>NZ_JBHRVV010000002.1:0-146060 GCF_042647645.1 Massilia haematophila | reverse complement strand
GCCTCCCGAGTCAGGAACGACCCTGCGCGACAGGGTCAAGAGGACCTTCTCACACTGGCGAAGCTGTCACGCACTTCATCTCCGCCGAGAAGTTACAGAGTTGATTAATTAACAGTCGCACAGTTCCTTCATCGCTCGGTGGTGGACAGCAAGCGGCTCAAGGGACAGGTCGTGGTCACCTGCAGCACGCACGATTTCACGGCCAGCATGGCGTATACGATAGCCTCGCACCTGTCGGGGGGCCAATGTTAAAAGCATTGCGGGGCCGGGCGACCCGTTCGGTGGGCTCGGAGCGAACGGCCCTGCAGATGCAACACGGCGAGTCCGCGAGACTGCAAACAATCTGAGTGAAAATCCGTCGTCGCGGACTGCGACGCAAGCATTTTGAGGTTCTATAGGCTTCTGGACGTATCAGTTACGCGTACGGTTGCCCGAACGATTGTCGAAATCAAACAAAACGGCTGCTGAGTTTGCTTGATTCAAGCGATTCTGAGAGGGGACATTACGACGGGAAATACGCGGCGCAGAGTGCAAAGCAGATACATCACTTTCGATGGCGCCGCAGATGCACTGTGACCCTAGCAACCCGGTCTGCAAATTCCAGCGATACCACGCTTAGCTAATACGGGCTCAACTGAACCTTGCACGGTGTAGCACTTTCACACGTGAAAACCCATGGACCGCATTGCTGCCGAGGAGATCACTGTTGTTCAATTTATGAGAATGCAATATGTTTCGCAGTCGACGTCAACGTATAGGCGAACTTGTATCGCCGATGTTTTTAAGGTTCGTCGTCTAGACTCAGCTTTTCGTGTGAAAGCATTGGATCGCCGAGAGCAAGGGCTAACCTTGAGGCGTGAATGTCTCGGCCTCGAGCGCACATGGTATCGGTTCCTTATTGACAGCGCACTGGCTGCCAAACGCGCGGGCCCGTGTCGCTTCTCTCGGCCTAGCTGGATGGTGTGTTCATGAGGGGCCGTGGTCCCGCGCTAACTCCTAGGCGTGACTTTATTCGTATCGCTGAGGCGCGGAGACTGGTGCGTTACCGCCACCTCTCGCATAACCTCCTGGCGCCATTAGTAACGTTGTCTCTCTCGATTTTTTGTGGCGCATAGGATTGCATCCTGCCGCTCTTCTGTACTCGGTGAGGCATTTTTGTGCGTTCGGCTGAGCTCACAGGATGGTTTATAGTCGGGGCAATGTGCGCGTTTCGTGTCCTTCGACTGGGCACTTTCACGCGTGAAAGTGCGCTGCTGAGAGTGGTCTCACCTTTCGCCGAGTCGGACGATGACAACGCCAGGTGTAGTGCTCTTCTCCAGAAAGCACGTTGGGATTGAAGCAACGGCGCGAACCATATTTCGTCTCATGCTCCGGAGGCAGTCGTATTAGCTCTACGTTCGCTTTCCGTGGTCGTCGTGAAGCGCATGAACAGCATGTGCCCGACGATCATCGCATACCGCTGCGACTGTGAGTTGGCCCAAAAATGGGCGGTCTGATTTCTCCGACCGTTACCGGGGTGGCGATAGCGTCACACTTGCATTCAAAAGCACATGGCCCGCTGCTCCGCCGTTCTTGTTTTGAGGAGTGACCGCAACCGCATCTGCCCGTCGAGGTGGAGCACTACGGATCGGTCCTTGCGCGGTATGCCTGTCATTTGGCCTGGCTGATGGCATCGGGCCGAAATCTTCTTCAAGCTAGAACAACTCAGGCTATTCCGCCACCGGTGTATCCGCGCAATGGGCCGCTGCGGTTGTTAACGCAGCCTGCGCTGTAGGGCAGGGATGTTTAGAGGCCTAATTTGGCATGGTAGCGGCCAACTTAATTGGAGCTCAGCACCTTGGATAAGCGTCTGCAGTGGGCGTAGCCTAAGTCGGCGCCTCGGGGAACTGCGATTGCGGCGTGGCCACACGCTGTAGATCGGCTATAACTTAGCATGAAGTCGAGGCTCTTCGCAGGTTGTTGACCGAGTGAATCAATTTTGGACGCCAAAAGGCGCTTAGGACGGCGCATAGCCTGGACACTAAAGCTCTTCTGCGCTCGCGGGACTGTTCCTGTCCTGCTTTCACGCGTGAAAGCAGGTGAGATCAGCATGCCGCGCTCGATTCGCGAACCGACCAGTGTACGTCCGTCCATTAGCAGCAGCGCAGAGCACTAGGGCGCCAAGGCAAGAGCGCTGCGCACTGTCGAGGCGAGTGTATTAACGTGCAGGTGAGGTATTCTTGCCTCCGACTACATAGGCTGGCATTTGTTGTTCCTGAAAGCTAGCTTCGACACTTCGCGATTGCGACGACCGGCCCTCTGCAGATCGGATAATGCGCTTTCACGCGTGAAAGCAGAACGGCCGCAATGTAAGATCGCTGTTTAAAAACCTTGATGTTGAAGCATATCTGTTCCCGTTTCGACTATAATTCTCCTTATTATCATAATGCGTAAAAATACGCTCTCCCAATGTCCATTACCGAGCAAACTACAAGTCCGATCATTATTTGCGTCGTGAATCAGAAGGGCGGATGCTGTAAAACCGCGACCTCGATGCAACTGTCGGGCACCCTCCAGAAGGCCGGCTTTTCGGTATTCGTAGCCGACATGGACCCGCAGAACACGGCTTCGCTGTGGTCACTGCAGGCAGATCCCGTGACGCCGTTCCCCGCCACCGTACTGTCCCTTGCGCCGCTGCGCGAGGCCTTCCTGGACAAGCTTGTCTCGGCTGCAAAAAACTATCAGTTCATCATCATTGACTGCCCACCAGCGGTGGAGTCGCCGGTACCCTGGGCAGCACTAATGGCGGCGGACCTGGCAATCATCCCGGTAATTCCCTTGATGGACAACGTATGGGCATCAAAGCAGATGGAAGAAATGGTCCTGCGTGCGCGAACCACCCGCCGGGATCGCGGGATTTCTGGCGAACTGCATGCGGGCTATCTGCTGTCGCAGGTGCGCCGCGGGAACGTGTTTGAGAGCTGCGAAGCAGCTTTGCGCAAACAAGCACAGTTGCCAATTTTCCAGACCCGCATTGCGTTGCGCAACGTTTATCCCGAGTCGCAGGTGTTCGGCACCACGGTGCATTCGCTTGGCAAGAGCCCGGCAGTGGCTGAATTCAACGCCTTGGGAAAGGAAGTGCTCGACATGCTTGGAGTCAAGATGCCGAAACATCGAGGAAATAAGAAATGAATATGAAACTGAACAAGGCAGCACTGATGCAAAAGGCCGCCACCGGAGCAAATCAGTCAATCGACCTCGCCGAACGCATGCGCCAGGCTAGTGAGGCAGCACGCGCACACACCCTCTCGCGGTCCCTACCGGCACTAGCGCATTACCGGTGGGAGCGGCGCAGGGTGAACCGACCTCGGCTCCCGATCGCCCTGCTGAGGCGCAGCGGGAACGCGACGTGGTAGCTGCGCCTTACGGTACCGTCAAGCCGGCGGGGAGCGATGACGACAATCGGCGCGGCCGGTTCGAGACTGTCCTCTTAAGTCAGGTGGACCCAAATCCGTACAATGCGCGCCAGACCTACAAGCCCGAGCGGGTGCTCGAAATGGCCGCAAGCCTCGCCAAGAATGGCCAGGACACACCAGGTACCGCCACCGTCAGGAACGGCCGGTACGTGCTCGCGGCCGGCCACTACCGGCGCTTAGGCCTGCTGCACATTCACGCCGCGTCGATAGACAAAGCCACGATCGACCTGATCGTCAAGCCGAATATGTCGGACCGCGAGCTGTACGAGGCCAGCTACCGTGAAAATGCCGAGCGCCAAGAGCAAACTGCCTACGATAATGCGCTGGCCTGGAAGAAGCTGTTGGACCAGGGCATCTACGAGAATGAAACGTCGTTGTCGGAGGCCGTCGGCATGTCGCTGCCGAACGTTAACAAAACACTGTCTGCGCTGAGGCTGTCGCCTGCCGCCCTGACGCTAGTCGAGTCCGCCCCTGCTAAATTTGCACTTGGCACCTTGTATGAACTGGCCTTGTTCGAGGAAGTCGCGGGAACGGAAAGAACGGTGGCGATGGCAGCCCAGGTACTCGAAGGAAAACTCGGTCGTGACCAGATCAACGAAGCCCGCAAGCAGATCGTTGAGCCGAAACTTCGCAAGCGCAAAGAGACGTCGCGGCCCTATCCGATCTTCGTCGGCAACAAGTACGAGGGCACACTGAAGGAGTGGCCAAACGGTAAGGTGACGCTTGAGGTCAACATCGGTGATGCATCGATGCGTGACGCCTTTGTAGCTTCGCTGCGCGAGAAATTTGGCGCGAAAAGCTGAAGCCACGCTGGAGAGCAGACGCTACATCAGCGGTCGGCTCTTCAATTGGGACAAGCTCCTTGTAGCGCGACCTTTTCGTTCGCGCTATTTTATTTCTTACCCGTCATTTGCCGCATACCTGGGAAGGGCTGCGTCGCGTACGCTATACCATTGCATAACTTTGTCGATCTGATTGTTTGGTTCACATCATCTGCCAGAGCCTATATGCGCGACAATAAATGGGCAACAACGCAGTCAACGTCATTGCAGCACCGATTGGTGCTCACGTTGCGCGCCAGAGCGCGTGCTTGTGCCGCAGGCACAGAAGAGCAGATTGGGGTAATGCGAGGCGGAATCGCCATACGGTCGAGAAGGGCAGGCGCGGAACTGATGCGCGCGGAGCGCTTACACATTGGCGAACCGCAAGCACCACAACCGCGCGCTGTAGCAAACGCGCAAGCTGACAGTCAAGTGGCATTTTTTGCGAAGTCGGACGATAAGACGACTTGGGCGCTGCGTCGGCCGCAGGCCACGGTCGCGTTCGACTGCGACCGTGGGCACTACCCATATGCCCCGCAAATCAAGCCGCCGCAGGTCGAATCAATCTACGCATGACTCGATCTGTACATCCAGCGCCTGATGCAACTCAATGCATTCCGGCGCTGTACGGATGAATACACTGGTTTCACTAAAATCTGTCCCATCTGACCACGGAGATGAGTGAGGAGAATACGACGAGTCATCTACGAAGAGTCAGGGAAACCTCGAGGCCGCACGAGTACAAGATCGTCAGTCCAGAAAAGCTTAAGCCTACAATCTGGTAATGTATCACGACGTCTGACCCGACCATCATGACCCGTTTGCGTCCGATCCGTAAAGGTCACAGGAATTGTGCGGTTTTGTTTCGAAGAACCAGTCAAGGTCACAGAGATTGTGCGGAGGGGAGCGTTTAGCACCCCTATTCCGACTAAACAGCATGACCTGACGTAGATAGGTGGCCAGACGCCTTGACATCTACCCGAAATTCGGGGTTCAGCTGCCGCCAGAGCGCCCCCACGTAGCTTCACGCATTCATGCGATGACCATGTATTGTAAAAGTAGAGGCGGCCGAAGGCGTCGAAGCCATGCTGGGGCCTTCAGCACACAATTATGGTGACCTTGCGCCATCAAAAGACGGTGCTACCAGCACAATAACAGTGACGTTGCCCTAAACGGATGCCTACGACCATCAAAACGAGCACAAGACACGGCTGAAAGCGCGATTTACATTCTTGCCAGCGCCATCGACTGCGTATGGAACACCACACATCAGGTGTGAACCTGCACAAGAAAAGTGACCTTGCAGGGGCGGAGCGCGGGCCAGGCGCACTAGGAGGCATCAGATTCAGTGAGCAAGGCAAGAACAATGGTGGTGACCTTTGAGGCCTCTCGGCGGCTGCGAGCCCGCATAACTGCTCGCTTTGCACGGAAAACACACAATCTCATCGACCTTTTCACATTTTCTGTGACCTTGCCTTCGCCAAGATCGGCATACCGCACAATTCCGGTGTCCACATGCTTCCACAAAGCGACCTTGCTGCACACTTACGTCGACCATTTGAACGTCATTTGTGACCTTGCCGTCCTAAGTCCTTGATTTTATATAGAAGTCCACCTTCCTGTTAGTAGGTTTGTCTTTTAAAAAGAACCTACTAACTGCAGATGCACGCAGCAACACACCAGCTCCCAGGTGGATAATAGGCAGCAGCTGGCCTAGTTGCCAACAAAAGGTCACAACTTATGTGCAGCCACTCCCACCGAGACGGTCACCAACCCAACATAACTTCGCTCAAATGGACCGGACCTCAAGGAAACCGGATCCCATCCCCGTTTTCGGTACGGCTAGAACGACATCAGGCGTCCTCCGTCAAGGATTAGCGCAGTGCTCAACAGAGGCGTTACCGCGCACAACTGCATCGATCTCGATTCGATGAGAAGTGTGAACAATCCTGGTGACCTTGCCTGAACCCGCCAAGCGCAACGGCGCATGGTGGGCCGCTGCGCCCGAAAAACGCACAAAGACTTCGACCTTGTTACATTTTCTGTGACCTTGTGTAGATACGTTTCTTTGGCGAACACAAATTTTGTGTCCTTTGACGCGAAATGGCGACCATGCTGAACACTCTTGTCGACCATGTGTCATTCTTTTGTGACCTTGCCGAGCTAAGTACTTGATTTTTATAAGACGAACTCTCCCCTGTTAGTAGGTATGTTTATAAGAAAAACCTACAAACCTAGTGCTTGCTAGAGCTAGCAAACTAGCGGTATGACCCGACAGCATGTCAGAGCGCTGCCAATCTAAGGTCACGCTTTTTGTACCACCGCTCGGGCGCACGTATCGTGTGCAGCAGACGTCGCCGACGATTACCGGAACTGTATCAAGCCAACAGCAAGGTCACCGTAATTGTTTTGACAGGTTCACCTTGGACTGTCATGCTGCTGTGGAACTATAAGGATGAGCAGCATGTCACGACAAATGGCCCTCGCGTTATTCGCCGACTATTCGCCGACCGACAGAGGCGTGGATGATGCGCCTCTAGACCTCGGCTTTCGCCGCAACAATGCACTCGTCAAGATCGTCGACCTCAGCCTAGCTGGGCGGCGCATGATCGATGTCGCCTATTTTCTGGCAGCCGAGGATACCGAACTCCACAAGGAATACAGGGTCGACCTTGGGCTGTTCCGGTGGTTGCTCGGCACCACGAGTCGCAACCAGCGCCACTTGGCGAAAATCATCCGTGAAGCCCAAAAGGCAGCTATCGAGCTCAACGAGATAGACCCTGACAATGCTGCCAATGATTTTTATGGCGCCGTCCCTTTGCTAGGACCGGCCTTCGTACGCGGTGGCGAATTTAGGTTTGAATTGTCCGAGCGCCTTCAGGTCGCCATCAAGAACCCGACCACCTTCCACTTCCTCAGCCTGCGCTACGTGTTTAACTCGGTACATTCGAAGATCCTATTCGACCGCCTACAGGAATACATCGACGAGGGCACCACGCCATGGCTGGACCTCCAGACCCTCCGCGCCTGGATGCAGTGCGAAACTAAAACCTACGACTTATGGAAACATTTCCGTAACAAGGTGCTGGTACCGGCGACAAAGGAGATCAAGGAAGTTGCCCAGCTCAACGTCGAGATCGTGACCATGAACGTGCCGGGTTCCAAGCGCGTTGGCCAAGTCCGGTTCGCGCTTACCCGGCTGAAGGATGGGGCAGCAAATGAACAAAAAATCGAGCTAATCGTCCTGCGCTCCCTGTATGAAACGCTCAATACCGAATTCGCTCTGAACCAAACTGATTTTAACGAGATCATGTCCAATCGCGACGTCTTTACTGACGAGCGTATCCAGCAGGCGATCGAGTACACCCGACACAACATCGAGCGCGGCAAGGTCAAGCTGAGCGCAGGTGGTTACCTCATGAAGGCACTCCGGGAAGGCTACCGCCTGGGAACCTTGGATAAGCAGATCCACGCCCGCCTTGCCGGCGAAAAGGCGGCCAAGGACGACGCCTCGAGCGGCGCCGAACGGCGCAAGGCAAAGACAGACGCCGAAGCTGCGCAGCGCAACCAGCAGCTCGCCGAGCTTGGGTGGGAGGCATTTGACAAACTCGATTCTTCCGCACAGGCAGAAGCGCTGTCCGATTTTTGCAGGTCGCCGACCGCGAAGCCGCTCGCCCGTAAGATAGGAATCGAGGTCAAGGAACTGCGCGAAAATCTATCTGCCCCGGCCGTACGTAGCAGCTTCGGCGTGTTCGTCGCCGCTCGCGTACACCGAGCATCCAAGGAGAGCCAGTAGCGATCGCGCGCCGCGGAAGTGCCAACGTCACACAGACATCATGGCAGCCATGCGTTCAGTCATGGCCTGTACCGCTGACACATCCAGATGTGGCTCATTGCGCAGCAATTGTTTATAAAGGAGAGATTGAAACGGGATCGCATCGACAGCTCGTACCGGTACCGCGACCGCGACCCGACCGCGCTGGATAAGTCTGAAATAATAGTGAGAATCCTGAAACTCGATCTGGAGCGACTTGTCGTGCTCGCGGCCGTGGCCATCGAAGCGCAGCGACCGGATCTTGTTCTCCAGCAGAGCCAGCACCTGGTAGGCTTCCTGCACGGTGAGCTGGAGCACGATTTTGTTTGACCAGTCGAACGTCTTGCGGGCGCCGCCGCCGGCAAGCGCTACGGCGCCTTCAATGTTGATCGTGTGCTTGCGCTCCGCCCTGGTCGTGGCCTCTGCGATGCACAGCGCCGCTGCCGACGAAAATATCTTAAAGCTGTAGTACGGGGGATCCGCTGGTGTCGGCGTGCTGTCGGCTACCGCGGCTGCTGCGCCAAGTTCCGCCAGATAGCTCCGCGCGGCCGCGGCGCGTGGCGTGCGCATGGCAATCGCGTCAATGGCGTCAAAAAACCGGCGCTGCTCTTTGCACGCAAGCGTGACGAGCTGGTCGACCGGCAGGTGGCCGCCGACGCGCTGCAGTGTGGACCGGGTCTTCGTGTCGAGCACGCGCACGGTTGCCTCCAGCTCGTCGCGCTGCTGGCGATCGCCGGCGTGGAAGGCGAGGAGGGCCGCTTCGAACGGTTTGCCACCACCGGAGCTGGCCAGCTCGAGCAGCTGGTCGCGCGAGAGCGCCGGCAGTCCGGCCGCGGCCAGGATGCTCGTGATTTCAGAGAGCTTCATCGGACTTCTTCTTTCTTGGCTTGGCGGTTTCGTAAATGTCGGCAGATCGTTCCAGGGCCAGGCCGAGATACCCCTTGACGTCGTTTTTCGTGCGGCCGTGCTCCTTCAATTGTTGTGCGGCGAACGTGTTTCGCAAGGTACGGCCGCCGCTCCTGTTGACGTCGATGCCGGCCCGGGCGAATGTCTCCTTCACTTGGCGCCAGAGAGTCACCTTCGACATCGGCTTGCCATCTTTGTCTCCGGGGAAGACCAGGTCCCCTTTGATCAGGCGCTGTCCCTTGCCATCTTCGGCCAGCCGTTCGATGAGCCAGTAGCGCAGCGCGTCGGCGCCATAGCCGTGGACGATGGTTTCGTGCTCGTAGCTCGTGGCGTGCTTGTCTTCCGGATTGATTTTGAGCCGAATGGGCAGCGGGCTTAACGAATTCTCGACCTCGCCCAGGTGCAGCCCGATCGCCTCGGCCACCTTCAAGCCCCCGAACAGTAGCGTTGCCTGTACGGCGTGATCGCGCCGGCGCTTCCACGCTTTGGGCAGCCGCCCGGCCCGGTTCGCGCCTGGCGGCTCGCGGGAGGGCAGGGCGGCTACGAATGCGTCTACCTGTGCCGGGTCCAGTGCTTCGGTGCCGACGTTTTGCGCAAGGTAGTGGTTGTCGACTGCGAGCTTGGTGGCCGACGTCGCCGGGTTCGGTGCGATCTGCAGGTGGCTGTAGCAGCGCTCGAGCAGGCGCAGATACCGTTCCGTGATTCCGCTGTTCTGTTCGCCGCGCCGGCGCAGTTGGCTGATGAAGCGCACTAGGTCGCGCTCCTCGACCTGCGAGAAGCGGCGGTTCTGGCCAGCCAGCCAGGTCGCGAACTTGCGGAACATGAAAATGTAGACCTCAGCCGACTTCGTGGAGATCGCCTCGGGCTCGGTCTCGCCAAGTCGCCGGCTGGTGCTGGCGAAAGCTGGCGTCGTGACGAAGGCCGAGAAGGCGGCAAGGGGATCGTCGTCCCACGTTTTCAGGTCAGGCAAAGGCACCTCGTTATGTGCGTTCGCCGCGGCCGCCGGGCGGCTGGCGCTGAAGGCGCGAACGGTCAGGGTTTTCCGGTGTGGAGTATGTCAAGGATACCATAACTGAAACTAACAGACAGACAAGTTATCCGAACCCAAGGGGATGCGACTGCCGCTGGCTCCGGCCAGGTGCCGGGGGGATTCTTTGGATTCTCTTTGTTCTTTTTGTTCCCTTTACTCTCTTAGCACCGCTTGGGGGACGACCAGGCGAATGGCATAGTTTGAGTAGCCCGGGGCGTGTCTGGAGGAATGTTCTTATTTGTCTTTACCGTTCGTTAGTTTCAATTATGACTTGCGCTGATGCCACATGGCTCGGCGGGGCGATAGCGAGGCGCGACAATCATGCCTGAGGCAACAACGTGCCTATTGTTACGATCGGGAAATTCCCGGACAGGCTTCTAGCGGCGGAATGCCGGCGTCCGCTTGGTCGCGTTGCACATGTTGAGAAATTGGGGGCGCTCAGAGGCCTGTTGAGCGATAGTTAAAGAAAGTCTCGACCGAATAAGTTCTTAATCGAGTGAAGCAGTGTCTGGCGTTCTGCTTCAGGCAAGGCGGAATAGATGAGGATTAGCTCTGCCAGTCGGTCGTCGGGGCAGTAGAAGTACGCAGGCGATATATCCATAACTCTGGCGAGGCTCTCGACGAACTGAAAAGGAGGTTCGTGGATTCCACTCTCGTAGCGGCTAATCCTTGCGCTACTGGAAGATTCTTCCAGGCCAGCCATAACACCAAGCTCGTCCTGGGCCCATTTGCGGCGTTGCCGGGCCTGACGCAAACGGAGGCCGATGATGGAGTTCGATGATGGATTGCGTACAGGCATCCTACGATAATCGTAGGTTTTGGTGGATATTTCTCTACGAAAAACGTAGAATCGGCATGTGGCATGCACGGGATGCAGTAGCCACATGTTCAGCAGGAGCCTTCACATGTTAGACATAGAGACGTTGAATTTCTTTGAACACGAAATCGAAGCCTTGCTAAAGCAAGGGAGTGAACAGTCTTTACAGCGTGCCGAAGAGATGGCCCAGATGCTGGAAGCTCGAATTCAAGAACAGCACCACATGGAATCGGACATAGTGCAGAGCAAGCTACGGACTCTCGTTGAAGCACATGCTTGGATGGCCCCGAAGCTTTTACAACAGGACCTTAGCAGGATCGTGGCGGAAAATGCCAGTCTCAAGTCTAAGCGCAGGAAAATAATCACGATTGCAACTCGTGTAACCGATGCACTTTCACCCTACGTGGCATGTGGAATAGGCTGCAGCGATTGCTGCCGCATGAACACAATGATCTACGAACATGAAGCAATTCGCTTGGCCGAGGTCACGGGACGCAAAATGGTTCGTTTGGCTTATAGACCTATTAAGGAAGTTTTTGCTCAAGGCGCAAAATTTAACGGTCAGCCTTGCCCTTTCCTACGAGAGGACAAGTGTTCCGTTTACGAGGACCGTCCTCTCGTGTGTCGAACGCATCACTCTTTGCTCGATAACCCAACGTCCTGCAACATGGACATTCCTCCTGCTAAGCAGACCCGTCCGCCAATGTATGACCCCGACCTCCTTGAGAAACCATACATAGAATTAAACGTAAAACACAACCCAGCAGAGCCTTGGGGGAACATCGCTGAGTTCTTCCCGGACTAACGAAGAATCAAGCAATATGTCGCGCAACGCGCTTTGAACACTGCGACCACTTCAGCTCTATACCAGGCTTAACGGAAGCGTCATCGCAAATTAACACAAAATGGAATATGAGTGACTGTGACTCTGATGTGCATTGGCTTGTAAAGCTCGCACAAGAAATCCGCGAAGGTAGTAGAGCTCCCGCGTCTGGAGAGCCGTCGATTGATCAGGATCTGGCACATCCGGCACTCTCAATTTTAGGTGAACTCATTGACAGTTGTGGCTCCGAAATCGAACCGGCGTTTTTAGACGGTTACGCTTATGGACTATGTAAAGCCGGGCTGATAGATGATGTTGTCTTGAGGGCAGTTAGGCTCCACATCGGAATAAGTGAAGAGGGCGATCTAACGCAAAGCCCGGAGCTTAAACACTAGGTAACGTGACTTAGTAGGCCAGATAGGGTAATAGGGCTGTGACAACGCTAAACATTACTTGTCAAAAAGCGATGAAGCTCCATGTACCAATACAGTAAGATACGAAAGTAGGTTCTGTCACTTCGTAAGTCCTGCCCTCGGGCAGCAGGCCCTGCTCGAACCCTAAATATCCGCTGTGCTCAACATTGAAGCAGCAAATTTTCGCATCGATGCCTGCACCTTTCTGTCTACTGGTACTTGGCTCAACCATTGAGCTACCTGCATATCTACGAACTCATGGAACAGCAAGGCGTGCCGATTACAAATTCGACTATTAACTGCTAAGTCACTTGTTCCTTCCAGTCATTGAAAAGACTTTCGGTAAATATAAGAACAAAGTCGGTACCAGGAGAGGAATGGAAGAGACATTTCTAGAGGGCAGGGGCAGTGTAGAGGTATTCTGCCAGTTCATGGTCAAGGAAAGAAAGACCGCCACCTTCTATCCGGTATGCCTTTTAGACAAGGTAGTTCGGACATCTAGGGCGGAAGTCTGGACGCCCACAAAATAAAATTTGACCGTAGCGCTGTAGCATGGGCCGTAGACCGGTGAGGCGCAAGCCCTGTTGTCAGCGGTTATTTATCCTAGGAACACGGTATATCAAACCTATGCGTCAGCTATAAGACTGCATTTTCTTCTTGTGAGTTTGTCGGGGCCAGTCGTCAGGATCAGCAGCGACATGAGGTGCCATTAGATGATCCCTTGGGGACTTCTCTATGCTATCCCGATGCTATCCCGATGCTATCCCGATGCTATCTCAGAGCGAACGGCCGTCTGCCATGAGCAGAAAACACTGTTTCCTCGTCAGTTCGGGGTTGACGCACAGCAACGGTTGATGGGATAATGGTTCGTCCCTATGGGGCATTTTTGGACCCTACAACTTTTTCAGTTCCCTCAAGGAAGTGAAAAGATTTCTAAAACCGCTTTTGCGGGACTCATCTGAAGCTGTCAGTGCAAACTGGCGCCATCTATAACCGTCAGTGCAAGCTGGCGCAGCGCAATCATCGCCGTCTTTCGATAGAGCAGCCTAATGGCTGTTTTTTTGTTCTATCGCTCTGAATCACGGTTGGATACAGAGTGTCGAGAAAACCCGATAACCATGCGGGTTTGCGGACATTCCTGAACACAGCAATCCCACAGAACCGAAAGTACATTGCCAACACGATGCCTGGCGCGATCGTCGCCGGCGTGCTTTCGACCATACAAGACGTACCACGCCTCGATAACTCTACGGGAAAAAAGCGGACCTCCGGCACCGACCGGACACAGGATGCGCTGGGCCACCTGGCCCGGGCTACTGCTGACCTCTGCGCACGTCTACGGACGTGAAAAAAAATCACATCGGGTGCTAGCGCCGCCCAGAACTCGCCGAGATGGCGGGAGCGCTACGCAAGAAACTGCGTCAATGTTCGGGTCCTGGCAGCGTCAAGTCAGGCGATCGGTAGCCGAAAGGCGCCGGCGCGTTGTCGAAAGCCGATGAAGGCGGCAACGCGAAATCATTCTTCTTACGTTAGGGCCCTTCACCCCTGGCACAAATCCGGTTTGCTCCACTCCATTTTCTAGGACGTGGAGCGTGACGCAATAGGGCGTCGATGAACTAGAAGATGGAGTAATAAATATGGAAATTATCGTACTACTGAACATGATCCTGGCCGCAAACGCACACACGCGGGTAAATGGGAAGGTGGCGAGTGAACGTACCGTTCAAGCAGCGGGCGAAGCTTTGCGCGCCATCTTTCGTCTTTTGGTGAAGTTGGGGTATCGATTAGAAGACCCTAAAAATATTAACGAGAAACATATCAAGGCCCTCTGCGGCGAGTGGTACAGGCTTAACCGATCGCCTAAAACAATCCAGGGTTACCTGTCGCACCTGCGTACTTTTTGCGGTTGGATAGGGAAAAAGGGACTGGTTAAGGATGTTTATCACTATTTGCCACTCGTACCGAAAGGCGAACTTCGCGTGAAAACTGTTGCAGAGAAAAGCAAAAGCTGGGCAGAAGTGGGGATCGACGTTGGTGCCAAGGCTGCTGAGGCAGCGGCATTAGACTGGCGCTTCGGCTTGATGATCATGGCCCAAGTGGCGTTTGGTCTTCGCCGGATGGAAGTGCTGCAACTGCAACCGTGGAAAAACGATAAGGGAGACAAATTTGCCGCGTATGCGACCAAAGGCGGCCGTCCACGCGACATCGAAATCGACACGCCGGTCCAGCGTGCGGTATTGGACCTGATCAAGTCAAAGATCGGTAGAAAGGAATATTTAGGCTGGCCAACGAAAGCAGATGGCAGTGCCGGTTCGTTGAAATATTCGAAGCGTCGCTACAATTATTTGATGGAAAAAATCGGCATCAATAAAGTGATGGCGGAAGTGACTGGCCATGGTCTTCGTGCGCAATTTGCAGAGAACGCGGCCCTGCTGAAAGGCCTTATTCCGCCGACGTTGGGAGGAACGCCAGGGCAAATGCCGCGCGTGGATCGCGACCTGATCAAGCTGCAGGTTAGTGAAAATCTAGGACATTCGCGTGAATCTATTACCGGTGCATACTATGGTGGTTTCGGTCGCGAAACGACACTGGACGGGCCGGGGCGCGCCAAGGAAATGATTGAGCAGTGTCTGGCTACGATTACGGCCGATCAATTGCGGCCGATCGCTGATGACCGGCTAGCGCAGTGCGCATGCCTCGGCGCTGAGCTAATGGCAATTCAGGTTTATGACGATCCCAGAAAGATTCAGCTCCTATGGGAGCACTACAGCCGGCGCCATAGTGTTGAGTGGATTCCTCCGGTGTCTGGCTCCAACTTGGCGGCGCTCGAGGCAGCGGCTATCTCTGTTCTCCGTGCCAAAGGTTGACTTGCGCGACAAGGGACCGCTGATATGGTGTTTTCTAGTAGCAACCATAAACCAGCCAAAGGAAGCATATGAACGATTTATTCAACCACCTCAAACGTGTCGCTGTAGCCGATACCAAGCTTTTCTTCCAGCCCTATGTCGCAGTGGGCCGCGCGATTCGCTCGGCCTATAGATTCATCAAGGAAGAAATAAGAAGGGCATGCAAATAGTCGTTCGGCATTGTTGGGAAATTGACTTCACGCAGCTGCCGGAAGACGCCTGACGTGAGGTCGATCATCCTTAGTGCTGCCACGGGCACGCCGGGGGACACTGGCTCAGCCATGGGGGAGCCAGGATCGCGGCGACTTTGCCTGATTCTATTTGACTAACGGCCCGTGTGTGCGAGCAGAAACGACATATCCTTATGTAGGCTGCGATTAGGCAAGCTGTGCAAGCTACGTGATCTTACTTCCATCTCTCAAGTTTGCATGATTCAACACCGCCTGCTCTTATCGAGGCCATTGTTAGTCAAACTCAGCATCATTTTGCATCTGCGTTAGGAGGCTTTCGAGATCCTCCCTCGCATTGTCCAGATCTTACATAAGCATTGACCAGGCAACAAGCGCGTGCTTCACCGACATCATAGTGCCCTCTAATTGCTGGCCTTACGCGTTGCGCGTACTAAAGGTCTGCTGTTGGCCGTACTCAGACCCTCGCGCAAGGCAGTGTACAAGTGCGGTCTTCGCGGTACCGCGTATGGTTCGCGGCCAAGTCGGGCCCGGGTCAGCGTGCGCAATCCGCCGAGCGCACCGTAAGCTCGTAGATCAGGACTCCGTGCATGTCGCGTGTAAGGTTACGCACCGCGATGCCGCTGTTGAGCAAGTTGCGCACCCCGGCGTTGGAACACGCGTCCTTGATGAAGCTGGGCCGGTATGCAGCGAAATTCGCCGGGTTCACTTCGAACTCATCGGCGCTGCGGCCGACCACGGTTTTATAGTAGGTGAGCATCATGGGCCCGGCGACCGAGCGGTCCATCCGGATCCCGTCGGGCGACGTCTTCGGATACGTCTTGTTCTGCGCCCAACCAGGCTATCGAGTTCTGCCTGGGGCAGTGGCGCCAGGCCAGACTTCTGGGCGAGGCCGACAACGCGCAGTTGCTCGCTGCGCGGCTTGGCCGCCGCCTCCCTGTGTATTTTGTCGACCTCCGCCTGCGGGAAGCGCGCGCCAGCCGCCTGCGAAGCAAATGCCAGGACTGGTACAAGGATCAGGCCGGCGGCGGCCACGCAGGCCTGCCTGGCGCTACCGGAGAGCAGGTCATCGACCGGTTTTTGGGAGCAACATGGCGACGGCGATCATTTTGATCGAGATACGCTAATTTGTTCGGATGAACGTCATCCGCCTGACTTTATTGCGTCGGACTGCATTCGAGCAACGAGACCGTCAATGCACGCGGCAAGAGGCGTAAGCTCGGTGCTGGAAAGCTGTGCGGCAAAACTCACAACGGTATCGTAAGGCTGATTCTTGTATCGCACAGCGAACTGCATTCGCTCACCGGCCATCATGCTGGCGATCGCCGCGTGTGTCCCGGCTAAGTCAGCCAGGCCCAGGATGTAGCCTGGCGAGTCGCCGGCGAACGATTTGAATGGAATAAGCGCCTTGGCATCCAACTCTTTGGCTATCCAGAATTTTTCTGGGCCAGGCAACACGACTTTCTGGTCAGTTTGCCCTTTCGAAAACTTGGCGAATGGCGTTTGATGTTTCCCAGCCTTGACTGTCCCGGCAGGTATTTCTCGGCGCAGGTACAACGAGAAGTCGTAAGCGTCGACAACCTTGGGTTGGACGTCGAGGACAATTGCGCGAATGCCGCAGGCAGTATAGCCATCGGCGTCCCGGCTAATCTGCGGCTGGAGCAGGGCAGTCGCCGCTTGCACGACAGGTTGAGCGTGCAGTGGCAGCGTCAGCGTACCGCATAGAGCCAAGGCGAAGGTTCTTTTCATGTTGGCAATTATAGTCTTCAGCATGACCCGGCCTGGGGCGAAACACGTGATCGGCTAGATCGGACCATGCAGCTCCGGCTGGTTGGAGAGCAAGCCGGAAACAAGCGGGTAGCAAGGCGCCAGCCTCAGGTCCTCGCCATATCTGCTTTTACGGTAGCGGTGAGGGAAACCGGCCTGCCGGCCGGCCGCCCACTGGCAACGCCTTAGAAATCGGATTTAACCGGGGTCGAGCTTGCGGTCACCTTCGGCACCGAGATGTCGGCACCCTTGGCCAGCTTGGCTACGCCCACGATGAACGAGCCGGAGTCGCTCGCGACCTTCCCCAGCAGCGGCAACGAGTTCTTCACCGGCACGATCTTCGGCAGGTCCATTGGATTGGCGCCAGCCTTGGCCACCAGCGACTGACCGGTCCTGGTCAGGTCGACCGCCTGCAGACTGCCAATGCCGAAGTTCACCAGCGCGTTACCGATCTGCTTCTTCTTGTCGGCGCTCAGGGTACCGATGCGCTTTTCCATCTCGCCCGAGTCCAGCAGGGCCTGGCCGGCGGCCTGGGTCGACTTGTACAGCTCGGCATACTTGGCGGCCTTCTCGGCCGGGTCGGTAATCTTGTTGATGTCGGCCAGCTTCGAGCGCTGGCTTTCGATCTCCTGGTCGCTCTGGAACGCGGCGGTGATCGCCGAGACCGAGCGAGTGGTCAGCTCGCTCAGCGCGGCGCTCTTCGACACGAACGTATTCACGTCTGCGCTGATGTCGCCGCCGCTGGCGCTCGGCTTGCCGCCGCTGAGCATCGAGCCGAGGCCGCCCAACTGTGCATTTGCAGCGCCTGCAGCCATCAGGCACGCGGCGACGACGACAGCTTTACGAATAATTTTCATGGAAATTCCTAGTTGGTGTTGATTTTATTGATCAGGTCTGCCTGCATCGACAGTCCGTTTGCCAGCCCTCTGTAGCTGTAGAAGGGATTCTTGCTCTGCGACGGGAAACCGCTGAATTCAGTGCGCAGTCCCGTGCTGAAAATCTTCTGTACCTCGGCGCCCTTTTTAAGGCGCGCCTGCACGCCCATCATCACCGTGGCCTTGCAGCTGGCAGGATCGTCGCAGTTCGAAGCTTCTTCCTTGACTAGGTAACCCGGCTGGCTGCACACCTCGATCGCCGGGCGCTCGACCTTTGCTTCGAACAAGCCGAGGCGGAGCAGGGCATTGGCCTGGTCATAGAACGCCGGGTCACCCACGTAGGAGGCGAACTTCTTCGACTGATAAAGCGCGTGGCGCGACAGGGGCACGAAGTAGGACCCGTCGGCCACGTTGTTCTGGCCGATGTATGTCGCCTCGTCGCAGTCGATCACACGGGTCGCGTTCGGCGGCACGTCCGTGTACAGGCGCAGCAGGTCGCCGCCGCGCGGCTTGGGCAGCGCCGGGTTCACCGCGGCGTACGGGAAGCCGACCAGGTCGCCCTCGGCCACCGCGCCGCCGGAGCCGCTGCCGGCTTCCAGGTCGAGCAGCGCGCTCTTGCCGCCCACCTTGGCTTCGAGCGGGTGCAGGATGTCGAACGCTACCTTGTCACCTACCGGCATTCCCGCCAGTCCACTGACCCAGACCTTGTCCTTGTCGACGCGCTGGACCGTGTAGTCGCGCGGGGCGAAGCGCACGTTCGCCACGAAGTTCTGCGCCAGCTTGGCGGTCGCGTTCTTGATCGATACTTCCTTGGCCTGCGCCAGCCCAAGGCCTTCGCCGCCGATACGCTTGATGGTGTAGTTGTCCTCGCCCAATCCCGAGTAGATCACCCGGCCGTGGCGGTCGACGACCTGCGCCGTTACCAAGGTATGGAACTGCTCTTCGGACTTGGTTCCGCCCGCACCGGTAAGGGTGACAGACTGGGTAACGGATGGGGTAAAGCGCAGGAAGTAGTCCGGCGCATCCTTGGCCGCGCGCGACGACTCCGCCATGCCGGCGATCTTCTGCCAGGTCACGCAGTTGGCCGAGCGCGTCAGCAGTTCCCTGGTCTGGGTGAAATTGACGTCCACCGGCGCGAGCTGGAACGTAGCCTTGAACCCGATATCCTTCTCGAACAGGCCGGCGACCGCGTTCGGCCACGGATCGGCGCTGTCCTGCGCCACGACAGGCATGATGCGCGGCTTGGCGCTGGCGTCCGCGCTGCCCTCGAAGATGAACTTCAGGCTGCTGCCAACGGATGCCGATCCTGCGGCCACCTTGATGACCGCGTAGCCCGTATCCGCGTACAGGACATCGAAAATCGACTCCTTGCCGACTGCATCCCGCGCTTCGACCTGCTCGCCCTTGACGAAGCCTGCCTCGGCGCCGCGGTCGGTGACGAAGAAGTCGCCGTCGCGCCCCACGATGCCGATGCTTACATCCTTCGGGTCGAAGGCTTGGCGTGCGGTAGCGACCAGGCTCGCGGCCTGCTCGCCGAGGTTGCGGATCAGGGTGTCGCGAATCACGCCGTTCGCGGCGCCGGACTCATATTCCTTGCGGCCCAGCCGAAACGGCGAGTACACCGTTTCGCTGATCGTGTAGACCACCTTGCCCAGGCTCGGACGCACGAACTGGATGTTCAGCGTAACCGGAATCAGCACATCGATATTCTCGCCCTTGGGCACCTCGTAGACCGAGGCGCGCGTGATACCCAGCATGACCGCGTAGGTGTCGGCCACGGCAACGGAAGGGGATGCCTTGCACTGCAGGTTGTCGTCGTTGACGAACCTGTGTGCGCCTGGCACCTTGACGTCGGCCACCTGGCGCGGGTGCACCACGGATTCCGGGTAGGCCGCATTAAGGCGCTCGACGAACTGGCCGATGAGCTGGCGCTGCGCCTGCTTCCCGGCTTCGTCGTCGAACAGTCGCGCCATGAGCTGCTTGTCGAGCAGCTTGTACTTGTCGCGCGCCTCCTGCGACACGCCCTCGATCTCCTTGACGGGGAAGAGGTAGAACTGCGCGGCGGATGCGCTGGCGCTCAGCGCCAGCGAGCATGCCGCAGCCACGGCACATGCCAGTTTCCGCATCAAATCTCCACTGGGCATTTGCCCTCGACGCAGAACACCATCCTGTTGCCGCGCTGCTCGAAGCGGGCGTTCTTGTAGTTGGAACCTTCGCCTTCCGCGATCTCGTCGATCAGGTCTTCGACGGTCTCGGCGAAATTGCCTTTCGCGACTACTGTCCAGCGGCGCATGCCTTCGCTCGCGTTGTCGTCGGCGATGACCTCGACCACGCCCGCCGCTTCCTTGATCTTGGCCGAGAAGTCGCGACGCAGTTTGGCGGGCACGCGCGAGTCGCTGTAGAGCGCCACGACGTATGACCGGCCCCGGGTTGCCGCGATCTGCACTTCCCGCTGGGCGCTGGTGCCAACGCTCTCGGCCAGCGCGCTCGCCATCGCTTCGGACAGGTTGGCGCGGCAGTTCTGGTCCGACGAGCCGGATGCGCGCTTGACGATGGTGCCGGAGATGAATCCGTCGCCAGTGTCGACGTTCGAGGAGGTCAGCATTAGTTGGCCGGCGCAGGAAACCTGGCCGCTCGGGGTCGCGCCCTCCGAGTTCATGACGGCCGTGCCATAGACCAGGTACTTGGCCTTGTAGTTGCCATGTGCTGCTTTTTGCAGGTACATGTCGAACTTTTGCTGGCGGGCGATCTCGGAGTTGGTCAGGCGGCGGCCGTTCTCGATACGGAAGTCCTTTTCGTCGGTCCACGAGATGCCGTGTTCCTTCACCACCTGCTGCAGCTTCTGGCTGATCATGGCAGCTGAATCGTCCGACGGCTTGGCGTTATCGATGCCGGGGAACACCTGGCGCACCTTCAGGTTCACGACGTCGTTCTGCTTCTCGACCGCGTTCTGGCGCGAAGCAAAACTGGACGCGCTGGCCGACTTCGATGCGCTGGCGCTGGACGAGGCAGCGCTCACCGCGGCCTGCGACGAGGCGCTGCCGGCAGCGGCCGACTTCTGGGAGGCGGCGAACCGCGAGTCGCTCGAACCGGCCACCCGGGTATCGCGGGCGCCTGCCACGTTGGTGCTGCGGGCACCGGCGGCCGCGCCGCCGTAACCGTCCTGCATGGCCACCGAACCGCGGTCCGTACCCGCGAACGACTGCTTGTCCGAGCCTGCGAACGAGGACTTGTCGCTGCCGGCCGCCGCCGACGACGAGCTTGCGGCGAAGGCGGACTTTTCAGAAGAGGCCGCGGCGAAACTGGACTTGGCGGCGCTGGCCGAACTGCTGGACGCGCTCTTGGCGCCGGAGCTGGTCGCGGTGTAGTCCGACATCGAGCTCTTGTCGTGCGAGTAGTCGATTTCCGTGACCAGGGGCTGCGACGGGTCGAGCTTTGTGCCTACCCCGTAGTATTCGTCGATCAAGAACAGCACCTTGGAGGCGGAGGCCGAGCCGGTCGAGGTGATGCCGAGCACGCGTGCCATGTCCATGAACTGCGCGGCGTCGACCTCGAGAACGGTTTTCGCCGTCAGGATATCGCCCTCGGCGTTGAAGCTGGTCTTCATGTTGTCGGCGAGCTGCTTGCGCAGGTCGACCAGGCCGTCCTTGACCTTGGCGCTGCTGGTGTCCGCGCCCAGCTTCAGTTTCAGCAGGCGCAGCACGGCATCATTCTCGGCCTGGTCGCGCGCCACGCGTCGCGCCTTGATCAGGTCACCGTTTGCTTTGACGCTCACCTCGATCGAGCCGTTGGCGGAAAGCGGTTCGGCGTGCGCGAGACCAAGCCCGAGCGCGAACAGCGCCGAAGCGATAAGGGTTTTTTTCATGTTGTGTCCTGCGAGAGGGTGGAGTTGCTTGCCTGGATCAGTTCGGGAGCTTGACCGACACGTCGCCGGCGCTGGCTTCGACGCCGCCCGGGCCGACGCTGGCGTTTGCGGCCGGCGCTGGCGGCGTTGCCTTGGCCGGCGCGCCTGCTGCGGGCTGGGCCTGCGCTTGCGCGCCATCGACAACGGCCGCCACGGGTTCAGGAGCCGCAGGCGGTTCCGGCGTGGCCGGGGCGCTTGCCGCTGCGCTGGCGGGCGCGGTGTCGGCCTTCTTTTCGCAGCCGGCCATTAGGGGGAACGCCAGGGCGAGGGCGGTAACGGTGGTGATCAACGATTTGGACATGTCGGCTCGACTGTTATGTTTTTTGGAGCATGGACATTATCTAAACTTTTAGTTGCTGTAAAGAACGTGTACTAGATAAACCACTATTTTTTCTAATAAACAACTCTTACCGAGCAATTTTAGGCTCTGGTGCAAATTTACGTTCGGCTAGAATGACGAGCTTTGCCCAGCATGCGTAATCGTCCAAGCCAAAGTGATCTTTTCAAGGGCCGACACTTCGAGCAAGAGATCATCATTCTGTGTGTGCGCTGGTACCTGCGCTACAAGCTTTCCTACCGCGACTTGGTGGAGATGATGGCCGAGCGAGGCCTCCCGATCGCTCACACGACAATCCTGCGCTGGGTACAACGTTACGCGCCTGAGTTCGATAAGCGCTGGAGTCGCTTCTCAGCGCCGGCAGGCACCTCTTGGAGAGTGGATGAGACGTACGTCAGGATCCGCGGCCGGTGGGCTTATCTCTACCGTGCTGTTGACGCGGCAGGTAAAACCGTCGATTTCCGGCTCAGTCCACGGCGCAACGTCGCCTCGGTGAAAGCCTTCTTTCTTAAGGCCGTGCGTTCGCAAGGTCGATCACCTGAGACCATCACGCTGGACGGCTACACCGCGTCTCACCGGGCCATTCGGGAACTTCAACAGCAAGGGATACTTGACGCACTGATGAAGCTTCGCTCATCAAAATACCTGAATAACTTGATCGAACAGGACCATCGAAACGTGAAGTCCAGGTTGGGTGCCATGCTTGGCCTGAAGAGCTTGGCTTCCGCTGCCATCACAATTCGTGGCGTTGAGCTGATGCATCGAATTCGTAAAGGTCAGTTTGACCTGCGTGCTCTGGCCCCTCAAGGGAAAACTCCGTCCGAAATCTGGGCAGCTGTCCTGGCTGCTTGAGCTGACGGGACAGCCCGCTCAGTCAGCTCCTCCCTCATCCATAATTTGCACCAGAGCCGATAGATACACGGGAACATGAATGCCTATTTCGCGGGCACAGCAGTGAGGGCTATGGGTGATGTCGCGTGCCGGCATGGGGGCGACGGGGGGGGAGGATGGCTCGCCTTTTTGCCTTCATTTATTCGAACACATCAGCGCCAACGCGTTACACCGTCATCTTGCAAAAGTAGCCTGATAGAGTCCCCGCTCCGAGGAATTTTCCGTTTTTTGCATGGCGCATCTGATCCGACCGGTAGGCGATTACAATGGCTAGAGGGACATTATGAAGAAAAATTCTGGCAGTCGCGCTTTCCGCCACCTCAGCTTGGCGAGATTTGCCGATGCCTGAGCGTGATGTTTGCATCCCTTGAACCCTTGCAAAACGAAAAGCCCGTTGGTCCTTAGTGATGAATATCGAAAAAAAGAAACCCTCCCCGTCCTGGCGCGATGTAAAAACGAAGCTGGCTGACTATAATCGCGGCGCCTTGGTCGATCTGGTACATGACCTGTATACGGCCAGCAAGGACAATCAGACTTTCCTGAACACTCGCTTGGCGCTTGGCGACGATATGCTGAAATCGTACAAGGCTACCATTGATCGTTGGCTGTGGCCGGATATGTCCAAGAACCAGGGCACGTCGGTCGCCAAAGCCAAGAAGGCAATTGCAGACTACAAGAAGGCAGTTGGTCAACCTGAGGGGCTGGCGGAACTGATCGTTTTCTACTGCGAAAGGGGGGCCGGGTTCGGCAACGATATTGGTCTGCAGGACGAAGGATATTTTGATGCGCTCGTGCGGATGTTCGGGCAGGCATTGAAAACCATTGTCGCCTTGCCTGACGCGGCGCGATTATCCTTTTTGGAACGCTTGAAAGAGGTTCGACGTATCAGCCATAATTTCGGTTACGGCGTCGGCGACGAGATGGATGAATTGCTGTCTAAGCACGGGATTGATGACTGACCAGTCTGCCATTGCAGCCCTTCAGGCCAAAAACGCCCATCTGATCGCGCTGCTCGAAGCCCACGGCATAGAATGGCGGTCACCTCAGCCGGCCGTTCGTGTAGGACGGGAGCCGGAATCCTCACGGTTTTCCACAACTGAGAAGGTGACGCTATTCAGACGCCTGTTTCGCGGGCGCATGGACGTCTTCCCGATCCGTTGGGAAGGTAAAACTTCGGGCAAGTCAGGCTATGCTCCCGCCTGCGCCAACGAGTGGCGTGCCGGGCTTTGCGAGAAGCCGCGCATCAAATGTGGAGATTGCACCAACCGCCTGTTGATCCCGCTGACCGATGCAGTGATCTATGACCATTTGGCCGGCCAGCACACCGAGCTACGTCATCGGCATCTAGCTACGGCAACTTCGAGTTTCGCGTTGTATACCTCTCATGCGGCCGAGTTTGTTAGCACCGTCTTCCGCACCGCGGCTGGATGACCGGCTGCATGGGACAACGTTAAGCCAGTCGGAAGTGAGGCGTGGTGAGCCGTGATCGACTAGAAGTCGACAAGCGTTAAAGCGAGCATTACCTAAAAATAAATACGCTTCGAACGATTTGCGACACCCTGTAACCCTGGCAGGCTGCATGCGACTGTACCGGCGATCGTAAGCTTGCCACAGCGCTACCATTTGTAGATAACGCAGCCCCCCGCATCAAATACCACGCGAGGTGCTCCGGTAGAATCTAGCTCGCTTGACGCAGGATGAATGTAGAGGTTAGTGAAGTCATGGGCTTCTATACGTTTTTCGATGATGCGTACAAAAGCTGAAACCGCCTCACGTAGCTTGAGGTGTTTTTCAAACTCGAAATCCTGTAACTGAACGATGAATCCGACGTAGGCACAGCCCTCCAACACAGGTTCTATCGATGCATGCTCTGCCAGCAATTGGCATGCGTGTGTTGCGTCCGAAAAGGTTGTACTGAACAAGGAACACATGACTACGCTCCGAGCTAGACATAATGCAATATCCTAGCCCTGACCGGCCAGCCTGGAACCTATCATTTCTGATAGTTGCTTCGAGCTAGCCCAAGCCGAACACATGAGCCATCGAGGCGTATGCGAACTGTTGGTAGCTGGGCAGCGTCCGTGTTGACGGCCACAGGTACTGATGCTCGGGAAAATTTTGGACCGGTAGCAGGTAAATCTGCGCCACCTCCTGATTAGCTTGGTCCATGCGTACCCATAAAACGAAGTCGACCTTCGGTGCATGCTGCACAGTCACTTTCCAACAAGGATGGCTACGTTCGTAGCGACACCTGGTGCATAGCAGAAGCACAGTTACGCCGTTGACCCGATATGTCCGCGTCGTCACTTTTTCTATCTGCGCGCTTGCACGCACGGCACAGCGTTCGAGTTCGGCGACTATGTCTTTGGTCAAGCACCGAAGTCTGTATCGTGTGATCGTTGCACGGGATAATGATGGTCCAGACACCCCAGCGGCCTCAAATGCCGCAACCAAGCCTCGAAAGCGCAGTGCGTATGACTTGGCCGATGGAAGATCACTGTTATCGATGAGATCGGCGGAAACCGAGCCATGCTCAACAAGGATGCCGCGCAGGCCGTCGAGCATTTCGTCATCGGTCCAGTGTTTTCCGCGACGCAGGCGGACCTGCCTGGTATGGTTGAACATCTTCCTGGTGACAATTCCAGGAAAGGCGTCCTCGACCCTGATCCATTTATGCGAGTCATTAGGACGGCGCGAACTTTTTAGGCGCTGTGTACTCCGGTTGAAGATGAGGGTACCGGCATACTTCTCGTTCGTGAGTATTGCTTTGACGTTGTGGGCAGACCATGATCGGCCGTATTGGTTCTTCAGCCCTTCGGCATTGAGTACCTGAGCAATTCTTATGTCAGGCATTTGTTTGCTCGTACACATGTCGAAGATCTACGCACTACTTCGACTTCTTCGATTGGACCATGAACGAAGCCAACTCGATCAGTAGGAAAGCTCTTCCGCTCGCCAATCTCGAGTAACCGCGGCATACGCCCATCGGCTGATAGACACTGGCGCCTGAGGCCGTACCCGGCTGAGCCACCTTGTTTGAATCCAGCCTCGGTAAGCCGGCACTGTGCTCTGAAGACCTTCGCTGAGAGTTCCCGACTGTACTCTGCGGCCATCGCACGTTTCAGACCTTTGAGCAAGGTTGCGAGCGGCGAGCCGTCATTCGTGAAGGGTTCGGCGCAGTACGAGACCATTATCCCGGCTTTACGACATGCGTACTCATAGTAGGCACTTTCGTCTACATCTTGGAACCGGCCCCAGCGGCTTACGTCGTATACCAGGACCGCCAAGTAATCAGCTTGTCCTGACTGAACGTCTTTAAGAAGGCGCAGCAGCCCGTTTCGCCCGTCTAGCGTAAGACCGCTTCGTCCTTCATCACGGTATACAGCGACCACCTTAAAATCGTGCTGCGCTGCATATTCTCGCAGGGCCGACTCCTGATGGTCGGTCGAATAGTTCTGGTGTTCAGTCGAGGCCCTGACGTACAGAGCAGCACCGCGGGTAGCAGGCAAAGCCATAGTGAAATCCTTAGGAGGCTAACGCCTATACGTCAGGCCTTAGTTACACTTGCTACTAGCTCATTGACCAAATATTGCAGCGACCGACCTGTACCGTATGTCAGCAAACTCTGGTAAATTCGATTCCTTCAGGTACAGCGCTCCATTGGCCAGCTTCGCTGCCGGAATCAAGAAATAGTCAATCAACTCATGCGTGTCTCCGTGCAGTCGTGCTGTGATGACGAAATCGGCCCCTGGACAAGGTTTAACTCTCCAGTTCACCAGGCCCCTGCTTGGCCTACGTCGGGTTGCTATCTCGACCTTAACGCAAATGGACTCGTTAATGATCAATTGATCTGGTGCTGCGCCGTCATCGACCACGGCGCCTGCGGATCGTGCCAGCCCCGCTACCTCGATAGCAAGGTCATGCAACCTTGCAGCAATGATTCTCTTGGTTTCGACAAAGACGTGCGAGGGACAGCGGTCTAAACCGGCAGCCTCATAGGCAGCGATAAGTGATCCAAAACCACGCACAAAAAGCTGGGGATCTGGCATCAAAGGATCTGCTGCGATGATCTTTGCATTCACCTTGCCATGGGTTTTGTAGCATATCCGCAGTAGGACCAATAACTCGTCTAGGGCGTAGCGTCGGAGGCGTCTCGCTCGCTCATCTCGTGCTTGGGCAAATAGCGATGCCGAAACTAGGGGTTCAACGGCGCCTTCATTTACGATCCATTGTTCGCTAGGGTTCGATGTCCGGCGGCTCGAGAGTTTGCCGGACTTTCGATTGAACGCCAGCGTTCCGCAGTACTTCAGGTTCGTCAGCAGTGAATTAACCATCGAGTGCGTCCAGGGCCTGCCGAATTCGCTAGCGACGCCTTCATCGTTCAAGAGGCGGGCAATAGCGGGTTCGCTGAACTTTTTTTCGAGGTAGAGTGCATACACCCTTCGAACCGTCGCTGCCTCATGCTCAGGTCCTGGGATGAGTACAACCCGATCGGTAACAGCTCCTTTAGCTTCTCCGAATTGTAGTATGCGGCGTGGGGTACCGTCCTTCGTGATGGCTAGGCGCCTCAGGCCATAGCCGGCGTGACCGCCTTGCTTGTAGCCGAACTGGGTAAATCGGCACTGGGCATTGAACGTCTTTGTTGAAAGCTCACGGCTATACTCAGCTGCCATCGTGCGCTTGATGCTCTTCATTAACGCGCCAAGGGGCGTCCCATCGTCAGCGAATTGTTCGCCACTGTAGAGGACCTTGATGCCGGCGCGACGGCACGTGTGCTCGTGGTAGGCAGCTTCGTCAACGTCCTGGAACCGGCCCCAGCGGCTGACGTCGTACACAATGATGAGCTGAAAGGCAGCTCCGCCCGCTTGGACGTCGCGAATCAAATTGCTAAGTCCAGCACGGCGCCGAATGTCGAGCCCGCTTTTTCCTTCATCAACATACTCTTTTACGATCTCAATCTCATTGGCGAGCGCGTACTCGTGGATCTTGGCACGCTGGTGGTCAGTTGAGTAGTTTTGGCTCTCGGTTGACATCCGCACATAGATGGCGGCTTGCAGCTTCTGGCTTATTGACACGGACGCGCTCCTTGTTGAGCTACCGATGGGATCTGTGAGCTGTAGAAGAGTATCCGAATAGAAGAAGGCGCGACGCGCGCTCCCGATGGCGGACCAGTAGAGGGCGAATGCAAGTCAAGTTTGCTGTCTCAAGAGACCGAAGGAGGGTGAGCGATCGAATTCAGAGCGCGCACGACCCAAACCAGGCCCTTTACAGCCCCAAGAATCAGGCATTGGGTTCAGCATAGTGGTCCGAAGCACTATGTAGATCCATCGTGTCGAAGCCGCGCGCGCCGCAGCCCTTTTCATTCTCAAACAGAATAGTTGTTCAGGGTGACGGTGATGCTGTTCCCTAAGTCAAGCTCATCGTCGATGACAGGGCATGAGTTAGTTTGCGAATTGCGTCGAGCGTCTCGCTCATGGTCGTTTTCAGGTCAGGTTGCACTTCGCGGCGGCACGTCAAGAGTCACCCCACCGTCCCACTCCAACGAAACATCAGCACCGCAGAAACTGCACTTGTGTTGCTCCCCATCGTGCCCATCACCTGGCATATTGACGCTACCGCGGTGACTGCATTCGGTGCATTTGTATATGTACAGAACCACGGTATTGTCCATGTCATTTTTTCGGATATCGATCGCGTGCGCTATCGAAAGGCCCGATCAGCGAGTCTATCCCGTCCTCTTTCATCGCTCTGTGCAGTTCGTTCAGGGCATCTTGGTCTGTGGGAAACGGATCGTCCCAAACCGTCGAGTTGTTGAACTCGTCGACTACTTCGAGAAGCCAACCACCCTCGCCGTCTTCGTAAATTTGCACATCAATTTCTTTACCGTCCATTGCCATTCGCTGAGACAACGGCGACATCTTTACTTCGTATTCTTCGTTCATTGCGTGCTCTACTAAATGTAATGATCATTGTCCAGGCCCCCTTAAGGACGCTGCTATTCATCTTTCTGCGCTCGCCGGCAGCGGGCCACCGGGGCGTAGTTTTCCTCAACCTCAAGCTTCTGCTTGCGCCCAGTCCTGTCCAGGCATTATGCGTTTCATAAACTCATCAAAGAGAGGCACAGTGAAAGCGGTATCACCGTGTGTTGGACTCCAAACCATACCTTTGGAAATTAAGCTACTGCGTACCGGTCCGAGCGATGAACTTTCTCGGCGCAGCGCGGCGGCGATATCTCCAGAGCGATGGGGGCCGCTCCCCAACTCTGCCATTGCGCGCAAGTATTTTCTCTCTGCTGGTGTTAGCCGGTCAAAACGAACGCGGAAAAAACTTTCATCTAGCGCCGCGATTGCCTCTGCAGACGCGACTTCGACGTCCTGACGTGAGATCGGGCTGGCATCGGCAACGTCCCATGCATGTTTGCCCCATTCCTGCAAAAAATAGGGATAGCCTTTGGTGTAGTTTATGATTAGTGACACGGCGTCCTGGTCAACATCGACGCCTTCATCTTGAGCAGGTTTCACGATCGCGTCAGCGGCATCAGTAGCATCGAGTGGCCCGATTGCAGGAAAGTCAAAGAGACGTTCTGCGTACGATTTCGCTTCTCCCATGCGACCACGCAACTGCGGCAGTCCAGCGCCCACTACGACGAGAGGAAGCTGAAGTTGCGCGCAGCGGTGGAGGGCTGAAATCAATGCAGCCATCTGGGGCTCTGGGACATATTGTAGTTCGTCGATGAAGATCGCTACTAGCGTCTCAGCCGCTTGAGCCGCACGTCCTACTTGCTCGAGTAGCATCGTCAAATCACCTTCGAGATCACCGTTGTCTGCCAAGCCTGGCTCAGGCTCATAGTCTAAGCCTACCTCGATATCACTATAGGTAACTTTCATTTTGCCGACGAAGCCGGCTAGCGCTCTAAGGCCACGGACCGCAACATCCTTAGCTTTCTCCAGGCGACTTAATTTGAGTAGCCCTAGACGCAGTTGCGGTGCAAGAGCAGCAGGCAGCGATTTACCTTCCGGCGCTTCAATGCGGATTGTAGTTACACCTGCAGCCTCGGCGTCCTTCATGATCTGATCGAGCAAAACGGTCTTACCGACGCCTCTGAGACCAACAAGCATCATGCTCTTCGCTGGCTTACCACGACGTAATCGTTGGATGCATAACCGCATTTTCTCTCGTACGGCATTACGCCCAGCTAGCTCAGGAGGAGGGCTACCAGCCCCTGGAGCGTAAGGGTTTAGAACAGGATCCATATATACCTTGTTTAGGGACTTTATCAGTTTTTCATAAAATAGCTAATATTCCTAGGGCCGTCAACTTACTTTGGGTAATCGAGCGAAATTATGAACATTTCTACGAGCCTATTTTGCGCTACTTTGAGGTAGCGCTGTACACGTTCTAGCTCAACGTACCGAGACGTAGCCGGACAGTTTTAACTCTAGTCCTTTACGCAATTAGCCGTGATGCCGTGGTTCGCCGACCGCTGTAATGAGCACTGCGGATGCTGATATCCTCGTACAGCTCTGTAACATGTGATTCAAGGCCATCGCACGCCAAGTAAGTGACCTGTTGACCGGCCCAGTCACGCGCTTCGTCTTGTTGAGGTGGAATTTTTACTCGTTGTGCGTCAGGATCAGCTCACTCGCCGGCGCGGGCTTCTATAGGGGCCAGGCTCGCCAGTCGTACGCAATCGCCTAGCTATCCGATAGTCCAGATATCATTCATGCGCCTCTCCCCCGTTGCATGGCTCAGGTAGACGCAGCGCTCCCGGCATCCTTCGTGATCACTGTTCAGAGGTTGACTTCGTCGCGGAGGGTCCGACGGACAACACGTCTTGTACTTTGTCTTCGCGATTTCAGTCACGCGCATACCCGGCCGTCAGGCTCAGGAGCAGTACAAGAGTCTCTCGCCCTGGATGCGTGCTGGTGATAGTCCTAACGTGGACAAGGTGACGGATTTGCCGCGGCCGGAGCGTGGTGGCTTGGGCCTTGCAAACCTATGAATAGGACGTGTTGGGTGTAACTCCAGAAGGAGATCGTTACACGCTCTTATTCCACCATAGCAGAGCGTATTTCCTGGCGTCCTCGGGCTCGTTATCCGTCGGTGGCACTGACTCAGCCTGCGGTCGGCGCCGCACTTTCTCCTGCGCGACCAAGCGGTAATCCGCGAAATCCCGACGTCGAGAAGGGCTTCTAAGCAGCGAGACGGCTCAAAGCCCGGCATACCATTGAGCACGGCGTCAATGTAGAGTGCAGTGAGCTTGTCGCGGCGCTGTTCCATTGCTGCAGTATCCCACAGCCTTCCCCCGGATGGCTTTATCTGCGCGAGGCTACTGGGCACATGAGAGCCGCGCCCTACTGTTATCGATCCAAACGCGGAGCTCTGAGTGTCCCAACATGCGCGCGCACGCTGCTCTGGGAAGTCTGCCGGCTACGCGTGCTGACGATCAACACTCATGACGGGTTACGTGATGGGCGAAGGCAGGACGCAAGAACAAGCAGCGCAAGACTTGCGACGGGTCATCAGCAGTAAAAGGCCGGCCATTCACGCATCGGGCTTGTTCAGCCAGCGTCGCTCGCCGAATCCTTCAGGTAACACCGATGGCGGCTTAAGACGAATGTGCCCGTTATTGATAGGGCACCTTGGTGCCTCTAAAGTGCCGTTGACTAGGAGGGTAAGACTGTTGATTTACTTCTGATGGCATATCGTGACAATCCGGTCGCTAGGCAACTTTGTGAAGAAAGCCATGCGTGAGAACTGCACACTGGAAAAAAATCGTGAGAGAAGATCGCGATGCATAAATGCGGCGCGAAGAAGTCGCCATCGGTGAGAGCAAGAATGGCCCCCGGTGTCAGAATAGTTGTCGCGTCACCTGAATGGAGTGGGCCATACCGGGGGCGGGCAAAGAGAGATTGTGTGGGACAGTATTCAGCAGAACGAAAAGAAGCGCTGTTGCGGCAGATGATGCCGCCGCAGAACCGGTTGGTGTCCGAACTGGCCCGGGAGAGCGGGATCACCGAGCAGACGCTTTATACTTGGCGCCGTCAACTTCGTAGTCAAGGAACGCCGGTGCCAGGTAGTGGAAAAAGTGCAGAAGAATGGAGCTCGGAGGACAAGTTCGCGGTGGTGCTGGAAACGGCAGCGCTGAACGAAAGCGAACTGTCTGAGTATTGCCGCCGCAAGGGGCTCTTTGCGCAGCAGATCGCTACGTGGCGGGCTGCGTGCATGTCGGCCAACGCAAGCGTGGCACAGCGGGCTCGAAGCCAACAGGCGCAGTCGAAGGAAGACAAGAAACGCATCCGCCAGTTGGAGAAGGACCTGCAGCGCAAAGAGAAGGCGCTGGCCGAGGCGGCAGCGCTGCTGATTCTGCGAAAAAAAGCCCAAGCGATCTGGGGGGACAAAGAGGAAGACTGATCAGCGTCCCAGATCGCCTGTTGTGTGTTGAGTTGATCCGGGAAGCAGAGGCAGCTGGCAGCCGGCTGGCACCAGCATGCAGTGAGCTTGGTATCACCCTGCGAACTTTCCAGCGTTGGGTTCGCAACGGCGACGATGCCATCGGCGCCGACAATCGCCCAACCACTGCGAGGCCGGAACCAAGGAACAAGCTGAGTGACGAAGAGCGTACCGAGATCCTGGCAGTGGCAAACAGCGAGGAATTCGGCAGCGTGCCGCCGAGCCAGATCGTGCCGACGTTGGCTGATCGAGGTGTGTACATGGCCTCGGAATCGAGCTTCTACCGGGTCTTGAAGGCTGCGTCGCAGCAGCATTACCGCGGAAAGGCAAAGAAGCCTTCTGGGCGGGTGGTCACGAGCCATTGCGCTACGGGGCCGAACCAGGTTTGGAGTTGGGACATCACGTGGCTGCCGGCTGCGATCAAGGGAAAGTACTACTACTGGTACATGGTACTCGACATCTACAGCCGGAAAATTGTCGGTCACGAAGTGCATGTGGCCGAATCGGCGGAGTCGGCGTCAAGGCTGATGCGCCGCGCCAGCCTGGCCGAAGGCTTAGCAGGCCGTCCGCTGGTGCTCCACTCGGATAATGGCAGCGCAATGAAGGGCGCCACCATGCTGGCCACGTTGGAGCAATTGGGTGTCGCGCCGTCGTTTAGCCGGCCGCGCGTAAGCAATGACAATGCGTTCGCGGAGTCGCTGTTCAGGACGTGCAAGTACCGACCAGACTACCCGAACAAGCCCTTCGAGAACCTAGAGGACGCGCAGGCGTGGACACAGAAATTTGTGCGCTGGTATAACCAGGATCACAAGCACAGCGGCCTGAAATTCGTGACGCCGGCACAGCGGCATGGCGGCCAAGCTGATGCGATTCTGAGCCACCGTGAACAGGTGTACCAAAAGGCCAGAAGCCGCAATCCGCAGCGCTGGTCGCGGAATGTCAGAAACTGGAGCCTGGACGATCAGGTCTGGTTGAATCCGGAACGGATTCGGCCAGAAGAATTAAAGCAAGTTGCGTAAGGTGACGCGACAACTACGTTGACAAACACCGTTCCTTGACTACGAAGTTGACGGCGCCAAGTATAAAGCGTCTGCTCGGTGATCCCGCTCTCCCGGGCCAGTTCGGACACCAACCGGTTCTGCGGCGGCATCATCTGCCGCAACAGCGCTTCTTTTCGTTCTGCTGAATACTGTCCCACACAATCTCTCTTTGCCCGCCCCCGGTATGGCCCACTCCATTCAGGTGACGCGACAACTATTCTGACACCGGGGGTGAGCGTCAAAGGAAAAACCATGTTTTTTGCAAAAGCAGAGGTGTCGTCGGCGCTTGTTGATTCGCCGCAGCTGATCTTTTTGCCCTTCACGTTCACACCGGCAAGCCCGTTTGCCGAATCTTGCTCTATTGAGGGAGTAGGGGCCGTTTGGTAACAAAAATGGCCCTAAAAGATGTGCCGGAATTGCATCTACTCGAATCGACTGCACAGGACATCCATGAAAGCGCGGTTAGACGGATTGCGTTCCAATATGGCGTTTCGTACTCGGACACCATCGTGCTAGTGACTAAGCGCTACGAACGCACCGAATCAGGCCAAGTGATCGGCTGTACGGTCGGTACAGCCAGATGCAGTGGGGGCAAAGTTGTTGTTACCCAAACGATAGAAGATATCGTGTCGTTACGGTCGTTGTTGGAGGCGCCACGAACCAGCAAAGACCGCTGGACAGAAATATTGAATCACATGGGGGCTGGCGGCGACCCCGTAGCGTATTTTATAGGGTGCTATTTCATCCTTGCAGCGCACCACGCCGACAATCAAGAAAAGATCGATGAGTTCATCAAGATGCATGAGCCGGGCGTGGACGTGGAGACCCGATACCGCCGAGGCAAGCCTGTCACTGAAACCATTTATCGAAGATTGCGCAATGAACTGATGCACGTGTTGAATTTCGACACCCCACTTGACCCTCGCGAACTGCACGCGGCCGTGCAAAAGCACAGCCGTGGCATGGCGCGACTTGCAAGGATCAAGATTTCGCAGCTGGATTAGGTGTGTCAGCGCAACCCGTTGCCACTTGAGCAGCATAGCTACGGTTGTCAGGCACTCGAGATCGAACGATAGATCGAATCGAAACGGGGTCGTCCGTTACCTGGCACTAGTTAAGCAGTTGCAATTTTAGGCGGTTGAATAAGAGCTTCAGCTGGTATTCCTAGCCCTTTGTGAAGCCGCCAAATCATTGGAAGAGTTAGAGGGCGAACACGATTTAGGACCTCATACACCCGATTCGATCGACCAATCATTGGCTCAAGATCCTTGACCGTAAGCCCCTTTTGATCCATTTGAAATTTAATGGCCTCTACAGGGTCAGCAGTTTCCATTGGAAAGTGCTTTGCCTCATATGCCTCAACTAGGGTAGCGAGCACATCTAGTCGGTCGCCTTCTGGAGTGCCGTACTCCGCAGTCATAAGCGACTCAACCTCACTCAGTGCTGCTAGGTAGTCCTCTTGAGTACGGATAGGTTTAATGTCCATAATGATGTCCCTCGATTGTTTGCGCATCGATAGCATCGTACTGCTTGTGAGTACCGACGAACTTCACAAAAACAATACCGTACGGATAGTTGATAGACGTCACTAAGCGGTACTTATTGCCAGCGATGTTGAAGACCACCCGCCCTTCCTTCAGGATACTCGCCGATCCAAAGTCAGCTTTGACGTCAGCCGGGGTTTGCCACGTAGCCTTGAGAACGTGACCATGCCACGTCAGCAGCGGCTCTTTGGAATCAGCGTAGTCAGGCTGTTCGTAGAGGGCCCGAAGAGTTGGGAGAGAAAGTATGCGCATCAGCATATGATAGTCCCAATTCGGGACCAACGCAATGTGTTAGCTATTTGCAACGATCTGAACTACATCCCGGATTTCCACGTATGCCTAGAGGTGTTCAGAAATGACCGTTTATGAACGGCCCGGGTTGGCCTGGTTCTGTCGCGTTGTTGATCAAACGGCGGAAATTGGCCGAAAACGGAGCTGCGCCCCTCACACTGGACGGACCACTCCTGCCATCGCAGAAAATTGGTCGGCGAACGACATCGCCTCGGCGCCGTCGATCTCGAACTGACCTTTGCGGATCATGTGAATCAGCTCAATTCCAGCCAGCACCGAACTGGCGGACCGGAACGATTTGAAGTTGAGCATCGGCCTGGTCACCCGCTTAATAGCGCGATGGTCCTGCTCGACGATGTTGTTGAGGTATTTGACTTGGCGTACCGCAATCCGGACGTCGCGACCAGCGTTGACCTCGTCGATCGCCGCCTTATTGGCACCACTCTTGTCCATCGCGATCTTGTCGGGATTGCCGTTCGCACCCATCGCCTTTTCGAAGAAGCGCTTCGCTGCAGGCATGTCGCGCTTGGCCGTTAGCAGGAAGTCGACAGTCTTGCCCTGCTTGTCGACGGCGCGGTAGAGGTATTTCCAGACCCCTTTGACCTTGATATAGGTCTCATCCATTCGCCAGCTGCCACCGACGGGGCGCTTGTATTTCCGGGCCATCTTCTCGATGAGCGGCAGGAAACGAACCGCCCACCGGTTGATCGACGAATGGTCGACCGACACGCCGCGCTCTTCCATCATCTCCTCGAGGTGCCGGTAACTCAGCGGGTAGGCTGCATACCAACGGATGCAGACCAGGATCACGTCGATAGGAAAACGCATCCCTTTGAAGTTGAGCATATCGATTCGTCCTGGGTTCGGGCGCCGCAGTTTACCCGATTGACCCGTCGACGTTCCCTAATGCGACAGAACCCCTTGATATAGGTCTCATCCATTCGCCAGCTGCCACCGACGGGGCGCTTGTATTTCCGGGCCATCTTCTCGATGAGCGGCAGGAAACGAACCGCCCACCGGTTAATCGACGAATGGTCGACCGACACGCCGCGCTCTTCCATCATCTCCTCGAGGTGCCGGTAACTCAGCGGGTAGGCTGCATACCAACGGATGCAGACCAGGATCACGTCGATAGGAAAACGCATCCCTTTGAAGTTGAGCATATCGATTCGTCCTGGGTTCGGGCGCCGCAGTTTACCCGATTGACCCGTCGACGTTCCCTAATGCGACAGAACCGATAAAATTATAGTCGAGCATGCCCTTGCGGTAACCTGGTCAGACGAGACGCTCCACTAGCGCCCGGCACCATGGCGCGACCGCCTTTCCTCACGCCAATGCTTACGCGAGGCACCGATCATCGCTCGCGCTCGACCGATTTATCTTCGCTGAGGATGAACAGACGCGGCGGGCTGCTATAAGATGGAGATGGGCACGTGCATGGGCTGTATAAGGGAGAATGTCTCGTTCGCGGTTTACAATCGACGACAAGGGGAATTGAATGGCTGAGCACTTTTCATATTCGAGACCTTCGCTCGATGCCAAAGACTATGCGCGCCGCCGAATGTCGCGCGCACAGGAGCGATGGTATACCGTCGAGACTAAAGCAGAGCGAAATACAGCGGGACGCTGGGCAGTTGCTTGGGGCGTAATTGCTGAGGTATATCCACACATGGCCAGACCCCGATTTTATAAGGTGACTTCAGCGCGATAACTATTTTGGGCACCCGGCGATTACCACATTGAGCTTCACGGCCTAGCCCTCCCAAGCGGCGTGGTCGATTTGCGCCGTCTGCGCAGCCGGCTTATCACCCGGGTTGGGGTCGGCGTCGGCACTTTGCTCAGTTGACAATGTGAATGTCCGCTATCGACCCAGGCTGTGTAAAAACGCAAAACGGGCAACACGCCGGCGACACTCGGCCTCTCAAAACGCTCTCCAAGGCGTTTTCTCGAAGTAGGGAATGGTAAAGGGAGGTTCTGTCGCGTTGTTGATCAAACGCCGGAAATTGGCCGAAAACGAAGCTGCTCCCCTCACACTAGACGGACCACTGCTGCCATCGCAGAAAATTGGTCGGCGTACGACATCGCCTCGGCACCGTCGATCTCGAACTGACCTTTGCGGATCATGTGCATCAGCTCAATTCCAGCCAGCACCGAACTGGCCGATCGAAAGGATTTGAAGTTGAGCATGGGCCTGGTCACCCGCTTGATGGCGCGATGGTCCTGCTCGACGATGTTGTTGAGGTATTTGACTTGGCGGGTTCTGTCGCATTAGGGAACGTCGACGGGTCAATCGGGTAAACTGCGGCGCCCGAACCCAGGACGAATCGATATGCTCAACTTCAAAGGGATGCGTTTTCCTATCGACGTGATCCTGGTCTGCATCCGTTGGTATGCAGCCTACCCGCTGAGTTACCGGCACCTCGAGGAGATGATGGAAGAGCGCGGCGTGTCGGTCGACCATTCGTCGATCAACCGGTGGGCGGTTCGTTTCCTGCCGCTCATCGAGAAGATGGCCCGGAAATACAAGCGCCCCGTCGGTGGCAGCTGGCGAATGGATGAGACCTATATCAAGGTCAAAGGGGTCTGGAAATACCTCTACCGCGCCGTCGACAAGCAGGGCAAGACTGTCGACTTCCTGCTAACGGCCAAGCGCGACATGCCTGCAGCGAAGCGCTTCTTCGAAAAGGCGATGGGTGCGAACGGCAATCCCGACAAGATCGCGATGGACAAGAGTGGTGCCAATAAGGCGGCGATCGACGAGGTCAACGCTGGTCGCGACGTCCGGATTGCGGTACGCCAAGTCAAATACCTCAACAACATCGTCGAGCAGGACCATCGCGCTATTAAGCGGGTGACCAGGCCGATGCTCAACTTCAAATCGTTCCGGTCCGCCAGTTCGGTGCTGGCTGGAATTGAGCTGATTCACATGATCCGCAAAGGTCAGTTCGAGATCGACGGCGCCGAGGCGATGTCGTTCGCCGACCAATTTTCTGCGATGGCAGGAGTGGTCCGTCCAGTGTGAGGGGCGCAGCTCCGTTTTCGGCCAATTTCCGCCGTTTGATCAACAACGCGACAGAACCTCGCGCGCGTGCGGTCCAGCGCCGGCAGCGGCTCGGCCTTGTCCCACAGCTCGCGGTCGGTGCCGATTTGTTGGCAAAAACGTATCTCAGCCTACTGTCGTCAGCATTTATTGGATAATTTGGGTGGATAAAAAACACATGTATAATTAGAGCCGTGGGAGGAAGTTTTTATACACTCGGTTCTAGGTGTATAGTTTGGGTGTACCCTTTTTATCATGCCAATATTGCAAGAAATGGTAAGATCGTTCGAAAATTGAAACAATGACAACATGTCTTTTAACGATACAGATATTTCCAACTGGGCGCGCGTTGTCGAGATCTTTGGCGCCATCGAGATCGAGATTGATGACGACTCCGAACGCGTCGTTTTCGTACCCATACGAGCGAATATTTTTGATCGCAACATTGCCGTGATACTGGCCGAAGGAATGCGCTCGATAACCAGAATTGACGAGAATGTGAATATTTGGATAGACGTCCAGGACGAGGAAGTTCCCGTCTACGTCAAAGAGGCAATTGGCTTATGTGGTGGAAGCGCGTTAAGGATAGTTTTGACGCATGATAATGCCAGCTCCCACGCACCAGGCGAGCGACTGTCGGCAGAGTTAATCGATTCGATTTCAAAATCGGCCGCTCCAGGTTTTGTTTGGCACCCGTTTGCTAAGAAACTTGTTCCATCTTTGTGGTTGAATTTTGAATGAAGATCGCCCGCATATATATCCGAGTAAGTACGGACGATCAAGACTTAGCACGGCAGGCAAGCTTGCGTGCTTCAACCGAAGCAGCAGGGTTTTATGTGGCCGCTGTTTATGCCGAGAAGGCGAGTGGCGCGCGTGCTGATCGTCCGGAACTACTGCGCTTAATCGCCGATTTACAGCCAGGTGAGGTCGTCGTAGCTGAACATATTGACCGCATTACCCGTTTGCCCCTTCCCGAGGCGGAAGCGCTCATAGCCAAAATTCGCGCGGCAGGCGCCAGGCTTTCCGTTCCGGGATTGGTCGATCTATCGGAGCTGGTAGCTGAAGCGTCAGGAGTGGCCAAGATCGTCCTAGAGGCTGTTCAAGACATGTTGTTGAAGATCCTCTTGCAGATGGCAAGGGAGAACTACGAAACGATGCGACGACGACAGCGTGAAGGCATCGCTTTGGCGAAGTCACAAGGGAAGTACAAGGGAGGCAGGAAGGCAGATACGGCCCTACACGCGCGGATCATCGCTTTAAGGAAAAACCACAGCATATCGGCCACGGCTAAACTGGCGGGCTGCTCCGAGCCGCTGGTCAAGCTTGTGTGGCGGGAACATCATAAGAGGCTTGCAGCAGCCGCCGACGAGACAACGCCGGCCGCGTGATCGCCGGTACCAGAATTTTCGCGGACGCGAAAACCAGAGTTCCACTTGCCAAAACATGAACTAGCGATTACTGTACATTTGTACAGTATTCTACTATGCATTATGTATGTTAAGGCTTGCAGGATTTATAACGACGGTGGCGCGCCTATGCTGCGCCACGACCTGGCATTCACTCATCCGACCGATTGCGGCTGGCTCGTTTGTCGGGACGCGCTCGACAAACGCACAGGACGCACCATAAAGCGCGCTTGGCTCCTTAGCGACGACCGGACGAAAAACATCTATCCGCCACTGTGCTATGTCGACTCCGTATTCGAGAACGGCACAATACATCTGCGAGGGGAGGAGCGAGACGAGTTGTCTGGCAAGCTGACCGCAATGGGTTGGTATTGCGAAATTGTCGACGGTCGGCGTCACGGCCAGGACGCGCGTGGCCCGCTGCCGATCTGACGCTATGACGGCCTCCAGCGCTCCAGCTCCAGAAACCTTGCATCCGTCGTTGTGGCGCGCATCGCAACTGGTCCGCGCCGACGTGCGATGCGTCGACACTGGCCACGTTGCCTTGTCGGGCCAGCTACCCGGCGGCGGCTGGCCTGTTGGAACGCTGATCGACCTACTTGTCCAGCAGCCAGGCATTGGCGAGATCCGCCTACTTGTTCCCGCGCTGGCCGGTGTAGCCAAGCGCAGCGTTGTCATGGTCGAGCCGCCGCAGGCGCCGCAGGCCATCGCTCTCGCGTCCCTCGGTTTGGCTCCATCTCAGCTGATCTGGATACGTAGCCCGCTCTGTAGACGCATTGTTGTAGCGGATGAATAAAAACGTTGGTACGAGAGTGCGTACGCTCTTGATTTATAGAGTGCGGAGGCTTTGTTGCATAAATCAATTGAGCGCGTAGTACCCCAAACCCCAGACGGATTTACGGCATGGTCACCGCTACGGTCGTGGGCGTGCCCAAGCGCGTGAAGCGATTGAGGATGGCGGCACGGACCTGCAACTCGGCGACCTGACGGTCGAAGTGGCGCGCCATGACGCGTTCACCAAGCAGCTTGAAGCAACGCATTTTGGTCTCGACAAGGCTGCGCCGGTGATACCCGCTCCACTTTTTCCAGATCTTCCGGCCAAGCCGGCGGGTGGCCGCCAGGATGGCATTGCGCGCTTTGGCACCGGGACGCTGGTCCTTCCATGGCTTGGCGTTCTTGCGTGTCGGAATGAGTGCCTGCGCTCCGCGTTGTGCAATCGCTTCGTGGCAGCCTTTCGTGTCGTAGGCGCCGTCGCCACTGACGCTCGCGACAACCTCCTCGGTGGGTATCTGGTCGAGCAAGCACGGCAGCATTGGGGCATCGCCGGTGGCATTGTCGGTCACCTCGATCGCCCGGATTTCCAGCGTGGCCGCGTCAATGCCAAGGTGGATCTTGCGCCATTGGCGACGGTAGTCGGCACCATGCTTCTTCGTCTTCCACTCGCCTTCGCCCAGCATCTTGATGCCTGTACTGTCGACCAGCAGGTGCAATCCCGTCGTCGTCGGCTGCGCTCCGATCGTCACCGAAAGACGCTTCTGGCGCCGGCTGACCGTGCTGAAGTCGGGCACTTGCCAGTCCAGTCCGGCCAACCCGAGCAGACTCTGCGTCATACCCATGGCCTGGCGCAAGGGCAGATTGAACAGGCCCTTAACGGTCAGGCAGAACTGGACCGCCGCCTCGCTGTACTTCGGACTGCGGCCCCGCTTGCCGCTCGCACTGCCGTGCCAGCACATGTCCTTGTCCAGCCAGATCAGCAGCGAGCCGCGGGCTTTCAATGCCGCGTTGTAGTCTTTCCAGTTGGTCGTTCGGTACTTCAGCTTTACGGGAGCAATCATGCCGTCAGTTTACCCGTGCTGCGCCTCGGCCGCTGATGGGCCGATTTGTGCAACAAAGCCCTTCGTCACGTTCCACTCGTCCTGCACGAAGGCGGCCAGGCGCGTGATCTCCGGTTCGAAGCCTTCGACGATGTGGACCGGCGCGGCGTCGTCCTGCTGCTCGTGGCGGTCGCGCATGTCGTCGTTGGCCTGGCGGCTCGTGTCGAAGCCGGCGGCCAGCGCATGGCCGTCGAACAGCGAGCGGTTGTACTTGCCGCGCAGCGTCGTGCGGTGGGCGTGCGAGGTCGTGTCCCAGTCGCGCACCAGGTGCTGGGCACGGCCGAGCGTGTAATAGTCGTTCAGGCTGTCGCTGTCGCTGCGGCTGCGGTCGGCGGACAAGGTCAGGTCCAGCTTTCCGCCCAGCACCTTGGCGATCCATTCGATCTCGCCGCGTACGCTGGCCTGGTCGGTCGCGGACGAATACGGGACGTCGACCCAGTCCGGCGCCGGCCACGTGCCGGCCAGGTCGTCGTTCTGCGAGCGGCCGGCCCAGTCCGAGCGCGTCGCCTGCACGCCGGCGCTGACGTTCAATTCGTTGCGCTCGTCGATCTTCCAGTTCAGGCGCGGATACAGCACCAGCCCGTGGTAGCTGCCGCCGCCCTGGCCCCGGGTCGTGCGCGCCTGGCTCAGGGTGCCGTCCGGGTCGAGGAAGACGTCCGACCCCGTCGAGACGGAATCGTTGTGGCCGGCGTAGAACGTGCCGTTGATGAAGTAGGAGACGCTGCCGACGCGCTCGCCCCAGGTGCCGCCGGCATTCATGCTGTCGGTGAACTGCGAATGCATGACGGCCAGGCGCGCGTCGCGCTGCGGCTTGGCCACCACGCGGCGCAGCACGATGTTGATGGTGCCGCCGATCGCCTGCATCGAATATTCGGCGCTGGCGGCGCGCACGATCTCGATGCGCTCGATCTGGTCGGGCGTCAGCGCATCCAGCGAAAAACCGGGCGGCGGGCGGTCGCCGTTCACCAGGATCTGCGTGTATCCCTCGCCCAGGCCGCGCATGCGCAGCGTCTTGCCGGTGACGGTGACGCCGGGCGCGCGCTTGAGCACGTCGTAGATGTTGTCGTCGCCGTACTTGCGGATCTCGTCCGTGTTCAGCACGGTCTTGCTGGCCGTGTCGTCGCGCCGCGCGTCGTAATTGTTCTTGCCCTTGACTTCGACGGTCTGGATGGATGCCGCGCGGTTGACGGCAGCGGCCTCCTTCTTGCCGGCGGTATCGGCGGCGGACTGGGCGGCATCGGCAGGCTGTGCGGGCGGGCTGGTGGATTGCGCCAGCGCGGCACAGGGCAACAGCACCCCGGCAGCGATGACGAATCGTGCGGATTTATAGGACATTATTTTTGCACTCGATGGTCAATACAGGACGCCGGTTCCGGTCTCGGGCGGCTGCCGCGTCCGCGATAGTTTGAAAGATTAACAAATCCGACCCGGCCAAGTACACGCTTTTTTTACATTTGGACGACACGGCCCGCACGCCGCGCACGATACCTTGAGTCAATTTACGACAGTAACGCCTGCTGTTACTCTTGTAACACCAGACACTTCAAGGAGCCGCGTATGTTTGTACCTCGCACCGACGAGCACGCCATCAATTTCCTGCCGCCCTATTTCGACAAGGATTACGTCGAGCATGCCGTGAAGCCCTTCATGGCCGGCTCGATCGTCACCGGCGAAAAGCCGATGCTGCCCATGATCGACACCGAGCTGACGAAGGAAAAGGCGATCCCGCCGCACATCTTCGGCATGCTGTACGAGCACTGGACGCCGAACATGGAAGAGGAAGGCCTGTCCGTCTTCCTGCAGGGTTACGAGAACCGCGGCCCCGACAACGAACGCAAGCGCATCTATTATTCCGCCTTCACGGCCGACCTGTACCCGGCCTGCTACCAGCCCAAGATCCAGGCCTTCCTCGACCGCCTGTTCGTGCCGGAGAACGCCGGCAAGCCGCTGATGCAGGCCTACTACGGCAGCTATTTCGATCTGTACTGGGACCTGCACCTGGGCGTTTCGGGCGACGCGATCCCCGACGAGATCCGCGAAATCGGCAAGGCCTTCAATACCGTGATCGGCTTCTGGTTCCCGACCATGGACATCGTCTACCAGAGCTATATGGCGGTGCGCAAGCTGCGGCCCTTCCTGCGGAAATGGGTCGATGCGCGCGTGGAGGACATCCTGCAGGGCCGTACGCCGGGCTACGACAAGACCATCGTGCATTACTGGATCAAGAACGGCGAATTCGGCGAGAACTTCCGCCGCAAGGACATCGTGTTCGAATGCTTCCACAACTTCCTCGCGTTCAGCCAGTGGGGCAACACGCTCTTCAACATCGTGGCGCGGCTGTCGCGCGAGGACGGCGATGCGGCCGTGCGGGACTGGTTCGCGCGCACGATGGCCGACCCGGACCGCATCGACACGCCGCCGTTCACGCCGCTGGACCGCTATACGATGGAGCTGTTCCGCACAATTTCGCCGAACGGCGGCAGCTATTCGCTGTCGAACGCGCGCCAGAGCTTCAGCGGCCAGGGCTACAACGGCGTGCTGACGCTGCACCTGCCGTCGAGCGAGAACCCGCTGCACTGGCCCGACCCGGCCGCGTTCGACCCGGACCGCTACCTGGCGGCGCCGCTGACGTCCGACCATGACGCCGCCGCGGCCCGGGGCGCCGGGCTGCAGCGCTGCCCGTTCGCCAAGACGGCGCGCCCGCTGCGCGACGGCCGCAGCGGCCAGGTCGAGAACAGCGTGTACGGCGCCGTCTACGCCACGGTCGGCGGCACCGCCTATCCGGTGCCGGACACCGCGGGCTATGCGCCGTTCGGCTTCGGCTACCGGCGCTGCCCCGGCGAGCTGTTCACCATCGGCTTCGTGCGCGATTTTCTCAAGAAAGCGCATGCCGCCGGCGTCGAGTTCCGCAAGCTCGACACGGACAAGCCGGCGAAACTGCCGGTCGGTCCGCTGACCGTGATCGAAGACCGCTACGCGTTCAGCCTGGCGACGTGAGCGCGCAGTCCGGGCGCCGGAAGCCGTCCAGGATGATGCGGACGCCCTCTTCCAGGAAGGGTTCCGGCGGTCCGACCTCGTGCTCGGTCAGCACGCGGTTGGCGGCCAGCAGGGTAAAGCCGTGGACATGGGCCCATAACAGGCCCAGCACCTTCTTTGGATCGACGTCCCCGGCAGCGCACCGACCAGCTGGCAGTGGTAGATGATGCGCTGCAGGATCGCGCGCGGGTTCTGTCGCATTAGGGAACGTCGACGGGTCAATCGGGTAAACTGCGGCGCCCGAACCCAGGACGAATCGATATGCTCAACTTCAAAGGGATGCGTTTTCCTATCGACGTGATCCTGGTCTGCATCCGTTGGTATGCAGCCTACCCGCTGAGTTACCGGCACCTCGAGGAGATGATGGAAGAGCGCGGCGTGTCGGTCGACCATTCGTCGATCAACCGGTGGGCGGTTCGTTTCCTGCCGCTCATCGAGAAGATGGCCCGGAAATACAAGCGCCCCGTCGGTGGCAGCTGGCGAATGGATGAGACCTATATCAAGGTCAAAGGGGTCTGGAAATACCTCTACCGCGCCGTCGACAAGCAGGGCAAGACTGTCGACTTCCTGCTAACGGCCAAGCGCGACATGCCTGCAGCGAAGCGCTTCTTCGAAAAGGCGATGGGTGCGAACGGCAATCCCGACAAGATCGCGATGGACAAGAGTGGTGCCAATAAGGCGGCGATCGACGAGGTCAACGCTGGTCGCGACGTCCGGATTGCGGTACGCCAAGTCAAATACCTCAACAACATCGTCGAGCAGGACCATCGCGCTATTAAGCGGGTGACCAGGCCGATGCTCAACTTCAAATCGTTCCGGTCCGCCAGTTCGGTGCTGGCTGGAATTGAGCTGATTCACATGATCCGCAAAGGTCAGTTCGAGATCGACGGCGCCGAGGCGATGTCGTTCGCCGACCAATTTTCTGCGATGGCAGGAGTGGTCCGTCCAGTGTGAGGGGCGCAGCTCCGTTTTCGGCCAATTTCCGCCGTTTGATCAACAACGCGACAGAACCGTTCCCAAACGCTGACGACTACTGGGACGGCAACTGGCTAAACGCTACTGCGATCTGTTCTTCAACCGGCGCGACTGTCCAGGTGCACGGCTTTTTTGTCCGTACCGATGAAATATCGGAATGGCAACGTGCAGTCGACAAGCTGGACGCTGACCTGAAAGGCGAAGCAAAACTAGCGTGCATGGAGCCTTACATTTCGGTAACGTTGACCGCTGGTTCGCTGGGTGCGATTGCGATGGAAGTGAAAATTACTCCCGACCATTTGAACCAAGAACACCGATTTGAATTTTCCATCGATCAAAGCTACTTGGCACGACTGTCATCACAGTGCGCGCGCATATTGCACGCCTTCCCGTTACGAAGTGCTTAAAGGTCCGCTCCGGGTTGAAAGCAGATGCCACAATAAGTCTGCAATCGGCCAAAAGCAGACCATGTTCAAGCCTTCGTACAGCGAGGTAACGAGACGAATGCGTTAGTAAGGATGCGGCTCTACGTCGCGTGGATCGGTAAGCGTGATCACTCCCTTTGCGATGTGAAGCACGATAAGAATTCCAACTATGTCGCCGGTAATCATTGCCACAAGTGCTGTCCAGTCTACTAAACCAGTGGAGACCCACATGAACGCATGGTGAAAAATAGGACTCACGAGTCCACACAGCGCCCCGGTAAACAAGAGCCTCTGCGCAGTTAAATTTTTTAGGCGTGGCCCTAAGTCAAACCAGTGTTTCGCGAAGAGATAGGCAAGGTAAGGACCACCTGCCGCCGCTATCGCACCGCTAAGTGCACGCACATCATCTTGAAAAGAGAAATGGTGGAAATTGAGGTAAATGCTCGCCAGGAGTAAGCCTAGGAAACCGGAGAATCCAAAAAGCAGCGTTGCCAAAAGACGGACGCCTGCAGGCAGAAACACCCAGTTGATCCCACGACTTTGCTCAAGCCAAATAAACGCAGCTTCGTTGACCCAGTTCACTCCGATGAATGTGACGATTGTGATACCTACGTATCCAAGATGTTTGACGGCTTGCTCTTTCATGACCGATATTATAACGTAGGAACTCGAAGTGTTGCCACGCTGCAACAGGGGAGCGAGGCCTTACTAGTACATGTAGCCAAACGCTAGCTGCGTTCCGCTTCATTTTCCACTATGTATTGACATGTCTTTACTTGTAGCTTCAAGGTAGACAGCTTTTCATTTGACAACAGGTCTAGTAGACTGGGCGCCAGTCGACTAAAAGTTGTCATCACGTTCATAGCGAAATCGTAGGATCAATAGCTTGCCTGCTAGAAACTAGAAACGATGCCCATTATTGGTCGATAGCAAACAGCCAACTGGGTCCGTTATAAGTCAGCGTATCTCGTGCCGCTTACGGTAGCACAGCACTACCATTTGTAGAGAACACGACCTTGGGCATTAAAAACCACTCGGGGTGCTCCAGCAGAATCCAACTCACTTGACGCGGGGTGGATGTAGAGGCAAGTAAAGTCTCGGTTTTCTATACGCTTTTCGATGACGCGTATAAAGGCTGAAACCGCCTCATGCAGTTTGACGTATTTCTCAAACCGAAAGTCCTGTAGCTGAACGATGAAGCCGACGTAAGCGCAGCTTTCTAACACGGGTTCTAACGATGCCTGCGCTGCCGCCAATTGGCATGTGCGCGTTGCATCGGAAAGGGCTGTATTGAACAAGGCACACATGGCTTCGCTCTAGGTAAGCATGATGCAAAATCCTAGCTCTGAGTAGCAGAGCTGGAAGCTATCATTTCTGATAGGAGTCTTTAGTTAGCTCAGACCAAACACATCCGCCATCGAGGCGTGCGCGAACTGCTGGTAGCTGGGCAGCGTGCGTGTCGATGGCCATAAGTACTGATGATCAGGAAAGTTTTGTACAGGAAGCAAGTAAATTTGGGCCACCTCTTCATTGGCTTGGTTCATTCGCACCCATAAGATAAAGTCGACCGCAGGCGCATGCCGCACCGTCCTCGAGAAGTCGTAAGAGCCCGTTTCGTCCATCGAGCGTAAGTCCACTTCGTCCTTCGTCGCGATACACAGCGACCACCTCAAAATCGTGCTGTGCTGCATATTCTCGCAGGGCCGACTCCTGATGGTCAGTCGAATAGTTCTGATGTTCAGTTGACGCTCGGACGTACAGTGCCGCACCGGGTGTAGGAGGCAAAACCATAGCGAACTCCTTAAAAATGCTAACAACTACTCGTCACCTGGAGGTTGCGCTTCCCAGCACTTACTTACCGAACATTGCTGCGACCGATGTGTACCGTATCTCAGCAAAGCCTGCGAGATTCGATTCTTTCAAATACAGCGCTCCATTAGCCAGCTTTGCTGCTGGGATCAAGAAATAGTCGAGCAGCTCATGCGTATCCTCATGTAGGCGTGCTGTGATGACGAAATCAGCTCCTGGACAGGGTTTAACCCTCCAGTTCACAAACCCCTTCGTTGGCCTGCGTCGAGTCGCTATCTCTACTTTTACGCGGACTGAGTCATTAATAATAAATCGATGAGGTGCTTCACTGTCATCAACGGTAACCCCTGCGGATCGTGCGTGGCTTGCGACTTCTTTAAAAAGGTCGCGTAGCCTGGTAGCGATGACCCTTTTGGTTTCGACAAAGACATGTGATGGGCAGCGGTCTAACCCAGCAGCATCGTACGCAGCGATAAGAGAACCAAACCCGCGCACGAAAAGCTGAGGGTCTGGCATAAAAGGATCTGCAGCGATGATCTTCGCGTTTACCTTGTCATGCCTCTTGTGGCATGCCTGAAGCAGGCTAAGCAACTCATCTAAGGTGTACCGGCGAAGGCGCCTAGCTCGCTCATCTTGTGCCTTGGCAAATAGTGATGGCGAGATCAGGGGCTCGACGGCTCCCTCATTTATGATCCATTGGTCGATTGGGTTGGCTGTGCGGCGGCTGGAGAGTTTGCAAGACTTGCGGTTGAACGCCAGCGTTCCGCAGTACTTCAGGTTCGTCAGCAGTGAATTGATCATGGAGTGTGTCCACGGCCTGCCGAACTCGCTGGCAACTCCCTCATCATTCAGGAGTCGTGCAATAGCAGGTTCGCTGAGCTTTTGCTCCAAGTAGAGCCTATACACCCTCCGAATGGTAGCAGCCTCATGCGCCGGCCCTGGTATGAGAACAACCCGATCGGTAACAGCTCCCTTTGCTTCACCGTACTCTAGTACACGACGTGGTGTGCCGTCTTTCGTGATTGCTAAGCGCCTCAAGCCATAGCCGGCATGACCGCCCTGTTTGTAGCCGAACTGGGTAAATCGGCATTGAGCATTAAACGTCTTTGTCGAAAGCTCACGGCTGTACTCGGCAGCCATCGTGCGCTTAATGCTCTTCATTAATGCGCCAAGGGGTGTGCCATCGTCAGCGAATTGTTCTCCACTGTAGACGACCTTGATGCCAGCGCGACGGCACGTGTGTTCGTGATAAGCGGCTTCGTCAACGTCTTGGAACCTGCCCCAACGACTAACGTCGTACACAATGATGAGTTGGAAGTTAGCCATCCCTGACTGGACATCGTGGATCAAGTTGCTTAGTCCAGTGCGGCGCCGAATGTCAAGTCCGCTCTTCCCTTCGTCAACATATTCCTTGACGACGTCGATTCCATTGCCGAGCGCGTACTCATAGATCTTGGCACGCTGATGGTCGGTCGAGTAGTTCTGATTTTCCGTTGACATCCGCACGTAAATCGCGGCCTGGGATTTCTGATTTGATGACACGGCGACGCTCCTTGTTGAGCTACCGATGAGACCTGGGGATCGAAGTAGGGTAGCTGATTAGGGCAAAAAGTGACGCACATATAATGATGCATGACGCGGTCTTACGCCGACCCGCGAGTACGACCAGATTCTTGGGATCGAGCGAGCATTGACGCCGCTAGCGTGCCCGCACCCTTCGGAGGTGAACATATTGGCTGAAACCCAACAAATCGAGGCAAACTTGGCTACAAACATCATGTAGTTGTAGATCAGCGTGGACTCCCTTTGGCTGCCTGCATCTCAGGCGCACAAGTGCACGATTTGCGACTCCTTGTCCCGCTGGTCAAGGCGAACCCGGCCATTGGAGGACTGTCAGGCCAAGCTCGAAAACGACCAGGGAAATTGCATGCTGATCGCGCCTACGCTTCTCGAGCAAATGGAGCTTGGCCGCGTGGGCGCGGGACTGCAGCAAGGATTGCGCGCTACGGCGTGGAGTCACGCGAGCGGCTTGGCCGATGGCGATGGGTCGTGGAGCGAACGCTTGGTTGGCTCCACCAGTTTCGCCGACTTGGCATCCGCTTCGAGCGCCGAGCCGACATTCACCAAGCGTTGCTCTCGCTAGAGTACACGCTCATCTGTTGGAGGTATGCCGAGAGGTTTTGTTAGGCGCTCTAGATATGCGTAAGCCTATACGCGTTATCCTCGGTGAGCTCAAAAAATAGCTCACCGCTGGGTGCAGCGGCATCGTCCCAGAGCGTGACCAGCTTGGAAACTTGCATGAGGATGTATAGGAGTTCGGGACTGCCCTCCATGGCCTCGGTCAGGTCAACCTTGGTAGCACCTGGCATGAACAGCGGCGCTAGGGGCAGCCTCTTCGACAGTGCAATATCGACCCAGGGTTCAATCATTGCGTTGACTGCCCGCTGCAATGTACCCACGTCGGGATGCCAGCGTGCGTCCTTTACTGATAGCTGAATCATTGGAGCAGGCCGTTCGAATGCTACTTCACAGACGACATAGTCGGCGGCACTCGTGTTAGGCACCAGCGCATTTTCGAGTGCAAGCTCAGCGGTTGGGCTGGCATAAACAGCATGCCGCCGGGAGGGCATGGCCTCCGGCCGGGCAAACTCCCAGAGGTTGTCGACGAGATAGGGAATGTTACCCGGTAGGCGTTTTCCGGGGTGACGCACAATGCGCCGGTTATTCACGAAATTTCTGATGGGCACGGCTCGGTAGATCGGCATATGCGTCCAATGAGATGGGCGTCCAGGTGTACCCTGGATCAGCATGAAACGTTCTGGTGAACCGGCATCGAAACCTGACAAGGGAATCTGCCATTATTTTACAGAGCCGCCGTAGCGCATTTAGCTTGCCCTGTCCCTGCTTCGACGGATGGTCCTGTCCCTGCGCCAGTTTGTTGCCGGCCTGACAGCTACTTAGACTTCAGTATTGTCGACGTTTTCCCTGAAATGGTCGAACATGGCTGAATTATGGATCCCTTCTATTTCCTCGAAGACGACGCCGGTTGAACCCCTGCCGACCTGAGTGAAGAACACAGTCAAAACGTCTCCCGCCCTCACACCCAGACTCTCGATATGCGCCCGCTGTTCCTCGTAACCACCGCGGCCAGTATATCGAACCTTCTGTCCGGCTTTCGCATATATATTCATCATACTGACTTAGTCCTATATGACAAAACGCCATACGCACTACGATCACGTTTCTCTGTACGTGTTGCCGCTAAAACGCTGTCCACCCTGTTAGAAAGTAAGGCTCCAGCATAAGGTTCATGTCGATTTCTTGATCTGGACGTCCAGGGATCAGGCAACCGAATCCGTCCAGCGACTGTATCTGCCCTCGATTGCCGACTTCCTGAACCAGAATATCGTCTGACCCTCGATGATTACACCAGGAAAATGCACGGAATGCTGGTACGATCCGATGGCCCACCCGTTCGGCCTCTCCTGGCCCGGCATGCCACACCTGAGGCCGCGCCGAAGCCTGCCAAGCTCACGTTATGGGGTGAGGAAGCCAAAAGCTCGCCGTCGCTCCGCACGGACTGTCCGCTTCTGGCGATATTGGTTATCCAGAATTGCTCAGCGTACGTTGTTGTCGCACTGGCTCTGGTGCAAATCTGCGACTCGGCTAGAATGATGACCTTTGCACAGCATGAGTAACCGTCCAAGCAAGACCGACCTGTTCAAGGGCAGACACTTCGAGCAAGAGATCATCGTCTTGTGCGTGCGCTGGTACCTGCGCTACAAGCTTTCCTACCGCGACTTGGTCGAGATGATGGCCGAGCGAGGCCTGCCGATCGCTCACACGACAATCCTGCGCTGGGTTCGGCGCTACGTGCCTGAGTTCGATAAGCACTGGAGCCGGTTTTCGGCGCAGGCAGGCACGTCCTGGCGCGTTGACGAAACTTACGTCAGGATCCGCGGCCAGTGGGCTTATCTCTACCGGGCGGTCGATGCGGCAGGCAAGACCGTCGACTTTCGGCTCAGCCCGCGGCGCAACGTCGCCTCGGCCAAGGCCTTCTTCCGCAAAGCGGTACGTTCTCAAGGCCGGCCGCCTGAGACTATTACGCTGGACGGGTATGCAGCTTCTCACCGAGCCGTTCGAGAACTTCAACAGCAAGGCATGCTAGCCGAACTGACGAGACTTCGCTCGTCGAAATATCTGAACAATCTGGTCGAGCAAGACCATCGAAATGTGAAGTCCAGACTGGGCGCCATGCTTGGCCTCAAAAGCTTCGCTACCGCTGCCATCACAATTCGCGGCGTCGAGCTCATGCATCGCATTCGCAAGGGGCAGTTCGACTTACGTGCTCTGGCACTCCAAGGGCAAGGTCCGTGCGAAATCTGGGCAGCTGTCCTCGCTGCCTGAGCTAGGGAGACGCTGATTAATTCGGCCGCTCCGGTTCCCGCCGGTGCCGCAACCTGAGACAATGACGCTACGTTCCTCGCCCGCCATCGATCATGCAAAAGAGCTTCTCCGACCTCGAATACGCCGCCAAGAAAAAGCTCACGCGGCGCGACCTTTTTCTCGCTGAGATCGAAAGCGTGACACCGTGGAGCATGCTGCACAAACTGGTCGAGCCGTTCTATCCGAAGGTCGAAGGCGCTGGCCGTCCACCGATCGGGCTGGCGCGAATGCTGCGGATGTATGTGGCTCAACAATGCTTCGGTTTGTCGGACGAAGGTATTGAAGATGCGATCTATGACAGCCAGGCCATTCGCGCTTTCGTCGGCATCGATTTGGGCCGCGAGTCGGCGCCAGACGCGACGACGCTGCTCAAGTTTCGTCACCTGCTCGAAGCAAAAGATCTGACGCGCCAGATCTTCGATACGATCAACCGACACCTCGCCGAAAAGGGTCTGATGATGCGCGAGGGGACCATTGTTGACGCCACGCTGATCGCCGCGCCACCATCGACGAAGAACAAGGATGGCAAGCGTGATCCGGAGATGCACCAATCGAAGAAGGGCAATGACTGGCACTTCGGGATGAAAGCGCACATCGGCGTTGATGCTGCGTCTGGCCTGGTGCACACCGTCGTGGGCACGGCTGGCAATGTCTCCGACGTGACGCAAGCACATGCGCTTTTGCATGGAGACGAGACCGCTGCACTCGGCGACGCAGGCTATCAGGGCGTGGAGAAGCGCCCCGAAAATGTTGGCAAAGCAGTGACCTGGCATGTCGCCATGAAGCGCTCCAAACGCAAGGCGCTTCCCAAAAACAAACTGGGCCGCATGACGGAAAAACTGGAGCATTTGAAGGCCAGCGTGCGCGCGAAAGTCGAGCATCCGTTCCATGTCATCAAGAACCTGTTCCGTCATCGGAAGACGCGCTACCGCGGCCTGGCGAAGAACACCGCGCAACTGTTTACTCTGTTTGGCTTCGCCAATTTAGTGCTGGCTGGCCGGCGATTTAGGGTCACTGAAACCCGAGTTGCGTCCTGAGCGCCAAAAGGCGCAAGGGATACCGCTATATCGCATAAAAACAGGCTGTAGTGATCTCTAAAAACGAGATCGCAGCTGGAGCGCAACCGCGTCGCAAAAAAACCTCGGAGACGCAAAAATCGTCAATTAATCAGCGTTTCCCTATGACGGTTTTCAATTCTCGACGTAGCATGTGAGGCTCTGGTGCAAATTATGGACAAAGGCACGCGAACCTGCAGTGCGCCGGCTGAGTTCACGCAGCCAGAACAGCTGCCCAGATTTCGGACGGAGTTTGCCCCTGAGTTCCCAGACCTCGTAGGTCGAACTGCCCTTTGCGAATGCGATGCATGAGCTCGATGCCTCGTATTGTCGTGGTAGCGGAAGTGAAGCTTTTCAAGCCCAGCATCGGTCCAAGTCTGGATTTGACATTGCGATGGTCCTGCTCGATCAGATTGTTCAGGTATTTTGACGAGCGAAGCTTCGTCAAGTCAGGAAGACGTCCCTGCTCTTGAAGTTCACGAACGGCCCGGTGAGAGGCTGCGTAACCGTCCAGCGTAATAGTCTCAGGTGACCGGCGTTGGGAGCGCACAGCCTTGCGAAAGAATGCTTTGGCTGAGGCGACGTTACGCCGTGGACTCAGCCGGAAGTCGACCGTCTTGCCTGATGCATCGACAGCCCGGTAGAGATAAGCCCATTGGCCGCGGATCCTGACGTAGGTCTCGTCCATCCGCCAGGAGGTACCAGCCGATGTCGCAAAGCGGCTCCAGCGTTTGTCGAACTCCGGTGCGTACCGCTGAACCCAACGCAGGATTGTCGTATGAGCGATGGGCACGCCTCGCTCAGCCATCATCTCGACCAGGTCTCTGTACGACAGCTTATAACGCAGGTACCAGCGCACGCAAAGGATGATGATCTCTTGTTCGAAGTGTCGGCCCTTGAACAGGTCGCTCGTGCTCGCGTGACTACGCATGTTAGGCAAAGGCCGTCATTCTAGCTGAGCTGCAGGTTTGCACCAGAGCCCTGAAGCAAACGTCCACCTTGGCGAAGGCATCGTCGTTGTCCGCAGGAAGGGATCGTCGTCGCCGGCGATCGCCAACGTCCTCGGCAGCGTGCCAACCGAAACCGGAACCCTACTGTACCTGGACCGGCTGATTCACAAGCCCCATGAAAGTGAACTAGGTGGCTATGGCATAAGCGGCGCGGTCTCAACAATCTTGGCGATTCCCAGGGGGCAGACCTAACCCCAAGGCCTAACTCGACAAACCGCTCAAATAGCCTACCCTCACCGGGTAGGCTTTTTTTTCGCCTTGTCATGCCTCAACACCGAAAGGAATAGCGGAAATCCAGCTTGATGTCATGGAAGTCATGAACTACACTGCTTTCATGACCAGATCTTCTAACACTTCTTGGCTCTCACCAGAGTATGCCCTTGGTGACGATTGGGGTTTTCTACGTTTGGGACTGAACGATGCGCACCGATACCGCATTAACACTCGAAATTGGCTAGAAAGCGATGCCCGCTTCAAACAAATCGACGTTGAGCACGAGTCACCTGAGCATAAAGCTCTTGTAGACGCCGCTATACGAACGATCGACGCTCAGGACGGAAACACCTGGGCACACATCGCCACTGTTGCCGGCGCTGCGGCACGTGAGGAGCGCATCCGTCGTGCTGCTCTCCATGGTAATGCGCCAAAGATTCTGTACTACTTCGCTCTCCCTCATGACTACGCTACACTGGACCTAGTTTCGATCTCGGAACCAGATACGGACCATCAAGCGGTTCTAAACTTGAAACAAGAGGTTGAGGATTTAAAACAGCAAGTAGCTGTCCTGACAGGACTGGTAAATCTTCGAACAGAGCACGCATCGCCCTCCCTGGCCAACGCAAAGGCTCGTGGAGCCTCATACATGCGGTCAGAGTTTGACAGTCCAGAAAACCTATCGCTCTCCGCCGCCAGTGAGTATTCGGGCCGTTCAGACCGCGTCATAAATCAAGAGAGAAATCGTGGTGCACTCTACGCACTTCTACTCGAGGGTAATACACGTGGCTTCCGATATCCGAAGTGGCAATTTGACGTTGAAGCGTCGAGGCTTCGCGCTGTCCTTCAAGTGCTTATCGGGACTTCAATGAGCTGTTGGGCACTTCACAGCTTCCTTGGGCGCCCGCATACAGATTTGGACAGCAGAGCACCAAAAGACGTAATCGCTGACAACACCTTCCCACTTGATCGTATTGTAGAGGTCGCACGACGGCGCGTAGATCAGCAACAAGGGGCCTCATGACTGGCACACCTCCCGCATCGCCTTTGCTAGACTGCCCGCTGCCGCCTTCTGACTTGCACCTTCGTCAAATCCCTGTCCGGATCTTGGACGTTGCCAGCTTCCCTCTGCTGCGCATTCACAGAAGCGCGTTTTCGCCATTGTTCTATAACAGGCGCTCGTCGAGCTCGACAGTTTATCGTTTTGATGCCCCTGCGGACGAGTATGGGGTGCTGTACGCGTCCCCAGAATTTGATGTATGTATGGCTGAGACGCTGGTCCGTGATGCGTTTCAGACCTGGCCTTTGGTGCTAGACGAGTCCGAGATCGCAGAACGCAGCATCTCTACCTTGGGAATTGTTGGGCGAACAGATTTGATGCTAGTTGACTTAACTGCGCCGCTATTCCCTCTCGGGGGAACTTCAGTTATTTCCGCGTGCTCGGATTATTTCGCTCCAAATCGTTGGAGTAAGGGCTTTTTCGATCACCCGAAGGACTACGATGGGCTGTACTTCTTGTCGCGGTTTTCCAATCTACCGTCAGTAGCGCTATTTGACCGTGTCGAGACAACGGTGGACGAAACGATAAAGCTGTTGGCTGACCCAAGACTTCCTGACTTCTTGGACCGCTATGGTATTGCGCTGGTTTGACTCGAAAAAATGGCCTGGTTACCCAGGCCATTTTGCTTGCGCGATCTAGGCAGTTACGAGCACTCTAACGTTTTTCGCAATGTACCCACGCGTAGACCGTTCCGGCTGGAACTCGACTTCCGCACCTGAGGATGGAACACTTCCACGAACGTAATTGGCGTTAAAAAAGTAGTCGCTACCGTCGGAGCCGGCAATGAACCAGCCTGGCTATATCAACAGCATTGAGCCGAGGCGGAAAACGGCTGGCACTATTGGCCAGGATCTCGAAGCCCTGTTTTCTCGCGTCTCCGACGCTAACTTGCGAGCCAAGATCGTCCCGTTCGCGAAAGAGTTTCGTGAAGTCGTCAGAGAGCGAAATGGTCTTTTACACGGAAAGCCAGGAACCGCTCAAAATAATGATCAGCGATTGTTCAAAAGAGGAGTCGAGTGGGCACTCTCTGATGTAAATGCATTTTCCGATCGGGCAGTTCGCGCGGGGGAGCTGTTGAACGCACTAATTTATGCCGAGTTGCAGGACCCGTGTACAGTCCAGCTCAATCCATAGTTGCAACCGCTTTGGATCCCAAAGCTACTTTTTACCCCTGCTGCTGCCCCTGTTGCCTCCGTTTTTGGCGTAGTACTGCTCTGCTGCTTCTGCAATACGTTCGTCCTTCACCTTGATGTAGATTGAAGTAGTCGAAGCGCTTGCATGGCCTAGGATGTCCTTCGCCACCACAATCGGCATGTTATCTTCGACTGCCAGCGTTCCGAAGGTGTGTTTGAAGGCGATAGCGGCGAGAAACGCTATCGAATCATGAGGCAGATCGCAGCCAAAGAGCGGAAACCTCGGTTCAAGTGCAGAGAACTTCGCTGCAGGCAAATAAGCAGAAAGCCCGTCATTCGCGCCATTGTGCCGACCATGATCGATCCGTGCGATTAGTGAACCCGGAGTACTGGCGCGCCGGGGCGCGTGCCGTAACCCTCTGGCGCGCAGCACAAATCGTTTGCCATTAAACATAAATTGCTGCGTATGTTGCCTATAATGTCGGGAGAATAATATTCGTAAAGGCCATGGTACATATGACATCGACATCGAAGAGTTGGCAGGACAAGATCGCGGATTTCATGAATGAACCGGCCGCAGACCAGTGGGAGAAGGAAGTCATGGTTGACGGCGTTTTGATCCCGCAGTCCGTTATCGGCAGGGGAGAGCTGAATGCTACGGATCTCAGCGACGCGCTATTACGAGTCCTTATCGGCAGAACGGCCTCCTTTGTCGTGCTAGCCTGTGTCGACCAAGCGGTAATGGTGCGCCGGTTGGAACGAGCCATTGAAGAAAAAAGCATGACCTGCCGGATTTACACCGAAAACAGGATCGTGGCAGCGGGCGGGGCCGCGCTAGTGACGGGGCTGGGAGTCGCGGCTGTTGCCGCGATTGTGGCGCATAACGTGGCGACCTTGAATCCGGATTACGAGATCAAGAAGGACATTGTCAATAATAAGGTGTCCGTGACGTTCAAAAAGCAGCCTACACGTATCGTCCACGACCTGACGAATTATTGATCTTCCCGCGCTCTATACCAACATGCCGTTGACGCGCCGATGCGGCGAAACTCGTGGTGCGTAAGGTCCGAAAATGGGCGTACGACGCGCGCCTTGGAAAGTAGAGTCTGGCGCTACCACCTCTGATACCTGCCTTTCGCAAGGCGACTGGGCCAAGCTTCGTAACGACGCCCAGAACGGACGGTTTTCTGTACACCCGGCCGTTCGGGTGAATGGTACCGGCACTCCTTGCCAGTACCGGCGCACATGCCTTACACTCGCCCGTTTGATTGCGCGCCTTCCGGCCGTGTCACCGGCCGCAGTAGCCTCAGCGCAGTTTCGGTCCTGACGGTGGATCTATGAACGGGCACCGATGTATCTCGACATCCTTAACGAAATCGACAATCTGCGAACCACGCGGTTCCTTCCGATCAGCACAAACGCCAAAGGGTACCCGGTCATCAACGAACCGCTCAACGCCTGCGCCGGCTTGTACTTTCTGTACACGTCATACAGCATCGATGAGCTGTGCACTATTGCAGAACTTCCCGGGGCATCAGTGCCGATCGCGCGTCTAACGCAGGCGCATCATCTGTTGCCGAACGTCTGCCAGATCGAGCAGGATGGCTTCAGGCTGGTCTACAACGGCATCGGCGGTTACGCCGGCGGCAGCTACGGGCTTCGCAGGCGCATCCTGCAGGAGATATCCGCGCCGGACATCAGGACCGGCTCGCTCCGCATTATGCAATCCGCGGTCAATGATCTTGCACGGTGGCGTTTCTCATACGTGACGCTGCATTCCGAGATGCAGAAATCCGCTGCTGACTTCGGTCCAGAATGGGGCTTCGCCGAACACGCCAAGTCCCTAGAGCGTTGCTGGCGCCTGGCGCACGGCTGGCCTCTGTTGTGCCGTACCTGAGAGTGCCCAGCGCGTTCGAGCGGGTGTGCATGAGACCTAGTCCTAGCACCAGAGCACTAAAGCTGAGTCTCCAGCGAGCTGCTCCGGCGCCCGTCCTTGCGATGCAGGATCGTCAAGTTGCCTTACACTGGCCAACCCTTTGCTCAGGAGACGACATTATGGCTTGGGTCGGCGCCAGTGCTGTTGTAACTCATTAGACGCCAGCATCGGACGATACATGCCACTCGTCGGGCTCTGGACAGTATAGGTCCATCACGGCCTTCGCTACGCGAGCTGGGACATGCAGGTCGGGCGTCAGCGGCGGATCCCCATCGTCGTCCTCGCTTTCCGTTGGATAGCCTATCGGCAGGCCTGGGGAATAAATAGCGTTCCAGTTGCGCTCCTTGATTGATGCGACGATGCGTTCGCGATGCTCCTGGCGCCAGGGCGCAGGCGCCAGACGTCCGTCGGGTCTCCACCACGCCAAATCCACCTCAATGCAGAGCTCGTTATCCTGCCAATACGGGTCGTACACCTCCGGTCGCAAAGGGACGACCCGAATCTCAATGCCCAAGCCGCGCGTCGATACGTGCACGCGGCCCGGATCAAGCCCTTCCAGATACTCAATCAGCGCCCTTCGGAAGTCACGATGGAAATGTCGAAACACGCGTACGCCTTCTAGTTTGCGCCGTACGATCATGCCACGGTAGAAGCGGGCAACCGGCATATAGTCGCGAGGATGCACAGGCATGTCGTGCCCCTCGATGTCGACGATGTCTCCCCTTTCCATCGCCAGACGCCGCAGATCACCCCATACCCAATCGGCGTTCAGCTCGCTCAAGGCTGTTTTTTTGAAGGTATCGCTACTGCGCGCCAGCGGGAAGAATCGGCAGGCGCTGGCCGCGAAATAATCGAGTTCCTGCGCTCGATCGGACGTATATTCGAAGTAGTGCAGCTCGATCACGTATGCGTCCTCCGAGCGGCGCAAGATGATCTTCCTCCCGCTTTGCGGATACCACTTTAGCAGCGCGTCAAGTGGCCCATGCCAGCCGGACGGCGGCTGGTCGACGATGTAACCTTCGTAATCGCCGCCGATTGCCAGCTGCGCGGGGAGATGCTTTCGGAATGCGCTGGACGGCGTAATGCTCTCGTAAAGCCAGTTACGCGGCAGATGCCGCTCCACCTCTTCGCGTCCGGGCGGGTGCAGCAGATCGTCGAAGGTCGTACCAAGGTTCGTCGCAAGACGATGTGCTGTGGCCAGGGTGGTGCGCTGTCCCTTTTTGATACGGTTGATCGTCCTTTCCTCTATACCGACGGCGTACTTCTTGACTGGGCCGCCGGCCTCCGCGATGCGCAGGCGGACCTTATCCGAATTGAGCTGGATGGTATGTTTCGTCATTGCTCGTCCCAGTTCTCAACGTCCGCCGCTGGCCTTGCCATTGCGGATGGCGGCCCGTGCCGCGCGTGCCGCGAAGTCACTTTTTGACACTGTGCCTTTTTCCTTCATTGTCCGGCTTTGGATCGCAGAAGCGCGCTCTTGCGTCATTGGGGGCTTCCCGGCTGCGGCCTTGCTAACGCCTGCTTTAGTCTGCTTCGTCATGATGTTCTCCATACGTTGATTGGTATGGAAGGAACGATAAGGGAGCTGCGATGTCCAGTCACGTCCTGGATTAGGACAAATTGGGACATTACCCAGCGCCAGACAGGCATGCCAGCTGCACATCGACAAGTGCAGCCTGAAGTTGCCTTGGTTAAGGTTTGTTCTTGGCAGCCAGCTTGCGATCGCCGGCGCTGCGCCCCGCGTAGTATTGCTCAGCAGCCTCGGCGATGCGCTTCTCCTTGGCTTTGACATAAATGGACGTAGTCGATGCGCTGGCATGGCCAAGGATGTCCTGCGCCACCACGATCGGCATGTCGTCTTCGACGGCTAGGGTGCCGAACGTGTGCCTGAAAGCGTGGGGCGACGTGTTCTCAAGCTGGGCCAGGTCCTCCAGCGTGAATTGCGGTGCATCCGTATCCGATATAGCTGCTGCGTGGTCGCGCACCCGGCGAAGGGCCCCTGATACCAGGTTGTAGAACGCATTGGCGACATATCCATTTGTCGTGCCGGAAGCATGCTTCGCTTTGGCCGTTTCGGTACCAGGAACGATGACCGGCGCCAGCAATGGAAGGTCATCGAGCTGCTGATCGAAGTCTAGCCCGCGATCGCGCCAATGCGCACGCAATGCGTCAGTCGTCCGCTGGCTGACCGGCACCTTGCGCACGGTGCTGCGCTTGCCGAGGACGGAAAGCATCCACACGCCGGAGGCATGCCGGCTCGGCTTCATGTTGTGCCGGCGGGCGCCGGCGACCTCGGCACGGCGCAGGCCGGAGTCACCCATGAGCAAGATGGCGGCCAGCGCCACCCGGTCGCGGTGATTCTCGGCAGCTGCAGCCATCTGGGTGAGCACGTCGACTACGGTGTCCCATGCGGACCTGGTGAGCGCACGATCAATCTGCATCTGCTCGGCCTGCTTGACGATTTTCGGGTCTTTTACCGCTACCCATGGATTGCCGGCCAGGTAGCGCACTTTCACAAACCACTCGAATGCCGCGCGCAGCACCAGCACCGCTTGTTTCTGCGACTCCGCGCTCATCGGCTCGTCGGCGAACGGTCGCCAGCGCTTGCTGGTCTTGACGGTGCGAGGGCCACAGAATTCCGGCCATGGCGAGCGTAGGAAATTCTTGTAGGCCTCGCAGTCATCGACCAACAGCGACGACATCGGCTTGCACACCACCAGGGCACACCAGAGGATGAAGCGCTCGAGTTCCTTGCGGTAGGCCCGTTGCGTGTGATGCTGCCCCTCGTAGCGGTTCAGATAGCTGTTGATGGCCTCCAGGTCGCTACGCGCGGAAATGAAGCAGAACGCCGGCGAGCGGTTGGCGCCGTCCTGGCCGGAGAGCCAGGCCGGCAGCTGGAAGGTACCGAGCGGCGCAAGCTCGCGCTTAATCGCCGGATTCAGGACTGGCAGCAGATTGAAGTCGTCGGCCGGTTCCGGATGCGCGCGTTCGACTCCGACTTCGCCAAGCTGGTCTGGCCAACGGTGAAGGAAGCGCAGAATCGCGTCGGCGCGGCCGGCGCCGATCCGCGGCACGGAGCGCCACCAGGTTGGCCCGCGCCGGTTGATCAGGTCGGCCAGGTCGCCGAGCGTCAGCACGCCCTCAGCCTTGAACGCGCCTGCCGTCCTGGGGCGGAACCATTGCGAAACCTTGTGCGTGCGGCTGGGCGCCGGTTTCGGCATATCCGCGGCCTGGATCAGGATGTCTAGTGCCTTGGCGGTAATCGCACCGCCTTGCCGGGCTCCCTGCAGCGTCTCGGCCATCAGCGGATTGTGCTCGATCGCCCGTTCGATCAGGTTCGCCCTCATATCGATCAGCCAGCGCTCCAGGCCTTGTTCGACCTGCGGGCTGTCTTCGCTGTAGTACAGGTCAGCGATGCGCTGCAACGGGATTTTAAGGCAGTAAGCGCGCAGCGCGGTGTAGTCGCCGCGGTCATAAGTGAGTTCGGGCAGCTCGACGTCGGTGTTTTGAGCCATGATCAAGCCTCCCCGGCGGTATCAGGATGATTCACGCTCTCTGCGCGCTGCGTCATGTGAAAGCCCTCCATAACAAGGGCGAGTATCAGCCACCAGGCATAGACACCGTAACCGCTGGCGCACAGTTTGGAGTCGGCCAGGCCATGGGCAACCTGATTGCGCAGGTTTGGTCCGAGCGGCTTGCACATCAGCGATCGGATCGTAAACGTCAGGTCTTCTCCGAATTGCTCCTTCATTTCCGGCAGGTCGACCAGCGACGATAGCCCCAATTCCATCTCGATCCCATCCTGACGGCTCGTGGTCTGTGCACCGGCCTCCTTCAACACCATGCGCACCATGTGCTCGAACTGGGGAACGAGAATATGGATGGCCTGGACAAAGTCACGGCAGTAGCCGGCATACAGCCCCTTGGCGACCAGGTCGACCCGGTCGCCCGGCACCAGCGCGGACAGCTGGGCGATGATTACAAAGTCGTAGGGATAGAGGTGGAATTGCTGGCGGATGACGTCCAGCGTCGGGTCGATCAAAGCACGGGCTGCGTAATCGACCCTGCTTGCACACGCCTTGATCATCTCGGCCGCCAGGCGTCGCTTACGACTGTCCTCGTCACCGACGCCTTCCACATAAGCGATGACACGGCCGTCCTCGTCGACGTTGATGGCAGAAGACATGCCCAGAATGCCATCCATGTACATCGCAGCGTCGGCCTGTAGTGACTCCAACGTTGGCCACCGCGCGATGCGGCAAAACGAAAATAACGCTTGATCGAAAGGCAATCCCTGAACTTTGCCGACAGCTTCGTTCACCACGTCACTGATGTCGATACTGTGGCTGAAGGTTTGCATGCCCGCCAGAATCTCCATCCCGGCTTTAGGCAGCTTGGACCTCAGCACTTGGGTCGCGCCGGCGACGCCGAACTGTTCGCGGTATCGGGCGGGCACACGGCGGTAGGCATCAATCGCCTTTGTGTAGCATTGATGCAGGGTGATGCCGACGCCATCCATGTCTCCTTGCGCGACCCAGCTCTCGGCTACGAGGATCAGCGCCGCTGCCCGGTGCTCGTCGTCCCGCGCCCGTTCGAACCATTCCTGGGCGGCCTCGGCAAGTTGCAACGAGCCGAAAGGATCATCGGCTTCCAACTGGAGACGCGCTAGCGCCTCAAGCGCGCCCGCAATCGGTCCAGCGTGATCGCGGCATAGTCGCTGGGTATAAAGAGGGCGCAGGTAACGCAAAGCTGCGGCTCTATCGTTGACCTCCACCGCTTTCCAAAACGCCCCGAGCAGTTCGTCGGCAACCTGGGCGGCTAGGGCGCCGCCTCCTTTGCCGATCGACAGCGCCAGCTGGACTGCACGCTGCCGACACCGTAACACATCGTCGCCGCGTTTCTCGCTGTAGATCGGGGGCTGGCGATACGCCTCGATGGCGATGTGCGCGAATGCCACGCCTCTGCGCCGGTCCTTTAGCCAGATCAGGTCCGCCAAGCGGGCCCGCAAGAGCGCATGCTCTACGGTTGGAGCCAGATCGGCCAGCAGACTGATATCGGCCGCCGTCAGGTGCTCGGGAACCATGCTGCTGCCGTTCGGCGTTACGAGCATCGCCTTGAACGGCGTCGCCGGTTCGTCCGGCACCAGCATCATCGAACAGATCTTCGCGAGGAAGTCGAGCGCGGCCCCCTTCGGCGTGTCTTCGGCAGCGGCGGCTTGGGCGCCGGCGAACAACCGCGACCACATCTCGTGATAGGCGGCAGCCGGTGTCGGATTGGTGAGAAGGTCGTCAGCGCCGCAGCGCTGCAGGTCGTCGAGGGTGGGAATGTACGGCGCGGACGTGTCGGGCATGAAGCGGATTTTAAATGGCTGAGATAGCCCATCCTAAACCTGTTTCAGGGCCAAAACAAGCAATAATCCTTAGATGATAATACCAATTATCATCTAAGACTCTTTGAGAATTTTCGGCAAGATGTCTGCCGTATCAGCTCTAGCTCTCGGAAGCAAAGCTGTTAGATCTTTGGAAGTAAAACTGTTAGATGCCGCTGTCCGCATCTGTCTCACAAATTTGCTTCCAACCGCTTCCGGGAAATGCGTCGGGCGACGCATCGTTCAGCTTAGATGATCTGGTGTCGATCTTCAACTGCGCCAGCGGCCGTCAGCCCCGGCCAGGAATCCGAACCCGGACGGCGCGCCGATCTCCAACCGCACTGCCATCGTCACTCGCTTCCCGACTGCGCGTTCAGCCTGCTGGTCGGTTCACCACCAAACACTGCTTTGTCCAGCTTCGCCAAGCGTTCTTCCAACGCGATTGCACTTTTCGCCGCAGACAGTTCCACTTCGAGCGCGGAGATTTGCCGCCGCAATTCGTCGGACGCGATGTCCGCGCGCGCGGCCGTTTCCCCAGCCTCAGCTAACCGCGTCCTGCTTTCGACCAGTTGTGCCTCGAGCACGGCAGCCCGCGCCTCGACGGCCTGCAGCTGCTCGACCTTCTTCGCTTGGTTGCGGCTGGCTTCACGTTCAAGATGCAGAGCCTGCTTGACCGAACCGAGTTCGGTCGCGAGCGCGGCCGCCTCCTTGTTCAATCGCGTCAACTCTTCCTGCTTGAGCGAAAACGCAAGCTGCGCCTGCTTCAGTTCCGTTTGTAGCCCATGGACCTGGTGCTCATGCCGGCGTTGCTCCTGTTCGCGCTGTTCCTTGGCCGCCGTACGATAATGTTCCAAGCCGTCCCGCGCATGTTTGTGCTTTTCTTCCAGCGACGCTTGGTGCCGTTCGGCGTCGGCCAGCCTGCCATTCAGATCAAGCACGCGCTGCTCCGCGGTATGCCGCGCGATCTTCTCGGCGCCGAGCTGGTTTTGGACGGTCGCAAGGTCCTGCTCGCGCGCTTCAAGGCGTCGCGAGACATCGTTGACAGCCCGTCGCGCCTCGCCGAGCTGCGCTTCCAGTTCAGCCCGGGCACGTTCGTCAGCGGCGCGCTGATCGTCCATCCGCGCCCGCACCTCGTCGAGCTCAGCCGTAGCCTCCCGTTTGAGCTGTTCTGCCAGCTGCGTCACCAGGGCGAGGATGGCATCACTGACAGCCTGTGTCGAGCCGCCCTCCTCGACCTCGATTTCGCGCAGGTATTTGTGGATCGTCGTTTTGGACCCTGTATTGCCCAACGCAGCACGGACCGCGTCGATTGATGGGTGTCGGCCCTGAGCAATCACCTCGTCACGGGCGCGTTTGACATTTGAAAAATACACACCTGAGCGAGCCATCACGTACCCTACGAAATAACATACTGAATTACATACTAACGTAGTACATCCCAAATTCCGTTGCCTTTGTGCTCATTTAAGCCCAAAAGACGACATGGGATAATCAAGGGCTCTGGTGCAAATTATGGACAAAGGTACGCCAACCTGCCGGTGCGCCGGCTGAGTTTACGCAGCCAGAACAGCTGCCCAGATTTCGGACGAAGTTTGCCCCTGAGTTCCCAGACCTCGTAGGTCGAACTGCCCTTTGCGAATGCGATGCATGAGCTCAATACCTTGTATTGTCGTGGTAGCGGAAGTGAAGCTTTTCAAACCCAGCATCGGTCCAAGTCTGGATTTGACATTGCGATGGTCCTGCTCGATCAGATTGTTCAGATATTTTGATGAGCGGAGCTTCGTCAAGTCAGGAAGACGTCCCCGCTCTTGAAGTTCGCGAACGGCACGGTGGGAAGCGGCATAACCGTCCAGCGTAATAGTCTCGGGTGACCGGCCTTGAGAACGTATGGCTTTACGAAAGAATGCCTTGGCCGAAGCGACGTTGCGCCGCGGGCTGAGCCGGAAGTCGACGGTATTGCCGGCCGAATCGACAGCCCGGTAGAGATAAGCCCACTGGCCGCGTATCCTGACGTAGGTCTCGTCCACCCGCCAGGAGGTGCCAGCCGACGTCGCGAAGCGGCTCCAGCGTTTGTCGAACTCCGGTGCGTACCGCTGAACCCAACGCAGGATTGTCGTGTGAGCGATCGGCAGGCCTCGCTCAGCCATCATCTCGACCAGGTCTCGGTACGACAGCTTATAACGCAGGTACCAGCGCACGCAAAGGATGATGATCTCTTGTTCGAAGTGTCGGCCCTTGAACAGGTCGCTCGTGCTCGCGTGACTACGCATGTTAGGCAAAGGCCGTCATTCTAGCTGAGCTGCAAGTTTGCACCAGAGCCAAGCGGTCGCGCCATGGTGCTGGGCGCTAGTGGAGCGTCTCGTCTGACCAGGTTACCGCGAGGGCATGCTCGACTATAATTTCATCCGTCATGGACTGAAGTGGAAGTCCAGCATCGGGCGCGAATGCGATGATTTGGCAGTGATCAGGGTCTGCCTGGTTTAGGCGAAGCCACTCGTCGCGGGAAACAGTTTGGCCTGTTGCCACCGGTAGCGTGATCCAAAACCCAGTCTCGCGCTCTGCGATAACCTGGTAAAGGTCGAGCATCGTATCCATGTGAGCACCCTCGCATCCTCATGATGGAGAGAGATTACGACTGCCAAGTGCAAGTGTCATGTGTTGCCGTGCGCGATCATGCGCAGTGCATGGTTGTGCCGTAGTCGAATTCGCTCGTGCGACAACGTCATGCATTGGACTTAAGTGATGCGGTCGATCTGGACCCCTCCTTGAGCCAGCTTGCTGATCTTCCTCCGGGATGGCTTGCCTTGCACGAAAGCGTAGGGGGTCCTTGGCTTCGTCAACAGAACGACGCTGACAGTGACTATTGAGGTAAGCGCCCCTGTCGCCTACCGCAATGCAACGTCCGCAATGGGCCCAGGCTGTGTAAAAACATAAAACCGAGCGGCGGGACCAGTTACAGCAAGGTTCGGTTAACTGTGGAGTGTCAGGAAAGGCTGTGGCGCCTCCTGACCGCTGCCCGATACTTTCTGCAATTTGAGCAAAGGAAGCCCCAGAGCAAGCTTAAACGCTGCAGAAAACGGGCATAGGCCCGGATGGCTCTGGTGCAAACGTGCAGCTCAGCTAGAATGACGGCCTTTGCCTAACATGCGTAGTCACGCGAGCACGAGCGACCTGTTCAAGGGCCGACACTTCGAACAAGAGATCATCATCCTTTGCGTGCGCTGGTACCTGCGTTATAAGCTGTCGTACCGAGACCTGATCGAGATGATGGCTGAGCGAGGCCTGCCGATCGCTCACACGACAATCCTGCGTTGGGTTCAGTGGTACGCACCGGAGTTCGACAAACGCTGGAGCCGCTTCGCGACGTCGGCTGGCACCTCCTGGCGGGTGGACGAGACCTACGTCAGGATACGCGGCCAGTGGGCTTATCTCTACCGGGCTGTCGATTCGGCCGGCAATACCGTCGACTTTCGGCTCAGCCCGCGGCGCAACGTCGCTTCGGCCAAGGCATTCTTTCGTAAAGCCATACGTTCTCAAGGCCGGTCACCCGAGACTATTACGCTGGACGGTTATGCCGCTTCCCACCGTGCCGTTCGCGAACTTCAAGAGCAGGGACGTCTTCCTGACTTGACGAAGCTTCGCTCGTCAAAATATCTGAACAATCTGATCGAGCAGGACCATCGCAATGTCAAATCCAGACTTGGACCGATGCTGGGCTTGAAAAGCTTCACTTCCGCTACCACGACAATACAAGGCATTGAGCTCATGCATCGCATTCGCAAAGGGCAGTTCGACTTACGAGGTCTGGGAACTCAGGGGCAAACTTCGTCCGAAATCTGGGCAGCTGTTCTGGCTGCGTGAACTCAGCCGGCGCACCGGCAGGTTGGCGTGCCTTTATCCATAATTTGCACCAGAGCCAAAATGCTTTCGTCTGATAGTGTAGGTCAGCAGTTGCGAGTCGTCCTTAGCTTGACCAGCCAGCCTCACCTATCCAGCGGAGCGCACCCAACGAGGGCATGAACAAGTACTCTCCGCCCTTCAGCCGGTTGAAAGTGGTCACGCCATCCAGCCGGCGCCGCACCGGCGCCTGCGGCATCGTGAAACTACCAGGCGTCTCGTGCAGGCCAACGATGGCGTCGCGCTCCGTGCCCAAGTCGATGAAATTGCCGCGGTTGATCCATTCCTGTTGAAGAAACTCGATGGTGTCATAGGCGCGTGCACTGATGAAGATGAAGAAGATGCCGCGCTCGCTCCGTGCATCGTCTGCCGCCGTTACCTCGCGACTCCATTTGGGGCCGAAGGTCGAGGACCGCCGGATAATGCGGTGGATGTTCACATCGGTCAGGATCGTCAGCCTGCTGTCGCGCGGATTCAGGCGCCGCATGTGGGACGCATGCGGGCAGACCAGGCCGCGCGGATCCGTCGAAAAATCGAAATCGTTGTTGCGGTTCGGGTCGGCGCCCAGTGCCGGATCGTCGCGCCCCGGCGCCAGGATCAGTGGCGCCCCGCTACGCCAGCGGCCGACCAGCTTAGCAGCAAGCAGCTCTTCGTCAGATTCACTGGCCGCCTGGCTACGCACGAAGTCGTTAAACGCGCCCACCTGACTGGCGTACTTGCGCAGCACCACGAAAGAACCATTGCGTCCTAACTCGGGCGGATTGGGCATCGCCACTGGCGCCCCGGTCTCGCTGTTCTCACCGAGGATGAATTCACCGGCCGCGATCGCGCGCTCCTGGCCCGGTAGCGCATCGACGCCGCTGCCTTCAACGGCAGGCTGCGAAATTGAGTCGCGAAAGCCGAAGGGGTTTTTGGCATCGGCATCAGCGCCGAATGTGTGGGTACCGAGCAAAGTCACGCCGTGCGAGCGCGCCAGTTCGCCCATGGCCTTAGCGCGCGCTGTTTCGAGCGCGGCGTCGTCGCGTGCATAGATCGTCAGCGCCAGGTGGCAGGCGCCGGGGCGGAACGCTTCGTCCCAGTGTTCGGGCGCATTGACGTCGACGTCGCGCAACTGTTCGGCGCGCGCCGCCATGCCTTGCTGGAAGGGCAGCGGAAAACTCTTGAGCGAGGCCTCCGGCAGGCCCAGGGCCTTTAAGCCTTGGAAGCTGAGCGCGGCGCCGGTCCAGGCATCGCGGTCGTCGGTCCAGCCGGCCGCAGAAGGGATGTGGGCGGCCAGACGGCGCACCAGGTCGCGTCCTCCTTCCTCATCCTCGAAATGCAGCATCGCGTGGATGCCGACATAGGGTTCGGGACGAGAACGCAGGATCAGGGCCTGGATGTCGTCTAGGAGTCTGCGCGGCAGAAGGTTTGATATGAGGTTGGCGTTGCGCAATCAGGTCGCGCCGGGTGCTTGATGTCGGATTCTCGCCGCGTCGTGTCGGATTTTCGTTCTCGCGGGTTTTCAAAGGCTGATAGCGGCGGATTTGCCCGCTCCTTTTCGCACTTCAGGTGGCGAATTGCCCCATCCGCCGCAAATTCAAAGCGGCACAAACGAGCTTCCACTCGGCCTTCACTTTCTGAAGGCCCCGCAAGCTGAAGCTGCGAAAGCCCAGCACATGCTTGATCCAGGCGTTGGGAGCTTCGACGATAGCTTTGCGTCGTCGATATGCCGCCTTTGCCAAAGGCGTCTGCATCTTGCTGCGCATGGCTAGCGTATGCGGGTTGGCCTTGGCGTCGATCTTGGCGAGATCCTGTCCTTCTCTGCCAAGAGCGACATATAGGTCGGTCGGGTGTGATGCCAACTGGGCAAACGTCGCCTCGGCCCGGTAGCCGGCATCGGCAAGTGTGATGCATGGAGCATGGCCTGTCGCGGCCTCGACGGCGGCGAGCATCGGTGCCAGGTTGCCAGCATCGGCTCCACAATTGGTAAGTTCAGCGGCGACGATGATATGGGCATGGGCATCGACCGCCGTCTGGCCGTTGTAGCATTGGTCAAAGCCGCCACCAGCACGTTTCATGATGCGGCTGTCGGGGTCGGTGAAATTCTCCTGCGCCGAGTCTTCCGGAATGCCGAAGTCGCGCTTGTAGCGGTTGCCGTTTTTGTTCTTTGGCTTGCCGTCCTTGTCGCGCGGGATGCGTTCGTCATCCTCGCTGCGCCCCTTGCTGCGATCCGCTTCGCGCTGCCTCGCTTCGAGCCGCTCGCGTGCCGCCTGAATCACCTTCAGCCTCTGCTCGCGTCGCTCAAGCTCGGCCGGAATATCCAGTTCCGGCTCATTGCGCTCGGCTGCATCGGTTTGCTTGGCACGCTCCATTAATTGATCGATCTGCGCCTTGAGCTCTGCTTCGGTGTCGATCATGCGCTGGTAGCTCATCGCCTTATGGCGCGACGCTGAGGCCTTGACCTTGGTGCCATCGATTGCGACTGTCCCCAACTTTACCATGCCGCACTCGCGCGCCAACTTCACCACCTGCACGAATAGTCCGGCCAACTCATCCAGATGCAAGGCGCGAAAATCGCAGATCGTCCGGTGCTTCGGAAAGTTACCGGCCGCGAGAACCCGGAATGCCACGTCCTCATGCAGCTTACGCGCGATCTTGCGCGACGAGAAGACACCGCTCGCGTAGGCATAGAGCAGCACCTTGACCATCATCCCGGGGTGGAACGGCTGGTTGCGCGGACCACCGCCGGCGTAGCGGACATGAAAAGCACTCAGGTCGAGCAAATCGACCGTATCGCTGATGAAATAAGCCAGATGCCCTTCGGGCAGCCATTCCTCCAGCGCGGGCGGCAACAAAAACTGCTGCTGAGGATCGTAGGGAAGATAACTGGTCGTCATCCTCCCTCAACGTTTGCCCTGCCTCATCCGATGACACGATCCTCTCTGCCGCGCAGACTCCTAGGGCCAGCGTCACCCGTTCACGCTGGAAGCGCGCTTTCAGATCGTTGAGCAGGCCCATGTCAGTAATCCACCCCTTCTGGCTGCGAGATCGTGGCAGTGAGGGTGTCCAGCGCCTTGCGTGTCGCCTCGTCCGCAGGCGGATGCGGGGCCATGGCGTCGAAGAAGGTGTCCAGCGCCTTTTCCATCCGCTGGTAGCGGCGGGTGTCGACCACGGTCACCTGCGGATTGGCGACAAACCAGCCGGCGGCGTCGATCTGGTGCGATGCGATGAAGTCTTTCACCTTCGGGCTGGTGATGCCGGGCCAGCCCTCCACGTTCGCGAATAGCAGGTCCATCAGTTCTGGAATCTTGGTCGCGAAGTCATTGATGTAGCTGTCCCAGTCGCCGTCATAGGTGGTGGCGAACAGGATGCGTGTGTCGTTGTCGAAGAAAACAAAGCGCATGTCGTGCAAGGTAGAGACGCGCTGGGCGCCATCCATATTGCCGTTGGTGAGATCGAAGATGCGGCGCAGACGGTCGGCGCCGCCCGGCTTAAGCGGCGCGATGGCCGTCAGCTCGGACACGTTCCCGGACTGCTTGCCGGCGCGCCCGGCCGATCTGGCGCTGCCTTTCAGGTCGGGATTGTGCTTGCGCACCATCGCTTCCAGTGCGATCTTGGCAAGATGCGGCGCGTCGTGCGCAACCGCGTCGATGCGGCGCCGGACTTCCTGCAGCCAGGTTTCGTCGTCCAGGCGTGGGTCGGTGGTCTTGTCGGTCATGGTTCGGGTTCCTCAGTCTGGGATGTCGGAAGGCTGCGATGGCTCCGTGCGCGGACGCGCATTCATCGTGTGCCGATACGCGCTCGAACGCTCGTAGGCCGCGCGCCGGATGCGCATGATGCCGCCCAGCGGCCGGTGCGCCTCGATGCCGTTCCAGGGGTTGAAGGAAAGGACATCGTCGCCATACACTTGGCGCTGCGGCGTCGCAGTCGGTTGCGGAGGGAAGCGCAGCGTGGCGATAGGGCAGTGTGGCGAACGCTCCTCGCTCCATCGTACGGCGGCGTCTTCGACCGGCATCGCCGCCAGATCGACGCACAACTGCGCCGACAGTTCGTATTCGGCGCCATGCTCGGCAAAGAAGGCACTGACGGCGTCGCGCATGCAGGCATCATGCACCTCTGTCAGAGGCTGCCCTGTTAACGTACGCACCTCTGCAGACTTGGGCGCGAGCGCGAGCTTGGCAATGTAGTCGCCAAAGCGGATCGCCGCCTGTGTGTGGTAAGTCTCGCCGAGCGGATGGTAATTATCGCGCGCCAATCCTTCGAGCGTTGCGCTTGGTTCCATACCCAGTGCCTGCACTAGCTCTTTCGCGCCACGCGCGGTGCCAGCCACCAGCCGTTGGAAGGTATCCGGCGCATGTGAATTGGCTTCGAGCAGCGCTAGCATCTGCTTGTACTTGGGGATGGTGCCGAAGGCGAGCACCGGAAAGTTCACCATCAGGAAGTCTTGGTTGGCGCCAGCAATGCCGGGCGACAGGCGCTCGCCCTCCACGCCCATCACCTTGAGCGCAAAGCCGCGCGGTGCCGGAATCTTGTCGGAGTGGATGTCGCCGGGTGCCGAGGATAGGCGCGCGACAACGTGGTAGCTGCGCGCCTCGGCGAAAATCCCCTGACGCAGCTCGGGTGGCAGATCCGCATGCACCTCCAGTTCGCCGACCAGCAGGCCGTTCGACTTGGCATGGGCGTCGCGGATTGCATGGCGGTGGCGCTCGAAGGCGCGGCCGTTGGCGGCCGCCATCTGTTCGACGATCTGGTCTGTCAGGTGTGCTTCGTCTTCAGAAACTGTTTCCACATCGGCGTAGTACGGAACAGGACGCACAGCGACACTCCTTAAAAAAGTTGCATTAAAAGCATCATTAAGTTGTATGTTAGGAGATAATTTGTTGCAGTGCAACCGAGTGAACACTCTATCGTAAAGCTTGACGGTAGTGTCAACGGTTCTGTCGCATTAGGGAACGTCGACGGGTCAATCGGGTAAACTGCGGCGCCCGAACCCAGGACGAATCGATATGCTCAACTTCAAAGGGATGCGTTTTCCTATCGACGTGATCCTGGTCTGCATCCGTTGGTATGCAGCCTACCCGCTGAGTTACCGGCACCTCGAGGAGATGATGGAAGAGCGCGGCGTGTCGGTCGACCATTCGTCGATCAACCGGTGGGCGGTTCGTTTCCTGCCGCTCATCGAGAAGATGGCCCGGAAATACAAGCGCCCCGTCGGTGGCAGCTGGCGAATGGATGAGACCTATATCAAGGTCAAAGGGGTCTGGAAATACCTCTACCGCGCCGTCGACAAGCAGGGCAAGACTGTCGACTTCCTGCTAACGGCCAAGCGCGACATGCCTGCAGCGAAGCGCTTCTTCGAAAAGGCGATGGGTGCGAACGGCAATCCCGACAAGATCGCGATGGACAAGAGTGGTGCCAATAAGGCGGCGATCGACGAGGTCAACGCTGGTCGCGACGTCCGGATTGCGGTACGCCAAGTCAAATACCTCAACAACATCGTCGAGCAGGACCATCGCGCTATTAAGCGGGTGACCAGGCCGATGCTCAACTTCAAATCGTTCCGGTCCGCCAGTTCGGTGCTGGCTGGAATTGAGCTGATTCACATGATCCGCAAAGGTCAGTTCGAGATCGACGGCGCCGAGGCGATGTCGTTCGCCGACCAATTTTCTGCGATGGCAGGAGTGGTCCGTCCAGTGTGAGGGGCGCAGCTCCGTTTTCGGCCAATTTCCGCCGTTTGATCAACAACGCGACAGAACCCGCCTGCGCGAGCAGGACTGGCTGGTCGGCGCCGAGGCAGTCGCACCCTGAGCCGCGCACGCAAGCCGGCGGGCGTCTTTACGCTCGAAGCGTTATCATTCCGGCTACAATGCCTGCCATGCACTACGCATGAACGGCGCAACAGCGTCCGCGCCGCGGATGGCGGGTCGACGATCGAATACCGGAGTAATGCATGAGAATGAAGGCTAACCTGCCTGGGGCAATCGCGGCCGCCGCGCTGCTGGCGCTGGCCCAGGCCGCGCACGCCGATGCCGGCGTCGACTACGCCGAGGCGTTGCGCTGGGTGCGCTCCAGTGCGGGATCGGTGAATGGGGCCCGGCTCGATTTCCAGGCGAAGCAATTGCAGGCCGAGGCACTGCGCCGCATCGACGGCCCCGACGTACGCCTGTCCGGCTTCGCCGGGCGGGTCTCGACCACCCTCAGCGTCGACACCGGCGCCATTGCGCAACTAGCCAACCCGGTGCTCGACTCCCTGCCGCCCCTGCCGGGGCTGAACCTGCCGGACATCCCGCCGGCCCTGAATGTCGACCGCGTATTCGATGTGCGTTCGCTCGGCCTGAACACGGTCTGGCCGCTCTACACGGGCGGACGGCTGGATGCGGTGAAGCAGATCGCCGCGGGCCGCGCCGACGAGGCCGGCGCGAGCGTCCAGGCGGCCCTCGACGATGCATCGACGCAGCTGGCGCAACGCTATTTCACGGTGCAGCTGGCCAGCAAGGCCTGGCAGTTGCGCAGCGCTGCGGCAGAAGTAGCCAAAGAACACCAGCGCATGGCGCTCAAGATGGAGAAGACTGGACTGATCGCCAGGGTCGAGCGCCTGAAAGCCGATGTCGCCGTCGACAATGCGCTCAGGGAAGCGGCAAAGGCGGACAGCGACCTCGAGATCGCGCAGCTCGCGCTGCGCCGCCTGCTCGACGCGCCCGGCGCCATCACGCCGACCACGCCGCTGTTCGTGAACGCGCAACCGCCCGGCTCGCTGGCTTCGTTCATCGACGCGGCCATGGCGTCGAACGCGGCCTGGAAACAGATCGCAAGCAAGCGCAAGCAGGCGGACGGCGCCTTGCAGCTGCAGGGCCGCGCCTTCAGCCCGACCGTCATCGGCGTGGCCAACTACAACCTCAATCGCGGCAGCTCGAGCCGCGCCAACTGGCTGGTCGGCGTGTCGGTCAGCATCCCGCTGGTCGAGCGCATCGACCGCGCAAAAATGACCTCCGCCGCCCGGCTCGAGCAGCAGCGCGTCGAGGTCGCGGCCGAACAGGCCGGGCGCGATATCCCGACCCTGGCCGAAAGCCAGTGGCGCACCATGGAAGACGCCCGCCAGCGCTACCTGGCGATGGCGTCGGCGATCGAGCTGGCGGCCGAGACGCGGCGCCTGGCGCAGGTGGGTTTCCAGAACGGCCAGGCGACCTCGACCGACGTGGCCGACGCTTCGCTCAATTACACCAAATCGGGCCTCGAGCGTGCCCAGGCGGCTTACGACTACGTCATGGCGCTCGCCAAACTGCTGGCCACCAGCGGCGATCCTGACCGCCTGTACGCGCTCTCCCGGACCGCCACGCACATCGTCGACCTCACGAAAGAATAAGCATCATGGCAAAACCTTCCACCAAAGGCCTGCTTGCCGGCGGCGCCGGCATCGTCATTCTCGCCCTGCTCGGATGGGGCCTGTACCAGGCCTTCCAGCCCGTCCACGATCCGGTCCAGGGCCAGATCGAGGCGCAGGAAATCAATGTGGCGTCGAAGGTGCCGGGACGGGTCGGCCGGGTCCATGTGCAGCTGGGGCAGGGCGTCGCCCGCGGCGACCTGCTGTTCGAGCTCGACAGTCCTGAAGTGCGGGCCAAGGTCGCGCAGGCCGAAGCCGCGCGCGATGCGGCGCGCGCGACCAGCCAGAAGGTGCAGGCCGGGGCGCGGCCGGAGGAAATCGTCGCCGCGCGCGCCAACTGGGAGCGCGCGGAGGCGGGCGCCAGGCTCGCCAGGGTCACGTTCCAGCGCATCGGGGCGATGTATGCCGAAGGCGTCGTCGCGCGCCAGAAACGCGACGACGCCGAAGCCCAGGCGCGCTCGGCGAGCGAGCTGGCCACCGCCGCCCGGGCGCAATACGCGCTGGCGCGCCAGGGCGCCCGTGCGGAAGACCGCCAGGCTGCCGAGGCGCAGGCGCGCCAGGTGGCCGGCGTGGCCGACGAAGCCGGCGTCGCGCTCGACGAGACGCGCATCAAGGCGCCCGCCGCGGGCGAAGTGACCAAGCTCGCGATCCAGGCCGGCGAGCTGGCGCCGCAGGGCTTCCCCGTCATCACCCTGGTCGACCTGGCCGATGTCTGGGCCGTAATCGCCGTGCGCGAAGACGAATTCAAGGCCTACGCGCAGGGTTCCGTGCACCAGGCCACCATTCCCGCGCTCAAGACCCGGGCCGCGTTCAAGGCCACCGCAGTATCGGCCTTGCCGGCCTTCGCCACCTGGCGCGCGGCGCGCCCGGGCGGCACGGATTTGCGCACCTTCGAGGTCAGGCTGCGCCCGACCGCCCCCGTGCCGGGACTGCGCCCGGGCATGACGGTCGTGTTCGACCGCTGAGCGCAGCCGATGACCCGCTCCGGCAACGCCATCGCATCGTCCCTGCAGCGCGAATGGGCGCGCCTGCGCGCCGATCCGTGGGACATCGCCATGCTGGGCGCGATCCCGCTCGCGCTCTACCTGCTGACATGGTGGATCTTTTCCGCCGGCGTGGCCCGCGACCTGCCGCTGGTGGTGCATGACCGCGACCACTCCGCCATCTCGCGCAACCTGATCCGCATGCTCGACGCCTCGCCCGGACTGAAAGTGGTGCTGGCGGCAGACAACGAAGCCGCGGCCCTGCGCCTGATCCGCGCGCGCCAGGCCTTCGGCCTGGTGTCGATCCCCGCCGATCTGCAGGAGTCGGTGCTCGCGGGAAGGGGCGCCAGGGTGCAATGGGCCTATAACGCCCAGTTCGCGGCGCATTCGGGCGGCATGACGCGCGACGTGCGCACCGTGGTGGCAACCCTGTCGGCGGGTATCGAACTGCAGGGGCGTGCGCGGCGCGGCGCCGGCCCCGCCCAAGCCAGCGCCCGGTTCGAGCCGGTGCGTACTCGCACCAGCACGCTGTTCAACGAAAACGGCAGCTACATCCCGTCGCTGGCGCTGCCGGTGGCCTTCACGCTGCTGCATATGTTCGTCACGCTGGCGGCGGTGACAGCCATTGGCCGCGAGTTGCGCGCCGCTACGGTGGCCGAATGGCTGGCCGCCGCCCACGGCCGGCTGGGCGCGGCCCTGCTCGGAAAATTGCTCATCCCCTGCGCCGTCTTCGCCGTGCATGCACTGTTGCTGTTCCTGTTGTTCGGCGTCGTGCTTGGCTGGCCGGTGCAGGGCAGCGCCACGGCCATGCTGGCGGGGACGGCGCTGTTCATCACGGCCTGCCTCGCGCTTGGCGCGGTGATCGCCGCCTTCTCCTCGTCGCTGCGCGCGGCGCTGTCGGCCAGCGCCTTCATCACGGCGCCCGCGTTCGCGTTCGCCGGCCAGGGCTTTCCGCTGCTGGCCATGCCCGTCGGCGCGCGCATCTGGGCCGAATCGCTGCCCCTGACCCATTACCTGCAAATGCTCAACAACACCTGGATGGCGGGCGCGCCGCTGCGCTTCAATATCGCGCCGCTGGCGATCCTGCTGGCCTTTACGCTCGGGCTGGGCGCGGCCGCCTGGCTGCGCCTGGCGCGGCGCGTGCACCAGCCTGACACCTGGGGCAAGCAATGAGCGCCCCGCGCCGCGCCTGGGGCGCCTTCGTACTGACCTGGCAAGCCATCTTGCGGGACAAGGCGGCGCTGCTGCTGTTCTTCATTTCCGGCATCATCTATTCGTTTTTCTATCCGCTGCCCTACAGTGCCGAGACGGTGCGCCGGGTGCCGGTCGCGGTCGTCGACCAGGATCAGTCGGCCCTGTCGCGCCAGCTGATCCGCTACGCCGGTGCGCACCCCGGCATTGTCGTGGCCAGCGTCAGCGCGCGGCCGGAAGACGCCCAGGCGCTGATCTGGCAGGGCCAGGCGGCCGGCGCGATGTTCATTCCCGCCGACTTCAGCCGCAAGGTGCTGGCCGGCGCGCAGCCCGAAGTGGAGGTCAGCGGCCACGGTTCCTATCCCTTGCTCAACAAGGTGGTCCTGAACGGCCTGGCCGAGGTTGCCGGCACGGTGTCCGCCGGAATCGAACTCAAGCGCCTGGGCGCGGCGACCCCGTCCGGCGTGCAGGCCGAGGCGGCGCGCCAGCCGCTTGCCGTCGAGGCACTGCCCCTGTTTAACGTGCGCGAAGGCTACGCCTCGTACGTTGTTCCCGGCGTCGTGGTACTGGTCATGCAGCAAACCTTCCTGCTCGGGATCGGGCTGCTGTTCGGTAGCTGGTCGAGCGCGCAATCCTTCCCCTACGGGCGCGACACGGCCTCGTACTGCGGCGCCCTGAGTGCGTTCGCGCTGGTCGTGGTCCTGAATGCGCTGTACTTTTTCGGCTTCGTCTTCTGGTGGCAGGATTATCCGCGCGGCGGCAACCTGGCGGGCACGGCCGTGCTGACCCTGCTGTTCGCCTATGGCGTGGCGGCATTGGGCATGTTGACCGGCATGTTCTTCCGCACCCGCGAGCGCAGCATGCAGCTGCTCGTTGCCACCTCGCTGCCGGTCATGTTCCTGTCCGGCCTGACCTGGCCGGCGAGCGCCATCCCGCTGCCGTTGCGCTCGCTCGGCGCGCTGCTGCCATCGACTGCCGCCATCCAGGGCTTCGTCGCCACCAACCAGATGGGCGCCTCCCTGTACGAGGTGCGCATGGAGCTTGCCGTGCTGCTCGGCCTGGCGCTTATGTTCATCGTTGTCGGCCTGGCCAAATGGGGGCGCATGCCCGCGCCCCGGTAGCGGGGCGCAGGAGGGGCGGCGCCGCTCAGTCGAGGTTCAGCCAGATCTCGTTGCGCCGCATGAACCAGAGCGTCATCGGGCCGTTGTAGCGCGACAACACCGGTTCGCCGGTCCAGGTGATATTGGCTGCGCGCAGCGCCGCCTGGAGTTCGGCCAGGTGCCTGGCGTAATTGGCTTGCGACCAGAAGCCGGAATACCGGATCACCGCCACCTGTTTGGGCGGCACTTCGCGCAGCCTGACGCGCGCATCGAGCGGCAGCGGCGCATTGTCCATGTTGATGTCTTTAGGCAGGACGAACTGCACCAGGATGCCGTCCGGGCCTGCGCTCTGGGTCACCGGCGCCGTCATGTCCAGCTTGGCCGGGACCGGCGCCTGGGTCACCGGGGCGGTCATGGCAAGCTTGCGTTCGCCCTTGTTCTTGCCAAAGATATAGCCGGCCAGGATCGGGAAGGCGCGGTTGCCCGCGTCATCGGCAGGCGGGGGCATCACCACCTCGGCGACGGTGTAGGCCGCGTATTGGCGAATCTCGAACGTGGGGAAGGACCGCACGATGGTAAAGGCGGGTTCTTCAACCGCCTGGCTGGCCGCAGGCAGCAGCGCCAGCGCCAGGACGCAGGCAAGGCCGATCAGCCGCCGTGTGGGCCAGGGCCGGGCGGCGCGGCGGGAGTGCTGGGTGGGAGCAGTCATGGCGCGGTTTCCTGGGGCAGTGGGCATGGCTTACAGCATACACCTTCAGCGGCGCAGCCCCGGGCCGGCCGGGACGCAAGGATGTTCAATCCTTGTTATGCCGGCATTCTGCTCCTGCCGGCCTGGAGGCGCGGCGGCAGCGTTCCGAGCAATACTTTACTTGATCCCAGTCGCGTTCCCACTTTTTGCGCCAGGTAAAAGGCAGCGCGCAGTATGCGCAGACCCTGGACGGGAGCCCGGATTTCTTGCGCATCTTCATGGCAGTAATCGTACAGCCGTGAGGAGGGGGCGGTAAGTTACCACGGCAATTCGGCGCCGGTGTAGGATCGGAATGAGCCGCTGTCGGCAGGCGTCAGCCCATCGAGTACGTGCAGCATGTCGGCAGCGGCGTCACGTGCGGGGCGCCCGATGGTTTCGCCCCGAAATGGTTGTGACAGGCGTGAGCTGACAGTGCCGGGGTGCAGTGCAACGAGCACACTGTTTTTCTGGCTGCGTGCGACTTCGATGGCGGCTGTCTTGACCATCATATTGAGCGCTGCCTTGGAAGCGCGATAGCTGTACCAGCCACCCAGGCGGTTGTCGCCGATGCTGCCCACCTTTGCCGACAACATGGCCATGATGGCGCGCTCGCTGTCGGGTTCTGTCGCGTTGTTGATCAAACGGCGGAAATTGGCCGAAAACGGAGCTGCGCCCCTCACACTGGACGGACCACTCCTGCCATCGCAGAAAATTGGTCGGCGAACGACATCGCCTCGGCGCCGTCGATCTCGAACTGACCTTTGCGGATCATGTGAATCAGCTCAATTCCAGCCAGCACCGAACTGGCGGACCGGAACGATTTGAAGTTGAGCATCGGCCTGGTCACCCGCTTAATAGCGCGATGGTCCTGCTCGACGATGTTGTTGAGGTATTTGACTTGGCGTACCGCAATCCGGACGTCGCGACCAGCGTTGACCTCGTCGATCGCCGCCTTATTGGCACCACTCTTGTCCATCGCGATCTTGTCGGGATTGCCGTTCGCACCCATCGCCTTTTCGAAGAAGCGCTTCGCTGCAGGCATGTCGCGCTTGGCCGTTAGCAGGAAGTCGACAGTCTTGCCCTGCTTGTCGACGGCGCGGTAGAGGTATTTCCAGACCCCTTTGACCTTGATATAGGTCTCATCCATTCGCCAGCTGCCACCGACGGGGCGCTTGTATTTCCGGGCCATCTTCTCGATGAGCGGCAGGAAACGAACCGCCCACCGGTTGATCGACGAATGGTCGACCGACACGCCGCGCTCTTCCATCATCTCCTCGAGGTGCCGGTAACTCAGCGGGTAGGCTGCATACCAACGGATGCAGACCAGGATCACGTCGATAGGAAAACGCATCCCTTTGAAGTTGAGCATATCGATTCGTCCTGGGTTCGGGCGCCGCAGTTTACCCGATTGACCCGTCGACGTTCCCTAATGCGACAGAACCGTAGATTGTGCGTTCGTCATGTGAATGTTGGCCGGTTCTTTCATCACGCCCTCATAGTTACCATTGATTGAAAGGATCTCGCTTCACGGTAAATACCCGCAGCGGCGCACGATGTACACCGCTGCGGGCCGACCGTTTTGAGCCGACACCATCTAAAGGGTTTGAGTAATGCTCGCCCCTATAGAGGCTTGTGCAAGCTCTTTCCGAATGCCGTCACTTTCGCTACTTCTAAGTAGTCGCGCAATTTTTGCTGTCAAAGCCAAATTGACGATGCAGCGGAGGTTAAACGATGAAGCACCTGAAATTGTCCGAAGACGAGCGGCGTACGCTGCGTGAGATGGGCGTTTTCCACCCACACCCGAGAACGCGGATGCGAGCGCAAGGAGTTTTGCGGTTGAGCCAGGGGTTGACGCTTCAAAGAACGGCGGACGAGTTCGGGGGGCACTTGAACAGCGTCGAGCATTGGCGACAACGCTGGAGCAAGCTCGGCTTGGCGGGGCTGTACGAGGGGCGTCATACCGGGCGCCCCAGGAAATGGACACCCGAGCAGCAGCAAGCTCTTGGCAAGTTGGCCGATTCGGAATCCGGTACCGTGGGGGCACTGCTGCGCCAGATCGAGCAAGGCCAGGACCACGCCTCGATCAGCGAAAGCACGGCTAAACGGTACCTCAAGGAGATGGACTTCACGTACAAGCGCTATCGGTACAGTTTAAAAAAAGCGAGATCAGGAAGCGTTCGAGCACGCCGGCAAAGTGATCGACGCTCTGGTCAGGCTCGATCAGGAACAGCGGTGCGAGCTGCTGTATTTCGACGAATCAGGCTTCAGCCCGAATCCGCTGGTGCAGTACGGCTGGGGGAAAATCGGCCAGACCCGAGCCGTCGAGCCTCTCGCGCACCGGCAGCGCGTGAACGTGCTTGGGGCTTTGCGTCACGATGGCCAACCGACCTGGATAACTCAGCAGCGACCGACGACACGAGACGATGTCATTGCATTCTTCGAACAGATCGCGGTGCTTCCGCATAACGTTCCGCGAATCGTCTTGATCGATAACGCCGGCATACACAAAGGCGCCATCATGGATAAAAAGCGGCGTCAGTGGGCTAAACATGGGCTGCATCTGTACTATTTGCCGCCCTACAGTCCAGAGCTCAACCGAATCGAGATTTTGTGGAAGCACGCTAAGCATTTCTGGCACCGCTTCGTTGCCAAGAACGGCGCAGACCTGCTTCACGAAATTCAATCCTTGATGAGCAGCTTCGGGACGAAGTTCACGATAAATTTTGGATGACTACTTAGACAAAGGTGTACGAGCAGATCTTGTTGCCCGCCGGATCACGCAGATAAGCTGCGTAGGCGCCAGGCAGGTGGCCACGCGGGCCAGGCTGCCCCTCGTCGGTGCCGCCTGCGGCAAGGCCGGCGGCGTGGAATGCATCTACCTCGGCGGGAGTTGCAGCAGCAAAGCCGATCGTCACGCCATTGCTGGAGGGCGCTTCACCGTTGCCAGGACGTGCAATGATAAAAGCCGGCTTTTCACGGCCGAAGAGCACCCAACCGTTACCGAATGGACCGAGGTTCTTGATGCCAAGAGCCCCCAGAGTCGCATCGTAAAACGCGGCCGACTTCTGAACGTCGGCGGCGCCGATAAAGACGTGCGAGAAAATGCTGTCACCGGAAATAACTGGAGTAGACATAGTTCTTTTTCTTGATATTTGATGTTAAATGAATAGTTAGTGTTCGTGAATCAATAGTGGATCACCGTGCGAATCGACTTGCCTTCGTGCATCAGATCGAAGGCTTTGTTGATATCCTCGAGACCCATGGTGTGGGTAACGAATGGGGCGAGATCGATCTCACCTTTCATTGCGTCTTCCACCATGCCGGGAAGTTGGGTGCGCCCTTTGACTCCGCCAAAAGCCGAGCCCTTCCAAGTCCGACCAGTGACCAGCTGGAATGGACGGGTCGAGATTTCCTTGCCAGCACCGGCGACGCCGATGACGATTGACTGGCCCCAGCCGCGATGGGCTGCTTCCAGCGCAGAGCGCATTACGTTGACATTACCAATGCACTCGAATGTATGGTCCACGCCCCAGCCGGTCATTTCGATGAGAACCTCGTGGATCGGCTTCTCGAAGTCCTTAGGGTTGAGACATTCGGTCGCGCCAAACTTACGAGCTAACTCGAACTTGGCTGGATTGGTGTCGATGGCAATTATGCGACCCGCCTTGGCTTGGCGCGCACCTTGGATTGCAGCGAGCCCAATGCCGCCAAGACCGAAGACGGCGACCGAGTCGCCCGGTTGCACCTTGGCCGTGTTGTGGACGGCACCGATACCGGTTGTTACCCCACAACCCAGCAGGCAGACGTGCTCCGGATTAGCATCCGGGTTGATCTTGGCCAGTGACACTTCCGCAACAACCGTATATTCGCTGAAAGTCGAACAGCCCATGTAGTGGTAAAGCGGTTGGCCGTTATAAGAAAAGCGAGTCGTGCCATCGGGCATCAGCCCCTTGCCTTGGGTCGCACGAACCGCGACACACAGATTGGTTTTACCGGACTTACAGAACAGACACTCGCCACATTCAGCGGTGTAGAGTGGAATGACATGATCGCCAGGTTTCACACTGGTTACCCCTTCCCCTACCTCCATGACGATACCCGCTCCTTCATGGCCCAAAACGACCGGGAAAAGACCTTCGGGGTCATCGCCCGACAAGGTAAAGGCATCGGTGTGGCATACGCCAGTATTCGTGATCTTGACAAGAACTTCGCCCTTGCGCGGCGGCTCAACGTCAATCTCAACGATTTCCAGCGGCTTTCCAGGCCCGAAGGCAACTGCTGCACGTGATTTCATGATGTGGTTTCTTTCTAATCTAGGTGAATTTGTTCTCATCGAGGGCACTTCATCTCTCTAACGCAGGTACGACCGGACGATAGAGATTGTTTCGTCAATGGACTTGTTCTGCGAATCACTTCTGATCTCGCTATTCGGAAATTCTTCTCGCAGATAGCTTTCCAAGACCGTGGCCATCAAGCCGTTAACCGCTCCGCGGACTGCCGCGAGCTGCTGAAGAATCGCAGGGCAATCAGCACCTGCATCAAGTGCTTGTTCAAGAGTAGCTACCTGTCCTTTGATACGCCTGATACGCGTGAGGGCTTGTTTCTTTTCTTCCGGACTATGTGGCATCGAACACCTCTCTACTAGTTAAGCGTCCCCACTATACCATACTGCCCTATAGTATAAGCAACCGATTTTTTGCTGAAATTTGTGTTTTTTTCACCTCGTTAAATTTTAGAAATCCACGTCAGCCGCCTCTCAAATCTGCCACTCAAGAGACACGTTCATGAGGCATTCCATTCACCAACACTACTGATAGGATGCCGATAAGCAACCAGACTACCTGCATCGTGGTCTCCTTGGTTGATCGGCGTTGCTGCAATTGAGGGATCAAGTCCGAAAGGGCTACGAAGATAAAACTGCTCCCAGCTACGGCCATTAGAAATGGCTGCCAATGCTGCAGACTTCCCGCCAGCATGAATCCGCTAACGCCACCCACAGCTGTCATGGATCCAGCCATGAAGAGTTTCCTCAGTGCCGCCCTGCGATGATTGTTTTGACGCAATATAACCAAATCACCTATGTGATGAGGCACCTCATGCATCAGTACGGAGACTGCTGCAGTAGCACCAAGGCGAACGTCCGAAACGAAGATGGGCAAAGACCGTCATTCTAGCCCAGCGGCAGTTTGCACCACAGCCTCCATTTTAGGAAGCAGTGGCGGATTCCAGCAACTTGACAATGCCGTCCTGGCTGGCTGAGCTCGTAGGACGGCGCCCAAGTCAGCTCGTCTCTAATCCATAATTCGCACCACAGCCCACAGAACACATCAGGGGAGAAAGGCGGACATCCCCAAGTCTTCTTTGTGCCAAGCAGGCCATCGGCCGTTCCGACTTCCTGCCGCTGCTCAGAAGTAGCGTGGGTCATAGTGCCACTTGCGCACGGCCGTGGCCACAATGCGCGTCGCGTCCGGATGCAGCGGGTTGATCAGCACGTTGAATTCCTCGGGCACAATCACCGAAGGAACCACCGCCAGCGCGGATGCCTTGCTCAGCAGCCAGGCCTCGCCCGTCTGTACGCTGGCCATGCCCGCAGGTAGCGCGTCCCAGCCAATCGGCGGTGTCAGCACTTGGCGCGCGGTCCACACATCGTCCGGCACATCGATGCGCACCAAGTAGCGGTTCAATGGCAAACCGCCGCTGCGCAGGTGCACGACCGTCTCGTGTACGGCCAGCGCAATACTCTCTGAGCTGTACGTGACGGCCATGCCCACCGGGTTCCAACGCCCGCCCGTGTTCTTTGCGCCCGTACCGGACATATCATCGGCAACATACTTTGGTGTGGTGGCTGCGATGCGCCAAAGCGACACCGTCATGCGTACGCTCCGCTCTGCACCATCTCCAGGAGATTGCCAACGTACTTCTGGCCCTCGACCGTGTCCATGAAGCTCGCGGGCGTGGCGCCGCCCAGCGCGGGCAGGGGAGCTGCTAACCAGCCTGCCAACCACTTCGCGGCGTCAAATTCTGGCGTACTCTCTGTGTCGATCATTGCCTGCACCTGGCCGATCAGCGCTTGCATTCCCATTACGCGTTCGGTCTCGTCTGGAGACAGCCGCTGCTCGCGCTGCACCTTGCGATTGATAGTGGCCCGGGAAAGGCCCAGCGAATCCATCAACGCTTCTTTCGGCATGTTCATAACCGAAGACAGTTCTCCTACGCGCTGCGCGGGTACGCCCGACCGGATAACGTGGATTTTGTCGGCAATGTCCATTTTGTACCAGGAAGTTAACTGTCCGGTTTTTGCGTCCCCCTTGAGGCTGAACACAGTCACCGTACGCGCCGTTTTCCGGGCTGCCGGCGTCGCTGCAGCTTTTGCTACCGCCGGCGGCGCTGAGCGCTTGGCGGCAGGCTTGCCGATCGCAGATCGAGTAGTCATGTTTGGCTCCTTTGAGACTACAGAATAGCTCATATGAGCGCAGCTAGCAACTGGCGTTCCGTGTGGTGCTGATTGAAGTCTGACCGCGGCAGGCGGCACGAGAAAGCGCAGTGATCATGCGTTTAGCGCTACATCATCGATCCACGTGAGCGATCTTCAACGCACGGGTCGACTGACGACGAAACGTTCTCGAAAAAAACCGTTTGGTGGCGGTGTCCGGTGATATTGCAGACATCTTGCCAAAAATTCTCGAGTTGGGCTTAGGTGATAATTGGTATTATCATTGAAGCTTTTTTGCTTGTTTTGGTCGTGAAACAGGTTTAGGATGAGGTATCCCGGCAGTTTGTACTGCCCCAAACAGTCTGATACTGACCATCCGCATGTTCATACAAACCCGGACCGGCACACGCGCACCGCTTGGCGGTCACACTGCGCTCCCGCTCATCGCCTTCATGGTGGTGGCATGACGCAGCACACCGACGTCGAACTGCCCGAACTGACCTACGACCGGGCCGACTATACGGCCCTGCGTGCCTACTGCCTCAAAATTCCGCTGCAGCGCATCGCTGACCTCTACTACAGCGAAGACAGCCCCCAGCTCGAACAGGGCCTGGAGCGCTGGCTCATCGACATGCGGAACAGGCTGGTCGAACGGGCCATCGAGCACAACCCGCATATCGCCAGCATCCTGCAGGGAGCCCGCCAAGGCGGCGCGATCACGGCAAAGGCGCTCGACATCCTGATCCAGGCGGCTCTGGTGCAAACCTGCAGCTCAGCTAGAATGACGGCCTTTGCCTGACATGCGTAGTCACGCGAGCACGAGCGACCTGTTCAAGGGCCGACACTTCGAACAAGAGATCATCATCCTTTGCGTGCGCTGGTACCTGCGTTATAAGCTGTCGTACCGAGACCTGGTCGAGATGATGGCTGAGCGAGGCCTGCCGATCGCTCACACGACAATCCTGCGTTGGGTTCAGCGGTACGCACCGGAGTTCGACAAACGCTGGAGCCGCTTCGCGACGTCGGCTGGCACCTCCTGGCGGGTGGACGAGACCTACGTCAGGATCCGCGGCCAGTGGGCTTATCTCTACCGGGCTGTCGACTCGACCGGCAATACCGTCGACTTCCGGCTCAGCCCGCGGCGCAACGTCGCTTCGGCCAAGGCATTCTTTCGTAAAGCCATACGTTCTCAAGGCCGGTCGCCCGAGACTATTACGCTGGACGGTTATGCCGCTTCCCACCGTGCCGTTCGCGAACTTCAAGAGCAGGGACGTCTTCCTGACTTGACGAAGCTTCGCTCGTCAAAATATCTGAACAATCTGATCGAGCAGGACCATCGCAATGTCAAATCCAGACTTGGACCGATGCTGGGGTTGAAAAGCTTCACTTCCGCTACCACGACAATACAAGGTATTGAGCTCATGCATCGCATTCGCAAAGGGCAGTTCGACCTACGAGGTCTGGGAACTCAGGGGCAAACTTCGTCCGAAATCTGGGCAGCTGTTCTGGCTGCGTAAACTCAGCCGGCGCACCGGCAGGTTGGCGTACCTTTGTCCATAATTTGCACCAGAGCCACGCGGACTGCCTGTAGTATGGGCACTTATGGCTCATAGCACAGACATCGTGAACATGGAAACGAACTTGCGTTCCCCAGCAGCAACTGAACCGGATTTCAGCGCGCTATTCGACGCCACACCATCTCCTTATCTGGTGCTGTCATCAGACCTCCGTATTGTTTCAGTCAACCGTGCTTATCTCCGTGCGACCAGTACAGTCCGTGAAGATATCCTCGGCAAGGGTATGTTCGAGGTTTTTCCCGACAACCCTGCGGACTCAGCCGCTAACGGCGTTGAAAAGCTGGAGGCGTCGCTCCTGCGCGTGTTGCAAACCAGGTCTGCAGACACGATGGCTATCCAAAAATATGACATTCGGGTGCCAGGGCCGCATGGCACATGTTTCGAGGAGCGCTATTGGATCCCGATTAACACCCCGGTTTTTGGTGCCGACGGGGAGGTAACACACATCATTCACCGCGTCGAAGACGTTACCGAATTTGTCAGGGCGAAAGACAATACCGCTCGCATGGTATGCAAGATCGACGATCAAGCAATTGAAATCGAGATTGCAAACAGGCGTCTGCGAGAAGCGAACGACACACTCGAGCAACGTGTGATGGCACGAACCGAAGCGCAACGCTTAACGGAAGAAAAACTCCGTGCAAGCGAACTTCGCTTTCGGCTGATGGCCGATTCCATTCCTCAGATGGTCTGGATCATTGACGAGAGCGGTCGAATCATATATTTCAACAAGCAGTGGTCTGCCTATACCGGCGTCGTCTCGGACAACAATACACTTGATGAGATTTCTGGGAAATTCTTACATCCCGACGATCAGGGTATCACCATGAAGGCGTGGGAGCTTGCCAAAAGAAGCGAGAAGAATTTCGGGGTCGAACACCGTATCCGATCAGCCTCAGGCGAATACCGCTGGTTCCTGGCGCGTGCGGAGCCTTACCGAGACCCTCAGTCGGACCAGATTGTCATGTGGTTCGGTACATCTACCGATGTCCACGACCGCAAACTGGCCGAGGCTGCGCTGAGCGAGCGCGAGGAACAGCTGCGACTAGCGATCGATGCGGCGGACGTCGGCGAGTGGGACGTCGACATGGAAACCGGAACCATGTATTGGCCGCCCCGCGTGAAGGCCATGTTCGGGATATCGGCTGCCTCTTCGGTCACGCTGCAGGACTTTTACGATGGAGTCCACCCGGACGATCGCGAGCGTACGTTGACTTCGTTTGCAAACACTGCTGATCCGCAATTGCGCGTCCAATACGAGGCTGAATACAGGACGATAGGCAAGGAAGACCAGCTCATTCGCTGGGTTGCTGCAAAAGGCCGGGGTCTGTTTAACGAGTCGGGTAAATGCGTACGCATCATCGGTACGGCCATCGACATCACCAAACGCAAGGCAGATGAAGAAGCATTGCGCGAAAGTGAGGAACGCCTACGGCAGGCTGACCGGATAAAGGACGAGTTCCTGGCAATGCTTGCCCATGAGTTGCGCAATCCGCTTGCTCCCATCATCGCTGCCGCCGAGCTGCTACAGCTGGGGAAGCTGAACGATGAACGTGTTCAGCGCACCAGCCAGATCATCGGCAGGCAAGTACGTCATATGACCAGCCTGGTGGATGACTTGTTAGATGTGTCACGGGTTACCCGTGGCTTGGTAGAGCTGGACAACGCGCCGGTCGACATCAACCACATCGTTGCTGATGCCATGGAGCAGGTCACCCCATTGATCCGTACGCGGCGCCATCATCTGGAAGTGCATCTGACTCCGAATGCAACGATCGTACTAGGAGACAGGAAACGGTTGGTACAAGTGCTTGCCAACGTGCTCAATAACGCCGCCAAGTACACGTACGAAGGCGGCAAAATCCGATTGCGGACTGATGTTCGTGACTCGCGCGTACTCATTGAGGTAGCGGATAACGGCATTGGCATGGCACCCGACCTGGTATCGCGAGCCTTCGACCTGTTTGCGCAAGCCGAGCGCTCGTCTGACCGATCCTCTGGAGGGCTGGGCCTTGGGCTCGCGCTAGTCAAGAGTCTTGTTGGACTACACCATGGTACGGTAACGTGCGAAAGCGCTGGGGTCGACAAGGGCAGCAAGTTCACCATCTGCCTGCCTCGCCTGTGCCAGCAGGAAGACAAGCTACGAACAGGACAATCCGCCGAAGCCGGGCTGTCGAAGCAAGCGCAGAGCCTGCGCATCATGGTGGTGGACGACAACGTGGATGCAGCGGCGATGCTAGCCATGTTGCTGGAAGCGTCAGGTCACCAGGTAACCGTAGAGCATGACGCGCGCCGGGCGCTGGCACGAGCCAAGGCCGACGTCCCGCAGGTGTGCCTGCTTGATATCGGCCTGCCGGAAATGAATGGCAACGAATTGGCGCAGCAGCTACGCGCCTGTCCCGAGACCGCCAAATCGGTGCTGATCGCTGTTACCGGCTATGGCCAGGAAAAAGACCGAGAGCAATCGCTGGCTGCAGGATTCGACCATCACCTCGTCAAGCCTGTCGATATCAAGACGCTCACGTCCAAACTTGACGCGATTGGTCATACTTGACTGTATGAGTGAGCGAAAGCCACTTATGCGCAAAGTCCGCATCGCGTCGAGTTCAAGCGTACACAGCCACGGTCTGACATTCACACAAGCTCCTGTTTTTAGCCGGAATGATGCCATGGCTAAAGCACTCATTTCCGACGAGCTCTGGACCCTTGTCGCAGCTCATCTTCCAATACACCGGCCCTCTCCGAGAGGAGGTCGACCACGCATCGCTGACCGGGCGGCACTTACCGGCATTCTGTTCGTCCTCAGGACCGGAGTACCCTGGGAGTATCTGCCGCGGGAGCTTGGATGCGGTAGCGGAATGACCTGCTGGCGTCGCCTAGACGAATGGATGCAGGCGGGTGTATGGCAGAGTATTCACGAGGCGATACTGCGTCGTCTCCGCGAGTACGACCAGATCGCATGGGATCGAGCGTGCATCGATGCTGCCAGCGTGCCTGCGCCACGAGGCGGCGAGCACACCGGACGAAACCCTACTGATCGGGGTAAGCTTGGCTGCAAACACCACATCCTGGTCGATCAACGTGGCTTGCCGTTGGTAGCCCAGATCTCAGGAGCGCAAGTTCACGATTCCCGGCTGCTCGTACCGATCGTCGAGGCAATCCCGGCCGTCAAAGGGTTGGCAGGCCGGGCTCGTAAGCGTCCGAGGAAACTGCACGCCGACCGTGCTTATGCATCACGAGCGCACCGTGCCTGGCTGCGCCGACGAGGTATTTCTGCTCGCATCGCGAGACATGGCGTCGAGTCACGCGAACGGCTTGGCCGCTGGCGTTGGGTCGTCGAACGGGCTCTGGTGCAAATTATGGACAAAGGTACGCCAACCTGCCGGTGCGCCGGCTGAGTTTACGCAGCCAGAACAGCTGCCCAGATTTCGGACGAAGTTTGCCCCTGAGTTCCCAGACCTCGTAGGTCGAACTGCCCTTTGCGAATGCGATGCATGAGCTCAATACCTTGTATTGTCGTGGTAGCGGAAGTGAAGCTTTTCAACCCCAGCATCGGTCCAAGTCTGGATTTGACATTGCGATGGTCCTGCTCGATCAGATTGTTCAGATATTTTGACGAGCGAAGCTTCGTCAAGTCAGGAAGACGTCCCTGCTCTTGAAGTTCGCGAACGGCACGGTGGGAAGCGGCATAACCGTCCAGCGTAATAGTCTCGGGCGACCGGCCTTGAGAACGTATGGCTTTACGAAAGAATGCCTTGGCCGAAGCGACGTTGCGCCGCGGGCTGAGCCGGAAGTCGACGGTATTGCCGGTCGAGTCGACAGCCCGGTAGAGATAAGCCCACTGGCCGCGGATCCTGACGTAGGTCTCGTCCACCCGCCAGGAGGTGCCAGCCGACGTCGCGAAGCGGCTCCAGCGTTTGTCGAACTCCGGTGCGTACCGCTGAACCCAACGCAGGATTGTTGTGTGAGCGATCGGCATGCCTCGCTCAGCCATCATCTCGACCAGGTCTCGGTACGACAGCTTATAACGCAGGTACCAGCGCACGCAAAGGATGATGATCTCTTGTTCGAAGTGTCGGCCCTTGAACAGGTCTGAATCGCCCCGGGTTTTGTAGAGGCTTCATTGTTTGAGAGAATGGAGTCATGAAGAAGCAACCCAAGTATTCCCCCGAAGTCATCGAGCGCGCCGTGCGCATGGTCAGCGAAGCCGGTAGCCAGTACGAGTCGCAGTGGGCGGCTATCACGTCGATCGCGGCCAAGATCGGCTGCACGCCGGAGACGCTGCGCCGCTGGGTACGCCAGCAGGAGCGCGATACCGGCCAGCGGCCTGGTCCGACTACCGCAGAAGAGGAGCGCGTCAAGGCGCTCGAGCGGGAAGTGCGCGAGCTGCGCAAGGCGAACGAGATCGTGCGCCTGGCGAGTGCGTTTTTCGCCCAGGCGGAGCTCGGCCGCCACTTCAAGCCGTGAGGGCTTTCATCGACCGGTACCGCCATGCCTACGGTGTCGAGCGATCTGCAAGGTGATGCAGGTCGCACCGTCGGGCTACTGGCGCCACGCTGCGCAGCAACGCAACCCATCACTGCGCTATTCCCGTGTCCAGCGCGACGACGTGCTGAGCGTCGACATCGAGCGGGTCTGGCAGGCGAACCTGCAGGTCTACGGGGCCGACAAGGTTTGGCGCCAACTGCGGCGTGAGGGAACTGACGTGGCGCGCTGCACCGTGGAGCGCCTGATGCGCAAAGCCGGGCTGCGTGGCGTCATGCGAGGCAAGGTCGTGCGTACGACTGTGGCCGACGCGAAGGCGCCATGCCCGCTCGACCGCGTCAACCGCCAGTTCAAGGCCCAGCGACCGAACCAGCTGTGGGTCTCCGACTTCACGTACGTCTCGACTTGGCAGGGTTTTGTCTACGTCGCCTTCGTCATCGACGTCTTCGCCCGGCGAATCGTCGGCTGGCGAGTCAGCAGCTCGATGCGGACCGACTTCGTGCTCGACGCACTGGAACAGGCGCTGTATGCGCGTCAGCCGGAACGAAACGAGCTCGTCCACCATAGCGACAGGGGCTCGCAATACGTGTCGATAAAGTACAGCGAGCGCCTGGCAGAAGCCGGCATCGAGCCCTCTGTGGGCAGCAAAGGCGACAGTCACGATAATGCCTTGGCCGAGAAGATCAATGGGCTCTACAAGGCTGAACTGATCCACCGTCGCGCCCCCTGGAAAACGCGTGAGTCCGTTGAACTGGCCACGCTGGAATGGGTTTCCTGGTTCAACCACCATCGTCTGCTGGAACCGCTTGGCTATATACCGCCGGCCGAAGCTGAGGCAAACTATTACAAGCAACTGAGCAGTCAAGCCATCCCGGCCTGACTCACACCAACCGGCCTCCTCGAAAGCCGGGGCGGTTCACCTGGCTATTGCTCAGGGTTTGGGTGTCTCGGTAGAAGAGCTGCTTGCGAACGGTGGCGCAAAGTCGAAAGGTAATGGTAAAAAGGTGCAGGCGCGGTACCAGAACCCGGCTGACAATGCGCAGACGTGGACCGGTCGTGGTCGGCAACCAAAGTGGATTGCTGAGGGATTGGCTGGCGGGAAGTCGCTAGACGATTTCAGAATCTAAGTCTCGGTCTACCCTGCTGCCACAAGGCGTATCGCTACAGCTCCAGGCCCCGAACGACTGCTCAGTGCAGTCATGGATATCCACATTTTTCGTGGATAAACTTACTGATAAGTCCATGAGAGCTAGCATTCATGCGGCTCTCCGGCAGTTGCGCAATAATTGGGCAGCGACCCAGGTCGCGGTGCTTGCCACGGTGTTCTTTCGAGGCTTGCGGCTGCTAATGGCAATAGGAATTCCGGACCACTTAACGCAGCTCTCGTGACAAAATAGCTACATGCACTGGAGGAAAAAATGACTGTCGTGTCCCGACTAACTCGCATCGTACGTCTGGCGATCGCGCCGCTTAAAGGCTTCTTCTCGTTGAAGACCGAAACGGTGTTGCCAGTTTTTGATCCAGAGCGCACCACGCTTTGCGCTCACCTTAAAGAGGTCGCCCGCCGGGATACGATCCTCTATTTCGAGCCTTTCAAGTTCGCGGTTAGAGCGTTCAAACAAGAACGTGCAAAGCCTTTCTAGAAGCTGTTCGTTAAGTGCAGCATCGACAGATCAAACTTCAATGTTCTCTGTCGGAAAATATGCGCTTCGTCAGACCGTCTTCCGAACATAGAAAAGGCGTTAACGTCACATCGGGTGTTGGGCGATACCGCACGTAGCCTCAGGTTTACGATATCGTTTGATACATACCGCCATACTCACTAGGCTGCATCAAGGACTCGTAGAGGCGTATCCCCGCGCGAACGATTTCTCGATTCCAAAACTGTTTGTTTGTGTGTCCTGCGATGCACGACTGGGACCAACCGCGCGGACGAGAGTGCATGACCACTAACCGTCGGCGCCGTCACTGCCGTCACTGACTTCCTTTTAATGCGTTACGTGGGCTTGGTGATCGCTATCTTCAAGCTCATGCGGATGGTTGAAGGCAGAGCTTCTGTGCTCTCCTCACCTTTGAAGAGACCAGTTTCATGGGTGCGTAGCGAAGCTCGGACGACAAGGTAATACCGATGAACCGGAGGCTGTAGTTCCCGTTACGTGCCGTCAAGCGATTCTGTCAAGTAACGCACGTGGTAATCCAGGCATGCGCTCGCGGTTCTGAAGGCCGAGTTACTTGTTTTGAGGTTTGCTTTGAGCAGCTTTCACGCTCATGGAGCCGACTTATCAGGATATAGCGCTAACGCCGTGGCCAGAAGTGCCTTTTTTTTGTCCGTTGGCATTCTGTGAAATGCAGCGATGAGGAATGCCTCATCGTCATCGATAGCGTAAAAGTAAGCGACGGGCAAGTTGAGAACGGAACCAATCCTTGCCACGAGTTCGACCGTCGGAGCCCGTGTCCCGCGTTCGTATCTGTTCATGCGCGCACTTGCGCTCTCCACCTCAAGTCCAGCAAGTAGACCAAGCTGCTCTTGTGACAATTTGCCCTCAAGTCGCGCAGTCTTTAGTCTCCTTCCGAATACCGACATCGGTCTCTTCCAATTAAAAAGAGCGATGTTCCATTGTTCGGCTTGCGAAAGAGCTACCAAATTGGTAGCATCGCAGTCTCGGCAGATCTGACGGAGTTGCTTACCTTTGCAACATTAACTAGCGTGGACATGCTCGTTCCTAGATTGCGAACGTGGTCCGCCCATGACTGCAGACAACTAATCGACCTAGTATTGCCCAGCTTCGGCGGACATGTTGCAGTGCCTAACGGGGCTTGGGCGCCTGATCATCGAAGGTCTGTCTCTGACTAAGTTAAAGCGCCGATGAACGTGCCATCCTACTGAACCTGCAGGTCTAAGCAGGCAACCAAGCACGGAACAGCTAACGCACGCGTTTTTCGCACGTGCAAGACCGAAAGCCGCAGTTAGTCTCAACAATTAGGCAACTGTGAGTGGGTGGTCGTTGGTCCGCCGCCCTTACGTGGCCAGCTTAACCTTTTGCCAGGAATGCTAGTTTATGGGTTTGAAGTCGCTTAAGAGAGCTCCTTCGCGCGTCGACATTGGGAGACTCGTGTCTATCGCCAATCATGCACAGGAGATACTTAAAGAGCTTTTCGACGACTTAGCTGAGTCAAGCCCAAGAAAGTTTGCTCCCACGTTCTCCAGCAGCACGGTGGCTAAGCTCTGCCATATCGAACGAGCTCGCCTCAATTACCTCTGCAGTCGTGGCAGGACGGAACGCTATCCAATTGGTAGCCTCCCTGGTGGCTCTCGTGGTCGGACCTTTACGCTTGCCGAGGCGCGGGCGTTTGTGCGAGCAAATGGGCGATATCGCCCCCGTCCAGAAGGCCAGAAAGGCGTTATCTGCACCATTAGTAATTTCAAGGCCAATGTTGGCAAGGCAACATGTGTCGTGGCGCTTGCCCAAGGGCTTACCCTGCAGGGCCATAAGGTGCTTTTGATTGACCTTGATCCCCAGGCCCGTGCCACGACGCTTATGGGATATGTCCCCGAAGCCGAGATTGGCGAACAAATGACCGTACTGCCAGTGATATATGGTCAGCAGAAGGATCTTCGATACGCGCCAAGGCCCACATATTGGGATGGGCTCGACTTAATCCCATCATGCCATGCACTTTTCGCTGCCAACCGACATCTTGCTGACAACAAAGCCGACAATGTCTCCTTCGACTTTGGGAAAGTACTGGACACCGCACTTGAACCACTACGCTCCCAATATGACGTAATCCTTATCGATACGGCTCCGACGCTTTCATATCTCACTGTTGCCGCCTATATAGCGACGGACGGTTTGATCGTGCCCGTGTCAGTAGAGACACTTGGCTTCGTATCTTCTGTGCAGTTTTTTCAACAGCTCGTTAACCTCTTTGAGCACCTCAGCAACAACTGTACGATAGAGAAAAATTTTGAGTTCATCAAGATTGTGATGTCAGCGGTCAATTCATCGTCTGCTACGACGGCAGTCGTAAGAGAATGGATCAAGCATACCTACCACGAATGGGTAGTAACCGGGACGATTGTCGAAACGGATACCATTAAATCCGCAAGCACCGAGTCCCAGACCCTTTACGAGATTGGGCAGAACGATGGGTTCTGTCGCATTAGGGAACGTCGACGGGTCAATCGGGTAAACTGCGGCGCCCGAACCCAGGACGAATCGATATGCTCAACTTCAAAGGGATGCGTTTTCCTATCGACGTGATCCTGGTCTGCATCCGTTGGTATGCAGCCTACCCGCTGAGTTACCGGCACCTCGAGGAGATGATGGAAGAGCGCGGCGTGTCGGTCGACCATTCGTCGATCAACCGGTGGGCGGTTCGTTTCCTGCCGCTCATCGAGAAGATGGCCCGGAAATACAAGCGCCCCGTCGGTGGCAGCTGGCGAATGGATGAGACCTATATCAAGGTCAAAGGGGTCTGGAAATACCTCTACCGCGCCGTCGACAAGCAGGGCAAGACTGTCGACTTCCTGCTAACGGCCAAGCGCGACATGCCTGCAGCGAAGCGCTTCTTCGACAAGGCGATGGGTGCGAACGGCAATCCCGACAAGATCGCGATGGACAAGAGTGGTGCCAATAAGGCGGCGATCGACGAGGTCAACGCTGGTCGCGACGTCCGGATTGCGGTACGCCAAGTCAAATACCTCAACAACATCGTCGAGCAGGACCATCGCGCTATTAAGCGGGTGACCAGGCCGATGCTCAACTTCAAATCGTTCCGGTCCGCCAGTTCGGTGCTGGCTGGAATTGAGCTGATTCACATGATCCGCAAAGGTCAGTTCGAGATCGACGGCGCCGAGGCGATGTCGTTCGCCGACCAATTTTCTGCGATGGCAGGAGTGGTCCGTCCAGTGTGAGGGGCGCAGCTCCGTTTTCGGCCAATTTCCGCCGTTTGATCAACAACGCGACAGAACCATTTCGTCGACCCTGTCCCGATCCTTGATCACAACGCTGCCGAAGCTCATGGTCGTCTCTAGACTTACTCGCCATCAGAGCTTCAAAACGTTCCAGGTCCACGCTGTTCGCCTTGTTGTCGGTCGGCGTTATGCGTCCGCCTCCATCATCAGGGAAGGAACGGCAATCCATTGGTCAGCGTGATTCTGTGCAGCAATGACCCTCACGAAGGCACGAACTGGAATAGAAAGGTCTCCCAGCAACACATGCTGCATCTTAGTGAAGGTGTCAAAGGCCCGGCACGAAATAGTCGGCTCTGGTGCAAACCTGCACCCGGCTACAATGACGAACTTTGCCCAGCATGCGTGACTATCCAAGCAAAAGCGTCTGTTCAAGGGCAGACACTTCGAATAAGAGATCATCGTCCTCTGCGTACGCTGGTACCTGCGCTACAAGCTGTCGTATCGTGACCTGGTCGAGATGATGGCCGAGCGCGGCTTACCGATTGCTCATACGACAATCCTGCGCTGGGTGCAGCGTTGTGGGCCTGAGTTCGACGAGCGGCGGGGTCGCTTTTTAGCGTCTGCAGGTACATCCTGGCGAATAGACGAACTCTCCGTCAGGATCCGCGGCCGCTGGGCATATCTCTACCGGGCTGTCGACGCATCAGGCAAACCGTCGACTTTCGGCTCAGCCCACGGCGCGACGTCGCCTCGGCAAAGGCCTTCTTTCGCAAGGCAATACGCTCGCAAGGTCGGTCGCCTGAGACAATCACACTGGACGGCTATGCAACTTCCCACCGGGCTGTTCGCGAACTTCAGCAGCAAGGCAGGCTTTCCGAGCTGACGAAACTTCGCTCGTCGAAGTACCTGAACAATCTCATCGAGCAGGACCACCGCAATGTCAAGTCCAGGCTAGGGCCGATGTTAGGCTTCAAAAGCTTTGCTTGCGCCCCCACGACAATTCGAGGCATTGAACTCATGCATCGCATTCGCAAAGGACAGTTCGACTTGCGCGCCTTAACCACTCAGGGGCAAAGTCCGTCCGAAATCTGGGCAGCTGTCATAGCTGCCTGATCTATAGGGTTGTGGTGCAAATTATGGACGAGGGACAAGTCAACTGGCCCACAGATGGGTAGATCACGCAGCCAGAACAGCTGCCCAGATTTCAGGCGTAGTTCGCCCCTGAGTCGACAGGGAACTTAGGTCGAACTGCCCTTTGCGAATCCGATGCATGAGCTCGATGCCCCGAATTGTCGTGCCGGCGGAAGCGAAACTTTTCAGGCCCAGCATGACGCCCAACCTGGACTTCACATTACGATGGTCCTGCTCAATTCGATTGTTCAGGTATTTCGACGAGCGAAGCTTCGTCACCTCGGCAAGCCTGCCTTGCCGCTGAAGCTCTCGGACGGCCCGGTGAGATGCTGCGTAACCATCCAGCGTAATAGTCTCGGGTGAGCGACCCTGAGAACGTACGGCCTTGCGGAAGAAAGCCTTGACCGAGGCAACGTTGCGCCGTGGGCTGAGCCGGAAGTCAACGGTCTTACCTGCCGCGTCGACCGCCCGGTAGAGATAAGCCCACCGGCCGCGGATCCTGACATAGGTTTCGTCCACTCGCCAGGAATTACCTGCTTGTGTCGAGAAGCGATTCCAGCGTTTGTCAAACTCTGGCGCATACCGTTGTACCCAGCGCAAGATGGTCGTGTGAGCGATCGGCAGGCCTCGCTCGGCCATCATCTCGACCAGGTCACGATATGAGAGCTTGTAGCGCAGGTACCAGCGTACGCAGAGAATGATGATCTCCTGCTCGAAGTGTCGGCCCTTGAATAGGGCGCTCTTGCTCGGACGGTTGCGCATTCTGGGCAAAAGGCGAAATTCTAGCTCAGCTGCTGGTTTGCACCACAGCCCTTTGCTGGACCTTGAGCGCACGCTCGACGACGCAGGCGTCATAGCGGGCGCCGCCGGCGCCGGTGTGGGAAGAAAACCGCCGTTCGATTGCTGGTGCATTCATAAGAGATCTCCACTGGTCATGAAGCGCGCTCGTCCCGCATACCCAGGACGAGAACCGGTACCCGAACGGGTCCCATGCCTCAGCCTGCACCGGCAATATGACAGGATGATGACACGCCGTGCGCACGATTCCAATTATCAATGAGTCATCAAGTCGTCATCGCATTGTCACGTGTTAGTCATCTTGCAAGCTTAAGCTTCGATCACTTTCAACCGTCCCAAGTCATCCGATGAAGCTGATGAAGAAGTTCGACCGTGCCGTGACCCTGCGCCCTTCCCTGATCGCCATTGCCGCCGGCGCCCTGTGCGCCTCGCTGGCACAGGCCGCCCCGGCCGACGCCGTCCCCGCTGCGTCTGCCGTTGATTCGCCTGCGCTACAGGACACCACGCCGGCCGGCTCCGTCGCCACCGTCGAAATCTCGACCCGCAAGACACGCTCCGCGGTCGCCATGTCCGGCACCGAAATCCAGAAGGTGATGCCAGGCGTGAACCCGCTGAAAGCCCTGCAAGCCCTGCCCGGCGTCAGCTTCCAGACCGCCGACCCCTGGGGCAACAACGAGCAGAACCTGTCGCTGTTCGTGCACGGCTTCAATGCCCAGCAGCTCGGTTACACGATGGATGGCGTGCCGCTCGGCGACCAGCAGTACGGCAACTACAACGGCCTGGCGCCGCAGCGCGCCCTCACCAGCGAGAACGTGCGCAGCGTCGTGCTGTCGACCGGCGCCGGCGACCTCGGCACGCCCTCGACCAGCAACCTCGGCGGCACCATCGAAACCTATTCGGTCGACCCGCAAGGCCGCCGCAACCTCAACCTGCAGCAAACCGTGGGCAGCCACAAGGCCAGCCGCAGCTTCGTGCGCTTCGATTCGGGCGACCTTGGCGGCGGCAACAGCTTTTACATCTCCGGCCTGCACCACGAAGCCAAGGCCTGGGATTTCAATGGCCGCCAGAGCAACGACCAGGTCAACGCCAAGTTCGTGCACCAAGGCGAGGGTGGCAAGCTGACGATTTTTGCCGACTGGTCCGACAAGACCGAACCGAACGAGGATTCGACCCTGCACCAGGCCGGCCTGGCGGCGCCCTACACGCGCCCCTTCCTGTATCCGGACTTCGCCACCGCACTGGCCTACCTGGATGCCAACGGCGCGCCGCCGGCAGCAGTGGGCGCGAACTTCCGCAACTATTACAGCGACGCCCAGCGCACCGACAAGCTGGCCTACGTGAAGTACGACGCCTACCTGAACGACAACCTCACCTGGAGCAACCAGTACTACTTCCACCACAACGACGGCGTCGGCGTGGTGGCCGGCCCGATCAACCAGGCCGGCTTGCCGGCGCTGTTCCGCGCCTATTACCCGAACCAGGACCTGAAAACCGTGTTTGGCAATTCCGGCTACGCGACCCGCACCACCGAATACAAGATCAACCGCCAGGGGTTGACCTCGACCCTGCGCTGGGACCTGGGCGCGCACCAGGTCCAGGCCGGCCTCTGGTTCGAACACAACACGTCGGGCGCCTACCGCCGCTGGTACCCGCTGGACGTCAACAACCCGAGCACGCCTTACCAGCGCCCGTCGAATCCACTCATCACCCAGTACGGCAGCGACATCGACAACCGGGTCGTGCAATTCCACCTGCAGGACGAATGGAAGCTGCGCCAGGACCTGACGCTGCAGGGCGGCTTCAAGTCGAGCCTGCAGTTCGCCGAAGGGACCTTCCCGGTGCAGCAGTTGCCGGCCACCCTGAGCGGCGGCTCGCAGGGTCTGCCTGAAGGGAAGATCACCACCAAAAAATGGTTCCTGCCGCAGGTCGGCGCACGCTGGGACATCTCCAGCACCGACCAGGTTTTCGCCAACATCCAGAAGAACATGCGCCAGTTCGTCACCTATGGCGGTGGCGGCAATTCGCCCTGGAGCCTGTCGTCGCAGGCCGCCTTCGATTATTTCAAGGCCACCGCCAAGCCGGAAACCTCGGTCACCTACGAGCTCGGCCTGCGCGATTCGCGCACGTTTGATCTCGGTCCGCTCACCGGCTTCGACGGCCAGGTGGCGCTGTACCACGTGAACTTCAGCGACCGCCAGCTGGCGATCAGCTCGAACCCCATCATCACCTCGTTCGCCGGCGGCACCACCATCCTGTCGAACGTCGGCAGCGTCAAGACCGACGGCGTCGACCTGGGCGGCACCTTCCACTTCGGCCGCGCCTTCTCGCTGTATAACGCGGTGTCGTACAACCGCTCGGAATACCAGGACAACTACCAGTCCGGCAGCGCCACCGTGCTCACCGCCGGCAAGATTGTGCCGAACACGCCGGAATGGATGAACAAGTTCATCGCCACCATCAAGCCGGGCGCCGACATCGAGATCCAGCTGCAGGGCGACTACGTGGGCAAGCGCTACGCAACCTATACCAACGACCTGCACGTGGGCAGCTACTTCCTGCTCGGCCTGAACGTCTCGGGCAAGCTGCCCCTGCCGACCACCCTGCTGAAGAACGTGCGCTGGGGCGTCAACGTCACCAACCTGGCCGACCGCAAGGGCGTGCTGCAGCCGAACGTGGGCCAGGCCAGCGGCAGCTATGCCACCTATCCGATCCCGCCGCGCATGGGATTCTTCACGCTGAAGGCGGATATCTGATGCCGCTCATCCTGCCCGCGAACCCGGCACGCCTGCGCCGTGGCCTGCTGCAGGGCCTCGGCGGCGCCATGGCGCTGGCGGCATTCCCGGGCCTGGCGCGGGCGCAATCGGGGGCCGCGCGACTTGCCCCCACCGCGGCCCCCACCGCGGCCCCCACCTTGTACGCCCACCGCGGCGCCAGCGCCCTCTTCCCCGAGCACACGCTGGCTGCCTACGCCCGGGCGATCATGGACGGCGCCGACTATGTCGAGCCGGACCTGGTCTGCACGAAGGACGGCGTGCTGGTGGCGCGCCACGAAAATGCGATCACCGACACCACCGACATCGCCACCCGCGCCGAGTTCGCCCGGCGCAAGACGCGCAAGGTGATCGACGGCGCGGCGCACGAGGGCTGGTTCATCTCCGACTTCACGCTGGCCGAACTGAAGACGCTGCGCGCCGTGGAACGCCTGCCGAAGATGCGCGGCACCCGCCACGACGGCCAGTTCCAGATCGTCAGCCTCGAGGAAATCATCGATTTCGTTGCGGCCGAGGCGGCGGTGCACGGACGCACGATCGGCCTGATTCCCGAGTTGAAGCACTCGACCTGGTTCACCGGCGCCGGCCTGGCGCTGGAAGAACGCCTGGTAGCGACCCTGAACGCGCACGCCTACACGCGTCGCGCCCCGGTCACGGTGCAATCGTTCGAGACGGCCAACCTGAAGGCCTTGAGGAAGACGCTGGGCCGCTCGACGCAGGTGCGCCTGGCCCAGCTGGTGGTCGCGGGCGGACGCAACGACGCCTTGCGTCCGGCCGACGTGGCGCTGTCGGGCGGCAGCCTGACCTATGGCGAGATGGTGACCCCGCGCGGCCTGGGCCAGCTGGCGGCCTACGCCGACGTGGTGGCGCCGGTCACGCGCGCCATCATCCCGCTCGGGATCGACGCGCGCCTGGCCAGGCCGACGACGCTGGTGACGGACGCGCACCGGGCCGGCCTGCAAGTCGTGGCCTGGACCTTCCGGCCCGAGAACGCCTTCCTGGCCGCCGACTTCCGCAACGGCGACGGCCTGGATGCGCGCAACGACGCGGGCTCGATCGCTGAAATGCGCCGCTACCTCGAGACCGGCATCGACGGCCTGTTTTCCGACGACACGGCGCTGGCGCGCAGGGCGATCGGCGGCTGAGGCGGCGCTCCGCTAAAAAATCAGCCCTTGCGCTTCTTCGGCGGCGCCAGGGCGAACACGTCGGCTAGCACCGTGCTCTCGCCGATCTGGCGCCCGGGCGAGGCGGAGTCGTAGACCACCAGCAGCTCGTCGCCGGTGCCAACCTTGTCGTGGAACAGGGTGATGCCTTCGGGATGATCGACGCCCTCGCCATACGGCAGCGCCAGCACGCGTTCGAGCCGGTCGGCCGGTACGGTCGCGTCGCGTCCCGCCAGCGCGCCGCCCGCCCAGCGATACACGTACACCGGGCCATCCAGGTCCATGGTCGGCCCGGCCAGGATCAACAAGTCGTCGCCCTGCGTGCACAGGTCGCGAATGCCGAGGCCGCCCAAGTCGAGGAAATGCTTGCGCAGCATCTGGCCGTCGGCGTCGACCGGCCCCAGGCGCATCCAGCCGGCTTCGGCATCGTCGACCGGAGCGACTTCGAGGATGGCCGCCCAGCCTCGCAGCACCGGGCCGCGCAATCCCAGCAGCAGGTGCTTGCCGGCCACCGCGATGCCCTCGATATCGAAGCCGTTGTCCTTGCCCGGAATCGCCAGGAAGGGGCCGAAATGCGGGTCGTCGGCCAGCAGCGCGGTCAGTTCGTTGCCGTGCACATCCCCGCGCAACATGGCCGCCGTGCGCAGCTTGTCCTTGCGGCCCGCCTCCTCCAGCAAAGTATAGGTGCCCGGTTGTCCGGCTTCTTCGGCGACGGGAATGCGCGCCAGCAGGTAGCGGTTGCCGTCCGCTTCCACCGCGCACAGGCGCTTATGGGCCTTCTTCACGCCATCGTCAGAGCGCGGTTGCTTGCGCCGCAGGCTGTGCGAGCCCGTTATCCACATGTATTTGCCGTCGCAGGCCAGGCCTTCGATGTCGGCCTCATTGATCTTGCCCTCGCCACCGTCAACCGCCGCTTCGCCATGCGCCGGCAGCGGCAGGCGCAGGAAGTCGTGCAGCCGGTACTGCCGGTGGTCGCGCGTGAAGCTGCTGCGGCCGGTGCTGTCCTTCTCTTCCAGCGTGAGGCGCTCGATGCTGACCGTCTCGTCGTTGGCCAGCCAGAGCGTGCGGCCCATGCGCAGCACGACCGAAAGGCCGTCGCGCAATTCCTTCTCGTGCGTCAGGTTGTCGTGTTCTGGCTGAAACTGAAGCAGAACGATATTGGTCGGATGCATGCCTTCTCCCATGGTTGTCGCCCCAGCATACCGTTATTGTCGACCTGGGCGCGCCCGAATATGCAGCAGTGGTAGTCTTGCACAAGGCCATCCGCTCAGCATGTAACATGCCTGTCATATTTGCCGACCATACTGATCTTTTAGCATGACTTCGCGCCGCAAAATGGAAAAGAAGGTGAAACACGACGAGGCGCACCCGGCGCCCGTGCTCGACCGCACCGTCCAGTTCCTGAATCGTGAACTTTCGCTGTTGGAATTCAATCGCCGTGTCCTGGCCCAGGCCGACGACGAGCGCGTGCCGCTCCTCGAACGGCTGCGCTTCCTGTGCATCGTCAGCAGCAATCTCGACGAGTTTTTCGAAGTGCGGGTTGCCAGCCTGCTGGCCCAGCACACGATGGAGCGCGGCATGGACGGCATGCCGCAGACGCTGGGCGCCATGCTGGCGCGCGCCAGCGAGGAATGCCGGCACCTGATCGGGCGCCAGTACGCGCTGCTCAACCAGGAAATCCTGCCGCGCCTGTCCGAGAACGGCATCCATATGCTGCGCCGCGGCGACCGCAATCCGGCCCAGCGCGCCTGGGTGAAACACTACTTCGACAAGGAAGTGCGGCCCCTGCTGACACCGGTCGGGCTCGATCCGGCCCATCCCTTCCCGCGCGTGATCAACAAGAGCCTGAACTTCATCGTCGAACTCTCGGGCAAGGACGCCTTCGGGCGCGGCACCGCGATCGCCATCATGAAGGCGCCGCGCGTGCTGCCGCGCGTGATCCGCCTGCCGGACGAATTGTCGGACCGCCCCGGCGCTTCCTATTGCCTGCTGTCCTCGGTGATCCAGGCCCACTTGCCGGAACTGTTCACCGGGCGCGAAGTGGTGGCCTTTTCGCAGTTCCGCGTCACCCGCAACAGCGACCTGTGGGTCGACGAAGAAGAAGTCAAGAACCTGCGCCAGGCCCTGCAAAGCGAGCTGCACAGCAGGCAGTACGGTTTCGCGGTCCGCCTCGAAGTCGGGCGCGGCTGCCCGGCGCACCTCTCGAACTTCCTGCGCGACCAGTTCTGCATCGAGGAGAACCGCGTGTTCGCCGTCGACGGTCCGGTCAACATGGGGCGCCTGCTCGAAATCGTCAACAGCCACGCCCGCCCCGAATTGAAGTTCGCGCCCTTCGCACCCGGTTTCCCGGCCAAGCTCAACCCGCTCGACATCTTTGGCACCCTGGCGCGCCAGGACGTGCTGCTGCACCACCCGTTCCAGTCGTTCCAGCCGGTGATCGATTTCATCCAGGCGGCGGCGACCGACCCGGCGGTGGTGGCGATCAAGCAGACCATCTACCGCGCCGGCATGAATTCCGAGCTGATGGAAGCGCTGATCAGCGCCGCCCAGAGTGGCAAGGAAGTCACGGTCATCGTCGAACTGATGGCGCGCTTCGACGAGGAAGCGAACATCAACTGGGCCGAGCGCCTGGAAGAAGCCGGCGCCCAGGTGGTGTACGGCGTGGTCGGCCTCAAAACCCACGCCAAGATGGCGCTGGTGCTGCGCCGCGAACCGGGCGGCCTGCGCCCGTATGCCCACCTCGGCACCGGCAACTACAACCCGACCACGGCACGCTTCTATTCCGATTTCGGCCTGCTCACGGCCGACGCCAACCTGACCGCCGACGTCAACGAGGTCTTCATCCATCTCACCAGCATGACCAAGCCCAAGCAGCTCAGCTGCATGTGGCTGGCGCCGTTCACGCTGCAAAAGGAAATGGTGCGCGCGATCCGCCAGGAGGCGGCGATCGCGCGCGAAGGCAAACCGGCACGCATCATCGCCAAAATGAATTCGCTGACCGACGAAACCGTGATCCGCGCGCTCTACGATGCGTCCGGCGACGGCGTCAGGATCGACCTGATCGTGCGCGGCGCCTGCTCGCTGCGGCCCTGCGTGCCGGGACTGTCGGCCAACATCAAGGTGCGCTCGATCGTCGGGCGCTTCCTGGAACATACCCGCATTTTCTACTTCCGCAACAACCTCAAGCACGACATTTACCTCAGCAGCGCCGACTGGATGAACCGCAACCTGATGCGCCGCATCGAGGTCGCCTTTCCGGTCAACTCCCCGGCACTCAAGAAGCGTTTGCTGCGCGAAGGCTTGCAGCCCTACTTGAAGGACAATACCAGCGCCTGGGAGCTGGGCAGCGACGGCCAGTACCGGCGCCGCAAGCCGCGTTCCGGGCAAAAGGCCTGCAACGCGCAGGATACGCTGATGGAGATGCTCGGCGCGGGCGCCAACGGCGATACCGCGAAAGGGGAATAGACATGGACCTGATCCTGTGGCGCCACGCCGAAGCCGAAGACGGCGAGCCCGACGCACCCGACGCCAAACGCGCCCTCACCTCGAAGGGCAAGCGCCATGCGGCCCGCGTCGGCGAATGGCTCGACCATCAGCTGCCGGAACAATGCCGGGTGCTGGTCAGCCCGGCCGTGCGCTGCCTGCAAACGGCGGATGGCCTCGGGCGCCGCTACACGATCCACGAAGCCCTGAATACCGATTCGACGGCCGAACGCATGCGCGAGGCCTGCGGCTGGCCGGGGCACCGCTTTCCCGCCCTGCTGATCGGCCACCAGCCGTTGCTGGGCGAACTGGCGGCGCTGATCCTGGCAGGCGCGCAACAGCCCTGGAAGATCCGCAAGGCCGGCATGTTCTGGATCAAGGGCTCGGACGCCGAGGACAGTATCCCCTTCATCCGGCTCGCCGTCGGTCCGGAACTGATCGGCAAGCTGCGCTGAAGGACAGGCTGCACTGCAGGCAGCCTTACCTCTCCGGCGTCACGCCTCCCTGAACTGGAAGGTCTGGCCGGCGTCTTCCCAGGCCGTGCATTCCTGTTCGAGCCAGAAACGCATGGTCGGATGGGTCGTCAGCCAGCCCGGTGCCAGCTCGACCTCGATGCGGTTCTTCATGCGCAGCCGGAAGCCGTCGAGGTCGTCGTCGACGCGCGCGTGCATGCAGGCCACGGCCAGGCGCAGGGCCAGCACCATGCGCGCCAGCGCCGGCTCGCCCAGGGTGTCGCGGATCTTGCGCAGGTTGCCTTTGTGGCCAAGCACCAGGGTGGCCATCAGGCGCTGTTCGCGTGTCGTGAAACCCGGCAGGTCGACGTGCTCGACCAGGTAGGCGCCGTGCTTGTGCGCACCCGTATGCGACACCGTCAGGCCGATTTCGTGCAGCATGCAGGCCCAGCCCAGGTAGTGCAGGCAGCTGGCGTCGGCCGCGCCCAGCTGGCCATACAGGCGCAGCGCGATGGCGGCGGTGCGTGCGGCGCGCGCGGCGTCGACGCCGAAGCGCTCCATGCAGTCCACGATCGCCAGTTCGCGCCGGTCGTGCTGCAGCGAGCGCAGTTCGAGGTCGGACAAGGCGCCCAGGCGCAGGCCGGCATTGATCGCGCAGACACGCTCGATGCCGAGTTCCCGCATCGCGCCCATCAGGATGCTGACGCCGCCCAGCACGGCGACCACCCGCTCGCGCTTCAGGCCCGGCAGGTCGACCCGGTCGACGCGCCCGCACGCGACCAGCGCCGCGCGCAATGCCCCCAGGCCCGCCAGCGAGAGCGTACCGTCGCCCAGGCTACCGCGCGCGATCGCCTCGGCCATCGCGCGCATGGTCCCGGACGAGCCGTAGACGGCGCTCCAGCCGTGCGCGCGGTAGGCGCCGGCGGCATCCTCGAACATTGCCCGCGCCATCGTGGTGGCCGCCTCGAAGCGGGCGTGCTCGATGCGCCCGTCCGCAAAGAAGCGCGACGCCTGCGGCTGGGTGCCGATGCTGAAGGAGTCGACCAGCGCGGTCGTGTCGCCGTTGCCGGCGACCACTTCGGTTGAGCCGCCGCCGATGTCGATCACCAGGCGCCGCTGGCCGGGGTCGCCCAGTGCGCGCGCCACGCCCATGTACACCAGCCGGCCCTCTTCTTCACCGCTGATGACCTCGATCGGATAACCAAGCGCCTTTTCCGCCAGCGGCAGGAATTCGGCGGCATTGCGCGCCACGCGCAGGGTATTGGTGCCGACCACGCGCACGGCATCGAGCCGGTACTCGCGCAGGATGTCGGCAAAGCCCGCCAGGCTGGCCAGCGCCGTTGCGATCGCCTCAGCCGTCAGGTTGCCATCGGCGCCGAGGCCGGCGGCCAGGCGCACCGGATCGCGCGCGCTGCGCACGATGCGCATGTCGCCCTTGCCGTCGTCGCTTCCGGGTTCGCCGACGTGCAGGCGAAAACTGTTCGAACCGAGGTCTACTGCTGCGAACATGTGAATTTCTTTCGTAAACTCGATTGACAGAGTATACAGCCGCGGGCGCGACAGCGGGAACACGGATGGGGTAGGATGCAAGACCGTCATTGATGTCAATTCCAACGGGGCGCGCGTGCATGCGCCCTTGCCTAACATACCGTCAGGAGGACCGATATGGAAACCGAACTGAAATTGCAGGTTCCGCCTGCCCAGCTCGAACGAATTCGCCAGCACCCGATGCTGGCCCAGCTTGCCGCCGCCGGCGCCGTGGAACACCAACTGGTCGACACCTACTACGACACCGCCGCCCACGACCTGTGGAAACAGGGCCTGACGCTGCGCGTGCGCGAAAGCGGCGGCGCCTGGATCCAGACCGTCAAGACCGCGGCCGCCACCTCGCCCGGCCTGCACGAACGGGGCGAATGGGAGTGTGCGCTGCCCGATGCTACGCCACAACCGGCGCTGCTGGCGCGCCAGATCAAACAGGAAGCGCTGTCGCAGGCGCTGGCCGATGCCGAGGCCGGTCAACTGCTGCCGATTTTCCGCAACCTGACGCGCCGCACCACCTGGGCGCTGCGCTGGCCCGACGGCGACGAAGTCGAATGCGCGCTCGACGCCGGGCGCATCGAGTCCGGCGGCAGCAATACCGAAATCGCCGAACTCGAGCTCGAAATCAAACACGGCTCCTCGACCCACCTGTTCGAGCTGGCGCTGGCCCTGCACGCCGACATTCCGCTGCGCATGTCGAACGACAGCAAGGCGGCGCGCGGTTTCGCGATGCTCGAGCGCCCTCCGACGCAGCCGGTCAAGGCGCAGGCGGTCGAGCTCGGCAAGCACGCCACGCTGGAAGACACCTTCCAGCTGATCGGCCTGAACTGCCTGCGTCAGATGGAGGCCAATGTACCGGGCGTGCTCGACCAGAACGTCGAAAGCCTGCACCAGATGCGCGTCGGCCTGCGCCGCCTGCGCGCGCTGGTCGACATGTTCGGGGAACTGGCGCCGCCGCCGGCCGAGATCGCCGAAGGGCTCGACTGGCTGGCGGGCGCACTCGGCGCCACGCGCGACTGGGACGTGCTGGCCGACTCGACGCTGGAGCAGGTGCACGGCATCGATCCCGCCCCGTTGCGCCTGGCGGCGCGGGCCCGGGCCGACAAGCTGCACAAGGAATTGTTGCAGACCCTGCATTCGTCGCGCTTCACGCAAGTGCTGCTGAGCGTAAACGGCTGGCTGCACGCCCGTCAGTGGCGCAGCGACGGCAAGTTGCCGAAGCGCTCCTCGCTGGCCGAACCTGCCACCAAGGCTTGCCTGCCCTTGCTGCGCAAGGCGGAAAAGCGCCTCAGCCGCCGCATTGCTGACTTCGACGGCAAGGAACCGGAACACCGCCACCGGATCCGGATCGCGGCCAAAAAGGCCCGTTATGGGGCCGAGTTCTTCCGCGACCTGTTGCCCGCCAAAGAGGTCAAGCACTACGTGGCGCAACTGTCGGAACTGCAGGACCGCCTGGGACTGCTGAACGACTTCGCCGTGGCCGACCACTTGCTGCCCGAACTCCAGAAAGGCAACGGCGAAGTGGCGCGCCAGGCGGCGTATGCGCGCGGCTATCTCGCCGCCACGGCAGAGGCCGATAACGGCGAACTGGCGGCCGCGCTGAAGGCGGTGGCGAAACTGCGCCTGCCGCGCTAGCCACCGTTTCAGGCGCGGGCAGCCAGGGGCGCGGCAAGAAAGCGCGCCTCGATGTCCTGCGCCGCCAGTGGCCGCGAGATGTGGAAGCCCTGCACTTCGTCGCAACCGAGTTCCTGCAGGATGCGCAGCTGCGCCGCCGTTTCCACGCCTTCGGCCACGACCGTCATGCGCAGCGCGTGCGCCATCGAGACGATCGCTTCGAAGAAGACCCTTCCCTCGCCCTGCTCGAGTTCGTTGGTAAAGGCGCGGTCGACTTTCAGCACGTCCATTTTGAGGGTGCGCAGCTGCGACAAGGACGAGTAGCCGGTGCCGAAGTCATCCAGGTGCAGCTTGATGCCGAGCGCGCGCAGCCCGCCCAGTTCCGCCAGGACGTCGGCCTGCTCGCCCATCATGGCCGATTCGGTGATCTCGACCTCGACCAGCGCGGCCGGCAGGTCGTAGCGGCGTAACGCCGCTTCGAACTGGCGCACCACGGCGCCGCTCCCGAACTGTTTGGGCGAGACATTGATCGACACCGGCACCGGGTCCATGCCGGCCGCGCGCCACGCCGCCAGCTGAGCGCAGGCCTTGTCGATCACCAGCGCGCCGATCGGCTGGATCAATCCGCTCGACTCGGCCAGCGGAATGAAGTCGCCGGGCGGAACCATGTCCGCGTCGGGCATTTCCCAGCGCAGCAGCGCTTCCATGCTCAGCAGCGTGCCCGAGACGGGATCGACGCGCGGTTGGTAGTGCAGCAGGAACTGGTCATCCTCGATGGCCTTGGCCAGTTGTCCCTTGAGGCGCGCGCGCCTGGTGATCTGGCCCGACAGGAACTGGTCGAAGAAGCGGTACTGGCCCTTGCCTTCGTCCTTGGCGGCGTACATGGCGATATCGGCATTGCGGATCAGGGTACCGGCGTCGTGGCCGTCGCGCGGGAACAGGCTGATGCCGACCGAGGCGCCGACGGCCGCCTGCACGCCGCCATCGAGTGCAAACGGCGCCGCGAAGGCCGTCACGATGCGTTCGGCCACGGCCGCAATGTGGTCCTCGCCGATCGGCGCATCGTCGGTCGGCGGACGCAGCAGCACAATGAATTCGTCGCCGCCGAAACGCACCATCTGGTCGCCGGGCCGCACCAGGGTGTCGAGCCGGCGCGCCGCCGCGACCAGCAAAGCGTCGCCGACGGCATGGCCGTGCGAATCGTTGACTCCCTTGAAATCGTCGAGGTCGATGAACAGCAAGGCCAGTCCACTGCCGTCCGGCGCGGCGCCGCCCAGCAGCGTCGGCATGAAATTCAGCAGCCAACTGCGGTTGCGCAGGCCGGTTAGCACGTCCTCGTTGGCTAGCCGCTCCATCTCGGTCTCGTGCTGCTTGCGCTCGCTGATGTCCTGCAAGGTGATGGCTAGGCCATCGCCGACACGCACCAGCCGCCGCCGGCCCCAGGCAATCGTGAGCCGGTCATCATGCGGCATGCGCCGGTCTTCCTCGTAAAAACCGTTCGACATCGCCAGCCGGTAGGTCGCGATGACCTCGGCGCCCGCGAGGCCGCGATCGAGCGTCGACACGGCGCGCCCGACCAGGTCTGCGCGGAGGAAGCCGTAAAAGGCGGCGCCGCGCTCGTTGCAGTCGATGATCCGGAAGTCGACGATCTGGCCCTTGCGGTCGCGCAGCGGCGCCGCCATGTAAAAGCCGTCGTTGGCGCTTTCGGTGGCGGTGCGGTAGGCCAGGCGCACCGCCTCGTGCTCGCGTTCGCGCGCGGCCGCGCGCAGCGACAGCACGCTGGCAAGGCCGGAGAGCAGCAGCAGGCAGGCGCTTGCGGCGACGGCGCGGTCGCGGCTCGCCTCCCAGTACTGGCGCGCGGCGACATTGCCTTCGTACCGCGACAGCGCGGCGATGGCCACCACTGGATAGACAGGGGAATCGCGCCACGCCATCGCGAAACGCCTCGGTGCCGACCAGCCGCGGCCCGCTTCCGGGGATGCCGATGGCGGGGAGGTTCAGGACACGCCGGTTCGCCGCGCGTGCAGCGCCACCTTGCTCGATCCAGAACTTGCCGCCGCTGCCGGCCAGGGCCAGCAGTCCGTCACGGCCGAGTGTCGATGCACCCACAAAGGAGGTGAAGTAACTGCCGTCGACCACCATCACGACGATGCCGTCGAATTCGTCGTCGGCACGATCGAGCAGGCGCGTGAACAGGACCGGCTGGCGTGCGCCCTCGAACCCGGCAGGCGCCAGATCGACGCGCAGCGCGGTGGAATTGTTGTTCTTGTGCTGAAGGAAAAAAGCGGTTCGCGCCACGGACGGCGGCATGCCTGCGCCCCTGGTGGATGAGCGCACAACGCCGTCCGCACCGACGATGCTGACCGAGACAAAGGCCTGGTCGGTGAACATGCCATCGGCCCGCATGTCTTCGATCAGGCCGCTCTTGTGCGCATTCTCCCAGCCATACTTGAGCTGCATGGTGATCTGGTCCATCTGCGCGATCGACCGCGTCACATACTGTTCGTAGGCCTGCGCATAGGTGTCGGCTTCCTTGAGCACCAGCGCCTCGGCACGCTCCGCCTCGGTATCGGCGCGCGCCAGCGTCACCATCCATAGCGCAATACAGCACAGCATGGCAAGGACCGGCCACAGGACGGCGAGAAAGCGGTTGGTACGGGAAAGCGAGGAGGAAGCGGGTTTCGTCATGTACATCAGAGGCCACTACGGCGCAAGCTTGCGCAGGCCCCGATGGGCCTCGTTGGCCGGACTGGCGGACTCCGGCTGCGCGAGCCGCGAGTCTACAGCGGCAATGTGACCGTTTGATGAATCCCCGGGCATGCCGTTCTCGGGCAAGCCCGACTGGGACAGATTACGTCAGCATGCTGTCGGCGCGGCATGCTACCCCATCGGCATGTCAAATGCCTGTCACAAACCGGGCCTAAGGTAGCGAACGCGCCTGGAATACGGGCCCGAGAATGCGCAACCCAACAGCCGGGTTGCAACTGAGTTGCGTAAATCCGTGGCCCGCCAGACGCCGCAATCAGTAACTGACGTGCCCGCCTATTTGTGAACCTTCACTTCATGAGGTATGCCATGCTCCCGTTCTCGCAATCCGTCACCCCCGCAGTCCGTGCCCATCTCGACGCGCAGGCCGCATTCCTAAACGATATGTCGAAATCGATGTCGCGCTCGTTCCAGGAACTCTGCCAGCTCAACATGCAACTCGGCCAGACCCTGCTCGAGGAAAGCACGACCGCCAGCCGCTAGGAGTCTGCGCGGCAGAAGGTTTGATATGAGGTTGGCGTTGCGCAATCAGGTCGCGCCGGGTGCTTGATGTCGGATTCTCGCCGCGTCGTGTCGGATTTTCGTTCTCGCGGGTTTTCAAAGGCTGATAGCGGCGGATTTGCCCGCTCCTTTTCGCACTTCAGGTGGCGAATTGCCCCATCCGCCGCAAATTCAAAGCGGCACAAACGAGCTTCCACTCGGCCTTCACTTTCTGAAGGCCCCGCAAGCTGAAGCTGCGAAAGCCCAGCACATGCTTGATCCAGGCGTTGGGAGCTTCGACGATAGCTTTGCGTCGTCGATATGCCGCCTTTGCCAAAGGCGTCTGCATCTTGCTGCGCATGGCTAGCGTATGCGGGTTGGCCTTGGCGTCGATCTTGGCGAGATCCTGTCCTTCTCTGCCAAGAGCGACATATAGGTCGGTCGGGTGTGATGCCAACTGGGCAAACGTCGCCTCGGCCCGGTAGCCGGCATCGGCAAGTGTGATGCATGGAGCATGGCCTGTCGCGGCCTCGACGGCGGCGAGCATCGGTGCCAGGTTGCCAGCATCGGCTCCACAATTGGTAAGTTCAGCGGCGACGATGATATGGGCATGGGCATCGACCGCCGTCTGGCCGTTGTAGCATTGGTCAAAGCCGCCACCAGCACGTTTCATGATGCGGCTGTCGGGGTCGGTGAAATTCTCCTGCGCCGAGTCTTCCGGAATGCCGAAGTCGCGCTTGTAGCGGTTGCCGTTTTTGTTCTTTGGCTTGCCGTCCTTGTCGCGCGGGATGCGTTCGTCATCCTCGCTGCGCCCCTTGCTGCGATCCGCTTCGCGCTGCCTCGCTTCGAGCCGCTCGCGTGCCGCCTGAATCACCTTCAGCCTCTGCTCGCGTCGCTCAAGCTCGGCCGGAATATCCAGTTCCGGCTCATTGCGCTCGGCTGCATCGGTTTGCTTGGCACGCTCCATTAATTGATCGATCTGCGCCTTGAGCTCTGCTTCGGTGTCGATCATGCGCTGGTAGCTCATCGCCTTATGGCGCGACGCTGAGGCCTTGACCTTGGTGCCATCGATTGCGACTGTCCCCAACTTTACCATGCCGCACTCGCGCGCCAACTTCACCACCTGCACGAATAGTCCGGCCAACTCATCCAGATGCAAGGCGCGAAAATCGCAGATCGTCCGGTGCTTCGGAAAGTTACCGGCCGCGAGAACCCGGAATGCCACGTCCTCATGCAGCTTACGCGCGATCTTGCGCGACGAGAAGACACCGCTCGCGTAGGCATAGAGCAGCACCTTGACCATCATCCCGGGGTGGAACGGCTGGTTGCGCGGACCACCGCCGGCGTAGCGGACATGAAAAGCACTCAGGTCGAGCAAATCGACCGTATCGCTGATGAAATAAGCCAGATGCCCTTCGGGCAGCCATTCCTCCAGCGCGGGCGGCAACAAAAACTGCTGCTGAGGATCGTAGGGAAGATAACTGGTCGTCATCCTCCCTCAACGTTTGCCCTGCCTCATCCGATGACACGATCCTCTCTGCCGCGCAGACTCCTAGCTGCTGACCAGCAAAGAACCGAACGACCTGATTGCCGTGGCGGTCGCGCGCTCGCAACCCGCGCTCGACAAGCTGCGCGCGTACAAGCAACACATTTCGCGCGTGGTCGCCGATTCCCAGGTCGATTTCGCCCGCGTCGCGCAGCAGCACGTGCAGGAAACGGCGCGCACCACACGCCAGTTGGCGGACCAGGTCGAACGCACTGCCGCTGAAGAAACCGACCGTAGCATGCGGCATCAGGAAGAATCGCTGAAAAATTTCCGCGACCCATTCGAGCACGCCGGTACGCAGCACAATGACGGCGGCACTAATCACAGCACTGCCCTTCACGGCACCATGCAGGCCACGGGCGACGAAGCGGGTGCCAGCGCGCACATCCAGATGGACGGCGAACGCGCTTCGTTCCAGGGCAATATGCAGGGCCGCCAGGCGCCGCAGGGCAATCAGTCTTCTACAAAAGTAGGCAAGCCGGCCTGATGCCGGTGACTATTAGCCGTCGAGGGCCAGCACTGCGTGACAACGCGTGCCAGCCTTTTTAGACGTCGGCGGACTCTTGTAACCGACCGGCCGTACAACCGTTTCAATCTCGCCGATATTCGGCATCGGCTCGACCGCTTTCGCAAGTAGCATAGCCGCGACCAACGTGCCGGCGTCAGTCACGATCACCATCGCGAGATCTGCCAGGATTCCAAGACATATGGGTACACACGGCATATTGCCCGCCCATGCGCTGGAGCTGGTGCATCGCGGTAGTCAGGAGGCGCACACCACGCTCAGAATATTCTGGTCAGTGCCAGCGCCAGCCGGCGCTTGCCGATGTCGCGTGTATCGCCTTCGTTTAGGTTCGACTTGCTGCCATTGAAGAAAGATTTGTTCGTGTTCTGAGCCACCTGCACAGTACCGACCCATTTATCGCAAAGGTCTTGCTGAGCCCAGGCGGTAGTCGTCGAAATCCGGATTCAGCGCGCCTGCATTCGCCCTGAAATCCTAGCGGCCCGTCAACTGGAGTTGGCTGAAAAGGGTTCGAGAACATCGCCCTGCTGGAAGCACGCCACCTGGGCTTTGGCGGCACTGGGCACAATGGCGGGCAGATCATGGCCGGCATCGGTCACGACCTCGACAAGATCAAAAAGACATGACTGATGGTTGTGGGCAGTTCTGGCTTAATCTACGTTCAGAATTAACTCGACATTCTGGTTTCTAATGTCGAGTAAGATTGAATGTTTTCCGGTGTTCGATGCGCTGTAGTTCCCCTCGCACTGCAGCCAAACCGAATGCTTATTGCAGCGGCCAACTTGCCGCAGGAGCAAGTTTCCTCCGGCGTGCTGCAAGTTCCTGCTCGAGCTTTAGGTCGCGACCGTAAATATCCGTGGCAAAGCGAGGATTTCCGTCACTGTCGACGCTGGCGGTGGCGTAGAAAATCACAACTGGAATCGCATTGGTCAGATCGACGTGCCGAGTCGGTCCAGGCTGCAGCGCGTCCTGGATGGTGTCAGCGTCCCATCTACGATGCTGGCTAAGCACGTATTGGGCCAAAGCGGCCGGATGCTCGACCCGGATGCAGCCGTGGGATAGGTCGCGCCGGCGCCGCTCGAACACCTCGCGCGCCGGAGTCGAGTGCAGGTAAATGTCCATCGGGTTAGGCAACGCGAACTTAATCGGTCCCAGTGCGTTCTTCGGCCCCGGGCGCTGGCGCACGCGCGCCTTGCCTGCCTGGAGATCGGCCGCGCTAGCGCCTGACGGCACCGTTTCCATCCCGTTCTGCGCGAGGTACGCAGGGTTGCACTTGAGCTTGGGCAGGATTTCCTTGTCGAGAATGCTGCGGGGGATGTTCCAGTACGGGTTGAATTCGACGTAGCGCATTTGGCCGACGAACAGCGGGGTTTCGGTCTTGAGCGCGGAGCCGACCACGACCCGCATCTCGAGTGGCGCCGCGCTGCCGCCGTCATGCAGCGCCCACAGGCGGTAAGCCGGCAGGTTAACCATGATCAGCGGGCCGGGGCCGAAATCCGGCAACCAGCGCATGCGCTCGAGCGTCAGCTCGAGCTGGCGCACGCGCTGAGCTGGCGCTACATTGAGCGCGTCGATAGTGCCACGGCCCAGCACGCCGTCTTCGTCCAACCCGTGACGCGCCTGAAAATGCCGCACGCCCTCTTCCATCGGCCCGGTGTAGATACCCTCAGGCGGACGCGCCGCATCGGACCGCAGGTCACCCAGCAGCACCAGGCGCGCATGCAGCGCCTTCACGTCCGGATAGGCGCCACCGGGCGCGACCTTGGCAGCCGGTCGCGGTAGGGTCGGATACGGCTGCCCAGACAGCTCGCGGTAGTGTGCCAACGCCGCCTTGACCCGCGCGTACTGCCAGACCTGCGGCTCGGCCGCTTGCACGGCGGCCTGGAGCTTCCCGGCGGCGAGTCCAGCACGCAGGCGCGCGACTGGGTCATACTGCCTCAGCCGCGGATCGGGTACGCGGGTGTGATATTCGGATCGCACGCGACCGACACGCAGGTCGGCCAAGTAGTGAAGCATGGCCGCCGTGAGCTCAACGTCGAAACGAGCGGTATCCGCATCTCCCGAGCGCAGCTGCCGCTGCAGGGAGTCCGTACCGTAGTCGAGCGGGTTCAGGCCTTGCAGCCTAGCCTGGCGCAGCACCCACAAAGCGGCTGCGGCAGTCGAGGGATTCCAGGCTGGCGCATACTTGCGCGGAGCATAAAACCGATCAAGCCAGGCGCGTTCGTCATATGGCCCCGTGGGTACAGTGGGCGACTGCGAGGCCTGGACGGCCAAGGTATGAATGGTGGTGGAGGCGGACCGCGCGAGGACCGGACTGGAGACGAGTAACGCTACTACGCAGAACGCGAGCGCAGCGGCGATTTTCTGGCTAAGCTTCATTGATACTTTCGAACTTTGGCAACCGTACGTTACCGATCCGCATCATACCCTTCCAGCAGTTGCAATGCCCAGCCACACACAGACGCCTCCCCGAGTCAGGAACGACCCTGCGCGACAGGGTCAAGAGACCTTCTCACACTGGCGAAGCTGTCACGCACTTCATCTCCGCCGAGAAGTTACAGAGTTGATTAATTAACAGTCGCACAGTTCCTTCATCGCTCGGTGGTGGACAGCAAGCGGCTCAAGGGACAGGTCGTGGTCACCTGCAGCACGCACGATTTCACGGCCAGCATGGCGTATACGATAGCCTCGCACCTGTCGGGGGGCCAATGTTAAAAGCATTGCGGGGCCGGGCGACCCGTTCGGTGGGCTCGGAGCGAACGGCCCTGCAGATGCAACACGGCGAGTCCGCGAGACTGCAAACAATCTGAGTGAAAATCCGTCGTCGCGGACTGCGACGCAAGCATTTTGAGGTTCTATAGGCTTCTGGACGTATCAGTTACGCGTACGGTTGCCCGAACGATTGTCGAAATCAAACAAAACGGCTGCTGAGTTTGCTTGATTCAAGCGATTCTGAGAGGGGACATTACGACGGGAAATACGCGGCGCAGAGTGCAAAGCAGATACATCACTTTCGATGGCGCCGCAGATGCACTGTGACCCTAGCAACCCGGTCTGCAAATTCCAGCGATACCACGCTTAGCTAATACGGGCTCAACTGAACCTTGCACGGTGTAGCACTTTCACACGTGAAAACCCATGGACCGCATTGCTGCCGAGGAGATCACTGTTGTTCAATTTATGAGAATGCAATATGTTTCGCAGTCGACGTCAACGTATAGGCGAACTTGTATCGCCGATGTTTTTAAGGTTCGTCGTCTAGACTCAGCTTTCTCGTGTGAAAGCATTGGATCGCCGAGAGCAAGGGCTAACCTTGAGGCGTGAATGTCTCGGCCTCGAGCGCACATGGTATCGGTTCCTTATTGACAGCGCACTGGCTGCCAAACGGCGCGGGCCCGTGTCGCTTCTCTCGGCCTAGCTGGATGGTGTGTTCATGAGGGGCCGTGGTCCCGCGCTAACTCCTAGGCGTGACTTTATTCGTATCGCTGAGGCGCGGAGACTGGTGCGTTACCGCCACCTCTCGCATAACCTCCTGGCGCCATTAGTAACGTTGTCTCTCTCGATTTTTTGTGGCGCATAGGATTGCATCCTGCCGCTCTTCTGTACTCGGTGAGGCATTTTTGTGCGTTCGGCTGAGCTCACAGGATGGTTTATAGTCGGGGCAATGTGCGCGTTTCGTGTCCTTCGACTGGGCACTTTCACGCGTGAAAGTGCGCTGCTGAGAGTGGTCTCACCTTTCGCCGAGTCGGACGATGACAACGCCAGGTGTAGTGCTCTTCTCCAGAAAGCACGTTGGGATTGAAGCAACGGCGCGAACCATATTTCGTCTCATGCTCCGGAGGCAGTCGTATTAGCTCTACGTTCGCTTTCCGTGGTCGTCGTGAAGCGCATGAACAGCATGTGCCCGACGATCATCGCATACCGCTGCGACTGTGAGTTGGCCCAAAAATGGGCGGTCTGATTTCTCCGACCGTTACCGGGGTGGCGATAGCGTCACACTTGCATTCAAAAGCACATGGCCCGCTGCTCCGCCGTTCTTGTTTTGAGGAGTGACCGCAACCGCATCTGCCCGTCGAGGTGGAGCACTACGGATCGGTCCTTGCGCGGTATGCCTGTCATTTGGCCTGGCTGATGGCATCGGGCCGAAATCTTCTTCAAGCTAGAACAACTCAGGCTATTCCGCCACCGGTGTATCCGCGCAATGGGCCGCTGCGGTTGTTAACGCAGCCTGCGCTGTAGGGCAGGGATGTTTAGAGGCCTAATTTGGCATGGTAGCGGCCAACTTAATTGGAGCTCAGCACCTTGGATAAGCGTCTGCAGTGGGCGTAGCCCTAAGTCGGCGCCTCGGGGAACTGCGATTGCGGCGTGGCCACACGCTGTAGATCGGCTATAACTTAGCATGAAGTCGAGGCTCTTCGCAGGTTGTTGACCGAGTGAATCAATTTTGGACGCCAAAAGGCGCTTAGGACGGCGCATAGCCTGGACACTAAAGCTCTTCTGCGCTCGCGGGACTGTTCCTGTCCTGCTTTCACGCGTGAAAGCAGGTGAGATCAGCATGCCGCGCTCGATTCGCGAACCGACCAGTGTACGTCCGTCCATTAGCAGCAGCGCAGAGCACTAGGGCGCCAAGGCAAGAGCGCTGCGCACTGTCGAGGCGAGTGTATTAACGTGCAGGTGAGGTATTCTTGCCTCCGACTACATAGGCTGGCATTTGTTGTTCCTGAAAGCTAGCTTCGACACTTCGCGATTGCGACGACCGGCCCTCTGCAGATCGGATAATGCGCTTTCACGCGTGAAAGCAGAACGGCCGCAATGTAAGATCGCTGTTTAAAAACCTTGATGTTGAAGCATATCTGTTCCCGTTTCGACTATAATTCTCCTTATTATCATAATGCGTAAAAATACGCTCTCCCAATGTCCATTACCGAGCAAACTACAAGTCCGATCATTATTTGCGTCGTGAATCAGAAGGGCGGATGCTGTAAAACCGCGACCTCGATGCAACTGTCGGGCACCCTCCAGAAGGCCGGCTTTTCGGTATTCGTAGCCGACATGGACCCGCAGAACACGGCTTCGCTGTGGTCACTGCAGGCAGATCCCGTGACGCCGTTCCCCGCCACCGTACTGTCCCTTGCGCCGCTGCGCGAGGCCTTCCTGGACAAGCTTGTCTCGGCTGCAAAAAACTATCAGTTCATCATCATTGACTGCCCACCAGCGGTGGAGTCGCCGGTACCCTGGGCAGCACTAATGGCGGCGGACCTGGCAATCATCCCGGTAATTCCCTTGATGGACAACGTATGGGCATCAAAGCAGATGGAAGAAATGGTCCTGCGTGCGCGAACCACCCGCCGGGATCGCGGGATTTCTGGCGAACTGCATGCGGGCTATCTGCTGTCGCAGGTGCGCCGCGGGAACGTGTTTGAGAGCTGCGAAGCAGCTTTGCGCAAACAAGCACAGTTGCCAATTTTCCAGACCCGCATTGCGTTGCGCAACGTTTATCCCGAGTCGCAGGTGTTCGGCACCACGGTGCATTCGCTTGGCAAGAGCCCGGCAGTGGCTGAATTCAACGCCTTGGGAAAGGAAGTGCTCGACATGCTTGGAGTCAAGATGCCGAAACATCGAGGAAATAAGAAATGAATATGAAACTGAACAAGGCAGCACTGATGCAAAAGGCCGCCACCGGAGCAAATCAGTCAATCGACCTCGCCGAACGCATGCGCCAGGCTAGTGAGGCAGCACGCGGCACACACCCTCTCGCGGTCCCTACCGGCACTAGCGCATTACCGGTGGGAGCGGCGCAGGGTGAACCGACCTCGGCTCCCGATCGCCCTGCTGAGGCGCAGCGGGAACGCGACGTGGTAGCTGCGCCTTACGGTACCGTCAAGCCGGCGGGGAGCGATGACGACAATCGGCGCGGCCGGTTCGAGACTGTCCTCTTAAGTCAGGTGGACCCAAATCCGTACAATGCGCGCCAGACCTACAAGCCCGAGCGGGTGCTCGAAATGGCCGCAAGCCTCGCCAAGAATGGCCAGGACACACCAGGTACCGCCACCGTCAGGAACGGCCGGTACGTGCTCGCGGCCGGCCACTACCGGCGCTTAGGCCTGCTGCACATTCACGCCGCGTCGATAGACAAAGCCACGATCGACCTGATCGTCAAGCCGAATATGTCGGACCGCGAGCTGTACGAGGCCAGCTACCGTGAAAATGCCGAGCGCCAAGAGCAAACTGCCTACGATAATGCGCTGGCCTGGAAGAAGCTGTTGGACCAGGGCATCTACGAGAATGAAACGTCGTTGTCGGAGGCCGTCGGCATGTCGCTGCCGAACGTTAACAAAACACTGTCTGCGCTGAGGCTGTCGCCTGCCGCCCTGACGCTAGTCGAGTCCGCCCCTGCTAAATTTGCACTTGGCACCTTGTATGAACTGGCCTTGTTCGAGGAAGTCGCGGGAACGGAAAGAACGGTGGCGATGGCAGCCCAGGTACTCGAAGGAAAACTCGGTCGTGACCAGATCAACGAAGCCCGCAAGCAGATCGTTGAGCCGAAACTTCGCAAGCGCAAAGAGACGTCGCGGCCCTATCCGATCTTCGTCGGCAACAAGTACGAGGGCACACTGAAGGAGTGGCCAAACGGTAAGGTGACGCTTGAGGTCAACATCGGTGATGCATCGATGCGTGACGCCTTTGTAGCTTCGCTGCGCGAGAAATTTGGCGCGAAAAGCTGAAGCCACGCTGGAGAGCAGACGCTACATCAGCGGTCGGCTCTTCAATTGGGACAAGCTCCTTGTAGCGCGACCTTTTCGTTCGCGCTATTTTATTTCTTACCCGTCATTTGCCGCATACCTGGGAAGGGCTGCGTCGCGTACGCTATACCATTGCATAACTTTGTCGATCTGATTGTTTGGTTCACATCATCTGCCAGAGCCTATATGCGCGACAATAAATGGGCAACAACGCAGTCAACGTCATTGCAGCACCGATTGGTGCTCACGTTGCGCGCCAGAGCGCGTGCTTGTGCCGCAGGCACAGAAGAGCAGATTGGGGTAATGCGAGGCGGAATCGCCATACGGTCGAGAAGGGCAGGCGCGGAACTGATGCGCGCGGAGCGCTTACACATTGGCGAACCGCAAGCACCACAACCGCGCGCTGTAGCAAACGCGCAAGCTGACAGTCAAGTGGCATTTTTTGCGAAGTCGGACGATAAGACGACTTGGGCGCTGCGTCGGCCGCAGGCCACGGTCGCGTTCGACTGCGACCGTGGGCACTACCCATATGCCCCGCAAATCAAGCCGCCGCAGGTCGAATCAATCTACGCATGACTCGATCTGTACATCCAGCGCCTGATGCAACTCAATGCATTCCGGCGCTGTACGGATGAATACACTGGTTTCACTAAAATCTGTCCCATCTGACCACGGAGATGAGTGAGGAGAATACGACGAGTCATCTACGAAGAGTCAGGGAAACCTCGAGGCCGCACGAGTACAAGATCGTCAGTCCAGAAAAGCTTAAGCCTACAATCTGGTAATGTATCACGACGTCTGACCCGACCATCATGACCCGTTTGCGTCCGATCCGTAAAGGTCACAGGAATTGTGCGGTTTTGTTTCGAAGAACCAGTCAAGGTCACAGAGATTGTGCGGAGGGGAGCGTTTAGCACCCCTATTCCGACTAAACAGCATGACCTGACGTAGATAGGTGGCCAGACGCCTTGACATCTACCCGAAATTCGGGGTTCAGCTGCCGCCAGAGCGCCCCCACGTAGCTTCACGCATTCATGCGATGACCATGTATTGTAAAAGTAGAGGCGGCCGAAGGCGTCGAAGCCATGCTGGGGCCTTCAGCACACAATTATGGTGACCTTGCGCCATCAAAAGACGGTGCTACCAGCACAATAACAGTGACGTTGCCCTAAACGGATGCCTACGACCATCAAAACGAGCACAAGACACGGCTGAAAGCGCGATTTACATTCTTGCCAGCGCCATCGACTGCGTATGGAACACCACACATCAGGTGTGAACCTGCACAAGAAAAGTGACCTTGCAGGGGCGGAGCGCGGGCCAGGCGCACTAGGAGGCATCAGATTCAGTGAGCAAGGCAAGAACAATGGTGGTGACCTTTGAGGCCTCTCGGCGGCTGCGAGCCCGCATAACTGCTCGCTTTGCACGGAAAACACACAATCTCATCGACCTTTTCACATTTTCTGTGACCTTGCCTTCGCCAAGATCGGCATACCGCACAATTCCGGTGTCCACATGCTTCCACAAAGCGACCTTGCTGCACACTTACGTCGACCATTTGAACGTCATTTGTGACCTTGCCGTCCTAAGTCCTTGATTTTATATAGAAGTCCACCTTCCTGTTAGTAGGTTTGTCTTTTAAAAAGAACCTACTAACTGCAGATGCACGCAGCAACACACCAGCTCCCAGGTGGATAATAGGCAGCAGCTGGCCTAGTTGCCAACAAAAGGTCACAACTTATGTGCAGCCACTCCCACCGAGACGGTCACCAACCCAACATAACTTCGCTCAAATGGACCGGACCTCAAGGAAACCGGATCCCATCCCCGTTTTCGGTACGGCTAGAACGACATCAGGCGTCCTCCGTCAAGGATTAGCGCAGTGCTCAACAGAGGCGTTACCGCGCACAACTGCATCGATCTCGATTCGATGAGAAGTGTGAACAATCCTGGTGACCTTGCCTGAACCCGCCAAGCGCAACGGCGCATGGTGGGCCGCTGCGCCCGAAAAACGCACAAAGACTTCGACCTTGTTACATTTTCTGTGACCTTGTGTAGATACGTTTCTTTGGCGAACACAAATTTTGTGTCCTTTGACGCGAAATGGCGACCATGCTGAACACTCTTGTCGACCATGTGTCATTCTTTTGTGACCTTGCCGAGCTAAGTACTTGATTTTTATAAGACGAACTCTCCCCTGTTAGTAGGTATGTTTATAAGAAAAACCTACAAACCTAGTGCTTGCTAGAGCTAGCAAACTAGCGGTATGACCCGACAGCATGTCAGAGCGCTGCCAATCTAAGGTCACGCTTTTTGTACCACCGCTCGGGCGCACGTATCGTGTGCAGCAGACGTCGCCGACGATTACCGGAACTGTATCAAGCCAACAGCAAGGTCACCGTAATTGTTTTGACAGGTTCACCTTGGACTGTCATGCTGCTGTGGAACTATAAGGATGAGCAGCATGTCACGACAAATGGCCCTCGCGTTATTCGCCGACTATTCGCCGACCGACAGAGGCGTGGATGATGCGCCTCTAGACCTCGGCTTTCGCCGCAACAATGCACTCGTCAAGATCGTCGACCTCAGCCTAGCTGGGCGGCGCATGATCGATGTCGCCTATTTTCTGGCAGCCGAGGATACCGAACTCCACAAGGAATACAGGGTCGACCTTGGGCTGTTCCGGTGGTTGCTCGGCACCACGAGTCGCAACCAGCGCCACTTGGCGAAAATCATCCGTGAAGCCCAAAAGGCAGCTATCGAGCTCAACGAGATAGACCCTGACAATGCTGCCAATGATTTTTATGGCGCCGTCCCTTTGCTAGGACCGGCCTTCGTACGCGGTGGCGAATTTAGGTTTGAATTGTCCGAGCGCCTTCAGGTCGCCATCAAGAACCCGACCACCTTCCACTTCCTCAGCCTGCGCTACGTGTTTAACTCGGTACATTCGAAGATCCTATTCGACCGCCTACAGGAATACATCGACGAGGGCACCACGCCATGGCTGGACCTCCAGACCCTCCGCGCCTGGATGCAGTGCGAAACTAAAACCTACGACTTATGGAAACATTTCCGTAACAAGGTGCTGGTACCGGCGACAAAGGAGATCAAGGAAGTTGCCCAGCTCAACGTCGAGATCGTGACCATGAACGTGCCGGGTTCCAAGCGCGTTGGCCAAGTCCGGTTCGCGCTTACCCGGCTGAAGGATGGGGCAGCAAATGAACAAAAAATCGAGCTAATCGTCCTGCGCTCCCTGTATGAAACGCTCAATACCGAATTCGCTCTGAACCAAACTGATTTTAACGAGATCATGTCCAATCGCGACGTCTTTACTGACGAGCGTATCCAGCAGGCGATCGAGTACACCCGACACAACATCGAGCGCGGCAAGGTCAAGCTGAGCGCAGGTGGTTACCTCATGAAGGCACTCCGGGAAGGCTACCGCCTGGGAACCTTGGATAAGCAGATCCACGCCCGCCTTGCCGGCGAAAAGGCGGCCAAGGACGACGCCTCGAGCGGCGCCGAACGGCGCAAGGCAAAGACAGACGCCGAAGCTGCGCAGCGCAACCAGCAGCTCGCCGAGCTTGGGTGGGAGGCATTTGACAAACTCGATTCTTCCGCACAGGCAGAAGCGCTGTCCGATTTTTGCAGGTCGCCGACCGCGAAGCCGCTCGCCCGTAAGATAGGAATCGAGGTCAAGGAACTGCGCGAAAATCTATCTGCCCCGGCCGTACGTAGCAGCTTCGGCGTGTTCGTCGCCGCTCGCGTACACCGAGCATCCAAGGAGAGCCAGTAGCGATCGCGCGCCGCGGAAGTGCCAACGTCACACAGACATCATGGCAGCCATGCGTTCAGTCATGGCCTGTACCGCTGACACATCCAGATGTGGCTCATTGCGCAGCAATTGTTTATAAAGGAGAGATTGAAACGGGATCGCATCGACAGCTCGTACCGGTACCGCGACCGCGACCCGACCGCGCTGGATAAGTCTGAAATAATAGTGAGAATCCTGAAACTCGATCTGGAGCGACTTGTCGTGCTCGCGGCCGTGGCCATCGAAGCGCAGCGACCGGATCTTGTTCTCCAGCAGAGCCAGCACCTGGTAGGCTTCCTGCACGGTGAGCTGGAGCACGATTTTGTTTGACCAGTCGAACGTCTTGCGGGCGCCGCCGCCGGCAAGCGCTACGGCGCCTTCAATGTTGATCGTGTGCTTGCGCTCCGCCCTGGTCGTGGCCTCTGCGATGCACAGCGCCGCTGCCGACGAAAATATCTTAAAGCTGTAGTACGGGGGATCCGCTGGTGTCGGCGTGCTGTCGGCTACCGCGGCTGCTGCGCCAAGTTCCGCCAGATAGCTCCGCGCGGCCGCGGCGCGTGGCGTGCGCATGGCAATCGCGTCAATGGCGTCAAAAAACCGGCGCTGCTCTTTGCACGCAAGCGTGACGAGCTGGTCGACCGGCAGGTGGCCGCCGACGCGCTGCAGTGTGGACCGGGTCTTCGTGTCGAGCACGCGCACGGTTGCCTCCAGCTCGTCGCGCTGCTGGCGATCGCCGGCGTGGAAGGCGAGGAGGGCCGCTTCGAACGGTTTGCCACCACCGGAGCTGGCCAGCTCGAGCAGCTGGTCGCGCGAGAGCGCCGGCAGTCCGGCCGCGGCCAGGATGCTCGTGATTTCAGAGAGCTTCATCGGACTTCTTCTTTCTTGGCTTGGCGGTTTCGTAAATGTCGGCAGATCGTTCCAGGGCCAGGCCGAGATACCCCTTGACGTCGTTTTTCGTGCGGCCGTGCTCCTTCAATTGTTGTGCGGCGAACGTGTTTCGCAAGGTACGGCCGCCGCTCCTGTTGACGTCGATGCCGGCCCGGGCGAATGTCTCCTTCACTTGGCGCCAGAGAGTCACCTTCGACATCGGCTTGCCATCTTTGTCTCCGGGGAAGACCAGGTCCCCTTTGATCAGGCGCTGTCCCTTGCCATCTTCGGCCAGCCGTTCGATGAGCCAGTAGCGCAGCGCGTCGGCGCCATAGCCGTGGACGATGGTTTCGTGCTCGTAGCTCGTGGCGTGCTTGTCTTCCGGATTGATTTTGAGCCGAATGGGCAGCGGGCTTAACGAATTCTCGACCTCGCCCAGGTGCAGCCCGATCGCCTCGGCCACCTTCAAGCCCCCGAACAGTAGCGTTGCCTGTACGGCGTGATCGCGCCGGCGCTTCCACGCTTTGGGCAGCCGCCCGGCCCGGTTCGCGCCTGGCGGCTCGCGGGAGGGCAGGGCGGCTACGAATGCGTCTACCTGTGCCGGGTCCAGTGCTTCGGTGCCGACGTTTTGCGCAAGGTAGTGGTTGTCGACTGCGAGCTTGGTGGCCGACGTCGCCGGGTTCGGTGCGATCTGCAGGTGGCTGTAGCAGCGCTCGAGCAGGCGCAGATACCGTTCCGTGATTCCGCTGTTCTGTTCGCCGCGCCGGCGCAGTTGGCTGATGAAGCGCACTAGGTCGCGCTCCTCGACCTGCGAGAAGCGGCGGTTCTGGCCAGCCAGCCAGGTCGCGAACTTGCGGAACATGAAAATGTAGACCTCAGCCGACTTCGTGGAGATCGCCTCGGGCTCGGTCTCGCCAAGTCGCCGGCTGGTGCTGGCGAAAGCTGGCGTCGTGACGAAGGCCGAGAAGGCGGCAAGGGGATCGTCGTCCCACGTTTTCAGGTCAGGCAAAGGCACCTCGTTATGTGCGTTCGCCGCGGCCGCCGGGCGGCTGGCGCTGAAGGCGCGAACGGTCAGGGTTTTCCGGTGTGGAGTATGTCAAGGATACCATAACTGAAACTAACAGACAGACAAGTTATCCGAACCCAAGGGGATGCGACTGCCGCTGGCTCCGGCCAGGTGCCGGGGGGATTCTTTGGATTCTCTTTGTTCTTTTTGTTCCCTTTACTCTCTTAGCACCGCTTGGGGGACGACCAGGCGAATGGCATAGTTTGAGTAGCCCGGGGCGTGTCTGGAGGAATGTTCTTATTTGTCTTTACCGTTCGTTAGTTTCAATTATGACTTGCGCTGATGCCACATGGCTCGGCGGGGCGATAGCGAGGCGCGACAATCATGCCTGAGGCAACAACGTGCCTATTGTTACGATCGGGAAATTCCCGGACAGGCTTCTAGCGGCGGAATGCCGGCGTCCGCTTGGTCGCGTTGCACATGTTGAGAAATTGGGGGCGCTCAGAGGCCTGTTGAGCGATAGTTAAAGAAAGTCTCGACCGAATAAGTTCTTAATCGAGTGAAGCAGTGTCTGGCGTTCTGCTTCAGGCAAGGCGGAATAGATGAGGATTAGCTCTGCCAGTCGGTCGTCGGGGCAGTAGAAGTACGCAGGCGATATATCCATAACTCTGGCGAGGCTCTCGACGAACTGAAAAGGAGGTTCGTGGATTCCACTCTCGTAGCGGCTAATCCTTGCGCTACTGGAAGATTCTTCCAGGCCAGCCATAACACCAAGCTCGTCCTGGGCCCATTTGCGGCGTTGCCGGGCCTGACGCAAACGGAGGCCGATGATGGAGTTCGATGATGGATTGCGTACAGGCATCCTACGATAATCGTAGGTTTTGGTGGATATTTCTCTACGAAAAACGTAGAATCGGCATGTGGCATGCACGGGATGCAGTAGCCACATGTTCAGCAGGAGCCTTCACATGTTAGACATAGAGACGTTGAATTTCTTTGAACACGAAATCGAAGCCTTGCTAAAGCAAGGGAGTGAACAGTCTTTACAGCGTGCCGAAGAGATGGCCCAGATGCTGGAAGCTCGAATTCAAGAACAGCACCACATGGAATCGGACATAGTGCAGAGCAAGCTACGGACTCTCGTTGAAGCACATGCTTGGATGGCCCCGAAGCTTTTACAACAGGACCTTAGCAGGATCGTGGCGGAAAATGCCAGTCTCAAGTCTAAGCGCAGGAAAATAATCACGATTGCAACTCGTGTAACCGATGCACTTTCACCCTACGTGGCATGTGGAATAGGCTGCAGCGATTGCTGCCGCATGAACACAATGATCTACGAACATGAAGCAATTCGCTTGGCCGAGGTCACGGGACGCAAAATGGTTCGTTTGGCTTATAGACCTATTAAGGAAGTTTTTGCTCAAGGCGCAAAATTTAACGGTCAGCCTTGCCCTTTCCTACGAGAGGACAAGTGTTCCGTTTACGAGGACCGTCCTCTCGTGTGTCGAACGCATCACTCTTTGCTCGATAACCCAACGTCCTGCAACATGGACATTCCTCCTGCTAAGCAGACCCGTCCGCCAATGTATGACCCCGACCTCCTTGAGAAACCATACATAGAATTAAACGTAAAACACAACCCAGCAGAGCCTTGGGGGAACATCGCTGAGTTCTTCCCGGACTAACGAAGAATCAAGCAATATGTCGCGCAACGCGCTTTGAACACTGCGACCACTTCAGCTCTATACCAGGCTTAACGGAAGCGTCATCGCAAATTAACACAAAATGGAATATGAGTGACTGTGACTCTGATGTGCATTGGCTTGTAAAGCTCGCACAAGAAATCCGCGAAGGTAGTAGAGCTCCCGCGTCTGGAGAGCCGTCGATTGATCAGGATCTGGCACATCCGGCACTCTCAATTTTAGGTGAACTCATTGACAGTTGTGGCTCCGAAATCGAACCGGCGTTTTTAGACGGTTACGCTTATGGACTATGTAAAGCCGGGCTGATAGATGATGTTGTCTTGAGGGCAGTTAGGCTCCACATCGGAATAAGTGAAGAGGGCGATCTAACGCAAAGCCCGGAGCTTAAACACTAGGTAACGTGACTTAGTAGGCCAGATAGGGTAATAGGGCTGTGACAACGCTAAACATTACTTGTCAAAAAGCGATGAAGCTCCATGTACCAATACAGTAAGATACGAAAGTAGGTTCTGTCACTTCGTAAGTCCTGCCCTCGGGCAGCAGGCCCTGCTCGAACCCTAAATATCCGCTGTGCTCAACATTGAAGCAGCAAATTTTCGCATCGATGCCTGCACCTTTCTGTCTACTGGTACTTGGCTCAACCATTGAGCTACCTGCATATCTACGAACTCATGGAACAGCAAGGCGTGCCGATTACAAATTCGACTATTAACTGCTAAGTCACTTGTTCCTTCCAGTCATTGAAAAGACTTTCGGTAAATATAAGAACAAAGTCGGTACCAGGAGAGGAATGGAAGAGACATTTCTAGAGGGCAGGGGCAGTGTAGAGGTATTCTGCCAGTTCATGGTCAAGGAAAGAAAGACCGCCACCTTCTATCCGGTATGCCTTTTAGACAAGGTAGTTCGGACATCTAGGGCGGAAGTCTGGACGCCCACAAAATAAAATTTGACCGTAGCGCTGTAGCATGGGCCGTAGACCGGTGAGGCGCAAGCCCTGTTGTCAGCGGTTATTTATCCTAGGAACACGGTATATCAAACCTATGCGTCAGCTATAAGACTGCATTTTCTTCTTGTGAGTTTGTCGGGGCCAGTCGTCAGGATCAGCAGCGACATGAGGTGCCATTAGATGATCCCTTGGGGACTTCTCTATGCTATCCCGATGCTATCCCGATGCTATCCCGATGCTATCTCAGAGCGAACGGCCGTCTGCCATGAGCAGAAAACACTGTTTCCTCGTCAGTTCGGGGTTGACGCACAGCAACGGTTGATGGGATAATGGTTCGTCCCTATGGGGCATTTTTGGACCCTACAACTTTTTCAGTTCCCTCAAGGAAGTGAAAAGATTTCTAAAACCGCTTTTGCGGGACTCATCTGAAGCTGTCAGTGCAAACTGGCGCCATCTATAACCGTCAGTGCAAGCTGGCGCAGCGCAATCATCGCCGTCTTTCGATAGAGCAGCCTAATGGCTGTTTTTTTGTTCTATCGCTCTGAATCACGGTTGGATACAGAGTGTCGAGAAAACCCGATAACCATGCGGGTTTGCGGACATTCCTGAACACAGCAATCCCACAGAACCGAAAGTACATTGCCAACACGATGCCTGGCGCGATCGTCGCCGGCGTGCTTTCGACCATACAAGACGTACCACGCCTCGATAACTCTACGGGAAAAAAGCGGACCTCCGGCACCGACCGGACACAGGATGCGCTGGGCCACCTGGCCCGGGCTACTGCTGACCTCTGCGCACGTCTACGGACGTGAAAAAAAATCACATCGGGTGCTAGCGCCGCCCAGAACTCGCCGAGATGGCGGGAGCGCTACGCAAGAAACTGCGTCAATGTTCGGGTCCTGGCAGCGTCAAGTCAGGCGATCGGTAGCCGAAAGGCGCCGGCGCGTTGTCGAAAGCCGATGAAGGCGGCAACGCGAAATCATTCTTCTTACGTTAGGGCCCTTCACCCCTGGCACAAATCCGGTTTGCTCCACTCCATTTTCTAGGACGTGGAGCGTGACGCAATAGGGCGTCGATGAACTAGAAGATGGAGTAATAAATATGGAAATTATCGTACTACTGAACATGATCCTGGCCGCAAACGCACACACGCGGGTAAATGGGAAGGTGGCGAGTGAACGTACCGTTCAAGCAGCGGGCGAAGCTTTGCGCGCCATCTTTCGTCTTTTGGTGAAGTTGGGGTATCGATTAGAAGACCCTAAAAATATTAACGAGAAACATATCAAGGCCCTCTGCGGCGAGTGGTACAGGCTTAACCGATCGCCTAAAACAATCCAGGGTTACCTGTCGCACCTGCGTACTTTTTGCGGTTGGATAGGGAAAAAGGGACTGGTTAAGGATGTTTATCACTATTTGCCACTCGTACCGAAAGGCGAACTTCGCGTGAAAACTGTTGCAGAGAAAAGCAAAAGCTGGGCAGAAGTGGGGATCGACGTTGGTGCCAAGGCTGCTGAGGCAGCGGCATTAGACTGGCGCTTCGGCTTGATGATCATGGCCCAAGTGGCGTTTGGTCTTCGCCGGATGGAAGTGCTGCAACTGCAACCGTGGAAAAACGATAAGGGAGACAAATTTGCCGCGTATGCGACCAAAGGCGGCCGTCCACGCGACATCGAAATCGACACGCCGGTCCAGCGTGCGGTATTGGACCTGATCAAGTCAAAGATCGGTAGAAAGGAATATTTAGGCTGGCCAACGAAAGCAGATGGCAGTGCCGGTTCGTTGAAATATTCGAAGCGTCGCTACAATTATTTGATGGAAAAAATCGGCATCAATAAAGTGATGGCGGAAGTGACTGGCCATGGTCTTCGTGCGCAATTTGCAGAGAACGCGGCCCTGCTGAAAGGCCTTATTCCGCCGACGTTGGGAGGAACGCCAGGGCAAATGCCGCGCGTGGATCGCGACCTGATCAAGCTGCAGGTTAGTGAAAATCTAGGACATTCGCGTGAATCTATTACCGGTGCATACTATGGTGGTTTCGGTCGCGAAACGACACTGGACGGGCCGGGGCGCGCCAAGGAAATGATTGAGCAGTGTCTGGCTACGATTACGGCCGATCAATTGCGGCCGATCGCTGATGACCGGCTAGCGCAGTGCGCATGCCTCGGCGCTGAGCTAATGGCAATTCAGGTTTATGACGATCCCAGAAAGATTCAGCTCCTATGGGAGCACTACAGCCGGCGCCATAGTGTTGAGTGGATTCCTCCGGTGTCTGGCTCCAACTTGGCGGCGCTCGAGGCAGCGGCTATCTCTGTTCTCCGTGCCAAAGGTTGACTTGCGCGACAAGGGACCGCTGATATGGTGTTTTCTAGTAGCAACCATAAACCAGCCAAAGGAAGCATATGAACGATTTATTCAACCACCTCAAACGTGTCGCTGTAGCCGATACCAAGCTTTTCTTCCAGCCCTATGTCGCAGTGGGCCGCGCGATTCGCTCGGCCTATAGATTCATCAAGGAAGAAATAAGAAGGGCATGCAAATAGTCGTTCGGCATTGTTGGGAAATTGACTTCACGCAGCTGCCGGAAGACGCCTGACGTGAGGTCGATCATCCTTAGTGCTGCCACGGGCACGCCGGGGGACACTGGCTCAGCCATGGGGGAGCCAGGATCGCGGCGACTTTGCCTGATTCTATTTGACTAACGGCCCGTGTGTGCGAGCAGAAACGACATATCCTTATGTAGGCTGCGATTAGGCAAGCTGTGCAAGCTACGTGATCTTACTTCCATCTCTCAAGTTTGCATGATTCAACACCGCCTGCTCTTATCGAGGCCATTGTTAGTCAAACTCAGCATCATTTTGCATCTGCGTTAGGAGGCTTTCGAGATCCTCCCTCGCATTGTCCAGATCTTACATAAGCATTGACCAGGCAACAAGCGCGTGCTTCACCGACATCATAGTGCCCTCTAATTGCTGGCCTTACGCGTTGCGCGTACTAAAGGTCTGCTGTTGGCCGTACTCAGACCCTCGCGCAAGGCAGTGTACAAGTGCGGTCTTCGCGGTACCGCGTATGGTTCGCGGCCAAGTCGGGCCCGGGTCAGCGTGCGCAATCCGCCGAGCGCACCGTAAGCTCGTAGATCAGGACTCCGTGCATGTCGCGTGTAAGGTTACGCACCGCGATGCCGCTGTTGAGCAAGTTGCGCACCCCGGCGTTGGAACACGCGTCCTTGATGAAGCTGGGCCGGTATGCAGCGAAATTCGCCGGGTTCACTTCGAACTCATCGGCGCTGCGGCCGACCACGGTTTTATAGTAGGTGAGCATCATGGGCCCGGCGACCGAGCGGTCCATCCGGATCCCGTCGGGCGACGTCTTCGGATACGTCTTGTTCTGCGCCCAACCAGGCTATCGAGTTCTGCCTGGGGCAGTGGCGCCAGGCCAGACTTCTGGGCGAGGCCGACAACGCGCAGTTGCTCGCTGCGCGGCTTGGCCGCCGCCTCCCTGTGTATTTTGTCGACCTCCGCCTGCGGGAAGCGCGCGCCAGCCGCCTGCGAAGCAAATGCCAGGACTGGTACAAGGATCAGGCCGGCGGCGGCCACGCAGGCCTGCCTGGCGCTACCGGAGAGCAGGTCATCGACCGGTTTTTGGGAGCAACATGGCGACGGCGATCATTTTGATCGAGATACGCTAATTTGTTCGGATGAACGTCATCCGCCTGACTTTATTGCGTCGGACTGCATTCGAGCAACGAGACCGTCAATGCACGCGGCAAGAGGCGTAAGCTCGGTGCTGGAAAGCTGTGCGGCAAAACTCACAACGGTATCGTAAGGCTGATTCTTGTATCGCACAGCGAACTGCATTCGCTCACCGGCCATCATGCTGGCGATCGCCGCGTGTGTCCCGGCTAAGTCAGCCAGGCCCAGGATGTAGCCTGGCGAGTCGCCGGCGAACGATTTGAATGGAATAAGCGCCTTGGCATCCAACTCTTTGGCTATCCAGAATTTTTCTGGGCCAGGCAACACGACTTTCTGGTCAGTTTGCCCTTTCGAAAACTTGGCGAATGGCGTTTGATGTTTCCCAGCCTTGACTGTCCCGGCAGGTATTTCTCGGCGCAGGTACAACGAGAAGTCGTAAGCGTCGACAACCTTGGGTTGGACGTCGAGGACAATTGCGCGAATGCCGCAGGCAGTATAGCCATCGGCGTCCCGGCTAATCTGCGGCTGGAGCAGGGCAGTCGCCGCTTGCACGACAGGTTGAGCGTGCAGTGGCAGCGTCAGCGTACCGCATAGAGCCAAGGCGAAGGTTCTTTTCATGTTGGCAATTATAGTCTTCAGCATGACCCGGCCTGGGGCGAAACACGTGATCGGCTAGATCGGACCATGCAGCTCCGGCTGGTTGGAGAGCAAGCCGGAAACAAGCGGGTAGCAAGGCGCCAGCCTCAGGTCCTCGCCATATCTGCTTTTACGGTAGCGGTGAGGGAAACCGGCCTGCCGGCCGGCCGCCCACTGGCAACGCCTTAGAAATCGGATTTAACCGGGGTCGAGCTTGCGGTCACCTTCGGCACCGAGATGTCGGCACCCTTGGCCAGCTTGGCTACGCCCACGATGAACGAGCCGGAGTCGCTCGCGACCTTCCCCAGCAGCGGCAACGAGTTCTTCACCGGCACGATCTTCGGCAGGTCCATTGGATTGGCGCCAGCCTTGGCCACCAGCGACTGACCGGTCCTGGTCAGGTCGACCGCCTGCAGACTGCCAATGCCGAAGTTCACCAGCGCGTTACCGATCTGCTTCTTCTTGTCGGCGCTCAGGGTACCGATGCGCTTTTCCATCTCGCCCGAGTCCAGCAGGGCCTGGCCGGCGGCCTGGGTCGACTTGTACAGCTCGGCATACTTGGCGGCCTTCTCGGCCGGGTCGGTAATCTTGTTGATGTCGGCCAGCTTCGAGCGCTGGCTTTCGATCTCCTGGTCGCTCTGGAACGCGGCGGTGATCGCCGAGACCGAGCGAGTGGTCAGCTCGCTCAGCGCGGCGCTCTTCGACACGAACGTATTCACGTCTGCGCTGATGTCGCCGCCGCTGGCGCTCGGCTTGCCGCCGCTGAGCATCGAGCCGAGGCCGCCCAACTGTGCATTTGCAGCGCCTGCAGCCATCAGGCACGCGGCGACGACGACAGCTTTACGAATAATTTTCATGGAAATTCCTAGTTGGTGTTGATTTTATTGATCAGGTCTGCCTGCATCGACAGTCCGTTTGCCAGCCCTCTGTAGCTGTAGAAGGGATTCTTGCTCTGCGACGGGAAACCGCTGAATTCAGTGCGCAGTCCCGTGCTGAAAATCTTCTGTACCTCGGCGCCCTTTTTAAGGCGCGCCTGCACGCCCATCATCACCGTGGCCTTGCAGCTGGCAGGATCGTCGCAGTTCGAAGCTTCTTCCTTGACTAGGTAACCCGGCTGGCTGCACACCTCGATCGCCGGGCGCTCGACCTTTGCTTCGAACAAGCCGAGGCGGAGCAGGGCATTGGCCTGGTCATAGAACGCCGGGTCACCCACGTAGGAGGCGAACTTCTTCGACTGATAAAGCGCGTGGCGCGACAGGGGCACGAAGTAGGACCCGTCGGCCACGTTGTTCTGGCCGATGTATGTCGCCTCGTCGCAGTCGATCACACGGGTCGCGTTCGGCGGCACGTCCGTGTACAGGCGCAGCAGGTCGCCGCCGCGCGGCTTGGGCAGCGCCGGGTTCACCGCGGCGTACGGGAAGCCGACCAGGTCGCCCTCGGCCACCGCGCCGCCGGAGCCGCTGCCGGCTTCCAGGTCGAGCAGCGCGCTCTTGCCGCCCACCTTGGCTTCGAGCGGGTGCAGGATGTCGAACGCTACCTTGTCACCTACCGGCATTCCCGCCAGTCCACTGACCCAGACCTTGTCCTTGTCGACGCGCTGGACCGTGTAGTCGCGCGGGGCGAAGCGCACGTTCGCCACGAAGTTCTGCGCCAGCTTGGCGGTCGCGTTCTTGATCGATACTTCCTTGGCCTGCGCCAGCCCAAGGCCTTCGCCGCCGATACGCTTGATGGTGTAGTTGTCCTCGCCCAATCCCGAGTAGATCACCCGGCCGTGGCGGTCGACGACCTGCGCCGTTACCAAGGTATGGAACTGCTCTTCGGACTTGGTTCCGCCCGCACCGGTAAGGGTGACAGACTGGGTAACGGATGGGGTAAAGCGCAGGAAGTAGTCCGGCGCATCCTTGGCCGCGCGCGACGACTCCGCCATGCCGGCGATCTTCTGCCAGGTCACGCAGTTGGCCGAGCGCGTCAGCAGTTCCCTGGTCTGGGTGAAATTGACGTCCACCGGCGCGAGCTGGAACGTAGCCTTGAACCCGATATCCTTCTCGAACAGGCCGGCGACCGCGTTCGGCCACGGATCGGCGCTGTCCTGCGCCACGACAGGCATGATGCGCGGCTTGGCGCTGGCGTCCGCGCTGCCCTCGAAGATGAACTTCAGGCTGCTGCCAACGGATGCCGATCCTGCGGCCACCTTGATGACCGCGTAGCCCGTATCCGCGTACAGGACATCGAAAATCGACTCCTTGCCGACTGCATCCCGCGCTTCGACCTGCTCGCCCTTGACGAAGCCTGCCTCGGCGCCGCGGTCGGTGACGAAGAAGTCGCCGTCGCGCCCCACGATGCCGATGCTTACATCCTTCGGGTCGAAGGCTTGGCGTGCGGTAGCGACCAGGCTCGCGGCCTGCTCGCCGAGGTTGCGGATCAGGGTGTCGCGAATCACGCCGTTCGCGGCGCCGGACTCATATTCCTTGCGGCCCAGCCGAAACGGCGAGTACACCGTTTCGCTGATCGTGTAGACCACCTTGCCCAGGCTCGGACGCACGAACTGGATGTTCAGCGTAACCGGAATCAGCACATCGATATTCTCGCCCTTGGGCACCTCGTAGACCGAGGCGCGCGTGATACCCAGCATGACCGCGTAGGTGTCGGCCACGGCAACGGAAGGGGATGCCTTGCACTGCAGGTTGTCGTCGTTGACGAACCTGTGTGCGCCTGGCACCTTGACGTCGGCCACCTGGCGCGGGTGCACCACGGATTCCGGGTAGGCCGCATTAAGGCGCTCGACGAACTGGCCGATGAGCTGGCGCTGCGCCTGCTTCCCGGCTTCGTCGTCGAACAGTCGCGCCATGAGCTGCTTGTCGAGCAGCTTGTACTTGTCGCGCGCCTCCTGCGACACGCCCTCGATCTCCTTGACGGGGAAGAGGTAGAACTGCGCGGCGGATGCGCTGGCGCTCAGCGCCAGCGAGCATGCCGCAGCCACGGCACATGCCAGTTTCCGCATCAAATCTCCACTGGGCATTTGCCCTCGACGCAGAACACCATCCTGTTGCCGCGCTGCTCGAAGCGGGCGTTCTTGTAGTTGGAACCTTCGCCTTCCGCGATCTCGTCGATCAGGTCTTCGACGGTCTCGGCGAAATTGCCTTTCGCGACTACTGTCCAGCGGCGCATGCCTTCGCTCGCGTTGTCGTCGGCGATGACCTCGACCACGCCCGCCGCTTCCTTGATCTTGGCCGAGAAGTCGCGACGCAGTTTGGCGGGCACGCGCGAGTCGCTGTAGAGCGCCACGACGTATGACCGGCCCCGGGTTGCCGCGATCTGCACTTCCCGCTGGGCGCTGGTGCCAACGCTCTCGGCCAGCGCGCTCGCCATCGCTTCGGACAGGTTGGCGCGGCAGTTCTGGTCCGACGAGCCGGATGCGCGCTTGACGATGGTGCCGGAGATGAATCCGTCGCCAGTGTCGACGTTCGAGGAGGTCAGCATTAGTTGGCCGGCGCAGGAAACCTGGCCGCTCGGGGTCGCGCCCTCCGAGTTCATGACGGCCGTGCCATAGACCAGGTACTTGGCCTTGTAGTTGCCATGTGCTGCTTTTTGCAGGTACATGTCGAACTTTTGCTGGCGGGCGATCTCGGAGTTGGTCAGGCGGCGGCCGTTCTCGATACGGAAGTCCTTTTCGTCGGTCCACGAGATGCCGTGTTCCTTCACCACCTGCTGCAGCTTCTGGCTGATCATGGCAGCTGAATCGTCCGACGGCTTGGCGTTATCGATGCCGGGGAACACCTGGCGCACCTTCAGGTTCACGACGTCGTTCTGCTTCTCGACCGCGTTCTGGCGCGAAGCAAAACTGGACGCGCTGGCCGACTTCGATGCGCTGGCGCTGGACGAGGCAGCGCTCACCGCGGCCTGCGACGAGGCGCTGCCGGCAGCGGCCGACTTCTGGGAGGCGGCGAACCGCGAGTCGCTCGAACCGGCCACCCGGGTATCGCGGGCGCCTGCCACGTTGGTGCTGCGGGCACCGGCGGCCGCGCCGCCGTAACCGTCCTGCATGGCCACCGAACCGCGGTCCGTACCCGCGAACGACTGCTTGTCCGAGCCTGCGAACGAGGACTTGTCGCTGCCGGCCGCCGCCGACGACGAGCTTGCGGCGAAGGCGGACTTTTCAGAAGAGGCCGCGGCGAAACTGGACTTGGCGGCGCTGGCCGAACTGCTGGACGCGCTCTTGGCGCCGGAGCTGGTCGCGGTGTAGTCCGACATCGAGCTCTTGTCGTGCGAGTAGTCGATTTCCGTGACCAGGGGCTGCGACGGGTCGAGCTTTGTGCCTACCCCGTAGTATTCGTCGATCAAGAACAGCACCTTGGAGGCGGAGGCCGAGCCGGTCGAGGTGATGCCGAGCACGCGTGCCATGTCCATGAACTGCGCGGCGTCGACCTCGAGAACGGTTTTCGCCGTCAGGATATCGCCCTCGGCGTTGAAGCTGGTCTTCATGTTGTCGGCGAGCTGCTTGCGCAGGTCGACCAGGCCGTCCTTGACCTTGGCGCTGCTGGTGTCCGCGCCCAGCTTCAGTTTCAGCAGGCGCAGCACGGCATCATTCTCGGCCTGGTCGCGCGCCACGCGTCGCGCCTTGATCAGGTCACCGTTTGCTTTGACGCTCACCTCGATCGAGCCGTTGGCGGAAAGCGGTTCGGCGTGCGCGAGACCAAGCCCGAGCGCGAACAGCGCCGAAGCGATAAGGGTTTTTTTCATGTTGTGTCCTGCGAGAGGGTGGAGTTGCTTGCCTGGATCAGTTCGGGAGCTTGACCGACACGTCGCCGGCGCTGGCTTCGACGCCGCCCGGGCCGACGCTGGCGTTTGCGGCCGGCGCTGGCGGCGTTGCCTTGGCCGGCGCGCCTGCTGCGGGCTGGGCCTGCGCTTGCGCGCCATCGACAACGGCCGCCACGGGTTCAGGAGCCGCAGGCGGTTCCGGCGTGGCCGGGGCGCTTGCCGCTGCGCTGGCGGGCGCGGTGTCGGCCTTCTTTTCGCAGCCGGCCATTAGGGGGAACGCCAGGGCGAGGGCGGTAACGGTGGTGATCAACGATTTGGACATGTCGGCTCGACTGTTATGTTTTTTGGAGCATGGACATTATCTAAACTTTTAGTTGCTGTAAAGAACGTGTACTAGATAAACCACTATTTTTTCTAATAAACAACTCTTACCGAGCAATTTTAGGCTCTGGTGCAAATTTACGTTCGGCTAGAATGACGAGCTTTGCCCAGCATGCGTAATCGTCCAAGCCAAAGTGATCTTTTCAAGGGCCGACACTTCGAGCAAGAGATCATCATTCTGTGTGTGCGCTGGTACCTGCGCTACAAGCTTTCCTACCGCGACTTGGTGGAGATGATGGCCGAGCGAGGCCTCCCGATCGCTCACACGACAATCCTGCGCTGGGTACAACGTTACGCGCCTGAGTTCGATAAGCGCTGGAGTCGCTTCTCAGCGCCGGCAGGCACCTCTTGGAGAGTGGATGAGACGTACGTCAGGATCCGCGGCCGGTGGGCTTATCTCTACCGTGCTGTTGACGCGGCAGGTAAAACCGTCGATTTCCGGCTCAGTCCACGGCGCAACGTCGCCTCGGTGAAAGCCTTCTTTCTTAAGGCCGTGCGTTCGCAAGGTCGATCACCTGAGACCATCACGCTGGACGGCTACACCGCGTCTCACCGGGCCATTCGGGAACTTCAACAGCAAGGGATACTTGACGCACTGATGAAGCTTCGCTCATCAAAATACCTGAATAACTTGATCGAACAGGACCATCGAAACGTGAAGTCCAGGTTGGGTGCCATGCTTGGCCTGAAGAGCTTGGCTTCCGCTGCCATCACAATTCGTGGCGTTGAGCTGATGCATCGAATTCGTAAAGGTCAGTTTGACCTGCGTGCTCTGGCCCCTCAAGGGAAAACTCCGTCCGAAATCTGGGCAGCTGTCCTGGCTGCTTGAGCTGACGGGACAGCCCGCTCAGTCAGCTCCTCCCTCATCCATAATTTGCACCAGAGCCGATAGATACACGGGAACATGAATGCCTATTTCGCGGGCACAGCAGTGAGGGCTATGGGTGATGTCGCGTGCCGGCATGGGGGCGACGGGGGGGGAGGATGGCTCGCCTTTTTGCCTTCATTTATTCGAACACATCAGCGCCAACGCGTTACACCGTCATCTTGCAAAAGTAGCCTGATAGAGTCCCCGCTCCGAGGAATTTTCCGTTTTTTGCATGGCGCATCTGATCCGACCGGTAGGCGATTACAATGGCTAGAGGGACATTATGAAGAAAAATTCTGGCAGTCGCGCTTTCCGCCACCTCAGCTTGGCGAGATTTGCCGATGCCTGAGCGTGATGTTTGCATCCCTTGAACCCTTGCAAAACGAAAAGCCCGTTGGTCCTTAGTGATGAATATCGAAAAAAAGAAACCCTCCCCGTCCTGGCGCGATGTAAAAACGAAGCTGGCTGACTATAATCGCGGCGCCTTGGTCGATCTGGTACATGACCTGTATACGGCCAGCAAGGACAATCAGACTTTCCTGAACACTCGCTTGGCGCTTGGCGACGATATGCTGAAATCGTACAAGGCTACCATTGATCGTTGGCTGTGGCCGGATATGTCCAAGAACCAGGGCACGTCGGTCGCCAAAGCCAAGAAGGCAATTGCAGACTACAAGAAGGCAGTTGGTCAACCTGAGGGGCTGGCGGAACTGATCGTTTTCTACTGCGAAAGGGGGGCCGGGTTCGGCAACGATATTGGTCTGCAGGACGAAGGATATTTTGATGCGCTCGTGCGGATGTTCGGGCAGGCATTGAAAACCATTGTCGCCTTGCCTGACGCGGCGCGATTATCCTTTTTGGAACGCTTGAAAGAGGTTCGACGTATCAGCCATAATTTCGGTTACGGCGTCGGCGACGAGATGGATGAATTGCTGTCTAAGCACGGGATTGATGACTGACCAGTCTGCCATTGCAGCCCTTCAGGCCAAAAACGCCCATCTGATCGCGCTGCTCGAAGCCCACGGCATAGAATGGCGGTCACCTCAGCCGGCCGTTCGTGTAGGACGGGAGCCGGAATCCTCACGGTTTTCCACAACTGAGAAGGTGACGCTATTCAGACGCCTGTTTCGCGGGCGCATGGACGTCTTCCCGATCCGTTGGGAAGGTAAAACTTCGGGCAAGTCAGGCTATGCTCCCGCCTGCGCCAACGAGTGGCGTGCCGGGCTTTGCGAGAAGCCGCGCATCAAATGTGGAGATTGCACCAACCGCCTGTTGATCCCGCTGACCGATGCAGTGATCTATGACCATTTGGCCGGCCAGCACACCGAGCTACGTCATCGGCATCTAGCTACGGCAACTTCGAGTTTCGCGTTGTATACCTCTCATGCGGCCGAGTTTGTTAGCACCGTCTTCCGCACCGCGGCTGGATGACCGGCTGCATGGGACAACGTTAAGCCAGTCGGAAGTGAGGCGTGGTGAGCCGTGATCGACTAGAAGTCGACAAGCGTTAAAGCGAGCATTACCTAAAAATAAATACGCTTCGAACGATTTGCGACACCCTGTAACCCTGGCAGGCTGCATGCGACTGTACCGGCGATCGTAAGCTTGCCACAGCGCTACCATTTGTAGATAACGCAGCCCCCCGCATCAAATACCACGCGAGGTGCTCCGGTAGAATCTAGCTCGCTTGACGCAGGATGAATGTAGAGGTTAGTGAAGTCATGGGCTTCTATACGTTTTTCGATGATGCGTACAAAAGCTGAAACCGCCTCACGTAGCTTGAGGTGTTTTTCAAACTCGAAATCCTGTAACTGAACGATGAATCCGACGTAGGCACAGCCCTCCAACACAGGTTCTATCGATGCATGCTCTGCCAGCAATTGGCATGCGTGTGTTGCGTCCGAAAAGGTTGTACTGAACAAGGAACACATGACTACGCTCCGAGCTAGACATAATGCAATATCCTAGCCCTGACCGGCCAGCCTGGAACCTATCATTTCTGATAGTTGCTTCGAGCTAGCCCAAGCCGAACACATGAGCCATCGAGGCGTATGCGAACTGTTGGTAGCTGGGCAGCGTCCGTGTTGACGGCCACAGGTACTGATGCTCGGGAAAATTTTGGACCGGTAGCAGGTAAATCTGCGCCACCTCCTGATTAGCTTGGTCCATGCGTACCCATAAAACGAAGTCGACCTTCGGTGCATGCTGCACAGTCACTTTCCAACAAGGATGGCTACGTTCGTAGCGACACCTGGTGCATAGCAGAAGCACAGTTACGCCGTTGACCCGATATGTCCGCGTCGTCACTTTTTCTATCTGCGCGCTTGCACGCACGGCACAGCGTTCGAGTTCGGCGACTATGTCTTTGGTCAAGCACCGAAGTCTGTATCGTGTGATCGTTGCACGGGATAATGATGGTCCAGACACCCCAGCGGCCTCAAATGCCGCAACCAAGCCTCGAAAGCGCAGTGCGTATGACTTGGCCGATGGAAGATCACTGTTATCGATGAGATCGGCGGAAACCGAGCCATGCTCAACAAGGATGCCGCGCAGGCCGTCGAGCATTTCGTCATCGGTCCAGTGTTTTCCGCGACGCAGGCGGACCTGCCTGGTATGGTTGAACATCTTCCTGGTGACAATTCCAGGAAAGGCGTCCTCGACCCTGATCCATTTATGCGAGTCATTAGGACGGCGCGAACTTTTTAGGCGCTGTGTACTCCGGTTGAAGATGAGGGTACCGGCATACTTCTCGTTCGTGAGTATTGCTTTGACGTTGTGGGCAGACCATGATCGGCCGTATTGGTTCTTCAGCCCTTCGGCATTGAGTACCTGAGCAATTCTTATGTCAGGCATTTGTTTGCTCGTACACATGTCGAAGATCTACGCACTACTTCGACTTCTTCGATTGGACCATGAACGAAGCCAACTCGATCAGTAGGAAAGCTCTTCCGCTCGCCAATCTCGAGTAACCGCGGCATACGCCCATCGGCTGATAGACACTGGCGCCTGAGGCCGTACCCGGCTGAGCCACCTTGTTTGAATCCAGCCTCGGTAAGCCGGCACTGTGCTCTGAAGACCTTCGCTGAGAGTTCCCGACTGTACTCTGCGGCCATCGCACGTTTCAGACCTTTGAGCAAGGTTGCGAGCGGCGAGCCGTCATTCGTGAAGGGTTCGGCGCAGTACGAGACCATTATCCCGGCTTTACGACATGCGTACTCATAGTAGGCACTTTCGTCTACATCTTGGAACCGGCCCCAGCGGCTTACGTCGTATACCAGGACCGCCAAGTAATCAGCTTGTCCTGACTGAACGTCTTTAAGAAGGCGCAGCAGCCCGTTTCGCCCGTCTAGCGTAAGACCGCTTCGTCCTTCATCACGGTATACAGCGACCACCTTAAAATCGTGCTGCGCTGCATATTCTCGCAGGGCCGACTCCTGATGGTCGGTCGAATAGTTCTGGTGTTCAGTCGAGGCCCTGACGTACAGAGCAGCACCGCGGGTAGCAGGCAAAGCCATAGTGAAATCCTTAGGAGGCTAACGCCTATACGTCAGGCCTTAGTTACACTTGCTACTAGCTCATTGACCAAATATTGCAGCGACCGACCTGTACCGTATGTCAGCAAACTCTGGTAAATTCGATTCCTTCAGGTACAGCGCTCCATTGGCCAGCTTCGCTGCCGGAATCAAGAAATAGTCAATCAACTCATGCGTGTCTCCGTGCAGTCGTGCTGTGATGACGAAATCGGCCCCTGGACAAGGTTTAACTCTCCAGTTCACCAGGCCCTGCTTGGCCTACGTCGGGTTGCTATCTCGACCTTAACGCAAATGGACTCGTTAATGATCAATTGATCTGGTGCTTGCGCCGTCATCGACCACGGCGCCTGCGGATCGTGCCAGCCCCGCTACCTCGATAGCAAGGTCATGCAACCTTGCAGCAATGATTCTCTTGGTTTCGACAAAGACGTGCGAGGGACAGCGGTCTAAACCGGCAGCCTCATAGGCAGCGATAAGTGATCCAAAACCACGCACAAAAAGCTGGGGATCTGGCATCAAAGGATCTGCTGCGATGATCTTTGCATTCACCTTGCCATGGGTTTTGTAGCATATCCGCAGTAGGACCAATAACTCGTCTAGGGCGTAGCGTCGGAGGCGTCTCGCTCGCTCATCTCGTGCTTGGGCAAATAGCGATGCCGAAACTAGGGGTTCAACGGCGCCTTCATTTACGATCCATTGTTCGCTAGGGTTCGATGTCCGGCGGCTCGAGAGTTTGCCGGACTTTCGATTGAACGCCAGCGTTCCGCAGTACTTCAGGTTCGTCAGCAGTGAATTAACCATCGAGTGCGTCCAGGGCCTGCCGAATTCGCTAGCGACGCCTTCATCGTTCAAGAGGCGGGCAATAGCGGGTTCGCTGAACTTTTTTTCGAGGTAGAGTGCATACACCCTTCGAACCGTCGCTGCCTCATGCTCAGGTCCTGGGATGAGTACAACCCGATCGGTAACAGCTCCTTTAGCTTCTCCGAATTGTAGTATGCGGCGTGGGGTACCGTCCTTCGTGATGGCTAGGCGCCTCAGGCCATAGCCGGCGTGACCGCCTTGCTTGTAGCCGAACTGGGTAAATCGGCACTGGGCATTGAACGTCTTTGTTGAAAGCTCACGGCTATACTCAGCTGCCATCGTGCGCTTGATGCTCTTCATTAACGCGCCAAGGGGCGTCCCATCGTCAGCGAATTGTTCGCCACTGTAGAGGACCTTGATGCCGGCGCGACGGCACGTGTGCTCGTGGTAGGCAGCTTCGTCAACGTCCTGGAACCGGCCCCAGCGGCTGACGTCGTACACAATGATGAGCTGAAAGGCAGCTCCGCCCGCTTGGACGTCGCGAATCAAATTGCTAAGTCCACGCACGGCGCCGAATGTCGAGCCCGCTTTTTCCTTCATCAACATACTCTTTTACGATCTCAATCTCATTGGCGAGCGCGTACTCGTGGATCTTGGCACGCTGGTGGTCAGTTGAGTAGTTTTGGCTCTCGGTTGACATCCGCACATAGATGGCGGCTTGCAGCTTCTGGCTTATTGACACGGACGCGCTCCTTGTTGAGCTACCGATGGGATCTGTGAGCTGTAGAAGAGTATCCGAATAGAAGAAGGCGCGACGCGCGCTCCCGATGGCGGACCAGTAGAGGGCGAATGCAAGTCAAGTTTGCTGTCTCAAGAGACCGAAGGAGGGTGAGCGATCGAATTCAGAGCGCGCACGACCCAAACCAGGCCCTTTACAGCCCCAAGAATCAGGCATTGGGTTCAGCATAGTGGTCCGAAGCACTATGTAGATCCATCGTGTCGAAGCCGCGCGCGCGCCGCAGCCCTTTTCATTCTCAAACAGAATAGTTGTTCAGGGTGACGGTGATGCTGTTCCCTAAGTCAAGCTCATCGTCGATGACAGGGCATGAGTTAGTTTGCGAATTGCGTCGAGCGTCTCGCTCATGGTCGTTTTCAGGTCAGGTTGCACTTCGCGGCGGCACGTCAAGAGTCACCCCACCGTCCCACTCCAACGAAACATCAGCACCGCAGAAACTGCACTTGTGTTGCTCCCCATCGTGCCCATCACCTGGCATATTGACGCTACCGCGGTGACTGCATTCGGTGCATTTGTAT
>NZ_JBHRVV010000001.1:4957500-5599411 GCF_042647645.1 Massilia haematophila | reverse complement strand
CACCGCCAGCCCGACGTCTTTATGGCCTGATCTGCTGAGCACCTTCGGCATTCGCCGCCCTGTCGGCCGCGCCGAGTCGATGGCGCTCGGCGTCCTGATCGCCGGCTGCTGCTGGCCGAGACGCGAATTCAAGCACGAGGTCGAGTGATGATCGAGCCTTCAAGGACCTGCTCATGGGCCTGTTTCTTTTGATGTCTGGGGATGCAGATGACACGCGCAGGTCGTGAGCGCCGATGTGGATGCCGGCGCGGTGCTCGCCTGGTGGCGATCAAGGCGCTGGTGATCGCCGTGATCTTCCGATCGACCGCCTGCCCTGGCCCAAGGCCATCGAGGGCGGCCTGCTGCTGGGCCAGGCGGCGAGTTCGCCTTCATCGTGATCGGCTTCGCGCCGTCTCGGCCAAACTGCTCGGCCCGGCCTGGCCGCGCGCGCGCCATGCTGGCGGTCGGCCTGTCGATGTTCGTGCCGCTGCTGGCGCGCCTGGGCCGCGCCATCGGCGAACGCGCGCAGCGCAGCGAACAGGCGCAGGGGCCAGCGCCGACGAAGAGGCGCTCGGTTCCGCCCGCGGGCGCATCATCATCGCCGGCTTCGGACGCGTGGGACAGCAGCTGGCCCGGTGCTGCTGCCGCCAGCGCATCGACTACATCGCCTTCGAAAAGACGCCAAGCTGGTGTCGAAGCTGCACGCGCAAGGGTCCCGGTCTACTTTCGGCAATGCCGCGCGCTGCGAGCTGCTGCGGCGCGTGCACGCCGAGGAGGCGCCGGCCATCGTGCTGACGATGGACCACCCGGCCTCCGCCTGCAGGCGGTGCAGGGCATCCGGCGCGATTTCCCGCACGTTCCCTTGTTCGTACGCTCGCGCGACGAAAAGCACGCGCGCATCCTGAAGCAGGCCGGCGCCACCGTGGTCGTGCCCGAGACGCTCGAGGCCAGCCTGCAATTGTCGGCCTTCGTGCTCGAAGCGATGGGCCTGGACGAGCGCGTCGTCGACGGCATCGTCGACCGCGAACGCGACTGTTCGTGGCCCAGCTGCTGGGCAAGGCGGACAGGTGACCCGCCGCGCCCGGCTATAATCGGCGCTCGACGAACTTGGTAAATAAACACCATGACTGATTCCGGAACCCCGAAGGCACTCGGCCATATCCGCGTGCTCGACCTCTCGCGCGTGCTGGCCGGCCCCTGGTGCTCGCAGAACCTGGCCGACCTCGGCGCCGACGTGATCAAGATCGAGCGTCCGGCAGCGGCGACGACACCCGCGCCTGGGGCCCGCCGTACGCCAAGGATGCCGCAGGGAACGACACCAGCGAGGCCGCCTACTACCTGTCCGCCAACCGCGGCAAGCGCTCGGTGACGGTCGATATCGCCAGCACGGAAGGCCAGGCGCTGGTGCGCGAACTGGCGCGCCATTCGGACGTGGTGCTGGAAAACTTCAAGGTCGGGCACCTGAAGCGCTACGGCCTGGACTACGCATCGCTGAAGGCGGTCAAGCCGGACCTGGTCTATTGCTCGATCACGGCTTGAGGACGGGCCGTATGCGCATGCGCCGAGCGGCTACGACTTCCTGATCCAGGGCATGGGCGGCCTGATGTCGGTGACGGGCGAACGCGACGAACTGCCGGCGGCGGCCCGCAAAAGGCGGGTGTCGCCCTGACCGACCTGATGACCGGCATGTACGCGACCATCGCGGTGCTGGCCGCACTGACCCACCGCGACCGTACCGGCGAGGGCCAGTACATCGACATGGCCCTGCTCGACACCCAGGTCGCGATGCTGGCCAACGTCGGCAGCAACTACCTGAACAGCGGCAAGCCGCCCAAGCGCTGGGGCAACGCCCACGCCAACATCGTGCCCTACCAGACCTTCGCCTGCAGCGACGGCCACATCATCGTCGCCTCCGGGAACGACGGCCAGTACCAGAAGTTCGTCGAGGCCGGCGGCCGCCGAACTGGCGCGCGACCCGCGCTTCGCCACCAACCCGCTGCGCGTGCAGAACCGCGACGTGCTGGTACCGCTGCTGGCCGAGATGGTGGCGACGCGCCGGGCGACGAATGGATCGCGATGCTGGAAGAAGTGGCGTGCCCTGCGGGCCGATCAACGACGTCGGCGAAGTCTTCGCCAACGAGCAGGTGCGTGCGAGGGAGATGGCGGTGGAGCTGCCGCACCAGCCCGCAAGGCGCCGGCAAGGTGACGTGGTGCGCAGCCCGATGAAAGATGTCGGCCACGCCGGCGACGAGCGCGAAAGCGCCGCCGCTGCTGGGCGAGCACACCGACGACTGGTGCTGCGCGATGTGCTGGGCAAGAACGGCGACGAGATCGCGGCGCTGCGCGGCAAGGGCGTGGTGTAGGCGCCCTGCCTCGGCCCGCCCCTGCCGCGCGGGCCCGGCCCGGTTAAAACGGGCTTAGTACAGGGCCTGGTGCAGGGCTTAGTGCAGCTTGTGCTTGAAGTCGGACAGCTCGGCGTGCACGCGGGTGACCATCGCCTCGAGGTGCGCCGGCATCTGCGGCATCGAACGGCTCATGCGCTTGGCCTCGTCGCCCATGTCTTCCAGGCTGTCGACGCACTGGACGATCCGCGCTCGTCGTTCGACTGCATCACATCCTGCGCCTGTTTCAGCTCGCGCGAAATACGCTGAATACAGTCGCGCATTTCCGGCGGTGTATCCTGCGACGCCATGCAGGCCTGCTCGGCTTCGCCGAGGGTCTGCTGCAGGTGGCTGTAGCGTTGCTGGATTTCGTTTGCTTGCAGCATGATGACCTCCTTTGGAAAGAGAGCGGTTGTGATTTTAGCGCTGACCGAGAATCCATGCGATATGCGAACACAGTAGCTGGGGAGTAACTGCAGGGCCACTTCCTGCTAGGCATTCGCGGAGGCGCTATACCACCTGCGCGCTCCCAACTGCAGGGTACTGCCCTTACCGTTTCAATGGCCGCGATACTCCTGCAGGAAACACGTGATCGGGTGGGAGATCGGGGGTCGGCCCATCAAACTTGGCGCCAAGGGTTTGTGTACAGAATGTCTCCGCTGCTGCCCACTCATCCAATGTGCTAGGACGATACAACACACGCTCATCAGGGTAGTTTGTATCGCAGTGCATCCAACGCGTGATAGCGAATCGAGCGCTCTCGTTGGTTGGGCACGTATGTTTTCATTTGCGAGCGCAAATAACCGCACGCGGTGATCAAGGATCGACGTGTTCCGATGAGCCCTAATGTGGCCAAAGCGGCTGCTACCTGTTTGCCATCCTTGGCTGAACCGACATCATAGAACCGATTGGCCGGCGCTGGCGGGGCGTTTCGTTCTGCCTCAAATGTGGCCTGCATGAACTGATCTTCGAGATCGGTATCACCCAACGCTGCCGGACAATATTAATTACCTTGAGTGCTTCTTCCTGTCCGCGCCATTTGTCCAGTTCTGCCAACGCTTCAATGTAGGGGCGAGCCGCCGCGACTTTCGCTTTGGCAACAAGATAGAGATAATCACCTTTGCCTGCCTGTAGCGATCTCAAATAAATATTACCAAAAGCAGCCAAGTCGGAAGGCTGGCATCGTTCACGCAGGACTGTTGCCCGCAGCATCGGAAGCGGCATCATCCTTAGCAAATCCCTCGACCCAATAGGGCTTTGATAATCGCGTGATCGCGAATAATCCGAAACTTGTCTGGCTGTGGAGAGTCAAGCTCCAAGCCGATTTTTTCCAATAGTTTGACAATATTCTCGCGCACGTGAGACGTACGGCAGCGAGTTCCTTGATCAATACGTATAGATTCGCCCTGTCGATATTTGATTTCTAACGATGCCTTCAATGGCGCTGCTTCTGTCGAACTCCTTACCATCCTTAAACTCAGAAATGTACTGTTGAGCTCTTTTATACATCTCGTCCTCCCTCACGTACGCGCCCGCGCAGGGCGGATAACCCAAGACAACCACTAACAAGCACACAAACCCACTATTCCTTACTTTACTGGAGGGCGACCAGGCAATGGACGGGGGACGGTTTCCCATTGATTCTCCTTTTCACCGGGGCTATATTGACTATCTCGCGGACAATAGCGCAAGCGCGCATTAGTAATACTTTGATCGAAATGCATCAAATCGGTTGGGTCGATGACGTCCTGCAATTCCAAACCACTGTGTCCGACCTCATGCAAAACTGTCCACTTTATAATAAGATCTGGCGCAGCGCCTTCGGCAATAATGATTGGATCAGTCGACCATCCCGCTGCCGGAAACTCCAAAGGTTCGCCAACTGCATGATCGAATTTCAGCGGCGCAGCCAAGTGAGCAATGTTTCCACTGCTGCGAACGACATCTACAATTTCTTTATTGAATCCATTGCCGAGTGGCATTTCTGATTTAAAAACATTATTCCCGCGAACAAAGATAGTCACATCGCCTTTTTTCGCTCTGCACGACTAAGATAATAGAATGAGCGCATATTCCGGACAATGACTACTCGGTGCTCAGGGCTTTTTGTCTTTACAGCTTGGTTGATCAAATTGAAGGCCGCACCACCTCCGGCATTGATATCGAAACTCAATGCACCGCTGCCATCTTGATCAAAAGCGACATCAGTGACGCCCCCCCCTTCTCGCTGAAGTTCATTAATTCACATTTCACCACTGCTTCCTTCAACTTTTCGTTTGCTTTTTTTTGATGGGCGGCATAGTCAGCGCTTGGGTACCTTAAAGCTGTTAATGTAGATTGAGAGTCAGCCACTTTTGCCACGAGTACTGAAGCACGTTCTCGGCATAGACATGGAGATTAATTTGCGCAAATACAGTGGCAGCGGGGCATTTAGCGATTACCTTCAATATTGTTGACTTACTTTGCCATGAGTGTGCTTTGATTCGCAATGCAAACTCGGCATTTGGTGGCCCGGCGTCCGTTGCACAGGTAGTCGGATCATCACATATGAAGTTAAAGTCGTTACCGAGTGCGCCTCCTTCGATTTTTACTTTAATAAACGTCTCGCTAGCACTTCGTACAGAAACATGATGATCAATTTGAATTGCTGGACGATCAAAGTCATCATATCCGTAACTTTGTTGTGGATCTGGACCAAATAGTACTCTCGCGACAGTAAGGGCGACCGTCTTTTTGTGTATGGTGCCGTCGGGGGCAGTGCGAGTCACGACAATTTCTTCCTGCCCCGACGATCACTAGGTATATTTAGCGCCTCAATGACCAAAATGTTTCCTTGCTTATTGATAAGCCTGATTTTGTTGCTTTCAGTAGCCCATGTATATTCCCCAACCGCATCACCCGGCAAATCTGCGGCAGACATGCTGACACGCCCGCCAACGACGACGATCAGACACTTGGCGTCCAAAATAAAGTCTTTTGAAGGCTTTCCTGGCAAAATCACAACTTGGCGCACTTTGTTGTCTACGGGAGACGTTTTCGAACTTCCTAACCTCTTTGTTTGTTCAGACATTGCGCTCACCCCATGTGGCATATATCTCCAACTCTTCCATTTCCACCCCACTAACTAAATGGGTTTGCCCTAACTCGTCAGTAATCCCCTCTTCGAAAGTACCGTCAGCACGTTTTATTCGATAAGGCATTCCTCAGACAGGCCGTCCATCTGGGTCATTGATAACAAAAGCTTCGTCAAACAGCTTGAGACGCGAATCGGGTAGTTTTGGCGATGTCGCGGCGTGCGAAGCGCCACCATCAAACAAATGCTTCCCACCTTTAACGGTAAACTTCCCCGGACAAGCAAACGTAATATCGCCCCCCCCCTCCAGCGTGATCGCCGACTGCCCCGCCTGCAGCACGATCTTATGCTTGGCCTTGATCTCGATGCAGTCATTCACCGAGATCACGGTGATCTCCTTGTCCCCCAAAATCTCCAGCTGATCGGTATGCGCCTGCAATGACACCGGCCCGTTCCCGGCAATCGCCTGGATGCCGCCCGAATGCGTAAACAAGTTGAAAGCATTCCCGGCTACCGACGACACCGTATGTGCCGCAGCCAGGTGCAGGTCCGACTGCGTGGTCCAGTGCAGCTGCTGCCCCGCGTACACCACGGTCGATGCCGGCGTGGCCCAGTTGATGCTGGCGGCTGCGTCCATCAGCACGATCGAAGAACCGAATTTCTCGACCGGCTGGCCGCCATCGAGTTCGCGCGATCCCGATTTGGCTTTCAGTGCGCTGTGTCCACCGACTGCGCCCTCGTACTTGCCTTTCGCCTCCGGGTCGATCTGCTCGATGAAATCCGCCTGCGCCTTGGCCGCGTCCTTGCTGAACAGGGCCTGCTGCTGCGCCGCCGCGTCTCCGAGCGTCGTCGCCAGCGACTGCGCGCTCTTGAACAGCGAGACCGCTTCCGCCGCATCCATCTGGGTCGAGGTGACGCCGGAGCCCTCGCGCGCACGGGCGCTGGTCGAGAGCAGCACGCCCTCGCCGCCGCGGATCACGGCCCAGGCATCGGTGCGCAGCTCGAAGCCGCTGCCGCGCCAGGCGCCGCGCTGCGCCGAGCCGGGGGATTGGTGGATCAGGTAGCCGAGGTTCAGCTGGGTCGCCGCGCAACTGGTGGCAAGGCGCGTACGGACCTGGCCGGTCGCGTCGTCGAGCTGCCACTGGTTGTAGCCGCCGCCGTCGAAACCGTGGCAGTGGATTCCCGACAGCACGCCCGCGTGGTTGGCGTTCGAGCCGACGCCGGCGGCGAAAGGCGGCTGGTCGACGCCGTTGTAGAGCTGGGCGACGATCACCGGGCGGTCGATGTCGCCTTCGATGAAATCGACCAGCACTTCGGTGCCGATCCTGGGCGTGAACACCGTGCCCCAGTTCGGTCCGGCCAGGGCTTCGGCCACGCGCACCCAGGTGCCTGAGGCGGCGTTGCCGGGCGCGCAGCCTTTTTCGTCGGTGTCGTGCGCCAGGCCGCCGCGATTGGCGCCCTGGCCGCGCTGCCATGCGAACTGGACTTTTACTTGATGATCGCGCGTCGTCGTCGCGACCGCCTCCGCCAGCCCGACCACGAGCGCGCATTGCGGGCCGGGCGCGGTCGGCCTGTCGCGTAGCGCGGTCGCGCCGGGGACGATCGGTACCGCCGCGCGCACGCAGGCGAAGCTGTTGCGGTAAGGGCCGTTCTCGACGGCGCCTGGGGCCGGGCCGTCGATCCCGGTCCGGAAGTTGTTGCGGGCTTCGTGGCGCACCGACAGGACGGTGAACATGTTGTCGCCTTCCGGATAGCGCGCATGCCGGGTCAGCGCGAATGCGTGTCCCGCCGCCAGGCGCCGCACCGCGCCCGCGCCCTCGAACAGCTTGTTCTCCAGCTCGAGCGCCTCGAGCATCAGTTCCGCGTGCGCGTCGGCCGCGGCGCGGCTGGGGGCATGGCGTTCGCCGCTGCCGTCGTAGAGCGCCAGTTCCGGCAGCGCGCCGGCGTCGAGGATCGATTGGTGCTCGGCAGCCGGCGCGACCAGTTGGGCCGGGTCCCAGCTGCCGATGGCGACCACGTTCGCGCGTACCCTGCGACAAGCGCCGAAGGCGTCGATCGCGTCGTCCTGCTCGGTCGCGCGCACGCCGTGGAAGCGGATGCTGTCGCCGCCTGGCGTCGCCGGCGCGCGGGCGCGGCTGTCGAAAACCAGCAGGCGATGCCGCGCGTGGCCGTCGCCATCGCCCTGCCCCTGGTCCTGCTTCTGGTCATGCTCGAAACGCCAACTCAGCCCTTCGGACGCCAGCAGGCGCCGCAGAAAAACCAGATCGCTCTCGCGGTACTGCGTGCACACCGGGCGCGGCGCAAGCTCCTGGGTAATGTCGAAATCGAAGCGCACCTGCGGGTAGTCGGCCAGCAGTTCCACGACCATGTCGCGCACGTTCTTGTCCTGGAAGAGGTAGCTGTCGCGGCGCAGGCCGAGCAGCGCCAGCGCGGGTTCCAGCCGCAGGCGGTAGCGCGCCAGGCCGCCGTCCGCGCCCAGCCAGGCCGCCTGGGTGCACATGCCGTGCCAGGCGCGGCGGCTGCCGTCCGGTTGCAGCAGGCGGATCGTCAGCTCTTCGCCGAGGAACAGGGACAGGTCGAGGTCGGTCGAGGTGCCGAGCGCGTCGACCTCGAAGCGGAACAGGTCGTTGACCGCCTCGTGTCCGGTGAAGCTTTCGGCGGCAAGCGTTTCGGGCAGCGCGCTGTCCTGGGCGGTACTGAGGGTGATCAGGTGCGCATGCTGGCTGAGGCCAGTGCCGAACAGGCCGAGCGCGCCAGGTTCGGAAGGGAAATTCATGGGAGCGACACCATCGGCAAGACTCCTTCGCAATCGTGACTGGACTGTCCAATCGACGATCTTACCGGAGGCAAACAGTACGATGATGCCGCTAGGCATGATCCAGATCATGCCCTGATGAAATCCCTGGTCTGGCTTACGGCGTGGCGGAAGTACCGGGTTCGAGCGGCGCCAGGCCGCGCAGGCGCAAGGCGATCAGCATTGCCAGGACCAGGACCGCGCCCAGCAGGCCGACCACGCCGAGCCAGCCGAAATGCTCCCACATGTAGCCCGAGAACCAGCCGACCACGCTCGAGCCGAGGTAGTAGAAGAACAGGTAGAGGGCGGACGCCAGCGCCTGCGGAGGACGGGCGCGCCGGCCGACCCAGCTGCTGGCGACCGAATGCGAGGCGAAGAAGCCGAAGGTGTACAGGCCGACGCCGGCGACGATGGCGAGCAGGTTGCCTGCCAGCGTGAGCAGCAGCCCGGCCAGCATCACCGACATCACCAGCCACAAGACATTGCGCCGCCCCAGCCGGTCGGCCAGGCGGCCCGCCCAGACCGAGCTGAAGATGCCGAGCAGGTAGAGCACCGAGAGCGCGCCGACCGCGCTCTGGCGCAGGTGGAATTCCGGTCCCAGCAGCCGGTAGCCGATGTAGTTGTACAGGCTGACGAACGAGCCCATCAGCAGGAAGGCCAGCATGAACAGGAAAGGCAGGCCGGGGTCGCGCAGGTGGCGGCGGGCGCCGTCGATCAATCCCGCCAGGCCGCCCTGCCCCGGCCGGAAGCGGCGCGAGGCCGGCAGGCTGCGCCGGAATTCCCAGGCCGCATACAGGCCGGCCGCGCCCAGGACGCCCAGCGCGGCGCGCCAGGAATAGAAGTCGCTGATGACCGAGGCCAGCACGCGCCCGAACATGCCGCCGAAGGCGCTGCCGCTGATGTACATGCCCATCGCCAGGCCGAGCGAGCTGCCTTCGATTTCCTCGCTGAGGTAGGCCATCGCCACGGCGGGCATCCCGCCCAGCATGAAGCCCATCAGGGCGCGCAGCGCCAGCAGCTGGACGTAGTCATGGGTGAAGGCGGCCAGCAGGGTGAGCAGGCCGCCGCTGAACATCGAGGCGGCCATCAGGGGCTTGCGTCCGAAGCGGTCGGACAGGATGCTCGAGACCAGCAGGGCCAGGGCCAGCGGGCCGGTGGAGATCGACAGCGCCAGGCTGCTTTGCGCAGGCGTGAGGGCGAAGTCGCGCGCCAGCAGCGGCATCAGGGGCTGGACGCTGTAGAGCAGTGCGAAAGTGGAGAACCCACCGAAGGCCATGGCGCGGTTGACGCGTTTGAAGTCAGTGCTGCCGGCGGCGATGGCGGGTGAAGACATGGGCGAATCCTGATGCTGGATCGCTCATCATACGCAAGATCGGATGCCGATGCACCGCCGCGTCGATGTATGCAATCGTCGAACGCGTGGGCGGCGCATGCGTTCGCGATGTGCCGGGTCCAGGGCGGAGCCGCCCACCCTAGGGCCACGCCGCGGGCAGGCGTCAGGTTTACGGGTATTCCGCGTCCAGCTCCGAGCCGGCGTAGTTTTCCAGCTCGGCCACCAGCTGCTTCATCGGCGCTTTCGTGCCGAGGCTCTTCAACACGGTGCAGCTCTCGCGGTAGGTGCCAATGCGCTCGGCGATGATCGCGCGGTGCGGCGCCGGGACCTTTTCCAGCAGCTGGGCCCAGCCGGCCTCGAAGTCGGGATTGTTCTTGCGTACCGACTTCACGAAGCGTTCGAACTCCTTCTGGCCGGTGCGCGCGACGATGCGTCCGCCGCCTTCGACCGCGAAGATGATCGCCAGCGCGATCACGCCCTCGGCGTTCAGGTCCGGGTCGCTGACCGGGCCCTCGTAGTGGTTGCGGCGCAGCCACTGGGCGGCATGGACGATGGCCTGCACCTGCTGGCGCTGGCGCAGCTGGCCGAGGTAGCGCTCGTAGCCGGACCAGCTTTCGCCCGGGTCGGCGGTGCACAGGTCGACGAACAGCTCCTTCAGGCGGCGCTGCGCATACACCGGGTCCAGGTCGTACTCGCCGACCAGGCTGTCCTCGGGCAGCGCGGCCAGTTCGCGCACCAGGCGGAAGCCCGACTGGAACACGTACTCGGCGCCGTCCTCGATCAGGATGTCGAGCGCGACCTCGTCCTTTTCCTCGCCCTCTTCCGACATGATGCTTTCCAGGCCCAGCGAGACGCCGCCGACGGTCAGCAGCAGCGCGCGTCCGATGCCTTCGGCGGTGCGGTCGTTGGTGAACTTCCCGGCCACCATGGCGGTGATCCCCGAGAGCTCGTCGGCCAGGATCGCCGCTTCCTCGGGGTCCTCGGCAGCGAGCAGCTTGATCGCGCGCACCAGCCGGGGCGGCTTTTCGATGACGATTGCAGGCAGCATTGCTTGGCGATCCCCGCTCACGAGAAGATGTCCGTGCCCATGCTCTTGCGCGTGCTGCGACGCGGCATGGTACGGGTCGACGGCACCTGCTTGCGCAGGCGGTACAGCAGCTCGCGCGTGCTGCGCTGCTGGAATTCCGGGTCCTCGTCCGGATCGTCCGGGAACTCGGCGTCGGCCATCTCGGCGCTGTGGCGGAATTCCGGGAACAGTTCGATCAGCGAGCGTTCCCAGCCGTCCTCGCTGGCCTTGGCCAGGTCGACCGCCAGCGGCACGATGTCGCTGTCGGACGAAGTCTGGCCGGTCACGTAGCGGCCCTTCAGGTTGATTTCGCCGGCCACTTCCATGATTTCCTTCGGCGCGAGCGACCACAGGATCGCGAACACGGTGGCGCCGTGGTCGGTGGCGGAGGCCTCAAGCAGCAACTCGTGGCGGCGGTCCTCGTCGTCGCTGGCGTAGACGACGCCGTGCACGTGGTTGAACAGGCCCTCGGCGATGCGCTCGGGGTCGTCCTCGATCATGTCGTCCGGCCAGGTGGCGGCCATGTAGGCCAGGCTTTCGGCCCAGGCCTTGGGCGGCACCAGCAGCGTCGCGAGCGAGGTCTTGGCGCCGTCGAAGCCGGCCAGGTGCAGCGCGGTCACCTGCGGCGGCAGGGTCGACAGCACCTCGGCCACGGCGTAGTCGCCGTGTTCGTCGGCCGCCTGCGAGAACGCCTCTTCAGCGTGCTGCAGCGAGCCGGCCAGCACCAGTTCGCTGACCTGCTTGGTCAGCGCCGGCAGATTGGCTTTGTCGTTCATTCACGTTCTCCCTGGTCGAAGATCTGGGTGAAGTCGTCCGTCGCGGCGCTGTCGTCCATGCCGTCGTTGTCGTCGTCGTCGCCGTCGTCGCCCTCGGCCAACTGGTCGAGCGACTGGTCGTCGTCGGCCCAGCGGCCCTGGTGCTTGTAGAGGAAGGCGGTGATGATCGCCTGGCGCGCCAGTTCCGGATGGTTCTCGGTCATGGCGGCGTACATGGCGGCGCCGTCCTCGCCCTCGCACTCGGCCATCGCGAACACGCGCGCCGGGTCGTCGCCCTCATAGTCCGCCGCTTCGCGCAGCAGGCCTTTCGGGTCCTTGAAGCGAATCTTGTCAACGAGCGCGAAGGCCATCAGGTTGACGTCGTCGATGCCGGAACCGCCGGCGTATTCCGACACCAGCGCGTCGACCATCATGTCGTAGTTCTTGCGGTTGGGCGGGTCGCCCAGGGTGCCGTCGATCTGGCCTTCCAGTTCGCGCGACTGGTAGGCGAATTCGGGATGTACTCTTTTCATCTTGTTTGTCCTGTATGCGGGGTTCAGTGGCGTTCGTTCAGGGCGTCCTGCCCCGGCGGCCGTGCTTACGCCTGCAGCGTCACGCCGTTCAGCGCGAACAGCGAGCGCCACAGCTCGAAGGCCTCGGCCTCGGGGTCGAGCACGATGCGGTGGTTCACGCTCTGGTTGTATTCCTCGCGCTTGGCGGGGTCCGACAGGATCTCGTAAGCCTTGGTGACGGCCTTGAAGCGCGCCTCCGCGCCCGGCGCCTGGTTGCGGTCGGGGTGGTAGCGCATGGCCAGCGAGCGGTAGACCTTCTTGATCTCGTCGTCGCTGGCGTTCGGCGCGACGCCGAGGATCGCGTATAAATTTTCCAATTTGGAACTCTCCGGCTATAGCCGAAAAACGGCAAAACGAGATTATCCTATAGAAAACGCCAACTTGACAGCGTGGCCATGGGCGCGCCAGACAGCACGCAGCCTTGCAAGCGGCGACATTGGCCTCAAGTATCTGCCTGGGCGCCGGCGCGAACCGTGCGCTCCACCACATAGGCGGACCGCGGCGCCCTTGTCTACGGTAAAATGCCCGGAACTTTAGCTATCCAGACACCTTCTTTCATGAGCATTGATAAGAACAACGCGGCGGCGGCGAACGCGCCTTCGTCGAACTTTGTGCGCGCCATCGTCGAGAACGACCTGGCGGCAGGCACCCACAAGCGCGACGGCATGCCGCAAGTCATCACGCGCTTCCCACCGGAGCCGAACGGCTACCTGCACGTCGGCCACGCGAAATCGATCTGCCTGAACTTCGGCCTGGCGCGCGACTACAACGGCCGCTGCCACCTGCGCTTCGACGACACCAATCCGGAGAAGGAAGACCAGGAATACGTCGACACCATCATGGACAGCGTCAAGTGGCTGGGCTTCACCTGGGAGCAAGGCGGCGAGGAATTCCTGCACTACGCCTCCGACTACTTCGACAAGCTGTACGAGATGGCCGAGTACCTGATCCAGAAGGGCTATGCCTATGTCGACAGCCAGAGCGCCGAGGACATGTCCAGGAACCGCGGCAACTTCGGTACGCCGGGCACCAATTCGCCCTACCGCAACCGCCCGGTCGAGGAATCGCTGCAACTGTTCCGCGACATGAAGGCCGGCAAGTACAAGGACGGCGAACACATCCTGCGCGCGAAGATGAGCGAGGACGCGATGTCCTCGCCGATCATGACCAACCGCGACCCGGCCCTGTACCGCATCCGCCACGCGCATCACCACCGCACGGGCGACGACTGGTGCATCTACCCGATGTACGACTACACGCACCCGATCTCGGACGCGATCGAGAACATCACCCACTCGCTGTGCACCCTGGAATTCCAGGACCACCGCCCGTTCTACGACTGGCTGGTCGAGACCCTGGCCGAAGGCGGCTTCTTCCAGCGCCCGGTGCCGCGCCAGTACGAATTCGCGCGCCTGAACCTGACCTATGTCGTCACCTCCAAGCGCAAGCTGCGTTCGCTGGTGGACGACGGCATCGTCACCGGCTGGGACGACCCGCGCATGCCGACCATCGTCGGCCTGCGCCGCCGCGGCTACACGCCGGAATCGATCCAGCTGTTCTGCGAGCGCATCGGCGTCTCGAAGGCCGACGGCTGGATCGACATGAGCACGCTCGAAGGCGCGCTGCGCGACGACCTCGACCCGAAGGCGCCACGCGCGATCGCCGTGCTGCGTCCTTTGAAACTGATCGTCGAAAACTTCCCGGAAGGCGAATCGGTCGCGTGCACCTCGCCCGTCCACCCGCACCACCCGGAAATGGGGCAGCGCAGCTTCCCGTTCACGCGCGAGCTGTGGATCGAGCAGGAAGACTTCATGGAAACCCCGACCAAGGGCTACCACCGCTTCACCCCGCCAGTCGGCGAGCAGCCGGGCGCCCGCGTGCGCCTGAAGTACGGCTTCGTGGTCGAGTGCACCGGCTACGACAAGGACGAGAACGGTAACGTGACCGCCGTGCGCGTGAAATACTTCGAGGATTCGAAGTCGGGCACGCCGGGCGCGGACAACTACAAGGTCAAGGGCAACATCACCTGGGTCAGCGCCGCCGCCGCCCTGGAAGCGGAAGTGCGCCTCTACGACCGCCTGTTCCTCGACCCGCAGCCGGATGCCGGCGGCAAGGACTTCAAGGCCGCGCTGAACCCGAACGCGCTGGAAACCGTCACCGCCTACCTCGAGCCGGGCATGGCCGCGGCCGTGGCCGACCAGCGCTTCCAGTTCGAGCGCCACGGCTATTTCGTGGCCGACCGCGTCGATTCGCAACCGGGCAAGCCGGTCTTCAACCGCGTCACCACGCTGAAGGACAGCTGGGGCGGCAAGTAAAGCCGGTTCCGCTCCGGAACAAGAACCACAGCACAATCCCGCCCCGGCCCCGCCGCGGCGGGATTTTTCATGTGGCCACCGAACCGCACGCAACCTGTCAGAACTGATAGGTAACAGGCGTGTCCGTCTGCGCGATTCTGATCGAAATCAAAAATGAAGTAATGAATAACGATTGGGAGCAGAAAAGATGGGGATCGTGGTCGAGTTTGCGCAGAAAATCGCATCGATCAAGCTCGGCTCCTGGCTGGGTGCCCTGCTGTCGCTCGGCGTCGGAACCGGCCTGCACATCAGTACCAGCAGCGCGATCGAGAATGACGCCCACGAACGCTTCCTGCACATGGCGCGCGGTGTCCAGTCGATCCTGGACAGCCGCATCAAGAGCTATGCGGACCTGCTGCGCGGCACCGCCAGCCTGTTTCTCGCGGGCGACGAGGTCACCAGCGAGGAATTCCGCCATTACGTCGCCGGCCTCGACCTGGAAAACCATTTCCCCGGCGTCGAGACGATCAATTTTGCGCGCACCTTCAGCGACGCCGAGCGTCCCGCCGTCGAAGCGCAGCTGCGGCGCGAGCTCGGCGCGAAAGGCATGGATTTCCGCATCCGGCCCGCTGGCCGCCGTCCCGAATACACGGTACTGACCTACATCGAGCCGAGCACGGCGCGCGCCGACCGGGTCGGCATCGACCTGCAGGCGCGGCCCGCGGTCGCCCTGGCGCTGGCGCACTCGCGCGACACCGGCGACGCCTCGACCTCGGGCACGCGGGTGGCGATCAAGCCCCACACCAGCGGACTGGGCATGCGCATGCCGGTCTACCGTCCGGCCATGCCGCTGAACGACGTCGGCCAGCGCCGCGCGGCCTACATCGGCTCGGTCGGCATCGGCTTTAGCGTCTCGCGCCTGGCGCAAGGCGTGCTGGACAACATGCCGAAGCATTCGACCCGGCTGGTCATTTCCGGCTTGAGTCCGGTCGAAGAGCTCGGCGGGCCGCCCGGCGTCTACCAGCGCACCGTGTTCTTCGACAACCAGCCCCAGGCGCGCGAACACGAGCCGGACATGTTCCGCGCCCTGCTGCCGGTGGGTGTGAGCGGACGCGGCTGGGATATCGATTTCCGCGTCGCCAAGCACAGCATGTATTCGGAAATCGACAGCTACCTGCCCTGGGTGGCGATGCTGGCGGGAGCGACCGGTACCGCCCTGCTGTATGCGCTATTCCAGACCCTGAGTTCTTCGCGCCGCCGCGCCATCGGACTGGCCGAGGAAATGACGGAGGAATTGCGCGCCAGCGAAGCGAAGCTGCAGAAGACCAACGACAACCTGCGGCGCCTGGCGGCGCATGCCGAAACCATCAAGGAAAACGAGCGCAAGCGCATCGCGCGCGAGATCCATGACGACCTCGGCCAGAACCTGCTGGCCCTGCGCATCGAGGCCGACTTGCTGGCCTCGCGCACCAGCCGCCGTCACCCGCGCCTGCATGCGCGGGCACGCTGGACGCTCGAGCAGATCGACGCCACCATCAAGAGCGTGCGCCAGATCATCAACGATTTGCGCCCTCACGTACTGGACCTGGGCTTGACCGCCGCGGTCGACTGGCAGATCGCCGAGTTCCAGCGCCGTACCGGGATCGCCTGCGAACTGGTGTCCGACGGCCGCGAATTACATGTGAGCGACCGCTGCGCTACCACCCTGTTCCGCATCCTGCAGGAGTCGTTGACGAACGTTTCGCGCCACGCGCGCGCCACTGCCGTGCGGGTCGAGCTCGCGCTCGACGCGGAGTCGATCTCGATGACGGTCAGCGACAACGGTATCGGACTGGCCAGGAGCGGCAGCCAGAAGCCTGGCTCCTTCGGCCTGGTCGGTATCGAGGAGCGCGTGCGCATCCTCGGCGGCAAATGCCTGATCACCAGCCGGCCGAACGCCGGCACGACAGTCCACGTATCGATCCCGACTGCCGACAACCTGATCTCCGTGTCCCAGCCAGCGCCCACGTCCCCCAGGCCCGCCCAGGTCTTCGAAAGCCTGTAGCGAATTTTGCGACACGCAATTGCTTGACATCACTCAACTTGCGAATAATCAACAATTTCCGCAAGTTTGGGGTAGAGAATGGTCATCAATGTGGTGCGTCAAACCGGGCATTTTTCACTACAGACTGTACTCGACGAGAAGGAGGGCCAAACCATCAGTCAGCACGACTTCGTCATCCTAGGGAACACCAAATCACAATAACGACGCAGTATCCAAAACAAAAGGATGAAACATGAACGCGAATAACGATTTCGAAGCGATCGCCGCCCTGGATTTGAACCCGATTAAAGTCAAGCTGATGCACAAGGAGTCCGGAGAAGGCTGGTCGCTCGAACGGGCGAACGCGACGGAAACCGAATACCGCCGCTTCCTGTACCTGATGAAAGCCTTCCCGAACGAAGAAACGGCGCCGCTGGTGGACGTCGACACTTTCTGGCACTACCACATCCTCGACACCATGAAGTACGCCAGCGACTGCGAACAGGCCTTCGGCTACTTCCTGCATCACTATCCCTACATCGGCCTGCGCGGCGAGGACGACATCGCGGTGCAGGAACAGGCCGGCCAACGCATGCGCGAACTGTACGAGTCGACCTTCGGCGAGCCCTACCTGAAGCAGGCCGACGCCGCCTGGTGCGGCCGCGCGCCCCAGGACGTGGCGAGCGCCGCCGCCCAGGCCGCGTGGTGCGGCCGCGCTCCGGTCACCGCTGCCGAAGGCGCGGGCCAGCCCGCCTGGTGCGGACGCTCGCCCGTCACCGCCATCGCGGCAGCGGTCCGGACCGCATGGTGTGGACGCGCGCCGGAAGCGGCGCAGGAAACCGCGTGGTGCGGTCGCGCACCGGCCGCAGCCGGCGCGAAGAAGACGGCATGGTGCGGCCGTGCTCCGGCCAATACCACCGCCGAAGTACAGACCGCCTGGTGCGGCCGGGCACCGGCCAATACCGCCGTCGAGGCCCAGACCGCCTGGTGTGGCCGGGCGCCTGCGCATACCGCCGCCGAAGTCCAGAGCGCCTGGTGCGGCCGTGCTCCGGCCAATACCGCTGCCGAGGTGCAGACCGCCTGGTGCGGCCGGGCGCCCCTGGCTGCCTGAGCCAGGTCGCGCGGGCCCTGCCGAGGCGGGGCTAGGCAGGGATAGCCGCCGGCGCCGTCTGCCAGGACGGCGCAACGGCGACAGACATGCATGGACATGAAGCATCGGGCATGGCGCACGACCTGCCCTTCATCGAGCCGGCCCCGAGCCGGCTCTTTTTTCAGGCAGCCGACATCTCCGCACCCGGTGCGACCATCAGCGCACGCAGTTCGCGAATGCTGAAATCGCTGATTTCGTGCATGCGCAGCAGGATGGTGGCGCCGATCGGCAGGGTGTTGTGGCGGATCTTGCTGATCACCGGCGGTGCGACTTCCAGCGCGCGCGACAGGGCGGCGTCGTTCTTCAGTTGCAGTTTGGCGATGATGGCGTCGAGGACGCGATTTGGGTCGTAGGCTGAGCCTTCCGGCAGTCTTCTGATAGGCATTTCCGAATTCTTTCTAATTATCACACTCCGTGCGTAATTTCTTACATCTACATTTTGAACGTAAGAAATTGCTTCTGCAGAGCAAAACAGCACCGTTTGTACGGTGATTTTTCAAGCTTGTAATGATAATGGGAAAGTTAGATTTTATTCAAGCAACTGTAGGATTTCCCCTACAGACAGAAGGGAAAATGTGGAAGTTTTCCGACAGACATGGCGTGCGCAGGCCCAGCCTGGCCGCTGATGCGTAGGCACGGCACGGCTGCAACACGAACCGGGTCGATGGAAAGACGGACGCCATGGCGGCGCCGGCCCGGCGCGCGGACGGGCGGAAAAGATGAAATGGAGGCGATGGGGCGGACGCCGGACGGCGCCCGTGGCGGGCTTACTTCTTGCGGCTGGCCTTGAACAGGGCGCGCGCGTCGTCGTGGGCGCGCTCGAGGGTGCGCATCGATTTCTGGTCGTCGTGGGCAATGAAATAGCCCCGCTCCTGGGCATCGACGACGATCTTGATCGCGGCCTCGTCGTCGAGATCGTATTTTTCGACGATCAGGGTCGTCACTTCATCCAGGTATTCTTCGTAGGTCATATCGGTTTCCTTCATGTCGCTATTTTACCAGCCGCCACTGCGCCAGCGCAGCGGCGACGTCCGGGTAGCGCAGGCGCACACCCAGTTCGCCCAGGCGCCCGTTGTCCAGGCGGCGCGACTCCGACATGAAGGACAGCAGCACCGGCGACACCTGTTCGCGCAGGGCGTCGCGCGCCAGGCGCGGCGGGCGCGGCAAGTCGAAGGCGTCGGCCACCGCGTCGAAATAATCGCCCATCCGCATGCGCGTGTCGTCGACCGCGTGGTAGACCCGGTTCGGCAGGCCGCGAAACAGCGCCAGCGCGACAATGCGCGCCAGGTCGTCGGCCTGGATGTGGTTGGTGTAGACGTCGTCCTCAGGCCGCAATGCAGGCGTGCCCTCGCGCAGGCGCTGCAGCGGCAGGCGGTCGAGCGCGTAGATGCCCGGCACGCGCAGGATGGAGAGCTGCCCGCCGGTGCGGCGCGCCCAGGCGCGCAAGGTGCGCTCGGCATCCACCCGGCGCCGGGCGCGGTCGTTCTTCGGCGCCACGCTGCGGGTCTCGTGCACCAGGGCGCCGCCGCAGTCGCCGTACACGCCGGTCGTGCTGACGTAGACCAGGCGCGTGCCCGCCGACAACACCGCGGCCAGGTTGCGCGTGCGCCGGTCGTGAGCGCCGCTGGGCTGGGGCGGCGCCAGGTGGACGACCTGGCGGGCCAGGCCGCGCAGGCGCGCCAGCGTGGCCGGCTGGTCGAGGTCGGCAACGACCGGCACCGCGCCCAGCGCGCGCAGCGCTGCGCAGCGTTCGGGGTCGCGCGTCACGGCGAAGACGCGAAAGCGCCCGGAGAGCAGCGGCAGCAGGCGCATGCCGACGTCGCCGCAGCCGACCAGCAGCAGGCGTGGCCGTTTCAAGGATTTGGTATTCACGGCAGGCATTGTATGCGAGCCGCGCCGAACTGACGGCATGCGCGGAGCGGCCGCGGCCTCGGGCGCCCCTCCTGCACGCGCCGTGTAAAATAGCCCACTTCCATTGCAGCGGAATACACATTCCGCTGACTAGCCATCTTTCGCGTTTATTTATCTCCAAGAATCCAAACATGACGTTCCAGATCACTGTCCAGCCCAGCGGCCACCAATTCGCGTGCGAGTCCGACGAAACCGTGCTCGCGGCCGCGATCCGCGCCGGCGTCGGCCTGCCCTACGGCTGCAAGAATGGCGCCTGCGGCTCGTGCAAGGGCAAGGTCGTCGACGGCCTCGTCTCCCACAAGCCGCACCAGCAGCGCGCCCTGAGCGAGCAGGAAAAGCTGCAGGGCTTCTCGCTGTTCTGCTGCGCGGTGCCGGAAGGCGACGTGGTGATCGAGGCGCGCGAGGTCGGCGGCAGCAGCGACTACCCGGTGCGCAAGATGCCGACCCGGGTCCAGAGCATCACCCGCGCCGCGCCGGACGTGGCGATCGTCACCCTGCAATTGCCGGCCAACGAGGCCCTGGCCTACCGCGCCGGCCAGTACGTCGAATTCCTGCTGAAGGACGGCAAGCGCCGCGCCTACAGCATCGCCAGCGCGCCTTCGCTGGAGCGTCCGCTCGAGCTGCACATCCGCCACCTGCCGGGCGGCCTGTTCACCGACCACGTGTTCGGCGCCATGAAGGAGCGCGACATCCTGCGCTTCGAAGGCCCGCTCGGCACCTTCTTCCTGCGTGAAGAATCCGACAAGCCGATCGTGCTGCTGGCCTCGGGCACCGGCTTCGCGCCGGTCAAGGCCCTGGTCGAGCACCTGATGCACCTGAAATCAACTCGTCCGGTACGCCTGTACTGGGGCGGCCGCCGTCCCCAGGACCTGTACATGGACGAGCTGTGCCAGGCCTGGACCACGACCCTGCCCGATTTCCAGTACATCCCGGTCATTTCGGACGCGCTGCCTGAGGACAACTGGACTGGACGCACCGGCTACGTGCACGCCGCCGTCATGCAGGACATCCCGGACCTGTCCGGTTACCAGGTGTATGCCTGCGGCGCGCCGGTGATGGTCGATGCCGCGCGCAGCGAGTACGTGGCGCAGTGCGGCCTGCCGGCGGACGAGTTCTTTGCCGATTCGTTCACGACCGAGGCCGACCTGGCGCAGGGATAAGCCGCGTAGGGTGGGGTCATTGATGCCGGGGGCATCAATGACGTGCCCACGCGTGACGTCCGCGTCATGTTGGCCCCCGCCCACCCGACGCATCATCGGCACCACCGTCCTGATTCAGGCACAATTGGCAACTTCTTGCCAGTAATGTGCTCCCTCCCATGTCCCTGTTGTCCCCAAGCGGCGGCCTCGGCGTCCTGCGCAACCGCAACCTCTCGTTTTACCTGTCCGCCCGTTTCCTCGGCACGCTGGCCGTCCAGATGCAAAGCGTCGCCGTCGGCTGGCAGGTCTACCAGATCACCGGCAGCCTGTTCGACCTCGGCCTGATCGGCCTGGCCCAGTTCGCGCCCTTCCTGGTGCTGATCCTGTGGGCCGGCCACGTGGCCGACCGCCATGACCGGCGCCGCATCATCGTGCTGTGCATGCTGGTGCAGCTGCTGGTCAGCGGCCTGCTGCTGGCCTTTACCTGGAGCGGCAGCAGCGTGGTGTGGCCGGTGTTCGCGGTGCTGGTGCTGTTCGGCAGTGCGCGCGCCTTCATGATGCCGGCCTCGCAGGCGGTGCTGCGCAACCTGGTGCCGGACCAGGATTTCGGCCAGGCCGTCGCCCTCTCCTCCTCGACCTTCCACGTGGCCGTGATCGCCGGTCCGGTGCTGGGCGGCCTGCTGTACGTGTTCGGCCCGACTTTCGTGTACACCGTGTCGGCGCTGCTGCTGGCGGTGTCGGTGACCCTGATGGCCTCGGCGAAGAGCGCGCCCCAGGCGAAGAGCACGCAGCCGGCCAGCTGGCATACCCTGCTCGAGGGCCTGCGCTTCGTCCGCTCGCGCCCGATCGTGCTGGGCGCGATCTCGCTCGACCTGTTCGCGGTGCTGTTCGGCGGCGCCACCGCCCTGCTGCCCGCCTATGCCCACGACGTGCTGCACGCCGGCCCGACGGCGCTCGGCTGGCTGCGCACCGCGCCCGGCGCCGGCGCTGCGCTCTGTTCCATTGCCCTGGCCTTCTTCCCGATCCGGCGCCGCGTCGGCGCCTGGATGTTCGGCGGCGTCGCGCTGTTCGGCCTGGCGGTCCTGACGCTCGGATCGACCAGCCACTTCCCGGTGGCGCTGGGCGCCCTGTTCGTCCTCGGCGCCGGCGACATGGTCAGCGTCTACGTGCGCCACCTGCTGGTGCAGTACGAGACGCCGGACGAGATCCGCGGCCGCGTCAGCGCCGTGAACGCGGTCTTCATCGGCGCGTCCAATGAACTGGGCGAATTCGAGTCGGGCATCACCGCCGGCTGGTTCGGCCTGGTGCGCGCGATCCTGCTCGGCGGCGCGGCGACGCTCGCGGTCACTGGCCTCTGGGCCGTGCTGTTCCCGGTGCTGTCGAAGATGGACCGCTTCCCTCATCACGAGAAGGAAGCGCGGGAGGCGTAAGAAGCGTGAGAAAAGCGCGCGCAAGACCTGAGCGACGCCAGCCGGGCGCGCCGAAAATGGCAAAAAGAGTAAGATCGGCTCCAGAACAGATGAATACGGAGCCACTTATGCAAATCAACGTCAACACCGACCGCACCATCGAGAACCACCAGGGCCTGGACGAACACGTCGAGACCGTCCTGCGCGCCGCCATCGGCCGCTTCGAGGACTACCTGACCGGCGTCGAAGTTCACCTGACCAATGAAAACCGCGAAAAGCATGCCGACGGCGGCAATGGCTGCACGCTGGAAGCACGCGTGCGCGGCTACCAGCCGGTCGTCGTGCGCGAGCACGCCGACGACCTGCGCCAGTCGATCAAGAACGCCAGCGCCAAGCTGGCGCGCGCCCTCGACAGCACCCTCGGCCGCCTGCAGGACAAGGATCGCCACGGCCATGCCGCCCCGGCGGTCGACGCGCTGGCCGACAAGCACCTGACCGATTCCTGATCGCCCGCGACAGATGAGGTCCGCCCGCCCGGCTTCCGGGCGGGCGCCGCTTTAACCCTTGCCCTCGACCATACCCCTCACCTCGCGCAGGTAGCGCAATCCGGCCAGTGCCCGGCTGCCATACCAGGACATCATCTCCCCATCGACCAGGAACACCGGGATGCCGACCTGCTTCTCGAGCGCATCCGCGTGCGCCTGCGTGAAGCGGTAGGGTTCGGTCGACAGCAGCACCGCGTCCAGCCCGGACACGAGCGCGTCGGACCAGGAGAAACGCGGATAACGCGCCTCGCCCAGGTCCGGCACCTTCCACCCCAGCTCGCCGAGCATGCGCGCAATATAGGTGTCGCGCGAAACGCTCATCCACGGATCCTGCCAGATGCAGTACAACACCGTGCGTTCCGGGCCACGCCCCTGCGCCTGCAGCGCCGCATGTTCCGCCTCGAAGGCCGCGCACCAGGCCTCGGCCTGCGCGGTGGCGCCGAAGATGCCGCCCATCAGGCGTGCCAGCGCCAGGTTGTCGCGCGGCGCCAGCGGATGGGTGACGACGATGTTCGGCACGAATCGGGCCAGTTCCTCGACGGTCGGCTTTTCGTTTTCGTCGATATTCACCACCAGGTGGGTCGGCGCCAGCTTGCGGATCTTCTCGACGTTCACGTCCTTGGTGCCGCCCACCTTCGGGATGGCCTGCACGATCTGCGCAGGGTGGATGCAGAAACCGGTGCGGCCGACGACTTGCCCGGCCAGGCCCAGATCGCACAGCAGTTCGGTGATCGAAGGGACGAGCGAAACGATGCGCGCACCGGGCGCGGGAACATGGGCAACGCCGAGCGCGTCGACGAGATGGGTGTGGGATGGATGCATGGCCGCTATTGGAACACCGATGTTTCCGAAACACCAGTCAGACTAGCCACAATCATGGTTTATCATGCAATGTGTATGTCTTAGCCACCACGCGGAGGAGTTCGTCTTGGAACACATCGGTAACTTTGCACAGTCGGGCTACCAGGTCGAGGACCTGCAATTGTTTCGTGGCGCCGACGTGGCCGCCGCGGCGAGCGCGCTCGCCGATTGCGAGGTGGTGCGGGTGAGCGCGGGCGAACCGATCGAGGACACGGTCCGTGCGCGCCTGTACATCGTGCTCTCGGGCATGCTGGAAGTCGAGACCGACGGCCATGCCGGCGCGTCGGACGGCAGCGTCAACCGCATCCTGGCCGGCGAAAGCGTGGGCGAGCAATCGGTGCTGGACGACGCCGTCAACCTCGATGCCGTGCGCGCGGTCGAGGACAGCCACTTGCTGGTGATCGAATCGGACCTGGCCTGGGAACTGATCGACCACTCGAACGCGGTGGCGCGCAACCTGCTGCGCCTGCTGTCCTTCCGCATCCGCGCCGCCAATGCCCTGCTGCGCCGGCGCCAGAAGCTCGGTGAGTTCTACCGCCAATTGTCGCTGAACGACACCCTCACCGGCCTGTACAACCGCACCTGGCTGGCCGACATGCTGCCGAAGCTGGTGGCGCGGGCGCGCACCCAGGGCAGCCCGCTGGCCCTGCTCATGATCGACCTCGACAACTTCAAGAAGTTCAACGACACCCACGGCCACCTGGTCGGCGATGCCGCCCTGTGTGCGGCGGCGAACGTCATCCGCGATGGCCTGCGCCCGTCGGACTTTGCGGTGCGCTATGGCGGCGAGGAACTGCTGGCGGTGCTGCCCGACACCAGCGGCGAGCTGGCGCGGATGGTGGCCGACCGCCTGTGCCAGCAGATGCGCGAGGTCGTGCTGTTCCCCGACATGCGCGTGCCGATGCCGCACCTGACGGCCTGCTTCGGCGTCGCCATGCTCGACCCGAACGGCGACGAGACCGCCCTGATCGAAGCCGCGGACGCCGCCCTCTACCGCGCCAAGGAAGCCGGACGCAATTGCGTGAGCCTGTGAGCCGGGCGGTTGACGGATCGGGGCGGCGCCCCGACAATCCGTGCGGACCCTGACACACGGACTTCGATGAGCACCCACACCTTCCTCTGGCACGACTACGAAACCTTCGGCGCCCAGCCGCGCCGCGACCGCCCGGCGCAGTTCGCGGCGATCCGCACCGATGCCGAACTGAACGAGATCGGCGAGCCGGTCATGCTCTATTGCCAGCCGGCGCACGATTACCTGCCCGATCCGCAGTCCTGCCTGATTACCGGCATCACGCCGCAGCAATGCCTGGAACGGGGCGTGCCCGAGCACGAATTCGCGCGCCAGGTCGAAGCCTCCTTCAGCGAACCCGGCACCATCGGCGTCGGCTACAACACGATCCGCTTCGACGACGAAGTGACGCGCTTCCTGTTCTGGCGCAACCTGATCGATCCGTATGCGCGCGAGTGGCAGAACAATTGCGGGCGCTGGGACCTGCTGGACGTGGTGCGCATGGCCTATGCGCTGCGTCCCGACGGCATCGCGTGGCCGCGCCATCCGGACGGCCGGCCGAGCTTCCGCCTCGAAGACCTGAGCGCCGCCAACGGCCTGGCGCACGAATCGGCGCACGACGCACTGTCGGACGTGCGCGCCACCATCGCCCTGGCGCGCCTGATCCGCAGCAAGCAACCCAAGCTGTTCGATTTCTGCCTGGAACTGCGGCGCAAGGACCGTGTCGCCGAAGAGATGGGCCTGCACCTCGACCCCTCGCTGCGCCAGCCTTTCCTGCACGTGTCGGGCATGTTCCCGGCCGAACAGGGCTGCCTGGCCCTGGTGTGGCCGCTGGCCCAGCATCCGACCAACAAGAACGAGATCCTGGTCTGGGATTGCCGCCACGATCCGTCCGAACTGTTCGGGCTCGACGTCGAGACGATCCGCCTGCGCATGTTCACGCGCAGCAGCGAGCTGCCCGAAGGCGTCACGCGGCTGCCGATCAAAAGCGTGCACCTGAACAAGTCGCCGATGCTGGTCGGCAACCTGAAGACCCTGAGCGTGACGATGGCCGAGCGCTGGGGCATGGATCTCGCGCAGCAGCGCAGCCACGCCCAGCTGGCCCAGGGCGGTCCGAGCATGGCCGCGACCTGGGCCCAGGTGTTCCAGAAGCCGGCGGCGAGCAGCGACACCGAGGTCGACGTCGACGAGGACCTGTACGGCGGCTTCGTCAGCAATGGCGACCGGCGCAAGCTGGAGTCGCTGCGCGGCGAATCGCCCGAGCGCCTGGCGGGCATGCGCCCCTCCTTCGAGGACGAGCGCCTGGCCGACCTCCTGTTCCGCTACCGCGCCCGCAACTTCCCGCACACCCTGAGCGAGGCGGACATGCAGCGCTGGGAAGAACACCGCGCGGCGCGGCTCTACGATGGCGCCGGCAACGCGCGCACGGTGGACCAGCTGTTCGGCGAGATCGATGCGCTGTCGGAGACGGCGGACGAGCGCGCGCAGGAAATCCTGGGGGCGCTGTATGACTACGTGGAGATGATTGCGCCGGAGCGGTATTGAGCTCAGTGCGTGCGGTGTGCGGGCGGCGTGAGGCTGTTGCCTGTTCGGCTAGTGGTTCGCATGATCCGCGTGGGCACAGGTGCCCACCCTACGGGAGGCGTTCCAGGCGAGTTCATACGAAACCCTGGTAGAGCTCGCCAATAGCGTCTCCCGTAGGGTGGGCTCTCGAGCCCACGCGGATTCAAAAGACCGCTAACGGCCCACGCAACAGCGCCACATGCTTCGAGACGGGAAACCAATCACCCCCGATACCGATTGATCTCGTCCCGCGTTTCCTGCGCCACGCGCCGCGCCGCCGCCGCGAAATCCTCGCCCTCCTGCGGCGCCGCGTACAGGATCGCGCGCGACGAATTGATCATCATCCCGGCCCCGTTCGCGGTCCGGCCCGAACGCACGGTCGCGGCCACGTCCCCGCCCTGGGCGCCGATGCCCGGCACCAGCAATGGCATGTCGCCGACCAGCGCGCGCACCTGGGCCAGCTCTTCCGGGAAGGTCGCGCCCACCACCAGCGCGCATTGGCCGTTGCGGTTCCACTTCTCCGCCACCAGGCGCGCCACGTGCTGGTACAGCGGCTGGCCGCCGACGTCGAGGAACTGCAGGTCCGAGCCGCCCGCGTTCGAGGTGCGGCACAGCACGATCACGCCGCGGTCGGCCCACTCCATGTAGGGCTCGACCGAATCGAAGCCCATGTAGGGATTGACCGTCACCGCGTCCGCGCCGTAGCGGTCGAACGCCTCGCGCGCGTACTGGCGGGCGGTGGCGCCGATGTCGCCGCGCTTGGCGTCGAGGATCAGCGGGATGTGCGGATAGGTCTCGCGCAGGTAGCGGCAGATCTCTTCGAGCTGGTCTTCCGCGCCGAGCGCGGCGAAGTAGGCGATCTGGGGCTTGAAGGCGCATGCCAAATCGGCGGTAGCGTCGATGATCGCCTTGCAGAAGCGGACAATGCCGTCCGGCGTATCCTTCAGGTGCGCGGGAAAGCGCGCCAGGTCGGGGTCCAGCCCCACGCACAGCAGCGAATCGTTGCGGGTCCAGGCTGCGGTTAGCTTATTGATGAAATTCACGTCGGGCCCCTTGTAACAGTGTCATTGCAAACCCAATATTGTACCCGTCGGCCGCACCGCAGCCTCCGCCGGGCACGGCCGTGCGACTGGCAAATATGGTCTTGGGGTATATTTTATTCATTCGACAACTCGTATGGACAAGAACATGATGACGTCTTCCCTCTTCTCGCGCTGGGCCCGCATCCTGGCCGGCGCCCTGCTGGCCGGTTCGCTGCTCTCGGGCTGCGGCTACAACGAATTCCAGACCAAGGACGAGGCCACCAAGGCGGCCTGGGGCGAAGTCGTCAACCAGTACCAGCGCCGCGCCGACCTGATCCCGAACCTGGTGAACACGGTCAAGGGCTATGCCTCGCACGAACGCGAGACCCTGGAAGCGGTCACGCGCGCGCGCGCCGCCGCGACCAGCTTCCAGATCACGCCGGAAGTGCTGAACAATCCGGAAGCCTTCCAGAAATTCCAGCAGGTGCAGGGCGAACTGTCGGGCGCGCTGTCGCGCCTGATGGCCGTGTCCGAGAAATACCCCGACCTGAAGGCCGATACCAGCTTCCGCGACCTGCAGTCGCAGCTGGAAGGCACCGAGAACCGCATCACGGTGGCGCGTCAGCGCTACATCGCCTCGGTCCAGGACTACAACGTCACCGTGCGCAAGTTCCCGACCAACCTGACGGCCATGATGTTCGGCTACGAAGCCAAGCCTTCGTTCACGGTCGAGAACGAAAAAGCGATCTCGACCGCGCCGACGGTCGACTTCGGCAAATAAGGCCGGCACGCGATGACGATCCTGCGCACGCTGTGGTTGTATGTGCTGGCCACTACGCTGGCCTGCATGCTGGCCGGACCGGCCCAGGCGCAGCTGAAGGAAGTGCCGCCCCTGGCCGGCCATGTGACCGACGAAGCCGGCATGCTCGACGCCAGCCAGCACCAGCGCCTGGAGGCGGTACTTGCCGATTACGAGGCGAAAACCGGCAGCCAGATCGCCGTATTGCTGGTGAAGTCGACCGAGCCGGAAGCGATCGAGCAGTTCGGCATTCGCGTGGCGGACGCCTGGAAGCTGGGCCGCAAGGGCGTGGACGACGGCGTGCTGCTGCTGGTCGCGCGCGACAATCCGAGCTCGCTGCGGCGCCTGCGCATCGAGGCCGGACGCGGCGTGCAGGGCGTGCTGACCGACGCCCAGAGCAAGCGCATCCTGCAGGACACGATCGCGCCGCATTTTCGGCAAAACCATTACTACGAGGGCCTGGTCGCAGGCGTGGGCGCCATTGCCACGCTGCTGAACCGGGAGCGATTTCCCGCGCCGGCCCAGCAGGTAGCGCCGGCGGGGAACAACGACGATGGAGGCGGGGTCGGTATGTTCGGTATCCTGATGTTGGTATTCGGCTTCATGCTGGTGCGCTCGATGTTCCGCCCGCGCCGCACGCGCCTGTCGCGCGGCGGCTGGGGCAGCGGCGCCACCGGTTTCATCCTCGGCAATATCATCGGCAACATGGGCCGGGGCGGCGGTGGCGGCTTCGGCGGCTTTTCGGGCGGCGGCGGATTCGGCGGGGGCGGCTTCTCCGGCGGCGGCGGCACCTTCGACGGCGGCGGCGCCTCGGGAGACTGGTAATGACGAAAGCAACGCAAGGATCGTTCGGCGAACGCCTGGGACGCGTGCTGCGCCACTGGCGAAGCACCAAGGCCGCCGCGCAGCGCGCCTTCCCGGATGAAACCCTCACCGCCGTGGCCGAGGCCATCACCGCCGGCGAACGCACCCACCGCGGCGAAGTGCGCTTCATCGTCGAGAAAGCCCTGCCCACCGACGAGATCTGGGACGGCGTGACCAACCGCCAGCGCGCCCTCGCCCTGTTCGCCGACTATGGCGTCTGGGACACCGAGGACAATTGCGGCGTGCTGATCTACGTGAACCTGGCCGACCACAAGGTCGACATCGTGGCCGACCGCGGCATCGACCGCAGGATCGACGCCGCCACCTGGCAAGGCGTGTGCCGCACCATGACCGAGGGCTTCCGGCGCGGCGATTTCCACCAGGCCTCGCTGACCGCGATCGAGCAGGTCAATTCGCTGCTGCGCGAACACTTCCCGGCCAACGGCGAGCGCTCCAACGAACTGCCCGACAATCCGATCATGATCTGAGGGGACGGGCAGTACAATCATGGCTTTCTGAATCCGTGAAAGACCAGCCATGAAACTTGCCAACAAGACCGCCCTCGTGACCGGCGCCAGCCAGGGCATCGGCCTGGCCTGTGCCCAGCGCCTGGTGCGCGAAGGCGCGCGCGTGATGCTGGCCGACGTGCGTCCGGAAGGCGCGGCTGCGGCCGCGGCCCTGGGCGACGCCGCCCGCTTCTTTTGTGCCGACGTCAGCCAGAAGTCCGATGTCGACGCCCTGTTCGCCGCCACCATCGAGGCCTTCGGCCACATCGACATCCTGGTCAACAATGCCGGCGTGACCCATGCCGCCGACTTCCTCGACCTGCTTGAAGAAGACTTCGACCGCGTGCTGCGCATTAACCTGAAATCGATGTTCCTGTGCAGCCAGGCGGCGGCGCGCGACATGGTCAAGCGCAACAGCGGCTGCATTATCAACATGTCGAGCGTGAACGCGGAACTGGTGATCCCGAACCAGGTGCCCTACGTGGTATCGAAGGGCGGCGTCAACCAGCTCACCCGCGTGGCCGCGATCAGTTTGGCGCAGCACGGCATCCGCGTGAACGCGATCGGCCCCGGCACCATCCTCACCGAGCTGGCCAAGCAGGCCGTGCTGGGCAGTCCGGAAGCGCGTCACACCATCCTCTCGCGCACCCCGCTGGGCCGTTGCGGCGAGCCCGAGGAAGTGGCCGCGATCGCCGCTTTCCTGGCCAGCGACGATGCGTCCTACATCACCGGCCAGACCCTGTGCGCCGACGGCGGACGCATGCCGCTGAACTATACGGTGCCGGTACGCGACTGATCCTTTTATGGAAACAAGCAGTGCAACCCAACAATATTCACACTGCGCATGTCAGGTATCTGTATTTGCAATTAGACATATATATCGCAACGCAGCATAATGCACCTGTCTCCACTATTCTCCTCCAAGAAAATAGTTTTAAGCCCGCGCAAACAGCGGGCTTTTTTTTTGCCCATATCGTTCGTCTTCCTCAAACAACTGGTTCCCGTAGCACGGACAACCCAGCATACGTGCTCGACCATTCCTCTAGCGGACCGTTCAGTTCATCGCGTCGTTGCTTGCGCTGTGTCATGCCTGCGTCACAAACCCTGCCTATACTGAATTCATCTGCAGTACACGCAACCGATATGCGTGATTGCAGACCGGTGTGGGGCGCCCCGCGCGTCGCACACCCACCGAACATCGTCTCTTGGCCCGATCTTGGGTTTGCCCGCCACTTCTCTCCTGGCGGGCATTTTTTTGTGGGCTTCCGAGGCGAAGTCCCGACCGAGACCTTGCACACCGTGGGCATTTGACTATGATGAAGTTCGCACGTGTCGTCGGTGCGCTTCGCGCGTATCGGCAACGCACGCTGCCATGCCAACCAGACAGAAGGGAGCCGGACCGATGAGTTTTCAACATCCTGACAAGCATACCCCTCAGCCTTCCTCCAGCCGCCGTTGCCATGACGGCGCCGACAACCTGATTCTCCGCGAGCTGAACCCGTTGGTCGTGATCGACCACCTGGACGGCGAGCAGGTTCCCCTGACCCTCCTGACCTTCGGCAGCGTGCGCGAAATCTGTCCCAAGTGCCAACGCTGCAACCTGAAACTCGTGTTGCGCCAGACCTCGGTACGCTTGGCCCACCTGTTCTGCGCCGAGTGCGAAAGCTGCTTCGACGCCCAGTACGCCAACGGCGAGCCCGCGCTGAGCATCTGAGCTTCGCTCCCCTCGTTACCGTCCAGCGGCGATCGTGCGGATGCGCGGTCGCGGGCATGGTATGGTTGACATTTTGCCAGCTTGTCGACCATGCCTCCCGTCCTGTACTTCCTCCTTCTCGACCCGCGCCTGCGCAAGTTGCGCTATGGCTGTGCGATCGCGATGTTCGCCGCCATCGTGGTCGCCGGCTCGATTCCCGGCGCCCGCGCCGATGTCGGCCAGTATGCGTCGGGACTGGTCCTGCACTCGGCCGCCTATGCGACCCTGGCCCTGCTGTGGTTCACGGCCGGACGCGGCAGCGCCGCCGCACGCAGCCGCTCGAGCGTGGCCGCGATCGCCGTAATGGGCGCCATCGACGAGCTGGTCCAGAGCTTCTTCCCCTACCGCGGTGCCGACGTGCACGACTGGCTGGTCGACTGCAGCGCCGCCGTCGTCGCCTGCGCGATCCTGTGGATGGTCCTGCCCAGGGCCGAGCTGGAACGCGGCTGAGCCGCCGGAAACACTTGAGTTTCGCCCCTTCTCGTATGGCTTGATTTGGCTCAGTGCCAACTCGGGTCAGCTGGAACGTCGTGCCCGTTTGCGCCTCTTACCCGAGTGGCAGACGACATCGTCACGCATACCCACTGACAAAATCCAACGAAGGAGTCGATCATGAAGCAAAAACAACAGAGCGTGGTCCTGGCGGGCTTCCTGGCCATAGCGCTTGGCCTGGCCGGCTGTTCCAGCATGGGCATGGGCGGCGGTGGCGAAGGCGCCAGCGGCAGCTCGACCAGCGGAGCGACGGGCAGCAGCGGCACCGGCGGCATGTCGGGCACCGGCGAAGGCACCGGCACGAGCGGCTCGGGAGGCCGGGGCGGCGGCTCCTCGGGGTCCTCGGGGTCCTCGGGGTCCTCGGGTTCCTCGGGTTCCTCGGGCTCTTCAGGCACGTCGGGTTCCTCGGGTACGTCCGGAACCTCTGGCACCTCGGGCAGCGGCTACGACCAGTCCGGCTCCTCGGGCAGCTCCGGCACCAGCGGCACCAGCGGCACCTCAGGCAGTTCCGGCACCTCGAGCAGCGGCTACGACCAGTCCAGCACCTCCGGCAGCTCGGGCACCGGCGCCACGGGCAGCATGGGCGAAGCCGGCGCAGCTGGCGCCACCAGCGATTCCGCCACCGGCAGCGCCCAGGGCAGCACCAGCGCCGGCAGCGCCACCGCGGCGAGCGCGAGCCCGAACGCCACCGTGGTCTCGATCGAAACCGTGCCGCGGCCGGCCAGCGGCATCAGCGGCGCCGGCGCCGTGGGCGCCGCGGCGGTCGGCGGCAGCGCCAGCGGCTCGATGAGCTCGGACCGCGTCTACCGCGTTACCCTGCGCATGGACGACGGCAGCACCGAGATCGTCACCCAGGAGACCACTCCCGCCTTTCGCAGCGGCGACCGCGTGACCATCAGCGGCGGCGCCATCCAGTAGTGAGGGGGCATGGCGCAGGCCACAGCCCGGGCCAAGGTTCGGGCCAGGTCCAAGCCATGCGCGTCGGGTAAGCGTTTCCGTGTGACGCAGGAAGGGCCTCGCGGACGGCGATGCGGGCACGTGGAAAGCACGGGGGGAGCCGACCCGCAGGTGGGCAAGGGTCCGCACACTCAACGCGGCGGCACGCAGCCCTCCGCGGTCCGCTCAATACACCCTTTCGACCAGGTAACCGCGTTGCGCGAGCAAGGCCGGCAGCCCGTTGTCGCCCAGCAGGTGCAACAAGCCGACGCCCACGAAGATCACGCCACCGCTGTGGGTCATCAAGTCGTCGATGTGGGTGGCCATGTCCGCGTTGCGCCGGCCCAGGAGCTTGCGCCGTGTGAAGTCGGCAATCGTCGTGCCGCCTGCCGTTGCCTCCGCGAGCAGCGCGTCGAGCGCGGCGGGCTCGCCCGTGCGCCAGGCTTCGATGATCCGCCCCGCCTTGCGCAGCACGCTGCCATCGGCCAGTCCGTCGAGCGTCTCGCGCAGGTAACGCTCGGATTCGATGTCGTTCATGCTGTCGAACAATGCCAGCTGGGTATCGGCGCTCTCGAGCTGGACGACCTTGATGCCGCGCCGGCGCGCCTGCGTCAGCAGCTTTTCCTCGACGCCTTCGCTGCGGCGAAAGCCTTCGCGCTCGAGCCGCATGCTCAGCAGCAGGTTGGCGATCAGCCAGGGTTTCAGGTGGGCCATGCTGGCCACGCTGACGCCTTCCGCGTGCAGGGCGTCGCTCAAGCGCGCCAGGGTGTCCGGCGCCAGGCGCTTGCGGATGTTGCCGCCGTCGGGATAGCGGCCATGCCTGGCGACCGCCTGCGTAAAGGACTCGTTCGCGCCCGTGTCGAGCTCGACCACCAGGTGATCGGCGCCGGCCAGCACGCGCTGCGCTTCCGGCGCCAGCGGATAGAACGACGATTGACCGACGTGGACGGTGCCGAACAGATAGGCCACCCGGCCATGGCCGCTGATCCGATAGAAGCCGCCCTGGTGGCGGGCCCGCACCGGCGCCGGCCCGTCGGCATGCTGCGCAGTGTCGGCATGCGCGGGGGCGGCATGCTCGCTCGACGCGAGAGGTGATTCGAGCGGCGACTCAAGCGGCGACTCGGGCATCGCTGCAAGCGTGCCGGCCTGTGGCGCCTGGAGCGGCGCCATGGCCAGCAGCGCAGCGAGCAAGCGCGCCGGCAGGGCCGCCGGGCGCCGCCACCATGCTCGCCACGCCTCCATGATGCATCCCCCGGCAAGCCCGTCCGCAAGGTCCTCAGGCGGCGCCGGCCTGGCGCACCTGCGCGCTGGCGGCTTCCTCGTCGGCCTGCGCGGCCTGGGCATAGGCGGCGTCGAGCAGGGCCGCCATCGCCTGGGCCGTGCGCTCCCACGAGGTGCGCGCCACCTGCTCGCGCATTGCCGCCGCCTTGGCCTCGCGGTCGGACGGTGCGAGCGCGAGCGCGGCGGCGCAGGCCGCCCCGAATGCATCGGCGCCGTCGGCGATCGCCACCATCCCGCCGTAGGGTCCCACCACGTCCGCGATCGGGGTGCTGACGATGGGCAGCTCGGCCGCCATGTACTCGAGCACCTTGGTCGGGCTGATGAAGCGGGTCGCCTCGTTGATCGCGAACGGCATCAGGCACACGTCCCAGCCTGCGAGGAAGGCCGGCAGGTCGGCGTAGTCGCGCTGGCCGAGGTAATGGATGTTCGGCCGGCGCGGCAGGTCGTCCTCGTTGATCTTCACCACCGGTCCGACCAGCACCAGCTGCCAGTCGGGATGGGCGTCGGCCAGCGCGCCCACCAGCTCGAGGTCGACGCGCTCGTCGATGACCCCGTAGAAGCCGAGCCGCGGATGGGGGATGGCCTCCTGCGCCGGATGACTGGCCATGGCGCCTTGCGCCTGGCGGAAGTGCTCGACATCGACGCTGCTCGGGAAGCAGTGCACGCTCGGATGGCGGTGGCGCTTGGCCTCGTACAGGCTGGGGCCGCCGGCGAACACCAGGTCGGCCAGGTTGAGCAGCGCCGACTCGCGCTGCAGCAGCTGGCGCGGCGCCTTCTTGAACGAAGCCAGCTCGTCCATGCAGTCGTAGACCACCAGGCGCGGATCGAGCTCCTTGAGCAGCGGCAGCGCCATCGGCGTATAGAACCAGACGATCGGGCGTACGGAAGCCGGCAGCAGGTCGGCCAGCAGCGGCGCGACCAGGGCGATCTGATCGTCATGGAAGCCAGGCACGTCGAGCGGGGTGCGCGGGCGGCACACGGTGATGTTCGGCAGCGGACTGCCGCGTTCGAGCCGGGCCGGCCCTTGCGGGTCGTGCATCGGTTCCTCGACGATCACGATGCGGTAATGGCGCGCAAGCCGCGTGAGCAGGTGCTGCGGGCGCTGAAACACGAAATCCCAGCGCAGGTGGCTGAAGACGACGATCGTATGCATGATCTCTCCTTTCGCCCTCTCGGGCGGGCGGTCGGTTGATGGGATCCTCCTGTATTGCGCCCGACCGCCCGCGCGCACGAAGGCGCGCCTCAGGCTGGATCAGGTCCCTTTTTCTCCTCTTCATTGTTCATCTGCAGCGCCGCGTTGCGCGTGGCTGCCGAGATCACCTCGAATGGCAGCTTCGGCGTGCGGTCGGCGTTGAGCAGGCCGTTCGCTTCCTGGAAGGTATCGGCGAACTGGGTGTAGCAGAAGCCGGCAAACATGAAGGTCTCGTTGACCACCTTCAGCAGCGAGCGATACAGCGTGTGGAAGCCCTCGGCCGTGGTCGAGCGCGAATAGCCCCAGGTGCCCTCTTCCGGCTCGCCGCGGGTGTCGAAGGCGATGCCGCCGAACTCGGTCAGCACGATCGGCTGGCCGCGGTGCGGGAAGCCGTCGAGGGTCAGGATGCGTCCGCCGGGACGGCGCTGGTCGAACAGGGTGCGCACCGGGTCCGTGACTTCGTAGCGCGCCCTCACCTTTTCCGGATCGCAGTCGTAGTCGTGGATGCCGAGGATGTCGGTGGCGGACGCCTCCCAGCCGTCGTTGCCGATCACCGGCCGCGTCGCATCCAGCGTGCGCGTCAGGTGGTAGAGCGCCTCGACCGCGTTGCGATGCGCCTGCGTCAGCGTCAGGTTCGGCACGCCCCAAGACTCGTTGAAGGCGACCCAGACGATGATGCAGGGGTGGCTGTAGTCGCGCTCGATGGCCTCGGTCCATTCGCGCACCATGCGCGTGATCGCGCGCGGGCTGAAGCGGTAGGCCGACGGCATCTCTTCCCACACCAGCAGGCCCAGCTTGTCGGCCCAGTACAGGTAGCGCGGATCCTCGATCTTCTGGTGCTTGCGCACGCCGTTGAAGCCCATCAGCTTGGCCAGCTCGACGTCGCGCTTGAGGTGCTCGTCGGAAGGCGCGGTCAGGAAGGACTCGGGCCAGTAGCCCTGGTCGAGCACCAGGCGCAGCTGGTAGGGCCTGCCATTCAACATCAGGCGGTCGCGGTTGATCGCGAAGGCGCGCAGCGCCGTATAGGAACGGATGCGGTCGACCACGCGGTCGCCGCAGCGCAGCGTCACCTCGGCGTCGAGCAGGGTCGGACGCTCCGGGCTCCACAGCAGCTCGTTGCGCGAATCGTCGATGCCGGGGTCGGACAGCGCGATCTTGCGGTTCGCCTCGCCGCCGAGCAGCTTGTAGTGGTCGTCGGCCAGCAGGTGTTCGCCGTGCCAGATCCTGACCTCGACGAACATGTCGTCGCGGATCTCGCCGCCGGCGAAGACCTCGCAGCCGATCTCGAAGGTCTCGAAGATCGGGGTCCACTTCAGCTTGCTGATGAAGGTCTTGTCGAGCTGCTCGACCCAGACCGTCTGCCAGATGCCGGTGGTGCGCGGATACCAGATCGAGTGCGGCTCGAGCAGCCAGTCCTGCTTGCCGCGCGGCTTGGCCAGGTCGGCCGGATCGTCCTCGACGTAGACCGTGACCACCTGCTTGCCGTCGGCATTCAGTGCCGCGGTGATGTCGCAGGAAAACGGGGTGTGCCCGCCCTCGTGCTCGGCCACGCGCTGGCCGTTGACCCAGACGCGCGCGCTATAGTCGACCGCGCCGAAGTGCAGGATGGTGCGGCCCTCGGTCGGGGTCACGGTGAATTCGCGCTCGTACCAGCAGACGCGGTGAAAGCCCGTGTCGCCGATGCCGGACATCGCGGTCTCGGGTGCGAACGGGACCTCGATCTCATGGGTCCATGCGGTGACGTCGCCCGGCAGCTTGAAACGCATCTCGTCGTCGAAACAGAAGCGCCACTTGCCGTTCAGGCTCATCCAGTTGTCGCGCACCAGTTGGGGACGTGGATATTCAAACTGACTCATTGTTTTCCTTTCTTTCAGCCGGAACCGGGATCAGGATGCGGCCCTGGCGGCCGTCCTTCTTGTTGTATTGCGCCAGCGCGGCCTCGGCCGCCCGTGCGGCGGAACCGGCGCGGCACAGCGCCACGCAGGCACCGCCGAAGCCGGCGCCGGTCAGGCGCGCGCCGTACACGCCGTCCTGGGCACGCAGCAGCTCGCACAGTTCGTCGAGTTCCGGAATCGAGACTTCGTAGTCGTCGCGCAGGCTGGTGTGGGAAGCGTTCATCAACTGGCCGAAGCGCTCGGCCGATACGCCCTCGAGCGCCTCGAGCACGCGCAGGTCTTCGGTGACCACGTGGCGCGCGCGGCGGCGCAGCGGTTCGGGCAGGCCCTCGACGCGTTGTGGGTCGGTGACGTCGCGCAGCGCCTGCACGCCGAGCTTGCGCGAGGCTTCCTCGCATTCGGCGCGGCGCTCGTTGTACTTGCTGCCGGCGAGCTTGCGCGCGACGCCCGAGTCGACCACGATGATCTCGGCGTCCGCCGGCAGCGGCGCGAGCCGGTGTTCGAGCGAGCGCGCGTCGATGAACAGCATGTGCCCCTCGTCGGCCAGGCTCGACGCCATCTGGTCCATGATGCCGCAGTTGACGCGCGCGTATTCGATCTCGGCGCGCTGGGCGATGCGCGCCAGCTTGACGTCGTCGAGCTCGAAGGCGAGCAGCTGGCGCAGCGCGCGCAGCGTCGCCACCTCGAGCGCGGCGCTCGAGGACAGGCCCGAGCCGACCGGCACGTCGGTGGACACCCAGACGCGCAGCGGCGGCACCTGCACGCCCTCGGCCTCGACCAGGCGGATACAGCCTTCGATGTAGCTGCCGAAGCCCTGCGGGGCACTGCTGTCGGGCGCGAAGGTGACGTGCGCGTCGAGGGTGCTGGAGTAGAAATGGAAATGGCCGTCGCCGCTGCGCGCCAGCGCCACCGTGGTGCGCTGCGGCGTGGCCACCGGCAGCATGAAGCCGTCGTTGTAGTCGGTGTGCTCGCCCAGCAGGTTCACGCGTCCGGGCGCCGAGGCGTTCGCCTCGGGCGCCCCGCCGAAGAAGGAGTCGGTCGTCAGCATCAGGTCATCTCCAGCCAGAGTGGCCGCTGGCGGCCGTGCACGTTCACGGCAGGCCATTGCGGGTCACAGGTCAGGTTCTCCAGTCCCTGCGGGCCGAGGAGGAAGGTATCTTCGATCTTCAGGCCGGCGAAACTGGGGTTGAATGCGAAGGCCATGCCGGTCTCCAGCCCGGTCGCCGTGCTGGCCGTGGCCACCATCTCGCGCGCCAGGTAGCCGGTGATGCCGCCCTGGTGGTGCTGGTTCAGGGCCTCGGCGCGGTCGGCGTGCTTGTAGGCGGCATCGAAGGCGTGGTACACGGCCGAGAGCGACTTGCCGGGTGCGACGGCGGCGAGGCCGGTCGCCTCGACCTCCATCAACGCGCCTTGCTCCTGCGGCGCCGGGCCGAAGCTGACGAAACGGGTGAGATTCGCGTACAGGCCGTGGCGGCGCGCGCAGAACACCAGCATCGCGCGCGAACCGATCGGATCGAACGAAGGCGTCGGATGGCGGTACAGCGGCAGGCGGCGCTCGCCCGCGGCCAGCACCAGGGCCGGCTGGATACCGCGCCGCCACAGGGCCTGGGCGCCGGCGCCGGCCAGCTGGTATTCGGTCCACTCGGGGCGGGCCGCACGCAGCACCTCGCTCATCGCCTCGGCCGCCTCGCGCCCCAGTTCGCGGTAGCGCGCCTGCTCGGCGTCGCCCAGCACCAGGCGGCGCAGGCGCAGCGCGTTCGGCAGCGGCTGCTCGCCATTGTGCGGACGGTCCGACAGCACCACCCGCTCGCCGGCCAGCCCGAGCACGTAGCGCTCGCGCAGCTCGGTTTGCGCCCAGGGCGAGGCGTGGAAGCTGAACCCGGCCGGCACTTCCTCTTCGCGCAGGCGCTCGGCCTCGATCTCGTCGGTCAGGATGCAGGCTTCCTCCTGGGTCACCAGTACCTCGGCCACGCCGACCTCGGCCGTCTGCAGCACGGCGCTCGAGCCGCCGCCGGTGACCCAGGCGAACCAGTCGATCCCGCGCAGCCGGATCGCGGCCGCGCCGGATTTCGCCAGGCAGTCGCGCAGCAGCGCCAGCTTGGCCTTCACTTCGACGGCGCGCAGTTCCGGTGCGCTCATGCGTCCTCCTCCAGCGACACCTGCACCGCCTGCAGCTCGGCCGCCGTGTTCTCGGGCAGCACGTCCATGGCGAACATGCCCGCGCCCAGCTCGGTGCCGGCCAGGTACTTGAGGCGTTCGCGCGAGCGGTAAGGCGGATAGAACTGGGCATGCAGCTGGGTTTCGGGATGCCCGGCGCCGTCGGTCGGCGCCTGGTACCAGGCCATCAGGTAAGGGAAAGGCCGGTCCCACATCTTCTCGTACTTGAGCAGCACGGTCTTCAGGGCGCGCGCCAGCGCCGGGCGCTGCTCGTCGCTGAGCGCGGCAAAATCCTTGCACGGCGCGGTCGGCATGACCCAGACCTCGTAGGGATAGCGGGCGCAGGCCGGCACGAAGGCGATCGCATGCTCGTCCTCGTACAGCACGCGGCGGCCGTCAGCCGATTCGCCGCGCGCCATGTCGCACAGCAGGCTGGTCCCGTGCTGCAGGTAATACTCGCGCTCCTGGGCCAGCATGCGCTCGGGCACCTGGGGCACGAAGGGATAGGCGTAGATCTGGCCGTGCGGATGGTGCAGCGTCACGCCGACCTCGCTGCCGCGGTTCTCGAAAGGCAGCACGTACTGGATGTGATGGGTGCCGCCGATGCGCGTGGTGCGGTCGGCCCAGACCTTGAACAGCAGCTCGATGCGCGACAGCGGCAGGTGCACCAGGGCCACATTCGGGTCCTGGGTGAACACCACCACTTCGCAGTGGCCGTTGGCCGGCGCGGTCGGCACCGTGCCCAGGGCCGGCGGGTCGTGCGACTCCAGCGCCAGCGAGGGGAAGCGGTTGTCGAACACCGCGACCTCGTAGTCGCCCTGCGGCAGCTCGGTCGGATTCGCCGGGTCGGTCGTGACCGCCAGCGGGTTGTACTGCGGTGGCGGCTGGAAGGTGCGGTTCTGGCGGAACCCGGCATAGGTGACCCACTCGCCGCGCAGCGGATGCCAGCGCAGGTGCGGGTTCGCGTTCATCGGGTCGGGGAAGGGACTGGGCGCGATGAGCCCGTCCGGTATCGGCTGGTTGCTGTAGAGGGTGAGATGTCGTCCGTCCGGCTTGATCAGTTCTTTGCTATGCATGGCATCTTGAATGTCGGGCAGTACAGAAACGATCGCGGGCAAAACACGCTTCGCGAACGCGGCTAGGAGAGGATCCTAACATGGCGTTTTCACCACATTTTCCGCGAAGAACAGGCCTATTTTCCGATGGTTAATGACTCATCGGAAGCGGTCTGTAGGCAACAAGCTGCATGTGGCGGCGTCTCCTATGGAGAGCGGGGGGAACCGATGGGATGGCGAGGAAATTGCCGAGAAGATGTAGGCATAAGCCTACAGAATGAATGGATGTATTTACGGTGTTCGCTAGGGCGAACTCTTACAAGCTCAGCAGTGGTTTTCGTAGGGTGGACACCTGTGTCCACGCGGGGTCATCGACGGAGAGCATGCGGCGTTCATCCAGATTCGTAGGGTGGGTACTTGTACCCACGCGGTATCACGATGCGATCAGATGCGACACAAACCAAAGTGCGCAGCGCATGAACGTATTACGTTGATCAGTGAAGCGTCGCGTACATTCACGCGATGAGACCGCGTGGGTACAAGTACCCACCCTAATGTGATGGACTCCACCCTCCTGATATCGGCATCATTGTGCCAAGCGTGCCAGATTGGACTGGCAAGCTAAAACAAGAGGGGGAGTCACCATGAATGCTAGCGCAAAAGTGGTTGGTTTGGATATTGCGAAGGACGTGTTCTTCGCGGTCGGGCTCGATGGACACGGCAAGCGGGTGTTCAAGCGTAAGCTTTCTCGAGACCAGGTGCTTGCGCAGTTCGCGCAGATGGCCCCGGCGATGATTGGTATCGAAGCCTGCGCAGGTTCGCATTACTGGGCACGCAAGCTCGTGGAAATGGGGCACGACGCCAAACTGATTGCGGCCCAACACGTCAGGGCATATGTCACTGGTAACAAAAACGACATGAACGACGCTGCTGCAATTGCCGAGGCACGCTCGCGCGGTTCGACCAAGTATGTGCCGATCAATACGGCTGCACAGCAAGATTTACAGATGCTGCACCGCGCTCGCAGCGCCCTGATGACAGAACGGGTGGCGATGATCAACAGGATCCGGGCATTTGCCGGCGAATATGGCCGGGTATTTCCCAAGCGCGTGGAAAGATTGCGCGACGGACTGAAAGCATGGCTGAACGATCCGGACAATGGTTTGTCTGGTATGGCCCTGGAGACATTCCGGGAGCTCAAGGCCCAGCTGGACGACAAGGACGAGAGGATTCAGGCGTACGACCGACGTTTGAATCAGGCAGCCAGGTCGGAACTGGCGAAGAAACTGATGGAAGTGCCGGGTGTAGGGCCGTTGACGGCAACGGCAGTGCAGGCAACGATCGCCGATCCGCACCACTACAAGAGCGCGCGAGACTTTGCAGCGAATTTAGGCCTCGTGCCACGCGAGCATAGCAGTGGAGGCAAGCAGCGCTTGTATGGCATTACCTGCAGGGGCGACAGCTACCTGCGCACCCTGCTCATACACGGAGCGCGCAGTGCGCTGAGAACAGCAAGCGGCAAGCCCGACAAGCTGCTGCAATGGGCAACAAGGCTGGCAGAACGGCGCAGTTTCAACGTTGCCGCGACTGCGCTGGCCAACAAGATGGCCAGGGTGATCTGGGCGCTGATCGCGCACGGACGTCCTTATGTTCCGGCCTGGTCGAAAGACACGCCCAGGCCGGCCTGAAAAGACTGTCGAGTAACTCAGCAACAACAAGGAGCAATCGCCAAGTTTGCGACGAGAAGAACGAATGATGCCAACAGGTCGAACCGGCGTCGGGTGAATCCGTAAACTGTAGTGGCCATCAAGGCCGTCACCCTATGAGGATCCTGACGCGCGTATCACATCAGGGCCAGAGCACTGGAAACGCTCAACATACAGGCCGAATAGATACAAGCAAACTCTTCCTAACGGCAAAAATTCAATCTTCTTCTTGCAAATCGGGTGGAGTCCATAGATACAGATGCGAAACCGCTTACTTCGCCAGCTCCGCCAGCACCGCCGTGTACATCTGCAAATTCAAATGCAGCTGCTTGAGCGTGATGAACTCATGCTCCGAGTGGCCCGTGTACACCTTGCCCGGCATGGCCGGCCCGAAGCTGACCGCGTTCGGGAACAGGCGCGAGTTGGTGCCGCCGCCGATCGCGATCGGCTTCGGGTCCTTGATGCCGGTGAAATACGAAAACACGTTCATCAGGACCGGCAGCTGGGGAGCGTCCTTGCGTACCCAGGGTTCGCCGGTGCGCACGACGATGTTCGACAGCGGCAGGTTGCGGCCCTGCCACTGGGCCAGCGCGGCGTTCACCTCGTTGGTCAGCTGCTCGATGCTCTTGCCTTGCGGCCTGCGCAGGTTGAGCGAGACCTCGATGCCGTCCGCGCGCTGGCGGATCACGGTCGGCGCCACCGTCATCGGGCCCATGAAGCTGTCGCGGTAGGCGATCGCGCCGAACTTCTCGCCGTACAGGCCGGTCCCCACCATCTCGTTCAGGTAGTTGACCACGGCGCCGGCCGTGGTGTTCGGCCAGGGCCGCACTGCCAGCGCGTCGGCCAGCATGGCGACCGCATTGACGCCGTCTTCCGGCTTGGACGAGTGCGCCGACACGCCGCGCGCGCGCACGTGCAGGTCGCTGCCCTTCCATTCGAATTCGTAGCGCATCCCGTCCTGCTTCGCGCCGCGCGCCTTGACCTGGGCTTCGAGCGCGGGCGTGGCGTTGGCGACGACGGCGCTGGCGTCCTCGGGAATCTGGCTGTTGAAGAAACCGCCGGCAAAGGCGGCGATGTGCGGCTCGCCCGCGCTTGGCACGGCCGCGCCGGCCTTCGGCAGGGTCACCGCGATCGTGCCGGACGCCTTCTCGGCCACCACCGCCGGATACTCGGCGTCGAGGGTGATGTTCATCTGCGGCGGTTCGTGGGTCTTCAGGAACTCGACCAGCGGCTCCCAGTTCGACTCTTCGCCCATGTACACGTAGAGCTCGATCCGCTTGGACAGCGGCAGCTGCTGGTCCTTCAGCGCCTTCATCGCGTACAGCGCCGTCGCGATCGGGCCCTTGTCGTCCTCGGCGCCGCGCGCCAGCAGTTTACCGGGCTCGCTGGTCTGGTCCAGCTCGAAGGGCGACTTCTTCCATTTCGTCGGGTCGACCGGCTGCACGTCGCCGTGGGTCACGATGCCGACGCGCTCCTCGCTTTTCCCCATGCCGATCACGACCACCCAGCCATGGTCGGCGACATCGAAACCGAGACGCTCCGCCTCGGTCTTCAGGGCGTTCTTGAAGGCGATGTGCTGGGGGTCGCGGTCCGAGGGAAGGTTGGGGTCGGCCACGGTGTTGTAGCTGACCAGCTTGGCGAGGGTATCGACCACTGCGGTGCGGTAGGTCGTCACCGCGTACTTGGCGGCCTTGACGGCGGCGTCGCCTGGAACCGTCTGGGCAGGGTTCGGCGCGTCGGCGAAGGCGTGCGCCATGCAGGCCAGCAGCAGGCTGGCGATCATCGTTCTTTTCATATTTTGCCGTGTCTCCATTGCAAAGGCGCAAGGAGTCTAGCACAGCACCTCGCGGCAGGCCGGCCGCCAATCCGGTATCGTGACAGGCATCGAAGAACAACCCGAGAGCAGCCATGAGCGACAAGAACGTACGCCGGGTCCACCCGGCCCTGCGCGACGATATCGGCGACCTGGTCACCCAGCGTCCGGTACCCAGCCCCCATCTCGACCAGGTCGATCCCTTCCTGTTCCTGAACCACCACGGCCCGCAGACCTACCCGCCGCACAACCGCGGCCTGCCCTTCGGGCCGCATCCGCACCGCGGCTTCGAGACCGTCACCTTCATCCTCGAGGGCATGCTGATGCACAAGGACAGCGCCGGCTACAAAAGCGTGATCCATGCCGGCGGCGTGCAATGGATGACGGCCGGCAGCGGCCTGGTCCACGCGGAGATCTCGCCGCGCGAATTCCTGGAACATGGCGGCCCGCTGGAAATCCTGCAGTTGTGGGTCAACCTGCCGCCGCACCTGAAGATGACCCAGCCGGCCTATACCGGCCTGCAGAAGGACGACATTCCCGCCCTCGCGCTGGACGGCGGCCGGGTGACCATGCACCTGGTCGCTGGCGAATGGGAGGGCCAGGCCGGTCCAATCCAGTCCCTGACCGGCGTCTTCATGAGCACCGTCGCCTTCCAGGCCGGCGGGCGCCTGCGCGTGCGCAACCTGGCGAACCGCAACGTCTTCCTCTACATCGTGCGCGGCGCCCTGCAGGCCGGCGTGGCCGAGGACCGGGTCGGCGCCTGCCACCTGGTCGAACTCAGCAGCGAAGGCGACGAAGTCGAGCTGTTCGCGCCGGAAGACGCCTTCGTCTTGTTCGGCCATGCCGAGCCGATCGGCGCGCCGGTGGTGTCGCACGGCCCGTTCGTGATGAATACCCGCGCCGAGATCGAACAGGCGATCCGCGACTACCAGGCCGGCCGCTTTGGGCCACCAATGTAAGTGCAAGGCGTGGCGACGCAGCCGTGGCGCTGCGTTGGCGCCGGCTGGATTAGAGTAGGCGGGTCAACCACTTTCGCGAGACCCGAGCATGCAAGCTGTTCCCTCAGTGACTCCCGCAGTTGCTCCACTAGTGGCCACCACGCGTGGCTATCCCGCCACCGGCTACACCGTGGAAAACGTGCACGCCGGCTCGGTCGCCGTCGTCGACAAGGACGGCCGCCTGCTGGCCTGGGCCGGCGACCCGCAGTACCAGACCTTTACCCGTTCCGCCCTGAAGCCCTTCCAGGCCCTGCCCTTCCTGCTATCAAGCGGGCCGGAGAAGTTCGGCCTGGCCGAGGAAGAGTTGGCGCTGCTGTGCGCCAGCCATTCGGGCGAGGAGAAGCACCTGGCCGGCGTCCATTCCATCCTGGACAAGATCGGCATGCGCGTCGAGCACCTCGAATGCGGCTGCGCCGTGCCGCTGTACTACGATTTCGTGAACCTGCCGGCGCCGATCGACCGCCAGTGGACCGCCGCCCACCACAACTGTTCCGGCAAGCACAGCGGCTTTCTCGGCTGGTGCCGCCTGCACGGCGCCCCGACCGCCAACTATGTCGACCCGGACCACCCGCTGCAGCGCGCGATCCGCGCCGCCCTCGCCGACGCCGTCGACCTGCCGGAGTCGCGCATGCCGATGGGGATCGACGGCTGCTCGGCGCCCAACTACGCGCTGCCGCTGGCGAAGCTGGCGCATCTTTATGCGCGCCTGGCGCAGGGGCCAAGCGACGCGCGCCTGGGCCAGGCCCTGGGTCCCCTGTTCGACGCCATGACCCACCGCCCCGACATGGTGTCCGGCACCGAGCGCACCGACCTGGTCTGGATGACGGCCGGCGGCGGCGACTGGGTGGCGAAGGTGGGCGCCGACGCGGTGCAAGCCTTCGGCATCCGCTCGGCCGGGATCGGCATCGCGATCAAGATCGCCGACGGCAACAGCCGCGGCATGCACACGGTGACCTACAACGTGCTCGACCAGCTCGGCCTGCTCGACGACGCCAAGCGCACGGTACTCGAACGCTTCCGCCGGCCGGAAATCCGCAACGCCCGCGGCACGCTGGCGGGCGACATGCGGCCGCTGTTCACGCTGCAGCGGGCCTAAGCGGCCCGCTTTCGTAGGGTGGGGTCATTGATGCCGGGGGCATCAATGACGTGCCCACGCGGAACGCGCGTCAATGTTGGCGCCAGTCGCACCGCATCAGTCAATCCATGTTGACGCCTCAGATGATCATTCGGAGGCGTTTCGACATTCACGCTGTAGGTCTGCGCACTTGGCTGTTACCGCGCACCGTTCCGCGTGGGCACGGCGTGCCCACCCTACGGGAGACGCCGCGTTCATTCGACCATCCGCCTGATCATTCCCGCCAGCGGCGCCAGCACCGCGTCGTCCTGCCAGTAGGCGTTGTGCGACAGCGGATTCCAGCTCTTGAGCACCCAGGCCACCGCGCCCTGCCCGGCATTGATCGCGCGGTCCTGCACCAGCAGGCGGTAGCCTTCGGACAGCGGCTGCAGCGGCCAGCCAAGCACGTCGTCCGGATCGTACAGGTTCAACCACTGGAACATCGGCGTCGGCGGCGCGATCGGCTTGATGTGCATTTCCTTGTGCGCGGCGACGAAGATCGGGATGTTGCAGCCGGTCGTGAGCAGGCCGGTGCAGATGCCGCCCGCGAGATATTGCTTCTCGCGCTCGCTCAGCACGCGCCCGACGGCCGCGCGCGCCCAGCCGTCGATGTCGCGCCAGACCCCGGCCTGGACCAGGCCGCCGGCCAGCGCCTTCTGGGCGTCGTACAGGTAGCTCGACAAGACCTGGCAGCCCAGCGAGTGCGCCAGGAACACCACCGGCATGGCCGGGTTGGCGGTGCAGGCGCCGAGCAGGTTGCGTGCGATCTCGCCCTGGGCCAGCTCGTAGACCGAGCCCGGGATCTCCTTGCGGTTCTCCAGCCCGGCGGCGTCGGCGAAGCCGAACAGCATGAACTTGCGCAGGTCGTCGTAATGGACCTTGCTCTGGCGGTCGACGCGGTTCCAGATGGTCTGCTCGTTCTTCTGCAGGATGTCCTGGTAGTACACCGAATAACAGGCCAGCCGCTCGCGCAGTGCGGGACCGAGGCGCGCGCGCATCTGCCCGAACACGCCCGCTGCGTAGTCGCGGGGCGTTTCGCCCATTCCGTGGACGGTGACGAGTGCAACAGTAGGCATGGCGGCCTCCCCGTGAAAAATATCCGCAAGGTCGGATGTCGGAATTTCCCTCACCTGTGAGGTGAATTCCTGACGCCAGCTTACCACCACGGAAGGCCAGCGGGACGGCGCACGCGCGCTTCGCCGAGCGGGCAGCGGACAGTACAATCGGCAGCATCGCCTGCCGACCAGGACCTCCATGACCGACCTGCTGTTCCCGCGCTACGTCGACGCCATCCGCGCCCTCGATCTCGCGCGCATCGCGACGCCCGCACAGATTCCCGCTGCATTCCTGCTGGCGCGCGAAGGCCGCTACAGCGTCCACTACATCCCCTTCGAGCACGTGAATCCGCATGCGCGGCTGGTCGTGGTCGGCATCGCGCCGGGCTTTGTGCAATGGAAGAATGCGATGGCCGAGGCCCAGCGCCAGCTGGCCGCCGGTGCCTCGACGGAAGCGCTGCTGCGCGCCGCGCGCCTGGCCGGCGCCTTCAGCGGCGCGATCCGGCCCAACTTCGTGGCCCTGCTGGACGCGATCGGCATGCAGCGCTGGCTCGGCATCGCCAGCTGCGCCAGCCTGTTCGGCGCGGATGCCGACCTGGTCCACATCGGCGCCATCCTGCGCCACCCGGTGTTCGTCGACGCCAGGAACTACAGCGGCTCGCCCGGCATGGCGAAGGTCCCCTTCCTGCGCGCGCAGGTGCTGCAGTGGTTTGCGCAGGAAGCGGCCCGGTTGCCGGACGCCCTTTACATCCCGATGGGCGCCAGCGTGGCCGAGGGGCTGGACTGGCTGGCCGATGAAGGCATCATCCGGCGCGAACGCATCCTGCACGGCCTGCCGCATCCATCCGGCGCGAACGCCGAGCGGGTCGCCTATTTCCTCGGGCGCAAAGCACGGGAGACGCTGTCGGCCAAGACCAATGCCGGCCAGCTCGACCTGGCGCGCGACAGGCTGCTGGCGCAGATGGCTGCGCTGATGCCGACCTGAGGCACGTGGTGTCGAACGTGGTGTGAACGCGCGAACTGCGCCTAAGGTTCCTGCGCCGGCACCACCGTCTGCAGGATCTTGAGCAGCGCCGCCATGTCGATCGGCTTGACCAGGTGGTGGGCGAATCCGGCTTCCAGCGCCCGTGCGCGGTCGCGCGCCTGGCCGTAGCCGGTGGCCGCGACCAGGACCGTGTGGCGCGTTTCGCGCTGCCCGCGCAGCAGGCCGGCGAGCTGGTAGCCGTCCATGTCCGGCAGGCCGATATCGACCAGCATCGCGTCCGGCCGCTCGCCGGTCGCGCGGCGCAGCGCCGCCATCGCGGTGTATTCCACCATCACGGCATGGCCCTGGGCCTTGAGTAGGGTCGCCAGGCTGTCGGCCGCGTCCTCGTTGTCGTCGACCACGATCAGGCGCAGCCGGCGCTTCCGGTCCGGGGCGTCCACGCGGGGATCATGCACACCGGCGCCGCCCGCTGCGGCCGGCGCCGAGGCTTCGCCCGCCGCCAGGCAAGGCAGCTCGATCATGAACACGCTGCCCTTGCCGACGCCGGGACTATGCGCCGCCACGCTGCCGCCGTGCAGCTCGATCAGCTTCTTGACCAGCGCCAGGCCGAGACCCAGCCCGCCCTGCGAGCGCGCCAGCGTGCGCGCGCCCTGGGTGAACAGTTCGAACACGCTCGGCAGCAGCTCCAGCGGCATGCCCGAGCCGTTGTCGCGCACGCGCAGGCGCAGGCGCTGGCCGTCGCTCTCCAGCTCGGCGGCAATCGCCCCGCCCTGGGGCGTGTACTTGGCCGCGTTGTTCAGGATGTTGGCCACCGACTGGATCAGGCGCGTCTGGTCGCCGCACACGCGCACCGGATCCGGCGGCAGCGCGACCTCGATGCGGTGGCGCTTCTCCTCGATCAGCGGGCGGGTCTGGTCGAGCGCGCTGCGCACGACGTCGCGGAAATCGACCTCGCCCAGCTGCAGCGTGACCAGCCCGCGCGTCACGCGCGAGACGTCCAGCAGGTCGTCGATCAGGCGGCTCATGTGGCGCACCTGGCGCGAGATGATGGCGCTGGTCTGGCGGATGCGCGGCTCCTCGGCGAACTGGATGCTCAGCAGGCTGGCCGAACTGCTGATCGGCGCCAGCGGGTTGCGCAGCTCGTGCGCCAGCATCGCCAGGAACTCGTCCTTCATGCGGCTCATGCGCTCGGCCTCGACGCGCGCCATGCGTTCGCTCTGCAGCAGCGCGTCGCGCTCCAGCGCCGATTTCTGCGCCACCTCGTACAGGCGCGCATTGTCCATCGCCACCGCCGCCTGGGCGGCGACGCCGGCGACGATGCGCTCGGTGCGCTCGGTGAATACGTCGGCTTCGGGATGGCCGAAGATCAGGCCGCCCAGCACCAAGCCGGAACGCGAGACCACCGGCACCGCCAGGTAGCTGCGCACCGTCAGGTGCCCGGCCGGCATGCCGTGGTGCGGGCCGGCCGGGCCATAGCGCGGGTCCTGGGTGATGTCGGCGCTGCGCAGCGCCGCCTGGCCGTGGAAGGTCGGGTTGAACAGCCCGGTCGGACGCGGCGCGCCCAGCTGCGCGAAGTCCTCGCGCGCGGCGCCCGACAGCGTGTAGAGCTGCATGACTTCGCCGTGCTCGCCGACGCCGTTGTAGAAGAAGGCGCCGAAGCGCGCGCCGCTCAGCTGGGTGCCGGCGTCGGTGATCGCCTGCAGCAGGGTGTTCAGGTCGAGCGTCGAGGCCAGCGCCTGGCCGGTGCGGTTCAGCACCTCGAGGATGCGCGTCTCGTCGCGCAGCGTCTCCTCCACGCGCGCGCGGCGCAGCGCCTCGCGCGTATGGCGCGCCACGTCCTCGGCCAGCACGGTTTCGCGCTCGCTCCAGTGACGCGGATGCGGCTCGTGCAGGTAGAAGATCGCCGCCAGCCGGCCGCCCTCGATGATCGGGACGACGATCATCGCACGCGCGCCGATGCTGGCATAACCGGCGGCATAGGGCGCCGCGCGCGGATCGGCCGCGATGTCGTCCAGGCGCAGCACCTTCCCCTCGCGCAGCTGTTCGACGATGGCCGGACCGAAGCTGTCGAGCGGGCGGGTCTCGCCGGCCAGGCTGGCGATGCTGCCGTCGGTCCAGTCGCGCTCGACGCTGACGACCTCGCCGGCGGCATCGATCTCGCCGTAGCCGACCCGCCCGACGGCGAAATGCCTGCCCATCAGGCTGCTGGCCGCCTCCATGATCTCGACCGGATCGGCCAGTTCGCGCAGCACGGCGCTCAGTTTCAGGTGGAAGCCGTGCTGCTGCGCGGCCACCACGCTGGCGGTGGTATCGGTCAGCACGCAATACACGCCGGCGCTGCGCTCGCCGTCGTGCACCGGCGAGAACGACAGCGTCACGTACAGGGGCCGGCCGCCGCCCTTCCCGCCTTGTTTCCCATCGCTGAACTGCACGTTCTCGAGCAGGAAGCTCTTGCCGGCGAGCGCGCCGGACGCCACCGGCAGGACGGCAGCCCATTCGTCGGTACAGACCTCGGCCAGCGGCCGGCCATAGGCGTGCGGATGGCGTTCGCCGAGCAGCGCGGCGCAGGCGTCGTTGTACACCACGCGCAGCGCCGGCCCCCAGGCCACGAACATCGGAAAGCGCGATCCCAGCATCAGGTCCATGATCGCGCGCAGCGGCGCGGGCCAGGTCTCGCGCGGGCCGAGCGGCGCGTCCGAGCACGGAAGAGTGCCGTCCGGCCCGGCACTGGCGGCACTGGCAAATGCGGAATCGATCGCAGAATTCATTCAGGTCCCCGTCGTCACCGCGCTGACGCGCGGCTTATCTTCTAGTCAAATGATTATATCCGCCGCAGCGGAGTTTTAACATTTGACGGTCAGCCGTGATCACGGCATGCACGACGGGTAGAAGGAACAGGCGGACAGCCTCGATGGACGCTGGGGCGCTTAGCTTCCTTAGTTCTCCACCGAGAACCGGAAGCGCGACTCGGTCTCGTAGACCTCGCCCGGGCGCAGGATGGTGTTCGGGAAGGCCGGCTGGTTCGGCGAATCAGGAAAGTGCTGGGGTTCGAGGCAGAAACCGCCGCGGTAGCCGTAGACCTGCCCTTTACCCTGGAGGGAACCGTCGAGGAAGTTCCCGCTGTAGAACTGCACGCCGGGCTCCTGGGTGAACAGTTCCAGCACGCGGCCCGACACCGGTTCGACCACGCGGGCGGCGCGCGTCAGCGCCTTCGCGTCCGGCTTGTTCAGGGCGTAGCAATGGTCGTAGCCGCCGCCGTGGCGCAACTGTTCGTCGTCCTCCCCGATGCGCTCGCCGATCGCGCGCGGGCTGCGGAAGTCGAAAGGCGTGCCGGCCACCGGCGCCAGCTGTCCGTAGGGAATCAGGTCGGCGTCGATCGCGACAAAGGCGTCGGCGTCGATCGTCAATTGGTGATCGAGGATGGAACCGCCGCCGGCCAGGTTGAAATAACTGTGCTGGGTCAGGTTGACCGGGGTGGCGCGGTCGGTCACGGCGTGGAAGCGCACGACGATCTCGTTGTCGTCGGTCAGCCGATAGCGCACCGTGGCATCGAGCGTGCCGGGGTAGCCCTGTTCGCCGTCGACGCTGCGGTAGGCCAGCACCAGCTCCTCGCCCTCGATCCGGGCCTGCCACAGCACGCGGTCGAAGCCCTGGATACCACCGTGCAGGTGGTTCTTGCCGTTGTTGACCGGAAGCCAGTACTGCTGGCCGTCGAGCGTGAAGCGTCCGCCCGCGATGCGGTTGCCGTAGCGGCCGATCAGGGCGCCGAAATAGGGGCTGTCGGCGCGGTAGGGATCAAGGGTGTCGAAGCCGAGCGCCACGTCCTGCATCGCGCCGGCGCGGTCGGGGACGTGGATCTCGGTGATGATGCCGCCGAAGTCCAGGATCCTGACGGTCATGCGGTTGGCGTTTGCGAGCGTGAAGATGCTGACCTGCTCGCCGTTGGGGAGTGTGCCGAAGGGGGCTTGCTGGATGGGGGCTTGCACGGGTGTCGGTCCTCCTGGTCAAGGTGGTTCGATGCTAGCACGGAGGTGGGTGGGGTTTGCGCAGCTTTGCCTGAGAGAATGCAGCGGGGCCGTGGGCGGCGGTTCAAGGCGGTGAATGCCAGGCCGCGGTGATGCCGGCCGGGTAGCGCGTGGGTTCGAGAACCCACCCTACGCCCTACTCCAGAGCCAACAAAAAAAGGGCCTGCATGACGCAGGCCCTTCTTCAGTCGATCAGGCTAAACGGGATCAGAACTCTTCCCATTCCGCGTCGGCGCTGGCCTTGGCGGCGGCCGGCTTCGATGCCGGCTTGCGCGCCGGTGCCGGGCGGGCGGCGGGCTTGGCCAGGGCCGGGCGGGCCGGCGCGGTGCGCACCACGGGAGCGACCGGCTGGGCGGCGGCAGGCTGCGCCACGGCGTGCGCGTCGACGCGGAATACGCTCACCGCCTCGGCCAGCTTGCCGGCCTGCTCCTGCATCGCGGCCGACGCGGCGGCGGCCTGCTCGACCAGGGCAGCGTTCTGCTGGGTCACCTGGTCCATCTGGGCCACGGCTTCGTTGATCTGCTCGATGCCGGCGGTCTGCTCGCCGCTGGCGGCGGTGATCTCGCTCATGATGTCGGTCACGCGGCGCACGCTCTCGACGATCTCGGTCATGGTCGCGCCGGCCTCGCTCACCAGCTTGCTGCCCGCTGCCACGGCCTGGGTCGAGTCGCCGATCAGGCCCTTGATTTCCTTGGCGGCCGCGGCCGAGCGCTGGGCCAGGTTGCGCACTTCGGTCGCGACCACGGCAAAGCCGCGGCCCTGCTCGCCGGCGCGCGCCGCTTCCACGGCCGCGTTCAGCGCCAGGATATTGGTCTGGAAGGCGATGCCGTCGATGACGCCGATGATGTCGGCGATCTTGCCGGCCGAGGTATTGATCTGGTCCATCGTGCCGACCACGTCGCCGATCACGCGCCCGCCGCGCTCGGCCACGTTCGACGCCGCCTCGGCCAGGGTATTCGCCTGGCGCGCATTGTCGGCATTCTGCTTGACGGTCGAGGTCAGTTCCTCCATCGAGGACGCGGTCTCTTCCAGCGAGGAGGCCTGCTGCTCGGTGCGCGAGGACAGGTCCAGGCTGCCGGCCGCGACTTCGGCGGCCGCGGTGCCGATGGTGTCGGTGCCGCTGCGGACCGTGGTGACGGTGCGCACCAGGTTTTCGTTCATGGACTTCAGGGCCTGCAGCAGCATGCCGGTCTCGTCGCGGCCGGTGACCTCGATGCGGCTGGTCAGGTCGCCGGCGGCGACGGTGTTCGCCACATCCAGCGCGCGCGCCAACGGACGGGTGATCGAGCGGGTATTCCACCAGGCGACCAGGGCGGCGATCGCCAGCGAGACCAGGGACAGCACGATCATCATCAGGCGCGTCGACTGCTCGGTGGCGTGGGCCTCTTCGGCGCGCGTGGTGGCCATCTTCTGCTGCAGCGCGATCTGGTCGTTGACGGCCCCCTTCAGCTCGGCGAGCGCCGGACGCAGGACCGTCTTCAGGAAGTCGCGCGCACCCTGCTCGTCGCCGGCCTCGATGCGCTTGATCAGCTCCTGCTGGCCCTGCACATATTTCTCGTTTGCCGCCAGCATGCGCTCGAGGATCGCCCGCGTATCCGGCTTCGTCAGCCGCTTGTTCAGCTCCGCCAGTTTTTCCTGGCTGGTGCGGCGCGAGCTTTCGATCTCATCGAGCTGCTTCTGGCGATCTGCCGGGTCGGCATCCAGCATCATGTTGCGTAGTGCGACAGCGACATCGTTGATTTCCGCCAGCACCGCACTGGTGGCGTTCGTGTTCGGAATACTGCGTTCGGCCAACTCGGCCGTGCCGGCGCTGACCCGCGACACCATGTTGATGGCGAATATCTGGCTGCCCAGCAGCAGGACGCCGACGATGCCGAAGCCGATGGCCAGGCGCTTTGCGATGTTCAGGTTCGAAAGATTCATGAAAATTAAAGATTAAATAGAGACGTCAGGCCGCTTCGGCCATGGAATTGATCAGGCCCATCTCGGGCGAAGCCAGCAGGCGCTCGATATCGAGCAGGATCAGCATGCGTTCGCCGACCGTCCCCAGGCCCAGCAGGTGCTCGGCATCGATGCCGCCGCCCAGCGCCGGGGCCGGACGCACCTGTTCGGGCGCGAGCGTGATCACGTCCGACACGCTGTCGACCACCATGCCGATCACGTGGCTGCCGATGTTCAGGATGATGACGACGGTGAAACTGTCGTACTCCGCCTTGCCCAGGTTGAACTTGATGCGCATGTCGACGATCGGCACGATCTGGCCGCGCAGGTTGATCACGCCCTTCAGGAAGGCCGGCGCACTGGCGATGCGCGTCACCGCGTCGTAGCCGCGGATCTCCTGCACCTTCAGGATGCTGATCCCGTATTCTTCCTGCCCGAGCCGGAAGGACAGCACTTCCAGCTCGTCGAGCTTGCTTGATTCAGTCACGTTTTCTCCAAATGATGTGTTGCGGGCGCGCGGCGCCTCAGCGGCAGTAAATTGCCACACGGAAAGGAGATTACGGCGAGCTCGACGGGAACTCGATGAAGAATTGTTAAGGGAGCGAAAAAAAGTGTGAACTGAACGGGGTGCATTGCATAAATACGACAGCCCTGGCTCAGTTCGCCATGTCATCGGGCCAAGTTCTTGTGATATTTGCATGCAACAAGGTGCGCGCAGGGGCGTGCATACGATCTGCTACAGTGCAGGGCAACCACAAGCCACACGGCGTCCGGCCGCGGCCGGCCCCGCACCGAATCCATGCCCGCAGCCAGTCCCCACCCCGCCGAAGCCGAACGCCAGAAATTGCTGGACGCGCTCGGCCTGCTCGACACCGATGCCGAGGAGGTCCTCGACCGCATCACCCGCCTGGTGGCGCGCCTGCTGAAGGTGCCGATCGCCCTGTTCTCCCTGGTCGACGCCGAGCGCCAATGCTTCAAGTCGTGCGTCGGCATGCAAGAGCGCGCGATGCCGCGCACGCAGGCCTTCTGCGCCCATGCCATCCTGCAGGACCAGCCGCTGGTCGTGTCCGACGCGCGCAGCGACGCGCGCTTCGCCGACAATCCGCTGGTGACGGGGGCGCCCCACATCCGCTTCTACGCCGGCGTGCCGATCCGCTCGAGCGCCGGGCTCCCGATCGGTACCCTGTGCGCGCTCGACGACCATGCACGCGTGCTGACGGCCGACGAATTGTGCGTCATGATCGACCTGGCCGAAATGGTGCAGAAGGAAGTGCAGTACCGCGAGCACCTGGCGCTGGCCGGGCGCCACCTGCGCCATGCGGAAGCGGTGCGCGGCGCCAGCGAGGCGGCCTTTCGCTCGATCTTCGACCTTGCCAGCATCGGCATGGCGCTGGTCGCGCCGGACGGCGGCTGGATCAACGTCAACCGCGCCATGTGCGAGATCGTCGGCTACACCGAGGACGAACTGCGGCAACTGACCTTCCAGGACATCACCCATCCCGACGACCTCGACTCCGACCTGGAACTGGCCGCGTGCCTGCGCACCGGCGCCCGCGAACGATACCAGCTCGACAAGCGCTACGTGCGCAAGGACGGCAGCGTGGTCTGGGCCAACCTGAACGTGAGCTGCAAGCGCGATGCGGCCGGCGAGGTCGCATATTTCGTGGTGATGGTGAAGGACATCCAGGCCCAGAAGGAGGCGCAGGCGGCGCTGGGCGCCCTGCACGCCGAGCTCGAGGCGCGCGTGGCCAGCCGCACGCGCGAACTGCGCGAACGCGAGCTGGAACTGCGCAGTGTGCTCGAGAGCGCCAACGATGCCTACATCGGCCTGGACGAGACCGGCATCGTCACCGTCTGGAACCGCGCCGCCGAACAGACCTTCGGCTACGCCGCCCTGGAAGCGGTCGGCCGGCCGCTCGAAGGGCTGATCATCCCGCCCGAGCTGGCGCGCGCCCACCGCGAGGGCATGCTGCGCTACCTCACGCACGGGGAGTCGACCGTGCTGGGCAAGCGGCTCGAACTGCCGGCCGTGCGGCGCGACGGTTCGCGCCTGACGGTCGAGGTGCGCATGAACGCGCTGGAAATTCGCGGGCAGCGGATGTTCAGCGCCTTCCTGCACGATATTTCGGAACGCAAGCAGGCTGAAGCGCAACGCGAATACGAATCGCGGCACGACGCGCTGACCGGACTATCGAACCGGCGCGCCCTGTTCGAGGTCCTGCCGATCGCGCAAGCCCGCGCCACCCGCAGCGGCCGGAGCCTGGGCCTGCTGTTCATCGGCCTGGACGGCTTCAAGGCCGTCAACGACAGGCTCGGGCACGAGGCCGGCGACCGCCTGCTGGCCGAGATCGCGGCGCGCCTGCGCGGCGTGGTGCGCAAGACCGACAGCGTGTTCCGCCTGGCCGGCGACGAGTTCACCGTGCTGCTCGAGGGCCTGGCCGACGGCGGCTGCGCCCACGTGGCGGCGGCCAAGATCATCGAGGCCATCGGCCGGCCGGTGCCGATCGGCGCTGCCGCGGCCCAGGTCGGCGCCAGCATCGGCCTGGCCCTGTTCGTACCGGGCGGCCAGGCCAGCCCGGAAAAGCTGATCCGCGAGGCCGACGAGCGCATGTACCAGGCCAAGCGCGCCGGCAAGGGCCGGATCTTCCCGCAGCCCGCCTTCCCGACTGGCCTTAGCGCTTGACGCTGCCGAAGGGATCGCCCTTCTTCCAGGTCGGCATGGCCGGCGCATTTGCCACCGCATAGCCCAGGTTCAGGGTGAACTGGGCCTGCTGCAGCATGCCCGACAAATCCCACTCCGGCCGGTACTCGTCCGTTACCTGGTGGTAGTCCTTCTTGTAGCCGACCATCTTCGCGCTGGCCTGGGCCTGGCCGTGCTCGAACTCGAAGTGGCCGTCGCCCGAGAACACGGCCGAACCGACGTTAAAGGCCGGCACGCCCGCCTTGGCGAAACTGAAGTGGTCGGCGCGGAAGTAGGCGCCGGACATGTCGGGAATGCTCGGGGCCAGCTTCAGGCCCATCTTCTTCGCCACGCCGGCGGCGGTGTCGTACAGGCTGCTGCGCTCGGCGCCGGGCACGCCGATGTCCCTGGTGCGGCCGACGAAATTCAGGCTGTCGAGATTCAGGTCGGCGGCCGTCTTCGCCAGCGGCACGACCGGATTGGCGACATAGGCGGCGCTGCCCAGCAGGCCCTGCTCCTCGGCCGCCGGCCACAGGAACACCTGGGTGCGGCGCGCCGGCTTGCGCACCGCTTCGGCGGCCATCGCCAGCAGCGCGGCGGTGCCGGTGGCGTTGTCGATCGCGCCGTTGAAGACGTGGTCGCGGCCGCTGCCGAGCTTTTCGTCGATGCCGAAGTGGTCCCAGTGGGCCGAATACACCACTGCCTGCTCCTTCAGTTTCGGATCAAGGCCGGGAACGATCCCGACCACGTTGAACTGCTCGACCTGGCGCACGGTCGATGTCATCTGCACGCGCGCCGCGGTCTTCAGCTCGACCGGCTTGAAATCGCGCCGCTCGGCCTGGGCGCGCAGGGTATCGAGGTCGACGCCGGCGGCGGCGAACAGCGCGCGCGCCGTGTCTTCCTGCAGCCAGCCTTCGATCGGGTTGCCTGGACCGGCCAGTCGGAAGCGCTCGTGCGAGAAGCTGTTGGCCGGCACGCTCCAGGCATACGACGCCGACGGCGTGGTATGGATCAGGAGCGCCCCGGCCGCGCCGCGGCGCGCCGCTTCCTCGAATTTATAGACCCAGCGGCCGTACCAGGTGTAGGCCTTGCCGGCGAAGCGGTTCGGCTCCTCGGCCGTCGGCTGCGGATCGTCGACCATCATGACCAGGATCTTGCCTTTCACGTCCTGGCCCTTGTAGTCGTCCCACTGTTCCTCGGGCGCCGAGACGCCGTAGCCGACGAAGACCAGCGGCGCGTCGAAGGCAACCTCGTTCTTGCCGCTGGCGGTGCCGAACACGATGCCTTCGCCCGGCTTGGGGGCGATGCGCTTGCCGCCGGCGTCGAACACGACGCTGCCGCTCACCAGCCGCGTGCCCTGGATCGGCACCGGCTGGCGGTAGCCGCCGTTCGGCAGCGGCTGCAGGCCGATCGCGGCGGCCTGGGTTTCCAGGTAGCGCACCGTCAGTTCGCCGCCGCGCTGGCCGGTGCCGCGGCCTTCCAGCAGGTCGTCGGCCAGGAAGGACAGGTGGGCGCGCAGCGCCGGCTCTTTCAAGGTCGGCGCTTCCTGGGCGAAGGCGGACAAGGACAGGCTGAAGGCGGCGCAGGCCGCGGCGAGGGCTGGAGTGCGAAGACGCATCGGGTGGTCCATGAAGTGACGTGAATCGCAACATGGTACAGCAGGTGCAGGCCTGCCGCGGTCCAGCCCGCACCGCGTGGGTTCAAGAACCCACCCTACCGATGCGCTGCTTGTAGGGTGGGTTCTCGAACCCACGCCGGCTCACCGGCCGATCAGCGCCGGGCGATCACCCATCCACGCGCACGACCGCGTCGCGCAGGGCCGCGAAGCAGCGTGGATCGAGCGCGGTGCCGACGGTCTTTTCCATCATCGCCAGCGCCTGCCCCGGCGGGATCGCCGCGCGGTAGGGACGCTCGGCGGTAATGGCATCGAAGATGTCGGCGGTGGTGATGATGCGCGTCTCCAGCGCGATCTCGTGCGCAGCCAGGCCGCGCGGATAGCCGCTGCCGTCGAGCCGCTCGTGGTGGGCGCCGGCGATGCGTCCCAGTTCGGCGAAGGCGTCGATCCGGGTCAGGATGGTCTCGGTGAATTCGGCGTGGCGGCGTACCTGCGCCCATTCCTCGCGGTCGAGCGTGCCGGGCTTGTCGAGGATGCTGTTGCTGACCCCGAGCTTGCCGACATCGTGCAGCAGCGCCGCCCGCTTGAGCCAGCGGCGCCGTTCGGACGGCAGGCCGAGCGACTCGGCGACCGCGTCGGTGTACCGGGCCACGCGTGCGCTGTGGCCGCTCGTATAGGGACTTTTCGAATCGACCACCTGGCCGAAGGCGGTGGCGATGTCGTCCAGGTAGTCGTCGTCGATCGGCATGGTGTGCCCCGCCGGCTCCATCGCGAATACGGTGGCGTCCAGGTCGGGCGCGGCCAGCCGGGTCCAGAAGCCGTCGCCGGCGGCCACGCGCTCGAAGGCGCGCACCAGCCGCGGATCGAGCCAGGAGCCGGTGCGGTGGCGCAGCTCGGCCAGCGCCGCCTCGGCGCCGCCGGCGCTGTGGAAGACGTCGACCAGCTGGGCCAGCATGGCGATGCGCGCATACACCGGGATCGCCTCCCCTTCCAGGCGGCTCGGGCGTCCCTTGCCGTTGTAGTGCTCGTCCAGGCTGTAGATGCCGGCCGCGACGCTTTCCGGAAAACGCAACAGGCGCGCGATCGCGGCGCCGCGCGAGCAGCGCGTGACGATCAGTTCCTGGGCCGTGTCCTCCCCGCCGCGCAGCATCGCCAGCACGGCGCGAAAGCGCTCGGCCAGGCCGACCTTCAGGCCGGTGTGCTTGAGAACGAAGGCGATCAGCTGCGGCGTGCTGTGGCGCACCAGCTTGAAGTCGTGCTTGAAGCGCAGGTCGTCGGTCAGGTAGAGTTCGCAGATGCGGGCGGCATTGCTGCTGCAGCCGATGTCCTTCAGCAGCAAGGTGTAATACAGCTCCCACAGCTGCTGCGGCGCGAGCCCGGCTTCGCGGCCAACCTGCATGCCGATCCAGCAGGAACGCACGCAATGCCCTTCGGGCTGGCCTTCGGTGAGGTCGAGCGCGTAACTGAGCGAGCCAATCAGTTCGGACAGCTTGAGCGTGCTGACGGGCACAAGGACCGCGTCGGGAAATCTGTCCATTGAATTATTTGTAGCAAGCTAGTTGCCATAAGGAAATAAATCATTGTACTGGACATGTCCCCTGCGTCCGCCAGGACTGCGAATCGGCAAGCTTATCCGGACGATACGTTCGCTTTCGTGCGCTTTCGCGTCACAAAGCCGGCTTCTGCGGCGCCAGCGCGGCCGTTTCTTCTTCGTGCGCAGGCAGCTTGCCGCGCGGCCGCTCGGTGTGCAGGCGCACCGACCAGGTCACGCCGGCGACCAGCAGCACGATGGCGACGATTTCCAGCAGGCGCGGCGCCTGGCCGCGCCAGGCGAAACCGTAGAGCATGGCCGCAACGGTCTCGAACAGGATCAGCTGGCCGGTCAGGGTCACGGGCAGGCGCCGGCTGGCGACGTTCCACAGCTGGTTGCCGATCACCGAGGCGCCCAGCGCCAGCAGCAGGTTGCAGATCCAGAACATGGTCCAGTCGCGCGCGGGGCCGTCGGACGCACCAGAATGGTGCATGATCACGGCGACCAGGCCGATCGGCAGCGCTACCAGGCCACTGGCCAGGCCGTACAGCGACGACCATTGGGCGCTGCTGAACTGCGGGTTGCGCTTCAGGTAGCGCGCGTTGTCGATGGCGTACCAGGTCCAGCACGCCAGCGCGCCGGCGGCGCAGGCCACGCCCAGCAGTGTCGTCGAGAGCGCACCGCCGCCGGCCTGGACATGGCCCAGCACATCGACGTTGATGCAGACGATCGCCGCCGCCACCACTGCCAGCGGCGCCAGCAGGCGTGCGAGCGGCACGGCGCCGCGGTCGCGGCGGCCGAACAGCGTGACCGAGACCGGCACCAGGCCGACGATCAGCGAGGTTGGCCCGACGCCGGCCAGCTGCACGCCGAGCGCGACGAAGATGTAATAGACCAGGTTGCCGGACAGCGACTGGCGCAGCAGTGCCCACCCATCCTGCGGCGTCAGCCGGCGCAGCAGCGCGGCCAGGCCGGGCAGCATCAGCCCGAGCGAGATTGCGCCATAGGCGACGTAGCGCCCCACCGCCAGCTCGACCGGCGAAAAGCCCGGCAGCAGCTCGGGCACGATGAACACCATTCCCCACAGGGCGCCCGCCAGCACGCCGCACAATACGCCAGTCAACAACTCGCCACTCCCATCGGTCGTGCCCGCCGCTTTCATGCAGACAGGCAAAAGGGGGATTGTGCCAGACGGCGCCGTTGAACGTGCGGGTGGGTGAAGGCGGCGTGCGTTGGGGGACGGGATGGCGTTGGTTCGAATGAACAATGGCCGGGATGACACGAAGCGCCGGACGCAAAGCATCCGGCGCTCCGTACCACTCACGGAACCTTGGCTTGCCGCCCCGCATCGCGGCGACGGCAAGTGGGAGCTGGACTACAAGCTTAGCGCTTGTCGTCGTTCTTGTGGCTCTGCGAGCCGGCCTTGGCGTGCTGCTCCGGCGAGCCGCCGCGGGTATTGCCACCCTGGTTGCCGGCCTGGTTGCCACCCTGGCCACCGCCGCTCTGCTGGCTGCCACCCCCGCCGCTCTGGTTGTTGCCGTCGTTCTTGTGGCTCATCGAGCCTGCACGGCGCGCTTCTTCCGAGGTGAACTCGTGGGCGTTGCCCGATGCGTGCGCTGCACGGCCGCCTTCGCTGGCGATCTCGCGCTGACGCTGCGGATCCATCGATGCGAAGCCGCGGTTGCTGGTATCGCCGCTCTGCTTGTTGCCCTGGTTACCGTTATTACCACCTTGGTTGTTCGATGCCATGATTGCCTCCTTGGTGAGTTAAAACCCCAGCTCGAAATTGGCTGAGACAGGGACATGGTAGTCAGCAAAACGTCCCGATGACACCGCTTCAGGCTCGTACCCCTGTAAGACCACTCCGATAGACCTGTCGGCTAAAACTGGCAACTTGGACGGCAAGATTTCCCACATTAAAGCTTAAACTTCTAACATCTTGCAGCTTCTTCGTTTATTGTCGAGCTGGCGCCAAGGCACTTCTTTCCTGCAACAGGCAGCCGCGCGCCCGTGCCAGGTCGCGCAGCAGCAGGCGCAGTTCGCCCCCTTTCACCGGCTTCACGAAGTGATGGTCGAAGCCCGCTTCGAGGGCCCTGCGGCGTGCTTCCTCGCCGCTGTAACCGGTCACCGCGACCAGCACCGCCCCGGCCGTGCGTGCTTCGCCGCGCAGCATGCGCACCAGGGCGTAGCCATCCATGCCGGGCAAGCCGATGTCGAGCAGGTAGGCGTCGCTGGGCGTGCAGCGCGCAATCTCCAGCGCCGCCGCCGCGGTGTGGGCGACGTGCACGGCGTGGCCGAAGTGCCCCACCATCATCGACAGCATTTGCGCCGCATCGAGGTTGTCGTCGACGACCGTGACGCACAGCGGCCGCGCCGGCGCTGCGATGGGACCAGCCACCGGCTGCACGGCGCTGGCGCCGTCCTGCACCAGCGGCAGCCGCAGCACGAAACGGCTGCCCTGCCCCGGGCCCGCGCTGTACGCCTCGACCCGGCCGCCGTGCAGGTCGACCAGGCGCTGCACCACCGCCAGGCCGATGCCGAGCCCGCCCTGGGCGCGGTCGGCATCGCGCTCGGCCTGGGCGAACAGCTCGAAGGCGCGCCCGATCAGTTCGCGGCTCATGCCGATACCGTCGTCGCTCACCTGGATGCAGGCTTCGCCCTTCTCCGCGCCGGCCTGCAGGCGGATATGGCCGCCCGGCGGCGTGTACTTGGCAGCGTTATTGAGCAGGTTCGCCACCACCTGCACCAGGCGCTTGGCGTCGCCCGAGACGACCAGCGGCTCCGCGGCGAGATCGACCTCGAGCCGGTGGCGGCGCGAGGCGACCAGCGGCTGCACCTGCTCGACCGCCTCGGCCAGCACCGCGCCCAGTTCGATGCGGCCCTTGTCGACCACCACCAGGCCGCGCGTCACGCGCGAGACATCGAGCAGGTCGTCCACCAGCCCGGTCAGGTGGCGCGCCTGGCGCGCGATGATCCCGCTGGCCTGGCGCACGGTCTCGGGCGCGGCGCCGCCCTGGGCCAGCAGCTCGGCCGCCGCCATGATCGGCGCCAGCGGGTTGCGCAGCTCGTGCGCGAGCATCGCCAGGAACTCGTCCTTGCGCCGGTCGGCCTCGCGCAGCGCGGCCTCGGCGCGCAGGCGCTCGGTCATGTCGAGCACGACCACGACCGCGGCGTCGATGGCGCCGCCGGGCGCGCGCACCGGCGCGGCCGAACAAACCACGATGCGGCGCTGGTGGGCAGTGTCGAAAGTCTCGATCTCGATCAGGTGGGGTGCGCTGGTCTGGCCATGCAGCGCCAGGGCCAGGGGCCACTCGTCATCAAGGACCGGCTGGCCATGGCGTGCAGAACCGTCGGCCCACCAACCCTTCCATTCGGCAAAATCGAGCGGCTTGTCGGCCGGCAGGCCGTGTCGGCACCACAGCGCGTCATGGGCAGCGTTCGACTCCAGCACCCGGCCGCTCGCATCGGCCAGCACGATGCCCACCGGCGCCGCCTGCAGCACCGCGTCCAGCCGCGCCCGTCCCGCCTCGGCCTGGCGCGCCGCCTCGAGCGCTTCGCGCCGGCTCAGGCGCAGGGCCTCTTCCGCCTTCTTCTGCGCCGTGACCTCGATCGTCACGTGGTAGATGCACAGCAGCTTGCCGGCGGCATCAAAAATGGGCGTATTCGTGGCATTCCAGAAGCGCTCGACGAAGACCTCGTTCCCGTCCCGGCCACGCGAGCGGATCGGGTAACGCTGGGTCGGCATCGATTGCGGCTGGCCGGTCGCGATCACCCGCGCCAGCGAATTGCGCAGCGCCATCACGCCATTGCTGGCGGGGTCGTCCGGATCGTCCGGCGGCGCGGGCAAGGCGACGAACAGGCGCTGCCCGACCAGTTGCTCCCGGGTGTGGGCGACATTGCACAGAAAGGCCTCGTTGACGTCAAGGATGACCGGATCCTCGCTCGGGGACAGGATATAGGCGCCAATCGGGAAACTGGCGAAGATCGACTGGTAGAGAGGGGTGTCGAGCATGGGGCACTTTCGAATGTCAGGCTAGCGGTTTAGGCTAGCCCAGCAATTCGAAAGCGCCAGTGCGGTAATTAACGGTAGTCCATAGATGCTTACTGGAAACAATCACGCCGGGTAGGGCGGCATGATTGTTTCACCTGCGCTATCCCCGACGACGACGTGCCATCAGTCCCGCCATGCCCAGCAGCGGCAACACCAGCGCCAGCGAGGACGGTTCCGGCACCGTGGCCACGATAGCGAAGCGGTCGCCCACGTTCAGGCCGCGCGTGTCGAGGAACCAGTCGCCGGCCCCGTCGACGAGCAAGGGGTTGCCGAAGTGGAATTCCGCCCATTCAGGCTTGGCGAAGCCGATGTGCGCGTAGTCCGGCGCTTGCGTGACCTGGCCGAGCGTGCCGAAGGTCGGCATCACGCTGCCATACGAGGCGAAGCCGATGCCGCTCAACTTGAAGACGAACTGGTTCAGCGCCGTGCCGCTCAGGTTGCGCACGATGGCGTTCAGGCTCAGCGGGCCGAGCAGGTCTTGTTCCTCGATCGCGAAGCTGAAACGGCTGGTGCCCAGCTTTTCCAGGTCGAGGTCGAAGGAGACGCTGCCGGCGCTGCTGTAGTCGGTAACCGTGTTGCCGGCCGATAGTTCCGACGTGAGCAGGACGGCGGCGTGGCTCGATGCGACCAGCGTCATCGCGGCGGCAAAGGCGAGGATGGATTTGGTGATGGTCATGGTGCTCCCCTTGTCTATGTTGGATTTACAGCGGGCCCCTGGCCCAGGGACCGGTGATCGCGAAGGTGATGCCCGGCGTCTGGATGTTGACGAACAGGTAGCGGCCGGTCGGGTCGAAGCAGGCGCCGGCGAACTCGTTGCCGCGGTGGTCACCCGCGAGCGCGACCAGCTTGTTCGCGCCCTGCAGCTGGGCAGCGCTGAGCATCACGTTGTTCTTGGCGAAGATGTAGGCGTCGCCGGCGTCGGTGATGCCCATCAGGCGCTGGCCGAAGCCGAAGGAATCGGTGGCGGCGGTCGAGGCGTCCTCGCAGACCAGCAGCGCGTTGCGCGGGCTGACCGTCAGGTTGTCGCCCATGTTGCCGACCAGCGGGCTCGGGCTCGAGTAGATGCACTTCAGGACTTGGCTAGCGAGGTCGAGCTCCCAGATCGCGCCGCGCGAGACGGCACCGCCCGAGGTGTCCATCACGTACATCTTGCCTTGCGCATACCAGATGCCTTCGCCGCGGTTCATGCGCAGCGCGCCCTGCACCCAGCCCTGCACGAAGGGGCCGGCGGCATTCGTGATCCGGATGCCGGTCGGACCCTCGGCGTCGCCGCGGTTGCGGTCCGGGTCGGCGATCGTCACCCATTCCAGTTCGTAGGTCGCGTCGACCGTCGCGGTGGCCAGGTTCACGTTCGGGCTGCCCTTCACTTTCGCCATCTGCAGCACGCCGCCCATGGCCAGCGAGCCCGGCGCACCGCTGCGCACGTCCGGCACATAACGGTAGAAGCCGGACTTGCCCGAGGAGTCCTCGGTCTGGTAGACCATGCCGGTCACTGGATCGACGGCCGCGGCCTCGTGCGCGAAGCGGCCCATGCCGACGATCGGCAGGCCGGTGGTCAGCTTCGGATCGGCATGCACCTCGAACACATAGCCGTGCTTCTTGCCGGCCGGGCTGATGGCGTCCGAACCGACTTCTTCGCAGCTGAGCCAGGTGCCCCAGGGCGTGATGCCTCCTGCACAGTTGGTCTGGGTCCCGCCCAGGCTCGGGGTCATGCTGACCCAGTGTCCGTCGCGGAAGACCAGGTTGGTGGTGCCGCCGCCGAAGCGGTTGTTGGACCCGGCGCTGCTGCTGCCGCTGTCGTAGACGCCGGGCGCGTTCAGGAAGTTGGCCGGGGCCGTAGAGCCGATCTCGTGGTTACGCACCAGCACCAGCTCGCTGCTGCGGCCGACCTTGCGCGCGACGACCACGCCCATGCCGTCATGGCCGCCCGGACAGGCTTTGCCGTCGGTCATCAGGTCGCCGCGCCAGCCGAAGCTTTTATAGGTAAAGCCCGGCGGCAGTTGCAGCAGCGGAAGGCCGGTCGTCATGTCCCTGGCCGGGGCAATCGGGCCGTACGGACTGGGGATGAGGGTCGTGGCGCCGTTGGCGGCCAGCGCCTGTTGCGTCTGCATTGCGGCAAAGGCGCCGACGAAGGGCAGTGCCGACGCACTGGCCATGCCTTTGAGCAGGTTGCGCCGCGACGGCGAGAGGTCCTTGTTTGTCATGCTGAGCATTCTCCAAAGTGGGATCGGCCGGACTGGTCCGGCGACGGACTGGAGGGCTGGCGACGGCCTGGATGGCGGCGTCACGCGGGCCCGGCCTGCGCTTGTGTCGCGCAGACCGATGCATTAAAACAAACAAAAATGTCGTGCCGATGACAGCAAAACGACAATCTCAGGAAGTCGACTGCTTTTGTGCGACGCGCACGCGCTTGAGCTCAGTACTCAACCACTGCGCGCTCGGAATCGGCTGGGCATCGCCGCAACGCGCCCGGTAGGGCTTGCCGCTGAGGCTGCTTTCGGTGGCGGCGCGCGCGATGAAGGCTTCGGCGTTCGGCACCAGCTTGCGCTCCCGCAGGTAGTCGTACTTGCGTTCCAGGTGGCTGCGCGCCGGCCCGGCGTCATGCCACTTGCCGTTGCGCTCGAACTGGCAGCTGGACGCGCCGACGAAGTCGAGCAGTTGTCGCACTTCGGCCTGGGTGCGCGCGGCGTCCTGCGCCAGGGCCGGCATGGCGTCGACCAGGCCCACGGTGCACATCGCGGCCGCAAGGAGTCGGACGATCCACATGTTGACTTCCTTTCGATGGCGTGAACAGGTCCTTGCCTTCTCACGCTGCAAACGCGAGAATCCATGTTTTTTCCGACATGCAAGAACTGTTAATCTTCCGGCATTATCATCAACGTTCCAAGGATACGCATGAACACAGCAAAGCCCGATACGTTTGAACTATCCCCGGCGCTGATGATCCAGCGCCGCACCGCCATCATCGTCGGCCTCGTCGGCATTGCCGAACTCATCTACGGCATAAGCACCGCGCCGCAGGGGCAGTTCAGGCTGCAGGTGTCCGGCCTGATCATGGGCGCCCTGCTCTTCTACGGCGGATTTCGAGTGGTCTCGGCGCTACGCTGGCTGGCCTTCCTCGGCATCCTTCCCTGCGTACTCGTATTTGTCTCGCAGTTCGCCCTCGTGCCGTGCGGACTCCAGCTCGCGCAGTGGCGACTGATGCCCGGCGCCGTTACGGCCCACTACGCCGCGCTGCTGGGGATCGCCGCCTTGACGATCTTCGTGGCGCATCAACTCAGCCGGCCGGAACTGCTGGACGAACACCGGGCGGCGGGACGCGGGATGCGCGACATGCGCGTGCCGCTGACGCTTGGGCTGGTGGTGGCGCTCGGCGCAACCTGGTTCCAGTATCGGATACTCAACGGCGAAGAGGCGCAGCAGGCAAGGCAAATGGCCGCCGATAAATTCGGAGACCGCTACCAGTACTACATCAATGCCGTATGGATACAGGCCAGCAGTAACGGTACGAGCGTGTCGGCCACCGTCCAGGCCTGGAACGACAATGAGGTACTGCAGCTGCCGGTGCACTGGACGAAATAAGCGGCGGCCGCCGCGTCAGCTGCCGAGATTGAAAAAGATGCCGACAGCCAGCTCGGCCCAAAGGTAGACGAAGGCCAGCATGATCGCCGCCAGCCAGGGCAGGCGCTGCCGCATGTTGGGGAGCTTGCCAATTGCCAGTTCCATGGCGAAGCCGGCGCCGAGCAGCAGAACCGAGGCCACGACGAAATCGAGCGCGGTCCAGTCGACTTCCCTGGTGAACTGCATGGCCAGCAAGGGCACGAGCAGGATCGCGCCGGTTCCGAGCAGGACGCGCAGCACGCTTTTCTTGCCGAGGCCAGGTGCGCTACCGCCACTGCCGCTAGTCAATGCGCTCATCGTCGTCCTCCGGATAGGTGATGGTGGTCGGGATGACCAGTTTGCCAGCATTACGGGCCGCGTTCAATATGCCGTGACAGGGACGTAAAAAAAGCGGGCAGTGCCCGCTTTCTTCATGGTCGGGGGACCGATCAGGCTTTGGTACGGCGGCGCACGGCGATGCCGGCGCCCAGCATGGCGATGCCGAACAGCGCCAGCGAACCCGGTTCCGGCACTTCACCGTTTTCGGCCAACTTGAACTGGCCGTTGCCGCCGATGAAGAAGTACTGGCCTGGACGGTTGCGGTAGCTGGTGCCGTTGCAGCCGGCGCCGTTGAAGCCGGCGAACTGGCAGGCCACTTCGCTCACCAGGCGGCTGGAGGGGCGGCCGACCGTGTTCGCGTTCGTGAAGGCAAACGAGAGGACCGATTCTTTCGACAGGTCGACGCCATTGCTGCGGAAGAAATATCCGCTGTCGAGCATGCCCGGCTCGGCGCTGGCGAACACACTGACCTGGCCGTTGTTCACCGGGCTGCCGTTGGCGTCGACGAGGCCGCCGCCGCCCACCAGCACGTTGAAGGTGGCGATCTGGTTGCCGAGGTCGGCGCCGAAGTGGCCGGCGGTGCTGCCGTACTGGCCATTGGTCGGGTTCTGGTACATCTTGATGGTGCCGCCGGTAAAGCTGAAGGCGCCGCCGAAGGTGCCGGTGCCGACCGCCTCGAAGGTCGCGGTGATGTTCCCGCCGGCATAGGTCTGCGGGAACAGCTTGCCGTTGCTGTCGGCCTGGGTGATGTTGAAGACAGCCGTTTCCTTGAAGGAGAAGTTACCGTTGCCGGTCGACGTCAGCTGGATGAAGGCGTTGCCGTTGACGTCCAGGTATTCGTTGATGACCTGGCCGCCGGCGAAGCCGCCGCCGGTGGGGTTGAACACCCAGTTATTCAGGACCGGACCCGCATGCGCAGCGCCAGCCGTGGACAGTGCGACAGCCGTAGCGCAGATGAGTTTCTTGAAGAGTTTCATTATCGGTTTTCCGTTGAGTATGGTTGTTGACCAACAACCTGTCCTCCAGGAGAGCAAGGGATATGCCAGAACCCCGAGCATCAATAGAATCAAACACTTGCGCTAAACTGAATGCGTTCGCGTAAATACATGTAAGATTTTCCGACGCATTGCAGCATTCCGAAACTCAACAGTAATGTCTGGCGGGTCAGCCGGAGCAGGCGCATCCTCTGCACCGGACATGGACAAAATGTCCAGTCGCGCAAAGCGGACGCAGCCGAAGCCGGACCTATAATGCCGATATGGGCAGGATGACGAAAAAGTGGGTCGCGTATGCCTGGATCGCCGGCCTGGCCATCCTGTTCAACGCGCTCGCCCCGGTCGTCTCGCAGTCGCTGAGCCTGGCGCCGCCCGCCGCTCGCCAGGTCGAAATCTGTACCGCGATGGGCATCGAAATGGTGCCGATGGGGGCAGCGCCGGACGCCCCCGCTTCCGACCGCTTCCTCAAGGGGCTCATGCACTGCGCCTACTGCGCGCCGCATGCCGGCTCCTTTGCCCTGTTGCCGCCGGCGGCGTTTGCCCTCGCCGCGCTTGGCGGACATGACCTCTACCCTCCTCTTTTCCATCGTGCGCCGCGCCCGCTGTTCGCGTGGTCCTTCGCGCAGCCGCGCGGCCCGCCTGCATCGGGCTGACGCTTTGTCATCTTGCAGTAGCTGCCGCGTTGTTGTTTGCATGACAGCGTAGGCGTGACGCATCCGCCCCCTGCGACGGCACAGCCCGTCAAGGTTCATCGTATGCGTTGAAGCTGCTGTGTCGCCGGACTCGCTGCGCATTTCGCCACATATAGCGAGCCGCATTGCACAGCCCCCGGGCTGTCACACGACCAGAAAACCATCATGAAATCGCATGCTCCTGTTGCAGCGGCGCCGTCGCGCCCTGCCCGCACATCCATTCAATTGGCCTGCCTGCTGGCGGCCGGCCTCATCGCGACGCCGGTCTTCGCCGACGAGGCGCCGATCCCGACCGTCCTTGTCAGCGGGGCGCCGATAAACGACACACTGCGCGGCAAGCTGCGCGACGACACCGCCACCGGATCCAACCTGGGCCTGTCGCGCCTGGAAACGCCGGCCAGTGTCGACGTCATCACCCGCAAGCAGCTCGAGGAAAGGGGCGACACCGGCCTGGTCGAGGCGATCACGCGCGCACCCGGCATCAGCAGCATGTCCCACCCCGGCAACGGCGGCTCCTCGCTCGCCGCGCGCGGCTTCACCGACACGGTGTCCGTGATGCGCCTGTACGATGGCATGCGCCAGTATGGCGGCGCCGGCATCACCTTCCCCTTCAGCACCTGGGCGGTCGAGCGCATCGAAGTGCTGCGCGGGCCGGCCGCGGTGATCTACGGCGAAGGCGCGATCGGCGGCGTGGTCAACGTGATCCCGAAGCAGCCGACCCGCGGCGCCGTGCACAACGAGGTGCAGGCGGCGCTCGGCAGCGAAGGCACGCGCCGGCTGGCCTTCGGCAGCGGCGGCGCCCTGGACGAACGCTGGTCCTACCGCTTCGACGCCAGCGACGAGCGTTCCGACGGCTGGGTCGAGATGGGCGACAGCAGCAACCGCGCGGTCTCCGGCGCGCTGCGCTTCGACGTCTCGCCCGAGCTGGACCTGCGCCTGAACCTGGCCCACGGCCGGCAAAAGCCGATGCGCTATTTCGGTACGCCGCTGGTCGAGGGGCGCCAGCTGGAAGCCCTCGGCGGCAAGAACTACAACGTCGCCGACAGCCGCATCGACTACCAGGACACCTGGCTCGACCTGATGGCGAACTGGCGCCCGAACCAGCACACGACGGTGCGCAGCCGCCTGTACCACATCGACAGCCGGCGCCACTGGCGCAACGCCGAGGCCTACGTCTACAACCCAGCAAACGGCCTGGTCGACCGCTCGGACAACACCGAAATTTTGCACGACCAGACCCAGACCGGGAACACGACCAGCGCGACCTTCGAGGGCAGGCTGTTCGGCATGGACAACCGGATCTCCGCCGGCTTCGACATCAACAAGGCCTCGTTCACGCACACGAACAACACCTATGTCGGCTCCTCGGGCGCGGTCGATCCCTTCGATCCGGAACCGGGTTTCTTCACCAGTCCGGTGCCGACCATTCCCCGCTACCGCACCGAGGCGCGGCAGTATTCGCTGTTCCTCGAGGACCGGCTGGCGCTCACCGGCACATGGTCGCTGCTGGGCGGGCTGCGCTACGACCACGCGGACCTCGAGCGCCAGAATCTCGTCGCGGGCATCCTCGCTTTCGACAAGACCTTTGCCGACGTCGGCTGGCGCCTCGGGACCGTCTACGCGCTGGCGCCGGACTTCACCGTCTACGGCCAGTTTGCAAAGGCGGCCGACCCGGTCGGTTCGCTGCTCTTCCTGTCGCCGGCAAACAGCCGTTCCGAGAACGCCAGCGGGCGCCAGCTCGAAGTCGGCCTGAAGCGCGCGTTCTGGAACCGCCAGGGCGAATGGACGCTGGCCGCGTACGACATCACCAAGGACAAGCTGCTGACGCGCGACCCGGCCAATCCGGCGCAGAGCATCCAGGTCGGCAAGCGTTCATCCACCGGCATCGAGGGCACGCTCAGCATGACCTTGGCGCGCGACTGGACGCTGGACGCCAACGCGTCGATCCTGCGTGCGCGCTTCGACGATTTTGCCGAGCTGGTCGCCGGCACGCCCGTTTCGCGCGCCGGCAATCGCCCGCCGGACGTGCCCCAGCGCACCGCCAATCTCTGGCTGCGCTGGAACTTCCAGCCCGACTGGAGCGTCGGCGCCGGCCTGCGCCACGTCGGCGCGCGCTTTGCCGACAACGCCAACACCTTGCGCATGCCCTCGTACACCACGGTCGATGCCTCGCTGCGCTGGAAGGCGTCGCCACAGACGAGCCTCACGCTGCGCGGCTTCAACGTCTTCGACAAGCGCTACTTCGCCACGGCCTACTACACGCCGACGCAGTGGCTGCTCGGCCCGGACCGCCGCGTCGAGCTGGTGCTGGATCACCGCTTCTGATGGGGGATGAGCATGTCGATCACATCGCGTACCAAGCGCATGGTCTTCCTCGTCCACCGCTGGACGGGCGTCTCGATGTGCGTGCTGATGGCGCTGTGGTTCGTCAGCGGCATGGTGATGCTGTTTGTCGGCTATCCGAAGCTGACGCCGTGGGAGAGGCTGGGCGGTTTGCCTTCCTTGCCCTCTTCCATCTGCTGCATCTCCATGGAGGCGGCGCTGGCGCAGAGCCAGGCGCCGGGCGAGGTCAAGGGCATAGCGCTGACCTCGATCGGCGGGCGGCCGCACTATGTGCTCACTGAAGGCCATGGCGGTCGCTTTGCAGTCGACGCCGCGACCGGCGCCCGCCTTGCCATCGGCCCGGCGCAGGCGCTGGCGGCGGCGCGTTCCTTCATGCATGGCGCCGGCGGCGAGTATGCCGGCGTCGTCGATGAAGACCGCTGGACGCATTCGCGCTCGCTCAATCCGCACCGGCCGCTGCACGTGGTCGACATGCGGGACGCGGCGTCGACGCGGCTGTACGTCTCCTCGGCGACCGGCCAGGTCGTGCTCGACGCGCCGCGTGCCGAGCGCCTGTGGAACTTCGCCGGCGCCTGGCTGCATTGGCTCTACATGTTCCGCAATCGGCCGACCGATCCCGTGTGGAGCTGGACGGTGATCGTGTTATCCGGCGTTGGCGTGGTCGCGGCTTTCACGGGAGCGCTGAACGGCCTCTGGCGCTGGCGCTTCTCGGGTGCGTACAAGAGCGGGTCGAAGTCGCCGTTCCGGGAAGCTTACCTGCGCTGGCATCACATCCTCGGGCTGGTGTTCGGCACGGTGCTGCTGACCTGGATCTTCAGCGGCTTGATGTCGATGAATCCGCTGGGGGTGTTCGATGCCAAGGGCGCGCGGCCGGATGTGGCGGCGTTCGAGGGTGGCAGTCCTTCGGCTGTACGTTTGCCGGTCGGGGTGCCGCAGGTGCTGGCGATGCTGTCGGCGCAGGGATTCCGGGCGAGCGAGCTGGAATGGCGGGTGCTGGCGGGACAGGCTTATATCCTGGCGCGCGACGGCCGCGGTCAGACGCGGCTGGTCGTGGCCGATGGCGATGCTTATGCCGTGCGCGAGCAATGGCCCGAACAGGTACTGGTCGAAGCGGCGCGGCGTTTGGTGCCGGCGCCGATGTCTGGATATGCGTTGTTGCGCGACTACGATGCCTATTATTTCCAGCGCCAGGTGCAGTCGATGTATGGCGCGGACGAGCGCCGGCTGCCGGTGCTCAGGGTCGCGTTCAGCGATCCCGGCGCCACCTGGGTGCATTTGGATGGGTACACGGGACAGGTGATGTCGAGCCTGGACAATTCCCAGCGAGTCGGCAGGTGGCTGTTCAATTTCCTGCACAGCTGGGATTTGCCGGGGATGCTAGGTGCACGCTGGGTACGCGAAGCAGCGCTGCTGGTGCTCGGCCTCGGCGGGGTATTGCTGAGTTCAACAGCGGTCGTACTCGGGACCCGCAGGGTGCGCAAGTCGACAGGAAAAATGCCGAAACGAATATAGCAGAGTGATCGTGTGCCTCTTTCATCGAAGCGCCGCGCGCGCCTGATCGACGGCAGGCCGTCTGTTGACGATTGACAAGCTGACGTCAATCCAGCACTCGCACAATTGCCCCTTCACATAGAGGAGGCAATATGGCAATCGACGTGTACCTGCAAATAGACGGAATCAAGGGCGAATCGGCCGACGACACCCACAAGGATTGGATCGAATGCCTGTCAGTCGACTGGAATCTACGCCAACCGAAGTCGGCCACTGCATCGACCGCCGGCGGACACACCGCCGAACGCGTCGAATTGTCAGACATCAGCTTTCACAAGCTGGCCGACCTGGCCTCGCCCATCCTGTCGCAACACTGCGCAATGGGCAAGACGATTCCGAAAGCGAAGTTCGAGTTCATGCGGGCGGATGGCGATGGCGCCCGGGTCAAGTATTACGAAATCGAGCTCGAGAACGTCCTGATCAGCTACATCGCGCCCTCCGTCACACCGGGGAGCACGATGAGCGAGGCGGTTTCGCTCAAGTTTTCCAAGGTGAAGTGGCGTTACACCCGGCAAAGAGTAAGTGGCGGTACTGCCGGCAATACGGCAGGGGGATGGGACCTGTCGACTAACAGGGTGGCGTAATGCGCGCGCGAAACCTACTGGGCTTGCCTCTCGGGCTGGCGGCGCTGACTCTTGCCGAGGCTGCCCCATCAGCCCCCACGCTTACTGGTGATGGCTTCGTTCAGATGCTAAGCAAGCCCGTACCGACGGATAACTACGAATACTTGCAGCGAGAGAAAGCATACAGCTATCTCGACGGCGCCAGGGATACGGCGGAGGGGCGCATCTGGTGCGATGTGAACCAGCTCAAGACGCCCGACCTGGCCTACGAGCTGGCCGGCCAGATAGCCAAACTCCCGGCAGCCGAACGGAAGAAGAATGCCTCGGCGCTCCTCCTGACCCTGCTGGGCCGCGCCTACCCTTGCCCGCCAGTCACCGGAGCCAAACCATGAAGCCATCGTTTCAGGTGGTTCACCAGCACTATCCGAAGGTCGGAAAGCGCGAGGAGCTGTACCCGCTGATCGGCTGGACGGACCTGGCCGACAACCCGGCTTTCCTCGATACCTGCGCGATTCGCATGAGCATGGCCCTCCTGGGCGCCGGCGTGACGCTACCAGGCGCTCGCATGGTGGCGAATGACGGAACACTGAAGGGTAAACGGATCGAGCCGGGCCAAGCCCGACTATCGGGCATCCTGAAACGGATCTGGGGCAACCCTGAAGTATTCATGGATGCGCGCAGTGCGCAGGCAAACATCGGCCCTCGGAGCGGGGTGGTTTCGTTTTTCCGGATCCATGGCGCCGAACTGGGAGGCGGTGGACATATCGACCTGCTCTGGCCAGCTGCCGGAGGGTTTTACCAGTGTGCGCGTAGCTGTTACTTCAGTGCGGCGGAAATATGGTTCTGGCCGTTGAGGTAGCGAGCTTGCTGGCCAGGCCGCAAAAGAAAAGAGCTGCTTCACCAATGTGAAGCAGCTCTTTCTCTTTAACCGAAACTGAACAAGGCCAATTCAGGAATTCCTGGCGGAGAGAGGGGGATTCGAACCCCCGATAGGCTATGAACCTATACACGCTTTCCAGGCGTGCGACTTAAACCACTCATCCATCTCTCCTGATGGGTTTCCGCGCGCTATGTCGCGAAGCCGCCCATTATAACAAGGTTTCTCGGCTGTACAAGAGCATCCTGACAATCAGTGCCCCACGACCCTCGTTTTCCATATCATGCGATCATCTGTGGCGACACGGACCACCCACAGGAGCCCACGATGGACATGAAGAGAATCAACGCCGGCAAGCTGCGCGCCATCGGCTACGACGCGCCCGAGCGCATGCTGCGCGTCGAGTTCGACGACGGCACGGCGATCGACTACAGCAACGTGGGCGCCGAAGTCTGGCGCAAGCTGTCGACTTCAGGTTCGCCGTGGAGCTATTACCGCGACAACATCGAAGATGAGTTTGCCGGCCGCCGCGGCCGCGCCGGCGTCGATGCAGGAAAGAAGACCATCGACCGTGAAGCCCTGATGAAAGCCTTCAGCGGCGAGCCGGACGGCGCGTAGCGCAACAAACAGGCGGCAAACAAGCAACGAACAAGCCGCACACAAAACAACGTCGCCCCATCGAAACGGGGCGGCGCCGACACATTATCCATTCAGGCGCCCGCCGAACCAGCCGGGCGCCCGGCCATCAGGCCTTTTCCTTCAACTGCTCCAGGATCGCCGGATTTTCCAGCGTCGACACGTCCTGGGTAATGGTCTCGCCCTTGGCCAGCACGCGCAGCAGGCGACGCATGATCTTGCCGGAGCGGGTCTTCGGCAGGTTGTCGCCGAAGCGGATTTCCTTCGGCTTGGCGATCGGGCCGATTTCCTTGCCGACCCAGTTGCGCAGCTCCGTGGCCAGTTTCTTGGCTTCCTCGCCGGTGGGGCGCATGCCCTTGAGCACCACGAAGGCGCAGATCGCTTCGCCGGTGGTGTCGTCTGGCTTGCCGACGACGGCTGCCTCGGCCACGTGCGGGTTGGCGACCAGGGCCGACTCGATCTCCATCGTGCCCATGCGGTGGCCCGAGACGTTCAGCACGTCGTCGATGCGGCCGGTGATGGTGAAGTAGGCGGTATCCTTGTTGCGGATGGCGCCGTCGCCGGCCAGGTAGTACTTGCCGCCCAGTTCTTCAGGGAAGTAGCTGGTCTTGAAGCGCTCCGGGTTGTTCCAGATGGTGCGGATCATCGACGGCCATGGACGCTTCACCACCAGGATGCCGCCCTGCCCGTTCGCCACGTCGGCGCCGGCTTCGTCGACGATCGCGGCCATGATGCCCGGCAGCGGCAGCGTGCACGAGCCCGGCACCATCGGGGTCGCGCCCGGCAGCGGGGTGATCATGTGGCCGCCGGTCTCGGTCTGCCAGAAGGTGTCGACGATCGGGCAGCGTTCCTGGCCGACGTTCTTGTAGTACCACATCCAGGCTTCCGGATTGATCGGCTCGCCCACCGAGCCCAGCAGGCGCAGCGAGGACAAATCGTAGTTCTTCGGGTGCACCTTCTCGTCCACGTCGGAGGCCTTGATCAGCGAACGGATCGCGGTCGGGGCGGTATAGAAGATCGTGACCTTGTGCTTGGCGATGGTTTCCCAGAAGCGGCCGGCGTTCGGGTAGGTAGGCACGCCTTCGAACACGATCTGGGTGCCGCCCACGGCCAGCGGGCCATAGGCGATGTAGGTGTGGCCGGTGACCCAGCCGATGTCGGCGGTGCACCAGAACACGTCGTCGGGCTTGATGTCGAAGGTCCACTTCATCGTCAGCGCGGCCCACAGCAGGTAGCCGCCGGTCGAATGCTGGACGCCTTTCGGCGTGCCGGTCGAACCCGAGGTGTAGAGGATGAACAGCGGGTGCTCGGCATCGACCCATTCCGGCTCGCACTCGGCCCCCTGGCCGTCGACCAGCTCGGACAGCCACATGTCCCGACCTTCGGTCCAGGCGATGTTGCCGCCGGTGCGCTTGTAGACGATGACATCCTTCACGGAGTCGCAGCCGCCCAGGCCCAGCGCCTCGTCGACGATGGCTTTCAGGGGCAGCGCCTTGCCGCCGCGCTGTTGCTCGTCGGCCGTGATGATGGCGACGGCGCCGGCGTCGATGATGCGTTCCTGCAGCGACTTCGCCGAGAAGCCGCCGAACACCACCGAGTGGGTGGCGCCGATGCGGGCGCAGGCCTGCATCGCGGTCACGCCTTCGATCGACATCGACATGTAGATGATGACGCGGTCGCCCTTCTTGATGCCGCGGGATTTCAGGCCGTTGGCGAATTTGCAGACGCGCTCGTGCAGCTGGCGGTAGGTAGCGCGGGTAACCGTGCCGTCGTCGGCCTCGAAGATGATCGCGGTCTTGTCGGCGTTGCCGTTCTGCAGGTTACGGTCGAGGCAGTTGTACGAGGCGTTCAACTGGCCGTCGCCGAACCATTTATAGAAGGGCGCGTTCGATTCGTCCAGGGTGCTGGTGAATGGCTTGTGCCAGTCGAGGTTCTCGCGCGCCAGGCGCGCCCAGAAGCCTTCGTAGTCGGCTTCGGCCTCGGCGCACAGCTTGTTATAGGCATCCATGCCGGAAATGGCGGCATTGGCTGCGAACCCGGCCGGCGGCGGAAACACGCGGTGTTCCTGCAAGCCATGGTTTTCCTGATTGGTCTCGTTCTCGGCCATGCTAGTCTCCATTCGTAGTAGTTTTGCCGGATACCTTAGGCGCGCAGCCTTACCCGGCCCTTACATGTGCTCAGTGCGCGCGCCTCCGTATACGAGTGCGATTTTACCAACCCTGGCGCAAAGCGAGGCGGCATGCTGCAACGCGGCGGGAGAGGTGTAAAATGATGGGCTGTATTTTGCCGGAACCCTGGAGCCGCACCCGATGTCGCAAAACCCGCCCACACTCGAACACCGCAAGCTAACCCCTCTCAACAGCCTGATCTTTGCCAGCCGCTGGCTGCAGCTGCCGCTGTACCTGGGCCTGATCCTGGCACAGTGCGTCTATGTGTTCCACTTCTGGGTCGAACTGAAAGACCTGATCGGCGCCGCCTTCGGCAATGCCGATTCGCTGCAGCACATCCTCGAGGCCGTCGGCATGACCAACGGTCCGAAGAAGCTGACGGAAACCACCATCATGCTGGTCGTACTCGGCCTGATCGACGTGGTCATGATCTCGAACCTGCTGATCATGGTGATCGTCGGCGGCTACGAGACCTTCGTCTCGCGCATGCACCTGGAAGGCCATCCGGACCAACCGGAATGGTTGTCGCACGTGAACGCCTCGGTGCTGAAGACCAAGCTGGCGATGGCCATCATCGGCATTTCGTCGATCCACCTGCTGAAAACCTTCATCAATGCGGGCAGCTACAGCGAAAAAGTCCTGATTGCCCAGACGGTCATCCACATTGCTTTCCTGCTCTCGGCCCTTGCCATTTCCTGGACCGATCGCATCACCACCGCAACGCATCACCAGCCCAAACAGCACTAACGTCACCAGTCACTAACATCACACGAGAATAGTCATGACAGTCATCAAACAGGAAGACCTGATCGAATCGGTCGCCGCTGCGCTCCAGTACATCAGCTATTACCACCCGGCTGACTACATCCAGCACCTGGCGCGCGCCTACGAGGCCGAGCAGAGCCCGGCAGCGAAAGATGCGATCGCGCAGATCCTGACCAACTCGCGCATGTGCGCCGAAGGCAAGCGTCCGATCTGCCAGGATACCGGCATCGTCAACGTGTTCCTGAAAGTCGGCATGAACGTGCGCTTCGAAGGCTTCGGCAGCGGCTCGATCACCGACGCCGTCAACGAAGGCGTGCGCCGCGCGTACAACTTCCCGGACAACAAGCTGCGCGCCTCGATCGTGGCCGACCCGCACTTCGAGCGCAAGAACACCAAGGACAACACCCCGGCCGTCGTGCACATGGAACTGGTGCCGGGCGACACCGTCGACGTGAAAGTGGCTGCCAAAGGCGGCGGCTCGGAAAACAAGACCAAGTTCGTGATGCTGAACCCGTCGGACTCGCTGGTCGACTGGGTGCTGAAGACCGTGCCGCTGATGGGCGCCGGCTGGTGCCCGCCGGGCATGCTGGGCATCGGCATCGGCGGCTCGGCCGAGAAGGCAATGCTGATGGCAAAAGAGTCGCTGATGGAAGACATCGACATGTACGAGCTGAAGCAGCGCGGCCCGCAGAACAAGCTGGAAGAACTGCGTATCGAACTGTGCGACAAGATCAACGCGCTGGGCATCGGCGCCCAGGGCCTGGGCGGCCTGACCACCGTGCTGGACGTGAAGATCAACATGTACCCGACCCACGCGGCATCGAAGCCGGTGGCGATGATCCCGAACTGCGCCGCCACCCGCCACGCCCACTTCGTGCTGGACGGCTCGGGCCCGGCCTACATCGAACCGCCGGCGCTGTCGACCTGGCCTGACGTGCACTGGACCCCGGACACCGAGAAGTCGAAGCGCGTCGACCTGAACACGCTGACCAAGGAAGAAGTCGCCTCCTGGCAGCCGGGCCAGACCCTGCTGCTGAACGGCAAGATGCTGACCGGCCGCGATGCCGCCCACAAGCGCATCCAGGACATGCTGGCAAAAGGCGAGAAGCTGCCGGTGGACTTCACGAATCGCGTGATTTATTACGTCGGCCCGGTCGATCCGGTGCGCGAGGAAGTCGTCGGCCCGGCCGGCCCGACCACCGCGACCCGCATGGACAAGTTCACCGACATGATGCTCGAGCAGACCGGCCTGATCGCGATGATCGGCAAGGCCGAGCGCGGCCCGGTCGCGATCGAATCGATCCAGAAGCACAAGTCGGCCTACCTGATGGCGGTCGGCGGCTCGGCCTACCTGGTGTCGAAAGCGATCAAGTCGGCCAAGGTGCTGGGCTTCGAAGACCTGGGCATGGAAGCGATCTACGAGTTCGAAGTGCAGGACATGCCGGTCACCGTGGCCGTCGATTCGACCGGCACCTCGGTGCACCAGACCGGTCCGAAGGAATGGGCGGCGAAGATCGAATCGCTGAAGAACATTCCGGTCACCGTCGCTTAAGTAGGGTGGGCGGGTCGTGATTCAGGCCCCCGGCCTGAATCACCCCACACGTTCAACGCACGTTCGCGTCACCTCACACCCATGCCCCCTCCCCCGCTTCGCGACGCCCCGATTGGCATCTTCGATTCCGGGGTAGGCGGTCTCTCGGTCCTGCGCCACATCCGCGCGCAGCTGCCGCACGAACACCTGATGTATTTCGCCGACTCCGGCTTCGCCCCCTACGGCGACAAGCCGGAATCCGTCGTGGTCGAGCGCGTACTCGCCATCGGCAGCTTCCTGGTCGAACAGAACGCGAAAGCCATCGTCATCGCCTGCAATACCGCCACCGTGGCGGCGATTGCGCGCCTGCGCGAACGCTTCCCCGGCATGCCCATCGTCGGCGTCGAGCCCGGCCTGAAGCCGGCGGCGGCAGCCACGCGCAGCGGCATCGTCGGCGTGCTCGCCACCGAGCGCACCCTGTGCGGCGCCAAGTTCCTGCAACTGCGCGACCAGATCAGCGCCGCCACCGGGGCGCGCTTCCTGCTGCAACCCTGCCACGGCCTGGCGGACCAGATCGAATTCGGCGAGCTGGATTCCGATGCGACCGATGCCCTGCTGTCGCGCTACGTCCTGCCGCTGCTCGACGGCGGCGCCGACACCCTGGTGCTGGGCTGCACCCATTACCCGCTGGTGCAAGCCTCGATCGAGAAGATCATCGCCCGCGCTACGGATCGCAGCATCACGCTGGTCGATACCGGCGAGGCCGTGGCGCGCCAGCTCGCGCGCCTGCTGGCCAACGCCAGTCTGGCACGAAGCGCGGACGGCGGCATCGCCCGTCTCGACGGCTACACCAGCGCCAGCGCCACCGCCCTGTCGGCGGCGTTTGCCAGCCTGCTCGGCCTCGATCCGCCGGTCCACGAGGTCGTGTCCGAGCCGCTTGGGACGATGTTGATCGGACCGAACAATTAGATTTGCCAGTTTGCTTCGAAGTTTGTATAATCTTGTTCTGTCTTCGCAGCACTGAAGACAAAACGTAAGACAGTGGTGGCTGTAGCTCAGTTGGTAGAGTCCAGGATTGTGATTCCTGTTGTCGTGGGTTCGAGTCCCATCAGCCACCCCAAGAATTCAGTAGTAAGAAAAAAGGGTTACACGCTTCGCGCTTGTAACCCTTTTTTTGTTTACCCCCTTGGGGCGTCCCCGCCCCGCTCCCGATCTTCAGCGCCCCGCCTGCCACGTTTCCAGCTGCGCCACCGGCAACGGCCGGCTGAAATAATACCCCTGCCCCAGCTGGCAGCCGCGTTCGCGCAGGTAATGCAGGGCCGCCTCGGTCTCGATGCCTTCGGCCACCAATTCCAGGCCCAGGCTGTTGGCCAGGGCGATGACGGCGTCGATGACCGCGCGGCTGGCGTGGTCGGTGTCGATGCGGCGCACGAAGGATTGGTCGATCTTCAGTTTATCGAGCGGCAGGGTCGAGACCATGCTCAGGCTCGAGTAGCCGGTGCCGAAGTCGTCGAGGGCGACGCACACGCCCAGCGCCCGCACTGCGCGGAGGATGCCGATTGCTTCGGCCAGGTTTTCCATGACGGCCGTTTCGGTCAGCTCGATGACCAGGCAGTGCGGATCGATGCCGGTGGCCTCGATCACGTCGCGGACGCGCCCGACGAAGTCCGAGCGCCGGAACTGCAGGGCCGAGACGTTGACCGAGACGCTCAGCGGCAGGCCGGCCGCCTGCCATTGCCCCTGCTGGCGGCAAGCCTGCGCCGCCACCCACTCGCCCATCGGGGCGATCAGGCCGCAGCTTTCGGCGATCGGGACGAAGGTGGCGGGACCCACCGCCGGGCTGGCGCCATCGTCCAGGCGCACCAGCGCCTCGACGCCGTCGACCCTGCCCGATGCCAGGCGGACGATGGGCTGGTAGTGCAGCAGCAGGCCGCCGTGCTCGAGCGCGGCCTGCAGGCGGCGCTCCACGTTCAGCGTGAACTGGGCCTGGGCGCCCATCTCGGCCGAATACCAGGCGTAGCCGGCGCGGCCGCCCTGCTTCACCTCGAGCATGGCCATGTCGGCGGCATGGATCAGGGCGCTCGCGGTCTCGCCGTCCTGCGGGAAACGGCTGATGCCGACCGAGGCCGACAGCACCACCTCGATATTCCCGAGCCGGATCGGCTGCGACACCGCACGGATGATGTCCTCGGCCCGGCGCGCGGCCTGGGCGGCGGCATCGTCCGGGCATGGCAGGACCATCAGGAACTCGTCGCCGCCGACGCGCGCCAGCAGGTCGTCGTGGCGCACGCAGCCGCGCAGCCGGCGCGCGACTTCCTGCAGGACGCGGTCGCCCGCGTCGTGGCCATAGATGTCGTTGACCGGCTTGAAGCGGTCGAGGTCGATGAACAGCAGGGCGCCGCTCCCGCCCACGCTGCGCGCCCGTGCCAGCCCCGTCTCGAGGAACCTGGTCGCCTGGGCCCGGTTCGCCAGCTCGGTCAGGCCGTCGTGCGAGGCCGCCCAGCGGACTGCCTGTTCGGCCTGGCGCCGCTCGCGGATGTCGCGCGGCACCACGTGCATCAGCCATTCGCCCTTGTGTTCGAGCACGGTGGCGGTGATCTCGACCGGGATATCGGCGCCGTCCCGGCAGCGGTAGACGCGTTCGAAAGGCGGCTTCTGCGCGTCGCGGCACTCGGCGAACACCGCCTGCAATCGCTCCGTCGTGGTCGGCAGGTCGATCTGGAACAGGGTCATCGACAGCAGTTCGGCGTTGCTGTAGCCGAGGCGTTCGGAGGCCATGCGGTTCGCATAGCGGATGTTGCCGTCTTCGTCGAGGAGCAGCAGCATTTCGTTGGCGTGCTCCGTGAAGAACTTGAACTGCTGCAGCTCGTCGCGTTGCGCGCGCAGCGCCGCGTCCCGCTCCTGCAACAGGGCCGCGGCACGCTCGATCGCCGTGGCGACCTCGACCGCCTCGGAAACATGCACGGCCGTAATCGAAGGCGGCGCGCCCCGGCCCAGCGCCGCGGCGGGCTCGATCAGCGCGTGGATGGAACGGGAAATGCGCCGGCTGACGTAACGCGCCAGCAGCAGTCCCAGGCCGAACAGCACCGCCATCGTCGCGCTCAGGTAAGCCATCCGGATCCACAGCGGACCGGTCAGCTGCGAACGCGGTACGCCGACAATGGCCGTATAGCCCGTCAGCGGCGAACGTGCGAACACGGTAAAGTTCGGCACACCGTCCAGGCTGGTGGTTTCGAGGCTACCCTCGGGCTGGCGCGCGACGACGGCGCGCAAGCGCTCGAGCGCGAGGTGCCCGACGAACTTCCCGGCGCCACGGTTGCGCGCGGCGACGACGCCTTCGCCGTCGAGCACGGTCGCGAGCCAACCGTCGGGCAGTCCGCGCTCCTGCAGCAGCGCCGTCAGCTGGGACGCCGGAACGAACATCGCCAGCGCATGGATGACCTTGCCATCGCGCCTGACCGGCACGTGGACGCCGATGACCGGCGTACCGCGCTGGTCGACGGCAACGTTCGAGATCCATGCCGCCTCGCGCGCGAACACCCGTTGCACCGCCCGCGCGTCGTCGCGCGGCGCCACCCTGGCCGAGGCCGCGCCGGGATAGCTGATGAGGCGGCTCCCGTCGCGGCGATAGACCACGATCTAGCCCGTGGGCGACGCCACCGCCATCGCGCGTGCCGCGTGCTGCACAAAGGCGTCCATGTCGCTGGACGCCAGGTCGCCGGCGTCCGCCAGGTATTGCGCCACGGACTGGGCATGCAGGAGCTGCTTGTCGGCCGACTGGCCAATCGAACGCGCGATCTGGACCGTGTCTTCGGTGTAGCGCTGCTTTTCCTCGCGGTATTCGGCAAACAGGAAGATCCCTACCCCGACCAGGCCCGGAAGCAGGCAGACCAGCACCAGGGCGCTGAGCAGCTGGGCGACCGGGCGGGGTCGCCGCACGAATGATGAGGCAAGCTTTCTGGGCATGAAGAATGATCGGGAACTGATGAGGCTCCCCGATCATAACGACTTACTATGCGGAAATCATAGTTGTACTTATCCAAGTGTTCGTTTGGCGCCACGCTGCGCGCTCCTTCCCGCCCAGCCATCAACATCACCCTGTAATACCTGGTCGGTTTTTTCTACAGGCGGCGCCTCCGCCAGAAAGCAAAAGACCCGGCGGGGCCGGGTCTTTCGTGGATCGTCCGCCCGCTCCAGGGTGCGGGATGGTGCATCATCAGGAGCGATGCGGATTGTTCGGGCGGGCATCGACACGGTTCGGCACCCCGTCGCCATCGCGGTCGCGGCGCGGGCCATTGAAACGATCGGTGCGGTCGGTGCGGTCGCCGTGGCGCCAGCCGCCCTGCTCCAGGTACCAGCCGTTACGGTCGCGGCGCCATTCGGCACGCTGGTAGACATAGCCCGGACGCACTTTTTCGTAGTGACCCTTGACCCAGGTGTAGCGATGACCCGTCCAGTTCCAATAACCCGGCACCCATTCGAAGCCGCGGCGCGCTGCCGGGACCACCTCGTGGCGCGGCGCGGGCGGCGCCTTCTTCACGATGATGACTTCGGTGCGGGGCTGTGCCTGGACCGGGCTGAAGCCGGCGGTGCTGATCAGGACTGCTGCTGCGGTGAAGAGGATTCGTTTCATGGTAGTGCTCCTTTTGGTTCGGTGTGAGACCACTATAGCCAAACGATCTTTGGCACAGTAGTGTTGATGCAAGTTCTTACACTCGAAACATTTTTCTAGGCAAAAGTAAGCGATTCGTAAGCGCCGGACGGGCTTTTGTAACAAAGCCTGGCGTTTACCGGGCGACAGAAACGAAACAGCCGGCGCAAGGCCGGCTGTTCGCAATCGTCGGTGAAACCGGACAGATTAGTCCAGCTTCCAGGCGTAGTCGACACGGGTCGTGGTCTGGGCCGGCGAGCCGTCCTTGGTGCCCGGCTTGAACTTGCATGCCGACAGGCCTTTCAGGGCTGCCTTGTCGAGACCTTTGAAGCCGCTCGATTTTTCCAGTTTCGAATCGACGACGCTGCCGTCGGCGCCGACGACGAAGGACATCGAGGTGATGCCCTGCTCTTCGTTCATCAGCGACGCTTTCGGGTATTCGACCTTGCACTTCGACGGGTCGAACGAAGCCGGGACTTCAGCGGCGAATGCCGAGCCGGCGAAAGTGGCAAACACGAGGGTGACGATGGTGCTCAGGTAAGGCTTTTTCATGGTTCTCATCCCAGAGTAACGTTTATGTGCCGCTGACTGCTGCGGTCTTTCAGAGTGACCGGCTAATTCGCCGTGAATTAAAATTCTTCCCATTCGTCGCTGCCGGCGGCAACTGGCGCTTTCTTCGGCTTGGCCGGCGCGGCCTCCGCAGCCGGCTTCTTCAGCACCGGACGCGCCTGGCGGGCGGCAGGCTTACGCACCATTGGCACCGCCGGCACGCTGGCGGCCGGCGCGGCCGGAACCGCGGCCGGCGCCGGTGCGGCAACGCTTTCCTCGCCGTCGACCAGCTTGAAGATGCTGACCACGCGCGCCAGTTCGCCGGCCTGGTCCTGCAGGCTTTGGGCGGCGGCGGCGGCTTCCTCGACCAGTGCGGCGTTCTGCTGGGTCATGCTGTCCATCTCGATGATCGACATGTTGACCTGCTCGATGCCGGCGCTCTGCTCGGCGCTGGCGTTGGCGATCTCGCCCATGATGTCGGTCACGCGCTTGACGCTCGCCACCACCTCGTCCATCGTGACGCCGGCCTGGCCGACCAGCTTGCTGCCGCGCTCGACCTTCTCGACCGAGTCGCCGATCAGCGTCTTGATTTCCTTGGCGGCGGCGGCCGAGCGCTGGGCCAGGTTGCGCACTTCGGATGCCACGACCGCGAAGCCGCGGCCCTGTTCGCCGGCACGGGCCGCTTCCACCGCGGCGTTCAGCGCCAGGATGTTGGTCTGGAAGGCAATGCCGTCGATGACGCCGATGATGTCGGCGATCTTGCTGGCCGAGCTGTTGATCTCGCCCATCGTGCCCACGACCTGCGACACCACGTCGCCGCCCTTGCGCGCCACGTCCGAGGCGGTCGCGGCCAGCTGGTTCGCTTCGCGGGCATGGTCCGCGTTCTGCTTGACGGTGGTGGTCAGGGTTTCCATGGCCGAGGCGGTCTTCTCGAGCGAGCTGGCCTGCAGTTCGGTGCGCGAGGACAGGTCGATGTTGCCGGCGGCGATTTCGCGCGAGGCGGTGCCGATGGTCTCGGTGCCGCGGCGCACCTGGCCGACGATCTTGACCAGGCTGTTGCGCATTTCGTTCATTTCGGCCAGCAGGCTGCCGCGTTCGGCGGTGCTGGTGTCGATCGCGATCGCCAGGTCGCCGTGGGCGATGCTGCCGGCGATCTTCGTGGTGTAGTCGGGCTCGCCGCCCAGTTGCTTGAGCAGGCCGCGGGTGATGATCCAGGCGGCGACCACGCCCATGACGACGGCGACGACCAGCATGATGACCATGAAGTTACGGGCGTTGACGAAGGCGTCGGCGGCGTCCTGCTGGCTCTGGGCGCTCTGCTTGTCTTCCAGGGCGACCAGCTTGTCCAGGGCTTCGGTCCACTTCTTCTGGACCGGACGCACTTCGCGCACCATCACGCGGGTGGCATCCATGGCATTGTTGGCCAGGTAGAGTTCCGAGGCCTTGGCGATGGCCGGCAGGGCGGCGGCTTCGTGCTGCTTGACCTCGGCCAGCAGGGCCTTTTCGGCGTCGCTGCCGTCGGCCGCGAAGATCTGGCTCAGCTTGTTCTGCGCTTCGGTGTACCTGGCGCTCTGGTCCTTGAACTTCTTGAGCTCGGGCTCCATGTCGGCCGGGTCGGCCATCAGAGTCAGCACGCGCAGCGAGGCGAGGCGGTCCTGCACGTTGTTGCGCATCTCGATGACCATGCGGCTCGACACGTTGTTCACGCTCACCACGTGGTCGAGGCGGTCCTGGATCTGGGACATCCGCACCACGCCGACCACGGTGACAGCCACCAGCAACACCAGCACCAGGGCAAAACCCAGCCCCAGGCGCATCCCGACCTTCATGTTCGATAAATTCATCTCGCCCTTCCCTCTCCTGTTGATCAGATTTGCTTTGGAATTGTTATGCCCGCGTGAAGTCCTGTTCGACAACAGTTTACCTTGCGGAAATTGTGTTTTCCGAAAGGATAAAGCAAAGCCGACTGTCGAGTCAGAAAAAATCTGCATCTGGAAGGAAACGCCTCACGGGACGGGAACGTTTCTTCAGCAAATCTTCAGTGTTGCAAACGAAATTATGGATGGGGTCTTGCTTGAGGGCAAGCCCGGTCGGACCTGTCTACACAAATTCCGATGACCGTGTAGTAAATTTCCTACAGGAATAATAGTCACAAGGCCTGGCGCATCCCTCTTTAGGGCGTAGATGCACGGCGGTGGTGCATGGCGCACCACCGCGGATCGGGAAGGAAAGGATCAGAGGTCGCGAATATGCGCGGCCGCTTCGAGCAGCAGGCGCGGATCGCCGCCGGCGAGCTTTTTCGGATCGGACAGCATCTGGCGGAAGGCGCGCGCCCCCGGCAGGCCGGCGGTCAGGCCCAGCATGTGGCGCGTGATGCTGTTCAGCTTCAGGCCATGGCCGCCGTAGCGCGCCAGCTGGTCGGCGATGTAGGGCACCATCGCGGCCAGCACCTCGGCGCGGGTCTTCGGGGCCGCATCACTGCCGTAGAAGCGCGCGTCCCAGTTCGCCATCAGGTAGGGATTGTGATAGGCCTCGCGCCCGAGCATGACGCCGTCGACGTGCGCCAGGTGGGCCGCGATCTCGTCGTCGGTCTTCACGCCGCCGTTGATGATGATTTCCAGTTCCGGAAAATCGCGCTTGAGCTGGTAGGCGACGTCGTAGCGCAGCGGCGGAATCTCGCGGTTTTCCTTCGGCGACAGGCCCTTCAGGATGGCGTTGCGGGCGTGGACGATGAAAGTGCTGCAGCCGGCCTCGGCGATCGTTCCGACGAAATCGCGCACGAAGTCATAGCTTTCGTTGTGGTCGATGCCGATGCGGTGCTTGACCGTCACGTCGATCGTCACCGCGTCGCGCATCGCCTTCACGCAGTCGGCGACCAGCTGCGGCTCGTTCATCAGGCAGGCGCCGAACGCGCCCTTCTGCACGCGCTCGGACGGGCAGCCGCAGTTCAGGTTGATCTCGTCGTAGCCCCAGTCCTGCCCCAGCTTCGCGCTTTTCGCCAGGTCGGCCGGCTCGCTGCCGCCCAGCTGCAGGGCGATCGGATGCTCGACCTCGTCGTAGCGCAGGTGGCGCTCGACGTCGCCGTAGACCAGCGCGCCGGTGGTGACCATCTCGGTGTACAGCCAGGTGTGACGGGTGATCTGGCGGTGGAACACGCGGCAGTGGCGGTCGGTCCAGTCCATCATGGGGGCGACGCTGAGGGTTCGGGGAAGGTAGATCATACGGCGAAAGCGCGCCAGAATGCGCGGCAGAGCGGCATAGGCGCCTGAAAAAGATGGGAAAAGGTCGCATTCTATCGAAGCTGGCGCTCTATCTCAAGGTAAGACTGGTCGCAATGCTCCGGTCTGGCTATATACTTAGGCGAAGTCCCAAGCGCAATCGCCTGCAGTGCCAACCACGATGAACATCGAACCGGTCAGAGATAGGAAAACATCGCATGCTCTGGACGCGCGCTCTAATGCATTTGTAGCCCAACGCTTGTAGCGTCCTCTAACTGTCTGCGGGCTCACGCGGGCTCAGCAGCCGTCAAGACGAGAGCTGCACTTTAATCCAACCAAGCACTCCCAGAACGGGAGCTCAAGACTACTATCAAAAAAATTCAAAAAATATTTCCATGTGGCACTTAATGAGACCCGAAGGACAGTCGTCTTGTACTCATGAGAGCAGATGAACTGCTCCTTTAACCCAACTTTCGGAGTAAGACATGCTTAGCCTTCATACCAACAACGCCACTCTCTCCGCCCAGAGTTCTATCGGCCGTACCCAAACCAGCCTCTCCACGTCGATGACCCGCCTGTCGACCGGCTATCGCATCAATTCAGCGTCGGACGACGCAGCCGGCCTGCAGATCGCCACCCGTTTGAAGGCGCAGACCAGCGGTATGGCCGTCGCCATGCGCAACACCCAGAACGCTACCTCGATGATGCAGACCGCCGAAGGCGCGCTGGCTGAAGCCTCGAACATCCTGGTACGCATGAAAGACCTGGCAACGCAGGCAGCCGATGCGTCGTCGAACGACAGCGACAAGACCGCTATGCAGTCGGAATATGATGCATTGGCAAGCGAACTGACCAACATCATCGGCAACACCTCGTTCGGGGGCGCAAAGCTGCTCAACAGCAAGGCTAGCGATGCCGACGTGACCAACGCCCAGAGTGCACAAGGCGTTGCTGCAGCGACGCTGGCTGCCAAGATGGCCGTCGTGGGCGACGGCACCACTTTCGGTACGCAGTTCGACCTGAGCGAAGCCGAGGCAGCTTATGCAATCACACAAGACGCACCGACGGCCGCGACCCTGATCGCTGCCCAGAAAGCTCACAAGATCGCTGACGAAGAGTTGAAGGCGGCCCAGGCAGCGTCGACCGCCGCCGACGCCTTCTTCACCGCCACTAACGCGTCGAAAACGACCGGTGCCACCGGCAAGTTCGGTTCGGAACTGAGCTTCCAGATCGGCGCATCGAGCAGCGAAACCATGAAGCTGAACCTGACTACCGACTTGGATGCGATGCACCTCGCACTCGGCGCCGTCAGCACCCGCTACAACTCGTTCGGTGCAGCCAGCACCGCTCTCACCTCGGAGCTGACTGCCGCCGGCAGCGCCAACACGACCGTCGACAAGCTGCAAGCCGCGATCGATTCGCTGGGCGCAGTGCGTTCCTCGCTCGGTGCCGCCACCAACCGACTGGACCATGTTGCGACCAACCTGTCGAACGTCAGCACCAACACTCAAGCCGCCGCTGGCCGCATCATGGACGTGGATTTCGCGACCGAATCGTCGAACATGACCACCAAACAGATGTTGATGCAAGCCGGTACCGCGATGCTGAAGCAAACCAACCAAATGTCGTCGATGGTTATGTCGCTCCTGCAGTAATCAGGGCGACCGTCGGCTGATTCAAGCCAGACGCCTCCTCAAGGCCAGCCAACCTCGGCTGGCCTTTTTATTATGGAACGTGTCATGAGTCCTGTTTCACTCTTTGCCCCTTTCGTCCCGCCGCCGACGACGGCGCTGCACGTTGGCGCCGTGTTACCAGTCGAGGCCGCCGCCGCCGCCGCTTACGCCGCCGCCAATGCCGGAACGCCGCTGCCACTGCCCGCATCACAGTCCCTGACCGCTTCCCGGCCCCCACCGGGCCTCGCCGAGGCCCAGGCCGACGGCGCGGCGATGCGCCCGGACCAGGTGTTCATGTCGCGCCAGCTGGTGTTCCAGCAGGCCGACGCCCGCACACTGGCCGCGAGCTGGCGCACGATGGTCGGCGGCTACGCCGCGGCCCTGATCGAGCGCCAGCTGCGCGTTCAGGGCGGCGCCCTGGCGCCGGCGCTGCTGTTGGGTGGCCAGGACGGCCGTGCGGCCGGGCGCGGCGCCGACGCGCCGGTGCAGCCGGCCGACGCCTGGCGCTTTACCGTGCATGCGGGCAGCGCCCAAGCCCAGCACCTGGAGGTGGTGCGCAAGGGCGCCGACCAGCCGCCGGGCCGGCGCCGCCGGCCGCGCGCCGCGCTGCGGCTGGAACTGGCGCTGCTTGACGGCAGCGTGATCGCCGTGCAGGTCGAGCCGGTGCCGGGCGGCGTGGCGCTCGAGCTGGCCGCGGCCAACGCCGACGCGCTGGAGCGCCTGCAGGCCTTGCAGCCGATGCTGGAGGAAGCGGTGCGGCGCGCCGGGCTGCGCGTGCTGCGCTGGCGTTTCCAGGAGCACCTGGCGCCGGCGGGCACAGCGCATGCGGCGCTGGCGGCGGAGGATGTCGGCGAGGTGCTGACCTTGCCGGTGTTCAGGGCGGTGGCGGAGCTGGCGCTGGTGCTGCCGGGACGCGAACAAAATAAAATTTCACTTTTTGACGTTAGGTGAAAGAATATTTCAGCGCTGTTCTCGTGTGGTGACTACCGCCTGATAGTCGTGAAGCAGCGACAGTTTACGCGCCGTACCGCGTGGGCTCGAGAGCCCACCCTACGAAACCCGCCTTTGTAGGGCGGGCTCTCGAGCCAGCCCTCTAAAGGTGCGCTCTACAGCACAATTTCTGGGGGCTCGACGACGCTCTTCTGCAAAACAGAATTCAGCCAAAATTTTGGAGAAACGTTCCAGCAAGGCATGGAATTTCTAGGAGAAATGGTGCTTCGCTCACTTCTGGCAAAAATCTTCCGAAACGACGCAATTTCGTTGCCATAGAGGAGCTCTAAGCCGCAGAGCCAGACCGCACCTTTAAAAGACTGGCTCTCGAGCCCACGCGGTACCACTTCCGAATAGTCGATCACGAGTGCCGCGGGCCTACTTCGGCACACCTTTACCCCACCGTCCCCACGATCGACACTTCCCGGTTCTCGGGAATCTCGTTATACGACAGCACGTTCAGGCCCGGCGCGAACAGCTTGGCGTAGCGCGCCAGCAGCGGGCGCACCTGCGGCAGCACCAGCAGGAGCGGCGGCGTGTGCTGCTGCTTCATCTGCTCGCGCGCGACCGGCATGTTGATCTGCAGCTGCGACAGCAGTTGCGGGTCGATCGGGTAGTTGTCCAGCGCGACCTTGCCGCCGCCGTTCTGGCGCGCCTGGTTCAGGGAACCGAGCAGCATGTTTTCCAGCTCGGCCGACAGGTTAAAGGCCGGCATGTCCTTCTTCTTGCCGAACAGGCCCGACACGATCTGGCGCCGCAGCGCGCAGCGCACCTCGGCCGCCAGCAGGATCGGGTCCTTGGTGGTTTCGGAGGCATCCAGCAGCGTGGTGCCGATCACGACGATGTCCTTCAGCGAGACGCCCTCGGCCAGCAGCACGCGGAACACGCGCAGCAGCTGGGTGTGGTTCAGCGCCTTGGCCAGCGCGTCGGCCAGCTTCGGCGACAGCGCCGTCAGGCGTTCCATCAGCGCCGGCACGTCCTCGTGGCGGAACAGCTCGTGCAGGTGGTCGCGGATCACCTTCGACACGTGGGTCGCGATCACGCTCGGCACTTCGACCACCTGGTAACCCAGGCCCAGCGCCTCGCCTTTCTGCTGCGGCTCGATCCAGGTCACGGCCATGCCGAAGGCCGGTTCCAGGCCCGGAATGCCGTCGATCTCGCCGTAGACGTTGGGCGACGGGATCGCCATCAGGTGGTCCGGATGGACCTCGCCCTCGGCCACCACCACGCCCGACAGGCTGACCGCATACTGGGACGGACGCAGGGCCAGGTCGTCGCGCACGCCGATGGCGGGCAGCACCACGCCCATCGACTCGGACAGGCTCTGGCGGATGCCCTTGACGCGCTTGGTGAGCTGCTCGCCCTGGGCCTTGTCGACCAGGCCGACCAGCTTGTAGCCGACCGCCACCGAGATCGGCTGCACCACGGGCAGCTGCTGCCAGTCCAGGTCGGGCGCGCGCTCGTCGCGCAGCGCTGCTTCGATGGCGGCGACGCCGGCGGTATCGGCCGGCTGCACGCGGGTATGCAGGCGCCAGCCCGCATACCCGAGCGCCACTGCGAAGACGGCGAAGACCAGGAAGGGCATGCCCGGAATCAGGGCCAGTATGACCATCACGCCGGCAGCGGCGAACAGGGTCGTCGGCTGGGCCAGCAGCTGGCCGCTGACCTGCTTGTCCAGGTCGCCCGATTCTCCGATGCGGGTCACCAGGATCGCCGCGGCGGCCGACAGCAGCAGCGCCGGGATCTGCGCGACCAGGCCGTCGCCGATGGTCAGCAGCGCGTAGACGCGGAAGGACTCGCCGATCGGCAGGTCGTACATCAGGGCGCCGATCGCCACGCCGCCGATCAGGTTGATGATCAGGATCAAGATCGAGGCGATGGCGTCGCCGCGCACGAATTTCGAGGCGCCGTCCATGGCGCCGTAGAAGTCGGCTTCAGCGGCCACGTCCTTGCGGCGCTGGGTCGCCTTTTCCTGGTTGATCAGGCCGGCGTTCAGGTCGGCGTCGATCGCCATCTGCTTGCCCGGCAGCGCGTCCAGGGTGAAACGCGCCGACACTTCCGAGATACGCTCGGAGCCCTTGGTCACGACCACGAAGTTGATGATCATGAGGATCACGAACACCACCAGGCCGACCACGAAGTTACCGCCGATGACGACGTTGCCGAAGGATTCGATCACCGAGCCGGCGGCGTGCGTGCCCTCGTGGCCGTGCAGCAGCACGACGCGGGTCGAGGCCACGTTCAGCGCCAGGCGCATCAGGGTGGTGCCGAGGATCACCGTCGGGAACACCGAGAAGTCGAGCGGCCGCTTGGCCGACACCGAGACCAGGATCACGATCAGCGCCAGCACGATGTTGAACGTGAACAGGACGTCCAGCAGCACCGGCGGCAGCGGCAGCATGATCATCCCGAGCAGCATCAGGAGGAAGGCCGGGGCGGCGTATTTCTGGCGCCGCAGCTCGGCGACGAAGGCGTTCAGCGAATTCATGAAGGAGTTACCTCGCTCAAATGGTGTGGCACCGCCACATCAGTCGGAAACCGTGGGGGCGCCTGGCGCCGGCCTGCACGGAAAGCATTCAGTTGCAGCACATAGTTCAGCACCTGCGACACCGCCTGGTAGAGCTGGGCGGGAATCTGCTGCTGCACCTGGCTGGTGTTGTAGATGGCGCGCGCCAGCGGCGGCAGCTCGAGCGTTTCGACCTTGTGCTCGCGCGCCACGCGCTTGATGTAGAGCGCCATCTCGTCCACGCCCTTGGCCACCACGAAGGGCGCCTCGGCGCGGTTGGTGTCGTACTTCAGCGCCACCGCATAGTGCTCGGGGTTGACGATCACCACGTCCGCCGTCGGCACGGTCTTGTTCACGCTGCGCCGCGCCAGCTGGTGCTGCAACTGGCGGATGCGCTGCTTCACCTCGGGCTTGCCCTCGCTGGTCTTGTGTTCTTCCTTGACCTCCTGCTTGCTCATGCGCTGGTTGCGTGTGAACAGGAAGGACTGCACCGGCACGTCGATCAGCGCGAAGACGATGAACACGGCCACCATCGCCATCAGCGCATCGAACATCATCGAGACGCCGCGCACCATGGCGTCGCCCAGCGGCAGGTGTTGCAGGTCGACGTAGGCGCTGATGCCGGAGCGCGTGACGTGCACCAGCACGAAGCCCAGCACGACCGCCTTGGCCAGCGAAGTCGCGAACCCGACCGCGTGCTTCTGGGTGAACAAATTCCCCAGGTTCTTCATGGGGCTCAGGCGCCCGAACTGCGGCGTCATGTTCTTGCCCGACAGGATCCAGCCGCCGGGCACCAGACCGCCGATCACGATCGCCGCCGGCACCGCCGCCAGCGGCAGCACCATCTTGATCAGCAACATCAGCGCCGCCATGAACACCACCGACATCGCGTTCTCGATCGCTCCCGCCTCCCCCAGCGGCACGTAGACCAGCCGGAACAGGGCGCGGAACGATTCCAGGTACGCGGGCAGCATCAGCGAGAACACTTTCAGGCTGACCAGGATGCCGATCGCGGTCGCCAGGTCGCGCGAGCGGACGACCTGGCCCTGCTCGCGCGCCTTCTTCAGCTTTTGCGCTGAGGGCTTTTCGGTCTTGTCGCCGCCGGTGCCGTTATCCGCCATGGGCCGCCCTCATCTGCTGCCCGATCATCTCGAGCACCTGGTTGGTGAGCTGGATGTAGTGCTCGGGGATGAAGCGCACCAGCTGCACCAGCATCATCAGCCCGAAAATCGTCACCAGCGAGAAGCCCAGCGAGAACAGGTTCAGCGAGGGCGCCACGCGGTTCAGGAAGCCGAAGCCGATCTGCACCACCATGGTGGAGAACACGATCGGCAGCGCCAGCAGCACCGCCGCGGCGAACACCCAGCCCAGGTTCAGCGCGACCGTCTGCAGCATGAGCGGACCCAGCCCCTGCCCCACCGGCCATGCGCGGAAGCTCTGCCCCAGCACGCTGGTCAGCACCAGGTGGCCGTCGATGGCGAAGAACACGAAAATCGCCACCAGCGCCAGCAGGCTCGAGATCACGTCGGACTGCTGGCCGTTGACCGGGTCGTTCATCTGCGCCATGGCGAAGCCGATCTGGCTCGAGACCAGGTAGCCGAGCATGGCGATGGCCGAGGTGGCGAACTGCAGCGCGAAGCCGAGCACGCCGCCGACAATGGCCTGCTCCAGCATCGCCACCACGCCGTGCAGCGAGAACGGGTCGGGCATCGGCATGTCTTTTGTTATCGGCAGCATCAGGAACGACAGCACCAGCGCCAGCAGCGCGCGCACCGGGATCGGCACCAGGCCCTCGCCGATCACCGGCGCGGTCGAGAACATCGCCATGATGCGGCAGAACGGCCACCACAGCGCGCCGATCAGGGGCAGCAGGAAGCTGACCAGCTCCATTCGCTAGGCGCCGAGCGTGGCCGCGCGCTGGAACACCGACACGCAATAGTCCATCAGGTAGCCGGTCATCCAGTGACCGGCCAGGATCAGCGCCGCCAGCGTCACCAAGAGGCGCGGCAGGAAGCTCAAGGTCTGTTCGTTGATCTGGGTCGCGGCCTGGAACAGCGCGACCACCAGGCCCATGACCAGGCCCGGCACGACCAGCACCATCACAAGCAGCATGACCACGCGCAGCGCTTCGGCCACCAGGTCGACGGCGACATCAGGATTCATCGATTACTCCGGTTGCTAGTAGCCGTGGATACTGCCCACGAGGGTGTTGACGGTCAGGGTCCAGCCGTCGACCAGCACGAACAGCAGCAGCTTGAACGGCAGCGAGATCACCAGCGGCGACAGCATCATCATGCCCATCGCCATCAGCACCGACGAGACCACCAGGTCGATGATGAGGAAGGGGATGAACAGCATGGCGCCGATCTGGAACGCGGTCTTCAGTTCGGACAGCACGAAGGCGGCCAGCTTCACGGTGAAGGCGCGGTCTTCGGGCTTCATGTTGGCCGGCTCGCCGGCCAGGTGCGCGACCTGGGCCAGCGCGTTCTTGCTGGTCTGGGCCAGCATGAAGCGCGACAGCGGTTTCTCGGCGGTCTTCAGGGCCTGTTCCAGGCCGATCTGGTCCTTGTCGTAGGGGACGAAGGCTTCGTTCCAGACCTGCACCCCGATCGGGCGCATTACCAGCAGCGTGAGGATCAGGGCGATGCCGGTGATGACGCGGCTCGGCAGGCCCTGTTGCAGGCCGAGGGCCTGGCGCAGCAGCGACAGCACGATCACGAAGCGCGTGAAGCTCGTCATCATCATGACCAGCACGGGCAGCAGCCCGAGCAGGGTCATGAGGACCAGGATTTGCGATTTCACGCTCAATCCGGAATTCGCGCCGGGGATGACCCCGGCCAGCACGTCGGCGGCTCCCGCGGGAGCGGCACTCATCATCAGCGTAGCGCCTGCAACTACAAGCGCGGTACGGCGCAATGCGGCGCCGCTCGTCGTGAACATCATTGTGCGATCAGGTCCAGGTTCAGACCGTCGAGGTCGATCACTTTCAGCCCGTACTGCTCGCCGGCCACCACCACTTCGGCGCGGCCGATCGGGGCGCCGTTGACCTTGATGACCAGCGGTTCGCCGGCGATCGTATCGAGCGGCAGCACGCTGGCCGGGCCCAGGTCCATCAGGTCCTGCAGCGACACGCGGGCCGAGCCCACTTCCAGGGTCAGGGTGACCGGGATGCGGCGCATCATCTGCGGCAGGCGCGGGTTGCGCGGCGCGGGGCCGGCGGTCACTTGCGCTTCCTCGTCGAGGAGAACGTCGACAGCCAGCTGCTCATTGAGGTTCATGTTCATTATTCGGCGTCTTCAAAAGAGGTTAAACAGAGCTTGCTCTTGTGCTCGGCGACGGCGGCCGTGAACAGGCGCGCTTCGTCGAGCAGGACGTCGGCGCGGCCGACGGTCACCGGAATCACGTCGCCCACCTGCAGGGCGAACAGCTTTTCGAGCGTGATCTCGTGGCTGACCAGGCGGCCTTCGAGTTTCACTTTGAGGTTGGCCGCCAGCGGTTCGGCCGGGCGCGCGGCGCGCAGGACCGGACGCTCCGGCTGCAGCGCCTGCAGGATCAGGCCTATCATCTGCTGGTCCGGCGCGATCCAGCAGCGCGCGCTGCCGCCGGCATGCGGTTCGCGCAGCGTGACCGCGATCGCCCAGGCGTTGCGGCCCGGTGCGCCGGCGGCGGCAGCCTTGCCCGCCGGCGCCGGCAATTCGATCCCCGCGCGGGTAGCGGCGCCGCGCACGCAGCGCGCGAGCAGCTCGGCCAGTTGCGCGCTCAAGGTCTGGCCCAGGCGCTCCTCGGTCGCGCTGACGCGCTCGCCGGACGGGTCGCGCAGCGGCGCCGCGGCGCCCTTGCCGCCGTAGCGGGCTTCGAGCAGCCCCACCAGCAAGGTGCGCTCGAAGGCGACCGCGGCCTGGCCGCAGGGACCGGCCACGCCCAGCCAGCGCAGCGCGGCGCCTTCCGGTGCGCGTGCGAATTCCACCTGGGCGACCGCGAAGCCGCCCCAGTAACGGCGCGAGGCGGGCGCGGCCAGCAGAAGCGCCAGGTCGTCGGCAAATGCGGCGGCAAAGGTCGGCAGCAAATGCACGGGGCGCCCGAGCAGGCAGGGATCGAGCACCTGGTGCGGACGCGTCTGTTCGGGAGAATTGTTAATCGGCATGAATGTCGAATTGATTATGGCTATCGGGACGTGTTTTTATTTCATTCCCTAGGGCAACAATTATACCCCCGAAATTGTTTCAGATCATTTGATATTCCTCTTTGAATTCCCCGTTGCCCTACGGTAAGATCGTATCTTGATTTACGCCGTTTCCCAGCAAAACCACCCGGTTTACGAGGGAAAAGGTGAAATCAGCAACGCCTTTGGCACACATTTTTGTGCAAGTTTGGAATGCGCAATATTTAACAATTGGCGTTAAAACGACAGTTAATCCCCGCCCTTCTGTCGCATAAACACCACTAGCTGTGTCACCGACACGCAACATCGAACTCATAGGATTTAACAAATGGGAACTGAACTTGCCGGTCTGATCAAAGCTGACCTTGCCGCACTGACAAACGAAGCACAACGCCTTGCCATTGCGCCATCGGTACACACAGCGGAAAGCCATGCTTCCGGCTTTTCCTTTGCCCAGACCATGAAAGACGCATTTCGCAGCGTCGACGACCAGGACCAGGCGGCCGCCGCCAGGATGGCCGACGTCGATAGCGGTAAAAGCGACGACCTGGTCGGCGCCATGCTAGCCAGCCAGCAAGCCAGCCTGTCCTTCTCGATGTTGATGCAGGTCCGTAACAAAGTGATGGGCGCGGTCGACGAACTGATCAAGCTGCCTGTCTGATTAACAGCCCACCACGATGATCTCGAAGCTCAAGAATGCCTTCGGCGAAGGCGGCCTGAAAGGCTTGCCCGCCTTCCCCGCCCTGCTGCGCAACAACCTGACCCCGCTGCTGGTCCTCGCCATCGTCATCACGGCGGCCGTGATGATGTTCATGTGGCAAGACCAGGCCAGCTACAAGCCCGTGTTCGGCGCGCGCGAAAAAGTCGCCGTCAGCGACATGATGAGCGTGCTCGACGCCGAGGCGATCCCCTACCGCATCCACCCGGACAGCGGCCAGGTCATGGTGCCTTCCAGCCAGCTGGGCAAGGCGCGCATGCTGCTCGCGGCCAAGGGCGTGACCGCCCAGCTGCCGGCCGGCCTGGAACTGATGGACAAGAACGATCCGCTGGGCGTGTCGCAGTTCGTGCAGGACGTGCGCTTCCGCCGCGGCCTGGAAGGCGAACTGGCGCAGAGCATCCTGACGCTCGACGCCATCGCCTCGGCGCGCGTGCACCTGGCGATCGCGAAGAACAGCTCGTTCGTCGCCGGCGCGGCCGACCAGTCCTCGGCCTCGGTCGTGGTCGCGGTCAAGCCGGGCCGCACCCTGGGCAACGAGCAGATCGCCGCGATCGTCAACATGGTCTCGGGCAGCGTCGCCAGCCTGTCCCCGGCGCGCGTGTCGCTGGTCGACCAGGCCGGCAACTACCTGTCCTCGCGCGTCGACCTGAGCGAAGGCTTCGACGGCGGCACCCAGGGCGATGCCGCGGCCCAGCGCGTGGCGCAGGAAGTGCGCGCCAACGTCGCCGAGCTGCTCGGCCCGGTGCTGGGTGCGAACAACTTCAAGGTCAGCGTCACCGCCGACATCGACAACGACAAGATCGAGGAAACCCAGGAGAAGTACGGCGAAGCGCCGAAGGTCACCAGCGAAGCGATGCGCGAAGAGATGGAGAAGAACCGCCTCGCGCTCGGCGTGCCGGGCACCCTGTCGAACCGTCCGCCGGTGCCGGCCGACCCGAACGCGCCAGCTGACGCCAACGCGAACGCCCAGGCCGAGGCCGACAAAGGCGACAACAACAACTCGCGCAAGAACGCGACCACCCGCCAGTACGCCTACGACCGCGCGATCACCCAGATCAAGCGCTCGCGCGGGCGCCTGCGCAAGCTGTCGGTGGCGGTGGTGCTGAACAACGCCAGTGCGGCCAACGCCAAGACCGGCTTCAACCAGCCGGAACTGGCCAACATCGAGAAGATCCTGCGCGGCGGCCTGGGCATCGACACCGCGCGCGGCGACGTGCTGGCCGTGTCGAGCCTAAACTTCCCGGCGCCGGCCCCGGTCGAGCCGTGGTGGCAGGAGCGCGACACCGTCGTCGACGCCACCGGCTACGGCATCTGGATCGTCGGCGCCCTGCTCGGCTACCTGCTGCTGGCCCGTCCGCTGCTGCGCACGATCAACCAGCGCCTGGCGCCGCAACTGCCGGCACCGGGCGCCGCCCCGGCCCTGGCGACCAACGCCGCAGGTGCCGCCGCCGTGGCCGCACCGAATGCGGTGCCGGCCCTGGCCGGCGCCAGCATGGCCGAACCGATCGCGGCAGGCGCCGGCGTCGGCACGATGCCGATGGTGCCGCTGCTGGAAAACTACGATTTGCCCCCGGCCGGCTCGGCCGTGGACGTGATGGTCGATCACCTGAAGGTACTGGCCGGCAAGGAGCCGGAGCGCGTCGCCGAAGTGGTCAAACAATGGGTGCAGAAGAAACATGGCCGAACTGAACAATAACGACGGCGAAGCCGTCCTGAGCCCGGTCGAGCAGGCCGCCATCGTGCTGCTGTCGATCGGCGAGGAACCCGCCGCCGCGGTGCTGCGCTGCCTCGAGCGCGAAGAACTGATCGAGCTGACCCAGGTCATGTCGCGCATGAGCGGTATCAAGGTCGACTCGGTGAAATACGCTGTCCAGAATTTCTTCGACGACTACCGCCAGCAAAGCGGCCTGCACGGCGCCTCGCGCAGCTACCTGAAGCGCTCGCTCGACCTGGCGCTCGGCAGCGACATCGCCAACAGCGTCCTGAACACGATCTACGGCGACGCCATCCGTCCGATGATGGCGCGCCTGCAGTACGCCTCGCCGAAGTGGCTGGCCGAATTCGTCGCGCACGAGCACGTGCAGATGCAGGCTGTGTTCCTGGCCTTCCTGCCCCCTGCCCTGGCCGGCCAGATCATCGAGTCGCTGCCGGAAGAAGGCCGCGACCTGGTGCTGCTGAACCTGGCGCGCCTGGACGAGATCGACCGCGACCTGCTGCGCGAACTGGAAGAGCTGGTGACGCGCTGCCTGTCCGCGCTCGACACCCAGAGCGCCAGCGTCGAAGGGGTGCGCCAGGTCGCCGAAATCCTGAACCGCCTGCCGAACAACCGCGCCGGCATGGTCGAACTGCTGCGCGCGCACGACCCGGAAGTGGTGTCGCAGATCGAGATGTCGATGTACGACTTCTTCATCCTGTCGCGCCAGACCGAACAGGTCATCACCCGCCTGCTCGACGAAGTGCCGCTCGAGCAGTGGGCGATCGCGCTCAAGGGCGCCGAACCGGCCCTGCGCGACGCCATCCTGTCGGCCATGCCGAAGCGCCAGGCGCAGTCCTTCGAGGACCTGATGCGCCGTTCGGGCCCGGTGCCGATGTCGCGCATCGAGCAGACCCGCAAGGACATCATGGCCGCCGTCAAGGCCCTCGCCGACGCCGGCGAGATCGACGTGCAGCTGTTCGCCGAGGCCACTGCCGAATGAAGCAGTTCCGGCCATTCCATTTCCCGCCGCTGGCCCAGGTGCGCGCGGCCGCGCGCGCCGCGGCCGAAGCCGGCCACGATGCGCCGAACCAGGAGGACTGGGACGGCGCGCTGGCGGCGGGTTATCGCCAGGGCCAGCAGGACGGCTACGACGCCGGCTTCGAGCAGGCGCGCCTCGAAGGCTTCGAGGCCGGCCAGGCCGAAGGCCGCAAGCGCGGCTTCGAGGAAGGCCGCGCCGAGGGCCTGGAGCAGGCGCTGGCCGGCTTCGAGCAACTCGCCAAGCCGATCGACGCCGCCCTCAAGTCCCTGAAAAAACTGAAGTCCGACTACCGCGCCGCCCAGCGCAAGGAAGTCGTGGACCTGGTCGGCAAGATCGCGCGCCAGGTGATCCGCGCCGAACTGGCGCTGCAGCCGACCCAGCTGCTGGCCCTGGTCGATGAGGCCCTGGCCGCGATGCCGCCTTCGCGCGACACGGTCGAAGTGCTGATGAATCCGGAGGAACTGCGCCGCGTGAGCGAACTCGATCCGAAGCGCGCCAAGAAGTGGAACCTGCTGGCCGATCCGTCGCTCGAACCGGGCGAATGCCGCGTCAAGTCGGGCGACCACGAAGTCGACGCCGGCTGCCAGGGCCGCCTGGCCGCCTGCATGGACCAGGTGCGCGAAGCGCTCGAAGTCGAAGGAGAAGAGGCATGACGGCGCTCGTCGACACCCTGCGCTCGCTCGACATCGGCGCGGTGCCGGTGGCCACGCCCACCGGCCGCCTGGTCGGCGCGCAAGGCCTGCTGCTGGAAAGCGTCGGCTGCAAGCTGCACACCGGCCAGCGCGCCCGTATCGAACTGGTCGACGGCGGCTGGCTCGACGCCCAGGTCGTGGGTTTCCGCGACAAGGTCTCCTACCTGATGCCGTTCAAGAAGCCGCAGGGCCTGGCCACCGGCGCGCGCGTGTTGCCCGAGAAGAACACCAGCAAGCTGATGATCGGCCCGTCCTGGCTGGGACGCATGGTCAACGGCCTGGGCGAGGAAATCGACGGCCTCGGCCGCCTCGGTGGCGACCAGCCGCTCGAGACCACGCCGCCGAAGGTGAACCCGCTGCGCAAGACGCCGGTCGACGAGCCGCTCGACGTCGGCGTACGCGCCATCAATTCCATGCTCACGCTCGGCAAGGGCCAGCGCGTCGGCCTGATGGCCGGCTCCGGCGTCGGCAAGTCGGTGCTGCTGGGCCTGATCACGCGCCAGACCGTGGCCGACGTCGTCGTGGTCGGCCTGATCGGCGAACGTAACCGCGAGGTGCGCGAATTCGTCGAGAAGTCGCTCGGCCCCGAGGGCCTGAAGCGCGCCGTATTGGTGGTCGCGCCGGCCGACGAGTCGCCGATGATGCGCGTGATGGCCACCGAACTGTGCCACTCGATCGCCGCGCACTTCCGCGACCGCGGCCAGAACGTGCTGCTGCTGTGCGATTCGCTGACCCGCTACGCGATGGCGCTACGCGAAGTGGCGCTGTCGCTGGGCGAGCCGCCGGCCACGCGCGGCTATCCGCCGTCGGTGTTCTCGAACCTGCCGCAGCTGGTCGAATCGGCCGGCAACGGCGAGAACCCGCAAGGCAGCATGAGCGCGATCTACACCGTGCTGGCCGAAGGCGACGACCAGCAGGATCCGGTGGTCGACACCGCGCGCGCGATCCTGGACGGCCACATCGTGCTCACGCGCGAACTGGCCGAACGCGGCCACTACCCGGCCATCGACGTGGCGCAATCGATCAGCCGCTGCATGGCCCAGGTCGTGAGCCCGGACCACGCGAACGCGGCGCGCAAGCTGAAGGCGGCGCTGGCGCGCCATGCGCGCGTGCGCGACCTGATTCCGCTGGGCGCCTACACGCCCGGCGCCGATCCGGAGACCGACCGCGCGGTCCGGCTGCAGCCGCACATCGAAGCCTTCCTGTGCCAGGGCACGCGCGAAGGCGCGCCGCTCGACACCTGCGTCACGCAACTGCAGGGGATGATGGCATGAAAAAGAACGATGCGATCCGCAGCCTCGATACGCTGGTGCAGCTGCGCAGCCTCGATGTCGACCGCCTGCAGACGGAACTGGCGCGCCAGGAAGCCACGCGCGCGCGCTACCAGGCCAACCTGGAGCGGCTGCATGCGCTGGCCGAAGGCAGCGGTGCCTCGGGCCGGCTGGCGCCGGCGCTGGCCCTGAACTGCGGCCAGTACAAGCAGGCCGTGTTCGCGCTGGCCGACAGCCACCGCACCGACCTGCAGCTGCACGAAGCCAACATGGCGGTCGCACAGCGCAACCTGACCGCGGCGTGGACGCGCCGCGAACTGCTCGGCAAGGTGCTCGAGCAGCAACAGGACGCGCACGCACGCGAACAGGAACGCGCCGCACGAAAGCGCGAAGACGACATCGCCACCCAATCGTGGCTGGCAGGACGGGCGTGAAGCCCGAATAAGGAGAACCCATGGCGATCAACACCAATTACGATCCAGTCACCACGGCCCAGGCGCTGGCGGAACAGTTCACGTACGGCCGTCAGACGATGCTGACGAACCAGACCAATGCCGCCACGGCCACCGAGAAGGGCCTGAACACGCTCGGCTCGGCGCTGAGCGCATTCCAGGCCAGCCTGGCGAGCCTGACCGGCGTCAACAAGACCATCGCGGCCAATAGCGCCGTGTTCAGCGACACCGCCTTTGCCAGCGCCACGGCGAATTCGACCGCGGCGGCCGGTGGCTATACCTTCTTCGTCGAACGGATCGCCAGCGCCCACAAGATTTCCTACAGCGGCCTGACCGACTTCGCCGGCGGCGGCTCGCTCACGCTGGGCAGCGGCAGCAATTCGTTCACGCTGGACCTGAGCGGCAAGACCACCTGGACGGTGCGCGACCTGGCCGCCGCGATCAATGGCGACACCAACAACACCAGCATCTCGGCCTCGGTCGTCACCACCGGCACCGGCGTGTCGGAACTGGTGCTGAGCGCGAAGGCCACCGGCGCCGCCAACGCGATCACGGTCGCCCCGAGCGGCGCGACCAGCGGCATCGATGCCGGCCTGGCCGCGAAACTGGGCGCCGCGCCGAACCCGCTGAGCAAGGCGCTCGACGCCGTGCTGCGCGTCGGTTCGGAAACCGGCACCGCCATCACCCAGGCCAGCAACACCTTCAACGTGATCGACGGCGTGACCATGACGCTGACCAAGGCGCAAGCCGCCGGCAGCGCGCCGCTCACGCTGACGGTCGCCTCCGACGCCTCGAAGACCACTGCCAACGCCCAGGCTTTCGTGGATGCCTACAACAAGCTGAAATCGACGATCGACGCCCTGGTCAGCCCAGCCGACCCGTCGAACGGCTCGGCGGCCGGCGCCTTTGCCGGCGACAGCGGCGTGCGCGCACTGCGCGACCGCCTGGTGAGCGCGCTGCGCGGCGCCGGCGGCAGCTCGCTGGCGAGCTTCGGCCTGATCGGTAACCGCGACGGCACCCTGGGCCTGGACAATGCCCGCCTGACCAAGGCGCTGGCGGCCAACCCGACCGGGCTCGACACCCTGATCGGCAGCACGGCGACCGGCAGCGCCAGCGGCATCGCCGCCCAGCTCGACTCCTACCTGAAGCTGTGGAACAACAGCGCCAACGGCCAGATCCAGGCCCGCAAGGATCAACTCAGCAAGCTGCAGGGCGACCTGGCCGGGCGCCAGACCGCGCTCGACAAACAGTACGACAGCGCCTACGCGCGCTACCTCGCGCAGTTCACGCAGCTGCAAACCGTTCAGAGCAATATGTCCTATAACACCTCGCTGTTCGACGCTTTGTTCAGCAGCAGCAAAGATTAAAGTACACCCATGTCCTATCAAGAAGCCTACGGCAGCTATCACGCTGCCAACCTGGACGCGCAGACTTCGCGCGCTTCCCCGGTGGAGCTGGTCCTCTTGCTCACCGACGGCCTGCTGGACGAACTGGCGCGCGCACGCGGCCACATCGTCGGCAAGCGCTACGAACTGAAAGCCAACAGCATCGACAAATGCTGCGAGATCATCAACGGCCTGTCGAGCTCGCTCGACTTCGAACAGGGCGGCGAAGTGGTGGCCAACCTGGCGCGCCTGTACGACTTCTGCGCCGCGCGCCTGCAGAACGCCGGCATCAAGATGGATCCGGCGATGGTCGACGAAGTGGTGGAGATCCTGACCACGATCCGCCAGGGCTGGCAAGGCGTGCAGGCACGCAATGGCTAGGATGGCGGCAATCGGCATGCTCGCCGCGGCCTTCGACGACGCCCGTGCAACCCGCGACTGGGAGCGGCTCGGCGCGCTGGCGAAAACGCTGGCGCCGCAGCTGTCGGCGCTGGCCGCGCGCGGCCCCTGGAGCGCCGCCGAACTGGCGGCGCTGGCGCGCCTGCGCACCGCCCACGACCACGCCGCCGCGGCCTGCGCGCAGGCCCTGGAGCAACTGGGCCAGCGGCTTGCCGAGATGCGCGACAACAAAGATGGCTGGATCGCGTACGCGCTGACCAGCGAGACCGAATCGGCCTGATACATGATGAACCTGAATTTGACCAACCTGAACCTGCCGGCCGCCGGCAAGGGCGCGAAGCCGGCCGAGCCGGGCGCAGCCGCGGGCAATGCCGCCACCGTGAAGGACGCGGCCGCCGCCGCGCAGCCGGGCGAGGCCGCACAGGCGCCGGCGCAGCCGGCCCTCGCTTTTGCCGAGTGGCTGGGCCTGGACCAGCCGCTTCCGCCACCCGCGGCCGACGGCCTCGAGGCGCCAGCGGCCGACGAGTCCGCGGACGAGCAGCAACCGGCCGACAATGCCCTGCTGGGCGCCATGGCGATGCCGCTGATGCCGGCGGCGCAAGCCACCCTGGCCGCGGTCGTTGCCGCGCTGCCGGGCGTGCGCGCCCCTAAAGATCCGGCGCCCGCCGCCGATACCGGTATTTCGCCGGCGCCGGACGCCGCCGCACGCGTCGACCTGCGCACTGCCAATGCCGGCGCCGCGCTCCCGGCGCTGTCCGACGCGGCCATGCCGGCAACGACGACGCCTGCGACCGGCCAGCAGAAGAACACGGCCCCTGCCCTGGCAGCCGACGCCTTCGGCGGCGTCGAGGCCGGCCAGGACCAGGCGCCCACCGGCGATCGCGGCCTGGCCCAGGCCTTCGGCGTGGCCGCGCCGGCAAACGGCGCGGCGCAGCGCGGCGCCGACACGGTGACGCTCTCGGGCCCGCCGACCGCCTGGCGCCAGACCCTGCACGAGGCGCTCGGCGAGCGCCTGCAGCTCCAGCTCGGCAAGAACGCCGAGCAGGCGGTGATCCGCCTCGAGCCGCCGATGCTGGGCCGCGTCGAGATCGCGATCCGCCACAGCGCCGGTTCGCTCGAGGTGCACATCTCGGCGACCCATGGCGAAGTGCTGCGCCAGCTGCAGAGCGTCAGCGAGAACCTGCGCAACGACCTGGCCCAGCGCCAGTTCACCGATGTCGCGGTCAACATCACCCAGGCGGCGCGCAGCGCGAATGCGGCGCCGCAGTTCGCCGGCGACGGCGGCAACCGCGGCCGCCAGCAGGACGGCCAGCAACAGGAACAGGCGCCCGGCAATGCCCTTGCCGAGGCCAACGACGGCGCTTCCGCGTTCTCGCTGAACGCCCGCGCCTGACCTACCCACTGAAGAATCAATCCAGGAACGATGAACAGCAAGCTGAAAATGATCATTGGCGTTGTCGCCGTCGCGGTGCTCAGCGCCGCCGCGGCCGGCGGCGCCATGTGGTGGATGAAGCCGCAGGCCGCGCAGGCCGGCGAAGCAGCGCATGCCGCCGAAACGCCGAAGAAAAAGGAAAAGTCGGACAAGCCGGTCAAGTACGTCACCCTCGACAAGGTGATCGTGATGCTGCGCCGCGCGCCGAACGAGGCCCAGGCGCATTACCTGTCGACCGACCTGGTGCTGGCCACCGACGAGAAACGCGAGAAGCTGACCAAGGACCACCTGCCGCTGCTGCGCGCGGTCGCGGTGCGCGCCCTGTCGGCGCACACGCTGGCCGAGGCCTCGGGCATGACGGTCGAGCAGTACGCCGAGCAGCTCAACAAAACCTTCGATGCCAATTATGCGAGCGAAGAACGGGAGAAGCCGTTCGACGAAGTCATGATCGGCAAGCTGATCGTCGAATGAACCTTCGGGGATAACGTGGCCTACCTAGCCGACTACGCCGACACTTCCTGCGCCAGCGAATACCACGAAGCCGCCGTTGCCTCGGGCATGAGCGCGCGCGAGGAACAGCGCCACCTGGTGGCGTACGCGCCGCTGGTCAAGCGCATCGTGCGCCAGCTCAATTCGCAGGTCTCGGGCTCGATGTCGCGCGAGGACATGGAGCAGATCGGCCTGATGGGCCTGCTCGAAGCGCTGCGCCGTTACGGTACGCCCGACAATGGTTTCGGCAGCTTCGCCTCGCTGCGCATCCGCGGCGCCATCCTCGACGAGCTGCGCCGCCAGGACTGGCGCCCGCGCGCCGTGCGCCAGGACGCGCACCGCCTGCGCGACGGCCTGCGCGCCCTCACCCGCCAGCTCGGGCGCGAGCCGACGCCGCAAGAAGCGGCCGAGGCGCTGGGCATCACCCAGGAAGCCTATTTCCAGCATCTGCTGGACGACGGCGCCGAAGAAATGCTGTCGTTCGACGAAGTGCTGCAGGAAGCGACCGAGCAGGCGCACAGCGCGCCTGGCCCGGAAGAATCGCTGCTGGTGCGCCGCAGCCTGGAGCAGGCCCTGGCCGCCTTGAGCGAGCGCGAACAGCGCGTGATCCAGATGATCTACGAGTTCGAGCTCAGCTACAAGGAAATCGCCGCCGTGCTCGACCTGTCCGACGCCCGCGTCTGCCAGCTCAACAAGAGCGCGCTGGCCAAGATGAAGGCCGCCCTCGGGGCGCGCTGATACAACAACAAGAGAACACCATGCAAATCATCCTGAAAGGCCCGTCATGCAGCAACTAATCGGTATCCTCATTGTGCTCGGCTGCGTCTTCGGCGGCTTCGCACTGATGGGCGGGACGGTCACCGCCATCTGGCACCCGGTCGAGATCCTGATCATCGTCGGCGCCGCTTTCGGTGCGCTCGTGATCGGCAACGAAAAGCACGTGCTCGGCGAAATGGCGCACCAGCTCAAGAAGATCGCCTCGCGCAAGAAGCACGATTCGGAATTCCAGCGCCAGCTGCTGCTGCTGATGTACGAACTGCTGCAACTGGCCGCCGGCGGCCTGAAGGCGCTCGACGCCCACGTCGAGGCGCCGCGCGAAAGCGCGATCTTCCAGCGCTACCCGCGCATCCTGGAAGAGCCGAAGCTGCTGGCGTTCATCGTCGACAACTTCCGACTGATGGCGATGGGGAAAATCAACGCCCACGAGCTCGAAGGCGTGCTGGAACAGGAACTGGACGCCATCCACGAGGAGCTGACCCAGCCCTCGAAGTCGCTGCACAAGATCGCCGAAGGCATGCCGGGCTTCGGCATCCTGGCGGCCGTCCTGGGCATCGTGATGGCGATGTATTCGGTCTCCGGCGGTGCCGACTCGGGCCTGATCGCCGAGAAGGTCGGCGCGGCGATGGTCGGCACCTTCATCGGCATCTTCTTCTGCTACGGCCTGCTCGATCCGCTGTCGAACATGATGAAGCAGCTGGTCAATTCGGAAGCGTCGACCATGGAAACCGTGAAGGTGGTGCTGTGCACCCACGTGGCCGGCAAGCCGGCGCTGCTGGCGATCGACGCCGGCCGCCGCCTGATCCAGCTGAACGCCAAGCCCAGCTTCGCCCAGCTCGAGCAGTGGATCAACGCCATGGGCGGCGAGGACGAGTCGCAGAACAAGCGCCGCCGCTCGGGCGACCGGATGACGGGGTAAGCGGTGTCGAAGCTGAACGACAAGCACGGCGAGACCATCGTCAAGCGTGGCGGCGGCAAGCACGACCACGACGAGCACGGCGGCGCCTGGAAAGTCGCCTTCGCCGACTTCTGCCTGGCGCTGCTGTCGCTGTTCCTGGTGCTGTGGCTGATGGCCGCGCGCGAGAAGGAAGCCGTGCAGAACATGATGAAGGACGCCGCCGCCGGCCAGCTGGAAGGCCCGGGACGCCGTCCCGAAATCTCGAATGGTCCCAGCGGCAGCCTGATCGAGCGCTTCCCGACCATGCACGACGGCATCGGTCCGGCGAATGCCGCCGGCGCCGACAGCGCCACGCGCGTGTCCTACGACTCCCCGGCCGACCTGGCCGCACTGTCGAAGAAGCTGGAAAAGATGAGCGAGGAAGCGGGCCTGGCGTCGAACCTGGAAGCGACGGTGACGCCCTTCGGCCTGCGCGTGATGCTGCACGATACCGACAAGCAGGGCATGTTCATGCGCGGCAGCGCACTGCCGACCGGCCGCTTCGCGCGCCTGCTGCAGAAAATGGGCCCGCTGTTCGCGCAGATGGAAAACCAGATGCTGATCGTCGGCCACACCGACTCGGTGCAGTACACCTTCGCCGAGAAGACCGGCATGTCGAACTGGGCGCTGTCGTCGAACCGCGCAATGGCCGCGCGCTCCCAGCTGCTTAGCGGCGGCATGCGCCCCGACAGCGTGCTGCAGGTGGTCGGCATGGCCGACCGCGCGCCGCTCGACGCAAAGAACACCGACGCCGACGTCAACCGGCGTATCGAACTCATGATCCTGACGCGCGCGCAATCGCGCACGGTCGCGGCCATGTTCGGCGCCCCGGGCGCCACCCGCGAACTGGTCGACGGCGTCTCCGTCAGCGCCGCCGGCGCGAACGGGAACGCCGCTGCGGCCAGGGACGTGCAGGCAGTGAGCGGCCAACTGGCGAAGTAACCATGACGATTCAATCGAAAACCCGAGGTACCCGCATGAAAATCACTGGAACCGGCGCAGCGGTCGTGACGCCGTCAGTCGGCGGCGCGTCCGCCCCTGCCGCCGCTCCCGCCCCGGCCGGCGCCGCCGCCCCGGCCGCCCTGGAATCGGAAGTGCTGCAGCCGGCCACCCAGGCCATGCGCGCCATGCCGGACTTCGACGCCGCCCGCGTGGCCGAACTGCGCGACGCGCTGGCCAAGGGCGAACTGCCGTTCGATCCGGCGCGCCTGGCCGGCATGATCCAGCGCTTCCACGGAGGCCGCTGATGACCCGCATGACGCGCCAGCAGGCCGTCGCCGCGCTGGCGGACGGCGTGCAGCTCGACCTGGAAGCGGCGAAAGCCATCCTGGCCCTGCTCGAGCGCCAGTTCCAGGCCGCGCTGCGGCACCAGGGTTCCGAACTGGCCGCGCTGGCCGAAGAGCTGACGCCGGCACTGGACGCGATGGATGCGCGCCGCCGCCAGCGCGTGGCGCTGGTGCGCGCCCTGCACGGCCTCGACGGCACGATGGCCGGGTTCATCGCGGCCCAGCCCGAGCCGGGCCGCGCGCGCCTGGCGGCCTCCTGGTCCGAGCTGGAGCGCCTGGTGGTCGTCTGCAAGGCCGCGACCACGCGCAACGGCAACCTGCTGGCCGACCAGTTCACCACCATGCAGCGCGTGCTGCACGGCGAGGAGCAGACCTATGCGCCACGCTGAGTTCTCGACCACGCCGCTGTCGGCCACGCTGCCGACCGCCTCGACCCGCCCGACCGCCGCCATTGGCGGCGGCAGCGGCTTCGGGCGCGCCTTCGCCGAGGTGCAGGGCGAAGTGGCGGCCTTTATCCAGAACGGTGGCACGCCTGCCGCCGACCTGACGCCGGAAGGCGCGATGTGGCACCAGCGCAGCGCGGCCGAAGTGCTGGCGCCGGAAGAGGTGGAAAACGGATCGGCCAGTGAGCATCAGCAGGCCTTCCTGGACAGCATCGCGCCCTGGGCGCGCGAAGCGGGCGCCAGGCTCGGCGTGGCGCCGGAACTGGTGGCGGCCCACGCGGCGCTCGAATCGGGCTGGGGCCAGCGCCCGATCCCGAACGCGAACGGCGCCAGCAGCCACAACCTGTTCGGCATCAAGGCCAGCGGCAGCTGGAACGGCGCCGTGGCCGAGACGGCCACCACCGAATACGTCGGCGGCGCGGCGGTCAAGACCAACGCGCGCTTCCGTGCCTATCCGGACGCGGCCAGCGCCTTCCGCGACTACGCGCAGATGCTGCTCGATAACCCGCGCTACAAAGGCGCGATCGGCGCCGGCAGCGACGCCCACGCCTTCGCCCAGGGCCTGGCCCGCGGCGGCTACGCGACCGACCCGGCCTACGCCGCCAAGCTGGCGCGCCTGGCCGGCAAGCTGCAGGGCATCAACGGCTGATGGGCGGCCTGTCGGCGGGTTCGACCATGCCGGGCGCGCTCACGCGCATGCGCACGACCTGGCCGCTGGAGGCGTTGCGCACCCGCACCAGCGCGCCCTTGGCGCCGGTGTCGAGCGCTTCGCCGGCCGTGCTGACCTCGATACCGTCCTGGCGCGCGATCATGACGACGGCGTCGCCGCGTTTGATCAGGATGGGAGCGCTTAGCGAACTGTTACGTAAAACGTCGCCCGCGCGCAACGATCTGCGACTCGTTTGGCCTACCGCATCAATTGGGCTGACTACAGGGTCCGTAATGCTGGTAATGTCCCGTTGTCCTACGGTAACATTGGAGTCTGTGAGCACTTCATTGGCAGCGACCGGGGTGGCGGTCACGACGACCGAGGCGGAAATGCGGGCCCGCACGATGTATTCCTGACGGCTGGCGCCGGCGCCCGGACAGCGCACCGCGAAGCGCATGCGGGTGGGCTGGCGGGTGTCGAGCACGTCGACCTCGACCGGGCCCGAACAGGGCGGCGCCGCGCGCGGCGGCACCACGGTGAGCGCGAAACGGGCGTCGACGAGACCGATGGCCTCGGCCTGCTTCTCCAGCTCGGCGCGGGCGGTCTCCTCGACCTGGCCGGCGATGGTGGGAGCGGCAAAGCCCGGCACAGGGGCCAGCAAGGGCGACAGCAAGAGCGGCAGCAGGAGGCGCGGCAGAACCGCGCGGCGGGCGGTACGAAGAATCATTGCGACAGACCTTGGCAATCAAAGATTCAAGCATTCTAACGAAACACACTGCAGTTCACGAAGGAGGACAAGCGAATGACGATCAACTTTAAGGAAGCACTGGGCGTGCATGCCGATGCGCTGCACGTGCGCGCCGAGCGCACCAAGGTGCTGGCCGCGAACATCGCCAACGAAAGCACGCCGGGCTTCACCGCACGCGACCTCGACTTCGGCGCAGTGCTGCAGGAGCGGATCGAGGCGGAAGCGGGCGAAGCGGGCATGGGCCTGCCGTCGTTCTCGGACGGCGACGCGCTCTACCGCGTGCCCTTCCACCCCAGCGCCGACGGCAACACCGTCGAAATCGGCGTCGAGCAGGCCGCGTTCTCGCAGAACGCCTCCGACTTCCAGACCAGCCTCACCTTCATCAACATGAAGCTGCGCGGCCTGGCCAAAGCCATCAACGGACAATAAGCATGAGTTTCAAGGACATCTCGAATATCGCCGGGTCGGCGATGGCGGCCCAGTCGGTACGCCTGAACACGATCGCCTCCAACCTGGCCAACGCCGACACCGCGGCCGCGTCCGAAGCCGACGCCTACCGCGCGAGGAAGCCCGTGTTCGCCGCCATCATGGAGAACGACAACGGCGCCCGCGTGCAGGTGCTCGACGTGGTCGAAAGCGCCGACCCGGTGCGCAAAGTCTATGAGCCGGGCAATCCGCTGGCCGACGCCGACGGCATGGTCGTCTACAGCAACGTCAATTCGGTCGCCGAGATGGCCGACATGATGTCGGCCTCGCGCGCCTTCGAGACCAATGTCGAGGTGCTGGGCCGCATCAAGTCGATGCAGGCCTCGCTCCTGAAACTGGGCGAGGGCTGATCATGCTGACCAATTCCCTCGCTTCCCCGAACAACGCGGCGACCGGCGCCGGCGTTGATGCGGTCTTGGCCAGCGCCGACGTCAGCGCCAACAAGGACATGTTCACCAAGCTGCTGGTGGCGCAGATCCGCAACCAGGATCCGCTGTCGCCGTCGGACCCCAGCCAGTTCGTGAACCAGCTCTCGCAGCTGTCGCAGACCGAGGCCCTGCAGAGCCTGTCGAAGACCACCAGCGCCAGCGCCAGCGTGCTGCAAAGCCTGCAGGTGCTGGCGATGGGCGGCCAGGTCGGCTCGTCGGTGTCGGTCGCGACCGAGCGCGTGCGCGTGGACGGCAGCACCATCGAAGGCAGCGTCGCCCTGCCGGCCGCCAGCAGCGCGACCAATGTCGTGCTGACCGGCGCCGACGGCCAGGCGCACACGATCTCCCTGCCCTTCCATGCGGCCGGTTCGCAAGCCTTTACCATCGACCCGGCGGCGCTCGGCCTGGCGCCGGGTAATTATGCGATCTCGGCCCAGGCTGCCGACGGCAGCCGCGTGCCGGTCGAAGTCACCGGCCGCGTCGACAGCGTGCGCCTGTCGGGCACCGGTGCGGTCGTATTGCAGGTGGCCGGCGTCGGCGAAGTCGACCCGTCCGCCATCACCAGTTTCAACGGCAAGACCGCCACCCAGGTCGCCTCCAACTAATTCAAGGATTCAGCCATGAGCTTCAACATCGCCCTTTCCGGTATCCAGGCCATCAATGAGCAGCTGGAAGCCGTGTCGAACAACATCGCCAACTCCAGCACCTACGGCTTCAAGAGCAGCCGCGCCAACTTCGCCTCGCTGTACGCGGGCGAACAGGCCAACGGCGTCACCGTCGGCTCGCTGACCCAGAACATCGGCCAGAACGGCTCGGTCGAATCGACCGGCCGCTCGCTCGACGCCGCCATCTCGGGCCGCGGCTTTTTCGTCAGCCGCGACGCGCAGGGCGGCGTTGCTTACAGCCGCGTCGGCATCTTCTCCGCCGATAACACCGGTTTCCTTGTCGATGCCGCCGGCCGCAAGGTCCAGGGCTACGGCCCGACCGTCGGCGGCAACCTGGGCGTGATGGGCGACGTCAAGATCCCGACCGGCCAGATCGCCGCCTCGGCCTCGACCGGCGTCAACTTCGTGGGCAACCTGTCGGCCGACTGGACCGTGCCGGTCACCTCCACCTTCAACAGCGCCGACGCCAACAGCTACAACATGGTCAAGCAGTCGGTCCTGTTCGATTCGCTCGGCACCCAGCACACCGTGTCGCAGTACTTCGTGAAGAACGCGACCCCGGCCAACACCGTGAGCGTGTACTACGGCTTCGACGGCGCCGCCCCGGACACCGCGACCGCGACCACCCTGTCCTTCTCGGAAACCGGCCAGCTGCCGCCGGTGATCAAGAGCGGCGCGCTGACCCTGACGCCGACCAACGGCGCGGCCCCGATCGAGTTCACGATCGACTACAGCGGCACCACCCAGTTCGCCGGCGAAGCGACCACCACCACCAACAGCACCAACGGCTACGCCTCGGGCACCTACGTCGGCGTCGAGCTGGCCGCCGACGGCTCGGTGGTGGCGCGCTACAGCAACGACCAGAAGCAGGTCGTCGGCACCATCGCCCTGGCCACCTTCGCCAACGAAGGCGCCCTGACCCAGATCAGCGACACCAGCTGGGAAGCCAACGCCACCTCCGGCCTGGCGCTGTACGGCACCCCGGGCAGCGGCCTGGCGGGCAAGCTGAACACCGGCTCGCTGGAAGGCTCGAACGTCGACATCACCTCGGAACTGGTGGGCCTGATGACCTCGCAGCGCAACTACCAGGCGAACTCGAAAGTCCTGACGACCGAGAACCAGATGATGCAGAGCCTGATGCAGGCCCTGAACTAAGGGCTGAACCGGCATGGACAAACTGATCTACACCGCCGTCTCCGGCGCCGAGCACACGCTGCGCGCCCAGCAGGTGCATGCGAACAACCTGGCCAACATGGACACGCCGGGCTTTCGCGCCAACCTGGAACTGGTGACCAGCCAGCAGCTCGGCGGCTATGGCTACGACGACGTGCACATGGCGCGCACCCAGGCCGACGCGATCTCGACCAAGCCGGGCACGGTGCGCGAGACCGGCCGTGCGCTCGACGTGGCGATCAACGGCAACGGCTACTTCGCGGTCGAATTCGGCGGCAACGAGGCCTACACCCGCGCCGGCGCGATCGACATCGACGCCAACGGCGCGCTGTCGGTGAACGGCCGACCGCTGCTGGGCGAAGGCGGCGCCATCGTGCTGCCGCCGCACTCGGCGGTGGAGATCGGCACCGACGGTACGATTTCCGTGATGGCCGAAGGCGCGACCACCATGCAGGTGATCGACAAGCTGCGCCTGGTGACGGCCGAAGGCCCGGAACTGACCAAGAACGAGGCCGGCCTGATCGTCTCGCGCAACGGCGACCAGCTGGCCGCCGACCCGAACATCACGGTCCGTTCGCGCGCCCTGGAAGGCAGCAACGTGTCGGCCATCGAAGAGATGGTCGCGACCATGGCCCTGAACCGCAGCTTCGAGCTGCAGATGAAGCTGTTCCAGGCCGGCGACAAGATGAACGAGGCGGGGAACCGCTTACTGGGCGCCTGAGCGGCGCTCCAACGGTAGCCGACACTCAAGGAGAATTTCATGAATCCAGCAATGTGGATCAGCAAGACCGGCGTGCAGGCGCAAGACGCAAAACTGCAGGCCATCGCCAACAACCTGGCGAACGTGAACACTGTCGGCTTCAAGCGCGACCGCGTCGTGTTCGAGGACCTGTTCTACCAGGTCGACGCCCAGCCGGGTGCGCAGAGCGCCGACAACACCGTCTCGAACGGCGTCCAGCTTGGCAACGGCACGCGCCTGGTCGGCACGCAGAAGGTATTCACCAACGGCTCGCTGCAGACCACCAGCCAGCAGCTCGACGTCGCCATTTCCGGCGCCGGCTTCCTGCAGGTGCGCCGCCCGAACGGCGAACCGGCCTTCACCCGCGCCGGCCAGCTGCAGATCGACGCCAACGGCACCCTGGTCAATGCCCAGGGCCTGCCGCTGGTGCCCCAGATCACCGTGCCGAACAACGCCACCGCGATCACCATCGCCGAAAACGGCACCGTCTCGGCCACCATCCCCGGCCAGGCCGCGCCGACCGAGATCGGCGCCCTGACCCTGACCTCGTTCGTGAACCCGGCGGGCCTGCTGGCCCTGGGCGAAAACCTGTTCCAGGAAACCGCCGCCAGCGGCGCGCCGAACGAAGGCCAGCCGGGCGAAGGCGCCCTCGGCAAGCTGAAACAGGGCGCGCTCGAAGGTTCGAACGTGCAGGTGGTCGAAGAGATGGTCGACATGATCGCCGCCCAGCGCACCTACGAGATGAACACCAAGGTGCTGTCCGCCGCCGACAACATGCTGCAATACCTGGCACAGGCAGCGCGATAATGAAACGCTCCAGCATCGCCGCGCTCGCCGCGGCCCTGCTCCTGGCCGGCTGCGCCTCGCGCGCGCCGCTCGTCCCGGCGGCGGACGACGAGCCGCTGCCGGTCGCGCCGACCGCCCAGCGTGGCGTCTCGGGCGGCGTGTTCAGCGCCGAGTCGATCTCGCTGACCTCGGACGCCCGCGCGTATCGCGTCGGCGACGTCGTCACCGTGATCCTGCAGGAGACCACCCAGGCCAGCAAGCGCGCCGGCACCAGCTTCAACAAGGGCTCGTCGGTGGGCGTCGCCCCGCTCGGCCTGTTGGGCAAGTCCTTCGGCAAGACCGGCGTCGACATCAGCGCCGACCGCAGCTTCGCCGGCGACTCGACCAGCACCCAGCAGAACGCCCTGTCCGGCGCGCTGACCGTGATCGTGCAGGAAGTGCTGCCGAACGGCCTCTTGCGCGTGGCCGGCGAAAAGAACATGACCCTGAACCAGGGCGAGGAATTCCTGCGCCTGAAGGGTTACCTGCGCGCCGCCGACATCGACAGCGACAACCAGGTGTCGTCGCTGCGCGTGGCCAACGCCCGCATCGCCTACTCGGCCAGGGGCGTGCTGGCGGACGCGAATTCGGCCGGCTGGCTGACCCGCTTCTTCACCGGCCCGCTGATGCCGTTCTAAGCAGTCAAACCAACCCGGGGCGGCGCCGCATCGTCGCGCCGCCCGAGGGTGTCCTGTCTTCGACGATGCGCCTTTTGCCCTGACCTGGCGTCAGGCGCTCCAGGGAATACAACATGATTCAGTTTCGCAGCATGACCACCGTTTTCCGTATCATTTTCGCCGCCGCGCTCGTCCTTGGCGCGGTCGCGCCGGCGGGCGCCGCCCAGGCGCTGCGCAACCTGGTCAGCGTCGAGGGCGTGCGCGAAAACCCGCTGGTCGGCTACGGCCTCGTCGTCGGCCTGAACGGCTCGGGCGACTCGACCCAGGTGAAGTTCGCCAGCCAGTCGGTGCTCAACATGCTCAAGCAGTTCGGCGTCAAGCTGCCGGAAGGCCAGGACGCGAAGAACAAGAACGTCGCCGCCGTGATGGTCTCGGCCGTCTTCCCGCCGGGCTACCGCCGCGGCCAGGCGATCGACGTCACCGTCTCGTCCCTCGGCGACGCCAAGAGCCTGCGCGGCGGCACCCTGCTGCTGACGCAACTGCGCGCGGCCGACAACGAAATCTATGCGCTGGCCCAGGGCAACCTGGTGGTCGGCGGCCTGAACGCCTCGGGCAAGAGCGGCTCCTCGGTGACGGTGAATACCCCGACCACCGGCCGCATCCCGAACGGCGCCATGATCGAGCGCGAGATCGCGACCGACTTCTCGACCCGCCCGCAAGTGCTGCTGCGCCTGCGCCAGCCGCATTTCGAGACCGCGACCAACGTCGTGGAAGCGATCAACCGCCGCTTCGGCCAGGTCGCCACCACCGCCGACGGCACCAGCGTCGAGGTGCTGGCGCCGGCCGATCCGACCGAGCGCGTCGCCTTCGTCGCCAAGCTCAATGCCCTGCAGGTCGAAGCCGGCGTCGAGGTGCCGAAGGTGGTGTTCAACTCGCGCACCGGCACCGTGGTGATCGCCGACGGCCTGCGCGTGAAAGCGGCCGCCGTCACCCACGGTTCGCTCAAGGTGGTGATTTCGGAAAGCTCGCGCGTCAGCCAGCCGGGTCCCCTGTCGCGCGGCCAGACCGCGGTGACGCCGCAGTCGCAGCTGTCGGTCGACCAGGGCTCGGGCCAGATGTTCAAGTGGCCGGCCGGCGCGAAGCTGCAAACCATTATCGACGTCGTCAACAGCCTGGGCGCGTCCCCCGACGACATCATGGCGATCCTGCAGGCGCTGGACCAGGCCGGCGCAATCGAAGGCGAACTGGTGGTGATCTGATGCAAACAAATAACAATCTGAATCCCCTGCACGCGCAGGCCACGCTGAACGGCGACACGGTGGCGCCCGCGGCCGATGGCGCGGCCCCGGATCCGGCCTACGTTGCCAAGGCAACCAAGGCCGCGGTCGAGTTCGAGAGCTTCTTCATCTCGCACATGCTTAAGGAAATGCGCGCCACCACGCGCGAGATGGCGGACGAGGACAGCGTCTTCAAGGACCGCGTCAACCAGGACATGCAGGACATGGCCGACGGCATCCTGGCGAAACAGATGGCCGGCCAGCGCGCCTTCGGCGTCGCCGACGCCATTCTTCGACAATTATTACCGGCAACATTTAATGTTCCCAAGTAACTGGTCGCCTTTCTACTGTTAGAACCGTTTCCAAGAAGAAGACCGCCATGACCATCATGACCAACGCGCTGTCGGGCGCGCTCGCATCGCAACTGGCGCTGTCGGCGACCAGCCAGAACATCGCCAACCTCCAGACCAAGGGCTACACCCGCCAGGCGGCGCTGCTGTCGGCCGTCGGTCCGGACGCCAGCGGCCGCTCGGTCGGCAACGGGGTCCAGGTCGGCGCCCTGCTGCGCTTCTCGGATGGCTACAAGAGCCAGCAGATGTGGCGCGCGGCCTCGGAAACCGGCGCGTTTTCGCAGACCCAGCCCTACCTGACCCAGCTCGAGCGCGTGATGGGCGACGACACCGCCAGCCTGTCGACCGCGGTCGACGGCTTCTTCGCTTCGCTCAACGCGGTCGCCGGCGACAACGCCACCTCGACCCCGCTGCGCCAGCAAGTGCTGACCGCCTCGAACCTGCTGGCCCAGCGCTTCAACAGCCTGAACAACGTCTACAACGCCCAGCTGCAGTCGGTCAGCCAGCAGCGCAGCGCGATCGTCGACTCGGCCAATGCCAACATCAGCAAGATCGCCACACTGAACACCCGCATCTCCGAAGCCAACGCGGTCGGCGCCCCGGCCTCGAGCCTGATCGACGAACGCGACCTGGCGATCGACGCCCTGTCCAGCCAGATGGCGCTGGAAGTGTCGGACCAGCCGGGCGGCGTGCGCGACATCTCCCTGCGCACCGGCCAGGCGCTGGTGATCGGCGGCGTCGCCGGCAAGCTGAAAGCCGTCGGCGGCGCCGGCGACCAGCGCTTCACGCTCGATTTCGCCAACACCACCTTCGCGCTGGACGCGGCCAGGCTCGGCGGCCAGCTCGGCGGCCTGACGACCTTCGAACAGAACACCTTGCGTCCGATGCAGCAGGGTACGGCCGACATCGCGCGCCAGCTCGCCGAGAAGGTCAATGCCCAGCTCACCAGCGGCTACGCGATGGACGGCAGCCAGGGCCGCCCGCTGTTCGTGTTCACCCCCGGCGCCACCAGCATGCTGCAGGTGGCCGACGGCTTCGAGCCGACCGACCTCGCCTTCTCGAGCGACGGCACCCAGGGCGATACCGGCAACCTGCAAAAGCTGGTCGTCATCAACAGCCAGCCGATCACCGTCACCGGCCTCGGCACCGTGCTGCTCAGCGACGCCGACACCCAGCTGGTCGGCAAGCTCGGCGTGATCAGCCAGGGCAACCAGGCCGACCTGAAGACGGCCGAGACGATGCGCAAGCACGCCCAGGAAGACTGGCAGTCGACCAGCGGCGTCAACCAGGACGAGGAAGCGATCAACCTCGTCGAATACCAGAACATGTACCAGGCCAACATGAGAGTCATGACGGTCGCGAATGCCCTGTTCGACGCCACGCTGGCGATGATGGGCTAAGGAGTCAGCAATGCGTATCGCCACCGCCCAGTACCAGTCGAACATGAACAGCTCGCTCCAGCTGAACCAGGAGCGCATCAGCACCCTCACCCAGCAGATGGCCACCGGCAAGCGCATCCTGGTCCCTTCGGACGACCCGGTCGACAGCGTGCGCCTGTCGCGCCTGAAGCGCGAGGAAGCGTCCATCACCCAGTACCGCGACAACATCGCCTCGATCAAGATCCGCCTGTCGAAGAACGAAGGCTATCTCGGCAACATGGTCAACGACATCACGGCCGGCCGCGACCAGATCGTCTGGGCCCTGGACGGCAGCAACACGCCGGAAGACCTGAAAGCGATGATCAACCCGCTCGAAGCGCTGCGCGACAGCCTGTTCTTCAGCGCGAACACGGTCGACCAGGAAGGCCGCTACGTGTTCTCCGGCACCATGACCTCGACCCCGGCCATGGCGTTCGACGCCAACGCCGCGCCGGGCGCGCGCTACAGCTTCGCCGGCAACACCAACGAGCAGCGCGTGGTGGTCGGCAATGGCCTGACCCAGGTCGCCAACGACAACCTGAAGGGCATGGAAGACCTGCTGAACCGCATCGACGCCACCATCGCCACCCTGAACGGCGCCAACCTCGACGTCAACGACCCGGCTACCCGCGCCGTGCTGACGGCGAACCTGGACGGCTTCGACCAGGCGCTCGACCTGGTGTCCGGCAAGATCGCCGTCCTCGGCGGCAAGCAGAACATCCTCGACACCCTGGACGCCAACCACGGCAACGTCAGCCTGTCGAACCAGATGGCGATCACCGACATCGGCCAGCTCGACATGGGCGTCGCCGCCACCGAGCTGAACGGTTACTCGACGGCCCTGCAGGCCACCTACAAGGCCTATAGCCGCATCGGAACGCTGTCCCTGTTCTCCGCGCTGTAATCGATGGAAACCACCCTTCGTCCCAAGCTTGCCAAGCCGGCCGTGGCCGGCGTCTCGATTTCCACCAACGCCGTCACGGCGCCGTCGACCGGCGCCGCGGACGGCGCCGGCGCGCCCGGACGCGTCGCATCCGCACGCGAGCAGGCGCTCGCCGCCCAACTGTCCGCGCAGGCGCGTCCCGCCCCGGCGCCGTCGCGCCGCGGCCTGGCCAACTGGGACACCCGCCTGCAGGGCGACGTCGCCAGCGCCCAGCAGGCGCTCGACTACCTGGACCGGGTTGCAGGCCAGCTCGAATCGGTGAAGGCGGCCCTGTCGGCGAAGCTGGCCAACCTGAAGAGCGGCGCGCGCGACCTCGAAGCCAAGGCGCGCCAGCTGAGCGCGACCATTGCCGCGCGCAGCAGCCAGGCCGGCGGCGCGGTCGACGCCGAGCTGCGCTTCTCCGATGGCGCACCGGCGCGCCAGCGCTTTCGCATCGCTGGCCTGGATGTCGAGACCCTGCAGGCCTCCGCTCCCGTCAACCTGGCGTTCTCGGTCGGCGGCGCCGGCGGCCCGCAGCTGGCGGCGGCCATCGAACCGGGCATGACGTCGGAGCAGATCGCCGCCCGCCTCGACCGCACCCTGGCGCCGGTGCAGGTGCGCGCCAGGCTCGACGAGCACGGCCGCCTGGAATTCTCGACCGAGGAAGCGAACTGGCCGGCGGTGCGCGACAGCATCGCGATCTCGGGCCGCGGCCGCGCCAGCACCGAAGCCGTGGCGCCGCAGTCGAAGCTCGAGGGTATCGATCGCGTCGGCGGCAACGACGGCGGCAACGCCGACGCCCTGCGCCAGAGCCTGCGCGAAGTGGTGCAGGCGCTCGAGCGCGTGCGCCGCTCGCAGGCCGCCGCCAGCGCCGCGCTGAGCGCCGCCACCCAGCGCGCGGTGCAACCGGAGATGTCGCGCGAGGACCTCGCGATCACCGCCCAGGATTTCGCCGCCACCGCCGCCAACCACGACTACGAGTCGCTGCTGGCGATCACCTCGGCGCTGGTCGGCGTAAGCCGCGAACGCGTGCTGGCGCTGCTCGGCCTGCGCTGACCTTTCTTCAAAAAAGACCCAAGCCGCCGTCGCCTGCCCCCGGTCAGTCGGCGGCGGGCGGCACCGGCCGCTCGCCGATCTGCTGACGCCACATCGCGTAATACAGGCCGCGCGCTTCCAGCAGCGCCGCGTGCGCGCCGCTCTCGACCACCTTCCCCTTCTCCAGCACGTAGATGGTATCGGCGTGCATCACGGTCGACAGCCGGTGCGCGATCAGGATCGTGATCTGCGTGGCGCGCGCCGAGATCTCGCGCACCGTGTTCGTGATCTGCTCCTCGGTCAGCGAGTCGAGGGCCGACGTCGCTTCGTCGAAGATCAGCAGCGCCGGCTGGCGCACCAGGGCGCGCGCGATCGACAGGCGCTGCTTCTCGCCGCCCGACAGCTTCATGCCGCGCTCGCCGATCACGGTGTCCAGCCCCTCCTTCGAGCGCTCCAGCAGGTAGGCGCAGGATGCCTGGCGCATGGCCGCCACGATCTCCTCGTCGCTGGCGTCCGGCTTCACGAAGCGGATGTTGTCGCGGATGGTGCCGGCGAACAGGTAGGTTTCCTGGGTCACGAAACCGATCTGACGCCGCACCCGGTTGTAGCGCAGGTCGGTCGTCGCCACGCCGTTGTAGAACACTTCCCCGCTGGCCGGCGTGTAGAGGCCGACCAGCAGCTTGACCAGGGTCGACTTGCCCGAGCCCGAGGGCCCGACAAAGGCGATCGTCTGCCCCAGCTTCGCCTCGAACGAGACGCCGCCCAGGGCGTCGTGCGGTGCGCCCTTGTGGCGAAAGCGCACCTCGGCGAAGCGCAGGTCCCGCAGTGGGCCGATCTCGACCGGGTCGGGCGGACGGCGCTCGACCGGCTTGTCGATCAGGTTCCGGAAGTTGAGCAGCGAGGCCTCGGCTTCGCGGTGCGCCAGGATGATGTTGCCCAGCTCCTGCAGCGGCGCGAAGATCGCCACCGAGATGAACTGCATCGCGATCAGTTCGCCGGTCGACAGCGCGTCGCGGAAGATCAGCCACAACAGCGCGAACAGGATCGCCAGCTTCAGCAGGCTCAATGTGGAGCCCTGCAAAAAGGACAGCAGGCGGATCCGCTTCACCTTCTCCATCTCGAGCGCGAAGATCGCGTCGGTCTGGCTGCGCAGGCGCCTGATCTCCGGGAAGGTCAGGCCCAGGCTCTTGATCAGTTCAATGTTGCGCAGCGACTCGGTGATGAAGCCCGAATTGCGGTTGGTCTCGCGCACGATCGAGCGCTGCTGGGTCTTGATCTCGCGGCTCAGCAAGCCCGTCAGCCCGCCCAGCACCAGCACCCCGACCAGGAACACCGGCACCAGCAGCCAGTGCTTGGTCACCGCATACCAGGCCAGGAAGCTGACCCCGACCAGGGAGGCGAAGACGGTATTGATCGAGGTATTGATGAAGCGCTCGCTGTCGGCGCGCACCTTCTGCAGCAGGGCCAGCATCTCGCCGCTGCGCAGGTCCTCGAACTCCTGGAATTTCAATCGCAACAGGTGCCGCAGTCCATCGTTGAAGATCGCCACCCCGAGCTTTTGCACCACCAGCCGGGTCACGTAGTCCTGCAGGGCCTTCGCCAGACGCGACAGCACCGCGACCAGCACGGCCAGGCCGAGCAGGCGCATCACCTGCGGCATCGGGTCGGGGTCGCCCGGATGGCGCTGCGTGACGTGGTCGATGATGCGGCCGAAGATGATCGGATCGACCAGGGCCAGCACCTGGGCGGTACCCGCCAGCAGCAGGGCCAGCAGGCCCAGGCGCCAGTGCGGTTTCAGGTAAGTCCAGAGAATGCGCATGAGGGCATGTTAGCAAGCTCAGGCGCAGCGGCGCGTCCCGTAGGGTGGGCACTCCGTGCCCACGCGTAAAGTCTGCGTCATGTTGGCGGCACACGCGCCGCCGGCAAAAAAAACCCGCTCAAGCGGCGGGTTTTTTAGTCAGTACAGGGCTGCAGTCCAGGACGCGATTACGCGCCTTCACGGCTGGCCTTCTTGCGCTCGTGCTCCTTCAGGTAGCGCTTGCGCAGGCGGATCGATTTCGGCGTGATCTCGACCAGTTCGTCGTCCTCGATGAACTCGACGGCGTACTCGAGCGACATCTGGATCGGCGGGACCAGGCGCACGGCTTCGTCGGTACCCGAGGCACGGACGTTGGTCAGCTGCTTGCCCTTGATCGGGTTGACGACCAGGTCGTTGTCGCGCGAGTGGATACCGATGATCATGCCTTCGTACACCGGGGTGTTGTGCTCGACGAACATGCGGCCGCGGTCCTGCAGCTTCCACAGTGCGTAGGCAACGGCGGCGCCGTCATCCTGCGAGATCAGCACGCCGTTGCGGCGGCCGGCCAGTTCGCCCTTGCCGGTGTCGACCGGTGCGTACTCGTGGAACACGTGGCTCATCAGGCCGGTGCCGCGGGTCAGGGTCATGAACTCGCTCTGGAAACCGATCAGGCCACGGGCCGGGATCAGGTACTCGAGGCGCACGCGGCCCTTGCCGTCCGATTCCATGTTCTGCAGGTCGCCACGGCGGCGGCCCAGTTCTTCCATCACGCCGCCCTGGTTCGCTTCTTCCACGTCGACGGTCAGGCTCTCGTACGGCTCGCACTTGACGCCGTCGATTTCCTTGAACACCACGCGCGGACGCGATACCGCCAGCTCGAAGCCTTCGCGGCGCATGTTTTCCAGCAGGATGGTCAGGTGCAGTTCGCCGCGGCCCGAGACTTCGAACACGGTGTCGTCGTCGGTCGGCAGCACGCGCAGCGCGACGTTCGACTTCAGTTCGCGCTCGAGGCGGTCGCGCAGCTGGCGGCTGGTGACGAACTTGCCTTCGCGGCCGGCCAGCGGCGAGTTGTTGACCATGAAGTTCATGGTCAGGGTCGGCTCGTCGACGGTCAGCATCGGCAGCGCTTCCGGGGTATCCACGGCGGTCACGGTCACGCCGATGCCGACTTCTTCGATACCGTTGATCAGGACGATGTCGCCGGCGACGGCTTCGTCGACCTGCACGCGCTCCAGGCCCTTGAAGTTCAGCACCTGGTTGATGCGGCCCTTGATCGGGCTCTTGTCGTCCTGGCCGTTCACGACCAGCACGTCCATGCCCGGCTTGATGCGGCCACGGTTGATGCGGCCGATGCCGATCTTGCCGACGTAGGACGAGTAGTCCAGCGAGGTGATCTGCATCTGCAGCGGGCCGTCCGGATTGTCGTCACGCACCGGCACGTATTGCAGGATGGCGTCGAACAGCGGCTTCATGTCGCCGCCGCGCACGTCTTCGGTCAGGCCGGCGTAGCCGTTCAGGCCCGAAGCGTAGACGATCGGGAAGTCGAGCTGCTCGTCGTTGGCGCCCAGCTTGTCGAACAGTTCGAAGGTCTGGTTGATCGCCCAGTCCGGACGTGCGCCCGGACGGTCGACCTTGTTGACGACGACGATCGGCTTCAGGCCCAGGGCCAGCGCCTTGCGGGTCACGAAGCGGGTCTGCGGCATCGGGCCTTCCTGCGCATCGACCAGCAGCAGCACCGAGTCGACCATCGACAGCACGCGCTCGACCTCGCCGCCGAAGTCGGCGTGGCCCGGGGTGTCGACGATGTTGATGTGGGTGCCTTCGTACTCGACGGCGCAGTTCTTCGACAGGATCGTGATGCCACGTTCCTTTTCGATATCGCCGGAGTCCATCACGCGGGTGTCCACCGCCTGGTTGTCACGGAAGGTGCCCGACTGGCGCAGCAGCTGGTCGACCAGGGTCGTTTTGCCGTGGTCAACGTGGGCGATAATTGCAATATTACGAATTGCGCGTTTGGTATTTGACATGTGAGATCAGGGGTGGAGTTGCGTGGTGTACGGATGTGTACGATGCTGCCAATTTCGGAAACCGACTAGTATAGCACGCGAATAGTACGTTTCTGCGGAAAAGGCCCGCATTTTCAACGGCTTGCCGGCTTTTCAACGGTTTTTCGGCATTTCTCGATATAAGGTGCTGCATACGGCACGTAGGGTGGGCACCCCGTGCCCACGCGTGAAGTCTGCGTCGTGTTGGCGTTTATAAAGCGCTGCGTCTGCTCATCGTTTACGCGTGGGCACGGGGCGCCCACCCTACGTCTCGGCAATCACGACGTTATCAAGGCACCGCGATCAACCGTTCCGGTGCCAGGATGGAATACTCCTGCAGGTTCGCCGTGCCGAGCAGCTTGCCCTGGTGGTAGACCCGCACCCTGCCCAGCTCCTGCGGCACCATGACCGACTCCTTGCCCAGCGCCAGGCGTTGCCCGTTCAGGAAGCGCTTCGCCAGCTCGTCCGTCAATTCGACCGATGGAAAGCTCGACAGCAGCGCATCGACCGGGGCCAGCAGCGAACGCGGATCGGTGTGCGCCTGCAGTTCCTCGAGCGTGATCATGCGCTCGGTGGTGAGCGCACCGACCTGGATGCGGCGCAGCGCGTTCAGGTGGGCGCCGCAGCCGAGCGCCGCGCCGATGTCCTCGCCCAGCACGCGCACATAGGTGCCCTTGCTGCAGGTGACGCGGATCTTCAGCATCGGCGCGGCGTACTCGACCAGCTCCAGGCCGTGGATGGTCACCGGGCGCGCTTCGCGCTCGAGCGTGATGCCTTCGCGCGCGTATTCATATAACGCCTTGCCGTCGCGCTTCAGGGCCGAATACATCGGCGGCACTTGCAAAATCGGACCACGGAAGCGCGCCAGCGCCGCCTCGATCTGCTCCAGCGTCACGTCCACGTCGCGCGTCTCGAGGGTCTCGCCCTCGGTGTCGCCGGTGGTCGTCATGATGCCGAGGTGGACGGTCGCCTCGTAGGTCTTGTCGGCTTCCAGCAGGTCCTGGGAAAACTTGGTCGCCTCGCCGAAGCACAGCGGCAAGAGGCCGGTGGCGAAGGGGTCGAGGGTGCCGGTATGGCCGGCCTTTTTCGCGTTCATCACGCGCTTCGCCTGGATCAGCGCGTCGTTCGACGACAGGCCGACCGGCTTGTCGAGCAGGAGCACGCCGTCGACGGGGTCGCGCGGCTGTTTTTGCGGGCGAGCGTTCACTCTTTACCCGACGCGGAATCCGCCTCGTCTTCGCCGAAGTCGGCGGCGCGCACGGCGTTGGCCTGGTCGATCAGGGCCGACATCTGCAGGCCGCGCGAGGTCGAGGTGTCGTGCAGGAAGTGCAGCGCCGGCAGCGTGTGGATGTGCAGGCGCTTGCCGAGCATGTTGCGCAGGTAGCCCGACGCCTTGTTCAGGCCTTCGAGCGTCTGCTTGACTTCTTCCTTGCTGTCTTTCAGCAAGGTGAAGTAAATCTTCGCGTGCGCGTAGTCCGGCGTGAGCTGCACTTCGGTGAGCGTGATCATGCCCACGCGCGGGTCTTTCAGTTCAAAGGCGATCAGTTCCGACAAGTCTTTCTGGATCTGGTCGGCAACGCGCAAGCCGCGCTGGGGGATGGTTTTGCTGTGTTTTGCCATGATGATTGCTTTATATTTTTTGACGATGGTACATCGATTGCGCCGCATCGGGCGTACGCGGTGCGCGCGATAAAAAAAACGCCATCGGCTGGGCGTGAGCCCGGCGGATGGCGCTGTTCGGTCGCGCGTCTGGATTACAGCGTACGCGCCACTTCGGTCACTTCGAACACTTCCAGAACGTCGCCGACCTGGATGTCGTTGTAGTTCTTCAGCGACAGGCCGCACTCGAGACCGGCGCGGACTTCCTTCGCGTCGTCCTTGAAGCGCTTGAGCGAGTCGATCTCGCCGGTCCAGACCACGATGTTGTTGCGCAGCAGGCGGACCGAGGAGGTACGCTTGACCACGCCATCGGTGACCAGGCAGCCCGCGATCGCGCCGACCTTCGACACCAGGATGACCTGGCGGATCTCGACCTGGCCGGTGACGGTCTCGCGCTTCTCCGGCGCCAGCATGCCCGACAGTGCCGTCTTGATCTCGTCGATCGCATCGTAAATGATGCTGTAGTAACGGATGTCGACGCCGTTCGCTTCGGCCACCTTGCGCGCCGACGCATCGGCACGGGCGTTGAAGCCGATGATGACCGCTTTCGAGGCCACCGCCAGGTTGACGTCCGACTCGCTGATGCCGCCGACCGCCGCGTGGACGATCTGGACGCGCACTTCCGAGGTCGACAGCTTCTGCAGCGAGCCCACCAGCGCTTCCTGGGAACCCTGGACATCGGTCTTGACGATGAGCGGCAGGTTCTTGACTTCGCCTTCGGCCATCTGGTCGAACATGTTCTCCAGCTTGGCGGCCTGCTGCTTCGCCAGTTTGACGTCGCGGAACTTCCCTTGACGGAACAGGGCGATTTCGCGCGCCTTGCGCTCGTCGGCCATCACCATCGCTTCTTCACCGGCGCTCGGCACTTCGGTCAGGCCCTGGATCTCGACCGGGATCGACGGACCGGCTTCGGTGACCGGCTTGCCGTTCTCGTCGAGCATCGCACGGACGCGGCCGAACGAGGAACCTGCCAGCACGACGTCGCCGCGGCGCAGCGTACCCGACTGCACCAGGATGGTGGCGACCGGGCCACGGCCCTTGTCCAGGCGGGCTTCGACCACCAGGCCACGGGCAGGCGACTCGACCGGCGCCTTCAATTCCAGCACTTCGGCCTGCAGCAGCACTTGCTCCAGCAGGTCGTCGATACCGGTACCGAGCTTGGCCGACACCGGGACGAACGGCGAATCGCCGCCGTATTCTTCCGGCACGACGCCTTCGGCGACCAGTTCCTGGGTCACGCGGTCGGCGTTGGCACCCTGCTTGTCGATCTTGTTGATCGCCACCACCAGCGGCACGCCGGCGGCTTTCGCGTGGGCGATCGCTTCCTTGGTCTGCGGCATCACGCCGTCGTCGGCCGCCACCACCAGGATGACGATGTCGGTTGCCTTGGCGCCGCGGGCACGCATGGCGGTGAACGCCTCGTGGCCCGGGGTATCCAGGAAGGTCACCATGCCGCGCGGGGTGTCCACGTGGTAAGCGCCGATGTGCTGGGTAATGCCGCCGGCTTCGCCAGCAGCGACCTTCGCACGACGGATGTAGTCCAGCAGCGAGGTCTTGCCGTGGTCGACGTGGCCCATGACGGTCACGACCGGCGCACGCGGCTTCGCTTCGAACTCGGTGTGTTCGCCCTGGTCGGCCAGCAGCGCTTCCGGATCGTCGACGGCGGCAGCGAAGGCTTTATGGCCCATCTCTTCCACCACGATCATCGCGGTTTCCTGGTCCAGCACCTGGTTGATGGTGCACATCTGGCCCAGCTTCATCAGCTGCTTGATGACTTCCGACGCCTTCACCGACATCTTGTGCGCCAGTTCGGCCACGGTGATGGTTTCAGGCACGTGCACTTCGCGCACGATCGCCTCGGTCGGCGCCTGGAAGTTCGATTCGCGGTCGTCGCCGTGCGAATTGCGGCGGCCACCACGGCCACCACTACGCCAGCCGTCGCGGCCGCTCGGCGCGCCTGCGCCGCCGCGGGTCTTGGCGCCGCCAGGGGCGCCGCGTTTCTTGTCGTCCGACCAGGTCGAAGAGACATTCGCCGACTTGATCGACTTCTTGTCGCCCGGCTTCTTGTCGCCCGGCTTGGCTTCGGCCGGCTTCTTGTCGGCCGGCTTGTGCAGCGTGCCTGCCGGCGCGGCCGGTTTCGCGGCGACCGGCGCCGGTGCCGGCTCGGGCGCCTTGATGACGCGGCGCGGCTGGGCCATCATCAGCTTGATCTGGGCCACTTCGTCGGCCACGGCCTTGCGTGCACGCTCGGTGGCGGCAGCGCGTTCGGCGGCGGCCTTGGCGGCTTCGTCCGCCTTGCGCTTGGCTTCCTCGGCGGCGGCCTGCTTGGCTTGCTCGCTGGCAGCCGAACTGGCGGCGGCAGCGGCAGCGGCTTCGCGCTTGGCTTGCTCGGCGGCGTCGCGCTTGGCCTGCTCTTCCTCGGCACGGGCCTGTTCGGCACGTTCGGACTCCAGCTTGGCCAGGCGTTCCTGCTTTTCACGCAGGTCCGCTTCCTGACGAGCAACGAGCTCGGCATGACGGCGCGCTTCTTCTTCGCGGCGTGCGATCTCGGCTTCGTCGATCACCGGAGCGGCCGGCGCGGCCGCAGCGGCTGGCGCCGGGTCGTCGCGCTGGACGAAGGTGCGCTTCTTGCGCACTTCGACCTGGATCGTGCGCGACTTGCCCGACGCGTCGGCCTGCTTGATCTCGCTGGTTTCCTTGCGGGTGACCGTGATCTTTTTCTTCTCGGTCGATTCGCCCGCGCCGTGGGTACGGCGCAGGTGGTTCAGCAGCTTGTCCTTATCATCCTTTGACAAGGGATCTGACGTCGAACTTTTCTCGACGCCGGCAGAACGCAGCTGCGTCAGCAGCAAATCTGCAGGCATCTTCAGTTCGGTGGCAAATTGGGCTACGTTGTTACTCGCCATTCAGTCCTCTTTTCTATGTGTCGCGGAGATGATAAAGATTTTTTGTCGTTCCGGCAGCAGCAATTATGCCTTGGCCGTTTCGACCTGGCTCCAGGCTTTCGCCTGCAATGCCTTCGCGCGGTCGTCGTATTTCGCGTCGACCAGCTTCATCTCATCGTCGGTCACATCATTAAATTCATTCTTGATCAGTTCACGGGCACGGTCCGACGGCAGCGCCAGGATGGCGCCGAATTCGTCGTAAGCGAGACCCGCGAATGCTTCCACCGTCTTGATGCCTGCCAGGCCAAGCTTGCCCGCGGTCGTGCGGTCCATGCCCTCGAGGTTCACCAGCGCCTCTTCCATGCCTTCCAGACCTTCTTCGGAGGCAATGGCTTCGGTCACCAGCGCGTCACGGGCGCGGGTACGCAGTTCGTTGACGGTTTCCTCGTCGAAGGATTCGATCTCGAGCATCTCCGAAATTGGTACATACGCGATTTCTTCAAGGCTCGAGAAGCCTTCTTCCACGAGGATGTCGGCCACTTCCTGGTCAACATCGAGCTTTTCCATGAACAGCGAGCGGATCGCCGCCGTTTCCTGGGCCACCTTGTTGGCCGATTCCTCGGCCGTCATGATGTTGATCTTCCAGCCAGTCAGTTCCGACGCCAGGCGCACGTTCTGGCCCGAACGGCCGATCGCGATCGCCAGGTTTTCTTCGTCGACCACGACGTCCATCGCGTGCTTCTCTTCGTCGACCATGATCGACGACACGTTCGCCGGCGCCAGGGCGCCGATCACGAACTGGGCCGGATCGTCCGACCACAGCACGATGTCCACGCGCTCGCCGCCGAGCTCGCCGGTCACGGCCTGCACGCGCGAACCGCGCATGCCGACGCAGGTACCGATCGGGTCGATGCGCTTGTCGGCCGTGTAGACGGCAATCTTGGCGCGCACGCCGGCATCACGGGCAGCCGATTTGATTTCCAGCAGGCCCTGTTCGATTTCCGGAACTTCCAGTTCGAACAGCTTCATGATGAATTCCGGTGCGGTGCGCGACAGGATCACCTGCGGGCCGCGCATGTTGCGGTCGACGCGCAGGATGTAGGCGCGGACGCGGTCGCCGATACGCAGGTTTTCCTTCGGGATCATCTGGTCGCGCGGCAGGCGCGCTTCGATCTTGCCCGACTCGACGATGGCGTCGCCGCGTTCCATGCGCTTGATGGTGCCGGTCACCAGCGAATCGCCGCGCTCGAGGAAGTCCTGCAGGATCTGCTCGCGCTCGGCATCGCGCACGCGCTGCAGCACGACCTGCTTGGTGTCCTGGGCGAAGCGGCGGCCGAAGTCGACCGACTCCACCGGTTCTTCGATGTATTCGTCGACTTCGATGTCCGGGATCTGTTCCTTGGCTTCGAAGTGCAGGATTTCCTGGTCCGGCAGCTGCAGGCCCGCCTCGTCCGGCACGACGTGCCAGCGGCGGAAGGTTTCGAACTCGCCGTTGTCGCGATCGATGCTCACGCGAATGTCGACCTCGCCTTCATAGCGTTTTTTGGTGGCCTGGGCCAGGGCGAACTCGAGCGCCCCGAAGACCACTTCCTTATCGACGTTTTTTTCGCGCGCGAGCGCATCAACCAGTAACAAAATTTCGCGACTCATGCTTTGCGACTCCTAAAATCCACCTGCGGCACCAGGCGTGCCTTGTCCAATTCGGCCAGCGTAAATTCCAACAACGCCGGCCCATCTTTATTTTCAAATTCCAGACCGATCTTGTCGCCTTCCGGCGCGACCAGGATGCCCGTATAGGTCTTCCGGTTCGCGCTGCCAGGCATGGCGACGCGCAGCTTTACCGTGCATTCGTGGCCGGCGAAGCGCGCAAAATCGGCCAGGGTGCGCACCGGGCGGTCCAGCCCGGGCGACGAAATTTCCAAACGCTCGTAATCGACGTTTTCCACGGTCAACACGTGCGACAACTGGTGGCTCACCGTTGCGCAATCCTCGACCGTGATCGGCCCCTTCTCGTCAGCGACGGCAGCCGGGAAATCGATAAACACGCGCAGGACCCCGCGCTCGCCTCGTTCGACATCAACGAGCTCGTAGCCCAGGCCACTGACTGTCTTGGCGATCAAATCAAACTGCTGCACGACACTTCTCCAGGGCTTTAAAACGTTTTACCAAAAAAAAAATGGGCATCTGCCCATCTTTTTGTATTCACAACCCAACCAGATGAAAGCACTTGCACCAAATAAACACACTCGGGAAGAACTTTGATTAGGCTGCAAATTATAACGTGTTCCGGGGCACGCTGCAATCGCCATACCATTATATTGAGAGCGAAACAACGGATGCGCACGGCAAACGTGCGCGGGTATGACGTTGCAGGGTAGGCACTTGTGCCCACGCGGTCTGACCGGTTAATCGGATGCGACGTTACCGCCACGCGCCGATGAGCATGCATATTGGGGCATGCGCCGCAAAAGCAATCGCGCCGCAACCGCCGTACCGCGTGGGCTCGAGAGCCTGCGCGGCCCGGCCCACCCTACGAAAAAACAACCCCGGACGTTAGCGCTTACCCGCGGCGCCCGCGGCGCGGCAGGCCGTGCTCGGAACCGCGCGGACCCTGGCCGCCACGGCGACCTCCGCCGGTACCGGCAAAGCCGAAGGTGGTCTGCAGCGGGTCAGGCTGGCGCGGACGGCTGCTGCCGCCGCTGCCCGGACGTCCCGAGCCGCCGAAACCGCCGGCGTTGCCCGCATTGCCCGCATTGCCATTGCGGCCACCCTTGCCGCGCACCGGGCCCGGCAGGCCGCCGGCCGCGGCGCCGCCGGCGCGCGGCACGCCGGCACGCACCACCGGCGGGCCGAACGGGTCGACATTGCGGTTGGCGTCGGCACGGTCGATGCGGTTGCCGTCGGCGCGGCGCGGGTCGGGCTGGCCCTGGTTCTTGCCTTGCCCCTTGCCGCTGCCGGCCGCGGCTGCGCCGCCCTTCTTCTCGATGCCGAAGGCGGCCATGAAGTTGCGTACGTCGTTTTCTTCCAGCTCTTCCCAGCGGCCGCGCTTCAGGCCGGAAGGCAGGGTCATCGCGCCGTAGCGGGTACGGATCAGGCGCGAGACGGTCAGGCCGACAGCCTCGAACATGCGGCGCACCTCGCGGTTGCGGCCTTCGCCGATCACCACGCGGTACCACTTGTTGATGCCTTCGCCGCCGCCGTCGATGATCTTGGTAAAGGCGGCCTTGCCGTCGTCGAGCTCGACGCCGGCCAGCAGCTTCTGGCGCATGCCCTCTTCCAGCTCGCCCAGCGTCCGCACGGCGTATTCGCGGTCGATGTTGTAACGCGGGTGCATCAGGCGGTTCGCCAGGTCGCCGGACGTGGTGAACAGCAGCAGGCCTTCGGTGTTGAAGTCGAGGCGGCCCACGGCCAGCCACTTGCCGGTCTTCATGGTCGGCAGGCGGTCGAACACCGACGGACGGCCTTCCGGATCGTCGTGGCTGACGATCTCGCCGGCCGGCTTGTGGTACACCAGCACGCGCGGCGGCTTGTTGTTGTGCACCTTACGCTGGATCAGCTTGCCGTTGATGCGCACGGCATCGGTCGGCAGGATGCGCTGGCCGATGTGGGCCGGCTCGCCGTTCACCGACACGCGGCCGGCGATGATCAGCTCTTCCATGTCGCGGCGCGAGCCGAGGCCGGCTTCGGCCAGCACCTTGTGCAGCTTCGGCGCGTCGTCGTCGGCCGTCAGGTCGCGGCGCACCGGTTTCGCTTTCTGCTGGCCCTGGCCGCCGTCGTTGGCGTCGAAGGCATCGGAGGTCACGAAGGAGAACACGGCGTCGGCGTCGTTGCCGCGGCCGGGCTTCTGCTTGCCGCCTTTGCCGCGCTGCTCGTTTTTAACCTGCTGGGCACCCTTGCCCTGCTGGCCGCCTGCCTGCGCATTCGGCTGGGCGTTCTTCTGCCCTTTCTGGTTCTTCTGGCGACCCTTGCCCTGGCGCTGTTCGCGGCGGGCTTCAGGCGCGGGCTGCTCGCCGGCTCCGTCCACTGCCGCTGCCGCTGACTCGGGCGCGGCGACGGCGACGGCGGCCTGGCGCGCTTCGCGCTGGCCGCGCTGCTCGCGCATCTGGCGCGGACCGCGCGGTTTACGCTGGCCCTGCTCCTGGCGCGGCGCCTCATCCTGCGCAGGCGCGGCTTCGACAGCAGGCGCTGCGGGAGCCGCGACGGGAGCGGCTGCCGGTGCAGCCTCGGCGGCCGCTTCGGTGGCGGCCGGCTTGGCCTTGGTGGCGCGCGGCTTGCGGGCGGCAGGCGCCTTCGGTGCGGCCTCGGCGGCTACGGCCGCCTCGCCTTCGGCAGGAGCGGCGGCAACAGCGGCAGCCTTGCTGCGGCGCTTCGGCTTCTCGGCCGGCTGGGCGTCGCCCGTGGCAGGAACGGCAGGGGCGGCTGCTTTGGTGCGGCGCTTCGGTTTGGCCGCGTCGTCCATGCCGCCTTGCGCGGCATTGGTCTCGGTGGTGTCAGTTGGATTCATCATTCGTTTCGTTGTTGTGCTGACCTGGTACCGCGCCGACGGCCGGTTGAAGGTCATGAATCGGGACTTCAACGGGTGAAGTAACTTGTTCGTCGGCGGCCGCATCGGGCTCCGCCTTGTCGAAATTCGCGTTCAGCGCCGCTTCCAGCGCTTCGAGACTGCGGCCGTCGGAAGCATCGGCGATGCTCTCCAGCGGCGGCAGCTGGCCCAGCGACGCCAGGCCCAGGTCGTCCAGGAATTGTTTCGTCGTGCCCAGCAGGGCCGGGCGGCCGACCACCTCGCGGTGGCCCACCACATCGATCCAGCCCCGGTCTTCGAGCATCTTGATGGTCTGCGAGTTCACCGCGACGCCGCGGATTTCCTCGATGTCGCCGCGCGTGACCGGCTGGCGGTAGGCAATGATGGCCAGCGTTTCCAGCGTCGCGCGCGAATATTTCGGCGGCTTTTCCGGCGAGATGCGGTCGAGGTACGGCTTCATCTCGGGCCGGCTCTGGAAGCGCCAGCCCGAGGCCAGGCTGACGATCTCGATGCCGCGGTCGCGCCAGTCGTGGCGCAGCTCCTCGAGCAGCAGCTTGATCGTGTCGGAACCGACGCCGATGCCGACTTGCCTGCCGTTCGCGTCGACGTCGGCAAACAGCTTTTTCATGCCATGAAGCGACATCGGCTCGCGCGCACACAGCAAGGCGGTCTCGAGGACCTTCTTGGCCTCATCAGTCTTCATTCTCGATGTCGTCAGGCTCGAATACCAAGTACTTACCCATAAATAAATGTGTTTTTGGCTGCCATAACCGGCGCGCTGCCGCGTTGGCTCGCGCTTGCAGTGCTCGCACTGCGGCGCACTTGCCGCCTTGCACCGCATCCGGTTCTGTTTGCCAAAATTCACATTTATTTCTGGCCAAGCACTTAAGAAACTATCAAACAAATCCGCTCAGCGGATGCCAGCAAGCCGTCCGGCGGACAGGTTTGCGATCGATGCCCGGCGCAGTGCGCCTGGGCGGATGCGGCCGCGACAATCGGTCCGCACATACCGCGGTTCGCACACCGCGGCGCGCATGCCACGGCGTATCAATACCGGCGGCGGCGCGAACGCAGGGCGGTTCGCAGCTTACTACTCGTCGAAACTGGAATTCGTGGCCCGCGCTTGGACGCGGCGGGCGCAATACGGTGACGGGGTATGGACATGGACCCGGACCCGGCCGGTTGGTGTTTAGCGAAACGTGGGCGCGTCGTGCGCAGCTCAGGACCGGGGCGCCGCGGACGCACGCTCGGGGCGTGCTGTCATCATCGTTTCTTCCAACTGCGGGTCATTGTAACCGATAAAACACAGGAACGGTCACTTGCGCAAGGATGCGCGTAGCGCGTAGCGTCAGGCCGACAGTTTTTCCGCCAGAATCGCCGACACGCCAAGAAACGCCGGATATTCCGCGGTGATCACATAGGTGGGCACCTGGGCCAGGTAGGCGGAGAACCTGCCCTTGCGTTCGAAGCGGCTGCGGAAGCTCGATGCGGCGAAGCGTTCGCCCAGGCGCGGCACGATGCCGCCGCCGATGTAGACGCCGCCCTGGGCGCCCAGGGTGACGGCCAGGTTGCCGGCGACCGTGCCGAGCATGCCGCAGAACACGTCCAGCACCTGGCTCGAGAGCGCGCATTCGCCGGCCAGGGCGCGGCGCGAGATCTCGGGCGCCCCCAGCGCTTCGACCGGCTGGCCGTGGTGGTGGGCCAGCGCGCGGTAGATGAGTTCGACGCCGGCGCCGGACAGGAAGCGCTCGAACGAGACGTGCTCGAATTCGCGCCAGGCGTATTGCAGGATCGCGAGCTCCAGCTCGTTGACCGGGGCGAAACTGACGTGGCCGCCTTCGCTGCGCAGTGCATCCCAGCTGTCGCCGCACGGGATCAGGCCCGACACGCCCAGGCCGGTGCCCGCGCCCAGCAGGCCCAGCGGCGCCCCCGCGCGTGGCGCGCCGCCACCGACCTGCACCTTGTCGCCGCCCCCCAGGTGCGGCAGCGAGCGCGCCAGTGCATAGAAATCGTTCACCACCAGCAGGATGTCGAAGCCCGCCTCCTGGCGCAGCGCCTCGATCGAGAACTGCCAGTGGTGGTTGGTCATGCGCACCTGGTCGCCGTCGACCGGATTGGCGATCGCGATCGCGGCGTGCCTAACCTGGCCGAATGCCGCCACCGACGGCAGCGCCAGATAGGTGCGGATGGCGTCGCCCAGCGTGGCGTGGTCGGCGCAGCCCAGCACCTGCACCGCCTCGAAGCGGCCCGGTGCGGTCTCGAGCGCAAAGCGGGCATTGGTGCCGCCGACGTCGGCCAGCAGGCGGACGGTATCGAAGCGGCCAGCGATGGAACCGGCGGTATCAGGCAGGGAAGCAGTCATTGCGAGGCAGAGTACAGGTGATGTCCAAGCTTACTGGATTTCTTTGCGCCATTACAAGTAAATTTTGTAGTTTAGGTACAAAGCTAGCTAAGTACGCATGAGACTACCCATTCCGGATGCAGTAGTACAACTACGCGTCGGGTGGTGCGGCCGTACTGGGCTGCCGGGGATTCCGCGACCTGAACGCCGCCCGCGCGTTCGACGGACGGTCGAACAGCCGCGCGGCTTATTTAGAAAGCAGGAGAAACAGAAAAAAATGCCGCCTCAACGCCGGCACTGTTTAAACGCGTGGGCGGCGCCAAGCGCAGCGTGTGCACTGGACCGCCAGGTAAAGCCGCCCACCCTACGCGGTTTGCGGTTCGCCCGGCGGCAGGTGATGGGCATGCCACGCGTCGAGCCCGCCCTTCAGGGGCCGGGCGCGGTGGAAGCCGTTGGCGAGGAATTCCCTGGCCACCTGGGTGGCCGTGACGTCGTCCGGGCAGCTGCAGTAGACGACGATGTGGCGGTCGCGGTCGAGACCGGCCATCAGCTGGCCCGGCTCGCAGTCCTTGTACAGCAGGGCGCCGGGTATCGCCCTCTCCAGCGCGTGCGCGGTAACGCTCCTCGCATCGACGATCAGGGGATCGTGGCCGCCCTCGATCAGCGCCTTCAGTTCAGGCACGCCGATGCGCGGCAGCGCCAGGCTGGCGCGGTGGCGGCGCCTCTCGATGTATTTATAGGCGACGAACAGCGCCAGCAGCGCGCCCAGCACGCTCAAGGCGGTGCTGCCCATGGTCTCCAGCGTCGCCAGCACGCGGTCGACGCTGTCGTGGAAGATCATGCCGACGGCGATGCCGGTGCCGCCCCAGAGCAGCGCGCCGGTGGAGGCAAAGCCGAGGAACTGGGAGGTGTTGGTGCCGAGCGCGCCGGACATCGGCGCGGCGATGGCGTTGAAACCGGGGATGAACTTCGACACCAGCAGCGACTTCGGCCCATAGCGGCGGAAGCGGTCCTCGGTCTGGTTGACGCAGGAGTCCGGCGACAGCGAGATGCGGCACAGGAGGCGCAGCACGCGCTTGCCGTAGTAGCGGCCGGCGCGGAACCAGAAATAATCGCAGACCAGGCAGGCCAGCAGCACGGCCAGCAGGCAGAGTTGCCAGCTGGCGCCGCCGTCCATCGCCATCGCACCCGCCACCACCAGCACCGGGAAGGCGGGAATCGGCAGCCCGAACTGCTCCAGCAGCACCGTGCCGAAGACGAGCAGGACGCCGTAATTCTGGATCAGGAGCGAGAGCTGGGACATCCCGACATGGTAGCGGAAATCGCCCTTCCCGGCTGGCAGGTGCCGGGTTTACGCAACAGTCAAGCCCCGCGGGATCGCCGCTAACAGCGTCTTCGTATAGTCGTGCTGGGGATTCCGGTAGAGTGCATCCGAGTCGCCCATCTCGACCACGCTGCCTTGGTGCATCACCATCACCTGGTCGGCGATGTAGCGCACCACCGCCAGGTCGTGCGAGATGAAGATGTAGCTCATCCGGTACTCGTCCTGCAGGTCCTGCAGCAGGTTCAGGACCTGGGCCTGGACCGAGACGTCGAGCGCCGAGACCGATTCGTCGCACACCAAAATTTCCGGCTTCATCGTCAGGCAGCGCGCGATCGCGATGCGCTGGCGCTGGCCGCCGGAAAATTCGTGCGGATAGCGGTGATAGGCAGCCTCCGGCAGCCCGACGCGTCCCAGCAACGCCTGCACCATCCTGGTGCGCTCGTGGTCGGTGGCGCCGATGCCGTGGATGCGCATCGGTTCCAGCAGGATCTGGCCGACCGTGAAACGCGGGTTCAGGGAAGCGTAGGGGTTCTGGAAAATGATCTGGATGCGGCGCTTGTAGGCCTGGTACTCGCGGTCCGACATCGCGACCAGGTCCCGGCCCTCGAACAGGGCGCTGCCGCCGCTGGCGCGGTGCAGCCGCAGCAGGGTCAGGCCGACCGTGGTCTTGCCCGAGCCCGATTCCCCGACCACGCCCAGGGTCTTGCCGCGCGGGAGAGTGAACGAGACATCCTTCACTGCGCGGAACTCGCGCTTGCCGAACAATCCCTCGCGCAGCCAGAAGCTCTTGCGCAGGTTCTTCACGACCAGCACGTTTTCGTCATCCGGCGCATAACCCCGCGTGCGCTGCGGCAGCGCGATCGCAGGCGCGCCCTCCCCGCGCATGAAGTCGTCGATCACCGGCAGGCGCACCGGGCGCTCGTCGAGCTTCGGGCGGCAGTGCAGCAGCGCGCGCGTGTACAGGTCGCGCGGCGCGCCGAACACCTGGGCCGCCGTGCCCTCCTCGCGCACCACGCCGTGGCGCATCACGATCACGCGGTCTGCGATCTCCCCGACCAGGCCCAGGTCGTGGGTGATGAACAGCACCGCCATCCGGTGCTTTTTCTGCAGCCGCGCGATCAGTTCGATGATTGCTTTTTGGATCGTCACGTCGAGCGCCGTGGTCGGTTCGTCGGCGATCAGGAGCTTCGGTTCGCAGGCGATCGCCATCGCGATCATCACGCGCTGCTGCTGGCCGCCCGACATCTGGCTCGGGTAGGCATCGATCTTCGCCGCCGGATCGGGAATGCCGACTTCGGCCAGCAGTTCGAGCGTGCGGGCGCGCGCCTGCTTTTTGTTCATGCCCATGTGCAGGCGCAGGACTTCGCCGATCTGGAAGCCGACCGTGAACACCGGGTTAAGCGAGGACATCGGCTCCTGGAAGATCATCGCGATGTCCTTGCCGCACAGGCGGCGGCGCTCGGCCAGCGGCAGCGCAAACAACTCGCGGCCGTCGAAGCGCACGCTGGCGCCCTCGTGCACGATGGTGGTGTCCGGCGGCAGCAGCCCCATCACGGCGAGCGAGCTGACCGACTTGCCGCTGCCCGATTCGCCCACCAGGGCCACGGTGGCGTCGCGCGGCACGTCGAAGGAAATCCCCTTGATCGCCTCGACCGTGTTCTTCTTGTCGACCCGGAAGGAAATGCGCAGGTCGCGCACCTGCAGCAGCAGGTTGTCGTCGTTCGTCATGGCCGCCTCATTTCAACTCATTTCAACTTCGGGTCGAGCGCATCGCGCAGCGCGTCGGTGAACAGCGAGAATGCCGTCACCAGCAGCGCCATCGCCCCGGCCGCGGCAGCCAGCTGCCACCATTTGCCGAGGATGAGTTCGTTCTGCGCCTCGTTCAGCATGCTGCCCCAGGACACGGTGCCGACCGGCACCCCGAAGCCGAGGAAGGAGAGAATGACCTCGGCCTTGATGAAGCCAACCACCAGGATCGAGACCTGCACCAGCGCCACGTGCGAGACGTTGGGGAAGATGTGCGAGAACATCTTGCGCCAGTTCGAGGCGCCGATGGCGTCGGCCGCCATCACGTATTCGCGCGCCTTGTGCTTGATGTACTCGGCGCGGATCAGGCGATACGGCCCGGTCCAGCCGGTCAGGCCCAGGATCAGCACGATGGTCGTCACGCCCTTCTGCTGCAGCACGGCAGCCACGGCCAGGATCATCAGGATCGAGGGAATCGAGGTGAACACGCTGTAGAACCAGTTGAACAGGTCGTCGATGAAACCGCCGTAGAAGCCGGACAGCGCGCCGAACAGGGTGCCGAGCGCCACCGCGACGAAGGCCGCGACCAGGCCGACCACGATCGAGGTCTCGCCGCCCTTGATGGTCTTCTTCAGGATATCGTGGCCCCACTTGTCGGCCCCGAAGGGGAGCGTCAGCGCCTTCTCGACCGGCGGATGGCTGCGCGCCACGTCGCGCTTGAGCGCTTCGAGTTCCTCGGCCAGCGGATCGAAGGCGTTCGGCGGCGCCGGGCGCTGCGGCTTCGCCAGCGCCGCGCTGGCGGGGTCCGCGCCGACGAAGGTCGGCGGCGCGTAGTTGACGGCCACCTCCTCTTCCCAGTCGGCGGCCAGCAGGCCGGTGGAAGACAGCACCAGCATCAGCAGGAACAGGCCGACCACGGCCAGGGCCGCCATCGCGACCCGGTCGGCGCGCAGGCGGCGCCAGGCGAGCGCCCACAGGCCGGGAGAGACCGCATCGTTCGGCATCGTCGTCATTTCACGCTCTTCACTTCACGCTATTTACTTTAATTGCACGCGCGGATCGACCGCCTGGTACAGCAGGTCGGCCAGCAGGTTGAACACCATGGTCGCGGCGGCGACGTACACGGTGATGGCCTTGATGACCGGGAAATCGCTGCGCTCCACGGCCAGGATCACTTCGCGCCCGATGCCGGGGATGCCGAAGAAGCGCTCGAGCAGGAAGGCGCCGATCAGGAGGGCCGGCAGGTTCGCCATCACGTGGGTGATGATCGGGATCGCGGCATTCCTCAGCACGTGGACCCAGACGATGCGGCGTTCCGTCAATCCTTTCGCGCGCGCGGTGCGCACGTAGTCCTGGTTCGCCTCGTCGAGCACGAAACTGCGGTACAGGCGCAGGGTCGGCGCGATCGACACCGCCAGCCCGATGATGATCGGCAGCAGCGCGTAATGCAGCAGGTTCTCGCCCAGGCTTGCGCCCCAGCCCTGCACCGGGAACAGGCCCAGCTTGTAGGCGAAGAAGTACTGGAACACCGAGATGTAGACCAGGATCGAGATCGACATGCCGACCGTGCAGGCCACCATCACGGCGCGGTCCGTCAGCGAGCCGCGCACGAACGCGATGGCCAGCGCCAGCGCGATGCCGAAGAAGGTTTCGAGCACGGTCAATGGCACCAGTACGGTGAGCGAAGGCCCGAGGCGGCTGGCGATGATGTGGCTGACCGGCTCGCCCGTGCTCCAGGCGTTGCCGAAGTCGAAGGTAAGGATCTGCTTCAGGAAGATGCCGAGCTGGACCCAGACCGGCTGGTCGATCCCGAGCTGGGCGCGGATGTTGGCGATCGCCGCCTCGTCGGCCATCTTGCCCGCGAGGAGGTAGGCCGGATCGCCGCCGACCCAGTTGAACAGCACGAACACGAGCACGATCACGCCCGCCATCGTCGGCAGCATCTGCCACAGCCGCCGGAGTATGTAAGCTGCCATCGAGACTTCCTGTGCCCAGCCGTATGAAAAACGCTAACGATAGCGCAAATCGGCGTGGGCCGGCCATGAACTTATTTGGGCCGGCGATAACCGCGGGATGGGTTTCGTAGGGTGGACACCTGTGTCCACGCGGTTAAACGTTAGCGTGTCGAACAGCTTTTCGTAGGGTGGGCTCTCGAGCCCACGCGGTTGGGCGGTAATGTATCGAACAGCCTCCCGGTAGGCCTGGTCCCGTTATCATTGAAGCCGCATGCGATCAGGCGATGAGACCGCGTGGGCACAAGTGCCCACCCTACAATAGCCCGCCACCGCCTCGATCAGCGATTACGAATCCTCGCGCAGCCGGCGCTGGCGCACCGCCGCGGCCAGCCCCTCGAGCACCTGCACGCTGGTGTCCCAGTCGATGCAGCCGTCGGTCACCGACTGCCCGTAGGTCAGCTCCTTGCCCGGCACCAGGTCCTGGCGCCCGCCCACCAGGTGCGATTCGATCATCACGCCGACGATGCGCTCGTCGCCGCCCGCGATCTGCGCCGCGATGTCGGCGCACACCGGCACCTGGTTCTCCGGCTTCTTCGAGCTGTTCGCGTGCGAGGCGTCGATCATCAGGCGCGCGGCCAGGCCCAGCGCGCCGATCTGGCGGCAGGCTTCCTCGACGCTGGCGACGTCGTAGTTCGGCGTCTTGCCGCCGCGCAGGATGATGTGGCAATCCTCGTTGCCCGAGGTCGAGACGATCGCCGAGTGCCCGCCCTTGGTCACCGACAGGAAGTGGTGCGGCGTCGATGCCGCGCGGATCGCCTCCACCGCGATCTTGATGTTGCCGTCGGTGCCGTTCTTGAAGCCGACCGGGCAGGACAGGCCGGAAGCGAGCTCGCGGTGCACCTGCGATTCGGTGGTCCGCGCGCCGATCGCGCCCCAGCTGATCAGGTCGGCGATGTACTGCGGACTGATCACGTCGAGGAACTCGGTGCCGGCGGGCAGGCCCATCTCGTTGACGTCGCGCAGCAGCTCGCGCGCCATGCGCAGGCCGTCGTTGATGCGGAAGCTGTTGTCCATGTAAGGGTCGTTGATCATGCCCTTCCAGCCCACGGTGGTGCGCGGCTTCTCGAAATAGACGCGCATCACGATCTCGAGGTCGCCGATGAAACGCCGGCGCTGTTCGACCAGGCGGCGCGCGTACTCGAGCGCGGCCTTCGGGTCGTGGATCGAGCACGGCCCGATCACCACCAGCAGGCGGTCGTCCTGGCCGTGCAGGATGCGGTGCAGCGCCACGCGTGCCCCGGCTGCGGTCTGTTCCGCCGCCGGCGTCACCGGAAACTCGCGGATCAGGTGCGAGGGCGGCGTGAGTTCCTTCATTTCGCGGATGCGTAGGTCGTCGGTGCGAGGCATGCTGTACTCCGTTGTCTGGTCTGGAAATAAAAAAAAACCGCCATCGCTGGCGGTTTCTGGTTCGTTCGGTCCGGTCTGCTGTGCGTGACCCGCCGCTACTCCACCGCCTGTAGGCTGGAATGGCCAAAATAAAACCAGCGGGTAAAGAAAGCGACGTTGCGCATGGACGGGATCCGAAAAATGGTCCAAACGACTATAACGCCAACTCGTGAACATTGGCAAGCCTTTTGTCCGCAGCGTAAACACGGGTTGCTTGGCAAGCGGTTGCGACAAGCTGACAGCGGCGCCAGCGTAAGGATGACGTTTGAGAGATATCAGACAGGTCATTGTCAACGATGCAAAAGTTAAGACAAGCCCTGGTCCGGCTGGGTTTGTCTCTGGGTTGTCTTTGGGTTTGTCTTTATGGCGGATCGAACGCCGTTCATCGATTTCCTGAAGCGAGACAAGCGGACTCGACGGACCGGGATTCCCACACGACCATTGGAGTCCCGTCATGACAGAAACCCTGATATCCCGATCGGTGCGCCGCCTGTTCGCCGGCGGCGGCGCGGTCGGCCTGGTCCTGCTCGCGCTGCCCGCCGCCCAGGCGCAGGAAGCGGCGCAGCGGCCGATCGCCCGCGTCGAAGTCACCGGCAGTAACATCCGCCGCGCCGAAGCCGAAACGGCCTCGTCGGTGATCACCGTGAACCGGGCCGACATCGAGCGCTCCGGCAAGAGCACCGTTTCCGAGCTGCTGCAGACCCTGGCGGTGGACAACCAGGGCTCGGTGCCGACCAACTTCGGCAACGGCTTCGCCGCCGGCGCCGCCGGCATCTCGCTGCGCGGCCTGGGCACAGCCTCGACCCTGGTGCTGCTCAACGGCCGGCGCATGGCGCCCTACGGGCTGGCCGACGACGGCCAGAAGGTGTTCACCGACCTGAACGTGATTCCCACCGACGCCGTCGACCGCATCGAGATCCTGAAGGACGGCGCCTCGGCCATCTACGGTTCGGACGCGATCGCCGGCGTGGTCAACATCATCCTGCGCCGCAGCTTCACCGGCACCACCGTGCGCGGCCTGCTCGGCATCACCGAGAAATGGGACGGCGAGGAACAGAACTTCGCCGTCACCCACGGCGTCGGCGACCCCGAGAAGGACGGCTACAACATGCTGCTGAACTTCGAGTTCAAGCGCCTGAACGACCTGCCGCTGCGCGAGCGCGCCAGCCGCGAGCACATCGGCCGCATCGACCTGCGCCCCTGGGGCTATTCGGCCCAGGAAAACCTGGGCGGTACCGGCGCCATCCCCGGCGCCAACGCATCGGGCAGCGCAATCAACGGCAACGTGCGCAATCCGCTCACCAACAACTACCACAACCGCGGCAACCTCGACGCCGCCACCACCGGCTTCACCCGGTTGTTCCCCGGTGCGGCGTGCTCGAACTTCACCAACCACCCGCAGGGCGACCCGGGCGGCGGCTGCCTGATCGACGCGCCCCTGGCGTACAACCAGATCCAGCCGCAACAGGAGAACTACAGCATCTTCGGGCGCGGCACCTACCGCTTCACCCCGGAGATCGAAGCCTACGGCGAACTCAACCTGTACAGCAGCAAGACCAAGTCCTCGAGCACGCCCTCGACCGTGAACGCCAACGTCGGCTATCCGGGCGGGCCGGTCAGCAATGCCGCCGTGCAGCTCGGCGCCGGCCACCCGGACAACCCGTATTTCGGCACCGCGGCGCGCCTGCGCTACCTGGCCGGCGACGTCGGCCCGCGCGAATCGGACATCGACGGCTTCTTCACGCGCCTGCTGGCCGGCGCCAAGGGCACGGTCTTCGACTGGGACTACGACACCTCGCTGCTGTTCTCGCGCAGCACCGTGAAGAACGACCGCAGCGGCTTCCTGCAGCGCGACGTCGCCTTTGCCCTGCTCGACCCCGACGATGCCGTCAACGTCGCTTCGGCGCTGGCCACCAGCCCGGCCTACGCGGCCCTGCCTCCAGGGTCGTTCTGGCGCATCGCCGAGAGCGCCGGCCTGAACGACCCGGCCGTCTACGCGGCGCTCTCGCCCAAGATCAACAGCCACGCCAGGACCAAGATCATCCAGGGCGACTTCAAGGCCACGCGCGAATTCGGCGCACTGGCCGGCGGTCCGATCGGGTTCGCGACCGGGCTCGAATGGCGGCGCGAGGAAACCGAGCTGGAGCCGACCACCGGCACCGAGCGCGGCAACGTCATCGGCCTGGGCTACTCGGCCTACAGCGGCGCGCGCAACGTGTTCGGGATCTATGCCGAGGCGCTGGCCCCGGTGCTGCCCGAGCTCGAGCTGACCGCCGCCTTGCGCTACGACGACTACACCGACGTCGGCGACAACTGGGCGCCAAAAGCCGGGCTGAAGTGGACGCCGTCGAAGCAGTTCGCCCTGCGCGGCACCTTCGCGCGCGGCTTCCGGGCCCCGAGCGCGGCCGAGAACGGCGTCGGCGGGCTGGCCGCCTTCTCGACCGCCGCGGACCCGCTGCGCTGTGGCCTGGGCGTGCAGGCCGCCTGCAGCGCGGGGAACATCGCCGTGATCACCTCGCCCAATCCCGATCTCCAACCCGAGCGTTCGAAAAGCTACAACATCGGCCTGATCTGGGATCCGCTGCCGCGCGCCAGCGTCTCGATCGACTTCTGGAAGATCAAGCGCAAGAACGAGATCAACCAGGAGTTGACCGACGTCGCGATCGCCAACGGAAGCGTCGCACGCGACCCGTCGACCGCCGAGCCGGGCGTTGCCGGCGACCCGGGCGCGATCACCGCGGTGCTGGCCAGCTACGTCAACTCGGCCCAGACCGACGTGCGCGGCATCGACCTCGACGCCCGCTATACCCTGCGCCTGCCCGGCGGCTGGGGCAATTTGCTGTTCGACGGCAAGCTGACCTACATCGACGAATGGGTCCGCCGGGAGCAGGACGGCAGCGAGCGCGACTTCGCCGGCACCCACGGCAACTGCGACGTCACCAACTGCGTCGGCACCCCGGACTACCGCGCCAACCTGCGCGCGGCCTGGGACCGCGGCGACTGGCGCGTGTCGCTCAACGCCAACTACCGCGGGCCGATCGACAACGTCCTGTTCAAGGGCGATCCGGACGGCTGTGCCAGCGTGTACGCCGACGGCCGCCCGGCGCCGCGCAACTGCGAGCTGGCCTCGTTCACCACCTTCGACCTGGTGGTGCGCTGGAAGCCGCAGCCGGCCTGGGAAGTGTTCGGCACCGTCGAGAACCTGTTCGACAAGATCGCGCCGCTCGACCCGCTGACCTATGGCGCCCAGGCCTACAACCCGCTCGACTACGCCGGCGCGGTGGGACGCACCCTGTCGCTGGGTGCGCGCTACACGTTCTGAGCGTGAAGGTGACGCGGCCGGAACGCAGGCGAATACGGCTGGCCGCGTCCTCCCTGCCTGCCCGACCCGGCAGCCGCGTCCGCGCGGGCTGCCGGGTTCGTCGTCGCCGCAAAACCGCGCGCGACACCGAGCTGTGGCGTGCGGACCACGTGCCACAGCTCGTTTGATTGAAATCACTCGCATGCGGCAGCCCGATGCAAGACTCGATCCCAGCACCTCGCCGCACATTTGTTAATTCTAATAAACAAATGTTTATCGGATAGAAGCAAGCGGCGTAGCGGGGAACAAATAACCCATCCGAGAGCCGAACCATGCACGAAACCATCTTGTCCCGCTCGCTGCGCCAACTGTTCGGCGCCGCCGGCCTGAGCGCGGTTTTTAGCGCGGTTTTTAGCGCTGCTTCTAGCGCTGTTTTCAGCCTGCTGGCCAGCTTGCCCGCCAATGCGCAGGAGGCCCAGCGTCCCCTCGAATCCTCCGCACAGGAAACGCAGCCCGCCGGACAATCGCCCGCGCCGCCGATCCAGCGCGTCGAAGTGACCGGTTCCTCGATCCGGCGCATCGCCACCGAAAGCGCGCTGCCGATCACCACGATCCGCGCCGCCGACTTCGCCAAGCAGGGCCTGACCACGGTACAGGAAGTGCTCAACACCATCCCGATGAACCAGACCTCGACGGTCGGTTCCTCGGCGGTCGGCTCGGGCACCGGCGGGCGCGCGGTGGCCGACCTGCGTGGCCTGGGCGGCGACAAGACCCTGGTGCTGCTCAATGGCCGGCGCCTGGCGAACCACCCCTATTTTGCCGACACGGTCGACCTGAACATCATTCCGGTGGCCGCGCTCGAACGGGTCGAGGTGCTGCGCGACGGCGCCTCCGCCGTCTACGGCAGCGACGCCATCGGCGGCGTGATCAACTTCATCACCAAGCGCTCGGTCCAGGGCACCGAACTGACCGTCGAAGACTACGAGCCCTGGCGCAAGGGAAGCGGCAGCGAGCAGCGCATCAACCTCCTGGGCGGCTGGGGCGACCTTGCGCGCGACGGGATCAGCATGTTCGGCGTGCTCGACTACCACCAGCAAAGCGCCCTGCGCGCCATCGACCGCGAGTTCTCGCGCACCGGCGTGCGGCCCGAGCGCGGCATGAACGAAGTGAGCCGCACCACCTTCCCTGCCAACTTTTTCTCCGACCTGGGAATCGCCGGCAACCCCTATTACGCGACCGGCTGCCGCCCGCCCGACACGGCGCCCGCGGTCGACGACCCGGTCTGCGAATTCGACTACACCCAGTATGTCGACAACATCCCGAAGACGCGCCAGTACAGCGCGATGGGCAAGATCAACCGCCAGTTCACGCCCGACCACCTGGGCAGCCTGGAAGTCGTCTGGGGCCGCAGCACCAACGAATCGCGCGTGGCGCCGCCGCCGATGTCGAACATCGGCATCATCATGACCGCCGCCAGCCCGTATTACCCCGGCAACGGCACCGTGCCCGCCTTCCCCGGCCTCAGCGGCGAAAACCTCGACATCAGCTGGCGGCCGGCCGAAAGCGGCCCGCGCGAAAACTACGACAGCAGCTCCACCGTGCGCCTGCTGGCCAGCCTCGAGGGCACCATCGCCGGCTGGGACTACAACGCGGCGATCTCGCATGCCCAGGGCCGCGCGCGCAGCGTCTTCCGCGGCGGCTACCTGATCGACCAGCGCATCATCGACGGCATAGGTGCCGGCATCCTGAATCCCTTCGGGCCGCAGAGCCCGGCCGGCGCCGATTTCCTGAACAACTCGCTGCTGCTGGGCGAATACGTCCACGCCCGCATCAACAGCACCGCCGTCGACGCACGCGCCAGCCGCGAGCTGACGACCCTGCCCGGCGGCCCGCTCGGCTTCGCGATCGGCGCCGAATTCCGGCGCGACCGCGCCAAGTACTTCGTCGACCGTGCCCTGGCCGGCCAGGCCTCCAGCTCGGGCTATGCCGACGCCCAGGATGCCAAGGGCCAGCGCAGCATTTCCGCCCTGTTCGCCGAGCTGAACGTCCCGGTGATCAAGAACCTCGAATTGAACATCGCCAGCCGCTACGACCATTACACCGACGTCGGCGACAGCTTCACCCCGAAGGTCTCGCTGCGCTACGAGCCGACGCGCGAGCTGCTGCTGCGCGCCTCCTACAACCGGGGCTTCCGCGCGCCGACCCTGTACGACCTGTACGGACCGCAGTCGACCACCAACACCTCCGACACCCACGACGATCCGCTGCTGTGCCCGGGCGGGACGCCGGTGCCGGGCGCGAATCCGAACGTCGTCTGCGGCCAGCAGCAGAACATCCGCCAGGGCGGCAATCCGGACCTCAGCCCGGAACGCTCGCGCACCTGGAGCGTCGGCGTCGTGTTCGAGCCCCTCCCCCGGCTGACGGTGTCGGCCGACTACTGGGACATCCGCCTGAAGGACCAGATCAACGCGCTGGCCGAGCAGACCATCTTCGGCAACTTCCCGAAATACCAGAACCTGTTCGTCTACGACCCGAGCGGCACGCGCCTGAACTACGTGCTCGACATCACCAGCAACCTGGGCCAGGTGAAGACGCGCGGCGTCGACCTGGCGCTGCTCTACCGGCTGCCGCGCAGCCCGATCGGCAACTTCAGCATCAGCCTTGACGGCACCTACGTCAACAAATACGATTACCAGAACGAGCGCGGCGGCCCCTACACCGAGAATGCCGGACGTTACGCCGACGCCACGCCGGTATTCCGCTGGCGCCACAACCTCCTGATGACCCTGGTACGCGGCGACTACACCTTCAACCTGTCGAACCGCTACTCCTCGCACTACGAGGACCAGAACACGTCGGTGGCGCCGGAATTCTTCAACAACGTCAGCCATTACTCGACCTGGTCGATCTCGGCCACCTATACCGGGGACAAGCACTTCGAGCTGACGGCCGGGATCAAGAACCTGTTCGACGAGGAGCCGCCGTTCACCAACCAGGTCACCAACTTCCAGCTGGGCTACGATCCGCGCTATACCGATCCGCTGGGGATCACGCCGTACATGCGGCTGACGTACAGGTTCTGACGGTGCGTAAAACCGTATCTATGGACTCCACCCGATTTGCAAGAAGAAGATTGAATTTTTGCCGTTAGGAAGAGTTTGCTTGTATCTATTCGGCCTGTATGTTGAGCGTTTCCAGTGCTCTGGCCCTGATGTGATACGCGCGTCAGGATCCTCATAGGGTGACGGCCTTGATGGCCACTACAGTTTACGGATTCACCCGACGCCGGTTCGACCTGTTGGCATCATTCGTTCTTCTCGTCGCAAACTTGGCGATTGCTCCTTGTTGTTGCTGAGTTACTCGACAGTCTTTTCAGGCCGGCCTGGGCGTGTCTTTCGACCAGGCCGGAACATAAGGACGTCCGTGCGCGATCAGCGCCCAGATCACCCTGGCCATCTTGTTGGCCAGCGCAGTCGCGGCAACGTTGAAACTGCGCCGTTCTGCCAGCCTTGTTGCCCATTGCAGCAGCTTGTCGGGCTTGCCGCTTGCTGTTCTCAGCGCACTGCGCGCTCCGTGTATGAGCAGGGTGCGCAGGTAGCTGTCGCCCCTGCAGGTAATGCCATACAAGCGCTGCTTGCCTCCACTGCTATGCTCGCGTGGCACGAGGCCTAAATTCGCTGCAAAGTCTCGCGCGCTCTTGTAGTGGTGCGGATCGGCGATCGTTGCCTGCACTGCCGTTGCCGTCAACGGCCCTACACCCGGCACTTCCATCAGTTTCTTCGCCAGTTCCGACCTGGCTGCCTGATTCAAACGTCGGTCGTACGCCTGAATCCTCTCGTCCTTGTCGTCCAGCTGGGCCTTGAGCTCCCGGAATGTCTCCAGGGCCATACCAGACAAACCATTGTCCGGATCGTTCAGCCATGCTTTCAGTCCGTCGCGCAATCTTTCCACGCGCTTGGGAAATACCCGGCCATATTCGCCGGCAAATGCCCGGATCCTGTTGATCATCGCCACCCGTTCTGTCATCAGGGCGCTGCGAGCGCGGTGCAGCATCTGTAAATCTTGCTGTGCAGCCGTATTGATCGGCACATACTTGGTCGAACCGCGCGAGCGTGCCTCGGCAATTGCAGCAGCGTCGTTCATGTCGTTTTTGTTACCAGTGACATATGCCCTGACGTGTTGGGCCGCAATCAGTTTGGCGTCGTGCCCCATTTCCACGAGCTTGCGTGCCCAGTAATGCGAACCTGCGCAGGCTTCGATACCAATCATCGCCGGGGCCATCTGCGCGAACTGCGCAAGCACCTGGTCTCGAGAAAGCTTACGCTTGAACACCCGCTTGCCGTGTCCATCGAGCCCGACCGCGAAGAACACGTCCTTCGCAATATCCAAACCAACCACTTTTGCGCTAGCATTCATGGTGACTCCCCCTCTTGTTTTAGCTTGCCAGTCCAATCTGGCACGCTTGGCACAATGATGCCGATATCAGGAGGGTGGAGTCCATCACATTAGGGTGGGCACTCCGTGCCCACGCGTTACGTGCTCGTCCGCAGTCTGCAGCCTGGCGTCGTCGCTCCGAGACTTCACCATGGCTGCGACGCCAACAACACGCTGTCGGATCCGCCGCGCGACTGCGTCTTGCGCGTCAGGACGAGCACCGTCGGCATTCGAACGTTCGCGTGGGCACGGCGTGCCCACCCTACTGTTCTACCGTGCGTTCAACAATAAAAAATGCCCGGCGCGAACCGGGCATTTTCACGAACGAAGCGAAGCGGACGATCAGGCCGTTCCGCCCACCGTCACGCCGTCGATGCGCAGCGTCGGCTGGCCGACGCCCACCGGCACGCTCTGGCCTTCCTTGCCGCATACGCCCACGCCCGAGTCCAGGCTCATGTCGTTGCCGATCATCGAGATGCGGTTCATCACGTCCGGCCCGTTGCCGATCAAGGTCGCGCCCTTCACCGGGTAGGTGATCTTGCCGTCCTCGATCATGTAGGCTTCGCTGGCCGAGAACACGAACTTGCCGTTGGTGATGTCGACCTGGCCGCCGCCGAAGTTGGCCGCGTACAGGCCGTTCTTGACCGAAGCCAGGATCTCGGCCGGGTCCTTGTCGCCGGCCAGCATGTAGGTATTGGTCATGCGCGGCATCGGCAGGTGGGCGAAGGACTCGCGGCGCGCGTTGCCGGTGACGGGCATCTTCATCAGGCGCGCGTTCATGGTGTCCTGGATGTAGCCTTTCAGGATGCCGTCCTCGATCAGCGTGGTGCACTGGGTCGGGTTGCCCTCGTCGTCCATGTTGAGCGAGCCGCGGCGGTCCTTCAGGGTGCCGTCGTCGACCACGGTCACGCCCTTGGCGGCGACGCGTTCGCCGATCCGGCCGGCATAGGCCGACGAGCCCTTGCGGTTGAAGTCGCCCTCCAGGCCATGGCCGACCGCCTCGTGCAGCAGGACGCCGGGCCAGCCCGGGCCGAGCACGATGGTCATCGGGCCCGCCGGCGCCGGACGCGCCTCCAGGTTGACCAGCGCCGCCTTGACCGCGTCGTCGGCGTAGCGCTCGAGGATGGCGTCGTCGAAGTAGCCGTAGTCGAAGCGGCCGCCGCCGCCCGAGGAACCGATCTCGCGCCGGCCGTTCTGCTCGGCGATGACGGTCACCGACACGCGCACCAGCGGACGGATGTCGGCCGCCAGCACGCCGTCGCTGCGGACCACCAGCACCACGTCGTATTCGCCGGCCAGGCCCGCCATCACCTGCACCACGCGCGGGTCCTTCGCGCGCGCCATCTTCTCGACGCGCTCGAGCAGGCGCACCTTGGCGGTGGCGTCGAGCGAGGCCAGCGGGTCGTTCGGCAGGTAGAGCGAGCGGCCGCCGGTCGGCTGGGCGCTGGTCGCCACCTTCACGCGGCCGGCGCCGGCGCGGGCGATGGTGCGCGTGGCGGCCGCCGCATCCAGCAGCGCGCTCTCGGAAATCTCGTCGGAATAAGCGAAGGCCGTCTTCTCGCCGGAAATGGCGCGTACGCCCACGCCCTGGTCGATCGAGAAGCTGCCGGTCTTGACGATGCCCTCTTCCAGGCTCCAGCCTTCGCTCTTGGTGAACTGGAAATACAGGTCGGCGTAGTCGACCTTGTGCGTGAACATCGTTCCCAGCGTGCGCAGCAGCTTGCCTTCGTCCAGGCCGAAAGGCGTCAGCAGCACGTCGCGCGCGACGGCCAGGGAGGAAAGGTTCGGTTCGAATGGAGTCATTTTGCGTCTGTTTCTCGTATGGATTGGGGCATTGTGCCATATCCGCCCGGATCGCATCGGCGCGTCAGCCACGGTGCAAACCCCACGGCGGAAAGCGACACCGGCAGCGGTCGTGCTGCCGGGAAAGCCTTTTAGAGCTTGCGGTGGCGCAATGCCGGCAAGCTCTCGCGCACCCCGGCCAGGAAAGCCGGGTCGAGTTCGCCCGTGACCACGCCCTCGCCTTCGCGCAGCACCGCTTTCACCTCGCCCCAGGGGTCGACCAGCATGCTGTGGCCGAAGGTGCGGCGTCCGTTCTGGTGGGTGCCGCCCTGGGCCGAGGCCAGCACGTAGCACTGGTTCTCGATGGCGCGGGCGCGCAGCAGCACTTCCCAGTGCGCGCTGCCGGTGGTGTGGGTAAAGGCGGCCGGCACCACGATCAGCGCGCACTCGCCCATCGCCCGGTACAGCTCGGGGAAACGCAGGTCGTAGCAGACCGACAGGCCGACGCGCCCGAACGGCGCTTCGAAGCTGCCCACCGCCTGGCCCGGCACGATGGTGCGCGCCTCGTCGTAGGACTCGCTGCCCTTGGTGAAACCGAACAGGTGGATCTTGTCGTAGCGGCTGACGTTCCTGCCTTGCGGGTCGTACACCAGCGTGGTGTTCAGGACCTTGCCGGCGTCCGCGGACACCAGCGGCAGGGTGCCGCCGATCAGCCAGATGCCGTGTTCGCGCGCCAGCGCGGCCATGGCGTCCTGGATAATGCCGCTGCCGGGCTGCTCGGCGTGCGCGACCTTGTCGACGTCGCTCATGCCCATGATCGGCCAGTACTCGGGCAGGGTCACGAGGGTGGCGCCGGCGGCGGCGGCTTCGCCCACCAGGCGGCGGGCGGTGGCAATGTTGTGCGCCACGTCGGGCGTGGACACCATCTGGACTGCGGCGACGCTGGTCATGTCACTCCTTTTTCGCTTTGGCTGCCGGCGGCGTGTCCGGCGGATTGTCGAGCTTGGTGATGGTCGGGGACTTCCAGGGTCCCGTGATCTGCATCTGGTAGGTCAGCGCCTTCATCACCGGCGCGCGCAGGAACAGCTGCGCGAGATAGGAGCCGATGCCGATCACCGGATTGACCGCCAGGCCGTACACCAGCGGCCCGGTGCCGAGATTGAATTCCGGGATCACCACCACGTGCAGGTTGGTCGATTCGTTGGCGATGTCGGCCGTGCCGTCCATCAGCACCGTGGCCGCCACCCCGTGCATCTTGAGGTTGTCGGTCTTGACCACGCCGCGCGCGATCATCGCATTGGCCGTGATGCCATCGAAGGCCAGGCCCTCGGAGAACACATCGTGGAAGTCGAGCTTCAGGAGGCGCGGCAGGGCCTGCAGGCTCAGCACGCCGAGCAGCTTGGCCGCGCCCGGGTCCTGCTTCAGGAACTGGCCGCCGCCGACGTTCAGTTCGATCTGGCCCGACAGCGAAGGAATGTCGAGCGCGTACGGCAGGCCGCTCCAGGACAGGTCGCCCGACAGCTTGCCCTTGCCGCGGCGCAGGGTCTCGGGGAAGCCCAGGCGGTCGAGCAGGCGGCCGGCATCGAGGATGTCGAGGTTGAAGTTCATGCTGGTGTTGCTCTTGCCGTCCTTGGTCAGCCAGCGCCCGGTGGCGCGCAGCTGGCCGTCGGGATTGGACAGGCTCAGGCGGTCGATGCGCCATTCCTTGCCGGCCAGGGCCTGCACATTGCTCGCCTGCAGGTCGAGGCGGCCGAACTGTTTGTTGAACAATTCGAAACGCTCGGCCACGATGTCGAGCGCCGGAATGCTGGCCGCGCCGCGGTTCGATTCCAGCAGGTCCTTGACCTCGGCCGCCGACGATTCCGGGATGACGAGCGAGGCCAGGCGCGCCGTGACCTTGCCCACGCCCTGCCCCGGCTGCTCGCTCCAGCCGACGTGGCCGGATGCCTGGCGCGACTGCAGGTTGGCCTGCCAGCTGCTGCCGCGGTGGGTGGCGCCGACCACGACGTCGACCATGCGCCGGTCGGCGACGAACAGTTCGGCGGCGCGCGCGGCGATCGTGGTGGGCACCACGTACTGCGAAAAATCCGGTCCGGCAGCGCCCGCAGCGCCTTTTTCATCACGATCGTCATCGCCGGCGATGGTGCGCGCCACCGCCAGCCAGGCGTCGACGTTCAGCGACTTCATGTCGACGTTGATCATCATGCCGTCGTCCGGCTCGGGCGCCGGCAGGTTCACGCCGATGCCGCCGCGCTCGACCACCCAGTGTCCCTGCGGCTGGCGGCTGCGCACGTAGCGCGCGGCGACCGCATTGCCCAGGCTGAGGCGCAGTTCGTCGCGGCCGACGCCATCCACCGTCGGCGCGCCGGTCAGCACGAAGCGCAGCGGCAGCGCAGCGTCCTGGGCCTTGTTCAGCGGCGCCGGCAATTCCAGGCCGAGGCCGGCCAGGCTCGAGTCGAGCGTGACGGTCAGCGCATGGTCGCGCACCGCCACGACGCCGCCGTAGCGGGTGCTGCCGGACATGCGCGTGGCCAGGCGCGCCATCGCCGGCGCCGGCGCGCTGCGGCGCATGCCCTCGGCCGAGAGCGTGCCGGCCAGGCGGATCGCGATCGAGCCGTCACGCTGGGTGCCGCCCGACAGCGCCAGCGGCCCGCCGAGGAAGCTGGCGCCGACGCCGTTCAGGTTGACGCCGTGCTCGGTGAACTCGACCTTGCCGAGCGCCGCCTGCAGCGGCGGCAGGTCGGGGAACAGCGACACGTCGTTGTTCTGCAATTGCAGCGCGCCCTGGACCTTGGTCTGGGTCAGGTCCGCCAGCGGCATGCGCAGTTTCAGGCCGAGCCGCGCGTTGCCGCTGCCGCGCGTCTCGTCGGTGAAGTGGCCGATCCAGCCGGGCACGGGGCTCGCGGACACATACCGCAGGAATTCCTGCAGCGGCCCGGCGGCGCTGCCGTCGATGTCGAGCTGGGCATCGTGCGAGCCGAGGTTCGGGATGACGGCGCGCACGTTCGACAGGGCCAGGCCCATGCTGCGCAGGGTCTCGCCGTGGATCTCCATGCGCGCGCGGTCGAACACGATGCTGCCGTTGATGGCCTCGGCCAGCGGCCACTGCGGCTTGTTCTCAGGCGTGCGGTGGCCGGGCGCGTATTCGAGCACGGCGTTGTTCAGGCGGCCGGCGACGCGGAACTCGCCGCGCGCGCGCTGGGCCGCGTTGTCGGCCCGGAACGGGAACGCGGCCAGGTCGCCGCGCAGGCGCAGCTGCACGTCGTCCAGGGTGCCGCCCTGCAGCGCCGCAGCCAGCCAGTCGCGCAGGTGTTCCGGGGTCACGTTCGGCAGGAAGCGCCCGACCTCGGCGATCCGGAAGCCGTCCAGGGTGCCGCGGATATCGGCCACGCCCGGCCCGTGGCCCTGCCCCAGGGGCAGCAGGTGGCTGCCGGAGAGCTCGCCCTGCAGGCTGCCCTGCGCGAACCCGAGCCGGTCTACCTCGACCAGCAATTGTTCCCGCGGCTGGTAACGCCAGCGCGCCTGCAGCGCCAGGCGGTCGAGCGGCATCGCGTCCTCGGCGAACCAGGCCGGCATGCGCAGCGCCAGCTTTTCCGAGTCGACGCTGACGCTGCCGCCGTCCTGGCTGGCGTCGATGCTGCCCGACAGGTTGTCCACGCCCGGCAGGGCCGGCCGCGCTGCTTGCGCGGCCACGCCCGGGGCGGCGGCGATGGCGGGACGTGCAGCCTGCGGCTGCAGGCTCAGGCCGGCGACCCGGCCCTTGATGCGGTAGCCGGCCAGTTGCGGCACCTTGCCGTCCCAGGAAGCGGAAAAATCGAGCAGTTGCCCGCGCGGCGCGAAGTCGGCCAGCAGCTGGCGCTGCAGCGGCGAGAGCGGCAGTTGCGCGGCCAGCTCGGCCAGCGCCGCCAGGTCGACCTGGCGCGCCTCGACCGCGACCCGCTGCGGCTTGCCGCCGCGCGCCGGGGTGAAGGTCTCGCTGACGGTGGCCGGCGGCAGCGCGCGGCCGTCGCTGGTGACCACCTTGAAGTCGCTGACACCCACCGTATGGCCGTTGGCGCCGAAGGTCGGCTTGCCGTCCTCGACGCCGGGAGCGAGTTCCTCGCGCGCCGAAAAGCGTCCCGAGACCCGCGCCAGCGCCAGCGGCGGCAGGCCGGGCTGCATGCGCGCGTGGACCCCGGCCAGCGCCAGGTCGGCGGTGAAGCCGGCCAGGCGCGCGTGGTCGAGCGTGATCCAGGCGCGCAGCGAGCCCTTGCCCTGGTTCAGTTCGAAGGGATAGTCGAGGTATTGCTTCCACGCCGCCAGGTCGGCTTCGCGCAGGTCGGCGTAGAGCTCGCCGCGCCACAGCGAGATGTCGGAAGCGCGCCCGCCGAAGCGCGGATGGGTGAAGCGTGCGCGCACGTCCAGCGGCAGGGCCAGGCTGGCCGGCGGGGTCGCCTTGAGCGCGAGGCGGTGCGTGGTCCAGCGGTTCTGCAGCACCAGCGAGACGTCCTGCAGCGCCAGCGGCGCCGCGCCGCGCAGGGCGTCGGTCCAGTCGATGCGTCCTTCGCGAATCACGATCTGGCGCTGGCGGAATACCCAGTCGCCGCCGGGGCCGCCCTCCTCCTGCTTCGGGTCGATGCGCACGCCGGCCACCTGGAACACGCCGTCCGGCCCGCGCCGCACGTCCAGCTGCGGGCGGATCAGCTCCAGGGTCTCGAAACGCGGCTCGGCCGCGAACACGCTCCACCAGGAAAAGGTCGCCGACACCGAGGGCAGCGCCAGCACCTGGCGTCCCTGCGCGTCCTTCAGGGTGACGTCGCCCAGGAACAGCGAAGGATGCAGGCCGCTCCAGGAAGCGTAGATACGGGCGATGGCGACCTCGTTGCCGAGCGCGCGGCTGGCCAGGCGCTCGATGTCGCCCTTGTACATATCTATATTAGGAAGGATCGCGTAGCGCAGCGCCAGGAACAGCAGCCCCAGCGCAAAATAGACCAGCAGGACCAGCTTGATCGTGAACCCGAGCACATGATGGGAAGCCAGGTTCACATAGCGATAGGCTGCACGCAAGCGCCGCCAGCGTTCGGCCAGCGGAACGTGCGCCTCGGGCGCGGAAGGCTCCGGGTTGTGCATCAAAGTGCTAATAAAAGGCTCGCCGTAAATTGTTTCTTTAATAAGAGAGCGCTTGCTACGATCGCGGCGTCTACCTTACCATCATGCTGACCCAGGCAGCACGGCGGGCAATTCTACCGCAAGCACGCCTCCCGGAACGCTTTTACTCTTGTGCAGGACGACCCGATGACACCTGTTTCCGCCGCCAACGCTTCGCGCTGGTATCAACGCTGGGTCGACGCTGTCCCGGGACGCCTCGAGCGCGTCGCCGGGTTGACCCGATTATCGCTGGCCCGGCCGGATTTCGGCGCGTTATTGGAGACCGAGCTGGCCGCCGGCATCCCCTTGCCGCGCGCCATGCGGCGCCTGCGCAACCTGCTGCTGGCCGGCCTGATCCGGCGCGACCTGGAGGGCCTGGCCGATCTCGACGAAGTCGTCACCGCCATGACCGGCCTGGCCGATTTCGCGATCCGCACCCACCTGGCGGACCTGATGGCCGAGCTGGTCGCCGCCCACGGCATGCCGGTCGGCGCCGAGTCCGGCCGCCCCCAGGAAATGATGGTGCTGGCTATGGGCAAGCAGGGTGGCGGCGAGCTGAACGTCTCGTCCGACATCGACCTGATCTTTGTCTATCCCGAAGACGGCGAAACCGCGGCAGGACCGCAGCAGCGCGGCCTGTCGAACCACGAGTTCTTCGTGCGCCTCGGGCGGCGCCTGATCGGCGCGCTGTCCGAAGTCATCGAGGACGGCTTTACCTTCCGGGTCGACATGGCGCTGCGCCCGAACGGCAAGTCCGGACCGCTGGCGGCCAGTCTCAACATGGTCGAGGAATACCTGATCGTCCAGGGCCGCGAATGGGAACGCTATGCCTGGGTCAAGGCGCGCGCCGTCACCGGCTTTGATGAAGACATCGCCGCCCTGGACGCCATCGTGCGTCCCTTCGTGTTCCGGCGCTACCTCGACTTCGGCGTGATCGATGCGATCCGCAACATGCACGCCCAGATCCGCGCCGAGGTCAACCGCCAGGAACGCCTGCATCCGGACCGCAGCAACAACGTCAAGCTGGGGCGCGGCGGGATCCGCGAGATCGAGTTCCTGGCCCAGGTGTTCCAGCTGATCCGCGGCGGGCGCGACCCGGCCCTGCGCGAACGCTCCACGCGCCAGACCCTGCGCCTGCTCGCCGAGCGCGAACTGATGGCCCCGGCAACCGTGGAGCGCCTGCTGGACGCCTATACCTTCCTGCGCAACCTGGAGCACCGCCTGCAATACCTGGACGACGCCCAGACTCATACCGTGCCCGCGAACGAGGCCGAACGCCTGCTCGTCGCGCACATGATGGGCCTGCCGGACGTAGCCACCCTGCTCGCCCGGCTGGAGGAGCAGCGCGCCTTTGTCGCCGCCGAATTCGACGACATGTTCGCCGACAGGAGCGCCCCGCCCGACGACGAGCGCGCCGGACTGGAAGCGATCGCGGCCGACCCCGAGAACCTGGCCACCATCGAAGCCCACCTGGCCTCGCTCGGCTACGACGCCCCGCTGGACGGTGCGCGCCGCCTGGTGGCGACCTGGCAGGCGCCACGCCTGCAGAGCCTGCCCGATGCGAGCCGGGCGCGCCTGCTGGCCCTGGTCAACCTGGCCCTGCCGCAAGTGGCCGCGACCGTGAAGGAAGCCGGGGTCGGCAGCCACGGCGCCACGCTGGGCCGCCTGCTCGACTTCCTGGAAGCGGTGGCGCGCCGCTCGGCCTACCTGTCGCTGCTGACCGAGTACCCGCACACGCTCGAGCGCGTGATCCGCATGATGCATGCCAGCGGCTGGGCCGCCACCTTCCTGACCCAGCACCCGATCCTGCTCGACGAGCTGCTCGACGACCGCGGCGGCATCGACGAGCCCGCGCAACTGGCAAGCAGCCTGGACGCGAAGCTGGGCGAAGCCGAGGGCGATACCGAGCGCCAGCTCGACATCCTGCGCGAGACCCACCACGCCCAGCAGTTCCGCCTGCTGGCACTGGACCTGGCCGGCGAACTGTCGGTCGAGCGCCTGGCCGACCACCTGTCGGCGCTGGCCGACGTGATGGTGGCGGCGACGGTGCGCTGGGCCTGGAAGACGGTGGCCACGCGCCACGTCGAGGAACCGCGCTTCGCCGTGATCGCCTACGGCAAGCTGGGCGGCAAGGAGCTGGGCTACGTGTCCGACCTCGACGTCATTTTCCTGTTCGACGACGAGGACGACATCGCGCCCTCGAACTACGCCAAGCTGGCCCAGCGCTTCATCACCTGGATGACGGCGCACACGCCGGCCGGCATCCTGTTCGACATCGACACCGCGCTGCGCCCGGACGGCGCCAGCGGCATGCTGGTCAGCTCGCTCGCCGCTTTCGAGCGCTACCAGCGGCAGTCGGCCTGGGTCTGGGAGCACCAGGCCCTGACGCGCGCGCGCTTCTGCGCCGGCGACGCCGCCATCGGCGCACGCTTCGAGGCGATCCGCGACACCGTGCTGCGCCAGGACCGCAGCGGTCGCGAAGCGGAACTGAAGGAAGAAGTGCGCAAGATGCGCCGGCGCATGCACGAGGCCTACCCGAACCGCACGATGCTGTTCGACCTGAAGCAGGATGCGGGCGGCATGATCGACATCGAATTCATCGTCCAGTACCTGGTGCTGCGCCATGCGGCGACGTATCCGCAGCTCACGGCGAATCTCGGCAACATCGCGCTGCTGCGCATCGCCGGGGAACTGGGACTAATCGATGCGGCGCTGGCATCCGAAGCCGGCGCCACCTACCGCCTGATGCGCCGGCTGCAACACCAGCTGCGCCTGCAAGGGCGACCGGCCCAGGTCGACACCACGCTCGTCAGGGACCACCTGGACCCTGTGATCCGTCTCTGGCAAAGCTGCCTGGACGGCTGACGGCGCGCGGTCGGCGCCGTGCCGCGCGACTTAAATTCAGCTTAAACGGCGCTCGGCGCCGTTTTTTTATTTTGGCCTATTTCGGTGCAGCTTGATCCCGTTTTGATGCAAATTAAACCGAAATGGGCACAAAATGCAGCCGAGTTGGTGCGTATTTATTTGACCCAAAAGTCACTTCCTCCCCGCGCTTTTCCGTTGTTGTTTTTGGGGCACAAGGTATGCGGCAAGAGTATTGACATTAATCAATGTTCAATGCTTTCATACATACGCGTTTATTCAACGCAACGTTGCACTATTAACACAAAGGCCATCCAACAGGTGGCCAATAATTCCGGAGAGCACATGCAACAACGTACCAAGATCGCGCTGGCAGTCGCCTTTGCGACATATTCGATGGGATCCGTGGCGCAAACCCAGGAAACCCTGCAACGAGTCGAAGTGACTGGCTCGCGCATTCGCACGGTTGACCTGGCCACGGCCCAGCCTGTCCAGGTGATGACCCAGGAGCAGATCCAGAGGACCGGTCTCGTGACCGTCGGCGACATCATCAACAATATGTCGTCGGCCGGTTCGCCTGCCTTCAGCAAGGGCGGCGCCCTGACCTCGAACCGCGAGAACGGCGGCCAGTATGCCAACCTGCGCAACCTGGGCGGCCAGCGCCTGCTGGTGCTGGTGAACGGCAAGCGCTGGACCCAGTCCGTGGCCGGCTTCACCGACATGTCGACCATCCCGTCGTCGATGATCGAGCGCATCGAGGTACTGAAGGACGGCGCGTCGGCGATCTATGGTTCGGACGCGATCGCGGGCGTTATCAACTTCATCCTGAAAAAATCGCTGGAAGGCGGCCAGCTGAGCCTGTACACCGGCCAGAACCAGGAAGGCGACGGCAAGAACAAGGACTTCTCGCTGAGCTACGGCGCCGGCAACGAGAAGGCTTCGCTGATGTTCGGCCTGTCGCACACCGAGGCAGGCGCGGTCTGGGCAAAGGACCGCGAGATCACCTCGTATTCGCGCGGCCCGAACTATCCGCTCGAGAATCTCGGCGGCGGTCCGTGGGGCCGGATTCGCCAGGTGGGCGCCAGCGGCGGCGCCACCGGCTTCGACATGATCCTGAACCACACCGGCGACCAGCTCGGCACCGGCACCGGCGCCGATGCGCGCGACCGTAACAACTACCACACCGTCAGCAACCTGACCCCGGTAGCGGCCGACCTGTTCAACACGACCCGCCAGATGGTGTTCTCGATGCCGAGCAAGCTCGACACCCTGTTCACCAAGGGCGAAGTGGCCACCCCGTTCGATACCCGCCTGGTCACCACCGCCATGTACTCGCAGCGCAAGGGCGTGTCGACCACCGCCGGCTATCCGCTGCAGTCTGGCGCCCAGAGCAAGTACCCGGTCTATATCGACAAGGACAGCTACTACAACCCGTACGGCAACCAGGGCGTCGGCGCCGCTCCAGGCTCGGGCCAGGACCTGTTCTTCTACCGCCGCACCATCGAAGTGCCGCGCACCACCACCAACACCAACCGCACCCTGCACATCGACGCCACCCTCGAAGGCGACTTCAAGCTGCGCGAGCTGCCGTGGAACTGGAGCGTGGGCTGGAACCACAGCAAGGTCGACGGTTCGACCCTGGGCACGGGCAACACCAACCTGCTGAACCTGAAAAAGGCCCTCGGCCCATCGTTCATGAACGCTTCGGGCGTGGTCCAGTGCGGCACTGCCGCCAACCCGATCGCGCTGGCCGAGTGCGTGCCGTTCAACATCCTGGGCGGCCCATCGGCCTCGACCCCGGAAGCGCTGAAATACATCCTCTCGACCGGCCAGGCTACCTATAGCAGCAAGATCGACAGCGGCACCGTCGACGTCGGCGGCGAACTGTTCGCCCTGCCGGCCGGCGCGCTCGGCTTCGCGGCTGGCGTGGAACACCGTACCGTAAAGGGCGTCGACCAGCCGGGCCAGTTCGAGCAGTCGGGCTACTCGACCGACCTGGCCGGCAACGCCACCTATGGCCGCTACACGGTCAAGGAAGCGTACGCCGAGCTGAACATCCCGGTCCTGAAGAACCTGCCGTTCGTCGAATCGCTGAATTTCAACGTGGCGACCCGTTATTCGGACTACAGCAACTTCGGTTCGACCAACAACAGCAAGTTCAGCTTCACCTATCGCCCGACCAAGGACATCCTGGCCCGCGGCACCTGGGCTGAAGGCTTCCGCGCACCGACCGTTGGCGATACCTTCGGCGGCGGCCAGCAGAGCTTCGACACCGGCTGGCTGGACCCGTGCGACACCGTCTACGGCGCTGCCGCCGGCAGCCCTGCCACCCTGGCCCGTTGCGCCAACGGCTTCGGCGGCGTGGTCGGCACCCCGGCCGGCTACCGCCAGCGCATCCAGAGCGGCGCCGTGATCACCTCGAGCGCCGGCGCCCAGACCGCGTATCCGTTCAACGCCAGCGCCGGCAACGCCTTCCTGCAGCCGGAAACCGCGGTCACCCGCACCCTGGGCCTGGTGTACAACCCGGGCTTCCTGCCTGGCTTCTCGGCAGCCGTCGACTGGTACAGCATCAAGATCGACAACCGCATCACGGCCGTCACGTCGAGCTACGTCGCACGCCAGTGCTACGAGCAAGGCCTCGAAGAGTTCTGCTCGAGCATCGTGCGTGACCGCGTGACCGGCCAGGTCATCGCCCTGTCGCGCGGCAACGCCAACCTCGGCCAGATCAAGACCGAAGGCGTCGACGTCGACCTGCGCTACCGCCTGCCGCGTATGTCTTTCGGCCAGTTCAACATCCGCAGCGAAACGACCTACCTGGACGAGTACTCGACCAAGTCGTCGGCCACTGCGAACTGGATCGACTACTCGGGCGAGTACGACCTGCACCGCTGGAAGTCGAACCTGACCACCGACTGGTCGCTGGGCAACTGGAGCGCAACCTGGGGCATGCGTTACATGAGCGCGGTCCAGGACGCCTGCCTGAGCCGTCCGCGCGGCTGGGAGTGCAACCTGCCTGACGTCGTTCGTCCTGGCTTCAGCGCACCGGGCGCCAACCGCCTCGGCTCGCTCACCTACCACGACTTCAGCGTCGGCTACAACACCGCGTGGAAGGGTCAGTTCCGCGTCGGCGTGAACAACGCGTTCAACAAGGCACCACGCTTCACGCTGGACGGCGCTTCGTCGGCCACGACGGTGGACGCCGATCTGCCGATCGACCGCTTCTTCTACGTGCGTTACAACCAGGCATTCTGATCCAATTTGCCTGACACGAATGCCCGCTTCGGCGGGCATTTTTTTTTGGCGCTGTCACCGTTCGCTATGGATGAGCAGTGAACTGTCGAGTTCATTCACGGTCCAATCCGCATCGCCATCGATACGGGCATCGCGCCCGGTGCGGACGGCGGCCGATGGCGTCGAGGTGCACCGGAACACCGCTTTTCGCTGGCGTCATTGTTTTCTGGAGCGGGTGAAGGCGGACCGGCCGGAATCCCTGAACGGTATCGCCGAGGCCGACGAAATGTTCATCCTGGAATCCCAAAAAGGTTCGCGCAAGCTCGATCGGCCGGCGCGCAAGCGGGGTGGCGCGGCCAGCAGGCGCGGCATCTCACGCGAACTCGACTGCATCCTCGTGGCGCGTGACCGCATCAAGCAGACCGTCGATGCCGTCACCGGCCGCGGCCCCGTCAGCAAGGTTCAGCTCGAGCATCACCTGCTGCCTTTCCTGGACAGGGACGTTCTGCTTGTGACGGACGCGAACGCGGCCTATCGTGTTTTCGCCCGCGCCAATGGCATTGCGCACCAGGCTGTCAATGCCAGCGCCAGCGAACGGATCTGGCCAGGCCCGAAGGGCGCCATCCACGTACAGAACGTGAACGCCTATCACCAGCGCTTGCGGGCATGGCTGGCGCCTTTCCATGGGGTCGCATCGCGCTACCTGCCGAACTACCTGGGATGGCGCCGGATGCTCGATGGCGGATAGATTACTTCTGCCGATCAGTTGTTTCGCCTTGCGATCGGGCTCATCCACAGCGAACGGTGACAGCGCCTTTTTTTGCACCGCACCGCACATCGGCACGATGCCGATCAGTGCCACCCTCGTACCCTGAAAACGAACTGGCCGCGACGCGCTTCGACATCCGGCTGCCCCATTTCGGCACACGCCAAGGTCTGCCCTCGCTCTGTAACTTCGGGTTTTCCGGGGAGCTTGCCGCGCTTCATTTTGGTGCATTTATTGCCACGATCCAAGCCGAAGCAAGCCTGATTACTGTAACGACAACTTTAGTCCATCAGCGCATTTTCGGAGGAGTTTTTTGCACTGCACAAAAAATTTTGTTCGGTAAAATTCGGCATAACTCAGCCTTCATTGCTTAGGCAAAATCGCAAAATCATCGTACGTCAAGCATATATTTCGAAAAATTGCCAACGTAAATACGCTTCTTTACAACATTATCAAATTTAAATTTCTAGTTGTTGACAAGAATATCTTTCGGATGATTCCATTGACAGGTTGGAAGATTTTCAAAGGCAAGTTTTGTCGTCTGATCTTTCAGTTGGTCGCTGGAGCGACACATCCGTCGCGGTGCTGCCTATGAGCGACACCGCGTGTTTACCCCCAAGGAGTTTTGCAAAATGATGGAAAAAATCTTGTCCCGGTCGATCCACGCGATCTGCCTGGGCGGCATGACCCTCGGCATGCACGCTGCGTACGCCCAAGAAGCGTCCCAGCCGCTGCAGCGCGTCGAAGTCACCGGTTCGCGTATTCGCCAAGTCGACCTGGAAACGGCCCAGCCGGTCCAGGTGATGACCCAGGAACAGATTCAGAAGACCGGCCTGGTTACCGTCGGCGACATCCTGAATCAACTGTCGTCGGCCGGTTCGCCGGACTTCAGCAAGGGCGGCTCGCTGACCTCGAACCGTGAAAACGGTGGTCAGTACATCAACCTGCGCAACCTGGGCTCGCAACGCCTGCTGGTGCTGGTCGATGGCAAGCGCTGGTCCCAGACCGTCGACGGCTTCACCGACATGTCGACCGTTCCGTCGGCCATGATCGACCGCATCGAAGTGCTGAAAGACGGCGCTTCGTCGATCTACGGCTCCGACGCGATCGCCGGCGTTGTCAACATCATTCTGAAAAAACGCCTCGAAGGCGGCCAGGCCAGCGTCTACATCGGCCGCAACCAGGAAGGTGACGGCAAGAGCAAGGACTTCTCCATCACCGCCGGCGCCAACAGCGACAAGGTCTCGCTGATGTTCGGCCTGTCGCACACCGAGCAAGGCGTGGTCTGGGCCAAGGACCGCCCGATCACCGCTTACCCGCGCACCGACAAGTACCCGACCGAAGGCCTGGGCGGCGGCCCATGGGCCAATATCTGGAACGCCGACGGCAGCATCGACAAGGTGCTGAACCACACCGGCGGCCCGCTGGGCGACGGCGTTGGCGCCGATTCGCGCGACCTGGCCAACTACCACGACTGGGACGGCTCCCTGGTGAACGACAAGTTCAACAGCGCCTCGCAGATGATGTTCCAGATGCCGACCAAGCTCGACACCCTGTTCACCAAGGGCACCGTCGAACTGCCGTACGGCATGCAGTTCCAGACCACCGCGATGTTCTCGCAGCGTAAGTCGAGCGCCCAGGTCGCCGGCTATCCGCTGCAAACCGGCACCCAGTCGTCGTACCCGGTCTACATCGACAAGGACAGCTACTACAACCCGCTCGGCAGCTCGGTCGTCGGCTCCGCCGCCGCACAGGACATGTCGTTCCAGCGCCGCACCGTCGAAGTGCCGCGCGTGACCGAGAACCGCAACGATACCTTCCACGTCGACGCCAGCCTGTCGGGCGACTTCGAAATGCGCGCGATGCCGTGGAACTGGAGCGTTGGCTACAACCACAGCTCGGTCAAGGGCTCGACCCTGGGCACCGGCAACGTCAACCTGCTGAACCTGAAGAAGGCCCTGGGCCCATCGTTCATGAACGCGTCGGGCGTCGTCCAGTGCGGCACGGCTGCAAACCCGATCGCCCTGGCCGAGTGCGTGCCGTTCAACATCGCAGGCGGTCCGTCGGCTTCGACCCCGGAAGCACTGCGCTACGTCATGTCGACCGGCCAGGCAACCTATGGCAGCACGGTCAACAGCGCAACCGCCGACATCGGCGGTGAAGTCTTCGCTCTGCCAGCAGGCAACGTCGGCATCGCCGGCGGCCTGGAGCACCGCGAAGTGCGCGGCTACGACCGCCCGGGTCAGTTCGAGCAATCGGGCTACTCGAGCGACCTGGCCGGCAACCCGACCTTCGGCCGCTACACCGTCAAGGAAGCTTACCTCGAAGCGAACGTACCGATCCTGAAGGACCTGCCGTTTGCGGAACTGCTGAGCATCAACCTGGCAACCCGCTACTCGGACTACAGCAACGTCGGCGATACCACCAACAGCAAAGCCAGCTTCATGTGGAAACCGACCAAAGACCTGCTGGTCCGCGGTACCTGGGCTGAAGGCTTCCGTGCTCCGGCACTGGGCGACACCTTCGGTGGCGGCCAGCAGTCCTTCGACGACTACCTGGATCCTTGCGATGCCCTGTACGGCCAGCGTAGCGACCCAGCCGTCGCGGCACGCTGCGCGGCAGCCGGCGCAGGCGCCAACTTCCGCCAGCTCGACCAGACCGGCGTGCCGATCACCAGCGGCGGTGGCGGCCAGAGCCCGTATCCGTTCATGGCCAGCGCCGGCAATGCCGAGCTGACCCCGGAAACGGCCAAGACCAAGACCATCGGCTTCGTGTACAACCCGTCGTTCCTGCCAGGCTTCTCGGCATCGCTCGACTGGTTCAACATCAAGGTCAGCAACATCATCACCGCCATTGGCGCGACCGATGTTGCCGAGTACTGCTACGTGCAGGGCATCCAGGGCTACTGCGATGCGCTCAAGCGTGACCCGGCCACCGGCCAGATCATCGCCCTGAACCGCGGCAACGCCAACAAGGGTATCCTGGAAACCGAAGGTCTCGACCTGTCGCTGTCCTACCGCCTGAAGCGTACCGCCTACGGCCAGTTCGGCGTGCGTTCGGAAACCAGCTACGTCGACAAGCTGCGCGACCAGGAAGCTGCTGGCGAAGAGTGGACCGACTACGCCGGCCAGTACTTCTACAACCGTGTGAAGTCGAACCTGTCGCTGGACTGGAACCTGGGCAACTGGAACGCGACCTGGACCGCCCGCTACTACAGCGGCGTGAAGGATCGTTGCTTCAAGACCAATGCAGTCGAGTGCTCGAACATCGGCGGCGAAGCAAGCTGGGGCAAGAACTACAACAAACTGGGCAGCGTCACGTATAACGACGTAAGCGTCGGCTACAAGACCGCCTGGAATGGCCAGGTCCTGGTTGGTATCAACAACGTGTTCGACAAGAAGCCACGCATGACCGTGTCGGGCGCTGCTTCGTCGTCGTACGTCGATGCCGACTTCCCGATCGACCGCTTCTTCTACGTCCGCTACAACCAGTCGTTCTAATGGCGCGGGTCCGCAAGGACCTTGCCTGAAGAGCTGACGCGTTAAAGCGTCGGGCAAATGCCCGCCAGGTTCGCCTGGCGGGCATTTTTTATGCACTGCGGTATCATGACGGATTGCGCGGCGCGGCCGCGGCTATCCAACAAGCAAAACATGGCAATCAAACTCAAGAACGACAAGGACATCGCGAAGATGCGCGTCGCCGGCCGCCTCGCGGCCGAAGTGCTGGAAATGATCGGCGAGTACGTCGTTCCCGGCGTCTCCACCGAGGAACTCGACCGGCGCTGCAACGAATACATCCGCAAGGTGCAGAAGGCCACGCCGGCCAACGTCGGCTACCACGGCTTCCCGAAAACCCTGTGCACCTCGGTCAACGGCGTGGTCTGCCACGGCATCCCGAGCGAAAACGAGATCCTGAAGGACGGCGACATCATCAACATCGACGTCACCGTGATCAAGGACGGCTGGCACGGCGACACCAGCCGCATGTACTACGCCGGCACCCCGAGCCCCGAGGCGAAACGCCTGGTCGACACCACTTTCGAGTGCATGATGGCGGGCATCCGCACCGTCCGTCCGGGTTCGCGCCTGGGCGACGTCGGCCACGCGATCCAGAAGCTGGCCGAAAGCGCCGGCTACTCGGTGGTGCGCGACTACTGCGGCCACGGCATCGGCCGCGTCTACCACGAGGACCCGCAGGTGCTGCACTACGGCCGTCCGAACACCGGCCTGCTGCTGAAGGAAGGCATGACCTTCACGGTCGAGCCGATGATCAACATCGGCGCCGAGGAAACCAACCAGCTCGACGACGGCTGGACCGTGGTCACGGCCGACGGCTCGCTGTCGGCCCAGTGGGAACACATGATCGCCGTGACCGCCAACGGTTTCGAGATCCTGACGCCCTGGCCGAAATAAGGCCCCGTCCTGCGCCTGCGCGGCGGTGCATGCGCCGCCCGCGCCCTCCACGCCCGGCATCGTATGCCGGCACCGCGGCGCCACGCGTCCGCAAGATGGGCAGCATTTCATTGTATGCCAGCCCTCAGCAAGGCAATGTTGTTTTTTGGATATTTTCGAGCGCAATATTGCGTATGTATCCAAAGCAAATTGACGTATTTACATTTCCCGTGTTTCATTACTGACAGCCTCGCGCCCAAGGTGCGGGTATCTCATTTCTGATACGGGGAGTTTGTTGATGATCAAAGAAAGAGTGTTATCGCAGTCTGTGCGTCTGATCTGTGCCGCCGGCGCCCTTGGCGCCACCCTGCTGGTCAATCCAGCCGCGGCCCAGGACACCACCGGACAAGCGATGCAGCGCGTCGTCGTGACCGGTTCGGCCATCAAGCGCATCGATGCCGAGACCGCGGTGCCGGTCACGGTGGTGCGGGTGGAAGAACTGAAGAAACAGGGTCTCACCACCGTCGAACAGGTGCTCTCCAACCTGGCCCCGGTCCAGGCCTCGCAGGGAACCAGCCAGGTGGTCGGCCTGAGCACCGGCGGCGCTTCCTTCGCCGACATGCGCGGCATCGGCGCCAACAAGACCCTGGTGCTGCTCAACGGCCGGCGCCTGGCCAACAATGCTTTCGACAGTTCCGCGCCGGACCTGAACATGATCCCGTTCGCCGCGCTCGAGCGCGTCGAAGTGCTGCGCGACGGTGCCTCGTCGCTGTACGGCTCGGACGCGGTCGGCGGCGTCATCAACTTCATCACCCGCAAGGACTTCACCGGCGGCACCGCCACCATCGGCTACGACAAGCCGGAACACCCGGGCGGCGTCTCAAAGAACGCCAACCTCGGCTTCGGCTACGGTGACCTCGCATCGGACGGCTTCAACTTCTTCGCCGTCGGCGGCTTCCAGAAGCAGGACAGCGTCGGCGGCCTGCAGCGCCCGTTCAACACGCGCTATCCGGGCGGCCTGTCGCCGACCACTGCTCCGGCCAACTATTTCCAGGAAGGCGACGTCGGCAACCCGGCCGGCCCGGACTGCACCAGCGCGCCGAACCTGATTCCGGCCGGCGACGGCCTGTCGTGCTACATGACGACCTCGAGCTTCGTCGATTACATCCCGAAGAGCGAACGCGCCACCGGCCTGTTCAAGGGCACGCTGAAGCTGCCGCAGAACCATGAACTGGGCCTGGAATACCTGGTCAGCCGCAGCCGCGTCGAAAGCCAGATCGCGCCGGTACCCTACGGCGGCCTGTACATGAACCGCGTGCGCCCGAACGGCACGCTGAACCCCTACTTCCCGGGTAACCCGGGCGCCATTGCGCCGACCATCCCGATCGACCCGACCTTCGTCGCCGAAACCGGCTTGCCGCCGGGCGTCCAGCCGGGCTACCTGAACGTCAAGTGGCGTGACCTGCCGAACGGCGTGCGCGCGGGCGACGACATCAACCGCCAGCAGCGCTTCGTCGCATCGCTGTCGGGCGCGATGGCGGGCTGGGACTACACGGCCGCCCTGAGCTACAACGAGAACAAGGTGACCTCGAAGCTGAAGGGCTACAGCGACGGCGGCATCATCTCGGCCGGTGTCCTGAACGGCATCATCAACCCCTTCGGCGAGCAGAGTGCCGAGGGCATGGCACTGATCGAAAGCGCCGCCCTCGACGGCACGATCCAGACCGCCAAGGGCACGACCAAGACCTTCGACTTCAGCGCCAGCCGCGAACTGGGCGACTGGGTCGGCGCCGGCAAGAACGTCGCACTGGCGTTCGGCGGCCAGGCCAGCCGCGAAAACTTCAGCAACCGCGCCAACAGCGAGTACGCGGAAAAAGTCGTGGCCAGCACCGGCATCGACCCCAACCTGTTCAACGCCGGCTCGCGCACCGTGTACGCCGCGTTCGCCGAGCTGAACGTGCCGGTGCTCGCCAACCTGGACGTGACCGCAGCGGTCCGCTACGACAAGTACAGCGATTTCGGCAGCACCACGAATCCGAAGTTCGGCTTCCGCTACCAGCCATCGAGCACGCTGCTGGTGCGCGGCTCCTATTCGACCGGTTTCCGCGCCCCTTCGCTGTACGAGATCAACGCCGCCCAGACCTACACCAACACTTCGCAGCAGGATGATCCGATCAACTGCCCGGGCGGCACTGCGATTCCGGGCAAGAGCCCGGCCACCAATTGCGCCCAGCAGTTCCAGGCGCTGTTCGGCGGCAACCAGAGTCTCGATCCGGAAGAATCGAAAAACCTCACCTTCGGCGTGGTGTTCGAGCCGATCAACAACCTGACCCTGGGCGCCGACCTGTACCGCATCGAGCTCGAGAAGCAGATCGGTTCGCTCAGCGAGAACGACGTGTTCGCCGATCCGGCGAAGTATGCCAGCCTGTACCACCGCAACGGCGCCGGCAACCTGTCGACCGACGGCTCGCAGTGCCCGAACCCGGCCACCTGCGGCTACGTCGACCTGCGCACCCAGAACCTGGGCGGCCTGAAGACCGACGGCGTCGACCTGACCGCCGCCTACCGCCTGCGCGCTGGCGACTGGGGCAACTTCAACCTCGGCCTGAACAGCACCTGGGTGCACAGGTACGAGTACCAGAACGAAGAAGGCGGCGAGTGGAACCAGAACGTCGGCATCTTCTCGGGCGTGGGTCCGGTGTTCCGTTGGCAGCACTCGGCAAGCGTGAACTGGAGCCGCGGCGAGTTCGGCGCCGGCCTGACGGCCCGCCACAAGACCGGCTATGTCGACCAGGATCCGGAATTCCGCGTGGCGTCCTACACCACCGTCGACAGCTACCTGTCCTGGACCCAGCCGAAAGGCTTCGGGGTGACCTTCGGCGTGCGTAACCTGTTCGACCGCGAACCGCCGCTGAGCTACCAGGACCAGACCTTCCAGGCTGGCTACGATCCGCGCTACACCGATGCGATCGGCCGTACCTTCTACGTGCGTGGCACCTACACGTTCTAATCAAGGTACAGGCAACAAAAAACCCGTGCGGCTCGCGCCGCACGGGTTTTTTTATTCTTCCGAAAGAACGATTACTTCGCGTTCATCAGCGCGACGGTGGTGTCGAGCATGCGGTTCGAGAAGCCCCACTCGTTGTCGTACCAGGACGAGACCTTCACCAGGCGGCCCGAGACCTTGGTCAGGGTGGCGTCGAAGTTCGACGATGCCGGGTTGTGGTTGAAGTCGACCGAGACCAGCGGATCGGTGTTGTAGGTCAGGATGCCTTTCAGGGCGCCTTCCGAAGCCGACTTCATGATCTGGTTGACTTCGTCGACGGTGGTGTCGCGCTTGGCGATGAAGGACAGGTCGACGATCGAGACGTTGATGGTCGGCACGCGGATCGCGAAGCCGTCCAGCTTGCCGTTCAGCTCAGGCAGCACCAGGCCGACCGCGGCGGCGGCGCCGGTCTTGGTCGGGATCATCGACTGGGTGGCCGAACGGGCGCGGCGCAGATCTTCGTGCATCACGTCGGTCAGCACCTGGTCGTTGGTGTAGGCGTGGACGGTGGTCATCAGGCCGGTTTCCAGGCCGATGGCGTCGTGCAGCGGCTTGACCAGCGGGGCCAGGCAGTTGGTGGTGCACGATGCGTTCGAAATCACGGTGTCGGTCGACTTCAGCACGTCCTGGTTGACGCCGTAGACGATGGTCGCGTCGACGTCCTTGCCGCCCGGGGCCGAGATGATGACTTTCTTGGCGCCGCCCTTCAGGTGGGCCGAAGCCTTTTCCTTGGCGGTGAAGAAGCCGGTGCACTCGAGGACGACGTCCACGCCCAGCTCGCCCCATGGGATCTCGGCCGGGTTACGCTGCGCGAACACGCGGATCTTGTCGCCGTTGACGACCATGTTGTCGCCCTCGACCGTGACGGTGCCCGGGAACTTGCCGTGGGCGGTGTCGTAACGGGTCAGGTGGGCGTTCGACTCGGCGTTGCCGAGGTCGTTGATCGCCACGATCTGGATGTCTTGTTTCTTGCCGCCTTCGTAGAACGCGCGCAGGATGTTGCGGCCGATGCGGCCATAACCGTTGATTGCAACTTTGATCGTCATGCTTTGCTCCTGATTAGAAAAAAACTTTTTTCACAACGCACATGCTGAACATGAAAAGGGCCGCCTCGACGGCAGCCCCTGCTGAAACCATTACGCCGCGATGACCGCTTTGGCCTTCGCCACGACGTTCTCGACGGTGAAGCCGAAGTGCTTGAACAGCACCGGCGCCGGCGCCGATTCGCCGAAGGTGTCGATACCGACCACCGCGCCTTCCAGGCCCACGTACTTGTACCAGAAGTCGGTCACGCCGGCTTCGATGGCGACACGCGGAACGCCACGGGTGAGCACACTTGCCTTGTAAGCAGCGTCCTGGCGCTCGAACACGTCGGTCGACGGCATCGAGACCACGCGCGCGGCGACGCCCTCGGCCGCCAGCGCATCGGCAGCTTTCACTGCCAGCTCGACTTCCGAACCGGTCGCGATCAGGATCACTTTCGCATCGGCGGCGTCGCGCAGCACGTAGCCGCCCTTGGCGACGTTTGCGACGGCGGCTGCGTCACGCTCCATGAACGGCAGGTTCTGGCGCGAGAAGATCAGGGTCGACGGGCCGTCCTTGCGCTGCACTGCCGCGCCCCAGGCCACTTGCGATTCGACGGTGTCGCACGGACGCCAGTTGTCCAGGTTCGGGATCAGGCGCAGCGAGGAGACGTGCTCGATCGACTGGTGGGTCGGGCCATCTTCGCCCAGGCCGATCGAGTCGTGGGTGAACACGAACAGCGAGCGGATCTTCATCAGCGCGGCCATGCGCAGCGCGTTGCGGCTGTAGTCCGAGAAGGTGAGGAAGGTCGCGCCGAACGGGATGAAGCCGCCGTGCAGGGCGACGCCGTTCTGGATCGCGGCCATGCCGAATTCGCGCACGCCGTAGTTGATGTGGTTGCCCGGGATGCCCGAGCGCACCGCGACCGATTCCTTCCAGTTGGTCAGGTTCGAGCCGGTCAGGTCGGCCGAGCCGCCCAGGAATTCCGGCAGGATCGGGGCCAGCGCCTGGATCGCGTTCTGCGAGGCCTTGCGGGTGGCGATGGTTTCCTTCTTGTCGATGCAGGTGGCGATCGCCGCGTCCAGCACCTCGTTGAAGTTGCCCGGCAGCTCGCCCTTCATGCGGCGCTCGAATTCGGCGGCCAGCTCCGGATGGGCGGCGCGGTATTCGGCGAACTTGGCGTTCCATTCGGCCTCGAACTGCGCGCCGCGCTCCTTCGCGTCCCAGGCCGTGTAGATGTCGGCCGGGATGTCGAACGGGATCGGGTCCCACAGCAGGTGCTGGCGCACGGCCGCGATTTCCTTGTCGCCCAGCGGGGCGCCGTGGACCTTGTCGCCGCCTTCCAGGTTCGGGGCGCCCTTGCCGATGATGGTCTTGCACATGATCAGGGTCGGACGGTCCGACTGCTTCGCCTGCTCGATGGCGTCGGACACGGCGCCCACGCTGTGGCCGTCGATCTGGCCGATCACGTTCCAGCCGTAGGCTTCGAAGCGCTTGCGGGTGTCGTCGGTGAACCAGCCTTCGACGCGGCCGTCGATCGAGATGCCGTTGTCGTCGTACAGCCAGATCAGCTTGTTCAGGCGCAGGGTGCCGGCCAGCGACGCCACCTCGTGCGAGATGCCTTCCATCAGGCAGCCGTCGCCCAGGAAGGCGTAGGTGTAGTGGTCGACCACGTCGTAGCCTGGACGATTGAATTCATAGCCCAGCAGCCATTCGGCCAGCGCCATGCCGACCGAGTTGGCGATGCCCTGGCCCAGCGGACCGGTGGTGGTTTCCACGCCCGGCGTGATGCCGACTTCCGGGTGGCCCGCGGTCTTCGAATGGAGCTGGCGGAAGTCGCGCAGGTCGTCCATCGTCAGGTCGTATCCGGCCAGGTGCAGCATCGCATAGTGCAGCATCGAGCCGTGGCCGTTCGACAGCAGGAAGCGGTCGCGGTTGAACCAGCCCGGATTGGCCGGGTTGTGGCGGTAGTGCTTGTCCCACAGCGCAACGCCGATCTCGGCCATGCCCATTGGCATGCCCGGGTGGCCGGAGTTGGCTTTTTGAACAGCGTCCATCGCCAGCGCGCGGATCGCGTTGGCCATCAAGGTGGTGGTTTGCGTAGATTTCATCGGATGCAGGGGGTCTGGATTGGAAAGCGGAGGCCTGCAGCGGGCCGTAGCCCGTTATTTTACCAGAGCCCCACCCTGCCGAATTAAAATGCAGGTTTTTGCCTGTCTCTACTGTCTCTATATAGGAAACGCATGCCCCGCTTCTACTGTCCGCAGCCGCTACGCCCCGGCGCCACCGTCGACCTGCCCGAGTCCGTCGCCCATCACCTGCACGTGGTACGGCTGCAGCCGGGCGCCGCGCTGACGCTGTTCGACGGCAGCGGCGGCCAGTACGCCGCGACCCTGGCCGACATCGGGAAGAAACGGGCGAGCGCACTGGTCGGCGCGCACGAAGCGGTCGAGGCCGAGCTGCCCTATGCGGTGACGCTGGCCCAGGGCCTGCCGGAAGGGTCGAAGATGGACTGGATCGTCGAGAAGGCGGTCGAGCTGGGCGTTGCGGCGGTACAACCGCTGGCGGCTCAGCGCAGCGTGGTGCGCCTGTCGGGCGAGCGCGCCGAGAAACGCCACGCCCACTGGCAGGGCGTGATCGTCGCGGCGTCCGAGCAGTGCGGACGCAACCGCCTGGCGCAGCTGGCGCCGGTGGCCGACTTCCACCGCTGGCTGGCGGCGGAGCCGGGAACGGCGGTCCGGGCGGCGCAGCCCCTGGTTCTTCTCAGCCCGCGCGCCACGCAGTCGCTGGCCGGCTGGGCGCAGGCCCAGCCGGCGCAGGCGCTGACCCTGCTGGTCGGCCCGGAAGGCGGTTTCACGCGCGAGGAAGAGGACGCGGCGCTGGCCGCGGGCGCCCTGTCCCTGTCGATCGGCCCGCGGGTGCTGCGCACCGAGACCGCCGCGCTGGCGGCGATGGCGATGCTGGCCGGGATCTGGGGCGGGATGTAAGCCGTCTATGTAAAAAAGCCCCGTTGCAGGAATTCTGCAGCGGGGCTTTAGTGTTTCAGGCAGCGGCATCGCTGCCGCTGTCCATGCTGCTGCGCTTAGAACGTGTAGGCCATGCCCAGGCTGTAGAAGCGGCCGATGGCGCCTGCCTGGTGCAGCGACGCGTTGTACGAGGTCTGGGCACCGGCGTTGCCGTAGGTGGCCACGTCATACGGCGGCTGCTTGTCGAACAGGTTCAGGATCGCGGCGCGCAGGGTCAGGTTCTCGCTCAGCTTGTACTGGAGGTTCAGGTTGGTCGTGGTGAACGACGGCACCTCGCACAGCCAGTCAGGCTGGGTCTTGCCCTGGTAGTAAGCGCGGCCGCCCACGTCGAAGCCGGTGCGGGCGCAGTTCACGGCGTCGTGCGACGGGTCGATGGTCGAGAAGCCGCCGGTGTAGTTCACCGTCGCCGTCACGTCCAGCGGGCCGCGGCTGTAGCCGAGGGTGAACTGGGCACGGTCTTTCGGGTTGCCGGTGGCGCCGCCGACCGACGATGGGCCCTGGGTGCCGGCCAGCTGGTAGCTGGTGCCCGCCACTTCGGTTTCATAGCCGAAGGTGTGGGCTGCGCTCACGTTGGCCGAGATGGTGCCCATGTCGTTCGCCAGGCGCCAGCGGTAACGCACGTCCGCTTCGATACCGTGGGTCTTGGTGCTACCCGCGTTGATGTACGGCGATGCGCCGTACAGGATCGGGCCGACGATCGGGGTGGCCAGCGTGGTGCCGGTGCCGCCGGTCGAGACCGTGGTCGGCACCGCCGCACCGCGCACCCAGTCAGGCACGTAGCTCGGATCGTTGCCGGCACGGGTCACGATCAGGTTGCTGATCTTGATGTTGTAGTAGTCCAGGGTCATGTTCAGGCCGCGCATCGGCTCCAGAATCAGGCCCAGGGTGTACGACTTCGATTTTTCCGGCGACAGGTCCTGGTTTTCCGTGGTCTGGACGTACGGCGGCTGCTGGCCGCAGGCGGCGATCACGTTGCCGGCGGTGCTGGTCTGTCCGTCCGGGCACAGGATCGGGTCGTTGATCAGGTTAAAGGTGAAGAAGGAACCGGCATTGCCCACCTCGGACGGGTTCGGTGCGCGGAAGCCGCGTGCGAAGGTGCCGCGCACGCCGATCTGCTGGGTCGGGGTCCACTTGAAGTTGGCCGCAGGCGTGAACGAGTTACCGTAGGTATCGTAATGGTCGTAACGGCCCGAGACGCTGACCTCGACGTTCTTGACCGGGGTCGCGCGCAGCTCGGCGAAGGCCGCGCTGTTGGTTTCTTCGCCGATCGCGAAGGCCGAGGTGCTGGCCACGGCGCCGTTCAGGGTCAGGCTCGACGGCGGCGAGTTCTGCTCCATCTTGTGCCAGTGGACGCCGGCGGCCACGGCCAGTGGGCCTGCGCCCAGCTGCATCAGCTCGCGCGAACCGAACAGGTCGAAGTAGTTCAGCTTGGTTTCCAGGGTATTGCTGAAGCGCGGCGAGACTTCCTGGACCAGCGCCGGATCGTTACCGCCGAGGACATTCCAGCGTCCGCTGTTGATGGCGTTGTAGAGCGCCGCGCGGTTCATGTAGCCGCTGTAGTCGGCATCGACCTTGACGCGGGTGGCGCCGGCGGCGGCGTTCATGTCCCAGCCGTAGGCGCTGCCCTTCAGGTCGACCGCGAAGCGGGTGCTGGTCGAGGTGTTATCCGTGGTGTTGGTCGCGCCGACACCAGGAATATAACCGTACAGGGAAGCCGGGTTGGCAAAGGTGTTGGTCAGGCCGGCGCCCACTGCCGCGCCCGGCGCAAAGCGCGTGCTTGCGATGCGGTTCACACCGCCGGTCAGCACGCCATCGACGAGCGTGGTGCTGCCGGCGAAGCTGGTCGGCGAATAGACCGGCGGCACGCCACGGTTGTTGATGCTGTCGCGCTTGAACAGCGAGCCCTTGAATGCGATTTCCCATTCTTCGCTCAGCTTCTTGGTCATGCCCACCAGGACGTTGATGTTCTGGGTGGCAGGCTGGATGTTCGAGTCGGTATCGCGTACCGCGCAGCCGCCGGCGCGGTAGAGCTCGAAGTTGCACTTCGAATCCAGGAACCGGAAGTTGGCCGGATTGGTGGCGCCGCCCGCGCCCGACGGGTTGTACAGGAAGGGGCTGCTGGCAGCGGTCAGGCCGCCGTTCAGGCTGGTCGGCACGCCCAGGGTCAGGTCGTTGCCGCCTTTCGAACGCCAGTCGCGATTGGCCCAGCCGAACTGTTCACGCTGGTAAACCTTGATCGCGTCCTGGTCGCGCCATTCGGCGGTGATGAAGGCGTTGTAGCCGTCCTGGTCGAGGTCGCCGATGCCGGTGCTGATCGAGCCGCGCTTGGTCTTGCCGCCGCCGTGCTGGGTATCGCCGATCTCGGCGCTCAGGCGGGTGCCTTTGAAGTTCTTCTTCAGTTTAATGTTGATCACGCCGGCGATCGCGTCCGAGCCGTAGAGCGACGATGCGCCGCTCTTCAGGACTTCGATCGTTTCGATGGCATCGAAAGGAATCGAGGAGACGTCGACGAAGGAGCGCTGCGCGTCGTCCGACAGCGGGTACGGGGACATGCGATGGCCGTCGATCAGGACCAGGGTCGCGCCGACGGTCAGGCCGCGCAGCGAGATACCGGTTGCGCCGTTGGCGAAAGCGCCGGAAAAACCGGTGCCCAGGGTACCGGCGCCATTGGCTGCCAGGTCGGTCAGCAGTTCAGCGACCGAGGTCTTGCCGCTTTTCTGGATGTCCGCGGCGGTCAGCACCTGGACCGGGGTCGGCGTTTCGGTGTCGGCACGGCTGATCAGCGAACCGGTCACGACCACGCGCTGCACCGCCTGGCCTTCGGCCGGCGCCTGTTGCGCCATGGCGGAGCCCATGGCGCCGGAAGCGACCAGGAACGAAATTGCATACGGCAACGACTTCAACTTAAACGTCATGAATACTTCTCCTTCTAAGCTTTTCTCAGATGTTTTTTATGGACATGGGCACGGAGGTGCGTCATGTGTTTGTCTCTCCCGAACAGCGCTTTTTGAAACGCGTCCCAGTCCCGCACGAAACCGGGTGTGGACGTCATTCAGGATGCCTTGTATTACGTTTAAAGATTAATGCGACTGCGATCGACTGCTTTTCGAGGCTACTGTTTTTATATGCGCGCCGGGTTAGGACGTACGCTCTTCATTCACGATTGATAGGAATCAAGCGTTATCTGAATAAATACATAAAACCATACGAAAAGTCCGGGTGTCAACATAACGCGACAGGGCAAATTGTGTAGAAACAACACCTTGGAAATAGTCTGTTAGATAGTGCAATGCACCATAAAAGAGCGGCTTTTGCCGCGCCTCTCCTTTCCGCTGCGAATATGCATGCTTTACGTATGTATCAAGCGTGAACGCCGTGCTTCCTGCCATCCCGCGCCGCCATTCGACCAGGTCCATGCCGGTGCACGGCGACGCAAGCGGTAGAAAAGAACAAAAAAAAATTTCACGGAAAACCACACTGGCGCCGCCCCCCTGTTGCCTGCGCGTCGTGGCGCCCTGCCTCCGCCTGATCGGCGGGGCCGGCCTGAAGTAAAATAGCCGATTGATTTGACCGCCCCCGCTGGCGCCCTACGCGAAACCTATGCTCCGAATTAACGAACTCAAGCTCCCCCTCGATCACCCCGACCACGCCCTGCGCGACGCCATCGTCGCCCGCCTGGGCATCGACGTTGCCGACCTGGTCGACTTCACCGTCTTCAAGCGCAGCTACGACGCGCGCAAGAAGGCGGCGATCGTGCTCATCTACGCAATCGACGTCGAAGTGCAGAACGAGGCGGCGGTGCTGGCGCGCCTGAAGAACGACCAGTACATCGTTCCCTCGCCCGACACCGGCTACAAATTCGTGGACGCGCCGCGTCCGCCGGCCGGCACGCCGCGTCCGATCGTGGTCGGCACCGGCCCCTGCGGCCTGTTCGTGGCCCTGATCCTGGCCCAGATGGGCCTGAACCCGCTGGTGCTCGAGCGCGGCAAGATCGTGCGCGAACGGACCGTCGACACCTTCGGCTTCTGGCGCAAGCGCAAGCTCAACACCGAGTCGAACGTGCAGTTCGGCGAAGGCGGCGCCGGCACCTTCTCGGACGGCAAGCTGTACAGCCAGATCAAGGACCCGAAGCACTACGGCCGCAAGGTCCTGACCGAGTTCGTCAAATCGGGCGCGCCGGAAGAGATCATGTACGTCAGCAAGCCGCACATCGGCACCTTCCGCCTGGTCAAGATGGTCGAGCAGATGCGCGCCGAGATCCTGTCGCTGGGCGGCGAAATCCGCTTCCAGACCAGGCTCGAGGACGTCTTGATCAGCGAGACGGGCGGCGTGCGCCAGGTCCGTGGCGTGGTTCTCGCCTCGGGCGAGGAAATCGCGACCAATCACCTGGTGATGGCGATCGGCCACAGCGCGCGCGACACCTTCCAGATGCTCTACGACCGCGGCGTCTACATCGAAGCGAAACCGTTCTCGATCGGCTTTCGCGTCGAGCACCCGCAGTCGCTGATCGACGTCTGCCGCTTCGGCCCGAACGCGGGCAACAAGATCCTCGGCGCGGCCGATTATAAAATCGTGCACCACGCCTCGAACGGGCGCTCGGTCTACAGTTTCTGCATGTGCCCGGGCGGCACCGTGGTTGCCGCCTCCTCGGAAGAAGGCCGCGTGGTCACCAACGGCATGAGCCAGTACTCGCGCGCCGAGCGCAACGCCAACAGCGCCATCGTGGTCGGCATCACGCCGGAAGACTATCCGGGCCACCCGCTGGCCGGCATCGCCTTCCAGCGCGAACTCGAGTCGCGCGCCTTTGTCCTCGGCGGCGGCACCTACGATGCGCCGGGCCAGCTGATGGGCGACTTCGTGAAGGGCATTCCGTCGAAGGAATTCGGTTCGGTGATCCCGTCCTTCAAGCCGGCGGTGCACCTGACCGACCTGGCGCCCTCGCTGCCGGAATACGCGATCACGGCGCTGCGCGAAGCGTTTGTCGCGTTTGATAAACAGATCAAGGGCTACTACAAGCACGACGCGGTGCTGACCGGCGTCGAGACCCGCACCTCCTCGCCGATCCGCATCAAGCGCCGCGACGACGACCTGCAAAGCCTGAATACGCGTGGCCTGTTCCCGGCCGGCGAAGGCGCGGGCTACGCCGGCGGCATCATGTCGGCGGCCGTGGACGGCATCCGCGTCGCCGAAGCGGTCGCGCTGGCGATGGGCGTCCCGGTGCCCGCGCTGCAGGATTGATCCCTTGAAGGGCGCCGCCTCCGCAGCTTCCGAAACGCCCACGGGCACACTCGCGCCCTTGCTGGGCGTGGTCGGCTCGCTGGTCTCGGTGAACGTCGGCGCGGCCTATGCCAAGGGCCTGTTCCCGCTGGTCGGCAGCGCCGGCATCACCGCCGTGCGCGTCGGCCTGGCCGCGATCCTGCTGCTGGCCTTCTGGCGCCCGTGGCGCGCGCCGCTGGCGCGGCGCGATGCCATCAACGTCGCGATCTACGGCTTCATGCTCGGGATGATGAACCTGCTGATCTATGCGGCGTTTGCCCGCATTCCGATTGGCGTGGCGATCGCGATCGAAGTCATCGGTCCATTAGCGGTGGTGGTGCTGTCCTCGCGCCACCTGCGCGACTTCGCCTGGGTCGCCTGCGCGGCCGGCGGCCTGTGGCTGCTGGCGCCCACGACGAAGAACGCGGTCGCGCTCGATCCGGTCGGCGTCGCCGCGGCGCTGGCGGCGGCCTTCTGCTGGGCCATGTACATCGTGTTCGGCAAGCGCGTCTCCACCCTCAAGGGCGGCCACGTCGTGTCCTGGGGCATGCTGGTGGCGGCGCTGTGCACGGTGCCGGTCGGGCTGGCACAGGCCGGGCCCGCGCTGTTCTCGGCACCGGTCCTGCTCGGCGGCCTGGTGGTGGCGGTGCTGTCGAGCATCCTGCCCTATTCGCTCGAGATGATGGCCCTGTCGCGCCTGCCGCGCCGGGTGTTCGGCATCCTGGTCAGCGCCGGCCCGGCAGTGGGCGCCCTGGCCGGCTTCTTCGTGCTGGGCGAGGTGCTGACCACCGTGCAATGGCTGGCGATCGGGCTGATCGTGCTGGCCACCGGCGGCAGCGCGGCTACTGCGGGGCGCAGATAGGTTCTACAACCACCCCGCCTTTTTAAACCGGCGATACATGTAATAGCTGACCGCAACCATGGCCGTGATCGCCATCGGATAGCCGTACTTCCACTTCAGCTCGGGCATGAACTCGAAGTTCATGCCCCAGATCCCGGCAAAGGCAGTGAACACCGCGAAGATGGCGGCGTAGGCGGCGAGCTGCTTGTTGATCTCGTTCTCGTCGATCGCGACCATCGACAGCGTGACCTGGATCGCGGTGGCGATGGTGTCGCGGATGGTGTCCAGGCGCCCGGCGATGCGCAGCAGGTGGTCGTGGATGTCGCGGAAATAATCCTGGGTTTCGAAGGCCAGCGCCGGCACCCGGCCGCCGTGCAGGCGCCCCATTGCATCCATCAGGGGAATCACGGCGTGGCGCAGCACCAGGGTGTTGCGTTTCAGGTCATACAGGCGCTCGATGTTATCGCGCTGGGCGCCGTGGCCGCCGAAGATGCGGTCCTCGATCGATTCCAGGTCCGATTCCAGCTTGTCGATGATGGGAAAATAGCGGTCGACGACGGCATCGATCAGCGCGTACAGCACGAAGCCCGAGCCTTTTCTCAGCAGGTGCGGCTCGCGCTCGGCGCGGGCGCGCACGCCGAGGAAACCCTGGGCCGAGTCGCGCCGCACCGACAACACGTAGTTGGGACCGACGAAGATCGCCACCTCGCCCGAACACAGCTCCTCCTTGTCGAGGTAGACGGTGCGCACGACGGCGAACAGCGAGTCGCCGTATTCCTCGAGCTTGGGACGCTGGTGGCCGCGCGAGGCGTCTTCCACGGCCAGCTCGTGCAGGCCGAACTCCTCCTGCATGACGGCGAGTTCCTCGGGGCTAGGATCGCGCAGGGCGACCCAGACGAAGCAGTTGGGTTGTTTCAGGTACTCGCTGATATCCTCGACCGGGATATCGGACAGTTTCTTGCCTTCCTGGTAGGCGACGCAGTTGATCAGCATGGAACGGAATGGTTGGGACAGCGATGCGTGAGCTTACACCATCGTTGTTCCGTAGGGTGGGCACGAGTGCCCACGCGGAACGATGCGTCATGTTGGCACGATTAAAGCCGCAGGGCATGCATTCAAACACAGCCTGGCATAGCGTGCCTCAACCGTAGAACGAAGCCAGCACGGCGCATCCTTCCGCGTGGGCACGGGGTGCCCACCCTACGGTCCGCGCAGCGGGCCGAAGCAACGAGTCCGGGCCGCAAGCACCGGCGTGCCTACTCTTCGCGCGTGCCGTCGATGCCGAGTTCGACGATCTTGCGCGTGATCGTGTTGCGTCCGATCCCCAGCCGCATCGCGGCGTCGTTCTTGCGCCCGTGCGTGTGCTTCAGCGCGGTCTTGATCAGGGCCGATTCGAACTGCTTGCCGAGCGTGTCCATCACTTCGAACTGGCCGGCGCTGAGCATGCTGGCGGCCTGCAGTTCCAGCAGGCCGATCCAGCCGTCGGGCGACGGCGGCGCCGACAGCGCGGCAGGCAAGGCGCCCGGTTCCGCAGGGGCGACCGGAGCGAGCGAAGTCGCGGCCGGCTGTCCCTGGGTCAGGTCGCGCGGCAGGTCCTTGATCTCGACCGTCTGGCCGGGCGCCATCACGGTGATCCAGTTGCACAGGTTTTCCAGCTGGCGCACGTTGCCCGGCAACTCCAGGCCGCTGAGGAAACGCATCGCGCTCTCGCTCATGCGTTTCGGTTCGACGCCCAATTGGTGTGCGCTCTGCACCAGGAAGTGGCGCGCCAGCAGCGGAATGTCCTCGCGCCGCTCGCGCAGGCTGGGCAGGCGCAGGCGGATCACGTTCAGGCGGTGGAACAGGTCTTCGCGGAACAGGCCGTCGCGCACGCGCTGTTCCAGGTTCTGGTGGGTGGCAGCGATCACGCGCACGTTCGCCTTCACCGGCTGGTGGCCGCCGACGCGGTAGAAGTGGCCGTCCGACAGCACGCGCAGAAGACGGGTTTGCAGATCGAAAGGCATGTCGCCGATCTCATCTAAAAACAGGGTACCGTTCTCGGCCTGCTCGAAGCGGCCGCGCCGCATTGCCTGGGCGCCGGTAAAGGCGCCGCGCTCGTGGCCGAACAGTTCGGATTCGAGCAGGTCCTTCGGGATCGCCGCCGTGTTCAGGGCGATGAAGGGCTCGTTCGAACGGGGGCTGTGCTTGTGCAGGGCGCGCGCCACCAGCTCCTTGCCGGTGCCGGACTCGCCGGTGATCAGGACCGTCACGTTCGACTGCGACAGGCGGCCGATCGCCCGGAACACTTCCTGCATCGCCGGCGCCAGGCCGAGGATCTCGGGCGTTTCGGCGGGCGCCGCTTCGACGCTTGCTTCGCGCAGGCTTTCCTCGAGCGCGCGCCGGATCAGGGCGACGGCCTTGTCGATGTCGAAGGGCTTGGCCAGGTAGTCGAAGGCGCCGCCCTGGAACGAGGCGACCGCCGAGTCGAGGTCGGAAAAGGCGGTGATGATGATGACCGGCAGGCCGGGATGCTTGGCCTTGACCGCCTGCAGCAGGTCGATGCCGGATTCGCCCGGCATGCGGATGTCCGACACCAGCACCTGCGGCGTCTCGTTCTCGAAGGCGGCCATGGCGTCGCGCGCGTTGGCGAAGCTGCGCGTCTCGAGGTTCTCGCGCGCCAGGGCTTTTTCCAGCACCCAGCGGATCGATGCGTCGTCGTCGACAATCCAGATTGGTTTCATGTAGTTCGTGGCTTTCCGCAATGTGGATTCATAAGCGACCGCGGCGCCCTGCCCCAGCCACCTCATTCACGGAACTAAGGCAGCGGCAGCAGGATCCTGAAATCCGTCAGTCCTGGCCGGCTTTCGCACTCGATCATGCCCTGGTGCTGCTGCACGAACGTCTGCGCCAGCGTCAATCCCAGGCCGCTGCCGCCCTCCCTTCCCGACACCAGCGGGTAGAAGATACGGTCGCGGATATCGGGCGCGATGCCCGGTCCATTGTCGATGATATGCAAATCTAATGCCAGCCCGTAGCGGACCTTGGCCAGGGTCACCTGGCGCGCCACCCGGGTGCGCAAAACGATCTCGGCGTCGCCGTCGGCGATCCGTCCGGCGAGGGCCTGCGCGGCGTTGTGGACGATGTTCAGCACGGCCTGGATCAGCTGCTCCTTGTCGCCGCGGAACTCGGGAATCGAGGCGTCGTAGTCGCGCCGGATGGTCAAGCCGTTCGGGAACTCGGCCAGCACCAGCGAACGCACGCGCTCGCAGACTTCGTGGATGTTGACGTCGCCGACGATGTGGGGCTTCCTGTGCGGGGCCAGCAGGCGGTCGACCAGGGTCTGCAGGCGGTCGGCCTCCTTGATGACGACCTGCGTGTACTCCTTCAGTTCGCTCAGATGCCTTGGCGGCAGCTCCAGCTCCAGCAGTTGGGCCGCGCCACGGATGCCGCCCAGCGGATTCTTGATCTCGTGCGCCAGGTTGCGGATCAGTTCCTTGTTGGCCTGGCTCTGGTCGAGGAAGCGTTCCTCGCGGTCGAGCTTGAGTTGCTGCACGTTCTCGCGCAGCTCGATCAGCACCTCGCCCTCGCCCAGGCTGCTGGCGATCGAGTGCACGTGCAGGATCTCGCGTCCCGGGCGCACCAGCGCCAGGTCCTGGCGCAAATCGCTGTACTGGTGGGTGCGGGTCTGGTCGCACAGCGCGGCCAGCTCGTCGCCGTTGGTGAACAGCGCGGTCAGCCCCTGGCGCGAGAGCCACTTGAACGAGGCGTCGAGCATGTTCTCGGCCGCCGGGTTGGCGTAGCGTACGCGGTCGGCGGCATCGACCAGCAGCACGCTGGAGGCAAGCAGTTCCAGGCCCGCGAAACGGGCCGGCTGCGGCTGGAAAGCGCTGTCCGGGTCGTTCATCGGATGTTGGCGATCTCGCGCCGCAGCGCTTCGACGTTGCGCTCGGTGCGGTTGATGTCCTCGCGCATCTGGCCGACGCGCTCCTGGTACTTGGCGTAATTGCGCTCGTTGCCGTTGCGCGGCGGCTCGCCGTTGTTGAATTCGCGCTTCTGCTCGGCCAGCTTCTGCTCCTCGGCGCGCAGCTCCTCGTTGAGGATCTCGCGGCGGTCGTCGTCGCGCACGCGCTGCTGGCTGGTGTCGACGCGCGGGAAATTGGCCGGGCTCGGGGCCGCGGCCGGCGCCGGGCTGCCCTGGCGCATGGCGGGGGCCGGCGCGCTGCGTTGCGGCGGCGCGGGGATATACCCCGGCAGGTCGAGCGCCTTGCAGCCGCGTTTGTTCGTGTCGGTGAATTCGACGCGGCCCTGGGCGTCGACGCATTTGTAGACGGCCGTCTGCGCGCCGGCGGCGCCGCTGAACATCAATCCGGCCGCCAGCGCCAGCTGGACACCGCGCCGGGTCACACTGCTTGTCATTCGCATCGTTGGAAGCTGCACGCGCATGCGTGCGAGTGGAAGTCGAGCCGACTATACCGTATTAAAAAGAGAAACGCGGGGAAAGCCTTCGGCTTGCCCCGCGTTTTTGCCTGCAAGTTACATTGCCTTACAGCTTTTGATGCTGTAGCGCAACGCTCTTGCCGTCTCGATTACGACGAGTAGTACATGTCGAATTCGATCGGGTGCGGCGTCATGCGCATGCGCTGCACTTCCTGCATCTTGAGGTCGAGGTAGGCGTCGATCATGGCGTCGCTGAACACGCCGCCACGGGTCAGGAACTCGCGGTCCTTGTCCAGGGCGTCCAGGGCTTCTTCCAGCGAAGCGCAGACCGTCGGGATCAGCTTGTCTTCTTCCGGCGGCAGGTGGTACAGGTCCTTGGTCGCGGCTTCGCCCGGGTGGATCTTGTTCTGGATGCCGTCCAGGCCGGCCATCAGCAGCGCGGCGAAGCACAGGTAGACGTTGGCCAGCGGGTCCGGGAAGCGCACCTCGATGCGGCGGCCTTTCGGGTTCGCCACGTGCGGGATGCGGATCGAGGCCGAACGGTTGCGGGCCGAGTAGGCCAGCTTGACCGGGGCTTCGTAGCCAGGCACCAGGCGCTTGTACGAGTTGGTGCCCGGGTTGGTGATCGCGTTCAGGGCCTTGGCGTGCTTGATGATGCCGCCGATGTAGTACAGGGCCGTTTCCGACAGGCCGGCATAGCCGTCGCCGGCGAACAGGTTCTTGCCGTCCTTCCAGATCGACTGGTGCACGTGCATGCCCGAGCCGTTGTCGCCGTTCATCGGCTTCGGCATGAAGGTCGCGGTCTTGCCGTAGCTGTGGGCGACGTTCCAGATCACGTATTTCATGTTCTGGGTCCAGTCGGCGCGCTCGACCAGGGTCGAGAAGCGGGTGCCGATTTCGTTCTGGCCGGCGCCGGCCACTTCATGGTGGTGCACTTCGACCGGGATGCCCAGCGATTCGAGGATGAGGCACATTTCCGAGCGCATGTCCTGGAAGCTGTCGACCGGCGGGACCGGGAAGTAGCCGCCCTTGACGGTCGGACGGTGGCCGCTGTTGCCGCCTTCGATTTCCTTGTCGGTCGACCAGGCGGCTTCTTCCGATTCGATCTTCACGAAGCAGCCCGACATGTCGCTCTTCCAGCGGATCGAGTCGAAGATGAAGAATTCCGGTTCCGGACCGAAGAAGGCGGTATCGCCCACGCCCGAGGACTTCAGGTAGGCTTCGGCGCGCTTGGCGATCGAGCGCGGGTCGCGGTCATAGCCCTTGCCGTCCGACGGTTCGATCACGTCGCACTGCATGAACAGGGTGGTCTCTTCCATGAACGGGTCGATGTTGGCCGTGGCCGGGTCCGGCATCAGGAGCATGTCCGATGCCTCGATGCCCTTCCAGCCGGCGATCGACGAGCCGTCGAAAGCGTGGCCCGACTCGAACTTGTCCAGGTCGAAGTGCGACACAGGGACGGTGACGTGCTGCTCCTTGCCACGCGTATCCGCGAAGCGGAAATCAACGAATTTGACTTCGTTGTCCTTCACCATCTGCATCACATCTGCGGCGGTCTTTGCCATGCGTTTCTCCTAAATGAAAAGGGTGGTGCCGTCAGGCGGCGGGGTCTCGGCGACCGGTCCAGCCAACGTGCGACATACTCAAGCGAAACATATGCAGGAACCATGCCAGCAGTCCGTCATGAACAAATGCGCAATCGTTCTTTGGAAACCCGTGAGTTTAACCATAAAATCCTTGGCGATACGGCTTTGCACAATGGTGCAGCCCAACGCAAGCAATGCACCAACATGGTGCACGCACCACGATGCGCACCATTTTGATGCGCTTCGCACCGATTCGGCAAGTTTGCGTGATACTGGTGCGAAGCTATTTCGACAAGGAACTCATATGAGCACGACCGACACCATTCTCGACGCCGCCCGCAGCCGCGCGGCAGGCCAGCCCTATGCCGGCGCCGTTACCCCGCAGGAGGCTTTTGCACTGGTTCAAAGCAATCCGAACGTGAAGATCGTCGACGTGCGCACCAATGCCGAGCGCGACTGGGTCGGCCGCGTCGCCGTGCCGGAAAGCCAGCACGTCGCGGTGCAATGGGTCACCTACCCCGGCGGCCAGCCGAATCCCCAGTTCGGCCCGCAACTGGAACAGGTCGCGAACAAGGACGAGGTGCTGCTGTTCCTGTGCCGCTCGGGCGTGCGCTCGCGCCACGGCGCCCGCGTCGCGACCGAGCTGGGCTACGCGAATGCCTTCGACATCCTCGAAGGCTTCGAGGGCGACCGCGACCAGGAGGGGCACCGCAAGACGGTCGGCGGCTGGTGCAAGGCGGGGCTGCCTTGGATCGGGGCGTGATGCGAATCGCACACGCTCGATAGGACGCTGACGAAGGAGTCCGCGCCGTTTATATCGTAGGGTGGGCGCCCCTGTGCCCACGCGTGACGCATGAACAGACGCAGCGCGTTGTAGACGCCAACACGACGCCGGCTTCACGCGTGGGCACGTTCGTCATCGAGGCCGGGGCCTCGATGACCCCACCCTACCGGTCACCGCGTCACCGTGCTCCTTACGGCATCACCATCACCTGCACACCCGAGGCCGCGTCCGGCGCGCGGTAGACGCGCTGGGTCGCCTTCACGAAGTCTTCCGGCTTCGCGGTCGGGATGCGCACGAAAGTCTGCGGATTCAGGTCGACCAGCGGGAACCAGGAGCTCTGCACCTGCACCATGATGCGGTGGCCGCGGCGGAAGGTGTGGTTCACCTGGCCCAGTTCATAACTGATCGCCTCCACCTTGTTCGGCACGAGCGGCTCGGGCTTCTCGAAGGAGTGGCGGAATTTCGCGCGCAGCGGGTTGCCGCGCACCAGCTGCTGGTAGCCGCCCAGCGCCAGCGGCGGCGCGACCACGTCGCTGCCTTTCACCTGCACCTCCGGCTGCGGGTAGGCGTTCGGATACACGTCGATCAGCTTCACCACCCAGTCGGCGTCGGTGCCGGTGGTCGAGACGAACAGCTTCGGCAACACCGGACCGGCGATCGTCACGTCTTCTTCCAGCACCTCGCTCTGGTAGACCAGTACGTCGGGCCGTTTCGCGGCGAAACGCTGGTCCGAGACCATGTACTCGCGCGGCACGCCGGTGGCCGGGTAGCCGATGAAGGGCACGGGCTTGCGCGGGTCGGCGACGTATTCATCATAGCCCGTCCCCGCGGCCACGGGCGCTTTCCAGTCCAGCTTGCCGTTCGCGCCGAAATAGAGCGTGCGTGCCTTGGCCTGCACCGGCGGCCAGGCGGTGTACTGGCGCCAGACGTTGGAGCCGGTCTCGAAGGCCGTTACTTCCGGCAGCGTGCGCGCCGGCTTCACCCCCTTCAGGTGCTGTTCGAAAAAGGGGAATTCGATCTGCCTGCGGTAGTAGTCGGCCGTCTTGCTGTCGAAGTTCACGTGGCCCAGGCGCGCACCGTCGCCGCGAGCCCAGCCGCCATGCACCCAGGGCCCGATCACCAGGCGGTTCTCGATGCCGGGATTCTGCTTTTCGATGGCGCGGTAGGTGATGAAAGGGCCTTCCAGGTCTTCGGCATCGAACCAGCCGCCCACCGTCAGCACCGCCGCCTTGACGTTCTTCAGGTGCGGCGCGATCGCGCGCGACTGCCAGAACTGGTCATAGGTGTCGTGCTCGATGTTCGGCATGAAATAACCGCGCTGCGCCGGGCTCATGGTGGCGGCGATGTGCGACAGCGTCAGGTGCTTCAGGAAGAAATCGTAACCGTCGGTCGTGCCGTAGTCGAATTCGGCGTCGCTCTTCGAGGGCGGCGCCGGGTTGGCCGCTTCGGTAAAGGAGGCGTAGAAGTCGAAGTTCGCGGCCAGCATGAAGGCGCCGCCGTGGTACGAATCGTCGCCCATGTACAGGTCGGTGACCGGCGCCTGCGGCGACGCGGCCTTGATCGCCGGGTGCGAATCGATGATGCTGGCCGCCGTGTAGAAGCCGGGGTAGCTGATGCCGTAGATACCGACTTTGCCGTTGTTGTTCGGGACGTTCTTCAGCAGCCAGGCGACGGTATCGTGCATGTCCTCGCTCTCGACGCCTTCGCCCGCCGCACGCTTCGAAGTGTCGTTTGCACCGCGATGCGGCGTCATCTCCTGCCACTTCCCTTCCGACATGTAGCGCCCGCGCACATCCTGCTTCACGAAGATATAGCCGCTGTCCATGAATTCGCGCGAAGGGCCGATCGCTTCCGGATACCAGTCGACGCCGTAGCGCATCGCGTCCTGGGCGTAGACGCCGGCGCTGTAGGGCGTGCGCTGCATCAGGAAGGGATAGCTGCGCGAGCTGTCCTTCGGCACGTAGACCACGGTGAACAGCTTGATCCCGTCGCGCATCGGGATGAGGTACTCGTACTTCGTGTAGCTGCCCTGCAGGCTGCGCTTGGCGGCAGGCGCGTCCGCATCGCCGGCTGCGTGGGATAAAGGTGCGGCCAGCCCGAAGGCCAGCATCAGGCTGAGGGAAAGGACGGAAAGCGGACTGCGGGTCATGGCGGCCTTTGCGGACAAGTCGAAGCCCGCCAGTGTAATCCGTTTCGCCGCCGCGCTGTTACTCTGGCAAGTTACTCCGCCAAGTGCTGCGCTGCGGCGACCTTGCCGTCGTCATCGCCGTCGAGCGTGATGCGTACCCGCTCGCGCACGAACGCGATGTGGCTGCGCAGCCGGTACAGTTCGTCCGCATAGGCCAGCGGGATCGAGATGTGGTTCACGCGCGTCTCGATGTCGTCCAGGCGGCGCACCAGGTCCTCGCGCACGAAACGCCTTTGGTCTTCGGGCACGTTCTCGACCGCCTGCTCGACCGCGCGCAATTCGCCGTACCAGCGGTAGACGCGCGAGCGCACCCGCCACACGTACAGCGGCGGCACGATCTTCGACAGCGGAATCACCAGCGCGGCCAGCGCCACCACCACGACCCACAGGCGGTCGAACAGGTTGGCCAGCCAGAAGCTCATGTAGCGCTGCAGCAGCGGCGGGCCGTCGCGGTAGTACTTCGCCGCCTCGGGCGCCACGGGGATCTCGGTGTACTTCGGCGACGGGAATTGCCCCTGCTGCTGGAACCACCCTGCCCCGCCGTGGATCTTGCCGGCCGCCTTGACGAACAGGTCGACCAGGGCCGGATGCAGGTCTTCCCGCGCCACCAGGGTGGCCGTGGGTGCAATCAGGTGGTAGTCCTGGGCCGGAATGTCGCGCCCGAGGTCGACGATCCCGCGCGGCAGCACCACGTGGGTCAGGAAAGGCAGGCGCCGCGTATAGGCCTCGGCCTGGTCGAAGTTGAACAGGCGGATGCCGGGCGTCTGCAGCAGCATCTGGATCAGCGGCGCTTCCGGCGCCGAACTGAACACCAGGCCGTCGATGCGCCCGGCCAGCAGTTCCACGGTCGCCGGGGTATTCTCGAGCGCGCCGAGCGTCAGCTCCGCCGGCTCGATGCCGTTCACGGCCAGCACCTGGCGGAACAGGTTCGGCACGCCCGTGCCTTCCGGGCCGAGGTTGATGCGCAGGCCGCGCAGCCCTGTCAGGCTCTTCGCCTTGACGTCCGCGCGCAGGAACAGCCAGACCGGCTCGGTGAACAGGCTGCCGAGCGATACCAGTTCGCCCTGCTCCGCCCCCTCCTCGCTGGTCGAGCCGCTCTGCACGAAAGCGATGTCGGCTTCGCCGCGCTGCAGGCGCTCCAGGTTTTCTTTCGAGCCGAGCGAGCGCTGGACGCTGACCGCGATGTCGTCGCGTTTCAGCTCCTTGGCATACTGCTGACCGAAGGTTTCGTAGGCGCTGTTTTCCTGGCCGGTGGCCAGGCGCACCTGGCGCGGCGGCGCCGGGTCGACCACCAGATACGCGATGAAGCAGGCCAGCGCCACCAGCACGATGGTCGGGCCGGATGCGACCAGCAGGTCGCGCAGGGAGATCAGGGAAAAGCCGCGGATGGTGGAAACCGCGCGCCGGCTGGCCCGGCGCGCGCGTTCACCGGCTTTTACGCCACCCTTCAACGCACGCACTGCCGCTGCGCGGCGACGCTGCCCGGCTGCGGATCGATCATCGGCATCAGGCTCGGCGCCAGCGTCACGAGCAACTGCACCGGCAGCGCGCTGGTGAAGTCGTAGTGCTCGGACTGCGGGCCGTGCACGTAGGCAGTCATGGAACCGAAGAAGCGTTCGCCGATGTTGAAGACGAACGTCGCCGAGCGGTTCACGTAGCGCGATTCGATCAGGCGGCCGCCGCGCGCATACACGTCGAAGCGCTGGTCGCCGGTGCCGGTCTTGCCGCCCAGGGCGATCACGCTGCCGTCATGGGTGGCGAAGGCGGTCTTGACGCGCTTGGCGGTGCCGTTCGAGACCACGCCGCGGATCGCGTCGGCGACCGCGCGCGCCACTTCCGGCGCCAGCACCACTTCGTGCTCGACCTTCGGCGCGCGCACCACCCGCGTCTCGTAGGGCGTGTCCTTGGCGAAGTGCAGCGAATCGATGCGCTCCACGGGTTTCCTCACGCCGCCGTTGATGATGATGCCCATCAGTTCGGCCAGCGCGGCCGGACGGTCGGCCGAGGCGCCGAGCGTGGTCGCGTAGGACGGCACCAGCGAATCGAAGGGGTAGCCCATCTTCTTCCACTGGGCGTGGATCTTGAGGAAGGCCTCGACTTCGATCAGGCCGGCGATACGCTTGTCCTGGGCGTTCTTGCGGCTGGTCTTGAACAGCCAGGCATACACTTCCTGGCGCTCCTTGGTGCTGGCGCCCACCACCTCGCTCCAGCCGGCCTTCGGATGGTTGCGCAGGTAGCCGACCAGCCACAGCTCGAGCGGGTGCACCGAGGCCACGTAGCCGCGGTCGGCCAGCGACATGTTCTGCGGCGCGTACTGCTCGTACATCTTCTCGATGCGTTCCTGGTCGACCTCGTTGCTCGGCAGCGTATCGTTGATGAAGGCGCCGAACTGCTGCAGCGTCGCGTTCGGGGCGATGGTGCGGTGCGCGGCGGCCAGTTTCGACGCGAGCGGACGCACGCCGGTGAACAGCAGGGCTTCGGCCTCGTCCGGGGTCTTGCCCTTGTACTTGTTCCAGAACTTGGCGAGGAAGACCTTGCCTTCGTTGTCGGCGAAGCGCGCCAGGTACTGGGCACGGCGCGGATCGCTGGCGTCGGCCAGCAGCTGCGCCGAGGAGCCCGGCAGCTGGAACATGTAGTAGCGCACGATGTCGCGCATCATGCGCACGAACACCAGGTTGGTCGACTGCTGCAGCGCTTCCTGCACGCTCATGATCTTGCTGTTGTCGAGCTTGCTGAAGTTGCCGAAGTAATGCAGCCCGCCGCCGGTGAAGAAGCCTTCGCCCGGATTCGCCGAGTACTTGCGGTCCATCGCCGCGGCCAGCATCGGCGCCAGGCCCCGGTCGCCGTTCGCCGGCAGCGCCAGGAAGTAGTCGACCGCCCACTGGCTCATACGATCCTTCGGGTCGATGCGCGTCTCGCGCAGCGCCTTCGGGTCCATCCCTTCGTAGCGGCGGTACAGCTGGTCGACGATGTCGAGGTAGGTCACCAGCGTGCGCAGCTTGGCCGTGGAGCCGAGGTCGAGCTTGGCGTGCTCGTTGATGTCGAGCGGCTGGTCGTAGTTATCGGTCTGCACGCGCAGGTAGTTGACGTTCTCGCCGCGCTCCATCAGCGTGAAGCTGTAGACCACCTGGGCCGGGTCGCCGTTGCCGAGCAGGCCCTTGCCGGTCAGGCCGGCCGCCTGCGCCGACTCGGCGCTGGTGAGCTGGCGCAGCGCCGCGGTGACGGCCTGCTGCGCTTGCGCGTCCAGGGTCGAGACCACCGACAAATCGAGGCGGTCGAGGTTGTACAGGCGCGGCTCGCCCAGCAGGTAGCCGAGGTGGTTGCGCACCGCGTTCGAGGCCTTGCGCGAGACGAAAGCGTTCGGTTCCGGCGGCGCGACGCCAGAACCCAGCGCGGGCTTGAGCTTCAGCGCCAGCGCGGCGTCGCGCAGCTGGGGCGTGATCACGCCGGCCTGCGCCAGCACGCGCAGGTGGCTGTTGGTGAGCGTTTCCAGGTCTTCCTTGCCGGCGCCGAGGTAGTAGGCCGGACGGCGCTGGGCGATCATCAGCGACAGCGCTTCCTTGTAGGCCAGCACCGCGTCCGGATCGGCCATGTCGCCCTTCAGGGCGGCGCTGACCTTGGCGAAGTCGCGGCCGTACCAGACCCACATGCCATCGCCGATGCCGTTGACTTCGCCGTAGCCGACCTTCGCCGACAGCGGCACCGTGTTCAGGTAGTCGAGCACGATCTGGCGCCGCGCGCCGGTGGTGTCTTCGCCGTCGTGGTAGGCGCGCAGCGTGGCCGAGGCCATCTGGATCATCTTGTCCTGCAGCGAGGCGGTGCGCCCTTCCGGCGAATGGCGGTATTTTTCGATCTGGGTGGCGAGCGTCGAGCCGCCGGCCACGCGCGAGCCGCCGCCGATGCCGACCGAATGCAGGGTCTTGTCGAACACCGCCTTCGAGAAGCGGTCCCATTCGATGGCGGGATTGCGCTTCGGGTAGGCCGGATCGAGCAGCTCGCGGTTCTCGATGAACAGCAGGCTTTGCACCAGCAATTGCGGCGCCTCGTCGAAGCGCTCGTACTGGCGCTCGGGGAAGCGCGAACCGAACAGCGGCTGGCTGCGGCAATCGAGGATCTCGAGGCCGGCGCGGTTCTTCTCGCGGTAGCTCGCGAACAGGCCGTAGTCGGCCAGTTCCAGCATCTTCGGCGACATGCGCGCCTGCGCGTCGACCACGTAGTCGCGCGTGTGCAGCTTGCCGAGGAAGGCAGGCAGGTGCGAATAGCCCAGGCGGGCGTCGTAGGGGCTGTCGGCCGGGAAGCGGATCGCGTCGCTCGGTCCCTGCTCCATGCGGTAGCTGACGTCCTTCATCATGCCGGCGAAGATCTTCGCCTGCAGCGTGGACGTGCGCGTCTCGTAGACGGCATAGGCGGAACCGGCGGCGACCATCACCAGCGCCAGGCCGAACAGGATGCGCCTGGCGCGGCCACTGCCTTTCGGCGGCTCGCCTTCGCTCTCGGGTTCGTTGGTATCGTCGGGAAGCTCTTCCTTGCCGGTGTCGGTAACGAGCGACAGGTGCGGATAGCTTTCGTACAGCGGCACATCCGGCTCGGCCCCCGCCGCAGTGAGGACCGGCGCGGCGTTGCCGCCATCGCTGCGCCCGCGCAGGATGCGCACGGCGCGAAATACGTTACGTGGCCGTCTGAAACGGCGGGTACTTTCCATGATGGCTCAACCGGTTTGAATCATTGTGCCCGCAATCACTGCCAACCTGCTCGCCATCTTGATGCCGATTTGTTCGAGTGATCGTGGTCGTCGTTAGTTCATCCGGCGCGCGAATCTCACCCGAAATTCCAGCACGCCGCAGCCATCATTCCACCACATCAACAGGTCTTCCACGTAGCCCTGTTCAACAAATTTGACCTGCCCTGATCTTTTTCGCAAAAAAACAACGGCAGAGTTAACAAGACGGCATGAAGGAAGCCATGGGCTGTGGGAGCCGATGAGATCGGTGACGGAAAAGCGTCCGACAAGGCGCAAACCACGGCCCTGCCATGCGACATGGCGAGGATGTGCAACGCAGCAGGACGTTGTCTCCAAGGCAGGCCTGCTCAGGCTTGGCGCCATCGTCAGCGCAAGCAAGCCGGTCGCTCGGGCGCGGCGAACTGGGTGACTTCAGCGTTTGCATGTTGGACGCGCCTGGTTGACGCGACAAAAACGCGCCTGTGTGGCAACGAATGCCACGTCCGATCGATGTCCGGCTCGCGCCATATCACATCGAATCTCTCGCCACGATAAGGCAGGCCATTTATTCAATAAGCATATTGATTGAAATTGACCATTTTGCTTTTATCGAATATTGTCCTGATGCTATTTTGTGACGACGAAAAAGATAATGCAGTAGCTGAATTAATGCAGTAGCTGAATAATTACCATGCAGGTGAGCTTATACCTCGAGCTGCACACCGGGATTTGCGTACTCCAATTCAACCGCAGATAACTATCTACGGTGATGTTTTCAAGAATTTAATGAAGATAGTTTGCATGCCCCTGGCATTATGCTTTGGCGGCGCAGCCGCAATAATGACACCGTGCCATGCGCAGGACCAGGCGACCAGTGACAAACCCATACCCCAAGTCATCGTTGCAGGGAGCCAGGTGAAGCAAAGCGAGAATGATTTTGTTGCTGGCAAGCTCATTATTGGGCGAAAAATAATTGCCGAGAGCGGCAAGCAGAACGTCGCCGACATCTTGCGGCGTGAGCCAGCCATAACGCTAAGTAAGGACGGCCGCGTCAGCTTGATGGGAATGCAGGGGTACACGCAGGTGCTGGTCGATGGTCTCCCACCGGGTGTGAATGACCCCTTCGACATGGACCCAAGCCAGGTTGAGCGAATAGAAGTCATGACGTCCGCGACGGCGTCGACTGGCCCCTTCGGAATTGGCGGGACAATTAACATCATTCGTCGCACGGCGGCACCTCAACGTTTCAGCCAAATCACCGCTTCGGCCTCCCATGCGGCGGGCCACGGTAACGGCAACCTCACATGGCTCAACAATGGGACGGCAGCGGAGGCGCCACTCAGCTTCAATTTATCCGTGGTCGCCCGCAATGGCGTGACCCCGAACGTCGGCCGCTATGCAGAGGTATCGGAGAAAGACGCATGGCAGACGACCAGGTACGGCGAGTATGACGGTGACACATCCACTGATTACCTGATCGGTTCCAGCGAAGTGGTCTATCGAATCGGTCACGCAGTGGAATTGAAAACCATGCCGGAGATCGGCCAGGTCATCGTCAGGAGCGAATCCAGAGACCATCGGCTTGGTCCAGGATTCGACAGCGAGCGGACGGTACACGACGTGAGCCGAAACCGAATGTCCAATCAAGCGATTCCTGTGCAATTAAACTGGCGCATGCCGGACGAGAGCCAAATCGAAGTCAAGCATACGCTGAACCGGAATACGATCGCGTCCAGGCAAAGCGCGCAAGTCGACCAGGGCGGGCAATCCGATACCTACAGGTCGACAGAGAACCAGGAGCGCAGCGAGACGAACCACATTACCGATGTGACGTACAAGCCCGCTCCGTCGGACGAACATCAGCTGGAATCGGGGCTTCGCTATGCGAGATCGCGCGGCATCCTTTCTTACGAGGGGCTGATCGACGGGCAAGCTGACCAGATCGTTGCTCTGTTCGGGCGCTCCAACTCGTTTTCCCGGCAGACATTGCGTTTATTCGTGGAGGACGAGTGGCAGCTCAACAGGCGAATTGCATTGAATCTCGGCCTGTCGATGGAAACGCAGCAGCTTGCATTTCGCGAGGGACCACTGCAAGGACGGAAAACATTTCATCTCTGGGCACCGTCCCTGCATGTCGTGCGCAAGCTTCCAGGCGAGACACGTCGCCGGCTCAGGCTGTCGATAGCGCGCACCTTCCAAATGCCATCCATGTCGCAATTTTTATCGCGTCCGGGAATCAGCTCGCTTGCGCCTTGCCTGGCCGGGGGAGCCTGTGTTCCCAACGGTCCCGATACGCCGGACACCACGGGTAATTATGAACTGACACCGGAAAGCGCCCTGGGCGTCAATGCATCCTACTCACATGCACTCGGAGCGAACAGCGAACTTTCCGCGGAAATCTACTATCGCGCGATTACAGGAAAAATCGGGCAGGAGATCGGTGTCGGCAGCGTGGCCTGGGCAGCTGATCCACGATATGTCAGACGGCCCGTCAATCTGGGCAAGGCCGATGTTGCCGGTATCGACCTCTCTGTGCGGCTGGCGACGCGCGATTTTTGGAAAAGCGCGCCAAGACTCGATTTGACAGGGACTGTCGGCATGGCCCAATCCCGTCTGTCGGGGCTGGCCGGTCCAGATAATCACCTCGCAGGCCAGTCGCCATGGCGGGCGAAACTCGGGATCACTTACTACGCTGACGAAAAACCGCTCAAGGCCGATGTCGACCTGAGCGTGCTACCGGGAGATTGGGTTCGCGACAGCGTCTCCCACCGGATTTACGAAGGACGGCAAGTATCGCTCAATACCAGTCTGCATTGGAAGCCGACGGCTGCTTATCGGCTGGTGGCAAGCCTGGATAATCTGGCTGCGGAGAAACGAAACCGTATTGATCAATTTTCCCTCGCCGACGGCCGCTTCACAAAGCGTACAAGTGCCGCTGCCTACAGAAAAATTGGCGTACGTGCAGAGTGTAGCTTCTGAAAATGAAGGAAAAATCGTATCGGTGCTGGTAACTGAAAAGAAAACGATGACGGGCTTCAATGAAGAGTTCCATGCTCGACTGACTCGTCTGGCTTAGCGGCAGTAATTACTTGAAATGGATGAAAAAATGCTTGTAAAGATCATCGTCGGTGTGTTGATTTGTGCTGGTGCCCTGGGGAGTAGTGCCAGCGCGCTTGGTGAGCCACTGTTCTCGCCAGCAGCTTGTTACAAAAAATGTACGACGCTTGCGTTTGAAGAGCCCGACGCTTTGCGTGGCCGCTATGCCGAGAAGATGAAGAAAATCCAGGATCTTCAAAAACAGCAACGAGTCGAGCAGGACAGCGCGAAGCTCAAAACGCTGCGCGATGCAGAAGCGGCGGAAACGGAAAGCTTGAAAGATGCGCTTGAAAAGAACTGCTCGAAAATGTGCCAGATGGACCGTTGACGGATGCCGGCCTTGCCAATTCGCGCTTGACGGTAAAAATCGTGCGATGACTTAACGTCATAGTTTGGTCCGATACATCAAGAGCCTGGAGCCTACAAGCATCGGTATTCGGCCTCTGCACGGTCGAGTTCCGCCCGCATGGCAGCAAAGGCCGGCGCCACCTCGTTAGGCACGCCCTTGACGCCGAGCTCGATGTGGCGGCGGCTGCCGTCCTCGCCCACGCTCGGCAGGCTGAACACGCGCACACCGGTGTAGCGCGCCTCGATCGCCTCCATCAGCGGAACGAGCACGGCCTCGGCCTGGCCATACACCAGCATGGACTGTTCCGCGTGCGCCTGCTGGTGAAACAGGTCGGCGTAATAGGTGTCGAGGACCCAGGCGATCATCGGCCAGGCCATGACCGGGAAGCCCGGCACGAAGTGGTGACGGGCGATGGTGAAGCCGGGGATGCCGTTGTAGGGGTTCGGGATGAGCGTGGCGCCGGCCGGGAATTCGACCATCTTCAGGCGCTGCAGGTTCTCCGGTGCCGACAAGTCCACTTCCTGGCCCGCCTCGCGTCCGGCCTGCAGGATGCGCGCTTCGAGCAGCGGCCGCCCTTCCGGATGCACTTCGAGCGGCAGGTCCAGCGCAGCGCCTGCGGCCTGGCGTGTATGGTCGTCGGGCGTGGCGCCGATGCCGCCGCAGGAGAACACGATGTCGTCGCCGGCGAAGGTGCGGCGCAGGGTCGCCGCGATGCGTTCGCGCTCGTCGCCGACGAATTCGGCCCAGGTCAATTGCAGGCCGCGCTCGGCCAGCAGCGCGACCACTTTCGAAAAATGCTTGTCCTGGCGCTTGCCGGACAGGATTTCGTCGCCGACGACGATCAGGCCGAATGCCATGGAACTCTCCTCGCTTTCAAGATGCCACCGGGGCGCTTGCGTTGGCGGCGCGCAGGTCCTGCAGCGCCTGCAGGCAGTAGTACTGGAACCACAGGCCGGTGAACAGGAAGATCATCACGTACAGCCAGGCCGACAGGATGGCGAGAAACGGGAACAGCACCACCGACAGCACGGCGCCGCCCATCCAGGCGATGCCGGGCATGGCGCCCAGCAGGCCCGAGATCATGCCGATCGTTAGCAATTGCCAGCGCCGCGCCTTCATCAAGGCCTGGCGCTCGGCGGCGGTGGCATGGGCCGCGAGCGCGTCGTAGCTCATCACGCGCGACGTCACCCAGCCCCACAACGCTGCCTGCACCAGCACCGCCACCGGCGGCACCGCGTACAGCGGCACCGTCATCAGCCACAGGCCGGCGAACACGATCACGCTCGTCAGGTTCATCCAGACGCTGCCGGCGAAGCTGCCGCCCTCCTTGCGTTCGAGCTGGGGGAACTGGCGCCGGCCGACGTAGGCCTCGATTGCCGGCATCGCGAAGATACCCATGAACAGCAGGGAGCTTGCGATCATCAGCGGCAGCAGCAGGATGATGGCCATCAGCGGCACCACCATTACCTGCAGCACGCCCAGGCCCAGCGTCGACAGCATGCTGCCGCTGGCCTGGAACCAGCCGTAGTCGGCGAAGACGGCATGCAGCCAGTCGAGGAAGGGCTGCAGCCCGAACCACAGCAGCGCGCCCCAGGTCAGCAGCGACAGCAGCAGCGGCACCAGCGACAGCAGCAGCATGCGGCTGGAGAACTGCGCGCGCAGGGCGCGGCCCCAGGCGGTGGCGACGCCGCTCATCGGCAACCCCGGCGGCAGCCTCGTTGGATGAGCAGGAAAAGGTATGAAGGCGTGGTCATGCGGCTCCCCGATATGGAAGGCTTATTGTAGACAAGATCGCGGGCAAGGGCCGCGACGGGCAAGCGGACCCTCGATGGCGCTCCGGGAGTCCATGCACTACAATCGCCCCTCAACCTGAACCTTGAAGGAAAATCATGTCCATTACCACCACCGCTTCCGGCCTGCAGTACGAAGACACCGTCGTCGGCGAAGGCGCCGAGGCGAAAGCCGGCACCTACGTCACCGTCCACTACACCGGCTGGCTGCGCAACGACGACGGCAGCACCGGCGCCAAGTTCGATTCGAGCAAGGACCGCAACGACCCGTTCCAGTTCCCGCTGGGCGCCGGCCACGTGATCCGCGGCTGGGACGAAGGCGTGCAGGGCATGAAGGTCGGCGGCGCGCGCCGCCTGATCATCCCGGCCAGCCTGGGCTACGGCGCCCGCGGCGCCGGCGGCGTGATTCCGCCGAACGCGACGCTGATCTTCGACGTCGAGCTGCTGGCTGTGTAAATATCCCTGCCCCCTCCGCTTGCGGGTGGGGTTGTAGGGTGGACACCTGTGTCCACGCTGTCGTACCTTCGCATACCGTAGGGACAGCCGTAGGGTGGGTTCTTGAACCCACCTTCCCGCCGGCTGATTGAGCGGCATTTCACATCGTCGACCGCGTGGGTTCAAGAACCCACCCTACGCATTCTTGCTCGACAATTCGACCGCCGCACAGCGTGGACACAGGTGTCCACCCTACAAAAACTGTCCCCGAGCATCCCCTCTAAAATTCCCGCCAGAAGCACGTATTTCGCTACCCCTTAGGCTAAGATGACCGCGCGCATTGCCGTTCAGTCAATGCACCATCCAGCAATCCAGCCAACAGGAGTTTTTATGAGCTTGCAAGACCAGTTCACCCAGGCCCAGGCCGATTCGAAGAACCTGCCGGAGCGTCCGGACAACATGACCCTGCTGAAGATCTACGCGCTGTTCAAGCAGGGCTCGAGCGGCGACGTGACCGGCGAGCGTCCGGGCTTCACCGACATGGTCGGCCGCGCCAAGTACGACGCGTGGGACCAGCTGAAAGGCACCTCGCAGGAAGACGCGATGCAGCAGTACATCGACCTGATCGAGGAACTGAAGGGTTAAGCGCCCCTGCCGGCCACGCGGCCGGCATCGAGGCTGCGTTCGATCACGCGGCCGCGAACACCCGGCGCATCTTGTCGCTCACCTTGGCCTCGATGGCCGGGCCGAAGGCGCTCATCATGAAACCCAGCTTGATCCGCAGCGCCGCGCGCTGCTCTTCCAGGGTCAGGACTCCTTCCACTCCGCTGCGCTCGAAGCGCAACACGTCGCCGTCCCAGCGGCACTGCATGCCGAATTCGGCGGCAACCTTGTCCGCCACCTGCTGCGCCGCCGCGCGCGCCCGCTCCGGGCTGAGGCTGTGTTCCTGGACGATGTGAATGTCGGCCATCTGTTTCTTTCCTTCTTCAAAACGCAAGAGCCCGCCATGATGCCAGTTGCGCCGCCGGCGTGCCAGTGCGCTTTGCAATTGATTCTCGTCAAAACCGTTTCCGCGCAGGGGACGAGTATCTGCTGAGCTACCGCAATCACACGAGGATGCACCATGGAACGAGCACTGTTGCCGGATGACCCAGTCAGTACCGAACGCGACCAGCCGCCGGTCGCCTTTGTTCCCACGCCGAGCGCCGCCTATCGCCAGCACCGCAAGGCGTCCCAGCTGCTCGACCAGCCGGGCGCGCCGCGCGGCGCCGACGAACCGCAAGCCCCCGAGGTGCCCCTGCCCTACGCCTTCGGCGCGCGGGTGCTGATGTGGAAACAGGATCCCTCGGTGAGCGACATGGGCACGCGCAAGGCCTTCCTGCCCGGCATCGTCCTGGCCGGCCCGCGCGACGCCCGCATCGCATCGAGCGATCCGGCCATCAGCCCGGTCGAGCCGAATGCCTTCGGCGACTTCGTCACCATGCCCGACACGCCGCAGTTCGACGCCGTCCACACCTTCGCCGTGGTGCGCCAGACGCTCACCATGTACCAGCGCGCGCTGTCCTCGAGCGGGGCCGAGATGCCGCTGCCCTGGCAGTGGAACAGCAGCATCGACACCGCGCCGCTGCAGATCTTCCCCTACGGCCTGCCGAACGTCATGAACGCCTTCTACAGCCGCAGCCAGAACTGCCTGAAGTTCGGCGATTTCGTCCCGAGCGGCCAGAGCGAGCGCGTGTTCACCTGCCGCTCCTTCGATATCGTCGCCCACGAGACCGGGCACGCCGTGCTGGATGGCCTCAAGCCGAGGTGGCTCGAGGCTGATAATCCACCCCAGACCGGCGGCCTGCACGAATCCTTCGGCGACCTGACCGCGATCTTCCTGGCGCTGTCCCAGCTCGACCAGTGCGAAGCCGTGGTGGCCCAGACCAAGGCGCGCCTGCACGACAAGACCTTCCTCGCCGACATCGCCGAGCAGTTCGGCCTGGCGCTCGGCAGCACCACCGGCCTGCGCAACGCCGACAACGACCTGACCCTGTCCCAGGCCGGCACCCAGGTGCATGCCATTTCCCAGGTGTTTACCGGCGCCGTCTACGACATCCTGGCCGACCTGTTCGCGTTCGAACGCAACCCGGCGCTGGAGGACGATGCCGCCGTCCTGCACCGGGTCGCCGCATACCTGCGCGGCCTGGTGCTGCGCGCCCTGATCGCCGCGCCCGACATCGCCGCCACCTATGCCGACGTGGTCAACGAAATGCTGCGGCTGGTGCTCGAGGACGGCAAACCGGACAGCTACACGCAATCGATCCGCCACCAGTTCACGCTGCGCGAAGTGGTCGGCGGGCCGGAGGTGGCCAACGATGCGCCGGTCCCGGAGGCAGGCGCTCCCGCTCCGGGAGGGCCGAACGACGTGCCTCCTGTTGATTCGGAGTTGCCGGGGAAAACCCTGGCGCCGCAATGCAAGGTCCACGTGCGCCTGGCGGCGGGGGTCTGCGACGCGCCCGGCGCCCAGCAGGACCGGCGCGCCTGCTGCGGCACCATGAACCTGGCCGAGTACTACGACATCGAGCGCGTGCTCGACGCCGAAGCCCAGGCGCTGGCGCGCTGGTGCGCCGAGCGCGGGCGCAACGGCCCGGCCGGCGAGGAACCGGTTATCGATTCCGGCGGCGGCATGCCGACCCCGGCATGAAGATCACGGCGAAACAGGGCGGCGGCTTCGCCGGCGGCGAGCGCTGCGTCGAGCTCGACACCGCCTGCCGCGCCGACGGCGGCGCGCTCGAGGCGCTGGTGCGCCAGCTCGATTTCTTCGGCGCCGCGCCGCCCTGCGGCGTCGGCGCGGACATTCCGCGCTGGGAAATCACGGTGGAAGACGGCGCCCAGCGCAAGACGGTGACGCTGCTGGACGACGGCAGCCTGGGGGCGACGGCCTGGCCGGCGCTGCTGGAGCATTTGCGAAGCACCAGTTGAACCTGGAGCCACCGTTGCCGCCGGCCGTCGGGTGGGCACCCCGTGCCCACGCGTACGCATGAGTAGCATCGTGGCCATCAAGCACTGCAAAGCGTGAACATGTTGACGCTTCCAACTATTCAATCGAGACGTCTCGACAAGCCGGCACGGCCATGCTCGAAGCGCCAACGCCACGCCGCGTTCCGCGTGGGCACGGAGTGCCCACCCTACGCGAGGCCAGCATCCATCGTTCCCACGCCAAATCGTACCTCGCCCAACACATTTGCTTATGTATATTGTGTCTAAGCCTGATTTGTAGGAAAACTGGAAATCCCCTAAAATACGGTGCTTTGCCATGTTGGCGGCCCTCCCTTGCGCTGACGCCGCGGCACCCCACCATAGATAGGACTGTTATGACCCACGTTGTCACCGAATCGTGCATCCGCTGCCGGTATACCGACTGCGTCGATGTATGCCCGGTCGATTGTTTCCGGGAAGGCCCGAATTTCCTCGCGATTGACCCCGACGAGTGCATCGATTGCGCCGTGTGCGTGGCCGAATGCCCGGTCAATGCGATCTATGCGGAAGAAGACGTGCCGGGCGACCAGCAGCAATTCATCAAGCTCAACGCCGACCTGGCGCGCTTCTGGCCGTCGATCACCAAGACCAAGCCGGCCCTTCCCGACGCCGAAGAGTGGAAAGACGTCAAGAGCAAGCTGGACCAGCTGGCCCGCTAAGCTCGCATACGTCACGTGGCCTGCTGCGCGCGGTTTTCGACCGCCGCCAGCAGGCGCACGGCATCCATGGCACACTAGCGGCCATCGCGTCATCGCCCCCCTCTTTTAAAAAATCAACAGGATTGAGTGCATGAGTATCAGTGCCACCCACGATGCGGGCAGCATCGCCCCTAACAGTTCGTTCGCCGGCGCCATCGACGCCGACGCGGTCATCATCGGCGCGGGCCCGGTCGGCCTGTTCCAGGTCTTCGAACTCGGCCTGCTCGAGATCAAGGCCCACGTCATCGACTCGCTGCCGGCCGTCGGCGGCCAGTGCGTGGAGCTGTATCCGGACAAGCCGATCTACGACATCCCTGCCGTGCCCGTCTGCACCGGCCAGGAACTGACCGACAACCTGCTCAAGCAGATCGAGCCGTTCGAGCCGACCTTCCACCTGGGCCAGGAAGTGACCACCGTGCAGCGCCGCGAAGACGGCCGCTTCAACGTCGAGACCTCGACCGGCACCCAGTTCATCACCAAGACCATCTTCATCGCTGCCGGCGTCGGTTCGTTCCAGGCGCGCACGATCAAGGTCGACGGCATCGAGAAGTTCGAGAACAGCCAGCTGTTCTACCGCGTCAAGGATCCGGCGCTGTTCGAGGGCAAGAACCTGGTCATCTGCGGCGGCGGCGACTCCGCCCTGGACTGGGCCCTGAACTTCGTCGGCAAGGCCGAGTCGGTCGTGCTGGTGCACCGCCGCGAGGACTTCCGCGCCGCCCCGGCCTCGGTCGCCAAGATGAAGCAGCTGTGCGAAGAGTACGAGATGCAGCTGATCACCGGCCAGGTCACCGGCTTCGACGAGAAGGAAGGCAAGCTGTCGGAAGTGAAGGTCACCGGCGCCGACGGCGTCACCCGCCGCGTGCCGCTGGACATGCTGATGGTCTTCTTCGGCCTGTCGCCAAAGCTGGGCCCGATCGCCGAGTGGGGCCTGGACATCGAGCGCAAGCAGCTCAAGGTGATGGACACCGAGAAATTCGAGACCAACGTGCCGGGCATCTTCGCCGTGGGCGACATCAACACCTACCCGGGCAAGAAGAAGCTGATCCTGTCGGGCTTCCACGAAGCCGCGCTGGCCGCCTTCGGCGCCGCGCCATACATCTTCCCGGACAAGAAGATCCACATGCAGTACACGACGACCTCGCCGAAACTGCACAAGATCCTCGGCGTCGAGACCCCGGTCTTCGATTAAGAACGACCGTTCAGTTAGAAAAAAACGACAGTGCCCCGGCTAGCCGGGGCATTTGTTTTTATGTGTGGCGCATCACGGACGCCCTATCAAAAACGGTGCTATAACCCTTCCAAGCGCGATGCAAATACTGGCCCGACGGAACGGAAATTTCCAACCGTAAATCATTTAGGCCTATAATGATTTGATTAAAAATCGCGCACGAGCGCGACGCGCTTCACCACCGAAGGATTTATATGCTCTACCAACTGCACGAGATGCAACGCTCCTTCCTGACCCCGCTCATGCAATGGGCGGATGCGTCATCGAAGCTGTTCTCGAACCCCGTTTCCCCATTCGCCCACACGCCGTTTTCCCAGCGTATCGCCGCCGGGTACGAGCTGATGTACCGATTGGGCAAGGATTACGAAAAGCCGGCGTTCGACATCCCCACCACCGCCATTAAGGGCGAGACCGTCAACATCGTCGAACGCGTCGCCGTCGACAAGCCGTTCTGCCAGCTGCTCCACTTCAAGAAGGACCTGCCCGACGCGGCATTCGCGGCGCTCGACCAGCCGACCGTGCTGCTGGTCGCCCCGCTTTCGGGCCACCACGCCACGCTGCTGCGCGACACCGTGCGCGCCCTGCTGCCGGACCACGACGTCTTCATCACCGACTGGGTCGACGCGCGCATGGTGCCGCTGTCCGAAGGCCCGTTCCACCTCGACGACTACATCTATTACGTGCAGGACTTCATCCGCACCCTCGGCCCCGACGTGCACGTCATTTCCGTGTGCCAGCCGACCGTGCCGGTGCTGGCCGCAATCGCGCTGATGGCGTCCGATAACGATCCGAAGCTGCCGAAGACGATGACGATGATGGGCGGCCCGATCGACCCGCGCAAGTCGCCCACCGCGGTCAACGACCTGGCCACCGAGAAGCCGTTCTCGTGGTTCGAGAACACCGTGATCTACTCGGTGCCGGGCAACTATCCGGGCTTCGGGCGCAAGGTCTATCCGGGCTTCCTGCAGCACGCCGGCTTCATCGCCATGAACCCGGGCCGCCATGCCCAGAGCCATCGCGAGTTCTACCAGCACCTGGTGCGCGGCGACGAGGAATCGGCCGAGAGCCACCGCAAGTTCTACGACGAATACAATGCCGTGCTCGACATGCCGGCCGAGTACTACCTCGAGACGATCAAGACCGTGTTCCAGGAACACCGCCTGCCGAAAGGCACCTGGGAAGTCGGCGGCAAGCTGGTGCGTCCGCAGGACATCAAGACGGTGGCCCTGTTCACCATTGAAGGCGAGCTCGACGATATTTCCGGCGCCGGCCAGACCCAGGCCGCCCACGAGCTGTGCAGCGGCATCCCCGAGAACATGCACCGCGACTACGTCGCCGAGAAGGCCGGCCACTACGGCATCTTCTCGGGCCGCCGCTGGCGCGAAACCATCTGTCCGAAGATCGGCGAATTCATCCGCGAATTCCGCTGATCCGATTCGCTGATTTTTTAATAAAAATGCCGCAGGAAACTGCGGCATTTTTCATTGGAGATGCGGCAGGCGCTTCAAGCCACGTCGCCGCGCCGGTCCTCGCCACGGCCGAAGTCGGCGTCGCTGTCATCCTTGTGCGTATCGCGGCGCTCGCCGCCGCGGCGCTCGGCGGCGTCCTCGGGCCTGGCGGTATCCGGCGTGGTGCCGTCCCGTTCCGGCTGGCGCAGCGGCGCGCCCGTCGGGTCGACCGCCAGCAGCGGCGCGATGATCCATTCGTTCATGGTGTTCCCCTTCCTTTAATTTCCGAGCAGGACGCTGGCAATGATGCCCGTGGCAATCGCCGCCAGCACGTAGTCGTTACCCACCTGCACCCAGTGATAGCCGCGCGGCGGCGCGCTCAGGCGATGGGCGCGCCAATTGTCGACCACGTACTGCTTGTGGTGGTAGGTCGCGGGCAGGCGCTGGCCGCGATAGAGGTCGTGGCGCGGGCCGGCGCCGCGGCGGGCGTCGCGGTAGTCGCGGCGGTCGTCCCGGCGGTCGTCGCGCATGTCGCGGCGCTCCTCCCGGCGCTCGTCGCGGTATTCGCGGCGATCCTCGCGACGCTCGTCCCGGTACTCGCGGCGGTCGTCGCGGCGTTCCTGCGCGCGGTCGTGGCCGTGCTGGGCGAAGGCCGGGGCGTTGGCGGCCAGCAAGACCGCGATCATACCTTTGGCGATGAGGCGTTTGTTCATGTTGTTCCTCCCTGAAAGATGGCCGCGCGCGAACGCGGCGCCGATGCCGCCAGTAGACCAGTCGCATCGTTAAAAATCTGTTCGCTGCGCCACTTACTGGCCGAAACAACAAGCACCATCGCGCCGCCCGCGCATTTAATAGATAATGACGGCTTTAGCCCGCCGCTCCGCCGTGACCAAGACTCTTGCCGACCAGATCGAAGACCTGCTGCCGCAGACCCAGTGCACCAAGTGCGGCTATCCGGCCTGTCGTCCCTACGCGGAGGCGATCGCCAGCGGTGAGGCCGACATCAACCGCTGCCCACCCGGCGGCATGGAAGGTGTGCGCCGGCTGGCCTCGGTCACCGGCCGCCCCGTCATCCCGATCAACCCGGCCAATGGCGTCGAACGCCCGCGTCCGGTCGCCTTTATCGACGAGAACCTGTGCATCGGCTGCACCCTGTGCATCCAGACCTGCCCGGTCGACGCCATCATGGGCGCGGCCAAGCAGATGCACACTATCCTGCCGAGCCTGTGCACCGGCTGCGACCTGTGCGTGGCGCCCTGCCCGGTCGACTGCATCAGCATGATCCCGGTGACCGGGGACGCCACCGGCTGGGACGCCTGGTCGCAGGAAGCGGCCGATGCCGCGCGCGCGCGCCACGACTTCCGCAGCGAGCGCTTGATCCGCGAACGCGAGGAGAACGATGCGCGCCTGGCCGCCAAGGCGCTCGAGAAGATGCGCGCGGTCACGGCCGAAGCCACGAATACGCCGGAAGAGCTGGCCGAAAAGGAGCGCAAGCGCGCCATCATCGCCGCCGCGATGGAAAGGGCACGCCAACGCGCGGCCGGCACCCCGCCCGACGAGAACAAATGAATCCAGCCAAACGCCTCGAGATCTTCACCCGCTTCCGCGACGCCAACCCGAAGCCGACCACCGAACTGGAATACACGACGCCCTTCGAACTGCTGATCGCGGTGCTGCTGTCGGCCCAGTCGACCGACGTCGGCGTGAACAAGGCCACGCGCCGCCTGTACCCGGTGGCGAACACGCCGCAGGCCATCCTCGACCTCGGCCTGGACGAACTGAAGACCTATATCTCGACCATCGGCCTGTACAACACCAAGGCGAAGAACGTGATGGCGACCTGCCAGATCCTGGTCGAGCAGTACGGCGGCGAAGTGCCGCGCGCGCGCGAAGCCCTGGAAGCCCTGCCGGGCGTGGGCCGCAAGACCGCCAACGTGGTGCTGAACACGGCCTTCGGCGAGCCGACCATGGCGGTCGACACCCACATCTTCCGCGTCTCGAACCGGACCAAGATCGCGCCGGGCAAGAACGTCGACGAAGTGGAAAGGAAGCTGTTGAAGTTCGTCCCGAAGGACTTCCTGCAGGACGCCCACCACTGGCTGATCCTGCACGGGCGCTACACCTGCGTGGCAAGGCGCCCGAAGTGCTGGAACTGCATCATCAACGACCTGTGCGAGTACCGCGACAAGACGCCGACGCCGGACGGGGTGATCGCGCCGGAAGCGGCAGTGACGGGCTCGCAGCCGACCGCCTGAGCCGAGGACGGGGCGCTCGCCTCAAGCGCGCGCGGCGCCAGGCAGCGCGCGGCGGGCAGTCCCGTCCAGCATCGCCGCGGCGCGCGGATCGTTCGCGGCGGCCCCGTCGCCATCGAGCTTGAACACGCCGACGACCTCGTTCAGCGCCACGGTCTGCTCGCGCAACGCCTGTGCGGCGGCCGCCGCTTCCTCGACCAGCGCCGCATTCTGCTGGGTGGTGGTGTCCATCTCGGCGACAGCAATATTGATCTGCTCGATGCCCGCGCCCTGCTCCGAACTGGCCGCGCTGATCTCGGCCATGATGTCCATCACACGTTTCACGCTGGCGACAATCTCGGCCATGCTGCTGCCCGCTTCGTTGACCAGGGCGCTGCCGGCATCGACGCGGTCGACCGAGTCGCCGATGAGCAGCTTGATCTCCTTGGCGGCGGTGGCCGAACGCTGCGCCAGGGTGCGCACTTCCGATGCCACGACGGCGAAGCCGCGTCCCTGCTCGCCCGCGCGCGCCGCCTCGACGGCCGCGTTCAGGGCCAGGATATTGGTCTGGAAGGCGATGCCGTCGATGACGCCGATGATGTCGACGATCCGCTTCGAGGATTCGCTGATCGAGGCCATGGTCGACACCGCGCGCTCGACCACCTCGCCGCCCTTCGCCGCGACGTCGCAGGCGCTGATGGCGAGCTGGCTGGCCTGGCGCGCGTTGTCGGCATTCTGTCTCACGGTCGAAGTCAGCTCCTCCATCGAGGACGCGGTTTCCTCGAGCGCGCCGGCCTGCTGCTCGGTGCGCGAGGACAGGTCCATGTTACCGGTCGCGATTTCGCTCGAGGCCACGGCGATCGTCTCGGCGCCGCTGCGCACCTTGCCGACGATCTGCTTCAGGTTGGTGTTCATCTCCTTCAGCGACTGCAGCAGCTGGCCGGTCTCGTCGTTCGAGGTGACCTCGATGCGCGCGCGCAGGTCGCCGGCGGCCACGGTCCGGGCCACGTCGACGGCGCGGCTCAGGGGGCGCACGATCGAGCGCGACACCAGCACCCCGGCGACGATCGCCGCGCCCGCGCCCAGCACCATCGCCAACAGGCTCAGGACAGTGGCGCGGCGGCTGCCGGCCTCGGCCTCTTCGACCCGCCGTTCGGTGGCGGCGACGATCTGCTCGCGCGCCTGCACCAGCAGTTCGGACGGCGCGCGGTCCTTGCCCTTGACCGCGGCATCGCCCGCGGCCGGGTCGGATCCGGCAGCGACGAACTGCGCGTAGCCCTTGCGGAAATCCTGCCCCATCTGCGCGTGGGCGCGGCCGAACTGCTCGAGCAGCGCGCGGTCCTTGCCCGGCGCCAGCGCGGCGCTCAGCTTGCCGAGCTGTTCCGCGACTGCGCGCTCGCTGTCCTGGAAAGCCTGCCAGTACTTGGCGCGCTCGCTCTCGTCCTTGCCGCGCAGGAGGACGTTTTTCCATTCCTGGATCTGGGTCTTGAAGGTCGACAGCAGGGTCTCGACGTCCTCGGCGTGGCCATAACTGGTGACGGCGCCGCCATAGGTACCGAGCGAACGGTTCAGCTCGGACAAGCCGAAGAAGCCGGCGCAGGCGACCACCAGCGCGACGGCGGCAAAGCAGAGGGGGAGTTTGCGGCTCAGTTTCATGAATGTCTTTCGATTCGGGGCGTGCGTCAATATGACGGACGCTGACGAGTCTAAGTGACGGTGTAGCCGTACGGCAATGAAAATGAGGCGTTTATCACTGTGTCACGGCGCGCTGTACGCCCGCCGCAACACAGTTATTGAACAACTATGGGAATTTTTCGGGGCTTGCACGAGCTGCGGCCGCGCGGACTCGCGCTTTCGTCAGAGAAGGACGAGGTTGTCGCGGTGGACCAGCTCCGGCCCCTCGATGTAGCCGAGGATGGCCTCGATCTCGCTGGAGGAGTGGCGCATGATGCGGCGCACTTCGCTGGCGGTGTAGCTGGTCAGGCCGCGCGCCACCGGCACGCCGTCCTCGCCCACGCAGGTGATCACCTGGCCGCGCCCGAATTCGCCGCGCACCGCGACGACGCCGATCGGCAGCAGCGACTTGCCCTCCTGCGTGAGCTTCTGCACGGCGCCGGCGTCGAGCACCACCTCGCCCGAGGTGTGCAGGTGGTCGACCATCCACTGGCGGCGCGCGGTGAGGCGCGTGGTTGCCGCTTCGAGCTGGGTACCGATCGCTTCGCCTGCTGCCAGGCGCGTCAGCACGTCCGGCTCGCGGCCCCAGGCGATCACGGTGTGGGCGCCCGAACGCGCGGCGCGCCGTGCGGCCAGCACCTTGGTCAGCATGCCGCCGCGGCCGATGCTGCTGCCGGCGCCGCCGGCCATCGCTTCCAGCGCCGCGTCGCCGGCCGGAGCGCGCGCGATCAGGGTCGCGGCCGGGTCCTTGCGCGGGTCGGCGGAGTACAGGCCGCGCTGGTCGGTCAGGATCACCAGGGCATCCGCTTCGATCAGGTTGGCGACCAGGGCGCCGAGGGTGTCGTTGTCGCCGAACTTGATCTCGTCGGTGACGACGGTGTCGTTCTCGTTGATGATCGGGACCACGCCCAGGCGCAGCAGGGTCGTGAGGGTGGCGCGCGCGTTCAGGTAACGTTCGCGGTCGGCCAGGTCGGCGTGGGTCAGCAGCACCTGGGCGGTTTTCACGCCGTGGGCGGCGAAGCTGGTTTCATAGATCTGGGCCAGGCCCATCTGGCCGACGGCGGCGCAGGCCTGCAGTTCGTGGATGTCGTGCGGCCGGGCGGCCATGCCCAGGCGCAGCATGCCTTCGGCGATCGCGCCGGAGCTGACCAGGACCACGTCCTTGCCGAGCCCGCGCAGGGCGGCGATCTGCCCGGCCCAGCGCGCGATCGCGCCGTGGTCGAGGCCGCGGCCTTCGTTGGTGACGAGGGAGGAGCCGACCTTGACGATGATGCGGCCGGCTTGCCGGATGACGGATTGATGTGCTGCGCTCATGGCGAAAGCCTCTTTTCCCGGGGACGCAAGGCCAGCAGGGCCAGGCCCGCCAGCAATTCGATCCCACTCACGATGAACAAGGACCCATGCGGCAGGCCGATCGCGAATGCCGCGACCAGGCGCCCGGCCGGCTGGGCCAGCAGGAACAATGCAACGAGGTCGCCGAGGATGGGCTGGTCGCCCCGCCTTGCCGCCAGCAGAGCCAGCCCCGCGGTGGCGAGGCGCACTCCGACGTAGATGGCGTAGAACTGGCTGTAGCCGTTCACGCCAACGAGAAACAGGCCCATGGCGGCCGCGACCCGGTCGGGGTCGAGGAGCGCCACGAGCGCCGCCAGCGAACTGGCGGTGGCTACCAGCTGCAGCAGCTGGGTGCGCGCCCAGGCGCGCGTGAAGCGAAACCCTTTCTTGATGATCGGCGCCTCAGTCTTCAAGAATCTTGAAGCGGGGATCGTCCGGATCGATCGAGTTGATGCCGCGCGCTTCCTCGGTCATCTGGGTCGTCTCGTCCACGCGCACGTCGAGCGCGCGCTTCTCTTCCAGGTGCAGGTAGATTGCGTTGATCAGTTCCTGGCAGCCTTCGCGGTTCAAGGCCGAGATCTCGAAGACCGGACCTTTCCAGGCCAGCTTCTTGAGGAAGTCCTTGACCTTCTTCTTGCGCTCTTCTTCCGGCAGCATGTCGAGCTTGTTCAGCACGAGCCAGCGCGGCTTGTTCAGCAGTTCCTCGTCGTACTTCTCGAGTTCCTTGATCAGGGCCTTGGCTTCCTTCACCGGATCGACCGTCGCCTCGAACGGCGCCAGGTCGACGATGTGCAGCAGCAGGCCGGTGCGCGACAGGTGGCGCAGGAACTGGTGACCGAGGCCCGCGCCTTCGGCCGCGCCCTCGATCAGGCCCGGGATGTCGGCGATGACGAAGCTCTTCGCGTGCGAGACGCGCACCACGCCGAGGTTCGGATGCAGGGTCGTGAACGGGTAGTCGGCGATCTTCGGCTTGGCGTTCGAGACGGCCGTGATGAACGTCGACTTGCCGGCGTTCGGCATGCCCAGCAGGCCCACGTCGGCCAGCACCTTCAGCTCCAGGCGCAGCTCGCGGCGTTCGCCCGCCTTGCCGTCGGTCTTCTGGCGCGGCGCGCGGTTGGTCGAGGTCTTGAAGTGGATGTTGCCCCAGCCGCCCTCGCCGCCCTTGGCGAGCAGTTCGGTCTGGCCGTGTTCGGTCAGGTCGGCGATGATCTCGCCGTTGACGTTATCGACGATCAGCGTACCGACCGGCATGCGCAGGACCACGTCCTCCGCGCCCTTGCCGTAGCAGTCCGAGCCGCGGCCGGCTTCGCCGTTGCGCGCGGTGTGCACTTTCGAATAACGAAAGTCGACCAGGGTGTTGATGTTGCGATCGGCAACCGCCCAGATCGAGCCGCCCTTGCCGCCGTCGCCGCCGTCCGGACCGCCGAAGGGACGGAACTTTTCGCGGCGGAACGAGGCGCACCCGTTGCCGCCGTCGCCGGCGATGACTTCAATTCTTGCTTCGTCGATAAACTTCATGATGACCGCCAAAAAAACGATAGCGCCTAACAAAACGCTCAGGACAAGGCGCATTGTCGAAGACAGTACGCTGCGGCGAGACGCCGCCATGAGTGCTTTGTTAGGCGCTAAAAAGGCCCTACCGCAGGCAGAGCCTCTTGATGGAAGGCTTGCGCCTTACAAGACGCGCCGCTCGGGGCGGCGCTTGCATGCTTGATTAAGCTGCGACTGCTTCGTTCGCGACGACGGTGACGTACTGCTTCGAACCGACGCCTTGCTTGACGAACTTGACCGTGCCGTTCACCAGGGCGAACAGGGTGTGGTCCTTGCCGAGGCCGACGTTGACGCCCGGACGAACCTGGGTGCCGCGCTGACGCACGATGATGCCGCCGGCGTTGATCGCCTGGCCGCCGTACACTTTCACGCCGAGGCGCTTGCTTTCTGAATCACGGCCGTTACGGGTAGTGCCGCCGCCTTTTTTGTGTGCCATGGATGTACTCCTTGATGACTTTGAAAATTAGACCGGGCAATTAGCCGTTGATCGAAACCACTTGGATTTCGGTGAAGTTCTGGCGGTGGCCTTGACGCTTCTGGTAGTGCTTACGACGGCGCATCTTGAAAATGCGAACCTTGTCGTGGCGACCGTGGGAAACGACCTTCACCAGAACCGTAGCACCTTCGACCAGCGGAGCACCAAACTTGATGCTTTCGCCCGCGCCAACGGCGAGGACCTGATCGATCGTGAGTTCGGAACCAATGTCTGCCGGTATCTGTTCTACTTTGAGTTTTTCGCCAGCGACAACTTTGTATTGCTTGCCACCGGTTTTTATGACCGCGTACATGATTGAAACCTCATCAAATGTTTAAAGAATTCCCGCCGGCGACTGGCGCTGGGCTGGTCTGATGCCGGGGAACAGAGGATTATACATAATTCGCCGCAACGCGTCAAAAGCCGGGATGCATGCCTGATGAGTGTGGCACCCCGGCAACGGGCCCCTTTCCTGCCCGGAAAACCATGGCATTCCAGTACAGTTGGGCAAATGGCACGGCTTATGCATGCTTGTCGTATAATCGCCGCACTCAACGCACACTTATCGCAGGTTCGCCTTGTCCGCCGCTACCCAACACGCCCAACAGAACAAACTTACCCAGACGATCGCCGACGACATGGCGGCGGTGAACACGGTGATCCGCCAGCGCCTGCAATCCGACGTCAGCCTGGTCAACCAGATCTCCGAATACATCATCGGCGCCGGCGGCAAGCGTATCCGCCCGGTGCTGGTGCTGCTGCTGGCGAATGCGTACGGCTACCGGGGTACCGCGCACCACGAACTGGCGGCGGTGGTCGAATTCATCCACACCGCGACCCTGCTGCACGACGACGTGGTCGACGAATCCTCGATGCGCCGCGGCCGCCAGACCGCCAACGCCCTGTTCGGCAATGCCGCCTCGGTGCTGGTCGGCGACTACCTGTACTCGCGCTCGTTCGAGATGATGACCAGCCTGGACAACATGCGCGTGATGCAGATCCTGTCGCGCGCCACCACCGTCATCGCCGAAGGCGAAGTGCTGCAACTGCTGAACATGCACGACCCGGACGTGACCCACGAGAGCTACCTCACCGTGATCCGTTCCAAGACCGCCAAGCTGTTCGAGGCCGCCGCCGAACTGGGCGCCCTGATCGCCGGCGCCAGCGAGACCCAGATCGAAGCCGCCGGCGAATACGGCCGCTCGCTGGGCACGGCGTTCCAGCTGATCGACGACGTGCTGGACTACGCCGGCGACGCCACCGAGATCGGCAAGAACGTCGGCGACGACCTGCGCGAAGGCAAGCCCACCCTGCCGCTGATCTACCTGATGGAACATGGCACGCCGGCGCAGCGCGAACTGGTGCGCACCTGCATCGAACAGGGCGACGAGCAGCATTTCGACGCGGTGCTGTCGGCCGTGACTTCGAGCGGCGCGCTGGACTATACCCGCCGCGAAGCCGAAAGCGCCGCGCGCCGCGCCGCCGACGCCATCGCCGACCTGCCGGAGAGCGTCTACAAGCAAAGCCTGCTGCAATTGTGCAGCTTTGCTGTTGACAGGAACCATTAAGACAACTATAGTAATGCCTTCCCGAGATTTCGGCACCGAGATCTCAAACCCGTCGGGGTGTAGCTTAGCCCGGTAGAGCGCTACGTTCGGGACGTAGAGGCCGGAGGTTCGAATCCTCTCACCCCGACCACGAATTCCTCAGAAAAAACAGCGAGTTATGAACTCGCTGTTTTGCATTCTGGATGGTCCAGTGGCAAATCAGTGGCAATTCACTCTTTTTGCGCTGGTATGGATAACTTTTCGAGCTATACGGTGTTCCACAACTACGGAGCATCGCCATCATGGCATCCATCGAAAACCGTTCCCGCATCCAAGTCACCGTCAAGAACCGTGACGACCTCACCAAGCAATTCGCCTACAGCGCTGACAAGGCCATTCAAGTATATGTCCAGAAGCTGCGCGACGAAGGACTGAAACCCCGTCTGACCAGCCTGAACGACCACTACGTTGTCCGCACGCGCAGCGTCGGCGCCAAGAACCAGTGCATTGTCGCTCACAGCGAGGCGGAAGCCATCGACATCAAGCACCGCCTCGAGAGTGAGCTGCGGCGCGGCTGTTCATCGACTACGGTAGTGGACAGAAGGCGAGCCTGGCCGACCTGCTGGTTCGCTACCTACGCGAGGAAGCACCGCGCCACAAGAGCTTTGAAGTCGAAGGCTACAAAATCAACGCACTGCTGGAAGATGCCGGCCTGCCCAGGGAGGACCTGGCCGCCATCGTGGCGGCGCATCCCAACCCGCATCCGAAAGTCGCCAGCATGAAGATGCGTAAACCTACCGGAACGCGCGTCGGCCAGCCATCTGAAATGGGTAAATTCATCCGCAAGCCGTTCGCCGCAGTCGTTCCCGACGATTTCACAGACTACATCGACGAGCGCTGCCAGGTCGTCGAACCGGCCACCGTGGACCGGGAAGTCGACCTGTTTTCGGCGGTATGCCACCTTGCCATCGACACCTGGCGCATTCACGTCCTCAAAAACCCGATGGATGGCGTGCGCCGCCCGCGCTATTACAATGAACGCGACCGCCGGCTGTCGCTTGATGAAGAAACGCGGTTGCTGGGCGCCGCGCGCGACGAGGACCGCGAACAGTCCATCGACCGCCGCCTCGAAGAGCTGATGCAGCACGAACGACAGGAAGCGGATAGCGCCGCGACCACTTACCGCCGCAAGCAGATTGTGAAGGATGCTCGCCAGCGTTACCTGCCTGAAGCTGAAGCTACCTGCCGCCATCTGCCCCTGTTCGAGACCTTCATCCACTTTCAGTTGATGACCGGTGCGCGCCGGAGCGAAACGCTGACCCTGACCTGGTCGAACGTCAACCTAGACGCGCAGACCGCCTACCTGCCGGAGACGAAGAATGGCCGCGCCAGGAAGCTGCCCCTGCGCCGCGACGTGGTCGAGATGCTGCGCCGGTTGCCGCGCGACAGCGACGTCGTTTTCCCGCTCAGCGTGGACGGCCTGCGCAAGGCATGGACGCGGATTTGCTCTAACGCGGGCTTGACTGGGGACGCCGAACTACGGGTGCACGACCTGCGCCACGAAGCCATTTCTCGCGTCGCCGAGGCAGGGAGCAACACGCCTGGCGGCTTCTCCCTGGTAGACCTCCAGCATTTCAGTGGCCATCGCGATGTGCGCATGCTGCTGCGTTACGCACACCTGTGTACGCAGAGCCTTGCAAAGCGTCTTGATGCGGCGTTTGCGGACGATGGGCAGACGGCCATTCACCACGGAATGCGCCGGCTCAAAAAAGGTGCCACCGTAACACTAGCGGAGCTCGTTAGCACGGACGCGGCTGGGCCGGACGATGCGGACCGAAAGGAACATGACGCCTCACATGGAGCCGGCAAAAATCCAGTCGCACTGGCCAGCACTTCCCGGTTGAACTCGTGCGATAACGTCGTTCACATCGACTTCAAGCGGCGAACAGCGTAGGTCCATGGCTCAGATGCCCGAGGCTGCGGGCATCTCCAGCAAGCGCCACTCTCATGGGCGCGCCGCTGGGCCGCCGAGGCCCGATTTGGCACGCAGCGCTTCGTAAAGCTGGCCCGGGCCCAGGATAATGTCCAAAAGGCCATTCAGGACGCGTTCTGAGCTCAATGCCTGCGCGGTCATCAGTTGGTGAGCATCGCCTGCATCGATGATTGCATCCACTAGCGCCGTCCTCAAGTCCGGAGAATTGTCGAACTGATTCTTGCTATTGCTAGCGGCTTGGCGGACCAACGTCTCATTTTCCAGCAGTTTCCCTTTAAGAACGCCGTTCACATATATGAGCTGGTCGCCGTCGCTGAGGCCTCCCTCGAACAAGCCGTTCACCTTCTCGATAATTTCGTTCAGATAGGCCTGCTGTTTTTCCTGCACGCTTCCGCTGCCGACCGCGTCCATAGGCGGCAGCTTGTAGCTGCCGTCGGCATTCAGCCCCATAGCCTGCTTGCCATGGCTCTTCAAGGTATGGTGGGTCAGCACGACCTTACTGAGGTCCACTGTATCCCGTTCGCGACCGAAGTCGAGCAACGGGACCAGGCGCTTGTAGAACAAGAAGCGCTTCTCAATGTCGGTATTGCCATAGTCGAAAATCTGGCTCAGGAAGGCATACAGGCGCGTGTAGGCCCCCATATCGTTCTTGAACAGCAGCAGTGCTTCCATTTGGTCCTTGGCAGCACGCACGCCCTTCTCGTCATGCTTCTCTTCCGCCAGCGTCATGTCATGCTGGGCAGCCTTGTAACGCTTGAGCAAGCGGTCGGCAACGGGCGCGATAGCGGCGTCGAGCTGCTTCTGCGTGCCGTTCGGGTCCAGGTCCACCTTGGCGACGCGGTCCACCTCGTAGTCATCGTAGAATCCGGTCGAATCCAGCTTGGCACGCAGGTCATAGACCAGGTGCGGGTCGGTGACCGCTTCCATTTCGGCGGTCTCGTAATAAGTCTTGAAGGCCTTGAGGATTTCCGCCGGCTCGTTCACGAAGTCAAGCACGTAGGTGGCGTCCTTACCGGAACAGGAGCGGTTCAGGCGCGATAGCGTCTGCACTGCCTGGATACCGCCGAGCATCTTGTCCACGTACATGCCGCATAGGAGTGGCTGGTCGAAGCCGGTCTGGAACTTGTTTGCTACTAGCAGAATATGGAAATCCGGCCCCTTGAACACCTCGCGGATGTCCCGGCCTCGCAGGCCCGGATTCAAGGCATCGCTGGTCTCAGTCACCGCTTCGGGGAAGCTTTCGGCATCCTCTACCTCACCGGAAAAGGCAACCAGCACGCCCAGCGGATAGTTCTGCTTGGCGGCATAGGCGCGGATAGCCTTCTGCCAGCGCACGGCTTCCTTGCGGCTGCCGACCACCACCATCGCCTTGGCCTTCCCTTCCAATAGCGGCTGCACGTTTTCGCGGTAGTGCTCCACCACGATTTGCACCTTGCTGGCGATGTTGTAGGGGTGCAGCCGCACCCACTGCATTAAGCCTTTCATCGCCGTGCTACGTTCAACGGCCTTGTCATCCCATTCTTGTCCATCATGCGCTAGCTTGAAGGCGAGCTTGTAGCTGGTGTAGTTCTTCAGCACGTCGAGGATGAAGCCTTCCTCAATGGCCTGGCGCATCGAATAGACGTGGAAGGGTTGCGGCAAGCCGTCCGCTCCCATCCGGCCGAACAGCTCTAGCGTCTTGGCCTTTGGCGTCGCGGTAAAGGCCACATAGGTCAGCCCCTTCACCCCGACGCGCGCCTCCATCTGCGCCGCGAGCAACGCTTCCGCGTCCACTTCGCCACCATCCTGCAAGTCGGCCCACTCCTGCGCCGACAGCAGTTGCTTGAGCTTTGCTGCCGCTTCGCCGGTCTGCGAGCTGTGGGCTTCGTCGGCGATGACCGCGAAGCGCTTGCCCTCAGTGGCGGCCAGTTCCTGCACGGCCTGCAAGGCGAACGGGAAAGTCTGGATGGTGCAGACGATGATTTTCTTGCCCCCCTTAAGCGCCTGCCCCAGCTGGGCGCTCTTGCTGCCGTGCTCGTTGGTGATGGTGGCCACCACGCCAGTAGTGCGCTCGAAATCGAAGATGGCCTCCTGAAGCTGGGCGTCAAGAACCGTGCGGTCACTGACCACTAGCACGCTGTCGAACAGCTTGTTGTGCTGCGCGTCGTGCAGGTCGGCCAGGAAGTGCGCCGTCCAGGCAATCGAATTGGTCTTGCCCGAGCCGGCCGAATGCTGAATCAGGTAACGCTCGCCGGGGCCGTTGTCGAGCACGTCGGCTACCAGCTTACGCGTGGCGTCGAGCTGGTGGTAGCGCGGGAAGATGACGGCCTGTGGTTGCTTCTTGTCGTTGCGCTTGCAGATGAGATAGCGGTGCAGGATGTCCAGCCAACTATCGACTGCCCAGACTTCTTCCCACAGGTAGGCAGCGGCGTAGCCGTCTGGATTCGGCGCGTTACCGGCGCCACCGGCATTGCCCCGGTTGAAAGGCAGGAACGTGGTCGCCGTACCCGCCAGGCGGGTCGCCATCATGACCTCGGACTGGCTCACCGCGAAGTGCACCAGCGCGCCGCCCGGGAAGCCCAGCAGTGGCTCCAGCACACCGCCCTTGGGCTGCGGATGGCGATTTTCGCGGTATTGGTCAACCGCGTCATGCACACTCTGGGTGAAATTGCTCTTCAGCTCAGCCGTGGCGACCGCGATACCGTTCAAGAACAATACCAAGTCTAGTTCGGCCTTAGGATTGTTGGGAGAGTGACAGACCTGCCGCACCACGCGCAAGCGGTTGGTAGCGTACTTTGCCTGGATGGCCGGGTTGATGGCCAGCGCCGGCTTGAACTGCGCTAGCTCCAGCGGAGCAGGCAGTCCCAGCATTTCCACGCCCCGACGCAGTACATCCAGGGTTCCTCGCTCGTTCATGTTCTTGCGGATGCGGTCTGCCAGCACCTGGGCCAGTGCGGCGCCGTGAGTCTTGGAGAGGCGCTGCCAGCTCTCGGGCTGTGTCGATTCAATCCAGGTCTGCAGGTCAGGCAGGAACAAGCCGCTGGCGCGGTCGAACCGGGCGGCATCTCCTTCCGCATACAGCCAACCGTTTGCGGCCAAGTGGCTGCAGATTTCGGTTTCGAAGTGATGTTCCTGATGCAGGTTCTGGCTCATGTTGTTCCCTGATTTATTCTTTCGTGCGCAAGTTAGCGCCGCGCTCAGTTTTCGGCGTAGCTGCGCTCCAGCAGTTGTTGGGCCCGTTGCAGGTCGAGAGGACCGAGAAGGCACAGTTCAACGTCGCCCGTCCCCCAATGGCCCACCTGGCTGACATCGCGGCTGAAGCCTTCTTCGAATGCGACTGTACCCGGGTCGAGCTTGAGTGTGATAAGCAAACGGTTTGGGTAGGCGATGACGCAAGCGAAGTTCTTCAGCCGACGAAAGGCTGTATACAGCTTGAGGCCCTTCTGCTGCACATCATCACCCAGCGACAGCAGCAGCGAGGTGGTCTGCTCGTAGAGCGCGCGAATCTCCGGTGTGGCCAGCGCCAAATTTTCAGTCAGCGACCTGTCTTTTCCGGCTGGCTTAGACGTTTCGTGCTCGGTGGAAGATGAAGAAGTCGGCGCCGGTTTCACGGCAGTAGCATCTGGCACGCTCTGCGCGTTGACCAGTTCCAACAGCAGGAGGTCGTCCCCGAACAGTTTGTAACGGATGAGTTCGATGTTACGTGGAATCTGCTGTACCGCGTACTGGTCATAACGAGTGAAGTCCGATGCGATACACAGTAGTCGCGTACCCGCCCATTCAATTTGCTGTGCGGTCTCCTTACCGAACTTTTCCATTACGAGCCACCGGAACTCAGCCTGGTGGTCCAGCAGCCAGTCCAGGTAGAACAAGCCCTGGTTGATGACGTTTTCGGTGCTGTGGCGTTTGTACTCGACGATGACCGGACAGCCGTTTTCGTCCAGGCCCAGCGAGTCGATGCGGCCCCGGTGCGTCTTGCCGGTAGCGTATTCGCTGGCGAGGAAGCGTACGCCGAGGAAAGCTTCCATCTGGCCCTCGATAAGGGCTTGCAGGGTCTTTTCAAGCGGCGCAGCTTGGCTGGCGAGTTCAGTGACGGCACTGGTTCCATGCAGACGGAAGAGTTGGATGTCGCTCATGCGGCGATGGCCTCCGGGGTTTTGACTGTGGGCGGTGACGTGGCGCTGCGCAGGTCGATTTGACCGGTAACGGCAGCAGCGATGAGAGCCGAGCGACGTTCTTTTAGAAGTGTGATTGTTCGTGCCGACTCGGCATCGAGTTTGTCTAGCCTTGACGTTTCCGCATCAAGAAACTTGCTAATTTCTTCTTGTTCTCCGACAGGAGGATGAGTCAGCGCATAGTTCCTGATAGTGCTTACATTGACGTGCGGCGAAGTTGCGCCGACTGTGTCCACCTGTCCCTGCCGATATGTGCTTTCGGCGTTCAGCTGCCACATTAGGAAGCGAGGGTTTATCCCGGCAGCTGCACGAAACTGCATCATTCTTTGACCTAAACAGAACCTTTCGCTTGCCGGAACTTGAGCGGCGAACCCCCATCTTTCACCCTCGCGACCGTACACGATGTCGTTTTGCTCTAACGACATGCGTCGTATACGCAGCAAGAATTCCGGCTGAGCGATAGAGTACATCTGGTCCAAATGCAGTCTCCCCTCACTGACGTCGGCAGTGCGAATCACGCGGTAGGAACCGGCCTCATCGTACACCGGAGTTTCATGTGGGCAATCAACGATGGCATCAGTAGCATACTTCAGACGTGTAATACTCCAATGCGCTGGCACCTCCCCTAGCCAGGCCACACCGGATTCCTTCATTGATGAGTTCGGGTTAAGGCCGCGGGTGACGGCGTGAGAGATGGCGGCTTGGCGCTTCTCGGCCAGCAGCGCGATGAGCTTTTCCTGCTCGGCAATCAGCGCGTCGATTTTGGCGGTTTCTCGGTCAAGGAAGTTAGCGATGGCAATTTGTTCAACTACGGGAGGAAAAGGAGTTGGAACCTCCGCAACCTTCTCAGCAGTGAAGTGAGCAATCGTTGACTTGTTACATAAAACATCTATGTATCCTTTGGATTTGATAGTCGCCATCCAGTAAAACAAATATTTTGTTGAGTCGAGTGCCTTTGCGCGAATTCGGTTCACTGAATTCTGTATATAGCACTCGTGCATCTCGTTGCTCCACACAGCAGAACGCCCAACATCGCCACCCTCGCTAACAAGCAAATCACCCGCCTGCAGGCGCAAGTTTTCAACATCCCGTGGAGAAAACCACATGAATTTGACGTCAGAGATGTCTACGCCGTCCCATCGAATATTCGCAGCGCGCAGATACGGCTTCAATGAGTCCTCAGCTCCAGACGAATCGTTCTGTAACATCTTGCCCAAGCAGACTTCATAGCGACGCTTAAGTGGGCCAATCTTCCAATGAGATGGAACGGGGCCAAGCCAATCCACACCGCTGCTTTTGTACTCTGGATATTTCGACCGACTCACTCCGCCAACTCCTCAAGCATTTTCATGATGTTGGCCGACACCGCCTTCAGTTCTTCGTCGATGGCATGCAAGCTACGCGGTGGCTCGAACACATAGAAGTGCCGATTAAACGGAATTTCGTATCCCACCTTGCTCTTCTCTGCATCAATCCAGGCATCAGGCGCATGAGGCAGCACCTCGCGCTCGAAGTGAGCCTGGATGTCCTCGGTCAGCGGCACGTTCTCCGTATCGCGCAACGCGCTGTCCGGCTGAAGCTTGCCCTTCTGCTTGCCCTTCACACCTAGCACCGGGTTGCCAGCATCGTCGCGCAATGGCCGTTCGACGGTGATAGTGGTATAGCCGAACTCCTCGTTCCTGAAGATGCGCGAGATGGGCACGCGCTTGAGCTTGCCTCCATCGGGAGCCGCAGGAAGGTTGTCGGTGCCGGTGACGAGCTGCGGCCGACCCAACGCGGCACCGGCGGCATCGAACACGGTAACGAGCTCGGCCTCGATAAAGTCGCCGAACAAGCGCGTGACCGTGGCGATATGTTCATCGCTCATCTCCTTGCGCTTGCTGCCCAGACTCTTGCGCATCTTTTGCCAGAAGCCGCTGGCGTCGATGAGCTGCACAAAGCCTTTGCGGTCAGCCGGCTTCTTATTCGACAGAATCCAGACATAGGTAGCGATGCCAGTGTTGTAGAACATATCGGTCGGCAGGCCGACGATGGCCTCCACCAAGTCATTCTCCAGCACATAGCGGCGGATTTCGCTCTCGCCGCTGCCGGCACCGCCCGTAAACAAGGGCGAACCGTTAAGAACGATTCCGAAGCGGCTGCCGCCCTCACCGTTGACGACTGGCGCCATCTTCGAGAGTAGGTGCATTAGGAACAGCATAGAACCGTCGGAGACGCGCGGCAGGCCGGGGCCAAAGCGGCCATCGAACCCCTTCTGCTCATGCTCCTGCCGCACTGCCTTTTCGACCTTCTTCCATTCCACGCCGAAAGGCGGATTGGACAGCATGTAGTCGAACTTACGCCCGCCGTGGCCATCGTCGGACAACGTATTGCCGGCGACAATGTTCTCCACCGGCTGGCCCTTGATGAGCATGTCGCCTTTGCAAATGGCGTAAGACTCGTCGTTGAGCTCCTGGCCAAACATGGTCAGGCGCGCTTGCGGGTTGTGCTCCAGCAGATATTCACCGGCAATCGATAGCATGCCGCCGGTGCCTGCAGTGGGGTCGTAGATGGTGCGTACCACGGCGCTGCCCGGCGTCAGCACATCGTCATCCTCGATGAACAGCAGATTCACCATTAAGCGAATGACTTCGCGCGGGGTGAAGTGCTCACCGGCGGTTTCGTTCGAGATTTCGGCGAATTTTCGAATCAGTTCCTCGAACACGAGCCCCATCTTCGCGTTGTCCACTACTTCAGGGTGAAGGTCGATGTTGGCGAACTTCTCGGTGACGAGGTACAGCAGGTTGGCCTTGGCCAGGCGCTCGACTTGCGTGTAGAAGTCGAAGCGTTCGAAAATGTCACGCGCTGCTGGGGAGAAGGCCTGGACGTAGGCATATAGGTTCTGGCGGATATGGTCTTGGTCGCCCAGCAGCTTAACCAAGTCCAGTGGCGAAGTGTTGTAGAAGCTTTGATTGCCCGATGCGCGCCGCAGGAATGGGTCAGGATTCAGCCCTGCTTTGGTTTTGGCTTCGAACTCGGCCAGCACGGCTGGCTTAGTGGCTTCAAGCACGCAGTCCAACCGGCGCAGCACGGTGAATGGGAGAATGACGCGGCCGTACTCTGACTGTTTATAGTCGCCGCGCAAAAGGTCAGCAACCGACCAGATAAAAGACGACAAAGCTTGATGATTCATTGGTAAGTAAAACCCGTAAATTTCTGTATTTCAGCAAGCAATCACTTTACCATTCCCGCACAGCAGCACCCAAGTCGAGGAAGTCCGGAGACCTGTCCGCGCCACACATCCACACGCTCAAGCAACACCCTCAGCCGTACATCGCGGGCAAGACGAAGTCGCGCAGTCACCGGCCTCAAGCCGGTGACGCAGGGGTGCCCCACCACGCCCCGCGTGGTGGGGGGCAAGGGCGTCCAGCCCGCTGCCCAGCATATCGTACCCGGCCCCAGCCGGGTCGATAGGCTGCTTGGGGGGGCCGCGAATCGCTGAACGCCCCAGCGTTCAGAAGCCCGCCAACGGGCTGGCAGATTTGTGGGGGGCATGGCCCCGGCGCCCCGGGCAGCGCGCGGGCATCGTAGTCGAGTCAAGCAAAGCGCAGACCGCAGGCGCCAGCCGGAGTCGGCAACGCGTCCAGCGGGGCAGAGTGAGTACGATGCCCGCGCGCAGCGTGGGGCGCCCGCCGTTGGGAGCACGGGCTTCGTTCAGAAGCCCGAACCGCCGGCCAGACGTCCAGTCTGGCGTAAAGGCGGTGGTGCTCCTGCCGCGCGAGCGGCTTCGCCTCCCCTGTTCGCTCCCCGGCGAACAGGCAATCGAACAGCGTTCGGGCGCTATACGGGTTATCGACATCACGGAGAGATAACCCTATGAAAGTGAAGGACGGACGGGCAATCGCCCACGACAACGAAGTGCGCGTGTTGCGCGCCCTGCACCGCTTCGGCTGGCTGCGCACGCGCGACCTGGCCGCACTGGTGTGGAAACGGTGGCAAGCGCGCCCTCTCAGCGAACCGGATTTCCGGCCACCGGCAGCGTCGGCTTCCGGGCTGAGGATGGCGCAGCGGACTATGTGCCGGCTATTCAAGGCGCGCCAGGTGCTTCGCGGTCAGGCGCCGAATGGCAGCGTGATTTATGCGCTTGCCGAGGCCGGAGCCCGACGCTTGCAGCGCCTGGGCGTGCCGGCAAAGTCCGGCAAGGACCTGGTGCGTAGCTTCAGCAGCGCGCAGTTCCGGCACCGGTGCATTGCGAACGAAATCGCCATCGGCGCCATCATCGCTGGTCTGCGGGTTTCTACAGAGCGCGAGATTGCGCAAAACCGCTGGCTTGGTGGTGCCGCCGGTATCGCCGGCAAGAAGCCAGACGTATTGCTGCACGATGGCGGACAAGTCTGGCTCGTGGAGGTGGAGAAGAGCCGGAAAAATGCGAAGGACTATGCGCAACTGCTGCGGTGGCTGGCGCAGGTGGGCATCGACGCACTGCGCCCCTCAGGTCCTACGCTACTAGACAAGGGCCTACACTGGGCAAAGGTCGTATTCGTCTGCACGCCAGCATTCCATGCAAGGCTCTGCCGCGACCTTGCAGCTGCGGGTTGGAAAAAAAATGTAATTGACAGCGTCATCATGTTCAAGCCGTCGCTATACTCTTTTGAGGACATAGTATTTTCATCTTGAGGTATGGGAGCGGCTTGGGTCGGTACCGCTCCGACAGCTTGATTCTCGTCCCGGCACAAATCTCGCCGGGCGCCCCGCCGGACGCGTCACCGACCCCGGCGGGGTTTTTCGTTTAAGGACTATATTCGACGCGCGCCACACCCCTGGCTAGAGGCCAGGCGCTGTTATCTGATATGGCTTTTGTCTCACGCGATGGTGTCGGGGACTAGCAGGCCGCTCTTCATGCGCCGATAGTATGTCGCCCGACTGATGCCTTGTGCGGCCCAAGGTTCACCCTCGGCGGTGCGAGTCGCCGGCCGGCCGCCACGCTTGCCGCGCACGGACTGGATGGCAGAGAATTTTTCATCACTGAACTGCCGCCAGGTCCACCTCGCCACACTTCTCGACACGGCCTTTACTTCCGAAAATAGCAGTGGCGGCGTGAAGACGTTGAGCTTTTCCGCCTGCCCAAGAACGGCGCGCTGCCAATGCTCGGGCCTGGCGGCATTGCGCTTGTATTCCCTTACCCACTGGTACGACCAGGCGCGCAGCTCATCGAACAACATGCAATTGCGGCCCAGCCCGAGCATTTCACGCGGCGCGCGGCGCTTGAGCAACTCCACGTATTCGGCCAGTTCCCCCAGCTCATAAAGCCGTTGGACCCACAGCGTGCGCCAGGCCTCGTGGAACGGATTTTTCGCGATGAGACCTGCGTAGCCAGGGTCTGCACCCAGCTTCGCAAGGAACGCTTGCTGCACTGCTGCGGCATAGCGAATCGGAGCGTCGCGCGCTGCATCGCTCATGGCAACAGGCGTCACAAGGCCGTAAAACAGATGGGCATGGGCATTCGCCGGATTGATGACGGTCAGCGTTGGCGGTGGCAGATTGGCCTTTTCCCACGCGTATGCGGCACCTCGATAGTCGAGGTCAAAAATCAGCCACGCCACTTCGAGCGGTGCGTTGGGCTGGAGATGTCTGAACTGCAACGCAGTGGCGATTGGGCGAACGACAAGTCCGCAAGTGAGGTCATTGGCACAGTATGGCCGGCGTGGAAGCCGGGCTTGAAAAATAGTGGAGGTATCCATCGGGGCTTGCGCCCCGGCGGTGCGTTACTTCAAAAATGTCCTTGTACTGCGAAATCCCCAATGGTTGTCCTCATGCGCATGCCGGGGCTTTTCTATCAGGTGGTTAATAGGCGCGCGCCGCCGACTGTCCGCGTGTTTGAACGCGGGGACGGCAGTTGCGCGAGTTGGAATCGACCGCCCGGTCCGCGCTTGAGCCAGCAGCGGGGTCGGGGAGGCAGGTAGTTGGTCTTGGCAAAATCAAGCGCGATGTAGTGCGCACGTTCGACGTCAGAAATCGCGTGATGGTTGGCCATCTTCTCGTCCATGCGTGACAGGTTCAGCTGCCAGCGGGCGCCATCGACCAGGGCGCTTGAGCCGCGCGCGGCATGCTGCGAACCGGCATCAGCAGCGGATGCCCGGTTGGCATGGTGAATGCCCATCACCGCTGCGCCCGTGGCCTTCGCGAGGCTTTCCATGGCGACGACGAAGGCCGTCATCTCGGAGCTGTTGTTCTCGTCACCGCCATGCATACGACGGAGCGGGTCGACGATGATGAGCCGCGCCCCGTCGCCCAGCGCGCGCAGTTCTTCATAGAGAAGAGTCGGGCGGTCATCAGCAACCAATGTGCAGGACTCGCCAGCCATCGGCAGCAACACGAGGTTGTCATAGAGGGCTGCAAAGCCCTGCTCGTCCAGCGAGAGCAGGCAGCGAATACGCTCGGCAAGCAGGCGGTCGGATTCCTCGCCCGCCAGGAAGACCACCTTGCCCGGCAAGGAGGATGGGAACAGTCCACCAGCGACTGGACGGCCAAGAGCCAGGGAAGTGGCGATGTCGAGGGCGAGCTGCGATTTGCCAGTTGCCCCCGGCGCCACGAGCAAGCCGAACGTTCCAGGCAGCAGGCCAGGCAACACGAAGTCGAGTGGTGGCAAGGGGGCGGTCAGTGCCCACGCCAGGTCCAGGGGCTTCAGCAGCATGGCGCTTCCCCTGCCCTATACTTGGCTTGAAGCATAGTGCTCATTCGCCGCCCTCCAGCCGTGCCAGCTTGCGTTCGGTACTAGCGCGCAGGCTACCCGCAACGGAATACGACTGCTTACTACACGTCTTGACTGCAACAGCGGGCGCATCTGGGCTTTGCGCCTCGGCAGCAGGTTCGAGCAGTCGCTTGGACAGCCAGCCGTAGAAGGCGTCCGGATGCCAGAAGACGCGGTTCCCAAGCTTGGCGGGCGCAGGCAGAATTCCTTCGTTAATCCAGTTCTCGACCGAACGGATGGAAATGTCCAGCAGGTCAGCGACGGCCTGTTTCGACAGTGGCGTAAAGGGTATGTGGTGAAGTGTCATGAAGGACCTCCGTAGTTCAGGTCCTTCGTATAGGCAAACAGAAGCGGAAATCAGGCGCTTTTCGCGCAGGTAACCGAAATATTTTTGTAACGCAATGTTGCAGGCTAGTTTGACGCGGAAAGCCAGTGGCAAATCAGTGGCAAACAGGGCTGGATTGCCACTGCACGCAGCTTCGCGCAACAGAGCGAAGACAAGCGCAAGTCATTGTTTTATAATGAACTGAACTAACCCGCGAACATCGTTTCAAGCACGAAAAGCCCGTTCGGGACGTAGAGGCCGGAGGTTCGAATCCTCTCACCCCGACCACAGAATTCAACGAAGACAGCAGCCGATGGCTGCTGTTTTTGTTTGTGCTTCCTGCACGTCTCCCCTGCACTTCCTCGAATATAAAAAAGCCCCGCAAGCCGTAAAGCCTGCGGGGCTTTTTTCTTTAACCCTAACGGCTTAGAACTCATAAGCGCCGATGTCGTGGGCGCCGCCGCGCGGACGGGCGACACCGGCGAAGTCGAGCGCCGGGGCCGAGGTCGCGCTGCCCTTGTTGACGGCCGGCGAGGTGCTCTTCAGGCGATAGTCGCCGGTGCCGTTGGCCTGGTAGTTCACGAACTGCGGTTCAGCCGCGACGGTGGCGCTGACGGTGCCCTTCACCAGCCAGGCGCGGCCGGTATTGAACACCAGGTTGTTGGCGTAGCGGTTGTTCTTGCCGACCGTGCCCATCTCCGTGATGCCGTAGGCGTTGCGGTAGACGATGTTGTTGGCCACATAGTTGTTGCTGGTGCCGGCCGAGGTCGCGCCGCTGTCGCCGTGGCCGATCACGATACCCATCTTGTTGCCGAAGATGGTGTTGTTGACGTAGATGTTCGACGTCGCGCCGTGCCAGCTGTTGATGCCCACCGAAGCCACGCCCGAGATGATGTTGTTCGAGACGATGTTGTTCTGGTTGGTCAGGTAGATGCCCTGCACGGTGTTGCAGCTTTGCGCCGCGACCCATTGCGCGCCGATGTTGCGCACGACGTTCGAATCGATCACCGCGCCGCCGCCCGGACCCCAGGCGTCGATGGCCGCGCCGCCGCCGCCGTTGCAGCCGCCGCTGACCTTCAGGTCGTGGACGAAATTGTTGACGATGCGTTCCTTGCCGCCCTCGGCCAGGATGCCGATGCGGCCGCTGCCGGTGATGTCGAAACCTTCGATGTCGACATAGGCGCCTTTCGAGTTCCAGCCCATGCCGGTGCCCGAGAAGACGATCTTCGCACCCCACTTCACGTCGGACACGAACTTGATGCGGGCGGTGGCGGTGCCGCTCTTGACGGTACGGATGCCGGCGCTGCCGGTCGACGGCGCGGCGACGTTATAGGTGCCCGGCGCCACGTGGATCACGTAGCCGGCTTTCGCCAGCGCGTCGGCGCGGGCGATGGTTTTCACGGGCTTGGCTTGCGTGCCCGGGTTCGAGTCGGAGCCGGTCGGGGACACGTACAGGTGGCCGGTGACGGTGGTGGCGGTAGGCAGCACGGCGGCGGCGGCGACGGTCGGCGCGCTGCTGGCGGCCGGGGAATCGAAGGCTGGCTCGACGAGCGTCTTGGCGGTCTGGGCCGAGGCAGCGCCGGCAAAGGCGAGCATGATGCTGGCGGCCAGGACGTGGTGGATACGAGCGGTTGCAACAGAAGCGAATGTCATCAAAACTTACCCTTGCTAAATAGCGTGAAAGAGTAAGCTTTGAGGGGTGGAAACTTCCTTAGTTCAACAGTTTTGAGGAAAAATTTCCGCGCATTATCAATGCGTACATACAATTTCTATAGAGCACCGCCGCTTACGATGCGGCGGTGCCCCAGACGATCAAGCCTCGCGCTTGTCGTCATCCCTCAGCTCGAACCACATCGCGTTCAGCACCGCGAAGGCGGCCGCCAGCGGCAGGCCGAGGATCCAGGCGAAATACCACATGATCAGACTCCTTAAATTTCAGTAATTAGTAAGCGTGGCCCTTGCCGTCGCGGATGCCGGCCGCGTCCACCTTGCCCCACAGGACCTTGTAGACCCAGCTGGTGTAGCCGATGATGAGCGGCAGGAAGATGCAGGTGCCGACCAGCATGATGAACAGCGTCAGGTGGCTCGAGGACGAATCCCATACCGTCAGGCTGGCCGCGGCCTGGATCGAGGACGGCAGGATGAAGGGGAACATCGAGGCGCCCACGCTGAGGATGATGCCGGCGATCGACAGGCTGCTGAACAGCATGGTCAAGCCTTCCCAGCGGCGCGCCAGGCCCAGTAGGGCCAGCAAGGCACCAAGAAAGCCCAGGACCGGGGCGGCCAGGGTCCACGGATGGGCCGCATAGTTGGCGAACCAGGCGCCGCCCTCCCCAGCCACGGTCTTGAACAGCGGATTCGAGGCGCCCGTGGTGACGATCTCGCTGGTGATGCGGTAGCCGTCCACGAAAGCCCACAGGGCCCAGCCGGCCAGCGCGTACAGCAGCACCACGGCCACCGCCGCACGCATGCCCCAGTTGCGGGCGCGCCGGGCCACCGCGCCTTCGGTCTTCAGCGCCAGCCAGCTGGCGCCATGCATCACCAGCATCGCCACCGACACCAGGCCGCACAGCAGCGCGAACGGGTTGAGCAGGCCAAAGAAGCCGCCGTCGTAGAAGATCTGCATGTCCGGCTCGAGGCGGAACGGCACGCCCTGCAGCACGTTGCCCATGGCGACGCCGAAGATCAGCGCGGGCACGAAGCCGCCCACGAACAGGGCCCAGTCCCAGGTCGCGCGCCAGCGCGGGTCGTCGCGCTTGCTGCGGTACTTGAAGCCGACCGGGCGCAGGATCAGCGCCAGCAGCACGGCGAACATCGCCAGGTAGAAGCCCGAGAACGAGACCGCGTACAGCTGCGGCCAGGCGGCGAAGATGGCGCCGCCGCCCAGCACCAGCCAGACCTGGTTGCCTTCCCAGACCGGGCCGACGGAATTGATGACGACCCGGCGTTCGAGGTCGGTCTTGGCGACGAAGGGCAGCAAGGTGCCGGTGCCGAGGTCGAAGCCGTCGGTAACGGCAAAGGCGACCAGCAGCACGCCCAGCAGCACCCACCAGATGACGCGCAATACGTCGTAGTCGAGCAGCGTATGAAGAATCATGGTTGTTTACTCCGCAGTATCAATATGAAGGCGTGAGGTTGGCGTTGTGCGGGGCGGCGAGCGGCTTGGCTGCGCCGTGGCCGGCATGGTCGTCGGGTTCGGGGCCCTTGCGGATGGCTTTGAGCATCAGCTTCATCTCGACCACGATCAGGATGGTGTACAGCACGACGAAGCCGAGCAGCGTGCCGAGCACGGTCGAGATGCCGAGGTTCGACACTGCCACGGCGGTGGGCAGCACGCCTTCGATGGCCCAGGGCTGGCGGCCCAGTTCGGCCACGATCCAGCCGGCTTCGGCGGCGATCCAGGGCAGCGGCAGCGACCACACGGCGAGCTTCAACAGCCACGGGTAGGCGTCCAGCTGGCGGCGCGCCGACAGCACGAAGAACACGGCGGTAAAGGCGATGAAGTAGATGCCCAGGCCGACCATCACGCGGAAGGACCAGAACAGCGGCGCGACCTGCGGCACGGTGTCGCCGGCGGCCTGCGCGATCTGCGCGTCGGTCGCCTGGCGCGGATCGTCGACGTAGCGCTTCAGCAGCAGCGCGTAACCCAACTGCTGGCCGTTCGCCTCGAACGTCGCCTGCAGTTCGGCCGGGACCGCGCCCTTGCCGCCCAGGGCACGGATCTGTTCGAGGGCGTCATAGGCCACGATGCCCTGGCGCACACGCAGCTCGGCCAGGTTCACCAGCTCGTGGATGCCGGGGATCTCGGTATCCAGCGAGCGGGTGCCGATCAGGCCCATGACCCAGGGGATGTGGATCGCGTAGTGGGTCTCGCGCGCGGCCTGGTCGGGGAAGCCGAAGGCGGTAAAGGCGGCCGGCGCCGGCTCGGTATGCCACATGGCTTCGATCGCGGCCAGCTTCATCTTCTGGTGTTCGGTCGACAGGTAGCCGCTCTCGTCGCCCAGCACCACCACCGACAGCGAGGCGGCCAGGCCGAAGGAAGCCGCCACCGTCATCGAACGCTTGGCCAGGTCGGCGTGGCGCCCTTTGAGCAGGAACCAGGCCGAGATGCCGAGCACGAAGAAGGCGGCGATCACATAGCCGGCCGACACCGTGTGCACGAACTTGGCCTGGGCCACCGGATTGGTCAGCACGGCGAAGAAGTCGGTCACTTCCATGCGCATGGTCTGCGGATTGAGGGCGGCGCCGACCGGGTTCTGCATCCAGCCGTTGGCGATCAGGATCCACAGCGCCGAGAAGTTGGTGCCGATGGCGGTCAGCCAGGTCACGACCAGGTGGGCGCGCTTGGACAGCTTGTCCCAGCCGAAGAAGAACAGGCCCACAAAAGTAGCTTCCAGGAAGAAGGCCATCAGGCCCTCGAGGGCCAGCGGAGCGCCGAAGACGTCGCCGACGTAGTGGCTGTAGTAGCTCCAGTTCATCCCGAACTGGAATTCCATCACCAGGCCGGTCGAGACGCCGATCGCGAAGTTAATGCCGAACAGGACGCCCCAGAACTTGGTCATCTGGCGCCAGATCGGACGGTCGGTCATCACGTAGACCGTCTCCATGATGGCGACCAGCATCGACAGCCCCAGGGTCAGGGGAACGAATAAAAAGTGGTACAGCGCCGTGAGGGCGAACTGTAGCCGGGAGAGCCCGACGACATCGAGATCCATGGTGAGATCCTTTCTTTTTTTGTTGAGATTACGGTGGGGTTCAGTGTTGGCGCAGTGTCGACAGCGCCTTGTAGTAATCGGGGGTGCCGCGCCGCAGGTCGGCCACGATGCGCCCCTGCGCCATCACCAGCAGGCGCTCGGCCAGCTCGGCTTCGCGGCGCAGGTGGGTGGCGACCAGGACCGTGCGTCCCTGGGCATGGCGCGCCAGGCGCGCCAGCACGTCGGCGGCGGTGGCGCCGTCCAGGCCTTCGGTGGGCTCGTCGAGCAGCCAGACATCGGTATCGCGCAGCAGCAGCCGGGCCAGCGCCAGGCGCCGCGACTGCCCGCCCGACAGGCCCAGGCCGCCCTCGCCCAGCGCGGCGTCCAGGCCTTGCGCCAGCGCGCGCACGTCGTCGGCCAGGCCGGCGGCCCGCAGGACGTCCCACAGGCGCTCGTCGTTCGCCAGCGGATTCGCCAGGCGCAGGTTGTCGCGCAGGCTGTCCTGGAACAGTTCGGTGCGCTGGGTCAGCCAGGTGCAGGGAAGCGCGCTGACTTGGCCCGTCGCCGGCGCCAGTTCGCCGGCGGCCAGCGCCAGCAGGGTCGACTTGCCGGCGCCGCTGGCGCCGATCACGGCGACCCGCTCGCCGGCCGCGATGCGCAGGTCGATGTCGCGCAGCGCGGCTTGGTGGCGGCCGGCGTGGACGACATTGGCGCCGCCGATGCGCAGCGCTTCGCCGTCCAGGACAGGCTGCGGCGCAGGCACGGCCGCGGCGTCCTCGCGCAGGCGCGGCGCCAGCCGGCGCGCCGCCAGCCAGCTGCGGGCCGACTCGATGGCGCCGCGGCGCAGCGCCGCGAACGGCTCCAGCGCCGCCAGCGCGGTCAAGAGGGCCAGCGCCGCGGCCGGCGCATCCAGCCTGCCCTGCTGGGCCAGCAGACCCGCGGCCAGCAGCACCAGCGCCACCGTCAGGTGACCGGCCATGGCGTGGGTCGCGGCCGCCCCCGTTTCCAGGCGGTGCAGGGCGTCGTCGCCGCGCGCCAGGCGGGCATCCAGTTGCTCGAGGGTGGCGCACTGGGCCGGCAGGCGGCCGGCCAGGGCCAGGTCGGTCTGGCCGCCGACCAGGTCGATCGCCTGGGCGCGCAGGCGCTCCAGGGTCTGCACCCGGCGCAGCGCGAGCGGACGGGCACGGCGCGCGGTCCAGGCCGCGACGCCCCAGCCGCAGGCCAGCAGCCAGGCGAACACGCCAAGGCCCAGGCGCCAGTCGAGGGCGCCCAGCAGCAGGCCGGCCAGCAGCGCCGCGCCGCAGGTCGCCGCCAGCGGCACCAGCAGGCGCAGGTAGACCGACTCCAGTGCGTCGATGTCGCTCGTCAGGCGGAACAGCAGGCGGCTCGGGCGGCGCAGCAGCGCACGCGCGGCCTGCGGTTCGGCCCAGCCGCGAAACAGCCGGGTGCGCAGGCTGGCCAGCACGCCCAGCGTGGCGTCGTGGGTGACCAGGCGCTCGGCGTAGCGGCCGAAGGTGCGGCCCAGGGCCAGCAGGCGGATGCCGGCGCTCGGCACGAAGACGTTGAAGGCCAGCGCCGCCGTCGCCGACAGGCCGGCCAGACCGGTGGCGGTAATGAACCAGCCCGAGGTGCCGAGCAGCCCGATGCCGGCCAGGACGGTGAGCGTGGCCAGCGCCGCGCCCAGCAGCAGGCGGCGTCCGTCGCTGCGCAGGAACAGGCGCAGCACGGTGGCGATGTCGTTACGGTGTTTCATGCGGCCTCCTTGTGCAGCGCGCCCTGGTTGACATGCACGACGCGGCCGATGCGCGCCGCGAGCAGCGGGTCGTGGGTGGCGACGATCAGCGTGCGGCCGCGCGCCAGTTCGAGCAGGGCGTCGATGACGCCGGCCGCGGTCTCGCGGTCCAGGTGGGCCGTCGGCTCGTCGGCCAGCAGCAGGTTGGCGTGCGGGGCGACCGCGGCGCGCGCCAGCGCCAGGCGCACCAGTTCGCCGCCAGACAAGCCGAGGCCGCCCTCGCCCAGGCTTTCGCCGGGTGCGGCATGCTCGACGCCGGCCAGCCCGGCGCGCCGGATCGCGGCGGTGACGGCGAGCGGGGTCACGCCCGGGCGCGCCAGGGCGACGTTGCGGCGCACGGTACCCGCGAACACGTGCGGCTTCTGGCCGATCCAGGCCATGCGGCTGCGCAGCGCCGCGGCGCCGGCGTCGTCCAGGTCGATGCCGCCGACGCGGATGCTGCCGGCCTGGGCCTGCGCCAGGCCGGCGACCAGCGCCAGCAAGGTCGTCTTGCCGCTGCCGCTGGCCCCCACCAGGGCCAGGTGCTCGCCCGGCGCCACGCGCAGCGCGAAATCCTCGAACAGCGGCGCCGCGCCGGGATGGGCGAACGACAGGCCCGCGATCTCGACGCCGGGCGTGCCGGCGTCCAGCGGCGCCACGCTCGCATCGAGCGCACCCGGCAGGGCCGGCGCTGCACCCTGCAGGCGTTCGAGCGCTTCCAGCGCGGCCTCGCCGGCGGCCTTGTCGTGCCAGGCCGCGGCCAGGTCGCGCAGCGGCTCGAAGAAGGCCGGCGCCAGCAGCAGGATGAACATGCCTTCGCCGAGACTGAGGCGAACACCCCAGCTGCCGCCGTCGATCTGGCCGAGCAGGTGGAAGCCGACATAGACCGCGACCAGCGCGACCGCCAGCGCCGAGAACAGCTCCAGCGCGGTCGAGGAAAGGAAGGCGATGCGCAGCACGCGCATGGTGCCGGCGCGCAGGGCCTGGGCGGTGTCGTGCAGGCGGCGCGCGGTGGCGTCGACCGCCCCCAGCGCGCGCAGGGTCGACAGGCCGCGCAGGCGGTCGAGCAGGAAGCCGTTCATGCCGCCGACCAGCTGCAGCTGGGCCTCGCTGGCCGCCTTGGCGCGCCAGCCGATGACGGCCATGAACAAGGGGATCAGGGGCGCGGCCAGCACCAGGATCAGCGCGGCGGCCCAGGAGAAAGTACCGACGACAAGGGCGATTGCCGGCGGCACCAGCATCACGCGCCAGCGCGCGCCCTGGTAACGCACCAGCCAGGGCAGCACGGCTTCGGCCTGCTCGGCCAGGATGCTGGCGGCCTGGCCCGATGCCGGGCGCGTGCGGTCCAGCGGCGAACGGCGCGCCAGCGCCTGGGCGGCATCCGCGCGCAGGCCGCTCAACCAGGCGCGCGCCGCGGCGAACACCCGGCGCGCGCCCCAGGCCTCGGCGCCGGCGCGCACCAGGCCCAGCAGCAGGAAGCCGAGGGCGGGAACGGTGACGGCATCCAGGCCGGCGCCGTCGGCGAGGCGCTGCACCGCCAGCGCCAGCAGCGCGGCCTGGCCGATCCACAACAGGGCGGCGGCGCTTTGCACCAGCGCGCCGCTTTGGGTGCCGATGCGGGTACCGGCGTGCTGCGGCGTACGGACGTGCGCGTCCGCGCCATGGCGTCTACTCGAGAGCATGGTCCTTCTCCAATCAGTTCGGGGGTGGCGGGCCGGGTAAGACATCGGCCCGCATTGCTGCGCGACTTACGCCGGGCGGGGCGGTGCGCGGCTGGCGTGGGACGGCCAGACAGCCTTGGCCGGGGGCGGGATCAGGATGGGTGGAAGCGGGCCCGGGCGCGGATCGGCGTCGATCCACATTCGGTGCACGGCTGCGGCCGCGATGGCGAGGATATCGGCCTGCGGGACGCAGTCCGGGCGGCCGCCGGCGGCTTCGCGCTTGCGCGCCTCGCCGGCCCGCGGCATGTCGAGCCTGAGCTGGGTGACGCCGGCCGATGGACAGGCATCGATCCAGGTGCGGCCGGGCGCGGAGTGCGCGGCCGGGGCCAGCGATGGCAGCAGCAGGCCCCACAGGATCGCGAAGGTGGCGATCCAGAAAACAGCATGACGGGCGCGGTGCGAATCCATTCTTCTCAGCTCTGCAGTGAAACCGGACGGAGTCGCCTCTGCCCGCGCAGGATGCTTTCACAGCCTGCAAAAAATTCTGAATTTTCAGAAAACAGTGAAATTATGCAGTACAAGTGCTGGACTGTCACGAGAAGGCCAGTAAGCTGCTCAGGTATTACCCGGACAGACAGTAAGGGCTTCGATTGGCCACGTGTGCACCGTGAGATAATCGAATTTTCCAAACTTTCGAAAAGTTCTCTACCGTGACTCCGCTCGTTCACACCTTTGTCAGCCATTTCGGCGAAATGGGCAGCCGCTGGGGCATCAACCGCACGGTGGGTCAGATCTATGCCCTGCTCTTCGTCACCGAGCAGCAGCTGAACGCCGACGACATCGGCGAGAAGCTGGGCATCTCGCGGTCGAACGTCAGCATCGGGCTGAAGGAACTGCAGTCCTGGGGCCTGGTGCGCCTGCACCGTGTGCCCGGCGACCGCCGCGAATACTTCACTTCGCTGGGCGACGTGTGGGAAATCTTCCGCGTGGTGGCGGCCGAGCGGCGCCGGCGCGAAGTGGCCCCGACCCTGTCGGTGCTGCGCGAATCCCTGATGGCGAATGCGAAGACACCGGAAGATGTGTTCGCGCAACAACGCATGCGCGACATGCACGAGCTGGTCGACCTGGCCAACAACTGGTTCGACGACCTGCAGCGCCTGTCGCCGGAGTCGCTGGCGCAACTAATGAAGATGGGTACCAAGGTCCAGCGTTTGCTGGCGGCGAAGGATCGTTTGTTCGGCGGGGCCAATCCGAAGGAAGAGGAGTAGGTTCGTTCTACACGGCCGAACGGGATCTTTTTGGCCGTGATAACACGCATCGGTGAAGCGTGATGACAGCCCTGAATCATTCGCAGAATGAATCGCCGGTATCACAAACCGAAAGTTTATTTATAGCTCCAAGGTATTTATACTGCACTGCAACATCACACAGTATTTACGGAGCTAACATGAGTGCAGCAACGATCACCCAGGCGCAGGACAAGGGACTGCGCCACCAATCCGGCCTGTTCGCCACCATCCGCCAGTTCTGCGAACAGCTCTACGTCGCCCACGGCGGCTGGCTCTTCGGCGCACGCAAGGACGCCGCCCAGCAAGCCAGGGTTGCCCGTAACGAACTGCTGTCGCTGGCAGCGCAATCGGAATCGTTCTCGCCGAACCTGGCGGCCGAACTGCGTCACCTGGCCAACCGCGGCTAAGCAGTTTACGGCTTGCGGCCCGGTCGCAGCCTTGCATCGGTACCAGACCGCGTGGGGACAAGTCCCCACCCTACGGAAACCCGCTCTTGTAGGGTGGGGACTTGTCCCCACGCTGTCGTCCTTTACGGACCACCAAAGCTCACTGCAGAAACACCCTCTGCACATCGCTATTCCCCCGCCACCGCCGCCAGCAAGCTGCCGATCTCCGGCAAGCACGACCCGCAATTGCTCCCCGCCTTCAGACAGCCGCTCACCTCGGCAGCCGTCTGCAGCCCCCGCTCCCGGATCGCCGCACAAATCGTATTGCGCCCCACGCCAAAGCAGGCGCACACGGTCGGCCCGGGATCGACACCCTGCCTCGGCGCACGCCCCGCCAGCAGGATCGCACGCTGCGCCGGCGTCACGGCCTCCGCAGCGAACAGGCCGCCCAGCCAGTCGCGCGGCGGCAGCGCGCCGCGCCGTCCCACCAGCACGCAGGCCTGCAGGCGGCCATCGGCCAGCCACGCCGCGCGGTAGGCGCCGGCGCCCCGGTCCTGGTATTCGGTCCAGTCGTCCTCTTCCCGCGCACCCAGCAGCGCCCGCGCCCACTGTCCGTCCACCCTGCCCCTTCCGCCCAGCTCGTACCGAACGAAACCCTCGCCCTGCACCCGCGTCCAGTAGGCGGCCGCATCCAGCGTCAAGTCCGTGCGGCTCAGGACGAAGGCATGCCATTCGACGACGAAGGGCGACACCCGCACCGGCGTATGCTTGAACTCCGGCTCGCCCGAGACCGGATCGACCACCGGATTGACCAGCGCGCCGACGCGCGCGTCGGAAGCGGTCTGCCCGCTCCAGTGGATCGGCACGAAGGCGTCGCCGCGCGCGATGCCGCCGCTGTGCACGACGCGTCCGACCATCTCGCCCCAGGCGCTGGTCACCCGCGCCAGCTCGCCTTCGCGCACCCCGCACAGCAGCGCATCGTGCGGATGCAGGTCGACGAAGGGTTCGGGCACGTGGCCGGCCAGGCGCGGCGACTTGCCGGTGCGCGTCATGGTATGCCACTGGTCGCGCACGCGCCCCGTGTTCAGCGCCAGCGGATACGCGCCATCGGGCGCATGCATGGGTGCGCGCGGCGGGGTTGCGACGAAACGCGCGCGCCCGTCCGGCCAGGCAAAGCGGCCGTCGCCGAACAGGCGCCGCGTGCCGGCCGGCGCCGCGTCCGTCACCGGCCACTGCAGCGGCTCGAGATCGTCATAACCCTGCGCGCCGAGACTGGCCAGGCTCGATACGTCGAACAGCCGTGCCGTCCCGCCTTCGTTGCGCCAGCTAGAGAGGCGCGCGTGCTCCTCGAAAATCTCGTGCGCCGATGCATAGTCGAAGCCCGTGAAACCCATGCGCCGCGCCACCTCGCAGACGATGCGCCAGTCCGCGCGCGCTTCGCCCGGCGCGGGCAGGAAGGCGCGCTGGCGCGAGATGCAGCGCTCCGAGTTCGTGACCGTGCCGTCCTTCTCGCCCCAGCCCAGGGCCGGCAGCAGCACGTCGGCGTGCAGGTTGGTGTCGGTCGCGCCGACGATATCGCTGGCGATCACCAGCTCGCACCTGTCCAGCGCGCGCCGCACCTGCTCGGCGTCGGGCAGGCTGACCAGGGGGTTGGTCGCCATGATCCAGACCGCCTTGACCTTGCCCTCCTCCACCGCGCGGAACAGGTCGACCGCCTTCAGCCCGGGCTTGGCGGCCATGCGCGGCGCGTCCCAGAAGTCGCGCAGCGCGGCCCGGTGTTCGGCATTGCCCAGCTCCAGGTGGGCGGCCAGCATGTTGGCCAGCGCGCCGACTTCGCGGCCGCCCATGGCGTTCGGCTGGCCGGTCAGCGAGAACGGTCCCATGCCGGCCCGGCCGATGCGGCCGGTGAGCAGGTGGCAGTTAATGATGCTGTTGACCTTGTCGGTGCCGCTCGAGGACTGGTTCACGCCCTGGGAATAGGCGGTGACGACCTTGCGCGTGGCGGCGAAGCCTTCGTAGAAGGCCAGCAGCGCCTGAACGTCGACGCGGCAGGCGCGCGCCACGCTGGCCGGATCGGCGCAGTCGACGTCGGCGGCAGCCAGCGCCGCCTCCAGGCCCGCGGTATGGGCGGCGACGAAATCCGCATCCGCGGCGCCGTGGCGCGCCAGGTAGCACAGCAGCCCGTTGAACAGCCAGACGTCGGTGCCGGACTTCACCGGCAGGTGCAGGTCGGCCAGCTCGCAGGTGGCCGTGCGGCGCGGATCGATCACGACGACCTGCAGCGCCGGGCGCGCCTCCTTGGCGCGCAGGATGCGCTGGAACAGCGTCGGGTGGCACCAGGCGGCGTTCGAGCCGACCAGCACCACCATGTCGGCCAGCTCGAAGTCCTCGTAGCAGCCGGGCACGATGTCCTCGCCGAACGCCCTCTTGTGCCCCGCCACGCTCGACGCCATGCACAGGCGCGAATTGGTGTCGATGTTGGCGCTGCCGATATAGCCCTTCATCAGCTTGTTGGCGACGTAGTAGTCCTCGGTCAGCAACTGGCCCGAGACGTAGAGCGCCACCGCCTCCGGTCCGTGCTCGGCGACAATGGCCGCCAGGCCACCGGCGACGCGGTCGAGCGCCTCGTCCCAGCTGGCCCGGCGCAGCTGTCCGTTCTCGCGTACCTGCGGATGCAGCAGGCGGCCGTCCAGTCCCAAGGTCTCGCCGAGTGCCGCGCCCTTGACGCACAGGCGGCCGTGGTTGGCGGCGTGCTGCTTGTCGCCGGCGATGATGGGAATCGAGCCGGGGCGGATGGTCGCGCTGACGCCGCAGCCGACGCCGCAGTAGGGGCAGGTGGTGCGCACGGTGGCTGTGGGCAGTGCCATGTCCATGGTGATTCCTTTCAGGCGGCCTGTTCGCAGAGCGCGCGGCCGAACAGCAGGTGGTCGCGGATCGCCGAGATGTCGGCGCCGCGCTGGATCAGGTCGAAGTACCAGGGGCCGTCGCCAATGTCGCCGTAGAGTACCGCCCCGGTCACGCGCTGGCCGTCGAGCACCAGCCGCTTGTACACGCCGCGGCTGGCGTCGCGCAGCACCAGTTCCTCGCTGTCCGTTCCGCCGGCGATGTCGCCGGCCGAGTACAGGTCGGTTCCGGATACCTTGAGTCGGGTGGCGGTGGCGGCCTGCACATAACGCCGGTGTCCGCTGCCCGCCAGGTGGGCCGCACACACGCGCGCCTGTTCCCACACCGGCGCGACCAGTCCGAAGGTGGCGCGCCGGTGCTGCACGCATTCGCCGACGGCGTAGATGCGCGGGTCGTAGGTCTGCAGGGTGTCGTCGACCACGATGGCGCGCTCGACATGCAGCCCCGCTGCGCGCGCCAGCGCCACGTTCGGGCGCACGCCGGCCGCTATCACGACCAGGTCGGCCGGCAGTTCGCGGCCGTCCTCGAGGCGCACCGCGCCCACCCTGCCCTCGCCCGCGCTGCCCTCATCCACGATCTCACGCGTGGCCGCGCCGAGCAGGATGCGCAGGCCGGCGCGCTCGAAGGATTCCTTCAGCAGGCGCCCGGCTTCGGGATCGAGCTGCTGGTTCATCAGGCTGGCGGCCAGGTGCACGACGGTGACATCCATTCCGCGCCGCCTGAGCGCATGCGCCGCCTCCAGCCCCAGCAGGCCGCCGCCGATCACCACCGCGCCGCCGCCGCGGTGCGCCGCCGCCAGCATGGTGTCGACGTCGTGCAGGTCGCGAAAGCCGACCACGCCGTCCAGGTCGCTGCCCGGCACCGGCAGGATGAAGGGCGTCGAGCCGGTGGCCAGCAGCAGGCGGTCGTAGGCCGCCTGGCGGCCGGAGCGCGCCGTCACGATGCGCCTGCCGCGGTCGATCGCCACCACCGGGTCGCCCGCGTGCAGCTCGATGCCGTGCTGCTCGTACCAGGCGCGGGTGTGGATCATGATCTCGTCCACGCCCTTGTCGCCGGCCAGCAGCGGCGAGAGCAGCACCCGGTTGTAGTTCCCGTACGGCTCGGCGCCGAACACGGTGATCCGGTACAGGTCCGGCGCCAGTTTCAGGAGTTCCTCGACCGTGCGCATGCCGGCCATGCCGTTGCCGACCACGACCAGGCGCGGTTTCGTCGAGACGTCCGTCATCGTGCCACCCAGACCCTGCCATCCTGCAGGCGCACCGGATAGCTCGCCACCGAATGCGCCGGCGCTTCCAGGCATTCGCCGGTGTGCAGGTCGAAGTGGTGCTTGTAGATGGGCGAGGCGACGACCACGCGCTCGCCCAGGCTGCCGACCAGGCCGCGCGCCAGCACGGCCGCGCCGGCGTTCGGATCGACATTATCGATCGCAAACAGGCGCTCGGCGCCGACGCGGAACACGGCCACCTGGCGCCCGCCCAGCAAGGCGCACACGCCGGTATCGGGCAGGATGTCGTCCAGCGCGCAGACCGCGCTCCAGTTCTGCAGTGCGATATCGCGATGCATGGTCCTCTCCTTCAGGCCGACTGCACGATCGGAATCGTGCGGCGGCGTTCTTCGATGGTGGCCGGGCGGATCTGGCCGCGCTCGGGCATGAACACGACGTTCGCGTCGACGGCGTCGCTGTTGACGAAATGGCGGAAGCGCCTGCGCACCGCCGGGTCCTCGACCGCGCTCTTCCACTCGCAGGCATAGCTGTCGACCACGCGCTGCATGTCCGCCTCCAGCTCGGCGCCGATCCCCAGGCTGTCCTCGACCACCACCTGCTTCAGGTAGTCCAGGCCGCCCTCCAGGTTCTCGCGCCAGGTGCTGGTGCGCTGCAGGCGGTCGGCGGTGCGCACGTAGAACATCAGGAAGCGGTCGACCAGCTTGACCACCGCCGCCTCGTCCAGGCCGCCCGCCAGCAGCTCGGCGTGGCGCGGCTTCATGCCGCCGTTGCCGCAGACGTAGAGGTTCCAGCCCTTCTCGGTGGCGATCAGGCCGACGTCCTTGCCTTGCGCCTCGGCGCATTCGCGGGTGCAGCCGGACACGCCGAACTTCACCTTGTGCGGCGTGCGCAGGCCCTTGTAGCGGTGTTCCAGCGCGATGGCGAAACCGGCGCTGTCGCCCACGCCATAACGGCACCAGGTCGAGCCGACGCAGGACTTCACGGTGCGCAGCGACTTGCCGTAGGCATGGCCGGACTCGAAGCCGGCCGCGATCAGCTCTTCCCAGATCAGCGGCAACTGTTCGACGCGCGCGCCGAACAGGTCGACCCGCTGGCCGCCCGTGATCTTGGTGTACAGCCCGTACTTCTTCGCCACCTGGCCGACCGCGATCAGGCCGTCGGCGGTCACCTCGCCGCCCGGCATGCGCGGCACCACCGAATAGGTGCCGTCCTTCTGGATATTCCCGAGGAAGTAGTCGTTCGAGTCCTGCAGGCTGGCGTGCTCGGGTTTCAGCACGAAGTCGTTCCAGGTCGAGGCCAGGATGTTGGCAACCACCGGCTTGCAGACGTCGCAGCCCAGGCCGCAGCCGTGGCGTTCCAATAACGCTCCGAAGCTGCGGATGCGTTCGACGCGCACCAGGTGGTGCAGTTCCTGGCGCGTGTAGGCGAAGTGCTCGCAGAGGGAGCGGTTCACCGCCACGCCCTGCTTCGCCAGCTCGGCGTTGAGCACCTGGGTTACCAGCGGCACGCAGCCGCCGCAGGCGGTGCCGGCGCCGGTGCACTTCTTCAGCGCGCCGATGCTGGCAGCGCCGTTCGCCACGGCCTCGCACAGGGCGCCCTTCGAGACGTCGTTGCAGGAGCAGACCTGCGCGCCGGCCGGCAGCGCATCGACGCCGAGGCCGCGCTGCGGCATTCCTTCCGCCTGCGGCAGGATCAGGAATTCGGGCGCGGCGGGCAGCTCGATGCCGTTGACCGCCATCTGCAGCAGCGTGCCGTACTGGGCGGCGTCGCCGACCAGCACCGCGCCCAGCAGGCGCTTGCCGCAGCTTGAAACGACGATCTTCTTGTACGCCTGCTTGCGCTCGTCCAGGAACTGGTAGCTGCGGCTGCCCGCGGTGGCGCCGTGGGCGTCGCCGATGCTGGCCACGTCCACGCCCATCAGTTTCAGCTTGGTGCTCATGTCGGCGCCGCCAAAGCCGCCTGGTGCGCCCAGCAGGTGGCGCGCGCAAGTGCGCGCCATGTCGTAGCCCGGCGCAACCAGGCCGAACAGCTGCCCGTTCCAGGCCGCGCATTCGCCGATGGCATAGATGTCGGGATCGGAGCTCATGCAGTTGTCGTCGATGGCGATGCCGCCGCGCGGTCCCAGCGCCAGGCCGGCATCGCGCGCCAGCTTGTCGCGCGGGCGGATGCCGGCCGAGAACACGATCAGGTCGGTCTCCAGCGCGCTGCCGTCGGCGAACTCCATGCGGTGGGTGGCATCAACCCCATCGACGATGGCGAGCGTGCTTTTCCCGGTATGGACCTGCACGCCGAGTTCCTCGATCCGGCCGCGCAGCACGCGCGCGCCCGGCTCGTCGACCTGGGCCGCCATCAGGCGCGGCGCGAACTCGACCACGTGGGTGTCGAGCCCGAGGTCGCGCAGCGCCTTGGCGCACTCCAGCCCCAGCAGGCCGCCGCCGACCACCACGCCGCTGCGGGCGCGGGCACCGCAGGCCTGCAGCGCTTCCAGGTCCTCGATGGTGCGGTAGACGAAGCAGTCGCGGCGCTCGCGGCCCGGCACCGGCGGCACGAAGGGGCTGGACCCGGTCGCCAGCACCAGCTTGTCGTAGCCGAGCACCTCGCCGCCCGCAAGCGCCACCGTACGCGCTGCCCGGTCGATGCCGGTCACTTGCGCGTTCAGCTTCAGTTCGAGGTTCGGCCGGTCGAAGAAACCGGGTGCAACCAGCGACAGGTCGTCGGCGGTTTTACCGGCAAAGAATTCGGACAGGTGCACGCGGTCGTAGGCCGGGCGCGGCTCCTCCCCGAGGATGGTGATGTGCAGCTGCGGCGCTGCCGCGGCCAGGGTCTCGACGAATTTGTGGCCCACCATGCCGTGGCCGATGACGATCATCTTCATCATGTTCTCCTTCATGCGCGGTTCAGGGCAGCCGCTGCCGCCGTACTGCCCGCATTTCCAAAGCGTGCGCCGATCGCGCACAGGCTTGAGGCCACCACCAGCGCGCCGAGGATCATCAGGGTCTGGCGCAGGTCGCCGGTGCCCTTCATCAGGAAGCCCGCCAGCACCGCGCCGACGTTGCCGCCGGCGCCGACGATGCCGGCCACGCCGCCCAGCGCCTGCGGCGCAACGAACGGCACCAGGGCGTAGGTGGCGCCGCAGGCCATGTGGGTGAACAGGCCAAAGCACAGCATGGCGACCAGTGCGTACGCGACGCCGTCGGCATTGGCGAACCACAGCAAACCCAGGCCCTCGCCGATCATCAGCACGAACAGCACCGTGACGCGGCTGTTCAGGCTGCCGCGCGCGGCGCAGCGGTCCGACAACCAGCCGCCCAGGGCGCGGGCGAACAGCGCCAGCAGGCCGAAGCTGCCGGCCGCCAGTCCGGCCGCGCCCAGCGACAGGCCGAAATGCTCGACGTAATAGATGGCGGCGATGTTGTGGATGAAGATCTCGATGCCGAAGCAGGCGCCGTAGGTGACGAACAGCAGCCAGGCGCGGTGGTTGCGGCAGGCAGCGCGAAAGCTCGCCCAGCCGCCTTTGCCGCCTCCCTCGACCGCGACGCCGGCCGCGCGCAGGTCGCTGTAGTTGCCGGCCGGGCAGTCCTGGGTATAGCGCCAGTAGACCCAGGCCATCACCAGCATCGCCAGGCCCGGCACCACCAGCGCCACGCGCCAGCCCAGGGTTTCGCTGACGCCGGCCATGACCAGGGCGCCCAGCAGCAGGGGCATCAGCGCCTGCGCCGCGCCGCCGCCCGCATTGCCCCAGCCGGCGGCCGTGGCGTTGGCGGTGCCGACCACCTTGGGCGCGAACATCACCGAGGTGTGGTACTGGGTGATGACGAAGCTGGCGCCGACCGCGCCGATGCCGAGCCGGAACAACAGGAAGCTTTCGTAGCTCTGGGCCAGGGCCACGCCCAGCACCGGAATCGCGCCGAGCGCCAGCAGCCCGGTATAGGTCTTGCGCGGACCGTAGCGGTCGCACAGGGGGCCGACCACCAGGCGCACCAGGATCGTGATGGCGACCGCCGCGATGTTGATGTTGGCGACCTGCTCCACCGAGAGCCCGAATTCGCCTTTGATGACCGGCATCAGCGGCGCGCAGGCGAACCAGGCGAAGAAGCAGACGAAGAAGGCCACCCAGGTCAGGTGGAAGGCCCGCATCTGCGGCGTGTTGAAGGAAAAGAGTTGGATGCTGCTTGCTTTGCTGGCCATGTCGTCCCTCGTTTTGAAAACAAAAAGGCGTCCGCGTCCCGGCGCACGAAGCGCGGGAGGCGGACGCCGTTGTCCGGGTGCCGGCCCATCGTTGGGCTGGCGTTGAATGGAAGGGATCGCCGTTGATCCTGTTTCGGGTAATTGCAAGACGCGTGCCAGCGGCGGCACGGGGCGGGCATCCAACCGCGCTTGGTCGCGGCGCCCTGTTGCAGTGCACCATGCGCGAAAATGATGCGCCGGGACGCACCGCGAGCGTCCCCAGTAGGGTGAGCACCCCGTGCCCACGCGTTACGCACGTGGCCGCTAGTCAATGGCCGCGATATATCGCCCGCAAAGCATGCGATGGACGCAAACCGGCCGGGATTGGCGTTAGCGGGCGATCAGTACCAGCCAGTGCAGAAAGGATGCGCACGCAGCGCGTGGGCACGGGGTGCCCACCCTACGATCATGCGCGCTAACGGAAGTCGTGAATCGGGAAAGAACGTGCATAGCCAATTGGATCGCTGCCATCCCAAACCCGCCCATCGATCAGCGCGGCACTACGCAGGACGCCGTCGGGAACGTCGACGCCGGCCAGCAGCGCCGCCTCGCGGTACAGGCCGACCTGGTTGACGGCGCCGGCCACGGCCAGGTAGTCGGGATCCTCGCGCAGCAGCCCCCAACGCCGCTGCTGGGTCAGGAACCACATGCCGTCTGACAGCCAGGGGAAACTCGCTTCGCCGCCGCCGAAGAAGCGCAGCGCGGGCCAGTCGCCGCGGCGCGGCAGCAGGCAGGCACGCAAGGTTTTCACGTCCGCGTTCACGTAGGCCGCGCCGGCCAGCACCTCGGCCGCCGCTTCGCGGTTGACGGGCGAGGCGTCGAGCCAGCGCGCGGCGTCGAGCAAGGCCGCCACCAGCGCGCGACAGGCGTGCGGATGGCTTGCCACGAAGTCGGCGCGCGCGCCCAGCGCCTTGCCGGGATGGTCGGGCCAGACCTGGCTGCTGGGAGCGGCAAGCAGGCCGGCGCCGTCCTGCCGGGCGTGCAGGCTCCACGGCTCGCCGGCGCAGAAGCCGTCCATGTGGCCGGCTTCCAGGTTGGGCGCCATCTGGGCCGGCGGCACCGTCACCAGGCGCGCACCGCGCAGCGGATCGATGCCGGCCGCGGCCAGCCAGTAGCACAGCCACATCGCGTGGTTCCCGGTCGGGAAGGTGTGGGCGAAGAGGTAGGTCCGCGGCTCGCGCCGCATCAGCGCGGCCAGGCCCGCGCCATCCTTCGCTCCGCGCCCGGCCAGCGCGCGCGACAGCACGATGGACTGGCCGTTCTGGTTCAGGTTCATCAGGACCGTCATGTCGCAGGGCGCGGAGCCCACCCCCATCTGCATGCCGTACAGCAGCCCGTACAGGGCCTGGGCGGCATCGAGTTCCCCGCTGCGCAGGCGGTCGCGCAGCGCCGACCACGAGTGCTGGCGCTCGAGCACCAGCTTGACCCCGTACTTCTCGTCGAAACCCAGTATCGACGCCATCACCAGCGGCGCGCAGTCGGCCAGCGGCATGAAACCGATCCGCAGCGTGCTCTTTTCGGGACGGTCCGATCCGCCCGCGTATGCGCCCTGTCCAGCCAAGCCTGTCATATGTGTCCTCTTTTTCCGTTCCTTGCCGGCTCAGCCCAGCAAGTCCTCGACGTCCAGGATGCGCTGCGCGATCTCGGCCAGTCTCATGTTCTTGTTCATCGCCATGCTGCGCAGGCGTCCGTAGGCTTCGTCTTCGCCGAGCCGGTGGCGCGCCATCAGCACGCCTTTCGCGCGCTCGACCACCTTGCGCTCGGCCAGCTTCTGGCGCGTGTCGGCCAGCTCGCCGAGCAGCTTCTGCTCGCGCCGGAAGCGCGCCAGCGCCACGTCGAGCACGGGGCGCACGCGCTCGGCCTGCAGCCCCGCCACGATATAGGCCGAGACGCCGGCCGCCACCGCCGCCTCCATGGCCGGGGCGCTGTCGTCCTCGGTGAACAGGACGATGGGGCGCCTCGCCTCGCGGGTCGCGATCACGATGTGCTCGAGCACGTCGCGCGCGTCCGATTCGCTGTCGACGATGATCAGGTCGGGCTGCAGCTGGGCGATGCGCTCGGGCAGGAAGATGTCCGGCGGTAGCGAGGCGACGATGTCGTAGCCCGATTCGAGCAGGCCGATGCGCAGGGCGGTGTTGCGCTGGTCCCTCACCGCGCAGGTCCCGTCGTTGCCGGCAGCCGGGTCGCCCGTGACCACGACGATGCGCAGCCGGTGTGGCTTGTCGGTAGATGTCATTCCTGTTGCGATGCAAGAAGCGGGCCATGGGAGATGCGCTAGGCATCGTAAAGGGACCACGGTCAGCCCACGCCCCGTACATACGACGAAGCCGCAGTCGGGATATTCCTGAGTTACATATCTGTTGTGGCCACAGCAACAAAACCATTCACGAAATCTATCGCCGGCATCACAAACAGAAAGTTTATTTATGGACGCTTCCATCCTATACTGCAACGCAACATCACCAACATTGAAGAGGAAATGAGTATGGAAGCTTTCGAATACCTGCCAGTCGGCATCGCCCTCGTCGCCGTCGTCGCCCGCATCACCCTGTTCCTGCCGCGCCAGCCGAAAACCGCACGCCGCGCCGGCTGAACATTGCGGCGCAACAGCCGCATCCCCTTCCCGCTTCAGTGCGAACATGGCGTAAGTACTTACGCCAATTACGTTTTTTCTTGCGGATTAATCTTCCGCAAACCTCCCCGTCGCATGGTGGCTGAGCTAGAATGCATGCGCATTTTTCTAGCCAGAAAGCTATTTCGTCCACCCACCACTCATTCACGATGCGACTTCCTGCACTTACGATCTTTGCCGCGTTCGCCGCCCTGCCGGCTGCCGCCGCTGCCGCGCCGACGCCCGTCACCCTCGACCAGGCCATGGCCCACCCCGACTGGATCGGCAACCCCGCCGAACAGGCATGGTGGAGCTGGGACGGCAAGCAGGTCTTCTTCAAGCAGAAGCGCACCGGCTCGCAGCTGCGCGACACCTTCGAGGCGGTCCAGGGCGGCCAGCCGCGCCGCGTGCTCGACACCGAACTGGCAAAGCTCGACAGCCCGAACGTGGTCTACAGCCGCACCCACACCCGCGCCATCCTGGTGCGCAACGGCGACCTGTTCGAGCGCGACCTGAAGAACGGCGCGCTGGTCCAGATCATCAAGGGCGTCAAGGCCGAGGACCCGCAATTCTCGAGCGACGAGCGCGCGGTGCAGTTCCGCGTCGGCCACGACTGGTTCAGCTGGGACCGCGCCAGCCGCGTGCAGGGCCCGGTGGCGCTGCCGCGCGCCGCGAAGGACCCGGCAGCGACGGACCCGGACGCGCTGCGCGAAATGCAGCTGCGCCTGATCGCCACCCTGAAGCGCGCCAAGGACGACCGCGACGCCGGCCGCGCCCGCGCCGAGGAAGAGCGCCGCGCCGATCCGACCCGCGCACCAGGCCCGGTCTACCTGGGCGACAAGGTGACCATCGAAGGCAGCGCCCTGTCCCCGGATGGCCGCTGGCTGGTGGTCGTCACGGCGGCGAAAGGCGGCGACAAAGGCCGCGTCGGCAAGATGCCGCGCTACGTGACCGAATCCGGCTACGAGGAAGCCGACGACCAGCGCACCCGCGTCGGTCGGAACAACCCGGCGCCGCATGCGCTCAAGCTGATCGACCTGGCCAGCGGCAAGATCCAGGACATCCCCTTCGACAACCTGCCCGGCGTCGGCACCGACCCGCTGGCCCAGCTGCGCGCCGCCGCCAAGCTCGATCCGCTGAAGGGCAACCGTCCGCTGCGCATCGCCGACCGCGCCGACGCCGTGCGCTGGACCGCCGACGGCAAGCAGGCCGCCGTGATGCTGCGCGCGGTCGACAACAAGGACCGCTGGATCGCCACCATCGACTTGGGCGCCGCGAAGCTGAAGCCCATGCACCGCCTGACGGACGAGGCCTGGGTCAACTACGACAACACCGATTTCGGCTGGCTGCCGGACAACCGCACGCTGTGGTACCTGTCCGAGGAAAGCGGCTATTCGCACCTGTACACGATGGACGCGAACGGCCAGGCACGCGCCCTCACCAAAGGCAAGTGGGAAGCCGGCGACGTGCAATGGAACTACGAAGGCACCACCGCCTACATGCTCTGCAACCGCAAGAACCCCGGCACCTACGAGGTCTGCGCGGTGAACGCGAAGGATGGCGCCACCAGCGAAGTCACCGGCCTGGAAGGCGTGGAGCGCTTCGTCCTGTCGCCGGACAACCGCAAGCTGCTGGTGCACTATTCCTCGAGCTACGTGCCGACCCAGCTGGCCACCGTATCGGTGAACGGCGGCGCCGCCGCCAAGCTGACCGACACCCGCACCGCCGACTACAAGCAGCGCGAGTGGATCCAGCCCGAGTACGTGGCCGTGCCGTCGAGCGACGGCGGCGATCCGGTCTGGTCCAAGCTCTACCGCCCCGCGAAGATGGAAGCCGGTAAGAAATACCCGATCGTGATGTTCGTGCACGGCGCCGGCTACCTGCAGAACACCACCAAGCGCTTCCCGACCTACTTCCGCGAGCAGATGTTCCACAACCTGCTGGTCGAACGCGGCTACATCGTGCTCGACATGGACTACCGCGCCTCGAAGGGCTATGGCCGCAACTGGCGCACCGCGATCTACCGTCAGATGGGCCATCCGGAACTGACCGACTACAAGGACGGCGTGAACTGGCTGGTGCAGAACCTGCAGGGCGACCCGCAGAACGTCGGCATCTATGGCGGCAGCTACGGCGGCTTCATGACCTTCATGGCCCTGATGCGCGCGCCCGAGATGTTCAAGTCCGGCGCCGCGCTGCGCCCGGTGACCGATTGGACCAGCTACAACCACGAGTACACCGCCAACATCCTGAATACGCCGGACCTCGACCCGCAAGCCTACAAGATCTCCTCGCCGATCGAGTACGCCGAGAACCTGCGCGGCAACCTGCTGATCGGGCACGGCATGGTCGACGACAACGTGTTCTACCAGGACTCGGTGCGCATGGCCCAGCGCCTGATCGAACTGCGCAAGGATAACTGGGAACTGGCGAGCTACCCGCTGGAGCGCCACGCCTACACCCAGCCGGAAAGCTGGTTCGACCAGTACCGCCGCATCTACAAGCTGTTCGAACGCACCCTGAAACAGTAAGCATCGGTAAGCGAGCGCCCTTCGGGGCGCTTTTTGTTTTACTGTTCGGTCATGCAGCCGTCGCTCCAGGAATTTCACATCCAGACCATCATGCCTGTCCTGTCCTCTTCGCCTCTCCGTCTTGCCATCTGCCTCGCTCTCGTCTCCGGTGCCCTGCATGCACAGGACAAGAACCATCCCTCCGACTTCGTCGGCCTGCCGAGCACCGGCAAGGTGGACGACAGCCAGGTCGTAAAGGCGCGCCATGGCGCGGCGGCGGATGCTGCACCAGGCAATGCACCGGACCATGCACCGGCCAGGGCACCGGCCAGGGCACCGGCCAATGCAGGAGCCAATGCCGCAGGCGCGAAGCCGAACGCCGCGCCGGCCCGGGCGCCGGGCGTACCGCGCAAGGCCGACATCCCTGCCGGCGGCATCACCGGCGTGGTGGTCGAGAACACGGGCGGCGAACAAACTCGGGTGCCCCTGACCTTCGGCCAGGTGTTCGCGCCGGGCGACCTGCCGCGCGGCGCGCCCCTATCCGGCAAGCTGGCCGACGGCAGCGTCCTGCCGCTGCAGGTGGACGTGAAGGCGACCCACGCCGACGGCTCGGTGCGCCACGCCGTGATCTCGGCCCTGCTGCCGAAACTGGCGAAGGGCAAACAGGCCGGCATCGCCCTGGTCAAGGCCAGCGCCAAAGGCGCCGAGGATACGGGCAAGCCGGACTTCGACACTGGCGCGACAGTCACGGTCACGCTCGACGGCGAACGCTATATCGCCTCCAGCGACCGCCTGCTGAAGGAACAGAAACCCCAGTTTTGGCTGGAAGGCCCGGTGGCCACCGAAGTGCAGGTCGCCGCGCCGCTGCGCAACGCCAGGGGGGAGGAGCACCCGCACCTGGCGGCGCGCTTCGCCATCCGCGCCTACCCCGGCGCGAAGCGTGCGCGGGTCGACATCGTGGTCGAGAACAACTGGGCCTACGAACCGTCGCCGCGCAACTTCACCTACGACGTCGAGATCGAGGTCGGCGGCGAGAGCGTCTACCGCAAGAAGGAACTGACCCACCTGCACCACGCGCGCTGGCGCACCCTGGCCTGGACCGGCGCGGCGCCCGCCGTCCACCTGCGCCACGACAGCGACTACCTGATCGACTCGCGCGCGCTGCCGAACTACGACCGCACGCTGCTGGTGCCGGACGGCGCCCTGGCCAGGCTGGCCGCGAAATGGGAAGGACCGCGCAGCGAGCCGATGGGCGTCGGCGTGGCCTCGCCGGCCATGCCGAATACCGGCGGGCGCAACGACATCGGCTTGCTGCCGGGATGGGCCGCGATGTATTTGCTGAGCATGGACGCGCGCGCCAAGGAGGTCACGCTCGGCACCGCCGACCGCGCCGGCAGCTGGTCCGCGCACTACCGCGACAAGCGCACCGGCCTGCCAATCAGCCTGGTCGACTATCCCTACATGACCCTGCTCGGCAGCCCGGGCGACACGCGCAACCCGAAGACCGGCAAGCAGGAAGCCTTCCCGCGCTGCCCGCGCGACGTCTGCAAGACGCCGTACAAGGCCGACAGCGCGCACCAGCCGGGCTTCGCCTACCTGCCCTACCTCGTCACCGGAGATTACTACTATCTCGAAGAGCTGCAGTTCTGGGCGATGTGGAACGTGTTCTCCACCAACCCGGGCTACCGCAAGAACATCGAGGGCCTGCTGGCGACGCACCAGGTGCGCGGCCAGGCCTGGAGCCTGCGTACCCTGGGCGAAGCGGCCTACATCACGCCCGACAGGCACCCGCTGAAGAACGACTTCAACGCCATCCTGAAGAGCAACCTGGCCTGGTACAACGCGACCTACAGCAACAACCCGTCCGCCAACGGACTGGGCGTGATCGACAACAGTCCCGCTGTGGTCTACAAGGGCAAGACCGCGGTCGCGCCCTGGCAGGACGACTTCTTCACCCAAGCCGTCGGCCACCTCGCCGAACTCGGCTTCAAGGATGCGCAGCCGCTGCTGAAATGGAAGGCGAAGTTTCCGATCGTGCGCATGACCAGCGAAGGCGCCTGCTGGGTCGACGCCGCCAACTACACGATCACGGTGCGCGACTCGCCCGCCGCGCCCATCTACGACAGCATGGCGCAGGCCTGGAAGCGCACCGTCGGGCCGGAGCTGGCGACCCTGCCCTGCGGCGGGGCCGAGCAAGCCGCCGCCACCAAGCGCAAGCCGGGCGACATGGGCGGCTACGCGAACACCGCCATAGGCTTCCCCTCGAACCTGCAGCCGGCACTGGCCTACGCGGCCGACGTCGGCGGCGCGGCCGGCAAGAAGGCGTGGGAGCGCTTCATGTCGCGCAGCGTCAAGCCGGACTACGGCCCGGCGCCGCAGTTCGCGATCGTGCCGCGCTCGCTCGATGGTGTTGATGCGCGCTAAGAGCCAGGTCGATGCCGTCCGCATAAAGGATTACAGCTTGTAAGTACCATTGCAAGTCGGTCATCGCTGTTGCACCTTATCGGAACAATAATCCGAAGGAGGTCCAACATGAGATGTTCCCTGGGTGGGTCCGCGCTCCTGGCGCTGGGCGCGGCACTCGTGGCCGGCTGCGGCGTGCAGGCGCCGGGCCAGCAAGCGGCAGGCAGCGCTTCCGCAGCCCTACCTGCACCCGCACCTGCACCCGCACTCGCACCCGCGCCGCCACCGCCGCCCGCTCCGTTTTCTGCTTACGCACCGCAGCGCGTGACCGTCACCGGGTCCACCATCGCGGCGCCGGCCATGCAAAAGCGTGCGCCCGGGCCGGGCTTCATCGTGCTCACCCCGCCGCAGGCCGACAAATTCCCGGACAAGGAAGCGAATGCCACCCAACTGGTGGCCGAGTATCCGGTGTCCACCTTCAGTGCCGACGTCGACACCGCTTCCTACGCCTTCGTCCGGCGCCTGCTGACGGGCGGGCGCCTGCCGCCGCCGGGCGCCGTGCGCGTCGAGGAGATGGTGAACTACTTCCCCTACCGCTACGCCGCACCCGGGACGCGCACCGAGCCCTTCGCCATCGCGACCGAAGTCATGCCCAGCCCCTGGAAGGCCGGCAACCAGCTGCTGCACGTCGCCGTGCGCGGCTTCGACCTGGCCCAGACCGAGCGCCCGCCGCTGAACCTGGTGCTGCTGATCGACGTGTCCGGCTCGATGGGCGGGCCGGACCGCCTGCCGCTGCTGCAGCAGGGCCTGCGCCTGTTCGCCGAGAACCTGCGCGACACCGACCGCGTGGCCATCGTCACCTATGCGAACGGCACCGCGGTCGCGCTCGAGCCGACGCTGGGCCGCGACAAGCGGAAAATCGTCGATGCGGTCGACGGCCTGCGGGCGGCGGGCGGCACCGCCGGCGGCGACGGCCTGCAGCGCGCCTATGCGCTGGCCGAGCGCCACCGCGACCCGAACGCGGTCAACCGCGTGATCCTGGCCACCGACGGCGACTTCAACATCGGCATCACCGACCCGAAACAGCTGGAGCGCTTCATCGCCGACAAGCGCAAGAGCGGCGTGTACTTGTCGGTGTTCGGCGTCGGCGCGGGCAACCTGAACGATGCCCTGATCCAGCGCCTGACCCAGTCCGGCAACGGCAACGCCGCCTACATCGACTCGCTGCTGGAAGCGCGCAAGGCCATGCAGGAAGAACTGGGGTCGACCATGTTCCCGATCGCGAACGACGTCAAGATGCAGGTCGAATTCAACCCGCGCCAAGTGGCCGCCTACCGCTTGATCGGCTACGAAACCCGCATGCTGGCGCGCCAGGAGTTCAAGGACGACAAGGTGGATGCGGGCGACATGGGCGCCGGCCACACCGTCACCGCCATCTACGAGATCACGCCGGCTTCCGAGGCGGGCAAACTGGTCGATCCGCTGCGCTATGGCGAGAACAAGCAGGCCGCGCCTGCCGCCGGCGGCGACGAACTCTGTTTCGTGAAGGTGCGCTACAAGCTGCCGGGCCAGGGCGTCAGCCGCGAGAGCACGCATGCGGTGCGTGCGGCCAGTGTCCGCAAGGCGTTCGCCGCGGCGTCGGTAGATGCGCGTTTTGCGGTGGCGGTGGCGGCCTTCGGCCAGCGCCTGCGCGGGGAGACGGCGCTGGCGGACTACGGCTATGCCGACATCGCGGCGCTGGCGAACGAGGCGCGCGGCCAGGATGCGGAAGCTTACCGCGCCGAGTTCGTGCGCCTGGTGCGGATGGCCGAAGCGCTGGGCAGGACGAATCCGGTCGGGCAGCCGTAGCCGGGCCGGCAACGGTGCGATGAGCCCGACAGTGCCTGTTATATGATGAAGGGACACGTCGGGCCGCCCCGGCCCATGCACCAACTATCCTGGATACCGTATGCGCCTGCTCATTGCCCTCATCCTCCCCTGGCTCACTTTCTTCACCATCGGCCGTCCCATTGCCGGCATCATCTGCCTGATCCTGCAGGTGACGCTGATCGGCTGGCTGCCCGCCGCCATCTGGGCGGTCTATGCGCTCAGCCAGTACAACACGGACAAGAAGATCGAGCGCGCCTACAGGGAACGCTGACGCGTTTTTACGCCGGACGGCGCCGCGGCCAAGCAGTAGGCCAAGCAGTAGGTCAATCAGTACAACGCGCGCGGAGCCGGCTGCCCGGCTCCGCAACGCCAGGCTTACTTGGCGCGCGCGCGCAGCGTCTCGACTTCGGCGCGCAGGGCGCTGCGTTCGGCCTGGACCGCGGCCAGTTGCGCCTGCAGGTCCTTCACTTCGGCCGCGAGGCTGTCGCGCACGGTGGTCGCCCCAACCAGCTCCATCTCGGCGCGCAGGCGGGCATCGGACTCGGCCGCCGAGGCGGCGACATTGCGCTCGATCTGGGCGCGCAGGTCGGCCAGCTGGGCGTCCTTGCCTTCGATCGCCAGCTGGTCCTTGGCTTTCCCGACCAGGGCGTCCATCGCGACCTGGCGTGCGTTGCGCAGCTCGGCGTTCAGGCGTTCGATTTCCTCGCTGCGCTCGGCGGCGGCGGCCGTCGCCTGGTCGCGCGCGGCGGTCGCGCTGGCGACTTCGTCGACCAGGGTGTCGCGTTCGGCTTCGAGCTGTTCGCCCGCGGCCAGCACGTCTTCCATGTCGCGCCGCGCCTGCGCCAGCGCGTCGCGGGTGCCGGCGCCGGCTTCTTCCGCGAACTGCTGGGCCCAGCGGGCCAGATCGGCGACCAGCGACTCCGGCATCGCCGCTGTTGGCGGGTTGGCCACAGCGGCCGCATCGGCGCGCGCGGCGCGCCAGGCGCCCAGGTGGCGCCCGATCAGGTTAGGGGAAGCATCGCCGAGCGCGTCGCGCACGGCCTCCAGGGTGACGGGCTTGCCGTCGTTGGCCAGGCTGTCGGCGGCGGCCGCAACCTCGTCGAATGTCACGCTCCGGCGTGTCGTATCCGCATTCATAGAAACAGGGTATGCATTGTTGATGAACCCTATCATACGATATGGCGGGCAAAGGGCGCGCCGATCACATGCCTGCGAAGCCTGGAGCGCCCCTGGATCATCCCTTGCGCTTCTTGCCCTTCCCTTCTTCCTCGATCAATTCGTCGACCGCGACGCCGGTTTCGCGGGCGATCGCCAGGATCCGCTCGCGCGCCTGCCCGAGCTCCTGCCGCTCGCGCTGTTTGAGCTCCTGCGCGACGTCGAACTGGAGTCCCTTCAATTCAGCCAGGTTGTAGGTCGATAAGTCGAATGCCATCTTGTTCTCCGCCTTGGTTCGTGCCTGCAAGCCTAGCATGCATCGGCCGGCCGGGACGCTTCCGTTATCCGGAAGTCATCCTCAGTCTTTTCCTGACGGTGCGCCCGCCTCGAACCATGCCTTGACCTGCGCCCGCTCGGCGTCGGTCATGTTGGTGAGGTTCGCCAGCGGCATCGCCTTCAGCTGCACGGTTTGCTGGTAGATGCGGGCGGCGTTCTGCCGGATCAGCTCGGGCGAATCGAGACTGACGCCGGCCGGCGCGGTGGCGAAGCCGGGCTGGGTCGGCCTGGCCGCGTGGCAGCTGACGCAGCGCCGGTCGACGATCTGCCGCACCTGCGCGAACTGGGCCATGGCGTCGACGCCGGGCTGTGGCCCTGCCGGTGCCTGCGGCGCCTGCGGCGCGATCAGCACCGCCAGCACGGCCAGCAGCGCCACGCCCGCCGCCGGGTACTTCCATTCGATGCGGCCCTTGTGGCGCAGGTTGAAGAAGTGGCGGATCAATACGCCGGCCGCCATGATCACGCCCAGCACCGCCCAGGCATGCGGGTGGCGGTAAGTCATCGCGTAATGGTTGCTGATCATGAGGAACAGCACCGGCAGCGTGAAGTAATTGTTGTGCACCGAGCGCTGCTTGGCCTTGATGCCGTCGCTCGGGTCGGGCTGCTGGCCCGCCATCATGGCGTTCACCATCCTGCGCTGGCCGGGAATGATCACGTGAGCGACGTTCGCAACCATGATGGTGCCGATCATCGCGCCGATGTGCAGGTAGGCCGCGCGGCCGCTGAGCAGGTGGGTCAGCACCCAGGCGCTGCCGACCAGGAAGGCGAAGATGAGGAGGCCGAAGACGAGGTCGCGCTTGCCCAGCGGGGACTTGCACAGCAGGTCGTACACCAGCCAGCCGACCACCAGGCTGCCGAGGCCGATGCCGACCGCCTGCCAGCTCGACAAATCGGCCACGCTGCGGTCGACCATCATCGCCTGCGCGTTCAGGTAATACACGATGAACAGCAGCGCGAAGCCGGACAGCCAGGTCGAATAGGCTTCCCACATGAACCAGTGCAGTTCCTTCGGCAGCTCGGCGGGAGCGACCAGGTATTTTTGCGGGTTGTAGAAGCCGCCGCCGTGCACGGCCCAGAGTTCGCCGGCGACGCCCTTCTTCGCCAGCTCCGAGCCCGGTGGCGGCGGCTTGATGGTGTTGTCGAGCCAGACGAAATAGAAGGAGGCGCCGATCCAGGCGATGCCGGTGATGACGTGCAGCCAGCGCACGAGCAAATTCAGCCATTCGAGGCCGTAAGGAGCCAGGTATCCGAACACGTCCATGCACAGTCCCTCATCTTCCTGGTGGCGATAGTGAATCGAATTTCAGCCGATTTCATTTCTGCAACATGAAATATAGCGTATATTCGAAATAACCGAACCAATATAGACAAACCGCAGCCGCACTTCGCCATGGCCAGCCTGCCCCAGCATCTCGACCTGCACCTGATCCGCATCCTCTACCTGCTGCTGGTGGAGAAGAACGTGTCGCGCGTGGCGCTGAAACTGAACCAGCCGCAGCCCTCGATCTCGGCTTCGCTGCGCAAACTCCGCGAGCTGACCGGCGACCCGCTGCTGGTGCGCGGCGCGCGCGGCATGGTGCCGACCCAGCACGGCGAAAGCCTGCTGAAGCCCGCCAAGCGCATCCTCGACGAGACCGAGAGCCTGTTCGTCAAGAAGTCGCCCTTCGTGCCGGAAGCGGCGGCGCGCACCTTCCACATCGCCGCGCCCGACTACCTCGACACCCAATTCCTGCCCAACGTGGTGGCCGCGATCCGGCGCGACGCGCCCAACAGCCGGGTGGCGATCCACAGCCTGGGACCGGGCACCGACTACCTGCGCATGCTGTCCGACGGGGAGATGGACCTGGTGATCGCCAACTGGGACGAGCCGCCGGCCCACCTGCACATCTCCAAGCTGTTCGAGGACCCGATTGTCTGCACCATGCGCGCCGACAGCCCCTACGCAAAACGCACGGCAAACGATGCGATGACGATCGAGGACTACCTGTCCCTGCCCCACGTGGCGCCGACGCAGACGCTGCCCGGCTACCACGGCGTGATCGACTCCTTCCTGGCGCGCCAGGGCCTGCACCGGAGAATCGCGATCGAGTCGCCCTACTTCGGCCTGATTCCCTACATGCTGACCCAGACCGACCTGGTGCTCACCACCGGCCGCCAGTTCATGCGCTTTTATGAAAAGACGCTGCCGCTGAAGACCTTCACCATGCCGATCAAGTTTCCGCCGATGCGCTTCTACCAGCTGTGGCACCAGCGCGTGCACCAGTCGCCGGAACACAAGTGGCTGCGCGACCAGGTGAGCCAGGCGGCGCGCGCGCTGGTGCAGGGCTAACCTCGCCATCGGTACGCGACCATGGAGAGTCGACGATGACAGGAACGCACACAGTCGCCCTGCGGGCAGCGCGCCCCGAGGAACTTCCCTCCCTCTGGGAGCTGCGCACGCGCGCGGTCGCGCAGGGCTGCGCGGCGCACTACCCCGCGTCGGTGCTGGCCTCCTGGCTGGCCGCGCCGGCGCCCGAGCCCCTGCCGCGCCTGCTCGCCGCGGGCGGCGGCGTCGTGGCGATGGAAGCCGGACGGCTACTCGGCTACGCGGTGCTGGATGCCGCCAGCGGTGAAGTCGACGCGGTCTTCGTCGAACCGGCCGAGCACGGACGCGGGATCGGCGCGCTGCTGCTCGCGGCGCTGGAGCGGATGGCGCTGGCCGCCGGCCACGAGCGCCTGTTCCTGTCGGCCTCGCTCAACGCCGTTCCCTTCTACCGGCATGCCGGCTTCCAGGCGATACGCGAAGAGTCGTATCCGCATCGCTCGGGCGTTGCCATCGCGTCGGTCTACATGGAGAAGCAGCTCGGCTAACGCTACTATTTTTTTCTGCGCACCGCCAGCACGAGCGCGATACCACCCAGGATCGCCACCGAGGCCAGGAACAGCCGCAGCGTCACCGGCTCGGCCAGGAACAGCACGGCGCCGATGGCCGTGATCAGGGGCACCGACAACTGCACCGTCGCCGCCCGCATCGCGCTCAGCGCACGCAACGCCGCGTACCACAGCGCGTAGCCGACGCCGGACGTGACCGCGCCCGACACGACCGCCAAAGCAACGCCGGCCGGGCTGGCGTGGGCCACCCCGGTGAAGGGCAGCCAGAGCAGCAGCGCAATGGGCGCCGCGCGCAGGAAGTTGCCGGCGGTCGCGCCGAGCGGATCGGGCGCACCGCGGCCGCGCAGCGAATACACGCCCCAGGCCACGCCGGCCAGCGCCATCAGCGCGGCGCCGAGGACGGGCGGCGCGCTCACGCCCGGCAGCACCAGGTAGACCAGTCCCGCCGCCGCCATGCCCAGGCCGCCCCAGGCCTGCGGCACGAAGCGTTCGCCCGCGCGCAGTGCCGATCCGAACATGGTCAACTGCACCGCGCCGAACAGGATCAGCGCGCCAGTGCCGGCCGCCAGGCCCACATACGCGAAGGAGAAGAAGGCGACATAGGCGAACAGCATCGCCGCCGAGATCCAGTCGCCGCGCGCCACCGCCGCCCGTGCGCTGCCCGCGCGCCAGCGCACGATCAGCAGCAGCGCGAGCGCGCCGGAAGCGATGCGGACCGCGCCGAAGCTGGCGGGATCGATGCCGCCCGTCTGCAGCGCCAGCCGGCACAGCAGCGAATTGGCGGCAAAGGCGAGCATCGCCGCCGCGGTCAGCGCCAGCGTCGCCAGGCGCGGCCTGCTTGTGTCGAGGTCACGCATGGCTGGTCACCAGCAGCGCAGTCCAGGCCAGCAGGACCACGCCAATTGGTTTCGCGAGGTGCCGGCCCCAGGGCGTGTTCTTCTCGAGCGCCATCACGCAAGCCAGCACCAGCATCCAGCCCAGGCTGCCCGCGCCGACGGCGAACATCAACAGCATCAGCGCCCAGCAGCAGCCGACGCAATAAGCCCCGTGGTGCAGGCCGAGCAGGAAGGCCTGGCGCCGGTGCGCGCGGCCGCGCCAGTGCGCGATCACGAAGCCGAGCGGCGAGCGGCAACGGTCCAGGCAGGCATACTTCAGGCGGCTGAACTGGAACAGCCCGGCGGCCGCGATCACGGCCGCGCCGATGATCCAGCCGTTCCAGGCCAGTCGAGGCACACCCGCGACCAACGCCAGCAGGCCCTCGTGCAGGCCGTGCGCCAGCACGCCGAAGCCGCCCCACGCGACCATGTAGCCCAGGCCGAGCAGGGTCATCAGCCGATTGTGGTCGGGCCCGCCCTCGCTCAGGTGGTTGAAGGCGTCGAACAGCGGCAGCGTGGTGGGCAGCATCATGGCCGCCGTCATCAGGATCCAGGCGGCGGCAGACAGCAGCAGCGGCACCACGACTTCGCCGCCGGGCACCGCGCGGCACAGGGCGGCGGCCGGGCCGGAGGCGGTCCAGTCGCCGTGCTCGAGATAGCGGCCGTAAGGCGTACGCGCCCAGGCCCACAGAAGCACCCAGGCGAGCGCGCTGGTGCCGAGCAGCAGCGGCACGAACACGCGGTAGTGGCGCGCCAGGCGGGAAGCGCGCGCGGCCGGCGCGCTCATGCCTCGAACACGAAGGTGCTCTGCAGCGCGTTATGGTCGCGCAGGTTCAGGTCGATGCCCAGCTTTTCGTTGCGCGAGCGGTAGACCGGCGCTTTTCCCACGAAGGCAGGCGCGCCCGGCACGGTCGTGAAAATGGTTTCGGTCAGGGTGGTGGTGGCGCCGCTCGGTCCGCGGTAGGGTTCGAGTTCGGCGTAATAGTCTTCGCCGATGGCGAGCTCGCCCTTGCCCTCGTTGACGGTGAAGCGGATCGGCGCGCGCTCGATGGACACCACTTCGCCGATCAGCCTGGCCAGGTCGGCGATCGCGCCGCCCGCCTTGCCGCTGTACACCTTCAGCAAGGCATCCATCTGCAGGTCGCTGGCATCGTCGTCGATGAAGAATGCCACGCGCCAATTGCCCTGCAAGACGTTACCAGGCAGGTAGGATACCGAGGCCAGGGTATGGCCGCTGACGTCGACGCCGTCGATGGCGCCCTTGTCGATGTGCCAGGCGACGATCGCCTGGCAGGTGCCGTGGTCGGGGTCCTCGCCGATCCAGCACGGGCACAGGACCTTGCAGTTGCAGACCTCCAGCAGACGACCTTCCAGACGATAGCTCATGACGACCTCCCCTCGTTGTGGCGGCCGGCGCATCATGCGCGGACCAGCCCGGCGGCTGCGCGCTATCCGGCCTTCATTGACCTGCATCCTTACAAATTAGGACGCCATGCCGGGCCCAGACAAGCGCGGCAAGCCGCGACAGGTATGAGCTAGATCAAAGAGCGGCGGGACATGGAAGCCGGTCCCTGCCCCGTTCATTCGTCGAGCCGCGCCAGGCCGCGCCGCGCCACTTTCCGCGAACGCAGCCAGTCGCGCCCGCCGCGCTCCAGCGCCGCATCGATCACCCCCTGAGGCAGGCTGTAGACCGTGGCCCAGGTGGCGCGGCCGTCGGCGGCGTTGGCCGGAAAACTGTGGGTCTCGATCGGCCAATGATATTTGCGCTTCAGGGTACGCACGATGGCGGCCAGGGTCACGCGGCCCTGCAGCGGTTCGGCTCCGGTCTGGTCTTCGTTCGACAGCAGCACCGCCAGCACGGCGCCGCGCGCGGTCAGGGGACCGGGGAAAGTGGGAAGTTTGCTCGGCATCCCGGCATTCTAGCCGGGTTCGCCGGCAGGCAGCCCGGACTGCTGTTCCCTCCCCTGTTACTCCACCACCCCGGCCCGCTCCAGCATCGCATGCAGCAGCACGTTGCAGCCCGCCTCCAGGTGGTCGGGCCTGGCGTCCTCGATCTCGTTGTGGCTGATGCCGTCCTTGCAGGGCACGAAGATCATGCCGGACGGGGCGACACGCGCCGCGTAGATGGCGTCGTGTCCGGCGCCCGAGACTACGTCCATGGTCGAGTAGCCCAGCTTGGCGGTGGCGGCGCGCACGGCGTTCACGCAGTCCGGATGGAAGGGGCAAGGCGGATAGTAGGAGACGCGCTCGATCTCGACGGTCAGGCCGGTCTCGTCACGGGTCTTCGCAACAAAGGCGAGCATCTCCTCGTGCATGGTGTTCAGCAGTTCATCGTTCACGTTGCGCAGGTCGATGCTGAACTTGACCTGGCCGGGAATCACGTTGCGGCTGTTCGGGAACACCTGCACCATGCCGACCGTTCCGCGGCCGTAGGGCGGGTAGCGGTTCGCGATCGCCACGGTTTCCTGCATGATGGTGGTCGCCACTTGCAGCGCGTCGCGGCGCAGGCCCATCGGGGTCGGGCCGGCATGCGCTTCCATGCCGGTAACAAGGCAGTCGTACCACGACAGGCCCATCACGGCCGGCACCACGCCGATCACCTTGTCGGCATCCTCCAGCACCGGCCCCTGCTCGATGTGGGTCTCGAAGTAGGCGCCGATCGGGTGCCGGCCCGGCTCTTCCTCGCCCAGGTAGCCGATCCGTTCCAGTTCCTCGCGCACGGTCTTGCCGTCGACGTCCTTCGCCGCGTAAGCGGTCTCCAGGCTGAAGGCGCCGCAGAACACGCCGGAACCCATCATGACCGGCACGAAGCGCGAGCCTTCCTCGTTGGTCCAGAAGGCGACCTCGATCGGCGCTTCGGTCACGATGCCGTTGTCGTTCAGGGTGCGCACCACTTCCAGGCCGGCCAGCACGCCGTAGTTGCCGTCGAACTTGCCGCCGGTGGGCTGGGTGTCGACGTGGCTGCCGGTGACGATCGGGGCGAGACTGGCGTTGCGGCCTTCGCGGCGCATGAAGACGTTGCCGATCCGGTCGACCGTGACCGTCATGCCGGCCTCGCGTCCCCACTGGACCACGAGGTCGCGGCCCTGGCGGTCGAGGTCGGTCAGGGCGAGGCGCTTGACGCCGCCCTTGTCGGTGGCGCCGATTTTCGCCAGCTCCATCAGGGAGTGCCACAGGCGTTGGCCGTTGATGCGCAGGGTGTCGGGCATGGTGTTCTCCATTGGTGTCGCAGCGATCAAGGAACAGATCGCAGTACGGTTTGCATGCGATTGTTGAACGCGTGGACGGCATAGCCGTCCACCCTACGGGTCAAGCGAATGCGGTGCGGCCGGTCAGGCGAACGCGGGGCGGTCGACGTGGCGGCCGGCGCCCTCCTCGGCGCGCAGGTCGCCGCGCTCGAAGACCAGCTTGCCGGCGGCGACCGTGTGGGTCGGGATGCCGCGCACGGTGCGGCCCTCGAACACGTTGAAGCCGCCCTTGGCGAACTGGGTCTTGCTGGAGATCGTGCGGGTGCCGTTCGGGTCCCAGACCACGATGTCGGCGTCGGCCCCCACGGCGATCACGCCCTTGCGCGGGTACATGTTGAAGATCTGGGCGGCATTGGTGGAGGTCACGCGCACGAATTCCGAGGGCGTCAGGCGGCCGCTGTTGACGCCGGCGCCCCAGACGACCGCCATGCGTTCCTCGACGCCGCCGCAGCCGTTCGGGATGCGCGTGAAGTCGTCCTTGCCGGCCGCCTTCTGCTCGGCACAGAAGGTGCAGTGGTCGGTCGCGGTGGTGTGCAGGTTCCCGCCCCGCAGGCCCTGCCAGAGCGCGTCCTGGTGGTGGCGGCCGCGAAACGGCGGGCTCATGACGTGGCCGCGTGCGAAGTCCTCGTCCTCGCTCTGGTAGACGCTGTCGTCGATCACCAGGTGGCCGGCCAGCGCCTCGCCGTAGACGCGCTGGCCCTTGGCGCGGGCGCGCACGATGGCCTCCAGCGACTCGGCGCAGGACACGTGCACGATGTAGATCGGCGTGCCGAGCACGTTCGCGATGGCGATCGCGCGGTTCGCCGCTTCCGCCTCTACCTCGGGCGGACGCGAGAGCGGATGGGCTTTCGCGCCGCGGATACCCTTGGCCAGCAATTCCTGCTGCAGCTGGAACACCAGTTCGCCGTTCTCGGCATGCACGGTCGGGATCGCGCCCAGCTCCAGCGCGCGGCGGAAGCTCTTCACCAGCGTCTCGTCGTCGGCCATGATCGCGTTTTTATACGCCATGAAGTGCTTGAAGCTGTTCACGCCGTGCTCGCGCACCAGGGCGCCCATCTCGGCGTGCACCGAGTCGTCCCACCAGGTCACGGCCACGTGGAAGGTGTAGTCGGCGGCGGCCTTGCGCGCCCAGCCGCGCCAGGTGCGGTAGGCCTCCAGCAGCGACTGCTTCGGGTCGGGAATGACGAAGTCCATGATGGTCGTGGTGCCGCCCGCCAGCCCCGCCGCGGTGCCGGTGAAGAAGTCGTCGGCCGTCACCGTGCCCATGAAGGGCAGCTGCATGTGGGTGTGGGTGTCGATCCCGCCCGGCATCACGTACTGGCCGCCTGCGTCGATCACCGTGGCATTGGCCGGGGCGTCGATGCTCTCGCCGACGGCCACGATCTTGTCGCCGTAACAGAGCACGTCGCCGCGGAAGGCGCGATCGGCGTTCACGATGGTGCCGCCACGGATAATCGTCGTCATGGACACTCCTTGTCAGGTTGGATAGTTGTTCGCCCTGTTGGCCCTGCCGTTCACGGTCACCGGCGCGGTGCGGCCCTTCATCATCAGGCCGTACACGATCGCCGCGATCACCACGCCGACGAACCAGGCATAGGTATAGATGGTCTTGAAGGTCTCGCTCACCTCCGGGAAGGAAGCGGGCAGCGCCGCGTTCAGGAAGCCCGGGATGTTCGGCAGCACGCCGGCCGCGAAGGCCACGACGGCGGCGACGTTCCAGCCGCCCTTGTACGAGTAGGCGCCGCCTTCGCGGTAGAGCTGGTCGACGTCGAGCGTGGTCTTGCGGATGAAGTAGTAGTCGACGATCATGATGCCGGCGATCGGCCCGAGCAGCGCCGAGTAGCCGGTCAGCCAGATGAAGATGTAGTTCTGGGTCGATTCGAGAATTTTCCAGGGCATCATGGCCAGCGCGATGCCGGCGGTAATGTAGCCGCCGGCGCGGTAGGAGATGCGCTTCGGCGACAGCGCCGAGAAGTCATAGGCCGGGCCGACCAGGTTGGCGGCCAGGTTGACGCTGGCGGTGTCGATCAGGAGGATCAGCAGGGCCACCAGCACGGCCACGCCGGTCATGCGGCTGGCCACGTCGACCGGGTCCCACAGGGCTTTGCCGTAGAGGACGATGGTGGCCGAGGTGACGGTCACGGCCAGCGCCGCGAGCAGGCCCATGGGCAGCGGCAGGCCGAGGGTCTGGCCGACCACCTGGTCGCGCTGGGTCTTGGCGAAGCGGGTGAAGTCGGGGATGTTCAGCGCCAGCGTGGCCCAGTAGCCGATCATGGCGGTCAGCGACGGCCAGAATACGGACCAGAACAGGCCGGCCTTCGGACCACCTTCGACGAAGGCGGAAGGCTGGGCCAGCAGCGGGCCGAAGCCGCCGACCTTGTCGTACACCCACCACAGCAGCAGGAAGCAGATCGCGATCTTCAAGGGCGCGGTATAGGTCTCGAGCTTCCTGATCGACTCCATGCCGTGCACGATGAAGTACATCTGGATCGCCCAGAAGCCCAGGAAGCAGGCCAGCTGGCCGCCGTTGATGCCCAGGCCCGGCAGCGCGTCGCCGCCGATCGGGGCGCCCAGCAGCACGCCGAGCAGCGTGTAGATCATGCTGCCGCCGAACCAGGTCTGGATGCCGTACCAGCCGCAGGCGACGACCGCGCGCAGGAAGGCCGGAAGCCGGGCGCCGCGCGTGCCGAAGGAGGAGCGCGCCAGCACCGCGTAGGGAATGCCGTACTTGGTGCCGGCGTGGCCGATCAGCAGCATCGGCACCAGCACGATCACGTTCGCCAGGAACACCGTCACCACCGCCTGCCAGGCCGACATGCCGCTTTCGATCAGGCTCGATGCGAGCATGTAGGCGGGAATGCTGATCACCATCCCGACCCAGAGCGCGGCGAAGTGATACCAGCGCCAGGTGCGCTGTGCGACGCCTGTCGGGGCGAGGTCGTGGTTCCAGAGGTCTTGGCTGGCGTCTTGTGGTGCGGTCACAGTGGGTTTCTCCAATAGGTTGCTGTTGCAACCCAGTGTAGCGCAAACGTACGTACGGGCGCGAGGGGCAACACCCGCGCCCGCAAGGCGTTCACGCCGGCAGCGCGGCCGCCAGCGGCGCCAGGATCGGCGCTTCGGCCGGTGCCCCTGCCTCCGTGCCCACCGCGGCCGCCGCGGTTTCCGGCAGCGGCCGCGTCTCGGCGCGCGGGTTGCGCGGGTCCTGCGTCCAGTTCATGGTCGGCTTGCCGGTCTGCTGCGGCACCATCGCGATGCAGCCCTCGACCGGACAGGTGATCTCGCACAGGTTGCAGCCGACGCATTCCGCCTCGATCACTTCGTAGCGGCGACCGCCATTCTCGAGAACCTGGCGCGCGATGGCCTGGTGCGAGGTGTCCTCGCAGGCGACGAAGCACTTGCCGCAGCCGATGCACTTGTCCTGGTCGATGTGCGCGATCATCTGGTAGTTCATGTCCAGGTACTTCCAGTCCGTGGTGTTCGGCACCGCCTTGCGCGAAAACGCATCGACGTTGGCGTAGCCCTTGCTGTCCATCCAGCGCGACAGGCCGTCCTTCATCTCGTCGACGATGCGAAAGCCGTGCAGCATCGCGGCCGTGCACACCTGCACGCAGCCGGCGCCGAGCGCGATGAACTCGGCCGCGTCACGCCAGTTGCCGATGCCGCCGATGCCCGAGATCGGCAGCCCCGCGGTGACGGGATCGCGCGCGATCTCGGCCACCATGTTCAGCGCGATCGGCTTGACCGCCGAGCCGCAGTAGCCGCCGTGGGTGCTGGCGCCGCCGACGATCGGATACGCCACCATGCGGTCCAGGTCCAGGTGGGTGATCGAGTTGACCGTGTTGATCAGCGAGACCGCGTCCGCCCCGCCGGCCAGCGCGGCGCGGGCCGGCGCGCGCACGTCGGTGATGTTCGGCGTCAGCTTGACGATGACCGGCAGGCGCGTGTGCTGCTTGCACCAGCGCGTGACCATCTCGACGTACTCGGGCACCTGCCCCACCGCCGCCCCCATGCCGCGCTCGGGCATGCCGTGCGGGCAACCGAAGTTCAGCTCGATGCCGTCGGCGCCGGTGGCCTCCACCAGCGGCAGGATCGCGGCCCAGGGCGCCTCTTCGCAGGGCAGCATCAGCGAGACGATCATCGCGCGGTCCGGCCAGGCCTTTTTGACGGCGGCGATCTCGCGCAAATTTGTCTCCAGGCTGCGGTCGGTGATCAGCTCGATGTTGTTGAAGCCGATGACCTCGCGGTTCTTGCCGTAGTGGGCCGAGTAGCGCGAGGAGACGTTCACCGCCGGCGGATCTTCGCCCAGCGTCTTCCAGACCACTCCGCCCCAACCCGCCTCGAAGGCGCGCACCACGTTGTAGGCCTTGTCGGTCGGCGGCGCCGAGGCCAGCCAGAAGGGATTCGGTGCCTTGATCCCGCAGAATTCGATGCTCAGGTCGGCCATGCTGTCCCCGCTTGGATGTCGTTGTGGATCGCCAGCGCGGCCAGCTTGCCGTGCTGGACCGCCTGCACCGTCAGGTCCTGGCCCAGGGCCACGCAGTCGCCGCCGGCGTAGATGCCGGGCACCGCGGTGCGCAGGCCGGCGTCGACGCGGATGCGTTCGCCGTCTTGCCACAGGCCCTGCGCGAGCTCGTCGAGCTGGGGCGGCGGCGCGATGGCCTGGCCGATGGCCTTGAACACGGCGTCGGCGGCGATGTCGATGAAGGCGCCGGTGCGCGCCAGGCGGCCGTCGTCCATGCGCGTCTCCTCGAAGCGCATGCCGGCCACGCGCCCGGAGTCGTCCAGCAGCACTTCCAGCGGCGAAGCCCAGGTGCGGATGCGCACGCCGTTGAGTTTTGCGATCTCGATCTCGTGGCCGGTCGCGCTCATGGCCTCGTAGCCGCGGCGGTAGACCAGGGTCACCTCGTCCGCGCCGAGGCGCTTGAGCTGTACCGCCATGTCGATCGCCGTATTGCCGGCGCCGACGACGATCGCCCGCCGCGGCACCGGCAAGCGCGACAGGTCGCCCGCCTGGCGCAGCGCGGCGATGTAGTCGGTGGCCGCCATCAGGCCGGGCGCGTCCTCGCCGACCAGGCCCAGGCGGCGGCTGGCGCCCAGTCCCAGGCCGAGGAAGACGGCGTCGAAGCGGGTGTGCAGGTCGCGCAATTGCAGCTCGTCGCCGAGCGCCTGCCCGTACTGGATGTCGATGCCGCCGACCGAGAGCAGGAAGTCCACTTCCTGCTGGGCGAAGTCGCCGGGCAGCTTGTACCTGGCGATGCCGTATTCGTTCAGGCCGCCCGCTTTCGGACGTGCCTCGAACACGACCACGTCGTGGCCCAGCATGGCGAGGCGGTGGGCGCAGGACAGGCCGGCCGGCCCGGCGCCGACCACGGCGACGGTCTTGCCGGTGGACGGCGCGCGCATGAAGGGGTGACTTGTGAAGCCGGCGTTGTCGATGGCGTGGCGCTGCAGCAGGCCGATCTTGACCGGCTCGCGCTCGGCGGCGTTGTTGCGCACGCAGGCGTCCTCGCACAGGATCTCGGTCGGGCAGACGCGCGCGCAGCTGCCGCCGAAGATGTTCTGCTTCAGGATGCCAACCGCGGCGCCGGTGACGTTCTGGTCATGGATGTTGCGGATGAAGCTGGCCACGTCGATGCCGGTCGGGCAGGCGCGCGTGCAGGGCGCGTCGTAGCAGTACAGGCAGCGGGCCGCCTCGATGGCGGCCTGGCGCGCGGTGAGCGCGGGCGCCAGGTCGGTGAACTGGGCCGCGAGCGCGCCGTGGGAATCGGCTGCCGGCGGCAGGTGCTGGAGAGTCTCGATCATGTGCATCCCTTCTTGTTGTAGATTGAAATGCTGGTGCTCGAACTTCTGCTGCGGGTGGCGGCTGTGTTGCTCATCGTAGGGTGGACACCTGTGTCCACGCGGTCGTGCTCATGCATACCGCAACGCGGTTTCCCCCGAGGATCAGGGCGTAGGGTGGGTTCTCGAACCCACGCGGTCGTGCTCACGAATACCGCATCGTGATTTCCGGCCCGATAACCAGCACATCGAGCACAGGCAAGACCACATTGATCGACCGATCACGCGCCGTACCGCGTGGGTACAAGTACCCACCCTACGAAACCTGGCTTACTTCATCTGCGGGAACGCGAACTCCACCCCGGCGCTCGCCGTATTCGGCCAGCGCTGCATCACCGCCTTGTGCCGCGTGTAGAAACGCACGCCCTCCGGCCCGTAGGCATGGTGGTCGCCGAACATGCTGCGCTTCCAGCCGCCGAAACTGTTGAAGGCCATCGGCACCGGCAGCGGCACGTTCACGCCGACCATGCCGACCTGGATCTGGCGCACGAATTCGCGCGCCACGCCGCCGTCGCGCGTGAACACGGCCACGCCGTTGCCGTACTCGTTGGCGTTGATCAGCTCGACCGCGCTGCCCACATCCGGCAGGCGCACCACGCACAGCACCGGGCCGAAGATCTCTTCCTGGTAGATGCTCATCTCGGGCTTGACGTGGTCGAACAGGGTGCCGCCGACAAAGAAGCCGTTCTCGCGGCCGTCGACCTGGTAGCCGCGGCCATCGACCACCAGCGTCGCGCCCTGCTCCACGCCTTCGCCGATCAGGCGCTCGATGCGCTGGCGCGCCGCCTGGGTGACGACCGGGCCCATTTCCATGCCCGCGCTCATGCCGTCGCCGATCTTCAGTTTCGCGGTACGCTCGGCCAGCGCGGCCACCAGCGTGTCGCCGGCATCGCCGATGGCCACCGCCACCGAGATCGCCATGCAGCGCTCGCCCGCCGAACCGTAGGCGGCGCCGATCAGGGCGTCGACCGCCATGTCTATGTCGGCGTCGGGCATGACGACCATGTGGTTCTTGGCGCCGCCCAGCGCCTGCACGCGCTTTCCGGCAGCGCTGCCGCGGGCGTAGATGTACTCGGCGATCGGGGTCGAGCCAACGAAAGAAATCGCCTGCACGTCGCGATGGTCGAGCAGCGCGTCTACCGCGACTTTGTCGCCTTGTACCACGTTGAACACGCCGTCCGGCAGCCCGGCTTCCTTCAGCAGGCGTGCGTGCAGCAGCGAAGGCGACGGATCGCGCTCGGACGGTTTCAGCACGAAGGTGTTGCCGCAGGCGAGCGCCACCGGGAACATCCACATCGGCACCATCACCGGGAAGTTGAACGGCGTGATGCCGGCCACCACGCCCAGCGGCTGGCGCATCGACCAGGCGTCGATGCCGCGTGCGATCTGGTCGGTGAATTCGCCCTTGAGCATCTGCGGGATGCCGCACGCGAACTCGACCACCTCGATGCCGCGCGCGACTTCCCCCTGCGCGTCGCTGAAGGTCTTGCCGTGCTCGCGCGTGATGAGGCGCGCGAAGTCGTCGGTGTGCTGCTGGCACAGCTGCAGGTACTTGAACAGGATGCGGGCCCGGGCCAGCGGCGGCGTCGCCGCCCAGGCCGGGAACGCGGCATTGGCCGCGAACACGGCGGCATTGACTTCGTCGACGCTGGCCAGCGTGACGCGGGCGCAGGGTTCGCCCAGTGCCGGGTTGAAGACGTCGGCGTAGCGGTCGCCCGCCGTGTCGACCACATGGCCGCCGATGAAGTGGCCGATGATCTCGTGTTGATTCATGTGTCTACTCTTCTTTTCTAGTCCAGGTTTTTCAGTACGTTGGCCAGCTTGCCGAACAATTCGTCGATATGCTGCTTCTCGAGAATCAGGGGCGGCGACAGCGCGATGATGTCGCCGGTGGTGCGGATCAGGATGCCGTCGGCAAAGGCGCGCTTCAAGGCCTGGTAGGCGCGCGCGCCGGGCTTGCCGGGAATCGGTTCGAGCTCGATGCCGGCGACGAGGCCGATGGTGCGCAGGTCGATCACGTGCGGCAGTCCCCTCAGGGCGTGGACCGCGTCTTCCCAGTAGGGCTGGATCTCCTTGGCGCGATCGAGGATGCGCTGCTCCTTGAACACCTCGAGCGTCGCCAGTGCGGCGGCGCAGGCCACCGGGTGGCCGGAATAGGTGTAGCCGTGGAACAGCTCGATGCCGGCCGGCGCCTCCATGAAGGCGTCGTGGATGTGGCGCCTGGTGAAGACCGCGCCCATCGGGATCACGCCGTTGGTCAGGCCCTTGGCGGCCGTGATCATGTCCGGTTCGACGTCGAAGTAATCGGCCGCGAAAGGCGTGGTCAGGCGGCCGAAGCCGGTGATGACTTCGTCGAAGATCAGCAGGATGCCGTGCTTGTCGCAGATCTGGCGCAGCTTTTTCAGGTAGCCTTTCGGCGGCACCAGCACGCCGGTGGAGCCGGAGACCGGCTCGATGATGACGGCGGCGATGGTCGAGGCGTCGTGCAGCGTGACCAGGCGTTCGAGTTCGTCCGCCAGCTCGGCGCCGAAGTCCGGCTCGCCGCGCGAGAAGGCGTTCTTCAGCAGGTTGTGCGTGTGCGGCAGGTGGTCCACGCCGGGCAGCAGCGGGCCGAAGCTCTTGCGGTTCGGGCCGATGCCGCCCACCGACAGGCCGCCGAAACCGACGCCGTGGTAGCCGCGCTCGCGCCCGATCAGCCGGGTGCGCCCGCCCTCGCCGCGCGCCTTGTGGTAGGCCAGCGCGATCTTCAGGGCGGTGTCGACCGCCTCGGAACCGGAGTTGGTGTAGAAGACGTGGCCGAACTTGTGGCCGGTGTAGTCCATCAGCTGCTCGGCCAGATCAAAAGCGGCCGGGTGCCCCATCTGGAAGGTGGGCGCAAAGTCGAGCTGGCCGATCATCTCGCGCACCGCGCCCACGATGCGCGGCTGGGCATGGCCGCAGGGGACGCACCACAGGCCGGCGGTGCCGTCGAGGATCTGGTTGCCGTCGACATCCTTGTAGTACATGCCTTCGGCCGAGACCAGCAGGCGCGGATCGACCTTGAAGTCGCGGTTGTTCGTGAAGGGCATCCAGAATGCGGACATCGACTTGGGTCTGGACTCGTTCATGCAGGCTCTCCCTTTGTTTGCAGCCCATAAAGGGCCGGATGGCAAAACGACGAGGCAATCATAGCAATGTGCGCGTCCGCGCTCCGAAAGTAAAGCCGCGTGGCGCCAGACCCGTCAGCTTGCACAGGATGGTGCGTTGCAAATTTGCAAAAACAAGCGGACGATCCATTAATATAGACGCACGCGGCAGCTTCGTCATATCGAATTGCATATAGCCGAAGTCAGCAGCAGAAACTGTACATGCTAAAGCACCTGACTGCTCGCTAGTGCCAAAATGCCAAGACGTTTGATCCAACGCAAACCCAACAAGAAGATGAGAACGTGATGAGTGACTCGTTGCCTCCTGACTTACTGCCCCCTATGCTGCGCACCGCCCGCCTGGCCCTGCGGCCCTTCTCCGACGCCGATGCCGCGGACCTGCTGGGCATCTTTGGCGACCCCGAGGTCGTGCGCTACTGGTCGACGGGCGCGTGGACCGACATCGCCCAGGCCGAGACGATGATCGCGGAAGCCCGGCAGGCTTACCGGGACGGCGGCCTGTATCGCTACGCCATCGCCCTGCGCGATACGGACCGGCTGATCGGCGTCTGCAACCTGCGCGGCTTCTTCAAGCAGAACCGGCGCTGCGAGCTCGGTTACGCCCTGGCACGCGACCACTGGGGGCGCAGCTACGCGGCCGAGGCGCTCGAAGCGCTGCTCGGCCACGCTTTTCACGAACTCGACATGAACCGGATCGAAGCCGACATCGACCCGCGCAACGAGGCTTCGGCGCGCCTGCTCGAAAAGCTCGGCTTTCGCCGCGAAGGCTACATGCCCGAGCGCTGGATCGTGCACGGCGAGAAGGCCGATACCGCCTTCTATGGCCTGCTTCGACGCTACTGGGACGAGCGCGCGGGATCCCGTTCGTCCGCCCACGCTACCGCTTGAGCCATGAATTCCACGCTTCGTCGCGACGGACTCGCGCGAGCGCGGCCGTGGGCATACAGTGCGCCTATCCGAACTTCTTTTGACAGGAGCAGTCGCATGAAAACCACCACCTTCCGCAGCTTTGCCGCCGAACTCGAAGACGCCGCCGAGGCTTGCCTGCGCACCGTCCGCGGCGGCCTGCGCACCTTCTCGGCCCTGCCCTGGCCGGCCCTGCTGCTGGCCGCCGTGCTGGTGGCCTGCGCGATCACCGTCATTCCGCTGGCCTTGACCCTGTTCGCGATTTTCCTGGCCGTGAAATACGCGGTACTGGCCATCAACAGCGACAAGAAGACGCCGATCGAGGAGTAACAGTGCAGGCAAGCCAGATCAACCGGGTCGTCGACCTCATGCGCGAAGCTTTCGCCGAAGCGAGCAAGCTCTGGTGGGCGTTCTTCGACTGGCTTGCCGTCGTCGAGTGGCGCCAGCTGTATCTCACCTGGTTCCTGGCGATCGTGTTCTTCGTCATCGTGAACACGCCCGAGCCCGCGTTCTGGTACGTCTTCATCTCCTTCGGCGTCAAGGTCCTGGCCGGCGGCAAGCGCCGCGCGGAACTGGTGGCGCGCGACGCCACCCTGAAGGCCGACGTCGCCACCCTCGAGCGGCGCCTGACCGAAGCGCAGATGGCCGCGCTGCAGGCGCAGGTCGAGCCGCACTTCCTGTTCAATACCCTGGCCCTGATCGGCCGCCTGATCGAAACGGATCCGCCCGAGGCGGCCAAGGTGCACGCCCACCTGATCGCCTACCTGCGCTCGGCGCTGCCGCAGATGCGCTCCTCGGGCGGCGCCACCCTCGGCAAGCAGCTCGACCTGTCGAAAGCCTACCTCGCCATCATGCAGGCGCGCATGAAGGAACGCCTGACCGTGCGCTTCGAGGTGCCCGACTTCCTCGGCAGCGCGCCCTTCCCGCCGATGATGCTGCAGACCCTGATCGAGAACGCCATCAAGCACGGCCTGGAACCGAAGATCGAAGGCGGCACCATCCTGGTCCGCGCCCGGGTCGACGGCGCGACGCTGATCGTCGACGTCTGCGACGACGGCGTCGGCATCGACCTGCACGCCGATGAAGGTGTGGGGCTCGCGAATATCCGCGAGCGCCTGCAACTGCTGTACGGCGCCCAGGCCGAGCTGGTGATCGAAGCACCGCCCGGCGGCGGCGCCTGCGCCTCGGTGCGCATACCGTACAAGATGATGGAGGATGCCTGATGGCCCCTGCACCTACCGCCCCGACAGCGCTCATCGCCGACGACGAAGCGCCGATGCGCGAACAGTTGCGCGCGCGGTTGCAGGAGGCCTGGCCGGGACTGCAGATCGTCGCCGAAGCCGCCAACGGCGTCGAAGCCGTGGAGCTGGCCACGTGCTTCAGGCCCCAGATCGCCTTCCTCGACATCCGCATGCCCGGCATGGGCGGCATCGAAGCGGCGCGCCAGCTCTACAACCGCTGCCACATCGTCTTCGTCACTGCCTACGACCAGTACGCGGTGGACGCCTTCGAACACGGCGCCATCGACTACCTGCTGAAACCCGTCACCGCCGAGCGCCTGGCGACCACCTGCGAACGCCTGCGCAAGCGCCTGCCGCAGGCGCCGCAAGACATCGGTTCGCACTTGGCGCAGCTAAGCAGCCTGCTCCAGCAGCAAGGCGCCGCGCCGAAGCGCAGCTACCTGCGCTGGATCCAGGCCCAGGTCGGCGGCAGCCTGCGCATGATCAGCACGCGCGAGATCCTGTTCTTCCAGTCCGACGAAAAATACACGCGGGTGCAGACCGCCACCGCCGAGCTGCTGATCCGCAAGACCCTCAAGGAGCTGGCCGACGAGCTGGATCCGGACGAGTTCTGGCGGATTCACCGCTCGACTCTGGTAAGGGTGGATGCGATTGCCGAGGTGTCGCGCGATATGCGCGGGCGGCAGATGCTCAGGGTGCGGAATTATCCGCATGAGCTGGAGGTGAGCAGGAATCACTCGCATTTGTTTCAGCAGATGTGATTCAACAGTGGGGCGTCTTATCAGACTGATTTCAAGCGCTGGTGTGTTTGGCAGCGTCTGGAAACAGATTTACTCGTTCGCCTGCTGAGTTACCTTCGAACGCGTAAGGATCGCCAATTTCGATCTGGCAGTCCATCTCAACATCATCGGGCCACTGCGGAATTTTGCTGGTACGCATTGCAATCAGCCTGAAAAAACTTATCGCTATGCAGAATGGGAAAAGCATCCAATAAAAAACCAATGGAGCTCCCGCAATGTTAGCAAAGACCCGCTCGATACTTACACGAATTTTCTCGTGTCGATCATTGACAGGCATACAGAATTTTACCTGCTCAGATACCACATCCGGCCCCTCCTCCATATAGCGCCGAATGAATTCCCAATGCGCCCGGACGAAATCTCTGGAAGAAGACTCGGTAGCTCCAGGTATGGCATCTCTTGCATCAAGTGAATCAACGCAACTCAAGGCAAAAGTTTCTTTAACGGCAACACCGTCCGCCTCAAGGACATGCCCGCGCACCTCCCATTCGTCCCAAGGCGGCATTTTTACTAACGTAAAAAACACCTTATCCCAAGAAGTAGAGAGTACCGTTCCATCGATGCGAAACACGTGAATAGTACGCGTTTTTCGGTTGAACCGGATCGGATAATGAGTATAAGCAAACGATTCTTTACGCAGGAGCCAGATAGCTCCCCAGCTCAGGCAACCGACAACCCCAGCCATACCAATCCCATTTGCGTAAAGGAACTCAGAACTAAATGGTGATGGCAGAACACCAGCGGCCTCGAGAATCCATTTAAAAGCCCCCCATCCCAACGTTGCATTAACCATGACTAAGACGACGAGGGCGAACATCGTGACCATTCCTTTCCAAGCGAACCACTTATCCACCGACTCCAAATACGTCGAATTCATCCTAATGACACTCAGTTGATAACGTGGTTCCAAAGACAATCTCTGCTTTTGTCGGAGCTGAAACCCGAAAGCGGTTTGCGGAAGCGCGTACCCGACCGGATAGCGCGTAATCAATCCAGAGAATTCCATCTTTTGCGCCTTATTTCAGAGCCAGCAACAATTGGGCCTGCTCAGTTGCCATATCTGGATAACGTTGAGAACTGAGCATCCCCCAAGGACAACGCTCCAACCAATCCTGTATTGGGTTATCTTTAAGATTTTCGATAAGAAGCCCAATACCGACACACAATAAGATCAAAAGACCTATTACTGGAATTGCCGCCGCGCCCAAAATGGCAGGATAAAACAATACAGATGCAAGGGCCAGTCCAGAAATCGCTGAGGCACCGTATAGCCACGCCAAGCCTGGCTGATTTTCATTTCGTGCCTCAGTATACTTTTCCGCATCAAGAAAGGCCATGTACAGACTCCCTCCCAGTCCCGTCACCCGTCCTATGATTGCCGTATATCTTCCCATGCTCGCGACTAATCCCTGCCCGAACCGCATTCCGAGCAGAGCTCTGTTCTTTAGAAAATTCCCAAGCACTTCAGATGTAGATCCAGCGATTGCACACATACCAGCCTCGACCCGACCGGATGCATCTCCTTTTTCGTTCGCAAGACTCTTTTCCTTATCCACTAACAGTTTCGTTAAAGTAATTGCTTGCAAGATGGCGGCAACAATTCCCGAGCCCATCTCTTGATTTATAACGGATCGCCACCGATTGAGGTTTATGTTTTCAAGCGCCTCGACAGTTCTAAAAGAGGAAACTAAATGATTCGCAATTTGCTGCTGACTAAGCCCGCTCGGGATGCTCCGAAGTGTCAATTGATCCAAATTCAAAGCAAAACGCATGCGGGTATTTCCTCCAAGACGAACACCACGAATCTGCTGTCGTTTAAGCTCAGCTGCCACAGCTTTCCCTAATACTTTATTACTGACTGTTTGCCCACTGGCGCGCAGCAATTCTCGGATTGCAAGTTTGCGGAATTCCTTTCGGCTACCAGTCACCTCAATAAAGATCACGGGATGGCCCGACACTAATCCAGTAGCCATGATTGCAGCTCGAAAGCCCGCACTACCGTCCAGCACCTTGTTAAAAATCCTGGCCAATGGGCCGCCAATCTGAACAATAAGCCGTGCAGCAGCATCTTGGGCACCTGCCGCAAGCCTTGCACCGGCAGTGTTATATGCAGCGAAGATATTATCCCATGGTATCTGACGAAGATCGGCACTCACCGTTATTGCAGCCTTCACGGCCTCTTCATTAATTTTTTGATTTCCAATCATCGCCCGCAATAAGATGTTTTCCTTATCCGCGACATCACCCCCTAGCCATTCTTCATATAACCTCGAGCAAGCTTGCTTATCTTGTGTGGCCGTGACACATTGAGTTACGACCATAGTATATACGGTACCAGAGTCCACACTATGGACGTCGTAATTGCACTCGAAATAGGCAGCAAGCGCTTGAGCTTTCATCCAGGTCGCATGACTCAATGCCAAAGGGGCAATGTAATCCTTGTTAAAAGTCTCAAACCTTTGACTAAATGGCTTTAGCCAAGCCTGACGGCTTTTGTTATCAAATTTGCTAGCATATTTCTTCCACCCGTCATTCGAAGCGCGATCCAATTGGTTAGATGTGACTTCTCGTAGGCGCTCCGTTTTTTCGCGAGTCGATGCCGAAAACAAGTGCCCGAACGGGTTTTCGGTTATTTGCTCGTCTGCCAACTGCTCCGTTGTAGCAATTTCAGTATCTTCAAAACTTTTTCGATACGCTTCTTCAATACGATCGATCGCCGCGCTGGCGGCCAGATTGCGTTGGTCTACAGGATTTTTGGATATGAATGACTTGATTTTGCATTCCATCAGTAGTGCAAGTTCCTGTGTAATACCTGCCGGATCTGGCAGCGTTACAATTAGCCCTTTTTCACGGGCAAGCGCATTACACTCTCGGACGAGACTCTCGGCTCGTCCGTAGCGTGTGTCAAAATTGAAAGGGCTTGCCGAAAACGCGAATTTTGCATCTTTTGGCGCCATTGCATACTCGGCAACTACGGCTGTCACTTGCGCCATCGGCCTGTGTGGCGCTTGCTTCCCTTTGATCGCGCTCTGTACGTCAATCTCTACCATGTGTCGCTTGCGATATGTCGGGTCATCATTCGCTTTGCGTACCGCATCAGTCCACAGCACATCGCTAAACCCTATCCATACTTTGGACGCGTTTTTTGGATCTGAAATGGTGATACAGCTTGCAACTGCCCGATGGCCTTCATCAGCACAATTGAAGGGTTTCGCGGGAACGACGGGGGCAACACCGGACGTCTGCAGCAGCTTGAAGAAGTAACCATCCGCCGTAACGAAATACGCTTCCCACCGCCGTCGAGCTTCGTCATAGACGTTGACATAGCCGCTGCGCAGCAGACGCTTGGTATAGTGCGCCGCCGTTGGCGCAAGTTCTATCGGCAAGCTTGGCGCCAGCGGCGCACCTGCTCCTGCGGGTGCGACCGCATCACGCACGAGTAACAGCGGCAAGCCACGCTTGTCGCAGAAATCGCATCTGGTCGACGTCGTCATCTCAGAGTTCTCCCTGCATCGGCTTGGTTGGGCGAAGTTCGGTCCATACGTGTTCCGGGATTAATGCGAAGCGGTCGGACAGACGGGAATCTCCATCTGACGACGGTATGGCACGGCTGACAACCGGGTGATCGTCAAACCCGAAATTGGTGAGCAGACCGCGCGTCGCAAACTCGACCAGATCTGCCTGGTCGATGAGCCCATGCTTGAGGGCGCGTTCCATGAGTTGCTCGGCTAACGCTCCCTGGCTCGTCAAGGCCGATGCCCCGACCACCCCGGCACCATGCAGCGCCCTATTGACCAGGCCGATACGCTCGATGCGCTTCCAATTCCACGCCATAGCCCACGCTGCAGTAGGCGGCGATGGATCGTTCCCTGCAATCTGAGTGGGCGAGTCATCCATCTCCCGCATGGCCGACACCCACGTCCCACCGACCCAATAGGTAAATGCCTGCGACGGCCCGAAAAGCCTCCTGCGCTGCGCTGGGCTGAGCACACGTAACATTTGGTGCAGGACCCGTGGATCATGCAGGCGCAGCCACAGCCTTGCTCCCGGTCGAGGCTCGACCAGTTGCATCGAATTCCAATGGCGTGCGATGGCCGCTGCGCTGGCGCTTGTTCTGAGCAGCAAGGCCACAGGCGGTAGTGGCCCTGCATCCGTTGGGAATTCAGACATGCACTTGAACAGCGCGTCTGAACGCGCGCGCGATGTACGCTGCAGGTCGATCAGCGTGGGCATCAGATGGGCACTCCCAGCCAGCCGTTGGGGTACGAGCGCCTCGGTCACCAACCCGGAAGGTAGCTGCTCGACCATTCTTGCATCGACAACGGCAAATGCATGCTCCTGAAACGTCTGGTAATCGAGAACTTCGGTCATGGCGATCCTTGATCAGGACAAAGGCACGGTGCTGTCTCCTGCCGCGGCAGCACCAGCCGCTCGTAGTTCGCACAATTTGAGCTCACCTGCCTTCGGCAGGCTCGCCTCACCGTTCGCGCTCTGCGGCCCGGCCAACTCCTTCCTGGTCGCCTTGAAATCCACCTTGCCCGGCGCATGAACCTCGATATTTCCCCCTTCGAGCTTGATATACGCCCCCTGCGCCGTCAGCAGCACGTGCTTCTTCGGCGCGCTGATCGACACCGTCTTGGCGACGCTCGCCACCGTCACGGTCTTGTCGGCGACAAATGAGGTCAAGCCGGACTGGCTCTGGCTGCTCCACTTGCCGCTCGCCGCGTGCAACCTGAGCCCTACCTCCTGGTTCGGCTTGGCCTTGTTTCCGGCCTTCCCATAGCTGAACAGGCTGATACCTCGCGCAACCGTCGTGAGCGCATTCCCCTGTGCCACCACACCGATAGCCTGGCCGGCGCTCACGCTGCCGGTCGTCCCGGCCGCCAGCACTGCACTGCCCGGCGTCCCGGCAACGATCCCGGCCGGGCTCGACAACTGCAAATGCGGCTCGAGGTAGGCGTCCACCTTCCCTTGCCCGTCCGCGCCGGCGGCCATTGAGGAAACGACTTCCAGGCTGTGCCCCATCTCCTTTAGGGCCGCGAGCTCGGCCGGCTCCGGCTCGTCCTTGAGCTTCGCGTTGTGCTTCTGCGCCTGCGCCGCCAGCCCGACCTGCAGCTGATTGCTCTCCTCGATCCGCCCCTGCGCCTCGCGCGAGTCGAGCTGGCTGCCGCTGGCGCCGCGGCGGGCGTCGGACGACAGCAGCATGCCCCGCCCCGCCCGCACGGCCGCGCTGTGCGCCGTCTTCAACTCGGCGCCGAAGCCGGCGGGAGCCAGGCGCGCGTTGTCGCTCTGGTGGCGCAGATGTCCCAGGTTCAGTTCCGCCGAGCCGTCGTGCGCCTTGCCGTGGCGCTGCAGGACCACGCGCGGCTGGCCGGCGCTGTCGTCGAACACCAGCTGGCTGTAGGCGCCGGCGCCGCCCCGGCTGTCGCGCATGGCCTGGCTCTTGAAACCCGACAGCACCGCCGGATGCACGTGCCCAGCTCCTTCGCCCGGGAACCACGACGGCGCGTTGCCCGTGGCGGCACCGGCGCCGTACGCGGCCTGGTTGTGTTGCGCGTCCGGCTGTCCGCGGCCGTTGTACAGGCAAGCGACCACCACCGGCCGGTCGATGTCGCCATCGAGGAAATCGACCAGCACTTCCTGGCCGACGCGCGGCACCATGTTGCTGCCCCAGTTCGCGCCGGCCACCGGCGTCGCCACGCGCACCCAGGTGCCGGCCAGGTCGTTGCCGGGCGCGCCGGTGTGCCCTGTTGGATGCGGATGATCCATGCGGCTATGGCTGTTTGAACCGCGCTGCCAGTGGAACTGGACCTTGATGCGGTGATCGCGGTCGGTGTGGACGACTGCGCCAGCCGGCCCAACCACGATCGCCGTTTGCTGTCCGTGCACGGTCGGGCGCGGATACAGCAGCTGGCCGTGCGCATCCAGTCCGCTGCTGCGGTAAGGAAGGCTGGCCGGCAAGGCGTCGATCCGGTTGCGGTAGAGCGGGCGTTCGCCGGCGCCGTCGCCGGAGGCATGCAGGCCGGGCTCGGCGTCGATGGCGGCCGCGACCGCGCCCTTTCCCAAGGCGCGATGCACGCTGCCCAGCACCTCGGCCGTCAGGTTGTTGTGCATGAGGTGAACCACGCGCACGATCGTGAAGCTGCGCTCGGCATCGGTGCGCGCCCCGTCGAAGCGGGCGTGGCCCTGCAGCGAGAACGTCGTGCCGGGTGCGAAGCTGCGAACGGTGCCGGCAGCGACGTGCACCTGGCGCAGCGCTTCCAGCGCCTCGATCTGGCGGGTAGCGATGCGCTCGCCCTGCTCGCGGTCCGGCCAGGCATACACGCCGGGCGCATCGCGGCTGACCAGGCTGGCCGCTTGCTCGCCGACGCCGGCGGCCGCCACCTGGCGCTGGCGCAGCGTGCGGTAATCCCAGCTACCCATCTCGACCGCATTGGTGCGCAGGCGCGATTCGGTGCGCCAGCGGTCGATGCTGTCGGCGCGCATGACGGCGCCCGGCCGGGTGAACTGCACCGCCGGCTGGGCGTTCGGCTTGAAGGCGGCGTTGTGGTCGGCGATCACCATGGTGTGGCTGCCGAGCGCGGGACTGTCCGGATCGCCGGCATGCTCGAAGAAGTAGAACAGGCCTTCCTCGTGCATCAGGCGCTCGGCGAAGGCCAGGTCGCTTTCCTGGTACTGGGTGCACAGGCTGCGTTTCGGATACCTGCCGCGGTCGGCGATCTCGTAGCGCCACGCGGGCGCCAGCCTGCCCCGGCCCTGGTAGCCGGCGAACACGGCGTCGAGGATGTCGAAGACCGTCATGTTCTGGAATATCCGGCTGTCCCGGCCGTATCCGAGGAAGGCGCTCCAGGGCTGGAGGGTCAGGTGATAGCGGGCGAAGCCGCCGTTGGCGCCGCTCATCCGGGCGGCGGTGACGTGGCCATGGAAGGGACGCGGCGCGTCGCGGCGGGTGGCGGTCAGCAGTTGCAGCAGGGCCGGCTGGCCGACCAGGGTTTTCAGCGCGAGGTGCGCGTCCTCGCACAAGGCGTCGATCCGGAAGACGTAGCCCTGGCTGACCGCTTCCTCGCCGCGCACGCATTCGGCCAGCAGGTGTTCGCCCAGCGGCGTCGTCAGCCTCAACAGGCGCGTGTCCTGGGTGTAGCGGCTGAGCGACGCGGGAAGACCAGCGAGGACGTGCTGCGGCATTGTCGATCTCCAGTGAATGCGGGACGCATGAAGCGGCGTCGCCGTGCGCAAGGGCAAGGCGAACCCAGCGATTACACTGCGAGATCGGCACCCCGTTTTTGCGGAGGATCAGGTCAATTGCTGCTGCAACATACTGCTTCAGAGAAATCCGAATGCACGAAGTAGGTTTTGTAGGGTGGGTTCTCGAACCCACGCGGTCGTACCCATGCACACCGCCAGGTCATCCGGAGATCGTCGGCGCATGCAGCCTGTCTCCAGCCGCCGCGATTACTCAACCGCCGAACCGCGTGGGTTCAAGAACCCACCCTACGAGACCCCATGCCCGGCCGTTGGCAACTCGCGCGGCCGCAAAAAAAGCGCTGCTCCGCTTTCGCGGGCAGCGCTCTCGCATCGATGGCCTGTGCAGCGGGCCGGTCGGACGTTTACTTATTCAGGTCCCAACCGCCAAAGGCGTTCGGCAGCTGGTCGGCCGCCGTGGTCTCGTGGATGTCGCCCTTCAGGTTGGTCAGCACGACCGGCAACGCGTTGCCGCCCAGTTCGAGGATGACCTGGCGGCAGGCGCCGCAAGGGGCGATCGGGCCGTCGGTCTGGCCGATCACCGCCAGCGCGGCGAAGTCGCCCGGCTTGTAGCCGTGGGCGATCGCCGAGAAGAAGGCGGTGCGTTCGGCGCAGTTGCACAGGCCGTAGGACGCATTCTCGATGTTACAGCCGCGGAAGATGCGGCCATCCTTGCACTCCAGGGCGGCGCCGACCTGGAACTTCGAGTACGGCGTATAAGCCAGTTCGCGTGCGGCGCGGGCTTCGTCGATCAGTTTCGCGTACTTCATGGGTGGTCCTTAGTTCGGACGGATGACGCGGTGGATCATCGGCTCGGCCGCCGGCTGCTCAAGACCGATGCGGTAGGCCGCCTGCACCTGGCGCACGGCTTGCTCGGCCGCTGCCTGGGTACGCGCGTGGACGGTGGCCAGCGGCTGGCCGACCTCGATCTTGTCGCCCAGTTCCACCAGGTTGGTGAGGCCGACGGCGAAGTCGATCGTGTCCTGCGGACGCACGCGGCCGCCGCCCAGTGCGACCACGGCCAGGCCCAGGCCGCGGGTGTCGACCGAGCTGGCGTAGCCGGCTTCCAGGGCCGGCACCGGCACGATGACCGGCGCGGTTTCCAGGTGGGCGTCGGGCTTGTCCATCAGGTCGGCCGGGCCGCCCAGGGCGGTGACCATGCGCGCGAAGCGCTCGGCGGCTTCGCCCGAGTCGAGCGCGGCCTGCAGCTTGGCGCGCGCTTCGTCGGTGCTCTGGGCCAGGCTTGAAATCACCAGCATCTCGGCGCACAGCGCCATCGTCACTTCGTGCAGGCGCGCCGGGCGCGACTTGCCGGTCAGGTAGTCGATCGCGACGCGCACTTCGACCGCGTTACCGGCGGCGTGGCACAGCGACTCGTTCATGCCGGTCAGGATGGCCGAGGTGCGGGTGCCGGCGCCGTTGCCGACGCTGACGATGCTCTCGGCCAGTTCCAGCGATTTTTCCGGGGTCGGCATGAAGGCGCCGCTGCCCACTTTCACGTCCATGACGAGGGCGTCCAGGCCCGCCGACAGCTTCTTCGACAGGATCGAGCCGGTGATCATCGCCACCGATTCGACGGTCGCCGTGGTGTCGCGGATGCTGTAGAAGCGCTTGTCGGCCGGCGCCAGCTGGGCGGTCTGGCCGATGATGGCCACGCCCACGTCCTTGACGACCTTGCGGAACAGCTCGGGTTCCGGCACGGTGCTGTAGCCGGGGATCGAGTCGAACTTGTCGAGCGTGCCGCCGGTGTGGCCCAGGCCGCGGCCCGAGATCATCGGCACGAAGCCGCCGCAGGCCGCGACCATCGGGCCGAGCATGAGCGAGACCACGTCGCCGACGCCGCCGGTCGAGTGCTTGTCGACCACCGGGCCCGGCAGGTCCAGCGATTTCCATTCCAGGACCTGGCCGGAATCGCGCATCGCCAGGGTAAAGGCGACGCGTTCGTCCATGGTCATGTCGTTGAAGTAGACGGCCATCGCGAGCGCCGCGATCTGGCCTTCGGTGACGCTGCCGTCAGGGATGCCGCGGACAAAAAACTGGATTTCTTCCGCGGTCAGGATGCCGCCGTCGCGCTTCTTGCGGACGATTTCTTGGGGGAGGAACATGGGATGTTCGCCTCTCATAAATTCAAATAAACAAACGAGCGCAATCGTATCGATAACGCCGGAAACGACGTAGGGTGGGGCATTTGAGGCGGGGCCTTAAATGCAAAATGTGCCCACGCGGTGATACGTAGCCTATGCCAGTCGATCGCGCAATCGAAGCCATTATCCATGCCGGCCCGACCACGACATCGCAGATGTCAACTATCACCGCGTGGGCACGGGGCGCCCACCCTACCCGTCACGCGTCAACGTGACGGTACTCTTACTATTTGGTTAAACGCCGTACGGAATCCAGACGTTTTTTACCTGGCTGGCGTGCTGCAGCACGGCGCGGCCGCAGGCCTGCTTGGCATCGAACCAGTCGCGGCCCTTGCCGCCGCCGACCCAGGTGCGCTTCAGCGTTTCCGCGGACAGACGCTCGACCTCGGCGCAGCCTTCCGCCGAACCGTCGTGGCGCCACACCGCGTCCACGTCGCCGTGGGTCGCCAGGGTGCGCGCCAGCTCGTCGGCCGAACCGGTGACGATGTTCAGCGCGCCGCCCGGCAGGTCCGAGGTATCCAGCACCTGGTACAGGTCGGTGGCCGACAGCGGGTAGGCTTCCGACGGCACGGCGACCACGCGGTTGCCCAGCGCCAGCGCCGGAGCGACCAGCGAGATGAAGCCCAGCAGCGGGTTCTCGTTCGGGCAGATCACGCCGATCACGCCGACCGGCTCGTTCAGCGCGACGGTAATGCCGTGCATCGGCGGCTGGTGCGCCAGGCCGTCGTACTTGTCGGCCCAGGCCGCCCAGTAGAACAGGCGCTCGATCGAGGCCTGCACTTCGCGGGCTGCGTCCTTCGCACCGGTCTGCGCGGCGATGCGCTGGGCGAATTCGTCGGCGCGGATCGCCAGGTTCTCGGCGATGTAGTACAGCACCTGGGCGCGGTTGTGCGCGGTGGCCTTGGTCCAGCCGGACGCCTTGTGCGCCGCTTCGACGGCGTTGCGGATGTCCTTGCGGCTGCCCTCGCCGACGTCGGCCAGGAAGGCGCCGTTGGCGCCGGCGATGGCGCGGCTGTAGGCGCCGTCCGGGCGGGCCTGCTTGCCGCCGATGTAGAGCTTGGCGGTGCGGTCGACGGCGAACGGGCTGTCGCCCTCTGCGGCTTTCACTTTGCCTTTTTCGGCGATGACCGGCGCCGCCGGGCGTGCGTCTTCCGACAGGTGGGTCAGGTATTCGTACATGCCCTCCTTGCCGCCCTCGCGGCCGAAGCCCGATTCGCGGTAGCCGCCGAAGCCGCAGGCCGCGTCGAACTGGTTGGCGGTGTTGATCCAGACCACGCCGGCCTTGATCTGCGGCGCCACGTCCAGCGCCAGCGAGATCGATTCCGACCACACGCAGGCGGCCAGGCCATACACGGTGTTATTCGCCAGCTGGACCGCCTCGCCCGGGGTGCGGAAGCTCATCGCCACCAGCACCGGTCCGAAGATCTCGGTCTGGGCGACCGAGGCCGAGGTCGAGGCGCCGGTGATCAGGGTCGGCAGGTACCAGGAGCCGGCTTGTGGCGCTTCGCAGGCCGGCTGCCAGATCTCGCAACCCTCGGCACGGGCGGCTTCGACCAGGCCGTGGATGCGCTGCTGCTGCACCGGGTCGACCAGGGCGCCGATGTCGTTCGATTTATCCAGCGGCGAGCCGACGCGCAGGTTCTGCATGCGCGCTTTCACTTTCGCGATGAAGCGGTCGTAGACCGACTCCTGCACCAGCAGGCGCGAGCCCGCGCAGCACACCTGCCCCTGGTTGAACCAGATCGAGTCGACCAGGCCTTCGACGGCGGCGTCGAGGTCGGCGTCGTCGAACACGATGAAGGGCGACTTGCCGCCCAGTTCCAGCGACAGCTTCTTGCCGCTGCCCGCGGTAGCCTTGCGGATGATGCGGCCGACTTCGGTCGAGCCGGTGAAGGCCAGCTTGTCGATGCCCGGGTGGTTGACGATGGCTTCGCCGACGCGGCCGTCGCCGGTGACGATGTTGACCACGCCGGCCGGCATGCCGGCCTGCTGGCAGATCTCGGCGAACAGCAGCGCGGTGAGCGAGGTGTACTCGGCCGGCTTGAAGACGACGGTGTTACCGGCGGCCAGGGCCGGAGCGATTTTCCACGCCAGCATCAAGAGCGGGAAGTTCCACGGCACGATCTGGCCGACCACGCCGACGGCGCGGTAGTCGGCGAATTCCTCGGCCTGCAGCGCGGCCCAGCCGGCGTGGTGGTAGAAGTGGCGGGCGGCCAGCGGCAAATCGGCATCGCGGGTTTCGCGGATGGTCTTGCCGTTGTCCAGGGTTTCCAGCACCGCGAACAGGCGGGCGTGCTTTTGCAGCAGGCGCGCCAGCGCGTACATCACCTTCGCGCGGCCATGGCCGCCGAGGGCGACCCAGCCCGGCTGGGCGCGGCGTGCGGCCGCGACGGCGCGCTCGACGTCGTCAGCGGTGGCTTGCGTGACCTGCGCCAGTTCCGAGCCGTCGGCCGGGTTGTTCGATGCAAAAGTGTCGGCAGCCTCGGTCCAGTCGTTGTCGATGAAGAGGCCGAAACGGCGTCCATGCCCGTCCAGCCACGCGTGCGCTTCTTTGGTGGTTTCAGGAGCGGGGCCGTAATCCATAGTTTGCAGAATCTCTTTAATTGTTGGCATGACGAATCCGTTCGGTGTTTAAGGTTGCGCGTGGCGGTGGGCTGCCGAGTAGGCGCCGGTGACGTAGTGTTCGAGCTGGCGCTCGATGTCGGTCAGCAGGCTCGACGCGCCGATGCGGAACAGGTGCGGCTGCAGCCACTCGTTGCCCAGCTCTTCCTTCATCACGGTCAGGTATTGCAGGGCCGACTTCGCGGTGGAGACACCGCCGGCCGGCTTGTAGCCGACCATGAAGCCGGTCTGCTCGTAGTATTCGCGGATCGCGCGCACCATCACCAGCGACACGGGAATGGTGGCGTTCACGCCTTCCTTGCCGGTCGAGGTCTTGATGAAGTCGGCGCCGGCCATCATGCAGACCCACGAGGCCTTCGCCACGTTGTCCAGGGTGACCAGGTCGCCGGTGGCGAGAATCGCCTTCACATGCGCCTCGCCGCAGGCCTGGCGGTAGGCCAGCATTTCGTCGTACAGGGCTTGCCAGTTGCCGGTCAGGACGTGCTGGCGGGTGATGACGATGTCGATCTCGGTGGCGCCGGCGGCGACCGACAGTTCGATCTCGCGCAGCTTGGTTTCCATGCTCGACAGGCCGGCCGGGAAGGCGGTCGACACGGCGGCGATCGGCAGGCGGCCCTGGATGATCTTCGCGGCCGGCTGGATCATCTCGTGGTACACGCAGACCGCGCCGGTCTGCAGCGTTTCCAGGCCCAGTGCCTGCATCAGGTCGGCGCGCAACGGGCGCATCGCCTTGCGGCACAGGCGCTCGACGCGGCCCGGGGTGTCGTCGCCGGACAGCGTGGTCAGGTCCATGCACTCGATGGCGCGGACCAGCCAGGCGGCCTGGTATTCCTTCTTCACCGTGCGGCGGTTCGCCAGGCTGGCGGCGCGGCGGTCGGCCGCGTTGCGGTTCACCTTCAGGCTGTTGACCCAGCCGAGGTCGAGGCCGACGGCGGTGTTACGTTTGAAGTCCAGGTTCTGGGTCATAGCAGTGCGGTTCCGTTCGAGAGGGGTTTGACGCCGAGGTGTTTCGCCAGGGTGGCGCCGATATCGGAGAAGGTCGATGCCGTCGGGAGTTCCTGCGGCGCGACATTCGGGCCGAAGAAGATCATCGGGATGTGTTCGCGGGTGTGGTCCGAGCCCGGCGCGGTCGGGTCGCAGCCGTGGTCGGCGGTGATCACGACCAGGTCGCCATCCTTCAGCTTCGCCATGAACTCGGGCAGGCGCGCATCCAGCTCGTGCAGCGCGTTCGAATAACCGGCGACGTCGCGGCGGTGGCCGAAGTGCATGTCGAAGTCGACGAAGTTCACGAAGGTGAGCGACTTTTCCGGTGCGTCGTCGGCCACTTCGAGCAGGCGGTCGAACAGCGCCATGTTGTCCGGGCCCTTGACCAGGCGGGTCACGCCCTGGCCGGCGAAGATGTCGCTGATCTTACCCAGGGCGATGACGTCGCCTCCCGCGTCCTTCACGTGGTCGAGCAGGGTCGGCGCAGTGGGCGGCACGGCGTAGTCGTGGCGGTTCGCGGTGCGCTTGTAGTCGCCGTTCGAACCGGTGAACGGACGCGCGATCACGCGGCCGATGTTGTAGGGCTTGACCAGCTCGTAGGCCGCTTCGCAGACCGCGTACAGGCGCTCCAGGCCGAAGTGCTCTTCGTGCGCGGCGATTTGCAGTACAGAGTCAGCCGAGGTGTAGAGGATCGGCTTGCCGCTGGCGACGTGCTCGTCGCCCAGCTCGTTGATGATGGTGGTGCCGGAAGCGTGGCAGTTGCCGAGCCAGCCCGGCACGCCGGTCAGCTCTTGCAGTTTATCCGTGAGTTCTTGCGGGAAGGACGGCACGGTCTTCGGGAAGTAGCCCCAGTCGAACAGCACCGGCACGCCGGCGATCTCCCAGTGGCCGCTCTGCGTGTCCTTGCCGGTCGACTGCTCGCGCGCGGCGCCCCAGGCGCCGGTGAAGCCGTCGCGCTGGCCGAAGCCGGCGGCCCACTCGCCGCTGGCCTTGTGCGCGGCAGCGGCCAGGCCCAGGCGCTCGAGGTTCGGCAGCGCCATCGGCGTGCCCTCTTGCGCGGCCCAGGCGGCGATGTGGCCGAAGGTGTTGGCGCCCGTGTCGCCGTATTTGTCGGCGTCGGGCAGCGCGCCCAGGCCGAAGGAGTCAAGCAGGAGGATGAATGCGCGTGACATAGGATCGCTCGTGTTCGTGAATTAGTTGGCGGCCGAACGCGGCACCGAGGCCAGGCGCTCGACGAAGGAGTGGATCAGGGTGACCAGGTCCTTGGCGGCGACGGCCGCGTACTTCAGGGTCTGCTCGTGCGACAGCGGGAACGGGGTCAGGCCTTCGGCCAGGTTGGTGATGGCCGAGACGCCGACCACCTTCAGGCCGCAGTGGCGGGCCGAGATCACTTCCGGCACCACCGACATGCCGACCACGTCGGCGCCCAGGGTCTTGAAGGCGCGGATTTCGGCGGCGGTCTCGAAGTTCGGGCCAGGCGCTGCCAGGTAGACGCCCTCATGCAGCGTGATGGACTTGGCGGCGGCGGTTTCCTTCACCAGCGCGCGCAGGTCGGCGTCGTAGGCATTGGCCATGCTGAAGAAGCGCGGGCCGAAGCGGTCGTCGTTCGGGCCGGCCATCGGGCTGCCCGGCAGCAGGTTGATGTGGTCGGTCAGGACCACGACGCTGCCGGCGTCCACTTCGGCGCGCAGGGAACCCGCGGCATTCGTCACCAGCAGCATCTCGCAGCCGAGCAGCTTGAAGGTGCGCACGGCCGAGGTCATCACCTGCGCGCCATAGCCTTCGTAGAAGTGGCCGCGGCCCTTCATGCACACCACCGGCACGCCGGCCAGGGTACCCAGCACCAGTTCGCCCGCGTGGCCATGCACGGTGCTGATCGGGAAGCCCGGCAGGTCGGCATAGCTGATCGAGACGGCATCAAACATCTGCTCGGCCAGCACGCCGAGGCCGGAGCCGAGGATCATCGCGACGCGCGGTTCGAAGCCCGGCTTGCGGGCGCGGATGACGTCGGCGGCTTCGAATGGGGTATTGCTGGACATGGTATTCCTTCGTATGAAACTGGTAGCGGGGAGAGGCTGTCGTACGGACCTGGGATGCGGGGAAGCGGCCCGGCGCCGCTGCGGCGAGGGCGCGATCAAGCCAAAACTGTTCTAACTATGCATTATCCCGGATATGTATGGCAAATACCATTTTTCTTCAGCATTTATATGAGCCGAAAATAAATCCCGACAGGGGTCGCTGATGAGTGTTGGCTTGGAGATACAATTTGCGCAACACGACAAATGGTTTGATGCGGCATTGACTGCACCCAAACATTTGTCTAGTATTCTCCAACATTTGTTTAGAAATGCCGACCGTGACTGAACTCTCGAAGAAAGAACAGTTGTACGAACTGATCCGCGCCAATCCCTTCATTGCGCAGCAGGATCTTGCCGCCGAACTCGGCCTGTCGCGCTCGGCCGTGGCCGGCTACATCGCCACCCTGGTGCGCGAACGCCGCCTGCTCGGGCGCGCCTACGTGCTGCCGGACAACCGGCCGATCCTGTGCGTGGGCGCGGCCAACCTCGACCGCAAGCTGCGCGCCGAGGGCGCGCTGGCGATGGGCACCTCGAACCCGGCCAGCGGCGCCGAGTCGTTCGGCGGCGTGGCGCGCAACATCGCCGAGAACCTGGCGCGCATGGGCGCGGCGGTGTCCCTGGTCACGGCGGTCGGCAGCGATTCGTCCGGACGCGCCCTGCTCGCCCATGCCGAGAGCCTCGGCATCGACGTGCGCGGCTGCCTGCGGCTCGACGACGCCGGCAGCGGCACCTATACCGCGGTGCTCGACGCCGAAGGCCAGATGGTGGTCGCCCTGGCCGACATGGCTTTATACGACCGCATTACCCCCGCCTTCCTGGACACCCGCCAGCAGCAGCGCGCCAATGCCTCGCTGATCGTGGCCGACCTGAACCTGCCCCTGGAATCCATCGCCGCCCTGCAGCGCGACGCCGCCCGCGACAGCGTGGCGCTGATCGTGGTGGCGGTGTCGGAACCGAAGATGAACCGCCTGCCCGACTCGCTGGCCGGCATCCGCCTGCTGATCCTGAACGAAGGCGAACTGGCGGCGCGGCTCGGCCGCAGCGTGAGCGGCGACGCCGAACTGGCGGCCGCCTGCCGCGAACTGCAGGCGCAAGGCGCCGAGGACGTGGTCGTCACGCTGGGCGCGCGCGGCGTGCTGTTCACCGTGCCGGGCGGCGGCGCCGAGCGCCTCGACGCGCCGCCGGCCGAGGTGGTCGACGTCACCGGCGCCGGCGACGCCTTTGCCGCCGCGGTCGTGCTGTCGCTGCACAGCGGCGGCGCCGACCTGGCACTGGCCTGCCGCCGCGGCCTGCACCTGTCGGCCATGACGATCGAGTGCCGCCAGACGGTCTGCCCGCAGCTGGCGCCGGACACCTTCGGCGCCCTCATTCACCAATAAGGTAGTAAAACCATGCAATCCTTCCTGCTGTTCTCTCCCGAAGTCATGGCCGCGCGCAACGCCGGCCTGCCTGTCGTCGCCCTCGAGTCGACCATCATCTCGCACGGCATGCCCTACCCGCAGAACGTGCAGACAGCGCGCGAAGTCGAGCAGATCATCCGCGACGCCGGCGCGGTGCCGGCCACCATCGCCATCATCGACGGCAAGATCTGCGTCGGCCTGAACGACGAACAGCTGGAACGCCTCGGCACCGCCCAGGACGCGATCAAGGTCAGCCGCCGCGACCTGGCCTACGTGCTGTCGCAGAACCTGCTGGGCGCGACCACCGTCGCCGCGACCATGATCTGCGCCGAACTGGCCGGCATCGAAGTCTTCGTCACCGGCGGCATCGGCGGCGTGCACCGCGGCGCCGAGACCAGCTTCGACATCTCGGCCGACCTGCAGGAGCTGGCTGGCACCAACGTCGCCGTGGTCTGCGCCGGCGTCAAGTCCATCCTCGACATCGGCCTGACCCTGGAATACCTGGAAACCCAGGGCGTGCCGGTGGTGAGCGTCGGCCAGCCGGGCTTCCCGGCCTTTTTCACGCGCGAATCGGGCTTCAAGGCCGACTTCCAGCTCGACGCGCCGGAAGACCAGGCGGCCTTCATCCGCACCAAGTGGCAGCTCGGCCTGGACGGCGGCGTGGTGGTCAGCAACCCGGTCCCGGCGGAATCGGCGATGCCGAAGGAAGAAATCGACCGCATCACCGAACAGGCATTGAAGGAAGCCGCTGCCCAGGGCGTCACAGGCAAGGCGGTCACGCCTTTCCTCCTGGCGCGCATCAAGGAGCTGACCGAAGGGCGCAGCCTGGTCACCAACATCGCGCTGGTCAAGCACAACGCCCTGGTCGGCGCGCGCCTGGCCGTCGCCCTGAACGGCAACGCCTGATCCGCCAAGCCCCATGTCGATCGACCTGAAACAACTGAAGTACTTCCTCGCCGTGGCCGAGGAAAAAAGCTTCAGCCGCGCCGCCGAGCGCCTGCATATCTCGCAGCCGCCGCTGTCCCAGCAGATCATGAAGCTGGAATCCGAGCTCGGGGTGCGCCTGTTCGCGCGCACCACGCGCAGCTTCGAGCTGACCATGGCCGGCAAGGCGCTGATGCAGGAAGCGACCGAACTGCTGGGCCGGATGCGCATGACGATCGACACCATCCGCCAGATCGACCGCGGCGAAGTCGGCCGCCTGCGCGTGGGCATCGTCGGCTCGGCGATGTGGGGGCCGATCCCGAGCCTGCTGGAGCGCTTCCAGACCGAGTTCCCGCGCGTGACCTGGACCCTGCACGAGCTGGGACCGGACCAGCAGCTGGAAGCCCTGCGTTCGAAGCAGATCGACGTCGGCTTCTGGCGCGAGCCGCGCATGGACGAGGAGGAACTGAAGCAATCGAACCTGCGCCAGGACCTGTGCTTCCGCGAGAACTTCTGCGTGGCCGTGCACAAGGACCACCCGCTGGCGCGCCAGGACGCGATCGAACTGACCGACATTGCCAACGAGCCGATGCTGACCCTGCACCTGAACCAGTCGGCCGAACCGCGCTACCTGATCCAGTGCTGCGTGAACGCGGGCTTCCAGCCGGCGATCTTCCAGGAAGCGGCCGAGCCCCAGACCCTGCTGGCGATGGTCGGCGCCCGGCTCGGCGTGGCCTTGATGCCGCAGACCACCAGCCGCATCGGTTGGCCGGGCGTCGCCTTCCTCCCGATCCGCACCAACCCGCCCTCGGCCAACCTGTACATCGCCACCACCAGCCAGGACGACGCGCCGGTGGTGCGCGCCTTCCTCAAGATCCTGAATCCCGACGGATGATCGCAGGGTGGGCGCGGCCGGCGTAGGCAGGTGTGCCCAGGCGTTCTTTGGTGCGCGCGCCTATCCGAAACCTGCGTGCTCACGCGCTCCCGGCGCTCAATGTGTCGCCCCGCCGGCCAGGTGCGCGTCGCCCCCTCCCTTCACCGCCACCTCGACCGCCACCCGCAGTCCCTCGATGATCTCCTCGAGCGCCATCGACGGCGCATCGTCAAAGGCCGCGGCCTGCTCCGGCAGGTAGGGCACGTGGATGAAGCCGCCGCGCACGGCACTGCCGTCGATGCGGTGCATCAGGCCGTAGAACACGTGGTTGCAGACAAACGTGCCGGCAGTCTGCGACACCGAGGCGCGCAGCCCGCGTTCGCGCATCGCGCCGACGATGGCCTTGATCGGCAGGGTCGCGAAGTAGGCCGCCGGGCCGTCCGGGACGATGGTCGCGTCGACCGGTTGCTGGCGGTCGTTGTCGAGGATCGGCGCGTCGTCGAGGTTGATCGCCACGCGCTCGACGGTGAGGTCGGCGCGGCCGCCGGCCTGGCCCACCGCGATCACCACGTCCGGCTTGATCTCGTCGATGGCGCCGGCCAGCACCCGGTTGGCGAAGCCGAACACGCAGGGCAGTTGCAGCACCTCGACCAGGAAGTCGTCGCCGCGCCAGCCCTTGAGGGCGCGCACCGCCTCCCAGGCCGGGTTGACGCTCGCACCGTTGAATGGCTCGAAGCCGGTCAGCAGGACAGTCTTTTTCATCGCTATCGATTCATCAGGAAGTAGAGGAGGACGATGTTCGCCGCCAGCAGCGGCAGCGCGGTCGGAATCTGCGCCTTGATCACCGCGTTCTTGTCGGGCAGCTCGAGCAGGGCCGCCGGCACGATATTAAAGTTGGCAGCCATCGGCGTCATTAATGTGCCGCAATACGCGCTGAACATGCCGATGGCAGCCATGATCGCCGGATCCGCCCCATAGACTTTCACCAGCACCGGCACGCCGATGCCGCCGGCGATCACCGGGAAGGCCGCGAAGCCGTTGCCCATGATGACGGTGAACAGCGCCATGGCGATGCAGTACAGGGCGACGGCGGCCAGGCGCGAGTCGACGTCGAACCAGCTGGTGCTCACATGCGCCACGGCCTTGCCGACGCCCGCTTCCGCAAACAGCAGGCCCAGCACGGCCAGCATGTGCGGCAGCGTCACCGCCCAGCTCATGGCGTCGACCAGGCGGCGCGCCTCGCGCACGCCCTGCACCGGGCTGGCGCGCGTCAGCCAGCAGGCCGCGCCCACGGCCAGCAGCGCGCCGCAGCCGAGGCTGGCCAGGGTCAGGTGGGCCTGGTCGAACAGAAGATAATCGCCGATGCGCGCGTCCTTCAGCAGCGTGGCGCCGAGCACCGTGACGACCGGGATCACCAGCGCCGGCAGGAACAGTTTGTTGCCCAGGCGCGCGGCGCTGGCGCGGCGCTCGGACTCGGGCAGCGTGCCGTGGCGTCCCTGGCGCACCAGGCCGCAGCCGGCCAGCAGCGCCATCGCCAGCATGACCGCGCCGGCCAGGGCGGCGGGAATGTGGTCGCCGGCCAGGTACACGAAGGCGTACAGGCCCCAGAACAGCGCACTGGTAAAGCGGCGCGGATGATCGCGGTCAAGCAGGGTCAGCAGCGCGACCACGCCCAGCAGCAAGCCGACCAGCACGTACAGGAAGTCGAGCGAGAAGATCACTTGCCCTCCCCTTCGCGCAAGATCGCGGCGTCCAGGCGGCGCAGGTTCCAGCTATGGATGACGAAGGCGCAGACCGCGGTCGGGATGCCCCACAGCGCCATGCGCAACGGATCGACCTCGATGCCCTCGGCGCGCAGGATGGTCTGCATCAGCACGATGGCGCCGAAGGCGACGAAGATGTCCTCGCCGAAGAACAGGCCGACGTTGTCGGTGGCCGCCGCCATCGCGCGGATGCGGTAGCGCAGCTTGTCGGAGAGCGTGCCGTTGCGCGCTTCGGCCGCGCCTTCGGCCAGGGGCGCGATTAGCGGGCGCACCATCGAGGGCTGGCCACCCAGGCTGGTGAGACCGGCGGCGGCCGAGGTCTCGCGCAGGAACAGGTAGACGATCAGGAGCCGCCCGGCGGTGGCCGACCGGATCTTCGCGATGCTGGCCATCGCATGCTCCTTCAGGCCGAAGCGTTCGAGCAGGCCGACCGCGGCCAGCGGCAGCAGCAGGACGAGGGGCAGGTTGCGGGTCTTGACGAAGGCGGTGCCGAGCGACTCGAGCACATGCATGAAGGGCATGGCGGCGGCCAGGCCGGTGACGCCGCAGGCGGCGACCACGACCAGGACGGGATTGGCGCGCAGCAGGAAGCCGGCGGCGATGACGGCCACGCCCAGCAGCGGCCACAGGTTGACAGCGGTTTGCAATACGGTCTCCGGCTCGGCGCGCCCGGCAACACCTGGGCGCCCTTGTTATTTATTAGCCGGAAAGTGTAACCGAAGGCAGTTTGCGTTAGGGAAGCACTGATTTATTCTGGCGCGCAGGAATCGGACACGAAAAATGTGGCCGGCAAGGCGTAAACCGGAGCGATACCGGGGTATCGCGAGGATTTACAACGCAGCAGGACGCATTTTCTCGTGGTCGAGACCGCCGCCATGAATAAATCAGTGCTTCCTTAGCGACACCGCCGGGCGCCCTGCTTACTCAGGCCGCATCGGATCGGCCGCCAGCTCACCGATGACGGTATGCCAGCGGCGCACGTGGAAGGCGCGCACCAGGCCGTGGGTGACGTAGGGGTCTCTTGCCGCGAACAGCTGCGGCACCTGCGCGCTGTCGCACTGGAACAGCAGCATCGCGCGGTCGGTGGGTGTGTCGAGGGCGCCGGCCAGCACCATCTCGCCGCGCTCCTGCGCTTCCCAGGCCAGGCGCAGGTGTTCGTTACGGAACTCGGCGCGGCGTTCGAGGTAGTCGGGAGCGAGATCGTAGATGAGCAGGTAATGCACGTGGACTCCTGTGGGACGGCGAGGGATATGGGATAGTACCCCAGGAGCGGGGCGAACGCGTGTCACCGCGCACGCTTGATCGTGCTCATGCCCGTCGTGATCCCAGCAATTAACCTCGATCCGGTCAAGAACGACTCGGGAGCTGCCATGGCCCTTACTTTTCTTTCGCGCCTGCTGCGCCATCCGGCGCTGCGCCTCGGCGCGCTCGTGGTGTCCGTCGTGCTGTCCGTCGCGCTGGCCGGCTGCAGCGGCGGCGTCGCATTCGGCTTCGGCTACGTCGACTACGACGACGACTACTACCACGACCACCCCGACAAGCCGCATCCCCCGGGCAATGGCGCGCCGCCTGCCGATCCCGGCATCTTCCTGATCGCCGGCGGCCTGTGTCCGACCTGCGCCGGCTCGCTCGACGGCGCCGGCTCCGCCGCCCGTTTCGACGCGCCCGAAGGCATCGTGCTCGGGCCCGACGGTAATTTGTACGTGGCGGAACGGGGCGGCGCCACCATCCGCAAGGTGTCGCAGCAGGGCGTGGCCGTGACCCTGGCCGGCAGCGCCGGAACGCCCGGCAGCGCAGATGGCGCCGGGAGCGCCGCCCGCTTCAACGAGCCGACCCGGCTCGAAGTCGACATCGACAACAACCTGTACGTGACCGACACCGGCAACTCGACGATCCGGGAAGTGAGCGCCGGCGGCGCCGTCACCACCCTCGCCGGCCGCGCCGGCGAATGCGGCAGCGTCGACGGCAACGCCGGCAACGCGCGCTTCTGCAAGCCGCAGGGCATCACGCTCGACCGCAACGGCAACCTGTATGTCGCCGACACCATGAACCACACGATCCGCCGCATCGACCGCGCCAACAACGTCACCACCATCGCCGGCGTGGCCGGCGCCTGCGGCAGCGCGGACGGCCGCGGCGCCCAGGCGCGCTTCTGCGAACCGCAGGACATCCGGGTCGACCACGACGGCACCCTGTACGTGGCCGACACCGCCAACTCGACCATCCGCGCCATCTCGCCCGCCGGCGACGTGCGCACCATCGCCGGCGCGGCCGGGCAATGCGGCAGCGCCGACGGCCGCGGCACGAACGCCCGCTTCTGCCGCCAGGCGGCGCTGGCGATCGACGGCGCCGGCAACCTGTTCGTGGCCGATACCGGCAACGGCACCATCCGCCGCGTCGGCAGCTCGGGCGAAGTCCACACCGTCGTCGGCGTGGCCGGCACGCAGAACGTCGTGCTGGGGCCCTTGCCTGGCAGCCTGAACATGCCACGCGGTATCACGGTGCTGGCCGCAGGCAGCCTGGCGGCGACTTCGCAAAACATGGTCCTGCGCCTGGTGCCGCGTTAGCCACCTGGTGCTGCGCGGGCAGGGCGAGTACCTCCCTCCTCATCCGGCCACCGCTGTTGCGCAGAACATACTGCGCCGCCAACTCGGCCATATGCTGCAATGCATTGCGACATGGCGCACAGAAGTCTGCGCACGGCCGAGATAAACTGCCTCCATGAACACTTCGAAAAAAATGGCGGCAGGGATGGCGGGTTTCGCCAGCGTGTTGTGGCTGGGGCTGACCGCCGCGGTGGCGGCGAACCAGCGCCGGCTGGTGTTCAACCCGACCATCGTTCCCGAAGTGACCAGCCCGCGTAGCGCCGGCCACCGCACCCGCCCGATCGTCCTGCGCGCGCGCGACGGTACCCGCCTGTGCGGCTGGCTGATGACGCCGCGCGTGCCCGGTCCCCGTCCGGCCGTGCTGTACTTCGGCGGCCGTTCCGAAGAAGTGTCCTGGGTCGTGCGCGACGCCGGCAACCTGTTCCCGAACATGACCGTGCTGGCGATGAACTACCGCGGCTACGGCAATTCGCACGGCGACCCGGCCGAAATCCACATGATCGACGACGGCTGCACCCTGTTCGACTGGCTCGCCGCGCTGGGTCAGGTCGATGCACGGCGCATCGCCGTGGTCGGCCGCAGCCTGGGCTCGGGCGTCGCGGTGCAGGTGGCCAAGGAACGCGCCGCGCACTCGGTGGTCCTGATCACGCCCTACGATTCGATCCTGGCGATTGCCAAGCGCAAGTTCCGCGCGATGCCGATCGAGTACATGCTGCGCCACCGCTTCGAGTCGATCAAGCATGCGCCGTCGCTGAAGGTGCCGACCTATGTCCTGCGCGCCGAGAGCGACGACATCGTGCCCCACTCGCATACCGACCAGCTGTGCGAGAAGCTGGCCAACCTGATCGCCGACGACGTCGTGCCGGGCTCCGACCACCTGAACATCCCCTACCTCGAAGCGACCCAGGCGCGCATCGCCGGTTTCCTGGGCGAGCGCTTCAGCCAGCCCTTGGCGGCCCCGCAGATCATCGAAACTGTGGCTTGATGGAAAAAAATGCCGAATGTTGTCGGCATTTATATTTCCCTCGAATAAATTGCCAAGTAAAATCGTATTTGTCATGCATCCATGGGCTGATGCATATTTGACAGGTTGAGCTGCGACGGTCTCCGCTACCCGGCGCCACGCAGCGCATGGCCGGCCTGTCCCTCCCTGACTGTTGCGATACCGCGACATCCGCGCATGCAAAAGACGGCAGGAAAGGTCGCGTTACAAATCGACACCCCATGAAAGCTCGCGGGCTGACACAATCCGCACGGCATCGAAGCGGGTGCGAAACGCACATTGCACTGTGCCCTGCACAGGCAATGCGCGTGTTTATTGATAACACCGATGCCGAGCCTGTGGGCCGCCCCTCCCAACGCAGCCGTTGCGCCGGGTACAATATCGATATTCCAGGAGCCATTTTCATGAAATTCAAGCAACTCAGCGTGACGATTGCAGCACTGTGCATCGCCGGCACGGCAAGCGCAGCCAATCCGAAACTGGGCATCGTCTACGATGCCGGCGGCAAGTTCGACAAGTCGTTCAACCAATCCGCTTTCGAAGGCGCCGAGCGCTTCAAGAAAGAGACGAATATTCCCTACATCGAAGTCCAGGCCAACAGCGATACCCAGGCCGAGCAGGTGATGCGCGGCCTCGCGCGCAAGAAGCTCGACATGATCGCCGCGGTCGGCTTCTCCCAGACCCAGGCCGTGGCCAAGGTCGCCAAGGAATTCCCGAAAGTCAAATTCGTCCTGATCGACTCGATCGCGCCGGGTGCGAACGTCAACTCGATCATGTTCAAGGAGCAGGAAGGCTCCTACCTGGTCGGCGTCGCCGCCGCCATGGCCTCGAAGTCGAAGAAGATCGGCTTCGTCGGCGGCATGGACATCCCGCTGATCCGCGCCTTCTCCTGCGGCTACAACCAGGGCGCCAAGGCCCAGCAGCCGAAGATCGAGATCATGTCGAACATGGTGGGCACCACCGCCGCGGCCTGGAACGACCCGGCCAAGGGCGGCGAGCTGGCGCGCCAGCAATTCGACCGCGGCGCCGACGTCGTGTTCGCCGTCGCCGGCGGCTCGGGCATGGGCGCGCTGCAGATGGCCAAGGAAAAAGGCAAGCTGGCCATCGGCGTCGACTCGAACCAGAACTACCTCCACCCGGGCAACATGCTGACCTCGATGGTCAAGCGCGTCGACGTCGCGATCTACGACTCGTTCATGCAGGTCAAGAACGGCACCTGGAAGGGCGGCGTCACCTACAAGGGCCTGAAGGAAGGCGGCGTCGACTGGGTGCTGGACAAGGACAACCGCAAGGTCGTCACCCCGGAAATCGAAAAGCGCGTCAATGGCGTGAAGGCCGACATCATCAACGGCAAGATCAAGGTCATCGACTACCGCGCCGGCAGCAGCTGCCCGGTCTGATTTTTTATTTTCTTCAAGAGCGCGCCGCGCCGGTTTTCCGGCCCGGCGCGCTTTTAAATGTATTCATGTAATCGATACATTGCCCTTCTCAAGCATTCACATTTTTACTACTGATCGCTATGCAGCCAGCCGTAGAATTTCGCAACATAAGCAAGGCCTTCGGGCCGGTGCAAGCGAACGCTGACGTCAGCTTCACGATCGCCAAGGGCTCGATCCATGGCGTCATCGGGGAGAACGGCGCCGGCAAATCCACCTTGATGAGCATCCTGTACGGCTACTACCACGCCGACAGTGGCCAGCTCCTGATCGACGGCCAGGAGCGCAACATCCGCACCAGCCAGGAAGCCATCGACCTCGGGATCGGCATGGTCCACCAGCACTTCATGCTGGTCGAGAACATGACCGTGCTCGACAACGTGATGCTGGGTAACGAAGGCGGCTTCAAGCTGAACAAGAACCGTGCCCAGGTCGAGGCCAGGCTGCGCGAGATCTGCGCCACCTACCGCCTCGAGGTCGATCCGCTGGCGACCATCCACGACCTCTCGGTCGGCGCCCAGCAGCGCGTCGAGATCCTGAAACAGATCTACCGCAGCGCCAACATCCTGATCCTGGATGAACCCACCGCAGTGCTGACCGCCCAGGAAATCGCTTCCCTGTTCGACATCCTGCGGCTGTTCAAGGAACAGGGCAAGACCATCATCCTGATCACCCACAAGCTGCAGGAGATCATGGACATCACCGACCAGGTGACGGTGATGCGCGCCGGCCGCGTGTCGGGCGCCGTGGCCACCCGCGACACCTCGAAGGAGCAGCTGGCCAACATGATGGTCGGCCGTCCGATCGAGGGCAATTTGCCGCGCAAGCCCTTCAATCCGGGCGCGCCGGTGCTGAAGGTATCGAACCTGCAGCTGCAGGACGCCAACAAGGTGCAACTGCTGGCCGACATCGACCTCACGGTCCGTGCGGGCGAGATCGTCGCCATCGCCGGCGTGTCGGGCAATGGCCAGAGCGAACTGATGGAAATCCTGGCCGGCATGCGCCTGCCGACCTCCGGCACGGTCGAACTCGACGGCAAGGCCCTGCCCTACGGTGGCCGCGCCAACGCCGACGGCCTGCCCGCCACCTTCCGCAAGCTCGGCATCGGCCATGTGCCGGAAGACCGCCTGCGCGACGGCGTGATCAAGGATTTCTCGGTGGTGCAGAACACCGTCTTCGGCTATGAAGACCGGGTCCGGAACCGCTGGGGCCTGTTCGACTTCGACGCCATCGCCAAGCGCTGCGCCCACCTGCTGCAAGCCTTCGACGTGCGCCCGAACAATCCGGACCTGCGCATCGGCCTGCTCTCGGGCGGCAACCAGCAGAAGGTCGTGATCGCGCGCGAAGTCTCGGCGCAACCGAAACTGATGCTGGTCGGCCAGCCGACCCGCGGCGTCGACATCGGCACCATCGAATCGATCCACACCCAGCTGCTGCGCCTGCGCGACGAAGGCGTGGCGATCCTGCTGGTCTCGACCGAACTCGAGGAAGTGCGCGCCCTGGCCGACCGCATCGTGGTGGTCTCGGGCGGACGCATCACCGGCGAACTGAACATTGACGAATTCGATACCACCCGCATCGGCCTGCTGATGGGCGGGATGCACAAATCATGAAAACAAGCGAACTTCCACGTTGGGCCACGGGCGTCGTCCTGCCGGTCCTGAACCTGCTGTCGGCCCTGCTGGTCGCGGCGCTGGTGATCCACCTGCTGGGCGAAAGCCCGGTCGAATCGATGAAGATCCTGATCGACTCGGCCATCGTCAATCCGGAAGGCCTGGCCTACACGCTGTTCTACGCCAGCACCTTCATTTTCACCGGCCTGGCGGTATCGATCGCGATGAAGGCCGGCCTGTTCAACATCGGCGCCGAAGGCCAGATGTACCTCGGCGGCCTGGGCCTGACCCTGGCCGTGCTGGCGTTCGACGCCACCCTCTCGCCCTGGCTCCTGATCCCGCTCGCGATGATCGGGGCCGCCGTGTTCGGCGCGCTGTGGGCCTTCCTGCCCGGCTACCTGCAGGCCAAGCGCGGCAGCCACGTGGTGGTCACGACCATCATGTTCAACTTCATCGCCGCCAGCCTGATGAACTTCATCATCGTGAAGTACATGATTCCCGAGGGCGAGCAGAATCCCGCCAGCCGCGTGTTCGCCGACTCGGCCATGCTGCCGACCCTGAACACCTGGTTCCCCTTCTTCGGCGATACCCCGCTGAACATCGGCTTCCCGATCGCGATCGTCGCCCTGGTGATCTACGGCGTCATGGTCTCGCGCTCGACCTGGGGCTACCAGCTGCGCGCCACCGGCCTGAACCAGCACGCGGCCCATTATGCCGGCGTGCGCATCAGCCGCATGATCATCGTCGCGATGCTGATCTCGGGCGCCCTGGCGGGCCTGGCCTCGGTCAATTCGATCATGGGCTCGACCCATTACCTGAGCCTGAACTTCCCGGCCGGCGCCGGTTTCGTCGGCATCGCCATCGCCCTGATGGGGCGCCAGCACCCGGTCGGCATCTTCCTGTCCTCGGTGCTGTTCGGCGCGCTGATCCAGGGCGGTTTCGACCTGTCGCTGGAAAAACCGAACATCCCGGTCGAGACCTTCGTCTTCATCCAGGGCCTGATCATCCTGTTCTGCGGCGCGATGGAAAACCTGTACGGTCCGGCGCTCCTGAAACTGATCAACGCAACACGCAACAAGGGTTAATCATGGAAGGCTTTGATATCGCCAATATCGTCGTCTCGACGATCCGCAACGCGCCGGTGCTGATGTTCGCCGCGCTGGCCGGCCTGTTCGCCGAACGCAGCGGCGTCGTCGACATCGGCCTCGAGGGCAAGATCCTCGCCTCGGCCTTCGTGTCCGCCGCGGTCGGCTACACGACCCAGAACCCGTGGCTGGGCATCGCCGCCGGCATCGCCGTCTCGGTGGCGCTGGCGATGGTGCAGGCGTTCGTGTCGATCACCCAGAAGGGCAACCAGCTGGTGGCCGGCATCGCGATCAACATCGCCATGAGCGGCCTGACCTTCGTGGTCGCCCAGTACATCTTCCAGCAGGGCGGCCGCACGCCGGACCTCGGCGCGGCGCGCCTGTCCAGCGTGACCCTGCCGGGCGCCGAAGCGGTGGCCGGCATCCCGGTGCTGGGCTGGATCTGGAACAGCCTGATCGGCGGCCACTCGCCGCTGGTCTACCTCGCCTTCCTGCTGCTGCCGGTGGTGCACTGGGTGGTCTACCACAGCCGCTTCGGTTTGCGCCTGCGCGCCTGCGGCGAGAACCCGCACGCGGCCGACGCCGCCGGCGTCTCGGTCGAGCGCACCCGCTACCTGGCGATGCTGGTTGCCGGCGTGCTGTGCTCGTTCTCGGGCGCCTACCTGTCGATCGTCCAGAGCGGCTTCTTCCTGCGCGACATGTCGGCCGGCGCCGGCTACCTGGCGCTGACCGCGCTGGTGTTCGGCAACTGGCGTCCGCTGCAGACCGTGCTCGGTTGCCTGATGTTCGGCTTCTTCTCGGCGGTGCAGATCCAGATCGAAGGCGTCGACCTGCCGGTGGTGGGCCGCATCCCGGGTTCGCTGATCCAGATGATCCCGTACGTCGTCACCGTGGTCGTGCTGGCCGGCCTGATGGCCAAGTCGGTGGCGCCGAAGGCGATCGGCAAGCCGTTCGTGAAGTCGCGCTAAGCGGGGCTACACCCCGCCGGTAAACGCTGCGGCGTTGCCAAACAGGCCGGAAAGCCGCTGCCAAGGCGGTTTTCCGGCTTTTTTTATTTTCCAAAATTTTCTGTGTGGAAAAAAAGTCTTGCCGACCCTACATCATATATGACTTACTGTCGCAAAAAGTCAACGCAGGATGTGGCGTTGGCGCGACGTTGCTGAAAATTTTTTCGTCGCGAATTTTCATGCTTCAAAGCACGATTTTTCCTATGAGAATGTGTCTTCTGGAGCTCTGCAGTATGGTCTTCTCGACACAAAATGTATCCACACGGAATTAATTCCTCGCCGTATTCTGCGTTTTCTGAATCTCACCGACGCCCTGCTCGCAGCGCCCTTCACGAGGAATACCATGCAACCGACCCGTTTCAGCGCCACCCGCCGTATCGCTTTCGCCGCTTCCGCAATGGTCCTGGGCGCTGCCTTTGTAGCCCCCGCCGCGGCCGCCACCCTCAGCGTCGGTGCAGGCAAGACCTATGCAACGCCGTGCAAGGCGTTCGCCGCTGCCAAGACCGGCGACCTCATCGAAATCCAGGCCGCCACCTATAGCGGCGACGTCTGCGCCATCAGCGCCAGCAAGCTGACCATCCGCGGCGTCAACGGCCGCCCGCAGATCAACGCTGCCGGCAAAAGCTACGGCGGCAAGGGAATCTGGGTCGTGCGCGGTAACGACATCACCATCGACAACGTCGAGATGTTCGGCGCCAAGGTGGCCGACAAGAACGGCGCCGCCCTGCGCCTCGAAGGCACCGACTTCACGCTGCGCAATAGCTTCCTGCACGATAACGAGAACGGCATCCTCAGTGGCGCCAATACCGCCAGCACCGTGACCATCGAATACACCGAGTTCGGCCGCAACGGCTACGGCGACGGCTACAGCCACAACCTCTACATCGGCAAGGTCGCCAAGCTCTACTTCCGCTACAACTTCTCGCACGACGCCAACGTCGGCCACAACCTGAAGTCGCGCGCCCTGTACAACATGATCGCCTACAACCGCTTCTCGAGCCTGCGCTCGGGCGAGACCGGCAGCACCGCGGCCGGCAAGCCGAGCTACGAGATCAACGTGCCGAACGGCGGCACCACCTACATCATCGGCAACGTGATCATGCAGCCGGCCTCGAACAACAACCCGGCCATGGTGTCCTACGGCGAAGAAGGCGTGGGCGACCGCAAGACCGACCTGTACGTGATCAACAATACCTTCGTGAACGACGAAAGCTCGCGCGGCACCTTCGTCACGATCCGCAATGCGGCGACCCCGGCCAAGCTGATCAACAACATCTTCAGCGGCGGCGGCACGGTCACCGGCCAGGCTTCGGCGGTGCAGCAGACCAACTACCGTTCGGTCTCGGGCGACTTCGTCAACAAGGCAGCCTACGACCTGCGTCCGGCCTCCGGCACCCAGATCGTCAATGCCGGCTCGAACCCGGGCAGCTCGGACGGCGGCCTGTCGCTGAAAGCCACCGCAAGCTACAAGCACACCGCGTCCTACGCATCGCGTTCGACCCTGGGCGGCGCGATCGACATCGGCGCATACGAAGTGCAGTAATCAAGTGTAGAAATACAGTGCGCCTTCGGCAGGCCACGAAACAAGCGCCCCGGCATCGCCCGGGGCTTTTTTCGTGCCTGCCTAAGGCCCGGCCGTTCCCTTCGCCGCATTCCCCGCCGCATCGAGCTTGCGCAGCGCATGCGCCTTGCCCGTCATCGCCTCGTGCCAGGCCGGCAGCACGCGGAAAGTGAGCGCCAGGTCGTAGTCGCCGGCGATGCTGCCGGCATCCATCGGCACGTCGCCAGGGCGGTTCTGGAACCAGCGCAGCCATTCGCTCGACCCCGGCGCCGGCGAATTCATGTAGGGCGCGCCGGCATTCGGTGCCGCCCCCGGCGCGGGCGGCACCAGCGGCATCATGAACGAGGCCATCCCCTGCTTCGGGTTAGCCGCGTTCCACTGCGAGGCGCCGTGGCAGCTCAGGCAGGACGAATTGGCGGCATTGCGCGTCAAAACCCGCCCGCCCTCGCCCGCCACCGAGATGTCGTTCAGGGCGTGGTCGTTCGGCCCCGACAGGCGCCCACCCCATCCCAGGGTTTCAAGCGCGTACAGGGGCGCGTTCGGATTGACCCAGGTCTCCTGCAAGGGCGCGCCGGGCGTGGCCGCGCTGTTCACCTGCGGATCGTTACCCCATTGCGCGCCGAGCGGCACCATCTGGTCCCAGATGCCCTGGCTGCCGCGGCGCGTGTCGCGGTCGTAGACCAGGGTCGCGAATACCCAGCCGGTCTGCGGCGCCGACTGGCTGTCCTTGACCACGATATCGACCTGCATCAGGTAGCCCTTCTCCAGTGTCGGGCGGTCGAAGTGGCCGGTGGTGGCGTTCGCCGTCATCATCATCGGCCAGGCCAGCGCGCCCTCCATCGCGGGCCAGGTCGCGCCATCGGCCGTGGTGAAGGCCAGCTTGACGGTGATCGCGCCCTCGGCGTACTGGGTAGCGCCGCCCGCCAGCACCGGCGCCTTCGGGTCGCGGCCCCAGATCCTGCCGATGGTCTGGGCCGCCGTGCGGTTGTAATAGGTGATGACGTAGGTCGTAAACGGTTTCGTCAGGCCGCTTTTCGGGAACAGGCTGTTGTCGACCTTCTCGATCCCGACCAGCATGCCGTGGATCGCCTCGCGCTGTGCGCCCAGCCAGGGGTCGTTGTACCAGCCGCGGCGCGCCGCGTTCCATTCCTCGTAGTCGACCAGCAGCGTGTGCATGTCGCGCGCGACGACGTCCTTCAGCGCCTGGACGTAGGCGGCGGCATTCGCGGTCGTGATCGGCCCGCTGCCGATCGCCGTGCGCCAGCCCATATGGGGCGCCGACAGTCCGGACGGGTAGTTGTAGCTGAGCCGGAACAGCGGACCGTTGTATTCGCCCGGAGCCGGCAGCTTGCCGTTGTGGTCGGCATAAGGATTGACCGCGCCGGCCAGCGCGGACAGCGTGAGCAAGGTGCCGGCAAGGCACAGGCATGCATGTCGAATGAGCATCTCGTTTCCTTTGTGGGAGTGCGAACAGCTCATTCTTCCGCGCACGCGCGGCTACGACTTGTGACGGGACAATTGTTTCTGTTTAAGTGCTCATGCCGCTGGGGCGCGGCGCTGCCAGAGCGCCTGACAAAGCCTTCAGGGCAAGGCGCATCGGCGAAGACAGTACGAGCGTACGGCGAGACGATGCAACGCAGCCCTGGAGGGTTTGGCAGGCGCTCTCAGTCGCGCGCCAGGGTCTTCGAGCGCCACAGCATCCACGACACCCCGACGCCGGCGGACACGCCGTTGTTACGCCGCAGCAGCGGGCTGTCGTCGTTCGCGCCGACGCCATAGTTTTCGGCGCGCACGAAGCCGAAGACGCGCAGGTCGGGATTCACCTGGCGCGCCGCGAACAGGCCGGCGCGCACCAGGATCAGCCCGGAACGGGCGGCATAGGCCGGGCGCTCGCTGGTCGCGTATCGCGGCGCCACCTCGTAGAAATAGCGGTTGATCTTGCCGTCGCCGACGACCGCCGCCAGCTGGGCGTCGAACAGCCATTTGCCGTCCGGCGTGCGCTGTTCGTAGACCAGGCGCGGCTCGAAGGTATAGCCCTGGTGGCGCACGCCGCTGCGCACCTCGAACACGGCGCGCAGCGGCAACTCGGCGCGCAACACGCGCCAGGCGTCGAGCCGGGCCAGGCGCAGCTTCAGGCGCGGGCCGAACTCGCCCAGGGCGCCGAGGTCGGGCATGCCGGCGCGCGCTGCCACGTCGTCGGAACGGGCCGGCAGCGAGGCGGCCAGGCCGACGTCGAATTCGGCCGCATCGCTGCGGAACAGGCGCGCGCCGATGCCGGACTGGTCGGCGCGCAGGATCTTGCCGCGGTAGAAAATCGTGGGAATCGCGAGCAGCCGCGTCTCGCGGTCCTCGGCGCCGGGATAGGCCGGCGTGCTGACGAGGCCGGCGCCGATGCCCAGTTCCCACAAGGGACGGCCGCGCGGTTCGACCGGCTCGACCGGCGACTCGGCGCGCGCCGGAGCGCTCAGCAGGCAGGCGAGGCCGGCAATGACGGGCAAGATTTTTTTCATGGGAAAAGTGGGAGAAAGCGCGGCGCGCGATCTTGCAATTTTAGCAGCGGCACCCGTAGGGTGGGCGGCTGCACCCAAGCGTGTGGAGGGCCGAGGAAAAGGCGCCGCCCACGCGTTCAACCGGCGCCGTGCAATGCCGCGGTGGCGCATCCGTGCGTTGAACGCGTGGGCGGCGCATCGGCCGCGTGGCTGCCGCCTGCCGGGTGTAGCCGTCCACCCTACGTTTCATGAAAAAAGGCCGCAGCACGGCTGCGGCCTCTTCCCGTTCATCGGCCTGCGCTTAGCCGTAGATCGCCTTCAGCACCTCGGCCAGCTTGTAGCCGCCCTTGATCAGCTGTTCCTTGGCCAGCTGCGAGCTCGGCACCGGGTAGTTCTGCGGCACTTCCAGCGTGAAGGTGTAGTAGGTCTCGCCCTTCTTGCTCACCTGCGGCACCAGCTTGCCCGGCGTGACGCCCTCGTGCGCGACCTTGGCGCCGACCAGGCTGTCGTCGGCCCACTGGTAGGGCCAGGTTACCGGTTCGCCGGTGTTCGGCTTGATGTTCGGGTTCGAGGCGATCACGGTCTCGGCGAACTGGTCCGGGGTCTTGGTGCGGATGCGGCGGAAGGCGTAGTCGACCGTGGTGCTGTCCCAGTAGGAGTGGAAGGGTTTCGTCAACGCCTTCGGCACGCCTTCCTTGATCGGCTTCGGATCGCCCGGCGGGATCAGGTTGGCGCTCAGCTGGGCCAGCTTTTCCTCGTCGAGCAGCAGGTTGTTGCCGCCGCGCGAAGCGAAGATCGCGGTCTCGTCGACCTCGACCTTGGTCTTCGGCACCACGAACTTGCCGTCCTTGCTGACGAAAGCCGCGCCGACGTGCAGCGGCTGGTGGATGTCGCCGACCATGTGGGTCAGGAGGATCAGGGCCTGGCGCTTGGTGAACTTGTGCGGGTTCATGGCCGGGTCGGTGTTGCCCTGCAGGACGGCGATGGCCTGCTTCAGGGTCTGCACGATGTCGTGCTCGCTGGTGCCGACGCCGTGCTCATGGTAGTGCTCGAGCTGGAACGGCACGTTGGTGTAGTGGTACTCGTCGTGCTTCGGGTTGGCGGTGGTGTAGTCGACCATTTCCGGCGTCTGCGGGCCACACCAGGTTCCCTTCACGCAGTCCGGCCAGCTGGCGATCGACTGCAGCGATTCGCCCGGTTGCAGCAGCGCGGCGATCTGCTTCTCGGCGTTGCTGCCTTTCAGCAGGCGATCGGCGATGGCGCCCACCGCGCGGTGGCCGTCGCCGCCCCAGGCGGCCGCGTCGACCGAAACGAAGGCGCTCGTCAGCGCGAGTACACAAGCTAGTTTTTTCATGATGGTTCCTTGGTTGTTGCTTCTTGTTTCGGTGCCGGCTGCCTTACTGGAGCTGCGACAGCAGCAGCGACATGACGGCCATGATGCCGGCTGCCAGCGCTCCCAGCAGCAGGAAGCGCTGCCCGGCAGGCCGGGACGACTTCAGCATCAGGCGCTTGACCACGGTGATGCCGATCACGGCCAATGCGCAGGCGGCGAGGATGACGATCGAATTCTTGTCCATGTGCGGCTCCTGTAATGGCGGCTTAGCGCACCTTCTCGATGCGGGTCGAGGAGACCATGCCGGCCTGCGGCGCGCCGGCGCCCGGATGCTTCGCAATGAAGTCGCTCAGCGCGTCCAGGTCGACCAGCTGGGTATCGACACGGTTGGTGCCCTTGGCGAATTCCGGAATATTGTCGCCGCCTTCGGCCAGGAAGTTGTTCGCGACCACGCGGTAGGTCTTGCCGTCGTCGACCGGCACGCCGTTGAACTTCAGGCTGCCTGGCACCAGGCGGCTGCCGACCGGGCGCTTTTCGTCCCACTGGTAGGACAGCGCTTGCGAGATTTGCAGGATGGTCGAGCCGGATGCGGCCGGGCGGTCCCACTGCTGTTCCAGCAGGCGGCGCAGCTGGGCGCCGGTCAGGTCCATCACGACCAGCGTGTTACCGAAGGGGAGCACGGCCTGGGCATGGCCGAAGGTGGCCACCATGCCCTCCCCCGTGTCCAGGTCCTTGCGGATGCCGCCGGTGTTCATGAAGCCGATCTGCACGCCCTGGTCGCGGGTCGCAGCCACGATCGCATCGGCGATCAGGTTGCCGAGCGGCGATTCGCCGGACTCGCTGCTTTTCCTTGCGACAGTGGCGACGCCGAGCTTGCCCAGCGGCCGTGCCAGCGCCGCGCGGCTGCGCTCCTTGACGCCGGCGAGGTAAGCCGCCACTTTCGGGTCGGCCGGGAACTTGGCCGGGTCCATGACGACGTTTTTCACGTCGATGTTGGCCAGTGCGCCGCTGGCCGGATCGACCGTCAGGGCGATGCGCGACAGCAGGTGGCCGGCGGCATCGGCCTGGGTGACGACGCGGCCATCGACCTGGCACAGGTAGCCCTGGTGCGAGTGGCCGGTAATGACCAGGCGGATCGCCGGATCGAGCTGCTTCACGATGTCGACCACGGCGCCGGTCAGCCCTTTGCAGGCCGGCTGCTGGGGAGACTCGTCGGTGCGGCCGCCCTCGTGCACCAGGGCGACGATCACCTGGGCGCCGTCGGCGCGCATCTGCGGCAGGGTGCGGTTGATGGCCTCGGCCTCGCCGATGAAGTCGAGCCCGGCGATGGCCGAGCTGACCGCGACCGAAGCGGTATCCTGCAGCACCACGCCGACCACGCCGACCTTGATGCCCTTCACGGTCTCGATGCGGTAGGCCGGCATGAAGGGTTTGCCGGTGGCCTTGTCGAGGACGTTGGCGGCGAGATAGGTGAAGCGCGCGCCCTTGAAGTCCGGCGCCAGCTTGCAGGCTTTCTTGGGACGCGGCGAATCGCAGCCGCCGTTCTGCTGGCGCAGCAGTTCCTTGCGGCCCTGGTCGAATTCGTGGTTGCCCACCGAGCTCATCTGCAGGCCCATCAGGTTCATCGCCTCGATGCTCGGCTCGTCGGCCCACATCGAGGACAGCGCCGGGCTGGCGCCGATCAGGTCGCCGGCGCCGATGAACAGCAGGTCCTTGTCTTCCCGGCGCCAGGCGGCCAGCGCGCCGCTCAAGGCTTCGATGCCGCCGGCGCGCAGGGTTTCGCTCTTGCCGGTGGCGGCGTCGGTATAGGTGTACTTGCTCGGCTCGAGGTTGCCGTGGAAGTCGTTGATCGCGACCAGGTTGAGCGTGACCGGCGCCGGCGGCGCGGTAGCGCAGCCAGCCGCGGCCAGGGCCAGCGCCAGGGTGGAAAGAACGGCGCGGGCGCGCGGGGAAACGATCATGGCATACCTTTGTTGATGAAGACGGGCCCTCGCGGGCGAGCCGAATTATTGCACGTAGGCCAGCATGAGGCCATCCTTACAAGCGCCCTTGCCTACTGCTTACCCATTCATGTAAACGAAAAAACGGCCGGTGTTGCCACCGGCCGTTTCAAGCATCAGGACAAATTCAGGAACTTAGAATTCGTACTTGACGGTTGCCTGGATCGCCCACTGCGATTCGTTCTTCGACTGCTTGACGGTCAGGTCGTCTGCCTTGTTGCGGACGAAGTAGACGTACTTGCCGTCTTGCATACCAGCATAGTCCACGAAGCCGCGGGTGGTGCCGCCGCCCGGCGCGAACGATGGCTCCTGGGTGTGGCCCCACTTCTTGTTCAGCAGGTTGCCGACGTTGAAGAAGTCCAGGGTGAACACGGCCTTGTTGCGCTTGAAGATGCCCGGGATTTCCTGGCTGATGCGCATGTCGACCACGTTGGTCCAGTCCGAGAAGCTCTTGTTACGGCCTACGACACCGCCGGCTGCGTCACGCAGGGCCTTGTTGCCGTTGACGATGTCCCAGAAACGCTGCTCGTTGCTGTGGTTGGTTTCGGTATCGCCCAGGAAGACCACTTCACCCGAACCGAAGGCTTTCGGGATGTACATCAGGTCGTTGCCCGAGACACCGTCGCCGTTCAGGTCGTTCTTGTAGGTCCAGCTGTATGGCTTGCCCGAACGTGCTTCGTAGAACACGCCGAGACGGGTGTTGTACGAACCGAAGAACTTCTTCTGGAAGTTGGCCAGGGCGTTCAGGCGGTGCTTTGCCATGGTGTTCGCGTTCGATGCGACTTCTTCGTTCGGGTTGAACACCGAACGTGCATTGAAGTTCGAATTGGCGACCGACGACGACAGCGGCGAGACTTCCGTCGCTTTCGTGTGGGTGTAGGCCACCGACCAGCCGAAGCCCTTGGTCAGCGGACGCGACAGCGACATGGTGATCAGCTTGCCGTCGCCTTCGCCGGTATTCTTCGCCACCAACACGTTACCGTAGGAACGGTTACGCAGGTATTTGGCTTGGGTGCAGCCGCTGGTGGTGTTCAGCGACGTACCGGCCGCATTCGCAGCGTAGCAGGTGGTCGTCATGGCTGCCGGGTTCCAGTACAGCTGGCGGCCGTCGGTACCCGCGGTGCCGGTCGAGGCGCCCAGGTTCAGGTGCTCGTAATAGATGCTGTCCTTGTTGTTGGTGTACAAGAGCTCAGCACCAAAGACCATGCCGTACCATGGCAGTTCGGTGTCGAACGCCAGGTTGGCTTTCCAGATCGACGGCTGGCGCAGGCCCGGGTCGAGGATGTCGACGTTGGCCAGCGGCGTGCTGCCTGGAATGTTGGTCGGCTGGTTGTCCGGATCCGGGTTGAAGAAGCCGGTGGCTGGGCAACGGGTCGCATTCGAAGCGCAGGTGACCGTGTTGGTGGCGACGCCCGGGTTCGAGAACGGGTTCGACATCCACACCGATGCCGCGGCGCCCTGGAACAGGCCGGCGCCACCGCGGATCTGCATCGAACGTGCGCTGTCGAACTTGTAGTTGAAGCCCACGCGCGGCTGCCACAGCTTCTTGCCGTCAGGGGTGACGGTGTTGTCGTAGCCGAAGCCGCCGGTCTGGCCGCGGCCGGTGGCGTAGTTACCGGCGATGACAGGTGCTGCCACGGCGGTGTTGGCCAGCGGCTTGCTGCCGACGCCGGTTTCGTCCACGCGAACGCCGTAGGTCAGGGTCAGGTTCTTGGTCGCGGTCCAGGTGTCTTGCAGGAACAGGCCGGTGTTCTTCATCGTGAACGACGAGATGCCGTCGCTCAGCGACTTGCCCGGTGCAGGAATCTGCACGGAGTACGAAGTCGGGTTACCGTTACGGAAGTTGTTCAGCACCGCCGCTTCGATCGCCGCTGCGCTGCCGTTCTTGCAGATGCCGGCGTTCAGGGTGTCGTCGCAGGCGAAGGTGTAGCTACCGAAGACGTTCTGCAGGTAGGCGTTGTAGATCTCGTTGGTGCTGTAGTCGAAGCCACCCTTGATCTCGTGGTCGCCCACGACCCAGTTGGCCGCGCCGTAGTAGTCCATGGTCTTGGTGCCGAGGACGTTCAGCTGGCGTGCGTATTCGGTACCGAAGTTCAGGTCACGCGAACCGTTCTGGGTACCGGCCGGGGTGCCGGCAGGCAGCGCGCCGCTGAACTGCAGGCGGATCGACGGCAGGCGGGTGCTGTTCTTCGGCACCGAATCGTAGTCGCGCGACGAGACGCGGAATTCGGTCGACAGGGTCGGGGTCCAGTCCGAGAAGACCTGGGCGACGCCGGTTTCGATGCTCTTCTCGTTGCTGTAGAACATCGAGTCCAGGCTCACGCTGTCCCGGGCGTACGACGGGAAGACCGGTTCCGACTGGGTCGTCTTGCCGTAGCGGAAGTTGGCGCGGTGGTTATCGCTGATGTTCCAGTCGACTTTCAGCAGCTTCTCTTCCGAGGTCATCTTCGAGCCGGCCGGCACGTTCAGGCCGCCGATGTCCATGCCCCATTTGTCCTTGGCGATCTGCTGCGCCTGCTCGACGGCCGACGCGGTGATCGGCACGGTGGTGCCGGCGCTGCTGCCGATGATGCCGAAGTCCGGGCTGGCGCGGCTGCTTTCCGATTTCTCGGTCAGGGCGTAGATGAAGAGCTTGTCTTCGATCAGGGCGCCACTGGCCCACAGGCCCTTGGTGGTTTCCTTGAACTTCGGCGCGTCGCTGTAGGTATCGGTGACGTTGTTGTAGCGTTCGCCGACGAAACGGTCGTTACGCCACACGTAGTAGGCGCCGCCCTTCCAGGTGTTGGTGCCCGACTTGGTGACGGCGTTGATGTTGGCGCCGGTGTAGCCTTTCTGGGTCACGTCGTAGTTGGCGACGTTGACCTGCACCGACTGGATCGCTTCGATCGAGATTGCCTGGCGCGCGGTGGGGCTGCCGTTCGACTCCAGGCCGAAGGTGTCGTTGATGGCGACGCCATCGACGGTGATCGAGTTGTAGCGCGAGTTCTGGCCGGCGACGGACATTTCGCCGCGTTCCTTGTCGTTCTGCGAGACGCGCGGATCGGCACGGGCATAATCCTGCAGGTTGCGCTGGATCGATGCCTGGGTTGCCAGTTCGGTGGCGCCGATGCTGGTGACCGCGCCCATGGTGGTGCGGTTGAAGCGCTCCGAGCGGTTGGCCGTACCGGAAACGGTCACGGTCTGCATGCCGGTGCCCAGGGTCGCGTCGATCGACGCGGTTTCGGCCAGCTGGATGAAGACGTTGTCGCGTTTTTCCGAGACGCCGTCCTTGGTGATGATAATGGTGTACGGACCACCCACACGCAGACCGCGCGCGATGTATCGGCCTTCAGCGTCGGTCGCGACGTTGCTGACAGAGTTCGACTCGGTATGAAGGATCGACACTTGTGCACCAGCCACCGGCTTGCCGTCCGCGCCAGCGACGCGGCCGCCAATGGCGGAGGTGGTGTTCTGTGCGAAGGTCGGCGCAGCCGACAACGCAATCGACAAAGCCAGCGCCAGCTTGGTCAGCCGGATCTGTTTGTGAGTGATCATTGTTAAAAACCCCAAAATAGACTTAATAGTTATTTGGACGCCCGAAGACGTCCCTCTTTACAAGTACTGCAACCCTGGTTGCTGCGAACCGCAGCGGCACAGCCGGCCTTCCGTGGGACCGGGCGATTGTAGAGATGAAATGTTTCATCCCTGTTACCAATCGCCCTTGAAAAAACTTCAAGCATATTTAGCAACGCAAGCAAATATGCATGAGTGACTTCCAACAGACAAATACGTTTTTTGTTCGCCATTTATAGGCGGAAGCACTAAATCGCCAAAAAAACGTGCATTCGGCGTGCCGCGCGGGGGTTTCCCCGAGCAAAATCACAAGGCGCGATTATACGGAAGGCATTCTTTACTGAAATATTTAGATAAACTTTTTCAGGAATCGCAGGGGCGGCGTTGGGAATCTGTGGCAACCAGGCCACAAACATTAGCTTTGCACTAACTTTTGTTTACCCCGAAACAGTGCACCGGGCGGTGCACTGATAAAAACGGCAGCCTTCGGCTGCCGTGATCGACTGAGCTTATTTCGTTTTCGCTCGTTGTTTCTTCGCGACATCCTTCGCCAGTCCGGCCACCTCGGCCTCGAACTTCGCGAAGCGTTCGTCGAGCTGGCGCGTCAGGCGCGTCTTCTCCGCCGGCGGCAGGAAGGCGTAGCGGATGCTGTTGTACGAGGTCTTCTTCATCTCCGCGTAGTCCGGCTTATAGCGGCTGGCGAACAGCACGTATTCGTTGCTGAGCGTATGGCGGGTGACGCCGGCGTCGTCGGTCGAGATCACGTAGGGCACGCCATACTTGCGGTACAGCGTGATCGGGTGGTGCTCGCCCTTCAGGCCGTTGATGAAGGCGTTCGAGGTCAGGTTGATCTCGACCGGCACGTCGTCCTGGCGCATCTTGCGCATGATGCCGACGGCGTTGGTCTCGTGGGCCAGGTCGATGCCATGGCCGATGCGGTCGGCATTCGCCACCACCAGCGCCTGGTCGATGTGGAACTTCAGGCCTTCCGGCGGCACGTCGCCCAGTGCCAGTTCGCCCGCGTGCATCGCCACCTTGACGTCCGGGTAGATCGATTTCAGGAAGCCGAACATCTTCATGTGCAGCGTGTAGTCGCGCATCGAGACGGCGGTGCTTTCCTGGCCGACGATGTTCACGCCGACGATCTTGCCGCCGGCGGCCGCCGCCTTGAACGCGCCCACCATCGAGGAAAACACCTGCGACGGGTTCAAGAGGCGCAGGACATAGGTCTGGTAGCGCATGGTGAAGCGCTCGTCGTCGATGCCGGCGGCGGCTTCGTCGATCTTGGCGACGAAATCGCCCAGGGTCTTGTTGAAGGCCGGGTCGCGCGCCAGCGTTTCCATCCAGTTGTTCAGCGCGACCTTCAGGCCCGCATCGTCGTTCACCAGCTGCCAGGCGCGCGCGTCGAACTCGGGGTTGCTGACGGCCGGCGCCATCTTGAACATGGTCTCGATGTAGCTGACGTTCTCGGCGATCGCGCGTTTTTTGAGCTCCTGCAGGCCTTCGGCGAAGTTGGCGTTCGAGACCGGGCCGAAGTAGCCGAAGGTCTGGAAGAACAGGCGGTCAGGCGGCGGCTGGATTGCGCCGTGGTTGTCGAAGTCCTTGTTCGACCAGCGCTGCACCAGCTCGCGCCAGGTGTGGTCGTCGGCATAGACCTCGGCGCTCGACAGGCAGTTGCGCTCCTTGGCCGGCTTGGCGCGCTCGGCGGCGACGACTTCCTTGTTGGTCTCGATGCGGTAGGTCTGCTTGTTGACGCACACGCCCTGCTTGTCGAGGAAGTCGACGTACTGCTCGGCGTAGATCGACCCCGAATAATGGTGGTGCAGGTCGCCGCCCTTGGGCATCTGGGTGAAGAACATGGTCAGCTCGGCCAGCTTCGGCTCGGCGCCCGCGACCAGCGCGGCGTAATGACGGGCGGTGGCCGCCTCGTTGGCGTGGCGGGTCGCCGTGCCCGGCTCCTTGGCGGCGACGGGCGCGGCAAAGGCCAGCGCCACGAGCAGGCAGCTCAGTTTCTTCTGCATCGATGTTCTTTCGTATGGGTGGATTGAAAACGGACCGCGAAACTCTAACCGCTTCAATCTGGCTTGGCAATGGATGGGCTTCAGACGGTGGGGCTGTTGCCTGTGGCGCTAGTGGTGTGTTGAATCCGCGTGGGCTCGAGAGCCCACCCTACGGTCGGCGCAGGGGGTTCGGCGCCGGGCGCCTCGATAAAACAGTTCTTTACCTACGAGGAGCGAAGCGCCGAGCCCGGAACGTCTCCCGTAGGGTGGGCTCCCGAGCCCACGCGGATGCAAAGGGCCGCCAACGCATCAGGCAACAGCCCCACAAACGCATCACCCGCGCTCGTGCACCTTCGCCCCCATCGCATACGTCGCCCGGATCGCCCGGTCATCCCCCAGCAGCGCCAGCGCAAACAACTGCTCCTCGAGCGAATCGCAGTGGGCACTGCGGCGCGCCAGCAGCGGCGTCGCCTGCGGGTCGAGCACCACGAAGTCGGCCTCGGCGCCGACGGCGAAGCTGCCGATCGTGCCCTCCAGGTCCATCGCGCGCGCCGCGCCCAGCGTGGCGAGATAAAACATGCGCAGCGCCGGCAGGTAGCTGCCCTTCAGGCGCGCCACTTTATAGGCTTCGTTCATGGTCTGCAGCATCGAGAACGAGGTCCCCGCCCCGACGTCGGTCCCGAGCGAGAGCAGTGCCTTCGCGCCGTCGGCCTTTTCGAAGTCGAACAGGCCGCTGCCGAGGAACAGGTTGGAGGTCGGGCAGATCGCCGCCGCCGAGCCGGTTGCCGCCATGCGCGCGAAGTCCTCGTCGTCGAGCCAGATGCAGTGGCCGAACAGGGCGCGCCGGCGCATCAGGCCGAAGTCCTCGTACACGCCCAGGTAACTGCGCGAGTCCGGGTAGAGCTGGCGCACCCAGTCGCACTCGTCCTTGTTTTCCGAGACGTGGGTCTGGATGAAGGTGTCCGGATAAGCCCGGGCCAGTTCGCCGGTCAGGCGCAGCTGGGCTTCGCTGGACGTGGGCGCGAAACGCGGGGTGATCGCGTACAGCGCGCGGCCGCGCTTGTGCCACTTGTTGATCAGGGCCTCGCTGTCGCCGACCTGGCCTTCGGCGTCGCGCAGGAAGTCCGGGCAGTTGCGGTCCATCAGCACCTTGCCGGCCACCATGCGCAAGTTGCGCGCTTCGCTGGCTTCGAAGAAGGCGTCGACCGACTGTGGATGCACGGTGCAGTAGACCACGGCCGTGGTGGTGCCGCAGCGGGTCAGCTCATCCAGGAAGAACTCGGCCACCGAGCGCGCGTGCTGCGGGTCCTCGAAGCGCCGCTCGGTCGGGAAGGTATAGGTTTCCAGCCAGGGCAACAGGCCCGGGCTTGGGGAGGCGATCATGTCCGTCTGCGGATAATGCAGGTGGGTGTCGATGAAGCCGGGCGTAATGATCTTGCCGCGGTAGTCGACCGGCTCGACGCCGGGCGGCAGCGTGCCCGCCAGCTGGGCGTAGTCGCCGGCGGCCTCGATGCGGCCGCCCTTGACGACGAGCAGGCCGTCCTGGTGCCAGGCATAGGCCTGTTCGGTGAAGGCCGGGTCGGCGTGAAAATGCAGCAAGCTCGCACGGTAGGCTTGCACGGTCGTTGGTGCGGTGGACATCAGTTGGATTCCGAAGAAGCGTCAAGAAGGCCGGGCTGGTCCGCGCAAGCGGATTCCCAGACGGTCAGCAATTGGGCCGCGACGGCGATCGCGATCACGGCCGGCGCCTTGCCGGCAATGCCGGGCAGGCCGATCGGGCACACCATGGCGTCGATGCGGGCGGCATCGATGCCGCGTTCGCGCAGGCGGTGCTCGAACTGGCGGCGCTTGGTATCGGACCCGATCAGGCCGAACCAGTCGTTCCGGTTCGCGCCCGGGCCGGGGCGGGACAGTATCGCGAATGCCAGGCGCAGGTCAAGTGCATGGCTGTGCGTCAGCACGAGAAACGTGGTGCCGGGTGCGGCCTGCGCCACCAGCGCCTCGGGCGTGTCGGTGGCCTCGACCGTGACGTTCGCCGGCAATGCGGCGGCGGGCGGGAACATGTCCTCGCGCTCGTCGACCCAGGTAACGCGGCAGGGCAGCTCGGCCAGCGCGCGCACGATGGCGGCGCCGACGTGGCCGGCGCCGAACAGCATCAAGTGGGCGCGCGGAGCGAGGACGGCGTCGACCAGCCAGCGGCCGGATGCGTCGGTGAAGACGTGGGTGCCGCGGGTACGGTCGCAAGGTGGGACGGCGGCGCCGGCGAGTAGGCGGCCGGCACCGTCAAGCAAGGCCCAGCCGGCCGATGGATCGTCGAGGGCGACGACGCGCCAGGTATCCTCGTTGCGGCGCACATCGAGCAAAGCCACCTGCTCGCGATCGACGCACTCGAACGCCAGGTGCGCAATCCCGCCGCAGCACTGCCCCAGGCTCGGCCCCAGCGCGAAGCGTTCCAGCCGCGCGGTTCTCTCCTGCCCCCCGCCCTCCTCCAGCATCGTGCGCGCCAGTTCGATGGCGCGGTGCTCGAGATGCCCGCCGCCGATGGTCCCGGCGAAGCCCTCGCGGGTAACGAGCATCTTCGCGCCCGGTTCGCGCGGCACCGAGCCTTCGACGATGGCGACCGTGACCAGCACGCTTGGTGCCCGCAGCGCGGCGCTGAGCCAGTCTTCCATTACCGGTTCGCCTGGACCGCCGACTCGACGCAGGCGATGGCATCCAGGATCGCCTCGCTCGTCGCCGGCGCGTTCAGCGGTGGATTGACCTTGTGCCCGCCCACGCTCGAGACCGCGTCGCGGATCGCGAAGAACACCGAGAACGGCAGCAGCAGCGGCGGCTCGCCCACCGCTTTCGAGCGGTGGATGCTGTCCTCGACGTTCCGGTTCTGGAACAGGCGCACGCGGAAATCGCGCGGACAGTCCGACACGCCCGGGATCTTGTAGGTCGAAGGCGCGTGCGTCATCAGCTTGCCGCCGGCGTTCCACCACAGTTCCTCGGTGGTGAGCCAGCCCATGCCCTGGATGAAGGCGCCCTCGACCTGGCCGATGTCGATCGCCGGGTTGAGCGAGTTGCCGGCGTCGTACAGGGCGTCGGCGCGCAGCAGCTTCCATTCGCCGGTAAGGGTATCGACCACCACTTCCGACACCGCCGCGCCATAGGCGAAGTAGGAGAAGGGCCGGCCGCTCATGGTCTTTGCGTCCCAGGACAGGCCGGGGGTGGCGTAGAAGCCGTCGGACCAGAGCTGCACCCGCGCGAGGTAGGCCTTCTGCACCAGGTGCTCGAACGGCACTTCCATGCCGTTCACGAACACGGTGTCGGCCGCGAAGCGCACCTCATCAGCCGCGCCGCCATAGGTCGTGGCCGCAAAGGCAGCGAGCCTTTCCTTGATCTGGCGCGCGGCGTCCTGCGCCGCCTTGCCGTTCAGGTCGGCGCCGGTGGAGGCGGCGGTGGCCGAGGTATTCGCGACCTTGCTGGTATTGGTGGCGGTGGCGCGCACGCGCTCCACGTCCACGCCCAGTTCGTGCGCCACGACCTGCATCACCTTGGTGTTGATGCCCTGCCCCATCTCGGTGCCGCCATGGTTGACCATGATGGAACCGTCGACGTAGACGTGCACCAGGGCGCCGGCCTGGTTCAGGTGGGTGACGTTGAAGGCGATGCCGAATTTCACTGGGGTAAGCGCCAGGCCCTTCTTCAGCACGGGGCTGGTGCGGTTGAATTCGGCGACTTGCGCGCGCCGCACCCGGTATTCGCTCGAGGTCTCGAGTTCGGCCACCAGTTCGTGGATGACGTTGTCGACCACGGCCTGGCCGTAAGGCGTGACGTTGCGCTCTTCCTTGCCGTAGAAGTTCAGCCGGCGCACGTCGAGGGCGTCGATGCCGAGGGTGCGCGCGATCTCGTCGATCGCGTATTCCATCGCGATCGCGCCCTGCGGCCCGCCGAAGCCGCGGAAGGCGGTATTCGACTGGGTATTGGTCTTGCCGCAGGCGGCGCGGATGTCGACATCCGACAGGTAATAGGCGTTGTCGTAGTGGCAGACGGCGCGCGTGGCGACGGGGCCCGACAAATCGGCCGAGTAGCCGGCGCGCGAGACCATGTCGACTTTCGCCGCCAGGATGCGCCCGTCGTCGTCGTAGCCGACTTCGTATTCGTAGTAGAAGCAGTGGCGCTTGCCGGTGACCATCATGTCGTCGTCGCGGTCGGCGCGCAGCTTCACCGGGCGCTTCAGTTTCGCGGCGGCGATGGCGGCGGCGCTGGCCCACAGCGCCGATTGCGACTCCTTGCCGCCGAAGCCGCCGCCCATGCGGCGGCACTCGACGGTCACGTGGTGCGAATGCAGGCCCAGGGCGTGCGCGACCACGTGCTGCATCTCGCTCGGGTGCTGGGTCGAGCATTGCACCAGCATGCCGCGGTCTTCGCCGGGAATCGCGTAGGCGATCTGGCCCTCGAGGTAGAACTGTTCCTGGCCGCCGACGTACAGCTGGCCCTTCACCTTGCGCGGCGCGTTCGCGAACGCCGTTTCGGCGTCGCCCCGCGCCAGGCGCATCGGCGGCACCACATAGGACTGGGCGGCGTGGGCTTCCTGCGGCGTCAGGATGGCGGGCAGCTCCTCGTACTCGACTTTCGCCAGGCGCGCGGCGCGGCGTGCGTTGTCGTGGCTGCTTGCTACGACGATGAAGATCGGCTGGCCGACGTATTCCACCTTGTCCTTGGCCAGGATGGGGTCGTCGTGGATGATGGGGCCACAATCGTTGGTGCCGGGGATGTCGGCGGCCGTCAGCACGGCGATGACGCCGCGCGCGGCGCGCACGAGCGCCAGGTCGATCGAGACGATGTTCGCGTGAGGCTTGCTGGACAGCCCGAGCGCCGCGTGCAGGGTGCCCGCCGCCTCGAGGATATCGTCGGTATAGGTGGCCTGGCCGAGCACGTGCAGCGTGGCCGACTCGTGCGGCCGCGAGCGCCCGACCGCGCTCCACGCCGCCGCCTTCAATGCTGGTGCGCCTGCGTCGTTCATGCTGTTCTCCTTAGGCCAGGGCTGCGAATGCATTGACCGCATCCTGCGGCAACGGGTTCTCGAGACGGGTTTCGAGCCAGAAGCGGCGCAGCAGGTTCTGCGCGGTCTTGAGGCGGTAGGCGCTGGAGGCGCGCATGTCCGACAGCGGCTGGTAATCCTGCGCCAGCGCAGCCATTGCCTCGACCAGCGCGGCTTCGTCCCAGGCGCGGCCGGTCAACACGCTTTCCGCCGCGGCGGCACGTTTCGGGGTGGCGGCCATGCCGCCGAAGGCGATGCGCGCTTCTTTCACCGCGCCGCCGTCGAGCGTGAGCACAAATGCCGCGCAGACCGCCGAGATATCCTGGTCGAAGCGCTTGGCCAGTTTATAGGTACGGAAGCGCAGCCCGGCGCGCGGCAGCGGCACGCGCAGCGCGCGCACGACCTCGTCGGCGCGCAAGTCCTTCTGCTGGTAGCCGAGATAGAAGTCCTCGAGCGCCAGTTCGCGTTCGCCGCCGCCGCCGCGCAGCACCAGGCGCGCGCCGAGCGCGATCAGCCAGGGCATCGAGTCGCCGATCGGCGAGCCGTTGGCGACATTCCCGCCCAGGGTGCCGGCGTTACGGATCGGCAGCGAGGCGAAGCGCTGCCACAGTTCCTTCAATTCGTCCGGGTAGTGCGCGCACAGCGCGGCATAGGCGTCCTGCAGGGTGACGCCGGCGCCGATCTCGAGCATGTCGCCTGCCTGCGCCACCGTCTTCAGTTCGGCGACGTGGCCGAGGTAGATGATGTCGTTCAGCTCGCGCATCTGCTTGGTCACCCACAGGCCGACGTCGGTCGAGCCGGCCAGGATCAGGGCTTGCGGATGGCTTGCGCGCAGGGCGACCAGCTCGTCGAGCGTGCGCGGGGCGTGGAAGCTGCGGCCTTCATGTTCGTAGGTCGCGCCGGCCGCGCGCTGCAGGCCGCGCAAGGCGTCGGCGACGGCCGCGCGGTCGAATTCGGCGTGCGGCAGTTCGGTCATGCGCACGGCGGCGTCGATGATCGGACGGTAGCCGGTGCAGCGACACAGGTTGCCCGAGAGCGCATCGTCGATCTGGCAACGCGAAGGAGTCTGTCCCTCCTGCTTCAGGTACATGCCCCACAACGACATCGCGAAGCCCGGCGTGCAGAAGCCGCACTGCGAGCCGTGGCACTCGACCAGGGCCTGCTGCACCGGGTGCAGGCGGCCGTCGGGCAGTTGCAGGTCCTCGACCGTGAACAGGGCCTTGCCGTCGAGCGTGGGCGTGAACTGGATACAGGAATTGACCGCTTTCAGTGCGAGTTCGCCATTCTCGAGCGAACCCACGACCACGGTGCAGGCGCCGCAGTCGCCCTCGGCGCAGCCTTCCTTGGTGCCGGTGCAGTGCAGGTCCTCGCGCAGGTGCTGGAGAATCGTTTGCGTGGTCGCGACCCCGTTCACTTCACGAAGGGCGTTCTGAAAATAAAAGCGGATCGGTTCGGACATGTTTGCCTCTGTTATAACCTAGGCTGGAGCTTAGCGCAGTCAGCCAAACATAGTATATAGCGCAGCGCTTATATTGAATATCTGGGATACAGCATATTACTCAGCCGCGCCGCCGCGCCGGCGGAGCGCCGGTGACCGGCATCGGCGCGCAGTCGTGGCATCAGATTGCCCAGCCGCCGGCATAGAAGACCGCCAACGCGACGGCAATGCTGACCGTGCCCACATTCAGCTTGCGCCATTCCCCCGAGACCAGGCGGCCAATCACCAGGGTGCAGAAGCCAAGCATGATGCCGGTTGCGATGTTGCAGCACAGCAGTATGAACACGGCGCACACCAGGCCTGCCAAGGCATCGATCTTGTCGTCCATGTTCATGTGCGCCACATTCCCCAGCATCAGCAAGCCGACGTACATCAGGGCCGGGGCCGTGGCATACGATGGGACCAGGCTGGCCAGTGGCGAAACGAAGATCAGCCCCAGGAACAGCAGCCCGACGACAACCGCGGTCAAGCCGGTCCTGCCGCCGGCAGCGGTGCCGACACCGGATTCGATGTAAGCCGCCGCGGGCGCGCCTCCCATCAGGCTCGAAAAAATCGAACTCACCGAATCGGCGGTCAGTGCCTTGCCGCCATTATGAATGCAGCCTTTGGCGTCAACCCGGCCAGCCTGTCCGGCGACTGCCCGAATGGTGCCGGTGGCGTCGAACACGGCGGTCATGACCAAGGCCAGCACGCTGGGCAATACGGCCATGTGAAGTGCGTCCATGATGTTCACGGCGCCGATCAGGGAACTTTGTCCTGGTGCGCTCAACTGAGGCCAGGAAAACACGCCCTTGAAATGCACGTTCGGATCGAAGGCCAGGCCAACAGCAGAAATCGCGATGATCACCAACAGGATCCCACCCGGAATCCTGCGCTGCTCGATGCCGAAGATGGCAGCCAGGCCCAGAAGGCTCATTACGACTGGAAACGAGGTGATCTGGCCCAAGGCCACCGGCAAGCCGGCGCCGGCGTTCTTGACCACCAGGCCGACGTCGTTGGAAGCGATCAGGAGCAGGAACAAGCCAATGCCGACGCCGGTACCATGCGCCACGCCGGCCGGCAGATTCTGCAGGATCCAGGTGCGCACCCCGGTCAGGGAAATCGCCGTGAACACCACCCCCATCAGGAATACCGCGCCCAGGGCGACGTCAGGCGACAAGCCTTTTCCCAGCACGAGATCGAAAGCCACAAAAGCCGTCAGCGAGATGGCGCAACCGACGGCAATCGGCAGACGCGCCCAGAATCCCATCAGCAAAGAGCCGAACGCTGCCGTCAAGCAGACGGCAATGAACACGGCCCTGACGTCGAAGCCCGCCTTTCCCAGCATGGCGGGCACCACGAAGACCGAATACACCATGGCCATGAAGGTCGTGACGCCTGCCACCACTTCACGTGCTGGCGTGCTGCCGTGTTTCGCAATTTGAAAATACCGATCGATTCTGCCGTCTACCTGCGCCGGGGGAAGCAGCGTACTGGCGCTCTCTGCTTGCTCGAACTGAAGCTGTGACATGGCACTTCTCCTATGTTATTGACCGACGATTGCGCCATTCAGGCTTCGTCGGGATGTCTCGTCGTAATGAAGTCCGACGTCAGCTTAGTATCAGCAGCGAATGCTTGTATTTGTGCTTTCTGGATATGAACTATTAATGAAAACGTATTGCTTTTATCGAAAAACCTTTTTTGCAAGCCGCAATACTCCTGCTCGTCCCGGGTAGAGAAGGTGCGGATCGACCCGGTCCTGCTCACGCTGGAAGCATCTTGTTCAGGGTCGCCCGTATCGGTACATCCCGAGGGCAAACGGGAACCGCCGCGTATCCGAGCCGGGCGCTACGCGTAACGCAAAATTGCTATCCTGAGCACTCACGACGGGAGCGCCAATGACTCTGCACATCGTTCACTTCATCGGGCCGATCAACCACAGCTCCGCCTGCGCGGTGCGCAACCTGTGCCTGCAGGCGCTGCAAAGCGGCGCGAGCGAAATCGAACTGCATATGTCCACCGAAGGCGGCAACATGACCGCCGGTTTTGCGCTCTACTTCTTCCTGAAGTCCCTGCCGATACCGCTCACCACCTTCAACATCGGCAGCGTGGAATCGGTCGGCGTCGTGATCTTCCTCGCCGGCCAAAAACGCTATGCCTGCCCCGGCGCGCGCTTCCTGGTCCACCCGCTGCACTGGGGCTTCGGCAGCCTGGTGGCGGCCGACCACGCCCGGGTCTCCGAATGGCGCGACTGCCTCGACTTCGATGCCGAGCGCTATGCCGCCATCTTCGACGAAGCCACCCGCGGCGCGCCGGAAGCGGTCGATATCCGCCCCCCCACCTCTTCGGCAACGCGCGCATCTATACGGCCGAGCAGGCCGTGCGCGCGGGCCTCATCGACGAAGCCGTCCAGGCCCGCCTGCCCGCCATGGGCGCCACGACGCATTGGTGGAACTGAGCACACTTGTGCGAAGTTAGCAACAGTTACAGTCCTCTAATTCGAAAAACGAATTAGCTTATTCAATTTTTCCCCCTGCTGTTTCGGCAAAACAACGAATGCGTTCGCTTGTCGTTCAGTTTTTCCTATCAGCACTCCTTTTCCTTGTCTTTACTTTTGCTCCATGGATAAAATTCTTTCGTTCTATTCATGCTACGTGCATGCGGAAAAGAAATAATTAGAAGTAAATCTTATAAACGCAGTACTTGTTACAGATTGTCTTATGAATAAGCAGATTCTCGCCGCCGTGCTGGCCATGCCGCTGGCGATCTCGTCCGCCTTCGCGCAAGAAGCGGATGGCCCCACCGTCAAGGTCCGTGGCTTCGGCACCGGCGCCCTGACCTGGACCAACACCGACCGCGCCGAGTTCGGCCGTCCGAACCAGGCCGCCGGCGCCAGGAAAGACCCGCGCACCGGCGTCGACTCGAACCTCGGCCTGCAGGCCGACGTCGCCGTCAACGGCTGGCTCTCGCTGACCGGCCAGGGCGTGGTGCGCAAGGACGCCGAGGACGACTTCGGCGCCGACCTGACCTGGGCCTTCGCCAAGGCCCGCCTGAACGATGAAGTCAGCCTGCGCATCGGCCGCACCGGCCTGCCGGTGTTCATGATTTCCGACTACCGCAACGTCGGCTACGCCAGCACCTTCCTGCGCGCCCCGAACGAGATGTACTCGCAGGTGCCGTTCGAAAGCGTCGACGGCGTCGACCTGACCTGGCAGCACGGCTTCGGCGACACCACCGTCACCACCCAGGTGACCTACGGCCGCGCCAAGGGCAAGCTGGCCTACGGCCTGCGCGCCGAGGGCGAGCAACTGCTGGGCCTGAACGTGGTGGCCGAACACGGTCCGTTCACCCTGCGCTTCGGCCGCACCGACGCCAAGGTCACCGTGACCGACTGGACCAGCCTGGCTGGCCTCCTGACCACCCTGCGCGGCACCGGCGCCACCTACAACCTGCCGCAACTGGCCACCTTCGCCAACGAACTCGAAGCGCGCGACAAGGACGCCTCGTTCACCTCGGTCGGCCTGGGCATGGACTGGAACAACATCGTCCTGCAGGGCGAGTACGCGAAGCGCAAGACCGACAGCTACGTCAACGACACCACCTCGTGGTACGCCATGGGCGGCTACCGCTTCGGCAAGGTGCTGCCGTACGTGATGCACGCCAAGCTGGCAATCGACGGCCATCCGACCAATACCGTGCCGGCGAACGTGGCCGCACTGGCGCCGCTGCGCGCGGGCGCCGCCCGCCTGCCCTACACCGGCGTCGGCCAGGGCGAGCAGAGCACGACCTCGGTCGGCGTGCGCTGGGACCTGTACCGCTCGATCGCCCTGAAGGCGCAAATCGACCGCGTCCAGCCGAAAGTCGGCAGCGGCCTGCTGCTCAACCCGCAGCCGGGCTTCCACCGCGACGTGACCGTCGGCGCCGTGGCCGTCGACTTCGTGTTCTAAGGAGCGTCCCATGAAACAACTGATCAACGCCGCGATCGCCGCCGCCCTCGTTGTTGCCGCCGTTCCATCCCTGGCCGAGGTGGCCGTGGTGGTCAATCCGAAGGCCGCCGAAGCCTCGATGACGAAGGAGCAGGTCGCCCAGTTCTTCCTCGGCAAGTCGACCGCGATGACCCCGATCGACCAGCCGGAAGACGCGCCGGTGCGCGCCGAGTTCTACAAGAAGGTGACCGACAAGGACGCGTCCCAGGCCAAGGCCCTGTGGTCCAAGCTGGTCTTCACCGGCAAGGCCTCGATGCCGAAGGAAGTCGCCAACAGCGCCGCCGTCAAGGCGGCGGTCGCGGCCAACCCGAAGGCGATCGGCTACATCGAAAAGAGCGCCGTCGACGGCAGCGTCAAAGTGATCTACACCGCGCAGTAAACAACCGAAACGCTGTTTTCCGAACCCGCCCCGCCGGCTTCCCGCCAGCGGGGCGTTTTGTCGAGAGTGAGAGACAAGAACATGAGCATCAAGCGCAGGATTTGGGCACTTCCGGTCATTTCGACCCTGATTTTCGGCCTGGGCGTGGGCGTGAGCGCGATGATCGCGACCGATGCGCTGAAGTCGATCAACGCCACCGAGAGCGTGGATTACCCGGTGCTGGACGCGTCCAAGACGCTGACGCTCGAGATCGCCGAGGTGACCGCCGGCCTGCGCGACGCCGTCAGCGAAGGCGACAAGGACCGCATCGCCCAGGTCGGCGAGCAGGCCAACAAGGTGCGCGCGCACCTGGCGCAGCTGGGCAGCATCGACGGCCAGCGCGAGAACGGCGCGCGCCTGCTGAAGGAATTCGACGATTACTATGCGCCGGCGCTGTCGGCCGCGCGCATCATGCTCGAGATGGAAGAAGGCGACCCCCAGGCCGTGGTCGGCAAGATGCAGAGCACCCTGGCGACCCTGAACGCCGACCTGGAAAAAACCCAGGCCCAGGCCAAGGAACAGTTCTCCGCCGGCGTCAACAGCAGCGAGGCCAACGTGCGCCGCGTGCTGTGGACCATGATCGTCACCGCCCTGGCGGTGGTGGCCGCTTTGGCCATCGTGTCCTGGTTCGTGGTGCGCGCCATCTGGCAGCAGCTCGGCGGCGAGCCGGAATACGCGCGCGAGATCGCGCGCGCCGTCGCGGCCGGCGACCTGGCGATGGACATCCGCACCGATGCCAGGGACACGGCCAGCCTGCTGGTCGCGCTGAAGGAAATGCGCGCGCGCCTGGCGACGATGGTGGCCGAGATCAAGGCCTCGGCCGAGACCATCGCGGTCGCCAGCGCCGAAATCGCCAGCGGCAACGCGGACCTCGCCGGCCGCACCGAATCGCAGGCCGCCAGCCTGGAGCGCACCGCGCGCGCCATGGATGAACTGACCGGCGCGGTGCGCCAGAACGCCGCCAACGCCAACGAAGCCAACGCGCTGGTGGTGAACGCGACCGGCATCGCGACCCGCGGCGGCCAGGTGGTCGGCGGCGTGGTCGCGACCATGGGCGACATCAATGCCTCGGCCAACAAGATCGTCGAGATCATCTCCGTCATCGACGGCATCGCCTTCCAGACTAACATCCTGGCGCTGAACGCGGCGGTCGAGGCGGCGCGCGCCGGCGAACAGGGGCGCGGCTTCGCCGTCGTCGCCGGCGAAGTGCGCAGCCTGGCCCAGCGCAGCGCGGCGGCGGCCAAGGAGATCAAGGAACTGATCGGCGACTCGGTCTCGAAGGTCAACGCCGGCAGCGCGCTGGTCGACCAGGCCGGCGTGACCATGGGCCAGATCGTGGACTCGGTCAGGAAGGTGCAGGACATCATGGTCGAAATCGCCATGGCCGGCCAGCGCCAGAGCGAAGGCATCGAGGACATCGGACGCGCGATCGGCAGCATGGACGAGATGACCCAGCAGAACTCGGCCCTGGTCGAGGAAGCCTCGGCCGCGGCCGAATCGCTGACCGAGCAGACCGGCCAGCTGACCGGCGCGCTGTCGGTGTTCAAGCTGGCCGATGCCGGCGCCGGCCCGGCGCTGGCCGCACGTCCGGCACCACTGGCGCTGCGCTGAGCGCTCGTACTATATAGAGAGAGTGATGACAGGCGCCTGCAGGCGCCTGTTTTCCTGGTGACGCCGCCGAAGTCGCTAGCGTTGACGTAGGGTGGGTAGCTCCACCCGGACAGGTGCCCAGACGCGCCGTGTGCGCTGCCCACGCGGTGATCGTTACCGGCTCCGTGTTCGCGCCGGGTGATCTTGCTGCTAACTATCACCGCGTGGGCAGCGCACAGGCTGCCTGGACTCATACGCCCGGGTGGAGCTGCCCACCCTAATGTGATGGACTCCACCCTCCTGATATCGGCATCATTGTGCCAAGCGTGCCAGATTGGACTGGCAAGCTAAAACAAGAGGGGGAGTCACCATGAATGCTAGCGCAAAAGTGGTTGGTTTGGATATTGCGAAGGACGTGTTCTTCGCGGTCGGGCTCGATGGACACGGCAAGCGGGTGTTCAAGCGTAAGCTTTCTCGAGACCAGGTGCTTGCGCAGTTCGCGCAGATGGCCCCGGCGATGATTGGTATCGAAGCCTGCGCAGGTTCGCATTACTGGGCACGCAAGCTCGTGGAAATGGGGCACGACGCCAAACTGATTGCGGCCCAACACGTCAGGGCATATGTCACTGGTAACAAAAACGACATGAACGACGCTGCTGCAATTGCCGAGGCACGCTCGCGCGGTTCGACCAAGTATGTGCCGATCAATACGGCTGCACAGCAAGATTTACAGATGCTGCACCGCGCTCGCAGCGCCCTGATGACAGAACGGGTGGCGATGATCAACAGGATCCGGGCATTTGCCGGCGAATATGGCCGGGTATTTCCCAAGCGCGTGGAAAGATTGCGCGACGGACTGAAAGCATGGCTGAACGATCCGGACAATGGTTTGTCTGGTATGGCCCTGGAGACATTCCGGGAGCTCAAGGCCCAGCTGGACGACAAGGACGAGAGGATTCAGGCGTACGACCGACGTTTGAATCAGGCAGCCAGGTCGGAACTGGCGAAGAAACTGATGGAAGTGCCGGGTGTAGGGCCGTTGACGGCAACGGCAGTGCAGGCAACGATCGCCGATCCGCACCACTACAAGAGCGCGCGAGACTTTGCAGCGAATTTAGGCCTCGTGCCACGCGAGCATAGCAGTGGAGGCAAGCAGCGCTTGTATGGCATTACCTGCAGGGGCGACAGCTACCTGCGCACCCTGCTCATACACGGAGCGCGCAGTGCGCTGAGAACAGCAAGCGGCAAGCCCGACAAGCTGCTGCAATGGGCAACAAGGCTGGCAGAACGGCGCAGTTTCAACGTTGCCGCGACTGCGCTGGCCAACAAGATGGCCAGGGTGATCTGGGCGCTGATCGCGCACGGACGTCCTTATGTTCCGGCCTGGTCGAAAGACACGCCCAGGCCGGCCTGAAAAGACTGTCGAGTAACTCAGCAACAACAAGGAGCAATCGCCAAGTTTGCGACGAGAAGAACGAATGATGCCAACAGGTCGAACCGGCGTCGGGTGAATCCGTAAACTGTAGTGGCCATCAAGGCCGTCACCCTATGAGGATCCTGACGCGCGTATCACATCAGGGCCAGAGCACTGGAAACGCTCAACATACAGGCCGAATAGATACAAGCAAACTCTTCCTAACGGCAAAAATTCAATCTTCTTCTTGCAAATCGGGTGGAGTCCATAGATACGGTCCAGGCCGCAGGCCGTTCCATGCGCCGCGTCAATGCCAATCCGGGATATAACAACGGCTAAGCCTGGTCAAATTGTCCACATCCTTGGCACCGGGTTAACAAACCTCCCGTGCCACGTCGTCTACGTCGCGCGGGCGCATCGATGCTCTGTGGAAACGCTTTACAAATTTGATGCCCGTAGGCATGATCCGAAGAGTTCTCCCGCGTGGACCAGGCCCCCCGCGCGGCCTTGTTACCCCTTCCTTCGACAGCACGGCGCATATGGCAGCAGTCCTCCCGAACGCGACTCCAGGCACACCGATGTCGGGTCTGGCGCGCGCGCTGGTCCAGGCCGGACGCCTGAGCAGCGCCCAGGCCGACGCGCTGCAGAAGAAGGCGGCGGCCGAGCGCACCCATTTCATCGACGCGCTGGTGGTCGGCGGCACCATCGACGCCGCCGCGCTGGCCGTGTTCTGCGCCGAGACCTTCGGCTATCCCCTGCTCGACCTGTCCAGCTTCAGCCTGGACGCGCTGCCGCCCGGCGCCATCGACGCCAGGCTGATGGCGGCCCAGCGCGTGGTGGCCCTGGCCAAGCGCGGCAACCGCTTGTCGGTGGCGATCTCCGACCCGACCAATTCCCAGGCCCTGGACCAGATCAAGTTCCAGAGCGAGGCGGCAGTGGAGCCGGTGATCGTGGCCCACGACGCCTTGCTCAACCTGCTGGCGAACCTGGCCAAGGGCGCCGAGCAGAGTTTGGCCGAGCTGGCCGGCGAAGAAGGCGAGATCGAATTCGCCGAAGAGAAAGCGCCGGCGCCCACGCCGGAAGCGGCCAACGAGGTCGAGGACGCGCCCATCGTGCGCTTCCTGAACAAGATCCTGCTCGACGCGGTGAACCTGGGCGCCTCGGACATCCACTTCGAGCCCTACGAGAAGCACTACCGCATCCGCATGCGCGTGGACGGCGTGCTGCGCGACCATGCGATGCCGCCGCTGTCGATCCGCGACAAGCTGGTCTCGCGCATCAAGGTCCTGGCCAAGCTCGACATCTCGGAAAAGCGCGTGCCCCAGGACGGCCGGATGCGCCTGATTTTGTCGCCCACGCGCACCATCGACTTTCGCGTCAGCACCCTGCCCACGCTGTTCGGCGAAAAGACCGTCATGCGTATCCTGGACGCGACCCAGGCGCAGATGGGCATCGACTCGCTCGGCTACGACCCGGACCAGCGCACGCTGCTGCTGGACGCCATCTCGCGCCCCTACGGCATGGTGCTGGTGACCGGGCCGACCGGCTCGGGCAAGACGGTGTCGCTGTACAGCTGCCTGAACGTCCTGAATAAACCCGGCATCAACATCTCGACCGCGGAAGACCCGGCCGAGATCAACCTGCCCGGCGTGAACCAGGTGAACGTCAACGAGAAGGCCGGCCTGACCTTCCCGGTGGCCCTGAAATCCTTCCTGCGCCAGGACCCGGACATCATCATGGTCGGCGAGATCCGCGACCTGGAAACCGCCGACATCGCGATCAAGGCCGCGCAGACCGGGCACATGGTGTTCTCGACCCTGCACACCAACGACGCGCCCTCCACGCTCACGCGCCTGATGAACATGGGCGTCGCGCCCTTCAACATCGCTTCCTCGGTGATCCTGATCACGGCCCAGCGCCTGGCGCGCCGCCTGTGCGGCTGCAAGCAACCGCTCGAGATGGGCCGCGAAGCCCTGCTCGGCGCCGGCTACCGCGAGAGCGACCTGGAAGGCGACTGGAAGCCCTACGGCCCGGTCGGCTGCGAACGCTGCCTCGGCTCCGGCTACAAGGGGCGCGTGGGCATCTACCAGATCATGCCGATCACCCCGGCGATCGAGGCGTTGATCCTCGCGCACGGCAACGCGATGCAGATCGCCGCCCAGGCCGAAAAGGAAGGCGTGAACTCGCTGCGCCGCTCGGGCCTGCTGAAAGTGAAACAGGGGCTGACCAGCCTCGAAGAAGTGTTCGGCTGCACCAACGAATAAACAGGATTCATATGGCTACCTCCCTCCCCACCACCCGCGGCCGCGGCGCGCAGGTCAAGGAATCGGTCTACGCCTGGGAAGGCAAGGACAAGACCGGCAAGACGGTGCGCGGCGAGCTGCGCGCCGGCGGCGAGGCGATCGTCAACGTGACGCTGCGCCGCCAGGGCATCATGGTCACCAAGGTCAAGAAGAAGATCTACCGCTCCGGGCGCAAGATCACCGACAAGGACCTGACCATGTTCACGCGCCAGCTGGCGACCATGATGAAGGCCGGCGTGCCGCTGCTGCAGTCGTTCGACATCGTCGGCAAGGGCCATGCGAATCCGTCGATGTCGAAGCTGATCCTGGACCTGCGCTCGGACATCGAGACCGGCACCAGCCTGAACAACGCCTTCCGCAAGTACCCGCGCTACTTCGACCCGCTGTTCTGCAACCTGGTCGGCGCCGGCGAACAGGCCGGCATCCTGGAAGACCTGCTGCATCGCCTCGCCGTCTACAAGGAAAAGACGCTGGCGCTGAAGTCGAAGATCAAGTCGGCCCTGACCTACCCGATCGCGATCCTGGCGATCGCCTTCATCGTCACCGCCATCATCATGATCTGGGTGGTCCCGGCCTTCAAGTCGGTGTTCGCCAGCTTCGGCGCCGACCTGCCGACGCCGACCCTGGTCGTGATGAGCATCTCGGAGTTCTTCGTGCAGTGGTGGTGGGCGATCTTCGGCTCGATCTTCGCGTCGCTCTACTTCTTCTTCCAGGCCTGGCGCCGCTCGCTGAAAATGCAGCAGGCGATGGACCGCATCCTGCTGCGCCTGCCGATCTTCGGCGACGTGATCCGCAAGGCCACCATCGCCCGCTGGACGCGCACCCTGTCGACCATGTTCGCGGCCGGCGTGCCGCTGGTCGAAGCCCTCGACTCGGTCGGCGGCGCCTCCGGCAACAACGTCTACCTGGACGCCACCCGCCGCATCCAGCTCGAAGTCAGCACCGGCACCAGCCTGACGGTGGCGATGCAGAACGTGAACGTCTTCCCCAGCCTGGTGACCCAGATGGTCGCCATCGGCGAGGAATCCGGCGCGCTCGATTCGATGCTGGGCAAGGTCGCCGACTTCTTCGAGGAGGAAGTCGACGAGGCCGTCAATGCGCTGTCGTCGCTGATGGAGCCGCTGATCATGGTGATCCTGGGCGTGCTGATCGGGGGCTTGGTGGTGGCGATGTATCTGCCGATCTTCAAGCTGGGGTCAGTGGTGTAAGCACGGAAATCACCGGTGTCAGAAACTTCATAATGAAATTTCCAGTGACGTCTTACATGCGCAGCAGTTTTACCCTTGCGAAACTACTGCGCAGTACACAGCATCATCGCTAGCGGAAAACCAGCACTTTGCTTCTACATCGTTCTGTATCTCGCGTACTTACTTGAGTGGCCAGAACCACACCTCGACAGAGTTCCAGAAACAACCAGTTGGGCTATCTTCACGTTCTGGACCGCAACGAAAAGTCTGCCACTTATCCGCCCCGACAATGGCGATGTGTCCCTGGTTATCTGTAGGACCATGCAGCTGAAAAAAGGAGATGATCCCGCGCTTCGTTCCAATCGCCTTCTGTGCCTCGATACCGCTTTTATATTTTTCTGGCTGACCAAGGTGTCGAACAAGCCAAGCGCTCAGCTTCCTTTGCCTGGTCTCGATCATCTTTCCTTTGAATTTCCCGGCCTTGATGGGGTAAGCCCCCGGGCTTGGAAAGCCGGCGCCGAGGAGTGCCATACTCATCCGGACCGCGCACGTGTTCGAGAAATTGATATTACCGATGTGTTCGGGATAGCCGAGCCACTGCCAGAGCTCCTCCAATGAGACGCTATCGGTATCGGGAAAGTGCATTCGAAGTACGGCGAATGAAACCTTCATTGTCGCCCCCTTGCCCCGCCAGAGGAGCAGGGCCATTTTTCGCGCCAGATTTCAGTAAGCAACTCCGCGGCATTGCGCTTCAGCTGTGCCGGTGACAGTCGATGCAGCGCCCAGCGAGACTCGTCCCACAAGGTATCCGGCTTCGGCGTCTTGGACTTCGGGTCGTAACACCACGCTAGCCCCTCCGTTTGGTCATATACAGCGGCCAGATAGCCCTGCACAAACTCGACGTTCCGCATCGTGTGCAAGCTTGCGAGTTCATCCTTGCTGAATTTACCGGTCGGCTCTGCGATTGCATCCGGTTCAACCGGCTCCAGCTGCTTGAGCAAGCGTTCACCGGTCATGCGAGGAGCCAGGGCACCGGCATCAACCGCGGATGCGGCGAGCCCTAAAGCGAGTAGCAGGACGGTACGCATCACGCGATCCGATTCGTCGCGAGATCCCAGCCGCCTGCCGTGTTACTGTTGGCGCCTCCAGCGATCTTCTGCTGGGTGTACTTCCACCTGACCTTCGAAAATTTGAGACCAATACTCTCGACTGGCAGGTCACCGGCGGCAAACGATGGCGCAATGTGCTCGATCAGCACATTATCGAGTTCCACTTCAAAGTATTTGATCGGCTCTCCAGCGCCGTCAGCCCGCATCATTTCGAGCTTGGCTTTTGGGATGGTCTTGCCGCATGCGCAGGTCTGCGCCAGAAGAGGCGATGCCAGGTCGACCAGCTTGCTGATGGTGATTTCACTCAGCTCGGCACGCTCGGCAGTGTGGCCACCGGCTGTTGACGCTGTCGCACTTTTCGGCTGGTGAATCGACCAGGTAACCGAAGCACACTCGATCCAACCAATGTGTTTCGAATCAGCAGACTCACCCCTGATTCCGTCTAGTTGCAGATAATAGTCGGCAGCCATCTTTCCTCCGTATAAAGACAAGGAGTGTGACTGCGCTGCAGTGCCGTCGAGTTGGCATCGATCAATTTACGAAAGGCGCAAGGTCAAAAGAGGACGGACGCATTGATATCTGTGGTGACCCGGATGGTCGCCATCGGCGAGGATTTGGAGCCCGCGCTTCGACGTTTGACAAGGTCGCCGGCTCCTTCCAGAAGAAAGCCGGCGAAGCCGTCAGCGCCCCGTCGTCCCTGATGGAGTCCCTGATCATCGTGAGCCGGGCGTCAAGGATCTCCTCGATTGACGCTAGCCCTTAGACGGTCTGTCAGCATCAGCTTCCGCCAAGGACACCAGCGGCAATATTGATCGACATGCCAATGATCGACGCATCGAAGATGAACGACGGCGAGCGTAAGAATGGCATTCGCATCTTCCTGTTCGGCAACGCGTCTGATCCTGTGCACGTCCCCGCGCAGTATTTGCCAGCCCATCAGGGCAAGATAGATCGAGACTGCCGTGTTCCAGCCTGTCAGGGCCTACGCGGAGATTCCCCATTGCTCGGGCAACGCGACCCCGCAAGGAAGGCCGGTGACAAGCGCGATCATCAGGCGCGGATGCGAATGAAACAGGCGTCGGCGATTCCGGAACGACGAGAAGACCATGACGACATCCCGATACATTGACGACGATCTGCCGGCCCATCGCCGCCTGCCTTGATCGCGGTTCGGCGCCTGCGCGCCAGAGGTCGTTCGCCTGGCGCTCCCGGCTGTCGAGGGCGAAGCGTTTCCTAGCGCGCCTCGCCCTTGAGGCGCGCCATGAAGCCGCCCAGGCGCCGGATCGCCTCCTGCAGGCTCTCGGCGCTGGCGGCATACGACAGGCGCACGTACTGGTCCGCGCCGCAATGACCGAAGTCCTTGCCGGGCGTGAGCGCCACATGGGTCTCCTCCAGCACGCGCTCGCAGAACTGCCAGGAACTCAGGCCGGTGCCGCTGACGTCGAAGTAGACGTAGAAGGCGCCGTCCGGCGGCACCGGGACCGGCAGGCCGATGCCGGCGAGGCCATCGAGCACCAGCGCCCCGCGCCGGGCGAACTCGACGCGCCGCTCTTCGCACACGGCCAGCGATTCCGGCGTGAAGCAGGCCAGCGCCGCCTGCTGCGACAGGGTCGAGGCGCAGATGTAGTAGTTCTGGGCCAGGCGTTCCATGGTCGGCACCAGCGCTTCCGGCACGACGGCCCAGCCGAGGCGCCAGCCGGTCATGCCGAAATACTTCGAGAAGCTGTTGATGACGATGGCGTCGTCGTCGACCGCCAGCACCGTCTGCGGCGGCCGGCCATCGCGGTCGCGGTCGCCCAGGTTCAGGTAGATCTCGTCGACGATGCGCCAGGCGCCGTGCTCGCGCGCCCAGTCGCAGATCGCGCGCAGCTCGGCGGGCGGCACCGAGGTGCCGGTCGGGTTCGAGGGCGTGGCGATCATCAGGCCGCGGGTAGCGGCCGTCCAGTTGGCGCGCACGCTGTCGCTGCTGAGCTGGAAACGGGAGTCGGCATCGGTCGCGACCAGTTTCACCTGGGCGCCGAAGCTGCTGAGGAACTGGCGGTTGCAGGGGTAGGAAGGGTCGCCCACGATCACTTCGTCGCCGGCATCGACCAGGGCGGCGGTGACCAGCAGCAGCGCCGCCGATGCGCCGGCGGTGACGACGATCCGGTTCGGCGCGATCGCGACCCCATGCTCGCGCTGGTAGAAGCCAGCGATCGCCGCGCGCAGGGCCGCGGTGCCGAGCGCGCCGGTGTAGGGCAAGGCCCCATCGACCGCCGTGCGCGCCGCTTCCAGCACGGCGGGCGGCGGGCCGAAGTCGGGCTCGCCCAGGCTGAGCTTGATCACGTGGTGGCCCTGCGCTTCCAGGGCGGCGGCATGCTTGCCGAACTCCATGGCGAAGAAGGGGTCGATGGCCTGGGCGCGTTGGGATATTTTCATGTCGGGTGTCCGGTGATGTACTGTGCCCCGCACATTCTATAGGGCGGCGCGCATGCGCGTGCGGCGACGGCGCTTGCCGCGCGCCGCCGGACGCCTCCACCGGACGCTCCACCGCCGACAGGGTGGCCTGCAGCGGAATGCTTAAGCCTCAGCGGTCGACAGCTCCCCGGTCCGTTCGAGCTCGACGATCGCCGCCCCGCCGCCGAGCGAGACCGCGGTGCGCGGCCAGCGGGCTTTCAGCAGGCGCTCCTTGGCGATCCAGGCCTGGGAGACGCTGTCGCTCTGGTTGCCGCCGAGGATACGGTAGGCATCGCTCGACTCGCCGGTGTAGAAGCCCACGTGGCCCTTCCAGCCTTCCCGCTTCTCGCGCCAGAACACCATGACGGCGCCGTAGCGCGGCGACGTGGGATCGCCGAACTTCATCCATTCGCGGGCGCCGAGCGGATTGTTCGGCAGGATCTCCTCGGGCATGGCAGCGCCCATGCAGTGCGCCACGAACAGGCCGCACCAGGCGATGTTATCGCCCGGGTAGTGCAGGTCGAGGTCATCGGCCCAGTCCAGGATCAGGGGATTGTTGAGCCCGCCCCTGCCCTCCTTCGTGCCGAGCAGGCCCTGGGCCTGCGCCATCCACGGCAACAGCGGCGCGCTCAGGCGCGGCAGGTCGCCGCGGAACAGCCGGGACATCGTCCGTGGGCCGACGATGCCGTCCACCAGCAGCCCTTCGCTCTCCTGGAACTCGCGCACCGCGTCGATGGTGCGCCTGCCCCAGACGCCGTCCACGACACCCGGGAAGAACCCGGCATTGACCAGCGCCTGCTGGATTTTCGCCACATCAGGATGTCCCATTTCCGTCTCCCTCGATCGATCCATTCCCCCGTCTTCATTCCCCGGCCGGCCCTGTGCTGTCAGTGGTTGTCCTGGGAACGCTCTTCCTTGCTCTTTTCGTGCGGCTTGACCGTCGCGCGGATGACCATCACCTTGTTCAGGACGTCGAACCAGAAGGGGGCGCCCAGGGTGGCGGCAAAGGCCGTGAACAGGAAGCCCACGAGCCATACCAGCATGTCCACGAACGTGCCTGGCGCGTAGGCGCCGGTCTGTCCGGTCACCCGCGCCAGCCGGTCGAGCTGGGCCTGGTCCCAGCCGACCGGAAATTCCTTGTCCTGCAACTGCGCGAACGCCTCACTGCGCTTCTTGACGAATTCCGGGTCGGCCACGCTGCTCTGCGCGTACGCGACCAGCATCGCGCGCTGCTCGTCATTGCCGTACAGCTCGCGGCTGATCCTGAGCAGGTCGATGTTCAGGATCAGTGCCAGCACCAGGGCCAGGACGAAGATGATCCGCGAGCTCAGCCGCTTGTACCAGACGGACACGCGATCCATGCCGCTGTCGAACCAGGCGGCGAGGTTCGCCACGGCCTGGTTGATGTCGCCCTCGGCCAGGTCGATCGCATTGAGCAACACGCGCTCCACCCTGTCGTTCTGGAGTGCCGATACGGTCTTCCTGATCGCGTCCAGGTCGACCTTGCCGGGCGGCCCGGCCGGCGGGGGCGTGCCGACCTGCCCCCGTGCGGCCAGGTCGATCAGTGCCGTCGCGAAGTTCCTGGCCGGGATATACGAAGGCAGGTTGCGGCGCTTCCAGTCGGACACCGAACGCGTGCGCGATGTGGGCGGCTGGTAGTCGCCGGCGAACAGTCCGGAAACCAGCGGGTGGGTGTAGAGCTTCTCGACCAGGCCGCCGGCGCCCTTGTCGGCCAGAGCTCGCGGATGCCGTACTCGAGGTAGGAGGCGCGCGTCTTGAGGATGCTTTCGATCGATTCGCGCACGGCGGCGCAGACGGTGCTGAACAGGATCAGCACGAAGATGACGCCGATGGCGGTGTCGAGGATTGCGGAATCGAACATGATCGCCTCCGTGTGCGTGGACTGCTACGAGGAGCTGGTGCAAGGAGCGCTAAGTACTCGACCGGAAATAAATGTGAATTTTGGCAAACAGAACCGGATGCGGTGCAAGGCGGCGAGTGCGCCGCAGTGCGAGCACTGCAAGCGCGAGCCAACGCAGCAACGCGCCGGTTATGGCCGCCAAAAACACATTTATTTTTGGGTGAGTACTTAGCCACCATGGCTGGCGTCGAGAATCTGCTGGTAGCTTTTCTCCGCCAGGCCGAGCAGCACGTTGCCGCTGCTGCGGCGGCGGATCTCGCGCATGATCTGCTCGAGCTGGCGGATGGCCTCGCGCGAGGCGTTCTCGCGCGCCGCGATCAGGGCCAGGCCATACTGGCCATACAGGCGGCCGGTGGCGACATCGCTGTTCTCGACCAGTTTCTCGAAGATGCGCCTGGCGTTTTTCATGGATTCCCTGTCGGGCTGCTTCTCCTTGTCGAGGATCTCCATCAGGGCAAGTCCGATGCGCGGATTGGTCTGGTAGCCGTCGCCTTCGCCGCCGTACAAGTCGGCATGCCCGGCCGATGCGAGGTAGTGGTCGCGCGCCGATTCCGCATTGCCGCCCATGAGTGCGACATCCCCGGCCATCATCTCCACGCGCGCCAGGATCCAGGGCCGTTTCTCGCAGAAGGGCTTCCTTGCATACTCCATGGCTTCGGCGATGTGGCGGTGCGCCTCGCCGATTCGCTTGTCGACGATGTCGAGGCGTGCGCGCCAGGCTTCCGCCAGCGCGTGCAGGTCCTCGTCGCCGCCGTCCTCGAGCAGCTTCTCGCCCGCCTCGAGCTGGGCCCTGGCTTCCGCCTGACGGTTTTCCTCGATGAAGGTCCATGCCAGCGCGTCGATGTGCAGCAGCGCGCGCGTGCGCCTTTTCAGCGGCGCTTTCGCCTGCAGCGCGCTCTCGATGCAGGCCAGGCGCTGGCTGTTCAGGAAGCGGCTGTCCATGTAATGCACGAGGAGCAGCGCGAAGCGCGCCGCACGCCGGCACTCGCCGCTCCAGCGCACCAGGGCGTCGATCGTCGGCCACCAGGGGTCGACCTTGCTCATTTCATCCCTGACCAGCGCGTTCCAGTAAACCTCGGGAACGTCGGGGTTGCGGATCACGTTCTTCAGGAAGCGCAGCAGGTAGGCCGCGAGGCGCGTTTTCACCTGGTCCAGTTCGAAGGCGGTCACGCCGCCGCGCTGCAGCACTTCCCTGGTGGTCCGGTGCATCAGGTAGGCGTCCTTGCAGGCGTCGTACTCCAGCATGCCGAACCTGACGCATCCCAGCATGGTCTTTCTCGTCGCATTCCGCCCGCCGGTTCCCTGCACCTGCCGGCTCAGGGCCGCCTGGAGCAGCTCCGCCGCGATCCATTCCTCGCTCGGGAACACCATCATGGCGATGACCACCTCGCGGCCCGCCGCGTCGAGCGCGCGCATGATCTCGCCCACGAGGGCGTCGAAGACGACGTCGCTTTCCTCGCCCGCCAGGCTGGCGAGGCGGTCGAGCTGCTTGTGCCCGCCCTCGCGGTTGCACAGGCAGAGCGCCCACTTCACCGCCTGCGGATTGCCGCCGGCGATCCTGAGCAGCTCCCTGGCCGACTGTTCGCCAAACTCCGGACAATGACGCTTCAGGAGCAGGCTGCGCGCCTGTTCGCGCAGCAGTTCCTGGGCCTCGTCCTCGTCCAGCCGGCATACCTCGACCACGAAGCCGGCAACGATGGCGCTGCGCGAGATGACGACAATGCGGCTCTTCGGATTCGCATACGGGCCGGCGTTTTCCAGCCAGGACCGGATTTCCCTGAAATGCTCGGCCGGCCGGCGCTGCGTGGCCGCTGCGGCGGCCTTGCCGGCGACCTGGCAGGGACAACCGGGAAAGCCGGCCGGATCCTCGAAGTCCTCGATCACGATCAGGAGCCTGCGCTCCTGCAGCAGCGCATTGATGCGCGACTGGTTCTTCTTGTTGCGCTGTTCGCGGTCGGGCAGGTTGTAGAGGGACGTGTCCGCGCCCGCCGCGATGGTGTCGAAAATCCGCTCCAGGCTGTGTCCGACCGGCCCCGCGTCGGCCGTGCTGCGGATCCAGATGATCTGTTCGAATGCGTCGTCGAGCATGTAGGTGCCCGGCGGATGGACGCAGTCGGCCACGGCCTCCGCCACCAGCTGGGTCTTGCCGATGCCCGCCGCGCCCTTCACCATGACGACCCGGAAATCCGACGACAGCCCGGTCTTGATCCGCTCGAGCATGGCATGGCGGCGCACCGCATGCTTGCGATAGGCCGGCAGCGAACGCTCGCGCTCGCTTGCCGCGCCAGCCGGGAAACTGTGCTTCCTGCGCTCGAACGAGATCAGGCTCTGGCGGAAGCGCCGCAGCCAGTCCTCGACGGCGGAATCGGCATCCGACGTGCCCGAGTCGACATCGAGCGCGATCACTTTCACGCCGCGCGCATTCATGGCGCGCACGCTCAGTTCGCTGGGTTTGAGCTGCAGGCTGTACAGCAGCGGACGCACCGACCCGGACTGGTTCGCCGCGTTGCCGAGAATCATTCCCAGGTTCGGATCGCTGAAACTGTAGCCCAGGAACAGGACGGTATGGGTCTGCAGCTCCACTTTCAACAGGTCGGCCACCGCCGGGTTCCTGCCGAAATAGCTGTAGAAGTCGCGCGCGCTGATGACGATCGATTCAGGATCGCTGAGGTCGCCGTGCAGCTTCACGATCGAGAGTGTCGAGGTGTCGGAAAAACCGACCTGGGAGGCGTTGAAGATGACGTTGCGGTTGATCTGCCGCTTCTGCGAGGCCTGTTCGAGGAGGTTGTCGAAATTGGTCGTGTAGATGCGCTGGACCGGCAGGCCGACGATGAGTTCATGGGTCCGGGTCAACTGGAAGCGGACGTCGCCAAGGCGTTCCTTCAGGTATTGCACCAGTACCGACCGGCTGTGCTTGACCTCGTAGAGCTCGGCGACATCGAGATAGCTGGTGTTGGGGTTGACGGCGGATCCGAGGTCGGCCCGCAAAGGCGCCATCAGCTTGCTCCAGGACGGCAAGCGGGCGCCGAGCGAGATGCCGGCGCCGACGAAAACGGTGCCGTTGCCGTGCGCGAAACGCTCCACCAGGACAGGGTCGATTTCGTCTTGAGTCGCCATGCTGCCTCCCGGGAGCTTGAAACACCTACCGCAATCGAACGGACTTCGTCAAAACGACAACCTGCGAGCCTGTCAATACTACGCGCGCCCTATGCACATTGATTAAAAATTTTTGCAACCAACACTCATCCAGTTGTCAAATCGCCACGTCAATTCAAGGTTTGATCTCGCGCAGATTTTCCTGTGATCTTCACGGCAGAACGACGCATTTCAAGAAACCCGGAAAACCCCTAGAATAGGTTGTTCTGGAGAACCATTCTCTTACCTATCGGAAGCCCGCTTTTGGAAACTCTTCTCTTCGCTGCCCCCGCCTCGCTCGGCCCCACCCTCGTCGCCGCCCTGTTCGGCCTGTTGATCGGCAGCTTCCTGAACGTCGTCATCCACCGCATTCCGAAGATGATGCAGCGCGAGTCGGACAACTACGTGGCGCACGAGAGCGGCAAGGAGTTGCCGCACACCGACCGCTACAACCTGATGGTGCCGCGCTCGAGCTGTCCGCATTGCGGCCACCAGATCACGGCGCTCGAGAACATTCCGGTCGTCAGCTGGCTGGCTTTGGGGGGCAAGTGCCGCAGCTGCAAGGCGCCGATTTCCGCGCGCTACCCGACGGTCGAGCTGGTCACCGGTCTGATCTCCGGCCTGCTGGTCTGGACCTTCGGCTCCGGCTGGGCCGGCCTGGGCACCCTGCTGTTCGCCTACCTGTTGATCGCGATGACCTGCATCGACTACGACACCAAGCTGCTGCCGGACGACCTGACCTACCCGCTGCTGTGGGCCGGCCTGCTCATCAACATCAACGGCACCTTCGTGCCGCTGCAGGATGCCGTGATCGGCGCGGCGGTCGGCTACCTGGTACTGTGGGCCGTGTACTGGCTGTTCAAGCTCGTCACCGGCAAGGAAGGCATGGGCTACGGCGACTTCAAGCTGCTCGCCGCCCTGGGCGCCTGGCTCGGCTGGGCGATGCTGCCGACCATCATCCTGCTGTCCTCGGTGGTCGGCGCCTTAGTGGGTATCGGCCTGATCGTGTTCGCCAAGCGCGGGCGCGACAACCCGATTCCCTTCGGTCCCTACCTGGCGGCGGCCGGCCTGATCGCCCTGCTCTGGGGCGAACGGATCACGGCCGCCTTCCAGTCGTATATCGCCGGATAGTCATGGAAACTGCGATGGACACCGCGCCCCCCTCCTTCTCGGTCGGCCTGACCGGCGGCATCGGCTGCGGCAAGACGACCGTGGCCGACATGTTCGGCGCGCTCGGCGCAACGATCGTCGACACCGACCAGATCGCCCACGCGCTCACCGCGCCCCAGGGCGCTGCCATGCCCGCCCTGCTGGCCGAGTTCGGCGCGGACTTCGCCACGCCCGAGGGCGCGCTCGACCGCGCCAGGATGCGCCAGCTGGTCTTCGCCGATCCCGGCGCGCGCGCCCGGCTGGAAAGCATCCTGCATCCGCGCATCCGCGAAGCGACGGCGGCGGCCGCGGCGATCGCCAGCGGCCCGTATGTGATCTTCGTGGTGCCGCTGCTGATCGAGTCCGGTACCTGGGCCCGCCGCGTCGCGCGGGTGCTGGCCATCGACTGTCCGGAAGAGATGCAGGTGGCGCGGGTCATGGCCCGGAACGGCCTGAGCGAAGAGCAAGTGCGCGCCATCATGGCGGCCCAGGTCACGCGCGCGCAGCGCCTGGCGGCGGCCGACGACGTGGTCGTCAACGACGACGGCCTGGACGCCCTGCGGCCCCAGGTCGAGCGCCTGCACGCTTTTTATCTCGACGAAGCGCGCCGCATGGCGGCTTCTACAATTCCGGGTTTGTAATTTTGCTTCGCATGGTTCAGAATCACGGAGTTGCCTGCCAGCCCACATTCAGAGGAATGTCACTTTGATCGTCTACGAATATCCTTTCAACGAGCGGATTCGCACGTTGTTGCGGCTGGAAGACCTGTACGAGAAGTTCAAGTTCTTTGTGCACCAGGAACACCCGATGCAGCACCACGTCGCCCTCGCGACGATCTTCGACATGCTGGAAGTGGCCGGCCGCGCCGACCTGAAGTCCGACCTGCTGCAGGAACTCGAGCGCCAGAAGCAGAGCCTGCTAACCTACCGCAGCAACCCCAACGTCGCCCCGGAAGCCCTGGATGCCATTCTCGCCGAGCTCGACCAGGTCAGCAGCGCCCTGGGCAGCGCCCAAGGCAGGACCGGCCAGAACGTGCGCGACAACGAATGGCTGATGAGCATCCGCGGGCGCACGATCATTCCAGGTGGCGCCTGCGAATTCGATTTGCCGTCATACTACGCCTGGCAGAAACGCCCGGCGGAACAACGCCATGCCGACATCATGGCCTGGTTCGGTCCGCTCGCGCCCCTGTTCGACGCCCTCGCCCTGGTGCTGCGCCTGCTGCGCGACTCGGGCCGCCCGACCAAGATGATCGCCGTCGGCGGCAACTACCAGCAGATGTTGCAAGGTAAGATCTACCACATGCTGCGCCTGGGACTGGACGAATCGCTGGGCGCGATCCCGGAAATTTCGGCCAACAAATACATGCTGTGGGTACGCTTCACCACCCAGGACGGCGACCTCAAGCCGAAATCGCTGGAAGAAGACGTGCCGTTCGAGCTGACGCTCTGTAATTTTTGAATCGTAAGACCATGACCGTTGTAGCCTGCCCCACCTGCGGCAAGAAAGTCGAATGGACGCCAGCGAACAAGTATCGCCCGTTCTGCTCGGAACGTTGCAAGCAGATCGACCTGGGCGCCTGGGCCGAAGAGAAGTATTCCATCCCGGGTTCCGCTCCCAACGAGGCGCAGGATAACCCGCTCGACGACCAGCACTGAGCCCGCTGAGCCGCCCGTTCAGGTAACACGTAGGGTGGGCACGCCGTGCCCACGCGTTACGCACGTGTCTGCAGTCGTCAGCGGAAGCCTGTCGCTCGCAACTTACGCAAAAACCCATACATTCATGCTGCCCGGCTTCGCTTGGTGCTGCGGGCGCATTGTCGTGGCCAACGGTGCAAGGATGCGCCCGTAACGCGTGGGCACGGAGTGCCCACCCTACGTCATACGGTCGGGCCGTATCGGCGGCCCGTTGTCGATCAAGCCGTGACGACGATCCCGCCCGGCACCTGCACCGGCTTGTTGACGCTGCCGTAGCGGTCCATGAACAGGCCTTCCAGGCCGATTTCCGGCTGGCGGCCGGAAACGATGTCGGCCAGCACGCGGCCCGAACCGCAGGCCATGGTCCAGCCCAGGGTGCCGTGGCCGGTGTTCAGGAACAGGTTGCGGAACGGAGTCGGGCCGACCACCGGGGTGCCGTCCGGGGTCATCGGGCGCAGGCCGCACCAGAATTCCGCCTTCGAGACGTCGCCGCCCTGCGGGAACAGGTCGGTCACCGAATGCTCCAGGGTGTCGCGGCGCGCCTGGTGCAGGCGCAGGTCGAAGCCGGCCAGCTCGGCGGTGCCGCCGACGCGGATGCGCTCGCCCAGGCGCGTGATCGCCACCTTGAAGGTTTCGTCCATCACGGTCGATTCCGGCGCGCCGGCGGCGTCGGTGATCGGCACGGTGATCGAATAGCCCTTGACCGGATAGACCGGGATCTTGATGCCGATCTGCTTCAGGATAAAGGGCGAGTAGCTGCCCAGCGCCATCACGAAGCTGTCGGCCTTCAGCTCGCCCTGCGAGGTGACCACGCCGGTGACACGGTCGCCTTCGGTGGAGAGGCGCTTGATCTCGACGCCGTGGCGGAATTTCACGCCCAGCGCTTTCGCCATCTCGGCCAGCTTCTGGGTGAACTTGAAGCAGTCGCCGGTCTCGTCGTTCGGCAGCAGCAGGCCGCCGACGAACTTGCCGCGTACCTTGGCCAGCGCCGGTTCGTAGATCTCGCAGCCGGCCGGATCCAGCACCTTGTACGGCACGCCGTACTGCTCGAGGACGGCGATGTCGGTGGCGGCGCCATCGAGTTGCTTCTGGGTGCGGAACAGCTGCAGGGTACCCTGGCTGCGCTCGTCGTAGGCGATGCCGGTGTCCTTGCGCAGCTGGACCAGCACGTCGCGGCTGTACTCGGCCAAGCGCACCATGCGGCCCTTGTTGATCTGGTAGCTCTTGTGATTGCAGTTGGCCAGCATCGAGAGCATCCAGCGCCACTGCGCCATGTCGAGCTGCGGACGCACCACGAGCGGGCTGTGCTGCATCATCAGCCATTTCACAGCCTTCGCGGGCACGCCGGGGCCGGCCCACGGGGAGGCATAGCCGGGCGAGATTTCGCCCGCGTTGCCGTAACTCGTTTCCATGCCGGCGCCCGGCTGGCGGTCGATGACGGTGACGTCGTGCCCTGCCTGGGCCAGGTAATACGCCGTGGTGGTGCCGATGACACCACTACCCAAGACGATGATTTTCACAGGAGTCCTTCAACAGATAGGTTGACTGTTTTTTCTACCCCTGCGTAGCGCAGCTGATCGAGCCATGCCAGCAAGGGGATGGTTGCGGGCAGCAGCGGGGTAACGCCGACTGCCCCTTGCCACGCAAAGGCCTGGCCTTCCAGGCTTTGCGGTTCGCCGCGCCAGTCGCGGCTGATGAAAAAATGGAGCCGCACATGGGCGTGCTCGTAGACGTGTTCGACGCAGCACCACTGGTCGGCCGCCAGGATCTCGACGCCCAGCTCCTCGACGAATTCGCGCTGCAGGGCGGCGAAGATGGCTTCGCCCGGCTCGACTTTACCGCCGGGAAATTCCCAATATCCGGCATACGGCTTGCCTGCCGGACGCTGGCCCAGCAGCACGTCGCCGTTCGGGCGCATCACGATCCCGACCGCCACGTCGATCGGCTTGGCCTTGGCTTCCTGCATTCGATTGTCCCGTCCGGAAAACCCGATATTGTACGCCAGGCTGGGGCGTAGGGAGTCATGGCTGTTGCGTAGAGCCGATAGAAAAACGTGCGCGGGGATAAGCTTTGCTCATGGGATGGCAAAGGAGTTATTGAACTGTCTATTTGGGGCGTCGGGTGGGCACGCGGCGCCCACCCGACGGGTTACGGCTGCTCGCCCGGCAGCTTGCCCGCGTAATCCTTCGCGAACTGCCACGCCACCCGCCCCGAACGCGAGCCGCGTCCCAACGCCCATTGCAGCGCCTGCGGGCGCGCCGCCTCGATCTGCTCCGGCGTGCAGCCGAAGCTGGCCAGCCAGTGCGCGACGATCCCGAGGTAGTCGTCCTGGCGGAAGGGGTAGAACGACAGCCAGAGCCCGAAACGCTCGGACAGCGAGATCTTCTCTTCCACCGTTTCGCCCGGATGCAGGTCGCCATCCTCGCTGTGGCTGTAGCCGGCGTTGTCCGACATCTTCTCAGGCATCAGGTGGCGCCGGTTCGAGGTGGCGTAGATCAGCACGTTGTCCGACTGCGTGGCCACGCTGCCGTCGAGCGCCACTTTCAGCGCCTTGTAGCCCGCCTCGCCTTCCTCGAACGACAAATCGTCGCAAAAGATCACGAAGCGCTCGGGCCGGCCCGCCACCAGGTCGACGATGTCGGGCAGGTCGGCCAGGTCCGCCTTGTCGACCTCGATCAGGCGCAGGCCCTGGTCGGCAAAGCCGTTCAGGCAAGCCTTGATCAGGGACGACTTGCCGGTGCCGCGCGCGCCGGTGAGCAGCACGTTGTTGGCCGGGCGGCGCTCCACGAACTGGCGCGTGTTCTGCTCCAGTTGACGCTTCTGGGCGTCGACGTGCTGCAGGTCCTCGAAGCGGATGGTCGATGCGTGCGCCACCGGCTGCAGCCACGCATTGCCTCCACCCACGCCCCCGCCGGCCCGCTTGCGCCAGCGGAAGGCAAAGCTGCGCTTCCAGTCCGGCTCGCGCGGCACCGCCGGCGGCAGCACCGCCTCGAGCCGCGCCATCAGGGCTTCCGCCCGCTGCAGAAACTGTTCCAGCGGCGTCATCGGCTCAGGAACGGTAGTCGGCGTTGATGCTGACGTAGTCGTGCGACAGGTCGCAGGTCCACACGGTGGCCGTGGCGTCGCCGCGCGCCAGCGTGACACGCACGGTGATCTCGGCCTGCTTCATCACGCGCTGGCCGTCCGCTTCCTGGTAGTCCGGATTGCGTCCGCCCGCCTTGGCGACCCAGACGTCGTCCAGGTAGAGGTCGAGTTTGGTGACGTCGAGGTCGTCCACGCCGGCGTAACCGACCGCCGCCAGGATGCGGCCCAGGTTCGGGTCCGAGGCGAAGAAGGCGGTCTTCACCAGCGGCGAGTGGGCGATCGCGTAGGCGATCTTGCGGCACTCCTCCAGGTCGCGGCCCTGTTCCACCGTGATGGTGATGAACTTGGTCGCGCCTTCGCCGTCGCGGATGATCTGCTGCGCCAGGTTACGCGAGATGTCGGTGACCGCTTCCTTCAGCGCTTCGTACTCGGCGCCCGAAGCGTCGTTGACGACCAGGCTGCCGGCGCCGGTGGCGACCAGGATGAAGGAGTCGTTGGTCGAGGTGTCGCCGTCGATGGTGATCGAGTTGAAGGAACGGTCGGCCGCGTACTTCACCAGCTCGTCGAGCACCGGCTGTGCCACTTTCGCGTCAAAAGCGAGGTAGCCGAGCATGGTCGCCATGTTCGGCTTGATCATGCCGGCGCCCTTGCTGATGCCGGTCATGGTGACCGTGTGGCCGCCGATGGTGACCGTACGCGAGGCGGCCTTTGGCTGGGTGTCGGTGGTCATGATCGCTTCGGCGGCGTTGAACCAGTTGTCCGCCGTCAGGTTCGCCACGGCCGCCGGCAGGCCGGCGACGATCTTCTGGATCGGCAGCGGCTCGAGGATCACGCCGGTCGAGAACGGCAACACCTGCTGGGCTTCGCAGCCGAGCAGCTTCGCCACTTCGGCGCAGGTGGCCTGGGCATTGGCCAGGCCCGGCTCGCCGGTGCCGGCGTTGGCGTTGCCGGTGTTGACGACCAGGGCGCGGATCGGTGCGCCGCCTGCGGTCACGGCCGCCAGGTTGGCCTTGCTCACCTGCACCGGGGCGGCGCAGAAGCGGTTCTTGGTGAACACGCCGGCAACGGTGGCGCCTTCGGCCAGCTTCATGACCAGCAGGTCCTTGCGGTTGGGCTTCTTGATGCCGGCTTCGGCAAAACCGATCTCGATACCGGCAACCGGCTTCAGGTCGGCGGCGACGGGCAGGGGGGAATTCACGGCCATGTTGGTCTCTATGGAAAGATTACGAATCCAATATTGTACTGCGCACGCGCGCACACCGGCGCGATGACCGCTTTACCGGTATTGCCTGCGCCCGCACGGCTGGTTTGTCAACTATCGAGCATGACAGTCCCAAAAGCGCATCAGCCAAAAGTGCACAAGAGAAACATACATATACTCGACTCGTCCGCTACGGATGAGGTCGGCCGTCACCGGATGCTCGAACCGTGACTCCACGGTATTCATAACGCATAACAGGAGACAGGAAAATGCGATTCACCACCCAGGCCCGCCTCGTGGCCGCGCTGTGCGCCGGACTCGCGGCCGCGCCCGCCGCTTTCGCCGATGGCCAGGCGCGCGAACTGAACGCCGCCGCCAAGCGCTACAAGCAATACTTCCAGGAAGCCTCGAAAGAGTTCAACGTGCCGGTCGAACTGCTCGAATCGATCGCCTATGCCGAGACGCGCTGGCGCTCGCACGTACCGAAGGGCATGCTCAAGAAGAACGGCGAGCCGGAAATCGAGATCGAGCCGGATCCGCACCACGGCATGCCGCCGACCTACGGCATCATGGGCCTGCGCAACGACACCTATTTCGGCACCTCGCTGACGCAGGGCGCGGCCCTGATCCGCGTCGCTCCCGAGGTCGCGATCACCGACGTGCGCAGCAACATCCGCGCCGCCGCCGCCCTGCTCGCCCAGTACGGCGCGAAAAAGACGCGCAACTTCCCGATCGAGGACTGGGAAGAAGCCGTGGCCCGCTACAGCGGCATCCCGCAGCGCGAGATCGCCCAGATCTATAGCTACGAGATCCTGACCGCGATCCGCCAGGGCCGCGAAAGCGCCGACTTCAAGGTCAGCCAGCGCCACGTCGAAATGGAAAAGGCCTACGGCAAGGAGAAGCTGAAGAAGCTTTCGGCGCGCCGGATCATGGTCGAGACCGGGGTGCCCGATCCGAAGATCTCGACGCCGGACTTCGTCGAACCTCCCGCGAAACAACAATAAGCGGCGCATGCCCATCCGATTCGGAGACCCATTCATGAAGAACAACACGAAGTTCCCGCGTCCGCGCCTGCGCGCCGCACTGCTCCCGACCTTGATCCTGGCAGCGCTGGGGCTGCAGGCCCTGCCCGCCGCCGCCTCGACCGACTATCCGCCGGCGATCTGGAACCCGGCCGCCAGCTGCAATTATTCCTCGCGCACGGCCTCGGTCACCCACGTCACCGTCCACACCACGCAAGGCTCGTACGCCGGCTCGATCTCGTGGTTCCAGAACTGCAGCGCCGGTGTCTCGGCCCACTACGTGATCCGTTCCTCGGACGGCCAGGTGACGCAGATGGTGCGCGAGGCCGACAAGGCCTGGCACGTCGGCAACTCGAACGGCTACACGGTCGGCATCGAGCACGAAGGCTACGTCAACGCCCCATCCACCTGGTACACGACGGCGATGTACAACGCCTCCGCCGCCCTCACCCGCGACATCCTCGCCTCGCGCGGCCTGGCGCAGAAGGTCTACGACGGCAGCAGCGGCTGGAACGCGGTGCCGTCCGACGCGCTCTACAACGTCAAGGGCCACGTCAACTACGCCAGCCAGTCCCACACCGACCCCGGCTCGGGCTGGGACTGGCCGCGCTACAAGAGCCTGGTCGCGGGCGGCTCGGGCGGCGGCGACAGCGGCGGCGGCGCCCTGTCCTGGCCGGTGGTCCAGTACGGCAACAGCGGCGAGCGCGTGCGTACCATCCAGTACCTGCTGCAGCAATGGGGCTATTCGCTCACCGTGAACGGCAGCTTCGACACCGCCACCCAGAACGCCGTGAAGAACTTCCAGTCCTCGCATGGCCTGGGCGCGGACGGCATCGTCGGCAACGCCACCTGGCCGGCCCTGACCATCGTCACCCAGCAGGGCGACAGCGGCGCCAAGGTGCGCGCGGTGCAGAGCCAGCTCAACGAGAGCGGCTACGGGCTGACGGTGGACGGCATCTTTGGTGCGGGCACCACCAGCGCGGTGCGCAGCTTCCAGAGCGCCAAGGGACTGGGGGTGGATGGCGTCGTCGGGGACAATACCTGGAACAAGATGGCGTGGTGAGCACGCGATGAAGAAGCCTGCCCGGCTCCTGCCCGGCGGGCTGTTTCTCATCCGGAGTTCCCCGAAGGATGTAGGGTGGGCACCCCGTGCCCACGCAAAATGATGCGCTAACGTAACGCTTCGTCGCGCACCGCAGGCTGAGGAGACGTTGCCGCGTCAAGAGCATCAACGCGGCGCATGCTTTCGGGTGGGCACAGGGTGCCCACCCTACGAGCTCATGCCTGTCCGCGGCCTCGACGCCGCCCACGCGTTCAAGCGCACGCAGATCGGTCGCGACGTCTACGTCTCATACGGTGGTTGAACGGGTCGGCGCATCCCGATCGATGAAACGACCAGCCGACACGCGAAATAAAAAAAGGCGTCCCGCGGGACGCCTTTCCTGTTCTACGCGGCAGGCTTTACGCCAGCTTGCCGTGGCACTGCTTGAACTTCTTGCCGCTGCCGCAAGGGCAAGGGTCGTTGCGGCCAACCTTCACGCCCATGTAGGTGCTGTGGTCCTCGGCGGCGACCGGGGCCGCGGCGGTGCCGGTCGGGCTCGGCGCCAGCAGTTCTTCCGGCGCGGCCGACGGGTTGAAGTCGGCATGCTGGAAGTTGATGTTTTCCAGGTGCGCCGCCTGGGCCGCCATGGCCGCTTCCGCCGCCTCGACTTCCTCGCGGGTCTGGATGCGCACGGTCATGACGGTGCGGATCACTTCGTTCTTGATCTGGTCCAGCATGCTGCCGAACAGCTCGAAGGCTTCGCGCTTGTATTCCTGCTTCGGGTTCTTCTGGGCGTAGCCGCGCAGGTGGATGCCCTGGCGCAGGTGGTCCAGCGCCGCCAGGTGCTCGCGCCAGTGGGTGTCGACGCTTTGCAGCATGACGTTGCGCTCGAAGCCGCCGAAGGATTCCTTGCCCACGATCGCGACCTTGCCGTTGTAGGACTCGTCGGCCGCCCCCAGCACCTTCTCCAGGATGTCGTCGTCGTTCAGGTTCGGCTCGTCCACCAGCATCTGCTGCAGCGGCACGTTCAGGGACCATTCGGCACCCAGCACCGACTCCAGCGACTTGATGTCCCACTGTTCTTCGACCGACTCGGCCGGCACGTAGCCGCGCACGACATCCGTGAACACGCCGGTGCGCAGGGAAGCGATCAGTTCCGAGATGTCGGCCGCTTCCAGCAGTTCGTTACGCTGGCTGTAGATCACCTTGCGCTGGTCGTTGGCGACGTCGTCGTATTCGAGCAGCTGCTTGCGGATGTCGAAGTTGCGGGCCTCGACCTTGCGCTGGGCGGTCTCGATGGAACGGGTCACGATGCCCGCCTCGATCGGCTCGCCTTCCGGCATTTTGAGGCGTTCCATGATGGCGCGCACGCGGTCGCCGGCGAAGATGCGCAGCAGCGGATCGTCCAGGCACAGGTAGAAGCGCGAGGAGCCCGGGTCGCCCTGGCGGCCCGAACGGCCGCGCAGCTGGTTGTCGACGCGGCGCGACTCGTGGCGCTCGGTGCCGATGATGTGCAGGCCGCCGGCGTTTACCACGTGGTCGTGCAGCGACTGCCACTCGTCGCGCAGCTTGTTCGACTGGTCGGCCTTTTCCGCTTCCGACAGGCTGGCGTCGGCTTCGATGATCTGGATCTGCTTCTCGACGTTGCCGCCGAGGACGATGTCGGTACCGCGGCCGGCCATGTTGGTGGCGATGGTGATCATCTTCGGACGGCCGGCCTGGGCGATGATTTCCGCTTCCCGGGCGTGCTGCTTGGCGTTCAGGACGTTGTGCGGCAACTTCGCCTGATTCAGGATGCTGGACAGCAGTTCCGAGTTCTCGATCGAGGTCGTACCCACCAGCACCGGCTGGCCGCGCTCGTAGCAGTCGCGGATGTCGTTCACCATCGCGTTGTACTTTTCCTGCGCCGACTTGTAGACCTGGTCCTGGCGGTCCTTGCGCTGCGACGGACGGTTCGGCGGGATCACCACGGTCTCGAGGCCGTAGATTTCCTGGAATTCGTAGGCTTCCGTGTCGGCGGTACCGGTCATGCCGGACAGCTTGGTGTACATGCGGAAGTAGTTCTGGAAGGTGATCGAGGCCAGGGTCTGGTTCTCGTTCTGGATGCGCACGCCTTCCTTGGCTTCGACGGCCTGGTGCAGGCCGTCGGACCAGCGGCGGCCCGTCATCAGGCGGCCGGTGAATTCGTCGACGATGGTGACTTCGCCGTTCTGCACCACGTAGTGCTGGTCCTTGTGGTACAGGACGTGGGCGCGCAGCGCCGCGTACAGGTGGTGGATCAGGGTGATGTTGGCGGCGTCGTACAGCGAGGCGCCTTCCGGCAGCAGGCCCATCTTGGTCAGGATGGCCTCGGCCTTCTCGTGGCCGGCCTCGGTCAGCAGCACGGTGTGCGCTTTCTCGTCCTTGGTGTAGTCGCCCGGGACTTCGATCTTGCCCTTGCCGTCCGGGGTTTCCTCGCCGATCTGCAGCGTCAGCTGCGGCGGCACCTCGTTCATGCGGTAGTACAGGTCGGTATGGTTCTCGGCCTGGCCAGAAATAATTAACGGTGTCCGGGCTTCGTCGATCAGGATCGAGTCGACCTCGTCGACCACGGCGAAGTTCAGGCCGCGCTGCACGCGTTCGCGCGCATCGTAGACCATGTTGTCGCGCAGGTAGTCGAAACCGAATTCGTTGTTGGTGCCGTAGGTGATGTCCGAGCCGTAGGCTTGCTGCTTGGTGTCGTGCGGCATCTGCGACAGGTTCACACCCGTGGTCAGGCCCAGCCAGCCATACAGGCGGCCCATGGAGTCGGCGTCGCGCTGGGCCAGGTAATCGTTGACGGTAATGACATGCACGCCCTTGCCCGACAGGCCGTTCAGATAGACCGGCAGGGTTGCCATCAGGGTCTTGCCCTCGCCGGTGCCCATCTCGGCAATCTTGCCCTGGTGGATGACCATGCCACCGATCAGCTGCACGTCGAAGTGGCGCATCTTCAGCACGCGCTTGGCGGCTTCGCGGCAGACGGCAAACGCTTCCGGCAGGATGTCGTCGAGGGTTTCGCCGTTGGCCAGGCGCGACTTGAATTCCGGGGTCTTTGCCTGGAGCTCGGCGTCGGACAGCTTTTCCATCTGCGGCTCGAGCGCGTTGATCTGACGCACGGTTTTTTGATATTGCTTGAGCAGCCGCTGGTTTCGGCTGCCGAAAATCTGGGTCAGGAATGACATGCTAAGTTTCTTATAAAGACGCCGCAAAAAGAGCCAGGGATGATATCAAAACGATACGCACCGAAGACCGCCCAAGGCAAAAAGCGACTGATTTTATCATGCGATGCGGCCACACTTGGGGCTTATGGGCCGGATAACAAGGTTGGTTCCAGAAAGAATGTTATCAAATTGCATCGACTTGCACCCATTCGCCGCCAGCCGTGCGCCCCGCTGTACGCTCGATGCGCACGCCGTGGGCAGTCTATGGTATGTTGCGCGTTGATCGACACCCCATCCACCTAGCGTCCTCATGCATATCTACGGCACCCGCAACCGTCCGACTTCTTTCGAAGCGACCGACTTCCTGCGTTCGAACGAGCGCATGGCGCGGCTGCTGCCGGCCGCCATGCGCATGGCCGACCTGCAGCGCGACGTCGGCATGGTGCTGCCGGCCATGGCCGGCAATTGCGACGTGCTGTCGTTCCAGGAAGGCGTGCTGGTGCTGGCCGTGCCCAGCTCGGCCGTCGCGGCGCGCCTGAAGCAGCAGTTGCCGAAGCTGCAGTCCAGCCTGCAGGGGCGCGGCTGGCAGGTCGTTTCGCTGCGCCTGAAGGTGCAGGTAACGCGGGCCATGCCGGAACAGGTGGAAATGCGCACGCTGGAACTGCCGGAAACGGCGGTGCACGCCTTCGAGGAGCTGGGAGATAGCCTGCCGGATACGCCGCAGAACGCGGCGCTGGTGGCGGCGGTCAAGCGGCTGGCGGAGAAGCGGCGGCGGGGGTAAGACAGACGGCCGGATCGCTGTCGCACGACTGCCGATCAATGTATCGAAGGGCGTAGGGTGGGCTCTTGAGCCCACGCGGATTCACGCGTCGCGCTCATGCGCACTTCGCAACACCTTCTACCATCGCCCCACTAATCGATTCACTTTCGGGTACGCACCGGTACGACCGCGTGGGCTCGAGAGCCCACCCTACGAAACTACTCAGGTAAGTGCCCACTCCTCGCGCATCTGCCGCACGTACGACGGCGGTGCGCTGTCGACCGCGTCGAAGGTCACGATCTCGTAGGCGTCCGGCCGCGCCAGCAGGGCGCGCAGCAGGTCGTTGTTGAGCGCGTGGCCCGACTTGTGCGCTTCGTACGCCGCCAGCAGCGGGTGTCCGACCAGGTACAGGTCGCCGATCGCGTCGAGGATCTTGTGGCGCACGAACTCGTCGTCGTAGCGCAGGCCGTCCGCGTTCAGGATGCGGTATTCGTCCATCACGATCGCGTTCTCGAGCGAGCCGCCGCGCGCCAGGCCCATGCCGCGCAGGCTTTCCACGTCCTGCATGAAGCCGAAGGTGCGCGCGCGCGCCACGTCGTGCACGTAGGAGACCTGGGCGAAGTCGACCGAGGCGTTCTGCATCGTGCCGTCCACCGCCGGGTGGTTGAATTCGATGAAGAAGTCGAGCTTGAAGCCGTCGTGGGGTTTGAGTTTTGCCCACTTCTCGCTGTTGCCGGTCCCCTGGCGCACTTCGACTTCCTTCAGCACGCGGATGAATTTCTTCGGCGCCGGCTGGTCCTCGACGCCGGACTGCTGCAGCAGGAAGACGAAGGACGAGGCCGAGCCGTCCATGATCGGGATTTCCTCGGCGGTGACTTCGATGTAGAGATTGTCGATGCCGAGGCCGGCGCAGGCCGACATCAGGTGTTCGACGGTCGAGACGCGCGCCGAATCCTTGACCAGCACCGAGGCCATGCGGGTGTCGCCGACGACTTCCGCGCTCGACGGGAATTCGACCATGGGGTCGAGGTCCACGCGGCGGAACACGATGCCGGTGTCCACGGGCGCCGGGCGCAGCGTCAGTTCGACCTTGCGGCCCGAATGCAGACCGACACCGGTCGTGCGCACCAGTTGTTTGATGGTTCGTTGTTTGAGCATGGACCGATTATATCTGTGCTTTTCGAACCTTGCCGGGGCCGCTTCTTGCAGCATAGAAACCCTGTCAACAAGCGATGCGCGCGCGCGACAAGCCTAGGGATGTTCAGACTCCGAATGGCTCTTCTCGTGGCGAATCAGGTACAACCCGCTGCCGATGATGATGGCCGCGCCGATCATGGTGTAACTGTCCGGCAGCGTACTCCACATCAGCCAGTCGATCGCCACGCCCCAGGCCAGGGCCGAATACTCGAAAGGCGCGACGACGGAGGCTTCGCCGTGGCTGAAGGCCTCGGTGATCGCCAGCTGGCCGAAGAAGCCGCTCACGGCCAGGCCGCACAGCAGCAGCAGGTGGCCGGGATCGACGCCGACCCAATCGGGCGCCGCCAGCGCCGTGGCGCCGAGCGCCATCAGCAGCATCAGCCAGAACATCATCTGCTGGGTGCTGTCGGTGCGCGCCAGGATGCGCGCGGCGATCGCCGAGATCGCGTAGCACACGGCCGAGCCGAGCACCGCCAGGCCGCCCAGGGTCAGAAAGCCGCCGCCTTCCGGACGCAGCACCACCAGCACGCCGGCCAGTCCGATCACGATGGCGATCCAGCGCGCCAGGTTGACGCGCTCCTTCAGGAAGAACACCGACATCGCCGTGATCAGGGCCGGCGCGATGAAGAAGACCGAATAGGCTTCGGCCAGGCTGAGTCGCTTGAGGCCATAGGCGAACAGCGCCAGCATGCCGATCCCGAGCGCGCCGCGCAGGACGTGCAGCGACCAGCGCGCGCGCAGCATCGTCTTGAAGCCGCCGCGCCAGGCGACGTAGGCGCACACCAGCGGCAGCGAGGACAGCGAGCGCAAGGCCGCCACCTGCATCGCCGGATAGTGGGCGGCGAGCAGCTTCATCGCCGTGTCCATCAGCGAGAACATGAAGACGGCGATCAGCATCGCGTAGATGCTGCGCAGGTTGCCGGAGACTTTACTCATACGATAATCGAAACAAAAAACGGCGCCGCGGCGCCGTCGGGTAATGCGGAAATGTAAATCAGATCTGGGCCAGCAGCGCTTCGGCCTTCGACACTTCGAAGCCGCCCTGCTCCACGTTCAGCTGCCTGACCACGCCGTCCTCGACCAGCATCGAGTAGCGCTGCGAGCGCGTGCCCATGCCGTGCTTCGAGAAATCGGCATCCAGGCCCAGCGCCTTGGTGAAGGCGGCGTTCCCGTCGGCCATCATGCGCACGATGCCGGTGGCCTTCTGCTCGCGGCCCCAGGCGCCCATGACGAAGGCGTCGTTCACCGAGATGCACCAGATTTCGTCGACGCCCTTGGCCTTGAAGGCCTCGGCATTCTCGACGAAGCCCGGCACGTGCTTGGCCGAGCAGGTCGGGGTGAAAGCGCCCGGCAGGCCGAAGATCGCGATCTTCTTGCCCCGGACCAGATCCGCCACCGAGAAGGTGTTTGGACCGAGCGTGCAGCCTTCGGTTTCGGTGTCGATGAATTCGGCCAGGGTGCCTTCCGGCAGCTGTTCGCCAATCTGGATGGTCATGCGTACTCCTCAGGTGTTATTTTGGAAATCCCGCCAGTATGCCCGATCCGGGCCGAGCCTGCATCACATCGCCCCGAACAGCGGCACATAGGCACGGCTCACCGGCAGCTCGACGGCGTGTCCGCGCATGCGCAGGAACAGGCGGCTGGCCTCGTCGCGCCGGGTGCCGGCCAGGTGCGCCAGGTTGACGATGGTGCCGCGGTGGACCTGCCAGAACTCGTCGGGATCGAGGCGCGCCGCCAGTTCGGCGATCGGGGTGCGGATCATGTATTCGTCGCCCGCGGTACGCACGACCGTGTACTTGTCGTCGGCCTGGAAGAACAGCACCTCGCTCACGGCGATGTTGTGGACCATGCCGCCCTTCCCCGCGCGCAGGTAGCGCAGCCAGGGCAACTGCGGCAGGCGCTCGCCGGCGGGCTGCCCCATCAGGCGGCGCAGGGCCTGGGCCAGCGCGGCGTCTTCCTGCGGCGGCTTCTCCAGTGCCGAGCGCACGCGTTCGATGGTGCGCTGCAGGCGCTCGGTGCGCAGGGGTTTCAGCAGGTAGTCGAGGGCCGCGTGCTCGAAGGCCTGCACCGCGTACTCGTCGTAGGCGGTGACGAAGACCGCGCGCGTGCGGCCCTCGATGCCCTGCGCGACTTCCAGCCCGCTCATGCCGGGCATGCGGATGTCGAGAAAGGCGAGCTCGGGCTCGAGGTCGGCGATGCGGGCGGCGGCCTCGATGCCGTTGCTTGCCACGGCCACGATCTCGAGTTCGGGCCAGAGGCGCGCCAGTTGCTGCTGCAGGTGCTGGGCGAGGTGGGGTTCGTCGTCGGCGATCAGGGCGCGGGTCATGATGCGGTCCGGTAGGGAAGTTCGAGGGTGGCGCTGGTGCCGTCGGCGTGCCGCAGGTTCAGGCTGGCGCGCTCGCCGTAGCGGTGCCGCAGGCGCGCGCGGATGTTCGCCAGCGCCATGCCGGCGCCACGGCCGGCGGACGGCGCGTCCTGTCCCAGGCCATCGTCGACGACGCGGATGCGCAGGCGCCCCTCTTCGACCAGCGCCTCGATGCGCACCTCGCCGCCCGCGACCTTCGGCTCCAGGCCGTGGCGAATGGCATTCTCCACCAGCGGCTGCAGCAGCAGGGGCGGCAGCAGCGCGGCGCGCGCTTCAAGCCCGGCGTCGACCGCGAAGCGCAGACGCGCGCCCATGCGGATCTGCAGCAGGCGCAGGTAGTTGGCCGCCATCTCGAGTTCGGCGCCGAGCGTGGTTTCTTCCACCCGCAGCTGGCCCATGCCGGCGCGCAGGTGGTCCGAAAAGGCTTCCAGCATGGCGCGGGCGCGCGGCGGATCGGCATCCAGCAGGCTCTCGATGTTGGCCAGCGTGTTGAACAGGAAGTGCGGCTCGATCTGCGCCTGCAGCAGGCGCAGTTGCGCCTCGGCCGCCTGGGCCTGCATCGCCTGGCGCTGCAGGCGTCCACGCCAGAAGAGTCCGGCGACGATGCCCAGGAAAGGCAGGAATTGCAGCACGCGCAGCTGGCGCCGCAGCGCCGAGGAGGCGAAGAACTCGCTGTCCGGGTAGACCAGCGCCAGCAGCCCGCTGCCGACCAGGTTCCCGAGCATGAGGCCGGCCAGCAGGAGCAGGCTGACCAGCGCCGCCGCGCGCCAGTCGCGCACCGGCGACAGCCTGGCCAGCATCGTATCAGGCAGCAGCGCTTCGGCCAGGCGCACCACGGCCAGCATGCTCCAGGCGATTGCCAGGAACAGCAGCAGCATGCCGAGCAGCAGCCGGTGCAGGAAGGCGGCATCGGGCACCTTGACGGTGATCACCCCGGCCAGGCCCAGCAGGCAGAGGGCGGCCCAGGCCAGCAGCGCCAGCGCCGCGGCGATGACAAGGTGCGTCCAGAGCTCGCCGCCCCGGCGCTTGCGCAAGGTCCAGAACGAGCGCCAGGACTGCGCGAGCGTGGATGGCATGATCATCTTTCTAGTCTACAACACCAAACCGCCCCTGCCGCAGGGACTGCGACGGATCGACAGATGGGCCGACACACGGCAAGCTAAAAGACGCTGGATGTCAGTTTGCGCAACCGGATGCCCGAGGTGCCGGCGCCGGGGTTGTGATCGTCAGCGTGTGAGCATCGTAGGGTGGGCGCCCCGTGCCCACCGATGATGGTTTGCAGCGAGATCATCCGGCACGATATCGAAGCGCCGGCGATCCGGTGGGCACAGGGCGCCCACCCCACGTTTCTGCGAGACGTAAAAAAACCGGGACCGGAGCGTCAGCTCCGATCCCGGTTTTCTCTTTACGTCTCTACGTTTAACCGTATAAACGCTTAGTCGGCTTGCTTGCGCAGGAAGGCCGGGATGTCGTAGGTCTCGACACCGTTGCGCTGCATGGCCTGGACCTGCTCCGAGGCCTGCTCGCGGCGCCACACGGCCGGCTGCTTCATGCCGTCGCCAGGACCGCCGACGCTGGCGGTGCCCATGGTCATGCCGCCGGTCAGGCCGGCCGTGCCCATCATCGGCGCGTTGTAGGTGCCGGTCTTGAGGACCTGCTGCGGCTGGACCAGCTGCATCTTGTTCTTGTTCTTGCCCAGGCCGGTCGCGACCACGGTCACGCGGATCTCGTCGCCCATCGCGTCGTCGTAGGCGATGCCCTGTGCGATCGATGCGTCCGGAGCGGCAAAGGCGCGCACGGCGGCCATGACTTCCTTGATCTCCTTGCCCTTCAGGCCGCGCGAGGCGGTGACGTTGACCAGCACGCCCTTGGCGCCCGACAGGTCGATGCCGTCCAGCAGCGGCGAAGCGACGGCCTGCTCGGCCGCGATGCGCGCACGGTCCACGCCCGAAGCGGTCGCGGTGCCCATCATCGCCTTGCCCTGCTCGCTCATGATGGTCTTCACGTCGTTGAAGTCGACGTTGATGTGGCCCGGCACGTTGATGATCTCGGCGATACCGGCGACGGCGTTGTTCAGGACGTCGTCGGCGTGCTTCATCCAGTCGAGCATGGATTCGTCTTCGTAGATCTCTTCCAGCTTCTCGTTCAGGATGATGATCAGGGAGTCGACGTGCTTGGACAGTTCTTCCAGGCCGGCTTCGGCGATGTCCATGCACTTCTGGCCTTCGTAGGAGAACGGCTTGGAGACCACGGCGACGGTCAGGGCGCCCATGGTCTTGGCGACTTCGGCCACGATCGGCGCGGCGCCGGTGCCGGTGCCGCCACCCATGCCGGCGGCGATGAAGACCATGTGCGCGCCGCGCAGCGAGTCCTCGATGCGCGAGCGGGTCTGCTCGGCCAGCTGGCGGCCGATCTCCGGACGCATGCCGGCGCCCAGGCCCGATTCGCCGATCTGGATGATGTTGTTCGCGCTCGATGCCGCCAGTGCCTGGGCATCGGTGTTGGCGGCGATGAACTCGACGCCCGAGACGCCCTTGTTGATCATGTGCTGCACCGCGTTGCCGCCCGCACCACCCACGCCGACGACCTTGATCACCGTGCCCAGTGCCGCGTTATCGACCATATCGAACTCCATGATGTGACTCCTAATTTTCAAATTGCCGTGACCAATCGCCAAACCCCATTAGGGTATCAGGACTCAGCCTTGGTGACGGCTATGTATTGTAAAAATTTATGTATTTGTACCGAATCAATGACGCTTGTTTGCTGCGTGGAAATCCATTTAGAAATTCCCTAAGAACCATTCCTTCATGCGCTGCCAGACTGCCTTCACCGAACCATCCTGGCGAGTCACGATGTGGCCGCGCAGGTACTGCTTTTTCGCTTCCAATAAGAGTCCCAGCACGGTCGCGTAGCGCGGGCTGCGCACCACGTCCGCGAGCTGGCCGCGGTAGTCCGGCGTGCCCAGGCGCGTCGGCTTGAGGAACATGTCTTCGGCCATCTCGATCATGCCCGGCATCAGCGAGGTGCCGCCGGTCAGGACGATGCCCGACGACAGCACGCCTTCGTAGCCGGACTCGCGCACCACCTGGTGCACCATCGCGAACAGTTCTTCCACGCGCGGCTCGATCACGGCGGCCAGCGCCTGGCGGCTCAGGGCGCGCGGGCCGCGGTCGCCCAGGCCCGGCACCTCGAGCGTTTCGCCCGGATCGGCCAGCACCTGCTTGGCCACGCCGTAGCGCAGCTTGATTTCCTCGGCTTCGCCGGTCGGCGTGCGCAGCGCCATCGCGATGTCGCTGGTGATCTGGTCGCCGGCGATCGGGATCACGGCGGTGTGGCGGATCGCGCCGTCGGAAAAGACCGCGATGTCGGTGGTGCCGCCGCCGATGTCGATCAGGACCACGCCGAGTTCCTTCTCGTCGTTGGTCAGCACCGCGTCGGCCGAGGCCATCGGCTGCAGGATCAGGTCCGACACTTCCAGGCCGCAGCGGCGCACGCACTTGACGATGTTCTGCACTGCCGACACGGCGCCGGTGACGATGTGCACGCGCACTTCCAGGCGGATGCCGCTCATGCCGATCGGTTCGCGCACGTCTTCCTGGTTGTCGACGATGAACTCCTGCGGCACCGTGTGCAGCAGCTGCTGGTCGGTCGGGATGTTGACCGCCTTGGCGGTCTCGATCACGCGCGCGACGTCGGTGGCGGTGACTTCCTTGTCCTTGATCGCCACCATGCCGCTCGAATTGAACGAACGGATATGGCTGCCCGCGATGCCGGCGTAGACATTGCGGATCTTGCAGTCGGCCATCAGCTCGGCTTCCTCGAGCGCGCGCTGGATCGATTCGACGGTGGCCTCGATGTTGACCACGACGCCCTTCTTCAATCCCTTCGACTCGTGCTGACCGAGGCCGATGACCTCGTGGCGTCCGTCGGACATCACCTCGGCCACGACGGCCACCACCTTCGAGGTGCCGATGTCGAGGCCGACGATCAGGTTTTTCGCGTCTTTTGTCATTGCTCGCCTGCTTTAGATTTGCTTGGTTGTTTTGTTAGTAGTCGTTTTATTCTTTTTCGACGGCTTCACCGGCTTGGTGGTGTCCGCCGGCACGGTCAGTGCCGCCGACGACAGTGCCAAACCATTCGAGTAGCGCATGTCGATGGTGTCGATGCGGCCTTCCTGCAGCCTGGCCACCAGCTGCGGGTAGACCCCGACCAGGCGCTGCACCCGCGCCTTGACGGTGTTCTTGTCCTTCTCGCGGCCGAGCTCCACGCTCATGCCGTTGTCCAGCTTCACGGTCCACGCGTAGCGCGAGGACAGCGACAGTTCCTGCGGCACCAGCTTCACCGGCGCGAACCAGGCGCGCAGTTCGGCAAAGCGCGCCAGCACTTCCTTCTCGCTGCCGGCCGGGCCCGAGAAGGCCGGCAGGGCGTGGTCGTCGTCGGCCTCGGCCAGGTTGGCGGTGAAGACATCGCCCTTCACCGACAGCAGGCGCCCTTCGCCCCAGGTGCCGAGCGCCTCGTGTTCCTCGACCTCGACGATCAGCTGGTTCGGCCATTCGCGGCGCACGGTGGCGCGCCGCACCCAAGGCACGGCTTCGAAGGTCGCGCGCACCTGCTCGAGGTCCGTGGTGAAGAAGTTCCCGCGGATCTTGCCCAAAACGCTGTTGCGCACGGTGAGCTCGTTCACGTGGCGCAGGTCCATGCCATACAGGCTCTCGACCGTCACCGCGCGCAACAGGAACATCGGCCGCTGGCTCAGCCACCACACGCCGCTCGCGATGGACGCGAGCAGCGTCGCCGCCAGCAACGTGCTGGCGGTGGCGTTCAGGGCGCGTACGTCATGCCACATGTCGTCAGCCTTGTGCCTTCACCATCTTGCAGCGCGCCGAGCGCAGGATCTCGATGCACAGGTCCTCGTAGCTGATGCCGACCGCGCGCGCCGCCATCGGCACCAGCGAGTGGCCGGTCATGCCCGGCGAGGTGTTCACTTCGAGCAGGAACGGACGCATGTCGCTCTCGCGCACCAGCACGTCGATCCGGGCCCAGCCTTCGCAGCCGAGCGCGCGGTAGGCGTCCACCGCGTGCTTCTGGATTTCCTCGGTCAGCGCGGCGTCGAGCGGCGCCGGGCACAGGTACTTGACGTCGTCGGTGAAGTACTTGTTCTGGTAATCGTAGTTGCCCTGCGGGGCCACGATCTCGACGATCGGCAGCGCACGCGCGTCCTTGCCGGTGCCGAGCACGGCGACCGTGAACTCGCGGCCGGTCACGAACTCCTCGGCCAGGATCACCTCGTCGAAGCCGGCGGCCAGCGCCACGGCGGCCTCGAATTCCTCGGCCCGCTCGACCTTGGTGATGCCGATGGTCGAGCCTTCCAGCGGCGGCTTGACGATCAGCGGCAGGCCGAGTTCGGCCACGATCTTGTCCAGGTCGTCGCCCGGCGCGACGGTCGCGTACTTCGGGGTCGGGATGTTTTTCGACAGCCAGATGATCTTGGTGGTGATCTTGTCCATGCCCACCGACGACGCCATCACGCCGCTGCCGGTGTAGGGAATGCCGAGCTGCTCGAGCGCGCCCTGCAGGCTGCCGTCTTCGCCGTAGCGGCCGTGCAGCGCGATGAAGACGCAGTCGAAGTTTTCGGCCGCCAGGTCGGCCAGCGAGCGTTCGGCCGGATCGAAGCCGTGGGCATCGATGCCGCGGCTCTTCAGGGCCTGCAGCACGCCGGTGCCGGACATGATGGAGACCTCGCGCTCGGCCGAGCGGCCGCCGTACAGGACGCCGACCTTGCCGAAGTTGGTAATAATGTCGCTCACGATGTGACCTTTGATTGTGAAGTCGGTTGTTGCGTCTGTTGCGAAACTAACTGCTGCGGAATGCCGCTGATCGAGCCCGCGCCCATGGTCAGCACGACGTCGCCGTCCTTCGCCACCTGGCGGATCGCGTCGGGCATCTCGGCGATCGTTTCCACGAAAATCGGTTCGATCTTGCCGCCGGCGCGCAGCGAGCGGGCAAGGGAACGCCCATCGGCCGCGACGATCGGCGCCTCGCCGGCCGGGTAGACCTCGGCCAGCAGCAGCACGTCGGGCGCCGCCAGCACTTTCACGAAGTCCTCGAACAAATCGCGCGTGCGGCTGTAGCGGTGCGGCTGGAAGGCCAGCACCAGGCGCCGGCCCGGGTAGGCGGCGCGCGCGGCGGCCAGGGTCACCTCGGTCTCGACCGGGTGGTGGCCGAAGTCGTCGACCAGGGTGAAGCTGCCGCCGCCTTCCAATGCCACGTCGCCGTAGCGCGTGAAGCGGCGGCCGACGCCGCGAAATTCCAGCAGGCCCTGGGCGGTGGCGCTGTCCTCGATGCCGATCTCGCGCGCGATCGCGATCGCCGAGCAGGCGTTGAGGACGTTGTGCATGCCGGGCTGGTTCAGCACGAATTTCGTGTCCGGATAGCCCTCCTGGCGCACCGTGAAGTGCATGTGCACGCCGTCGGCGTAGGCATCCAGGGCGCGCACTTGCGCGTCTTCCGAGAAGCCATAGGTCGTCACCGGTTTCGTCACCTGCGGCAGGATGGCGCGCACGTGGCGGTCGTCGATGCACAGCATCACGCGGCCGTAGAACGGCAGGCGGTGGGTGAAGTTCACGAACGCGGCCTTCAGCTTCTCGAAGTCGTGCTCGTAGGTCTCCATGTGGTCGGCGTCGATGTTGGTGATCACCTCGATCATCGGCGACAGGTTGAGGAAGGACGCGTCCGACTCGTCGGCCTCGGCCACGATATAGTCGCCGGTGCCGAGCTTGGCGTTGGCGCCGGCGCTGTTCAGGCGCCCGCCGATGACGAAAGTAGGGTCCAGGCCGCCCTGGGCCAAGACTGACGCTACCAGGCTCGTGGTGGTGGTCTTGCCGTGGGTGCCGGCAATCGCGATGCCGCGCTTCAGGCGCATCAGTTCGCCGAGCATGATCGCGCGCGGCACCACCGGGATCTGGGCGCTGCGCGCCGCCATCACTTCCGGATTGGTCTCAATCACCGCGGTCGAGGTGACGACGGCGTCGGCGCCGACGATGTTGTCGGCCGCATGGCCGAGATAGACGCGCGCGCCCAGTTCCTGCAAACGTTGGGCCGCCGCGTTGCTCGACAGGTCCGAGCCCGACACCTTGTAGCCGAGGTTGAGCAGCACCTCGGCGATGCCGCTCATGCCGCTGCCGCCGATGCCCACGAAATGGATGTGCTTGATCTTGTGTTTCATCTGTCTAGTTCTTGTTGTTCGCCAGTTGTTCGAGCACGGCCGCGATGGCCTCGTTGGCCTCGCGCTGTCCGACCGCCTGCGCCGCCTGCGCCATCGCCAGGCAATCGGCGCGTGTCGTCGTTTGCAGCAGCTGCGCCACGCGCGCGGCCGAGAGTTCGCCCTGCGGCAGGTGGATCGCAGCCTTCTGCTGCGCCATCCAGACCGCGTTGTCGCGCTGGTGGCTGGTGGTCGACGCGACGAACGGCACCAGCACGCTGGCCACGCCGGCGGCGGTCAGTTCCGACACCGTGATCGCACCGGCGCGGCAGATCACCAGGTCGGCCTGGGCGTAGGCGGCGGCCATGTCCTCGATGAAGTCGACCACGTTCGCCGCCACGCCCGCCTGGGCATAGGCGGCGCGCAGCGCCTCGATGTTCTTCTTGCCCGACTGGTGGGTCACGATCGGGCGCTGTTCCAGCGGGATCTGCGCCAGCGCGGCCGGTACGCTGTCGTTCAGCACCTTGGCGCCGAGGCTGCCGCCGACCACCAGCACGCGCAAGGGACCGGTGCGACCGGCGAAGCGCTCGGCGGGGCCGGGCAGGTCGAGGATCGCCTGGCGCACCGGATTGCCGGTGACGACGGCCTTGCCGGCGGCCTTGCCGAAGTCGGCCGGGAAGCCGAACAGCACGCGGCTGGCCAGCGGCGTCAGGGTCTTGTTCGACAGCAGCAGCGCGGCGTCGGCGTTCACCAGCGCCAGCGGAATGCCGCGCGTGCGCGCCATCATCCCGCCCGGCACCGTGACGTAGCCGCCCATGCCCAGCACCACGTCGGGCTTGCGCCGTCCCAGCACGCGCAGGCAGGTGGCGAAGCTGGCCGCCATCTTGAAGGCGCCCTTGACCGTGTGGCCGAGGCCCTTGCCGCGCAGGCCGGCGAAGTCGATGGCGTCCATCGGGATGCCGTGCTTCGGCACGATCTCGCCTTCCATGCCGTGGGCGGTGCCCAGCCAGCTCACGTCCCAGCCGCGCTCGCGCATGGTCTGGGCAATGGCCACGCCGGGGAAAATGTGGCCGCCGGTGCCGGCCGCCATGATCATCAATTTCTTCGCAGGCCGCTTCATAAGCTTACTCACAGGCGCCCTCCCCGCATCAGCACGCGGTTCTCGTAGTCGATGCGCAGCAGGATCGCCAGCCCCACGCAGTTGATCAGGACGCCGGAACCGCCATAGCTCATCAGCGGCAGGGTCAGGCCCTTGGTCGGCAGCAGGCCCAGGTTCACGCCCATGTTGATGAAGGTCTGCACGCCGAGCCAGATGCCGATGCCCTTCGCGGCCAGGCCGGCGAAGAACTGATCGAGGGCGATCGCCTGGCGGCCGATGTCGAAGGCGCGCTTGACCAGCCAGTAGAACAGTCCCAGCGTGACCAGCACCCCGGCCAGGCCCAGCTCTTCGCCGATCACGGCCATGATGAAGTCGGTGTGCGCCTCGGGCAGGTAGTGCAGCTTCTCGACGCTGTTGCCCAGGCCGACGCCGGCCAGCTCGCCGCGGCCGAAGGCGATCAGCGAGTGGGTCAGCTGGTAGGCCTTGTCGAGCGCATTGCCCTCTTCCCATGGGTCGAGGTAGGCGAACATGCGCGCGCGGCGGAACGGCGAGAGCGCGATGATCGAGGAGAACACCAGCACCAGGATGGCGCCGATGCCGCCGAACCAGATCATGTTGAAGCCGCCCAGGAACAGGATGCCCATGGCGATGCAGACGATCACGCCAAAGGCGCCGAGGTCGGGCTCGAGCAGCAGCAGCATGCCGACCACGCCGACCGCGAAGGCCATCGGCATGAAGCCCTTGGTCAGCTTGTGCATGAACTGCTGCTTGCGCACGGTGAAGTCGGCCGCGTACAGGACCACCACGATCTTCATCATCTCGGAAGGCTGCAGGTTGAACACCTTCAGCGACAGCCAGCGGCGCGCGCCGTTGACCGACACGCCGATGCCGGGCACCAGCACCAGCATCAGCAGGAACAGGGTGCCGACGAACATCAGCGGCGCGAAGCGCTGCCACACCGCGACCGGGATGCGGAAGGCGAACCAGGCCGCCGCGATCGAGACCGCGATGAAGCCGGCCTGGCGGTACAGGAAGTACTCGTGGCGGCCCTGCAGGTAGGAGAACTTGGGCGAGTCCGGCAGCGCGATCGACGCCGAATACACCATCACCATCCCGAACAGCATCAGGATCAGCACGACCCAGACCAGCGGCTGGTCGTAGTCCATCATCTTCGACGGGCGTGTGCGCTCGGCGATCGCCTCGCTTGGACTGGCCGTGCCGGAGAACTTGAAGGGGATCTGGAAGGCCATCAGATTTCCATTCCCTTGTCCAGGGCAATGTCGCGCACGGCGTCGACGAAGACCTGGGCGCGGTGCGCGTAATTGGTAAACATGTCGAGGCTGGCGCAGGCCGGGGACAGCAGCACGCAGTCGCCGGCACGGGCCAGGCCGGCGGCGCGGCGCACGGCCTGCGGCAGGTCGTCCAGGTCGAAGCACGGCACGCCCGAGGGTTCGAGCGCCGCCCGCACGGCCGGCGCATCCTTGCCGATCAACAGCACGGCGCGCACGTAGCGCGACACCGGCTCGGCCAAGGGTGCGAAGTCCTGGCCCTTGCCGTCGCCGCCGGCGATCAGGAGGATCTGCTGTTCCGGGTTGCCGAAGGCCTTGCCCAGGCCGGCCAATGCGGCGACCGTGGCGCCGACATTGGTGCCCTTGCTGTCGTCATAGAAATCGACGCCGTCTATGCTGGCGACCAGTTCCACGCGGTGCGGCTCGCCCGCGTACTCGCGCAGGCCGTGCAGCAGCGGCGCCAGCGGCAGGCCGGCGGCGCGGCACAGGGCCAGCGCGGCCAGCGCGTTCGCCGCATTGTGCAGGCCGCGGATCTTCAGCGCGTCGGCCGGCATCAGGCGATTGACCGTGATCTCGACCGGCTCAGGGACTTCGCCTTTCTTGAGCTTCTTCTCGCTTGCTTCGCCCGCGACGGCGGTTGCCAGCCACAGCACGCCGCGCTCGTTGACCAGGCCCATCGCGTTCGGCTCGTCGGGTTCGCCGGTGCCGAACGTAACTTGCTGCGCGCCCGCGGCGCCCATGCGCATCACGGTCGCGTCGTCGCGGTTCAGCACGCGGACGGTGTCGGCGCCGAAGATGCGCGCCTTATCAAGCGCATAGGCCGCCATGTCACCGTGCCAGTCGAGGTGGTCCTGGGAGATATTCAATACCGTGGCCGCGTCGGCGTTCAGGCTGGAGGTGGTGTGCAGCTGGAAGCTGGACAGTTCCAGCACCCAGGCCTGGGGCAGCTTGTCTTCGGCCAAGGCCTCGCGCAGCACGTCGAGCGCGGCCGGGCTGATGTTGCCGGCGACGCGGGTATCGAAACCGGCGCGGCGGCACAGCAGGCCGGTCAGGCTGGTGACGGTGGTCTTGCCGTTGGTGCCGGTGATCGCGATGACTTTCGGGCTATAGCCCTGCTCCGCCTTCAGCGCAGCCAGCGCCTGCGCGAACAGCTCGATCTCGCCCCACACGGGAATGTTCGCGGCCTGCGCGGCCGGACCGATCGCGGCCAGTTCGCGGTTCGGCGCCAGGCCCGGGCTGACGGCGACGAAGTCGACGCCGCCGAGCAGGCTTGCCGCGAAATCACCGGCGACGAACTCGGCGCTCGGGACCGCCTCGCGCAGCGCGGGCAGGCGCGCCGCGAGTTTGTCCGCGGCGCGCGTATCGGCCACGCGCACGCGCGCGCCGCAACGGGCCAGCCATTGCGCCATCGCGAGCCCGGATTCGCCGAGCCCCAGTACCAGTGCGAGTTTGCCTTCGTAGTTCATCGCGTCTTGTCGCCTAGCGCAGTTTGAGGGTGGACAGGCCGACGAGGACCAGGATCATCGTCACGATCCAGAAGCGGACCACGACCTTGGTCTCCTTCCAGCCCTTCTGTTCGAAATGGTGGTGCAGCGGCGCCATCAGGAAGACGCGGCGGCCGGCGCCGTAGCGCTTCTTGGTGTACTTGAACCAGCTCACCTGGATGATCACCGACAGGGTCTCGGCCACGAACACGCCGCCCATGATGAACAGCACGATTTCCTGGCGCACGATGACGGCGATCGTGCCGAGCGCGCCGCCCAGCGCCAGCGCGCCGACGTCGCCCATGAACATCTGCGCGGGATGCGCGTTATACCAGAGGAAGGCCAGGCCCGCGCCGGCCATCGCGCCGCAGAAGATCAGCAGTTCGCCGGCGCCTTCGATGTGCGGGATGAACAGGTACTTCGCATAGGTGACGTTGCCGGTCAGGTAGGCGATCAGGCCCAGGGCGCCGCCGACCATCACGGTCGGCATGATCGCCAGGCCGTCCAGGCCGTCGGTAAAGTTGACGGCGTTCGAGGTGCCGACGATCACGCAATAGGTCAGCGCGATGAAGCCCCACACGCCCAGCGGGTAGCTGATGGTCTTGAAGAAGGGGACGATCAGGTCGGCCTTCGGCGGCAGGGTCATCGAGAAGCCCGACTGCACCCATTCCCAGAACAGCTGCGCCACTTCCCACGGGGTCGGCGCCGACACCGAGAACGCCAGGTACAGCGAGGCGGCGATGCCGATCAGCGACATCCAGAAGTATTTTTCGCCCGAGCGCATGCCTTCCGGGTCCTGGTAGACCACCTTGCGGTAGTCGTCGACCCAGCCGACGGCGCCGAAGCCGAGCGTGACCACCAGCACCGGCCAGATCAGGCGGTTCGACAGGTCGCACCACAGCAAGGTCGAGATGGCGATCGAGATCAGGATCAGGATGCCGCCCATGGTCGGGGTGCCGTGCTTTTTCAGGTGGGTCTGCGGACCCTGGGTGCGCACCGCCTGGCCCACCTTCATTTCGGTGAGCTTGCGGATCACGGCCGGGCCGGTAAACAGGCCGAGCGCGATCGCGGTGATCGCGGCGGACACCGCACGGAAGGTGATGAAGTTAAAGATGCGCATCGGACCGATATAGTCCTGCAGGTATTGTGCAAGCCAGAGAAGCATAGTGTTAGTGGGCGTCCTTGCCAGTGTTTGTGGAACCAATCAGGTGATTGACCGCGCGCTCCATCTTCATGAAGCGCGAGCCCTTCACCAACACAGTTGCGTCAGAATTGCCGCCCAGTTGCTCGTCCAGTGCTGCCAATAATTCGTCAAACTGCTCGAAATGCCTTGCGCCGCTCGCCACCAGGTGGCGCGACAGCTCGCCCGTCGCCAGCACGGACTCGATGCCGCGTGCCTGCGCGTAGGCGCCAATCTCTTCGTGGAATTCTTTTCCTTGCGCCCCGACCTCGCCCATGTCGCCGACCACCAGGATGCGCGGCGACGGGTAGCTTGCCAGCACGTCGATCGCGGCACGCATCGAATCCGGGTTGGCGTTGTAGGTGTCGTCGATCACCAGCGCGCCATTGGCGGCCTGCTTGCCCTGCAGGCGTCCGCCGACCGGGGTGAAGGCTTCCAGGCCGCGCACGATGGTCGCCGGTTCGAGGCCGGCGGCGAGCGCGCAGGCGATCGCGGCGAGCGCGTTGCGCACGTTGTGCTCGCCGGCGGCGGCCAGTTTCACCTCGAACGCGCCGGCTGGGGAGGAGACTTTCAAATTGTTACCGAAGCCGGTGCCGGTGTAGCTGGCGCGCACGTCGCACGCGTCGCTCAGGCCGAACGTCAGGCTGCGGCAATGCCCAGCCAGGCCGCGCCACAGCGGCGTGTAGACGTCGTCGCCCGGATACACGGCGACGCCGTCGGCCGGCAATGCCGCGAAGACCGAGCCGTTCTCCTGCGCCACCGCTTCCACGGTGTGCATGAACTCCTGGTGCTCGCGCTGGGCGTTGTTGACCAGGCCGACCGTCGGCTGGGCGATGGCGGCCAGGCGGCCGATCTCGCCCGGATGGTTCATGCCCAGCTCCACCACGGCGGCGCGGTGTGCGGCGTCCAGGCGCATGAGCGTGAGCGGCACGCCGATCTCGTTGTTCAGGTTGCCCTGGGTCGCCAGGCGGCCGTCGTTGCCGAAGGCGGCGGCGAGGATGGCCGCGATCATTTCCTTGACCGTGGTCTTGCCGTTGCTGCCGGTGACGCCGATCAGGGGAATGCCGTACCGGCGGCGCCAGCTGTTCGCGATCTGGCCCAGGGCCGCCAGGGAATTCGGCACCACGATGGCCGGCAGGGTCCAACCCTGCGGCAGGCGCTCGGCCACGACGGCGGCCACGCCGCGCGCGGCGACCTGGTCGAGGAAGTCGTGGGCGTCGAAGGTGTCGCCGCGCAATGCGACGAACAGCGCGCCGGCCTGTGCCGTACGGCTGTCGGTCGAGACGCTGTCGAAGGCGGCATCAGCGGTCAGCTGGGAACCGGGCATCGAAGCGATCAGTTGTGCGAGCGAACCGCGCATGCTTAGTGTGTCCTCATCATGGTGAGCCGCGCGGTCAGGGCCAGCGCGGCGTGGTCTGCGTCGGAGAACGGCATCTTCTTGCCCTTGATCTCCTGGTAGGGTTCGTGGCCTTTACCGGCCAGCAGGATCACGTCCTGCTTGCCCGCGTGCTTGACCGCCCACAGGATGGCGGCGGCGCGGTCCTCGATCGCCTGGTGCTTCGCGCTCGGGTGGTCCTGGTCCATGCCGGCCAGGATCTGGGCGATGATCTCGCCCGGCTCCTCGCTGCGCGGATTGTCGCTGGTGACGATGACCTGGTCGGCCATCTGCGCGATCGCGCCCATCTGCGGACGCTTGCCCGGATCGCGGTCGCCGCCGCAGCCGAACACGCACCACACGGCGCCGCCGCGCTCGGTCGCCACCTGGCGCAGCGCGCCCAGGGTCTTTTCCAGCGCGTCCGGGGTATGGGCGTAGTCGATCACGACCATCGGCGCGTCCTGGCCGCCGATCTGCTGCATGCGGCCCGGCGCCGGCGCCAGGGCCTCCACCGCCTCCACTGCGCTCTTGAGCGGCACGCCCTTCGCCAGCAGCGTGCCCAGCACGGCCAGCGCATTGCTGATATTGAAGTGGCCGACCAGCTGGGTCTTCACGACCATGCTGGCGTCAAGCGCCTGCAGGGTGAACTCGGTGCCCACCGGGCGGCTGCGCTTGTGCGAGGCGCGCAGGATGGTGACGCCGCCGATGGCCGGCTGCTCGGCTTCGCTTCTCAGGGTGTAGCCGGTCACGGCCAGTTGCGGCTGGCTCGCGCGCAGGTGCGCGACCAGGCGCTGGCCGGCGGCGTCGTCCAGGTTCACCACCGCGTGCCGCAGCTCGGGCCAGGCGAACAGCTTGCGCTTGGCCGCCTCGTAGCTTTCCATGTCGCCGTGGAAGTCGAGGTGGTCGCGCGTCAGGTTGGTGAAGACGGCGACGTCGAAGTGCATGCCGGCGGTGCGGCCCAGTTCCAGGCCGATCGAGGACACCTCGATCGCGAGCGCGCGCGCGCCGGCCGCGCGCACGGCGGACAGGCGCGAGGCGAGCAGCACCGCGTCGGGCGTGGTGTAGCCGGTCTCGATGAACTCCGGCGCCGCGCCGCCCTTGTACATGCCGACGCCCAGGGTGCCGATCACGGCGCTGGTCTCGCCGAGTTTCGCGAGCGCCTGGCCGAGCCAGACCGAGATCGAGGTCTTGCCGTTGGTGCCGGTGACGCCGACGGTGAACATGTCGGCGTCGGGCTGGCCGAGGCAGGCGTGGGCGATGGTGCCGGCCTGGGGCTTCAGGTCGGGCACGGCCAGGTGCGGCACGTCCAGGCTGTCGTCCCAGGCGAAGTCGCGCGGATCGTAGACCACGGCGGCGGCGCCGGCATCGACGGCGGCCCGGATGAAGCGGCGGCCATCAAGGGTGTCGCCCGGGTAGGCGAAGAAGACGTCGCCCGGCGTGACCTGGCGCGAGTCGGAAACGAGTTTGCCGCCTGGTGCGGCGGCAACAACCCAATGGCAGATATCGTGGTGACGGGGTGCCATCACAAACTCTCCTCGAGTGGTTCGGCGGGAATGATGATGTCGGTGACCGACGAGTCGGGCGGCACGTTGTCGGCGCGTAGCGCGCTGGCGGCCAGGTCGGCGAAGGTCGGCGCCGCCACGCCGCCGCCGGTGTGGACGGCGCCGCGCGGGTCGTCGACCATCACCGCGATCACGAAGCGCGGCCGCGACATCGGCGCGATGCCGACGAACGAGCCGACGTAGCGGCTCTGCGAATAGCGGCCGTCGACCACCTTCTGCGCGGTGCCGGTCTTGCCGCCGACGCGGTAGCCGGCAACCTGGGCGCGCGAGGCCGTGCCCTGCGGGCTGACCACGGATTCGAGCATGGTGCGCACCTGGGCCGCGGTCTGCGGCGAGATGATCTGCTGGCCGGCCGGCTCCTCGTTCACCTTCACGAACGACAGCGGGATGATGTCGCCGTTGCGGGCGAAGACCATGTAGGAGCGCGCCATCTGCAGCAGCGAGACCGACAGGCCGTGGCCGAAGGCCATGTTCGCGTACTCGACCGGGCGCCATGACTTCCATGGGCGCACGCGGCCGGCGGCCGGGCCGGGGAAGCCGAAGCGCGGCGCCTGGCCGTAGCCGAGCTTGGTGTACAGCTCCCACATGTCCTGCGGCGGGATCATCTGCGAGATCTTGACCACGCCGACGTTCGACGACTTCTGGATGATGCCGCTGGTGGTCAGCATCGGCTTCGGGTGCGAGTCGCGCATGGTGCGCCCGCCGATGGTGATGCGGCCGGACCCGGTGTCGAACACGGTGTTCGGCGTGATCAGCTTCTTGTCCAGGCCGAGCGCCACGGTGAAGGGCTTGATGATCGAGCCCGGCTCGTAGGTGTCGGTAATGACGCGGTTGCGCAGCTGCTCGCCGGTCAGCTTGCGGCGATCGTTCGGGTTGTAGGTCGGGTAGTTGGCCAGCGCCAGCACTTCGCCGGTGTGCACGTCCAGCACCACGGCGGCGCCGGCGCTGGCGTTGAATTTCTCGACCGCGTTCTTGATGCTGTTGAAGGCGATGTACTGCAGCTTGCTGTCGACCGACAGGACCAGGTCCTTGCCGTCGTGCGGCTCGCGCAGGATGCCGAGGTCCTCGACCACGCGGCCCAGGCGGTCCTTGATCACGCGGCGGCTGCCCGGCGTGCCGACCAGCGACTTCTGCTGCGCCAGCTCCATGCCTTCCTGGCCCGCGTCCTCGACGTTGGTGAAGCCGACCAGGTGGGTCATGACTTCGCCCTGCGGGTAGAAGCGCTTGTATTCCTTGCGCGTGTCGATGCCGTTGATCTTGAGCTTCTCGATCTTGGCGATGACGTCCATCTCGACCTGGCGCTTCAGGTAGACGAAGGTGCGGTCGGAGTCGAGCTTCTTGCGCAGCTCCGATTCCGGCATCTCCAGCAGGCGCGCCAGCTCGGCGATCTTTTCCGGCGGCGAGGCCAGCACGTCCTCGGGCAGGGCCCACACCGCCTTCACCGGCAGCGAGGATGCCAGCACCTGGCCGTTGCGGTCCATGATCTTGCCGCGCGTGGCCGGCATTTCGAGCGTGCGCTCGTAGCGGTTCTTGCCCTGCTTTTGCAGGAACTCGTCGTCGATCACCTGGCGGTAGACGGCGGCCCCGGCCAGGGTCATGAAACCGGCGAACAGCATGAACAGCACCATGCGCGAGCGCCAGTCGGGCAGGCGCACGGCCAGCACCGGGCTTTTCGAGAAAGCCATGCCTTTCGCGGCCGCCACGCGGCCGGTGGTGAAGGACTTGTCGCGCTTCATTGCGCGCCCTCCGTCAGGTACTGGGTGCGGGCCGGCGTCAGCGGGGTCATGTTCAATTCGGTGCGCGCGATCTGTTCGATGCGTTCGTTCTTGCCGAGGGTGGACTGGTCCAGCTGCAGCTGGGCCCAGTCGATGTCGAGCTGGCGCGACTGCTGCTGCAGGCGTTCGAGTTCGATGAACAGGTGGCGCGCCTGGTAGCGCGCGTTCACCAGCGTCAGGCCGCAGGCGATCAGGCCGGCGGCCAGCGCGACATTGAGCTTGTTGCTCATCGGGCGCTGCCCTTCGCGACATCGGGCAGGCGCTCGGCCACGCGCAGCACCGCCGAGCGGGCGCGCGGATTGGCCTCGACTTCCTCGCCGCTGGGCTTGATCTTGGCGATCAGCTTCATCTGCGGCTGCGGCAGGTCGACGGCGCGGATCGGCAGCCGGCGGTCCGGCTGGGCGACCTTGGCTTTGCTGGCCAGGAACTGCTTGACGATGCGGTCTTCCAGCGAATGGAAGCTGATGATCGACATGCGCGCCCCCGGCGCCAGCAAGGCATAGGCGGCGTTCAATCCGGCCTCGAGGTCCTCAAGCTCTTGATTGATGTAAATCCGGATAGCCTGAAAGCTGCGGGTTGCCGGGTCTTTACCCTTTTCCCGAGTCTTGACCGCGTCTGCCACGATTGCGGCAAGCTGGCGTGTGCCTGAAATTGGTTCGATTGCCCGGCGAGCAACAATCGCCTTTGCAATCTGAAAAGCAAACCGTTCTTCCCCATAATCGCGTATTACCTTTTCCAAATGTTGTTCGGTGGCCGTCGCGATCCACTCGGCGGCCGAGATGCCACGGGTGGTGTCCATGCGCATGTCGAGCGGGCCGTCGTGACGGAAGCTGAAGCCGCGCGCGGCATCGTCGACCTGGGGCGAAGAGATGCCCAGGTCGAGCAGGATGCCGTCGACCTGGGCGACGCCGCGCGCGGCCATGGCGGAACCCATGGTGGCGAAGCTGTCGTGCACGATCGAGAAGCGCGGGTCGGAGATCTGTTCTGCGGTGGCGATCGCCTGGAGGTCCTTGTCGAACGCGACCAGGCGCCCTGCCGCGTTCAGGCGCGACAGGATCAGGCGGCTGTGGCCGCCGCGGCCGAAGGTGCCGTCTATATAGAGGCCATTCTTGCGCTCGCCTTCGTCGAGGTTAAGCGCGTCTACCGCTTCGTCAAGCAGCACCGTGCGATGCTGCAGATGTGGCACCGTATCGGGTGTGGTCATCGGTGCCTCAGAAAGAGAAGTTGGAAAGGACATCCGGCATGCCGCCGGCAACCGCCTCGGCCTCGTCCTGGGCCAGTTTGGCGGCGTCCCAGATTTCGAAGTGGGTGCCCATGCCGAGCATCATCACTTCCTTTTCCAGCCCGACGGCGGAGCGCAGTTCGGGGGAAATTAGGATGCGGCCGGCGCTGTCGACCTCGACATCGCAGGCGTTACCGAGGAAAATGCGCTGCCATGCGCGAGCGGACATCGGCCAGGCGGCGATCTGGTCGCGGTGGGTTTCCCAGACAGGACGGGGGAACAGCAGCAGGCAGCCGTGCGGGTGGCGGGTCAAGGTCAGGCGCCCTTCGCACTGAAGTGCAAGGGCGTCACGGTGCTTTGCCGGGATAGACATCCGGCCTTTCGCATCGAGATTGATCGCAGACGCGCCTTGAAACACGTAGGTACCTAGTTTGGAGAGTTATTAGTCTAGTTGTTTTGCGCGCCGGGAGACCCTGACATCTCCCACAAAACTGCACTTTTTCACACCGTTTCCCACTTTAGAGGAAGCGTTGTTGCTGGTCAAGCGAATTCCGTGAGGAAACTTTCCGATTTTGCCAATGAAACCAAGGACTTAGCGCGCTTCCCTCAAGCAGTGTCAAGACAAAATCTCCCGCAAAATGAAGCACTTAGCTAAAACATTGCAAGTGCTACCTCATCTAGACAAGCTGTCTTTACGATTTGACACAACGCAAAAATAGGCTGAACTGGACGTCGCCCTGCAACACCGCCGGGCGCGCACAACAGTCGAGCCGGAAATTGCGGATTCATGCGCCCCGGGTTAGGATTGCTCATCGCCCGGCAAGTAGGGGCGCCGACGCTGGCGCCGTCGGGCGGCATGAAGGAGAACCGCCGTGAGCATCACCCTTGCCCGCACCCGCGCCGTCTACGACCTGCTCGACGTCCAGGACGCCCTCGAGCGCAGCCGCGGGCGCTCGCCGGAACTCGACGCGTTCTACGAACGCATGCTCGAGACCGGGCCCGAGCGCTTCGTCACCACCCCTTCTTCCATCGACACCCTCGATGCCCTGCGCGAGGACTGTCCCAACTTCGACGAAGTCCTGGACGACCTGGCGCGCTACCTGCGCCTGGCCCACGCCGGCAACCGCGGCTTCAACGTGATGCCGATCCTGCTGCTGGGCGGCCCGGGCGTGGGCAAGACCCACTTCGCACGGCGCCTGGCCAAGGCCATGGGCACCGAGTTCGAGCTGATCAGCATGAACGCCCTGTCGGCCGGCTTCGTCATCACCGGCAGCTCGGCCAGCTGGCGCGGCGCCAAGTGCGGCAAGGTCGCCGAACGCCTGGTGCGCGGCCAGTTCGCCAACCCGGTGGTGGTGCTCGACGAAGTCGAAAAGGCGACCGGCTCCTCGCAGTCCGATCCGCTGGCCGCCCTGTATCAACTGCTGGAACCGGAAACCGCGCGCGCCTTCCGCGACGAATTCATCGACGTCGAGATCGACGCCAGCCAGATCTGCTGGGTCCTGACCGCCAACTCCACCAAGGGCATCCCCGCGCCGCTGCTGAACCGGATGGCCGTGTACGAGGTGCCGGCGCCGACGCCCGAGCAGGCGGCCGGCATCGCCCAGCGCATGTATGCGACGCTGCTGCGGGAACTGAACCTGAACGGCTTCGACGAGCGCCTGGCCGACGCGGTGCTCGACAGGCTGGCGCCGGTCTCGCCGCGCGACCTGCGCAAGACCCTGCTCGACAGCCTGGGCTATGCGGTGGCCGGCGGGCGCAGCCACGTCACGCTCGAGGACGTGCGGATCAAGACGACGCCGGGCAAGGGGCGGATCGGGTTTTAACAACGACGGCGAGCAGCCAGTCCCCGCGCGCAGGGATTCGCCGGGCGCCTGTAGAATCATTGCTCCAACGTCCCACGCGAAACTCCATGACCGACTACGCCATCACGCCGCCCGCCCTTCCCTCGCTCGCCATCTTCGGCAGCAGCGCCCGTTTCCCGATCCGCCGCGTGTTCTGCGTCGGCCGCAACTACGCCGCGCATGCGCGCGAAATGGGGAGCGACCCGAACCGCGAGCCGCCCTTCTTCTTCATGAAGCCGGCCGACGCCGTGGTCGCGGCCGAAGGCGCGCTAGCCTACCCGCCCGCGACCGAGGACCTGCACCACGAGATCGAGCTGGTGGTGGCGCTGCGTTCGGGCGGCGCCGACATCCCGGCCGACGAGGCGCTGGCGAAGGTCTGGGGCTACGGCGTCGGCCTGGACCTGACGCGGCGCGACCTGCAAGCGGCGGCCAAGGAACACGGCCGCCCATGGGACATGGCCAAGGGCTTCGACGCCTCGGCGCCGTGCTCGCCGCTGCGCCCGGTGAGCAGCTTCGGCCACCCGTCGGAAGACGCCTGCATCCGCATGACGGTGAACGGCGAGGTGCGCCAGGAGGGCGCGCTGGACGAGATGATCTGGCCGGTCGCGGACATCATCAGCCATTTGTCGCGCCTGGTGACGCTGGCGCCGGGAGACCTGATCTTCACGGGGACGCCGGCCGGCGTGGGCGCCCTGAAACCGGGCGACCGCGTGCACGGCGAGGTCGCAGGGGTCGACGAGTTCGATCTCGAGATTGTTGAGAAGTAAGCGTCGAGAAGTAAGCCTCGAGAAGTAAGCCTCGCATGACCTCTCAGCCCGGTGCCGGGCGGCGTGCCCGCAACGCCGCCAGGAACTGCTCCGGCTGCGCCACGCTTACCAGCAGCGAGGGACCGATCCGCGCCGGCAGGTAGACCACCTGGTTGCGGTCGGTCAGCAGGGCAAATACCTGTTTCTCGTTCGGCGCGTTGAAGCGCCCGGCGGCATAGCCGGGCATGTGGATGCCGTTCCTGCGCACGCCCAGGCGCGCTTCGTGGATGGAACCGTAGCTGCCGATGCGCGCGCCGTCCAGGTTGAAGTCGGACAGCGGCCGGTCGTGTTCGTAGAAGTGGGCGGCGCGCAGCAGGATCTTGCCGTCGGCAAGCTCCAGCGCGTTGTCGTGCACCGAATAGGCCAGCGTGGCCGTGAATGGCACGATCAGGACCGCCGCCAGCAGCACGTTCTTCATGCTCACCGCCAGGCCGTCGCGCCGGATCACCAGCAGCGGCGCGGCGCAGGCCAGGAAGGTAATCGCCGCCATGGTCCAGAACACGCCGCTGCCTACTGGCGCAATTTCAAACTGCATCGTCTCGCTCCATCCTTAAGTTGTCCGGTTCAATGTTCGGCCCATCCCTTCGCATGCGCGACCGCGCGCGTCCAGCGCGCCATCAGGGCGGCGCGGCGCTCGAGGGGCATGCCGGGTTCGAATCGGCGCTCGGCGCGCCAGAGCGCGGCGATCTCCTCGCGCGAGGTCCAGAAACCGGTCGCCAGGCCGGCCAGGTAGGCGGCGCCCAGCGCCGTCGTTTCCGTCACCTTCGGCCGCACCACCGGCACGCCGAGCAGGTCGGCCTGGAACTGCATCAGGAGGTCGTTGCGGGCCGCGCCGCCGTCGGCGCGCACCTCGGTCACCGGACAGGCGGCGTCCTTCTGCATGGCCTCGAGCAGTTCCGCACTCTGGTAGGCGATCGCTTCCAGCGCCGCGCGCGCGATGTGGGCGGCGGTGGTCCCGCGCGTCATGCCAACGATGGTGCCGCGCGCATACGGGTCCCAGTGCGGCGCACCCAGGCCGACAAAGGCCGGCACCAGCATCACGCCGCCGCTGTCGGTCACCGACATCGCCAGCGGCTCGACCTCCTTCGACTGCCTGATGATGCCGAGTCCGTCGCGCAGCCACTGCACGGTGGCGCCGCCCATGAAGACGCTGCCCTCGATCATGTAGTCGACCCGGCCGTCGACCTTCCAGCCGATGGTCGCCAGCAGGCGGTTGCGCGAAACCGGCGGCACGTAGCCGGCATGCATCAGCATGAAGCAGCCGGTGCCATAGGTATTCTTGACCATGCCTTTGTCGTAGCAGGCCTGTCCAAAAGTCGCGGCCTGCTGGTCGCCGGCGATGCCGGTCACCGGAATCGCGCGGCCGAACCATTCTTCGTGCGCCTGCCCTACTTCGCCGGAACTCTTCACCACCTCGGGCAGCATCGCCGCGGGAATGCCGAACAGGTCGAGCAGGGCCGGATCCCAGCGCAACGTGTGGATGTTGTAGAGCATGGTGCGCGAGGCGTTGCTGACGTCGGTGACGTGGCGCCCGCAGAGCTTATAGACGAGCCAGCTGTCGACGGTGCCGAAGCACAGCTCGACGCGCTCGGCGCGCGCGCGGGCGCCGGGCACGTTTTCGAGCAGCCAGGCCAGCTTGGTCGCGGAAAAATAGGCGTCGAGTTCGAGCCCGGTGCTGCGCCCGACCAGGTGCGCCTTGCCCTCGGCGCGCAGGCGGTCGCAGGCGCCGGCGGTGCGGCGGTCCTGCCAGACGATCGCGCGGGCGATCGGTTCGCCGGTCGCGCGGTCCCACACGATGGTGCTTTCGCGCTGGTTGGCGATGCCGATGGCGGCGACCTGCCCGGCCTTGATGCCGGCCTGTTTCACCACCTGGCGCGCGCAGGCGAGCTGGCTGGTCCAGATATCGAGGGCATCGTGCTCGACCCAGCCGGGCTGGGGGAAATGCTGGGGAAACTCCTGCTGGGCGCAGGCCGCCACCTGGCCCTGGCGGTCAAACAGGATCGCGCGCGAACTGGTCGTTCCCTGGTCGAGGGCGAGGATGTATTGGGGCATCGATGTCTCCGGAAGAAGCCAGCATGCTTCGTTCCGGATTGTAGCCCAAGAGCGCCCGATATCCTCCCAAAGGGCGCCTGGCGACACTCCCAGGGGCTGCCCCGTACCCCTGTTCCTGCGGCAGCACGCGCACTAGCACGCCGGCGAGCGCAGCGAAAAATGGCCCAGGAACAGGGAACCGATCAGGGATGAGAGTGCCGTTATCAGGAAGAAACCACTGGATGCCATGACGCCGTAGGTAGGCTCCAGGTGAAACAGGCCGACGCCGAACAGAAAGCTCGCCTCCCGTATGCCAAGGCCGCCGACACTGAGCGGCAGTACGGCCGCGATCGACGACACCAGGAACAGGAAACCATAGGCCAGGTAATGCGCCCCGGGCGCGCCCAGGTAGGCAAGCAGCATCCCCATGCAGGTCAACTGCAGGCATTGCACCCCGATGCCGAGCCCGAACACGGCGGCCAGCCCCCGCCGGTCAAGCTTGACCAGCCACCGATGCCCGCCGACGAACACCGCGATCACCGCGGCCAGCGATGCCAGCGACGACGCGATGACGGCCGGCGTTTTCCAGGGCAGCGCCAGCAAGGGCGTCAACAGGCACAGGATCGCCAACAGGACCAGGATGCCGCTGACACGGTCCGCCAGGGTGGTCGCGATCAAGGCGCGCAGCGGCAAGGCATGGCTGCGGTGCAGCACCAGGATCTTGTAGGCATCGCCACCGATCCCGCCCGGCAGGAACAGGTTCAGGAACATGCCTGCGTAATACAAACGCAGGTTTTCCCGCTCGCCCAGATGCACGCCCGCATGGCGCTGGTAGATATTCAGGCGCAGCGCGCTGACGATTTTCGACAGATTGAAGGCGACGAAGGCGGCGACCAGCAGCGGCGCCCGTTGCGGATGATAGGCCAGGTTTTTCACCTGGCCGAAGTCGAGATGGCGAAAGACGACAACGACCAGGCAGGCCGATACCAGCACCTGCAACACCATTTTCAGCTTCTTGCCGACATGCCTAGACACCGGAGATTTTCTTGATCTGATAGGGCTTCTTGTTCTGCGATTCGTAATACGTCCGCATGATCAGGTCCGCCACGAAGCCGGTGGTGATCAGCTGGATGCCCGCCACCGTCAGCAACAGGCCAAGGAACAGCAGCGGCCGTCCGGCGCTTTGTTCCCCCATGAGCTTCTCGAACAGCACATAGGCATTCAGGACACAGCCCGTGAAAAACGCGACGATCCCGGCGGTGCCGAACAGGTGCATGGGACGCTGGCCATAGTTGCGGATGAACATCATGAGCATCAGGTCGCTGACCACTTTCAGGGTGCGATTGATGCCGTACTTGGACACGCCGGCATGGCGCGCATGGTGCCGCACCTCCATCTCCGTCATCCTGGCGCCATACATCGTGGCCAGTACCGGCACATAGCGGTGCAGTTCGCCGTACAGTCCCAGGTTCTTGGCGACGTCGCGCTTGAACAGCTTCAGGGTGCAGCCGTAATCGCTGATATGGACGCCGGTCGCGCGCCGGATCAGCCAATTGGCCAGCTTGCTCGGCAGCTTGCGCAGCAGGAAGCCGTCCTTGCGCCTGGCGCGGATGCCGGCGACGACGTCCCAGTCGCCTTCGCGCATGCGTTCCATCATGCGCGGGATGTCGTAGGGATCGTTTTGCAGGTCGCCATCGAGCATGACGATCAGCTCGCCATTCGCGGCATCGATGCCGGCCGCCATGGCCGTGGTCTGGCCGTAGTTACGGCTCAATACCAGGACGCGGGTATGCGGCGTGGCAAAGCGTTCGATTTCCGCCACGGTGGCATCGAGCGAGCCGTCGTCCACGAAGATGATCTCATGCTCGACGCCGGCCAGCGCCTCCGCGATACGCGCAATCAGGGGCTGGATATTGCCCGCCTCGTTCATGACCGGAATAACGACCGACAAAAGCATTTACGCATCCTTTAGCGAGACAAGCGCATATTCCACCGCGATGGCGCCCTGTCGATCCTGCGGTGTGCCGATTTCGAGCCGTCCGCGCTGACGGATCACGCCGGCGGGATAGGCGTCGAGAAAGCGGTCGAAGCCATTGTCCGGCTGGCCGACTGGGGCGATCAACAGCAGCTCGCCACGCAGCGCAGGCCGGCTTTGCAACACCTTGGGCAGCAGCACCACTGTCCATGCCGGATGATGCAGGTACAGGTTCCCGGCCACCGTCAGGTCGTTTGCGACCACGGTGGTCGCCTGGGGAAAGCGCAGCATCAGTTGGGCCGACAATGCGCCGAACGGTGCCCGCGTGTCCTTGTCGAGATAGGCGCGTCCCAGCATGCCCGCCAGGATGAGGATGGCGCACAAGCCCGCCGCCCACAGGATGGTGCGACGCACGGTGCGGCGCGCGAGCGCGGGGAAGATGAGGAGGAAGGCCAGCGGCAACAGGAACAGGACCGGCTGCATCCAGCGGCTCTTGATCCTGGCCAGCTCGCCGCTGAGCACCAGCGCGGCGATGCAGGCAAACGCCGCGAGGTAGAACCAGAGAATGAACCGGGCCGCAGGACTATCGAGATGCGCCCTCGCCTGGCCACGGTGCCGCCACCAGATCCAGCCGTACACGATCCAGGGCGGCGTGGCAAACAGCAGCGTCGCGCCGACCAGGTTGCCGAAACCACGCGCCACGCTGCTGGCGTAGTCCCCGCCACGGCCCTGCATTTTCTCCAGCGTGGCGCCCGTTGCGGCATCCAGGTGGTGAAACAACCACAGACCGTGCGGCGCCAGGGACAGCGCCGCCACGGCCAGCGTCAGCCAGGCGTCGCGGGTCCATACCGCCCGCCGGTGCTCACGCACCATCAGGCTGGCCGCAAGCAGCCCCAACGCAAATAGCGCGAAGTTGTACTTCGACTGCAGGCCAAGCCCGATCAGCAGGCCGAGGAGCGCATGGCGCCATCTGTTGCGCTGCCGGAGCAGGCCGGCATAGCACCAGAGCGCGAGCGCCGCCATGCAGGTCGCCAGCACCGAATGCGTCAGGTCGCGCTGCGATTCCCAGCCCAGTTGCGGGAACAGGATGAGCGAGGCGGCGGCAATGATGGCCGCGTTCATGCCGATGAGCGACCTGGCCGTGTGGAACATCGCCAGGTAGGTGCAGAACAGCAGCAGGTTCTTCTGGAACGAGAGGGCAAGGAGATTGATGCCGAAGACGGAAAACGTGAGCCATTGCAGCCAGAAGTACAGCGGCGGCTGGTTGCCGTAGCCCGGCTGCAGGTGCTGGAAGCTCAGGACCGCTTCCGATTCGTCCAGGTCGAGCACGGCGGGCGAGGTCACGCGCAGCAGAACCTGCAGCAGGAAATAAGCTGCAAGCACCAGGAGAAAACGCCTGCCTGCGCGCTGTTCGCACGCCGCCTCGACAGGCGCGTCTTGCATGGCCAGTAGCATGGCTAGCCTGCCTGGCCCTGGGCCATCCAGGCGACCAGCCAGGCGCGGAACTGGCGCAGCCCCTCCTGGAGCGGGGTCGCCGGGGCGAAGCCGACCCAGTCGCGCAGCTTGCCGGTATCGGCACAGGTCATCGGCACGTCGCCCGGCTGCATCGGCAGGAAGCGGATCCTGGCCTTGACCCCGACCGCCTGCTCCAGGGCCGCAATGAAATCCAGCACCCGGACCGGCTGGTGATTACCGATGTTGAATACCGTGTGCGGCGCGGCGCCGGTGTCCGGGTGAGCGACCAGGTGAGCGCCCGGGTGAGCGCCCGGATGAGCGGCCAATTCCCCGGGCGGTTTTGCCAGCACGCGGACGATCCCTTCGACGATGTCGTCGATATAGGTAAAGTCTCTTTCCAGTTCGCCTTGCGCGAAGACCGGAATCGTCTCGCCCTTGAGCATTTTCTGCGCGAAGCTGAAATACGCCATGTCCGGACGGCCCCAGGGTCCGTAGACAGTGAAGAAGCGCAGGCCGCTCGCCGGCAGTCCGTACAGGTGGCTATAGGAATGCGCCATCGCCTCGTTCGCCTTCTTGGTCGCCGCATAGAACGACAGCGGCGCATCGGTCCTGTCGCTTTCGCGGAAGGGCGGCGTCAAGCTCGCTCCGTAGACGCTGCTGCTGCTCGCATAGACCAGGTGGCGTGGCCGGCACTGGCGGCAGGCCTCCAGGATGTTGGCAAAGGCCACCAGGTTCGATTGCACGTAGGCGGCAGGGTTGTCGATCGAATAGCGCACGCCGGCCTGCGCGGCCAGGTGCACGACATACGCGGGCCGGACGCGTTCGAACAGGCGCTCGACCTGGCGCGCATCGGCCAGCTCCACGGCTTCGCAGCGTATGTCGTGCGGCGCCAGCAAGGCCTTAATGCGCCCATGTTTCAAGTCAAGCGGGTAATACGCGCTGAAGTTGTCGCATGCCGCCACCCGCATGCCCATGCGCGCCAGGCGCGCTGCCAGGAAACTCCCGATAAAACCGGCTGCGCCGGTGACCAGGACAGGGGCATTGGCCGGGATCATTGCTGCCCCACCGGCACAGGCCTGCCGATACCGTGGTAGGCCAGTCCGAACGAGTCGACGAATTCCGGATCGTAGAGATTTCTGCCGTCAAAAATCGCCCGGTGCCGCAGCGTGGCGGCCAGGAAGCCGAAGTCCGGCGAGCGAAACTCCTTCCACTCCGTCGCAATGGCCAGCACGTCGGCGCCTTCGACGGCCGCCGCCGCCGAATTCACCATCCCGAGCAGTTCCCGGCAACGGGCTTCGCCATGCTCCCTGAGCAGCACGCCTTGCGCCGCACTGGCGGCGACCGGATCGTAGGCCTGGACGCGGCAATTCGCCGCAAACAGTTTCCGTATCAGCGCCAGACTGGGCGCGCCGCGCACGTCGTCGGTGTTCGGTTTGAACGCCAAGCCCCATAGCGCGACGGTTTTACCTGCCAGCCGATCGATGCCGTCGAAGAACGCGGCGATCTTCTTGAACAGGATATCCTTTTGCGATGCATTCACCGCTTCGATGGCATCCAGGATGCGCAGTTGCTGGCCATGGTCGGCCGAGGTTTTCAACAGTGCCCGGACATCCTTGGGAAAGCAGGAGCCGCCGTAGCCCACGCCGGCATAGAGAAAGTCCGGGCCGATGCGCGGATCGGAGCCGATGCCGCGCCTTACCTGCTCGATATCGGCGCCCAGGCTTTCCGCCAGGTTGGCCAGTTCGTTCATGAAGCTGATGCGCGTGGCCAGCATGGCGTTGGCGCCGTATTTCGTCAGCTCGGCGCTGCGCACATCCATTTCGACCAGCTTTTCATGGTTGCGGCTGAACGGCGCGTAAAGATGGCGCATGATCCTGGTTGCCCGCGGATTGTCGCTGCCGACGACGATCCGGTCCGGGCGCATGAAATCCTCGATCGCCGCGCCTTCCTTCAGGAACTCGGGATTGCTGACGACCGAAAAATCGATGGACACGCCGCGTGCGCCGAGTTCGCCGGCGACGACCCTGTTCACCTGGTCGGCGGTACCGACGGGCGCGGTCGATTTGTTGACCAGGATGGCCGGCCGCTGCATGCGCTGGCCGATGCTGCGCGCCGCGGACAGCACGTGGGTGAGATCGGCCCTGCCCTCTTCGTCCGGCGGCGTGCCCACGCACAGGAAGATGACGTCGGCGTGGGCCACCGCTTCGTCGTAGTCGGCGGTGAACGTCATCCTGCCGGCCGCCTTGTTGCGCGCCACCAGGGCATCGAGGCCAGGCTCGAAGATCGGCAGCCGGCCGGCATTGAGCATGTCGATCTTTCGTTCGTCGACGTCGAGACAGAGCACGGTGTTGCCCACGTCCGCAAAGCAGGCGCCCGAGACCAGCCCGACATAACCTGTACCAATCACTGTTATCTTCATATGGTGTGCGAACCAGACCAATGGACAACAAAACATGAACAACCGGGGAGAAGGATGGCCTGCTCCACGCCGGTTGTGCCCTTGCCGCGATACTGTCGATGATGTAAGGCTGGTGTTGATGCGAGACGAATGCGGACCAGGGACCACAGCTGCCACGTGATCCAGGTCAAGCAGCACCGGCGGCTGGACGAGCCCGCGATGGCTGCCCGTGCCGAACTGGCCGCGCCGACCTGGCCGCCATGGCGACCCCGCGCCCGGCAGTGCAACCTCTGCCGTCTTTACGGCTCAGTGCTCAGATCGTTGGTGGAGGCGGAAGTTCCTGATGCGGCAGGAGAATGCCGCGAGATGTCGTCCTGCGCTTGCTGGCGCGCAGGAGAAAAGAATAAAGTGCAAAGCAGGCCGATAGGCCGGATTCTGTGTAGTGGTCTCCCTTGCGGGACGCCCCTATGACAGCCATTCCTCTAGGCGCCGAATTACTCCGGCGCTCAAGCTTCCTACCCGCACGCTCCGCGAGCAACATCAACGCGTGCCTATTTGGAATTGCTCCAGGTGGAGGTTACCGCGTTTCACCGTAACTGAATACGCTCGTCTCTGTGGCCCTATTCCTCGCCTTATACCCCCGGCTTGCGCCGGAAGGCTTTCGGCGGACGGCCGTTAACCGTCACCCCGCTCTGTGGAGTCCGGACCTTCCTCCCGCCGGCGCCTTGCGGCGCCAGCCAGCGACTGTCTGGCCTGCTTCACGGCATCATTGTACCTGATGGCGGATGGCCCTCCTAGTCGGCGTGGCGGATGCGGTACATCGCGCACCGCACGCGACCGGCCCTCAGTTATGGATGTACTTGACAAACACGTCGCTGAAATCGCGCTTGGTGTGCGTATCGAACATGGCGCTGTTCAAGGCCGCCAGCAATTCGCCGTACTGCTTGACCAGGCCGCCCTCGCCCGGCGCGATGTTCAGCTTGTGCACGGACGCGGTGGCATCGAGCGCGCGCAGCGCATTCTCGCGGCAGGCGGCATCGCGGCGCTGCTGCTTGCCGATCGAGATCAGGGCCTTGTAGATGTCCTTGAGCTGCTCGATGAAGGTCTTCTTGACGTCGATCGAGAACACCGTGTCGTCCAGGTTGAATTTCAATTCGATGTCCATGTCCAGCGTGCCGGCGGTCTCGATGCTGACGTTCGAAATCTGGTGCGCGGCATAGTCGTAGCGCTTGATCGCGCGCTTCGACGACACGGCCGAATCGCCGTCCACATGGATCAGCGCCAGGTTGGTGAAGCAGTACTCGTCCTTCTTGCTCTTGATGAGAAAGAAGATCTGTTCGCCGTCTTCGCTGAACAGGTAATCGTCGGCATCGACCTTGTTGTAATCCGCCGGGCCGACGATGACGCCGATATCGCTGATGCCCAGTGCTTCCGCCGCCAGTCTCTTGAACATGATGATCCTCGTATAAAACCGCTACATTGAAAAAGTAGAAAAAGCCGGAATGGCGTTTCCCTTGGACCTGATCAGACCGAAATCGTCGCCCCGCCCTCGCGCGGCCGGTCGCGCGGCACGGGCGGGAGAGGCGCCGCGGGCACCGCCGGCTCGGCCTGTTCCCGGTGCTCGTTGCCGATCCGGTCCAGGTCCTCGACGCTCATCAGCGGCGCATACATCAGGTCCTCGGGATCGGCCGAACGGCGCCAGCCCAGGTGCAGTTCGCCCACCGCGCGCTTGGCCAGCTTGATCGTGCGCTCGCCGGTGCGCACCGTCAGGCGCGGTTTGCCGTCCTCGAGCTCGACCAGGCGCGCCATCGACAGCACCGAGCAGTTCAGGTTCGGGCTGTGCGTCGAGAACTGGAAGCGGAATTGGCCCGTTTGCGAATTGATGTCGCGCGTGGTGAGGAACAGGCGATAGGTCTCCGGCCCCAGGCCCGGCAGGCGCGCGCTGGCACGCACGGCGCGCTCGAGCAGCGCTTCGCTGGCGTATTGGTCGGTCTCGGGCAGCACCGGAATGTGCAGCGGCGGCAGGCGCAAGCCTGCCCGCACGCGGATGCCGAGCTGGCTCGCCAGCGCCCGGGCCACGTTTGCCGAGTAATCCTCGGGGAAATCGTCGAGCGGCACGACGTAGACGGGGACGATGTCGCCGCGCGGCTTGACGGCGAACGCGACGCCGCTGCCCAGCAGCGCGAGGCCGGTCAATAACATGTGACGTCTCTGCATGATTTCCCTAGTGATATTTTATTTTTAACAAGTTTAGCCCCAGGCCGTCGCGCCGTCCAAGCATTTTGCATATTGATAAGATTATCGGCCCGGCATTTCTGAAATTTGGTGTCGCCATTTGAAAAGCCTGCGCGCAACGGCTGGCTTAGAATATTTCGATGCCTGGCACGGCCGGCCAAACCAACAAGGATGACAGAGACATGACGCACCCTTCCCGCACCGGCGGCCAGATCCTGGTCGACGCGCTCCACGTCCACGGCGTCGACACCGCCTTCGGCGTGCCCGGCGAAAGCTACCTCGACGTGCTCGACGCCCTGCACGACTCGCAGATCCGCTTCGTGATCAACCGCCAGGAAGGAGGCGCGGCATTCATGGCCGAAGCCTACGGCAAGCTGACCGGCAAGCCCGGCATCTGTTTCGTGACCCGCGGTCCGGGCGCGACCAATGCCTCGATCGGCGTGCACACGGCCTACCAGGATTCGACGCCGATGATCCTGTTCATCGGCCAGGTCGGCAACGACTTCGTCGACCGCGAAGCCTTCCAGGAAATCGACTACCGCCGCATGTTCGGCCAGATGGCGAAATGGGTGGCCCAGATCGACCGCGCCGACCGCATCCCCGAATACATCGCACGCGCCTTCCAGATTGCCACGAGTGGACGACCGGGCCCGGTGGTGCTGGCCCTGCCGGAAGACATGCTGGTGTCGAAGGCGGAAGTGGCCGACACCCGTTGCCACACCCCGGTGCAGGCGGCGCCGGCGGCGAGCCAGATCGCCGCGCTGCGCGCCATGCTGGCCGAAGCGCAGCGTCCACTGGTGCTGCTGGGCGGCGGCACCTGGAATGCGCAGGCCTGCGCCGACCTGGCGAAGTTCGCCGTAGCGAACGCGTTGCCGGTGGGCTGCACCTTCCGCTTCCAGGACCTGATCGACAACGCGCACCCGAACTACATTGGCGACGTCGGCATCGGCATCAATCCGAAGCTGGCCGCGCGCGTCAAGGAGGCCGATCTCGTGATCGCGATCGGCCCGCGCCTGGGCGAGATGACGACTTCCGGCTATTCCCTGCTCGATTCGCCGCTGCCGAAGCAGCGCCTGGTGCACATCCATCCCGATCCGGAAGAGCTGGGCAGCGTGTACCAGGCCGAGCTGATGATCGCCAGCGGCGCGCCGCAGGCCTGCGCCATGCTGGCCGCGATGGAACCGGTCGACGCCGGCGCCTGGCGCCACACGGTGGAAGAGGCGCGCGCCGAACTGGCCGCGTGGCAGGCGCAGCCGCCGGTGTTCAAGGACGGCCAGGCCCCGCTCGACCTGTGGCAGGTGGTGCAGGACCTGCAGGCGGCGCTCCCGGCCGACACCATCGTCACCAACGGCGCCGGCAACTACGCCTCCTGGGCGCACCGCTTCTGGCGCTACGGGGCCATGCGCACCCAGCTGGCGCCGACGAATGGCGCGATGGGCTATGGCGTGCCTTCGGGCGTGGCGGCGAAGATCGTCGAACCGGGGCGCACCGTGGTCACCTTCGCCGGCGACGGCGAATTCATGATGACGGGCCAGGAGCTGGCCACCGCGGTGCAGTACGGCGCCGGGGTCATCATCATCGTTTTCAACAACAGCATGTTCGGCACCATCCGCATGCACCAGGAGAAGACCTATCCGGGCCGCGTCTCCGGCACCACGCTGCACAATCCCGACTTCGCGGCGCTGGCGCGCGCCTACGGCGGCCACGGCGAGATCGTCGAGCGCACGCTTGAGTTCGCCCCGGCCCTGGCGCGCGCCCTCGAGCACGCCAACGGCAAGGGGCTGCCGGCGCTGATCGAGCTGCGCTACGACGGCAACCTGATCACGCCGAACGCGACGCTCGACAGCATGCGCAAGGCGGCCGAGGCGGCCAAGGCCGGCTGAGTCGTATCAGCGGCCCTGCATCCGGCGCCGTGACAAAGCGCGCATTTTTGGGCTGGGCGGGCCTGCTAGCATGTTGCCTATGCACAACGTAAGACAGGGCCGGCCTGGCGCGTCCGCGGCCTCCTCTGTCGACACCAGCAAAGGCAAGCGATGCCCGAACATCCGAAAACGACAGGCCGCGTCGCGGTCCTGGTCGACTGCGACAACACCAGCCCCGACATCCTCGACTACGCCTTGCGGATGTGCGCCCAGTTCGGGCGCGTCGTGGTGCGCCAGGGTTACGGCAACCACACGACGCTGGCGAACAAGTGGCAGGACGCGCTGGTGCGGTTGGCATTCACACCCTGCCTGCAATACCACTACGTGGCCGGCAAGAATACGGCCGACATCGCGCTGGCGCTCGACGCCCTCGAGCTGATGTTCGACGGCCGGGTCGACACCTTTTGCATCGTCACCAGCGACTCGGACTTCGCCTACCTGTGCCGCAAGCTGCGCGGGCGCGGCGCTGCGGTCTGCATCATCGGCGAAGGCAAGACGCCGGACGCGCTGCGCAATGCCTCGGACCAGTTTTTCGAATACGTACCGGTGCAGCCCGAGCAGGCGAAGAGCGAGCCGCCCAAGGTCGTCAAGCGGCGGCCGCGCACCCTGCTGGCCGCGGTGTCGCTGCTGGCGGCCGAGTCGGCGGAAGGCCGGGTCGGCCTGGGCGCCCTGGGCCAGTACATGCGGCGCACCGATCCGGGCTTCTCGCCGCAGCAATGCGGCTATTCCGGCCTGCTGGACATGGTCCAGAATTATCCCGATCTCGTGACGCGGCCCGACAACGGCGGATACTGGGTGCAGCCGAAACCGAAGGCCGATGCGCCGAAGGGGGCGCCCGAGCGCGCAGCCGCCGCCTGACCGGGAAGCCGGCCCGGCCGCCCGTGCTACCCGCGCGCGATTGCGAAAACACGTTTGCGCGGAACCGGCTATGCTTTTCGCCAGACAGCTCAGCCGTATCCGGGAACGGGAGCGGCAGGCCACGTCATGGCGCCCGGCGAACGCATCCGGCGCCATCACCCGATAACGAGGAGACGAAGCAGTGAGCACCACTCCGGAACTGGTCCTGTGCATTCCCGGCCCATGGGAAAACACCAGTGTGCTGGCCGACGAGATCGCCGCCAGCGCCATCGGCTATTCCCTGGCGGGCGGCGTGCTAAGCGAGAGCGAGACCGGCTTTGCCTGCGAGCTCGCCCTGCAGCCGGCCGACCCGGACCTGGTGGAGGACTTCGTGAAGGCCGGCCCCCATTGGGCACGGACCGAGGCGATGGCCGACATCGACACCCATGCCTCGGTCGCCTACCTGGCGGGCCCGGGCGGTTCGCGCGCGGCGGCCGATGCGATGATGCGCGCCGGCGCCGCCCTGATCGATAGCGGCGGGCTGGGCGTGAAGGTCGACAGTACCGGCATCGCCCATGCGCCGGCCTACTGGATCGACATGTGCGAACAGCTCGACCAGCTCACCGCGCACCGCGCGCTGGTGGTGTATGTGGCCGGCGCCGACGTCTATTCCTGCGGGATGCACAACTTCGGCCTGCCGGAGGCGATCACCAGCGCCAGGGACAAGAACCAGGCGGCCGACATGCTGCGCTTTTTCACGCGCTACCTGCTCGAGCACGCGCCGGACCTGGCCGACGGCCACACGTTTTCGGTCAGCGAAGGCAAGCCGGTGTACCGGCTCGAACGCGTCGCGGCGATCGATTACGGCGAGGCTTCGCTGTTCAATAATCCCTACGGCGCCTGGCGCCTGTACCCGCCGGCGCCCGAGAAGAAGGGCAACTGGTGGACGCGCAACCGGCAATGATGCGCTAGCTCCCCCCGGAAATCCGCCAGGCCGCGGCCGGACTGCCGTTCGCGTGCCTGTCGACAGCCGGCGCGCCCCGTCCGTTCGTTGCCGATTCGTCAGCACTGTGCTCTGGTAAAATACCCGCGACCCTATTCGTCGTGCCGGTATCGCAGTCCGGCATGTGCATGCAGCAGCCGCCACCACGCAACCCATGTTTAGTTTCTTCAAGAGAAAAAAAGCCGCCCCCGAAACGCCGGCGCCGGTCGAGCCTGTCGAGCAGGCGGCCCCGGTCCAGCCCGCGCCCGCGCCTGCCCCCGCGGCAGTTCCCGCCTTTGCCCAGCCTCCGGCCCTGGCGAGCGCCGAACCCGAACTCGTCATCGAGGAAACGGCCGAACGCCCGACCAGCGCCGCAGAGCAGAAAAAATCCTGGATGGCGCGCCTGAAGGCGGGCCTGGCCAAGACCTCGAGCAACCTGTCGCTGCTGTTCGTCGGCGCGCGTATCGACGAGGACCTGTACGAGGAACTCGAGTCCGCGCTCCTGATGTCGGACGCCGGCATGGACGCCACCGAACACCTGCTCAATAACCTGCGCCGCAAGGTCAAGGAAGACAAGCTGCTCGATGCCGCCGCCGTCAAGGGTGCGCTCAAGGAGCTGATGGTCGAGATGCTCGCGCCGCTGCAAAAGCCGCTGGAGCTGGGCCGCCACGAACCGCTGGTGATGATGATCTCGGGCGTGAACGGCGCCGGCAAGACCACGACCATCGGCAAGCTCGCCAAGCACATGCAGCGCTTCGACCAGTCGGTGCTGCTGGCCGCGGGCGACACCTTCCGCGCCGCCGCGCGCGAGCAGCTGATGGTCTGGGGCCAGCGCAACAACGTCACCGTGATCTCGCAGGCCTCGGGCGACCCGGCCGCCGTGGCTTTCGATGCGGTCCAGTCGGGCAAGGCGCGCGGCGTCGACGTCGTCATGGTCGACACCGCCGGCCGCCTGCCGACCCAGCTGCACCTGATGGAAGAACTCAAGAAGATCAAGCGCGTGATCGGCAAGGGCATGGATGGCGCCCCGCACGAGACCCTGCTGGTCATCGACGGCAACACCGGGCAGAACGCCCTGGCCCAGGTCAAGGCCTTCGACGACGCCCTGCAGCTGACCGGCCTGATCATCACCAAGCTGGACGGCACCGCCAAGGGCGGCGTGCTGGCCGCGATCGCGCGCACGCGTCCGGTGCCGGTGTACTTCATCGGCGTCGGCGAAAAGCTGGACGACCTGCAGCCCTTCGATGCAGAAGAATTCGTGGAAGCGCTGCTGGGTTAAAGATGATCGAATTCCACAACGTCTCCAAGAAATACTCGGTCGATGCGACCGCCCTGCGCGACGTCACCCTGAACATCGACAAAGGCGAGCTGGTCTACCTGGCCGGTCCTTCCGGCGCCGGCAAGTCGACGCTCATGAAAATGGTGGCGGCAGTCGAGCGTCCCAGCAGCGGGCGCGTGGTCGTCTTCGGCCAGGACATCGGCAAGATCAAGAAGGCCGGCATTCCCTTCCTGCGGCGTAACCTCGGGCTGATCTTCCAGCACCAGCGCCTGCTGAACGACCGCAACATCCTGGCCAACACCATGCTGCCCCTCCTCGTCACCGGCGCTCCGCGCGCGCAGGCCGAACAGCGCGCCCGCGCCGCCCTCGACAAGGTGGGCCTGCTGGAACGCGCCAAGGCCCATCCGCTGGAATTGTCCGGCGGCGAGCAGCAGCGCGTGGCGATCGCGCGCGCGATCGTCAACCGGCCGCAGATCATCCTGGCCGACGAACCGACCGCGAACCTCGACCGGGTGGCGGCCGACAAGGTGATCGACGCCTTGCGCGCCTTCAATGCCGTCGGCGTGACCTGCGTGATCTCGACCCACGACGAGCAGATTCTCGACCGGGCCGCGCGCGTGATCCGCCTCGAGAACGGCCAACTGGTCGGCGATGCCCTTGCCGGCGTGGCAGGCACGGCAGGCGCGGCAGGCGACACTGGACTTGCGGACACCGAAGGAGGTGCCGCATGAGCCCCTGGTTCCGCCAGCACCGCTTCGCGCTCGGCGCCGCGCTGTCCACCGTGCGCAAGGCGCCGGGCAGCTTCCTGTTCAACGTGCTGGTGATCGCGGTCGCCCTGACCCTGCCGTTCGCCGGCATCACCCTGCTCGAGAACGTGCGCCCGATGTCGGAGCAGCTCTCGGTTGATCCCGAGGTCAGCCTGTTCGTCAAGCCCGAGGCGACGCGCGAGCAGGCGCAGGCGATCGCGCCGCAGCTGCGCCAGATCCTGGCCGACAGCAAGGCGACGATCACCTTCATTCCGCGCGAGCGGGCGCTGGAAGAGCTGAAGGCGCGCAGCGGCCTGGCCGACGCGCTCGACACCCTGGGCGACAATCCCCTGCCCGACAGCTACGTGATGAAGCTGGCCGGCTCCTCGAACACGGCCGACGCCGCGCGCATCGACGCCGTGGTCGAGCAGCTGCACCAGCTGCCGCACGTGGACACGGTGCAGGTCGATTCGGCCTGGGTGAAACGCCTGGCCGCCCTGATGGGCATCCTGCGCTTGAGTCTCCTGCTGCTGGCGGTGACGCTGGGCGTGGTGGTGATCGCGGTGGTGTTCAACACGATCCGCCTGCAGGTGCTGACCCAGCGCGAGGAAATCGCGGTGTCGAAGCTGCTCGGCGCGACCGACAACTTCATCCACCGTCCCTTCTACTACACCGGCGCCCTGTTCGGCCTGTGCGCCGGCGCGCTGGCCCTGGCCGGCGTGGCGCTGGCCCTGCGGCCGCTGAACGGGGCGATCGCCGAGTTCGCGCGCCTGTATGCGTCGGAATTCCAGCTGGCCTTCCTCGGTCCGCTGGAACTGGCGGCCCTGCTGGCGATCAGCGCCGGCCTCGGCCTGATCGGCGCCATGCTGTCGGTGCAGCGCCACCTGGCGCGCCTGCACTGAGTTCGCGGCCTGATCCAGCCTTTCCGGGCGGACCCATGGGTCCGCCCGCGTCATTTTCCAGCCCTAGAGGCCGCTCGTCTTGTGCGCCTACTTCTCTTACCGAAGTAGGAATTTGCCTCGTAAGGCGCGGAACTCGGTGCTTCGTGCGCCAACTAACAGAAACAGGGTTTCGACAGCCCTTAGTCTGTGGCCTAACGCGATCCACAAGAGGCACACACTTGAGATAGCTCAATAGAAATGCCCCGTTTCACTCTACAGTAGAGCGGGCGCAATTAATGCTTCTAAGCAATACTTTGGCCAGACTTAAACGGGCCCCGCATTCTGGGGGTTCGCTAGCACTCACCCTTCGAGAGTGCTAATATATAACTCAAGTGAATGTAAATGGGTTCGCTTGCATCCGGATTCAAGCCGAAAAAATCAGCAGCGGGAATCGTCCCCTGCATGAGATGCAGCACAAAACACTCTACGAGGAAAAGATAATGTCCGCACAATCCGCATTGGTACCAACCGGCAGCCGTGCTCTGGGACTTGGCTTCACCGGCAATCTCGGTAACATCGACGCGTATATCTCCGCGGTGAACCGGCTGCCGATGCTGTCCCACGAGGAAGAAGTCTCGCTGGCGACGCGGCTGCGGGAAAAGAATGATCTCGACGCCGCCCAGAAGCTGGTGCTCTCGCACCTGCGCCTGGTGGTCTCGATCGCGCGCGGCTACCTGGGCTACGGCCTGCCGCACGCCGACCTGATCCAGGAAGGCAACATCGGCCTGATGAAGGCCGTGAAGCGTTTCGACCCGAACCAGGGCGTGCGCCTGGTGTCGTACGCGATGCACTGGATCAAGGCCGAGATGCACGAGTACATCCTGAAGAACTGGCGCCTGGTGAAGGTCGCGACGACCAAGGCCCAGCGCAAGCTGTTCTTCAACCTGCGCAGCAACAAGCAGGGCCTGGACGCGATGTCGCCGGGCCAGGTCGACGACCTGGCGAAGCTGCTCGGCGTCAAGCGCGAGGAAGTAATCGAAATGGAAACCCGCCTCTCGGGCCGCGACATCGCCCTGGAAGCGCCGACCGACGACGAGGACGACAAGTTCTCGCCGATCGCCTACCTGTCCTCGGACCAGCAGGAGCCGACCAAGGTGCTGGAAGCCGAGCAGGTCACGCGCCTGCAGTCCGAAGGCCTGGAAACGGCCCTGGGCAAGCTCGACCCGCGTTCGCGCCGCATCGTCGAAGCGCGCTGGCTGGCCAACGACGACGGCTCGGGCGCCACGCTGCACACCCTGGCCGAGGAATTCGGCGTGTCGGCCGAGCGTATCCGCCAGATCGAATCGGCGGCGCTGAAGAAGATGAAGGGCGCGCTGGCGGCGTACGTATAAGCTGCTTAAAGCCACGCAAAACGGCGGCTCCGCAAGGGCCGCCGTTTTTTATTGATGATGACGCCCACGGCGAGAGGTGCGTTTTCGTAGGGTGGACACCTGTGTCCACGCGGTTTCACCGGTTGATTACCAGCGCCTCTTGAACTCGCCGTGGTTTTCGTAGGGTGGGTTCTCGAACCCACGCTGTACGGAGTTTGATCAACGTTTGCGGCTAGTTCATATGGCACCGCATATCAACCGGTGAGACGGCGTGGGCTCGAGAGCCCACCCTACAAAGGCGGTACAGCGACGAATCAGCGTTTGCGGCGCATTCACGTGGCGCCGCATGGCGACCCGGTCAGACCGCGTGGGTTCAAGAACCCACCCTACCACCCTTGTAGGGTGGACCGGGCCGCGAAAGGCACCTGTGTCCACCCTACAAAACCATGACCGTTCCAGTGTCATTCAAAAGGCAAGGATCGGCGCAATTCACAAAAAAACGGCGGCCCCATCCCTGGAACCGCCGTTAAAACCTGGCCGCAAGTCACCAGCAGCCAGTCCGATCCGGGGTGTCGAGACCCCGTCCTGTGATCGTCCGGATCAGTAGATCGCGTTGCCCGAAGCGTCCTTCAGCTGGGCTTTCCATGCGCCCTGCACCAGCTTGACGACCGAGGCCGGCATCGGCACGTAGTCCAGTTCGGCGGCAGCGGCGGCGCCGTTCTTGTAGGCGTAGTCGAAGAACTTCACGACTTCCTTGCCCTTGGTCGCGTCTTCCTGGGTCTTGTGCATCAGGATGTAGGACACGCCGGTGATCGGCCAGCTGTTCTTGCCGGCGGTGTCGGTCAGGATCACGGCGAAGCCCGGGGTCTTGGTCCATTCGGCGCTGGCGGCGGCGGCCTTGAAGGCTTCGTCGTCCGGCTGCAGGTACTGGCCGTCCTTGTTCTTCAGCTGGGTGTGCGAGAGCTTGTTCTTCTTGGCGTAGGCCCATTCGACGTAGCCAATCGAGCCCTTGATGCGCTGCACGTTGGCGGCGACGCCTTCGTTGCCCTTGCCGCCCACGCCCACGGCCCACTTCACCGAAGTGCCGGCGCCGATCTTCTGCTGGAAGTCCGGGTTCACTTTCGACAGGTAGTCGGTGAACAGGAAGGACGTGCCCGAGCTGTCGGCGCGGTGCACGACGGTGATGTCGGCGGCCGGCAGGTTCACGCCCGGGTTCAGGGCGGCGATCTCGGCGGCGTTCCACTTGGTGATCTTGCCCAGGTAGATGTCGGCCAGGACCGGACCGGTCAGCTTCAGCTGGCCCGGGGTCACGCCCTCGACGTTGACCACGGCGACCACGCCGCCCATGATGGCCGGGAACTGCATCAGGCCGGCTTCTTCCAGGTCGGCGGACTTCAAAGGCATGTCCGAGGCGCCGAAGTCGACGGTTTTCGCCTTGATCTGCTTGATGCCCGCGCCCGAGCCGACCGACTGGTAGTTCATGCCGACGCCGGTGGCGGCCTTGTACGATTCAGCCCACTTGGCGTAGATCGGGTACGGGAAGGTCGCGCCCGCGCCGGTCACGTCGGCAGCGAAAGCCGAGGTCATCACCATCGCGGCAGCGGCGCCGGCGATCATCGTTTTGAACATGTGCTTGATTTTCATATTGTCGTAACTCGGGGTTGGTTAAGTGACGAGCGAAGTCTAGCCAGCGAATGTGACCGCCGTATGACTGCGCTTTTGGCAAGTCGAAACGTCACGGCATTGGCGTTTTTGCTATAGTCGGGCGGTCGAACCAACGGATGCCCGATGCGCCACCTGCTCGCCCTGCCCTTCGCCTGCATCATGCTGGCCGCCTGCGCCGCCCCGCCAGGGCCGCAGGTGCCCAGCTTTGCGCTCGAGCCGGGAACGAGCGTCGAGGCCGCCCCCGGCGTCCTGCTGCGCTTCGAGGAAGTCGAGGACAGCCGCTGTCCGCCGGGCGTGCACTGCGTCTGGGCAGGCCGCCTGAGCTGCCGCTTCAGCCTCACCCGCGCGAACGCCGCGCCCGAATCCCTCATCCTCGTGCCGGGCGAGGCCGCCCATGCCTCCAGCCTCCTTGGCGGCAAGCGCATCGCGCTCGACGAAGCTTCCCTTCCCGCCCCGGCCGCGCCGGATGCGGTTGCCAACCACCGCGTCACGGTGCAGGTGCTGCCGTGATGCGTTTTCACTCGCCTACACGCTATTCATGAGCAGATCCGCCCTCGCCCTCACACTCACCTTTTCCATCATCCTGCACGCGCCGCTTGCGAGCGCGAAAACGCCGGTGGCCACCGGCAGCGGCGGCGCCGTCGCCACCATCAGCGAACAGGCCTCGCACTCGGCGCTCGCCATCCTGAACAAGGGCGGCAACGCCGTCGACGCCGCCGTGGCGGCCGCGGCGACCCTGGGCGTGACCGATCCCTTCAGCGCCGGCATCGGCGGCGGCGGCTTCATGGTGATCTACCTGGCCAAGGACAAGCGCGTGATCACGATCGACCACCGCGAAATGGCGCCCGCCGCCTTCACGCCGACGGTCTTCCTCGACAACGGCAAGGAGATCGACTTCGAGAAGGCGGTCGCGAGCGGCGCCGCGGTCGGCGTGCCGGGTACGGTGCGCGGCTGGCACGAGGCGCTGGAACGCTACGGCACGATGAACTTCAAGCAGGTGCTGGCGCCAGCGATCGACGTGGCCAGCAAGGGCTTCACGGTCAATGAAACTTTCTTTCATTTAACGCAGCAAAATGAAAGAAAATTTCAGCAGTTCTCGACCACCAGCGCGCTCTACCTTCGGGGCGGGAAGGCGGTCACGCCCGGCACCCAGCTGCGCAATCCGGACATGGCCAAGGCCTACCGCGAGATCGCCGCACGCGGCTACAAGGCCTTCTACGAAGGCCCGATGGCGCGCGCCATCGTCGACGCCGTCAACCAGCCGCCCGTCGCAAAAGAGGCCAATGCGGGCGCCAGCGTACGGGCGGGCCGTATGACCCTGGCCGACCTGGCCAACTACGAGGCGCGCATCCGCCAGCCGATCGTCAGCAGCTACCGCGGCTACGAGATCTACGGCATGCCCCTGCCGAGCAGCGGCGGCGTGGCGGTGGCCGAGGCGCTGAACATCCTGGAAGGCTATGACCTGAAGTCCATGCCGCGCGCGAACGCCGAGCACCTCTACCTGGAAGCGAGCCGGCTCGCCTTTGCCGACCGCAACGCCTACCTCGCCGATCCGGAATACGTCGACGCCCCGGTGGCGGGCCTGCTGTCGAAGGAATTCGCCGCCCGGCGCCGCGCGCTGATCGATCCGCGACGCGCCGGCATCCAGGCCGCGGCGGGTGATCCCTACCTGTTCCAGGACGACCCCAGCGTTCCGCTGCGCCCGCAAGCGCCGCCGCAGCGCGCGCTGCAGAAGGAAGGCGCCCACACCACCCACCTGACGGTCTCGGACAAGGACGGCAACGTGGTCTCCTACACCTTCACCATCGAGTCCTGGGGCGGCAGCGGGATCGTGGTGCCGGGCTACGGCTTCCTGCTGAACAACGAGATGACCGACTTCGATTTTTCCGGCCCGCGCCCGAACGTGCCGGAAGCGGGCAAGCGCCCGCGCAGCAGCATGACGCCGACCATCGTGCTCAAGGACGGCAAGCCGGCCTTCACCATCGGCAGCCCGGGCGGTTCGACCATCATCACCACCGTGCTGCAGACCATCGTCAACCACATCGATTTCGGCATGCCGATGAACGAGGCGATCGACGCGCCGCGCCTGTCCGAGCGCAACGGCGCCGCGACCTCGATCGAGCCGGGCTTTGCCGGCAGCGCCCAGGCCCGGGCGCTCGAAGCCTTCGGCCACAAGTGGGAGGAGCGGGCCGAGGAAATCGGCGCGGCGAACGCCATCGTGTTCAATCCGGACGGCACGGTGACCGCGGTCAGCGAAGGCAAGCGCCACGGCGTCGGCACCGCGCTGGTGCAGCGCCGCGGGCATTGATAAACAGGTAGGGTGGGTTCTCGAACCCACCTTCATGGCAGGTGCGCAGAGGCGAACGCCGCCACATGGCGGCGTCCAGGAGCGGTGGGTTCGAGAACCCACCCTACCGGCTCAGGCCAGGCGCCCGGCCGGAAAGGCATAGGGCGCGGTGTCGGCGCGCCTGAAGCCCCGGACAACCAGGGCGATGGCAATGGCAATGCTGACCAGCGCCGCCCCGGCCGTCACCGGCAGGCCGATGGCGCGCTGCGCCGCCGCGGCGAGGCCGAAGCTGATTCCAAGCGACAGCGCGAAGCCGCACAGCAGGCGCCAGCCCAGTAGGCCGCTGCGGCGAGCGTGGTCGCGCAAATTGGCGGCCACGAGCGGCAAGCTCAGGCAGCAGATGCATATCTGCATGAACAGGTTGGCTGCCGAGGCGCCGGTGATCATGCCCAGGCCCAGCACGGCTCCCGCCAGGATGCCCCACTCGGCCAGTGCGATACGCATCAGCGTGCCGGACAGCTTGCGGTTGAAGTCCGGGGCGCCGGCCGGCATCGGCGGGACCAGCCGGAACAGGGCCTGTTCGGCGGCGGTGTCTTTCAGGCGCACAGCCCGGAGCTCGCTGCCGAACAGCGGCATCAGCAACAAAGGCAAGGCGAACAACCAGCCGATCGCCGTGATCATGTCGTTCGTCTCGGCACTGCCGAACAGGCGAAATCCACCTACCGCAATCGCCACCAGCCCCACGACGACAGCGAGCGAGATCGCCCGATTGAGCCAGTGATTCGCCGAACCGAGCAGGTGCCCGAGCAGCTTGCCGACGTCGCGCGCCTCGCAATCGCGGCGCAGCGCCCTGGCGTAGATCGAGGCGCCAAGCTTGTGCTGCTTGCGTTCCCTGAACTGTCCATCGGTCGAAAGACGTTCGATCTGCAACTTCTGCGCCTCGCGCGCCGCATAGTGGCGCTCGCCGCCGTCCATGTACATCGCCTGCAGGGCGAACGCACCGAATGCCAGCATCAGGAGGATGGCGACGGCAAAGCCGGAGCCGCTCTTGACCTGCTCGACCAGTCCGGGAGGCAGGCGGTCATGGAAAACAATGAGCATCCAGGTCCCGAACTGGACCCAGGCCCCGGCACGGTGACCGCTCTGCCCTAAACCGTATGCCGCGAGCCAGGTGCCGGTGCCCAGGAACACGAGCGCAGGCGACAGGCGCGTGTCAAGCGACATCAGCGTGGCCGCGCCGACCGCGGTCGCCCACACCAGCATCGTCAACGCGATCAGGCGGCGCCGCAGGCGCGGCACTAGGCGCGCGGCAAAGGGCGAGTTCAGTTTCACCGCGCCGGGAACGAAATACAGCATCCACCCACCCAGCACACCGCCGAGCGCCACCCGCAGCGCGAGGCCCGCCGTGAGGACCAGGTCTCCTTCTTTCATCTGGGCCAGCGCCCCGACCAGGACGGTGCCGAGGGTGGTCAGTCCCAGCACGATCATGCTGGCACGCGGATGGCGCGTGCTGAGCGCCATCCGCCACAGCAGCCAATAGTCCTTCAGCGCCGCGCTCATTGCGTCACCTCGATGAACAGGTCTTCCAGGCTGAGCGGCTCGACGCGCACGCCGGGCTGGGCGCGCAGGGTATCGGCGGCGGCGCCGTGGGTGACCACGCTGACCGTACCGTCGGCCGCGCGCTGGCGCCGCAGTTCGCCCGCCAGCGGTTTACCGTCGAGCAGCGCCGCCGGGCCGACGACGCGGCGCGCGCCTTCGAGCAACTCGTCGAGCCGGCCCTGCAGCGCGATCTTGCCGTCGCGCAGGAAGGCGAGATCGAGCGCGACGCGCTCCAGGTCCGACAGGATGTGGGTCGAGAACACCACCGTGGTGCCGCGCTCGATCACGCCGTCGATCAGCTCGCGCAGGAAGTCGCGCCGGCCGACCGGGTCCAGGCTCGAGACCGGCTCGTCCAGCACCAGCAGTTCCGGATCGTGGGCCAGCGCGCGGATGATCGACAGGCGCTGCTGCTCGCCGCCGGAGAGCTTGCTGATCGGCTTCTCCTGCATCAGAGCGTCGAAGCCCCAGCGCTCCAGCAGCGCGTCGACCTTGGCCGCGTTCCAGCGTGGGTACAGGGCCTGGAAGTAGCCCAGCATCTGGCGCGGCGTCATCCATTCGAACAGGTCGGATTTCTGCGGCACGTAGCCGATGCGGGCGCGGGTGGCGTCCGACAGGCGCGCCACGTCCTCGCCGTAGATACGGACCGACCCACTGTCGGTCTCGCGCAGGCCGAGCAGGCATTCGAGCAGGGTCGACTTGCCGGCGCCGTTGCGGCCGAGCAGGCCGATCACCTGCCCCGGCATCACTTGCCAGTCGAGCTGGTCCAATACCATGGCGCTGCCGAAATGCTTGCTGATCGAACTGCTCTGGATGATCGGGGTGGTCATGCTTGTTCCTTCAGGATGTGGATGAAGAGGGAAACAACGGTGTCGGGATCGAGTTCGAGCTGGCGCGCTTCGACGGCAGCGCGTTCCAGGGTCGGGCGCAGCAGTTCGGCGCGCTCAAGCGCGCTCTTTCCGCCGCCGGCGCGTGCGGCCACTTCCATGCCCAGCCCGCGGCGGCGCGCCAGCACCCCTTCCATCTCGAGCAGGCTGTAGGCCTTGGAGACGGTCATCGGGTTCAGCGCCAGCGCTTGCGCCAGCTCGCGCACGGACGGCATGCCGTCGCCAGGCGCCATCTGGCCGGCCGCGACCAGGCGCTTGACCTGCTCGACGAGCTGGCGGTAGATCGGTTCGGGCGACCCGGTGGAAATCGAAAACAGGTGGGCGGAATGGGTGGTCATGGTGTCTGCTGTATTAGTTGATTAATACAGTAGACGACGATATCGAACATGTCAACAGGAAATATTGACTGGAAGGCGAAAAAATCGGGACACAAGGCTCCGATGCAAGGGAATGCGCGGATGGCCGTAGGGTGGGCACGCTGTGCCCACGCATTACGCACGTGACCGACAGTCAGCGGCAGCGAGGTATCGCCCGCAAAGTGTCCAATGAATCGAGAGCCCGGCCAAGGTCAACGTTAGCGGGCGATACATCGCAGCCAACGCAGAACGGACGCGCACGTAACGCGTGGGCACGGAGTGCCCACCCTACAGGACTGTCGGATACTTGCTAACGCGTGGGCACGGGGCGCCCACCCTACGCGGCACGCCGCGCAGCGGTCCTTACGCGGGCCGCTTGCGATGGAAGGTCACCGTGCTATACGGCACGGCGGACGGCGGCGGCGAGCGCAGGATGCCGGGCTTCATGGCACCGACGACGTGCATCTCGCAGGGCTTGCAATCGAAGCGCAGCGTGTAGGTGTCCTCGCCCGACGTGAGCGTCATCGGCTCGGCCTTCACCTGGCCCTGCACGCCCTGCACGCCCTTGGCCTGTTTCGGGCACAGGTTGAACGAGAAGCGCAGGCAGTGCTTGGTGATCATCAGCGACACCTCGCCCGCTTCCTCGTGCGCCTCGTAGGCCGCGTCGATCAGGCCCACGCCGTGCTTGTGGTAGAACGCGCGCGCCTTTTCGTTGTAGACGTTGGCGAGGTAGGACAGCTGGGTCGCCGGATACACGGCGGGCGGTTCCGCCGGCGCCTTGCGCTCGGGGCGCTCCCACGCGGCCAGTCTCGCCGCCTCGTGCGCCGCCACGGCGTCGCGCCGCAGCGCATTGATGGCGGCGGCTGGCACGAACCACGGTTGCGACAGCGCTAGCACGATGCCGTCGGCTTCGAACATCGTGTTGCCCAGCTTGGTCAGGCTGGTGCGCAGCGCCGCATCGGCCTGATCAAGGTTGTGCGCCGGCTGCAGCGCCAGCTGCGCGTGCGTCACGGTCTCGATCCCGTCCTCGTCGCGCAGGGTCAAGGAAAGGCCGTCGTCCAGCTCCCCCAGGGTCAGGTGCAGCGCCACCTTGCGCTCGGCCGAGCGCTTCGTGAGCGCCGCTTCCCACTGGTGGTCGCGGTTGCGGTGCACCTGCGTGCCGGGTTTCAGGCCGGGCAAGGCGCTGACCGGCTCGTTCGGGAACACGCGCCAGCGCTGGCCGTCCTCGCTTTCGCCGAGCTTTTGCACCGTGTTGACCTGGACGCCGACGCTGGTGCGCTTGTTCATGTAGTTCAGGCCGTCGCCGTTGGCCAGGGCGACGTCGGTCATCATCTCGAAGTGGTCAGTGCCGACCTTGGTGACGGCGCCGACCTCTACGCCCAGGTACTTGGGCGAATCGAAGGCGCCGATGTCGTCCTGACGGCCCTGGGCGAAATAGTCGGTGTGGCCGCGGTTGAAATTCTTGTCGACGTCCGGCGTGAAGAAGATCTGCGTGTGGCCGCTGGCGGCGCGCACGAATCCGGAACGACCCGCCGCGCGGCGCTCCAGGATCTCGTCGAGCAGCAGGCGGTAGTGGGCCGTGATGTTCTTCACGTAGCCCATGTCCTTGTAGCGCCCTTCGATCTTGAACGAGCGGATGCCGGCGTCGATCAGCGCTTCCAGGTTGCGGCTCTGGTCGTTGTCCTTCATCGACAGCAGGTGCTTGTCGTAGGCGACGACCCCGCCCTTGGCGTCGGTCAGCGTATAGGGCAGGCGGCAGGCCTGGGAACAGTCGCCGCGGTTGGCGCTGCGGCCCGTGTCCGCGTGCGAGATGTAGCACTGCCCGGAAAACGCGACGCACAGCGCGCCATGGATGAAGTATTCGAGCGGCGTGTCGACCTCGGCGCGGATCTTGCGGATCTGTTCGACCGTCAGCTCGCGCGCCAGCACCAGCTGGGAGAAGCCGACGTCGCCCAGGAACTTCGCCTTCTCCACGGTGCGGATGTCGCACTGGGTGCTGGCGTGCAGCTGGATCGGCGGCAGGTCGATTTCCAGCAGTCCCATGTCCTGGATGATGAGCGCATCGACGCCCGCCTCGTACAGCTGCCAGACCTGCTTGCGCGCCAGCTCGAGCTCGGCGTCGTGCATGATCGTGTTCATCGTCACGAAGATGCGCGCGCGGTAGCGGTGGGCGAACTGCACCAGGCTGGCGATCTCTTCCAGCGAATTGCTGGCGTTGTGACGGGCGCCGAAGGCGGGGCCGCCGATATACACGGCGTCGGCGCCATGCAGGATGGCCTCGCGGCCGATCTCGGCGGTTTTCGCAGGCGACAGCAGTTCGAGCTGGTGATCGAGTAGAGACATGGCGCATTCCTCTGGGACGAAGGCGCCGATTATAGCTTTGCGGGTGCGGCGTGTCATGGTTGCCGGGGCCATGTGGCTGGCCCCGGCCCGCCCGCGGACACTGCCGCGCCCGGATCAGGCGCCCGGGTTGCTGCGCCTGCTGCGCGCACGCTCCTGGAGCCAGGCCACGATGCCCGGCACCAGCGACAGCACGATGATGCCGAGGATGACCGCGGTCAGGTTCTCGTTCACCCACTTGATGTTGCCGAAGGCGAAGCCGGCCACCGTCAGGGAGACCACCCACAAGGTGCCGCCCATGACGTTATAGGACAGGAAGGTGGAATAGCGCATGCTGCCCAGTGCGGCGACGAAGGGCGCCAGGGTGCGCACGATGGGAACGTAGCGCGCCAGCACGATGGTCTTGGGGCCATGGCGTTCGAAGAAGCGCTCGGTATGGGCGATGTGCTCGGCCTTGATGAAGCGCAGCCGGTAGCCATTCTTGATGCGATCGCGGAACATGGTGCCGATCGCGAAGTTGACGATATCGCCGAGCACCGCCGCGACGATCAACAGCGGGATCAGCACCGGCAGCGACAGCAGGCCTTTCGCCGCCAGGGCGCCGGTGACGAACAGCAGCGAGTCGCCAGGCAGGAAGGGCATGACGACCACCCCCGTTTCGACGAAGATCACGGCGAACAGCAGCACGTAGACCAGGATGTGGTAGTCGGCCGCCAGGACGGCAAGATGGCGGTCGAGGTGGAGGAACCATTCGAGCAGGGTAGTGAGCATAGTGTTTGTCGTTGCATTGTGTTGTGGCCATGCAATCGCACGTGCATGGACCGGGCAGGAAAAGAGCTGCCTCGCCGTCCCATCGGCAAGGATTGTCCAGCTCCGCGACAGTCTACCGGGTCTTTCATTTTTACAACAAGCGCACGATTCCCAAACCGTTGATGCAAAGAGAAAAACGGCCCGAACAGGCCGGTTGCCGCACTTGGTCGCGTCATGTTGTGCAAGATACGATGACAACAAAAAGTGATTAAAAGCAATTTATAATCTTGAGCTTGCTTTCCAGGCGCTCTCACAAAAACAACGCATATTTTCAAAACAAAGGATCTTTTAGCTATGGCAAACGAATTGGACGAAGTCACTGGCCCGGTGGACCAGGCCGGCCGCGATGTCAACGTCATCAACAAGCAGATTCCCGTCCAGATCGGCACCGGTTCGCTGCTCTTCGAAATTGCCCTGTGGACGGTCATTCCGCTTATCGGCGCCGTGGCCCTGCTGACCGATGCGTTGCCGCGAAACTACAGCCTGGGACTGCTGGTGCTGGGCGCCCTGCCCGGCGTGGTCTTCCAGTTCATGAAGGTGTTCGCCCTGGCGAACCTGCGCAAGCTGCAGCAGAAAATCCAGGCCGATGCCTCGCAGATCGACAATTACCTGGAGCAGCGCGTCGTCGTCCTGAACAACGTGGTGGGCCTGGTCGCGAAAGCGATCGATCTCGACAAGGATGTGATGAAGTCGGTCGCGGCGTATCGGAGCGGCCATCACGCCGATGCCGAACGCAACCAGGCGTCCCAGAAAATCGACGGTATTTTCTCGCGCATCAACCTGGCCTGCGAAGCCTATCCGGAGCTGAAAGCGCAGGCCGTCATCGCCGACGCCATGCGCCAGAACAGTTATCTGCAAAAGGAAGTGACCGCGGCGCGCACGCTGTATAACGATACCGTCGGCATGTGGAACCAGGACATCTTTGCCTGGCCGACCAGGCAGATCGTTGCGGCGCGCGCGGGCTACACCACGCGCATTCCCTTTACCGCCTCCGCCGAGACCAAGGCTGCCGCCCGGAGCGTCTTCTTTTGATCGACGACGTCCACGAGCCGCTGGAGCAGTACGCGTCCCATTTCAGGGCTGCCCACGTCGAGCATACCTCGGACTTTTTCGAGGACCTCGTGCGCCGCTCCGGCGTCGACGAGAACGCCAATATCCAGACGGTGCGGGAACTGCGCGAGCTCGAACAGCGGGCCGCCGGCGAAGGCAGCTCGAACAAGGGCTGGCGCATCCTGCGCGGCTTCGCCATCGCCTGCGCGCTGCTGGCGGCGCTGTATATCCTCGCCTATTACACCTGGCCATGGCTCGCGCTGCCGGCGCTGGCGCTGGTGCCTGCGATGCTCTGGCTGAACCGCGTCATCAACGATTCCGACGCCCAGCTGAAACGTCTGCAGGAAGCCTGCGACGCGAAGCGCGCCGTGGCCTGGGGCCAGATGGCGCCGCTGAACCGCCTGTACGACTGGGACATCGTGGCGAAGCTGGTGCAGAAAACGGTGCCGCGCATCGCCTTCGACGCCTATTTCAGCAACGGCCGCATGGACGAGCTGCGCAAGGGCTTCGGCTGGTCCGGCCAGCTCGGCGACGACCACTCCATCGTGTTCTCGCACAGCGGCGTATTGAACGGCAACCCGTTCATTCTTACCCGAACCCTGTCGCACTGGATGGGCAGCAAGACCTACCATGGCTCGCTCCAGATCAGCTGGACGGAACGCCACCTCAATGCGCAAGGCAAATGGGAAACCAGGACCCGCCACGAGACCTTGAACGCATCGATCGAGCGTCCCTTCCCCGAGTACGAAAACCGGACCTTCATTGTCTACGGCAACGAGGCGGCGCCCGACCTCGTATTCAGCCGCAACCCGTCGACACTCTCGCGCCTGGAAGACGGCCTGTTCGACAAATGGCGGAAGAACCGCGCCATCAAGAAGCTGGAAGCGAAATCCCGGGATGTTGGCGAGGGCAATACGTTTACGGTGATGTCGAACCGCGAATTCGACGCCTTGTTCGCTGCCACGGACCGCAACCATGAAGTGCAGTTCCGGCTGTTGTTCACGCCCCTGGCGCAGCAGGAAATGCTGAAGCTGCTGAAGGACAGTACGATCGGTTTCGGCGACACCTTCGTGTTCGAGAAAACCCGGATGATCAACGTGGTGGAAGCGGGCCACATGCGCCAGACCGATATCAGCGGCGCGCCCTGGAAATTCCATGCCTACGAACTGGCCCACGCACGCACGTTCTTCAACGGCTACCACAACGATTTCTTCAAGTCGTTCTACTTCGGGATCGCGCCCCTGCTCGCCATCCCCCTGTACCAGCAGCATCGGCCGCATGCGGACATCTACAGGGACACCTATTCGCACAAACCCTGTTTCTGGGAGCATGAAGCGATCGCCAATTACCATGGCGAGGCGGTGTTCAAGCATCCCGACTGCGTCACCCGCAGCATCCTGAAGACCACCATGCACGAGGAGGCCGACGGCGCGCAGAAAGTGCGCGTGACGGCCAGCGGCTTTCGCAGCGTCAAGCGCGTCCACTACGTGTCGATGCGCGGCGGCGATGGCCGCTCGCACCGGGTGCCGGTGCATTGGGACGAGTATTTCGATGTCGCGAACAGCGCCGACATGCTGGTCAGGGAAGCGGCTGCGCCAGGCAGCGTTGCGCACGAGGGCGCGGCGGACGGCAATGGCGTCGCCTTGCCGCCGGCGTTTTCGCGGCATGGCATCGACGCCGGCAAGGCGGTCCTGCGCCGGTCGATTTTCTCGGCGGTTCTGCCTGGCTGACGCGCGAGAAAGCGGAAAAAGAAAAACCGGGGACGCATCCCCGGTTTTTTTATCGACGCTTATGCAAACCGATCACAGGTGCGGCGTGATCGCCGGCATCAGGTCGTCGAAGGTACGGCCGCTGGCGTTTTCGCCGATGGCGTGCATCTTCCACTCGCCGTTGTGACGGTACAGCTTGGCCATCACCTGGGCGGTGTGGGCGCCCTGCACCGACAGGTCGTAGCGCGCCACTTCCTTGTTGCCGGAAGCGTCGAGCAGGCGGCAGTAGGCGTTCTGCACCTGCGAGAAGTTCTGGCCGGTGAAGCTGTTCACCGTGAACACCAGCGACTTCACGTTGGCCGGCACGTTGCTCAGGTCGACGTTGATCTGCTCGTCGTCGCCGTCGCCGGCGCCGGTGCGGTTGTCGCCGGTGTGGACGATGCTGCCGTCCTTGCTTTTCAGCTGGCGGAACCAGACCACGTCCACCGGACGGTTCGATTCGTCGAACATCACGACCGAGGCGTCGAGGTCGACGCTTTCGGTCTTGCCGCCGAAGCCGAAGAAGCCCTTCGACTTGATGGCGTCCCAGCCCAGGCCCATGGTGACGCGGGTGAGTGCACCGCCGCCTTCCTTGCTGAGCGAAATCTTCTGGCCTTTTTGCAGATTGACTGACATTGTTCTCTCCTGGTTTTAGCGCGCGGGCGTTTGCATCCAGGCCTTGAAGGCGGCGCGGTTACGCGAACACACGTAGACCTTGCCCTTGCCCGAAAAGCGCAGGACCATGCCCTCGCCGCTGGTTTGGCTGTTGATCAGGTTACCGAGGAAGCCGCCGCTGGTGCCGGTCGTGATCGAGATCTCGTACTGCAGCGTGCTGTCCCAGCACACCACGTGCGAGTTGTCGATGATCGCGTCCTTGCCCGGCTCCACTTCCAGCATCGACATCGAACCGAATCCCGACACCACCACCTGGCCCTGCCCCGTCGTCTCGGTGACGAAGAAGCCGCCGCTGTTGGCGAACAGCGCGTTGCCCAGGCTCTGGGTGCGCACCTTCAGGTCCACGCCCGAGCTGGCGGCAACGAAGGCGCCGTCGCTGATGATGTACTGGTTCGGGCCGCAGTCGACGATCTGCATCGCCCCCGGCAGGGTCGGCGACAGCAGGCAGTCGCCGTCGCCGCGCGTCGCTTCGATGTGCTGCTGGAAGAACGATTCGCCGTTGGCGAAGGTGCGCATCAATGCGCTGCCGAGCCCGCCCTTCATCTTGCCTTTCAGGTCGAGCGTCGATTCCATCATCACCATCGCGTCGGATTCGCAATAGATGGTCTCGCCTCTCCTCATCGACACGTGCAGGAAGGGATCGACATCTCCGGTCACGGTAAAAGTTGGCATTTCTTTTGGCTTCCTATTAAAAACGGCCCCCGGTCATGGGGACCGCGAACCTGATTGTTTAGACGTTGACGCCGTAGTTCTTGGCGAGCGGACCCAGGCCGCCCTGGAAGCCCTGGCCAATGGCGCGGAATTTCCAGTCGGCGCCATTACGATACACCTCGCCGAAGATCATTGCCGCTTCGGTCGAGCCGTCTTCCGACAGGTCGTAGCGGGCGATTTCCGCGTCGCCGTTGGCGTTGACGCAGCGGATGAAGGCCTTGCCGACCATGCCGAAGTTCTGGCGGCGGGTCTCGGCGTCGTGGATGGTCACGGCCAGCACGATCTTGTCGACGTCGGCCGGGACTTTCGTCAGGTCGATCGCGACGGTTTCGTCGTCGCCCGCGCCTTCGCCGGTCTTGTTGTCGCCCGAGTGGACGACCGAGCCGTCGGCCGACTTCAGGTTGTTGTAGAAGATGAAGTCGGCGTCCGAACGGACCTTGCCGCTGCTGTTCAGCATGAAGACGGCGCCGTCGAGGTCGAAGGCTGCGCCGTCGGTGGCGCGGGTATCCCAGCCGAGGCCGACCTTCAGGTTGGTCAGGCCAGGGGCTTCTTTCGACAGGTTGACGTTGCCGCCTTTTTGCAGACTGATTGCCATGATGTGTTTCTCCTAAGATTGAGGACTTCTTGTGAACACCGGGGTTGTACGCGCAGCGAGCTGGTGTTCTGCCGCTCGCCGGGCGGTTCGTTGTGCGGGGCGCCTTTCATGGCGCTCTCGCGTGATTCTGTAACTCTGTGCTACGGGTCCGACAGCGTGGGTTCAAGAACCCACCCTACAGGTGCCGGTTTTCGTAGGGTGGGTTCTTGAACCCACGCCGTACGCCGTTTCCCTACCCGGGCGGTGGCAACCATCGCCACCGCCCGTACTGCCATTACGCCACTTGCTTCTCTCCAGCCGCTTCCAGCGCGGCATGCTTCTTCTTGTACCGGATCGACGACCACAGCGAAGCCGCGATGAAGGCCACACCCGTCAGGCCGGTGATCAGCTCAGGCACGTGGACATGCATACTTGCCAGCATGATCACGGCCAGGATACCGATCGCGTAGTGCGCGCCGTGCTCCAGGTAGACGAACTCGTCCAGCGTGCCCTTGCGGACCAGGTACACCGTCATCGAACGCACGAACATCGCACCGATCGCCAGGCCCAGCATGATGATCACGACGTCCGAGGTGATCGCGAAGGCGCCGATCACGCCGTCGAAGCTGAACGAGGCATCCAGCACTTCGAGATACAGGAAGCCGCCGATACCGCCGCGCTTGACCATGTCGCCCACGTTGCTGTTCTCGTCCGACTCGCTCTTCTCGAGCAGGCCGCTGATCATGTCCACGCCGACGTAGACCAGGATGCCCCAGATACCGGCGACCAGGACAATCATCCTCTGGCCGGCGTCAACGAAGGTCGACGCGAACAGCAGCGACGCAAGCGCCACCATCACCGCGATCGAGGACACCTTGCCCAGCGAACCGAGCTTCTTCTCGAAGTTGCCCAGCCAGTGGGTTTCTTTCTCATCGTCGAGCAGGAAGTTCAGGAAGACCAGCAGCAGGAACATGCCGCCAAAGGCCGCCACTTCCGCGTGGTGCGCCGTCAGGTGACCCGAGAACGACTTCGGATCGGTCAGCGCCAGGTTCCAGACCTCGGTCAGGCCCAGGTCGGCCGCCACGGCGACGATGACCAGCGGGAACACGAGCCGCATGCCGAACACGGCGATGATCATGCCCAGGCCCAGGAACAGCTTGAGCCAGAATTCGTCCCAGCCCTTCAGGACCGAGGCGTTGACCACGGCGTTGTCGAACGACAGCGACACCTCCATGATCGACAGGATGGCCGCGATACCGATCGCGGTCATCATGCCGGAGACGCCGCCGTGGTCATAGCCCCACCAGCCGGCCAGGCCCATACAGATGATGGTGACGAGGAAGGATCCTCTGAAGTGCTTCATGTTGTTATCCCTTCTATGTGAAAGTTGATGCACGGAAGTTTAGAGCTTTGCGAACTATCGAAAAAGCGAAGATAATCGAAGCATTACTTCGAAAAAACGGAAGATATGAAACACGCGATCCCGAATTTCCGCCACCTGCACTACTTCTGGGTCGTGGCCAAGGAGGGTAGCATTACCCGCGCGGCCGAGCGTCTCGGCTTGGCCGTCCAGACCGTCAGCAGCCAGATCACCCTGCTCGAGCAGGCGGTCGGCAAGGCCCTGTTCACCCAGCAGGGACGGCGCCTGAGCCTGACCGAGGCCGGGCGCCTGGCCTTGACCTATGCCGACCAGATTTTTCTCCTCGGCGAACAGATGCAGGAAGCGCTCGACCAGGCCGGCAACCTGCGCACCCGCCTGACGGTCGGCATTTCCGATTCCCTGCCCAAGCTGACCGCGTTCCGCCTGCTCGAGGTGACGACCCAGCTGCCCACCCCGGTGCGCCTGGTCTGCTTCGAGGACCAGCACGAGGCCCTGCTGGCCGAGCTCGCCCTGCACAAGCTCGACGTGGTGCTGAGCGACCGCACCCTGGCTGCCGGCAGCACCCTGCGCGTGTTCAGCCACCTGCTGTTCGAGAGCGAGATGCTGGTCGTCGGCAGCCGCGAACTGGCGCAGAAATGGGGCAAGAATTTCCCGAAAGGATTGAAAGGCGCGCCCCTGTTGCTGCCCGCGCGCAATAATGCATTGCGCGCCAAGATCGACGACTGGCTCGAGGTGAACGGCGTGCACCCGGACGTGGTCGGCGAATTCGAGGACAACGCCCTGCTCAATACCTTCGGGCGGCGCGGCCTCGGGCTGTTCTTCGCGCCGGCGGCGCTGGCCACCGACCTGGCCGAGCAGCTGCAGGCCGAGGTCGTGGGGCGGGTGCCGGAAGTGCGCGAACAGTTCTACGCGATCTCGAACGAGCGCAAGATCCAGCATCCGGCAGTGGAAGCGATCCTGGCCGCGGTACATGAAGGAATGCTCGGCGCCGCTTGAGTTGTACAATGCCTATCGGCTACGCCTTTTATCAACTCATCTTTTATATGGAAAATCTTTTATTTGTCGTTCTCGCGCTCTTTCTTGTCGCACTGAACGGCTTCTTCGTGGCGGCCGAATTCGGCATCGTCACGCTGCGTAAAACCCGTGTCCGCGCCATTGCCAAGACCTCCGGCCTGCGCGGACGCATCCTGGCCAAGGTCCACGGCCAGCTCGACGCCTACCTGTCGGCCTGCCAGCTCGGCATCACCCTCGCATCGCTCGGCCTGGGCTGGGTCGGCGAACCGGCCTTTGCCAGCCTGCTCGAACCGCTCTTCGCCCTGCTTGGGGTCACCTCGGAACAGGTGATCCACGGCGTTTCCTTCGTGGTCGCGTTCAGCGTGATCTCTTTCCTGCACATCGTGGTCGGCGAGCTGGCGCCCAAGTCGCTCGCGATCCGCATTCCCGAGTCGGTCGCGCTGTGGTGCGCGCTGCCGCTGTACGGCTTCTACTGGGCCATGTATCCCTTCATCGCGGTGCTCAACGCCAGCGCCAACATGGTGCTGCGCGTGGCCGGCCTGTCCGGCGCCGGCGGCCACGACACCCATTACTCGACCGAGGAACTGAAACTCATCCTGCGCACCAACACCAGCACCGGCAAGGAGAAGTTCACCCACGACGAGCGCCATATCCTGGCGCAGTCGCTCGAGTTCGCCGACATGGCCGTGTCCGACCTGATGCGCCCGATTAACGAAGTGATCGCCCTGCACGAAGACCTGTCGATCGAGGAAAACCTCGACACGGTGCGCCGCAACCGCTTCTCGCGCTACCCCTACTTCGACGCCGAAGGCGAGGAGGTGCTGGGCGTGATCCACCTGAAGGACCTGTTCTTCGCCCTGCAGTCGGGCAAGGACATCAGCGACCTGACGCAATTCCTGCGCCCGGTCGAGACGATCTCGGCGCGCACCCCGGCCCAGGACATCTTCCGCCGCTTCCGCACGGGCGCGCCCCACTTCGCCCTGATCGGCGAAAAGGGCAAGCGCCCGGTCGGCTTCATCACGCTCGACAACCTGCTCGGCGCGATGGTCGGCGAGATCCGCGACGAATTCCGCATGAACGAGAACGACTGGCTGCCGCAGGCCGACGGCACCTGGATCGGCAAGGCCAGCCTGCCGATCTTCTCGCTCGAACGCCTGCTCGGGATCGACATCGACAACGAAGAGATGGGCCTGGACGACGTCGAATCGGTCGGCGGCCTCTTGATGGCCAAGCTGGGCGACATCCCGAAGCAGGGCCAGCGCATCGAGTTCCCGAAGTTCGACGTGGTGGTCAAGAAGACCAACGGTCCGCGCATCCTGCTGGTGAAAGTCATCCCGCAGCTGGAACGCGGCGGCGACGAGGACGAGCTGGGTTAACAGCGAAGCTGATTGCGCGGCTGGCTGCGCAATCAGCCTCGCAACGATCTGTTCCCGGGCCGCATATTTCGCCGCAAGGTGTCCGCCGGCCCGTTCCCGACGTTATAATTTGCCCAATAGAACGTCAGCAAATGCCCGGAGAACCCATGAGTGTGCGTGACCGCAACAATGTCTCCGTCTACGGGAATGGCCCGGCCACCGTGGTCTTCGCCCACGGCTTCGGTTGCGACCAGGCCGTTTGGCGCTTCATCTCCCCCGCCTTCGAGGAACGCTACCGCATCGTCGCCTTCGACCTGGTCGGCAGCGGCGGCTCCGACCTCGCCGCCTACGACCGCGCCCGCTACGCCAGCCTGCACGGCTATGCCGACGACCTGCTGGACATCATCGACGAGTTCGGCGACGGCCCGGTGATCCACGTCGGCCACTCGGTCAGCGCCATGATCGGCATGCTGGCCTCGATCCGCGCGCCCGAACGCTTCCTGGCCCAGGTCATGCTGGCACCCTCGCCCTGCTACATCAACGAAGACGGCTACGTCGGCGGCTTCACCCGCGGCGACATCGACGAGCTGCTCGACACCATGGACGCCAACTACCTCGGCTGGTCGAGCAACGTCGCGCCGCTGATCATGGGCGCGCCGAACGCGCCCGCGCTGGCGGCCGAACTGAACAATAAATTCTGCCGCAACGATCCCGACATCGCGCGCCACTTCGCGCGCGTCACCTTTCTGTCGGATCACCGCGCCGATTTGCTGCGCGTGAGCGTGCCGACCCTGATCGTGCAATGCAGCGACGACCTGATCGCCCCGCTCGCGGTCGGCGACTACCTGCAGCGCCAGATCCCGGGCAGCCGCCTGCAGGTGATCGACAACATCGGCCATTGCCCCCACATGAGCGCCCCCGAGGACAGCGCGCGCGCTGCGCTGTCCTTCCTGGATGCGCTGGCGCTGGAGCGGCGCAGGTGAACGGCCTGCCGGACGACGCCACGCTCTACCAGCAGGCCCCCTGCGGCCTGCTGGTCACCGACGCTGCCGGCCTGATCCTGCGCGCCAACGCCACCCTGTGCCGCTGGCTCGGCTACTCGCAGGCGGCGCTGGTGGGCAAGCTGCGCATCCAGGACCGGCTGCCGGTCGGCGCCCGCATCTTCCACCAGACCCACTGCCTGCCGATCCTGCAGGTGCAGGGCTCGGTCGGCCAGCTGCAGATGGAGATCCGCGACAGCGGCGGCCAGCGCATGCCGGTGCTGGTCAACATCGTGCGCCGGACGGTCGACGGCCGCACCTTCGACGAGTGGTCGCTGGCGGCGATGAACGAGCGCCGCTCCTACGAGCGCGAACTGCTGGCCGCGCGCAAGACCGCCGAGCAGGCGCTGGAAGCGCGGCTGGAGGCGGAAACGCAGTTGCGCGACCTGAACGGCGAACTGTCGGACGCCGACCGCCGCAAGGACGAATTCCTCGCCACCCTGTCGCACGAGCTGCGCAATCCGTTGGCGCCGATGCGCGGCGTGCTGGAGGTGCTCAAGCTCGACAAGGCGCGACCGGCCAGCGAAGCGAAGCTGCTCGACGTCTTCGACCGCCAGCTCGGCCACCTGACCCACCTGGTCGACGACCTGATGGAAATGTCGCGCATCACGCAGAACCGCATGGAGCTGCGGCGCGCCCCGGTGGCGCTGGCCGACATCGTGCACAGCGCCGTGGAGGACGTGGCGCCGATGATGCGCGCCGCGCGCCACGATTTCAGCGTGACCATCGAGGCGTCCGGCGCGGTGGTCGACGCCGACCCGACGCGGCTGTCCCAGGTGCTGGTCAACCTGCTGACGAATGCCTGCAAGTACACGCCGGACGGCGGCCTCGTTTCCCTGAGCCTGCGCCAGGAGGGCGAGCAGGCCGTGATCGCGGTGCGCGACAACGGCATCGGCATCCCGCCCGAGGCGCTGGCCACGATCTTCGGCATGTTCTCGCAGCTGGAACCGGCGCTGCGGCGCGCGAAAGGCGGGCTCGGGATCGGCCTGGCCCTGGTGCGCGGCATCGTCGCCCTGCACGGCGGCAGCGTCGAGGCCGCGAGCGAGGGCACCGGCCGGGGCAGCACCTTCACCGTGCGCCTGCCGCTGGCGCCGGTGCAGAGTATGCCGGACGCGCCGGCCCGGATCGAAGAGGCGGTGGCGTCGACCTCCGTGCTGGTGGTCGACGACAACGTCGACGCCGCCGAGATGCTGGCGATGTTCCTGGACATGAGCGGCTGCGCGGCGCGCACGGTGCACACGGCGCAGGCGGCGCTGGACTTGCTGGAAACTTTCCGGCCCCAGGTCGCCCTGCTCGACATCGGCTTGCCCGACATGACCGGCTACGACCTGGCGCGCCGCATCCGGGCGCTGCCGGGCGGGACCGACATCCTGCTGGTCGCCGCCACCGGCTGGGGCCAGGAGAGCGACCGCCAGCTGGCCTTCGAGGCCGGCTTCGATCACCATCTGACCAAGCCGATCGACTTCGAGCGCCTGCGCGCCCTGCTGGCCGCGCCGCGCCGGTTGAACCCGGCCTGAACGCCCGCCGCGTGCGGGCAGGCCGCTTCAGCCGCGGCTGGCGCCGGCGACCGCTGTCAGGGACCGGGGCTCCTGCGCATCGTCGGTTTCAATCAGAAACTGAACTTCCACCCGGCGATTCCTGGCGTCCGCGGGATCGATTCCGGGCAATAGGCGCGAATCGCCATATCCCGCCACCACGACGCGGCGCGCCACTACCTTGTCGAGCGTGCCGATCAGGGCGCTGCGCGCTTCCCGGGCGCGTGCGGCGGATAGCGTGTAATTGTCGTCGTAAACGGCACAGAAGCGTTCCCGATCCTTGACCACGTCGCGTACCTGCACGTTGTCGGTATAGCCCTCGACCAGGATCCGTGCCGTCGGGTTATCGGCCAGGAAGCGGGCGATATCCGCCTGCACCTTCGCCACCTCGGCCTTCACCTCGAACTTGAGGCAGGCGCTGCCGCGCTCGAACACGCCATCGCGCAGGACCAGGCGATTGGTGTGCGCATCGAAGCTCATCAAGCCGGCGGCGCCGCGCTTGCCGATCATCTCGCTGACGACTTGCGTCACCTTGGCCACCGCCTCGTCCTTGGTCCCCTTGGCCTTGGCCAGCTCTTCCTGATAGCGCAACTCGCTCACGCCCTTCTGCAGGACAGCCACCACCAGCAACAGCATCACGACCGCCATCACCCCGGCCATCAGGTCGGAAATGGCCACCCATTCGCTCGGTTTGTCTTTCATGGTCCTTCCTGCTTACGCGATCGCGGACGCGGACGTGCCGGTGGGCGCCGGCGGCGTCTGCTGCTCGGCCTGCATAGCCTGCAGCAAGGCGACGGTTGCGCGCTGGACTTGCACGATCTCGGGCAACGGCTGGAGTGAGTAGACGAGCATCTTCTGTTCAGCGAGCAGGCTTTGCAACGGCGCCAGGACAGACGGCAGTCCCTGCAATTCGGCCACGACCCGTTCCAGGCCTTCGGACGATTTTTTCGACGCCTCCGCGACTTTCTTGATTTGCGAAGTGGCGCTGCCGATCGATTCCAGGCCCTCCGTGATCGAGCTGGTCATTGCGTTGACAATGCCCGTCGTCTCGGCAATATTCTCGTTCAGTGCCCGGCTCGACGTCGTGAACGCGATCGAAGCCTTTTCCTGGATCTGGAGCGACTTCCCGATCGAACTCTTGACCTCGTTCATCGTTTCCCTCGTGTCCGCGGACAATTCGCCGAGCGCCGTCGAAATCTCGCGCGTTGCCGAGCCGAGCTGGGTGCTGCCACGCTCCAGGGTCTCGCTGGCCTGGGCACTCATGTCCTGGATCGCCTTGCCCAGGTCTCCGCGCACATTGTCGAGCACCTCGGTGAACTGGCTTTCGAAGGTCCTGATCGCGCCGACCAGCTGTTCCGCGCCGGAACCGACCTTGCCGGCGCCGTCAGCCATGCGCTGCGCCGCCTGCTCCATGCCGGCGACGACGTGCTGCGTGCCTTCGGTGAACTCGACCATGGCGCTGCGGGTCGCCGCGGTTTCGCTGGCCACCGTGTCGAGGGCGTTGCGCAACCCCTGCGTGCTCCCATCCAGTGCGTGCAAGTGCTGCAGGGTTTGCAATTGCATGGTTTCGTTGCTCTTGATCAAGGCAACGAAATGCGGGCCGATGCCGTCGACGATGCCGGCAGCGGCACGGCCGATGTTGGCGAACAGCGCGTCCTCCCTGGCTTTTTCTGCCGCTGCCTGGGCGCGCTTGCGGTTTTCCAGCTCGGCCTTCACTTTGCCGATCACCCAGGCCAGGCGCTTTTCTTCGAAGCGCGTGACTTCGCTCCAGATCTTCAGTAACACGAAGCCGAGGATGCCCCAGGTCGAGGTCTTGAACTTCGTGCCCAGCCCTTGCAGCAGACCCAGCAGGTTTTGCATGCTGTCGGCGGCGGCGCCGGCGCTTGCCAGGTCGGCCTGACCCAGGATGCTCGATGCATGGTTCAGCGCCAGGCCCAACCCCAGGAAGGTGCCCAGCAGGCCGACGACCAGCAGCATGCCGGGCATGATCTCGGCCAGCTTTTCCGGCGCCGTCGCGACGGCGTGCCAAAGATCGGTGACGCTGCCGTGCTCGATGTCCAGGTCGTCGGTCGTATCGTCGGGCGTGCCGCGGTTCCACTTGTGCTCCCACGATGCCGGACGCGCGGTGCGGTGCGCGCTAACGACCGTGAAGCCGGTCATGAACAGGATGATGGCAAAGAATGCCAGCTGCAGGCTGTCGCCGAATTGCGGCGTCAGGAAACTCAGGATCTCGCTCGGATTCATGCGGTCACTTCCAGCAGGTCTTTCATGCGGTTTTTCGCCTCCTTGCGGAAGGCGTTCGCGAAGTCGTTCACCAAGGTCTTGTCCTCGCCGTCCAGCTCGCTGAACGGCAGATTCCTTTCGGCGCATTCGATCAGCAATTTGCCCACGCGTGGGCCGTCATCGAGCAGGAAGTCGCGCTCTTCTTCCTCGAGCTGCTCGGGTGTCTTTTCCAGCAACTGCAGGAAGCCCTCGGCGGCGCCGACGTAGCGCTGGATGTCGCGCTGGCTCTGCGCCAGCGCATCGAGACTGCGCTTGGCCTGCGGGACCTTGTGTTCGAGCTCGCTCAACATCGACGCTTCGTCGGCCGACAGTTCGCTCTGGATTTCTTTTGCCAGGCTGAGATTCTTGAGCAGCATGCTGTCCTTGGCGTGGGCGCGATTGTCCAGTTCCCACTGTTTTTCGAGCACTTCGGCACGCTTGGCCCAGGAGGCGACCAGCTCTTCGAAGACGAAGGGCTGCAGCGCCTTCCCATAGCGTTCGGTCAGCAGCCGGTCGAGGCGCGCAGCGGCTTGCGCGCTCAGTTCCGGGTTGTCCTTGATCAGGTCGGACGCGATACGCACCATGAACAAGTCGTCGGCGCTCAGGTCTTCCATGCTTTGCGCGGCGCGGAACGTCTTGTCCGCCATGTTCAACAGTTTTTGCGTGGCACGCAGACGCAGGTAGTGCTCGAAATCGACGGGGTCGGCATCGACAGCCTTGGCCATATCGGCCTTGGCGATCTCGAAATCGTTGATCGCGGACGCCAGCGCCACGTGGTGGCGCTGTTCTTCCGCTACCACTTCGCGCTCGGCGAACCGGAAGGTTTCCTGGTGCCGCTTCGCCAGATCCAGCTCCTCCTCGCCGAGCACGTCGGCGGCGGCCTGCTCCTGCATCTGGTCCTGCGCCGCCGTTTCGGCATCCTTGCGGGCCGCCTGCCAACGCTTTGCCAATTCGATGGACCACTTGATGGCGGCATCGATCTTCTTGGCGATCGGCGAGTTTTCGAAGGCGGTCAATGCACCGAGGGCCGTGTCGAGCGCGACCAGGGCCGTGCGCACCCAGGGGATGGGCATGGCTTTCGCCGCGTTCTGCAATGCCAGGCGAATCACACCGACATACGGCTTGACCGCCTGCCAGGCTTTCTTGACGCCGTCGACGAAACCCTCCGCCTTCTCGGCCATCCAGCCGATGGCCTTGCCCGCCCATTCCTTGGCGGTATTCAAGGCCGAGCTTGCAACACGCACCGCTGAACTGGCGAAACTCTTCAAGCTGCTAAACAAACCCATGTCATTTCCCTGTTTTGATGTTATTAGTTAAAAAATTATTCGGACAAGCCCAGCAGCCGCCGTCCGCCTTCGGCGCCGCCGTCATTGCTGGCGGCTTCGCGGCGCGCCTTGCCGACGTTGCGGTGCGCGGCACGGATATCGGCAATGGCGGTGTCGAGATGCTTCCAGTGCACTACCGGCGCATCCGGCGCCTCGACGATGGCGCGGGGGAATGCGGTGCGAAGAACGGTGCGGATCTCGCGCCCCGACAATCCTTCGGATGCCTGGGCGCAGCGGGCGATCAACAAGCCACGCTCTTCCGCCAGCGGAACGCCCGGTACCAGCATCCGTTCCCACAGCCCTTGCCGGCACGCGAGATCGGGAAGCTTGAATTCGATGTGATAGCGGATGCGGCTCACGAACGCGGTGTCGTAATTCCTGGCGAAATTGGTGGCAAAGACGACGATGCCTTCGAAACGCTCCAGCTCGATCAGCAACGTCGAACGCATGGCATTAATTTCGTTATCGATTCCCTGCGTCACCGACGACAGGCGTGCGCCCAGCAGGGTATCGGCTTCATCGAAAAACAGGACGGCGCCTTCGGCCGCTGCGCAGGCAAAAGCGGCGGAAATGTTTTTCGCCGTGTCGCCCACATATTTGCTTTCGATCTCGGCAATACCGATATGGATGTAAGAACGTTTCAGCGTCCCTGCGAGGGCTTCCGCAGCCAGCGTCTTTCCGGTTCCGGGTGGTCCGTAAAGGTTCAAGATCATGTTGCGGCCTGCCGGATCGACTGCGCCGAAACCCCAGTCCGAATAGATGGTCTTGTGGTGGCGCAGGGCGCCGATCGCCTCCTCGAACATGCGCCGGGTTTCTGCCGCCAGGATGACATCGTCCGCCAGCGTGATGCGCGGAGTGCGCAGTTCATAAGGCGGCGGCGTGAAACTGTTCTGTTGTTGAATTTCTTGGTTCATATCCAGTTGAGTGGCAAGGAATGCGACGGGCGTTTGCGCGGCGCGCTTTCACGCTAATTCCGGACTAGGCGGAACAATTGTCATCGACAAAACGCATCTGTTTCATGAAACGGAAATAAAATTTCCTTCTAGAAATTTTAATGCATTCACGGCGTTAATTGATGCATATCTTTTATTCCTACCTATTCATCGACTCAAAAAACCAACAAAATCTCGGTCGATAAAACACTGCGAAAGCATTTGTCGCAGGCGAAGGGATAATGCCGTAGCGTGCATCCAGAACAGGCGCGGCGCCGATGATGAAGTAATGAGACACGAGAAGCGGTCGACAAACGGTCCGCGTTCGGCGGCGCATGCGGGCAGCGGCCAGGCGGGGGCCACTCTTTTGCAGTGGGAGCGACCTAGCGGCCGGCGACTTCCTCGTTATTCTGGCGCACGATGGGGTCGCGCGTTTCGGTCCACTCGCTCATCAGGGAGTAGCCCACCGCCAGCAGCACCGGGCCGATGAACATGCCGACGAAGCCGAAGGCGATCACGCCGCCCAGCACCCCGAGCAGGGTGAGCAGGAAAGGCAGGCTGGTGCCGCGGCTGATCAGCATCGGGCGCACGACGTTGTCGACGCCACTGATCAGGAAGGTGCCCCAGACCACCATGAAGATGCCCCAGCCGGTCTCGCCCTGGGAGAACAGCCACACCGCCGCGCTGCCCCAGACCAGCGGCGGGCCCACCGGGATCAACGACATCAGGAACACCAGCACCGACAGCAGCGGCACCGCCGGCACGCCGGCGACGAAGAAGCCGATCGCGGCCACCAGGGCCTGCGCCAGGGCGGTGCCGAGCAGGCCGTACATGACGCCGCGCACGGTCTGGCTGACGGTGTCGGACACCGAGTCGGCGCCCTCGCCCATCACCTTGGCCATGGCGACGGCGATCACGACGATCAGGGACTTGCCGTCGCGGTAGAGGAAGAAGCTGACAAAGGCCGCCAGGCTCATCTGCACGACGCCGGTGCCGAGCATCAGGCCGCCGGCCATCAGCCAGTGCCGCGCCGGCTCGAGCATGCGCTGGGCCAGAGCCAGCATCTCTTCGCGGCTGGCGACCAGCTGGCGCAGGTAGGTGTCGACGGTTTCGCCGAGAAAGGGCAAGTCCTTGACCCAGCTGGGCGGCAGCAGTTCGCCGTGCTCGAGCGCGTAGCGCATCTGGCCGAAGGTGGTGGCGACGTCGTCGGCCAGGTTGTAGGTAACGATCGCCAGCGGGATGATGACCAGCAGGGTCAGCGACAGCGTCATCGTCAGCGCCGCCAGGGTGCGCCGGCCCTGCATCGCGGCCAGCAGGCGCAGGTACAAAGGCCAGGAAGAGATGACGACGGCGGCGGCGAACAGGATCGCCGGCAGGAAGGGCTTCAGGACGTACAGGCAGCCCAGCGTGAGCAGGACGACGGTGGCGATGCGGGTGTAGTTTCTGCCTGGGCGTACGTCCATGCCGTCCTTGAAACGATGGTGTTTACACCATTACATCATAGCAGCTGGCGCAAGTCGTGGACAATCGGGGCCGGTCCGCCGCCGTGGCGGATGAACAGGCGCAGCTTGCCTTCCTTGTCGAAGACGTAGCTGCCGGCCGTGTGGTCGACCGTGTAGTTGTCGGCGCTGCTGCCTGGCACCTTAGCGACGAACACCTTGAATTCCTTGGCGGTCTGCGCCGTCTGTTCAAGCGTGCCGCGCAGGCCGATGAAGGACGGGTGGAAGGCCGGCACGTAGTGGGCCAGCACTTCCTGGGTATCGCGCTCCGGGTCGAGGGTGACGAACAGCACCTGCACGTCCTTGCTCGAGGGGCCGAGCTCCTTCATCACGGCGGCCATCTCGGCCATCGTGGTCGGGCAGACGTCGGGGCACTGGGTGTAGCCGAAGAACAGCACCACCAGCTTGCCGCGGAAATCGGCCAGGGTGCGCGGCTTGCCGGTATGGTCGGTCAGCGAGAAGCCCTTGGCGTAATCGAGCCCGGTCAGGTCGGTGTTCTGGAATACGGCGGGGCGCGACGACAGTTTGTCGCAGCCGGCGGCCAGCAGCGCGACGCCAAGCAGCGCCGCGGTCAGGAGTTTTTTCATCGTCAGAACCTGAAGTAATGGTCGACCAGCAGCGCCGCAAACAGCAGCGACAGGTAGAGGACCGAGTAGGCAAAGGCCTTGCGCGCCACCTGGTCGCTGTAGTGCTTGTGGACGCGCCAGGCGTGGCGCAGGAAGATGGCGTTCAGGACGATGGCCGCGGCCAGGTAGATCAGGCCGCTCATGCGCACGGCGAAAGGCAGGATGGTCGTGGCCGCCAGGGCCAGCGAGTACAGCCAGACCTGCTGGCCGGTGTAGGCCATGCCGTGGGTGATCGGCAGCATCGGCAGGCCCGAGCGCGCGTAGTCCTCGCGCCGGTACATGGCCAATGCCCAGAAGTGCGGCGGGGTCCACACAAAAATGATCAGGACCAGCAGCCAGGCCTGCATCGGCACCTCGTTGGCGACCGCGGCCCAGCCCAGCGCAGGCGGCATCGCGCCCGACAGGCCGCCGATGACGATGTTCTGCGGCGTGGCCGGCTTCAGGTAGATGGTGTAGACGACCGCATAACCGACGAAGGTCACGAAGGTCAGCCACATGGTCAGCGGATTGACGAGCGCGTACAGGATCCACATGCCGAGGCCGCCGATGATGGCGGAGAAGACAAGGGTCTGGTTGCGCGTCAGTTCGCCGCGCGCGGTGGCGCGGCGCGCGGTGCGGGCCATGCGCGCGTCGATCTCGGCCTCGATCAGGCAGTTCACGGCAAAGGCGGCGCCGGCCAGCAGCCAGATGCCGGCGGTGCCGGCGATCAGCGCGCGCCAGCCGGGAAAGCCGTCGGTGGCCAGGAACATGCCGATGACGGCGCAAAATACGGCCAGCTGGGTTACCCGGGGCTTGGTCAGCGTCCAGTATTGGGCGAAGCGGCTGGTCGGTTGGAGTGCGGTCTGGGTGGTCATCGATACGAATTCACAGGAACGTCCGCATTCGCGGGCGTGCGCTGCGACACTTCGAGAAGATACTTGACCTTGTAGTTTAACATGGTCACCGTCAGTACGAGCAGAGCGGCCCCGGCGTTATGCAACACGGCAATGGCAAGAGGGAAATCGAAGTACACCGTCGCCACGCCCGTGAACAGTTGGACGAGCAGTACGGCGCCCAGCATCTTGCCGGTCTTGCGCAGCTGCGCCTCGCCCATCGCGCGCCAGGCCGCCAGGCCCAGCACGACGGTGACGATGATCGCGAAATTGCGGTGCACCCAGTGGATCGCCACCAGCGCCGAGAACTGCAGGTAGTGGCCGGCGGCGGTCTTGCCGAGTTCGCGCCACAGCGTGAAGCCGTGCTCGAAGTCCATTTCCGGCACCAGCTTGCCGTCGCAGAGCGGGAATTCGTCGCAGGCCAGGGTCGCGTAGTTAGTGCTTACCCACCCGCCGAGCGCGATTTGCACGACCAGCACCACGGCGGCGACCAGGGCCAGCGTACGCAAGGAACGCAAGCCGGCGAGGTCGCGCACCGGCGAGGGCGGCTTCATCAGGTAATCCTCGCGCCCGCCCAGCCAGACCAGCATCGCCAGCAGCGCCATGCCGAGCAGCAGGTGGATGGTGACGATCACCGGCTGCAGCTTCAGGGTCACGGTCCAGGCGCCGAAGGCGCCCTGCACGCAGACGAACAGGAACAGCGCCACCGGCATGGCCGGCTTGAAGGCGTCGAGCTTCGTCTTCTTCCATTGGCGGAAGGCCTGGAACATCAGCGCCATGATCAGCACGCCGATGCCCATCGCCAGGTAGCGGTGGATCATCTCGATCCAGGCTTTCACTTTCGTCACCGGGCCGGTCGGCATCAAGGCCTCGGCCGCCGCGATGTGTTCGTGGGCGATGAAGGGATTGGCGGCGCCGTAGCAGCCCGGCCAGTCCGGGCAGCCCAGGCCGGAGTCGGTCAGGCGGGTAAAGCCGCCGAACACGATCAGGTCGAAGGTGAGGAAGGCCATCACCCACACGAGCTTGCGGTATTTGTTGACGCTTGACGACAGCCAGACCATGGTCAGCGGAATGCTGGCCACGAGCAGGCCCATCAGGGCCAACTGGAACAGGGTGGACGGGTGCATGGCTTATCCGATCGCCGAGGCCTTGAGCAGCTTGGCGATGTCTTTATGCACACGTTGCGGCTCGGGGTTCTTCGGGAAGCGCATCATCAGGTTGCTGCGCGGGTCGACCAGGAAGATGTGGTCTTCCAGCTTGCCGCCCTGCTCCAGCGGCAGCCACCGGGCCAGTTCGGCCGGCTTCACGCGCAGGATGTGCATGTCGTCGTACATGCGGATCAGCATGGTGTCGATCGGCTGCTCGTCGGTAACCAGCCAGACGCGCTCGACGCGGTCCATGTTCTTGCCCTGCATGGTGCGCAGCTGGCGCATCGCGTACAGCTGGTCCTGGCAAGCCTGGTCGCAGTCGCCGCCGCCGACCTTTACCATGATCCACTTGCCGGCGTAGTTCTCCAGCGTTTCCGGGCGGCCGTCGAGCGTGGTGCTCGAGAGCTTCGGCATCGGATGGCTGGCCTGGTCGATGAGGGTGCCGTAGTTGGTGCGCCCTTCCGGCTTGATGACGTAGTAGCTCAGGTAGGAGGCGATGATCGGCGCGGCGCACACCAGCAGCACGGCCAGCAGCTTCCAGCGTCCGCGACGCTTGGCATCGCGCTGGCGCTCGTCGGTGGCGGGAGCGCGTTCACTCAGCTTGTTTTCTTCCACTTCGAAATCCCGTAATCACAAAAAATAAGGCCGCCATCGCCGCCAGCGCATACCACTGGACGGCGTAGCCGCGGTGCTTGTCGATGCCCGTATCCGGGGCCGGCCAGTCGCGCACCAGGACCTCGCCGTCTGCCCGCGGCCCGGTCTGCTGGACCAGCAAGGGTTCCAGCGTCAGGCCGCTGGCGCGCGCCAGGTCGGCCACTTCCAGGTTCTGGACCAGCGCACCGGGTTTCAACGGCACGGCGCCGCCGAGCTGCAGCACATGCCCGGCCGACGCGACCAGGACCCCGTCGATCGTCGTCCGGCCGCGCGGCGTCTCGTACTTCGGCAGACGCGTATATTCGCGCGGATCGCGCGGCAACCAGCCGCGCAACACCAGCACATGTTTGGCCGAACCCGCTATTTTAAACGGCATTGCCAGATAGAACCCGGCCCGCCCCTGGTATGGCCGGTTATCGAGGAAGACCGGCCAGCCCGCGACGAATTCGCCGGTGAGCCGCACCCGGCGGTATTCTGTAGGGTGGGCACTCGTGCCCACGCGGTCGTACTCGTGCACACCACTGCTGCTCCCCAGCACCACCGGCGGCAAGCGGCCACGCTCCAGCATCGCCGCCGCAATCGCTTCTTTCTCGTGCGCCCTGCGCAACTGCCAATTCCCCAACGCAATCCCCAGCGCCACGAGAACCACCGTTGCCAAAAACGGAATACCCCTAAACCGGAACCGCAAACGCATTACAATGAATCCCTTCCCGATTCCTCGGTGCGACCATGAAAATCTTCGTAGCCATCGCCTTCATCCTGATCATCGCCAGCCTCGGCTCGGCCCTGTTCTTCCTGATGCGCGACAAGGGCCGCAGCAACCGTACGGTGCAGGCGCTGGCGATGCGGGTCGGCCTGTCGATCACCCTGTTCCTGTTCGTGCTCGCATCTTACAAGCTGGGCTGGATCACCCCGACCGGCATCCGCTGATCGCCACACCTCCTATATGACAAGGGACAGCCAATTGCTGTCCCTCGCACACAACTAACGCCAAAGGGCCTCGAGAAACCGTAGCGAGCGGAAGGAGGTTTGGCCGAGAAGCGCAGCTGTACAAGCGTACAGCGAGCATCGCAGGCCAAAGATCCGACGCGCAGTAGGTTTATCGGGGCCCCACCACTACAGCCAGTAGACGACGACGTACAGACCGAGCCACACGACGTCGACGAAGTGCCAGTACCAGGCCGCGCCTTCGAAACCGAAGTGGTTATCCGCCGTGAAGTGGCCGCGCAGCACGCGGTACAGGATCACCGACAGCATGATCGCGCCCATGGTCACGTGGAAGCCGTGGAAGCCGGTCAGCATGAAGAAGGTCGAGCCGTAGATGCCCGAGGTCATCTTGAGGTTCAGTTCCTGGTAGGCGTGGATGTATTCGTAGGCCTGGAAGCCCATGAAGATCGCGCCCAGCAGGATGGTGGCGAACAGGAACACGGCGGTGTTGCGGCGGTGGCCGGCGCGCAGCGCGTGGTGGGCGATGGTCAGCGTCACGCCGGACAGCAGCAGCAGCGCGGTGTTGATCGTCGGGATCGGGAACGGCCCCATGGTGTTGAAGCTCTCGACCACGCCGGCCGGGCCGGTGTTGCCCCACTGGCCGGCGAAGTCGGGCCATAGGATCTTGTGGTCGAGGTCGGCCAGCCAGGGCATGGTGATCGCGCGGGCATAGAACAGGGCGCCGAAGAAGGCGGCGAAGAACATCACCTCGGAGAAGATGAACCAGCTCATCGACCAGCGGTAGGAGCTGTCGATGCGGGCGCTGTACTGACCCGCTTCGGATTCGCCGATGGCGTCGCCGAACCAGAAATACAGCACGGTCAGCATCGCGACGATGCCGACCAGGCAGACGGCCGGACCCCACGCTGCGCTGTTGACCCAGCCCGAGGCGCCGGCCATCGTCACCAGCATCGAGATGCCGCCGGCCATCGGCCACATGGAAGGGCCGGGCACGAAATAGTGCGGCGCGGTTTTTGACACACTCATCTTCATCTCCTAGATCAATCTTCTGATGCGTTGAATTGGATTGCTTTGAAACTCGTTTGTCTTTTTTACTGCACCGCCTAAGGCACCACCAGCTGCACCACCAGGATCAGCACGCCGATGAAGATCAGCGCCCCCAGCAGCCCGGCGAGGATCACGTGCACCGGATGCAGGTTGGCCGCGTCGCGGTCGTAGTCGCGGCGCTTGCGCACCCCGAAGAAGGACCAGAACACGGCCTTCATCGAGGCGCCGAAGCTCGACTTGCGCTCCTGTGGCGGCTGGCTGTCCATCAGTTGGCCGCGACCGCGCCGGCGATCTCGAAGAAGGTGTACGACAGGGTGATGTTCTTCACTTCCTTCGGCAGCGCCGGGTCGATGAAGAATACCACCGGCATCTGGCGCGCTTCGTTCGGCTTCATGAGCTGCTCGCGGAAGCAGAAGCACTCGACCTTCTTGAAGTGCGGCGTGGCCGACTGCGGCGCATAGCTCGGGATCGCCTGGGCCTTGACCGCCCTGCCCTGGGTGTTGACGACCTCGTAGACCACGGTCGCCAGTTCGCCCGGATGGACCTCGATGCTGCGGGTGGTCGGGCGGAAGCGCCACGGCCCCTGGGAATTGCCGTCCAGCTCGATCGTGATGGTGCGCGTCAGGTCGACCTGGGTATTCGCCGGGCGCTCGACCGTGCCGTCCTGCTGGGTCAGCACGTTAATGCCGAGCACGTCGCAAATCTGGCGGTAGACCGGCACCAGCGCGTAGCCGAAGCCGAACATCGCCACCGCCACCACCACCAGCTTGGTGAAGGTGGAGCGGTTCAGCCGCAGGCGGGTGTCGTTGTCGTAGGCCACGTCAGCTCAGCCAGAGGCGCTTGAGGATCACCGAGGCGAAGAAGAACGCCGCGATCGCCACCAGGACCAGGGCGATCCTCAGATTGCCCTTGTGCGGAGGTTTGCGCTGCGCATTCATCACTTCACCAGCGGCGGGGTTTCGAAGGTGTGGAACGGCGCCGGGCTCGGCACGGTCCACTCCAGGCCTTCCGCGCCTTCCCATGGTTTCGCCTCGGCCTTGGCGCCGCCGCGGATGGTCGGCAGCACCACCGCGAACAGGAAGTAGACCTGCGACAGGCCGAAGCCGAAGGCGCCCACCGAGACGATCATGTTGAAGTCGGTGAACTGGGTCGCGTAGTCGGCGTAGCGGCGCGGCATGCCGGCCAGGCCCAGGAAGTGCATCGGGAAGAAGGTGATGTTGAACGTAATCAGCGACAGCCAGAAGTGCATCTTTCCGCGGCCTTCCGGATACATGTGGCCGGTCCACTTCGGCGCCCAGTAGTAGAAGCCGGCGAACAGCGCGAACAGCGAGCCGGCCACCAGCACGTAGTGGAAGTGGGCCACGACATAATAGGTGTCGTGGACCTGGATGTCGATCGGGGTCACGGCCAGGATCAGGCCGGTGAAGCCGCCCATGGTGAAGACGAAGATGAAGCCGACCGCGAACAGCATCGGCGTCTCGAAGGTCATCGAGCCGCGCCACATGGTGGCGACCCAGTTGAACACCTTCACGCCGGTCGGCACCGCGATCAGCATGGTGGCGTACATGAAGAACAGCTGGCTGGTCACCGGCATGCCGGTGGTGAACATGTGGTGGGCCCAGACGATGAAAGAGAGCACGGCGATCGAGGCGGTCGCGTAGACCATCGAGGCGTAGCCGAACAGCGGCTTGCGGGCGAAGGCCGGGATGATCTGCGAGACGATGCCGAAGGCCGGCAGGATCATGATGTAGACCTCGGGGTGGCCGAAGAACCAGAAGATGTGCTGGTACATGACCGGGTCGCCGCCGCCGGCGGCGTTGAAGAACGAGGTGCCGAAGTGGCGGTCGGTCAGGGTCATGGTGATGGCGCCCGCCAGCACCGGCATCACGGCGATCAGCAGGAAGGCGGTGATCAGCCAGGTCCAGCAGAACATCGGCATCTTCATCAGGGTCATGCCCGGCGCGCGCATGTTCAGGATGGTGACGATGATGTTGATCGAACCCATGATCGAGGACGCGCCCATGATGTGCATGGCGAAGATCGCCATGTCCATGCCCGGGCCCATCTGGGTCGACAGCGGTGCATACAAGGTCCAACCGGCAGCGGTGGCGCCGCCCGGCGCCAGGAAGGAACCGGCCAGCAGGATCGCGGCCGGCGGCAGCAGCCAGAACGAGAAGTTGTTCATGCGCGCGAAGGCCATGTCGGAGGCGCCCACCTGCAGCGGGATCATCCAGTTCGCGAAGCCGACGAAAGCCGGCATGATGGCGCCGAACACCATCACCAGGCCGTGCATGGTGGTGAGCTGGTTGAAGAACTCGGGACGGAAGAACTGCAGGCCCGGCTGGAACAGCTCGGTGCGGATCATCAGCGCCAGCACGCCGCCTGAGAGCAGCATGACGAACGAGAACCAGAGATAGAGGGTGCCGATGTCCTTGTGGTTGGTGGCGAACAGCCAGCGGCGCAGGCCGGTCGGATGATCGTGCGCATGATCATGATCATGCGCATGGCCGTGGTGATCGTCGTGGGCGTGGTCGAGAGTGCGAGTAGTCATGTCAGTATCCTGGGAAACTTATTGCTTGCTACGTGCAGCCAGAACCTCGGCCGGTTGAACGATGTTTTCCGCGGCCTTGTTCGACCAGGTATTGCGGGTATAGGTGATGACGGCGGCGATGTCCGAGTCCGACAGCTGCTTCCACGGCGGCATCGCGCCCGGATAGGCCGGGGTGTCCTGGCCGTTGAGCAGGACGTCGATCTGGTGGCCCTTCTCGCCGTTCACGACTTGCGAACCGTCGAGCGGCGCGAAGGCGTTCGGCATGCCCTTGCCGTTGGCCTGGTGGCAGGCGACGCAGTTGGCGGCGTACACGGCTTCACCCTTGGTCTTGAGTTCGTCGATGGTCCAGACCTTGTTCGGATCGTCGGCCAGCGCGGCCATTTTCTTCTTCTCGCCGGCGACCCAGGCAGTATAGTCCTCCGCCGAGACGACGCGCACCACGATCGGCATGAAGGCGTGATCCTTGCCGCACAGCTCGACGCAGTTGCCGCGGTAGACGCCGACCTTGTCGGCCTTGAACCAGCCGTCGCGCACGAAGCCCGGGATCGCGTCCTGCTTGATGGCGAAGGCCGGAATGGTCCAGGCGTGGATCACGTCGTTGGCGGTGAACACCATGCGGATCTTCTTGCCGACCGGGACCACCATCTCGTTGTCGACTTCGAGCAGGTAGTTCTCGCCGCGCGCCTCGGTGGCGGCGATGCCCGGCTCGCCGATCTGGCTGCGCGGGGTAGCCAGGTTCGACAGGAAGCTGATGCCCTCGCCTTCGCCCTTCAGGTAGTCGTAGCCCCACTTCCACTGCATGCCGGTGGCCTTGATGGTGATGTCGGCGTTCGAGGTGTCCTTCAGCGCGATCACGGTCTTGGTGGCGGGCAGCGCCATGCCGATGACGATCAGGAAGGGAACGACGGTCCAGGCGATCTCGACGGCGGTTGATTCGTGGAAGGTGGCGGGCTTGTGGCCCAGGGATTTGCGGTGCTTGAACACCGAATAGAACATGACGCCGAAGACGCCGATGAAGATGACCAGGCAGACGATCATCATCCAGTTGTGCAAGCTGTAGATGTCAGCGCCGACGCCAGTCACGGGAGGCTGCATGTTCAACTGGTGTTCCACCGGCCGCCCCGTGATTTCCGGCGCTGCCAGTGCCGGGATGCTGGCCGATACGGCGAGACCGAGCATCAAGGCGTGAAGTCGCTTTGCGTATGTCATGTTGTCCCCAACCACCCAAAATAAGAATATTTTTAAACGGTCAGCGTTTCCATGAACGAACCGCCGCCGCTCCGAAACCATTACGCAAGGGCTCCCGGACGGCACGCGGAAATGGCACGCGACGGACGTTAGCCGTACCGCGGCCACCAGCAAAGCAAAACACACTGACGGGGCGCGGAACTTGCTGATGCTGCTTTTCAATTTTCTATTTTTTCTTCCGTTTTGCCTGTTTTTTCAGCGTTTATGGCGCTACAGACGAAAAAATAGTCATTGATTATACTCAAATCGCTAATTTTTATTCAAGGAAAATCCTTGCCATGCCGCATGCATGTGATGCGGTAGGGTGGGCACCCCGTGCCCACGCGTAAACGTAGCGCCGTGTTGGCTGGATTGTAAACACCCCCTACCGACGCGCCTGATAATGCCCGGAATGCTTCCTGGCTCACGGCCTGCGCGGCTGAAACCGCACAATCGCCTCCCCCGCCGCCGTCGTCTTCGGCACCGGCCGGAACGCATGCCCGTAGATCACCTCGAAGCTCAAGGGAATCTTGCCGTCCGCCCCGCGCTGGGCCTCGAGCGCATCGACCATCCGTTGCCAGGCCGCGCGCCCGACCAGGCCGCGCCGGCGCGTCGCCAACGGATTGCTGCCGATCGCGCGCACGTCCGCCAGCAAGGCTTCGACCGTGCCGTAGGTAACCGTGATGCGTTCGACGTCCATCACCGGTGTCGAGAAGCCGGCCTCGACCAGCTGGTCGCCGAAGTCGTGCATGTCGACGAAAGGCAGGGTATGCGGCGTTTCGTCCATCGCCGCGAAAGCGGCGCGCAGCTCCTTGAAGGTGTCGGGACCGAAGTTCGAGAACATCAACAAGCCGTCGACGCGCAGCACGCGGCGCCATTCCGCGAACACGCGGTCGGGCTGGGGATGCCAGTGCAGCGCCAGGTTCGACCACACCAGGTCGAGCGAGTTCGGGCCGAACGGCAGGGTGCCGAAGTCGCCGCACACTAGGTCGACGCCGGTCTTGGCCGGCATCAAACGGCTGAGCATGGAGCCGAGCGAACGCGGCGCCGGCGCAGGGCTTCCTGCCGCGGCCAGCATGCCCGGGGCGGCATCGAGCCCGACGATGTGCGCGGCCGGATAGGTCTTCTGCAGCAGCGGCAGGTCCGGCCCGGCGCCGCAGCCGGCGTCGAGCACGCGCTGCGGCACGATCTTCACCAGCGACAGCCGCTCGTGCATGCGGCCGGCGATCTCGCGGCGCAGGAAGTCGGCCGGCGCCACGCGGCGCGGATCGGCAAACAGTGCGCGCACGCGCGCCTGGTCGATCGGGGCGCTCATTTTCGACGGGGATTGGGGAGAAGCCATGATTCTGGTGCGTTCAAATGAGATAATGGCGGGAGTGTACATGTTTGTGGAGAGTCAAGCCGATGCTTGGGCGCCTGCGACTGTGGAGCTATCCCTGGGCCCGTACGCTGGCCGGAACCCTGCTGCCCTGCTCCTGCGCCCTGTGCGGCGAACTGGCCGCCACCGTCGTCTGTGCTCCCTGCCGGGAACGGTATGCGCGATCGGACGCCCTGCGCTGCCCCTGCTGCGCCAATCCGCTCGGCGTGCATGAGGCGGCCGGACAACAGTGCGCCGCCTGCCTGGCCGAGCCGCCGGATTTCGACGCCACCATCGCCGCCGTCGACTACGCGGCGCCGCTCGACGCCCTGGTGCTGCGCCTGAAGTTCGGCGCCCAGCTGCCGCTGGCGCCCTGGTTCGCGGAGCAGCTGCACGAGGCCGTGCCGGCCCACCCCGGCTGGCCCCTGCCCGAGCTGCTCTGTCCGGTCCCGCTGGGGCCGCAAAGGCTGGCCGGGCGCGGATTCAACCAGGCGCTCGAGATCGCCCGGCCGCTGGCGCTGTCGCTCGGCGTCGCCCTGGAGCCGCGCCTGCTGGTGCGCAGGGTCGAGACCGAGGCGCAGTCGAGCGTGGCGCCGCGCGAGCGGGCGGACAACATCCGCGGCGCGTTCGACGTCGCCGACGCTGCGCTCGGGCTGGTCGCTGGCCGCCACGTCGGCGTCGTCGACGACGTCATGACCAGCGGGCACACACTGAACGAAGTCGCCGCCACGCTCAAGCGTGCCGGCGCGGCGCGCGTGTCGAACCTGGTGTTCGCGCGCACGCCGCCACATTGATTAATTGGAGGAAAAGCTTTTGTTTCACGTCGTCCTGGTCGAACCCGAAATCCCGCCCAACACGGGCAACGTCATCCGCCTGTGCGCCAACACCGGCGTGCAACTGCACCTGATCGAACCGCTCGGCTTTCCGCTGGACGACGCCAAGATGCGCCGCGCCGGGCTGGATTACCACGACTACGCAACCATGAAGGTGCACAAGAACTGGGAGGCCTTCCTGCTCGAGGCCCAACCCGACCCGGCGCGCATGTTCGCGCTGACGACGCACGGCTCCTCGCCCTTTGCGCAGGCCGCCTTCCAGCCGGGCGACGTGTTCGTGTTCGGCGCCGAATCGCGCGGCCTGGACCCGGCGCTGCGCGAACGCTTCCCGCCAGCCCAGCGCATCCGCCTGCCGATGATGCCGGATAACCGCAGCCTGAACCTGTCGAACACGGTGGCGGTGGTGGTGTACGAGGCGTGGCGCCAGAACGGGTATGCGGGCGGGGCCTGAACAAACAGGGACGGTTCGCGGTTGGCATCAACAGTAACAAGCCTCCATATATTTACCGATTACAATATCGGACCGCATTTCCCAGGATCGTCATGCCGACCCCGATCGCTTCCCGTCTGAACAAGGCCTTCGCTGGCCTGGTGACCAGTATCATGCTGTTCGCATCGCAGGCTGCCTGCGCCGCGGGACCGGCACCTGCGCCGGTGCGGGTCGGGCTCGATGCCGAGTTCGGCCTGGACAACAGCACCTCGGCCCAGGCGGTGGAACTGGGCCTGCGCAGCGCCATCGGCGAGATCAACCGCGCCGGCGGCGTGCTGGGCGGCCGGCCGGTTGAGCTGGTCACGAAGGACCACCGTTCGATGCCGGCCCGCGGCATCCGCAATCTCGAGGAATTCGCGCGCATGCCGGACCTGGTGGCCGTGTTCGGCGGCAGGTTCAGCCCGGTGATCATCGAGCAGCTGCCGACCCTGAAAGCAACGAAGACGCTGTTCCTGGCGACGTGGTCCTCGGCAGACATGATCGTCGACAACGGCATGCACCCGAATTACGTCTATCGCCTGTCGCTGCGCGACAGCCTGGCCATGCCCAAGCTGCTCGACACCGCGCGCAAGCGCGGCCTGCACCGTGTCGGGCTGCTGCTGACGAATACCTCCTGGGGCCGCAGCAACCTGGCCGCGGCCGAGAAGTTTACCGCGACCAACAAGGACATCCGCATCGTGCAGACCGCCTGGTACAACTGGCGCGACCAGACCCTGGTGGCCAGGTACCAGGCCTTGCGCAATGCCGGCGCCCAGGCGATCGTGCTGGTCGCCAACGACGACGAAGCCGCCGTCCTGGTGCGCGAGGTGGCCGCCTTGCCGCAGGCCGAGCGGCTGCCGATCCTGAGCCATTGGGGCGTGACGGGCGGCGAGTTCACCCGGCAGGCGGGACCGGCCCTGCACCAGGTCGACTTTTCCGTGATCCAGACTTTTTCCTTCTTCCAGGCCGACAAGCAACGGCTGGCGCGCTTCATGGCCGCCGCCGCCGCGGTGTCGCCGATCCGCAGGATCGAGGACATCGAGGGGCCGGTAGGCGTGGCCCACGCCTACGACCTGATGCACATCCTGGCCAAGGCCATCGACCTGGCCGGCAGCACCGACCGGAAAGCGGTGCGCGACGCGCTGGAAAAGGTGCGCGAATATCGCGGCCTGATCAAGACCTACGCGCCGCCGTTCACGCCCACGCGCCACGAGGCGCTGAGCGCGCGCGAACTCCTGATCGCCCGCTACCGCAAGGACGGCGTGCTGGTGCCGAGCGCCGACTGACATGGTGTCGCCGCCACTCCAGTCGGGCAGCCTGACGCGGCGCTTTGCGATCGCTTCCGCCATCCTGACTGCCGTGGCGGTCCTGCTGGTGGCCGCCGCCTCGCTCTGGCTGGTCAACCGCCAGCATGCCTCCGCGGTGGCGCTGCTGCGCCAGAGCGAAACCGCGTTCAACGCGAGGACGGTCAGCAATTCCCTCGCCACTCTGTCCTCGCGCATCAAGGACGTGGCCGACAGTCCCATCCTGGCAACCGGCCTGGTCGACAGCGCGGGGCGGGAAACCTATCTGGAACCTTTCCTGAACAGCCTGCGCCAGATCAACGGCATTCCGGTCCAGGTCTTGTTCACCGATTTCGAAGGCAAGCCGATCTCGGGCAACGGCCTGGAACGTTTCGACGCCGGCCAGCTCGACTGGCTGCGCGCGCGCATCGACCAGGGCGTGGAGACGACGGCGATCTTCGACCGCCCCCAGGGCCCCGAACTGGTCGGCGTGCGCCTGCTGCGCTATTCGCGCACGAATACGCCGGAAGGCGCCCTGGTGTACAAGATCGGGCTGCGCGACCTGCGTCCCGCGCCCTCGACCATCCTGGCCTGGAACGGCCAGGGCCGGACCCAGGACGGGAGCGCCAGCCTCGCGGTGCCGGTGCGGGCGCCGGGCGAGTTCGCCCATCTCGGCCTGACCCTGGAAACCGACCCCGCCGCCTTCCGCGACGAGCTGGAAACGCCCTGGCCGCAATACAGCCTGATCGGCGGCGTCGCGGCGCTGCTGGCGCTCCTGGTGTTCCTGCTCGGCTCGCGCCTGTCGCTCGGCCTGACCCAGGACCTGCGCAAGCTGGAGCAGTTCGCCGGCAAGCTCGGCGAGGAAGGGATCGGCGAACTGCGCGCGGAACTGGCGGGCAGCAGCGAAACGATCACCCTGGCGCGCGCCATCAACCGCATGCTCGACGGCCTGCACCGGCAGCAGGAACGCCTGGAACGCGAGCACCAGCGCAAGGACGAATTCCTGGCCATGCTCGCCCATGAGCTGCGCAATCCGTTGGCGCCGATCAGCAGCGCCGCCCAGCTGCTGCGCGTGCTGTTTGCCGACGTGCCCCGCATCAAGGAGATCAGCGGCGTGATCGGCCGCCAGGTGGCGCACATGACGCACCTGGTCGACGACCTGCTCGACGTCTCGCGCGTCACGCGCGGGCTGGTCACGATCAACCAGGGCAGCGTCGAACTGGGCGCCGTGCTGCGCGAAGCGGTGGAGCAGATCAAGCCCGTGATCGACGCCAGGAAGCACCGCCTGGCGCTGGACATCGCGGCGCAGCCGATGACGGTGTGCGGCGACCGCACCCGCCTGGTGCAAGTGGCGGCCAACCTGCTCAACAACGCGGCGAAGTACACGCCCGATGGCGGCGAATTGCATGTCTCCCTGCAGCGGCACGACGACGTGGCGGTGCTGCAGGTGCGCGACAACGGCATCGGCATCGGCGCCGATTTGCTGCCGGTCGTGTTCGACCTGTTCACCCAGGCGCAGCGCACGCCGGACCGCGCCCAGGGCGGCCTGGGGCTGGGCCTGGCCCTGGTCAAAAAGCTGGTCGAGCTGCACCACGGCAGCGTCGAGGCGCACAGCGCGGGGCTCGGCCACGGCAGCAGCTTCACCGTGCGCCTGCCATTATTGCCTGCGCAGCAAGCCGCGGGCACGGCGCCGGCAGCCTCGGACTCTCCCACCGATACCCGCTCCAGGCGCATCCTGGTGGTCGACGACAACGTCGACGCGGCGCGCACCCTCGGCCTGCTGCTCGAGAGCGCCGGACACGCGGTGACGATCGAGCATTCGGCGCAGGCGGCGCTGGCGCGCTCCGAACACGACCGGTTCGAGGTCATCCTGCTCGATATCGGCTTGCCCGACATGAGCGGGCACGTGCTGGCCGGCGCCCTCAAGCGCCTGCCCTGCTGCGGCGCCAGCGCCCTGGTCGCCGTCAGCGGCTACGGCCAGGAACAGGACCGCCGGATGTCGCGCGAAGCCGGTTTCGCCGCCCACCTGGTCAAGCCGGTGCCGGCCGATGCGCTGCTCGACACCATTGCACGCGTCACGGCGGCGCCGAACGTGCACACGGCGGCGTGACGTCTTTCACCTCGCCCACTGCAGCGCCGTAATATAGGCCGCCGACTCCGCAATCGTGTTGTGCCCCGCCCCGCCGATCAGCTTCATCGTGGCTACACCGGCCGGGAAGCGCGCCAGCAACCGTTCGCTGCTCTCCATCGGGACGATCTCGTCGCGCTCGGCCACGAGCAACAGGGTCGGCGACCTCACCTGCGGCGCATGGCGCCAGGATTCGTACTTGTCTCTCAGTAGCCAGCGCACCGGGAAGTAGGGAAATTGTCGCGCGGCCAGTGCCTGCAGGCTGTCGAAAGGCGTGACCAGTACCAGCTTTTCCACCGGCCGCTGGCTCGCCATCTGCACCGCGACGCCGCTGCCCAGGCTGCGCCCGATCACCACGATGTGCCTGTGCCCGGCGGCGACGCGGTCGAACAGCGCCAGCGCATCGGCCACCAGCGCGGCTTCGCTCGGCTTGCCCGAACTGCCCAGGTAGCCGCGATAGTGCAACAGGTAGAGTGCGCGGTCGGGGAAGGCCACGTTCAGCATGGGCAGGCTGGCCGACACATCCTCGGCATTCCCGCCCAGGTAGATGACGGCTTTTTCCCCGGGGAGCGGCCGTTCGGAGACCCGCAGCACGGCGCCGGGCACCTCCAGCGTCGAGGTTGTCGACGCCGGGAACATCGGCACCGCCGGCGGGTAATAGATGAAGGAGCGCTGGGCGAGGAACAGCGCCAGGCAGGCCGCCGCGTAGGCGCCCAGGCAAAACAGCACGGCAAAGGCCAGCGTTCTCGGCATGCGTCTCCTCGCTCGCGGACGCCGGCGCTCCTCTTACGTCGCCAGCGCGCGCAACATCAGTCCGGTCAGGTAGGCGCCATAGGTACCAAGCGCGTAGCCGAGCACCGCCAGCAGCACGCCGACCGGCGCCAGCGCCGGGTGGAAAGCACTCGCGACCACCGGGGCCGAGGCCGCGCCGCCGACGTTGGCCTGGGACCCGACCGCCATGAAGAACAGCGGCGCGCGGATCAATTTTGCCATGAGCAGCAGCAAGCCGCCGTGCACGCTGATCCAGATCAGGCCGAGCAGGAACAGCCAGGGCCGGTCGAGCAGCGCATTCAGGTCCATCTGCATGCCGATGGTCGCCACCAAGACGTAGAGCATGGCCGAGCCGATGGTCGAGGCGCCCGCCCCTTCCAGGCTGCGCGCCCGGGTGAAGCTGAGCAGCAGGCCGAAGGTGGTGGCGAACACCACGATCCAGAAGAAACCCGAGGTCAGGCTGTAGTCCTGCAGCCGCCATTCCTGGGGCAGGCTGGCGATCCAGCCGACGGTCGGGCTTGTTAGCGCATGCGACAGGCCGGTGACGCCGATGCCGACCGCCAGGATGATCATCAGGTCGGTCAGGCTCATGGTCCGCGCGTGCTCGGCCTGGTAGGTCTCGATGCGCGCCTTGAGCGCGTTGATGGCGCTCAGGTCGGCCCCGGTCCAGCGGTCGAAGGCCTGGGCGCGGCTGGCCAGGAACAGCAGCACCGCCATCCAGACGTTGGCCACCAGCACGTCGACGGCGACGAACTGGCCGAACAGGGTGGCGTCGACCTCGAACACTTCCTTCATCGCCGCCTGATTGGCGCCGCCGCCGATCCAGGCGCCGGTCACCGTGGTCATGCCGCGCCAGGTCTCGCCGGCCACCGTTTCGGGGTGAATCAAGCGCATGATCTCGAACGACGCCACCGCACCGAGCATGATGCCGACGGTGCCGGTCAGGAACATGACGATCGCCTTCGGCCCCAGGCGCACGATGGCGCCGAAGTCGATGGCAATGCACAGCAGCACCAGCGCGCTGGGCAGCAGGTAGTCGCGCGCCACCGGGTACAGCTTCGACAGGCTGCCGTCGATCACGCCCAAGGTATTGAGGATGGCCGGAATCAGGTAGCACAGCAGGAGCGCCGGCACATAGGTATAGAAACGCTTCCAGAAGCCGCTGGGCCGCGATGAAGTCCAGAATACCAGGCCGAGGGTTGCCGCCAGGAGGCCGAGCACGACGGCGTCGTTTGTCACGAGTGGAGCTGCAGTTTGCATGGGTATATCGTCAAAGGATCAGGTCGGCCGTCCGCCCGGCCGTGGCGTCGATCGCATGGCGAACGAACGCGGCCTGTGCCGGCATGGGCCGGGAACAGCGGGAGGACGGGAGGAGCGTGATGTGCAGCCGGGACGCTGCAAGGAACAGGGTGGACGAATGCTGTGCATGATGGACGCGCGCGAACCCGCGTGGCGGCCCGACCATCGCGCATCCTGTCATGCCGGCGGCATGATCACCCTTGCCGGATTATAACTCAGCAGTAAACGGCGCCAAGCCTTTAGCTGGCCCGCACTTTCTTGAGTAACTTGGTCGTCGACCGGTCATGCTCGAAATCGATCGCCGCCACCTGGCCGCCATAGGCCAGCACGGCCTGCCCTTCCGGGATTGCCGTCATGTCGTAGTCGCCGCCCTTGGCGTAGATGTCGGGCCGTGCTTCGAGCACGACGTCGAGCGCCGTGTCCTCGTCGAATTCCACCACCAGGCTGACCGATTCCAGCGCCGCCAGCACCGCCATGCGGTCGGCCAGGCTGTTCAGGGGACGGTCGTCGCCCTTGCCCAGGCGTTTGACGGACGCGTCGGTGTTCGCGGCCACCACCAGCGAGGCGCCCAGCGCGCGCGCCTGCGCGAGGTAGGTGACGTGCCCGCGGTGCAGGATGTCGAAGACGCCGTTGGTGAGGACGACGGGTTTGGGCAGCGCGGCCACGCGCGCCTGGAGCTCGGCGCGCGAGCAGATCTTGGTTTCGAAATTCGGCATGAGGTTAGGCTTGTACGGCGTTAAACAGGTGTTGCGGGGTCTTGCGGTTCGTCTTCTTCCAGCGCCATCGACAGCGACGGAGACGTGGCGCCCCCGCCCTCGGCGGGTTCGCGGCGGTCGCCCGAGAGCTTGATCTGCAGGCGCAGGCCGTTGGCGGAATCGGCGTTGCGGATCGCTTCGTCGTAGCCGATGTAGCCTTTGTTATACAGCTCGTACAGCGCCTGGTCGAAGGTGCACATGCCGAGCTCGCGCGACTTCTGCATGATCTCCTTGATGCTGTGGAAGTTCCCCTTCAGGATCATCTCGCTGATGGTCGGGGTGTTCAGCAGGATCTCGATGGCGGCCTTGCGGCCTTTTCCATCTTCCGTGCGCACCAGGCGCTGCGAGACGATGGCGCGCAGGTTGGCCGACAGGTCCATCAGCAGCTGCGGCCGGCGCTCTTCCGGGAAGAAGTTGATGATGCGGTCCATGGTCTGGTTGGCGTTGTTCGCGTGCAGCGTGCCGAGGCAGAGGTGGCCGGTTTCGGCAAAGGCGATCGCATGTTCCATGGTTTCGGTGTCGCGGATCTCGCCGATCAGGATCACGTCCGGCGCCTGGCGCAGCGTGTTCTTCAGCGCGTTGTGCCAGGACAGGGTGTCGACGCCCACTTCGCGGTGCGTCACCAGGCAGTTCTTGTTCTTGTGGACGTACTCGACCGGGTCCTCGACCGTGATGATGTGGCCGGCCGAATGGCTGTTGCGGTAGTCGATCATCGCCGCCAGCGTGGTCGACTTGCCCGACCCCGTGCCGCCGACGACCAGCACCAGGCCGCGCTTGGTCATCACGACCTCCTTCAGCACCTCCGGCAGGTCGAGCTTCTCGAACGTCGGGATCTCCGAGGCGATGGTGCGCACGACCATGCCCACGCTCTGCTGCTGCACGAAGACGTTGACGCGGAAGCGGCAGACGTTCGGCAGCGAGATCGCGAAATTGCACTCCATCTCGGCCTCGAACTCAAGACGCTGGCGCTCGTTCATCAGCGACAGGGCCAGGGCCCGCGTGACTTCGCCGGTGAGACGCTGCTGGCTCATCGGCTTCATCGCGCCCTGGTGTTTCATGCTGGGCGAAAAATCTGCGGAAATGAAGAGGTCGGAACCACCCTGCTGGTGCATCACCGTGAGCAGCTTGTGGATGTAGGCCTGGGCATCGGCGGGGCCGAAGGAACTGGACATGCTTGCCTTTCTGATCGTCGCGTATTTACATCTCATAAGTACGCTAGGGGCGATATCCGCCCGTCGGGCAATTATATCGACTAAGATTAACTGTAAAATACTATTTTTTTGGCCTATCAGGCCCAGCTACGGCAGGATAATCATTGCACACCTGCAATTCGACGACCTTACGCCCATGACACTCACCGAGCTCAAATACATCGTCGCCGTCGCGCGCGCCAAACACTTCGGCCATGCCGCCGAGTCCTGCTTCGTCGCGCAGCCGACGCTGTCCGTCGCCATCAAGAAGCTCGAGGACGAGCTGGGCGTGACGCTGTTCGAACGCGGCGGTTCGGAAGTCTCGGTGACGCCGGTCGGGGCCCAGATCGTGGCCCAGGCCGAGCGCGTGCTCGAACAGACCGCGGCGATCAAGGAGCTGGCCAAGCAGAACAAGGACCCGCTGGCCGGCCCGCTGCGCCTGGGCGTGATCTACACCATCGGCCCCTACCTGCTGCCGCCGCTGGTCAAGAACCTGATCGACAACGTGCCGCAGATGCCGCTGGTGTTGCAGGAAAACTTCACGGTCAAGCTGCTGGAGCTGCTGCGCCAGGGCGAGCTCGACGCCGCCATCATGGCCCTGCCCCTGCCCGACCACGGCATGCAGATGCAGACCTTGTACGACGAGCCTTTCGTGGTCGCCATGCCGAAGACCCATCCCTGGGCCAAGCGCAAGGAAATCGCGGCCGACGACCTGAAGGCCGAGACCATGCTGCTGCTCGGCAGCGGCCACTGCTTCCGCGACCAGGTATTGGAAGTGTGCCCGGAAATGGCGCGTTTCTCCTCGCCCGGCAACGGCATGCAGCGCACCTTCGAGGGTTCCTCGCTGGAGACCATCCGCCACATGGTCGCCAGCGGCATTGGCCTGACCGTGCTGCCGCGCGCCTCGGTGCGCGACATGGAAGACCCGAACGGCCTGCTTACCTTCGTGCCCTTCTCGCACCCCGCGCCGTCGCGCCGCGTGGTCATCGTCTGGCGCAAGAGCTTTACCCGCAAGGCGGCGATTGACGCGATCGTCAATGCCGTGACGGAGTGCGACCTGCCGGGCGTGGAGCGGATGGCGCTGGAAGCGGCGGCCTGATCGGAACCGTTGACGCCGATTAATTGCGGTGCGAATCGAAGCGCGTAGGGTGGGCACTTGTGCCCACGCGGTCTCACCTTTGGAACATACGCGACTTCAACAACAATGCGGCATGCTTCGCAAATGCCCACTTGCAGGCTGCGCATTCCTATCTGCGGGCTCGACATGCAAGCGTAGCACCGCGTGGGCACAGGTGCCCACCCTACGCCCTCCGGCACGCGTTAGCTGACAGCCAGCACCGCGACGCTGATCCAAACACAGTAAAATCGCTGTCTTGTCCACAATATTCTTGCAAGACAAGACCGCGATTTCATGAACAAGCTGGCGCTCTACTTCCGCCTGGTCCGCGCTGACAAGCCGATCGGCATTCTTCTCCTGCTCTGGCCCACGCTGTGGGCGCTGTGGATGGCGGCCGGGGGCACGCCCGACTGGCACGTGGTCCTGATCTTCGTCCTCGGCACCGCGCTGATGCGCTCGGCAGGCTGCGCCATCAACGACTACGCCGACCGCGATTTCGACCGCCACGTCAAGCGCACCGTCGACCGTCCGGTGACCAGCGGCCGCATCAAGGCCTGGGAAGCGGTGATGGTGGCCGCCGTGCTGGCCCTGATTTCCTTCCTGCTGATCCTGCCGCTCAACACGCTCACCAAGCAGCTGTCGGTGGTGGCGCTGGTCGTGGCAGGCACCTATCCCTATTTCAAGCGCTTCTTCGCGATCCCCCAGGCCTACCTCGGCATCGCCTTCGGCTTCGGCATCCCGATGGCCTTTGCCGCGATCCAGGGGCAGGTGCCGGCGGTGGCCTGGTGGCTGCTGGTGGCGAACGTCTTCTGGGCCGTCGCCTACGACACCGAATACGCGATGGTCGACCGCGACGACGACATCAAACTCGGCATGCGCACCTCGGCGATTACCTTCGGCCGCTTCGACGTCGCGGCCGTCATGCTGTGCTACGGCGTGGCGCTGGCGATCGACCTGGTCTGCGGCTGGCTGCTCGGCCTGCGCTGGTGGTTCGTCGGCGGCGTGGTGGTGGCGGCCGGCATGGCGCTGTACCACTACACCCTGATCCGCGACCGCGACCGCATGCGCTGCTTTGCCGCCTTCCGCCACAACAATTGGTTGGGTGCGGCCCTCTTCGCTGGTGTCGCGTTAGACTATGCATTAGGATAATATTGTCCGAAATACACAACCCCTTGCTGCTTACAAGGCAGCGGCCAACCACTCCACATAACGAGGTACGACAATGATGGAAAAAATCCCGACCCAGACCGGCGCCCGCGACCAACTGATGGCAGACCTGAAGACCGTGATCCATGACGCGGAAGCCTGGCTGCGCCACGGCAGCCAGCTGACCGGCGACGAGCTGAAGGCGGCCAAGGAAAAGTTCGAGCGCACCCTGGGCGCGGCCAAGGAAGGCCTGGTGAACCTGGAAGTCGTCGAGAAGACCAAGGTTGCCGCCCGTGTCACCGACGAATACGTCAAGGAAAACCCATGGAAGGCCGTCGGCCTGGGCGCCGCTGTCGGCGTCGTGATCGGCATGCTGATCGCCCGTAAATAATGGCCCTCGCCGAGACGGCCGGCCGGATAGCGACGACGCTGGTCGCCATGGCGCGCACGCGCCTGGAGCTGGCGGCCGTCGAGGCGCAGGAGGAAGCGCAGCGGGTCCTCGGCTACGCGGCCTGGACCCTGCTCGCCGCCTTCCTCGGCGCCGGCGCGCTGATGCTGATCGCCCTGTTCGTCATCGTCCTGTTCTGGGACACGCACCGCCTGCTGGCGATCGGCGCCATGGCCGGCGTGTTCGCGCTGGCCGCCGGCGCCATCCTGCTGCAGGTGCGCGCACGCTTCGCCGCGGGGCCGCGCATGATGGCGGCGACGCTGGCGGAACTGGACAAGGACCTTGCCTTCATCAAGGGAGCTCCCAATGAACAGTGAAAAGACGCCGCTGGCGGTACGCCGCGAACACCTCGTTGCGCAGTGCGCGCAGCAGCGCGGGGACATGGCGGACCAGCTCAACCTGTTGAAAGCGCCGGTCGAGCACATCGGCGGCGTTGGCGCCTTCCTGCTGGAGCACCGCAAGACGTTTCTTGCCGGCGCCGGTGTCGCGCTGGGACTCCTGATCGCACGGCCGAAGCGCACGCTGGCGCTGGCCGCTGGCGGGGTCTCGGTGTGGAAGATGGCGCAGAACGTACTGCCGACTGTTTTGCCGAGCCTGATGCCGGTGGTGCAGCGGGTGTTGCCGATCCTGCGCGAGCGCATTAGCGGGCGGTATCAGTAAGCGGCCTTGGCACGCGTTCGCGCGCCGGGCTCCTGTTCATACCGGTGGGTTCGAGAACCCACCCTACGGTGAATGGCTACGGTTCGTAGGGTGGGTTCTCGAACCCACCGTCCCGTACCCGATGCCAATCAATCCTTCCCCAACTCCTCGCCCAATTCGCGCCCACGCGCCGCCGCCGCCTTCATCGCTTCCATGATCGCGGCCTTCACCCCGCTCGCTTCCATGCTGGTGATCGCCGCATAGGTCGTGCCGCCCTTCGAGGTCACGCGCTGGCGCAGCACCTCGAGCGGCTCGGGCGACTGCGCCGCCAGTTCCGCCGCGCCGGCGAAGGTGGCCAGCGCCAATGCCTTGCCCTGCTCCGCGCTCAAGCCCATTTCCACGGCTGCCGCCTGCATCGCTTCCAGGAAGTAGAACACGTAGGCCGGCCCGCTGCCCGAGACCGCCGTCACCGGATCGATCAGGTGTTCGTTGTCGAGCCAAACCGTCTTGCCGACCGCGCGCATCACGCTGTCGGCCGCGGCGCGCTGGGCCTCGCTCACGCCGTTCGTCGCCACCATGCCGGTGATGCCCATGCCGATCAGGGCCGGCGTGTTCGGCATGGTGCGCACGATTGAACGGTAGCCGCCCAGCCAGCGCGCCAGGTCGGCGCTGCGGATGCCGGCGGCGATCGACAGCACCAGCGGCCCGGCGCCGAGCTGGGGCGCCAGCGCGGCCGCCACGTCGCGCATCTGCTGCGGCTTCACGGCCAGCACCACGACCTCGCAGCTTGCCACGGCCGCGTCGATGGCGTGCGCCGTGGTGGCACCGTACTGCGATGCCAGCCTGGCCAGCGCCTCGGCGTTCGGGTCGACCACGTGCACCTGCAGGTCCGCGCCCAGTTCTTTCGCCAGCCCGGCGATCAGCGCCGTGGCCATGTTTCCGCCGCCGATGAAAGCGATCTTCATTCCGAATCCTTGTGATAGTTGCGTGTGCCGAAGATGGCGCTGCCGACGCGCACGATGGTCGCGCCCTCGAGAATCGCCGCCGTCATGTCGCCCGACATGCCCATCGACAGGGTGTCGACCAGGATCCCGTCCGCGCGCAGGGCTTCGCCGAGTTGACGCAGCTGCGCAAAGGCCGCGCGCTGCAGCGCCGGATCGGCCTGCGGCTCGGGGATCGCCATCAGGCCGCGCAGGCGCAGGTTTGGCAGCTGCGCCACCGCGCGCGCCAGTTCGGGCAGTTCATTGGGCGTGGCGCCGCTCTTGGTCGCCTCGCCGCTGATGTTCACCTGCAGGCAGATGTTCAGCGGGCCCAGCTCCGGCGGACGCTGTTCCGACAGGCGCTGCGCGATCTTCAGGCGCTCCACCGTGTGCACCCAGGCGAAGTTGGTCGCGATCGGCCGCGTCTTGTTGCTCTGGATCGGGCCGATGAAATGCCATTCGACGGCAGCGTCGGGTTGCGCGCGCGCCACGGCCGCGATTTTTTCGACGCCTTCCTGCAGGTAGTTTTCGCCAAAGGCGCGCTGGCCGGCGGCGATGGCTTCCAGCACCGCTTCCGCAGGGAAGGTCTTGGACACGGCCAACAACTGGACCATCGAACGCGCCCTGCCGGCCTGCTGGACGGCGGCGGCGATTGTCGCTTCAACAGCTTGCAAGTTGTCGGCGATTGTGGACATAATTATTTTCTATGGGCAATATTCGAGTCGATGCGAGAGCGCTGGCCGAAGCCGCGCCCTTCACGGCACAGGGATTATAAATGGACATCTCCGAATTACTCGCCTTCTCGGTCAAGAACAAGGCCTCCGACCTCCACCTCTCGGCCGGCCTGCCGCCGATGATCCGCGTCCATGGCGACGTGCGCCGCATCAACCTGCCGCCGCTCGAGCACAAGGACGTGCACGCCATGATCTATGACATCATGAACGACGGCCAGCGCAAGCAGTACGAAGAAGTGCTCGAGTGCGACTTCTCGTTCGCGATTCCCGGCCTGGCGCGCTTCCGGGTCAACGCCTTCAACCAGGAGCGCGGCGCGTCGGCCGTGCTGCGCACGATTCCCTCGAAGATCCTGACCCTGGAAGAGCTCAACGCCCCGCGCATCTTCGGCGAACTGGCATTGAAGCCGCGCGGCCTGGTGCTGGTCACCGGCCCCACCGGTTCGGGCAAGTCGACCACCCTCGCCGCGATGGTGAACCACCTGAACGAAAACGAGTACGGCCACATCCTGACCATCGAGGACCCGATCGAATTCGTGCACGACTCAAAAAAATGCCTGATCAACCAGCGCGAAGTCGGCCCGCACACCCTGTCCTTCAACAACGCGCTGCGCTCGGCCCTGCGCGAAGACCCGGACGCGATCCTGGTCGGCGAACTGCGCGACCTGGAGACCATCCGCCTGGCGCTGTCGGCCGCCGAAACCGGCCACCTGGTGTTCGGCACCCTGCACACCTCGTCGGCCGCGAAGACCATCGACCGTATCGTCGACGTGTTCCCTGCCGAGGAGAAGGAGATGGTGCGCGCGATGCTGTCGGAGTCGCTGCAGGCCGTGATTTCCCAGACCCTGTTGAAGACCAAGGACGGCTCGGGCCGCGTGGCGGCGCACGAGATCATGCTCGGCACCCCGGCGATCCGCAACCTGATCCGCGAAGCGAAGATTGCGCAGATGTATTCGGCGATCCAGACCGGCAGCAACGTCGGCATGCAGACCCTGGACCAGAACCTGACCGACCTGGTGCGCCGCAACGTGATTTCCAGTTCCGCGGCCCGTGCAGCCGCAAAAATCCCAGAAAACTTCCCAGGCTAAGAGAGCCTCAAAAATCCCCTATGGCTGCGTTGCAGTCGTCTCGCCGTACTCACGTACTGTCTTCGACGACCGCGCCTTGCCCTGGGGGCTTTGTGAGACTCTCCTAAACCATTAGAAAGAACCGCAATGGAACGCGACCAGGCATCCAAATTCATGTTCGACCTGCTGCGCCTGATGGTCAGCAAGGGCGGCTCGGACCTCTTCATCACCGCCGGCTTCCCGCCGGCGATCAAGATCGACGGCAAGATGACGCCGGTCTCGAGCCAGCCCCTCACCGCCGCCCACACGGCCGACCTGGCGCGGGCCATCATGAACGACAAGCAGACCGCCGGCTTCGAGCTGACCAAAGAGGCGAACTTCGCGATCAGTCCCGGCGACCTGGGACGCTTCCGCGTCTCCGCCTTCGTCCAGATGAGCAGCGTCGGCATGGTGCTGCGGACCATCACTACCCAGATCCCGAAGTTCGAGGACCTGGCCCTGCCCGAGGTGCTGAAGGACGTGATCATGTCCAAGCGCGGCCTCGTGATCATGGTCGGCGCCACCGGCTCCGGTAAATCGACGACGCTGGCGGCGATGGTCGGCTACCGCAACGAGAACAGCTACGGCCACATCATCACCATCGAGGACCCGGTCGAATTCGTCCACCCGCACAGGAACTGCGTGATCACCCAGCGCGAAGTGGGCGTGGACACCGACAGCTTCGAAGCGGCCCTGAAGAACTCCCTGCGCCAGGCCCCGGACGTGATCCAGATCGGCGAGATCCGCGACCGCGAAACGATGGAGCATGCGATCGCCTTTGCCGAAACCGGCCACCTGTGCCTGGCGACCCTGCACGCGAATAGCGCGAATCAAGCCTTGGACCGCATCATCAACTTCTTCCCCGAAGAGCGGCGCCAGCAGCTGTTGATGGATTTGTCGCTGAACCTGCGCGGCCTGATCTCGCAGCGCCTGATCCCGAAGAAGGAAGACAAGGGCCGCGTGGTGGCGATGGAGATCATGCTGAATTCGCCGCTGATCTCGGACCTGATCTTCAAGGGCGAAGTCCACGAGATCAAGGAGATCATGAAGAAGTCGCGCGAGCTGGGCATGCAGACCTTCGACCAGGCGCTGTTCGACCTGTACGAGGCGGACAAAATTTCGTACGAGGACGCGCTGCGCAATGCCGACTCGGTGAACGACCTGCGCCTGACTATCAAGCTCAACAGCAAGCACGCGAAGAACCGCGATTTTTCGGCCGGGACCGAGCACCTCGGGCTCGTTTGAATCACCGCGGCGTGTGTGCTTGACCCGTAGGGTGGGCGCCCCGTGCCCACGCGTGAAGTCTGCGTCGCGTTGGCGTTTATAAAGCCCTGCGTCGGCTCATCGTTTACGCGTGGGCACGCTCGTCATTGAGGCCCCCAGCCTCAACGACCCCACCCTACGTCCTCCGGCATTTTCCCGGTCATGCCGGCGATATTGGTATCATTCCGACATGAACACCTTCGACTTCTCCGCCAATGCCCTCGACGGCACGCTAGTAGACCTGTCGCGCTACCGCGGCAAGGTGCTTCTCATCGTCAACACGGCCAGCCAATGCGGTTTCACGCCGCAGTACAAGGGGCTGGAGCAGCTCTACCGTGACTACCACGAACGCGGCCTGGAAGTGCTGGGCTTTCCCTGCAACCAGTTCCGCCAGCAGGAGCCGGGCGGCGAGGCCGAGATCGGCGCCTTTTGCGAGAAGAACTTCGGCGTCAGCTTCCCGCTGTTCGCCAAGATCGACGTCAACGGCGACGACGCCCATCCCCTGTTCCGCCACCTGAAGCGCGAAGCGCCCGGCGTGCTCGGCACGCAGGCGGTCAAGTGGAACTTCACCAAGTTCCTGGTCGGGCGCGACGGCCGCGTACTAAAGCGCTATGCGCCGACCACCAAGCCTGAGGACATCACCAAGGACATCGAAGCGCTGCTGGACACGTAAGCAGTGCCGGGCCTTACGGCCGTTCGAACCACGCCATGAAGGCGTCGTATTCCTTCTGCCCTTCCGACATCGGCCTGCCATCGGGAACCAGGCCGTGGCCCGCCGGCGGCACGCAAAAAAGCCCGCGCGAACGCGGGCTTCGGTCTGCGGCAAGCCTGGACTTACTTGATGTCGCCCGTGGCCGGGGTCGGTGCAGCCTGGGTGTCGATCGGGGTCGGGGTCGGCGCCGGGTTCGATGCCGGGGCCGGGGTGATGCCGACGTCGGACTGCATCGTGGTCGGGGCTGCCGGGGTGGCCGGGGTTGCGGGGGTAGCCGGGGTCATTGCGGTTGCGGGAGTAGCCGGGGTAGCCGGCACGGCGCCGTCGCCCTGCGCGGTGGTCGACATCGCGCTCGAGCCCGATGCGGTGTCGGCCGACGAGCTGCTGCCGGCCTGGGTGCTGCCATGCGTGCTGCCGTGGGTGCCGCTCTTCGCGGCCTTCGTTTCCTTGTGCTGCGACTTGGCGCTCTTCTCGGTCTTCGCAGTCTTCTTGCTATCGGACTTGGTGTCCGCCTTGGCGGCGGCCTGGCCGTCCTGGGCGCCCGACTTCAGGGTCGAATTGACTTCCTTGTTGTCCACCAGCACGGCAGTGTTCGCATCCATCTTGCCGGTGTTGGCCTTGGCGACAGGCGTTGCCGGGGTTTGTGCGAAGGCGGCGCTGGCGAACAGGCCGGCGATCAGGGTAGCAATGGTCTTTTTCATATGCGGCTCCTATTTGGTTGTCATGTCAGCACAAATTGCGATGCACTAGACAGACAACGGGGCCACCCTCCAGTCTGTTGACCGATTTAACATTCGCTTACAAGCTTGGCATTTGCTTACAGATATGGCAACAACTATTGCCGCACGGCTTGTTGCAGCCGCTCAACCGACGTTCAGGCCCATGGCACGCACCAGCTCGGCCGCCTGGCGCGGCGAAATGGTCGCGCCGGCAAACAGCTTCGCATTGACCAGCCTCAGGCCGCCCAGGTCGGCCTCGCGCAGGTCGGCGCCGTCGAAGCGGGTGTCCTTGATGTGGGCGTCGCGCAGGCTGCCGCCCACGAACACGGCGTCGCGAAAGTCGCAGCCGGACAGGTCGGCATCGGCGAAGTCGAGCCCGACCAGCGTCATCTTGCGGAAGGACATGCGGCGCAGGTCGGCGCCGACCAGCAGGCTGTCCTCGAAGGACAGGCCGAGGTAGCTCACCTCTTCGAAGTTCGCGCCGGTCAGCTTGCAGCCCTGATAGGCGCACGCGGCCAGCTTGGCGCGGCGCCACGAGGTGTTGTTCAGGTCCGAGGAGGCGAAGCGCGCGTCGACCAGGTCGCATGATTCGAAATCGGCGTGGCCGGCGCGGCAGCGCTGCCAGCGGGTGCGCGCCAGGTTGGCGGCGTAGAACGAGGTCTCGGCCAGCGCGCAGTGGCGAAACTGCGCTTCCTGCAGGTTCAGGCGCGACAGGTCGGCGCCGGAAAAATCGCAATCGTCGAAGACGAGGCTGGCGTCTTCCAGCAGCAGCTGTTCGAGGCGGTCGCGGTCCAGCGTTTCGCCGGTGAGGGTGATGGTCGGTCGCGTCATGGGCATGGTCGAAGTGGAAGTGGAGACGGAACTGGAGCATACACGCCGGCGCCGGCCCGCGATACGGCGCTTGAAGCGATGCTCTACAGTCAGCGCGTCTCGATGTGCGCGCTGCCGTGGATGACGCAGGCGCGGTTCACGTCCTCGAGGAAGCGGATCGCCTCCCCCATCGACAGGCTGGGCGGCAGCAGGCGGCCGAGCGCCGCCTCTTCGCTGACGCGGTCCAGGCCGTAGGCGATGCTGCGCGAGACGTCGCGCGCCGGCTTGCCGTCGCTGTTGTACAGCGCGTCGTAGACGCCGACTTCTTCCCACAGCGGCACGAAACCGGGACTGGTCGAATCCTCGAACACGACGACAGGGGCGGGACCGCCCTCTTCGCGCACGAGGCGGAATACGAAACTCATGACTGACTCTTGCTGAATACGGATGGGACGGATGCTATCACGGCGGCGCCCGGGGCGTGGCGCGCATGCCGTGCCGCCGCCGCGGGCGCCGTACAAAAAAAGACCAGGCCGAGGCCTGGTCTTTTGCGCTTATCGCGAGCCGGTGTCCCGGCTCATGCGTTCAAGCGATCAGAACGTGTAGCTTGCTGCGACGGCGAGGGTACGCAGTTGCGGCGAGGTGGTGTTCCAGCCATCGCGCCATGCGACCGGACGGGTTTCGTTGAACAGGTTGTAGACGTACAGGTTCAGCTTCACGTTCGGGATGCCCGAGTAAGCCAGCGAGTAGTCGACGGTGGTGTTGCGGCCAACGCGTGCGCAATCGCCCATGTACTCGGGAGCAACCTTCTGGGTCACGCAGTAGGTCGGCGACGAGATGCTGTTGTTGCTGTAGCCGCTCGCGTAGTTCCAGGTGATGCCGTGGTCGAAATCGCCCTTCTTCACGTAGGCGCGGGCCTTGACTGCCATGCGGCCGCCGAAGTCCCAGGTGCCGACGATGTTCGGGCCGTAGGCGTTGTCGGTGACGCTGAAGTCCTGGTATTTCAGGACATAGGTACCGTCCAGCTTCAGGCGGATGTCCATGCCCGAGTACTTGAAGCGGCCCGATGCGTCGAAGTCCAGGCCCGACACGCGGGTGCGGCCGCTGTTGACGTACGGGTTGTACACCATGCCCAGCTGGCCGACGCCGCCGTAGTTGATGGTGGTGCCCGGCGCGTACTTGTTGACCAGTGCCAGGAACTCGTTGTCGGCGACGCTGTTGTCGATACGGACCAGCTGGCCGGCCGGCAGGTCGGCTTCGCCGCGCAGGATGTCGACGGTCGAACGGGTACCGATTTCGTTACGGCGCTCGATGAAGTAGTAGTCGATCGCGGTGGTCCAGTTCTTGATCGGCTCCCAGACGATACCGCCGGTGAACGAACGCGAGGTTTCCGGCTTCAGGTCCGGGTTCGAGGACACGAAGCTTGGCAGGTTGGCCGAGCATTCCGAGTTGCGGAAGCTGTTCGCCTGCGCCTTGTCGGCGGTGGTGACGCCAGCGGCGTTCTGCACCAGGTTGTTCAGCTGGGTCGCGATCGGGCAACGACGCGGGTCGTTGACGCCGGTAGCGACCGAGCTGCGGCCCAGGCCGTTACCCGATTCGACGATGTTCGGCGCACGGAAGCCGCCCGATGCGGTGGCGCGCAGCAGCAGGCTGTCGGTGGCGGTGTAGCGCAGGCCGAGCTTCGGCGACAGGTGGGCGTCGGCGTTGTCGCTCTTGTCGGCGCGGACGGCGGCCGACATTTCCAGGCGCTTGGTCAGCGGCACGTTGGCTTCGGTGAACAGGGCGTACTGGTTGACGCGGTCGTCGACCTGCAGGCCGAACACGCCGATCAGCTCGCCGCGCAGGACGTTTTCCGAGCTCTTCATCCAGTAGCCGTTGCTGCGGATGTCGGTGCCGAATGCGACGTTCAGCGGACCGGCCGGCAGTTGCATCAGGGTGCCCGAAACGGTGGCATCGAAGAACTTGATGTCGGCGGCGCCTTCGGTGGTACGGACCGGGAACATCGAGTCGAGCAGCGCGTAGTCGTTCTGCTGGCCGAACTTGTAGGTGCCGTTCACGATGGCGTTGGTGTAGCCGTCCTTGCTGGCGTTACGGGTGCCCTTGACTGCCGAGGACTTCATCCAGCCGCCGGCGGCTTTCCAGTCCCAGTCGCCGATGGTGCCGTCCAGGGCCAGCATCACGCGCCACTGGTCCGACTCGGTACGGTTGAAGTTGAAGCCGTCGCCGGTATCCATCAGGCGGGTGCGGAACTCGACCGGGACGTTGTACGGGTTCGACGCATGGCCGACCGGCAGTTTCGGATAGTTGAACGGGCCAACCATCTTGCCGCCACGCACGTCATACCAGATGCTCGAGCTCGAGGTCGGCTGCAGGGCCGACGGCGCCACGATGTATTCGTTGGTCGCGTCGGCGTAGGTCACCTCGAAGTTGGCGTTGATGTCCTTGCCGATACGGAAGCTGGTGTTGCTGGCGATTGCCTTGCGCTTGCTGTCGGTGGTCAGGCCGGTGTACGGGTTGGTGTCGAATTTGCACAGGCGGTCGACCGGATCGATGTCCTCCGGCGCGCAGCCAGGCGCAGCGACGATGTTGGTGCTGCTCAGGTAGTAGTTACCGGTCGGCGAGTACGCGCTCTTTGCGTCGTAGGTCGAGCGGCCCGGGGTCAGGCGGTGCCAGGACGGATAGTGGCGCGCCAGGTCGGCCTGGGAGTAGCCGTCGCGCTTGTAGGCTTCGGCGGTGATGTAGGTGTTGTAGCCGTCTTCGTCGATGTCGCCGAAGCCGAAGATCGCCGATACGTTGCGGCTGCGGTCTTCCTTGAAGTGCTGAGGCTCCTTGTATTGGCCGCGGATCTTGGCGCCCTGGAAGTCCTTGCGCAGGATGATGTTGATCACGCCGGCCACGGCGTCCGAGCCGTAGATGGCCGATGCGCCGTCCTTCAGGACCTCGATGCGCTCGATCGCATCGCTGGCGATGGCGTCGAGGTTGGTGAAGTTCTGCTGGGCGCCGTCGGACAGGCCGTACTGCGCGATGCGGCGGCCGTTGACCAGGACCAGGGTCGAGACCTTGCCCAGGCCGCGCATGCTCACGCCCGAGGAACCGGTCGCGAAGCTGCCCGAGGAGCTGTTGGACGAGTTGATGCTGGTGTCGATCGAAGCCGTCGAGGTCAGGATGCCCAGGGCGGTCGCTTCGCCGGTCTTTTCGATATCGTCGCGGTTCAGGATCTGGACCGAACCGGCAGCTTCCGCTTCGGTACGCTTGATGCTACTACCGGTGACTTCCACGCGCTGCATCTTGACTTCAGGCGTGCTCGTTTGCTGCGCAATGGCGAAGGCAGGGAATGCCATCGTCAGGGCCATCGCGATGGTGCTCTTACTCAAAGTACTTTTGTGCTTCAAAACGACTCCAGTTTGTTAAACTTTTTTTAATAACCCATTCACTAGCGCAGCTCCATGCTACGGATTACGCAAGGACAGTTAAATACTGTTGCACAACATTACCGCGTTGCAAAGTCAAAACAGAAACTTTTGGCATTTACTGTCCATCTCCGTGATTTTTGTCGTGTATTTGCCACAACGAAATTACGCGAAGTATCACGAGCCAAATTAAATTCGGCGTTAATTTATTAACAAAAGGGGAAATTCGGCTGGTGTTGGGTGAGCCCACAGACAACGTGTGGCGTCGCCACCATGCGGCAGGGACGCGGCAAGGATGCGGCAGAGGGTGGCGCAGGTGCAGGCGCGCAAGCCGTCCGGCCGGGCTGCGCACCGCCCGGCCATGGCATGCCGTGAGGAAGGTTTAGCCCGGGGCGACGGGCGCCAGCATCCTGTCGACCAGCTCGATCCAGTGCGTCACCGGGGTAGCGGTGCCCGACTGCAGGTGCGTCACGCAGCCGATGTTGGCCGAGACGATCTCGCCGGCGCCGGTGGCCGCCAGGTTCGCCAGCTTGCGGTCGCGCAGTTCGTGCGCGATCTCAGGGTGTAGCACGGAATAGGTGCCGGCCGAGCCGCAGCACAGGTGGCTATCAAGGCACAGCACCACGTCCACGCCGACCGCGCGCAGCACGCCCTCGACCTTGCCGCGGATCTGCTGGCCGTGCTGCAGCGTGCAGGGCGGGTGGAAGGCCACGCGCTGGGCGCCCTTCCCCGCCATCTGCAGCGCCAATTGCGCTTCGAACTGCGGCAGGATCTCGGACAGGTCACGCGTCAGCAGCGAGATGCGCGCCGCCTTGGCCGCATAGTGCGGATCGTGGGCCAGCAGGTGGCCGTACTCCTTGACCGTGACGCCGCAGCCCGAAGCCGTCATCACGATCGCCTCGACCTGTTCAATGTAGGGCCACCAGGCGTCGATGTTGCGTCGCATGTCGTCCAGGCCGCCGGCCTGGTCGTTCATGTGGTAGCGCACCGCGCCGCAGCAGCCGGCCTGCGGCGCCACCAGCAGCTGCACGCCGACCGCGTCCAGCACGCGCGCGGTGGCGGCATTGATGCTGGGCGCCATCGCCGGCTGCACGCAGCCTTCCAGCACCAGCATCTTGCGGGCGTGGGTGCGGGTCGGCCAGCGGCCCGCGGCGCGCGCCGGCTGCAGCTTGTCCTGCAGATCCTTCGGCAGCAGCGCGCGCAGCGCGCTGCCGGCGCGGAAGGCCGGCTTGAACAGGCCGGCCCGCGGCAGGAATTCCTTGAGCGTGGCGCGCTTGATCCGGTTCTTCAAGGTGCGCGGCACGCGCTCCTCGACCACGCGGCGGCCGATGTCGGCCAGGCGGCCGTACTTCACGCCCGACGGACAGGTCGACTCGCAGTTGCGGCAGGTCAGGCAGCGGTCCAGGTGCAGCTGGGTCTTGCGAGTCGGCTCGGCGCCCTCGAGCACCTGCTTGATCAGGTAGATGCGCCCGCGCGGACCGTCGAGCTCGTCGCCCAGCAGCTGGTAGGTCGGGCAGGTCGCGGTGCAGAAGCCGCAGTGCACGCAGGCGCGCAGGATCGCTTCGGCCTCGTCGCCGTCCGGGGTGCCCTTGATGAAATCGGCAAGATTGGTTTGCATGTCAGTACATCCGTCCCGGATTGAAGATGTGCGCAGGGTCGAAGGCCGCCTTCAGGCGCTCGTGGATGCGCGCCACCGGCGGCGCCAGCGGCTGGAACACGCCGACCGCCTTGTCGCCGCCGCGGAACAGGGTCGCATGCCCGCCGGCCGCCGCCACCGCGCGCCGGATCTCGCCTGCCCTGGCCGCATCCGCGCGTAGCCAGCGCTGCGCCCCGCCCCATTCGATCAACTGGCCGCTCCCGAAGGCCAGCGGGGCCGCGACCGACGGCAGCGACAGCCGCCACAAGGGCGCGTCGCCGGCGAAGAAGGCATGGCGCTGCTCGCGCACCCCGACCCAGAAGCCGTCGGCGTCCGGCATCGGCTCGCCGCCCAGCGACTTCACGGCCGCGTCCACCGCCGCCTGGGCGCCGGACAGGCGCAGCGCCAGCACGCCGTCGACCCAGCAGCTGCCCGAAAGCGGCAGCGGCTGGCCGCCCCATTCGTTCAGCTTGCGGATGGCCTCGGGCTCGCTCATGGCGAAGCGCAGCGTGGTCTCGGCAAAGGGGCGCGGCAGCACCTTCACCGACATTTCCAGCAGCAGGCCCAGCGTGCCGAGCGAGCCGGCCAGAAGGCGCGAGACGTCGTAGCCGGCCACGTTCTTCATGACCTGGCCGCCGAAGCCCAATACCTCGCCCTTGCCGTCCATGAGCTTCGCGCCCAGCACGAAATCGCGCACGGCGCCGCTGTTGGCGCGGCGCGGGCCCGACAATCCGGCGGCGACGACGCCGCCGAAGGTCGCACCAATGCCGAAATACGGCGGCTCGAAGGCCAGCATCTGGTTGCGCTCGGCCAGGACGGCCTCGATCTCGGCCAGCGGCGTGCCGCAGCGCGCGGTGATCACGAGTTCGGTCGGCTCGTAGTCGACGATGCCGGTATAAGCGCGCGTATCGAGCAGCTCGCCCTCGAACGACTGGCCATGCCAGTCCTTGGTGCCGCCGCCGCGGATGCGCAGCTTGCCGCCGCTGGCCGCGGCCGCGCGCACGCGGTCCCTGAATTGTTCGATCATGATTCTGGAGTTCTTAGAAACGCGGGATATCGGGGAAAGGCAGCACGCCGCCGCTCACGCGCATGCGGCCGAATTCGGCGCAGCGGTGCGGGGTCGGGATCGCCTTGTCCGGATTGAGCAGCATGGGCGGGTCGAAGGCGCGCTTGACGGCGAAGAAGGCGTCCAGCTCGGCGCGCCCGAACTGCACGCACATCGAGTCGATCTTCTCCATGCCGACGCCGTGCTCGCCGGTGATGGTGCCGCCCACCTCCACGCACAGCGCCAGGATCGCCGCGCCGAAGGCCTCGGCGCGCTCGAATTCGCCCGGCTTGTTGGCGTCGAACAGGATCAGCGGATGCATGTTGCCGTCGCCCGCGTGGAACACGTTGGCGCAGCGCAGGCCGTAGGTGGTCTCCATCTGCTCGATGCTGGTCAGCACATGGGCCAGGTGCTTGCGCGGAATGGTGCCGTCCATGCAATAGTAGTCGGGCGAGATGCGGCCCGCGGCCGGGAAGGCGTTCTTGCGCCCGGACCAGAAGCGCAGGCGCTCGGCCTCGTTCTGCGACACCGCGATGGCGCTGGCGCCGGCCGCCTGCAGCACTTCGGACATGCGGCCGATCTCCTCGGCCACTTCGAGCGCGGTGCCGTCGGCCTCGCACAGGAGGATGGCGGCGGCGTCGGTATCGTAGCCGGCGCGGACGAACGGCTCGACCATGCGCGAGGAGGTGCGGTCCATCATTTCCAGGCCGGCGGGAATGATGCCGGCCGCGATCACGCTCGCCACCGCGTTGCCGCCGGTGACGACGTCGCCGAAGGACGCCATGATGACCTGGGCCACGGCCGGCTTCGGCACCAGTTTCACCGTGACTTCGAGGACGATCCCGAGCATGCCTTCGGAACCGATGAAGACGGCCAGCAAATCCAGGCCCGGCGCGTCCAGGGCCTCGCCGCCGAGTTCGACGATCTCGCCGTCGATGGTGGCCACGCGTACGCGCAGCACGTTGTGCACGGTCAGGCCGTATTTCAAGCAATGCACGCCGCCGGAATTCTCGGCCACGTTGCCGCCGATGGTGCAGGCGATCTGCGAGGACGGATCGGGCGCGTAGTACAGCCCGTATTGCGCCGCCGCTTCGGAGATCGCGAGATTGCGCACGCCCGGCTGCACGACCGCGGTGCGCGAGTACGCATCGACCTTGACGATGCGGTTCAGGCGCGCGGTCGAGATCACCACGCCGTCGTGAATCGGCAGCGCGCCGCCCGACAGGCCGGTGCCGGCGCCGCGCGGCACGATCGGCACCTGCAGTTCGCGGCAGACGTCCAGGATGGCCAGCACTTCGGCCTCGTTCGACGGCAGCGTGACGATCATCGGCAACTGGCGGTAGGCCGCCAGGCCGTCGCATTCGTAGGGGCGGGTATCTTCGGGGTCGTGCAGGACCACGCGGTCCGGCAGTTTCGCGCGCAGGGCGGCGGCGACCTGCTGCCGGCGCTCGACAGGAACTTGGAGGGAGGCGCTCATCCTGCGATTGTAAGCACAATTACATCGTTTTGTCGTATCCTCGGGCTATCTTTTTTTATAGGCTGGACATAATCATGGGCAATCGACTTTCAAAAATCGCCACACGCACCGGCGACGACGGCAGCACCGGCCTCGGCGACGGCAGCCGCACCGGCAAGGACAGTGCGCGCATCCATGCGCTGGGCGAGGTCGACGAGCTCAATTCCTTCGTGGGCCTGCTGCTGTGCGAGGACATGCCGCTCGAGATGCGCGAGGAACTGGTCTCGATCCAGCATGACCTGTTCGACCTGGGCGGCGAGCTGTGCATCCCCGGCTACCAGATGATCAAGGACGAACACGTGGCGCGCCTGGACGGCCTGCTCGAGAAGTACAACGCCGACCTGCCGATCCTGAAGGAGTTCATCCTGCCGGCCGGTTCGCGCGCCGCCTCCACCGCCCACGTCTGCCGCACCGTGTGCCGGCGCGCCGAACGCGCCATCGTCGCGCTCTCCAAGGAAGACACGATCAATCCGCAGCCGCGCCAGTACGTGAACCGCCTGTCGGACCTGATGTTCGTGCTGGCGCGCGTGCTGAACCGCTTTGCCGGCGGCAGCGACGTGCTGTGGAACCACGAACGCAAGCGCGGCTAAGGATTGCTGCATGGCGGGTCCCCACGTTTTCGCGGTTCGTTTCTACATGGCCGGGTCCAACTGGCCGAGCAATCCCTTCCAGTTCCGCGGCAAAGGCACGATCGAGATCGGCGCCGACTTCGTCACCGTGCGCGGCAGCCGCCACCGCTCGTTCCGGCTGCCGCAGCGCCAGGAACAGCGCCTGCGCATGGTCGACATCGTCAACGCCTATGCCAGCGGCAGCGACGTCTGGTTCGACGTGCTCGGCGTAAAGGAAGACCTGACGGTCGGGTTCAGCGTGCTGGACGCCGCCACTGCCGACCGCATCGTCGCCCTGCTGCCGAAGCGCCAGACCGCCTCCTTTGCCCAGGCCCATGCCGAGAACGAGGTCTTCCACGACCGGATCGACTACTGGACGCCGTCGACGCCGGTGATCTGGGGGCTGCTGGTCGCGAACATCGGCATCTTCTTCCTGATGTGGCTGGCGCGCCAGCGCTACCAGGCCGCGCTGGAGGGCCCGCTGCGCCAGTTGTTCGAGATCCGGCCGAACGTGGCCTCGATCATGGAGGCGCAGCAGCTGGTGGAATGGGGGTCGAACTTCGGCCGGCGCACCTTGCGCGGCGAATGGTGGCGCCTGTTCACCGCGATGTTCCTGCACGGCGGCATCCTGCACCTGGGCTTCAACATGCTGGCGCTGTGGCAGGTCGGGCGCCTGACCGAGCGCATCTTCGGCAGCGTGCGCTTCGCCGGCCTGTACCTGCTGTCGGGCCTGGCCGGCAGCATCGCCAGCGTGCTGTGGAACCCGCAGGTGAACAGCGTCGGCGCCTCGGGCGCGATCTTCGGCATCATCGGCGGCCTGCTGGCCTTCCTCGGCCGCGAGAACAGCGGCGTGCCGCCGACGGTGGTGAAGGAACTGCGCGCCTCGCTGCTGCCCTTCCTGCTGTTCAGCCTATGGATGGGCTTCATCTATCCGCACACCGACAACGCGGCCCACATCGGCGGCCTGGTCGGCGGCTGGCTGGCCGGACACCTGCTGGCGCGCTCGATCCACGTGCCGGAGCATCGTCAAGGTTGAGGGCGCTACCGTACATCATGCCGGGCCGCGTTGGCTTAGAGTCTATCCCAGCAGACAGGGGGAAGCTCATGACGATGCATGGCAGGCTTGGGCAAGGCGCGAGGAGGCCGCGTGGCGGGTCACGCAACGACGAGCAACGCCGCCCATGCTTGCCACGCGCGTCAGGAGCGACTCCTGGCTACTGGGATAGGCTCTTAGCATGATGTCATGAAAACCGACCGCAAGACCCTCTTCCTCGAAGGCTCGATTCCGCGCGCCCTCGTCACGCTGGCGATCCCGATCATGCTCGCCAACCTGCTGCAGACCGGCTACCAGCTGACCGATGCCTTCTGGGTCGGGCGCCTGGGCGCATCGGCGGTGGCGGCGATTTCGGTCAGCTTCCCCGTCACCTTCCTGGTGATCGCGCTCGGCTCCGGCCTGGCGATGGCCGGCGCCACCATGGCCGCCCAATACATCGGCGCCGGGCGCCAGGACATGGTCAACCACGTGGCGGCGCAGACCATGCTGATGGTCGTGATCACCTCGATCGTGTTCGGGGCGATCGGCTTCGTGCTCGCACCCACCCTGCTGCATCTGCTCGGCGTGGCGCCGGATGTCTACAGCGGCGCGCTGGGTTTCCTGCGCGTGTCGTTCGTCGGCATCCTGTTCGTCTTCATGTACGCGATGTTCCAGGCATTGATGCGCGGCGTCGGCCAGACCCGCATCCCGCTGATGATCGTCGCCGGCACGGTGCTGCTGAACTTCGTGCTCGATCCGCTGTTCATCTTCGGCTGGGGGCCGATCCCCGGCCAGGGCGTGATGGGCGCGGCCTACGCCACCCTGGTCACGCAGGCCCTCGCCGCTGGCCTCGGCATGCTGGTATTCCTGCGTGGGCGGCATGGCATTGCCCTGGCGTGGCGCGGGTTCAGGCCCGATCCGGCATACCTGAAACGCGCCTTCTTCCTCGGCCTTCCCGGTTCGGTGGAGCTGTCGACGCGCGCGCTGGGCCTGATGGTGATGTCCTTCCTGGTGGCCAGCTTCGGCACGCTGGCGATAGCGACGTATGGCGTCGGTTCGAACATCCTGCAGGTGATCACGATTCCGGTGATGGGCATCGCGATGGCGGTGGCGACCCTGGTCGGCCAGAACATCGGCGCCGGGAATACGGCGCGTGCCGAGCGCATCACCTGGCTCGGCACCTGCGCCAGCTTCGTCCTGCTGACGCTGCTGGGCGGCGCCGCCTGGCTGTGCGCGCCGTGGCTGGTGCGCTTCTTCATTCCGGACGACCCGGCGGTGATCGCCGGCGGCGCCCACTTCATCCGCATCATGTGCCTGGCCTGGGGCGGGATCGGCATCCAGCTGTGCATCGTGTCGGCCTTCCGCGCGTCGGGCAACATGCTGAGCGCGATGATCATCGCGATGGATGATCCAGTTCCCGCTTGCCTACGTGCTGGCGAAGCACACTGCGTTGGGACCGGATGGACTGTGGTGGTCGTTCCCGGTGACGAACGTCGCAGTGGCGCTGGTGTCGGTGGCGTGGTTTGCGCGCGGCAGCTGGAAGACGGTGCGGCTGACCGAGGACGACAGGCAGGTGGCCGAGGTGGCCAAGGAGACGATGGTGGAGGAAGGCAGTCTGCGCTGAGCTGCCGGCCGCTTGCCTCCTCCGGGATTGACGCGCTTTATGACGCCGAGGTCTGCGGCACGCTCTTGACGTTCTTCTTGAGGAAGAACAGCGTCGCAGCAACCGACGCAAAGAACACGGCGACGCCGAGCGGATCGACGCGCACATCCACGGTGACTTTCACATCCACGTTTTTCACAGCTTCCTCCATGATCGATCTCCGATAAATTAGTAAAACTATATCAAGGATCGTGGATGAGGCAGGTTCGGTAGGGGGACGTGCCAGGCTACCTGCTGTACACGCCATCGAAAAACAGGCCGACGCGTTGTGCGATGCGCGACGGCGATCCGCCTTCGTTCTCGACGGCCAGCGCCACCGCGGTGATCAGGTAGACGAGGTCGTCGAACGAGACCTCGGCGCGCACGACACCGCTGGCCTGCGCTTGCGCAAGCAGTGCTGCGCCCACCTCGCCGATTGCCGCGCAGCCCGGCGTGCCGCTCTGGAGCACCATGCCGATCGACGCCGCCAGCCCGCGGTAGACGTTGATGTGCACGACCAGCCCTTCGACATAAGCGCGTAGCGCACTGCCATGATCGAGCGCCGCCGCTTCTTCACGGCAGGTCTGCGCAAACGCCAGGAGCCGGTCGCTGTAGGTCGCGGCCAGCAAAGCGTCGCGTGTGGCGAAGCGTCGATAAAGGGTACCGATGCCGACGCCGGCGCGTTTGGCGACAGCTTCCAGCGAAGCCCCGCTCCCCTGCTCCTTGAACACTTCTTCGGCAGCCGCCAGAATGCGCTCGCGATTTTGCCGGGCATCGGCCCGAAGTGGCGTGTCTTTTTCCATCATGCGCTTTCACTATCTGCTTGCTAAACGGAGGATACCTCCATATTATAAGTGGAGCAATCCTCCACTTAGAACCTATCCCAGTAGGGAGGAGGAAGTTGATGGCGACATGCGCGTCGGCGATGCATGGCAAGCGCGGGCAAGGCGCGAGAAGGCCGCATGGCGAGCCATGCAACGACGAGCAACGCAGCACCCGCTTGGCAGGCGCGTCAGCAACGACTCACTCCCTACCGGGATAGGTTCTTAATATCGAAAGGACGCATGATGACGAGATTCCAGAACAAGGTCGTTGCCATTACCGGCGGCAGCGATGGGATCGGCCTGGCCGCAGCAAAGCGTTTCGCATCCGAAGGCGCGCACGTGTATGTCACCGGGCGCCGGCAAGGCCGCCTGGACGAGGCGGCCGCGGAGATCGGCCACGGCGCGGTCGGCATCCAGGGCAATGTATGCAGCGAACAAGACCTTGATCGGCTCTACCAACGCATCGGGAACGACCATGGGCGTCTCGACGTCGTGTTCGCCAATGCGGGCATTTCCGAGTCGGCGCCCCTGGGCCGGATCGAGGCAGGGCACATCGATCGTCTGTTCGACACGAATGTCAAAGGCACGGTGTTCACCGTGCAAAAGGCCTTGCCGCTCATGCAGGCTGGCGGCAGTATCGTCCTTGCCGGATCCGGTGCGGGCAGCAAGGGTTTTCCCGCCCTGTCGATGTACAGCGCCACCAAGGCGGCCATCCGTTCGCTCGCACGCACCTGGACCACCGACCTGAAGGACCGAGGGATCCGCGTGAACGTGGTTTCTCCCGGCATGATCCTGACTCCGGCAATGCGCAGCTACCTGCATGCCAATCCAGGCGCTGAAGACGGATTGAAGCAAATGACGCCCTTCGGCCGCATCGGGGACCCGGACGAGGTCGCACGCGCGGTCCTGTTCCTCGCGTCGGAGGAGAGCAGCTTCGTTGCGGGCGACGAACTCTTCGTGGACGGCGGCTTCCTCGCTGTCTGAGGACGCCGTTGCCGGCGCATGCCGCCGGCGGTTGCCGGCCGCTCAGCCCTGCTGCGGCGGCTGCTGCGGCCCGATGGTCTCGAGCAGGTAATCGATGAACACCCTCACCTTCGGCGGCAGGAAGCGGTTCTCGAGGTAGACCGCATACACCCGGTCGCCGGAAAAGCCTGTCGGCCTCAGTGCCGGCAGCACCTGCACGGCCGCGCCGCGGCGCAGGTCCTCGTCCACCACATAGGCCGGCAGCAGCGCGATGCCGGCGCCGCCCAGCATGGCGGCATTCAGGGCCAGGCTGCTGTTGGCCGCCAGCGCCGTGTCGAGCCCGACGCTCGCCTTGCCGCCGGCACCCTCGAACTCCCAGGTGAGCGGCGCGCCGCCGTTGCCGAAGCCGAGGCAGCGGTGCGCCTGCAAGTCCTCGACGCGCGTTGGCGTGCCGTGCTTGTCGAGGTAGGCGGGCGCGGCGGCCAGCACGTAGCGGATCGGTGCGATCGGCCGCGCGACCAGGCTCGCCGTATCGATGCGCGGCGCCAGGCGCAGCGCGACGTCGATGCCTTCCTCGACCAGGTCGACGTAGCGGTCGGTCATGCTCAGCACGACGCGGATGTCCGGATAGCGCTCCATGAACACCGGCAGCAGTCCGGCCAGGCAGCTGGTCCCGAAGGCCACCGAGGCGCTCACGCGCAGCGTGCCGCCCGGTCCCGCCTGCAGGCCGGCGGCGGTCGCTTCGAGCGCCTTTGCCTCCTCGATCATGCGCAACCCGTGCTGGAAGATCGCGCTGCCGGCCTCGGTCAGGCCGAGCTTGCGGGTCGAGCGGTTCAGGAGCTTGGCGTGCAGCGCTTTTTCCAGGCGCGCCACCTGCTTGCTGATGTTGGCCTTGGTGGTGCCCATGCGGCGCGCCGCCTCGGAAAACGAGCCGGTCTCGACGACCCGGACAAAGGCCCAGATATCGGAAAAGTCGCGCGGTTCCATCGTGGCCATCGTATCGCCCTTGGAAACAATGTGTTTTTCGTTGACAGGATTGTATCGTAATAGTATCCAGCTTAAGCTCGATGCCTCACCCTACTGGAGAAAACGATGACAACGATCAGGCTCTCGATCCCCGCGGCTGCCGGCCTGGCCAGCCTCGCCCTGCCCCTGCTGTTCATTGCGATGTGGAGTTCGGGCTATGTGGTCGGCAAGCTGGCCGTGCCCTATGCCGCGCCCTTCACGCTCCTGAGCCTGCGCTTCGGGCTGGGCGCGCTGGTACTGCTGCTGGTGGCGCTGGCCGCGCGCGCGCCCTGGCCGGCGAATCGCCGCCAGTTCGGGCACCTGGTGATGGTCGGCCTCCTGATCCAGGCGCTGCAGTTCGCCGGCCTGTACACGGCCTTGAAGCTGGGCGTGTCGGCCGGCGAATCGGCGCTGATCGTCGGCACCATGCCGATTTGTACGGCGCTGGGGGCGGCGCTGCTGCTGGGCGAACGGCCGGGTGCGCGCCAGTGGCTGGGGATGGCGGGCGGCCTGCTCGGCGTGCTGCTGGTGGTCTGGCACAAGCTGGAGGCGGCCGGCGGCGCGGGACCGGGCGCCTACGCCGCCGCCGTGGTGGCGCTGGTTGGCGTCACGCTCGGCACGCTCTACCAGAAGAAATACTGCGCCGGGATGGACCTGCGCACCGGCGGCTTCATCCAGCTGGCGGTAGCCACGCTGGTGGCGCTGCCGCTGTCGCTCGGCCTCGAGGGTTTCGCGGTGCAGTGGACGCCGACCATGCTGTTCGCCACGGGCTGGCTGGCGGTGGTGAATTCGATCGGCGCGACCAGCCTGCTGTTCGTCCTGATGCGCAAGGGCGAAGCGAGCAAGGTGGCCAGCCTGTTCTACCTGATTCCCGGCGCCACCGCGCTGATGGCCTTCGCGGTGCTGGGCGAGACCCTGGACCCATTGGCGCTGGCGGGCTTCCTGGTGACGGCGGGCGCGGTCTGGCTGTGCACCCGTGCGCGATATCACCAGTGATGCGCCGGGTTACACTTGAAAAGGCATGATCGACTCGACGCAAAGGAACTGGCTTGGACGACTTCATCGGCATTTACGACGGCGCGCTGACGCCCCAGCAATGCGACGCCATCGCCGCGCGCTTCGACGCCAGCGACAAGGTGGTGCGCGGGCGCACCGGCCAGGGCGTGGACGTGACGAAGAAGGACAGCTACGACCTGACCATCGCCCAGCATCGCGAGTGGGACGACGTCAACGCGCTCCTGACGCGCGCCGTCGCGCGCCACCTGTGCGACTACATCGACCGCTACCGCGCCCTCGTCACCGGATCGCTGGCGCCGACCCTGGCGCACCCCACGACCGGCGCGCCGACGCCGCTGACGCTGGAGAATTTCGACGAGCTCGCCGCGGCGCGCATCGAGCCCCTGCTGCAGGCGCTGTACCGCTGCGGCCCCATCAACCTGCAGAAGTACCTGCGCGGCAGCGGCGGCTACCACCACTGGCATTCCGAGATCTATCCGCAGAACGCCAGCTGCGAGTCGCTGCACCGGGTGCTGCTGTTCCAGTTTTATCTCAACGACGTGGAGCAAGGCGGCGAGACCGAATTCCTCTACCAGGGCCGCAAGATCGACGCGCGCAAGGGCCGCCTGATCGTGGCGCCGGCCGGCTTCACGCATACGCACAAGGGACATGTGCCGGTGAGCGGGGACAAGATCATCGCCACGTCCTGGATCCTGTTCCAGCGGGCGGAAAACCTGTTTTCGTAAGGTGGGCGTGGCGCCCACCTTGCAGCATGGGCGGCGACCGCGGTTCAGCGGCCGCGCCGTCCGCGTGACGCCCTGTCGTCAGGGAATCGGGCCCTCGCCATCCCAGCTGTCGCACCATGCCACGCAAGAGTTCAGGCGGGGCACGCAGTAGCTGGGCCGGTATTGGCCGCTTTCCATGCAGGCCTCGTAGGTCGCCTGGCAATCCGCGACGCAGGCGTTATAGTCACCGGCGGCATAGGCATAGGAAGCGCTCAGGCCGAGTGCAAACAGAAACAGGCGGAACTTGGTTTTCAATGCGAATCTCCTTTTGTCGATCAAGACGCGTGCTGCGCACGACGGCCGCCGTCTGGTACGGCCGCCGGCTTTTTCTTGCGCAGGGATGGCAGCGGCGTATCGCCGGTCACGGAATCGGACCGGTGCCGCCGTACGAGCCGTCGCACATCGCCGAGCAGGTGCTCATGCGGCCCTGGCAGTAGTTGGGGGTGAAGTAGCCGCGCGACATGCAGTCGACGTACTTCGCGTGGCAATCCATGATGCACGCGGTGTCATCCTCGGCGTAGGCATAGGAAGCACTCAGGCCGAGTGCGAACAGGAACAGGCCGATCTTCTTTTTCAAAGCAGTCTCCCTTCGTGGTCAAGGACGCTGGCACAGGCGCGGCGGCCGCCGTCCGGTACGGCCGCCGCACAGTGGACTGCTGTCCGGTCAAGGAATGTCGCCGTTGCCGTCCCAGCCGTCGCACATCGCCAGGCAGCGGCTCTGGTGGTAGCCGCAGAAGTTCTCGCCGTAGCCGCCCGCCACGCAGGCGTCGTACCTGGCGAAGCAGCTTTCGAAGCAGGCGATATAGTCGTCACCCGCATAGGCATAGGACGCACTCAGGCCGAGGGCGAACAGGAACAGGCCGATCTTGTTTTTCAATGCAATCTCTCCTCTTGGTCGAAGACGATGTACGACACGCGGCGGCCGTCGTCTCGTGCGGCTGCCGGCATTTCTCCTGACGGCGAAATTCGGGTGGGCTTCTTGTTGCGTTTCCGGCAAAGTTACCTGTAAAGACAGGCGGAACACAGCTGGCAGAGTTGAGAGGTCGCGATATGCGTGCGTGCCATACCGCGTGGGTTCAAGAACCCACCCTACGCCCTTGCCGAAGTACGTAACTTCGGTTTGGTAGGGTGGGTTCTTGAACCCACGCGATCACACCGCTGCATACCGCACCATGGACGAAAAAAAAAGCGGCGCACGAGGCGCCGCTTCTTATGGAGCTCGAACAGCTCAGTTCTTGACCACCGCCAGCCGCGGTTCGTCCGCGATGCCGAAGCGCGTGCGGATCGAGGCCGCGATGCCTTTCGCATCCAGGCCGACCGACGCCAGCAGCGCCGCCGGGTCGCCCTGGTCGATGAACTTGTCGGGCAGGCCGAGGATCAGCAGCGGCTTGACGATGCCGGCTGCCGCCATCGCTTCGGCCACGGCCGCGCCGGCGCCGCCCATCATGGCGCCCTCTTCCACCGTCACCAGGTAGTCGTGCTCGGCGGCCAGCTGCTTGACCAGCTCGACGTCGAGCGGCTTCACGAAGCGCATGTTGGCGACCGTGGCGTTCAGGTCGGCACCGGCACCGAGGCTCGGAGCGACCATCGAGCCGAAGGCCAGGATCGCGACCTTCTCGCCCTGGCGCTTGATCTCGCCCTTGCCGATCTCGATGCTGGTCAGCTCCTCAGAAATCGCGGCGCCGACGCCGGCGCCGCGCGGATAGCGCACTGCGGCCGGGCCCGGGTAGTGGTAGGCCGTGGTCAGCATCTGCCGGCACTCGTTCTCGTCGGACGCGGCCATGACGACCATGTTCGGGATGCAGCGCAGGTAGGCCAGGTCGTAGTTGCCGGCGTGGGTCGCGCCATCGGCGCCGACCAGGCCGGCCCGGTCCAGCGCGAAGGTCACGTCCAGGTTCTGCAGCGCCACGTCGTGGATCAGCTGGTCGTAGGCGCGCTGGAGAAAAGTAGAGTAGATCGCCACCACCGGCTTCATGCCCTCGGTCGCCAGGCCCGCGCCGAAGGTCACCGAGTGCTGCTCGGCGATGCCGACGTCGAAATAGCGCTCCGGGTACTGGGCGTGGAAGCGCACCATGCCCGAGCCCTCGCGCATCGCCGGCGTGATGCCGACCAGGCGGCTGTCGACGGCCGCCATGTCGCACAGCCAGTTGCCGAACACCTCGGTGTAGGTGATCTTGGCCGGCGCGGTCGCCGGCTTGATGCCTTCGAGCGGATTGAACTTGCCGGTGCCGTGGTACAGGATCGGCTCGGCCTCGGCCAGCTTGTAGCCCTGGCCCTTCTTGGTCACCACGTGCAGGAATTGCGGACCCTTGAGCTTCTTGATGTTTTCCAGCGTCGGGATCAGCGAGTCGAGGTCATGGCCGTCGATCGGGCCGATGTAGTTGAAGCCGAATTCCTCGAACATCGTGGCCGGGACCACCATGCCCTTCGCGTGTTCTTCCAGGCGGCTGGCCAGCTCGCGCAGGGGAGCCGGCAGCACGGTCTTGCCGACGTTCTTCGCCGCGGCGTAGAACTGGCCGCTCATCAAACGCGCCAGGTAGCGGTTCAGGGCGCCCACCGGCGGCGAGATCGACATGTCGTTGTCGTTCAGGATCACCAGCAGGTTGCAGTCTTCCTCGACGCCGGCATTGTTCAGGGCCTCGAAGGCCATGCCCGCGGTCATCGAGCCGTCGCCGATGACGGCGATCGCGTGGCGGTGCTCGCCCTTCAGCTTGGCGGCCGCGGCCATGCCCAGGGCGGCCGAGATCGAGGTCGACGAGTGGGCGGTGCCGAAGGTGTCGTAGATGCTTTCGTCGCGCTTCGGGAAGCCCGACAGGCCGTTCAGCTGGCGCAGGGTCGGCATGCGCTCGCGGCGGCCGGTCAGGATCTTGTGCGAATAGGTCTGGTGGCCGACGTCCCACACGATGCGGTCGTGCGGGGTGTCGAACACGTAGTGCAGCGCGATGGTCAGCTCGACGGTGCCGAGGTTCGAGGACAGGTGTCCGCCCGTCTTGGCGACCGACTCGAGCAGGTACTGGCGCAATTCGTGCGCGAGCGGCGTGAGCTGGGTGCGCGGCAGCTTGCGCAGGTCGGACGGGTCATTGATGTTGTCTAACAGGTTCATTTAGGCCTTCCGCTGCACGATCAGGTCCGCGAGTTCGCGCAGCCGCAGTGCTTGTTCTCCAAATGGCGCCAGCGCATCGTGCGCCTCGCGCCGCAATTGTTCGGCCAGCGCCTGCGAAGGCGCCAGGCCGAGGATCGACACATAGGTCGGCTTGTTGTCGGCGGCATCCTTGCCGGCCGTCTTGCCGAGCGTGGCCGAATCCGCGGTGGCGTCCAGGATGTCGTCGACGACCTGGAAGGCCAGCCCCACCGCCTTCGAGTAGGCTTGCAGGGCGCCGAGTTCGTCGGCGTTCAGGTCCTTGCCGCACAGCGCGCCCAGCAGGACCGAGGCGCGCAGCAGCGCGCCGGTCTTGAGCTGGTGCATGCGCTCGAGCTGCTCCAGGTTGAGTGCCAGGCCCACGCTGTCGAGGTCGATGGCCTGGCCGCCGCACATGCCGCTTGAGCCGGCCGCCTCGGCCAGCAGGCGCAGCATGCCGACCAGCCTTGCCGGCGGCAGCGTGTCGGCGCCGGCCAGGGTTTCGAAGGCGCGCGCCTGCAGCGTGTCGCCGACCAGCAGCGCGGTGGCTTCGTCATAGGCCACGTGCACGGTCGGCTTGCCGCGGCGCAGGGCGTCGTCGTCCATGCAGGGCATGTCGTCGTGCACCAGCGAATACACGTGGATCATCTCGAGCGCGCAGGCGGCGCGCGCCAGCGCAGCCGGGTCGGCCCCGAACAGGTCGCCGCTGGCGTACACCAGCAGCGGACGCACGCGCTTGCCGCCGCCCAGCGTCGTGTAGCGCATGGCGTCGTGCAGCTTGGCAGGTTCCGCGCCGGCGGCCGGCAGGAAGTCGGACAGCGCGGTTTCGACCTCGGCCTGGACGCCCGCCATCCAGTCGCTAAATGAAACGGAGGACACGGCGCTCATTGGCCGCCCTCGCCCGCGCCGTCGGCGCTGAAGGGCTTGAGCATGTCGCCTTCGAGTACTTTCACCTGGGACTCGACTTTGTCGAGCTGGGCGGCGCAATACTTCACCAGCTCGGAACCGCGCGCATAGGCGGCGACCGAGGCTTCCAGCGGCAGTTGGCCCGCCTCCATCTGGGAGACGAGCTGGGCCAGTTCGGCCATGGCCGCCTCGAAGGACGCCGGCGCAGTCGCTTGCGCGTTTGAATTGTTTGCCATAGTTACTTGTTGTGTTGGGGCAGCGACCCCAGAGAATGACGCAACCTGTGCGCCATGGGGGAGTCTAATCGCGTATTTTAGAACAATCCTTACCCTTGGGGTGGTCGCGCAGATGCTGAGTATCTTGACAGGAAGCTCATATTTTAGCGCAAGCGCCTTCAACGCCATGAAAACCATGCCATTCCGGCAATTTCTTTGCCTCTGTGCGCCACAGCCGCGCGCCGGTCCGAGACTGTAGAGCTCGTTACACGGTATAATCTCCGGTTCTGTCCGAAATACCGTATTTCCAAATCCAAAATACTGGTCTTTGGATTCTTTCTCTTCTTTGGGGTCCTCGAAAAGCGATTTTCGAGGTCCCTCGGCTCGGTGCTTTTATAAAAGGGGGGTTGGGATGTCCGATCTGGCTACCCACGCCAAGCTGGCGCGCTCGTGCGCTCAGCTTCCGGTAAATGTTTATTTTGACAATGCGCTGCTGCAGCGTGAGATCCAGCAATTGTTCCAGAAGGGGCCACGCTACGTCGGTCATGAGCTGATGGTGCCGGAGGTGGGCGACTTTGCCACGCTGGCATCGGAAAACGAAGGCCGCATGCTGGTGCGCAATGCCAATGGCATCGAGGTGCTGTCCAACGTCTGCCGTCACCGCCAGGCGCTGATGTTCAATGGCCGCGGCAACGCCAAGAACATCGTCTGCCCGCTGCACCGCTGGACCTACGACCTGAAGGGCGAACTGATCGGCGCGCCGCATTTTGCGGAAACGCCCTGCCTGAACCTGTCGAAGTCGCCGCTGCAAAGCTGGAACGGCCTGCTGTTCGAGCAGAACGGCTACAACGTCATGGAAAAGCTCAAGGAACTCTCGGTCACCAAGGACCTGGATTTCTCGGGCTACCTGTTCGACCACGTCGAGATCCACGACTGCGACTACAACTGGAAGACCTTCATCGAGGTCTACCTCGAGGACTACCACGTCGAGCCCTTCCATCCAGGCCTGGGCAACTTCGTCACCTGCGACGACCTGAAGTGGGAATTCGGCCGCGACTACAGCGTGCAGACCGTCGGCGTGAACCGCGGCCTGCAGAAGGCCGGCTCGCCCGCTTATAAAAAGTGGCAGGAAGCGGTCCTGAAGTTCAACGGCGGCAAGGAGCCGAAGCACGGCGCGATCTGGCTCACGCTCTACCCGAACATCATGGTCGAGTGGTATCCGAACGTGCTGGTCGTGTCGACCCTGTTACCGCTGGGTCCTCAGAAGACGCGCAACGTGGTCGAGTTCTACTACCCGGAAGAGATCGCCCTGTTCGAGCGCGAGCTGGTCGAGGCCGAGCGCGCCGCCTACATGGAAACCTGCGTCGAGGACGACGAAATCGCCCAGCGCATGGATGCCGGCCGCAAGATTTTGCTGGACCGCGGCGTCAACGAGGTGGGCCCCTACCAGTCGCCGATGGAAGACGGGATGCAGCACTTCCACGAGTGGTATCGCAGCAAGATCGAGCTGTAACGGTCCGCTGTAACAACGCAGGAATTTGATGCCTTCACTCTGGATGCTGTTCGCCAGCTTCGCGTTTGCCGCCATGGGCGCGGGCGTGAAGCTGGCTTCCGAGTTCTATACCACCTCCGAACTCCTCTTCTACCGTGGCCTCATCGGCTCGGTCATCCTGCTGGCCATCGTGCGCCAGCAGGGCGGCACCTTCCGCACGCCCTTCCCGAAAGCCCACCTGTGGAGGAGCGCCGTCGGCGTCACCTCGCTGTGGCTGTGGTTCTTCGCCATCTCGAAACTGCCGCTGGCCACCGCCATGACCCTGAACTACATGGCGCCGATCTGGATCGCGGCCTGGATGTTCCTGCTCGGCTGGTGGACGAAAACCAAGCACGCCGAGTGGCCGCTGGTGCTGGCGGTCGGCGCCAGCTTCTTCGGCGTCACCCTGGTGCTGCAGCCGGCGATCGCATCGAACCAGTGGCTGGGCGGCCTGGCCGGCGTGTGCTCGTCGGTGATCTCGGCGATGGCCTACATGCAGGTGCGCAAACTCGGCCAGATGGGCGAGCCCGAATACCGCGTGGTGTTCTATTTTTCGCTGACGACCGCCCTGGCCGGCATGGCGGGCGTGATCGGTGGCGACGGTGCGGAAAGCGGCTTCCCCTTCCACGGCCATACGCTCTACGGCGGCCTGCTGCTGCTCGGGATCGGCTTCGCCGCCCTGATGGCGCAGATGGCGATGACGCGCGCCTACCGCGTCGGCAAGGTGCTGGTGGTGGCCAACCTGCAGTACACCGGCATCGTGTTCTCCAGCCTGTGGGGCCTGCTGCTCTGGGGCGACCGCTTCGACTGGCACGTCTGGCTCGGCGTCGGTGTGATCCTGGCATCGGGCATCGCGGCGACGTTCTACAATACGAGGAGCACGGCGCGCGGCGCCGTCACCGAAAAGACCGACCCCATCGCCAGCGAACTGTGAGGACGCCATGTACACGACCCTGATCTCCGCCGCCGACCTTGCCGCCAGCATCGACCACCCGGACTGGGTCGTGGTCGACTGCCGGCACGACCTCGTGAATCTCGCCTTCGGGCGCGAAGCCTATGCCGCCGGCCACCTGCCGGGCGCCGTGTTCGCCGACATGGAAACCGACCTATCGGGCGCCAAACGCGGCGCGGACGGCGTGTTCCGCGGCCGCCACCCGCTGCCGGACAAGGAGGCGCTGGTCGAGACCCTGCGGGCCTGGGGCGTGAACGACCGCACCCAGGTGGTGGCCTACGACGCCCACGGCGGCATGTATGCCGCGCGCCTGTGGTGGCTGCTGCGCTGGCTCGGCCACGAAGCCTCGGCCGTGCTCGACGGCGGCCTGCCGGCCTGGCAGGCGCTGGGCCAGCCCGTGGTCACCGACGTCGTTGCCAGGCCGCGCGGCACGATCGAGGCGCGCGCGCCCTTCGTGCCGACGGTGACGGTGGCCGAGGTGCTGGAGAACATCGAGAGCGCGAAGCGCACCGTGGTCGACGCGCGCGCGGCCGACCGCTTCCGCGGCGAGAACGAGACGGTCGACCCGGTCGGCGGCCACATCCCCGGCGCGAAGAACCGCTTCTTCAAGGACAACCTGCAGGGCGACGGCCGCTTCAAGGCGCCCGCGCAGCTGCGCGAGGAATTCGGGGCGCTGATTGGCGACCCGCAGGACGCGATCATGCAGTGCGGGTCGGGCGTCACGGCTTGCCACAACCTGCTGGCGCTGGAAGTGGCGGGCATGCCGGGCGCGGCGCTGTATCCGGGGTCGTGGAGCGAGTGGAGTGCCGATCCGGCGCGGCCGGTGGCGACGGGTTCGTAGGGTGGGCTCTCGAGCCCACGCGGTCGTACTCTTGCATACCCCACCCTCCCCGCGCAGCGACCGGCCAGATTTCGACTAATCGAGCGTCGTAGCGCGTGGGGACAAGTCCCCACCCTACAACCCCGATCACAGGTCGTACTCCGTAGGGTGGGCTCTTGAGCCCACGCGGTCGTATTCTTGCAAACCCTACCGTCCCCGCGCAGCGACCGGCCAGATTTCGACTAATCGAGCGTCGTACCGCGTGGGGACAAGTCCCCACCCTACACCCCCGATCACAGGTCATACTCCGTAGGGTGGGCTCTCGAGCCCAGGCGGTCGTACGCTTGCAACCCGCACCCGCGCAGCGACGGACAGGTTTCGACCAATCGAACGTCGTACCGCGTGGGCACAAGTGCCCACCCTACCAAACAATTCGGGAAACCGGGCGCGCCGGATTCAGGTGCGGCGGAACAAGCCGGGATAACGCACCACGAGCCCATCCTCATCGACTTCCAGCTCGGCCTGGAAACCGTTCGCAACGCCTTCGTAGCGGTACCGGTTCGCGCCAAGCCGGCTGTAAGCCTGCTCCGCCTTTTCCACCGTCAGGTCGGGAATACGCACATAGGCGACATCGATTGCCTGGCGTTCGTCCAGCGCCTTGCCGAGGCGCCGGATCGGCAAGGTGTTCGTGAAACAGCTGGCGGTGAGATCGATATCGATGCAGCCGGCCAGCTCCGCGATGGGCGCGCCGTCAACGCCCTGCCAGGCGCCCTGCCCGTCGGCGAACAATTCCAGCACACCTCCACCGGCCACCTCGACGCGGGCATGGCGCACGCGCCAGGCGGCGTCGCAACGAATGGTATAGCTGGCGCCGTAGTCGGCGCCGAAGCGGCCGCCGATCACCACGCCCTGGGCGATGATCATGTCGTCTTCCTGGCGCAGCGCCAGGTGCTCCATACCCGGATCGTCTTCCGGTATCCAGCGATAGCTTTTCATGACAGCCTCCTTGCCGATATGAGCGGCCCACTCTGAAACATCAGCGTCCGGTCAGGAACAGGACGATGATCACGCCAAGGGAGATCAGCAGCACCTGCGGGATCGATTCCTTGACCGTCGCGCGGCGCTGCATCTGTGGCATCAGGTCGCTCACCGCGATGTAGATGAAGCCCGAGGAGGCGAACACCAGCACGTAGGGAATCAGGCCGCTGGCGCGGTCGAGGGTGAAGTAGCCGAGCAGGCCGCCCGCCACCGCCAGCAGGCTGCACAGCAGGTTGAAGATGTAGGCGCGCAGGCGCGAGAAGCCGGCGTTGAGCAGCACGATGAAGTCGCCGATCTCGGTCGGGATCTCGTGCGCGACGATCGCCAGCGCGGTGACGATGCCCAGCTCGGGGTTGGCCAGGAAGGCCGCCGCGATCAGGATGCCGTCGGTGAAGTTGTGCATGCCGTCGCCGATCAGGATCATCCAGCCCGACTTGCCGGCCGCGTGCTTGTCATGGCCATGGGCATGGTGGTGGCCGTCGCCCTCGTGGTGGTGCGAGTGGCGCAGCAGCGCCACTTTCTCGAGCAGGAAGAAGGTCAGCAGGCCGGCCAGCAGGGTCGCAAACAGCTTCTGCGGACTCGCCCCGGAATCGAAGGCCTCGGGCAGCGCGTGCAGCAGCGACGTCGACAGCATGATGCCGACGGACAGGCTCACCAGCCGCTCCACCATTTTGGAGAGCAGCGTGAACGAGAATAATGCCGCGGCCGAGATGCTGACGACGCCGGCGACGAGGGTCGCCAGCAGGATGGAGATTAGGATCGGGTCGATTTGAAGCCTCTTGTTCTGGACGTGCTGCGCTTGGCAAGCCGGGCATTGTACCTTTCCCGGCTGCCAAACGTGCGGCGGCGCTCGTGCTTACGCTCGGCTCAGGCGACGCCGTGCTTCGCGAACCAGTTGAGCGCGCGCTTCCAGCCATCCTTCGCATCGGCTTCGTTGTAGCTCGGGCGGTAGTCCGCATGGAAGGCGTGGCCGGAGTTTGGGTAGACCACGAACTCCGAGCGGCTGTTGCCCTTCCCGAGCTGCTCCTTCATGCGCTCGACCGAGGCCAGCGGAATGCCGGTGTCCTTGGCGCCGTACAGGCCGAGCACCGGCACCTTCAGGCCCTGGGCCACGTCGACCGGGTGCTTGGGCGAGTTCGGCGTCGCGTCGCCCGTCAGGCGGCCGTACCAGGCCACACCGGCCTTGACCTTCGGATTGTGCGCAGCATACAGCCAGGTGATGCGGCCGCCCCAGCAGAAACCGGTGATGCCGAGCCGCTCGATGTCGCCGCCGCGCTGCTTGGCCCAGGTGACGACGGTGTCGAGGTCGGACATGACCTGGGCATCCGGGGTCTTCGAGACGATGTCCTTCATCAGGTCGGCGATGTTGCTGACCTTGGTGGCGTCGCCCTGGCGCACGAACAGGTCCGGCGCGATGGCCAGGTAGCCGGCCTTGGCGAAGCGGCGCGCCACGTCCTTGATGTGTTCGTGCACGCCGAAGATCTCGGAGATCACCAGGATCACGGGCAGGTTGGTCCGGCCCTCGGGCTGGGCGCGGTAGACCGGCACGTCCTGGCCGTCGATGACGATGATGTGGTCGCCGGCGGAGAGGCCGGCGGTGTCGGTCTGGATCAGCGACTGCGCCACGACCGGCAGGGTCGCGGCCGCGAAGCCGCTGCCGACCGCCGCTTTCAAGAACACGCGGCGATCGACGCCGTCTTCGAACGCCGTGCTGGCAACGAGGCTGTCGCCGTCTTGTACGAGATCCTTCATGTGCATCCCTCCGGTCGCTGGTTGTAAGGTTGACTATCTTACCAGCGGTATGAACGGATGGCGCATGCTGTACGCGCGCGTATTCATGGGTGCAGTGCGGGCGCGGGTAGTTCGGGGGCGCGTATCGCCGCGTGGGCAGCGCCGACGGTGCGGCTGTGCTTCGTTCGCGGTGAAGCTGCCCACCCTACGGTCCGCGGCCGGCCCAGCGTAGGGTGGGCAGCTCCACCGAACGACATGAGTTGCCGCACCGCGCACGCTGCCCACGCGGTGATACGCACAGGCCGGGCGGCCGCGAACGAACCGCCCTGCCCCGATGCAGAAGCGTCAGTGCGCTTCTTCCCAGTTGCTGCCAACGCCGGTCTCGGCCACCAGCGGCACCTTCAGCTGGGCCACGCCCGCCATCAGTTCCGGCAGCTTCTGCTTGACCAGTTCCAGCTCGCCTTCCGGCACTTCGAGCACCAGTTCGTCGTGCACCTGCATGACCATCCGCGTGCCGAGCTTTTCGGCTTCGAGCCAGCCCTGCACCGCGATCATCGCCAGCTTGATCAGGTCGGCCGCGGTGCCCTGCATCGGCGCGTTGATCGCCGCGCGTTCGGCGCCGGCGCGGCGCGGGCCGTTGCCGGAATTGATCTCGGGCAGCCACAAGCGGCGGCCGAACACGGTCTCCACAAAGCCGCGCGCTTTCGCCGCCATGCGCGTCTCATCCATGTACTGCTTCACGCCCGAGAAGCGCGCGAAGTAGCGCTCGATGTAGTTGGCAGCCGCCGCGCGTTCGATCTGCAGGTTCTGGGCCAGGCCGAAGGCGCTCATGCCGTAGATCAGGCCGAAGTTGATGACCTTGGCGTAGCGGCGCTGCTCGGACTGCACCTCGTCCGGCGCGATGCCGAAGATCTCGGCGGCGGTGGCGCGGTGGATGTCCTCGCCTTCCGCGAAGGCCTTCAGCATCGCCTCGTCGCCCGAGATGTGGGCCATGATGCGCAGCTCGATCTGCGAGTAGTCGGCCGAGACGATCACGCTGCCCGGCGGCGCGACGAAGGCTTCGCGGATGCGGCGGCCTTCGCTTGTCCTCACGGGGATGTTCTGCAGGTTCGGATCGTTCGAGGCCAGGCGGCCGGTGATCGCCACGGCCTGCGCGTAGTTGGTGTGCACGCGGCCGGTGTCCTGGTTGACCATTTTAGGGAGCTTGTCGGTATAGGTCGACTTCAGCTTGGCCAGGCCGCGGTGTTCGAGCAGGACCTTCGGCAGCGGGAAGTCCTCGGCCAGCTTCTGCAGCACCTCTTCGTCGGTCGAGGGCGCGCCGGTGGCGGTCTTCTTGATCACCGGGAGCTGCAGTTTGCCGAAGAAGATCTCGCCGATCTGCTTGGGCGAACCCAGGTTGAACTGGCCGCCGGCCAGTTCATACGCCTGCTGCTCCAGCTCCATGAGGCGCGCACCGATCTCGCGCGACTGCGCATCGAGCTTCGCGGTGTCGATCAGCACGCCGTTGCGTTCGATCTTCTGCAGCACGATCTGGGTCGGCAGCTCGATGTTCTTGTAGATGAAGGTCAGGCCCGCATCCTTTTCCACGTGCGGCAGCATGGTCTGGTGCAGGCGCAGCGTGATGTCGGAATCCTCGGCCGCGTATTCCTTGGCGCGCTCCAGCTCGACCTGGTCGAAGCAGATCATGTTGGCGCCCTTGCCGCAGACGTCCACGAAGGGAATCGTGGTGTAGCCGAGATGGCGCATCGCCATCGTGTCCATGTCGTGCGGCTTGTGCGATTCGAACACGTAGGACTGCAGCAGCGTGTCGTGCACGATGCCTTTCAGCGTCACGCCATGGTTGTTAAAGATGTGCATGTCGTACTTCAGGTTCTGGCCGAGCTTGGGCTTGTCCGGATTCTCCAGCCAGCCGCGCATGCGCTCCAGCACTTCTTCGCGCGGCAATTGCTCCGGCACGCCGGCGTAGCGGTGCGCCACCGGGATGTAGGCGCCCTTGCCCGCTTCCACCGACAGCGAAATGCCCACCATCTGCGCCGTCATCGGGTCGAGCGAGGTGGTCTCGGTGTCGACCGAGGTCAGTTCGGCGGCGTCGGCCAGGGCCAGCCATTTATCCAGCTGCTCCCAGGTCGTGACCAGTTCGTAGTCACCCTTGATGATGGGCATGCCGGGCAGCGTGTCCTGCGCGCCTTCCGGGGAGTTCAGCGCCGGTGCGCCCACGCCAGGACCTTGCGACAGTTCGCGCAGCATGGTCTTGAAGCCATAGCGCTGGAAGAACTCCCGCAGCGCGTCCTTGTCTTCGGGCCGGCCGACCAGGCTTTCCTCGATCGACACCACGTGGTTCACCAGGTCGCAGTCCGTTTTGACGGTGATCAGTTCGCGGCCCTTGGGCAGCCACTCCAGCGCCGAGCGCAGGTTCTCGCCGACCGCGCCGCCAATGCTGTGGGCGTTTTCCATCACGCCGTCGAGCGAGCCATGCAGGGTCAGCCATTTCAGGGCCGTCTTCGGGCCGCACTTGCTCACGCCCGGCACGTTGTCGACGGTGTCGCCGATCAGGGTCAGGTAATCGATGATGCGGTTCGGCGCCACGCCGAACTTGGCCAGCACGCCGGCTTCGTCGAGCTTCTCGTTGCTCATCGTGTTGATCAGGGTGACCTTGTCGTTCACCAGCTGGGCCAGGTCCTTGTCGCCGGTCGAGACGATGGTGTTCATGCCCTTCGCTGCGGCCTGCACCGCCAGGGTGCCGATCACGTCGTCCGCCTCCACGCCCTCGACCATCAGGATCGGCCAGCCCAGGTGGCGCACCGCCTCGTGGATCGGGCCGATCTGCTTGCCCAGGTCTTCCGGCATCGACGCGCGCGTCGCCTTGTACTCGGGATACATGTCGTCGCGGAAGGTCTTGCCTTTGGCGTCGAATACGCAGGCGATGTAGGCAGCCGGATAGTCGGCGCGCAGGCGGCGCAGCATGTTGACCATGCCGTGCATCGCCCCGGTCGGGAAGCCGTCGGGGCTGCGCAGGTCGGGCAGCGCGTGGTAGGCGCGGTAGAGGTAACTGGAGCCGTCAACGAGCAGCAGGGTATTTTGCATAGTGGGAATGAATAGTGGAGCTGGCCGGGTGGCCGAAAGTGACAGGCATTATCGCAGAATCCGGGCTGGACCAAGGGCGGCTGAGGGAAGTTGAACTTGCCATAAGAGCAATAAAGTGCGTAGACTGGGCCTTGCACAATGTCTGCAATCGGCCAAGAGCGGACATCAACTTAGGGATAGTGGAAGGATGTTGGTGAAGAAACAATTAGTCTTTTGCGCCTTGTTTGCTCTTTCCTTGAGCGCAGCGGCTCAGCAAACCGACTGTACGAGTGTTGGCGCCCGTCTAAACGAGCTGGCCAGTGCGGACCAACAAGTCCGACAAGAGTGGAACTTGCTTGAGCAAGACGTCAAAACGACTGCTGCCCAGAGAGATGCTTTACAACAGCGATGGCGCACTGTCGATAATGAGAATCTGACGCAGCTCAAAAAAATCGTTACAGCCTGCGGCTGGCCTAAAACAAGCAAAGACAGCCATAGTGCGTGGTTGTTGGCTCAGCATGCCGACAGCGACATTGCATTCCAACGCCTCGCAAAAGGACTTCTTGAAGTCTCTGTCAAAGCCGGTATCGCGGCGCCGCAAGATCTTGCCTATCTTGCTGACCGCATCGCTGCCAATGAGGGTCGTCCACAAGAATATGGAACCCAGTTTTCGCAAACGGATCGCTGCCATTTGGTACTTGAGCCGGTCGATGATCGACAGCTGGTAAATCGTCGACGTTTGGCTATTGGCCTGCAAAGCCTTGAGGAATATGAGGCCGAGGGGCGCCGGCGGTTTATCCCACCTAATTGTGCAAATTCTGCTATCGAGCGGAAAACTCAGTGACTGCTTCGGGTCGGAACCAGACGCTACAGGCGGTCTGCAATCGGCCAGGAGCGGTCGATAAGCATCAACGTGCGATCTAGTACGTACGTCAGGAATCCCAATGCACACACTACGCGACTTCGAAATTGACGTCATCCGGTTGCTGGCGAACTCGGCACTCAACAAAAACCAGTTGGATGGTTTGTCATCTTTCACTGGTAGTGCAGAATACGAGTACACGGGGTCGGGCTACTTCTTGACTGTGAATCGCCACGACTAACGTAGACACTCCTGAGCCATAATGTCGGGCACAAGGAGAAGATATGAGCGGTAAGCGGTACACAGAGGAATTCAAGATTGCAGCGGCCAAGCAGGTGGCGCAGGGCGGTCACCCAGCAAGCGAAGTAGCGGCCCGACTTGGGGTAAGTATCCATAGCCTGTACGCCTGGACGAAGCGTTACGGCGTGCCTGAGGCAGAGCGCAAGGCTGTCGATGCCCAGTCCGAGGAGATGCGGCGCCTGAAGGCCGAGCTCAAGCGCGTCACGGAGGAGCGTGACATATTGAAAAAGGCCGCGGTGTACTTTGCCAAGACGTCCGGGTAAGGTACACCTTAATTGCTCAGTTACAGGACCAATTTCCAGTGCGCCGGCTGTGCAAGGTGCTCGAGGTGCATCCGAGCGGCTTCTATGCCTGGCGCCTGAACCCTGAAAGTAAGCGCACCAGGGAAGACAAGCGCCTTCTGGTTCCTATCAAGGAATCGTGGCTGGAAAGCGGCAGCGTGTACGGTTACCGTAAAGTCAGCGACGATTTGCGCGAGCTCGGTGAACAATGCGGTATCAATCGCGTCCACCGTCTGATGAGGTCGGCCGGGATTCGTTCGCAAACAGGCTACGCCAAACGGAAATACAAACGCGGCGGCGCCCCTTCGCTGGTAGCACCTAACCATCTACAGCGCCAGTTCGACGTGCAGGAACCGAATCGGGTCTGGGTGACGGACATTACGTACATCCGCACTTACGAAGGCTGGCTCTATCTGGCTGTCGTACTGGACCTGTTTTCGCGCCAGGTGGTTGGCTGGTCGATGAGTTCTCGAATCGATCGCGAGCTGGCGATGAATGCGCTCTTGATGGCCGTCTGGAGGCGGCAGCCCAAGAATACAGTGATGGTGCATTCCGATCAGGGCAGTCAGTTCAGCAGCTATGACTGGCGCGACTTCCTGGACCAGCACAATCTGCAGCAAAGCATGAGCCGACGCGGGAACTGCCACGATAACGCCGTCGCCGAGAGCTTTTTCCAGCTCTTAAAACGGGAACGAATCCGACGCAAGACTTACGGCACCCGGGAAGAGGCAAGGCAGGATGTCTTCGATTACATCGAGATGTTTTACAATCCAAAGCGCCGGCACAGCTTCAGCAATGACTTGTCGCCGGTCGAATATGAAAAGCAGTATTTCCAGCGGCTCGCGAGTGTCTAGAAAACTCGTGGCGATTCACTCGTGGAGCGCGGTCGATGTGCCTGCCGATTTTCGAGAGCGCAATGTCGTCCCGAGCATACGTGAGGCTAACTACATTGATCTAACTGGTGATTGAGCTGTGCGGGCGAATGGCTGCTTCGGGTGGATTCCTGCCGGTAGCGACAGTCCGACAACTTTGCAGCTCGACAACTTGCTATGCTGGCTCGACCGCTTGGCCCAGCGTTGCTATTTATCTGAATATCGGCTAAATACCATTTATCTGATATTCGGATATATTGACTTTATCTGTTACTCGGATAAAATCAACGTATCTGAATAGCGGATATTCGTCTATGTCCTTCGCGCCCGGCTACTTTACGCTCTCTACGGCGTCTCACCTCGGTCAGCTCCTCAAGACCACGCGCAAACGGCACAAAATCACGCAAGCTGCGCTGGCAGTCTATGTCGGGGTCAGCCAGAACCGCCTCTCGCACCTCGAGAATCACCCCGAGGAAATCAGCGTTAAGCAGCTGCTCAGCTGGTGTTCGGCACTAGAGCTGGAGCTCAAACTCGGAGAGAGAGACACGTCGGCGGCCAGCAGCTCGGCAGAGTGGTAATCATGGGACGTCGCTCGCACAGCCAAACCCTCAATCTCTGGGCCAACGGCGAGTATGTCGGCCGCTGGACGGTCAACGCCGCCGGAAACTCGGAGCTGCAGTACGATGCCGGCTGGTGCGCCTCTCCGCGCGGCCGCCCTATCTCGCTGTCGTTACCCTTCAACCTGCACAATGAGCCGCTGAAGGGAGCCCGGGTTGCCCACTACTTCGACGGCCTGCTGCCCGACAGCGATTCGATTCGCAAACGGGTTGCGGCCCGGTTCAAGACGGGCTCCATCGACGCGTTCGACCTGCTGGCCGCCATCGGCCGGGACTGCGTAGGCGCCCTGCAGCTGCTGCCGGATGGCGCCCAGCCGGAGGGCCTTGACCACGTGGCCGGCACTGTCGTCGATGACGAAGCCATCGAGCGCCACCTCCTGGACGTGGTGAGCCCAGACCACCGCGGCGGTCCCCAGGACCCAGACGACGACTTCCGGATTTCTCTGGCCGGCGCGCAAGAGAAGGACGCGTTCCTGTGGTGGGACGGCAAATGGATGAAGCCGCGCGGCGCCACGCCGACGACGCACATCTTCAAGCTTCCAATCGGGCTGGTGGGCGGCCGCAAAGCTGACTTCTCGACCTCGGTCGACAACGAGTGGCTCTGCCTGCGACTGTTCAAGGAATTCGGCCTGCCGACGGCGAACGCCGAGATTGCTACCTTCGGCAAGCAGCGTGTCCTCGTCGTCGAGCGCTTCGACCGGGTGCGTGCGGCCAATGGTCAGCAACTGTTCCGGCTCGTCCAGGAAGACTTTTGCCAGGCCACCGGCGTGTCGCCTCTGGTGAAGTACGAGAATGAAGGCGGCCCGGGCCTGAAGCAAATTTTCACCCTGGTCCAACAGTCGCAGCAGGCCAAAGAGGACATGCGCACGCTGATGGCGTCGCAGCTGCTGTTCTGGATGATGCGCGCGCCGGACGGCCACGCCAAGAACTTCAGTATCCAGCTGCTGGCCGGCACGGGGCGCTTCAGGCTGACGCCCATCTATGATGTGATGTCGGCCTATCCCGTCATGGGCCCAGGCCCGAACCAGTGGTCGGAATACGAAGTCAAAATGGCGATGGCCCTCCTCGGCAAGAACCGGCACTACCTGGCGCGCGACATCCAACGACGGCACTTCAACAGCACCGCGAGAAAGGTTGGCTACGGCGCTAACGCGGAGCTGCTGCTCCAGGAATTTATCGCCCGCACGCCGGACGTCGTCGAGAAGGTCCGCAGTGAGCTTCCGGACGGCTTCTCAGCCGCGGTAGCGGACAAGGTTCTGGATGGCGTGCTGGCCGCGGCGCACGCGCTGGAAGCAATGCCGCCAAGCTAAAAACGCCTAACAAACCCTGTCCTTATCATCAGAGCAACAAGGGCGTACACTGAGCCGTTGCAAACGTCTGCAACCGGCCAGAAGCGAACCTTACTTACGCAAATATGATCTCTGAATTCGGAAAGCGGCTTCTGTTTACGGTTGCGATCGCTGCTGTGGCGGCGGTTGCTGCATATTTCGCTCCTCCTGCAGAGCGGTTTTTCGCTGCCGTCCTTACCATCGTAGGGTTGTCAATGTTGCTGTTGAGCCGGCCATCCATTCCTCTGCAAACGCGATTGCAGAGGATCGGGAAATGGGATGTGATCGCGCCTGCGCTCCTATGCGCAGCGGCCGCCTTAACGGACTCGGAAAATTCCGTTTCTTGGATCAGATTCTACATATACGGGAGCGTCTTCTTCATCGGACTGGGCACGGGGCTCTCTCTACTGTTTCGCGCTGAAGAAGTTGATTCCCGGTAGGTCCGCTTCGGGTCGTAAGCGGACGCTAAAATAGGTCTGCTTTCGGCCAGTTGCAGACGTTCAGATAGGTCCGCAACTGGCCAGAGGCGGACCATCAGCCACGAATGTTGAAAGCATGAGAAGCGCGGCGGTGGACCTCAACGTCGCCGGCTCGGCGCGGGTAGCGCCGGAGGCCTTCGACATCGACCTGTTGGCCAATGCAATCCGCGCGCCCACGATATGTCGGGGCGCGCTGGCGCTCGAGATGCTGCCGGAGATCAGATCATGGCGCGCCACGTGCGCGACGTCGATCCCGGCCAGCGGGGGTGGCAGAACTGCCGGCAGAACGACGATCAGTCGATCTCGCTCACGAACTGTCCGAGCGGGCGGCGCACCTTCGGCAGGTCGACCAGCCAATCCTGCTCGGCCTTGCGGTAGCCCAGCGGCAGCATGACCGCGCTGCGCAGGCCGCGCTCGCCCAGGTTCAGGATGCGGTCGACGGCGGCCGGATCGAAGCCTTCCATCGGCGTGCAATCGACTTCCTCGAAGGCGGCCGCGACGATCGCCGCACTGAAGCCGATGTAGGCCTGGCGCGCGGCGTGCTCGAAGTTCACCTGGGCGCCGCGGCCCGGGTAGGTCGATAGCAGTTGCTGGCGGTAGGCTTCCCAGCCTTCGTTGCGGAAACCGCGCACCTCGTTGGTGAGGTCGAACATGTGGTTGATGCGCTCGGGCGTGTAGTCGTCCCAGGCGGCGAACACCAGCAGGTGCGAGGCGTCGACCACCTGCGCCTGGTTCCAGGCGACCTCGCGGATCTGGGCGCGCAACGCCGGATTGTTCACGATCAGGATTTCATACGGCTGCAGGCCGGACGACGTCGGCGCCAGGCGCGCCGCTTCGATAATGCGGTGGAGCTTGTCCTGCGGCACCTTGCGCGTCGGGTCCATTGCCTTGGTGGCATAGCGCCATTTCAGCTTGTCGAGCAATTCCATGTGATGTCCTTTCGAATTAAAGATGCGCTATTGTATTTTTTCACGACAGATAGATAAACTACGATTCTGGCAAATGATTTGTTCTTGAGGGAGCAAAATGGGGCGGAAGTTCGATCACCTGGCCGATGTCGAGGTGTTTCTCAACGTCGTCGAGCACGGTTCGTTCAGTGCGGCGGCGGTCGTGCTGTCGACCACGCCTTCGGTGCTGAGCCGGGCCGTGTCGCGGCTCGAGGCACGGCTCGGCACACAATTGTTGCGCCGGACCACGCGCAGCCTCAGCCTTACCGATGCCGGCCAGCGCTACGCCGACGAGGCGCGCGACGCCTTTGCCCGGCTCGGCCAGGCCGAGCAGGCAATGCGCAGCACGACGGCGCAACTGAGCGGCAAGGTACGCATGAGCGTGTCCACCGGGTATGGCCTGCAGCGCCTGCCGCCGGTGCTGGCCGCCTACGCGCGCGCCTATCCGCTGGTCGAACTGGATGTCGACATCACCAACCGCAACGTCGACCTGGTGGCCGAGGGCTTCGACCTGGCGATCCGCTCCGGCCCGCTGCCGAGCAGTACGATGGCGTCGCGCCACCTGGAAGCGTCGCCGCTGTGCCTGCTCGCTGCCCCGGCCTACCTGGAGACGGCCGGACCGCTCGCGACGTTGGACGACCTGGCGCGCCAGCAATGCATCGCCTTCGTCCGGCCCAACACCGGACGGGTCTTTCCCTGGCAGCTGCGCGATGGCGAGCGCGACATCGATTGGATCCCGCCGGCGTCGGTGACGGTGTCGACCGACGCGATGGGCGTCATCTGGCTGGCCGAGCAGGGAATGGGAATCGCGCTGTGTCCGCGCCTGTTTGCGGAAGCCAGCCTGGCGGCGGGACGGCTGGTGGAAGTGTTGCCGCAGCTGGGCGGACGGACGCGCGCGTTCTCGGTCGTTTATCCGGCCCACCGTGGCTTGTCGGCGGCGTCGCGCGCGCTGATCGACATGCTGGTGGCGGCGCGGGACGGTCGATAGCGGACCTTTCGAATGCCAGCAATCAAAACCGATGGGTTGAACTGCCTTCGCGCAGAATCGTGGCTGGACCAAGGGCGGCTGAGGGAAGTTGAACTTGCCATGAGGACAATAAAATGCGTAGACTAGTTCGTTCTGGCCCAAGTAAAGATCGACCAGGCACGGAAGTACCGATTACTGCCAATGTGCGAAAGGAAACATCGCAATGCGAACCGATACGCCCAAATTTATGGTTCTTCGCGGGGAATGGGGGAAGACGGGATTGACGAACTGAGCAGGAGGTGGTGGCGGAGGTCTGATGTTGGTAGATTGATAGTCGCCAAACAAATCAGTCTGTCAAACCACCGCCATGCTCAATGCTATGCCGTCTGTCCCGTTTTGGGAAGGCCATATTGTCGATGCCGTCCACGAACAAGAGGACGGGTCGCTGTTAATCGTTCTCGATACCAGCCCTTCAAGCGAAGCTTTGTGCGGGGCATGCCGCCAGCCTTGCGCTCTGGTTCATGAGTGCCGAAGGCGTAAGGTGCGTGACCGCGACATTCTGGATAGGCGTGTCTGGCTCGATGTGCCGGTGCGGCGACTGGACTGCCATCACTGCGACGCACGGGTAGCCGAGCACATTGTTTGGCTCGACCGCCGGGCGCGCATCACGCACCGCGTGCGCCTCTGGGTGGAGGCGCTGGCACAGCTGCTTCCGATAGCCCATGTGGCCCGGTTGACCGGCCTGCACTGGCATACCATCAAGGACATCGATCATCGGCGCTTGCAGCACCTGCATGGTGGCTTCTCGGCAGAAGGCGTACGGCGCTTGGTCATGGACGAATTCGCCCTGCACAAGGGGCACCGGTACGCCACTGTCGCCCTGGATGCCGAACGAATGCGGGTGCTATGGGTGGGAGAAGGCAATAGCCGGGAAGCGATTCGGCCGTTCTTCGAGTTGCTGGGAGAGGAAGGCTGCCAGCGGATCGAAGCCGTTGCCATGGATATGAACACGGCCATGGACCTCGAAGTTCGCCAGCAATGTCCAAACGCAGAAGTCGTCTACGACCTGTTTCATGTGGTGGCGCGCTTCGGTCGCGAAGTGGTCGACCGGGTTCGTGTCGACCAGGCCAATGCCTTGCGTGCCGAACCAAAAGCCCGCCAGGTCATCAAGCGCAGTCGCTGGCTGTTACTGCGCAATCGTGACAACCTCAAGGCCGAGCAGGCCGTCAAGCTCGAAGAGCTGTTGGCTGCCAACCAGCCCTTGGCAACGGTTTACCTGCTCAAGACCGAGCTGAAGGAAATCTGGTATGCGCCATCAGTCCGGGACGGTGCCCGGCGGTGGAAAGCCTGGCTCAAGCTCGCCTTGCAAAGCCAGATCGCACCGCTGATCCAGTTTGCCAAACGCCTGGCCAAATATCGCCGCGGCATCCTGGCATCAGCCATCTATCCGATGAGCTCATCGATCCTTGAAGGCGTCAACAACCGCATCAAGGTCATCAAGCGCATGGCCTACGGTTTTCGGGACGCATCCTACTTCTTCCTGAAAATCAAGGATGCGTTCCCCGGCAAAGTGCGATGAACCAAATTTATCGCCTCCCAATCCATACTGTGGCTGCACGCGGACGGCACCGAGACGATGATAGACGCCCGCATCGGCGAGCCGTATCAAGTTGACACGCGAACCTGGGCCTGCCCGGCTGCGCTGGAAGGCGTCGATGGGCGTTACCCGGATATTTTTGGAGACGGTTCGATGCAGGCATTGTCTCTTGCGATGAGACTGATCGCGACACGACTCGGCCATATGCTGGAAAACAATGCACAGCTTGTCTACCCGGAAGACCGTTCTCCGTGGAATGGGTCGACATTCGGCGCAGCCAATCCAGCTCCGAAAATAATTCCATCAAGGGGACGATTAGGCATGCCAAACCGGAACGACATCGTTCTATTGGCGACATATAACGCTGCCATGAATACGAGACTGTATGCGGCCGCAGCCACCTTGTCGAAAGAAGTACTGCTCGCCGACCGCGGCGCCTTTTTCGGCTCGCTCATCGGCACCCTGAACCACATCGTCGCCGGCGACACGATCTGGCTGCGCCGTTTCATGGGGCATCCGTCGAACTTCCCTGCGTTGCAAGCCATGGCCGCCATTCCGGCGCCTGCCGGTCTCGCGCATATCCACAGCGACGATCTCGAGACGCTCCTGGCACATCGCCAGCGGCTCGATGCGATCATCAATGCCTTCGCAACGGAGGTCACGGACAGCGACCTGGCGCAAGTGCTCACATATAGGAACTCGCGTGGCGAGTGCCGCAAGCAGTTCGGCAGCCTGCTGCTCCACCTGTTCAACCACCAGACGCACCACCGTGGCCAGGCAACGACGCTGTTGTCGCAGTCGGGCGTCGACGTCGGCGTCACCGACCTGCTCGAATGGATACCCGAGCACGGTTGAGCACGGAAAAGCCACGGGCTGAACCGCCTTCCAAATCAGGCGCCAAACGCGACACGGTCCAGCCCGATCGCCTGCGACGAGAACAAATATCACGCATTTCACAGGGAAGGGTGTCTGTTTGTTACAATGGTCTAATCCATACAAGGTGACCATCATGCCGCGCACATTTCTCCGCCTGAGCGTCCTGCCCTTTGCCCTGCTGACCGGCCTCGCCGGAGCGCAGCAGGCGACGACGACGACCCAGCCCCAACCGCCGACGGAACGCATCGAGCCGGGCAGCGATGTGCCGACGACGAATATTCCGCCGCGCCGCGGCACGCAGATCAACGAAAAGCGGTCCAACGACGGCACCGTCACCGAGATCGAAGTCCAAAGCGGCAAGAGCCACTACATCATGCGTCTGAACAGCCCGGCCGGCAACGCCCAGGCCGGCGACGCCCAGAGCAGCGCCTTCCGTGCGCCGCAGTGGCAGGTGATGGAATTCGACATCGGCGCCAAGAAGCAGGCCGCGGCCGACGAGGCCTCGACCGCACCGGCAGCCGCGGCGGGTTCGCGCGGCACCGCCGGCGCCGCTGCCGCGGGTGCGCCGGCGACCGGCAAGCCTGCCGGCACGGTGCCGACGGCAACCGTCCCGATGACGGCCCCGGCCGACATTCCGCCGCCGCCGCCCTTGCCGACGAACCAGCGCTGACCCGACCGCCGCGGGGCGAACCGCCCCGCCGTTTGACTTTTCATTCTTGCTCCCACGATGGCAGTTTTCACCGCGGTCACACTGGATGAGCTCACCCAGTGGATCAAGCAGTTCCCCCTTGGCCAGGCACTCGCCCTCGACGGCATTGCCTCCGGCATCGAAAACAGTAACTTTTTCCTGACGGTCGAACGCGGCGAGTATGTGCTCACCATCTTCGAGAACCTGGATTTCGAGCAGCTGCCCTTCTATATCGGCCTGATGCGCCACCTCGCCGAGCGCGGCATTCCGGTGCCGGCGCCGGTCGCCAATCACGACGGCGAACTGGTGGTGCCGCTGCAGGGCAAGCCGGCGGTGATCGTCACCAAGCTGGCCGGCAGCTCGCAGATGGATCCGCAGCCGGTGCATTGCGCGGAAGTGGGCACGATGCTCGCGCGCATGCACCTGGCGGCCCAGGACTTCCCGCTGTCCCAGCCCAACCTGCGCGGCCTGGCCTGGTGGAGCGCGACCGCGCCGGTCGTGCTGCCTTACCTGGCGCCGGACAATGCGCGCCTGCTGCGCGAGGAAGTCGCCGCGCAGGAAGCATTTGCCGCGAGCGACGCGTATGCGCGCCTGCCGCGCGGGCCCGTGCATGCCGACCTGTTCCGCAACAACGTGATGTTCGTTGGCGAAAAGCTGACCGGCTGCTTCGATTTCTATTTCGCCGGCGTCGACACCTGGCTGTTCGACCTGGCGGTGACCGTCAACGACTGGTGCATCGACCTCGCCAGCGGCAAACTGGACCACGCCCGCGTGGAGGCGCTGCTGGCGGCTTACCGCGCCGTGCGGCCGTTCACCGCCGAGGAAATTGCGGCGTGGCAGACGACGTTGCGCGCCGCCGCCCTGCGCTTCTGGCTGTCGCGACTGTACGACCTGCACGTGCCGCGCGCGGCCGAAATGCTGACGCCCCACGATCCAACCCATTTCGAGCGCATCCTGCGCGACCGGCTTGCCAGCCCGGCGCCGGTACTGCCCCTTTGAACAATGAATAACATGCCCGCAATGACCGGCTGGACCTGGCTCAAGGAAGGAGCCGGACTGTTCCGCAAACAACCCGCCGCCCTGACCACCCTGCTCTTCGCGAACATCCTGATCAGCCTCCTGATCAGCGCCTTCCAGCTGGTCGGCGCCATGCTCGCCGTGGTCCTGATTCCCTCGCTGTCGATGGCCTTCATGAAGGCCTGCCTGATGATCGACAACGGCGAACGCGTCTCGCCCGCCGTCCTGCTGACGGGCTTTCGCAAGCCGGTGCTGGCGCAGCTGTGCAAGGTCGGCCTGATCTACCTGGCGGTGTCGCTGCTGTTGACGATCCTGGCGCGCTTCGCGATCGATCCCGACTTCTGGCAACAGTTCTCGCAACCGATCGACCCGAAGAATCCGCCGCTGGTGACGGGCTGGGACATGCTCAGGATATTCGGCGTCTTCGTGCTGAACGTGAGCGTGCTGATTGCGCTGTCGTTTTCCGCGCCCCTGGTGTACTGGCAGCAGATGGGACCGGGCAAGGCTGCCTTCTACAGCTTCTTCGCGGTGTGGAAGAGCGCGCGCGTATTCGTGGTGCTGCTGCTGGCCTGGTTCGCGATCCTGTTCGGACTGTGCATCGTGTTCACGCTGCTGCTGGGCGGCTCGAACGTGGCACGGGTCGCCATCATGTGGCTGATCTTCCTGTTCATCCTGCTGCTGCAGTGCTCGCTGTATGCGGCTTACCGCCGCATCTTCGGCAAGCCGGTCGAGACCGGCGCCGCCCGGGTCAATCTGCAGAAATAAGATCCTGCCCGGCCTGGGCAGACCAGGCCGGGCCGCACATTCAGCGCAATATCAACGCGGTATCAACGTGACACGCGCTCCAGTTTGGCCACCGACAGGTCGAGCACCTTGATGCCGGACGGGCCGAAGTTGATCTGGGCCCGCGCCGCGCCCGCCCCGCCCTCGATGTTCACGATCACGCCTTCGCCGAACTTGGCGTGCGCCACCGTTTCGCCAATGCGCCAGCCCGAGCCGCCGCCCGACTTCTGGGTGATCTGCTGGGCGATCTTGTTGTCGCTGCCGGCATTGCGGAAGGCCGCGTCGTCCCAGGCGGTCGGCGCCTTCTTGTTGGCGAACCAGTGGCTCTGCACGCGCGGCGACAGCCACTTCAGCGCTTCCTCGGGCAATTCGTCGAAGAAGCGCGACTTCATGTTGAAGCGGGTCTGGCCGTGCAGCATGCGCTGCTGGGTAAAGCTCATGTAGAGACGCTTGCGGGCGCGCGTGATCGCCACGTACATCAGGCGCCGCTCTTCGTCGACGCCATCCATTTCGCGCGAGCTGCTCTCGTGCGGGAACAGGCCCTCTTCCAGGCCGGTGATGAACACGGCGTCGAATTCCAGGCCCTTGGCCGAGTGCACGGTCATCAGCTGCATCGCGTCCTGGCCGGCCTGGGCCTGGGCGTCGCCCGCTTCCAGCGAAGCGTGGGCGAGGAAGGCCGCCAGCGGCGACATGACGGACGGCAGCGGCGCGTCGGCGTCGAGGATCTCGAGACCGTCCTGGTTCAGGATCGCGTCGCCGGCCTGGGCCGCCGATGGCGGGCCGAGGTGGGCCGGCGCCTGCTGGCCAAAACCTTCTTCCTGCACGAACTGGGTGGCGGCGTTGACCATCTGCTCGAGGTTTTCGATGCGGTCGGCGCCTTCCTTTTCGTTGGCGTAGTGGGTCAGCAGGGTGCTGCGCTCCAGCACCACGCGCACCATTTCCGGCAGCGGCAGCTGCTGGGTTTCGAAGCGCGCGCTTTCGATCAGCTTGACGAAGTTGCCCAGCGCGCTGCCGGCCTTGCCGGTCATGTAGGGCACGGCCGCGTACAGCGAGACGCCATAGGTGTCGGCCGCCATCTGCAATTGTTCGATCGAGCGCACGCCGATGCCGCGCGTCGGGAAGTTCACCACGCGCAGGAAGGCCGAGTCGTTGTGCGGGTTGTCCATCAATTGCAGGTAGGCGATGGCGTGCTTGACCTCGGCGCGCTGGAAGTAGCGCAGGCCGCCGTAGACCGTATAGGGCAGGCCGGCCGCGAACAGCGCATGCTCGATGACGCGGCTTTGCGCGTTCGAGCGGTACAGGATGGCGATTTCGCTGCGCGGCATGCCGTCGGCCATCAGGCTTTTCGCTTCCTCGATGATCCACTGCGCTTCTTCGAGATCCGACGAGGCCTCGTAGACGCGTACCGGCTCGCCCTGCCCGGCGTCGGTGCGCAGGTTCTTGCCGAGGCGGTTCTTGTTGTTCGCGATCAGGAAGTTGGCGCTGTCGAGGATGTGGCCGTGCGAGCGGTAGTTCTGCTCCAGCTTGATCAGGTTCTGCACCTGGAATTCGCGCTCGAAGGCGCTCATGTTGCCGACGTTGGCGCCGCGGAAGGCGTAGATGCTCTGGTCGTCGTCGCCGACGGCGAAGATGGCGCCGCCGTTGCCCTCGCCGTGGCCGGCCAGGAGTTTGAGCAGGTTGTATTGCAGGTCGTTGGTATCCTGGAACTCGTCGACCAGCACGTGCTTGAAGCGCATCTGGTAGTGCTGGCGTAGCGGCGCATTGCGCGCGAGCAGCTCGTACGAGCGCAGCAGCAGCTCGGCGAAGTCGACCACGCCTTCGCGCTGGCATTGCTGGTCGTAGAGTTCATACAGCTCGACCATCTTGCGCTCGATCGGGTCATAGGCCTCGACCTGGCCGGCGCGCAGTCCCTGCTCCTTCGCATTGTTGATGAAGTACATCAGGTTCTTGGCCGGGTACTTCTCGTCGTCGACGTTCGCCGCTTTCAGCAGGCGCTTGATCATCGACAGCTGGTCTTGCGAATCGAGAATCTGGAAGGACTGCGGCAGCGCGGCGTCCTTGTAGTGCGTGCGCAGCAGGCGGTTGCACAGGCCGTGGAAAGTGCCGATCCACATGCCGCGCGTGTTCACGGGCAGCATGGCGGACAGGCGCGTGAGCATCTCCTTCGCCGCCTTGTTGGTGAACGTGACCGCCATGATGCCGGCCGGGCCCACCTGCCCGGTCTGGATCAGCCAGGCGATACGCGTGGTCAGCACGCGGGTCTTGCCCGAGCCGGCCCCCGCCAGGATCAGCGCGCTCTGCGGTGGCAGGGTCACGGCCGCGAGTTGTTCGGGATTGAGGTTGTGAAGGAGATTCTGCATGCGCCCATTATACCGCCGGGATCTACTGTATGCCCATCCAGCCCGAGCGCAAATCAGCGGTTTCTTACTGAAAGAATATTTCAATAACACTCACTTGATGAAATATTATTTCATTCCATTCCTCTTTGACATTCAGTGTTTGCCGGCTATTTTTCTCTACAAAAATATTCCTCAAGCACACATCTTCTGGCAACTTCATTTAACTCATCCATATCGGCGCATATATCTACCGCGCGCCCCCTGTTCCGGAATTCGCTTAACTTAATAACAAAGACGCGAACACATCGCGTGGCCCATTACGACCCAACCATTTCTACACCGAAAGGCCGTGCACGCGTTTTCGGGTCGGGCTGAACTTGTCATTGCGTGCCGGCCGGCTTAAGCCAAAGGAGAGTCACATGCTAAATCGCGTGGTTACTGTTGCCGCCCTCGCTGTCGGCGGAATGATGCTGTCGAAGCAAATGAAGAAAAACCGTGGTTCGGGCAATGACTCGTCGATCATCGAATCGATCGAAGTCAACGTGCCGGTGCGCACTGCCTACAACCAGTTCACGCAGTTCGAGGACTTCCCGCAGTTCATGAAGAGCGTCCACGAAATCCGCCAGCTCGACGACAAGCGCCTGCACTGGAAGGCCAACGTCGCCGGCGAGGACAAGGAATGGGATGCCGAAATCACCGAGCAGATCCCGGACAAGCGCATCGCCTGGCGCAGCATCGGCGGCGTGCGCAACGGCGGCGTCGTCACCTTCCACAAGATTTCCGACAACGTGACCCGCGTCACCCTGCAGATGGACTACACGCCCGAAGGCGTGCTGGAGACCATCGGCGACGCGTTCGGTGCGGTGCGCATGGAAGCACGCGGCAACCTGCAGAACTTCAAGGAAATGCTCGAGAAGCGTGGTGCGGAAACGGGCGCATGGCGCGGGAAGATCAACCAGCACTAAGCTGGGGCCGCTGCCTGTCATACGAACGCCACCTTGCGGTGGCGTTTTTTTATTGCTTTGCTCGATGCGTCGCGTGGGCATCCTGGTCATGGAGACGGCGACATACCGCTGGCCGTTCCGTAGGGTGGGCACCCCGTGCCCACGCGTTGCATGCGCATCCTTTCTACGGTTGCGGCGACATATCGCTCGCAACAGCGAGCAAAACCCACGCCGCCGTTCATCGCGGGCTTTGCGGGCAATGCCTCCTGGCTGACGACTTCCGGACCTGTGCGTAACGCGTGGGCACGGAGTGCCCACCCTACGGGTCATCGCTACCGGTCGACGTCAAACGTCTCCGTCCCTCCGTTTCTTGATCACCACACCCGGCAGCGCTTCACCGCCGCCATCGGCTGGCCCGGCTTGCAGTTGAAGGCTTTTTCGAACTGCGGCATGTTGATGACCACGCCGTTGACGCGGTACTTGCCCGGCGAGTGTGGGTCGGTGGCGGCCGAGACGCGCAGGTTTTCCGGGCGATCGTTCTCGCAGGCCCATTGGGCGAAGCCGACGAAGAAGCGCTGCTCCGGCGTCAGGCCGTCGCGCGGCTGGGCCTGCTGCGGCATGCTCGCCATCTGGTTCTTCCAGGCCATCCAGCCGAGGATCAGGCCGCCCAGGTCGGCGACGTCCTCGCCCAGGGTCAGCTTGCTGTTGATCTTGATGTCGTCGACCACCGTGTACTGGCCGTACTGTTCGACGATGCACGCCGCGCGTTCTTCGAAGGCCTTGCCGTCCTTCTTCGTCCACCAGTCCTTTAAATTGCCCTTGGCATCGAATTGGCGGCCTTCATCGTCGAAGGCGTGGGTCAGTTCGTGGCCGATGGTGCCGCCGGTGTTGCCGTAGTTCGGCGCGTCGTCCATCTTCGGGTCGAACAGCGGCGGCTGCAGCACGCCGGCCGGGAAGTTGATGTCGTTCATCTGCGGGTTGAAATAGGCGTTCACCGTCGGCGGCGTCATCAGCCATTCGGCGCGGTCGAGCGGCTTGCCGATCTTGGCCAGCTGGCGCCGGTTTTCGAAGGCTTTGCCGCGCACCACGTTGCCGGCGAAATCGTCGGCGCGCACCTCGTACGCGGAATAATCGCGCCAGGTGTCCGGATAGCCGATCTTGTTGACGATGGCGTCGAGCTTCTCTTGCGCGCGCCGCTTGGTGTCGGCGCTCATCCACTCCAGCGATGCGATGTCCTTGGCCATCGCCTCCTCGATCTGGCGCGTCATGTGCAGGGCCTTGGCCTTCAGTTCCGGAGAAAAAGCGCGCGCCACGAATTCCTGGCCCAGGGCTTCGCCGAGCTGGCGGTCGACCAGCTGCACGCAACGCTTCCAGCGCGGCTGCTGGCGCTCGACGCCGCGCAGGGTCTGCATGAAGAAGGCAAAGTGGGGCGCGTCGAATTGCGGCGACAGCGCCGGCGCCAAGGCTTCCAGCACGTGCCAGCGCAAATAGGTCTTGATCGCACCCAGGTCCTCGGCGGCGAGCTGTTTATTGAAAGCCTTGAAGAAGGCCGGCTCGGTGACATTGAAGCTGTTCACTTCCGGTTGGCCGAGCGCGGCCAGGTAGGTTTTCCAGTCGAAGCCCGGCGTGGTCTTCTGCAGGCCCTTGAGGTCCATCTTGTGGAACAGTTTATAGGGGTCGCGTTTCTCGACGCGGGTCAGCGACGCCTTTGCCAGCGCGGTCTCGATCCGCATCACGGTCGTGGCCGAACGCCTGGCCACCTCGGGGGATTCACCGGCCAGGCCGAACATGGTGGCCAGGTGGGCTTCGTATTTGGCGCGGATCTCTTTCGAGCGCGCATCCGTCTTCAGGTAGTAGTCGCGGTCCGGCAGGCCCAGGCCGCCGCCGCTGGCAAACGCGATCACGCGGGTCGAGTCGCCGAAGTCCTGGTTCGCGCTGAAGCCGAAGAAGAAGTCGTCGTCGGACAAAGCCAGTTGCAGCGCGGCCAGCACCGCCGGCAGGTCGCGGGTCGATGTCATCGCGTCGATGCGATCGAACCAGGGCGCCAGCGGCGCCGCGCCGCGCTTGGCGATCGCGCTCTCGTCCATGCAGGCGCCGAAGTAGTCGCCGATCTTCTGCTGCGTCGCGCTGCGGCCTTCCTTCTGTTTCGCCAGCCCGTCGAGTATCCCCCACAGGTAGCGCTGGTTGTCCTGCGCCAGCTTGCCGTAGACCGACCAGCGCGCCTGGTCCGCCGGGACCGGGTTGTTCTTCATCCAGCCGCCGCAGGCGTACTGGTAGAAGTCGACGCAGGGGTCGGCGTTCTTGTCCATCGAGTTCACGTCCAGGCCTGGCGTGTAGGGAAACGTGGTGGCCGGGCGCTCGGATTGGGGAGCCGGCGACGTCTGGGCCGAGGCGAAGGTGGCGGCGCCGGCGAACGACATGGCCAATGCAATGCGGGTGAGGTGCAACATGGAGGGAATCCCGGAAAAGTGATCGCCCATGCTGACACAGAAATATTGCCTAAGCAACATCAAGCGATTGCCATGCTGTCAATACTGCATCATACTCAGGCGCGGTTTTGCCGTTCCCAGGCAAGCGCCACTATCATGAGATGACGTCCCCTATGAGTCCACCCCAGAAGCAAGCATTTGTATCGATGTTGCTGGTTGCCGCCTTGACCGGCCCGGTGTATTACCTGATCGCGGTGTTCACCATGCCTGTCGGTCTCGGGCTCCTCATGCTGGTATTCGACAAACCGGTACTGGCCATGTATCCGCTCCTGTTCGCGGGGCAGGAATATTCGAGGGACGTCGTCAGCTATGCACTCGATACCCGGGTGAGTTTTCCGCTCACGCTGCTTCAATGGGTGCTGATCGCGTGGCTGTACAGCCGCAAGGCGCCGGATGTCAGCCGCCCGATGCAGGTGGGCGTGGCACTGCTCGTGGCCCTGCTCGTCGGCCTCGCCTTCTTCGTCCTGTTCTACGCGACGGGCATCCGGATCGTCTCGCCGATGCGCTGGCATATGTAACGCGTTCGGGCGCAGGCGGCACGAAAACAAAGAGGCCGCTGCCCCGACAAGGTAGCGGCCTCTCCTTGAATCAGCTGCTCATGGAAGCCGGGCAGCTGGACATCACGCCAGCGGATCGATCACGAAAGCCGGCATCTTCCCGTCGCCGCGTGCGGCTTCCAGGAACTTGTCGGAGGTGATCAGCGCCTCGTTGATGGTGACGTCCATGTCCAGGTAGCGGTAGGTACCCAGGCGGCCGACGAACGTGACGTTGCTTTCCCCCTGCGCCAGCTTGATGTAGCGCTCGAGCTGCTCCTTGTCGCGCGCCATGCGGATCGGGTAATAGGGGATGTCGTCCTCGCCGCACTGGCGGCTGAATTCCTTGTAGAGCACCGTGCCTTCGTGCTGTTCCCAGGGCGAGAAATGCTTGTGCTCGGTGATGCGGGTGTAGGGCTGCTCGTTGTCGCAGTAGTTGACGACGGCATTGCCCTGGTAGTCGCCCTTGTCGCGGAACATCTCGAAGTCCAGGGTGCGGTAAGGCAGCCGGCCTTCGACGTGCTTGAACCAGGCGTCGATCGGACCGCTGTAGAAGACGTGGTCGTACTGCGATTTCTGGTCCGGGTCGAAGCGGGTGTTCAGATGGACGGTGACGCCGTCGACCTTCAGGATCTTCTCGACCAGCGCGGTATAGCCTTCGGCCGGCATGCCCTGGTACTTGTGGTTGAAGTAGTTGTCGTCGTAGTTGAAGCGCACCGGCAGGCGCTTGAGGATGCTCGCCGGCAGTTCCGACGGTTCCATGCCCCACTGCTTGACGGTGTAGGTCTTGAAGAAGGCTTCGTAGAGCTCGCGGCCGACGAAGCGCAGGGCCTGCTCTTCGAAGGTTTGCGGGTTCTCGATCGACTTGTCGCCCAGCTCGGCCAGGAATTCCTGGGCCTCGGCCGGACGCATGGTCTTGCCGAAGAACTGGTTGATGGTGAGCAGGTTGATCGGCAGCGTGAAGACGCGCTTGCCGGTGATGGCCTTGACGCGGTTCACATATGGTTTGAACTCGGCGTAGCGGTTGACGAACTCCCAGGCACGCTCGTTATCGGTGTGGAAGATGTGCGGTCCGTAGACGTGCACCATGACGCCGGTCTCGGCGTCACGTTCGGAATGGCAGTTGCCCGCGATATGCGGACGCGATTCAAATACTTCGACCTTGTGGCCGGCTTGTGCGAGCTGGTTTGCAATGACAGCTCCGGAAAACCCAGCGCCTACAATGGCGATATTCTTTGTCATTTGATCATCCTAACTATTTTAGTAGCCATCTCTTGCGGCGAATTGGTCCAGCGTTTCGTCCGTCGCGACGTGTGCATGTCGCGCGGAAGCGGCACGCGGAACTTACGAAGCGAACGCGGCCGCAAATCATGCGCTGAGCCCGCGAACCGCCTACCGTAATCGATCCGATTATACGGAGCTGAGCCGTTTTTCGATGTTCGATAGACCACAGAAACATATTTGCCCAAAAGGCAACTTTTTGTGTTTTTGTACATGCATATGAGCAATGCCTCGTTCAAAAACGGGCATACTGGCGCTTGCACGAAAAATACCGTCCAGGCTGCGCGGCGTATCGCGTGGTGCAGCCGTTTTTGCAGTCGCCACGTAGAAAAGGAAAGTCATGCTGCCTACCCGTCCCCTGGTCCGTACCGCCCTTGCCGGCCTGCTCGCCGCCGCCCTCGCCTCGCCTGTCTTTGCCGCCGAGCCGGCCTGGGTCACCAAGAGCAACGAGAACGCCCAGGTCCTGCTGAACGTCCTGGCCAAGTATTCGCCGGAAAGCGCGAGCACGCTGGGCGTGAACGGCTACGACGAACAGATCAGCGACCTCTCGCGCGACCAGTTCGAAGCCACCAACAAGGACCTGCGCGCGGCAATCGCCGAGTACCAGAAGCGCCTGAAGGTCGAGACCGACCCGAAGGTGAAGCAGGACCTGGAAATCCTGATCAACAAGGCCAACGACCAGCTGCGCACCGCCGCGCTGGAGCGCAAGTACTTCATGCCCTTCATCGACCTGACCGGCATGATGTTCGGCGTGATGCGTTCGACGCTCGACCCGCGCATCCCGAAGGAGCGCCAGCAGGCGTTGCTGGTGCGCCTCGACAAGTATGCCGGCCTGGCCAAGGGCTACCGCCCGGTCACCGAACTGGCGCACGAGCGCCTGCAGGAGCGCCTGAAGGCCAACAAGAACCTGCTCGGCCCCTACAAGGGCGAGATCGAGCAGTCGCTGAACGACGCCCCGACCCTGCTCAAGGGCATGCGCGAGCTGCTGGCCAAGAGCGGCCTGCAAGGCTGGGAACAGCGCTTCGACACGCTGGAAAAGCAGCTGCTCGCGTATAACGCGCGCCTGAAGACGGAACTGCTGCCGCGCGCCCGTACGGATCACCGCCTGCCGGCCGAGGTGTATGCCAACAACCTGCGCGAATTCGGCGTCGACATCGGCCCGCAGGAGCTGATCGCCAAGTCGCTGACCTCGTTCGCCGAGATCCGCAACCAGATGCAGATCACGGCCAAGCTGATCGCCAGGGAACGCGGCTTCAAGGACGCCGACTACCGCGCCGTCATGCTCGAACTGAAGAAGGACCAGATCCCGCTCGACAAGGTGATGCCGATCTATGCCGAGCGCCTGGCCGCGCTCGAGCAGGCCACGCGCCAGAACCGCATCGTCACCCTGCCCGAGCGCAAGGCCGTGATCCGCCTGGCGACGATGGCCGAGAACGCCCAGCAGCCGGCGCCGCACATGAGCCCGCCGCGCCTGATCGGCAACACCGGCGAGTATGGTGAGTTCGTGCTGACCACCGGCATGCCGCCGGACGCCTCGGGCAAGCGCATGGTGTTCGACGACTTCACCCACGAAGCCGGCACCTGGTCGATCACGGCGCACGAGGCGCGCCCCGGCCACGAGCTGCAGTTTGCCAAGATGATCGAGACCGGCGTCTCGACCGCGCGCGCGGTGTTCGCCTTCAACAGCGTCAACGTCGAAGGCTGGGCCCTGTATGCCGAGGCCGAGGTGCAGCCCTACGAGCCGCTCGACGGCCAGCTGTTCGCCCTGCAGGCGCGCGCCATGCGCGCCGCGCGTGCCTTCCTCGACCCGATGGTCAACCTGGGCGAGATCACCCCGGATGGCGTGAAGCAGTTCCTGATGCAGGACGTCGGCCTGTCCGAAGGCATGGCGACCCAGGAAGTGCAGCGCTACACCTTCCGCGCGCCGGGCCAGGCGACCTCCTACTTCTACGGCTACCAGCGCCTGATGGAAACCCGCCAGGCCGCCGAGGTCGCGCTGCGCGACAAGTTCGACCGCCAGAAATTCAACGACTTCGTGCTGGCCCAGGGCCTGGTGCCGCCGACGCTGCTGCGCAAGGCGGTGATGGAGGAGTTCGTGCCGGCGATGCGCAAGTGATGGGCAAGTGATGGGCAAGTAAGCGCTGGAACGGTGTGAAACGAAAGGCCGGGGATGCTTGCGCACCCCCGGCTTTTTTATTGTTGCGGTAATCGTAGGGTGGGCACCCTGTGCCCACGCGTTACGTGTGCATCCGTAGTCGGCGACTGCGGGTTGTCGCCCGAAACGCGGAACATCACCTGACACGCTAACGAAACGCTTTTGATACGTCGGCAACCGGCGTCATTCTCGACAGATCAACCGTCAACACTGTTCACGCTTCCGCGTGGGCACTGCGTGCCCACCCTACGGGATGCGCCGTCGTCAAAAATAAAGGCCGGGATGCGCATGCAGCCCGGCCCTTGTGGTCAACGTAATGAAAATCAGCCGCGTACCGCCACCGGCCTGGCGGTCCCGTTACGCAACGACTCCTGGATCACGCCGCGCGTGACGGCCTCGGCCTTGCGCTGCTCCTGTTCCATCTTCTTGCCCAGGTCTTCCATCTTCTTGCCGGCCGCTTCCATCGGCTTGCCGGCGGCTTCCATCTGCTTGCCGAGGGCTTCCATCTTTTCTTCGTTGAAGGTGACAGCGGCCAGCGCCATCTTCGCGCCGAGCGCGCCCATCGAGGCGCCGTGGCGGCCCATCTCCGCACCCTGCCCGCCCATCTGGGCGCCGATCGCCTCCATCGGGGCCCAGGCGTCGCCGACGCGCTTCAGGGCCGCCGCATCCTGCACGACGTATTCCTTGCCGCCGTCGCGGAACCAGAGGAAGTCGCCCTGCACGCTGCGCTTGAGTTCCTTGACGCGCTTGCTCGCGACGGCGTCGCCGGTGATCGCGCTATCCGCGCCGCGCACCAGGGCGTAGGGCTCGCCGCCGTCGGCGGCCTGGATGGTGCGGTTGATGGTGATGCCGTCGCCAGCCTGGACCGGCAGCAGCGGCAGCGCGCAGGCAGCGGCCAGGGCGGCCAGCAGCAATGGGCGTTTCAGCGAGCGGGATGCAAACGGGGAGGCAAAGCGGGTGTCCTGCATGATCTTCTCCATGGGCGGTTTGTCGATGGAGAAAGAATAGGACAGGCAGCTGGCGCCTGCCCGCGCCGTGCGACGAACGGCACGATTCGCGGGACAGGCGGCAAAACGGGCGAAACTTAGTAGACCACGACCGAGCGGATCGACTCGCCCGACTTCATCAAATCGAAACCTTCGTTGATGCGGTCCAGCGGCAGGTGGTGGGTGATCAGGTCGTCGATGTTGATCTTGTTTTCCATGTACCAGTCGACGATCTTCGGCACGTCGGTGCGGCCGCGTGCGCCGCCGAACGCCGAACCTTTCCATTCGCGGCCGGTCACCAGCTGGAACGGACGGGTCGAGATCTCGGCGCCGGCTTCGGCCACGCCGATGATGATCGACTGGCCCCAGCCCTTGTGGCAGCACTCGAGCGCCTGGCGCATGGTGTTGACGTTGCCGATGCACTCGAACGAATAATCCGCACCGCCATCGGTCAGCTGCACGATGGCGTCGACCACGTTGCCGACTTCCTTCGGATTGACGAAGTGGGTCATGCCGAACTTGCGCGCCATCTCTTCACGGGCCGGGTTGAGGTCGACACCGATGATCTTGTCGGCGCCGACCATCTTCGCCGCCTGGATCACGTTCAGGCCGATGCCGCCCAGGCCGAACACGACCACGTTCGCGCCCGCTTCCACCTTGGCCGTGAAGATCACGGCGCCGATGCCGGTGGTGACGCCGCAGCCGATGTAGCAGATCTTGTCGAAAGGCGCGTCGGAACGGACCTTGGCCAGCGCGATCTCCGGAACCACGATGTAGTTCGAGAAGGTCGAGGTGCCCATGTAGTGGTAGATCGGCTTGCCGTCGAGCGAGAAACGCGACGTCGCGTCGGGCATCAGGCCGCGGCCTTGGGTGGAGCGGATCGCCTGGCACAGGTTGGTCTTTTGCGACAGGCAGAACTTGCACTGGCGGCACTCGGGGGTGTACAGCGGGATGACGTGGTCATCCTTTTTGACGCTGGTGACGCCCGGGCCGACGTCGACCACGACGCCCGCGCCTTCGTGGCCGAGAATGGCCGGGAACAGGCCTTCCGGATCGGCGCCCGACAGGGTGTAGTAATCGGTGTGGCAAATGCCGGTGGCCTTGACTTCGACCAGCACTTCGCCGGCGCGCGGGCCTTCGAGGTCGACTTCTTCGATCGTCAGCGGCTGACCCGCCTTCCATGCAATCGCTGCCTTGGTTTTCATGTGGGTTCCTCTACATGAGATGGGTGAATTTGCCATCATACCAAGCCAGCACGATCCTTGCCGTCCGCCCGCCTCCGGAAATGCTGCAACCGCACATCGAAGAGGGGCAAAAATATAACACCGTTTTTTGGTTTATACGGTTTTCAATTGTGCTCTGACGCAACATTGCAACATGGGTACTGCACGCTTGAGTTCACAATTGCCACATACATACCTCCGTGCCTACACTGGCTGAGCCGTCTTTACGGCAATCAACGTTTGTACCAAACGTGCACGCGACCATAGAGAAAGCGGCATTCCTATAGGCTTTCATACGGAGAAGTCACATGGTTCAACGATTCACCCGCGCATCACGCACCTTCAGCCTGTGCATCCTTGCGGCGGCAGCCGCAACGGTCTGCAACCCGGCCAGTGCCGCCCAGGAAGAAACCACCCGCGTCATCGTCGCATTCAAGCCCGGCGCAAAAGCGGCCATGAAAGGCGCGGTCACCGCGGCCAAGGGCGCAGTGAAACACGAGATCTTCGGCACCAACGCGATGGCCATCGAAGTGCCGGTCGCCGCCCTGAAGGGTCTGCAGAACAACCCGAACGTCGAGTACGTCGAGGAAGATGCGAAACGCTATCCGCTGGCACTGACCAGCCCCTCCACCGGCACGCCGTATGCCACCGGCCAGCTGGTCCCGTACGGCATCAAGATGGTCCAGGCCGACCAGTTGAGCGACTCCGTCGCCGCCAACCGCAAGGTCTGCATCATCGACTCCGGCTACGACAACAGCCACGAAGACCTGTCGGGCAACACCGTCACCGGCGAATACGACAGCGGCACCGGCTGGTGGTACACCGACGAGAACCACCACGGCACCCACGTCGCCGGCACCATCGCCGGGATCAACAACAGCGGCACCGGCGTGGTCGGCGTCAACGCCAACAAACAGCTCAAGCTGCACATCGTGAAGGTCTTCGGCAATGATGCCTGGGCCTACTCGTCGACCCTGTCCTCGGCCGCCAACAAGTGCAAGGCCGCGGGCGCCAACGTCATCTCGATGTCGCTGGGCGGCTCGGTGTCGAACAACACCGAGAAGAACACCTTTGCCTCGCTGGAAGCGGCCGGCATCCTGAGCATCGCCGCCGCCGGCAACGACGGCAACACCCGCGCGTCCTACCCGGCCGGCTACGCCAGCGTGGTCTCGGTCGGCGCGGTCGACGAGAACAAGCAGTGGGCCACCTTCTCGCAGTACAACAGCAAGGTCGAACTGGCAGGCCCGGGCGTCGGCGTGCTGTCGACCGTCCCGATGGGCGCCGGCCAGGAAGCCGTCCTGACGGTCGGCTCGAGCACCTACGCGCCGGGCGCGATGGAAGGTTCGCCGGTGAAGACCGCGACCGCGCCGCTGGCCGATTTCGGCATCGGCGACAAGGTCAACACCGCCGTATCGGGCAAGGTCTGCCTGATCCAGCGCGGCACGGTCGACTTCTCGACCAAGGTCTCGAACTGCCAGGCCAGCGGCGGCGTCGGCGCCGTGGTGTACAACAACGCGGCCGGCGCCTTCGGCGGCACGCTGGGCACCACCGTGACCAACATCCCGTCGGTCACCGCCACCGATGTGGACGGCGCGGCGATGAAAGCCCAGCTGGGCCAGAGCGCCACGGTCGGCATCAAGACCTCGAACTACGCCTACTACGACGGCACCTCGATGGCCACGCCGCACGTGTCGGCCGTCGCGGCACTGGTCTGGAGCTACTTCCCGGCTTGCACCGCCGTCCAGATCCGCTCTTCGCTGGGCAAGAGCGCGCTCGACCTGGGCACCGCCGGCCGCGACACCAAGTACGGCTTCGGCCTGGTGCAGGCAAAAGCGGCCTACGACCGTATCAAGTCGCTGGGCTGCGGTAACTAAGCGGATCGCTTGAGAACGGAATGCCGCCCGGTGCACGCCGGGCGGCATTTTTCATTTATGCGGCTGCATCGTCAGCCCGATCAGGCGCGCCACCACCGCCGCCAGGTACATGACGCCGACGAACATCTCAATGCTGGTCAGAGCGCGCGCATGCACGGTGAGCGGAATCACGTCGCCGATCCCGGTGCTCGACAGCAGCGCGAAGCTGAGGTAATTCAGTTCGCTCCAGCTGCGCGGCAGCTCGGGATTGACCGCGGCGGCGAACGAGCCCGGCACCAGCGCCTGCACCACGATGTACAGGTGGGTGAAGCCCCAGGCCAGCAGGGTAAAAGTGGCGCCGGCGGCGAACAGCTCGTCGCGCGTGACCTTGCGGTCTTCCAGCATGTAGGCGATCAGGCTGGCGGCCGCGTAGAAATAGAACAGCGATTCCAGGGCCGAGGACCAGGGCTGCAGCCAGGCGAGCCCGAACAGCATCTGCGCGCTCAAGAGCGCGATGATCGGCAGCGCCATCGTGACGCTGATCCAGGTGTGGCCGGGCGTGCGGCGCACCATGTTGGTGGCGAAGGTGAGGATGACGATGCCGAAGGCATTGAAGGCGACGTGCCCGAACTGGGTCTTTTCCAGGAAGGGATACAGCAGCATGCCCAGCAGCTGGGCCATCAGCAGGATGGCGGACGGGTGGCGCCGGGTGTGGACAAGCAGGCGGAGCAGGCGCATCGGCTTCTCTTCGTGAACATGGAGACGCGCCTATTGTATGCAAACCGCCGTGCCGGCCGGGCACGATGCGCAGGACAAGAAAAAACCCGCCGTAGCGGGCGGGTTCGGATGAACGGAATCGGACCAGGGTTCAGCACTCGTCCGCGGCGATGACCGGTTCCCTGCGCGGCGCGGCGGCCGGCGGCGGGGCGGTTCCGCGCACGGCGGTTGCCGGCTGGATGCGCGCCGTCGCATGGCCCCGCGGCACGGCGGCCGCGTGCGCCGGCGCCACGGCGCCCTGCCCCTCGCCCAGGCGGAACACCGCCACCAGCGCGTTCAGGCGCGCGGCCTGGTCCTGCATGGCCTCGGCCGCGGCCGCGGCTTCCTCGACCAGGGCCGAATTCTGCTGGGTTACCTGGTCCATCTGCGCGATCGCGCCGTTGACCTGCTCGATGCCTTCGCCCTGCTCGGAGGTCGCGGCGCTGATCTCGGCCACCACGTCGCTCACGCGGCGCACGCTCTCGACCACTTCCTGCATCGTCGCACCGGCCTGGGCCACCAGGACGCTGCCGGCGTCGACCCGCTCGACCGAGTCGCCGATCAGGCCCTTGATTTCCCTGGCCGCCGCGGCCGAGCGCTGGGCCAGGCTGCGCACCTCGGAGGCGACGACCGCGAAGCCGCGCCCCTGCTCGCCGGCGCGCGCCGCTTCCACGGCCGCGTTCAGCGCCAGGATATTCGTCTGGAAGGCGATGCCGTCGATGACGCCGATGATGTCGACCACGCGGCGCGATGAATCGTTGATCGCGCCCATGGTCTCGACCACCTGGGCCACGACCTCGCCGCCGCGCACGGCCACGCTGGACGCGGCCGCCGTCAGCTGGTTGGCCTGGCGCGCGTTGTCGGCGTTCTGGCGCACGGTCGAGGTCAGCTCTTCCATCGACGAGGCGGTTTCCTCGAGCGACGAAGCCTGCTGTTCGGTGCGGCGCGACAGGTCCTGGTTGCCGGCGTTGATCTCGCTGGAAGAAACCGCGATGGCGTCGGTGCCGCTGCGCACCTGGCCGACGATGGCGGCCAGGCTGTCGCGCATGCCGCGGATCGCGTACAGCAGGCTGGCGCGGTCGCCGGCACCCGTCTCGATCGCGACCGCCAGGTTGCCGGCTGCGATCTCGCCCGCGACCTGCGCCGCATAGGCCGGTTCGCCGCCGAGCTGGCGCAGCAGGGTGCGGGTGATCAGCGTCGCGGCCACCGCGCCGCCCAGCAGCGCCAGCGCGCCGAGCGCCAGCATCGCGTTGCGCGCGGCGCCATAGGTTGCTTCCGCTTCTTCGTAGGTGGCCTGCATGGTGCCGCCCTGGTGCTCGATCACTTCATTCGAAGCGATGAAGACGGCGCTTTGCAGCTTGCGCGCCGGGCCCAGGAGCAGCGCGACCGCCGCTTCGCGTTCGCCGGCGGCATGCAGCTTAAGGACCTCGTCGATGGCGCCGATGTACTGCCCATAGGCGGCCCGGTAGGTGCGCAGGTTCTTCACGCCGTTCTCGGAGACGATCAGCTTGTCGAGCTGGGCGAACATCTCGTCGGCTTCCCTGCGGCTGGTGGCCAGCGCCGCCAGGTTCTTCTTGTTGGCCTCGGGCTCGTCCAGCAGCAGCAGGTCGCGCACGGTGCGCGCGGTGCGGTTGACGCGGTCGGCGAGGTCCTGCGCCACCACCACCTTGGGATAGGCGTCAAGCGCCATCATCCTGGTGCCGTCGTTGAGCGCGCCTAGCCTCGCGATGCCCAGCACGATCACGGCCAGGAGCATGACGAGCACCAGCGCGAAACCCAGCGCGAGGCGGGTCCCTACCTTCAGTTGTTTCATCGTCTCCCCTTTCGGGCCGCGTCAGGCGGCGATGCTGTCGATGACGCCCATCTCGTCGGCCGACATCAGGCGGTCGATGTCGACCAGGATGATCATGCGCTCGTCCACGGTGCCCAGGCCGATCAGGTAGTCGGTGTTCAGGGCGCCGCCCATGTCCGGCGCCGGCTTGATCTGCTCGGCGGTCAGCGAGATCACGTCCGAGACCGAGTCGACCACCATGCCGACCACGCGGTCCTGGATGTTTAGGATGATCACGACGGTGAACTGGTTGTAGGTCGGCGTGCCGAGGTTGAACTTGATGCGCATGTCGACGATCGGCACGATGGTGCCGCGCAGGTTGACCACGCCCTTGACGTGCTCGGGAGCGCTGGCGATGCGCGTCACCGATTCGTAGCCGCGGATTTCCTGCACTTTCAAAATCTTGATGCCGTATTCTTCGTTGCCAAGCTTGAAAGCCAGTGCTTCGAGCACGCCATCGCTCATCAAGGTAGTGTCCATGTGCGGTCCAGTCGAAATAAGTGAAGAGTTCCGCGCATTATATATTTTTGCCTTGCGGCAATAAACCAGCAATACGGAACGAGGTCGTTCCCTGTCTCGCTGTTGCAACTAAGCGTGGCCGGGCCGACGGCTAACGCATAAGCGATCCCGGAGGCGTTCATGCCCTGTCCATCGCGAACAGCGCCCCGAAACGCCGCGCCGCGCCTTCCGGATCGGCCTCGCCGTACACGCTCGTGATCGCAGCCACCATGTGCGCGCCGCGCGCCACCAGCGGCGCTGCGTTCGCGGGCGTCATGCCGCCGATGACGACCAGCGGCAGCGCCAGCTCGAGACGCGCCTGGTCGAGCAGCGCCGGCTCGGTGACGAAATCGTATTTCTTCACCAGGGAGGGATAGAAGCCGCCGAAGGCCGCGTAGCTGGCGCCGGCCAGCTGGGCCGTGCGCGCCAGCGCCAGCTGGCCGTAGCAGGAGGCGCCGACGATCTTGTCCGGACCGAGCAGGCGCCGCGCATGCTCGATGGCGAGGTCGGTGCCGCCCAGGTGCACGCCGTCGGCGTCGAGCTCCATGCACAGGTCCAGGTGATCGTTGATGACGAGCGGACGTCCATGGCGCCGGCACAGCGCCAGCAGCGCCCTCGCCTGCTCCAGGCGCAGGGTGGCGCCAGCCTCCTTGTGGCGGTACTGCACGAGCGATGCGCCGCCGCGCAGCGCCGCTTCCGTGCCGGCGAGCAGGCGTTCGGTGTCGTTCCAGTTCGGGGTGACGAGATACAGGCCTCGCATGGTGTTCCTTTAGATAGGGGGATGAAAGAAGCGGCGCGGGATGCGCTGGCCCGGCGCGATCGCGAACGCGCGCGCCAGCGCGTCGTGGCAATAGGCCTGGGCCGCGCCCAGCGCCTGCTCCATGGATTCGCCGAGGGCCAGGCGCCCGGCCAGGCTGGCGGCCAGGGTGCAGCCGCTGCCGTGGAAGCCGCCGGGCAGGCGCGGCCAGCGCCAGCGCCGCACCAGGCGCCCGTGCCGGCTCCAGCGGTTCTCGACGAAACGCCGCTCGCCATGGCCGCCGGTGAGCAGCAGGTGCTCGCAGGGAAACTCGCCGATGGCGCAAGCCTCCGGCTCGTTCGGCAAGGCGATGGTGGCCAGCGCCAGCAGCTCGCCGACGATCTCGAGCGGATCGTCCTCGGCCAGCGCATCGCCGTGGCCGCTGGCCAGCACCGGATCGAGCACCACCGGCAGCGCCGGATCGCGCGCGCGCAGCTCGCGCAGCAGGCCGGCGATGGCGCGGGCGTTGGCGCGGCTGCCCGGAATGCCGAGTTTGACGGCCCGGATATCGACCGTGTCGACCAGCGCCCGCGCCTGGGCCAGCACGAAGCCGGCGTCGACCGGCTGCACGGCATGCACGCGGTTGTTGTCCTGCACGGTCAGCGCGGTCGCCACCGGCAGCGCGTGCGCGCCCTGCGCGGCGATGGCCAGCACGTCGGCGGCAAGGCCGGCCCCGCCGCCGGGGTCGAGCCCGGCGAAGACCAGCACTGCCGGCACTGCGGCACCGTTCACGTGATGCGCCCTTCGCGCGGCGAAGACGGCGAAGCGGCGAAGCGTTTCGGCATGCGTCCGGCAAGATACGCTTCGCGCCCGGCCTGCACCGCCAGCTTCATCGCGCGCGCCATGCGCACCGGCTCGCGCGCCGCGGCGATCGCGGTGTTCATCAGCACGCCATCGCAGCCCAGCTCCATCGCGATGGTGGCGTCCGACGCCGTGCCGACGCCGGCGTCGACCAGCACCGGCACCGATGCCTGCTCGATGATGAGCGACAGGTTCCAGGGATTGAGGATGCCCATGCCCGAGCCGATCAAGGAAGCCAGCGGCATCACGGCCACGCAACCGATCTCCTGCAGGATTTTCGCCTGCACCGGATCGTCGCTGCAGTAGACCATGACGTCGAAACCGTCGCGCACCAGGGTCTCGGCGGCCTTCAGGGTTTCGGGCATGTGGGGGAACAGGGTCTGTTCGTCGCCCAGCACTTCGAGCTTGACCAGCTTGTGCCCGTCCAGCAGCTCGCGCGCCATTTGCAGGGTGTACACCGCATCCTTCGCGTTGTAGCAGCCGGCGGTGTTCGGCAGGATCGTGTAGCGCGATGGCGGCAGCACGTCGAGCAGGCTGGGCGCGTTCGGGTCCTGGCCGATGTTCACGCGGCGGATCGCCACGGTCACGATCTCGGCTTCGGCCGCCAGCGTGGCCTCGCGGGTCTCATCGAGATCGCGGTACTTGCCGCTGCCGACCAGCAGGCGCGAGCGGTACTGCTTGCCCGCGATGGTGAGGAAGTCTTCGTTCATTGTCTTGTCCTTATCCGCCGCCGATGGCGCGCACGATGTCCACTTTGTCCTGCCGGGCCAGCAGGCGTTCGTTCCACTGCTGGCGCGGCACCACCTGGCGGTTGACGGCCAGCGCCACCGCCTGGTTGGCGATGCCGAGCTGCTCGACGAGGTCGCCGACCGAAGCGCCAGGCCGCACCTGGCGCGCTTCTCCGTTCAGTTCGATCTCCAGCATTCACACCTCGCGGTACAGTTTCGCGCCGCCGCGCACGAACTCGATCGCCTTTTCCTGCATGCCCCGTGCCAGCGCCTGGTCGTCGCCGACGCCCTTGGCTGCGGCGTATTCGCGCACTTCCTGGGTGATCTTCATCGAACAGAAATGCGGGCCGCACATCGAGCAGAAGTGGGCGACCTTGCTCGACTCCTTCGGCAGGGTCTCGTCGTGGAAGGCGCGCGCCTTGTCCGGGTCCAGGCCGAGGTTGAACTGGTCTTCCCAGCGGAACTCGAAGCGCGCCTTCGACAAGGCGTTGTCGCGGATCTGGGCGCCCGGGTGGCCTTTCGCCAGGTCGGCGGCGTGGGCCGCGATCTTGTAGGTGATGATGCCGTCCTTGACGTCCTGCTTGTCGGGCAGGCCCAGGTGCTCCTTGGGCGTGACGTAGCACAGCATGGCGGTGCCGTACCAGCCGATGTTGGCCGCGCCGATGCCCGAGGTGATGTGGTCGTAGCCGGGCGCGATGTCGGTGGTGAGCGGTCCCAGCGTGTAGAACGGCGCCTCGTGGCACTGCGCCAGTTGCAAGTCCATGTTCTCGCGAATCAGGTGCAGCGGCACGTGGCCCGGGCCCTCGATCATCACCTGTACGTCGTGCTTCCAGGCGATTTGCGTGAGTTCGCCCAGGGTCTTCAGTTCGGCCAGTTGCGCTTCGTCGTTGGCGTCGTAGATCGAGCCGGGGCGCAGGCCATCGCCCAGGCTGAAGGCGACGTCGTACCGCTTCATGATGTCGCAGATCTCCTCGAAATGCGTGTACAGGAAGGATTCCCGGTGGTGGGCCAGGCACCACTTGGCCATGATCGAGCCGCCGCGCGAGACGATGCCCGTCAGGCGTTTGGCCGTCATCGGCACGAAGGCCAGGCGCACGCCGGCGTGGATGGTGAAATAGTCGACGCCCTGCTCGGCCTGCTCGATCAGGGTGTCGCGGTAGATCTCCCAGGTCAGGTCTTCGGCCTTGCCGTTGACCTTTTCCAGCGCCTGGTAGATCGGCACGGTGCCGATCGGGACCGGGCTGTTCCGGATGATCCATTCGCGCGTCTCGTGGATGTGCTTGCCGGTCGAGAGGTCCATCACGTTGTCGGCGCCCCAGCGGATGGCCCAGGTCATCTTCTCGACTTCCTCGCCGATCGAGGACGTCACGGCCGAGTTGCCGATGTTGGCGTTGATCTTCACCAGGAAGTTGCGGCCGATGATCATCGGTTCGCTCTCAGGGTGGTTGATGTTGCAGGGGATGATGGCGCGTCCGCGCGCCACCTCGTCGCGCACGAATTCCGGCGTGATTTCAAGGGGGATGGACGCGCCGAAGGATTGGCCCGGATGCTGGCGCCCGAGCAGTTCGGCAGTGCGCTTGCCCATCGGGCCGCTCGCCTCCAACGAAGCCAGGTAATCCTTGCGACGCAGGTTCTCGCGCAGGGCGATGAATTCCATCTCGGGCGTGACGATGCCTTGGCGCGCATAGTGCATCTGGGTGACATTCGCGCCCTCTTTTGCGCGGCGCGGCTTGCGCGTCAGCTCGAAGCGCAGCGCGTCCAGGCCGCGGTCTTCCAGGCGTGCCTGGCCGTAGCGCGAGCTCGGCCCAGGCAGTTCCTCGGTGTCGCCGCGCGCGTCGATCCAGCCGCGGCGCAGGGCAGGCAGGCCGCGCCGGATGTCGATCTGCGCAGCGGGGTCGGTGTAGGGGCCCGAGGTGTCGTAGACGAAGACCGGCGGATTGGGCTCGCCGCCGAAGCTGGCCGGTGTGTCGCTTTGCGCGACCGCGCGCATCGGCACGCGGATGTCGGGGCGGCTGCCCTCGATGTAGACCTTGGTCGAATTCGGGAAGGGTTCGATGGCGGCGCTGTCCACCCGGGCGGTGGCGGCGTCGAATTTCAGCGGGGCATTCATGTGGCTCCTTTGCGTGAGGAGCCAGCAAAGGAGGCGGAGATTTGCAGGCGCGTGCAGGCGCACGACCGCGGCATCTCGGAAGCTTCCCTTCGCTGGCATTATCCAGATCAGGTTCAGAGGGTATTTCTCACCCGCGCATCGTTTCGATGGCAGGACCCCTAGCGTTTTGCTGCGTTGAAGCAGCGGGCGGATTATAGCCCGTGTTGTGGCGTTGGCAAGAAAAATTTATGCGATATGCGGGCGGATGGGCGAGGTCAGTGGCGCTGTTGCGTGTGCCGTTCGTGGTGTTCGGAATCCGCGTGGGCTCGAGAGCCCACCCTACGGTCACCGCTAACGGCGAGTTCATACGAAACCCCGAAAATAACGGCTCACGCAACGGCGCCACGATCCCGACCGAAAATCCCGTCACTGCCCACGCGCAGCCCCGCCCTCCTCCTCTATAATGACCCTTTTCGCCAATCAAAACGCCATCAAATCATGGAATTAGCCAAGTCTTTCGAGCCAGCCGACATCGAACAATACTGGCGCACCGAGTGGGAGCAGCGCGGTTACTTCACCGCCACCCTCGATGCCGACAAGCCGTCGTTCAGCATCCAGCTGCCGCCGCCGAACGTGACGGGCACGCTGCACATGGGCCACGCGTTCAACCAGACCGTGATGGATGGCCTGACGCGCTACTACCGCATGCGCGGCTATAACACCGCCTGGGTGCCGGGTACCGACCACGCCGGCATCGCCACCCAGATCGTCGTCGAACGCCAGCTCGACGCCCAGAAGATCTCGCGCCACGACCTCGGCCGCGACGAATTCATCAAGAAGGTCTGGGAGTGGAAGGAAAAGTCGGGCAACACCATCACCGGCCAGATGCGCCGCCTGGGCGCCTCGGCCGACTGGAAGCGCGAATACTTCACCATGGACGAGACCCGCTCCGAGGTCGTCGCCGAAGTCTTCGTGCGCCTGTACGAGCAGGGCCTGATCTACCGCGGCAAGCGCCTGGTCAACTGGGACCCGAAACTGGGCACGGCCGTGTCCGACCTCGAAGTGGTGTCGGAAGAAGAAGACGGCTCGATGTGGTACATCAAGTATCCGCTGGCCGACGGTTCGGGCGAGCTGACGGTCGCCACCACCCGTCCCGAGACCATGCTGGGCGACGTCGCCGTGGCCGTGGACCCGACCGACGAGCGCTACACCCACCTGCACGGCAAGCTCCTGAAACTGCCGCTGACGGGCCGCGAAGTGCCGATCATCGCCGACAGCTACGTCGACAAGGAATTCGGCACCGGCTGCGTGAAGATCACCCCGGCGCACGACTTCAACGACTACGCCGTCGGCCAGCGCGCCGGCCTCGAGCCGATCAATATCTTCACCCTCGACGCGAAGATCAACGAAAACGCACCAAGCCAATACCAGGGCCTGGACCGCTTCGCCGCGCGCAAGCAGATCGTCGCCGACCTGGAGGCGCAGGGCTTCCTCGAGCAGGTCAAGCCGCACAAGCTGATGGTCCCGCGCGGCGACCGCACCGGCGTCGTCATCGAGCCGATGCTGACCGACCAGTGGTTCGTCGCCATGACCAAACCGGCGCCGGAAGGCACCTTCAATCCGGGCAAGTCGATCACCGAAGTGGCGCTGGAAAAGGTCGCGAACGGCGAGATCAAGTTCGTGCCGGAGAACTGGACCACCACCTATAACCAGTGGCTGGGCAACATCCAGGACTGGTGCATCTCGCGCCAGCTGTGGTGGGGCCACCGCATCCCGGCCTGGTACGGCGAGAACGGCGAGATCGTCGTTGCCCGCACCGAGGAAGAAGCCAAGGCCAAGGCCGCAGCGCAGGGCGTCACGGGTGAGCTGCGCCGCGACGACGACGTGCTCGACACCTGGTTCTCGTCGGCGCTGGTGCCCTTCTCGACCATGGGCTGGCCGAACGAGACGCCGGACATGAAGATGTTCCTGCCGTCGTCGGTGCTGGTGACCGGCTTCGACATCATCTTCTTCTGGGTCGCGCGCATGGTCATGATGACCGCGCACTTCACGGGTAAAGTGCCGTTCGAGACCGTCTACGTGCACGGCCTGGTGCGCGACTCGCAAGGCCAGAAGATGTCCAAGTCGAAGGGCAACACGCTCGACCCGATCGACCTGATCGACGGCATCGACCTCGAGACCCTGGTCGCCAAGCGCACCACCGGCCTGATGAACCCGCGCGACGCCGAGAAGATCGCCAAGGCCACCCGCAAGGAATTCCCGGACGGGATCGCGGCCTTCGGCACCGACGCCGTGCGCTTCACGATGGCGAGCTACGCTTCGCTGGGCCGCAACATCAACTTCGACCTCGGCCGCGCCGAAGGCTACCGCAACTTCTGCAACAAGCTGTGGAACGCGACGCGCTTCGTGATGATGAACACCGAGGGCAAGGACTGCGGCCAGCCGGATGCGGCCGACTTGTCGCAGGCCGATAAGTGGATCATCTCGCTGATGAACCGCGCCGAGCAGGAAGTGGCGAAAGGCTTCGAGGACTATCGCTTCGACAACATCGCCAACGCCATCTACAAGTTCGTCTGGGACGAGTACTGCGACTGGTACCTGGAAGTGGCCAAGGTCCAGGTCCAGCAAGGCACGGAAGCGCAACAGCGCGCCACCCGCCACACCCTGCTGCGCGTGCTGGAAGTGATCCTGCGCCTGGCGCATCCGGTGATCCCGTTCGTGACCGAGGCGCTGTGGCAGGCGGTCGCGCCGCTGGCCGGCAAAACGGGTGACTCGATCATGCTGCAGCCCTACCCGGTCGCCAACCCGGATGCGATCGACGAAGCGGCCGAAGCCTGGATGGCCCAGCTGAAGGACCTGACCAACGCGACCCGCAACCTGCGCGGCGAGATGAAGATCGCGCCGTCGCTGCGCGTGCCGCTGATCGTCGAGCCGGGCAACGAGGGCGACCGCGCCAACATGGCCCTGTTCGCGCCCTACATCGCTTCGCTCGGCAAGTTGGCCGAGGTGCAAATCGTCGACGCGCTGCCGGAATCGCCGGCCGCGGTGTCGATCGTCGGCACCACCAAGCTGATGCTGAAGGTCGAGATCGACGTCAAGGCCGAGCGCGAACGCCTGTCGAAGGAGATCGCGCGCGTCGAGGGCGAGATCGCCAAGGCCAGCGGCAAGCTGTCGAGCGAGAGTTTTGTTGCGCGCGCGCCGGCCGCCGTGGTGGCGCAGGAGAAGGAACGCCTGGCGAACTTCACCGCGACGCTCGACAAGATGCGCGAACAGCTGGCCAAGCTGCCGGCCTGATCCGGCCAGACCGGTCATTCGGAACGCGGCCTCGGGCCGCGTTTTTTCATTGGCCCTGCAGGATGCCGGGGACGGAAATTGGAATATTTCCTCACAATTCGCTTTCCCCGTCGAGAAGACTGTTTGCTACACTCTGCGCTATCAATAATGAATCCAGGAGACACCAGATGCGTAAGTTGATGCAGGCAAGCCTGATTGCCATGATGTTCGCGATGCCCGCCGCGTGGGCGCAGACCGCCTCGCCGGTCGGGCTATGGAAGACCGTCGACGACGAAACCGGCAAGCCGAAGGCCCTGGTGCGCATCACCGAGCAAAACGGCGCGCTGGAAGGCAAGATCGAAAAGCTGTTCCGCGAGCCGAACGAAGACCAGAACCCGAAATGCGTGGCCTGCACCGATTCGCGCAAGAACCAGCCGATCGTCGGCATGACCATCGTGTCGGGCCTGAAGAAGGACGGCAACGAGTACACCGGCGGCGAGATCCTCGACCCGGCCAAGGGCAAGGTCTACAAGAGCAAGGCGACGCTGCGCGACGGCGGCCAGAAGCTCGAGGTGCGCGGCTACATCGGCGCGCCGATGTTCGGCCGTTCGCAGGTCTGGCACCGCGAGCAGCAATAAACACGAAGATGCCAACCGAAGCGGCCTGCGGGCCGCTTTTTTATTCGCAATCCCAATGACCCTGACCCAGAGCTACCTCTTCCTCGCCCTCGCCATCGTCGTCGAGGTGATCGGCACCACGGCGCTGAAGGCCACCGACAACTTCACCCGGCTGTGGCCCAGCCTGCTGACCGTCGCCTGCTATGCCGCCTCGTTCTACCTGCTGACCTTCAGCCTGAAGGTGCTGCCGACCGGGATCGCCTACGCGATCTGGTCGGGGGTCGGGATCGTGCTGATCTCGATCGTCAGCTGGATCGTCTACAAGCAGAGCCTGGACCTGCCGGCCCTGCTCGGCCTGGGGCTGATCATTGCGGGGGTGCTGGTGATTAACCTGTTTTCGAAGAGCATGGCGCATTGAGTCGATCAGCCCCGGGCAGGAGGCGCTTGCCCGGACTGGAGCAACCTGATCACCGTCTCGATACTGTAGGGCTTGCCAACGTACAGATAGGGCCGGCCATGCCTCTCCATCAAGGCGGGCGGGATGAATCCTGAGGTCAGCACGATACTGATGGCCGGGAACATGCTTCTGACCGTCTCCGCCAGTTGCAAGCCGTTCATCCCTGGCATCATCACGTCGGTAAAGACGGCATCGATTTCCGGATCGTCCTCCAGGATCCGGAGGGCTTCCATGGCCGAGTACGCGGCCCTGGCTTCCAGCCCATGACCGCACAGCAATGCTTCGGCCAGGTCGGCCAGATCGCGCTCGTCGTCGACCGCCAGCACTTTCCGCAGCACGCGGCCAGCCGCCGGTGCGGCCTCTTTCCGCAACGCGTCGGGTAATCCTGTGATGGAAGGGCGCCCCTTGCCGGCGCAGCGCGAGGCATTCACTGCAAGCTGCATGGCGGCTCCTTCGCTGCTGGCGGACGCCTGGTCGCGTCGGCAGCCTGGAATCCCTTGGGCAGGCGCGGTATCGTCACCGTGAAGGTGGTGCCGTCGGCGACGGTCGACGCGAGTGCGATGCTGCCGCCGTGCGCGTGGACGATTTCGCGCGAAATGTACAGGCCGATGCCCAGGCTGGTGCGCTCGATGCAGTCGTCGCCGTCGCTCTTGACGCTGGCGGCGATGCGCACCATCGGATCGAAGATGGCCGCGAGCTTGTCCGGCGCGACCGGTTCCCCATGGTTGGTGACCGAGATGACGACGTCGGCTTCGCCGGCGCTCATGCGCACCACCACCGGCGCATCCGGGTGGCCGTACTGGATGGCATTGCCAATCAGGTTGGATAGTACCTGGGCAATGCGTCCCTCGTCGAAAATCGCATCCAGATGGGGCGGCACTTCGAGCTGGATCAGTTGCTCCGCATGGAAGGTGCGCAATTCATTGACCACCTCTTCGCACACGGCTACCAGGCTGCCCTGCCTGAGCCGGATCGGCATGCCAGGGCCGAGATGGGTGCGCGTGAAGTCGAGCAAGTCGTTGATCAGTTTGCTCATGCGCCTCGCGCTGTTGAACATTCGTGTTGCGACCAGCACGTATTTCGGCGCAAGATCGTCCGCCTGCATCAGGAAGGTCGATCCGGTCACGACCGTGCCCAGTGGGTTGCGCAGGTCGTGGCCGAGGATGGCCAGGAACATGTTCTGCGTCTGCTTGATCATGAACTCGTAGCGCGCCACCGACTCTGCCAACGCCTGGTCGACCGCTTCGTTGAAGCGCGTGACATCGTCCATGTGGGCCGGGTGGGAGTCGCCACCGATGCCGGCGGCCCACAAGGTGAGCACGCTCGAACGCAGGGCCCGGTACTCGGAGACCAGCTGCACCACGGTATAGCCCGACAGCAGCCGTGCCTCGGCATGGATCTCGGCGGCCGTATCGTCCTCGCCGCGCTTGCCAAGGCCGCGCGATTTCACACATCGCTCGTGTTCCGTCTGCGGCGTGGCCAGGTCTGCCGAGATTGCCAGCAGCATCTGGCGAGCATGGTCGCGCAAGTCGGTGTCGTTCATTGTCAACGCGGGCGGCTCGATCGTGCGTGCGAAGTCCTCCCATGCCTGCAGGATCGGCTCCATATTGTCGCAAATAAAGGGTCCTAATTGGTATTGCGTCATTATCATGAAACCTTTATATATCCCGATTCGACGAATCGCCGAAAATGGGTCGTCCATAATAACAGTCATTTCCTTACTTCAATTTCGGAACGAGGAAAACCCACAAAAGTAAAATAAATTCGAAATCATTAGGAGAATATGGAGAACCCCTGTATCTTCGGTTTCGCACTGCATCAAGTTGTTGTAATTATTGGTCTTTCTTTCTCGTCTCGCCTTCCGGCGGTCCTGTTTGATTTCCTCCCGTCACACCCTTTCTTGGTCGAATGTGCATATCGGGTATTGTTGCCCATGCAAATCTAAAAGGAATGTAAATGACTACTCAAACCGGCACCGTAAAATGGTTCAACGATTCGAAAGGCTTCGGCTTCATCACCCCTGACGCAGGCGGTGGCGATTTATTCGCCCATTTCCAGGACATTCAATCGCAAGGTTTCAAGAGCCTCGCGGAAAACCAGCGCGTTTCGTTCGAGCGCTCGACCGGCCCAAAAGGCGAAAAAGCTGGGAACATCCGCGCGATCTGATCGCTGGATGACAATGCGGCGCGCACCCCGCAGATAGCATGGGCGGGGCCGCGTAGATGGAACAACGAAAGCCCGCCTGCGCGGGCTTTTCGCATTGAGGGGCCTCGCGGCGCCCTTGTGGATGACGGCAAGCCATGGCAGGATCGGGGCTGATTAACCGAAAGTCAAACAGACAGGACCGACCATGCCGCAAGCTTCCAGATTCCTGATGGCCGCCTCGCTGCTGCCCCTTGCCTGTGCGGCGCAAACGCAGGCGGCGCCGGCCGTGGTCGCCGTCGAATACCGTGTGGCCAGCCAGTCGCCGGAACATATCGAAGAGAGCTTGGTGACGCCGCTGGAACGCCGGCTGTCGCGGCTACCGGGCTTGTCCGACATCAGCTCCGTTGCCACCCATGGCCGCGCGCGGCTGGAGATCGGCTTTGCCGGCGACGAGGGCGGACAGGCGCTCGCCGCGGTCAAGGCCGAGGTCGACCGCTTCGATGCCACCAGCGGGCTGGAACCGGCAGCCGTGGTCGAATTCGACCGCCCGCGGCTCGATTTCGGGTTCCTCGCCCCGCGTCGCCCAGGCGACGCCGACCAGCCCGGTTTGCCTCCGCCAGCCAGGGATGGTGTGGGCTGAGGTGTTCCTAGCGCACGCTACGGCGCCGGTCCGTCTTGCGGTGCTGTCCCGGAGAACACAGCAGGCGCATCGCCACCGTCTTCGGCACACCGACGAGCTGCATGAATTCGAAGGCCGGGCAGACCCCGTCCGTGCGCCACAGGCGCAAGGCCTCGTCGACGTGGGCCGCCGTGGCCGGGTTGGTCCGCGGGTCCGTTTTTTTACTTCCTGACATCAATTTGCCTCAACCGCTTGTTACGAGGCGAAATATCCTAGCAAACCAGGCATGACGTAGCGCCCGCTTGCCTGAGAGCATCCAAGCCGGGCCTGCCGACGCGTTCAGCGTTTCTCGGCGCCGCGCAGGATCGCCAAGACCACCAGCCCGAACAGCGCGCTCACCACGGCGGTGGCTTCGCGCCCCATGCCGGCGGCGATGCCGACCGCCGAGGTCAGCCAGACGCTGGCGGCCGTGGTCAATCCCCGGATGTCGTTCTTGTCGGTCTGCTTCAGGATGGCGCCGGCACCGAGGAAGCCGATGCCGGCGGTGATGCCCTGCAGCACGCGCGACAGGTCCTCGATCTGCATGCCGGCCTGCAGCGGGATCAGCACGAACAGGGCCGAGCCCAGCGACACCAGCATGTGGGTGCGCAGGCCGGCCGAGGCGCCGACCGACTCGCGCTCGTAGCCGAGCACGGCGCCAAGGGCCAGGGCCACCAGCAGGCGCACCACGATGCGCGTGATGTCCTCCGGATTGCCCAGGTCCGAAAATTCCTGCTGTATCGTCAGCCAGCTTTGTTCCCACCACGCCATTGTCACCTCCAAACCGTTCCGACGAATAATGCCATCTAAGCAAGATGCATGGCGCATCGCTCGGCGGTTCGAGGACGAAAGAGGAAACTGGGCCTTCGATTACAACCAACCGGCATCGCGTGCCAGGCGATAGGCCTCGACCCGGTTACCCGCGTTCAGCTTGCTGATCGCCTCCGACAGGTAGTTGCGCACCGTGCCTTCGGACAGGTGGATCTGGCGCGCGATGTCGGCGCTGGTGGCGCCCTCGCCCGCCAGGCGCAGCACCTGCCGCTCGCGTTCGGTGAGCGGGTCCTGGGCGCCGCTCCAGCTCTCCAGGGCCAGCTCGGGCGCGATCGCGCGCCCGCCGCCATGCACGGTGCGGATCGCCGCCGCCAGCGCGTCGGCCGGCGCATCCTTCAGCAGGAAGCCGCGCACGCCGGCGGCCAGCGCGCGCCGCAGGTAGCCGCTGCGTCCGAAGGTGGTGACGATCATCACCCGGCCTGGCGCGCCGCGCGCCGCCAGTTGCGCGGCCAGCTCCAGCCCGGTCATGCGCGGCATCTCGATGTCGGTCAGCACGATGTCGGGGGTGTGCTGCTCGCACAGCGCCAGCGCCTCGACGCCGTCGGCGGCGGTGGCGACCACCTCGAGGTCGGGTTCCAGCCCGAGCAGCGCCGCCAGGGCGCCGCGCACCAGGCCCTGGTCCTCGGCCAGCAGGATGCGGATCATGCGCCCGCCCCCGCCGGCACGCGCAGCTCCAGCGCCAGCCCGGCGCCGACCGCCAGGGCCAGCCGGCCGCCCAGCGCGGCCGCCCGCTCCTGCATGCCGCTCAGGCCGTTTCCGTGGCGCAGGTCGCCCGCGCCGCGCAGGCGCGCACCGTCGTCGCTGACGCGTAGCACCGCCTCGTTGTCTTCCAGCGCCAGCGACAGCGTGCAGCGACGCGCGCCGGCATGGCGCACGACGTTGGTGACCGCCTCGCGCAGGGCCAGCGCCACCACGTGCTCGGCGGCCGGCGCCAGGTCGACGCGTTCGACCCGCTCGCACAGTTCCACTTCGGCTGCAGCCAGGCTGGCGCGCGCGCTGGCCAGCGCATGGGCCAGGCCGCTCTCGCGGTAGCCGGTGACGGCGGTGCGCACCTCGGCCAACGCGCGGCGCGCGGCGGCCTCGATGTCGGCGATCTCGCGCCGGCAGGCAGCCCTGGTGTCGACCGTATCGCGTTCGGCCAGCTTGCCCGCCAGTTCGGCCTTCAGCGCGATCAGCGACAACGAGTGACCCAGCAGGTCGTGCAGGTCGCGCGAGATGCGTTCGCGTTCGGCGATGGTGGCCATGTGCTCGACTTCTTCCTGCTTGCGCAGCAGCTCCTGGCGCGAACGGCGCAGGCGCGCATCCATGATCGCGCCCAGGCCCACCGGCAGGCTGATGGTCAGGAGCGGCATCAGGAACATGAAGCGCATCTGTCTCCCTTCGACCAGCAGCGAGGCCAGCAGGCCGAGCAGGATCACCCCGACCATCGCCGGCATGGCGCGCCGCATGCTGGTAAAGCCGGCGGCCATGGCGCAGGCGAAAATGAAGAAGGTGGCGGCGCCGATGTTCCAGCGCACCCAGGCGATGCCGATCAGGCAGCCCGCCAGCATGCAGGCGCCGACCTGCCAGCCGCGCGCCCAGAAACTGGCGCAGTAAAGCGGGATGAAGACCGCGAAGGTCAGCGCCAGCAGCGCCGCCTCGACGGCGCTCGGCGCCACATAGGCGTACTTCCAGAACATGTAGGCGAGGCTGAGCAACCAGAAATATGGCATCCGGCCCTGCTCGGGCGGCAACCACGGCCCCGCCCACAGCCGCTTGAATCCTTGCATGATCGTGTTCATCGCTCTTGTGCCGATTCTGGTTATTGGGTCAGCAGGCGCACGTCGGCCAGCTCGAAGCGGTAGTCGCCCGGCTGCGGACCGGCGTTGAATCCTAACATGGTGACGCTGGCCGGATCGATGCCTTTGAGCTCGCTAAAGGGAACCGTCACCTCGGTCCACTCCGGCCCCGCGACGAAGGACTTCGCGCCCGGGATCTGCACGCCCTGCGACATCGCGATCATCTGGTAGGTCTTGCCGTCGCCGCGCACCTTGAAGCGCACCGCCTTGACGGTACTGAAGTCGACCGACTGCATCGGCTGCGCGCCCGGCATGAAGGCGACGCCGGACCAGGCGTACGGCAGGCCCGGCGCCACTTTCGCGTTGATCGCGAGCGGCACCTGCCCGTCGGCCAGCGCCGCGCCGGTCGCCAGGGCGACGGTCGACTTGCCGCCGGCGAAACTGTCGGTCGACGGTCCCCAGCCCATGCCGAAGGGACTGGCCAGCGCCTGGTCGCTGAAGCGGCTGATGCGGCCATCGGGCGGCAGCGCGAGTCCCTTGCCTTTCTCCTGCGCCGCCTTGGCGACGGCCTGGCGCTGGCCCTCGCGCAGGCGGTTCGCACTTTCGCCATCCTTCCAGACTTCGACAATGCGGCGCGTGGCCAGGATGTCGGCCGTTGGATTACCCTCCACCAACAGCAGGTCGGCCTTGTAGCCCTGCTCGATGCGACCGCGCCGGCCCAGCTTGAACACGCGCGCCGGCTCGCTGGTGGCCGCCGCCAGCGCCTGCACCGGCGTGAGGCCCGCTTCGACCAGCGCCTTCAGCTCGCGGTGCATGCTGATGCCATATTGCGTGCCGGGGTTGCCGGCGTCGGTGCCGGCCAGCACCGGCACGCCGGCCTTGAGCATGGCGGCGGTCACCAGCTTCGGCGCCACCAGCATCGCCGCGCGTTCCTTGTTGCCGTAGCGTGCCTTGAGCGGCGCCTGGCCATCCTTGTCGAGCAAGGCGGCCAGGGCCGGGTTGGCGAGCAGGTCGTCGCCGCGCCAGCCGGCCATGCTCTCCAGTACCGTGAAGGTCGGGATCACGAAGGCGCCGCGGCTGGCGGCCAGGCGCGCCAGCCCCTCGGCGTCGCCGGACTCTCCCGGATACAGGTGCACCAGGCCGTCGGCGCCCGCTTCCAGCACCGCGCGCGCATCCTTTTCGTTGCCGATGTGGACCACGGCCAGCTTGCCGCGCAGGTGGGCCGCGTCGATCACCGCCTTGGCCGTCGCCAGGTCGAGCGAGGGCATGCCGTAGCCGCTTTCCATGACGATCTTGATGAAGTCCGAGCCTTCGGCGATGCGCGCGTCGACGAAGGCCTGGGCCTGCTGCGGCCCGGTGATGGTGGGGATGACGACGCCGAACTGGCTGCCGTGGCCGTGCGGCGCGGTGACCAGCGTGCCGGCCGAGAACAGGTCGGCATGGTCGTGCCGGCTGCCCTGCGCCATCTCCTGCTTGGCCTGCTTCATGAGCTTGAGGTCGGTGAACATGTCGACCTGGGTGGTCACGCCGAACAGCACCGGCAATTCCTGCCAGCGGAAGACGTGGGTGTGGGCGTCGATCAGGCCAGGCAGCAGGGTGCGGCCGGCGCCGCTCACCACACGCGTCCCCGCCGGCGGCGGGCCACGGAAATCGGCGTTGGCGATGACGCCGTTCTCGAACAGCACCGAGCGGCGTTCATGCACGGCTTTGCCGTCGAACACGCGCACGTCCTGGACCAGGGTGGCGGCAGCAAGCGCGGCGGGGCTGGCGCCGATGGCGGCGCACAGCAGCAGGAGTTTCAGGGTGGTCGGTTTCATCTCGGTCTCTCCAGGTGGTTGGATGAACCGAGTATGGAAGAGCGGCGGCGGCGTCACCAGACGCAACTGCCACCACTTTCAGGTGACAAATGTCATGCGCGCGGACGCTGGCGGGCCAGGTGCCGATCAAGTGCATTTGCAAAATGCTGGCGGTCGGCCTGGCTGAAGGCGGACGGGCCGCCGGTGTCGACGCCGCTGCTGCGCAGCTCTTCCATGAAGGCGCGCATCGTGAGTTGCTGGGCGATCGTGTCCTTCGTGTAGAACTCGCCGCGCGGGTTGAGTGCGTAGCCGCCCTTCTCCAGCACCTGCGCCGCGAGCGGGATGTCGCCGGTCACGACCAGGTCGCCGGGCTGCAGGCGCGCCACGATTTCGGCGTCGGCAACGTCGAAGCCGCCCGGCACCTGCAGCGCGCGGATGAACTTCGACCCGGGCACGCGCAGCAGCTGGTTGGCCACCAGCGTCACGGGGATCTGCGTGCGCTCGGCCACCCGGAACAGGATGTCCTTGATGACGCCGGGGCAGGCGTCGGCGTCGACCCAGATCTGCATCGGGGTCGTTGTCAACGCAGGCTCATCGTAAATTGTCCCAGAGGTCGCCGGTCGGGCTGATGCGCGGCGCGGCGACGCCGAAGTGCTGGTAAGCGGCGGGCGTGGCAATGCGGCCGCGCGGGGTGCGCTGCAGGTAGCCCTGCTGGATCAGGTAGGGCTCGAGCACGTCCTCGATGGTGTCGGCCGCCTCGCCGATCGCCGCGGCCAGGTTGCCGATGCCGACCGGGCCGCCATTGAACTTGAACAGCACCGCTTCCAGGAGTTTACGGTCCATGACGTCGAAGCCGACCGAGTCGACGTCGAGCATCTTCAGGGCGCGGTCGGCCATGTCCTTGGTGATCTCGCCGTTGCCCTTCACTTCCGCGTAGTCGCGCACGCGGCGCAGCAGGCGGTTGGCGATACGCGGCGTGCCGCGCGCGCGCATCGCCACTTCGCGCGCGCCCTCTTCGTTGATCGGCGCTTCCAGCAGGTGGGCGCTGCGGGTGACGATCTTGGTCAGCTCGTCGACGTTGTAGAACTCGAGGCGCGCGACGATGCCGAAACGGTCGCGCAGCGGGTTGGTCAGCATGCCGGCGCGGGTGGTGGCGCCGACCAGGGTAAACGGCTGCAGGTCGAGCTTCACGGAACGCGCGGCCGGGCCCTCGCCGATCACGATGTCGATCTGGTAGTCCTCCAGCGCCGGGTACAGGATTTCCTCGACCACCGGCGATAAACGGTGGATCTCGTCGATGAACAGCACGTCGTTCGGCTCGAGATTGGTGAGGATGGCCGCCAGGTCGCCCGGACGCTCCAGCACCGGGCCGGAGGTCTGGCGCAGGCTCACGCCCATCTCGCGCGCGATGATGTGGGCCAGCGTGGTCTTGCCCAGGCCCGGCGGGCCGAACAGCAGGGTGTGGTCGAGCGCCTCGCGGCGCTTCCTTGCGGCGGAGATGAAAATCTCGAGCTGGTCGCGGATCTTGGCCTGGCCGACGTATTCGTCCAGCTGTTTCGGGCGCAAGGCGCGTTCGATCGCCTCCTCGTTGGGCGAGGCCGGCGCCGCGTCGATGACCCGCTGCTCGGTGAAATTGTCGGTCTGGATGCTCATTGCTTGAATCTCGAGTTAGGGCGGCTTAGTCCCTAAGCCTTGGACAGGGCCTTCAGGGCGAACTTGATGCCGTCGGACACGCTTGCGCCTTCCGGCAGGTTCTTGGTCGCGACCAGCGCTTCCTTGTCAGAATACCCCAATGCCAGTAGCGCGTTCATCACGTCGGCCTGGGTATCGTCGCGCGGCGCGCCGCCGCCGACCACGCCGATGTCGGCGCCGAGCTTGCCCTTCAGTTCCAGCAGCAGGCGCTCGGCGGTCTTCTTGCCGATGCCGGGAATCTTGACCAGGCGGCCCGGCTCCTGCAGCGTCACGGCCTGGGCCAGGTCGTTCACCGACATGCCCGACAGGATGCCCAGCGCGGTGCGCGCGCCGACGCCGGTAATCTTGATCAACTGGCGAAACAGCGCGCGCTCGCTGGCCGTGCCGAAGCCGAACAGCAAATGCGCATCCTCGCGGATCGCCTGGTGCGTGAACAGCACGACGCGCTCGCCGGTGTGCGGCAGGTTGTAATAGGTGCTCATCGGCACGTCGATTTCATAGCCGACGCCGTTGCAGTCCACCAGCAGTTGCGGCGGAGTCTTTTCGAGCAGGATTCCGGAGATGCGACCAATCATGGTTGACCTTTGTTATTGGATTTAGACGAGGCGCCCGCGCTTCATGCGCAGGCCGGCCAGTTGCGGACCGAGCGAACCGATCAGCGCCAGCGTATCGTGGCTGTTCGCGTGGCAGATGGCAACCCCGAGCGCGTCGGCGGCGTCCGAACCCGGCAAGCCGGGCAACGTCAGCAGGCGCGAGACCATGTCCTGGACCTGGGGCTTGGCGGCCTTGCCGGTACCGACGACCGCCTGCTTGATCTGGGTCGGCGAGTATTCCGCCACGTCGAGGTCGGCGCCGACCAGGGCGCTGATCGCGGCGCCCCTGGCCTGGCCCAGCAGCAGCGTCGACTGCGGATTGACGTTGACGAAGACCTTCTCGATGGCGGCGCAGCTCGGCTGGTAGGTGGCGACGATCTCGCGCACACCGTTCAGGATGATCTTCAGGCGCGGCGGCAATGCCCCTTCAAGACCGGTCTTGATGGTGCCCGAGGCGATGTAGCGCAATTTGCTGCCCTGCTTTTCGATGACGCCGAAGCCGGTCGTGCGCAAGCCTGGGTCGATGCCGAGAATAATCATTATCGAATGTTATACCGGCCAGCAAGGTTCGTGGGAAAAATACTGTGGAAAAACACAGTGGGGTGGGGTTATTGAGGCTGGGGGCCTCAATAACGAAGTGCCCACGCGGAACGATGAATAGTGGCAACAGGGCAACGGAAGACCCGGGGCGTCACCAGCAGGATGCCACATAAATGCTGCTTCGTGGCCCGTGCCCGTGCACCAGCGCGCGTGGGTTTATCGCGCCAGCGGCGCTGCCGTCACCGGAAACACGCGATCGTACGCGATGTTGAACAGAAAGCCGTACACCAGGTAGAAAATCACGATGGCGATATCCATCAGCAGCGCTGCCCACAGGCCGATGCCGAGGTACCAGGCGATCAGCGGGATCAGCATGACGACCAGGCCCGCCTCGAACAGGAAGGTGTGGGCGACCCGGATCGCCATCGTTTTCTGGACACTGCCGCGCAGGCGCAGCATGGCGCGGTCGAACATGACGTTGAACACGAAGTTCCAGAGCGTGGCGATGGTCGCCGACGCGACGCCGATCACGTCCATGTGCTGCACCGGCTGGTCGAAGACAAGGGCTGAACCGGGAATGAAGATGGCCAGGGCCACGGCTTCGAACAGGAGCGCATGAACGACGCGCTCGCGGAATGTACGCATGTAACTTTCTCTCTTGTAGCTGTACGGGTCGTCTGCCCGTTTGACGTTTCGCCGGCATCATCCCATATTCTATAAATCTATGCATAGAGGCAAAATCGAGGCATCATGCTTCAAATATGAAACACCTGAATTGGGATGACCTGCGCCTGTTGTTACTCATCGCGCAGGAAGGAACGCTGCGGCGCGCGGCCAGGAAGGCCGGAGTGAGTCCGGCGACCCTGTCGCGCCGGCTGGACGACCTCGAGGACGCGGTCGGGCACAAGCTCGTCGAGCGTTTCCAGGGCGGCTGTATCCCGACAGCCTTCGGTAGCGATGTCATCGCGCTGGCCGACCAGATGGGCGAGATTGCGCTCGACGTCGAGCGCAGCCGGGAGCGCCAGGATGCGCATGCCGCGTCCGGCCTGGTGCGGATCAATACCGACGAGTGGCTCTCGTATTTCCTGACCACCCGGTTTGCGCGCTTTCATGACGCCTACCCCAACATCGAGGTGGAAATCATTACCTCGCACCGGCCTTACAACCTGACGCGCCGCGAAGCGGACATCGCGATCCGGCCTTACCGCCCTGAACAGCTCGACCTCGTCACCCGCCGGATCGGCACCCTGGCCTTCGGCTTGTATTGCAGCCAGGATGTGGCGCAGCGCCATGCTGCTGCCCTGGCAAACCGGGACTGGGCCAAGCTGCCATTCGTGGGGTTCGACGAGCCGCGCGCCGAGTTCCAGTCCGACCGCTGGTTGCGCGCCCTGCCCGGCGCGCCGGCGCCCTGGATGAAGTGCAGCTACGGACTCGGCATCCTGGATGGCGTCAGCCACGGCGCCGGCCTGGGTGTGCTGGCAACGTTTCTCGCGGGCGACGCACAGGATCTGCACGCCGTGCTTCCCCATATTCCCGAACTGGATCAGGAGATCTGGCTGTCGATGCACGGCGGCCTGCGTACGAGCGCACGCGTCCGGGCCGTGGTGGATTTCATGGAAGAGGTGTTCAGCGCCTACCGGGAAACCGGGCATTAAAGCCCGGCATGCCGGGACTGCCCGGGACTGCCCGGGACTGCCCGGGCTTGCCCGGGCTTGCCGTTAGGCGGTGACGGGCGTGCGATCAATTCAGCAGCCGGCCACGCACGCCGGCGACAGGCGCAGTCGCCGGCATGGAAACAATCAGATCAGTGACGGAAGTGACGGGTACCCGTGTACAGCATCACGACGCCGCGCTCGTCGGCCGCGTCTATCACTTCCTGATCGCGCATCGAGCCGCCCGGGTGGATGACGCAGGTCGCGCCGGCATCCACCACCACGTCGAGGCCGTCGCGGAACGGGAAGAAGGCGTCCGAGGCCACGGCCGAACCGCTAAGGGACAGGCCGGCGTTCTGCGCCTTGATCGAGGCGATGCGGGCCGAGTCGATGCGGCTCATCTGGCCGGCGCCGACACCCAGGGTCATGCCATTGCCGCAGAACACGATGGCGTTCGACTTGACGAACTTGGCGACACGCCAGGCGAACATCAGGTCCTGCAGCTGCTGCTGGGTCGGCTGCTTCTTGGTCACCACGCGCAGTTCACCCAGGCCGACGTTCTTCGCGTCCGGCGACTGCACCAGCAGGCCGCCGCCGACGCGCTTCACGTCGTAGGCATTCTGGCCGGCGCCCAGCGGAATTTCCAACAGGCGCACGTTCTGCTTGGCCGACATGATCCGGCGTGCTTCTTCCGTAAACGACGGTGCGATCAGCACTTCGACGAACAGCTTGGCCAGCGCCTCGGCCGCGCGGCCGTCGACTTCGACGTTGAAGGCGATGATGCCGCCGAAGGCCGAGGTCGGGTCGGTCTGCAGCGCGCGGGTGTAGGCGTCGAGCGCGTCGGCGCCGATCGCCACGCCGCAGGGGTTGGCGTGCTTGACGATGACGCAACCGGCCGGCTGCTCGAAGCCGCCCAGCGATTTCACGCATTCCCAGGCCGCGTCCGCGTCAGCGATGTTGTTGTAAGACAGTTCCTTGCCCTGCAGCTGGCGGTAGTTCGCCAGCGCGCCGTCGACAGCGACGATGTCGCGGTAGAATGCGGCGCCCTGGTGCGGGTTCTCGCCGTAGCGCATGTCCTGGACCTTCTCGAAGGACATGTTGATGGTCTGCGGGTAGGACGAACGGGTCGCGTGGGCCTTGTCCTCGCCCAGGCTGGTGAGATAGTTGGTGATGGCGCCGTCGTATTGCGCGGTGTGCGCGAAGACTTTCTTGGCCAGGCGGAACTTGGTGTCGTAGCCGACCGCGCCGGCAGTCGCACCGGTGCCTTTCATTTCCGCCAGCACCACGCCGTAGTCGGCCGGGTCGACGATCACGACCACGTCCTTGTGGTTCTTCGCGGCCGAACGCAGCATGGTCGGGCCGCCGATGTCGATGTTCTCGATCGCGTCTTCCAGCGAGCAGTCATCCTTGGCGACGGTCTGCTGGAACGGATACAGGTTGACCACGACCATGTCGATCTGCGGAATGCCGTGCTCTTCGAGCTTGGACACATGCTCCGGGAAATCGCGGCGCGCGAGGATGCCGCCGTGGACCTTCGGGTGCAGCGTCTTCACGCGACCGTCGAGCATTTCCGGGAAGCCGGTGTAGTCGGCAACTTCCGTCACCGGCACGCCATTGTCCTGCAGCAGTTTGGCGGTGCCGCCGGTGGACAGGATGTTCACGCCGAGCGCGGAGAGCGCACGGGCGAAATCGAGCACGCCGGTCTTGTCGGAGACGGAAATAAGGGCTTGTTTGATCATGGGAGTGGCCGTTGTTGATGGAAATTCTGTGCGGAATTCGGGCACGCCGTATAGGCCGCGCCCGCGCACGGCCACGTGTGCCGGCAAGCGTTAGAGCAATCCGTGCTCTTGCAGTTTCTTGCGCAAGGTATTGCGGTTGATGCCCAACATCTGGGCCGCGTGCGACTGGTTGCCGTCGGCGCGCGTCATGACCACTTCGAGGATCGGTTTCTCCACGGTCATCACCATCATGTCGTAGATATTCGTCGGCTTTTGCTCGCCCAGGTCATTGAAATAGTCCTCGAGGCTCTTCTGGACAACTTCCTGGATACTCTCTTTGCTCATGTCTGCTGCTTCATCCTGGTTAGTGTTTTGCTCCGCCGGCGGTAACCGGTGGCGTCCCCATCGTTCTTTTTGTTTTACTGGTTTTTTATGCTGCGATTGCCTCGTGAGCAAGCGCGGGCCGGTATTGTAACCGTTCGCCATACTGCAGTTGTGCTTGGAAAAAATTATCCACGGCAGCCAATTGCTCGGCCGTGGATTCCAAGCGATTCATGTGCTGGCGGAACTCTTCGCCGCCAGGCAAATCCTCGACGTACCAGCCGATGTGCTTGCGCGCCGTGCGCACGCCGACGTACTCGCCGTAGAAGGCATAGTGGGCCGGCAGGTGTTCGTTCATCAGCGCCCTCACCTCGTCCACCATCGGCGCAGGCAACAGTTCACCGGTGCGCAGGTAATGGTCGATCTCGCGGCAGATCCAGGGCCGGCCCTGGGCCGCGCGGCCGATCATGACCGCGTCCGCGCCCGTGTAGTCGAGCACGAATTTCGCCTTTTCCGGGCTGGTGATGTCGCCGTTGGCGACCACCGGAATCCCTACCGCCGCCTTCACCGCGCGGATGGTGTCGTACTCGGCGTCGCCCTTGTAGCCGTCGGCACGGGTGCGGCCGTGCAGGGTCAGCATCTGGATGCCGGCCTGCTCGGCCATGCGCGCGATGCGCAGGGCATTCTTGTTTTGGCGGTCCCAGCCGGTGCGGAACTTCAGCGTGACCGGCACGTCCACCGCTTGCACCACCGCATTCAGGATGCGCTCGACCAGGTCCTCGTGCTGCAGCAGGGCCGAACCGCACCAGCTGTTGCACACCTTTTTGACCGGGCAACCCATGTTGATGTCGATGATCTGGGCGCCGCGCTCGACGTTGTGACGCGCGCAATCGGCCAGGTCCTGCGGATCGGCGCCGGCGATCTGCACCGCCTTCGGCTCCATCTCGCCCGCGTGGTCGGTACGGCGGCTGGTCTTTTCGCTGGCCCACAGGCGCGGGTTGGACGCCGCCATTTCCGACACCGCATAGCCGGCCCCGAGCTGCTTGCACAGCTGGCGGAACGGACGGTCGGTCACACCCGCCATGGGCGCGACGAAGACATTATTGCGAAGTTGGTAAGGACCGATTTGCACAGGGGGAATAGAAGGAGAATTCTCGGGAACCCGTTATTTTACCCCAAGCGCTGCTCAAATTATCGGCAAAATTTTTGCCGGATTGTAGCGAACGGGACAATCAGGTGTGGACAGGGGGAAAAAAATTGGTTAGCCAGGTGGATTCATTTGTCGGCGCCTTCATCGCAGCGCCGTAGGGTGGGCACGCTGTGCCCACGCGTTGCGTGCGCCTCCTTTGCCTGGCGGCTGGACCTTCTCGCCCGCTAGCGTCCATCCTGGCCTGCTTCCGTTGCACATTTTGCGGGCGAAATATCGCCGCATGTAACTGCCGACCACGTGCGTAACGCGTGGGCACGGGGCGCCCACCCTACACCTTCCGTCACTTGCACTTACAAGTTGACTACTTGTGCTCGGAAATAGGCCACGCTACATCCGTAAATCTACCGCTTAACCGACGTCATCCAGTACCGCCGCCTGCAAATGCGCCACCTCGCCCCAACTCTCCAGCTGTAGTTTGCCGTCCTGCACGGTGAAGCGGTTGATGCTGGCGTTGTGCACCTTGAAGTCGCGCGGGGTGTCGAGCGGGAGGCCGAGGGCGGCGCGGTAGGCGCATTCGAGCACGCCGCCGTGGGCGACCAGGGCCAGCGACTTGCCGGGATTGTCCTCGGCCCAGCCGAGGATGGCCGGCACCACGCGGTCGTAGAACTGGCGGAAGGTTTCGGCGCAATTCTCGCCCGGCGGCAGGGGCGCATCGACGTCGCGGCCTTGCCAGGCAGCGAACTCCTGGGGATAGCGATCGGCGATCTCGGCATACAGCAGCCCCTCGAAGCCCCCGTAGCAGCGCTCGCGCAGGCGTCCATCTATATACAGAGGCAGATCCTGCACCTCGGCGACCGCTTTCGCGGTCTGGGCGGCGCGTGACAGGTCGCTCGAGACGAGCACGTCGAAGCGTTCATTGGCCAAGGCTGCGGCCAGGGCCCGCGCCTGACGCATGCCGGTGGCGTTCAGGTCGATGTCGAGGTGGCCCTGCAGGCGGCGTTCGGCGTTCCAGGCGGTTTCGCCATGGCGGATCAGGACGATCCGGGTCGTGGTGTCGTTTTGCATTCGGAATTAAAAAGCGCCCGTGCCAGCGCACGGGCGCGGGGATTACTTGGACAGCGTCGATGCGATCGCCGGATTGAGCGAATAGACGCCGAAGATCTGGGCTTCGTCGAGGATGTGACCGCGCATGGCCAGCCGTGCTTCCTGGCCGGTGAAGCGGCCTTCCAGCGGCAGGCGGGCAATGTCGAGTGCGTAGATGGTGAACACGTAAGTGTGGACGCGCTCGTCGTTCCACGGCGGGCAGGGACCGTCGTAGCCGTAGTACTCGCCGGCCATGTCAGGGTCCTGCGCGAACCAGCCGGTGTAGTCGTTAATGCCCTGGCGCAGCTGGTGTTCGGTGCCGTTCTTGACGAGGAAAGGCAGCTCCGGTCCGGACTTGCCGCCCGGCGTGACCATGTCGGAGAAGCGGCCTTCGGCCAGTTCCTTCAGGCTGGGCGGAATGTCGACCAGGGTCCAGTGGTAGAAGTCGGCGCGCTTCAGGCTGTCGGGAACGGTCCGGCCTTCCTTGTTGACGTCGGTGCCGTCGGTCGGCGCATCGCCGTCATGGCACAGCAGCACCAGCGACTGGGTGCCGGCCGGCACCTCGTCCCAGGCCAGGTGGGGATTGCGGTTATTCGACAGGCGCACGTGGGTGGCCGGGTCGATGACCGCGAACGCGCATTCGGGCGGGATCGGCTCGCCCTCGGTAAACGAATCGCTCCAGATTTTCATTTTGCTCACTCCCAGGGCCTCCTTGTATTGACCGCATCGATGCGGTGCGGGTTTCAGCGCTTGACGTCGACCGGATCAACGCGCAGCCAGATCGTCACCGGCCCGTCGTTGACCAATGCCACTTTCATGTCGGCGCCAAATTGGCCGGTTTCAACTTTGCCATGCCGTTCGCATGCCCGGCGCACGAAATAATCGAACAGCCGGCGCCCATCCTCGGGACTGGCGGCCGGCGAGAACGAGGGACGGGTACCGGAGCGGGTGTCGGCCGCCAGCGTGAACTGCGGCACCAGCAGCAGCGCGGCACCCAGGTCGGTGACGCTGCGGTTCATCTTGCCGGATTCGTCGGAAAAGACGCGGTAGCCGAGCAGCTTGGTCAATAAAGCGTCGGCCTCGCGCTCGGTGTCGCCCTTCTCGGCGCAGACCAGGACCATCAGGCCCGTCTCGATCGCCCCGATCGAGACGCCGTCTACTGTTACGCTGGCCTGGCTGACGCGTTGCAGCAGGCCGATCATGCCGGATCGCCGGACCGGCTGAAGGTCACGCGCGCGAACTTGCGCTTGCCGACCTGCATGACGAAGGTGCCGGCCTCCACCTGCAAGCCCTTGTCGCTGACCACACCGCCGTCGATGCGCACGCCGCCCTGGTCGATCATGCGCATCGCTTCCGAGGTCGAGGCGCACAGGCCGGCCGCCTTCAGCAGCTGGGCCACGCCGAGCGGGGCGCCGGACACGGCCACTTCGGGCACGTCGTCGGGGATGCCGCCCTTCGAGCGGTTCACGAAGTCGGCCAGCGCGTCGTCGGCCGCCTGCGCCGAGTGGAAGCGGGTCACGATTTCCTTGGCCAGCGCGACCTTGGCGTCGCGCGGGTTGGCGCCGCCTTCGGTCGCGGCCTTCACGGCGGCGATGTCCTCGATCGAGCGGAACGACAGCAGGTCGTAGTAACGCCACATCATGGTGTCGGAAATACTCATCAGCTTGCCGAACATGGTGTTCGGCGCCTCGGTGATGCCGATGTAGTTGTTCTTCGACTTCGACATCTTGTCGACGCCGTCCAGGCCCTCGAGCAATGGCATGGTGAGAATGCACTGCGGCTCCTGGCCGTAGTCTTTCTGCAACTCACGACCAACCAGCAGGTTGAATTTCTGATCCGTTCCACCTAGCTCAAGGTCTGCTTTCAAAGCGACCGAATCGTAGCCTTGCATCAACGGATACAGGAACTCATGAATAGCGATCGGTGTCCCACTCTTGTAGCGCTTGGTGAAGTCGTCGCGCTCCATCATGCGCGCCACAGTGTAGCGCGAGGCCAGCTGGATCATGCCGCGCGCGCCCAGCGGGTCGCACCACTCGGAGTTGTAGCGCATCTCGGTGCGCTCGGCATCGAGGATCAGGGCGACCTGGCGGAAGTAAGTCTGGGCATTTTCCTCGATCTGCTCGCGCGACAGCGGCGGGCGGGTGGCATTGCGGCCCGACGGGTCGCCAATCATCGAGGTGAAGTCGCCGATCAGGAAGATGACCTTGTGGCCGAGGTCCTGCAGCTGGCGCAGCTTGTTGAGCACCACGGTGTGGCCGAGGTGCAGGTCGGGAGCGGTCGGGTCGGCGCCGAGTTTGATGCGCAGCGGTACGCCGCTCTGCTCGGAACGGGCCAGCTTTTGTGCAAATTCGCTTTCGATCAGCAGTTCGTCGACGCCGCGCTTCGCGATCGCAAGCGCCTCCTGCACCTTGTCCGACAGCGGCAGAGCGGTGGCGGTTGCTAAATTGCTATTACCTGAAGACGCGGGGGAAGTCATAAAATTCTTGTAGGAAAAGTGCTAAAACGGTTGTAGGAGCAAGGATTTTGGTATAATGCTCGATCCCATCAATCTTGCCGTAAGAAAACTTTTCAAAACAACAAGAACAATGGCGTGGAAGTTCAAGCGGCAAATTTTAACTGATTGCATGAACCCTATACATAAAATCACCGGCAAACGCTGGTTCGGCCTGGCCGATGCAAGTCGCAAGACCCGCATCGTGGGCGCCGGCGCGGTGGCCCTGGCACTGTGCGCATTCGGCGCAGTCGCGGTGGCCCCGATTGCCCCCGACCCGGCCGACGTGCCGGTCAAGTCGGTCGCCGAAAACCTCGCGCTGCCGAACCTGGCCGACCAGATCGCCGCCCTCCAACAGGACGAACAGCAATTCATCCAAGAAGAGCGGATCCGCTCGGGCGACTCGATCGGCTCCACCCTGAGCCGCATGGGTGTGGATGATGCGCAAGCACAAAAGTTCATCCGTTCCGACAAACTGGCCCGCCGCCTGATCTCCCTGAAGAACGGCAAGCGCCTGCAAGCCGAGACCGACGAGAACGGCCTGCTCCTCTCCCTGCGCGCCACCATCACCGACAAGAACAGCACCCCGGTTATCCTGACGATCGCCCGCAAGGGTGACGGCTTCGTCGCCAGCGAAGCGCCGGCCAAGCTGGAACGCCGCGTCGAGATGCGTTCGCGTGAGATCACCACCTCGCTCTACTCGGCCACCGACGCCAACGTCGACGGCGGCTCGATCCCGGATTCCGTGGTCGGCGAAATCATCCAGATGTTCTCGACCAACATCGACTTCCGCTCCGACCTGAAGCGCGGCGACCGTTTCAACGTCGTCTACGAAACCTTCTGGCTGGACGGCGAAATGGTCAAGACCGGCCGCATCCTGGCCGGCGAGTTCATCAACCGCGGCACCAGCTACCAGGCCGTCTGGTTCGAAGACCCGGTCACCAAGCAGGGCGGCTACTACAGCCTGGACGGCAAGTCGCTGAAAAAAGCCTTCCTCAAGTCGCCGCTGGCCTTCTCGCGCGTCTCCTCGGGCTTCTCGAACCGCATCCACCCGATCTCGGGCAAGTGGAAAGCGCACAAGGGCATCGACTACGCGGCCCCGACCGGCACCCCGATCCGCGCCGCGGGCGACGGCACCGTCGACTTCGCCGGCGTGAACAGCGGCTACGGCAACATGGTCGTGCTCAAGCACTGGAACAACTACAGCACCGCCTACGCCCACATGAGCCGCATCGGCAACGGCGTGCGCAAGGGCGCCAAGGTCAGCCAGGGCGACATCATCGGCTACGTCGGCTCGACCGGCTGGTCGACCGGCGCCCACCTGCACTACGAGTTCCGTGTGGCAAATGTCGCGCGCGACCCGGCAACGCTGAAGGGCCTGACCCAGGCGCCGCTGACGGCCGCGGAAATGACCCGCTTCAAGATGGCCGCCGCCGAGATGAACCACCGCTTCTCGCTGCTGACCCCGGGCGGCAACGCCATGGCTGCACGCTAAGCTCTCAAGACGCTGTACTAGAACGCCTTCCCTGCATGCAGATGCACGGAAGGCGTTTTTACGTCGACATTGACTCCGGGAGCCGGAGACTGTCGCAAACGGGAGGCGGGGCGCTGCACCCGCACCCGATCCGGCGCGGCGGCGTGATCGGACTTCCTTGCTTTATGATGGGCAAATGATTATGACCACTTCTACTTTGTATATCGGCCTGATGTCGGGCACCAGCATGGACGGCGTCGACGGCGTGCTGGCCGACTTCGGCGGCGGCGCCATCCGTACGCTCGAAGCCAGCTTCATCCCCTTCCCGCCCGCCTTGCGCGCCGAACTGATGGCGCTGCAGGCCGCGGTCGAGAACGAGATCGAGCGCGAAGCCCTGGCCGCGAACGGCCTGGCGCAGTGCTATGCGGCCTGCGTGCAGGCGCTGCTGCCGCATGCGCCCGGGCCGGTGGCGGCCGTGGCGGTGCACGGCCAGACGATCCGCCATCGTCCGGAACTCGGCTTCACGCGCCAGACCAACAACCCTGCCCTGCTGGCCGAACTGACCGGGATCGACGTCGTCGCCGACTTCCGCAGCCGCGACATCGCCGCCGGCGGCCAGGGCGCGCCTCTGGTGCCGGCCTTCCATGCGGCGGCCTTCGGCAAGCCGGGCACGGCGCGCGTGGTGGTCAACATCGGCGGCATCGGCAACATCAGCGTGCTGCATGCGGACGGGCGCGTGACCGGCTTCGACACCGGGCCGGGCAATGTCCTGCTCGACGGCTGGATCGGACGCCACCAGGGCAAGGAGTACGACGCCGACGGCGCCTGGGGCGCCAGCGGACAAGTGCATGCCGCCTTGCTGGCGGCGCTGCTGGACGAACCGTATTTCCACCAGCCGGCGCCGAAGAGCACTGGACGCGACCTGTTCCACATGGCCTGGCTAGACGCGCAGCTGGCGCGCTTTCCGGGCCTGGCGCCGGCCGACGTCCAGGCCACGTTGACGCAACTGACCGCGCGCACGATCGCCGACGCGATCCGCCAGGAAAGCGCCGCCGTGGATGCGGTCTATGTGTGCGGCGGCGGCGCCTACAACGGCACGCTGCTGCGCATGCTGGGCGGCGCGCTCGGCGCTGGCGTGGCGGTGGAGTCGACCGCGGCGCTGGGCGTGGCGCCGAACCGCGTCGAGGCGCTGGCCTTTGCCTGGCTGGGTTACCGCTTCATGGAGCGCGAGCCGGGCAATATGCCGGCGGTGACGGGGGCGAAGGGGCCGCGGATCCTGGGGGCGCTGTATCCGGCGTAAGGCGGATCAAGCGCGCTGCAGAGGGTTTCGTAGGGTGGACACCTGTGTCCACGCTGTTTCACGATACGCGCTCCCTGCGGCGTTATTTCCTCAGGGTGCAGACGCTAGTCGACCACGACGCCGCGTTGACGCATGCCGTGAGACCGTGTGGGCACACGTGCCCACCCTACGAAACCACGGTACGAATAACAGGAGTTCGGGCAGCGCCGGATCAGATAACGCGGCGCCCAAAACCTGGGAGCGCTGTATTCGGCGTAATTTGAACCAAACACGCCGCGTGTGTGGGGTTTCGTAGGGTGGGCTCTCGAGCCCACGCGGTCTCACGATGCGCGCTCCCTGCGGCAGCGTTTTCACCAGGATGTCAACGTGGGCCCTCCACAGGAGCCGTGTCGACGCATACGGTGATCCCGCGTGGACACAGGTGTCCACCCTACAACGACACCCCAAAAACAAATCCGGGCAGTGCCGGATCAGATAACGCGGCGCCCAAAAAAACAAATCCGGGCAATGCCCGGATCTGGAAGCGACGCCCGGCAAGCCGGGCTGTGCGATGCGTTACGCCGAGAACGACGAACCGCAGCCGCAGGTGCTGGTCGCGTTCGGGTTCTTGATGACGAACTGGGCGCCTTCGAGGTCGTCCTTGTAGTCGATTTCTGCGCCGACCAGGTACTGGTAGCTCATCGAGTCGATCAGCAATTGAACGCCGTTCTTTTCCATCGTGGTGTCGTCGTCGTTGACGATTTCGTCGAAGGTAAAGCCGTACTGGAAGCCCGAGCAGCCGCCGCCCTGCACGAAAACGCGCAGTTTCAGGTCGGGATTGCCCTCTTCTTCGATCAGCTGGGCCACTTTGTCAGCGGCGCTGTCGGTGAAGACGATCGGGGTCGGGATGGTGTCAAAGTCTTGCACTTCGGCCACTGCAGTCATGGATAAACTCCTGATTGGATTCGGATTTATGCCATTATAGACGGTTCGCGCCGGTCATGCTTCGGCCCTCTCCGCTTCTGCCAGGTGAAAAACCGGCTCGCCCGCCGGCTGGTGCGTCAGCTTGCCGGTGACCAGGGCGCCGCCGTGCATTTCGAGCAGCTTGTAATGGACATCCCCATGTATGCGGCCTTTCGGCTGCAATTCAAGCAGTTCGGTCGAATGGACCGCGCCGGCGATGTAGCCGTTCACCACCAGGCTGGCGCAGCGCACCTCGCCCTCGATGCGGGCATGCTCGGAAACGATCAGGACGCTGTCCGGCCCCTCGCTGGCGATCACGTTGCCGTGCACCTCGCCATCGATGCGCAGGCCGCCGCTGAAACACAGGTCGCCTTCGATCCGGGCGGCTATGCCGATCAGGCTGTCAATTTCGCTTTTCGCGTTGCGACCGAACATGGTGGCACCCCTGTAGATAGATGGATATTGCAACTAGTAAATCGATCAGTGCAACAATCAATTTACCGCCCTCAACAGTTACCACCTTGATCTAGCTCTGGTCGGGCAATGCCTGTAGGAATCGCCCGACCGGGGTAGCCCTTTATTACGGCAGCAATGCGATCTGTTGCAGGCCGGTCGTTTCTTCCAGACCAAACATCAGGTTCATGCACTGCACCGCCTGGCCGGAAGCGCCCTTGACCAGGTTGTCCTGCACCACCAGGATGACGACGGTGTTGCCGCCATCCGGACGGTGCACGGCCAGGCGCAGCATGTTCGAGCCGCGGGTCGAGCGGGTTTCCGGGTGCGAGCCGAACGGCATCACGTCGACGAACGGCGAATCCTTGTATTCGGCCTCGAACAGGGCCTGCAGGGCGGCGTCGTCGATGTCCTTGGTCAAACGCGCGTACAGGGTCGAATGCATGCCGCGGATCATCGGCACCAGGTGCGGGGTGAAGATCAGGCCGACTTTCTGGTCGGTGAAACGCTGCAGCTGGGCCGAGGTTTCCGGGGTGTGGCGGTGGCCGGCCACGCCATAGGCCTTGAAATTGTCGCTCGCTTCCGAGAACAGGGTGCCGATCTCGGCCTTGCGGCCGGCGCCGGAGACGCCCGACTTGCTGTCGGCGATCAGATTCGAAGCGTCGATCAGGCCTGCCTTCAGCAGCGGCACGAAGCCCAGCTGCATCGTGGTCGGGTAGCAGCCCGGATTGGCGATCAGGCGCGCGCCCTTGATGTCTTCGCGGTTCAGTTCCGGCAGGCCGTACACGGCTTCCTCGATCAGCTCGGGCGCCGTGTGCTCCATCTTGTACCATTTTTCGAAGGCGGCGCGGTCCTTCAGGCGGAAGTCCGCCGCCAGGTCGATGACCTTCACGCCGGCCGCCAGCAGGGCCGGCGCCTGCGCCATGGCCACGCCGTGCGGGGTGGCGAAGAAGACCACGTCGCACTGGGTCAGGTCGGCCTTGTCCGGCGCCGAGAACGCCAGGTTCACGCGGCCGCGCAGCGAGGGGAACATGTCGGCCACCGGCAGGCCGTCTTCCTTGCGCGAGGTGATCGCGGTCAGCTCCACGCCCGGATGCGCGGCCAGCAGCCGCAGCAATTCCACGCCCGTGTATCCGGTTCCGCCAACGATGCCAACTTTGATCATGTTCTTTCCTTGAGAAAAATAAATAGCCCTGCGTGGGACGAGGCTGCAATTTTAACAGCGCGTGAGGCGGGGTGCCGAATACGGCCCTGCACTCGGCGGTGCAAATACTATTTGCATCCACAGCTAAAATTGCAAATTTTACACGGTGGGCTTCCTGGCCGCCGCGGCTCAGGCGGCGGCATTTGTCATGCGTTCCGGCTCGTACACCGGCACCGGATCGAGCGTCGACCGTACGCCGACCTGGTCGAAGTGCGCGTCGAGCCAGCGCTGCGCCGTCGCGATCCCGAGGTCGCGCAGGTGCAGCAGGAAGGCCCACTCGGTATTGTATTTGGTCGACAGGTCGAGGCGCTGCAACTCGTCGTTCCCGCTGATCATGTGCAGGCGCACCGCGACCGGGTGCACCGTCTCGCTCTCTTCGGCATCGACCAGGCCACCCAGGTGCTGGATCGCGCTGACTTCGCGCACGAAGCTGATGTTGAAGGCGATCTCGCTGGCGCGGCTGTGGATGTCGCTCAGGGTCATCGGCAGGCCGCCGCGCGCGACCGGGTTGTTCTGGACGATCACGATGTCGCGCGCGCCCAGGTCGACCAGCGGCGAGAGCGAAGGGTTGCCGACAAAACTGCCGTCCCAATAGGCTTCGCCGTCGATGACGACCGGCGCGAACACGTGCGGCAGGCAGGCCGAGGCGGCGATCGTGCGCGCGTCCAGCTGCTCGCGAGCGAAAATGCGGCCGCGCCCGGTGCGCACGTTCGTCACCGGCACGAACAGCGCGATCTCGCGGCACTGGCGCACGCGTTCGAAATCGATGAGTCCGGCGAGCAGCGGCAGCATCGGGTTCATGCTCATCGGCGAACTGGGCGGCGCCAGCACGCCGCCGACCAGCTGCATCAGCTGGTAGCCGGGAGAATTGCGCAGGGTCCAGTCGCCGCTGGCGTAGTCGAGCGGCGTGCGCTTGACCGGACTGAACAGCGAAGCCGCGCTCAAGCCCTGCCAGAAGCGCAGCAGGGCCGCACGCGCGCCCTCGCGCCCGCCACCCAAGGCATAGCCGTCCGCCAGCGCCGCCGCGTTCACCGAACCGGCGCTGGTGCCGCTGATCGCGACGATTTCGATGCGCTCGTCGGCCAGCAGGCGATCGAGTACGCCCCAACCGAAGGCGACAAGGGCGCCGCCGCCCTGCAATCCAAGACTGATCCTTTTACCAGACATGTGCATCTCCTGCGAATTGCCGACCACTCAGGCTAGCAGCCGCAAGGAAGCCCGGCCGTGCGCTAGCGAACGCTCGTGGCCGCATGAACCATGTTGCCGTTCATGATGACTGCGGTGCGCTCGCTGCGCCATGACGAGGGGTGCGGCCTGCAGTTGGCGAAGCGCCGCAACAACGGTTACCGCCATGTCGATACAAAAGATGCCGGAAATAAAAAAGCCGCCCGAAGGCGGCTTCTTGTCCAGCAGTAGCAGCCAGAAGGCTGCCGGAGCGATTAACGCTTCGAGAACTGCTTTGCGCGACGTGCTTTACGCAGGCCGACTTTCTTACGCTCGACTTCACGGGCGTCACGGGTGACGAAACCGGCACGTGCCAGGTCGCCCTTCAGGCCTGCGTCGTAGTCGATCAGTGCGCGGGTGATGCCGTGACGAACCGCGCCAGCCTGGCCCGATTCACCACCGCCGTGCACGTTGACCTTGATGTCGAAACGCTCGACGTTGCCGGTCAGTTCCAGCGGCTGACGGATGACCATCAGGCCGGTTTCGCGCGAGAAGTAATCCGCAGCCGGCTTGCCGTTCACGATGATCTGGCCGGTGCCAGCTTTGATGAACACGCGAGCGACTGCACTCTTGCGACGGCCAGTGCCGTAGTTGTAGTTACCGATCATGTCAGTTCCTTAGAGGGTCAGTGCTTGGGGTTGCTGTGCTGCGTGCGGGTGGGTGCCTTCCGCGTACACTTTCAGCTTCTTGATCATGGCGTAGCCCAGCGGGCCCTTCGGCAGCATGCCTTTGACAGCCTTTTCCAGGGCACGGCCCGGGAAGCGCTGTTGCATTTTCAGGAAGTTGGTTTCGTAGATACCGCCCGGGTAGCCCGAGTGACGGTAGTAGGTCTTGGCGGTGGCCTTGGTGCCGGTCACGCGCAGCTTGCCTGCGTTGATGACGACGATGTAGTCACCGGTATCGACGTGCGGAGTGAATTCCGGCTTGTGTTTGCCGCGCAGTCGGAGTGCCACTTCGCTGGCAACACGTCCGAGGACCAAGTCCGTCGCGTCAATCACAAACCAGTCGCGCTGGACTTCATGGCCCTTAGCGGAAAAAGTTTTCATGTTGACTTCCTAATAGGTAAATTGCTCAAATGGTGGTTCCGCAAGGGTTACTGCGGACTCTGCCTTATTGTCTTTTCCAGAGCAAATGGAAAGCCGACGATCATACCGTGCTTTGCACAGCCGCGTCAAGGCGACCTTCTGTCGCTGTCGCATCCATGCCCATCCAGGCCTCGCCATGGTGAGCTTGCACAAGCTCACATTCCTCATGGCAACTAGACTCGACGAGGATGTATGCATGCAAAAGTGTTCTTAAATGAAACTTTCGGGTTGACCGGCGAATTGATGCCAAATTAGTATGGATCAATTGTCTGAGGAGCTGAAGTGAAGATTCGATCCAAAGTGAAGATGCGTTCCATCCTGCTACCCCTGTGTGCGCTGCTCCTTTCCAGCGCGACCCAGGCCGCGCCGGCCGCTGCGAAAGCGGCCACGCGCAACTGCCACCTGCCCGGTACCGAGGAGACGCTGCGTTGCCTGGCGATTCCCGTCCCGCTCGATTACGCCAAACCGAACGGCCCCGGCACCAAGGTCCACGTGACGGTGGCGCCGGCCTTCCGCGAGGCCGCCCGCAACGACCCCTTGTTCGTGCTGGCCGGCGGTCCCGGCCAGGCCGGCAGCGATGTGCTGCCCCTGCTCTCGGCCGCCTTCAAGCGCGTGCGCGCCACCCGTGACATCGTCTTCATCGACCAGCGCGGGACCGGCCTGTCCGGCAAGCTCGATTGCGAAAGCCGTCCCGAACACGAGACCATGAGCGACGCCGAGCTCGAAGCCGAGGTCCGGTCCTGCATCGCGAACAGCCGCGCGCCCTTCGGCGCCTACACCACGGCTGCCGCCGCGCGCGACCTGGAACAGGTGCGCAAGGCGCTCGGCTACGGCAAGGTCAACGTCTGGGGCGGCTCCTACGGCACCCGCCTCGGCCAGGCCTATGCGCGCGCCTTCCCCGACAGCGTGCGCACGCTGGTGCTGGACGGCGTCGCCGCGCCCGACCAGGTGATTCCGGCGGGCGGGCGCGACGGCAATGCCGCGCTCGACAAGCTGTTCGACCAATGCGCCAGGGATGCCGCCTGCAACAAGGCGTATCCGACACTGCGCGCCGAATTCGACGCACTGGTGAAACGCACCGAAGCCGGCATCAAGCTCTCGATCGCCGACCCGCGCACCGCGGCGCCGGTCACCTTCACCATGACCGGCCAGCGCTTCCTCGGCACGGTCCACAACATCCTGTATTCGCCGGCCGACGCGCGCCGCCTGCCCTTCCTGCTGCACAGCGCCTACAACGGCCGCTGGGAACCCTTCGTCGCGCGCCACAACATCGCCAGCGATTTCGCCAGCGACGGCTCGAGCGCGATGCTGCTGCACCTGGCGGTGGTCTGCGCCGAGGACGTGCCGCGCATGACCCCGGAACTGATCAAGGAAGACAATGCCCTGCTCACGCGTCCGATGGCCGAGCGCATCCCGGGCCTGTGCAAGGACATGAAGGTGCCGGCCGTTCCTTATACGGCCCCGAGCAGGATCGCCGCGCCGGCCCTGCTGCTGTCGGGCGCGCTCGACCCAGTGACGCCCCCTCGGCGCGCCGAGGCGGCGGCACGTTATTTCAACAATGCGCGCCATTTGGTGGTGGAGAACGCCGGCCATGGCGTCTCGCAGCTCGGCTGCGCGCCGCGCCTGCTGCGCGAATTCCTCGACAAGCCCACCGCGAAGCTCGACGCCAGCTGCCTGGCCGAGATCCCGGCCCCGACCTTCCAGCTCGGCAGCGCCGGGCCGCAACCCTGAATCGAGTTTCCCCATGATCGAAGTAAAAGACGTACGCAAACAGTTCGGCGAGGTGCAGGCGCTCGGCGGCGTGAGCTTTTCCGCGCGCGACGGCCAGATCACCGCCCTCCTCGGCCCCAACGGCGCCGGCAAGACCACCCTGCTGCGCACCCTGATCGGCCTGCTCAGACGCGACCACGGTTCCATCTCGATCGACGGTGTCGATCCGGAACGGGACCCGCTGGCGGTGCGCCGCAACATCGGCTTCCTGACCGACCAGTTCGGGCTCTACGAGCGCCTGTCCACGCGCGAATACCTGGCCTATTTCGGTGAGCTGAACGGCATGGGCGGCCCCGCCCTGCACGATCGCATCGACGAAGTCTCGGAACTGCTGGCGATGGACGACATCCTCGAGCGCCGCGCCAAGGGCTTTTCGCAAGGCCAGCGCATCAAGGTGGCGCTGGCGCGCACCCTGCTGCACCGGCCGCGCCACCTGCTGCTCGACGAACCGAGCCGCGGCCTGGACGTGATGGCCACGCGCGCGCTGCGCCACGCGCTCACCGCGCTGCGCAAGGATGGCTGCTGCGTGATCATGGCTACCCACGTGATGCAGGAAGTGACCCACCTGTGCGACGACGTGATCGTCATCGCCAAGGGCCATACCGTGGCCCAGGGCTCGCCCGAAGAACTGTGCCGGCGCACCGGCATCGCCAGCCTGGAAGACGCCTTCGTCAGCCTGGTCGGCACCGAGGAAGGAATCGCCGCATGAAGCCGACGAATGTAAAGCCGACGAATGTAAAGCCAACGAATCTAAAGCCAAAATTCCTGGTTGTCCTGATCAAGGAACTGCGCGAGACCCTGCGCGACAAGCGCACCCTGGGCCTGCTCGCGCTGTTCACCTTCATGTACCCGCTGATGCTGGGCTTCCTGCTGCACAAGACCATCGACCGCGCCACCAAGCCGGAGCGCGACGGCGTCCGGGTCGCCGTGATCGGCGCCGGCCTGGCGCCGACCCTGATGGCCCAGCTCAAGCAGCGCAACGTCACCGTCGTCGATACCAAGCCGCTCGACGAAGAGGCGATCGGCGAGCTGCTGCGCTCGGAGAAGTATCCGGTGGTGCTGCGCCTGTCCGACAAGTTCACCGAGAACTACGCCGCGATGCGCCCGGCGCGGGTCGAGCTGTGGTTCGACTCGGCCGACGAAAACTACACCCAGCGGCGCGAGGTCGAGGAAGTACTCGAGGCATATGGCGCCAACGTCGCCAGCGCGCGCCTGCTGGCGCACGGCGTGTCGCCGGCGACGCTGGCGCCGATCCAGGTGCAGCGTTTCGACACTGGCACCAACGCCTCGCGCTCGGCCGGCTTCATCGGCAGCATCCTCGGCATCCTGTTCCTTCCCGCCTTTATCTGCGGGATGTCGACCGCGGTCGACATCACCGCCGGCGAGCGCGAACGGCGTTCGATGGAAGTGCTGATGGCGCAACCGGCGCGCGCCTGGGAACTGGTGACCGGCAAGTGGCTCACCGCCGGCGTGCTGGCCATCGCCGGCGTCACGCTGGAACTGGCGCTGGCGCATGCCATCCTGTCCTGGATGCCGTTGGAGGAAATCGGCATGTCCTGGGCCCTGACCTGGGGCCACCTGGCGCTGGTCTGCTTCGCCTCGATCCCGCTGTGCCTGTTCGCGGCCGGCCTGCAGATCGCGCTGGCGATGAACGCGAAATCGTTCAAGGAAGCGCAGAGCGTGCTGAGCATCGCGATGCTGGTGCCGCTGGTGCCGGGGGTCGTGATCTCGATGATGGAACTGAAGACGGCCGACTGGATGTACATGGTGCCGATGCTGTCGAACCAGACGCTGCTGCGCGAGATGGCCAAGGGCGGCGAGGTCGGCCTGTGGCCGGTGGCGATGACCTTCCTGTCCTCGGCGCTGGCGGCGGCGATCGCCGTCGGCTTCGCCAGCTGGCGCATGAAGAGCGAGCGTTACGTGCTGTCGGTCTGAACCCCTTGGCGATGGCGCAATGAAAACAGCCCGCCCCGGCATGCCGCGGCGGGCTGTCTTACAATGTGGTCAGCATAAACAGCGGAGATACGCACATGGAAGTCAAAGTCAGCTGGAACGGCCCGTCGGGCATGAGTTTTCGCGCCGAGACCGGGTCCGGCCACACCGTGACGATGGACGGCGCGCCGGAAGCCGGCGGCCACAACACGGCGGCGCGGCCGATGGAGCTGGTGCTGGCCGGCACCGGCGGCTGCACCGCGTTCGACGTGGTCCTGATCCTCAAGCGCAGCCGCGAGGACGTCCAGGGCTGCGACGTCACGCTGCAGGCCGAGCGCGCCGATACCGATCCGAAGGTGTTCACCAAGATCAACTTCCACTTCACGGTGAGCGGGAAGAATCTGAAGCCGGCGGCGGTCGAGCGCGCGGTGAAGCTGTCGCACGAGAAGTACTGCTCGGCCTCGATCATGCTGGCCAAGACGGCCGAGATCACGCACTCGTTCGAGATCGTCGAAACCGCCTGATCGGTTTCGTAGGGTGGGCACTCGTGCCCACGCGGTCGTACTCATGAACACCCGACAGCGTAGTCTCGCCGAACAAGCTCGCCGATCGCATACGACGCGGATCTCACGGATGCCGCAACACCCGCAAGCGCCGTACCGCGTGGGCTCGAGAGCCCACCCTACGGTCGAAGCCAACATGCAAACGGCGCCGCCACGCATCGCGCAGCGACGCGCCAACGCTTACACGTAATACGCGGTGGTCGTCATTACCTTCGCAAACGCCTTCATCGCCAGCTTGACCGGCACCGGCATCTCGGCCGCGCCGAGGTTCTGGGCCGCGGCGCCGTGGGCGATCTCGTCGACGCGCATCTGGTCGACGATGGCGCGCGACTTGGCGTCCTGCGGCGGCAGCATGTCGAGGTGGCTGTCCAGGTGGGCCTCGACCTGGCGCTCGGTCTCGACGACGAAGCCCAGGCTGTTGGCGTCGCCCAGCTTGGCCGCCACGGTGCCCATCGCGTAGGCGCCGGCATACCACAGCGGATTCAGTACGCTCGGCTGCGAGCCGAGCTCCGACAGGCGCTGCGCGGTCCAGGCCAGGTGGTCTTCCTCTTCGCGTCCGGCCTGCTCGAACTGCATGCGCATGGCCGGCGATTGCGCGTGGCGCGCCTGCGAGTCGTACAGCGCCTGGGCGCAGACTTCGCCGACGTGGTTCACGCGCATCAGGCCGGCGCTGTGGCGCTGTTCGCGCTCGTCGAGTTCGCAATCGACGGCGTGCGCCGCCGGGTTCGGGCGCGAGGCCGATGCCACGCCGCCGACCACGCGCAGCGCCTTGTCGAAGCCGACGATCAGCTGGTCGAGGGGACTGATAAAACGGTTCGCTAACATAGTATTCGATTTATTCGCGGGGAAAACGCCATTATATGCCCGCCGCCGCCGGCCTTGCCGCGCGCCCTGCCCCGGCCGCTTGCGTGTGTACCCTCGCACGCCCTGCCCCCGCCTTTCTGCAGTCCAGCCCACCCAGCGCGCCGTGTGTCGCACCGGGCCGCCCGACTCGGCCGTAATTGACTACAATGCATGCGTCAAAAAGGCTTGGCGGAAATGAAAATGAACGCCATGCAAAGCCCACCTGGAGTCCGCATGGAATTACGCATCCGCAATCTGTCCAAGACCTACGCCAACGGCGTAGTGGCCCTGGACAAGGTCACGCTGAACATCCCGCAAGGCATGTTCGGCCTGCTGGGGCCGAACGGCGCCGGCAAGTCGACCCTGATGCGCATCCTCGCCACGCTGCAGGAATGCGACAGCGGCTCGGTCTTCCTCGACGACATCGACGTGCTCGACGAAAAGGACGAGGTGCGGCGCATGCTCGGCTACCTGCCCCAGGACTTCGGCGTCTACCCGAAGGTGACGGCCTACGAGATGCTCGACCACTTCGCCCAGCTGAAGGGGCTGGCGAACCGGCAGCGCCGGCGCGAGGTCGTCGACGGCCTGCTCCAGCAAACCAACCTGTTCGAGGTGCGCCACCAGAAGCTGGGCACCTTCTCGGGCGGCATGCGCCAGCGCTTCGGCGTGGCCCAGGCGCTGATCGGCGACCCGCAGCTGATCATCGTCGACGAGCCCACCGCCGGCCTCGATCCGCAGGAGCGGGTGCGCTTCCACAACCTGCTGTCGGACATCGGCGCCGACAAGACGGTGCTGCTGTCGACCCACATCGTGTCCGACGTGGCCGACCTGTGCTCGAACATGGCGATCATCCACAAGGGCCACGTGCTGCTGTGCGGCGAGCCGGCGCGCCTGATCGAGGACATCGAGGAGCGCATCTGGGCGCGCTTCGTCGACAAGCAGGACCTGCCGCTGTTCCAGAAGCAGCACGCCGTGATCTCGACCCGGCTGCGCGCCGGCCGCACCCTGATCCACGTGTATGCCGAGCACGATCCCGGCATGGGTTTCGAGCCGGCCCACGCCAGCCTGGAAGACGTGTATTTCGCCACCATCGCCGGCCGCCACGACAGCGCAACGGGGAACTGCTGATCCATGGCCGCGCTGTTCGCGATCGCCCGCTTCGAGATACGCCAGCGCCTGCGCCAGCTGGCGACCTGGGTCTATTTCGGCCTGTTCGTCGCCCTGGCCCTGCTGTGGACGGCGGCGGCCGGCGGCGTGTTCAAGGACACGGTGGTCGCCTTCGGCTCGCGCGTGCTGATCGACGCCCCGCGCCAGGTGGCCCTCACCACCGCCTTCCTCGGCTGCCTGGGCGTGATCGTGATGGCCGCCGTGATGGGGCGCGCGGTGCAGCAGGACTTCGAGCACGAGATGCACCACTTCTTCTTCAGCGCGCCGATCCGCAAATCCGCCTACGTGTTCGGGCGCTTCCTCGGCGCCTGGATCGTGCTGGCCCTGATCTTCGCCGGCATCCTGCTGGGCGCCTGGCTCGGCACCCTGGTGCCCGGCATCGATCCCGACCGCCTGGGCGGAGGCAGCCCCGGCGCCTACCTGCTGCCCTGGCTGTTCACGCTGCTGCCCAACCTGTTCATCTTCGGCGCGATCTTCTTCGTGCTGGCGGCGCTCACCCGGCGCATGCTGCCGGTGTACGTGGCCAGCATCGTGCTGCTGGTCGGCTATACGGTGGCGCCCTCGCTGGCGCGCGACTTCGACTACAAGACCGCGGCCGCCCTGATCGATCCGTTCGCCACCACTGCGCTGGTCACGCTCACCGAATACTGGCCGATCGCCGAGCGCAACGCGCGCCAGGTGACGCTGGAAGGCGTCTACCTGCTCAACCGCCTGATCTGGTGCGGCTTCGGCCTGGTCGTGCTGCTGCTAGGCTACTGGCGCCTGCAGCTGAGCGCCCTGGCGGAAGTGCGCGGCGGCGAGCCGCGCGCCCTGCCCGAGCCGGCGCCGCAGCTGACGCAGGCGGCCGTCAACACGCGCGAACGCCCGGACTTCGCGCGCCGCAGCCTGGGCCTGCTGCTGGCGAAGCAGACCTGGCTGCAATGGCGCCAGTCGGTCGCGACGCTCCCCTTCGCCCTGATCGCCCTGGCCGGCATGGGCATGCTGGTGCTGGGCAGCTTCGACCTCGGCATGCTGCATGGCGCCAGCACCTATCCCGTCACCTGGCGGATGCTGGAACTGATCCGCGACACCAATTCGCTGTTCGTCCTGGTGATCACCACCTTCTATGCGGCGCAGCTGGTCTGGCGCGAGCGCGACGCCCGCACCGCCCAGCTGTTCGACGCCCTGCCCCTGCCCGGCTGGCTGGCGCCGGTCTCGAAAGTGCTGGCATTGGTCGGCATGCAGGCGCTGCTGCTGCTGCTGGCGATGCTGACCGCGATGCTGAACCAGGTGTTGCGCGGCTACTTCGCGCTCGAGACCGGCCTCTACCTGCGCACCCTGTTCACCATCCTGCTGCCCCAGTACGCGCTGCTGGCGGTGCTGGCGGTGGCGGTGCAGGCGCTGTGCGGGCGCAAGGTGCTCGGCTATGCGCTGCTGGTGACGCTGTACGTGGCGATGATCGCCTGCCAGGGCCTGGGCCTGGACCACCCGCTGCTGCTGTTCACCGCGCTGCCCGAGCTGCCCTGGTCGGCCATGAACGGCTACGGCCACCTGCTGCTGCGCGAGCGCGCGCTGGAACTGTACGGCGGCGGCTTGGCGCTGATGCTGCTGGCCCTGACCGTGGTGCTGTGGCCGCGCGGCGTCAACCAGGAATGGTCCAGCCGCCTGCGCCTGGCGCGCCAGAACCTGACGCCGCGCGTGCTGGCGGCCTTTGGCGCCGGCCTGCTTCTGTTCGGCGCCAGCGGCGCCCTGCTCTGGTACGAGCTGGACGTGGCCGGCAACTACCGGATGACGCGCAGCGCCGAAGCGCTACGCGCCGAGTACGAGCTGCGCTACCGGCGCTTCCAGGACCTGCCCCAGCCGCGCCTGGCGGCGGTGAATCTGCGGGCCGACCTGTATCCGCAGGCGCGCATGCTGGCGGTAGCGGGCAGCTACCAGCTGGAGAACCGCGGCGCGGCGCCCATCAGCGACCTGGTCGTCTACCAGCAGCCCGGCTTCGACCTGGCGGCGCGCCTGTCGCAGCCGGCGCGCCTGGTGACGGGCGACCGCGCGCGCGGCTTCTACCGCTATCGCCTGGCGACCCCGCTGGCGCCCGGCGCGCGCATCGCTTTCGAATTCCAGTTGAGCGCGGCGCCGGGCGGCCTGCTCGGCGTGGGCACCGACACCCCGGTCGCGGCCAACGGCAGCTGGTTCACCAACGACGCCTTGCCGCGCATTGGCTACCAGCAGGCGGTCGAGCTGCGCGACGAACGCGACCGCCGCCGCCACGGCCTGGCGCCGCGCGCGCAGGACCAGCACCTGGACGCCGCCGGCACTGATGCTGCCCGCATCCGCTTCGAGGCGCTGGTCACGACGAGCGTGGACCAGATCGCGGTCGCGCCGGGCGCGCTCGAACGCGAGTGGATCGCGCAGGAGCGCCGCCACTTCCGCTACCGCGCCGAGCAGCCCATCCTCGACCGCTATGCGATCGCTTCGGCGCGCTATGCCGTGCGCCACGAGCGCTGGCAGGACGTCGCCATCGACGCCTTCTACCGGCCCGGCCACGAGGACAACGTCGACCGCCTGGTGCGCGGCGCCGCCGCCGCCCTCGCCTACGGCACCCGTGCGTTCGGTTCCTACGGCCTGCACGACCTGCGCCTGGTCGAGACGCCGCGCGGCGCCGGCGCGGCCCAATCCTTTCCCGGCATGGTCAGCCTGCCCGAGACCGAAGCCTTCATCGCGCGCGTCGAGCCGAACTCGCGCACCGAGATCGACTACCCGTTCTACATGGGTGCCTACAGCACCGCGCGCCAGTGGTGGGGCCAGCAGCTGGCCGCCTCGAACAAGCCCGGCGGCGCCCTGCTGGCCGCCGGCCTGGCCGAGTACACGGCGCTGATGACCGTGCGCCGCAGCCTGGGCTCGACCGCGATGCGGCGCTACCTGCGCCAGGACCTGAACGCCTACCTGCTGGGCCGCGCCACCGCCACCGGCCGCGAGCTGCCGCTGGTACGCGCCGGCGACGATGCCTGGCTGGCGCAGCGCAAGGGAGGGCTGGCGCTCTACCTGCTGCAGGACCAGTTGGGCGAGGAGCGCGTCAACGCGGTGCTGCGCGACTTCCTGCGCCGTCATGGCGGCCAGGACAACTCGCCGGATGCGGCCGCGCTGGTCGAGGCACTGCGGGCAGTCACGCCGCCCGACAAGGCCTACCTGGTGCACGACCTGTTCGAGGCCATCGTGCTGTACGAGAACCGGGCCGACAGCGCCAGCGCGCGGCGCCGCCCGGACGGCAAGTACGAAGTGACGCTGCGCGCCAGCGCGGCCAAGGTACGCGCGGGCGGCCCCACCGAGCAGGAGCTGCCGCTGGCCGACAGCATCGAGTTCGGCGTCGACGACAGCGAGGGCAGGCCGCTGGCGCGCGAGCGGCGCCTGGTGCGCGAGCGTGCGCAGGTCGTCAGCTTCGTGGTCGACGCGCTGCCGGCGCGCGCGGGCATCGACCCCGACTACAAGCTGATAGACAAGAAACCCACAGATAACATGGTTCCAGTCGACAATCGGTAAAACTCGATATATCATCGGCTAAAACTATTAGTGAGGGTGGAGCGATGTCTACCATGGTCACCGAGATCCGCGAAAAAATTCAGATGCTCAGCGCCGAGGAAAAGCACGAGCTGCTGCGTACGCTGCTGAAGGACGTCGATGGCGCCGACGAGGATGCCGACGAAGCCTGGCGCATGGAAGTGGTGCGCCGCGTGAAGGCGATCCGCAACGGCGAAGCGGCGATCCGCGCGCTGCAGGACTGGCAGGAATAATTCGCCGCCGCATATAGCTGAAGCACAAGACATAAAAAAACCGCGATCTGTCGATCGCGGTTTTTTTTCGTAGCGTGGGCGGTTAAACCGCCCACCCACCATCACTTCTTCGCCGCCACCCGCTTGGCCGCCGGCTTCTTCGCCGCGACGGTCTTGGCCGCGGCCTTGGCGGCCGGCTTCTTGGTGACCTTGGTCTCGACGGCTTCGCCATCGGCGCCCGCCGAGTCGTCGTTCGCCGCAGCCTTGCCCTTGGCGGCCGGCTTGGCCTTGCGTTCCTCGAACTCGAAGCTGATCTTGCCGTCCTTGCCGCGCACCAGGAAGGCCTTGAACGGACGGCGCGTACGCTGCGAGATGAAGCCCGGCAGCAGGTCGGTCTTGCCGTCGTTCAGCAGCTTGGCCATCTGCTCGGGCAGGATTTCCTGCTGCAGGATGATGCGGCCGCTGCGGAAGTCGCAGGTCTTCGGCTTGGCGACCTGGTGTTCGCAGACGTAGGCCAGGCCCATCTCGTAGACGCCGCCGTTGCACTTCGGGCACGGGCCGAGCGGGGTCTGGCCAGTGAAGTCGACGCCTTCTCCCTCTTCGCCCTCGGCCTGGTCCTGGCCGAAGTCGAACTCCAGCTTGAAGTTGTTGATGTCCTCGTCGCGCACGATGCGCAGGATCGCCGCGAACGGACGGCCCATCTTCGAGCGGAAGCCCTGCAGCGGACCGATGGTGCGGTTCTTCAGCAGTTCCTCGACCTCGTTGATCTCGAACTGGCGGCTGCCCGGCGTCTTGCTCATCGAGAAGTCGCACTTGGTGCAGGCGAAGCGGCGGTAGTTTTCCTTGACCACGCCGGCGCAGTTCGGGCAAGGCGTCTGCAGGGTCGCGTATTCGCCCGGAATGGTGTCGTTGTCGTATTCCTTGGCGCGCTTGACGATGATCTGGGTCATCTGCGCGATCTCACGCATGAACTCGTCGCGCGAGATCTTGCCCTTCTCCATCTGCGACAGCTTGTATTCCCATTCGCCGGTCAGTTCCGGCGCCGTCAGTTCGTTCACGCCCAAGCCGCGCAGCAAGGTCATCAGCTGCGACGCCTTCGCGGTCGGGATCAGTTCGCGCCCTTCGCGCACCAGGTATTTCTCGGTGAGCAGGCCCTCGATGATCGCCGCACGCGTGGCCGGGGTTCCAAGACCCTTGCCGGCCATGGCGTCACGCAGCTCGTCGGAGTCAACCAGCTTACCGGCGCCTTCCATTGCCGACAGCAGCGTCGCTTCGGTATAGCGCGCGGGCGGTTTCGTCACCAGGCTGTTCGGGGTCACCTTGTCGGCCAGGACCTTCTCGCCTTTCTGCACCGGCACCAGGGTGGCGCCGTCCTTGTCGTCGCCGGTCGTGTCCTTGCCGTAGATGGCGAGCCAACCCGGGTTGGTCATGACCTTGCCTTCGGTCTTGAACTGGTGGCCCGACACTTCGGTGAAGCGGGTCGTGACCAGGAACTCGGCCGGCGGGAAGAACACGGCCATGAAGCGGCGCGTGACCAGGTCGTAGAGCTTCTGTTCCGGTTCGCTCAGGTTCTTCGGCGCGACACCGGTCGGGATGATCGCGAAGTGGTCCGAGATCTTGGTGTTGTCGAAGATGCGCTTGTTCGGCTTGACCCAGCCGTTCTTGCTGATCTGCTTGGCGAACTGGTGGTAATTATTGTTCTCGGCCAGCGATTCCATCGTCGACTTGACGGTGGCGATGTAGTCTTCCGGCAGGTGGCGCGAATCGGTACGCGGATAGGTCAGGACCTTGTGCTTCTCGTACAGGGCCTGGGCCAGGCCGAGGGTGTTCTTGGCCGAGAAGCCGAAGCGGCCGTTGGCCTCGCGCTGCAGCGAGGTCAGGTCGAACAGGGCCGGCGCCATCGAGGTGGTCGGCTTCGACTCCTCGGTGACGACGCCCTGCTTGCCGCGGCAGGCGGCAACGATGGACTCGGCGGCAGCCTTGCTCCACAGGCGCTCGGCGCGCTTCTCCGGATCGTTCTCGTCCTTCTTGAACTTCTGGTCGAGCCAGCGTCCTTCGTAGATGCCGGCGGCGCAGACGAACTCGGCGCGCACTTCCCAGTAGTCGCGCGGAACGAACTTCTTGATTTTTTCTTCGCGCTCGACCACGATCGACAGGGTCGGCGTCTGCACCCGGCCTACCGTCGTCAGGTAGAACCCGCCCTCTTTCGAGTTGAAAGCGGTCATGGCGCGGGTGCCGTTGATGCCGATCAGCCAGTCCGCTTCCGAACGGCAGCGCGCGGCGTCGGCCAGCGGCAGCATCTCTTCGTCGCTGCGCAACTGGCGGAAGCCTTCGCGGATCGCCGTCGGGGTCATCGACTGCAGCCACAGGCGCTTCACCGGCTGCTTCGCCTTCGCGTTCTGCGCGATCAGGCGGAAGATCAGTTCACCTTCGCGGCCCGCGTCGCATGCGTTGATCAGGGTCGAAACATCCTTGCGCTTGATCAGCTTGTTCAGCACCTTGAGGCGCGACTCGGTCTTGGCGATCGGGTTCAGCGCGAAGTATGGCGGAATCACCGGCAAATGCTGGAAGCTCCACTTGCCGCGCTTGACGTCGTATTCTTCCGGCACCGCGATTTCCAGCAGGTGGCCGACCGCGGACGAGAGGATGTATTCGTCGGATTCGAAATACTCATCGTGCTTGGTGAAGCCGCCCAGCGTCTTGGCGATGTCATTCGCGACGGAGGGCTTCTCGGCGATGATGAGGGTTTTGGTCATAAAGTTTCTCGTCTTACTTATTTATTAGAGGTTTGGCTCGCGCATCATACATGCTTGGCGGCGTCCCCGCTTTTTACTTAATGTCTTAGTGGTAACAGTTTGGAATGAGCGGCCAATGATAAGCGCGTTATCGCGCTGTTCGCAAGTGGACTCTGCACCTCTGTTGTGCAAGGCCGCACAGCATTGCGCCGAAAACGCGCGGCCCTTTCCTGGCGTTGACAATGCAGCCAAGAATGCCTTCTTCCGTGAAAGTGGGCGCTTTCCTACATGGTATCGGACACCATTCCGATAGGACTGGCGCGGCCGTGCGCGCAAGATCATCCTGTTGGCGGATTTGATGCCGCCGTTTGATGGGAGGAAATGACCATGAGCGACAAACAGAAAGGCATGGTGAACGAACACGGACGCAGTGTCTCACGCGAAAAAATGGTGCCGGTGGCCGAGGGCAGCCAACAGGGCAAGCCGCCCGGCGCCGTGGCCTCGTCGGCGCCGAACTCGCAATCCTGGACGCCGAACGACGACCAGCGTCCTTCAGGCAATATGCAGTCGGAAAATCTGAATCCTGGCCAGGCCTCGGTGGGCGGCCATCCCGACCGCGGACGTGGCGGCGTGGCTGCCCAGCAAGGCGGCTGGAGCGCGCGCCAGAAGGGCCAGCGCATGCAGGCCCGCGCCGAGGAAGACCGGCTCGGCATGTCGCAGCAGTCCGGTTACGGCGGCCTCGAGCAGGACCAGCGCGCCGGTTCGCAGGAGTCGCCCAGCGGTCCACCGGGATCGCAACAATCGAGCGTGACCGGCGCGCAGCAGGGAGGCCAGCCGGACCAGCCGGCGGCGGATGTCGGCAAGGGCAAGCCGGGCGGCGGATCGGGTAATCGTTGAGGCGATCCCGGAAACGCTGCAAAAGAAAACGGCCTGCCGGTTAGCGGCAGGCCGTTCAATTAACTCGGAAAAAATTAATGCAGCAGGCGCGGCGTCTGCTCGTCGTCGGCACCGAACAGGTCGTCGAACATCAGCGCGTCCGGCTCCTTGCCCTGGCTCCACATGAGCATGAGGACGATGATCTTCAGCTTGCTCAGCGTAACCGGTGACTCGTCGACCGCGAGCGCGCGTTCGATGATGATCTCGCGCTGCACTGGCGTGATGAGCCTGGCGCTTTCGAGGAACTGGATGAAGCCGATCGCGGCGCTGCCGAGCTCGTTGTACTCCTCGTCCACGTAGTAACGGGTGCCGGTGGAGGCGACCACGTCGGCCAGCTCTTCGGCGGCCATTTCATTCAGACCCGTGAGCCAATCGATGGCTTCGCAGATCTCGAAGTCGTCGAAGCCGACGGCGGAGAGCTTGCGCGCCAATGCAGCCGGCTCGGGGCAGGCTTCGGGACGATAGTACGTCTCGTAGAGGTAGACCAGGATGTCGAACATAGTGACGCTACTGTAGCAGCTAAGCTCGTACGGGCACAAGCTTGCTACGTACATGAGCATCCGCAATGCGTATTTCGTCGTTTTTCGGCCTTATCGGTTCATATAGGCTAGTAAGTAATTATCTGTGCGGCTACTGCATCGAACAAAGCCGACAAGGCAATCAATGTGCTGTCATCAACACGCTGCAATCGACGATACGCGTTGCACCTTTCCACCCGGCAGCCGCTCGAGCATGCCGGCCATTTCCAGCGCCAGCAAGCCCAGGCTCAACTCGCCGATGCTGCTGCCGCTGCGCAGCAGCAACGTATCGATGTCGACCGGCTCGTGGCCCAGCTGCTCGAGCAATCCGAGACACGCCGTCTCGCTTGGTGGCGCGCTTGCCACATCCGGCGCGAGCGGCGAGACGCGCATCGCCTCGAGAATCTCGGCGACCGTTTCGACCAGGCGCGCGCCATCGCGGATCAGGGCGTGACAGCCCTTGGCCAGCGGCGCGTGGATCGAGCCGGGCAAGGCGAACACCTCGCGTCCCTGTTCGTTCGCCACGCGCGCCGTGATGAGCGAGCCGGACTGCGCCGCCGCTTCGACCACCAGCACGCCTGCCGACAAGCCGCTGATGATCCGATTGCGCCGAGGGAAATTGCCCGGCGTCGGCGGCGTGCCGAGCGGATACTCGCTGACGATGCAGCCTTCCTGCGCGATGCGTTCGCCCAGGGCGCGGTTGCGGCTTGGATAAAACAGATCGGCGCCGGTGCCGACCACGGCGATCGTCGCGCCCATGCCTTCGAGTGCGCCTTCGTGCGCGGCGGCATCGATACCCAGCGCCAGCCCGGACACGACACACACGCCGGCACGCGACAGGCTGGCCGCAAAATGCCTGGCGTTCGCCTTGCCCTGGCTGGTGGCGTTGCGGCTGCCGACGATGGCCAACGCCGGACGCGTCAGCAATTCGCTGCGTCCATTTATATAGAGCAGGAGCGGCGGATCGGGGATGTTGGCAAGGCTGGCCGGATAGCCGGGCTCGCCCAGCGCCAGCAGCGCATGCGCGGGATCGTCGAGCCAGGCGAGCACGGCGTCGCGCAGCCGCAAGGTGGATGTAGAAGGCGGCGAGCACAGGGCGCGCACCGTGGCGACAGGCAAGTGGGCGGCAAGTGCCGCATGGCCGGCCTCGAAGATGCCGCGCGGCGAACCGAAGCGGCGCAGCAGCAATTGCGCGGTGCGGCACCCGACCCCGCTCGCCCCTTCAAGGCGCAGCCAGTCGAGGAGTTGGTCGATGCCTTGCTCACTGCCGCTGGCGGGATTGGGGGCCGTGTCCTGCACGGTGAATTTACTCCGGTGATTTCGCCACGTCGCCGACTTCCACCGGCGCCGTCACTTGCATGATCAGGCCGTAGGAAACGCGCCCAAACACTCGGAAGATGAACAGGGTGCCATACTGCTCATCGGGAAGCTTGATCGTCGAGCGGCCGAAACCGAGGAAACCCTTGCGGCCTTCCGGGTCCGGCACCGTCTTCCCGAAATGATAGAGCTGCAGCACGGAGCCGACATCGAGCCCGTCAAGCGCGCCCCGATTGACAGTGACGACCTGGCTCTGTCCGGCATAGGTCACGCCGGAATAGATCGACATCACGCGCGCGTCGATCGGCTGCAGCGGCGCATGCGGCACGTAGTTGCGCACGGCCGGCGGCGGGGCCGGGACCAGGCGGTCGCCCACGCCCATCTCGCGCACCGAGCTCGACACGGTAAAGGTGTGCACGTCGACGCCGGGCGCGGCCGGTTTCGTCAGCGTGACGGTGCCGACGTAGCTGGCCTCGTGCGCCAGCACGGCGCCGGTCTGCGGATCCTTCAGAGGACCGCCCGGACGGAACACCTGGAAACTGGTCGCGCCCTGCAGGTCGCCGCGCACGTAGACGCGGTCGCCCACGCCGAGGTAGACGTGGTTTTCCTCGGACGCGGCAATGCGCGGCGCATTGGCCAGCTGGCCCTGCTCGATTACCAGCGGCTGGGTCAGGTAGGGTTCGATCACGCCGGAGGGAATCGACTGCACCGCGTCGTTCTCCAGGCCGCTGCTCTTCACCTGGGGCGACAGGCGCAGCAGGGGCGGCTCGCCGCGGCCGTCGCCGCTACCCGGTTTATTCAAGGACAAACGTCCGCGCACACGGTCGAAGTACACGATCTGGCCAGGATAGATCCAGTGCGGGTTGCGGATCTCGTCGCGGTTCATGCCCCAGACCTGGGGCCAGCACCAGGGGTGCTGGAGGAAGGCGCCGGAGATATCCCACAGGGTGTCGCCCTTGACGACGCGGTGCTGGTCGGGAGCGTTCGGCTTGAAGGCGCATTCGGCGGCCTGGACGGGGCCGGCTACGACACACGCGACGAGGGCCGCGGCAGCAGCGCGGGTCACGACTGTGCTAAAATTTTTCATTGAAGACGTCCGTAAAGTGCGGCATTGACACGGAAATTGCAGGCTGCACCGGTCACCACGGCCAGCCGCGGCGCAAGAAACAGCACGAATCGACGTTCCCAGACCGCGAGGCGGATCGCAAAGAGTTGCCGAATTGAATCAAATTCTGCACACAAATCCTTGAACTAGCAAGACAAACCGCGTCCTGCAGCCGGGGCGGCGTGTTGCATTCCTGCTCGTGCGCCCCCACCTGTTGTCGTACTCCCACCAATCCTTATTGAACTGTTACTGAATTAGCTGATATGGCCCTCCTGAAGATCCTGCGCTATCCCGACCCTCGCCTGCACAAGGTTGCCATGCCGGTGACCGAATTCGGCGAGCGCCTCGCCAAGCTGGTGGCCGACATGGCCGAGACCATGTACGACGCGCCAGGCGTCGGACTGGCCGCGACCCAGGTCGACGTGCACGAGCGCGTGGTCGTGATCGACGTCTCCGAGTCGCACGACGAGCTGCGCGTCTTCGTCAACCCGGAAATCACCTGGGCCAGCGAGGAAAAACAGGTCTACGACGAAGGCTGCCTGTCGGTGCCGGGCATCTACGACGGCGTCGAGCGTCCTGCCCGCGTGAAAGTGCGCGCCCAGGATGCCAAGGGCGAGTTCTTCGAGCTCGAGTGCGACGGCCTGCTGGCCGTGTGCATCCAGCACGAGATGGACCACCTGATGGGCAAGGTGTTCGTCGAATACCTGTCGCCGCTGAAGCGCAACCGCATCAAGGCCAAGCTGCAGAAGGAAGAGCGCGGCATGGAACGCGAAGCGGCGCTGAAGGCCGCCGGCCGCCGTCATTAAGGCGCCGCGCATGAAGGTCGTTTTCGCCGGCACGCCGGAGTTTGCCGCTGTCGCCCTGCGCGAGTTGATCGCCGCCGGGTTCGAGATTCCCCTGGTGCTGACCCAGCCCGACCGCCCGGCCGGGCGCGGCATGCAATTGCAGGCCTCGCCGGTCAAGCAGCTGGCGCTGGAGCATGGCATCGAGGTGCTGCAGCCGCTGTCGCTGCGCATGGATAGCAAGGACCCGCAACGCGCGCTCGAAGCGGCCGCCGCGCATGAGCGCCTGCAAGGGCTCGACTACGACGTGATGGTGGTGGCGGCCTATGGCCTGATCCTGCCGCGCAGCACCCTCGACATCGCACCCTGCATCAACATCCACGGTTCGCTGCTGCCGCGCTGGCGCGGCGCCGCGCCGATCCACCGCGCGATCGAAAGCGGCGACGTCGAAACGGGCGTGACCATCATGGGCATGGAAGAAGGCCTGGACACCGGCCCGATGATGCTGATCGAACGCGTGGCGATCGAGGATGGCGACACCACCGGCAGCCTGCACGACAAGCTGGCGGCGCTGGGCGGGACCATGATCGTCGAGGCGCTGCGCCGCATGGAACGCGGGGAATTGACGTCCACGCCGCAGCCCGAGGAAGGCGTGACCTACGCCGCCAAGATCAGCAAAGACGAAGCGAAGCTCGACTTTGCCCTGCCGGCCATCGCGCTGTGGCGCAAGGTGCGCGCCTTTAACCCCTTCCCTGCCGCGCAGGGCATGGTGAACGGGACGGCGATCAAGATCTGGAAGGCCGAGCTGGCCGACTACCAGGGCAATGCTGCGCCGGGCACGGTATTGTCCGCCGATGCGCAAGGCGGCATCGTCGTCGCCTGCGGCGAAGGCGCGCTGCGATTGCTGGAGTTACAAAAGCCGGGCGGCAAGCGCCTGGCGGCGGCGGAGTTCCTGAAGGGCTTCCCGCTGGCTGGCCTGCGCTTCGAATAGGCCAACTCAACCGTAGGGTGGGCACCCCGTGCCCACGCGAACGGCGGCTTGACGTTTGCCCGTGAACGCGGCGAACAAGCTGCGTTCCAGCACAGGCATTCGCGGTATGCCCGGAACGCTGCCAACTTCACGCTGCTTGTTGGGCTTGAACGACGCTACTGTAACGCTAGCTTCCGCGTGGGCACGGGGTGCCCACCCTACGATCATCCGCGCTAACGTTTCAAGACACCCAAACAAAAAACGCGCCCTTCGGCGCGTTCGATGACAATTTAATTGCCGGCTGCTTCCGCAGCGCGCTGCGCGTCCATGTGTTCGCGCAGAACCTGGTTGATGCGGGTCTGGTAGCCCGGACCGGCCGCCTTGAACCATTCCAGCATATCGACGTCGAGGCGGATCGTCACGATCTGCTTCACGCCAGCCGGCTGTTGCTTCGCTACTGGCGCTACGTGATTCTGCACCATTGCCTGGTCCCAATCGGGTTCGTACTCTTTGTTCATGCAATCATCCCGTCTCTTTAACAACGTGCCACATTCCGCGTGGCATTTATTTATTGTCGTCGCTGTATGTATCCGCAAAATTGCTAAACAGGCGGGTTTTGTAACATCATGTAACAAGGTTGCGCATAAACACATAACGATACAATCTGCCTTCTCCGTCCGCCGTGGCTGAAGCGCGCGGCGGCGATGACGTATAATTTCAGGTCGTCCAAACCGTGCCGATGCTTGCGCACGCCTTCCGAAAGCTCATCATGACTGCCCCAAAGACCGCCCTCTCCCCGATCGAAACCCAGCTGCGCGAGATCCTGTCGCGCCGCATCATGATCCTGGATGGCGCGATGGGCACCATCATCCAGCAGTACAAGCTCGATGAAGCGGCCTACCGCGGCGAGCGCTTCGCCGGCTTCGCCGCGCCCGAGGGCGCCGGCAACCGCGAGCTTTTCGTCAAGGGCAACAATGAATTGCTGACCCTGACCCAGCCGCAGATCATCCAGGAAATCCACGAGCGCTACCTGGCGGCCGGCGCCGACCTAATCGAGACCAATACCTTCGGTGCGACCGGCGTGGCCCAGGACGACTACCACATGGGGCACCTGGCCTACGAGATGAACGTCGAGGCCGCAAAGCTCGCGCGCGCCGCCTGCGACAAGTACTCGACGCCGGACAAGCCGCGCTTCGTTGCCGGCGCCCTCGGCCCGACCCCGAAGACGGCCTCGATCTCGCCCGACGTGAACGATCCGGCGGCGCGCAACATCACCTTCGATCAACTCGTTGCGAGCTACCATGAACAGGTGCGCGGCCTGGTCGAGGGCGGCGTCGACGTGCTGCTGGTCGAGACCATCTTCGACACCCTGAACTGCAAGGCGGCGCTGTTCGCCATCGACCTGTACTTCGACGAGCATCCGGATACGCCGCGCAAGCCGATCATGATTTCGGGCACGGTCACCGATGCCTCGGGCCGCATCCTGTCGGGCCAGACCGTCGAGGCCTTCTGGAATTCGGTGCGCCACGCGAAGCCGCTGACCATCGGCCTGAACTGCGCGCTGGGCGCGGCGCTGATGCGCCCGTATGCCGAGGAGCTGTCGCAGATCGCCGATACCTTCGTGTGTATCTACCCGAACGCCGGCCTGCCGAATCCGATGAGCGACACCGGCTTCGACGAGCTGCCGTCCGACACCTCGGCCCTGCTGCGCGAATTCGCCGACGCCGGCTTCGTCAACATCGCCGGCGGCTGCTGCGGCACCACGCCGGAACACATCAAGGCGATCGCCGAACTGCTGTCGAGCGCCACCCCGCGCGCGCTGCCGCAGGTGCCGGTCGCGATGCGCCTGTCGGGCCTGGAGCCGTTCACGGTCGACGCCTCCTCGCTGTTCGTGAACGTCGGCGAGCGCACCAACGTCACCGGCTCGAAGGCCTTTGCGCGCATGATCCTGAACGAGCAGTTCGACGAGGCGCTGTCGGTGGCGCGCCAGCAGGTCGAGAACGGCGCCCAGGTCATCGACATCAACATGGACGAAGCGATGCTCGATTCGCAGGCGGCGATGACGCGCTTCCTGAACCTGATCGCGTCCGAGCCCGACATCTCGCGCGTGCCGATCATGATCGACTCCTCGAAGTGGTCGGTGATCGAGGCCGGCCTGAAGTGCGTGCAGGGCAAGGCCATCGTCAACTCGATCTCGATGAAGGAAGGAGAAGAGGAGTTCCTGCGCCAGGCCAAGCTGTGCCGCCGCTACGGCGCGGCCGTGATCGTCATGGCCTTCGACGAGCTGGGCCAGGCCGACACCTTCGAGCGCAAGATCGAGATCTGCAAGCGCGCCTACGACACCCTGGTGCAGAAGGTCGGCTTCCCGCCCGAGGACATCATCTTCGACCCGAACATCTTCGCGATCGCCACCGGCATCGAGGAGCACAACAACTACGCGAACGACTTCATCAACGCCACGCGCTGGATCCGCGAGCACCTGCCGCATGCGAAGGTGTCGGGCGGCGTCTCGAACGTGTCGTTCTCCTTCCGCGGCAACGACCCGGCGCGCGAAGCGATCCACACCGTGTTCCTGTACCACGCGATCAAGGCCGGCATGACCATGGGTATCGTCAACGCCGGCATGATCGGCGTCTACGACGAACTGCCCGCCGAACTGCGCGAGCGCGTCGAGGACGTGGTGCTGAACCGCCGCGATGACGCCACCGAGCGCATGATCGAATTCGCCGGCACGCTCAAGGCCGGCGGCGGCAAGCAGGAACAGAACCTCGAGTGGAGGAATGGTCCGGTCGAGAAGCGCCTGGCGCACGCGCTGGTGCACGGCATCACCCAGTGGATCGTCGAGGACACCGAGGAAGCGCGCCAGGCCGTACTCGCCGCCGGCGGGCGTCCGATCAACGTCATCGAAGGTCCGCTGATGGCGGGCATGGACATCGTCGGCGACCTCTTCGGCCAGGGCAAGATGTTCCTGCCGCAGGTGGTAAAGTCCGCCCGCGTGATGAAGCAGGCCGTGGCCCATCTGGTGCCCTTCATCGAAGAAGAAAAGGCGCAGGAAGAAGCACGCACCGGCATCGTCGCCAAGCCCAAGGGCAAGATCGTGATCGCCACCGTGAAGGGCGACGTGCACGACATTGGCAAGAACATCGTCTCGGTGGTCCTGCAGTGTAATAACTTCGAGATCGTGAACATGGGCGTGATGGTGCCCTGCTCCGACATCCTGGCCAAGGCCAAGGAAGAGAACGCGGACATCGTCGGCCTGTCCGGCCTGATCACGCCTTCGCTGGAAGAGATGGCCCACGTCGCGCGCGAGATGCAACGCGATCCGTGGTTCCGCGAGCGCCGGATTCCGCTCTTGATCGGCGGCGCCACCACCAGCCGCGCACACACGGCCGTGAAGATCGCGCCGCACTACGACGGCCCGGTGGTCTACGTGCCGGACGCCTCGCGTTCGGTGTCTGTCGGCCAGTCGCTGCTGACCGAGGACACGCGCGAGCAGTACATGGCCGAGATCAAGGCCGACTACGAGCGCATCCGCGTGCAGCACGCCGGCAAGAAGGCGCTGCCGATGGTCACGCTGGAACAGGCGCGCGCCAACAAGGCCAAGCTGGCATTCGCTCCGCTCAAGCCGAAGTTCATCGGGCGCCGCGTATTTAAAAATGTCGACCTGGGTACGCTGGCGCGCTACATCGACTGGGGTCCGTTCTTCCAGACCTGGGACCTGGCCGGTCCCTACCCCGCCATCCTGAGCGACGAGGTCGTGGGCGAAGCCGCGACCAAGGTCTTCGAGGAAGGCCAGGCCATGCTCAAGAAGATCATCGAAGGCCGCTGGCTGACGGCGAACGGCGCGATCGCCCTGCTGCCGGCCAACAGCGTGCGCGACGACGACATCGAGATCTACACCGACGAATCGCGTTCGCAGGTCGCCTTCACCTGGCACGGCCTGCGCCAGCAGGGCGTCAAACCCGTGGTCGACGGCGTGCAGCGCCCGAACCAGTGCCTGGCCGACTTCATCGCGCCGAAGGAATCGGGCGTGGCGGACTACATCGGCATGTTCGCGGTGACGGCGGGCCTGGGCATCGAGAAACACGAGCAGCGCTTCGAGGACGCGCACGACGACTACTCGTCGATCATGCTGAAGGCCCTGGCCGACCGCCTGGCCGAAGCCTTCGCCGAATACCTGCACGAGCGCGTGCGTACCGACCTGTGGGGCTATGCGGCCAACGAAGACCTGAACAACGCCGACCTCATCGCCGAGAAGTACGTCGGCATTCGTCCGGCGCCGGGCTACCCGGCCTGCCCGGAGCACACGGTCAAGAAGGAGCTGTTCGAGACCCTGCAGGCCGAGGAGATCGGCATGCAGCTGACCGAGTCCTACGCGATGTATCCGGGCGCGGCGGTGTCGGGCTTCTATTTTGCCCATCCGGAATCGAAGTACTTCGTGGTCGGCAAGATCGGCGACGACCAGGTCGAGGACATGGCGCAGCGCCGCGGCATGGACAAGGCCGAGGTCGAGCGTCACCTGGCGCCGAATCTGTCTTAATCGCCCGTTGGCGCCGGCGCGGTTGCAGTGATTCAGCGGGAAACGATCGTGGAACTTTCTTTAACCTGTATTGCCTAATTCCTCGGGGACCCCGGTCCCAGGTCAAGGAGCGCATCATGGCAACGCATCTTTCCGCCCGGCGCTGGCAGGACCGCGTGATCCTGCTGCTGGGCCTCTGGCTGTTCGCCTCGCCCTGGGCGATGGGCTACCCGAGCGATTCGCCGCCGGCGCTCAACGCCTTCGTCGCCGGCGCCATCATGGCGGCGCTGGCCATCTTCGACGTCTACAAGACCACCATCTGGGCCGTGCTCGTGAACATCGTGGCCGGCGCCTGGGTGGCGGTGTCGCCCTGGCTGGTGGGCGTCGTCGGCGACCGGGCGATGAGCGCCAGCATGCTGGTCGTCGGGGTGGCGACGGTCGTCCTGGGATTATGGGAAATGCGGACCGATCCGGACCTGCATCAGCAGTGGGTGGGGGCGTGACGGGCAGGGCGTAGGGTGGGCACCCTGTGCCCACGCGTGACCTTTGCGTCATGTCGGCGCGAAAAGCAGGCCAACAATGCTCATCGTTCACGCGTGGGCACGGAGTGCCCACCCTACAACGCGTGGCGCACCACCTTGTCGCTCCACTCGAAGGCCGCCATCTCCAGTTCGACCAGTTCGTCGCCGCTGTCGGCCAGCTCGCCCAGCACCGGCAGCATGGCGTCGCCCTCCTCCATCTGTTCGAGCGACTCGGCCAGGCGCAGCAGTTCGCCGAAGAAGCCGCTGCGCTTGAGCAGCGCGGCTGCCACTTCGTCGCTGACCGGGATCTGCTCGACCAGGTCGGCCATCGGCACCGAGAACAGCGCATCCATCAGCGACATGATGCCGACCGTGAAGGCGACGTCGGCGACCTGGCGCTGGCCCGGGCGCAGACGCTGGGCCAGGAGTTCCATCAGGCGCGCGCGGGTGCTGGCGAGCATCAGGAGCGGCGTCATCGCGTGGCCGCGCGTGCCCGGCTCGGCATACAACATGATCTGCAGCCAGCGCTGCAGCTGGCGCCGCCCAAGCACGAGCAGGGCCTGGCTGAGCGAATCGATGCGCTGGCCCAGGCCGGCCGCCGGCGTGTTCACGATGCGCAGCAGATTGACCGAGAGCGGCACGTCGCGCTTGATGGCGCGCTCGATGTCGATGTGGTCGGCGTCCGAATCCACCAGGTGCATCAGCTCGACCAGGGCCTGCTGCGAGGGCGACAGCTTGCGCCCCGCCAGCACCGAGGGCTTGGCGAAATAATAGCCCTGGAAGTAATCGAAGCCAAGATCGAGGCAGGTGCGGTATTCGGTCTGGCTTTCGACCTTCTCGGCCACCAGCCGTTTTCCGGTGCCGCGCAGGCGCGGCACCAGGGACAGCATCGCCACCACCGGCGTGGCGCGCAGGTCGACCTTGACGTAGTCGAGCAGCGGCAGCAGCCGTCCCAGGCGCGCGCCGTGGCTGGACGCCTCGGCGGCGAAGCGGAAGCCGTGCCCGGCCAGCTCGGCCAGGCGCCACAGCACCGCGTCGCTCGCCTCCACCGAGGCGGCCAGTTCGAGCACGGTGCGCTCGCGCGGCAGGAAGGCGAAGATATCGCTCATCAACACCTCGGTGTCGACATTCAGGAAGGCGAGCGCATCGCCGATCGCGCGCGGCAGGCCCAGCTGGGCCGCGTGGGCCAGCACCCCGCTCGTGGCGGCCAGCGCCGAATCGATCTCGGCGCCACCGTCCTGGCGGTTGCGGAACAGCAGTTCGTAGCCGAACAGGGCCTGGTTGCGGTCGAGCAGCGGCTGGCGCGCCAGGTAGAAATTACGGAGTTGCAGAGGCTGGGATGCCTGGTCGAGGCTGGCGGTATCGGTCATCGCGTTCCCGTGGTCGGTTCAAGCTGCTCACTCTACCTGATTCTCGACGGTTAGTGGCTTTTTGGCATCGCCATGAAGCAAAAAAAGATGCCGGAATGCTAAATTGACGCCGCCTGCAGCGCGCCGTCGACGAACAGTTTCAGTTCGCCCGGAGCGAAATGGGTCCAGGTTTCGTTGGTGGTCAGCGGCTCGGTGACGATGATCGCGACCCGGTCGTTGGGCGTGGTCACCTGCGAGAAATCGACGGACAAGTCTTCGTCGGACAGGCAGGCCGAGGCGAACGGATACTTGCGCACGACGTAGCACAGCTTGGTCGAGCAATGCGCGAACAGGGCGGTGCCGTCGGACAGCATCATGTTGAAGGTCCCGTAGGCGGCGATCCCGCGCACCAGCTCCTCCAGGGCGGCATGCAGCGCGGCGCGGTCGGGCGCCGTGTCGCCGAAGCGGCGCCGCAATTCCTGCAGCAGGAAGCAGAAGGCCAGCTCGCTGTCGGTGGTGCCGACCGGACGGAAGGCGCCGTCGAGCGCGGGCGCGAATTCCTTCAGGTCGCCGTTGTGGGCGAACACCCAGTAGCGGCCCCACAGTTCGCGCACGAAGGGATGGCAGTTCTCCAGTGCCACCTGGCCTTGCGTGGCCTTGCGGATATGGGCGATGACGTTGGTCGACTTGATCGGATAGCGCTTGATCAGTTCGGCAATGGGGGAAGCGATCGCGGCCTGGTGGTCGACGAAATGGCGTACGCCGGCGCCCTCGAAGAAGGCAATGCCCCAGCCATCGTGGTGGGTATCGGTGCGGCCGCCGCGGTGGGCGAAGCCGGTGAAGGAAAACACAATGTCCGTTGGAACATTGCAGTTCATTGCGAGAAGTTGGCACATGGCGCGCAGCTTACCATGTGTCAGAGACAGCATGCGGAAGGGACAGGGACCGCGCCGGCGTAACGGTCGGCGCGGCTTTCCTTGATCATTACTTCATATCGCTCGCTATGCGACGTGGTCCGCTTAATGCAGCACGACCGGTTGGCTCATCAGGGTATCGTAGGAACCCAGGAAATCGTCGATTTCCTCCATGGTCGGCTCGCTGGCGATCAGGTTGTTGACGTCGCGCCGGAACGATTGTGCCAGTTTGCCGCCGATGAACGCTTCGCGACGGCCGGCTTTGTCGACGATCTCGTAACCACCGAAGCGCAGGGCTTCGAGGTCGCGATCGACGCCAAATTCGACCACGCTGTACTGTTCGCTGTTATAGATCATGTTCATGATGACTCCTTCTCTCGATCAGAGTGTTGGACCAGCCGCGCGGCGGCGGGCGGCTGGCTTTCGACTTCAGTGAAGAGGTGGGGCTGCGCGAACCGATTTCAAGAGTGCCGGTCCGGCGTCAGTTTCAACAGCTGATCGTATGGTGCGCTGCTTAACCATGATCGCAACTGACCCAGGTGCTCGTCGCTGGCCATGCCGACGAAGAGACGCTTCGGGCGTTGGCGCAGGAGACGATTCAATGTAACACGCATCACCAGATTGCCGGCGCAGCATAGGCAACCCGGTGCAATGCGGGCGATCAAGAGCGAATCGGAAGCGTCGAGAACGGGGCTGCCGTCGGGCAGGCCTTCCAGAATGACGGCGGATGCACCATTTTGGTGCAGAGTTGACTCGGCCAGGGCGGCGGCGATCGCCGCCTCGCGCCGGCTGGCGCTGGCGCCGGTGACGAGGGTGGCGGGGATGGGGGCGTGCGGTCCCGTCATCCCCCGCGCTTGCCGAGCTTGCCCGGCTCGACGCCAAGCTGCTTGAGCTTGCGGTACAGGTGGGTGCGTTCCAGGCCGGTCTTCTCGGCCACGCGCGTCATGCTGCCGCCCTCGCGCCCCAGGTGGTGCTCGAAGTACATGCGCTCGAAGGCGTCGCGCGCTTCGCGCAGCGGCAGGTCGAAGGAAAGCGTGTAGCCCTGGGTTTCGCCATGGCCGATGACGCCGGCCACGCCGACCCGCGCGCCGTTGAGCGGCGCCGGCATCGGCGGCGGCGCATACATCGGCGCGCTGGCGGGCAGGCTTTCCACGATCGGCGGCGGCATGCTCGGGCGCGGCGGCGGGCTCGGCGCACGCGCCACTTCCTGGGCGCGGGTCAGGCCCTGCTGCACCGCCTTCAGCAGCTTTTGCAGGGCGATCGGTTTTTCGAGGAAGTTCAGGGCGCCGATGCGGGTGGCCTCGACCGCCGTATCGATGGTCGCGTGGCCGGACATCATGATGACCGGCATGGTCAGCAGGCCGTCGCGCTGCCATTCCTTGAGCAGGGTGACGCCGTCGGTATCCGGCATCCAGATATCGAGCAGGACCAGGTCGGGCGCACCGGCCGCGCGCGCCTCGCGCGCCTGCTGCGCGTTTTCCGCCAGCGTGATTGCGTGGCCTTCGTCTCCCAAAATTTCCGAGAGCAGCTCGCGGATGCCCATTTCATCATCAACTACGAGTATGTTCGCCATCTTTTCGCCTTCCTGTCTCCACCCGTTGAGCGTGTGAAAAAATCGCCATGGCTTCGTTGCATCGTCTCGCCGTACCCTCGTACTGTCTTCGCGGTCCGCCGCTGCGGCGATACGCCTTGCCCTGACGATTTTTTCAAACGCTCGTTGCAAGTCGTGATTTTCCAGCCGTGATTTTATGCCCGATTGACGCTTTCGGCCAAGTTCGCCTCTTGGGCTAACTTTAACAGCAAAATGAATACCGACGCGCCACTTCCGTCTGGACGGTTCTGGATATCGATGCGGCCGCCATGTTCGTCGATGATCTTCTTCACCATCGGCAGGCCGAGGCCGGTGCCGCGCGTCTTCGAGGTGACGTAGGGCTCGAAGGCGCGTGCCAGGATCTTCGGCGCGAATCCCGGGCCGTTGTCCATGATCGCCAGGCGCACCGCGAGGCCGGCCGCGCCGTCGGCGCCGGTGTAGTGGATGATCTCGGTGGCGACGTCGATGCGCGGCGCCGGCGCTTCCGGGCCGCGGTCGACCAGGGCGTCCTGGGCGTTCTGCAGCAGGTTGTGGATCACCTGGCGCAGCTGGGTCGGGTCGCCCATCACGCGCGGCAGCTGCGGCGTCAGCGTGGCATGGATGATGTCGGACGCGTCCTCGGCCAGGTAGAGGCTGAGGATTTCCTCGATCAGCGCATTCAGGTCAAGGGGCTCGAGCACCGCCGGCGGCGTGCGCGCGTAGTCGCGGAAGTCGTCGACCATGCGCTTCATCGCGTCGACTTGGTTGACGATGGTGCTCGTGGCGCGTGCCAGCAGCGCGGCATCGGGCGCTTCCAGCTTGTCTTCCAGCTTCATCTGCAATCGTTCGGCCGAGAGCTGGATCGGCGTCAGCGGATTCTTGATCTCGTGCGCCAGGCGCCGCGCGACCTCGCCCCAGGCCACCGAGCGCTGGGCCGAGATCACGTCGGAAATGTCGTCGAACACCACGATGAAGCCGCTTTCCACCCCCACCGGCAGGCGCGAGCCGCGCGCCAGCAGGGTCGTGTCGTGGTCCTCCCCCGGACGCGGGATCTCGATCTGCTGCTGCCAGTGGGTGCGCTGGCGCGTGCTGCCGGCGGCCGACTGCGCGCTCTGCGCGGAGAAGGCGCGCGTGACGGCGTTGGCGAAGGTTTCCAGGCCCTCGATCCGGTTCAGCGGACCGTTCAGGTGGCAGTGCTCCATCTGCAGGATGCGGCAGGCGGCGTCGTTCGAGTTCACGACCGTGCCTTCGGCATCGAGCACCAGCACGCCGGCCGACATGTTGGCCAGCACCGATTCCAGGTGGGCCTTGGCGCTTTGCAGCGCGGCGCGGTTGCGCTCGACGGCGCTCCTGGCCTCGAACAGCTGGCCGGTCATGGCGTTGAAGGACTGGGTCAGGGTGCCCAGCTCGTCGTCGGTCTCGACGATCGGGCGCGGCGACAGGTCGCCCTCGGCCACCGCTTGCGTGCCTTCGGCCAGCACCAGCAGCGGCTGCGCCAGGTTCCCCGCGATCAGCACCGCGCTGCCGATGGCGCCGAAGATCGCCAGCAGCAAGGTGAGCGTGAGCGTGTTGATGTACATCTGGCGCAAGCCTTCGCGCGCCACCGAGCGCTGGCGATACTCGCTAAAGGCGCTCCTGAGCACCTCGGCGTTCGTGGCCAGGTTGACCGGCACCGCCTGCATCATCTGCAGGTAGCGCGGCGCGGCGCCGGGCGGCTCGGGCACCGCCAGCACCACGCGCAGGCGCAGGCCGGTCGCGGCGTCGAGCGCGTTCGGCTCCTCGCCGCCTTCGTCGCGGAAATCGAGTTCGATGCCGCCCTCGGGCCGTGCATACCCGCCCGGCATGGCGGCCTGGCGCAGCATCTGCGGCGTGGGAAGGTCGGGCGTGAGGTCGGCGCGCCGGTCGGCACTGGCGCTGGCAACCAGCCTGCCGTCGGCGTCGATCAGCATCGCGCTTTGCATGCCGTTGCTGTCGGTGATGGTTTGCGACAGCACCAGCTGGGCGCCGATGTCGGGCTGGCCCGACAGCGTGGCGGCCACGGTCTGGGTATTGGCGACCAGCCCGGCCTGCGCTTCGTCAAGGGCGGCGCGGCCCAGGTTCAGGCCGGACGAGAGCGCGGCCTCGATCTTGACGTCGAACCAGGATTCGATCGAGTGCGAGACGAACTGCACCGACACCATGAAGATGATCAGGCCCGGCAGGATGCCGATGCCGGCGAACAGCAGCACCAGCCGCGCCATCAGGCGCGAGCCGAAGCGCTTGGCTTTATAACGCGAATACAGGCGGCCGAGCGCCACCACCACCAGGATCAGCAGCAGGAAGGCAATGGTGGCGTTCAGGCCCAGCAGCCAGGCGTAGTAGCGGTCGAAGAAGCCGGAGTTGTTCGAGGCCGAGGCGAGCAGGAACAGCAGGATCGAGACGACCGCCCCGCCGACCACCAGCGCGTAGCGCATGGCCTGGTTCACGCCTTACTCCGCACGGTAATTGAAGGTCTTCCTGTTCGAGGCGAGACGCCAGTCGGAGTTGGAGAACGCGCTCACCTGCAAGGGCTTCTGCAGGTAGTCGCGGTCCATGAACATGCGCAGGCTGACCTCGTAGGTCTCGCCGTGCTTGAGCGCGTTCCTGGGTGCGATCAGCCAGCGCCCCGGGCGGCGGATCTGGAACATCGCCTCGTCCAGGGTCTGGAAGGTCTGCTGCACGCTGCCGACCGCCGCCACGTAGTACTGGCGCAGCAGGACGTCGTAGGAAATGCTCACGGTACGCCGCGCAAACACGGCGCGGTCGTCGCGCCACCACCAGCGCGGGCGCACCAGCTCGATTTCGGTCGTGAAGTACAGCTTGATGCCGTGCTGCAGGGCGTCCTCGAGGTCGCGGCTCAGTTCGAACGAATAGTTGGCGGCGAGGCGATAGCCGTCGTCGGAGGCCTCGATTTTCGCCATCGTGATGTCGATCCCGTCGGCCGCCTGCGCCGTTGCGCACGCGAAGACCAGCAGCAACTGGCAGGCGAGGAGGCGGAAAAATCGTAAAGTCACAGGTGGGCCGGAACCTAAATTAATCGAGCTTGTTATGGATGTCTCACGCCCCCTTCTTGTGGAAAAGGGCATAGAACAGACCGTCATGATCCAGCCCGGCGCCGCTCGATGGAAGCAGCTGGCCCGGCGCTTCGAGGCGGGTGGCATCAATGTGGCGCGCCGCAAACGCGGCCGCCTGCGCCTCCGATTCCTGGGGCCAGAGCGAACATGTCACAAACAGCAATTTACCATCGGGCCGCAGCATCTGCCAAAGATTGTCGAGTATCTGCGCGGAAAGTGTTGTAAGTTGGCGCGTGTCGGTCTTGCGGCGCAGCCAGCGGATGTCCGGATGGCGCCGCACGATGCCCGACGCGGTGCAGGGCACGTCGGCCAGGATGCGGTCGTATTGACGGCCGTCCCACCAGCCGCTCGTCTGCGCTTCGGCCGCCACCAGCGTGGCCTGCAGCCCCAGCCGGCCGAGGTTGTCGCCCACGCGCGCCAGGCGCTGCGGATCGGCGTCGACCGAGGTCAGCTCGACGTCCGCCAGTTCGAGGATGTGGCCGCTCTTGCCGCCCGGCGCGGCGCAGGCGTCGAGCACGCGCATGCCGTCGGCCAGGTCGAGCAGCGGCGCCGCCAGCTGGGCGCCGGCGTCCTGGACCGAGGCCAGGCCGTCGTGGAAGCCCGGGATCTGGGCCACGTTCACGGCCTGCCGCAGGCGCAGGGCCTGCGGCCCGACCTGGTCGGCATGCAGCCCGGCCTCGTCCAGCAGGCGGGCATAATCCTCGACCGAGGTCTTGCGGGTATTCACGCGCAGGGTCAGCGGCGGATGGGTGTTGCCGGCCGCGAGGATCGCCTGCCAGTCGCGCGGGTAAGCCGCTTTCGTCGCGTCGATCCACCATTGCGGGTAGTTCCACTGGGCCAGCGGCTCGGCCAATGCGGCCTCGACCAGCGTGTCCCGTTCGCGCAGGAAGCGGCGCAGCACCGCGTTCACCATCGCCTTGGCGTGGGCAAAATCGGGGTGGCTCGCCGCCGCCGTCACCGCCTGGTCGACGACCGTAAACGCCTCGTACGGCGCGGCCTGCCCTTCCGGCGGGTCGAGCAGGGCCAGCGCGCAGCACAGCAGGCCGGCCAGCTGGGGCGCGTCCGGCGCCTTGGTCGTCATCAGGCCCAGCAGGGTCTCGCTGCGGCCCATCTGGCGCATGCTGCGATAGGACAGGTCCTGGATCGCGCCGCGCGTCTGGGGCGTGACGCCCCAGGCCTGGAACACGTGGGACAGCGCCTGCGGCAGCGCGGTACCGGCGCCGACCTGGGCGATCGCGTTGGCCGCGCCGAGCAGGGCCAGCGCCAGCGAATCGCCCGGGAGGTCAGGGCGGTAGTCGGACTGGAATTGCGGCTTGACCTCGTAGCTCGGACGCGGCTGCGGGACCGCACGCCTTGCCTCGGCCGGGGCCTGCGTGCGCTGCTCGGGACGCGGCGCCGGCCTGTCCTGCCCCGTTTCCCGGGTCCGCGCGGGCTGGCCCGACGGCTTGGCCGCCGGCTTCGCGAACTGGGCCGCGGGATTGCCCACCTTCTTCGGCGCCGGCTTGGCGGCGCTGCCGGACTTGGGTTTGATGGTGAGCGTGGGGCGCTTGTCGGTCATGGTTACGGGTCAATACGAAAAGCCTGCATTGTAACGGTTCAGCCTTTGGCGGTGCTTAAACAACAGGCGCCATGCGGCCGCAGGCCGTATTCGCTGTTGCAGCAAACCAGTATAATGAATCCCTGTTTGCCGTGGCCGCGCCACCGCTCCATTCGAATTCACGGACCACTCACTGCGTATCATTTATGCTCGCCCAACAAAAACAAGAAATCGTTGCCCTGTTCCAGGCCGCCCTTGCGCCGATCGTTGCCGGCACCGATTTGACCCCTAATATCGTCCTGGAACGCCCGCGCGATCCCAGCCACGGCGACATCGCCTGCAACATCGCCATGCAGCTGGCCAAGCCTTTGAGGACCAACCCGCGCGAACTGGCCACCCGCCTGGTCGCCGCGCTGCTGGCCGAACCGAAGGCCGCCGGCCTGGTCGAATCGGCGGACGTCGCCGGTCCCGGCTTCATCAACCTGCGCGTGGCCGCCAGCGCCAAGCAGTCGGTGGTGCGCAGCATCCTGGAAGCCGGTGAAGCCTTTGGGCGCGGCAGCTCGGGCGCCGGCCACCATGCGATCATCGAATTCGTCTCGGCCAACCCGACCGGCCCGCTGCACGTCGGCCACGGCCGCCAGGCCGCGCTGGGCGACGCCCTGTCGGCGCTGTTCGAGTCGCAGGGCCACGAAGTGACCCGCGAGTTCTACTACAACGATGCCGGCGTGCAGATCGCCACCCTGGCCAACTCGGTCCAGGCGCGCGCGCGCGGCTTCAAGCCGGGCGACGCCGAGTGGCCCGAGTCGGCCTACAACGGCGACTACATCCAGGACATCGCCGACGACTTCCTGGCCAAGAAAACCGTTTCGGCCAGCGACGGCGAGCCGGCCACCGCCAGCGGTGACGTGAACGACATCGAATCGATCCGCCGCTTCGCGGTCACCTACCTGCGCAACGAGCAGGACCGCGACCTGCAGGCCTTCGGCGTCAAGTTCGACAATTACTATCTCGAGTCCTCGCTGTACGGCGACGGCAAGGTCGAGGCGGCGGTCCAGGCCCTGGTCGACGCCGGCGTCACCTACGAGCAGGACGGCGCGCTGTGGCTGAAAACGACCGACTACGGCGACGACAAGGACCGCGTGATGCGCAAGTCCGACGGCACCTACACCTATTTCGTGCCGGACGTGGCTTACCACATCCAGAAATTCCGCCGCGGCTTCGACCAGGCCATCAACATCCAGGGCAGCGACCACCACGGGACGATTGCGCGCGTGCGCGCCGGCCTGCAGGCGGTGAACATCGGCATCCCGCAGGGCTACCCGGACTACGTGCTGCACAAGATGGTCACCGTGATGAAGAACGGCGAAGAGGTCAAGATCTCGAAGCGCGCCGGCTCCTACGTCACCGTGCGCGACCTGATCGAATGGTCGGGCAACGGCGACATCACGCGCGGCCGCGACGCCGTGCGCTTCTTCCTCATCTCGCGCAAGGCCGACACCGAATTCGTGTTCGACGTCGACGTCGCCCTGAAGACCTCGGACGAGAACCCGGTCTATTACGTGCAGTACGCCCACGCGCGCATCTGCTCGGTGCTGGCCCAGTGGGGCGGCGACGAGTCGCAACTTGCCGGCGTCGACCTGGCGCCCCTGACCGCGCCGCGCGAAGCGACCCTGCTGAACACGCTGTCGGCCTATCCGGAAATGCTGGAGCGCGCAAAGGCCGAACTCGGCCCGCACCAGGTCGCCTTCTACCTGCGCGACCTGGCCGGCGAGCTGCACAGCTACTACAACGCCGAGCGCGTGCTCGTCGACGACGAGTCGGTCAAGATGGCGCGCCTGGCGCTGATGGCGGCGACCCGCCAGGTGCTGCGCAACGGCCTGGCCCTGATCGGCGTTTCGGCCCCGACCAAAATGGAACGCAACCCCACCGAACCACAAGAGTAAGCACGCAACATGACCGCCACCATCCGACCTCCTTCCCTCCTGCGCCAGCGCGGCAGCACCCTGACCGGCATCATCATCGGCCTGATCATCGGGCTGGGTATCGCGGTGGCGGTCGCGCTGATGATCACGAAGGGCAATTCGCCCTTCACCGACCGCTCGAACAAGATGGGCCGCCCGGCCGATCTGGATCCGAGCCAGGCGAACGATCCGAACAAGCCGATGTACGGCAACCGCGACGCCGCGCGCGAAGCGAACAAGCAGCTGGCCGAGCGCGAGGCTGCCCGGGCAGCGGCCCCGGCCCCGGCGCCGGCGGCAGCGGCGCGCCCCGCCGATACCGACGCCGACCCGCTGGGCGAAGCGATCGCCGGCATGAGCGCGGCGGCCGATCCGAAGCCGGCGGCCAGCCCGGCCGCGCGCGCCCCGGCTGCAGCACCGGCCGGCGCCCCCGCGGCTGCGGCGGACAGCGCCGGCGGCGACGACAAATACGTCTACTACCTGCAGGCCGGCGCCTTCCGCGAAATGTCCGACGCCGAGAACACCCGCGCCAAGCTGGCCCTGCTCGGCTTCGAGGCCGCGATCAGCGACCGCACCAGCGACAGCGGCGTGCTGCACCGCGTGCGCCTGGGCCCGTTCAACCAGGTCGAAGCCGTCAACAAGGCCCGCGCCAAGCTGCTCGACAGCGGCATCGACGTGGCCATCGTCCGCAACCAGAAATAATCCTGTAAGGAGAACTCGATGCAAATGCTTCGCCGCCTGCTGTGCAGCGCCATGCTGATGGGATTTGCCGGTATTGCCGCCGCTGCGCCGCTCGCGCCCAAGGAAGGCGTGCAGTACCAGGTCCTGCCGCAGAAGCAGGAAACCCCGGCCGGCAAGCAGGTCGAAGTCATCGAGTTCTTCGCTTACTACTGCCCGCACTGCCACGCCTTCGAACCGCTGCTCCAGGATTGGGTCAAGAAGCAGGGCGACAACATCGTCTTCAAGCGCGTGCACGTGGCTGCCGGCCAGCGCATCGTGCCGCAGCAGCGCCTGTTCTACACGCTCGAGGCGCTCGGCCTGCTCGGCCAGTACCACGAGAAGGCCTTTGCCGCGATCCACCAGCAGGGCCTGCGCTTCCAGGACGACGAAGAGGTGATCGAGTGGGCGGTCAAGTCCGGCATCGACCGCGCGCGCTTCACCGACGCCTACCGCTCCTTCGGCGTGCAGGGCAAGCTGCGCCGCGCCAGCGCCATGATGGACGCCTACAAGGTCGACCACTGGCCGTTCGTCGCCATCGACGGCCGCTTCGTCACCTCGCCTTCGATGGCGAACCAGGGCGGCTCGACCGCCCGCACCGAGACCGAACAGCAGCAGGTGGCGCTGCAGGTGATGGACGCACTGGTCGCGAAAGCCCGAGCGGACAAGAAATGACCGTCGCGGCCCGCCCGGACCGCGTCTTCATCACCGGCGCCTCGAGCGGCATCGGCGCGGCCCTGGCGCGCGAATATGCCGCGCGCGGCGCCACCCTCGGCCTGCTGGGCCGGCGCGCCGACGCCCTCGCCGCACTGCGCGCCGCGCTGCCCGATCCCGAACGCCACCATTGCTACGCCGTCGACGTCTGCGACCACGCGGCGCTGGCCGGCGCCGCGCAGGACTTCCTGCGCGCCTGCGGCGGCGCCGACATCGTGATCGCCAGCGCCGGCATCTCCCACGGCACGCTGACCGAACGGCTCGATGACCTGCCCGTGTTCGAATCCGTGTTCGCGACCAACGTGAACGCCATGGTCGCCACCTTCGCGCCGTTTGTCGCGCCGATGAAGGCGCAGGGCACGCCCTGCCGCCTGGTCGCCATCGGCAGCGTGGCGGGCATTCGCGGCATGCGCGGCGCGGGCGCCTATTGCGCCTCGAAAGCCGCCGTGCACAGCTATGCCGAGTCGCTGCGCCTCGAAAGCCGCCGTGCACAGCTATGCCGAGTCGCTGCGCCTCGAACTGAAGTCCACCGCCATCCGGGTCGTGACCATCGCGCCCGGCTATATCGATACCCCCATGACCCGTAACAACCGTTTCCCCATGCCTTTCCTGATGCCGGCCGAGCGTTTCGCGGCCAGCGCCGCCGATGCGATCGCGCGCGGCGACAGCTACCGCGTGCTGCCCTGGCAAATGGGCGTCGCCGCCAAGCTGCTGCGCGCCCTGCCGAATCCCCTGTTCGACCTGGTCTTTTCGCGCGCCCCGCAAAAGCAGCGCAAGGAGGCCGCATGAACGCCCTCGAGATCGCCGCCCGTTCCGGCGCGAACGTGGCGGTCGAGGTGGTCGAGGAGACCGGTTCGACCAACGCCGACCTGCTGGCGCGCGCGGCTTTGCTTCAGGCGCCGCTGCTGCTGGTGGCGCGCAACCAGACCGCCGGCCGCGGCCGCGCCGGGCGCAGCTGGCTGTCCTCGAGCGAGGGCTCGCTCACCTTTTCGCTGGCCTGGCGTTTCGAGGGCGGCGTGAACCGCCTGGCCGGGCTGCCGCTGGCGGTCGGCGTGGCGCTGGCCGAGACCCTCGGCCGCCTCGGCGTGCAGGTCGGCCTGAAGTGGCCGAACGACGTGCTGCGCGACGGCGACAAGCTGGCCGGCATCCTGATCGAGACCCAGTCCGCAAAGGATGGCGGGGTGTGGGCGGTGATCGGCATCGGCCTGAACCTCCTGATGCCCGATGAAGCCGAAGCGCTGCTCGGGCGCAGCATCGCTTCCCTGCCCTGGCTGGCGCGCATGGACCGCAACGAACTGCTGGCCGCCCTGCTCGACGGCCTGGCGGATGCGCTGCGCGAATTCGGGCGCGCCGGCTTCGGCGCCTTTGTCGCGCGCTGGAACCTGCGCCATGCCTGGCAGGGCGAGACCGTCACCATCCTCGACCGCGGCGCGGTGCTGCACGAAGGCGCCGCCGCCGGTGTCGACGACGCCGGCCGCCTGCTGCTCGACACGGTCGATGGCCGCATCGCGATCATGGCCGGCGACGTCTCGCTGCGCGTGAAAGGTGCGTGACATGCTGCTCCTGATCGACGCCGGCAATACGCGGGTCAAGTGGGCGCTTGCGCATCCGGGCGCCGAGCCGGGAGCGTGGTTCGCCACGGGCGCCGCGCTGCATGAGGGGCTCGACGCGCTGGCCGCGGAATGGCAAGGCGCGGGCGTGACGCGCGCCCTCGTCTCGAACGTCGCGGGTGCGCACTTGCGTGAACGCCTGGCCGCGCTGCTCGGCCCCATCGCGGTCGAGTGGTTCGCATCCAGTGCCGAACGCGCGGGCCTGGTCAACGGCTACCGCGAGCCGCAGCGCCTGGGGTGCGACCGCTTCGCGGCGGCGATCGGCGCGCGCGCCCTGGCGCCGAACCGGGACCTGGTCGTCGCCACCTGCGGCACCGCGACCACGGTCGACGCGGTCACCGCCGACGGCCGCTTCGCAGGCGGCATGATCCTGCCCGGCCTGGCGCTGATGGCCGGCGCGCTGGCGCGCAACACCGCCCAGCTGCCGCAGGCCACGCCGGGCGCCGCGCCGCCGCCCCTGTTCGCCGACAACACGAATGACGCGATCGTGTCCGGCTGCCTGTCGGCCCAGGCCGGCGCCATCGAACGCGCAGTAAGCGGCCATGGCGGCGCGTTCTGCATCCTCTCGGGCGGCGCGGCGCCCTACATCGCCCCCGCGCTCAAGATCGCGCACGAGCTGGTCGATAATATCGTGCTGGTCGGTCTGCACGCGGTGGCGCTGGCGGACGCGGCGAAAGGAGAGTGAAGGCGTGCTGAAATTCGTATTCTGGGCTTTGCTGGCGGCGAACGCGCTGCTGTTCGCCTACGGCCGCGGCCTGCTGGGCAACGTCGACGCCGAAGTGCGCGAGCCGGCGCGGCTGCGCAACCAGGTAGCGCCCGACAAGCTGACGCTGTTGACCGGCGAACAGGCGCAGGCGCTGGCCAGCGCCGCCAAGCCCGAGGAAACCGAAGCCACGGCCGCCACCGAGGTGCCGGCCGCGGCGGAGCCGCCGGCGCCGGCAGAGCCGGCGGCGCCCGCTTTCGCCTGCCTCGAGACCGAGGCCTTTGCCGCGGGCGACGCGCGGCGCTACGAGACGCGCCTGGCCCGCATCGCGCTCGGCGCGCGCCAGACCCGCCTCGCCATCCCCTTCCAGGAAGTGACCAGCCACCTGGTCTACCTGCCTCCGCAAGGCGGCAAGGAAGGCGCCGACCGCCGCGTGGCCGAGCTGCGCGAGCGCGGCGTGACCAACTTCTTCATCATGCAGGGGGATTCGCCGCTGCGCTGGGCGGTATCGCTGGGCGTGTTCAAGACCGAGGCCGGCGCCCGTACGCTGGCGGCGGAACTGGCGAAACAGGGCGTGCAGGGCGTGCGCATCCTGCCGCGCGGCCCGCAGACGAATCGCTTTGCCTACCGCTTCCGCGACATCGATGCGCCGACGCGCACGCGGATCGTCGAGGCCGGGCGGGGGTTTCCGGCGGCGGTGCTGCACGTTTGCAAGTGATCCGGGGCTGGCGCGCGGCGCTGGCGGTGCGTATGGGCACCATACCGCGTGGGTTCAAGAACCCACCCTACGAAGAACCCGCTCTTGCAGGGTGGGTTCTTGAACCCACGCTGTCGTACGGATGAACACCATCAAGGCCGCCGCAAAACCACCCGGCGGCGAACAACTTAACGCCTGACGACAATCGGCTTGATCCCCAAGCCCGACGGCAATCCCCTGGCCGCTTCCTGCGCCGCCGCGCGCGTCTCGAACGGCCCGCCATACAGGCGATTCACCTGCCCGCTCGGCACGACCTCGATGGTGCCGACCGCCAGGCCCGCGTCCGCCAGTTTCCGGCTCATCTCCTGCGCCTTGTCGGCCCGGCTGTAGGAACCCAGCTGCACATAGAACTGCTTGCCTGCCGCTTGCGCCTCGGCCGCCGGCAGCGCCTGGGCCACGGCGGCGCTGTCGGTCCGCACGCGGTCTTCCAGCATCAGCGCGGCGATTTCCGGCGGCGCCTCGACCGATTGCGCCTGCGAGGTGGCGGCGCGGCGCTCGGCGGCGAGGCGCACTTCGTCGCCCGGGAACAGGCGTTCGAGCGCGACCTCGTGGCTGCCCTTGCCCAGCAGGCCCAATTTCAGGGCGGCGGTATACGAGACGTCGACGATGCGGCTGGCGTGGAAGGGGCCGCGGTCGTTGATGCGCACCACGACCGACTTGCCGCTCTCGACGCTGGTAATGCGGGCATACGACGGGATCGGCAGCGTCGGATGCGCCGCCGTCATCTTGTACATGTCGTAGGGTTCGCCCGAGGAGGTCTTCTGGCCGTGGAATTTCACGCCGTACCAGCTGGCCACGCCACGCTGCACGAAGGGTTCCTCGTGCAGGATCGGGGTATAGGTCTGGCCGAAGACGGAATACGGGCGGTTCGCCCACTTGGCGTAAGGTTCGGCCCTGACCACGGCGTCGGGCGTGAATTCCAGCCCTTCCGGGATATCGGTGCCGGGACCGTCGTCCTTGTAATAGCCGCCGCGGCCGGAGTTGGCCGGCGGCAGCTTGGGCGACAGCGGGGGATGTTTGCCGGTGACTTTGTGTTTCCACGGCAGCGGGATCAGGGTCTTGCTATCGCCTGTCGTCCCGCAGCCGGTCATCAACGCTGCCAACGCGATGACCACTGGGAGAGTTCTCGAAGCGGTCATGCGCAGCTTCCTCCTTTAGGTCTGCACCAGCTTGCGGTGCCTTTGAATGCTCATCAATATACCAGCGCCGAGCCCGAGCGTAATGAACGCAGTTCCGCCGTAGCTCATGAAAGGCAACGGAACTCCGACCACGGGGAGGATCCCACTCACCATGCCCATGTTAACAAAGGCATAAGTAAAGAAGATCATCGTGATCGAACCGGCCAGCAGCCGGGAGAACATATTCGGGGCATTGGCCGCAATCATCATGCCGCGGCCGATCAGCAGCAGGTAAATTACCAAAAGAAATAGGTTTCCGACAAGCCCAAATTCTTCGGAATAGACCGAAAACACGAAGTCGGTAGTCTGTTCCGGCACGAATTCGAGCTGGACCTGGGTGCCCTGGTGATAGCCCTTGCCGGTCAGGCCGCCCGAGCCGATCGCGATCACCGACTGGATGATGTGGAATCCCTTGCCCAGCGGATCGGAGGTCGGATCGATCAGCGTCATCACCCGTTCGCGCTGGTAATCGTGCAACATCGACCAGGCCACCGGCAGGCAGGCCGCGCCGGCAACGGCCAGGGCGATCAGCACCCGCCACGACAGGCCGGCCAGGAAGATCACGTAGAAGCCCGAGGCGCCCACCAGCAAGGCCGTGCCGAGGTCGGGCTGCTTGGCGATCAGCGTGAACGGAATGATCAGCAGGATGGCCGCGACAATGTAGCTTTTCCATTCCCCCACCCTGCCGCGCTGCTGGAAGTACCAGGCGATCATCAGCGGTGTCGCGATCTTCATGATCTCGGAGGGCTGGATGTCGACCCCCACGTGCAGCCAGCGCCGCGCGCCCTTCTTGATGATGCCGAACATCGCCACCGCGATGAGCAGGGTCACGCCGAAGGTATAGACCGGCACGGCGAGGCGCATCAGCGTCTGCGGCGGCACCAGGGCGGCCATCCACATGATGCCGAAGGCGAGGATGAAGTTGCGCATCTGCGCCTCCACCCGGCCCGGGAACTCGTGGCCGGCCGAGGACATGGTAATCATGCTGGTCGTGAGCAGCATGAACAGGACCATCGCCAGCGGCCAGTCGAACACGGTGAAATACGGCTTCAGGCGGCGGCTGAGCGAGCGCCGCTCCGGATAATAGGCCATCTGCTTACTCCTTGGTGGTGGCGGGCGGCGTGGCGGCGATGACCGGGGAAGCGACAGCGCCGTTTCCGGACGGCCGGGGGCCGGCCGGAACGGTGGCGACGGTTTTCTTCGCGGCCGCGGCGCCGGCTTCCGGCTTCGGCGGCGGCGGGCGCTTGCCGAGCAGGTAGTAGTCGAGCGCCTTGCGCGCGATCGGCGCGGCGTGCGCGGCGCCGAAGCCCACGTTCTCGACGATCAGGGCGATCGCGATGCGCGGCTTGTCGGCCGGCGCGAACGCGGTGTACAGCGCGTTGTCGCGGTGGCGTTCGTCGATCGCGTTGGCGTTGTACTTCTGGCCTTTCAGGCCGATCACCTGGGCGGTGCCGGTCTTGCCTGCCGAGATATAGCCGGCATTGCCGAACACGCGATAACCCGTGCCATAGGTTTCCTGGGTCACGCCGACCATCGCGCGCTTGATGAAGTCGATGTTTTCCTGCTTGAGCGGAATGCGCCGGCTTTCCTTCGGCACGGTCAGGGTGCGCTCGCGCGTGGCGCCGTCCTCGATCAGCTTGACCAGGTGCGGCTTCATCACCACGCCGTCGTTGGCCAGGTTGGCCACCGCGTGCGCCAGCTGGATGATCGTGTAGTTGTTGAAGCCCTGGCCGATACTGATCGAGATGGTGTCGCCGCCGACCCACTTCTGGGCCGCGCGGTTGCGCTTGAAGCGGTTCGCCTTCCACTCCTTCGAAGGCAGGACGCCGGATTTCTCGTGCTCGAGGTCGATCCCGGTCGGCGAGCCGAAGCCGAACTGCCCCATGAAGCGCGAGATGTTATCGATCCCCATCTCGTTGCCGAGCTGGTAATAATAGGTGTCGCAGGACTCGACGATCGACTTGTACATGTCGACGTAGCCGTGGCCGCCCGGCTTGTCGTCGTTGAAGCGGTGCCCGCCCAGCATGTAGAAGCCGGCGTCGCGGATGCCCTGCTCGGGCCGGCGGAAGCCCATCTCGAGCGCCGCCAGCGACATGAAGGGCTTGAAGGTCGAGCCGGGCGGATAGGTGCCCGACAGCGGACGGTTCATCAGCGGCCGGTCGAGCGAGGTGTTCAGCTCGTTCCAGCTCTGGGTATCGATGCCGTCGACGAACAGGTTGGGGTCGAAGCCCGGACGCGAGACATAGGCCAGTACGTCGCCGGTCTCGGGCTCGATCGCGACGAAAGCCCCGCGCCGGTCGCCGAAGGCTTCCTCGACGATCTTCTGCAGCTCGATGTCGATCGACAGGATCAGGTTGCTGCCCGGGACCGGCGGCCGGCGCGACAGCGTGCGGATCGCGCGGCCGCCGGCCGAGCGCTCGACCTCCTCGTAGCCGGTGGTGCCGTGCAGGTAGCGCTCGTATTTCTTCTCCAGGCCTTCCTTGCCGATGTGGTCGGTGCCGTTGTAGTTGGCGGCGTCGTCGCTGTCCTCGATGGCCGCGGCTTCGCGCGCATTGATGCGGCCGATGTAGCCGATCACGTGCGAGGCGACCTCGCCCAGCGGATACTGGCGGAACAGGCGCGCCTGCACTTCGACGCCGGGAAAGCGGAAGCGCTGGGCCGTGAAGCGGGCCACCTCGTCGTCGGTCAGGCGGGTGCGCAGCGGCACGCTGGCGAAGCTGCGCGACTCTTCCATCAGGCGCTTGAAGCGCTTGCGGTCGCGCGGCTCGATCGTCACCAGCTTGGCCAGCTCGTCGATCACCGAGTCCAGGTTCGCCTGCAGTTTCGAGGGCGTGATCTCGAGCGTATAGGCGGAGAAGTTCTGCGCCAGGACGACGCCGTTGCGGTCGACGATCAGGCCGCGGTTCGGCACGATCGGCACCAGCGCGATGCGGTTGTCCTCGGCCTGCGCATGGTATTTGTCGTGCTGGACCACCTGCAGCCAGACGAAGCGGGCCACCAGGATGCCGAAGCAGACGAACACCAGCACCGCGAGCGCGGTCATGCGCAGGCGGAACTGGTGGATCTCGCGGTCGCTATCTTTAATTTCAGTCATTTACTGCGTGCGGTCTTTCGAACAATCAGATCGGGCGGGTATGGTCGCGGTCGACGGCGCGACGCTGCGGCGCCAGCAGCAGCCAGCTGATCAGCGGCCACAGGACGACGGCGACCGCGCTTTCGACGAAATACAGCCAGCCGGCAAAGCGGCCGGTGGCGAACACGTGCACCAGCACCTGGATCGCCTGGGCCAGCAGCAGCAGCGGGAACACGTGCATGGCCTGGGTCAGCACCGGGAACCACAGCACGCGGCGGTGGATCATGATCGCGACATAGGACAGCAGCGTATAGGCCAGCGCGTTCTCGCCCAGCAGGGTGGCGTCGTGCACGTCCATCAACAGGCCCATGCAGAAAGCGACGCCGATGCCGACCCGGCGCGGCTGGTGGATGCCCCAGAACACCAGCACCAGCGCGACGAAGTCCGGCGCGCCGATCCAGCGGCCCCAGGGCAGCAGATTCAGCATGAAGGCGCAGGTCAGGCTGAAGGCGATGAACAGCGGGCTGACCGGCAGCAGGATGTAATGGGGACGGTTTGCGGGCATTTACGCGCCCTCCTTCTGGGTGGCCGGCCGGGCCGGCTGGGTTGCCGCCGTGCCCGGGCGCGCCGCGCCCGGCGTGGCGGGCGGGTGCGCGGGACGCTGGGCGCTGTTGGCCGGCGCGGTCGCGGGTGCGGTGCCCGCAGGTGCTGTGCTTGCCGGTGGGGTGGATGCCGGTGCCGCAGGCGGCACGCCCGCGGTTCCGCCCTGGTTGGCCGCCGGCGGCGCCTGCGCCGGCAGCGGCGTGGCCGGCAGCGGCGGCGGCGGCACCGGCGTCATCTTCGGCAGGTTGCGGCGGCCGCTCTGGGCCGGCGCGGCCGGCACGTCGGCAGGACGCGGCTCGCGCGCGGCCTGCGACATCACGATCAGGAGCTGGCGGTTGCGGTCGATGCCGGCCAGCGGCTGGCATACCACGCGCCCGAAGGCGCCGGCGGCGACGCTCTCGACCTGCACCACCTTGGCCACGGCCAGGCCGGCCGGATACATGCCGTCCAGGCCGGACGTGATCAGGATGTCGCCGACCTGGATGTCGGCGTTCGGCGCGACGAAGCGCAGGTCGAGCAGGCCCGAGCGCCCGCGGCCATAGGCCACGCTGCGCAGGCCCGAGCGCAGCACCTGCACCGGAATGGCCTGGTCCTTGTCGGTCAGGAGCGTCACTTCCGAGGTGAAGGGGAAGACGCGGGTGACCTGGCCGACCACGCCGGCGTTGTCGATCACCGGCAGGCCGAGCTGCACGCCGTTGCGCGAACCGCGGTCGAGCACGATGCGGCGGGTCGAGGGATCGCGCGCGTCGTACAGGATCTCGCCCATCATCGACTTGACCGGCAGGTGGTCGCGCGCATCGAGCAGGCGGCGCAGGTGGGCGTTCTCCGCCATCTGGAGCTGGGCCTGCTGCATCGCCTGGGCCTGGGCCACCTGCTGGTTCTTGAGCTCGGCGACTTCCTTCTGCAGGCTCGAGAGCGAGGAAAAGTAATCGCCCATGCTGTAGACGGCGTCGCGCGGCATCAGCGCCGCCATCTGCAGCGGGTAGAGCACGGTGGCGGCCACCTGGCGCACGGCGCCGAGCAGGTGCATGCGCGCGTCGACCACCAGCAGCACGATCGACACCAGCGCGAACACGGTCACCTTCACCCGTGCCGGGGCGCCCTGTTTGAAAAGCGGCGGAGGACTGTATTCCATGACTTTCGATGATGGCGGGCCCAAGCCCGCGCGACAGATACGCGACAAATACGCAAATGGGCAGGAGCACGGCCTATGCCGCTCGCCTGCCCACGCTATGGTCTAACGATGAACGACCGTTGCCAGTGCTTACTCGTACGAGAAGATCGAGCCCAGCTTGTCGTTGTGCTCCAGCGCCATGCCCGAGCCGCGCACCACGCAGGTCAGCGGGTCTTCGGCCACCAGCACCGGCAGGCCGGTCTCTTCCATTAGCAGGCGGTCCAGGTCGCGCAGCAGCGCGCCGCCGCCGGTCAGCATCATGCCCTTCTCGGCGATGTCGGCGCCCAGTTCCGGCGGCGTCTGTTCGAGCGCGTTCTTGACCGCCGAGACGATATTATTCAGCGGATCGGTCAGGGCTTCCAGGATCTCGTTCGACGAGATGGTGAACGCACGCGGGATGCCTTCGGACAGGTTGCGGCCCTTGACTTCCATTTCCTTCACTTCCGACCCCGGGAAGGCCGACCCTATGGCCTTCTTGATCGCTTCCGCGGTCTGCTCGCCGATCAGCATGCCGTAGTTACGGCGGATGTAGTTGACGATGGCGTCGTCGAAGCGGTCGCCGCCCACGCGCACCGAACCCTTGTAGACCATGCCGCCCAGCGAGATGATGCCGACCTCGGTCGTGCCGCCGCCGATATCGACCACCATCGAACCGGTCGCATCCGACACCGGCAGGCCAGCGCCTATTGCGGCCGCCATCGGCTCCTCGATCAGGAACACCTGGGAGGCGCCGGCGCCCAGCGCCGATTCGCGGATCGCGCGGCGCTCGACCTGGGTCGAACCGCAAGGCACGCAGATGATGATGCGCGGCGACGGACGGAAGAACTTCGAGTCGTGCACCATGCGGATGAACTGCTTGAGCATTTCTTCGGTGACGGTGAAGTCGGCGATCACGCCGTCCTTCATCGGGCGGATCGCTTCGATGTTGCCCGGCACCTTGCCCAGCATCTGCTTGGCCTTCTTGCCGACCGCCTGGATCGTCTTCTTGCCGTTCGGGCCGCCCTGCTGGCGGATCGCCACGACCGAAGGTTCATCCAGCACGATGCCCTGGCCGCGCACATAGATCAGCGTATTGGCGGTACCCAGGTCGATGGCCAGGTCGTTCGAGAAGTAACTGCGTAAAGAACCAAACATGTATGTCCTGATGCGCGCTAGCCGCGCCTAAACTATTGATCGGGAATCCTTGCCGCCCTGGCCTGCTGCTGCGCCCTGCGGTCTTGTAGAACCTGCCGTGGCGGCGCTCGTTCGGCGCCAACCACGCATTAGCCCGCCATTCTACCTTATAATTTACCGATTAAACGCTGAAAACAGGTGGTTTTAGCCCCCAGTTCCTCAAGCGAGATCGACGGGATTAGCAAGGTTTTATCGGCTGTAGCAAGGCGTTCAACAAAGGGCGCCGCAATCCCGTCATGCGCCCAACCCCATTTTGAACGCGGCACCGCGCCGCGCCTTTTGCCATGTCCCTGACTCTTTCAGACGTAAAACGGATCGCCAATCTGGCCCAGCTCGATATGGACGACGCCCACGCCGAGACCGCGCTGTCCGAGCTGAACGGCATTTTCGCCCTGGCCGAACAGATGCAGGCGGTCGACACCACCGATGTTGCGCCCTTGTCGCACCCGCTGGCCGCGATCCTGGCGCTGCCGCTGCGCCTACGCGAAGACGTGGTCACGGAAGAAAACCGCCGCGAAGCCTACCAGGCGCCGGCGCCGAAAGCCCAGGACGGCCTGTACCTGGTGCCGAAGGTCATCGAGTAACCCAGCCAGCATCCACGAACAGAACACGCATATGCACAACAAGACTATCAAAGAGCTGTCCGCGCTGCTGCACTCGAAACAAGTCTCGAGCACGGAACTGACCCGCCACTACCTGTCCCGCATCGACGCGAGCGGCCACAACGCCTTCCTGCACGTCGATCCGGAACTGTCGCTGGCCCAGGCCGCCGCCGCCGACGCGCGCCTGGCGGAAGGCACCGCCGGCCCGCTGACCGGCGTCCCGATCGCCCACAAGGATATCTTCGTCACGCGCGGCTGGCGCACGACTGCCGGCTCGAAGATGCTGGCCAACTATGTCAGCCCCTTCGACGCCACCGTGGTCGAGAAATTCGGCGCCGCCGGCATGGTCACGCTGGGCAAGGTCAACCTCGACGAATTCGCGATGGGCTCGTCGAACGAGAACTCGGCCTTCGCCCCGGTGAAGAATCCCTGGGATGCGCTGGCGGTGCCGGGCGGCTCCTCGGGCGGCTCGGCCGCCGCGATCGCCGCGCGCCTGGCGCCGGCCGCGACCGCGACCGACACCGGCGGCTCGATCCGCCAGCCGGCCGCCTTCTGCGGCGTCACCGGCATCAAGCCGACCTACGGCCGCGTCTCGCGCTTCGGCATGATCGCCTTCGCCTCCTCGCTCGACCAGGGCGGCCCGATCGCCCAGACCGCCGAGGACTGCGCCCTGCTGCTCAACGAAATGATCGGCCACGACGAGCGCGACTCGACCAGCCTCACGCCCGAGCAGGGCAACCTGCACGAGGACTTCACGCGCGACCTGAACAAGCCGTTGAGCGGCCTGCGCATCGGCGTGCCTTCGGAATACTTCGGCGAGGGCCTGGCCGCCGACGTCGAGCAGGCCGTGCGCGCCGCGCTCGAGCAGTTCGTCAAGCTGGGCGCGACCCTGGTCGACATTTCGCTCCCCAAAACAGCGCTGTCGATCCCGACCTACTACATCATCGCCCCGGCCGAAGCCTCGTCGAACCTGTCGCGCTTCGACGGCGTGCGCTACGGCCACCGCGCCGCCGAGTACAAGGATCTGCAGGACATGTACAAGAAAACCCGCGCAGAGGGTTTCGGTCGTGAAGTGCAGCGCCGCATCATGGTCGGCACCTACGTGCTCTGCCATGGCTACTACGACGCCTACTACGTCCAGGCGCAGAGGATCCGCCGCCTGATCGCCGACGACTTCCAGGCCGCCTTTGCCGACAAGTGCGACGTGATCATGGGCCCGGTGGCGCCGACGGTGGCCTGGGACCTGGGTTCGAAGGCGAACGACCCGGTCGCCAACTACCTGGCCGACATCTTCACCCTGTCGACCAGCCTGGCCGGCCTGCCGGGGATGTCGATCCCCTGCGGCTTCGGCAGCGGCGAGAAGAACGCCAAGCGCCCGGTCGGCCTGCAAATCATCGGCAATTATTTTGCCGAAGCCAAGCTGCTGAACATCGCGCACCAGTACCAGCAGGTCACCGACTGGCACCAGCGAGCACCGGATGGCGTCTGACGCCATCCGGCGCGGGCGCCGTAGGGTGGGCACCCCGTGCCCACGCGTAACGCATGAGCAGCCCGCGGCGGTCACAAATGAACAGCCCGCTCCCTCCATGCGAACCGAATAGAAAAGAGAGAACACCATGCAATGGGAAGTCGTCATCGGTCTTGAGAACCACGTCCAGCTCACGACCAACTCGAAAATCTTCAGCGGCAGCTCGATCCAGTTCGGCGCCGAGCCGAACACGCAGGCCAGCCCCGTGGACCTGGCGCTGCCGGGCGTGCTGCCCGTGATGAACAAGGGCGCCGTCGAGCGCGCGATCCGCTTCGGCCTGGCGGTCGGGGCGAAGATCGCGCCGCAGTCGGTCTTCGCACGCAAGAACTACTTCTACCCCGACCTGCCGAAGGGCTACCAGATCAGCCAGTTCGAGAACCCGGTGGTCCAGGGCGGCACCATCACCTTCGGCTACGAGAAGGATGGCAAGCTCGAGACCAAGACCGTCAACCTGACCCGCGCCCACCTGGAAGAGGATGCCGGTAAATCGCTGCACGAGGACTATGCCGGCATGACCGGCATCGACCTGAACCGCGCCGGCACCCCGCTGCTCGAGATCGTCTCGGAGCCGGAAATGCGCAGCGCCGCCGAAGCGGTCGCCTATGCGAAGGCCCTGCACTCGCTGGTGATGTGGCTGGGCGTCTGCGACGGCAACATGCAGGAAGGTTCATTCCGCTGCGACGTCAACGTCTCGGTGCGTCCGCTGGGCCAGAAGGAATTCGGCACCCGCTGCGAGATCAAGAACCTGAACTCCTTCCGCTTCATGGAAGAAGCGATCCACTACGAAGTGCGGCGCCAGATCGAGCTGATCGAAGACGGCGGCAAGGTCCAGCAGGCCACCCGCCTGTGGGACCCGGACCGCAAGGAAACCCGCGCCATGCGCTCGAAAGAGGACGCGCAGGACTACCGCTACTTCCCGGACCCGGACCTGCCGCCCCTGACCATTTCGGAAGACTGGATCGAGCGCGTGAAGGCCGACATGCCGGAACTGCCGGGCGCAATGCGCGCGCGCTTCACCGGCGACTACGGCCTGCCCGAGTATGACGCCCTGATCCTGACCTCGTCGCAGGGCATGGCGACCTACTACGAAGCCGTGGTGGCAAAGGCCGGCAAGGAAAACGCGAAGACCATCGCCAACTGGATGATGGGCGACGTCTCCTCGACCCTGAACCGCGAAGGCGTGGACATCACCGAATCGCCGGTCGAGGCCTCGCAGCTGGCGCTGCTGGTCAAGCGCATCGCCGACGGCACGATCTCGAACAAGGCGGCGAAGGAAGTGTTCGCGGCGATGTGGGAAGCGAAGTCGACCGACGAGAACCTGGCCGACGTCGTCATCGAGCAGAAGGGCCTGAAGCAGATCTCGGACAGCGGCGCGCTGGAAGCCATCGTCGACGAAGTGCTGGCGGCGAATGCCAAGTCGGTCGAGCAGTACCGCGCCGGCAAGGAAGCCGCGATCAACGCACTGATCGGCCAGACCATGAAGGCGTCCAAGGGCAAGGCGAATCCGGCCCAGGTGACGGAGCTGCTGAAGAAGAAGCTGGCGGGTTGATACCGCTGGTCTTGAAGAAGAAAAGAAAAACCGGAGCGTGCTCCGGTTTTTTTATGCTTAATTACAAGATCTTGCGTTGTTTCGGAATGTCAGAAAACTTCAGCAAACTCCTGGGTTCACGCTGTGATATTTCGGATTTTCTGAAATTTATGTCGTAAGCACAACACTTCGGGACGATATTTCGGAATTTAAGAAATTTTCGGACATGTCAGGCTATACTGGGTATTCTTTCTGAATATCCGAAACAAGCCGATCATGGAAACGATTCCTACTCTCTTGAACGCACCGGATGCCTTGGGCCCGCTGGTGCGCCAGCGTCGTCGTGCGCAGCATTTGCGTATCGACGACGCCGCAGCGCTTCTTGGTGTCTCCGTCGACTTGATGTCGCGGCTTGAAAACGGCCAAGGCAGCGTACGCCTGGACAAGGCACTGGCGGTCCTCGAAGGTTTGGGGCTGGCAATGCTGGTCGTCCCAAAGGATCATCCCTGGGTCCAACGCACCCGCCTGGGATCGGCCGTACATGAACCTGGAGTCCCACGGTGAACTTCGTTCTCGAGGTCCTGGCAGGCGATCGCCTGATGGCGCATCTGGGCCATAACGCCATGGCGGACGCGTGGTCATTGGCCTATACCCGCGATTGGCTCGACGACCCGCAGGCGTTTCCCCTATCGCCCTCCTTGCCTCTTTCACCATCCGGGCAAGGCTACGACTCGCGTTCGATCAAGCGCTTCATCGAGCACTTGCTACCGGAGGGACATGCACTGGATGTCGCCATTGCAGCCAATGGCTTGGCCAGATCGAATGTGTTTGGCTTGATCCGCGCACTCGGTACCGAAACGGCCGGCGTATTACGTTTCCGGGATGCGCAAGCCGACATGCACGCTCCCGCCGGGCCCGAGATGCGGGAAATCCCGATCGCGGAATTGGACAAGCGCATCGCAGACCGCGACATGCCGTTCACGGTATGGGACGGCAAGGTGCGCATGTCCGTTGCGGGGGTACAGGACAAGCTGCTGGTCTACCTCGACGCTCCACTCGCACAAGGGGGACGGCTGTTCCTGGTCGAAGGACCGCGCCTGGCATCCACCCATATCCTCAAACCCGATCTCGGCCACTCCAGACCGCCGCATCTCGCGGTGAACGAACATTTCTGCATGACGCTCGCGGCCCGCATCGGCTTGCCGGTGGCGGAAGTCGAGCTGCTGCGCACGCCCCGCCCGGTGCTTGTCGTGCGCCGTTTCGATCGCACCGTGCAACAGCAGGGAGAAGCGCTGCGGGTCGACCGGCGGCACATGGTCGACGCTTGCCAGGCCTGCGACTTGCCGGTCAGTTTCAAATACGAGCGCAATTACGGGAACCAGGAAGCGGTCCGTGATATTCGGGACGGCATGAGTTTTGAACGCCTGTTCGGCCTGGGTCAGCTGACGGGCAACAAGGCCCAGGCCAAGCTGACGATGCTGCGCTGGGCGCTCTTCCAGTTCCTGATCGGGAACAGCGACGCCCACGGCAAGAACTTTTCGTTTTTCGTCAGTCCCGGCGGCTATCTTGAACCGACGCCCTGGTATGACCTCGTCAGCGTGGTCCAATATGCGCACTTCGATACCGACCTTGCCATGGCATTCGGCGATGCGTTCACCTTCGACGAGGTCACGCCATTCGCCCTCGCCGACTTCGCCACGCGCTGCGGTATCGACCGCAAGCTGATGCGGCGCGAGGCGGAGCGCCTGTCGAATGCGGCCGGCACCGCAGCTGTCGAACTGGCGGGTTCAAACAACTATCAGGACGACGAACGCGCCTTCGTTGCGCAGATCGCAGTCTTCATTGGCCGGCAGGCCCAACGCCTGGCGGCGCTGGCGCGCGAAGCGGCGGCGATCTCCGCCGCGCTTCTGTGATACGGCTTGCGTCTGCAACGAAAACGCTCAGCGCCTTTCGCCCGAGGATTTAAACGCCGTAACGCGTGCGGTAGGCCGCCACCGCTTCCTTGTGCTGGCCCAGCTCGGCGCCCGCTCCCTCACCCGACAGGTAAGTGAACAGGTCGTCCAGGTTGGCGATCGAGATCACGGGAATACCGAATTCCTTGGCCACCTGCTGCACCGCCGAACCCTCCGACAGCGCGTCGTCCTTGCCCGAGCGCTCCATGCGGTCGAGCGCGATCAGGACGGCGGCCGGCTCGGCGCCGGCGGCGCGGATCATGTCGACCGATTCGCGCACCGAGGTGCCGGCCGAGATCACGTCGTCGACGATGACGACCTTGCCCTGCAGCTTGGCGCCGACGATGGTGCCGCCTTCGCCGTGGTCCTTGGCTTCCTTGCGGTTGTAGGCGAACGAGGTGTTGCGGCCCTGGGCCGCCAGCGCCACCGCGGTCGCGCTGGCCAGGGTGATGCCCTTGTAGGCCGGGCCGAACAGCATGTCGAACTCGACGCCCGATGCGATCAGGGTCTGGGCATAGAACTGCGCCAGGCGGCCGAGGGTGGCGCCGTCGTGGAACAGGCCGGCGTTGAAGAAGTAAGGCGAGAGGCGCCCGGCCTTGGTCGTGAATTGACCGAATCGTAAGACTTCGGTCTCGACCGAAAACGCAATAAACTCCTGGCGCAGATTGCTCACGCTGTTCTCCTGAAATTCGAAAACGGATATTGTAATCCGCGCCGCCGCGCCTGCGCCGGCCGACCCCGCTTTTATGGTAGCGCCAGCGCCAGGCGCGCGACCTGGTCGGGGCTGATCGGCTTGACCAGATGCTGCTCGAAACCGGCTTCCCCGCTGCGCTGCCGGTCCGCCGCCTGGCCATAGCCGGACAGCGCGATCAGGCGGCACGGATGCGTGCCCAGCAGCGCACGCAGGCTGCGCGCCAGCTGGTAGCCGTCCATGCCCGGCAAGCCGATGTCGAGCACCGCGATGTCGGGCTGGACGCGGGTCACCGCGGACAAGGCCTGCAGCGGGTCGTTGAACACCTCGACCTGGTGGCCATGCGCTTTCAACAGCAGGCCCAGGGTCTCGGCGGCATCGGCATTGTCGTCGACCACCAGGAGGCGCTTGTGCGGCGCCGCCGGCGCGGGCGCGGCCGGCAGGGCCTGTGCCTCGGCGTCGGCCCCGGCGCCCGTGCTGCGCAGCGGCAGGCGCACCACGAACTGGCTGCCCTGCCCCGGTCCGCCGCTGCTCGCCTCGACCCGGCCGCCATGCAGCTCGACGATGTTCTTCACCAGCGCCAGGCCGATGCCCAGGCCTCCCTCCCGGCGGTCGACGCTGCGCTTGCCCTGGAAGAACAGGCCGAATACCTCGGTCAGCATCTCCGGCGCCAGGCCGATGCCGTTGTCGCTCACGCCGATGCGCAGCCAGCCATCGCCGTCGCGCCCGGCGCGCAGGGCCACCTCGCCGCCGGGTTCGGTGTAGCGCGCGGCATTCGTCAGCAGGTTCGACACCACCTGCGCCAGGCGCATCGGATCGCCCTCCCAGCGCAGGCCGGGCTCGATCTCGACCGACAGGCGGTGGCCGCGCTGCTCCAGCAGCGGACTGGCCATCTCGACCGCCTTGGCCAGCGGCGCGTCGAGGTCGACCTGCTCGAACTTCAGTTCGACCTGGCCGCGCGTGGCGCGCGCCACGTCCAGCAAATCGTCGACCAGGCGCACCAGATGCTCGACCTGGCGCTCGATGATCTCGCGCTCGCGCAAGGCGCCGCCCTCGCCGCGCATGCGCATCAGCTGCAGCGCGGTCACGATCGGCGACAGCGGGTTGCGCAGCTCGTGGCCGAGCATGGCCAGAAATTCGTCCTTGGTGCGGTTGGCGGCGGTGAGTTCGTCCAGCAGCTGCTCGCGCTCGGCATGGGCGCGCTCCAGGCTGCGCCGGCTGCGCACCTGTTCGGTGACGTCGACCGCGACCAGGATCACGCCCTGCTCCTCGCCCGGCGTGTCGGTCAGGGGCTCGAGGCTGAATTTGAGGAAGCCTTCCTCGACGCTGCCGTCGGCGCGTGCCAGCTCGACGCGCAGTTCCTCGACCGCGACCGGCGCCCCGCTGCGGTAGGCCTGCTCCAGCAGGCGCATCATCTCGCTCCCGCGCCATTCGGGGAAGGCCTCGGCGAAGGCCAGGGTCTCGAGCGCATCGCGCCCGACCAGTTCGCAATAGCGGCGGTTGGCAAGGCGGAAGCGCAGTTCCGGCCCCATCAGCAAAGCGGCCGCGACCGGCGCGTTGAGCAGCATGCGGTCGCGCTGGGCCAGCGCGGCGTCGCGCTGGTGGCGCTCGGTGGCGTCGCGCGTGAAGCAGCGCGTGTAGCGCAGCTCGCCGTCGTCGAAATAGCCGTTCGAATGGATCACTACGTGACGGATCGAGCCGTCCTTGCAGCGCAGGCGCGCCGGCTGGTCGTACAGCGTTTCGCCCGACGCCAGCTTGCCCAGGATGCTCTCGATCACCGGGGCATCGACGTGGAAGTCGGCGATGTGATGGCCGACATATTCTTCCCAGGTGTAGCCCAGCATCTGCAGCTCGGCGCGGTTGGCCCACAGGATGATGCCGTCGCCGGCGACCCGGTGCAGGCCTTCGGCGGCGTTCTCGACGAAGTCGGCGAATTCCTTTTCGCGCCGGCGCAGGGTCTGCTCGGCTTCCCTGCGGCGCGCGATCTCGGCTTCGAGCTGCGAGGTGCGCTGTTCGTGCCCGACGCGTACGGGTGCGGCGTCCTCCTGCTGCGCAGGCTTGTGCGCAAAGGCGGCCGGCACGCCGTCGTCGGCCGGGGTTTGCGTGGGGCAGGCGTGGAACAGCGAGAAGCACAGTTCGTCGCCGAGCGCATCCCAGAGCTGCTCGAGGCGCACGCCGGCCTCGTACTGGCCGCGCGCGCACAGCAGCGCGACCATCTCGGCAAAGGCGTGCACGACGCCGCCGCCGGCGCAAGCGGCCGCCAGCGGCGCGCCGACGCTGTCGCGAAAGCGCTGCGGATCGGGCTGGCCGTCGACCATGAAGGCGGCCAGGGTTTCCTCGGCGTCGAGGACGACCAGGCGCCCCGGGAACCAGGAGGCGCCACTGGTCGAGCTGCCGAAGCCGGCCAGGCGCCGGCGCAGCTGCGCCACGTGCGGCGGGGTCGCGATCACGACCCCGGTGCCGCCGGCGCGCAGGGCGGCGTCGACGAAATCGGCCGCTTCGTCGAGCAGGACGGTATCGGTGTCGTAGAAACGGATGGACGGCGCCGCCGCGTGTACGGCAGCCACCGGCATGTCGGACGCCGGCGCAGCTGGCGGGAGGGAATGAAGCGTCTTGTTACTTCGCATGCGTAAGAGTTTAACAGATTGCCTGCCTGCATTTCCGCACCCGGAAAAACGCGCTACACTAACGGCCCGCATGCCGTTGCGGTCGCGTCAGATTGCGCCGCCTTCCCTTATTTTTCTACCAATGCCACGAATTATTTCCGCGAACCTGAACGGGATCCGTTCCGCCCACAAGAAGGGCTTTTTCAACTGGCTGGCCACGCAGGACGCCGACTACATCTGCGTGCAGGAGCTGAAGTGCCAGGAAGCCGACATGACCGAAGAGCTGCTGGGGCCGCACGGCTACCACGGCCACTTCCACTACGCCGAAAAGAAGGGGTATTCGGGCACCGGCGTGTATAGCCGCACCGCCCCCGACAACAAGCGCATCGGCTTCGGCTGCACGGAATTCGACGCCGAAGGCCGCTACACCCGCTGCGATTTCGGCAACCTGACCGTGATCTCGCTGTACGCCCCGTCGGGTTCCTCGTCGCCCGAGCGCCAGCTGGCCAAGTTCCGTTTCATGGAAGTCTTCCTGCCGCACCTGCAGCAACTGAAGGCGGAAGGACGCGAGGTCGTGATCTGCGGCGACTGGAACATCGCGCACAAGGAAATCGACCTGAAGAACTGGAAGAGCAACCAGAAGAACTCGGGTTTCCTGCCGGAAGAACGCGCCTGGATGACGCGCATCTTCGACGAAGTCGGCCTGGTGGACGTGCACCGCGTGGTGGCGCCCGAGGCCGCCGACTACACCTGGTGGAGCAACCGCGGCCAGGCCTGGGCCAACAACGTCGGTTGGCGCATCGATTACCACGTCGCGACGCCGGGCATCGCCGCCACGGCGCATGCGGTGTCGGTGTACAAGGACGAGCGTTTTTCGGATCACGCGCCGCTGATCATCGACTATAAGCTGTGATGAAATCGGTGGGCGCAGGGCGCCCACCGATCGCCTACGCCGGCCAGTCCAGCGTGCGTTCGCTGTGGAAGCTGCGCTGCTCGCCCGTGAGCGGATCCTCGAAACTGATCGAGCGCGCCAGCAGCTGCAGCGGCGCGCTGAAATCGTCGCCCTTGCAGGGCAGCGCCACCGGATAGAAGGCGTCGTTCAGGATCGGCGCCCCTAGCGAGGACAGGTGCAGGCGCAGCTGGTGCTTGCGTCCGGTGTGCGGATGCAGGCGGTAGCGCACCACGTCGCCGCGGCGCTCGATCATCTCCACCACGGTTTCCGAGTTCGGCTCGCCCGGCACCTCTTCGCTGACGAAAAACTGCGCCGCGTCCTGCATGCGGCTGCGGTAGGTGAAGGGGAACTCCCGCCCTTCGATCGGGCCCGCCAGGGCCTCGTACACCTTCTTCACCACGCGCTTCTGGAACATCGACTGGTACCTGCCGCGCGTCTCGATGTTGTGCGAGAAGATCACCACGCCCGCGGTCTCGCGGTCCAGGCGGTGGATCGGCACCAGGTGCGGTAACTCGAGCTGGGCCTTCAGGCGCACCAGCAGGGTCTCGTGAAGAAAACGCCCGCTCGGGATCATCGGCAGGAAGTGGGGCTTGTCGACGATGAGCAGGTGCGCGTCCTGGAACAGGATGCGCTCCTTGAACGGGATCGGCGTTTCCGCTTCGTCGAGCTCGCGGTAGTACCAGATGCGCATGCCCTTGCGGACATGGCTGTCCGCTTGCAGGGGCTTGCCCTGGGCGTCGACCACTTCGCCACGCTCCAGGCGCGCGGCCCAGGAATCGCGCGAGACGTCGGGAAAGCGCTCGGCCAGGAAGCGCAGCATGCCGCCGGCCAGCGTCTCGGTCAGCCACAGGTAGCTGGGCGCGACGCCGTTGCGGACCGGCAGGGGAACGTAGGCGTTGGCTTCTGCCTGGCGACCCATTCTTTACTTCAGCGCGACGTTGGTGCGGTAGGGCGGCAGCTTGTTCACGGTCGTGCCTTTCGCGCGCGCGTACAGCGGCAGCAGCACGTTCATGTGACGCTCCATGTCGCCGATGCGGGTCTCGCCGCCGGGGTGGGTCGACATGAACTCGGGCGGCGCCGCCTTGTTCAGCGCGCCCATCTTGCGCCACAGGGCGACGCCGGCACGCGGGTCGTAGCCGGCGCGGGCGGCGATGTCGAGGCCGACCAGGTCGGCCTCGCGCTCCTCGTCGCGCGAGAATTTCAGCACCACGCCCTGCCCCACCAGGCCGGTGACGGTGTTGGTGATGTTCGGATCGATGCCGAAGATGGCGGCGCCCAGCGCCCCTGCCCCGCGCGCGACCATCGATGTGATGCCCGACTTGGCGGTACGCTCGCGGCCGTGTTCGCGCAGCGCGTGCGCGATCTCGTGGCCCATGATGGCGGCCATCTCGTCGTCGGTCAGTTTCAGCTGGTCGATGATGCCGGTGAAGAAGCCGATGCGGCCGCCCGGCATGCAGAAAGCGTTCACCTGCTGGGAATCGAACAGGTTGACCTCCCACTGCCAGTTCTTCGCCGCCTGGTTCCAGCGCGGCGTATGCGGGATGATGCGCTGGGCCACGCCGCGCAGGCGCTGCACCTGCGGCGAGCTGGCCGGCACCAGCGCGCCCTTCTGCTGCGCTTCCGACAGCATTTCCCGGTACTGCTGGGCCGCGGCTTCGTTCATCTGTTCTTCGGGAACGAGCACGCGCACCCGCGACAGCGGCTTGACGGCGATACCGTCCTGGACGACCTGGTCCTGGGCGTAGGCGGTGCCGATGCTGACGAGCATCGTCAGGCTGAGAGCGAGGTGTTTTAGTTTCTTCATGGTATCGATGAGCGTGCTGTTTTTGATAACAACATCGTCGCAGAAATACGTGGATGGGGTACGCACGATAAACGGCGCCATCATGGCGCAAGCTGAGATCACGCGCAACTACCGTATCGTAGGGTGGGCACGGCGTGCCCACGCGGAAGCTGACAGATGGTGGCTGCGTTTGAACGTTATCGGTCGATCAGGGCACACTGTAACAAGAAGCGGGCTAGGCGACGCTGACATGGCCAACGAGACGCACACATTCGCGTGGGCACGGCGTGCCCACCCTACGGTTATCGGCAACGATTACGCCGGTTTCGCCTTCTTGCGCAACCTGAACACCGCCAGGCTGCCGCGCAGGTTCGGCAGGAAGCTGACCGGCTTGCCCTCGGCCAGCGCCACGTAGTCCAGCACTTCCAGCCCGCACTCCTCGGCCAGTTCCTTGAAGTCGACGATCGTGGCGTAGCGCACGTTCGGCGTATCGAACCACTGGTAAGGCAGGGTGCGCGAGACCGGCATGCGGCCCTTCAGCAGGGCCATGCGGTGCGGCCAGTAGGCGAAGTTCGGAAAGGAGACGATCGCCTCGGTGCCGACGCGCACGATGTCGCGCAGGCGCGCTTCCACGTGCAGCATCATCTGCAGCGAGGACAGGCACAGCACCGTGTCGAAGGCATTCTCGCCGAACAGGTCCAGGCCCTGCTCCATGTCGTGCTGGATCACGCTGATGCCGCGCCGGGTGCTCTCGAGCACCTTGTCGTCGGCGATCTCGACGCCGTAGCCGGTGCATCGTTTTCCCGTCTCCAGGTAGCGCAGCATGGCGCCGTCGCCGCAGCCGACGTCGAGCACGTGGGCGCCCTCGGGCACCCAGTCGGCGATGAAGGCCAGGTCGGGCCGCAGCGTGTTCATGTCTTCGAATTTCATGCCGCCTCCCGGCTCATCGTTTGTTCCCAGATGCGGTCGTAATAGGCCCGCACCACGCCCATGTAGCGCGCGTCTTCCAGCAGGAAGGCGTCGTGCCCGTGGGGCGCGTCGATCTCGGCATAGGTCACCTTGCGCCGGTTCGAGATCAAGGCTTCGACGATTTCGCGGCTGCGCTCCGGCGAGAAGCGCCAGTCGGTGGTGAAGGACGCAATCAGGAACTGGGCGCGGGTGGACGCCAGGGCTTTCGTCAGGTCGCCGTCGTGCTCGCGCGCCGGGTCGAAATAGTCGAGGGCCTTGGTGATCAGGAGGTAAGTATTCGCGTCGAAGTATTCTGAGAACTTGTCGCCCTGGTAGCGCAGGTAGGACTCGATCTCGAAGTCGATGCCGAAGTCGAATTTATAGTCATTCGTCTCGGCGGCATTGCGCAGCTTGCGGCCGAATTTTTCGGCCATGTCGTCGTTCGACAAATACGTGATGTGGCCGACCATGCGCGCGACCTTCAGGCCGTTCTTCGGCACCACGCCATGTTCGTAGAAGTCCCCGCCGTGGTAGTCCGGGTCGGTCAGGATGGCCTGGCGCGCGACGTCGTTGAAGGCGATGTTCTGGGCCGACAGCTTTGGCGTGGAGGCGATCACGATGCAGTGGCGCAGGCGCTCGGGGAACATGATGCTCCACGAGAGCGCCTGCATGCCGCCGAGCGAGCCGCCCATCACGGCAGCAAAACATTCGATGCCGAGGCGGTCGGCCAGGCGCGCCTGCGCCGCCACCCAGTCCTCTACTGTCAATAACGGGAACGCCGCACCGTAAGGCTTGCCGGTGGCGGGATTGGTGTGCATCGGGCCGGTCGAGCCGAAGCAGGAACCGAGATTGTTGACGCCGATGACGAAGAAGCGGTCGGTATCGACCGGCTTGCCCGGCCCGACCATGTTGTCCCACCAGCCCGCGCTCTTCGGCTGGTCGGCATAGGTGCCGGCCACGTGGTGCGAGGCGTTCAGGGCGTGGCAGATCAGCACCGCGTTCGAGCGGTCGGCATTCAGTGTGCCGTAGGTTTCATACATCAGCGTGTAGTCGCCGAGTTGCGCGCCGCTTTGCAGGCGCAGCGGCTCGGCGAAATGCATCGCTTGCGGTGAGACGATTCCAATGGATCCCATGAGACTTTCTTTGACTTTACTTGCGAGAGCGGCGGCTCTGGAGGCCGCCTCTGGATTACATGAGCTGCAGCTGTTCGACCGCGTCCTGGATCTCGCCCGGTTCCATCGAGCGCATGATGCGCCGCATTCGGGGGGCGATCTGCGCCAGGTCGGCGCCGAGGATTTCCTGCTTCACGGCCAGCAGCTGGGCCGGGTGCATCGAGAATTCGCGCAGGCCCATGCCCAGCAACAGGCGCGTCAGCTTGATGTCGCCCGCCATCTCGCCGCAGACGGCGACGTCGATGCCGGCCTTCTGCCCGGCCGCGATGGTCATGCCGATCAGCTGCAGCACCGCCGGGTGCAGCGGGTTGTACAGGTGCGCGACTTCGTAGTCGACGCGGTCGATGGCCAGCGTGTACTGGATCAGGTCGTTGGTGCCGATCGACAGGAAATTCATGCGCTTGACGAACATCGGCAGCGCCAGCGCGGCCGCGGGAATCTCGATCATGGCGCCGACCTCAATCGCCGGATCGTACTTGATGTTCTGTTCGCGCAGCTGGAACTTGGCCTGCTCGATCATGTTCAGGGTCTGGTCGATCTCGAAGGCATGCGCCAGCATCGGGATCAGGATCCGCACCTTGCCGAAGCTTGATGCGCGCAGGATCGCGCGCAGCTGGGTCAGGAACAGCTGCGGCTCGGCCAGGCAGTAGCGGATCGCGCGCAGTCCCAGCGCCGGGTTCAGGGCGGTGTGCTCGGTCGGGTCGAGCGGCTTGTCGGCGCCGACGTCGAGCGTGCGGATCGTTACCGGCCGGCCCTTCATCGCGACCACGGCCTTGCGGTACTGTTCGAACTGCTCGTCCTCGTCCGGGACGCGCAGGCCGTGGGCGCCGCGGCCCATGAACAGGAATTCGGAGCGGAACAGGCCGACGCCGGTGGCGCCGGCTTCCAGCGCATGCGGGCAGTCGTCGGGCAGCTCGATGTTGGCCAGCAGCCGGATCGCGGTGCCGTCCTTGGTCACCGCCGGCGTCTTCTTCAGCTTGAGCAGGCGCTTCCTGGCCTTGATCAGGGCGGCCTGGCGCGCACGGTACTGCTCCAGCACCAGCTGGCTCGGGTTGCAGATCACCACGCCGGCATCGCCGTCGATGATGACCCAGTCGTCCTGCTCGATCAGGCGCGAGGCCTGGCTCATGCCGACCGCCGCCGGGATGTCGAGCGAGCGCGCGACGATCGCCGTGTGCGAGTTCTGACCGCCGACGTCGGTGACGAAACCGATGAAGGAACGGTCGCGGAAGGCCAGCATGTCGGCCGGCGAGATGTCGTGGGCGACCACGATCATCTGCGGGTGGTAGTCGTCTTCGCCGGCCAGCACCGGCGGCACGGACAGGGCCGTGCCCATCAGGACCTTCAGCACGCGCTCGGCGACCTGCTGGATGTCCTGCTTGCGCTCGCGCAGGTACTCGTCCTCGATCTCGTCGAACTGGGCCGAGAGCTCGTCGATCTGGGTCACCAGCGCCCACTCGGCGTTGTAGTGGCGCATGCGGATGATGTCGAGCGGCGCCTCCGAGATCATCGGGTCGGACAGGATCAGGGCGTGGACGTCGATGAAGGCGCCCAGCTCGGTCGGGGCGTCCTTCGGCAGGTCGGTCCACAGTTCCTGCAGGTTGCGGTGCACCTCGGCGATCGCATCCTGCAGGCGCTTGACTTCGGCTTCGACCTGCTCCTCGGGCACCAGGTAGTGCTTGACGTCCAGCGCCGCCGGCGTGAGCAGGTGCGCGCGGCCGATCGAAATGCCGCGCGAAACCGGAATGCCGTGGAGGGTGAACGAAGCCATCGAGGGTCCCGAGCGATAGCGGCCGGTGTCGGGCATTACTCGCCTTCGCCGAATCTGTCGTTGATCAGGGCGGTCAGCGCGCTGACCGCATCCTGTTCGTCGGCCCCGTCGGCCTCCAGGGTCACTTTCGCGCCCTTGCCGGCGGCCAGCATCATCACGCCCATGATCGACTTGGCATTGATGCGGCGGCCGTTGCGGGTGAGCCAGACGTCGCTCTTGTACTTGGCGGCAAGCTGGGTGAATTTGGCGGATGCGCGGGCATGCAGGCCCAGTTTGTTGATGATCTCGAGCTCTTGTTGAATCATGTTGTCGTTGTCTTCTTCGTCTTCAGAACCGCGCTATCCAAAAGGACGCACAGCGCCCTCGCTACACCTTCGCGCTACTACTCCGGGTAATCATGAACCGACGCGGATGCGGTTATCGACCCGCACCGCGCCGTTCTGGGCGCCGGCCAGCGCCATTTCCACCACCACGTCGAGCGTGTCGCGGCGATAGGTGATCGCGCGCAGCAGCATCGGCAGGCTGATCCCGGCGATCACCTCCACATGGCCGGCGTTGGCCAGCGAATTGCAGCAATTCGAAGGCGTGCCGCCCTTGATGTCGGTGATGACCAGCACGCCGTCGCCGTCGTCGAGGCGTGCGATCGCTTCCTTGGCCTTGCAGTTGACGTCGACCAGGTCCTGGTCGGCCGTCACGTCGATGGCCTCGAAGCGTTCGGTCGGTCCGCGAAACACGTGCGCGACCGCCGCAATGAATGCCTGTCCCAATGGTGCGTGGGTCAGGAGCAATATCCCTACCATGATGTTGTATGTTCTCGCTTTATTTGCCCGCTTAGTTGCCCGAAACTTGCTGTTCGACCGCGTCGATGAACATCGACGCCACGTCGAAACCGGTCTGGTCGGTGATCTCCTGGAAGCAGGTCGGGCTGGTGACATTCACCTCGGTCAGGAAATCGCCAATCACATCTAATCCTACCAGCAACAGCCCACGCTCGGCCAGCACGGGCCCGATGGCTTCGGCAATCTGGCGGTCGCGCTCGGTGATCGGCTGGGCCACGCCGATGCCGCCGGCGGCCAGGTTACCGCGCACTTCGGTACCCTGCGGAATGCGGGCCAGCGCGAACGGCACCGGTTTGCCGCCGATGACGAGGATGCGCTTGTCGCCCTTGACGATGTCCGGAATGTAGCGTTGCACCATAATGGTGCGCTTTCCGTTGTCGCTGAGCGTTTCGATGATCGCGCCCAGGTTCATGGCGTCCTGCTTGACGCGGAAGATACCGGTCCCGCCCATGCCGTCGAGCGGCTTGAAGATCACGTCGCCATGCTTGGCGTGGAAGGCGCGCAGGCGCTGCTCGGACGACGAGACCAGGGTCGGCGACGTGAATTCGCTGAACTGGCCGATCGCCAGCTTTTCGTTGTGGTCGCGGATCGCCGACGCCTTGTTGAACACGCGCGCGCCCTGCTTTTCCGCCAGCTCCAGCAGATAGGTGCCGTAGACGTATTCCATGTCGAACGGCGGGTCCTTGCGTTCGATGATCGCGTCGAAGCTCGACAGGCGGAGGTCGTGCGCCTCGTCGGCGCGGTACCAGGGATCCTGCTCGCCGGTCAGGTGGATGCGTGCGACCTCGGCGGTGACGACGCCGTCTTCCAGCGCCATGTCGCGCTGCTGGAAGGCATAGACTTCATGGCCGCGCCGCGCCGCCTCGCGCATCATGGCGAAGGTCGAGTCCTTGTAGATCTTGAAACCGGATAAGGGATCGGCGAGGAAAGCGATTTTCATGGGTGTGTCCATCGAAGGTAATGCCCACGATTTTAGCTGGAAACCCGAAACCGCGCGGCCGAGCGGCCCGGCCGGCATCCTGCGGCTACGCAAATAGTTCCGATCAGCCTTGTGCCAGATCACACACACGCCTGAGCGTGCGCAAATCCCTTTCCATTCGCTGCGCAAGGATGGCAGCATGGACGTTCAACTCGACCAGCAGGCCGAACAGGAACGCATCGCGCGCGCCTATCGCGGCTGGCACGGCAGCGCCGCGCTGGCGCGCCATGCCTGGCACCGGCCCGACGTCGTGCGCCAGCAGGCCATGCGGGCACGCGTGCTCTCGCGCATGCTGGTGTCCACCGTCGGCACCGATCTCACCCATGTGCGGGTGGTGGACGTCGGCTGCGGCACCGGTGCGTTCCTGCGCCAGCTGATCGACTGGGGCGCCACGCCCGCCAACCTCACCGGCACCGAATTCCAGCAGGACCGGCTCGACATCGCCGCCGCGCGCACCGCACCCGGCGTGGGCTGGCATTGCGGCGCGCTGTCGTTGCTACCGGCCGGCAACAGCGACCTGGTCGCCGCGCAAACCGTGTTTTCGTCCTATCTCGATCCCGGCATGCGCGCGCAGCTCGCGGCCGACATGTGGCGCCTGCTCAAGCCCGGCGGCTGGTGCATGGTGTTCGACTTCCGCTACAACAACCCGAAGAACCCGCAGGTACGGCGCGTCACGCGCGAGGAGCTCGACCGGTTCTGGCCCGGCGAGCGCCAGCAATACCAGACCCTGCTGCTGGTCCCGCCCATCGGCCGCGCCCTGGCCGGCCTGCCGGCCCTGGTGACCGAAATCCTCGCCACCGTGGCGCCGCCGCTGCACTCGCAGTTCATCTACATGTGCAGGAAAAAGCCGTAGCGTGGGCGGCTGCGCCGCCCACGCGTTCAACGCACCGATGCGCCGCCGCGCCACCGATACGACATCAATGAAAAAGGGACCGCAAGCGGTCCCTTCCCTATCCCTCCGGCAAACCCGGATCAGTACACTTCCGGATTCGGATCCGTGCGCTCCATCTCGAGCGAGGCCGCCAGCAGGCCCAGGCGCGCCACCACGCCGTAGACGTAGAAGCGGTTCGGCGCCGCCGTGCCCGGCTTGGCCTTCAGGTCCGGTACCGCGTGCTGCTGGGCAAAGGCGAGCGGCACGAACTGCGAGCCCGGCGCGTTCAGGTTCTGGTCGACGCCGCGCTCGGCGTGCACGCGGTAGAAGCCGCCCACCACGTAGCGGTCGATCATGTAGACCACCGGTTCGGCCACGGCGTCGTCGATGCTTTCAAACGTCGGCACGCCTTCCTGCACGATGAGGTCGGTCACGGCCACGCCGTCCTTGATCACCGACATCCTGGCACGCTGCTTGAGCGAGAGGTCACGCACTTCGCTGGCGTCCTTGATCGTCGTCACACCCATGCCGTAGGTGCCGGCGTCCGGCTTCACGATCACGAAGGGCTTCTGCTCCTTCATGCCGTATTCCTTGTACTTCTTCTTGATCTTCGAGAGCAGCGAGGAGACGGCGTCGGCCAGCGCCTCGGTGCCCTGGTCGTGCTCGAGGTCGACCTCGCTGACTTTCGCATGCAGCGGATTGACCATCCACGGATCGATGTCGATCAGCTTGCCGAACTTCTTGGCCACTTCGTCGAGCGCCTTCAGGTGGTTGCTCTTGCGGCGCAGCGCCCAGCCCGCATGCAGCGGCGGCAACAGCGACTGCTCGTGCACGTTTTCCAGGATCGAAGGAATGCCCGCCGACAAGTCGTTGTTCAGCAGGATCGTGCAGGGGTCGAAGTCGGCCAGGCCCAGGCGGCGTCCGTTGGCCGAGCGTACCAGCGGCTCGACCACCAGCATGTTGCCGTCCGGCAGCGCCAGCGGCGTCGGCTGGGTCACTTCCGGCGACAGCGAGCCGAGGCGCACGTGCAGGCCGGTCTGGCGGAAGATCTGCATCAGGCGCGCGACGTTCTGCAGGTATTGCGGATTGCGGGTATGGGTTTCCGGCACCAGCAGCAGGTTGCGCGCGTCCGGGCAATACTTGTCGATGGCCGCCATCGCCGCCTGCACGGTGAGGGGCAGCATTTCAGTGGCCAGGTGATGGAAGCCGCCCGGGAACAGGTTGGTGTCGACCGGCGCCAGCTTGTAGCCGGCATTGCGCAGGTCGACCGAGCAGTAGAACGGCGGCGTATGCTCCTGCCACTCGAGGCGGAACCAGCGCTCGATGGCCGGCGTGGCATCGAGAATCTTCTTTTCCAGGTCGAGCAGCGGGCCGGTCAAGGCGGTGGCGAGGTGCGGAACCATGTGGGTGTCCTTAATTGGCTTCTTGGCAATGAGTGCCCTTATCTGGGGGCAATGCAGCCATTTTAAAGGCCGCCGGGCCCACACGCAAAAAAGGCGTCCCGCAGGACGCCCTTTCGCTACCGGCTCGCGGCTATCAGGAATGGTACGCCCTTTCGCCGTGGCTGGTAAGGTCCAGGCCCTCGCGTTCCTGCTCTTCGGTCACGCGCAGGCCGATCGCCAGGTCGACCAGCTTGAAGGCGACATAGGCAACCACCGCCGACCAGATGATGGTCACGCCGACCGCTTCGAGCTGCACCCACAGCTGGTGGGCGATCGAGTACGGCTCGCTCGACGCCTTGTTGGCGACGTAGTCCCAGACGCCTTGGCCGCCCAGCTCGGGCGAGGCGAAGACGCCGGTCAGCAGGGCGCCGACGATGCCGCCGACACCGTGCACGCCGAACACGTCGAGAGAATCGTCGACACGCAGCATGCGCTTCAGGCCGTTCACGCCCCACAGGCAGACGAGGCCGCCGACCAGGCCGATGACCAGCGCGCCCATCGGGCCGACGAAACCGGCTGCCGGGGTGATCGCCACCAGGCCCGAGACCGCGCCCGAGGCGCCGCCCAGCATCGACGGCTTGCCCTTGGTCGCCCATTCGCCGAAGGTCCAGGCGACGGTGGCGCCAGCGGTGGCCAGCAGGGTGTTGATGAAGGCCAGCGCGGCGACGTCGCCCGCTTCCAGAGCCGAGCCGGCGTTGAAGCCGAACCAGCCGACCCACAGCAGCGAGGCGCCGATCATGGTCATGGTCATCGAGTGCGGCGCCATCGATTCGCGGCCGTAGCCGACGCGCTTGCCGATCACATAGGCGCCGACCAGGCCGGCCACCGCCGCGTTGATGTGGACCACGGTGCCGCCGGCGAAGTCGAGCGCGCCCTGCTGCCACAGCCAGCCGGCGTCCGCCGTGACGCTGGCCAGCGAGGCGGCGTCGGTGATGGCGTCGGGACCGGCCCAGAACCAGACCATGTGCGCGATCGGCAGGTAGCCGAAGGTGAACCAGATCACGACGAACAGCAGCACGGCGGCAAAGCGCGCGCGCTCGGCAAAGGCGCCGACGATCAGGCCGCAGGTGATCGCGGCAAAGGTACCCTGGAAGGCGACGAAGATGAACTCGGGGATCATCGTTTCCTTGCTGAAGGTCGCAGCCATGCTGAACACGCCGCTGGCCGGATCGTAGATGCCGTTCAGGAAGGCGCGGTCGAAACCGCCGATGAAGGGGCTGCCGCCGGTGAAGGCCAGCGAGTAGCCGTACAGGCACCACAGCACGATGATCAGGGAGAAGATCATGAACACCTGCAGCAGCACCGACAGCATGTTCTTGGCGCGCACCAGGCCGCCGTAGAACAAGGCCAGGCCCGGGATCGACATCATGATCACCAGCAGCGTGGCGACGAACATCCAGGCGGTGTCGCCCTTGTTGATGGAAGGTGCGGCCATGGCCGGCAGGGCCAGGCCGAGGCCCAGCGCGGCTGCGAGAATCTTGCTCGTTATCGTTTTCATGGGGCTTCCCTTACAGTGCGTCGTTGCCGGTTTCGCCGGTACGGATACGGATGACCTGGTTGAGGTCGGACACGAAGATCTTGCCGTCGCCGATCTTGCCGGTGCGGGCGGCGCCCTGGATGGCGTCGATCACCTGGTCGATCACGGCGTCGTCGACGGCCGCTTCGATCTTGATTTTCGGCAGGAAGTCGACCACGTACTCGGCGCCGCGGTAGAGCTCGGTGTGGCCCTTCTGGCGGCCGAAGCCTTTCACTTCGGTCACCGTCATGCCCTGCACGTTGATCTCCGACAGGGCCTCGCGCACTTCGTCGAGCTTGAAGGGCTTGATGATGGCGGTAATCAGTTTCATGGTGTTGCCTCTTTCAGAAAGTTTTTGATACAGAAAACACGGCCGCCGACTTGCCGAGATTCTTGCCGCGCGGGCTCACATACGCGTCGGTGTTCGCCTTGACCCAGGCCAGCGAAGCGGTGGCGACGCCGAAGTCGTAGCTCAGGCCGACCTTGTAGTCGTTGTACGAGTAGTCGCCGTTGTTCTTCACGCGCTGGCGCCCCGCGTGCAGGTTCAGCACCAGCTTGTCGGCAACCGGGACGTTGGCGCCGATGTCGAGGTAGCCGCTGTTCTTGCTGTCGGCGGTGCCGAACAGGTTGCTGGTCGCATGCGAATACTTGACGTAGACCGGGCCATAGCCGAGCTGGCCGTAGAGCTCGAAGGTGTTGGCGTTGGTCGGCAGGCCGTTCGACGGATACACGTAGTACAGGCCGCCCACGTCGTAGCTGATGGCGTCGGTGAGCTGGCCGCGCTTGCCGGCATACAGGTCGACCTCGACGTTCGCGTCGCCGCCGGCATCGTCGATCCACTTGATGGTCGAGAGCCAGGTGCCGGCGTAGAAGCCGCTCGGCGTGTGGGTGTAGTCGGCGCCGCCCTGCAGGGCCGGTTCGAAGCGCGTCTGCGCCAGGCCGCGGTAGCGGTATTCGCTGGTGAGCGCGGCGTTGTAGCTCACCTGGTGTTCGGGCGCCGGCGCTTCCTGGGCCCGGGCCAGGCTGCCCCCTGCTGCCATCAGCGTGAACGCCGCCGCGCTTGCTGCCATCCTGCTTTTCATGACGATTCCCCTGTTATTGGAACAATGTGTTCGATGCGGTTTACAATCTGTGCGTCATTCGGCTTACCCTTCCTTTAGCAGAATGCGTGCCAGCTCGAGACGGCACCCGTGTGCTTGATTTTTCATACAGGTGCCACACTTCTGGTTCAATAAGTACAAACCGGTGCGTGCCCGTCGCAGCCGCGTCACGGCGCACCAAAGCAGGCCGCTGCACACCCGCTGCACACCATTTCGCACCAGCGTGGTGCAACGGCCGGAACACTAGGACAGATGGACATGAACAACTTCTTCAACGACTTGCAGGGCAAAATCAACCAGGCCATGGAAAGCTCGCCCGCCAAGGACATCGAACGCAACGTCAAGGCGATGATGACCCAGGGCTTTTCCAAGCTCGACCTGGTGACGCGCGAGGAATTCGACATCCAGGCCCAGGTGCTGGCCAAGACCCGCGCCAAGCTCGAGGCGCTCGAACTGCGCGTGGTCGAGCTGGAGGCTCGCCTGACGGCGCAGCCCGCAGCGGCAACCTCGGCGGCAACGTCGGCGGCCAAGCCAGCGCCGGCAGCCAGCGCCGACGTCCCGCTCGCCGGCGCCACCGACCCGGCCGCGCCGCACGTCATCATCGACAAGCCGTAAAGCCGGCGGCGGCATTCGGGTACGGAGACGCGGACCATGAATGCAGCCGACCAGTTGTCGATGCTCCCGCCGCAGGAAGTCTCGCTCGACGTCCTGCGCGAGAAATATGCAAAAGGCGACGAGACCTCGGTCGCCGACGTGCGCCGGCGCGTAGCCACGGCGCTGGCGGCGCTGGAAACGCCCGAGCGGCGCGCCGAATTCACCGAGCGCTTCCTGTGGGCCCAGGAACAGGGCTTCATCCCCGGCGGACGCATCAACTCCGCCGCCGGCCTGAACATCAAGGCCACCCTCATCAACTGCTTCGTGCAGCCGGTCGGCGATTCCGTCACGGGCGTCGAGGACGGCCTGCCCGGCATCTATACCGCGCTGGCGGAAGCGGCCGAGACCATGCGGCGCGGCGGCGGCGTCGGCTACGACTTCAGCGCGATCCGTCCCTTCGGCAGCCTGGTGCGCGGCACCCGCTCGCGCGCGTCCGGGCCGGTGTCGTACATGGAACTGTTCGACGCCTCGTGCAAGACGGTGGAATCGGCCGGCGCCCGGCGCGGCGCCCAGATGGGCGTGCTGCGCATCGACCACCCCGACATCGAAGCCTTCATCGCCGCCAAGGACCTGGGCGGCCTGTCGAACTTCAACATCTCGGTCGGCGTGAGCGACGCCTTCATGCGCGCGCTCGAAGCCGATGCGCCGTTCGCGCTGGTGCACCGCGCCGAGCCCGGCGAGGACGCCGTGGCGCAGGGAGCGTACCGGCGCGCGGATGGCCTGTGGGTGTACCGGGAAGTGCCGGCGCGCGCGCTGTGGGAAAAGATCATGCTGTCCACCTACGACCACGCCGAGCCGGGCGTGCTGTTCGTCGACCGCATGAACGAGGAAAACAACCTCTGGTACGCCGAAGAGCTGCGCGCCACCAATCCCTGCGGCGAGCAACCCCTGCCCGCCTACGGCTGCTGCGACCTGGGTTCGCTGAACCTCACCTGCTTCGTCGACGATCCGTTCGGCCCGGATGCCGCCTTCGACTTCGAACGCATGCGCGAGGTCGCCGCGGTGGCGGTGCGCATGCTCGACCTGGTGCTCGACGCCACCGAGTGGCCGCTGCCGCAGCAGGCCGCCGAGGCGCGCGCCAAGCGCCGTATTGGCCTGGGTTTCCTGGGCCTGGGCAGCGCGCTGGTGATGCTCGGCCTGCGCTACGACACCCACGAGGGCCGGGCCCTGGCCGCGCGCATCGCCGAAGCGCTGCGCGACGCCGCCTATGCCGCCTCGTGCGAACTGGCGCGCGAAAAAGGCGCCTTCCCGCTGTTCGAGGCCGCGCGCTACCTGGAGGGCCGTTTCGTCGCGCGCCTGCCCGAAGCGCTGCGCGACGCGATCCGTGTGCACGGCATCCGCAACTCGCACCTGCTGTCGATCGCCCCGACCGGGACCATCGCGCTGGCCTTCGCCGACAACGCCTCGAACGGCATCGAGCCGCCCTATTCCTGGACCTACCAGCGCAAGAAGCGCATGCCCGACAACAGCATGCGCAGCTACCAGGTCGAGGACCACGCCTGGCGCCTGTACCGGCGCCGCAGTCCCGCGCTCGACCCCGACCCTGACGCCGCGCTGCCGCCGCAGTTCGTCACCGCGCTCGAGATGAGCGCCGACGACCACCTGCGCATGCTCGAGGCGGTGCAGCCTTTCGTCGACACCGCGATCTCGAAGACGGTCAACGTGCCGGCGGACTACCCCTACGCGGACTTCCGCGACCTGTACAGCGAAGCCTGGCGCGCCGGCCTGAAAGGGCTGGCCACCTACCGGCCGAATGCGGTGGTCGGCCAGGTGCTGGGCGCGGCGCCGCAGGCGGACAGTTCGGCGCCGCCCGACGAGGACCCGCTGCGCAAGCGCTTCGAGAAGCGCCCGCTCGGCGAACTCGAATCGGTCACGTCGAAGATCGAATATTCGACCCAGGAAGGCCGCAAGACCTTTTACCTGACGGTGAGTTTCATCCGCGTCGAGGGCGTGAGCGAGGGCCGGCCGGTCGTCATCGAGCGCCCCTTCGAATTCTTCATGCCGGCCAGCCAGCGCACCGACGGCCAGCAATGGATCACCTCCTCGATGCGCCTGCTGTCGATGCTGGCGCGCGCCGGCGGGCCGGTTGCCAAGGCCCTGGCCGACATGCGCGACGTGGTCTGGGAAAAAGGCCCGGTGCGCTGCGGCACGCTGACGCGCGAGGACGGCGTCGAGGTGCCGGTGTTCCACGACTCGGAAGCGGCGGCGGTCGGCTTCATGCTGCAACGTATATTGGTGCGCCGCGGCTTCCTCGACAGCCAGGGCAACCAGGTGCCGGTGACGCAGTTATCTCGCCAGCTGGCGGCGCGCGGCGTCGCGCCGCTATCTGCAGCGCCAGCCGCATCGGCATCGCCGGCGTTCTCGACTTCGCCGGCGTTCTCGGCCTCGGCCGGCAAATGCCCGGAATGCGGCGCGCGTGCCCTGCGCAAGCTCGATGGCTGCACCCGTTGCGACAACTGCCAGTATGTGGGGGAATGTGGCTGAGATACCGAGATAACGTTCAGACAAGCCCCTTGCAGTGATACCATCATGCAATCGGCAGCCTACCTGAACGACTGAATGACGATCGAGCGAATTTCCTGCGCACCTGGCGACAGTAACAATGAAGACCTCGTGGCCGTGTTCGAGACCGACGGCCTGCTCGACCTGCTCGTCGTCGACGGCGCGACCTCGGTCGCCGACCGCGATTACGCCGACACGGGCAGCGGCGACGTCGCCTGGTTCGTCCAGTCGTTTGCCTCGGAACTCGGCAAGACCATCGATGCGGCGCGCTCCCAGGCCGACAGCCTGCGCCTGGCCATCGATGCCGTGCGTCGCATGTATGCCGAACTCACGGCCGGCCAGGACGTGCCCTTGTACGCCCATCCGCTGGCCGCGCTGACCTGGATCCGCATCCGCCACCTGCCCGATGCGCTCGACCTTTCCCTGTATTGCCTGGGCGACTGCAAGGCCCTGGCGATCGATGGCGCGGGCGCCGTCACCGACCTCGACCCTTACGAGAATCCGTTCGAGACGGTGGTGCAGGACGCCGTCGCCCAGCTCGCGGCGCACGGCGTGCTCGATCCCAAGGAGCGGCTCCAGCGCCTGTTGCCGCTGCTGCGCGAGCGGCGCGAGGCCCAGCACGCGGCCCCGGCGCCGGCCGTCCTGTGCCTGGCGCCGCAAGGAGAATTCGGAGCCCGAGAGCGCAGCCTGCGGCTGCCGCCCGATACCGCCGTGCTGGCGATGAGCGATGGTTTCTACCGGCTGGTCGATCCCTACGGTTTGATGACCTGGGACGAACTGGCAAGGCGCTGCCGGGTCGAAGGGCTGGCAAGCCTGATGCGCGAATTGCGCGCATTCGAGACGGCCCGTGCCGGCGCCGCCGCGCCGGCGGTAAAAAATGCGGACGATGCCTCCGCCATCCTATGGACGCCCCAGGCGTCCAGGCTCGACCAGCGCGGCCCCAGGGCGCCGACAGCAGAGGACCACCCGTGAATGCAACCCTGAAACACTTCGCCACCGCTTGCCTGTGCCTGTCCCTGGCCGGCCTGACAGCTCCACTGGCGGCGCAGGAAGCCCGGCGCGAAGCGCGCATCGTCGTCGTCAACGTCGAGCGCCTGTTGACCGAGTCCGCGCACGCCAAGGCCATCGCGGCGCACATCGAGACGGACTTCGCGCCGCGCCGGCAGCGCATCCAGCGCGACGTGCGGCGCCTGCGCGAGCTGTCCGACAAGCTCCAGCACGACGCACCAGCGCTGGACGAGCGCGAACACCTCGTGCGTGCGCGCGAAGTCGGCGAATTCGAACGCACCGTCAGGCGCGAACAGGCGAAGCTCCAGGAAGACCTGCTCGAGCGCAAGATGAAGGAACACCAGCGCATGGCGGCGCGCATCAACGAGATCATTGCGACGGTCCGCGAGCAGCAAGGCGCCGAACTGGTACTGACCAGGACAGTGTGGCACCGGCCGGCCCTCGATATCACCGACAAGGTCGCGCGCATGCTGGACAAGTAACACCGATAATTTTCTCCGGGTATTATTGTCCTGCCATTTTTATCCGGGTAATATGCAAGGCAGGCGTGCGTCCGCGCGCTTTTTTCATGGATCGGAAAAACCATGCTGCCTGACCATTGCATTGCATTCGCCGGCACCACGCTGCTGGCCCGGGGCCCCTTGCTCGACGTCGTACGCGCCGTGAAGCGTGCGCTGGACAGCGGGGTCGAGCAATCGATCGCCGTCCTCGACCTGGCCTCGAGCCGGCCGGTCGAGATCAATTTCATCGGCACCGAGGAAGAGGTGCTGCAGCGCATCCCGCGTGCGCAGCCGCGCGCGGCCGGACGTCCGAAGCTGGGCGTGGTGGCGCGCGAAGTGACGCTGCTGCCGCGCCACTGGGAATGGCTGTCGGCGCAGCCGGGCGGCGCCTCGGTCGCGCTGAGGAAACTGGTGGAGCTGGCCTCGCGCGATGCGCGCCAGGCGGACGCGATGCGCGAAGCGCGCGATGCGGCCTACCGCTTCATGCACGAGTTGGCCGGCGACGCGCCGGGCTTCGAGGAAGCCTCGCGCGCGCTGTTCGCCGGCGACGCCGCGCGCCTGGAACAGATCGTGGCGGACTGGCCGGCCGACGTGCGCGCGCACCTGCTCGCACTGGCGCAGCCGGCCTTTGCGCCGGCGGACGAGGCGCAAGGCTGAGGTGTCGTTCCTGTCGCTCTACCCGCAGGCGGCGTCAGCGACGAGGAAACATTGTCCCGACGCCGCCCCGGATGTCGCCAAAGCCGCGCCGTCTTTGCACGAAGCGGCGATAATCGTCGTACACTCACGCGCTTTACTTATACGAGCACCCTGCTTCCATGACCGATTTCGACAGCGTTCCGCTGGAATTTTTTCAGGACTACCCTGAACCGGGCGTCAATTTCATCGACGTCGGCTGCATTTTCGATAACCCCGAGCATTGGCGCATCGCCATCGACACCCTGCACGCGCAGACCGATGAGCTGCACTTCGACTTCATCCTTGCCATGGATGCGCGCGGATTCATGATCGCCGGCGCCCTCGCCCTCGAGCACAAGGTCGGCTTCGCCATGGCGCGCAAGGCGGGCAAACTGCCCGGCGAGGCGATCAGCATCGACTACAAGCGCGAATACGGCAGCGCGACCATCGAGATCCAGCCGCAACGCATCAAGAGCCAGCGCGTGCTGATCGTCGACGATGTGCTGGCCACCGGCGGCACCATCGAGGCGGCGGCGGCCCTGCTGCGCCAGCTTGGAAAAGAAGTGGTCGGCGCGGCGGCCCTGTTCGATATCGCTTTCTTCAAGGACAAGCGCGTCCTGACCATGCCGGTGGTGACCCTGCGCGACGTCTGAAGCAGCGTCCCGGCGCCGTACGCGACAAGGCTTGGGTGCGCTCAACAAGCGATTTTCCAAGCGGTGCCACCATCCTGCGAGCCCTCACTCGCCAGGAATCCCATGAGCCTTGCCGTGTTACGAAGCCGCGCCCTCGCCGGCATGGAAGCGCTGCCCGTCAGCGTCGAAGTGCACCTGGCGAACGGGCTCCCCAGTTTCACCATCGTCGGCCTGCCGGACGCCGAAGTGCGCGAAGCCAAGGACCGGGTGCGCGCCGCCTTGCAGAACGTCGGCTTCGATATTCCCGCGCGGCGCATCACGATCAACCTGGCGCCGGCCGATTTACCGAAGGAATCGGGGCGCTTCGATTTGCCGATGGCGCTGGGCATCCTGGCCGCGTCCGGCCAGATCCCGTCGAAGGAACTCGACAAGTATGAATTCGCCGGCGAATTGTCGCTGTCGGGCCAGCTGCGGCCGGTGCGCGGCGCGCTCGCCATGACCTTCGCGATTCAACGCAGCGGTGCCGGCGGCGGCCGCGCCTTCATCCTGCCGCAGGCAAACGCCGACGAGGCCGCACTCGTTACCGACGCCCGCGTCTACCCTGCCGACACGCTGCTGCAGGTGTGCACCCACTTCGCCGCCAGCGAAGAAAATGCGCGGCTGCCGCGCTACAGCAGGGACGCGCCCGTGCAGGCGCCGCGCTATCCCGACTTTTCCGACGTGAAGGGTCAGCTGCATGTGAAACGCGCGCTCGAGATCGCGGCCGCCGGCAGCCATTCGATCCTGCTGCTTGGCCCGCCGGGCGCCGGCAAAAGCATGCTGGCTTCGCGCTTTCCCGGCTTGCTGCCGCCGATGACGGACGAGGAGGCGCTGGAGGCGGCCGCGGTGCATTCGCTGACCGGCCGCTTTTCCGCCGAGCAGTGGCGCGCCCGGCCGTTTCGCAGCCCCCATCACACCAGCTCGGGCGTGGCCCTGGTCGGCGGCGGCAATGTGCCGCGCCCCGGCGAGGTCTCGCTGGCGCACTGTGGTGTGCTCTTCCTCGATGAGCTACCCGAGTTCGATCGCAAGGTGCTGGAGGTGCTGCGCCAGCCGCTGGAATCCGGCCGCATCACCATCTCGCGCGCCGCGCACCAGGCCGACTTCCCGGCGCGCTTCCAACTCGTGGCCGCCATGAATCCCTGTCCCTGCGGCTGGCAAGGCCATCCGTCCGGCAAGTGCCATTGCACGAACGAGGCGGCGCAGCGCTACCGGGACCGCATTTCCGGTCCCCTGCTCGACCGCATCGACATGCAGATCGAGGTGAGCGCCATGGCGCCGGAAGCGATGAGCGCCCAGGCCGACGGCGAGAGCACGGCGGCCATCGCCGCGCGCGTGGCCGGCGCCCATGCGCTGCAGATCGCGCGCCAGGGCAAGCCGAACCAGCGCCTGGGCACGCACGAGATCGACCGCTACTGCGCACTCGACCGGGCCGGCGAGCGCACGCTGCGCGCCGCGATGGCGCACATGCACTGGTCGGCCCGCGCCTATCACCGGGTGCTGAAGGTAGCGCGCACCATCGCCGACCTGGCGGCCTCCCCGGCCATCGGGCCGGCACACATGGCCGAGGCCGTCCAGTACCGGCGCGGCTTGCGCGAAAGGTAGAAAGCTGGCCCTGGCAACTGCGCTTTGCTACCATCGGGACATGCGAAAAATTAAACTTACCGCAACACTCCTGAGCGCCGCGACGCTGCTGGCCGGCTGCAACCCGACTTATAACTGGCGCGACTACCGCAGCCCGGACGCGCCCTACCAGGTCATGTTCCCGGCCAAGCCGGCGACCCACACCCGCGGCGTCGACCTGAACGGCATGAAAGTCGAGATGACCATGACGGCGGCCGAGGTCGAAGGCGTGATGTTTGCGGTGGGCACGGGCGTGGCGCCGGATGCGGCGCAGGCACAGGCGGCGGTCGATGCGATGCGTACCGCAATGCTGCGCAATATCAACGCGACCGTGGAGCGCGAAAGTGCCAGCGCCGCCAGCAGCGGTTCGCCCGACAGCGTGCGCAAGAGCGTCGACGTCGATGCGACCGGTACCGGCAATGGCGGACCGATGAAGCTGAGCGGCCATTTCGAGTCGCGCGGCAAGCGCTTTTATCAGGTCATTGTGCTGGGCAAGGAAAAGGACGTGGCGCCCGAGCAGTCCGAGCAATTCATGAAGTCGTTCACGCTGCTGTGATGCCGGACGCGCCCGCCCTCGTCCTGAGCAAGCTGCACAAGGCCTTCGGCCGCCCCGCCGTCGATGGCCTGGACCTGTCGGTGCGGCGCGGCGAGCTCTACGCCCTGCTCGGCCCGAACGGCGCCGGCAAAACCACGACGCTGCGCATGGTGGCGGGGCTGCTGGCGCCGGATGCCGGCCGCATCGAGGTCAACGGCATCGACCTGGCGCGCGACCCTGCCGCCGCGAAGCGCACCATGGCCTATCTGCCGGACGACCCGATGCTGTACGGGAAGCTGAAACCCACCGAATACCTGGAGTTCGTCGCCGGACTATGGGGTGTCGACGCCGCGGCTGCCGAACAGCGCGCGCGCCGGCTGCTCGATTGGCTCGACCTCACCCAGCATGCGCACGAACTGACCGAAGGTTTTTCGCGCGGAATGAAACAGAAGCTGGCGCTGGCCGGCGCACTGATCCATGAACCGCAACTGCTGATCCTGGACGAACCGCTGACCGGGCTCGACGCCGGCGCGGCGCGCCAGGTCAAGGACCTGCTGCAATCGCACGTCGCCGGTGGCGGCACGGTGATCCTGACCACGCATATCCTCGAAGTGGCCGAGCGCATGGCCCAACGTATCGGCATCATCCAGCACGGCCGCCTGATCGCCGAAGGCACGCTCGACGAATTGCGCGAGCGCACGACCGCCGAGACGCTCGAAGACATGTTCCTGCAACTAACGGGGCACGCTTGAGCGCGCGTCCCGGCAGCGCGCCATGGCTGCTGCGGCACGAGCTGCGCCTGTTCTGGTACACGACGCTGTCTTCCCCCAAGCCGAATGCGCCACGCGGTTTCCACTGGAAGCTGGTGGCGATTTTCCTGGTGCTGTGGCTGCTGCTGCACCTGGGCGCCTATGTGGTCTTGAAACGCGTGGCGCCGGGCGCTGGTCCGGTCCCGCAGGAACTGGTGGTCGCCGCCAGCGCGATCCTGGTGGCGACTTTCCTGTTCATGCTGTCGAGGGCGCTCAAGTCCAGCGTGCAAGTCCTGTTCGACCGCGGCGACATGGATCTGCTGCTGTCGTCTCCCCTGCCCTCGCGCAGCATCTTCACGGTCCGCCTGGCCGGCATCGTGCTTGGCGTGTCCGCCATCTACCTCTTTTTCCTGGCACCGCTGGCCCATGCGGGCGCCCTGCTCGGACAATGGCGCTGGCTGGCGGCCTATCCGGTTTTGCTGGGCACGGCGGCGCTCGCGGCATCGGCCGCCATGCTGTTGACGCTGGGACTGGTGCGCTGGCTGGGCGCTCGGCGTACGCGGGTCGTGGCGCAAGTACTCGGCGCGGTCGCGGGCGCCCTGCTGTTCGTGTTGTCGCAGTTGCCGAACATGCTGGGCATGGATAGGGCCGACCAGGACCGCAGCTTTGGACGCATTCTCGCGTCAGGCGGCGGGATCGACGCGGAAAGTCCCCTGTGGCTGCCCGGACGGGCGGCGTTGGGCGATCCACTGGCGGTCGCGCTCGTGGCCGTGCTGGCGCTGCTGGCGTTCGGTACCACAGTCGTCCTGACGCACCGCAGTTTCACGCGCGGCCTGCAATTGGTTGCCAGCAGCGGCCGCACGACCCGACGGCCCGCCGGCGCACTACGCTTTCGTTTCGGCAGTAGCCTGTTCGGCGTCGTGGTCAGGAAGGAGTGGCGGCTGATCTTGCGTGATCCGCAGCTGATCTCCCAGGTGTTGCTGAATCTGCTCTACCTGCTGCCGATCTGTTTTCTCGTCTTCAAGGACGATGGCGCGCGGCCTGTCGCGGTTGGCGCCGGGCTGACGATGCTGTCTGGCTCGCTCTGCTCCGCACTGGCGTGGATCGTCCTGCAGGCCGAAGATGCGCCCGACCTGCTCCAGTCCGCTCCCGCATCGGCAAGCACTGTGCGTAACGCAAAACTGTTCGCGGCGATCGCGCCAGTACTAGCCCTGGTGGGATTTCCCGTACTGTGGCTGGCGTGGAACCGGCCGGTCGCCGGCGGCCTGGCCGCTTTCACGATCTGCGGCATCAGCCTGGGAGCGGCATTGATCGTGATGTGGGCAGGGAAACCCGGCAGCCGCGACAAGTTCAATTCGCGCGGCCAGCGCAACGGCATGGCCATCATCCTGGAACTCAGTCACCTGCTGGGCTGGGGTGCGCTCGCCTTTCTTTTGCCGCTGGCCGCCGGGATGGCGCAAGTTCGCGCCGGCATGATGGTAGGGATAGCCGCCGCCGCGACAGTCGCGCTGGCCATGCCCGGCCTGGCGTACTTGCTCCGGCATCGTGCGCGCTAGCGGACGTGCGCGTAATGACCCATAATGGGCACTCGTGTTATCGTTTAGTCACGACACACACAATACGAGTAGACCTATGTTAATCACTTTCAAAAGCAAAGCGTACCCTGAAGTCATGATGTATCAGGAGCATGCCAAGCGCATCCTCGACCTGCTCCAGAAGGAGCCGGAAATGGGTGTCATCACCTCCGAAGAAGCCAGCCGCGCCGTCCAGTTGCTGGAGCACGAAATCGACGAAAGCCGCAAGCATCCGTCCACCGACGAAGTGGAACAGGACATCAAGGCCCATAGCGGTGACGAGGAAGATCCGGATCACGAACAGAAGGAAGTCGTGAGCTTCGCCACCCGTGCCTATCCGATGCTGGAAATGCTGCGCGCGGCACGCGACCAGCACTGCGATATCCTCTGGGGCGTCTGAAACGCGGCCTGGTTCTGTTCAACGGCCAACGCGCCGTCGGGCCATGCTGAACGAAAAAAGGAAGCGCTTGCGCTTCCTTTTCGCTTTTTACAGTCTCTGAGTCCCCCCAACTCCAATCGAAGCCGGGTCTTATAGGGGTTCGTAGGGTGGGCTCTCGAGCCCACGCGGTCTCACCGGATGATCAGCCTGCGGCTTGAAGAGAAAGGAAAACGACAAAACAAACGTCCAAAAGCAAAAAACCCCGCAGAGATCACTCTGCGGGGTTTTTCTTATAACTAGCCTGACGATAACCTACTTTCACACTGGTTGCAGCACTATCATCGGCGCAAAGTCGTTTCACGGTCCTGTTCGGGATGGGAAGGGGTGGGACCGACTTGCTATGGTCATCAGGCATGACTTGTACGAATGTCGTTCAGCTATCTGAACGCCACTCTGAATCTGGAAGAAGTATTGGGTAGCCTGTATCAACAAACAGCGCTGTATTCTTGACTATACCTGCTAAGGTTATAGGGACAAGCCGTACGGGCAATTAGTACTGGTTAGCTTAATGCATTACTGCACTTCCACACCCAGCCTATCAACGTCCTGGTCTCGAACGACCCTTCAAGGAGCTCAAGGCTCCGGGAAATCTCATCTTAAGGCAAGTTTCCCGCTTAGATGCTTTCAGCGGTTATCTCTTCCGAACTTAGCTACCCGGCAATGCCACTGGCGTGACAACCGGTACACCAGAGGTTCGTCCACTCCGGTCCTCTCGTACTAGGAGCAGCCCCCTTCAAATTTCCAACGCCCACGGCAGATAGGGACCAAACTGTCTCACGACGTTTTAAACCCAGCTCACGTACCACTTTAAATGGCGAACAGCCATACCCTTGGGACCGGCTACAGCCCCAGGATGTGATGAGCCGACATCGAGGTGCCAAACTCCCCCGTCGATATGAACTCTTGGGAGGAATCAGCCTGTTATCCCCAGAGTACCTTTTATCCGTTGAGCGATGGCCCTTCCATACAGAACCACCGGATCACTATGTCCTACTTTCGTACCTGCTCGACTTGTCGGTCTCGCAGTTAAGCACGCTTATGCCATTGCACTATTAGCACGATGTCCGACCGTACCTAGCGTACCTTCGAACTCCTCCGTTACACTTTAGGAGGAGACCGCCCCAGTCAAACTGCCTACCATGCACTGTCCCCGATCCGGATCACGGACCAAGGTTAGAACCTCAAACAAACCAGGGTGGTATTTCAAGGATGGCTCCACGGGAACTGGCGTCCCCGCTTCAAAGCCTCCCACCTATCCTACACAGATTGGTTCAAAGTCCAATGCAAAGCTACAGTAAAGGTTCATGGGGTCTTTCCGTCTAGCCGCGGGTAGATTGCATCATCACAAACATTTCAACTTCGCTGAGTCTCGGGAGGAGACAGTGTGGCCATCGTTACGCCATTCGTGCAGGTCGGAACTTACCCGACAAGGAATTTCGCTACCTTAGGACCGTTATAGTTACGGCCGCCGTTTACTGGGACTTCAATCAAGAGCTTGCACCCCATCATTTAATCTTCCAGCACCGGGCAGGCGTCACACCCTATACGTCCACTTTCGTGTTTGCAGAGTGCTGTGTTTTTATTAAACAGTCGCAGCCACCAGTTTATTGCAACCCTTTCGCCCTCACACAGTAAAGTGATCAAGCTACCGGGGCGTACCTTTTCCCGAAGTTACGGTACCAATTTGCCGAGTTCCTTCTCCCGAGTTCTCTCAAGCGCCTTAGAATACTCATCTCGCCCACCTGTGTCGGTTTGCGGTACGGTCTCGTATGACTGAAGCTTAGAGGCTTTTCTTGGAACCACTTCCGATTGCTTCGTGTCACAAGGACACACGTCTCGACCCCTTGAATTGCGCGCCCGGATTTGCCTAAGCGCCTTCTATGAGTCAAGAACCAGCTATTCCAACAGCTGGACAACCTTCCGCGATCCGTCCCCCCATCGCATCATACGACGGTGCAGGAATATTAACCTGCTTCCCATCAGCTACGCATCTCTGCCTCGCCTTAGGGGCCGACTCACCCTGCTCCGATGAACGTTGAACAGGAAACCTTGGGCTTACGGCGTGCGGGCTTTTCACCCGCATTATCGCTACTCATGTCAGCATTCGCACTTCTGATACCTCCAGCATCCTTTACAAGACACCTTCGCAGGCTTACAGAACGCTCTCCTACCATATCCAATAAAGGATATCCGCAGCTTCGGTGACTGGCTTAGCCCCGTTACATCTTCCGCGCAGGACGACTCGATCAGTGAGCTATTACGCTTTCTTTAAATGGTGGCTGCTTCTAAGCCAACATCCTGACTGTTTTAGCCTTCCCACTTCGTTTTCCACTTAGCCAATCTTTGGGACCTTAGCTGGCGGTCTGGGTTGTTTCCCTCTTGACGCCGGACGTTAGCACCCGACGTCTGTCTCCCAAGCTCGCACTCATCGGTATTCGGAGTTTGCAATGGTTTGGTAAGTCGCAATGACCCCCTAGCCATAACAGTGCTCTACCCCCGATGGTGATACTTGAGGCACTACCTAAATAGTTTTCGGAGAGAACCAGCTATTTCCAAGTTTGTTTAGCCTTTCACCCCTACCCACAGCTCATCCCCTAATTTTTCAACATTAGTGGGTTCGGACCTCCAGGGCGTGTTACCGCACCTTCATCCTGGCCATGGGTAGATCACTTGGTTTCGGGTCTACACCCAGCGACTGTCGCCCTGTTCGGACTCGATTTCTCTACGGCTCCCCTATTCGGTTAACCTCGCCACTGAATGTAAGTCGCTGACCCATTATACAAAAGGTACGCCGTCACGGATCAAGTCCGCTCCGACTGTTTGTATGCACACGGTTTCAGGATCTATTTCACTCCCCTCCCGGGGTTCTTTTCGCCTTTCCCTCACGGTACTGGTTCACTATCGGTCGATTACGAGTATTTAGCCTTGGAGGATGGTCCCCCCATGTTCAGACAGGATTTCTCGTGTCCCGCCCTACTTGTCGTACGCTTAGTACCACCGTCTGAATTTCGTGTACGGGGCTATCACCCGCTATGGCCAGAGTTTCCAATCTGTTCCACTATTCAATCGACTATCACGTACAGGCTCTTCCCATTTCGCTCGCCACTACTTTGGGAATCTCGGTTGATTTCTTTTCCTGCAGCTACTTAGATGTTTCAGTTCGCCGCGTTCGCTTTGCATGCCTATGTATTCAGCATGCAATGACCCAAAGGGCCGGGTTTCCCCATTCGGAAATCTGCGGATCAATGTGTGTTTGCTCACTCCCCGCAGCTTATCGCAAGCTACTACGTCCTTCATCGCCTGTAATCGCCAAGGCATCCACCATGTGCACTTATTCGCTTGTCCCTATAACGTTAGCCCCTGCTGACAACAGGGATCGTTACAGTTCAAAGAGTACAGCTCATTGCATGTTTGTTGATACTTTGATTACTACCCTAAGTGTGTGATCAAATCATTGCTGACTTAACCGCACGCTTAAAAAAACTTTACTTCTTCCAGATTGTTAAAGAACGAAAAAACAGTGATCTCGAAAAGATCAAACCTAAACATACGCTGTTGCGTCGCTTACGTTTGCACTCTCAAGAAGAATGGTGGAGGATGACGGGATCGAACCGACGACCCCCTGCTTGCAAAGCAGGTGCTCTCCCAGCTGAGCTAATCCCCCTATGTGGTGGGTCTGGTTGGATTCGAACCAACGACCCCCGCGTTATCAACACGGTGCTCTAACCGACTGAGCTACAGACCCAAACTGTTCTCGTTATTTTCAACAGTCGATAAGTGCGGACGCTTGATGTTGAGCTTTCGCTCTGGTGCTACTCTAGAAAGGAGGTGATCCAGCCGCACCTTCCGATACGGCTACCTTGTTACGACTTCACCCCAGTCACGAATCCTACCGTGGTAAGCGCCCTCCTTGCGGTTAAGCTACCTACTTCTGGTAAAACCCGCTCCCATGGTGTGACGGGCGGTGTGTACAAGACCCGGGAACGTATTCACCGCGGCATGCTGATCCGCGATTACTAGCGATTCCAACTTCACGTAGTCGAGTTGCAGACTACGATCCGGACTACGATACACTTTCTGGGATTAGCTCCCCCTCGCGGGTTGGCGGCCCTCTGTATGTACCATTGTATGACGTGTGAAGCCCTACCCATAAGGGCCATGAGGACTTGACGTCATCCCCACCTTCCTCCGGTTTGTCACCGGCAGTCTCATTAGAGTGCTCTTGCGTAGCAACTAATGACAAGGGTTGCGCTCGTTGCGGGACTTAACCCAACATCTCACGACACGAGCTGACGACAGCCATGCAGCACCTGTGTTCAGGTTCCCTTTCGGGCACCCTCCAATCTCTCGGAGGTTCCTGACATGTCAAGGGTAGGTAAGGTTTTTCGCGTTGCATCGAATTAATCCACATCATCCACCGCTTGTGCGGGTCCCCGTCAATTCCTTTGAGTTTTAATCTTGCGACCGTACTCCCCAGGCGGTCTACTTCACGCGTTAGCTGCGTTACCAAGTTAATTAAAACCCGACAACTAGTAGACATCGTTTAGGGCGTGGACTACCAGGGTATCTAATCCTGTTTGCTCCCCACGCTTTCGTGCATGAGCGTCAATCTTGACCCAGGGGGCTGCCTTCGCCATCGGTGTTCCTCCACATCTCTACGCATTTCACTGCTACACGTGGAATTCTACCCCCCTCTGCCAGATTCAAGCCTTGCAGTCTCCAACGCAATTCCCAGGTTGAGCCCGGGGCTTTCACGTCAGACTTACAAAACCGCCTGCGCACGCTTTACGCCCAGTAATTCCGATTAACGCTTGCACCCTACGTATTACCGCGGCTGCTGGCACGTAGTTAGCCGGTGCTTATTCTTCAGGTACCGTCATTAGCAAAGGATATTAGCCTCTACCGTTTCTTCCCTGACAAAAGAGCTTTACAACCCGAAGGCCTTCTTCACTCACGCGGCATTGCTGGATCAGGCTTGCGCCCATTGTCCAAAATTCCCCACTGCTGCCTCCCGTAGGAGTCTGGACCGTGTCTCAGTTCCAGTGTGGCTGGTCGTCCTCTCAGACCAGCTACTGATCGTCGCCTTGGTGAGCCTTTACCTCACCAACTAGCTAATCAGACATCGGCCGCTCCAAAAGCATGAGGTCTTGCGATCCCCCACTTTCTTCCGTAGAACGTATGCGGTATTAGCGTAACTTTCGCTACGTTATCCCCCACTTCTGGGTACGTTCCGATGTATTACTCACCCGTTCGCCACTCGCCACCAGACCGAAGTCCGTGCTGCCGTTCGACTTGCATGTGTAAAGCATGCCGCCAGCGTTCAATCTGAGCCAGGATCAAACTCTTCAGTTCAATCTCTGTTTGTTGACTCTTTCGAGTCATCCTGATTTCTCAGGAGTCGCTCACTCAAAATACTGACCGTCGCCTCATTGCTGAGACAACGCTTAATACTTTGTGCGAGCATTTGATATTTTAAGTAATCACTGACCGAAGTCAGCGGCACCTACATCAAACGCCCACACTTATCGACTGTTAATTGTTAAAGAACCGTTGTTCTGTACCGCCTCGCGGCGCTTGCGAATCGTTTTGTTCGTCAGCAGCAGAGAAGTGAGATTATGCAGTGTTTCGCGATATTCGTCAACTTCTTTTTTACAGCACCGCGTTTTGTCGCGGCCTTCGTGAACTCTTCAACTACTTGATTTCGTTGTCGTTTTCGCGAGGGACCGAACTATAACAAAGCTCATCCATTGGCGCAAGAGGCGATTCAGCCACACACTTCACGCCGCGCGTATTGCATCCGCTGCCCAGGTGTAGCCGATGCGTTCCTGCTCCAGCCGCAGGCGCTCGACATGGCAATCGTCGCGCAGCGCGAGAAACAGCGTTTTCTCGGCCGAGGTCAAGCGCGTCAGTTCGGCAAGGAAGCGTTTGTCCGGGTCCTCTTTTCCCCACAGGTGACGATGCGCGTGCAGGGTTGCTTCATCCATCAAGATGGAGCGGGCGTGCGGCAGGTTCATGCGCAAGCGGTCGAGAATGGCAAAACCATGGGTGTCGATGTCGCCCCAATAGAACAGTTCTCTGTTGCGCAGCCACTCAGCCTGGGCCAGGCGATCGATGCCATAACCGCCGCCGAAGACGACCATCCCCGAGCGCACAGGCGGGAATGCCAAGGCATTGACTTCGTTTTCGGTCACGAACACGCGCTCCACCCTGCTCTGCAGCGATGCGAACTGCGCCACCGGCACGGTGAGATCGGACAAACCGCCAATGAAGTGCTCGGGATCGAGCAAACGGAAGCGAATCATGGGCGGCTTGCTCAGCAGGCCAAAACGCGCTTCGAACTGCTTGCTGCCAAGCGCGGCCGCCACGACAGCCTCCGCCGGCAGCACCTGGTCGAGCAGCTCGGCCAGCAGTCCCCTGCGCGCTTCGATGAATTTGCTGTCGACCCCGGCGATATCGAGCTGGCGCAGATACAGTCCCGGGCGCGGGTGGCGTACGAACCAGTCCAGCACGGCGAGTACTTGCGCCCAACCGTCCCCGTGCTCGAGCAGCGCCAGCGGATGCGCGCGGACCCATGGCGATAGCGAAGGAAACGCCGCCAGCGTCGCGCCGGCCAGGGTGTCGAAGCGACGTGCCTCGGCCCCGCGACCGATCATGCGCAAGGCATCGGCTTCGGATGGAATCGATACCGCGGCCGGAATGCTGTTGCGCCCCAACTGACGGTGATTGATCTCGCGCCAGACCAGATCGTAGCCATACCCCTTGCGTTCGCGGCTCTCGCCAACCAGGGCGGCGATCCAGGTGCGCACCGCCTCGAACTGCTCCCCCATCTCGGCCGCCCCGGGCTGGCGCAGGCGCTGCGCGTAGGGAAACAGCTCAGCGCGGTCGAGGCGCGCCGCCAGCAGGGCGCCGCTGTCCCACAGCTTGCGCACCGTTGCGACGATATCGGCCGGCGTCGACCACTGCGCCATATGCCGACCCGTCATGCGCCGCGCGCGCTGCGTTCTGCGCGGTATTCTTCAATGCTCAGGTAGCGCAGCATCGACTGCCGCCCTTCTTCGCTGTGCACGAAACCGAGGCCGGCGACATACGGCTCGATGATGTGTATCTTCTGAAGCGGCGTGACGATCAGCAGCTGCAGGTTCATGCGGCGGAACAGTTCGAGGCCGTAGCGCGCCGATTCGTCCGAGCCGCGCCCGAAGGCTTCGTCGATCACCACGAAGCGGAACGAGCGCGAGCGCACCGCGCCCCATTCGAGCCCGAACTGGTAGGCCAGGCTCGCCGCCAGGACGGTATACGCCAGCTTTTCCTTCTGGCCGCCCGACTTGCCGCCCGCATCCGTATAGTGCTCGTGCTCGCGATCGTCTTCGCGCCAGCGTTCGGAAGCCGAAAAGACGAACCAGTTGCGCACGTCGGTCACCTTGCGGGTCCAGCGCCGGTCCATCTCGGCGCTGCCCTCGCGCCCGCGGAAGCGCTCGATGATGCGGCGCACCTGCAGGAACTTCGCCTCCGTGTATTCCTCGTCGGCGGAACCGGTCAGCGCGCCCTCGGTACAGCTGCGCAGGTCCTGCTGGAAGTCGCGCAGGTCGGCGTCCAGGCTGGGCTCGGCCTCCAGCGCGATGTAGCGGTCCGGATTGTAGTCGATCGCGTGCAGCGAGGCGTTGATGGTATCGATGCGCTCGCGGATGGTCTCGCGCTCGCGCTTGAGCTGTGACTGAAAGCCGGCGATCTCGCGGATGGTGTTCTCGTTGAGGAGCGCCTTGAAGCGTCCGGCGAAGCGCGGCAGGTCGTCGGCCTGGAGCGCCTCGAGCATGCGCCTGAATTCGCCCGCCGCATCGATGGAGACGTCGACTTCGCGCGCGTCGAGCGGCCAGGTGCGCACGTAATCCTGCATGGCCGATATGATCTGGTCGCGCAGGCGTTCGATTCGCTTGCCTTCGGCGTCGATCCGCGCCTGCAGGAACTCGCGCATCTCGCGTTCGCGGCTGTCGCAGGACTCGACCGTCAGCGTGTGCTCGCCCAGCGCTTCCCCGCGCAGCGCGGCCAGCGCCGGAAAGGCGGCTGCGGCCACCGCGGGTGCGATGAGGGAGGAAAGCTGCAGGCATTCCTCACGCTGGCTGCGTGCCTGCGCAAGCTTTTCGGCGAGGGTCGCCTGCTGCCTGGTCGCAGCCAGGTGCTGCTCCTCGGCCTGCGCCTGCGCCGCAAGCAGTTCCTGCAGTTGCTGCTGCAGGGTGCGCAGCAGGTCGGACGACGCGGCCAGCGCCTGCTGTTCGGCGGCGAGACGCTCGACCTCGCTGACCAGCGGCTTCCAATCCAGCTCGGCGAAATTCGCGTACACGCCCAGCCTCTGCCACAACCCGTGCAAGGCGTTCGCTTCGTCCACTTCACGCTTGAGCGTGCGTACCTGCTCGGCCTGGGCCAGTATGCGCGTCGACAGGTCGCGCTCCTGCTTGGCCAGCGCAGCGATCTTTGCCTCGTTGCTCCAGCCCAGTACATAGCGCGTCCTGTCGTCGATGCGGTGGCGGTCGTCCTTTTCGTGGCGCTCGCCGCCCGACTTCATCTGGCCGTTGCTGGTAATGGCGCGGCCCTCGCGGCGGAACTGGTCCATGCTGTCGCAGCAGGCGTAATCGAAGCGGCGCGCCAGTTCGTTGTCGATCCAGGCATAGAAAGGCGACGCCGGCGAGACCGCCAGCTTGCGCACCAGCGAGCGCGGATGCAGCGCCTGCGCTTCGGCCGCCACGTTCGGACGCACCCGGAAATACACCAGGCGCGCCCCGAGATGGGTGCGCTCGGCCCATGCGGCCACTTGCGCATAATGCGTCTCCGGCACCAGCAGCGACAGGCCGAAGGCATGCAGCAGGCGCTCGGCCGCGCCCTCCCAGGCCGCGTCTTCCTCGCGCACCTGGATCAGTTCGCCGATGAACGGCAGCGCGTCGGGCGCGATCGCCAGCGTGTCGCACAAAGCCTCGCGCACTGCCAGCATCTGACGCGGAATGTTCGAGCGGCGCTGGCGCAGCGACTCGAGTTCGCCGGTCAGCTCGCCATGCAGTCCGCGCAATTCGCGGATCGTCACGCCCGCCTCCGTCAGGCGATTGCTGCGCTCGTCGCGTCGGACGATGCAACCGGCCTGGCCCTGTTCGATGGCGCGGCGGTTGGCCTCGAACGTGCCGGCATCGAATGCCCCGGGCAGCGACAGGGCGGACGCAATGAAGTCATACTGCTCCGCGCGCATGCTCCTCTCCTGGCGCAGCGCATCGAGACGCCCGATCTCGTTCCTGATCTGCTCGATGCGGTGGCCGCCATTGGCGGCGATGGCGAGCGTCAGTTCGTCGCGGCTGTGCAGCTGGCTGCGCCGCAGCTGATCGAGCTGGGCCAGCCTGGCGCTCGCCTTCCCCTCGTCCGCCTCCAGGTGCACGATGCGCTTGTCGAGCAGTTCGCCCTTCAGTCCCGCAAACCACGGACGCAGCGCATCGCGGCAGCCGCGCAGTCCTGTTACCTCGCTTACCAGCGCGGCATGCCGCTCGCAGTTATCCGTCAGCGGCAACAGGTGCTCGATTTGCGCCTTGGCCTTGAGTACCGACTCATGGGCGCGGTTCAAATCGTCGAAGTGGCTGATCAGGGCATCGATGCGCGGCTGGACCGGGAAAGGTTCGAGCATGTGCTCGCGCACGAACTCGGTCAGGTTGCCGACCGATTTCATCGACACGGTCTGGTGGAACAAGTCCATCGCCTGCTCCGAAGCTATACCGAAGCGGCGCCGGAACTCGGCGCCATAAGGAGGAAAGCTGTCGTGCAGGGTGACGCCGGCAATCGCGCGCAGGCGCTTTTTCAACTGCGCGATGTCGCTGCCAAAACCAGTAAAGTGTTCCTGGATCGCGAGGGCGGCGTCGGCGACGACGTAGAAACGCTCGGGCTGGCCGCGCGGATCCTTCAACCAGAATACCTGGGCCAGCGTGACCGTCTGCGCGAAGCCCTCGTTCTGGAATTCGCCAAGCAGGACCGAATAGCTGTGCTCGTCGCGCAGCGCTACCGCACGTGCATTGGCCCCCGTGTCGCCGCGTTCCGACTTGTAGTGGCCAAGCACATAGGTGCGCAAGCTGCGCTCGCGGGCGTCGGCGCCTGCCGCCTTGTTGTAGGCGATCTTGTTGGCCGGGACCAGCAAGGTGGTCAGGGCGTCGACCAGGGTCGACTTGCCCGAGCCGATGTCGCCGGTCAGCAGCATGTTATCGCCGCCCGGGTGCAGGCGCCATACGCGCCCGTGGAAGGTACCCCAGTTGTAGGCCTCGAAGCGGTGCAGGCGGAAACCGGCGCGTTCGGCCGTGGCGGCAGGCTCGGGCTGCGGCGCCTGAGCGCCGCTTGCACCGGCGTCCAGCGGCAGTTCGGTTTGCCCGTCCGGCGTGAACATGCCGGGAGCCGCATCCGATGGCGTATTCATGCGCCCTCCCCGTCGTCGATCGCCGCGGCATGTTGCGCATAGCCGTCCAGGCGCGCGGCGAAATCGTCGAGCCACTGCGCATCCACGAACGCCTTCAGGATGCGCCTGACTTCGTATTGCTCTCCTTGACCGCGCAGGCGGCGCAGGAAGCCCAGCTCGACCACCTTGTTCAGATGCGTTTCCATGCGGTCGAACAGACGCGCCTCGTTCGCGGTATCGGGCAGGAACAGGCGCATGTGGTTAACGATGTCGTCGCGGCTGACGACCAGGCGCGTCTCGCCGCCTGTGGCGTCGAACTCGGCCAGCTTCTTGCGCAGCAGGACCAGCAGCAGGCTGACGGGAAAACTGAGCGGCCGGCGCTGCACCAGGCGCGGCAGTGCCGGCGCATCGGGCGCCTGCGCGCGCTGGCGCAGGTAGGCATAGCCCTCGGCTTCGTCGAGGATCAGTTCGAGGCCGATCACGGCGGCGTAGTCGCGCACGCGCGCCTGCAGGTCGAGCAGCGCCTGCCACGGCGCCGCGCCGGCTTCGCGGTACAAGACACCCTGGAACAGGGCGATGAGGATGGGTCCCAGTTGATCGTCGTCGTTCATTCGCTCTCGTTCATTCATTGCCATGCTCCTTCACGGCAAACACCACCAGCGGCACGGTCGCGCGTCGACGGCAACCGTCGCCGTCGACCCAGTCGACCTGCTCGGTACGCTCGTCGTCGATGACGGCGGCCGGGTCCTCGCTCGCCAGCTTCAGATAGGTGGCCAGTTCGGCCAGGCCCTGCTCGATCGGCGCCTCGCCGACCAGGGACGCCAGCGAAATCTGGCGGCGGGTCTGCAGGGCGCGCCGGACCGCCGCCAATAGGCGCGCCTGGTCGACGTACACCTGGTCGAACAAAGCATCGCTCGCGATCGGCGCCTCCGACTCATCGATCGCCACCTCGCGGATCGCCGCCTTGAAAGGCGGCGTGTAGATCAGGCGCTCCATCGGCAACGTGATTTCCGGCCCGGGCTCGTCGATGGCGCCCAAGCCCTGGTCGGGAATCCGGCCGCGCAGGGCCAGCGCTTTCTGCTCGACGTTGCGGATCAGCTCCATGATGCGCCGATTCTCGAGCCAGGCCTGGTCGTCGAGGTAGCGCCGCAGCTGCTCGGACAAGCGCGCGACGGTGCGCTGGGTCAGCTCCCCGGCTTCGAGCCAGTCGTAATGGATGCGCCGCAGCCGGCTGTCCGGCGCCAGTTCACGCACGGCAGGCACCGCCATCACCTGTTCGAGCAGCCCGCTCAATTCGTCCTGCCGCGCAGGCGACATCAGCAAATCCCAGAACGCACGAAAGCTCTTGCCTTCGTCGGAATCGGTGAGCGTGTCGCGCCAGCCGAATACCTGCTGCAGCAGTTCGCCTTTACCGCCATCCCAGGTGGCGATCTGTTCGCGTACACCGCGGTCGAGACTGCGGAAGTTCTGGTCGAGGGCGCGAAAATCGGCCAGCAGCTCGCGCGCCGTGGAAGCCATCTGCAGGAAGCGTTCACGCACTTGCACCGGTTCCATCAGCTCGACGTGGCCGGCCCGGATCCGGGCAATCTCCGCATCGATATCGGCCTTGCGCTTCTGCAGCTCGGCAATGCGTGTACGCGGATTCAGCTCGGTGCCGTCGACGATCTGCTTGAGCAGTCCGAATACCGTCATCAGGCGCGACTCGGTACCAATGAAACTGCGCTGGCCCAGTCCCTTCAACCATTCAATGGCGGCCTCGGCAGGCGATGTCAGGTCGTAGTGCGGCTGGTCTTCGCCTTCCGGATAATACTTTCGTAGCCAGCCGCGATCGTCGGCAGCCCAGTCATCCAGATATGCGGCGGCGCTTTTCGAATAGAGCGGCTCGCCTGCCATGTCGTGCAGATGGAAGAGGTGGTCGTCAAGCCGGGTAACGAGCTCGTCACGCGAGAACGTTCGAATGTTCGGCGCGCTAAAGCTCCGGTACAGGAAGCTGGCGATCATCGGCGCGTGGTCGGCGGCGAGAAGGCGCCAGGCTGGATGGCTGCGGCGTTGGGCTGCGAGCTGTTGGTAATCCATTCTTGATTGTCCGTGGCATCACTACGTCCAATGTAAGCGACCTGGCGGTATTTAGACAAAAGAATAATGGAAGTTGTTTCGAGGAGTAGAACCGCAAAAGGATGTTTACTGCACAGCCTCTTCCTCTGCTGCAGCTCGCTTTCTGATGGGCTCGACGCTTAGTGAGCCAGGTTTTGAACAGGAACAGCTGGTAACGGAACCGTTGCGTTATCCCAGTGTCCTACGAACCTGGGCGGCGTTTGTTCACCCGAGGTTTCGTAATCGGGGGAAACACGACGGTGGCAAATGCTTGCCCAGCTTGGAAAGCCGCCCTTGTAGGGTGGGGACTCGTCCCCACGCGGTCTGACCTGATGATCAGCCTTCTGCCCAGTAGGGTGGGCTCTCGAGCCCACGCGGTCTCACCTGATGTTCAGCCTTCTGCCCAGTAGGGTGGACACCTGTGTCCACGCGGTCTCACCGGTCGACTGTCCGCGGCGCGAAGAGAAGGAAAACCGATATAAACGGACCCTTGAAACGCAAAAAACCCCGCAGAGATCACTCTGCGGGGTTTTTCTTATAACTAGCCTGACGATAACCTACTTTCACACTGGTTGCAGCACTATCATCGGCGCAAAGTCGTTTCACGGTCCTGTTCGGGATGGGAAGGGGTGGGACCGACTTGCTATGGTCATCAGGCATGACTTGTACGAGTTTCGCTCACTCATGTGAGCGCCACTCTGAATCTGGAAGAAGTATGGGTAGCGTGTATCAACAAACAGCGCTGTATTCTCGACTATACCTGCTAAGGTTATAGGGACAAGCCGTACGGGCAATTAGTACTGGTTAGCTTAATGCATTACTGCACTTCCACACCCAGCCTATCAACGTCCTGGTCTCGAACGACCCTTCAAGGAGCTCAAGGCTCCGGGAAATCTCATCTTAAGGCAAGTTTCCCGCTTAGATGCTTTCAGCGGTTATCTCTTCCGAACTTAGCTACCCGGCAATGCCACTGGCGTGACAACCGGTACACCAGAGGTTCGTCCACTCCGGTCCTCTCGTACTAGGAGCAGCCCCCTTCAAATTTCCAACGCCCACGGCAGATAGGGACCAAACTGTCTCACGACGTTTTAAACCCAGCTCACGTACCACTTTAAATGGCGAACAGCCATACCCTTGGGACCGGCTACAGCCCCAGGATG
>NZ_JBHRVV010000001.1:4947500-4952500 GCF_042647645.1 Massilia haematophila | reverse complement strand
AGGCGCACCGTCGTGCGTGCACTCAGTGTTTGTCCTGCACGCGGCGCAGTGCTACATTAGCCAGCAGTCGACTTCCACCAGACAGAGCCGCGACACAGGGCCAACCAGGAGACATGGAATGACGTATTGCCACGCTACGCCCTTGCGCGACGGCTCGGCGCGAATGCCGGATATGACCGCCATGATCGGCACTTCGCACCGTCGCTCCCAGCAATATGGCTTGACCCCGGATGCCCGGCCGGACTTCAGTCCGCTCTGCCGGGCCGACCTGTCTTCCTTGCTCGACGGGAATCGCCGGTTGGTCGACCATGCACTTCCCGTCATGGAAACCCTGTACCAGCAGATCGCCAACACCCAGCACATGGTCCTGCTGACCGATGCCGAGGGCGCCATCGTGCATGCGCTCGGCGACGCCGACTTCCTCGAGAAAGCCAGCCGCGTCGCCTTGACGCCAGGCGTGACCTGGTCCGAGGCGAGCAAGGGCACCAATGCAATCGGCACCGCGATCGCCGAACAGGCGCCGGCCATGGTGCACGCGGATCAGCATTTCCTCGCGGCGAACCACTTCCTTACCTGCTCGGCGGCGCCCATACTCGATCATCGGGGTCATCTGGCCGGGGTGCTCGATGTGAGCGGCGACCGCCGCGGCTTCCACCAGCACACCATGGCCCTGGTGCGCATGTCGGCGCTGATGGTGGAGAACCAGCTGTTCACCGCCGCTTTCGACGACGCGATCACCCTGCACTTCCATACGCGCCCGGAATTCATCGGCACGCTGATGGAAGGCATTGCCTCGTTCACGCCGGGTGGACGCTTTCTCTCGGCCAATCGGGCGGCGTTGTCGCAATTCGGCCTGCCCATCCCGGCCCTGCGAGCGCATACCTTCAGCTCGCTGTTCGACCTGCCCCTGTCCGCGCTGTACGACCACTACCGCGCGGCGGCTCCTGGCTTGCTCGACTTGCGCATGCATGGCGGCATGCGGGTGCGCGCCCGTGCTGAACTGCGACTCGCTCGCGGCACGCAGGTCTTGGCCGCCGAGGCGGCAGCGGGTCAGCGGCACGCGAAAGCGGCACCTGATCGGGTTTCGCGTCTGCGCCAGCTGGACACCGGGGACCAGACACTCGCGCGCGTGCTCGACAAGGTCGCCAAGGTACTGGGCCGCGACGTGCCTATCCTGGTTACCGGCGAGACCGGCACCGGCAAGGAATTGCTGGCCCGCGCGATCCACGCCGATTCGCCCCGTGCGGATGCGGCTTTCGTAGCGGTCAACTGCGCGGCGATCCCGGACACGTTGATCGAGTCCGAGCTGTTCGGCTATGAGGAAGGCGCCTTCACCGGCGCACGCAAGAAAGGTTCGGTCGGCCATATCCAGCAGGCGCATGGTGGCACCCTCTTCCTTGACGAGATCGGCGACATGCCCTTGCCGCTGCAGGCCCGCCTGCTGCGCGTACTACAGGAGCGCGTCGTCACGCCGCTGGGGGGACGGCCGGTGCCGGTCGACCTGCAGCTGGTCTGCGCAAGCAATCACGACCTGCGTCAGCGCATCGCCGCCGGGTTATTCCGCGAAGACCTGTATTACCGACTCAACGGGCTGGTCGTCAAGCTACCGCCGCTGCGCGAGCGTAGCGACCTCGAGACGGTGACGAACAAGCTCCTGGCGGCTGGGAACCCGGACGCGGGCTGCAGTGTGTCGCCAGAAGTACTACGGCTGTTCCGCCAGCATCGCTGGCCCGGCAACCTGCGGCAGCTCGCCAGTCTGCTGCGCACGGCGGCGATCATGGCGGGAAACGGCGCGCAGATCCAGGTACAGCATCTGCCCGACGACTTCCTGGAGGAGCTCGCCGGAATGGACGAGGCGCCGCCGGAGCCAGCCGCGCCGCAGGCGCACCCGGCAGGTATCAGGCTGGGCGAGGTGGAGCGGGCGGCAATGCTGCAGGCGCTCGCAGCCAACCAGGGTAATGTCTCCGCCGCAGCGCGAGCCCTTGGCGTATCACGCAATACTTTCTATCGCAAGCTGCCGCACCTGAAACAATGCGCCCGCTGAACCGGTGCGTGGCCCTGATCAGGGGACGGCGTCGCCGTGCCGGCGCGGCGGCCGTGACCGCAGCAGTGCACACTCGGCGTCGCTGAACAGGCGCGACCGCGTCAGGAAGCGGCGCCCGGTGCCGTTATCGAGCGAGAACATGCCGCCGTTGCCGGCGACGACATCGATGATCAGCTGGGTATGCTCCCAATAGGCGAACTGCTCGCTGCCGATATAGAAGGGAGTGCCGTCGAGTTCTCCCAGGCAGACATCGCTGTCGCCCAATTGAAACTCGCCATCCGCCCAGCACATCGGCGCGCTGCCGTCGCAGCAGCCGCCGGACTGGAAAAACATCAGGGGTCCGTGGCGCCGGCGTAGTTCGTCGATGAAAGCCAGTGCCGCGGGTGTCGCGGTAACGCGTTCGACCGTCTTGGTCATGATGGCTCCTCGGCGGAGGGAGGCGCCGCATGGCGCCTTCCCTTCCTGACGTCACTTCAGAAGAAGCCCAGCGCTTTCGGGCTGTAGCTGACCAGGAGGTTCTTGGTCTGCTGATAGTGGTCGAGCATCATCTTGTGATTCTCGCGGCCGATGCCCGACTGCTTGTACCCGCCGAACGCGGCATGCGCCGGATACAGGTGGTAGCAGTTGGTCCACACGCGCCCAGCCTGGATGGCGCGGCCGACACGGAAGGCGCGGCTGCCGTCGCGCGTCCAGAGGCCGGCGCCGAGACCGTACAAGGTATCGTTGGCGATGCGCAGCGCGTCGGCTTCGTCCTTGAAGGTCGTTACCGAGACCACGGGACCGAAGATTTCTTCCTGGAAGATGCGCATGTTGTTCTCGCCCTTGAACACGGTCGGGCGCACGTAGTAGCCGCTGGCCAGGTCGCCATCGTGGCTGGCGCGTTCGCCGCCGGCGAGCACTTGCGCGCCTTCCTGGCGGCCGATGTCGAGGTAGGACAGGATCTTTTCCAGCTGTTCCTGCGAAGCCTGGGCGCCGATCATGGTCGATTCGTCGAGCGGATTGCCGGCCTTGATCTTCGCCACGCGATCGAGCGCGCGCTCGATGAAACGTTCGTAGATCGACTCCTGGATCAACACGCGCGACGGGCAGGTGCAGACTTCGCCCTGGTTCAACGCGAACATGGCAAAACCTTCCAGGCACTTGTCGAAGAACTCGTCGTCGGCATCCATCACATCCGCGAAGAAAATGTTCGGCGACTTGCCGCCCAGCTCGAGGGTGACCGGAATCAGGTTCTGGGCGGCGTACTGCATGATCAGGCGGCCGGTGCCGGTTTCACCAGTGAAGGCGATCTTGGCGATGCGCTTGCTGGAGGCGAGCGGTTTGCCGGCTTCGAGGCCAAAACCGTTGACGACGTTGAGCACGCCCTCGGGCAGCAGGTCGCCGATCAGCTCGATGAGCACCATAATCGAGGCCGGGGTTTGCTCCGCCGGTTTCAGGACGACGCAGTTGCCAGCGGCCAGGGCGGGCGCGAGCTTCCAGACCGCCATCAGGATCGGGAAGTTCCACGGAATGATCTGGCCGACCACGCCGAGCGGCTCATGGAAATGGTAGGCATAGGTCTCGTGGTCGATGGTCGAGATCGCGCCTTCCTGGGTGCGGATGCAGCTGGCGAAGTAACGGAAATGGTCGATCGCCAGTGGCAGGTCGGCTGCCATCGTTTCGCGGATCGGCTTGCCGTTGTCGACGGTTTCCGCCGTCGCGAGCATCTTGATGTTCTGCTCCATGCGGTCGGCGATGCGGTTCAGGATATTGGCGCGCTCCGCGGGCGAGGTCTTGCCCCAGGCATCCTTGGCGGCGTGGGCAGCGTCCAGGGCCAGTTCGATGTCCTCGGCCGTCGAGCGCGCGACCTCGCAGAAGGGCTGCCCAGTGATCGGGGTGACGTTGGCAAAGTATTCGCCCTTGACCGGCGCCACGAAGCGGCCGCCGATGTAGTTGTCGTAGCGCTGGCGGAAGGGATTGGCGACGCCGAGTTTGCTGATGTCCGCGAGATTCATGTCGTCCTCTTTCTCTGGTTGGTGTTGTTGACCGGCGCAGCGCCGGCGTGCTTTTGCGAGCACATCACCGTCGTGCAAGCGCCGTGCCAGCGCGTTTGCCAGAGGATCCAGAGGAAACGGTGCGATTCGACGAAAGCCAGGTCGTCGCGTTCTGGTACAGGCTGTACCAGTTTGGAGCAAGCCGATGCAACAGTAGGGTGGGCTCTCGAGCCCACGCGGTCTCACCGGTCGAATGCCGGCGACATGGAAAGAAGGGAGACTGGGGAAAATCCGAGATCCAAAACAAAAAACCCCGCCGAGTAATAACTCGACGGGGTTTTTGCTTACTACTTATTAACTAGCCTGACGATAACCTACTTTCACACTGGTTGCAGCACTATCATCGGCGCAAAGTCGTTTCACGGTCCTGTTCGGGATGGGAAGGGGTGGGACCGACTTGCTATGGTCATCAGGCATGACTTGTACGAGTTTCGCTCACTCATGTGAGCGCCACTCTGAATCTGGAAGAAGTATGGGTAGCCTGTATCAACAAACAGCGCTGTATTCCTGACTATACCTGCTAAGGTTATAGGGACAAGCCGTACGGGCAATTAGTACTGGTTAGCTTAATGCATTACTGCACTTCCACACCCAGCCTATCAACGTCCTGGTCTCGAACGACCCTTCAAGGAGCTCAAGGCTCCGGGAAATCTCATCTTAAGGCAAGTTTCCCGCTTAGATGCTTTCAGCGGTTATCTCTTCCGAACTTAGCTACCCGGCAATGCCACTGGCGTGACAACCGGTACACCAGAGGTTCGTCCACTCCGGTCCTCTCGTACTAGGAGCAGCCCCCTTCAAATTTCCAACGCCCACGGCAGATAGGGACCAAACTGTCTCACGACGTTTTAAACCCAGCTCACGTACCACTTTAAATGGCGAACAGCCATACCCTTGGGACCGGCTACAGCCCCAGGATGTGATGA
>NZ_JBHRVV010000001.1:1702500-4942500 GCF_042647645.1 Massilia haematophila | reverse complement strand
TCGGTATTCAGGTCGATCGACCGCCGGTCCATATTGAAGGACCCGACGAAAACGCTGCGTCCATCGACGCCGATGGTCTTCGCATGCAGGCTCGATGCCGAGCTGCCGAAGCTGGCACGCCCGGTCTCGGGCAGTTCCGCGCCCCAGCTGCGGCGCAGCTCGAACAGGGAGACGCCCGCCTTGAGCAGGTCGTGCCGCCACTTGGCGTAACCGGCATGCACCGCCGCGACGTCGGTGGCCTCCAGCGAGTTGGTCAGGATGCGCACCCGCGCTCCGCGGCGGGCGATATCTTCCAGCACCTGGGCGACCTCCTTGCTGGGAACGAAATACGGCGACACGAGATCGAGCTGGCGCGTCGGCTCGCCCAGCAGCTTGGCGAGATGGACGGCCATGCGCGTCTCCCGCCCGGCCTTGCCCAGCACCTTGGCCGGATCGTCGCTGACCAGGCGCGTCGTGCTCCACTCCAGCGGCAGGCGACGCTGCGCCAGCTGTTCGAAAAAAGGCGAGGTGCGGATCGCCTCCAGGTAGCGCTGCGCCTCGGGCCGGCGGCTCAAGGCGGCGGCACGCTGCGCCAGCGCGCCAGCCGGCTCCGCATCGGCAGGATCGACCAGGGTGGCGACCGGGTAGGCCGAGGCGCTGTTCCAGTAGCGATCGAAGTCCTGCGACACCTGCTGCACCACCGGCCCGACCGCCATCACGTCGAGGTCGACGAACAGCATGTCGCCGGCCACGCCGAAGTATTCGTCGCCGATATTGCGTCCGCCGACGATGCTGGCCTGGTTATCCGCCGTGAAGGACTTGTTGTGCATGCGCCGGTTCAGGCGGCTGAAGTCGGTCAGGTAGCCGATGCTGCGCCAGCGCCGGTTACCGAAAGGATTGAACAGTCGCACCTCGACATTCGGCTCGCGGGCAAAGGCGGCCAGCACCGGGTCGAGCCCGGCGGTGTTGTTATCGTCGAGCAGGAGACGCACCCGCACGCCACGCGCCGCGGCGCTGCGCAAGGCGTCCAGCATCAGCGTGCCGGTGAGATCGTTGCGCCATATATAGTATTGAACGTCGAGACTGCGCTCGGCGGCGCGGGCCAGCAAGACGCGCGCCGCGAACGCATCGCGGCCGTCGGACAGCGGATAGACCCCGGCCAGGCCGGGATGTTCGGCCGCCAGCGGCGCGATCGCCTGTCCCAGCGGCGTATCGGCGGTGTCGGCCAGCGCCACGGTAGCGGTACGCTGGCCCAACGGCGGCAGCGAGGTGCAGCCATAGGTCGCCGTCGCGGCGACGACCAGCGCTGCCGCTCCTATCCGGACCGCCGGCGCGCGCATCTTACATGCCTTCGAAGTTCGCCTTGCGCTTCTCGAGGAAGGCCGACATGCCTTCTTTCTGGGCAGGCGTGCCGAAGGCGGCGTGGAAGAAGCGGCGCTCGTAACGCACGCCTTCGGTCAGCGTGGTCTCGTAGGCGCGGTTGACCGAGTCCTTGATCGCCATCGCGACCGACACCGGCATCTCGGCGATGGTGTTGGCCACCGCCAGCGCCTCTTCCATCAATTTCTCGGCCGGGAACACGCGCGACACCAGGCCGGTGCGCTCCGCTTCGGCCGCATCGATCATGCGGGCCGTGAGCAGCATGTCCATTGCCTTCGACTTGCCGATCGCGCGCGGCAGGCGCTGGGTGCCGCCGGCGCCCGGGGTGACGCCAACCTTGATCTCCGGCTGGCCGAACTTGGCGCTGTCGGCGGCGATCAGGAGGTCGCACATCATCGCCAGTTCGCAGCCGCCGCCCAGGGCGTAGCCGGCGACGACGCCGACCACGGGCTTGCGCACGTTCAGGATGTGCTCCCAGTTGCGGCCGATGTAGTTGCCCGGGTAGGTGTCGGCATAGGTGTAATTCGCCATGGCGGCGATGTCGGCGCCGGCCGCGAATACCTTCTCGCTGCCGGTCAGGACGATGACGTTGACCGCTGGATCGGCGTCGAACTGGTACAGGGCGTGGCCCAGCTCGTTCATCATGTTGTCGTTCAGCGCATTCATCGCCTTTGGACGGTTCAAGCGGATGACAACCACCTTGCCGTGGTTTTCGATCAGCAGGTCTGCGTATTCCATGGGACACCCCTCTCAAGTTGACGGTATGGCCGCGATTGTAGCGCCTCTGCAGTCCAAAAAGGACGGTATCATTGCTCGTTCAGCAATATCTTGCGCGAGTTCATCATCAACAGAGTACGCAACGTCCTGCACAGCCTGCGCGGCGACGGGCTGCTGGCCAAGCCCGACTTCCGCCGCCTCTGGCTCAGCAGCGCGCTGACCCATTTCGGCGCGCAGATCACCCTGCTCGCGCTGCCGATCTGCGCCGTCCTCCTGATGCATGCGACCCCAAGCCAGATGGGCATCCTGGCCGCGCTCGAATCCCTGCCCTTCCTGCTGTTCGGGCTACCGTCGGGCGTGCTGCTCGACCGCTGCCGCCGCCTGCCCATCATGATGTGCAGCGACGCCATGGTAGCCACCGCACTGGCGAGCGTGCCGCTGGCCTGGTGGCTCGATGCCCTCTCGATCCACTGGCTGTACGCGGTCGGCTTCGTGCTCGGCACCGGCTACACGGTCGGCGGCAGCGCCGAGCAGGTGTTCCTGACCTTTGTCGTCGGACGCGAAGGGCTGGTCGACGCCCAGGCGAAGTTCGCCTCGACCGAATCGGCGGCGCGCCTGGTCGGCCCCGGCATGGCGGGCGGCCTGGTGCAATTGCTGGGGGCGCCGTTCGCCATCCTGTGCACGGTCGGCGGCTTCGCGCTCTCGCTGTCGAACCTGCGCCGCATCCGCGCGCGCGAACCCCAGCCGCCGCGCTCGACCACGCATCCGCTGCACGAGATCCGCGAAGGCCTGGCTTTCGTGTGGAACCACCGCCTGCTGCGCACCCTGGCCTGGACTTCCGCCTTCTGGCACCTGCTCTTTTATGACTACATGGCCCTGCACGTGCTGTTCGCCACCCGTGTGCTCGGCATGACGCCGGGCGTGATGGGCACGGCGCAGATGCTGGGCGGCGTCGGCATCCTGGCCGGCTCGCTGCTGGTGAAGCCGCTGTCGCCCCGGCACGGCACCGGCCGCGCGATCCTGGCCGGCCTGTGCGTCTCGGCGCTCGGCTTCGCCCTGATGCCGGCGGTTCCGGTGCGGCTGCTGGATAGCGCGAATCTCAGTGCCATCGCCTACGGCCTGGTGGTGTTCCTGCTCGACTGCGGCGCGACCCTGTTCTTCGTGCCTTACATCGCCATGCGCCAGCGGGTCACGCCCGACGCCGTGCTGGGAAGGATGGTGGCGACCATGCGCTCGCTGACGGTGGCCATGGCGCCGCTGGGTGCGCTGCTGGCCGGTGCGCTGGCCGAGCGCTTCGGCGTGCGCATCGGGCTGGTGTGCGTGGCGACGGGGGCGGTCGTGCTGGCCTTGGGCGCTGTCGCCGGCACCCGCCTGCGCGATGTAAAAGCTTAGGGCGAGGATCAGGGCGGCAGCGTTAGCCGCGTCTCCGGACAACCCATGGCCTGGCAGCCATTCGGCAGGGTCCGCAGCCAGGTCACGACCGAATCGACCGTGACGGTCTGGATATGCCCGCGCCAGCGCAGCTCGGAGGGATGGTCGTCGAAGGCGACATTCGCCTTGGTGACACGCGCGCCGAGCCGGGTCAGCGTGCCAAGTTCCAGCTGGGTCGGCACATAGCCGTGTGCCTTCAGCCAGGCTTGCGCGCTGACGCGGGTATTCGCCTCGTCCTCGGGCGCGACGGCGAAGGCCAGCAACTCCAGCACCCAGCCGTTCGAATTCTGGTACTGGGTGCTGAACGGATAGGCCACCAAGCTGTAACGAGGCTCGTGGTAATCGCTGGCCTTCTTGCCCAGCAAGGCTTTCTTCAGGCGCGCCTGCGCATCGGGCGCCAGGCGCCAGATGCCGGCCTGGTAGCGGAACGGAGAATCGGCAAAGAAGTTGAGCAGGCCTTCGTCGTACAGGGCCGACGAGGCGGTGCCGCAGGCATTGAGCTTGTGGACGACCGACCAGGCGCCCGCCGGATGCTCGCGCAGCGCGAATGCCAGGTGCGAATAGGTCAGCCCGTATCTCGACAGGTCTTGCCCGGCGCGGGCGATCAGGACGACCTCGTCGTCGATCTGCTCGAGTGCGGCGCGGGTGGCGTCGGCCATCTGCAAGCCCAGGCGCGCCATGTCGGGCGCGGGTTCCGGCGCGTCGCAAGGCCTGCCGGCAGCGGCGGCGCCGGCCGCCAGGGCCAGCGCCACCGCGAGCAGGGTCCGGCGCACGCTCAGCCGCGCGCTTTCGAGTGCAGCAGGCCGCTGTCCGGTGGGGTCATCACGCCGATCGTCGTGGCGCCCTTCTTGAGCGTGTAACCGCTCCTGCCGATCGGCTCGATGCCGAGCTCGTCATCGACCTTGAGCCCCTGCGAACGCGCGGTTTTCGTCGCCACCATGGTGTCGATCTGCATGGTCTGGTCTTCGCTGCGCAGTGCGACGGCGGTCTTGTCGCCTTGCGGGCGCAGCGCGGCGACGCGCCAGCGCTTCTGGCCCTCGAGGCCGCCGGACGCCGCCTGGGACAGCTTTTTCCCGCCCTGGTGGGACAGGATGAACGGCGAGGCAACGACGATGACGGCGCTCAGGGCGCTGGCTTCGGATGCCGTGAGATTCATCTCGGCCGATGCCGGCGCCGTCAGGGTGCCGGCAAGGGTGGCGGCAAATACGAGGGTGACGAACGATGCTGCGCGCATGATGTGTCCAATCAGGTGTGCCGGCTGAAGCGCCTGCGTGGCCAGGATGGCCCGACCGAGAACGGGGCTGAAAAGCACCGCCAACTTAGCCGAAATTGAACAGCCGTGCAATGCGATCTGCTTACTTCGGCAGCAACACCCACACCGACCCGCTCTGCTTCATGCGCCCCGCATAGCCCGCCGCATCGCCGCCGAAGCCGAAGAAGAAATCCGCCCGCACCGGCCCGCGGATCGCGCCGCCGGTGTCCTGCGCCAGCATCAGGCGCTGCACCGGTGCGCCGTCGGCCGGATGGGTCGTCGACAGGAACAGCGGCGCGCCCAGCGGCACGAACGAAGGATCGACCGCCACCGAGCGCGCCGGCGTCAGGGGCACGCCGAGCGCGCCTTTCGGACCGACCGAGGGATCGGGCAGCCGCTCTTCGCGGAAGAAGATGTAGCTCGGGTTCACATTCAATAATTCCTGGCGCCGCGCCGGATTCGCCGCGATCCACGCCTTGATGCTCTGCGCCGAGACGCCGCCGGCCGGCAACTCGCCCTGCTCCACCAGCCAGCGCCCGATCACCTTGTACGGGTGGCCGTTCTGGTCGGCGAACGCAATGCGCACGGTCTCGCCGGTCTCGGCGATGCGCACGCGGCCCGAACCCTGCACCTCGAGGAAGAAGGCCTCGACCGGATCGTCGACCCAGACCAGCTCCTTGCCGCTCAGCGGCGCACGTTCGATCTCGGCGCGGGTGGAATACGGCACCACGGTCTTGCCGACCAGGCGGCCGCGCAGGCGCATGTTCTTCAGGCTGGGATAGACGCCCGCCAGGTCGACCGTGACCAGGTCGTCCGGCACGCGGTAGAGCGGGGTCTGGAAAGTGCCGCCGCGCTTGCGCGAGCCGCTCAGCATCGGTTCGTAGTAGCCGGTAATCAGGCCGGTGTCGGCGCCATCGGGCGCGCGCATCTGGTTCGGCACGAAATACGCCTCGAAATAGCGGCGGATCGCGTTGCCGTCCTGCGCATCGACACCGCCGGCGGCGCCGCAGGGCGTTTTCCACTCGGCCTTCTTCGCCAGCACGCGGCAGGAGGCCAGGAAGGCAGGCCAGGCCTGGCGCAGGTCGTCCTGCTGCCAGCCGGGCAGCGCGTCGAAGCTGACCGGGGTCATCGGCGGTACTGGTGGCGCGGGCGTCGGGGCGGGAATGGCCACCGGGCCGACCGGCGGCGGCATCACGACGTCAGGCTGCGTGGATGGCTGCGGCTTCGGCTGCGGCTGCGGCTGCGGCGCCTGGGGCGGCGTGCCGCAGGCGGCCAGCAGGAGGGCGACGAGGGCGAAGGAAGCGGGTACACTGCGGCGTATCGATTGCATAAGGACAGTCTATGTGGATCTTGATGCTGGAAGCGGGCGTGGCCTTGTTCCTGCTCGTGTTTATCGTCTGGTGGACCATGTTCTCGGGCCGCCCGGAAGAGCGCAAGCGTCCGCTACGCGAAGAGCGCAAGGAGCCGGCCCGCCACGATCCCGACGCTTAGCCGCCACGCCGGTCAGTGCAGGCTGCGCGGCAGCGACAGCACGAATTCCGGAATCGCCACTTCGAAGCGGTGACCGTCCTCGGCCACGCAGAAATACTCGCCGCGCATCGAACCCTGGGGCGTGGCGAGCTGGGTGCCGCTGGTGTATTCGAACTGCTCGCCGGGTTTCAGCAGCGGCTGGTGCCCGACCACGCCCAGGCCCTTCACTTCCTGCACGCGGTTGTTGGCGTCGGTGATCACCCAGTGGCGCGAAATCAGCTGGGCCGGCACGCTGCCGGTATTGCGTATCGTGATCGTATAGGAAAACACATAGTTGTCGCGCTCCGGATTGGATTGCTCCGGCAGGTGCTGGGTCCGGATGGTAACGGTGAAATCGTAGGCGGACATGGGCTTCCTCTTCTGGTTATTCTGCCTGGCTGCGGCTTAGTTGCCTGCGCGAATGATGCGGCCCGGACGGCGGCCGAATGTGCGCAAAACGACAATCATACAGCGCCCGTAAAAAGCCCGTTCGCGCAAGCCGCATCAAGCTCGGCGTAAAATAGCCGGATTCTTGACCACCTCACCGTCACCGCAATGACCACCTACCGCATCGCTCCCAGCATCCTGTCCGCCGACTTCGCCCGCCTGGGCGAGGAAGTCCGCAACGTCGTCGACGCCGGCGCCGACATCATCCACTTCGACGTGATGGACAACCATTACGTGCCGAACCTGACGATCGGCCCGCTGGTCTGCCAGGCGATCCGTCCGCACGTGCAGGTGCCGATCGACGTCCACCTGATGGTGAAACCGGTCGACCGCATCATCCCCGACTTCGCGAAAGCCGGCGCCAACATCATCACCTTCCACCCGGAAGCGTCGGAACACATCGACCGCACCCTGCAGCTGATCCGCGACCACGGCTGCAAGGCCGGCCTGGTGTTCAACCCGGCCACGCCGATGCACTACCTCGAGCACGTCATGGACAAGATCGACATGATCCTCATCATGTCGGTGAACCCGGGCTTCGGCGGCCAGTCCTTCATTCCGGAAGCGCTCAAGAAGATCGCGATCGCGCGCCGCATGATCGACGAATCGGGCCGCGACATCATGCTCGAAGTCGATGGCGGCATCAAGGCCGAGAACATCGCCGCCGCCGCGGCTGCCGGCGCCGACACCTTCGTTGCCGGCTCGGCCATCTTCGGCAAGCCCGACTACAAGGCCGTGATCGACGCCATGCGCGCCGAACTGGCCACGGTCGGGAAGTAAGCGTGCAGCCCGGCGCCGCAGTCATCAAGGCTGCCATCATCGACCTGGACGGCACCATGCTCGACACGGTGCCGGATTTCGAACTGGCCCTGAACGCCATGCGCGCCGAGTTCCGCCTGGCGCCGATCACGCAGGATGTGATCAAGCCGATGGTCGGCAAGGGTTCGGAAAAACTGATCCGCGACGTGCTGTCGCTCGACTTCGACCCGGACCGCGTCGAGTCCGTGTATGACGAGGCCATGGCCGCCTACCAGCGCCACTACCTCGCCATCAACGGCGAGCGTAGCAGGCTGTTCGACGGCGTCATCGAAGGTTTGACGGCGTTGCGCGAACAGGGCCTACGCCTTGCCTGCGTCACCAACAAGCCGATCTCCTTCACCACGCCGCTGCTGGCGCAGAAGGGACTGGCGCCTTTCTTCGAGCTGGTCTACGGCGGCGATTCGCTGCCGAAAAAGAAGCCCGATCCGCTGCCGCTGCTGCAGGTGTGCAGCGACTTCGACCTGCCGCCGCAGCAGGTGGTGGCGATCGGCGACTCCTCGAACGACGCCGAAGCGGCGCGCGCCGCGCGTTGCTATGTGCTCACAGTGCCATATGGATATAACCACGGAAGGCCTGTGCAAGAGATCGATTCCGATGGTATAGTTAATTCGCTACTCGATGCGGCGACCCTGATTCGTGCGCATAACGGCGTCTAAATTTACTTATCTATACATGTTCTTCACCAAAAAACACACTGTCAACCAGACCGGCGCCCTTGAGGCCTGGCTGTGGCGACGCTGGCAATCCTGGGCTAACTAACCCGTATTGATTGCTGCCGGCGGCATTCGCGCATCCGGCAGGTTTTTTGGAACACCAACGCCGCCCTCCCCTACCTCGATAGCTGGCGGCCAGGAGAAGAACATGACCGAACTCGAATTCAAATCGCTGGCCAACCAGGGCTACAACCGCATTCCGCTGATCGCCGAGGCATTCGCCGATCTCGAGACGCCGCTGTCGCTCTACCTGAAGCTGGCCCAGTCGCAGGACACCGGCAAGAACACGTTTCTCCTCGAATCGGTCGTCGGCGGCGAGCGCTTCGGCCGCTATTCCTTCATCGGCCTGCCGGCGAAGACCCTGCTGCGCAACAGCGGCAATCGCACCGAGGTCGTGACCAACGGCAGCGTGGTCGAAACCTTTGATGGCAATCCCCTCGAATTCATCGAACAGTTCCAGGCGCGCTTCAAGGTCGCGCTGCGTCCCGGCATGCCGCGCTTCTGCGGCGGCCTGGCCGGCTACTTCGGCTACGACACGGTGCGCCACATCGAGCGCAAGCTCGCCGGCCAGGCGCCGAAGGACGACCTCGGCCTGCCCGACATCCAGCTGCTGGTGACCGAGGAACTGGCCGTCATCGACAACCTCTCGGGCAAGCTCTACCTGATCGTCTACGCCGACCCGTCGCAGCCGGAAGCCTTCGCCAAGGCGCGCCAGCGCCTGAAAGAATTGCGCGTCATGCTGCGCCGGAGCGTCGACGTGCCGGTCACCACCGGCTCGGTGCGTACCGAGGCCGTGCGCGACTTCTCCAAGGAAGACTACCTGGCGGCGGTGGCCAAGGCCCACGAATACGTGATGGCCGGCGACCTGATGCAGGTCCAGATCGGCCAGCGCATCCGCAAACCCTACGTCGATTCGCCGCTGTCGTTGTACCGTTCGCTGCGCTCGCTGAACCCGTCGCCCTACATGTACTACTACAACTTCGGCGACATGCAGATCGTGGGCGCCTCGCCGGAGATCCTGGTCAGGAACGAGACGTCTCCGGCAGGCGAACGCAAGGTCACGCTGCGCCCGATCGCCGGCACCCGCCCGCGCGGCGCGACGCCGGAACGCGACGCCGAACTGGCGGTCGAACTGCTTGGCGACCCGAAGGAGATCGCCGAACACGTGATGCTGATCGACCTGGCGCGCAACGACATCGGCCGCATCGCCGAGACCGGCAGCGTGAAGGTGACGGACCGCATGGTCATCGAAAAATACTCGCACGTGCAGCACATCGTCTCGAACGTCGAAGGCAGGCTCAAGGAAGGCATGTCGAACCTCGACGTGCTGCGCGCCACCTTCCCGGCCGGCACCCTCACCGGTGCGCCGAAAGTGCGTGCGATGGAGATCATCGACGAACTGGAGCCGGTCAAGCGCGGCATCTACGGCGGCGCCTGCGGTTACCTCTCCTTCGGCGGCGAGATGGACGTGGCGATCGCCATCCGCACCGGCGTGATCAAGGACGGCAACCTGTACGTGCAGGCCGCGGCCGGCATCGTGGCCGATTCGATCCCCGAGATGGAATGGCAGGAAACCGAAAACAAGGCGCGCGCCGTGCTGCGCGCGGCCGAACAGGTCCAGGACGGACTGGATGGGGAGTTCTGACATGCTCTTGATGATCGATAACTACGATTCCTTCACCTACAACATCGTCCAGTATTTCGGCGAGCTGGGTGAAGAAGTGCGCACCGTGCGCAACGACGAAGTCACGATCGACGAGATCGCCGCGATGCGGCCCGACCGCATCTGCATCTCGCCGGGCCCGAAGGCCCCGGTTGACGCCGGCGTCTCGGTCGACGTGATCAAGCAGTTCAAGGGCAAGCTGCCGATCCTCGGCATCTGCCTGGGCCACCAGGCCATCGGCGAAGCGTTCGGCGGCAAGATCGTGCGCGCCAAGCAGGTCATGCACGGCAAGACCTCGCTCGTCGCCCACACCGGCGTCGGCGTGTTCAAGGGTATTCCGAGTCCCTTCACCGTGATCCGCTACCACTCGCTGGCGATCGAGCGCGCCTCCTTGCCCGACTGCCTGGAAGTGACGGCCTGGACCGACGACGGCGAGATCATGGGCGTGCGCCACAAGGAATACGACATCGAGGGCGTGCAGTTCCACCCCGAGTCGATCCTGTCCGAGCACGGCCACGCGCTGCTGAAGAACTTCCTCGAGCGCTGATTCGCTTCTTCCCGTGCCGCGCCTCCCGGCGCGGCGCCCACACATCTTAGGAACGCCCATGCCGATCACACCACAAGAGGCGCTGCTGCGCTGTATCGAACACCGCGAGATCTTCCACGACGAGATGCTGCATTTGTTCCGCCAGATCATGTCGGGCGAGATGTCGCCGACCATGGTCGCGGCGCTGACCATGGGCCTGCGCGTGAAGAAGGAAACCATCGGCGAGATCACCGCCGCGGCGCAAGTCATGCGCGAGTTCTCGACCAAGGTGCCGATGGCCGACACCACGAATTTGCTCGACATCGTCGGCACCGGCGGCGACGGCGCCAACACCTTCAACATCTCGAGCGCCTCGATGTTCGTGGCGGCAGCGGCCGGCGCGCGCGTGGCCAAGCACGGCGGGCGCAGCGTCTCCTCGTCTTCGGGCAGCGCCGACCTGATCGAATCGCTCGGCGCCGAGATCGACCTCAAACCCGAGCAGATCGCCCAGTCGATCGCCCAGACCGGCATCGGCTTCATGTTCGCACCGAACCACCACGCCGCCATGAAGCACGTGGCGCCGGTGCGCCGCGAACTCGGCGTGCGCAGCATCTTCAACATCCTCGGGCCGCTGACCAATCCGGCCGGCGCGCCGAACATCCTGATGGGCGTGTTCCACCCCGACCTGGTCGGCATCCAGGTACGCGTGCTGCAGCGCCTGGGCGCCCAGCATGCGCTGGTGGTCTGGGGCCGCGACAACATGGACGAGGTCTCGCTCGGCGCCGGCACCCTGGTCGGCGAGCTGGTCAACGGCGAGATCCGCGAGTACGAGATCCATCCCGAGGACTTCGGCCTGGCCATGATCTCGAGCCGCAACCTGAAGGTGGCGAACACCGCCGAGTCCAAGACTCGCGTGATGGAAGCGCTGCGCGGCGAGCCGGGTCCGGCGCACGACATCGTGGCCCTGAACGCCGGCACCGCGCTGTACGCGGCCGGCGTCGTCGCCTCGATCGAGGAAGGCCTGGCCAAGGCGCGCGCCACCATCGCCACGGGCGCGGCCCTGGCCAAGCTCGAGCAGTTCGTCACCATCACGCGCCAGCTGGGCGCCCGCTGACATGTCCGACATCCTGAATAAAATCCTGGCCGTGAAGGCCGACGAAGTGGCCGCCGCACGGAAACACCGCGACCTGGCAAGCCTGCGCCGCGACGTCGAGAGCGACGCCGCACTGCGCGCGGATATCCGCGGCTTCGAAGCGAGCCTGCGCAAGAACATCGCGGCGGGCCGCGCCGGCGTGATCGCCGAAGTGAAAAAGGCTTCGCCCTCGAAGGGCGTGCTGCGGCCCGACTTCCGTCCCGCGGACATCGCCGAAAGCTATGCCGCTGCCGGCGCCTCCTGCCTGTCGGTACTGACCGACGTGCAGTTCTTCCAGGGCCATGCCGACTACCTGCGCCAGGCGCGCGCCGCCTGCGAGCTGCCGGTGATCCGCAAGGACTTCATCGTCGACATGTACCAGGTCTACGAAGCGCGCGCGATGGGCGCCGACGCGATCCTCCTGATCGTCTCGGCGCTCGACCATGGCCTGATGGCCGAACTGGAAGCCTGTGCGCAGGAACTCGGCATGGACGTGCTGGTCGAAGTACATGACGGTGATGAGTTGACCGCGGCGCTGCGCTTGAAGTCGCGCCTGGTGGGCATCAACAACCGCAACCTGCGCACCTTTGCGACCTCGCTCGACACGACCATCGGCCTTTTGCCGCGCATCCCGGCGGAGCGCCTGGTGGTCACCGAGTCGGGCATCGCGGTGCGCGAGGACGTGGAGCGCATGCGCGCGGCAAACGTGCATGCCTTCCTGGTGGGCGAAGCCTTCATGCGTGCTTCCAGCCCGGGTGACGAACTGCGACGATTATTCGACTAACATGAAACCTTCCATCCGCATCAGGGCCGCTCTCCTTCTTCTACTACTGGCAGCCCTGGGCGGATGCGGCACGGCCCCGCCCGTCGCTTCCACGGACGAACGCATCGTCCCGATCATCTCCGCCAGCCCGCCTGCCTCCACCGAAGCCCCGGTGCCGCCGCCATCGCGCACCCTCGACGCCTACAAGGTGGAAGTGGCGCACCACGTCATGCGCCAGAACCTCGACCAGACCTTCAGCGGCCGCCTGCCGCCGATGCTGCCGGCGATCGTGGTGCTGAACATCACCGTGCGCGACGATGGGGAAGTCGAAGATGTGGAAGTCCAACGCTCGCGCAACGACAACGCGTCGCGCGTAGCCGTGGCCTCGATGCGGCGCAGCGGAAAGCTGCCGAAGCCGGCGAACCTGCTGGCGGGGAGTACGCGCCGGCTGACGTTTTCCGAGACCTTCCTGTTCGATCACCAGTATCGGTTTCAGTTGCGCAGCCTGGCTGGGCCGCAGTAGGGTTTTGTAGGGTGGGCGCGGCCGGCGTAGGCACCCCGTGCCCACGCGGTGCAGCGCATGCGTGACGACTGCTTTACTTCATCTGCGAAGACTGGATCTGCCACCGGCCGCGCGAAATGGCATGACGACTGCGGATGCGATTCAGGTACATCTTTGCTGATAGCGCAGTGGAGCGGACAATTCCTGAAGAATGATGTCAACACAGTGCCCGCTTCCGCGTGGGCACGGAGTGCCCACCCTACCGTTCGCGGTGATTACACCGCGCTCGGCCGCGCGATCGTCCCGGCCTTGCGCACGCCGGCCACCGCCGACAGCGTGATGCCCGGCACCCGATCCCCCTGCAGCGTCACCTCGAAGCGCATCAGCTCGTCGCGGCGGAAGGCGTGGATCGTCACCTTGTCGCCGACGCGGTAGCGCGACAGCAGCGCCTCGACGTTGGACGGATTGCCGTTCACGCGCAGGCCGTCGATGGCGATGACGACGTCCAGCGCCGACAGGCCGGCCTGGTGCGCCGCGCCCCCCTCGTGCACCTGGGTCAGCTTGGCGCCCAGCGGGTCGCGGCCGATGCCGGCGTCCAGCGAGGGCTTGCCGCTCTTGCGCTCGTCGGCCAGTTTGACGCCCAGCGGCGCGTACAGCTTGGCCAGCGGGATGTCCTCGGTGCCGCGCACATATTTGTCGAACAGATTGCGCAGCCTGACACCGCTGACCTCGTCGAACAGCGACTCGACTTCCGCCTCGGTGACGCCGCGGCCGACGCCCGCGTAGAAGTCGCGCCCATAGCGCTCCCACAGTGCCAGCATGACGTCGTCCAGCGATTTGGCGCCGCCGGTCTTGGCGCGGATCGTCAGGTCAAAGGCCAGCGCGATCAGTGAACCCTTGGTGTAGTAGCTGATGATCGCGTTCGGCGAGTTCTCGTCCTGGCGGTAGTACTTGCTCCAGGCGTCGAAGCTGGAATCGGCCACGCTCTGCTTGGTGCGGCCGCTGCCGCGCAGCACGCTGGCGATGGTTTTACCGAGCAGCTTGAAGTAGGTCGGCTCGCCGATGATGCCGGCGCGCACCAGCATCAGGTCGTCGTAGTAGCTGGTGAAGCCTTCGAACAGCCACAGGAGCGGCGTGTAGTTCTCGACCTGCAGGTCATAGGGTGCGAACACCGCCGGCTTGATGCGCTTGACGTTCCAGGTGTGGAAGTACTCGTGGCTGCACAGGCCCAGGAATTTCAGGTAGCCCTCGTTCGGCTCCCCGACTTTCGGTCCGCCGATGCTCGGCAGGTCGGCGCGCGCGCAGATCAGCGCGGTCGATGCGCGGTGCTCGAGGCCGCCGTAACCGTCGCCCACCGCCATCGTCATGAAGACATAGCGGTCGACCGGCGCTTTCTTCGTCTCCGGTTCGAAGAAGGCGATCTGGGTTTCGCAGATGGCCTTCAGGTCCGCCTGCAGGCGCGCCATGTCCAGGTTCGGCACGCGGCCGGTGATCACGATGTCGTGCGGGACGCCGTGGGCCTTGAAGGTCGCCAGCGCGAAGTCGCCCATCTCGACCGGGTGGTCGATCAGCTCGTCGTAGTCGCCCGCCACGTAGGTGCCGAAGCCGTAGCGCTTGGCGCCCAGTTCCTTCATCGACGTGGCGACGCGCCAGGTCCCGGCAGCCGGGTCGCCTGGGCGCTGGATGTCGACCTGGTGCGTCGCCGCTTCCTGGCCGGCCACGCGCAGGAACACGCTGGTGCCGTTGAAGAAGCCGTGGGTCTGGTCCAGGTGGGCGGCGCGCACCGACAGGTCCCAGGCATAGACCTCGTAGTGCAGGGTCAGCGGGCCGTCGACGGGCGCCGCCTGCCAGGAGTGCTTGTCGAGCTTGGCCAGGGCGACCGCGGCGCCGTTCGATTCGGCGCGGATGCGCACGATGTTGCGCGCAAACTCGCGGATCATGTAGCTGCCCGGGATCCAGGCCGGCAGTGCGAACACCTGGCCTTCGGCGGCGGGCGCCGGCACCGTGACGGTGACGTTGAAGATGTGGCCCGCCAGGTCCTTGGGAACGATGGTGTAGGCGATGGCGGGCTGCTTGACGTGCTGCTTTCTCTGGGCTGGTTTTTTCATGAGGACGAAAGGAAGTCTTGCCGATCGCCGTAGTGTAAACGATTCGCATCGGCCACCGCCAAATCGGGATGGCGGCCGCCCGGCGCAGCCGGACAGGCAGGCCGTGGGATTCCTGCGAAATGCGGGTGCTGCTGCCCTAGAGGTCGGCCGGGGTGTCGATGTCGCGCAGGATGCCGGGGTCCTCGACCTCGACCTGCGTGACCTGCGCCGACTTCAGCAGCCCGCGCGCGCCGTGCTCCCCTTCCAGCGCCAGCAGCGCCGGCAGGTGGACGGCGCCGAAGGCCACCGGATTGCCGCGCCGCCCGCCGTGCACCGGCGCGGCAATGCCGGCGCCGGCAGCCAGCGCATCGCACAGTGCGCGCAGCGTTGGCGGCGCCACGAAGGGCATGTCGCCCAGCGCCACCAGCCAGGCGTCGGCCTCGCCGCCAGACAGCGAATGGCGGATCGCGTGAACCAGGGAGGCAGCCATGCCGCTGTCGGCGTCGGGACAGGTGGTGACCTCGGCGCCGAGCGCGCGCAAGGCGTCGGCCACGCCGCCATCGTGCGGCGGCACCACCGCGATCACGCGCGGAAGGACGGCCAGCAGCGAACGCGCGCTGGCGGCCACCACCGGTTCGCCGCCGGGCAGCGTTTGCAGCAGCTTGTTGCGCTCGCCGGAGGGATCGAAGCGCCTGCCCCTGCCCGCGGCCAGCAGGATGCCGACAGGGTGCATGCGATCAGGCGTCAGGCCAGCGACTTCGCGGCGTCCTTGATGGCCGCGCGGATCCGCTGGTAGGTGCCGCAGCGGCAGATGTTGCCGCTCATGGCGTTGTCGATGTCGGCGTCGCTCGGCGCCTTGTTGGTGCGCAGCAGCGCGGTGGCGCTCATCACCTGTCCGCTCTGGCAGTAGCCGCACTGCGGCACGTCGTGGGCGATCCAGGCGGTTTGCACGGCCTTGCCGACCGGGTCCTGGGACATCGCCTCGATGGTGGTGATCTTTTGCCCGACGGCGGCAGCGATCGGCGTGACGCAGGAGCGGATCGGCTCGCCGTTCAGGTGCACGGTGCAGGCGCCGCACAGGGCGGCCCCGCAACCGAACTTGGTGCCGGTCATGTCCAGGTTGTCGCGCAGGGCCCAGAGGATGGGTGTGGCCGGATCGGCATCGACCTCGGTATCGCGCCCGTTGATGTTAAGTTGAACCATGCGCTTTACAAACCTTCAAACTTATGTTTGAACGATAAAACAATTGTTTATTTGATCGACTGCAGCTTCGCTTCCAGCGTCTTCAGGTCGACCGCGCCCGGGATGCGGGTGCCGTCGGTGAAGAAGATGGCGGGCGTGCCCTGGATGTTGAGCTTGTGGCCGAGCTCCACGACCTTGTCGTTCGGGGTCTCGCAACTGGCCGGGGCGGCCGGCGGCACCTTGCCGTTGATCATCCAGTCATCCCAGGCCTTTACGCGGTTCGGCGCGCACCAGATGTTCTTCGACTTCTCGAAGGAATCCGGCGACAGGATGTTGTACATGAAGGTGTAGATCGTGACGTTGTCCAGCTCATGCAGCGTGGTCTGGCGCAGGCGCTTGCAGTAGCCGCAGTTCGGATCTTCGAACACGGCGATCACGCGCTTGCCGTCGCCCTTCACCTGCTTCAATGCCATGTTCAGCGGCAGGTCGGCGAACTTGATCTTGTTCAGCTCGTCCATGCGCTCGCGCGTCAGGTTGCGCGTGGTCTTGGCCTCGTACACCTGGCCGATGAACAGGTATTCGCCTTTCTTGTCGGTGTACAGGATGTCGCTGCCGACGCGCAGCTCGTACATGCCGCCGTACGGCGTTTCCTTGATGGATTCGATCTTGGCGCCGCCCAGGCGCGGCTCGATGTTCTTGCGGATGTTGGTCTCGACCGTGTTCTGGGCGTCGACACAACCCGCGATCAGGCCCGTCGCCATCAACACGGCGACCTTGGTTTTTAACAACACTCTGGTTTTCCTTAAGAAGATTTACTTACCGATGGCATGCGCCATCAGGCGCCGCTTTACGAAGGGCAACTTGTCGAGCAAGTTTAATCCCAAATTGCGCACCACGCGCACGGGTTCGAGGTTGGCGCCGAACAAACGCTCCAGGCCGTCGGTGGCCAGTTGCATCAGGAGCACTTCCTCCTTGCGCGCACGGGCGTAGCGCGCCAGGACGCGCTCGTCGCCGATGGCCCGGTGTTCCTCGCGCTCGGCCACCACGCGCAGCAGGTCGACCACGTCGCCGAAGCCCAGGTTCATGCCGTGGCCGGCCAGCGGATGGACGGCGTGGGCGGCGTCGCCGACCAGGGCCACGTGCGGCGCGACCAGCGCGTGCGGACGCACCAGCGCCAGCGGCACGGCTTTCACGGATTCCGGCTGCAGCGGTTTCAGCGCGCCGAGCGGCTCGTCGGCGTATTCGCCGAGGCGGATCGCCAGCTCGCCGAGCGACTCGTCCATCAGGGTCGCGGCCAGGGTTTCCGGCGCCGACCAGACCAGCGAGACGCGGTTGCCCGGCAGCGGCAGCAGCGCGATGATGCCGTCGGCGCAGGTGAACCACTGGTGGGCCACGCCGTGGTGCGGCTTTTCGCAGGCAAAATTGGTGACGACCGCGCGCTGGTGGTAGGAGCGGTAGTCGACGCCGATGTCGCACTGCCCGCGCACCCAGGAATCGCGCCCGTCGGCGCCGACCACCAGTTTGGCGTCGAGTTTGCGGCCGTCTTCCAGCTCCACTTGCGCGCCCTCCGGGCCGCAGGTCAGGCGGCAGGCGCAGCCGCTGACGATGTTCACGTTGTGCGCGAATTTCAGGGCGGCGTCGAGCGCGTTGTTCAGGTTGCTGTCCTCGACGATCCAGGCCAGCGTGCCGGCATGGGCGCCGAAGGCGTCGAAGCCGAGCGCGCCGCCGTTCTCGCCGTCGCCATTGACCGCCATCGCATCGACCGGCGCCACGCGCGCCATGTCGAGCGCGCCCCAGACCTTCAGCGAGGACAGCAGCTTGTGCGCGGTGTGGTTCAGCGCGTAGACACGCACGTCCCAGGGGCGCTCGGCCGTCGAAATGGCGGCCTGCAGCTCCTCTCCCCCGGAGCGCGCCGCCGGCACCAGCAGGGTGACGCTGTGGCCGGCCTGGGCGAAGCCGAGGGCCGCGGTCTTGGCGATGGCGCCGTTGCCGACGATGCAGACATCGCTGCGGCAATCGTCGCCGCGGGCGCCATGGCTGCGGGACTGTGCGGAGGAGAAATGAGGTGTCGTCATGTCAACCATTATAGCGGCATGTCACCCTCATACCCGGCATGCCGCGTACGGTGCCGGCATCCGGCGCCGAAAGAAAGTTGCAAGTAGGACTTGCAGAGCCGGAAAGCGCTGGCTATAATCATGCCTCTCTTGGCCTGGTAGCTCAGTTGGTAGAGCAGAGGATTGAAAATCCTTGTGTCGGTGGTTCGATTCCGCCCCGGGCCACCAAGAATTCAGCATCGTCGACAACACGGCGATACAAGCGAAAGCCACCCATCGAGGTGGCTTTTTCGTTTTCGCTTCTCCATCGCGGGCCTGGCGGGCGCCCTGCCCTCAATCCTTCTTTTCCCTGAATTCACCCTCGATCACCATGTCGTCGCTATTCCTGGCGGGGGTGCGGCCGGTGAATTTGAAGACGGACGACAGCATGCGGTCGAAAACGGCCCGTCGCGCCCAGGGATACGCCAGGAGGAAAGCCAGGGCGAAACCGGTGAATGCCGCGGGCACGTAGTCGGCTCCCGACAGGAAATGCAGCATGCACAGTGCGAGCAGGCCGGCGATCAGCGGGCGGCGCACGGCTTTCGGCAACAGGCCGACGATGCGCAGCCGGCCCTTGCTGATCGAGGGGAATCGCGCAAACAGAAGGCCCAGCAGCAGCCCCGCCACGAAGCGCCCCGTGCCGAGATAGTCGGCCAGCACGCCGACGACCAGGAAACCGGTATAGGTCAAGGTGCCGGCAAGGGCTGCCAGCAGGAGCAGTGCAACGGCGATCGCCAGCCTTGGCTTGCGCATCGCCGCGAGGATGAGAAAACGCAGGATTTGAATACTCCGGCAAATGGGTAACGAAAAGCGGATGCCCATTCTAGCAGCAGCGCACAAGCACCGCTGTCCCCGTCACCGCGCTTCACCTGCGCGCGGCAGCGCCAGTCCCTCGGCGCGCGCCAGCCGTTCCATCGCATCTTCGAGGACGACGCGGGCCTGGGCCGCCGCGTCCTGGAGCGCGTGGTGCAGCTCGGCGTCCGCGCTGTCGCGGGAGGCGCACTGGGCGCTGTAGCGCTCGAAGCTGCCGACCATCAATAGCAGTTCGGTCAGGTGGCGCGGGCATTCGCAGGCCAACTTGCCAATGTTCACGCTCAGGCGGGCCAGCGCCTCCTCGTCGAAACGCGGCGGCGCCGGTTCGCTGCGTTGCGCCGGCAGCGGCAGGCGTTGTCCGTCCAGTGCGGTGCGGCACAGCGACAGCAGCTCGCCCGCTTCGGCCGGCACGCGCGCCACCAGCCATCCCTGCCCGCGCAGGGTGCGAATGGTCGCGCTCGCACAAAACCGGTACAGCACCGTCACCGCCCTGGCGCGCACCGTGTCGCGCGCCGCGGCGATCCGGGGCAGCGCGCTTTCGTCCAGCTCGGACAACTCGACCAGCAGCACGTCGGCCCCGGCGCCGTCCGGCAGCGGCGCGACCTGCTCCAGCCGTGCATGGCTGGCCAGGACGCCGAGCTGCAATGCCGCGCGCCCACCCGCGGCCAGCCGCTGCGCCAGGCCGATGCCGACGGCCACCACGCTGATCGGACCTCCCGCGCCTGCACGGCCGCCCGCGCCGATGCCTGCCAGTTCACGCAGCCGGTCGATGGAATGTCCGGCCAGCTGGCCGATCGGGTGCCCCCAATCGACCAGTTGCTTCAGCAGGCGCAGGCGCTGCACCTGCTCGGCCGAGTACAGGCGCTGCCCATGCGAGGAGCGCTGCGGGTCGGACAGGCCGTAGCGGCGCTCCCAGACGCGCAGCGTCTCGACCGGCAGGCCCGCGAGCCGGGCTGCCGCACCGCTGCGGTAGGTGATGTCGGACAGCAGGGCAGTGCCCTCGGGTGATGCGGAAACCAGTTTATCGCTCATGATATGACCCGCTATTGAACCGAATGTCTTTGATTATACCTGTTCAAATCATAGACAAACCAGGTGTAGCGCACTACATTTGAAGACAGAAGTGCAACGCACATCACATGGGCATCGTCCCGCAAGGCTGCTGCCGCGGATCGGCGCTCGTCCAGCGGCAACAGAGAGCGAGGCGATGCCCACCCCTTTCGGATTCTTTGACAAGGAACTTGCGATGAAAAAACTTTTGCTCGGAACTGCATTCCTGTTCGCCTTCGGCGCCGCCCAGGCCGCCGATATCGTCGACACCGCCAAATCGGCGGGCTCGTTCAACACCCTGGTCAAGGCCGTCGAGGCGGCCGGCCTGGCCGAGACGCTCAAGGGCCCGGGCCCGTTCACGGTGTTCGCCCCAAGCGACGCAGCCTTCGCCAAGGTACCGAAGGCCAAGCTCGATGCCCTACTGAAGGACAAGGCGGCGCTGGCCAAGGTCCTGACCTACCACGTGGTGCCCGGCAAGGTCATGGCGTCGGACGTGAAACCGGGCGAGGTCAAGACGGTCGAGGGTGGTATGCTCAATATCAACACCAAGGGTGGCAAGGTCATGGTCGATGGCGCCAACGTCGTCAAGACCGACGTCGCGGCCGACAATGGCGTGATCCACGTGATCGACAAGGTCATGATGCCGAAGTAAGGCATCAGGCGGGAGCCCTCCCCGCCCGCCGGGTCCGCACGGACCCGGCGCTTATTCGTCCGCGCTCCGTTTATCAACGCCTCATTTCGTTCAACAGAAGACACCCGAGCCCATGCCGAACCCGACCATCCTGCGCACCAGCCTGCTGGCCCTGCTGTGCGGCACGCTCCTTGGCGCCTGCGCCGCCACGCCGGCCGGCCGGCGCGAAGATGCGCCGCCGCTGGCCACCATCGCCACGCTCGACCTGCCGCGCTACATGGGCACCTGGTATGAAATCGCGAAGTACCCGAACCGCTTCCAGAAGCACTGCGCCGGCGACACGCGCGCGCAATACAGTTTGCAGCCCGGTGGCGGCGTGCAGGTGATCAACCGTTGCCGCCGCGCCGACGGCAGCCTCGACGAAGCGGTCGGCAGCGCACGCCAGCTAGGGGACGACACATCGCCCCGGCTCCAGGTACGCTTCGCGCCACGCTGGCTTTCCTTCCTACCTTTTGTTTGGGGGAATTACTGGGTTGTCGATCTCGCCCCGGACTACCAGCTGGCCGCGGTCAGCGAGCCGAAGCGGGAATACCTGTGGATCCTGTCGCGTACCGCGACCGTGCCGCCCGCAGCCTATGCCGCCCTGCTCGAACGGCTGGCCTACCAGGGCTTCGACCTGTCCAAGCTGACGCTGACCGCGCAGGGGCAATAAGAAGTCCGCATTGCCCGCGGCTGCCCCCTATGCGCCAGCGCAAGAAGTCCGAGCTGCCCTCGAAAATCTGCGCCCACTGCGCGCGCCCTTTCACCTGGCGCAAGAAATGGGAGCGCGACTGGGAGCAGGTCAAGTATTGTTCCGAACGCTGCCGCCGCAGCGCCGCGCCGGCAGCCCGGGCTGGACCGGCTGCAGCGGCCGGCTGAACGCCGCGCCCCGGCCTGGCTCGATGCCCGGCTGCCCTCATCGGGTGAGCAGGAAACGCATCCGCCTGCACGCTTCAACGGCCGCCCTGCGCCTGCGCCATCTCCAGCGCCGGCAAGGTCACCGTCAGGAAGGACGACACCTGACCGATCAGGTCGGCAGCCTGCTGGCGCATCTGGCCCATCTGCAGTATCGACAATTCCGCCTGGCGCACCGCCTGCCCGATCAGCGTGCGGCGCTGGATGAGCGCGTCCAGCAAGGCCGCGTCCGGCGTGCTGCCCGCCAGCTTCGTCACGACCGCGAGCACGGCGCCGTGCAGGCTCAGCTCCTGCGCGGACGCTTCCAGCTGGCGCAGGGCCAGCTCGCTGTCCGCCATCAGTTGCAGCAATTGTTCGCGCGCGGCGCTCAACGCCGGCTTGTACTGGGCGGGCGACACCTGGCGGCGGAACAGCCTGTCGAACACGCCCGCCGGCGCGCGCGTGCTCTCGAGCGCGGCGTCGAGCAGCGCGGGGACCGCCAGTTGGGTCAACTTCAGCACCAGCTCGGTCGCGGGCTGGAGCAGTGCGGCCTGCTCCATCAAGGGGCCTTCTCCCCACTGCGTGACGGGCGCCAGCTTCACCGGCAGGATGCGGCGAAACAGCACGGCCAGGCGCTGTTCCGCTTGGGCGAACAATGCAGGATGATCAGCCTGGGCGGTGACCAAGGCATCGCGCACCGCCGGATGGTCCTCGCTGTCGAACAGCGCACGGGCCGCGGCCCTGGGGACGGCAGGCGCCGCCGCGGGCAGGTCGTCGAAGGCCAGCGCCCTGGGCGGACCGGCGGCGGGCGCGGCGGATGCGCCCTCTTCTTCGCCGAAGTCGAGCGCGCGCGGCACGGCAGGCGGCTCGGCCGGAACGGCGGGAGCGTCAGGTTCCTCGCCGAAATCGAATGCCTTGGGCGTCTGCGGTGTCATCGGTTATAAGGTGCGGTCATCCGGCGCCCGGCGCCGGATGACCGCTCGTCGGTCGGAGGCGGAAACGGCCGCTCAGACGGTGCCGCCGAGCTTGCGGATGAAGGTCGCCAGGTTCAGCTTGAAGCCGGCGCCGACGGCATGGAAGCGCCATTCGCCATCCCTGCGGTACAGCGAGCCGAACTGCAGCGCGGTCTTGTCCGAGTAGTCTTCGGTCAGGTCGTATTGCGCGATCACGTCGCCGGTCTCGTCGTTGTAGACCTTGACGTAGGCGCCGCTGACGCGGCCGAAGTTCTGCTTGCGCGTCTCGGCGTCGTGGATGGTGACCACGATCGGCATCTCCATCACCGCCGGGTCGACTTTTGCCAGGTCGACGGTGATGACTTCGTCGTCGCCATCCCTGTCGCCGGTGCGGTTGTCGCCGGAGTGCACCACCGCGCCGTCCGGCGAGGTGGTGTGGTGGTAGTAGACGAAGTGGGCGTTGCTGATCATGACCGGATTGTCTTCCGCGTCCTTGCGGCACAGGAACACCGAGGAGTCGAGGTCGAAGGCATGGCCATCGGCCGCATTCACCTTCCAGCCGAGGCCGATACGCACGCGCTTCAGGCCGGGCGCCGATTTTTCGAGGTTGATACGGTGGCCGGTTTCGAGCATCGTCGACATGGATCTTCCTTCTATCGTGAAAATGTTGTTGTCATGGAAAGGCTGAATTGCCCATCCGCGGATCGATGACCCGCTCAGATCGGCCCCGGCGCCCCGGTCACCGAGAAGCGCGCGATCAGTTCGCGCTCCAGTTCCTGCAGCTTCGGCAGCTCGTCCTTGCGGCGCTGCTGGCCTTCGTTCGAGATCTGCTCGAGCTTGTCGAAGGCGGTCATCAGCTGCGTTTGCACGTGCTGCGCGGTTTCCAGGCTGACCAGGGAACGCTGCTTGGCGCGCGCCACGGTCTCGGTATTTTCCAGCAGCATGTCGGCTTGGGTGCGGAAGGCGGCGTCGGTCGCATCGTAGGCGGCGTTGGCGACCGCCGCGCTCTGCTTGGCTTCCAGCTGCAGCAGGTAGAGCGAGAACACGTTGCGCCAGGCCGGGATCGAGACGTTCACGATGTCGGTGAAGGTATCGGTCAGCGCGCGCGCATTGTCCTGCGACAGGCGGATCTGCGGCACCATTTGCGTGGCCATCAGCATCGCGCGCTTCAGGTCGTCGATGCGCTTTTCCAGGCGCTCCAGACGACGCTTCAGCTCGGTCGCCTGCTGGGCCTCGAAGGCGTTGGTCGGCGCGGCCTGCTGCGCCAGCGCCAGCCGCAGCCGCTCGGCCCAGGCCTCGCCCTTCTTCACGTCGGCGTCCAGGCCCTGGTAATACGCTTCCAGGCCCTTGTACATCGCGTTGAAATCCTGGATGCGCCCGCGGTGCACGTTCGCATGGCGCGTCATCTCCGCCACCAGGGTGTCCATGCGCGATTCGACCACCTGGTACTGCGACAGCATCTTTTCCTTGACCGAGCCGAACATGCCGGTGATGCGCGAGACCAGGCCGCCGGAACGCAGCTTGGCCGGATCGAGGCCCTTGGCGGTGGCGATCAGTTCGTTCAGCTGGGCGCCGAACACGTCGGCATCCGAGGCGCGCACCGTGCCCAGCAGCTTGGCCGACACCTTGGCCACGCCCGCGCCGGTGGAGCCGCCCAGGGCCTCGATCGCCTTGTCGTCGATGCCGGAGATATCGACGCGCACCGGCGCCGGCGCGCTCGCTTGCGGCTGCAAGGCGGGCAGCGCGCCCGGTGCGGCGGCGGGATCGAGCAGGGGCGGAAACGCAGGGGCCGGCGGCGTCGACGTTGCCTTGGCTTCCTCTTCGGCGGAGAACAGCGGTTTCATGACGATCCCTCAGGTTTGGTATAGGAATAACGGTAGCTTACCACCGGTCAATCCGGACGAGCGAGCATCCTTCGCCGCCGCGCCCGGCGCCGGCTTACCACATCAGGTCGTCGGGAATCTTGTAGGCCGCGTAAGGGTCGTCCGGATCCTCCTCGGCCGCCTTCCTGACCTGCACCACCAGCGAGGCGTCGCGCTCGGCGATCTTGTCGGCGATCACGCGCGGCACCAGTTCGGTGGCTTCGCCCAGGCGCACGATCACCAGGCGGCCGGCCATCAGGTGTTCCTGCACCTTGGGCGAGACGTGGATGCGCTCGATCTTGCCGTTATAGGTGAAGTTGTAGGCGATCTCGTCCTTGCCCTTGCCCTTCTCCTGGCGGTTCTGCTGCACCATCTGATTGATCTGGGCCATGATCGCCTTCTGGGTGGCGGCGGCGTCGCGCTGGGCGTTGAGCTCGCGCGCACGTTCGGCCTGCTTGCGCTGCATGTCGGCCGCGGCCAGCTTCGCCTCGTCGACACTCTGGGTGCCGGTGCGGCGCTCGATCTTCTGCTGTTTGCTCTTTTCCTGCTGAACCTGCTTGGCCTTGCCCTTGTTGACCAAGCCCGCCTTCAAAAATTGTTCCTGCAACGATGCCATGTGTGGCGCTCCATCCATTAACTCCCGGCCTGGCCGGTATCGAATGTATAAGCATAGCAAACCCCAGCCCTCTCCTCGCCGCCAGCCCCGCCGACCGTTACATCGCGCACGACGCCCGACACACGGCGCGTCAGTTTCGCAACACCCTTATGCACAATAACTGACAGGCACCGCAAGCCGGGCTAAACTATTTCGCCATAGAAAAAATTTTTGCCTTTTGTCAAGAGGCACTTCTTGCATACCGAAGGCAACCCGTGGCTCCCCTGACCGACATCGCGCACTGGCGCACTCACATCTTTTCGCGCCTGCTCACGATCGTGCTGGTGCTGGGCATCGCCACGGCCGTGCCCAGCATCGTCATCGCCGCGCGCGAAGGCCTGTGGGCGCTGATCGCCATCGACCTGACGGCGATCGCCTGGCTGGCCACCGTCTGGCGCCGGCGCAGCCTGCCGTACAGGACGCGGGTGCTGAACTTCATGGCGATCGTGTTCTTCGTCGCGACCGGCATGATGGTGAATATCGGCCAGGTGGCCCAGCTCTACCTGATCGCGCCGCCGGTCTTCGCCGCGGTGCTGCTGGGGATGCGCCCGGCCATGGCGGCGCTGGCCCTCAGCGCCCTCATCGTCGCCGGGCTCGGCCTGGCCGGCATCGTGAAAGCGGACGTCGCCGGCCTGCCGGCCAACGACCCGCTGTCGGCCCTGCTGGTCGCCCTGAACTTCCTGTTCGTCGGCTCGCTCATCACGATGTCCTGCGCCACCCTGCTGCAGCGGCTCGCCAGATCGCTGAGCGAGCTGCGCCGCTTTGCCGATTCGCTCGAGGAAGGCCAGCATGCGCTGCGGGCTGCGAACGCGGAACTGCGCCTGGTCGCCGCCGCCGTTGCCCAGCTCAACGACAAGGTGATCATTGCGCGCGCCTCGCCCGGCCCGGCCGAGCCGCAGCCGATCATCTTCGCCAACGACGCCTTTGTCCGCCATACCGGTTACCCGCGCGAGCAGCTGATCGGGCGCAGCATGCTCATGTTCGCCGGTCCCGGCACCGACCAGGCGGAACTCGCGCGCATCGCCGCCGCCATGGAAGGACGCCAGGGCGTGTCGGCCGAACTGCAGGTGTATGCGAAATCGGGCAAGCCGTCCTGGATCGAACTCGAGATCAGCCCCTTCCTGGACGAGCAGGGCGTGCACACGCACTGGGTGGTGGTCGGGCGCGACATCGGCGAGCGCAAAAAGGCCGCCAGCGCCATCCACCGCCTGGCCTTCTACGACGTGCTCACCGGCCTGCCGAACCGCCGCCTGCTGCTGGACCGCCTCGAGACGCAACTGGCGCAGGCCCGGGCCGGCGCCGAGGGCGGCGCCCTCCTGTTCATCGACCTCGACCACTTCAAGTACGTCAACGACGCCCGCGGCCACGCCACCGGCGACGCCCTGCTGCGGCAGGCGGCGCAGCGCCTGTCCGGCCTGATGCGCGGCGAGGACATGGTCGCGCGCATCGGCGGCGACGAATTCGTCGTGCTCCTGGCCGGCCTGGGACCGGACGAGGCCACGGTCGCCGCCGCGGCGACGGCGCGCGCCCAGCAGATCCGCGCCGCGCTCGACGAAGACGTCGAGATCGACGGCCACCACTACAACTCCTCGGCCAGCATCGGCGTGGCCCTGCTGCCGCGCCCGGACCAAAGCGTGGAAGACCTGCTGCGCGAGGCCGACACCGCGATGTACCGCGCCAAGTCAGGCGGGCGCAACGGCGTGGCGCTGTTCGAGACCACCATGCGCGCCGAGGTCGAGCAGCGCCTGACGCTGGAACGCGATCTCGGCCTGGCGCTCGAGCGCGGCGAACTGGCGATGCACCTGCAGCTGCAGTTCGATGCCGGCGGCAGCGCGGTCGGCGCCGAGCTGCTGATGCGCTGGCGCCGGGCGGATGGCGCCATGGTGCCGCCGGACGTCTTCATTCCGGTCGCCGAAGCCACCGGCCTCATCGTCCCGCTCGGCGACTGGGCGCTGCGCCAGGCCTGCCTGGCCTGGCAAGCCCTGGATGCGGCCGGCCACGCGATGCCGGTGTCGGTCAACGTCAGCCCCTCGCAGTTCCGCCAGGCCGACTTCATCGGCGCCGTGCGGCGCGTGCTGGCCGAGACCGGCGTGCCGGCCGGACAGCTGATTGTCGAACTGACCGAAGGCCTGGAAGTCGGCAACCGCGACGGCATCATCGCCCGCATGCAGGAGCTGGCCGCGCTCGGCATCCGCTTCTCGATCGACGACTTCGGCACCGGCTACTCGAACCTGGCCTACCTGAAGCGCATGCCGCTCTACGAACTCAAGATCGACAAGAGCTTCACGCGCGACATCCCGGACGATCCGGATGGCGTCGCCATCGTGCGCACCATGCTGTCGATGGCCGCCCACCTGCGCCTGCGCGTGGTGGCCGAAGGCGTCGAGACCGAGATCCAGGCACGCTTCCTGGCCGAGCACGGCGCACCGCACATGCAGGGCTACCTGTTCGCGCGGCCGCTGCCGCTGGCGGAGGTGCTCGCGGTTCTCGAGCACAAAGGCGAACGCCGCGCCGCATAAGACAGGAGGACGGCACGCGCGGCAGGCGCCCGCGGCGCTAACGCGCTCCCGCCTTCGGGGGCGCGGCATATACTGGCCTCGAGCCAACTTCGCGAGCGCACGATGCCCCCTCACCTCGGCCTGGTTTGTATTACCGCTTCGAAAGAGATCCGCTACCGCACCATCACGCGCAAGCGCCTGCTGGAGCAGTCGCTCGACACCCAGCGCAAGCTGCTGGAAGACATCTTTCGCGACAACATCCAGACTTTCGACGCGGCCATGCGCTATTGCCAGCAGGCCGGCATTTCCCTGTACCGCCTGCCCTCCTCGATCTTTCCCTTCGCCGACGAGCCGATCGGGCGCGAGATCCTGGAAACGCTGGCGCCGGCGCTGGCCCGCTCCGGCCAGCGCGCCACGCATGCCGGCATCCGCCTGGTGATGCATCCCGACCAGTTCGTGGTGCTCAGTTCGGATTCGCCGGCGGTGGTCGAGAACAGCGTCAAGATTCTGCAGATGCACGCCGACATCATGGACTTGCTGGCGCAGCCGCGCTCGCCCTGGGCGCTGCTGGAAATCCACGGCGGCAAGGCGAACCGCGCCGACGCCCTGGTGGCCAGCATCGGCCGCCTGCCGGACGCGATCCGCTGCCGCCTCGGCCTGGAAAACGACGAGTATGCCTATGGCGCCGAGGAGATCCACGCGATCTGCCTGCGCGCCGGCGTGCCGATGGTGTTCGACGCCCACCACCACATCGTCCACGACAAGCTCGACAGCTACGAGCACCCGAGCGTGGCCGGGATGCTGGTCAAGGCGCGCGCCACCTGGGCGAATCCTGCCCACCAGCTGGTGCACATTTCGAACGGACGCGAGGGTTTCAACGACCGCCAGCATTCGGACCTGATCGCCACCATGCCCTCGTCGTACGCGCAGGCGCCCTGGATCGAGATCGAGGCGAAATCGAAGGAAGAAGCGATCGCCGGCCTGCGGCCCTGGCTGGGGGCCTTGGGCGTGCAGGCCGGCTAGGGTCGGCCAGACTCAAACGCTGCGCTTGATAATCACGGCTTCCAGATAGTCCGACGGTGCCACCAGCGATGCGCTACCGGCGATGTTATGGCGCTCCAGCAACGCCAGGATGTCCTGCTCGAGCGTGGCCTGGCCCTGGGCGTCGAGGGCATTGAAGGCCTTCTGCACCGGTCCGTAGAAGTCGCGGAACACCTGCAGCCAGTGGGCGGGCGAGGCGTAGCGCATCATGAAGCGGCGCGGCTGGAGGCGCAGCTCGGCCGCATCGCTTCCGAACAGTTGTTCCAGGTAGGCCTGCGTGCCCCACAGGGACGGCGACTTCACGCCGGCCGGCGGCGGCACCAGGCGGCCGATGATCTTGAACAGCTGGCCGATCATGCTCTCAGGCGTCCAGCTCGCCAGGCCGATGCGTCCGCCGGGGCGCACCACGCGCAGCAGCTCGGCGGCGGTGCGGGCATGGTCCGGCGCGAACATCACGCCGAAGGTCGACAGCGCCACGTCGAAGGCGCCGTCGGCAAACGGCAGGTCCTCGGCGTCGGCGACGCGGAAATCGATGTCCAACCCTTCGGCCTCGGCGCGCGCGCGGCCCTTGTCGAGCAGCGCCGGCACGTAGTCGGTCGAGGTGACGCGCGCGAAGCGGCGCGCCGCCGCCAGGGTCGCGTTGCCGTTGCCGGCCGCCACGTCGAGCACGGTTTCGCCGGCGCGGATGTCCGCTGCCTCGGCCAGGTCCTCGCCGACGATCTGCAGGGTGACGCCGACGACGGCGAAGTCGCCGCTGGCCCAGGTCGCCTGCTGGCGCTGCTTGATCGCATTAAAGTCCGGCTGGACCGGCGGCGGAACCTGGGCTGCGGGCTGCGATTGCGTTGATTTGTCCATGGTGGCATCCTCCCATCTTCGAGATTGAAGATGGCCAGTATCGCGCGCCAGCGCGGCCTGCGGCTTGTCCCATCGTCGCCCCCGTTTGCCCGCGCGTCCTAAAATTCGATGCAGACCGATACCCTGTCCGATGTGCTGCGCTCGGTGCGCCTGCGCGGCGCGGTGTTTTACCAGCTCAGCCTGCCCGCCGACTGGTCGGTGGAGGCGCCGCCCCTGCGCGACCTGGGCGGGCTGCTGTTTCCCGACGCCGAGCACGTCATGGAATACCACGTGCTCACGCACGGCGCCGGCTGGGCCTCGGTCGCCGGCCTGGCGCCGGTACGGCTGCTGCCGGGCGACACCATCATCCTGCCGCACGGCGACGGCCACGTGCTCTCGAGCGACCCGGCCCAGCGCCCGGCGCGGATCGACCCGGCCTGGATCGCGGCCACGCGCGACGCCCCCAAGCCGATCCCGATCGTGTTCCACTCGCAATACGAAATCACCTGGGACGAAGCACCGGACAACGCCGAGAACCGGCTCACCTGCGGCTTCCTCAGCTGCGACCGCCACCCATTCAATCCCCTGCTCGACGCCCTGCCGCGCCTGCTGCACCTGCCGGCCAGCGGCGCCAGTGCGCGCACCGACCTGCACGCGCTGGCCGTACGCATGGAAAGAGGCGAACCGGGCGCCGCCGCCCTGCTGGAGCGCGCCAGCGAAACCATGTTCATCGACGCCCTGCGGCGCTACCTCGAGCAGCTGCCCGCCGGCAGCACCGGCTGGCTGGCCGGGCTGCGCGACCCGCAACTGGGCCGGGCGCTGGCGCTGATCCACCGCGCGCCGGCGCGGCCCTGGACCATCGACGACCTGGCGCGCGCCGCCGCCCTGTCGCGCTCGGTGTTCTGCGCCCGCTTCCTGCGCCTGCTCGGCCAGCCGCCGATGCAATACCTGGCGCGCTGGCGCATGGAAGCCGCGGCCGGCCTGCTGCGCGACAGCCGGGCCCCGGTGGCCTCGGTGGCGCTGGAGGTCGGCTATGAGTCGGAAGCCGCCTTTGCGCGCGCCTTCAAGCGCGAGGTCGGCACCTCGCCGGCACGCTGGCGGCGCGAGCACGTTTCGGCATGAGGAAGATTTAACGCAAGAAATTATGGACAGCGCGACGGTTCGTGCTACAATGCGCCGCCTTGGCCTGGTAGCTCAGTTGGTAGAGCAGAGGATTGAAAATCCTTGTGTCGGTGGTTCGATTCCGCCCCGGGCCACCAAGAATTCAGAATAGAAGTGCAAACGACAACGCCGACCTTCGCAGGTCGGCGTTGTCGTTTCAGCGTCCGGAGAGCGCTTTATTTGCCGGGCTTGAGCACCACCTTGGTCCATCCTTCCGCCCGTTTGTCGAACTCTTCATAGCCCTTGGGCGCTTCATCCAGCGCGAGTTCGTGTGAAATGATCTTCGACGGTTTGGCGCGCCCTGCCTGAATCAGCTTGGCAAGGTGGCGATTGTAGGCCTTGACGTTGGCTTGGCCAGTGGCGATGCGTTGCCCCTTGAACCAGAGCTGGCCGAAGTCGAAGGCCAGCTTGCCTTCCTTGGCAAGCTCGTCCTTGGCGCCCGGATCCTCGGGCAGGAAGACGCCTACCACACCGATGCCGCCGGTCGCCTTGACCGACTGCACCAGATTGTTCATGGTGAGGTTCGGCACTTCCTTGCCGTGCCTGTCGCAGCACTGGTAACCGACACATTCACAGCCACAATCGGCGCCCTTGCCATCGGTGAGGTCGAGAATTTGCTGCACGCCGCCCTGCTCGGTATCGTCGATCGCGATCGCGCCCATGTTTTCGGCCAGCTTCAGGCGGTCCTTGTGGGTATCGACCACGAACACGCGGCTCGCGCCCTTCAGGTAGGCCGACATCACCGCCATCAGGCCGACCGGGCCGGCGCCATACACCACGACCGAGTCGCCGGGCCGCATGCCGGCCAGCTCGGTGGCGTGATAACCGGTCGGGAAAATGTCGGACAGCATGACATAATCATTTTCCTTCTCCCGCGCATCGTCCGGCAATACCAGGCAGTTGTAGTCACCGTAGGGGACGCGCAGCAATTCCGCCTGGCCACCGCTGTACGGTCCCATGCCGGCAAAGCCATAGGCGGCACCGGCGGTGCCCGGATTGGCCGTCAGGCAAAAGCCGGACAGGCCGCGCTCGCAGTTCTCGCAAAAGCCGCAGCCGATATTGAATGGCAGGCATACCATGTCACCGACCTTCACCCGGTCGACCGCCTTGCCTACTTCGATCACCTCGCCCATGTTCTCGTGACCAAGGATGCGGCCGCTCTCCATACTGGTGCGGCCTTCGTACATGTGCAGGTCGGAGCCGCAGATATTGGTGGTGGTAATGCGCACCAGGACGTCGGTCGGCTTTTCGATTCTTGCATCCGGAACCTCCTTGATCTGGACATCGCAGGGGCCGTTATAGACAAGTGCTTTCATGAGAATCCTTTCCTCGCAAAAAGTTGTCGGTTGCGGTCAAGCGCCGCAAACCAGGAGGACTACTGTGCGGCGCGAACCTCATTGGCGCAGTGCGCCAGCTAACGGAAACTGGCATACGACGGCCCCATCATTGAAGTCGAGGCTCAGCCGGCGGCCAGAAGATTGAAAATCCTTGTGTCGGTGGTTCGATTCCGCCCCGGGCTACCAAGAACATGCCTCACGAAACGCCAACCCATGCAGGTTGGCGTTTTTGTTTCCGGAACTGGAAATTCTCATGTCCGGCCCATTTCCGGGCTTTCTTCGAGCATCCTGCGCAATGCCTCGCAGCTTGGCGCAAACCGTCAATCAGTCGTCACCGTCGACCAAGCTCGACGGATCTCGATACTTCGCTTACCGCCGGGGGATCTGGCGCTGGCGTAAGGGTTTTAAGCTGCCAGGCCCGTCACTGTCGCCGGTATCGCCCCCACCGCGGCACGCCGGAAGGTGGAGGGCGACACGCCGGTGTGCTCCTTGAAGAAACGGGAGAAATTGCTGGGCGCGGAAAATCCAAGGTCGAGTGCGACCGATGTCAACGATCCGCCCTGGACGATCAGCCGGCGCATTGCCTCTTCCACCCGAACGGCGCTCCAGAAAACCTGCGGACTCGTGTTGAGCTGATCGCGGAACAGCGTAAAGAAATGCGCGCGCGACAGACCGACCTGGTGCGCGATCGCATCGAGTCCGATCTTATCGTGGACATGCTTGCGCATCAGCGTGATCGCGCTACGCAGGCGGTGGTCGAGCAAGGGCGGGAGCAAGCGCCTGGGATCGACCACGGGTCCGCGCGTGGTGGCATCGATGGTGGCGCTGATCAACTGCTCGACCAGGCCATTCAACCCGTCCCCGGGTTCGCGCGCCGACAGGATCAGGTCCAGCACCCGCCAGCAGGCCTGGCGCAAGTCGGCATCGATCGGAATGCGCGATGACGGAAAAACGAAGGGACGGCCGGTCGCCTGCCGCAGTTCATTCAGCCACTTTCGCGAAATCATAAACACCAGGAACACCGCCGGTCCCGTTCCATCCAGCCGCGTCATGTCGTGCGACTGATACGCATTGGTCGCGAGGCCCACGTTTTCGTCGTACCCGACCACCTCGGGGCCAACGTTGGCCTGGGCCCGCGCACCGCCCAGCCAGAACACGATCTGCGACTCGGAGTGCGCGTGCGCGACCAGGTCGGTACACGTTTCCAGCACGATCGCCTGTCCAAACGTTCCTTCGTAGAACGCATACGACTCTGCCATCTTGTCTCCCTTGCCGGCATTGCCGGTCATATTTATATGTAAATTGTAGTCCGGGCAGCGAGGCGATATCCGTCATTCAAAAAGATATCAGACGCATTGATAAGCAGTTGGACCCGCCGATAAGCCCAGCCATGGGTTGATAAGCGCATGTGCCCCTTTGTTCCTAGACTCCTCCCACGGTCAGCGGTCCGAACGTCAATCGGTCCCGGCCGGATACCTGGAGGAATACATGCAAATCGCAACATATCAACTCGATGGACGCCGTTTCGTCGGACTTGTTTCCGACGACCGAGAGCAGGTCACGCCATTCGAGCTTCCCGGGAACGCGGCGACCGAAGGCGCCCTGGCGATCATCAAGCTGCTCGCCGACGGCGGCCCGCTTCCCGCAACCGCCGGGCCGGCAGTGGCGCTCGCCTCGGTCCAGCTGCTGGCGCCGATCCCGGTACCACGCCGCAACGTCTGGTGCGTGGGCCGCAACTATCACGCCCATGCCAAGGAACTGCAAACCTCGGTATTCAAGGACAACGACGCCAATCCCGACGCCTGGCCGATCGTGTTTACCAAGGTGCCCGAATGCGTCGTCGGCCCGTTCGACAAGGTCATGCTGCCGGGCGCCGCGATCTCCGGGCAAATCGATTACGAGGCCGAACTGGCGGTCGTCATCGGCAAAGGCGGCAAGAACATCGCCCGCGCCGACGCCATGGGGCACGTGTTCGGCTACACGGTGGTCAACGACGTCACCGCGCGCGACGTCCAGATGCGCCACCAGCAGTGGGACATGGGCAAGTCGTTCGACACGTTCTGCCCGATGGGGCCGTGGATCGTCACTGCCGACCAGCTCGACGGCACCCGGACCCGCGTGCGTTGCTGGGTCAACGGCGAGCTGCGCCAGGATGGACCGACCGAAAACCTGATCTTCGACATCCCGACCCTGATCGAGACGATTTCGCGCGGCATCACCTTGTACCCGGGTGACGTCATCGCCACCGGCACCCCTGCGGGCGTCGGGCTGGGCATGAAGCCGCCGCGCTTCCTGGCCGCTGGCGACGTGGTGCGGGTCGAGATCGACGGCATCGGTGCCATCGAAAACCAATTCGTTTAAAAGGAAAAATGACATGACGACCCACATCGTTGCAGGACTGACCGTTGAAGTCGAAGGCGAAGGCGCCGCCATCGTGTGCGTCCACGGCCTGGGCGGCTCGAGCAATACCTGGACCCCGGTGATGGCCGCGCTGCAAGGCCACCGCATCGTGCGCATCGACCTGCCGGGCAGCGGCCGCTCGCCGGCCCGCTCCTCAGCCGATCCCGGCGAACTCAACATCGCCAGCATGGCCGATGCGGTCCAGGCCGTGTGCCGCGAGCTCGACATTACCAGGGCCACCTTCCTGGGCCACTCGATGGGCACGATCGTCTGCCAGCACATCGCGACGCAGCGCCCGGCGCTGGTCGCTGGCCTCGCGCTGTTCGGCCCGCTCGTGTGCCCACCGGATGCGGGACGCGCCGGCATCCTGGCGCGCGCCGACAAGGCAGCCACGGGCGGCGCCGCCGCGATGCAGGACATCGCCGATGCCATCGTGGGCGCCGCGACGTCGAAGGAAACCAAGGCACAGCAGCCGGCCGTGCTGGCCCTGGTGCGCGAGAGCGTGATGCGCCAGACGCCCGAAGGCTACGGGCAAAGCTGCAGGGCGCTGGCGACGGCGCAGGCGGCGTCAATCGAAGACATTGCGGTGCCGACCTTGCTGGTCACGGGGGACCAGGACGGCGTCGCGCCTGCGGCCAACGTGGCGGCCATGGCGGAACGTATCAAGGGCAGCGACATGGTGGTGCTGGAAGGCTGCGGCCACTGGACCACCTTCGAGCGTCCGCAGGAATGCATGCAACAGCTGGCGAAATTCTTGAGTTCTTCGAAATAACCAGGCCCTGGGGGCCAGAGGAGACAGACATGAAGAAGATTGCAATCACCAATGTCACGATTTTCGATGGCAGTGGCGACGACGTATTCAAAGGTGAAGTCCTCGTAGAAGGCAACCGGATCGTCGACGTAGCGCATTTCCCGAACAAGGTGGCGGGCACCGCGGACCAGGTGATCGACGGCGGCGGCAAGTTCCTGATGCCGGGAATGACCGAAGCCCACACCCACTTTTCGTGGAACGACCAGCCGACGCTGTCGGCCATTCAGTTCATGCCGCCGGAAGAACACATCCTGTGGTGCGTCGACGTCGCCAAGCGCTACCTCGACATGGGCTGGACCTCGGCCATCGGCGCGGCCGCCGCCAAGCCGCGTCTCGATATCGTCCTGCGCAATGCCATCACCGCCGGCCAGTGCGTCGGGCCGCGCTACCTGGCCGGCAGCCAGGAGATCGCCACCCTGGGCGGTCTCGGCGACAACACCCTGCCCCACCTGCCGTTCCAGGAACTGAGTTTCGGCCAAATCGTGAGCGGCCCCGAGGAAGTGCGCAAGGCCGCGCGCATGTTCATCAAATACGGCGTGGACCACCTGAAGATCAACCTGTCGGGCGAATACATTGCCGGCCTGCCGGCCGAGCTGTCGCCGTTCTCGGACGAAGAAGTCGCCATGCTGACGAGCGAGGCGAAGCGCAACGGCAAGCGGGTGGCGGCGCACGCGCGCTCCGACGAGTCGGTGCGGCAGTGCCTCCGCCACGGGATCGACATCATCTTCCACGCCAGTTTTGCGAACGAAGAAACGCTGGACATGCTGGAGGCGAACAAGGCGCGGCACTTCGTGGCGCCCGCCATCGGCTGGCTGGTGCGTACCAGCTTCAACGCGTCGGAATATGGCATCACGCCTGAAATCGCCGAGCAAATGGGATACCCGCAAGAACTGGAAGCGGCGGCAGCGTCGCTGCGCCAGATGCACAAGCGCGGCATCCGCATCCTGCCGGGCGGCGACTACGGCTTTGCGTGGATGCCGCATGGGACCAATGCCAACGACCTCCAGTATTTCGTGGACTACATCGGCATGACCCCGACGGAAGCGCTGGTCTCGGCGACCCGCCTGGGCGGCGACATCATGATGCGGCCGGATGAACTGGGCCAGATTCGCCCCGGTTTCCTCGCCGACCTGGTGCTGGTCGACGGCGACCCGCTGCAGGACCTGCGCATCATGACGGAGCCCGCCAGGATTGCGATGGTGATGCAGGACGGTGTGATCCACAAAGGCTTGCAGGACACCAGTCCGCGCGCAGCGGCAATTCATGTTCCGGCGAGCGACAACCCGGTGCTCGACAGGGGCGTGCAGGAAGCCGTACCGGCTTGACCGCAGTCCGGTGCTTGTCCAGCGCCCGCAGCGGTCCTGCTGCGGGCGTATCCCTACCCGGCGAATACCGACAGCGTCCCGGCTCCGTGTCGCTGCAGCACGGGAAGCGACTTGTCGAAAATGGAGATTCAATGCGTCTGAATAAATATGTGATACGCAGTACGGTAGCGATTGCTGCACTGGCCGCAACCGGCACCGTGCTGGCGGCCGAGTTCCAGGTGGCTAACCTGAACGCCCTGTATACAACCCGTTCCAGGACCGATCCGGTGCTCGGCACCGGGACCGACGACGAGAAGCTGAAAACGTACCAGTTCGAATATTTCGCAGGGTTCAAGTACGGCGATGTGTACGTCGATGCCGAGCTGTTCAACGGCGAGAACGTTGGCGGCGCCGGCGCCGGCTCGTTCGGCGGCAACAGCCCCAACCAGAGCCTGCTGGTCTTCAATCCACGCCTGAGCCTGGGGAAGATCAGCGGCCGCAACCTGGCCTTCGGCCCGATTGCCGACGTATCGCTGATCGCGCGCTATGAGCGCGCCAGCTACGCCGACTTCCGCTCCTACAACCACGGCATCTCCTTCAACTTCAATGTGCCGGGCTTCGCTTACTTCGAGTCGGGCATCCTGCGCCGCAATACCAATTTCTACAAGGGCGAGACGCTGTGGCGCTCGGTCCTGATGTCGAAACCGTTCGCGGGCGAACGGCTTCGTTTCAACCTGCTATCGCTGGTCAATGGAACGGGTGTGAATGGCACCGAAGTATTCCTGCGTCCGGAACTGCTGTGGGCTATCGACGCCAAGGGCAGCTTCCAGGCCGGCCTGCGCTACGAAATCCATCGCTACAAGATCGACGGACAGGACTATTCGCGCAACTCGCCCACCCTGATGGCGAAGTGGACGATGTAATTTTCAGCTGGCCGTCAGATCGATTCCGAGTCAGCCTCGGCGTGCAGGCTGCCGGATCGATCGGCCCGAAGTCCCTGCGCTACCCGGCTTCGATTTCGCTGGAGCAAATTCATTCCACCTCTGCAATCCGTTTGATCAAGATCAGGCCTGCTGGGCACCGCGCCTAGTGCCGCAAGCTGCCTTCTGCTGCAATGTGAGTACTGGCTCGCAGCCGTGTTTCCGTTGCGTGCGTTACTGGGAGGGATCGATGCGATGGCTGATTCTGCTCCTCTTCGTGGCCTGTACGATGTACGTGCACAGGCGCGGCCGGGTACGTCATTGGTTTTTCAGGCAGCTTTCCGACCATTCGACGTTCACCGCGCCCCTGAACTGTTTTTCCTATCTGTTTTCTGCAGTGCAGACCACGCCTTACATTTCTTCCTCGTATTTTCCCGAGCTGGCGGAATTGCGAAAGGAATGGCCCACATTTCGCGATGAGGCGCTGGCGCTGCATGAAGCGAGCCGCATCCAGGCGTCCGAAAAATACAATGATATCGGCTTCAATTCGTTTTTCCGCCGGGGCTGGAAACGCTTTTACCTGAAGTGAATCGCCCCGGGTTTTGTAGAGGCTCCATTGTTTGAGAGAATGGAGCTATGAAAAAGCAACCCAAGTATTCCCCTGAAGTCATCGAGCGCGCCGTGCGCATGGTCAGCGAAGCCGGCAGCCAGTACGAGTCGCAGTGGGCCGCAATCACGTCGATCGCTGCCAAGATTGGCTGCACACCGGAGACACTGCGCCGTTGGGTACGCCAGCAGGAGCGTGATACCGGCCAGCGTCCCGGACCCACTACCGCCGAAGATGAGCGCGTCAAGGCGCTCGAGCGAGAAGTGCGCGAGCTACGCAAGGCAAATGAGATCCTGCGCTTGGCGAGTGCGTTTTTCGCCCAGGCGGAGCTCGGCCGCCACTTCAAGCCGTGAGGGCTTTCATCGACCGGTACCGCCATGCCTACGGTGTCGAGCCGATCTGCAAGGTGATGCAGGTCGCGCCGTCGGGCTACTGGCGCCACGCTGCGCAGCAACGCAACCCGTCACTGCGCTGTGCCCGTGTCCAGCGCGACGACGTGCTGAGCGTCGACATCGAGCGTGTCTGGCAGGCGAACCTGCAAGTCTACGGGGCCGACAAGGTTTGGCGCCAACTGCGGCGTGAAGGAACTGACGTGGCCCGCTGCACCGTGGAGCGCCTGATGCGCAAGGCCGGGCTGCGTGGAGTCATGCAAGGGAAGGTCGTGCGTACGACTGTGGCCGATGCGAAGGCGCCATGCCCGCTCGACCGCGTCAACCGCCAGTTCAAGGCGCAGCGACCGAACCAGCTGTGGGTCTCGGACTTCACGTACGTCTCGACTTGGCAGGGTTTTGTCTACGTCGCCTTCGTCATCGACGTCTTCGCCCGGCGAATCGTCGGCTGGCGAGTCAGCAGTTCGATGCGGACCGACTTCGTGCTCGACGCACTGGAACAGGCGCTGTATGCGCGTCAGCCGGAACGAAACGAGCTCGTGCACCATAGCGACAGGGGCTCGCAATACGTGTCGATAAAGTACAGCGAGCGTCTGGCGGAAGCCGGCATTGAGCCGTCTGTGGGCAGCAAGGGTGACAGTTACGACAATGCCCTGGCTGAGACGATCAACGGGCTCTACAAGGCTGAGCTGATCCACCGCCGCGCTCCCTGGAAAACGCGCGAGGCCGTCGAACTGGCCACGCTCGAATGGGTGTCCTGGTTCAATCACCACCGCCTACTCGCACCGCTCGGCTATATACCGCCAGCCGAAGCTGAGGCAAACTATTACAAGCAACTGAGCAGTCAAGCCATTCCGGCCTGACTCACACTAACCGGCCTCCACGAAAGCCGGGGCGATTCACAGCGTAATGAGACGGTAAGCGTGGGTTGGACTCAGTTTCGGAAAGATATTCCGGCGGATGATGTCGCGAAAAATGAGAAGGAAAACACCGAGCGCCAAGCCCCCGATGCCAGCAGCTTTTCCAACCACCTGCAGGACTTCACCGCTGACCATTTGATTCCTCGACAATGTGTGAGAAAGTGCGGGCAGCCATGAGTAGCGCTCGTCATCGACTCTACGACTGCGCCTTCGCGTTGTCAATTTGAAAATAGGGCTGTTGCTTTTAGAGCAGTGACCTAAGGCCACTCCTATGTCAGCGCCGACAAGACCAGCACCTTCTGCATCGACGACGGCCCTCCCCAAGGCCATCCTCCTGCAAGCCCTACTTCCACCATCGACGCTACACCGGCGGCGGTTGCTTCAACTCGCGCCGGATGCGCCGCCCCGGTTTCTCGCGGGGCCTGCGGTCCTTGTACTGCTATCATGACGCCATCGTCCGCTGGCTTCGCCGTTTCCGGACGGCGCCTCGTGCGTGGAACATATCGGGTTCGCCGCATGACGGACATCACAGCGAGACACCCCTTGCTGCGATGCTCCTGCAAGGCAACCGCACGACATCCAACCCCAGCCGTGCCTTCCTTGCCTCGACCAGCGCCATTATCGCGTCGCGTTCCCGCGACGTCTTTCGCTTCAAGGACCCGAATGAAATACGCTTCCCTGCATCAATTTCTGCAACACGTAGCCGACCGCAATCCTGGACAGCCCGAATTCCTGCAGGCCGTGACCGAAGTCATGGAGAGCCTCTGGCCCTTCATCGAACAGCATCCCCGGTACAGCGAGCATGGCTTGCTGGAGCGCCTGGTCGAACCCGAGCGCGTGGTCATGTTCCGTGTCTCCTGGGTCGACGACCACGGCCAGGTGCAGGTCAACCGCGGCTACCGCATCCAGCACAGCATGGCGATCGGCCCGTACAAAGGCGGGCTGCGCTTCCACCCCTCCGTCAACCTGTCGGTGCTGAAATTCCTGGCCTTCGAGCAGACCTTCAAGAACGCCCTGACCACGCTGCCGATGGGCGGCGGCAAGGGCGGCTCGGACTTCGACCCCAAGGGCAAGAGCCCGGGTGAAGTCATGCGTTTCTGCCAGGCGTTTGTCAGCGAACTGTTCCGCCACGTCGGATCGGACACGGACGTGCCGGCCGGCGACATCGGCGTCGGCGGGCGCGAGGTCGGCTACATGACCGGCATGATGAAAAAGCTCAGCAACCGCGCCGACTGCGTGTTCACCGGCAAGGGCCTGAGCTTTGGTGGTTCGTTGATGCGTCCCGAGGCTACCGGCTATGGCACGGTCTACTTCGCCCAGGAAATGCTGAAGACGCGCGGCCGCTCCTTCGACGGTTTGCGCGTGAGCGTCTCGGGCTCGGGCAACGTCGCCCAATACGCGGTGGAAAAGGCCATGGCGCTGGGCGCCCGGGTCGTCACGGTATCGGATTCGAGCGGTACGGTGATCGACGAGGACGGCTTCACGCCCGAGAAGCTGGCGATCCTGATGGAGGTGAAGAACCACCTGTACGGCCGCGTCGGCGACTACGCCGAGCGCACCGGCAGCCGCTTCGAGGCGGGCGTGCGGCCCTGGCATGTTCCGGTGGACGTCGCCCTGCCCTGCGCCACGCAGAACGAGCTGGATGCGAACGATGCGGCCGCCCTGGTCAAGAATGGCGTGCTGTGCGTGGCCGAAGGCGCCAACATGCCGTCCACGATCGAAGCGGCCAAGGCCTTCGAGGCGGCCGGCGTGCTGTACGCGCCGGGCAAGGCCAGCAACGCCGGCGGCGTCGCCACCTCTGGCCTGGAGATGAGCCAGAACGCCGAGCGCATCAGCTGGCCGGGCGAAGAGGTCGATGCCCGCCTGCTGCAGATCATGCAGGGCATCCACGCGGCCTGCCTGAAGTACGGCGCGCGCGCCGACGGCAGCGTCAGCTACGTGGACGGGGCGAACATCGCCGGCTTCGTGAAGGTAGCCGACGCCATGCTGGCCCAGGGCGTGGTCTAAGCTGGACCGGGCACGCGTTCGAGCACGAACTGCGCGCGTGGTTTGGCGTGCCTGTCCAGGCGATAAATCAACACCTTGCCGTCTTCGCTGAGGCTGACGGTCCAGAGATTGGTCTCGGCGCCCGGGACCATGCGCGCGGTATGCGCATCGGCAAGGAAGGACTGGGAGCGTGCCGTGCCGCCGTCCTGCGCCATGCCGCCGTACATGGTCACCGCATGCGGCCTGCCGTCCGGGTGGCGGTGATCGTGCCGCAGTTCCAGCCCGGCCGCCGGCCGAGTGAAGATCCAGGTGCGGGAACGGTCCTCCCCCACCTGCACCGGCATGCGCACGTCCCCGGCGCTACAGACGACCTGGGTCGCAATCTTCTTGCCGGCGAATTCGCTGTTCGGATCGATCGCATAGGCCAGCGCGCCTTCGAAGCGCTGGCCGCACATGCCCTGCAGCGTGGCCATGAACTGGTCGCGCGTGTCGACCGGCGCCGGCGGGGCGGCACAGCCGGCAAGCAGGCCGGCGGCCAAAAGGGAAAGGATGGATTTCATCGGGTTCCAGGATGTGAGTGGGCCGCTTCTGGCATCAGGGCGCGGCCGGGTAGGTGTAGGTCGCGCCCACGCCCAGTGGAATGTCGAGCGCCCAGAATCCCAGCAGGAAGGACGTCCAGAGCACCAGCATGGCGATCGAGTACGGCAGCATCAGCGCGATCAGCGTGCCGATGCCCGTCGATTGCACGTACTTGCGGCAGAAGACGATGATCAAGGGGAAGTAAGGCAGCAGCGGCGTGATGATGTTGGTCGAGGAGTCGCCGACGCGGTAGGCGGCCTGGGTCAGGTCGGGCGACACGCCCAGCTCCATCAGCATCGGCACCATGACCGAGCCGATCAGCGCCCACTTGGCGGATGCCGAGCCGACGAACAGGTTGACGGTGGCGGTCAGCACGACGATGCCGGCCAGCGTCACGCCCATCGGGAAAGCCATCTCCTTGAGCCAGAACGCACCCTTGATCGCGAGCAGCGCGCCGAGGTTGGACTGGCCGAAGGCGAAGATGAACTGGGCGCAGAAGAAGGCCATGACGATGTAGTAGCCCATGCCGCTCATGGCGTGGCTCATGCCCTTGACGATGTCGCGGTGGTTCTTCGCCGTGCCGGCGACGTAGCCGTAGACCACGCCCGGGATCAGGAAAAAGATGAAGATCAGCGCGACGATCGACTGCATCAGCGGCGCCGCCGAGTGCGTCAACTGGCGCGTGTCCGGTGCGCGCCAGGCGGAGCCCTCCGGCAGCACCGACAGCACCAGCAGCGCCAGGCTGGCCAGCATCGCGATCGTCGCCCAGCGCAGCCCTTTGCGTTCGTTGGGCTGCAAGGCGTCCATCTTCGGCAGGCCGGCCGGATCGCCATCGATGGCGGTCTTCTTCAGGCGCGGCTCGATGACCTTGTCGGTCAGGAACCAGCCGATGAGCACGACCAGGAAGGTCGAGGCCGTCGTAAAGTAGAAATTATTCAGCGGGTTGATGACGATCGAGGCCGCCGCCGGATCGGCCGAAAGCCGCGCCGCCACCTGGGTCAGGCCGGACAGCAGCGGATCCAGGCTCGACGGCAGGAAGAAGGTGGCGGAAAAGCCGCCGGACACGCCGGCAAAGGCCGCCGCGATGCCGGCCAGCGGATGGCGCCCGGCGGCATAGAAAATGACGGCGCCCAGCGGGATCACCAGCACATACCCGGCGTCGACGGCGATGTGGCTGAGCACGCCGACGGCGACCAGCACCGGCGTCAGCAGGAAGGTCGGCGTCACCGACAGGATCTTGCGCAGCCCGGCATTGATGAAGCCCGTGTATTCCGCCACGCCCAGGCCCAGCATCGCCACCAGCACCACGCCCAGCGGCGGGAAACTGACGAAGGTGTTCACCATTTTCGCCATGAACTCGGTCAGGGCAGTCGGCGCCAGCAGGTTCCTGACCTGGATGGCCTGGCCCGAACGCGGGTCGATTTCGGTGAAGACCATGCCCGACATGGCCCAGGACAGGACCCAGACCAGCGCCAGCAGCAGTGCGAACAGGATCGCCGGGTCGGGCAACTTGTTGCCGACCTTCTCGATGGCGTTCAGGACACGGTTCAATCCGCCCGGTTTCCGGACCACGGTTTGTTGCGTCATTTGCTCCCCTTATCTTCCTTCACGGACAGGCGCCGCCTGTCAGCCTGCGTTGAACAATCCAGCGGTTCGGAAGCCCGTACCGGGAATGCGAGTGCGCAAGGGAATGCCTCGGCCAAGCTTGCGCGCGGGATATGTTACTCCAAAGCAGTCTTGGCAAATGAATAAAGGAGCCTGGTCCATGGCGACGATGGCGCGGGTCAGCGTTTCCGCATTCGCGTCCTGCAGTACGGGTTGCTGCGTGGCGCAAGACGGTCTCCGGCGCGGCGCGGCCGGCGCTTGCCGCCGCTAGCGCATCACCTGCAGCTTGACCTTCTTCCCCTGGCGGTAGGTGTACAGGGTCAGCGCCGCGTCGCGCAGGTCGCCTTTCGCATCGAAGGCGATGGTGCCGGTCACGCCCTGGTGGCGGATCTTCGCCAATAGCGGCAGGACCTTGGCCGGTTCCGCGGAACCGGCCTGCTGCATCGCGCCGGCCAGCACCATCGTCGCGTCGTAGGCGTACGGCGCGTAGGTCTGCAGCGGAATCTTGTAGCGCTGGCGGTAGCGCTCGACGAAGGCCGCATAGCGCGCTTCCTCGGCGCCGGTCACGCCGCCGGCCACCACGCAGAACACCTTGTCCTCGCCCAGCGCGTCGCCGGCCAGCTGCGGCAGCTTCTCGGAACAGATGCCGTCGCCCGACACCAGTTTCGCGCGCATGCCGAGCGCCTTCATCTGCTTGAGCATGGGACCGGCCACGGCGTCCATGCCGCCATAGAAGACCACGTCCGGGTCCTGGCTGCGGATCTGGGTCAGGATCGCGGTGAAATCGCTGGCCTTGTCGTTGGTGAACTGGCGGCTGACGATCTTCGCCGTGCCGAGGCGGCGCACGCCGCGGTTGAATTCGTCGGCCAAACCCTGGCCGAAGGCGGTGCGGTCGTCGATCACGGCGATCTTTTTCGCCTTCAGGGTGTTGATCGCATAATTCGCCATCGTGCGCCCGACCAGCCGGTCGCTGGCGACGACCCGGAAGGCGGTGTTGAAGCCCTGGCTGGTGTAGAGCGGCGTGGTGGCGGCCGGAGATATTTGCGGAATGCCCGCGTCGTGGTAGATCTTCGAGGCCGGCACCGTGGTGCCCGAATTCAGGTGGCCGACCACGCCGGCCACGCGCGCGTCGACCAGCTTCTGCGCGACCGCGGCGCCGGTCTTCGGATCGCTGGCGTCGTCCTCGGGCAGCAGGACCCATTTCACCTGCTTGCCGCCGACTGCCACGCCCTTCGCGTTCAGCTCGTCGATCGCCATGCGCGCCCCGTTCTCGATGTCCTTGCCCTGGTGCGCTCCCGGGCCGGACAGGGGCGAAGCGCTGCCGATCCGGACTTCGACCTGCGCATGCGCGGGGTCGGAAAAGGCCAGGACCAGCCAGGGCAGGACGGCGGCGGCAATACGCATGGCGGCTCCTTTTCGAATGGCGACAGCCGATTGTACGCCGCCTCCAGCCAGCCTCGTGTACGGCTACACCGTTCGCGAAATCGTCCTAGAATAAATCACACAGCGATACCAAGTTTCGCTGTGCAAAACTATAACTGGAGACTTCGATGACACGACCATCCGACATGCCGGCGCTGCGGCGCATCCTCCCACCCCTGCTGGCCGCCCTGGCCCTGTCCGCCTGCGGCAACAGCGACGACGCGATCGTCGCCACGCCGCCTGCCCAGCCCGCGCCACCGCCACCGGTCCAGGTCCAGCCCGAACCGGCGCGTCCGCAGGACGCGCGCACCTTCTCCGTGGTCGAGACCACCCTGCCCTTCAACGCGCTGGCGAACGCGCCCGAGACCGACCGCTGGTGGGGCGTGCTGGGCAAGGCGGGTTACCAGATCGAAGTGCCGAAGAACTGGAACGGCATGCTGGTCATGTACGCCCATGGCTATGCCGGCACCGGCGACAAGCTGTCGGTGTCGCCGCCGGCGCTGCGGCGCCACCTGGTCAGCCAGGGCTATGCCTGGGCCGCATCGAGCTATAGCACCAATTACTACGACGTCCGCGCCGGCGTGGAAGACACGAATGCCCTGGCGCTGGCCTTCAAGGACATCGCGCAGAAGAACGGACGCACGCTGGCGGCGCCGAGCAAGACCTATATCGTCGGCGTATCGATGGGCGGCCACATCACGGCGGCGGCGGTGGACGAGGAAAACATCGCAACGGCCAACAACAAGATCCGCTACAGCGGTGCGGTGCCGATGTGCGGCGTGCTCGGCGACACCGAGCTGTACGACTACTTCGCGGCCTACCAGACCGCGGCGATGCAGGAAGCGGGCATGCCGGCCACCAGCTGGCCGGTGGCCAACTGGGAAACGGTCGGCCCGCAGGTGCAGGCGAAACTGTTCTCCAGCTTCCCGGGCGGCAGCACGCCGACCGCGCAGGCGGTGCCGACCGCACAGGGCCTGCGCCTGAAGCAGATCGTCGCCAACCTCAGCGGCGGCCCGCGTCCGCTGTTCGACTACGCCTACGCCGGCCCGCTGCAAAACACGGTCTGGGGCACCTTCGGGCGCGACGGCAAGGTGATGGGCATCCTCAACGAGGACGTGGTCACAACCAAGGACATCGTGTTCCAGCTCGACGCCGATCCGGCCCTCAGCCTCGAGGAGCAGTCCTATAACGCCACCATCTTCCGCATGCTGGCCACGCCGGACGCGAACCGCCTACGCCGCGACGGCCTGCGCTGGGTGCCGAAGACGAATGCCCAGATCAAGGTGCCGGTGGTGACGATCCACACCCTGGGCGACCTGTACGTGCCGTTCAAGATGGAGCAGATCTACAAGCGCCGCGCCGATGCGGCCGGCACCGCGAACATGCTGGTCCAGCGCGCGATCCGCGGCATCAGCCACTGCGATTTCACGATCGCCGAGCAGGCTGCGGCTTTCGATGCGATGATCAAGTGGGAACAGCAGGGCGTGAAGCCGGAAGGCGACGACGTGCTCACGCCGTCGGTGGTGGCCGATCCGCAGTACGGCTGCAAGTTCACGGACAATACCCCGTCCGAGGGCGACAGCGCCAGCCTGCTGGCCGTGCGCGCCCAGCTGCCGCAGTGCAGCCGTCCATGAGCTGACCGACGACTCGTAGTTCGCCTGAACGCCAGCCTGTGCGGCTGGCGTTCTTTTTTTGCTTACTTTGCTTACTTGCCGACCACCTTGACCTGCTTGACGTCGAGCGTGGACTCGCCGAAGGTCTCCTTGTCGAATTCGCCGGTCAGCTCGACCTGGGTGTTCTGGTCGATGTTCACCCCTTGCGGGAAGTACTTGGCGTCGATCTCGACCGTCATCTTGCCGCTCTGGTCGGTGAACTCGTAGTCCTCGCCTCCCTTGTGGCTGGTGATCTTGCCCTGCAGGCGCACGTACTGGTCGTCCTTGCCGCTGTCGAGCAGCTGTTTCGCGGTCATCAGGGGGGCGCTGCTCGGGCCGGTATAGCCGGCCGCGGCCGGCTTGCTCGATGGGCCGGTGTAGCCTCCCGGCTGCTGGGCAATGGCGGCCGCCGAGCCGGCGACCAGGGCGGTGATGCAGGAAAGCTGGATCAGTCGTTTCATATCGGTTCTCCGTTGTGGTGAGTGAATACCTGCATTACACAGCCCCGACATTAACCCCATCTTAAGACGCGGCGGCGCGCGGGAAGTCGAGCGTCACGCCCAGGCCACGGCCGTCCAGGCCAGCGCCAAAGCCCAGTTCGATGCCGTGCAGCTCGGCGATGCGGCGCACGATCGACAAGCCCAGTCCACTGCCCGGCTGGCCCTGCCCTAGCACGCGGAAGAAGCGCTCGGTCAGGCGTGCGCGGCTGGCCCCGTCCACGCCGGGACCGTCGTCGCGCACGCTGATCCGGCCGCGCCCCGCGTGGTGAAGCGCCGCGATCTCGATCCGGCTGCCGTCCGGGCAATAGCGCAGCGCGTTGTCGACCAGGTTGCGCAGCGCGATCTCGAGCATGCGCGGGTCTGCGTTCACGCTGTCCAGCTGGCAGTGCGCATCCAGGACAATGCCGCGCCGCTGCGCATCGGGCGCGTGGACGGCCAGGACCTGCTCGAACAGCGGCGCCAGCGCGACCGGCTCGACCTGCAACTGCTCGCGCGCCAGCGGATCCAGCCGCGCCAGCGTCAACAGGCTGTCGACCAGGGCCGTGCTGCGCGCGATGTCCTGGCGCAGCTTCTGGAAGGGCCCGGCCAGCTCCGGATGCTGGCGTCCCAGCAGTTGCACATGCATGTGCAAACCGGCCAGCGGCGTGCGCAGTTCGTGCGCGGCGTCGGCGGTGAAGCGGCGCTCGGACTGCAGGGCCGCATCCAGGCGCGCCAGCACGCCGTTCAACGCCTGCACGATCGGCAGCAGCTCGCGCGGCTGGCCTGCGAGCGGCACCAGGGCCAGGTCGTCCGGGGTCTTGGCCGCGATCATGGACGCCGTGCGGCGCAAGGGACGCAGGGCGCGGCCGATCAGCAGCCAGCAGGACAGCGCCAGCACGGCCAGGATGCCCAGCACCGGCAGCCACAGGGATTCGGCCAGCTCTTCCAGGATGTCGAAGCGTTGATCGAGCTGCTGCCCGACCTGCACCTCGATGCCGCGCGCCGCGTCGCGCACCACGAACACGCGCCAGCGCTCGCCGTCCACCCGCGGGTCGGCAAAGCCGTCGTCGTCGCTGAAACCGCGCACGAAGGGGTGAAGCGGCGCCGCGCCGGTGCGCTGGATCACGCGGCCACCGCTGACGACCTGGTACTGCATGTCGACCTTGCGCGCGTGCGCGTTGCCGGACGCCGGGCGCGCCGGCAGGCCGCGCTCGTGCCAGTCGGTGGTGGCGGCCAGGATCATGTAGCCGGCTTCTTCCAGCGCGTCGTCGAACACCTCGTTGGTTTCCTGCCAGGCGATCGCGGTGACGATGCCGAGACTGGCCAGCCATAGCACGACGCTGGCCGAGACGATCGCCAGCAGCAGGCGCCGCCGCAGCGACGGCGGGCGCTTCTCCGGTTCAGGCGCCATCGCTCTTCAGGCGGTAGCCGAGGCCGCGCACGGTGACGATATTGTCGGCGCCGAGCTTCTTGCGCAGGTTGTGGATGTAGACCTCGATGGCATTGCTTTCGACCTCGTCGCCCCAGCCGTACAGGCTTTCCTCGATCTGGGCGCGGGTCACGATGCCGTTCTTGCGCAGCAGGAGCGCATGCAGCACGTGGTATTCGCGCGCGGTCAGCGTCACCGGCCGACCCTGCAGGCTGGCCTGGCGCGTCTCGGGGTCGATCGCGATGTCGCCGTGGGCCAGCAGCTTGCCGGCCTGGTTGGCGCTGCGCCGCACCGCGGCCCGGATACGCGCCGACATCTCTTCCAGCTCGAAGGGCTTGACCAGGTAATCGTCGGCGCCCAGGTCCAGTCCCTCGACCCGGTCGGCGAGTGCATTGAAGGCCGTGATCAGGAGCACCGGAACGGCGTTGCCGGCCGCGCGCAGCTCGGCCAGCAAGGCGTCGCCGGACAGGCCCGGCAAGCCGCGGTCGAGCAGCAGGCAATCGTAATGGTGGGTTTGCAGGGCCGTGCGCGCCGTATCGCCGCGCTCGACCCAGTCGACCGCGTTGCCGTCCAGGCGCAGCCAGTCGCGGATGGTTTCGCCCAGCGAGGTGTCGTCTTCGGCCAGCAGGATGCGCATCAGGGAGCCCTCATCGTATGGATTGCGTCGGCATTGGACGACGCCAGGATGAAGCACATCTTAAAGCATGGCCGCAGAGCGCCTAGGCCCTCCTGAGCGCCGAAGGCTTGTGCGCCGCTTCCGCCCCGGTCTTGTCGCTCACGACCAGGTATTCCGGGTTCTCCGGCGAGGCGGCCACCTCGTGCCCCTTGATGGTGGTGTGCGCGGTCAGCTTCTTCTTGACCGTGCCGTGCACCGTTCCCTGGGACGACTCCCAGCTCACCTTGTCGCCGGCCTTGAATTCGTTCGTCATGATGGCTCCCCTCGGGCGGATATTCGCCACTTTATTGGAACACAGGCTGACGGGATGGGGCGCGCATGTCCAGCCGTAGGGTGGGCACGGCGTGCCCACCCTACGGACTATTGGAACACAGGCATGCGGAATGAGGCGCATATGAAAGGAAGGATTAAGCGAAAAAGGCCAGCCCGGAGGCTGGCCTTTAGCTGGCGACGAAATGATCGCTTACGCCGCCTTGTCGAGCGACGGATAGTCGATGTAGCCCTCTTCGCCGTGGCTGTAGAAGGTCTGCGGGTTCGGCGTGTTCAGCGGCGCATTCAGTTTCAGACGCTGCACCAGGTCCGGATTGGCGATGTAGGCCCGTCCGAACGCCACCGCGTCGGCGCGGCCGCTGTCGACCGCTTCGATCGCCATCTCGCGGGTGTAACCGTTGTTGGCGATATAGGTGCCCTTGAAGGCCTTGCGCGCCCAGCCGTAGTCGAAGCCCGGAAGGTCGCGCGGGCCACCGGTCGCGCCTTCGACGAAATGGATGAAGGCGATGCCGCGCTTGTCCAGTTCTTCGATCAGGTAGCCGAACACGGCCTGCGGGTTGCTATCGGCCAGGTCGTTGGCCGGGGTCACCGGCGACAGGCGGATGCCGACCCGGCCGGCGCCGATCTCGGCCACCACTGCGTCCACCACTTCCAGGGCGAAGCGGGCGCGGTTTTCGATCGAGCCGCCGTATTCGTCGCTGCGCTTGTTGGCGCCGTCGCGCAGGAACTGGTCGATCAGGTAGCCGTTGGCGCCATGCAGCTCGATGCCGTCGAAGCCGGCACGGATCGCATTCGCGGCGCCGCGGCGGTATTCCGCGACGATGTCCTTGATCTCGGCGACCGACAGTGCGCGCGGCTCGAGCGCCTCGACCTTGCCGGCGCGGGTGTAGGCGATCACCTTCGGCGTCACGGCCGAGGGGGCCACCGGCTGCACGCCGCCGGTCAGGTTCGGGTGGGTGACGCGGCCGACGTGCCAGATCTGGGCCACGATCTTCGAGCCGGCCTCGTGCACCGCCTGGGTGATCGGCTTCCAGCCTTCGACCTGGGCGTCGCTATAAATGCCGGGGGTGGCCATGTAGCCTTTTCCGACCGGCGAAACCTGGGTGCCTTCGCTGATGATCAGGCCGGCGTTGCTGCGCTGGCGGTAGTATTCGATGTTCATCGGGCTGCCGGGAATGTCGCCGGCGGCTTCGTCGGCACGGCTGCGCGTGAGCGGCGCCATCACGACACGGTTGGCGACCTCGATGTCGCCGATGCGGGCAGGTTCGAACAGCTTATGAGTCATGGTCTGGTCCGTGAAAGAGGTTGGCGATATCAGGGCCGCCGGTCGTTCAATCCAATCGCCGGCGGCCGCTACAGTTGATAGTATGAGTATTCCCCGCATCGCTGGGTAGGCCGCACGAATGATAAGATTTATTCCTGACAGGAATAGGTAAAGACATGGACCGCTTACGCTTGATGGAAACCTTCGTCCGGGTCGTCGAGACCGGCAACTTCTCCGCCGTCGCGCGCGAGGAGCGCAGCACGCAGTCGGCGATCAGCAAGCAGGTGCAGGCGCTCGAGACGATGCTGGGCGCGAAGCTGCTGGTGCGTTCGACGCGCAGCCACGCGCTGACCGAGGCGGGCAAGCGCTACTACGAGCGCTGCCGCCAGGTGCTGGACACGCTGGAAGACGCGCGCGCCGAACTGCACCGTACCGAGAACGAGATCGCCGGCGTGCTGCGCGTGGCGGCGCCGGTGTCGTTCGGCCGCCTGCATATCGTGCCGCGGCTCGGCGCATTTTATGCGCGCTACCCGAAGCTGAAAATCGACCTGCAGCTCGACGACGGCTTCGTCGACCTGGTCGTCGGCGGCATCGACGTCGCCTTCCGCGTGGGCGAACTGAAGGACAGCCGCCTGGTCGCGCGCCGCATCGGCACCGCCCACCGCGCGGCGCTGGCCGCGCCCGGCTACCTGGCCCGCCACGGCGAACCCCAGGAGCCAGGCGAACTGCGCCGGCACCAGTGCCTGGTCTATACCGGCCTGGTCAACCTGAACGAGTGGAATTTCCAAAACGAGGCCGGCGAACACATCGCGGTGCGCGTGGGCGGCAACTTCCAGTCGAACAGCTCGGAGGCAATCCGCCAGGCCGTGGTCGAGGGGCTCGGCATCGCCTATTCACCATTGTGGATCTACGGCGACGACATCCGGGCGGGGCGCGTACAGCCGATCCTGACGCGCTACCGCCTGCCGCCGCTGCCGCTGAACGTCGTGTTCCAGCCGGCGCGCAAGCCCTCGCTGAAGATCAGCCATTTCGTTTCCTTCTTCGCCGACGAATTCGCGCGCGACCCGGACATTTCGCAGATGCTGGCCACGCCCGGCAGTTCGGGCAGCACCCTGGAAGCGCTGGGCAGCGGCGCCGGCTTCGCCGGCAAGGCGCAGGGACAGGGCAAGCGCCCGGCTGGCTCATAGCGTCGGGGACGCCGCCGCGCGTGCGGCGCGGGTATCCTGCTCGCATCCGAGCCGCTTTCCTGCCACACCATGAACCGCTTTTCGCCCTTGCCCTTCGTTCCCTGCCTTGCCCTGTTGGCGTGCTTCCTGTCCGCGGCCGGCGCCGCCCATGCGCAGGACGACGCGCGCCTGGTCGCCGCCATCAACGCCTGGCGCGGCGCGCCCGGCGACTGCCAGGGCCGACAGGCGCTCCCTGCTCCGGCCTTGAGGCCGCAGGCGGCGCTGGCGCGGGTGCGCATCGGCCCCGGCAGCTTTCCGGAATCGGTGCTCGAACAGGCCGGCTATTACGCCGCCCGGGCCGAGGTGATCCACGTCGGCGGCGCGCCGGATGCGGAGGCGGCGCTGGAAGCGATCCGCAGCCGCTACTGCCGCACCCTGCTCGACCGGGAACTGCAGGACATCGGGGTTGCGCGCCAGGGCCAGGACTGGACCATCGTGCTGGCGCGCCCGGCGCCGCCGCTGGCGCTGCCGGACCAGATGGAGGTCGGCCGCACCATCCTGGCGCTGGTGAACGAGGCGCGCGCCACTGCTCGCTACTGCGGCAGCCGCTACTTCCAGCCGGCGCGGCCGCTGGCCTGGAACGAGGCGCTGGCGCAGGCGGCGCGCGAACACAGCAGCGACATGGCGGCGCACCGCCGCTTCAGCCACCGCGGCTCGGACGACAGCGAGGTGGCGCAGCGCGCCACGCGCGTGGGCTACCGCTGGCGCCACATCGGGGAAAACATCGCGGCTGGCCAGACCTCGGCGCAGGAGGCGGTGGCCGGCTGGCTGGAAAGCCCGGGCCACTGCGCGAATTTGATGAATCCGGATTTCAGCGAGATGGGCGCGGGTTACGCCATCAGCCGCGCGCGCATGCCGGGCTTTGCGTACTGGACCCAGGTGTTCGCGATGCCGTGATGGCATGTGGCTTTTCGTAGCGTGGGCACTCCGTGCCCACGCGGAACGACGATCAATGTTGGCGTTCGAAGCAACGCGAACGATGATGGTAGGCGGTGCGTCCGAAAGCGTCTCGCCAGCGTGTCATCCGAGGCACGCCGTGCGGGCGAATAGTTGGCGCTACAAACTTCGGATCATTCGCTAACGCGTGGCACGGGGCGCCCACCCTACGAGCGGAAACCCACATGTGCGAAAAAAAGGAGCGCCGCGGCGCTCCTTTCGCATCAACCGATCAACCGGCACTTACCAGAAGATGACGCGCTCTTCCGGCTTCAGGTACATCTTGTCGCCCGGCTTCACGTCATAGGCTTCGTAGTAGCCCGGGTGGTTGCGCAGGCTGCCGTTGACGCGGAATTCGGACGGCGAGTGCGGGTCCGACTTGACCTGGGCGATCAGGGCGGCGTCGCGCGCCTTGCCGCGGCGGGCCTGGGCCAGGCCCATGAACAGGCGCTGCTCGCCGGTGAAGCCGTCGATCACCGGGGCCGGCTTGCCGCCCAGCGAGATCTTGTAGGCGCGGCTGGCCATGATGGCGCCGGCGTTGTCTGCGATGTTCTCGCCCAGCGTCAATTCGCCGTTCACGTTGTAGCCCTGCAGCGGGCTGTAGCCGGCATACTGGGCCACCAGGACCTTGCCGCGCGCCGCGAATTGTTCCGCGTCTTCCTTCGTCCACCAGTTGCGCAGGTTGCCGTCGCCGTCGAACTGCGAACCCTTGTCATCGAAAGCGTGGCTGATCTCGTGGCCGATCGAGATGCCGACCGCGCCGTAGTTGACCGCCGGCTCGGCGTTGGCGTCGTACAGCGGATACTGCAGGCGCGCCGCCGGGAACACGACTTCGTTCATGCTCGGGCTGTAGTAGGCGTTGACGGTCTGCGGGCTCATGCTCCAGGCCTGGCGGTCGACCGGCTTGCCCAGCTTGTTGATGCCGAACGCATGGCCGAATGCGCGCGAACGCATCACGTTGCCGACCAGGTCGCCGCGCTCGATCTTGAGCGACGAGTAATCGCGCCACTTCTCCGGATAGCCGATCTTCGCGTTCATCTTCGACAGCTTGATCTGGGCCTGTTTCTTGGTTTCCGCGCTCATCCAGTCGAGCGTTTCGATGCCTTCCTTGAAGGCGGTGACGAAGTTCTTCACCATCGCCTCGACCTGGGCCTTGCGCTCGGCCGGGAAGTGGCGTTCGACGTAGACCTTGCCGACGACTTCGCTCAGGTCGCGGTTGACCTGGGCGATCGCGCGCTTGTCGAGCGGACGGTTTTCCTTGGCGCCCGACAGCACGGTGCCGCGGAAGGCGAAGTTCTCGTCGACGAAGGGCTGCGACAGGTAAGGCGCGTAGCTGCTCAGCAGGTGGAAGGAGAAGTACGACTTCCACGTGTCGACCGGCGTGGCGGCGATGATCTTGTCCAGGCCGGCCAGGTAGCTCGGCTGGCCGACGATCAGCGTGTCGACCTTGCCGGCCACGCCGACATCCTTGATCCAGGTGGTCCAGTCGAAGCCCGGCATCAGGTCCTTCAGCTGGGCGAACGTCATCTTGTTGTAGCGCTTGACCGGGTCGCGGTTCTCGACGGCGCTCCACTGCACCTTGGCGATCTCGGTTTCCAGCGCCAGGATGTTGGCCGCTTCCTTGGCGGCATCCTTGTGGCCGGCCAGGGTCAGCATCTTCTCGATGTGGGCCTGGTACTTGGCGCGGAAGTCCTTCATGCGCGCCTCGTCGGCCAGGTAGTAGTCGCGGTTCGGCAGGCCCAGGCCCGACTGCGACACGCTGACCACGTAGCGGGTCGAATCCTTTGCGTCCTGGCCGACGTACATGCCGAGCGGCGCCTCGCCGCCGATGCGTTCCATATGCGCCGCCAGCGCCGCGATGCCGCGCTTGTCCTTCAGGGCTTCGATGCGCGCGAACTCGGCCTTCAACGGCGCCAGGCCAAGCGCATTGCGGCGCGCCTCGTCGACGTAGCTGGCGTAGTAGTCGCCCATCTTCTGCGCGGCCGAGCCCTTGGCCGCGTTCTTGTCGGCGGCGGCGGCCTCGATGATGGCGCGGATCTGGGTCTCGACGTTTTCCTGGGCCACGCTGAAGGCGCTCCAGCTCGAACGGTCCGACGGGATCTCGACGTCCTGCAGCCATTTGCCCTGGCTGTAGCGGAAGAAGTCGTCCTGCGCGCGCACGGCCGGGTCGATCGCCGCCTTGTCCACGCCCGATACGGCATTGCTTGCTGTCGCCGATGGGGTGCTGGTAACCGCCTCGCCGTGGGCGCCGGCGTGGCCGGCGACGGCGAACAGCCCCGCGATCAAGGTGCTGCACAAGGTACGCTTCATGTTTTTCTCCGTTGTTGGAATGATGGAAACCGGAGGATGCTAATCGATAAACCCGACAGTTGCCAAGCATAAAAGCGGGCCATGCATAAGCATGTGCATTTTCGATACGGCCTGTAAGTACGGGCTCTATGCGAAATGACGGTGCTGTGTCAATGCGCCATTCCGTGGAAGGTCGAGAATCTGTCGGCAGATCCTGCAGGAAGACATCGCGTGCCGGCAAACCGGTCTCCACTGAAAGATTACCCAGGAGCGAATGCGCAGTGCCAGTCATGCAGCGGTTGGCGTGTCGAGCGCCGTGACGCGCCAGCCGATGACGACGCGGGCCATACAGGCCGGCGTCCCGTTCGGCGCCCATCCTTCTCCGAGGAGATTTTCATGCATATGCATCAGCGCATGTCCGTGGTCCTGATGTCGTTCGCCGTCGCCGGCGCCGCCTGGGCCCATCCCGAGTACAAGGTCACGATCGTCGGCCCGGCCGGCAGCACTGCCACCGACATCAACGAGGCCGGCGTGGTGGTCGGCAATTATCCGGTCGGCGCGGGCATTACCCACGCTTTCCTGAACCGCGGCAGGGGCCTGGTCGACCTCGGCACCCTCAAGGGAACCTCCAGTACCGCCACCGCCATCAACGACCGGGGCCAGGTGCTGGGCCAGTGGACCACCCGGAGCGGCCAGGTGCGCGGCTACATCTACGACAAAGGCAAGCTGCGCGACATCGGGACGATCGGCGGCAGGTATACCACCTGGACCGACATCAACAATGCCGGCTATATCAGCGTATTCGCCGCCGACCCCGTGCTTCCGGACGGCGAAGGTGGCGGCAGCACCAGCTACCTGCGCGCGCCGAACGGCGCGCTGACCCAGCTGGCCGATCTGCCGTTCACAAATCCGCTATATCCACCACTCACCGAGGCCCGCGCGCTCAACAACAAGAACCAGGTTACCGGCGGGTCCGGACCGGCGGAGCCCATCGACTTCTTCCTGCGCGGCTTTATCTGGACCAGGGGCCAGACCCGCGACATCGGTGACCTGGGTTATCCAGCCCCTATCAACCCCGTGGCGATCAACGACCGTGGCCAGGTAACCGGCAATGCCGAGCTGCCGGGCGGCCCCGCACGAGCTGCCTTCCTCTACTACCGCGGCCGCATCGTGTCCATTGACAGTCGTCCGGCATCGGAAGGGCCGTTCAGCGGCGGCACCGGCATCAATAACCGCGGACACGTGGTCGGCTTCAGCATCGAGCAGGGTGGAGCGCGCGCCTTCATCTGGCGCGGCAGGCGCATGGAGTTCCTGAACGCGCTGATCGACCCCAGGCAGGGCTGGAACATCACCGATGCACAAGCGATCAACGACGCCGGACAGATCGCCGCGACGGGCACGCGCAACGGAGGGACCTACGCGGTGCGGCTGGACCTGATCAGGCCGTATGCGAATGCCGTGCCGGCGGCCGAGCCGGACGAGGAAGCCTCTGTCGAGCCAGCCTTGTCGGCCGAGGCCGCGGCGGCGCGGGCGAAGGCGGAGGCCGAGGCGGCGGCGCGCGAGGTGGCGCAGCCGGTGACGCAATAAACGGCCCAGGGGTGTGCACGAGGCGCACATCGTGCCGCCCTCCGCACGCTGGTTCCGGCTGCACGCGGCAACCCGCAAGTGGCGCGCAGGTAACGTATTCTCGTGCTCGGGCGGCTCAGCGCAGGTTGATGGCGACCAGTCTCCCGCCTGGCGATACGATGTAGAGCACGCCCTGCTCCGAAATCGCCAGTTCGCCGCCGAACGGGTAGGTCCACACGACCTCGCGCGTAGCGAGGTCGAGCGCCACTGTCCTGCTTCCCGAACTGGCGAACAGGAGGTTGGACGTAACGACCATGTCGGCATAGGCGCTGTCGAACCACATGCCGGACTGCGAGGGCGGCGCGTTCGCCGGCAGGGGCGCGGTCCACTGCAACAGCCCCGTGGAGGCGGCGCGTGCTTCCACCGCGCTGCCGTTCGCACCGAAGGTATAGACGGTGTCCTGCGCCAGCACCGGGTGCCCGAAGCTGGCGCCCTGCCCTACCCAGGCGCGGGTACGCGTTCGCAGGTCGAACGCCACCAAGCACCTGTCGAGGGTGATGATGGCCATGCGCTCGTTCATGACGGGAGACGTCGTGCCTTCCAACACCCAATTGACACCTTCCTCGAGGATCGAGAATGCGATGCCGCCATGGGCAAGGTCGAGGGCATACAGGATATTTCCCTGATAAATCCAGGCGTAACTGTCGTCCACCGACGGGGTCCAGCCACTGACCGCCATCGCTTTGCTGCGCCATTCGACCTGGTGGGTCGCCGCATTGAACTTGACCAGGCCATCCCCACCGGTTCCGTTCTCGGCATAGACCATGTCGCCCACGACGGTGGGCGCAGGACCGGAGGACCAATGCAATTGCAGCGGCGTCTTGCTGAGCAGCCGGCCGCTGGCCTGGTCGAACACCCACAGGCAGCGGCCTTCGGGCGAGGCCGAGGTGATGACGACCTTGCCGTTGCCCACGGCAGGCGCCGTGACGAAGGTTTGCCTGCCCAGGTCATGGCGCCAGAGCGGGTTGGCATCCGCTTCGCCGAAGGCCAGCAGCTCGGCGTTGCCGGGGTAGCGGCCGAAGGCGACGAACACCCTGCCCTTGTCGATCACCGGCGCACTCATCTGCACGGCCAAGCCCGGTTCCGCTGTGCCATCCACGTTGCCCGGCCGCGTTTCCAACCTGGTCCAGCGGCGATTGAAACCTGCCGGATCGAAGTGCGCCGGCACATAGGCATTGTGCAGTGGGTTGCCGTTGTAGGTACTCCAGGGCGCCAGCCCCGCAATTGCGCTCAGGGGCGTGAGGTTGCTGGCTGGCTTCACCGTCACCGTCGTCGGCACGCGCCAGGGCGATCCGGTCACCGGGGACTTGCACTCGCGCGGATCGTCGTAGCACAAGCGCACTTCGAGCGAGGTCGCATGGACGCCGGCCTTCAGGTCGGACGCGGTGCGCATCTCGGCGTTGTAGCGGTTCGCGTTGATGCGGACGATCTTCGCCTCCGGCGCGACCAGGCCGGCGCTGTCGACGATCCCGAACGACACGGGGACGTCGAACGTGGAATTGAGTTGCGCGTCGAGCTGGAAGCTCACCGGCTCGTCCTCGTAGGTGACAAGCGCGATCGCCGCGGGGACGGTCATGCGCTCTTTCGCCTGGGCCGCGGAGGCGACGGTGACCGTGACCGGAATATGCCAGGGGGAACCCGGCAACGGCTTGTTGCAGAAGCGCGGATCGTCCTCGCACAGGCGCACCTGCAGGTAAGTCGTATGCACGCCCTCGGACATCGCAGCCGTTCGCAGGACAAGCGCGTAGCTGAGGTCGGAATGCCTGAGCAGGCTCACCTGGGAAGAGACGACTCCCTTGCTGTCGATGATGGCAGCGTTGAACGGTTTTTCGAACGTGCGGCTCGACAATGCCTTGACCTCGAAGGCGGCGCTCTCGCCGGCGTAGGTCGACAGCGACACCGTTCCCGGTGAAAACGTCAGCCAGGTCCCGCCCGGGGTGACCTGGGGGATGCCGTTGTCCACCGGTGCCGTGGCGACAGGGCTCCCCGCCCCAGCACCGCCGCCGCCGCCGCCGCAACCTGCTACCAATGCGGCGCACAGGAGCGCGGCAATGATCGATCGACCGAGATGCATGTCTCCGCCCGTCATTTGTTATAAAAATATACAAACAAATTATACGGAACGGTATTCACTTTTAAATAAATTTATTGCCGGTGAGGCAGGGACGCGACACGACGACCGCAGCGGGTCGACCACCGTCGCGGAAACCGGCTCAGCGCCTGAAAATCCAGAGGATCAGGGTGATGACGATCGAGACCACGATGCAGGTCACGATCGGAAAATGAAAGCTGAAGCCTTCGCGCACGACGTGGATGTCGCCCGGCAGGCGGCCGAAAGGAAGGCGGCGCAGCCAGGGCCAGGCCAGCCCGGCCGCGAGGATGAGGGCGCCGAGGATGATGAGCAGGCGTTGCATGCAAATGGTCGATCGGTTGCGGGCGCGCAGGCGCGGCCACGGTACTGACACTTGCCGTAACGGGCTGCGCGCGCCGTCCGGCAACCGGAATCGTCATTCTGCCGAAAGCGCCTCCGGCGCGGCGCGCAGGACGGGGCGCGGCAGGAAGCGCAGCAGGAAGCGCACGGGCCCGGGCGGCGTGCGTCGAGGTTGGCAACCCCTATGCTATATTGAATTTACGCGACGATCGGCAGCGCCAGCCGAGGCTGAAGGCAGCTTGCGGCAGCGCGGCCGACCATCACTCACTCAAATTGACAGGGGAGGTAGCATGCCAACAACCTGGATTATCACGGCCAACGCCGGCCGGGCGCGGATCTTTTCCGAGGATGAGCCAGCAGCACCACTGCAAGAAATCGAGGACATGGTCAACAACGCGGTACGCCTGCGCGAGTCGGAAGTCCTGACCGACAGGCTGGGCCCGACCGCGGCCGCCGGCAGCGGCCACAACATCGGCGGCACGCAAGGCGGCGGCGCTGCCCACAACAGCGGCGCCGGTGCGCCGAACAAGCAATACCAGCCCGCACACACCCAGGCCGAGCAGGAAGCCGACCAGTTCGCGCGCGACATCTCGAGCTACCTGCTGAAAGCCCACCAGGAGGGCCGCTTCCAGCAGCTCGTGCTGTCGGCGTCGCCCCAGTTCCTGGGCGCCCTGCGCGCCGTCATGGACCCGCACATCAAGCCCCTGATCAAGCTCGAGTTCAACAAGGACTACACCCACGTCGCGCCGAACCAGTTGCGCGAGCAGCTGCAGGCGCAACAGGCCAAGACGGCCGAATGACGGCCGGCCAGGCCCAGGCCTGGTTCCCGCAAGTCCCGTAGGCCAGCCTCCCAGGCTGGCTTTTTTCTTGCGGGAGCGCGGCGCATCGGCAGTCCCTGCACCACGCCGCTATTCGTGCGGCCGGGTTCGTCCATACGGGCTACCATGGCCCTATCGACATTCCGAGGGTTTCCCATGAACCGACGACTCGCTCCCGCCCTGGTCAAAGGCACCATGCTGGCATCCGTCGCCCTGCTGGGCATGAAGGCCTACGCCTCCGGCAAGGCCGCCGTCACCGACCTCGAGACCATCCCCCGGCTCGACGTGCAACGCTACATGGGCACCTGGTATGAAATCGCCCGCTTTCCCAACCGCTTCGAGCGCAAGTGCGAAGGCTTCACCACGGCGACCTATACGGCCAGGCCCGACGGCAGCGTGAAGGTCGAGAATCGCTGCCGGCTCGCCGACGGCAGCACCAACCTGGCCGAAGCCATCGCGCGCCAGGTCGGGCCGGCCGATTCGCCGCGCCTGAAGGTCCGTTTCGCGCCGGCCCTGCTGTCCTTCATTCCCCTGGTCTGGGGCGACTACTGGGTAATCGATCTCGACCGCGATTACCAGCTCGCCGCCGTCAGCGAGCCGGGCCGCGATTACCTGTGGATCCTGTCCCGTACGCCCAAGGTCGACAAACCGGTGCTGGACGCCTTGCTGGCACGGCTGACCGGCCAGGGTTTCGACGTACGCAAGCTGTTATATACCCCCCAGGAATGAGTTAAGCAGGCGGCCTGCTTGCAATATCACTCACAGTGTTGACTGTGAAACAAACATTCACCGCGTCAATAACAGCAATTGGAAATGTGAATTAGAAATTCGTTCGCGCAACGGCTACAGTGGTCTTTTCGTCCAGCCGGCGCAGGCGCCGCGGCCCCGCGCCGCGTGCCCTACTCGTGCCCGGTCGGCAGATTCACCTTCCCGTCCCGATGCGGTACCGAGCATGAACGATTGCAGCAGCAGCCTGTCCCATGAACCACTCGAGGGGGCGGCATGATCGTCCGTGAGCGTCCCAACGGCCTGCGCCTGTTCCTGACCATGCGCGGCTCGATTCTCTCGAGTATCTGGAAAAGCCTGAGTGTCACCACCCTGCTCGCTGTCGTCATCTCCTGGACCCATGGCGAACTGGGCGACTACAAGGTGCACCTGACGATCACGCCGTTCACGCTGATGGGCCTGCCGCTGGCGATTTTCCTCGGCTTTCGCAACAACTCCGCCTACGACCGCTTCTGGGAAGGCCGCAAGCTGTGGGGCGAACTGGTCCTGCGCGGCCGCAACTTTGCCCGCGAGTGCCTGAGCCTGATCGATCCCATCGCCGGCAACGAAGCCGTGCGCGATCGCATGATCCGGCGCGCCATCGCCTTCGCGCATGCGCTGCGCCACCAGCTGCGCGGGACCGATCCGGCGGCCGACGTGGCGCCGCACCTGATGCCGGGCGAGTGGGCCGCAGTGCGCAAGCGGCGCAACCTGACCCATGCGCTGATGCTGGAAATGGGCAAGGACCTGGCCCTGTGCCGCAATACCGGCATGCTCGACAGCGTGCGCGCCGCCGCGCTCGACGCCAACATCTCCGCCATGGTCGCCACCGGCGCCTCCTGCGAGCGCATCAAGAACACGCCGATCCCGTTCTCGTATACGCTGCTGCTGCACCGCACCTCTTACCTGTACTGCTTCCTGCTGCCTTTCGGCCTGGTCGACAGCCTCGGTTACCTGACGCCGCTGGTGGTGGCCATCGTTGCCTACACCTTCTTCGGCCTGGACGCGCTGGGCGACGAGATCGAGGAGCCGTTCGGCCTGTCGCCGAACGACCTGCCGCTCGACGCCATCTGCCGCGCCATCGAAATCGACCTGCGCGACGCGCTGGGCGATCCCGACCTGCCGCCACCGCTGGTGCCGGTCAACAACTGGCTGCGCTGAGTACGAGCGGCCTCTCACTGCAAGACGAACCATGATGAACGAAGCATACCAAGACCGAATCGCCTGTCCCCTGCTGCGCGAACGCATCACCACCGCGGCAGAGGCAGCCTCCTTCATCCGCGACGGCATGACCGTCGGCATGAGCGGCTTCACCCGTGCCGGCGACGTCAAGCTGGTGCCGGCGGCGCTGGCCGAACGCGCGCGCCGCGAGCCGCTGCGCATCACCCTGCTGACCGGGGCCTCGCTCGGCAACGACACCGATAAACTGCTCACCGAAGCGCATGCGCTGGCGCGCCGCGCCCCGTTCCAAGTCGACCCGGTGCTGCGCGCGGCGATCAACCGCGGCGAAGTCATGTACATCGACCAGCACCTGTCCGAGACCGTCGAGGTGCTGCGCTCGGGCCACCTGGGCCCGGTCGACGTGGCCGTGATCGAGGCGGTGCGCATCACCGAGTCGGGCGGCATCGTGCCGACCACCTCGGTGGGCAACAGCGCCAGTTTCGCGATCCTGGCCGACAAGGTGATCGTCGAGATCAACCTGGCGCAGCCGCGCGCGCTCGAGGGCATGCACGACATCTGGATCCCGAAGAAGCGTCCGATGCGCGAACCGATCCCGCTGATGCACGCCGAGGACCGCGTCGGCACGCCGGCGATCGAGATCCCGCCCGAGAAGATCGCCGCCATCGTCTTCACCGACCAGCCGGACAGCACCTCGGCGAACCTGCCGCCGGACGCCGAGACGGCGGCCATCGCGCGCCACCTGGTGAACTTCTTCTGCAAGGAGATCGAGGCCGGCCGCCTGACGAAGCGCCTGCTGCCGCTGCAGGCCGGCATCGGCACCATCGCCAACGCCGTGATGGCCGGCTTCGTCGACAGCCCCTTCGAACACCTGATCATGTATTCCGAGGTGCTGCAGGACTCCACCTTCGACCTGTTCGATGCCGGCAAGCTCGATTTCGCTTCCGGCTCCTCGATCACGCTCTCGCCGGCCAAGACCGCCCAGGTCTTCCCCGAGCTGGAACGCTATGCCGACCGCCTGGTGCTGCGCCCGCAGGAAGTGTCGAACCATCCGGAAGTGATCCGGCGCCTCGGCATCATCGCGATCAACACCGCGCTCGAGGCCGACATCTACGGCAACGTGAATTCGACCCACGTGGGCGGCACCCACATGATGAACGGCATCGGCGGCTCGGGCGACTTCGCGCGCAACGCCTACATGTCGATCTTCGCCACGAAGTCGACCGCGAAGGGCGGCAAGGTGTCCTCGATCGTGCCGATGGTCTCGCACGTCGACCACACCGAGCACGACGTCGACATCATCGTCACCGAGCAGGGCCTGGCCGACCTGCGCGGCCTGGCGCCGCGCGAACGCGCCACCGCGATCATCGCCAACTGCGTGCCGGCGCCCTACCAGGACATGCTGCGCGACTACGTGCGCGAGGCCCAGGCGCGTGGCGGCCAGACCCCGCACGTGCTGGAAAAAGCCTTTGCCTGGCACGAGCGCTACCGGCAAACCGGCTCGATGCTCGCCGATCCGGCCTGAGTTCCCTCCTTCCCGTGTGGTATGTAACGTGCCGCACTGCCTTCCCGTCACAAAAACGTGGATACCACGCCACGTTTTTGGGTTTAATTTCTTAAAAGAAATATAAAAGTAGCCAACAAACGGCACCAAACCTGCGAAAATTCATGCATTTCCACGCGGCAATTTCTAACTGCCCGCGTCGAATTCTTCTTTTCCTCGGTTTGAATATTTCATGAAACTCGACAATCTCAGAATACGGACCCTTCTTCTTGGCGGTTTCGGCACCATCCTGGCGGCCATGCTCATCCTGGTGGGCATGGGTATCGCCCAGATGAACAAGGCCGACGCCCTGACCAAGAAACTGGCGACCGAAAGCATCTACCGCGCCTCGATGCTGCAGGAATGGCAATCGATCATCGAAGTCAATGCCGCGCGTACCCTGGCCGCCATCAAGCTGGCCGACCCGGCCGACGAGAAGTTCTTCCTCGACGGCATCGCGATCTCGTCGAAGCGCTCGGACGTGCTGCACAAGGAAATCACCGCCAGCATCGAAGGCGACCCGAAGGCGCAGGCACTGTTCGCCGCCGTCGACAAGGAACGCAATGCCTACCGCGTGGCGCGCAAGACTGCGCTGGCGAAGAAAGCCGAGGGCGACGCCGAAGGCGTGCGCAAGTTCCTCGACACCGAGATGGTGCCGCGCGTGCAGTCCTACATCGACAGCCTGCGCGCCATGGTCAAGTACCAGCAGGACGACGTCGCCGCCGACACCGCCCGCATCGAAGCCGAATACAAGGCCAGCCTGCGCCTGCAGGTCGGCCTGGCGATCGCCGCCCTGATCGGTGGCGCCCTGTTCGCCTGGTGGATCGGCCGCCGCATCTCGGCGCCGCTGGACGAAGCCGTGGCCGTGGCGCAGACCGTCGCCAAGGGCGACCTGAGCAGCCGCATCGAAGCGCACGGCAGCAACGAGACCGGCGCGCTGATGGGCGCCCTGAAGGAGATGAACGCCAACCTGGTCGACATCGTCAGCCAGGTACGCGCGGGCACCGCCAGCATCGCCGACGCCGCCGACCAGATCTCGGCCGGCAACCTGGAACTGTCCTCGCGCACCGAGCAGCAGGCCGGCTCGCTGGAAGAAACCGCCTCCTCGATGGAAGAACTGACCTCGACCGTCAGGCAGAACGCCGACAACGCCCGTGAAGCGAACACCCTGGCGCAGGCCGCTTCGCAGGTGGCCGGCCGCGGCGGCGAGACCGTCGGCCGCGTGGTCCAGACCATGGAAGCGATCACCGATTCGTCGAAGAAGATCGCCGACATCATCGGCGTCATCGACGGCATCGCCTTCCAGACCAACATCCTGGCGCTGAATGCCGCGGTGGAAGCGGCACGTGCCGGCGAACAGGGCCGCGGCTTCGCGGTCGTGGCCTCCGAAGTGCGCAACCTGGCCCAGCGCTCGGCCGGCGCCGCCAAGGAGATCAAGGAACTGATCGGCGACTCGGTCGGCAAGGTCGAGGAAGGCAGCCGCCTGGTGTCGGACGCCGGTACGCAGATGCGCGACATCGTCGACAGCATCGGCCGCGTCACCGCGATCATGGCGCAGATCGCCATGGCGAGCCAGGAGCAGTCCGCGGGCATCGAGCAGGTGAACGGCGCGATCGCGCAGATGGACCAGGTGACCCAGCAGAACGCGGCCCTGGTCGAGGAAGCGGCGGCAACCTCGGATGCGATGCGCGAACAGGCGCAGGCGCTGGCCCAGCTGGTGTCGACCTTCCGTTTCGAGGAGCGCACGGCAGGCGCGGCGCTGCACACCCTGCACGTCCCGGCCTCGAACGCCCGCGCCCTGGCGCTGCGCCAGGCCGCCTGAGCCATCTTCATGCCAGCACCGGCAGGCCCGGTGCAAGCTTCTTGCGCCGGGCACTGCCCGGCGTTTTTTTATGGCGCTGTCACCGTTCGCTGTGGATGAGCCCAAACGCAAGGCGAAGCAACTGATCTGCAGAAGTGATCTTCCCGCCATCGAGCATCCGGCGCCAACCCGTATCGATGGCGATGCGGGTTGGACCGTGAATGAACTCGACAGTTCACTGCTCATCCATAGCTAACGGCGACAGCGCCTTTTTTATCCGGCATTCTTGCCGGGCGCACGCGAGCGGGTATACTTCGCGTTTCCCCTTCTTCCCGCACCATTCATGTCCCTGCCTCCCTGCCCTTCCTGCCAGTCCGCCTACACCTATGAAGACGGCGCCAATCTCGTCTGCCCGGAATGCGGCCACGAATGGTCGGCGCAGGCGGCCACGGCCCCGGCCGAGAGCGCGCGCGTCTGGCGCGACGCCGCCGGCAACACGCTGCAGGACGGCGACACCGTCACCGTCATCAAGGACCTGAAACCGAAGGGCTCGGGCGGCGTGATCAAGCAGGGCACCAAGGTCAAGAACATCCGCCTGGTCGACGCCGACCACGACATCGACTGCAAGATCGACGGCTTCGGCGCGATGAGCCTGAAGTCCGAGTTCGTGCGCAAGGTATAAAGGTACGGAGAGCGACACGGCATAAAAATGCGCGTCGCACGGCCTGGTGCCGTCCAGTCAAGGTCCTTCTTCGGGACACGGACGGTACGCGCCTCGGGCAAGGCCTTCACGGCCCGGCCGCGTTGTCGGCCCGCCCGTCAGTAGAACGCTGCGGATTGCAGCACCGCGGTCCGGCCATCCTGCAGGGTCAGATGGAACGCGCGTCCGGCCGGTCCTCGGTTCCAGCCGTCGAACAGCGGGAGCGTCTTTCCCGTCCGGGCGTCCTTCAGGTGGGTGATCACGTCCCCAGGCTTCAGCCCCAGTTTTTCAGCAGGGGACGCAGTTGCCACATGCAGGACTTTGGCATCGCCTTCCGTGCGTTGAAGGGCCAGCCCCGTGGTATTGGACTCGAACGGCGTCGTTGTATCGACAGGCGTTCCGAACAGGACTTCCTGATGCGGGAAGTTGACGATGAGATGGAACCTGCCGAGCAGAGGCATGCCGACATTTCCGTCGAGCGTGCCTGCCCGCTCGTGCTCCGTACGCACGCCCTTCAGCGGAGACGGCACTCCGCCGAACGCCTTGCCCCCGATGCGGACCTCCCGCAGGCGTGTCAGTCCTTCGCTGTGCATGCCGCCCCAGCCGCCGCTCAGGGTTGAAGAAACGGACCGGTCCTTCAGGAAGGCCGGATTGTCCCAAAACCGCGGATACAACACCGCGGGCCACGCATTTCCCAGGTCGAAGACCATCCGCGCCTGGCGTCCTTCGATGTCGATATCGATTGCCCGATTGTCGCCGGCAGCAAACAGCCGGGCTGCATGCATGCCATCGGGACGTTTGAACGTCGCGGGATCCCTGAACGCGATCTTCCGGTTGGCGAAATCGATATCGACGACGGTTCGCTCGAAGGCGCCACCACCGAGCACCATCTAAACACGTGCTCTCAGTACTTGGCCGTGGATACGGAGAATGGACAAAAAAAATGCCAGCTCCGCGGAGCTGGCATGCGCGTAGGGCCGCCAGGCGGCCCTGTCGTTCCGGATCAGTAGCCGCGACCGCCGGTACCGCCACCAGTACCGCTGCTGGTGCCCGAGGTGCCGGTGCCGGTCGTGCCGGAGGTGCCGGTGCCCGAAGTGCCGGTGCCGGTGGTGCCGGTGCCCGAGGTGCCGCTGGTGCCGCCGCTACCCATCGAGCCGCTGGTGCCGCTGGTGCCGCCGGTGCCCATCGAACCCGAGGCGCCGCTCGTGCCCATCGAGCCCGACGTGCCGCTCGTGCCCATCGAACCGCTGGTGCCGCTGGTGCCCATCGAGCCCGACGTGCCGCTGGTCCCCATCGAGCCGGACGTACCGCTGTCCATGCTGCCGGTGCTGCCCGAGGTACCCGAGGTGCCGCTGCTGCCGGTGCCGGTGCCGGTGCCGCCGCCCGAGGTGCCGCTGCTGCCGCTGGTGCCCATCGAGCCGCTGCCCGAGGTGCCGCTGCCGCCGCCCGTGGCGCCGCTGGTGCCGGAGCTCGACGAGCCCGACGTGGTGCCGGAGCTGCTGGAACCGCTGCTCGAATCGCTATGCTTCTTCTGCTTGTGCTTCTTCTTGCTGGTCTGGCTATCGCTACCCGAGCCCTGGTCGCTCGTTGCCGACGAACCGCTCGCCTGCGAGCCGGACTGGCCGGCGGTGCTGCTCGATTGCGCATGCGCGTTCACGGAAACAGCCATCGCGGCCGCAACCGAGGCGCCCAGCAGGCCTTTCAACAGTTTATGCATTTTCATGTCAATCTCCTCATGGTTTGGGGGCTACATTCCTCAACAATATCAATGACATACATGCGAGGACGCCGAGTGTAAAAGAGGTCGACATGAAGGGGGCGCGCGTTAGCCGTGTGGAAAGTCGAGAACGCCGTTTCAGGGGACGGCAACACTGGCGCGCGCCGCTCCCGCCTTCACTCCCGCCGCCTCGGCCGCCAGGGTGCCGAGCTGGGTGTACAGGGGCAGCACATTGGCCTTGTCGTCAGGGTAGACGCGGTTTGACAGGAACACGTAGAAGCTGCGCGACGCGGGATCGATCCACAGGATGCAGCCGGTAAAACCGGTGTGTCCGAAACTGCCGACCGGATACAAGCTGCCGCGCGGGCGCTGCGCAAACGGCGAATCGATGTCCATGCCGAGCCCGCGCAACGCGGCGATGCCCGGCGGACTTTGTACCGTGGTCAGGAGCCGCACGCTGTCGGGGGACAGGATGCGCACGCCGTCGAGCGAACCGTTGCCAAGCAACATGCGTCCGAAGCGCGCGACGTCGCGCGCGGTGGTGAATACGCCGGCCGAGCCGGCCACGCCACCGATGCGGCGCACGGTCGGATCGTGCACCACGCCCTGCAGCAATGCGCCGGCGGCGACGTCGCCGTGCAGCGCGCCACTGTTCCCACTATTCCCACTATCCGCCGCGGCGGTCTTCCGGGTCGGCGCAATCGCCCCCGGGGCCATGCGGCGCAGCGGCAGGTAACCGGTGTCGCGCATGCCCAGCGGGCCGAAGATACGTTCCTGGACGAACACGTCGAGCGGCTGGCCCGCCACCTTGCGCACCAGCTGGCCCAGCAGAATGTAGTTGATGTCCGAGTAGCGGAAGAAGCTGCCGGGCGCATGGGTCACGGTCTGCGCGCAGGCCAGCGCGTGGGCCGCCGCATCGCCGCTCCAGGCCGGTTTCGCCGGCAGGCCGGCCGCCAGCCCCGAGGTGTGGGTCAGCAGGTGGCGGATCGTGATCGCCTCCTTGCCGCCGCCCGTGCACTCAGGAAAATAATCGACCAGTTTCGCCTCCAGGTCGAGCTTGCCGTCCTCGGCCAGCAGCAGGACCGCCGGCGCGGTCGCCAGCACCTTGCTCAGCGAAGCGGCGTCGTACACCGTGTCCGGCGTCACGGCGGACGCATCGGGCTCGTAGCCCGTGCGGCCGTAGGCGCGGGCATACACGTCGTCGCCGCGCTCGAGGTGGAACACCGCGCCGGGCAGGCGCCGTTCGGCGATCGCCGCGTCGACGGCTTGGTCGATGTGGACCAGCCTGCTGCTGTCGAGCCCGGCTTGCGCCTGCACGGCGGCGGCCGGCGCGCGGCTGCCCGAAAGCTGGGCGCAGCCGGCGAGCAGGACGAGGCAGGAGGTAGCGGCGGCGGTGGCCTGAGAAAAAGTGATGCGCATGGGAATCCTGGAAGGCGGAAGAAAGCGCACGCTGGACGGGCGCGGGCGCAGGAGTGTTGAATAATAGGTAAGCAGTATCCTGGGGTCAATCTTTACGCCGGCGGCCATGCCGCGGAGCCTGGTGCGGCCCGATCCGTTTTGCCGACCCGGACAGCGCAAAAAAACCCTTCGGCGTATCATGCGAGCCATGATTCCCTTTTCCATACTCGATCTCGCGCCGATCGCCGAAGGCAGCGATGCGCGCGCTTCTTTCCACAATTCGCTCGACCTTGCCCAGCACGGCGAGCGCTGGGGCTACCACCGTTTCTGGCTGGCCGAACACCACGGCATGCCGGGCATTGCCAGCGCCGCCACGTCTGTGCTGATGGGCTATGTCGCAGCGGGAACTTCCACCATCCGCATCGGCGCCGGCGGCATCATGCTGCCGAACCACTCCCCGCTCGTGATCGCCGAACAGTTCGGCACGCTCGAGTCGCTGTTCCCGGGCCGGATCGACCTCGGCCTGGGCCGCGCGCCCGGTTCCGACCACGTCACCGCGCGCGCCCTGCGCCGCAACCTGGCGTCGGATGCCGACGAGTTCCCGCAGGACATCGTCGAGCTGCAGGACTACTTCGCCGGCTCGTCGCGCCGCCAGGTGAAGGCGGTGCCCGGCGCCGGCCTGCAGGTGCCGCTGTGGATCCTCGGCTCCAGCCTGTTCGGCGCCCAGCTCGCCGCCGCGCTCGGCCTGCCCTATGCGTTTGCCTCGCACTTCGCGCCGCAGATGATGATGCAGGCCATCGAACTGTACCGCGCAAACTTCCGTCCGTCGGCCCAGCTCGACAAACCTTACGTCATGCTCGGCTTTAACGTGTTCGCCGCCGACACCGACGAAGAAGCGCGCTTCCTCGCAACCTCGATGCAGCAGGCCTTCGTCAACCTGCGCAGCGGCCGCCCGACGCGCCTGCAGCCGCCGGTGCGCGGCTACCTGGAAGCGCTCGGGCCGCAGGAACGCGCGATGCTCGAATCGGTGCTGTCGTGCTCGGCAATCGGTGCGCCTGGCACCGTCGCCGCCCAGATGAAAGCCTTCGTCGAGCACACCCGCGCCGACGAGCTGATGATCACCTCGCAGATCTTCGAGCACGCGGCGCGCCTGCGCTCCTACGAGATCACGGCCGCGATCCACAAGGCCGGCTGACCAGGGTAAGGAAGACGGCCCGCCGGCACGATTGGCGGGCCCTTCATCCCTTCCTCTCTTACGCGTCGCCCGTACCTGCCTGCAACGCGTCGATCAGCTCACGCGTCTTGCGCACCCGCCCCATGATGCGGAAGGTGTTCTTGCAGGCGAAATCGTGGGCCTCGGCGCTGATGCCGCTCATCGCATCCTCCGCAAACACCAGGGCATAGCCGAGATCGTGGGCCGCGCGCGCGGTCGATTCGACGCCGATGTTCGTGACGATGCCGCCGAGAACCAGCGTCTTGATGTGGCGCCGGCGCAGCAGCTGGTCCAGTTCGGTACCGTAAAAGGCGCCCCACTGGCGCTTGACGATCACCACGTCGGTCGCCTCGACGCCGGCATCGGGTGCGAACTGCGAGGCGTCCGGTGGCGGAGGCGGTGCATCGGCCGCATGCAGGGGTGCGTCCGCCGGCCCCGGCTGCAGCTCGTTCAGCAGCACCCGCACGAACACCACCATCGCGCCGCGGTTGCGCATTTCCTGCGCCAGCAGCACGCAGTTGCCGAGCACCTGCTCGCTCGAATACGGCGCCAGCGCGCGCGCCATGTTGCCGTTCTGCAGGTCGATCAGGACCAGCGCGGTGCTGGCCAGGTCCAACTTGAAATCGTCCATCGCGTTCTCCTTGTGCGGCCGATGCCGTCAATCGTGGCGTAGGGTGGGGCCATTGATGCCGGGGGCATCAATGACGTGCCCACGCGTGACGTTTGTACGGTGTTGGCGCACCAACATGGGCCAACAATGTTCATCGTTCACGCGTGGGCACGGGGGCGCCCACCCTACGAGTGGTCCGCCAGTATCGGCGAACACGCCGGGCTGCGGCGTCCGTTAGCTGCGCTCAGCTTTTGTCGGGCACGATGCGCAGCAGGCGCGACTTGTCCTCGTCGGTCAGCACGTACAGCTGGCCGTCCGGCCCCTGCCGCACGTCGCGCACGCGGGCGCCGATGTCGAGCTTTTCCTGGCGCACGACCTTGCCATCCTTGTCGAAGGCGATGCGGCGCAGGTCCTCGCCGGCCAGGCTGCCGCTGAACAGGCTGCCGCGCCATTGCGGGAAGGCGTTGCCGGTGTACCAGGCCAGGCCCGAAGGGGCCGGCGACGGCGACCACGCGACCAGCGGATCGACCATGCCCGGCACGCTGTGCTTGCCGATCGGCTCGCGCGAGCTGTAGTCCAGGCCGAAGCTCTGCAGCGGCCAGCCGTAGTTCTTGCCGCCTTCGATGCGGTTGATCTCGTCGCCGCCGCGCGGGCCATGCTCGCTGGCCCAGACGCGCCCCTCGGGATCGACCGCGAGGCCCTGCACGTTGCGGTGGCCGTAGGACCAGATTTCCGGCAGCGCGCCGGCCTTGGCCGCCAGCGGATTGCCGGGCGCGGCCTTGCCCTCGAGCGTCAGGCGCAGGATGGAGCCGTTATGGCTGCCCAGGTTCTGGGCCTGGTCGCGCGCCAGCATGCCGCCCACGCGCTGGGGCGGATTGCCGCCGTCGCCGATGCTCATCAACAGCGTGCCGTCCGGCAGCCAGGCGATGCGCGAACCGAAGTGCTGGCCGCCACTCTTCGCCGGCGATGCCTGGAACAGCGTCTTCACGCCGCTCACCTTCTTGCCGTCGAAAATGCCCTGCACGAGGATGGTGCGGTTCTCGCTGCTGGTCCCGTGCGCCATCGTCATATAGACGCGGACATTCGCCGGCCCCTTGTCGGCCGGGTGGACCGCGATGTCGAGCAGCCCGCCCTGGCCGCTGTCCATCAGCTTGGGCAGCTCCTCGATCGGGACTTGCGTCACCTGCTTGCCGGCGACCAGGTGCAGGCTGCCTTCCTTGCCGGTGACCAGCATGCGGCCATCGGGCAGCCAAGCCATGCCCCAGGCGCGCGGCAGGGCATCGGTGACCGTCTCCATGCGCCAGCCCTTGACCGCGGGCGGCGCGCCGCCGGCTTCCACCTGGGCGAGTACAGGCAGGGCCGCGCCCGCCAGGATGCTGGTCGCGCAGAGGTAACGAATTGACTTCCAAAGTTGACGCAATTGCATGCAATTTCTCCCTAAAAGTTATTAACGTTCCGTCATCGTGTCGCATTTTCGCCTTATTCCTGCAGAATTAGCGAAATCGGGCTATCATGTCGGTCTTATCTGACAAGCGCAAAGGATTCTGATGAACCAACGACGCTCCTTCCTCAAAGGCTCTGTTGCACTCGCATCGGCATTCAGCCTGCCGGCCCTGGCCAAGACTGCCCAGGCCGCCCCCGGCGAACGGACCTTGCGCTTGTACAACACCCACACCGGCGAAACCGTCCGCAGCGTGTTCTGGGCCGAAGGCCAGTTCATTCCGGATGCCCTGCAGGATATCAACAAGGTGCTGCGCGACCATCGCAACAACCAGATCGCACCGATCGATCCGCAGCTGCTGGTGTTGCTCAATGAGGTCAGCGCCAAGTTCGGCGACAACCAGCTGGTGCACGTGATCTCCGGCTACCGCTCGCCGGCATCGAATGCCAAGCTGCGCGCCAACAGCACCGGCGTAGCCAAGCACAGCATGCACATGGACGGCAAGGCCATCGACATCCGCCTGCCGGGCCGGGATCTTGCGCAGCTGCGCAAGGCGGCGACGGCGATGCGCGGCGGCGGGGTCGGCTACTACCCGGATTCGCAGTTCGTCCACATGGACACCGGTCGCGTCCGTTATTGGTGAACGCCATGCGGCCGCTCGCGTGCTGCACCTTTCTCGTTCTCGGCGCCGCTGTAGCCATGACGGCAGCGTTCGCCCAGGACCAGCCTGTCGCCACCGTGAACGTCACCTCGACGCGCGACCCGGTCGACAAATCCTACCGCAAGATGATCAAAGGCATGGAACGCTTCGAGCGCGAGCATCGCTACGCGCCGGCGGCGTCCCTGCGCTTCCACCTGCTGCCGCGCACGCCCGAGGTCAAGATGACGGGCATCACCCTGCGCGTGGCCGGCGACACCGTCTCGGTGCCGGTACCGGTGGCGCCCGACAACAGTTTCGTGCTGCCGCGCAATGAACAGGCCCTGCGCGAAGACGCCGCCGTGCTCGCCAACCGCAAGACCACCAGCATGACCTGGCGCGCGCTGATCCAGACGCCGGGCCTGCCGCCCGGCACGCGCCGCCTGGGCGACCTGCGCCTCGAATGCCGGGTCGGCGTCGAGGCCGGGCTGGTCTCGAACAGCTCTCCCCTGTTCGGCTGGATCTCGAATGCCCTCGCCACGCCCGAGGGGGTCTGCAACAGCCCGGAAGGCAATTACCTGTTCTTCGCCGAGCGCCCCATCTTCGCGGTGCGCCTGCGCGCCGGCGATCGCAGCGAAGTGCTGCCCTTCGACATGCTCTACGCCGGCGGCATCCAGACCCGCGAGATGCTGCCCTTCTGCGATTGCCAGGTGCTGCTCGACCGCACTTATTACGCGCCGATCTGGGATACCAGCTGGCCCGACGACACCCTGGTCGAGTTCGAGTACATGCGCGACGACGCAGCGCCCGCCGCCGCGCCGACGCTGGAGGAAAACCGATGAAAGCCCACGCCCTACTCTTCGCGCTGGCCGTGCTGGCCGGCTGCGCCAGCGGCACCATCCCGGCCGGCACCCAGGTGCCGGCCGAACGCCTGGCCGCCGCGGTCGTGCCCGGCACCACCACCAAGGCCGAGCTGCTGGCCCGCTTCGGCCAGACCAAGGCCGTCGTGTTCGACAGCGGCTACGAAGCCTGGGTCTACCAGTCGCCCGCGGGCGCAGGGCGCTTCGCCGAATTCGTGATCCTGATCGACCCGGCGGGCGTGGTCGCCAAGACCCGCCAGCGCCCTCCTTCGCCCCCGGCCGCGCCCTGAGCACAGCCTGGCAACGATGAGAATTTCCCCGTCGTAGCGTGCGCAGTTGGGCCCGCGCGCACTGGCAGAATGGCCTGCGTGGATGTGCTCATTCCTGTGGAGGCCTATCATGCTGGTCGATCGCGCACGGAAGTTCCTGCTGTCCCTCCTGCCCATGCTGTTCCTGCTGGCCGCCTGCGGCGGCGGCGGCGGCAATCCCGGCAGCGTTCCCGCTCCGCCCCCCGTCGCCACCACCGGCGCCCTGCAAGTGAGCATCACCGCCCTGCCCGCCGGCACCAACGCCGCCGTGCGCGTCACGGGTCCGAACAATTTCACGCAAGACCTCACGGGCTCGCAAACCCTGGACAACCTGGCGCCGGGCAGCTACACCGTCGCCGCGTCCGACGTCGCGGTGGGTTCCGGCACCTACACGCCCACCCCGACCACCCAGACCGTCATCGTCAACGCCGGCGCCACGGCCGGCGCCGTCGTCGCCTATGGCGCCGGCACGCTCACGCTGACCTTGTCCCAGGTCGGCGGCAGCTTCGACGATCCGACCTTCGTGGCTGCGCCGGCCGGCGACGAGCGCTTGTTCGTGGTCGAGCGTAACGGCCTCATCCGCGTGCTGCAGAACGGCAATACGCTGACGGTGCCCTGGCTCGACATCAGCGCGCGCGTCTTCACCGAGGGCGAGGGCGGGCTGCTGTCGATGGCCTTCGACCCCGACTTCGCCCGCAACGGCTACTTCTACGTCTATTACGTCGATCCCCAGCGGGACATCGTCGTCGAACGCTTCAGCAGCTCGCCGCTGCCGAACGTGGCCGACGCCACCTCGGGCCTGGTGATCCTGCGCGTCCCGCACCCGCAATACGACAACCATTTCGGCGGCCTGGTCGCCTTCGGGCCGGACGGCTTCCTGTATGCCGCCACCGGCGACGGCGGCGGCGCGGGCGACCCCATGGGCAACGCCCAGAACCTCGCCAGCAACCTGGGCAAGCTGTTGCGGGTGGACGTGCGCGGCGCGAGCGCCGGCCAGCCGTATACCGTTCCGCCTGACAATCCTTACCTCAACCAGCCTGGGCGGCGCCCTGAAATCTGGGCTTCCGGCCTGCGCAATCCCTGGCGCTTCGCCTTCGACGGCGAGCAGCTCTACATTGCCGACGTCGGCCAGAACGAACGCGAAGAGATCGACATCGCGTCCGTGCTCCAGGGCGGGCTGAACTACGGCTGGGACATCATGGAGGGCACGGCCTGCTATGGCACCGGCATCTGCAACCAGGTCGGCCTGACCTTGCCGGCCTTCGAGTACGAACACGGGCCGGACGACGTCAACGGCTGCTCGATCACCGGCGGCTACGTCTACCGCGGCAGCGCGCTGCCCGAACTGGCCGGACATTATGTTTATTCGGATTACTGCCGCGGCTTCCTGAAGAGCTTCCTGGCCAACGGCACCAGCGTCGGCGAGCAGCGCGACTGGGCCATCGCCTCGCCCGGACAGGTCGTTTCCTTCGGCCGCGATGGCGCCGGCGAGCTGTACATCGTCAGCGGCAATGGCCGCGTCTACAAAATTGTGAGGGGTCCCAGCGCCTGATGGGGTTAGAATCTTCGGATGGCACGCTTACATCTCGACTTCCCCGAAGACCAGTATTACTACTCCACGCCCTTGACGGTGCGCGTCACCGACATTAACGGCGCCAACCACCTCGGCAACGACTCGATGATCTCCATGATCTCCGAGGCACGGGCCCGCTTCCTGTTCGAGTTCGGCGTCCCCGAAACCGAGCGCGACGGCACTGGCATCATCGTCACCGACCTGGCGACGACCTACCGCGCCGAAGCGCACGCGCGCGACCAGCTGCTGTTCGAGGTCGGCGTGATGGACTTCAACAAGTACGGCGGCGACATCATTTTCCGCATCACCCGCCCGCGCGACAAGAAACTGGTCGCCATGGCCAAGTCCGGCTTCGTCTTCTTCAACTACAAGACCAGCCAGGTGGTCGTCATGCCCGAGGACTTCCGCAACAAGTTCGAGCGCGTGAACTGGATCGACTGACGATTTCGCCAGGCGAACCCGGAGCCCCTGGCAAACATGGTTGGCACTTGCGGCCTGTCGACCGGAATACGGGTGGGAGATGACACCATGGCCATCGCACCCGCCGCGAAAAAACAGCGCCGCCAGGACCGGCATGACAGCCTGTCCTGGCGGCGCGTTCGCTTGCTTTTACTGGTGGCGTGCCGATGGCCTGCGGCAGCGCCTGCAGGCGCTGCCGGGCATCAGCGGCGCGCGGCGCGCTCGCGCGGCATAATGGTGGAATAGAACCAGTCGTCGATCATGCGCTTCTCGAAACGCAGGCTGTCGCTGTCGTTGGCGCGCCCGATGCGGTCCATGAAAGCCATGTCGCGCAACTGGGCCTCGCCGCTGCGCAGCACGCGGCCGTCCTGCTCGACCGTGTAGTGCAGGTCGATGCGCGGCCAGTCGGCGCCGTTGCTGCGCACGACGCGCAGGTCGCGCACGCCGCGGGTCGGGTACTCGCGGCCGGCCAGGTCGATGTCCTTGACGTCGATGCGCAGGTCCTGGCCCGGCGGCAGTTCGGCGCCGAGCTTGGCGAAATGCTCGGTCAGTTCCTTCAGCGTTTCGTCGCGCTCCCACGACGCGAACGGCACGTCCGAGAAGCGGTCGGGCTCGATGTAGTTCACGGTCACGCCGGCGGATGCGGTGCCGGCGGCCAGCGCCAGCAGCCCGGCAGCGGCCAGGTGTCGAATCACGGTCTTCATGGCGTTTCCTTTCTCTCCTATTCTTTTACTGTTCAAATATACGCCGGTTTGGCGGGGTGTGCCGTCTCTCGCCGGTAAATCCTGTTTCGAATTGTTAGTCCTCGCACAGCCGGGCCGGACAGTTATCGGCAGAATGGCCGCAAGGAGGTCAACCGTGCCCGAAGGACCATCGCTCGTCATCTTGAAGGAAGCAACCGTCCGCTTCGTCGGCCAGACCATCGTCGACGCCGGCGGCAACGTCAGGGCCATCGATCCCGCGCGCCTGGTCGGCCAACCCATCGTGTCGCTGCGCACCTGGGGCAAGCACTTCCTGATCGAACTGCCGACCATGGTGGTGCGCATCCATTTCCTGCTGTTCGGCACCTACCGCGTGGACGAGCGGCGCGACAAGCCGCCGCGCCTCTCCCTGCGCATGGCGGATGGCGGCGAAATCAATTTTTATGCGTGCGCGATCCGCGAGATCGACGCCGACCTCGACAGCCAATACGACTGGAGCGCGGACGTCATGTCCGATGCCTGGGATCCGAAGCGGGCACGCAAGAAACTGCGCGCCCGACCCGACATGCTCGCCTGCGACGCCCTGCTCGACCAGGACCTGTTCTCGGGCGTGGGCAACATCATCAAGAACGAAGTGCTGTTCCGCATCCGCGTCCATCCGGAGTCGAGAATCGGCGCGCTGCCGGCGCCCAAGTTGCGCGCCCTGGTCGACGAAGCCCGTCAATACAGTTTCGATTTTTTGGCGTGGAAGAAGGATTACGTCCTCAAGCAGCATTGGCTGGCCCATGCGAAGACCACTTGCCCGCGCTGCCATATCCCCTTCAAAAAGGCCCACCTCGGCCGCAGCAACCGGCGCAGTTTCTTTTGCGAGCGTTGCCAGAAGCGCTACGAGTGAGTCTTTCCGCCCACACTATCAATGTTGCTGCTCGAACGTTTCTATTGCCTGTTGTTAAGGAACTAAAGGCGTACTACAATCGATTCGCCTAAATATTGTTTAGGCGCAAGCTCTGTAAATATAACAATTCGTTTGTAGCGCTCCATTAACGGTATCGGAAACGCCATGTCTTTTCTGTCTGCAGCCGCGCCCAAGCTCGCCCCGTGGAAAGTTCTTCTCGTCGATGACGAGCCCGACATCCACGACATCACCAAGCTGACGCTGAGCCGTTTCCGCCTCGACGGGCGTGCCTTGACTTTCCTGCACGCCTACAGCGGCCAGGAAGCCAAGGAGATCCTGGCGCGCGAAGACAACATCGCCCTGGTCTTCCTCGACGTGGTGATGGAGCGCGAAGACAGCGGCCTGGAAGTGGCGCGCTGGATGCGCCAGGACCTGGACAACCAGTTCACCCGCATCGTGCTGCGCACCGGCCAGCCGGGCCAGGCGCCGGAAGAGCGCGTGATCGTCGATTACGACATCAACGATTACAAGGAAAAGACCGAGCTCGATCGGACTAAACTGTTTACCACGACCTTCGCCGCGCTGCGCGCCTACCGCGACATCATGAAGGTCGAGGACGCGCGCCGCGTCCAGCAGAGCTACCGCGAAGGCCTGGAACGCGTGATCGCGGCCTCCAGCCACATTTTCCAGCAGCGTAACCTGAAGGACTTCGCCAGCGGCCTGCTGCAGCAGGTGGTCGCCCTGCTGCGCCTGGAGCAGAGCATGCTGCTGCGCCTGAAGGGCGCCAGCGTGATCACCGGCGAAAGCCAGTACGAGGTGCTGGCCCGCATCGGTGACTTCGGCAGCGGCAGCGGGAGCGAGGCCATCGGCCCCGAACTGCTGGCCCAGCTCGACGAGGCGCGCCACAACCGCATCTCGAAACTGCACGGCGACACCTACGTCGGCTACTTCCCGAACAACAGCGGCAAGGCCTCGCTGCTGGTGCTGCACGGCGTCGAGGAGATTTCCGAGATCGACGCCCAACTGCTCGAGGTGTTCTGCTCGGGCGTGGCAATCGCTTTCGACAACATCCTGCTGAACCAGGAAATCACCGATACCCAGGCCGAGCTGATCCTGCGCCTGGGCGACGTGGTCGAATCGCGCTCGAACGAAGCCGGCAACCACGTGCGCCGCATGTCCCAGGTCTGCCACATGCTGGCCCAGGCCTCCGGCATGCCCGAAGACGAGACCGCGACCCTGATGCACGCCGCGCCGATGCACGACGTCGGCAAGATCGCCACCCCGGACGCCGTCCTGCTGAAACCGGGCCGCCTGACGCCGGAAGAGTGGGACATCATGAAGCAGCACCCGACGGTCGGCCTGCAGATCCTCGACGGCTCGACCCGCCCGATCCTGAAAGCCGCCGCCGTGATCGCCCACCAGCACCACGAGAAGTTCGACGGCACCGGTTACCCGCAAGGCCTGAAGGGCGAAGATATCCACCCTTACGCCCGCATCGTCGCCGTGGCCGACGTCTTCGACGCCCTCAGCCACGAACGCTGCTACAAGGAAGCCTGGCCGGTCGAGCAGGTCACCGACTACCTGCGCGAAGTCGCCGGCAAGCACCTCGACCCGTATTACGTCGACCTGCTGATCAAGAACATCGACAAGGCGGTGGAGATCAACCGGCAGTGGCCGGATTGACCGCCTCTCGTAGGGTGGACGGCTCCTCCCGGGCCGGCGGTTTGCCCGCGGCTCCGACGCCGTCCACGCGTTCGACCATCGTGTGAAACCTCGCGACAATCCGAGCAAGCCAGCTCAATCGTAGGGTGGGCGCCCCGTGCCCACCAGAAGCATGCATCCAAGCGGCTCGTCGGGTTTTGGCCAGCAGTTCCAGCGAAGTGCCGCAGTCGCGGACTGTGTTCCGCGCACGTAACGGTGGGCACGGGGCGCCCACCCTACGGCTCATCTGCCTTCCCAAGCGCGGATCGTTCCGTCAGGCCGCCAGCTTCTCCCCGCGCACGCTGCGCGGGAAACTCAGCGCATAACGCAAGCCCTGCCCCGGCGCGCTGTCGACCTGCACGCTGCCGCCCAGCGCCCCGGTGACCAGGTTGAACAGGATGTGCGCGCCCAGGCCGCTGCCGCCGCTACCGCGCTTGGTGGTGAAGAAGGGGTCGAACAGCTTGTCGAGCGATTCCTTGTCCATGCCGGCGCCGTCGTCGGTATAGCTGAAGGCGACCGTGCCGCCCTCGAGCGTGGCGCGGATCGCGATGTGGCCCGGCTGGTCGCGCTCGAAGCCGTGCACCAGCGAATTGACCACCATGTTGGTGACGATCTGCGACACCGCGCCGGGGAAGCTTTCCATCACCAGGTCCGGCGGGCAGTCGACCTCGACCTTGATCGGACGGCCCTTGAGCTTGGGCTGCAGCGAGAGCAGCACCTCGTTGATGTAGGCGCGCAGGTTGAAGCTGCGGATGTCGCCCGAGGACTGGTCCACCGCCACCTGCTTGAACGAGCGCACCAGGGCGGCCGCGCGCTGGGTGTTGGTGGTCATGATGCGCAGCGACTGGTCGACGATCTCAAAAAAGCTGTTCAGGCTATCCTCGGTCATCGCGCCGGCCGCCAGCTCCTCGCGCGTCAGGCGCAGTTCTTCCACCAAGTGGCTCGTCGCGGTCACGCAGATGCCCAGCGGGGTGTTGATCTCGTGCGCGACGCCGGCCACCAGTTCCCCCAGCGAGGCAAGCTTTTCCTGGCGCACCAGTTCGCCCTGCGCCTGCTGCAACTGGGTCAAGGCACTGTTCAGGGCCGCGTTCTGCTCTTCCAGCAGCTCCTTGGTGCGGCGCATGCTGCGGTCGGCCTCCATGCGCGCGATTGCCACCGCGACGTGGCTGGCGATGAAGGCCAGCAGGTCGAGGTCGGCCTTGGTATAGATGGTCGCCGGATCGTAGCTCTGCACGATCAGCACGCCGTAGGGCTTGTCGTGCACCAGCATCGGCGCGCCCATCCAGCTGGCGATGCCGGCGCTGCCCGGGATCTCCGCCACCTGGCCACTCGACAACAGGCGCGCCAGGCTGCCGGCGTCATGCAGCTGCGGCTGCTTCGAGGTCAACAGGTAGGAGAACATCCCCTTGCCGTCGTAGGGAAAGCGCCGCTCGGGCGGCGCGGCCTGCTTCTGGTTGACGAAATACGGGATGCTGATGTCCTGGGTCTTCGGGTGAAACAGGCCGATCATGAAGTTCTCCGCCACCATCAGGCCGCCGATGATGCGGTGCAGGCTGGTCATCAGCACGTTGGTGTCGTGCGCACCGGCCGACAGGTCGGCGATCTGGTACAGCGCATGCTGCACCTGCTCGGCGCGGCGCCGTTCGGCCACCTCGTGCGCCAGGCGCGCGGTGCGTTCCTGCACGGCGCGCTCGAGGCGGTCCATGCTCTGCAGGCTTTGCAGCGCCACCGAGACGTGGTTCGCGATCACTGCGAACAGCGCCTGGTCCTCGCTGCTGTAGGTATGCTCGGGGGTATAGCTCTGGATCACGATGGCGCCCAGCGGCACATGCTGCTGGTCGAGCAGCGGGCACCCGATCCAGTGCTCGGCCGCGCTGCCGGCGCCGAAACTGCCGCCATCGCGGCGGGCGTGGAAGTCGGCGGCCGTCATCGTCAGGTTCTGGCCGTTCAGGATCACCCAGGCGGTCGGCGACTCGTCGGGCGAAGCCAGGCGCACCGGCTGGTTCAGCGCCGGGCCTTCGTCCGCTTCGTCGACGAAATACACGAAGCGCACGGTGCCCTCCTCGCGGTCAGACAGCGCCACATAGAAATTGGCGGCGTACATGATGCGGCCGAGGGCGCGGTGCACCGCGCGGACGAATTCGGCGATATCGCTGCAACTGGTCGAGGTCCGCCCGATTTCGAGCAGCATCGACTGGACCGCTTCCAGCCGGTCGAGACGTTCCATGGCTTTTCCCAGTGAGTTAATGCACTTGGGAAATATAGCAGTAGTTGCGCTGGATCAATAGTCTTTCAGTCGTAGCGCGGCGCAAAGACAACGGCGTGGCCGCCGGCTGTACTGCCGTAGATCGGTACTCACCCAACGCATCGACCAGCCGCAGCCATCGATGAACTAGCGCGGCGCGCGGAAGTCGTTCTCGATCCAGGCCAGGGCCGAGGCCGGGGTCAGCTTGAAGGTGGCGGCCACGCGCGCCTGCGCGACCTGCTCGCCCATCTCGTCGATGGCGGCCAGGATCGCATACGGATCGTCGTCGTCGGGCACGATGTCGAGCGTCACCTTCAGCTCGCCCTGCTCGGTCGAGACCACGGTGCTCTTGTGCAGCATCGCGTGCAGGTGCTGCTCGTGGCGGCGAATCACTTCCGAGGCGGTCTTGATCAAGGTATTGAAGGCGTTCGTGTCGAGCGGCTTCGGGTTCTTCTTGTCACGGCCCATGGTCCAGGGGCCGACCAGCGCCGGCTCCGGTTCGCCATCCTTGTACATGGCGACCGCCCAGCCTTCGTCGTCCTCGTTCTTGATCACGCGCGCGGTCCAGCCGTTGCCTTTCCACAGGCGCGGTTCCTGGACCGGCGCGTCGTCGTCGGCCGGTTCCAGGTCGTTCACATCGTCATTCATTGCTTGCTGTTTCCATCTGCCGGGCTCGCGCCCAAAACAAGATCATAGAGGAAATCAGGCAAGCAGGTGTAGAGATGCCGCACCGCAGCTATTCAGGCGCACGGCACAGCGGCGCGGCGCGGATGCGCATGCCGGGAAGGCGCGGGGGTCGTATCGGCGGCGGCAAGGGAGTGCGCAGCGGATCGATGTTCGGCTGCCGCGGCGCTTCGCGATTGAAAGGGTTGATGATGATCGGCGGAATGGTAGGCGGTGCCGATGGCGGTCCCTTCGGTCCACCACCCGCCCAGGCCGAATGACAAGGATAGTGCGGCGAGGTCATCGTTGTATCGACAAGATGCATGGAAGCCCTCCTACAACAAAAGCAGGCTGTCAGTATAGATGGCGAGCCGCGCTTTTCAAGGTCAAAAAGGCATCGGTTCTTACCGCGAAGTCAGCCCTTGGCCGGCCCCTGCCCGGACCTGCGACGAAGGCGCCCCATGCCGGAAGAACGCTCACGTTCGTCGCCCCCAGATGCGCTCCGCCCTGCCGAAAATGCAGATCGTCGCAGGCAGCTGGCCGCGCGGCTGGCGCAGGCCTACAGTAGGGCCATACCACCTGACTTCACGAGGAAAACACCATGAAAAAGATCGCCCCCTACGTCATCCTGATCCTGTGCGCACTGCTGCTGTGGGATCTGCTGTTCACCTTCGGCGACGCCAGCTTCCACATCGACGGCGACGAGGTCGGCGGCCCGCTGGGCGCCGCGCTGGCGCTACTGTTCGGGGCCGGGGGCACGATCATCGGGGTGCTGGTGACGATCGTGGTGGGGGCGGTGCTGGCCGTGGTGTTCGCCGGTGTCGGCGTGGTGCTGGTCGGGGCGCTGGCGGTGGCCGCCTTCGCGGTGACGGCGGCGATCGTGCCCTTCTTCCTGCCCCTGCTGCTGCCACTGGCGGTGATCTGGTACCTGGTGCACCGTTCGCGCAGGAACCGCCTGCAGCGCGAGGCGGCGGTCTGAGCGCCTGCCCTTGAACCTTGAATGAAAAACGGCGCCGTCATCCGGCGCCGTTTTTTATTCCCCGCGCGCGGCCTTCTGCGCGGCAAACTGCGCATAGCCGCGGGCGCGCAGTTCGCAGGCCGGACAGGTGCCGCAACCGTAGCCCCAGTCGTGGCGCGCGCCGCGCTCGCCCAGGTAGCAGGTGTGGGTCTCGAAGCGGACCAGGTCGACCAGGGCCTGGCCGCCGGCCTGCTCCGCCAGTTCCCAGGTCTGCTTCTTGTCGATCCACATCAGCGGCGTCTCGACCTTCAGGCGCGTCGCCATGCCCAGGTTGAGCGCCACCTGCAAGGCTTTCATCGTGTCGTCGCGGCAATCCGGATAACCCGAGAAATCGGTTTCGCACATGCCGCCCACCAGCACGGTCAGGCCGCGCCGGTAAGCGACCGTCGCCGCCACCGTCATGAACAGCAGGTTGCGGCCGGGCACGAAGGTGTTCGGCAGGCCGTCGGCCTGCATCGCAATCTCCACGTTGCTGGTGAGGGCCGTGTCGGAAATGCGCGCGATCAGCGACAAGTCGATCATGTGATCCTCGCCCAGGCGCGCGTTCCATTCCGGCGACAGGGCGCGCATCTTTTCCAGCACCGCCGGGCGCACTTCGAGTTCGATGGCGTGGCGCTGGCCATAGTCGAAACCGATGGTCTCGACACGTGCATAACGCTGCAAGGCCCAGGCCAGGCAGGTGGTGGAATCTTGCCCGCCACTGAAGAGGACGAGGGCGGTATCGGGTGCGTGCATAAGGGGTAATCCAGGAGTTAAACGTTCGCCAGTGTTTTTGCAATTCCGTTAAGATGGCCTCAGCATTAACACTGAATGGAGAGACATGGCTCTCGCAACATCCAACCGGACCAACACGGCGCCAGGGCGACTGCGGATTTTGGCACAAATCGTGCTGTCCGTGTACGTGACCCTGAACGCGCAGGCCGCGCTCGCCCAGGGCATCGACTACAACGTGCGCATCGATGCGCCGGGCGAGCTCGACGACCTGCTCGAAGAAAACCTCGACCTGCTGCGCTGGCGCGGCAATGCGCGCGTCGACCTCGAGCAGCTCCAGCGCCTGGTGCGCGATGCGCCCGAGCAGGCCAAGACCCTGATCGCCACCGAAGGCTATTACTCGCCGAAAGTGACGGCCACGCTCGACACCAGCGGCGCGACGCCGGTCGCGCGCATCGTCGTCGAACCGGGCGAACCGGTGGAGGTCAGCGACATCGACCTGGTCCTGCAGGGCTTCGTTCCGTTCGAGGAAGGCGGCGCGCCCTACGACGCGGCGGCGCTGCGCAACCGCTGGTCGCTGCCGGTCGGCGCGCGCTTTCGCCAGGCCGATTGGGAAGGCGCCAAGCGCGACCTGCTGCGCGAAGTGGTGGCGTCGCGCTTCCCGCGCGCCCAGCTGGTCGAGACCAGCGCCACGGTCGACCCCGACACGCGCCGCGCCTCGCTGCGCGTGGTCATCGACAGCGGTCCGGAGATGCGCTTCGGCGCGCTGCGCATCCGCGGCCTGAAGCGCTATCCGGCCAGCGTCATCACCAACCTGAACAAGATCAAGCCGGGCGACGAATACAGCGAGGCGGCGCTGCAGGCGCTGCAGGGCCGCCTGCAGGAGACCGGTTATTTCTCCACCGTGGAAGTGAGCGCCGACATGCGCGCCGTGCTCGCCGCCGAGCTGGAGGAAATGAAGGAAGAAAACGACGATGTCGATTCGGCAGCGCCAGCTGGCGGATCGACATCGCCCTCCACCAATGCGCCGGCCGTCCCCGGCCAGGCCGCCACCGGCGTCAAGCCGCCCACGCCCGGCCCGACGGTGCTGCCGGTGCTGGTGCGCGTCACCGAGAACAAGCAGAAGAACGTCGAGGTCGGCCTCGGCTTCTCGACCAATACCGGCGCCCGCGCCCAGTTGGGCTACGACGACCTGAGCGTGTTCGGCAAGCGCATGAAGAGCGACCTCATCTACGAACAGAAGCGCCAGAGCGCGCGCGCCGACTTCTACTGGCCGACCACGCCCGACGGCTACAACGACAGCGTCGGCGGCGGCGTCGAGCGCGAGGACGTGCGCGGCGAGATCACCACCACCATCAGCGCTTCCGCGCGCCGCGCCTGGGGCACGCCGGAGCTCGAGCGCAGCCTGACGCTCGAGGTGCTGGCCGAGAAGCGCCAGGTCGAAGGTGTCGACACCAACTACAGCAAGAGCTTGCCGCTGACCTACAACGTCACGCGGCGCAAGCTCGACAACCTGATCCTGCCGACCCGCGGCTACGCCCTGAACTGGCAGGTCGGCGTGGCGCCGCTGCCGGTGTTCACGGACGAGAAATTCATCCGCGCCTATGCCCGCGGCATCTATTACCGTCCGGTCGGCGAAACCGGCACCCTGATCCTGCGCGGCGAACTCGGTGGCGTGTTCTCGAAGGACAAGGAAGGCGTGCCGAGCAGCTTCCTGTTCCGCGCCGGCGGCGACCAGTCGGTGCGCGGCTACGGTTACCAGGAACTCGGCGTACGCGAAGGCGACGCCATCGTCGGCGCGCGCTACCTGGCCACCGCCGGCGCCGAATACCAGTACTGGTTCCGTCCGCCCTGGGGCGTGGCCGTGTTCTACGACGTCGGCAATGCCGCCGACAAGTTCGGCGACCTGCACCCGAAATCGGGCTACGGCATCGGCGCGCGCTGGCGCAGCCCGGTCGGCCCGATCAACGTCGACGTCGCCTACGGCCACGCGGTCAAGAAAGCGCGCCTGCACTTCTCACTTGGATTTACGTTCTGATGGACGCCGACAACAACCCCACCCCGCAAACCCCGGCCAGCGAGACGCCCCCGGCCAAACAGCGGCGCTGGCCGCGCCGGGTCGCCATCGGCCTGGTCGCAACCGGCGTCGTGCTCGGCGGCGCGCTCTGGTACCTGGGCCGCGAGACCACGCTGCAGATGATCGCCGAACGCGCCGCGCGCGCCACCGACGGCAAGCTGACCATGACCGGCATCCGCGGCTCGATCTACGGCGCGATGCACATCGACCGCATCGTCTGGCGCACCGACGAGCAGCTGGTCGTCGCCACCAACGTCGACCTCGACTGGTCGCCGCGCCAGCTGCTGTCGAACGGCATCGAGATCAGCAAGCTGCACGCGGCCGACCTGCGCATGGAGACCCTGCGCGAGAGCGAGGAGCCGAGCACCATGCCGACCTCGCTGGCCGCGCCCTTCCGGATCTCGCTCGACGACGCCCGGTTGACCAAGGCGACGTTCGTCAGCAAGGGCAGCGCCACCGAAATCACGAACATCCGCCTGCGCCTGCACGGCGACAAGGTGCAATGGCAGCTGCGCGACGCGGTGGCCAGCACGCCCTGGGGCCAGCTGGCGGCGAACGGCAACATCGGCGCCCAGCGCCCGTTCAAGCTCGACGCCAACGCCAGCCTGTCCGGCACGCCGGTGGGCGCGGCCGGCACGCCGGCCCAACTGAAGCTGCACGCCGGCGGCGACCTGAATTTGACCACGCTCGACGCCACCGGCCAGGCCGGGCGCGCCGGCGGCGAGGCGCGCATCGCGCTGTCGCCCTTCGCCGAGATCCCGCTGCGCAGCATGAACCTGAATGCGCGCAACATCGACCCCGGCTTCTTCGATCCTTCGCTGCCGACCGCCGACATGACGCTGGCGATCGTGGCGCGCCTGGACGACAAACGCGCCATCTCGGGCAGCGTCGACCTCGTCAACGACGGCCCGGCCGGCACCATCGACCAGCAGCGGCTGCCGCTGCGCGCGATGCGCGGCCAGCTCGGCGGCAACCTGGACGCCATGCAGCTCACCGACGTGCTGGTCGACCTCGGCGGCGCCGGCCGCTTCACCGGCAACGGCAGCGTGCAGCGCGGCGAGGACGAAGAAGGTCTCGGCACCGCGAAGTTCGCGCTGCACACCGACCGCCTCGACCTGCGCCAGATCCACGGCAGCATGAAGCCGACCAAGATCGCCGGCGATATCGCGGTCGCCAACGTCGGCACCACCCAGTCGCTCGACCTGCGGCTCAGCGACGCCGGCCTGCGCCTGGCCGCGCGCGCAACACTGGCAAACAACGTGCTCGACCTGAGCGAAGCGCGGCTGTCGGCCGGCAGCGGCAGCATCGCCCTCACCGGCAGCGCGAACCTGGCCGAGGACAAGGCCTTCAAGGTGAGCGCCAACGCCAGCCGCTTCAACCCGGCCGCGCTGGGCGACTATCCGCAGGCCGACATCAACGCCAACATCAACGCGGCCGGCGTGCTGGCACCGGCGTGGAAGGTCAACGCCGACTTCGCGCTGCGCCCGAGCCGCCTGTTCGACCAGCCGCTGTCCGGACGCGGCAAGCTGGCCGCCGACGCGAAACACGTCAGCGGCGTCGACGCCACCCTCGCCCTGGGCCAGAACAGCGTCGACCTGCGCGGCGCCTTCGGCGCGCCCGGCGAAAAGCTGAACTGGCGCATCGACGGCCGCCAGCTCGCCGCCCTGCGCAAGGACCTGTACGGTTCCCTGGTCGCGAACGGCGTCGTCAGCGGCAGCATGGAGTCGCCGCGCACCACCTTCGCGCTCGATGCCAACGGCCTCGGCTGGGTCGCGGCCCAACGCAAGGCCAACACCAGCAACCTGCGCGCAAGCGGCGAAGCCTGGCTCGCGGGCAGCAAGGAGGCGCGTTTCGTCGAGGCCAAGGCGAACGGCAACATGGCGCGCTTCAACCCGGCCGCCTTCGGCAGTCCCGTCCCCGGCAGCATCAACGGCGCCTTTGCCGCCAGCGGCCGCTCGGGCGCGGACTGGCGCGGCGCGCTCGACCTGAAAGTCGAGGATTCGACGCTGGCCAAGTCGCCCTTCTGGGGCCATGCGCGCCTGAACGCCGACCGCCGCCACATCTCGAACGCCGACGTCGACCTGCACGTGGGTCCGAACGTCGTCGCCGCGAAAGGCAGCTTCGGCGCCGGCCGCGACGTGCTCGACTGGCGCATCGACGCCGGCCAGCTGGCCGCCCTCGGCCCCGACTACGGCGGCGCGCTGCGCGGCAACGGCACGCTCACCGGCACCATGGAGACGCCCTCGCTGACGGCGGCGCTCGAAGGCCAGAACCTGAAGCTGATGGGCGCCCACACGCTGCGCTCGCTGCGCGCCAGCGCCAACCTCGGTTCCGGCCGCGGCGGCGCCGATCCCCTGGTGAGCGATATCCAGATCGCCGACTACGCCAGCGGCGAGACCCGCATCGCCGCCGCCAGCCTGCAAACGAGCGGCACCCGCGCCGCCCACACCCTGCGCCTGGCCGCGCGCAACGACGACTTCGACGGGTTGACCGAAGTGCGTGGCGGCTGGAACCGCAATACCTGGTCCGGCACCCTGGCGGCGCTGCAGAACGAGGGCCGCTACGCGATGACGCTGGCGCAGCCGGTGCCGCTGCGCATCGACGTCGCCCCCGGCGCCGGCGTGATGGGCCTGGCCAAGCCGCAGTCGCTGGCCTTCAACGGCGCCGTCATCAAGCTCCCCTCGGGGACGGTCAACATCGCCTCGCTGACCAAGACCGGCTCGCGCTGGAACAGCCGCGGCGCGGCGGCCGGCGTGCCGCTGAACTACCTGGCGCAGTTCTCGCCTGGCCTGCGCGAGAACATCAAGGGCAACCTGACGCTGGGCGCCGACTGGTCGCTCGACCTGCGCACCGCGAACGGCACCGGCGGCGCGCCCGCCCTGGCCGGCGCAGTGCACGTGTTCCGCGAAGGCGGCGACGCCATCGTCGGCGCCGACGTGCCGGTGGCGCTCGGCCTGCGCACCTTCGACCTGCGCGCCGACGTCCAGGGCAGCTCGCTGCGCACCCAGCTGGCGCTGGACGGCACCCGCACCGGCAACGCCCGTGTCGACGGCACCGTCCAGATGCTGGGCGGACGCGTCGACCGCGACAGCCCGCTGCGCATGACGGCGAACGCCGACATGGCCTCGATCGCCTGGCTGGCGGGGCTGTCCGGCCAGCGCGACCTGGAACTGGACGGCAGCCTGAAGCTGGCCCTGACCGGCGGCGGCACCATCGGCACCCCGGCGCTGAACGGCAACGTCAACGGCGACGCCCTGGCGGTGCGCTGGCCGGCGCAGGGCGTGCGCTTGCGCAATGGCCAACTGCGCGCGCAGCTGGCGGGCGACCGCCTGGTGCTGCAGCGCCTCTACCTCGAAGGCTTGCAGGGCAATGCGACCGCCGACGGCTCGGTGCGCTTCGGCGCCGACGGCGCCATGCAGCTGCGCGTGGTGGCGGACAAGCTGGAAGCGCTGTCGCGCCCGGACCGCACCGTCGTCGTCTCCGGCGAAGCGACCCTGGTGCGCGACGCCCAGCGCTTCACGCTCGACGGCCGCTTCAAGGCCGACCGCGCGCTGATCGAATTCGCGCCCCAGGGCCGGCCGACCATCTCCGACGACGTGATCGTGCTGGGCCGCGGCGCGCCGGCGCCGCCGCAGAAGAAGGAAGCGGAAGTGCCGCTGAGCGTCAACCTGGCGGCCGACCTGGGCGACGACTTCCACCTGCGCGGCCTCGGCATCGACGCCTACCTGGCGGGCAGCGTGCGCCTGCGCATGGTCGGCAGCGGCGACCCGCGCGTGAACGGCACCATCCGGGTGGCGAGCGGCACTTACGCCGCCTACGGCCAGAAGCTGACCATCGACCGCGGGGTGTTGACCTTCAATGGCCGCTACGACAATCCGACGCTCGACGTGCTCGCCGTGCGCAAGCAGCCGGAAGGCACGCAGCTGAGCGAAACCAACGTCGAGGCCGGCGTGCAGGTGCGCGGCACGGCGCAGTCGCCGCAGGCGCGGCTGGTGTCGACGCCGACCGTGCCGGATAGCGAAAAACTGTCCTGGCTGGTGCTGGGCCACGGCATGGAAGGCACGAGCGGCAACGAGAAGGACGTGCTGAGCGCCGCCGCCGGCGCCCTACTGGGCGGCAAGGGTGGCACCGGCGGCATCACCTCCAAGCTGGCCAATTCGCTCGGCGTGGACGAACTCGGCCTGGCGCAAGGCCGCAACGGCGACGCCGAGGGCCTGGCCAACACCGTGGTCACGGTCGGCAAGCGGATTTCCTCGCGCGCCTACCTGAGCTTCGAACAGGGCGCGACCACCGCCTCGAGCCTGGTGCGCCTGCGCTACAAACTGAATCCGCGCTGGACGCTGCAGTTCCAGACCGGCACGAATACGGCGCTGGACGTGCTGTATGCGTGGGCGTTCGACTGACCGCCTTGGGGACCGGGATGCGCGAGCGCCCCGGTCCCGCTACTCCTGCCGCTGTTCCTGCCGCTACTCGGCCTGACGACGTACGCGCAGCATGTTCTCGCTGAAGTCGAACACGACCGTCGCGGTGCCGAAGGGTTTCATGCCCAGCATGCCCTGGACCGGATTACCTTCCTGCACGGCGTCGCTCATGAAGTTGCAATAGTAGATGTTGTCGCCGCGCCGGACCTGGACGACCTCGGTCGACAGGGCGACTTGCGCCGGCGCCTGGTAACACAAGGCCGGCTTGCCCCAGCGGGTCACTTGCATGCTTTCCAGCTTCGACAGGTCCTGCTGTCCGGTGATGCGGCGCCAGTCGTCCAGGTAATACAGGACGGCGGTGATCGGCGCCGAACCGGTATCGACCAGCATGCGCCGCTTGTTGCCGGCTTCGTCGGTCAGGGTGACGACAGGCAGGCCGCGCAGCGCGGGATCGGGCGCGAACGGCAGCGCGTCCATGCCGGCGCCCTGGCGCTGCATCTGCGCCGCGTCGAGGATGTCGAAGCTGCCATTCTTGAGGTCGAGGAGGAGCGCGCTGTCCTTGAACACATCGTTGCCCAGGGTGCCGACCAAGGCTCCCGGGTGCGCCGTGCCGCAGCGCCGCTCGCTGCCCGCCCCGAAGTCGATCCTGGACATGCTGCCTGCCGGTGGGACCAGGTACGCGCCGGAACTGCCGGTGACGCGCAGTTCGGCCGACGCCAGGCGCTGGACGATCTCCTCCGACAGCAGCGGGCGGTACAACATGGACGTCGCCGCGGCGGTATCGAGCTGCATGATGCAGTGCACGCCCCCGATCTCGACGGGAAAAAGCATCGCCGCCCGCGCTTCCATCACCTGCGCGACCCTGGCGCCGTACCACTGGAAGACGCCGTGCTGCTCCGCGGCCGCTGCCGGCGCACTCATGAGCGTTCCCAGCAGCAGGGTCCACAATCGTATTCTTGCTTGCATCGATCTCGGCCATGTTCCAGTTGTCGGGCCGACAATGTAGCATGGCGATCGAGGCAGGATTCTCTCAAACGATCACAGCACCTGCCCGGCAGGCGCGTCAACAAGACCCGTTCGCTGCCGGGTCAGCGTGTCAGTGCAGGCTCGGCTTCGGATCGGGAACCGGGTCCTCGCTCTGGGGCGTGTGGACCGGGGTGTGGTGCGGGTGCGGCGCGTCGAAAGGCTCGGGCTGCGGTTCCTCGATCGGCACCGGGTCCGGGGCGCGGTGGAAACGGACCGGCATTGGCGTTACTGGAATCATGTTCGGGGTCTCCTGGATGTCGGGAGTTAACACCTTAGCATGGGAGGACCAGGGCCGACGCTCGCCTGGCGGCGGCCCGCTCCGCCGGCCCGGCGGTGCTCGCGTACAATGCCGGCTTCGATTCCAAGGCTTTCGTCACGATGAACATCACCACCCTTGCCCTGCTGGCCCTGACTCCCATTCTCGTGTGGCGCATCTATGCGCGCCTGAAAACGCAGATGGCGCGCCAGCGCTCGATCATGTCGCGCCACTATACGGGGATCCTGGTATTCGGCGCGATGATCCTGGTGCCGCTGTCGGAAGTGATCATGCGGCCCATGGAGCTGGGCGCGCTGGCGGCCGGCACCGCGCTCGGCGTCTTCTGGGGGAACGTTGGCCTGCGCCGCACGCGGTACGAGGATACCCAGGAAGGCTACTTCTTCACGCCGCCGATGCGGCTCGGGATCGTGATGGCCATGGTCCTGATCGCGCGCGTGCTCTACATCGGCTTCGAGCTGTACACGCTGCAGGGCTCGGGCGCGCAGGCGCCGCGCTTTACCGAGAGCCCGCTGAGCATGCTGTGCGTGGGGCTGACGGCCGGGTACTTCGTGACCTATTCGGTGGGGCTGCTGCTGTGGCGGCGCAAGCTGCGGCAGGCGATCGAGAGGGCTTGATTTTCGGAGCCGGCGTGAAAGCCGGTATGCGGGCGATAACGGGACGCTTCTTCGCACGGCCGCGGGTTCACGTGCGCACGTAATTGTTCGCGCGGGTCTCGAATCGGCATGCTCTGCACCGCGTGGGCACGAGTGCCCACCCTACGAGGCGCGGCTGATCTGTCGTTAGCACCGAGACGTTGACGGTAGGGTGGGCACTCTGTGCCCACGCGAAAGCGCGATCAGAAATAATGGCGTTCCAATCGAAACTCAGGCATTCCGCCACCGCATCCTAGTGCGCCCCAGTGACGCCGCCATTACCGCCACAACAAAAAAGGGGCCCACCGGGCCCCTTCTGCTTTACGCGGCTTTCGCCTCTTCCTTCCGTCTCTGCAGCACGAAGATCGGCTGTGCCCACTGCACGTCCTTCTTCTTCTTGCTGGTGATGAGGGTCAGCTCCGAAGGATCGTAGACGTCGGTGTTGTGGGTCAGCGGCGTCGTCATCAGGTACTGGGCGTCGGTGTTCTTGAGGAACTCGCCGACCAGCTGGATATTGCGGATATCCAGGTGCGCGAAGGGTTCGTCGATGAAGACGAAGCCACCGGAACCCTCTTCCGACTTGAGCAAACCGATGAGGAGCACCAGCGACTTCATGACCTGCTGGCCGCCCGAGGCTTCGCCGTCGTTCATGCCGATCTGGTCCTTGCCGTCGAACTTGAAGCGCACGTGCAGGCCGGCCTGCGCCAGCTGCACGTCGTCGTTCTCCAGGCGCACCGGGTCGGCTTGCACGTCGATGCCGGCCAGTTCGCCCAGTTCCTTGATGTTCTTCGAGTAGGTCTTGATCGTGTAGCGCAGGCGCTCGATGTAGGCGCCGCGCGCGTTGGCGGTAGCCTCGATCGCGCGGTTGTTCTGGTAGCGGCGTTCCTCGGTCTCGCTCTGGCGGCCGGCCAGCTGCTCGTTCAGGCGCGCGTACTGGTCGATGACGGTGCCATCCTGCTCCCAGTCGTCGCGCGCCAGCGCGTGTTCCAGCGAACCGAGGCGCAGGTTGACCTGGTGCGCGTTCTGGTGCTGGGACACCAGGGCCGCACGGCGCGCCGGGTTCTTCCAGGCCGCCGGGATGCTGCGCCAGCCGCGGCGCATCTCCAGCAGGGCCTTGGCGTGCTCGGCGCGCTGCTCGATCTGGCGGCGATGGTTCAGGCGCAGGCCCGCTTCCGCTTCCGACAGCGCCATGCGCGCGTTCTGCCAGACGGTGTCGGCGCGGGTGCGCGCGACCGTCGCGTTCTTGGTCAGCGTTTGCAGTTCGCCCAGGCGCGCGCCCACTTCCAGGCGCTCGGCCTTCAGCGGCGCGATGCTGCGCAGTGCTTCCTCGAACTCGGCCTGGCGCGCCGCCAGTTCCTTGGCCGCGTCGACGCCGGCGATGCGCGCCTTCAGCGCGCCCACTTCGGCCGCCAGCTTGCTGATCGTGAGGGTGAGCGCGTCTTCCTTCGCTTCCAGTGCGGGCATCGCCTTCTGGATCGCTTCCAGGCGCTGGGTCTTGCCGGCCGCGCCGAAACGGTAGCGCGACGGCTCGACGTACAGCGAGCGGCCGCCGCGGCGTTCGCGGTGGTAGGCGTCGGGCGTGATCCACTCGTCGGCGCCCGACTTGAAGCCGGCGTCGACCGAGTCGACGCGGTCGATGCGCGCCAGCTGGTCGATCAGCCAGCTTGGGGCTGGCGCCGAGAAGTTCACCACCGACAGCAGGCTGTCGTCCTTCATCTTCGGCGCCTCGATGCAGTCCGGGACGATGAAGTGGCGATAGCGTTCCTTCTCCGCCAGGCGATACGCCGCCGGCGCATCCTTGGCGCGCTCGAGCAGCACCACCGAGGCGTAGCCGCCGAGGACACCCTCGACCGCGCCCTGCCATTTCGGGTCCGTCACTTCGACGATGTCCGACAGCATGGCGTGCGGGATGCCTTCGTCGCGCAGCGCACGGCGCATCTGGCGCTGGGCTTCCGGTTCCGGCATCGCGCTCTTGCCCTGCAGGGCCGAGATGGTCTGCATCTCGATGGCGATCTTCGCGGAGACGGATTCGCGCGCCGCTTTCTGGCGCGCCAGTTCCGCTTCCTTTTCTTCCAGCTGGACTGCGACTTCGGCGATGTCGGCGCCGGCGTCCGCCGCCAGCTTCTGCAGGCGTTCCTTCTGCTCCAGCAGGTTTTCCAGCGGCTTGAGCTTCTGGTTGATGGCCGTCAAGCGGCCCGCCAGTTCCGTGCCTTCCTTCTCGAGCTGGGTTTCCTGCTGCTGGGCTTCCGTGAGCGCGCGCTGCTGGGCGGCCAGCGCCTGGCGCTTCTCGGCCAGCTGGCTGTCGGCCTGCTGCATGGGTTTGCGCTGCTCGCGCAGGTGGCGGCTCATCGCGGCGGCTTTTTCGCGCGCCTCGTGGTATTCCAGGCTGGGCAGCACTTCCTCGCGCAGCTCGCGCTTTTCCTTGTGCAGGTCTTCCCACTGGTGGTAGTTGGCCACGCGCAGGCGCAGGCCTTCCAGGTTGATGCGCGAGGTCTCCAGTTCCGCCTCGAAGCGCTTCAGTTCCGTCTCGGTGTCGCGCTGGTGGCGCTTGGCTTCGTCGTAGGCGTCCAGCACTTCCTTGTCGCCGAAGACCTGGAACACCAGGTCGAGCAGCTGGCGCGGCGCGTATTCGCACAGTTTATCCGTCTCGCCCTGCTCCAGGGCCAGCACCTTCGACATCGCCGGCGACAGCCCTGCTGATGCTAAACGTTTCCTGTAATTCTCGACGCCCAGCCAGTCGCTCGCTTCGGTGACTTCCTCGATCTCGACGTTCCCCGGTCGCATCAGGTACTGGCGTTTCCAGTCGCCGCCGTTCTTCTGCACCTGGCAGAACAGCGTCACTTCGTCGTCGCTGAAAAAGCCCGAGTGGCGGAAGGGACGATTCGACAGCTGGCGGCCGACCGGCTTGTTGTCGACCACGGCGCGCAGCCAGGCGCTTTGCTGGCCCGAGTGGCGCGCATAGTGTTTATAGGTGCGGCCCATCGAGCAGTCGAGGCCGAACAGGGTACGCAGCGCGTCGAGCAGCGTGGTCTTGCCCGAGCCGTTCTGGCCGGCGATGGTGATGATCTTGGCGTCGAGCGGGATGTTCTTGATCCGCTGCCAGTAATCCCAGTGGACCAGTTCGAGTGATTTGATGTGGAACATGGTGTCTCAGTTCGCTCAGTTCGGATTGTCTACCGGCTCGGCATCGAGCTCGGCGTCGTTGGCGGCGTCGGCCGCGGTGCGGCGCACGGCCGCCAGCGGAGCGCGCTTGAACACGTCCGACAAGGCGCCGTTGATGATGCGCTCCTTGAGCAGGTCGGTGTCCATCATCAGGTCCAGCAGCGGGCCTTCCAGGATCACGTCGCCGCGGCGCTCGATGAAGCCGAGCTTCGAGAGCACGCCCAGGTTCATGTCCATGCGCGTCTTCTTGCCCAGCTTGTCGCCGAAGTCCGACAGCAGCGCGGTGTACGAAATGCCGATCGAAGTGTCCTCGGCGCGCGGGATCGGCGCGTCCTTGTCGAACATGTCGGTCTGGTCGTCCACGACCGTGGTGTGGGTTTCCTGGCGCTCGCGCTTGGGCAGGATGATCTGCGCCCACAGCACCACCAGCAGGGCCACGCCGTCGCGCGTCAGGCCGAAGTTATTGTTCTGCCAGATGTCCTTGGCGCCGAAGATCTTCGGCTCGACGTTCCGGTGCAGCGCGATGGTGACGTGGTCGGCGTAGACGTTATCGAGCAGTTTCAGGCCCGACTCCAGCAAACGCTTGTCGACTTCGGCGCGGAAGGTCTCGTCCGACAGCGCGCGCTTGACCATCTTGTCGTCGCGGCGCAGGGTCTGGTGCGTGAGCAGGCGGGCAATCAGGATTTGTGCATCGTCATTCATTCGGCGTGCCGCTTTCGAGATCTAAATCTAGTGAGAGGGTTGCAAAGGACATCGCGGCCACTTCCGGATCGTCGAGCTGGACCAGCTCGTCCTTCGCTTCGAACTTGATCGGCAGGCGCGCCAGTTCCGCGGTGGCGCCTTGCAGGCTGGCCTCGGCGGCGTCGCCCAGGAGCGGCAGCAGCGAGGCGCGGTAGGACGCCACGGCGAACGAGGCCGGCAGCAGCGACTCGTGCAGCTCGACCTTCTTCGGGCCGGTCTCGGAGAATTCGGGGAAGTTGCCGAGGTTGGCGAAGTCGGCCAGCTTGGTGATCCAGTCGTCCAGCTCGGCCTGCATCGCCGGATTGTCGTCGATGGTCAGCGGCGCATCCTGGCCGCTCGGCAGGCCTTTCGGACCGACGACCACGGCGCGCTCGGCCAGCAGTTCGGTCTCGGCGACGTCGATCATCTCGGCCGGCGTGCCGAACAGCGGCACCACCGGGCGATCGATTGCGCCTTCGGCGAGGCTCGCCAGGTCGTCATGGGCCAGCAGCCAGCGTTTCACGTCGGTGGTCGACAGGCCCGACTGGCCCAGGTGCACGCGCTGGCGCTCGATCTGGTTCAGCGCACGCGAGAACATCCCCTGCATGTTGAGCAGGGCGCTCTGGGCGCGGCCAATCGCCTGCGCCGCCTTGTGGGTGGCCGAATCGGCCTGCGGGTCCTGGGTGATCGCGCGCAGGATGACCGAGCCCTTCTCGACCCAGTCGCAGGCCATGTGCCACTTCGCCTGCGAATTGCGCAGCTTGAATTCGGAACCCGAGGCGATCGCGTCGCGGAACTCCTCGGTCAGCTCGACCAGGCGGCCCAGCAGGTGCTTCAACTGCTCGACCGTGACCCCGCCCACGGCCTGGGCGCCGGCCACCTGCGACAGCAGGAAGCCCATCTCGGCCTCGTCGTCATCGGGCTTGCCCAGCGCCAGCAGGGTGTCGAGCGCGGACAGGACATTCCTCGCCAGCGGGGTGATGCGGTACACACCGTTCGGCGCGTCCCAGGCCAGCAGGCCATGGGTGCGCAGGCGGTTCAGCACCGTTTCCAGGCTTTCCGGGATCAGGTAAGCCAGCTTCTGGTTGATGTCGGCACGCGAGAAGGCCGAGCTGGCGGTGTCGGCGGCGAGTTCGCGCAGCACCAGCAGGCGCACCAGCACGCCGTCCTGGCTGCCGTGGAACAGCGCCGAGAAGGCGGACAGCATCGGCTGCGCCTTCTTGAGGTGAAACACCTGCTCGATTTCGTCCGGCGCGATGCCGGAATGGAAATGCGCCTGGAGCGGGTCCAGCTCGTCCTGCGCACTGCCATGGGGTTCCGCGGCGAGGGCCGCCTGTGTGTCGATCATCGTTGGGATACCAGTCTGCAAGCGGACCGCACTGCCTGAGCAGGCAAGCCGAAGTGTCCGCGGGGGGCGCCAGTATAACAGTTCGGGCTGCTTAATCGGCAGCAATATTCCGCCCGCATCCCGCCAAGTTTGCATAAACGACACAATCCTGGGATGCCTGGACGGGGCTCTGAAAACCATAAGTCAAGCTCATAAAGCGCCTTCTTTTATGAGCTTTACATATATATGCATAGCGGTTTGACACGGCAGTATGGCGGTGTGAGCCTAGCTGCGGAACCGGATAGGAAAGTGCATTGTCGCGGTCCGGCGCGCTGCGAAACGACGGCGCAGCGCAGCGTCGACCACACCGTCGAACTTGAGAGGAGATAACAATGAATAAGAAACTTGCTGCCTTGATGTTTGCCATCGGCCTCGGCGCGGCCGCCGGTCCGGCCTTCGCCTGGAACTGCAAGGAAGTGTGCTCCGAAGATTATCGTTACTGCGTCACCAACGGCGGGACCGACTGCATTGCCGAACGCATCGAATGCTGGAACCGGCTCTGCGACGGCCAGTTCTGACCCGGCGCGCCACCAGGCGCGCATCGCCGTTGCCCGCCAGGGCCATCGGCTCTTATAGGCACTATTACCGTAACAACAAAGGGAGAGAACAATGAACAAGAAAGTTGCTGCGCTACTGTTTGCGATCGGCCTGGGAGCCGCGTCGAGCCCGGTGGTGGCCGCCAGCTGCAAGTACGCTTGTGCGGCGGAATACAACCACTGCGTCGACAGTGGAAGGCCGATCGCAGAGTGCACCGCCGAGCGCGCGGAATGCTGGGAATTCTTCTGCGGTCCTTCCTACTGATCCGCAAGCCGCTGGACACCAAGGCCGGCGCCACCGAGCCACCGGCTTTCATTGGCGTGCCCGACACGGCATAGCCGTCCTGTCACCGTCGAACACGAAGGAGAGCACCATGAACAGAAAAGTTGCTGCACTGCTGTTTGCGATTGGCCTCGGCGCAGCATCGAGCCCGGCGTGGGCCAGCTGCCAATACTATTGCGCTTCGGATTACGGGTACTGCATCAATAGCGGCGTGCCGAAGGCGGAATGCGATGAGGCGCAAATCGCCTGCCTGCGCGACATGTGCGGCTACGATTACTGATGTGCATCCCGGCGCCATGCGCCGGCGTGGAGCCGCCGTTCCCGGGACGGCGGCTCTTTTCATTGGCGCGCACCTGTTTTGCGCGCTTATTTACGTGTAATGCGGCTGATCGTCTGGTCGATCGTATCGCGCTCGTCCTCGAAGCGCAGCTTCACCGGATACCACTCCTGCGACGGCGCCAGCCAGATCTCGACACTGTCGCCGCGGCTGTCGCGCCGTTCGCGCTTGACGTGGATGGTGTCCAGTTCGCCCATCGCGGTGCGGATCTTTTCCTGCTTGACCACGCGGAAGGTCCAGGGCTCGGCATCGCGCCGGCCGGTGACCACGAAGGTCCATTCGCTGCCCGGCTTGAACTTGGCCTCGCCGGCGGCGCGCGCCACCGCGGCCAGTTGCCAGGTGACCGAGGCGCGGTCCTGCTCGCCGCCTTGCATGGCGTAGGGCTGCTTGGCTTCGGTGAGCAAAATGGTCTTGCTCTCGCGGTCGAAGGTGGTCGTGGTCGGGTCCTTGCGGTAGCGCTTTTCGGTAAAGGTGTCCGGGGCCAGGCCATAGGCGTCGACCGTGCCCTGGCTGCGGTATTCGTTCAGCTTGCCCAGCAGGGCCACGCGGGCCTCGACGTTGACGTCGTACTTGCCGTCGCCGGCGCGCCAGGTGATCAGGGCGTCGCCTTTCAAGCCGAGGCCGCGCTGCTGGGCCGACAGTTCATAGGCCAGGTCGGCCGACGGCGGCAGCTCGACCGCGCGTTTCACCGGCGCGGCAGGAGCGGCGACGGCAGCGTTCAGGCCCATGGCCAGCACACCGGCGGCGATGCCACGCATTAAGAGATTGCTTCGCATTATCATTTTCCCGTATCGGTCAAGGCTATATTATTCACGGTTTGCGTGGTGACTGCACCGTTGGCCTCAGTATTGCGAATCTGCACTGGATACCAGCCCCGCGCCGGCGCCAGCCAGACGTCCAGGCGCGAGCGGTAAGAACCCTCTTTCGGCGGGCGCGACAGGTGCCAGGTCTGCATCTTGCCGAGTTTGGTATCGATCTCTTCCTGTCCCACCACGATGAAGCGGAACACGGCGGCGTCGCGGTCTTCGCCCACCTGGATGTCCAGGTCCCCCGTCAATTGTCCGGCATCGCCGCGCGCGATGGCGGCCAGTTGCAGCGGGACACTGGCCTTGTCCTGGGCGCCCGGCGTCAAGGGATAGGTTTTCTGCGAGGCCGAGAAGGTGATCTTGTTGCCGCTCCAGTCGAAGTGCGTCGCGGTCATGGCGCGTCCGCGCCGCTTTTCGGTCATCTTCACCGGCGCGAAACCGGTGGCGGCCACCGCCCCTTCGCTGCTGAGCACGGCCAGGTTGACCCGGGTGAACACGAGCCGGATGCCGGCTTCGAAATCGATGCGGTAAGTGTCCTCGCCATAGCGCCAGGACAGCAGGGCTTCCCCACTCCACCGGGTGCCGTCGGCATCGGTACGGGCGACGTCCATCGTCAGCGCGGCCGGCGGCGGCATGTCGACCTTGTAGCGCCGTGGCTCGGGCGGCGGTGGCGCGGCTGGCGCCGGCTCGGGCGGGGCCGCGCTTGGCTCCGCCGCGGCCATTGCCGGCGCCGGCGGCGCGGCTGCCGCGCCGCCCTCGCCGACGCCGCCCTGGCCGGGCGCGACCGGCGGACCGACCGCATCCTCGGCCAGCACCGGCGCCGCTTCCAGCGGCAAGTCGGGCAGCGCCGGCAGCGGGGGCGGCGGCAGCGGCCGCAAGGGAGGCGCCGGCGGCGTTTCTGGCGGCGCCGCCTTCGGCTCGGGCAACATGCGCGCCTGTACCACGTCCATGGCGGGCGCAGGCAGGGCGATGCGCGGCATGCCGGCATAGCCTCCCATCCAGGCGAACAGCAGGGCGTGCATCGCCACCACAAGCGTGCCCAGCAGTAGCGCGCGGCGCCGTCCGGAAATGAAGGAAACGATCATGCTCCTAGTGTACCCGTCCCCATGGGCGCCTGCCGTCCAGCAGCTTGCGGCCGGCCTTTGAACGCTCGTTATTTATCTGCTACGCTACGGTGCCAATCAACGGAGACCAACATGCTCAAACCTCCCTCGCAGAATGTGCCCGGCATGACCGATACGCTCGAGTTCGTGAAGAACCTGTGGGGCGGCATGCAGGTGCCCGGCGTCGGCATGCCCGGCATGCCCGGCATGGGCACGACCGGAATGGGCGGCCTGTCCACGGACGAGCTCGACAAACGGATCGCCGACCTGAAGGCGGTCGAGAACTGGCTCAACCTGAATCTCTCGATGCTGCGCACCTCGATCCAGGCGATGGAAGTGCAGCGCGGCACGATTGCCGCGCTCAAGTCGATGAGCGACAGCATGGTCCAGGCCATGAACAAGCAAGGCGACCAGTCGGCCGCGGTCCCGCCCTTCTCCGCCTTCTTCACGCCCGGCGGCACGCAGGAAGCGGGCAGCGGCATGCCCGGCGCCGGCGCCGATCCCGCAGCGGCGGCGCCCCCGGAAGCGACCATGCCGGCCGCCGTCGCGTGGTGGAACCTGCTGCAGGAACAGTTCCGCCAGGCTGTGGCCAGCGCCATGCCGGCCGAGGGTGCGCCCGCCCCCGAAGCCAAGCCGGCCAAGGAACAGCCGGCCAAGGAGCCGACCGACATGGGCGGGCCGCGCCAGACGCGCCCGAAAGCCGACAAAACTTGATGCTCCCGGCATTCATTTCCCCCTTGCCAGCCCTTCATTTGATTTGACGGGCATCACAAGCGTCCCAGCCGTGCTGAACTGAAGGTACGGCCGGGTCGCTTGACACTCGACACTTTCCGGTCCGCATGTTTTGTGGGAGACCGCAGGTGTCCACTGTCGACTTTTCCAATTTCACCCCCGATCAGGTGGCCGACCTGCGGCGCAAGCTCGAAAGCGCCGGCTGCGCCGTGCCGGCGCGCGCCGCCACGCTCGACCAATTGACCGACGCGATCGCCGCTTTCCGCAAGCAGCAGGGCATGACCGACACCGGGCCGCTGGACGAAGCCACCTGGCGCCGCCTCGACAACCAGAGCGGCAGCGTGTTCAGCGAAGTGCTGCAAAACGAACTCGACCTGCTGCGCCCGCGCCCGGACGGCAGCCAGGACCAGGTGATGCCGGCCTGCGCCGCCGAGCTGCTGCGGCGTTCGCACGGCGCGGCCCTGGCCGGGCTGGCGCTGTCCGGCGGCGGCGTGCGCAGCGCCACCTTCAACCTGGGCGCCCTGCAGGCGCTGGCCGAACTGCGCCTGCTGCGCGATGTCGACTACCTGTCGACGGTGTCGGGCGGCGGCTTCATCGGCGGCTGGCTGTCGAAGTGCATCCGCGAACGCGGCGGCGACGTGCGCGCGGTCGAAGACCTGCTCACGCCCGGCGCGAACGGCCAGGCGGTCGCCGCCGAGCCGGTGGAAATCCAGTTCCTGCGCCAGTACAGCAACTACCTGACGCCGAAGGGCGGCACCTTCAGCGCCGACACCTGGACCCTGATCGGCACCTACGTGCGCAATACCTGCCTGAACCTGGCGATGCTGGTGGCCTGGCTGTGCGCCCTCTTGATGCTGCCGCGCTTCGCGGTCTGGGCCGTGCACCGCATTGTCAAGCCGGCCGGCCCCTGGGCCGCCTGGTCCGACTTCGCCTGGATGCTCGGCATCGTCCTGTTCCTGGTCGCCGTGTTCTGCATCGCGCTGAGCATTTCCAGCAAGCCGGAGAGCTCGCGCGGGCTGCGCCGCTTCCCGCTCGAGCAAGGGGCGGTGCTGGTCTTCATCAACCTGCCGCTGCTGGCGGCGGGCTTCCTGGTCAGCATCGGCCTGTGGCGCCATGGCGGCGCGGTGCCGGCGATCTGGGAAGCCGGCCTGCCGGCGCGCTTCGACGGCTGGGGGCTGGCCTGGCTGCTGGTGCCGGGCCTGGTCTACTTCATCGTCTGGGCCAGCGGCTGGTACCTGGCCCACGACCGCACCAGCCCCTACCGCAACACCGGCTACGTCGTCTGCGCCGCCGGCGCCGCCGCGGTGCTGTCGATGTCGCTGGGCGCGGCGCTGACCTTCGCGCCGGAAGCCGTCGCCCACCTGGTGCCCCTGAAATTCGCGCGCTTGCTGGCCTGGCCCCTGATGCCGGCGATGATGGCCGCGCTCCTGGTCGGCGCCGCGGCCCTGGCGCTGGAACGGCGCCTCGGGCGCCACCACGCCGTCCCCGACGTCTCGCGCGCCGAACTGCTCGAAGGCTTCAGCCACTTCGCCTGCGCGGTCGGCGCGCTGGCGGTCGGCACCCTGCTGCTGCTGGCGGGGCTGGCGCTGCTGCCGAACCCGCAGCGGCACCCGATCCTGAACAACGCCATCGCCCTGGGCAGCTTCGGCATGCCGCTGATGATGACGCTGTTCTCGGTGACGATGACGTTGATGATCGGCCTGATCGGCTCCCTCTACAGCGACGCCAGCCGCGAATGGTGGAGCCGCCAGGGCGCCTGGTCGTGGATCTTTTCGCTGGTCTGGGTGGCGATGTTCGGCGTCGCCTTTTTCGGGGCGCCGCTACTGCACTGGGCCTGGCTGACCTTCGATCCGCTGGCCAACGCCGGCACCGCGATCGGCTGGCTGGCGATGACCTGGCTCGGCCTGAAGGCCGGCAGCGGCAGCGCCACCGGTTCACGCGATGGCAACTGCGCCAGGCGCGAACTGGCGGCGCGCCTGGCGCCCTACTTCTTCACGGTCGGCGTGTTCGCGCTCTTGTCCAGCCTGGTGCAGGCGAGCGTCGCCCTGCCCGAGGTGCGCTGCCCGCAGCCGATCTCCCTGCCCTGCATCTACGCGGCGCACGCCAACGCCACGCTGGCCAGCAGCGGCAGCACCCTGTTGATCGCCTTTTCCCTGTTCCTGGGCGCGGCGCTGCTGCTTGGCTGGCGCGTCGACATCAACAAGTTCTCGCTCTACATGCTGTACCGGAACCGGCTGGTGCGCGCCTACTTCGGCGCCAGCAGCCGCACGCGCAAGCCGCATCCCTTCACCGGCTTCGATCCCGAGGACGACCCGCAACTGGCCGACCTGGCCAACCAGCGCCCCTACCACATCGTCAACACGGCGCTGAACCTGGTCAGCGGCGAGGAGCTGGCCTGGCAGACGAGGAAGGCAGCCTCGTTCGTGTTCACGCCGCGCTTCTGCGGCTTCGAGATGCCGCTGATGCCGGCCCAGGGACCGAACCAGGGCCTGCGCGACGCCCAGCGCGGCGCCTACCGGCCGACGCGCGAATACGCCTCGAAGGCCGGCGCAACCGACATCGACGCCACCGTGCGCCTGGGGATGGCGGTGGCGCTGTCGGGCGCGGCGGCCAGTCCCAACATGGGCACCCACTCCTCGCCGCCGCTGAACTTCCTGATGACGATGTTTAACGTGCGCCTGGGCCGCTGGTGCCCCAATCCGCGCAAGGCCGTGTGGACCCAGTCCTCGCCCGGCATCGGCCTGTTCAGCCTGATCGCCGAGCTGTTCGGCATGACCAACGCCGATGCCAATTACGTCTACCTGTCCGACGGCGGCCACTTCGAGAACCTCGGCATTTATGAGCTGGTGCGGCGGCGCTGCCGCCTGATCGTCGCGGTGGACGTGGCCAGCGACCGCGAGATGGCCTTCGAGGACCTGGGCAACGCAATCCGCAAGTGCGCCACCGACTTGCACGTGAGCATCGAGCTGGACGTCTCGAAGATGGACCTGGTGGCGGGTAGCGGCCTGTGCGGCGGCAGCTGCGCGGTGGGCACCGTGCGCTACAGCCACGTCGACCCGGGCGGCGTCGACGGCACGCTCCTGTACATCAAGCCGGCCATCATCGGCTCGGAAAACGCGGACGTGCTCAACTACCGCAAGGCCCATCCCGACTACCCGCACCAGAGCACCGCCGACCAGTGGTTCGACGAAGCCCAGTTCGAGAGCTACCGGGCGCTGGGCTACCACATCGTCAAGGCGGCGCTGGGCGGCGCTGCGGCGGCGTCGCGGCGGGCGGACGGGGGGCACGATGTCGCCAGGCTGTGTGCGCACCTGCTGCGCGAGCATGGGCTGGCGCCGATGGTTCCGCCGGTGCCGCCTGTGCCGGCCAGGCCGGCGTGCGGGTGCGGTGGGCAATGCGGCTGCGGGCGCGACGCGTTTCGGTAGGGTGGGCACTTGTGCCCACGCGGTATGGTACTGCGATGACGAGGGAGCGCTGGCAGGCGTCGCGATGCCGACGTACCGACTGGCGGCTTTGCTGCGCCAAATCAGCCGCACGACCGCGTGGGCTCGAGAGCCCACCCTACGCCCTTCGGTCAGGCCGCGGTGTCATCCGACGTTGCGGACTCCGGTTCCTGAGCTTCCTGCTTCGGCGTCAGCGCCGCCAGCTGCTCCATCAGCTGCGCGAAGCGCTGCTGCCCCGGCTGCAGGCGGTCGACGTGGGTCAGCACTTCGTGCGCCTCGGCGGCGAGCAGTTCGGCATAGCCTTTTTCGCGCATGTGCGAGACCAGCACCTGGGCCGCGTTGAACAGGATGCGCTGGTTGTTCGGCAGTTTCTGGCGTGCGTTGCGCATCCATTTGACGGCCTCGCCCAGCTTGCCCGTCTTCCAGAGCAGCACGCCCTGGTTCATCAGGTCCGAGGCCTGCTTCTTCGCGGCGCGGATCAGCTCCTCGCCCTCGTCGGCCATGCGCGCCTTGGCGAAGATCGCCTGCACCTCGTCGAGCAGCACCGCGTTGTCGTGGTTGTTGCGGGTGACGTAGCACAGCAGCTCGACCGGCGCGTCCTTCACGCCGACGGCAAACAGCAGGGTCGCCATCTCCAGGCAGGTCGCCACGTCGGGCCGCTCGGGACGCGCGTTCAGCAAGGCCTCGAGCTCGTCGCCGGCCTTGCGCGCGAGGCGGTAGTCGCCGCTCTCGTGGTAGACCAGGCCCTCGGTGATCTTGGCGCGCAGGCCGATGTCGGCATGCTCGGCGCCGAACTCGCGCTGCGCCGCACCGAGGTGCACCAGCGCCTCTTTCGGGTCGTTCTTCAGCCCGCACACGCGCGCCAGCCCGAGGTAGGCGTCGGGCGTCTTGCGCACCGAGTACTCGCCGACCGAGATGCACTTGCGGAAGGCCTTCTCGGCCATGCCGACGTTGCCCAGCTTCAGGCAGATCTTGCCCAGGTTGCGCTGGCGCGGCACCGAATTCGGCGACAGCTTCGCCGCGCGCTCCAGGATCGAGCAGGCCTCCTCCAGCTTGCCCATGCCCTGGTAGACCTGGGCCAGCTGGTCGTAGGCGTCGATGTAGTAGCGGTTCTCGGCGATCACGCCGAGGAACATCTGGCGCGCCTGTTCCAGTTCGCCGTTGGCCATGCGTATCTTCGCCAGGCCGGCGCGCGCCCACTGGTATTCGCGCTGGGCCAGCACGCGCTCGTAGGCCTCGCGCGCCCGTTCCGGCTCGCCGCTCTTCTCCATCAGGCGCGCCTTCATGCGCAGCAGCTCGATCTCGTGCACGCGGCTGGCGGCGATCTGCTCGTCGCACAGGCGCGCCGCGCGCAGGTAGTCCTTCTCGGCATAGGCCTGGTCGATCGGGCGGAACACCTGCTTGCGGTGCCAGGCGCGGTTCAGGCGCGTGAGCAGCACGCCTTCGGTGATCGGTTTCACCAGGTAGGCGTCCGGCTGGTGCTCGGCCGCGCCCATCACCGACTCGACGCTTTTTTCGGCCGACACCATCATCCACACGCTTGATGGCAGCAGCAGGTTGCGCACCCGCGCTTCCTCCAGCACCTGCTGGCCGTTCTTGCCGTCGCCCAGGTTGAAGTCGCACAGCACGACGTCGTAGCGCAGTTTCGCCAGCAGGCCGATCGCCTCGCCGCCGCTGGACGCCTGGTCGATGTTGCGTGCGCCCAGGTTGCGCAGGCTTTCGCGCAGCAGCTGGCGCACGCCGATGAAGTCGTCGACCACGAGGTAGTTCTTGCCGGCCCAGTCGATCTGCTCGGCCTTGCGCTCGGCAGGCTGCGCAGTGGGGCGCTCGTTAGGGCGCTCATTGGGCCGCTCATTGGGGCGCTCATCGTGACTACTCACGGGCGGATTTTGCGGCGCATTCATGGCAGGGTCAGCACGAAGCAGCCGCCGCCGAGCTGCCCGCCGTTCTCAAGGTGGACGCTGCCCGTGCGGCCGCGGTGGCGGTGCATGCGCGCGACCTCGCGCGCGAAATACAGGCCGAGACCGGCGCTGTTGGTCTGGAAGTTGACGCCGCTGGCGACGCCGCTCAGGGCCGCGGAGCCGGCGTCCAGCAGGGCCTGCGGGTAGCCGTCGCCGTTGTCCTCGACGCGGATCTCGAGCAGCTCGCCCTCCTGGCGCAGGGCCAGGCGGACCCGGTCGCGCGTGTAGTTCACCGCGTTGTTGACGGCATGCGATACCACGCCGACGATCAGGTCCTCGTCCAGGTGCCAGATCAGCTCGGGGTCGACCTCGACCTCGAACCCGATGCCGCGCGCCTGCAGCAGCACCCGGCTCAGGGCCGCCACCTGCTCCGCCAGTTCGCCTGCCGCGATCGGCTGCACGTCGAACGGGTATTCCGGCTGGCCGACCCGTTTATACAGGGCCAGCAGCTGCATCAGGTTGTCGTTCAGGCGGCGCGTCTGGTACAGCATCTGCGCCATTTGCGGATAGGCCTGCTCGGTCTCGGGCGAGGCGCCGTCGAGCAGGCGCTCGAGCGTGCCCGAGAGCACGCTGATCGAGTTCTTCATGTCGTGCGCGGTCGAGGCGAGAAACAGCGCGAGCTGCTGGGAATGTGGGGTGTCGTCCATGCGCCGGCGCCCTCCTTCCGGCGCAAAAATTGCCATACGCCAATTATACGCACGGACAGCACCATCGCCGCCTTGCGCGCACGCAGACAGCGCTTATTCCAGCTGCGAACCCTGCGGAACGCGGCTGCTGCGGCGTGCACGCAACACAAAACGCGCCGGATCGAGGGCATCGACCAGCGCCGCCTCCAGCGGCAGCGGCTCGTTTTCCAGCTTCGCGGCCAACAGTTCCGCGCACAGCGGCGCCCAGATCAGGCCGCGCGAGGCATAGCCGAGCAGGCCGTGCAGGCCGGGGTGGCGCGGCACGTCGCGCAAGCGCTCGGTCGTGCCGGCGGCCTCGAAATCGGGCAGCGCGCCCACCAGCGGCAGGCGGTCCGGCGCCACGCTGCGAAAACCCACCCTGCCTTGCAGGGGCGCGCCGGCGCCCGCTTCCGGATCGGACACCAGCGCCTGCAGGCGCGCGATGTTTTCCTGCTGGCTGGCCGTGCGCAAGCCTGGGTCCGCGTCGAGGTCGTAGGTGGCGCCGGCGCAGGCCAAGCCGTTCGCCGCCGGGGTCAGGTAGGCTTCGCGGCACAGCACGAAGGGCAGCGCCGGCAGCGTGGCGGCGTCCAGGTGGGTCACCTGGCCGCGCAGCGCCGCCAGCGGCAGCCGGGCGGCCTGTGCGAACCGGGTCGACGCCGCGCCGCCGGCCAGCACCACGGTCGGGGCCTGGGCGACCACCGCGCCGTCTTCCCCGCGCACCAGCCACTCGTCATCGCTTCGTTCGAGGCGTACGCTGCCCGCATCGAAGCGCTGCACCAGGCGCGCGCCGCAGGCATCGAGCATGGCCGCGCAGACGCTCCCCGGCCGCGCCCAGCCGCCCTGGCGGAACAGCCAGGCGCCATCCGGCGCCGGCAGGCCGAGCAGCGCCTGCGCTTCAGGCCCTTCCAGCCACGCGGCGAATTCCGCCGGATAGGCGCCGGCCGCGGCAATCGTGCGCGACACCCGCGCATGGTCGGCGTCGCGCGCCAGCTGCATCACGCCGCAGGCCGCGCCCTCGATCGCGCGCCCGATGCCGCCGATGCTGTCCCAGTAGCGCAGCGCGTACAGGTAGGCGGCGCGCGTCAGGCGCGTCGGGATGTTGTCGTCTTTCGATAGCAGCGGCATGAAGATGCCGGCCAGGTTGCCCGAGGCTTCCATGGCGACGCGCGGATGGCGCTCGACCAGGGTCACCTGCCAGCCGCGCGCGCACAGCTTGTGCGCGGCCGCGCAGCCGGCCAGGCCGGCGCCGATCACGACCGCATGCCGCGGCGGCACCGGCGTCAAGGGCGGACGCGGCTTGCGGCTGGCAAAGCGCGCGCTGCGCCTGTCTGCGTCGAACACGAAGCCCTGGGCGGTGAGCGCGGCGACCTGCTCGTCGGCGAGTGCATCGGCGTGCAGGACCGCATCGGCGGCGGCGAGGCGCGCCAGCGCACGGGCGAAACCGCTGCCCTGCACCCCGTCCAGATACGCACAGTCGATGCGCGCCGCCAGCTGGGCCAGGGCCGTTTCCAGCGGCGCACACAGGAGGTCGAGCGTGACGGCATCGTCAGCTTGCGGAATGCGGTGGAAACCCGGCAGCAGCCCTTGCGTGAGCGCGACGATGTGCAGGCGCGCGGGCCGGGCCGGGTCGGCGCGCCGGGCGTCGATCAGCGCGGCGACCGCGGCGCCGTCGCCGTACTGCGTGTGCAGCACGGTGTAGCGTTCGCGGCCCCGCCAGGACGCCGCCGGCGAGAACCGGTTGACTGCGGATGTCACGCCGCTCCCGCGTAACGGAAGCAGTGCGGCGCGTGGTCGTCGACCATGCCGATGCCCTGCATGTAAGCGTAGACGATGGTCGAGCCGACGAACTTGAAGCCGCGTTTCGACAGGTCCTTCGAGATGCGGTCGGACAGCGCGGTCTTGCTGGGACGCGTACCCGCGCTCCAGTCGCCGACGATCGGTGTGCCGTCGACCCAGGCCCACAGGTAGCTGTCCAGGGTCTGTCCTTCGTCACGCAGCGCCAGGTAGGCCCTGGCGTTGCCGATCGCCGCCGCCACCTTCAGGCGGTTGCGCACGATGCCCGGGTTGGCCAGCAGCGCGGCGACCTTGGCGTCGTCGTAACGCGCGATCTTTTCCGGGTCCCAATCGTCGAAGGCGGCGCGGTAGCTCTCGCGCTTGTTGAGGATGGTTTCCCAGGACAGGCCGGCCTGGGCGCCCTCGAGGTTGAGCATCTCGAACAGGCGGCGCTCGTCATGGCAGGGCGTGCCCCACTCGTGGTCGTGGTAGTCGAGGTAGCGGGGATTGGCCGGGTTGGCCCAGCTGCAGCGATTGATCGTCATGCCCGGAAGTATACGCCAGGCGCATGACGGGGAGAACGCCGCCGTGCGGCCGCGGAAGAACGGGCAGGCAGGCCGTCTCGCGACAGCCCGCCTCCCGATGCGGACGGCTTATTTGCCCGCTTATTTGCCTGCTTATTTGCCTGCTTAGTTGCCCGCTTAGTTGCCCGCTTACTTGCCCGAAGTGGTGCCCGACTTCGCAGCCGGCATCTGCTGCGCGGCCTTCAGGTGCTGCTCGACGGTCGGCATCATCTTGGTGGCCAGGCCCTTGACTTCAGGATCCTTGGCGGACTTCTGGTTCTTCTGCAGCAGCTTGTGCGCTTCCTTGTGCGAAGCCACGCCGCCGACCTTCATGTACTCGCGGTCGAACGCATCGCCGCTAAGCTTTTCCAGCTTGGCCGACATGGCCTTGTGCTTGGCGTCGAGCTCGGTCGGCAGGGTCACGCCCTTGGCCTGGGCCACGGTCTGCACTTCCTGCAGCGCCTTGGTGTGGTCGTCGATCATCTGCTGGGCGTAGGTCTTCACTTCCTGGTTCTGGCTCTTGCTTTGCGCCAGCTTGCCCATTTCGATCTCGGCCATGTTCACCATCGCCATGTCGGTGATGCCCTTGCTGTCGGCCTTGCTCAGGGTCGAGCTGCCGGTGGCGCCGGCCGCGCCCGAGGCGCCCGAGGACTGGCTCGACATGCCGGCCGCGCCGGTGCCGGTGCTGCCGCTCATGCCGGCGCTGCCGCTGGTGCTGCCGCTCTGGTGAGCCGCGCCGTGCGAGGAAGAGGTCGACGAGGAGCTGCCGGTCTGGCCGGCGGTGCTGGAGCCGACCTGGCCGCTGCGGTCTTCCATGCCCTGGCTGTTGGTGTTGTCGACCGCGCCGTCACGGGCCGACTTGCCCGCCAGGTTCTGGCCGGCCTGGCCCTGCTGGCTTTGCAGTTCGGTGGCGCTCGGGGTGGTGGAGGTGGTCTGAGCCTGGACGCCATGGGCGCCGAGCATGGCCGCTACTGCCGACACGGCGAGCAGTCCTTTCAATACCTTGTTTTTTTGCATGATGCTCTCCTTGGTTGGGGATGGAGCCGGCATCACGTCTCCTGTGCCGGTGCTCCTGTTCAAATGACATCGCATGCCTGTCTGCCGCCCACACCGCGAAGGCGGTAATGGAACGACAACCGAGCCGAAAAGGAGTGTATCGCCGCGTTTTCGACGCCAGCGCGCGTTAGCCGCTCGGCAATTTTTTGACGTCGCGCGCAAAAAAAAATGGCCGGCACGGGAAGCCCGGCCGGCCATGGGAGTCAAAAGGTGTCGAGGATCAGCGGAAGCTCAGGGCCGCCGTCAGGTCGCCCGGTCCGCGTGCGCCGCGCGCCTTGAAGGCGGCGTCGCGCGCCGCCAGGCCTTCCAGTTGCGGCAGGCCGTGCAGGCGGGTGATGAAGCGCAGGATCGAGGTGGTGTCGTAGAAATTGTGGTCGACCGCGCCCTTCTTCGCGTGCGGCGAGACGACGATCGCCGGAATGCGCGAACCCGGGCCCCAGCGGTCGCCTTGCGGCGGCGCCACGTGGTCCCACCAGCCGCCGTTCTCGTCGAACGTGATCACCACCACCATGTCCTTCCACTGCGGCGACTTCTTGAGGTGCTCGATCACGTTGGCGACGTGGGCGTCGCCCGATTCGATGTCCGAGTAGCCGGCGTGCAGGTTCAGGTTGCCCTGCGGCTTGTAGAAGCTGACCGCCGGCAGCTTGCCGGCCACCGCGTCGGCGATGAAGCGGTTCGAGATCGGGCTGTCGCCCAGGCCGCCGTCGCGCAGGTGTTCGGCGCGCGCTTTGGTGCCCGGCGCGAACTGCTTGAAATAGTTGAAAGGCTGGTGATGATGCTGGAAGTTCGGGCGCTGACCGGCGCCGCGGCCATCGATCGCCGCCTGCCAGGCGCCGCCATACCAGGCCCAGCTGACGTTCGTGCGCGACAGCAGGTCGCCGATGGTGTCGTAGCTTTGCGGCGGCAGCACCGACGGGTCGTTCGGGTCGGCGATGTTGGCGTCGCCGCCCGGCGCCGGGCGCACCCAGCTCGGCTGGTAGGGCGGCGCCATGGTATTCACGGCATACCCGTCCGGAGTGATCGCGCCGGAATGCACGAACTTCGGCTTGCCGTCCAGCGCGCTCTTCGGCGAATCCGGCGCCACCGCCAGGCGGCTGCCCTGCGGGCCGTCTTCCAACACCGCGATCTTCTTCTTCGCCGGGGTCTCGGCGGCGTTGAAAAATTCCGGCGTGCGGCCGCTGATCAGGAACTGGTGGTTCAGGTAGGAGCCGCCGAAGGCGCCCATGAAGAAGTTGTCGCACAGCGTGTACTCGCGCGCGATCTGCCACAGGCCCAGGTGCTTCTCGGTCTCGCCGTAGTAGCCCATCACCAGCGCGCCGGAATCGCCCCAGGCGACGAAACCGTCGTTCTTGCCGCCGTTGATCTGCATCTGGTTGTGATAGAAATTGTGCACCAGGTCGCGCGTGACCAGGCCTTCCGGCAGCGGCTGGCCGTCGCCGTCGACCAGTTTCCACGGTGCGTTCGGCAGGTTGGCGATCTTGTCCTCGCCGATCTGGTATTCCTTGCCGCCGATGTCCTGGCGTCCCGGCACCATGCCGCCCCAGACCTTCGGCAAGGCCGGCAGGACCGAGCCGTCGCGGTCCTTCTGCGGCGGCGCGCTGGCCGGCAGCGGCGCGGCCAGGCCCGGGAAGTTGGCGAACAGGTTGTTGAAGCTGCGGTTTTCGAGGTAGATCACGACCACGTTCTTGACGTTCGCCTTGAGCTTGGCGTCGAGCGAGGCGGCCGGCCTGGCGGCACGCTTCGGCGCCGCCGCGGCCTCGGCGGCAGCCGGCAGCGTGCCGCCGAGACCGACCGCGGCGGCGGCCTGGAAGATGCGCCGGCGGCCCGGGCTCGCGGGTTGGTTGTCCTTGGTGTCGTGGTCGTGGTCTTGCACTTGCTTCTCCTGTGGTTCAGCGCGGGAAGCAGGGATTATCGTTTCTTTCTTGCCCAAGGGGAACAGCTATCGCATGCGGGCGCGACGGCGCGGCCGCTGGCCGGCGCCGCTGTTGCGTGGCGGCGTAAGGACAGGTAAATATGACGCAGGCTTACGGCCGCGTGGCGTCGAGCGCGGCGGCGCTGCGCGCGCCCGCGTCGAGCAGGGCGGCCACCGCCTCCACCAGCAGCGCCGGCGTGACCGGCTTGACGATGTAGTCGGTGAAGCCGCAGGCAAAGGCGCGCTCGCGGTCTTCCTTGCGCGCGAAGGCCGACAGCGCCAGCGCCGGCACCATGCACAGCTGGTTGTCGGCGAGCGCGCGCACGCGGCGGATCAGCTCGAAGCCGTCCATGTCGGGCATGCCGATGTCGCTGACCAGGAGCTGCGGCCGCCGCTCCTGCAGCAGGCGCAATGCGTCCAGCGGCGAGACGGCGGCAATCACCTCGGCCCCGGCGCCCTGCAGGACCGTGCGCACCACGTCGAGCGAATCGGCGTCGTCGTCGAGCGCGAGGATGGTCGTGCCGGAGAGGTCGGGCAGCGGCGCCTGCACACCGGCCGCCTGCGCCTCGCCGGGCGCCGCATCGGGCGCCTGTGCCCATTGGGGCAGCGCCGGCTGCAGCGGCAGGCGCACCGTGAAGGTCGCGCCCTGCCCTTCGCCGGCGCTGTCGACGCCGACCGTGCCGCCATGCAGCTCGACCAGCTGGCGCACGATCGACAGGCCGAGCCCGAGGCCGCCGTGCTGGCGCGTGGTCGAGGTGTCGCTCTGGCGGAAGCGGTCGAACACGTAGGGCAGGAAGTCGGCGCGGATGCCGGCGCCGGTATCGCGCACGCGTATTGCGACCTGCTCGTCCTCGCGCCACAGCGCCACCTCGACCGCGCCGCCGGCTGGGGTGAACTTGATCGCGTTCGACACCAGGTTCCACATCACCTGCTGCATGCGGCCGCTGTCGGCCAGCACCGGGCCGGCCTCCTGGTCGAGCTCGGCGTCGAGGCGGATGCGCTTGGCGAGCGCGGTCGGCCCCAGCGATTCGACCACCGTGCCGACGAATTCGGCGGGGCGTACCGGCTGCAGGTCGAGCCTGACCTTGCCCGACAGGATGCGGCTCATGTCGAGCAGGTCGTCGACCAGCTGGGCCTGGGCGCGCGCGTTGCGCTCGATCGTCTCCAGGCCCTTGCGCAGCATCTCGTCGCCGACCGGTCCCTTCCCCAGCAGCTGCGACCAGCCGAGGATCGCGTTGAGGGGGGTGCGCAGCTCGTGCGAGACGGTCGACAGGAATTCGTCCTTCAGCTGGTTCATGCGCTCGGCCTCGACGCGCGCCTCGACTTCGTGCAGGTAAAGCGTCCTGCGCTCCTCCGCGATCGCCAGCGAGGCGTCCAGGCTGGCCGCGCGCGCCTGCAGGCGCGCATCGTAGACCGACACCAGCAGGGCCACCAGCAGGATGCCGACGATGACGACGGTGACGATCAGCGCCAGGTTGCGCGGATTGATCCAGCCGTCGGCGGCCAGGCAGACGCTGCCGGCCGGGAAGCGCGCGGCCGCCATGCCGGTGTAGTGCATGCCGGCGACGGCGAAACCCATCACCAGCGCGGCGGCAAGCTGGACCAGCCAGGCGCCGGACGCGCCCTGGCGCAGGCGGAAGGCGATCCACAACGCGCCGGCCGAGGCGGCGACGGCGATCAGCACCGACAGCGCGAACAGCAGCGGGTCGTATTCGATGCCTGGGGCCATGCGCATGGCGGCCATGCCGGTGTAGTGCATCGCATTGATGCCCACGCCCGTCAGGAGCGCGCTCGAGGCCAGGTGGCGCGGCGCGAGGACGGGCGCACGCAGCTGCCACAGCGCCATGCCGCAGACCAGGATCGGCAGCAGAAGCGACAGCACGGTGAGCGACAGGTCGTAGCCGAGCGGGATCGGCAGGTGGAAGGCCAGCATGCCGATGAAGTGCATGGCCCAGATGCCGCCGCCCATCGCCAGCGCGCCGCCGGCGGTCCAGGCCCAGCTGGCATAGCCGTGCGCCTGCTTGACGCGGCCGGCCACGCTCAGCGCGGTATAGGACGCGAACACGGCGACCAGGACCGAGACCAGTACGAGCGATGGATCGTAGCGACCGATAAGCATGGGTTAATGGATCTCCTGGGCGTGGCGGCCGGCGCCGCGCCTGTCTGTGTCAATACGGATTGGGTGCCAGTATAGACCGGCTAGCGCCGAGTGCGGACCCGAGCAGTGAAAAGGTTTACCGAAAGATACATATGATAACTGCTGGAAATATTTGCGAGAGGATTCTTCTGGGTTTGCGCGATGTGCGTGTTGTACCGAACCGATCCGGGACGAGCTGCATGGGTATCGTCCTGTTTCCAACCATGCAGGACCTTCAGCGGAGTTTTCTCATGCAAAAACAACAAGCAGCCATTGTCGGCGGCCTGATCGCGGGCGTACTGACCAGTGTCGTCATGCTGGCCGGCCGCAAGAGCGGCATCTTGACGAAGACGCTAGACCGGGATGCGGTCGACTGGATCGACGAGGTAGCCGATTCCCGCGAAAAAATTGGGGATGCCGGCACCAGTGCGCTCGAGTTCGTCAATCATCTCGGCGCCTCGGCGGCCTTCGGCGCCGCCTGGCCGGCACTGCGCGAACGCGCACCCGGGTTATCCCCGCTGGCACTCGGGACGCTGTATGGCACGGCGCTGTATGCCGTGAATATCGGCGCGATCGCCCCTGTCCTCGGCATTACCGAAGGCGAGATCGAGGCCGGGCCGCGCAAGGCCGGCGAGCGCTGGGCCATCCACGTGCTGCAGGCCGTCGCCACCGGCCTCATCGCCGAGCGCCTGAGCGACGGTTCGCGGCACGGCTGACCCGGCCCTGCAAAGACCGCCTGGCCGCACAGGCGAGGCAGTCTTTGCTACACCGATTACTACATCAGTCGAACTTCGAAAAGTCCGGCTTGCGCTTCTGGAAGAAGGCGGTAAACGCTTCCTTCGCCTCCGGGCCGACCAGCATGGCGCTGAACTGCTTGTTCTCGACGCCCATCGTCTCGGCGACGACGGCCGCGCGCGGGCGCTTCATCAGGGCCTTGGTGGCGCGGATCGAGGCGGCCGGCAGGGCGACCAGCTTCGCGGCTTGCGCCTGGGCGAAGGCCAGCAGTTCTGCGGCCGGCAGCACGCGGGCGACGATGCCCATCTCGAAGGCTTCCTGGGCGCTGAACGCTTCGCCCAGCATCAGCTTTTCGGCGGCGCGGGTGTAGCCGGCGGTCTGCGCGACCAGCAGGGACGAGGCGAATTCCGGGCACAGGCCGAGCTGGGTGAAGGGCATCGAGAATTTCGCGTTGTCGGCGGCATAGACCAGGTCGCAGTGCATCAGCATCGTGGTGCCGATGCCGACGGCGGCGCCGGCGACGGCGGCGACGACCGGCTTGGTGCAGCCTTCCAGTGCACGCATGAACTGGAACACCGGGCGGTCTTCGGTCATTGCACCTTCGCCGACGTTGTTCAGGAAATCGTCGAGGTCGTTACCGGCGGTGAAGATCTCGGGCTTGCCGGTGATCAGGACGGCGCGCACGGCCGGGTCCTGGTCGGCGTCCTTCAGCGCGTCGGCCATGGTCTGGTACATGGCGCCGGTGATCGCGTTCTTGCGCTCGAGGCGGTTGAATTCGATGGTGAGGATGCCGTTTTCTTTGTTCGTCTGGATCGTCATTTTTCAGTCTCCGGGGTGTTTTGGGGCACGAAAGACAGCGTGGGCACAGGTGCCCACCCTACGAAACCGTCTCATGTAGGGTGGGCACCTGTGCCCACGCGGTGATAGGTAAAGGCCGCATCAACGCACACGTCGATACGGCCGCTATCGAAATTAAACGCGCTCGATGATACCAGCCGCGCCCATGCCGGCGCCGACGCACATTGTCACCATGCCGTACTTCAGGTTGTTGCGGCGCAGTGCGTGCACGACGGTCGCGGCGCGGATCGCGCCGGTCGCGCCCAGCGGGTGGCCCAGGGCGATCGCGCCGCCCATCGGGTTGACCTTGCTGGTGTCGAGGCCCAGGTCGCGGATCACGGCCAGCGCCTGGGCGGCGAAGGCTTCGTTCAGCTCGATCCAGTCCAGCTGGTCCTGGGTGATGCCGGCGGCAGCCAGGGCGGCAGGAATCGCGACCTTCGGACCGATGCCCATGATCTCCGGCGGCACGCCGCGCACGGCGAACGAGGAGAACTTGGCCAGCGGGGTCAGGTTGTGTTCCTTCAGGATCTTCTCGCTGACGACGATCAGGGCGCCGGCGCCGTCCGACATCTGCGACGAGGTCGCGGCGGTGACGGTGCCCTTGGCGGCGAAGACCGGCTTCAGTTTCGCCATCGACTCCATGCTGGCGTCGGCGCGCGGGCCTTCGTCGGCGTCGACCGTGCGGCGCTTGACCGAGACTTCACCGGTGGCCAGGTTCGGCGTGCGGGTGACGATCTCGACCGGGGTGATCTCGTCCTTGAACAGGCCCGCCTGCTGGGCAGCGATGGCGCGGCGGTGCGATTCCAGGCCGAAGGCGTCCTGGTCTTCGCGCGACACTTTCCACTGCTGCGCCACCTTTTCGGCGGTCAGGCCCATGCCGTAGGCCAGGCCCACGTTCTCGTCCCTGAAGGTCTCCATGTTGATCGACGGGTGGTGGCCCATCATCGGGACCATCGACATCGATTCGACGCCGCCGGCGATCATCACGTCGGCTTCGCCGACGCGGATGCGGTCCGCCGCCATGGCCAGGGCGGTGATGCCCGAAGCGCAGTAGCGATTGACGGTCACGCCGCCGACGGTGTTCGGCAGGCCGGCCAGCACCACCGAGTTACGGGCGATGTTGAAGCCCTGCTCCGCTTCCGGGAACGAGCAGCCGACGATGGCGTCGACGATCAGGGCCGGGTCCAGGTTCGGCACGGCGGCCATGGCGCCCTTGATCGCGGCGACCAGCAGGTCGTCCGGGCGGGTCTTGTTGAACATGCCGCGCGGCGCCTTGCCGATCGGGGTGCGGGTCGCTGCGACGATGTATGCGTCTTGAAGTTGTTTGCTCATGTTGGTCGTCCTGTCTGTTCAGCGTTAGTTGCGCACCGGCTTGCCGGTCTGCATCATGCCCATGATCCGCTCTTGCGTCTTCGGGTTGTTCAGCAGCGAGATGAAGGCCTTGCGTTCCATGTCCAGCAGCCACTGCTCGGACACCACGCTGCCCTGGTCGACGTCGCCGCCGGTCACGATCTCGGCGATGGTGTCGCCCAGGTGGTAGTCGTAGGCCGAGATGAAGCCGCCGTCACGCATGTTGACCAGCTGGCCGCGGATGGTCGCCCAGCCGTAGCGGCCGGTCACGGTCACCGGGCGCTGCAGCGGCGCGCGGTAGCCGGCGTCGAACATCGAGCGCGCGGTGACCTTCGCCACGTGCAGCAGTTCGTAGGGGTTGAAGACGATGATGTCGTCTTCCTTCAGGTAACCCATCGCCTTTGCTTCCAGGGCCGACTTCGACACCTGCGCGGTGGCCGCGTTGGTGAAACCGGTCTTCAGGAATTGCAGGATGTCGTTGCCCTTGGCTTCGGTGAAGGCGCGCACTGCCGCTTCCTTCAGGCCGCCGCCGGCAGGCACCAGGCCCACGCCGACTTCGACCAGGCCGATGTAGGACTCGATCGAGGCCACGCGCTTCGACGCGTGCAGGGCCATCTCGCAGCCGCCGCCCAGGGCCAGGCCGGCAACCGCCGCCACGACCGGAACGTTCGAGTACTTCATCTGCATGAAGGTGTCCTGCAGTTCCTTGACGATCGGCTCCATCGCTTTCGCGCCGCCGGTCATGAAGGCCGGCAGGGCCGATTGCAGGTCGGCGCCGGCCGAGAAGGCCCCGCCTTCGGTGGCGTCGGTGTTCCAGATCACCAGGCCCTTGAAGTTGGCTTCCGCTTCCTTCAGGCCGCGCTGGATGCCCTTGATGACGCCGTCGCCGATGACGTGCATCTTGGTCTTGAGCGAGATGATCAGGACCTCGTCGCCCGTATGCCACAGGCGCACCGAGTCGTCCTCGAACACGGTGGTGCCGGCGGTTTTCGCGTCAAGACCGCCCGCACCCACGACCGGCGCGCGGAATTCCTGGCGCTGGTAGACCGGCAGGTCCGAACGCGGCACATAGGTGTTGCGGCTGGCCGAGTACGAACCCTCGGCGGTATGCACGCCCTTCTCCGCGACCTGGCCTTCGAACACCCAGGCTGGCAGCGGTGCGTTGGTCAGCGCCTTGCCGGCGTCGATGTCTTCCTTGACCCACTGGGCGATCTGCGTCCAGCCGGCGGCTTGCCAGGTCTCGAACGGACCGACGCTCCAGCCGAAGCCCCAGCGCATCGCGAAGTCGACGTCGCGCGCGTTGTCGGCGATGGTATCCAGGTGGAACGCGATGTAGTGGAAGGCATCGCGGAAGATCGCCCACAGGAACTGCGCCTGCGGGTTGCTCGATTCGCGCATGGCCTTGAACTTCTTGACCGGGTCCTTTTCCTTCAGGATGCGCGCGACGATGTCGGCCGCCTTGGCGCCGCTCGGCACGTATTCGCCGGTCGCGAAGTCCAGGCGCTGGATGTCCTTGCCGACCTTCTTGTAGAAGCCGCCGCCGGTCTTCTGGCCCAGGGCGCCCTTCTCGATCAGCTTGGCCAGGACGTCAGGCGTCTTGTACAGGCTGAAGAAGGGGTCGTCCTGCAGGGTGTCCTGCATGGTCTTGATCACGTGGCCCATGGTGTCCAGGCCCACGACGTCGGCGGTGCGGAAGGTGCCGGATTTCGCCCGGCCCAGCTTGGCGCCGGTCAGGTCGTCGACCACGTCCACCGACAGGCCGAATTTCTCGGCTTCGTGGATGGTGGCCAGCATGCCGAAGATGCCGACGCGGTTGGCGATGAAGTTCGGGGTGTCCTTTGCACGCACCACGCCCTTGCCCAGCACCGAGGTCAGGAAGGTCTCGAGCTGGTCGAGGATTTCCGGCTTCGTCGAGGTGGTCGGGATCAGTTCGACCAGGTGCATGTAGCGCGGCGGGTTGAAGAAGTGCACGCCGCAGAAGCGCGCCTTCAGTTCGTCGTCGAAACCTTCGGCCAGCTTGTTGATCGACAGGCCCGAGGTGTTGGACGCGAAGATCGCGTTCGGGGCGATGTGCGGAGCGACCTTCTTGTACAGGTCGTGCTTCCAGTCCATGCGCTCGGCGATCGCTTCGATGATCAGGTCGCAGCCAGCCAGGACATCCAGGTTGTCTTCGTAGTTGGCGACTTCGATCAGGGCAGCGTCATCCTTGTTGCCCAGCGGCGCAGGCGACAGCTTCTTCAGGCCTTCGATGGCTTTCAGAACGATGCCGTTCTTGTTACCTTCTTTTGCCGGCAGGTCGAACAGAACGACAGGCACCTTGGCGTTGACGCAGTGCGCAGCGATCTGCGCGCCCATCACGCCCGCGCCCAGGACGGCGACTTTCTTGACGGTGAAATTGGTCATGGTTTTTATCCCTAGAAGCGGTTAGAACAGGTCGGCGTCGAGCGCCAGCAGATTGCTTGCGCCCGAGCGTGCCTGGCGGATCAGCATCGCGGTTTCCGGGTACAGGCGAGCGAAGTAGAAGCGCGCCGTGTGCAGCTTGGATTCGTAGAACTTGTCGCCGGAATCTTTCTTCTCCAGGGCGATCTTCGCCATTTGTGCGAAGAAGTAGGAGAACACCAGGTGACCGACTACACGCAGGTAAGGCACGGCAGCGGCGCCGACTTCGTCCTGGTTGGTGAAGGCCTTCATGCCGATTTCCATGGTCAGCTTGGTGACTTTTTCGCCCAGCTCGCCCAGCGGGCTCACGAATTCCGACATCGATTCGTCCAGGCCATTGTCTTCGACGAAGGCTTTGATCTTTTCGCCGAAGGCGCGCAGCTTGGCGCCGTTGTCCATCAGGATCTTGCGGCCCAGCAGGTCCAGCGACTGCACGGTGTTGGTGCCTTCGTAGATCATGTTGATGCGCGCGTCACGCACGTACTGCTCCATGCCCCATTCGGCGATGTAGCCGTGGCCGCCGTACACCTGCATGGCTTCCGACGTAGCGATCCAGCCGTTGTCAGTGATGAAGGCCTTGACGATCGGGGTCAGCAGCGCGACTTCGCCGGCGGCTTCCTTGCGCACTTCTTCGTCCGGGTGGTTCAGTTCGCGGTCGATCTGCAGCGCGACGTACGAAGTCAGCGCGCGCGCGCCTTCCGCGTAGGCCTTGGCAGTCAGCAACATGCGGCGCACGTCCGGGTGCACGATGATCGGGTCGGCCGGCTTGTCCGGTGCTTTCGGGCCCGACAGCGAGCGCATCTGGATGCGGTCTTTGGCGTAGACCAGGGCGTTCTGGTAAGCCACTTCGGTCAGGCCGAGCGACTGCATGCCCACGCCCAGGCGGGCGGCGTTCATGAACACGAACATCGCGTTCAGGCCTTTGTGCGGCTGGCCGATCAGGGTGCCGACGGCGCCGTCCAGGTTCATCTGGCAGGTCGAGTTGCCGTGGATGCCCATCTTTTCTTCGATGGCGCCACAGAAGATCGGGTTGCGCTCGCCGATCGAACCGTCGGCGTTCGGCAGGAATTTCGGGACCAGGAACAGCGAGATGCCCTTCGAGCCTTCAGGGGCGTCCGGCAGGCGGGCCAGCACCAGGTGGACGATGTTTTCCGACACGTCGTGTTCGCCGGCCGAGATGAAGATCTTCGAGCCGGTAATCTTGTAGGTGCCGTCGCCTTGCGGTTCGGCTTTCGAGCGCAGCAGGCCCAGGTCGGTGCCGCAATGCGCTTCGGTCAGGCACATGGTGCCGGTCCATTCGCCCGAAACCAGCTTCGGCAGGTAGAACTTCTTCTGTTCTTCGGTGCCGTGTTCCTTCAGGCACTCGTAGGCGCCGTGCGACAGGCCCGGGTACATGGTCCAGGCCTGGTTGGCCGAGTTCAGCATTTCGTAGAACGAGTTGTTCAGCGAGACCGGCAGGCCCTGGCCACCGTATTCCGGATCGCAGGCCAGCGCAGCCCAGCCGCCTTCGACGTACTGCTTGTACGCTTCCTTGAAGCCCTTCGGGGTGGTGACGGTCTTGGTCGCCGCGTCGAAGTGGCAGCCTTCGCGGTCACCGGAGTGGTTCAGCGGGAACAGTACTTCCTGCGTGAATTTCGCGCCTTCTTCCAGCACCTGGTTGATGATGTCGGCGTCGATTTCCTGGTACGCCGGCAAGTTCTTGAACTCTTCGGTGACGTTGAGGAATTCGTGCAGAACGAACTGCATATCCCGAATTGGCGCGACGTACTGACCCATGGTTTTCTCCTGACGAAGGTAATGTGTTGTGACTGAAGGCGGACTTAGCCCGCCTGGGTGCCTTGAGTGGGATTACGGTAATTCTCGATCAGCCGCGCGAAACCGCGGTGGGCGCGTTCGACGGCGCCGGGACTACGCAGGAAACGCGCATCGTGATGCAGGGCCAGGATCAGCCCGTACATTTCATACACCAGCTGTTGCGGGTCGGTGTCGGGCTGCAAGGCCCCGGCATCGACACTCTGCTGCACGGCGCGCAGCAGGGCGCCCTGCCAGGCGCGCACCATTGCCACCAGCGCGTCGCGGATCGGGCCCGGACGGTCATCGTACTCCACCGCGCCGCTGATATAGATGCAGCCCGACGCGATTTCGACCGACACGCGCTTGAGCCAGCGCGCGAACATCGACTCCAGGCGCGGCAAGCCGCGCGGCTCTTTCACACTGGGGTAAAACACTTCCTGCTCGAAACGGTGATGGTAGAGCTTGAGCACTTCCATCTGCAGATCCTCGCGCGAACCGAAGTGCGCGAAGACGCCCGATTTACTCATGTTCATGCGATCGGCGAGCAGGCCGATCGTCAGGCCTTCGAGGCCGTTACGGCTGGCCAGCTCGAGTGCGACATCGAGAATCGCCGCCCGCGTCTGCTCGCCCTTGCGCATGAATTTGGCTGAAGTGTTGATGACTATCCCCTGCGTGAATCGAAAAATCCGAACGCTCGTACTATTATCTATCGGCGGGTGAATGTCAAACGGGAACTTAGAGGTCGGGTTCTAGTAGGGTGGGCACTCCGTGCCCACGCGGAACGTCGTGTCATCGACGGCCGGATGGTGGCCTGATGTCGCTCCCCGATCCAAAAGACGTCAACATGGTACAAGCGTCACGCGTGGGCACGGGGCGCCCACCCTGCGTCGCCCAACGGTCCGTCACCCACCCGCCCGCGAAATCGCCCGCCGGTCGCGCTTGGTCGGCCGCCCCTTGATCGTGCTGCCCGGCTCGGGGAACAACCTGCGCGCCTCGGAATCGTTCTCGCGGCGCACCAGGCTCTCCTCGGTCTCGCGGTACAGCTCGCGCGCCACCGGCGCCGGGCCGCGTTTATCGGAAATGCCCAGCACCACGACCTCCCAGCGGTCGGAACCATTGTCGATGAATATCTTGTCGTTCAGCTTGACGTTGCGTGCCGGTTTCACCGGCTCGCCGCCGATACGCACCCGGCCGCGGTCGACCGCCTCGGCGGCAAGCGAGCGGGTCTTGAAGAAGCGCGCGGCCCACAGCCATTTGTCGATGCGTACGTTGTTGTCTTCCATTCTGGTCCTCGTTACAAGTTCGAAAACCCCATATGGCGGCGGACAGCAGTTTTTCGACCCCGTCAAGCGTAGCCGATCGCAAAAATCCGCATACCCAGTTTATAGAGGAAATAGGCAGTGCCATAGCACGCACGGCGCACCCAGCCGATGCCGGCGAACTCCTCGGGATGGATCGGCACCCCGTCCGCCACGCCGCGCAGGATGTGCTGGCGCACCGCGCGGGCAAAGCCGGCGTCGCGCACCACAACGTTGGCTTCCTGGTTGAGGAAGAGCGACAGGCCGTCGCAATTGCTCGAGCCCACGGTGGACCAGTCGTCGTCGACCACCGCGATCTTCGCGTGCAGTTGGGTCTTGCGGTACTCGACCACCTGGATGCCGGCCGCCAGCAGTTTCGGGTAGAAGGAACGGGCCACGGCATCCTGCAGCTTGAATTCGCCGACGCCGATCAGGAGCGTGACCTCGACGCCGCGCTTCGCGGCCTGTGCCAGTGCCTCGCGGAATTTCCTTCCTGGCGCAAAATAAGGATTGGCCAGCAGCACGCATTTCCGTGCCTGGCCGATCGCCTGCAGGTAGGCGCGCTGGATGGTACGCCGGTTGCGCAGGTTGTCGCGCACCACGAAGGCGGCGCGCATCGGCCGCGCGCCCTCGCTCGGCGGCTGGCGCCGCATCTCGCGGAACAGGCCGATGCGGCGGACCAGGTTCAGGTGGCCGGCGCGGGTCCACTGCGCCTGCGCCTCCAGGTGGATCTGCTCCACCAGCGGCCCCTTCACCTGCACCGCGAAGTCCCAGCGCGGCGCCGGCAGCGGCCGGTAGGGTTCGTAGTCGCACAGCATGTCGTCGTTGATGTTGATGCCGCCGACGAAAGCGATACTGCGGTCGACCACGGTGATCTTACGATGGGTGCGGGTAATGCCGCGCTTGAACCAGGGGTTGAACACGCGGTAATGCACGCCGGCTTCGGCAAAGGCCTCGGCGCGGCGGCAGCAGATCCGGTGTCCGGTGCCGAACCAGTCGACCAGCACGCGCACCTTGATCCCGCGCCTGGCCGCGCGGATCAGCGCTGCCTCGATGCCGCGCGCCACCTCGTCCTCGGCGAAGATGTAAGTCTCGAACAGGATCTCGTGCTGCGCGGCATCGATGGCCGCGATCATCGCCGGAAACAGCTGGAGTCCGGATTCGAGGAGGGTGACATCGTTGTTCGCTACATAGCTGACCGTGCGCATACGCTAGGCCAGCTGCAGTTCCGCGACGATCGGCGCATGGTCGGACAGCTTGGCCCAGATCGAGCCGGCCATCACCTGCGCATTGTCGACCTTGAAGCCGCGGACGTAGATGCGGTCGAGGCGGAACCAGGGCAGCGCCGCCGGGAAAGTGCGCGCCGGCGCCAGGCGTGGCTGGCGGCCGGCCCAGCCGCGCACCATGTCGCCCAGCGGCGAGCGCGGGCCGAGCTCGTCGAACACCTCGGACACGCCGAGGGCATTGCGCAGGCGATCGCTGAGGGTATTGCGCCAGTCGTTGAAGTCGCCGGCAATGATCACCGGCTCCCCATCGGAGGACTGCTGGACCGCCTCGATCAACTGGGCGGTCTGGCGCCCGCGTCCGCCTTCGAACAACCCCAGGTGCACGACGTAGCAGTGGACGCGCCCGGCCGGGGTTTCGAGCACGCAATGCAGGATGCCGCGCTGTTCGTAGGCGTGGTCGGAAACGTCGTGGTTATGGCTGTTTTCGATCCGAAAACTGCTGAGCAAGGCATTGCCGTGGTGGCCGTGGTCGTAGACCGCGTTCATGCCGTACGCATGGTGATGGGATTCGCCGGCGAAGTACTCGTATTGCGCCGTTTCGGGCCAGATGCGGTGTTCGCGCTTGTGGTTGCCGTAGCGTGCCTGGAATCGGTCATGTCTTCCCTGCACTTCCTGCAGGAAAACGATATCGGCGTGGAATTCGGCGATCGCTTTCTTCAGCGCCAGCACCCGTGGGGTACTGCGCAGCGACGAGACGCCCTTGTGAATGTTGTAGGTTGCGACACGAATCTTCATGGAAGCAATTCTACCCCCATCAGTCCGTGACATTTTGGAACGATATGCAATCGTGCGGGATGGCCTTCATGGGCCCGGCGCGCACTACCGGCGCATCGCCGGATAGGTACGGGTAGACCGAAGTCCCCCGTCCTCTGTGGATCAATCCAGTACGGGGGCTGCTTCCCAGTCGGTACGCAGCGCAGCGTTACGGGGAGCCGCCAGGTTCTCGGCTTCCGAGAGTGGGACGGCGATCAAGCGGGGACCGCTCAGGCGCAGTCCGCACTCAAGATCGATATAGAAGCATTCTTCGTCCACGCTCAGGGCTTTCACCTTTTCCTCGTGCTTCGGTTGGAATTGTTCCATGCTTTTCCTCCAGAATCCGTTGGTTGGACTTTGTTGCAGTTTTAAGATTTCGCTTGACGCGAACTGCTGACGATATTCGACTCGTTTCCGATTGTCAAACGCAGATTCTATTGTGCGCTAGTTCACATAACGAATTTCCTTATGGAATTTTTCCTTCAGGAATTAATTTCATTTAGCAAAAAACAAAGTTTCCGTCATAACATTTTTTACCTGCTATGCATGTTTCAGCGACTTCGACACAATTTAGCGGGATATTTACCGACAACCGACGAAGTTTCACTGGATCAGCATCTACTCTTCGTATAAATGATCATAAAGTTAGTGCCTCAAGGAAATAAACTGTTTGGAATCAGGCAAGTTGCCAGTTTGCTCACCGTTGTATTTACGTCGAACCAAACAAACCGCTTGACTTCCTTACAAGGCGGACTTAAGCGAATCTTAAATACCTGTGGGCGCGTGCGAACCGGCTTTATGAAGAGAAAATGAACGGGAAGCCGCGTGATCGCGAAGCAGCGCCGGCGGCTTCTCGCGGCGCAAGGGCATGAGACAGATCATGGATAAGGTGGGCGGGCGTGGCCCGTCTACCCGAGCACGCAGCCCAGCAGTTCCCGTTCGAGACCGGCAAACGCCGCACTGCCGCGTTCGCGCGGCCGTGGCAGCGGCACCGGGATGTCGTGCGCGATCCGGCCGCCGTCGATCACCAGCACCCGGTCCGCCAGCGCCAGCGCTTCCTGGACGTCGTGGGTCACCAGTATGGCGCTGAAGCCCTGGCGCAGCCACAAGGTCTCGATCAGGCGCTGCATCTCGATCCGGGTGAGCGCATCGAGGGCGCCCAGCGGCTCGTCGAGCAGCAGGAGGCGCGGCGCGTGGACCAGGGCGCGTGCCAGGGCGACGCGCTGGCGCTGCCCGCCCGACAGCACCGCCGGCCATTCGCGCGCCCGCTCGGCCAGCCCGACCGTTGCCAGGGCATCCTCCGCCCGCCCGGCGCCGTCCTGCAGGCCAAGCGCGACGTTGTCCAGCACGCTCTTCCAGGGCAGCAGGCGCGCTTCCTGGAACATCAGGCGCGTGCTTCCCTCGCCCGCCCCGGCCGCGACCGTGCCGGCGTCGGGCGTCTCCAACCCGGCAACCAGGCGCAGCAGCGTGCTCTTGCCGCAGCCGCTGCGCCCGACCACGGCGACGAACTCGCCCGGCGCGATGGCAAGGTCGATGTCGTCCAGCACCGTGCGTTCGCCATAGCGCTTCGATAAGGCCCGCAGGGTGATGCCGGCGCCGGCAAGGCATCTCGTTTCTTCAGTCGTGATATGCATGGGACCTCGTTCAGCGATAGGCCGGATTCCAGCGCAGGAAATGGCGTTCGAGCGCACGCGCCGCCAGGTCGGCGGCCTTGCCGAGCAGGGCGTAGAGCAGGATGCCGACCAGCACCACGTCGGTTTGCAGGAATTCGCGCGCATTCATCGTCATGTAGCCGATGCCCGACTGCGCCGAGATCGTCTCCGCGACGATGAGCAAGACCCACACCAGCCCCAGCGAAAAGCGCACGCCGACCAGGATCGACGGCAGCGCCGCCGGCAGGATGACGTCGCGGTACAGCGCCCAGCCGGACAAGCCATAGCTGCGCGCCATCTCGATCAGGCCCTGGTCGGCCGAGCGGATGCCGTGGAAAGTATTCAGGTACACCGGAAAGAACACGCCAATCGCCAGCAGGAACAGCTTGGCCGTCTCGTCGATGCCGAACCACAGGATGACGAGCGGGATCAGCGCCAGCGCCGGAATGTTGCGGATCATCTGCAGGGTGGTGTCGAACAGGGTCTCGGCGCGCCGCGAGCTGCCGTTGAGCAAGCCAAGCAGCAGGCCGAGTCCGGCGCCGATGCCGAAGCCGACCGCCGCGCGCCACAGGCTGGTGCGCAAATGCGCCCACAACTCGCCCGATTCCGCCAGCGACCAGAAAGCGGTCAGCACCTGCCAGGGTTCGGGCAGGATGCGGCTCGACAGCCAGCCGACCTGGGCCGCCGCCTGCCACAGCGCCACCAGGACGGCCGGCAGCGCCCATGGCGCGAGCGCCGCCAGTGCCGGACGGCGCGCGTTGGCGGCAGCGCGGGGCCCGGTGCTGGACACTGCCGGCCGCGCGCCCGCTGTGCGTGGCACCGGCGCGAGCCGGGCAGGCTCCACGCTGCCGCTGTCGGACGCGCCCGCAGCACTCGCCCGCAGCACCTCGAACGATGCCATCACGCCACCTTTTTCGGCACGATGTCGCTGGCCATCATCTCCCCGAACGGACCGGTCAGCGACTGCTCGCCGCTTTCCTTCCCTTTACCCAGCAGCGGGAACACCAGTTCGGCGAAGCGGTAGGACTCTTCCAGGTGCGGGTAGCCCGACAGGATGAAGGTCTCGATCCCGAGGTCGGCGTACTCGCGCATGCGTGCAGCCACGGTTTCCGGGTCGCCCACCAGCGCGGTACCGGCGCCGCCGCGCACCAGGCCGACGCCGGCCCACAGGTTGGGCGAGACCTCCAGCTTGTCGCGCCGTCCGCCGTGCAGCGCGGCCATGCGCTGCTGGCCGACCGAATCCATCTTCGCGAACGCGGCCTGGGCCTTGGCGATCACCTCGTCGTCGAGGTGGCTGATCAGTTCTTCCGCCGCGCGCCAGGCTGCCTCGTTCGTCTCGCGCACGATCACGTGCAGGCGGATGCCGAACTTCAGCGTGCGGCCGCGCTTCGCCGCGCGCGCGCGGATGTCGGCCAGCTTCTCCGCCACCGCCGCCGGCGGCTCGCCCCAGGTCAGGTACACGTCCATCTGCTCGGCCGCCAGCTCGTGCGCCGGTTCCGATGAGCCGCCGAAGTACAGCGGCGGATGCGGTTTCTGGATCGGCGGATACAGGGTGCGCGCGCCCTTCACCTGCAGGTGCTTGCCCTCGAAGATAAAGCCGGCCGCGCCGCCCTCGCCCGCCATGCTGGCGCGCCAGATGCGGATGAATTCATCCGAGATTTCGTAGCGCTTGGCGTGGTCGGCAAACAGGCCGTCGGCCTCGAGCTCGCCCTGGTCGCCGCCGGTGACGACATTAATCAGCAGGCGCCCGTTCGACAGGCGGTCGAAGGTGGCGGCCTGGCGCACCGCGAGGCCGGGCGTCGACAGGCCCGGACGGATCGCGACCAGGAATTTCAGCTTCTTCGTCGCGCCGATCAGCGAGGCGGCGCTGATCCAGGGATCCTCGCAGGAGCGCCCGGTCGGCAACAGCACGCCGTCGTAGCCGAGGGTATCGGCCGCGACCGCGATCTGGCGCAGGTAATCGGCATCGACCGTGCGCGCGCCTTTTGTCGTGCCGAGGTAGCGGCTGTCGCCGTGGGTGGGGAGAAACCAGAAGACGTTGGGAGTGGACATGCTGTTTCCTTCAGAGCGGAGAGGCGGGCAGTGCGTCCTTGACCGCGATGGGTTTGGGGATGAGGCGCAAGGCATGGAAGGCGTCGGCGATGCGCTGCTGTTCGCGCACGACCTCCGGCGACATCGGCTTGACGCCATAGGCGTAGCGGCTTGCCGCCAGGTCGACCACGTTCTTCGGCAAGCCGGTCTGCGCCGAGAGAATGATCGACACGTCGACCGGGTTGGCGCGGCCCCAGTCGTCGACCTTGGCGATTTCCTCGATCAGGATGCGCGTGAGCTCCGGCTGCTGTTCGGCGAAGCTGCGCGCGGCCAGATAGAACTGGTGGTTCGAGACCAGGCCGCGGCCGTCGGCCAGCACGCGCGCGCCCAGCTGCTGCTCGGCCGCGGCAAGGAAGGGATCCCAGATCACCCAGGCGTCGACGCTGCCGCGCTCGAAGGCGGCGCGGGCGTCGGCGGGCGGCAGGTAGATCGGCTGGATCGCGCCGTAGGGAATGCCGGCCTTTTCCAGCGCCTTCACTAACAAGAAGTGCACGTTCGAGCCCTTGTTCAGGGCGATCTTCTTGCCGCGCAAGTCGGCCAGCGTGCGCAGGGCCGAATCCTTCGGCACCACGATCGCCTCGCTGCCGGGCGAGGCCGGCTCATGGCCGACATACACCAGGCGCGCGCCGGCGGCCTGGGCGAAGATCGGCGGCGCTTCGCCGACGGTGCCGAAGTCGATGCTGCCGACGTTCAGCCCTTCGAGCAGCACCGGGCCGGCCGGGAATTCGGTCCATTTGACGGCGATGTTGCGGGCCGCCAGCCGTTTTTCCAGCGTGCCGCGGCCCTTGAGCAGGGTCAGGGTGCCGTATTTCTGGTAGCCGATGCGGACTTGAGTAGGTGTTTGGGCAAGCGCCCGGCCGTGCAGGCCGGCGGCAATGCCTGCGGCGAGCAGGCCAAGGGTGCGGCGGCGCGCCGGCCGCGATGGGTGATCGGATTGCATGGACTCTCTCTTTTATATATATGACGGAATCAGGCTGGCAGCGCGTGCAGGGCGGCTTGTACTCCGGCTTCTGCTTCGGCGGGCTCGGCGACCGGACGCGGCGCCACGGCGCGCAGCTCGGAAGCGAGCTGCTCGACACCCTGGGCCACGCGCACGGCGATCGGCGCGGCCAGCGCCAGGCTGCCGTCAAGGCCGCGTTTGATCTGCTCCGAGGTCGCATAGATGCTGGGCAGGATGAAGCGCGCCGACATCGAGGCCAGCACCGGCCGCAGGGCGTAGTCGAGCGCCAGCATGTGCGACTGGCTGCCGCCGGTGGCCAGCGGCAGCACCAGCTTGCCGGCCAGGGCGTCCTGGGGCAGCAGGTCGAGGAAGGCTTTCAGCAGGCCGCTGTAGGCCGCCTTGTAAACAGGCGTGGCGACCACCACGGCATCGGCCTGGCGCAGCTGGGCCAAGGCCCTGGCAATGGCCGGCTCGCCGCTCTCGAGGGCCAGCAAGGCCGCAGCGGGCAGCTCGCGCACTTCGAGGCGCGTCAGGCGCTGGCCGTGCAGGCCGAGACGTTCGCCGATGTGCTGCAACAGGCGCGAGGACGAGGAGTGCGGCGACGGGCTGCCGCCCAGCAGGAAGACGCTCATGGTGTGGTCCATTCATGGGTGATGGCCTTAGCGTAGAGCTGGCGGAGTTGAAAGAAAACTAATCGTTTCGCACATCCTTATGCGTCCGGCGTTTTAAGGTTTCGCGCATATCGATGGCCGTATTTCTTCGTTCACGCCGGCCCGGACCCGGTGCAATACTGATTGCACCATTCTCATCAGGGCCTCTCGCGATGTCTTCCACCGTCCTTCCTTTGCGCGCCCCGGAACCGGGCGCTGCGCCAGTTGCTGCAACCGATCCGCTGGCGCTCGCCGCGGGCCTGGCGCAGGCGTTCGCCGCCACTGCCGTCGAACGCGACCGGCTTGGCGGCCACGCCCGGCACGAACGCGAACTGATCCGCCAGAGCGGTTTGCTCACCCTGTCGGTGCCGCGCGCATTCGGCGGCCAGGGCGGATCCTGGGAAACCGTGCTGCAGGTCGTGCGCACGCTGGCCGGGGCCGACAGCGCGCTGGCCCATCTCTTCGGTTTTCACCACCTGCAACTGGCCGGCATCCGCCTGTACGGCACGCACATCCAGCAGCGCAACCTGCTGAGCGCTACCGTCGAGCAGGGCCTGTTCTGGGGCAATGCCTTGAATCCCCTCGACAAGCGCACCCGCGCCCAGGCCATTCCTGCCGGCTTCGTGCTCGACGGCGTGAAAAGCTTCGCGTCCGGCTCGGTGGGCTCGGACTGGCTGACGGTATCGGCCTGGGACGACGCCGCCGGCGCCGCCCTGATCGCGGTGCTGCCGACCGCGCAGCCCGGCATCACGGTGGAAGCCGACTGGGACGCCTTCGGCCAGCGCCAGACCGACAGCGGCACCGTCCGTTTCGACCAGGTCTATTTGCCGGCCGCGCTGGTGCTGCAGGCGCCGGGCCAGGCCCCGACGGCGCAATCGACCCTGCGCTCGCAGGTGGCGCAGCTGATCATGGCCAACCTCTACCTCGGCATCGCCATCGGCGCCTTCGAGGCCGCGCGCGACTACACCCTGGAGCAGGCACGGCCCTGGTTCGCCTCCAACGTCGCCGAGCCGAGCGCCGACCCTTACGTGCAGCAGCGCTACGGCGAGTTCTGGCTCAAGCTGCGTCCGGCCACGGTGCTGGCCGACATTGCCGCGCGCCTGCTCGACACCGCGTTCGAGAAAAGCGCGGACCTCGGTGCGCAAGAGCGCGGCGACGTGGCGGTCGCGGTGGCCGAGGCCAAGGTGCTGGCGCACCGCGCGGCGATCGACATCGGCAGCGAGATGTTCGAACTGACGGGCGCCCGTTCGACCTCGGCCCGCTTCGGCTTCGACCGCTTCTGGCGCAACGCCCGCGTGCACACGCTGCATGACCCGGTCGACTACAAGCTGCGCGACCTCGGGCGCTATGCGCTGGAAGGCCGCCTGCCCGATCCCACTCCTTATTCCTGATCCATCGTGACTACCACCCTCACCCCAGCCGCCGGTACGCCGAAGGCGGCGATCCGCCTGGTCGACGTCGCCAAGGGTTTTGCGCTGCCCGATGGCGCGCGCTTCGAAGCCGTGCGCGGCGTCTCGCTCGAGATCCTGGACGGCGAGATCTTCGGCATCGTGGGTAAAAGCGGCGCCGGCAAGTCGACCCTGCTGCGGCTGATCAACCTGCTCGAGCGTCCCGAGCGCGGGAGCGTGATCGTCGACGGCGCAGAACTGACAACGCTCGACAAGCGCGGCCTGCGCCAGGCGCGCCGGCGCATCGGCATGATCTTCCAGGGTTTTAACTTGCTGCAGAACGCCACCGTGTTCGAGAACGTCGCCTTCCCGCTGCGCCTGCACGACGCGCTGAACGCGCCGCGGCTGCAGGCACGCGTCATGGAATGCCTGGAGCTGGTGGGCCTGGCCGACAAGGCGGCCGGCTATCCGGCCCAGCTCTCGGGCGGCCAGAAGCAACGCGTGGCGATCGCGCGCGCCCTGGCCAGCCACCCGGCGGTGCTGCTGTGCGACGAGCCGACCTCGGCGCTCGATCCGGAAACCACGCGCTCCCTGCTCGAGACGCTGCACACCATCAACGCGCAACTGGGCGTGACCATCGTCATCGTCAGCCACGAACTGCAGGTACTCGGCAGCCTGTGCCATCGGGTGGCCGTCATCGAACACGGCGCGGTGGCGGAGCAGTTCGCCCTCGCCGACCACAGTGTCCCGCGCAAGACCGCGCTGGGACGTGAACTTGCCTACTACGGCACCGAGGCCTTCGCCGCGGCCGCCTGGGGAGATGCCCATGCCTGAGTCGATCCTTGCTGTCCTGCCCGAACTCTGGACCGCCTTCCTGCAAACCGCGCTGATGCTCGGCATCGGCGTCTCGGCCGCGGTGCTGCTCGGCGGCCCGCTCGGCGTGCTGCTGTTCCTGGTCGCCGACGGCCAGGCCCTGCAGAACCGGCGCCTGGCGCTGGTGCTCGGCTGGATCGTCAACACGGTGCGCTCCTTTCCCTTCATCGTGCTGATGGTGGCGCTGGTGCCGGTCACGCGGGTGCTGGCCGGCACCTCGATCGGACCGCTGGCGGCCTCGGTGCCGCTGTCGATCGCCGCGATTCCCTATTTCGCGCGCCTGGTCGACCAGAACCTGCGCGACGTGCCGCGCGGCGTGATCGAGGCGGCGCAGGCGATGGGCGCCTCCGAATTCCAGATCGTGCTGCGGGTGCTGCTGCCCGAGGCGCGCGCGGCCCTGGTGCTGTCGCTGACCGTACTGGCGATCAGCTTTCTCTCGTATTCGGCTGTCGCCGGCGTGGTCGGCGGCGGCGGTATCGGCGACCTCGCGATCCGCTACGGCTACTACCGCTTCGAGACCGACGTGATGATTTTCACGGTGACGATCCTGGTCGTGCTGGTGCAGCTGATCCAGCTGACCGGCACCCGTGCCGCGCGCCGCCTCGACAAACGCTGAATCCCCTCGCCGACTTCCCCTGATAAAAAAAGGACTTCCATGCGCACGCACCGCCGTACCCTGATCGCCGCCGCCCTGTCGCTGCTCGTCTCCATGACCGCCCACGCCAAGGACCCGAAGGAACTGGTGATCGGCACCAGCGCCGGCCCCTACGCCGACCAGATCCGCTTCGGCATCAAGCCGATCCTGGAAAAGCAGGGCTATAAAATCAAGCTGGTCGAGTTCAACGACTACGTCCAGCCGAACTTCGCACTGGCGGAAGGCGCGCTCGATGCCAACGTGTTCCAGCACATCGTCTACCTGACCCGCTTCGCCGAGCAGCACAAGCTGGCCCTGTCGGAACTGGTCAAGATCCCGACCGCCCCGATCGCCATCTACAGCCACAAGCACACCTCCCTGGACGCGGTGCGCCCCGGCTCCACGGTGGCGCTGCCGAACGACCCGACCAACCAGGCGCGCGCCCTGGTCATGCTCGACCAGCTCGGCTGGGTCAAGCTGAAACCCGGCATCGACCCGATCAAGGCCTCGGAAAAGGACATCGCGCAGAACGTCCGCCAGGTAAAACTGCTGCCGCTCGAAGCCGCGCAACTGCCGCGCTCGCTGCAGGACGCCGACTTCGCCTTCGTGAACGGGAACTTCGCGCTGGCTTCCGGCCTGAAGCTGCGCGACGCCCTGCGCACCGAGACGATCTCGCCGAGCTACGCCAACCTGGTCGCGGTGCGCACGGCCGATAAAGATAAACCCTTTGCGCGCGACATCGCCGCGGCCTACCGCTCGCGCGAATTCCTGGAGGTGACGAACCGCCTGTTCGCCGACTACGCCAAGACCGACTACCAGCTGGCGCTGGAGAAGAGCACGAAATGAACCCAGGCTTGCCAACGGCCGCGAAGCCGGTGCGCTTCAACGCCTTCCAGATGAACACGCCCAGCCACCAGTCGCCGGGCCTGTGGCGCCATCCGCGCGACACCGGCGCCGGCTACCGCGACGCCGGCTACTGGGTCGAGCTGGCGCGCCTGCTGGAAGCGGGCGGCTTCGATGCGATCTTCCTCGCCGACGTGCTGGGCGCCTACGACGTCTACGGCGGCAACCTGGACGCGGCGCTGCGCCACGGCGTGCAGTTGCCGCTGAACGACCCGCTGGCGCTGGCGCCCCTGATCGCGCAAGCCACCACGCGCCTCGGGATCGGCGTCACCGCCTCCACCGGCGGCGAGCATCCCTATACCTTTGCGCGCCGGATCTCGACGCTGGACCACTTGAGCGGAGGACGCATCGGCTGGAACATCGTCACCGGCTACCTCGACAGCGCCGCGCGCAATCTCGGCCAGGAACGGCAGCTCGGCCACGACGCGCGCTATGACCTGGCCGACGAATACCTGGAAGTCGTCTACAAGCTGTGGGAACAGAGCTGGGAAGACGGCGCCGTGCTGCGCGACCGCGAACGCGGCGTCTACACCGACCCGGCGCGCGTGCATCCGATCAATCACCGGGGCGAGCACTACACGGTGCCCGGCATCCACCTGTGCGAACCTTCGCCGCAGCGCACGCCTTTCCTGTACCAGGCCGGCGCCTCTAGACGCGGCCTGGCCTTCGCGGCGCGCCATGCCGAAGCGACCTTCGTCAGCGGCCCAACGAAAGGCATCGTCAGGCGCTACGTCGACGGCGCGCGCGCCGCGGTGCACGAGGCCGGGCGCGATCCGGCTTCCCTGCTGGTGTATGCGCAGGCCCTGGTCGTCACCGGCGCCACCGAGGCCGAGGCCCGGGCCCGTCTGCAGGAGTACCGGCAGCACATCGACATCGAGGCCTCGCTGACCCTGCTCTCGGGCTGGACCGGCGTCGACTTCTCGCGCTACGGCCTGGACGACACGGTCGAGTACATCGACACCGAGGCCGGCCGCTCGGCGCTGGCCTCGCTCAGCGCCGCCGAGCCGTCGCGCCGCTGGACCGTGCGCGAAGCGGCGCAGTTCATCGGCCTGGGCGGGCGCGGCCCGACGATCGTGGGCGACCCGCGCCAGGTGGCCGACCAGCTGATCGCCTGGGTGGACGAGACCGGCATCGACGGCTTCAACCTGGCCCATGCGCTGGCGTTCGAGGACATGCGCAACGTGGTCGAGCTGGTCGTGCCCGAGCTGCGCCGGCGCGGCCGCTACCGCGGCGAGGACGCGGACGAGGACGTCCAGGCCGGCGCCACGCTGCGCGAACGGCTGCTCGGCGCCGGCCCGCGCCTGCCTGATACCCACCCCGGCCGCCAGGTCCGCATCGACACGCCGCTGCGTCCCGCAGCCTGATACGAAAGAAGAAGATGAAAAGAAGAAGCCTCTTGCAACTCGCCGCCAGCGGCGCCGCCCTGTCCGCCCTGCCCTTCCGCGCGCGCGCCGCCGGCCTCGAAGAGCTGCGGCTGGACTACGCTTATTATTCGCCGACCAGCCTGGTGCTGCGCCATTTCGGCTGGCTCGAGGAAGCCTTCAAGGCCGACGGCACCCGCATCAAATGGGTCCTCAGCGCCGGCAGCAACCGCGCGCTCGAATACCTGAACGCGAACAGCATCGACATCGGCTCGAGCGCCGGCCTGGCGGCCCTCCTGGCCAGGGCCAACGGCAATCCGATCAAGACGCCCTACATCTACTCGCGGCCGGAATGGACGGCGCTGGTGGTGCCGAAGCATTCGCCGATCCGCAGCCTGGCCGACCTGAAGGGGAAGAAGGTGGCGGCCACCAAAGGAACCGATCCCTACCTGTTCCTGCTGCGCGCACTGCAGGGCGCCGGCCTGCGCCGCAACGACGTCGAGCACGTCGCCCTGCAGCATGCCGACGGGCGCGCCGCGCTGGAACAGGGACGCGTGGACGCCTGGGCCGGGCTCGATCCGCACATGGCGGCAGCGGAACTGGAAGGCGGCGCGCGCCTGCTGTACCGGAACGTGACCTTCAATACCTATGGTTTCCTGAACGTGCGCGAGGAATTCCTGGCGCAGCACCCGAACGCGACGGCGCGCGTGATCCAGGCTTACGAGCGGGCGCGCGCCTGGACCCGCGCCAACCCCGCGGAAGCGGCGAAGATCCTGGCGAACGAGGCCAAGGTCTCGCTGCCGGTGGCCCTGCTGCAGGTGAAACTGCGCAGCGACTTCAGCAACCCGCAGCCCTCCGCCGAGCACCTGAAGGCCCTGCAACTGGCCGCGCCCATCCTGCGCGACGAAGCCCTGGTCAAGCCCGGCACCGACCTGAATGCGGCCATCGCCGGCCTGATCGATACCCGCTTTGCCCGCCCGCTGATCAAGCCCGCCTGAACCATGAAGCCGCAATCGATCGACCTGCCGGTGAACGTGCCGGCGCCGCGCAAGCTGCACTTGCGCCTGCCTCTGCGCCCGCGCCTGCGTCTACCCCTGGGCCTGCTGCTGCCGCTGCTGGCGCTGATCGCTCTCGAGCTGGCCGTGCGCGGCGGCCTGGTGCCGCCGAACCTGATGCCGGCGCCAAGCGAGATCGCCGCCACCCTGGCATGGCTGGCGCACAATGGTCTCCCTGGCCACCTGGCCAGCAGCTGCCTGCGCGTGGCCGGCGGTTTCGCCATCGGCGCGAGCCTGGCCCTGGTGCTGGGCGCGGCGGTGGCGCTCGGCCCGCGCACCGAGCGCCTGCTCGACCCGACTTTCCAGGCCCTGCGCGCAATTCCATCGCTGGCCTGGGTGCCGCTGCTGCTCCTGTGGTTCGGGATCGACGAGACGCCGAAACTGATCCTGATCGCCATCGGCGCTTTCTTCCCGGTCTACATGGGCGTGGTGTCCGGCATCCGCGGGGTCGACCGCAAGCTGATCGAAGTCGGCCGCCTGTACCGGCTGGCGCCGCTGGCGCTGGCGCGGCGCGTGCTGCTGCCGGCAGCCTTGCCGGCGCTGCTGACGGGCCTGCGCAACGGCCTGAGCCTGGCCTGGATGTTCATGGTCGCGGCCGAACTGATCGCCGCCAGCCGCGGCCTGGGCTACCTGCTGTCGGACGGACGCGAATCGAGCCGCGCCGACATCATGCTGGCCGCCATCGTGCTGCTCGCCCTGCTGGGCAAGTTCAGCGACACTGGCATGGGTGCGCTGGAGACGCGTTTGCTGTCCTGGCGCGACAGCTATGCCAACCAGGGGGCGCGATGACGGCCCTGCTCGACATTGCGGTCGACGAAAAACGCTATGGCGCGCGCACGGTGCTGCGCGGCTTTCGCCTGCGCCTGGAAGCAGGCGAGGTGCTCAGCCTGATCGGCGCCAGCGGCTGCGGCAAGAGCAGCCTGCTGTCGATTGCCGCCGGCCTCGATCCGCACTACCAGGGCAGCGTGCGGCTGCGTGGCGGGACCGTGCGCGGTCCACAGGGCGAGATCGGCCTGATCTTCCAGGAGCCGCGCCTCTTTCCCTGGCTGACGGTGGAGCAGAACATCGTGTTCGGCGCCGGCGCGGGCGCGCCGGACGCCGCGCGTGTCGCCGCCCTGCTCGAGGAAGTGGGCCTGGCCGGCTACGGCCACGCCTTGCCGAAGGCGCTCTCGGGTGGCCAGGCGCAGCGCGTGGCCATCGCGCGCGGCCTGTACACGCAGCCGCGCGTGCTGCTGCTGGACGAGCCCTTCTCCGCCGTCGACGCCTTTACCCGCATGCGCCTGCAGGACCTGCTGGCGCGGGTGGCGCGGCAGCGCGGCCTGAGCATCCTGGTGGTCACCCACGACATCGACGAAGCGCTGTACCTGAGCGACCGCATCGTGCTGATGGATGGCGTGCCGGGCCCGGCGCGCGCCGAGTTCGAGGTCACACTCGAACGCCCGCGCGACCGGGCAGTGCTGGCGGCATCGAACCTGAAACCGGCCATCCTCTACGGCCTGCACGCGGTGCACGCCATCTAGCTCGGGCCGGTGCTCAAGCGCCGCGCATCTGCGCCTGGGTCACATTGCTGCCCGGCGCCACGCTTTGCGTGAGCCAGACGTTGCCGCCGATGGTCGAGCCGGCGCCCACCGTGATGCGCCCGAGGATGGTGGCGCCGGCGTAGATGACGACGTCGTCCTCGACGATCGGGTGGCGCGGCGCGCCCTTCACCAGGGCGCCGTGCTCGTCGGTCGGGAAACGGCGCGCGCCCAGGGTGACGGCCTGGTACAGGCGCACGCGCTGGCCGAGGATTGCCGTCTCTCCGATCACGACGCCGGTGCCGTGGTCGATGAAGAAACTGGCGCCGATCTGCGCGGCCGGGTGGATGTCGATGCCGGTCAGCGTGTGGGCGATGTCGGCCGCCAGCCGCGCCAGGAATGGCGTGCCGAGACGATGCAGGCGATGCGCGAGGCGGTGGTAGAGCACGGCGATGGTGCCGGGATAGCACAGCATGATCTCGGCCACCGAGCTGGCGGCCGGGTCGCCGGCCAGGGCGGCCTGCACGTCGGACACCAGCAGCGCGCGGATCTCGGGCAGGCTGGCGGCGAAGGAATGCGTGATGGCGCGCGCCCGTTCGGCCAGCTCGGCTTCGCCCGCGTTCTCGAGTTCGGGATTGAAGCGCAGGGCGCGCCGCACCTGCTCGACCAGGCGGTCGAGCGCGACGTTCAGGGTGTCGCCGACGAAATAATCGATGCTCTCGTCGTTCAGGTCCGGGCGGCCGTAATGCGTGGGAAACAGCGCCGCCGAGATGCCCTCGATCACCTGCCGCAGCACCGTGCGCGAGGGTAACTCGCGCACGCGTCCCTGGTGGCGGATGTTGTGGGTCTTCTCGCGCGAGGTACGCAGCGCGTCGATGATGGGGCCGAGGTGCCAGGGGCTGGAGCCGGCCTGCTCCGTGTCGTAGTTGTCCATTTAGCCAGACTACTCCAGAGCGGGCCGAACGCGAACGATTTTAATCACAGATTCTTATATGCGAACAGCGGCTATCAATCCTCGGTTTCGAAGCGGTATTTCTCGCCGGTCAGCATGAAGGCCGGCGCCGGCTTGCCCGCTTCCAATAGCAGGATGTCGGTCGGCACCGCGTCGGGCGGCGCGGCGGCGGGGATCGCCTTCACGACGCGGCGGCCGCTGGCCGGCAGCAGGTGCTTCGGCACCGGCACCGCGCTGCGTCCGGCGAGCGTGGCCAGCCAGGCGGGCCGGCCGTCCTGCATCGGGTAGCGCGGGTGGATCACCTGCATGTCGAGACGACCGGTCATGCCCAGCAGTACCGGATAGCTGCCATCCTTGTTCCTGAGAATGATCGGATCCTTTGACGGGTACTTGGCCAATAGCGGCGCATACAGCGGATTCTCGTCCGCCGCGTCGGGATGGGCGATGAACGGGGTCTGGTCGATGTGCAGCGTCGGCAGGCCGGTCATGCGACGCAGATGCTCGCCCATCATGACCATCTTCGGCTCGGGCTCGGGCGCCTTGTAGAGGTGGCCAAAGCCGACGAACACCAGCACCTTGGCGTCCTTGTCTTTCGCAAAGATGCGCTCGACCAGGTTACGCGCCTGTACCTCCTCGCGCAGGCGCACCTGCTCGGCCGGCGACAGTGCCGCGCTAGCTTCGATCTCGTAGGCAACCAGCTTCCAGCCATCGGCCAGCGCCGCGTTGACGAAGCCGGCGAACACCGGTTCAGCGGTGTAATGGCCATTGTTCCGGGCGATATGGCGTTTCTCGTTCGCCGCCTGCGCACCCAGCGCATTGAAGGTCTCGCAGGCCAGGTAGCTGTAGCCGATCTTTCTCAGCTCGGCCGCCAGGCGCTGGGCAAAGGCCCGGTGCAGGGGAACCTGGTGGGCTTCGTTGATCAGCACGATACGTTTCGACCGCGCTTCGCGCACGATGGCCGCGATCGCGTCTTCCGCCGCGGCGTTCTCCAGCTGCGCCATCTGGCGCACGGTGCCGGGAGAATAGCGTTGCCGGCGCCGCTCAAAGGCATCGACAGCAGCCAGTGCGCCGTCGGTATCGCCCACCATGGAGCGTGCCGTACCCAACAATTGGAGCTGGCCGGCATGCGCCAGCACCAGCTTGTCGATCGCCGGGTCTCCCGGCTGCCCGAATGCGGCAGGCGGCAGGGACGCCGTCATCGCTTCAGCCTGCTTTAGGCGCGCCAGGTAGGAATCGGGAAGCGGGATCTGGGCGATGGCGCTTTGCGTCAGGACGAGTAGAGACGTGGCGAGACCGGCGGCGAAAGAACGCATGGAAACCTTCTGCTGAAGTTGGCGAAATATTGCCAACCAGTATAGTCCCACCGCAGGCGACGTTAACTAGTCGATATGACGGGGCAATTGCAGGATCGCCTCCGCGTTCGAGGACGAAAAGCAGCGGTCGGCCGCTTCGAGGTAAGGCAGCCAGGCGTGGCGCAGGTGCTCGCGCGGGCTCAGGATCACGGGAATATCGCGCGGCACGCACACGGAAAAGACGTGCTCGGTGTTATGGGTCACACCCGGCGCGTAGCGGTGGCGCCAGGTCGGGTAGATTTCGTAAATATTTGACAATCCCCAGTCCAGCAAGCGGATTGTTTCCCCATCTGCAACAATCCCCGTTTCCTCGAACAGCTCGCGCGTGGCCGTCTCCAGCAGCGGCTCGTCCAGCGCGTCGAGCGAACCCGTCACCGATTGCCAGAAGCCGGGCCGGTCGGCGCGCTCGATCAGCAGCACCTCCATGTCTAGCGTATGGATGACGACGAGGACGGACTCGGGAATCTTGTGCACGCTGGCTACTCCGTTGTTCTGCTATTCAAGAAAAAACCGGAGCGATCGCCAATGACGACGACGCTCCGGCTTTTATTTTACCCAGCCATACAGTAACGGGACCTCGAGAAACCGTAGCGAGCGGAAGGCATGTTGGCCGAGAAGCGCAGCTGTACTTCGGTACAGCGAGCATCGCAGGCCGACAGGCCGACGCGCAGTAGGTTTTTCGAGGTTCCCCCGTTAGCCGACTTTCGGCTCGTTCCGCAGGCGGATGTGCAGTTCCTTCAATTGCTTCTCGTCGACTTCCGACGGCGCATTGGTCAAGAGGTCTTGCGCGCGCTGGGTCTTCGGGAAGGCGATCACGTCGCGGATCGATTCCGAGCCGGTCATCAGCGTGATCAGGCGGTCCAGGCCGAAGGCCAGGCCACCGTGCGGCGGCGCGCCGTACTGCAGGGCATCGAGCAGGAAGCCGAACTTCAGTTGCGCTTCCTCGGCGTCGATCTTCAGGGCGCGGAACACCTTGCTCTGGACTTCTTCGCGGTGGATACGGATCGAGCCGCCGCCCAGTTCCCAGCCGTTCAGGACCATGTCGTAGGCCTTGGCGACGCAGGCGCCCGGGTTGGTCTCGAGCATGTCTTCGTGGCCATCCTTCGGCGCGGTGAACGGGTGGTGGGTCGCGTTCCAGCGGTCGCCGTCTTCGTCGTACTCGAACATCGGGAAGTCGATCACCCACAGCGGCGCCCAGACGTCGTCGAACAGGCCGGCCTTCTTGCCGAATTCCGAGTGGCCGATCTTCACGCGCAGCGCGCCGATGGCGTCGTTGACGACCTTCGCCTTGTCGGCGCCGAAGAAGATCAGGTCGCCGTCCTGGGCGCCGGTCAGTTCCAGCACTTGCGCCAGCACTTCGTCCGAGATGTTCTTCACGATCGGCGACTGCAGGCCGTCACGGCCCTTGGCCTTCTCGTTGACCTTGATGTAGGCCAGGCCCTTGGCGCCGTAGATGGCGACGAACTGGGTGTACGCGTCGATTTCCGAACGCGGCATCGAACCGCCCTGCGGTACGCGCAGGCCGACCACGCGGCCGTTCGGCATGTTGGCGGCGCTGTTGAAGACCTTGAACTCGACCGACTTCATCAGTTCGGTCAGTTCGGTGAACTCGAGCTTGACGCGCATGTCCGGCTTGTCCGAGCCGTACTTGCCCATGGCGGTGGCGAAGTCCATCACCGGGAACGGGTTCGGCAGGTCGATGCCGGCGGCGTTCTTGAAGACGACGCGCATCATGTCTTCGAACAGGTCACGGATTTCCTGTTCGGTCAGGAACGAGGTTTCGCAGTCGATCTGGGTGAATTCCGGCTGGCGGTCGGCGCGCAGGTCTTCGTCGCGGAAGCACTTGGTGATCTGGTAGTAGCGGTCGAAGTTCGACACCATCAGCAGCTGCTTGAACAGCTGCGGCGACTGCGGCAGCGCGAAGAAGTTGCCCGGGTTGACGCGCGACGGCACCAGGTAGTCGCGTGCGCCTTCCGGGGTCGACTTGGTCAGCATCGGGGTCTCGATGTCGATGAAGCCCAGGTTGTCGAGGTACTTGCGCACTTCCATCGACACTTTATAACGCAGGCGCAGGTTGTGCTGCATCTGGCCGCGGCGCAGGTCGAGCACGCGGTGCGTCAGGCGGGTGGTTTCCGACAGGTTGTCGTCGTCCAGCTGGAACGGCACCGGCACCGAAGCGTTCAGCACTTCCAGGTTGGTGGTGTTGATCTCGATCTTGCCCGACTTCAGGTTGGCGTTGGCCGTGCCTTCCAGGCGGTTGACCACGGTGCCGGTGATGCGCAGGCAGTACTCGTTGCGCACGTGCTCGGCGGCCTTGAACACATCCGCGTTGTCGGGATGGCAGACGACCTGCACCAGGCCTTCACGGTCGCGCAGGTCGATGAAGATGACGCCGCCGTGGTCGCGGCGACGGTGCACCCAGCCGCACAGGCTGACGGTTTGGCCCAGCAGCTCTTCGGTGACGAGGCCGCAGTAGTGAGTACGCATGGAAGACATATTTTTCTCTATTCCAGGTTGGTTTCGGTTGCACCGCCATCGAACGGCGGCCTTGGTGCTTGTTTCGTTTATTCCGGCGCCACGACGCCCATTGAGACGATGTATTTCAATGCGGCGTCGACCGTCATGTCCAGCTCGACGACCTTGCTGCGTTCCATCATCAGGAAGAAGCCGGAGGTCGGGTTCGGGGTCGTCGGCACGTAGACGCTGACATACTCGCCGACCAGGTGGTTCTTCACGTCGCCGCCCGGCACGCCGGTCAGGAACGCGATCGTGTACGAATCCGCATGCGGATAGGGAATCAGGACGGCCTGGCGGAACGCGTTGCCCGAGGACGAGAACAGCGTGTCCGACACCTGCTTGACGCTGCCGTACAGCGAGCTGACCACCGGGATGCGCTTGAGCAGGCGCTCGCCCAGGCGCACGATGTAGTTGCCGACCAGGTTGTTGGTCAGCAGGCCGGTCAGGAACACGATGGCGATCGTCAGGATCGCGCCGATGCCGGGGATGTCGGTGCCGAACAGGGTGCGCGGCTGCCAGCGTTCCGGCACGAACAGCAGCGACTGGTCGAGCGTGCCGATGACCATGCTCAGGACCCAGCCCGTGATGGCCAGCGGGACCAGGATCAGGAGGCCGGTAAGGAAGTATTTGCGCATCGAGTTCTCGTTATTCTTATTGCTGCGGCCCGCGGGCCGCAGGAAAATGGCACGTCAGGATGCGCTGCCGCCGCCGGTGGTACTGGCGGTCGAGGCCGGTGCGGTCGACGCCGGTGCGCTGGCCGTGCTGTCGCTCGCGGCCGCGGCCGGGGCAGCGTTCGTGGCCGGCGCAGTGCCGGTGGCCGGCGCGCTGCCGCCGCGGAAGTCGGTCACGTACCAGCCGGTGCCCTTGAGCTGGAAGCCGGCGGCGGTCACCTGCTTCTTGAACGCCGGTTTGCCGCACGACAGGCAGGTCGTCAGTACCGGATCAGAAATTTTTTGCAGCACATCTTTGGAAAAACCGCATTCGTCGCAGCGGTAAGCGTAGATCGGCATTTGATACTCCGCAAAAATCTTCAAAACCCTGAATTATAAAGCTTTTGTCGCCGACGTTGCCGATTCTGCCGAAAGCCCCGCTGCGAGGTCGGTCACACAGGCCTGCGGACTGTCCGGCAGCGCGACAGTGTTGTTTTTCGTCAGCATTCTGTCAGTTTTTCTTTGCTGAACATCAACTAGGATGTTTAAATATATTTCTCGACAGCATACTTTGCCGACGGATGGTGCGTCCGCCGGCTGACAGGTTTAAGAAACAGAAGTTTGCGCGATGCAAATCGCCGCATGGCCGTACAAGAACGCTGCATTTAAGAAAGCCCGCTGATGCGGGCGTTTTTTTTGCGCGTGCGGGGAGTGGCGCTTTTCGTAGGGTGGGCGGGTTCCCCGCCCACGCGGTGATCGTTATCGGCTCCGACATCGGGCGCGAGGATCTTGCCTCTACCTATCGCCGCGTGGGCAGCGCACCCGGCGCGTCGACTCGCGTATCGCGGGTAGAGCTGCCCACCCTACGGGGATCAACGGCGGCGCCATTCCATCCAGCGTTCCTTGCCGGCGAAAACGGGCAGCGAATCCTCGACCGGTTCGTCCTCGACGCATTCGAAATGCGGCAGCAGCAATGCATCCAGCGCCGCGCGGGCGATACCGAAGGGCGGCCCTTTCGGCGACTCCCCGAAGAAGAAGAAACCGGCCAGCAGGCCGCCGGCCGGCAGCAGCTCGGCCCAGCGCGCGGCCAGGCGCGGCCACAGGACCGGCGGCATCGCGCACAGGAAAGCCTGCTCGTAGATCAGTTCCAGGGGACGCGGCGGCGCGTAAGTAAAAAAGTCGGCCTCGACCACCCTGCCCGCCCACGGCCCCACCGCCCCCTTCGCGGTCTCGACCGCGGCCGGCGAGAAATCGATCGCCACCGCGTCCCAGCCCGCCTCGCACAGGAAAGCCAGTTCGTAGCCGCTGCCGCAGCCGGGGATCAGGGTCGCCAGCGGCGCGGGCGCACGGGCCACGAAGTCGCGCAAGCCTTGCGGCACGCCGCCGCGGTCCCAGGGCGTAAAACCCTGCTCGAAGCGCTCGTCCCAGAAACCCGGCGTACGCGGGTCGCGGCTGGCGAATTCCGGCATGTCAGGCGCCGCCGCCGAAACGGTTCAGCAGAGCCGCCAGCAGCAGGCCCGAGGTCACGCCGCCGGCCAGCCAGGCCAGGACGCCGAGCATGCGGTTGCTGCGGCGGATCTCGTGCAGCATGCGGTTCATCATCTCGTGGTTGGTGATCTCATGCGGCTGGGCGTGGCGTTCCAGTGCCTGGTGCATCAGGCGTGGCAGCTGCGGGAAGATGTGGGCGTAGCGCGGCGCCTCGGCCTTCAGGCGCTCGACGAAGCCGCGCCAGCCGACCTGTTCGGTCATCCAGCGTTCCAGGTGCGGCTTGGCGGTCTTCCACAGGTCGAGCTCGGGGTCGAGCTGGCGTCCCAGGCCTTCGATGTTGAGCAGGGTCTTCTGCAGCAGCACGAGCTGGGGCTGGACCTCGACATTGAAGCGGCGCGAGGTCTGGAACAGGCGCAGCAGGATCTGGCCGAACGAGATGTCCTTCAACGGACGGTCGAAGATCGGCTCGCAGCAGGCGCGCACCGCCGCTTCCAGTTCGTCGACGCGGGTATGGCGCGGCGCCCAGCCCGATTCGATGTGGGCCTCGGCGACGCGTTTGTAGTCGCGGCGGAAGAAGGCGAGGAAGTTCTGCGACAGGTAATCTTTGTCGAAGTCGTTCAGGGTGCCGACGATGCCGAAGTCGAGCGCAATGTAGCGCCCGAAGGTTTCCGGCTCGACCGAGACCAGGATGTTCCCCGGGTGCATGTCGGCGTGGAAGAAGCCGTCACGGAATACTTGGGTGAAAAAAATTTCCACGCCATCGCTGGAGAGCTTTTTCAGGTCCACGCCCTCGGCCGCCAGGCGGTCGATCTGCGACACCGGAATGCCGTGCATGCGCTCCATGACGATCACGTTACTCGAGCAATAGTCCCAGAACATCTCCGGCACCAGCAGCAAATCGGAATCGGCGAAGTTCCGGCGCAGCTGGCTGGCGTTGGCCGCCTCGCGCATCAGGTCGAGTTCGTCGTGCAGGTATTTGTCGAACTCGGCGACCACCTCGCGCGGCTTGAGCAGGCGGCTCTCGGCCCACAGCTTTTCGATCAGGCCGGTCGCCATGTACATCAGGGCGATGTCCTCGTCGATGGTTTTCTTCATGCCCGGACGCAGCACCTTGACCGCGACGTCGCGGCCGTTCTTCAGCTTGGCGAAGTGCACCTGCGCGATCGAGGCCGACGCCACCGGCACCGGGTCGAAGCTGGCGAACAGCTGGTCCGGCGGCGCGCCCAGCGAGCGCGTGATCTGGGCGATCGCCAGGTCCGAGCCGAAAGGCGGCACGCGATCCTGCAGCAGGGAGAGTTCGTTGGCAATATCCGGCGGCATCAGGTCGCGCCGGGTCGACAGCACCTGGCCAAACTTGATGAAGATCGGGCCCAGTTCCTCGAGCGCCAGGCGCAGGCGGATCGCGCGCGGCGTCGTGATCCTGCGCCAGAAGAAGATGCCGCTGATTAGTCTTGCGGTGCGCGGGACCTGGAGACCGGACATCGCGATTTCATCGAGGCCATACTTGATGACGACCGTGAAGATTTTAAGCAGGCGCAGGAATTTCAATATCATTAGCGATCCAGGCTGGTGTCCCCGCTGGGGCGGGTTGTCGGAATGACGGCGCCGCCTGGCGCCGTGTGCAGCGTTACATCGTGGGTGGGGCGGAGTATCACGTCGTGCGTCGCTGGAGCGGCCGTGGCCTTCGCCAGCATCTGCTCCAGTTTGGCGATGCGCTTGGCGCTGCGCTCGATGTCGTCGCGCAGGCGCACCACGTCGGCGCCGAATTCCTCGACCTCGTGCGGACGCACCAGCACCGGCTGCTCCTCGACCAGGAACTCGGCCAGGTTCTCCGCCATGCGGCGTCCGGTGGCGCGGGCATTCGACAGCGCGCTGCGGGCGCCGCCGGCCAGGCGGGTCGCGCCGATCGGCCCGAACAGGCGCTCCAAGTCATGTTCCGGTTCCCAGCGCAAGCCCTTGCTCAGCTGCGAGACCGTGTTCGCGAACTCGGCATCGCCTTCGATGCGCACATAGGAAAAGGCCCGCTCGCGATTCGCCGCGATCAGCGGCAGGTCGCTCAGCTTGACGTGGATGGTGACGTTGGCGGCCGCCTCGGCCTCGCCGGCCTCGAGCAGGCCGTCGGCGGCCACGCGCAGGCGCAGCTGCAGGTGCCCGGTATCGATGCAGGCCAGCTTGCCGGCATGGCGGCGCAGGGCGGCCCGCGCCCAGTCCTCCTGGGCCAGCAAGTGGTTGATCGCCGCCACCGCGGACGCGTTCAGCGTGCGTTGCGGCGAGAGAAAAGTTGGACTCGGAAACATGAATGATGGTCGCTAAAAAACAAAGCCGCCCGGGACAGCGCGGGCGGCTTCGATCTTACCAGTTTGCCGGGCACAAACCCCGGCGCACGGGAAAGTTTGCAAAGAATTATTGATTAAGCGATCTGCTGAATGCCAGCAAGTACCCAACCACCATTGCCCGACAGGGGTTTCGACATGTTCCAGACCTCGGCCAGCGGCTCGGCCGGCGCGTTCGGCGCGGTGCGGATCATGCCGTTGAACTGGACGCTGGCCAGGTAGTCGGTGGCGGTGGTCTCGATGCCCAGCAGCTGGGCGTCGATCGACACCACGTCGGTGTAGTCGGCATTGCCGCCGCGCTCCAGGATCTGGGTCTTCAGCTCGGCGAACACTTCCGGCGTGGTGAATTCGCGCAGGTCGTTGACGTCGCCCTTGTCCCAGGCCGCCTGCAGGCGGATGAAGGAGGACTTGGCGTGGCGCAGGAAGGCCTCGGTGTCGAAATCGGCCGGCACGCCCCATGGGGTGTGCCCTGCGGCCGCGCCCAGCGGCGCCGCCTTGTCCAGCGAAAGACCACCCACCGCGCCCGCCGGCTGCTGGGCCTGGAAGGCTTGCGGCTGCGACTGGCCGAGACCGGAACCGATATGCGGCGTGGCGCCGGCCGGCACCGGCTGCTGGCTGAAGCCGCCCTGGAAGGACGGGTTGGCCGGGGTGTCCTTGCGGCGGAACATGCGCACGATGAACATGACGGCCAGCGCCAGCAGCGCGAACATCAGGATCGACGACAGCACCGAGGCCATGGCGCCGCCGATGCCCAGGTGCGAGAACAGGGCGCCCAGGCCCAGGCCGAGGAGCGCGCCGCCCAGGATGCCTTTCCACGGGCTCGAACGTTTCGCGGCTTGCGAAGCGGCGGCGCCGGCAGCGCCGGCGGCGGCCGGGGCCGCTGGTGCGGGTTGCGCAGCCTGGCGGTTGACCGGGGCGGCCGGCGCCGGCGCCGGTGCCGGGGCCGGCATCTGGCGCACGGTCTGCGACTGGCGGCCGAAGGAGCGCTTGCCGCCCATCGGACGGGCGACCGCTTCCGCAATCATCGAGGTGGCGGTAACCGCCAGCATCATGGTGACCAAGAATTTTTTCATCGTCCTACCCCTCACATTTTGATACCGGTATGCAGCGCCGCGACGCCTGCCGTCAGGTTGAAATACTGCACGCGTTCCAGTCCCACGTCCTGCATCATGGTCTTGAGCGTCTCCTGGTCCGGGTGCATGCGGATCGACTCGGCCAGGTAGCGGTAGCTTTCCGAGTCGTTGGCGATGCGCTTGCCCAGCCACGGCAGCACGGAGAACGAATACAGGTCGTAGGGCTTCTGCAGGGGCGCCGCCACTTTCGAGAACTCCAGCACCAGCAACTTGCCGCCGGGTTTCAGCACGCGGCGCATTTCCGCCAGTGCCTGGTCCTTGTGCGTCATGTTGCGCAGGCCGAAGGCCACGCTGACCCGGTCAAAATAATTGTCCGGGAACGGCAACTTCTCTGCGTCACACAGCAAGGTGGGGGTGACCAGGCCCTTATTCAATAAGCGGTCGCGCCCCACGCGCAGCATCGATTCGTTGATGTCGGTAAGCCAGACTTCCCCGCTCGGTCCGGCCTGCTTGGCGAAGGCCTTCGACAGGTCGCCGGTGCCGCCCGCGATGTCGAGCACCTTGAAGCCGGGGCGAATGCCGGCCTGGGCGATGGTGAACGTCTTCCAGATGCGGTGCAGGCCGCCGGACATCAGGTCGTTCATCACGTCGTACTTCGACGCGACGGAGTGAAATACCTTGGCGACCTCGTGGACCTTCTCGTCCTCGGACACGGTCTTGTAACCGAAATGGGTGGTATTGGTCATAGCGAATGGACAGTTTGATCTTGTCGCATTATACAAGCGCTACGCAGACCCAGGATTTCGGGCCGCTCGGCCCGCTCAGCCGTGCGCGACGCTGGTATTTACCCTTTTTATAATTCTGCGTTTCCCCTGACCTCTTTCGATCCGTTCATGCACCATGCGTACCCGGTCGCGCCTGCTCCTACTCGTGCTCTCGGTCCTGGTCCCCTCCTTCGTGGCGGCGGCCATCGCCATGGCTTACGTGTACCGCGACGCCCGTGCCGTGCAGGACCGGAACATGCTCGATACGGCCCGCGCGATGGCCTTGCTGGTCGACAACGAGCTGGAAACGAAGGAAGAGGTACTGCGCGTGCTGGCCAAGTCGCCCTCGCTGGCCGCGGGTGACCTGCCCGCGTTCTACGCGCACGCACGCAGCGTCATGCCGTCGCCCGAATCGACCCTGATCCTGCTCACGCTGGACGACCGCCAGCTGCTCAACACCCGCCGCCCCTACGGCAGCGCGCTGCCGGTGCGCACCAGCTCCAACCTCGGCGCGCTGGCCGAACGTTACGGCCTCGACCGCACCCTGGTGTCGGACCTGTTCATGGCGCAGGTCGCCAAACGCCACGACTTCGCGATCCAGGTCCCGGTCAAGCTCGACGGCCAGATCCGCTACCGGCTGGCGATGGGCGTCAACGCCAGTTCCCTGCAGCGTCTTCTGGTGCGCCAGCGCGTGCCCGATACCTGGCTCGCGACCGTGGTCGACCGCAACGGCATCGTGGTCGCGCGCTCGCGCCAGCCGGAGCAGTACGTCGGCAAGGCGGTGCGCGAGACCACGCGCCGCCATATCGCCGGGAAGGATGAGACCATCTACGAATCGGTCACCCTCGACAATATCGCATCGCGCGTGTACGCCAGCAGCGTGCCGAACGCGGGCTGGAAAGTCCTGCTGAGCATGCCGCGCAGCGAGTTGCGCGCCGCGCCGCTGCGCGCGGCGGCCCTGCTGGGCGGCCTGATGGGCCTGCTGCTGGTGCTGGGCCTGGTCGCGGCGCGGCTTTTCGCGCATCGCGCCATCGGCCCGATCGAAGCGCTCGGACGCAGCGCGCAGGCGCTCGGCGAAGGCCGCCAGGTCAGCTACCGGAGCGCCAACTGGCACGAGATCGACAGCGTCGCCCGCCACCTGGCCGAGGCCGGCAAGCGCATCCACCACGCCCAGGCCGAGCTGGAAGCGCGCGTGGCCGAGGCGGTCGCCGCCACCGAGCGCGCCCAGCAGGCCCTGCTGAAGAACCAGAAACTCGAAGCCCTGGGCCGCCTCACCGGCGGCATCGCCCACGAATACAACAACCTGCTGCAGACCCTGACCACCGCCCTGCAGCTGACCGGCTTCGCCACGCGCGGCAACGACAAGGTCCAGAACCTGCTCGACACCTGCAAGCGCACGGTCGCCCGCGCCACCGCCCTGACCGGCCAGCTCGGCTCCTTCGGCCGCCTGCAGACGGCGCGCCTGGCCACGGTCGACGTCTGCGCCCAGCTGAAAAGCGCCGTCCAGCTGATGAAAGGCTCGCTGCAGAGCGACATCGCGGTCGAGGTGCACTGCGCCGAGGACCTGTGGCCGACCACCTTCGAGCCGCTGCAGTTCGACGTCGCCCTGCTGAACCTGGCCACCAACGCGCGCGACGCCATGCCCGGCGGCGGCACGCTGCGCGTGGACGCGAACAATGTCTCGCTCGACGGTACGGGCCCGCTGCCGCGCGGCGACTACGTGCTGGTCACCCTGACCGACAGCGGCAGCGGCATGACGCCGGACGTGATGGAGCGTGCGCTCGACCCCTTCTTCACCACCAAGCCGCCCGGCCAGGGCACCGGCCTCGGCCTGCCCCAGGCCTATGCCTTCGCCGTGCAGGCCGGCGGCACCCTGGTCCTCGACAGCATCGCCGGCATCGGCACGCGGGTCGACCTGTACCTGCCGCGCGCGACTGGAGCGTCCGGGGTGGCCGCTCCGGGAGCGGCTACCGGTATCGGACCGGCCCGCATCAAGGGCACGGGCACCGTGCTGTTCGTCGAAGACGATGCGCTGGTGCGCGAGGCCGTGGCGCGCGCCCTGGACGAGAGCGGCTTCGAGGTGCTGGTGGCGGAAGACGGCGAAGCCGCCCTGCGCCTGCTCGATGGCGCGACGCGCCGCCCCGACGTGGTGTTTTCGGATGTCGTGATGCCGGGCCAGGTCAGCGGCATCGACCTGGCCGGCATCCTCCGGCAGCGCTACCCGAACCTGCCGGTGGTGCTGGCGTCCGGCTACACCGAGCAGCAGATCGCCGTGCCGGGCGTACAGGTGCTGGCCAAGCCCTACACGATCGAGCAGCTGGTCGATCTGCTGTCGCGCTCGACGGCGTCGTGAGCGTGGTCGCACCTCATGCATGATAACTGAAAGAAATTAGAGATATCGCCGCGCAACGCTACGCAACTGAAGGAAACGCTCAGCCTGTGATTCGGCATGCTGAACCATGCAAAATCCATGAAACGTCGCTTTCAACCCACTCGACCATAAAAAAGTGTGACGAATTGTGCTTCACTATTGTCAACTTATCCCTATAATAAAAACGCTTTGTTGAGTCCGGCGCTGGCGTCATGCGCACCACACCGAGTAGTAAGGCAAGGCATAACAACAAATATCTTTAGGGGAGTAACATCATGACGAGCGGTACCGTTAAATGGTTCAACGATGCAAAAGGTTTCGGTTTCATCACGCCTGACGGCGGCGGTGAAGACGTGTTCGCCCACTTCTCGGCGATCAACGTGCAAGGCTTCAAGTCGCTGGCCGAAAACCAGCGCGTGACCTTCGAGATCACCACCGGTCCGAAGGGCAAGCAGGCTGCCAACATCCAGCCGCAATAAGCGTGTTGCCGGCCCTGGCCGGTCCGCAAAGCAAAGAGCCAGCGCAAGCTGGCTTTTTTCATTTCTGTCTGCCTGGTGTCCGGGCTGCGCGACACCCTTGCGCGTCATGGCGCGTTCCTGTCCGCAAAAGCTTACATATCGTCTCGACCGACGGTGCTTGTCCTGCGAATGAACCGGTATCGGTGCATGTTGAATCGTGCCGCCTTCGCGTACCGCTATCCCCTCTACCTATACTCCAACCAGCAGCAAGCGTGACTGGCGCTACCGGCCTGGATGCCACTGCTTGTTCCTGGATGCCTTTTTTCGACTGTTCGCCACCGATTCGGAGGATGAAATGAAACTAAGGAATTTTTTGAAGTGCGGGTTGGCAGTGATCGCATTCGCGGTCACGCTGGGAGGCTGCGGCGGCAGCGATGATGATGAGAATGACTTCTCGTTCACGGGAACAATTGCTGTGGTCGCGAAAGAGCAAGGTTTCAATGCGTTCGTGGCGGCGGTGACCAAGGCCAGTATTGGCAGCTTCAGCGACCCCAATGCGCAATTGACGGTATTCGCGCCGACCGACCAGGCGTTCGACACGCTGGCGAAGCAATTGGGCTTTGCCGATGCCACGGCCATGGTCAATGCCTTGCCGTCAGACACCCTGCAAAGCATCCTGAACTACCATGTGCTGGGTTCGAAAAAGCTCGCTGCCGATCTTAGCGCAGGCGGCCCGACACAGCAGACGGCCTATACGTTCGAGAATGCGCCCGCCACGCTGCGGTTCCATTTCAGCAACGGCGTGAAGATCACGGATGCCGCCTTGACCGTGGCGACCGTCGTTACCCCGGATATTCCCGCACGCAACAGCGTCATCCATGCGATCGACAAGGTGCTCATTCCGCCAGGCCTGTTGAACATCGTCCAGATGGCCCAGGTCAACCCAACCTTCAGCTCGCTCGTCAGCGCGCTCGTGGTGGCGGACCTGCAAGGCACGCTCAGCGGCGCCGGACCGTTCACCGTATTTGCCCCGACCAACGCTGCTTTCCCTGCCACGCCACTGAATTTCAGCACCGCACAGCTGCGCACGATCCTGACCTATCACGTCGTCCCGGGACAGGTCCTGTCGACGCAGATCCCCTACGACACGCCGGTTCCGACGGTGTCCATGCAAACCATCAGCTTCGTGGCAGGCACGCCGCCGGCCATCCGGGATACGACCTCGACCTTGGCCAACATCGTCGCGGTCGACGTGCGGGCAAGCAATGGCGTCATCCACGTCATCGACAAGGTCCTGATTCCGACCTTGTAAGGTGGGGTCATTGAGGCCGGGGGCCTCAATGACGAACGTGCCCACGCGTAAACGATGAGCAGACGCAGCGCTTATCAACGCCAACACGACGCAGGCTTCACGCGTGGGCACAGGGGCGCCCACCCTACTACTTCGAGCAGTCGGGTGGAAGCCGTCCACCCTGGCTGTTTTCGTAGGGTGGACGCCCCGTGCCCACCCTACGGCTGTTGATAAGGCGTCAGTTCGAGCAGCCGCAGCTGCCGCTGCCGCACCCACCGCCGCTGCTGCGCGCCGGCGCCGGGGCGCTGCTCGGGTCGCGGCCGCTGTCGCCGGCGTAACCGGCCTGTTCCAGGCGCGCCAGGTAGTCCTTCCACAGCGCGTCGTGTTCGCTGCCCAGCTTGTACAGGTAGGCCCAGGTATAGATGCCGCTGTCGTGGCCGTCGTCGAAGATGGGCTTGATGGCGTAGTTGCCGACCGGCTCGACGCCGGTGACGCCCACTTCGCGCTTGCCGATTTGCAGCACTTCCTGGCCGGGGCCGTGACCGGTCACCAGGGCCGAAGGCGAATACACGCGCAGCAGTTCGAAGGGAATCGAAAAATTGCTGCCGTCGTCGAACGCGATGTCGAGCAGGCGGGATTTCTGGCGCACGGCCAGTTCGGTCGGGTTGGGCATTTCTCTGTTTATCCTTGGTTCATGCGCCGCATCGCGCTGGAAAGCGCGTCGGCAAGCGCGTCGGCAAATTCGGGCAGCAGCGCACGGCGCGCCGCCAGATGGGTTTCTTCAGTCTGGCGCACCGCCGCCGCCCACACGGGCGCCGGGAAGTGCGCGTCGTCAGTGTAGCGCGGGATGATATGCCAGTGCAGGTGGGGCACCACGTTGCCCAGGCTGGCCACGTTGACCTTGGCCGGTTTCATCACCTCGCGCACGGCCAGTTCGACCTCGTGGACGGCTTCATTGAGCAGCAAGCGGTCCTCACGCGACAGGTCGCTCATCTCGCGCACATGGTCGCGCCAGATGACGCGGCAAAAGCCGGGGTAGTTGGCGTCGTCGACGATGATCACCGACAGTTTGCTGTCGGCATAGACCGGCTTCAAGGCGGACAGGTCGCACAGTTCGCAGCCCGGCGCGCGGATCAGGGTGTCAGTCATATCAATATCCTTTATACCAGGACCCTTTCGATGCCGCCGTTGTTGGCGCGCGCCACGTAGTCCGGCAGCCAGTTCTCGCCCAGCAGGTGCTTGGCGATCTCGACGACGATGTAGTCGGCGCTGGTGTCGGCGTCGCCGTTGTAGCGCGACAGGCCCTGCAGGCAGGACGGGCAGCTGGTCAGCACTTTCACTTCGCCCTCGAAACCGTCGGCGCGCAGCTTGGCCGCGCCCTTCTCGATCTCGCTCTCCTTGCGGTAGCGGACCTGGGTCGCGATGTCCGGACGCGTCACGGCGAAGGTGCCGGACTCGCCGCAGCAGCGCTCGTTCTTCTCGATCTTCACGTTGTCCACGGTCTGCACCAGCGCGTTCACGGTCTTGATCGAATCCTGCATCTTCATCGGCGTGTGGCAGGGGTCGTGGTACATGTAGCGGGTGCCGTTCACGCCTTCCAGCCTGACGCCCTTCTCCAGCAGGTACTCGTGGATGTCGATGAGGCGGCAGCCCGGGAAGATCTTCTCGAACTCGTAGTTCGCCAACGAGTCGTAGCAGGTGCCGCACGACACCACGACCGTCTTGATGTCGAGGTAGTTCAGCGTGTTGGCCATGCGGTGGAACAGCACGCGGTTGTCCGTCACCATCTTGTCGGCCTTGTCGTACTGGCCGGCGCCGCGCTGGGGGTAACCGCAGCACAGGTAGCCCGGCGGCAGCACGGTCTGCACGCCCACTTCCCACAGCATCGCCTGGGTCGCCAGGCCGACCTGCGAGAACAGGCGCTCCGAGCCGCAGCCCGGGAAGTAGAACACGGCTTCGGTGTCGGCGCTGGTGGTCTTCGGGTTGCGGATGATCGGGATGACCTTGTCGTCCTCGATGTCCAGCAGTGCACGTGCCGTCTTCTTCGGCAGATTGCCCGGCATTTTCTTGTTGATGAAGTGGATCACCTGCTCGCGCACCGGCGCCTTGCCGGTGGTCGGCGGCGGCGCCTTGGTCTGGTCCTTCGCCAGGCTTTTCAAGAGGCTGTTACCCAGGCGCTGGGCCTTGAAGCCGAAGTCGACCATCGCCTTGCGCGTGGCGTTAATCGTCGTCGGGTCGGTCGCGTTCAGGAAGAACATGGCCGCGCGGTTGGCCGGCTTGAAGCTGCGCTTGTCCATCTTGCGCAGCAGGTTACGCATGTTCATCGAGACGTCGCCGAAGTCGATGTTGACCGGGCACGGGGTCACGCATTTGTGGCACACGGTGCAGTGGTCGGAGACGTCCTCGAATTCTTCCCAGTGGCGGATCGAGACGCCGCGGCGGGTCTGCTCCTCGTAGAGGAAGGCTTCGATCAGGGCCGACGTTGCCAGGATCTTGTCGCGCGGCGAGTACAGCAAATTCGACTGCGGCACGTGGGTGGTGCAGACCGGCTTGCACTTCCCGCAGCGCAGACAGTCCTTGATGCTGTTGGCAATTTCGCCAATGTCGCTCTGCTGCATGATCAGCGACTCGTGGCCCATCAGGCCGAAGGACGGCGTATAGGCATTGCGCAGGTCGGCGTGGGCGCCTTCCAGGTTCAGCAGCTTGCCCTTGTTGAAGCGGCCTTCCGGGTCGATCCGCAGCTTGTAATCGCGGAACTCCTGGATCTCATCATCGGTCAGGAATTCGAGCTTGGTGATGCCGATGCCGTGTTCGCCCGAGATCACGCCGTCCAGCGAACGCGCCAACCGCATGATGCGCTCGACCGCCTGGTGTGCATCCTGGAGCATCGCGTAGTCGTCCGAGTTCACCGGCAGGTTCGTATGAACGTTGCCGTCGCCGGCATGCATGTGCAGCGCCACGAACACGCGCGAGCGCAGCACCCGCTTGTGGATCGCGGTGCACTCGTCGAGGATGCATTTGTAGGCGGCGCCGTTGAAGATCTGGCGCAGCGGCGCGCGCAGTTCGTTCTTCCACGAGATGCGCAGCGTGTGGTCCTGGACCACGTCGAACAGCGTGGCATCCGGCTGGGTGCCGATGCGCTGGTCGATCACGGCGGACAGCTGACCGAGGCCGAGTTCGTCGAGCTGGGGATGCACGGCGCGCAGCGGCTGGTCGAGGTTGGCCAGCACGTAGGTCCAGCGCGCGGCCACCTTGTCCACGAGTTCGACCGCCTGCTGCGGGCGGTCGCCCATGATCTCGTCGCGCGCGACCGTGTCGCCGGTGGCGTCGTCGCTCTTCTCCAGCGGCAGGTTGCCGCCCGAGAGATAAGTGCGCAGCTGCTCGGCCAGTTGCAGCTTGTTCTTGATCGACAGCTCGACGTTGATGCGCTCGATGCCGTCGGTGTACTCGCCCATCCGGTTCAGCGGAATGACGACGTCCTCGTTGATCTTGAAGGCGTTGGTGTGGCGCGCGATCGCCGCGGTGCGGGCGCGGTCGAGCCAGAATTTCTTGCGCGCTTCCGGGCTGACGGCAATAAAACCTTCGCCGACGCGGGTGTTCGCGATGCGCACCACTTCCGAGGCCGCCATGGCGACGGCGTTCTCGTCGTCGCCAACAATATCTCCAAATAACGCCATCTTCGGCAGCGTGCCGCGCTTGGACTTGGTGGCATAGCCGACCGCGCGCAGGTAGCGCTCGTCCAGGTGCTCCAGGCCCGCCAGGCGCAGGGTGGCGAATTCGGGCTTGCCGCTCTTCGGCAGGCTGTCGAGGTAATCCTTGATCTCGACGATCGACGGGATCGCGTCGCGCGCCTGGCCGAAGAATTCCAGCGCCACGGTGCGCGTGTACTTCGGCATCTTGTGCAGGATCCAGCGGCTCGAGGTGATCAGGCCGTCCGTGCCCTCTTTCTGGATGCCCGGCAGGCCGGCCAGGAACTTGTCGGTCACGTCCTTGCCCAGGCCCTCCTTGCGGAACCTGCGGCCTTCGATGGTAAGGGTCTCGGTGCGGAACGGCACGCCCTTCGGTGCGCCCTTCACGGCCGGATGCGTCCATTCGAGCTTGAAGGTGGCAACCGGCGCGTCGTGGATCTTCGACAGGTTGTGGTCCATGCGCGTGACTTCCAGCCAGTCGCCGTTCGGGTCGACCATGCGCCAGGACGCCAGGTTGTCGAGCGCCGTGCCCCACAGGACGGCCTTCTTGCCGCCCGCGTTCATGGCGATGTTCCCGCCGATGCAGGAAGCGTGGGCCGAGGTCGGGTCGACCGCGAACACGAAGCCGGCCTTCTCGGCCGCCTGCGAGACGCGCTGGGTCACCACGCCGGCGCCGGTGTGGATGGTCGCGTAGTCGCGGTCCACGCCCGGCAGGCGGGTCATCTCGACCTCGCCCAGGGCGATCAGCTTTTCGGTGTTGATCACGGCCGACATCGGGCTCAAGGGAATCGCGCCGCCGGTATAACCGGTGCCGCCGCCGCGCGGGATGATGGTCAAGCCGAGTTCGATGCAGCCTTTCACCAGGCCGGCCATCTCTTCCTCGCTGTCCGGAACCAGGACCAGGAAGGGATATTCGACGCGCCAGTCGGTGGCGTCGGTCACGTGCGAGACGCGGTGCATGCCGTCGAAGCGGATGTTGCGTTTATCGGTGTAGGCGCCGAGCACGGCGCGGGCGCGCTTGCGCAGGTCGTACATGTCGCGGAATTCGCGACCGAAGTCGTCGACGGCTTTACGGGCAGCCTGCAGCAATTGCTCGACGGCGGCGCTGCGTGCGGCCGCGGTTGCGGCATCGCCTTCGGCCGCGTCCACCGTAGCATCGGACGTGACCCGGCGCTTCTCGACTTCGGCCAGGCGGTGGTGCAGCGCGTCGATCAGCTTCTGGCGGCGCTTCGGGTTGTCGAGCAGGTCGTCCTGCAGGTAGGGGTTGCGGCGCACCACCCAGATGTCGCCCAGTACCTCGTACAGCATGCGCGCCGAGCGCCCGGTCTGGCGCGCGCCGCGCAGCTCGTCGAGCAGCTTCCACGACGACTCACCCAGTAGGCGGATCACGATCTCGCGGTCGGAGAACGAGGTGTAGTTGTAGGGGATTTCGCGCAGGCGTGCCGGCGCGTTGTCGGCGAGGAGGGTGTGGATTTGTGCTGGGGCGTTCATGGATGAGATGAGGTTTGGACTGGCCCGAAGGACAATCATTCTAGCTTATTGCGGCGCACAACGCTGGGTTGGCGGGATTTGCCGCGGAAGGGGCAAGCAACAAAATATGCACGAGAGCCTGTCTATGCAAATTTCGTTTGCATGGACAGCCTTACAGGCATCGAAAATGTGCCGCCGAACAAGCCCATCCGAATCGCATCGGGTATGCAAGCAACGCGACCAGGATCAACCGGTAACCTGCGTGACCATGTCCCCGATCTGCTTCCAGAACCCGTCCGGTATGTACAGCAGCGCCGCCGTCATGGTGAGATAGCGCGCGAGCTTGCCGATGGCCATGTACATCACACTCGGCCAGAACGGCAGGTGCAGCCAGCCCGCCAGCGAGCACAGCGGGTCGCCGATGCCCGGCAGCCAGGACAGCAGCATGGTTTTCGCCCCGAAGCGGCGCAGCCAGCCGAACCAGCGGCTCTGGCGCTCTTTCGCAAACGCGATCTTGGCCCGGTAGCCGATCCCGTAGTTCAGCACGCCGCCGAGGGTGTTGCCGACGGTGGCGACCAGGATCGCCGGCCAGAACATCGCCTCGTTCGCCTTCACGACGGCGAACACGGCCGGCTCGGAGCCGAGCGGCACCAGGGTGGCGGAAACGAAGGAGATGACGAAGACCGACGTGAGCCCGACTGTGGGAGCGGCGAGGACTTTCAGCAGCCAGAGGACGGCGGTTTCAATCATGGGAGAACGTGAAGTCGGAGCTGTCCATTATAATGAGGAAAATCCATCGCTTCGACACGATACGACGAGCCTGCGACCCAGCGCTTCGTATCGGCTGCACGCCTCGGCCACCCGCCCAGGGAAATACAGTCTCGCGTCACCGGAACCAGGACACTGGCTTTTTCATTCATCCCCTCCGACCATGACCACCGACTACCTGAAGAAAATCCTGACCGCCCGCGTCTACGACGTCGCCCAGGAAACCCCGCTCGAACTGGCGCCGACGCTGTCGCAGCGCTTCGCCAACCGCATCTATTTCAAGCGCGAGGACATGCAAAGCGTGTTCAGCTTCAAGCTGCGCGGCGCCTACAACAAGATGGCCCACCTCTCGCCCGAGGCCCTGCAGCGCGGCGTGATCTGCGCCTCGGCCGGCAACCACGCCCAGGGCGTCGCCCTGTCGGCCGCGCGCCTGGGCTGCCGCGCCCTGGTCGTGATGCCGACCACCACCCCGCAAGTAAAAATCGAGGCGGTCAAGGCGCGCGGCGGCGCGGCGGTCGAAGTGGTGCTGCACGGCGACTCGTACACCGACGCCTACAACCACGCGATCCAGCTCGAGCGCGAACAGAAGCTGACCTTTGTCCACCCTTTCGACGACCCCGACGTCATCGCCGGCCAGGGCACGATCGCGATGGAGATCCTGCGCCAGCACTCGGGTCCGATCCACGCGATTTTTGTCGCGATCGGCGGCGGCGGCCTGATCTCGGGCATCGGCGCCTATGTGAAAGCGGTGCGGCCCGACATCAAGATCATCGGCGTGCAGACCATCGATTCGGACGCGATGGCAAGGAGCCTGAAAGCGGGCGAGCGCGTGACCCTGCCCGACGTCGGCCTGTTCTCGGACGGCACCGCGGTGCGCCTGGTCGGCGAAGAGACCTTCCGGGTGGCGAAGGAAGTCGTGGACGAGATCATCCTGGTCGACACCGACGCCATCTGCGCCGCGATCCAGGACGTGTTCCAGGACACCCGCAGCATCCTCGAGCCGGCCGGCGCGCTGGCCGTGGCCGGCGCCAAGGCCTATGTCGAGCGCTCGCAGATGAGCCGCCAGCCGGTGAAGAACGAGACCCTGGTGGCGGTCGCCTGCGGCGCCAACATGAACTTCGACCGCCTGCGCTTCGTCGCCGAACGGGCCGAGGTGGGCGAGTCGCGCGAGGCCGTGTTCGCGGTGACGATTCCCGAGCAGCGCGGCAGCTTCCGCCGCTTCTGCGCGCTGGTCGGCCCGCGCAACGTCACCGAGTTCAACTACCGCATCAGCGACGAGCGCCAGGCCCATGTGTTCGTGGGCGTGCAGGTCGGCAGCCGCGGCGAATCCGGCCTGCTGGCGCGCACCTTCGAACAGCACGACTTTCCTACCGTCGACCTGACCCACGACGAACTGGCCAAGCTGCACATCCGCCACCTGGTCGGCGGCAAAAGCACGCTGGCGCACGACGAGCTGCTGTACCGCTTCGAATTCCCCGAACGCCCCGGCGCCCTGATGCGCTTCCTGGACAGCATGGCGCCGAACTGGAACATCTCGCTGTTCCACTACCGCAACCAGGGCGGCGACGTCGGCCGCATCCTGGTCGGCCTGCAAGTGCCCGCCGAAGAAATGGACGAGTTCAGGCAGTTCCTGGCGACGCTGGGCTACCGGTATTGGGACGAGAGCGCGAATCCGGTCTATAAGCTGTTCCTGTGATCGGCTGGGCGCTTTCCTGCGCCTGAGGACGTGGGGCTGTTGCCTGTGGCGTTAGCGGTGTGCGTGATCCGCGTGGGCTCGAGAGCCCACCCTACAGGTTACGCTGCGTATCCGGGTTTCGTATGAACTCGCTGTTGGCGGTGACCGTATCTATGGACTCCACCCGATTTGCAAGAAGAAGATTGAATTTTTGCCGTTAGGAAGAGTTTGCTTGTATCTATTCGGCCTGTATGTTGAGCGTTTCCAGTGCTCTGGCCCTGATGTGATACGCGCGTCAGGATCCTCATAGGGTGACGGCCTTGATGGCCACTACAGTTTACGGATTCACCCGACGCCGGTTCGACCTGTTGGCATCATTCGTTCTTCTCGTCGCAAACTTGGCGATTGCTCCTTGTTGTTGCTGAGTTACTCGACAGTCTTTTCAGGCCGGCCTGGGCGTGTCTTTCGACCAGGCCGGAACATAAGGACGTCCGTGCGCGATCAGCGCCCAGATCACCCTGGCCATCTTGTTGGCCAGCGCAGTCGCGGCAACGTTGAAACTGCGCCGTTCTGCCAGCCTTGTTGCCCATTGCAGCAGCTTGTCGGGCTTGCCGCTTGCTGTTCTCAGCGCACTGCGCGCTCCGTGTATGAGCAGGGTGCGCAGGTAGCTGTCGCCCCTGCAGGTAATGCCATACAAGCGCTGCTTGCCTCCACTGCTATGCTCGCGTGGCACGAGGCCTAAATTCGCTGCAAAGTCTCGCGCGCTCTTGTAGTGGTGCGGATCGGCGATCGTTGCCTGCACTGCCGTTGCCGTCAACGGCCCTACACCCGGCACTTCCATCAGTTTCTTCGCCAGTTCCGACCTGGCTGCCTGATTCAAACGTCGGTCGTACGCCTGAATCCTCTCGTCCTTGTCGTCCAGCTGGGCCTTGAGCTCCCGGAATGTCTCCAGGGCCATACCAGACAAACCATTGTCCGGATCGTTCAGCCATGCTTTCAGTCCGTCGCGCAATCTTTCCACGCGCTTGGGAAATACCCGGCCATATTCGCCGGCAAATGCCCGGATCCTGTTGATCATCGCCACCCGTTCTGTCATCAGGGCGCTGCGAGCGCGGTGCAGCATCTGTAAATCTTGCTGTGCAGCCGTATTGATCGGCACATACTTGGTCGAACCGCGCGAGCGTGCCTCGGCAATTGCAGCAGCGTCGTTCATGTCGTTTTTGTTACCAGTGACATATGCCCTGACGTGTTGGGCCGCAATCAGTTTGGCGTCGTGCCCCATTTCCACGAGCTTGCGTGCCCAGTAATGCGAACCTGCGCAGGCTTCGATACCAATCATCGCCGGGGCCATCTGCGCGAACTGCGCAAGCACCTGGTCTCGAGAAAGCTTACGCTTGAACACCCGCTTGCCGTGTCCATCGAGCCCGACCGCGAAGAACACGTCCTTCGCAATATCCAAACCAACCACTTTTGCGCTAGCATTCATGGTGACTCCCCCTCTTGTTTTAGCTTGCCAGTCCAATCTGGCACGCTTGGCACAATGATGCCGATATCAGGAGGGTGGAGTCCATCACATTAGGGTGGGCACTTGTGCCCACGCGGATCATGCGAACCAATAACGGTTCAGGCAACAGCCCCACATTCCCTCGCAATCCCCCCGCCCACCCCATCCCACCGAAACGCCCACCCATCCGCAGAAAGGTGTACGATACGCGGCTTTGCCGCACCGGTCCGGCATCCGACCGCGCATGCATCAAGAGATAGTGCGCAGCGCCAACTCATCGAGACCAGATCATGAACAATACTCCCGATCAATCGCCACTCGGCAAAACCTCCGCTTACCAGACCCAGTACGCTCCCGAGCTGCTGTTCCCGATCGCGCGCCAGCAAAAGCGCGACGAGCTGGCGATCAAGGGAACGTTACCCTTCTTCGGCGTGGACATCTGGAATGCCTATGAATTGTCGTGGCTGAACATGCGCGGCAAGCCGCAGGTGGCGATCGCCACCATCAGCGCCCCGGCCGATTCGCCGAACATCGTCGAGTCGAAGTCGTTCAAGCTGTATTTGAACTCCTTCAACCAGACCCGCCTGGCGAACACCGACGCCCTGCTGGCGCTGCTGCGCGAGGACCTGTCGAACGCCTTCGGCGCGCCGGTCCACGTCACGCTGACCGAGCCGGACAACTTCGGCAAGCTGAAAATGGGCGAACTCGAGGGCCTGTCGCTCGACCGCCTGGACATCGACATCGATGCCTACACGCCGGCGCCCGAACTCCTGAGCGCGAACTTCGACGAAGCCCCGGTCGAGGAAACGCTGGTGTCGAACCTGCTCAAGTCGAACTGCCTGGTCACCGGCCAGCCGGACTGGGGCAGCGTGCAGATCCGCTACGCCGGTCCGCAGATCGACCAGGAAGGCCTGCTGCGCTACCTGATCGGATTCCGCGAGCACAACGAATTCCATGAACAATGTGTCGAACGCATCTTCATGGACATCCTGCGCCAGTGCAAACCGAGCCAGCTCGCGGTCTATGCGCGTTATACCCGTCGCGGCGGCCTCGACATCAATCCCTGGCGCGCCAACTTCAGCACCGGCCGCCCGCATAACCTGCGCGGCGCGCGCCAGTAATACAGTGTGCCTTTCAAGCCACAGTTACTGACGAAAAAACAACAATCGTTTGGGATCTCCGGTTTTCGGAAAGCGTCCCCAAATACGAGGAAAAGACGGCGAAACGGGATTCCAGCCCCAGTTTCGCCCAGGGGATCGAGTTTTTCGTAGCGGAAATTGCGTTGGACCTTGCGAAAGCGCAAATACTGCTTCGCGCAAGACGCGATAAGGGCTCGAAACCGGTCCGTGACAGGGGTAGGATACCGACGCGAAATCGAATGTCAGGCCAACGGAACCGGCCTATAATTCTGCTCCGCAAGTCCGCCGCACCATCCAAAAGCGTGTTATGACCAATCTTAGCAAAATCCTCTCGCTCGAAAACGTCCAGCTCGACATCGAAGTGTCGAGCAAGAAGCGCGCCTTCGAACAGGCGGGACTCATTTTCGAGAACAACTGCGGTATCGCGCGCTCGACCGTGACGGACAACCTGTTCGCACGCGAGCGCCTCGGCTCCACCGGCCTGGGCCATGGCGTCGCCGTCCCGCACGGGCGCATCAAGGGCAGCAAGAGCTTGAAGAACCCGATCGCGGCCTTTGTCCGCCTGTCCTCGCCGATTCCCTTCGAGTCGCCGGACGGCCGCCCGGTCAGCCTGCTGTTCTTCCTCCTGATCCCGGACCACGTGACCCAGCAGCACCTGGAAATCCTGTCCGAGATCGCCGAGCTGTTCTCGGACGAGGCGATCCGCAATGCGCTGGCCACCGACCCGGATCCGCGCTCGGTGCACGAACGTATTATCAACTGGCAACCCAGCTTGCAGGCCTTGGGTTAAACTGGGGGGTTCATTCCCCCAGGACCGCGTGCCATGCTGCAGACTCCGCTCACCATCCAAAGGCTGTACGACGATAACCGCGACAGCCTGCAACTCGGCTGGTTCGCCGGCTTTCCCGGCGGCGAGCGCCTGATCTCCGGCGACGTCGCCTCGGCCGCCGACCAGGTCGGCCACCTGAACCTGATCCACCCGGGCCGGATCCAGGTGTTCGGGCACCAGGAACTGAACTACTACCACCGCCTGAAATCGAGCTCGCGCACCCACGTGATCGGCGAGCTGATCGGCGGCGGCCCGCCTGCCCTGATCATCGCGCAGGGCCTGGAAACCCCGCCCGACATCCTCGCCATCTGCGACGAGCAGAACATCCCGCTGTTCTCCACCCCGCTGCCGGCGGCCCAGGTGATCGACTTCCTGCGCGTCTACCTGTCCAAGAAACTGGCGCAACGCGTCATCATGCACGGCGTCTTCATGGACGTGCTGGGCGTGGGCGTGCTGATCACCGGCGACTCGGGCCTCGGCAAGAGCGAGCTCGGCCTGGAACTGATCTCGCGCTCGCACGGCCTGGTCGCCGACGACGCGGTCGAGTTCTCGCGCATCGCGCCGAACATGATCGAGGGCCGCTGCCCGCCGCTGCTGCAGAACCTGCTGGAAGTGCGCGGCCTGGGCCTGCTGGACATCAAGGCGATCTTCGGCGAGACCGCCGTGCGCCGCAAGATGCGCCTGAAACTCATCGTCCACCTGGTCAAGCGCGGCGTGCTCGACGAGGAAGTCGAGCGCCTGCCCTTCCACTTCCCGACCGAGGAAGTGCTGGGCCTGCCGATCCGCAAGGTCGTGATTCCGGTCGCGGCCGGCCGCAACATCGCGGTCCTGCTCGAGGCCGCGGTGCGCAATACCATCCTGCAGCTGCGCGGCATCGATACGCTGCAGGAATTCATGGAGCGGCAACGACAAGCGATGAGCGGAGACTGAGTGTTGCCAAGGAGTCTGCCCTTGCAAGGGCAGACCGTTCCGCAGGCGCGGAGCATGCTCCGCGAATTCCCTGCTACACCAACGCCAAGCGATGAGCGGAGACTGATTCCCGCCGCTCTCTTCTGCGGTAACTCGCGCGATTTGCCGGTATGTACGTCCATCAAGCGAGATTTTGCCGGCCCGGCGGCGACAAGGACTTACTGTTGCGGTATCATCGGGCCATGCACATCGTACTCATTACCGGCATCTCCGGCTCGGGCAAATCGGTTGCCCTGAACGTCCTCGAAGACGCGGGCTACTACTGCGTCGACAACCTGCCGCCGGCCCTGCTGCCGCACCTGGTCAAGACCGTCGACGCCCAGCAGACCGCCAAGCTGGCGGTGGCGGTCGATGCGCGCAGCGCCGAGTCGCTGGTCGAATTGCCGATCAACATCCGTGCGCTGAAAGAAGAAGGCCACGAGCTCAAGGTCATGTTCCTGACCTCGAGCACCCATTCGCTGGTCGCGCGCTTTTCCGAAACGCGCCGCAGCCACCCGCTGTCGCACCAGCTGCGGCCCGGCGAAAACCCGGCCTCGCGCCGTACCCTGATCGAATGCATCGCCGAGGAGCGCGAGCGCCTGGCGCCGATCGAGCAACTGGGCCACGTGATCGACACCTCGGAAGCCTCGGCGAATAAACTGCGCGCCTGGATCAAGGAGCTGGCGGAAGTGAAACACGCGCCGCTGACCCTGTTCTTCGAATCCTTCGCCTTCAAGGTCGGCGTGCCGCTCGACGCCGATTTCGTGTTCGACGTGCGTGCCATCCCGAATCCCTACTACGACCTGTCACTGCGCCCGCTGACCGGCAAGGACGCCCCGGTGATCGCCTTCCTCGACGCCCAGCCGAGCGCCGCCGAGATGCTGGAAGACATCCGCAAGTTCGTCGAAAAGTGGCTGCCGTCGTTCAAGACCGACAACCGCAGCTACCTGACGGTGGCCGTCGGCTGCACCGGCGGGCAGCATCGCTCGGTGTACATGGCCGAGCGCCTGGCCGCGTATTTCGGCGAGACCGAGCGCGTGGTGTTAAGGCATCGCGAGCAGTCGTAAGCGTGCTTCGGTGGCATGTCAGGAGCACTCGCGCGACGAAAGTGGCAAAAGGCTCTTCTCAGCATTGAGTTCGATATCGTAGGGGTTCAGGAAAACTGGACCCACTCTTCTATCACTCTTCGCCCAATTCTCCCCCGCCGTATAGCGTATGGCCAGCGCCAAGTCCCAGGTAACGGTCAGCCACGTCTGATTGGTCAGCAGACGCCAGGCCGTATTGCTATAGCTGCTGTCCAGCCACATCTCTAAACAGTTGTATCGCAACACTCCCGCCCGATCACGCACATAGAAAGCGATACGACGCTTGCTGTCCACGCTTTTTTCGCTATACTACGACTTGTACGATCTACTGTACAAGTTTTGATCGATACTGCTGCTACCCATACTGACGACAACACTTACGCTGACACCTACGACTACGAACTGACTACAACGCTTACTACGACATCGGCGATTACGACTACTACGACTACTACGACTACTAAGCAGTATTGATGCAATGGAGTGCCACATGAGAATCATCAACTTTTCCGATGCTCGCAACAGTCTTCGGACTGTTATCGACCAAGTGGTGGAAGATGCCGATGTGACCGTCATTTCGCGCCGCGATGCGCCTGATGCAGTAGTCATGTCTTTCGATCACTACAGCAGCCTCATGGAGACTGTTCACTTGTTGAGTTCGCCGAGCAACGCGGCTCACCTTGCGAAGTCACTAGCTCAGGCCCGCGCAGGTCAAGCGCAGCATCGGGAGTTAATCGAAACCCCTGAAGCCGAGGATCCGCAACATGCGCAACCTGAAGTTCACGGATGAAGCCTGGAACAGCTACATCTATTGGCAAACACAAGACAAGAAGACGCTGAAGCGCATTAACGATCTGATTAAAGATTCCCAGAGGGACCCCTTCCGGGGAATCGGGAAACCCGAGCCCTTGAAGCACAGCCTGAGTGGCTGCTGGTCGAGGCGAATCGATGAGACAAACCGTTTGGTTTACACCGTCATCGATGAGGAGTTAGTCATCATTTCGTGCCGCTATCACTACTAATGACAAGGGGAGCGACAACGCTCCCCTTTTTCTTTACTGTGTTCCGTCTTCAACGAGCTCGCTTGCCAACTTCCTGAGCCTGCGCATAAGGTCGACCGCTCAACTCAATCCAAGTGCCGCAGCGGATGCGCATGCGCCGGCCATACCGGCTCGAAAAAGCGCCCCACCATCTCCGGCGTCACCTCCTCCAGCGTGGCCGGATTCCACTGCGGCGCATTGTCCTTGTCGATCACCAACGCGCGCACGCCCTCCAGGACTTCGCCGTGCTCGAAATTGCGGCGTACCAGCGAGCGTTCCATGCGCAGGCAGTCGGCGACATCCATCGCGGCGCCGCGCACCAGCATCTCGCGGGTCACGCACATCATCAGCGGCGAGCGCTGGCGCATCGCGGCCAAAGCCTTCTGGGCGAACGGGTTTTCGTCGCGCGAGAGCGATGCCATGATCGCGGCAACGGACGCCGCGCCGAAGTGGGCGTCGATCGCGGCGCGCTGGGCCTGTAGTTGGCTGGGCCCCACTTCACTCGCGAAGCCGGCCGCGAATCCACGGATTGCGTCGACCAGTTGCGCGCCGGGCGTCGACGCGATCAAGGCCGTCAACGCGCCCAGCTGAGCGCCGGGGACGTGCACGTCCGCCAGGCCGACATACAAGGCATCCGCAGCGCCGATGGTCAGGCCGGTGAGACCGAGGTAGTTGCCCAGCTGGCCAGGCGCATGCGACAGGAAATGGCTGCCGCCGACGTCCGGGAACAGGCCGATGTTCACTTCCGGCATGGCCATCTTGGTGCGGTCGGTCACGATGCGCAGTCCGGTGTCCGGGCCGCCCTGGGCGATGCCCATGCCGCCGCCCATCACGACGCCGTCCATGACCGAGATATAAGGCTTCGGATAGAAGTGAATCAGGTGATTCAGGGCGTATTCTTCGGTGAAGAAATCCTCGAGCAGCGCGCTACCGCCCATCGGCGTGGCGTGGCCGGCTTCGTGGAAGAAGCGGATGTCGCCGCCCGCGCACAGGGCTTTTTCGCTGCTGCTGGTGATCACGACCGCGTCGACCCTGCTGTCGTCGCGCCAGGCCAGCAGCACCTCGGTCAGGCGCCGCACCATGTCGAGCGATAACGAGTTCAATGCTTTCGGACGGTCGAGGGTGATCGTGCCGGTGCCGTTGGCAACGCGGGTCAGGACGAAGTCGGTCATGGTCGGTCCGTGGTAGAAAAAACACGCATTCTACCGAAGGACGAGACAACTGGGGTATTGACGGCGCGGCAAGAAATGAACATGCCGGAAATGAAAAGGGCGCCATGGGCGCCCTCGTTCAGACGGTGCTTGCCGGCCTGTCAGGCGACGGCTGCCTCTCCGCCTTCAGGGCGGCGCTTGAGCGCCTCGTGACTATGATTCTGCAGGATGGTTTTGTATTTCATCACCTGCCGATCCAGCCTGTCCATCAACAGGTCGATCGCCGCGTACAGGTCTTGCGCAACGCTTTCCACGTGCACGGTCTTGCCGGACATGCGCACATTAATCTCGGCTTTCTGCCTTTTGTCTTTTTCGGTGAGATTGTCGATCGCGAGGATCACGTGGGAGTCGATCACTTGATCGAAATGGCGGGTAATGCGTTCGAGCTTGTTCTGTACGTATTCACGGATGGCGGGGGTTACGTCGAGGTGGTGACCGCTGATGGTGAGATTCATACACACTCCTTTGAAGATGTGGCGGCTGCCGCGCCGCGCCACAAGGAAGCGCGAGGGTGCCGCCGTTACAAGGATTTGCGGAGACTAACGGGAGGAATTTTCAGTGCTTCACGGTACTTGGCAACCGTGCGGCGTGCGATGACCATTCCTTGTTCACCGAGCATTTCCGCGATCTTGCTATCGGATAATGGGTTCTTGGGGTCTTCTGCTCCTGTCAGTTGCGCGATGAGAGCCCGGATCGCCGTCGAAGACGCTTCGCCCCCCGCTTCGGTGGCGACGTGGCTTCCGAAGAAATACTTCAACTCAAACATGCCGTGCGGGGTCAGCATGAATTTCTGAGTTGTGACACGAGAAATTGTGCTCTCGTGTAGTCCTAGTGTATCAGCTATCTCACGAAGCACAAGGGGCCGCATGGCAACCGCGCCATGGCTGAAAAAGTTCCGCTGACGCTCAACGATTGCCTGCGATACACGCAGGATCGTGTCGAAGCGCTGGCGCATGTTCTTGATCAGCCACTTCGCTTCCTGCAGCTGCGCGCTCATCTGGCTTTCGCCCTTGCCCTGCTTGAGCAGGGCCGCGTACATGTTGTTCACGCGCAGGCGCGGCATCACGTCCTGGTTCAGCATCACGCCCCAGCCGTTCTTCGTTTTCCGGACAATTACGTCCGGAACCACGTAGTCCGAGGTGCTCGAGGCGAAGGCCGCGCCGGGATGCGGATTGCACTGGCGGATCACAGCCTGGGCTTCGCGCAGGTCTTCGTCGTCGCAGTCGAGCGCCTTTTTCAGTTTGTTGAATTCGCGCTGCGCGAACCAGGTGAGATATCCCTCGACGATCTTGAGGGCCATGCGCCGCGTCACCAGCGGCACGCCAGGCATGGCGCGGATCTGCAGCGCCAGGCATTCGGCGGCGCTGCGCGCACCCACGCCCACCGGATCGAGGCTTTGCACCAGCGCCAGCGCGCAGCGCAGCTCGTCCATCTCGACCTCGAGCTCCTCGGGCAGGCGCGCGTGGATCTCATCCAACTGCTCTTCCAGGTAGCCGTTGTCGTCGATGGCGTCGATCACCAGTTCGGCCAGCGCGCGGTCGCGCATGCCCAGTCCCGTCACCCGCACCTGTTCCGACAGGTGCTCGCGCAGCGTGACGCCGGCCGCTTCCAGCTGCGGGCGGCCATCCTCGTCCTCGCCGTTGCCGGCGCCACGTCCGGGTTCGCCCCAGTCGCCATCGCCGCGGTCGGCATCGCGCTCGCCATCGGCGCCCGCGGCGTCGAAACCGTCCACCGCTTCGCCGTTCGCGGCCCCCTCTTCCGCGCCGGGCGCGGCCGGCGCCTCGCCGCTGCCGGGCGCACTGTTGATGGCGCCGTCGGCGAGCAGGCGCACCGAGTGGTCGAGCGGATCGTCGAGCCGTTCGAGCAAGGGATTGTCGGACAGGATCTGTTCGATTTCCTGGTGCAGTTCCAGCGTCGACAACTGCAGCAGGCGGATCGATTGCTGAAGCTGCGGGGTGAGCGCCAGGTGCTGCGAAGTCCGGAGTTGCAGGGATTGTTTCATCGCTTGTTGCTGCCAGGTTGTCGCTTCGTGATTGCTACGATTGCTACATGCGGAAGTGCTCGCCCAGGTAGACGCGGCGCACCGATTCGTCGGCGATGATGTCGTCAGGGCGGCCCGAGGCCAGCACGGCGCCCTGGTTGATGATGTAGGCGCGGTCGCAGATGCCGAGCGTCTCGCGTACGTTGTGGTCGGTGATCAGGACGCCGATGCCGCGCTCCTTCAGGAAGCGCACGATGCGCTGGATCTCGATCACCGCGATCGGGTCGACCCCGGCGAAGGGTTCGTCGAGCAGCACGAAGCGCGGATTGGTGGCCAGCGCGCGCGCGATCTCGACGCGGCGGCGCTCGCCGCCCGACAGCGACAGCGCCGGGTTCTCGCGCAGCTTCTCGATCTGGAGTTCGGCCAGCAGCGAATCGAGGCGCTCGTTGATCGCGTCCTTCGAGAGCGGCTTGCCGTCGTCGTTGCGCTGCAGCTCCAGCACGGCGCGGATGTTGTCCTCGACGGTGAGCTTGCGGAACACCGAAGCTTCCTGCGGCAGGTAGGACAGGCCCAGCACCGCGCGCCGGTGGATCGGCAGGCTGGAGATGTCGGTGCCGTTGATCTCGATCGACCCGGCGTCCGACGGCACCAGGCCGACGATCATGTAGAAGGACGTGGTCTTGCCGGCGCCGTTCGGGCCGAGCAGGCCGACGACTTCGCCGCAGCCCACTTCCAGCGACACGTCGCGCACCACCAGGCGCTTGCCGTAACTTTTCTGCAGCCCCCGGACCACCAGGGTGCTGCTCGTGCTTGCATCTTTCATGTTTACTTTCCTGCGGGTGCTGCCGCTGGCGCCGGTCCGGTGCGGCGCGGCGCGATGATCAGGGTGCCGCGGCCGCCGCCGACCTTGCTTTCGCCGCTCGCGTCGTTGCGCACGGCGGCCACTTCGCGGCGGTTGTCGTAGGAGATGTAGGCGCCGTTCAGTTCATTGGTCAGGCGGCCGTTTTCCAGTTCCTTGACGACGGCTTTCGAGAACAGCTTCACCAGTTCCTGGCGCTCGTCGTACTCGATGCGCTCGGCCTGGCCCTCGACCCACATGTCGCCGGCGCCGTCGCGCTTCTGGCGGAAGGTCGCGACGCGTCCGGGGCCCGAGGTCAGGGTGACGCTCATGTAGCCTTCCGGCGTTTCCTTGACCAGCGCGCGGTCCGACTTCATGGTGAGCGTGCCGCGCGTGAGGACCACGTTACCGGTCAGGATGCGGGTCTGGGTCACCTCGTCGATGTCGAGCGAATCGAAGTTGACGACAGCCTGCTTGAGCGAGTCGGCGCGTTCGGCCGAAGCGGACAGCGACAGCAGCGTGAGGACGGCGGCAGCGAGGATTTTTTTCATGTTGGGTGCTCGTTCCTTGTGTTGTGTAGGTCAGCGCTGGCGCGGCGGATAGACGATCTGGCCGCGGCCGAGTTGCAGCTTCTGGGTCGGGTTCTCGGCCACCAGGCCGACGCTGTTCACGGTCGACGCGCCGAGCTCCATCCGCACCGGACGGTCGGTCTTGACGATCTCCTCGTCGGCCAGCACGGTCAGCGCACTGGTGCGCGCGCGCATCCCTTCCGATGCCGGCGTGGCCGGGCGCACGATGTCGACGTTGTCGATCAGCTCGATCCGGTTTTCCTGGTGGTGGATCTGGGCGCGGTCGGCGTGCATGGTCATGCGCGGACGCCCCGGCGCCATGCTCTCGACCACCGGCTTGCTCACCTCCGAGACATCGTTCAGCGGATGATGGGCCAGGCGCTCGCCCGACAGCAGGTAGCGCGGCTGGCCGCTCTCGGTCATGCGCACCACGCTGAAATTCTCGACGATGTAGTCGGGCTCGTTCCCGGCATTGCCGAGATTGTCCGCGTCTTCCGATTGCAGGGCCTGCAGCAGCCAGAAGCTGCCGAAAGCGAAGAACACGGCCGTGAGCATCAGCGCCAGCAGCTTCCAGCGGTGCGAGGTCCGGCGGTTGACGAGGGTCGCCATGGCTCGTTACCCGAAGTACGGCGCCAGCGCCTGTTCGTAGGTGCCCTGGGCGCGCATCACCATGTCGCACACTTCGCGCACGGCGCCGCGCCCGCCCGGCGCCTTGGTCACGTAATGGGCGCGGTACTGCACGTCCGGGTGGCCAGTGGGCACGGTGACGGCGAAGCCGACCCTGGTCAGCAAGGGCAGGTCGATCACGTCGTCGCCGATGTAGCCGCACTCCTCGGCCGTCACGCCGGTCTGCGCCAGCAGCTCGGCAAAGGCGACGCGCTTGTCGTGGAAGCCCTGCCAGACGTGGTTGATGCCCAGGTCCCTGGCGCGGGCGTTGACGATCGGCGACTTGCGCGCGCTGATGATGGCGGTCTGCACGCCGGTCTTCTGCAGCAGCTGGATGCCCAGGCCGTCGAGGACGAAGAAGGTCTTGGTGACCTCGCCGTCCGGTCCGTAGGTCAGGCTGCCGTCGGTCAGGATGCCGTCGACGTCGAAGATCATCACTTTCACGCGCGCGGCGCGCTGCATGTGTTCCAGTGCGGTGATCACGCTACTCATCAGATTACCTTTGCGCGGGTCAGGTCGTGGATGTGCAGGGCGCCGACCAGCTTGCCGTCCAGGTCGACCACCAGCATCTGGTTGATGCGGAATTCTTCCATGATCGCCACCGCGTCGACCGCCAGCTGCTCGGGATGCACGGTGCGCGGGTCCAGGTGCATGACGTCGCGAATGCTGATGTTCGAGAAGTCCTGCACGCGCTCGATCAGGCGGCGCAAGTCGCCGTCGGTGAACACGCCGATCGGGCGCCGGTCCGCATCGACCACGGCGGTCATGCCCATGCCCTTCTGGCTCACTTCCAGCAGGGCCCGCGCCAGCGGCGTCTCGGGCGTGACCGACGGCACCGCCTCGCCGCTGCGCATCACGTCGCGCACGTGGGTCAGCAGGCGCCGGCCAAGGGCGCCGCCCGGGTGCGAGCGCGCGAAGTCTTCCTCGCGGAAGCCGCGCGCGTCGAGCAGCGCCACGGCCAGGGCGTCGCCCAGGGCCAGGGTGACGGTGGTGCTGGCGGTCGGCGCCAGGTTCATCGGGCAGGCTTCCTTGGATACCGAGATGTCGAGGTGCACGTCGGACAACAGCGCCAGGCGCGATTGGGGCTTGCCGGTCATCGCGATCAGGGGCGTGCCCATGCGCTTGACGACCGGGAGGATATCCATCAGTTCCGACGATTCGCCGGAGTTCGAGATCGCGATGAACACGTCCTGGGCGGTGACCATGCCCAGGTCGCCGTGGGCGGCTTCGCCCGGATGCACGAACATCGCCGGGGTGCCGGTCGAGGCCAGGGTGGCGGCGATCTTGCGCGCGATATGGCCGGACTTGCCCATGCCCGAGACCACGACGCGGCCGGTGCAGGCGTACAGCGTGGCCACCGCGCGCACGATGGAATCGTCCACGCCGAGGCGGTCGTGCAAGGCCTTGACCGCGTCGGCTTCGATCGCGAGGGTCTCGCGCGCCAGTTCCATCACGCGGCGGGACTGGTTCTCGTCAAAACTGTTCTGCATTGTTTTTTCATCGGTTACACTCATCCCGGAAGTATAAACGAATTGCGAAAGCAAAAAACTTGCCAGACGTATTAAACAACGCTCACTGCGAACGCTCACTGCGCGTAAAAGAAACGAACGAATGGCATCCGGACTCGAACTGACTCTTCTCCTGCTCGGCAGTGCGGTGCTGGGCGTGGTCGCCTTCCGCAGCCTGCACCTGCCGCCGATGCTGGGCTACCTGGCCGTCGGTGTGCTGATCGGCCCGCACGCGCTGGGCCTGGCCTCGGATACCGCCTCCACCCACGCGCTGGCCGAATTCGGCGTCGTGTTCCTGATGTTCTCGATCGGGCTGGAATTCTCGCTGGCCCAGCTGCGCGCCATGCGCCGCATCGTGTTCGGCCTCGGGCTGGCCCAGGTGGTGCTGACCATCGTCGCCGCGGTCGCCGGGGCGCTGCTGCTGTCGATGTGGATCCCGGCCCTGAAGGTGAGCTGGCAGGCCGCGTTCGCGCTCGGCGGGGCGCTCGCCATGTCCTCCACCGCCATCGTGGTGAAACTGCTCACCGAGCGGCTGGAGCTGGAAAGCGAACACGGACGGCGCATCATCGGCATCCTGCTGTTCCAGGACCTGGCCGTGGTGCCGCTGCTGATCCTGATTCCCTCCCTGGCGCGCGATCCCGAAGACCTGGCCGTGACCCTGGCCTGGGCCGCCGTGAAGGCGGCCGCGGTGCTGGCGCTGCTGCTGTTCTTCGGCCAGAAGCTGATGCGCAACTGGTTCACCCTGGTCGCCAAGCGCCGCTCGCAGGAGCTGTTCATGCTCAACCTGCTGCTGGTGACGCTGGGCGCGGCCTGGATCACCGAGCGCGCCGGCCTGTCGCTGGCGCTGGGGGCGTTTGTCGCCGGCATGCTCATTTCCGAAACCCAGTTCAAGCACCAGGTCGAAGAAGACATCAAGCCCTTCCGCGACGTGCTGCTCGGCCTGTTCTTCATCACCATCGGCATGCTGCTCAACCTGCGCATGGTGCTCGAGCACTGGTGGCTGGTGCTGCTGTTATTGGTGGTGCCGGTGCTGCTGAAGTTCGCGCTGATCGCGCTGCTGGCGAAAGCCTTCGGCTCCACCGATGGCGTCTCGATGCGCACCGGCCTGGCCCTGGCGCAGGCCGGCGAATTCGGTTTCGTGCTGCTCAACCTGGCCTCCGGCTCGAAGCTGATCGATCCCTTCCTGATGCAGCTGGTGCTGGCCTCGATGGTGCTGTCGATGCTGGTCGCGCCTTTTGTCATCGCCAAGTCGGACCGGATCGTGATGAAGATCGCGGCCAACGAATGGATGATGCAGTCGCTGCAGCTGACGCAACTGGCCAGCCGCACGATGGCCGCGCAACAGCACGTGATCATCGCCGGCTTCGGGCGCAGCGGCCAGAGCGTGGCGACCTTGCTGTCGGACGAGAAGCTGCCCTGGCATGCGCTCGACCTCGACCCCGAGCGGGTGCAGGAAGCGCAGGCGGCCGGCTCGAACGTCTCGTATGGCGACGCCGGCCGGCGCGAAGCCCTGATCGCGGCCGGCATCAACCGCGCCAGCGCCTTGGTGATCACCTTTGCCGACACCCGCGCGGCGCTGAAGGTGCTGCACCTGGTGCACGAGCTGGCGCCGACGCTGCCGGTGATCGTGCGCAGCCACGACGACAGCGACCTGGAGGTCCTGCGCCAGGCCGGCGCCACCGAGGTGGTGCCGGAAGCGCTGGAAAGCAGCCTGATGCTGGCGTCGCACGCGCTGGTGGTGGTCGGGGTGCCGCTGCGGCGCGTGGTGCACCGCGTGCAGAGCGCGCGCGACGAGCGCTACGCCGCCCTGCGCGGCTACTTCCACGGCGCCAACGACATCAGCGACGACTCCGAACACATGTACGTGCGCCTGCATTCGGTGGTGCTGCGCGAGGACGCGCAGGCGGTCGGGCGCCGCCTCGACGAACTCGGGCTGGACGAACTGGGAGCCGAGGTGACCGGCATCCGGCGCGCGCGCATGCGGGTGGAGCCGGAGGACGGGACGGTGCTGCGCGCGGCCGACGTGGTGGTCTTGCGCGGCTCGGCCGATGCGGTGACGCGGGCCGAAGGGCGTTTGCTGTAGGGTCAGGAACCCAGCGATTCCCAGCTCGGCAGCTTATATTTCTTCTTGCTCCAGGCGTAGACGCCGGCCATCGCCAGGCCATAGCAAAGGCCGCAGATCACGGCGCCCAGCAACGCCATGGCGGGATGGGTTCCGTCCGTGCGCCAGCGGAAGATCCACATGACGATAGCCCAGAGGGGAGCGAACCAGACCGCATGAACGAAGGCCGTGCGCCAGAACGATTCGAAATGCAGCGGGCGCACCTGCATGCCGAGCTTGCGGAACAGGCGCAATTGGACCGGTTCAGAGGTGTGCTGGGGAATGCCGTGCCGGTTAAGGACGGCAATGGCGCGCTGGCGGCGCTCGTCGAAAGTCATGTTGATTCTCGGTAACTGATCGACACGATGTTAGCACGAGTCGTGGTGCGCAAATGACCGAAAAGGTGGGGACAAGTCCCCACCCTACGTTACTTGCGGATGCCGCCATCCGTAGGGTGGGCTCTTGAGCCCACGCGGTCGTACTGCTCCAAGCCGCAAAGCAAACTGCATGGATAACCGATGGGCAGCCGGTTTCGTTCGCTGCGCGTTAATGAGCGACAGGCATACCGGGTACCGCGTGGGCACGAGTGTCCACCCTATGTGAAAGAATATTTCACTAGCAGCAAGCTGATGAAATTTTATTTCAGCCTGCCAGCACCACCCGGTTGCGCCCCGCTTCCTTCGCCTGGTACAGCGCGCTATCGGCCTGCGCCACCAGTTGCTGGGCCACGTTCTCGATCGGCTGCTCGCGGGTGGCGTCGTCGAGCGTGGCGACGCCGATCGACACCGACACTTCCAGGAACTGGCCGTCCGCCAGGTCGACCGGAAGGCGCGCCACGCCGGCGCGGATGCGGTCGGCCACGATGGCGGCGGCCGGCAGGTCGGCGTCGACCAGCAGCACCACGAATTCTTCGCCGCCGAAGCGCGCCAGCGCGTCCGACAGGCGCAGCTCGTTCTTGATGCGGCCGGCCACTTCGCGCAGCACCTCGTCGCCGGCCTGGTGGCCGACCCTGTCGTTCACCTGCTTGAAATGATCGACGTCGATGAACATGACGGAAATCCGGCCGCCCTGGCGCCGCGCGCGCGCGATTTCTTCCAGCAGGCGGCGGTCGATGTAGCGGCGGTTGTAGACGCCCGTCAACGCATCGGTCAGGCCGATGTACTTGAGCATCTCGTTGCTGATCACGTTCTCGAGGCAGATCGCGATGATCGAGGCCATGTGCTCGATGAAATCGGTCGCCATGGCCGGCGTGAAGCGGCGGGAATCGCGGCTGCCCAGGTTCAGGCTGCCGATCAGGCGCTTGTTGCGCAGCAGCGGCACCAGCGCCACGCTCTTCAGGCCGGCGGGCGCGTGCGGGAACCGCGGGCCGTGCGCGGCCGCGTCAAAACCGCCCAGGCGCGGGTGCGGCTTGCTGCCGTCGGCCGTCTCGAAGCCGAGTTCGACCGCGTGCTCGCAGAACAGCAGGTCGGGCAGCGGTTCGAAGTCCACGCCCAGCTTGTGCATGACGGTGTAGATATCGGCGTCGGCGTCGACCAGCGACAGGGTCACCGCGTCGAGTTCGGAAATGACCGGCAGCATGCGGAAGATGGTGCCGACCAGCTCCTGGAAGGTCGAGGCGCCGACGATCTCGAGGTCGAACGCCTGGTGCCGGCACATGATGTCGTGGTTGCGCTGGGCCTGGTCGATCAGGTAAGCCATGTGCGCGCGCAGGGCTTCGTTTTCGGCAATCAGGTCGCGCGACGTCGCGTCCGGCTGGTGCATGACATTCCTTTCAGCAATACCCGTTACCTTACGCGATACGGCCCGGCTTGGGAACGAAAACAGGGCTTTCCCGGCCAGGAGGCGCCCTTGACGCTGCCTTAAAACGACAAAGCGATGTCCAGCTCCTGGCCAACCCGCAGCACGCCGCCGGCGCCCTCGAACACGATGCAGTTCATGCCGACGCAGACCGCGCCGTCGAGTATGGCCTTGGCGCGCCAGGATTGCAGGATGTCGAGCGGATCGGGGCCGGGGATGCCGGTGGCCTGGTCGACCGCGGGAATCGGGCAGCGCGCGCAGGGTTTTACCGGCTTGAGCACGACGTCGCCGGCGCGCAGCGATTCGGTGTAGTCCTCCTCGAACGGATCGGTGCCCGCGACCACCAAGTTCGGGCGGAAGCGGTCCATCGGCAGCGCCTCGCGGCCGGCGGCGCGCATGCGCGCGTTGATCTCGTCGAGCGCGGCGGCGCCGATCAGGAGCAGCGGATAGGCGTCGGCGAAGCGGGCGCTGGATGGTGCGCCGGCGGTCCACTTCGTGCTCGTCGGGCGCTCGAGCCCGGGGCGGAAGCGCACCAGGCGGCAGGCGCCTTGCACGGCATCGCGGAACCAGGCAGCAGCGGCATCGCCGCAATCGCCGGCCTCGACTTCGTCGTCCCAGATCCGCACGCGAAGAAGGGGTGCGCCCGCATCCAGCGCCAGCGGCAGGCGCAGCGGCGGCATGCCGGGCGCCGTCACGACCAGGGCGTCGTTCTCGATCCGCGGCCGGATGGTCGCCATGCGCGGGTATTCGCGCTGCGTCAGGAACTGGCCCTCCCCGTCCACCAGCATCCATTCGCGGTCGTGCACGCCCCGGGCGCACAGCCCGGAGACGGTGGCCTGCGCCTCCTCGACCGCGATGCCGGCGCAGGATTTGATGGGGTAGACGATGAGCTGGGAAAGGATGGGCATCGGCGTTCGGACGGAGAAAACGCCAGAGTATGGCAGCAAAACGCCGCCATCCCAAGCCCCACCGCCCCCGGCATGCACGACGCATGTACTACGGCATGTCAACAAGCTGCAACGGTCATCGCTGACATTTCCCGGTGACGGCACGCCCATCTGAAGGGATAATGGACAATTGTTGCCCAAGATTAACATTTAACGCGCAGGACGCAGATCAGCCCAGGAGTACCCACCATGCAAGCCGACCGATTCACCGATCTGATGTCATTCTGGCGCGACGTTGAAGCCCTCAGTCCACAAGCCATCCCGAAGATCACGCCGCAAACCGGGCCCGAGCCGGTACGCGACTGGCATCCCGGCGGCTTGCCCGCCTGGCTCGACGCCGGCTTTCGCAAGCGGCCGATCGCGGCCGAGAAGGCCTGGCGTCACAGCGTGTACGCCGCCAACTACGACAGGGCGCGCTTCATCGACCTGCTCGAAGCGCAACTGGGCCGTCAACCCGACGTGTTCGAAGAACGCCTCAGCGGCAGCTCGGCCGTGTTCTTCCTGGCTTTCGACGAGCACGGGCGTCCACTGGTCGATACCCTGATGATCAGCATGGCGGCCTGGGCCTTCGGCATCGTCGTTGCGCGCGGCCTCGATGCCCTGGCCGCGGACGACGCCTGCGACGTCGAAGGCCTGCGCTCTCCCATCTCCCCAGCGGCCGGCTTTCCCTCGAACAGCGGCTTTCCCGGCTTCGACCGCCAGCTCGACCGCCTGCGCGAGGAACTCGCGTGGCGCCTCGGCGAACTGCCGGAAGAGCAGCCGGTGGACGAGGCCTGGTTCGCCGACTTCGTTGCCCTGCTGCTCGACAAGCTGCGCCTGCGGCCGCTGGTCGGCGCCACGCCTTCGCACCGGATCCGCTCGGTCCAGGTGAAACGTCCCAAGCCCGACGCCGCCGAACCCAAGCCGAAATCCGAGGACGATTTCCTGAATTCCTTCTTCATCCAGGACCTGAACCGGGTGAAGGACGGCGGCGTCGCGCGGGCGCAGGCCGGCCTGCTGCGTTACCTGGACGGCGCTGCCGAGCGCCGCCGGACCGACGTGCGCCAGGACCGCGAGCACGCCCTCGCCCTGCTGCATCCGTCGAACTTCCCGCAGGGCTGCTGGCCGGCCGAGCATCCGCTGGTCTGGAGCCAGCAGGTGGCGATCAACGCCATGTGGCGCGAACTCGGCAGTTCCGGCCTGTTCGCGGTGAATGGCCCGCCCGGCACCGGCAAGACCACCTTGCTGCGCGACGTCGTCGCAGCCATCGTCGTCGAGCGTGCCCGCGTGCTGGCCAGCCACGGCAGCGAACTGCTCGGCAGCAAGCGCAGCCTGCAGGTGGGGAGCCGGAACATCGACTATTACCCGCTCGACGCCAGGCTGGCGGGCTTCTCGATCGTCGTCGCATCGAGCAACAACGGCGCGGTGGAAAACGTCTCGCTCGAGCTGCCGCGGGAAGCCGCCATCGCCCCGGCCTGGCGCGCCGAGGTCGACGTGTATGCGGACCTGGCCGGCGCCCTGCTGCGCGAGCCGGCCTGGGGCCTGGTCGCCGCGCGCCTGGGCAACAAGAGCAACCGTTCGGATTTCGTGCACCGCTTCTGGTGGCAGAAAAGCGAGGCGGGCAAGAAGCCGGCCGGGCTGCGCGAACGTCTCGACGCCATCCGCCAGAACAAGGCGATGCCCGCCCTGGCCTGGCCTGAGGCCTGTGCCCGCTTCGAGGAAGCATTGGCCGCCGAGCAGGCCTGGCGCGACAAGCTGGCCGCCTGGGCCGAGCTGCCCGTCCTGCTGCGCCAGCTGGCCCGCGACGAGCAAGCCGCCGCGGCCGCATGCGACGAAACGGCCGACGCCCAGCGCGCGCTCCAGCACACGCTGGACGACGTGGCCGAGCAGTTCGCCGAGGCCCGGCGCGAAGCGCAGCGTTGCGACACCCTGGTCGCCGGCCTGACGGCGCAGCGGCCCGGCATCCTGGAATGGCTGTCGACGTTCGGGCGTGCCCAGCGCGAGTGGCGCGCCGACCTGCGCGGCGCCATGGCCAGGATGGAAACGGCGCAGCAGCAGGAAAGCGCCCTGCGCGGCCAGCAGGCGCGGCACATGAAGTCGCTGTCGGCGCTGAACGCCCGGCTCGACGGGCTGTGCGCACAGCGCGCGACCCTCAGCGCCCGCCTGGCGCGCGAAGAAAGCGCAGTGGCCGCGGTGCGCCAGGAACTCGGCGCCTGCTGGCCCGATCCCGGCCTGGACGACCACGACCAGGAACGTTCGAGCCCCTGGGCCCATCCGGCATGGCGCGCCGCGCGCATCCGCGTCTTCACCGCGGCCATGAACCTGCACCGCGCCTTTGTGGAAAACAATACCTACAAGATGCAGGCGAACCTCTCGCTGGCGATGGACGCATTGGGCGGCGCGGTTCCCGATCCGCAGGCGAAAGCGCAGGGCCTCGACAGCCTGGCCCTGCTCTGCCCCGTCATCTCGACGACCTTCGCCTCGACCGCTTCGCTGTTCGCCGGCCTCGGTCCGGACAGCATCGGCTGGCTGCTGATCGATGAAGCCGGCCAGGCACCGCCACAGGCCGCCGCCGGGGCGCTCTGGCGCGCGCGCCGCATCGTCGCGGTGGGCGACCCCTTGCAGCTCGAGCCGGTCGTTACCCTGCCGCGCACCATCGAATGCGCGCTGGCTGCCCATCACGGCGCAGTGCCGGCGCACCTGCACGCCTCGCGCACCTCGGTCCAGGTGCTGGCCGACCAGGCCACGCCGGTGGGCACCGTGATCGGGCGCGGCGACGACGCCATCTGGGTCGGCGCGCCGCTGCGCGTGCACCGGCGCTGCGACAACCCGATGTTCGCGATCTCGAACGCGATCGCCTACGACAAGCTGATGGTGCACCAGAAGAAGCCGTCCACCCTCGGCTGGCCGGCAAGCGGCTGGATCGACGTGCCGCAGACGGGCAATGACGGCAACTGGATTCCGGCCGAGGGCGAGGCCCTGGCCGGCCTGCTCGACATGCTGCTCAACCGGGAAGGCGTGGCGGCGCAGGACATTTTCCTGCTGTCGCCGTTCCGCGACGTGGTGCGCGAGCTGCACACGATCGGCAAACGCTGGGGACTCGATGCCGGTCGCATCGGGACGGTCCACACGGCCCAGGGGAAGGAAGCGGGGGCGGTGATCATCGTCACCGGCGGCGGCACGCCGGGTGCGCGCGACTGGGCGGCGTCGAAGCCGAACCTGCTCAACGTGGCCGTGAGCAGGGCAAAGAGCCGGCTGTACGTGATCGGCGACCGCGGCGACCTGCAGAAGCGCCGCTACTTCGACGTACTCGGCCAGCAACTGCCGGAACTGCGCCTGGCTGCGCGCAGCGCCGGCACGCTGCGCCAGCCAGCCAACACCTGAGCCGGTGGCGAGGCAGGTGGATCAGGCCTTGGCCAGGCGCATCTGGCTCAGTTCGCCCGTCAGGTAGCCGACCGCGGAGCCGAACTTGTCCTTGTAGTTCGCGCGCAGCAGCGGATCGAGCGTGGCTTTCACATTGTTGTGGATGCTGCCCCAGTCGCCGGCGTGCTGGAAGTTGCTCATGATGTAGGTCCAGCCGTTCAGTTCATCGACCGCGTGCAGGCCGGTCGACTCGCCGCCGGCCGGGATCGACATGATGCGCGCGAGCTGTTTGGTGTCGACGTTGTAGGCCCACAGGAAGTTGTTGACGTGCTGGCCGCTGTCTTCGCCGATGAACAGGGTGCGCAGCTTTTCCGAGAATTTCAGGTTGTCCGGATTGCCGATCCTGTTCGGGTTGGCGGTATTGCCCAGGGCATCGGCGGTAATATCTTCGCCCGTGATCAGGGCCTTGATATCGACCGGCATCCACTCGCTGTTGATGGCCGCGCCGTTCACGTCCTTCTGGCCACCCTTGAGGTTCAGCGCCATCACCGCGCCGGCATTGAGCGCCTTCGGAATCGACACGCCATTGCCCGCCACGTTCAGCTTGTTCCCGGCGACCATCGAGCTCTGGCAGTTCTGCAGCGCCGAGTAGGCGATCTTGTCCCTGGCGTTGACGGTCGTGCCTTCCATCTTGGTAAAGCCCATCGACGCGCCGACCAGGGCCGCGTAGCGGTGGGTTTCGAGGAAGGCCGCGGCCTTCTCCATGCCCGGCATGAGCTTGATCCACTCGACCGCGCCGTTGGCGACCACCTGCTTGAAGGCGGCGTCCTGCGGATCGACGGTGCGCACGTCCATGATCTCAAGCGGCTTGACGGTCGCGGCCAGCTGGCGGATCTCGGCGCTGGTGGCCGAGCCGAGCTTGATCCAGCTGAGCGGCGCGGCAGCAGCGGCCGGGTCGATCGAGAAACCGGCGCCGACCTTGGCCACGTACAGCGTGCCCGACGACAGGTCCCTCTCCTTGTCGGCCACGAACACGAAATAACCGCTGTTGGTGGCGTCGTCGCCCATCAGCACGGTGCGCTGGTCCGGCATCACCTGCACCAGCTCGTGCGAGATGCGGCCCATGCAGAAGTGCTTCTTGATCGAGGCGGTGCCGTCCGGATTGACCGTCACTTCCGGCATGTGGCCGTAGTTGTAGGGATTGGCCGCGGTCTCGCTGCCGTACAGGTTGCGGCTGAAGGCCTTGAACTGGGAATCCGAGGCGGCGGTAAAGGCGTTCGGCTCGTACTCCTCGCTCGACAGGTGGGTACCCCAGGGCGACAGGCTGGCGCCGCAGGTGATCCACAGGCCTTCGACGCCGGAGGTGTCGACGTTGTGGTACTTCACCAGGCTCAATTTGCCGGTGCTCTGGTCCTGGTCCAGGGTCAGCACGGCGATCGGCGACGGCAGGCGGCCGTACATGCCGGTGACGCCGTCCTGGGCCAGCGTGGTGTACTCGAACTGCACCACCGCGAACACGGGTTTACCCTTCACGCCCGGCACGTTCGCGTTCGGCACCGACAGCAGCGAGGTGCCGTCCGGCGAATCCGAGAAGAACTGGCGCTCCTTGCCGGGCACGCTGGTATCGATGATCGGCTGGTTGCGGATGTTGTAGTAACCGCCGGCCAGGACGGTGCCGCCGGCGCCGTTCGGCACCATGTCGCCGGTGATGAAGAAGGGCTTGTACGACAGCTTGAAATCGAGCTTGCTGCTGTCGCTGAAGTTGACGGTCATGGTCGAACCGACCGTGGTGGTGGCCATCGCTGCGGCGTTTGCCAGGGTCGGCGCATCCATCGAGCTGAAGGTGACGCCCGTCAGCGTGACCGGCACGACCGGCGGGACCGGGGTCACGGCCACGGGCGAATCGTCGTGGCTGTCGCCACCGCAACCGGCCAGCAGGGAGGCGGTCGCAAAGCCGGTCAGGGGCAGCATCGGGGCGGCGCCCAGCATGCGCAGCAGGCGGCGGCGGGACAGTTCAGGGGTCGGGTTCATGCGTCGTTTCTCCATGGGTTTGGTGATCCGGCGCGGCGCAATGCAATGGCCGCGTTGATGGAGGCGCAGAATAGCGGGGGCGTATGTCACGCTCATGACAAGGACCGGGCTTGTTCTCAGGGCCAAGCACATGACGGGCGCAGTTTTTGTTGGCATAATTTGTGGTTCTTCGCGGGGAATGGGGGAAGACGGGATTGACGAACTGAGCAGGAGGTGGTGGCGGAGGTCTGATGTTGGTAGATTGATAGTCGCCAAACAAATCAGTCTGTCAAACCACCGCCATGCTCAATGCTATGCCGTCTGTCCCGTTTTGGGAAGGCCATATTGTCGATGCCGTCCACGAACAAGAGGACGGGTCGCTGTTAATCGTTCTCGATACCAGCCCTTCAAGCGAAGCTTTGTGCGGGGCATGCCGCCAGCCTTGCGCTCTGGTTCATGAGCGCCGAAGGCGTAAGGTGCGTGACCGCGACATTCTGGATAGGCGTGTCTGGCTCGATGTGCCGGTGCGGCGACTGGACTGCCATCACTGCGACGCACGGGTAGCCGAGCACATTGTTTGGCTCGACCGCCGGGCGCGCATCACGCACCGCGTGCGCCTCTGGGTGGAGGCGCTGGCACAGCTGCTTCCGATAGCCCATGTGGCCCGGTTGACCGGCCTGCACTGGCATACCATCAAGGACATCGATCATCGGCGCTTGCAGCACCTGCATGGTGGCTTCTCGGCAGAAGGCGTACGGCGCTTGGTCATGGACGAATTCGCCCTGCACAAGGGGCACCGGTACGCCACTGTCGCCCTGGATGCCGAACGAATGCGGGTGCTATGGGTGGGAGAAGGCAATAGCCGGGAAGCGATTCGGCCGTTCTTCGAGTTGCTGGGAGAGGAAGGCTGCCAGCGGATCGAAGCCGTTGCCATGGATATGAACACGGCCATGGACCTCGAAGTTCGCCAGCAATGTCCAAACGCAGAAGTCGTCTACGACCTGTTTCATGTGGTGGCGCGCTTCGGTCGCGAAGTGGTCGACCGGGTTCGTGTCGACCAGGCCAATGCCTTGCGTGCCGAACCAAAAGCCCGCCAGGTCATCAAGCGCAGTCGCTGGCTGTTACTGCGCAATCGTGACAACCTCAAGGCCGAGCAGGCCGTCAAGCTCGAAGAGCTGTTGGCTGCCAACCAGCCCTTGGCAACGGTTTACCTGCTCAAGACCGAGCTGAAGGAAATCTGGTATGCGCCATCAGTCCGGGACGGTGCCCGGCGGTGGAAAGCCTGGCTCAAGCTCGCCTTGCAAAGCCAGATCGCACCGCTGATCCAGTTTGCCAAACGCCTGGCCAAATATCGCCGCGGCATCCTGGCATCAGCCATCTATCCGATGAGCTCATCGATCCTTGAAGGCGTCAACAACCGCATCAAGGTCATCAAGCGCATGGCCTACGGTTTTCGGGACGCATCCTACTTCTTCCTGAAAATCAAGGATGCGTTCCCCGGCAAAGTGCGATGAACCTAATTTGTTGCTAACATGCAAAACATTAGCTGCCTCAGCAGCGCCACAGTTTCGTCCCACTACTGGAAAAATATGTACAAGCTTTTTGCTGCCCTCCTTTGCGTCCCCTTGTTGGCCGCTTGCACCAAAGAACCGCCGAAATGCTCGGATCCTGCGACGCTTACACTCGTCAAGCAAATCCTGCTCGACAAACTTGGTGTGAATGAGGCCGACAGGGAAAAGATTGGAGTGGAATTGCTCTATGCCATCCTGAGCCTGGAAAATCCTCGCTCCTCGGCATATGACGAGAAAATCCAGAAGCTGAGTTGCGAGGCCACGCTCATCGTGAAAAGCAATGATGAAGCAGGGAACACTTATCAGCTTCCGCTCGATTTCGAGTCCCAGCTCGACGACAAGGGAGACCATATCGTCGCCGTAAAGGGCGTGATGATTGGCGATCTGCGCCAGGTCGATCAGTATGTTGGGGCAGCAATCGTCAATGCGAGGAAGAAGTCCGGCGTCGCGGAATCCGCTGCCACGATACCCGAGCCGGCGGGCGCCGAGCCAGCATCTACTGGAGGCACTGCGCCGGAACAGTCCGCCGAAACCTCCACCGACGTGCCGGATACCGTCGAAAAGTCAGGCGTATGCAAGGGCCTCGACGTGGCAATCAACGTCGAGCAATCAGAATGCTTGAGCCGAAAGTTCACCATCGCCGACAAAACACTGAATGACGAATACAAACGTGTGATGGCAGCATTGCCCGCAGAGCGGCAAGACGAGTTAAGGGGCAGTCAACGCGCCTGGATCAAGGAAAAGGACCAGAAATGCGCGGAGGCCGGTGATGAATTCGAAGGCGGCACACTACAGCCTATCGTCATTGCCGACTGCGAAGTCCGGATGACGGATGAGCGGAGCAAGTTCCTGGCAAACTACCAGTAAAAAGCCGCCATGGCGCGGCGGACGTCATCAAGAAAAAACCACGTCACGGCTGCGTGACGGGGTTTTTCGATTGTGCCGGCGCTCTTGAGCGCCTGGCGTCAGACGTTAAACAGCAAGATCATCTTTAACACTTTGATTTTACTCCGCCGCGCTTCGAAGTGCCGGAAAACGTACTCGAGTTTGTACTCATCTGAGAGCCCGCTGAGCTGAGTACATCGTCTTTTGATGCGGGATAAGACTTCACCGCACTGGAGTATGAAATCCAGAGACAGGATGCCTTGTCCGGTTGGCCAAGTCTAGTGCGCCGTGTAGGGGCAGCGCCACAGCGACGTGGCCGGTACGGGCTTATCTGAATCGCCCCGGGTTTTGTAGAGGCTCCATTGTTTGAGAGAATGGAGCTATGAAAAAGCAACCCAAGTATTCCCCTGAAGTCATCGAGCGCGCCGTGCGCATGGTCAGCGAAGCCGGCAGCCAGTACGAGTCGCAGTGGGCCGCAATCACGTCGATCGCTGCCAAGATTGGCTGCACACCGGAGACACTGCGCCGTTGGGTACGCCAGCAGGAGCGTGATACCGGCCAGCGTCCCGGACCCACTACCGCCGAAGATGAGCGCGTCAAGGCGCTCGAGCGAGAAGTGCGCGAGCTACGCAAGGCAAATGAGATCCTGCGCTTGGCGAGTGCGTTTTTCGCCCAGGCGGAGCTCGGCCGCCACTTCAAGCCGTGAGGGCTTTCATCGACCGGTACCGCCATGCCTACGGTGTCGAGCCGATCTGCAAGGTGATGCAGGTCGCGCCGTCGGGCTACTGGCGCCACGCTGCGCAGCAACGCAACCCGTCACTGCGCTGTGCCCGTGTCCAGCGCGACGACGTGCTGAGCGTCGACATCGAGCGTGTCTGGCAGGCGAACCTGCAAGTCTACGGGGCCGACAAGGTTTGGCGCCAACTGCGGCGTGAAGGAACTGACGTGGCCCGCTGCACCGTGGAGCGCCTGATGCGCAAGGCCGGGCTGCGTGGAGTCATGCAAGGGAAGGTCGTGCGTACGACTGTGGCCGATGCGAAGGCGCCATGCCCGCTCGACCGCGTCAACCGCCAGTTCAAGGCGCAGCGACCGAACCAGCTGTGGGTCTCGGACTTCACGTACGTCTCGACTTGGCAGGGTTTTGTCTACGTCGCCTTCGTCATCGACGTCTTCGCCCGGCGAATCGTCGGCTGGCGAGTCAGCAGTTCGATGCGGACCGACTTCGTGCTCGACGCACTGGAACAGGCGCTGTATGCGCGTCAGCCGGAACGAAACGAGCTCGTGCACCATAGCGACAGGGGCTCGCAATACGTGTCGATAAAGTACAGCGAGCGTCTGGCGGAAGCCGGCATTGAGCCGTCTGTGGGCAGCAAGGGTGACAGTTACGACAATGCCCTGGCTGAGACGATCAACGGGCTCTACAAGGCTGAGCTGATCCACCGCCGCGCTCCCTGGAAAACGCGCGAGGCCGTCGAACTGGCCACGCTCGAATGGGTGTCCTGGTTCAATCACCACCGCCTACTCGCACCGCTCGGCTATATACCGCCAGCCGAAGCTGAGGCAAACTATTACAAGCAACTGAGCAGTCAAGCCATTCCGGCCTGACTCACACTAACCGGCCTCCACGAAAGCCGGGGCGATTCAGCCATCATCTCGACCAGGTCTCGGTACGACAGCTTATAACGCAGGTACCAGCGCACGCAAAGGATGATGATCTCTTGTTCGAAGTGTCGGCCCTTGAACAGGTCGCTCGTGCTCGCGTGACTACGCATGTTAGGCAAAGGCCGTCATTCTAGCTGAGCTGCAGGTTTGCACCAGAGCCCGTTTCTCTAGGCAGTTGCTCCGCAGACAACGTATGGCATACATTGAAGCATTGGACGGCCGAGTTCGGCCAAGAGCGGACACAACGTTGAATGTAGCTGCGTCTGAACTAGCCTAAAAACTGGGATTAGCTGCGGTACTCTGCGGTCAAGCGGATGAGCTGACGCGCCTCGTCGACCATTCGGTCAGCCTCGCGCTCGACGTGTTCGAGAGCGACACGGGACGGATCACGGGCTGGCGCGAGGATCTCAGTGCGCGGCGGGACGAGATTCGAGAATGTCGGGTAGCATGATTTCGAGCCACTCAACCAGACCCTGCACCTTTTCCGCAGCTTCCAGTCCGATCGGCGTTAGCGTGTACTCGACATGGGGCGGCACGGTCTTGAAGTCCTTGCGGTCGACCATGCCGTCTGCCTCCAGCCATTGCAGGGTTTGCGCTAGCATGCGTTCGCTGACGCCGCCGATGCAACGCCGCAGGTCGCTGAAGCGCTGCTTACCAGGCATCAGGGCGATCAGCACGAGCACGCCCCAGCGGCTGGTCAGATGCTTCAGGATTTCGCGCGACGGGCAGGCGGCGGCCATCACGTTGCCGCGCATGAGGCGCTCGGAGAACGTGCCGTGTTCAGGTTCGGGGGAAAAATCAGACATGGTTATCTCTAACTAACATTTGTGTGCGTACTTCCTAAAGAGAAGTATAGTTCATATAATCGGGCCTCGTCCACATCGAACCCTTGATGGAGTAAACCATGACTATTGCAGTAAGTGGCGCAACCGGCCAACTGGGCCGCCTCGTGATCGGCAAACTCAAACAGAAGGTCGCGACTGACAACATCGTCGGTCTCGTCCGTAACACCGAAAAAGCCAGGGATCTGGACGTCGCCGTCCGCGTGGCCGACTACACCCAGCCGGCCACGCTCGAGGCCGCCCTCGCCGGTATCGATACGCTGCTGCTCATCTCGGGCAACGAAATCGGCCAGCGTGCGACCCAGCACGCCAACGTGATTAATGCTGCAAAGAAAGCCGGCGTCAAGCGCATCGTGTACACGAGCCTGCTGCGCGCCGACCGCTCGCCGCTGAACCTGGCACCGGAGCACGTCCAGACCGAAGCCGACCTGAAGGCATCAGGCCTGCAGTACACCATCCTGCGCAATGGCTGGTACACGGAAAACTACACGGGTTCTATTACCCCGGCCCTGGCCAATGGCGCGTTCTACGGCAGCGCCGGCGACGGAAAGATCGCTTCCGCCGCACGTGCCGACTATGCCGAAGCGGCTGTCGTGGCCTTGACGAACGAAGCGCACAGCGGCATCACCTACGAGCTGGCCGGCGACAATGCCTACACGCTGGCGGAACTCGCCGCCGAGATCTCCAGCCAGACCGGCAAGGACATCCCCTATGTGAACATTCCGGAAGCCGACTACGCGGCCGCGCTCAAGGGCGCGGGTCTGCCGGAGGGCTTCGCCGCGGCCATCGCATCGTGGGACGTAGGCGCCTCGCAAGGCGCATTGTTCGACGATGGCCGCCAGCTGTCCAAGTTGATCGGCCGTCCGACCACATCGCTGGCCGACAGCGTCAGGCAAGCGCTCGCCTGAGCGCGTTCGATCCGGCCGTCCCGGCGGCTGGATTACCCAAGCTTCATTGAGGGCTGTCTGGCAAATCGCTCAAGTGGGACAAGCCTGAGGCGGGGTGTCAAATCGACAGACGCCGCCACGGAAACTCCCCGAATCAGCGTAATCATCCGTCCGTCTGCCTCAGGCGTATGCACGACCTTGATTAACCATTGGATGGGCTTTGTTGCGTAAATCAGGCTCGGCCAGGGTATAAGGCGTAGGTCTGTTAGCCTGAGCAGGATGAAACCAGCTCCACAGAAGTACCGCACGACCAACTGGAAGACATACAACGAAGCCCTCAAGGCCCGCGGCTCGCTGCTCATCTGGCTTGATCCAGTGATGAAGTGGCACGGCAGGCCAAGTGGCAAGCGCGGCCGTAGCCAGACGTTCAGCGACGAGGCGATCCAGTTCTGCCTGAGCATCAAGTGCCTGTTCAATTTACCACTACGCCAGGCCATGGGGATGACGCAAAGCCTGCTGCACCTGGCTGGGCTCGACTGGTCGGCGCCGGACTACAGCACGGTGAGCCGTCGGCAAAAGACGCTGCAGGTTGCCATTGGCGCCGTGCCGACCACGACAGGCTTGCATCTGCTGGTGGACAGCACGGGTATCAAGATGCTGGGCGAAGGCGAATGGAAGACGAAGAAGCATGGTGCAGAGTACCGCCGTCAGTGGCGCAAGGTGCATCTCGGGATCGATGCGTCCACGCTCGAGATCCGGCCATGGAGGTGACGGACAACAGTGTCGGCGACGCACCTGTCCTGCCAGCGCTGCTGGGCCAGATTCCTGCTGACGAGAAGATTGCCAGCGTCAGTGGGGATGGCGCCTACGACACGAAGGACTGTCATGAAGCCATCGCGTTGCGTGCCGCGCACGCCATCATCCCGACCCGTGAGAACGCCAAGCCTTGGAAGGCAAACCGCTGTGGCGCCGATACACGTAATGACATCCTGCGGACGACAAAAAGGCTGGGACGGGCAATATGGAAGAGATGGAGCGGCTACCACCGGCGCAGCCTTGTTGAAACCAAGATGCGCTGCTTCAAGCTGCTGGGCGAACGGGTGATGGCGCGCGACTTTGACCGTCAGGTTGCCGAGTTACAAGTGCGGGCTGCCGTTCTAAATCGCTTCACTCAGCTGGGTACTCCGATTACGGTCCCAGTGTTATAAAACGAACTACAAATGGCGTTAGCTCGGCCTTCGCTCGATTTACGCAACAAAGCCGGCCCAGGCGTAAATCTTTGCAGCGTTCAACAGTGCGTCTTTGTGAAGAATTTCGTTATATTCTTTCTCCTCCTAACGTCGCTGCTCGCGATGAATTTACCCTCGTTCTGAAAGGAAAATCATGAAGGCACTCGTTTATAATGGCCCGTGCGACGTCCAGGTCAAAGACATGCCGGACGCCAAGATTGAAAAGCCGACTGACGTCTTGGTCCGTATCACGACAACCAACATCTGCGGGTCCGACCTACACATGTACGAAGGCCGTACCAACATGGAAACGGGCCGTATCTTGGGCCACGAAAACATGGGTGAAGTCATCGAGGTCGGCAACGCCGTCGAGCGCGTTAAGGTCGGGGACGTTGTCTGTCTGCCGTTCAACATCGGCTGCGGCTTTTGCGAAAATTGCGAACGGGGCTTGTCCGGCTTTTGCCTGACGGCAAATCCAGGCACAGCGGGTGCTGCCTACGGTTTTGCCGGCATGGGCCCGTACAGCGGCGGCCAAGCCGAACTGCTACGGGTGCCGTTTGGCGATTACAACTGCTTGGTGCTGCCGGAAGACGCCAAGGAAAAGGAAAATGACTACGTGATGTTGTCGGACATTTTCCCGACCGGCTACCACGCCACCGAACTGGCTGGCCTCAAGCCGGGCGAATCGGTCGTGATCTACGGCGCCGGCCCGGTCGGCCTAATGGCGACCATGTCTGCGTTCATTAAAGGCGCAAGCGAAGTTTTCGTCGTGGACACGCACAAGGACCGCTTGGCACTGGCCGAAAAGCTGGGCGCGGTGGCGATCGACGACACCGAAGGCGCCGGCGTCGAGAAGATCTTGAACCTTACCAACGGCAAGGGCGCCGACTGCGGCTGCGAATGCGTTGGTTACCAGTGTTGCGACAAGCACGGTAAGGAAGTGCCAAATCTGACAATGAATAACTTGGTACAGACGGTCAAGGCCACTGGCGGCATCGGCGTGGTTGGTGTATTCCTCCCGCAGGATCCGAAGGGTCCAGACGCGCTGGAAAAGGAAGGCAAGATTGCCTTCGATTTCGGCAATTTTTGGTTCAAGGGTCAGAAGATTGGCACCGGCCAAGCCAACGTCAAGCATTACAACCGTTACTTGGCAAAATTAATTCATAAAGGTAAAGCGGCGCCCTCGCAGATCATTTCACACGAGCTTGCATTGGAGGATGCACCGACTGGCTATCGGAATTTTGATAAACGTGCCGAAGGGTGGACCAAAGTCGTGCTGAAACCTAATAAATAAAGAAAATATTATTTATTGGCGCATGCTAAAAGACGATTCACAAAATTAAAGCAGGCGATAGGTTTTACAATAAATGGTTAGTTCGCGCAATTTTCTTTCATTTCGGGAAGTTAAGGAAAGAAGATTGCGCGGAAGCACTTTGCTACTTTCTAAATCGTCTCAAAGCTCGACTTTTTCCAATGATCCCGCGTAGCAGACGACTTCAATAAGTCAATCTAACAAGGCACGCGGTATTTTTACCATATCAGGTCAGTTACCCGACCCGCTGTAAATTCCATCACTCCATAGCTTTCAATGAATCCGTGAAGGATTCCACCGCCAGGGCGGAAGAAATATCGATCCGGAGACGCCCGCGCACGATGTCGCCCGGCGCGCCGAACATGGTCACCGCTTCATCGACCCCGCCCAGAATCCCTGCGACCCTGACCAGAAACGCCTCACCCTCCGCGGTGAGGCTCACCTTGCGCGTCGTGCGCTGGAACAGACGCACGCCGAGCGATGCTTCCAATTGATTAATGGCCAGCGTCACTTGGGGGCGGCCCATCTGCAGCGCTTCAGCGACCTTCGTAAAACTCTGGAGTTCAGCAAGCCTGGAAAACAGGCGCATCGATTGAAGCAGCTCCATCGACACATCTTTCTTGGTAGTGGGTACGGCCTGGCCGCGTGCGGCCAGGCGCCGGCAAAAGCCGATTATAGAGTCCGAATTGTTATCGTCGAATACAACAATCAGCTCGGCGATTCAGGAAAGCGGCAAGGCTTCGCTTTCATCTTCGACGATCTCAGCTTGGCCGGAAGCTGCTCTGTTGCGTTCTACCTTATCGAGCAGTACGAAATTGGCTTCGGCCCAATCGTAAAGTGCCAGCAAAGGCTCGACGAACTTCTGTCCAAGCTCCGTCAGCGAATATTCGACTGCGGGTGGAACCACCTGGTGCACCTTCCTCGACAACAGCTGGTCGGCTTCGAGCTCGCGCAAGGTCTGGGTGAGCATCTTCTTCGAAATTCCCGGCATGCTGCGCTGTAACTGGCCAGTCCGTAGCGGACCGAAACTAAGGACGTAGATCACCATGGACGTCCATTTGGGCGTCAATAGCATGTGGATACGCCGCGGTGGACAGGTTTCACTGATGACCAGTGGATCGGGGGGATGACGAACGGTGGAAGCCATGGTTACCTATAGGTGCCTATGATCCTAAAAAGTGCCTAATTTACAGGCGGGACCTTATGGATCAATATTACCCCACATTCAGTTTGCCCCCAAGGGCCACATTCACAAGGAACCAATACATGACTACCCAAGCCACCATGCGCGCACTCGTCCTGAACGACTACGCCGACGGCAAATTCATCGATACCCAGGCGACCCGGCCAGCACCGAAAGCGGGCGAAGTGCTGGTACAGATCGCTGCCAGCGGCGTCAATCCGATCGACTACAAGATCCGCACCGGTGCAGCGCCGTATGCCATGCCCGAACTGCCTGCGATTCTCGGCACCGATCTGGCGGGCACGGTCGTCGAGGTCGGTGAGGACGTGAGCGACTTCAAGCTCGGCGACGAGGTGTACGGATTGGCTGGCGGCGTGCGTGGCATTCCGGGAACGCTCGCCGAATATGCGGCCGTCGACGCTCGCCTGTTGGCACCGAAGCCAAAGAACCTTAGTATGCGCGAAGCGGCTGCGTTGCCGCTGGTGTTTCTGACCGCTTGGGAAGGTCTGGTCGACCGTGCCGGCGTACATGCTGGCCAGCGCGTGCTGATCCAGGGCGGCGCGGGTGGTGTTGGTCACGTGGCAGTGCAGATCGCCCGTGCGCTCGGCGCCGACGTGTATGCGACTGCCTCGGCGGCTAAGCACGCCGTCATCAAAGGCTACGGCGCTACGCCCATCGATTATCGCGACGCCAAGGTCGTGGACTACGTCGCGAAGTATGCAAATGGCGTTGGCTTCGACGTGGTCTATGACACCGTCGGCGGACAGACGCTGGACGACTCACTTGTTGCGGCCAGGCCTTATGGACACGTTCTCAGCTGCTACGCTTTCGCGGAGCACAATCTGGCGCCAGGCTCTCTGCGCTGCGTGACATTGTCCGGTATCTTCGTGCTGCTCCCCATGTTGAGCGGTGAAGGACGAGCCCACCATGGCGACATCCTGCGCGAGGCGACCCGCCTGGCGGAGCAGGGCAAACTGAAACCCTTGGTCGACGAACGGCGCTACACTTTGGCCGACGCGCATGCCGCGCATGACGCTCAGGAGGCCGGCAAGGCCCTTGGCAAGATCGTGATCGACGTCGCTTCCTGAAGGATGGGTATGACCATGTCGCAGGTGGTTCGATTTCATGAACTTGGCGGCCCGGGTGTATTGCGGTTGGAGCAGCGCAGTGTCCCTGAGGCCGCAGATGGCGAAGTACTCATCGAGGTGCAGGCGATCGGCTTGAATCGGGCGGACAAGATGTTCCGCATGGGCCAGTATCTCGAGAAGGCGCAACTGCCATCCATGCTGGGCTTCGAGGCGGTTGGCATGATCGCTGCACTTGGCCCGTCGGTGCAAGGATTCGCGGTCGGCGACATGGTCGGCGTCCTGCCCGGGTTCGAGCTCGGCAGATATGGCACCTATGCCGAGCATGCGTTGATTCCCGCTACCCACCTTGTCCCGCAACCGGCCGGCTTGTCCGCGGTGGAGGGAGCTGGCCTGTGGATGGCCTATCTGACCGCATACGGCGGTCTCGTGGAGGCCGGAGGACTTGGCAAAGGAGACTGGATTGCCATCACCGCTGCATCAAGCAGCGTAGGCTTGGCTGCGATACAGGTTGCACGCCAGGTGGGTGCGCGGCCCATCGCGGTGACACTGACCAGCACAAAGCGCGATGCACTGTTGGCTGCTGGAGCCGAAGCCGTCATCAGCACGTCAGACGAGCCGTTGGAGAGCCGCCTGCGCGAACTGGCGCCGTACGGGATCCAGTGCGCGTTCGACGCGGTCGGCGGTCCGCAAGTGAACCAGCTCGCAGGGGCCATGGCCAAGCGCGGAACGATTGTCGTGCACGGCGCACTCAGTCCCGATGCGACGCCGTTTCCGCTGAAGCTGGCTTTGAAGCGCAGTCTTTCTGTGCGTGGTTTCGTGTACACGGAAGTGACCGAGGATGCAGCAGCGCTGCAGCGCGTCCGGACTTTTATCTCGGCAGCAATTGAAGCCGGTATCCTCCGGCCGCTCGTGGACAGGGTCTTCTCGCTGAGTGACGTCGTGGCAGCGCACGAATACCTCGAATCGAACCAGCAGTTCGGCAAGATCGTGATGACAGTTTGAGAGCGCTGCAACGTATTTGCTCAGCGTGGAAGCGCGGCAAGACTTCGCCCCGTCCGACAGCATTACTGGACGGGGCGATCGCTGTTGATGATCAAGTTCGACGGAAACGCCGGCAGGACGAATTCGGCAAGCTCCTGCAGCACCTCGGTAGCCGGCCGGCGCGATGCTTTCAGGTTGAAGGCGACATGGTTCACGCCCAGCTGCTGCAAGCCGCCGAGGTAGTCGATCAGCCTGTTGCGCCCGACCCGCAGGCCGGAATGGATGCGCATCAAGGGGTGATTTGCGTCGTCAGCCAGGTCGAAGAACAGGCCTTGGGCAAACGGCTTGAAGATGCCCGACTGCGTCTCCCGCTGCACAACGTCGCGCCATGTCGACACGATCGGTGCCAGGTGTTCGGGATTGACGAAGTAGTAAAGCCAGCCATCCGCATGCCGCGCAATCCACTCCAGATCCTGGCGGCTGCGTCCAGTGACGATGGCCGGAATTCGTCCGTGGGGCGGCTTTGGGAGCAAGTCCAGACTCCCATCCAACCTGCCAAAACGTTCGGAGTCGTGCACGGCGAATGCTTCCTGCAAACTGGCCCGGAACATCCCGAACGCATCGCGGAATCGCTCGCCGCGCGTCTCGAAATCGCCTTCTATGCCAAATGCGGGGTCTGGACCGTTGTCACAACGGATCGCATTCGGTGTGCCGCGCATTCGATAATTCGGTCCAGCGACCTGATGACGCGTTCGGATGGCAGCGAGAAGTCGACCTCGATACCCAAGCCTTCGCGGTTGAAGTCATCGATGACGTTGAACAGGCGGATGCTGCGTCCGTCGGCAAGCTGGTCATGCATGAAGTCCATGGACCAGCTCTGGTTGATCGCGGTCGGCACGGCCAGGGGCAGCGGCTTCTCGCGCACCAGGCGGTGGCGCGGCTTGATCCGGAGGTTCAGCTCGAGCTCACGGTAAATGCGGTAGACCCTTTTGTGGTTCCATTTAAAATTTTTGACGTTGCGCAGGTACAGAAAGCACAGCCCAAAACCCCAGTTGCGCTGGTTGTTCGTCAATCGCACCAGCCAATCAGCGATGACGCTGTTTTCCGCGTCCAGCTTGGCCTTGTATCGGTAGCAGGTCTGGCTGATGCCAAACGCCCGGCACGCCAGGTTAATCGTGGCTGACCGCTGTGTCACGGCCCACTGCGCCATCTCTCGCCGCAGAGATGGCGCTACCACTTTTTTGTCAACGCCTCCGCGACAATCTCGGCCTTTAGGCGCTCCTCGGCATACATCTTCTTCAGGCGCCGATTCTCGTCCTCGAGTTCCTTCATGCGTGCCATCAGCGACGCATCCATACCGCCGTACTTGGCGCGCCACTTGTAGAACGTGGCGTTGCTGATGCCGTGCTCGCGGCACAGTTCCGGGATAGGGCTGCCGGCTTCGGCTTGCTTGAGGATGGCGATGATCTGGCTGTCGGTAAAGCGGAACGTCTTCATGTAGAGCTTTCTGTAAGTAGAAAATTCTACTTCTAAACGCGCTTTTTTGTGGGGGGATTACCGTGGATGCGCACGCGCGTGTAATCGATGACGTCGCGGAACAGCAGCGATGCCATGGCGATTTCGCCTGCGGTAAGGGGGCGCCAGCGCTGCGCATGCAGGCGGCAAACAGGTACGGCATCCATCGGTTCTTTTGCAAACTTAAGAGGCTTGGCAAGCTTAACTTAGATTGCTCGGATACCGTTTTGAACAGCTCCTTCGAGAGCGTGACCGCGTCAAAGACGCCTTTCATCAAAAGTGTTGCGGCCTACCACTATCGACCCGTAAGCAGGCCTTGTCGATTCCATGAAGCGGTCGTTCAACGCCCGCGCCAAGCTACGACTCGCTGGCGCCGCCAGTGAGCCGTCGACTTGAGCGACTTGTCGGGCTTGCTCAGCCCGGCAGCTTTGCCGCAAGAACGTCAACCTTTTCGATTGACGGCGGCTGGGCGAATAACTCACCCGCTTTTTCCATGAGCGCGGCCGCGACTTCGCCGGAAAGATGAGCTTGCCGCCCAGCCTCATCTGGAAACGCGTCAAAGATGCCAAAGGTTGACGGCCCCAGGCGGATGCCGAACCAAGCTGTAGTAGCTGGCTCTGCCTGAACGAGGGGAAGACCACTTAACAGAAAGCTTTCTACGTCTTTCTCCTTACCTGGCTTGGCTTCAAGACGAACGAACAACGCGAGTTTGACCATGACATATCTCCTGTTATTAAACAGACATCAATTCACGCATTTTCCAGCGAGCCGAATGCAATGATGACCGAACCGCCACCACTTGCGGCGAAGCGGCTTTCTTCACGTGCCCGAAAGCAGTTCGCTAGCGAAGGACCGATACCGATTGAATGCGCAGCCAATACCGGATGGTAAAAGCGTTTCAATATAGTATATGGCGATGTTGCTCACAGGGCAAGCAAGAAATATTGGTAGAGACAGCAGCAGTTCGTTGCGGTTGCTTGCAGTTGGATCGCAGATGTGCAGACGGCTTTGTTGAGCAAATCGAGCACAGGCCGAGCTGGCGCTATTTGTAGTCCGTTTTATAACACTGGGACCGTAATCGGAGTACCCAGCTGAGTGAAGCGATTTAGAACGGCAGCCCGCACTTGTAACTCGGCAACCTGACGGTCAAAGTCGCGCGCCATCACCCGTTCGCCCAGCAGCTTGAAGCAGCGCATCTTGGTTTCAACAAGGCTGCGCCGGTGGTAGCCGCTCCATCTCTTCCATATTGCCCGTCCCAGCCTTTTTGTCGTCCGCAGGATGTCATTACGTGTATCGGCGCCACAGCGGTTTGCCTTCCAAGGCTTGGCGTTCTCACGGGTCGGGATGATGGCGTGCGCGGCACGCAACGCGATGGCTTCATGACAGTCCTTCGTGTCGTAGGCGCCATCCCCACTGACGCTGGCAATCTTCTCGTCAGCAGGAATCTGGCCCAGCAGCGCTGGCAGGACAGGTGCGTCGCCGACACTGTTGTCCGTCACCTCCATGGCCGGATCTCGAGCGTGGACGCATCGATCCCGAGATGCACCTTGCGCCACTGGCGGCGGTACTCTGCACCATGCTTCTTCGTCTTCCATTCGCCTTCGCCCAGCATCTTGATACCCGTGCTGTCCACCAGCAGATGCAAGCCTGTCGTGGTCGGCACGGCGCCAATGGCAACCTGCAGCGTCTTTTGCCGACGGCTCACCGTGCTGTAGTCCGGCGCCGACCAGTCGAGCCCAGCCAGGTGCAGCAGGCTTTGCGTCATCCCCATGGCCTGGCGTAGTGGTAAATTGAACAGGCACTTGATGCTCAGGCAGAACTGGATCGCCTCGTCGCTGAACGTCTGGCTACGGCCGCGCTTGCCACTTGGCCTGCCGTGCCACTTCATCACTGGATCAAGCCAGATGAGCAGCGAGCCGCGGGCCTTGAGGGCTTCGTTGTATGTCTTCCAGTTGGTCGTGCGGTACTTCTGTGGAGCTGGTTTCATCCTGCTCAGGCTAACAGACCTACGCCTTATACCCTGGCCGAGCCTGATTTACGCAACAAAGCCAAATCCATGCATAAACGGATTTTCGCCGCATGGCTCTCCCGTCACTGGATCAAGCGATGCACACCAAAGATACGTTGAGAACTCAGTGTGCTTTTCGCAGTGCAGGTCTCCCTCATCCCATGTCAATCCATGTAGCGGCGTGGCGAGATCAGGCTCCGCTACGCCGAAGCGATGAGACAATTCGCTCATCGCCGCCTGATCTCTGGACAGCATCGCCTTCTGTCATAAAAGCGAGCTGCAATATGCTTCGAGGGCCTGAATCAACAGATGAGGGCGCGCGTGCACTTCGCCCACGGCCGCGGCTCGATCGATGTAGGCTGGCATCCCATATACGGTGTCGGCCGGAGTAGATTGTGCGTTCGTCATGTGAATGTTGGCCGGTTCTTTCATCACGCCCTCATAGTTACCATTGATTGAAAGGATCTCGCTTCACGGTAAATACCCGCAGCGGCGCACGATGTACACCGCTGCGGGCCGACCGTTTTGAGCCGACACCATCTAAAGGGTTTGAGTAATGCTCGCCCCTATAGAGGCTTGTGCAAGCTCTTTCCGAATGCCGTCACTTTCGCTACTTCTAAGTAGTCGCGCAATTTTTGCTGTCAAAGCCAAATTGACGATGCAGCAGAGGTTAAACGATGAAGCACCTGAAATTGTCCGAAGACGAGCGGCGTACGCTGCGTGAGATGGGCGTTTTCCACCCACACCCGAGAACGCGGATGCGAGCGCAAGGAGTTTTGCGGTTGAGCCAGGGGTTGACGCTTCAAAGAACGGCGGACGAGTTCGGGGGCACTTGAACAGCGTCGAGCAGTGGCGACAACGCTGGAGCAAGCTCGGCTTGGCGGGGCTGTACGAGGGGCGTCATACCGGGCGCCCCAGGAAATGGACACCCGAGCAGCAGCAAGCTCTTGGCAAGTTGGCCGATTCGGAATCCGGTACCGTGGGGGCACTGCTGCGCCAGATCGAGCAAGGCCAGGACCACGCCTCGATCAGCGAAAGCACGGCTAAACGGTACCTCAAGGAGATGGACTTCACGTACAAGCGCTATCGGTACAGTTTAAAAAAAGCGAGCTCAGGAAGCGTTCGAGCACGCCGGCAAAGTGATCGACGCTCTGGTCAGGCTCGATCAGGAACAGCGGTGCGAGCTGCTGTATTTCGACGAATCAGGCTTCAGCCCGAATCCGCCGGTGCAGTACGGCTGGGGAAAAATCGGCCAGACCCGAGCCGTCGAGCCTCTCGCGCACCGGCAGCGCGTGAACGTGCTTGGGGCTTTGCGTCACGATGGCCAACTGACCTGGATAACTCAGCAGCGACCGACGACACGAGACGATGTCATTGCATTCTTCGAACAGATCGCGGTGCTTCCGCATAACGTTCCGCGAATCGTCTTGATCGATAACGCCGGCATACACAAAGGCGCCATCATGGATAAAAAGCGGCGTCAGTGGGCTAAACATGGGCTGCATCTGTACTATTTGCCGCCCTACAGTCCAGAGCTCAACCGAATCGAGATTTTGTGGAAGCACGCTAAGCATTTCTGGCGCCGCTTCGTTGCCAAGAACGGCGCAGACCTGCTTCACGAAATTCAATCCTTGATGAGCAGCTTCGGGACGAAGTTCACGATAAATTTTGGATGACTACTTAGACAAAGGTGTACGAGCAGATCTTGTTGCCCGCCGGATCACGCAGATAAGCTGCGTAGGCGCCAGGCAGGTGGCCACGCGGGCCAGGCTGCCCCTCGTCGGTGCCGCCTGCGGCAAGGCCGGCGGCGTGGAATGCATCTACCTCGGCGGGAGTTGCAGCAGCAAAGCCGATCGTCACGCCATTGCTGGAGGGCGCTTCACCGTTGCCAGGACGGGCAATGATAAAAGCCGGCTTTTCACGGCCGAAGAGCACCCAACCGTTACCGAATGGACCGAGGTTCTTGATGCCAAGAGCCCCCAGAGTCGCATCGTAAAACGCGGCCGACTTCTGAACGTCGGCGGCGCCGATAAAGACGTGCGAGAAAATGCTGTCACCGGAAATAACTGGAGTAGACATAGTTCTTTTTCTTGATATTTGATGTTAAATGAATAGTTAGTGTTCGTGAATCAATAGTGGATCACCGTGCGAATCGACTTGCCTTCGTGCATCAGATCGAAGGCTTTGTTGATATCCTCGAGACCCATGGTGTGGGTAACGAATGGGGCGAGATCGATCTCACCTTTCATTGCGTCTTCCACCATGCCGGGAAGTTGGGTGCGCCCTTTGACTCCGCCAAAAGCCGAGCCCTTCCAAGTCCGACCAGTGACCAGCTGGAATGGACGGGTCGAGATTTCCTTGCCAGCACCGGCGACGCCGATGACGATTGACTGGCCCCAGCCGCGATGGGCTGCTTCCAGCGCAGAGCGCATTACGTTGACATTACCAATGCACTCGAATGTATGGTCCACGCCCCAGCCGGTCATTTCGATGAGAACCTCGTGGATCGGCTTCTCGAAGTCCTTAGGGTTGAGACATTCGGTCGCGCCAAACTTACGAGCTAACTCGAACTTGGCTGGATTGGTGTCGATGGCAATTATGCGACCCGCCTTGGCTTGGCGCGCACCTTGGATTGCAGCGAGCCCAATGCCGCCAAGACCGAAGACGGCGACCGAGTCGCCCGGTTGCACCTTGGCCGTGTTGTGGACGGCACCGATACCGGTTGTTACCCCACAACCCAGCAGGCAGACGTGCTCCGGATTAGCATCCGGGTTGATCTTGGCCAGTGACACTTCCGCAACAACCGTATATTCGCTGAAAGTCGAACAGCCCATGTAGTGGTAAAGCGGTTGGCCGTTATAAGAAAAGCGAGTCGTGCCATCGGGCATCAGCCCCTTGCCTTGGGTCGCACGAACCGCGACACACAGATTGGTTTTACCGGACTTACAGAACAGACACTCGCCACATTCAGCGGTGTAGAGTGGAATGACATGATCGCCAGGTTTCACACTGGTTACCCCTTCCCCTACCTCCATGACGATACCCGCTCCTTCATGGCCCAAAACGACCGGGAAAAGACCTTCGGGGTCATCGCCCGACAAGGTAAAGGCATCGGTGTGGCATACGCCAGTATTCGTGATCTTGACAAGAACTTCGCCCTTGCGCGGCGGCTCAACGTCAATCTCAACGATTTCCAGCGGCTTTCCAGGCCCGAAGGCAACTGCTGCACGTGATTTCATGATGTGGTTTCTTTCTAATCTAGGTGAATTTGTTCTCATCGAGGGCACTTCATCTCTCTAACGCAGGTACGACCGGACGATAGAGATTGTTTCGTCAATGGACTTGTTCTGCGAATCACTCCTGATCTCGCTATTCGGAAATTCTTCTCGCAGATAGCTTTCCAAGACCGTGGCCATCAAGCCGTTAACCGCTCCGCGGACTGCCGCGAGCTGCTGAAGAATCGCAGGGCAATCAGCACCTGCATCAAGTGCTTGTTCAAGAGTAGCTACCTGTCCTTTGATACGCCTGATACGCGTGAGGGCTTGTTTCTTTTCTTCCGGACTATGTGGCATCGAACACCTCTCTACTAGTTAAGCGTCCCCACTATACCATACTGCCCTATAGTATAAGCAACCGATTTTTTGCTGAAATTTGTGTTTTTTCACCTCGTTAAATTTTAGAAATCCACGTCAGCCGCCTCTCAAATCTGCCACTCAAGAGACACGTTCATGAGGCATTCCATTCACCAACACTACTGATAGGATGCCGACAAGCAACCAGACTACCTGCATCGTGGTCTCCTTGGTTGATCGGCGTTGCTGCAATTGAGGGATCTGAATCGCCACGAGTTTTCTAGACACTCGCGAGCCGCTGGAAATACTGCTTTTCATATTCGACCGGCGACAAGTCATTGCTGAAGCTGTGCCGGCGCTTTGGATTGTAAAACATCTCGATGTAATCGAAGACATCCTGCCTTGCCTGTTCCCGGGTGCCGTAAGTCTTGCGTCGGATTCGTTCCCGTTTTAAGAGCTGGAAAAAGCTCTCGGCGACGGCGTTATCGTGGCAGTTCCCGCGTCGGCTCATGCTTTGCTGCAGATTGTGCTGGTCCAGGAAGTCGCGCCAGTCATAGCTGCTGAACTGACTGCCCTGATCGGAATGCACCATCACTGTATTCTTGGGCTGCCGCCTCCAGACGGCCATCAAGAGCGCATTCATCGCCAGCTCGCGATCGATTCGAGAACTCATCGACCAGCCAACCACCTGGCGCGAAAACAGGTCCAGTACGACAGCCAGATAGAGCCAGCCTTCGTAAGTGCGGATGTACGTAATGTCCGTCACCCAGACCCGATTCGGTTCCTGCACGTCGAACTGGCGCTGTAGATGGTTAGGTGCTACCAGCGAAGGGGCGCCGCCGCGTTTGTATTTCCGTTTGGCGTAGCCTGTTTGCGAACGAATCCCGGCCGACCTCATCAGACGGTGGACGCGATTGATACCGCATTGTTCACCGAGCTCGCGCAAATCGTCGCTGACTTTACGGTAACCGTACACGCTGCCGCTTTCCAGCCACGATTCCTTGATAGGAACCAGAAGGCGCTTGTCTTCCCTGGTGCGCTTACTTTCAGGGTTCAGGCGCCAGGCATAAAAGCCACTCGGATGCACCTCGAGCACTTTGCACAGCCGGCGCACCGGAAATTGGTCCTGCAACTCAACAATTAAGGTGTACCTTACCCGGACGTCTTGGCAAAGTACACCGCGGCCTTTTTCAATATGTCACGCTCCTCCGTGACGCGCTTGAGCTCGGCCTTCAGGCGCCGCATCTCCTCGGACTGGGCATCGACAGCCTTGCGCTCTGCCTCAGGCACGCCGTAACGCTTCGTCCAGGCGTACAGGCTATGGATGCTTACCCCAAGTCGGGCCGCTACTTCGCTTGCTGGGTGACCGCCCTGCGCCACCTGCTTGGCCGCTGCAATCTTGAATTCCTCTGTGTACCGCTTACCGCTCATATCTTCTCCTTGTGCCCGACATTATGGCTCAGGAGTGTCTACGTTAGTCGTGGCGATTCAGTCGCACCGTGTGCAGTGCACCAACGCGACCCGTCCCACAGAGAGCGGCACTGCCACTGAACTCAGATCAGCTTCTGCAAGTTCTTGAGCAATTCCGCAATGTTCCCTTCGTGACGCTTGTAATAGGTCCAAGGTCCGATGCGCTGGGACGTGACCAGCTTGGCCCGCTGCAAGACCGTCAAGTACTGTGAAATTGTTGACTGTGACAGTCCCGCACTCTCCTGGATGATGCTCACGCAGACCCCGACCTTTTCGGGATCGACCTCTTGCTCTGGATAGTGTTTGCGTGGGTCTTTGAGCTTGGCCAAGATCGCCAATCGGGCGGGGTTGTCCAAAGCCTTCAGTGCCTCGTGGATATCAATGCTCATGGCAACCTCAAAACTACTTTTCTCGATATTATAATATCTCAATTACTAATAGCAGTGCACGGATGTAGTGAGAGCCACTACCGCAAAGTTCAGAGTGATGTCAGGCATCAGCAATGCCATCCACCTGTTCGCTGCTCGCTAGTCTCTGTAACCGTTTAGTGCATCACAGAACGTGCGTCAGTCTACCCATAACGAGTTGATCTCTTGCGGCCTCATGGCGCGTGCGCACCAAACCGGGGCGCGATGTAAGAGCCGAGTTCATCCATGACTTCTGCTGCCGGACGGCGACCATACTTGAGATTGAGAATTACATGATCGACGCCAATCGACTCAAGCGACTCCAATAGCGCCAGCAGATGATTTCGCCCCAGCCGGTAGCCCAGATGGATTGGCTCTGGCGGTGCGTCCGGACGCACATCCAGGTCGATGTAAAGCGACTGGAGGAAAGGTTTGTAGGTGTCCCCAGAGTGGGCTTTGACCACCTCTCGCCAGTTTGCCACCATCGTCTTCTGCAACTGCGGTGCCCGTGGATAGGTGATCCACCCGGAACTCTCCCGCGCGATCCACTCCATGGACTGGCGACTGTTGCCCGTCACGAAAAATGGAATCTCGTTCGTAGTCGGCTTCGGAATCAGGTCCGCGCTCTCCAATCGACCGCGACTCCATTGCAGCGGCTCGAAGCTGGTGCGCTGAGCCTTGCGGATTACTTCCAGATGTTCCCGGAAAATATCGCCCCGCTGATCCGGGTCAACATCAAATGCAGGGAACTCCACAGGTCTGTCGCCCGAGGCGACACCCATCAGGAAGCGGCCGCCGCTCAACTGATCCACGCTCGCAGCCGCCTTGGCCGTGTGCAGCGGGCTGCGCAGCGGGATCGCTATCGACGCAGTCCCCAGTGCAATCGTCGACGTATGTGCTGCGATGAAGCCCAGATAGACCCAGGGATCAAAAACCTGGCCCACATCGCCGAAGCTGGGGTCGCGCAACGGTACGTCCCGGAACCAGAGCGCGGAGAAGCCCAGCGCTTCCGCACGACGGGCCAACTCGACCTGGTTGGACATCGTCGGCGTATCGCCCTGGAAGGCCTCGATGGGGAAAAACAGCCCCAGGCTCAGGTGGCCGGCCTTGAAGGTTCGACCGAACCCTTGGTGCTGCTGATAAGGGGTTGTACTTGGCTGATACATTGTCAGGCTCCTCTGGGTCTCAAGGTTTCCATCGCACGCGCGCAGCGCCACTGGCGCGTCCGAAGCTGCGAACGCGGCCAGTACTGCCTTATGGCCGGTAAGAGGGGTAGTCGGTGTATCCCTTGTCAGTGCCGCCATACATCGTCGCTGGATCTACTGCGTTGAGCGGCCAGCCATGGGCGATGCGCTCAGGCAGATCCGGGTTGGCGATGAAGGGACGGCCGAACGCGATCAGATCGCCCCAGCCCGCCTTGACCACGCGCACACCGCGCTCCACGTTGTATTTACCGGCATAAAGGATCTTGCCGCTGAAGTTGCTGCGCACATCATTTCGGAAGGTCTCGGGCAGCTCTGGCGCGTTGTCCCAATCGGCCTCGGCAAGCGAGACATAGGCAATCCCGACCTGTTCGAGAACCTTGATGGCCTCGATATAGGTTTCATGGGGATCTTCCTCCACCAGCCCCAGATAGACGCGGTCTTCTTCGGTGCTGGCGAACAGCGGGGCAAATCGCACCCCGAGCCGTTCCTTGCCGACCACATCAGCAACCGCCTGTACCACCTCGCGCAGGAAGCGCAGACGATTTTGCAGGGGGCCACCGTATTCATCGGTGCGCCGATTGGTGTGCGAGGAAATGAACTGGTTGACGAGGTAGCCGTTAGCGCAGTGGAGTTCGACACCATCGAAGCCCGCATCGAGTGCATTGCGGGCCGCCTGGGCGTAGAGCTGTACCAACTCTTTCACTTCGGCAGTTGTCAGCGCACGCGGCACCGACGGCTCCGTAAGTGCGCCCTGGCCCGGGCCGGTTTCGACGAACACCTTGACGTTGTCGGCAGCGATTGCCGATGGTGCGACGGGTGCCGCACCGCCGGGTTGCAGCGAGTTATGCGAAACCCGCCCCACATGCCAGAGCTGCGCAAAGATGATGCTGCCTTCGGCATGCACCGCTGCCGTGATCTTGCGCCAGCCTTCAACCTGTTCCGGGCTGTGCATACCGGGCGTCCAGGCATACCCCTGGCCACGCGGCTCGATCTGCGTGCCTTCGGTGACCATGAAGCCCGCCCCGGCCCGCTGACGGTAGTAGTCGGCCATCAGGTCGTTCGGAATGTTGCCCGGCTGGGAACTGCGCGAGCGGGTCAACGGCGGGAGCACGATCCGGTTTTTCAGGGTGTAAGGCCCCAGCTGCGTGCTTTCAAACAGTATTTCTCTATTCATTTCAATACTCCTAAATATTTAGAAATCTCGATGTTACTGGGCAAAATTTTGGCGATGAATCGAACTCAAAACACGCCGAACGGTTGACATGGCTATCATAGCCACATATCGGGATATGTCAATATCTAAATTGATAGATGTCATGTGCCGTGCAGCGTGCACAACTGCGCTCGCAGTCTTGCCCCGCTAATCCGATTTCCCATCCGATAAGGAGCTACATATGTTCAACGCCATCCTCATTGATAAAGACGATTCTGAACCGCCCCGAGTTTTGAATCGCCCCGGCTTTCGTGGAGGCCGGTTAGTGTGAGTCAGGCCGGAATGGCTTGACTGCTCAGTTGCTTGTAATAGTTTGCCTCAGCTTCGGCTGGCGGTATATAGCCGAGCGGTGCGAGTAGGCGGTGGTGATTGAACCAGGACACCCATTCGAGCGTGGCCAGTTCGACGGCCTCGCGCGTTTTCCAGGGAGCGCGGCGGTGGATCAGCTCAGCCTTGTAGAGCCCGTTGATCGTCTCAGCCAGGGCATTGTCGTAACTGTCACCCTTGCTGCCCACAGACGGCTCAATGCCGGCTTCCGCCAGACGCTCGCTGTACTTTATCGACACGTATTGCGAGCCCCTGTCGCTATGGTGCACGAGCTCGTTTCGTTCCGGCTGACGCGCATACAGCGCCTGTTCCAGTGCGTCGAGCACGAAGTCGGTCCGCATCGAACTGCTGACTCGCCAGCCGACGATTCGCCGGGCGAAGACGTCGATGACGAAGGCGACGTAGACAAAACCCTGCCAAGTCGAGACGTACGTGAAGTCCGAGACCCACAGCTGGTTCGGTCGCTGCGCCTTGAACTGGCGGTTGACGCGGTCGAGCGGGCATGGCGCCTTCGCATCGGCCACAGTCGTACGCACGACCTTCCCTTGCATGACTCCACGCAGCCCGGCCTTGCGCATCAGGCGCTCCACGGTGCAGCGGGCCACGTCAGTTCCTTCACGCCGCAGTTGGCGCCAAACCTTGTCGGCCCCGTAGACTTGCAGGTTCGCCTGCCAGACACGCTCGATGTCGACGCTCAGCACGTCGTCGCGCTGGACACGGGCACAGCGCAGTGACGGGTTGCGTTGCTGCGCAGCGTGGCGCCAGTAGCCCGACGGCGCGACCTGCATCACCTTGCAGATCGGCTCGACACCGTAGGCATGGCGGTACCGGTCGATGAAAGCCCTCACGGCTTGAAGTGGCGGCCGAGCTCCGCCTGGGCGAAAAACGCACTCGCCAAGCGCAGGATCTCATTTGCCTTGCGTAGCTCGCGCACTTCTCGCTCGAGCGCCTTGACGCGCTCATCTTCGGCGGTAGTGGGTCCGGGACGCTGGCCGGTATCACGCTCCTGCTGGCGTACCCAACGGCGCAGTGTCTCCGGTGTGCAGCCAATCTTGGCAGCGATCGACGTGATTGCGGCCCACTGCGACTCGTACTGGCTGCCGGCTTCGCTGACCATGCGCACGGCGCGCTCGATGACTTCAGGGGAATACTTGGGTTGCTTTTTCATAGCTCCATTCTCTCAAACAATGGAGCCTCTACAAAACCCCGGGCGATTCAAACACTTCCACCCATCAGACGTTGAACAGGAAGTTCAACACATCCCCATCCTTGACCACATACTCCTTGCCTTCCGCACGCATCTTGCCCGCTTCCTTCGCGCCCGCCTCGCCCTTGTAGGCGATGTAGTCGTCGAACGAAATGGTCTGCGCGCGAATGAAGCCGCGCTCGAAGTCGGTATGGATCACGCCGGCCGCCTGCGGGGCGGTGGCGCCGACCTTCACGGTCCAGGCGCGCACTTCCTTGACGCCGGCGGTGAAGTAGGTCTGCAGGCCGAGCAGTTTATAGGCGGCGCGGACCAGACGGTCCAGGCCCGGCTCTTCCATGCCCATGTCGGCCAGGAAGGCGGCCTTGTCGGCGTCGTCCAGGTCGGCGATTTCCGATTCGATGGCGGCGCTGATCGCGACGATCGGGGCGTTCTGCTTCTTGGCGAATTCGGTCAGCTGGTCCAGCAGCGGGTTGTTCGTGAAGCCGGTGTCGGAGACATTGGCCACGTACATCGCCGGCTTCGCGGTGATCAGGTGCAGTTCACGGATCATGAACATCTCGTCCGCGTCCAGGCCCAGGGTGCGCACCGGCTGGCCTTCGTTCAGGTGCGGCAGCATGCGCTCGCACAGGGCGACCAGCTTGGCGGCGTCCTTGTCGCCCGAGCGGGCTTTCTTGTTCTCGCGGTGGATCGCCTTCTCGACGGCGCCCAGGTCGGCCAGGGCCAGTTCGGTCTGGATCACTTCGATGTCGTCGATCGGGCTGACTTTACCGGCCACGTGGATGACGTTCGGGTCTTCGAAGCAGCGCACCACGTTGACGATGGCGTCGGTCTCGCGGATGTGCGACAGGAACTGGTTGCCCAGGCCCTCGCCCTTCGAGGCGCCGGCCACCAGGCCCGCGATGTCGACGAATTCGACGATGGCCGGGACGATGCGCTCCGGCTTCACGATCTCGGCCAGCTGGGCCATGCGCGGATCGGGCACCTCGACCACGCCGACGTTCGGCTCGATGGTGCAGAACGGGTAGTTCTCAGCCGGGATGCCGGCCTTGGTCAGCGCGTTGAACAGGGTGGACTTGCCGACGTTGGGCAGGCCGACGATGCCGCATTGGAGACTCATGGGAATTCTTTCTTTCGATGATGGTGGAGCTGCATGCCACAGCTCGGAAACCCCGCATTGTAACCCGGGAGACAGTCGAATGCCGTAAAAACAGGCGCAGCGGCGGCATGCGGCGGGGCACTTCGATGCGCCCATGCCGCAGGCATGGTCGTGTCGACATTCTTTACAGTCGCTCGCTCCAAAAACTTACCTGAAAATAAATATGCTTTCTCATCAATAAGTTATTGAGCTGGAACAAGAATTGCTTATTGGATATTAATATCGATTCCAATGCGAGACCACCATGAAAAAGATCCTCTTCGTCCTCTTCACCGCGGCAGCCATGCTGGCCGGTTCGGCGAACGCCGTCACCGTGCGCGGCTGGGGCACCGGTGCGCTGGTCGGCCATGACCTGACCGATCCGGAAGACGACGGCAACCGCGACGCCTACGTCAACTACAACGCCGTGTTCCGTTCCTCGGTCGAGCCCTATTTCGCCGCCGAAGGCGCCTTCAACGTGTTCGACAATTTCGTCGGCGTCGGCGCCGACAAGTGGTGCTGCGACCTGAACGGCTGGGTCGAAGCAGACTTCGGCAGCACGCGCTACCAGCTCACCAGCTTCACCGCCGCCTCCGCCAACGACGTGCCGGGCCGCGATTCGGACAAGTGGCAGATCCTCGGCTCGAACGACGGCATCAACTACAGTGTGATCTTCTCGTACGACCGCGAGGGCGTCTCGCCCTGGGGCCAGCGCTACCAGGTGAACGAGTACACCGCCGGCGTCGACTATGCGCTGCCGGCCGCCTACAGTATCTTCCGCTACCAGACCTTCTCGGTGGTCAATTCCAACACGCACCAGCTGGCCGAGCTCGAGTTCTTCGGCAAGGAATACGTTGAACCTGCCGTCGACGTGCCGGAACCGGGCAGCATCGCCCTGCTCGGCCTGGGCCTGCTGGCCGCGGCCGGCGTGGTGCGCCGCAAGCGCGCCTGATCGCTGCGCCTTTCCCTTACGAAGCCGCTGCTGGGTGCAGCGGCTTTTTTTATCTCAGATCGCGCGCAGGCGCGACAAATCCGGCCGCTCGACGAAGGCGGCCAGCTCGTCGCGCAGGCGCTGCCCCTCCCCCATCGCCTGTGTCCATGCGCGCACGCGCGCGTCGTGATCCAGGCCGTGGAACTTGAAGTCGGCGCGGTCGGGCAGCTTGGCGCGCGGCAGGGTTTTCAGAAAATCCTGCGACGGCGAGACGATCAGGACGTTGTCGAGCCAGCCGCAATTCGGGCCGCGCGCGCAGCGGCGCCAGGGCATGGCCTTGTCCAGCCAGCCGGGCACGATGTGCTCGTTGAAGTGCGGGTAGAACACGATCCCGTTCGGGTCCTGCGCCTCGATGCAGGCGTAAGGCAGCGCGAGGTGGTAGTCGATGATGCCGCCGTCCCAGTAATGGCCGGCGGGCGCGCCCGGGATGTTCGGCACCGGCTGCATGATCAGCGGCAGCGTGCCGGAAGCGAGCAGGCTGGCGGCCAGGTTCTCGCGCGTCAGCGTGGCGAAATGGGTGGTGAAGCTGTCGAATTGCTCCCGCAGCCACGGCAGGCCGTCGCGCGCGTCGCCGATCACGACGCGCTCGAGCATGCCGGCCAGGCGTGCGCGTGAAGCGAAGTTGGTCAGCGCGGCGGCGGCGAAGCCGCGCATCTCGGCGCGCCGGTGCGCGGGCGCGGCCAAGGGGCCCTTGCCGCGCACCGCAAGCAAATGCAGGCGATGGTGCGGATGGCCGAGGATGTCGTCCTCGTGGCCGCCGGCGAATTCGCGCAGCAGTTCCTGCACCACCGCGTTGATCTGCTGGGGGCTGGGCTTGGTGCTGGTGTAGCGCTGGCCCGCGTACAGCGCGCCGAGGCGCTCGAAGGCGCGCACCGGGTCGCGCTGGCAGGCGGCGGCCATGCGCCAGGCGCCGATCGAGGAACCGATCAGGGTGCGTTCACGCGGGCTTTTCGGCAGCCATTCGCCGAAGACGTACTGGTCGAGGGACTGGAAGATCAGGCCCTTGGGGCCGCCGGCGGCGGCGGGGATGACGGCGATGTCCTGGGCGCGCAGGCCGTGTGCGCGGATGCGGGCCAGGGCCCGAGGGCCGGCATGGAAGTTGAGTGCGCTCATCGGAGAATTATCGCAGGATGGGCGGGATTGCGTCGGGTTAGCCGATGCGTTTCGAGATGCAGGCGCGGTACCGCGTGGGCTCGAGAGCCCACCCTACGAAAAACCGATCAGGCGGTGTGCAGCTGCATTGTCGCCACGTCGAGTTTCCCCTCGACGGCCAGCGGGATGATGCGCAGCGCCTTGTCGATCGATTCCTCGATCGGGCCCTGCTCTTCGCGGCGCGGGCGGTGCAGGACGAAGTCGGCCACGCCCTGCTGAAGGTTCAGGCTGCGCGGGTGGCCGATGCCGATGCGCAGGCGCCAGTAGTCCTGGGTGCCGAGCGCGGCGGTGATGTCCTTCAGGCCGTTGTGGCCGCCCGAGGAGCCGCCCTTCTTCAGTTTGGCGACGCCCGGCATCAGGTCGAGCTCGTCGTGCACGACCAGCACCTCGTCCGGATTGATCTTGTAGAAGCGCGCCAGCGCGCCGACCGACTGGCCAGAGCGGTTCATGAAGGTCAGCGGTTCGAGCAGCCAGACCTCCTTGCCGGAAATGGCGGTCTTCGCCATCAGCGCATTGAAGCGGCTCTCGCGCTGCAGGCGGCAGCCCGGCAGGCTGTTGGCGAGGTTGTCGACCAGCCAGAAGCCGGCATTGTGGCGGGTTTGTTCGTATTCTGGGCCAGGGTTGCCGAGGCCGACGATGAGGCGGATGGACATAGCGGTCGCGTCAGGAAAAAGGCGATTATCGCCGAAAACGGGAAAAGATCAGCAATCAGGACAGGGACAATAAAAAAAACCCGCCGGGCAAGCCGCGGCGGGTTTTCGACTTCCCGGCCGCCCATCGGGGCGGCGGAAAAAATTACTTCTCTTCGCCTTCGGCAGCGGCGGCAGCGCCACGCGGAACCGACGAGGTAGCGATGGTCAGGTTCTGGCCGTGGGTCAGCGCGGTGACGCCTTCCGGCAGCTTCAGGTCGTTCACGTGGATCGACTGGCCGGCTTCCAGGTTGCCCAGGTCGACTTCGATGAACTCAGGCAGCTTGCCCGGCAGGCAGGCGACTTCCAGTTCGTTCAGCACGTGCGAGATGATCGCGCCGCCCAGCTTGACAGCCGGCGAGGTCTCGGCGTTAACGAAGTGCAGGGTGACCTTGGTGTGGATCGGCTGCGATGCGTCGACGCGCTGGAAGTCAGCGTGCAGGACCAGTTGCTTGTATGCGTGCATCTGGAAGTCGCGCAGCAGGACTTGCTGGGTCTTGCCGTCGATTTCCATGTCCAGCACGGAACCGTGGAAAGCTTCTTTCTTGAGCGCGTGGAACAACGCGTTGCCGTCCAGGGCGATCAGCTGCGGGGCTTCGGCGCCACCGTAGATGATGCCAGGGGTCTGGCCAGCGTTGCGCAGGCGGCGGCTCGCTCCGGTGCCCTGCAGGGTGCGGTTGAATGCGACTACTTTCATGTGAAACTCCAGTAATAAAATGTGGGCCCGAATGCCGGGAATGACTCCGGCCCGCGCCCGGTAAATGCCTGCCCCCGCGACCAGGGACAGGCGGCGATTGAGCGCTGACTGCGCACTCAAGAATTCTTTGCTATCTACAGCACAACGGCGCGCCGGCTGTTCAGCCTGGCGCGCCGCGGTTTGAAGCTGGTCTTGCTTAGTCGACGAACAGCGACATGACCGAGTCGCCCTTGACGATGCGCTTGAAGGTTTCGGCCAGCAGCGGAGCACAGGTCAGCTGGCGGATCTTCGGGCAGGCGGCGCCGGCGGCCGACAGCGGGATGGTGTCGGTGACAACCAGCTCGTCCAGCGGCGAGTTCGAGATGCGGTCGATGGCCGGACCGGACAGCACCGGGTGGGTGCAGTAGGCCACGACTTTCTTGGCGCCGCGCTCTTTGAGCACTTCGGCAGCTTTCGTCAGCGTGCCTGCGGTATCGACCATGTCGTCCATGATCACGCAGTTACGGCCTTCGACTTCGCCGATGATGTTCATGACTTCCGACACGTTCGCCTTCGGGCGGCGCTTGTCGATGATCGCCAGGTCGCAGCCGAGGCGCTTGGCCAGCGCACGGGCACGCACCACGCCGCCGACGTCGGGCGAGACGACCAGCAGGTCGTCGTACTTCTGCTTCTGCAGGTCGCCCAGCAGGATCGGGGAAGCGTAGATGTTGTCGACCGGGATGTCGAAGAAGCCCTGGATCTGGTCGGCGTGCAGGTCCATGATCAGGACGCGCTCGACGCCGGCTTCTTCCAGCATGTTGGCGACGACTTTTGCCGAGATCGCGACACGCGCCGAACGCGGGCGGCGGTCCTGGCGGGCATAGCCGAAGTATGGAATGGCGGCGGTAATGCGGCCAGCCGATGCGCGCTTGAGAGCGTCGACCATCAGCATGATTTCCATCAGGTTATCGTTGGTGGGAGCGCAGGTCGATTGCAGAACGAAGACGTCCTTGCCACGAACGTTCTCGTTGATTTCGACCATTACTTCGCCATCGGAGAACTTCGAGACCACGGCCTTACCGAGAGGAATGCCGAGGTTTTTTGCGACCCCTTCTGCTAGCGCCGGATTGGCATTGCCGGTAAAAACCATCAGGTTTTCGTAAGCCATGGGAGTCCCAGAAAGGTGAGCTTGAACTTGAAAAACAATCAGCCGGATATACCGGCTGATTATGCGTTGTGGAGAGCGACCGTTTTCGTGCTTTCCTTCTTTATCCGCTGGACGCTTGAAGCATCGACAGACCGGACAAATTAAATGGCAGGGGAACAAGGATTCGAACCTTGGAATGCCGGAATCAAAATCCGGTGCCTTAACCAACTTGGCGATTCCCCTACGCAACCTACAGCTTACCGCAGTGCTTAACTATTGTAACGTCAATCGCTGCGACAGGCAAAATTTTATTCTACAACATACTGTTTTGCAAGAGCTTTTTCATCGGGTGTCGCACCAGCGATTTTGCTTTCCACGATTTCCAGCTGCCGGGCACTTGCCGCAACACCTGATCCGCTTCTGCTTCGCCGGGCAGCGCGCAAAACACACACGCCCCTGAGCCAGTCATCCTGGCAGCGCCGTAACGTCCCAACCAATCAATCGCCTCCCCTACTGCAGGAAACAAGCGGGCCGCTACTGCTTGCAAATCATTTTTCCCGTATGCACTTAACTTATGTGCTTCAGGAAAGTCCGCTATTCTGACGGGTTTTGTGTCCCTTGTCAAATCGGATGCGGTAAAAATCGCAGGGGTCGGCACCGAGACCCCAGGCTCGATCACCACGTACCAGCAATCCGGGCCCGCCACCGGCTGCATCGCCTCGCCGATCCCTTCCACGAAAGCGGTTTCGCCGTAGAGGAAAAACGGAATGTCGGCGCCGAGCGGCAGGCCGATTTCCATCAGCTCGGCATCGCCGAAGCCGCACTGCCAGAGGTGGTTCGCCGCCATCAGGGCGGTCGCGGCGTCGGACGAGCCGCCGCCCAGGCCGCCGCCCATCGGCAGGATCTTGTCCAGGCGCACGTCGATGCCGGGCACGGCGCGGCCATGGCGCGTTCGATGCGCCTCGGCCAGGCGGTGCAGCACGCGCACCACCAGGTCCTGCTCCGCGGGCACGCCGGGCACGTCGTTGACGCGCTGGATGCGGCCATCGTCGCGCAGGTCGAAATGCAGGGTGTCTGCGCGGTCGATCAGTTGGAAGACGCTTTGCAGCAGGTGGTAGCCGTCGGCGCGGCGGCCGACGACGTGCAGGAACAGGTTCAGCTTGGCCGGGGCCGGGCAATGGTGCAGCGACTTCATCAGGCAGCCGGGTTGATGATGATGCGAATTTGCAGCTCGCCACTGGTGGCGGTGGCGCTGCGCTCGGCGTCTATACGCTGGGGCACTGGCCGTGCGGCTTTTTCGTCCTGCCAGGAGACGAAGCGCAGGCGCCAGCCATCCTTGGTAAAGACGTTGTTATTCGCCGGCGACGCGACGAAGCGCGTGCCGTCGGCCGCCGTGGCATAGCCTTGCATCCAGTCGCGCAGGCCGGCCACCGGCAGCGACCAGCCCAGCGCCTGGGAAGTCAGGGTGTCGATGTCCTGGGCACTCAGCGGCTCGCGGCCGGCCTGGGTCAGCGTGGCGCCTTGCGGCGTGACGCTGATCTCGGCCAGGGTCTGGCCCAGCGGCGAGGCCAGGCTGACGTCGATGCGGCCCGGCTGTTGCGACCACTCGAAATTACCCGTGACCGAACCCGGCTGGCCGTCCTTTTCGTAGTTCACCGACAGGCGACCGCTGAGGTCGATCGTTTCGCGGTAGTCGGCGACAGTGGATTGAGACAGCGGCGCGCTGGCGCAGCCGGCGAGCGCGGCGGCGAAGGCGAACAGGGTCAGGCGGCGGGTGATTGGCATTGTTCGGTAGTCTGCAAAAGGAGCGGCGGGCATGCGCCCGCCGCGGGATTCATCATGAAGAGGATTATTTCACAGGGACAGACGCAAGCGCGCCAGCGTACTACGCAAGGTATCGTTCTGCGGATCCTTGGCGCGCGCCTCGAGCCAGAGCTTCTCGGCGTCGGCGCGCTTGCCGCGCTGCCACAGCACCTCGCCGAGGTGGACCGCGATCTCCGGATCGCGGCGCAGGCCATAGGCGCGGCGCAGGTGGGCTTCGGCCGCTTCCAGGTTGCCCATGCGGTATTCGACCCAGCCCATGCTGTCCATGATGAAGGGGTCTTCCGGCGCCATCGCCAGCGCCTTCACGATCAGCGCGCGCGCCTCTTCCAGGCGCACGTTGCGCTCGGCCAGCGAGTAACCGAGGGCATTGTAGGCATGGTGGTTGTCGGGCGCCAGGCGCATCACTTCGCGCAGCGCGCGCTCCATCTCCTCGACCAGGCCGGCCTTCTCGGCCAGCAGTGCATAGTCGTACAAGAGGTCGGGATTGGCCGGGAAGCGCTTGGTGGCGGCCTGCATCAATTCATAGGCTTGTCCGGCCTGGCCGGCGTCGCGCAGGATCTGCGCTTCGGCAGCAAGCACCTGGGCCTGGGCGGCCGGGTCGGACGGCTTGAGCGAGGCGAGCAGGCGGCGCGCGGCCGGCAGGTCGCCGCCCTTGCCGAGCAGCTGGGCGCGGCGCAGCTGGGCGCCGAACACGGTCTTCTCGTCGCCCTCGGGAAGCTTGTCGAGCCAGCCGACGGCGGCCTGCAGGTCGCCGCGCTCCTCGGCCAGTTGCGACAGGATGAGCAAGGCCTTGGAGGGATCGCGCTCGTCTTCCGGGTTACGTCCCAGCACCTCGACGAAACGGGTGAAATAGCGTTCGGCCCCGGCCGGGTCGTTCAGCTGGGTCGACAGCACGCCCAGCGCGTACAGCGTGGTGACGTTGTCCGGCTGCTGCTGGTCGAGCAACTGGAATTCGCGGCGCGCCGCTTCGTACTGCTTGGCGTTGACCAGGATGCGCGCATGGGCGGCGCGCACTTCGCGCGCATTCGGATTGGTGACCAGGAATTTTTCCAGCAAGGCCGTGGCTTGCTCCTCGCTGTCGCTGGCCTGGGCCAGGGTCAGCATCGCGATCTGCGACGACGACTGCAGTTCCAGCGCGGCGCGCGCCTGGCGTGCGCCCTCCTCCTTGTCGTTGCGCGCCAGCGCCGCTTGCGCCAGCACCACGCGGCCCTCGACGGTGTCGCCGTAGGGCGCGACCAGGCGCTCGAGCATGGCGTTGGCCGCTTCCTTGTCCCTGGCGCGCGAGAGCAATTGCTGCACCTGGTACAGCACCACGCCGCGCACCTCGACCGGCGCGCTTTCCAGGCGCTTGCGGAAGATCGCTTCGGCGTCGGAGATATTGTCGGAGAGGATGACCATCCCCAGATAGTATTGCGTCGCTTCCTCGGACTGCGGGTCGAGCTTGCGCCATTCGCGCACCGCGGCCAGGGTGTCTTCCTGCTGGCGCGCGGCCAGGGCCATCTCGGCGGCGCGGCGCGCCAGGCGCGGGTCGCGCGTCTGCTGGGCCAGCGCCAGCATCGTCAGGTAGGGGCCTTGCCAGTCGCCCTTGCGAAACGCGAACTCGGCGCGCAGCAATTGGTTGAGCAAGGTCGGCGTCAGCTCGACCTTGGGCAGGCGCGCCATTTGCGCCGCTTTCTCGGCCTCCATCGCCGCCTGCTGCTCGGCTTCGCGCGCGTCGGCCTCATCCTGCGGATCGACAGCCTGTACTGCGGCCGCCGTTTGCGCAACGGGCTGCGGTTGCGGCGCCACAGCGCATGCCGCCAGCACACTGGAGAGAGTTACAATGACGAAAGCGTTTTTCAAAGCGTGTCCATATCGGTAACGATGTCCCGATTCTACGCCCAAGCCCTGCAACGCGTCCGCCCCCGCAACACGAATTTATAAGAATTTGTCGAATTTACATGCCTGAACTCCCGGAAGTAGAAGTCACCCGGCGCGGCGTCGCGCCGCACCTGGAAGGCCGCGTGGTCGAGCAGGTCGTGTTCCGCCGCGAAGGCCTGCGCTGGCCCTTCCCGGTCCACATCGCCGATGCGCTTGTCGGCCAGCGCATCGAGCATGTCAAACGGCGCGGCAAGTACCTGCTGCTGGGCTTTGCGAGCGGCACCCTGATCGTCCACCTCGGCATGTCCGGCCACCTGCGCGTGCTGCCGCCGGGTATCGAGCTGAAGAAGCACGACCACTTCGACCTGGTCGTCGGCGCCAACGGCGTGCGCCAGGTGCTGCGCCTGCACGACCCGCGCCGCTTCGGCGCGGTGCTCTGGCACGGCATCGACGACGGCGAACTGGAGCAGCACATCCTGCTGCGCGGCCTGGGCGTCGAGCCGCTCGAGGACAGCTTCTCGGCCGAACTGCTGTACCGCGCCACGCGCAAGCGCAGCGCCCCGATCAAGCAGGTGCTGCTGGCGGGCGACATCGTGGTCGGCGTCGGCAACATCTACGCCTGCGAAAGCCTGTTCCGGGCCGGGATCAATCCGAAGACGCCGGCCTCGCGCATCAGCCGCGTACGCTACGAGAAACTGGCGGCCGCCATCCGCGACGTGCTCGCCGCCGCCATCGTGCAGGGCGGCAGCACATTGCGTGACTTTATTGCCGTAAACGGACAGTCAGGATATTTCCAGCAGACATATTTCGTCTATGATCGTGCTGGAGTGCCTTGCCGCAACTGTGGGGCGCCGATACGCCAGATCAAGCAGGGCCAGCGCTCCACCTTCTACTGCGCGACCTGCCAGCGGTAAGCAACCTGACAAGCGGGCGGAACATGCAACAGATCCAAGAATACGGCGCCTGGCGCGCCGCCATCGCCGATGCGCTGGACAGCTATCGCGGCGCCCTGCAGGCGGCCGAGCTGGCCGACGCCGCCGCCCTGGTGCGGATAGGCCAGGCCCAGGCCCGGGTACGCGACGACCGGCTGTCGATTGCCTTCGTGGCCGAATTCTCGCGCGGCAAATCCGAGCTGATCAACGCGATCTTCTTCGCCGATTACGGCCAGCGCATCCTGCCCTCGGCCGCCGGGCGCACCACCATGTGCCCGACCGAGCTGCTGTACGACGCCGGGATCAACCCCTGCATCCGCCTGCTGCCGATCGAGACCCGCGCCAGCACGCTCGCGACCGGCGACTACCGCGACGATCCCGCCGCCTGGACCGTGCTGCCGCTCGACCTCGACGTCCCCGAACGCATGCGCGAGGCCTTCCGCCAGGTCAGCCTGACGCGCCGCGTGCCCGCCGAGGAAGCGCAGCGCTACGGCCTGGCCGACCCGCAGGACCCCGAGCACGCCGACGCCGTCGACAGCGACGGCACGGTCGAGATCCCGCAGTGGCGCCACGCGATCATCAACCTGCCGCACCCGCTGCTGAAGCAGGGCCTGGTGATCCTCGACACGCCGGGCCTGAACGCGATCGGCACCGAGCCCGAACTGACGCTGAACCTGATCCCGAACGCGCACGCGGTGCTGTTCGTGCTGGCCGCCGAGAGCGGCGTCACGCGCAGCGACATCGAGGTCTGGCGCACCCACATCGGCGCCGGGCCGGGCCGCATCGTGGTCCTGAACAAGATCGACGCCATGTGGGACCCGCTCAAGAACGAGGCCGACAACGAAGCCGAGGTCGCGCGCCAGCAGCAGGACGTGGCGCGCCAGCTCGGCCTCGGCATCGACCAGGTGTATCCGGTCTCGGCGCAGCAGGCGCTGGTCGGGCGCATCCAGGGCGACATGGACTTGTTCGAGCGCAGCCGCGTCGGCGCGCTGGAAACGGCCCTGCTGCAGGGCCTGGTGCCGCAGAAAAAGGCGATCCTGGCGCGCCAGCTGCGCGACGACCTCGCGGCGCTGGACAGCACGCTGGCCGGGGCGCTGGCGGCGCGCGCGCGCGACCTGGTCGAGCAGCTGCAGGAACTGAAAAGCCTGCGCGGCAAGAACCAGGCCGTGCTGTCCCTGATGATGCGCCGCATCGAGGCCGAGCGGAAGGATTTCGATGCCGGCCTGCTGCGCTTGCAGGAAGCGCGCACGCGCTTCGCCGCGCTGTCGACCCAGCTGTATTCGCTGCTCGGCCTGGACGCCGTGCAGCGCCAGGCCGAGACCGTGCGCCTGGCGCTGCAGGCCGCGCGTTTCGCGACCGGCATGCGCGCGCCGGTGCGCGTGTTCTTCGACGAGGCGCGCGCGGCGCTGGACGCGGGCGAAGCGAAGGTCGGCGAGATCGGCGCCACGACCGAGGCCATGGTGCGCGGCTTCGCGGCCGAGCACGGCCTGACCCTGTCGGCGCCGCCCGGCCTGAGCCTGGCGCGCTACCGCGCCGAGATCGACGCCATCGAAGCCCTCTACGCGAAACAGTTCGGCACCGCCACCCTGCTCATGACCAGCCGGGCGACGCTGATGGAACGCTTCTTCGATTCGATCGCCTCGCGCGTGCGGCGCACCTTCCGCGCCGCCAACGGCGACGTCGAGGCCTGGCTGAAGGTCATCATGGCGCCGCTCGAAACCCAGATCCGCCAGCACAAGGAGCAGTTGCGCCACCGCCTGGCCTCGATCCAGCGCATCCACGATGCGACCGACAGCCTGGAGCAGAAGATCGCCGCCTTCGAGGCGCGCCAGGACGAACTGCAGCGCCAGCGCCGCGCGGTGCTGGACCTGGGCGCGGCCGTCGGCGCGGCGCTCGACGAACCCGCCCTGCTGGAAGCCGCATAGACACTACATGAAACGCTTGACCGAATTCGACGACCTGATCGACCCCACCTTTTCCGATGCCGTGATCGCCTGGCAGCGCGCGCATGGCCGCCATACGCTTCCCTGGCAGAACACGCGCGACGCCTACCGCGTCTGGCTGTCCGAGATCATGCTGCAGCAGACGCAGGTGGCGGCGGTGCTGGGCTACTACGCGCGCTTCCTCGAGCGCTTCCCGACCGTGCAGGCGCTGGCCGCGGCGCCGATCGAGGACGTGATGGCGCACTGGAGCGGCCTGGGCTACTACACCCGCGCCCGCAACCTGCACGCCTGCGCCCAGCGCGTCGTGAACGAATACGGCGGCGTGTTCCCGAGCGACCCGGCCCTGCTCGCCGACCTGCCCGGCATCGGCCGTTCCACTGCGGCCGCGATCACCGCCTTCTCGAACGGCACCCGCGCCGCCATCCTCGACGGCAACGTCAAACGCGTGTTCGCGCGCGTGTTCGGCGTCGACCAGTACCCGGGCGAAAAGCGCGTGGAAGAGGCATTGTGGCGGCGTGCCGACGCCCTGCTGCCGGTCGAGGGCATCGAGTCTTACACGCAGGGGCTGATGGACCTTGGCGCCACGCTGTGCACGCGTTCGAAGCCCGAGTGCGGACGCTGCCCGCTGCAGGCGCGCTGCGTCGCGTTCGCAACTGGTCGCACGGCCGAACTGCCGGTGCGCAAACCGAAGAAGGCCACGCCCGAGAAGCGCGCCGATTTGCTGGTCGTCGTGCACGACGGCGAAGTGCTGCTCGAGCAGCGGCCCGGCAGCGGGATCTGGGGCGGCCTGCTGTCGCTGCCCGAGGTCGAGGGGCATGTGGCGCTGGGCGATACGTCTCCCGCGCTGATGCCGCCAGCAAACCTGGCGGGGGCGTTCGCGCGCTTTGGCGAGGTCGAGGAAGCGCAGGCCCTGCTGCCGCTGGTGCATGTGTTCACGCACTACAAATTGCACATCTTCCCGCACAAGCTGACCTTGGCTGAGCGGCCGGCAACGCCGGCGGAATTCGTGTGGTGGAAGCTGGCGGCGATCGACGAGGCGGCCTTGCCGGCGCCGGTCAAGAAGCTGCTGGGGGAACTCGCCAGGCCAAGCCTGTTTTAAGTAGGGTGGGTTCTTGAACCCACCGCCCTGACCGTTCGCATCATGTTACCGCCCGGTGGGTTCGAGAACCCACCCTACCGGGGTTTCGTAATGGTGCATGTCCCAACCACCAACGTCACCGATGAAAGGCGCCGTGATTCAAACGGTGAGACCGCGTGGGCTCAGGAGCCCACCCTACGAAAACCGCGGTATGGTGCATGTCCCAACCACCACCGTCACCTGGCCTGTTTTAAGTAGGGTGGGTTCTTGAACCCACCGCTCTGCTCGTTCGCATCATGCCGCCATCCGGTGGGTTCGAGAACCCATCCTACCGGGGTTGCGTAATGGTGCATGTCCCAACCACCAACGTCACCGATGAAAGGCGCCGTGATTCAAACGGTGAGACCGCGTGGGCTCAGGAGCCCACCCTACATCAAAGGTGGTCGAGCGAGAAGATCCTGCGATGCTCGCGGATCGCATACCGGTCCGTCATCCCCGCAATGTAATCGGCAATCTTGCGCGCCTGCTTCAGCGTGTCGCCATCGGCCGCCTGGTAGTCCGGCGGCAGCAGTACCGGATCGAGCATGAAGGCGTCGAACAGCTCGCGCACGATGCGGCTGGCTTTTACGCGCATGCGGTTGACCTGGAAGTGGCGGTACAAATTCGCGTACAGGAAGCGTTTCAGCGCGGTGGTTTCAAGACGCATCTTGTCCGAGAAGCGGATTAGCGGCGGCCCCTGGCGCACGTCGCCGATGCTCTGCGGCGCTGCCTCGCGCAGGCGTTCGGCCGAGGTCTCGACCAGGTCCGCCGTCATCGCCGTGATCATCAGGCGGATCGTCTCGTACAGCGCGCGCCGTCCCGGCAGGCCCGGGTACTGGGCCTCGACCTGGTGCCGCAGGCGCGCGAACAGTTCCACTTCTTCCATCTGCGCCATCGTCAGCAGGCCGGAACGCAGGCCGTCGTCGATGTCGTGGTTGTTGTAGGCGATCTCGTCGGCCAGGTTGGTCAGTTGCGCTTCCAGGCTCGGCTGGGTCTTGTCGATGAAGCGCTGGCCGAGGTCGCCCAGCTGGCGCGCATTGTTCAGCGAGCAGTGCTTGAGGATGCCTTCGCGCGTCTCGAACGTCAGGTTCAGGCCGTCGAAGGCGCCGTAGTGTTCTTCCAGCTGGTCGACCACGCGCAGGCTCTGCAGGTTGTGCTCGAAGCCGCCGTAGTCCTTCATGCATTCGTTGAGCACGTCCTGGCCGACATGGCCGAAAGGCGTGTGGCCGAGGTCGTGCGCCAGCGCCGTGGCCTCGACCAGGTCCTCGTTCAGGCGCAGGCTGCGCGCCAGCGTGCGGCCGATTTGCGCCACCTCGATCGAGTGCGTCAGGCGGGTGCGGAACAGGTCGCCCTCGTGGTTCAGGAAGACCTGGGTCTTGTACTCCAGCCGGCGAAAGGCCGTGGAGTGGATGATGCGGTCGCGGTCGCGCTGGAATTCGCTGCGCGAACCCGGCGCCGGTTCCGGAAAGCGACGCCCGCGCGATGTCGACGAATGCGCCGCATAGGGTGCGAGGTGGGCGTCGAAATCCATCATGCGTCCCCGCCAGCCACGCAGGCCGCGAGCGTGGCGCGCAGCTGCTCTTCGGGCACGCTGGCGATGCTCGGGCTGCCCAGGGGTTTCAGGAGGATGAACTTGATCGCCCCGCCCTCGTTCTTCTTGTCGACTTCCATCAGTTCGATCCAGCGCTCGACGCCGAGGTCCGGCGCCACGGTCGGCAGGCCGGCGGCCTTGACCAGCGCGCGCAGGCGCTCGACCGTGGCCGCGTCGACCAGGCCCAGGCGCTGCGACAGGTCGGCCGCCATCACCATGCCGCAGCCGACCGCTTCGCCGTGCAGCCATTCGCCATAGCCCAGGCCGGCCTCGATCGCGTGACCGAAGGTGTGGCCGAAATTCAGCACCGCGCGCAGGCCGCCTTCGCGCTCGTCGCGGCGCACGACGTCGGCCTTGATCTCGCAGGAACGCGCGATCGCATGCGCGAGCGCCTGCGGCTCGCGCGCCACCAGGGCAGCGATGTTGGCCTCGATCCAGTCGAAGAAGGCCGCGTCGAGGATGGCGCCGTGCTTGATCACCTCGGCCAGTCCGGCCGACAGTTCGCGCTCAGGCAGCGTGCCCAGGGTGGAGGTGTCGGCCAGCACCGCGCGCGGCTGGTAGAAGGCGCCGATCATGTTCTTGCCGAGCGGGTGGTTGATGCCGGTCTTGCCGCCGACCGAGGAATCGACCTGGGCCAGCAGGGTCGTCGGGATCTGCACGAAGGGCACGCCGCGCATGTAGCTGGCGGCCGCGTAGCCGGTCAGGTCGCCGATCACGCCGCCGCCGAGGGCGACCAGCGTGGTCTTGCGGTCGCACTTGTTGGCCAGCAGGGCGTCGAACACCTGCATCAGCGAGCCCCAGTGCTTGTATTCCTCGCCGTCCGGCAGGACGATCTCGACCACTTCGCGCCCGGCGGCGCGCAGCGGCGCCGCCACCTGCTCCAGGTAAAGCGGGGCCACGGTGGTGTTGGTGACGATTGCCGCCTTGTGGCCGCCGACGTGGCGGGCCAGGGCCGCGGGGTCGGCCAGCAGGCCGGGGCCGATCGCGATGGGGTAGCTGCGCTCGCCCAGTTCGACGTTGAGATTGATTTGTGCTGCCTGATTCATCGATGCCGCCTTCGTGCGCCAGGCGCGCCCGGCTGCGAGCGCGTCCAGCTGGTCTAGGATAGTCTGGACCATCGATTGTACGTTAGGTCGGCCGGTATCGATGACGAGGTCCGCAATCTCGCGGTACAGCGGCTCGCGCTGGGCCAGCAGCTCCTCGAGCTTGCGGCGCGGATCGGCCGTCTGCAAGAGCGGACGGTTCTTGTCGTGGGAAGTGCGCTGCAGGATGGCGCCGATGCCGGCGCGCAGGTAGATCACGGTGCCGCGCTCGGCCAGCAGCGCGCGGCTGGCCGGATTCAGGACGGCGCCGCCGCCGGTGGCCAGGACGATGCCGTCCTGGGCCGTCAGCTCGGCGATCATCTCGGCCTCGCGGCGGCGAAAGCTCGCCTCCCCCTCGATCTCGAAGATCCAGGGAATCGTGGCGCCGGTGCGCGCCTCGATGGCGTGGTCGGAGTCGACGAAGCGCTTGCCCAGCCGGCGCGCGAGGAGCCGGCCGATGGTGGTCTTGCCGGACCCCATCAGCCCGACAAGAAACACATTTTCGGATTTCACATCAGTTTGCGGTGAACTTGAACTCCGTAATATTACCCTTTGGCGTCTTCACCTGGAGCGTAAAATCACCCGCGGCGCATGCAGCCTCCGGCGTCACCGTCATCAAGTGCACCGTTCCGCCGGCGTCGACGGTCGAATTGATGGTCCCCGGCGAGACCGCGCCGACCGCCACTTTGTTCGCCGCCGGGACCGTCACCGTGGTCCCGTAAGGCAGCGGATTGCCGTTACCGTCGGCCAGGCGCACCGACAGGTTCTGCAGCGCGCAGTTGGCGCCGGCGGCGCCCGTGACCGGGATCACGGCGCCGTTGGTGCGCGGCGTCGTGTCGCAGACCGCGCCCTGGCAGAACTGGGTGATCTTCGCAGTCGAGCCGCTGAACACGACGACGATCGACTTGCGCAGGTAGTTCAGGCCCCATTTGCCGTCGCCGGCCGCCACGTAGTTGGCGTGGTTGAACGGGAATGGACGGTCGCCCTTGGCCGGCTCGTAGATGCCGTTCTCGTTGGTGTCGAGGAAGGGATCGCCCATGTCGCCCAGTTCCGGCGCGGCCGGGAACGGCTCGCCGCCGCCCGGGCAGGCGTCGACCAGCGGACGGTAGCTGCCGGGCGCGCCGGCGTAGCCGCTGCAGCTGTACTGGCCGTCGCCGTTCAGGTCGACGAAGTTCTCGATGCCCTGCACGTAGGCTAGCACGGTGACGCGGCCGTTGGCCGGGCGGAAGTCCTGGGTCACCAGGTCGACCGAGCAGCCGCCGCCCGTGGTGGTGCAGCCGCCCTGTGCCGAGCTGCCGACCGCGCCGCCCTCGGTGACGAAGTTGACCGCGGTGCCGTCCGACACCGGGTTGCCGTACTGGTCGGCCAGGCGCACCGTGATGCCGACCGTCTCGCCGTCGTATTCGCCGCCTTCGATGTTGTAGTGCTCGGCGCTCATCGACATCCAGCGCTGGATCGGCAGGCCGGTCGAGACGGTCAGCGCATCCGACAGGCCGGTGATGGTGTTGCCGTTGCGGGTCGCCGTGGCCATCACGCGCACCGGGGTCGGGATCGTGCCCGAGGAAACCATGGTGGTGACGTTGCCGTTGGCGTCGGTGGTGGCGCGGGTCGGGCTGACCGATAGGCCGCCGGTATAGGTGGTGGCGGTAAAGTCGACGTCGACGCCGGCCAGGCCGTTGTTCTGCTGGTCGACCACGCGGAAGGTCAGCTGGGCCGACTCCGAACGTCCCTGCCCGCCCGAGCCCTTCAGCACGATCGACGTGCCGCTCAGATTGCTGCTGGCAAAACCGATCGAGCCGATGTTGGCGGCGCTGACGTCGAGCGAGATCGACTGGCTCGAGCTGCCGATCGCGGCGGTGATGGTGTCGCGCCCGCGGGTACAGCCGTTGTTGGTGTAGGTGGCGACTTGCACGCCATTGCTCATCGCGCCCGGCACCAGGGTGGCGGTGCCGTCGCCGACGCACAGCGAGGTCAGGCTCAGGCCGGTCGCGACGGTCGCCGGCTGGCCGGCGCTCGTAATCGGGATATGCAGCGCCACGGTATTAAACGCCGGCAGCGCGGTTTTCTGCTCAGGGTTGAACGACAGCGTGCCCACCGTCAGCGGCGCGGCGCCGACGGCGATGTTCAGGCCCGCCGTGCCGGTCTTGCCTTCGACCACCGAGGTGGCGCTCAGGGCGGCCGCGCCCGAGGCGGTGTAGCTGGCCGGCTTGACCGTGACCACGGCCACACCGTTGGCGTCGGTCAGCGCGGTCGCGGTATCCGGGGTGAATGCGACCAGGCCCGGCGCCGAGGTGGCGAAGCTGACGATGGCGCCCACGGCCGGCTTGCCGTCCGGCTGCAGCACGGTGGCCCTCAGGGTGGCGCTCTGGCCGCCCGACAGGCTGGCGACGGCATTGCCGGCGCCGTCGACCAGCGTTGCCGTGACCTTGACGCCGGCGGTCACGGAGCCGCCGCCCGGGCTGGTGCCGCTGGTGCCGCCCGGGTTGTTCGGGCCGACCGCGCCGGGATTGCCGCCGCCGCCGCCGCAGGCGGCCAGGGCGGCCGCGGCGATCAGGGTCAGGGCCGCCAGGCGCAGCTGCGCGGCGGGCTTCGAGGAGTTCGGGGTGTGCTGCATCGTCGTTCCAGTTGTTGTCGATTCTTGGTTGTTGGTCACTCATGCAGCCGGCATACGGCCCGGCCATCAAAAAAACGAAGGCCACAGGAACGCGTCGGCGTCGCTGTGGCGGGTACGTCACCGGCGCACGCGGCGCCGGCCCTGCTTGCGGCTGTCTCTTAACGCGTGGCCGTCATGCGGTCGGCCACGATCTTCGGCGTGATGAAGACCAGCAGTTCGGTCTTCGCGCTTTCGCGGCCCTGGGTCTTGAACAGGTAGCCCACGAACGGGATGTCGCCCAGCAGCGGCACCTTGCTTTCGTTGCTGCGTTCGGTCTGCTGGTAGATCCCGCCCAGCACCACCGTGCCGCCGTTCTCGACCATCACCTTGGTCTTCACGTGCTGAGTGTTGATGGCGAAGCCGGCGCGCGTCTCGTCGCCCTTCGAATCCTTGCTGACGTCGACTTCCAGCACCACGTTGCCGTCCGGGGTGATCTGCGGGATCACCTCCAGACGCAGGTTGGCCTTCTTGAATTCGATCGAGGTCGCGCCGCTCGACGAAGCGACCTGGTACGGCAGCTCGATGCCCTGCTCGATCACGGCCACCATCTTGTCTTCGGTGACCACGCGCGGGCTGGAGATGATCTTGCCCTTGCCGTCCGCTTCCAGCGCCGACAGCTCCAGGTTCAGGAAGCGGTTGTCGGACGAGGAGAACAGGCTGAAGGCGATGCTCGGGGCGTTGATGCCGCCGATCGCCGCCGCCGGCAGGTTCACCAGCGTCGAGTTGTCGAAGGTGCTGCCGCTGGCCTGGCCGGTCACGGCGCCGACGCCGGGGATGTTGCCGCTCAGCGCCAGGCGGTTGTCGCCGCCCACGCCGTAGCCGGGGTCGCCGCCGGCCGCGCGGCGCGCGTCGTTGAAGCCGATCTTGGCGCCCAGGTTGCGCGAGAAGCCGTCGCTCGCCTCCACCAGGCGCGCCTCGATCAGCACCTGCTTCGAGGCCACGTCGGTCTTCTGGATCAGCATCCGGATGTCCTCGATCTTCGAGGCGATGTCGGTCACGAACAACTGGTTCGTGCGCGGATCGATGATCGCGCTGCCGCGCTTGGACAGCACGCGGTTGCGGCTGTCCCCGCCCGGCGCGCCGTTGGCGTCGAGGCCGAACACGGTGCGGAAGGACTCGGCCTTCTGGTAATTCAGCTGGAAGATTTCCGAGCGCAGCGGTTCGAGGTCGGAGATCTGGGCGCGCTGCTCGAGCTCGAGCTTTTCCTTGGTCAGCAGTTCTTCCTTCGGCGCGATCCACAGGACGGTGCCGTTCTTGCGCATGTCCAGGCCCTTCGATTGCAGGATCACGTCGAGCGCCTGGTCCCAGGGCACGTCCTTCAGGCGCAGGGTCAGGCTGCCGCTGACGGAATCGCTGGCGATGATGTTCAGGCCCGAGATGTCGGCCACCGCCTGCAGCGCGGCGCGCACTTCGATGTTCTGGAAGTCGAAGCTGATCTTCTCGCCGTTGAAGCCTTGCGGGCCGCCCAGCTTGTTCGGATCTTCCTTGACCGGACGCACGTCGACCACCAGCTGGGTCTCGCTCTGGTAGACCGACTGCTCCCACTGGCCTTGCGCTTCGATGGTCATGCGCACGTTGCTGCCCTGGGCCGCCGTGGTGACGGTCGTTACCGGGGTGCCGAAGTCGGTCACGTCGAGGCGGCGGCGCAGCGCTTCCGGCAGGCCGGTATTCAGGAAGTCGACCTGGACCCGGTTGCCGAGCTGGCGCACGTCGACGGCGACCTGGTTGTTCGGCAGGTCGACCACGACCCGGCCTTCGCCGCTGCTGCCGCGGCGGAAGTCGAGGTTGCGCAATAATTGACGAGAGGCCGGTGCCGCCGCCGCGGAGGCGGCCGCCGCACCTGCCTGGCTGACCTGGGAAGCGACAGCCGTGCCGCCGGCGCCGGCGCCATCGATGGTCACGACGATGGCCTTGCCGTCGATCGCGGTCGTGTAGTTCACGGAGCGCTTCAGGTTCAGCACCAGGCGCGTGCGTTCGGCGGCCTGCACCACGTTCACGCTGCGCAGGTCGCCCAGGTTGATCTCATGGCTGCTCTTGCCGGTGGCGTTGCTGGTGGCGCCGAAGTCGAGCGCGATGCGGGCCGGGTTGGTGATCGCGAAGCCGAGCGGCGCTTTCGCCGGCGCGTTCGTCATGGCGATGTTGAGCACCACGTTGGCGCCCTGCTGGTTGGCCGTGATCGACGCGATGGCATTGGCTTGCGCCTGCGCGGCCTGCACGCCCAGCGCCAGCAGCAGCGCCGCGCCCAGGCGCAGCAGCCAGCCCGGCAGCATGCGCGCCGCGCCGCTGTTCATTGCAAATGGGGTCATTTCCCGGTCTCCTTACTTTCCTGCAGCTCCAGCTTCGATATCCGCTCGACCCAATCGCCGCCGGCGTCCTGTACCATTTCCCTGATGTCCACCGCGGCCGGCGTCACGCGCATGACCTGGCCGAAATTCTGGCCGAGGCGCTGGCCGACCCGTACCCGGTAGATGACGTTGTCGATGCGCAGCAGCGCGAAACTGGCGCCACCTTTCTGCATGGTGCCGACCATCGTCATGGTGTCGAGCGGGTAGGCCTCCAGGGCCTCGCGCGGGCGCTCCAGGTCCGGCTGCAGCGAGCTGCGCGCCTGCGCCAGCAGGCCGGCATCGGCCAGCTTGGCCGTGCTGAACGGATCGACGGCCTCCTGTTGGTTGTAGGCGTAGGGGATGAATTCCTTCGAGGCCGGCAGCGGTTTCACCTTCGGCTTCGTTTCGCGCTTGACCTGGTCCATCCAGCTGCGCACCTCGCGCACGTCGCTGTCGCCGCAGCCGGCCAGCAGCGCGGCCATCGTCAGCAGCAGTGCGCCATGGGTCTTCTTCATTTCTTGTCCCCTTTGGCGCCTTTGTTCTTGCCCTTGCCCTTGCCCTTCGCCTTCTGGCGCGCGGCCTTCTGCGCGGCCAGTTCCTCGGCGTCGAGGTAGCGGAAGGTCTTGGCGATCGCTTCCAGCTTCAGGCTGCCGTCCTTGTTGGTCTCGATCGCCATGTTGTTGAGCGTGACGATGCGCGGCATGTGCGCCATGTCGGCGGCAAAGGCGCCCAGGTCGTGGTAGCTGCCGCTGATGCGGATGTCGATCGGCAGCTCGGCGTAGTAGTCGCGCACCACGGTCTGGTTCGGGCGGAACAGCTCGAACTGCAGGCCGCGGCCGACGCCGGCCTGGTTGATGTCCGACAGCAGCGCCGCCATCTCGGCCTTGCTCGGCAACTGCTTTTCCAGGCGCTCGACCGACTGGTCGACCTGCAGCTTCTGCGCCTGCAGCGCTTCCAGGTTGACCGCCTGCGCGATCTTGTCCTTGTAGGCGGTGCGCAGCTTCTGTTCCTGGGCCGCGCCGCGTTCCTGGGCTTCGAACTGGCCGCTCCAGTAGGCGAAATAGCCGAGCACGACGACCAGCGCCATCACGCCGGCCGCGCACAACAGGCGCGGCGCCAGCGGCCACAGGCCGGGCGGGCGTCCCTGCAGTCCCTCGAACTGGGACGACAGCTCGGCGCTCCATTGTTTCAGGTCGATGTTCATGGCTTGCTTCCGTTCTTCGCGGCCAGGGCGGTCGGCTTGTCGGCTTCTTCACCTTCCTCCGCTTCGCGCGGGCGCTTGATGTTCACGGCCAGCGTGAACTCGACGACCTTGCGCGCGGCCTTGTTCTGGGTCACGGTGGCCGCCTTCACCTCGGTCAGGTCGGGCGCCTCGAGCCAGGGCGACTGGCCGGACAGGTTGCGCAGCAGCTCGGCCACGCGTTCCTGCGACTGGGCGACGCCGTTCAGGACCACGCGCTGGCCGTCCTGCTTGACCGATTTGAGGAACACGCCGTCGGGCGTCTGGCGCACCAGTTCGTCGAGCAGGTAGACCGGCTGGTTGCGGTCGCCCTGAAGGTCTTCGACCGCCTGCTGGCGCGACTTCAGGGCCTCGATCTCTTCCTTCAGGGTGGCGATGTCCTTGATCTTCCGGTCGAGCTTCGCGTTCTCGTTCTTCAGCGCCAGGTTGCGCTGTTCCTGGATCGCGATGCGGCTGGCGTTCCAGCCGCCGACCAGCAGCACCACGGCCGCGCCCAGCAGGCCGCCGAGCACCAGCATGGCGACAAAGGCCTTCTGTTTCTGCTTGCGCTTCGCTTCCCGGTGCGGGAGCAGGTTAATCCGGATCATCCGAACCTCCGCAGGGCCAGGCCGCAGGCAACCAGGTAAGCAGGGCCCTCCTGGCGCAGTTGCTGTTCGCGCACGCCGGGCGCCAGCAGCATGCCCTCGAACGGCGCCACCGGCGCGGTCGGGATGCGGGTACGGCCGCCGACCAGCTCGACCAGGCCCGGCAGCAGCGCGTTGCCGCCGGCAAGCCAGATCTGGTCGATGCGGGTGTAAGGGGTCGAGGTGTAGAAGAACTGGATCGCGCGCGTCACTTCGAGGGCGGCGCTGTCCATGAAGGGCGCCAGCAGGTCGGCGCGGAAGTTTTCGGGCAGGTCGCCCGAGCGCTTGCGCGCCTCGGCTTCCTCGTAGGCCAGGCCGTAGGTGCGCACGATGTCCTGGGTCAGCGTGTGGCCGCCGAAGGGCTGCTCGCGCTCGTAGACGGTGTCGCCGTTGACCATGAAGGAGACGTAGGTCATGGTCGCGCCGACTTGGAACAGGGCCACAACCTTGTCGTCGGCCTTGGCCCCGGCCAGTGCGGTATTGCCGGTAACGCGTTCCAATGCGGCGCGCGCGGCGTAGGATTCGACGTCCATCACGGTGGCGGTGAGGCCGGCCGCTTCGGCGATCGCGACGCGGTCCTCGACCTTCTCGCGGCGCGCGGCGGCCAGCATGACTTCCATGTCCTCGGGCGAGGTGGCCGACGGGCCGACCACGTCGAAGTCGAGGCTGACCTCGTCGAGCGCGAACGGGATGTACTGGCTGGCTTCGGACTCGACCTGCACTTCGAGCTGGTCTTCGCCCATGCCGGCCGGCAGGATGATCTTCTTGGTGATGACGGCGCCCGGCGGCATGCCGAGGGCGACGTGACGGGCGCGAGTTCCGCTTTTCTTCCAGATGCGGCGCACGGCATCGGCGACCTGGTCGAAGTTCTCGATGTTGCCGTCGACCACGGCGCCGCGCGGCAGCGCTTCGAACGCGTAGCGCTCGAGGCGCAGCGCGCCCTTGCCGGCGTCGGCCAGCTCGACCAGGCGCAGTCCCGACGTGCTGATGTCGAGCCCGGCCAAAGGCGGGCTCGACTTTCCGAACAGGGACCCCAGATTGATCACGAGCGACCTCCCTCACTGCTGTCTGCCGTGGCAGAACGATTTATTGAACGCCCGCGCGGGGGAGTGTCATGTTGAACAAACTGCCTGTGTCAGCATGACTTGCTGCACATATATGAGGCACTGCATTAAATCGTAGCAATAAGGATGCGTACCGACAAGATATTTCTGCACTGGAACATTACAATCCGGCGCGCGCATGCCACACTCGATAGCGCCTTGTACACACCCCTTGTCGGATCGTCATGAAAGGCAGATTCCGCCGGGTTGTCCGGTTGAGTTCGTACCGTCACAAAAGTCCCTGTCTTATAATGAGATGGATCAACACTGTGAGTCAGCATGAAATCCCAATCCGATTTGAAGTCCTCTTCCCCGAAGAAATCTGGCGCCAAGCGCCTGGTCCTGTGGGCCTTCGGCGCCGTCGCCGGCCTGGCCCTCACGGGCGTGCTGCTGGTGGTGTTCGCGCTGGCGATGGCCTACCCGAACCTGCCGGCGCTCGACACCATCACCGACTACCGTCCGAAGATGCCGCTGCGGATCTTCACGGCCGATAACGTCCTGATCGGCGAGTTCGGCGAGGAACGCCGCACCCTGGTGCGCTTCAAGGACATCCCCGACGTCATGAAGAAGGCCGTGCTCTCGATCGAGGACGACCGCTTCTACCAGCACGGCGGCGTCGACTACATGGGCATCCTGCGCGCGGCCCTGCACAACGCGACCAGCGGCTCGCGCCAGGGCGCTTCGACCATCACGCAGCAGGTCGCGAGGAATTTCTTCCTGTCGAGCGAACAGACCCTCAAGCGCAAGGCCTACGAGGCGCTGCTGGCCTGGAAGATCGAGAAGAACCTGACCAAGGACCAGATCCTCGAGGTCTACATGAACCAGATTTACCTGGGCCAGCGCGCCTTCGGCTTCCAGTCGGCGGCCCAGATCTACTTCGGCAAGGACCTGCGCGACATCAGCGTGGCCGAAGCGGCCATGCTGGCCGGCCTGCCGAAGGCCCCATCTGCCTACAACCCGGTGGTGAACCCGACCCGCGCCCGCACGCGCCAGCAGTACATCCTGCAGCGCATGCATTCGCTGGGCTACATCACCGACGCCCAGTTCGAGCAGGCGAAGAACGAGGAACTGAAGATCAAGTCGGACAGCACCGCTTTCGGCGTGCACGCCGAGTACGTGGCCGAGATGGCGCGCCAGCTGGTCTACGAACAATTCAAGGAAGACACCTACACCCGCGGCCTGAACGTGTTCACCACGATCACCAAGGCCGACCAGGACGCGGCCTACCTCGCGGTGCGCCGCGGCGTGATGGACTACGAGCGCCGCCACCCCTACCGCGGTCCGGAGTCCTACATCGATATCCCGAACGACAAGACCGAAGCCGACGAGGCGATCGAGGCCGAACTGGCCGAGAAGCCCGACAGCGACGACATCGTCGCCGCCGTCGTGCTGCAGGCGTCGCCGTCGAGCGTCACCGCGGTGCTGGCCTCGGGCGAGGAAATCAAGATCACCGGCAAGGGCCTGTCCTTCGCCTCGAACTGGTTATCAAGCAAGGCGGCGCCGAACCGCCGCATCCGCCGCGGCGCGCTGATCCGCGTCATGCAGGAAGGCGGCGCGGACTGGAAGATCACGCAGATGCCGGCGGTCGAATCGGCGTTTGTCGCCGCCAGCACCGAGGACGGCGCGATCAAGGCCCTGGTCGGCGGCTTCGACTACAACCGGAATAAATTCAACCACGTGACCCAGGCCTGGCGCCAGCCGGGCTCCTCGTTCAAGCCCTTCATCTACGCGGCTTCGCTCGAGCGCGGCCTGTCGCCCTCGACCCTGGTGAACGACGCCCCGATCTCGTTCGACGCCGGCCAGACCGGCGGCCAGCCTTGGGAACCGAAGAACTACGACAACAAGTACGAAGGCCCGATGACGATGCGGCGCGGCCTGACCAAGTCGAAGAACATGGTCTCGATCCGCATCCTGAACCGCATCGGCGCACGCTACGGCCAGGAATTCGCGACCCGCTTCGGCTTCGACCCGGAACGCAACCCGCCCTACCTGACCCTGGCCCTGGGCGCCGGCGCCACCACGCCGCTGCAGATGGCCGGCGCCTACGCGGTCTTCGCCAACGGCGGCTACCGCGTCAGCCCGTACCTGATCTCGAAGGTGACGGACAGCTCGGGCAAGGTGCTGTCGGAAGCGCGTCCGGAACGCGCCGGCGTCGAGGCGAACCGCGTGATCGATGCGCGCAACGCCTTCCTGATGGACTCGATGCTGCGTGACGTGGCGCGCTACGGCACCGCTGCCAAAGCGCAGCAAGCCCTGAAGCGCCCCGACATCGCCGGCAAGACCGGCACCACCAACGACTCGATCGACGCCTGGTTCGCCGGCTACCAGCCGAAGCTGGTCGGCATCGCCTGGATGGGCTACGACCAGCCGAAGAACCTGGGCAACCGCGAGACCGGCGGCGGCCTGGCCCTGCCGATCTGGATCGGCTACATGCAGACCGCGCTGAAAGGCGTGCCGGTGGAAGAGCGCGAAGCACCGCCGGGGCTGATCATGATGGATGGGGATTATTACTACGCCGAGAACCCGCCGGGCACCGGCGTGCAGTCGCTCGACGTCGGTGCGCCGCCACCGCCGGCCCAGCAGAAGGCGCAGGACGCGGTGCGGAACGAGTTGTTCTGATTGACGTTCGCGTGAAAGAATATTTCAGAAGGCATCTCTGAATGAAATATTCTTTCATCGCTTTGGTAGGGTGGGTTTTCGAACCCACGCGCTAGAGCGCTCGCAAACCGCACCACGTCCGCGCTGCGCCCGCTTCCGCAGAGAAGCGCGTCTCGACTTTCAACTGCGGTACAGCGTGGACACAGGTGTCCACCCTACAAAACCCGGAACGTAGGGTGGGTTCTCGAACCCACGCGCTAGAGCGCTCGCAAACCGCACAGCATCCGCGACGCGCCCACGATCGCAGAGAATTTCATTTCGACATGCCGCCGGGGTACAGCGTGGGTTCAAGAACCCACCCTACAACCCCGAGCTGCACTTACCCCAGCTTGACCGGCGCCCCACCCTGCTGCGTGGCCAGGTCCGACAGCGCCATATACAGTTCCGTATCGTCGCGGGTATTGCGCCACTCGTCGCCGACGCGCTTGTAGTGATAGCCGCCGGCGCGCGCCGCCACCCACATTTCCTGCAGCGGGGCCTGGCTGTTGATGATGATCTTCGAACCGTTGTCGATGAACTCGATCTCGAGCACGTTGCCGCTGCGCTTGCATTCGACATCGATGACGTCCTGGTCGTTCAGGTTGTCGAAGCAGGTTTCGATGCGGTCCAGCGTCGATTCGGCCAGGTCCAAAAATTCGGTTTCGGTCATGCTACACTCCAAGGTCTTAATCAAACCGTGATTCTAATCGTGAAGTCACCCATCGCGCTTCTTCCAGCCGCCGCGTTCGTCACTCTCGCCGCGTCCGCGCTGTCCGGCTGCGGCCAGACCGGCCCGCTCTACATGCCTACCCCGCCGGCCAAGCCCGCGAACGCCACGCTGTCCAGCACCCCGGCGATGAGCACGCCGGCCGCGATGCCGGACAAGCAGGCCCAGGCCCGCCCGGCCCCGGCAACGAAGCAGCAAGAACAATCCTCACCCGCCCCCGCACAATAAGCACATGTCGCATTTCTCGTACCAAGACGGCGTCCTGCACGCCGAAAGCACCCCATTGTCCCGCGTCGCCGAAGCCTTCGGCACCCCGACCTACGTCTACTCGAAATCGGCCCTGCTGCAGAACTTCGCCGCCTACGCCGATGCCTGCGCGGGCCGCGACGCCCTGGTCTGCTATGCGATGAAGGCCAACTCGAACCTGGCCATCCTCGACCTGCTGGCGCGCGAAGGCGCGGGCTTCGACATCGTCTCGGGCGGCGAACTGCTGCGCGTGATCGCCGCCGGCGGCGACCCGGGCAAGGTCATCTTCTCGGGCGTGGGCAAGACCGTCGCCGAGATGCGCCTGGCGCTGGAAAAGAACATTTTGTGCTTCAACGTCGAATCGATCCCCGAGCTGCACCGCCTGAACGAGGTGGCCGGCAGCATGGGCAAGCGCGCACCGGTCTCGCTGCGCGTGAACCCGAACGTCGACGCCAAGACCCACCCCTACATTGCCACCGGCCTGAAGGCCAACAAGTTCGGCGTCGCCTTCGACGACGCGCTGGCGACCTACCGCGCAGCAAGCGCGCTGCCGCACCTGGACGTGGTCGGCATCGACTGCCACATCGGCTCGCAGCTGCTCGACGACGCCCCGCTGCTCGAAGCGCTCGACAAACTGATCGAGCTGATCGACACCCTGCACGCCGAAGGCATCCATGTGCACCACCTCGACATCGGCGGCGGCATCGGCGTCGACTACGGCGCGGAAGGCGACAAGCCGCCGGTGCCGGTCGGCGACTACCTCGGCCGCCTGTTCGCCCGCATCGACGCCTGGCGCGCCGAACGCCACGACGGCCGTCCGATCAAGGTGATCTTCGAGCCGGGCCGCTCGATCGTCGCCGACACCGGCGTGCTGCTGACGTCCATCGAATTCCTGAAGCCGGGCGAAGAGAAGAGCTTCTGCATCGTCGACGCCGCCATGAACGACCTGATGCGCCCGACCCTGTACGGCGCCTGGATGGGCGTGCAGCCGGTGGCGCCGCGCGAAGGCGGCAAGGTCGTCTACGACATCGTCGGCCCGGTCTGCGAATCGGGCGACTGGCTGGCGCGCGACCGCGCACTGGCGGTCGCGCCGGGCGACCTGCTGGCGGTGATGACCGCCGGCGCCTACGGCATGACCATGGCCTCGAATTACAACACGCGCGGCCGCGCCGCCGAGGTCATCGTCGACGGCGAGCAAATGCACCTGGTGCGCCGGCGCGAGACGCCGGAAGAGTTGTATGCGCTGGAGTCGATGCTGAAATAAACAGCGTCCCATGCTGTCGATGCGCCGCCCGTGCCATGCGGGCGGCGCCGCAAATCGCAACACCCCTGCTTGGCGGAATGATAATATTCTCCAGTTCAACAACTGGAGCCTGTCGATGCAAGCAGCCGCGCAAGCCGGCGTCACGCCAATGCTGGAATCCCTCGTCACCCCGCGCATCGCGCTCCTGCGCACCGGCATCGGCCTGCTCCAGGGTCTGGTGCTCTACGTGCTCTACCTGGTGGCCGACAATAACGTCTGGCCCGCCACCGCACCCCTGCTGTTCTCGCCGCTGCTCTTGGCGTCGCTGTTTTGCCCTGTCATCCTGGTCAGCGGCCTCGGGCACCTGACGCGGCGCCAGTTGCTGCAGTGGGTGCTGCTGGCCGCCGCCCTGATCGCCGCGCTGGCCGTCTACGACATCTGGCGCATGGGTGCGCAAGCGAACGTGGAACGCGGCTCGCGCGTGGCCATGCCCTCGACCGCGTTCTGCTTCGTCCTCGCCGCCGGCATGTTCATCGCCCATGTGCTGGTGCTGTCCGGCGCGCGCGACCGGCGCCGCATCGCCACTTACGCCACCCATTTCGAGATCGGCTGGAAGCTCGGCGTGCAGTTGGCCTTCAGCGGCCTGTTCGTCGGCATCGCCTGGGCGGCCCTGATGCTGGGCGCCCAGCTCTTCAAGCTGGTCAACATCGATTTTCTCGACGACCTGGTCCGCGAACCCTGGTTTGCCATCCCGGCGACGGCGTTCGCCTTCTCCAGCGCCCTGCACCTGACCGACGTGCGCCCGGCCATCGTGCAGGGCATTCGCAGCCTGCTGCTGGTGCTGGCTTCCTGGATCCTGCCGGTGCTGACCGTGATCGTCGGCGGCTTCCTGGCCAGCCTGCCGTTCACCGGACTGGCGCCCCTGTGGGCCACGCGCCAGGCCGCCGCCGTGCTGCTGCTGACCGACGCCGCCCTCGTCATCCTGATCAACGCCGCCTGGCAGAACGGCGCGGCCGCCATCGCGCGTCCGATCCGCCTGAGCGCGCGCGCGGCCGCGCTGCTGCTGGCGCCAGTGACGGCGATCGCCATCTACGCGCTGACGCTGCGCGTGGGCGACCATGGCTGGACCGATGAACGTATCATCGCCGCCGCCTGCATGCTGGTGGCGAGCTGCTATGCGCTCGGCTACGCGGCGGCGGCGTTGCGCAAGGGCTGGCTCGACCTGCTGGCGCCGGTGAATACCGCCACCGCCTTCGTCGTGCTCGCCACTTTGCTGCTGCTGTTCTCGCCCCTGGTCGATCCGGCCCGGGTGTCGGTGAACAGCCAGCTGGCGCGGCTGGAATCGGGCAAGATCGCGGCGGACAAGTTCGATTTCGCCTACTTACGCTTCGACGGCAAACGCTTCGGCAGCGCTGCCCTCGACCGACTCGAAGCCGAAGCGCAAGGCCCGGACGCGGCCACGGTACGCGCCCGCATTGCCAAGGTGCGCAAGATGAACGGTCCATGGGAGCGGGACGTGCCGCCGCCGCCCGCCGTGATCGCCGGCCACCTGCGTGCGAAGCCGGATGGCACGCGCTTGCCGGAAAGCTTCCTGCGCAGCAGCTGGGCCGACCTGCCGCCCCATGTGTACCGGCCGGACTGCCTGGTCGAAGCAGGCAAGTCCTGCGACGTCTACCAACTCGACGTCGATGCGGATGGCAAGCCGGAAATGCTGGTGACCGATCCGCTCAGCGGCTGGTCGATCGTTGCGCGGGAAAGCGCCGATGGGAAGTGGAGCGTCATCGCCATGGCCAGGATCGACAGCACCGGCTGCGGCGCCGCCAGCCCTGCCCCGGGCGGCGACGTCCCGCGTGCCGTGACGCCGGCGCTGGCGGACGTCGAATTCGCGGGGAAGCGCTTCAAGCTCGAACCGGTTATCGAACCCTATGCGCCTTGCCCCATGATGCTGGAAGGCGAGCCGCTCAGGCCCGCACCGCCGCCCGCCCCTTGGCCCGACTCCAGACCACCCGCAGCCCCAGCAGCACCGCCACGATGACCGCGAACAGCATCGGCTGCGCCAGGTTGTTCTTGGCCGCCTTCATCCACCAGAAGTGCAGCACGGCCAGCGGCGCGACCAGGTAGATCAGCCGGTGCAGCCATTGCCAGCGCTTGCCGCCCAGGCGCCGGATCATGCCGTTGGTGCTGGTCGCCGCCAGCGGAACGAGCATCAGGAAGGCGATGAAACCGACCAGGATGAAGGGACGCTTGGCCACGTCGCGCAGCATGCTGGCGACGTCGAAGAAATGGTCGAACCAGAAGAAGGCGATGAAGTGCAGCAATGCATAGAAAAAGGCGAACAGGCCGAGCATGCGCCGCAGTTTCAGCAGCCAGTTCCAGCCCGAGAGGCGCCGCAGCGGCGTCACGGCGAGGGTGATGCAGAGCAGGTAGAGCGCCCAGTCGCCGCTTTGGTGCGTGATGTAGGCGAGCGGATCGACCGGCACCCCTTGCACGACCTGCCAGGCGCTCCACAGGAAGGGCAGCAAGGCCGCGCCGAACAGCACGGCCTTGATCTGCGCGATCTGTTTTGCCGAAGGACCCGCCGCCATCAGAAGAACCGCTTCAGGTCCATGCCCGCATACAGCGGCGCGACCTCGTTATAACCGTTGAACATCAGCGTATCGCGCTTGCGCTTGAAGAAGCCGTCTTCCCCGATGCGGCGCTCGGTGGCCTGCGACCAGCGCGGATGGTCGACGTTCGGGTTCACGTTCGAATAAAAACCGTATTCGCGCGGCGCCGACACGTTCCAGGCCGTCTTCGGCTGGTCGCGCGTAAAACGGATGCGTACGATGGACTTGGGCGACTTGAAGCCATACTTCCAGGGCACGACCACGCGCACCGGGGCGCCGTTCTGGTTCGGCAGCACCTGGCCGTACATGCCGACGGTGAGCAGCGCCAGCGGATGCATGGCTTCGTCGATGCGCAGGCCCTCGACATACGGCCAGTCGAGCACGCCGCTCCTCAAGCCCGGCATCTGCGCGCGGTCGGCCAGGGTCGTGAATTCCACGTACTTCGCGTTGCCGGTCGGCTCGACGTGCTTGATGAGGTTGGACAGCGAATAGCCGACCCAGGGGATCACCATCGACCAGCCCTCGACGCAGCGCAGCCGGTAGATACGTTCCTCGAGCGGCGCCAGTTTCAGCAGGCCGTCGATGTCGAGGCGCATCGGCTTTTTCACCTCGCCTTCGATCGCCACCGTCCAGGGCCGCGGACGCAGGGTGTGGGCGTTCTCGGCCGGGTCGGACTTGTCGAGGCCGAATTCGTAGAAGTTGTTGTAGTTGGTGGCATCGCGGAACGAGGTCTGCTTCTCGGTGGTCGAGAACGCCGCGTTGGTCTTGGCGGCCAGCTTCGCGCCGCTTGGTGCGCCCTGGGCGAACGCTTCGCGGTTGGCCATTTCCCACAGCGCGCTGCCGACGGCGGCGCCGGCGGCGATGCGGGCGATGAACTGGCGCCGCTCTTCGTACACCTCGCGCGGCGTGATTTCAGAGGCGAAGGGCCGGTCCAGGCCGTTCGGGTGTCGTTTGATCAGCATCGTGAACTCCGCGGGCAATTGAACTTGTACCTTACACCATTGCTCGTGGAACCGCCGGCCGCGTGGATGATCGGTGATGTGGTGGGGGTGTTTCGGCAAACAATCCCCAGGGGCGCCCACCCTACGCCCGAGAAGCGTGCGATTACAACTCGCCGTACGAATGCAGCCCCGACAGGAACATGTTCACGCCCAGGAAGGCAAAGGTCGTCACCAGGAGGCCCACCAGCGCCCACCAGGCCGCCATGCGGCCGCGCAGGCCGTTGATCAGGCGCAGGTGCAGCCAGGCCGCGTAGTTGAGCCAGACGATCAGGGCCCAGGTTTCCTTCGGGTCCCAGGACCAGTAGCCGCCCCAGGCCTCGGCCGCCCACAGCGCGCCGAGGATGGTCGCCACCGTGAAGAAAGCGAAGCCGACCGAGATCGCCTTGTACATGACGTCGTCCAGCACTTCGAGCGAAGGCAGGCGGTCGGCCAGGATGCCGTGCGATTTCAGCAAGTAGGCGGTGCCGACCATCGCGGCCAGGGCGAAGGTGCCGTAGCCGATGAAGTTGGCCGGCACGTGGATCTTCATCCACCAGCTCTGCAGCGCCGGCACCAGCGGCTGGATGGTGGCGGCGTCGCGCGAAACGGTGTACCAGAGCAGGAAGGCCACCGCGGCGCCGATGATCAGGAGGACGAAGGCGCCCAGTTGGCGGGTCGCGTAGCGTTCCTCGTAATACAGGTAGAACAGCGCCGTGATCATCGCGAACAGGATGAACACTTCGTACAGGTTCGACACCGGGATGTGGCCGACGTCCGGCCCGATCAGGTAGGACTCGAACCAGCGCACCATCATGCCGGTAAAGCCCAGCACCACGGCGGCCCAGCACAGGCGCGAGCCGATCGCCGCGCCCGAGTCCGAGCGCGCCAGCAGGCCGATCCAGTAGAACACGGTCGAGAACACGAACAGCGCGCTCATCCACAGGATGGCCGACTGGCTCGACAGCATGTACTTGAGGAAGAATTTCTGCTCGGCCGCCGCCAGCGAGCCGTCGTACAGCGACACGCCCCACAACGACAGCAGCGCGACGAGCGGAATCAGCCAGCGCACCGGCTTCCAGTGCCAGCCCAGCGCGGCGAAAGTCGGCGCCGACAGCAGCAGGATGGCGCGCTCGTAGCCGTCCATGAAATGGGCGTAGCGGTTCAGCGCGAACAGCGCAGCGGCCAGCAGGCCGGCGCCATACAGCCAGTCGATGCTGCTCAGGCGCCGGAAATAGCCGGGCGCTTCCTTGTAGGTAACCGACGAGGTCGGGCTTGGTCGGGATGCTTCCATCATGTTCTCCAGTGCCTTCAGCTTATAGAGTGCCGGCAAGCGCCAGCTTACGCCGATTGCGGCAGCTTGGCCGCCAGGTCAGCGAATTCTTTCTCGAAATCCAGCGTCTTGCGTTGCGTGCTCATCGCCATCAGCGCGTGCGCGCCCTCCCCATTTCCACGGACCCATACCCACAGGCGCCGTTCGCGGATGTAGAACATGGCAAAAATACCGGCGGTCAGCAGCACGCAGCCGAGGTAGACGATCTTCTTGCCGGGCGAACGCGTCACCTGCAGCACCGAGGCCTTGATCTCGTGGAACTCGTCGAGCTGCAGGTAGACCGGCGCGCCGTAGAAGAAGCTGTCGGACAAGGCGTTGGTCGCCAGCTGCAGGAAGCGGCCGTGTTTGTCGCTCGCTTCGATCGGCGCCTCGCCATCGCGCACGCGCGCGGCCTGCCACAGTTCCCACAATACGCCGTTGAGCATCTTGATGAAGACGCCGGCCGCCTTTTCCTGCTCGGCCGCCGGGATCTTTTCCAGGAACTGGGCGACGGCGACGAAGCCGCCCGGCGTGCCCTCGCCGGCGAAGATGCCCAGGGTGCGCTCGGCCGAGTCGCGCAGCTGGTCGCCGAAGCCGGGTTGCGAAGCCTGGCCGGGCGCCAGGGCGCGCGCGGCGTAGCGCTCGGCGGCCAGGCGGCGCAGGGCCGGATCGGCCAGGGCGGCGCGCAGGCGCATCCATTCGCGCACGCCGTAGTTGTCGTCGGCCGGGATGCGCAGGAAGCGGAAGCTTTCGGCGGGGTTGTCGCGCACGCCGGCCAGGAAGACTTGCGCGCCTTCGAGCGTCACCGGCTGCATGTAGTTCAGGAATTCGCGCGCCTGGCCGGTCTGGTCGCGCAGCTTGTATTGCACGCTCGGGCCGACATTCTTGAGGTCCTTGTTGTCCGCGTTCTTGCCGGCCGAACCGGAGGCCTTGCTGAGCGTGGCCGAGAACTGCTCGTTGAAGGACTTGCCCTTCTCCACCGCGCGCGGGTCGTTGCTGGAGGTGTTCTCGACGTTGAACGGGCGGAAGCCCGACCACTCGACGGCAAAGGCGCCGGCCGCGGTCTTCAGCTCGGTCGAGCCGTTCACCTCGCCGGCGATCTCGAAAGCGCTGGCGCTGGTGCCGCTCATCGGGAAGCCGGTCAATTTCAGCTTGCTGCCGCCGTCCTCGAAGCTCGACTGGTAGACCGCCACGCCCTTGTAGATCAGCGGCTTGTTGACCTCGATCGTCGCCGGGAAGGTCTTGCCCGCCTCGCGGTCGTGCACCACGATCTCGCTGGCGAAGAGTTTCGGCATGCCGGTCGAATAGAATTCGATGTTGAATTTTTTCAGCTCGATCGCGAACGGCAGGTCCTGCACCAGCACGCCGCTGGCCTGGGGCAGGATCGCGGTGCTGCCGGTCTGGCCTTCGGCCAGCATGGTGTTGCCGCGGTAGGTCGGATTCGACAGGCCGAGGCGGTGCTGGGCCGGGATCTGCGAGATCAGGCCGCTGCCGGCATACGGCGTCTTACCGAGGAACCATTGCTGGAAGCGGATGGGCAGGTCGGAGTCGAGCATGCCGCCCAGCAGGATGACGATGATCGCCGTGTGCGCGAAGATGTAGCCGAACTTGTTGCCGGCGCCCTTTTTCGCGGCGACCAGCACGCCGTTGTCCTTCTCGACGATCTTGACGGCGTAGCCGACGTGGCGCAGGCGCTCGGCGCTCTGCACCGCCAGCGCCGAGCTGTTCAGCGGCGCGGTCCATTCGCTCTTGTGATGGAAATTGCGCAGCGATTCCTCGCGCACGTGGTCGCGCCAGCTGCGCATGTCGCGCAGCATCTTCGGCGTATTGCGCACGATGCACAGGCCGGTCGAGACGATCAGCACCAGCAGGATCGCCAGGAACCACCAGCTCGAATAGACGGTGAACAGGCTCAGCTTGCGGAAGATCTCGTACCAGAACGGGCCGAACTGGTTCACGTAGTTCGGCATCGCATCGCCCTGGCGCAGCACGGTGCCGATGATGGCGGCGATCGACAGGATCACCAGCAGGCTGATGGCAAAACGCATCGACGACACCAGCTCGACGGCCTCGGCCAGCGCGCGCCGGCGCGTCTTCAATTCAATTCCGGTGGTGCTCATTCTGGGACTTACTTTCTCATGCGGTCAGGTGCGCCGCGAGTGTACAGCAAAAAAGGGCGTCAACTCGCGTTGGCGCCCTTTCCTTTCGGTACGATACAAGAAGATCAGCGCAGGCCGGCGATGTAGTCGGCCACGGCCTGCATTTCGGCTTCCGACAGGCGCTGGGCCAGGGTGGTCATCTGCGGGCTGTTGGCGCGCGCGCCGCTCTTGAAGGCGGTCAGCTGGGTCATCGTGTAATCCTGGTGCTGGCTGGCCAGGCGCGGGTACTGGACCGGGATGCCGGAACCGGCGGCGCCATGGCAGCTGGCGCAGGCGGCCACGCCCTTGTCGGCGATGCCGCCGCGGTAGATCTTGCGGCCCAGCTCGACCGTGTCCTTGTTCTTGGCCGCGCCCGGCTTGACTTTCTGGGTCGACAGGTAAGCGGCGATGTTGCGCTTGTCTTCGTCGGTCAGCATCTTGGCATAGGTGCTCATGACCGGGTTGTTGCGCTGCGGTGTCGTGAAGTCGACCAGCTGCTTATGGGTGTAGGCTTCGAACTGCGCCGACAGTTTCGGGTTGGCGGCGATGGTCGAATTGCCGTTCGCGCCGTGGCAGGAGAGGCAGGCCGGCAGGCCGCGTGCGGTGTCGCCGCTGTCGTACAGGGTGGCGCCTTTGGCGGCATCGGGTTTCGCGGTACGCTGGGCTTCGGCGGCGACAGCGACGTTGCCGAGCGCCAGGGTTGCAACCAACAACGATTTCATCAACACCGCGCTAGCGGACGATACAGACACACGATTCATTCGAGCACCCTGAAAAAGTCGAAAACAGTTTTATTGGTACAGCGGCTTCACCGGCAAAAGCAATAGATAACCCCTTATTGTACAATAGGATTGTTTCCTCCACGCCTCATTTCGTTGCCTTTTTCACCTCTCTTCCATGTCCAAACTCTGGCAAGCCCGCTTCTTCACGACCGTCAACCAGCTGCGTGATCTCCCATCCACCCGGGTGCCCGAAATCGCCTTTGCCGGCCGCTCCAACGCGGGCAAATCGACGGCGATCAACATCCTGACGAACCAAAAAGGTCTCGCCTTCGCGTCGAAAACGCCGGGGCGCACCCAGCACATCAATTACTTCTCGATCGGCGGCGCCCACGTCGGGCAGCACCGCAAGGACCCGACCATCGTCGAGGAGATCCAGGCGCTGCTGGTCGACCTGCCGGGCTATGGCTATGCCGAGGTGTCGGGCACGGCCAAGCTGCACTGGCAAAAGCTGCTGGGCGACTACGTGCAGCGCCGCGAGCAGCTGGCCGCGCTGGTCCTGATCATGGATTCGCGCCGTCCGTTCACCGACCTGGACGTGCAGATGCTGGAATGGTTCGCCCCGACCGGCAAGCCGATCCACTGCATCCTGACCAAGGCCGACAAGCTGAACCAGAACGAAAAGACCAATGCACTGCGCCAGGCGCGGCAGGTCCTCGACAGCTATGTCGATGAGGACGGCGAAGGCTTCCCCTTCACCGTGCAGCTGTTCTCCGCGCTCAAGCGCATCGGCGTCGAGGAAGCGGATGCCAAGATCCTCGAACTGCTCGGTCTGACCGACGATGACGCCGGCGAACCCGATGCGAACGGGGCCCCCGACCACTCCTGAAAGAGAAAGCAAGATTACATGAGCTCGATCGTTACCGGACAATACCCGAACAGCCGCATGCGCCGCATGCGCCGCGATCCGTTCTCGCGCGCCCTGATGCGCGAGAACACCGTCACCGCCGCCGACCTGATCTACCCGGTCTTCATCCTCGACGGCGAGAACCAGCGCCAGCAAGTGGCCTCGATGCCGGGCGTCGAGCGCGTCTCGGTCGACCTCCTGCTGAAGGTGGCCGAAGAATGCGTGTCGCTCGGCATCCCGGTGCTGGCCCTGTTCCCGGTCATCGACGCGTCGCTGAAGACCTACGACGGCGTCGAAGCGACGAATCCGGACGGCCTGGTGCCGCGCGCGGTGCGTGCGCTGAAACAGCACTTCCCGCAGCTTGGCATCCTGACCGACATCGCGCTCGACCCGTACACAACCCACGGCCAGGATGGCCTGCCGGACGAGAACGGCTACATCGTCAACGAAAAGACCATCGAGATGCTGACGCGCCAGGCGCTGACGCACGCCGAGGCCGGCGTCGACGTGGTGGCGCCGTCGGACATGATGGACGGCCGCATCGGCGTGATCCGCGCGGCGCTGGAAGAGCGCGGCTTCATCCACACCCGCATCATGGCCTATTCGGCAAAATACGCCTCGGCCTTCTACGGCCCCTTCCGCGATGCCGTCGGCTCGGCCGCCAACCTGGGCAAGGCCGACAAGAACACCTACCAGATGGACCCGGCCAACAGCGACGAGGCCCTGCGCGAAGTCGCGCTCGACCTGGCGGAAGGCGCCGACATGGTGATGGTCAAGCCGGGCATGCCGTATCTCGACGTGGTGCGCCGCGTGAAGGACGAGTTCAAGGTGCCGACCTTCGCTTACCAGGTCAGCGGCGAGTACGCGATGCTGAAGGCCGCCGCCCAGAACGGCTGGCTGGACCACGACAAGGTCATGATGGAATCGATGATGGCCTTCAAGCGCGCCGGCGCCGACGGCGTGCTGACCTATTTCGCGCTCGATGTGGCGCGCAAGCTGAAGGCGGGTGGGTAAGCGCTTCCTTCGCTGCGACAATAGAAAACCGTGCCGAGGCACGGTTTTTTTTCGCGGTTGACGTTGTAGGGTGGACACCTGTGTCCACGCGGTCGTGCTTCGGCATACCCCGTTGTAACCGGATACCGCCGATCAGTAAAAACACCGATTGCATCGATGCTGCCGGCGTCCCGGTCACGGTGCGGTGACACGAACGCTCCACCGCGTGGACACAGGTGTCCACCCTACAAAACCGCTACTTAATAAGTCTCGACACTCGCCGCCAGCAACTCCACCGGCTGCCCCGCCATGTGGTGATGTCCCATCAGCTCATGCAGCGACAGCACGCGCAGCCGCAGCGCGCCGTCGCCGGACTGCGGCTGGGCGGTGCGCGCCCGCTGCAGCTTCTCGCCGAGCGGCAACGAGAAGCTCAGGGGGCCGGTGGCGCCGCGGTGGCCGAACATGACGATCGTCGCCAGGTAGAACGGGCTGCCAGTGTCGACCTGGGTCGGGTCGTCGGGCCCGTTCAGGATCACCGCATAGGGATCGCGGCATTGTTCCGGGAAGCTCAGCGTGACGTTCGCGACCATGGTCTGGCCGGCGGCGGTCGCGTTCTCGAGCGTCCCCGCCGGCAGCTGCACCAGGGCGCTGGCCGCTTGCGGGCCGCGCACGGCGCGCGCCACCACCTTGCCCGGGTAGACGCGCCGCTCCGCGGAACGCGGCCCGCGCCTGCCGCCGCCCGGCACCATCTCTTCCCCGCTGCCGGGCTCGTAGTCGTAGTCGAAGGCCGCCATCGACACGTAATCGCCGTTGCGGGTCTGCTTGACCGGTTCGCCCTTGGCGTCGACGAAGAACAGCAGCGGTTCGCGCGCCCAGCGGAAGTAGTCGGTGGCGCGTTCTCCCGGCGACTTCTCGCTGTCCGGCAAGTCGGTGCTCAGTTCCACGCCGGCGGGCAGGACGGGCAGGCCGAGCGCCAGCTGGCGGCGCGTCCAGACGTCCCACAGGCGGTCGATGTTGGCGTGGTGCAGGAAGAACACCGGGTCCACCGGCGACAGCATGTCGGCCATGAAGCCGCGCGTCTCCATGAAGTTGCAGTCGCGCGAGCCGACGCAGCGGTGCACGGAATTGTGCGGGCGCGCTTCCAGGATGCCGAAGCCGCCCGAGGTGTGGTGGTTCGACGTCTTGGCGCTGGCGAAGGTGATGAAATCGGGCGCGGCCAGGGCCGCCTGGATCGTGCTCGCCGACACCGCGTCGCTGGCGGCCAGCGAGAAGCCGGGCCGCTCGCGCACCAGGCCGCGCGCGCCGGGCTGGTCGAAGAACATGGCGCCCGAGGGGTCGCGCAGGATATCGAACATCACGTCGGCGTCGAAGCGGATGCTGCGCGCCAACAGTTGTCCGCACTGGGAATTGCGGCTGAACACGCCGCCCGGCGAGGTCCAGTAACCCGCGTTCGCGATCGCCGAGGCCAGCCGCACTTCGAAGTCGGCGCCGTTGCCGACGAACGCGGCATGGTTTGGATCGAGCACGCCGTCGAACATGCCGTCGGGCAGGCTCGGCTCCGCGGTCCAGTCCCAGTAAGGCAGCGCGAACTGCGGATCGCCGCTCAGCTCGCGGCAGATCTGCTCGAACCAGCCGAGGTAGCCGCGGTGCCAGGGCAGGAACCACCAGTTGCCGTGCGGGCAATCGAGGGTGTGGACGATGGCCTGGCGATACCAGTTGCGCGGGTCTTCCGGCGGCAGCGCGAGCATGGCATTGACCGCCTTCGCATAGCTTTTGAGCATGCGCATGCCGATCTTCGAATGCGAGGAGGCGCGCCAGCGGCGGTAGCGCGGCTTGTGATGCTGGGGCTGCAGGTTCGGCTGCGCCAGCGCGGCGCCGAAGGGCAGGCTGCCGGCGGCGAGGCCGAATGCGGCGGATTTCAGGACTTGACGACGAATCGGACTGACAAGCTGGTCTGGCTTGGTGGTCATGGGCTGCTCCGGTTGCGTGGAGATTGGCGCCCGGCTGCTATTTCCGGGCGCGGGGAACGCCCAGTTCGCAGCGTCGAAATAGACGAGCTCGACAGGGCACGAGCTCAGCCTATCGTGTCTGTCCGCGCCGGCGATGGCACAGCGCAAAGGAGCGCACCAGTCCGGTGCGCCTGTTCATGAGGGGCAATGGCAGAGGGAAACAAAGGAGAAAGAAAGCAGCTTGCGCGCAGGAAGCACCTGCGCGCAAAGCCGGGTTGCAGGCAGCTGCCGGCCCGCCGCTTCAACGCGGCGGTTTATATTCGGGGAACATTTCCTTCATCAGGAAGGCCTGCAGTTCGGCCGTGTCCTGCGGCCGCGCGCTCATCGTCACGACGCGTCCGAGACGGTGCGATTCCCACTCGAAGTCGCCGTTCTTCTCGCGCCGGATCAGCTCGATCATCTTCTTCACGACGGCGGTCTCGACGTCGGGCTCGCTGCCCTGCTCCACCGTCACCGAGGTCAGCCAGCGGCGCTTGAAGCTCGGGTTCCAGCCGCGGAACTTCAGGTCCATGCTGTGGAAGGTCTTGTTCGAGATCGAGAAGATGCCGCCGCTCTGGTTGCTGTCGTCGCGGCCGCGGTTGTTGATGGCGGCAATGTTCGCCAGCGCATTGCGCGTGCCGCGCGCCGCTTCGCTTTCTTCCTGGCTCGGGCTGGGCTCGGTCGCGCCGCGCTGGGCGCGGCGGCGCGCGATGTATTCGGCCATGTCCATCGGCGGCGATTCTTCCGCCTTCGGCTCGGGTTTCGGTTCGGGCGGCGGCGGCTGCACCTTGTCGACGATGACCGGCTTTTCCTCGGGCAAGGTAATGGTGTCGGGCAGGCGCTCGACGCGCGGCGTCGTCGGACGCGGCTGGGCCGGGCTCTTCGAAGGCTTGCTGGTTTTCTGCGGCGATTGCGCCTGCGGCGGCGGCGGCTTGGCAAGCGGCGCGACATACACGATCTCGCCGCCGGCAGGCGGCGCCGCCTTCTTCTGGGGACGCTCGGGCTGGTAGAAGTACAGCGCTACCAGCAGCAGGTGCAGGAGGATCGTGACCGCCAGGCCGGTACGGCTGGTGCGCCGCGCGCCGTAGGTCGGCACCACGGCGCCGGGCAGGGGCTGTCCGCAATGCTCGCAGACATCGCTGTGCTCGGCGTAGGAGTGGGAATGGTCACGCAAGATCAATAAAACTTTCCGGAAACTGGTCAGCGCAAAGCGGGGTGGGCCAAATTCTACCCGCGCAGTCTACCTGCTTTGGGTCTCTGGCGCACGGCCGCGTTACGCTGCACAGCTTACAGGCCGGTTGTATTGATGGTTGTTACATTATGTTTCAACCGGTTTATGGAGCGATACCGGCTTGTGCGGCGCAGGCTCCGTTTCATGCGCGGCAATGTCGACATCGGTCATCGGACCGCTGCCGCTGTACTTGTCGAGGTACAGGTAGATGACCGGCGTGATGTAGAGCGTGATCACCTGCGAGAAGATCAGGCCGCCCACCACCGCCAGGCCGAGCGGTTGGCGCAGCTCGGCGCCGGCGCCGATGCCCAGCGCGATCGGCAGCGCGCCCATCATCGCCGCCAGCGTGGTCATCAGGATCGGGCGGAAGCGCAGGATGCAGGCCTCGCGGATCGCCTCGACCGGGGTCATGCCGGCATTCCTCTGGGCATCGAGCGCGAAGTCGATCATCATGATCGCGTTCTTCTTGACGATACCGATCAGCATCAGGATGCCGATCATCGCGATCAGGGTCAGGTCCATGTCGAAGATCCACAGCGTGACCAGGGCGCCGACCGCCGCCGACGGCAGGCCGGCGAGAATCGTCAGCGGGTGGATGTAGCTCTCGTAGAGCACGCCCAGCAGCACGTAGATCACGCCGATCGCGGTGATGATCAGGATCAGCTGGCTCGACTGGGTGTCCTGGAACACCGCGGCGTCGCCGCCGTAGTTGGTGATGACCGAGGACGGCAGTTTCATGTCGACCTTCATCTGGTCGATGGCGGCGGTGGCGTCGCCCAGCGGCACGCCCGGAGCCAGGTTGAAGGCGAGCGTGATCGCCTGCAATTGACCCTGGTGGTTGACCGCGATCGGGCCGACCGTGCGGCGCACGCTGGCAAAGCTCGACAGCTTCACCAGTTCGCCCGACTTCGACCGCACCGACACGCGCGACAGGGCGTCGTCGAAGTAGCGGTCCGCTTCGGCCGCTTCCAGGATCACGTAGTAGCTGGCCGCGGTCGAATAGATGGTCGAGACCTGGCGCTCGCCGAAGTTGGCATACAGCACGGTGCGCAAGTCGGCCATGCTCACGCCCAGCAGCGCCGCCTTGTCGCGGTCGATGTCGAGCGTGGCTTGCAAGCCCTTGTTCTGCGAATCGCTGGTGACGTCGCGGAACTTCGGATCGGCGCGCATGCGCTCGAGGAACTGGTCGGCCCAGCTGCCGATTTCTCCGCCCGACACGCTCTGCAGCGTGTACTGGTAGCGGCTCTTGCTCTGGCGCCCGCCCAGCTGCAGGTTCTGCACCGGCGACATGTAGACCTGCACGCCGGCCACGGAGCGCGTGGCCTTGCGCAGTTCATCCAGCACCACGGGCATCGCGGGACGTTCGCTGCGCGGCGCCAGCACCAGGAACATGCGGCCGGTATTGCCGCCGCCCACGAAGGAGGTCACGTCCTGCACGTGCTTGTTGGCGCGCATGATGTCGACCACCTGGCCTTGCAGGGCCATCATGGCCTGCGAGGACGTGTCTTCGGAGGCTTCGACGCTGACCCGGATCTGGCCGATGTCTTCCTCAGGGAAGAAGCCCTTCGGCATGCTCATGTACAGGATGGCGGTCAGGGCGAAGGTGCCGAAGGCCAGCATCAGCACCAGGAAGCGGTGGCGCAGCGCCTTGTCCAGGGTGCGCGCATAGGCGTCGCGCACGCTGGTGAACATGGCTTCGAAGCGGCGGCCGATCCAGGACATCTCGTGCGGCTCGAGGTGGCCGCCCTGCTTGATCAGGCGCGAGCACAGCATCGGCACCAGGGTCAGCGAGACGGCGGCCGAGACCAGCACCGCGAGACCGACGATGACGGCGAATTCGCGGAACAGCAGGCCGATCACGCCCGGCATGAAGAAGATCGGGATGAACACGGCGACCAGCGAAATCGAGATCGAGACGATGGTGAAGCCCATCTCGCGCGAGCCGACCAGGGCGGCGTGGAAGGGCTTCTTGCCCATCTCCATGTGACGCACGATGTTTTCCAGCACCACGATGGCGTCGTCGACCACCAGGCCGACCGCCAGCGTGATGCCGAGCAGGGAAATGTTGTCGAGGCTATAGCCGAAGGCGTACAACAGCGACAGCGCGCCCAGCAGCGAGATCGGCACCGTCACCGCCGGGATCAGGGTCGCGGTCAGGCGGTGCAGGAACAGGAAGATCACCAGGATGACCAACACGACGGTGCCGGCCAGGGTCAGGTTGACGTCGTGGATCGCTTCGCGGATCGAGATCGAGCGGTCGTTGACGAGGTGGATCTTGATCGAGGCCGGCAGCTGGGTCTCGAACTTCGGCATCAGGTTGCGTACGGCGTCGACCACCTGCACGGTGTTCGCATTCGGCTGGCGCTGCACCATCAGCACGATCGAGCGCTCGCCGTTCAGGCTGCCCGCGGCCTTGACCGACTGGTAGCTGTCCTCGACCTCGGCCACTTCCTTCAGGCGCACCGGCAGGCCGTCGCGGGTGGCGACGATCACGTCGGCGAAATCGGCCGCCTTCATCAGCTGGCCGCCGCCCTGGATGGTCAGCGTCTGCTGCGGGCCGTCGAGCACGCCCAGCGGGGTGTTCGAGTTGGCGGCGCGCAGCGCGGTGGCCAGCTCGTCCATGGAGATGTTGCGCGCGTTCATCAGGTCGGAACGGGCGCGCACGCGCACGGCGAAGCGCTTGCCTCCATTCACCGAGACCTGGGCCACGCCCGGCAGGGTCGAGATTGCCGGCGAGACCATGTTCTCGGCGTAGTCGTTCAGCTCCGACAGGTTCATCGACGGCGAGGTCATGTGCATGAACAGGATCGGGGCGTCGGCCGGATTGATCTTGCGGTAGGACGGCAGGTCGGTCATCTCCAGCGGCAGCTGGCGCTGGGCGGCCAGCAGCGCGGCCTGGACGTCGACGGCGGCCTTGTCGACGTCGATCGAGGTGTCGAATTCCAGCGTCAGCGAGGTGTTGCCCTGGGTATTCGTCGAGGAGATCAGCTTGATGCCGGCGATGGTCGAGAACTGCTTCTCGAGCGGCAGCGCGACCGAGGATGCCATGGTCTCCGGGCTGGCGCCGGGCAGGTTGGCATTGACGTTGATGACCGGCGTGTTATAGCTCGGCAGCGCCGCGACCGGGATGTGCATGTAGGCGAGGATGCCGACCAGCACCAGGCTGATCGACAGCAGCACCACCATCACCGGGCGGCGGATACACAGTTCCGACAGGTTCATGCCTGTTCACCCTTGCGCGCGGGCGCGCCTTGCTGTTTCGAACCAGTTGCCAAGCGTACCTTGCCGCCCGGACGCAGATTCTGCTTGCCTTCGGTGATGATCTGCTCGTTGCCGGCAAGGCCGGTCACGGCGGCGTTCACGCCGAAGCTGTGCTGGCGCTGGATTGGCGCCAGGCGCGCGGTGCCGTCCTTTTCCATCACATAGACGAAGGTGCCCTGGGCATTGATGATAATCGCATTTTGCGGAATGACGACTGCATCCTTGATCGTGCGCACCGTCACGCGGGTGTTCACGTATTGTCCCGGCCACAGCAGGCCTTCGGCGTTGCCGAATTGGGCCTTCAGGCGGATGGTGCCGGTGCTCGGGTCGACCGTGTTGTCGACGAACACCAGTTCGCCGGTGACCGGCTGGGCGTCGCCGCCGGTGCGGGCCTCGACCGCGACCTTGCCCTGTTTCTGGGCGGCCAGCAGCGCACCCAGGGCGGACTCCGGCAGCGTGAAGGCGACGTCGATCGGGTCGAGCTGGGTGATGGTGGTCAGCGAGGTGGTCGGCTGCACCAGGCTGCCCGGATAGACGTTGATGGCGCCGACCCGGCCCGACATCGGCGCGCGGATCGCGGTGTAGCTGGCGCTGACCTGCGAGGCCTGCACGGCTGCGGTATTGGCGGCAAGCGCCGCGCGCGCGGCCTCTACCTGGCTCTGCAGCGTATCGACCGCGCTCTGGGCCAGGAATTTCTGTGCGACCAGTTCCTGGCTGCGCTTGTACTGGCGCTCGAGGTCGGCCAGCGTGGCCTTGCCGCGCGCGACCTCGGCCTGGGCCTGGGCGACGGCGGCGCGGTCGCTGCGATCGTCGAGCGAGAACATCAATTGGCCGGCCTTCACGAACTGGCCTTCGCGGATGTGCACTTCGCGGATGGTGCTGGTCGTTTGCGGACGCAGGTCGACCGTCTGCTTCGGGCTGACGGTGCCGTTGGCGGCGACGTCGACCCCGACGTCCTGGCGCTGCGGCGTGACCACGTTGACGACGGTCGGCGCCTGCGGGCCTCTGGGGCCGCCGTTGGCGCCACCGGCGGCAGCCTTGGCGCCGTCTCCTTCGGCGTGCGCGCCGCGGCTCATGTACCAGGCGCTTCCTGCGCCGACGGCAACAATGATGGCGACGACTGCGAGCGTATTCTTTTTCATTCAGGTCCCTTGCCGCCAGTGCCGGCAGCTTTATCAATCAACGATGAGTCAAACACGCAGTTTGGCGTTTACGTGTGACAAGCTTATTTACCACCTTATTTACTAACTTATTTTGCCAACTTATTCTGCCAACTTATTTACCGGGATAGTACTCCGGCAGCATCAGGGTGACTTCCAGTCCGCCTTCCGGATGATTGGCCAGCGCGATGCTGCCGCCGTGCTGGCCGGCGATATTCCGGGCGATGGTCAGGCCCAGGCCGGTGCCGCCGGATTCGCGCGAGCGCGAGGTCTCGACACGATAGAACGGATCGAACACGCGCGTCTGCTCGTTCGGGGGAATGCCGGGGCCCTGGTCGCGCACGCGGATGCGCGCCGCGCCGTTCACGCGGTCGACCGTCACCTGCGCTTCGCGGCCGTACTTGACGGCGTTGTCGATCAGGTTGCCCAGGCAACGGCGCAGGTCGAGCGGCCGGCCCAGGATCGCCATGCCGGAGCGGCCATTGAGCGTCACCGGCTGGTTGGCGTCGGCGGCGTCGTCGCAGCTCGACGCCAGCAGCGAGTCGAGGTCGAGCATCTGCATGCTTTCGGTGGTGTCCATGCTGCGCGCCAGCTCCAGCCCTTCCCTCACCATGGCCTGCATCGCCGACAGGTCGCCGATCAGGCGTTCCTGCAGCTCGACGTCGGCCACCTTCTCCAGGCGCAGGCGCATGCGGGTGAGCGGCGTCTGCAGGTCGTGGGTGATAGCGGCCAGCATCTGCGTGCGCTGGAAGATGTACTGGCGGATGCGCGCCTGCATCGCGTTGAAGGCGGCGCTGGCCTGGCGGATCTCGCTGGCGCCGGTCAGGTCGAGCGGCGGGCGGTTGATGTCGTTGCCCAGCTCCTGCGCGGCCACGGCCAGTTGCTTGAGCGGACGCGTGGTCATGCGCGCGACCAGGTAGGCCAGGAAGGCGATGCTCACGAAAAACAGGGCGATGACGGCACGGTAGTCGGTGTCGTCGTTGACGGTGCTGCGCGGCGGCAGCACGGCCAGGCGCAGCGCTTCGCCGTCGCGCAGGCGCACGTTCAGGTACTCGCAGGCGCCGCGCCAGGGGGCCGACAGCAGGCCGTACAGTTGGGGAATGCGCACCGGGCTCTCGCAGGCCGGCGGCCGCGCACCGGCCGAGGCGATCTGATAGCCGGCGCCGAGGCGCTCGCCCAGGGTCTCGGCGAATTCGCTGGCGCCTTTCGCCAGCGGACGCGGTTCGCCGACCTCGAGCAGCAGGCCGGGACGGTTCGCCACCGCCAGGTAGGCGCGCCGCGCCTCGGCCGGCACGATCTCGGTGGCCATGATCAGCTGTTCGGCGCGCTCGATCAGGTTCTGGTCGCGCGAGTGCTCGAGCACGCGCTGGCGCTCGTTGTCGGCCATCAGCTGGGTCAGCGCGCCGGAGATCAGGATCCCCAGCAGCAGGGTCACGAAGACACGGCCCGTCATCGAGCCGAGGAATGCTTTCACGCAGTCGGCTCCACGGTCACCTGGCCGGCCAGCACGTAGCCGCCGTTGCGGACGGTCTTGATAATCTGCGGCATGCGCGCATCCTCGCCCAGCTTCTGGCGCAGGCGGCTGATCTGGATGTCGATCGAACGGTCAAAGGGGTCGGCGTCGCGGCCCTGCGTGAGGTTGAGCAGCTGGTCGCGGTTCAGGACACGGTTCGGATGCTCCAGGAACACGCGCAGCAGGCGGAACTCGGCGCCCGAGAGCATGATGACGATGCCGTCCGGGTTGACCAGGTGGCGCGCGGTCAGGTCGAGCGTCCAGCCCGAGAAGCGCATCTGCTGCACGTTCTCGGCCGGCGCGTTGGACGGCATGGCGTGCGAGCGGCGCAGCACGCTGCGGATGCGCGCCAGCAGTTCGCGCGGTTCGAAGGGTTTCGGCAGGTAGTCGTCGGCGCCCATTTCGAGGCCGAGGATGCGGTCGAGCGGCTCGTTGCGGGCGGTCAGCATGATGACCGGCAGGGTCGAGGTGGCACGCAGTTTGCGGCACAGGGTCAGGCCGTCGTCGCCGGGCAGGTTCAGGTCGAGCACGATCAGGTCGGGACGCGACTCGTCGAGGATCTTCCACATCGCGCTGCCGTCACCGGCGGCCAGCGCGCGGTAGCCGTTCGACTCGAGGTAATCGGCCAGCAACTGGCGGATGTCGCGGTCGTCGTCGACGATGAGAATAGTAGAGGGATTATCCATAAGCGCAATTATCCTTACTTAAAAGGACCCTGAACAGCGCATTTGTATCGGTATGTATATGAATTCGCAGAGGAAACATATTGATACAAAGTGCGGGACAGGGGACACGCTGGGGTTACAGTTTTTGGCGATGATGGATCCCGTGCAGAGAGCAGTTCACGCACACAACCGACTGACTCACACACCCATAAGGACATCACATGAACACCCTGAGCAAGCACATCCTGATCGCCTTCGCCGCCCTCGGCATCGCCGGCGGCGCCATCGCCCAGACCGCCACCGCAGCGGCGCCGGAAGGCCGCCACGGCCACGCCGTGAGCGCGGAACAACGCGCCGCGCACAAGGCCGAGCGCCAGGCGAAACACGCCGAACGCCGGGCCCAGCGCGAAGCCAAGCTGCGCGCCGACCTGAAGCTGAACGCCCAGCAGGAACCGGCATTCGCCGCCTTCCTTGCCGCCGGCAAGCCGGCACAGCGCCCGCAGGCACGCGATCACGGCGAGCGCGCGAAGTTCGCCGCCCTGCCCGCCCCGCAGCGCATGGTGCGCATGATCGAACGCCAGAAACAGCGCACCGCGCGCATGGAAGCACGCCTGGCCGCCCTGAACAACTTCTATGCCGTGCTCACCCCCGAGCAGAAGAAGGTGTTCGACAGCCAGGCCATGCGCGGCGGCTTCGGCGGCAAGCACCGCGGTCACGGTGGCCACCACGGCCAGCGCGGCGCCGCAATGCCGAGCTGATCGGTTCAGCTTTCAATTGAATGCAAAAGGGATGCCACGGCATCCCTTTTTTCGATTTTGTAGGGTGGACGCGGCCGGCGTAGGCACCTGTGTCCACGCGGTACGGCTTGCGCAGGCCGCGCCGCTTCACGCGAGCCCGGATCAGTCCAGGCGCTCCAGCGACACCAAGAACTTCGCCGCATTCTGGTAGCCGATCACCCGGCTATCCGCGATCTCCGCACCGCTCGGATCGAAGAAGATGATGCCGGGCGGCCCGAACAGACCGAAGCGCTTCAGCATGGCTTTGTCGTGCGCGTCGTTGGCGGTCACGTCGACCTGCAGCAGCACGGTATTGGCGAGTTTCGCCTGCACTTGCGGATCGACGAAGGTCAGCTTCTCCATCTCCTTGCAGGAGACGCACCAGTCGGCATAGAAGTCGAGCATGGCGGTCTTGCCGCCGAGCGCGGCGAGCGCCGCGTCCAGTTCGTCCACGGTCTTCACGCGCTTGAATGCGAGGTGCTGCGGTTGCGTGCCGGTCAGGTGGGCCAGCGGCGCGAGCGGATCGCGGCCGCCGCTGGCCACGCCGACCAGCTGCATCGCGCCCAGGATGCCGAACACGGCGCCGACGGCGAGCGCGGCCCAGTGTCCGCGCCGGCGCAGCAAGTACGCGCCGTAGCCGAGCAGCAGCACTGCCCACAACACCATCTGCACGACCGGAGGCAGCACCGGCGACACCAGCCACAAGGCCATCGCCAGCATCAGCACGCCGAAGAAGCGTTTCACGGATTCCATCCAGGCGCCGGCGCGCGGCAGCAGCGAGCCGGCCGAGACGCCGACCAGCAGCAACGGAATGCTCATGCCGAGGGCCATCGAGAACAGCGCCGCACCGCCGATCAGCACGTCGCGGGTCTGGCTGATGTAGACCAGGGCGCCGGCCAGGGGCGCGGCCACGCAGGGGCCGACGATCAGCGCCGAGATGGCACCCATGGCGAACACGCCGGCCAGCTTGCCGGACGCCTGGCGGCCCGATACACCGGCCAGTTCGGTCTGTACCGCGGCGGGCACCTGCAATTCATAGAAACCGAACATCGACATCGCCATCGCGACGATCAGCACCGCGAACGCGCCGAGCACCCAGGGATTCTGCAGTGCCGCGGCCAGCCCTTCGCCGATCAGGCCGGCGGCGACGCCGAGCATGGTGTAGACGATGGCCATGCCCATCGAATAGGTCAACGACAGGATGAAGCCGCGCGAACGGCGCACCTTGCCGCCTTCGCCGACGATGATCGAGGACAGGATCGGCACCATCGGCAGCACGCAGGGCGTGAAGGCCAGGCCCAGGCCGAGCAGGACGAAGGCCGGCACGATGGCGAGCAGGCGGCCGCCGTGCAGTATCGCGTTGATGCCGGACAGTTCGGAAGGTTTGTCGGCGCTGGCGCCTGGCGCCGTTTTGGGCGCCGCCTGTGCGGCATCGGCGCCCTGCCCTGCCGCTGCCGGTGCGGGCGTATCGACTGCGGGTGCGGTCTCGGTCGGGAGGCCGATGCGTGCGGCGGCGCCGGCATTGCCGTCGCTTTGCGGGCTCGACGACAGGAAGCCGGGCGCGGACGCGGTCGCGCCGCCGGTCGGCAGGCCCATCTGCGGCGCGGCGCCGCCGGCGGCCAGCTGCACGCTGGCTTCCTGCGGCGGATAGCACAGGCCGGCGTCGGCGCAGCCCTGGCTGGTCGCGTTCAGGGTGAAGGGGCCTCTGCCCTCGACCGGGATCCGGATCGTCACCGAATTTTTATACGTCTCGACATCCTTCTGGAAGGTCTCGTCGTACTTCACCTTGCCTGGCGGGATCTCGGGCGTGCCGAGCTGCGCGCCGCGCGCGGTGAAGGCGAAGCGCTCGCGGTACATGTAGTAGCCGGGCGCGATCTCGTAGGTGACGACGGCGGTGCGCTCGCCCTCCATGCGCGCCGAGAACTTGAAGGCGACGGCCGGATCGAGGAACTCGTCGGCGGCGCGGCTCGGCGCGGCCAGCAGGACGGCGAACAGGAACAGGAACAGCAGCGACAGCGCGGCGAGCGGATGCGTCGGCAAGGCACGAAGGCGGGAACGGGACATGACTTCCTTTGGTTGAATACTGCGCAGCCGAATGGTACACCGGCTGCGTGCCGATGGGTAATCGGGGCCCGGGACAGGCCTGCCGTGTGCCCGCGGCCGCGCTTGGACGAAAAAAAACCAGGCGCGAGGCCTGGTTTTTCTTGTCGCACGGAGCGATTACTCGGCGGTCGGAGCTTCTTCAGCCGAGGTGACTTCCGGACGGTCCAGCAGTTCGACGTAGGCCATCGGCGCATTGTCGCCCACGCGGAAACCCATTTTCAGGATGCGCAGGTAGCCGCCGTTACGGTTGGCGTAACGCGGGCCCAGTTCGGCGAACAGCTTCTGCACCATTTCGCGGTCGCGCAGGCGAGCGAATGCCAGGCGCTTGTTGGCCAGGGTGTCGGTCTTGCCCAGGGTCAGGATCGGCTCGATGACGCGACGCAGTTCCTTGGCTTTCGGCACGGTGGTCTTGATGGCTTCATGACGCAGCAGCGAGACGGTCATGTTGCGCAGCATGGCGAGACGGTGGGACGAGGTACGGTTCAGCTTACGGAGGCCGTGACGGTGACGCATGGTACTTCCTTTCGAGTGTATAAATTCCAGTTCTTCGATCGTTCATGCCAGGGCATGACCGCGGACCGGTTCTAGGGGTTTAGAACTGCCCGGACAACATTGTCCGGGCAGGTACGACTTTCTTACTTCTCGAGGCCAGCAGGAGGCCAGTTCTCGAGTTTCATGCCCAGGGTCAGGCCGCGCGAAGCAAGGACTTCCTTGATTTCGTTGAGCGACTTGCGGCCCAGGTTCGGGGTCTTGAGCAGCTCGTTTTCCGAACGCTGGATCAGGTCGCCGATGTAGTAGATGTTCTCGGCCTTCAGGCAGTTTGCCGAACGGACCGTGAGTTCCAGATCGTCGACCGGACGCAGCAGGATCGGATCGACCAGCGGAGCACGCGACGGTGCTTCGGCGGCGGCTTCCGTGCCTTCCAGCGCGGCGAAGACGTTCAGCTGGTCAACCAGGACGCGGGCCGACTGGCGGATCGCTTCTTCCGGGGTGATGACGCCGTTGGTCTCGATGTTGATGATCAGCTTGTCGAGGTCGGTACGCTGTTCGACACGGGCCGATTCCACGGCGTACGAAACGCGGCGGACTGGCGAGAACGATGCGTCCAGGATGATGCGGCCGATCGTCTTGTTGGTGTCTTCCGACAGGCGACGGACGTTACCCGGCACATAGCCACGGCCTTTTTCGACCTTGATCTGCATGTCCAGCTTGCCGCCCGCGGTCAGGTGAGCGATCACGTGATCCGGGTTGATCAGTTCCACGTCATGCGGCAGATCGATGTCCGATGCCAGGACTGCGCCTTCGCCTTCCTTCTTCAGGGTCAGGGTGACGGAGTCGCGGTTATGCACCTTGAATACGACGCCCTTCAGGTTCAGCAGCAGGTCGACGACGTCTTCCTGCACGCCGTCCAGCGACGAGTACTCGTGCACGACGCCAGCGATCGTCACTTCGGTCGGCGCGTAGCCGATCATCGACGACAACAGCACGCGGCGCAGCGCGTTGCCCAGCGTGTGGCCGTAGCCACGCTCGAACGGCTCCATCACGACTTTCGCGTGACCGGCGCCCAGGGCTTCGACGTCGATGATACGTGGCTTCAACAAACTATTTTGCATGAAATGTCCTTTTCAATACCCTCGGCTCGTTACACCGATAAGGCTGATGGCATGGTGGTGATTTGTATTGCTTTTAAAGCGTAAAAAGGAGAAGCGCCCTCTCGCGCGGCGAGTGGGCGACTCTCCCCTACCCTTTATTAACGCGAGTACAGTTCGACGATCAGTGCTTCGTTGACGTCAGCGGCGATCTCGTTACGCTCCGGGAACGAACGGAAGGTGCCTTCCATCTTCTTGGCGTCGACCGAGACCCAGCTCGGCATGCCGACTTGTTCAGCCAGCGACAGCGCTTCGATGATGCGGGTCTGCTTCTTGGCCTTTTCGCGCACGGCGACGACGTCGCCAGCCTTGACCTGGTACGAAGCGATGTTCACGACGTTACCGTTGACGGTGAAGGCCTTGTGGCTCACCAGCTGGCGCGCTTCGGCGCGGGTCGAGCCGAAGCCCATGCGGTAAGCGACGTTGTCCAGACGGGCTTCCAGCAGCTTCAGCAGGGTTTCGCCGGTGTTGCCCTTGCGACGCGATGCTTCTGCGAAGTAGCGGCGGAACTGGCGCTCCAGCACGCCGTACATACGCTTGACCTTCTGCTTTTCACGCAGCTGGTTGCCGTAGTCCGAGGTGCGAGCACCCGACTTCACGCCGTGCTGGCCTGGCTTGACGTCCAGTTTGCACTTCGAGTCGAGCGAGCGACGTGCGCTCTTCAGGAACAGGTCGGTGCCTTCACGGCGCGACAGTTTTGCTTTTGGTCCGATATAACGTGCCACGTTGAATCCTTTGATGTATTAATCACGCCCCGGAGGCATCGCAAGCGATGCGGCAGGCGCTAGTCCGACCCAATGTTGAGCGGACGTGGCTGAAAGAACGCCTCGAACCGAAGGTTCGAGGCGAGAATAGCCGGGCAGTATACCCGAAATCGGGCAACTGCACCGGCGTATTTGATACCGCGACGGGTATCTGCAACAAAGGGCGGGCAAACCCGCCGCTTGTCTTAGATACGACGACGCTTCGGCGGACGGCAGCCGTTGTGCGGAACCGGCGTCACGTCCTGGATCTCGGTGATCTTGATGCCCAGGTTGTTCAGCGCGCGCACAGCCGACTCACGGCCAGGGCCAGGGCCCTTGATGCGCACTTCCAGGTTCTTCACGCCGCTTTCCTGTGCGACCTTGCCGGCTGCTTCAGCAGCGACCTGTGCCGCGAACGGGGTCGATTTGCGCGAGCCTTTGAAGCCAGCGCCACCCGACGTCGCCCACGACAGGGCGTTGCCCTGGCGGTCGGTGATCGTGATGATGGTGTTGTTGAACGAAGCGTGGACGTGGGCGATGCCCTCAGCCACGTTCTTCTTGACTTTCTTGCGTGCGCGGGCGGCTGCCGCTGCTGCGCTGCTTTGTTGCTTAGCCATGGTCTATTCCTAGATTATTTCTTCAGCGATTGAGCGGCCTTGCGCGGACCTTTGCGGGTACGTGCATTGGTACGGGTGCGCTGGCCGCGCACTGGCAGGCCCTTGCGGTGACGCATGCCGCGGTAGCAACCCAGGTCCATCAGACGCTTGATGTTCATGGACAGTTCGCGGCGCAGATCGCCTTCCACGACAAACTTCGCAACTTCGTCGCGCAGCTTCTCGAGTTCGTTATCGTCGAGGTCCTTGACCTTCTTGTTGGTCGCGATACCGGTCGCATCGCAGATCTTCTGCGAGCGCGGGCGGCCGATACCGTAAATCGCCGTCAGGCCGATAACAGTGTGCTGATGATTTGGGATGTTAACCCCTGCAATACGTGCCATTCGTTATTCCTCTTAACCTTGACGCTGCTTGTGACGCGGCTCGACGCAGATCACGCGGACCACGCCCTTGCGCTTGATGATCTTGCAGTTGCGGCAGATCCGCTTGACTGAAGCATTAACTTTCATTTTGCACTCTCTTCCTGATTACTTGAATTTTTTACTTGGTGCGGAATACGATGCGCGCCCGGGACAGGTCGTACGGGGTCAGTTCCACCGTTACCTTGTCGCCCGGGAGGATGCGGATATAGTTCATCCGCATTTTACCCGAGATATGCCCCAGGACCACATGCCCGTTTTCCAGCTTTACGCGAAATGTCGCATTTGGGAGATTCTCGAGAATCTCACCTTGCATTTGGATGACGTCGTCTTTTGCCATTCGGTCTATGTACTCCCCGCTTATCGCGTCGGAATCCCACCCTTGAAATTCGCCTTGCGCAGCAGCGATTCATATTGCTGCGACATGACGTAGTTCTGCACTTGTGCCATGAAGTCCATCGTCACCACCACGATGATCAGGAGCGACGTGCCGCCGAAATAGAAAGGAACTTTCCAGAACGACTGCAGGAACTCCGGCACCAGGCACACCAGGGTGATATAGACTGCACCGGCCAGGGTCAGGCGCATCAGGATCTTGTCGATGTAGCGTGCGGTCTGCTCGCCCGGACGGATGCCCGGAACAAACGCGCCGCTCTTCTTCAAGTTGTCCGCCGTTTCCTTGCTGTTGAATACCAGCGCGGTGTAGAAGAAGCAGAAGAACACAATCGCCACCGCATACAGCAACGCGTGGATCGGTTCACCGGTCGCCAGCGAGGCGGCCAGGTCCTTCAGGAACCCGATGAACGGGCCGCTGGAGTCCTTGCCTCGCGTGTACCAGTCAACGATCGTCGCCGGGAACAGGATGATCGAGGAGGCGAAGATCGGCGGGATCACGCCGGCCATGTTCAGCTTCAGGGGCAGGTGGCTGGTTTGGCCACCGTACACCTTGTTGCCGACTTGGCGCTTGGCGTAATTCACGAGGATCTTGCGCTGTCCGCGTTCAACGAACACGACGGCATACGTAACCGCAACTACCAGGATGACGATAATGATCGCGGCAATGCTGCTGATCGAACCGTTCGAAACCAGGGTGAACAGGCCACCCAGTGCCGACGGCAGACCGGCTGCGATACCGGCGAAAATGATGATCGAAATGCCGTTGCCCAGACCACGTTCGGTGATCTGCTCGCCCAGCCACATGAGGAACATGGTGCCGGTGAGCAGGGTCACGACCGTGACGAAGCGGAATGCCATGCCGGGGTCGAGCACGAGACCCGGCTGGGCCTCGAGCGCGACGGCGATGCCGAACGCCTGGAACAACGCCAGTGCCACCGTGCCGTAGCGGGTGTACTGGGTGATCTTGCGGCGGCCTGCTTCGCCTTCCTTCTTCAGCGTTTCCAGCTGCGGCACGACGATCGACGCCAGCTGCATGATGATCGAAGCCGAAATGTAGGGCATGATCCCGAGTGCGAACACGGTAAAGCGGGACAACGCGCCACCCGAGAACATGTTGAACATGCCCAGGATGCCGCCTTCGTTCTGCTTGAACAGTGACGCCAGCGCTACCGGGTCGATCCCGGGGACCGGGATGTGAGCACCGATGCGGTACACGACCAATGCGCCAAGCAAAAACCACAGCCGACTCCAGGGGAAGCCGGCGGCGGCGCTTTTACCAAGTTGTGAATTAGTCGCCAATTTTTGCTCCGATCAGGCAGCGGCCGCTTTAGGCGACCGAACCGCCAGCTGCTTCGATGGCCGCTTTCGCGCCCGCGGTCGCCTTCAGGCCCTTGAGGTTCACCGCTTTGGTGATCTCGCCCGACAGGATGACGCGCACGTCGCGTGCCACCACCGGCAGGATGCCCGCTTGCTTCAGCACCAGGATGTCGACATCGCCGACGGCCAGGGCGTTCAGGTCCGACAGACGGACTTCAGCCTTGAAGGTGGCGTTGAGCGACTTGAAGCCGCGCTTCGGCAGACGACGCTGCAGAGGCATCTGGCCGCCTTCGAAGCCGACTTTGTGGAAGCCGCCCGAACGCGATTTCTGACCCTTGTGACCGCGACCGGCGGTCTTGCCCAGGCCGGAGCCGATACCGCGGCCGACGCGACGCTTCGCGTGCTTGGCGCCGTCAGCAGGTTGAATGGTATTGAGTTCCATTGATTTCTCCGTACGTAAGCTGTCGCTTACGAGACAACTTTAACGAGGTACGCGACTTTGTTGATCATGCCACGCACAGCTGGGGTGTCCTGCAGCTCGGAAACCGAGTTGACACGACGCAGACCCAGGCCGCGCACGGTGGCACGGTGATCCTGACGGGTACCGATCAGGCCCTTGACGAGCTTGACTTTGACAGTGTTTGCCATGTTTCTTCCCCTTAACCCAGGATGTCTTCAACCGACTTGCCGCGCTTGGCAGCGATGTCAGCCGGGGTGCTCATTTTTGCCAGACCGTCGAGGGTCGCGCGAACCAGGTTGTACGGGTTCGACGAACCGGTCGACTTGGCGACCACGTCGGTCACGCCCATCACCTCGAAGATAGCGCGCATTGCGCCACCAGCGATCACGCCGGTACCCGGCTTGGCCGGCGACATCATGACGCGCGAGGCGCCGTGACGACCGGTAACGGTGTGGTGCAGCGTACCGTTCTTGAGGGGCACCTTGATCAGGTTGCGGCGGGCTTCTTCCATTGCTTTCTGCACGCCGACAGGAACTTCCTTCGACTTGCCCTTGCCCATGCCGATGCGGCCATCGCCGTCACCGACAACGGTCAGCGCTGCAAAACCCATGATACGACCACCCTTCACCACCTTGGTGACGCGGTTGATCGCGATCATTTTTTCGCGCATGCCATCATCCGGCTTGTCGCTTGCCATTTTCGCTTGCATTTTTGCCATGACGATTCTTCCTTAGAACTTCAGACCGGCTTCACGCGCGGCATCTGCCAGCGCCTTCACACGGCCGTGGTAACGGAAACCCGAACGGTCGAATGCGACTTCGGTGATCCCTGCTTTCAGTGCTTTTTCTGCGACGCGCTTGCCAACCAGGGCAGCTGCTGCAGCGTTGCCGCCGGCACCAGCTTTACCGCCCAGCTCGGCGCGCACTTCTGCTTCCAGCGTCGAAGCCGAAACCAGGACCTTCGCATCCGGGCTGATCAGGTTCGCATAGATGTGCAGGTTGGTGCGGTGAATCGACAGGCGATTCACACCCAGCTGCGCGATCTTGATGCGGGTTTGGCGTCCGCGACGCAGACGCGATTGTTTCTTGTCCATGTCAGCTCCGATTATTTCTTCTTGGTTTCTTTAAGCTTCACCACTTCGTCCGCATAACGGACACCCTTGCCCTTGTAAGGCTCAGGCGAGCGGTAAGCGCGCACTTCAGCGGCGACCTGGCCGACCTTTTGGCGATCGATACCCTTGATCAGGATCTCGGTCGGGGTCGGGGTAACCGCGGTGACGCCTTCCGGCATCGCGTGCAGCACCGGGTGCGAGAAGCCCAGCGACAGGTTCAGGGCGTTGCCCTGCACAGCTGCCTTGTAGCCCACGCCCACCAGGGTCAGCTTGCGCTCGAAGCCCTTGGTGACGCCGGTAACCATGTTGTTGACCAGGGCGCGCAGGGTGCCCGACATGGCGTTCGATTCACGCGAATCGTCCACCACGTCGAAAGTCAGCGTGCCATTGTTGTTTTCCACTTTGACCAGGCCGTTCAGCGGCTGGGTCAGGGTGCCGAGCGGGCCCTTGACGGTGATCGACGACGCGTTGATCGCGACATCGGTACCTGCCGGGACGGCGATTGGCATCTTAGCTACTCGAGACATGTCTACTCCTTAAGCCACGTAGCACAGCACTTCGCCACCGACGCCGGTAGCACGTGCTTTGCGGTCGGTCATCACGCCCTGCGGGGTCGAGACGATTGCCACGCCCAGGCCATTCATGACCGACGGGATCTCGTTCTTGCCCTTGTAGATGCGCAGGCCAGGACGCGAGACGCGCTCGATGCGCTCGATGACCGGACGGCCGGTGTAATACTTCAAACCGATTTTCAGTTCCGACTTGCCACCTTCGGTGGTCACGGCGAAATCCTCAATGTAACCCTCGTCCTTCAGGACGTTGGCGATCGCAACTTTGACTTTCGACGACGGCATTGCGACCGTGGTTTTCTGGACAGTTTGTGCGTTGCGAATGCGGGTCAGCATATCGGCGATAGGATCGCTCATACTCATTGCTTGTTCTCCTATTACCAGCTAGCTTTGGTCATGCCCGGGATTTCGCCTTTCATCGCGAATTCACGGAGTTTGGTACGGGCCAGACCGAATTTACGGAAAGTGCCACGTGGACGGCCGGTCATGGCGCAGCGGTTACGCTGGCGGGTCGGGGCCGAATTACGCGGCAGGGCCTGCAGTTTCAGGCGCGCTTCGTAACGCTCTTCTTCGGTCTTCGACTGGTCGTCGATGATTGCTTTCAGAGCTGCACGCTTTGCGGCGAATTTCTCCACCAGGTCTGCACGCTTCTGTTCGCGGTTAATCAGTGCAAGTTTTGCCATGCTCTTAGTTCCTGAACGGGAATTTGAAGGCGGCGAGCAGCGCTTTGGCTTCTTCGTCGGTCTTAGCGGTCGTGGTGATCGAGATGTTCATGCCACGCAGCGCATCGATCTTGTCGTAATCGATTTCCGGGAAAATGATCTGCTCTTTGACGCCGATATTGTAGTTGCCACGGCCGTCGAACGACTTGCCGTTGACACCGCGGAAGTCACGCACGCGCGGCAGGGCCACGGTGATGAAGCGGTCCAGGAACTCGTACATGCGGGCGCCGCGCAGGGTCACCATCGTGCCGATCGGGTAGCCTTCGCGGATCTTGAAACCTGCGATTGCCTTGCGTGCCTTGGTGACGACCGGCTTCTGGCCGGCGATCTTGGTCAGGTCGCCCACTGCGTGTTCGATGACCTTCTTGTCTGCGACAGCTTCCGACAGACCCATGTTCAGGGTGATCTTGGTCAGGCGCGGCACTTCCATCACCGACTTGTAGCCGAATTTCTCGGTCAGGTCAGCGACGACTTTTTCTTTGTAGAATTGTTGGAGACGGGCCATGATCTTAAACCTTCACAACTTCGCCGGAGGACTTGTAGACGCGGACTTTCTTGCCGTCCTGGTCTTTGAAGCCTACGCGGTCAGCCTTGCCGGTCGCGGCGTTGAACAGCGCGACGTTGGAGACGTGAATCGGCATCGCCTTGTCGACGATACCACCAGTGACGCCGGTCATCGGGTTCGGCTTGACGGCCTTCTTGGCCACGTTCACGCCGTCGACGATCACGTGCTCGGCGTCGACGCGACGCGAAACCACGCCACGCTTGCCCTTGTCTTTACCGGTCAAAACGATGACTTCGTCGTTTTTACGAATCTTATCCATTGCGACTCCTTACAGAACTTCAGGTGCCAGGGACACGATCTTCATGAACTTTTCGGTACGCAGCTCGCGCGTGACCGGTCCGAAGATACGGGTACCAATCGGTTCCAGCTTGGAATTCAGCAGGACAGCGGCGTTGCCGTCGAACTTCACCAGGGAGCCGTCTTGGCGGCGCACACCTTTGGCGGTACGCACAACCACAGCGTTATAAATTTCACCTTTTTTGACGCGACCACGTGGCGCAGCAACCTTGACGGTTACCTTGATGATGTCGCCAATGCTCGCATAACGGCGCTTGGAGCCGCCCAATACCTTGATGCACAGTACTTCTTTCGCACCGGTATTGTCGGCCACTTCGAGCCGGCTTTCAGTTTGAATCATAGTATTTTCTTTCCCAACTTAAGCCGAAGAAACCCCACGGCGAACCGTAGGCCTGCGGTCAGTCTTGGTCCCGCCGTCCGCTCAATGCATGAGCGTCCGATTGGGTGATTGGACTTTCCAATAGCTTCGTACAGGCCGCAGTTACCGAGGGGGACAAACTGCGGCAACACATGAACGAAGCCCGCTAGTATCTCAGATACCAGCGGGCCCCGCAAGACAAATTTTCAGGCTTTACAGAACCTGTGCGACCTGTACAACACGGGTCACAGTCCACGCCTTCGTCTTCGAGATCGGGCGACCTTCCTGGATCTCGACCGTGTCGCCGGTCTTGGCCTGGTTGGTCTCGTCGTGCGCGTGGTACTTGTTCGAGCGCACGATGATCTTGCCGTACAGCGGGTGCTTCACGTGACGCTCGATCAGGACGGTCACCGTCTTGTCCATTTTGTCGGACACGACCTTGCCGACCAGCGTACGCTTCAGCGCCGTTTTAGTGGTGTCGTTCATTTGGCTTCCTTCGAGTTCATCACAGTCTTCACACGCGCGATGTCGCGACGTACTTTCTTGAGCTGCGCGGTATTGCCCAGCTGCTGGGTAGCGATTTGCATGCGCAGGCCGAACTGGGCCTTCAGCAGCTCATTCAGCTCCTTCTGCAGCGCTTCCTGGTCCTTGCCGCGGAGTTCCGATGCTTTCATATTCAACTCCTGTTATTGGCCGACTTGACGGACCACGAAAGTGGTCGCCAGCGGCAGTTTGGCAGCGGCCAGGCGGAACGCTTCGCGCGCCAGTTCTTCAGCAACGCCGTCCATCTCGTACAGGACTTTGCCTGGCTGGATTTCAGCGACGTAGTACTCCGGATTACCTTTACCGTTACCCATACGGACTTCGGCCGGCTTGTTCGAGATCGGCTTGTCCGGGAAGATACGGATCCAGATACGGCCGCCACGCTTGATGTGACGGGTCATCGCACGACGTGCGGCTTCGATCTGGCGTGCGGTGATACGGCCGCGGGCAACTGCCTTCAGGCCGAATTCGCCGAACGACACAGCGGTGCCGCGGCTGTGCGAAATGCCGGTGTTACGGCCCTTCTGCTCTTTACGATACTTTCTGCGGGATGGCTGCAGCATCTTTATTCTCCTGCTTTCTCAGCCGGCTTGGCAGCGGCGCGACGACCTGCTGGAGCGGCTCCTGGTTTGGCGCCTGGGCGCGGACGGCCGCCCGGCTTGCCATCATCGCGACGCGGGCCGCGTGGCTTCTTCTCGTCGGCCGGGACGTCGATCACAGGTGCTTCGCCCGTTGCCGAACGATCGCCCTTGTAGACCCACACCTTGACGCCGATGATGCCGTAGGTGGTCGATGCTTCGCTGGTGCCGTAGTCGATGTCGGCGCGCAGGGTGTGCAGAGGCACACGGCCTTCGCGGTACCATTCGGTACGTGCGATCTCGATGCCGTTCAGGCGGCCCGACGACATGATCTTGATGCCGACAGCGCCCAGACGCATGGCGTTCTGCATCGCGCGCTTCATGGCGCGACGGAACATGATGCGCTTTTCGAGCTGCTGCGAGATCGAGTCGGCGATCAGCTGCGAATCGATTTCCGGCTTGCGGATCTCTTCGATATTGACGTGCACAGGCACGCCCATGATCTTCGTCAGCGACGACTTCAGCACTTCGATGTCTTCGCCCTTCTTGCCGATCACGACGCCTGGACGCGACGAGTAGATCGTGAAGCGTGCGTTCTTGGCAGGACGCTCGATGACGATACGGCCGACCGAAGCGTTCTTCAGCTTCTTCTTCAGGAAAGCGCGAGCTTCCAGGTCTTCCTTCAGCATGTCGGCGAAGTTGCCGTTGCCAGCGTACCAGCGCGACGCCCAGTTACGGGTGACCGCCAGGCGGAAGCCGGTTGGGTGGATTTTCTGACCCATCGTGTGACCCCTTAGTTACCGACAGTCACGTAGATGTGACAGGATTGTTTCGAAATACGATCGCCGCGGCCCTTCGCACGTGCGGTGAAGCGCTTCAGGATCGGGCCCTTTTCGACGTAGATCTGGGTGACCTTCAGCTCGTCGATGTCGGCGCCATCATTGTGTTCCGCGTTGGCGATTGCCGACTCCAGAACCTTCTTGATGATGGTCGCGCCCTTCTTCGGGCTGAACTGCAAAATGTTGAGTGCTGCGTCAACCTTCTTGCCACGGATCAGGTCCGCAACCAGGCGGCCCTTCTGTTCCGACAGGCGAACGCCTTTGAGGATTGCTTTAGTTTCCATTATCGTTTCGCCTTCTTGTCAGCAGCGTGGCCCTTGAACGTACGGGTCAGCGCGAATTCGCCGAGCTTGTGGCCGACCATGTTCTCCGAGACGTACACCGGCACGTGCAGCTTGCCGTTGTGGACAGCGATCGTCAGACCGATGAAGTCCGGAGTGATCGTCGAGCGGCGCGACCAGGTTTTGACTGGCTTCTTGTCTTTGGTCGCTTGCGCGGCTTCGACTTTTTTCACCAGGTGGGCGTCAACGAACGGCCCTTTTTTCAATGAACGAGTCATGATTTATCCTTATTTCTTGCCGCGGCGCGAGACGATCATCGACGAAGTGCGCTTGTTCGAACGCGTCTTCTTGCCCTTGGTCTGCTGGCCCCATGGCGACACCGGATGACGACCGGCAGCCGTACGGCCTTCACCACCACCGTGCGGGTGGTCGATCGGGTTCATGACCACACCGCGAACGGTCGGACGAACACCGCGCCAGCGCATCGCACCAGCTTTACCGATCTTGCGCAGGTTGTGCTCGCCGTTGCCGACTTCGCCAACCGTCGCGCGGCACTCGATGTGCACGCGGCGCACTTCACCCGAGCGCAGGCGAACCTGGGCGTAGGTGCCTTCACGGGCCATCAGGACCACGCCGGCGCCGGCGGTACGGGCCATCTGGGCACCCTTACCTGGCAGCATTTCGACGCAGTGCATGGTGGTGCCGACCGGGATGTTACGGATCGGCAGGCAGTTACCCGACTTGATCGGCGCTTCCGAGCCGTTCATGACGGTATCGCCCACAGCCATGCCTTTGGTGGCGATGATGTACGCACGATGACCGTCGGCGTAGCACACCAGAGCGATGTGCGCGCTGCGGTTCGGGTCGTATTCGATACGCTCGACCTTGGCCGGGATACCGTCCTTGTTGCGCTTGAAGTCAACCAGGCGGTAGTGATGCTTGTGACCACCGCCGATGTGGCGGGTGGTGATGTGACCGTTGTTGTTACGGCCAGCGGTCTTCGATTTCTTCTCAACCAGGGCTGCGAACGGACGACCTTTGTACAGGTCGGCGTTCACAACCTTCACCATGCCGCGGCGGCCTGGGGAGGTTGGCTTCATCTTAACGAGTGCCATTATTTAGCCTCCTCGACAAAATTGATTTCCTGGCCTGGCTTCAGGCACACGAAAGCGCGCTTGGTGTGGTTGCGGCGACCGGTGAAACGACCTGCACGCTTCTGCTTGCCTTCGCGGTTCACGGTTTGCACCGATTCCACTTCGACTTTGAACAGCAGTTCGACGGCAGCCTTGATTTCCGGCTTGGTTGCGTCCGGCAGAACCTTGAACACGATCTGCTCGTTCTTTTCCGCGACGAAGGTGGCCTTCTCGGAAATGACCGGAGCCAGCAGCACCTTCATCAGGCGCTCTTCGCTAAATTTGATTGCGGTGCTCATGCGTACATCTCCTCGATCTTGGCCAGAGCAGCTTTGGTGACCAGGACTTTCTTGTAGAACACCAGCGACATCGGATCGGCCGCTTTCGGCTCGACGACCAGCACGTTCGGCAGGTTGCGCGATGCCAGTTCCAGGTTTTCATCGATGGTGTCGGTGATCACCAGGACCGATTCCAGGCCCATGCCCTGCAGCTTTTGCGACAGCAGCTTGGTCTTCGGAGCTTCGATCGACAGGTTTTCGACAACGTTCAGACGGCCTTCGCGGGCCAGCTGCGAGAAGATCGAGCAGATACCTGCGCGGAACATCTTCTTGTTGACCTTATGCGAGAAGTTCTCGTCCGGGGTGTTCGGGAAGATACGACCACCGCCGCGCCACAGAGGCGACGACGACATACCAGCACGAGCGCGGCCGGTACCCTTCTGGCGCCATGGCTTCTTCGTGGTGTGGCTGACTTCTTCACGGTCTTTCTGCTTGCGGTTGCCGCTGCGTGCGTTAGCAGCGTAGGCGACCACGACCTGGTGAATCAGGGCTTCGTTGTATTCGCGGCCGAACACGGTATCGGCGGCGGCAACGCCGGCGCCAGCTTGACCTTGCTCATTCAGGAGCTGAAGTTCCATATTTAAGCTCCTTTCTTGGCTTTGACTTTGACAGCCGGCTTGACGATCACTTGACCGTTCTTGGCGCCAGGAACGGCACCTTTCACCAGCAGCAGTTGACGCTCAGCGTCGATACGAGCGATTTCCAGGTTCTGGGTGGTGACGGTAACGTCGCCCATGTGACCGGTCATGCGCTTGCCAGGGAACACGCGGCCCGGATCCTGCGCCATACCGATGGAGCCAGGAACGTTGTGCGAACGCGAGTTACCGTGGGTTGCACGGCCCGATGCGAAGTTGTAACGCTTGATGGTACCGGCGTAGCCCTTACCGATCGAGGTGCCTTGCACGTCGATTTTCTGGCCGACTTCGAACAGCGAAACGTTGACGGCGTCGCCGGCTTTGAGTTCGGCTGCCTTGGCGGCTTCGACGCGGAATTCCTTCAGCATCGTGCCGGCTTCCACGCCAGCTTTAGCGTGGTGACCCGCAACAGCCTTGGTCACGCGGGAAGCGCGACGTTGACCGAATGCGACCTGAACTGCGGCATAGCCGTCGGTTTCAGGAGTTTTGATTTGCGCAACACGGTTGTTCGATACGTCGAGCACGGTGACTGGGATCGAATCCCCGTCATCCGTGAAGATGCGCATCATGCCAACCTTGCGACCGAGAAGGCCCAGGCTCATTTTTTCTCCATTCCCACCTACGATTGGGCGGGGGTTGTTTAACTACTAGAAAAAGTACGGATCTAAAAGGATGAATCCATACCGAAGCCGGCTAGTATAGCGCGCAAAAGGGCTTGACGCAACAAGTTAATCGGGGGTATGTGACCCCTGTTGCGCATTTTTCGCAGTAGCGTGGAGAAGAAGGAATCTGGCCTAGCTGGCCAGCACAGAAAAGGCACCAATGCGCCTTTTCTCTGCAGAACCGCGAAGGGCTCTGCGCATAGTTGAAGTGTTTGGTGGGCGGTGCAGGATTCGAACCTGCGACCCCTTGGATGTCGACCAAGTATTCTAACCAACTGAACTAACCGCCCGAGGTCCCGCATTATAGGGAAGGCATCGGCGGTTTGCAATAGCTGAGTTTGAGAAATGTTTTTGGGGCGCTTGCCTTCAGGTGCGCAGGCGTTTGTGGGGCTGTTGCCTCCCCTGTCCGCGGTTCGCATGATCCGCGTGGGCACGAGTGCCCACCCTACGGGAGGCGCCGCGGACTCGCGGCCGGAAAAGGCGAAAGCGGTTTCGGTGTTTGCCGCCGCGAGTCGGCGGCCTGTCCTGTAGGGTGGGCACCTGTGCCCACGCGGATCATGAATACCGATAACGGCACAGGCAACAGCCCCACGCCCGCCGCGCACCGTGCGCTAGGAAACCGCTCACCCCGCCTAAGCCTGCCATAAGGCCAGCTGTGTACAATCGAATAATTAACGCCTATATTGGCAGTCGATGCAAATCGACTCCAGGCCAGGCGGGAATCTAGGCCGCCGCCGTCAGGGACGGCGGTATCCACTGCAATATTCACTCCAACGAAAGGAGCTGTAATGGCAATCAGTTTGCAAAAAGGCGGCAACGTCAACCTCAGCAAGGAAGCACCGAACCTCACCAAGGTCCTCATCGGCCTCGGCTGGGACCCGCGCTCGACCGACGGCGCGGCTTTCGACCTGGACGGCAGCGCCTTCATGCTCAAGTCCGACGCCAAGGTGCGCGGCGACGCCGACTTCATCTTCTATAACAACCTGAAGTCGACCGACGGCTCGGTCGTCCACAACGGCGACAACACCACCGGCCAGGGCGACGGCGACGACGAAACCGTCACCGTCGACCTGACGAAGGTCCCGGCCGACGTCGACAAGATCTCGTTCTGCGTCACCATCCACGATGCCGAAGCGCGCCGCCAGAACTTCGGCATGATCGGCAAGGCCTTCATCCGCTGCGTCAACGCCGGCACCAACGGCGAGATCGCGCGCTACGACCTGTCGGAAGACAGCTCGACCGAGACCGCGATGATCTTCGGCGAACTGTACCGCGCAGGCGGCGACTGGAAATTCCGCGCCGTCGGCCAGGGCTACAACGGCGGCCTGGGCCCACTCGCGCGCTCGTTCGGCGTCAACGTGTAATCCGGGCCCGGTGTCCGGATCGCAGGGAAGTCCTCTCCCCTGCTCCCCGCCCCCGCCCCCGCCCTGCCCCGCCCTGCGCGGGGCAATCTTCCTCAGTAATACAAGGACTTCATGCGCGTCTGGTTCAACCGTACGTTCTCGTCCGTCCACGCTGCGATCGAGCTGATCCGCCGCGATGACGTCGACGGCCGCTTCCACATCATCCACAGCAATCCGAATCCGCAATCGCCGGTGGCGCGCGCCGCCCACGAATTCCACCCGGAGCCGACCGGGCTCGAAGGACAGGCCTACCTCGACTGGTGCCTGGACTTTTGCCGCACGCACGCGGTCGCCATCTTCGTCCCCGGCCGCGAAGCCACCCTGCTGGCCGGCGCCCACGCGCGCTTCGCCGCGGTCGGCACCCGCGTCCTGAGTTGCGCCTCCGAAGAAAACCTGCAGCTGATCCACGACAAGGGCCGCTTCTACCGCGAAGCCGACCTGCCCGACGCCCCCGTGGCCGAGTTCCGCGCTTTCCGCGACGCCGCCGGTTTCGAAGATGCCTACGACCAGCTGCGCCGCCGTCACGCCAAACTGTGCGTGAAACCCTCGCGCTCGATCTATGGCCTCGGCTTTGCCGTGCTGGACGAGACGCGCAGCAGCGCCGAGCTCCTGATGGCCGGCGCCGAATACCACGTCTCGCTCGACGATTTCCGGCGCGCCCTGCCCGCCCTCGGCGAGTTCCGCGACATGCTGCTGATGGAATACCTGGACGGGCGCGAATACAGCGTCGACTGCGTCGGCGACAATGGCCGCCTGGTGGCGGCCGTCGCGCGCCGCAAAGGCACGCAAGCCGGCGCCGGCCAGCGCATCGACCAGCGCGCCGAGATCCTCGACGCCACCGCGCGCCTGGCGCAGGCCTATGGCCTGAACGGCCTGTTCAACGTGCAGTTCCGCGAAGCGGGAGGACGCGCGCGCCTGCTCGAGATTAATCCGCGCATGTCGGGCGGCATCGGCATGGCCTGCGTGGCCGGCCCCAACCTGCCGTACATTGCGCTTGCCGGCTTCGCCGACGGTTTCGACAAGGTCGAGGTCGCGCCGGTGCGCAACGGCATCCGCGTCGGCGAACTGAGCCGCGCCGTGGAGCTGGCATGAACGCGCGCCATGAGGCCGGCCTGCCGGTCCGCCGCAGCGAGCGCCTGCCCACCGGCCTGCTCGACATCGATCTGTATAACGGCGCGGACGAACTCGACGCGCTGCTCGGCTTTGCCGCGCGCGCCAACGCCAAGCGCGGTTTCCTGTTCCTCAGCAAGGTGCTGGGCAAGCACTGGCCGGTGCGTCCCTCGACCATGCTCGAGGTGCACACGCGCCTGGCCGCCGGCGTGCCCGACGGCAGCGGCCCGGTGCTCTTCATCGCCATGGCCGAGACGGCCGTGGGCCTGGGCCAGGGCGTGTTCGAAGCCTGGCTGCGCGCCAATCCGGGCCGCGACGCCCTGTTCCTGCACACCACGCGCTACCGCGTCGGCACGGGTCCCATCATCGAATTCGAGGAAGCCCATAGCCACGCGCCGCGCCAGTTCCTGCACATGCCCTCAAGCCAACACGAACAGGAGCTGCTGCTGCGGGCGCAGACCATCGTGCTGGTCGACGACGAAGCCAGCACCGGCAACACCTTCGTCAACCTGGCCCAGGCTTGCCGTCGCCTGAACCCGGCGATCGAGCGCGTGCACCTGGCCGTCATCGCCAATTTCATGGGCCAGCGCGCCACCGGCGGCCTGGCCGCGCGTTTCGGCATGCCCGCCACCCTGGGCGCGCTGATCGACGGCGAATACCGCTTCGAGGCGGCGAACATCCCGGTCGATGCGGCGCCGGCCCAGCGCTTCGATGCGCAGGCCGAGCGCGGCGCCAGCAGCGCCTTCGGCCGCCTCGGCCTCGCGCGCCCCTTGCGCGCCCCCGAAGCGCTGGCGCGCCGGCTGGCGGACAGCATCGCGCCCGGCGACAAGGTGCTGGTGCTCGGCACCGGCGAATTCATGCATGCGTCCACCTTGCTGGGCGCGGCGCTCGAAGCCCATGGCCTGGACGTCGTCGTGCAGTCGACCACGCGCTCGCCGATCCTGACCTGGGGCGCCGTCGGGCACGCGCTGAGCTTCCCCGACAACTACGGCGAAGGGATCGCCAACTTCCTGTACAACGTCGCGCCCGGCCAGTACGCGCACGTGCTGGCCTGCCACGAGACGCCGCCGAATGCGGCGCTGCGCGAGCTCGCCGGCCAGCTCGGCGCGCGCCTGTTCCACTACCACACCGAGGATGACGTTGAAGAAGTTCCTGTTCGCTGACCTGGACGACACCCTGTTCCAGACCCTGGAAAAATGCGCGGTGCGCGAGGGGCTCGAGCCGGCCGCCTATTACGGCGACGGCAGCGTCTGTTCGCTGACCACGCCGGCGCAGCGCGCGTTTTTCGCCTTTGCCAGCGAAGGCATGACGGTGATCCCGACCACCGCGCGCAGCCTGGACGCCTTCCGCCGCGTCGACCTGGGTTTCAGCAGCTACGCGATCCTGAACTTCGGCGGCGTGATCCTGCTGCCCGACGGCAGCATCGACCGCGACTGGCAAGGCACCATGCACGCCAAGATGAGCGCCGCCCTGCCCGGTTTGCGCGAACTGGCGGATCGCATCGACGCCTGGGCCGAACGCACCGGTTTCAAGGGCCGCGCACGCCTGGTCGAGGATGCCGGCACGCCGTTCTTCGTGGTGGTCAAGGATCCGGGCAAGGTCGCGGCGAACCTGCTGCCGGTCGAGGACGACGTCGTGTATCCCTGGATCGCGGACGGCCACGAGGACTATTGCGTGCACCGCAACGGCAACAACCTGGCGATCCTGCCGACCTGCCTGGACAAGGCGAATGCGGTCGCCTGGGTGACCGAGCGCTTGCGCCGCGAACACGGCGACATCATCACCTTCGGCATGGGCGACAGCCGTTCGGATGCGCGCTTCATGGCCGACTGCGACTACGCCATCATTCCGCGCCGCACCCAGCTCGCTAAACTCACCGTGGAGGCGCTGTGAACTTCTCCGGCAGTTACCACGGCGCGGACGTGACTTTCCTCCTGAAGCCGCTGCCGCTGTGCGACTTCGTCGACGACGTCGGCGAAAAGGAGCGCCTGATCCAGTCGGGCCGGCGCCATTACAGCGAGATGCTGTCGCCGGAACGCCTGCCCTCGGCGCGCTATGTCGCCGTGTTCGACGAAGCCTGCCGCGCGAACGGCGAGCGCATGGCGCGCGACTGCCTGCGCCTGGCGCAGCTGGTCGCGCAGCGCCATAACGGCCCGGGCCCGGTTGCGGTCGTGTCACTGGCGCGCGGCGGCACGCCGGTCGGCGTGGTCCTGAAACGCCTGCTCGAGCGCGTGCAAGGCCGCGTGGCGACGCATTACTCGGTGTCGATCGTGCGCGACCGCGGCATCGACGCGAATGCCCTGCGCCATATCCTGGCCCAGGGCCACGCGCCGGCATCGATCGTGTTCGTCGACGGCTGGACCGGCAAGGGCGTGATCGCGCGCGAGCTGGCCACCTCGATCGAGCGCTTCAACCAGGAACACGGCACGGATATCGACAGCGGCCTGTTCGTGCTGTCGGACCTGGCCGGCGCGGCGGCCTGCGCGGCCTCCGGCGAAGACTACCTGATCCCGTCGAGCATCCTGAACGCGACGGTGTCGGGGCTGGTCAGCCGCTCGGTGCTCGCCAAGGCGCTCGGCCCGCAGGACTTCCACGGCTGCGTGCTGTACAGCGATTTCGCCGCGCACGACCGCTCGCGCGATTTCGTCGACGACCTGGAGCGCCGCGCGCTCGCGCTCGCCGGCGAAACCGGCGCGGTGGAGGCGGTCGATGCGCGCGCGGCGGCCAGCCGCTCGCAGGCCTATATCGCGGCCGCCATGGCGCGCTACGGCATCCATGACGTCAACCTGGTCAAGCCGGGCATCGGCGAGGCCACGCGGGTGCTGCTGCGCCGTGCGCCGCGCCTCATGGTGCTGCGCGACCCGCAGGTGGCGGCGGTGGCGCACCTGCGCCTGCTGGCCGAAGAAAAACAAGTGCCGGTCGAGATCGACCCGGCACTGCCTTACCAAGCTGTTTCCCTGATCAGGAGTGCATCGGATGCATAAATCGATGGGCGCGTCGCTGTACGTGCCGGCCAATCACAAACACCTGCTGGACGTGGCGAACGGCGACAAGCTGCCGCAAGCGCGTTCGCTGATCTTTTGCACCGAGGACGCGGTCGCCGACCGCGAGCTGAGCTGGGCGCTGTTCAACCTGTCCGTGGTGCTGGAACACATGCGCACGGACGTCGCGGCCGAGCGTTTCGTCCGCGTGCGCAATCCGGAGGTGCTGGCGCGCGTGCTGGCCATGCGCGGCGCCGATAAACTGACCGGCTTCGTGATCCCGAAGGCGACGCGCCACAACTTCGAATCCTATTACCGCCTGGTGCGCGACACCGACCACATGCTGATGCCGACGCTGGAGACGGCCGAGGTCTTCGGCGAGCGCGAGATGGAAGCCTTCCGCGACCTGCTGCAGTCGCCGGGCGTGCGCAACCGCATCCTGGCGCTGCGCATCGGGGGCAACGACCTGCTGGCCTTGTTGGGGCTGCGGCGCCCGCGCGGCATGACGATCTACCGCACGCCGCTCGGCCCCGTCATCGCGAAACTGGTGACGATCTTCCGCCCCTACGGCTTCGCCCTCACCGCGCCGGTGTTCGAGCACCTCGACGTGCCCGAACTGCTGGACCAGGAGGTGCAGGAAGACATCGCCTACGGCATGGTCGGCAAGACCGCCATTCACCCGAGCCAGATCGCGCCGATCGAGCAGCACTACAAGGTCAGGCCGCAGGACCTGGCCGCCGCCCAGGCGATCCTCGACGAAAACAGCCCTGCCGTCTTCAAGATGCACGAATCGATGTGCGAGGTCGCCACCCACCGTGCCTGGGCCGAGCGCATGGTCGCGCAGTCGCGCCTGTTCGGCGCACAACAGCTCGATGCTCCGCACTGGCCGGCGGCTTTATAGAAAGGACTACACATGAACAACTTTGCACGCGGCCAGAAAGGCAAACTGGCGGACCTTGGCGCCGGCACCCGCTTCCCGGTCGAGGTCGACATCAACGCGCCCGGCACGTCGGTCGACGTCTCCTGCTTCGGCCTGGACGCCTCCGACAAGCTCTCGGACGACCGCTACATGGTCTTCTACAACCAGCTCGCCAGTCCGGGCGACGCCGTGACGCTGAACCTGGCGGGCGGCAAGGCGCGCTTTGCCGTCGACCTCGACGCCCTGCCGGCCTCGATCGCCAAGCTGGTGTTCGTGGCCGCGATCGACGGCGCCCAGACCATGCGCGCGCTCGGCGCCAGTTCGCTCACCGTGGGCGACGCAGTCCGCTTCCCCTGGTCGGGCACCGACTTCGGCGACGAGAAGGCAGTGATCGTGGCCGAGATCTACCGGCGCGACGGCCAGTGGCGCTTCGGCGCGGTCGGCCAGGGCTTCAATGGCGGCCTGTCGGCGCTGCTCGCGCACTTCGGCGGCACCGAGGCCAAGCCGGCCTCGCCCGCGTCGTCGCCGGTTTCCGCGCCTGCTGCCGCATCTGCGGCACCTGCGGCACCCGCAGCGCCGAAAGTCTCGCTGTCGAAGATCACGCTAGAAAAACGCGGCGACAAGGTCTCGCTCGACAAGGCGCCCGGCCGCGGCTACGGCCGCATCCACGTCAACCTGAACTGGAACCAGTCCTCCGTCTCGCCGACGCCGGCGCCGGCGCCGGAGAAGACCGGCTTCCTCGGCCGCCTGAGCGGCGCCCTGGGTAACGCCGGCCGCCCGCGCCGTCCGGGTGGCGGCATCGACCTCGATCTCGGCTGCATGTTCGAGCTGGCCGACGGCCGCAAGGGCCTGGTGCAGGCGCTCGGGAATGCCTGGGGCGACTATGACCGCCTCCCCTACATCAAGCTCGACGCCGACGACCGTACCGGCGCATCGACCGGCGGCGAGAACCTGTGGATCAACGGCGACCAGTTCGACCAGATCCGGCGCGCGCTGATCTTCTCCTTCATCTATGAGGGCGTGCCGAACTGGTCGGCGACCGACGGCGTGGTGATGGTGGCAGTGCCGAACCAGGCGCCGATCGAAGTGCGGCTCGACCAGGGCGGCAGGCAGATGATGTGCGCGATCGCGATGATCGAGAACCAGGGCGGACGCCTGCAGGTGACCAAGATGGTCGAGTACTTCGAGCAGCAGGGCCGCACCAGTGCGCACGAACTGATGGACCAGCGCTTCGGCTTCGGGCTGCGCTGGAAGACCGGGTCGAAGGACTGACCCGGGGGCCTGGGCGACGACGTTCAGGCCAGATGCATGGTATTGAAATAGTGCTGCAGCACTAGCAGCATCGCCGCGAAAAACAAGGCGCCGGCACAGAAATTCAGGACCTTCACGACATTGTTGGCGATCCGTCCGTCGGGCAAGACCACGTTGAAGAACGTGACCAGAAAACAAAGCCCGAGGGCGGCAGCGCCGAGCTTGAGGGGCAGCGGCCTGGATGCGTACCCCCCGAATCCGAGGAACAGCAGTACCAGTAAAAGGAGCAGGCAAGCCACGACAGCCGACCAGATGCGTTTCATGATGTCCTTTATCGAGATGCGTGGGGGGCCCGCCGCATGGCGTCAGGCGCGTGATGCCAGCGCCGCAATGAGACGCTCCGGGCGGTCAAGGTAGAGAAACACGTAACGCACGCCGTTGCGCTCGAGCCCGTGGTGCGTGATCGTGCAGTCCGCGTCCGGGTGCAGGCGCAAGATCAGGTTCGGCTTGTCGAAGGGGGTGATCGTCACCGCTTCCTTGTCGCGGAACGGGTGCCTGCGGCGCCATTGCGCGACCGGCTCGCGCAGCGGCTGTGCGTCCGCGATCGAGGCCAGCGCGATGCGGGCGCTGGCGCGGGCGCCGACCTGCAGGTCGAGATGGGTGGCGGTCAGGACGTGGCAACCGTCGCGCACGCGCCAGCGGTCGCCCAGCAGCCACACGAGGGTGTACGCGCTGCCCAGCGCGACCGCGATATGGATGTCCCTGACCGCATCGGGATCGTCGACGAACAGCGGCACGAGCGCCGCATCGAGCGGCAGCTCCACCAGTACGGAAAACAGACCGAAGGCAATCGCAGTCGAATAGGCGCCCTGCTCGAGGTAGGTGAGTCTCAGGCCGTCCGGACGTGCCGGCCTGGGTTGGCGGCGCAGCCAGCAGAAAAAGCTGCGCCAGAGTTCGCGGTCGAGACGCGCCAGGCCGATCAGGCCGGGCGGCAGGCATGCCGCCAGCATGGCAAGTGCGCCTGCGCCCTGCCGATGCAGGGCACGCAGCCGGGCGGCAAGGTCGGGGAGCTGGGCGAAATCCTTTGCCGCCAGAAGCAGCAACGGCAGCGCGAACCCGATGGACTTGGCCGTGCCACGCCATTGCTCAGGGACGAAGGGCAGCAGCATTGCCAGGGTAATGAAGGCCGCCCAGGCATAGGTCAGCACCCTTGTCCAGCTGGTGTCGTTCAACTGTCGCGCATACCCGGTGACGGCAGCCCAAGCCGCGTTCATCTCCCCTCCGCCCGTCGCGTTATCAAAATCACCATCGATCTTAGCATGATTAACGCTGGGCAATTTAAGTGCTGATGCGCTTGGCAAAAAACGAACCCGGAAAAGCATCGGGGCCGGGAAGGTTCGCCAATGTGGCGGCCCTTCCCGGCCCCGATTAATTCAACGCTCGCGGATCGCTCCGCGTCTGTCGAAAGAATTACTGCAGCTTGATTTCGACGTCGACGCCAGCCGGCAGGTCCAGCTTCATCAGTGCGTCAACGGTCTTGTCGGTCGGGTCCACGATGTCCATCAGACGCTGGTGCGTACGGATTTCGAACTGGTCGCGCGAGGTCTTGTTGACGTGCGGGGAACGCAGGACGTCGAAACGCTGGATGCGGGTCGGCAGCGGGACCGGGCCCTTGACCACAGCGCCGGTGCGCTTGGCGGTGTCGACGATTTCCAGTGCGGACTGGTCGATCAGCTTGTAGTCGAACGCTTTCAGGCGAATGCGGATTTTCTGGTTTGGAGTGGACATGCTATTTCCTTAAAAAAGAACGAACCGGCTTGTCGCCGGCAATCATGTATTCGGTTACTTCGGTACAGCACAAGAGCGGGAGTATAACACTGTTCCTACTCGTGCAGAGGGGGCAGAATCGAAATTCTGCCCCCTCTGTTGTCTGGACAGGACGCTTGCCCTGCCCAGTGATCACACGCTAATTAGGCGATGATCTTGGCAACCACGCCGGCGCCGACGGTACGGCCGCCTTCGCGGATTGCGAAGCGCAGGCCTTCTTCCATCGCGATCGGGTTGATCAGCTTGACGGTGATCGACACGTTATCGCCTGGCATGACCATTTCCTTGTCCGCCGGCAGCTCGATCGAGCCAGTCACGTCGGTGGTACGGAAGTAGAACTGCGGACGGTAGTTGTTGAAGAACGGGGTGTGACGGCCACCTTCGTCTTTCGACAGCACATAGATCTCGCCGGTGAAGTGGTTGTGCGGCTTGATCGAGCCCGGCTTGGCCAGAACCTGGCCGCGCTGGACGTCTTCACGCTTGGTGCCGCGCAGCAGCAGACCGACGTTGTCGCCTGCCTGACCCTGGTCCAGCAGCTTGCGGAACATTTCCACGCCGGTGCAGGTGGTCTTGACGGTATCGGTGATGCCGACGATTTCGATTTCTTCGCCGACCTTGATGATGCCGCGCTCGACACGACCGGTCACGACGGTACCACGACCCGAGATCGAGAACACGTCTTCGACTGGCATCAGGAAGGCGCCGTCAACAGCGCGCTCTGGCGTCGGGATGTAGGTGTCCAGGGCTTCTGCCAGGCGGATGATGCACTCTTCGCCCATTTCGCCAGGCTGGCCTTCCAGGGCCATACGTGCCGAACCTTTGATGATCGGCAGGTCGTCGCCAGGGAACTCGTACTTCGACAGGAGTTCGCGGACTTCCATTTCGACCAGTTCCAGCAGTTCTGCGTCGTCGACCAGGTCGCACTTGTTCAGGAACACGATGATGTACGGAACGCCAACCTGACGCGCCAGCAGGATGTGCTCGCGGGTCTGTGGCATCGGGCCGTCAGCGGCCGAGCACACCAGGATCGCGCCGTCCATCTGCGCAGCACCGGTAATCATGTTCTTGATGTAGTCGGCGTGGCCTGGGCAGTCGACGTGCGCGTAGTGACGCGATTCGGTTTCGTACTCGACGTGCGCGGTGTTGATGGTGATGCCGCGTGCCTTCTCTTCCGGAGCCGCGTCGATCTGGTCGTACGCCTTGGCTTCGCCGCCGAACTTCTTCGACAGAACGGTTGCGATTGCAGCCGTCAGGGTGGTTTTGCCGTGGTCAACGTGACCGATGGTGCCGACGTTGACGTGCGGCTTGGTCCGTTCGAATTTACCTTTTGCCATTTTGATCTTCCTTTAAAAGAACAACTTTTTTACTGTGTTGTTATTGTAGCTGCGGCGCCTGAGTGCCGCAGCCATCATGTTTTATTACTTGGCCTTGGCGGTCACGATTGCGTCGATGACGTGCTTCGGCGCTTCCGAGTAGTGCTTGAATTCCATCGTGTAGGTTGCACGGCCCTGGGTCGCCGAACGCAGCGAGGTCGAGTAACCAAACATTTCCGACAGCGGAACTTCGGCCTTGATGATCTTGCCGCCGCCGCCCGGGATTTCGTCCATGCCCTGCACCATGCCGCGGCGGGACGACAGGTCGCCCATCACGGAACCGGCGTAGTCTTCCGGCGTTTCCACTTCCACGGCCATCATCGGCTCGAGGATGACCGGCGACGCTTTACGGCAGCCTTCCTTGAATGCCATCGAACCGGCCATACGGAACGCGTTCTCGTTCGAGTCGACGTCGTGGTACGAACCGAAGGTCACGGTGACTTTCACGTCAACGACCGGGTAGCCAGCCAGGACACCGGTGGTCAGGGTTTCGCGCACACCCTTCTCGACTGCCGGGATGTATTCGCGAGGAATGACACCGCCCTTGATGGCGTCGACGAACTCGAAGCCCTTGCCCGGCTCTTGCGGTTCGATGGTCAGGACAGCGTGACCGTACTGGCCGCGGCCGCCCGACTGCTTGACGAACTTGCCTTCGACGTCGGTGACTGCCTTGCGGATGGTTTCGCGGTAGGCAACCTGCGGCTTGCCGACGGTTGCTTCCACGCCAAACTCGCGCTTCATGCGGTCAACGATAATCTCCAGGTGCAGCTCGCCCATACCACCGATGATGGTCTGGCCCGATTCTTCGTCGGTACGCACGCGGAACGACGGATCTTCCTGTGCCAGGCGGTTCAACGCCAGGCCCATTTTTTCCTGGTCGGCCTTGGTCTTCGGCTCGACAGCCTGCTGAATGACCGGCTCCGGGAACACCATCTTTTCCAGGGTGATGACAGCCGAAGGATCGCACAGGGTTTCGCCCGTGGTCGCTTCTTTCAGGCCGACTGCAGCGGCGATGTCGCCGGCGCGGACTTCCTTGATTTCTTCGCGCTGGTTGGCGTGCATCTGCAGAATACGACCCAGGCGTTCTTTCTTGCCCTTGATCGGGTTGTAGACGGTATCGCCCGAATTGATCATGCCCGAGTAGACGCGGAAGAAGATCAGCTGGCCGACGAACGGGTCGGTCATGATCTTGAACGCCAGTGCCGAGAACTTCTCGTTATCGTCAGCCTTACGGGTGACCGGCTGGTCGTCTTCATCGGTACCTGCCACTGGCGGGATGTCGACTGGCGATGGCAGGTATTCGATCACGGCGTCGAGCATGGCTTGCACGCCCTTGTTCTTGAACGCGGTACCGCACAACATCGGCACGATTTCCGATGCGATGGTGCGCTGGCGCAGGGCGGTCTTGATCTCTTCTTCCGACAGATCGCCTTCTTCCAGGTACTTGTTCATCAGGTCTTCGTTCGCTTCAGCAGCGGTCTCGACCAGTTTTTCACGCCATTCGTTCGCCTGCTCAACCAGGTGCTCCGGGATGTCAGCGTATTCGAATTTCATGCCTTGCGAAGCCTCGTCCCAGATGATTGCTTTCATCTTGACCAGATCGACTACGCCTTGGAAGTTCTCTTCCGCGCCGATTGGGATCACGACCGGGATTGGGTTCGCCTTCAGGCGTGCGCGCATCTGTTCGTACACTTTGAAGAAGTTCGCACCGGTACGGTCCATCTTGTTGACGAATGCCAGACGTGGGACTTTGTACTTGTTAGCTTGACGCCACACGGTTTCCGACTGTGGCTGCACGCCACCGACTGCACAGTAAACCATGCAAGCGCCGTCGAGCACGCGCATCGAACGCTCGACTTCAATGGTGAAGTCAACGTGGCCCGGGGTGTCGATGATGTTGATGTGGTGAGGCTGGAAGTTCTTGGCCATACCGCTCCAGTAGCAGGTCGTCGCTGCCGAGGTAATGGTAATGCCGCGTTCCTGCTCCTGCTCCATCCAGTCCATGGTGGCGGCGCCGTCGTGCACTTCGCCCAGCTTGTGGTTCACGCCCGTGTAGAACAGGACGCGTTCGGTGGTGGTGGTCTTACCAGCATCGATGTGAGCGGAAATACCGATATTGCGGTAGCGCTCAATGGGGGTCTTGCGTGCCATAATTTTTCCTAAATCTTTGAATGGACAAAACCGGACGGCATTTTGAGATCAAAACGCGCCCGGCCTGAACAACGGATACTGCGTTGGCCGCGCCCCCTGAAGGGTTTGGCCATGTGCTTAGAAGCGGAAGTGCGAGAACGCCTTGTTCGCTTCAGCCATGCGGTGCACTTCGTCACGGCGCTTCATTGCGCCACCGCGCATTTCGGCCGCTTCCATCAGTTCACCACCCAGGCGTTGTGGCATGGATTTTTCGCTGCGCTTGTTTGCGGCTTCGCGCAACCAACGCATGGACAGCGCCATACGACGGACCGGACGAACTTCCACTGGCACCTGGTAGTTGGCGCCGCCGACGCGGCGGGATTTCACCTCGACCATCGGCTTGCAGTTGTTGATCGCGGCCGCGAACACTTCCAGCGGGTCCTTGCCCGATTTGGTCTGGATGTATTCAAACGCACCGTAGATGATGTTTTCAGCGACCGACTTCTTGCCGGACAGCATCAGAACGTTGACGAACTTGGCGACATCGGTGTTGCCGAATTTTGGATCCGGCAGAATCTCGCGCTTGGGTACTTCACGACGACGTGGCATTTCAATTCCTTCCTATCTTCAGTTGAGTGCTTGAACCGCACTCGCGAAAGACCCTCATGATCTTTCACTTACTCGGCCTTCCGGCCGGCTCAACTTAACTTTTTAATGTGACCTCGATGTGTCGAGACCGTGTGACCGACGAAAAAATTACTTCTTCGCAGCCTTGGCACGCTTCGCGCCGTACTTCGAGCGAGCTTGCTTACGGTCTTTCACGCCCTGGGTATCCAGTGCACCGCGGACCATGTGGTAACGCACACCCGGCAAGTCTTTCACACGACCGCCGCGCAGCAGCACGACCGAGTGTTCTTGCAGGTTGTGGCCTTCACCGCCGATGTACGAAATGACTTCGAAACCGTTGGTCAGGCGCACTTTGGCGACTTTACGCAGTGCCGAGTTCGGCTTCTTCGGGGTGGTGGTGTAAACACGGGTGCACACACCGCGCTTTTGCGGGCAGTTTTCAAGTGCCGGCGACTTGCTCTTCACAACCGCAGCAATGCGCGGCTTGCGAATCAGTTGATTGATGGTTGGCATCGTTCCTAATCCAACAAAGTTACTACCGTTGATGACCCAGACCAGATACAGCGCGGCCCGGGGACTGAAACCTAGTCCCGACTCAAGACTGACAGCGGAGGCGACGAAAGCCACTCAGCGGATGAGCGGCAGCGAGTGCGTATACGATGTGCAGAATAAATTCGAGAACTCGCGAGTATAGACTTCTCACAAGGGGCGGTCAACCGATTTGCTCGCTGCGTAGGCAGTTCCGGGCCGGAAAAACGGCGAAGCCGCGCGATCTGTGGCTGTCCGGATACAAGCGGCGGCGCGCACGATTGCCCCCTTCCAGGGCAGGAATAGCTTTTCCGGCGATAAAGATTGGATAATAGCCGACTTTTCCCTGCCGTCCGTCTCCCATGCGCCCGCTGCCGCGTCCCGCCCACCTGTATCTCGTGCTGACCTACCTGGTGCTGTCGGCGATGCCCTTCTTCCCGCTGCTGGTGGGCTTGCCGGTGCCGCGTCCGAGCCAGGTGCTGGGCGTCGAAGTCATCGCCTGGATCGCCGCCTGGGCCCTGTTCAAGCGCCCGGCCTGGTTCCACCCGCTGCTGCTGCCGGCCTTCCTCGCCCTGCCGACCGAACTCTACCTGTATATCTACTATGGCCAGGGCATCTCCACCCACCACCTGGGGATCATCGCCGAGACCAGTCCCGCCGAAGCGCTGGAGTTCATGGGCAGCAAGGTCTGGCTGGCGGGCGCGGCGCTGGCGGGCGTGCTGGCCTGGTGGGCCAGCAGCTGGCGCGCCGCGCTGCGCACCCGCGAGCTCGACTGGGACGACCGCTCGCGCTGGGTGGTGCTGGCCGTGCTGGCGCTGGCCGCCGCGCTGTTCGCCTACGGGAAGAAATACGGCGTCGCCCCCGATCCCGTCCCGGTTACGCGCGCGGCGCCGGCCGCCCGGGTCCACCTGGTTGCCGCCGGCAAGGCCGTGTCCGCGCCCGCCGCCCCGGCCACCGCCCTGCCCCGCCTGCCGCACTGGGCGCAGCTGCCGGTCGAGCTCGACGCCTTTGCCCGTTCCTGGCCCTTCGGCCTGGTCGCGCGCGGCGTCGACTTCTACAAGGAGCGGGTCTATCTCGCCGAACTGAACGGACGCAGCGCCGCCTTCCGCTTCGATGCGCGCCAGGCCGACCCGGACCAGGCGCCGGACATCTTGGTGATGGTGCTGGGCGAATCGGCGCGCTACGACCGCTGGAGCATCAACGGCTATGCGCGCCAGACCAATCCCCAGCTCGAGCAGGAAGAGAACCTGGTGCCGCTGCAGGACCTGATCACCTCGGTGTCGGCGACGCGCCTGTCGGTGCCGGTGATCATCTCGCGCAAGCCCGCCATGCAGAGCCTGAAGGACGGCTTCAACGAAAAATCCTTCCTGACCGCGTTCAAGGAGGCCGGCTATAAAACCTTCTGGCTGTCGAACCAGATCTCGTTCGGCAAGTTCGACACGCCGGTGTCGGTGTTCGCCAAGGAGGCCGACCGGGTCGAATTCCTGAACCTGGGCGGTTTCACCACCCGCTCGAACCTGGACGAGGTGCTGTTCGCGCCCTTCGCGCGGGCGCTGGCGGATCCGGCCCCGAAAAAACTGATCGTCCTGCACACGCTCGGCAGCCACTGGAACTACGCGCACCGCTATCCGGCCCGCTTCGACAAATGGACGCCCTCGCTGCGCGGCGTCGACAAGCCGGTCGTCACCGACGACGCGATCGAACCGCTGCTGAGCAACAGCTACGACAACGCGATCCTGTACACCGACTGGTTCCTGGCCCAGGTGATCGCCAAGCTGAAGGCGCCGGAGAAGGCGGCGGCGCTGATGTACGTGGCCGACCACGGCCAGACGCTGTACGACAAGTCCTGCAAGCTCGCCTTCCACGGCCACAACACCCAATACGAATTCCACGTACCGGCCTTTGTCTGGTATTCGAACCTGTACGGCGAGCGCTTCCCTGGCAAGGTGGAACAGCTCAGGCGCCACCGCAAGGCGCGCCTGTCGACCGAGAACGTGTTCCACACCTTGGTCGACCTGGGCGACATCCGCTATCCCGACGAGCGCCTCGAGCGCAGCATCGCCAGCGACAAGCTGAAGCGCCACAAGCGCTACGTCGACAGCTACGGCTGGGCCGACTACGACAATGCGCGCTTCAAGGGTGACTGTCGCGAGGTGATCGACAAGGGGACGCCGCTGCCGCGCAGGTGAGTGTGCGTCAGGACCGGGGGTGCGGGCGTTGTGGGGCTGTTGCCTGTGGCGTTATCGGTGTTCTGGATCCGCGTGGGCTCGAGAGCCCACCCTACGGGACACGCTGCGTATCCCGGTTTCGTATGAACTCGCTGTTGGCGGTGACCGTAGGGTGGGCCGGGCCGCGCTAGGCTCTCGAGCCCACGCGGATCATGCGGACCAATAACGCCACAGGCAACAGCCCCGACGGCGCGCGCCGACTGGCCGGAATGCGCTACATTGGCCGGCAGCGAGATTATTCGGACGCTGCCGGCAACGCCCAAAGACCCTTTGATCATCAGAATCAGACGGAGGCTGGAACATGAATCGCAGATCGACGCCCTGTGTCATCCCTGCCGTGTTAATGGCAATCCTCCTCCCCGGGCTCGCGCACGGCGCTGAAAAATTCCCTGACGCCATCGCATCCGACCCGGCCCGGCTTGGCTGGATGGTCGGCTCTCCCCCGCCGCCCGACCGCATCCTGCGCTTCGACGACGGCAGTTATTTCCGCTTCCCCGCTTTACGCTGGAGCGTGTCGAACTTCAGGCAACTGATGCCGACCGTGAACGTGTCGCGCGGGCTGGAGGCGCCGGCGCCGCTCGGGCGGTTCCTGCGCGACGATATCGATGGCCTCAGCTTCCAGCCCCTGGGCGGCGGCAAAGCGATGACCTGGCAGGAGTCGCTGCTGGCCAACTATACCGATGGCATCGTCGTGCTGCACCGGGGCCGCGTGGTCTATGAGCGCTACTTCGGCGTGCTCAAGCCGGAAGGCCAGCACGGCGCCATGTCGGTCACCAAGACCTTCGTCGGCACGCTGGCCGCCATGATGGTGGCCGAGGGGACGCTCGACCCCGGGCGCAAGGTCGCGCAATACGTCCCGGAACTGGGGCGTTCCGCCTTCGGCAATGCGACCGTGCGCCAGCTCATGGACATGACGACCGGGATCAAGTTCAGCGAGGATTACGCCGATCCCAAGGCCGAGGTCTGGATGCACGCCGCCGCCGGCAACCCCTTGCCCAAGCCGAAGGACTACAGCGGTCCGCGCTCGTACTACGAATTCCTGCAAACGGTGCAGCCCGAAGGCGTGCACGGCGAAGCCTTCCACTACCGCACCGCCAACACCGACGCCCTCGGCTGGGTCCTTGCACGCGTGACCGGGCGCTCGGTGGCGCAACTGCTCTCGGAACGCATCTGGAGCAAGCTGGGCGCCGAACAGGATGCCTACATGTCGGTCGATTCCATCGGCACGCCGTTCGCGGGCGGCGGGCTCAACACCGGGCTGCGCGACCTGGCGCGCTTCGGCGAGATGATCCGCAACGAGGGACGCTACAACGGACAGCAGATCGTCCCCAGGGCGGCGGTCGAGGATATCCGCAAGGGCGGCAAGCGCGACGACTTCGCCAAGGCGGGCTACAAGATGCTCGACGGCTGGACCTATCGCAACATGTGGTGGGTGACCCACAACGAGCATGGCGCCTTCATGGCGCGCGGCGTACATGGCCAGGCGCTGTACATCGATCCGAAGGCGGAAATGGTCATCGCGCGCTTCGCCAGCCATCCGACCGCCGCCAACGCGGCCAACGACGCGACTTCGCTGCCCGCTTATCACGCGCTGGCCACATTCCTGCTGCAGGGCGCCGGAAAAGACGGCGCCCGATAGCCGGTCCGGGCCGATCGCGGCTGTGTCCGCGTACGGTCGGACCACGCCGGACGGACAGTCCGGACACGCTGTACGCGCGTCCGCTCTTCATAAAATCAAGCACTTAGCGCCTGGCACGGATCGTGCAATAACGACGGCACCAACGTCGTTACTGGACACACCATGATCCGCGATACATCCCTGCAAGACGCCCTGCTCACGCCGCCGCCGGCGCAAAAGGCCAAGCGCCGCGCCCTGCTGGTCGGCGCCGCCGTCGCGCTGGCCGCGGTGGCCATTGCACTGCTTTCGAACTGGAGCGCCAGCGAGCGCTCGGTCAGCGCCAGCCGCCTGCGCATCGCCGAAGTCGGCCGCGGCACCCTGGTGCGCGACGCCTCGGTCAACGGCCGCGTGGTCGCCGCCGTCAGCCCGACCCTGTTCGCCACCGCGCCGGCCATCGTCAACCTGAAGGTCGCCGCCGGCGACACCGTCAGGAAGGGCGACGTGCTCGCCGTGCTCGAGTCGCCCGACCTGTCCGACGCCCTCAAGCGCGAACAGTCGACCTACGAGCAACTGAAGGCCGAGGTGGCGCGCCAGCAGATCCTGTCGCGCAAGCAGAAACTGCTGGCCCAGCGCGAAGCCGACACCGCCGAGATCGAGCGCCTGTCCGCCCAGCGCACGCTGGAACGCTACGACAGCGTGGGCCAGGTCGGCATCATTGCCAAGATCGACTACCAGAAGGCGAAGGACGCGCTGAACTCGGCCCAGATCCGCGCCAGCCACGCGGCCCAGGCGGCGAACCTGGAAGGCGACGACGTGGCGCTGGCGATCCGCACCAAGACCGGCGAGATGGAGCGCGCGTGCCTGGCCATGGCCAATGCACAGCGCCGCGTCGACGAACTGACCGTGCGTGCGCCGGTGGACGGCTTCATCGGCACCCTCAACGTCCAGAACCGCATGATGGTGGCCGCCAACGCGCCCCTGATGACCCTGGTCGACCTGTCGCGCCTGGAGGTCGAACTCGAGGTGCCCGAGACCTACGTGTCCGACCTCGGCCGGGGCATGAACGCCGAGATCGCCCTGCCCGCCGGCACGGCCACCGGCAAGCTGACCGCGCTCTCGCCCGAAGTGGTGAAGAACCAGGTGCTGGCGCGCGTGCGCTTCGACGGCGAACAGCCGCAAGGCCTGCGCCAGAGCCAGCGCGTCACGGCGCGCCTCCTGATCGAGGAAAAGCCGAACGTGCTGATGGTGGCGCGCGGCCCCTTCGTCGAGAGCGAGGGCGGACGCTTCGCCTACGTGGTGCGCGACGGCGTCGCCACCCGCACGCCGATCCGGATCGGCGCCACCAGCGTCTCGGCGGTCGAGATCCTGTCCGGCCTGAAGCCCGGCGACAGGATCGTCGTCGCCGGCACCGACGCATTCGAGAACGCGGCGAGCGTCTCCATCAACTGACAACAGAACCAGAACCCTCCTGAAAGGACATCCCATGCTGCGCATGACCAACCTCTCCAAGGTGTACCGCACCCACATGATCGAGACCCACGCGCTGCGCGGCTTCGAGATCCAGGTCAACCAGGGCGAGTTCGTGACCGTCACCGGCCCCTCGGGTTCGGGCAAGACCAGCTTCCTGAACATCGCCGGCCTGCTCGAGGAATTCACCAGCGGCGAGTACATCCTCGACGGCGTGAACGTGAAGGGCATGGACGACAATGCGCGCTCGCGCCTGCGCAACGAGAAGCTCGGCTTCATCTTCCAGGGTTTTAACCTGATCCCCGACCTGAACCTGTTCGACAACGTCGACGTGCCGCTGCGCTACCGCGGCTTCAACAAGGCCGAGCGCAAGGAACGCATCGAGGACGCGCTGGCGAAAGTCGGCCTGGCCTCGCGCATGAAGCACTTCCCGGCCGAGCTGTCGGGCGGCCAGCAGCAGCGCGTGGCGATCGCGCGCGCGCTGGCCGGCTCGCCGAAACTGTTGCTGGCCGACGAACCGACCGGCAACCTGGATACGCAAATGGCGCGCGGCGTGATGGAACTGCTGGAGGAGATCAACGCCGCCGGCACCACCATCCTGATGGTCACCCACGATCCGGAGCTGGCCGTGCGCACCCACCGCAACGTGCACATCATCGACGGCCAGGTGTCGGACCTGGTGCGCAAGGGGCCGACGCTGGCCGGCGAGCGCAACGCCCAGGCCGCGGTCTGAGGAGCGTCCCATGTTCGCCTACTACATCAAGCTCGGCGTGCGCACCCTGCGCCGCAACCCGGCGCTGACCGCCCTGATGGTGCTGACCCTGGCCGTCGGCGTGGCGGCCAGCGTCTCGACCCTGACCATCCTGCACATGATGTCGGGTGACCCGATCCCGCACAAGAGCGACCGCCTGTTCGTGCCGATCTTCGACGTCCAGCCGGCCGAGGGCTATGTGCCCGGCACGCCGTCGGACGAGCAGCAGGTCACCTACACCGATGCGATGAACCTCCTGAAAAGCCGCCAGGGCGTGCGCCGCACCGCGCTGTACGGCATCGCGCCCTCGGTCGAGCCGCTGCGCAAGGACATCGGCGCCTTCACCGCGCCGGGCATCGCGCCGACGCGCGACTTTTTCGCCATGTTCGAAGTGCCCTTCCTGCACGGCCAGCCCTGGAGCGAAGCCGACGACGCGCGCGGCGCCAACGTCGCCATCCTCGGCCGCCAGGTGGCGGAAAAGCTGTTCGGCGCCGCCAGCCCGGTCGGCCAGCGCCTGAACGTGATGGGCCAGCCCTTCACCATCGTCGGCGTGGTCGACGACTGGGAGCCGCAGCCGCGCTACTACAAGCTGGTCGGCGGCGACTACTTCGGCGTGCGCGAAGAAATCTTCATCCCGCTCGCCACCGCCGTACGCCTGGAAGCCTCGCGCAACGGCGGCATGAGCTGCAGCGCGCGTCCGGAGCCAGGCTTCCAGGGCGTCATGCGCTCGGAATGCACTTGGCTGCAGTTCTGGTTCGAGACCGCGTCAGGCGTCGAACGCGGCGCGCTGCACGATTACCTGAACGGCTACGCCGCCGAGCAGCGCAAGCTCGGCCGCATGCGCCGCGGCACGCCGGCCGAGCTGTACGACGTCAACCAGTGGATGGAGCACGAGAAGGTGGTCGGCAAGGACAACAAACTGTCGGTCTGGCTGGCCTTCGGCTTCCTGGCGCTGTGCCTGGTCAATACCATCGGCCTGCTGCTGGCGAAGTTCTCGGTGCGCGCCAGCGAAGTGGGCATCCGCCGCGCCCTGGGCGCCTCGCGCCGCGAGATCTTCCGCCAGTTCCTGACCGAGAGCGCCGTCATCGGCCTGGCCGGCGGCCTGCTCGGGCTGCTGCTGGCCTTCGGCGCCCTGGCCCTGATCGGCATGCAGAACCGGGAAGCGGCCGCGGTGGCGCGCATGGACCTGACCATGCTGGCATTCACCTTCCTGCTGTCGGTGCTGGCCGCGGTGCTGGCCGGGCTGTTCCCGACCTGGCGCGCCTGCCAGGTGACGCCGGCGATCCAACTCAAGTCGCAATAAGGAGCCATCATGGAAATCCGTCCCATCCTCTCCGCGCTCCTGCGCAACAAGACCGGCGCGATCCTGGTCGCGCTGCAGGTCGCGCTCAGCCTGGCGATCCTGGCCAATGCCGTGCACATCGTGAGCGAACGCCGCGCCGCCGCCGCCCGCCCCAGCGGCATCGCCGATGAAACGGCGGTGTTCAAGATCGACGTCAGTCACCTGTCCAGCGACGGCCCGGAGCAGCAGCTGGCGACGATGAAGCGCGAAAGCGAGCTGCTGCGCGCGGTGCCGGGCGTGGCCGCCGTGGCCCAGGTCAACCAGGTGCCGATGTCGCAGTCGGGCTGGAACAACAGCGTCGCGCTCGACCGCCGCCAGACCGACGAGTCCTCGCCCTCCTCGGCCTACTTCTCGCCCGACTCGCTGGTCAAGGCCTGGGGCCTCAAAATCGTCGAAGGGCGCGACTTCCTGCCCGGCGAAGCCCAGGACATCGACATCAACAAGAACGATGTGCCGCACGTGGTGATCCTGTCGAAGGCCCTGGCCGCGAAGCTGTGGCCGGGCCAGGGCGCGGTCGGCAGGATCATGTACTTCGGCACCGGCGAAGACGCGATGGAGGTGCGGGTGGTCGGCGTGGTCGAGCGCCTGCAGAGCCATGGCGCCGAGGTGAGCGCGCGCGGCGAGCTCTCGAGCATCGCACCGGTGCGCCTGTACGGCAGCAACCAGGCCTATACCTTCACCATCCGCACCGAACCGGGGCAGCGCGACCGCGTGATCCGCGAAGCGGAGGCGGTCCTGCGCAAGTCGTCCGCCACGCCGGTCATCCTCGAGACCCGCACCGTCGAGGGGTTGCGCAAGTCGCGCTACCGCGCCGACATGGCACTGTCGTGGATGCTGGTGACGGTCAGCGTGCTGCTGCTGTTGATCACCGCCAGCGGCATCGTCGGCATGGCCAGCCTCTGGGTCACGCAGCGGCGCAAGCAGATCGGCGTACGGCGCGCGCTCGGCGCACGCAGGATCGACATCCTGCGCTACTTCCTGACAGAGAATTTCCTGATCACCAGCGCCGGCGTGTTCGGCGGCGTGCTGCTCGGCGTCGGCCTGAACCAGCTCCTGGTGAGCAAGCTGGAGATGGCGCGCCTGCCGCTCGGCTACCTCGGCGGCGGCGCCATCCTGTTGTGGGCGCTCGGCGTGCTGGCCGTGTACGGACCGGCCTGGCGCGCGGCCAGCACCTCGCCGGCGCTGGCCACCCGCAGTACCTGATGCAGTACCTGACGCAGTACCTGATGGTTACCCGCCAATGCTATGCTAGCGCCCATGCCCACCGTACTCATCATTGACGACAACGCCGCCGTCGGCGTCGCCCTGGACGTGCTGTTCTCGCTGCACGACATCGCGGCGCTGCACGCGGCCTCGCCCGAGGAAGGGCTGGCGGTGCTGGCCCGCGAACCGGTCGACCTGGTCATCCAGGACATGAACTTCACGCTCGAGACGACCTCGGGCGAGGAAGGCGTGGCGCTGTTTCGCCGCATCCGCGCGCTGTACCCGGACCTGCCGGTGATCCTGCTCACCGCCTGGACCCACCTCGATGCGGCGGTCGACCTGGTCAAGGCCGGCGCCGCCGACTACCTGCCCAAGCCCTGGAACGACGAACGCCTGCTGGCGACCGTGACCAACCTGGTCGAACTCGGCCAGGCCAACCGCGCGCTGCTGCAGCGGGTCGGACGCGAGCGGCGCGAGCGGCGCGAACTGGAAAGCCAGTACGACCTGCGCGGCCTGGTCTGGGCCGACCCGGCCACCGAACGCGTGCTGCAACTGGCCTGCCAGGTGGCGCGCGCCGACGTGCCGGTCCTGATCACGGGCCCGAACGGCACCGGCAAGGAGCGCATCGCCGAGATCATCCAGGCGAATTCGCAAGTCAAGGACGGCCCCTTCGTGGTGCTGAACTGCGGCGCCCTGCCGTCCGAACTGATCGAGGCCGAGCTGTTCGGCGCCGATGCCGGCGCCTACACCGGCGCCTCCAGGGCGCGCGAGGGCAAGTTCGAGGCGGCCGACGGCGGCACCCTGTTCCTGGACGAGATCGGCAACCTGCCGCTGGCCGGGCAGATGAAACTGCTGCGCGTGCTGGAGACCGGGCGCTTCGAGCGGCTCGGCTCGAACCGCGAACGCCAGGTCAAGGTGCGCGTGATCAGCGCCACCAACGCCGACCTGGCGGCAATGATCCGCCAGGGGACCTTCCGCGAGGACCTGTTCTACCGCCTGAACGTGATCGAGCTGCGTTTGCCGCCGCTGGCGGCGCGCCCGGGCGACATCCTGCCCCTGGCGAACGGCTTCCTGGCGTCGGGCAGGCGCCTGGACCGCGGCGCCGAGAGCGCGCTGCTGGCCCACGCCTGGCCCGGCAACGTGCGCGAACTGAAGAACGTGATGGCGCGCGCCAACCTGCTGGCCCAGGGCGACGTGATCCGCGCGGCCGACCTCGGGCTGCCGGTGGCGGCCGTTTCGTCTCCGGCGCAGGCACCCGATGCGGAACCGGACCGCGACGCCATCGCCGGCGCGCTGGCGCGTGCCGGCGGCGTGGTCGCGCAAGCCGCGGCCGAACTCGGCCTGTCGCGCCAGGCCCTGTACCGGCGCATGGAGCGCCTGGGCATCGCCCGGCCGTAGGGTGGGCAGGTTTCCTGCCCACGCGTTCAACTGCCGCTGGCACGGCCGCTCCCTTCGCGCTTCGAATCCACACACCCATGCGCCTCTCCCTCGTCACCCGCTTCTCCGCCCTGGTCGGCACCCTGCTCGCGGTCGGCATCCTGATCGCCCTCGCGCTCGACCATTACTTCCCCGGCCGCCCGCTGCTGGTGTTCGCGCTCTGCCTGGCCTGCGTGGTGCCGACCGCCATCATCACCGTGCGCTCGCAGGTGCAGCCCATCCTGTCGCTGTTCCGGGCGCTGGAAGGCACGGTGACGAGCTACCGCGACGGTGACTTTTCCTTCAGCCTGCACTGGCCGCAGAACGACGAGCTGGCCGACCTGATCGCTGCCCACAACGCGCTTGGCCACGTGCTGCGCGAGCAGCGCCGCGACCTGGTGCAGCGCGAGCTGCTGCTCGACACCATGGTGCAGAACACGCCGGTGGCGATGCTGCTGCTGGCCGATGCGCCCCAGCGCGGCGCGGCCGTGGTCTACGCCAACCTGGCCGCGCGCCAGCTGCTGGCCGACGGCCGCAAGCTCGAAGGCCACCGTCTCGACGCGCTGCTGGCCGAGGCGTCGCCCGCGCTGAAGGAAGCGCTGGCGCGCGGCGGCGACGGCCTGTTCACCGCCGGCGAAGGAGAAGAAGAGGAGGTCTACCACTTGGCGCGCAGCCATTTCAGCCTGAACGGCCGGCGCCACGAACTGCTGCTGCTGCGCCACCTGACGGCCGAGCTGCGGCGCCAGGAAGTGCAGACCTGGAAAAAGGTGATCCGTGTGATCAGCCATGAGCTGAACAACTCGCTGGCGCCGCTCGCCTCGCTGGCCCACTCGGGCGCGGAGCTGGTGCGGCGCGGCCAGACCGAGCGCCTGCCGCAGATCCTGGAAACCATCGGCGAGCGCACCCGCCACCTGGAAAGCTTCATCCTCGGCTACGCGCGCTTCGCCAAGCTGCCCTCGCCGCGCCTGCAGCGCTGTCCCTGGCCGGCCCTGGTGGCGCGCCTGGGAACGCAGGTCGCATTCCGCGTGACCGGCGAACTGACCGAGGAAGCCGCGCAATTCGACACCGCGCAGATGGAGCAGGCCCTGCTCAATTTACTCAAGAACGCGCACGAATCGGGCTCCCGGCCGGAGGACGTGGAACTGCAGGTGCGGCGCGTCCAGGACATGCTGCGCATCGACGTATTCGATCGGGGCAGCGGCATGAGCGAAGCGGTGCTGACCAATGCGCTGGTGCCCTTTTACTCGACCAAGCGCAGCGGCACCGGCCTGGGCCTGGCGCTGGTGCGCGAGATCGCCGAGGCGCACGGCGGGCGCGTGCTGCTGGCCAACCGCGAGGGCGGCGGCCTGGTGGTGACCCTGCTCCTGCCGGCGACCTGACGCGCCGTCGGCGGCGGCTCTGGTAAGATCGGCCTTCATCACCGCCGATCCCGCCATGCCAAGCAAGCCCCCTCCTTTCGATCCCCGTTTCGCCCAGCCGGGCCATCCTCCCGCCACCATCACCGAATTCGACGGCGTACGCTCGCTGCACCTGGGCACCTCGTGGGAGCAAGGCGCGATGCGCCTGGCGCGTCCGGATGCGATCGAGCTGACCTACGTGCAGATGATGATGGCCTGGATGCTGTTTCTCGACGCGCCGCGGCACATCGTGCAGCTGGGCCTGGGCAGCGCGGCACTCACCAAGTTCTGCCATCGCCGCTTTCCCGAAGCGAAGGTGACGGCGGCCGAGCTGAACCCGAACGTGATCGCGATCTGCCGCGCCCTGTTCGAACTGCCGCCGAACGACGCGCGCCTGCAGGTGCGCGAGATGAACGCCCTCGACTTCGTGCTCGACCCGGCCAACCACGGCAAGGTCGACGTGCTGCAGGTCGACCTGTACGACGAGGAGGCGCGCGGGCCGGTGTTCGATACGCCGGCGTTCTATCAAGCCTGCTTCGACTGCCTGGGCCGGGACGGCATCATGATCACAAACGTGTTCGGCGACATCTCCTGCTACGACAGGAACCTGGACGCGATGCGCGAGGTGTTCGACGCCGTGGTATGGCTGCCCGAGGTGCACGACGCGAACATCGTCGTCCTCGCCTTCAAGAACGCACCAGAGATCGATTTCTCGGTGCTCTACGAGCGCGCCGGCGAGATCAAACGGCGCTACAACCTGCCGGCCAAGGACTGGGTCAATGGCTTGAAGGAGTGGATGCGCGACCAGCAAGAGTAGCTGGGTTCTAGAGCGCCATGAGGTTTTTCAGGTGCTCTAGCGGCAATCTTCGGGCAGCGCATCCGGCATGATCCCTTCGGCGCTGTAGGCCCAGGAGATGTTCTTCTCCTCGTCCATCGAAGGCTCGAACACGAGCACTCCGGCGCCCTCTTTCGTCTCGATGCTGGTCAGCACGCGCAGGGTCGCGTTCTTCGGGTCGATTTCCAGTTCGCGCACGGCGGGAGCGCCGGCGCTGGCCTGCACGCCGGCCTGGGCCAGGGTCGGGATGCTGCCGTGCTCGACGAGATAGGCCTCGACCTTGGCGCTGGCGCCCTGGCCGGCGGCATAGGCACTGGCCACCACGGCCTTCTGCTGGTAGGCCTGGTAGGCCGGGATACCGACCGCCGCCAGGATACCCGCCATCACCGCCAGCACCACCACGCCGCCTGCGCCGCCGGCACCCATGCGCGGCACGAACAGGGCCATCAGCGCGGCCAGCCAGTGGCGGCGCGGCTGTTGTACTTCCTGCCCGGCGGCCAGGGCACGCACCGCGGCCATGCGCTTGACCAGCCAGGGGTAGTCGCCGACCAGCTCATGGAAGGACATCCAGAAGCCTTCGGTCTCGCGCGACTGCTCGATGTATGCGCTCTTGTTCATGGTGCGCCAGCGCCTGCCGCCGGCCGCCAGCGCGGCCATGCCGAATTCGGCGTTGATCGCTTGCTCGCAGGCCGCCAGGCCGTGGCGGTCGCAGGTGTACTCGCGGGCGCGAGAATAGGCGGCGCCGACCAGCGGCAGCATCGAGGCCGGCAGCAGCACGGTCGCCCAGCTCAGGTGCTTGCGCTTGATGTGGCCGATCTCGTGGCCGATGTAGAAATTCAGCGCATCCGGATTGTCGTGCAGGCCATCGACCACGTCGGTGTACAGCACCAGGAAGTCGCGCCCCAGGAAGCGGGTGGCAAAGGCGTTCAGCGAACCGCCCATCTGCAGCAGGTAGGCCTCGGGTTCGCGCTCCAGGCCCAGCTTGGCGCAGCAGGCCAGGATCTGGCGGTCGAGGTCGGGAAACTGCTCGGCGGTGATGCGCACGCCGGTGCCCTTGATATAGGAAATCAGCGCCGACTGCGCGAAGCAGTAGAACAGGAAGAACATCAGCGCATAGCTCAGCACCGCCCAGCCGAGGCCCAGCACCAGCCCGGCCCAGACGAGGAGCGAGAGCACCAGCATCAGCACGAACAGTGTCTTCTCGTTTTTGTACACCAAATCCATTTCCTGACCTTTCGATTGTCCGTTTGTAATTACAACTAGACAACTCTACATTATTGTCAAAAGGAAACGTACAGTTAGCTCAACTAGGTGTTGCCGGTTCGACACAATATGAAGTGTTCTCCGGCTGGTATTGCCTTAGCTCAAGTCCAGCAGAGTAACCGCGAGCAAGATTCCTTGGTCAATGACCGTTTTCAATAAGGAATCACGATGCCCCACCCGACCTTCCACCCCACCCTGCTGGCCGCTGCGCTGCTGGCCGCCTTTCCCCATGCAGAAGCACAAACGGCCGCGGCGAGCGATGCGGACACGCAGACGGTCGTCGTGGTCGGCTCGCGCGGCGCCGCCCGCTCGGCCCTCGACACCTCGGTGCCGGTGGGGCTGGTGGGCGCCAGGGACCTTGCCTCGACCGGCACGCTGGAACTGGGCAAGGCCCTGCAGGAGCTCGACCCCTCGTTCAATTTCAGCACCACCTTCATCAGCGACGGCACCGACATCATCCGCCCGGCGACGCTGCGCGGCCTGGGGCCGGACCAGCTGCTGGTGTTGGTCAACGGCAAGCGCCGCCACCAGCAGGCGCTGGTGAACGTGCAGCAGACGGTCGGGCGCGGCTCGGCCGGCACCGACATCAATGCGATCCCGATGTCGGCCATTCACCACATCGAGGTGCTGCGCGACGGCGCCGCCGCCCAGTACGGGTCGGATGCGATCGCCGGCGTGATCAACATCGTGCTGAAGGAAGGCGTGGGCAAGGGCCTGGTCAGCGCCAGCGCCGGCACCACCTCCGAGGGCGACGGCGACACTTACGGCGCCAGTGCCTACCACGGCTTCGCGCTGGGCTCGAACGGCGGCTACCTGTCGCTGGCGATGGAAGCGCGCAAGCGCGGCGAAACCAACCGCGCCGGCCTCGATACCCTGCGCGTGACGCCGGCGCGCGTGACCCAGCGCATCGGCGACAGCCGCGCCAAGGACGGCTACCTGTGGACCAACGCCGCGCTGCCGCTGGGCGGCGGCGAACTGTACCTGTTCGGCGGCGCGTCGAAACGCACCGGCGAGGCGGCCGGTTTCTTCCGTCCGCGCGAGGATGCGCGCAACGTGCCGGCCGTGTACCCGAACGGCTTCCTGCCGGAGATTCGCACCGAGGTGCGCGACGCCTCGCTGGCGGTCGGCTACCGCGGCATTCTCGCCGGCGACTGGAAATACGATGCCAGCTTCAACCACGGCCGCAGCGAACTGGTGTTCAACGAGCGCAACTCGATCAACGTCAGCTACTGGTACGAGAACCCGTGTAAATGCGAGTCGCCCTTCGCGGCCTACACCGGCACGCTGGGCTTCCACCAGTCGACCTTCAACCTCGACTTCAAGGGCTCGGTGCGCTTCGCCGGCCAGCCGATCTTCATCGGCACCGGCTTCGAATACCGGCGCGACAGCTACCGCATCGAGGCCGGCGAACCGGCCTCTTACCAGTACGGCCGCACGAACAACCCGGCGCTGGTCATCCGCGACCAGCACGGCGGCATCGCCCAGGCCGGCATCCAGGGCTTCCCGGGCTACACGCCGGCGACCCAGGTCTACGACGGCCGCCACAACACCGCCTTCTACATCGACGCCGAGCACAAGTGGAGCGACCGGCTCACGCTCGGTTCGGCCCTGCGGCGCGAGCGCTATTCCGACTTCGGCAGCACCACCACCGGCAAGCTGATCGCGCGCTACGACCCGAGCCGCACGATCGGCCTACGCGCCAGCGCCTCCACGGGTTTTCGCGCGCCGTCGGTGCAGCAGAAGTTCTACAGCTCGGTATCGACCAACCTGAACGGCGCCGGCGTGCTGACCGACACCCTCACCGCGCGCGAAGGCAGCGCCGTCACCCGCGCCTTCGGCATCGCACCGCTGAAGGACGAGACCTCGCGCAGCGCCAGCGCCGGCATCGTGCTGCGTCCGGCGCCCAACTTCAGCATCACGGCCGACCTGTACCGCACCGACATCGATGACCGCATCGTCTTCTCCAGCACGATCGCTCCCGAGAGCGGCGCCTGCCCCACGCCCGCGGCCTGCCCGATCCGCGCCATCCTCGCGCCGCTGCGCGTCGGCCAGGCCCAGTTTTTCACGAACGCGATCGACACCGAGACGCGCGGCCTGGACATCGTCGCCGAACACACGACACGCGGCGTCGCCGGCGGCACACTGGTGCTGTCCGGCCAGCTGGGCCTGAACAGGACGAAAGTGAAGTCGCGCCATTCGCAATCGGCCGTTCTCACCGGCGCCCAGCTGTTCGACGACGCCCAGGTGACCCTGATCGAACGCGGCCAGCCGCGCCAGCACCACGTGGTGGCGGCCGACTTCTCGCGCGGCGCCTGGAACGCGAACCTGCGCGCCAACTACTACGGCGAGGTGCAGGGCCAGGGCTTCACGGCGCCCTTCATCCAGACCTGGAAAGCGAAGTGGCTGCTCGACCTCTCTAGCCGCTATGCGCTCAGCAAGGCGCTCAGTTTCTCGGCTGGCGTGAACAACCTGTTCGACACCTATCCGACGCGCTGGGATCCGCAACGCGCGGCGCCCTTCCCGCAGATGGGCTTCACGCATTGCTGGGAGACCTGCCCGTTCGGGATCAACGGGCGGACCATGTATGCGCGCGCCGAATATGCGTTCTGAATACCGGCAGCGCTGACGCTGCCGTTTCAATAGCGACCGCGCCCTGGCCTGTTCAGAAAGGGCAGCGAGCGCTATGTCCGTTTTCGAACGGAACAGCCCGATTCCCGGTCGTATGCTGAGCGTACGGCTCGGGCAATACCATGCGCCCGGCCGTGGAACGACGGCACGAGCGAGGGCATGCAGCGCTCCGGAACGCCTTCCGGCACGCTTTCCTGCACATTCTTCGGGATCATCGACATCGCTCGCGCCGGGCATTGGAAACCCAGGCGATCACCGATACCGAATGACCATGACTACGCCTACCCTCGCGCCTAAGCTCACACCTAAGCTCGCACCTAAGCTCGCGCCTGCCTCTGCGCCGACCTCCGCCGCCAGCGGCGCCACTTCCGGGGACACTCCCGCGGCACAGGGCAAGGGGCGCCGCGCAGCGCCGCTGTCGCTCGCGGCCTGGAAGCAGTTCGTCAATGTGGCGAAACCGTACTGGCTGGGCGAGGAAAAAAGGACGGCCTGGACCCTGCTCTTGCTGCTGATCGCGCTGATGCTGGTCGAGACCAAGCTGGCGGTCATGCTGAACGACCAGGCCGGCGAGATGACCTCGGCGCTGGCGGCGAGGAACGGCGACCGCTTCTGGACCTCGGTGCGCGCCTGCCTGCTGGTGCTGGCCTTCGCGATACCGGTCTACGCCTTCTATTACTACATGCGCGACCGCTTCGCCAACCAGTGGCGGCGCTGGTTGACCGGCCGTTTCCTCGACGGCTACCTGAACGGGCGCAAATACTATCGCCTGCGTGGCGACAGCGAGATCGACAACCCCGACCAGCGCATCAGCGAGGACATCAACACCTTTACCGGTCGCTCCATCCACTTCCTGCTGATCTTCCTGGGCTCGATCATGCAACTGGTGGCGTTCAGCGCCGTGCTGTGGTCGATCTCGCGGGTGCTGGTCGGCGTGCTGGCCGTGTACGCGCTGGCGGGTACCGTGGTCGCCCTCTACATCTACGGCAACCCGCTGATCCAGCTGAACTTCCGGCAGCTGCGGCGCGAAGCGGACTTCCGCTTCAGCCTGATGCGCCTGCGCGAAAACGCCGAATCGATCGCCTTCTACCGCGGCGAAGCCCAGGAACGCGCGCACATCGACGGCAAGTTCGAGCAGGTCATCCAGAATTTCGGGCAGCTGATCCGCAAGCAGTGCTCGCTCAACCTGTTCCAGCGCACCTTCAGCCAGCTCACCCTGGTGCTGCCCTTCGTGATCCTGGCGCAGGGCGTCCTGTCGGGCGAACTGGAAGTGGGCCGGGCGGTCCAGGCGGCGGGAGCGTTTACCGCCGTGCTGGCCGCCGTGGGGCTGATCGTCGATAACTTCGAGAGCCTGAGCCGCTTCGTGGCCGGCATCGACCGCTTGCAGGCCCTGTCCAGGCTGATGCTGCCGGAACCGCAAGCGCAAGCGCCGGCCGCCGAGAGCACGCAGCCGCGCATCCAGATGCGTCCGGGTGCGCAACTGGCGCTGGAATCCCTGACCCTGCACCCGCCGCAATCGGACCGGGTGCTCATCAAGGACCTGAACCTGAGCCTGAAGCCGGGCGACGCCCTGCTCATCACCGGCGAGAGCGGCTGCGGCAAAAGTTCGCTGCTGCGCGCGATCGCGGGCCTGTGGAATACCGGCAGCGGCGTGATCCATCATCCGCCGCAGGAAAACTTCTTCTTCCTGCCGCAGCAGCCTTACCTGCAAACGGGCACGCTGCGCAGCCAGCTCATCTATCCCAGCGCGCACACCGACCTGAGCGACGCCCAGCTGCTGGCCATCCTGGAAGAGGTGCACCTGCCGCGCCTGACCGAACGGATGGGCGGCCTGGACGCCGTGCACGACTGGGAAAAGCTGCTGTCGGTCGGCGAACAGCAACGCCTGGCCTTCGCCCGCGTGCTGGTGCACAAGCCGAGCATCGTGATCCTGGACGAAGCGACCAGCGCGCTCGACAGCGCCAACGAAGCCGCGCTGTATGCGCGCCTGCGCGCCAACGGCACCACCCTGATCAGCATCGCGCACCGCGCCGCCGTACTGCGCCACCATACCCATGTGCTGCGCCTGTTGGGGGACGGCGCGTGGGAAATGCACGAGGCGGGGGCATATCAGTTTGGCGAGACGGCGACACCGGTGCGAGGCGGGGCTGCTAACTTGCAGCTGGTGCAGCCGGGGGCTGCGATGGCGGCTGCGGCACGCTGAGCGAGCGCGGTTAAATCTCCGCCTCGAGCGTGCCCGGTGACTCAACCGCCCATTTACCAAGTCGTTTTGCCACCATCGCCTCGCGCTGGGAAATGGACTGATCAGCCTGACGCCGAGCTCAACACCGCTCGGGAATCAAGGGATAGCCAAGCGAGGCACACTCGACCAGGAAGCGTTCGCGAAACAGTCCGGCATCGAAACCACCGAGCTTTTTCTGCTTTTCCAACAGCACAGCGGATTCGCAATAAACGCGTTGCAAGACATGTTCGATCACATGTTCCACAGGACGCGAAGCAAGCAGCGCAAAGTCCGGCCGTACGCTGAAATGGCCGACATTGAACCAGTCAGGGTTCGCCGGAACCCCGAAATGTGAACGGCCAGAGACGCGCTTCTGGAACCGGAATGGATGACGGGCCCGCCCGTCTTCCCTTGCCAGATACGCGAGCATTTCGATCTGGATCCATAGGTGTTCGATGGAGCCGCCATAATCGCCGTCAAGCCCCTGCCCCAAGCTCTTCAATACGGGCTCAAGTGCAGCGGCTAATGCCCGGGTATCTTCGTCAACGACGTTTGCATGGAATGCGACTTTCATGACCTGGCTTTCTCCGGCGGTAGAAGCTGTTCAGGCAGCTCGAAGTGGCAGGCGCCTCAGCGCCGCTCGCGCCACCACAAGCACAGCATGGCGAGCGCGAACACGACAGCGAAAGGCCAGCGCGGCAGCGCGCCCTGATTCTGGGTAGCAGGCGCCAAGGTACGCGCCGCATAACGTGCGGTCGCATCGCGCCGCTCTGCCGCCTGCCACAGCGGCCAGTCGCTCGGCGCGTAGACGTAAAGCTGCGCGCTCATCGGCTTGGCGCCCTGCGTCTCCATGCGCAGCCAGCCAGGCTGGCGCGGCCACACGGCCACGCAGGAAGCATCGACCCGGTCGCTGCGGCGCCGCCATTCCAGGGTTTGACCAAGGCCCGGGAAATGCACCTTGCCCTGCACGCCCTGGGCGCACACTTCCAGGCGCTGGTTCGGCAGCGGCATTTCCTCGGGCGCGAGCCAATTGACCTCTTCGTTGCGCTGCACGCCGAGCGTATCGAGCACGCCCTGCCACCACAGCGCCAGCGCGCGCGGCTCCTTGATCGCCTGGCGGTGCCAGTCGGCGGCGCCAAGCCAGCCGATGCGGCCCTGGCCCCACTGGCGCGACCACACGGCGTCGCTACCCAGCCAGGCGCCGGCTTGCGCGGCGGCCGGGTTCAGGGGCGCGGCCGTCAAGGCCAGCGAACCGATCGTGGCGTCGGCGGACTGCGGGCGCAGGGCGAGCTGCACGCTGCGCGACCAGACGGCGCTGTCGTTGGCGTTCCCGCCCAGCACCAGCAGCGCGGCGCCCTCCTTTACTTGTTCCAGCAGTGCGCTACGGGTGGCGCCGGATGCGCGTTCGAACCAGGCCGCGTCGATTACCAGCAAATCGGGCTTGTCCATCTTCTCGCGCGCGGTCTCGCTGCGGGTGACGGTTTTGCCCAGCGTGACCTGCCAGTCGATCACGGCGCGGCTGCCGGCCAGCAGGTCGTTCAGCACGCGCACATCGAACGACGGCGCGCTGAAGCGGCCGCGTACCTGCAGCGGCAAGGTTTCCTCGACCACGACCGGGACCGGTCCCTCGGCCAGCAGCTTGTCCTTGCCGTCGAGCAGGCGCGCCTTCAGTTCCAGCGTCTCGGCCAGCGGCGGCAACCACTGGGCCGTCAGATCGCCGTCGCCGCGCACCTCGGCCAGCACCTGGCCGTTTTCCGCCAGCAGCTGCAGACGCGCCGGCGCCTTGTCGCCGCGCTGGACCGTGAGCGTGAACATGCGGCCCAGCGCCAGGCGGCGCGGGAAGTCCAGGCGCAGCGTGTTCGAAGCCGGCATCGTCCATGCCAGCGGACGCGCCGGCAAATCCTGCCACTGGGCGGCGCGCAGGCCGTCGCCAGTGAGGGTGAGCGCACGCACGCCGTCCAGCGTTGCCGGGGGCTTGGCCGGGTCGATCGCCAGCGTGGTCCCGAGTTCGCCGGGCAGCTTCCACCCGGTGACCAGCAGGAACAGCGCCGCGGTCGCGACCAGCACCAGCAGCGCCTCGAACCAGCGCCGGCGCCACAGGTAGAGCAGCAGGCTGGCCGCGCCGATGACGAGGATGGCGATGCTCATGGCTTGTCTCCTTCGCCCCAGGCGCGGGTGAACGGCGTCCGCGCCACCGGTTTCGCCTGCAAGATGACCGGTGCCTGGGCGATGCCGGCGCGCAGCCAGGCACGCAGGGCCGGGCGGCAGCGCAGGCATCCGTCAGCAACGTCCTGGATCGCGCGCTGGGCGGCGAGGCGCTGCTCGTCTTCGCCCAGGCGCTCGCGCACCCAGTCGTGGGCGGTGCGCGTCCACAGCGCCGGCAGCGGACCGTCCTGCGACAGCGCCTGCACCAGCTCGCGCAGCGGGGCCGGGATCGCATCCTGCGCTTCGCCCTGCTCGCGCCGGTAGCTGGCGGCGCCGACCACGTCGCCCGTCATGCGGATCTCTTCCTTGATCGGCGGCGGCACGAAGGCGGTCTTGTGCAGGTAGATGCGGTCGGCCTGCTGCAGTTCCTTGATCGCTTCCAGGGCCTTGTGCTCGGGCGCCAGCGCGGTCTTCGGCGTGATCGCACGCAGCGCCTTTTCGGCATCCCACATTGCCACCAGCGCGCGGCGCAGGATCTTTTTCGTGCCCTCGTCGTAGAGCGTGGCATTCTCGGCCTCGTCGTGGGCGTGGCCGAACTCGTGCAGCACGTCCATCTGGCCGCCCGATTTGCCGTGGTCGTCGTGATCGTCGTGCTCTTCCTCGCCGCCGAACAGCGTCGATTCCTCGCCCAGGAACTGGCCGTAGCGGCGGCGCAGCTGGCCCTGGTCGGCGGCGATCGCCTCGCTGCGCTCGCGGATCTCCGCCTGGCCCATCCGGGTCGAGCGCATGTCGGCGATCAGCTGCTCGGTGTCGATGATGATCTGACGCTGGCTGCGCAGGCTCTGGGGTTTGACCAGCACCGGCATCGCCGAGGTGACTTCCTCGTCTTCCTGTTCCGGTGCGGGCAGGCGCAGCGTATAGGTCGGCGACTGCACCGTGTGCGGCTTGGCGGCGTTGTCGACGGCGCGCACGAAGAAATACAGCTCGTCGCCCGGCTCCATGCCGAGTTCGGCCAGCGTCCATTTCTTGGCCCAGTTGCGCACGCGCGGGTCGGAGGAGGCGGGCAGCGGCATCTCGCGGTCCGTAAATTTGATGTTCTCGCCGCTGCCGCGCGCCAGCGTCAGGTGCAGGGTGGCGCGGCGCACCGCATAGTCGTCGCGCACGGAGATCGCCATGGCGGCGGACTGCGCGTCAAGCTTGAGTTCCTGGATCATCTGGGTCGGCTGCGTGATCGTGATCTGCGGCGCCGCGTCCGGCGTCACCTTCAGCGTGTAGCGCGCGCCGCGCCAGCGCCAGAACAGGGATTCGGTCACGCTCAAGGTCGCGCATTTCGCGTCGACGTTCAGCGTGCGGCCGTCGCTCAGTTCGAGGATGGTTTCGCCGGCCTCGGGATTCTTCAGGCACCACGCGACCGTGCTTCCTTCCGGCAGTTCGAGATGGCGCGGCGCGCCGGTCGAGCGCGCTACGCCCGTGTAGGCGGGCGGCGTGGCGGTGACGAGCAGTACCGGCGCCTCGGCGGCGGATGCGGCCTGTGCCGGGGCCTTCGGTGCCGCCTGCTGCGACGCCGCCGGCTGCTGGCCCACGAACCAGACGACAAAGGCAAAGACCAGCCAGGGCGCGAGCCAGCTCAGGCCCAGGTCGACATGCCGGCGCACGATGGCGCGCACGGCTTTCTTGTCGAGGCTGGCGTCGATGCGCGCCAGCAGTCGGCTGCGCTGCATCTTCGCGATCGGAGTGTCGGCATCGACCAGCAGGGCCGCGCTGTCCTCCAATTCGGGCACGGCGGCGTCCAGCCAGCCGATCCAGCCGCGGTCGACGCGCTGGCGCAGGCGTGCGCCATCCCACATGCACCAGGCGACCCAGGCCAGCACGCCGGGCAACAAGCGCAGCGACAGCCAGGGCAAGGCGCCCAGCACCCACAGCGGCAGGCGCCGCAGCACGGCGGCGCGCCACAGGCGCTGCGCGATGTCAGCGTCGGCGTGCATGGGTCAGGATCCTTTCGAGTGCAAACAAGACAATCAGCGCCAGCATCAGGAAGTCGCGCACGGCGCCGCCGGCGTGTTCGGCGGCGGGCACTTTCGACGGCGCGAAGGTATATGAGGGCGCGGTGTGGGCGACGGGCGCATAGTGCAGGCGGCGCCAGGTTTCGAGCAGGCGGCGCGCGGCGGCCGGGTCGGCCGGCGGCCAGGCACTGGCCGTCCACACGCGGCCACGCGCGCTGTCGGCGTAGCGGATGCCGTCGACGGCCTTCGCCTGCGCCAGTTCCGGGAAAGCACCGGCATCGGCGGCCCACCACAGCGGCGCGCGCAGCGCGGCCGGCGGTGCCTCGGGCTTGTTCCAGACGACCAGTTCGGTCTTCGCGTTCGGCGCATCGTCGACCACCACGCGCAGCGGGCCGGTCAATGCGGCGAACATGCGGCGCCACGGCCCCGCCTCGCCGACGATGGCGACGCGCACCTCGCTCGGGGCAGCGGGCTTGCCCAGCGTGCGCAGCTCGAGGGGATGGATGAATTGCGGCAGCGCCGCCGGCATCGGAATGTCGCCCAGCACCAGCAGGCGCGCGTCCGGCTTCCACTCGCGCTCGTGCGCGCGGATCCAGGCCAGCGCGTCGCCGGCCGGTAGCGGCAGGCGCGCCGCCTCCTTGAAGCCGGCCTGCTGCACCTGGCGCTCGACCCACTGCGGATCGGTCCCTTCGGCGACGACCACCGTATTGCCGCGCCACGGCAGCACCGGATCGGCCAGCCAGGCGATCAGGCAGGCCAGCAGCAGGCAGCGCAGGATGAGCAGCACCACGTCTTTCCAACGCCAGACGCGCATCTGGCGCGGCTCGGTGCGCGGCAGGAAGCGCGCGCTGGCCAGCGGTTCGGCTGCAACCTGGACGCGCTTCTTCCTGTGCCACCAGATCGGCAGCAGCAGGGTCGGCAAGGCGAACCACCACAGGCTGTTCATTGCCGGCCCGCCTGACGCAGCAACTGGCGCAGCACTTCGCCCGGCGCCTGTTCGATGCGCGCTTCGATCATCGGCACGTCACTGGCGCGGCAGGCGGCCGTCACCGCCGCGAAATGCTGTTCGCGGTTGCGCAGATAGCCCTCGCGCAGGTCGGCGCCGAAACGGAAGACGCCGCCATCCTGTTCGGGGTCGCGGTAGGCCGGATCGACGTCGAAGCCACCCGTGCACTCGGCCTCGGTCTGCAGGCAGGCCAGCCTCACGTCATGGCGCATGTGGCGCAGGCGTATTAATGCTTCCGACAGCGGCGAGGGAAAGTCGAGGAAATCGCTGGCGGCGAACACCAGCGCCGGCGACTGCGCGAAACGCAGGCTGGATTTCAACAAGGCGGCGTCGGGCAGCTCGCCCTCGGCCTTGGCCGCGTCCAGTTTGGCCAGCACGCGCTGGAGCTGGCGCGGGCCGCGCGCGGCGGGCACGAGCTGTGAGCGGCCGCCGGACAGCACGACCAGGCCGAAGGCGTCGCCCTGGCGCTGGGCGATCGCCGCCACGCAACCCAGCAGCGTGCGCGCGTAGGCCAGCTTGTCCAGGCCGCGAATGCTGCGGCTCGGTTCCATCATCGAGGCGCTGGCGTCCAGCACCAGCCAGACGGCGACGTGGCTGTCGCGCTCGGCCTCGCGCACGTAGTAGCGGTCGGCGCGCGCGAGCAGCTTCCAGTCGACGCGGCGCCACTCGTCGCCCGGCGCATAGGCCCGGTATTCGGAAAACTCGACGCCGGCGCCGCGTTCGCGGCCGGCATGGATGCCCTGCCCCAGTCCGGCCAGCACGTGGCGGACCACGAGGTCGAGGTCGGTCGTGTGCGCGATCAGCGCCGAGCCAGCCAATGCCGTCAATTCAGTCGACCTTGATCTCGTTGCGCAGGGCTTGCAGGATGTCGGCCATCGCCACGCCGTCGGCTTCGGCCTCGAAGTTGCGCAGCACGCGGTGCGCCAGCACCGGCAGCAGCATGGCCCCGATATCGTCGCGCGTGACCGCCAGGCGGCCCTGCATCAGCGCGCGCGCCTTGGAGGCCAGCACCAGCGCCTGGCCGGCACGCGGACCGGCGCCCCAGCCGACGTGTTTTTTCACTGCCGCGACAGTCGTTTCCTGCGGCCGCGTCGCACGCACCAGGCGGGTGGCATAGCGCACCAGGTGGTCGCCGATCTCGATGTCGCGCACCAGCTGCTGCAGGCGCAGCAGCGAAGCCAGGTCCATCGCGGCTTCCGCATCCTGCAGGCCGGCATGGGTGGTCTTCGCGACCATCATGACCTCTTCGTCCTCGGTCGGGTAGCCGACGTCGATGCGCAGCAGGAAGCGGTCGAGCTGGGCTTCGGGCAGCGGATAGGTGCCGCTTTGTTCGATCGGGTTCTGGGTCGCCAGCACGAAGAAGGGGCGCGGCAGTTTGTGGGTCTGGCCGGCGAAGGTGACCGAGCGCTCCTGCATCGCTTCCAGCAGCGCGGACTGGGTCTTGGGCGGCGCGCGGTTGATCTCGTCGGCCAGCAGCACCTGGGTGAACACCGGGCCCGGCTGGAAGCGGAAGGAACGCTGGCGCGTGGCCTGGTCCTCTTCCAGGATCTCGGTGCCGACGATATCCGAGGGCATCAGGTCGGGCGTGAACTGCACCCGGCGGAACTGCATGTCGGTGGCCTGGGCCAGCGATTTTACGAGCAGGGTTTTGCCGAGACCCGGCACGCCCTCGACCAGGGCGTGGCCGCCGGCCAGCAGGCAGGTGACGAGCAGCTCGACCACCTGTTCCTGGCCGATGATCACCCGGCCCATGCTGGCCTTCAGGGCCGCCGTCTTCGCGACCAGCTCGGCCACTTCCGCTTCACTCCACGCTACTACATCCTGTTCAGCCACCGCTCAAGCTCCCAACGCATATTGAATGATGTTCACCGCAAAGCGGGTATTGTCGACCGCGAGGAACCGTTTATTCCGGAAGTCGTAGTCCCACTCGCAGCCATAGTCCTTGTTCGAGTACAGCACGCGCACGCGCCCGCCCACCTCGATCGCCTTCAGGTATTCGTGCACCAGGTCGTCGCCCCAGCCGTTCAGCTCCACCGAGGTGTTCGGTGGGCCGTCGAACTTGAAGAAGCTGGAGTAGATCGGGTGGTTGTTCGGTATCTTCTTCAAGGCCGAGGGTCCGAATATCTTCGCCATCTCGGCCTCGAAACTCTTGGCGAACAGGCCGTCGATGTCGTGGTTGCAGTCGTCCACGAACACGAAGCCGCCGCCCTTCACGTAGCGCTCGAAGTTCTTGCGCTCGCTTGGCGTGAACTGCACCAGCTTGTGCCCCGCCAGGTAGCAGAACGGGGCCTCGAGCATCTTCGGGTCGCTCAAGGCCACCATCCGCTCGGCCGGGTCCACCTTCAGGGTGGTGTACTCGACCAGCGAATTGAGCACGTTGCTGGGCATGCGGATGTCCACGTCCCAGTCGCCCGATTCGTAGATCAGGCGCGTGAAGTAAAAGTCGTACCGTGCCATCGTCAGGTCGCCATCACACCGCGTCGGAGAGCGAGGTGAAGTTGAAGTCGCGTACCTTCATCGGCGGCAGCACCATCTGGTACTGCACCTCGTCCGGCGCGATCACCTCGGCCTTGCCCAGTTCCTCGACGTTGTTGAGGAGGGTGACCGGGCTTTCGTTGAAGCGGAAGTTCTTGATCGGGTACTTGATCTTGCCGTTCTCGACATAGAAGGTGCCGTCGCGCGTCAGGCCCGTGATCAGGAGCGACTGCGGATCGACCATGCGGATGTACCAGGTGCGGGTGACGACCACGCCCTTCTTGGTCGATTCGATCAGTTCCTCGAGCGACTTGGTGCCGCCGGCCATGATCATGTTGCCGTGGCCCGCGGTCGGCGTCACGCCCTTCTTCTGCGCCCAGTAACGCGAATACTCGAGCGAAGCGATGCGGCCGTTCTTGATGATGTCGGTGCGCTGGCGCGCCAGGCCCGACTGCCCGTCCCAGGGCATCACCGGCACCTCCGGGTTCCAGGGGTCGGCCCAGACATTGATGCGCTCGTCGAACAGCTTGTCGCCCAGGCGGTTCTTGCCGCCGGCCTTGGTGAGGAAGCTGCGGCCCTCGTCGGCGTCGCGCGCGTCGAAAGCGGAGAACATATTGCCCAGCACTTCGGACGTCGCGGCCGGCTCCAGGATCACGGTGTAGCGGCCCGGTTCCAGCGCTTTCGCATCGACCGAGCGCAGCGCCTTCTCGATCGCCACGCCGACCGCCTCGCGCGCATCGAAGCGGCGCGCATCGACCGCCGCCCGGCTCACCCAGCCCGAGCCGCGGCCGTCTTCGGTGCGCGCGGTGCAGGTGTAGGTGAGATCGGTGAGTTCCTGGAAGCCGAACACGCCGTTCGAGTTGGCGATCGCGTTGAAGCGCGTGTTGTCGTTGAAGAAGCCGGCCGTGACCAGGCCCGCTTTCTTCGCCGCCTCGATGCTGTAGGCGGCGACCTGGGCGCGGAATTCCGGATCGATGTCGGCCGTCGCGCGGACAAAGGTCGGCGTGGGCTTGTACTGCTGCTTCCCGATCGCCGGCATGAATTCCGGATTTTCAGGCGCAAGACGTGCCAGTTCCTCGGCGCGGCGCACCGCCTTTTCCAGCGACTTGTCGTCGAACTCGTTGACCTGTGCAATGCCGGACTTCTTGCCGAAGGCGACCTGCACGGTCAGGACCATGTCCTCGTTCAGGCCGGCGGTCGAGATGCTGTTGCGCGCGAAGCGCACGTTGCCCGAGCGGTTGCCGCTGATGTCGACGCTGCATTCGTCGGCCTTCGAGAACGAGAGGACACGGTCGCAGATGCGTTTTGCTTCTTCCTGGTTCAGCTGTTTCATCGTTTCTCTCCTCAACCGATCTTGCGTGCGGTGTTGATGACATTGATGCCGTTGAAGCGCGTGGTGCTCGAGCCATGCGAGACCGCGCTGACCTGGCTCGGCTGGCCCTTGCCGTCGAAGAAGGAGCCGCCCATGCGCCAGTCGCGTTCGTCGCAGATCGCGCTGCAGGCATTCCAGAATTCCTGGGTGTTCGACTGGTAGGCCACGTCTTCCAGCGGGCCGGCGATCTTGCCGTTCTTGATCTCGTAGAACAACGTGCCGCCGAACTGGAAGTTGTAGCGCTGCTGGTCGATCGAGTAGGAGCCGCGGCCGATGATGTAGATGCCCTTCTTGACGTCGGCAACCATCTCGTCCGGCGTCAGCTTTGCCTTGCCGGCGGCCAGCGACACGTTCGGCATGCGTTGGAACTGCACGTTGCTCCACGAGTCGGCATACGAGCAGCCGTGCGATTCCTTTTCGCCGATGATGTGGGCCTGGTCGCGCGTGGCCTGGTAGTTAACCAGGACGCCGTCCTTGATGATGTCCCACTGCTTCGCGCGCACGCCTTCGTCGTCGTAGCCGATCAGGCCCAGCGAGCCCGGCGTGGTGCGGTCGGCGATGAAATTCACGCGATCGGCGCCGAACTTGAATTTCTTCGTCTGCCACTTGTCGAGGGTGGCGAAGCTGGTGCCGGCGTAGTTCGCCTCGTAGCCGAGCACGCGGTCCAGTTCGGTCGGGTGGCCGACGGCCTCGTGGATGGTCAGGAACAGGTGTTCCGGCGCCAGCACCAGGTCGTACTTGCCCGGCTCGACCGATTTCGCCGACAGCTTTTCGCGCGCCTGCTTGCCGGCCAGGCGCGCATCCTCGATCACGTCATAGGATTTCGTGTACAGCGTGGTGACGCCGCCGGCGGCGCGCACCTTGTCCTGGGCGCGCACGTCGAAGTACTCGTAGCCCATGCTGACCGGGGCGCCGAGGCCGCCGCGCGAGCGGAATTTACCGGTCGCCTTGTCGACCGCGGTGGCGGTGATCGGCGCCCACAGGCGGTGGATGTCCTGGTCGATGTAGGAACCGTCGGTGGAGGCGAAATACTTCTGCTGGTTGATCTGGAAGAGGTTCGCGGTCATGAAGCTCGCGCCCGCGTCCAGGCCGGCCTTGTTGGCGGCGAGGAGCATGTCGGCCTTTTCCTTGACCGGGACCGCGCGCCAGTCCTTCGTGAACGGCGTTGCCCAGCTGACCTCGCCCACGCCTTTCACGGGCGCCAGCTGCACGGGTTCGAGCTGCAGCCGGGCGTTGGCCTTCGCGATCGCCACGGCCTGGCGTGCGGCGCCGGCGACGGCGTCCGGGTTCATGCTGTTGGTCGCGGCGAAGCCGTAGGCGCCGTTGGCGATGACGCGCACGCCGACGCCGGTCGATTCGGTATTCGTGATGCCTTCGACGTTCAGGTCGCGCGTCGTGATGAACTGGTTCAGGTAGCGGCCGATGCGCACGTCGCAGTAGGTCGCGCCGGCGCCCGTTGCCGCGTTCAGGGCGGCGTCGGCCAGGGCTTTCTTGAAGCTGACCGCCATCGGGTTCAGCAGGTCTTCGGCCGCGATCGCGTTGCCGAACACCGGTACCAGCATGGCGCCCGCCGTGCCGGCGCCGATTTTGAGGAAGCTACGTCGTTCCATCTTTTCTCCGTTGGGGCGGTCGGTGCGACCGCGTTTTTCGTAGGGTGGGCTCTTGAGCCCACGCGGTACGGCGCTTGCATGTCGAAACCGTTCCGCATGGCGCCCGTATCGGCGCTAATGAATTCGCGGCTGTTCTGAAGTTCAATCCGCGTGGGCACAAGTGCCCACCCTACAAAAGCGCGCCAGCGCCTACTCTTACACCGCGTCCGAGAGGGACGTGAAGTTGAAATCCCGCACCTTCATCGACGGGATCACCATCGGGTCCGGACCTTCGTCGCCACCGATCACCACCGGCTTGCCGATCTCCTCGATGTTGTTGAGCAGCGTGACCGGGCTTTCGTTGAAGCGGAAGTTCTTGATCGGGTGCTTGATCTTGCCGTTCTCGATGTAGAAGGTGCCGTCGCGGGTCAGGCCGGTCAGCGCCACCGATTGCGGGTCGACCATGCGGATGTACCAGGTGCGGGTAACGAGCACGCCCTTCTTGGTATTCGCGATCAGCTCGGCCGTGGTCTTGTCCGTGCCGCCCATGATGAAGTTGCCCGGGCTGCCGATCGAGCGCGCGTTCTTCTGCTGGGCCCAGTAGCGCGAATAATCCATCGCGGCCACGCGGCCGTCCTTGATCAGGGCGGCGCGTTCGCGCGCGCGCATGTCGTTGTCCCAGGGGAGCACGGGCACGTCCGGGTTCCACGGGTCGGTCCAGATGTTCACCTTCTCGTCGAACAGCTTGTCGCCCAGGCGGTTCTTGCCGCCGGCCTTGGACAGGAAGCTGCGGCCCTCGTCGGCGCGGCGCGCGTCGAAGCCGTTGAACATAAAGGCGAGTAAATCGCTGGTGGCGGCCGGTTCCAGCACCACGGTGTAGCGGCCCGGTTCCAGCGCTTTCGCATCGACCGAACGCAGCGCCTTTTCGATGGCGACGTCGGCCGCTTCGCGCGGGTCGAAGCGGGCCAGGTCGCGCGCCGAGCGCTTGACCCAGCCGGAGCCGCGGCCATCCTCGGTGCGGATGGTGCAGGTAAAGTCGAGCGAGGTCAGGGCCTGGTGGCCGAACACGCCGTTGGAATTGGCGATGGTCTCGAACGAGGTGGTGTCGAGCAGGAAGCCGGCGGCGACCAGGCCCTTCTTGCGGCAGGCCTCGATGCTGTAGGCGGCGGCCTGGGCGCGGATCTCGGGGTCGATGTCGGCGGTCTTCTGCACGAAGGTGTTCGAGGCCCGGAATTCGGCTTTCGAGACGGCCGGCATGAATTCCGGATTTTCCGGCGCCAGGCGCGCCAGCTCCTCGGCGCGGCGCACCACGCGCTCGAGCGACTTGTCGTCGAACTCGTTGATGCTGGCGGTGCCCTGGCGCTTGCCGAAGGCGACGCGCACGGTCAGGCTGGTGTCGTCGGTCAGGCCGGCGGTGGAAACGGCGTTGCGGGCGAAACGGATGTTACCGGCGCGTTTGCCGCCGATGCTGACGATGCACTCGTCGGCCTTCGACAGCGACATCACGCGGTCGCAGATGCGTTTGGTTTGTTCCTGGGTCAAGATGGTCATGTCGTTCCCTGCCTTAGCCGATCTTGCGAGCGGTGTTGATCACGTTGATGCCGTTGAAGCGCGCGGTCGACGAACCGTGCGACACGATGCTGATCTGCGGCGGTTGGCCCTTGCCGTCGAAGAAGGAGCCGCCCATGCGCCAGTCGCGCTCGTCGCAGATGGAAGTGCAGGCATTCCAGAATTCCTGGGTGTTGGCCTGGTAGGCGACGTCCTCCAGCATCTGGCCGATCTTGCCGTCCTTGATCTCGTAGAACAGGGTGCCGCCGAACTGGAAGTTGTAGCGCTGCTGGTCGATCGAGAACGAACCCTCGCCGACGATGTAGATGCCCTTCTTGATGTCCTTCACCATCTCGTCCGGTGTGAGCTTCTTCTTGCCGGCGGCCAGCGAGACGTTCGGCATGCGCTGGAACTGCACGTTGCTCCAGGAGTCGGCGTACGAGCAGCCGTGCGATTCCTTCTCGCCGATGATGTGAGCCTGGTCGCGCGTGGCCTGGTAGTTGACCAGGATGCCGTCCTTGACGATGTCCCACTTCTTGCAGGGCACGCCTTCGTCGTCGTAGCCGACCGCGCCGAGCGAACCCGGGGTGGTCTTGTCGGCGACGATGTTGACGATCGGCGAACCGTACTTGAAGTTCTTCGACTGCCACTTGTCGAGGGTGGCGAAGCTGGTGCCGGCGTAGTTCGCCTCGTAGCCGAGCACGCGGTCCAGTTCCGTCGGGTGGCCGACCGATTCGTGGATGGTCAAATAGAGGTGCTCGGGGCTGAGCATCAGGTCGTACTTGCCCGGGGCGACCGATTTCGCGGTCAGCTTCTTCTTGGCGTCGCGGCCGGCGGCGCGCGCATCCTCGATGATGTCGTAGGAATCGGTGTACAGGGTGGCGACGCCGCCGGCGGCCTTGATCTTGTGCTCGGGGCGGGCGTCGAGGTATTCGTAGCCCATGCCGACCGGTGCGCCCAGGCCGCTGCGCGAGCGGAACTTGCCGGTCGTCTTGTCGACCGCGGTGGCGCTGATCGGGGCCCACAGGCGGTGCAGGTCCTGGTCGATGTAGGAGCCGTCGGTCGAGGCAAAATACTTCTGCTGGTTCACCTGGAACAGCATCGACTGCATGAAGTTGGCGCCGCCGTCCATGCCAGCCTTGTTGGCGGCGATCAGCAGGTCGGCCTTCTCCTTGATCGGCACGGTGCGCCAGTCCTTCTTGATCGGCGTGCTCCACGCGACTTCACCGATGCCCTTCACTGGTGCAAGCTGCACCGGTTCGGACTGCAGCTTGGCGTTGGCGCGGGCGATCGCGACCGCCTGGCGCGCGGCACCGGCGATGCCGTCCGCGGTCATGTCGGACGTGGCCGCGAAACCGTAGGCGCCGTTGGCGATCACGCGCACGCCGACGCCGGCCGACTCGGTATTGACGACGTTCTCGACGTTCAGGTCGCGGGTGGTGACGAACTGGTTCAGATAGCGGCCGATGCGCACGTCGCAGTAGGAAGCGCCGGCCTTGGTGGCGGCGTTCAGCGCGATGTCGGCCAGCGCCTTCTTGGCCGATGCGGCCATGGGATTGATCAGTTCCTCGGCCGCGATCGCGCGTCCGGCGACCGGGATGAGCATCGAACCAAATGCGATGGTGCCGATGTTGAGAAAGGTACGACGTTCCATTGTGTCTCCTGAATTCAACCTGCTTCGGGGGCGGCGCGCACACGGGCAAGCCGCGTATGTATATGTAGAACTCGTGGCTGTCGTCGCGGCGAGCGCGACGGCAAACTGCTAAACATTATCAGCAACTAAAGATTTTGGATAGGCAATCTTTGTACCAGCCGGGCGTATTTCGAAATGTCCAGTCCATGCGGACGTCCATGGCGTGTCCGAGTGTCCGCTCGTACGGGATGCGGACAGTACATACGTCCTATCTGGCGTATTGACATGCGCCTGGGGTGCGCGCGTGGATTTGCTTGACTGGCAAGATGGCTTGCCGGATCATCGGGCGCGACGGCGACGGCGCTGCCGGGCCCGCAACCACTTGCAAGCACACGCAACCACACGGAGACCTAGACCCATGAAACGACTGATCCTGGCCGCCCTGCTGGCCACCGGCATCGCCGGCGCCGCCCAGGCCGACGACGCGCTGAAAGCCGCCATCGCCGGCGAGCACCGCGCCGAGAGCAACCGCGCACGCGACGTCTACCGCCATCCCTACGAAACCCTCACCTTCTTCGGCATCAAGCCGAACATGACGGTGGTGGAACTGGTGCCTTCCGGCGGCTGGTACACCGAGATCCTCGCGCCCTACCTGCGCGACAAGGGCAAGCTGATCGGCGCGGGCCAGGCGATTGCGCCCGGCAACCGTTACGGGGAAGCGTTCAAGAAGAAGCTCGACTCGAACCCGGCGCTGTACGACAAGGTCGTCACCAGCGTGTTCGAGCCGCCGACCCGCTACGACATCGCCGCGCCGAACAGCGTCGACATGGTGCTCACCTTCCGCAACCTGCATAACTGGGTCGGCAACGGCGACGAGGCGGTGAAGACCACCTTCAAGGAAATCCACAAGGTCTTGAAACCGGGCGGCGTGCTGGGCGTGGTCGACCACCGTTTGCCTGCTTCGATGAAGCAGGACGACAAGGCCTCGAGCGGCTACGTGCACGAAGCGTATGTGATCCGGATGGCCGAAAGCGCCGGCTTCAAGCTGGCAGGCAAGTCGGAAGTGAACGCCAATCCGAAGGACAAGGCGGATCACGAGAAAGGCGTGTGGACCCTGCCGCCGGTGCTGGCAAACAAGGACAAGGACCGCGAAAAATACATGGCGGTCGGCGAGAGCGATCGCATGACGCTGAAGTTCGTGAAGCAGTAAAGAGGACGGGGCCGATGGCCCCGTTTTCGATATGGCGGTGACGATGGCGTAGGGTGGGCACTCCGTGCCCACGCGGAAGCGTGATGCGTGCTGCTCCTATTTGATGCCGGCATTCCGCGCAGAGTTGGCAGTCTCCCGGGAGAGGCGTTAGCGTGTGCTCCATGAGACACGCTGTCTCGACACCCGCAGCGCGTCCAGAACACGGCCGCCGATGACATCGCGTTCCGCGTGGGCACGGGGTGCCCACCCTACGGTCCGCAAAGCGTTCCAAGCACGTTCACCGATGAAGCGACGTTACAGGGAAACACCAACAATAAAAAAACGGGCCATCGGCCCGTTTCACTTTATTTCTTCGCGCTTGCCTTCACCGGCTTGAACAGCAAATCGTGGAAGTCGTAGCTGAAGTCGGTTTCCTCGGACACCGCCTTCATTTTGACGTTGTCGATGCTGCCGTCGTGGTCGAGCGAGAAGGTGACGTAGGCGTCGGCGTTGAAGTTGCGCTCCTTCCAGCGCACGATGAAGGTGTCGTGCTGGAAGTGCTCCATCTCGCCGGTGAGGTCCGGCGTGCGCGAGAACGACATGCGCAGCTTGTTGCCGTTGCGCTTGATGTTCATGATGCCATACCACGGGTCCTCGTACTGGCCTTCATACGACGCCAGCGCCAGCGACGGCTTCGAGCCCGACGCGCGCGTATCCGTGGCCGATTTCAGGCGCGCCAGTTCCTTGGCATGCGCTTCCTCTTCGAGGTCGGCGACCAGCTTGATCCAGTCGGTCGGCGTAGCGCCGGTCATGTACTGGTCGAGCAGGCGGTACTGCAGGGCGCTCAGTGCGCCGCCGCTCTCGGCGTTGGTCAGGATGGCAATGCCCAGCTTCGATTCCGGCACCAGCAGCACGCGCGAATAAAAGCCCTGCAGCGCGCCGCCGTGCATGGCGACCAGCTGGCCTTTATAGTCGCGCAGCTGGAAGCCCAGCCCGTAGGCGTAGAAGTTCGGCTTCGTTGCAGCCAGGGGCGGCTTCGGGGTGTTGATCTTCATCGGCGTCTGCGCGGTCCACATCTCGCGCGCCTGGGCGTCGGACCAGAGGCGCAGCTCCTTGCCGTCCGCGCCCTTGGCGCCGGCCACGCGGCCGTTATCGAGCAGCACCTGCATCCATTTGGCGATGTCCTCGGCATTCGTGTTGATGCCCACCGCGCCGACCGCGTTCGCCACCGGCATCGATTTGACGGCCGTGATCTTGTCCTTGACCTTGCTGTGCGCGTTCGAGGCGTTCGGGTTGCCCTCGTTCTCAAGCAGGCTGGTGGTAGTCGTGTTCATGCCGATCGGTGCGAGGATGCGCTCGCGCACCGTGTCGCCCCAGGATTTGCCGGACTTCCGGGCAATGATCTTGCCGGCGACGATGTACAGTAGGTTGTCGTAGGCGTAGCTGTTGCGGAAGCTCGTCGCCGGGCGGATGTAGCGCAGCTTCTCGATGATCTCGTCGGTGCTGAAGGTGGTGGTCGGCCACCACAACAGGTCGCCGGCGCCCAGGCCCAGGCCGCTGCGGTGGGTCAGCAGGTCGCGCACGGTCATCTCGCGCGTGACGTAGGCGTCGTACATCTGGAAGTCCGGCAGGTGCTTGACGACCGGGTCGTCCCATTTCAGCTTGCCCTCGTCGACCAGCATCGCCAGCGCGGCGGCGGTGAAGGCCTTCGAGTTGGAGGCGATCTCGAACAGGGTCTTGCCGTCGACTTTCGCCGGCTCGCCGAGCTTGCGCACGCCGAAGCCGCGCGCTGCGATCACTTGTCCGTCCTTGACCACGGCGATCGCGATGCCCGGCACGTCGAAGGCCTTCATGGTGCGGTTGACGTCCTGTTCGAGGTTGTAGTTTGACGCGGCCGGGCGCGCGATCGGCGGCGCGACCGCCGTTTGCGCGGTAGCCGACGCGCAGGCGCCGGCGGCGGAAAAGGCGATCAGGATCGCGGCTGCGAGGTGTTTCATGTTCTGCACTCTGGTGTCCTTTTTTACTGTTTGGCCATCGTCTTGTCGACGCTGCTCTGCGTCTCCGGGTGGTAGCGTTCGCGCGCCGCTTTATAGACCGTTTCCGCCCAGGCGCGATCTTCCGTATTAGCACGCAGCGCCGTGTACAGCGGCACCACGAACTTCTGGCGGCCGACACTCATCAAGAACTCCTGCATCTGCGGGCGGACGTCGCGGTAACCGGCGTGCACGGCCGCGCGGTAGAAGCGGAACGCGACCTCCTTGTTGCCGGTCTTCGCCAGGCCGAAGGCGGCGTCGAGCTCCTTCAGGCGCGCGGCATCCGTCTTGTTGTCGATATCGTTCAGGAACTTCATCCATTCAGCCGCCGTCCAGCCCTTGGTGTCGAGCTTGACGGTCGGCAGCTCGCCTTTCAGCCAGGCGGCGGTGGTCGCGTCGAGGGCGCTGAGGCGCTGCGACTTCGCGTACTTCGCGCTGGCCGGGATGCCGGGGCCGTGCAGCCACTCGGCCAGTTCGGTCTCGCTCATCACCTGCGGATGCTTGGCCAGCAGGTTGGTGCGCAGGTAGGCCACGAACTGGTCGGTGGTGACGCTCTGGAAGGCATGGCCGTCGAACCAGCCGCGCAGGAAGGGATCGAACACGGCGCGGCCGGCACGCTCTTCGAGGGTGCGCAGGAACCAGGCGCCCTTCGGATAGGCCAGTCCTTCGTCGGTGTAGGTGGCGGATCCGTTGTCCGGGTCGCGCGTGAGCAGCGCCTGCTTCGCCGGCGGGATGTCCTTCAGCGACTCGATCGCCTCTTCCTGCTCGAGCTGCAGGTTCATCAGCGCCACTTCTTCGCCGTACAGGACTTCGAGGATGCGCGTGGTGACGTAGGTGGTGAAACCTTCGTTCAGCCACCAGTGCTTCCACGAGGCGTTGGTCACCAGGTTGCCCGACCAGCTGTGCGCCAGCTCGTGGGCGATCAGGTCGACCAGGCTGCGGTCGCCCGCGATCATGGTCGGCGTCAGGAAGGTCAGGCGCGGGTTTTCCATGCCGCCGATCGGGAACGAAGGCGGCAGCACCAGCATGTCGTAGCGCCCCCAGCGATACGGGCCGTAGAGCGACTCGGCGGCTTCGACCATCTTCTCGGTGTCGGCCAGTTCATAGGCGGCGGCCTCGATGCGCTGCGGTTCGGCGTAGACGCCGGTGCGGCCGCCCAGGGTGCGCGCTTCCAGCTCGCCGATGCCGATCGCCAGCAGGTAGGATGGAATCGGCTGCGGCATGTTGAACTTCCAGCCACCCTTGCCGGTGGCCTTCGGGTCGTTGTCGGCGCTCATCACCACGCGCAGGCCCTCGGGCGCCTCGATGCGCGCCGTATAGGTGAAGCGTACCGACGGCGTGTCCTGCACCGGCACCCAGGAGCGCGCGTTGATCGACTGCGACTGGCTGAACATGAAGGGACGCTTGCCGGACAGGGTCTGGGCCGGCGTCAGCCACTGCAGGGCGCTGGCGGTGGGCGCGGTGCGGTAGTGGATGCGCACCTTGGGCGCCTGGCTGGCGAGATGCACGTGCAGCGCCTGTCCCTTCTCCTCGTCGAATTTGTCCAGGGTGTACTTCACCGGGGACCAAAGGCCCTTGGCGTCCTGGGCCTCGATCTTCGCGATGGTGAGTTCGCGCGTGTCGAGGTCGAGCGTGCGCGCCGACTTGTCGAGCCAGTCGAGGGAGAGCTCGGCGTAGCCGGACAGCGTCTTCTTCGCGAAGTCGGCCTTCAGGTCCATGTGCAGGGCGCGCGTGCGAACCTGGTCGTAGTTGGCGTAGCTGAGGGGGTCGAGCGCGAAGGCATGCGCGCTCCACGTGCCGAGGATGGCGCACGCGGTGGCGCGCAGCAGGGAGGTGGTTTTCATGGTGTCTCGTCGATGGTGAAGCGGCCCGGTCTGGCGCCGGGGAGGACAGCTGAGCAGGATAGCACTTTCATTCGGGGGGTGAAAGCGCTGGCCGGGGCGGTGGTGTGCGGGCGTCGTACAGCGTGGGTTCGAGAACCCCCGTACGAAACCGACGGAGCGGATGATCGGGCGCCGCAGCGGTGGGTTCGAGAACCCACCCTACGCCGGGCCGACTCTGCTATGATCCGCGCTTTGCCCGCACCATCCTATGGATGCCTTCCTGGTCGCCACCGGCATCGTCGGTCTCGCTGAAATCGGCGACAAGACGCAACTCCTGGCCTTCCTCCTCGCCACCCGCTTTCGCCGTCCGCTGCCCATCGTCGCAGGCATCTTCGTCGCCACCCTGCTGAACCACGCCTTCGCCGCCGCCGTCGGCGCGCTGGTGAGCGAGCTGCTGGGGCCTTCGGTGATGCGCTGGGTGCTCGGCCTGTCTTTCCTCGGCATGGCGGTGTGGACGATGATTCCCGACCAGGTCGACGAAACCGAAGCCTCGCTGGCGAAGTTCGGCGTATTCGCCACCACCGTCCTCTCCTTTTTCATCGCCGAGATGGGCGACAAGACGCAGGTGGCCACCGTGGCGCTGGCGGCGCGCTACCAGGACATCGTGGCGGTCGTGGCCGGCACGACCTTCGGCATGATGCTGGCCAACGTGCCGGCGGTGTATTTCGGCGAGCGCATCGCCAACAAGGTGCCGCTGACGCTGGTGCACGGGATCGCGGCGCTGATTTTTGCGGGGCTGGGGATCGCGACGCTGCTGGGCGTGGGCGAAGGCTTCGGGTTCTGAACCGTAGTGAACGATGAGCAGTGTTGGTCCACGTTGATGCGCCAACACCATGCGAGCGTCACGCGTGGGCACAGGGGCGCCCACCCTACGTCAAGGAGCGATAAGGCTCACCGCCAGCGCGCCATCCACTTGTCGTAGAAGCCCAGGTCGCGCGGCACGGCGCCGGGAATGGCGCAGATCGCGCCGGCGAATTCGTTGGCGCGCGCCAGCGTCGCCTCGAGCGGCCAGCCGCGCATGCGCCCCAGCAGGAAGATCGCCGAAAAAGCGTCGCCCGCCCCCACGGTGTCGATGACGAAGGGCGGCGCCGGCGTGTCGCGGGTGTCGATGGCGCTGCCGTCGCGGCCGAAATAGACCGAGCCGCGGTGCCCCAGGGTGACGATCAGCGCCTGCAGGCCGAACATCTGCACCAGGCCGGCGCAGGCCGAGCGGGTTTCGTCGGCGGCCATGGGCGGGTCGTCGGGACCGAGCTGGAAATACCAGCTGAACAGCGCCTGCAGTTCTTCCTCGTTGACCTTGGCGATGTCGGCCGCGTGTAACGCGTGGAACACGGTGCGTTCGCCGACCTGGCCGTCGCGCAGGTTGAGGTCGAGGAAGCGGATGGCCTGCGTGCCCGCTGCCCCGAGCAGCGCCTGCAGGATGCCGCGCGCACGCTCGTTGCGCTGGGCCAGGGTGCCGAAGTAGATGGCCGCTGGCGTGACGCCGGCCAGGGCCTTCAACGCCGCCTCGCGCTCGATGTAGTCGTAGGCCTGGTTCGGCACGATCACGAAGCGGTGCCCCTTCGGGGTGCGCTCGACCAGCACGCGGCCGGTCTCCTCGATCGCGTCGCGCTGCAGGCCGGCCTGCGACATCGCGAAGCGCTCGAATTCGGCGCGCACGCTCTCGCCATTGCGATCCTCGCCGACGCGGGTGATCATCAGGCTGGGCGCCATGAAGGCCGCCAGGTGGCGCGCGACGTTGAAGGGCGCGCCGCCGACCACCTGCTCGGTGGCGAAGTCGTCGACCAGCGCTTCGCCGAAGACGACCGTGGTGCCGGCCGTGGTGTCGGCTTTCATGTCACGCGCGGCCAAGGTTCAGCCTTCGAGCGGCACGGTGTCCTTGAAGGACGCGCGCTCGGCGAGCTTGTCGTGCAGACGGGCCAGGTTGGGGTGCGCGCCGCGCCAGTCGATGTCGGGGAAGCGGAAGCTCAGCCAGCCGAGCGCGCAGCCGACGGCGACGTCGGCCAGGCTGTAGTTCTTGCCCATGCAGAAGGCGTTCTCGCCGAGCTTGTCGGACATCACCTGCAGGCCGGCGCTCACCTTGCCGAGCTGGCGTGTTATCCACTGCGCGCTCTGCTGCTCCTGCGGGCGCAGGGTCTTTTCCAGGCGCACCAGCACGGCCGCATCGAGCACGCCGTCGGCCAGCGCTTCCCAGACCTTGACGTCGGCGCGGTCGCGCCCGTTCGGCGGCAGCAGCTTGCAGACCGGGGTCAGGGTGTCGAGGTATTCGGCGATCACGCGCGAATCGTAGAGCGCGCTGCCGTCTTCCATCAGCAGGCAGGGCACCTTGCCCAACGGGTTGGACTGCAGGATCCGGGTGTCGGCGGACCAGACGTTCTCGAGCTTGAAGCTGTAGTCGAGCTTTTTTTCGGCCATGACGACGCGCACCTTGCGCACATACGGGCTGGTATTCGAACCGATGAGTTTCATAGATGCTCGGAAAGGAGATTTTAATAAGAGTATAACATTGGCCTTGTACCAAAAAACCGCCGCGCCGGGCGCGTTTGCCGCGTTCGCAACAAGGGTCCCTGGCCGCGCCAATGGTAAAATCCGCGTTTTTGCACGGACGCCCGTCATGACCGCTACCGCCCCACTTTCCTCCCTGTCGGCCCTGTCGCCGCTCGACGGCCGCTACGCCGCCAAGACCGACAAGCTGCGCCCGATCCTGTCCGAAGCCGGCTTCATGCACCATCGTGTGATGGTCGAGATCGCCTGGCTGCAGGCCCTGGCCCAGGCTGGCTTCGACGAGATCAAGCCGTTCTCGGTCGAAGCCAGCACCCACCTCGACGACCTGGCCGCCGGCTTCGACGAAGCGGACGCCGCGCGCATCAAGGAAATCGAGGCGGTCACCAACCACGACGTCAAGGCGGTCGAGTACTGGCTCAAGGAAAAAGTAAAAGACGTGCCGGAGCTGGTCGCGGCCTCCGAGTTCATCCACTTCGGCTGCACTTCGGAAGACATCAACAACACCAGCCACGGCATGATGCTCAAGACCGCGCGCGACACCGTGCTGCTGCCGGCCCTGCAGGCGATCATCGCCAAGCTGACCGAGATCGCCCACGTCAACGCCGAGCTGCCGATGCTCTCGCGCACCCACGGCCAGACCGCCAGCCCGACCACGCTGGGCAAGGAATTCGCCAACGTGGTCGCACGCCTGCGGCGCGCCGTGCAGCGCATCGCCGACGTCGAGATCCTGGGCAAGATGAACGGCGCGGTCGGCAACTACAACGCCCACCTGTCGGCCTATCCGGGCTTCGACTGGCCGGCGTTCTCGAAGGACGTGATCGAGAACCGCCTGGGCTTGACCTTCAACCCCTACACCATCCAGATCGAGCCGCACGACTACATGGCCGAGATGTTCGACGCCATCGCGCGCGCCAACACCATCCTGCTCGACCTGAACCGCGACATCTGGACCTATGTCTCGCTGGGCTACTTCAAGCAGAAACTGCGTGCCGGCGAGATCGGCTCGTCGACCATGCCGCATAAAGTCAACCCGATCGACTTCGAGAACTCGGAAGGCAACCTGGGCCTGGCCAACGCCATGCTGCGCCACATGGCCGAGAAGCTGCCGGTCTCGCGCATGCAGCGCGACCTCACCGATTCGACCGTGCTGCGCAACATCGGCGTCGGCTTCGGCTACGCCCTGCTGGCCTACGACAGCTGCCTGCGCGGCCTGAACAAGCTGGAAGTCAATGCCGCCCGCCTGGAAGCGGACCTGGACGCGAGCTGGGAAGTGCTGGCCGAGCCGGTGCAGACCGTGATGCGCCGCTACGGCATCGAGAACCCGTACGAACAGCTGAAGGAACTCACCCGCGGCAAGGGCATCACCCGCGAAGCGCTGCAGGAGTTCATCGGCAAGCTGGCGGTACCGCAGGAAGCCAAGGACCTGCTGCTGCAGATGACGCCGGCGAACTACACCGGCCTGGCGGCCCAGCTGGCCAAGGCGATCTGAGGATTGCCGATGCCTTGAAAAAAGCCCGCGTCAGCGATGATGCGGGCTTTTTGTTTGTGGCTGTTTTTTTGTAGGGTGGACACCTGTGTCCACGCGGTACCACTCATGCGTATCGAAACGCTTCCGAAATCGCGCGCCCCTCGAATGACCGGCCTCACGACTGAATCAACGCTCCACCGCGTGGGCACAGGTGCCCACCCTACGACTTCTATATTTCCGCGGTGCGGCGCCATCAATTCGTCCACACCAGCTTGACCGCCACCGTGCGCGGGATCTCGGAGCGGGTCGCAATGCCGCCATACTCCGCATGATCGCCGTTCAGGTTCTTGCCCGCGACCGACAATTCGAGGTTCGGCCGCAGCCGCCAGCCAAAGCGCGCATCGAGCGCCGTATAACCCGGCACGGCCGGGCTGTCGAGGTCGTCGACCTTGCGCAGCGCCACCTCGAACTCGCGCGTGGCGTCGATGCTGTAGTTCGAGCGCAGCTGCCAGACGTGCGACGGGTCCAGCCCAACCCGCTGCAGTCCGCCGACGTCGTTGCTGCCGGCCTTCAGGCGCAGCCGCTCGCGCAGCGCCGTCAAGCCGCCGGACAGGCGCCAGGCCTTGGTCGCCTGGAAGCTGCCCCATATCTCGACACCGAGCGCATGCCCGTCCATCAGGTTGGCGAAGCTCACCGCCGTCCGGCTCGGCGCCAGCTCCTGCGTGCGCAGGTGCGCGTAGTCGTTGTAGAACAGCGTTGCCGAGTACGACAGGCGCGGCAGCGGCTGGCCGCGGTAGCCCAGCTCGAAGACCTTGGCCACTTCCGAACGCACCGTGTCTCCGCCAGCGAGGATGTAGGGCGGGCGGCCGGGAATATAGGTGTCGGCGTCGACGCGCGAGGGCGCCCGCACCGCGCGCGAGGCCGCGGCCCAGAACGCGTGGTCCGGCGCCGCGCTCCACGACAGGCGCACGCTCGGCAGGAACTCGGCGCCGGTGTAGGGGTTGCGCTCGACGCGGGCGCCGACGGTGGCGCGCAGGGTCGGCGTGAGCGCGATCTCGTCCTGTGCGAACAGGCTGAGCCAGGCCTGGTTCAGGCGTTCGGGCAGGAAGGCGACGTACTGGCTGCTTTCCGTCCGGTCCCAGCTGTAGCGGGCGTTCGCGCCCCAGGCCAGGCTGTGCACGCCGATGGGGGCGAGCGTGTGCTGCACCTGCAGGTCGACGATGTCGAGCGACTGGGTGAAGATCGGCGGCACTTCGCGCCGCGTGTAATCGTAGTAGAGCTGCACGTCGACCTTGCCGCCGCCCTCGAGCGTGTGCACCCATTCGCCGGTCAGGTTCAGGCCGCGGGTATCGATCCTACCCAGGCCGGGATCCGTTCCCGACACGGCGATCGCGCCGGGCGCCGGCTGCTCGAAGATACCGCGGTTGGCGTTGCCGATGAAGCTGAAGCGGTCGGCGCCGCGCTCCCAATCGGCGCGCACGCCGACCTGGGCGGCATGCCAGCCGTCGTCGATCGGCGCGCCGCTGGCCAATTCCGTGTGCCCGCGCCCCCGGGCCTTGCCGTACACGCGCCAGCTGCCCTCGCCGCTGCGGCCGCCCTGGCGGAACGCGAGGTCGGCGCCGTTGCTGGCGCCGCGCAGCACGGCCAGGCTGCCTTGCGTGTCGCGCGCCGAGCGCGTGGTGATGTTGATGACGCCGTTGACCGCGTTCACGCCCCACAGGGTGCCGCCCGGGCCGCTGATCACTTCGATGCGGTCGATGTCTTCGAGCATGACGTCCTGCACGTCCCAGAACACGCCGGAAAACAGCGGCGTGTACACCGAGCGGCCGTCGATCAGCACCAGCAGTTTGTTCGGCGCGCTGTTGCCGCCGCCGTTCAGGCCGCGCGCGGTGATGGCGTAGCTGGCGCCGTTGACTTGCGCCACCTGCAGGTTGGGCGCGAGACGCAGGGCTTCGGGCAGGCTGGCGGCGCCGGCGCGGCGGATGTCCTCGGCCGTGATCACGAATACCGAGGCCGGCGCGTCGAGCAGGCGCTCGGGCCTTTTCGACACAGAAGTGATCTGGATGTTGGCCAGTTCTTCGATCGACAGGTCGGCGAATTCGGCCTGGAGCTGGCCGCTATCGGAAGCGGTGTTTCCCGACTGGGCGGCGGCCGGTGCGGCGGCGCCCAGCGCCACCACGGTCAGGACGGCCAGCGCGCGTAGACGCAAGGTGGGCAATGGGTCTTGCATAGCTTCCTTTAACACGATGCGACAGGGCCGCGTTGTAGAGCGCGCTTTTAATCATGACTTTACGCCTGGATCGATTTTACATTCCGGCGCTCTGCGGCTGTGCACGTTTAACAATCCATGATAGTGTACAGAAAGAAATAGTCGCTTTTCCAGCACCTGCAAGGCTTTTTTGTTATAGTTTTCTTCTAACAAGTACTAACCCAAACTATCCACCATGCAGCGTTACTCTTCCGTCGCCATTGCCCTGCACTGGCTGATCGCCGTGCTGATCGTCGGCACGTTCACGCTCGGCCTGGTGATGACCGACATTCCCGGCCTGACCCCGACCAAGCTGCGCTACTTTTCCTGGCACAAATGGGCAGGCGTGACGGTGCTGGCGCTGGCCGCGCTGCGCCTGCTGTGGCGCCTGCGTTCGCGCCCGCCGGCCTACCCGGACACGATGCCGGCCTGGCAGCGCAGCGCCGCGCACGCGCTGCACGGCCTGCTCTACGTACTAATGTTCGCCGTGCCCCTGTCCGGCTATTTCTACAGCCTGGCGGCCGGCGTGCCGGTGGTCTGGTTCGGCGTGGTTTCGCTGCCGGTGCTGATCGAGGCCGACCAGGCCCTGAAACCGGTGCTCGGCGCCCTGCACTACTGGCTCAACATGCTGCTGGCGGCCCTGGTCGCCTTTCACGTGCTGGCCGCATTCAAGCACCTGCTGCTTGACCGCGACGGCGTGATGCAGCGTATGCTGCCTTTCTCTTCAAAATGCGTTCCGAATAAGGAGTAACCGATGAAACCCATCCGCGTCCTGCTGGCCGCCGCCGTGCTCGCCGCCACCGCCGCCCACGCCGCCCCGCTCAAGACCGACGCGGCGCACAGCAGCGTCTCGGCCGTGTTCAAGCAGATGAACGTGCCGGTCGAAGCGAAGTTCAAGACGTTTACCGCCCAGATCGACTACGATGCGGCGAAGCCGGAAGCGTCGAAAGCAGCGGTCGACATCGCCACCGCCAGCATGGACCTGGGCGATGCCGAATACAACCGCGAGGTCGCCAAGAAGGAGTGGTTCAATACGGCGCAATTCCCGAAAGCGAGCTTCGTTTCCACGTCGATCAAGCCGGCCGGCGCCGGCAAGCTGAACGTCGTCGGCAAGCTGACCATCAAGGGCAAGACCGCCGACGTCGCCTTCCCGCTGACGGTGAAGGCGCAAGGCAAGCAACAGGTTTTCGAGGGTCAGTTGCCGATCAAGCGACTGGCTTTCAATATCGGCGAAGGCGAGTGGAAGGACACGAGCATGGTCGCCGACGAAGTTGTCATCAAGTTCCGCGTCACCGCGGGTCAGTAAGCTGAACCAACCAGATTGAACCAGTAAGCCAACCAACCAGGGAACGTAACCAATGAAACTCAAGTGCCTGATCGCTGCCACGCTGGCCACCAGCGCCAGCTTCGCCTTCGCCGCCGCCGATACCTACAAGATCGACCCGGGCCACACCTACCCGAGCTTCGAAGCCGACCACATGGGCATCTCTGTCTGGCGCGGCAAGTTCACCAAGACCGACGGCACCATCGTGCTCGACCGCGCGGCGAAGACCGGCAGCGTCGACATCACGGTCGACATGAACAGCGTCGACTTCGGCCACGAAAAGATGAACGAACACGCGCGCAAGCCTGACATCTTCGACGTCGCCCAGTTCCCGACCGCCACCTTCAAAGGCAACAAGATCCGCTTCAACGGCGACACCCCGGTTGCCGTCGAGGGCCAGTTCACCCTGCACGGCGTGACCAAGCCGCTGACCCTGACCATCAACAAGTTCAAGTGCATCGACCACCCGATGCTCAAGCGCGAAGTCTGCGGCGCCGACGCCTCGGCGACCTTCCAGCGCAGCGACTTCGGCGTCAACTTCGGCCTGCCGCGTTTCTCGCCGGAAGTGAAGCTGGCGATCCAGGTCGAGGCAGTCAAGCAATAAAACGTAGGGTGGGCAGCTGCGCTGCCCACGCGGGGATCGTTACCGGCTTCGATATCGGCCACGTTGATCTTTCCGCCAGCTATCACCGCGTGGGCACAAGTGCCCACCCTACGCCTATCGGAAACGCAATCGTCCAATCGGCAAAGAAAAAGCCCCGCTACCGTCAGGCAGCGGGGCTTTTCTACATCACGAACCGATTACTTGCCGTCGCGGTCCGAATCACCCGGAATCGCGCGCTCGACCTTGTCCCAGGCCGCGCGGCTGGCGACCTTGGCCTGGTCCCACGACAGGCGCGAACGGCCTTTCGTGGTTTCCCACTCGTCCGACAGGTAGCGCTCGTTGGTATCGTAGCTGCCCGGATAGCGGCTCTTGGCGTTGTAGCCCAGCGCGTAGGCCGGCTGGTAGTCGTCGTAGGTGTAGCCCGGGGTGTAGTGCGACTGGGTCTGGTAGTTGTCGCGCCAGTAGGCATCCTCGTGCGCCGGATTGACCATGCCGCCGACGCCCTTGCCGGCCATGCCGCCGACCGCGGCGCCCACGCCCGCACCCACGACTGCGCCGATCGGGCCGCCGACGGCGCCGATCGAGGCGCCTGCCGCGGCGCCGCCGCCGGCGCCGACACCCTTGGCCAGGTTATGGTCGTGCAGCTCGTCGCCCGGCTTCGAGTTGACGACTTCGCCCGCGCCCTTGCCCACTGCGCCGCCCGCCAGGCCGCCGATCACGGCGCCGGCGGCCATGCCGACCGGGCCGCCGACCGCGCCCACCGAGGCGCCGGCCGCCGCGCCGCCCATGCCGCCGACGCCTTGCGCCAGGTTATGGTCGTGCAGTTCGTCGCCCGCTTTCGGGTTCACCACTTCGCCGGCACCCTTGCCGGCTGCGCCGCCTGCCAGGCCGCCGACCACGGCGCCAGCCGCCATGCCGATCGGGCCGGCGACGGTGCCTGCGGCAGCGCCCAAGGCGGCGCCGGTGCCGGCGCCCACGCCCTTGGCCAGGTGGTGTTCAGGCAGGTCGTCACCCGCTTTCGGGTTGACCACTTCGCCCACGCCCTTGCCGGCCATGCCGCCGGTGACGGCGCCGATCGCGGCGCCCGCGGCCATGCCGACCGGACCGGCAGCAGCGCCGATACCGGCGCCGGCCAGCGCACCGCCGACGGCGCCGACGCCGGTGCCGATCACGTGCGAGCCGCCGCTTTCGGTCCACGAGCGGTGGATGTGGGCCGCGTCGTCGTCCGAACGGGCGTTCACGCCCATCAGGATGCCGCCGTTCTTGATGCCTTCTTCATAGTGCTTGGCGCGCTCTTCCGGAATGCCGGCGCCGATCAGTGCGCCGATCAGGCCGCCGGTGATGCCGCCCGCGCCGGCGCCGGCCAGGGCCGCTGCCAGGGGACCGGCCACCACCAGGCCAACGCCCGGCAGGACCAGCGTGGTGCCGACTGCGGCGATACCAGCCAGCACGGCGCCGATGGTGCCGCCAATGCCCGCGCCGATGCCGGCGCCTTCGGCCGCTTTGCTGCCCAGTTCGGTATCGGTGTCGCCGAAGTGGGTCTTGCGGGTCGAATCCGACATCATCAGGTTGACGTCGTCGCGGCCATAACCGCGGTCGGAAATCGAGCCGTAGGCGCGCTCGGCGCTGGCGCGATCGGGGAACAGGCCGGTGACCATGCGCGACTGCTGGTTGTTCGTCGTGTCGTAGCTCATGATGGATCCTTTCAAGGTTCGTGATGCAGTGGGCTCTGCAACGTGGTCGTTGCCAGTTCACGAACAATATGCCTGCCCAGCCATATGCTTCTGTTCGCTGACGCACTCACTTCGAGACATTCCAAAAGGAAAGAAAAATCCTGAAAAAACAAGGTGTTGGAACGCGGCGGCGTAATTCGTCGTCTAACGTTACTTGCCGCACCGACCCGCTATGGCTGGCCTACGTAGACTTTTTCACATGGCCACGGCAATCAATTGGCCTGGGGTAGTTTTTTCACTATGAGGAGGAATCAAAATGCTATTCATCATTTGGATCGTTGTCGGTGGTATCCTGGGTTGGCTCGCCAGCATGGTCATGAAAACCGATGCTGAGCAAGGCATGATCCTGAACGTCGTGGTTGGTATCGTTGGCGCCTTCCTGGGCGGCTGGCTGCTCTCCCCGCTGTTTGGTACGGGCACCATCAATTCCGATGACTTCAGTGTCTCGTCGCTGCTGGTTTCCTTCCTGGGCGCCGTCATCCTGCTGGCCATCGTGAACCTGCTGCGCCGCGGCCGCGTTCGTTAATAAGAAGTTTGGAAAGCCCCTGATAAAACCAACGCTTTCATGCGTTGGTTTTTTTTCGTTTGGAATATCGCATGCGCGCCAGGACCCTCGTCATTATCTTGATCACCAGCATCGTCACCTTGCTGGCCGGCTTTCTCGCCCTAAACTTCATGCCGAGCGAGAAACAAATCGAGACCCAGTTGACGCGCCAGTACGACATCCACGACGCCCAATTCCGGCGCTCGATGGGCGTACTGCTGGGGCCGCCCATCATCGAGGGCAACAAGGTCGAGGTGCTGCTCAACGGCGACCAGATCTTCCCGGCCATGCTGGACGCGATCCGCGCCGCGAAGACCAGCATCACCTTCGAAACCTATATCTACTGGTCCGGCAGCATCGGCCACGAATTTTCCGAAGCGCTGGCCGAGCGCGCGCGCGCCGGCGTCAAGGTCCACCTGATGCTCGACTTCATCGGCAGCATCAAGATGGACGACGACTCGATGCAGGCGATGCGCGACGCCGGCGTGCAATTGCAGCGCTACCACAAGCCGGCCTGGTGGAAGCTGGCGCGCCTGAACAACCGCACCCACCGCAAGTTGCTGATCGTCGATGGCCAGGTCGGCTTCACGGGCGGCGTTGGCATCGCCGACCAGTGGCGCGGCAATGCCCAGGACGAAGAACACTGGCGCGACACCCATTTCCGCGTGGAAGGCCCGGTGGTCGGCCAGATGCAGGCCGTGTTCACCGACAACTGGACAAAAGCGACCGGCACCGTCCTCGACGGCCCCGATTACTTCCCGCCGCTCGCGCCCAAAGGCGACATTCCCGCCCAGATGTTCTCGAGCTCGCCCACCGGCGGCAGCGCCAGCATGCACCTGATGTACCTGATGGCGATCACCGCCGCGCGCCAGTCGATCCTGCTGTCGGCCTCGTATTTCGTGCCGGACGAGCTGGCGATGCGCGCCTTGGTCGCGGCCGCCAAGCGCGGCGTCGACGTCCGCATCATTACGCCCGGCAAGGAAATCGATTCCGACGTGGTGCGCATCGCTTCGCGCGAGCGCTGGGGTCCCCTGCTCGAGGCCGGCATCAAGATCGCCGAATACCAGCCGACCATGTACCACGTGAAAGCGCTGATCGTCGACGACATGATGGTCTCGGTCGGTTCGACCAACTTCGACAACCGCTCGTTCAGCATCAACGACGAGGCCAACCTGAACCTGCTCGACCCGGCCTTCGCACGGGCCCAGCGGGATATCTTCGAAGACGACTGGAAACGCGCGCGGCCGATCAGCCTCCAGGCCTGGCAGGACCGTCCATGGACCGAGAAACTGGCCGGCGAAGCGGCTTCGCTGCTGGGAGCGCAGCTGTAGTCGTCTCCTGAATCATCGCGTGTCTTGACAGGCAATTAGTGGTTGACGAGCCAGCCGTAGAGTATCCATACTCCGGGTTGCTCCGCGGAGCCCGACGCATCCGACAACCATCCCTGACACACGCGAATGAAAAAGACCCTTCTCTCGCTCGCCATCCTGACCAGCTTCGCCGCACAAGCGGACGAAGGCATGTGGATGCCGCAGCAGCTGCCACAAGTAGCCCAGCAACTGAAAGCCGCCGGCCTGGAGCTGGACCCGAACACCCTGACCCAGCTGACCGAATTCCCGATGGGCGCCGTCGTGAGCCTGGGCGGCTGCTCGGCCTCCTTCGTTTCGCCGCAGGGCCTGGTCATCACCAACCACCACTGCGTCTACAACAGCGTCGCCGTCAACTCGACGCCCGAGCGCGACCTGCTGGCCAACGGCTTCCTGGCCAAGACGTTCGCCGAGGAAGTGCCGGCCGCCCCGGGCAGCCGCGTCTTCGTGACCGAGGAAGTGACCAACGTCACCGACCAGATCATCGACAAGAAAGTCGCCAAGCTGACCGGCAAGGCTCGCATCGACGCGATCGAAAAGAATCAGAAGGAAATGGTCGCCGCCTGCGAGAAGACCCCGGGCTACCGCTGCACCGTGCCGAGCTACTACGGCGGCCTCGAGTTCTACCGCCTGAAGCAACTGGAAATCCGCGACGTGCGCCTGGTGCACGCGCCGCCGGCCGGCGTCGGCAAGTTCGGTGGCGACACCGACAACTGGATGTGGCCGCGCCACACCGGCGACTACGGCTTCTACCGCGCCTACGTCTCGAAGGACGGCAAGGCCGCCGACTACGCCGCCGACAACGTGCCTTACGTGCCGAAGCACTTCCTGAAGGTCGCCACCGAAGGCTCGAAGGAAGGCGATTTCATCATGGTCGCCGGCTACCCGGGCCGCACCAACCGCCACCGCCTGCCGTCGGAAGTACAGTACACCTTCGACTGGAACTACCCGGCCTTCGTCCAGGCTTCGGGTGAAGTGCTGGCCATCATCGAACGCGAGACCAAGAACGACCCGGCCGCCAAGCTGAAGTACGCCGGCCAGATCGCGGGCGTGAACAACTACTACAAGAACCGCAAGGGCATGCTGACCTCGTACGAGAACAGCGACTTCCTGGCACGCAAGACCGCCGAGCACGCCGCAATGAAGGCCTGGGTCAACGCCGACGCCGCCCGCAAGAAGCAGTTCGGCGCCGACATCGAGGCCGCCGAGAAGCTGATCGCCGAGCGCGACGCCCACACCAAGCAGGGCTTCTACCTGGGCTACGCCCAGCCGCGCTTCCTGAGCTCGGCACGCAGCCTGTACCGCCTGGCCAACGAGCGCACCAAGCCGGATGCCCAGCGCAAATCGGGCTACCAGGAACGCGACATGGCGCGCCTGACCTCGGTCATCACCGGCCAGGACCGCACCTATGACGAGAAGGTCGACAAGGCCCTGGTCATGAACTTCCTCGCCAAGTACCTGGCCCAGCCGGCCGCCGAGCAGGACAAGGCCTTCAACGACGCCCTTGGGCTGCGTGCGGGCATGAGCCAGGACGAGCTGAAGGCCGCCCTGGACAAGGCCTACGCCGGTTCCAAGCTGGCCAACAAGGAAGAGCGCACCGCCTGGCTGAAGAAGTCGCCGGCCGAATTCAAGGCCAGCAACGACAGCTTCATCAAGGCAGCGGTCGCCATGTACGACGCCGACATGAAGGACGAGGCTAAAGAGGAAGAGCTCGCCGGTAAGATCCAGAAAGCCTACTCGGGCTACATGAAGGCCAAGATCGCCTACATGAACAGCAAGGGCCAGGCCGTCTACCCGGACGCCAACAGCACCCTGCGCGTGACCTTCGGCAAGATCATGGGCCGCGACCATGGCGCCGACGGCACCGGTTCCTGGACCGCGTTCACCACCGTCAAGGGCGTGGTCGCGAAGCACACCGGCGAAGGCGAGTTCAACGCCCCGGCCGCCCAGCTGGCAGCGATCAAGGCCAAGGACTTCGGCAAGTACGTCGACCCGGTCCTGAAGAGCGTCCCGGTCAACTACCTGGCAACGCTGGACATCACCGGCGGCAACTCGGGTTCCGCAGCGCTGAACAAGCGCGGCGAGCTGATCGGCCTGGCTTTTGATGGCACCCTGGACTCGATCATTTCGGACTGGGACTTCAATGCCGCCAACACCCGCGACATCCAGGTCGACGTCCGCTACATCCTGTGGAACATGAAGCACGTCGACAAGGCCGACAACCTGCTGAAGGAAATGAACGTGCTGTAATCCTGGCCGCTCATTGAAGCAAAGCCACGCTGCCGCAAGGCGCGTGGCTTTTTTCATGTCTGCAACCGCACTCAGCCATGGTGGCGACACGATCTGCGCCGCTGCCGTAAATTCGAACCACTGTCGAAAGGATCCATCACCACTCATTTATATAGGAAAAACACCGATGAACTTGCGCGACCTGCTTCCTTCCATCCTGATCGGCGCCGTTGCCAGCGCCCGCTCGATGACGCCGATGGCCACCATCGCCACCGCACGCCTTGCCGACCGAAAGACGCCCGGCGAACTGTTCCTGCTCGACCGCCCGCTGTTCAAGTACGGCGCCCTGGCCATGGGCGCCGGAGAACTGGTGGGCGACAAGATGAAGACCGCACCCGACCGCACGGTCTTCCTCGGCCTGCTGGCGCGCGTGATGAGCGCCGGGATCGCCGGCGCCGCCCTGGCGCCGCGCGGGCGCGAGCGCGAGGGGGCCGTGGCCGCGGTCGCCACCGCCGTGCCGCTCGCCTACCTGACGCTGGCCGGCCGCAAGCGCGCCATGGCCGCCATCGGCCAGACCCCGAGCGGGCTGATCGAAGACGCGCTGATCGTCGCCGCCGGCACCGCGGTCGTGGCGCTGTCGACGCGGCAGCAGCGCGACTGAGCGCTGCATTCAGCTGGCCTTCTTTGAGACCACGAATGCCGCAAGGCGCGTGGTTTCTGCTGCCAGCTTGTCGTTGCACCCGCCGCCGTCGCGCGCCGGCAACCGTTCATCCCATCGATCCGGAAATTGGTCGCCGCCGTGTTCAGGCAAGCGCGGCGCGGCGTTATGCTGTGCGCTCGTCTGATCCCATGTCACGGAGACCACATGAAGAACGCATTGCTGCTCTGCTTCGCACTGGCCGGCCTGTCCAGCGCCACGGCCCAGGAAACGCCCGACGCCAAGAACCATGCGCGCGCGCGCGCCGCGGTCGAGGACCTGCAACGCATCTCCGCGCCCAACGGCATCCAGGAATCGTACAAGACCCGGATCGGCGGCATCGACCAGTGGCTCAACGTGCGCGGCCAGGACCGCGGCAATCCGATCATCCTGTTCGTGCACGGCGGCCCGGCCGCGCCGGTGACGCCGACCATGTGGCAGTTCCAGCGTCCGATCGAGGAATACTTCACGGTGGTGAACTGGGACCAGCGCGGCGCCGGCAAGACCTACGGCGAAACCGATCCGGACGCCGTCGCGCCGACGATCCGCATCGCGCGCTACGTCGACGACGCGATCGAGGTCGCGGAGCACATCCGCAAGCGCTACGGCAAGCGCAAGCTGGTCCTGATGGGCCATAGCTGGGGCACCATCGTCGGCATGGGCGCCGCCCTGAAGCGCCCCGACCTGTTCCACGCCTATGTCGGCATCGGCCAGGTGATCAGCACCCGCGAGAACGAGCGCATCAGCTACGAATATGCGCTGGCGCAGGCGAAACTGCACAAGAACGAAGAGGCGATGAAGGAGCTGCAGTCAATCGCGCCCTACCCCGGCGACCAACCCATCACGCGCGAGCGCATCGTCGTGGCGAGAAAATGGCCGCAACACTACGGCGGCCTGAGCGCCTATCGCAGCACCTCCACCTATTATTTTGCCGGCCCGCTGCTCTCGCCCGACTACGACGCGGCGCAAGTGAAGGCCATCGACCAGGGCAGCCTGCTCACGCTCGGGCGCCTGTTGCCGGAATTCGTGCAGGTCGATTATTCGCAGGTGAAGACCTTCCCGATCCCGGTCGTGATGTTCCTCGGCCGGCACGACTACACGACGCCCACGCAACCGACCGTCGACTGGCTGGCGCAGGTGAAGGCGCCATCGAAGCAGGCCGTGTGGTTCGAGCACTCGGCGCACATGGTGCCGTGGGAGGAGCCGGGCAAGACCCTGGTCAGCCTGCTGAATTACGTGCGGCCGCTGGCGCGCGAAGCACAAAAATAATAGCCGTCGCGACCTTGTTCTGTCGTAGGGTGGGCACGCCGTGCCCACGCGCTACGTGCGCATCCTTTCAGGGTTGGCCGAAACCGATCGCCCGCTAACGCCAATCCCGACCCGCATTGCGTCCATCGCATACTGTGCGGGCGACACATCGCCGCATGTGACTGGCGGACACGTGCGAAATGCGTGGGCACGGCGTGCCCACCCTACGAGCCGCAATAAAAAACGCCGCTGTGAAAGCGGCGTTCTTGTTCATGCGCGTGAAGGCGGTCAGCCCTTCTTGTTCAAGCGGCTGTGCCGCACGCTGTACAGGAAGTAGGTCGCGACCGCAGCTACCATCCAGATGATGAACACGCGGTAGGTCGCCGGCGGCAGGTCCTTCATGATGTACAGGCAGGCGGCGATCGACAGGCCCGGGATCACGTAGGGACCGAAGGGCACCTTGAAGCCATGCTCGGCGTTCGGGCCCTGCTTGGCGCGGATCACGGGGACGGCGATCGAGACCACGATGAAGGCCGTCAGCGTGCCCATGCTGACCATGTCCCACAGGAAGGTGGCATCGACCAGGCCGGCGATCAGGCCGACCACCAGGCAGACGATCAGGGTGTTCGACACCGGCGAGCCGGTGCGCGGATTGACCTTCTGGAAGGTCTTCGGGATCAGGCCGTCGCGGCTGATGGCGTACAGGATGCGCGTCTGGCCGTAGATCGTCACCAGGGTCACCGAGAACACCGAGACCACGGCGCCGGCCGACAGCACCAGCGCCGGCCAGGCCTTGCCGGTGACGTTCTGCAGGATCACCGACAGGCCGGCCTGCTGGCCCTCGAACATGTGGGCCGGCTGGGCGCCCATCGCCGCCAGCGCCACCAGCAGGTAGAAGACGGTGACGATGACCAGGGCCGCGAGGATCCCGATCGGCACGTTGCGGCGCGGGTCCTTCACTTCTTCGCCGGCGGTGGCGATGGTGTCCAGGCCGATGAAGGAGAAGAACACGGTGCCGGCGGCGGCGGTCACGCCGGCCATGCCGGCGAAGCCCTTGCTGGCGTCCTGGTTGAAGAAGGGCGTGAAGTTGTTGGCGTCGAAGCCGGTAAAGGCGATGGCGGCGAAGAAGGCCAGGATCGCCAGCTTGATCACCACCATGACCGCGTTCGTGGTCGCCGACTCCTTGGCGCCGCGTATCAGCAGGATGCAGCACATGGCCACCAGCAGCACCGGCGGCAGGTTGAAATTCCCGGCGTGCACGCTCAGGTTGCTGTGATCGGACACGAACATCGGCGAGCGCAGGTGTTCCGGGATCTGCCAGCCGAAGGCATTCTGCAGGAAGTTGTTCAGGTAGTCGGACCAGCCGATCGCCACCGCGCTGCCGGCCAGCCCGTATTCGAGCAGCAGGCAGGCCGCGACGATGAAGGCGGCGAATTCGCCGACGGTGGCGTAGGCGAAGGAGTAGGAGGAGCCGGAAGCCGGCACGCGCCCGGCCAGCTCGGCATAGCAGAGCGCGGTCAGGCCGGCGGTCAGCGCGGCGATCAGGAACGACAGGATCACGGCGGGGCCGGCCTTCGGCACCGCTTCGACCATCGTGAAGAAGATGCCGGTGCCGACGGTGGCGCCGACGCCGATCATCGTCAGCGGAAACAGGCCCAGCGAGCGCGTCAGCGTGCCGCCGTGGGCGTGGCTGTCGTCGTGCGCGCGTTCAGCCGATTTGGTACGAAACAGCTTCTGGCCCAGTGTCAGATTCACGAAGTGTCCTTTGGTCGTGCAAAGAGCGCCTAACAAAACCTCCATGGCTGCGTTGCATCGTCTCGCCGTACAAGCGTACTGTCTTCGACGCTGCGTCGGGCGGCCGCATCCCTTACCCTGGAGATTTTCTTAGGCGCTATAAATTGAAAAATGGCTGAGCACAGAAGGACAGCCAAAGTTCGCGATTATAGGGCCGTTCTGCTGTCCTTGAGAAAATAGTTTTCTCAAAATATGCATCACAAATGCTTATTTGTGCGCTAGAATATTTCCGTTACTCACAGAACATATCCGATGCGCCTGACCCGCTTTTCCGACATCGGCCTGCGCGTGCTGATCTACCTCGAGCGCGCCGGCGAACGGCCGCATCCGGTGACGGTCGCGGAGATCGCCACGCAGTTCGACCTGCCGCTGAACCACCTGGTGAAGGTGGTCGGCCACCTGGCCCGCGCCGGCTGGGTCCGTGCGATGCGCGGACGCAACGGCGGCCTGCGCCTGGCCGCCGATCCGCAGGTGCTGACCATCGGCCAGGTGTTGCGCGAGCTCGAAGGCGACGACGAGCTGGTCGACTGCGAGGGCACGCAATGCGCCCTGAGCCTGGACTGCCAGTTGCGCGGCGTACTGCGCGCCGGCATGCGCGCCTTCTACCAGGAGATGGACCGCTACACGCTGGCCCGTATCACCGAAGGCAATACCGGCGAGCAGATCGTACGCATGCACAAGATGTTCTGGAGTGGCGCTGGAAACTCGTCTTTGCCGTTGTAGGGTGGGGACTTGTCCCCACGCGGTACGGCGGCACCATGGCCGCACTGTAATTTTGAACCAACCCCGCTTGCCAGGTGCAGGCGTTTTTTTGAAGCTTAAAGTTGCATTTCAAATGCAAGAACTGAGGAATACACGATGATCTCCGCCGCTTCCCGTCCCTACATCGATGCCAGCGTCCCCGTCCTGCGCGAACACGGTCTCGCCATCACCACCCTCTTCTACAAGAACATGCTGGGCGAGCACCCGGAGCTGACGCGCCTGTTCAACATGGGCAACCAGGCGCGCGGCGCGCAGCAGCAGTCGCTGGCGTCGGCGGTGTTCGCCTACGCGGCGAACATCGGGACGCCGGAAGCGCTGGGGCCGGTGGTCAAGCGCATCGTGCACAAGCACGTCTCGGTCGGCATCCGCGCCGAGCACTACCCGATCGTCGGCCGGCACCTGCTGGCGGCCATTTCCGCCACGCTGGGCGAGGCAGCAACGAAACCGCTGATCGACGCCTGGGCCGAAGCCTACAACTCGCTGGCCAACCTCCTGATTTCGGCCGAAGCCGAGATGTACAGCACTGCCGGCGTGGAGCCGGGCGAAACCCGTCCGATGCGCGTCACGGAAGTCACGCGCGAGAGCGACAACGTGCTGTCGATCCGCTTCGTCCCGGCGGACGATAAACCCCTGCCGCCATTCCAGGCCGGCCAGTACGTCAGCGTCGCGGTCGACCTGCCGGGCGGGCGCCACCAGCTGCGCCAGTACAGCCTGTCCGATGCTGCCGGCAAGGACAGCCTGCGCATCTCGGTCAAGCGAGAAGACGCGCAAGAGGCCACGCCGGCCGGCGAAGTGTCGAACTGGATCCATGCCAACGTGCAGCCGGGCAGCGTGCTGCAGGTGACCCACCCGTTCGGCGAATTCACGCCCGATACCGAGTCCGACACGCCGATCGTGCTGCTGTCGGCCGGTGTCGGCATCACGCCGATGGTGTCGGCACTGAACCGGATCGCGCTGGTCAACCCGCAGCGCCAGGTGATCTTCGCCCACGCCGCGCGCGACGCGCGCCACCATGCGCTGCAAAGCGACGTCGCCGCCGCCCAGGCCGCGATGCCGAACCTGCACGTGGCGACTTTTTATGAAGAGGTGAATGGCGAAGCCGGCGTGCTGGCCGGCCGCATGGACGTGGCGCGCCTGCCGGCCTGGGACCGCGAAGGAACCGATGTGTGGATCTGCGGCCCGCTGAAGTTCATGCAGGCGCAGTGGCTGGCGCTGCTGGACGCCGGCGTGCCCCCGGCGCGCCTGCACCGCGAGGTGTTCGGGCCGGAGTTGCTGGATCACTTGCTCTAAGAGGCTGCGTTTCCCGTAGGGTGTGGGCACTCCGTGCCCACGCGTTACGGGCGTGTCCGTGCACCACGTGCGATGGCCTGTCGCCCGCGCGGCATCACCGTGCCACGTGGCTCGCGGTGGCTTCGCGAGCGATACCTCGCCGCCCGTAGCCAGTTCAAACGCAGGTACCGCGTGGGCACTTCGTGCCTACCCTACGGTCGCCGCTCCGTCTTGTTACAACACCTGCACCGTACGGCCGCTGATGTTGCGCTGGGCCGGCTGGCCGTACACGCGGATCGGGCCCGAACCGCTGGCTTGCGCGAACACCGACTGGCGCACGGTGGCCGAGATGCCGCCCGAGCCGCTGGTCGACAACTCGCCCTTCTCGCTGCTCAGGTTCGCCATGTCGACGCTGCCCGAGCCGCTCACGCTCGCATTCAGGCGCTGCACCGCGCCGCTGGCCTGGACCAGGCCCGAGCCGCTGACGTTGGCGCGTGCGTATTCGCCGCGCACCTCGCCGACGATCAGGCGTCCGGAGCCGCTCACGGCCAGCTTGGCGCTGCCGGCGCGCAGCTCGGCCGCATCGATCTTGCCGGAACCCGATACCCGCGCGTCGAGCTCGGCGACTTCGCCGTACAGGCGCGTCACGCCCGAGCCGCCCTGGCGCACGTCGAGCGGATCGCCCTTCAGGTCGCGCACCGTCACGTGGCCCGAGCCGCCGGCATTCAATTCCGTCAGGCGCGGCACGGTGTAGGTCACCTTCAGGGGCGTGCTGCTGCGCAGGCGGCCTTCGGTGCCGATGCGCAGGGTCGAGCCGCGCGTTTCGGTCTGCACCAGGTGCACCAGGTTGCTGTCGCCCTCCACCACCAGCGACGGCGCGGCGCCGACGCGCACCTCGACGATCATCGAACCGCCGACGTCCAGCCCGGTCAGCGCCGCCACCTGGCGCACGTCGCGCGTGGCCACGCCGTCGCCCTCGACCGTCTTGCTGCTGCTGAACGGCGTATGGACCGCGTAGTCGCCGCCCGGAGGCGCGGCGACGATGATGCAGCCGCTGAGGGTGGCGGCAACGGCGAGAGCGAGGAGAGTGCGCATGGTGTGAACCTTTTCTTGTCGTGGTTGGGCGCCGGGCGCCGATGTTGCCACTTTAGAATCCGGCCCTCCCGCTGTCGCCCTCCTTGCGACGGATTGCGTTTTTTACGGGCTGAAGCGTAAAAAAGCGAACCTTAGCGCGCATCTCACCTTTGACCGAGCCGGGTTTCGCCGAACAGCGTCTTATATTGGTGCGGCTGCGAGCGCCAGTATTGGGGCGGGGCCGCCACCTGGGCGCCCAGCTCGGCTGCGGCATGCCAGGGCCAGCGCGGGTCGTAGAGCATCGCGCGCGCCAGCGCCACCATGTCGGCCTGGCCCGATTGCAGGACGTGCTCGGCCTGGGCCGGCTCGGTGATCAAGCCCACGCCGATGGTCGGCATCGTGGTCTCGCGCTTGATCCGCTCGGCAAACGCGATCTGGTAGCCGGCGCCGACCGGGATCTTCTGCTGCGGCGACAGGCCGCCGCTCGAGACGTGGATGAAGTGGCAGCCGCGCGCTTCCAGCTCCCTGGCGAAGACGACGCTGCTCTCCAGGTCCCAGCCGCCCTCGACCCAGTCGCTGGCCGAGATGCGCATCCCGAGCGCCATACTATCTGGCACGACCGCACGCACCGCATCGAACACCTCCAACGGGAAGCGCATGCGGTTCTCGAGCGAGCCGCCATATTCGTCTTCGCGCCGGTTCGACAGCGGCGACAGGAATTGGTGCAGCAGGTAGCCGTGGGCGCCGTGCAGTTCGATGGCGTCCAAGCCCAGGGCCTGGGCGCGGCGCGTGGCATCCACGAAACCATCCTTCACGCGCCGCAAGCCTTCGGCATCGAGCGCCAGCGGCACGGTTTCTCCTTCGGCATGCGGCACGGCGGACGGCGCCACCGTCTGCCAGCCGCGCGGTTCGTCGGGCTTGATGTTGGCCCCGCCCAGCCAGGGCGCGGCGCTCGATGCCTTGCGCCCGGCGTGCGCCAGCTGGATCGCGATCCTGATCGGCGAGTGACGGCGCATGGCGGCGACGATCGGGCGCAGGGCCTCGGTATGGGCGTCGGACCACAGGCCCAGGTCGTCGGGCGAGATGCGGCCCTCGGGCACGACGGCGGTGGCCTCGATGATCAGCAGGGCCGCGCCGGACAGCGCCAGCTGGCCGAGGTGGATCATGTGCCAGTCGGTGGCCAGGCCCTCGTCGGCCGAGTACTGGCACATCGGGGCGATGGCGATGCGGTTGGGCAGCTCGAGCGGCCCGATTTTATAAGGGGAAAACAATGCGCTGCGCATGAAGGGCTCCGGAACTTGTGCAAAGGACAAAGTCTAGCGAAGGTCCAGCAATTGTGCAGACGCAAGGGTATGGCGGGGTGTAGGGTGGGTTCTTGAACCCACCGGTACGGCGCATGCATCATCGCAGCGCGACACGGCGGCACGGATTCGTTCGAGGTCGCGTCTGCTCGTCGGGTGAGACCGCGTGGGCTCGAGAGCCCACCCTACGCCTCCCTCACCGCCGCGGGCATAAAAAAAGCCGCGATCTCTCGCGGCTTCTGCCTTACACCTTACACCATCAACTCACGCGCACCACCATCAACCCGGCGCGCAGGCCGACCCGCACGTCGGGATTCGGGAACACCACCATCTCCTCGTCATGGAAAACGGTATACACCGTTTCCCCATCGGTGGCGATCACCTCGCCGCGCTTGAGCGAGGCGAAGTTCGGGGTCTCCTTGCTGAAGCCCATCGTGAAGGCGTCCGACAGCTTGACCACCTCCTGCGCCACCTTGAACACGTGCGGCGCGGCCTTGGCCGGCGGCGCCTCGACGCCGCGAAGCAAGGCGTCGAGCGCCTGCGACGCGTCGGCGAACTGGGCCAGGTTGTTCTGGCCCAGCGTGCCTACGCGTCCCAGCTCCACCGTGCTGCCGGCGGCGCCATGGTGCTCGCTCGCATAGTAGCTGTAGGTGCCGGCCGACTTCGGGTTCATGATGATCGCTTGAATGGCCGCCTGCCCCAGCCAGCCGATCAGGGCCGACTTGCGTTCTTCCGCGATCAGGTCCGGCACGATCGCGAACATCGGATAGTGCGAGGCGCGGATCGCGGTGTGCAGGTCGAGGTGCCAGCGCACCGGCCCGGCGTCCGCGAAGAAGGCGTCGGTCGCCGCGATGATCTCGTCCGCACGCGCGCTTTCCGCGGTGCCGGCCAGCGCGCCGCGGTCGGCCTTGAACATGCGGTTCAGGTCGGCGTCGATGAAACGCTTGCCGGCGGCGATGGCGTCGATGTTGCCGACGCAGAGCATCAGGTCCACCGCCAGGGCCTCTGGTTGGCGCGACAACGCCTCGATCACGTGCGCGACCATTTCGATCGGCCCGGTCTCGTCGCCGTGCACGCCGACCGACAGCAACACCGCCGGACGGGCAGCGCTACGGTCGGCCTTCACCGTCATGACGCCCCTTGCGGGAAGCATGACCGTGAAACCTGCCTCCCTGAAGCGCTGCGCCACGAGGCCGAAATCAGCCTCGGCCAGCGCGCGCACCGCTTCAGGCACCACGGGTGGTTGGGCGGGCGCGCTCATCTCAGGCAGCCAGGCGCTCGGGGTTCGAGCCTTCCGACAGCGCCCAGACGTCCAGCATGGCCTGCTCGAGGTCGGTGGCCTGGGTGTAGCCGGTCAGGCCCATCTCAAGAGTCACCGCATCGACCGCGGCCAGCGCATCGCCGCTGCCGGCACGCTCGATCACCTTCAGCAGCAGGCGCTGCTGGGTGCGGCGCAGTGCCTGCATCGCGTAGTTGCGCAGCTGTTCCTGCGACTTGCTGGTGGCCGGCAGCTTCAGGCCGCGCTCGAGCGTGTCGATGCCGGCGCGCTCGCGCAGCGCCATGCCGACCTGCAGGAACTGGGCCAGCGTCATGCCGCTTGGACGCTGCACCGACACCGCCGCGAACAGGAAGGTCGCCAGCGACTCGATGGCCTCGACCGCCTTCCAGGCGCCGACGAAGTTCTTGCTCAGGCCGGCGTAGCCGTCGGCTTCCGACGTCGACGGCATCAGCTGGCGCAGCTGGTCGCCGTTGGCGAACAGCGAGGACAGTTCGGCCATGCCGTCGGCGCCCTGCGGCAGCGACAGCACGCCTTCCATCACGGCGCGCAGCAGCGCACGAGTGCGGGTGTCGACCGCGATCGACACTTCACGCGGCACGTTCAGCGCGTCGGCGTCGAGCGCGTCGAACACCGGCGCCAGCTGCAGCGCCGACCAGCCGCGGCCCCAGGCCTTGACCACTTCGGTCTCGTCGACGCGGTGCTCGGCGGCCAGGTCGCTCAGCATCAGCGGGCCGCAGCGGTTGACGGCCTCGTTGGCCAGCACGGTCGCCAGGATGGCGTTGGCCAGCGGGTGATCCAGCGGATCGCGGGTGGCGACCAGTTGCGCCGGGAAGTAAGGACGCAGCACGGTCGCGGCCCATGGCTCGTCGACCAGCGGCAGCGCGGCCAGGGTGCGCTTGAAGCGGTTCTTGACGTTGGCGATGACGACCGCCAGTTCCGGCGCCGTCAAGCCCTGGCCCAGCGCCTTGCGGCGCTGCAGTTCGGCGTCGCTCGGCAGCTGCTCCAGCTCGCGCGAGACCGCGCCTTCCGCTTCCAGGTTCGCGATCAGGGCGGCGTAGGCGTCGACGATCGACGCGTTGCCTTGCGCCTGGGCTTCACGGGTCAGCAGGCGGGTCTGCTGGGTGTTGTCGCGCAGGACCAGTTTCTCGACGTCGCCGGTCATCTCGAACAGGATGCGGTTGCGGTCGGCTTCAGGCAGCTTGCCGGCGCTGACTTCGGTGTCCAGCCAGATCTTGATGTTGACTTCGTGGTCCGAGCAGTCCACGCCGGCCGAGTTGTCGATCGCATCGGTGAAGATGCGGCCGCCGTTCAGCGCGAACTCGATACGGCCGGCCTGGGTCGCACCCAGGTTGCCGCCCTCGCCCACCACCTTGCAGCGCATTTCGCCGCCGTTGACGCGGATGCGGTCGTTGGCGCGGTCCTTCACCTGGGCATGGGTCTCGTGCGAGGCCTTGATGTAGGTGCCGATGCCGCCGTTGTAGAACAGGTCGACCGGGGCCAGCAGGATGCGGTGCATCAGCTCTTCCGGCGCCAGCGAGGTTTCCTCGATGCCCAGCACTTCACGCACCTGCGGGGTCAGGTCGATCGAGCGGGCGCTGCGCGGGAACACGCCGCCGCCCTGCGAGATCAGCGACTTGTCGTAGTCTTCCCACGACGAGCGCGGCAGCGCGAACATGCGCTGGCGTTCCTTGAACGAGACTTCGACGTCCGGGGTCGGATCGAGGAAGATGTGGCGGTGGTCGAACGCGGCCACCAGCTTCAGCTGGCGCGACAGCAGCACGCCGTTGCCGAACACGTCGCCCGACATGTCGCCCACGCCGACCATGGTGATCGGGGTGGTGGTCATGTCGTGGCCCAGTTCGTAGAAGTGGCGCTTGACGGCCTCGAAGGCGCCCTTCGCGGTGATGCCCATCTTCTTGTGGTCGTAGCCGTTCGAGCCGCCCGAGGCGAAGGCGTCGCCCAGCCAGAAGCCACGCTGCACCGCGATGCTGTTGGCGATGTCGGAGAAGGTCGCGGTGCCCTTGTCGGCGGCGACCACCAGGTAAGGATCGTCCTGGTCATGGCGCACGGTGCGCTCAGGCGGCACGATCGCGCCCTGGACGCGGTTGTCGGTCACTTCCAGCAGGCTCGAGATGAACATGCGGTAGCAGGCTTCGCCCTCGGCCGCCATGACGTCGCGCGGCGCGTCCTTCGGCATCTGCTTGCAGACGAAACCGCCCTTCGAGCCGGCCGGCACGATGACGGCGTTCTTGACCATCTGCGCCTTCACCAGGCCCAGCACTTCGGTGCGGTAGTCTTCCATGCGGTCCGACCAGCGCAGGCCGCCGCGGGCGACCGGGCCGCCGCGCAGGTGCACGCCTTCGAAGCGGCGCGAGAACACGTAGATCTCGCGGTACGGACGCGGCTCCGGCGCCAGCGCCAGGTTGCTGGTGTCGACCTTGAAGATCATCTTCTCGCCGTCGTTCTGGAAGTAGTTGGTGCGCACGGTGGCCAGGGCCAGGTCGACCAGGGCGGCCATGATTTCCTCGGTGTCGGCGTGGTTCACGCTCGACAGGCCGGCCTTCAGCGCGGCCAGCTTGGCATTGCCGGCGGCGTGCTCGGACTCGCCCAGCGCCGGATCGAAGCGCTGGACGAAGCCGGTGACGAATTCCTTGACCAGGGCCGGCTGGGTGCGCAGGGTTTCGGCCATGTAGCGCACCGAGAACTTCGAGCCCAGTTGGCGCCAGTAGCTGATATAGGCGCGCACCAGTTGCACTTCGCGCATCGACAGGCCGCCTTCGACGGTCAGGCCGTTCATGCGGCCGTCTTCGGCTTCGTCGTTGAACAGGGCAGCGAACAGCTCTTCGGCGACCTGCGCGATGCCCGGCTTGACCAGCTTGTCGCCGCTCTCGTCGTCCACCGCCAGCGCGGTGACGTGGTGGCGCACGCCGTCGGCCGTCGTGATCGCCCAGGTCTGTTCGCGGTCGACCGCGATGCCGGCGTTCTGCAGGGCCGGCAGGATGCGCGACAGCGACGGCACCTTCTCACCCGAGTACAGGCGGATCGAGGCGTCGCGCGCGGCGTTGCCGTCGCCGCTGCCCGGCTCGATGCGCACGGCGACGCGCTGCTGCTGGCCGATGTTCAGCATGGCCTGCAGGTCGCGGAAGGCGACTTCCGGCGCGGTTGCAGTGACGAACGAGACCGGCAGGTTGGCGCCGAGTTTACGCAGGGCGCTGCGCTGGGCGTGCTCTTCGACGCCGTTGGTCATGGCGGCGAAGCGGTCGTGCCAGCCGTCCAGCACGGCCAGCAGCGGCTGCTGGATGTCGGTTTCGAGGTCGAGCGGATTGCGGGCGGCGTGGGCGATCAGGTAGACGCGGGCCAGCGGACCGTCGGCGACCAGGGTCTGCACGCGCACGTCATGCGCGCCCGAGCTGTCCTTCAGGGCTTGCGCCAGCGAGGCGGCCACCGCGGCGCTGTAGCGCTCGCGCGGCAGGTAGACCAGGGCGTTCAGGTGGCGGCCGTAGACGTCGCGGCGGGCGAAGACTTTCGGGCGCGGCTGCTTGTACAGCGACACGACCGAGCTGCACACTTGCGCCAGCCATTCCGGATCGGCTTCCAGCGCTTCGGTACGCGGCAGCGATTCGAGGATTTCCAGGAACTTCTCAGCGCGGAAGCCTTCCTGGCGCACGCCGGCCAGGCTCAGCACCTTGGCGACGCGGCCGCGCGCGAACGGCAGGCGCGCCAGCGGGGTCGAGGTGGCGGCGCGGGTGAACAGGCCGACGAAGCAGTGCTCGCCGAGGATGTTGCCTTGCGCATCGGTGTTGCGCACGCCGATGAAGTCGAGCGGCTGGTCGCGGTGCAGGGTGCCCTCGACGTCGGCCTTCACGATCGACAGGGTCTCGGCGCGGGCCGACAGGGTTTTCAGTTCGCCCGGGATGTTGGCCAGGCAGGTGCCGTAGACCGGGTGCGCGGTGTCCTTCAGCACGCCGATGCGGCTCGGGATGTCGCGCGCCAGCTCATCCTGGCCCGGCTGCACCACGTAGTAGGCGTAGCCGAAGGGCTCGAAGCCTTCGTTCTTGGCCCACTCGAGGAAGGCGGCCACTTCCTGGCCGGCCGGGGTGCCGGCGGCAGCGGCTGCCGCGGCCACTTCGGTCATGCGGTCGCCCATCGCGACGGCGTCGCGGTGCACGACGGCGGCGTCGTTGGCGACCATGCGGATGCGCGCGGTCAACTTGTCGAGTTCCTCGAAGGCCAGCTCGTCGTTCAGCAGCACCAGCACGTAGGATTCAAGGGGCGCGCCGGCGGTGCCGACGTTGACCACCTGGCCCGATGCATTGCGTTCGACCGGCAGCACGGCGTTCATCACGCCGGCGGCCAGGACGCGCTCCTTGCGCAGGGCCATGACGAACGAGTCGACCAGGTAGGGCATGTCGTCGTTCAGGATCAGCAGGGCGGTCGCGATGCCGCCTTTGGTGTCGGTGTAGCGCATCTGCGCGATCTGGCAACCCTGCCCGGCGCGCTTGGCGGCCTGGGTGAAACCGTCCCACAGGACGGGGGCCAGGGCTTCCGGCGTGGTGCCGGCCAGGTCCTCTTCGTCGAGCGACCCGAGCCAGGCGCTGATCAGCGCGGTGACGGGTGCGGTCGCGCCCGCGGCCGGCTGGTTCGTGACCAGCGAGAGGGTCTGGGTGCGCAAATCTTGCGTCATGTCGTTCATTCTGCTTTCTCCAAAGCTTAGTGTTGTCGCCGCTGCGCGCTACGGCTTGTGGCTTCGCGCGCCCCGGCGTTTGGTGGACAGGGTTGTCCCGTCCAGGTCCTCGGCTTCCTTGTCCCGGAAGCGTGTAACTCGTTATCGTTGCGACGGCGATGCGTCGTGCGGCGCCGTCGGTCCCTTGCTGCTTGCTGCCTGCGGTGCTGTGCGCCGCTGTATCTCTTCTCTACCGCCGTAGCGCCTGGGTTCGAGAACCCACCCTACGGTGCTGTACCTCTTCTCTGCCGCCGTACCGCGTGGACTCGGGAGCCTGCGCGGCCCGGTAACCCCTACAACAGCAGCGCACCGTAGGGTGGACACCTGTGTCCACGCGGTCTCACCGGTTGATCATCCAACATCACAACCGTAGGGTGGGTTCTTGAACCCACCGTTCCACCGGCCGATCATCCTGAAATCAACCGAAGTCGTACAACCCCGGCAGACCAATGATCCGCTCCAGCGCCTCCAGCGCCGCATGACACTCGATCGCCAGCTGCGGATCCATCAAATCCTTCGGCTCGACCCGGTCACGGTAATGCTTCTCGACCCATTCGACCAGCTGCGCATACAGCGCCTCGGTCATGATCACGCCGCCGTGCATGGCCGCGGCCTGCTCGTCGGTCAGGGCCACGCGCAGGCGCAGGCAGGCGGGGCCGCCGCCGTTGCGCATGCTCTGGCGCAGGTCGAACTCGATCAGTTCGTCGATCGGCCCGCCGCCCGCCACCAGGCCGGACAGATAGCGTGCCACCGCCTCGTTCTCGCGGCACTCGTGCGGCACCACCAGCGCCATCTTGCCGTCCGGCTTGGACAGCAGCTGGCTGTTGAACAGGTAGCTCGCCACCGCGTCGGTCACCGGCACCTGGCCACCATCGACGCGCACCGGCACGAACTCGAAGCCGATGCCGCCCGCCGCGCGGCGCAACGCCTCGAGGGTCGCCGCCTCGTCCGCGAATGCCTGCTCGTGGTAGAACAGGACGTTGCCGTTGCCGACCGCGATCACGTCGTTGTGGAACACGCCCTGGTCGATCACGTCCGGATTCTGCGACGCGAACACGGTGCGCACCGGATCCAGCCCGTGCAGGCGCGCCACCGCCTGCGAGGCTTCCAGGGTCTGGCGCGCCGGGTATTTTTTAGGCGCCGGGGCCGACGGATCGAACTCGACGCGGCCGTAGACGAAGAATTCCACGCCCGGTGCGCCGTGGTCGGCGGCAAAGCGGGTGTGGTTGGCCGCGCCTTCGTCGCCGAAGGCCGGGGTCGCCGGCAGCGTGTCGTGCACCACGAAATGGTCGTGGTCGGCGAAGATCGCGCGCAGCGTGCGCGTGGCCTGCACGTGCTCTTCCGAGCGGTGCAGCTTGTTGTTCAGGTTGGCGGCGGTGAAATGCACGCGGCCGTCGCGGGTGTCGCTTGATGGGCTGACGGTGGCCGCATTCGCGGTCCACATCGGCGCGGCCGACCAGGCGCAGGACAGGACCACCGGCGCCTCGCGCCAGGCCTGCGCCAGCACGTCGGCATCCGTTCCCGAGAAGCCGAGGCTGCGCAGCAGGCGGAAGTTCGGACGCGCCTGCGGCGGCATCACGGCCTGGGCGAAGCCGCGCGCGGCCAGGGCGCGCATCTTGGCCAGGCCCTGCAGCGCGGCCTGGCGCGGGTTCGAGGCGCTGCGCACATTGCTGAACGAGGCCACGTTGCCGAACGAGAGGCCGGCGTAGTTGTGCGACGGGCCGACCAGGCCGTCGAAGTTGTATTCGCGAGCGTTACGCATGGCTTAGAAACTCAGTCCCGGCGACAGCTTGGCCGGCATTTCAAGTTCGGAGGTTTCGATCGAGGCTACCGGGTAGGCGCAGTAGTCGGCCGCATAATAGGCGCTCGGACGGTGGTTGCCCGACTTGCCGACGCCGCCGAACGGCGCCGAGCTGGCCGCGCCCGTGGTCGGACGGTTCCAGTTGACGATGCCGGCGCGGGCGCGCACCGCGAAGCGCTTCCACAGTTCCTCCGACTGCGACAGCAGCGCCGCGGCCAGGCCGAACTCGGTGGCGTTCGCGACCTTCAGCGCGCTGTCGAAATCTTTTACGCGCACGACCTGCAGCAGCGGGCCGAACCATTCTTCGTCCGGAATGCCCTGCGCATCGGTGACGTCGACGATGCCGGCGGTAACAAAACCGGTATTCGGGTCGAGCTGGCGCATTTGCAAGAGCACCTTGCCGCCCTTCTGTTCCATTTCGGCCTGGGCCTGCACCAGGCGCGCGGCGACCGCGGCGGATACGACCGGACCCATGAACGGCTGCGGATCGGCATTCGACGGACCGACCTGCAGCTTGGCTGCCACTTCGACCAGGCGGTCGATGAAGGCCTGGCCTTCGGGCGTGTCCTGGACCACCAGGCGGCGCGCGCAGGTGCAGCGCTGGCCGGCCGAGATAAATGCCGACATCACGGCGTGGTGCACGGCGGCGTCGACATCTTTCACGTCCCACACCACCAGCGGATTGTTGCCGCCCATTTCCAGCGCCAGCATCTTGCCCGGCTGGCCGCCGAACTGTTTATGCAGGGCGGCGCCGGTCTGGCTGCTGCCGGTGAACAGCACGCCGTCGATCAGGGGATTCGCGCCCAGCGCGATGCCGGTGTTGCGGCCGCCGTTCACCAGGTTCAGTACGCCCTTCGGCAGGCCGGCCTTTTCCCACAGCTGCACGGTTTTCACGGCGGTGCGCGGCGCGTACTCGCTCGGCTTGAACACGACCGTGTTCCCGGCGATCAGGGCCGGCACGATGTGGCCGTTCGGCAGGTGGCCGGGGAAGTTATACGGGCCATAGACGGCGAACACGCCGTGCGGACGGTGGCGCAGCACGGCGTTGCCGTCGGCGACCTTGGCATTGCTCTCGCCGGTGCGCGCGCCGTAGGACTGGACCGAGATGTCGATCTTGTTGGCCATGGTCGCCACTTCCGTGCGCGCTTCCCACAAGGGCTTGCCGACTTCCTCGGCGATCGTCGCCGCCAGCTCCTCGGCGTGTTCCTTCAGCAGGTCGCGAAAACGCGTGCAGACGGCGATGCGCTCGTCGAGCGGGCGCAGGGCCCAGTCTTCGAACTTGTCGCGCGCGGCCTGGGCGGCGCGCGCCACGTCCTCTTCGGTCGATTCGTTGCTGGTCCAGGTCTGGCGGCCGGTGGACGGATCGACCGTGACCAGTTCCGCGCCGCTGCCGGCGAGCCACTCGCCGTTGATGTAGTTCGACAGGTTAGCCATTGTTCTTCCTTACGTTGAGTGACAGCGTGCGCACCGTGTCGCCCGCCTGGCAATGCAGCAGCGCCAGCTCCTGCGCCGACAGCGCGACCTGCGCGCCCTCGATCGTGGTCTGGGCCAGCACCATCCGGAAATCGTGCAGCTTCGTGTTCGACACCAGCAGGCATTCGGTCTCGCCGTCCGGGCGCCCTTCGGCGGCCACCCGCAGCACGCTGTCGCGCACCGAGCGCAGGTCCGACACGCGGCCCTGCAGCACCGGGCCGGCGTCGAAGATGTCGACGTAGCCGTCGTAGTGCATGCCTTCCTGCTCCAGCAGCTTGCGTGCGGGGAGCGTCGAGCGGTGCACCTGGCCGATCACTTCGCGCGCCGACTGCGGCAGGTAGTCGACGTACAGCGGCTGGCGCGGCATCAGCTCGGCGATGAAGGATTTCTTGCCCATCGCGGTCAGGCCGTCGACGTGGTTGAAATCCATCTTGAAGAAGTGGCGGCCCAGGCCCTCGTAGAAGGGGCTGGTGCCGTCTTCCAGCAGGTAGCCGCGCATCTCGGCGATGATCTTCTCGGTGAACAGCTGCTGGAACTGGGCGATGAACAGGAAGCGGCTTTTCGACAGCCACTTGCCGTTGTAGCCGACGCGGTAGTCCGGCTGCAGGAACAGCGAGCACAGCTCGGTCGAACCGGTGAGATCGTTCGACAGGTACAGCGTCTCCATGCGCGTGAACACGTTCAGTTCGCGGCTGGAGTGCACCAGGGTGCCGATGCGGTAGTTATAGAAGGGCTCGGTCAGGCCGACCGCACCCTTGATCGCGCACACGCCGGCCAGGCGGCCATTGGTCGTGTCCTCGAGCGCGAACATGTAGTCGCGCTCGTGCGGCGGAATCGTTTCGGCGAACGAGGCGACAGCGCATTCGACGCGGTCGCCCAGCATCTTGCGGTCGGGTTTCAGGGTGGTCATGCCGCCGCCGACCTGGGTGGCCAGGTCGATCAGGGCGTCGAGGTCCGATGCAACGATGGAACGGATGACGAGCATGGTGCCTCTCTCAGAGTCTGACGCAGATGACGGAGTCGCCCGGCGTCACGCCCAGCGCTTCCTGCGCCGCCGCCGGCAGGCAGATGGCGTCGGACGTATCGCAGGGTGGGCAGGCCACGGTGACGGCGCGGAAGCGTTCGGCGCTGGTGGCGACCGCGTAGGTGACGGTGGCGCCGCCCTCGCGCGACGCGGTCCCGACGCGGCGGTGCTGCGAGCCGCAGAAGGAGCGCAGCGACAGTTTATGGGCCGCCAGGATCGGGCCGCCGTCGAAGATGTCGACGTATTCGTCGGCCTCGAAGCCCTCTTCGGTCAGCAGCTTGAAGGCCAGCTGGCCGCTTGGGTGGATCTGGCCCATCGCCGCCTGGGCGTCGCCCGGCAGCAGCGGCACGTAGACCGGGTAATGCGGCATCAGCTCGACGATCAGGGTGCGGTTGCGCGCGCCGCCGATGACGCGCTCGGCTTCCAGGAAGTCCATCTTGAAGAACTTGCGGCCCAGCGCATTCCAGAACGGCGACTGGCCGTCGCTGTCGGTGACGCCGGCCAGCGGCACGAAGAAGCGGTCGCCGAAGCGGTGCGGCGCCAGCGCCGCGAACAGCAGGCGCGCGCGCGACAGCAGCGCCGCCTCGATGCCGGCGCGCTCGCGGTCGCGCAGGTTGAAGCCGGCCAGCTGCGAGCAGGCCGTCAGTTCGGAACACAGCGTCAGCGCATGTACGCTGTGGGAGATGTTCAGGTCGCGCGAGACCTGCTGGATGACGTCGTTGCGGAAAGCGAAATAGGTGCCGTTCGAGCCGGCCGAGGCGTGGACCGCGGCGGTGCCGACGACCTCGCGGCTGGCCGTGTCTTCGAGCACAAACAGGTACGACTCTTCGCTGGGGATATCGACCTGGGCCGCGAAGGAAGCGATCGAGCGCTCGACGAAGGCGGTGATCGCCTCGCGCGTGCGCGGCAGCGTGTGCACTCCCGGCGTCGCCACCGCGGACAGGCTCTCCAGCGCGCCGATATCCGACAGTTCTACCGGACGGACAACATACATGTGAACTCCCAAAAAACCTGCGTCACTGCGAACACGCCATGGCCCGCGCAGCGGCGCAGGCCATGGGTTACGGCAACTTCAATGAGGCTCTTCGCGGATCAGGCGGCGGCCAGGAATTCCTCGACCGCGGCGCGCAGGATGCGGTCCGCCTCAAGAATCTGCTCGTCCGACACGATCAGCGCCGGCGCCATGCGCACCACGTCCATGCCGGCCACCAGCAGCATCAGGCCCATCTTCTCGGCGACCTTGGTCAGGTCCTTGGCGCGGCCCTTGTAGCCTTCCGCCATCGGCAGGCCGATCAAGAGGCCCATGCCGCGCGCCTTGCCGAACAGCTGCGGGTAGTCCGCGGACAGCTTGTCCAGGTTGGCGAAGATCTTGGCGCTGGCTTCCTTGACGCGCGCCAGGAAGGCCGGCTGGTTGATGGTCTCGATCACGTTCAGAGCGACGGTCGCGGCCAGCGGGTTGCCGCCGTAGGTGGTGCCGTGCGAACCGACGTTGAAGTGCTCGGCGATGGCGTTGGTGGTCAGCATCGCGCCGATCGGGTAGCCGTTGCCCAGTGCCTTGGCGCTGGTCAGGATGTCCGGGGTGACGCCGACATCCATGTAGGCGTACAGCGAACCGGTACGGCCCACGCCCGACTGCACTTCGTCGAAGATCAAGAGGGCGCCGGTCTTGTCGCACAGCTCGCGCAGGGCCTGCAGGTATTCCTTGTCGCCCGGGATCACGCCGCCCTCGCCCTGGATCGGCTCGACGATCACGGCCGCGACGTCGTCGAGGATGGCGGCGCGCGCCGCTTCGATGTCGTTATAGGCGATGTGGTTGATTTCCTGCGGCAGCGGCTCGAAGCCTTCGGTGTACTTCGGCTGGCCGCCCACCGAGACGGTGAACAGGGTACGGCCGTGGAAGGACGACAGGCAGGAGATGATGCGCGACTTGTGCAGGCCGAACTTGGTGTGTGCGTACTTGCGCGCCAGTTTCAGGGCCGCTTCGTTCGCTTCCGCGCCCGAGTTGCAGAAGAAGGCGCGGTCGGCGAAGGTCGCTTCGGTCAGGGCCAGCGCCAGGCGCAGGACCGGCTCGTTGGTGTAGCCGTTACCGAGGTGCCACAGGGTGTTCAGCTGCTTGGTCAGCGCGTCGACCAGCACCGGGTTGGCGTGACCCAGGCTCGAGACCGCGATGCCCGAGGTGAAGTCGAGGTAGTGCTTGCCTTCCTGGTCCCACACGTCCAGGCCCGAAGCGCGCACCGGCACCATGCCGGCCGGGGCGTAGGTCGGGACGAGGACTTCGTCGAAGGTCTGCCGAGTGACAGGCCGCGTTGTGACACCCGAATCAAGCTTTGCGTTCATGACTTTTTCCTCATCCATGTAAGTGACAGGCGCGCCTGGAGACGGGCGCCGAACCTGGTCATTATAGGAAGACGGGGTGGCAAGTTCTTGCAGAAGTGCGACGGGGATTTTCATTTTTGGTCGCGCCTGCTGCCCACGTACATGCGTGAAACCAAGTAACTAGACACTTACTCGCGTCTTGCCAGATCAGCTTAGTTGTCAAATGCGCTAGTATGGACCAGTGTTAGCGTTGGAACTAATTGGAATGAAATCTTGCGCCCAAAGCCCGACCGTGACGAGATCACAGAATCGGCATTTCCCGATATTGCATGCAAGCGTCGGCTTGAAGGACCAGCAACCCTCCAGTCTCTTGAGTCAACACGGCATTAGCCAGCGAACCCTATGTGCGCACCCACAAGTCATTGCCAAATGAACAAAAAATCCAAAACAGTTATTTCTAATTAAATAAATCCCTTTAAAAGGATGAAAGATGTTCGACCTAGCTACCTCTTCATTCTTCTTTGAGAGAATGAATGAACAACACTCCACGATAGTGCAGAATATTGACATAGTTAACGAAAACATTACCACTTTAAATACAACCTACCACCGACCAAAGCAATTCATTCTAAGTCTTAACAACACTTTAAGGAGTTTACTATTTTTTATAGAGTATTCTAAAAAGAATTCGCCGCCATGGCTGAAGAGCGCCGTCGTAGATTTTGTAGAACGCAACAAAAAAAATTATGAAACCTTTAAACATCTTCGGAATGTCAGCGCGCATCAAAAGTTAATTTTTCCGGCTGAATCTTTAGTCGGAGGACTATTTAGGATAAGATCACAAACCCACTATCTCTTAAAGCTTGGCTTGGGCGACCACAACGGACCACGAGCATATGCACCAGATATGGCCCTGAAAAACACAGAAGACATTTTCAGCGACTTATTAACTTTCTCAAGCGTAGTCTTTATGGACCTAGAGCACTCTTCTTTTGGCGAGTGTCTCGGCGTAACTCGCAAGTGGTTCTACAAGGTCAACCTTAAATATGATAACGAAAAAATCAATGAAATTGTTGATGCCTATGACTTAGCCACAACCTTTTCAAGTTTGTTATTGGATGAGTTATGTTACTCATACGGCACACAGAAAGGGTTGCGTTACGACACACCGTTCTCAAGAAAGCTTGCTGAGCATAACAACATAAATACCCTACTCGAATTAGATTTATATCCATCACTTTTCAAAATATGGTGGGAAGAAGATATAACTCCTTTAAACTACGGCATTCAGGCAGACCTCTTAAACGGTCGCCAACACAATGCCTCAGATGAGTATTACTCTTGGATTTTCAAAAATCTGACCACCAATTCGGATGAATATAGAACAAAGCTCCCTAAGTTCGCAAAGCTGGACCCCGATTTGATTTTTAGTGATGAGCACATAATGGACTTCCTATCATTCATCATCAATAATCATTGGCATTTTAAGAGAGCGTATTTGGTCGACTTTACTAAGTCGCCTGTTAGCCCAGCAGAGATAATGAAGCCACAGCGAATAGGCAAAATCCTTATAGCTGAGTATCAAACTAAGAAAGCGTGCACCATCTCCAGTGCGAAGACACAGTTAAACGACCACATTGGAAAAATGTTGGCGGCCTTGACAAATAAGTAATCGCATCTGAAAGCAAAATATTGTTCATTACGCCGTCGATCCAACGAGTGACTATTCAGCCAACTACCGCTGCCGTTCTTCGCAAGGCGTAGTCCCAAGCAGCGTCCTAGACGCCGTCAAAAAGTGCGCCTCCGACAAAAAACAGCACATCAGCCTCACCCGCACGGCCAGTAGTTCATATCCAGCAACAATTGCCCCGTCCGCTTGCACTCTAGCCTCGGGTAATCACAACGAAATTAACAGAGATGTCGTCGCTGGAAGCAGATCAACGTTCTATGTTTTGAGTAAATACCAGAGAAGACAGTGAACGCGTACAGTTATAGTGACGACATTAACTTGGCTCCGCAGGCGGTCGGGTCATTATCGTATGCGTAAGGTCGTCCTACATGTTTGGCACCAGCTCCGTCTGGTTTAATGGGAAACAGCCCTTTGCACTTTGGGCAAAAAGTCATATCGTCTGCGAGCGCTGCTTCCGTACCCAAGACAACTGTTCCTGATGACACAGAAATAACTTGGCCTCCATGATCGGTCTTATCATTCAACCGAACGACACCACGTCCTTCATGTTTCATATGGGCCTCTGTGCAGTTAGCTACCATAAATAACGTTCGGATCGCCTAACAATTAGTCATCACTGCTATTCGACCATTCTGGACGTTTATCTATTGGAACTTCAGCCTGATCTATAGTTTCAAGCTTTTTAAGAGTTTTGACATCATAGAGGATCTCACGGCCTGCAAACCTCCGCCCGCCACAATCGATCGCGACTTGGTTTCCATTCTGCCAAAACCAGTAATCTCGAATGAACGGGCCACACTTTATTGAGGCCGATTTTCCGTTGCGGTAGATAACAAGCTCTTCAGATCCAGGCTTATCATCTCCTTCAGCTGTCCATGTATTCAACACCAACCAAGCCACGGTCTCATTGTCAGGTGCGAGCTTTAACATACTTGCGCTGCCCTTGCGTGTAACTTGCCGGTCCCGCCCCTGCTTTGTCTGCAAATGCACATTATTTTTCTTGTCTAAGTAGACTCTTTTTAATGCTTCAGCCTGAGCTTGACTAGTGAAGAGAACAAGTATTAGCGCACCTAGAGATTGCGTTACTATTTTCATTTGCTGGCCCCAAGATATTTTACACGTCGTTTTGTTCCGTTGATTCCGCCTTTTAGCCAAGCTTTCACTACCGCCTTCCCTGTCCCGAGAAAGTTATCAATGTGATACAGATCGATTGCGCCGCCGGAATCATCGGCCACACGCTCCCCCAAGCCTTCAATCTCCACTTTTGCTTTTTTAGGAATAATTACCTTATCTACTGCAATCGAGTAGTTTTCCTTGAGGTCGTCGTATTTTCCATGAATGCCATTTGCGTAAGCAAATTCGGCTGCGGATGGATTCGCCAAACGTTCAGGGCTTCCCTTCTTGTTCTTTTGCCAGCCTCCAGGGCTGTTATTAAGACGAACGTATTTTCTTTCAGTTGTTCTTCCCGTCCCTTGCATCGCTACCCCTGCTGCACCATAGAGGAAGTCATCTTTGTGCTTTTCATCAAGCCCCCTACCCTCGACCAGTTGGCCAGAAAAGTCGCTCTCATCACAAACGTTATACACAGTGATGAGAAAGGGAGACTCGTACCACGCCTCTTGTATCTTAATCGGGAACGGAGACAGCGTAATCCCGGCAGTTGATGTGTCGAGTGTAAGTTCCCCAGACTCCCGTGTTACCAGTGTGAAAGTCACCTCTCCCTGTGCATTCGTCTGCCCCTTTGACTCAACTCGATCGCTTGTACGATTAGATTTGATAGAAAATTTGTAACCGGACACAGCACTTCCATCGGACTGCCGAGTTAGCTTGGCTTTGATCTTCAACTGATAAAGAATCTTATTGCGCTCCGTACGCGCTGTAGTAGGAATGATTGGAAGGGTGTCGCCAAATTGGTTCTGCTCCACAGCGAGAGTGCAGATATAGTCGTCAATTTTTACCTTGGCGACAGAACCCTTGGCTGAATTCGTAGTGGCTTCACCGACAAGCACCTCGGACATATGTTCCTCTATGATGGTAATTAGTCTGGGAGCAGTAGAAGAGAAAGCTTCGCCGAAGCGCGTGTTACGACACGCTCTGTCAAGCCGCTATCATCACTCCGTCCTTCCCATGTTTGACCATCATCTGCAACGATGCGATATCGACGGTTGGCAATGGGTGTGTGGCCATCAGAACCTATGAGCTGAAATTGCTCATCAAAGGTCTGCTCGTGCTCTGGCAGAGGAGCTGAAGCAGGAGCGACATGTATTGCAGCGGAAGAATGCGGCCGGGGCGAAGGGGCGAGTGTTTCTAAGTTGCCGTGAAATAATGTCGGCGCCGCGGTGAAGAACTGCACCTTGTCACTGATTTCAACCATGGATCCGGCTCCATGCAGGCGAATTCCTTTTTTTCCTTTCAGGTCGATCCAATCGGTTTCGCTTATGAGCGTTAGGACTTTTGCCGCTATAAGCTCGATATCGTCTTGTTTCGCTACAACCGATACCTTCCCAGCCGCCGCAAATAGCTTCATCCCTGCATTTTTGGCGAATAAGCGCAGGGTTTGTGCCACGCTTACAAAAAGACTATCCCCTGCGGCAATGGACACATCCCGCTTCGCGGTCAGGGCGATCTGCTCGTCACTGGACAGATGAGTGGGCTGTGCTGTTGAGGTCGCCAGTCCGGCCGCACTCGCAAAAATCAGGTGGGGAGCGGATAGTTCGGGGAATGGCTCTGAGGCTCCGGCCAAGGTCTTGTTCTGGCCATGCAACTTATCAGCGACATCGTCCTGATGTCCCCATTCCTGGGCTTGCTGGTCGATTGCGTCTTTAGCTTGCTTTTCGTGTAGCTGATGAGCATCTGCCAACCGCTTAAGAGGCTCCTTCATATCGGTAATGTGGGATTGGGCGCGATCACGCCGCTCAGTGGTGATCAACATTCCTCTTGCCGAGCGTAATGCCCCATGCCCGTCGGTACGTAACTCCCATCCCTCTCCACGCGCATCCGTTCGGCCGCGATTGTCCTCGATCCGCGTGATATATCCCAGCGAGAGCTGGCTGTGCTGATGATCACTCTTGAGCTGGGCCTGAATTTGCTCGTTCGTGTCATCCAGGATCAGGTGGTTGCTGCGTCCGCTTAGGGAATTGCCGGCATTCGGTGCCAGTTCCCGGCTTCGAAATCCAGTCAGCGCCTGTTGCGTCGGCAAGCGCCACGGCGGCATATTGCGTACATTAAATACCGTTCCTGTGATGATGGGTCGGTCCGGGCAACCATTCAGCCATTGGACAATGACTTCCATTCCTATCCGTGGAATCGCCGCCGCGCCAAGCTCTGCTCCTGCCCAAGAGCTCGACAATCGCAACCAGGCTGAACTACGTTCATCGTTGTTTCCAACACGATCCCAATGAAATTGCACGCGCACCCGTCCGTATTCGTCGGTATAAATACTGTCCCGCCCCGAGGGGCCGACGACAATGACAGTTTGAGGTGCAAGAATTTTGGTATCCGTACTGTTGAAGCAGCGCCCTGGGCGCCACGGAATATCCTTGCGCGTGCAAGTCAACCAGTTGCGATAGAGGATCTTTTCGTCCTCCTCCTGTAGATAGTTATTGGTAGCGAGGTGACGAACCGACAGAATCAGGAATTCGTCCTTACCGCGCTTTGTGCCGCGGCCAAACGGTCTGTGATTAAAGTGGTCTGTCAGCTTGAACCAGCGGCCCGGCTTCAGAAAACGATCATTGCCTTCCGCTTCGACGTATCGGGCAAAGGCTTCGATTTCCTCCATGCGAATGCGGCTCTGCGCATCACCGTCTCTGATGTTCCTGAATCCGTAAGCGCCGGCATATTCATAGGACTCGACCTCTGGCAGCTCGCCCTGCTGATTTAACGTAGGAAGCGTGACATTGGCGGGGATTGGAGATTTGAAATTGAAACCGCTTAAGGCAACACTGGAGGGCATGGCCTGACGCACTGGGGACCAGCAGTCAATTGCATCCTCTTCCAAGGCGCCGCCTTCGCCATGGAAGCGCACCTCTGCGCCACCATCGATCACCGGGGCCCGGATTGAATCGCTGCTGATGATGAGCGTATGGCCGCTGGCGTCGTGTTCGTACCAGTAATACCAGCCTGCGGCTTCCCAGCGACGGCTCAAATAGTTGAAGTCGGTTTCGTCGAACTGGCAAGCATCGGTCATGACGGGATCGTCGCCCGTCACACGCCATTCCCACCGCGGATATGTCGTGTAATCCTGAAAAATGCTTTCTGCCTGGGCGCGTAAGGTCTTGTTGTGAAACAGGTAGTTATCCTTGCGCAGGCTGAGGAATCTTAGCCAAGGGCCGAGTATGGCTTCATAGAAGGTGATGCCGCCGTCGGAATGACGACGCCTGAAGCTGAACACATAGCCGGAGAAATAGCGAAGGCTGCCGTCCTTACGCACTAACTCGATATTGAGCAACTTGCCCTGTACCGCTTTGAGCGCAATGGCAGGGTCATTGGAAAGCAGCTCTACCGTATATGCGAAATCTTTGGACAAGCCTTCTGTCGCATCGATCTTGTTGACTAAAATCTGAGCAGCTGGGGCGTCATTGTTAGGGAACGACAAGCGCAGGATGCGGTTGTACTGTCTGCCGTACATCAGGTCATGAATCGAACGGCTTAATTTGCTCATTATTGTCCCTTGAGAACTCGCGCTCGTCCTTCACAGACCAGCGTTTGTCATTATTCAAGGGCTTGCGATTTTACAACTTAATCAATCGCAAAGTGAGGAGCACGTAGTCGTGGCCGTCTGAACTTTCGAAAGAAGCCGAAAACGCTTCACGAGCTATAACTTATTCAGCCAACCTCCGCTGCCTCTCTTCCCGCGGAGTATTCCCAAACAACGCCCCAAACGCCGTCGAAAAATGCGACCCCGACGAGAACCCGCACATCAGCCCGACCTGCACGATCGAGTAATTCGTATCCAGCAGCAGCTGCCGCGCCCGTTTTAACCGAAGTTCGAGGTAGTAGCGCGACGGCAAACTGCCCAGATACTGCTTGAACAAGCGCTCCAGTTGGCGCCGCGACACCCCGGCCAGTTGCGCAATCTCGTCGGTCGACAGCGGCTCCTCGATATTCGCTTCCATCAAGGTCACTGCCTCGGTCAATTTGGGCTGCAACGTGCCAAAGCGCGCCTGCAGCGCCACGCGCTGGCGCTCTTCCCTGCCGCGCACGCGGTCGACGCAGAGGATTTCCTTCACCTGCGCTTGCACGGTCGAGCCGAAAATGGTCTCGATCAGGGTCAGCGCGAAGTCGACCGAGGCGGCGCCGCCGCAGCAGGTCAGGCGGGCGCCGTCGATTTCGTAGAGGTGAGGGGTGAACACGGCCTGGTCGGCGCGGCTGTCGGCGTCGGCGTACAGGGACCAGGGCAACGCGGTGCGCACGCCGTTCAGGGCGCCCGCTTCGGCCAGCCACAGCACGCCGGCGCCGACGCCGCCCCAGAAGGGCGCGGCGCGGCAGCGCTCGACCACGGCGCGGAAGTTGGCGGGCTTCAGGCCGGACTGGGCTTCGTCGGCGGCGAGCAGCACCAGGTGCCAGTGGCGCTGGCTGTCACCGGCGAACTTGTCGGGGCTGCGCACGTCCACGTGCAGGCGCTCGGGGCCGAGGATCTTGGCGGCCAGGCGCAGCGGCTGGGCCAGGCCCGACCAGCTCATCGTGTCCGGTTCGCCGGCGTTGACGAGCAGGATGCGCAGCGGCCGTTCCTGCGCCAGGAGGGGCAGTTCAGCTTGCGGCATGGGGGCGGATCGGGAAGGTGTTCACTCGGGTGCAAGCGCGGCGGAGGGCCGGCTTTCGGAATTCCATTGACTGACTATCATACCGGAGATCAACAGCAAACCGCCCAGCCAGCCGCGGGCGCTCAAGGCTTCGCCCAGCCAGAAGTAGCCGAAGAAGGCGGCCGCCGCCGGCTCGAAGGCGTAGACCACCGCCGCTTCGTTGGCCGAGGTGCGCGACTGGCCCCAGGTCTGCAGCGAGATAATGGCGGCGGTCGCCACCACGCCGAGGTAGGCGAAGTTCCAGCCGGCGTGGCCGAGATTGCCGACGACGTCGGCCAGGTAGGCGGCACGTGCTGCGGCGTCCCCCGGCAGTTCGCGGCCCAGCAGCCAGACCAGGGCGCACAGGGCGACGGTGCCGATCTGGGCCGCGGTGACGCTCAAGAGGCGCGTGGCGCGCCGGGTCTGCACCTCCATCACCTTGATGTAGACGCCGAAGCACAGCGCGCTCATCAGGGCCAGCGAATCGCCGGTACCCCAGGCGCCGCCATCCCAGCACAGCGCGGCCAGGCCGGCGATCGACATGAGCAGGGCCAGCACGATGCGGCGCTCCGGCAGGCGGCCGGCCAGCACGCCGAGCAGCGGCACGACCAGCACGTTCAGGCCGCAGATGAAGGCGTTGCGGTTCGAGCTGGTCAGCGCCAGGCCCTCGACCTGGAACACGAAGCAGAAGAACAGCAACACGCCGAGGATGGCGCCGGCGCGCACGTCGGCCAGCCTGGCGCGCCACAGGAAGGGCGACAGCAGCACGGCGGCCAGGGCGAAACGCACCAGGATGATCCACACGGCCGAGAAATGCCCGGTCAGGTCCTTCATTGCCGGAAAGGTCGTGCCCCACACGAGGGTGACGAGCAGCAAGGCGAGGATGCCGTGGAGGTGGCGGGTCATGTGTGGCTGATGGGCAAAACGCGTATGGTACGCCGCCCGGCCGTAAAAGGCGATAAGGCGGCGCCGGCCGTCCCAAAAAGGCCGGCGCCACGGGCTGCCCGTTTCCCGGTCGCGCACTGGCGAACACGGCACCATTTTCCCCGCTATGCATAGCGTGGCGGCGCTGTCGAACGCCCGCTGGCGGCTATAATCCCTGTTCATGGGGGAACGATATTTAAAGAGCGTCCGCTTGCTGGCCGAATGCCTGCAGGGCTTCGAGCGATACTCGGGCGAATCGGTGCGGCAGTACGGCTTGACGCATGCGCAGTTCGACATCATCGCCACGCTCGGCAACACCAGCGGGATGAATTACAAGGAGCTGGGCGAGCGCACCCTGATCACCAAGGGTACGCTGACCGGCGTGATCGAGCGGCTCGAGCAGAAAGGCCTGGTGCTGCGCGAACGCAGCCTGGACGACAAGCGCTCGTATTTCGTGCGCCTGACGGACAGCGGCGATGCCGTGTTCCGCGACGTCTTCCCGAAAGTTGTTGATCACGGCAAACAATTGTTTGCCGGGTTCAGCGACGCCGAGTTCGATGAAGTCGATGGCGCGTTGAAGAAACTGCGCGAACGGATACTCGGGTCCCCTTTACTAACACAACAAAAGGAATCATCTTGAAAACTTCCCTGATCGCAGGCAAAAAGCCGGCCCATTTCGACAAGCACATCATCGGCAACCTGCTGCTCGACGTGGCTTCGGAAGAAGAAGTGCGCGAGGAAGCGATGCTGATCGGCGTGCGCAACGAAGACGGCGAGATCTACCGCCTGATCGGCGCCACCAAGCTGAACAGCTTCATGAACGCCGTCGAAGAACTGTTCGACCTCGGCCTGGTCGACGAACTCGAGGACACCGAGGAACCGAAGGAAGACTGCGACGCCATCTTCAGCGAGCCCTGAGCGGCGTTGTAAAACGATGCTTCGAGGCAAATACTCCCGGGTGTGGCTAGCCGTTGGGGGTATAATTTTTCGATGGACAGACTTGACGCCCTCAAGAGCATCGCCGCCCAGGCCATCCGGGGCGAGCTCAGTTTTCCCACGAATGTCGACGCCACGCTTAAGCTGCAGCGTGCGCTGAACGATCCCGAGTGCCACGCCGACGCGGCGGCCCGCCTGGTCCAGGCCGAGCCGCTGCTGGCCGCGCGCACCGTTGCGATCGCCAATTCCGTTACCTACAACCGCGCCGGCAACGACGTGACCAACGTGCGCGCCGCCGTCCAGCGCGTGGGTTTCCGCACCCTCGGCGCGCTGGCCGCTTCCGTCATCGTGCGCCAGCTCAGCAGCGAGATCACCGACCCGGCGCTGCGCGCCCGCGCCGACCAGCTGTGGCGCCACTCGGCCCACGTGGCCGCATTGGCCCAGGTGATCGCGCGCCGCGTCTCCTTCGTCGATCCTGAAACGGCGATGTTCGCCGGCATCGTGCACGAGGTCGGCGGCTTTTACCTGCTCTCGCGCGCGCACGAGTACCCGGGCCTGCTCGAGGGCGGCGCCGATGACTGGCTGGAGCATGGCGAAGTGGCGATCGGCCGCGGCGTCCTGCTCAAGCTGGGCGTGCCGGCGCCGGTGATGGGCGCGATCGAAGCGATGTGGAACGGCCTGCGCGCGCTGCCGCCGGAAACCCTGGGCGACACCCTGCTGCTGGCGAACGACTTGTCGCCGGAGCCTTCTCCCCTGCTCGAGCGGCCGGGCGCAACCACCGCGCAGGCGGCGGCGACCATCGATTTCGCGGTGGGCGACGGGACGCTGGCCAGGATCATGGAGGAGTCGGCGCAGGAAGTGCAGAGTTTGACGTCGGCGTTGATGTAGGCCTTTTCATTTTTTCTCTGAAACCCGATTGACGTTCGTGGGGCTGTTGCCTCCCCTGCTGGCGGCTTTCTTGATCCGCGTGGGCACGAGTGCCTAGCGCGGCCCGGCCCACCCTACAGGACACGCTGCGTATCCGGGTTTCGTATGCACTCGCCGTTGGCGATGACCGTAGGGTGGGCTCTCGAGCCCACGCGGATGTAAAACACCGATAACACTACAGGCAACAGCCCCACCACCGCCAGCATCCCAATCGGGCACCAACAAAAAAAATGCCCACTCCGGAGAGTGGGCAAAGTCCAAAACTAGGGATGTCCTGAAAGAGACAGTTCCACTATAGTTCCCAGCCCCCCTGCCCTCTGTGCGCCAATTCACTTTCGTGTGACATTTGTGTTAAATGTCGATGACAGGCGATCGCGGCAAAAAAAAACCCGCTCCGGGAGGGAGCGGGTGAAGTCCAAAACTAGGGATGTCCTGAAAGAGACGGTTCCACTATAAGGTTCTGCTACCCCGGCACTCTGTGCGATAACTCACACAAGGCTGGGAAATGTCACATTTCGAACAATTCTTTGTAAAAATCGAGATGGGGAAATGGCTTATGCATAAAAAAAGGTTCTTCGCGGGGAATGGGGGAAGACGGGATTGACGAACTGAGCAGGAGGTGGTGGCGGAGGTCTGATGTTGGTAGATTGATAGTCGCCAAACAAATCAGTCTGTCAAACCACCGCCATGCTCAATGCTATGCCGTCTGTCCCGTTTTGGGAAGGCCATATTGTCGATGCCGTCCACGAACAAGAGGACGGGTCGCTGTTAATCGTTCTCGATACCAGCCCTTCAAGCGAAGCTTTGTGCGGGGCATGCCGCCAGCCTTGCGCTCTGGTTCATGAGCGCCGAAGGCGTAAGGTGCGTGACCGCGACATTCTGGATAGGCGTGTCTGGCTCGATGTGCCGGTGCGGCGACTGGACTGCCATCACTGCGACGCACGGGTAGCCGAGCACATTGTTTGGCTCGACCGCCGGGCGCGCATCACGCACCGCGTGCGCCTCTGGGTGGAGGCGCTGGCACAGCTGCTTCCGATAGCCCATGTGGCCCGGTTGACCGGCCTGCACTGGCATACCATCAAGGACATCGATCATCGGCGCTTGCAGCACCTGCATGGTGGCTTCTCGGCAGAAGGCGTACGGCGCTTGGTCATGGACGAATTCGCCCTGCACAAGGGGCACCGGTACGCCACTGTCGCCCTGGATGCCGAACGAATGCGGGTGCTATGGGTGGGAGAAGGCAATAGCCGGGAAGCGATTCGGCCGTTCTTCGAGTTGCTGGGAGAGGAAGGCTGCCAGCGGATCGAAGCCGTTGCCATGGATATGAACACGGCCATGGACCTCGAAGTTCGCCAGCAATGTCCAAACGCAGAAGTCGTCTACGACCTGTTTCATGTGGTGGCGCGCTTCGGTCGCGAAGTGGTCGACCGGGTTCGTGTCGACCAGGCCAATGCCTTGCGTGCCGAACCAAAAGCCCGCCAGGTCATCAAGCGCAGTCGCTGGCTGTTACTGCGCAATCGTGACAACCTCAAGGCCGAGCAGGCCGTCAAGCTCGAAGAGCTGTTGGCTGCCAACCAGCCCTTGGCAACGGTTTACCTGCTCAAGACCGAGCTGAAGGAAATCTGGTATGCGCCATCAGTCCGGGACGGTGCCCGGCGGTGGAAAGCCTGGCTCAAGCTCGCCTTGCAAAGCCAGATCGCACCGCTGATCCAGTTTGCCAAACGCCTGGCCAAATATCGCCGCGGCATCCTGGCATCAGCCATCTATCCGATGAGCTCATCGATCCTTGAAGGCGTCAACAACCGCATCAAGGTCATCAAGCGCATGGCCTACGGTTTTCGGGACGCATCCTACTTCTTCCTGAAAATCAAGGATGCGTTCCCCGGCAAAGTGCGATGAACCTAAAAAAATGCCGCCACGGCCAGGCCGGGCGGCATTCTTCATGCAGGCAGCATCATCAGGCCATGCGTATCAGACCACGGCGCCGTCGGTCTCGTCCTTGGCCTTGACCGGCTTGACCAGGTCTTCGCGCTTGACGCCGAACCACATCGCCAGCGCGGCGGCCACGAACACCGACGAATAGATGCCGAAGCAGATACCGATCGTCAGGGCCATCGCGAAGTAGTGCAGCGACGGACCGCCGAAGAACAGCATCGACAGCACCATCATCTGGGTCGAGGCGTGGGTGATGATGGTACGCGAGATGGTGCTGGTGATCGCGTGGTCGATGACCTCGGTCACGCTCATCTTGCGCTGCTTGCGGAAGGTCTCACGGATCCGGTCGAAGATGACGACCGACTCGTTGACCGAGTAACCCAGCACCGCCAGGATCGCGGCCAGCACCGTCAGCGAGAATTCCCACTGGAAGAAGGCGAAGAAGCCGAGAATGATGACGACGTCGTGCAGGTTCGCCAGGATTGCGGCGACCGCGAATTTCCATTCGAAGCGCACGGCCAGGTAGATCACCACGCCGACCACGACCATGATCAGCGCGTTCAGGCCGCTTTGCGCCAGCTCGTCGCCGACCTGCGGACCGACGAAGTCGACGCGCTGCAGGCTCACCACTTCGGCGCCGGCCGCGTTGGCGCAGCTGGTGCGCTCGATCTGCTGGCCCTTCTCGGTCACGTTGATCTGCTTCGGCGTGCCGCCTTCCGAAGCGCAGATCGCCTTGAAGGCGTCGCCCGAGACGGTCGAGCCGGCCGCGGTCTTCACCGGCGGCAGGCGCAGCATGATGTCCTGGGCGGTGCCGAAGCTGGCCACTTCCGGCGCTTCATGGCCGATCGAGCGCAGCGTGCCGCGGATCTTTTCCTGGTCGGCCGCGTGTGGGTAGCGCAGTTCCATCACGGTGCCGCCGGTGAACTCGACCGAGAAGTGCAGGCCCTTGCTCACCAGGAAGAACACCGCGGCGAGGAAGGTCAGCGCCGAGATCACGTTGAAGATCAACGCGTGGCGCATGAACGGGATGTCCCGCTTGATTTTGAAAAATTCCATGACGTTTCCTAGTCCTTAATTCTTTTCAGCGGGCAGGCCCGGTTTCCAGACGGTGCCGACGGAGAGCTTGCTCAGTTTCTTGCCGCGGCGGCCGTACCACAGGTTGACGAAGCCGCGCGAGACGAACACCGCCGAGAACATCGAGGTCAGGATGCCCAGGCTGTGCACGACCGCGAAGCCGCGCACCGCGCCGGTACCGAAGATCAGGAGCGCCAGGCCGACGATCAGGGTGGTCACGTTGGAGTCGAAAATCGTGTCCCAGGCGTGGCTGAAGCCGTTCGTGATCGCCTGCTGCGGCGTGGCACCGGCACGCAGTTCCTCGCGGATGCGCTCGTTGATCAGCACGTTGGCGTCGATCGCCATGCCGAGCGCCAGCGCGATGGCGGCGATGCCAGGCAGGGTCAGGGTGGCCTGCAGCATCGACAGCAGGGCCAGCAGGAACAGCACGTTGGCGGCCAGCGCGATGGCGCTGAAGATGCCGAACATGTGGTAGTAGACGATCATGAAGACGGCGATCGCGACGAAGCCCCACAGGGTCGAGTGCAGGCCGCGGCTGATGTTTTCGGCGCCGAGCTGCGGGCCGACCACGCGTTCCTCGATGAACTCCATCGGCGCCGACAGCGCGCCCGAGCGCAGCAGCAGCGCCAGTTCGTTCGCTTCCTGGGCGTTGCCGATGCCGGTGATCTGGAAGGTCGAGCCCAGTTCGCTCTGGATGGTCGGGGCCGACGGCACGGTGTACTTGCCTTTCTCCTTGAGCAGGATGGCCATGCGCTTGCCGACGTTTTCGCGGGTGACGAGGCGGATCTTGCGGCCGCCGTCGCCGTTCAGGTCGACCGAGACGGCCGGCTGCTGGTTCTGGTCGAAGCTGGCGACGGCGTTGGTGATGTAGTCGCCGGTCAGGATGATGTCCTTCGACACCACGACCGGGGCGCCGCGGCCTTCGGTGAACAGTTCCGAGTTCAGCGGAATCGCGGCCGACAGTTCGGTGCCGGGGGTCACGGTCGGATCGACCAGGCGCAGTTCCAGGGTCGCGGTGCGGCCGATCAGGTCTTTTGCGCGGGCGACGTCCTGCACGCCCGGCAGCTGGACGATGATGCGGTCGGCGCCCTGGCGCTGGATGACCGGCTCGGTCACGCCGAGTTCGTTGATACGCTTGGACAGGGTCGAGATGTTCTGGTTGACGCCTTCCTCGACGATGCGCTTGAGCGCCTCGGCCTTCATGGTGGCGACCAGCTTCAGGTCGGTGCCGTCGGCGGCATCAAGCAGGGTCAAGTCGGCGATCTGCTTGCCCAGCACGGTGCGGGCGGCGGCGCGGGTCTGCTCGTCGCGGAAGCTGATCTCGATCGCGTTGCCGCTGCGCTCGATGCCGGCGTGGCGCACGTTGGCGTCGCGCAGGACGCTGCGTACGCTGGCCAGGGTGCCCTTGAGGCGGGTTTCGAGCACGGCTTTCGAGTCGACCTGCAGCAGGAAGTGGACGCCGCCGCGCAGGTCGAGGCCGAGGTTCATCGGCAGCGCGCGCATGGCCTGCATCCAGGCGGGGGTGTTCTTCACCAGGTTGACGGTGACGATGTAGTCGGGGTCTTCCTGATTGCGGTTCAGCTGGCGCTCGAGTGCGAGCTTGGCCTTGAACTGGGCGTCGGTGGTATCGAAGCGGGCACGCACGGCGGTCGAGTTACCCGAGCCGTCGAGCGTGACCTGGTTGGCCGGAACACCCTCGCGTTTCAGCACTTCCGCGACCTGGGCCGTGGTGTCGCTGTTGATCTTGACCGTGGTCTTGCCGGTCGTTACCTGCAGCGCCGGCGATTCGCCGAAGTAGTTGGGCGCCGTGTACAGCGCGCCAAGCAGGAGCGCGACAGCGATCAGTATATATTTCCAGAGCGGATAGCGATTCATAGTGTTCCAGCGTTCTATGTTGAGCGGCGCGCGGCCCCAGGCATGGCAAGGGCCGCGGCGCCGGCTTACAGGGACTTCAGGGTGCCCTTCGGCAGCAGCGTGGTGACTGCGTTCTTTTGCACGACCATTTCGGTGCCGGCGGCCACTTCCAGGGTGACGTAGGCGTCCTTGACCTGCACGACGCGGCCCAGGATGCCGCCGGCGGTGACCACTTCATCGCCCTTCGCGAGCGCATCCATCATGGCTTTCAGCTCTTTCTGGCGCTTCTGCTGGGGGCGGATCATCAGGAAATACATGACCACGAACATGATCAGCAGCGGCGCGAAGGTCGTCAGGTTACCCATCAGGCCAGGATCGGCGGCGGCGGTGGTTTGCGCGTAAGCGTTGGAAATGAACACAAGGACTCCGATTATGAGATAAAAAAAACAGCGCTGTATTCTAGCACCGGCGAACTGCCAGCGGCCATTCCGCCGCATCTGGGGATGGGTATAAAAAATGCAAGTAGGAAATCTCTTGCAGATATGTGCGGGTTGCGTAGGGTGGGCACTCGTGCCCACGCGGTCGTGCTGATGCAGTCTGCATAGGATGAGCTTGCCCGAAACGGCCGCTCATAGGTTTTGGTTGAGCTTAAATGCGCGATTGCTCAGGAGGGATACCGCGTGGGCTCAAGAGCCCACCCTACAAAATCCCCGGTCAGCACGGAAGTGGCCGCTCACACACCATCCAAAACGAACCCGGTCTCAGCAGAAATTTTCCGGCGGGAGTATGATCCGCCCCCTTCACCGATCAATCCCGATTACTTGCCCTGTGCAGCCCCCTCCGGCCGCACCGGGCCCGTTTTACCCTTGCAAAAAGAAACACACGAATGTCAGCACTGTTTACCCCCTTCTCCCTCAAGGACGTCACCCTGCGCAACCGCATCGCGGTGCCTCCGATGTGCCAGTACAGCGCCACCGACGGCCATACCAATGACTGGCACACCACCCACTACGAAAGCATCGCCCGCGGCGGCGCCGGTCTGGTGATTGTCGAAGCGACCGGCGTCTCGCCGGAAGGCCGCATCACCCCGGGCTGCCTGGGCCTGTGGTCCGACGCGCACGTGCCGGGCCTGGCGCGCATCGCCGCCGGGATCAAGGCCGGCGGCGCCGTGGCCGGCATCCAGATCGGCCACGCCGGCCGCAAGGCCAGCGCCCAGCGTCCCTGGGAAGGCGACGACCACATCCCAGCCGGCGACCCGCGCGGCTGGGACACCATCTCGCCGTCCGCCGTCGCCTTTGGCGCCAACCTGCCGCAGGTGCCGCAAGCGATGACCATCGCCGACATCGAGCGCGTGAAGGCCGACTTCGTCGCCGCCGCACGGCGCGCCCTGGAGGCCGGCTTCGAATGGCTGGAGCTGCACTTCGCGCACGGCTACCTCGGCCAGAGCTTCTTCTCGGTCCACGCCAATCAACGCACCGACGAATACGGCGGCGACCTCGCCGGCCGCAGCCGCTTCCTGCTCGAGACCCTGGCAGCGGTGCGCGCCGTCTGGCCCGAGCGCTTCCCGCTGACGGCGCGCTTCGGCGTGATCGAGTTCGACGGCCGCGACGAAGAGACGCTGGCGGAATCGATCGAACTGACGCGCCAGTTCCGCGCCGGCGGCCTGGACCTGCTGAACGTCAGCGTCGGCTTCTCGACCCCGGACGCGAACATTCCCTGGGCCTCGGGCTTCCTGGCGCCGATCGCCGAGCGCGTCAAGCGCGAAGCGGGCATTCCAGTAGCGTCGTCGTGGAACATCGACTCGCCGGCGGTCGCCAACCGCGTCGTGGCCGATGGCCAGATGGACCTGGTGATGATCGGCCGCGCGCACCTGGGCAATCCGCATTACCCGTATGCGGCGGCCAAGGCGCTGGGCCTGGACAAGCCGTCGTGGACGCTGCCGGCGCCGTATGCGCATTGGCTCGAGCGCTATCGCGCGGCGGAGTAAACGACAAAGCGGCGCCGAGGCGCCGCTTTTTTTCCATGGCCCCGCAAACGTGCGTTGACCGCGTGGGCACGGGGCGCCCACCCTACAACCATCCAGGCCACCGGCCGGAACCGCGTAGGGTGGGCGCCCCTGTGCCCACGCGTTCAACCAGCAGCAGCACAGCCGCGCACCGATTACACCCCGCGCGCCCGGTCCGCGTTGAACTGCAGGCGGAACGCATGGAAGCCATCCGCATCGATCGCGTCGCGGATCTCCTGCATCAGGTTCAGGTAGTAGTGCAGGTTGTGGATGGTGTTCAAACGCGCACCCAGGATCTCGTTCGAGCGGTGCAGGTGATGCAGGTAGGCGCGCGAGAAGTTCTTGCAGCAGTAGCAGGTGCAGGATTCGTCCAGCGGCGCGGTATCGTCCTTGTAACGCGCGTTCTTGATCTTCACATCGCCGAAACGGGTGAACAGCCAGCCATTGCGCGCGTTCCGGGTCGGCATCACGCAGTCGAACATGTCGACGCCGTTGGCCACGCCTTCCACCAGGTCCTCGGGGGTGCCGACGCCCATCAGGTAGTGGGGCTTGTTCTCCGGCAGGCGCGGGCCGACGTGGGCCAGGATGCGCTTCATGTCTTCCTTCGGCTCGCCCACCGACAGGCCGCCGATCGCCAGGCCCGGGAAGTTAATATCTTCCAGGCCCGCCAGCGACTCGTCGCGCAGGTGCTCGTACATGCCGCCCTGGACGATGCCGAACAGCGCGTTCGGATTCTCGCCGCGGTTGAATTCGTTCATCGAACGCTGGGCCCAGCGCAGCGACATGCGCATCGACTTGGCCGCTTCTTCGGCGGTGGCCGGACGGCCGTCGATCTCATACGGCGTGCACTCGTCGAACTGCATCACGATGTCCGAGTTCAGCGAACGCTGGATCTGCATCGACACTTCCGGCGACAGGAATTTGCGCGAGCCGTCGATCGGCGAGGCGAAGGTGACGCCCTCTTCCGTGATCTTGCGCATCGCGCCCAGCGAGAACACCTGGAAGCCGCCGGAGTCGGTCAGGATCGGCTTGTCCCAGCCCATGAAGCCGTGCAGGCCGCCGAATTTATCCAGCACCTCGGTGCCCGGGCGCAGCCACAGGTGGAAGGTGTTGCCCAGGATGATCTGCGAGCCCACTTCCTTCAGCTCGACCGGGTCCATCGCCTTGACCGAGCCATAGGTCCCGACCGGCATGAAGATCGGGGTTTCGATGGTGCCGTGGTTGAGTTTTAAACGGCCGCGGCGCGCATGCGACAGGCCGCTGGTGTCTTTCTTCAGGAGCGTAAATTCGAGCATCGGTATTCTTAACGGGAAGTGGTGGTCAGCAGCATGGCGTCGCCATAGCTGAAGAAGCGGTATTCGCTGGCGATCGCGTGGGCGTAGGCCTTGCGGATCTCCTCATAGCCGGCAAAGGCCGACACCAGCATCATGAGGGTCGACTTCGGCAGGTGGAAATTGGTGATCAGGCGCGTCACCGTCTTGAAGCGGTAGCCCGGCGTGATGAACAGGGCGGTGTCGTCGCTGCCCGCCACCAGTTCGCCCGACTGCGAGGCCGACTCCAGCGCGCGCAGGCTCGTGGTGCCGACGGCAATCACGTCGCGCCCGGCCGCCCTGGCGGCGCGCACGGCATCGACCGTCTCTTGCGCAATGGTGTACCACTCGGAGTGCATCTTGTGCTCGGACAGGTCCTCGACGCGCACCGGCTGGAAGGTGCCGGCGCCGACGTGCAGGGTGACATAGGCGAGTTTCACGCCCTTCGCCTGCAACCTGTCGAGCAGCGGCTGGTCGAAGTGCAGGCCGGCGGTCGGCGCGGCGACAGCGCCCGGCTCCTTCGAATACACGGTCTGGTAGCGCTGCTCGTCGACTTCGTCGGCGTTGTGCTCGATGTAGGGCGGCAGCGGCAGGCGGCCGTGGGCTTCGATCAGCTCGAACACGTCGCCCTCGAAGGCGAGCGTGAAGAACTCGCCGGCGCGCTCGCCGACGGTAACGTCGAAGGCATCGGCCAGGCGGATGCGGTTGCCGGGCTTTGGCGATTTGGAGGCGCGCACCTGGGCCAGCACGGTGCGCTTGTCCAGCACGCGCTCGACCAGGACTTCCACCTGGCCGCCGGTTTCCTTGACGCCGAAAAAGCGCGCCTTCAGCACGCGGGTATTGTTCATCACCACCAGGTCGCCCGGCTGGAGCTGGTCGACGATGTCGGCGAAATGGCGGTCGGTGATGCGGTCGCCGTCGAGCTGCAACAGGCGCGAGGCGCTGCGGTCGGGCAGCGGCAGCTGCGCGATGCGCTCGGGCGGCAATTCAAAATCGAAATCGGAAAGCGAGTACATTCTGGTCAATTCTGGGAAAATGGGGGCTGGCAGCTTTACAATAGAGGCTGCAGCGCGTGCGGCGAACCCTCTATTTTACGCTGATGCACGCCAACCTGCCGCATCTATGCCCGCTTCCAAGACCACTTCCGCCCCGAAAACCACAGAAAGCAAGCTCGCCAAGCTCGGCCTGCGCAGCGACATGGACCTGGTCCTGCACCTGCCGATGCGCTACGAGGACGAGACCAGGATCGTGCCGATCCGCGAGGCCTGCCTGCGCGGCGGCCATGTGTCGCAGGTCGAGGGCGTGGTAACAAAAAACGAGATCGCCCTGAAACCGCGGCGCCAGCTGCTGGTCACGATCGCCGACGAGAGCGGCGACATCCTGCTGCGCTTCATGAATTTCTACGGCAGCCAGGTCAAGCAGCTGGCCGAAGGGGTGCGCGTGCGCGCCCGCACCGAGGTAAAGCACGGCTTCTTCGGGGCCGAGATGGTCCATCCGGTCTATAAAGTGGTCAACGAGGGCGCGCCGCTGCCGACCTCGCTCACGCCGGTCTACCCCTCGGGCGAAGGCCTGTCGCAGACTGTGCTGCGGCGCGCGATCGCCGATGCCATGCGGCGCGTCGACTGGGTCGACACCGTGCCGCCGAGCGTGCGCCGCAAGCTGGGCCTGGTCGACTTCGAGCCGGCCATCAAACTCCTGCACTATCCGCCCAAGGACGCCGACGAATACGCGCTGATGGACAAGTCGCATCCGGCCTGGACGCGCGTGAAGTTCGACGAGCTGCTGGCGCAGCAGTTGTCGCTGAAACGGGCCCAGCGCGCCCGCCGCGACAAGGGCGCGCCGACCCTGCGCGCCGTGGGCGCGTTGTCCGAGGCATTCCTGCGCGCCCTGCCCTTCCAGCTCACCAATGCCCAGCAGCGCGTGGTGGAGGAAATCCGCGCCGACCTGCGCGAAGGTTATCCGATGCAGCGCCTGCTGCAGGGCGACGTCGGCAGCGGCAAGACGGTGGTCGCCGCGCTGGCGGCGGCGCAGGCGATCGACAGCGGCTACCAGGCGGCGCTGATGGCGCCGACCGAGATCCTGGCCGAGCAGCATTTCAGGAAGATCGCGGCCTGGATGGAGCCGCTCGGCGTGAAGGTCGCCTGGCTCACCGGCAGTCTCAAGAAGAAGGAAAAGGCGGCGGCCAGCGAGATGGCCGAATCGGGCGAGGCGAACCTCGTGATCGGCACCCACGCCCTGATCCAGGACTCGGTGCAATTCGCGAAACTCGGCCTGGTGCTGGTCGACGAACAGCACCGCTTCGGCGTCGGCCAGCGCCTTACGCTGCGCAACAAGGGCAGCGACGGCCTGGTGCCGCACCAACTGATGATGTCGGCTACGCCGATCCCGCGCACCCTGGCCATGACGTATTACGCCGATCTTGAGGTGTCGGTGATCGACGAGCTGCCGCCCGGCCGCACGCCGATCGTCACGCGCGCCATCGACCAGAACCGGCGCGATGAAGTCATCGAGCGCGTGCACGCGGCCGCGCTCGAAGGGCGCCAGGTCTACTGGGTCTGCCCGCTGATCGAGGAATCCGAGGCGCTGCAGCTGCAGACGGCGACCGAGACCTACGAAACCCTGGCCGAGGCCCTGCCCGATCTGCAGGTCGGCCTGGTGCATGGGCGCCTGAAGCCGGCCGAGAAGCAGGTGATCATGGACGCCTTTGCCGCCGGCGAGGTGCACGTGCTGGTCGCGACCACCGTCATCGAGGTCGGCGTGGACGTGCCGAACGCTTCGCTGATGGTGATCGAGCACGCCGAGCGTTTCGGTTTGTCGCAGCTGCACCAGCTGCGCGGACGGGTCGGCCGCGGTTCGGCGGCCAGCGTCTGCCTGTTGCTGTATCAAAGCCCGCTCGGCCAGGTGGCCAAGCAGCGCCTGATGACGATGCGCGAGACCACCGACGGCTTCGAGATCGCGCGGCGCGACCTGGAGATCCGCGGGCCGGGCGAATTCCTGGGCGCGCGCCAGTCGGGGCAGGCGATGCTGCGCTTTGCGGACCTGGAGACCGACCAGTGGCTGGTGGAAGATGCACGCGACGTGGCGGCGGCGCTGCTGGAGCGGGACAGTCCCGAGGCGATTGCCATCGTCGATGCGCACCTGGCGCGCTGGCTGGGTGGGCGCGAGGAATTCTTGAAGGTCTGAGGCAGCGCGCTGGTGTTGCCGTGATCTTGCGCGAAGTTCGTAGGGTGGACTCCTGAGTCCACGCTGTGCATCGGTTGAGCAACCGTACACATCATGAATACCGATGCGCTCCGATCAAACGCCGTACCGCGTGGACACAGGTGCCTTGCGCGGCCCGGTCCACCCTACGACCTGATCGAACGCCGTACAGCGTGGGTTCGAGAACCCACCCTACAGGACCGCGGTATGCGTAGGGTGGGTTCTTGAACCCACGCGGTAAACATCATGCATACCGACAGCCTGTCCGCGACGCGCCCGCTCACGCGCTGATCGCGCTGGTAAACGTCAACCGGTTCCCGAACGGATCGGTCACCGCCATGTCCCGTGTCCCCCACGGCATCTCCTCGATGCCGGGCCGGGCGTTGCCATGGCCGCGCGCCGTCAGTTCGGCGTGGTAGGCGTCGATGTCGTCGGCTTCGATCCGCAGTCCCGCTCCCGGGCAGCAGTCGCCATGGTGTTCGCTCAGGTGCAGCACGCAGCTGCCGCGCGAGATTTGCAGGTAGAGCGGAAAACCCGGCTCGAAGCGGTGTTCCCAGTCGACCTCGAAGCCGAGGAAATCCACGTAGAATGCGCGCGCCTTCGCTTCGTCGAAGATGCGCAGGATGGGAGCGACCTTGCTCAGCGTCATTTAGCCTCCGATGAATGGGCCAGCCGCATGGTAAGACAATGCAGCCGCCATCCGGTTTCAGCCGTCGCGCCGGCGTCAGCGCTATCTCAAGCCTAGAGCCCTAACAGAACCTTCAGGGCAAGGCGCAGCGTCGAAGACAGTACGCCTGTACGGCAAGACGATGCAACGCTGCCATGGAGGTTCTGTTAGGCGCTCTCAATCCACCCGCGTCAGCTCGACGCCGTCGACCGTCATCTTCCACTTGTCGCCCTCGCGTTGCGGCGGCTTGCTGACGACAAAGGTCGAGCGCACGAAGCCCCAGCCGATGTCGAAATTGTCGCCGTCAAAACCCTGCAGGTCGACGCTGAGGTCGAGCTTCTTGCTGGGCCGGTCGCGCTTGTACTTGATCTTGCCGTCCTTGGCCATCTGGATGCGCATCTCCTTGCCCTGCCAGTCGCCGACATAGGCCAGCTTGTCGGCGGGGACGGGAACGGGTTCGGCCTGGGCGGCAAGGGGCAGCAGGAAGGCGGCGGCAAGGAGGGTGGCGCGCAGGGCAGACATGGAGGACTCCGGACAGGACAGGCATGGGAACCTGTCCAGTATTCGGTCCGCCGATTTTCTTGTCAACATGCATACGCCGGACGGCGTTGCGAATCTACACGGCGCGGTCGGCGTCGTAGACCAGCCCGATCTGGCGCCGGATCTCGTCCATCACTTTCAACAGCGCCAGCGTCTCGTCCTGGGTCATATCGGGGCTCTCGAGCAGGCCGGCCTGGAAGCAGCGCTGGGCCTCGATGACTTCGTGCACGTAGCCGTTGCCGAGGTAGGGCGTGTCGACCGTGCGCGTGCTGCCGTCGTCGAGCGCCACCGTCACCGAGCGGGCGCGGTGGAACATGGTGTTCATGCGCACGTGGCCACGCGTGCCCGATACCGTCAATTCGCCCGGCGTGCGCGCCAGGAAGGAGCAACTGCAGACCGACATGCCGCCGCCTTCGTGCACCAAGGTGAAGCCGGTCTGGAGGTCGACGCCGGTCGGGCCCATCCGGGCTTGCGCCTGCACCGACGCGACCGGCCCGAGCAGGCTGGCCGCGATCGACAGCGGATAGATGCCCAGGTCGAGCAGCGCGCCGCCGCCCAGCGCCGGATTGAAGACCCGGTGCTCGGGGCCGAAGTTGGCGGTGAAGCCGAAGTCGGCCACGACCTGGCTGACCTCGCCGATCTCGCCGGAAGCGATGATGCGTTTGACTTCGAGCAGGGACGGCAGGTAGCGCGTCCACATCGCCTCCATCAGGAACAGCTTGTTCGCACGCGCCAGCGCGACCACTTGCTCGGCCTCGCGCCGGTTCATCGTAAAGGCTTTTTCGACCAGGGCGCCCTTCCCGGCGCCCAGCACCAGCAGGGCATTCGCCGCGTGCTGCGGGTGGGGCGTAGCGATGTAGACCAGGTCGATGCCGTCGCTTGCCGCCAGCTCCTCGTAGGCGCCAAAGGCGGCAGCGGCGCCGAATTCGGCGGCGAAGGCCTCGGCCTTGTCGAGGCTGCGCGAAGCGACCGCCGCCAGCTGCGCACCGGGCACGTCGCGCAGGGCGGTGGCAAAGGCGCGCGCGATCTTGCCGGTGCCGAGAATGCCCCAGCGGACCTGGGCGCTCATGGCGCCACCCGCTTGGGACGGAACACGCTCGTGTCGGCGTAGAAGGCGGCGTCCTGCTCCGGCCACCAGCCGGGCACGCCCAGCACCGGCAGCGGCGTGAAGCTGGAGGTGGTCAATGCACCCTCCGCCAGCTCGGCCGCCACGCGTTCGTCGATCCAGGCGCGCTGGGCGTCCGGCGACAGCGCAAAATAGGCGTCGTCGGCGAACACCACGCGTGTGTGCGCGGTGATGGCCTTGCGCGGCGCGACCAGCTTTTCCATCAGCGCGTGGCCGAACAACCACAACTGGGCGTCGCGGCCGAACATGCCGCGCTTCTCGAACAGGGCGGCGTCCCAGCAGTGGGCGCGCAGCTCGTCGACCAGCTCGCGTCCCGGGCTCGAAGCGCGCACCACCAGCAGGGCCGCGTTCTCGTCGAAGATGGTGGCGGCGTCGCGCGCCGCACCGCGCGACTGCCCTACCCCGCCGGCGGCTTCGATCTGCGCCGCCTGCAGGGCGTTCAGCTGGCGTTTGATGGCCGGGAAGGTCTGCCACACCAGGCCATTGAAGAAGTCGTGCAGGTTGTCGCGCGTGGGCACGCCGCCGGTGGCGCTGATGAAGGCTTCATAGGCCGTCCCTTCCGGCAGCGATTCCTGCGGCACGAAGGCGATGGGTAGATCACGATGGTTGCGCAGGGCCAGGCTCGCCGCGTTGCGGTTGAAGGCGGCGACAAACGCCTCGTCGTCGAGCTGCAAGCGCTCGAAGGCGGGACGCACCGCGTCGTACCAGGGGCGGGACCAGTCGATCTGCGCAAGCATCGTCCGGCCTTACACCATCTTCCAGTGGATCTGCTCGCCGGCGTTCAGCGGCACCAGGCGGGCGCTGCCCATCGGCACCGTTTCCGGCAGGGTCCAGGTCTCGCGGGTCAGGGTAATCGTGCCCTCGTTGCGCGGCAGGCCGTAGAAGGCCGGGCCATTGAAGCTGGCAAAGGCTTCCAGTTTGTCGAGTGCGCCGGCGTCGGCAAACGCTTGCGTGTACAGCTCCATCGCGTGCAGCGCGGTGTAGCAGCCGGCGCAGCCGCAGCTGGTTTCCTTGGCGTTGATGGCGTGCGGGGCCGAGTCGGTGCCGAGGAAGAATCGCTCGTCGCCGCTGGTGGCGGCCGTCACCAGCGCCAGGCGGTGCTCTTCGCGCTTCAGCACCGGCAGGCAGTAGTAGTGCGGGCGGATGCCGCCGCGGAAGATCTCGTTGCGGTTGTACAGCAGGTGGTGGGCGGTGATGGTCGCCGCGATCGGGCCTGCGGCTTCGGCCACGTACTGGGCCGCGTCCTTGGTGGTGATGTGCTCGAACACGATGTTCAGGGCCGGCAGGTCTTTACGCAGCGGGCGCATTACGCGCTCGATGAAGACGGCTTCGCGGTCGAACAGGTCGATGTCGTTGTCGGTGACTTCGCCGTGCACCAGCAGCGGCATGCCGACTTCCTGCATCACTTCCAGGGTCTTGTAGCATTTCCTGAGGTCGGTGACGCCGGCCGCCGAATTGGTGGTGGCGCCCGCCGGGTAGAGCTTCACGGCGTGGATGAAGCCGGTGTCCTGGGCGCGGCGGATCTCGTCCGGGTCGGTGTTGTCGGTCAGGTACAGCGTCATCAGGGGCTCGAACCGCATGCCCTCCGGCAGCGCGGCCAGGATGCGGTCGCGGTAGGCGGCGGCGTCAGCGGCGGTGGTGACCGGAGGCTTCAGGTTCGGCATCACGATCGCGCGCGCGAACTGGTGTGCGGTATGCGGCAGCACGCTGGCCAGCGCCGCGCCGTCGCGCAGGTGCAGGTGCCAATCGTCGGGGCGGGTGATGGTGATGGATTGCGGGGTCTCGATGGTGGTGGACATGGCGGCTCTCGGATTGCGGACGGCGATATTTTACCTGCATGGCGGGCCGTGGAGCGCGCCGCTTCGGTTTGTGGACAGAGTGGCAAAGGTCGCGTTCGAGCGAGCGGTCGATCGGTGTGGGTTCAAGAACCCACCCTACGACTGCGCGGCTGTTCGACAGGTGAGACGGCGTGGACACAGGTGTCCACCCTACGCCTTAATGGATGATCTTATTGAGGAACTCGCGGGCGCGGGCGGATTGCGGGGCGGTGAAGAAGGCGTCCTTCGGGGTGTCCTCGACGATGCGGCCGTGGTCCATGAAGACGATGCGGTCGGCGACTTTGCGCGCGAAGCCCATCTCATGGGTCACCACCATCATGGTCATGCCGTCCTGCGCGAGACCCACCATCACGTCCAGCACTTCGCCGATCATCTCGGGGTCGAGGGCGGAGGTCGGTTCGTCGAACAGCATCGCCACCGGGTCCATCGCCAGCGCGCGCGCGATCGCGACGCGCTGCTGCTGGCCGCCGGAGAGCTGGTTCGGATACTTGTCCTGGTGCGCCAGCAGGCCGACGCGGTCGAGGTAGGCCAGGCCGCGCTCGAGCGCCTCGTCCTTGGAGCGGCCGAGCACCTTGACCTGGGCCAGGCTCAGGTTGTCGCGTACCGACAGGTGGGGGAAGAGTTCGAAGTTCTGGAACACCATGCCGATCTTGGCGCGCAGCTTCGGCAGGTCGGTCTTGCGATCGGTAACAAGCACGCCGTCGACGCGGATGCTGCCCTGCTGGACGGGCTCGAGGCCGTTGACGGTCTTGATCAGGGTCGACTTGCCCGAGCCGGAGGGACCGCACACCACCACCACGTCGCCGCGCGCCACCTGCGTGCTGCATTCGGCGAGCACCTGGAAGTCGCCGTACCACTTGCTGACCTTGTCTATTTCAATCATGTTTACCAATCGTTTCAAGCCCTTGGGCGTGCTTGACAGCACTAACAGTGCCTAGGATACTGCGGAACTTGCCAGGATAATCAGAACGAATTCCGTTCGCACGCAGAAGCACCCCCATTTTGCCCCAGCCCGCCGGCGCCAGGACCACGAATTCCGGCGTGCGCGGATAGAACGCAGGTCGACCACAGGAAGCACATGAACAATCGAAACCGCCTCACCACTTACATCCTGATCGGCCTCGCGCTCGGCGTTGTCGTCGGCTATGTCGCCAATACCACCATGGACGACGCCAAAGGCTTCGCCGACACCCTGGCGCTGGTGACGACCATGTTCCTCCGCCTGATCAAGATGATCATCGCGCCGCTGGTGTTCTCGACCCTGGTGGTCGGCATCGCCAAGATGGGCGACGCCAAGGAAGTCGGCCGCATCGGCGTCAAGGCGCTGGGCTGGTTCGTGATCGCATCCGTCATCTCGCTGTCGCTGGGCCTGATCCTGGTGAACCTGTTCCGTCCGGGCGACGCGATGTTCCTGGCCGGCATGGCGCCGCCGGTCGATGCCAAGACCGACATCGTCACCACCGGCCTGACGCTGAAGGAATTCATCACCCACCTGATCCCGGCCTCGATCGTCGACGGCATGGCCAAGAACGAGATCCTGCAGATCGTCGTGTTCTCGGTCTTCTTCGGCACCGCCGCCGCCGCCGTCGGCGCCCGCGCCACGCCGCTGATCGACGCCGTCGACGGCATCGCCCACATTATGCTGAAGGTCACCGGCTACGTGATGAACTTCGCGCCGATCGCCGTGTTCGCGGCAGTCGCCGGCATCGTCGCCAAGAGCGGCCTGGGCGTGCTGTCCACCTACGGCATCTTCATGGCCGAGTTCTACCTCGGCATCATCCTGCTGTGGATCGTGCTGATCCTGATCGGCATGGCCTTCCTCGGCCCGCGCGTGCTACGCCTGGTCTCGGAACTGAAGGAACCGACCATCCTCGCCTTCTCGACCGCCTCCTCGGAAGCTGCTTTCCCGAAGACCCTGGAAGGTCTGGAGCGCTTCGGCGTCAAGAACCGCCTGGCCGCGTTCGTGCTGCCGATCGGTTACTCGTTCAACCTGGACGGCTCGATGATGTACTGCACCTTCGCCGCCGTGTTCATCGCCCAGGCCTACGGCATCGAACTGCCGCTGTCGACCCAGATCATGATGATGCTGGTGCTGATGCTGACCTCGAAGGGTATGGCCGGCGTGCCGCGCGCCTCGCTGGTCGTGATCGCCGCGACGCTGGCCCAGTTCAACATCCCGGAAGCGGGCCTGCTGCTCCTGCTGGGCATCGACCACTTCCTGGACATGGCGCGCTCGGCCACCAACGTGATCGGCAACGGCATCGCCACCGCCGTGGTGGCGAAGTGGGAGGGCGACCTGGAGAAGCCCGTGCCGCACAAGGACGTCGCCACATCGCCGCTGCGCTAGCCGCGGACACAGTACTACCGAGGCCTTCCAGCGATGGGAGGCCTTTTTTTCATCACATCACAAGAAAAGCATGGAGGAGAACAAGATGAAACAGCTGGTCGCGGCAGGTTTGCTGCTTTCCCTGAACGGCGCGCACGCCGCCACCCAGACGGTCGATTGCGGCCGCCTGCTCGACGTCAAGAGCGGCACCTGGCGCGAACGCGTCAGCATCGTGATCGAGGACGGCACCATCAAATCGGTGGGACCGACGGGGTCCGCCGCGTCGGGCCCGGACCGCATCGACCTGTCGACCAAGTCCTGCCTGCCGGGCCTGATCGACATGCACGTGCACCTCACCAGCGAAACCCAGCCTGTGGTCGATTCCTACCGCGACCGCCTGACCGCCGACCCGGCCGACATGGCCTTCCGCTCCGTCAAATACGCCGAGCGCACCCTGATGGCGGGCTTCACCACCGTGCGCGACCTCGGCGCGCAGGATGGCCTGAACGTATCGCTCAAGCGCGCGATCGCGGCCGGCGCGATTCCCGGCCCGCGCATGTTCACCGCCGGTAAATCGATCGCCACCACCGGCGGCCATGCCGATCCGACCAACAACCTGTCGCACTTCCTGAGCGAGAAGCTCGGCACCCCAGGCCCGCAGGAAGGCGTGATCGACAGCCCGGAAGAAGGCCGCCAGGCCGTGCGCCAGCGCTACAAGGAAGGCGCGGACCTGATCAAGATCACCGCCACCGGCGGCGTGCTGAGCCAGGCCGCCAGCGGCCAGAACTCGCAGTACACCGAGGACGAGCTGAAGGCCATCGTCAGCACCGCCAAGGATTACGGCTTCCGCGTCGCCGCCCACGCGCACGGCGCCGAAGGCATGAAGCGCGCCCTGCGCGCCGGCGTCGACTCGATCGAGCACGGCACCCTGATGGACGACGAGACCGTGGGCCTGTTCAAGAAGACCGGCCACTGGTACGTGCCGACCATCTCGGCCGGCCGCTACGTCGCCGACAAGGCCAAGGACCCGAACTATTATTCGGCCCTGGTGCGCCCGAAGGCGACGGCGATCGGCCCGCAGCTGCAGGCCACCTTCGCCCGCGCCCATAAAGCCGGCGTCAAGATCGCCTTCGGCACCGACGCCGGCGTCTTCCCGCACGGCGAGAACGCGAAGGAGTTCGGCTACATGGTCGAAGCCGGCATGACGCCGATCGAGGCCATCCGCGCGGCCACCATCCACGCCGCCACCCTGCTCGACCAGCCGCAACGCCTGGGCCTGGTCGAGCCGGGCTTCGCGGCCGACATCGTGGCGGTGGACGGCGACCCGCTGCGCGACGTGAAACTGCTCGAGCAGGTCAAGTTTGTGATGAAAGAAGGCGTCGTCTACAAGAAGCTGTAAGCAGCTTCGGGACGCCCAGTTTAAGGAGAAAGTAGCATGCTGTTCCAGAAAACCGCCCGCTCGGCCGCCGCGCTGTTCGGGTTCCTGTTCTGCGTTGCCCTGGCGGCGCAGGCCCAGCCCCAGGCCGAGGTAAAGACCACTTCGAAGCCGAACGTGACCATCCTCGCCACCGGCGGCACGATTGCCGGCACCGGCGCGACCAGCACCACGACCGTCGGCTACACCGCCGCTACGGTCGGCGTGCAGGCGCTGATCGCGGCGGTCCCGGAAATCACCAAGGTCGCCAACGTCAGCGGCGAGCAGGTGTTCCAGATCGCCAGCGAGAACATGGGCAACGAGCACTGGCTGGCGCTGGCCAAGCGCGTCAACACCCTGCTGGCGCAGCGGAACGTGGACGGGATCGTCATCACCCACGGCACCGACACGCTGGAAGAAACGGCCTACTTCCTGAACCTGGTCGTCAAGAGCAACAAGCCGGTGGTGGTGGTGGGCTCGATGCGCCCATCCACCGCCCTCTCGGCCGACGGTCCGATCAACCTGTACAACGCGGTGGTGCTGGCCGGTTCGCAGGAAGCCGTCGGCCGCGGCGTGCTGGTCGCGATGAACGACCAGATCCAGGCCGCGCGCGACGTCACCAAGACCAACACGACGACCGCCGACACCTTCAAGGCGAGCGACCTGGGCATGCTGGGCTACATCCAGGGCGGCAAGCCCTATTTCTATCGCCAGCCGACGCGCAAGCACACGACGGAGACGGAATTCGACGTGACGAACCTGTCGATCCTGCCGCAGGTGGAAGTCGCCTATGCGCACGCGAACGTGGGGCCGGTGGCGGTCGAGGCGCTGGTGGCCTCGGGCGCGAAAGGCCTGGTGCATGCGGGCGTGGGCAACGGCTCGCTGCCGGCGAAGGTGCGTCCCGCCTTGAGCGCCGCGCGCAAGAAGGGCGTGGTCATCGTGCGCTCCAGCCGCGTCGGCCAGGGCATCGTGGCGAGGAATGGCGAGGCGAATGACGATGAGCTGGATTTCGTGGCGGGGGATAATTTGTCGCCGCAGAAGGCGCGTATTTTGCTGATGCTGGCGCTGACCAGGACGAACAGTACGCGCGAGATTCAGCGGATGTTCAGCACGTATTGATGCGCTAGTGGCGCTGTTGCGTGTTCTGTTCGTGGTGAGTTGAATCCGCGTGGGCACGAGTGCCCACCCTACGGGACACGTTACGTATCCGGGTTTCGTATGATCTCGCCGTTAGCGGTGACCGCAAACGGGTTTCGTATGAACTCGCCGATAACGGTGACCGTAGGGTGGGCACTCGTGCCCACGCGGATCAAGAACACCGATAACGGCCCACGCAACAGCGCCACGTCCCGAAACTCACTCCCCCTGCAACTCCAACGGCGGCGACGCCAACTCCTCGTCCGGCCGCGCCAACTGGCGCTCCCACATCTGCGCGTATAACCCGCGCGCCGCCAGCAAACTGCCGTGCGTGCCGCGCTCCACGATCTTCCCGTGGTCGAGCACGATGATCTGCTGCGCATCCGCGATCGTCGACAGCCGGTGCGCAATCACCAGCGTCGTGCGGCTCTTCGCAATCTCCTTCAGCTGCGCCTGGATCGCCTGCTCCGACTTCGAATCCAGCGCGGAGGTCGCCTCGTCGAAGATCAGGATCGCCGGGTTCTTCAACAAGGTGCGCGCAATCGCCACCCGCTGCTTCTCCCCGCCCGAGAGTTTCAAGCCGCGCTCGCCGACCATGGTCGCGTAGCCATCCGGCAGGCTCTCGATGAAGTCGTGGATCGAGGCCGCGCGCGCCGCCGCCACGATGTCTTCCCTGCTCGCGCCCGGCCGCCCATAGGCGATGTTGTACTCGATGGTGTCGTTGAACAGCACCGTATCCTGGGGCACGATGCCGATGTGGGAACGCAGCGACTCCTGGGTCACGTTGCGGATGTCCTGGCCGTCGATGCTGATCGCTCCCTTGTTCACGTCGTAGAAGCGGAACAGCAGGCGCGACAGGGTCGACTTGCCCGAGCCGCTGTGGCCGACCACGGCCGTGGTGGTCCCGGCGGGAATGGCGAAGTCGACGTCGAACAGGATCTGGCGCTTGGCCTCGTAGCTGAACTCGACGTGCGAGAACTCGACGCGCGCGCCTTTCGTGACCAGCGGCTGCGCACTTGGTGCGTCGGCCACCTCGCGGTTCTGGTCGAGCAGGCCGAACAGGCGCTCCATGTCGGCCAGCGCCTGCTTGATCTCGCGGTAGATCACGCCCAGGAAGTTCAACGGAATGTACAGCTGGATCATGAACGAGTTCACCAGCACCAGGTCGCCCAGGGTCATGGTGCCGGCGATGACGCCTTCGGTCGCGCGCCACAGGATCAGCGTCACGGCGGTGGCGATGATCAGCGACTGCCCGGTGTTCAGCACCGACAGCGAGGTCTGCGAGCGCACCGCGGCGTTCTCGTAGTGCTGCAGGCCCTGGTCGTAGCGCTTGGCTTCGTAGTCCTCGTTGCCGAAGTATTTCACCGTCTCGTAGTTCAGCAGCGAATCGATGGCCTTGGTGTTGGCCTTCGAGTCGAGCTCGTTCATCGTGCGGCGGAAGTGGGTGCGCCATTCGGTGACGACGACGGTGAAGGTGATGTAGGTGATCAGCGCGCCGGCGGTGATGATGGAGAACCAGATGTCGTAGTTGAACACCAGGTAGCCAAGCACCAGCGTGATCTCGACCAGGGTCGGCAGCACGTTGAACAGGGAATACGAGATCAGCGAATTCACGCCGCGCGTGCCGCGTTCGATATCGCGCGTCATGCCGCCGGTCTGGCGGTTCAGGTGAAAACGCAGCGACAGCGCATGAAGGTGGCGGAACACTTTCAGGGCAATGGTGCGCACCGCGCGCTGGGTGACGCGCGCAAACAGGAATTCGCGCAGCTCGGTGAACACCGTGGTCGACAGGCGCAGCAGGCCATAGGCGATCAGGGCGCCGACCGGCAGCACCAGGAGGGCTTGCGGATGCGCCGGATCGATGGCGAGCTGGTCGATCAATTGCTTGAGCACGAGCGGCACGCCGACGTTGGCCATCTTGGCGCCGATCAGCGCGCCGAGCGCGGCGATCACGCGCCATTTATAGACCCAGAGGTAGGGAAACAGGGTGCGCAGCGTGGCCCAGTCGGTGCGTTGCCGGTCCTTGTTATCGGGCGGCGGGAGGGAACTGGTGGAGGAGCGTCGCATGGCAGGGGTCCGGGATTTATGGTTCAATTCGGGACGATTGTAGCTTTTCACGGAAAAACAAGATGACCACGCCAGAAAACAATGCCGCCCCGACCAACCGCCTGCCTGAAGGGAAGATCCCGCAGCTGCGCGTGATGCCGGGGCCGCCGGACGCCAACGTCTACGGAGACGTCTTCGGCGGCTGGATCATGGCCCAGGTCGACATCGCCGGCTCGCTGCCGGCCACCCGCCGCGCGAATGGCCGCGTGGCCACCATCGCCGTCAACTCCTTCCTGTTCAAGAACCCGGTATTCGTGGGCGACCTGTTGTCGTTCTACGCCGATATCGTCAAGGTTGGCAACACCTCGATCACGGTCTACGTCGAGGTCTATGCCGAGCGCAACCGCCTGCAGTCGAACATCGTCAAGGTCACCGAAGCGACCCTGACCTACGTCGCCACCGGCCCGGACCGCAAGCCGCGCCAGCTGCCGCCGCTGGAGTCGCTGATCTCGCACCAGCAATAAACCATGCACGAGGCGCGTCGGACTTTCCTGCTCGACGCGGCGCGCCTTACCGCCGCGGCCGGCACCGGCCTCGGTTTCACTGCCAGCGCCGGCGCGGCCGGTTCCTCTTACCCGTTTTCGCTTGGGGTCGCCTCGGGTTCACCGCTGCCCAACGCGGTGATCCTGTGGACGCGCATCCTGTCCGATCCGCTGGACGCGGCCTCGGCGCCGCCGCTCGCCCTCACCGTGCGCTGGGAAGTGGCCGAGGACGAGGCCTTCCGCAAGATCGCAGCGAAAGGCAGCGCCACCGCCTCCCCTGCCCTGGCCCACAGCGTGCACGTCGATGCGACCGGCCTGAAGCCGGACCGCTGGTACTGGTATCGCTTCATGCTGGGCGACGCGGTCAGTCCGGTCGGCCGCACGCGCACCGCGCCCGCCATGGACATCATGCCGACCCGGCTGAAACTGGCGGTAGCCTCTTGCCAGCACTGGGAATTCGGCCACTATGCGGCGCACCGCCACATCGCCCAGGCCGCGCCCGACCTGGTCGCTTTCCTCGGCGACTACATCTATGAATGGGGACCCTACCAGCTGCGCCATCCGCCGCGCGCGGTGCGCTCGCACGAGTCGTTCACGCTGGCCGACTACCGCGCCCGCTATGCGCAGTACAAGAGCGACCCGGACCTGCAGGCCGCGCACCGCGCCGCGCCCTGGATCGTGACCTGGGACGACCATGAGGTCGCCAACGATTACGCAGGCGACGTCGACGAGCGGCTGGCGCCGGATTTCGCGGCACGCCGCGCCGCGGCTTACCAGGCATTCTATGAACACATGCCGCTGCGCCTGCCGGCACCGCGCAGTTTCGGCGCGCTGCGCATGTTCCAGCGCCATGACTGGGGCCGGCTGGCGCGCTTCCACCTGCTCGACAGCCGCCAGTACCGCTCTCCCCTCGCCTGTTCGAAACCCGGCCGCGGCGGTTCGAACGTGGTGCTGGCGCGCGCCTGCGCCGAGCTGCGCGATCCGCGGCGGACAATGCTGGGGCTGGAGCAGGAAGCCTGGCTGGCGCAGGGTTTGTCGTCGTCGCGGGCGCGCTGGAACATCCTGGCGCAGCAGACCCTGATGGCGCAGTCGAGCGGCGTGCCGGTGCGCTCGCCCGACGATGGCCGCTTCTGGACCGATGGCTGGGATGGTTATCCGGCCGCGCGCCGGCGCCTGCTCGACACCCTGGCGACAAGCCGCGCCCGCAATCCGCTGGTGCTCTCGGGCGACGTCCACACCTTCTACGCGGCCGAGCTACGGCGCGATGTCGCGCGGCCGGTGTCGAAAACGAACCCGATCGTTGCGGCCGAGTTCTGTGGCACCTCGGTCACCTCCAGCTCGCGGCCGCAGGCGCGCACTGCGGAAAACGTCGAGCGCAATTCGCACATCCTGTATGGCCGCAGCGACCGGCGCGGGTACATGCTGATCGACCTGACGCCGGCCGCGAGCACGGCGCAGTTCATGGCGCTCGACGATGTGCGCGATGCATGCACGGCGCAGTCGGTCCTCGACGCTTTCAGGGTCGACGCCGGTGTCGCCCGGGTTCGAGGCGCCTAGGACGATCCGCTACTACGCAGCGCCGCCATGCGCCTTCCTTGATGGGATGACCGTGGATTGTCGACTGTCTTTACAGTGCAATGCGCAATGAGTGAAGTAAGGAAATAATTTCCCCGTAAATACAAAGGCTTGCGTTTCGGCACTGGTCTGGCATTCTTCTTGCTAGTTCGATAACGCAACAATAACCATAAGTCGTTAACGCATCCAACTGGGGAATTCCATGTTCAAGAAAATCAAATTTGCCGTACCGTTCGCGTTTGCCCTGCTTTCCGGCGCTGCCAGCGCCGTGCCCCTGACCTTCAGTGGCAGCCTGGCATCGCCTTCCCTGCCGCCGTTCTGGACGCTCTCGGACAACGTCGACGTCAGCACGGCCATCGCGCCCTACAACAAGTTCTCGAACGGCGTCATCTCGATCACCTTCAATGGCGACTTCGACGAGAGCGATGCGAACCTGCTCCTGATGCTGGAAAGCGTGGACCTCGGCTGGATGCTGAACGGAAATACCGACGACGATCGCTGGGACCACCCGACCGATGCGGCACCGGGCCACAACATCACCTTCTCCACCTCCGCCACCCTGACCGATGCGGAACTGGCATCGATCCTCGCGGACGGCAATATCGGCCTCAGCATCCGCGACGATTACCCGGCAGGTGGCGACTGGGTCGACTGGATTAATTATTTCGATTACCAGATCAGCTTTGACGCCGGCAACGCGAACGCCGTTCCCGAGCCGGGCTCGCTGGCCCTGCTGGGCCTGGGCTTGGCCGGCGTCGCCCTGCGCAGGAGGAAGCGCGCCGCCTGACCGGCGCCGGCGCGAGCTGGAGCGTCATAAAAAAACCGGCACGGTGTCCTCACACCGTGCCGGTTTTGCGTTTCCTATTCCAACCGTTCCTCAAGCCGTCTGCTTCTCGTCCCGCAGTTCGCGGCGCAGGATCTTGCCGACGTTGGTCTTCGGCAGCGTGTCGCGGAACTCGATGTGGCGCGGACGCTTGTAGCCGGTCAGTTCGTCCTTGCAGAAATGCAGCAGGTCTTCGGCGGTCAGCTTCGGGTCCTTCTTCACCACGTACAGCTTCACGGCTTCGCCCGAGTGCTTATCCGGCACGCCGACGCAGGCCACTTCCAGCACGCCCGGGTGCGAGGCGACCACGTTCTCGACTTCGTTCGGGTAGACGTTGAAGCCCGAGACGATGATCATGTCCTTCTTGCGGTCGACGATGCGGGTGTAGCCCTTCTCGTCCATGATGCCGATGTCGCCGGTCTTCAGGAAACCATCCGCCGTCATGACCTTGGCGGTCTCGTCGTCGCGCTTCCAGTAGCCAGCCATCACCTGCGGGCCGCGCACGGCGATTTCGCCGGACTGGCCGAACGGGACAGGTTGGTCCGCTTCGCCGAGGATCAGCACTTCGGTCGACGGCAGCGGCAGGCCGATGGTGCCCGTGAAATCGGTGATGTCGCAGCGGTTGGCGGTGACCACCGGCGAAGTCTCGGACAGGCCGTAGCCCTCGACGATCGGGCAGCCGGTAATTTTCAGCCATTTGTCGGCCACCGCCTGCTGCACGGCCATGCCGCCGCCCGGGCAGACCAGGTAGCTGGAATGGTCGAGATTTGCGAAGGTCGATTGATTGACCAGGCCGTTGTACAGGGTGTTCACGGCCGGGAAGACGTTGATCTTGTACTTGCCCAGTTCCTTGATGAAGCCGTCCATGTCGCGCGGGTTCGGGATCAGGACGTTCATGCCGCCCAGGCGCATGCCGAGCAGGGCGCAGACCGTCAGCGCGTAGATGTGGTACAGCGGCAGCGCGCACATGAATTCGAGCTGGCGGCCAGCGGTCGCGTTCGAGAGCGAGGGGCCGAACCAGGCTTCGTTCTGCAGCACGTTGGCCAGCACGTTCTTGTGCAGCAGGACGGCGCCTTTCGACACGCCCGTGGTGCCGCCGGTGTATTGCAGGAAGGCGATGTCGTCGTGACCGAGCGTGACCGGCTTGAAGGACAGGCGCGCGCCTTCGGCCAGCACTTTCTTGAAGCCGGTGTGGCCGGGCAGCGACCAGGCCGGGACCATCTTCTTGACCTTGCGCACGACGAAGTTGACGATCGCGCCCTTCACGCCGCCCAGCAGGTCGCCCATGGTGCCGACCACGACGTGTTTCACCGGGGTGTTGGCGATCACCTGCTCCACGGTGTGGGCAAAGTTCTCCAGCACCACCAGCACCTCGGCGCCGGAATCGTTCAGCTGGTGCTGCAGTTCGCGCGGGGTGTAGAGGGGATTGACGTTGACGATGGTGTAGCCGCCGCGCAGGGCGGCCGCCATCGCGACCGGGTATTGCAGGACGTTCGGCAGCATGATCGCCACGCGCGCGCCCGGCTGCAGGCCGCGGCTTTGCAGCCAGGCCGCCATCTGCTGCGACATGCGGTCCAGGTCGCCGTAGGTGATGACCTTGTCCATGCAGGCGAAGGCCTTCTGGTCAGCGTACTTGCGGAAGGATTCTTCCAGCAAATGGGTCAGGGAGCGGTACTGCGTCGGGTCGATTTCCGCCGGCACGCCTGCCTGGTACGACTTGAGCCAAAACTTGTCCATCTGATGCCTCGCCTTCTAAACTTTGTGTGTTCAATTAAACGCAAAGCCGCCCGGATCACGGGCGGCTTTGCCGGCCGAACTCGCGCCATTATCTCTACATCAGGCTGCCTGCTTCTGCTTCTCTTGCTGCTCGTCGCGCAGGGCCCGCCGCAGGATCTTGCCGACGTTGGTCTTCGGCAGTTCGTCGCGGAATTCGATGTACTTCGGTTTCTTGTAGCCGGTGAACTGCGTCTTGCAGTAGTCCATCAGCGCCTGTTCGGTGAGGTCCGGGTCCTTGCGCACCACGAACACCTTCACCGCTTCGCCGGAATGCTCGTCCGGCACGCCCACCACCGCGCACTCGAGTACGCCAGGGTGGCCGGCGATCACGCCTTCCAGTTCGTTCGGGTAGACGTTAAAGCCCGACACCAGGATCATGTCCTTCTTGCGGTCGACGATCTTCACGTAGCCGCGCTCGTCCATGATGCCGACGTCGCCCGAGCGGAAGAAGCCGTCGGCGGTCATCACCTTGGCGGTCTCGTCCGGGCGGTTCCAGTAGCCGGCCATCACTTGCGGGCCTCGGATGCCGATCTCGCCGGTCTGGCCGATCGGCAGCACGTTGCCGTCGTCGTCCAGGATCGCGATGTCGGTCGAGGGCACCGGCAGGCCGATGGTGCCGGTAAAGCCCTGCTCGTCGGCACGGTTGCAGGTGGCCACCGGCGAGGTTTCCGACAAGCCATAACCCTCAATGATACTCTTGCCGGTTGCCTGTTTCCACTTGTCATTAACCGCCTGTTGCACCGCCATCCCGCCGCCATTCGCGGTCTTCAGGCTGGAGAAATCGAGGTTGGCGAAATCCGGGTGGTTGACCAGCGCGTTGTACAGCGTGTTCACGGCCGGCAGCATGGTGATCTTGTACTTGGCCACTTCCTTGATGAAGCCCGGGATGTCGCGCGGGTTCGGGATCAGGATGTTCAGGCCGCCGACACGCATGCCCCACATCGCGCAGGCGGTCAGCGCGAAGATATGGTACAGCGGCAGCGCGCAGACGATGGTCGGGAACTCGACCGCGGGCGGCTGCATCAGCGCCGGCTGGGCCCAGGCTTCGGTCTGCAGCACGTTGGCGATGATGTTGCGGTGGGTCAGCGTGGCGCCCTTCGAGACGCCGGTGGTGCCGCCGGTGTACTGCAGGAAGGCGATGTCGGAAGACGTCAGCTCGGGCGCCGCGAACGGCATCTTCGCGCCTTGCGCCAGCGCATCCTTGAAGCGCACCATGTTCGGCAGCGCGAAGTCCGGCACCATCTTCTTGACGTTGCGGACTACGAAGTTGACCAGCATGCCCTTGGCGCCGCCGAGCAATTCGCCCATGCTGGCGACGACGATGTGGCGCACCGGGGTGCTCTTCTGCACCTGCTCGAGCGTGTGCGCGAAGTTCTCGAGCACGATGATCGCTTCGCTGCCCGAGTCCTTCAGCTGGTGCTCGAGTTCGCGTGCGGTGTAGAGGGGATTGACGTTGACGACAGTGTAGCCGGCGCGCAGGATCGCGGCGATCGCGATCGGGTACTGCAGGACGTTGGGCATCATCACCGCGACGCGCGCGCCCTTGGCCATGCCGCGGCTTTGCAGCCAGGCGGCCAGCCTCTTCGAGCAGGCGTCGAGTTCGGCGTACGTGAGGAACTTGTCCATGCAAACATACGCATTGTTATTCGCGTATTTCTGGAAGGACTCTTCCAGCATGTGGACGAGCGATCGGTATTGATCCGGGTTGATTTCAGCCGGCACGCCAGCCGGGTACGACTTCAGCCAAATTTTGTCCATCAGATGCCCCTGTCTCCAATAGTATCGTTGTCGTTCAGTTCATATTGTCAAATAATATTTGCAAACCGAACGTGCGTGCTTATGCCTTTGCTATTGCCGCATATGATGCTATCGGGCAGCGCGCTTGCGCGCAAGCGCTTTTGCCTTAATTGGAACAGGGACTCTACCGAGAAGTCCAAGACCGCTTTACGGCATGGCGCCAGTGCTGCGCTGCACCATGATCGGCGCGTTGGGCGCGGTGGCATCGAACACCTTCAGCGCGGCCGTGCGGTCCGCCTTGTCGAGCTTGGAGAGCTTCGTAACCTGGCGATAGAAACGGCGGAAATCCTTTTCCTGGCGCAGCAGGGTGCGGAAGGCCGGCACATAGTCGTTGTAGGTCGCGATCGAGGCCAGGTGGGCGTTCGACAAGGGCTCGGCGAAGAAGCGGTCGTAGCCGGCGTAGCCGCCCCAGTTGGCCTTCAGCACCTGGTATTCGTCCTTCAGCGCCAGGAACAATCTCGCCTTGGCGATGCGCTTGTCCTCGTCGCCGATGGGGGACGCGTAGGTGCGCTCGAGCTCGCGGCGATACTTCAGCAGCAGGCCCAGGAAGTCCTTGCGGCGCGCGGAGTAGCGCTCGTAGGCTTCGCGCATCGACGGGTTGCCGTGTTGCATCAGCCACATCTCGACGCCCGCCTCTTCCACCGCGCTGGCGAAGGATTCGTTGAAGCGCGAGTCGCCCGGCACGTAGACCACCTGGTGCGCCAGCTCGTGGAAGATCAGGCGCGCCAGTTCCGCGTCCGGGTAATTGATGAAAGTGGAGATCAGGGGATCGCTGAACCAGCCCAGGGTCGAGTAGGCGCTGACGCCGCCGACCTCGACGTCGCGGCCCTGGGCGCGCAATTCGCGCGCGTAGGCCTGGGCGTCGTCCTTGTTGTAGTAGCCGCGGTAATTCACGCAGCCGGCCACCGGGAAGCACCACTGCAAGGGTTTCAGCGACAGCTCGGGCGTGGCGACCACGTTCCACAGCACGTACTTGCGCTTCAGGTCGGCGTAGTTCTTGTAACTGCCGTTGTCCGGCAAGCCCAGCTTCTGGACCGCGAACAGGCGGATCTGGCGCGCCATTTCCAGGCGGTGGCGCAGTGTCGTGTTGGTGTTGGGATCGGCCAACCAGTCGTCGATCGGCCTTGCGTCGGAGAGGAGTTCAAGCTGGCCTTGCGCCGCCTGGGTGTAGTAATTCAGAGTAGAACAACTGGCAAGCATTCCGGCGGCCGCGCCTGCGATCAGCGCGTGCCGGAAAAATCGGGGAAGTCTAGAGCGTAGTTTCATGTCCGGGTCGGGGCGCGGCCTTTTCGACCTGCACCAGGGTGTCGTAGAAAGTGGGCGCCCTGCCCATGTCGGTCAGGCGCTGGCTGGTCACTTCGTTGGCGTTCTTGCCGTCGCTGGCCAGCTTCTTCCACCAGATCGACAAGCCCACCACGAGGCCCGGTCGCGCTTTCTCGGTCACGCGCGCCTTGGCAACAAAAGAGCCGCGGTCGTTGAAAATACGTGCCATGTCACCGTGGGCGATGCCGCGCACGGCAGCGTCGTTCGGGTGGATGTCGAGGTGCGGCTCGCCCTCGGTTGCACGCAAGCTCTGTACATTGACAAAGGTTGAGTTAAGGAAGTTCCGTGCCGGCGGAGAAATCATCGCCAGCGGATAGCGCTTCGCCAGCGTCGGGTTCGACGCCACGGATTCGTACGGTGCGATATAGGCCGGCAGCGGGTCCAGGCCATCCGCTGCCATCGTGCTCGAATAGAACTCGCATTTACCCGATGGCGTCGGGAAGCCACCCTGGGCGAACGGCGCGTCCGGCATGTTCAGCTTTTGCCAACCCTTGCGCTTGAGCGATTCCCAGTCGAAGTGGATCGCGCGCTCGTGGGTTTTATCGAAGGCCTGGGCCGCCAGCTCTTCGTCGCTCTCCTGGAAGCAGGGGTCATCGAAACCCATGCGCGCGGCCAGCAGGCGGAAGATTTCCGTGTTCGGCTTGGCTTCGCCCAGCGGCGCGATCGCCGCGTTGTTCGCCATCATGTACAGGTGGCCATAGGCCAGGTGGGCGTCGACGTGCTCGAGCTGGGTCGTGGCCGGCAGCAGGATGTCGGCGTAATCGGCGCTGTCGGTGCGGAAGTGTTCCAGCACCACAGTAAACAGGTCGTCGCGTTCGAAGCCTTGCTGCACCTTGCGCGAGTCGGGCGCGATCGCCAGCGGATTCGCGTTGTACACGATCACGGCTTCGACCTTCGGGCCGAATTCGGGCGAGGCATCCTTCAGCAAATCGTCGCCGATGGTGGTCATGTTGATGGTGCGCGGCTTGCGGCCGGCCAGCAGGTCCGGCCGTTGCAGGCCGACGCGGTTGGCCGGGAACGAGCCCGAGGTCGACAGCTGGATGCCGCCGGCCGGATGGCGCCAGGCGCCGACCAGGGCCGGCAGGCAGCTCATGTTGCGCACCGCCATGCCGCCGCCCTTGGCCCGCTGCACACCGTAGTTGCAGCGGATCGCCACCGGCTCGCCGCGCCTGGCGGTCTCGCCGTACAGGCGCGCCAGGTCGATCACTTCCTGGGCCGAGATGCCGCAGGTTTTGGCGGTGCGCTCGGGCGTCCATTCCAGCGCACGCTGCTTCAGTTCCTCGAAGCCCAGCGTGTAGTCGGCGATGTAGTCGTGGTCGAGCAGGTCTTCCTTGATGAGCACGTGCATCAGGCCCAGCGCCAGCGCGGCATCCGTGCCCGGCAGCAAGGCAATGTGCTGGTGGCACTTCTCGGCCGTCAGCGAGCGGTAGGGATCGATCGCGATCAGTTTCGCGCCGCGGCGCTTGGCTTCCTGGGCGCGCATCCAGAAGTGCAGGTTCGAGGCGATCGGGTTGCCACCCCAGATGATGATGAGCTTGGCGTCCTGGAACTGCTCCATGTCGGTGCCGATCGAGCCGCCGACGGTGTACTTGTAGCCGGTGAAGCCGGCGGTGGCGCAGATGGTGCGGTCGAGCAGCGAGGCGCCCAGCTTGTTGAAGAAGCGCATCGCCATCGCCTCGCCCTGCACCAGACCCATGGTGCCGCAGTAGCTGTAGGGCAGGATGGCTTGCGGGTTGCGGGCGGCGATCGGCTTCAAACGCGCCGCGATCTCATCCAGCGCTTCGTCCCACGTAATCTGTTCGAACTTGCCTTCACCCTTCTTGCCGACACGGCGCATCGGATGCAGCAGGCGGTCCGGCGAATACGTGCGCTCGACGTAGCGCGACACCTTCGTGCACAGCACGCCCGCAGTGGTCGGATGCTCCGGGTCGCCGCGCACTTCGGTCGCCACGCCGTCTTCGACGGTGACGAGCAGGGCGCAGGTATCGGGGCAGTCGTGGGGGCAGGCGGCGCGGACTTGGGTGATGCTCATCTGAATCAGTTCCAGGAAAAAAACGTCGAGAAACCAATACTTTATCCGATTCCGGCTGGCTTCGTTGCGGACCGGTCCGGCGGCTTCTGGCCGGGCTGGATTTCACATGGTGACAAGGGCTACAATAGCCCGGACACTTGCATCGATTGCATGCTGCTAGGGAGAACAAGATGAGACTCGTAGAACCTATCCTCGCTTTCCAAACCGAACTGGAGCAGATCCGGCGCGACATCCACGCCCATCCGGAACTGTGCTACGAAGAGCAACGCACGTCCGACGTGGTCGCCGCGCGCCTGACCGAATGGGGCATCCCCGTCGTGCGCGGGCTGGGCGTGACCGGCGTGGTCGGCATCATCAAGAACGGCAGCTCGGACCGCGCGATCGGCCTGCGCGCCGACATGGACGCGCTGCCCATGCAGGAGCTCAACACATTTGACCACGCGTCGCGCCACCCCGGCAAGATGCATGCATGCGGCCACGACGGCCATACGGCAATGCTGTTGGGCGCAGCCCACTATTTGTCGCGCCATCGCAACTTCGACGGCACCGTGTACCTGATTTTCCAGCCCGCCGAGGAAGGCGGCGCCGGCGCGCGCAAGATGATCGAGGACGGCCTGTTCGAGCAGTTCCCGATGGACGCCGTGTACGGCATGCACAACTGGCCGGGCCTGCCGACGGGCAGCTTCGGCGTGATCCCGGGGCCGATGATGGCCTCCAGTAACGAGTTCCGCGTCGTCGTGAAGGGCAAAGGCGCGCACGCGGCCCAGCCGCACCGCGGCATCGACCCGGTGATGGTGGCGGTGCAGATTGCGCAAAGCTGGCAGACGATCATTTCGCGCGAAAAGAATCCGCTGGAAACGGCGGTGCTGTCGATCACCCAGATCCACGCCGGCAGCGCCACCAACGTGATTCCCGACGAGGCGGTCCTGATCGGCACCGTGCGCACCTTCTCGACCGAGGTGCTCGATTTGATCGACCGGCGCATGCAGGAGATTGCGAACGGCGTCGCGGCCGGCTTCAACGCCAGCGTCGACTTCGGTTTCAAGCGCAATTACCCGCCGCTGGTGAATCACCCCGAGCAGACCGCCTTCGCGGTCGAGGCGATGCGCGCGGTGGTGGGCGACAAGAACGTCAACACCGATGTCGAGCCGACCATGGGTGCCGAGGACTTCGCCTTCATGCTGCAGGCCAAGCCGGGTTGCTACGTCTTCATCGGCAACGGCGACGGCGAGCACCGCGCCGGCGGCCACGGGCTCGGGCCTTGCCAGCTGCACAATGGCTCGTATGACTTCAACGACCAGCTGCTGCCGGTCGGGGCCAGCTTCTGGGCACGGCTGGTGGAGATGCGCTTGCCGGTGGCGTGAGCGGCAGCGCTGGTTTCTGACGCTTTGCCGTATATCGACCGGTGAAACCGCGTGGGCTCGAGAGCCCACCCTACGTTGCTCTGCCGTTGTAGGGTGGGCTCTTGAGCCCACGCGGTCGTACTGATGCGCACCCTGGAATATCCCTCACCTGCGCCAGTTGCGTACTGCGGGCAGCTTCGCCGCATTGCAACCCGTGAGACCGCGTGGGCTCGAGAGCCCACCCTACGATTCGCTGCCGTTGTAGGGTGGGCTCTTGAGCCCACGCGGTCGTACTGATGCGCACCCTGGAATATCCCTCACCTGCGCCAGTTGCGTACTGCGGGCAGCTTCGCCGCATTGCAACCCGTGAGCCCACCCTACGAAACCCCGCCGCTCACGGCAAGCGATCCTCCCCCTCCCCCAACCTGACACCCGGATTGATCCGCTCCAGCGCCAGCAGTGCCGCAGCGTGGTCCGCGCCGCCCAGTTCGGCCTCGATCGCCTCGTAACTGCGGGTTGCCGCCGCGGTCAGCGGCAGCGCCAGCCCGGCCTCGGCCGCGGCGGCAAGCACGTTGCGCAAGTCCTTCAACTGGCTTTTCACCTGGCCGCCGGGGACGAAATTGCGGTCGAGCATGCGCTGTCCGTGCAGCTCGAGGATTCGGCTGCCGGCGAAGCCGCCGCGGATCGCCTCGCGTACCGCGGCCGGGTCGGCGCCGGCGGCCTGGGCCAGCAACAGGGCTTCGGCCACGACGTTGATCGTGGCGCCGACGATCAACTGGTTGCACAGCTTGGCCACCTGGCCGCTGCCGGCCGGCCCCACCAGGCGCGCGCTGCCCAGCACGGCGAACAGCGGCAGCGCCGTCTCGAAGTCGCGCAGGCTGCCGCCCGCCATGATCGCCAGCGTGCCGCCTTCGGCCCCCGGCACCCCGCCCGAGACCGGCGCGTCGAGAAAGCGCATGCCCTGCGCTTCCAGGCGCGCGTGGAAGGCCAGCGCCTCGTCGTGGCGGGTCGAGCTCATATCGATCCAGAGCGTCCCCGGCGTCATCGCCGGCAGCGCGGCGGCGATCGTGGCGTCGACCGCCGGTCCGGCTTCCAGCATCGAAACGACAATCGCGGCGCCTCGCACCGCCTGCTCAACCGAATCGCAGACGTGCGCGCCATGCTCGGCAATCGTGCGCGCCTTGGCCGTGGTACGGTTCCATGCGCGCAGCGGAAAACCGACGTCGGCCAGGCGGGTGGCCATGGGGCGGCCCATCAGGCCGGTACCCAGGAAAGCAATCGTTAAACGGCTCATGCGGCTCCTTGACAATTTTACGAGGGGCTGGCGACGCGGTTTTGTTCGTGCCAGTACAATATTCATCGTTTCGCCAGCGTCGACTGGCGCATATTCATGAAAGCAATTATGGTCTCTATCAAAAAAATCGGCAGCGCCCTCGCCGCAGTTGCCTTGATGTGTGGTGGCCAGGCCTGTGCGGCCGACAACGGCTGGGTCGACTCGGTTTCCTTCGAATACGGCACCGGCGCCAAGGTGCGCATGGGCCGGCTGGCCGTCCAGTCGAACTGGGACAAGCAATGGTTCGCCTCGAACGGCCGTCACCTGGGCGGTTACTGGGACCTGTCCGCCGCCTACTGGCGCGGCTCGGCCTACCGCAACGTGCGCGGCGAGCACCAGAACATCGGCGTGATCGGCATTACTCCGGTGTTCCGCTACCAGCGCGACGACAAGCTCGGCTGGTACGTCGAGGGCGGCATCGGCGCCAACCTGATGTCGGAGCTGTACAACAACGACGACAACCGCCTGTCGACCGCCTTCCAGTTCGGCGACCACCTCGGCATCGGCTACGTCACCCACGACAAGTGGGACTTCGGCCTGAAGGTCCAGCATTACTCGAACGGCAGCATCAAGAAGCCCAACAGCGGCGTGAACTTCCTGGTGGCCCAGGTCCGCTACCAGTTCTGAGTCTTTCCAGTCCCCTGTCTGTTCAGGAACGTCCGCTTGAAATCGACGTTTCCTGATTTATGTGACAATCCGGGCAGGCGCACGCACCCGCTGCGCCGGACTGGATGAGGGCCGATTGGATAGTTCCACCGTCAAGAAATACCTGCCGTGGCTGGTCGCTACTGCCCTGTTCATGGAGCAGCTCGACGCCACGGTCGTCAACACCGCCATTCCCAGCATCGCGGCCAGCCTCGGGGTTACGCCGCTGAGCCTGAAGTCGGTCGTCACCAGCTACATCCTCGGCCTGGCCGTCGGCATCCCCGTGAGCGGCTGGATGGCCGACCGCTTCGGCACCCGCCGCGTGTTCCTGATCGCAATCGGCATCTTCACGGCCTCGTCGGTCCTGTGCGGCCTGTCGGCGAATGCCGAGATGCTGACCGCCGCCCGCCTGCTGCAAGGCTTGGGCGGTGCGATGATGATGCCGGTCGGCCGCCTCGCCATCGTGCGCACTTTCCCGAAATCCGAACTGCTGGGGGCGATGAACTTCGTCATCATCCCGGCGCTCATCGGCCCGCTGCTGGGGCCGACCGTCGGCGGCCTGATGGTGCACTGGACCTCGTGGCGCGCCATCTTCTTCATCAACGTGCCCTTCGGACTGATCGCCATGTACCTGGTGTACCGGCACATGCCGGACTACCACGGCGACGAGCGCCGTCCGCTCGACGTGCTGGGCCTGATCCTGTTCAGCACCGGCACCGCCATCCTGTCCTGGCTGCTGGAGATCTTCGGCGAACACACGCTTAGCAGCATGACGATGGCCCTGTTGCTGGCGCTGTCGATCGCGCTGCTCGCCAGCTACGCCTTGCATGCCAGCCGCATCAAGTTCCCGCTGCTGCGCCTGACGCTGTTAAAAGTGCGTACTTTCCGCATTTCCGTGGTCGGCGGCTTCGTCACGCGCCTGGGCGTGGGCGGCCTGCCCTTCCTGCTGCCGCTGCTCTACCAGCTGGGCCTGGGCCTGCCGGCCTGGCAATCGGGGCTGTTGATGATGCCTTCGGCCGCCGCGGCGATGGGAATGAAACTGATCGCGCCCAAGGTGCTGGCGCGCTTCGGCTACCGCCAGGTGCTGGTGGCCAATACCTTGTGCATCGGGGTCACGATCTTCCTGTTCGGCCAGGTTGGTCCGAACACGCCGCTGGCGGCGATCGTCTGCATCAGCCTGATGCAGGGCTTCTTCAATTCGCTGCAGTTCTCCAGCATGAATACCCTGGCCTACGCCGACATCGAGACCCGGGATTCGAGCATGGCCAGCACCATCTCGAGTTCGTTCCAGCAATTGTCGATGAGCTTTGGCCTGGCGACCGGTTCGCTCGTCACCGCCTGGTTCCTCGGCCGCGTGCCGCAGACCAACCAGGTGCTGGTGACGGGCGCGCTGCACCACGCCTTCGATACGCTGGCCGTGCTGACCGTGGTGTCGGCCGTCATCTTCTGGCGCCTGCGCCGCGAGGACGGCGACAGCATCAGCCGCGGACGGGAAAAGGCGACGGAGGCCGAGCCGGTGGTCCAGCAGGCCTGAACGCGCCCGGCAAAGCACTCATTCCCTGCTGACCAGCGCGGCCAGCACGCGCTCGCGGTTGTTCATCACGAAATTCACGAACACCGGCTCCTTCACCGCCAGGCGCAGCAAGCCCGGCAGCAGCGGATAGCAGAAGACCGCGACCTTGCGCACGGCCTCGTCGTTCTGCAGCGCGGCGCGCGCCGCTGTCTCGCCCCCGCCCAGCAGCGGCCGGATCGCCGTTTCATGCTTGCCGACGATGTTTTTCATCGGCCCCAGGAGCTTGTCGCTCAATTCATTTGTGCTCTGCATCGCATCCTCCCTGGTGAAATCACCCTGCCATCATGGCCTGCCCACAGTCCCAGATAATGACGAGAAGCAACTTTTCGAAAGCGTATTTTTTAAGAGGGAGTTTCATCAAAGCATAAACAATATGTCACCATAGAATGGCAGCGGTCCTGTTCACCGCCAGAAAAGAAGAAGCCATCATGCATACACGTCTTGCCATCCTTGACCTGGTCGCACGCCACCGGTTCGATGCCGCCACCTTCGCAGCCTTGCGGCGCCTGGCCGGCCTCGACCGCCGGCCGGTCCTGTCCTTGCCGCTGGTCCGGCGCGCGCTGGCGTCCATCGCCGCGCTGCTCGGTGGACTGGGGCTGATCTTCTTTGTCGCGGCAAACTGGCATTCCCTCGGACGCGCCGGGCAGTTCGGCTTGCTCCAGGGATTCACGCTGCTGACCTGCGCGGGCGCTGCGCTGCTCCCCCGTGCCCGCGCACCGCTCAGCCTGCTCGGTTTGCTCGCGATCGGCGGCCTGTTCGCCTACTTCGGCCAGACCTACCAGACGGGGGCCGACGCGTGGCAGTTGTTTGCCTTGTGGACTGCCCTGGCGCTGCCGCTGGCGCTCGGCGCCCGTTCCGACGTGGTCTGGGCGGCCTGGGTGATCGTGGCATCGGCCGCCATCGCGACCTGGAGCTGGTCGCTGGGTTACCGTTTTCCCCGCGACCCGGTGACCGCACTGCTGGCCACCGGACTTGCCTGCCTGATGAGCAAGCCGCTGCAGCGCTTCACCGGCGCCGGTGTGGTTCCGTTCGACCTCGCCGTCCTGGTCGCAACGGCCTGGCTGGCGGCCTCCTCCTCCTTCGTTTCCTTGCTGATACTGCTGGCCGCCTGCGGCCTGCTGGCGCAACGCGCCTTCTTCGATGTCGTTGCGCTGAGCACCGTCGCGCTGGGTCTGCTGTTTGTCGTGCTCAGCGAAGCGGCCGAGAAGCTGCTGTCCAGCTCCTGGGAAATCGGCGCGGTATTCCTGCTTGCCCTGCTCGCCCTGGCGGCACTGGCTGGCGCAGTACGCGGCATCCTTTTTCTGAACAACAGCTACCGCCAACAGGGAGAAGCGCCATGAGCAAACGCATGGACAACATTCTTCACGAAGCAGCGCTGCAAGGCCTGATCTCGGACGCCGTCGTGGCGTCGCAGGATAAGGAGCGCCCCTGGGCCGTGGTGGTCATGACGGCGATTGCCGCCTGGTTCGCCGCAATCCCCCTGGGCATACTCGTCGTGCTCGTACTCCTGTCGGACGCGAAGCCGGACGAGGGCGCCTTCGTCGCCGTCGGCGTCCTGGTGCTCGGCGCGGCCGTCGCCATGCTGTACCAGGGCGGCAAATCCCTGTTTGTCGAGCAGCTGGGCGTTGCCAGCCTGATTGTCGGTACGGCCCTGGTCGGTTTCGGCAGCTTCGACAGTAAAAGCGTCCAGTCGAGCCTGGGCCTGATGGCGCTGCTGACGATGATATTGGCGGTATCGGTCCCGCAAGGCTGGCTGCGCGCATTGCTGGCCGCCAGTTTCGTCAGCCTGCTGACCCTGTCGGTGTCCTACCGTCAAATTTACTCGGCAACGACGGGAGTGCCTGCCGAATATGTGCTGAACTTCATGGCGTTTGCCTGGATCGGCGGGCATGCCGTATTGCGGCGAATCGAACACAAGCCAGAGAGCGCCAGGATCGCCGGCGCGATGGAATCCATCCTGACCGGCGTGGGGTCGATGACGGTGCTCCTGCTGGCACTGTGCGCGGGAAGGACCTTCCTGTTCGGTGCCGCTCACCTGTCCAGCATGCTGCCGTTCCATATCAGCGTTCCCGCCGGCGCCACTGCCCTCGTTTCCGTGGCGTGCGCGCTGCTCGCCGCCGCCTGGTCGATGCGTCAATGGCCGGCCTTGCGCAGTTTCTGGTTCGGGACGGTGGCGGCAACGGCTGCCTGCCTGTGCTGGTTTTCGGTCACGCTCGGTGCGGTCCTGCTGGTGTGCGCGGTCTGCGCAGCGAACGGGCGCCGCAATCTCGCGCTGCTGGCCGCGGCGTCGGCCTTGTGGATCGTCGGCGCCTTCTATTACCAGTTGGCCTGGCCCCTGGGGATCAAGGCGGTGGTGCTCGCCGCCTGTGGCGCCTTGCTGGGCGCCGTCGCCCGCTATGCCATGCCGGCCGAAGCGCCGGCGGAAGCGCCCCTGCATGCGCCCTTGCGCGCGCCGGCTACACGCGAGCGCTGGCGGCGCCTGGCGATCGGCGGCGCGGGTGCGCTCGTCCTTGTCGTGGCGAATGCGGCCATCTGGGAAAAAGAGACCTTGATCCGCAACGGCGCACCGGTGTATGTCGAGCTGGCGCCGGTCGACCCGCGCTCGCTGATGCAGGGCGACTACATGGCATTGAATTATGCGCTGCCACCCGAAGTCGCCCTGTCGGCGGCCGATGCGGCGATGCTGGTCGCGCGGCGGGCGCCGAATGGTGTCGCGACGCCGCTACGCATCCATGAAGGGGAGGCGCTGGCCGCGGACGAGATGCTGATCGAACTGGTGCGCAAGAACGGGCGCCTGATGATCGCCAGCGACGCCTGGTATTTCGCCGAGGGGGAGGCGGAGCGCTGGAGCCATGCCAGGTACGGGGAATTCCGCGTCGACGCCAAGGGCAAGGCGCTGCTGGTCGGTTTGCGCGGACCAAAGCTGGAAGCGCTCTAGCCTCTGTAGCGGGACCGCCTCCTCGGAAAAGCGCCGAGTATGGCAAGCCTGGCAAGCCCCGCGCCTCTTCAAACGGCTTCGTCGACGGTATCGCGTTCTTCGAGAAGCGCGCGCAGCCGCTGCAGCGGTTGCCACTGCAGGACCAGCACCAGGACCAGCACGATGGCGCAGGCAATCCAGGCCGACCACAGCGTGTGGGTCAGGAAATGCGCGCCGCGCAGTTGCTGCATCCAGCCAACCGCCCCGCCGAGGGCCAGTGCCGCCGCCGCGACGCGCCCCGCCATGCGGGTACGCAGCGGCAGCCAGTAGACGCACAGGGACACCAGCCACAAGGCGCTCGATGCGTGCCCTGCCGGCAGGCAGTGGCCGGGCGGCACGCCGAACGGCAAGGCGTCGAACAGGCGCAGGTAGGGCTCGGTGCCGCCGTAGCGGGCCAGATCCCAGGGACAATGCGCGACGCTCGCCTGCTTGAGGGCACTGATCACCAGCGGCACCAGCAGCGCCGACAGGGCCACCACGCGCAGGCGCAGGCGCGCCAGCGGGTTGTGCGGGTTGCGCATGCCGCGCGCGCGCCAGGCGTCGAGCAGGGCCGCCAGGATAACGCCGGCGGCGGCCGCGCTCAGCAGGTCTTTCAGGATCACATGGCTGAAGGTGTCGGTCAGCCAGGCGTGGCGCCAGGGAAAGGCGTGCACGCCCGGATCGTAGAGCGCGTCGGCCAGCATCAGGTCGATGTCGGTGCAGCGGCCCAGCCAGAAGATGAGGCCGGCACTAACGAGCAGCGCGGCGGCGACGCGCCAGGCCTGCCGCGCGCCGATCAGGACCGGCGCGGCCTGTGGTGGAAGCGCGCGCATTCAGTTGCTCCGCATGCAGGAATGGAACAGGTCGAGCTTGGGATTGAGCACGGCGGTGTTCACGTCGAGCAGGCCCAGCACCGAATGGAACACATTGTCGTGCGACAGGGGCTGTGCGCGGCGCGCCATCAGGCAGTTGCGGTCGATACGGAAGCGCTCGCTGAAGTGGTCGGACATCCACAGCATCATCGGTACCCTGGTCTGCTCGGCCGGCGCGAACAGGTAGGGCGCGCCGTGCAGGTAGAGGTTGTTTTCGCCAAGCGACTCGCCGTGGTCCGAGAAATACAGCATTGCCGTATCGACGCCTTCGTTGGCCGCGGTGGCGCGCAGCAAGTCGATCGTCTTGCTCAGGAAATAGTCGGTGTACAAGATCGTGTTGTCATAGGCGGCAACGATCGTGTCCGGCGCACACTTCTCGAATTCGTTCGAATCGCATACCGGGCTGAAGCGGCCGAACCCCCGCGGGTAACGCTTGGCATAGGCCGGACCGTGGCTGCCCTTCTGGTGCAGCACGATGACGAGGTCCTTGCTGCTGTTCCGGATCAAGTCGGGCAAGCCTTCGAGCAAGCGTTCGTCATGGCATTCGCCACCTTCGCAGAAGCGGCTATTCGCTCCCGCCTTCGACAGGTCCTCATAGGCGACGCGGGCGCACACGCCCTTGCAGCCGGAATTGTTGTCGCGCCACAGGACATTGAAGCCGGCATGGGACAGCACGTCGAGCAGGCCTTCCTGGCTGCTGGCCTTGGCTTCGGAATAATTCTCGCGTCCAAACGCCGAAAAGACGCAGGGAACCGAGACGGCGGTCGCCGTGCCGCAGGACGAGACGTTGGAGAAATTGATCAACCCTTCCTGGCGCGCCAGCAGCGGGTTGGTGTCGCGCCGGTAGCCGTTGAGCGAAAAATTCATGGCGCGTGCGGTCTCGCCGACCACGATCACGGTCACCGTGCGGCGCGTCTGGCCTTGCCAGGCCGCGCCCTTCATGGCGTCGCGTCCCAGCGGCGCCACCACGACCGGCGTGCTCCATTTGCTGCGCAGGTAGCTGTGCACGGCCTGGATGGTATTGGTGGGCGTCAGCAGCAGGCGCAGTTCGCGGTGCTCACGCAAGGCCGGCGCCAGGCTTTTAAAGAAAATCATCAGGAGCAGGCCGGCAAGCAGCAGCGAGCCGCCGGCGATCCCCGCCCTGGCGAGCAGGCCGCGTACGCCCTGCGGGAAGAGGACGCGGGCGCGCGCGATGAAGAACGACGGCAGGAGCCCGAGGACGCTGACCGTCAACACGAGGTTCCAGCTGAACAGTTCGGTCGCCTCGCTGACGTCGGTCTCGAACACGTTCTGGATCATCGCACGGTCGATCACGATGCCATAGGCGGCGATGAAGTAGCTGGCGGCCGAGGCGGTCAGCACGAGCAGGATCAGCACCGGCTTGGCGACGTAGCGGAAACTCGCCAGCGTCAGGCAGGCATTGAAGAACAGGACGACGATGAGGAAGGCTCCGACCAGCAGCGGCAGGCGCGCGAGCGACAGGCCACCGGCGGCGGCGGTCAGGGTCGACCAGAATTTGATGTTGCCGGCGGCGGCAAGCAAGGTCGCGACCGCCAGGGTAAGGAGAGGTGCGCTGATGCGCTGTGCGAAGAACTTGTCCAAACGCGTATCCGTGGAAACCGGATGGCCGGGATTGGCCACCAGTGTTCAAGGATAGGAAACACGGCGTCAGCTGCCGGTCAGCGCGGCGTTAAGATTGCGTGAAATCGGGCGGGAAGACGATCGTGAAGCGGCTGCCGCCGCCGGCGCGGTCTTCGTGCACGAGCGTGGCGCCGAGGTATTCGCAGATGCGGTACACGAGCGACAGGCCGAGCCCGGTGCCGGCGGAGCCCGTCGAGGGCATGCCGTTCGATGCGGCGCCCGGCTGGCGCAGCGTGGCGCGCACGGCCGCCGGCAGGCCCGGTCCGGTGTCCTCGACGATCACGCGCCGCTCGGCGAGCGTCACGCTGACCTCGCCTTGCTCGGTGTACTGGCAGGCATTGCGCACCAGGTTGCCGATCGCGGCCGCGCACAGCTCGCCTGGCGCCTGCACGGCGAACGGCGGGCCGTCGTTGTAACGCAGCGCGACCGGCTTGTGCGCGACCAGGGCGCGGTAGCGTTCGGCCTCGCGGGCGGCGATCGCATCGACCTGGACCGGCGGCAGGCGGCCGAGCTCGGGCGCGCGTGCAAGCAGCAGCAGGACCGTCACGCACTCTGCGGCCTCGTGCGCCGCGCGGTAGATGCGCTCGGCCGGCGCGCGCGTGGCCCCGCTGCCGGCATTGGTCATCAGGATCTCGGCCGCGCCCATGATCACGGTCAGCGGGCTGCGCAGCTCATGGCTGACGTCGCCCGTGAAAAAACGTTCGCGGTCGAGGAAGGCGCGCAGCTCGGCGGTATGCGCCTGCAGGGCCCGCGCGAGAATGCCGAGTTCGTCGGCGCGCCCGGTCAGCGGCAGCGCGGCCTGGCCGTGCGTGACGGCTTCGGCCAGCTCGCTGATCGGGCTGACGATGCGGCTGGCCAGGAAACGGCCCAGCAGCACGGCGAGCAGGACGATGCCGAGGAGCGCCGCGGCGAACATCGAATACACGACCAGCTCGACCTTCTCGTAGTCGCTTTCGTGGTCGACCATGACATAGGGCCCGGCCGCGTCGGCGCCGGTCAGGACATGCAGCCCGACGCCGTCGACGTCGACCTCGGACACGCCCTGGGGCAGGTTGCGCAGCGACTGCGGAATGTCGCTGCCGCGATGAAAACGCAGGCCGGCGGGCATCTCGGTCGGCAAGCCGGCCGCCTCGCGCGGCGAGGCCCAGCGCACGGCCTCGGCAAGCCGGTTGTCGACCAGGTGCACCTCGATGCCTTCGACCGCGATGGCCGCGACGACGGCAATGAACAGCGACAACACGACGCTGAACGATACCAGGGCGACGACGATGCGCCGGCGCAGGGATTCAGATGGCAGCATCGGGAAGCACGAGACGGTAGCCGACGCCGGCGACGGTGCGCAGCATCGCGTGGTCGAAAGGTTTGTCGATGGCCTGGCGCAGCGCATGGATGTGGGTGCGCAGCGCATCGCTGTCCGGCCGGTCCTCGCCCCACAGCGCATGCTCGAGCGCTTCGCGCGGCACGATGCGCGGCGCCGCCGTCATCAGGATGCGCAGGAGCGTATAGCCGGTCCTGGTCAAGGCGATGCGCACGCCCTGGCGCGCCGCCTCCTGGGTATCGGGATCGAATTCCAGGTCGCCGAAGCGCAGCGTGTGGCTGACAGCCTGCATGCCTTCCGAGCGCCGCACCAAGGCCTTCAGGCGGACGTCGAGCTCCACCAGCGAAAAGGGTTTGACGAGGTAATCGTCGGCACCGCTGTCGAAACCGGCCACCTTGTCGCTCAGGCTATCGCGCGCGGTCAGCATCAGCACCGGGGTGCGGATAGCCAGCTCGTCGCGCAGCTTCTGGCACAGCTCGATGCCATTCAGCCCGGGCAGACCGATATCGAGCACGATCACGTCGTAGTCGTTTTCCGAGGCCAGTGCCAGCCCCGCATAACCATTGCGCGCGGAGTCGAGCACATGGCCTTTCGGCTCGAGGAAGCCATACAGGTTGGCGAGGATATCGGGGTGGTCTTCGACGATGAGGATACGCATGGGCTTATTGTACGGCTTGCGTCTGCAGGCTGCTGAACCGCCGGTCCTGCGTTTATATCCCGCTTTTCGTAGGGTGGGCTCTCGAGCCCACGCGGTCTCACCGGATGATCAGCCTGCGGCTTGAAGAGAAAGGAAAACGACAAAAACAAACATCCAAAAGCAAAAAACCCCGCAGAGATCACTCTGCGGGGTTTTTCTTATAACTAGCCTGACGATAACCTACTTTCACACTGGTTGCAGCACTATCATCGGCGCAAAGTCGTTTCACGGTCCTGTTCGGGATGGGAAGGGGTGGGACCGACTTGCTATGGTCATCAGGCATGACTTGTACGAATGTCGTTCAGCTATCTGAACGCCACTCTGAATCTGGAAGAAGTATTGGGTAGCCTGTATCAACAAACAGCGCTGTATTCTCGACTATACCTGCTAAGGTTATAGGGACAAGCCGTACGGGCAATTAGTACTGGTTAGCTTAATGCATTACTGCACTTCCACACCCAGCCTATCAACGTCCTGGTCTCGAACGACCCTTCAAGGAGCTCAAGGCTCCGGGAAATCTCATCTTAAGGCAAGTTTCCCGCTTAGATGCTTTCAGCGGTTATCTCTTCCGAACTTAGCTACCCGGCAATGCCACTGGCGTGACAACCGGTACACCAGAGGTTCGTCCACTCCGGTCCTCTCGTACTAGGAGCAGCCCCCTTCAAATTTCCAACGCCCACGGCAGATAGGGACCAAACTGTCTCACGACGTTTTAAACCCAGCTCACGTACCACTTTAAATGGCGAACAGCCATACCCTTGGGACCGGCTACAGCCCCAGGATGTGATGAGCCGACATCGAGGTGCCAAACTCCCCCGTCGATATGAACTCTTGGGAGGAATCAGCCTGTTATCCCCAGAGTACCTTTTATCCGTTGAGCGATGGCCCTTCCATACAGAACCACCGGATCACTATGTCCTACTTTCGTACCTGCTCGACTTGTCGGTCTCGCAGTTAAGCACGCTTATGCCATTGCACTATTAGCACGATGTCCGACCGTACCTAGCGTACCTTCGAACTCCTCCGTTACACTTTAGGAGGAGACCGCCCCAGTCAAACTGCCTACCATGCACTGTCCCCGATCCGGATCACGGACCAAGGTTAGAACCTCAAACAAACCAGGGTGGTATTTCAAGGATGGCTCCACGAGAACTGGCGTCCCCGCTTCAAAGCCTCCCACCTATCCTACACAGATTGGTTCAAAGTCCAATGCAAAGCTACAGTAAAGGTTCATGGGGTCTTTCCGTCTAGCCGCGGGTAGATTGCATCATCACAAACATTTCAACTTCGCTGAGTCTCGGGAGGAGACAGTGTGGCCATCGTTACGCCATTCGTGCAGGTCGGAACTTACCCGACAAGGAATTTCGCTACCTTAGGACCGTTATAGTTACGGCCGCCGTTTACTGGGACTTCAATCAAGAGCTTGCACCCCATCATTTAATCTTCCAGCACCGGGCAGGCGTCACACCCTATACGTCCACTTTCGTGTTTGCAGAGTGCTGTGTTTTTATTAAACAGTCGCAGCCACCAGTTTATTGCAACCCTTTCGCCCTCACACAGTAAAGTGATCAAGCTACCGGGGCGTACCTTTTCCCGAAGTTACGGTACCAATTTGCCGAGTTCCTTCTCCCGAGTTCTCTCAAGCGCCTTAGAATACTCATCTCGCCCACCTGTGTCGGTTTGCGGTACGGTCTCGTATGACTGAAGCTTAGAGGCTTTTCTTGGAACCACTTCCGATTGCTTCGTGTCACAAGGACACACGTCTCGACCCCTTGAATTGCGCGCCCGGATTTGCCTAAGCGCCTTCTATGAGTCAAGAACCAGCTATTCCAACAGCTGGACAACCTTCCGCGATCCGTCCCCCCATCGCATCATACGACGGTGCAGGAATATTAACCTGCTTCCCATCAGCTACGCATCTCTGCCTCGCCTTAGGGGCCGACTCACCCTGCTCCGATGAACGTTGAACAGGAAACCTTGGGCTTACGGCGTGCGGGCTTTTCACCCGCATTATCGCTACTCATGTCAGCATTCGCACTTCTGATACCTCCAGCATCCTTTACAAGACACCTTCGCAGGCTTACAGAACGCTCTCCTACCATATCCAATAAAGGATATCCGCAGCTTCGGTGACTGGCTTAGCCCCGTTACATCTTCCGCGCAGGACGACTCGATCAGTGAGCTATTACGCTTTCTTTAAATGGTGGCTGCTTCTAAGCCAACATCCTGACTGTTTTAGCCTTCCCACTTCGTTTTCCACTTAGCCAATCTTTGGGACCTTAGCTGGCGGTCTGGGTTGTTTCCCTCTTGACGCCGGACGTTAGCACCCGACGTCTGTCTCCCAAGCTCGCACTCATCGGTATTCGGAGTTTGCAATGGTTTGGTAAGTCGCAATGACCCCCTAGCCATAACAGTGCTCTACCCCCGATGGTGATACTTGAGGCACTACCTAAATAGTTTTCGGAGAGAACCAGCTATTTCCAAGTTTGTTTAGCCTTTCACCCCTACCCACAGCTCATCCCCTAATTTTTCAACATTAGTGGGTTCGGACCTCCAGGGCGTGTTACCGCACCTTCATCCTGGCCATGGGTAGATCACTTGGTTTCGGGTCTACACCCAGCGACTGTCGCCCTGTTCGGACTCGATTTCTCTACGGCTCCCCTATTCGGTTAACCTCGCCACTGAATGTAAGTCGCTGACCCATTATACAAAAGGTACGCCGTCACGGATCAAGTCCGCTCCGACTGTTTGTATGCACACGGTTTCAGGATCTATTTCACTCCCCTCCCGGGGTTCTTTTCGCCTTTCCCTCACGGTACTGGTTCACTATCGGTCGATTACGAGTATTTAGCCTTGGAGGATGGTCCCCCCATGTTCAGACAGGATTTCTCGTGTCCCGCCCTACTTGTCGTACGCTTAGTACCACCGGTCTGATTTCGTGTACGGGGCTATCACCCGCTATGGCGCCTGTTTCCAAAGGCTTCCACTATCAGTCCGACTATCACGTACAGGCTCTTCCCATTTCGCTCGCCACTACTTTGGGAATCTCGGTTGATTTCTTTTCCTGCAGCTACTTAGATGTTTCAGTTCGCCGCGTTCGCTTTGCATGCCTATGTATTCAGCATGCAATGACCCAAAGGGCCGGGTTTCCCCATTCGGAAATCTGCGGATCAATGTGTGTTTGCTCACTCCCCGCAGCTTATCGCAAGCTACTACGTCCTTCATCGCCTGTAATCGCCAAGGCATCCACCATGTGCACTTATTCGCTTGTCCCTATAACGTTAGCCCCTGCTGACAACAGGGATCGTTACAGTTCAAAGAGTACAGCTCATTGCATGTTTGTTGATACTTTGATTACTACCCTAAGTGTGTGATCAAATCATTGCTGACTTAACCGCACGCTTAAAAAAACTTTACTTCTTCCAGATTGTTAAAGAACGAGAACTACACTTATCTAAAGCTCGCAGCTTTACATAAATGCAGTGAACAGAGTAAATGGTGGAGGATGACGGGATCGAACCGACGACCCCCTGCTTGCAAAGCAGGTGCTCTCCCAGCTGAGCTAATCCCCCTATGTGGTGGGTCTGGTTGGATTCGAACCAACGACCCCCGCGTTATCAACACGGTGCTCTAACCGACTGAGCTACAGACCCAAACTGTTCTCGTTATTTTTCAACAGTCGATAAGTGCGGACGCTTGATGTTGAGCTTTCGCTCGGTGCTACTCTAGAAAGGAGGTGATCCAGCCGCACCTTCCGATACGGCTACCTTGTTACGACTTCACCCCAGTCACGAATCCTACCGTGGTAAGCGCCCTCCTTACGGTTAAGCTACCTACTTCTGGTAAAACCCGCTCCCATGGTGTGACGGGCGGTGTGTACAAGACCCGGGAACGTATTCACCGCGGCATGCTGATCCGCGATTACTAGCGATTCCAACTTCACGTAGTCGAGTTGCAGACTACGATCCGGACTACGATACACTTTCTGGGATTAGCTCCCCCTCGCGGGTTGGCGGCCCTCTGTATGTACCATTGTATGACGTGTGAAGCCCTACCCATAAGGGCCATGAGGACTTGACGTCATCCCCACCTTCCTCCGGTTTGTCACCGGCAGTCTCATTAGAGTGCTCTTGCGTAGCAACTAATGACAAGGGTTGCGCTCGTTGCGGGACTTAACCCAACATCTCACGACACGAGCTGACGACAGCCATGCAGCACCTGTGTTCAGGTTCCCTTTCGGGCACCCTCCAATCTCTCGGAGGTTCCTGACATGTCAAGGGTAGGTAAGGTTTTTCGCGTTGCATCGAATTAATCCACATCATCCACCGCTTGTGCGGGTCCCCGTCAATTCCTTTGAGTTTTAATCTTGCGACCGTACTCCCCAGGCGGTCTACTTCACGCGTTAGCTGCGTTACCAAGTTAATTAAAACCCGACAACTAGTAGACATCGTTTAGGGCGTGGACTACCAGGGTATCTAATCCTGTTTGCTCCCCACGCTTTCGTGCATGAGCGTCAATCTTGACCCAGGGGGCTGCCTTCGCCATCGGTGTTCCTCCACATCTCTACGCATTTCACTGCTACACGTGGAATTCTACCCCCCTCTGCCAGATTCAAGCCTTGCAGTCTCCAACGCAATTCCCAGGTTGAGCCCGGGGCTTTCACGTCAGACTTACAAAACCGCCTGCGCACGCTTTACGCCCAGTAATTCCGATTAACGCTTGCACCCTACGTATTACCGCGGCTGCTGGCACGTAGTTAGCCGGTGCTTATTCTTCAGGTACCGTCATTAGCAAAGGATATTAGCCTCTACCGTTTCTTCCCTGACAAAAGAGCTTTACAACCCGAAGGCCTTCTTCACTCACGCGGCATTGCTGGATCAGGCTTGCGCCCATTGTCCAAAATTCCCCACTGCTGCCTCCCGTAGGAGTCTGGACCGTGTCTCAGTTCCAGTGTGGCTGGTCGTCCTCTCAGACCAGCTACTGATCGTCGCCTTGGTGAGCCTTTACCTCACCAACTAGCTAATCAGACATCGGCCGCTCCAAAAGCATGAGGTCTTGCGATCCCCCACTTTCTTCCGTAGAACGTATGCGGTATTAGCGTAACTTTCGCTACGTTATCCCCCACTTCTGGGTACGTTCCGATGTATTACTCACCCGTTCGCCACTCGCCACCAGGCCGAAGCCCGTGCTGCCGTTCGACTTGCATGTGTAAAGCATGCCGCCAGCGTTCAATCTGAGCCAGGATCAAACTCTTCAGTTTAATCTCTGTTTGTCGAAACCCGCATTGCTACGGATTTCGAAATCGATCCACTGGATCGATTTCGCTCACTCAAAATACTGACCGTCATCTCATTGCTGAGATAACGTTTAATACTTTGTGCGAACATTTGATATTTTAAGTAATCAGCTGAACAAGTCAGCTGGCACCCTCATCAAACGCCCACACTTATCGACTGTTAATTGTTAAAGAACTGTTGTTCTGTACTGCCTTGCTGCTTCGTTGCGAATCGTTTTGTTCGTCAGCAGCAGAGAAGTGAGATTGTGCAGTATTTCGCGATGTTCGTCAACTTCTTTTTTACAGCACCGCGTTTTGGCGCGGCCCTCGTGAACTCTTCAACTATTTGATTTCGTTGTCGTTTTCGCGAGGGACCGAACTATAACAAAAAGCCTGGCCAGTTGGCAAGAGCGTTTTCGTGGCGCAGCGGCGAGGACGGCGACGCGCTTTGGCGCTGAGTATTATGATGTTGGGCTCATCAACAAGTACGAGCTGCAATGTCCATCCACCCCGCCCGCCTCAAACTGCTTCCCGCACTGCTGGCCACCCTCTCCTCCACGGCACTGGCCCAGGCGCAATCCCAGCCGCAGCCGCAAGATCCGCTGCAGGTGGTGGTCGTGACCGGCAGCCGCGCGGAGCAGGCCAGCTTCGATCTGCCGGCCGCGATCGACGTCGTCGACGCCGCGCGCATCCGCGACACCCAGCCACGCGTCAATTTGTCCGAAGCGCTCGCCGCCGTTCCGGGCGTCGTGGTGCAGAACCGGCAGAACTATGCGCAGGACCTGCAGATCTCCTCGCGCGGCTTCGGCGCGCGCTCGGCCTTCGGCGTGCGCGGCGTTCGCTTGATTACGGACGGCATTCCGGCGACCATGCCCGACGGCCAAGGCCAGGCCGCCACCTTCAATCTCGACATGGCCGAACGCATCGAAGTGTTGCGCGGCCCATTCTCGGCCTTGTACGGCAATCACTCGGGCGGTGTCGTGCAGCTCTTCACCCGCGACGGCAAGGGTGCGCCGGCCATCGAGTTCAGCGGCTCGGCCGGCAGCGACGGCATGCGCAAGCTTGACCTGAATGCGCAGGGCGAGACGCGCGGGATCGGCTATGTCCTGGATGCGTCGCGCTTCGAGACCGACGGCTACCGGGCGCACAGCGCCGCCACGCGCGAACAGGGCTACGCCAAGCTGACCGTCCCGACCTCGGGCGACGGCAAGGTCACCATCGTCGCCAACTCCCTGCACCAGCGCGACACCCAGGACCCGCTTGGCATCACCTGGGCGACCTTCCAGCGCGACCCGCGCGCCGGCGAGATCGATACCAGCGACCCGCAATCGCCGCAGCGCACCTTCGCCGAGCGCTACGACACCCGCAAGAGCATCGACAACCAGCAGATCGGCCTGCAGTGGCAGCAGCGCTTCGGCGCCAACCGCCTGCAGCTGACTGCCTACGGCGGCAACCGCCAGGTGGTCCAGTACCAATCCTTCTCGCGCGGCTTCCAGGCGCCGGCCACGCATTCGGGCGGCGTGGTCGACTTCGACCGCGACTTCCACGGCGTCGACCTGAACTGGCGCGACGTGCGCGAGTTCGCCGGGGGCACCCTGCGCACCACGGTCGGCCTCGAGTACGCGAGCTCGAAGGATGCGCGCCAGGGCTTCGAGAATTTTGTGGGCGAGCAGTTCGGCGTGCGCGGCAACCTGCGCCGCGACGAACAGAATGAACTGTCCAGCCTCGATCCTTATGTGCAGACCGAATGGGAGCGCGGCCAGTGGATGCTGACTGCCGGGCTGCGCCGTACTTCGCTGGATGTGGACGTCAGCGACCGTTACCTGGGCAACGGTGACGACAGCGGCAGCGTCGACTACAGCGGCGCCGCGCCGGTGCTCGGCGCACTGTATAAACTGACGCCCAGCCTGAACCTGTACGCCAGCGCCGCGCGCGGCTTCGAGACCCCGACCCTGAACGAGCTGTTTTATTCCAGTACCGGTCCGGGCGTTAACTTCGGACTGCAAGCGAGCCGCAGCACCCACCTCGAAGCCGGCATGAAGAAGATGTTCGGGGCCGACACGCGCCTGGACCTCGCCCTGTTCCAGGTCCGCACCGATGACGAAGTGGTGGTCGATGCCTCCAGCGGCGGACGCACCAGCTACCGCAATGCCGGCGAGACCCTGCGCCGCGGCGTCGAGCTATCCTTCGACACCCGCTTCGGCCCCGGCCTGAACGCGCGCGTCGCCGCCAACGTGCTGCGCGCCGTGTACGAGGACGGCTTCGGCAGCATCCCGGCCGGCAACCGCCTGCCCGGCGTGCCGCGCGCCAGCCTGTATGGAGAACTCGGCTGGACCGCGACCGACGGCAAGCTTGGTGCGGCGCTGGAGACCATCGCCAGCAGCAAGGTGCATCCGGACGACGCCAACGCCGCCACCCCGGCCCCGGGCTACGGCATCGTCAACCTGCGCCTGCAGGCGCGCCAGGAAGCGGGCCAGTGGCGGTTCAAGGAATTCGCGCGCCTGAACAACCTGTTCGACCGCGACTACGTCGGCTCGGTGATCGTGGGCGACAGCAACCGCCGCTACTACGAACCGGCGCCGGGCCGCAACTGGGTGCTGGGCGTCAGCGCGCAGTACCAGTTCCGCTGATCGACTCAGGCCCCGGCGTCGATGTCGGCGCCGGGGCCTGCGCGGCCAGTGTAAAGCCGGGATACAGCCGGGCGAGGGTGGCATCGCTCACCCGCGTCACCAGCGCGTTGACCGGCTCGATGGCCGCCTCCAGGCTAGGCGCGGCGCGCACGCTGCGCCACAGCGCCGGCAAGTCGCCGCCGTGGGCCGCCAGCGCCTGCTCGACCTCGGCCTGCCAGAAGGCCGGTGCCTCGCTCTCGACATAATTGCCGCGGCCGCGTCCAAAATGGGCGACGGCGAGGTAGCGCAGCACCGCGCCGACCAGCAGGGTCTGCAGGAAGGCATCGGCAAACTGCACCGCCGCTTCGTTGCGGTCGGCGCGCTGGTTGAAACCCCAGGCGGCGCCGGCCGCCGTCAGGCCGCCGACGATGGCGCCGAGCAGCGCGCCGCCACCGAGCGTCAAGCCGCCGGCCATCAGGTCGGCCGACAGCCCGGTCGCCGCGCCCGACACCACGGCGCCGAGCAGCCCGGCTTGCGCCTTGTCGATCGGCGCGCGCACGGCGAAGTTCTCGCGCACGCGGGCATTGATCGTGACCGCCTCGCCCGGATCGACCTTGTGCAGCACCAGCATGCGCATCGTCGTCTTGTTGATCTCCCCGTTCAGGCGCTCGACCAGCGCCGCCATCGCCGCTTCCTGCCGCTTCTGCTCGTCCTTGCCCAGGCCCACGGCCTTCAACGCCGTGCGCACCATGCCGCGCCCGGCGTCGGGCACCGGCTCGCTGTCGCGCGCGGCGGCGGCCACCTGCTCGGCCGTCATGCGCAGGGCGCTGGCGTAGCGCTGGCGATTGTTCGCTTCCCAGGCGGCGCGCAGGCGTTCGTAGCCGGCCTGTTTCTCTGCGTCGATCAACGGCGCGACCGCCTCGTAAAAGACGTGCTCGTGCACCCAGCAGCGCGCGAAGGCATCCAGCGCCAGCACTTCGCGCACGACAGGGAAACGTGCCAGGTGCGTCTTCCATTGCTGCTGCTCGACCCCTTCCTGCGCGCCGGGCCGCGGCGCTCCCATCTGGTTGAGCAGCACAACCACCGGCTTGCCCAACCATTCGAGGATATTCATCTCTGCTGGTAGATAGCCGGCGTCGCCCGGAGGTTCCGCCGAATTGACCAGGTAAAGCACGACATCGGCCTCGTCCTTGGCCGCGCGCAAAGCCTGCTGGCTGAGCCAGAACGGACGGTCGCGGTAGCGGTCGAACACCTCGCGCAGGAACCAGCCGATCGGGTTGCCCGCCAGGGACAAGCGCTTGAGCAGGCGCACCGAGTCGCCGAAGCCGGGGGTGTCCCACAGCAGCAGGGTGTCGCCGGCCTCGCTGGTCTGGAGCGGATGGGCTTCGGCGAAGGTGGTCACGTGGGCGGCGTCGCGCACTTCTCCCACGTCCACACCCACCAGGGTGCGGGCAAGCGTGGTCTTGCCGTTGTTCGTGTGCGAGACCAGTGCGAACTGGATTTTGACTGGGACCTCGCTCATCGCAGCTCCGGCAAGGCAAGGCCGGCGCCGAGCTCGATCGGGCGGCGCTCGGGTTGCAGCAGGTTGACGACGGTGGCGGCGGTGCCGTGGAAGCTGCAGAACTGGCGCCACAGGGCGATGCGCTCGTTGACGCGGGCGTCGACGCCGGCCTGGCCGGCGGCCCGCTCCAGCATGCCCGACTCGTCCAGAAGCACGGCCACGCCTCGTTTGGTGTTGCGGCTGAGGTAATCGAGGAAGGCGCCGTGGTTTTCCTTCTCCGGCGTGGCGGCCAGGTTGAACAGGGCGGCCGTGACCGTCATGCCCGCTTCATCGAGCGCGGCCTCGCGCAGCGCCTCCTTCGGCTCTTCGCCATACGGCACCGTGGGCCGCAGCAGCACACGCGCCTGGGCGCCCAGCGCCATCGCGGCCACCGTCCACAAACCGCGGTCGCGCGCTTCGTCGAGCGTGAAGCTGTAGGGCAGCACACGCAGCACGGCTGGCGTGCCGGCGCCGATGCTGTCGGCCAGCTTGCGGAAATACGGGTGTTCGAGTTCCAGCGGGAAACGGCGCGCCAGGCGGCCGGCGCGCAGCGCGGCGAACAGCGCCAGTATCAGGCGCGGCAGGATCACCAGCAGCAGGATGGTGGCGCCGTACAGGTGCACCCAGCGTTCGCCGGCGGCGGCGGCGGCCGTTGTCGCGGTTGCCGCCGCTGCCGAGCTTGCCATCGCCGCACCGGGCGCGATGCGCAGCGCTTCGATGTCGGCCAGCGAAAAGCCCTGCAGGAAGGGGAAGACGGTCAGGGCCGGCGTAAACAGCCAGGACAGCAGGGTGTGGACCTGGGTCGCGTCGAGGAAAGTGCTTTCCCAGCCGGCGCCGTATTGCGTCAGCAAGCCGCGCGCATACAGCGAGATCACGGCGCCGAGCGCGAAGGCGGCCGCCGACAGGTGAACCGTGCGCGACAGGCGCGCCCGGGTCAGCGGTTCGCTCAATTGCGTCCACTCCGTCATGAAGGCGGTCAGGCCCGCCGCCAGCGGCGCCGGCAGCTTGCGCGGCGTCACCGCCTTGCCGACGCTGAGGCGGCGCAGCAGGCCCTGTCCAGCCAGGCCGGTCTTGCGCTTCGGGACCAGGGCCCAGACCAGCAGCACGACGTACATCAGCAAGTTCCAGCCGACGATGAACAGGAGCGGCGCCGACAGCAGGTCGACGCGGTGCGGATCCGCGATGCGGTCGAGCAGCGCGCCGGCAAACAGCGCCAGCAGCGGCAGCGCCGCCCAGAAGCCGGGCAAGCCAAGGGCACGCTTCTGGAAAGCGGCAAAGGCCGGCGTGCGCTCGGCCAGGCGCTTCAGGATCTGCTCCGAGCGCTGCTGTAGAAATAGGTCCTGCGTCACCGCGCTCTTGCTGTCGGAAGCCTGCCAGGCCGCCAGCTCGCGCGCGCTGCGGCTGGCGTACTTGCGGTCGTCCTCGCTGAGCACCTGGTGGCCGGTGTCGGCCGTTTCGATGGCGCGTACCAGCACGACGCGCCTTGCACCCTGTTCGTTCATGCGTCTCCCGGTTTATTGGATTGGCAACATCACACCCGCATTGTGCCGCAGATTCGCACCAAGCCCCAGCACCGGCCGCACGGAGCAGCCCATCCGTAAGAAAACTACGGCACACGATTGACTTCAAGCGGGCTCGGGAGTAGCGTCTCCCCGGTGTATTGATGAGCTTTCCGGAAGAGGTAGCGAAAGTACATGCGATGCCCACAATGGGCCTCGATACCGGGAACCATGTCCCGCGCGGCCATGGTCTCCTCAAACAAATGTTTAAAAAAACAAACAAAATACGGAGACAAGCATGAAGCTGCACCGCACACTGCTGGCCGCCCTGGTCAGCGGCGCCCTGCTGGCCGCCCCGGCCTACGCCGCGATCAACCCGAACAAACTCGGCGCCGCCTACGACGCCACCAAGGCCAACGTCACCTTCAAGGTGTACTCGAGCAAGGCCACGCGCATCGAGCTCTACCTGTACAGCGCCGCCACCGGCAGCGCCGAGAAGGCGCGCTACGTGATGACCAACACCAACGGCATCTGGAGCGTGACGATCCCGACCACGACGCTGTCCAGCCAGGGCCTGGGCGGCACGCTGTATTACGGCTACCGCGCCTGGGGCCCGAATTGGCCCTACAACGCCAGCTGGACCAAGGGTTCCAGTGTCGGCTTCATCAGCGACGTCGACGCCGCCGGCAACCGCTTCAATCCGAACAAGCTGCTGTCCGACCCCTACGCGCTCGAGCTCAGCCACGACCCGACCACGGCAACCATGACCAACGGCACCATCTATGCCAGCGGCCCGCTGTACCGCAACATCGACAGCGGGGCGTCGGCGCCGAAAGGCATCGTGCTCGCCGGCGACACCCAGTCGATCGGGGTGAAACCGACCCGCGCGCTGAAGGACGATGTGGTCTACGAGGCCCACGTGCGCGGCCTGACCATGAACGACACCAGCATCAGCGCCGCCTACCGCGGCACCTATAAGGGCGCCGGCCTGAAGGCGGCCTGGCTGGCCAGCCTGGGCGTTACCGCCATCGAATTCCTGCCGGTGCAGGAAACGCAAAACGATACCAACGACAACGATCCGGCCAGCACCAGCGGCGACAACTACTGGGGTTACATGACCCTGAACTATTTCGCCCCGGACCGCCGCTACGCCTACGACAAGACGCCCGGCGGACCGACCCGCGAATTCAAGGAAATGGTCAAGGCCTTCCACGACAACGGCATCAAGGTGCTGGTCGACGTGGTCTACAACCACACCGGCGAAGGCGGCGCCTGGAACAACGGCGACAAGACCACCTACAACATCCAGAGCATGCGCGGCCTGGACAACCCGACCTATTACAGCCTGACGGCGGACATGCAATTCTCCTGGGACAACACGGGTGTCGGCGGCAACTACAACACGCGCAACCCCATCGCCCAGAACCTGATCGTCGATTCGCTCGCCTACTGGCGCGACAAGCTGGGCGTGGACGGCTACCGCTTCCCTGCGCAGCCTGAACTGCAACAACAATCCCTATAACCTGGACTCGACGGCCAACTGGCAGGGCTGGACCCGCACCACAGACCAGAACAACTTCCAGGCGTTCACGAAAGCGATGATCGCCTTTCGCAAGGCCCATCCGGCCCTGCGTCCGGCGAATTTCTATTCGAGCGTCGACAACAACGGCAACGTGATGGAGCAGCTGCGCTGGTTCAAGCCGGATGGCGGCGTGGCCGACGCCAGCTACTTCAACAACGCCGACAACCACGCGATCGCCTGGCGCATCGACGGCACCGAGTTCGGCGATACCGCTTCCGCCATCTACGTGGCGCACAACGCCTGGAGCGCGCAGGTCAACTTTACGCTGCCCTGGCCGGGCGCCGGCAAGAACTGGTACCGCGTGACCGATACCTGCCCCTGGGCCGAGGGCGCCTCCCAGGTGGCGGCGCCGGGCAGCGAAGCCCTGGTCGGCGGCGAAACCACGAACTACGGCCTGTGCGGCCGCGGCACGCTGGTGCTGATCGCCAAGTAAGAAGCGATATCGCCCGCGGCGGCGGCAGGCTCTGACTGCCGCCGCTGCCCCTTCCCTCCGCCCTCTCCTCCATCCGCCCCTCCGCCCGGCAAGCCCCATGCAGCATGCATCAAGGTGCCTTCCGTCTTCTTCACGGCACGCCTCCTGACTGTCGAGCGCTCTGGTAGTTCCCGATAATCACGGGCCTGCTGATACCGGTCTCGACTTCCTCATTCAGGCCTATTCGGCCGCACTGGCCTGTTCAAAAATTTCGCAAACCAGCCGACAATTTGCGAACGGAAGGGTGTATTCTCCACAGCAGATGAGGTGTCACTCACACAATAGTCCATAGAGCGACAGCGGCCGGCGCCCTAGTCGCGGACGTAGGAGACAACATGTCGAAGTTTGCCGTGGAACACGTCAAGCGCGTCCACTCGGTCGTCCATGGCCGGGTCGGAGACAGCCTCGGGGGCGGAAACCGCATCACCCGGTCCTGGATCCGTTGCCTCAACGAATACCAACTCGACCCCGGCACCTGCGCCGAACCGGAAGTGGTGGCGCCCGCCGAGCTGCAGGAACGCCAGGAGCGGCTGGCCGACGTCCAGGCCGTCGCCAAGGTCGAGATGGCGAACCTGTACCAGCAACTGGCCGGCTCGGGTTACGCGATCATGCTGACCGACCGCGAAGGCGTGCTGCTCAACTACTTCGGCGACCCCGCCTTCACCCATGCGGCTTCCCGCACCGGGCTGATGCAGGGCGCGGTCTGGAGCGAACGCGTGCAGGGCACCAACGGCATGGGCACCTGCCTGGTCGAGCGCCGTCCGATCACCGTCCACCAGGACGAACACTACCTGTCGCGCAATATCGGCCTGTCCTGCGCGGCCGCGCCGATCTTCGACCACGAAGGCGACCTGGTCGGCGTGCTGGATGCCTCCGGCGAATCGCGCCTGGCCCAGCAGCACACGCTGGCCCTGGTCAGCATGTCGGTCCAGATGATCGAGAACCGGGTCTTCCTGCAGCGCTTCCGCCACGATTTCATCCTGCGCTTCCACAACCGGCCCGAATTCGTCGGCACCCTCAGCGAGGGCGCGATCGCGCTGAGCGTCACCGGCACGGTGCTGGCGGCCAGCCGCGCAAGCCTGTCCCTGCTCGGCTACCGCAGCCCGGCCGAGATCGTCGGCCGCGACATCTCGGAGCTGTTCAACCTCACCTTCCCGGGCCTGGTGGACAGCAGCATGCGGCGCGCCTACCACCCGCTGCCGATCTTCGAGGTGCGCAGCAACGCACGCTTCTTCGCCGTGATGTACCAGCCGGTGACGGGCGGCGCGGTACGCCGGCCCCAGCGCGGCGCCGCGGCCCTGTCCGCGCCGCAGCCGGCCAGCGCCCTCGATGCGCTGCAGTTCGGCGACCCGGCGATGAGCGCCATCATCGCCACCGCCAAGCGGGTCATGGAACGCGACGTGGCCATCGTGCTGCTGGGCGAGACCGGCACCGGCAAGGAACGCATGGCGCGCGCGATCCACGCCTCCGGCAGCCGCGCGGCCAAGCCTTTCGTGGCGATCAATTGCGCCTCGATCCCCGAGTCGCTGGTCGAAAGCGAGCTGTTCGGCTACCGCTCGGGCGCCTTCACCGGCGCCAGCAAGGACGGGCAGCGCGGCAAGCTGCTGCAGGCGAACGGCGGCACCCTCTTCCTCGACGAGATCGGCGACATGCCGGTGGCGCTCCAGGCCCGGCTGCTGCGCGTCCTCGAGGAACGCGAGGTGGTGCCGCTCGGCGGCGAGGCGCCCGTCAGGCTCGACATCCGCCTGATCAGTGCCACCCACTGCGACCTGCCGGCAAAGATCGAGCGTGGCGAGTTCCGCGAGGACCTGTATTACCGGCTGCAAGGCGTCTCGTTCACCCTGCCGCCGCTGCGCCAGCGCGCCGACCGCCGCGCCCTGATCCGCCACCTGGCGGCCGAGGAAAGCGAGGGCGAACAGCCGGTCGAGCTCGACGACGGCCTGCTCGACCAGCTCGAACGGCAGCGCTGGCCCGGCAACATCCGCCAATTGCGCCACCTGCTGCGCACCATGATCGCCCTGCGCGAAACGGACCGCCTGGGCCTGCAGGACTTGCCGCCCGAGTACCGCCTGGTGACGATTGCGGCGCCAGCCGCTGGCGCATCCCTTGCTTCATCTGCCGCGGCGTCTGCCCTGGTGTCCGGTGCGGCGTCCGGTGCTGCGTCCGTTGCTGCGCCCGTTACGGCGTCCACGACGGCGGCGGGCCCGGCCTGCGGCCGCGGGCCCGAGGACGAGGCCGCGCCCGGCCTGACCGCGCTCGAGAGCGCCGAGCGCGAGGTGCTGCAGCAGACGCTCAGGCGCCACCAATGGAACATGAGCGGCGTCGCCCGTGAGCTGAACATCAGCCGCAACACCCTGTATCGCAAGCTGCAGCGGCTGAACATCCAGCACCCCGAGAAATCGCTGTTCCATTGAGGGTCGGAGCCATGGCCACGCCAGCGCACTACACCGGCACCGCGATCGCCCTGCACTGGCTGGTCGCACTGCTGCTGCTCGGCCAGTATGCGTTCGGCCTGGCGCTGGACGATATCCCGCGCGGCACCCCGGCGCGCGGCTATTACGTCAACCTGCATAAGAGTTTCGGCATCCTGATCGGGCTCCTGATCCTGCTGCGCCTCGCCTGGCGCCTGCGCCACAAGCCGCCGCCGCCGCCCGCCGGCATGGCGCCCTGGCAGCGCCGCGCCGCCTGGTTCAGCCATGCCGCCCTCTACGCCTGCATGCTGGCGCTGCCGTTGTCGGGCTACCTCGCCTCCAACTTCAGCCGGCACGGCATCAAGTTCTTCAACACGCTGCGCTGGGCGCCCTGGGGGCCGGACGACAAGGCCCTGTATGCCTTCTTCAACGGCGCGCATCATCTTGCCGCCCTGCTGCTGGCCCTGCTGGTCGGCCTGCACCTGCTGGCGGTCGTCAAGCACACCTTTGTCGATCGCGACCGCCTGCTGCTGCGCATGTGGCCGCGGCGCCGCACGCCCGCCGCGCCTTCCCCTTCCGATCTTCCCATGGAGACCCGATGACCACTGCCCCTGCCCGCCTCCTCGCCTGCACCGCCGTGGCGCTCGCCGCGCTGCCTTCGCTCCTGTTTGCCGCGCCTTTCGCCTACGTGCCGAACGAAGGCTCGGGCACGATTTCCGTGATCGACACGACTACCGACCAGGTGGTCGGCGAGATGCCCGGCGGTAGTAAGCCGCGCGGCCTGGCCGTGGGCGGCGACGGCCGCTGGCTTTATGTCAGCGACCAGCCCAACAACCGCCTGCAACTGGTCGACATCCAGGCACGCAAGGCCGGCGCCACGGTGGCGCTGGGCGAATCCCCCGAAGGGGTGTCGATTTCCCCCGACGGGCGCTGGGTGGTGGCGGCCCTGGAGGGCAAGAACGAGATCGCGGTGATCGACACGCGCAGCAATGCGCTGGCATTCGCGATCCCCGTGCACGGCAAGAATCCCGAGCATGCCGTGTTCAGTCCGAACGGCCGCCTGCTGTTCGTCAGCGCCGAGGAAGGCGACGCCGTCGACATCATCGATTTCACCAGCCGCAAGCAGGTGGCGCAAGTCGCGGTCGGCGCCCGCCCGCGCGGCATCGGTTTCCTGCCGGACAGCAGCCGCGCCTACGTCGCCACCGAAAATGCGAACGAGGTCTTCGTGATCGACACCACCAGCTTCGACATCGTCGCGCGCATCAAGGCCGGGCTGCGCGCCAACGGCATCGCGGTCCACCCGAACGGCAAGCAGGTCTACGTGTCGAACGGCGGCGACGCCAACGTGTCGGTGATCGACACCGCCAGCAACAAGGTCGTGGCCACCGTCCCGGTCGGGCAGCGGCCTTGGAACATGGCGCTCACGCCGGACGGCAAGAAACTCTACGTTGCCAACGGCCGCTCCGGCAACGTGAGCGTGATCGACACGGCAAGCAACACCAAGCTGCGCGACGTCGCCGTCGGCAAGCTGCCCTGGGGCGTGGCCGTCAGGTAGCCGCGCCCGGATCGAAGCCGCCGACATCGACGCTGACCGCGCGGCGGCGCGCGGCCGGCGCCGGCATTGCGCCCGGCCCTTTCAGCAGATCGATGACCAGGGCGGCCGGATTGCAACCGATCGATGCGTGCAGGCCGGCATAGGCCGCGGTGAGGCGCGGATTCACCTCCAGCACCACCGGCCCGCGCTCGCTCAGGATGAGGTCGACACCGACGTAGCCCCACAGGGTGGGCAGCGCCGCCGCGACCCGTTGCGCCAGGCGCTCGAGCGTGCCATCCGTATCCTCCAGCCCGTTGACGGTGCAGCCCAGGAAGTGGAAGCGGTTGTCGTGGACGGCGATGCGCTCCAGGTTGCGGGACAGGACCCGGGCCGCGCCATCGCAGCAGATCAGCGACAGGCTGCCCAGCTTGCCCGCGACGAAAGGCTGCAGCACATAGCCCTGCACGGCGCTGCTGCGCAGCCAGGCCAGCGCCGTCGCGCGGTCGCTGAACAGGCGCGCGTCGAGGCAGCCGGCGCCATCGTCCGGCTTGACCACCCAGGCGCCCTGCCCCGCCGGCAGCGAGGCGTGCGGCCGGTAGGTCGGCACCACCGGCACGCCGCTCTCGGCCAACGCGCGTGCCACCTTGAATTTGCTGGCGGCGACCCGCACCGCGCCGGGCGCGCTGCCCAACAGGATGCGCTTGCCGCGCAGGACCTGGCGCGACAGGCTTTCCAGCAAGCCCTCGGACTCCGGCGCCAGCGGCCATACCGCATCCGCCTCCTGCACGCAGGCCGCGAAGCGGTCGCCGAAGGACTGCGCCGCCAACGTGCCGCCAGGGCCGGATGCGCCCAGGGTCGCCATCGTGCACACGTCGACCCCGGGAATGGCCCCCAGGTCGGCCACCAGCGCATCCATCAGCATGGCGCCCTGCTGCCGGAAGGTGTGCGAGAGGGCACGCGCCACCGGCCCGCCGTCAGCGGTGTAATCGAACGCAAACACTTTCAACGGCGCCATGTGTGCCTCCGGCTGATTCCATGTCGGGCGTCGCGGCGCCAAGCTCAGCGCTTCGGTTCGGCCACCTTGACCAGGGTGAGCGTTTCGTCGATGACGGGCAATGCGGCGCCGGGCGGCGTCATTCCGGGCGCCGCTGCGGCCGCCGGCATCGCCATGGCGGGCGCTGCCATGTTGGCCCGCGCCGCGCCGGCTGCTGGCGTGCCGAATTTCGCTGTGCCGGATGTCGCTGTGCCGGATGTCGCTGTGCCGGATGTCGCGGTACCGGAACCCGCTTTGCCTGGCGCAGCCGCGCCGGTGGCCGCCGTCCGTGCGACGACCGCGCCGGGCAGGCTCGCATTCGCCAGCGAGGTGCTCAGCTGATAGATCCCACCTGGCACCGCGTCGCTGATCACGAAGGTATAGGTCTTGCGCACATAGTGTTCGAAACGCGCATGCAGCGGGTCGTCCAGATAGGGCTGGATGCGGATCGCCTTCGCGTCTAGCGTCTTGCCCTGGTAGGTGATGCGCTGCGACGTTACTTGCGCGCCCTCGGCCAACGCCAACCGGATGCGCTTGCGGAAATAGCCGGACGAACCGCCGGTCAGGCGTTTCATTTCGGCGATGTCGCGCTCGAGGAAACCGAGCAGCACCGGATTGCCGTGCACGTCGTCGATCCCCGGCAGCTCGTGCTTGCGCTCGCCACTCAGGAAGTGCAGTTCCGCATGCAGCGCCCCCTTCTCACGCGAGACCTCGAGCTGGACATTGTCGGTAAATGCGGGCTCCACATTGCTGACCTTGCGGAACGCATAGACCAGGGTGGCCGGCGCCTTGACCCGCGCCAGGTGATCGGTCTCGAACAACAGGACTTCGGCCGGCGAGACCGGCTGGGCGCGGGCCGGCGCCAGTGCCAGCAGGGCAAGGGCCGCCGCCGCGCACAGGCTGCGGGCATGCCATGCCGGCGCGACGCCGGCAACGAGCGGGAGACGGTTCATGGCGCCCTCGCCGATGCCGGTGTCGGGGTTGGCGTCGCGGCTGGCGCCGGCGTCGGCGGCGCTGGTTGTGCCGATGCCGGCCCCGGTCCTGGCGCGTCCTGCGGCGCCAGCAAGGGCACGCCATATTGTTCGAGGATGGCGCGGATCTTCGGCTCGTTAGCCGCGAGCAGCTGGTCGATACGCTGGCGGAATTCCTTGTCGCCATGGCGCACCGCCATCGCGATCTCGAAGTCGAGCTTCATATGGGGGCGCGAGGCGAGCGGGATGGCGACGATCGGCGCCGCGCGCGCATTCCTGGCAAAGTAACCGACGATCGGGCCCCAGGCGAGGGCGACGTCGATCTTGCCGCTGGCCAAGTCCTTCTCGACGATCTCGCCCGGATACTGCGCGGCGTCGCCGGTCTGGCTCTGGTACCACTCGACCTGCTCCATCAGGCCGTGCTCCAGCAGCCACTCGGTGACCGGCGAGCCGGTGAACACCCCGATCCGCAGCCGCTGGCGCTGTGCAGGGTCCAGCGCCAGCAGGTCGTCCAGCGTGCGCACGCGGTCCAGGCCCTTGCCTTTCACGTAGGCCATCGCATAGGTGGAGCGGTAGTAGGGGCGCGTGGTCGCGCCCAGCTCGAACCCCTTGGGCACGCCGGTGACCAGGTCGCACTTGTAGCGGTCCGTGTTCTCTTCCTTGGCGCGCAGGGTGTTGCGGATGAAACCGATCCGCTGCGGGAACCAGGTATGTTCCAGTTTCCAGCCCAGCTCCTGCGCAAGCAATGCGGCGATCCGGTTCTCGAAGCCGGCGCCGGCGCGGTTCGAAAGCGGCAGGTTGTTCGGGTCCTGGCAGACGCGCAGCACCTTGTCCTGCCCGGGTGCAGGCGCACCTTCCTGCGCGCCTGCCGGGTTGCCCAGGCAGGACAATGCGCAGGCGGCGCCCGCCGCCAGTTGGCGCCACCTCATTTACCGATCTCCTGCAGCCGGCCCGGTTCGATGGCGCCGTCCGAGCGGCCCTTCAGGTAGGCGTACAGGCTGTCGATGTTTTCGTTCACCATCTTGCTGGTATCGAAATTCGGCATGCCCTTCTCGATCCGCCCCTTGAGCACGGCGGCCTTGAATTCGTCCTTGTTCAAGACCTTCAGGCTGTTCACCAGCGAGGGCCCGACCATGCCTTCCTGGGCGGCGCCATGGCAGCGCTCGCAGGCCATGGCGCGCCAGGTCTTCCAGCCGCTGAGGGTCTGGGCATCGACCTTGTTGCCGTCGACGACCTTGTAGGGGGCCGCGTCCGCCGCCACGGCGGGGGTGGCGAGCAATCCGGGCAAGGCAAGCAAGGCCCAGCAGGCGGCCGCGATGCCCGCATTCTTCGTGAGTCTGTTCATATGCATTCCTGACTATGCGGGAGGCGGCGCCGCCATGCTGCGGCCGGCGCCGTCTCCGGTTCACTTCACTTCAACACGTCGACTGTATTCGCGTTCCGATCAGCGATCCGGCAGCGCGAACACGGTGAGCACGCCGCCCAGCTCGGTGTACTTGGCCAGGTCCTTGTAGCCACCCACCGCGCCCAGGCCCTCGGTGCCCTTGGTCAGGCCAGCCGCCAGGCCAATGCCGGCCCAGCCGCCGATACCGGACAGCACGCCGATATATTGCTTGCCCTTGTATTCCCAGGTGTGAACGTTGCCGATGATCCCCGACGGGGTCTTGAACTTCCACAGTTCCTTGCCGTTGTGGTCGACCGCCTTGATGAAGCCCTCCAGGGTGCCGTAGAACACCACGTCGCCGGCGGTGGACAGCGCGCCGCTCCAGACCGAGAACTTCTCGGGCTTGGACCAGACGATCTTGCCGGTGCCGGCATCCCAGGCGATGAAGTTGCCCAGGCCGCCATGGCTGTTCGGTGCGGCGTACATCGACAGCGTCGAGCCCACGTACGGCTGGCCGGCGGTGTACTCGATCTGGAACGGCTCGTAGTCCATGCACACGTGGTTGGTTGGGACGTAGAACAGGCCGGTCTTGCGCGAATAGCTCGCCGGCTGCTGGTCCTTGGTGCCGAGCGCGGACGGGCAGATGCCCTTGGTGTTGAAGTCGGGGCCGTTCTTGTCGGTGCTGAAGGCATCCACCACCTGCGGACGGCCGCTCTTCATGTCGACGTGGGTCGCCCAGTTGACCTTCGGATCGAATTTCTCGGCGACCAGGAGTTCGCCGGTGACGCGGTCGAGGGTGTAGGCAAAGCCGTTGCGGTCGAAGTGCACCAGGGCCTTGCGCGGCTTGCCCTTGACCTTGATGTCAGCCAGGATCATTTCGTTGACGCCGTCATAGTCCCACTCGTCGTGCGGGGTCATCTGGTAGACCCATTTCGCCATGCCGGTATCGAGGTCGCGCGCGAAGATGGTCATCGACCACTTGTTGTCGCCGGGGCGCTGGCGTGGATTCCAGGTGCTCGGGTTGCCGGTGCCGTAATAGACCAGGTTCGTGGCCGGGTCGTAGCTGTACCAGCCCCAGGTGGTGCCGCCGCCCAGCTTCCACTGGTCGCCCTGCCAGCTCTTGAGCGAGGAATCGGGGCCGATCGGCGCCATCTTGCCGTCGGTCCAGGTCATGGTCTTGTTGGGGTCGACGATCAGCTCGTTGTCGGGGCCGGTGCTGTAGGCCTTCCACAGGATCTTGCCGGTGTTCATGTCATGCGCCGTGATGCGGCCGCGCACGCCGAATTCGCCGCCGCTGATGCCGGTCAGGACCTTGTCCTTGAACACGTGCGGGGTGTTGGTGGTGGTTTCGCCGAGCTTCGGATCACCGACCTTGTTCTTCCACAGTTCGGCGCCGGTCTTGGCGTCGAGCGCCACCAGGGTGGTGTCGGCCTGCTGCAGGAAGATCTTGCCGTTGGCATAGGCCACGCCGCGGTTGACCGTGTCGCAGCACATCACCGGGATCACGGTCGGGTCCTGCTTCGGCTCGTATTTCCAGCGGATGCTCTGGTCTTCCAGCGAGATCGCGAACACCTTGTTCGGGAAGGGGCTGTGGATGTACATGGTGTCGCCGATCACCAGCGGTCCGCCTTCATGGCCGCGCAGCACGCCGGTCGAGAAGGTCCAGGCCACCTGCAGGTTCTTGGCGTTCTTGCTGTTGATCTGCTTGAGTTCGCTGTAACGGTGGTTCGCGAAGTCCCCCGACTGCATCGCCCAGTTTTTTGGGTCCTTGGTCAGCTTTTCGACATCCGAATCGGCGGCAAAGGCCGGGGTGGCGGCCAGTGCCAGGCAAGGCCACCAGCGGATGAGTCTTGTTAGTAATAACATGTTGAAGTCTCCTATGGTTTTAGAACCTTAGCCGTGCGGCTGCTTGGCCCTGCATCACCTCAGCGGGGTGCCACAATGGACACAGCACTTAGCGTGCCAGTGGCGCAAATCCCTCTATCCATGGCGGTCCGCCCCGGGAACCGCCCCTGCCACGTGACACATGTTCAGTTTCGAGACACTGCTTGCTGCGCCGCTGTGTCATCCGTGGCGTATACGGCTTCGCGCCGGTGTTCAGCGCGGCGGCACGTTGCAGGTCTTGTTGGCGCTGGCCTGGATCGCCTTGTACTTGCTGGCCATTTCCTTCACGGGCGCCGGATCGCGAAACAGTGCGCCGCGCTCGCCGGCCATGGTCTGGTTGCGCAGCGCAGTCGACATCGTGACGAAGTCGTCGTAGGGCATGGCCTTGGCAATCTGGTCGATGACGCACGAGCACTTGTAGAGGTATTCGTATTTGCCGTCGTGCTTTTGCATGCACTCCAATACGTACTCCACCCGTCCGCTGGTCGGGAAATCATGGGCATGCGCTGCCAGCGGGGCAGCCAGGGCTGCTGTCAGCAGCAAGTGCGTTCGCTTCATTCTTCGTCTCCAATCACGGTTTGCCAGGCAGGCGGTGGCCGCGGCATGCGCGGCCACCATGCGTGCCCTTCACGCTTCCTTCAGTACGCCTTTCGCTTTCGCCACATGGGTCGAGATGGCGTCCATCAGTGCCGGCGACAGCGCGTCGTAGGGAGGCAGGCCGAGCTCGGTCAGGCGGGCGCGCACCGCCCCCATGTTCTTCGGATCGGCACCGGATTCGATGATCGAGGACACGAAGGCGGCGAACTCGGGCGGCGCCCAGCCGTCCTCGTGCGACAGCTCGGTGTGCACGAAATCCAGGCCATAGAAGGGATGCGCAGTGTTCTCGATGCGGCCAAACATGTGCACGCCGCACTCGCGGCAGCCGTAGCGCTGGATCGTGGCCGAGGAGTCGATCACGGCCAGCTTGTCGGCGTTAGCGGACACTTTGACGTTCTCGCGTCCGACCACCGCCACCTGGGAAAACAGCGCCCCGGCCGGCTTCCAGCACTTGGTGCAGCCGCACACGTGGTTGTGCGCGACCTGGCCCTGGATTTCCACCGTCACCGGATTGGTGGCGCACAGGCAGGTCAGGGTCCCGCCCGAAAAATTCGGCGCGGCGGGCTTGATGCCGTTGTCGACGGCGGGATGGATGTGGATTTCAGTGCTCATCGTCGGTCTCCTTTGTTTTTTAAGCGCTATTGGACAAGTTCAGTACAACACCACCGAACGGATCGACTGTCCGCTCTTCATCAAATCGAAGCCCTCGTTGATGCGATCGAGCGGCAAGGTGTGGGTGATCAGGTCGTCGATGTTGATCTTGTTTTCCATGTACCAGTCGACGATCTTCGGCACATCGGTGCGGCCGCGCGCGCCGCCGAACGCCGAACCCTTCCATTCGCGGCCGGTCACCAGCTGGAACGGACGGGTCGAGATCTCTGCGCCGGCTTCGGCCACGCCGATGATGATCGACTGGCCCCAGCCCTTGTGGCAGCACTCGAGCGCCTGGCGCATGGTGTTGACGTTGCCGATGCACTCGAACGAATAATCCGCACCGCCATCGGTCAGCTGCACGATGGCGTCGACCACGTTGCCGACTTCCTTCGGATTGACGAAGTGGGTCATGCCGAACTTGCGCGCCATCTCTTCACGGGCCGGGTTGAGGTCGACACCGATGATCTTGTCGGCGCCGACCATCTTCGCCGCCTGGATCACGTTCAGGCCGATGCCGCCCAGGCCGAACACGACCACGTTCGCGCCCGCTTCCACCTTGGCCGTGAAGATCACGGCGCCGACCCCGGTGGTGACGCCGCAGCCGATGTAGCAGATCTTGTCGAAAGGCGCGTCGGAACGGACCTTGGCCAGCGCGATTTCCGGCACCACGATGTAGTTCGAGAAGGTCGAGGTGCCCATGTAGTGGAACAGCGGCTGGCCGTCGAGCGAGAAGCGGGAAGTCGCATCGGGCATCAGGCCGCGGCCTTGGGTGGAGCGGATCGCCTGGCACAGGTTGGTCTTTTGCGACAGGCAGAACTTGCACTGGCGGCATTCCGGCGTATACAGCGGAATGACGTGGTCATCCTTCCTGACGCTGGTGACGCCCGGGCCGACGTCGACCACGACGCCCGCGCCTTCGTGGCCGAGAATGGCCGGGAACAGGCCTTCCGGATCGGCGCCCGACAGGGTGTAGTAATCGGTGTGACAAATGCCGGTGGCCTTGACTTCCACCAGCACTTCGCCGGCGCGCGGACCGTCGAGGTCGACATCGGCAATGCTCAAGGGTTCCCCCGCTTTCCAGGCAATGGCTGCTCTCGTTTTCATGTTCTCTTCCGTATCGATAAGGTTTGCCAACGATGGGCATGCCGGCAATTGTCCAATGCTGTGTCAGCTGTTCATATCTGAAACAGGTGTGCCACGATGCGTGGTGCAAGCTGCCCCGGCGACGGCGCCGATGCGCCCAGAGCCCAGTCAATGCAAGCGCCGTGCCACGCCGGCCGGCCATGGCAGGCATATTGCTTGGACAGGCAAGGCGGCGGGCATCGACACCGGCCCGGCTCATCCCAACAGACGGAGACAGGCATGCAGCAATCACTTCCCTTCCGGCCGAGCATCATCGCTGCGCTGTTCGCGGCGGGTGGCGCGGCGTTCGCGATTCCCGGCAAGGGGCAGGCGGCCGAGCCTGCCGCGGACGTGCCCATGCCGGTCGTCATCGTGACCGGCAGCCGGATCGAACAGGACAGCTTCGACTTCCCGGCCGCGATCGACATTGTCGATGCCCAGCGCATCGGCGCGGCCCAGATACGGGTCAATGCATCGGAGGCGCTGTCTGCGGTGCCGGGGCTGGTGGTCCTGAACCGCCAGAACTACGCGCAGGACCTGCAGATTTCCTCGCGCGGCTTCGGCGCGCGCTCGGCCTTTGGCGTGCGCGGCGTGCGCCTGATCGCCGACGGGATCCCGGCCTCGATGCCCGACGGCCAGGGCCAGGCCGCCACCTTCAACCTCGACATGGCCGAGCGCATCGAAGTGCTGCGCGGGCCGTTTTCCGCGCTCTACGGCAACCACTCGGGCGGCGTGATCCAGCTGTTTACCCGCGACGGCCAAGGCCGGCCGAGTAGCGAGGCGACGGTCTCCGGCGGCAGCGACGGCACCCACAAGATCGACCTGAGCGCCCAGGGCGAGACCGACGGCATCGGCTACGTGATCGACGCCTCGCGCTTCGAGACCGACGGCTACCGCGACCACAGCGCGGCGCGGCGCGACCAGGGCTTCGCCAAGCTGAGCGTCAAGCCGGACGCCAACAGCCGCCTGACCATCACCGCCAGCACATTGACGCAAGACGACACCGAGGATCCGCTCGGCGTGACCTGGGCCACGTTCCAGCGCGACCCGCGCGCCGGCGAAATCGACCCGACCGATACGCAAACGCCGCAGCGCACCCTGGCCGAGCGCTACAACACCCGGAAGAGCATCGATCACCAGCAGGGCGGCGCCGTCTTCGAACAACGCTTCGGCCCGGACCGGCTGCGCGTCACGGCCTATGCCGGCAAGCGCCAGGTGGTCCAGTACCAGGCCTTTTCGCGCGGCTTCCAAGCCCCGCCCACCCATTCGGGCGGGGTGGTCGACTTCGACCGCGACTTTCACGGCGCCGACCTCCAGTGGCTGATGGTGCGCCAGCTTGCCGGCGGCACGCTCAGCACGACATTCGGCCTCGAATACAGCCGCTCGAAGGACGATCGCCAGGGGTATGAGAATTTCGCTGGCACCGAACTTGGCGTGCGCGGCGCCCTGCGGCGCGACGAAACCGACGAGCTCTCCAGCCTCGACCCTTACGTGCAAACCCAATGGGAAGGCGGTCCATGGCTGCTGACGGCGGGCCTGCGCCGCAGCAGCCTGGACGTCGACGTGGAGGACCGCTTCCTGTCGAACGGCGACGACAGCGGCGGCGTCGACTACAGCAAGGTGACGCCGGTGCTGGGCGCGCTGTACAAGGTCTCTCCCCAGCTGAACGTCTACCTCAGCGCGGCGCGCGGCTTCGAGACGCCGACGCTGAACGAGCTGTTTTACTCGAACGGCGGCAGCGGCTTCAACTACCGGTTGAAACCGGCCAGCAGCCGCCACCTGGAAATCGGCGCCAAGGCGAAACTGGGCGAGAATGCGCGCGTCGAGGCGGCCCTGTTCCAGGTACGGACCGACGACGAGATGGTGGTCGAATCTTCCGCCGGCGGACGCACCAGCTATCGCAACGCGAGCGAGACGCTGCGCAGGGGAGCGGAGGTGTCCGTCGAGAGCGAGTTCGGCGCGGGTCTGAGCGCGCGACTGGCACTGACGGTGCTGCGGGCGACCTATGAAACCGGCTTCGGGAATGTTCCTGCCGGCAGCCGGCTGCCGGGCGTGCCGCGTGCGAACCTGTTCGGCGAGCTGGCCTGGAACGACGAAGGCGGGCGCTTTGGTGCGGCGTTGGAGACGATCGCGAGCGGCAAGATCTACCCGGAGGATACCAACGTCGAGCGTCCGGCCCCAGGGTATGCGATCGTCAATGCGCGCGTGCAGGCGCGCCAGACGGTCGACCGCTGGCGCTTTCGCCAGTTCCTGCGGCTGAACAACCTGTTCGACCGCAGCTACGTCGGCTCGGTGATCGTGGGCGATGCCAACAAGCGTTATTACGAGGCCGCGCCGGGACGCCAGTGGATGATCGGCGTCAGCGCGCAGTACACCTTCTGATGCCCGGGGCGCTACAGCTTCTCAGAAGGTGTAGCGCAGCCCGGCCATGACGGCGCGCGGCGCGCCCGGCGCCACGAAGCGGGCGTGGGCGGATTCGGCCTCGCCCTCGTGCGGCTTGAGCAGGACGCCGCGCGGGAACAGGTCGGGGCCGATGGCGCCATAGGTCTCGTAGCGCCGGTCGAGCACGTTGCTCACGCGCGCGAACAGTTCCCAACCGGCGGCCGGCCGGTAGCTGGCGCGCAGGCCCATCAACACGTGCCCGCGCACGCGCCAGTCGCCGCGCTCGGGTTCTTCTCCCTCTTCGGGATCCTCGACCAGGCCATCCTCGTTGCCCTGGGTGCCCAGGCTGCTCGCGCCCTGCAGGTCGACACCGAGGTCGAAGCGCGGGCTCACGCGCCAGTCGAGCGACAGCTTGCCGCTATGGCGCGGCAGGCCGGCGCCTCGCGTTCCGCGCTGGACCTGCACGTTGCGTGCACCGGTGAACAGTTCGCCGTCGGCATCGTAGGTCGCTTCCAGGTAGCTGTAGGCCAGGTGCAGGCCGAGCGGACCGAAGCGCTGCGTCAGCGTGGCGTCCAGTCCCTGATGACGGGTACGTGCGAAGTTCGCAAAATAGCCCTGGCGCGAAGGCGCGCTGAGGAACAGGATATCGTCGCGATTGGCGGTACGGTGCAGCGACACGGTGTAGCGGCCCTCAGGCCATTGGTTGCGTACGCCCGCTTCGAAGGTGCGCGCGATCACCTGTTTCAGGTAGGGGTCGGCCTGCAGTCCCACCGGCAGGCGGCAGGGATTCTCGGGGTCGGCGCAACCGAGTTCGATCACGGTCGGCACGCGGTTGCCCTGGGCGATGTTCGCGAACAGCGTCGGGCCGGCGCCGAACTGGTGCGTCAGGCCGAGCGCGGGATTCAGGCGGGTATAGGTGAAGCTTTCCGTCGGCTGCAGCCCGCGCTCGTTGATCAGGGTGTTGCGCACGCGCGCACGGTTCCAGCGTGCGCTCGCGGTGAGCTGGGTGGAAGGAGAAAGTGCGTGACTGAGCGCGGCATACAGGCCGAAGGCGCGCGAACTGCCGGTCACCGATGCATCGGGCTCGCGTTCCTCGTCCGGGTCGCCGATCACTTCGCGCTCGGGCGTGATGAAGGCTTCCTGCTCGAACTGGGCGTATTCGGAACTGCTGTAGTCGTAGCTGAAGCCGACGTCGAGGCGGTTCGCACCGCGCAGGGTGCTGAAGGCGGCGCTGATGCCCCGCCCCTTCTGGCGCGTGCTGGTGGTGTTCAGCACGCCCGGGTGCAGGGCCGCGCCTTCCTCGCGCGTATAGCCGCACTCGTCGGGTTCGAGCGCGGCGCCGCCGGCATCGAAGCCGTCTTCGCAATCCTCGACGTAGTCGTCGTAGTCTTCGCTGAGGTCGCCGTTGACGGTGTCGCGGCGGCTGTTGCGCACATAAGCGGTGGCGGTGAGTTCGCTGTCGGCCCCGAGACGCCGGGTCAGGTTGAAACTGCCCTGCCCCAGGCGGTTGCGCGTGGTATCCGGATGGGTGTAGACGGCGCGGCGGTCCTCCTCGTACAAGGGATCAGGTAACAGGCCATTGCCGAGCAGGTGGCTGCGTCCGCCCAGCAGTGCCAGGCTCCAGTCGGTATCGCCCTGCGCGCGCCCGACCTTCAGCAAGACGTTGCCGAGGTGGCCAGCCGAATGATCGCGCCAACCGTCATCGTCGAACAGGGTGGCGCCGACAAAACTGTGCCATCCCTCGGCATCGTGCCGGCCATAGGCGAGGTCGGCGCGGCGCCGGCCGCTATCGGTCACCGACAGCCCGACTTCGCCGCCCGGGTGGCTCAGCCCCGACTTGGTCGTGAAGGCGAGTGCGCCGCCCAGCGTATTCAACCCATACAAGGGATTCGCACCAGGAACCAGCAGCACGCTGCCGATCGCCGCTTCGGGCAGCATGTCCCAGTTGACCACGTCGCCGAAGGCTTCGTTCACGCGCACCCCGTCCAGGTAGACCGAAATCCCCTGCGCGCTGCCGAGCACGGGCGACGCGCGAAAACCACGGAACGTCAGGTCATTCTGGAAAGGGCTGCCGGACACCTCGTTCACGTTCACCCCGGTGAACGAGCGCGCCATGAACTCGGCCAGGTTTTCGCCCGCCGCGCGCGGCAGCTCCTTGTCGCTGACGAGCTGGACCGGATAAGGCAGGAGCTTGCGCTCGATGCCCAGTCCCGGCAGGGGCGCCATCCCGACCACCTCCACCCGGGCCATATCGCCGCCATCGCGTGTCGGTTCGGCACTGGCGCACGTCGGCAGCAATGCCGCGGAAATGATGCAAGCAAGCTGCTTGCGAGCAGGCGCGCGGATCATGGCTGGACGTCCTGAAAACCGGAAGCTGGGCTGTGCATGGTTGTCCTGTTTGAAAGTTCAAGCAACCATAGGACGAGCAAGGGACATGCCAATGCCGTGCGTGGATGGAGCGCGCGCGTCTGTTCGAAAACTGAACAGTTACGGCGGCACAGCTGTCACGCAGGTGATCAGTTCTGATACAGATACTCACCCTGCATCAACGGTTTCGTAGGGTGGGCTCTCGAGCCCACGCGGTCTCACCGGTTGAATGCCGGCGACATGGAGAGAAGGGAGACTGGAGAAAAGCGAGGCCGGAAAAGCAAAAACCCCGTCCAGATCACTGGACGGGGTTTTTGCTTACTACTTATTAACTAGCCTGACGATAACCTACTTTCACACTGGTTGCAGCACTATCATCGGCGCAAAGTCGTTTCACGGTCCTGTTCGGGATGGGAAGGGGTGGGACCGACTTGCTATGGTCATCAGGCATGACTTGTACGAGTTTCGCTCACTCATGTGAGCGCCACTCTGAATCTGGAAGAAGTATGGGTAGCCTGTATCAACAAACAGCGCTGTATTCCTGACTATACCTGCTAAGGTTATAGGGACAAGCCGTACGGGCAATTAGTACTGGTTAGCTTAATGCATTACTGCACTTCCACACCCAGCCTATCAACGTCCTGGTCTCGAACGACCCTTCAAGGAGCTCAAGGCTCCGGGAAATCTCATCTTAAGGCAAGTTTCCCGCTTAGATGCTTTCAGCGGTTATCTCTTCCGAACTTAGCTACCCGGCAATGCCACTGGCGTGACAACCGGTACACCAGAGGTTCGTCCACTCCGGTCCTCTCGTACTAGGAGCAGCCCCCTTCAAATTTCCAACGCCCACGGCAGATAGGGACCAAACTGTCTCACGACGTTTTAAACCCAGCTCACGTACCACTTTAAATGGCGAACAGCCATACCCTTGGGACCGGCTACAGCCCCAGGATGTGATGAGCCGACATCGAGGTGCCAAACTCCCCCGTCGATATGAACTCTTGGGAGGAATCAGCCTGTTATCCCCAGAGTACCTTTTATCCGTTGAGCGATGGCCCTTCCATACAGAACCACCGGATCACTATGTCCTACTTTCGTACCTGCTCGACTTGTCGGTCTCGCAGTTAAGCACGCTTATGCCATTGCACTATTAGCACGATGTCCGACCGTACCTAGCGTACCTTCGAACTCCTCCGTTACACTTTAGGAGGAGACCGCCCCAGTCAAACTGCCTACCATGCACTGTCCCCGATCCGGATCACGGACCAAGGTTAGAACCTCAAACAAACCAGGGTGGTATTTCAAGGATGGCTCCACGAGAACTGGCGTCCCCGCTTCAAAGCCTCCCACCTATCCTACACAGATTGGTTCAAAGTCCAATGCAAAGCTACAGTAAAGGTTCATGGGGTCTTTCCGTCTAGCCGCGGGTAGATTGCATCATCACAAACATTTCAACTTCGCTGAGTCTCGGGAGGAGACAGTGTGGCCATCGTTACGCCATTCGTGCAGGTCGGAACTTACCCGACAAGGAATTTCGCTACCTTAGGACCGTTATAGTTACGGCCGCCGTTTACTGGGACTTCAATCAAGAGCTTGCACCCCATCATTTAATCTTCCAGCACCGGGCAGGCGTCACACCCTATACGTCCACTTTCGTGTTTGCAGAGTGCTGTGTTTTTATTAAACAGTCGCAGCCACCAGTTTATTGCAACCCTTTCGCCCTCACACAGTAAAGTGATCAAGCTACCGGGGCGTACCTTTTCCCGAAGTTACGGTACCAATTTGCCGAGTTCCTTCTCCCGAGTTCTCTCAAGCGCCTTAGAATACTCATCTCGCCCACCTGTGTCGGTTTGCGGTACGGTCTCGTATGACTGAAGCTTAGAGGCTTTTCTTGGAACCACTTCCGATTGCTTCGTGTCACAAGGACACACGTCTCGACCCCTTGAATTACGCGCCCGGATTTTCCTAAGCGCCTTCTATGAGTCAAGAACCAGCTATTCCAACAGCTGGACAACCTTCCGCGATCCGTCCCCCCATCGCATCATACGACGGTGCAGGAATATTAACCTGCTTCCCATCAGCTACGCATCTCTGCCTCGCCTTAGGGGCCGACTCACCCTGCTCCGATGAACGTTGAACAGGAAACCTTGGGCTTACGGCGTGCGGGCTTTTCACCCGCATTATCGCTACTCATGTCAGCATTCGCACTTCTGATACCTCCAGCATCCTTTACAAGACACCTTCGCAGGCTTACAGAACGCTCTCCTACCATATAGATCAAGTGATAAATCACGAGAAATATATCCGCAGCTTCGGTGACTGGCTTAGCCCCGTTACATCTTCCGCGCAGGACGACTCGATCAGTGAGCTATTACGCTTTCTTTAAATGGTGGCTGCTTCTAAGCCAACATCCTGACTGTTTTAGCCTTCCCACTTCGTTTTCCACTTAGCCAATCTTTGGGACCTTAGCTGGCGGTCTGGGTTGTTTCCCTCTTGACGCCGGACGTTAGCACCCGACGTCTGTCTCCCAAGCTCGCACTCATCGGTATTCGGAGTTTGCAATGGTTTGGTAAGTCGCAATGACCCCCTAGCCATAACAGTGCTCTACCCCCGATGGTGATACTTGAGGCACTACCTAAATAGTTTTCGGAGAGAACCAGCTATTTCCAAGTTTGTTTAGCCTTTCACCCCTACCCACAGCTCATCCCCTAATTTTTCAACATTAGTGGGTTCGGACCTCCAGGGCGTGTTACCGCACCTTCATCCTGGCCATGGGTAGATCACTTGGTTTCGGGTCTACACCCAGCGACTGTCGCCCTGTTCGGACTCGATTTCTCTACGGCTCCCCTATTCGGTTAACCTCGCCACTGAATGTAAGTCGCTGACCCATTATACAAAAGGTACGCCGTCACGGAACAAGTCCGCTCCGACTGTTTGTATGCACACGGTTTCAGGATCTATTTCACTCCCCTCCCGGGGTTCTTTTCGCCTTTCCCTCACGGTACTGGTTCACTATCGGTCGATTACGAGTATTTAGCCTTGGAGGATGGTCCCCCCATGTTCAGACAGGATTTCTCGTGTCCCGCCCTACTTGTCGTACGCTTAGTACCACCGGTCTGATTTCGTGTACGGGGCTATCACCCGCTATGGCGCTACTTTCCAGAAGCTTCCACTATCAGTCCGACTATCACGTACAGGCTCTTCCCATTTCGCTCGCCACTACTTTGGGAATCTCGGTTGATTTCTTTTCCTGCAGCTACTTAGATGTTTCAGTTCGCCGCGTTCGCTTTGCATGCCTATGTATTCAGCATGCAATGACCCAAAGGGCCGGGTTTCCCCATTCGGAAATCTGCGGATCAATGTGTGTTTGCTCACTCCCCGCAGCTTATCGCAAGCTACTACGTCCTTCATCGCCTGTAATCGCCAAGGCATCCACCATGTGCACTTATTCGCTTGTCCCTATAACGTTAGCCCCTGCTGACAACAGGGATCGTTATAGTTCAAAGAGTACAGCTCATTGCATGTTTGTTGATACTTTGATTACTACCCTAAGTGTATGCTTTCGCATACGCTTAAAAAAACTTTACTTCTTCCAGATTGTTAAAGAACACAAACTACACTTAGCTCAAGCTTTCGCTTCAGCTAAGTCCAGTTGCAGTCAACAGTCGATAAGCGTAGGCGCTTGATGTCGAGACTTTCGTCTCCAGTGCTACTCTAGAAAGGAGGTGATCCAGCCGCACCTTCCGATACGGCTACCTTGTTACGACTTCACCCCAGTCACGAATCCTACCGTGGTAAGCGCCCTCCTTGCGGTTAAGCTACCTACTTCTGGTAAAACCCGCTCCCATGGTGTGACGGGCGGTGTGTACAAGACCCGGGAACGTATTCACCGCGGCATGCTGATCCGCGATTACTAGCGATTCCAACTTCACGTAGTCGAGTTGCAGACTACGATCCGGACTACGATACACTTTCTGGGATTAGCTCCCCCTCGCGGGTTGGCGGCCCTCTGTATGTACCATTGTATGACGTGTGAAGCCCTACCCATAAGGGCCATGAGGACTTGACGTCATCCCCACCTTCCTCCGGTTTGTCACCGGCAGTCTCATTAGAGTGCTCTTGCGTAGCAACTAATGACAAGGGTTGCGCTCGTTGCGGGACTTAACCCAACATCTCACGACACGAGCTGACGACAGCCATGCAGCACCTGTGTTCAGGCTCCCTTTCGGGCACTCCTCAATCTCTCGAGGATTCCTGACATGTCAAGGGTAGGTAAGGTTTTTCGCGTTGCATCGAATTAATCCACATCATCCACCGCTTGTGCGGGTCCCCGTCAATTCCTTTGAGTTTTAATCTTGCGACCGTACTCCCCAGGCGGTCTACTTCACGCGTTAGCTGCGTTACCAAGTTAATTAAAACCCGACAACTAGTAGACATCGTTTAGGGCGTGGACTACCAGGGTATCTAATCCTGTTTGCTCCCCACGCTTTCGTGCATGAGCGTCAATCTTGACCCAGGGGGCTGCCTTCGCCATCGGTGTTCCTCCACATCTCTACGCATTTCACTGCTACACGTGGAATTCTACCCCCCTCTGCCAGATTCAAGCCTTGCAGTCTCCAACGCAATTCCCAGGTTGAGCCCGGGGCTTTCACGTCAGACTTACAAAACCGCCTGCGCACGCTTTACGCCCAGTAATTCCGATTAACGCTTGCACCCTACGTATTACCGCGGCTGCTGGCACGTAGTTAGCCGGTGCTTATTCTTCAGGTACCGTCATTAGCAAAGGATATTAGCCTCTACCGTTTCTTCCCTGACAAAAGAGCTTTACAACCCGAAGGCCTTCTTCACTCACGCGGCATTGCTGGATCAGGCTTGCGCCCATTGTCCAAAATTCCCCACTGCTGCCTCCCGTAGGAGTCTGGACCGTGTCTCAGTTCCAGTGTGGCTGGTCGTCCTCTCAGACCAGCTACTGATCGTCGCCTTGGTGAGCCTTTACCTCACCAACTAGCTAATCAGACATCGGCCGCTCCAAAAGCATGAGGTCTTGCGATCCCCCACTTTCTTCCGTAGAACGTATGCGGTATTAGCGTAACTTTCGCTACGTTATCCCCCACTTCTGGGTACGTTCCGATGTATTACTCACCCGTTCGCCACTCGCCACCAGGCCGAAGCCCGTGCTGCCGTTCGACTTGCATGTGTAAAGCATGCCGCCAGCGTTCAATCTGAGCCAGGATCAAACTCTTCAGTTCAATCTCTGTAATGACTTTACGTCATGGTCGGACTGATGTTTAGTCAATCCGAACTCCTCCCATTGGTCGGAGTTCGCTCACTCAAAATACTGACCGTCATCTCATTGCTGAGACAACGTTTAATACTTTGTGCGAACATTTGATATTTTAAGTAATCAGCTGAACAAGTCAGCTGGCACCCTCATCAAACGCCCACACTTATCGACTGTTAATTGTTAAAGAACCTTGTTCTGTACTGCCTTGCTGCGTTTTGCGAATCGTTTTGTTCGTCAGCAGCAGAGAAGTGAGATTATGCAGTGTTTCGCGATCTTCGTCAACTTCTTTTTTACAGCACCGCGTTTTGCCGCGGCCTTCGTGAACTCTTCAACTACTTGATTTCGTTGTCGTTTTCACGAGGAACAGGACTATAGCAAAGCCGCCGGCGGCTTGCAAGGTCTCTTCGTGTGCTATCGTTGCCGCCGCCTCTACTTTATAGAACGACAACGATGCGTATTCCAGACTTGGTTCCCATCCATAACGACGAACTCGCCGCTACCCTTGCGGCCGCAATCGACAACAAGACCAAGCCGCTCGGCAGCCTGGGGCGCCTGGAAGCACTGGCCCGCCAGCTCGGCCTGATCCAGGCCAGCACCACGCCGCGCATCGACCGCCCCGCTATATTGGTGTTTGCCGCGGACCACGGCATCGTCGCGGAAGGCGTATCGGCTTACCCACAGGAAGTGACCTGGCAGATGGTCGAGAACTTCCTGGCCGGTGGCGCGGCGATCAACGTCTTCGCGCGCCAGAACAATTGCGCAATCCAGGTCATCGATGCCGGCGTCAACCACGATTTCGGCGTACGCGACGGTCTTGTCGACCGCAAGGTCGCCTCCGGTACACGTAATTTCGCGCTCGAGCCGGCGATGCGCATGGACGAGTGCGCGCTCGCCATGGAACGCGGCATGGCACTGGCACGCGACCTGCCGGGCAATGTCATCGGCTTCGGCGAGATGGGCATCGGCAACACCACTGCCGCGGCAGCCCTGATGCACAAGCTGGCCGGCATCCCCCTGCCCGAGTGCGTCGGCGCCGGCACCGGCCTCTCCCCCGAGGGCGTGCGCCGCAAGCAGGCCGTGCTCGAAGCAGCAGTGAATCAACATGCGGGCGTCGACGATCCATTGGCGGTACTGGCCACCTTCGGCGGCTTCGAAATCGCGATGATGGCCGGCGCCATGCTGCAGGCGGCCGCGCTGCGCAAGGTGCTGCTGATCGACGGCTTCATTGTCACCAGTGCACTGCTGGTAGCGGCGCGCCTGCAGCCGGCGATCCTCGACTACTGCGTATTCGCCCACTGCTCGAACGAGCAGGGCCATCGCCTGATGCTCGATCACCTCGGCGCGCGTCCCCTGCTGCAGCTCGACCTGCGCCTGGGCGAAGGCACCGGCAGCGCGCTCGCCCTGCCCCTGCTGCATGCGGCGGCGAACTTCCTGGCCGAGATGGCGACCTTCTCGTCGGCCCAGGTCAGCACCAGCGGCGAATAAGATGCAGCAGCTGCGCCTGTTCTTCATCGCCCTGCAGTTCTTCACGCGGCTGCCGATTCCGCGCTGGGTCGGCTTCCAGCCCGAGTGGCTGCATCATGCATCGCGCTACTTCCCGCTGGTCGGCTGCGTAGTCGCCGCGGTCGCGGCAGCGGTCTATCTGCTCGCGGCCCTGGTGCTGCCGGCGCCGGTCGCCGCGGTACTGTCGACCGCGGCCTCGATCTACGTCACCGGCGCCTTCCACGAAGACGGCTTCGCCGACACCTGCGATGGCCTGGGCGGCGGCCTGACGCGCGAACGCGTGCTCGAGATCATGAAGGACTCGCGCATCGGCGCCTATGGCGCGATCGGCATCGTCTGCATACTGGGCGTGAAATGCACGGCGCTCGCGCTGCTGCCGCCGAGCAGCGCCATCGCCGCCCTGTTCGTCGCGCATCCGCTGTCGCGCCTGGCTGCGACCAGTCTTATCTGGCGCATGGCCTATGCGCGTGCCGAAGGTAAATCCAAACCCCTGGCGCAGGAGATGACAAGCGGGGAATTCATTATCGCCGCGCTCACGGCCCTGCTCCCGGGCGCGGTGCTGGTCGCGTATGGTTTGCTGGGCGCCGCGGCGCTGGCAGCCTGTATCGCAGCGGCTGCCCTGTCCGCGCTCTGGCTGGCCCGCAAGTTCCACGCGCGCCTCCAGGGCTACACCGGCGACTGCCTGGGCGCCGTCCAGCAGTTGGCGGAAGTGGCCGTCTATCTGGTCGTCCTGGCCAGTCTCGGCCAGGGCGCACTGGCGTAAGCATGCGCCTGCTGCTCGTGCGCCATCCGCGGCCCGGCGTCGATCCCGGCCTGTGCTACGGCAGCAGCGACGTCGTCGCTCCCGCACATGAAACGGCCAGGGTGCGCGATGCGCTCCGCGCCGCCGGCCTGCCCGGGACCATGCCGACCTATGCCAGTCCCCTGGAACGCTGCGCCGCGCTGGCCCGTTCGCTGGATCCGTCGCCGCTGCGTTTCGACGCGCGCCTGGCCGAGATGGACTTCGGCGCCTGGGAACTGCGCAGCTGGGACACCATCGCGCGTTCCGAAATCGACGCCTGGGCGGACGACCTGCTGCATTACCGTCCCGGCGGCGGCGAATCCGTACTCGATGTCGCGCGCCGCGTTGCCGCTTTTCTCGACGACATGCGCGCCGAACTGCGCGGCGCCAGGCAGCCGCAGGCCCTCGTCATCTGCCATGCCGGCACCATGCGCCTGCTGCGCGCACTGTTCACCGGACAGCCCTTAATAACGGCCGCGCTGGAGGCGGCGCGCACACCGCACCGCATCGGCTACGGCGAATTGCTCGTGCTGAAAGACTGACAACATCGCCAGCATCGCCGTATAATGGCGCCGTTTTGGTGCTCGCGCCCGTGTTCACGGGCGCAGTTAAACGGGAAACACGAAGCCTCTCGAGGCCAACGTGTGCTGCCCCCGCAACGGTAAGCAAGTGCCGCGTTCGCGCGGCAAACCGTCTCCCCAGACCACTGTGCAGTCGCATGGGAAGGTCGGACGGCTCCACTTGCCAGCCCGGATACCGGCCAAAAGGTGGAGGGATGTCCGCGGACATCTCTCTGTTCAATCTGGCCTACGGGGACGTGGGCTGGTTGTCCAACCCGAGTACCATCATGACCTTTCACGTTTCACGGCAAGCGGCCGCATCGTCGCTCGCGCTCGCCATGGCTGCGCCTTTCGCGCACGCCGATGGCATTTCCGCTTCCACCTCCATCGATACCGTCGTCGTCACCGCCGCGCGCATGCCGCAGCGCGCCGCCGACGTGATCGCCCAGACCACCGTCATCGAGCGCGACGAGATCGCGCGTTCCGGCGCCGGCTCGGTCGCCGACGTCCTGCAGCGCCAGCCCGGCATCGAGATCACGCGCAACGGCAGCGCTGGCGCCAGCACCAGCGTCTTCCTGCGCGGCGCCAACAGCAACCAGGTCGTGGTCCTGCTCGACGGCGTGCGCATCGGCTCCGCCACCAGCGGCGTCGCCAGCTGGAACGCGATTCCCCTGGAGGCGATCGAACGCATCGAAGTCGTCTACGGCCCCTTGAGCACCCTGTACGGCGCCGACGCCATCGGCGGCGTGGTCCAGATCTTCACGCGCAAGGGCGAAGCCGGGCTGAACGCCACGGCCTCGATCGGCGCCGGCAGCGAAGCCACGCGCCAGGCCAGCGCCAACATCGCCGGCGGCAGCGGCGGCGAGCACGCCGTCAGCTATGCGTTCGGCGCGGGTCACGAAGAGTCCGACGGCTTCTCGGCCACCAAGCCGGGCGCCTTCGGTTACAACCCGGACGACGACGGCTACCGCCGCAGCAACGTGCACGGCCGCGTCGCGGTCGCCATCGCGCCGGGACACGAAGCGGGGGCCCAGTTCCTGCACAGTCGCCTGCGCGCCCAGTACGACAACGGTGCCGGCAACTACGACGTCCATAACAAGCAGGACCTGAACACGGCCTCGGTCTTCGTCGCCAACCAGCTCGCTGCGAACTGGCGCAGCGTCGTGCAGCTGGCGCGTTCCGAGGACAAGCTGGGCAGCTTCACCAGCGCGGCCGCCAGCGGCGCCAGCCAGATCGACACCCGCCAGGACGAGCTGACCTGGCAGAACACGATCAGCTTCGGCAGCGACACCCTGCAGCTGCTCTACGGCCACCGCAAGGAAGAAGTCGCATCGAGCAGCACCCGCGCCCTGGGACGCGAGCGCATCACGAATTCCTATGCCGCCGCCTACGCGCTGCGCCGCGACCGTCACCTGGTCGACATCAGCGCGCGCCGGGACAGGTCAAGCTACGGTCCGAAAACAACCGGCGCCCTCGGCTACGGCTACGACGTCGGCAGCGGCCTGCGCGCCACCGCCAGCATCGGTTCGAGCTTCCGCGCCCCGACCTTCAACGAGTTGTACTACCCCGGCTATGGCCTGGAGACCAACCGGCCCGAGCGCGGCCGCAACGCCGAACTCGGCCTGCGCTACGACGGGCGCGGCGTGCAGCTCGACGCCACCTGGTTCCGCAACCGCTTGACCGACATGATCGTCTCGGCCACGCCCTGCCCGGACCAGCGCGACGGCCGCACCGGCAGTTGCGCCTACAACGTGGCGTCGGCCACGCTCGAAGGCGTGAACCTCTCAGGGGCGACCCGCATCGGCGCACTGCGCCTGCGCGGCAGCCTGGACTGGCAGGACCCGCAGGACAAGGGCACGGGCAAGCGCCTGGCGCGCCGCGCCGCGAAACACGCCAACTTCGGCGCCGAATACGGCACGGGCAAACTGCAGACCGGCGCCGAATGGGTGGTGTCGGGCGAGCGCTACGACGACGCGGCCAACCTGCGCCGCCTCGGTGGCTATGGCCTGCTGAACCTGTATGCCACCTGGCAGCTCGGCGACAACTTTTCGCTGCTGGCGCGCGTGAACAATGCGGCCGACAAGAACTACGAGTTGGCGCGCAACTACGGCACGGGCGGACGCAGCTGGTTCGCCGGCCTGCGCTACGGTATGTAGTCACGCAGCCATGCGCACGCTGTCTTCGTTCCCGCACCGCCAGCGCGCCCTGTTCATCACGGGCGCGCTGTTGGTGGTGGCGCTCGCCTGCATGCTGTATGCCGGCATGACCGGCTCGATCCAGGTCGCCGTCGCCGAAGTGCCGGCGGCGCTGCGCCAGCTGGTCGAGGGCCGGCCGCAGTCGCTGGCGGCCTCGCTGCTGGAATTGCGCGCCGGGCGTGCGCTGGTCGCTTTTGTTACCGGCGGCGCCCTGGCGCTGGCCGGCGTGCTGATGCAGGCGCTGCTGCGCAATCCGCTGGCCGACCCCTATATTCTCGGCATCTCGGCCGGCGCCTCGGTTGGCGCGCTCGCCGCGCTGCTGCTGATGGCCGCGCTGGCCACCATCGAACTGGCGGCGGTCGGCGGCGCGATCGCGGTCTCCCTGCTGCTCTACCTGCTTGCGCGCCAGGACCTGCGCGGCGGCGCCGGCCTGGGTGGCGGCACCTCGACGCTGTTGTTGACCGGCGTCGTGATCTCGTCGCTGTGCGTGGCCCTGATCACCCTGATGCTGTCGATCGCGCCCGAAGGCCGCCTGCGCAGCATGGTGTTCTGGATGATCGGCGACCTGGCGGGCGCGCCGGTGCGCCTGCTGCCCTGGCTGGTGCTGGGCGGCGCCCTGTTCTATGCGCTGCGCCACGCGCGCGGCATGAACGTGATGGCCCTGCATGCGGAAGCGGCGGTAACGCTGGGCGTGCACGTCGGCAGCCTGCGGCGAGGCCTGTTCTTCATCTCGGGCGTGCTGACCGCCAGCGCCGTCACCAGCGCCGGCTCGATCGGCTTCGTCGGCCTGATCGTGCCGCACGCCTGCCGCTTCGCCTTCGGCCCCGACCACCGGGTCCTGATTCCCGCCGCGGTGCTGGCCGGCGGCAGCTTCCTGGTGCTATGCGACACCCTCGCGCGTACGGTCGTGGCGCCCCAGCAGCTGCCGGTCGGCGCCGTCACCGCGCTCATCGGCGCTCCCGTCTTCCTGTATCAACTGCACCGGCTGCGCCGCAGCTGAACATCGCAGCCAACACTTATCGGATCCATCCCATGAACGACATGACACCCGAACAGACCGCCGCGCTCAACGAGCGCCACCGCGTGCGCATGGAGCGCAAGAAGGCCATCATCGACGCGCGCATCCAGGCGGCCGACAAACAGGTCGGCATCATCATCGTCAACACCGGCAACGGCAAAGGTAAAAGCTCGAGCGCCTTCGGCATGGCGGCGCGCGCACTCGGGCACGGGATGCGCGTCGGCGTGGTGCAGTTCATCAAGGGCGCCAAGGCGACCGGCGAAGAAAACTTCCTGCGCCGCTTTCCCGACGAGGTGAGCTTCCACGCGATGGGCGAGGGTTATACCTGGGAGACCCAGAACCGCGAGCGCGACGTCGCCAAGGCGGGCGAGGCTTGGCAACAAGCGAAACGATTCCTGTCCGATCCGGCGGTCGGCCTGGTGGTGCTGGACGAACTGAACATCGCCCTGAAGTACCGCTACCTCGACGTCCATGCGGTGATCGAAGACCTGCTCGACCGCCCGCCCATGCAGCACGTCGTCATCACCGGACGCGGCGCACCGCCGGAGCTGGTGGCGGTGGCCGATACCGTCACCGAGATGAACGTCGTCAAACACGCATTCGCCGCCGGCATCGCGGCGCAAGCGGGGACGGAATGGTGAACGGCGCACGCATGGTCCTGGTCGCGGCGGTCGCGTCCGGCCAAGGTAAAACCACCGTCACCGCCGCGCTGGCGCGCAGCCTGGTGCGTGCCGGGCAACGTGTGCGTGTCTTCAAGTGCGGCCCCGACTTCATCGACCCGATGCTGCTCGAGCGCGCCTGCGGGGCGCCGGTCCATACCCTCGATCTGTGGATGGTCGGCGTGGACGAATGCCGGCGCCGCCTAGCGGAGGCGGCGCGCGAAGCCGACGTCGTGCTGGTCGAGGGCGTGATGGGCCTGTATGACGGCACGCCCTCGGCGGCCGACCTGGCGCGCGAATTCGGCATGCCCGTGCTGGCCGTGATCGACGCCTCGGCCATGGCGCAGACCGCCGGCGCGGTGGCGCGCGGACTGCGCGACTACGGCCCGGTGCAATTGGCCGGGGTCGTCGCCAACCGCATTGCCAGTGCCGGGCACGCGCAAATGGTCGCGGACTCGCTACGCGACATTCCCCTGCTGGGCGCCCTGCAGCGCCAGGCGCAGGCCCTGCCCGAGCGCCACCTCGGCCTGGTGCTGCCGGGCGAGCAGCCGCAGCTCGACGCCTACCTCGACGAACTCGCCGACGCGCTGCAACTGGACGAAGCGGCCTGGCAGGCGCTGCCGCTGCTGGCGCCGCAGGCGGCCGACGGCCCGGTCATCGCACCGCTGCTGGCCGGGAAGACGATCGCGATCGCGCGCGACGCCGCCTTCGCTTTCCTGTATCCGGCCAACCTCGACACCCTGCGCATTCTCGGCGCGCGCTTGAGCTTCTTCTCGCCGCTGGCGGACGAGCCGGTGCCCGCCAATGCAGACGCAGTCTACCTGCCGGGCGGCTATCCGGAGCTGCATGCGCAGGCACTGGCCGACGCCGGCACCTGGCGCACGTCGATCAACGCCGCGCACGCGGCGGGCCTGCCGATCCTGGCCGAATGCGGGGGCATGATGGCGCTCGCCGACGAGCTCACCGATCCGGACGGCCGGCGCTGGCCGATGGCGGGACTGCTGCCCGGAGTGGTGCGCATGCAGGCGCGCCTGGCCGGCCTCGGCGCGCAGGCCGTCGACACGCCGGCCGGCGTCCTGCGCGGCCACACCTTTCACTATTCGCGCCTGGAGACGCCGCTGGCTCCGAGCGGACACGCGGTGCGTCATCCGACCGGTACACCGGGCGAAGCGGTGTATCGCGTGGGCTCGCTCACAGCGTCCTACTTCCACGGCTATTTCGCCTCGAACCCGCAGGCGGTGGCCAGCCTGCTCACGCGGCCAACACCGTGAGCGTCACCCTGATCCTCGGCGGCGCCCGCTCGGGCAAGAGCGCGCTGGCCGAACGGCTGGCGCGCGAGTCCGGTAAGGAAGTGGTCTACCTGGCTACCGCACGCGCCGGCGACGGCGAAATGGGCGTGCGCATTGCGCATCACCGCGCGCGCCGGCCTGCCGCCTGGCGCACGGTCGAGGAGTGCCTGGAGCTGGCCAGGGTCTTGCGCCGCGAATGCATGCCCGGGCGCCTGGTACTGGTCGACTGCCTGACTTTGTGGCTGACCAACCTGATGCTGTCGGGCGCGGAGCCGCTGCCGGAGACGGGCGAACTGATCCTGCCGCCAGGATTCGCGCGCGAACGCGCCGCCTTGTTCGACCTGTTCGAGGCCGGCGTGCCGGGTGAACTGGTGCTGGTGTCGAACGAAGTCGGCATGGGCATCGTGCCGCTGGGGGCGCTGACGCGTCGTTTCGTGGACGAGGCGGGCCGCCTGAACCAGGAGGTGGCCGCGCGCGCCGGCCGCGTGATCCTGATCGCGGCCGGCCTGCCGCTGGTGCTGAAGGGCGCGCCGTGCTGAGCGGTTTGAATACCGCCGAACTGGCCCTGCTGCTGGTGGCGGGCGTCGCGCTCGACCTGCTGCTGGGCGAAGCGCGGCGCTGGCATCCGCTGGTCGGTTTCGGCCGGCTCGCCGGCATCCTCGAAGCAGGCCTGAATGGCGGACGCCCCCGCCTGGCGCGCGGCGCCCTGGCCTGGATGCTGGCGGTGCTGCCGCCGGTGTTGCTGGCCTGGTGGTTGGCGGAAGTGGCCGGCATGCTGGTCCACCTGCTGTTGCTGTACTTCTGCCTGGGCTTGCGCAGCCTGCGCGACCATACGATACCGATCTTCGCCGCCCTGCGCGCGGGCGACTTACTTGAAGCGCGCCGACTGACCGGCCGCATCGTCAGCCGCGACACGGCGCAGGCCAGCCCTGCCGACCTGGCCAAGGCGGGCGCCGAGTCGCTGCTCGAGAACGGCAACGATGCCGTGTTCGGCACGCTGTTCTGGTTCCTCGTCGCCGGCGGCCCGGGCGCACTGCTGTTCCGGCTGGCGAACACGCTCGACGCCATGTGGGGCTACCGCAGTGCGCGCTTCGATCTGTTCGGCCGCGTCGCCGCACGCATCGACGACGTGCTGAACTTCGTCCCGGCGCGCCTGACGGCGCTCGGTTACGTGCTGCTGGCGCCGCGCGGCGGACGTGCCCGCGCCTGGCATTGCTGGCGCGTCCAGGCGCCCGGCTGGAGCAGCCCGAACGCCGGCCCCGTGATGGCCAGCGGCGCCGGCGCGCTCGGCATCGCGCTCGGCGGCGCGGCGACTTATGACGGCGTGCGCGAAGAGCGCCCGCCGCTCGGCCTTGGCCGTCCCGCCGCGCCGATCGACATCCTGCGCGCCTGGCGCCTGGTGCTGGCGACTACCGTGTTGTGGATCGCCGTTAGCTGCGCCATGGCGCTGATTATCTATTGGAGCGGACATGCTTGAACACGGCGGCAACCTGCGCATGGCGGCGCTACGTTATGGCCGCAACGATTGGATCGACCTGTCGACCGGGATCAACCCCTGGGGTTATCCGGCGCCGGCCATTCCCGCCAATGCCTGGCACCGCTTGCCCGAACCCGATCCGGCCCTCGCCGCCGCGGCCTGCGCCTGGTATGGCGCACCCCGGCTGCTGCCGGTCGCCGGCACCCAGGCCGCAATCCAGGCGCTGCCGCGTTTGCGTCCACCGTCGCGCGTGACGGTCTCGGCACCCTCGTATGCGGAACACGCCCACCACTGGGGCCGGCACGGGCATCGCCTGCGCCTGGCGTCGTACGACGAACTCGATGCGGCGGTCGAGGACAGCGACGTGGTCGTGCTGTGCAATCCGAACAATCCGACCGGCGCCGTGGTGCCGCCGCGGCAGCTGCTCGACTGGGCCGCGCGCCTCGGCGCGCGCGGCGGCTGGCTGATCGTCGACGAAGCCTTCGGCGACACCGCGCCCGGCCTGAGCGTGGCCGGCCACAGTGCGCAGCCGGGACTGATCGTGCTGCGCTCGGTCGGCAAGTTCTTCGGGCTGGCCGGCCTGCGCCTGGGCTTCGTCGGCGCCCATCCGGCGCTGCTGGGCGAACTGGCCGATGTGCTCGGCCCCTGGGCCGTCAGCGGTCCGGCCCAGACCGTCGCGCTGGCGGCGCTGGGGGACACGGCCTGGCAGGAGCTGACGCAAACGCGCCTGCAAACGGCGGGCGAACGCATGCGCGCTGTGCTGCGCGCCCACGGCATCGAGGCGAACGGCACGCCGCTGTTCCACTGGTGGCCGGCCGCGCGGCCAGAAGCATTTCACGAACACCTGGCCAGCCGTGGCATCTGGTGCCGCCTGTTCACGCAGGCGGCGCGTGGCATCCGCCTGGGTTTGCCGGCCAACGACGACGAATGGCGGCGCCTCGCGCGCGCCCTGGAAGAATGGAGAGAACCATGAAACGAAGGATCCTGCTGGCCTGCCTGCTGCTCGGTCAGACATTGAGCCAAACCGCGCATGCGGTAACGGTGAAGGACGATGCCGGCGCCGGCGTCACCCTGGCGAAACCGGCGCTGCGCGTGATCTCGATGGCGCCGCACGTGACCGAATTGCTGTTCGCGGCCGGCGGCGGCGAGCGGGTGGTCGGCGCCGTCGACTACAGCGACTATCCGGAAGCAGCCAAGCGCATTCCGCGCATCGGCTCGAACCGCGAGGTCGACATCGAGCGCATCATGGCGCTGAAACCGGATTTGATCGTGGCCTGGATGCACGGCAGTTCGGAGCGCCAGATCGAGCAGGTACGCCAGCTCGGCATTCCCGTGTATCTCAGCGATCCGCAAACCCTGGAAGGCATTCCCGCCAGCCTGCTGCGCCTGGCCCGGCTGATGGGCACCGAGGCGGCGGCCGCGCCGGTGGCGGCAGGACTGCGAAAGCAACTGGCCAGCCTGCGCAGCCGCTACGCCGGCCGCGCGCCGGTGCGCACCTTTTACCAGGTCTGGGACAAGCCGTTGTACACGCTGAACGGGAAGCACATCGTCACCGATGCGCTGCGCCTGTGCGGCGGCGAGAACATCTTCCACGATCTGCCGGTGACGGCGCCGGTAGTGACGGTGGAGAGCGTGCTGCAGAGTGACCCGGAAGCCATCTTCGGCACCGCCGAGAAGAACTATGGCGGCGTCAACCTGTGGCGCCAGTACCCGACCATGACGGCGGTGCGCAACCAGAACCTGTTCACGGTCGACGGCAACCTGCTCAACCGCGCGGGCCCGCGCATGATCGCCGGCGCCGCCGCCCTGTGCGAGAAACTGGACGAAGCACGGCGCCACCGCAAATGAATGTCCTCCCTTTCCAGACCCTGATGGTGCAGGGCACGACCTCGGACGCGGGAAAAAGCACGCTGGTCGCGGCACTGTGCCGTTTATTGAAACGCGAGGGCGTGCGCGTGGCGCCGTTCAAGCCGCAGAACATGGCGCTCAACAGCGCGGTGACGCGCGATGGCGGCGAGATCGGCCGGGCCCAGGCGCTGCAGGCGATCGCGGCCGGCCTGGAGCCGCACACCGATATGAATCCGGTGCTGCTGAAACCGTCGAGCGACACCGGAGCCCAGGTGATCATTCACGGCAAGGTGCGCGCCGAAATGAACGCGCGCGACTATCACCAATATAAAACGGTGGCGATGGCGGCCGTACTGGAATCGCACCGGCGCCTGTGCACGCAGTACGACTGCGTCGTGGTCGAAGGCGCGGGCAGCCCGGCCGAGATCAACCTGCGCGAGCGCGACATCGCCAACATGGGGTTTGCGGAAGCGGTCGACTGCCCGGTGATCCTGGTGGCCGATATCGACCGCGGCGGCGTGTTCGCGCACATCGTCGGCACCCTGGCCTGCTTATCAAATAGCGAGCGCGCACGCATCGTCGGTTTCGTGATCAACCGCTTCCGTGGCGATATCGGGCTGCTGGAGCCGGGCCTGGACTGGCTCGAACGCGAGACCGGCAAGCCGGTGCTGGCGGTGCTGCCCTACCTGCACGGCCTGTATCTCGATGCGGAAGACGCCGTGCAACCGGCCCAGGCCGGGCAAGGCGCTTTCAAGGTCGTCGTGCCTAGCCTGCCGCGCATGAGCAACCACACCGATTTCGACGCGCTGCGTGCCCATCCCGAGATTGACCTGCGTTTCGTGCGCCAGGGCGAGACCATCCCCGGCGCCGATCTGGTCATCCTCCCGGGCAGCAAGAACACGCGCGCCGACCTGGCCTGGCTGCGCGCGCAGGGATGGCCTGAGGCGATCCGGCGTCACCTGCGCTATGGCGGCAAGCTGATCGGTGTGTGCGGCGGCTTCCAGATGCTGGGGACGAGGATCGACGATCCGCATGGCGTCGAAGGCAACGCCGGCGCATCGGAAGGGCTGGCGCTGCTGGAAATAACGACGTCGATGACCCGACATAAGCAGCTGCGCCAGGTCAGCGGCGTGTGCGCCTTCGATGCGAGCGGTGCGCAAGTAGCAGGGTACGAGATCCACATGGGCGAATCGGAGGGCGCGGCCCTCGGGCAGCCGGCGTTTCGTGTCGATGGACGGGCCGAGGGGGCCTGTTCGACGGATGGGCAGATCCTTGGTACTTACCTGCACGGACTGTTCGATCATCCCGACGCCTGCGCGGCGCTACTGCGCTGGGCCGGAGCGCGGACGGTGCACCGCGTCGATAGCGCCGCCTTGCGCGAAGCGAGCCTGGACCGGCTGGCCGATGCCGCGCAGCCCCTGCTCGAGCGTCTGCGATTGCTGTCGGCGACTCGATAGATAATATCTATCTTCCTGCTTAAATCAATTCAATTTACCTCCTTGATGAGAATGACTATCATTTGCTTCTGATTGTGCCAAGCAGGAGCAGTAAATGATCATCGCAGCAAAACGACTCAGCCAGGTAGCGACCCACATGGGCATTGCTTATGCGCTTGCCTACGCCATGACGGGCTCGGCGGTGTTCAGCGGGCTGGCCATCCTGGTGGAGCCGGTGATCAACGTGTTGCTGCTGCCTTTCCACGAAGCGGCCTGGGCAAAACGGCACCGCAAGGCGCGCGATGCCCGCGCGCGCTATGCTTCGCTTGCGCTTGAAAAAATAAGCCAGACCGCCCTGCACGCCGGCGTCGCTTTCGGCGTGATGGCTGTCGCAACCGGTTCGTTCGCGCTCGGCGGCCTGGCCGCGCTGCTCGAACCGATCTGCAATGTCATCATCCTGCCGCTGCACGATCGCCTGTGGGATAAGCTCGAGCGTGCCTGCCAGCCGGTGGCCCAGCTGCACGGCGCCTGATGCGGCACCGCTTTTGTCGACGCATCGACACTTGACTGGCTCTTCCCTGTCTTACGCCCTGGATCCGTATCGGCCAGGGCGTTTTACGTTGCGCTTCCGAAGTCGACTAATGCCCGCCGTGGCCGTGTCCGCCGCCGTGATGTCCCCAACCGCCACCGTGACCGGACCAGCCATGGTGGCCGCCGTGGTACCCATGGTGGCCGCCATGGTGGTAATAACCGAAGCCGAAGTTCAGCGAGACCGGTGGCCCGACATAGGTCGGATACCCGTAATATCGATAGGGGTAATAGTAGGGATAAGAGTAAGAGTAGGGGTAAGAGTAATAAGGATCGTAGACACATCCACTGATCCCACCGGCCAGGAGCAAGGCGACCGCAAGACGCTGTACTGCTCGGATACGTCGGGTGTTCATGACAGTTCCCGGAAACGAGGGCCCTGCATTCATCCTAGTACAGCGTGCCAAGTTTTCAATAGAACTGTTCGTCACGCATCCGAGAGCCCTTGTAGGGTGGGGACTCGTCCCCACGCGGTCTCACCGGTCGAATGCCGGCGACATGGAAAGAAGGGAGACTGGGGGAAATCCGAGATCCAAAGCAAAAAACCCCGCAGAGATCACTCTACGGGGTTTTTCATATAACTAGCCTGACGATAACCTACTTTCACACTGGTTGCAGCACTATCATCGGCGCAAAGTCGTTTCACGGTCCTGTTCGGGATGGGAAGGGGTGGGACCGACTTGCTATGGTCATCAGGCATGACTTGTACGAGTTTCGCTCACTCATGTGAGCGCCACTCTGAATCTGGAAGAAGTATGGGTAGCCTGTATCAACAAACAGCGCTGTATTCCTGACTATACCTGCTAAGGTTATAGGGACAAGCCGTACGGGCAATTAGTACTGGTTAGCTTAATGCATTACTGCACTTCCACACCCAGCCTATCAACGTCCTGGTCTCGAACGACCCTTCAAGGAGCTCAAGGCTCCGGGAAATCTCATCTTAAGGCAAGTTTCCCGCTTAGATGCTTTCAGCGGTTATCTCTTCCGAACTTAGCTACCCGGCAATGCCACTGGCGTGACAACCGGTACACCAGAGGTTCGTCCACTCCGGTCCTCTCGTACTAGGAGCAGCCCCCTTCAAATTTCCAACGCCCACGGCAGATAGGGACCAAACTGTCTCACGACGTTTTAAACCCAGCTCACGTACCACTTTAAATGGCGAACAGCCATACCCTTGGGACCGGCTACAGCCCCAGGATGTGATGAGCCGACATCGAGGTGCCAAACTCCCCCGTCGATATGAACTCTTGGGAGGAATCAGCCTGTTATCCCCAGAGTACCTTTTATCCGTTGAGCGATGGCCCTTCCATACAGAACCACCGGATCACTATGTCCTACTTTCGTACCTGCTCGACTTGTCGGTCTCGCAGTTAAGCACGCTTATGCCATTGCACTATTAGCACGATGTCCGACCGTACCTAGCGTACCTTCGAACTCCTCCGTTACACTTTAGGAGGAGACCGCCCCAGTCAAACTGCCTACCATGCACTGTCCCCGATCCGGATCACGGACCAAGGTTAGAACCTCAAACAAACCAGGGTGGTATTTCAAGGATGGCTCCACGAGAACTGGCGTCCCCGCTTCAAAGCCTCCCACCTATCCTACACAGATTGGTTCAAAGTCCAATGCAAAGCTACAGTAAAGGTTCATGGGGTCTTTCCGTCTAGCCGCGGGTAGATTGCATCATCACAAACATTTCAACTTCGCTGAGTCTCGGGAGGAGACAGTGTGGCCATCGTTACGCCATTCGTGCAGGTCGGAACTTACCCGACAAGGAATTTCGCTACCTTAGGACCGTTATAGTTACGGCCGCCGTTTACTGGGACTTCAATCAAGAGCTTGCACCCCATCATTTAATCTTCCAGCACCGGGCAGGCGTCACACCCTATACGTCCACTTTCGTGTTTGCAGAGTGCTGTGTTTTTATTAAACAGTCGCAGCCACCAGTTTATTGCAACCCTTTCGCCCTCACACAGTAAAGTGATCAAGCTACCGGGGCGTACCTTTTCCCGAAGTTACGGTACCAATTTGCCGAGTTCCTTCTCCCGAGTTCTCTCAAGCGCCTTAGAATACTCATCTCGCCCACCTGTGTCGGTTTGCGGTACGGTCTCGTATGACTGAAGCTTAGAGGCTTTTCTTGGAACCACTTCCGATTGCTTCGTGTCACAAGGACACACGTCTCGACCCCTTGAATTGCGCGCCCGGATTTGCCTAAGCGCCTTCTATGAGTCAAGAACCAGCTATTCCAACAGCTGGACAACCTTCCGCGATCCGTCCCCCCATCGCATCATACGACGGTGCAGGAATATTAACCTGCTTCCCATCAGCTACGCATCTCTGCCTCGCCTTAGGGGCCGACTCACCCTGCTCCGATGAACGTTGAACAGGAAACCTTGGGCTTACGGCGTGCGGGCTTTTCACCCGCATTATCGCTACTCATGTCAGCATTCGCACTTCTGATACCTCCAGCATCCTTTACAAGACACCTTCGCAGGCTTACAGAACGCTCTCCTACCATATCCAATAAAGGATATCCGCAGCTTCGGTGACTGGCTTAGCCCCGTTACATCTTCCGCGCAGGACGACTCGATCAGTGAGCTATTACGCTTTCTTTAAATGGTGGCTGCTTCTAAGCCAACATCCTGACTGTTTTAGCCTTCCCACTTCGTTTTCCACTTAGCCAATCTTTGGGACCTTAGCTGGCGGTCTGGGTTGTTTCCCTCTTGACGCCGGACGTTAGCACCCGACGTCTGTCTCCCAAGCTCGCACTCATCGGTATTCGGAGTTTGCAATGGTTTGGTAAGTCGCAATGACCCCCTAGCCATAACAGTGCTCTACCCCCGATGGTGATACTTGAGGCACTACCTAAATAGTTTTCGGAGAGAACCAGCTATTTCCAAGTTTGTTTAGCCTTTCACCCCTACCCACAGCTCATCCCCTAATTTTTCAACATTAGTGGGTTCGGACCTCCAGGGCGTGTTACCGCACCTTCATCCTGGCCATGGGTAGATCACTTGGTTTCGGGTCTACACCCAGCGACTGTCGCCCTGTTCGGACTCGATTTCTCTACGGCTCCCCTATTCGGTTAACCTCGCCACTGAATGTAAGTCGCTGACCCATTATACAAAAGGTACGCCGTCACGGATCAAGTCCGCTCCGACTGTTTGTATGCACACGGTTTCAGGATCTATTTCACTCCCCTCCCGGGGTTCTTTTCGCCTTTCCCTCACGGTACTGGTTCACTATCGGTCGATTACGAGTATTTAGCCTTGGAGGATGGTCCCCCCATGTTCAGACAGGATTTCTCGTGTCCCGCCCTACTTGTCGTACGCTTAGTACCACCGTCTGAATTTCGTGTACGGGGCTATCACCCGCTATGGCCAGAGTTTCCAATCTGTTCCACTATTCAATCGACTATCACGTACAGGCTCTTCCCATTTCGCTCGCCACTACTTTGGGAATCTCGGTTGATTTCTTTTCCTGCAGCTACTTAGATGTTTCAGTTCGCCGCGTTCGCTTTGCATGCCTATGTATTCAGCATGCAATGACCCAAAGGGCCGGGTTTCCCCATTCGGAAATCTGCGGATCAATGTGTGTTTGCTCACTCCCCGCAGCTTATCGCAAGCTACTACGTCCTTCATCGCCTGTAATCGCCAAGGCATCCACCATGTGCACTTATTCGCTTGTCCCTATAACGTTAGCCCCTGCTGACAACAGGGATCGTTACAGTTCAAAGAGTACAGCTCATTGCATGTTTGTTGATACTTTGATTACTACCCTAAGTGTGTGATCAAATCATTGCTGACTTAACCGCACGCTTAAAAAAACTTTACTTCTTCCAGATTGTTAAAGAACGAAAAAACAGTGATCTCGAAAAGATCAAACCTAAACATACGCTGTTGCGTCGCTTACGTTTGCACTCTCAAGAAGAATGGTGGAGGATGACGGGATCGAACCGACGACCCCCTGCTTGCAAAGCAGGTGCTCTCCCAGCTGAGCTAATCCCCCTATGTGGTGGGTCTGGTTGGATTCGAACCAACGACCCCCGCGTTATCAACACGGTGCTCTAACCGACTGAGCTACAGACCCAAACTGTTCTCGTTATTTTTCAACAGTCGATAAGTGCGGACGCTTGATGTTGAGCTTTCGCTCGGTGCTACTCTAGAAAGGAGGTGATCCAGCCGCACCTTCCGATACGGCTACCTTGTTACGACTTCACCCCAGTCACGAATCCTACCGTGGTAAGCGCCCTCCTTACGGTTAAGCTACCTACTTCTGGTAAAACCCGCTCCCATGGTGTGACGGGCGGTGTGTACAAGACCCGGGAACGTATTCACCGCGGCATGCTGATCCGCGATTACTAGCGATTCCAACTTCACGTAGTCGAGTTGCAGACTACGATCCGGACTACGATACACTTTCTGGGATTAGCTCCCCCTCGCGGGTTGGCGGCCCTCTGTATGTACCATTGTATGACGTGTGAAGCCCTACCCATAAGGGCCATGAGGACTTGACGTCATCCCCACCTTCCTCCGGTTTGTCACCGGCAGTCTCATTAGAGTGCTCTTGCGTAGCAACTAATGACAAGGGTTGCGCTCGTTGCGGGACTTAACCCAACATCTCACGACACGAGCTGACGACAGCCATGCAGCACCTGTGTTCAGGTTCCCTTTCGGGCACCCTCCAATCTCTCGGAGGTTCCTGACATGTCAAGGGTAGGTAAGGTTTTTCGCGTTGCATCGAATTAATCCACATCATCCACCGCTTGTGCGGGTCCCCGTCAATTCCTTTGAGTTTTAATCTTGCGACCGTACTCCCCAGGCGGTCTACTTCACGCGTTAGCTGCGTTACCAAGTTAATTAAAACCCGACAACTAGTAGACATCGTTTAGGGCGTGGACTACCAGGGTATCTAATCCTGTTTGCTCCCCACGCTTTCGTGCATGAGCGTCAATCTTGACCCAGGGGGCTGCCTTCGCCATCGGTGTTCCTCCACATCTCTACGCATTTCACTGCTACACGTGGAATTCTACCCCCCTCTGCCAGATTCAAGCCTTGCAGTCTCCAACGCAATTCCCAGGTTGAGCCCGGGGCTTTCACGTCAGACTTACAAAACCGCCTGCGCACGCTTTACGCCCAGTAATTCCGATTAACGCTTGCACCCTACGTATTACCGCGGCTGCTGGCACGTAGTTAGCCGGTGCTTATTCTTCAGGTACCGTCATTAGCAAAGGATATTAGCCTCTACCGTTTCTTCCCTGACAAAAGAGCTTTACAACCCGAAGGCCTTCTTCACTCACGCGGCATTGCTGGATCAGGCTTGCGCCCATTGTCCAAAATTCCCCACTGCTGCCTCCCGTAGGAGTCTGGACCGTGTCTCAGTTCCAGTGTGGCTGGTCGTCCTCTCAGACCAGCTACTGATCGTCGCCTTGGTGAGCCTTTACCTCACCAACTAGCTAATCAGACATCGGCCGCTCCAAAAGCATGAGGTCTTGCGATCCCCCACTTTCTTCCGTAGAACGTATGCGGTATTAGCGTAACTTTCGCTACGTTATCCCCCACTTCTGGGTACGTTCCGATGTATTACTCACCCGTTCGCCACTCGCCACCAGGCCGAAGCCCGTGCTGCCGTTCGACTTGCATGTGTAAAGCATGCCGCCAGCGTTCAATCTGAGCCAGGATCAAACTCTTCAGTTTAATCTCTGTTTGTCGAAACCGGCATTGCTACCGATTTCGAAATCGATCCACTGGATCGATTTCGCTCACTCAAAATACTGACCGTCATCTCATTGCTGAGATAACGTTTAATACTTTGTGCGAACATTTGATATTTTAAGTAATCAGCTGAACTAGTCAGCTGGCACCTACATCAAACGCCCACACTTATCGACTGTTAATTGTTAAAGAACCGTTGTTCTGTACTGCCTTGCTGCGTTGTGCGAATCGTTTTGTTCGTCAGCAGCAGAAGATGAGATTATGCAGTGTTTCGCGATACTCGTCAACCCCTTGTTTGCTTCGTCGCAGTTTCCTGCGTTCGCTGTTGCTACATCAACTACTTGATTTCGTTGACGTTTTGCTTCAGCGCCGAAGCGGAGGCGAACTATAGCAAACCGGGTGGCGGTTCGCAAGGGTCTTTTCGCGTGGCTGCGTGCGATGAGACCGCGTGGGCACAGGCGCCCACCCTACGGGTTGACGCAAGCACTAACACCACAAAGCTCTTCGCAGGTCTGCATGTGGTCAGACCGCGTGGGCACGAGTGCCCACCCTACGTGTGCGATGGTTCGCGCTTTCCGGACCATCGCACACCTTTACGCCCGGCCTACTCCTTCAAGGTCACCCGCGCGTAGCCGGGGGCGGCCCGGATCTTTTCGGGCGTGAACGGCATCACCGGCCACTCCTTGCGCGAGAACACCTGCACCTGGTCGGCGTACCAGGGCGACTTCGGATCGACCGACTGGCCATAGGTCAGCATCGCCTGGGCCACCGGCCCTTGCTCGTCGAACGTGACGGTCTGGATATAGCTCTGCCCCCAGTGCACGCCCTCGTATCCCCCGGCGCCCAGGGGATTGCGCATGGTCAGCGAGTTATAGGAGCCGTCGATGTTGCCGACGCCGCCATGCAGGGCGATACGCACGCCGTTGCGCGGCTCGACCTGGTAGTCGCCGAGGCGGCCGTCGAGTGGGATGCCGAGCGACTGCAGCTTGGCGGCGGCATTCTTCAGCGCCGTCAGCATGGCGGGCATCGCCGCCGGCGCGACGCCGGACGGGGTATGCACCGGATCGAACGGGTTGAACGGCACGGCCCACTTGTTGGGGATGCCGGCTGCCGTGTTCCAGAACTCGCGGAACAGGACGGCGCCGCGGCTGTCGACGTTCACGCGGCGGTCCCAGCTGCCCAGCACGCTGCAGGCCTGGACCACCAGCGCATCGCCGCTTGCGGCGCAGGCCGGCAGCAGCTCGGGCAGCACCAGCTCGGCCGCGTACAGGCGGTTGGCAAAGGCCAGCTCCTGGATGTCGGCGAGATTGAGCTTGCCCTTGCGGGCGGCCATTTCCTCGAACTGGACGAAACCGATGCGGGTACGCAGGCTCTGCTCGACATTGGTCCGGCCATACAGGGGCGAGAAGCCGAGCGGCGCCGGCCCGGTCAGCAGCTGCTTCGGATTCGAGAGCCAGTAGCTGTCGTTCGAGTTGCCGACGTAGTCGGTGCGGATCATCCACGGCGCCGTGGCCGGGGAATAGATGCCGGCGGGCGCGCCCGGATCCTGGCCCCATCCGCAACTGCTGCGCGAACCGTCGAACAGCAGCGCCGCTTGCAGCAGCAAGCAGCCGTTGGCGAACTTGTCGGCGTTCATGTGCGGCACCACGCTGGCGTCCGCATATAAAGCGTTGCCGTTGCGGTCGGCCGCGATCGTGTTCACCCAGGGCAGGCCGACCACTTTATCGAGCGAGGCTTTCAGCGCCTGCACGCTGTTGGCGGTGCCGATGCCCAGCCATTGCTCGAGCATGCGGGTGTTATTGCGGTTCGGATCGGCCAGCACATAGGCCGCGCCCGACGTCCAGGTCATGCCTGCTTCCGGCTTGACGATGACGGCGCCATGCTTGCTGAAATAGAAGGTCTTGCTGCGCTTCTGGACCGCACCGTCTGCCCCCAGCAGGTCGACCGTCACCGTCTTCGAGGTCATCTTCTGGCGCTCGCCGTCGACCATGTAGGTGGTGCCGGTGGCGTCGCCCGGATCCAGCGCCAGCCGGAAGGTCGTGAAGTGGATGGCCGCGGTGACGGTGTGGCTCCAGGCGATGTCCTTATTGAAGCCGATCACGATGGCAGGAACGCCGCCGATGATCACGCCCATCGCGTCGTAGCGCCCCGGCACCGTCAGGTGCGCCTGGTAGAAGCGGTCGGTGGTGGTCCAGGGATAGTGCGGATTGCCCAGCAACAGGCCGCGGCCGCTTGCCGACAGGTCCTTGCCGACGGCCAGGGCGTTGCTGCCGATGCCATGGGTGTTGAGTTTTTCGAGCCGCGCCAGCAGGAAGGAGGAATCGACCTTGCGCGGCGCGGCCTTGGCCAGGCTGACCGGGCTGCCCGGCGTGCGGCCGGCGGCGACGAACTCCTTCGAAAACACCTGACCCGAGGCGTGCAGGGCCTTCTCCCCCATGACCAGGTACATGTCGTCGAGCGTGATCGGCCGCACCCATTTGGCATTCGCGCAGGCGGCCGGCAGCTTGCCGGTGTAGTCCTTCAGGTAGCGGTTGTAGCCTTCGACGTAGCCTGCGAGGATGTCGCGCGGTTCCTGGGCGCCGGCGGCATAGTTGGCGCGCAGCTGCTCGAGGTCGAGGTAGCCCTTGAAGAAAAAGTCGCTGTCCTCGTTCTTCAGGTCCATGAAACCGCTGGCGGCGCCATATTCGTCGGCGGTGCGCTTCGGCGCGCGCGCTTCGCCGCCGAAGAACAGCGAGCGCTCGCCGCGCACCGTCAGCAGCGAGTCGGCGAACATGCAGACGTTGTCCTGGGCATAGGCATAGGCCAGCCCGTAGCCGAGGCTGCGGAAATCGTCGGCGCGCACGTGGGCCACGCCGTGTGTCGTGCGGGCCAGCTCGACATTGATGCGCGAGGCGGTCTCGATTGTCGGCGCTGCGGGGCCGTCGTCGTCGCCACGGTGACAGGCGCCGAGAGTGAAGGCAAGGGATGCCGCAAGGAGGAGTCGACGCGGCACGAAAACCGCGCTGTTGCTACGCTTCATATGGACACTTTCTGCGGCTGCGGCCGCGTGACCGGATGGTGGGAAAGTGAACCTTACTGGAGCAGGACTGCCCCAAATTGATGCGGAGATACAGTTTGCATGCTGGCATGTCCCTTGCGGACTAGTCAAGCTGATGGGCCTGGCTGCCGCACAGGAGCGGCAGCAGTTGTTGTATTCATGGCGCGCGTCGCCTTGCCCTGGCGCGGCCCACGGTCCAGCGAGACTGGTCCGCCGTACATCAAGGACGAAAAAAAACCCCAGCACACGGGCTGGGGTTTTTCTCTATAACTAGCCTGACGATAACCTACTTTCACACTGGTTGCAGCACTATCATCGGCGCAAAGTCGTTTCACGGTCCTGTTCGGGATGGGAAGGGGTGGGACCGACTTGCTATGGTCATCAGGCATAACTTGCTGGAAAACTGTTCCACAACTGGGCAACAGGCTTCCTGAATTCCGGCGCGTATTCTAACAGGCAATATCACACAACGCCAGCGCTGCTGACCGCGCCAACGCGTAAAATGGCTGTTTTGCTCCATTTGCCGCTGCCATGACCATCCTGCTATCGACCCTGAACGCCCGCTACGCCCACGCATCGCTGGGCCTGCGCTACCTGCTGGCGAACATGGGGCCGCTCCAGGCCGAGACCGAACTGCAGGAATTCGTCATCGGCGCCAAGACCACCGAGGTGGTCGAGCGCCTGCTGGCGCGCCGGCCGCGCATCGTCGGCTTCGGCGTCTATATCTGGAACGTGGAAGAGACGACCAGGATCGTCGCCATGCTGAAACGCGTCGCGCCCGAGGTGACGATCGTGCTCGGCGGACCCGAAGTCTCGTATGAAACGGGGGAGCAGGAGATCTGCCGGCTGGCCGACTACGTCGTCACCGGCTGGGGCGACGTCACCTTCCCGAAGCTGTGCGCCGAGATCCTGCACGGCCCCAAGCCGCTCATGAAAGTGCATGCCGGCGTGCAGCCACCGATGGCGGAAATCGCCCTGCCCTATTCTTTATATAGCGCGCAGGATATCGCGCACCGCACAATCTACGTCGAGGCTTCGCGCGGCTGCCCGTTCAAGTGCGAATTCTGCCTGTCCTCGCTCGACAAGACCGCCTGGCCCTTCCCGCTCGACGATTTCCTCGCCCAGCTCGACGTCTTGTATGCCCGCGGCGCGCGCCTGTTCAAGTTCGTCGACCGCACCTTCAACCTGAACGTCAAGACCAGCCAGCGCATCATGCAGTTTTTCCTGGATAAGCTGGCGGCCAATCCGGACGATCCGGTCTACGCCCACTTCGAGCTGGTGCCCGACCACTTGCCGGAAGCGCTGAAGGAGACCATCGCGCGGTTCCCGGCCGGCGCCCTGCAGTTCGAGATCGGCATCCAGAGCTTCAATCCCGAGGTGCAGGCGCTGGTCAGCCGCAAGCAGAACAACGAGAAGGCGGCCGACAACATCCGCTGGCTGTGCACGCAATCGCAGGCCCATTTGCACGTCGACCTGATCGCCGGCCTGCCGGGCGAAGACATCGCCAGCTTCGCGCGCGGCTTCGACCAGCTGGTGGCCCTGGGCGCGCACGAGATCCAGTTCGGCATACTGAAACGCCTGCGCGGCACGCCGATCATCCGCCACACCGGGCCGTTCCAGATGGTGTACGACCCGTATCCGCCCTACACGGTGCTGGCGACCAGCCTGATCGATTTCCCGACCATGCAGCGCCTGGTGCGCTTCGCCCGCTACTGGGACCTGGTGGCCAACTCGGGACGCTTCGCCAACACGGTCAGGCAATTGCTGGGCGCGCGTCCTTTCGAAAACTTCATGGCCTTCTCGGACTGGATCTACACGAAGACCGACGCCACCCACCGCATCGCGCTCGAGCGCCTGGCCAAGCTGGTGGCCGAATGGCTGGTCATGACCGGCCTGACGCAGGAAGACGCGGCCACCCTGCTGGCCAGCGACTACGCCGGCAATGTCGATGGCACGCACAAGAGCAAGGCAGCGGCCCAACCGGTGGCGGCGCCGGCGCGCCAGGTGCGCCATCTGGCCGCCTGACCACCTGCCCGAGCACTCTACAGGAGCGCCAATATGCAAAACCGGCCAATTCCTTTTACACTGCAATAATGCAGATTGATAAACCGCCAATATTAACCATCCAGAAATCCGCCGGCGGGGCGGGGCAATCTGTCATGGCGAGCGGCATCTGGCAGGTCAGCGTCCTCACCGGGTGCGGCCTGCTCAAGGGGATCAACCGCACGCTGGCCAGCCTCAAGAAGCAGTCCGAGCTCGAATGGGACCTGACCGAAGTGGACAGCATCGACCACATCGGCGCCCAGATGTTCTGGAACGCCTGGGGCAAGAAGCGCCCTGCCCGCCTGCGCCTCGACCCGCGCCAGGAAGACCTGTTCAAGCGCATCGAGGACGCCAGCCAGATCAACCTGCCGCGCCCCCGCGTCAGCGCGCTGAACTGGATCATCGTGCTGGGCCAGGGCCTGCTCACCTTCTTCGAGCACCTGCACGGCTTCGTCGCCCTGATCGGACGCCTGGTACAAGACCTCGGGCGCTTCATCCGCCGCCCGGCCACCGGCCCCTGGCGCGAGATCTCGGCCAACATCTATCATTCCGGCTTCCAGGCGCTGGGCATCACGGCCCTGGTGGGTTTCCTGATCGGCGTGGTGCTCTCTTACCTGTCGGCCCAGCAGCTGCGCATGTTCGGCGGCGACATCTACCTGGTCAACATCCTCGGCATGAGCGTGATCCGCGAACTCGGGCCGCTGCTGGCGGCGATCCTGGTCGCCGGCCGTTCCGGTTCCTCGATCACGGCGCAGCTGGGGGTGATGCGCGTGACCGAGGAGCTCGACGCCATGCTGGTGATGGGCATCTCCCACGGCTACCGCCTGATCATGCCGAAGGTGATCGCGCTGGCCATCTCGATGCCGCTGCTGGTGGTCTGGACCGACGCCATGGCCCTGATCGGCGGCATGGCCTCGGCCAAGCTGGAGCTGGGCCTGTCGTTCCGCTACTTCCTGCAGAAGCTGCCGGACGCGGTGCCGCTGGTGAACTACACGATCGGCCTGCTGAAAGGGATGACCTTCGGCGTGCTGATCGCGCTGGTGTCCTGCCACTTCGGCCTGCGCATCAAGCCGAATACCGAAAGCCTGGGGCGCGGCACCACCACCTCGGTGGTGACGGCGATCACCGTGGTGATCCTGGCCGACGCCGTGTTCGCCATCATCTTCAGCGGAGTGGGATTCTGATGCCGGTTGATGACAAGATCGACAGCACGGCGCGCCGCCAGCGCCTGAACCGCAAGCCGGAAGAAGACGTCGGACCGCCGGTGGTCGAGATCCGCAACCTGTGGACCAAGTTCGGCAAGACCGTGGTGCACCAGGACCTGAACCTGGAAATCTATTCGGGCGAGATCCTGTCGATCGTCGGCGGTTCCGGCACCGGCAAGACCGTGCTGCTGCGCCAGATGCTGGGCCTGAACCGGCCGACGCGCGGCTGCGTGCGCGTGTTCGGCGAGGACATCAGCGCGGCCGGGCCCGAGCAGCTGCGCCAGATGCGCAACCATTGGGGCATGCTGTTCCAGCAAGGTGCGCTATATTCGGCCCTGACGGTCTTCGACAACATCGCCCAGCCGATGCGCGAACTGCGCGCCCTGCCGGAAGACGTGATCCGCGACGCGGTGCTGCTCAAGATGGACATGGTGGGCCTGGGCGCGGAGCACGCCAACAAGATGCCTTCCGACCTGTCGGGCGGGATGGTCAAGCGCGCCGCACTGGCGCGCGCCCTGGCGCTGGAGCCGCGCCTGCTGTTCCTGGACGAGCCGACCGCCGGATTGGACCCCGACCTCTCGGATGCCTTCGTGGCCCTGATCCAGGCCCTGCACCGGGAACTGAAACTGACCGTGGTGATGGTCACCCACGACCTCGACACGCTGTTTGCGCTTTCCTCGCGCATCGCGGTCCTGGCCGAGAAGCACGTGCTGGCGCTCGGTCCGTCGCGCGACGTGCTGCGGGTCGACCATCCCTTCATCAAACATTTCTTCCTCGGCCCGCGCGGCCGTCGGGCACTCGAGGTGCTCGATGAACGCGACGAGGCGGCGGAGGACGAAGCGAAGGAGTAACATGGAAAACCGATCGTATGCCCTCATGACCGGCGTGTTCACGATCGCCCTGCTGGTGGCGACCGTGCTCGTGGGCTTGTGGCTGAACCGCGACAAGACCGAGCTGGCCCCCTATGAAATCGTCACCACCCAGTCGATTCCCGGCCTGAACCCGCAAGCCACCGTGCGCTACCGCGGCCTGGAGGTCGGGCGCGTCGACGAGATCGTGTTCGATCCGAAGGTGACCGGCCAGATCCTGATCAAGCTGTCGGTCGAGGAAGGCTCGCCGATCACCACCACCACCTTCGCCTCGCTCGGCTACCAGGGCGTGACGGGCATCGCCTTCATCCAGCTCGACGACGACCGCACCGGCTCGCCGCTCCTGAAGACCGACACGGACCACGTCGGCCGCATCCCGCTGCGCCCGGGCCTGCTCGACCAGCTCGAGAAACGCGGCCTTGCCATCCTCGACCGCACCGAAGAGATCACCGCCCGCATCAACAACCTGGTAAGCGACGAGAACCAGAAGACCATCATCGGCGCCTTCGACAACATCAGCAAGGCGGCCGCCGCCTACGGCGAGATCCCGCAGCGCCTCGGTCCCACGATCGACAAGCTGCCGCGGCTGGCCGACAAGCTCGAAAGCAGCCTGGAGTCCTTCGACACCTTCGCCGACAGCGCCACCGTCACCGCGAAGAACTACGACCGCCTGGCCACCGGCCTGCAGGCGCCGGACGGCCCGCTGAACCGCCTGAACGGCGCGATCGATTCGCTGACCGGCGTGACGGCCGACCTGGAGGCGGAAACCCTGCCGCACGTGGTGCGCATGACGGACGAGGCGCGCACGGCGCTGCGCTCGGTGCGCCGCACGGCCGATTCGCTGTCCGACCGGCCGCAGAGCATCCTGTTCGGCGCCCCGAGCGCTCAACCCGGCCCCGGCGAGCCGGGCTTCGTCGCCCCGACCAAATGAGGACCCCATCCACCATGATTTCGCCCCGCATCCTCGGCGCCGCCATCCTGGCCCTGACCCTGGCCGGCTGCGGCACCAGCAAACCGGCCGCCAACAATACCCACTTCGATTTCGGCGCGCTCGGTCCCGCCGGCGCGCCTGCCGCCCAGGCGGCCCAGGCGCCGCTGGCCGCCATCGTCGTGATGGACGCGACCGGCTCGCCCGCGCTCGAGAACGAGCACATGATCTACCGCCTGAACTATGCCGACCCGCTGCAGGCGCGCACCTACGCCAACAGCCGCTGGAGCGCCAGCCCCCTGATCCTGGTGACCCAGCGCCTCAAGGCCCGCCTGGCGCAAGCCGGCATCAAGGTGCTGTCGGCCACCGACACCACCACCGGGGTGCCGATCATGCGCGTCGAGGTCGACGAATTCACCCATGCCTTCGCCAGCGCCAGCCAGAGCGAAGGCCAGCTGGTGCTGCGCGCTTCGGTGTTCCGCGGTCATACCCTGCTCGACCAGAAGACCTTCAGCCGCGCCTCGCCGGCCCCGAGCGCGGATGCCGCCGGCGGCGTGCGCGCGCTGGGCGCCAGCCTGGACGCGACGGCCGCCGACATCATCGCCTGGCTGGCGGGTATCGACACCAGGACGCAATGAGCAAGCCGGAAGGGCAAGAGGAAGGCCACGGCAAGGAGTCCGCTGCCGCCGTACCGGACGCTTTCCCGCGCCGCGGCTCGCCGGTGGCGCGTGCCGCGCTGCTGGCCTACCTGCTGCTGATCGTCTACGCCAGCTGGTATCCGTTCACGGGCTGGCGCAACAACGGCCTACCGCCGTTCTCCTTCCTGAACCTGGTCAAGCAGCGCTACTGGACCGGCTTCGACGTGATGGTCAACGTCGTCGGCTACGTGCCGCTCGGCGTGCTGCTGGTGCTGGCCTTGTACCCCTTCCTGCGCGGGATCTGGGCGGTGCTGCTGGCGGCCATCTTCGGCATCCTGGTGTCGGGCACGATGGAGACGGTGCAGAACTACCTGCCGAGCCGCGTGCCCTCGAACCTCGACCTGCTGACCAACAGCGTCGGCTGCTTCATCGGCGCCTGCATCGGGCCGCTCGCGGTGCGCCTGCTGCTGGCCGAGGGCCGGCTGAACCGCCTGCGGCGGCGCTGGTTCGCCCCGCACGCCAGCCAGGGCCTGGTGCTGCTCGCCATGTGGCCGCTGGCCCAGATCTACCCGCAGAGTTTTTTGTTCGGCCACGGCCAGGTGCTGCCGATGGTTTCAAGCTGGCTGTCGACGCTGTTCGACGAGGACATCGACCTGGTCGCCATGCTGCGCCCGGGGCCGGCGATGAGCGTCGAGCAGTACTGGCTGTCGGAGACGATCATCACCGCCTGCGGCATGACCGGCGCCGCGTTGACCCTGCTGTGCCTGCTGCGCCGGGGCGCGCCGCGCTACACCCTGGTGCTCCTGATGCTGGGCGCGGCCCTGCTCACCAAGACCCTGGCCAGCTCCCTGCTGTTCCGCCCCGACAATGCCCTGGTCTGGGTCACGCCGGGCGCCGAGGGCGGCTTCCTGATCGGCCTGATCATGCTGGCCGGCCTGGCCTTCGCGCCGCAACTGGCGCAGCGCCGCCTGGCCGTGGTCACGCTGGTGCTGAGCCTGATCGTGGTGAACACGATCCCGGCCAATCCGTATTTCACTTCCACCCTGCAGGGCTGGGTGCAAGGCAAGTTCTTGAACTTCAACGGGGCAGCCCAGTTCCTGTCGATGAGCTGGCCGTTTCTGGCGCTCTGGTTCCTGCTGCTTCCCTCCCATAAACTGAATCGGCACGAGGGTCGCCATTAAACTTGCGTATCATTGCGAATGGCCCATTGGCGCTTGCCCAGGACGAGAACGATATGAATGACGAGAAACCTTTCTACGAACACCACGTCTTTTTCTGCATGAATGTGCGCGAAGGCGAGAATTGCCGCCAGAGCTGCGGCAAGGCCGGCGCCGAGGTCGCGCAGAAGCATGCGAAAAAGCGCATCAAGCAGCTCGGCCTGAACCAGCCGGGCAAGGTACGCATCAACCAGGCCGGCTGCCTGGAGCGCTGCGAGGAAGGCCCGGTCGTGGTGATCTACCCGCAGGGCACCTGGTACACCTATGTCGACACCACGGACATCGACGACATCATCGACAGCCACATCCTGAAGGGCGAAATTGTCGAGCGCCTGAAGATCTGATTTTGATATGAACAAGTTTTCGAAAAAATTTTACCTGACCGGCCACGCCGGCAAGATGGAGTGTTTGCTCGACCTGCCGGAAGAGGCCCCGCGCGGCATCGCGCTGGTGGCCCACCCGCACCCGCTGTACGGCGGCACCATGGAAAACAAGGTCACGCAGACGCTGGCGCGCACCTTCGTAACGCTCGGCTATGCGACGGCGCGCTTCAATTTCCGCGGCGTGGGCGAGTCCGAAGGCGAGCATGACCGCGGCCACGGCGAGGTCGACGACATGCAGGTCATGCTCGAGCACATGCAGGAACAGTATCCTGGCCTGCCGGTGGCGCTGTCCGGCTTTTCGTTCGGCACCTTCGTGCAGGCGCAACTGCAGGCGCGCCTGGCCGCGGAGGGCAAGTCAATCCAGCGCATGGTGCTGGTCGGCACCGCCGCCGGCAAATGGCCGATGCCGAGCGTGCCGGAAGACACCATCCTGATCCACGGCGAGCAGGACGACACCATCACCCTGCAGATGGTGTTCGACTGGGCGCGGCCGCTGGAAATCCCGGTGATCGTGATCCCGGGCGCCGACCACTTCTTCCACCGCCGCCTCAACCCGATCAAGAATCTCGTGATTCAGATGTGGGATCGCAACAATTAAGCGTGTATTAAGACTAATTGAAGAGTGTTTTGTTCGCGGCGGCACTGGCCTATAATGAGTCCCTTCTTTGACTCCAGGCAATGTGTGTACTCACATTGCCTGCGCTTCACCCACCCCTAGATTGAGACTTTAGTTCCCATGAAGAAACTGATTGCAGCCGTGGCCGCCAGCCTGGTCATGATCTCGGCCAGCGCGCAAAGCGTGCCCGCGCCTCAAATCGCAGCGAAATCGTGGCTGCTGCTCGACGCCACCAGCGGCCAGGTCATCGCGGCCCAGGACCCGAACCTGCGGATCGAACCGGCATCGCTGACCAAGATCATGACGGCCTACGTCACCTTCCAGGCGATCCGCGACAAGAAGCTGACCCTGGAGCAGATGGTCAATGTCTCGACCCGCGCCTGGAAAGTCGACTCGAGCAGCTCGAAGATGTTCATCGATCCGGCGACCCCGGTCAGCATCAACGACCTGCTGCATGGCCTGATGGTGCAGTCGGGTAACGACGCCGCGGTCGCGCTGGCCGAAGCGGTCGCCGGCGACGAAGGCACCTTCGTCACCCTGATGAACCGCGAAGCGCAGCGCATGGGTCTGAAGAACACCAAGTTCGCCAACCCGCACGGCCTGCCGAGCCCGGACAACTATTCGACCGCGCAGGACCTGGCCAGCCTGGCCACCCACGTGATCCGCGACTTCCCCGAGTTCTACAAGATCGACTCGGTCAAGCAGTTCACCTACAACAAGATCACCCAACAGAACCGCAACCGCCTGCTGTGGCTGGACCCGACCGTGGACGGCATGAAGACCGGCCACACCGACGCCTCGGGCTACAGCATGATCGCCTCCGCGCGCCGTCCGAACGGCAACAGCGGCGAACGCCGCCTGATCTCGGTGCTGTCCGGCGCCAACTCGGACAGCGCGCGTACCCAGGAAAGCCAGAAGCTGCTGAACTGGGGCTTCCAGAACTTCGACACGGTCAAGCTGTACGCGAAGGGCCAGGCCGTGGCCACGCCGGAAGTGTGGAAGGGTTCGCAATCGAACGTGAAGGTCGGCTTCACCAACGACGTCCTGGTGACGGTGCCGAAAGGCGTCGCCGGCAAGCTCAAGCCTGTGCTCGAGCGCAAGGACCCGCTGGTCGCCCCGCTGGCGAAGAACGGCCGCGTCGGCACGCTGAAGATGATGGTCGACGGCAAGCCGCTGCTGGTACTGCCGGTCGTGGCGCTGGAAGAAGTGCCGGAAGCCTCGATCTTCGGGCGCGCCTGGGACTCGCTGCGCCTCTGGATGAAGTAAGCGTTTTATTCGCGTGCAACGACGCCCGCCCGGTTCGCCCGGCGGGCGTTTTTGTTTTGACCGCCGGGTTACGGGTTTTCGTAGGGTAGACACCTGTGCCCACGCGGTACGGCGGCTGATCATCGATTGCCATGAGATCGTATGGCGCCGTATCTAAACCGATGAGACAGCGTGGACACAGGTGTCCACCCTACAACTGTCGACCCTACGGTCCGGCGCATCCCGCACGCGGTCGCTATAATGCCTCGTTACCGTAAATGCAAGAAAGCCGCCGATGTCCCAAGCTTCCACCACCTGCCCCCGCATCGCCACCCGCCGCGATGGCCTCGAACTGTCGCGCATCGTCGCCGGCATGTGGCGCATGGGCGAATGGAAGATGCCGGTGTCGTCGCGCGTCGCCTTCATCGAGGAATGCATTGCGCTCGGAGTGACGAGTTTCGACCACGCCGACATCTACGGCGACTACGGCGTCGAGACCCTGTTCGGCGAAGCCCTGCGCGAACGCCCCTCGCTGCGCGACCGGATCGAGATCGTCAGCAAGTGCGGCATCAAGCTGGTGTCCTCGAACCGCCCGGCGCACACGATCCAGCACTACGACACCAGTGTCGAGCATATCGTCGCCTCGGCCGAAGCCTCGCTGCGCCAGCTCGGCACCGACCGGCTCGACCTGCTGCTGATCCACCGTCCCGATCCGCTGATGAACTTCGACGAGGTCGCCGAGGCCTTCACCCGCCTGCAGCGCGACGGCAAGGTGCGCCATGTCGGCGTGTCGAACTTCACCCGCCACCAGTTCGAGGCCCTGAACCGGCGCGTGCCGCTGGCCACCAACCAGGTCGAGTTCTCGCCGCTGCACACGGCGCCGATGTTCGACGAAACCTTCGACGGCCTGCAGGACCTGGGCGTGGCGCCGATGATCTGGTCGCCGCTCGGCGGCGGACGCCTGTTCACATCGAGCGATCCGCACATCGTCAAGCTGCGCGCCACCATCCAGGACGTGGCCGACCGCCTTGGCCAGTCGTTTGCCAGCGTGGTGTTCGCCTGGATCATGGCGCTGCCGAGCCGTCCGGTTCCGCTGACCGGCAGCGGCCGCATCGAATCGGTGGCCGCCGCGGTCGCGGCCACCGGCGTCACGCTGGCGCGCGACGACTGGTTTGCGATCCTGCGCGCGGCGCGCGGGCACGAAGTGGCCTGAGGTCGCCATGGCGGAAAGCGTCAAGATCGTCGAGGGGCGCGCGCTGACGGGGCAGCAGAAGAAAGACCTGCTCAACCGCCTGGCCCGCATCGAGGGCCAGCTGCGCGGGGTACAGAAACTGATCGCGCTGGCGGCCGAGCCCTCGGACTGCGACGCCGTCGCCCAGCAGATGGCAGCGGCGCGCAAGGCGCTCGACCGCTCCTTCGTTCAGTTGCTCACGGCAACGGTCGTGACCCACAGCGAGCAGGCCGGCAGTCTCGAGGACGCACGCGCGACGGCGGCGCGGTTGGCCGCCCTGCTCGACAAGTTTGCCTGAGCGGCTGACAGGCGCTCTTAGGCAGTTCGTAGGGTGGGCACCCTGTGCCCACGCATTACGTGCCTATCCTTTCGCGTTGGCTGGAGCTAATCGCCCGCTAACGCCAACCCCGTCCAGGTTGCATCCATCGCACACGTTGCGAGCGGCACATTACTGCATGTGGCTAGCGGTCACGCGCTTGACGCGTGGGCACGGAGTGCCCACCCTACGACACTGTGGCGTTCCTGGCCGCCCTGCTCGACAAGTTCGCTTAAGCGGTGGACTCGTCCTCGTCGTAGACCTTCGGCGGCGCAATGCCGCGCCAGCCGCCGTGCCATGCAATGTTCAGCAGCAGGGTCGCGCAGATGTAGAGCAGGAAGAAGAGTACGAAAAAGCGTGTCTGCAATATGATCAGCAGCAGAACCGCCACCGCCAGGACGATGTACATTCCCTTGGTCAGTTTTTGCTTGCTGCTAGGAAACCTTACGGTCGAGACCATCAGGGTGCCGACGGCGACCATCAGCGCCATCACGGCAAAGGCCTGGGCGTTGGTGACCACCGGATCGGGCCAGGCAACGACGACCGAGGCGACGCAGGCCGCGCCGGCCGTGATCGGCATGCCGACGAAGTAGCGCGGGTCGGTCTTGCCGACCGAGACGTTGAAGCGCGCCAGGCGCAGCGCGCCGCAGGCAACGAAGATGAAGCAGGCCAGGCCGCCCATGCGCACGATGGTCGGGTGCGCCGCGCCCAGCTGGGCAAAGCCGTAGCAGTACAGCAGCAGGCCGGGCGCGCAGCCGAAGTTCATCACGTCGGCGATCGAATCGAGCTGGACGCCGAAGCTGGACTGGGTATTGGTGGCGCGCGCCACGAAGCCGTCGAGCGCGTCGAACACGCCGGCCAGCACCAGCAGGATGGCGGCCAGGCGGAAGTCGCCCGGTGCGCCGACCTGGGCGTTGTCGACCGAGATGACGATACTGCCGAAACCGCAGGCAATCGACAGCAAGGTGACGAAACTGGGCAGGGCAAACTTGGCGCGCGCCAGGCGCTTGGGTCGGGGCTGGTTCAATTGATGTCCGGACGTGGTAAGGATGGCCGTATTCTACCGTGGCAAGAGCACCATGGTCGCGCACGGCGCCGGGAGTCATGCATTGTGGATTTGCCCTAGAATGTGCAACCACGAATTGATTTATATCAGGAGTTACGGATGAGCGAATTGCTGCGCGCGCGGACAATACTGGCGGGATGCGTCACCGCCCTGGCCCTGGCCGCCTGCGGCGGCGGCGGCGGCAGCGACAGCCCGGCTCCGAGCGCGCCGCCCACCGGCAATACGCCGCCCGGAGGCGCCATCGTTCCCGACCCGCTCACCCCGGCCCCGCCGGTCGCGGACACGCCGACGCAACCCGGCGCACCCACGCTGACCGGCAACATCGCACTCGACGGCCGCGTATGGCTGAACTACCGGCGCACCCAGGCCGGCTTGTCCGCGCTCACCCACAGCACGGTGATCGACATCGCGGCGCAAGGTCACTCCGACTACCAGCGTATCAACAATGTGATTTCGCACGAACAGGTCGCGGGAAAACAGGGATTCACCGGCGTCACCCTTTCCGACCGCCTGGCCGCTGCCAACTACGTGCTGGTCCGCCCCGCTGCCTTTGGCGAGGTGATCTCGGCGGCAAACAGCAGCTCCGGCCAATACATGGCCGAGGAGCTGATCACCGCGGTCTATCACCGTTTCGTCATCTTCGAGCCCGCATTCAGGGAAATCGGCACCGGTTCGGCGACCGCCACGAACGGCCGCAGCTATTTCACCGCCAACTTCGGCGCCAGCAACGGCTATGCGACCACCCTGGCGCGCGGCCAGGTCGCGGTCTGGCCCTTCGATGCCCAGACCGCCGTGCCGCGCAACTTCTTCAGCGACACCGAGTCGCCCGACCCGGTACCGGACCGCAACGAAGTCGGCTATCCGATCAGCGTGCACGCCAACATCAACGCCCCGGTCACGGTGCAGACCTTCACGCTACGCCCACGCGGCGGCGGCGACCTGCCAACGCGCCTGCTGAGCAATGCGAACGACACCCACACCGGGAAATCGTCGGCCGCGATCGTGCCGCTGTCGCCGCTGGCGGCCAACACCACTTACGACGTCACCTTCGCCGGCACCGTCGACGGCTCCGCGGTCAGCCGCAACTGGTCGTTCACGACGGCCCGCTAAGCTGCGGTGAACAGGCGAGATGAATAAGCCGGATCCGGCTACATTAGCGCCGGCGGGAACGGGCGCGACGTCCGCGCCGCTGGTCGATGTCGAGGCCGGCGTCGAGCGCCTGATGGGCAACCGTCCGGTCTACCTGCGCGCGCTGGCGCGCTTTCGTCTCGACTACCGCAGCGCCGGCGCCGCGATCCGCACCGCCATCGACACCGGCAACCCGGCACTGGCCCAGCGCCTGGCGCACACGCTCAAGGGTGCGGCCGGGCTGATCGAGGCACGTTCGCTGCATGCGGCCGCGCTGGCGCTCGACGATGCGCTGCGCGCCGCCCTCTCCCAGGATTCCGCTGCGCCCGCCATTTCACCCCTGTTCCTGCGTCTCGATGCCGAGCTGGCGCATGTGCTGCGCGAACTCGACACGATGACGGAACTGGCCGAAGCCGCCGTGCCGGCGCCGCGCCACGCGCGCAGCGACGATACGGTGAGCCGCCTGCGCGCCCTGCTCGACATCGGCGACGGCGAAGCCGTCGACCTGGTCGAGCAGGCGCGCGCGGTCCTGGTCGGGGAATTGGGGGAAGCAACCTACGGCGCGCTTGCCGCCGCGGTCGCGGACTTCGATTTCGAGCGCGCACTGGCACTGCTCGACCGGCCCGGACGGGCCAACGTGGCCACTTAACACTTAACACTTCTTGCAGAGCATCCGGTGCGGAACCGGAAGCACGAGGCCCGGGGACCGGCCCCACCATCAAAGACGATATCCCTGACATGGCGCGGCCGGCGCCGCCGCCATGCGGACATGCCGGCCCCCGGCAGGGGCGCGTGTCAGCGCGTGTATTCGGCTTCTTCGTCGAACGAGTCGGCACAGCCCTTGCCGCAGAAGCGGCGCACGCTGTCGAGCGGCTTTTCGCAATACCAGCAGGATCCCTTCGCCGGCAGGCTCAGGCGCGTGGGCATCGCCCGCGCCGCTGTCGCCGTCATTGGCTCCGCCATCACGCTTTCGTTCGGCAAACTCTCTTGTATCGTTTCCAAGATTCACCCCCAACCGCAGCACATCAATCCGTAAAGCAAGATTACTTCAGCGGAACATTCCGGGCATGAGGAAGCGCAATCCAGAAGCCCGTACCGGCAACGCTGCCACAGCAATTCGGCGTCCAGTGTGCGCCGAACCCGGCGCGTCCGCAACGTCGTTGTCAAGGAATCTCTCCCTTGCGGCAACTGTGCAACACCTTCTCCACCCGCCACACGCGGCGTCCGCGCCAGCGTTGTCATCTGCGGAAATCATAGCATTATTGACAATAAATTCATGCCTGACGCCAATCGTGCGCGGCCTTGTGCGATACCGGCGTGGCAGTGGACGCTCAGGGTTGTCGGGCCGGTTCGAGCAAGGGTTCGAGCGAGATACGCAGCCCGTTTGCCGTGGTGGCGATCCGGGTCGGCACGTACTGCACGCCGGCATAGCGCAGCTCTTCCATGCGGAAGGTATACACGGGGATGTCGACGACCAGTGTGTCCATCAGGCCGTTGGCGGCGCGCGTCAGCTGGCGCTGCACCAGGTTGTCCATGCCGCCGATGGCGAAGCGCTCGATGCGCGGCTCGGCCATGAAGACGCCGCTGCGGGCTGGATCGACGTACAGGCGTCCGGAAAACACCAGGCTGCCGGCGAGCGGTTCGCGCAGCAGGGATTGGGCCAGGCGGGCGTCGACGGTAAGCGAGACGCGGTCCCCCTCGTGCACCGCCAGCTGCGGGCGCGTCAGGCGCACGTCGAACAATTCGAGCAGGCGGTTGTCCACCGGGAAGCGGCGGTCGAGGCTGGCCTGCAGCTTCCACAGCGGCACGTCGACTTCGCGCGGGCCGAGCATGCTGGCGCAGGAAGCCAGCAGGGCCGCGCCGGAAACGGCCAGGGTTGCCAGCAAGGTGCGCCGGCGGCGTGCGTGGGGATCGGTCATGGGGGCTCCTGAGGGTTCAGGCAGAGCCTAGCATGAAGCGGCAGGAGCCCGCGTGCGCGCGGCGGGTGGTATCGCTTTTGTAGGGTGGGCTCTCGAGCCCACGCGGTCTCACCCGACGAACATTACCAGCTCTTGTAGGGTGGGCACCCGTGCCCACGCGGTCGTAGCTTCAATGACGAGGCGCCGCCGATCGTAGCCGTCGATAAAAGCGCAGATATGTGAATGGTGAGACCGCGTGGGCACAAGTGCCCACCCTACGAGAAACCGAGCGGTTATTTACCGATACAGAACCTGCTGAAGATCACCCCCAGCAGATCATCCGGCGTGAACTCGCCCGTAATGCTCGACAGCTGATCCTGCGCCAGGCGCAGCTCTTCCGCGAACAGGTCCAGCGACTGGTCGTCCTGCGCCGCGTGCTGGGCAGCCACATCCAGGTGCTTGCGCGCGGCGCGCAGGGCGATCAGGTGACGCTCGCGCGCCAGGTACAGCGACTCGCCCGTCTGCTGCCAGCCGGCGATGCGCAGCAGTTCCGCGCGCAGCAGGTCGATGCCCGTCTTTTCGTTGGCCGACAGGTAGATGTGGGTCGCGTCCGCCGCCTGCTCGACCGTGGCGCGGTGCCCCGACAGGTCGATCTTGTTCCAGATGCGCACCACCGGCACGCCGGCCGGGAAGGCTGCGACGATTCGCTCGTCTTCGGCGCTCGGGCCCAGGTTGGCGTCGAGCAGGTGCAGGATCACGTCGGCCTTGCCGACTTCGCTCCAGGTGCGCTCGATGCCGATGCGCTCGACCACGTCGATGCCCTCGTCGATCGCGCGAATGCCCGCGGTGTCGATGATGTTCAGCGGAATGCCTTCGATCTGGATAGTCTCGCTGACCTTGTCGCGGGTGGTGCCGGCGATCGGCGTGACGATCGCGACCTCGGCCCCGGCCAGCGCGTTCAGAAGTGAGGACTTACCGACGTTCGGTTGCCCGACCAGCACGACGTTCAGGCCTTCGCGCAGCAGGGCGCCTTGCGCCGCCTGGCGGAACACGTGTTCCAGCGAGTCGATGATGCCGGCCAACTGGCCGCGCGCGTTCGATTTTTCCAGGAAGTCGATTTCCTCTTCCGGGAAGTCGAGCGTGGCCTCGACCAGCATGCGCAAGTTGATGGTCTGCTCGACCAGGCGGTGCACGACTTGCGAGAAGGCGCCCGACAGCGACTGCGAGGCCGACTTCGCCGCCGCTTCGGTCGAGGCGTCGATCAGGTCGGCCACGGCCTCGGCCTGGGCCAGGTCGAGCTTGTCGTTGAGGTAGGCGCGGCGCGTGAATTCGCCCGGCTCGGCCAGGCGCAGGCCATGTTCCGTGCCCGCTTCCAGCACCCGCGCCAGCAGCATCTGCAGCACTACCGGGCCGCCGTGGCCCTGCAGCTCGAGCACGTCTTCGCCGGTGTAGGAATGCGGGGCCTTGAAGTACAGGGCCAGGCCCTGGTCGATCACGGAACCGTCTGCGGACTTGAACGGGATATAGGTGGCGTGGCGCGGCGCCAGTTGGGTGCCCGGGAACAGCGACGCGATCAGGGGACCGAGCGCCTTGCCCGAGGCGCGGACGACGCCGATGCCGCCGCGCCCCGGTGCGGTGGCGATGGCGGCGATGGGGGAGGTATCAAGCTTCATGCGGAAATTGTAGATGATAAAAAAAGCCCGTGGTTTTCCACGGGCTTTTGCTGAAGCAGAAATGGATTACTTCTTCGGCTCGAACTTCTTGGTGATGACCCACTGCTGCGCGATCGACACCAGGTTGTTGACCACCCAGTACAGGACCAGGCCCGACGGGAAGAACACGAACATGACCGAGAACGCCAGCGGCATGAACAGCATCATCTTCGCCTGCATCGGGTCGGCCGGCTGCGGGTTCAGCTTGGCGGTGACGAACATCGAGATCGCGTACAGCACCGGCAGGATGAACCACGGGTCGGGCTGGGTCAGGTCGGTGATCCAGCCGATCCACGGCGCGCCGCGCATCTCGACCGAGGCCTGCAGCACGTAGTAGAGGGCCAGGAACACCGGCATCTGCACCAGGATCGGCAGGCAGCCGCCCAGCGGGTTGATCTTCTCCGACTTGTACAGCTCCATGGTGGCCTGCTGCATCTTGGCCGGGTCGTTCTTGTAGCGCTCGCGGATCGCCTGCATCTTCGGCGTCACCACGCGCATCTTCGCCATGCTGCGGTAGCCGGCGGCCGACAGCGGGAAGAAGGCCAGCTTGATCAGGATCGTGAAGGCAATGATGGTCCAGCCCCAGTTGCCCAGCAGCTGGTGGATGTGGTCCATGATCCAGAACAGCGGCTTGGCGATGATCGCGAACATGCCGTAGTCCTTGACCAGTTCCAGGCCCGGGGTGATGGTCTCGAGCTTCTTCTCGTCCTGCGGGCCCGAGTACAGGCGCGCGGTATTCGAGACGGTCGCGCCCGGCGCCACGCTGCCCAGCGGCTGGACGGTGCCGATCGCGTACAGGTTGGTCGCAATTTTCTTGGTGAAGATGTCGCGCGGGGTGTTATCGGCCGGGATGAAAGCCGACACGAAGAAGTGCTGCGAGATCGCGACCCAGCCGCCGTTGGCCTTGGTCGAGTGCTCGGCCTTGTTCTTCTCGATGTTCTCGAAGCTCAGCTTCTGGTACTTGTCTTCCGGGGTCCACAGGGTCGGGCCGGTGAAGCTCGGGGTGAACCAGGAGTCGCCCGGCGGCTTGTTGCCGTCGTGCTGCAGCTGCAGGTAGAGCGCAGGCTGGATCGGCGCCGCGGTCAGGTTGGTCACGTCGTGGCGCACGTCGATCACGTAGTCGCCGCGCTTGAAGGTGAGGGTCTTGGTCAGCTTCACGCCGCCCTGCTCGGCTTCGAGGACGAGCTGCACCTGGTTGTTGCCGTCGATGGTGCGCACGCCCGGACGCGCCACGAAAGGCGTGGCGTGGTTCGGCATGACGCCGCCGGTCAGGCCGGTCTGGCCCAGGTAGACGTTGTTGCCCGAGACGTTGAACAGCACCTGGTTCTTCGTCTTGTCGAAGTGGTCCGGGTACTGCAGCAGCTCGAGGCGGCGGATCACGCCGCCCAGGGTGTCGATCTCGGCCTTCACCACGTCGGTGGTGATGGTGATGCGCTCGGTGCGCGCAGGCGCCGGGGCAGCGGGCTGGCCGGCTGCGTCGTTCGGCACGGCGCCTGGCTGGCTAGGGGCGGCGGGAACGCCGGCGGTGCCGTTGGCGCCGTTGACCGGAGCCTCGGCGACCTTGGCCGGCGGCGCCGGCGAGAACATCGACTGCTTACCGTTCGACACCATCCAGTTGTTCCAGAGGACGACAAGCGAGACGGCGAAGACAATCCACAGAATGGTACGTTTGTTGATTTCCATTGAGGTATTCGTCAGGAGTGGTTGCAACCGCAAGCGGCTGAGTGAGAATGCTTGTGCCGCGCGGGCGGCACGGGATCGAGCCCGCCTTCGTTCCAGGGATGGCAGCGGCCGAGGCGGCGCACCGTCAGCCAGCTGCCGCGCAGCGCGCCATGGGTCTGGAGCGCCTCGATGGCATAGCAGGAACAGGAAGGATAGAAACGGCAGTTCTGCCCGAGCATCGGGGACAGCACGAGCCGGTAGGCACGCACGATCCAGATGAGCAGGATCTTCATGATGATGAAGGAACCGGCTGCACCGGTGCAGGCGACGTTTTCGCCGGCTTGCGCGGCCGCTGCGAGGCGAGCAGGCGCGACAGTTCCGCGCGCAGCAGGCGCTTGAGCGCCGTCGTGGTGGCCGGTCCGTCCTTGGTATTCACCGGACGCGCCAGGCGCACGATGCAGTCGAGCGACTGCAGTTCGCTGGTACGGAACAGTTCGCGCGTGATGCGCTTGATGGTGTTGCGGGTAACCGCGCGCGGCGCGAAGCGCTTGGCCGCGACGATGCCCAGCCGCGCATGCGGTAGCGGGCTGGGGCGGGTGTAGAGCACGAAATGCGCGGATTTTTGCGTGGGCCGCAAACGAAAAACGGATGAAAATTCATCCGTTTTCAGAATGCGCCGAGCGCGCGCGAAGTCGTGCGAACCTTCGCCTGTCATGTGACCGCGGTCGACCGGGGCGCGACTGGCTTAGACAGCCAGACGCTTGCGGCCCTTGGCGCGGCGTGCGTTCAGAACCTGGCGGCCACCACGGGTAGCCATACGTGCGCGGAAGCCGTGCGTACGCTTGCGACGAACGACGGAAGGTTGGTAAGTACGTTTCATGGTGGTCTCGCTTAAAGCAAAATAGTATGCAAAATCGGGTCTGACGTCTGTTCGTCAGGAATCGGCGCCAATGACAGTTCGCTACGTTAAGCCAGCGTCACGCCACAGCTAGTCCGTGCATTTCTCAACCATCCGGAGAGGGCTGAACAGGCGGGCGGACAGGGAACCCTGAATTAGACCCTACTTGCCAACCCGCTGTCAAGGCGCCTGTTGTTTCCGTATGTAGATAACTTTGCTTTTATCCCCAGCGCTGCGCGAAAAATCGCGGCTCACCTGTGGATAACTTTCGCGAAGACAGGTAAAATAGCGTGTTACGTATCAATAAGCCGCACACATGGAAAACTTTTGGCAGACCGCTTCCGCGCAGCTGGAGCTCGAGCTGACGCCGCAACAATACAGCGCGTGGATCAAACCGCTCGTCGTCCTCGATTACGAGGACGGCAAGCTGCGCATTGCGGCGCCCAACCGTTTCAAGCTCGACTGGGTAAAGACGCAGTTCGCCAACCGTATTACCGCCCTCGCCTGCCAGTACTGGGAAGCCCCGGTCGAGGTGCAGTTCGTGCTCGACCCGAAGAACGCGCCGAAGAAGCCCGAGGTGCGCCCCGCGCCCGCCCACAGCGCCGAGCCGGGCGAACTGCGGCCGATGTCGGCCGCGCCGGAACCCCAGCCGAACCTGAACATCGCCAACTCGCCGAAGCGCGAGCAGAGCCGCATCAACCCGGACCTGACCTTCGACAGTTTCGTGACCGGTAAGGCCAACCAGCTGGCGCGCGCCGCCGCGATCCAGGTCGCCAACAACCCGGGCGTGTCGTACAACCCGCTGTTCTTCTACGGCGGCGTCGGCCTCGGTAAGACCCACTTGATCCACGCGATCGGCAACCAGGTCATGGCCGACCAGCCGGGCGCGCGCATCCGCTACATCCACGCCGAGCAGTACGTGCGCGACGTCGTCACCGCCTATCAACGCAAGGGCTTCGACGACTTCAAGCATTACTATCACTCGCTCGACATGCTCCTCATCGACGATATTCAATTCTTCGGTGGCAAGAGCCGTACGCAGGAAGAGTTCTTCTATGCGTTCGAGGCGCTGATCGCGGCAAAGAAGCAGATCATCATCACCTCCGACACCTATCCGAAAGAGATCACCGGCATGGATGATCGCCTGATCTCGCGCTTCGACTCCGGCCTGACGGTCGCGATCGAGCCGCCGGAACTGGAAATGCGGGTGGCGATCCTGCTCAAAAAAGCGCAATCCGAGGGCGTGACCCTGTCGGACGACGTCGCCTTCTTCGTGGCGAAACACCTGCGCTCGAACGTGCGCGAACTGGAAGGCGCGCTGCGCAAGATCCTGGCCTACTCGCGTTTCCACGGCAAGGACATCACGATCGACATCGTGAAGGAAGCGCTGAAGGACCTGCTGTCGGTGCAGAACCGGCAGATTTCGGTGGAGAACATCCAGAAGACGGTGGCCGACTTCTTCAACATCAAGGTCGCCGACATGTATTCGAAGCGCCGCCCGGCGAACATCGCCCGCCCGCGCCAGATCGCCATGTACCTGGCCAAGGAGCTGACCCAGAAGAGCCTGCCGGAGATCGGCGAACTGTTCGGCGGCCGCGACCACACCACCGTGCTGCACGCGGTACGCAAAATTGCCCAGGACCGCCAGAAGAACGCCGAGTGCAACCACGAACTGCACGTATTGGAGCAGACGCTGAAGGGGTAATGGGCTGGGCGACTGTGTTCATGCTTGTTATTAAACGCGTGGGCACAGGGCGCCCACCGTTGCATGAAGACCGATGACCATGAAGCCACCGAATTTGTATTTGGCCCTTACAAGCGGCAAAATAGTGCTGTAGCAACAATTTCACTGTATTAACTCATCTGAGGATAACTATGCAACTGGTCAAAACCACCCGAGACACGCTTCTCCGGCCACTGCAGATCGTGAGCGGTATTGTCGAGCGTCGGCACACCATGCCGATTCTGGCCAATATCCTCATCCGCAAGGACGGCGAGAGCGTGTCCTTCCTGTCGACCGACACCGAAGTGCAGATCACCACGCACGCCAACATCGGTTCGGGCCCGGACGTGACCGGCACCACCGTCGCCGCCCGCAAGCTGCTGGACATCCTGCGCGCGCTGCCGGAATCGGGCGACGTCACGATGACGCTGCAGAACAAGCGCCTGGCGGTCCAGAGCGGCAAGTCGCGCTTCGCGCTGCAGACCCTGGCCGCCGAGGAATTTCCGACCGTCTCGGTCGCGGAAAGCCACAACGCCACCGTCACCCTGCCGCAAAAGACGCTGAAGCACCTGTTCAACATGGTGCACTTCGCGATGGCCCAGCAGGACATCCGCTACTACCTGAACGGCCTGCTGCTGGTGCTGGACGGTAACAAGGTGATCGCCGTGGCCACCGACGGCCACCGCCTGGCGTTCTGCCAGGTCGAAGCCGAGCAGGAATTCGAGCGCCAGGAAGTCATCATCCCGCGCAAGACCATTATCGAACTGCAGCGCCTGCTGGAAGAAAGCGACGACACCGTCCAGCTCGACATCGCCGCCTCGCAGGTCAAACTGACCTTCGCCGACATCGAACTGGTGTCGAAGCTGGTCGAGGGTAAATTCCCGGACTACACGCGCGTGATCCCGAAGGGCTACAAGAACGACTTCACGATCAGCCGCGAAGAACTGCTGCGCTCGCTGCAGCGCGCCGCGATCATGACCAGCGACAAGTTCAAGGGCGTGCGCTGCATCATCACCCCGGGCAGCATGAAGATCAGCTCGACCAACGCCGACCAGGAAGAAGCGGTGGAAGAACTGGAAATCGACTACGGCGGCGACGCGATCGACATCGGCTTCAACGTCACCTACCTGCTCGACGTGCTGAACAACCTGAAGTGCGACCAGGTGAACATCGCGCTGGGCGACTCGAACTCGTCGGCCCTGATCTCGATTCCCGACAATGGCGACTTCAAGTACGTCGTCATGCCGATGCGTATCTAACGAGGCGCATCCCGGGCTGCCTCTTGTTTAATCAGGACGCGGCCCGAACTGAGCAGTCTGAATACATCGTTTTTTGAGAAAGCAGTCCATGTCCGAGAACACTCAACCAATGCCTTCTTCGCCGGCCTCGTCGGAAGAATACGGCGCCGCCTCGATTCAAATTCTGGAAGGCCTGGAAGCGGTCCGCAAGCGTCCGGGCATGTACATCGGCGATACCTCGGACGGGACCGGCCTGCACCACCTGGTGTTCGAAGTGCTGGACAATTCGATCGACGAGGCGCTGGCCGGCTATTGCACCGAGATCCACGTCACCATCCACTCCGACAACTCGATCTCGATCACCGACAACGGCCGCGGCATCCCGACCGGCGTCAAGATGGACGACAAGCACGAGCCGAAGCGCTCGGCGACCGAGATCGCCCTGACCGAACTGCACGCCGGCGGCAAGTTCAACCAGAATGCCTACAAGGTGTCGGGCGGCCTGCACGGCGTCGGCGTCTCGTGCGTGAACGCGCTGTCGAAACTGCTGCGCGTGACCGTGCGCCAGAACGGCAAGATCCATCAAATGGAATTCGAGCGCGGCGTACCGCTGAACCGCGAAATCGAAATCCGCGACGGCTTCGAAGTGTCGCCGATCAAGGTCATCGGCGAAACCGACAAGCGCGGCACCGAAGTCCACTTCTGGGCCGACGAGGAAATCTTCACCACCGTCGAATTCCACTACGAGATCCTGAGCAAGCGCATCCGCGAACTCTCGTTCCTGAACAACGGCGTCAACATCAAGCTCTCCGACCAGCGCACCGGCAAGGAAGAGATCTTCGCCTTCGAAGGCGGCACCCGCGGCTTCGTCGAGTACATCAACAAGGCCAAGGCCGTGCTGCACCCGACCGTGTTCCAGGCAACCGGCGACCGCCTGTCGGACAACGGCACGAACATCTCGGTGGACGTGTCGATGCAGTGGAACGACTCGTACAACGAGCAGGTGCTCTGCTTCACCAACAACATCCCGCAGCGCGACGGCGGCACCCACCTGACCGGCCTGCGTGCGGCGATGACGCGCGTGATCAACAAGTACATCGACGAGAACGAACTGGCGAAAAAGGCCAAGGTCGAAATCTCGGGCGACGACATGCGCGAAGGCCTGACCTGCGTGCTGTCCGTCAAAGTGCCGGAGCCGAAGTTCTCGTCGCAGACCAAGGACAAACTCGTGTCGTCGGAAGTGCGCGGCCCGGTCGAGGAGATCGTGGCGAAGACGCTGACCGACTTCCTGAACGAAAAGCCGAACGACGCCAAGATCATCTGCGGCAAGATCGTCGAAGCCGCGCGTGCGCGCGAAGCGGCCCGCAAGGCCCGCGACCTGACCCGCCGCAAGGGCGTGATGGACGGGCTGGGCCTGTCCTCGAAGCTGGCCGACTGCCAGGAACGCGACCCGGCCCTGGCCGAACTCTACATCGTCGAGGGTGACTCGGCAGGCGGCTCGGCCAAGCAAGGCCGCGACCGCAAGTTCCAGGCGATCCTGCCGCTGCGCGGCAAGGTGCTGAACGTGGAAAAGGCGCGCTTCGAGAAGATGCTGTCGTCGGAGCAGATCACGACCCTGATCGCGACGCTGGGCACCTCGATCGGCCCGGACGAATTCAACGTCGACAAGCTGCGCTACCACCGCATCATCATCATGACCGACGCGGACGTCGACGGCGCCCACATCCGCACCCTGCTGCTGACGCTGTTCTACCGCCAGATGCCGCAGCTGGTCGAGCGCGGCCACATCTATATCGCCCAGCCGCCGCTGTACAAGGTGAAGGCCGGCCGCGACGAGCGCTACCTGAAGGACGACGTCGAGGAAGCGAGCTACATGATGATGGTGGCGCTGAACACCGCTTCCTTGATCCCGCGCGAAGGCGCCGACGCCATCACCGGCGAAGCGCTGGCCGAACTGGTGCGCCAGTACAACCTGGCCAACGCCATCATGATGCGCCTGACCCGCGTGATCGACCGCGCTGCGCTGACCGCGATCGTCGCCGGCGGCGTGACCCTGGACCTGACCACGCTGGACAACGCCCAGGCTTCGGCTTCGGCGATGGCAGCGGCGATCGCCGACCCGACCGTGACGGTGAGCGTGCGTTCGGACGAGCTGAGCGAAAAGCACGCCCTGCGCATCGAGCGCATCCGCCACGGCAACGTGCAGGTGACCCAGATCGACGCCGACTTCGTCGCCAGCGCCGACTACAACGTGCTGGCCGGCTCGGCCGCGACCTTCAAGGGCCTGATGGGCGAAGGCGCGATCATCCGCCGCGGCGAAGGCGAAAAGATGAAGGAATTCGCCGTCACCGACTTCCACACCGCCATGCAGTGGCTGCGCGAGGAAGCCGAACGCGGCGTGTCCAAGCAGCGCTATAAAGGTCTGGGCGAGATGAATCCGGAACAGCTGTGGGAAACCACGATGGACCCGACCGTGCGCCGCCTGCTGAAGGTGCAGATCGAGGACGCGATTGCGGCGGACCAGATCTTTACCACGCTGATGGGGGATGAGGTGGAGCCACGTCGTAACTTCATTGAGAGTAATGCGCTGCAGGCGGGAAATATTGACGTTTGATTGCGTTCTGTTGCTAGAACAAAAGGCCAACGCTTTGCGTTGGCCTTTTTCTTTGGGCATCCAGAACGTCCTTTAACCGCGAAATTCAGCGTAATCCTAAAACAAAAGCCTATGCCCTGATGGCATGTTCAATTTCTATTTGACATCCTCGCACCTGTCGAATCTACAATGGTGTAAGCCACTTTCATCAGGTCCGACAAAAGAGAGTTTTTGTGAACGCTGCCTACAGTACTACCAATACTCTGCACATCAACCTAACCCAACAGCAATCTACGAAAAGCTATTGGTGGGTAAATCAGAATCAAACATACACAGAAGAGATATCCGGTAGCTTTCTTTGGTCTCCCAAGATGAAGGCCAATGGCCATAAGAATCAGTTCTATGCCTTCATGGAAGAGGTTCGTCCTGGAGACGTTATCTTCTCGTACTGCAACACCCTCATCAAGGCGATAGGGATTGCTACAGGACCGACCAGGAGCGCCCCCAAACCTGATTTCGGACGCGCCGGTGGTAACTGGTCAGATGATGGTTGGCATGTCCCCGTGGACTACACGGAACTGAGCAATACCATTCGTCCTAAAGATCATATCGAAGTCCTGCGCCCGCTCCTCCCTTCAAAGTACTCTCCCTTGCAAGCCAGTGGCGATGGACTGCAATCGGTCTACCTCGCACATGTACCCGTTCCAATGGCTGAGTTGCTGATCAGTCTCATCGGAAGCGAGTACTCAGCCGTTACTGATCGTGCCAATCGTCTGCAGTACGAGGCCGTGTGCGATGTCCTTGAAGAGGGAATCGTTGGGCGCACGGATATCGGTCCGACGATGAAAGAGCAATTGGTGAAGTCGCGTCGAGGACAAGGACTCTTCAAAATCAATGTCCGCCGGAACGAGAAGTCTTGCCGGGTTACGGGCGTCACTGATCCAAGAAACCTGCGAGCAAGCCATATCAAGCCTTGGAAAGACTGCTCCGACAAGGAGAAGCTAAACGGATGCAATGGCCTGATGCTCGCGCCACATGTCGATCATTTGTTTGACCGTGGCTTCATCTCTTTCACCGATAACGGTGAACTCATCATTTCCCCAACATTGGATCGGTCGATCCTTCACCGCTGGGGCATCCCTGAGGTCCTGAATGTCGGCCCGCTCCAGAAACAGGCGGAATTTCTTGCTTATCATCGCAAGTTCGTTCTGAAAAAATGAAGTGAAACCGCACATCAACTGCCTTGTTGAGTTTGTCCCCTCAGCGTCATGAAGTTATCCACGTTGGCTTCTCTATGCGATGTCAGTAATCGGCCCAGCGGCGTCTCTACCCAACGATGGAACGCAGCGCCAGCAAGCAGGCTGGCAGCCCAGCCAATCATCACGCCGATGAACTGAAGATGCGGCACTTCCAGTGCGAAACGCGTGAAAGCGGCATTCACGACGAGGCACACCGGGAAGTGCACCAGGAAGACGGAATATGACGTCTTTGCAAGCACCTGCACAAGCCGGGATACAGGGCCCGTCAGCAAGGCCGGCTTTTCACGCCCCAACAGGAGCAGCAGACAGGCCACGGCAAACGCCACCGCAATCCGCACCCGGAAATCGACCGCCAGCGCCAGCTGCGTCGGCGCGACCATCAACAACAGCAAGGCGATGATCGCAACCGGTTGCCGTCTCGGATCGCTCGCCCACCAGGCCAGCGCGCCCAAACCGTAACTCGCGAAGAAATACGGGGCCCAGATGTCCCAGTCCGCATCGCGATTGAACACGAACAGCGACGCAATGACGCCGACACCCACCAAGGCAGGCACGCCCCATGGCCAGTTGCGGTCTCGTCCCAGGCGTCCGGACACCCAGAGCAGCACGCACATCAACGCATACAACTGAAAATCGATCGCGACATACCAAGCGCCAGCCGACAGGGCTTCATAGCCGAATACATCGTGCAGCAGCACCATGTGCGCGCCAAACTGGAGAGTGCTTGGTGGCGCCGAGATCGAATCGTGGTCCATCCAGGCGCCCGCGATATACGAAGCAAGCACCGCAAACAGCATCGCCACGATGAACGGCGGCGCCAATTTCAAATAGCGGCGCCCGATCGCGCGCAGCGGATGATCGAGCCCGGGCAGGCCATGCGGAGAAAGGGATTTCGCAGCGAGGAAGCCGCCGATGACGAGGAAGACCTGCACCGCAATGCGGGCGTCTCCCGCGAGCCAGCTGAACAGGTCGGGCGCGAGCGGCCAGGCGTGATCGGCCATCGGGCCATAGAAGGCCAGGTGATGCAGCACGATCAGCTGCGCGGCCACCGCCTTCAGTACATTAATCAGTACATACTGTTTATCACTTGCGCCATTTGAAACGGGCACCGTACCTGCTGCACTCATCGCGACTCCACCTGCACACTTCAACAATTCGCTCGACGTTACCCAAGCAAGACTGCTGTTGAAACTGCCGGCCGGCCGCCATCATAGCCGAGCTTGCAACTTGCCGTGCGCGCAATAGACGCGCTGGGAGGGTCAGCGTACGCCAACGTGGAAAGGGCAAGAGTTGCGTTGTGGTACTCTCGCCGGATACACGCATGCAGACGCCTCGCATCCTCACCCGACACCGAGCCGTCCAGTCCGTGCACAATGACCCGTTACCAAGGCCGTTGCGTTGCTAATGAAATTCGAAACAAAGATCAAGGTCGCCGCCGGCGCGATCATCCTCGTCATGTCGACCGTGGCGGCCCTGCCGATGTTCGTGAATCGCCAGGTCCACGTCGTGGTCGCCGAACTGCAAAGCGCGTCGGATGCCGAGCGCCTGAACCTCACGCTGCTCGAGATGCTGCTCAATGCCGAGACCGCCCAGCGCGGTTTCGTGGTGACCGGCAACCAGCGCTTCCTGGAGCCGTATTACGCCGCCATCAACGCGATCCCCGCGACCCAGGCCGCGCTGCGCCGGGAATTGACGAGCCCGGCCGAGATCGCCCGGGTCGAGGCAATAGAACGTGCCACGGCGGAAAAGCTGCACATCGTCGAGGAAATCATCAGCCTGCGCCGCGAAGGCGGCTTCGCCGCCTCTTCCGCGTTCATGGCCACGGGCCGCGGCAAGGCGCAGATGGACCTGCTGCGCAAGCTGATCGGCGACGAGCTCGCCATCTACGCCAAGCGCCGCAACGACCTCGGCGAGCAGTTGCTGGCCACATCCACTACCGCCGCGAACGCCAGCCTGTTCGCCACCATCACCAACATCCTGTTCCTGGCCGCGATGCTGGCCGCCGGCCAGCGCGTGCTGCGCCAGCGGAACGCGGCCGAACTGAAGGCCAAGCAGGCCGCGGGGCAGGCCGAGGTGACGGCGGAACGCCTGGCCTCGCAGAACGACCTGCTGTTCCGCAGCGCCGAACTGATGCACTCGCTGGAGCTGGCGGAAACGGTCGACGAATCGGCCGGCATCATCGCCAGCTACCTGCCGCGCCTGCTGCCGAAGCTGTCGGGCAGTCTTTACCTGTACAACAACTCGCGCGACCTGCTGGAGCGCAAGGCCGGCTGGGGCGATTTCGCCGCCGAGCCGGAAACGATCGAGGCGCTCGACTGCTGGGCGCTGCGGCGCGGCAGCCCGCACCTGTACGTCGATGGCGACGGCCTGCCCTGCCGTCATGGTCCCGACAGCCAGCTCGACCGCCTGTGCCTGCCGCTGGTCACGCAGGGCGACGTCATCGGCTGTCTGACCATCACCGGCGACGAGCTGGCCAAGGGCGAGCAAACCCAGCGCGCCTGGATCGGCCAGGTGGCCGAGCAGCTCGGCCTGGCGCTGAGCAACGTCAAACTGCGCGTGTCGCTGCGCCAGCAGTCGATCATCGACCCGCTCACCCAGCTCTACAACCGCCGCTACCTCGACGAGATCCTGAAGCGCGAACTGGCGCGCTCGAGCCGCAGCGGCATTCCGCTGAGCGTGCTCGTCCTCGACCTCGACCACTTCAAACGCATCAACGACACCTATGGCCACGAGGGTGGCGACGCCATCCTGCGCAAGGTGGCGCTGACGCTGCGCGAGAACATCCGCTCGGCCGACGTGGCCTGCCGCATGGGCGGCGAAGAGATGGTGGTGCTGCTGCCCGAATGCGGCATCGAGGACGCCATCAAGCGCGCCGACGCGCTGCGCCAGCTCATCGCCGCCGGCGAGGTGCTGCACGACGGCCAGCGCATCGGCGCGACCGCATCGATCGGCGTCGCCTCGTATCCGGCGCACGGGAACAATGCGCAGACGCTGGTGCACGCGGCCGACCTGGCGCTGTATGAAGCGAAGCACGGGGGGCGCAATTGCGTGCGCGCGGCGCCCCCGGTCGGCGCACCTGCGAATGCAGAGCGCGAGATGGCGGATAGCCGGCAAGGCAAGTAATCACCCATCATGTGGCAAGGCTGCATCAGCCCGCCTTGCCCGCCCAGGATCAGAGCCGCATCTCCTCGCTGCGATCGAGCATCTGCAACGACGCCCGGTCGCTCATCACCAGCACCAGCTTCAGCCGCGCGCGCGTCATGCCGACGAACAGCTTGCGCAGCACCAGGTCGTCCATCTGTTCGAAGTCGATCTCGGTGAAGATCAGGCAAGGCGCGCTCTGCCCTTTGAAACGGTAGACCGACTCGGCCAGCAGGCCGCCCTCGCGGAACACCGGGTTGCCGAACAGGTCGTATTCGCCCGTGAACGAGCGCAGCGTGTGGGCGTCGCTGAGTTTGTCGAGGTTCAGGATGGCGGATTTTTCGCGGCCGCGGAAGGAGCAGATCGCGATGTCCTGGCGCTGGAAGCCGGCCTGCAGGCAGGCGGTCACGGCGCGTCGGGTCTGGGCCAGCATGGCCTCGACGTCGCCTTCCGGATAAGTCAGCTCCTCGATGTCGGCGCCCTTGAAGGGGCTGCCCGCTTCCACCGGCTGGCGCGCGGCGCCGAGCGACTGCAGCATGCTGACGATCTGGCGCGGGCTGCGGTAATTCGTGTTCGAATGCAGCACCACCCAGCCCGGCAGCGGCACCATGGCGCGGCCGTACAGGTTCTGGTCCGGGTCTTCCAGCCAGATCGCACGGCCGTTTTCCTTCAGCATCGACAGCACGATGTCGCGCCAGGCGATCGAGAAATCCTGGCCTTCGTCGACGATCAGCACGTCGAACTGCCAGGTTTCGGGCAGCTTGGCCGATGCCAGCGCGCCTTCGATCTTGTCCCAGACCTCGGGCGATCCATAATCGGGCGTGACGTCCTGGGCGCGCATGTAGGCGTCGCTGAGCATGTGGAAAGTGGCGACGCGCCCGCCGGGCGGCATCAGGCGCTCGATGTGGTCGGCCAGCGGCCGGTTGAAGCACACGTACAGCGGGCGCAGGCCGGCGTCGATCGCGGCCGTGTATTCGGCCAGCGCCAGCTGGGTCTTGCCGCTGCCGGCCGTGCCCACCACGCGCAGCCGGAACGGCGAGAATTCCAGGCGCCGCGCCCAGGTGGCGAGGCCGCCCGACAGGCGCGTGACCATCTGCGCCGCCGAGCCGATCATCGCGCTCGGGTCCGGGCGCAAACTGAGGGTGTCGCCGAGGAAGCGCGTGACCTTGTCGAAGTCCTCGGTCTTGTCGGTGATCGGCAGCGCCTCGCGGATCACCTGGGCCAGGCGGCGCTTGCGGGTCGAGTCGATGATGTGCGCGGGGTCGATCCCCGCCAGCTGCGGGTCGCGCACGATGTAGTCGGGACAGTACAGCAGGTAGTCGATCGACAGCTCGCCCTGGTAGCGCCGGGTCAGGCCCTCGATCGTGTGCAGGATCTGGTTGCGGATCTTTCGTGGTTTACCCTGGTAGTTCTTGACCATGCCGTCGCGCGTCTCGTTGAGAAAGCCCGCGACCTGCTCGATCAGCAGCATGCGCCCGTTCGGCGCGAGGATGATGAAGTCGACGTCGCCGTACACCGAGTAGCCCTGCTCGACATTGGTCCAGTGCACGCCGTGGTAGATCACATAGGGCGTGTCGGACAGGCGCTGCTCGAGGAAAGCCAGGGTTTCGATCTCGCGTGCGGCACTCCCGGTCACGGACATCTCGCGCCAGCCGACAGGGTGGATTTGGGCCATGGTGTGCTCCGGCATCTGCCGTTAAGGGGATGTCAAGATTGTAAAGGTGTTCACGCGAAGCAAACACACTGTTGGCGGGTCTTTTCAAGAGGCGCACGGATGGGCGGCAGGCGCTCCACTTATTGCCATCAGCTACAATCGCCCAAGCAATCACGCTAGCGACAGGACGTTTACATGCAGCCCCATGGCGAAGGCTTGGATTTCGATGGTTTAAAACACGTCCTGTCGCTCGCAGTGCGCGGCGCTCCCTATGGCGAGACGCTGCAAAGCCTGCTCGACGAAGCGCGCCGCCTGATCGGCGGCCAGGCCTGGGCCGCGCACTATGTGCTCGACGAGGCCGCCGGCCTGCTGCGCCTAACCGGCGCGAGCGGCTTGCCGCCGGGCTTCGCCGCCGCGCTGGCATCGGTGCCGGTGGGGCCGCTCGAAGCAGCCTGCGGACAGGCGGCGCACGCGGGCACGGTCGTCGTCGTCGAGGACGTGCTGGCCGAGCCCCGGCTGCAGCCCACGCATGCGCTGGCGAGGGAACACGGCGTGCGCGCCTGCTGGTCCTTCCCCCTGCACTCGCCCGGCGGACGCGTGCTCGGCACCCTGGCCTTCTACCATCCGGCGCCGAGGCTTCCCGGCGCGACGCTGACGAGCGAGATCGGCTATTTCGCCGACCTGGTCGCCCTGCTGGCCGAACGCCACCTGCGCGAACAGGAGAACGCGGCGCGCCACGCGCGCTCGCAGCGCGAACTGGCGGCGATGGCGGCCGCGTCAGTGCGCGAGCGCAGGCTGTACGAGACCGTGCTGTCGAACACCCCGGACCTGGTCTACGTCTTCGATCTCGAACACCGCTTCACCTACGCCAACGCGGTGCTGCTGCAGATGTGGGGCAGGACCCGCGAGGAGGCGCTCGGCAAGAACTGCCTCGAACTGGGCTACCCGGACTGGCACGCCGCCATGCACGGCCGCGAGATCGAGCAGGTGAAGGCGACGAAAGCGCCGATCCGCGGCGAGGTGCCCTTCCACGGCACCTTCGGGCGCCGCATCTACGACTACATCTTCGTGCCGATCCTGAACCCGCAGGGAGAGGTCGAAGCCGTGGCCGGCACCACGCGCGACGTCACCGAGCGCAAGCGCTTCGAAGAGGAACTGCGCGACAGCGAGCAGCGCTTCCGCACGATCACCAACGCGATGCCGCAGATGGTGTGGACGGCGCTGCCGGACGGGACCATCGATTATCACAACGAGCAGTTCTATGACTTCGTCGGCCTGGAGCCCGGGGCGGCCGAAGGCAGGACCTGGGCCGAGGACATGCTGCACCCGGACGACCAGGCCGGCGCCGGCACGGCCTGGGCGCACAGCGTCGCCACCGGCACGCCCTACGAGATGACCTACCGCCTGCGCCACCGTTCGGGCGATTACCGCTGGATCCTCGCGCGCGGCCTTCCCCTGCGCAACGAGGCCGGCGCCGTCATCAAATGGCTGGGCACCGATACCGACATCCACGAGAAGAAACTGGTCGAGGAAGCGCTGCAGGACGCAAACCACCGCAAGGACGAGTTCCTGGCGATGCTGGCGCACGAGCTGCGCAATCCGCTGGCGCCGATCAGCGCGGCGGCCCAGGTGCTGCGCCTGGCGCCCGGCCAGCCGGACAAGGTGCGCCAGTACAGCGAGGTGATCTCGCGCCAGGTGAACCACATGACGACGCTGGTAAACGACCTGCTCGACGTCTCGCGCGTCACGCGCGGCATGGTGCAGCTGGAGATGGCGGAGGTCGACGTGAAGGCGGTCGTCACCCAGGCCGCCGAGCAGGTCCATCCGCTGATCGAGGCCGGCAGGCACGCGCTGGTGGTGCAGCTGGGCGCGGCGCGCGCCTGCGTGCTGGGCGACCGCGCGCGCCTGATCCAGGTCACGGCCAACCTGCTGGCCAATGCGGCCAAGTACACGCCGGCCGGCGGCAGGATCGTGCTGACGGTCGCGCCGGCGGACGGCAAGGTCAGGATCGACGTCGCCGACAACGGCAGCGGCATCGACGCCGACCTGCTGCCGCAAGTGTTCGACCTGTTCGTACAGGGCAAGCGCACGCCCGACCGCGCCCAGGGCGGCCTCGGCCTGGGGCTGGCGCTGGTGAAGAACATCGTCGCCATGCACGGCGGCCAGGTCGGGGTACACAGCGAAGGCGCCGGACAGGGCAGCACCTTCACGGTCGAACTGCCGCTGGCGCGCGGCACGGCCCCGGCGCCCGCCGCGCCGGCGATGCCTTCGCCCGCGGCCGCGCGTGGACAGCGCCGCATCCTGCTGGTGGACGACAACGTCGACGCCGCCCAGACCCTGGCCGCCCTGCTCGAAGCGGCCGGCCACGTGGTCCAGACCGTCAACGACCCGCGCGCCGCGGTGGCCGCCGCGGCGACACAAGCGCCGGACGTATTCATCCTCGACATCGGCATGCCGGACATCGACGGCCATGCGCTGGCGCGCCAGTTGCGCAGCCAGCCGGCGCTGTCGGGCGCGGTTTACATCGCGCTGACCGGCTACGGCCAGGCCAGCGACCGGGCTTCCTCGCGCGACGCCGGGTTCGACCATCACCTGGTCAAGCCGGTCGATGCGGGGCAGTTGCTGGCGGTGCTCGACGCTCAGGATGAGCAGCCTGTGCGCTGACCCACCCCACGGTTTTCCGCGCACCCTGTGACGGCGCGGCGGCGCAGCGCTCGCTGATCGCGGAGCTGAACCATCCTACGTGAAAGCCCCCTCCTGCCGGGTTGCCATTGGTGCTAGACTGCTCGCGCCGATGGCATGTGCCATTCGCACCACCCACGCCAACGCCAACGCCAACGCCGACCGATCTCCGATGCCCCTGCAATCGATGCGCGATTCATCCCTGCTCAGCTACCTCACGTCCAGCACCATCGTCACCGCCAGCTGCATGCTCGGCCTGCTCTACTTCGGCCGCGACGTGCTCGAACCGCTGGCCCTGGCATCGATCCTGAGCCTGGTACTCGCGCCGCTGATCCGCGCCCTGCGCCGCGTCGGCCTGCCGCAGCTGCCGGCGACGCTGCTCTCGGTGGTGCTGGCGGGCACCTGCGTGGTCGGCATCAGCACCATCCTCGCCTTCCAGCTGGTGGCCGTCACGCGCGACCTGCCGCAGTACCGCGCCGCGATCAAGTCGAAGGTGGAAAAGGTGCGCGAGATGACCGAGCGCCCCTTCGCCCGTCTCGAAGCCGAACTGAGCGCGGTCGCGCCGCAGGTGGCGCCGCCGCCGGCGCCACCTGTGACCGTGCGCCGCGGCACGCTCACCACGGCGGCGAACCAGCCGCTGCCGGTCGAGATCCGCGCCCCGCGCGCCACCACCCGCGACACCCTGGCGCGCCTGTTCTCGCTGGCCTGGGGCCCGATCGGCGAGGCCGGCCTGGTGCTGGTGCTGCTGGTGTTCATCCTGCTCGAACACGAATCCCTGCGCGACCGCGCGATCCGGCTCGCCGGCCAGGCCGAGATCAGCCGCACCGTGCGCGCGCTGTCCGACGCCACGCGCGGCGTGTCGCGCTTCTTCCTGTCGCAGTTCATCGTCAATCTCACCTTCGGCGCCCTGATCGGCGTGGTGCTGTGGGCCTTCGGCGTGCCGCACGCCTTCCTGTGGGGCGCACTGAGCGGCCTGATGCGCTTCGTGCCCTACCTCGGCATCATGGCCGCCGGCGCCCTGATCGCGGTGTTCGTGGCGGCGATCGATCCCGGCTGGACGCTGGCCCTGTCCTGCCTGGCCGTGTTCGTCGCGCTCGAACTGCTGGTGGCAAACGTGATCGAACCGAAGGTGTATGGCCACAGCTCGGGCCTGTCGCCGCTGGCGGTAATCGTCTCGGCGCTGTTCTGGGGCGCGATGTGGGGTCCGGTCGGCCTGCTGCTGTCGACCCCGCTGACGCTGTGCCTGGTCGTGGCCGGGCGCCACGTGCGCGCGCTCGAGCCGGTCACCATCCTGCTCGGCGAGGTGCCGAACGTGACCACCGCGCAGCGCTTCTACCAGCGCGTGCTCAGCGGCGACCGCCACGCGATCATCGAGGATGCGAAAACCTACCTCGAGCGCCACAGCTTTGCCCGCTATTGCGACCAGGTGCTGCTGCCGGGCGTGGTGCTGGCCGCGGCCGAACAGCGCAGCGGCCAGATCGACGCCGCCCAGGTCGAGCACATCCGCGCCACCATCGCCGACGTCGCTGCCACCCTGACGCCGGTCTCGGGCGCGCCGGGCAAGAGCCGCAAGCGCCAGCGCGTCTCCCTGCTCGACGCCAACATCGGCGCCCACCTGCGCCAGATGCGCGAGGAACGCCTCGGACGCTGGCAGGGCTCGCTCGACGTGCCGGCGCGCTCGATCGTGCTGTGCGCCGGCCTCGGCACCGAGCGCGACGACGTGCTCTGCGAGTTGCTGGTGCGCGCCCTGCGCGAAGTCGACATCGATGCGCGCAGCAGCGTGATCGGCGCCGAGCAGGAAAGCCCGGGGCCGGACGCGGCCGACCTGATCTCGACCGTGTTCATCACCTATCCGGTCGAGTCGACCCTGGAACAATGGCGCGAAGCGACCCGCGACCTGCACGCGCGCCTGCCGAACGTGCTGCTGGTGACGGTGCGCCTGCCGTTCGGCGAGACCACGGTCAGCCAGGCCGAGGTGCAGGAACACGTCGACATGGTGCTGCGCTCCTTCGAGGAATGCCTGGCCTTCGTGACGCCCGAGCGCGGCGCGCAACAATCAGCCGCCTGAGTCCGTCGGGGTAGCGCGGCAGCCGTCACGGGGCCTGCCGCGCCATTGTGTATCATGCAAGCGCGCGTACCCTAGCCCCCTCACAGCATGACTTACCGCCTCGCCATTTTCGACTTCGACGGCACGCTCGCCGATTCGTTTCCCTTCTTCCTGAGCGTGTTCAACCAGATCGCCGACCAGCACGGTTTCCGGCGCATCGACGTCACGCAGGTCGAACGCCTGCGCCGCTACGAGCCGCGCGAAATGATGCGCCAGGTCGGCATGCCGACCTGGAAGCTGCCGCTGGCCGCCGCCAGCTTCAAGGCCCTGATGCGCCAGAACGCCGGACAGGTGCGCCTGTTCCCGCAGGTCGACCACGCGCTGCGCGAACTGGCGCGCGGCGACATCGGGCTGACCATCGTTTCGTCCAATTCCGAAGAGAACGTGCGCCAAGTGCTGGGGCCGGAACTGGCTTCCCTGATCAGCCAGTACGAGTGCGGCATGTCGATCTTCGGCAAGACCTCGCGCATCCGCAAGGTGGTCAGGCGCGCCGCGGTGGCGCCCAGCGCCGCGCTCTACATCGGCGACCAGGCCACCGACGCGCAAGCCGCGCGCAAGGCCGGTGTCGCCTTCGCCGCCGTGCACTGGGGCTATGCGCCGATCGAGGTGCTGCGCAAGGTGGCGCCGGAGCATGAGTTCGACCTGCCGGCTTCGCTGGCGGCGATTGCGACGCTGAAAGCAAACCTCGACGCTTGAGCTGACGTAGGGTGGGCGCCCCCGTGCCCACGCGTGAACGGTGAGCATTGTTGGCCTGCTTTTCGCGCCAACACGACGCAAAGGTCACGCGTGGGCACGTCATTGATGCTCCCAGCATCAATGACCCCACCCTACGTCCAGAATCCTCCGCCTCCCTGCAAGAAATTACTTCGCATGCTAAACTTTCGCACTCAAACGAATCTCCCTCCAGCATGGACCCCTTCGATCACACCCTGATGCAACTGACCGCGACGCTGACGCAAGCCTCGCGCGCCTACAAGGCGATGGCGGACAAGGTCGCCTCGCAATACAGCCTGTCGCAGGCCACCGCGCTGCCGGTGCTGATCCTCGGCCGCCTCGGCCAGGACGGCGTGCGTCCCGGCATGCTGGCCGAGGCGCTGGGCCTGGAAGCCTCGTCGCTGGTGCGCGTCGTCGACCTGCTCATCGAGAGCGGCCTGATCGAGCGCCACGAGGATCCGCAGGACCGCCGCGCCAAGCTGCTGCAGCTCACCGCCGACGGCAAGACCCGCGCCAGGCAGATGGAAGAGGCGCTGATCCCGTTCCGCCGCAACCTCTTTGCCGGCTTCGACCAGGCCGAGATCGACGCCTGCTTGCGCGTGCTAAGCAGCATCCAGGCCCAGATCGGCAAGCCCTGCGAACAGCCCGCCAGAGAGAAGCAGGCGTGAAGTTTCCCAGCAAGACCGAAGTCCTATTCTCGGTAAAAAGTTTTGCGGCAGCGATGCTCGCGCTCTACATCGCGATGCGCATCGGACTGCCGCGCCCGTTCTGGGCGCTGATGACGGCCTACATCGTCAGCGCCCCTTTCGCCGGCCCGACCCGGTCGAAGGCCATGTACCGCTTCGGCGGCACCTTTCTCGGCGCCTTCGCCACCGTGATCATGGTGCCGGCCTTTGCCAACTCGCCCGAGCTGCTGTCGCTGGCGCTGGCGCTGTGGGTCGGCGGCTGCCTGTACGTCTCCCTGCTCGACCGCACGCCGCGTTCCTATGTGCTCATGCTCGCCGGCTACACCGCCGGCCTGATTGCCTTCCCGGCGGTCGACAACCCGGGCACGATCTTCGACATCGCGCTCGCCCGCGTCGAGGAAATCCTGCTCGGCATCACCTGCGCAACCGTGGTGCACTCGCTGGTGTTCCCGCAAAGCTTCGGCCCGGTCATGCTGGCGCGCCTGGACAAGGCGCTGCGCGATGCCCGCGACTGGATCGCCGACGCGCTGGCGCCGCAGGGGGAGGACAAGAGCGCCGGCGACCGCCGCAAGCTGGCCGGCGACATCACCGAGCTGCGCATGATGGCGGTGCACCTGCCTTTCGATACCTCGCACCTGCGCTGGACGGCAAACGCGATCCACGCGCTGCAGGAACGCCTTGCGGCGCTGGTGCCCCTGCTGTCCTCGATCGAGGACCGGCTGCTGGCGCTGCGCCAGCTGGGCGCGCTCGACGCGTCCTCGCGCTGGCGCAGCCTGCTGGCCGACATCACGGCCTGGGCCGCCACGCCGAAAGGCGCCACCCCGGCCGACCCGCGACAATTGCGCGCCGCCATCGATGCCCTGGTGCCGACGCCGTCGCGTCACGCCGGCTGGCTCGAACTGGTACAGCTGAACCTGGCCGCGCGCCTGCGCGCCCTGGTCGACCTCGGTGTCGAAGCACAAACGCTGCGCCGCCACATCGGCGCCGGCGCCGCCGGCGCGCTGCCGGCCGAAGCGCGCCACCTGCCCGGCGTGCCGGCGCATGCGCTGCACCTGGACCGCGGCATGGCCCTGATCTCGGCCCTGGCGGCGATCATCGCCACCCTGGCCGGCTGCGCCTTCTGGATCGCCACCGGCTGGCCGACCGGGTCGGCGATGCCGATGATGGCGGCGGTGATGTCCTGCTTCTTCGCGACCCAGGACGATCCGGTGCCTTTCATTAAAAGCTTCCTGGTCTGGACCATTTATTCGGTGCCGCTGTCGGCCTTCTACCTGCTGGCCGTGCTGCCGGCGATCCACAGCTTCGAGATGCTGGTGCTGGCTTGCGCGCCCGCCTTCCTGCTGCTGGGCGTGCTGATCGCGCGGCCCGCCACCTTCGGCAAGGCGATGCCCTTCATGTTCGGCATCGCCGGCACCCTGGCGCTGCAGGACACCCATACCGCCGACGCCGCCTCCTTCATCAATTTCACGCTGGCCCAGCTGGCCGGCCTGGCGCTGGCGGTGCTGGTGATCGGCCTGTTCCGCAGCGTCGGCGCCGGCTGGACCGCGCGCCGCCTGCTGCGCGCCGGCTGGAAGGAACTGGCGCGCATGGGCGATGGCCGCCAGACGCCCTCGGTGCCGGAATTCTCGGCGCGCATGGTCGACCGCATCGCCCTGCTCACACCGCGCCTGGCGATGGCCGGCGCCCACCAGGACCTGCAGGCGGCCGATGCCCTGGTCGACCTGCGCATCGGCCTGAACATGAGCCAGTTGCTGGCCGCGCGCCACGAGCTGGGCCGCAGCCAGGCCGCGCTGTGGGCGTTGCTGGAACACCTGGCGCAGCATTTCGAAGCGCGTCCGCGCCACGATGCGCAGGAAGACGCGCGCCTGCTGGCCTCGCTCGACAACGCGCTGCGCTCGGTCAGCGCCGCCCAGGCCTCGACCGCCCGCGGCGACGCCCTGGCGGCGCTGGCCGGCATCCGGCGCGACCTGTTCCCGCAGGCTCCGCCCTATCAACCCTCGCCCTTGCTTGAAAAGGAAATCCGATGATCGGCGAAGTCAGCCTCTACGGCATCTATGTTCCACCGCTGCTGCTGCTGGCCCTGCTCGCGCTGGTGGTCTCGCGCCTCTTCAACTGGGTGCTGGCGCGCACCGGTTTCTATCGCCACGTCTGGCATCCGGCGCTGTTCGATTTTTCGCTGTTCGTCATCGTGCTGGGCAGCCTTGCTCTCCTTGGATCCAAGCTATTCTGAATATGGTCATGAAATTCTCTCTTCCGGCCGTGGGCCGGGTCGGTATCACCCTGATCGCCGCCGCCGGCGCCGTGTTCGCGGGCTGGCAGCTGTGGCGCCACTATGAAGTCGAACCCTGGACGCGCGACGGCCGCGTCAAGGCCTATGTGGTGCAGGTCGCGCCCGACGTCACCGGCCAGGTGACCAAGGTACACGTGCACGACAACCAGCAGGTCAACGCCGGCGACCTGCTGTTCGAGATCGATCGGGCGCGCTTCGAGCTGGCCCTGCGCCAGGCCGAGGCGGCCGAGCAGGCGGCCCAGGCGGCGCTGAACCAGGCCCAGCGCGAGGCGCGCCGCAACGTCCAGCTCGACGACCTGGTGGCGCAGGAAACCCGCGAGCAGGGCCAGTCGCGCGTCGAAACGGCGCGCGCCGCGCTGGCGCAGGCGGTGGTCAACCGCGACACCGCGAAGCTGAACCTCGAGCGCACCCAGGTGAAATCGGTCGTCAACGGTTTTGTGACCAACCTCGACCTGCGCCCCGGCGGGTATGTCAGCGCCAGCCATCCGGTGATGGCCCTGGTCGACCGCACCTCGTTCTACGTCGAAGGCTATTTCGAGGAAACCAAGCTCCCTAGCATCCACCTGGGCGACCCGGTCGCGGTCACCCTCATGGGCGCGCCGCAGAAGCTGAGCGGCCATGTCGAAAGCTTCGCCGAAGGCATCTCGGACCGCGACCGCACGACCGGCACCAACCTGCTGCCGAACATTAACCCGACCTTCAACTGGGTCCGCCTGGCGCAGCGCATCCCGGTGCGCGTGGCCCTCGACCCGGTGCCGGCCAACGTGCGCCTGGTCGCCGGCCAGACCGCGACCGTGCAGGTGCTGCCGGGCCAAAGCACGCCGGCCCCGCGCGCCCAGGCGCACGCGATGGCCGCGCCCAGCTCGCTGAAAAACTGATTGCATGATGACGCATTACCGATTCTTCCCCCTGAAAGCGGTGGCGGCGCTGGCGCTGCTGAGCGTGAGCGCATGTTCCACCGTCGGCCCGGACTACCGCGTGCCGGACGAGGCCGCGGTCAAGCGTCCCGAGGCCGCGGCGCCGTTCGTGGGCGCCGCCGAAAAACCCTTCAGCCTGGCGCCGTTGCCGGCGCAGTGGTGGCGCCTGTACCGCGACAGCACGCTGGATGGCTTGATCAATAAAGCCTTTGCCGCCAACACCGACCTGCGCGTGGCCGCCGCCAACCTGGCCCGCGCCCGCGCCGTGCTGTCGGAAGCGGAAGAGCTGGGCCGGCCGGAAGCGGCCGTGTCGGCCTCGCCAGGCTTCGGCCGCCTGTCCGGCGCCGCCAACGGCCTGCCGCATTCGCTGCCGGACCAAGGCACCTACGACACCGGCCTGCACGTCTCCTACCAGCTCGATTTGTTCGGCAAGATCAAGCGCGCCATCGAGGCGGCGGACGCCGACACGGAAGCGGCCCAGGCCGCGCTCGACCTGACCCGGGTGACGGTGGCGGCCGACACTGCGCGCGCCTATGCCGAGGCCTGCTCGGCCGGGCAGCAAATCGCGATCGCCCAGCAGTCGGTGGACCTGCAGCGCAAGTTCGTCGCGTCGACCGCGCAGCGGGTGAAACTCGGCCGCGGCACGGCGCTCGACAACAGCCGCGCCCAGGGCCAGCTCGAGCAGTTGCGCGCCGCCCTGCCGCCACTGGAGGCGCAGCGCCGCACCGCGCTGTACCGGCTGGCGGTGCTGACCGGCGACGTGCCGGGCAAGTTCCCGCAGGCGGTGGCGCAGTGCACCGGGGCGCCACAACTGGCCTCGGCGATCCCGGTCGGCGACGGCGCCACTTTGCTGAAACGCCGCCCGGACATCCGCCAGGCCGAACGTGTGCTCGCCGGCGCCACCGCGCGCATCGGCGTGGCCACCGCCGAGCTGTATCCGTCGATCAGCCTGGGCCTGTCGGCGGGCAGCACCGGCACCCTGTCGGGCTTCGGCCAGGGCAATACCTTCCGCTACAGCCTGGGACCCCTGATTTCCTGGACCATTCCCTCGACCGGCAATGCGCGCTCACATATCGCCCAGGCCGAAGCCGGCACCGCCGCCGCGCTTGCGCGCTTCGACGGCGTGGTGCTGAACGCCCTGCGCGAGACCGAGACCGCGCTGACCGCCTATGCGCGCGAGCTCGACCGCAACACGGCGCTGAAGGCCGCCCGCGACCAGGCCGCCCTGGCCTCCCAGCAGGCCGCCAAGCTGTACCGCTTCGGGCGCACCGACTTCCTCACCACGCTCGACGCCGAACGCACCCTGGCCTCGGCCCAGGCGGCGGTGGCGGCGTCGGATGCGAAGTTGGCCAGCGACCAGGTGGCGCTGTTCCTGGCGCTGGGTGGTGGTTGGGAAAAGGCGGGCGAATAAACCCGCTGGCAACCGCAACGTTGATCTGACGTTCCGCTTGCCATACCGCGAATGCGGTTCGTAGGGTGGGCACATGTTTCTGCCGGCTGCGGCAACGTATCGCCCGTAAAAACATGAAAACGGACGCCAACGCGAAACGACTGGCGGATGCGGTGCGAGCGACAAGTCACCGCTAACGGTCGACCGGATACGTCCGTAACGCGTGGGCACGGGGTGCCCACCCTACGAGAGATCCCCGCGATTTCGTCGGCGTCCGCGTTACAACAGCTTGTCCAGCGTAATCGGCAACTCCCTGATCCGCTTGCCGGTCGCGTGATAGATCGCATTCGCCACCGCCGCCGCCACGCCCGTGATGCCGATCTCGCCGATCCCCTTCGCGCCCAGCGGATTGACATGCGGGTCGTCCTCGTCGACCACCTCCACCTCGATGCTGCCGATGTCGGCGTTTACCGGGACGTGGTACTCGGCCAGGTTGCCGTTCACGGCGCGGCCGTCGCGCAGGTCGAACACGGTTTCCTCGAACAGCGCCATGCCGAGGCCGAAGACGATGCCTCCCATCAGCTGGCTGTGGCCGGTCTTGGCGTTCATCAGCTTGCCGACGCCGTAGACGCCGACCACGCGCGGCATCCGCACTTCGCCCAGCGCCTCGTCGACGTGCACCTCGACGAAGACGGCGCCAAAGGCATGCATCGAGAACTTCTTGCTGGCGTCGCCGGGGTCGGCGTCGGCCTGCGCCTCGACCGGCTCGCCGCCGTGGCGCGCGACGATGTCGGTCATCGATTCGGCTTTCGACGGATCGCCGCGCAAAAATAGCCGGCCGCCATCGCTCTCGACCTCGTCCGGCAGCGCGCCGTGCAGCGGCGAGCGCGCGTCCGCGACCGCGATGCCGGCCAGCTTCAGGCGCAGCGCCCGGGCTGCCGCCTGCACCGCCGGCGCCACGCTCGCCACCGTCGTCGAGCCGCCCGAGACCGGCGCTTCCGGCAGGCGCGAGTCGCCCAGCTCGAAGCGCACGCGCTCGACCGGCAGGCCGAGCGCATCGGCCGCCACTTGCGTCATCACGGTATAAGTCCCAGTGCCGAGGTCCTGGGTGCTCGAGCGCACCACCACCGTACCATCCGGGTAGATCGTGGCCGAGGCCGCGCCCTTCGAGCGGTTGGTCGGATAGGTGGCGGTGGCCATGCCCCAGCCGACCAGTTTATCGCCCTCGCGCATCGAGCGCGGCTGCGGATTGCGCCGGCTCCAGCCGAAGCGTTCGGCGCCGGTCTCGTAGCACTGGCGCAGCGATTTGCTGGAAAACGGCAGCTCCTTGCCCGGGTCGCGTTCGGTGTAGTTCCGCAGGCGCAGCGCCAAAGGATCGATGCCGAGTTCGACCGCCAGCTCGTCCATCGAGCACTCCAGCGCGAACGAACCCGAGGCTTCGCCGGGCGCACGCATGAAGGTCGGGGTGCCCAGGTGCATGCGCGCCAGCCGGTGCGTGGTTTCCTGGTTCGGCGCCTCGTACATCATGCGCGTCATCAGCCCGCAGGGTTCGATCCAGTCCTCGATCATCGAGGTGTAGGCGACGGTGTCGTGGGCGGTGGCGGTCAGGCGGCCGTCCGACATCGCGGCGTGGCGCAGGCGTTGCTCGGTCACCGGACGGGCGCCGACCGGGCCGAACATCTGGTTGCGGTCGAGCACCAGCTTCACCGGACGCCCGGCACCTTTCGCGGCCATCGCCGCCAGCACCACGTGCGACCAGACCGAGCCCTTGCAGCCGAAACCGCCGCCAACATACGGGCACAGCACCGTCACCTTTTCTTCCGCGATGCCGAGGGTGCCGGCGACGGTGCGCTGCACGCCCTTCATGTACTGGGTCGAGTCGTAGAGCAGCAGGTCGTCGCCATCCCAGGCCGCGATCGTCGCGTGCGGTTCGATCGGGTTGTGGTTCTCGACCGGCGTGCGATAGGTGACGTCGATGCGCGCGCTGCCCGACAGCAGGCCGGTCTGCAAATCGCCGCGCCTGGTGTCGGTCGACTGGGTCAGCACCTTCTCGGGCGGATGGGTGTGCTGCTTCGCTTCCTCGAAGTCGAGCAGCGCGGGTTGCGTTTCGTACTCGACGCGCAGGCGCGCCGCCGCTTCGCGCGCCTGCTCGAAGGTCTCGGCCACCACCACGGCGACCGGCTGGTTGTTGTAGTGGACCGCATCGTCCTGCAGCAGGGACAGTACCCGGCCGATCGGCGGCGACAGCTTGCCATCCTTGGTTTCCCGCGGCAGGCGCAGCGCGTTCTCGTGGGTCATGATGTGGATGACGCCCGGCAGCCGTTCGGCCTCGCTCGTGTCGATGCGCTTGATGCGGCCGTTCGGAATGGTGCTGGTGACCAGCACCGCCTGCGCCAGGTTCTCGACGGGGTGTTCGGCCGAATAGCGGGCCGCGCCGCTGACCTTGGCCCAGGCGTCGACTCGGTTGATGGGTGCGCCGACGATGCTCATGCCGCTCCTCCTTTGTTTTCTCCGGCCGTTTGTAGGGCCCGCACGATCGCGCGCTGGGCCAGTTCGATCTTGAATGCGTTGTGGGCCTGCGGCCGGGCGCCGGCGACGGCCGCCGCGGCCGCGCGTTCCATGACCTCAGGCGTCAGGGCCTGCCCGCGCAGGATGTTCTCCGCTTCCTCGGCGCGCCAGGGTTTATGCGCCACGCCGCCCAGCACCAGGCGCAGGTCGCGCACCGTTCCATCCTGCAGGTCGAGCGCGGCGGCCACCGAGACCAGGGCAAAGGCGTAGCTGGCGCGGTCGCGCACTTTTACATAATGCGAATGCGCGCCGAAGGTCGACGCCGGCAGGTCGACCGCCGTGATCAATTCGCCCTGCCGAATAACGGTATCGAACTGCGGCGTGTCGCCCGGCAGGCGGTGGAACTCGGCTATCGGCACGCTGCGCTCGCCGTCCGGCCCCACCAGGCGCACCGTCGCGTCCAGCGCCGCCAGCGCCACCGCCATGTCCGAGGGATTGGTCGCGATGCAGGCATCGCTGGCGCCGAGGATGGCGTGGATGCGGTTGAAGCCGTCGATGGCGGCGCAGCCCGAACCGGGTTCGCGCTTGTTGCAGCTTTTAAAGGTCGGGTCGGTGAAGTAATAGCAGCGGGTGCGCTGCAGCAGGTTGCCGCCGATGGTCGCCATGTTGCGCAGCTGGGCCGAGGCGCCGTTCAGGATGGCTTCCGACAGCACCCGGTAGCGCTGGCGCACCAGCGGGTGATTGGCGGCCGCCGTGTTGCTGGCCATGGCGCCGATGTGCACGCCGCCATCGGGCAGTGCCTCGACCGTGTTCAGGGTCAGGCGGCTGACGTCCACCAGCCGCGTCGGACGCTCAATGCCGCTTTTATACAGGTCGAGCAGGTTGGTGCCGCCGCCGATGAATTTGCTGCCCGGCGCACGGCCCAGCTCGACGGCATGGGCGACGTCGCGCGCCCGCTCATACGAGATCGAATGCATGCAGGGCTCCTTATCCTTGGGCAGCGGCCGCGCTGCGGATGGCGGCCACGATGTTCTGGTAGGCGCCGCAGCGGCACAGGTTGCCGCTCATGCGCTCGCGGATCTCCTCGTCGCTCAAGCCCTGCGGCCGCTCGCCCCGGGTGACCGCGCTGGCCTGGCCTTCGGCGATTTCGCGCAACAGTGCGACCGTCGAACAGACCTGGCCCGGCGTGCAGTAGCCGCACTGGAAGCTGTCGTGGTCCATGAAGGCCTGCTGCACCGGATGCGGCTCGTCACCCTGGCCCAGGCCCTCGACGGTGGTGATCTCGCGGCCGTCGTGCATGACGGCCAGCGTCAGGCAGGAATTGATGCGCTGGCCGTCGACGAGCACGGTACAGGCGCCGCACTGGCCGCGGTCGCAGCCTTTCTTGGTGCCGGTCAGGTGCAGGGTTTCGCGCAGCGCGTCGAGCAGGCTCACGCGCGGCTCGACCTGTACGTGATGGTCGGTTCCGTTGATGCGCAGCGTCAGCGGCTGCGGCGGAACATAGGGCGCCGTCATCGGCGCCAGCTGGGTCTGTTCGTCGTCTGGCATGGATTTACTCTCGATAGGTTGTGATTGGCGGCAGAGGTAGCACTCAGCCCTTCACGCAGACGATCTGCTTCAGGGTGTGCACCACTTCGACCAGTTCGTCCTGGGCCCGCATGACGGCCTCGATGTCCTTGTACGCCATCGGTATTTCGTCGATCACGCCCTCGTCCTTGCGCGACTCGACGCCCTGCGTGGCGCGCTCGACGTCGGCGCGGGTGAAGCGGCGCTTGGCCTCGGTGCGGCTCATGGTGCGGCCGGCGCCGTGGCTGCAGCTGTTGAAACTTTCCGGGTTGCCCTTGCCGCGCACAATGAAACTCTTCGCGCCCATCGAGCCGGGAATGATGCCCAGTTCTCCCGCGCGCGCCGAGACCGCACCTTTGCGCGTGATCATGACGTCGCGGCCAAAGTGGCGTTCCTGCTGCACGTAGTTGTGGTGGCAATTGACCGCTTCGACGTGGGTCTCGAAGGGTTTCACGATCACGCTGCGTACGGCATGGATCAGGTTCTGCATCATCACTTCGCGGTTGATGCGGGCGAATTTCTGGGCCCAGCCGACGGCCTCGATGTAGTCCCGGTAGTGCTCGGTGCCTTCCTCGAGATAGGCCAGGTCCTGGTCCGGCAAATTGACCATGTGGCGGCGCATGTCCTGCTTGGCCAGCTCGATGAAATGGGTGCCGATGGCATTGCCCACGCCACGCGAGCCGGAGTGCAGCATCAGCCAGACGAAGTTGTCCTCGTCCAGGCAGATCTCGACGAAGTGGTTGCCGCTGCCCAGGGTGCCCAGGTGCTTGTAGTTGTTCGTGCCACGCAGCTTGGGCCACTTGCGGCACAAGGCGTCGAATTCGTCCTTCAGTCTCGACCAGCCGGCGTCCACCGGCGGCGGCGGCCGGTCCCAGGAGCCGACGTCGCGGCCGCGGGCATTGCGCGTCTTCGGCGACATGCCGTGCGGGATGGCCTGTTCGATGGCGCTGCGCAGCTTCGCCAAACTGTCGGGCAGGTCGCTCGCGCGCAGCGTGGTCTTGGCCGCCATCATGCCACAGCCGATGTCGACGCCCACCGCCGCCGGGATCACCGCGCCGAGCGTCGGGATCACGCTGCCGATGGTCGAGCCCTTGCCGAGGTGCACGTCGGGCATGACGGCAACGTGGTGGTAGATGAAGGGCAACTGCGCCAATTTGCTCAGTTGCTCCTTGGCCTCGGTCTCGACGGGCACACCGCGCGTCCACATCTTGACCGGTTTCGCCCCTTTCGCTTCGAGCGTTTCGTAGTCAGGGTGTTTCGTGTTCATGATGGATGGTGAAGACGACAACGGCTTCATGATCACCCAAATCGACAAAGTGGGGAGTCCGGGAGCCTGCGGCTGGGCAGTTGCGGGGCGAGAACGCCGCGTTCTATACTGGCCGCGGCGCCCTGTCCGCCTTATTGGAATCCCCGCATGCGAAAACTTTTTCTCCTGGCTCCCCTGCTGCTGGCCGGCTGCGTCGACGACTCGGCCACCTACCACATCGACGGCAACGAACACACGCTGACCGTGCGCGCGATGCAGGAGCATTTCTGGAAGAAGGATGTCACGCTGGAACTGATCGCGGCGCGGCTGCCGGACTGCCAGCGCCGCTTCGAACTGGCCACGCTGCCGGCAGCGGATGTGGAACTCGAGTTGTTCGCCTCGGGCGAGAACGTCTACACGCTGCGCGCCGGGGAGCTGGTGTGGCGGGTGGAAACCAATGGCTGCACCGAGATGGAGGAACCCGAGCAGGTCAGCGGGCAGCCGCTCGGCCTGTTCCACCTCGACGAGAACGACAAGCTCGTGTTCGAGGAAGCGGAAACGCCAATACAGTAAGAGCGACTAAAAACCTTTAGGGCAAGGGATGCGGCCACCCGACGCAGCGCCGCAACGGCGGACCGCGAAGACAGTACGCTTGTACGGCGAGACGATGCAACGCAGCCATAAAGGTTTTTAGGCACTCTTAAGGACGCAGCCAGCCCTTTGCGATCGGCGCCGCCAGTACCCGGCGGTACACGGTTTGCATCAGCGGCACCAGCGTCGCGGCCAGCGCCTGGCCAGGACGCGTGTTGATCAGCACCGCGGCAAAGGTCGACACCACCAGCGCCCCGACCATGTCCAGCGGCCAGTGCACGCCCAGGAATACCCTGGCCCAGGCCACCGGCAAGGCCAGCAGCAGCAGCGCGGCGCCGAAGCGGCGCGCCTCGCGCAAGGGGCCGAGCAGGAGGCCCAGCGCCACCGAGAACATGCTGGTGCCGTGGTCGCTCGGGAAGGAACTGTCGGGCGCGTGATACATGAAAGTATGGCCGATCTCGGCCACGAAGGGGCGCGGGTGGGTCCATGCCAGGCCGATCAGCTTGTTGATCGTCAGCGCGATCACGGCGGCCAGGAAGGTACGCACGGCGGCTTCGCGCTGGGCGGTATCGCCATTCATCCACATCAGCACCAGCCCCAGCGGCACGATCATGATCAGCCATTCGGCGGCGAAGATGGCCCCATGCAGGCGCCAGCCGTCCAGACCAGGGGAAGAATTAAAGATCGCGAACAGGTATTGGTTCAATTGGTCGAACATCGGGCGGCCGGGATGAAAAAACAACAATAACCCAGCTTAGCTCAGCCGCCCAGTGCGCACGATTTGAAATCGCAACAGAATGTGACAAAGCCGGGCTCGACAGTAGAGCCGATACCCGGGATCAGTGTATGGGTGCCACTGTTGCGGCACTTCCACGCTGCGATGGGACGCCCGCCCTGTCAGCGCGGCCGCATCAGGCGGTGCAGCTGGGCCAGCTCGACATCGCGCCCGAGCGTCTCGAGCGTCTGTTCGAGCAGGGAGCGTCCGCCGTCGCGCAACATCGTCCACTGCGTGAAGTATTCGTGCACGGTGCGCCAGGGCGGAAACTCGCGCGGCAGGCTGCGCCATGCGGCGCCCGTGTGCAGGAAATACAGGACCGCGCAATAGACGTCGTACAGGTCGTGCTTGCGGGGGCGCGTCTTGCGGCGCGCCGCTTCGAGCATGCCACGCACGCGCTCGAACTGCTCGCGCGGAATGTCGCTGGGGAATTCAGACCGAGCCATCGTTCGCCCCCTAAAACTCCTTTGAGGGCGAAGTTAATGAACAGGTTCCCGACGGGCCGTCATGGCCCGCCGGAACAGGCTTTTGGCGCGTCTAACAAAACCCCTAGGGCAAGGCGCATCGGCGATGACAGTACGCGCGTACGGCGAGACGATGCAACGCTGCCATAGGGGGAATTGTCAGGCGCGCTTTAGTCGCGCGCCAGCGAGAGGAACTCGGTGCGCAGCGCCAGGTTCGGCTGCAATTCGCCCAGCATGCACGAGGTGATGGTTTCCTCGCCCTGGGTACGGATGCCGCGGCTTTCCATGCACATGTGGCGGCACTTGACGACCACGCCCACCGCCTTCGGCTCGAGCACTTCCATCAGCGCATTGGCGATCTGCATCGTCATGCGTTCCTGCACCTGCAGGCGCTTGGAGAAGATGTCGACCAGGCGGGTCAGCTTCGACAGGCCGACGATCTTGCCGTTCGGCAGATAGCCGATGGTCGCCTTGCCGAAGAAGGGCGCCAGGTGGTGCTCGCAGTGGCTGTAGACCGGAATGCCGCGCACCACGATCAGTTCGTTGTACTGCTCGGCTCCGTCTTCGAAGGCCTTGAGGACGGCGACCGGATCCTGGTCGTAGCCCGAGGTCCAGTGTTTCCAGGCTTTGGCGACGCGCGCCGGCGTTTCGTGCAGGCCTGGACGGTTCGGATCTTCACCAAGGCTGGCCAGCAGTCGGCGCCAGTCGTGTTCAGTGAATGCTTCTTTGTCAGACATGTTCAACCCTAAAAATACGATTGCCGTCAGTATATAGAAAATGCGGGGAGGCTTCCGAAGCCTGCTGATTTCTTGAGCAAAGCAGACTCATCTGTTGCGCCGATGCGCTAGCGTGGACAGGTTCTCATGCGACAGGAGGCGGCCTATGTTCGGAAGCTCGGTACTCGAAGTGGCAATCGGATTGACGTTCTGTTACGGCACGGTGGCGCTGATCGTCGCCACCTTGCAGGAGGCGCTGGCGGCGGCGTTCCGGCTACGCGCCAACACCTTATTGGCAGGCATTAAAAGCATGCTCAACGACCCGCGCTTCGATGCGCTGGCCCAGATGGTGTACGCCCATCCGCTGGTCAATCCGCACAGCGACGGCAGCCCGGTCGACGAGCGCCATCTCGCGGCGCGCCCATCCTACATCGAACCGGCGCACTTCGCGATCGCCCTGATCGACAGCATCCAGAAGGTCCCGGGCGACTTCGCGCGCCTCGGCGCGGACATCGACGCCATCCGCGACCCGCAGGTACGGCGCGCCCTGCACGCCCTGCATGCGCGCGCGGCCGGCGACCTGGAGCGTTTTCAGTTGCTGGTGGCCGGCTGGTTCGACAACGCGATGGAGCGGGTATCGGGCGCCTATAAACGGCGCCAGCTCTTGATTTCCCTGCTGCTCTCGCTGCTGCTGGCGATCCTGTTCAACATCGACAGCATCAACCTGTTCCGCACCCTCTGGCAGCAGCCCCAGCTGGCGGCCCATATCGGCGGGGCGTCGGGCGCGCTCGACGCCGAGACCCTGCGTCAGTTGTGGGCCTTGCCGATCGGCTGGGAAAGCTTCCCGCCGGTACTGGATGCCGCCTTTGCCCTGCAGGCGGCCGGCTGGCTGATCACGGCCTCGACCACGCTGTTCGGCGCGCCGTTCTGGTTCGATTTGCTGCAGCGCGCGGTGCAACTGCGCGGCACCGGGGCGCGTCCGCAGGAAACGGCGATCGCAGCCGCCTCAATGACGCCGGCGGCGCCGGCCATGGTGACGTCGACGGTGGCGGTGGTGCGCGCCACGCCGGCCCTGCCCGCCACTTCGGGCGAGGCCTAACCCGGAACCCAGAGCGCCTGACAGCCCCCTTAGGGCAAGGCGCGTTGTCGAAGACAGTACGAGCGTACGGCGAGACAACGCAACGCCGCCATGAGGGGGCTGTCAGGCACTCTTAGCGCCCGGGCGGCCGGTGCGCGTCGACTAGCACGCTCGACACCGAGATGTGCGGCACGCGCTCCGGCCATTCGTCATCCGGGCCGAACCAGCGCGCCTCGGCGATTTCGCTCGTGTCGATGCGGATCTCGCCGCCGGCATAGTCGGCGGTGAAGGCGATCATCAGCGAATGCGGGAAGGGCCATGACTGGCTGGCGAAATAGCGCAGGTTGGTCACCCGCAAACCGACCTCTTCGTAGACCTCGCGGTGGATCGCTTCCTCGATCGATTCGCCCGCCTCCAGGAAACCGGCCAGCGGCGTGAAGCGCTTCGCCGCCGATGCGTGGTGCAGCGCCAGCAGCACCTTGTCGCCGTTCTTGATCAGGACCATCATCGCCGGCGAAATGCGCGGGTAAGCCAGGTGGCCGCAGTGGGTGCATTTGAAACTGCGCTCGTGCCACAGGCGTTCCATCGGATGGGCACAGGCGCCGCAGTAGCGGTGGGTGCGCGCCCATTCGGCGATCTGGGCCGCGCGTCCGGCCACGCCCATCGTCGCTTCGTCCATGTCGCCGAAGAACAGCGAACGCAGGCCGCGCCAGGCGTAGCCCGGCGGCGCCTCCTCGCGTTCGCTCCAGCCGGCCTGGCAATAGCGCTCGCCCAGCAGGCCGACCGGCTGCAGCAGCGCCGGATCGAGGTCGAGCGCGGACAGCGTGGCGGCGTCGGGCAGCGCGAGGTCGGCTTCGCGCACCAGCAGGCGGCCGTGGTGGAACAGGAAAGTGAGCGGGTCGGGATGGGCTTGCGGCGCCATCAGCGGCGTGAAGGTCGGGGGCGTGTGCAGCATACGTTCTATCACGGATGAGAGGGTGTCCCATCATACCGCGAGCGCCGCGCGCGTGCCTGCGCCTCCTTCAGGACTGCGCCAGTTTCTTGCCGAGCTCGTGCGCCATCTTGAGGTGCTCGGCCAGGGTCTCGCCCATCGTCGTCGCCAGCGTGCGGATGTCGGGATCGGGCTCTTCGCCCGCGTAGTGGCGGAAGACCTTGATGTCGCGCTCGTGGGCGTCGATGTTGTACTGGATCCAGCGCTGCTCGAAATCCCGTCCCGACAGGCTCGACAATTCTTCGACCGTCATTTCCTGCTCGGGCCGCAAATCCTGCGGCGCGCCCAGGCCCTTGCGCCGGGCAAGCTGCTCGATGTCGCGGCCCATGCGGCCATGCTCGTCGACCATCGCCTGGGCAAAGGTCTTGACCTCGTCGTTGCCGGATTTTTCGATCGCCAGTTCGCAGACCTGGATTTCCGCCAGTGCATCCTGCATCGCTTGCAGCAGGAATTGCGTGCCGCCGCCCGCGCGGCCGTCCGGCGATGGCCCCTCGCCCTGCGGCGTCGGCTGGCCGGCCCCGGCCGGATTCGCTTGCGCCATGATGTCCTCGCTTGCCAGTGTCAACCAAACCCTAAGACCGCGGCGGCGGCGCCAGGTTTCATGCGCAGGCAAATGCGCAGACCCGCGCACGCGCGAAAAACCGTACCGAACTAATGGCAGCTCATCGTGCTCAAAGTAGGGCTGGATCGCCCCATCGCTACAAAACAGCACCCTACAAAAATACAGGAGAAGACGATGAACGATGCCTCCGCCCCTGCTTTCCTCGGCCCGGCCGTGCTCGGCCCAGTCGTGCTCGGCATTAACCGTACCCAGGACGCCAGCATCTGCCTGATGCACGGCTCCCAGCTGGCATGGGCGATTCAAAAGGAAAGGCTCACCCGCCACAAGCACCACTGGGGCAAGCCCGGCGACCTGCGCCAGCACTATCGTCCCGCCCTGCCCGGCCTCGAGCGCCCGGTCGAGGTGCTGGTCGAGTGCTACTCGTCGGATGCCGAGATCGCGGCCCTGGCCAGCTACGAGGCCGAGCTGGCGGACACCCTGGTGCTGGCGCCGGACTGCCGCCGCGCGCGCATCTCGCACCACCTGGCTCACCTGTACAGCGTCTTCCACCCGTCGCCGTTTCGCGAAGCGGCAGTCATGGTCGTCGACGGCCAGGGCAGTCCGGTGGCGGACTTCACCGAACACTGGGATGGCGCGGCCGGCGTGCCGGGCGACTGGCGCGAAGTGTCCTCGTTCTACGTCGCCAACCGCGAACGCGTGACCTGCATCGGCAAGCAGCTGTGGGACCGTGATGACACCCGGCTCGTCGGCCTGGGCATGTTCTATTTCCTGCTGACGCAGGCACTCTTTCCCGGCGAAGGCAACGAGGGCAAGGTGATGGGCCTGGCGCCGCATGGCGACGCGCGCGTGCTGGCGCTGCCGCCGCTCGAGGTCGACGGTTACCGGGTAGCGATTCCGCCGGCCTGGCGTGCGCTGCTGGCCGAGCGCGGGCGCTTCCGCTACGGCGCGCCCGAGGCGCGCTTTTCCGACTGCGCCAACCTGGCCGCGGCCGGCCAGCGCGCCTTCGAGGATGCGCTGCTGGCGGTGGCGCGCTGGCTGCATGCGGCCACCGGCATGGATGCGCTGTGCTTCGCCGGCGGCACCGCGCTGAACTGCTCGGCCAACGAGCGCCTGCTGCGCGAGACGCCGTTCCGGCGCGTCTTCATCCCGCCAGCGCCGAGCGACGCCGGCACCGCGCTCGGCTGCGCGGTGTACGGCTTGACCGAACTGGCGGGCCAGGGCTGCGACTTCCGCTGGAGCCACGACTATCTCGGCCCGGCGCCCTTGCCCGCCGCCATCGACGAGGCGGTGACGCAGGCCGTGGCCGATGCCGCCGACCTAGTGGTCGAGCGCCCGAACGGCCGCGACGCGCTGTGCGCGCGCATGCTCGACCTGCTGTGCGCGCGCAAGGTGGTCGCGCTGTACCAGGGGCGCAGCGAATTCGGACCGCGCGCGCTGGGGCACCGCAGCATCCTGGGCGACCCGCGGCGCGGCTACGTGCGCGACTGGATCAACGCGCGCGTCAAGGAAAGGGAGTGGTTCCGCCCACTGGCGCCGGTGGTGCTGGAAGAACACGCCCACGACTACTTCGACGTGCCCGGCGCCTCGCCCTTCATGCAGTTCGCGGCGCCCGTGCGGCCGGAACGCGCCCGCACCGTGCCGGCGATCACCCATGTGGACGGCACCGCCCGCCTGCAAACCGTGGGCACGGACGGCGACCCGCTGCTGCGCGCGCTCCTGTCCGGCTTTGCCGAGCGCACCGGCGTGCCGGTGCTGCTGAACACCTCGTTCAACGGCAGGGACGAACCGATCGTCGAAACCCCGGCCCAGGCGCTCGCCACCTTCCGTCGCTTGCCGCTGCATGCGCTGGCGATGCCGCCCTACCTGGTGCGCAAGCGCGTCGAACCGGAGCTGCCGGAATGATCCGCGCATATCCGGCGCGCGCCAGCGTGCAGCCGGGCGAGCGGCTGGTGCTGCACGTGGCCACCGACAGCCGCCGCTTTCGTGTCCATTTTTATCTGTGGCGCGACGGCTTCCAGGCCATGCACAGTTCCGCCTGGCTGCCGGGCGAGCGCGCGCCCGAACGCGGCGCCGGCGACGACTGGCGCTGGCCCGCCTACGAATTCCCGGTGCCGGCGCACTGGCCCACGGCGGTCTACATCGCCCACCTGGAGGAAGCCCGGGGCAGGCAGGGGCCGTCGCTGGCGCTGCAGTCCGGCGCGGCGCTGTTCGTGGTGCGCGCAGCACCCAAGACGCATGGTCATCGGCGCGGGCGCGGCATGCTCTATAAATTGCCGCTGGCCACCTACCACGCCTACAACCACAGCGGCGGCGGCTGCTACTACGACAAACCGCCGCGCTCGAGCGACCCGCCCGGCGCCCGGGTGTCGCTACAGCGCCCCGGCGGCGGCATCGGCGGGCCGACCTGGGGCGCGCCCGACCATTACGACGCGGCCTCGGCGCGCCAGACCTTTGCCCATTGGGACGCGCGCTTCATCCGCTGGCTCGCGCGCCAGGGCTATGCGCCCGACTTTTGCACCGACCTCGACATCCACGACGATCCGGAGCTGCCGCTGCGCTACCGGCTGCTGGTGTCGGTCGGCCACGACGAATACTGGACCGCGCCGACGCGCGACGCCGTCGAGGATTTCGTCGCGGGCGGCGGCAACGTCGCCTTTTTTGCCGCCAACCTGTGCTGGTGGCGCGTGCACCTGGTCGAGCAAGGCACGGCCCTGGTCTGCCACCAGGGCAGCGCGCGCGGCGCTTTCGACCACTGGTGGCCCGCCAGCGGCGCGGGAAGGCCCGAGGAAGGCCTCAGCGGCGCCAGCTACCGCCACGGCGGCGGCTGGTGGGACGGCGCACGCCAGACGACCGGCTTCGTCGTTCAGCAGCCCGAGCACTGGGTGTTCGCCGGCACCGGCTTGCGGCGCGGCGAAGCTTTTGGAGCGGATACCTGGCCGCCGCTGGCGGGCTACGAATGCGACGGTGCGCTGCTCGACGCCTTCGACCGCGACAGCGGCCAGGCCACGCTGTCGGCCTGGGCCGACGAGTGCGGCACGCCGGACAGCTACCAGCTGCTGGCGGCCTGCCCGCTCGACCGGCGCTGGCAGGAACTACCACCGCGCGAGCGCCACCTCGCCGGCGAAGGCGTGCACGCGGCCACCATGGGCGTGTACGAACGCGGCGGCACCGTCTTCTCGGCCGGCACGACCGACTGGGCGCAAGTGCTCGCCGACGGGCGCGACCGCCGGGTCGAGCGCATCACCCGCAACGTGCTCGACCGGCTGCTAAGGCACTAGGAAGCAGGGCACTAGGAGGCAGATTCGACAGGCGCCGGCAGCCCGCTTTCGATGTGGCGGGCGCACAAAACCCTGAGCAGCAATGCCGTGGCGAAGCACAATCGACCTGATGGAGGAAACCGTGTACCACCGTCCGCTTCTACACCGGCTCGACATCGAATCCGTCGTGGTCTTCCGTGCCCTGCAGCTGGGCGACATGCTGTGCGCCGTGCCGGCCCTGCGCGCGTTGCGCACGGCACTCCCCAAGGCCCGCATCACCCTGGCGGGACTGCCCTGGGCCAGCCAGTTCGCCAGGCGCTTTCGCAGCTACATCGACGACTTCGTCGCCTTTCCCGGCCACCCGCTGTTGCCGGAGCAACCGGTGCGGCAGGCGCAACTGGCGCCCTTCTATGCCGACATGTGCGCGCGCAAGTTCACGCTGGCGCTGCAACTGCACGGCAATGGCGGGATCACCAACGAGATCGTCGCCGGGTTCGGCGCCTACGCGATGGCCGGGCACTGCCAGGGCGAACCGGTCGCCAGCGAGCGCACGGTACTGTTTCCCTACCCCGAGGTCGGCGCCGAATCGGGCCGCCTGCTCGGCCTGGTCGAGCGCCTCGGCGCCAGCGCGGTGGGAGATTATCTCGAATTCCCGCTCGCCCACGAAGACCGGCAGGAACTGGAAGCAAGCGGCGTCGCCGCCAGCCTCAAGCCCGGCAACTATATCTGCGTGCATCCCGGCGCGCGCACGCGCGACAAATGCTGGCCGCCGCGCAAGTTCGCCGAGGTGGCGGACCACCTGGCGGCCGAGTTCGGCGTCGACGTGGTCCTGACCGGTTCCGCCGACGAAGCGGGCCTGGCCGCCGAGGTGGCGGAGCACATGCAGGCGCGCGCGATCAACGCGGCGGCACCGATCTCGATCGGCGCCATGGCCGCGCTCATGAAGCATGCCCGCCTGCTGGTCTGCAACGATACCGGCGTCTCGCACGTCGCTGCCGGCCTGCGCGTGAAAAGCGTGGTCATCTTCAGCAAGGCCGACATCGCACGCTGGGCGCCGCTCGACCGCGACAACCACCGCTGCATCTGGGACCCGGATGCCCAGCGTTCGACCGCCGTGCTCCAGCACGCGCGCGCCCTGCTGGCCGGCACCGATCCCAGCCGGCAACGCACGGCGGGGCTGTGGCCGTACTGGTAGCGGCGCGCTTCCGGCCCGCCCGGATCGCGAGCCTTGAAGGCGCCTGCGCTGGCCTCCAGGTGCGCCGCACCTTCCCAGGCAGCCTGCACGCCAGCGATGACGATTCGCCATGCGCTGCTTTATGACGCATCGCGCAGCGCCGCCATGGCCAGCTCGATCACCTCATCGGCCGGCACGTCGGCGACGAAGCTGGCGTCGTGCGCGCAGCGGCTGCGCAGGTTCGGCATGCCGCAGACCGGGCAGTCGACCCGCAGCGCCAACGCCACACGCAGCAGCCCCTGGCGCAGCGGCGCGCCGTCGATCAGGTTAGTCAGCCAGAACACGCCGACGCAGGGCCGGCCCAGCGCCAGCGCCAGGTGCAGCGGCCCGGTGTCGTTCGACACCACGAGCGCGGCGCGCGCCAGCAGTCCGCACAAACCGCCCAGGCCTAGCCGGCCGGACAGGTCGAGCGCCGGCTCCGCCATCGCGGCCAGCAGCTCGCCTGCCAGCGACGCCTCGTCAACGCTGCCGTTGACGACGACGCGGGCGCCAAGGCGCGCCAGCGCATCGCCGACCAGGGCGAAACTGCGTGCCGGCCAGCGGCGGCGCGGATCGGTCGAGCCCGGCTGCAGCACGACGAGACGCTCGCCCGGCTCCGGCGCCAGCACGGCCGCCGCGGCATGGCGATCGGCCTCGGTCAGCGCCAGCTCGTTCCCGAGCGCGTCCCCGAACGAGAAGGTATTCGCTCCGGCCAGTGCGGCGACCTCGAGCAGGGCGAGGCGGCGATTCGCCGGTTCCGCGTAGCGCACCCAGCGTTCGAGCGCGGGCGCGCCCTCGGCACGCGCACCGACGGCCAGGCGCGCGCCGAACGCCGCGACCAGGGGGTTCGCATATCTGCCACCGCCATACATCTGGCAGGCGATGTCGAACTTCTCGGCACGCATCGCGCCGACAAAATCCGCGATCGCCTGGCCGGGCGCGTCGGCCGGCAGTCCGATGCCGGGCAGCGGCGGCACCACCACCACGCGGTCGACCGGCCCGGGCCGTCCGGCGAGGAAGGCGGCATGCCAGTCGCGCCCCAACAGCACCAGTTCGGCCTCGGGATAGGCGGCGCGCAGCGCATGCAGCGCCGGCAGGGCGAAGACGAAGTCGCCCACCGCATTCGGCCGCAGGACGGCGATCTTGCGCACCCCGGGCAAGCTGGCGTAACGGCCTGGCGTCATCGCAGGCATTATTCGAGGTGTGCGCCGAGGCGTGCGCCGACGCGTGCGCCGATGCGTGCGTCAACGCATGCGCACGGCTTTCCGTTCCACCAGCCTGCCGCGGCGGGCGCAGCCTGTCGCAGGCCAGGCCTCCGGGCAGCGGAGCAAGGGATAGACAGGCTCATCGGTGCCCCTCTCCGTTTCCGTCCATGGCGTGCGTGTCGCGCACCGCCGCGGCATCGCGCTCGCCGTGCACATCGCTCGCCGGCCCGAGCAGGAAATGCGGCAGGAAGTAGGGCGCGTCCACCTCGCGCCTGTCGACCGTGGTCGGCAGCTCCATGTGGTAGGCACCCGAGGGCAGGATGCCGCAGCCGCCGTAGCGCTCCATCACGCGCAGCTGGGCCAGCACGTCCTCGCCGCAATGCGCCTCCGGCAGCTGGCGCCAGAACTCGAAGCCGCCCGCCGCGCGCAGCTTGGCGGTATCGAACAGCACGCAGCCGCCGATCCAGGCCACGCGGTACAGGCGCGTGCGTCCATCCCGCAGGCGCGACTGCACGTGGAACAGGTTGGCTGCGCTGTGCAGGTGGTGCCGCGCCCACGCCGGCGTGCCCGGCCGTACCGTCTCGGGTTCGACCCGCCCGTCCCAGAAGTCGACCTGCTCCTGCGCGGGGCGCAGCTGGCCCAGGTAGCTCAGGCCGTGCACCGCGCTGCCGACGAAGCCGCAGCCCTGCTCGACGAGCGCCGCATGCAGCCGCGCGACGAGGTCCGGTTCGACGATGACGTCGTCGTCAAGGAACAGGCACCAGGGAGCGCGCGCCTGCGCCAGCAGGAAGGCGCGCTGCTCGGCCATGCCGCGCCGCGGCAGGTGGCGGCCAATGTCGACGTCGACGCCGCGCGCACGCAGGTAGCGCAGCACCGCCCGCACCTCCGGCGCTTCGCAGGCCGCAGCCGCTTCGGACTGGTCGGAGACGACGATGCGCAGCCGCGGCCCGCTCGATGCCGCGAGCGCGCCGAGGGCGACGGCCAGCGCCGCCGGCCGGTCGCAGGTGGGCAGCAGCACGTCGACGACGGCCTCGTGCGCCGCGCTCATGGGGCGGACCGTCCGGTGCCCTGCTGCTGGCCGTACAGGTAGGGATTGAGCGCCGGGTCGTTGTACATCTTGTACTGGCGGTAGACCTTGAAATAGGCGCGCCCGGCACGCGCTTCCACCAGCAGGCGCTCGAGGCAGCCGCCGAGGTCGGCGCGCTGCTGCCGCAGGCGCTGCAGGCGGGCGGCGCAGGCCTGCACGTGGGCGCTGCCGGCGTCGTCGCGCCGGGTCTGGGCATCCATGTGGTGGATCTTCAGCGCGAGGATCGACAGGCGGTCGATCATGGCGCCGGCGGTTTCGCTCGACAGCCAGGCGTCGGCCGCCGGCGCCACCGCGGCCAGCGCCGCCAGGATCGCTTCGTCGATGGCCTCGACGGCGTCGTTGCGCTGCTGGTTGTAGCGGTCGATGTGGCGCTTGTTGGCGGCGATGTCGGTGGCGGGGACGTCGCGCCGGCGGGCCTTGTCTTCTTCTCGCCACAGCAGGACATTAAATTCGTGGTTCGCCGCGATCGCGGGCCAGGCGCCGTCCACCGCGACAGGGACCCCGCGTCCTTCGGCGGACAGGCGCAAGATAGCGTCATGATATTCGATGATCGAGGGTACATCGAGCCTGTGTGCCATCGCCGCCTCCGTCGTGTCTCCGTCGTGCGAGCCCTTGCTCGGCTCATCATTGGAGACTGAGGGGGACTTGAAAGTTCTGCGGCGTTGGAGTGTACTTTAAGCGAGCGCAAACCAAGATGCAGTCCCCTTCCCCCTCCATGGTCGTACCCCTATCATGCGCACTTTCGAAGACCCCCGTGCCCATCATCCGCGCCCGCAGATGGTGCGCCAGCAGTGGGCAAGTCTCGACGGCTGGTGGGAGTTCGCTTTCGACGACGCCAACGCCGGCATGGCCGAGCGCTGGTTCGACGGACGCGCACTGCCCCAGCGGATCCTGACGCCCTTCCCCTACCAATCGAACGCTTCCGGCATCGGCAGCCGCGACATCCACGAGGTCATGTGGTACAGCCGCAGCTTCGAGGTGCCCGACGGCTGGGACTACGGCTCCCTGCTGCTGCACTTCGGCGCGGTCGACTACCGCGCCGACGTCTGGGTCAACGGCCGCGTCGCCGGCCGCAACCGCGGCGGCCACGTACCGTTCTCGTTCGACATCGCGCCCTACCTGAAAAGCGGCGCCAACCGCATCACGGTGCGCGCCGAGGACCGCCAGGATCCCTACCAGCCGCGCGGCAAGCAGTCGTCCTCGGGCACGCCGGTACGGATCTACTACTACTGCACCAGCGGCATCTGGCAGAACGTCTGGCTGGAGCCGGTGCCGGCGCTGCGCATCGACCACCTGCGCATCACCGAATCCCATCCGGACGGCAGGCTGGCGCTGACGGTGCACCTGCACGGCCCGGCCAGCGATTGGGAGGCCGAGCTCGACGTACTGGACGGGCTCGATTCCGAGACCGTCTGCGTCCAGGCGCGCGCCGGCAGCCGCGGCGCCAGCCTGACGCTGTGCGCCCAGGTGCCCGACCCGCAGGCCTGGTCTCCAAGCGCGCCGCACCTGTACAAGCTGCGCGTACGCCTGCTGCACCGCGGCCAGCCGATCGACAGCGTCGAGGCCTATACCGGCCTGCGCTCGATCGAACTGAAGGACGGATTCTTCCACCTGAACGGCAAGCGCACCTTCCTCCTGATGGCGCTCGACCAGGGTTACTGGCCCGACACCCTGCTCGCCGCGCCCTCGGACGAGGCGCTGCGCGCGGACGTCGAATGGGCCAGGCGCTTCGGCTTCAACGGCGTGCGCAAGCACCAGAAGATCGAGCACGAGCGCTGGCTCTACTGGTGCGACGTGCTGGGCCTGATGGTGTGGGAAGAGATGCCGAACGCGCGCTCCTGGTCCGAGGAGTCGGAAGAGCGGCTCGAGCTCGAGTGGCTGCGCGCCGTCGTGCGCGACGCCAACCACCCCTCGATCGTGGCCTGGGTGCCGGTGGTCGAGAGCTTCGGCTTCCCCGAACTGACGCGCCACCCGCACCAGCACGATTTCCTGGAGCGGATGGTGGCGCGCACGCGGCTGGTGGATCCAACCCGCCCGGTAATCGACAACGACGGCTGGCAGCACACCGACGTCACCGACATCTGCACCATCCACGATTACTCGCACCCGGTCGAGAAGCTGCTGGAGCGCTACGCCAGCACCCTGCTCACCGGGCTGCCGCCGGACACCGGGTGGCACAAGGCGCGCGAGCTGTTCCTGGCCGGCGCCCAGTACCGCGGCCAGCCGATCGTGTTCTCCGAAGTCGGCGGCTACCTGCTGGTGCCGGAAGGGCCGGAACGGCGCCGCGACCGCCTGTACGACCACTACGGCAACGTGCGCAACGAGGACGAGCTGGCGCAGCGCTACCGCACGCTGATGCAGGGCCTGGCCTCGCTGCCCTTCCTGGCCGGGCTGTGCTACACCCAGCTGACCGACGTCGAGCACGAGCAGAACGGCCTGCTCACGACGGCACGCGTGCCGCGCCTGCCGCCGGAACAGGTGGCCGACCTGCACCGCGCCCTGTGGCCGGATTCCTGAGCACCTGGCAGCGCGTCGTCAAAAAACGCGAATCCGTCGCGCTGCCGCAGCAATATTCGGGCGGCAGCACACCTTTTTGTACACAAAACACACGATTCGCTTCTCAAAACTTTACAGATCGTCCAGAATAGACCAGCAAAATCGTCAAATTGGAGCTTATGGACAAGATCTCCTCGCTGGTCGGCCGCTATTCCTTTCGCGCACAAGTATTTTTCAATGGCGTCTTCTGCGACGCCAACGCCTTTCCCCAGGATGACATCTCCGGACAACTGCACCTGGTGCGCTCCGGGCCGGCGATCTTCCGGCGCGACGGCGCCGCGCCGCTGCGCGTGGACGAACCGGCCATGGTGTTCTACCCGCGCGGCAGCGCCCACACGCTGGAAGTCCCGGACGGCGCCAGCGCCACCCTGCTGTGCGCCCACATCCGCTTCGAGGACGGCGGCGCCAATCCGCTGGCGCGCGCCCTGCCCGAATGCCTGTACCAGCCGCTGGCCGGCATGGACGCGCTGCGCCAGACGCTCGACCTGCTGTTCACGGAAGCCGCCAGCCCGAACCAGGGACGCGACGTGATCCTCGACCGCCTGTGCGACGTGCTAATGATCCAGATGCTGCGCCGCGAATTCGAGCAGGGAGAACTGTCGGTGGGGTTGCTCGCCGGCCTGGCCGACCGCCAGCTGTCGCTGGCCCTGGCCGCGATCCACGAGCGGCCGCAGGAACCCTGGCAGCTGGAGTCGCTGGCGCGCCTGGCCTGCATGTCGCGCGCCCGATTCACCGAGCACTTCCGCAACGTGGTGGGCATGCCGCCCGGCGAATACCTGACCCGCTGGCGCATCGGGCTGGCGCAGAACCTGCTGCGCAAGGGCTTGCCGGTGAAGGTGGTCAGTGCCGAGGCCGGCTATACGAGCGCGCCCGCATTCACGCGGGCGTTCACGACGATGGTGGGGGTGTCGCCACGGCAGTGGCTGAAAGAAGCGGCGCCGGTCGAGTGACCGGCTGATAGTTAATGAGCGTCCAGCAGGGACCTCAGGGCAAGACGCAGCGTCGAAGACAGTACGCTAGTACGGCGAGACGATGCAACGCTGCCATGAGGTCCCTGTTGGGCGCGAAATTATTTCAGCAGCTTGGTGCGGCTCGCAACGAGGGCGATCACGATCGACAGGATGCCGACGTAGCCGATGGCCATCTGCATGCCGACGTGGCTGGCGATGGCGCCGATCACCGGCGGACCCATCAGGGTGCCGCTGTAGGCCATGCTGGCCACGCCTGCCAAGGCGATCGGGCCCTGGGCGCCGGCGGCGCTGAACACGAACGGGAACAGCAGCGACAGGCCCAGGCCGGCGATTGCGAAGCCACCCAGGGCGGCGTGGGCGCTCGGCGCCAGCACCGCGAAGAACAGGCCCATGGCCGAGACGACGGCGCCGATGGTCACCAGGCGCTGGGCGCCGAAGCGGATCTTCAGCTTGTCGCCGACCAGGCGCGACAGCAGCATCATGACCGAGAAGCAGGACAGGGCCAGCGGCGCCAGGCCGTCGGTGGCGTTGAAGTGCTCTTTCAGGAACACGCCGCTCCAGTCGGCGATCGAGCCTTCCGACATCGAGCCCAGGAAGCCCAGCAGGCCCAGCAGTGCCAGCGGACCGCGCGGCAGTGCGAACTTCTTCTTCTCGACCTTTTCGACGTCGTCCGAGATGTCCAGGACCTGCGAAGCCGCCCACAGGATCGCGGCCAGGGGACCGGCCACCATCATGAAGTGAATCGCCGGGGCGACTTTCATGCCGGCCATGACGCTACCCAGGGTGGCGCCGGCCAGGCCGCCGGCGCAGGCCAGGCCGTGCAGCATCGACATTTCCGACTTGCCGGTGGTCTTCTCGCGCTTGCTCGCGGCGGCGTTCATGGCGACGTCATAGGTGCTGGCGGTAATGCCGAGCATCAGCACGGCGACCATCACGGCCGGGACGGTCGGGGCGATGCCGATCGAGACCAGCACGGCCAGCAGGGCCAGGCCCGAGTACAGCATGGTCTTGCGGGCGCCGAAACGGCCCATCAGGAAGGACGAGACCGGGAACGACAGCAGGGCGCCGATACCGCCGCACAGCAGCACCATCGACAGGGACGAATGCGAAATGTTCAGGCGCGCGGCCATGGCCGGGATGCGGCCGGCCCACGAACCCATGATCACGCCGAACAGGGTGAACATCACCGGCAGCGAGAGTTGTTGTACTTGCGCGAAAACTTTGCTGCGGCGCGAGACGGCGACAGTGGCGGTGATCGGAGCGGTAACAGCTGGAACAGTGTTTTGCATTTGGTATGAATCGATTTGTAAGAGCCTGTCTTAGCAGGTGTTTCCTAAGAGTTCGTTCTGGCCAGAAAAGTTTCCGTCCGGAAGAAATATTTTTTACCGCTCTGCCGTTCGTAACTGACTGCTAACGGCAGTAGAAAAAACAAACGCCAACCGAAAAATAAGTTGGCGTCAGGAAGCTGATGGAAGGCAATTTTACGCATCTCTACGTGCTTTTTCATTTTCCACGCGGAAAAAATTTATGCACGTTGCGTCGCGTTCACAGTCGAAAAATTAACTGTTAGCAAGGCTACACAAGGTGTTTCTTCCCTTGCATGCAGACAATCTATTTTTTAGGAAATAGGTGTAAAAGACTGTTACGGACGCTTGCACAAGGCGCGACACAATGCTTGTTTGCGCAGGCAAATCCAGGCCGAATCCGCTTGGCGACAGCATGGTTTGCTGCACGGCAGCAGATGCGCTGGCAGCGTCGTCGACCTTGACCGTTTGAAGCGCCGAGCCAGCTCCACTTGCGCCACGTCACCACCTTGTCTCTGCGCTCGCGGTAGCGTTAAAGCTTCCGAACGGAAACTTTTAGGAGAACGCGATGCCCCATGCGATCCGGCCCTTGCTGCTGGCGCTGCTCCTGGCCGCGGAGGCGGCCGCCGCGGCGCCCTATCCCAACGTCTACGGCGCGCCGCCTGAAGTGCTGCGCTCGACCGACTGGTACCGCCAGTGCCTGCGCGTGCGCGACGCGCAGCTGCCGCGCCAGCACCAGCCGGCGCCTGCCGAATCCGAACGCTGCGATGCGTCCGCGCTCTACTACGACACGCTCCACCTGCCGCAGGCCAGCGATGCCGACTGGCGCCGGGTGCGCGAATGCGCGGTGCGTACGCATGCTTCCGGCGTGTTGATGATGCTGTACGCGAACGGGGCCGGCATGACGCCGAATTTTGATCTGGCCACGAAATACGCCTGCAGCATCCAGAGCCCGGTCAACGAGATGAAAAGCCGCGTGCAGCACCTGCGGCGCCGCGCCAGCGGCGAGGACCGCGCCCAGGTCGACGTCTGCGACGACGTCGTCAGCGCCGAGATGCGCGGCCAGTGCGGCGCGATCCGCGAGCGCCAGCGCGACAAGTCGCGCAGCGGCGAACTGGCGGCGCTCACCCGCGACTGGAGCGCCAAGGAGCAACTGGGGCTGGAGATGGCGAGCAAGGCCGCGCATTATTTTGCCCAGCACCGCGTCGACTACGAGACCGATACCGGCAGCCCGGCCGCGCGCTCGCTGCAGATCGACTCCCAGGCGGCCGAACTCGACAGCTTTGTCGCCGACGTGCTCGACTTCGAGGCGGGGCGTGTGCCGCGCCATTCGGAAGCGGAATTCGCCAGCCTGGAACACAAGATGGACGCCGTCTACCGCCGCTTCATGGCGACCCGCCCGGCAAGCCATTCCTACCTGGGCGCGATCCGCAAGACCGGGGTCGAGAAAACCCAGCGCGCCTGGCTCGCCTACCGCGACGCAATGGAGCTGTTCGGCTCGATCCGCTACCCGCAGGTGCCCGGTTCCGGCTGGCGCGCCCTGCTCACCGCGCGCCGCATCAAGCAGCTGACGGAACTCGATAACGCCGCCGCAGGGCGGTAGGGTGGACGGCTCCACCGATGAACCCAGTGAGCCCGCGGCGTGAACGCCGCCCACGCGTTCAATGCACGCCGGCACCGACGCGCACTTCGCCCCTGCGCGTAGTTCATGCGGCGAGGCGGAACAGCGCCTCGGCACCCGGCGGCAACTCCCCCGTGCTCAACATCACCAGCCGGTGACTCGCGCGCGTCATCGCCATGTAGAGCTTGCGCGCATCGGCCTCGCGCTCCTCGCCGCCCTCGAACAGCAAATTGTCCATCCCGAGCAGGAACACCACCGCCCCTTCCAGCCCGGTCGCCGTTTCCAGGTTGGCCAGGCGCAGGTAGTCCGGGCCGTAGCCGTCGGGCGGGGTCTTCTTGTCCTTGTTCAGCCACCAGACGCGGCGCATGCCGAAGGCGCGGCACAGGCGCTTGTACAGCAGCAGCTTGGGCGTGTCGCCGCCATAGATGACGAGAAAACTCGACAGCGGCAGCGCGTGGCGTTCGGCCAGCGCCACGATCTCGTTCACCGCGCGGTCGACCGCGTCCTGGGGCGAGGCGACGCGCAGCAGGATCGGCGCGGCGCCCGCTTCCATGCCGGCGAAATCGGGCTCCAGGTAATGCTCGGGGTCGGCCTGCACCGTGCGCGCCAGCAGCGTACCGGCCGTGTGCAGGATCGCCTGCGTGGTGCGGTAGGAGCGGCGCAGCTTCTTGGTGCGCCCGGTCACGTCCAGCCCGGCATTGCGCCAGCTGAGACGGCTCTTCATGAAGCCCTGGTTCGGGTCGGCGCACAGGAACAGCCTTCCCTGCGCACGCAGCGCCAGCTTCACCGTGTGGAACCACGAAGGCGCGAAGAACTGGGCCTCGTCGACCAGGATGTGCTCGTAGCGCTCGAGCATCGCGTGCTCCGGCGCACGGCAGATCTCGGTCGCTACCGCGCTCCACATGCGCAGGCCCTCGTCGCGCAGTGCGGCCGTCACCGCCTCGAACAGTTCCCAGACCTCGAAACGCTCCTTCGCCCGCAAGGCGAAGCCGCGGCCGGCGCGGCTGGTGTCCATGTATTCGCGCGCGCTGGCGACCAGCATCTCGTTGAGGAAGTCGAATTCCTCGATCAGCTGGGCTTCGCTCAGTTTCAGTTCCGGCCAGCGCGCGCGCAGCTTGCGCACTAGCGCCGGCAGCCAGGCCGGGTCGGCCGGCATCGACAGCGGCATGCGGTACAGGCGGCGCCACTGGCGGTGCGCCCAGCTCGCATAGGTCGTGATCTCGAGATTGGCCGGCAGGCTGCCGCGCGCGCGGTGCAGGCGTTCGCGGATATCGGCCACGATCGGCGTGTTGTGGATCAGGATCAGCACGCGCTCGCGCGGATACAGCCCGGCCAGCAGCAGCGCGCGGCTCAGCGCGATCAGGGTCTTGCCGCTGCCGGCGACGCCGTTCACCAGGCGCACCGCGAAGTCGTGCGCCGTCTGCGCCTGCTCCTCCGGTAACGCAGTGTCCACGTCAAGGTCGAGTTTCGATGCCCACTCCTGCTGGGCGTCGAGGAACAGCCCCGGCAGGCTGGCCGCGTTGTCGCGCCTGAAGCGACGCCGCGCCACCGCCAGCGGAATCGCCGACTCGGGAAAGAAGCGCGTGCGCAGTGCATCCGCTTCTTCGGAGGCGATGGGACGCTGCAGCGCCGCCAGGCCGGGTGCGCCGCGTTCCAGGAAGCGCTCGCGCGAGAGCAGGCGCAGCATCGACTGCTCGCCGAGCTGGCGCGCCAGCGCCAGCGCCTCGTCCTCGCTGCAGGCCCACAGCAGCACCAATAAGGGCAGGCCTGGCGGCAGCACGGCGCGCCAGGCCGCCAGCCGCGCCTCGAAGGCGGCGCGCGCCTCGCTCGCGAACAACTGGCCGGCGTCGAGCGCGTCGAACGGGGTGTCGACCAGGGCCAAGGCGAGCCAGCCGCGCTCGCCGTGTTCGACGAAGAGCTCGGGCGCCTCCAGATGCTCGCCCAAGGGTTTGCGGACCACGGTCGCCTCGTCCAGCGCGTTCAGTACGCGCTTGAGCTGCAACTGGCGGCCGGACGCGCGCGTCCATTCGGGAATGAACAGGGCCATCGCTACAGCTCGATGCGCTGGGCCTGGGCCAGCAGGCTGCGGTACAGGGCGAGCCAGTCGGCCAGCACCGGGTCGAGGGCGCGGAAATCGGGCGGCAGTTCCGGGCCGAGGATGACCAGCTTGGTCATGGCGCGCGTGACCGACACGTTCAGGCGCTCGGGCTGAAAGAAGAAGCCGGCGATCGCCGCCAGGAAGCGCAGGTTGCCGGTGGCGAGCGAGAGGATCACCAGCTCGCGCTCCTGGCCCTGCATGCGCTCGACGGTGTCGGCGACGATCTCGCGCCCCGTGTGCCAGCCCAGGCGTTCGGCCAGGGCCCGGCGCACCGTCCTGCCGTGCGCGCGAAACGGAGTGACGATGCCGATCTCGCGCGGCGCCAGGCCGCCGGCAATGGCGGCTGCGCACAGCGAGGCCACCAGTTGCGCTTCATGCGGGTTACGGCTGCGCGCGCTCGGGTCGCGCGTGGGGATGTAGACGGCGCTGGCCGGCGCGCGCAGCACCGCGTCGAACGGGTCGGCGTCGAGGCGATCCTTCAGCACCAGCTTGCGCTCGCGGTTCGGCCCGGCCGGGCGCAGGCGGCCGCCATAGAAGGATTTGCTCGGCCATGCAGCCAGCTCCCGGTTCAGGCGGTAGGTATCGGTCAGCATCACGCTGTCGACGTTGTGCAGGGTGAGCTTGGCGAAGATCGAGCCGGGAATATCCTCCAGAATCGAGCGCGCCAGCAGCACCGGCGGCAACTGCTTCTGGTCGCCGATGAAGACGAAGCGCGCGCCGCGCCGCATCGCCATCAGGGCCAGCGGCAGGGTCACCTGGCTGGCCTCGTCGAAGACGACGGTGTCGAACTCGCAATTCTCGAGCCGGTAGGTGCAGGTGGCAAACGGGGTGGCGCCGACCACGTAGCCTTCCTCGGGCCGGCCGTGCCATTCGCCGAAACTGTCGGCCACGGTGACGCCGTCCAGGCCGAGCGCCTGGGTGGCGCGGCCGATCTTTGCCACCTTCACGCCTTGCGCCGCGATCTTGTTCAGCGCATTGTTTATCGCCATGTGGGTATGCGACGTCACCAGCACGCGCTCGCCGCGTTCGACCAGCAATCGCGCCGCCAGCGCCAGCACGCGCGTTTTACCCGTGCCGGGCGGACCCTGGATGCAGGCCACCTGCTCGGCCGCGACGATCTTGCCGACCGCCTCGGCCTGGGCCGGGTTCAGGCCCGCGGCCAGGGCCAGGCTTTCCGCTTCCTCGAAGTCGCGCGGATCGAAGCCGTCGTTGATGCGCCCATCGAGGAGCGGCATCAGGTAGCGGTGCGCGCGCGACGGCGGGATAGTCTGGCCGATATCGTCCAGGACCTCGTCGTAGTACCTGGACAGGTCGTAGTCGTCGGGGTCGGCATAGCAGGGCGCGCCCTGCGCCGCCTTGACCACGGCGCCGGCATGGCGCACGCGCAGCAGCCAGCGTTCCTCGTCCTCGGCCTCGAACGCGGCTTCGCGCGCCAGCATCGACGTGAGCGGCGAGCCGCAGTGCAGGCAGACCAGGTCGCCCTCGCGAAAGCGCGATTCGCCGTCGTCGACATAGGCCCACAGCGTGCCCTGCTCGGGTCCCGCTTCCAGCTTCAGGAAGCGTTGGCTCAGGCCTTTGCCGAGGCGGTCGGCCAGCGGCTGGCGCCAGACCTCGAACAGCTTTTCCTGGGCCGCCTCGCGCTCGGCCTGCACGAACGCACGCAGGCCGTCGAGCAGGCGCGCATGGCGGCGTGCGCGGTCGAGTGCTGCGGCGGCTTTGTCGGGAGGCTGGTGCATGGTCAACGTTTGTCTGAAGCAAGGCTTATAAGACGGCGGCCCGGCGCCGTCAAGCGGCAGCGGGTAGCGCGCACGGCACGGCAGCGCCAGCGTGGTTTTTCGGCACGATGTAGGATGTCGTTTTTGCCAACCCGGGAGCCAGACCCATGAGCGCCAACCTGTACGACATCCCCCTGCGCCGCCTCGAAGGCCAAAGCGCCTCGCTGAACGACTACCGCGGCAAGGTCATGTTGATCGTCAACGTCGCCTCGCAATGCGGACTGACGCCGCAATACGCCGGCCTGGAAAAGCTGTTCGAGCACTACGAGGAGCGCGGCCTGGTCGTGCTGGGCTTCCCCTGCAACGACTTCGGCGCCCAGGAGCCGGGCAGCGAGACCGAGATCGCGGATTTCTGCCAGCGCAACTACGGCGTGCGCTTCCCGATGTTCGAGAAGGTCGAGGTCAACCGCGAGGCACGCCACCCGCTGTACCGCGAACTGGTGCAGGCCCAGCCGCAGGCGCGCCAGGCCGAGGGCAGCCAGTTCGCCGACAAGCTGGCCCAGCACGGTTTGACGCCGAAGAACCCGTCCGACGTGATGTGGAACTTCGAGAAATTCCTGGTCGACCGCGAGGGCAAGGTGATCGCCCGCTTCGCGCCGGACGTGAAGCCGGACGATCCGGCGCTGGTCGCGGCGATCGAGGCGGCGCTGGGCTGAATCACGCCGGTTCGACGCCGGTCATGCCGGAAGCCGGCGGCAGGATTTTTTGCTCTTCGATGAAGTCTGAACAATTCCCTCATCCAAGGAGAAGCACATGGCCTACGTCGATGGTTTCGTCATTCCCGTTCCCAAAAACAAGCTCGACGCCTACCTGGCCATGGCCAGGACGGCCGCCGCCATCTGGCGCGAGCACGGCGCGACCGAGTTCCGCGAATGCGTCGCGGACGACGTCCAGCCCGGCAAACTGACCTCCTTTCCGCAGAGCGTGAACCTGGAAGATGGCGAGGTGGTCGTCTTTTCCTGGATCGTCTATCCCTCGCGCGCAGTGCGCGACGCCGCCAACGACAAGGTCATGAAGGATCCGCGCATGGCCGAGTTCATGAAACCCGAGAACATGCCGTTCGACGGCAAGCGCATGATCTACGGCGGCTTCGACATGAAGGTCGACATGTAGGCTTGCGGTGTTCGCGCCGACCGCCGCGTCCGGGTAAGCGCAAGAGCCCCGGCACGGCGGCTTTCAGCGCGCGCACGCCCCTGCATCAACAATTGTTTTATCTTATCAACAGTTGTTGAAATGTCTAACCTGGCCGTCCCTTTTCTCTTGCTTTTTCCCAGCGAAAACAAGCGGCGCCCGCAAACCTTTCACCTCGCTAACGCGTTGCCGCAATCCATGTAAAAACAGTACAGTGGCGCAGATTTCGACAGTCCTGCGGAGGTTTGCGTGAACGACAGCCTGGATGCTTCACTGCCAAAGAAATTACTGCTCGCCACCGACCTGAGTGCGCGCTGCGACCGTCCGCTCGAGCGCGCCAGGCAGCTCGCGGCGCAGTGGCAGGCCGCGCTCGAGCTGTTGACCGTGCGCGAAGGCCCGCAAGTGCCGGCCGAAGTGGTGCAATGGCTGGCCGGGCCGGAAGCCAGCACCGAGGCCGAGTTCGATGCGCGGCGCGACATCGCCCGCGAATTCGACGGCTGCGGCTTCCCGGTCAGCCTGCATTTCGCCGACGGCGACGTCGCCGAGGCGATCGCGCAGGCGGCCGGGCGCATGGACAGCGACCTGGTGATCGCCGGCGCAGCCCGTGCCAACACCCTGGGCGAAATGTTCCTCGGCTCGACCGTGGAACGGCTCGCGCGCAGCCTGGGGCGTCCGCTGCTGGTGGTGCGCCAGCGCGCCCGCGCGCCCTACCGCCGCATCCTGGTGCCGACCGATTTTTCCGCCGCCGCGCGCCTGGCGCTCGCAACCGCCGCACGGCTGTTTCCCGAGGCCCAGCTGATCGCCTTCCACGCCCACGAAGCGGGACTGGAAGCGCTGGCCGACGCCGCGCCCGCAGGCGGCGTCGGTGGCAACCTGGGCCCACGCGGCGAGCGTTTTCTCGACGCCTGCGGCCTGCCGCCGCAGGCGCGCGCACGCGTCGTCATCGACAGCGCGCCGGGCGCGCCGCAAGCCGCGATCGCCCGTTACGTACGCGAACACGGGGTCGACCTGGCCGTTCTCGGGCTGCATGGACAAGCTGGCATGTTACGATTATTCGTTGGTAGCAAGGGCGAGCAACTGTTGCGTAGCCTGGACTGCGATACCTTATTAGTCTGCACAGAAGCTTCCGATGAAAACACATAACCCCCCCACGTTCCGTAGCATGCGCCCGCCGCGCCAGGCCGGGTGACGCCGATGCTCGAACTCCTGATCCTCCTTCCCTTCATTGGCGCCTTCATCGCCGGCTGCATGCCGGACGGCTCGCGCAACCGCCCGTTCGCCGCCGCAGCCACCGCCACCGCGCTGGCGCTGGCGCTGGCAATCTCCCGTTTCGGCGACGTCGCCGCCCACGAAGTCCTGCGCACCGACTACGAATGGCTGCCGGCCTTCGGCCTGGACCTGGTGCTGCGCATGGACGGCCTGGCCTGGGTATTCACCATCATGGTGCTCGGCATCGGCCTGCTGGTGCTGCTCTACGCACGCTACTACATGTCGCCGCGCGACCCGGTGGCGCGCTTCTTCGCCTACATGCTCACCTTCATGGGCGCGATGCTGGGCGTGGTCCTGTCGGGCAACCTGATCCAGCTGGTGGTGTTCTGGGAACTGACCAGCCTGGCTTCCTTCCTCCTGATCGGCTACTGGCAGAGCCGCAACGATGCACGGCGCGGCGCGCGCATGGCCTTCACGGTCACCACCACCGGCGGCCTGTGCCTGCTGGCGGGCGCCCTGGTGCTCGGCCACATCGTCGGCAGCTACGACCTCGATGCGGTCCTGTCCGCGGGCGAACGCATCCGCGCCCACGACCTGTACCTGACGGCGCTGGTGCTGGTGGTGCTGGGCGCGCTGACCAAGAGCGCGCAGTTCCCCTTCCACTTCTGGCTGCCGCACGCGATGGCCGCGCCGACCCCGGTGTCGGCCTACCTGCACTCGGCCACCATGGTCAAGGCCGGCGTGTTCCTGCTGATCCGCCTGTGGCCGGCCCTGTCCGGCACCGAAGCCTGGACCTGGCTGGTGGGCGGCGCCGGCGTCTGCACCCTGCTGATCGGTTCCTTCTTCGCCATCTTCCAGCACGACATGAAGGGACTGCTGGCCTACTCGACCATCAGCCACCTCGGCCTGATCACGGTCCTGATGAGCATCGGCACGCCGCTGTCGGTGGTGGCGGCGGTGTTCCACACCATGAACCACGCGATCTTCAAGGCTTCGCTGTTCATGGCGGTCGGCATCATCGACCACGAGACCGGCACGCGCGACATGCGCCTGCTGCGCGGGCTGCGGCGGGCCATGCCCTATACGGCCGCGCTGGCGATCGTCGCCAGCGCGGCGATGGCCGGCGTGCCGCTGCTGAACGGCTTCCTGTCCAAGGAAATGTTCTTCGCCGAGACCACCCTGGTCGGCGGCACCGAGGACTGGTGGATGTCGTATGCCGCGGTGGCGATGGGGGTCTTCAGCGTCGCCTATTCGATGCGCTTCATCAGCGTCTTCTTCGGGCCGCTGGCCACCGACCTGCCGCACCACCCGCACGAGCCGCCGCGCTGGATGCGCTTCCCGGTCGAATGCCTGGTGGTGCTGTGCATCGCGGTCGGCATCTTGCCCGACCTCGTGGTCGGCGACGTGCTGGCCGTCGCCGCGCACTCGGTGCTGGGGCCGAACATGCCCGAGTACGACCTCGGCATCTGGCACGGCTTCAACCTGCCGCTGGCGATGAGCATCGTCGCCCTGCTCGGCGGCCTGCTGTTCTACATCGTACTGCGGCGCAGCTTCGCCCTGGCCGAGCGCGACCGGGTCCCGGTGCTGCACCGCTTCAAGGGCGCCCAGGCCTACGAAAACACCCTGCTGGCCCTGTACGGCGCCTCGGCCTGGCTGCTGCGCCGCACCGGCACCCTGCGCCTGCAGCCGCAGCTGCTGGTCCTGATGGCGGCCATGGTGGCCATTCCGCTGCTGCTGGTGCGCCCGCTCCCCAGCTTTTCCATGCCGGGGGTGGCGGACATCGACATCCTGTTCGCCATGTTCTGGCTGATCGGCGCGGCCTGCGCCGTGGGCGCCGCCTGGCAGGCGAAATACCACCGGCTGGTGGCGCTGGTCCTGGCCGGCGGCGTCGGCGTCGTGGTCAGCCTGACCTTCCTGTGGCTGTCGGCGCCGGATCTCGCGCTCACCCAATTGATGGTCGAGACCGTGACCACGGTGCTGATCCTGCTCGGCCTGCGCTGGCTGCCGCCACGCCTGCCGCCGGCCGGGCTGGCGCCGCGCGTGCCGCGCAGTACCTGGCTGCGCCGCGCGCGCGACGGCATCATCGCCGCGGCCGGCGGCCTGGGCCTGGCGGCGGCCACCTATGCGCTGCTCTCGAGCACCCCGCCGAAGACCATCAGCGATTTCTACCTGCTGCGCGCCCTGCCCGAAGGCGGCGGCGCGAACGTGGTGAACGTGCTGCTGGTCGACTTCCGCGGCTTCGACACCATGGGCGAGATCACCGTGCTGTCGGCGGTGGCGCTGACCGTGTATGCGCTGCTGCGCCGTTTCCGTCCCGCGCCCGAGAGCGTGGCCATTCCCGTGCAGCAGGCCAGCGACGTCGACCCCGCCGCGATCCAGGCGCCGGCGGTGCAGGCGCGCAGCGGCTACCTGATGGTGCCGGCGGTCTACCTGCGCTTCCTGCTGCCCTTCATGGGCATGATCGCGGTCTACTTCTTCATGCGCGGCCATAACCTGCCCGGCGGCGGCTTCGTCGCCGGCCTGATCTTCGCCACCGCCCTGATCGTGCAGTACATGGTGGCCGGCACCGACTGGGTCGAGTCGCACCTGCGCCTGCGCCCGCACCGCTGGATCGGCTTCGGGCTGCTGACCGCCTGCCTCACCGGCCTCGGCGCCTGGCTGTTCGGCTACCCCTTCCTGACCAGCCACACCGCGCACCTAGACCTGCCGCTGCTGGGAGAAATCCACGTGCCGAGCGCCTTCGTGTTCGACCTCGGCGTGTTCCTGGTCGTGGTCGGCACCACCATGCTGATCCTGGTGGCGCTGGCGCACCAGTCGCTGCGCAGCCACCGCATGCCGCCGGGTGCCACCCGCCACACCATGCCCCCGACCAAGGAGATTGCCTGATGGAAGTCGTCATTGCCCTGGCCATCGGCATCGTCTTCGGTTCCGGCATCTGGCTGCTGCTGCGTCCGCGCAGCTTCCAGGTGCTGACGGGACTGATGCTGATGTCCTATGCCGTCAACCTGTTTATTTTCATCATGGGCCGCGTCTGGCTCGACAAGCCGCCGTTTACGCCGCCCGGGACCACCCCCGACCCGTCCGCGCTGGCCGATCCGCTGCCGCAGGCGCTGGTGCTGACCGCCATCGTGATCGGCTTCGCCACCACGGCCCTGTACCTGGTGGTGATGATCGGCGCGCGCGGCCTGACCGGTACCGACCACGTCGACGGCGAGGAGCCTGAAGTATGAGTTTGCCGCAACACCTGGTGATCGTGCCGATCCTGCTGCCGCTGATCTGCGGCGCAGTGCTGACGCCGTTTACCCAAGGCCGTCACCGTTTCAAGTTCGCGCTCGGCTATGCCTCGGTGCTGGGCCAGCTCATCACGGCCCTGCTCCTGATGCAGCAGACCGACAGCCAGGCCTGGGCCGGCGGTATCGGGGTCTACCTCGCCGCCAACTGGGCCGCGCCGTTCGGCATCGCGCTCATGGCCGACCGCCTGTCGGCACTGATGCTGCTGCTGACTGCCGTGCTGGCCCTGGCCGCCCTGAACTACGCGATGCAGCGCTGGAGCCGGATCGGCGTGCACTTCCACCCGCTGTTCCAGTTCCTGCTGATGGGGATCAACGGCGCCTTCCTGACGCACGACCTGTTCAACCTGTTCGTGTTCTTCGAGGTCATGCTGGCCGCCTCCTATGGCCTGGTCCTGCACGGCTACAACGCCGAGCGCCTGCGCGCCAGCATGCAGTACATCGCCGTCAACCTGGCCGCCGCCCTGCTGTTCCTGCTCGGCACCGCCCTGATCTACGCCACCACCGGCACCCTGAACATGGCGGATCTCGCCGCACGCATCGGCGCGATGCCGGTCGAAAGCAGCGGCCTGCTGCAGCTCGGGGTAACGGTGCTGGTGCTGGCCTTCCTGGTCAAGGCCGCGATGTGGCCGCTGGGCTTCTGGCTGCCGACCACCTATGCCGCCGCCTCGCCGCCGGTCGCCGCGATGCTGGTGCTGATGACCAAGGTCGGCGCCTACGTCATCCTGCGCCTGTGGCTGCTCCTGTTCTCCGATGGGACGAACGCGGGCTTCGGCTTCGACGCGCTGCTCTGGGGCGGCCTGGCGACCATCGTGTTCGGCGCCGCCGGCATGCTCTCGACCGACAGCGCCGGGCGCATGGCCGGCTACAGCGCCATCATCTCCTCCGGCACCCTGCTGGCGGTGATCGGCTACGGCCAGCCTTCGCTGGTCACGGCGGGCCTGTACTACCTGCTCGGCTCGACCATCGCGGTGGCCGCCTTCCTGCTCCTGGTCGAACTGATCGACCGCATCCGCACCCCGGCCGCGTCGGTGCTGGCGCTGACGATGGAAGCCTGGGCCGTCGACGAGGACGAAGCCGACGATACCCCCGGCGAGCCGCGCGGCAAGGGCGTGCCGGCGGCGATGGCTTTCCTGTCGGTGGCCTTTGCCGCCTGCGCCCTGATGATCGCCGGCCTGCCGCCGCTGTCGGGCTTCGTCGCCAAGTTCAGCATGTTCCATGCGCTGCTCAATCCGGACACCGGCACCGTCGGCGCGGCCGGCTGGACCCTGATGGCGCTGATCATCACTTCCGGCCTGATCACCATCATCTCGATGCTGCGCTTTGGCGTGCGCACCTTCTGGGCCACGCCGGTCGTGACGCCGCCGCGCCTGCACCTGTCGGAAGTGGCGCCGATCACGGCCCTGCTGCTGCTGTCGATGGCGATGACGGTGCAGGCGCGCCCGCTGTTCGATTTCCTGAACCGCGTCAGCGCCGACATCCACCGTCCTGCCGCCTACATCGAGCGCGTGCTGACCGAGCCGGCGCTGCCCGGACCGACCACGAGCACAAGCGCGGGTCCAGGCTTGAGCCCGGGCCCGGCCAAGGAGGCGCCATGAAGCGCTGGCTGCCTCATCCCGTGGTGTCGCTCACGCTGTGCGTGCTGTGGCTGCTGCTGAACCAGACCGCCGACGCGGCCAACCTCCTGCTCGGCGCCCTGCTCGGCATCGTGGTGCCGCTGCTGGTGCGCAACCTGCAGCCGCTGGGCTACCCGCGCATGCGCGCGCCGCTGACCTTCATCCGCCTGATGGGCATGGCCGGCGTCGAGATCGTGCGTTCCTGCTTCAACGTCTCGCGCATCATCCTGTTCGCCGACTACAAGCAGGTCAATTCGCAGTTCATCCGCATTCCGCTGACGATCACCGACCCGTACGGGCTGGCGATGCTGTCCTGCCTGATCAACATGACACCAGGCACGGTCTGGGTCGAGATCCTGCCCGAGCGCTACGAACTCTCCCTGCACGTCTTCGACCTGCACGACGAAGCCTGGTGGATCGAGACCATCAAGACGCGCTATGAACAACCCCTGATCGAGATTTTTGAAACGGAGGCAGCCCGTGGCGACCCTGCTTGAGTTATCCGTCGGCTATGCGCTGGTATGCGTGCTGCTGGCAATGGTGTTTTGCGCCCTGCGCCTGCTGCGCGGCCCCTCGGCCCACGACCGCGCACTGGCGCTCGATACCTTGTGGATGACCGGCATGCTGCTGGCCCTGGTGCTGGGCATCCGCTTCGGCACGCAAGTCTATTTCGAAGTGGCGGTCCTGATCGCGCTGATCGGCTTCGTGTCGACCATCGCGATCGCCAAGTTCCTGATGCGCGGGGAGATCATCGAATGAGCGGCGTCGACGATTTGCCCGGCTGGGCGGCATTGATCGTGTCCCTGCTGCTGATCCTGGGTTCGAGCATCGTCCTGATCGGCGCCCTGGGCCTGCTGCGCCTGCCCACCTTCTACCAGCGCATGCACGGACCGGCGATCACGATCACGCTCGGCGCCGGCTGCCTCTTGATCGCGTCGATGGTGTTTTTCACGGTGGGACAATCGCGGCTCGTGATCCACGAAGTGATCATCTCCGGCTTCCTGTTGATGACGGCGCCGGTGGTGTCGATGCTGATCATGCGCGCCGCCGTCTACCGCGACCTGCGTGCGCGCAAGGCGGAAAGCGGGGCGACCGACGGAGGCGTGTACACGATCGGCGAGGAAGAAGTGAACAGCCCGGCACCGGGCGAGCGCTAGCCCGCCCAGGGTCGTCGCCGCAGGGACGCCGGTCGTGGACGACCGGCGCCGGCGGCGTCACTGCGCGGCGCCGCCAGCCGCAGGCAGTGCGCACGAGTCCGTGCAGGCCGCCAGGGCCGCCGCATCATCACCACGCCCGGTTTTGGCGTAGAGCGAGGCCAGGCCTTCGCGCGCCTGGCGCAGCTGCGGATGGGTCGCCAGCATCAGGTTCGTGCGGATCGCCAGCGCGCGCTGGAGCAGCGGCTCGGCCGCCCGGTAGTTCGCCTGCCCGAGGTAAAGGCTACCCAGCTCGTAGGCGCTGGCGGCCGTTTGCGAATGCCCGGCGCCCAGGTGGCGTTCGCGCAGCGCCAGCGCGCGTTCCAGGTAAGGCTGCGCCTGCTTCAGCTTGTCCTGGCGGGCCAGGATCGCGCCCAACTCGTGCAGGCTGTATGCCAGGTCGACATGGTCCCGCTCCAGCAGCGTCTCGCGCAAGGCGAGCGCACGGGCGCACAGGGCCTGCGCTTCCGGGTAGCGGCCCATGTCCTTGTACAGGCCGCCGAGGTTAGTCTGGAGAACCGCCATCACCATGCCGCCCTGGCCGTCGAGGGTGGTCCACATGGCGATCGCCTTCTTGAACAACGCCTCGGCCTCGTCGAACCGGCCCTGCTGCTGGTAGACCGCCGCCAGGTCGTTCAGGCGTATGGCGACGGTCTTGCTCTGCGCGCCCTGGCGCTGCTCGGCAATGGCCAGCACCTGCGTGATCAGGTCCTCGGCACGCTTGAAGTCTCCCTGCAACGAGTGAATCGAGGCCAGCTGCACCAGGGTGCTGCTCATGTCGGAGGTATGTTCCCGCTTCATTTTCTCCAGCAGCGCCAGCTGGCGCTGCAGGATGATTTGTGCCTCTGGTAATTGCTCCAGACTCTCATGAACCTTGCTGAGTCCCCTGAGCACGTCCAGGATCTCGGGGTCGCCGAGCCCGGCGCCCTGCTCGGCCAGCTGCAAGGCTTTTCGGTAGACGGTCTCGGCTCCGCCATACTGCGACTGGTTATATAAGTTCTGCCCCAGCTGGATCAAGCGCGCGTAGCGCCGGGCCGGCTCGGTCTCCGGATCCTGTTCGGCCAGCGCGAGTGCGCGTTCGAAATACGGCTGGGCCGCCTGGAAACGCTGCTGATCCGCGAGGCTTTCGGCCAGCAAGCCAAGCAGGGCCTGCTCCAGCCCGGCGCCGGTACCGGGCGAACGGCCGGCCAGCGCCAGCGCGCGCCGCAGCAGCTCTTCGGCCTGGGCCGGCTTGCGCTGGCCCTGATACAGCTCCCCCAGCTGCCCCAGCATGCGCACGTCGCCTTCTTTTTCCGCCTGCGCCAGCCGCGCGCGTGCCCGCCGTTGCCGGTCCGGACCACCGACGCCGTCGAGATGGAGCCGGACCAGGCGCAGCGTGGCCGCTTGCTGTCCACCCTGTTCGGCCTGCTCGAAAAGACGCAGTGCCGTCGCCTCGTCCTTTGCCAGTCCCTGGCCGCGCTCGTAGCAGACAGCCAGCAGATACTGCGCGCGCGGATGGTCCTGTTGCACCGCCTCCCGCAGCAGGGCCACGGCCTGGACCGGATCATGCGCCACGCCGCGGCCGTCGAGATACATCGCGGCCAGGTTGGTCCGGGCGTAGCGGTCGCCCTGGGCGATGGCCAGGCGATACCATGCGGCGGCTTCGGCCAGGTCCGGCGCCACGCCCGCGCCGTGCTCGAGTGCATAGGCGACCTTGCTCTGCGCATCCGGGTCGCCCTGCTCGGCCGATTTCCTGAACCAGGCATACGCTTGCGCCGAGTCTTGCTGCACGCCTCTGCCGAAGAGATAGAAGATTCCCAGGTTGTACTGGGCTATCGCGTTCCCCTGCTCCGCCGCCTTGCCGTACCAGCGTCTTGCTTCCGCAAAGTCCTGCAGCACGCCCTGGCCGCTCTGGTACAGGAAGCCGAGACTAGACTGTGCATCGGCATAGCCCTGCTCCGCCGCGGCGAGGTACAGGCGCGCCGCCTGAAAATAGTCCTGGGCCACCCCATCGCCTTTTTCATATGCGCGGGCGCTTTCGTACAGGTCTTGCCGCGGATCCGGCGCGGTATGCCTCATCGGCACCTGGTGGCGCAGCGGCGGAAGGCCTGCCGTGGCCGCGCTGCACATCAATGCCGGAAGCAACATGAGTAGGGAAATCGTTTGGTGCATGCTTTCTCTTGGTGTGACGAAGTGATAGGGGCAGACATGCCATTGACGGTCGCGGACCGACAACGGTTCGCCTCTATTCCGCCATCGGCGCCATATTCTGACGCACTAGAAAATTGCATTAAAGCATGAATCTGATAAAAATTGTTCGACCGACAACTGCACAGCCCGGGAACGCCTGTTTCACTACAGCGAGAAACAACAGCATCGGCCTCCACTGCAGCCACGCGTTTCCAGCGTATGGCAGGGCTGCGGGCGAAACGAAAATGTCTCGCTTATCTCGTTTAAAAAAAAGAAAAGCCCGCCAGATCCCTGGCGGGCATGTCCATGGCGGGCGCTGGCTTAGGCTCGGCTGTTCGTGGCGATCAGCCTTCGTAGGAATAGCAGTTGATGTCCCACAACTGGCAGGCGTACGCGTTGCCGCTCTCGCATTTCAGCGCCAGCGTCTCGCAATCGACGCTGCCGGCCGAAACGGATGCCGAGACGCCCAGGCCTAGTCCCAGGCTCAGTACGAACGCAATTTTCTTGAGTGTCAGTTTCATCGTTCTTCTTTCATTTTTAGCGTGGAAAGAACTTCACACCGGCGGTGTGGAACGATCTTAGCAGTGCAATATGCCCCGGCTACTAGCAGGATGAATAGTCCGACGATGTTGACAAACCGGGGGGCCGAGTTCATTTTTCTGTATCCTTCACGTGACGTGAACAAACATATTTCTTGAACAACGAAGGGTTTGTGTTCATACTTCAAACTTGTTCACGTTACGTAAAAATCGAGCAATCATGAACAAACTGTCCTTGCTTTCACCTACGCTGGAAGAGGCTGATCTCATCGGTCGTGCGATCGCCGAGCTGGAGGAAACCCTCGATCTGCATGGAAGAATCCTGCCCAAGAAAGCGCATCAATGGGATGCCGATGTGCTTCTTGAGGTAGCAGGACAACAACTTCGGTATGTCTGCGAAGTCAAACACAAGATCGACCGCCGTTCGGCGCTGCTGGACCTGAAAACCCGGGGCCTGGCCAAGCCGGAAGGCTTGCTGGTTACTTTATACCTGAGCCACGAACTGGCAAGCGCGTGCCGCGAGTTGGGACTGCAGTTTCTCGATACCGCCGGGAATGCCTATCTGGATAACGGTGCCGGCCTGTTTGTGTACATCAGTGGCCGCCGCCCCCATGACCTGAGCCGCAACACCCTGGAACAGGCGACCATCACGCCGGCCGCGCTCAGGATGATGTTTGCGTTTCTGGCCGACCCATCCATGCTGAATGCGCCTTACCGTGAAATCGCGCCTGCGGTCATGGTATCCACCGGCGCTATCAGCAAGGTATTCGACACACTGGAGACGAGGGGTTTCATTGCGACGCTGCCCGGCGGAAAGCGCGTCATCGCCGCACCTGAGTTGCTGTTGGGCGAATGGGCGACAGGCTATTTGAGCCGATTGAAACCAAAGCTCAAAAGCTACCGGTTCAGCGGGGCAAGTCCAGCAGAGTTCAGTCGTCGCTGGTTTCCGGAAAACGGCGTCTCGGCCTGGGGTGGCGAACCAGCGGCAGCAATGCATACCGGTCATCTGACGCCCGGAAGCTGTACTTTGTATATCGACATCAGTGAGCAGCGCGTGTTGCGAGAACTCGTCAGCGATTTCAAGTTGAAGGCGGACCCTGCCGGCCCAATCGAAGTCATCCAGGCATTCTGGAACATGGATCGCTTCGCCACGTCGACTCCGACCGTGCCGCTGCCCTTGATTTATGCAGACCTGCTTGGCACACACGATGCGCGCAATCTAACGGTGGCGAAACAAATCGCAGCGGAGATCATGGATGACCTACATCGTTAAAGCAGAGCGTCCGCTCGACCCGAACATCCTGGCCATTCTCGCTACATTGCAAGCTGTCGCGACGGATCTTGGCTTCAGCTATTTTCTTGTCGGTGCCACCGCACGCGACGTCCTGATGACCCATGTATTCGGGCTGGAGGTACAGCGTGCAACGCATGACGTCGATTTTGCAGTTGCGCTGGAAGATTGGCCGTCCTTCGATGCCCTCAAGCGAAAACTGCTTGATACCGGCGACTTCGAATCCGCCGATGGCCGCAATCATCTTCTACGCTATAAACCGTGGGAATTCAACAATGCGTATCCGCTGGATTTGATTCCTTTCGGTGGCGTCGAGCACAAGTCGAAGGAAATTGCCTGGCCACCCGATATGGACGTTGTCATGAACGTGACAGGCTACGCGGAGGCCTTGAAGTCGGCATTGCAGGTGGATGTAGGAAACAAGCTCGTCGTACCGGTAATTTCCATCCCCGGCCTCGCCGTGTTGAAGCTGCTCGCATGGAATGACCGCGGCCTGGACAACAATAAGGACGCCAAAGATTTATTTTTCCTGTTGAGCTGCTATGCGGATGCCGGGAATGCCGAGCGTCTCTATGGCGAAGCGTTTTCCACATTGGAAGCATGCGGGTTCGACCCGAGCCTGGCGGGAGCCAGGCTGCTCGGCCATGACGCTCGACTGATACTGGAAGCGTCCTCGCGCCGGGCCATCCTCGATGTGCTCGATGACACGGCGAAGCGCGAGCGCTTGATCGCTCACATGCTTCCCGACCGCCTGGCCAGCCCTGAGAAGGCGGCGCAGTTAATTGAACAATTTGAGCAGGGAATCAACTCGCCAGACTTGTAAAAAAGCCCCGCAAGTAATGCTTGCAGGGCTTTTGTCATGCTTGAATTGCCTGGACTGGCTTAGAACGGAATGTCGTCGTCCATGTCCGAGAAGTTCGGCGCCGGGCGCTGCGGCTGCGGACGGGCTGCCGGCGCAGGCGGGGCCTGGCGCGGGGCCGGACGCTGCGGGGCGTCGTAGCCGCCGTCGTCCATGCCCATGTCGTTGCCGCCGCCCATGCCCTGGCGGCCGCCGAGCATCTGCATGTTCTCGGCGATGATGTCGGTGGCATAGCGCTCGATGCCGTCTTTATCCGTGTACTTGCGGGTCTGCAGGCGACCTTCGACGTAGACCGAGGAACCTTTCTTCAGGTACTGGCCGACGATTTCAGCGAGACGGCCGAAGAAGGAGATGCGGTGCCATTCGGTCAGCTCTTTCTGTTCGCCGGTGTTGCGGTCTTTCGATTTGTACGAAGTCGCAACCGCGATGTTCGCGATCGCATCGCCGCTCGGCATGTAGCGGATTTCGGGATCGCGGCCCAGGTTGCCGACGATGATGACCTTGTTGACTGATGCCATGGTGTGACTCCTTGAATTGATGTGAGCCCTGGCTCTGCACAAAGACTAAGCGCCAGGGAACTGGGTGCTGCAGCACGCTATTATGGGGCCACTCAGGCAGTTCTAAAAGTGGATTTTTTGCGCTAGATCAATCGAAATTTGCGTGTTCGGGAAGACCGGGGTTTGCACGTTGTGCTTGAACGCGTGGGCGGCGCAGCCGCCCACCCTACCGGTCCGCGGCAAGCTTCTCAGCCATGCAACAGTCGCGAAATCGAGAATTTATTTTCGGATTCTGAACGGTTTGTCATTGAACCTGGACGGAAACGGCACACATACGTCCCACCAGGGACGGGAATCCGGTGGAGCTTGCCAGGAAGGCATATCAGCTTGCCAGCGCTGGTACACCTACCACTGGATAAACGTACAGCCGAAGCAAAAAACGGCTAAACTAGCAGATTCCCCTCGATTGGCCCGCTCACCGCGACAGTATCGTGCGCGGCCCGCACAAACTTATTGAAAGCCTGCCAAAAATTAATGGAAGAAATTCGTATTCGTGGTGCCCGCACGCACAATCTGAAGAACATCAACCTCGACCTGCCGCGTAACAAGCTGATCGTCATCACCGGCCTGTCGGGCTCGGGCAAGTCCTCGCTCGCCTTCGACACCCTGTACGCCGAGGGTCAACGCCGCTACGTCGAGTCGCTGTCGGCCTACGCGCGCCAGTTCCTGCAATTGATGGAAAAGCCGGACGTCGACCTGATCGAAGGCCTGTCGCCGGCGATCTCGATCGAGCAGAAGGCGACCTCGCACAACCCGCGTTCGACGGTCGGCACCGTGACCGAGATCCACGACTACCTGCGCCTGCTGTACGCGCGCGTCGGCACGCCCTATTGCCCACAGCACCCGCACGAGCCACTGGCCGCGCAGACCGTCTCGCAGATGGTCGATGCCGTGCTGGCCATGCCGGAAGGCACGAAGCTGATGATCCTGGCGCCGGTCGTGGCCGGCCGCAAGGGCGAGCACGGCGACCTGTTCGCGACCATGCAGGCGCAGGGTTTCGTGCGCTTCCGCATCCAGAGCGGCGTGAACCCGGCGAAAATCTACGAGATCGACGAGCTGCCGAAGCTGAAGAAAACGGAAAAGCACTCGATCGACGTCGTCATCGACCGCGTCAAGGTGAACCCGGAAATCAAGCAGCGTGTGGCCGAGAGCTTCGAAACCGCGCTGCGCCTGGCCGACGGCCGCGCCGTCGCGTTCGAGATGGACACCGAAAAGGAAACCGTCTTCTCGAACAAGTTCGCCTGCAACGTCTGCGGCTATTCGCTGCAGGAGCTCGAGCCGCGCCTGTTCTCGTTCAACAACCCGATGGGCGCCTGCTCGGAGTGCGACGGCCTGGGTCACATCGAGTTCTTCGATCCGAAGCGCATCGTCGCCTTCCCCAACCTGTCGCTGGCCTCGGGCGCGGTGAAGGGTTGGGATCGCCGCAACCAGTTCTACTTCCAGATGCTGTCGAACCTGGCGGCCTACTACGACTTCGACCTGGATACGCCGTTCGAGAAGCTGCCGAAGAATGCCCAGGAAGCCGTGCTGTTCGGTTCGGGTAAAACGTCGATCCCGTTCACCTATGTGAACGAGCGCGGCCGCACCGTGATCCGCGAGCACACCTTCGAGGGCGTGGTAAACAACCTGCAGCGGCGCTACCGCGAGACCGACTCGATGGCGGTCAAGGAAGAGCTGGCCAAGTTCATCAACGAAAAGAAATGCCCGGCCTGCGAAGGCGCGCGCCTGCGCACCGAGGCGCGTTTCGTGAAAATCGGCCAGGGCGTCCAGCAGCGCGCGATCTATGAAGTGTCGGACCGTCCGCTGCGCGAGACCCTGGACTACTTCGAGTCGCTGGAACTGACCGGCGCCAAAAGGGATATCGCCGAGCGCGTGATCAAGGAAATCACCGCGCGCCTGAAGTTCCTGAACAACGTCGGCCTCGATTACCTGTCGCTCGACCGCAGCGCCGATACCCTCTCGGGCGGCGAGGCGCAGCGTATCCGCCTGGCGTCGCAGATCGGCTCCGGCCTGACCGGCGTCATGTACGTGCTCGACGAACCGTCGATCGGCCTGCACCAGCGCGACAACGACCGCCTGATCGCGACCCTGAAGCACCTGCGCGACATCGGCAACAGCGTGCTGGTGGTCGAGCACGACGAGGATGCGATCCGCACCGCCGACTACATCGTCGACATGGGTCCGGGCGCGGGCGTGCACGGCGGCGCCGTGATCGCCGAGGGTTCGCTCGAAGAGATCATGAAGAACGAGCACTCGCTCACCGCCCAGTACCTGGACGGACGGCGCAAGATCGAGGTGCCGAAGAAGCGCACCCCGGCCAACCCGGAGCGCCAGCTCGTGATCACGAACGCGACCGGCAACAACCTGAAGAAGGCGAACCTGACGCTGCCGGTCGGCCTGATGACCTGCGTGACGGGCGTCTCGGGTTCGGGTAAATCGACGCTGATCAACGACACCCTGTATCCGGCGCTGTCGCGCCACCTGTACGGCTCGCAGACCGAGCCGGCGCCGCACGACGCCATCCACGGCCTCGAGCACTTCGACAAGGTGATCTCGGTCGACCAGGCGCCGATCGGCCGCACCCCGCGTTCGAACCCGGCGACCTACACCGGCGTGTTCACCCCGATCCGCGATTTGTTCGCGACGGTGCCGACTGCGAAGGAACGTGGTTATAGCGCCGGCCGTTTCTCGTTCAACGTGAAGGGCGGCCGCTGCGAAGCCTGCCAGGGCGACGGCGTGATCAAGGTCGAGATGCACTTCCTGCCGGACGTGTACGTGCCGTGCGACGTCTGCCACGGCAAGCGCTACAACCGCGAAACGCTGGAAGTGCAGTACAAGGGCAAGAACATCACCGAAGTGCTGGAGATGACGGTCGAGGATGCGCACGAGTTCTTCAAGCCGGTGCCGGTGATCGCACGCAAGCTGCAGACCCTGCTGGACGTGGGCCTCGGCTACATCAAGCTGGGCCAGAGCGCGACCACCCTGTCGGGCGGCGAGGCGCAGCGCGTCAAGTTGTCGCTGGAACTGTCGAAACGCGATACCGGGCGTACCCTGTACATCCTGGACGAGCCGACGACCGGCCTGCACTTCGCCGATATCGACCTGCTGCTCAAGGTCATCCACCGCCTGCGTGACCAGGGCAACACGCTCGCCATCATCGAGCACAACCTGGACGTGATCAAGACCGCGGACTGGATCGTCGACCTGGGTCCGGAAGGCGGCGCCGGCGGCGGTACCATCGTCGCCACCGGCACGCCGGAAGACGTGGCCGAGAACCCGGCCAGCGTCACCGGCAAGTACCTCAAGCCGCTGCTGAACGCGTGATGCGCCGCTAAGGGAGCGCCAGCATGAGAGCAAGCCCGGATCCGCAATGCGGTCCGGGCTTTTTTCATGGCCGGCGGGCTGGCTGCATACGCTGCTGTCGAGGGTTGCGGCCTCATGCCTGCCGGCGCCATGGTGGGTTCGAGAACCCACCCTACATATGTGCGTTTGACCGCCGTGCTCAACGGCTGCGCTCGTCGTCCTTGGTGCGCTTGTCGCCGGACTTGGTGCCGGCCGTTGCGCTGCTGCCCGTGCTGGACGCGCCCTTGCCGCTGGAGGCACTCGCCAGGGCCTGGCGCAGCTCGGCGGCATGGGGATTCGTGACCTTCCCGCCGAGGACGTCGCGCGCCGCCACCTGGCGGCCGTAGTAGCCCGAGGTTTCGTCCTCGTCGTAGTCGACGTCGTCGACGCCGACGGCCGCGCCGCCGAACAGCCCTTCGGTGTTCGACCAGGCGGTGATGTTGCCCCAGCCGGCAGCGCCAGTCCCTTTCTTCGACCAGTCCACCACCGTCAGGCCGGCGTCGGCATTCAGCGAGAACTTGTTGTTCTGCATGAAGCTGTTCATGGCCTTCTGGTCGTTCAGCACGAAGGCAATCGCGCCGGCTTCGGCGCCGGCCTGGGCGCCGATGCTGACGCCGCCGAAGTTATAAAAGGCCGGGCTGCCCCAGGTCTCGCCGTTACGCACCAGCAGCACGCCGGCGCCGCCGCGTGCGCCGATGCCCAGGGCCGCGGTGCCGTAGTCGGGCACCACGAACACGCCTTTCGAACGCTGCAGCAGCGCACGCATTTCCGGCGTTGCCTGCATCTGGTGCACCACGCGCACCGCCTTCTCGACGTGTTCCATGCCTTTTTTCATTTCCTTCTGCTGGCGCGTGGTGCCCGGGGTGCCGGCTTCCTTCGCCGCCCCGACCTGCGCGCTGGCCGCCCCGGCCGCTCCCGCCAGCAGGACGGCAAAAGAAGTCGCAGCGAGTTGCCTCATGGTCGTTTTCATGACTCGGCCCTCCTCAGGTGAATTGGAACAGGAAGAGCCTAAACCGCACATGGAACGGGGAGCGCCAGTTTGAAAACGGGAAATAGGGTCTCCGCATCATGCCGCAGCGCATGGCGAAGCGCATCGGTCTTGACACTGCAGAGATACGCGACGACATTGGCATATCTTCAATGTCCAGGATATTGACCATGAGCGACCTCCTGCTTGCCGTCGTCCACCACCTGATCGTCTTCGGCATCGCGGCCGTGCTGGCGGCCGAGCTGGCGCTGATGCGTCCGGCCGCCATGTCGGCGCAGACGGTGCGGCTGCTGGGGCGCTTCGATGCCGCCTACGGCATGCTGGCGCTGGCGATCCTCGCCGCCGGTTTCATCCGTGTCTGGTACGGCGCCAAGGGGCCGGATTTCTACCTGCACAATCCGGTGTTCTGGGCCAAGATCGCCGCCTTCGGCGTGGTCGGATTGCTGTCGATCCAGCCGACGCTGCGCATCGCGGCCTGGCAAAAGGCGGCCAAAGCCGACGTCCGCTTCGTGCCCCCGCTGCAGGAAGTGGGCAAGCTGCGCCGGGTGCTGCTGGCGGAAATCCACGTGTTCGCGCTGATCCCGATCCTTGCCGCCGCGATGGCGCGCGGCGTCGGTCTGGGCTGAGCAAGGAGAAGCCATGCGCGTACTCATCATGGGCAATTCGGACTCGGGCAAGTCGCATCGCGCGCAGGCCCTGGCCGCACAACATGGACTGGTGCATCTCGACCTCGACACCATCGTCTGGGAGCCAGGACAAATCGCGGTGCCGCGCGCGCCCGAACAGGTGCGCGCCGACCTGCAGGCCTTCGTCGACAGGCATACCGGCTGGATTGCGGAAGGCTGCTACGGCGACCTGGTGGAAGCGGCGCTTCCCTGGTGCTCGGAACTGGTGTTCATGAATCCGGGGCTGGACGTGTGCCTGGAGAACAACCGCAAGCGGCCGTGGGAGCCGCACAAGTATGCGTCGATGGAGGCGCAGCAGAGCAAACTGCCCTTCCTGCTCGACTGGGTGGCGGGGTATTACACGAGAAATGATGCGATGTCGTATGCCAGGCACCGGCGTTTGTTCGATGGATATCGCGGAAACAAGACCGAAGTGACAGTGCTGTCATAACGTAGGGTGGGTTCTCGAACCCACGCGGTACGCCAGGTGCGCAGCTATAACCTGTCCACAGGTTTGCAACAGCAGCATGCGGTGGGTTCGAGAACCCACCCTACATGTTGATAAAAAAAGGGCAGGACCACACGGCCCTGCCCTTTTTCACGTGACGGCGCTCAACACGCGCCGCCCCTCCTCAGAAACTTACTGCGCCAGCTGCTTTTCCAGCTTGGCCTTGGTCTCCACCAGCTCCTGCGGCAGGTGGTAAGCCAGCTTCTCGAACAGCTCGCTGTGCAATTTCAGTTCTTCGCGCCAGGCGTCCTTGTCGATCGAGGTGATCTGGGTGAACTGTTCTTGCGTGAACTCCAGGCCATCCCAGTTCAGGTCGCCGTAGTTCGGCGAGGTGCCGAACAGGTGCTCGCTGCCGCCGGCCTGGCCTTCGGTACGCTCCAGGATCCACTTCAGCACGCGCATGTTGTCGCCATAGCCCGGCCAGACGAAGTTACCGGCTTCGTCCGTGCGGAACCAGTTGACGCAGAAGATCTTCGGCAGCGCGGCCGCGTTCTTCTCGGCGACTTTCTTGCCGAGGTTCAGCCAGTGCTGGAAGTAGTCGCTCATGTTGTAGCCGATGAAAGGCAGCATCGCGAGCGGGTCGCGGCGCACCACGCCCATCTGGCCGGCGGCGGCGGCGGTCGTTTCCGAGCCCATGGTCGCGGCCATGTAGACGCCTTCGACCCAGTCGCGCGCTTCGGTCACCAGCGGCACCGTGGTCGAGCGGCGGCCGCCGAAGATGAAGGCCGAGATCGGCACGCCGGCCGGATCGTCCCAGGCCGGGTCGATCACCGGGTTCTGGGTGGCGGCCACGGTGAAGCGGGCGTTCGGGTGCGCGGCCTTGGTGCCGGACGCCGGGGTCCAGTCTTTACCTTGCCAGTCGATCAGGTGCGCCGGGGCCTCTTTCGTCATGCCTTCCCACCAGACGTCGCCGTCGTCGGTCAGCGCGACGTTGGTGAAGATCACGTTCTCGCGCAGCGAGGACATGCAGTTCGAGTTGGTCTTGTCGTTGGTGCCCGGGGCCACGCCAAAGTAGCCGGCTTCCGGGTTGATCGCGTACAGCTTGCCGTCCGCGCCCGGCTTGATCCAGGCAATGTCGTCGCCGATGGTGGTGACCTTCCAGCCGTTGAAGGAGGTCGGCGGGATCAGCATGGCGAAGTTGGTCTTGCCGCAGGCCGAAGGGAAGGCGGCCGCGACGTATTTCTTGTCACCTTGCGGCGACTCGACGCCCAGGATCAGCATGTGTTCGGCCAGCCAGCCGGTGCCGCCTGCCTGCGCTTCCTGGTAGCCCATGTTCGAGGCGATGCGCAGCGCGAAGCACTTCTTGCCGAGCAGCGCGTTGCCGCCGTAGCCCGAACCGAAGGACCAGATCTCGCGGGTTTCCGGATAGTGGACGATGTACTTGGTGCTGTTGCACGGCCAGCGCACGTCCTGCTGGCCGGCGGCCAGCGGCATGCCGACGCTGTGCACGCACGGCACGAACTCGCCGTTCTCGCCCAGCACGTCATAGACGGCCTTGCCCATGCGCGTCATGATGCGCATGTTCACGGCGACGTACGGCGAATCGGACAGCTCGACGCCGATGTGGGCGATCGGCGAACCGAGCGGGCCCATCGAGAACGGCACCACGTACATCGTGCGGCCGGCCATGCAGCCGTCGAACAGGCCGTTCAGGGTCGTGCGCATCTCGGCCGGGTCCATCCAGTTGTTGGTCGGACCAGCCTGTTCCTTGGTCGCCGAGCAGATGAAGGTGCGGTCTTCCACGCGCGCCACGTCCGACGGATCGGAATGGGCCAGGTAGGAATTCGGCCGCTTCTCCGGGTTCAGGCGCTTCATCGTACCGGCTTCGACCATCTGTGCGCACAGGCGATCGTACTCTTCCTCGGAACCGTCGCACCAGTAGATAGCGTCAGGCTTCGTCAGGGCGGCAATGTCCGCGACCCAATTGATGAGCTTTTGGTGTTTGATGTAAGCTGGAACGTTCAGTGCGGCGACGCCGCCCATCACGGGCTGGTTCATAGTACCTCCAATGCCAATAAAGAATTCTGGTCTTGTCCCGGCACGGCAGATCGTCGTGGGCCCGGGACTGCGTTGTGAATCCCTTCGCTCGGGCGAGCGCGGCGGTACGGCGGTCATGTCGACAAGCTCGCCTGGCGAGCCGAGTGGAACGGTGCAGCCGGGTCTGATATAAGAAACGGTGGTGTCAAACCCTTAATATTCGGGCGATTGTACACCCCTGAAACCGATGCACAAGCTCTTCGGCCGGAAAAATGTAGGAAATATAGTTGACTAAAGTAGTGGGCTACTTTGATTCCTCCAGATCGTGTTATTCCTTTACGTACTCATCAATAACTTCGGCCAACTTCCATGAAAATTGCCATTCTTGACGACTACCAGAACGTCGTCCCGGGTCTCGACTGTTACAAAATTTTGGACGGTCACGAGGTCAAAGTGTTCAATAATTCGGCGCGCGGCGTGGGCCAGCTCGCCATCCGGCTGGCCGGCTTCGATGCGCTGGTCCTGATCCGGGAGCGCACCGCACTCCCGGCGGCCTTGCTGAACAAGCTGCCGAATCTGAAACTGATCTCGCAGACGGGCAAGGTCAGCGGGCATGTGGACGTGGCGGCGGCCAGCGCGCGCGGCATCGCGATTGCCGAAGGCGTCGGCTCGCCGATCGCGCCGGCCGAGCTGACCTGGGCCCTGATCATGGCCGCCAGCCGCAAGATCCTGCCGTATGCGACCAATTTGAAGGAAGGGAGCTGGCAGACGGCCTCGGTCAACCCGCAGCTGAACGGCCTGGGCCGGGTCCTGCATGGGCGCATGCTCGGGATCTGGGGCTACGGCAAGATCGGCCGCATGCTGGCGGGCTACGGCAAGGCCTTCGGGATGCAGGTCATGGTGTGGGGAAGCGAGACCAGCCGCGCCGCGGCGGTGGCCGACGGCTGTCTCGCGGCGCCATCGCGCGCGGCCTTCTTTGCCGAAGCCGATGTGCTGAGCCTGCACCTGCGGCTGGGCCCCGCGACGCGCGGCATCGTCACCGGCGAGGACCTGGCCCGCATGAAGCCCGACGCCTTGTTCGTGAACACGAGCCGGGCCGAACTGGTGGCAGAAGGCGCGCTCGAGGAAGCGCTGCGCCGCGGCTGTCCCGGCAGTGCGGCCCTGGACGTGTTCACCAGCGAGCCGCTGGCGCCGGATGCACCCCTGCTGCGTATCCCGACCGTGCTGGCCACGCCGCACCTGGGCTACGTCGAACAGGACAGCTACGAAATTTATTTCCGGGCCGCGTTCGAGAACATCGCCAATTTCGCGGCGGGGACGCCGACGAATATTTTGAATCCGGAAGCGTTAAAGACGTAACGTCGAGCGGAGGGCGTAGGGTGGGCACCCCGTGCCCACGCGGAAGCCCGCAAGGTGTTGGCACATTATCTTCCGCAACAGCCGCGCTGGCGAAAAGTCTCGAATGATCAGTGGGAAGCGCTTCGATTGATCCGCGGTTGCTTCCCCAACGCGGTTAACGCAATGCGGAGTTTCGCGTGGGCACAGGTGCCCACCCTACTGGTAAGGTCAGCCCAGCTCCGGCTCGCCCGTCAAGTTGATGCGCCGCGTCGGCATCACGTGCGTACCCGTCCACAAGCCTGCCCAGCCCGGCGGCCAGCCGATATCGGGACCGGCATACGGTTTCACGCCCGCGCGTACTGGCACCACGGGCACCGGCGGCGCCTCGACCAGGCCGCCGCCGGCGGGACGCTCCATGTTCAGGCTGTACATGTAGCCCGGCAGCAGCAGCTCGCAAACATCGGCGAACCAGGCGCTGTGGTCGTCGTCGCGGCCCAGGGCCTGGGCCAGGCCCTGCGGGTCGAACTTCGCCAGCGCATGGATCAGTTCCTCGGTGCTGGCGCCTGGGGAATCTCCCCATCCCATCACCGGATTGTTGTTGTAGTCGGCGCCCGAGCCATACCAGCCTTCGCGCCAGGAGCGCTGCATCCAGTTGCGCTGGCCGGTGAACAGGTGCCAGCGCCAGTGCAAGCCGGAAGGTTTCGGCCAGGAATACAGGTACAGCTTCTGGTAGCCGGCCTTGTGCAGTTCGCGCACCACGGCCATCAGGCGCGCATGCGGCATGCGGTCGGGCGGGGTGCGGCGGAACAGGATCGGTTCGCCATCGGCATGTTGTACTTCGTCGCTCGACAGGTTCAGGTCGAGCGTGCGCGATTCGCTGCCGAACCGCGCGGAAATCCACCCGGTCAGCAGGTTGACGTGGGTGATCACGCCATATCCGCGATGACGGTGAAAAATAACGGTTCCTGGAGCAACGGCTTTCATGTTCTATCTTAGTTAATGCCTGAGGAAAAGGTCAGTCTACTCATCCGATTCGGTCGATTCTAGCCCAGTCACATATGGATACACTACCGTTTGCGGCTATCATTACCCACCTTTTTTCACTGCCTTTACAAACCGATATGACTTTGCGACTCATCGCCACCGGCGGTACCTTCGACAAACACTACAACGAGCTGAACGGTGTGCTTGGCTTCGCCGAAAGCCACTTGCCAGCTGTCATCGCGCGTGCCCGCATGACCATTCCCGTCGAGCTCGAAGTGCTGCCGCTGCTCGATTCGCTCGACATGCAGGACCCCGACCGCCAGCGCGTATTGGCTTCCTGCCAGGCCGCCTCGGAGAAGGCGATCGTCATCGTCCACGGCACCGACACGATGCGCGACACCGCGGGCGTGCTCGGCGGCGCCCAGCTCGACAAGACCATCGTGCTGACCGGCGCCATGATCCCCTACGAGATCGCGAATTCGGACGCCCTGTTCAACCTCGGCTTCGCCTGCGGCGTGGCGCAAACCCTGCCGCCCGGCGTCTACGTGGCGATGAACGGGCAGGTATTTAGCTGGGACAACGTCACGAAAAACCGCGCCGCCGGCGTATTCCAGCCGCTCTGACCGGCCCCGGCGGACTGGACATTCCGAAGGGCAGCAGCGCGCCCCCCTTCGGAATATCTTCCTATACTTTTCTCTCCCATGAATCAGAGGAGAGTTCTCATGTCAGACCGTCCCATCCTGACCACCCGCCAGGGTCATCCCGTGCGCGACAACCAGTCGCTGCGATCCGTCGGCGAGCGCGGTCCGGCAACCCTCGAGAATTATCAATTCATCGAAAAAATCACCCACTTCGACCGCGAGCGCATTCCCGAGCGTGTGGTCCATGCGCGCGGCACCGGCGCCCACGGGTATTTCGAAGCCTACGGCAAGATCGGCGACGAGCCGGCCAGCAAATACACCCGCGCCAAGGTGCTGACCGAGGTCGGCGTGCAGACGCCCGTGTTCATACGTTTCTCGACCGTGATCGGCGCCAAGGAGTCGCCGGAAACGGCGCGCGATCCGCGCGGCTTTGCCGTCAAACTGAAAACCGTCGAGGGCAACTGGGACCTGGTCGGCAACAACCTGAAGGTCTTCTTCATCCGCGACGCCATCAAGTTCCCGGACATGATCCACGCCTTCAAGCCCGACCCGGTCACCAACCAGCAGGAACCCTGGCGCTTCTACGACTTCATCGCGAACCACCCGGAATCGCTGCACATGGTTACCTGGGTCAAGAGCCCATGGGGCATCCCGGCCAACTACCGCGAAATGGAAGGTTCCGGCGTCAACACCTATAAACTGGTGAACGACGAGGGCGTGGCCCACCTCGTGAAATTCCACTGGCAGCCGCGCCAGGGCGTGCGCAACCTCACCGCCCAGCAGGCGGCCGAGATCCAGGCCCACGACACCAGCCACGCCACGCGCGACCTGTACCAGGCGATCGAGCGCGGTGACTATCCGGAATGGGAATTCTGCGTGCAGATCATGGCCGACGGCGAGCATCCCGAGCTCGACTTCGATCCGCTCGACGACACCAAACGCTGGCCGGAAGACCAGTTCCCGCTGCTGCCGGTAGGCCGCATGGTGCTGGATAAAAACCCGGACAACGTGTTCGCCGAGACCGAGCAGTCGGCCTTTGGCACCGGCGTACTGGTCGACGGCATCGATTTTTCGGACGACAAGATGCTGCAGGGCCGCACCCTGTCCTACTCCGACACCCAGCGCTACCGCGTCGGCCCGAACTACCTGCAATTGCCGATCAACGCGCCGCAGGAAAAGGCGCGCGCGAAGACCAACCAGCGCGACGGCCAGATGACCTATTACGTCGACGACGGCGGAGAGAACAAGCACATCAACTACGAGCCGAGCCTGATGGGCGGCATGCAGGAAGCGCCGCAACCGCAGCGCGACTACCACCAGTACGTGGAAGGCCACCTGGGCCGCTACCAGACCACCTCGACTGCCGCCGACTACAAGCAGGCCGGCGACCGCTACCGTACTTTCCAGGACTGGGAACGCGACGACCTGGTCAACAACGTCGGCGGCGACCTGAAGCAGTGCCCGGAACCGATCCAGCTGCGCATGGTGTGGCACCTGTGGCATTGCGACGAGGACTACGGTCGCCGCGTGGCGGAAATCGCCGGCATCGACCTCGAGAAGGCCAAGGCCCTGCCGCCGCTGCCGGGTAAACCAGCGCCGCACGACAACCGGCAAGGGTCGACCTATACCGACGGCAAGCGCGAAGAACCGGCGACCAGCGAGGAGGTGGGGGCGAAGTAAGCTGCGTTTGCCTCGGCAGTAAAGCAAAACGGACCCGTGAGGGTCCGTTTTTTGCTTCTGGTAGGGTGGGCACTTGTGCCCACGCGGTACGACGGATGATCGGTCGATACGGTGACGGTCGTGGTATGCGTCAGCACGACCGCGTGGGCTCGAGAGCCCACCCTACGCCCTTCGGCAAATGCCGCGGAACCCTTACGCCTTCGCTTCCCCGCCCAGCGCCTCGACCACGTCGGTCAGCATCTTGGCCAGTTCACCGGTCATCAGCATGATGTCGTTATCGAAACGCTCGTCGTCGCTGTAGGTGACGGTTTCGCCTTCCTTGATCACATCCAGCGGCTTGACGCCCTTGATCGCCAGCGATTCGGTCAGCACGAACGAGACGCGGCTGTTCCAGGTCATCGCCAGGCGGGTGCACTGCTTGCCCGAGGCGATGTGGCGGCGGATGTCTTCCGGGTCCAGCGAGTGCTTCACGTAGCGCACGGCGGCGCGGCTTTCGCCGGTGGCGCGCAGTTCGGTATCCTGGTCGATCGTGAAGTTGTACGGCGCTTCGTCCGACTCGAGCCAGCCGGTCATCACGGCCACCGGCGAGCGCTGCACGCGCAGCGATTCCAGCGGCAGCTTGTCGACCGCCTTGAGCAGCAGCTTGATGACGTCGTCGGCCTTCGAGGGGCTGGCGGCATCGATCACCAGCCAGCCGTTGACCGGGTCGATCCAGGTCCAGACATTGCTGCGGATCGAGAATGCGCGCGGCAGCAGTTCGTCGGCCACGCGTTCCTTCAATTCCTTCATCGCCTTCTTGCCCGGCGGGAAGCCCTGCTGCTCTTCCAGTTCGGCCGCCTTGGCCTTGGCCACCTGGTTGATCACCGAGCTCGGCAGCAGTTTCTTTTCCGTGCCCAGCATCATCAGCATCTGCTTGTTGACCACGTGGACCAGCTTGCCGTTGCCGCGCGGCGAATCCCAGCCCTGGCGCAGCAGTTCATTGCTGCTGGCCGGCGTGAAAGCCTGCGACTGCAGCGCGTCTTCCATTTGTTCAGGGGTGAACGCCCAGTTCTGGGGCAGGCGGTAAATCTGAAGATTCTTGAACCACATAGTTGCTTTCTGTTGTCTCAGTATTTCAGGGGAACGACATTTTACACGCTGATGTCGCACTATTTTTGGCAGGCAACATCAACAATTCAATGTGTTGTGTGTTCGTCAAACAGGCTGAGCTGCTCGACATGTTCGGCCTCGCCCAGGCGTACACCGACGCCCAGCAGGCGGACCGGGCGGCTGGCGCGCTGCCAGCCGATTTCCATCAGGCGCGCATAGCTCGGCAAATGTGGCGCGTAACCGACACACTCGACCGTGGTCTGCTGGAAGTCCGCGAATTTGATTTTCACGAACAGCTTATTGATGAATTTTTCGGCACCGTTGCGCTTGATGCGCCCCAGCAGATGTTCATACAGGTCCGGCAACAGGGCCAGGCAGCCCGCCAGGTCCGGCACGTCGGGCGTATACGTTTCCTCGGTGCTGACCGATTTGCGCTCGCGCTCGGGCGACACTTCGCGGTAGTCGATGCCCCGGCACAGGTCATGCAAACGCGCGCCAAAGCTGCCGAAGTGCTCCTGCAGCTTGTGCAGGCTCCAGCCGCGCAGGTCAGCGCACGTTTTCAGGCCCAGGTTGTTCATCTTGGCGGCCGTGACCTTGCCGACGCCGTGCAGCTTCTTCACAGGCAGTGCGGCAACGAAAGCATCTACCTCTTCCGGACGCACCAGGAACAGGCCGTCGGGCTTGTTCCAGTCGCTGGCGATCTTCGCCACGAATTTATTTGGCGCCACCCCGGCCGACGCCGTGATGCCGACGGTCTCGACAATGCGGCGCCGGATTTCCTGCGCGATCAGGGTCGCGCTGCCCTTGCAATGCGGCGAATTCGACACGTCGAGATAGGCTTCGTCCAGCGACAGCGGTTCGACGAGTTCCGTGTAGTCGCGGTAGATGTCCATGATCTGGCGCGACGCGATGCGGTACTTTTCCATTGCCGGCGGGATCACCAGCAGGTCCGGACACAGTTTCATTGCCTGGGCAGTGGCCATGGCCGAGTGGATGCCGTAGCGGCGCGCCTCGTAATTACAGGTCGCGATCACCCCGCGCTGGTCCGGCCGCCCACCGACGGCGAGCGGCCGGCCGCGCAGCGAGGGATCGTCGCGCATCTCGACCGACGCATAGAAGCAGTCGCAATCGCAATGGATGATTTTACGTGCGGGGGCGTTCACTCGGGCGGCGGCGGGAGCCGACTACTGTAATTCCGTACAGTATCTCGTCAATTGCGGTTTGGTGCAAGTAGGGGGGGCACGCTGTGCCCACGCGGTGATGGTTTGCAGCGAGATCACCGAGTCCGACATCGGAGCCGTTATCGATCACCGCGTGGGCTCGAGAGCCCACCCTACGAAGAAACAAAAAAAGACGCGCGGCAAGCCGCGCGTCTTTCACCCTTGGGACTCGACTGTTTTTACTGCAATTACCAGCCCAGGCTCAGCGTGTACTTGCCGTTGGTCGAACCGGTGCCGCCGCTGTAGTACTTGACGCGCACATAGCGTGCCGAGGTAGCGGTGGTCGAGTTCGTCACCGAAGCGCTGTCGACCGCGCCGGCGCTCTTTTCGCTCAGCGCCAGCTGGGTGCCGGCGCTGTTGTAGATGTACAGGTCGTAGTCGGCGGTCGACGAACCTGGGGTCATGGTCGCCGTGAGCGTTTTGCCGGCCGGCAGCTGGACCACGAAGTAGTCGGTGTCGGTGCTGGCGCTCATGGTGCCGTTGACGACCGTGCCGCTGGTGCTGATCGCGTTCGCGGTCGAGATCGTGTTGTTCGACTCGGTTTCGCTGATGGTCGGGCCCGGCGCCGGGGTGGTGCCGGTGGCCGATGCCACCGCTGCTGCCGCGTCGACGATACCGGTGCCGCAGCCCGAGCAGGTCGCCGGGAAGGCGCGTGCCGTGCTCTTCAGCTTGGACTCGATCTGGTCGGGCGTCAGCGCCGCGTTCTTCGCCAGCATCAGGGCCGCCACGCCGGCGACGTGCGGCGTCGCCATCGAGGTCCCCTGGTAGCCGGCGTAGCTGTCGGAACCCGGCGAGCTGGTGCCGCTGTTCAGGGTCGACAGGATACTGCCACCGGTGCCGCCGCCCGGCGCCGCCACGTCGACCACGGTGCCGTAGTTCGAGTACGAAGCCTTGCCGCCGGCGCGGGTGGTCGCAGCCACGGTCACGACGCCCGAGCAGTTGGCCGGGTTCGAGTTCGAGGCGTTCTGGTTTTCGTTACCAGCCGCGACGATCACGACGGTGCCGCGCGAACGGGCGCTGTTGATCGCGTTCTGGGTGGTAGTGTCGCAGGAACCGCTGCCGCCCAGCGACATGTTGATCACCTGGGCGCGGGCCGCGATGTTCGGTACGCCGCTGACGCTGCCGCCCGAGGACCAGACGATCGCGTCGGCGATGTCCGAGGTGTAGCCGCCGCACTTGCCGAGCACGCGCACCGGCACGATCTTGGCGCCGAAGGCGACGCCGGCCACGCCGACGCCGTTGTTGGTCGCGGCGGCGATGGTGCCGGCCACGTGGGTGCCGTGCCAGCTCGAGCCCGATGCCGCGTTGCCGGCGTAGCATTCGCTGGCGGAGACCCAGTCGCCCGGATCGGACGCGTCGCTGTCGCGGCCGTTGCCGTCGTTGGCGACGGCGGTGTCGGAGATGAAGTCGTAGCCGGCCAGGATCTGACCCGACAGGTCGGCATGTGGACGGTAGCCGGTGTCGATGACGGCGACGCGCACGCCGGCCCCGGTCGAGCTGTCCCAGGCTGCCGGCAGGCGCAGGCCGCCGGTCGCTTCATAGTAGTGCCACTGCTCGGTGTAGCGCGGGTCGTTCGGCGTCATCATCCTGGTCATGATGCGGTCCGGCTCGGCATATTCGATCGACGGGTCGCGCGCCATCATTTCCTTGGCCAGCGCACCCGCTTCGGTCAGCGAGAGCTTGCGGTTCAGCTTCATCACATGCGCGCCGGTGGCGATGCTGTGCATCGGAGCCAGCTTGGCGCCGAAATCCTGGCCGGCGCGGTCGACGGCCGCCTGGCGCGCCGCGGTCACGGCAGGTACGAAGGCGCGGCCGTTGACGACCTTGGCGTCCTTGTACTTCACGATCATGCGATCGGTATGCAGGATGTATTGCGCTTCCGGGGCGGCGCCGGGAACGGCATCGGGGACGGCGGCCGAGGCGTGGAGCGGACCCACGACGATGGCCAGTGCTGCAGTGACTTTCAACAAGCTCGGATAGATCGAATGCGTCGACTTCATGTTTCGTCCTTTGCTGTTAGTTTTCCGTCAGGGCAAAGCTGCCCTGTTTTATGGTTCCCCGGTTATCTCCCTACCGGGGTGCCCTCTGCTGGCGGCTTCAAAAGACTACTCCTGAGTAAATATGCGCGCAGGGAATTTCCAAGCGTTTGACGCGTTCGCGCAACGGTTTTTATGGCTGAGTTAACAAAAACATCGTTTATTTGCAAAGTTTGTATGTACGCCAAATAACATATGGTTGAACTTCATTGGCATGTCTACAACATCAATTACTTCATGTATAGATCAAGAGATTTGCCTATTCGATAAGCATAAAAAAACCCTCAGGCGTGCACGACTTTGTGCTTTGTCAGGTTGGTGTAATCAAAAGTTAAATTCAAATTTCATACCCAAGGTGTATGAATCGCTCACCGTCCGCGCCGCTTGATGACGGCGCATGCGGTGCGATACCGATGCGGATCAGCCGCGCCGACAGAACGCCTTTTGCATATTTTTATGAAAAACCCTTGCGCGATCTCGAAGCCTTACGCTATGATTCGGGCCTCTTCGGACGTGGTGACAAACGTCAGACGAACACTCTGAAAAGAGAGCGGGCGCTTAGCTCAGTTGGTAGAGCGGATCCCTTACAAGGATTAGGTCGGGAGTTCGACCCTCTCAGCGCCCACCAGATCAGAGTATCGATCGAAGTAACGATCAGAAAAAACGGAGCGGTAGTTCAGTTGGTTAGAATACCGGCCTGTCACGCCGGGGGTCGCGGGTTCGAGCCCCGTCCGCTCCGCCAGCATTTAGGAAGAAGAGTGTTCCCCCTGCGGGGAACACGAATTTGGGCGAGAAGGGATTCCCTTGCAAGGGAATCCGCGGCCCGCGGAACGTGGGCGAGCCCCGTCCGCTCCGCCAGCTTCAAAGAGAAGGGTCCGATGAATCGGGCCTTTTTTCTTGTCTTAGTAGTGGTCTTCGCAAGACCGAAAAACTGGAGCGGTAGTTCAGTTGGTTAGAATACCGGCCTGTCACGCCGGGGGTCGCGGGTTCGAGTCCCGTCCGCTCCGCCAGCTTCAAGAAAGAAGGGTCCGATTCGTCGGACCCTTTTTTCGTTTACGCGCACGAATGGTGATCGGCCGTGGCATCGAATGCGCTGCCTTCACCGCCAACTATCCCCGCGTGGGCAGCAAAGCTGCCCACCCTACAGGCCTGGCAGCGGCAATTCAAGCTGCGTGCCTGACCGCCCCACCCTCTTCGATCCGGTTCCGTCCATTGCGCTTGGCCGCATACAGCCCGCGGTCGGCGCGCGCCAGCGCCGCCGGCAGGTCCTCGTTGGGCTCGATCACGACCAGGCCGATGCTGACCGTCATCGTGTAGTTGTTGCCGCAGGTGAGCAGGCGGATCCCCATCGTCGCCTGGCGCAGGCGTTCGGCGGCCTGCCTGGCGCCGGCCAGGTCGGTGCCCGGCAGCGCCAGCGCGAATTCCTCGCCGCCCATGCGTCCCAGGATGTCGTGCTCGCGCAGGATGCCGCCCGTGGTGCGGGCGAACAGCAGCAGCGCCTCGTCGCCGGTGGCGTGGCCGAAACGGTCGTTGAGCTGCTTGAAGTGGTCGATGTCGAGCATCAGGAGCGCGATCGGCTGGCGCTGGCGCAGCGCCAGCATGCGCGCCGCGTCGGCGCGGGCGAAAAATTCGCGCCGGTTCAGCAAGCCGGTCAGGTCGTCGGTGCTGGCCAGCCGCTTCATGGTGGCGTCGTTGCGCTGCTTGCATATCAGCAGGAAGCCGAAGCCGTTCACGATCATCAGCATATAGCCCGACACGTAGGCCGCCAGCTGGCTGGCGTCGGCGCTGGCGAGGTTCAGCTCGTCATGCACGAAGGCGCCCACCGCCCAGGCCGCGATCGCCAGGCCGAATACGGCATCGTTGACGCCGATGATACGCTGCAGCAGCGACGGGTTCTTCAGCTTGGGATGCAGCAGCACGCAGGCGGTTGCAATCGCGCACAGCGCGAACACACAGGCGATCAGCCCGATCAGTTCGCCATACCCCGCGCCCATCAGTGGCGCGGTACAGGCCAGCAGCAGCGCCAGCCCGGCCAGCGGATAAACGATGCGCTGCCAGTTGCGGAATTCAAAGAAGGTGCAATAGGCCGCCACCTCGAGGGCGAGGCTGACGATCCAGCCCATCGGCTCCAACAGCAGCAGGGCCGGCACGCCCAGCTGTGGACGGGCAAAGGCCAGCAGCTGGGTGGCGCCCGCGACCACGCGCGCCCAGGTCCAGATGCGCGGGCCGGGGCTGGGCGCGGTGTCGCGGATGTAGGCGACCATCAGCAGGGCAAACGAGATGTTGCCGATGCCAAGCACCAGCATGAAAGTTTGGGTGTCGATCACTGCGCATTCCTTGCAGGAGCGTCGTTGCCGCCACCGCTCGCTTTCGATGCGGCGCTATCAAATGCACAACAACTGTTTCCTAAAGGAACTATATTACCTATTTTCCCGCATCCTGTACGCACGATTGAAAGATTTAGACGATGCCCCCGACGCTTGGGGCGGCAAGATATGTGCATGTCGTCGACAGGCAACGGCCATGAAAAAGGCCAGCACACGCATGGCGGCGTGGCTGGCCCGGACCTTTTCCAGAACGCTTATTAGCGTCCGGCTTTCGGCTTGGACTTGATGGTCGACAGGATCGAAGGCCGGTTCTTCTCCAGCACAGCGGGCGCGCCACGGCCGCCGGCCTGGGCACGTTCCGGCTGGCGCCGCGTATTTGCCGCGATCTGGTGCGGCTGCGGCATGCCGGTGCCGCGCTTGCGCTCGCCCTGCGGCGCCGTGGTCGGGCGTGCACCGGTCTGGCGCGGGGGCTGCTGGCGTGCGCCGGTCTCGCGCACCGCGCCTGATCCCCCCTCTTCCGACGGATGCCAGGCCGGCACCAGGTGGCGCTCGCCGTTGCCGATCAGGTCGCCACGACCCATCTTGGTCAGCGCTTCGCGCAGGATCGGCCAGTTCTCCGGGTGGTGGTAGCGCAGGAAGGCTTTATGGGCCTTGCGCATCTTGCCGCTGCGCGCGGTCTCCACGGTTTCCGAGTCTTCCGTCACCTTGTGCAGCGGATTCTTGCGGCTGTGGTACATGGTCGTCGCCATCGCCATCGGGGTCGGCGTGAAGGTCTGCACCTGGTCGAGCTTGAAGTTATTTTTCTTCAGCCACAGGGCCAGGTTCAGCATGTCCTCATCCGTGCTGCCCGGATGGGCGGCGATGAAATACGGGATCAGGTACTGCTTCTTGCCCGCTTCCAGCGAATACTTGTCGAACAGGCGCTTGAATTCGTCGTAGGCGCCGATGCCCGGCTTCATCATCTTCGACAGCGTGCCCTGCTCGGTGTGCTCCGGCGCGATTTTCAGGAGACCGCCCACGTGGTGGGTGACCAGTTCCTTCACGTATTCCGGCGAACGCACGGCCAGATCGTAGCGCAGGCCCGAGCCGATCAGGATCTTCTTGATGCCGGGAATGGCGCGCGCCTTGCGGTACAGCGAGATCAGCTTGCTGTGGTCGGTGCCCAGGTTGCTGCAGATGGTCGGGTACACGCAGGACAGGCGGCGGCAGGATTCCTCGATTGTTTTATCTTTACAGGCCAGGCGGTACATGTTGGCCGTGGGTCCGCCGAGGTCGGTAATCGTGCCGGCAAAATTCTTGGTCGTGTCGCGGATCAGTTCGATCTCGCGCAGGATCGACGGCTCCGAGCGGCTCTGGATGATGCGGCCTTCGTGCTCGGTGATCGAGCAGAAAGTGCAGCCGCCAAAGCAGCCGCGCATGATGTTGACCGAATACCGGATCATCTCCCAGGCCGGGATGTGGGCCTTGCCGTAGCTCGGGTGCGGCGCACGCGCATACGGCAGGTCGTAGACGTTGTCCATCTCGTCCATGGCCAGCGGCAGCGGCGGCGGATTGAGCCAGACGTCGCGGTCGCCGTGCGCCTGCACCAGGGCGCGGGCATTGCCCGGATTCGATTCGAGGTGGAACACGCGCGAAGCGTGGGCGTACATCACCGGGTCTTCGCTGACGGTTTCGAAACTCGGCAGGCGCACCACGGTTTTTCTTGCCTGCTCGCGCTTGGCGGCCTGGCGCTCTTCGCGCGTCATGATGACGACCGGTTTCACTTCCGGCTCCGGCGCGGCATTGTCCAGCGCGCAAGCTTTTGGATCTTCCAGCGCCATCGCGTAGGGATTCGGCTGCTTGTCGATGCGGCCCGGCACGTCCACGCGGGTGGAATTGTGCACGCTCCACTCTTCGTCCGGCAGCCAGCCTTGCGGCACCAGGAAAGCCGTGCCGCGCAGGTCGCGGATGTTCTTGATGTTCTCCCCGGCCGCGATGCGGCGCGTCACGTCCACCAGGGCGCGTTCGGCATTACCGAAGATCAGCAGATCGGCCTTCGATTCGAACAGCACCGAGCGGCGCACTTTATCCGACCAGTAATCGTAGTGCGCGATGCGGCGCAGCGAGGCCTCGATCGAGCCGACGATGACCGGCACGCCGGGATAGGCTTCGCGCACGCGCTGGGCGTACACCGTCACCGCGCGGTCCGGCCGCTTGTTCGGCTCGGCGTTCGGCGTGTAGGCGTCGTCCGAACGGATCTTGCGGTCCGCCGTGTAGCGGTTGACCATCGAGTCCATGTTGCCGGCGGTAATGCCCCAGTACAAATTCGGCTTGCCGAGGGCGCGGAAGGGATCCACGGAAGTCCAGTCCGGCTGGCTGATGATGCCGACCTTGTAGCCCTGCGCCTCGAGCAGGCGGCCAACCAGCGCCATGCCGAAGCTCGGATGGTCGATGTAGGCGTCGCCGGTGACGAGGATGATGTCGCACGAATCCCAGCCCAATGCGTCCATTTCGGCGCGGGTCATCGGGAGGAAAGGCGCGGCGGGTGCGCGGCTGGAGCGCTTGGGCACGCTCGCGAAGAGATTGGTTGGGGAGTTCATTGGCCGGCATTGTACCGGAAAACCATTTTTCCGGCTGCTCCCCGGCCGTAAAAATAGCTTGAATATCAATGACTTGTGGTAGAGCAGCGACCCTTCAGATGCCCATGCTCGACAGGATGTTGCCGAGTTCACGCAGCGTAGTCGCCATGTTCGGGTGGCGCGCGGTGAAGCGGGCGCTCAGTTCCTGGGTGCGCGAACCCAGGCCATAGGTGTTGGCGTCGAGGTCCTGGTCGGCGCGGCGCTCGAGCACCTGCTTGATGTCGCCGTCGAGCTGGCGCAGCAGCATCTGCAGTTCCTCGTCGACCTGATCGGTCTCGGACAGGCTGCGGTGCAGCGTCTTCAGGTGCGCCTTCAGGTTCGATTCGTTCGATTCGTTCTCGTTCAGCATGTCTTTCTCGCTCTAGTTGGGGAAGCGGGTCTCGAGATACAGCTTCTCGACCTGCTCGCGCGCCCAGGGCGTGCGGCGCAGGAACTTCAGGCTCGACTTGATGCTCGGATCTTTCTGAAAACAGTTGATGTCGATCCGGCGGCCGAGTCCGTCCCAGCCATAGTGCTCGACCAGGCGGGTTAACAGTGATTCTAAGGTAATACCGTGCAGGGGTTGAGCACTCATCGCTTGGAGCGTTTTTCGTAGTGGGAAACGGGTGATTTATACACCGGATTAAGGTGTGCATGGACACGAAAGAACGCGTGGGCTCAAGAGCCCACCCTACGCTTGCCGCCTTTCGTAGGGTGGGCACTTGTGCCCACGCGGTACAACATCAGATCAACCGCACAGCGGCCGACAGCTTACTCGCCCGTCAAACCACGGCGCTCCAGCAGCGGCTGCACCTGCGCATCGCGGCCGCTGAAGTTGCGGTACATCTGCATCGCGTCGAGCGTGCCGCCGCGCGAGAGCAGGGTCTTGCGGAAGTGGTCGCCGTTCTTGCGGGTCAGGCCGCCGTTTTCCTTGAACCAGTTCACGGTGTCGGCATCGAGCTTCTCGGCCCACAGGTAACCGTAGTAGCCGGCCGAATAGCCGCCCGAGAAGGTGTGCGAGAAGTAGGTGGTGCGGTAGCGCGGCGGCACCAGCGCGAAGTCCACGCCCGCCTTCTTCAGCGCCTCAGCCTCGAAGGCCAGCACGTCGGTCGGGATCTGGTTCGGCGCCAGCTGGTGCCAGGCCTGGTCCAGCAGCGACGCGGCCAGGTACTCGGTGGTGCGGAAGCCTTCGTTGAACTGGGCGGACGCCTGCACTTTATCCAGCAGTTCCTTCGGCATCGGCTCGCCGGTCTGGTAGTGCTTGGCGTAGTTGGCCAGCACTTCCGGCCAGGCCATCCACATCTCGTTGACCTGCGACGGGAACTCGACGTAGTCGCGCGGCACGCGCGCCAGGCGCGGGTATTTCACTTCCGAGAACATGCTGTGCAGCGCATGGCCGAACTCGTGGAAGGTGGTGCGCACTTCGTCGTAGGTGAGCAGGGTCGGCTCGCCCGCGGCCGGCTTGGCGATGTTCAGGTTGTTGGCGATGACGGGCTTGGTGCCCAGCAGCTTGCTTTGGCCGACCAGGGCATTGGCCCAGGCGCCGCCGCGCTTGTTCGAGCGCGCGTACGGGTCGAAGGTGAAGATCGCCAGCTGCTTGCCGTCGGCGTCGAACACGTCGAAGGTGCGCACGTCCTCGACATAGGTCGGCAGGTCCTTGCGTTCCTTGAAGGTGAGGCCGAATTCCTTGTTGGCGGCGAAGAACACGCCGTCCTGCAGCACGCGGTTCAGCTCGAAGTACGGACGCAGCTGGCCGGCGTCGAAGGCGTAGCGCTGCTGGCGTACCTTGTCGCTGTAGAAGGCCCAGTCGTGGGCGGCGGCCTGGAAGCCGCCTTTCTCGGCGTCGATCGCCTTCTGGATCTCGGCCGCTTCCTTCCGGGCGTTGTTCACGGCCGGCTTGGCGAATTCGGCCAGCAGCTTGTTGACGGCGCCGGTGGTCTTCGCGGTCTGGTCTTCCAGGTTGTAGGCGGCGTAGTTCGGGTAGCCCAGCAGCACGGCGCGTTCGGCGCGCAGCTTGGCGATCTGCAGCACGATGTTCTTGTTGTCGAACTCGCCGCCGCGCGAGCCGCGCGCCAACGATGCGGCCAGCAGTTTTTCGCGGGTGGCGCGGTTGGTCAGCACCGACAGGCCGGCTTGCTGGGTGGTGTTCACGACCGGGATCACGAACTTGCCGTCCAGGCCACGTTTTTTACCTTCCGCGGCGGCGGCGTCGATCTGCTTGTCCGACATGCCGGCCAGTTCGGCACGGGTGTCGACCACCAGCGCCGAGGCGTTGGCTTCCTTCAGCACGTTCTGGGCGAACTGGGTCGACAGCGCGGCCAGCTGGCCGTTCATCGCCTTCAGCTTGTCCTTGTCGGCGCTGGAGAGCTGGGCGCCGGCGCGCACGAAGTCGGTGTGGTAGCGCTCGAGCAGGTATTTTGACTCGGCGTCCAGGTTCAGCTTGTCGCGCTTGTCGTACAGCGCCTTGATGCGCGCGTACAGCTTCGGGTTCAGGCGGATCGCATCGTTGTGGGCAGCCTGCTTCGGCGCCAGTTCCTTGGCCAGCGCCTGCAGGGTGTCGTTCGTGTACGAGCCTTGCAGGGTGCCGAAGGCCGCGCCGACACGGTCGAGCAGGCGGCCCGAACGCTCCATCGCGACGATGGTGTTGTCAAAGGTCGGCGCCGCCTTGTTGTTGGCGATCGCTTCGATCTCCGCCGCTTCCTGGCGCATGCCTTCGGCAAACGCGGGCGCGAAGTGCTCGTTCTTGATCTTGTCGAACGGCGGGTACTGGAACTGCAGGGTGCTCGGCTTGGCGAACGGGTTCGACGCTTCCAGCAGCGACGCCGGTTGGGCATAGGCCAGGTTCGCGACGGCGACGCTGGCAGCGATCAACAACATTTGAGGACGATTCATAAACACTTTCTTCTTGAATAACCCGGGCGGTCACCGAAGCCCCCCGTAGGGTGGGCACTCCGTGCCCACGCGAAACGACGATCATTGTTGGCGGTGCAAACAGAACAGCGTTAGCTCCACCGCCACCCCAGATCACTCAGCCGTCAAACCACGACGCTCCAGCAGCGGTCCGATTTCCGGATCGCGCCCACGGAAGGACCGGTACATCTCGACCGCATCCATGGTGCCGCCCTTCGACAGCACCATCTGGCGGAAGCGCTCGCCGTTCTTGCGCAACAGGCCGCCGTTTTCCTTGAACCACTCGCCGGCGTCGGCATCGAGGCGCTCGGCCCACAGGTAGCTGTAGTAGCCGGCCGAGTAGCCGCCCGCAAAGGCGTGCGAGAAGTAGGTCGTGCTGTAGCGCGGCGGGACCGGGCCGAAGTCAAGGCCGGCTTCCTTCAACGCCTGCGCTTCGAAGCTCTTCACGTCCGACGGAATCGCCTTCGAGCCCAGCTGGTGCCATTTCTGGTCCAGCACCGCGGCCGCCAGGTATTCGGTGGTGCGGTAGCCTTCGTTGAAGCGCTGCGACGCGCGCAGCTTGTCGAGCAGTTCCTTCGGCATCGGCGCGCCGGTCTGGTAGTGCTTGGCGTAGTTGGCCAGCACTTCCGGCCAGGCCATCCACATCTCGTAGACCTGCGACGGCAGCTCGACGTAGTCACGCGGCACGCTGGTGCCCGAGAAGCGCGGGTATTTCACGTTCGAGAACCAGCCATGGGTGCCGTGGCCGAATTCGTGGAAGGTGGTGCGCACTTCGTCCCAGGTCAGGAGGGTCGGCTCGCCGGCGGCCGGCTTGACCAGGTTCAGGTTGTTGGTGATGACCGGCTTGTTACCCAGCAGCTTGCTCTGGGTGACCAGGGCGCTCATCCAGGCGCCGCCGCGCTTGTTGGCGCGCGCATACGGGTCGACCACAAAAATCGCCAGGTGGGTGCCGTTTTCTTCGAAGATGTCGTACACGCGCACGTCCGGATCGTAGACCGGCAGGTCCTTGCGCTCCTTGAAGGTGATGCCCCACAGCTGGTTGGCAGCGAAGAAGGCGCCGTTCAGGACGTTGTTGAACTCGAAGTAGGGCTTCAGTTCGTTGGCATCGAAGGCGTACTTGGCGGCGCGCACCTTGTCGCTGTAGTAGTTCCAGTCGGAGGCGGCGACCTTGAAGCCCCCCTTCTCGGCATCGATTACTTGCTGGATCTCGGCCGCTTCCTTGCCGGCGTTGCGCACGGCCGGCACGGTCAGGTCGGACAGCAGCTTGTTGACGGCGCCGGTGGTCTTGGCGGTCTGGTCCGCCAGCGAATAGGCGGCGTGGCTCTCAAAGCCGAGCAGCTCGGCGCGTTCGGCGCGCAGCTTGGCCAGCTTCAGCACGACCTCGCGGTTGTCGAACTCGCCGCCGCGCGCACCGCGCGCCATCGACAGGCTCAACAGTTTTTCGCGGGTGCCGCGATTGCTCAGGGTCGACATCAGCGGCTGCTGGGTGGTGTTCACGACCGGGAACACGAACTTGCCTTCCAGGCCGCGCTTCTTCGCCTCAAGCGCGGCGGCGGCGATCGCCTTCTCCGGCAGGCCGGCCAGTTCCTCGCGGGTGTCGACCACGAACGCCGAGGCGTTCACTTCCTTCAGCACGTTCTGGCTGAACTGGGTCTGCAGGGCGGCCAGCTGGCTGTTCATGGCCTTCAGCTTGGCTTTGTCCGCTTCCGACAGCTGGGCGCCGGCGCGCACGAAGTCCTTGTGGTAGCGCTCGACCAGGTAGGCCGATTCGGCGTCGAGCTTGAGGCTGTTGCGCTTGTCGTACAGGGCCTTGATGCGGGCGTACAGTTTCGGGTTCAGGCGGATCGAGTCGGCGTGCGCGGCCAGCTTCGGCGCCAGCTCCTTGTCCAGCGCCTGCAGCTGGTCGTTGGTGTAGGAGCCGATCAGGGTCTGGAACACGGCCTGCACGCGGGTCAGCAGCTGGCCCGAGCGCTCCATCGCGACGATGGTGTTCTCAAAAGTAGGCGCGGCCTTGTTGTTGGCGATCGCTTCGACTTCGGCGGCGTGCTGGCGCATGCCTTCGGCGAACGCCGGCGCGAAGTGTTCGTTCTTGATCTTGTCGAAGGCCGGGTAGCCATATTGCAGGGTGCTCGGCTTGGCGAACGGGTTGGCGGCGTCGAGCGAGGCGCTCGGTGCGGCCCAGGCCAGGTTGGCCACGGCGACGCTGGCGGCGATCAGGAGCATGCGTGGACGATTCATGTGTCTCTGTTTATGGTGGTGGTGAATGAGGTGACGTGTGCATGCCCGGCCTGTCTCCCGGCCGGCATGCACACGAAGCTTGCGTTTGAAACTACTGCGCCGTCAGGCCGCGGCGTTCGAGCAGGGGCTCGATGATCGGGTCGCGGCCGCGGAAGTTGCGGAACAGGTCCATCGCCTCGGCGGTGCCGCCGCGCGACAGCAGGGTCTTGCGGAAGTGGTCGCCGTTCTTGCGCGACAGGCCGCCGTTCTCGGTGAACCACTGCACGGTGTCGGCGTCGAGCTTTTCGCTCCACAGGTAGGCGTAATAGCCGGCCGAGTAGCCGCCGTTCATCGAGTGCGAGAAATAGGTCGTGCGGTAGCGCGGCGGCACCGGCGCGAAGTCGACGCCGGCGTCCTTCAGGGCCTTCGCCTCGAAAGCGAGGACGTCGGTCGGGACCTGGGCCGGGGTCAGCTGGTGCCATTTCTGGTCGAGCAGCGAAGCGGCCAGGTACTCGGTCGTCATGAAGCCCTGGTTGAATTTTTTCGAGGCGACCACCTTGTCCAGCAATTCCTTCGGCATCGGCGCGCCGGTCTTGTAGTGCTTGGCGTAGTTGGCCAGGACTTCCGGCCAGATCGCCCACATCTCGTTGACCTGCGACGGATACTCGACGAAGTCGCGCGGCACGTTGGTGCCCGAGAAGTGCGGGTACTTCACGTCCGAGAACATGCCGTGCAGCGCATGGCCGAACTCGTGGAAGGCCGTGCGCACCTCGTCATAGGTCATCAGGGTCGGCTCGCCAGCGGGCGGCTTCGGGATGTTCAGGTGGTTGCCCACGACCGGGTGCTTGCCCAGCAGGTGGGACTGCGAGACGTACTCGTTCATCCAGGCCCCGCCCTGCTTGTTGGCGCGCGCGTAGGGGTCGAAGATGAAGATCGCGAGCGGCTTGCCGTTGGCGTCGATGACATCGAAGGTGCGCACGTCCGGATCGTAGACCGGCAGGTCCTTGCGCTCCTTGAAGGTGATGCCGTATTCCTTGGTCGCGGCGAAGAACACGCCGTTGACCAGGACGTTGTTCATCTCGAAATACGGGCGCAGCTGGTTCTCGTCGAAATTGTACTGGGCGGCGCGCACTTTATCCGTGTAATAGGCCCAGTCGTGGGCGGCGACCTTGAAGCCCCCTTTTTCCGCATCGATGATCTTCTGGATCTCGCCCGCTTCCTTTTTCGCGTTGTCGACGGCCGGCTTGGCCAGTTCGGCCAGCAGCTTGTTGACGGCGGCCGGGTTCTTCGCGGTTTCCAGTTCCTGCGAGTAGGCGGCGTAGTTCGGGTAGCCCAGCAAGGTGGCGCGCTCGGCGCGCAGCTTGACCAGCTTCAGCACCAGGTCGCGCGAATCGAATTCGCCGCCGCGGCTGCCGCGGTTCATCGAGGCGGCCTGCAGGCGCTCGCGCACCGACCGGTTGGTCAGGCTCGCCAGCGGCGGCTGGATGGTGGTGTTGACGATGGCGATGGCGTACTTGCCGTCCATGCCGCGCTTCTTCGCCTCGGCGGCGGCGGCGGCGATCTCGGCGTCGGACAGGCCGGCCAATTCCTCGCGGGTGTTGACGATCAGGGCCGAGGCGTTCGCCTCCTTCAGCACGCGCTGCGAGAACTCGGACTGCAGGGAGGCGATCTGGCCATTGTAGGCCTTCAGTTTTTCCTTGTCCGCGCTTGAGAGCTTGGCGCCGGCGCGCACGAATTCCTTGTAGTAGCGCTCGAGCAGGAAGGCCGCCTCGGCGTCCAGGCCCAGGCTGCTGCGCTTGTTGTACAGGGTCTCGACGCGCTTGAACAGTTTCGGGTTCAGGTGGATGGCGTCGCTGTGCGCCGCCAGCTTGGGCGACATTTCGCGGTCGATCGCGTCCAGGCGGTCGTTGGTGTTGGCGGTCTGCAGGTTCGAGAACACGGCGGCCACGCGCGACAGCATCTGGCCCGAGCGCTCCAGCGCGACGATGGTGTTATCGAACGTCGGCGCCGCCTTGTTGTCGGCGATGCTCGCCACTTCGCGCAGCTGTTCGCGCATGCCGGCGGCGTAGGCCGGCAGGAAGTGCTCGTCCTTGATCTTGTCGAAGGCCGGGTAGTTGAACGGCAGCGCGCTCGGCTTGGCGAAGGGATTGGAGGCATCCAGCGTGGCGCCGGAGCCGGCAGGGGCAGCAAAGGCCGTGCCGGCGAACGCCAGGCTGGCCGCGATGATGAGCATTTGTGGACGTTTCATGGTCTCTCTCACGAACTCGAAGGGACTGCCCGCGGGATCGCCGCCGACAGCTGCGCGCCAGATCATAGCAGGCTTTATTGCCCTATCGTCATAGTGAAACAAAAGCATACAAACATGTATATACAAGTTGACGCACGGTAGCGCGATGCCGCGCTCCCAGGTGGCGAGAAAGCGTGGGGGCCGTGGTAGCATCGGCGTCTCCCGACAGCGCTTCCGTCCATGCCTCCCCTTTTACCTTCCTATGACGCCATCGTCGTCGGCAGCGGCCCCGGCGGGGCCAGCACCGCGCGGGAACTGGCCCGGTCCGGCCTGCGCGTGCTGGTGCTGGAACAGGGCGGCGCCGAGCCTTTAATGGGCACGGTAACGCAGATGGCGGCGATGGCCGCCGTTCCGGGCAAGGGCGCCTACGTACATCGCGACGCTTCGCTGCTGGTGGCCGGCATCACGGCGGGCGGCAGCTCGGCGATCAACTTCGCCACCGCCGCGCCGCCGCCCCCAGGCATGTTCGAACGCCACGGCATCGACCTGGCGCCGGCCCTGGCTGCACTGCGTGCGGAACTGCCGATGGCGCCCCTGCCCGATACGCTGATCGGCCCGATGGCCGCGCGCATGATGGCCGCCGCGCACGCCCTGGCGCTCGACTGGCGCAAGCTCGACAAGATGATCCGGCCCGCGGCTTGCCGCAGCGGCTGCTGGCGCTGCGTCTACGGTTGCCCATTTGGCGCCAAGTGGACGGCGCGCGATTTCCTGGACGAGGCATGCCGCCATGGCGCCCGGCTGGCCGAGCGTGCCCGCGTGCTGCGCGTGCTGGTGGAAGATGGCCGCGCCTCAGGCGTCGCCGTGCAGGTCGGCGGCGAAACGCGGACGATCAAGGCGCCGATCGTGGTGCTCGCCGCCGGCGGCCTGGGCAGTCCGCGCCTGCTGCACGCCTCAGGCCTGGGGCCGCGCCATGCTCCCTTCTTCAGCGATCCGGTGATCGCCGTGATGGGCAGCGTGGACGACATCGACGGCGGCGCCGAGGTGCCGATGGCGGGCGGCCTGAGCCTGCATGAGGAAGGCGTCGCGCTGGCGGATTTGACCTTGCCGCAGCCGATGTACGCGGCTTTCGCGGCCCAGGTCGGGCGTGTCGACCGCCTGTTCGCGCACAGGCGCACCTTGTCGATGATGGTCAAGATCCGCGACGAGATCGGCGGCAAGGTGACGCCGCGCTGGGCCGACAAGCGGCTCACGGAAAACGATCGCCAGAAGCTGCGGCATGGCGTGGACATGGCCAGGGCGATCCTGCGCCAGGCAGGGGCGCATCACATTTTCCAGTCCTGGCATTTTGCGGCGCATCCGGGTGGGAGCGTGCGCATCGGGGAGGGAGTGGATGCCGATCTGCAAACGCCGACGCCTGGATTGTTCGTCTGCGACGCGTCCGTCATTCCCGAGCCGTGGGGCTTGCCGCCGACCTTGACGCTGCTGTGCCTGGGCAAGCGGCTGGGTGGGTGGATTGGCGAAGACCGGGTTCGTAGGGTGGGTTCTTGAACCCACGCGGTTTCACCCGATGATCAAAATCAGCAGCCACCGCAAACGCGGCGTGTGCGCAGTCGCTGTACAGCGTGGGTTCAAGAACCCACCCTACGCCTCCGCCAGCGCCGCCGATTCCCAGACAATCAGGCACCCAGCACAGGTAAAACCGTACCGTTCAATAATGCGGCGGCCGCTCGTTGATCGGGCTCTGCCCGGCTTCCTGCAGCGTGCGCACGTGCTCGGCCAGCTTGGTGACCATGGCCTCCAGTTGATCGATCCTGCGCGCCTGCTGGTAGACGATCCCGTTCAGGGAATCGACCAGGTCTTCCTGCTGCGCGAGCTTGATTTCGATGTCGACAAAACGGTCTTCGTGGTCCACGGTGCTTCCCTGGTTTAAACGGGCATTATGACATCAGCTTGGCGGCGTCCGGCTTCGGCGTATTCAGCAGCGCCTTCAAATTCGCCAGGCGCTCCTTCGGGCTGAGCACTTCGCTTTCCTTGGGCGGTGCGTCGCCCTCGTCCAGCGCCATCTCCTTGATGAAGCGCGACGGGTCGCAGTGCACCAGCTCGCCGGCGCGCTTCCTCTTCTTGCACCAGGTGACCTGCAGCGTGCGCTGGGCGCGCGTGATGCCGACGTACATCAGGCGCCGCTCTTCCTGGATGCGCGCCGCGATCTTCTCGATCAGGTCGTCGGGGTCGCCCTTGTGCGGCAGGATGCCCTCCTCGACGCCGACCAGGAACACGTGCGGATATTCCAGGCCTTTCGAAGCGTGCAGGGTCGACATGCGCACCGCGTCCTGCTCTTCGTCCTGGCCTTCCAGCATCGACATCAAGGCCACCATCTGCGTCAGCTCCAGCAGGTTCTTTTCTTCGCCGGTGCCGTCGCGTCCGCCGTTGCCGCGTTCCTTCAGCCAGTTGAGGAACTCCATGACATTCTGCCACTTGGCCTGCGCCGCGCGGTCGTCGAAGTTCTCGTACAGGTAGTGCTCGTAATTCATCTCCTTCATCATGTCGTCCAGCACCTCGGCCGCATTCTCGCCGCTGCCGGACGGGCCGGGGCGCGTGGCGCGGCTTTCCAGCTCGTCGATGAAGCGGCAGAAGTCGCGCAGCGGATGCAACTGGCGGTCCTGCAATTTCGCTTCGATGCCGCCCTTGCCGGCGGCCTCGAACAGCGAGCAGTTCCACTGCTTGGAGAATTCGCCGAGCACCTCGAGCGTGGCCATGCCGACGCCGCGTTTCGGGGTCGTCACCGCACGGATGAAGGCCGGGTCGTCGTCCTGGTTCGCGATCAGGCGCAGGTAGGCGATGATGTCCTTGATCTCGGCTTTGTCAAAAAAGCTCTGCCCGCCCGACATCGTGTACGGGATGCGCTCCTTGCGCAGCGCCTGTTCGATGATGCGCGCCTGGTGGTTGCCGCGGTACAGGATCGCGTAATCGGTCCACTTGTTCTTGCGTTGAAAATGGTCGGCCGAGATCATGATTGCGACCTGGTCGGCTTCCTGCTCGTCGCTCTGCATCCCCAAGACCTTGATCGGTTCGCCCAGGCCATGTTCGGACCACAGCGACTTCTCGAACAGTTTCGGGTTGTTGCCGATGACGGCATTCGCCGCCTGCAGGATGCGCGTGGTCGAGCGGTAGTTCTGCTCGAGCTTGATCACGCGCAGGTCCGGGAAGTCGGTCTGCAGGGTTTTCAGGTTTTCGACCGAGGCGCCGCGCCAGGCGTAGATCGCCTGGTCGTCGTCGCCCACCGCCGTGAACATCGGCTTCTTGCCGAGTCCCGTCACCAGCAATTTGACCAGCTCGTACTGGCAGGTATTCGTGTCCTGGTACTCGTCCATCAACAGGTAGCGCAGGCGGCGCTGCCAGCGGTCGCGGATCGGCTCGTTGTTGCGGAACAGCTCCACCGGCAGGCGGATCAGGTCGTCGAAGTCGACCGCCTGGTAGGCCTGCAACGTGGCGACATAGCTGCGGTAGATGCGGCCGGCCTGGGCCTCGTCCTCGTCCTTGGCGTTGTTGATGGCGTCGTCGGGATCGACCAGGCCGTTCTTCCACAGCGAGATCATGTTCTGGATGCGCCGCACTTCCTGTTTATCGGTCGTGACGGCCAGGCTGGAGACGATGGTGTAGCAATCGTCGCTGTCCATGATCGAGAACTTGTCTTTCAGGCCGACGCCGGCCGCTTCCTGGCGCAGGATTTTCACGCCCAGCGAGTGAAAGGTCGAGACCGTGATCTGCTTGGCCTGCTTCGGCTGTTTCAGCAGCTTGCCGATGCGCTCCTGCATCTCGAGCGCGGCCTTGTTAGTGAAGGTCAGCGCCGCGATCGTGCGCGGATCGTAGCCGCGGTCTTCGATCATGTACGCGATCTTCTGGGTGATCACCCGCGTCTTGCCCGAGCCGGCGCCCGCCAGCACCAGGCTGGGGCCGTCGAGGTAGAGCACGGCTTCGCTTTGCGGCCCGTTCAGGCCGAACTTTGGTGCATTAGACATGGGAAATATTCTTGAGGACAGCCGAGCATTGTAGCGAAGCCGGGATGGCCGCGCGCTACAATGTTGGGCATGAAAAAAATCTTCGTACTGTTGCTGGCAAGCATACTTGCCGTGCCGGCGCTGGCGCGCCCGCTGCTGGTCGCCGCCGCCAGCGATCTCGGCTATTGTATCGATGAACTCGCAGCCGCGTACCGGAAAACCGCACCCGACGCCGAGCTGAAAGTCTCGCTTGGTGCATCTGGCAACTTTTTTGCACAAATTCGCAACGGCGCGCCGTTCGAGGTCTTCCTGTCGGCCGACATGGACTATCCGCGCCAGCTGGCCAGGCTCGGCGTGGCTGACGGCGCCACCCTTGCCCCCTATGCGGTCGGGCGCATCGCCCTGTGGACGCTCGACCCGCAGCTCGACCCGAACAAGGGTTTGGCCGCCCTGCTGAACGACAAGCGCGTGCGCCGTTTCGCGATCGCCAATCCGGTCACCGCGCCCTATGGCAAGGCGGCCAGGGCAGCGCTCGAGCGCGACGGCCTGTGGCAGGCGGCGCAGTCAAAAATCGTGGTCGGCGAAAACATCGCCCAGACCGCGCAATTCGTCCAGACCGGCAACGCCCAGGCCGGCATCATCTCGTTTGCCACCCTGCACTCGACCAGGCTGAAAGGCGTCGGCCGTTATGCCCTCATTGCCCAGGACGGGCTGGCGCCGATCGAGCAAGGCGCCATCGTCACCCGCGCCGGCGCGAACAACCCGCATGCGGCCGGCTTCCTGCGTTTCCTCGGCTCGCCTGAAGCGCGCGCCATCCTTGCACGCAACGGTTTCAGCCTGCCGGCGGGCGCCGCCGAATGACGGATTGGCAGTTCCCGCCCGAGCTGTGGGACGCGATCGGCCTGACCCTGCGCCTGGCCTTCGTCACCTCGGCGGTGCTGCTGGTCATCGGCATTCCGCTCGCCAACTGGCTCAACAACAGCAGGCGGCGCGGCGTCATCTTCATCGAGACCCTGGTCAGCCTGCCGATCGTGCTGCCGCCGACCGTGATCGGCTTTTATTTGCTGATGCTGATGGCGCCGCAGCAACCGCTGGGCGCGGCCTGGCTGTCGGTGTTCGGCCATTCGCTGCCGTTTTCCTTCGCCGGGCTGGTCGCCGGCTCGGTCGTCTACAGCCTGCCCTTCGCGGTGCAGCCCTTCCAGGCGGCCTTCCGCGGCGTCGGGCGCGAGATGGTGCAGTCGGCGCTGGCCCTGGGCCTGACCAAACGGCAAGTGTTCTGGTCGATCGTGCTGCCGCTGTCGAAGCACGGCATCCTGACCGGCGTGTCGCTCAGCTTTGCCCACACGATGGGCGAGTTCGGCGTCGTGCTCATGCTCGGCGGGAATATCCCAGGAGAGACCCGGGTGGCCTCGATCGCGCTCTACGATGAAGCGCAGAAGTTGAATTATGGCGCGGCGCACGCATATGCCCTGGTGTTGCTGGCCATTTCCTTTGCCATCCTGATCGGGATCGCTTTCTTGCAACGCAGACAGAACGCGATCCTGCTATCCAATTGAGCGGTAATCAAGAGCGTTTAACAAAGCCTCCAGGGCAAGGCGCAGCGTCGATGACAGTACGCTTGTACGGCGAGACGATGCAACGCAGCCATGGAGGTTGTGTTGGACGCACGATCGGTTACCATCGCCCCTTTGGCGCACTGCGCCACCCGACGACGAGCACGAGAAACGATGAAATTCGAACACCTGATTGAAATTAACGACCCGCTCAACCCGCTGATCGACACGATCACCCGCGAACAGCTGTGGCGCGGCCTGGTCATCCGCGCCGAGTCGCCGAAAATGTTCGTGCCGCACCTGGACGAGTGCGCCATCGGCGAGCGCAACAGCGGCACCTTCACGCGCCGCCTGCGCTACGGCGACCTGGTCATCGAAGACACCGTCGTGCTCACGCCGCTGCAGCAGGTACGCTACGAGGTGCCGGCCCAGGGCGAGATCCAGGCGTCCACTCTCACCATGACCATCGAGGCCCCGGACGAGGCCCGTCTTTTCGTGCGTTTCTGCTACGACGACGGCACCGGCGACCACGTCGACGCGGCGAACAAGATGTACGACGAGTTCAAGAAATCGGCCTACCAGGAAGCGGACCTCGACACGATCCGCATCCTGCGCCAGCTGGCGGCGCAGGGCAAGCTCGACGCAAGCTATCTGAATTAATTTGCAAGACGATTACACTGCACCTCTGGGTAATCGCGCTGCATCCCGTACGGTGGGCACTCTGTGCCCACGCGTAACGCCGCATACCGACTGCTGGGACCGAACTGATGCGACGACGTTCCGTTGACGTGTGTCATTGATCACACGCGACGCCACCTGGACCGCCACATGCCTGCCCTACAATCCGCGGCACTATGTCCCGCTACCGCCGCGCCTACAACGGTCATACCTACTTCTTCACGTTGGTCTCGTTCCGGCGCCGGCCCATCCTCTGCTACTCACCCATCCGCAATGCCCTGCGCTCGGCCCTGATCGAGGTACGTCAACGGCGGCCCTTCGAGATCGATGCCTGGGTCCTGATGCCGGACCACCTGCATTGCATCTGGACGCTGCCTTCTGGTGATACCGATTACTCGACGCGCTGGGCGCTCATCAAACGTCTGGTATCGCGTTCATGTGCGCATGAGCTCGACGATGGCTGGCGGCCGAGTACTTCACGCATCAAGCACCGTGATTCCATCGTCTGGCAGCGCCGATTTCATGAACACATGATTCGTGACGAATGGGATTTCGAGCGGCACGTGGATTACATCCATTTCAATCCGGTGAAACATCGGCATGCCAACAGCGCGGCAACGTGGCCGTTTTCGACGTTTCATCGGTATGTGCGGGAAGGTGTATATCCGGCGGATTGGGGCGGCACGGCGCATGCGGCACGGATTGAGTGGGAATAGCCGCGTACGTGACCGGAGTTGGAGCCGCGGAGCGACAAGTTGCGGCAGCGGACTCCGGTCACGCACGTAACGCGTGGGCACGGGGTGCCCACCCTACGGTCAGGTTCCCGGTTCTGAATCAGCGGGGTCCGTGTGATTCGCCCCTTTCGCCAGGTTAGCCGCCAGGTCGCGCAGCGCGGTGCGCACGCCCTCCTCGATCACGGGGTGATAGAAGGGCATGTCGAGCATCTGCGGCACGGTCAGGCGGGCCTGCACGGCCCAGGCCAGCAGGTGGGCGATGTTCTCGCCGCGCGGGGCGATCATCTCGGCGCCCAGGAAGCGGCAGGTGCCGTACTCCGCATACACGCGCAGCATGCCCTTGTTCTGCAACATGACCCGGCTGCGGCCCTGGTTCTCGAACGAGACCTTGCCGATGGCGAACTTCGGCCGTCCGCCCTCGCACAGCGCCTTGTAGCTCTTGCCCAGCGTAGCAATGTTCGGCTCGGTGAAGGCGATCCCCAGCGGGGTGCGGCGCAGGCCCGGACGCACGTCGGGGAAGCGGCCCGCGTTCTCGCCGGCGATCTTGCCGTGGTCGGCCGCCTCGGCCAGCAGCGGCAGCTCGTTGTTGGCGTCGCCGGCGATGAAGATGTGGCTGTTCCCGCACTGCATGGTGCGGCTGTCAAACGCCGGGATGCCGTTCGCCTGCAGTTCGATCCCGGTTTCCTCCAGTCCCATGCCATGCACGTTCGGCGCACGGCCGGTGGCGACCAGGACGTACTGGAAACGCTCGGCCGTCTCCTTGCCGAGCGCGTCGCGCGTGGTGAGCAGCACCTCGTCGCCCTGCTGTTCTGCGCGCACGACCTCGGTCTGGAAGCGCAGGTCGAGTTCCTGGGACAGCGTGCGCGTGGCCGCGTGCAGCACCTCAGGGTCGCTCAGGTGGGCGACGCTGCCGCCGCGCGCGAACAGGGTCGTGCGCACGCCCAGGCGGCTCAAGGCCTGGCCCAGTTCGAGGCCGATGACGCCGGTGCCGATCACCGCCACCGAGCGCGGCAGATCGTCCCAGTAAAACACGTCGTCGCTGGTGACGACGTTCGGGCCGACGTCCTTCAATTGCGGCAGCATCACGGGCGTGGAGCCGGTGGCGATGACGATCGCCTTCGCCTCGATCTCGGTATGCTCGTCCACGCGCAGCGTGTGCGGCCCGGTGAAGCGTGCGCGTCCCTGGATCTTGTCCTGGGCCGGAAAATGTTCGACGCTCTCGAGCACGAAGCCGACGAAGCGGTCGCGCTCGCGGCGCACGCGCTCCATCACCGCGCGCCCGTCGATGCGCTTGTCGCCGGGATGCACGCCGAAACCGGGCGCCAGGTCCAGCATGTGGGCCGCGTCGGCGGCGGCGATCAGGAGTTTGCTGGGCATGCAGCCGACCCGCGCGCAGGTGGTGCCGTAAGGTCCGCTTTCGATGGCGACCGTGCGTGCGCCTTCGGCATGCGCGGCGCGATAGGCCGACATGCCGGCCGTGCCGGTGCCGATGATGGCGACGTCCACATTGAGTTTGTTCATCTTGTCCCTCGTTTGCTGTGCCGCCATGACGATACGCTGTTTCGGGCTCAGATGTCGAGCGGATCGACCTCGAGCGACCAGCGCACCCGCGTCTTCATCGCGCGCAGCAGACCCATCCACTCCTTCAGGAAGGCCTGCAGGGCGGGACGCGAGCTCGACTCGACCAGCAGCTGGGCGCGGTCGACGTTGTGGACCCGGGTCATGGTCATCGGGATCGGGTCGTTCAGCGTGACGGCATCGGTCGGCAGGATGTCCCGTGCCTCTTCCAGGAAGGCGATGGCGTTGGCCAGTTCCGGCGCCTCGGCGCGCAGCAGGGCCTGGTACATGTAGGGCGGCAGCGCGGCCTGGCGCCGCTCTTCCAGCAGGCTGCCGGCGTAGCGGTCGTAGTCGTGGCGCACCACCGCCGAGTACAGCGGATGCTGGGCATAGCGGGTCTGGATCAGCACCTCGGAGGCAAGGCCGGCGCGGCCGGCGCGGCCCGCCACCTGCATCAGCTGGGCGAACAGGCGCTCGCTGGCGCGGTAGTCCTGCGAAAACAGGGCCGTGTCCGGGTTCAGGATGCCGACCAGGGTCAGCTTTTTGAAATCGTGGCCCTTGGCGACCATCTGCGTGCCGATCAGGATGTCGACTTCTCCCCGGTGCACGGTGTCGAAGGCCTCCTGGGCACTGCCCTTCTTGCGGGTCGAGTCGGCGTCGATGCGCAGGATGCGCGCCTGCGGGAACATCGCCGCCAGCCCTTCCTCGAAGCGCTGGGTGCCGCGTCCCAAAGGCTGCAGGTCGATGTTGCCGCAGGTCGGGCAGTGACGGGGGATGCGCAGCTCCAGGCTGCAGTGGTGGCAGCGCAGCCGGTGTTCGGGCTTGTGCAGCACCATGAAGGAAGTGCAGCGGGTGCAGTTGCTGATCCAGCCGCAGGATTCGCAGGTGATCACCGGCGCATAGCCGCGCCGGTTCAGGAACAGCAGCGACTGTTCGCCGCGCTCGAGCCGCGTGCGCAGCGCGGCCAGCAGGCCGGAGGTCAGGCCCTCTTTCGGCTTGTCGCGCTCCATGTCGAGCAGGCGCACGGTCGGCAGCACGGCGTCGCGCACGGCGCGCTCGCGCAGCTCCAGCTTGCGGTAACGGCCGGTCTGGGCATGGTGCCAGCTCTCCAGCGAGGGCGTGGCCGAGCCGAGCACGATCGGGATCGCCAGCTGCCAGGCGCGCCACACGGCCAGGTCGCGCGCCGAATAGCGCAGGCCTTCCTGCTGCTTGTAGGAGGGGTCGTGCTCCTCGTCGATGACGATCAGTTTCAGGTGCGGCAGCGAGGCCAGGATCGCCAGGCGCGTGCCCAGGACGATACGGGCCTGTCCCGCATGCGCGGACAGCCAGTGCAGCATGCGCTCGCCTTCCGACAGGCTGCTGTGCAGGGTGGCCAGCATCAGGCCCGGGAAGCGCGCGCGGATGTTCGCTTCCAGCTGCGGCGTCAGGTTGATCTCGGGGACCAGGATCAGGATCTGGGCCTGGGGATCGCGCGCCAGCACCTGGGCGCAGGCTTGCAGGTAGACCTCGGTCTTGCCGCTGCCGGTGACGCCGTACAGCAGCAATGGCGTAAAGCCGCGCGCACCGCCGATGGCGTCGGCCGCCTCGCGCTGGGCCGGGTTCAGGGGCGGCATGCCGGACGGCGTGGCGTCGTTCGCCACGTGCAGCTTGGCCAGCTTTTTCAGTGCGCGGTCGAGCGCGACCGTCTTGGGCACGCGCAGGTTCTTCGGCAAGCCGGGCAAGGCGACTTCGCCCAGCGGACGCTGGTAGTAGTCGGCCGCGAAACCAGCCAACGCCAGCCATGCCGGCGACAGCGGCGCCAGCTGGGTACGTACCTCCAGCGCATGTTTGAGCTTGTCCGGCGGGACGTCGGTCTCGTCCTTGATCGCGACAATGATCCCCATCGCCTCGCGCCGCCCGAAGCTCACCAACGCCAGTTGGCCGACCTGCGGCGCGGCGTCGTCCTCGTACGGCCAGCCGTAGTCGAACACGCTGTTGAGCGGCGTATCGAGGGCGATTTGTAGGATGCAGTAGGGCACGTCGTCTGGCTGTGAAAGGCTGTGGAAAACTTTGTGGAGAATGAACTGCTTGACCAGTGGAGAAGTTTACGTTAAGTCAAACCATGCATAGACTAGCGGAAATACAAGAAAAATTACACTCTAAAAATCAATTACTTACAGAGGTCAAAGTAGTCCACAGCAACTTGCTTCCCTATCTGCAATGATTGTGTATAACCCGCGATTTACTGGTTTTGCATGCGCCCGAGTAATGAATATTTAAACAATTATCTGCGAAGCTTTTCCTAAGTATCGGTAAACACGAGCATTTTTATTGCTGAGTTGTTCGTGCTGTTGATAACTTTGTGAACAAGGCCCTGAAAAACGGCGATTTTTCTGGGAAAACTAGTTTTCGGAATTGCAATCCCAAGAAGTAAACGCAGAAAAATCGTTTGCATTCAATAGCTTGCGATCTTTGTTCACTCATCCAATTGTCCACAGGTAGACGGCTTGCATTTTTGAAACATGTGAACAAGTGTGATTTTGCTGCGCTGCCCTGTGGACGCCAGCGCTGCCTGAGCGCCTTCGACAAGGGAGAAACACGCTGCGGCGCACGATCGTGCACCGCAGCGCGTCAGAAAAGACGGCGTCAGCCGGCGCGCTGCTTGCGGCTGAAGCTGTGGACAGCTTCCACCATGGCGCTCACCGATTCCGGCGGCGTGAACTGTGAAATGCCGTGGCCGAGGTTGAACACGTGACCCGAACCGGCGCTCGGCACGCCATAGGCGGTGAGCGAACGCTCGACTTCGGCGCGGATCTGCTCCGGCGAAGCGAACAGGATGGCCGGGTCCAGGTTGCCCTGCAGGGCGACGCGGTCGCCGACCATGGCGCGGGCGCGGCCCAGGTTGACGGTCCAGTCCAGGCCCAGCGCGTCGGCGCCGATGTTCGCCATCTCGTCGAGCCAGATGCCGCCGCCCTTGGTGAACACGATCGCCGGAATGCGCACGCCGTCCTTCTCGCGCTGCAGCTGGCTGACCACCGTCTCCATGTACTTCAGCGAGAATTCCTGGTAGGCGCCATCGGCCAGCGCGCCGCCCCAGGAGTCGAAGATCATGACGGCCTGGGCGCCGGCGTCGATCTGGGCGTTCAGGTACTGGGCGACCGCCGTGGCGTTGATCTCCAGGATGCGGTGCATCAGGTCGGGGCGTGCGTACAGCATCTTCTTGATGGTGTGGAATTCACGCGAACCCTGGCCTTCGACCATGTAGCAGGCCAGCGTCCACGGGCTGCCCGAGAAGCCGATCAGCGGCACGCGGCCGTCCAGCGCGGTGCGGATCTGGGTAACGGCCTTGAACACGTAGTCGAGCGAATCCATGTCCGGCACGCGCAGCGCCAGCACGTCGGCTTCGCTCTGCAGCGGACGCTCGAACTTCGGGCCTTCGCCGTCGGCGAAATACAGGCCCAGGCCCATCGCGTCGGGCACGGTCAGGATGTCGGAGAACAGGATCGACGCGTCCAGCGGATAGCGGTCGATCGGCTGCAGCGTGACTTCGGTGGCGTAGTCCGGGTTTTTCGCCAGCCCCAGGAACGAACCGGCGCGCGCGCGGGTGGCGCGGTATTCCGGCAGGTAGCGTCCCGCCTGGCGCATCAGCCAGACGGGCGTGTACTCGGTCGGCTGGCGCAGCAGGGCGCGCAGGAAGGTATCGTTCTTGAGCGGGGCAAATTGTGGCATGGCTGGCAATATTTGGCGTCGTGAAGAGGGGTATTATCGCATCCTTGGGGGTGACTCTGCATCCGACGAAAAACCTGTCAACTCTTATAATGCGGTTCCATCCCTTTTCGACGCCAACCGCCATGACCGACCCGCACCGCCCACAGGCCGCGCCCTGCGGCACCTGGACTTCCCCGATCAGCGCCGCCGTGGTTGCGGCCGGCGCCATGCCGCTGTCGCAGCTCGCGCTCGACGGCGATGACGTGCTGTGGCTGGCCGGCCGCGCGAGCGAAGCCGGCCGCACCACCCTGCTGCGCCGGCGCGCCGCCAGCCAGGCCGAGCTCACGCCCGCCCCCTTCAACGTGCGCAACCGCGTGCACGAGTACGGCGGCGGCGCCTATGCGGTGGACGGGGGCACGGTGTGGTTCTCGCACCATGCCGACAACCGCCTGTACCGCGTCGACAACGATGGCGCGCCGGTCCTGATGACCAGGGAAGACGCGGTGCGCTACGCCGACTTCGTGCCCGACCGCGCACGCAGCCGCCTGGTCGCGGTGCGCGAAGACCACCTGGCGGGCGAAGCCTACCCGGTCAATACGATCTGCGCGGTCGGCTTCGACGGCAGCGAGACGATCCTGGTCGACGGCAACGACTTCTATGCGGCGCCGCGCCTGTCCCCGGACGGGCGCCACCTGGCCTGGCTGTGCTGGGACCACCCGCGCATGCCCTGGCAGGGCACCGAGCTGTGGGTGGCCAATGTCGCCCCGGACGGCAGCCTGGTCGATGGCCGCATGGTCGCGGGCGGCATGGATGAATCGATCTGCCAGCCGGAGTGGTCGCCCGACGGCCTGCTGCACTTCGTGTCCGACCGCAGCGGCTGGTGGAACCTGTACCGCTTCGAGCACGGCGTGGTGCACGCGCTGTGCCCGCGCGAAGCGGAATTCGGCGGCCCGCACTGGGTCTTCGGCGGCGCGATGTACGGCTTCCGCTCGGCCGACGAGATCGTCTGCACCTATATCGAAGAGGGCGTCAGCCGCCTGGCGCGCCTGTCCACGCGCGGCTGCGCCCTGACGCCGATCGATACGCCCTACCAGGAAATCCGCGAACTGCGCGTCAATTCCGGCAAGGTGGCGCTGCTGGCCGGCTCGCCGACGATCGCGCTGGAACTGGCCCTGGTCGACGTCGACAGCGGCGCGCGCGAGGTACTGGCGCGCTCGATCGAACACCTGCCCGACGCGGGGTATTTGTCGGTCCCGCGCAGCATCCGCTACCCGAGCGCGAACGGCCGCACCGCCTACGCCTTCCACTACGCACCGGCCAACAAGGACTACACGCCGACCGATGGCGAGCTGCCGCCTCTGATCGTGATCGGCCACGGCGGCCCGACCGGCATGGCGACCAGCACCCTCAAACTGGCCACCCAGTTCTGGACCAGCCGCGGCTTTGCCGTGCTCGACGTGAACTACGGCGGCAGCACCGGTTTCGGGCGCCACTACCGCGACCTGCTGCGCGGCCAGTGGGGCGTGATCGACGTCGAGGACTGCGTGGCCGGCGCGCGCCACCTGGCCGAACAAGGGCTGGCCGACCCCGAGCGCCTCCTGATCCGCGGCAGCAGCGCCGGCGGCCTGACGACCCTCTCCGCCCTTACCTTCCACAACGTGTTCAAGGCCGGCGCCAGCTACTACGGCGTGTCCGACCTGGCCGGGCTGGACGCCGACTCGCACAAGTTCGAGTCGCACTACAACGAATACCTGATCGCCCCGAAAGCCCAGGCCGCGGCCGTGTACCGCCAGCGTTCGCCGATCCATCACACCGCCTCGCTCACGCGCCCGATGATCTTCTTCCAGGGCCTGGACGACAAGGTGGTGCCGCCGCAGCAGTCGGAGTCGATGGTGGAAGCGCTGCGCGCGCGCGGGGTGCCGGTCGCCTACATCACGCTCGAGGGCGAAGGCCACGGCTTCCGCAAGGCCGACAGCGTGGTGCGCACCCTGGAAGCGGAGCTGGTGTTCTACCTGCGCGTGTTCGGCATTGCGGTGCCGGGCGAGCTGCCCCGGGTGGAAATCGAGAATTTACCTGCATGACATTGACAAGCCCACGCAAACGCATTGACGGCCTTTCCGACGAATTCAAGCGCGCCCTCGGCCTGCTCGCGATAGCTGGCGAGCCGGTCGGCCGCAAGCGCGTCCACGAATGCCTGAAACTCATCTACGACGCCGCATTTACCGAAAAGGCTTCGAACGAAGACCTGAGCACCCTGCGCGACAATGGCCTGATCAGGGAAGTGACGGGCCGCGGCTTCGTCATCGAGCCCGAGCTGGCTTGGCCAATGTTGCACGCCATGCTCGATGCCGACGAGCTGGAAACGCTGGCGCTCGCCTATCTGCACGAGATGCCCTTGCGGATCGACTGGCAGGGCCGGCCGGTGCTGCGCAGCTACCGCCAGGGCGTTGCCCTGCTACGCCTGGCGCTCATCGAAGGCAAGGACGCAGCCCACGTAACACCGCTGTTGACGGCTTGCCTGGCATGCCATGAAGCCGCATATTCGCATCCGCTGGTCGACATCTGCGCGCGCCCCTTCGAGCCGGAACTGGTCGACCGCATCCACCCGAAACTGCGCGACGACGTGCTGGCGGTACTGATCGCCCATGTCCAGCGCGAACCCGCCGCCGCATCCGATATCCGCACCTACGTCGAGCGCCACGTCGCCCACGGCGGCGCCTCGATGGCCCTGCGCGTGTCCCTGGCCGAGCACCTGATCCTGTGCGGCCGCCTGGACGATGCCGGCACCCTGCTGGCGGAGCTGGACGACTCGGCCGCCCTGTTCTACCGCAGCGTGATCCTGCTGCTGCGCGACCAGCTCGACGAGGCCCTGAGCGGCTTCGAGGCGGCCTTGAAACTGCTGCGGCGCGAGACCGGCAAGCGCAAGGCGATCTTTGCCGGCATCGGCGGGCACCTGTACGTGGCGGCCCTGCTGCGCCGCGGCGACGCCAAGCACCAGAAGCTGGTCGAGAGCTACCTCGACAGCGCCACGCGCGCCGTGCAGAGCCACGACACCGCCGTCTACCAGCAACTGAGCATGCTGCGCCAGATCCGCGGCGGCACCGTCGACGCCGAGGTGCTGCCCTCGCGCAGCTGGGAAAGCGCGCTGCAGCCTGTAATGTTCCGGGCGCTGCTGCACTGGTGGCTGGGCATGCCGCAGTTGTCGGCCCGGCGCGCGCAACTCGAAGAGAGCCTGGCGCTGTCGGAAGCCGCCGGTTTCGACTTCATCAGCGCCCAGCTGGCCGGTCTGCTGGGGCAATTGGGCGGCGTCCAGCACGAGCAGCGCGCCATCGCCCTGCGCCAGCGCCACCGCTTGAGCGACATGACGCTCTGGTTCGAGCGCGAGCAGCCTTGGGAACGCCAGCTGAACGCCCTGATCAACCTGCAGCCTGCCGTCAACGTCGAAGTGGTGAAGGAATCGCGCCTGGTCTGGCTGCTGCGCTACGACGCGCACCTGGGCGGCATCCAGGAAATCGAGCCGCGCGAGCAGAAGCGCGATGCCCAAGGCGGCTGGAGCCGTGGCCGCCCGATGGGCCTGAAACGCCTGCTCGACGAGGCCGGCTCGCTCGATTTCGTCACGGCCCAGGACTTGCAGGTGGTGGCCAGCATCGGCGCCCAGCGCCAGCATTACGGCAGCGGGCTGCGCTATGATTTCGACCTCGACAAGGCGGTCGCCGCGCTGGTCGGCCACCCGCTGCTGTTCTGGTTCGACTCGCCCGGCACCCGGGTCGAACTGCTGCCGGGCGAACCGGAGCTGCTGGTAAAGGCCGACCGCGCGCATGTGACGATCTCGCTGCGTCCGCCCGTGCGGCTCGGCGACGGCGACGTGGTCGTCACGCGCGAATCGCCGACCCGGCTGCGCGTGGTGCGTATCCGCGAGGAGCACCACCGCATCGGCGCCATCGTCGGCGACGGCCTGGTGGTCCCGCTGGAAGCCGAGGTGCGGGTGCTGCAGGCGATTGGCGCGATCTCCTCGATCGTCACGGTGCAGTCCGACATCGGCAGCAGCGCCGCCGACCTGGAACGCATCGACGCCGACCCGCGCCTGCACGTGCACCTGCTGCCCTACGGCCAGGGCCTGCGCATCCGCATCCTGGTGCGCCCGCTACCGGACACTGGCGCCTATTACGCGCCGGGCAGCGGCGCCGAGCGCGTGATCGCCGACGTCAACGGCGTGCGCACCGAAGCGAAACGCGACCTGAACGCCGAGCGCGAAAGCCAGCGCCAGCTGCTGGCGGACATCCGCGCGCTGGAAAGCGCCGAGGAAGAACACGACGAATGGCTGCTCGGCCAGCCGCTGGCCTGCCTGGAACTGGTGAGCGAACTGCAGGAACTCGATGCGTCGAAGGTCGTGATCGCCTGGCCCGAAGGAGAACCTTTCAGGGTCAGCAAGAAGGTCTCGTCGAAGTCGGTACGCCTGAGCATCAAGCGCGACAAGGACTGGTTCGCCGCCAACGGCGAAGTCGTGGTCGACGAGAATCGCGTGCTCGACCTGGTCTCGCTGCTGGAAAAGCTGCGCGGCAGCGAGGGCCGCTTCGTGGCGCTGGGCGACAACCAGTTCCTGGCGCTGACGAACGAGCTGCACCGCCGATTGACCGACCTGGCCGCCTACACCGACGCCGACGCGCAAGCGCTGCGCGTGCACCCGCTGGCCAGCTTCGCGCTGGAGGAACTGGCGCTCGATGCCGGCGGCGTGGAAGCCGATAAAGCCTGGCGCGCGCACCTGCAGAAGATGGCCGCGAATGCCGAGTACGTGCCGCAGCTGCCGAGCACCCTGCAGGCCGAGCTGCGCGACTACCAGCGCGAGGGCTTCGAGTGGCTGGCGCGCCTGGCGCACTGGGGCGTGGGCGCCTGCCTGGCCGACGACATGGGTCTCGGCAAAACCCTGCAGGCGCTGGCCCTGATCCTGCTGCGCGCGCCGAACGGGCCGACCCTGGTGGTCGCGCCGACGTCGGTCTGCACCAACTGGATCGCCGAAGCCGCGCGCTTCGCGCCCACCCTGAACATCCAACTGTTCGGCCCCGGCGAGCGCGCCGACATGGTCGACAGCGCCGGCCCGTTCGACGTGATCGTCGCCAGCTACGGGCTGCTGCAGCTGGAAGCGCCGCTGTTCGCGAAGAAGACCTGGCACACCATTGTGCTCGACGAAGCGCAAGCCTTCAAGAACGCGGCGACGCGCCGCTCGCAGGCGGTGATGGCGCTGCGCGGCGAGTTCCGCATGATCGCCACCGGCACGCCGCTGGAAAACCACCTGGGCGAGTTGTGGAACCTGTTCCGCTTCATCAATCCCGGTCTGCTCGGGACCAGCGACCAGTTCCAGCTGCGCTTTGCCGGTCCGATCGAAAAGGCCCAGGACAAGCGCGCCGAAGCGGGTGCGCGGGCACGCCTGCGGCGCCTGACGCAGCCCTTCATCCTGCGCCGCACCAAGAGCCAGGTGCTGACCGAGCTGCCGCCGCGCACCGAGATCGTGATCCCGGTCGAACTGACGCCGGAAGAGACGGCGCTGTACGAATCGCTGCGGCGCGAGGCGCTCGATAAACTGGCCGCGCTGGAAGCGCCCGAGAGCCAGAAGTCGATCGCGATCCTGGCCGAGATGATGCGGCTGCGGCGCGCGGTCTGCAATCCGGAGCTGGTTGCGCCCGGCATCGGCATCGCCAGCAGCAAGCTGTCCACATTTGCGCACCTGATCGACGATTTGCTGGAGAACCGCCACAAGGTGCTGGTGTTCAGCCAGTTCGTCGACCATTTGAGCCTGATCCGCAAGCACCTCGACGCGCGCGGCATCCGCTACCAGTACCTGGACGGCGCGACCCCGATGCAGGAGCGGAAAAAACGGGTCGACGCCTTCCAGGCCGGAGAAGGCGATCTGTTCCTGATCAGCCTGAAGGCCGGCGGCGTCGGCATCAACCTGACGGCGGCCGACTACGTGATCCACATGGACCCGTGGTGGAACCCGGCGGTCGAGGACCAGGCCTCGGACCGGGCGCACCGCATGGGCCAGCAGCGCCCGGTGACCATCTACCGCCTGGTGGCGCGCCACACGATCGAGGAAGGCATCGTCGAACTGCACCACCACAAGCGCGACCTGGCCGAGAGCCTGCTCGAAGGCGGCGACATGGCCGCGCGCATGTCCCCAAGCGACATGCTGGCGATGCTGCAGCAGGGCCTGGAGAAGCACTGACGCGCCGAGCGCGCACTTGTCGCGCGCGTCCGATCCGTGTGATCATTGCCGCTTTTGCAAGCGAACCCGACGGTGGATGAGGCGCGCAGGGGCCATTTGTACGAAACGTGACGGTTTGTTTCAGCCGCCCGCAAGCGGCCTGAATGGTGCTACTCTGGCGCGCTGGCCCACATATCGCCGGGGCCGCGCCCCGATCTACACTCCACAGGGCAGATGACGATGATGAAAACAAAACTCGCGCTGGCAGCGATTGTCGCCAGCCTCGTGCTGGCGCCCGCCAGCGCCAAGCCGGCCAAGAGCACCAAGCCGAAGGCGGCGAAGGTAGTGAAGTCCAAAGCATCCAAGGCCAAGGCGCCCGCCGCCAAGGGCAAGTCGAAGGGCAAGGGCAAGGCCGTCGCTGCGGCCGCCGCCACCGGCGCCGCTGTCGCAGCCGCCGCGCCGCGCCAGACCACATCCGAAAAGCGCCTCGACCGCCGCGCCGATTCCTACAGCATGCAGTACCTGACCGCGCTGTGGCGCATCGATCCGGAAGGCGGCATCGCGGTCGGCAAGTTCGACGCCGCCGCCAGCCTGACCATCCCCGACGACGCCACCCGCGCCAAGAAGCTGGCCTTCGCCAACGAATGGCTGGAGAAGTTCCGCAAGCTCGACCAGCGCCAGATGTCGCCGCGCCAGCGCACCGACATCGCGCTCCTGATCAACAAGCTCGAGACCGACGTCTGGCGCTTGACCACCTTCCGCGAATTCGAGTGGAACCCGTCGCTGTACAACGTGGCCCAGCCGCTCGACCTGATCCTCAACACCGAATACGCGGCCAAGCCCCAGCGCCTGCGCACCATCCTGCGGCGCCTGGCGGACGTGCCGGCCTACTACCAGGCGGCGCAGGCCACGATCAAGAACCCGACCCGCGAGCACACCCAGCTGGCGATCGCACAGGCGCCGGGCACGCTGGCGGTGCTGGCCGACCTCGGCCAGGCGGCGCAGGACTCGATCCTCAACGTCCAGGAAAAAGCCATCTTCGCCCAGCGCATCGCCAACGCCGGCACCGCGGTGCTGGGCTACGTCGATTACCTGAGCAACCTGGACAAGACGCTGGCGCAGAACGGCCAGGCGCGTCCCTTCCGGATCGGCAAGGCACTGTACGAGCAGAAGTTCGCGCTCGAGATCCAGTCGGCCAGCAGCGCCGAGCAGACCTATCGCAAGGCCCTGGCCGCGCGCGAGGAACTCTTGGGCCGCATGGACGCGATCTCGGACGAGCTGTGGCCGCGCTACATGGCGAACACGCCGAAGCCGAACGACCGCTTCAGGAAGATCGGCATGCTGATCGATAAGCTCTCGAGCCGCCACGTCGCGCGCGAGAACTTCCTGCCCGAGATCCGGCGCCAGATCCCCGAGCTGCAGGACTGGGTCATCAAGCACGACCTGCTCACGCTCGACCCGAACAAGCCGCTCGAAGTGCGCGAGACCCCGATGTACCAGCGCGGCGTGGCCGGCGCCAGCATCGATGCGCCGGGCCCCTACCGTCCGAAGGACCGCACCTACTACAACGTCACGCCATTGGATGGCCTGTCGGCGGAGCAGGCCGAGAGCAGCCTGCGCGAGTACAACGAGTGGATCCTGCAGATCCTGAACATCCACGAAGCCATCCCCGGCCACTACGCCCAGCTGGTGCACGCGAACCGCTCGCCCTCGCTGGTCAAGTCCCTGTTCGGGAACGGCGCCATGGTCGAGGGCTGGGCGGTATACGGCGAGCGCATGATGCTCGAATCCGGCTACGGCGGCAAAGCGCCCGAGATGTGGCTGATGTACTCGAAGTGGAACCTGCGCAGCGTCACCAACACCATCCTCGACTACTCGGTCCACGTGCTGGGCATGCAGCAAAACGAAGCCATGGACCTGCTGGTGCGCCAGGCCTTCCAGACGCGCCAGGAAGCGACGGAAAAATGGCGCCGCGTGCAGCTGTCGTCGGTGCAGCTGACCAGCTACTTCAGCGGCTACGCCGAGATCATGGAACTGCGCGAGCAGCGCAAGCAGGCCCTGGGCGAGCGCTTCAACCAGAAGGCCTTCCACGACCAGTTCCTCAGCTACGGCAATGCGCCGGTGAAGATGATCGCGGAGTTGATGCGGGACTGACCGTCCTCGCAGCGAACCGCAAGAGCCGGGACCGCGTGTCCCGGTTTTTTTTTGCGCTGCGGCGCGCCTCCTCGCTGGCATTCTCATGCCCTTTGCCTACGGCCCTATGGCGTCCCCATCCGGCACGCGCAAGGTGCTCCCCCACAGAAAAACGCCTTGTAATTATATAAGTGATCGTTTACTCTTATATTCATGGCGGCGCAAAACAGCAGTTCACCGGCGCCAGGACACGATCAGACGACTGGCCCACCGCACCTTGTCTGTATCGACCAACCAGCGGGGATTGCTCTGAAAGGAACTGTGATGGAACGCTCGACGATAACGAAAGCAGCAGGGAACTGGATCAACGGCGCCTGGAACGATGGCGGCACGCTCAGGCAGGCCGTCAGTCCCTCGAACGGCCAGCCGCTCGGCAACTACCTGGACATCGGCCCGGAAGAAGCGCGGCAGGCAATCCAGGCCGCGCGCAGCGCCTTCGATACCACCGGCTGGTCCAGGGACCGCTCCCTGCGCTCGCGCGCCCTGTTCGAACTGGCCGGCGAGGTGGCGAAGCGGGCGGATGAGATGGCGCTGATGCTGGCGCGCGAAGGCGGCAAGCTGCTGGCGCAGACCCAGTGGGAGCTGCAGGTGACGGTGGACTGGCTGCGCCACGGCGCCGCGACCGCGCTGCTGCAGACCGGCGGCCGCGCGCTCGAAGCCGCCCCCGGCCTGCACTTCCACTCCGATCCCGAAGCGCTTGGCGTGGTCGGCGTGATCTCGCCCTGGAATTCGCCGGTCATCCTGTCGGTGCGCGCGGTCGCGCCGGCCCTTGCCGCCGGATGCACGGTGGTGCTCAAGCTGCCGCACCAGACGGCGCTGACCAATGCCCTGCTCGCCGCAGCGGTCGCCGCGACGAGGTCCCTGCCGCCCGGCGTACTCAACGTGATCACCGAAACCGGCAGCGTCGGCGCCGCGATGCTGGTCGATTCTCCCGACGTCGACATGATCAGCTACACCGGCAGCACCAAGGTGGGCCGGCTCATCGCCGCCAACGGCGCCAGGACGCTCAAGCGCCTGAACCTCGAACTGGGCGGCAAGGCGCCGCTGGTGGTGTTCGACGACGCCGACCTCGAGGCCGTGGTCCCGCAGATCGTCGCCGCCCTGGTCGTGATGAACGGCCAGTTCTGCTGCACCGGGGCGCGCGTGCTCGTCCAGCGCGGCGTCGCCGACAGGCTGCGCGCGGCGCTGGTGGAAGCCTACCGCAACGTGCGGCTCGGCGCCAGCGACGATCCCGACGCCCAGCTCGGCCCGCTGATCGACAAGGCAAGCGTGCAGCGCGTGGACGCGGTGGTCGCCGAGGCCGCATCCTACGCCAGCATCCTCGTGCGCGGCGGGCCCGTCACCGAAGGCCCGTTGGCCGCGGGCGCCTTCTACCGTCCCAGCCTGATCGAAGTCGAGTCCCTCGATGCCTATGTGGTCCGGAACGAGGTCTTCGGTCCGGTCCAGACCTTCGAGATCTTCGACGACGAAGCCGACGCCATCGCGCGTGCGAACGCCACCGAATACGGCCTTGCAGCGTCGGTCTTTTCCGGCGACCTGGCGCGCTGCCGCCGCGTCGGCAAGGCGATCCGGGCCGGCCACATCTGGATGAACTGCTGGGGGGTGATGTCGGAACACTTCGAGCAGAGCGGCTTCAAGCAAAGCGGCATCGGTGTCCTGTGCGGTCCGCGCGCCATCGAGCAGTTCCAGGAGATCAAGGTCTACGCCTCGGCCGAAGCGACGCCGGCCGCAGCCTGATCGGGGACCGGCGCCGCGCGCCGGCGGCGCGCGGCCTGCCGGACTTTGCCTGCCACAGGCTCCCTTTATATAATCCAGGCATGAAAACCAGCACCAGCAAGGCCCCGCGCGGCCGTCCCGTGAACGAACAGGCGCGTGAAGAGCGCATGGCGCAGATCCTCGATGGCGCGCGCAGCTGTTTCCTCCAGCGTGGATTCCACGCGGCCTCGATCGCGGAGATCAGCGCCGCCGCGGGCGTCAGCACGGCGAACATCTACCAGTACTTCCCAAGCAAGGAAGCGCTGATCGTGGCCCTGGTCGACGTCGACCTGCGGCGCCACTATGATTTCATTGCGCGTTTCTGGAATACGGATTTCAGCCGGGCTGCCATCGAAGAGGTATTGGCGGACATTTTCCTCACGCCCCAAGGGCACGCGGTCGCGGTGCTGCGCGCCGAGATCGCCAGCGAGGGCGCACGCAATCCGCAGGTCGCCGAACTGCTGCGCAGTTCCGAAGCAGGCCTGCTTCAAGCCGTGCATCAGGGAATACGCGCCGCCCGCAAGAATGGCCGATTCGCTGCCCACCTCGACCCGGACGCGGTCGCCGAGCGCCTGTCGCTCGTGTTCGAAGGGCTGATGCGCCTGTACCTGTTTTCTCCCGCCGACGGGAAGAAATTCATCGCGCAGTATTACAGCCAGCTGGCCGATACCCTGCAGCTGGACGCTTGAGGCGCCCACGAAGACGACGCGGTCACAGCAGCCGGGTGCCGAGCGGCACCTCATGCTCCGGCACGCACAGGCTGACGTTGCCCGCGGCGTCGTGGAAGCCCGTCACCAGACATTCGGACATGAAGGGGCCGATCTGCTTTTCGGGGAAATTCACGACCGCCACGACCTGCTTCCCGACGAGCGTCTGCGGGTCGTACAGCGCCGTGATCTGGGCGCTCGACTTGCGGATGCCGATCTCGCTGCCGAAATCGATCTGCAGTTTATAGGCCGGCTTTCTCGCCTCGGGAAAGGCTTCGGCGGAGAGGATGCGCCCGACACGCAGTTCTACCTTCATGAAGTCGGACCACGCGATTTTTTCGGTTTTTTCCATTACCAAAAAATACACCATATACGCGGCGCAAGCCAGAGGCCGGTGCCCGGTATGCCATATGTACGGGCAAACGCCGCGTCGACCACTAATAAAATCGCTTGCAATTAAATAGCGCGCTATCTATACTGCGCCGCATGGATGGCCACGCAGCGCCGTGACCACGGCGCCCGATGGCGCCGGGCTGCAAGCGCCATCCTGCAGCAACACGCAACACGGCAGTTGTGGCAAGCACAAGCCGGACCGCCTAGCTCTTCGTCCGGCCATTTTCATACAAAATAAGTAGTACGCTATTTAATCGCTGATAAAGGAAAACATCATGAAAGCCGCTCATACCCTGATCGCCACCGCCCTGATCGCCGCTACCGCCGGCGCCGGCGCCGGCAGCCTGCCGGGCGTGGAACGCCAGACCGCCAGCTTCCTGAAAGCCATCGAAGGCGGTAAGCCGATGGAAACGATGACGCCGCAGGAAGCGCGCGCCGTGCTGGCCGGCGCGCAGGCAGGCGCCGAATCGAAGCTGGCCCCGGCCGAGGTCAGCGAAAGGACCGTCGACCTGGACGGCAAGCCGGTCAAGCTGACCATCGTGCGCCCGGCCGACGTGAAAGGGGTTCTCCCGGCCTTCATGTTCTTCCACGGCGGCGGCTGGGTGCTGGGCGATTATGCTACCCACGAGCCCCTGGTGCGCGACCTGGTGGCCGGGTCCGGCGCGGTGGCCGTGTTCGTCAACTACACGCCTTCCCCGGAAGCCGGCTACGGCGTGGCGATCAAGGAAGCCTACGCCGCCACCCGCTGGGTCGCCGAGCACGGTGCCCGGATCGGCGTGGACGGCAAGCGCCTGGCCGTGGCCGGCAATAGCGTGGGCGGCAACATGGCGGCCGTGGTCAGCCTGATGGCCAAGGAACAAGGCGCGCCTGCCCTGCGCTCACAGGTCCTGCTGTGGCCGGTGACCGATGCGAACTTCGACACCGACTCGTACAAGCAGTTTGCGAGCGGACACTTCCTGACCCGCAACATGATGAAGTGGTTCTGGGACAACTACACCCGCGACCAGGCGGCCCGCCGCGATATCCACGCTTCTCCGCTGCAGGCGAGCACCGCGCAATTGAAAGGCCTGCCGCCGGCACTGATCCAGACCGCCGAATTCGACGTGCTGCGCGACGAAGCCGAAGCCTACGGCCGCAAGCTCGATGCCGCCGGCGTGGAGGTGAAATCGGTGCGCTACAACGGCATGATCCACGACTTCGGCCTGCTCAACGCGCTCAGCGACGTGCCGGCAGTGCGCAGCGCCCTCGGCCAGGCGGCCCAGGAACTGAAACTGCGCCTGCAATGACCTCGTTGGCACATCGTTGAAAAATGGCGGGGGCGCGCATGCGCGCCCCCGCCGCCTCGGCATGTTCGCACGGCCTTGCCTGGAAATCGCTTGCAATTAGATAGTGTGCTACCTATACTCGCGACATGAACCGCAAGAACAAATCCGCAGAGGGCGCTCCCCAGCTCGACGATCAGCTGTGCTTTGCCCTGTACTCGACCTCGCTGGCGATGAGCAAGCTGTATCGCAAGCTGCTCAAGAAGCTCGACATCACCTATTCGCAGTACCTGGTCCTGATGGTCTTGTGGGAGCAGGACGAGCAGACGGTATCGAGCATCGGCGAACGCCTGCTGCTGGATTCGGCGACCCTGACGCCGCTGCTCAAGCGGATGGAACAGGCCGGGCTGGTGCACCGGGTACGCGCGGCGAACGACGAACGCCAGGTCATCATCTCGCTGACCGAACACGGCAGCGAGATGCGCAAGGAAGCAGCCAAGTTTCCCTCCCAGGTGATGTGCGCCAGCGGCTGCGGCCTGCAGGACATCGCGACCCTCAAGAAGCAACTCGACCAGTTGCGGGCGAGCCTGACCGACAACGCCTGACCCGGCAGTCAACAGGAGACCGGCTCAATCAGGACCGGTCTCCTGTGCAAAGCCGCACAAACGGCGTGCTTGCGCACCAGTTGTGTGCAATTGTTCCGTGACTACAATAAGCTTGGCGACTTCCCGTCGCGACGACAACAACAGCCGGAGACCCGCCATGCAACTGCTTTCCTCGCCTTCCTCCTAGCGCCCGCCGCCGGCTGCCTGCTTTCCCCTCGTGTCATCGATCCCGGCCACCGAGAGGCGTCTTCACGTCCTCGCGCGTCCGGGCCCATCGCAGTGATTCACGCAACGGAGGCTTTAATGGCATTTGCTTTTCACACAACGGTCCGGCATGCCGCCCTGGCCGCGGCGTTCGCGTCCTGTCTTGCCCTGCCGGCGCAGGCGCAGGTCCAGGCCGGTCCCGGCACCTGGAGCGCCAACCAGACCTGGGCCAGCGACACCGTCAACGGCGGCGCCCTCACCGGCTATTACTACTGGCCCGCCAGCGCCCCTGCTCTTGCCGGCAAGCGCGCCCTGGTGCTGGTGCTGCACGGCTGCTCCCAGACCGCCGCCGGCGACGTCATCGACAGCAGCAGCGACAAGGGCTACAACTGGAAAGCGGTGGCCGACCAGTATGGCGCCGTGATCCTGGCGCCGAACGCCACCGGCAACGTCTATGGCGTGCACTGCTGGGACTGGGCCAGGACGACCCACAGCCGCAGCACTGGCCATGCCGGCATCCTGCTCGACCTGATCAACCGCTTCGTCAGCAACCCGCAGTACGCGATCGATCCCAAGCAGGTCTACGTCACCGGCCTGTCCTCGGGCGGCGCCCAGACCATGGTGATGGGCTGCCTGGCGCCCGACATCTTCGCCGGCATCGGCATCAACGCCGGACCGGCGCTCGGCGTGTCGACCGCGCAGATCGGCGTGGTGCCGTCGGGCTTCACCGCGACCACGGCCGGCAACAACTGCAAGAACCTGGCCGGCACCAACGCGCCGCAATTCGCGACCCAGGTCGCCGGCGTCATCTGGGGCACCAACGACTACACGGTGGCGCAAGGCTATGGCCCGCTCGACGCGGCGGCAATGCGCATCGCCTACGGCGGCAGCTTCACCAAGGGGACGACCGTCACCGTGCCGACCGGCGGCAGCAACATCCCCTACCTTGACGCCAACGGCAAGCTGCGCACCTCCGAGATCACGGTCACCGGCATGGGCCACGCCTGGCCGGCCGGCACCGGCGGCCAGAACAGCAACTACGTGGACGCGACCAAGGTCAACTACCCGTCCTTCGTGATGGACTTCTGGTTCAAGAACAACCTGCGCGTGGCGCGCGCGGCGGCGCCCGTCATGAATTCGTGCAGCGCGACCGTCTCGGGTTCGACCGTTACCGTCAACGGCGGCGCCAGCGGCGGCACGATCGCCAGCTACCAGGTGACCCTGAACGGCCCGACGCCGGTGAACGACGCCGCAGCCGGCAGCGGCGCCAGCTTCAGCAAGGCCTACGGCAGCCGCGCCGACGGCTACTACAGCGGTACGGTCAGCGCGACCGACAGCACGACCGGCCTGACCTCGAACGCCTGCGCCATCCCGCAATTCCTGGTCGGCACGGCGCCGGCGCTGCAGCCGCCGGCCGGCCTGGCGGTGACAAACAGCACGGCCAGCAGCATCACGCTGGGCTGGAACGCCGCGAACGGCGCCACCGGCTACAACGTCTACCGCAACGGCAGCAAGGTCAACGGCACGGTGCTGACGGCGACCGGCTACACCGACAGCGGCTTGGCTGCCTCGACCAGCTACGGCTACCAGGTCTCGGCCGTCGGCAACGGCGGCGTGGAAAGCGCGCGCTCGGCAACGGTAACCGGCAGCACCGGCTCCGGCTTCGTCTGCACCGCGACCACGGCCAGCAACTACAGCCACGTGCAGGCCGGGCGTGCCCACGCCAGCGGCGGCTATGCGCTGGCCAACGGCTCGAACCAGAACATGGGGCTGAACAACACCTTCTATACCAGCACCCTGGCGCAGACCTCGGCCGGCTACTACATCATCGGCAGCTGTCCACCGGCAAACTGACACGACCAGTCAGACGCAGCGCTTGCCGGGGCCTGGCCCCGGCTTTTTTTCGTACGCCGTGCCGCCGCCTGCCCCGTGCTAGGATCAGGAACCAAGGATTTTGCTGGCAGTCGAGTCCCGATCGTGGCCCAGGTCACATCGCGTCGGCCGAAAGGCGGGCGGCTGCGCGGCTGCGTTCGACCAACCTTCGTGGAGGTCCATCATGCCTATCCCAACCTTGTCGGCGCTGCTCCAGCGGTGGGTCGCGCGGCTTCCCGGTTTACGGTTGACCGTGCTGGCGGGAACGGTCTTCATGTTCCCCGGGATAGCGATCATGGACACGGCCCATGCCCAACAGCAGCAGGAAAGCATGCCGGCGAAAACGGCCTCGTTCCCGAGTCCGTCGGCTGCGTTGCTCAAGGAGCTCGAAGCCGTCTACAAGGACCTGCACGCCAACCCCGAACTCGGGATGCAGGAAGTCCGTACTGCGAAGATCGCGGCCGATTGGCTGCGCAAACAGGGTTTCGAGGTGACCGAGAAAGTCGGCGGTACCGGCGTGGTCGGCATCCTGCGCAACGGCGACGGCCCGACCGTGCTGCTGCGGGCCGATATGGATGCGCTCGACATGAAGGAGGATACGGGGCTGCCTTATGCCAGCAAGAAGGAAGGCAAAGGGCCATCCGGCGCGTCGGTTCCGGTCGCGCACTCCTGCGGGCACGACATGCACGTCACCTGGCTGATGGGTGCGACGCGGATGCTTGCCGAACACCGCAAGAACTGGCGCGGTACGGTCATGGCGGTGTTCCAGCCGGCGGAAGAAACCGGCAAGGGCGCCCGCGCGATGATCGACGACGGCATGGTCAAGCGCTTCCCGAAGCCGGCCGTCGTGCTGGGACAGCACGTCATGCCCCTGCGCGCCGGCAGAATCGGTACCCGCATCGGCCTGCTGCTGTCGATGTCCGACAGCGTGGGGGTGAAGCTGTTCGGCCGCGGCGGGCACGGTTCGGCGCCGGAAAAAACGGTCGATCCGGTCGTGATGGCCGCCGCATCGGTGATGCGTTTGCAGACCGTTGTCTCGCGCGAGGTCGGCATCACCGAGGGCGCGGTCGTCACCGTCGGTGCGCTGCAGGCGGGAAGCAGCGCCAACATCATTCCTAACGATGCGACGATGCACCTGAACATCCGCACCTTCGACGAGCAGGTACGCAAGACCGTTCTTGGCGCCATCAGGCGCATCATCAACGCGGAAGCGGCCGCCTCGAATGCTCCCAAGCCGCCGGCGTTCGAGGAACAAGGACATTTCCCCGCGACCTACAACGACAAAGTGGCAACGCCCAAGGTCGTGGCGGCATTGAAAGGCCGCTTCGGTGCGGACCAGGTCGGCGAGATCGTCCCGGCGTCGGCCAGCGAGGATTTCAGCTGGTTCGCACGGGCCTGGGATGTTCCTTCCGTCTACTGGGCAGTGGGCGGAACCGACCCGGCACTGTATGACCGGCTCGAGCGGGAAGGCCGGGTCAATGAGATCCCCTCGAACCATTCGCCCCAGTTCGCGCCGACCATCACGCCGACGGTGGGCCGGGGCGTCGAGGCGATGCTGGCGGCTGCGGGGCCCTGGCTGGCGCCGTGAACGGCACCCTGTCGCTGCGGCCGATCCGGCGGCCTCAAAAAGTTCAAATTGGCAACAATTGGTGAGTATTCGGCGCTCTCGGGTCCCCTACAATAACGACAAAAAGCGACAGGCGGCATCGCGCCATCACGGCCGCTCGCACCTGCGCACCACTATCCGGGACACGCCATGAAAGCCGATTCGTTTGCGCGCACCACCAGTGCGCTGGTCTTGTCGTTCGCCTTCGCCGGTGCCAACGCCCAGTCCGGCAAGATCGACCAGGAAGCCGAAATGAACGCGGCGATGGCGGCGGTCCGCACGGCCGTCAAGGCCGGGCCGGCCGAGATCGACCTCGGCAAACAGGCCACGCTGAAACTCCCGGAAGGCTATTCCTTCGTTCCCCAACCGCAGGCCGACCAGCTATTGAAGGCCATGGGCAATGGCGAAGACCCTTCGCGGCTCGGCATCATCCTGCCGCCCGACAGCGACAGCTTCGTGGTCCCACGCTACATCGACGCCGGCTACATCAAGGACGACGAAGCCGCGGACTGGGATGCCGACGAACTGCTCGCGAGCCTGAAGCAAGGCACCGAGGAAGGCAACGAGGAACGCCAGGCCCGCGGCATGCCGGAAATGGAAATCGTCGGCTGGAGCCAGAAGCCCACCTACGACAAGGCATCGCACCGCCTGGTGTGGGCGATCGAAAGCAAGGACAAGGGCGTCACGGAGGCGGAACACGGCGCCAACTACAACACCTATGTGCTGGGGCGGGAAGGCTATCTGTCGATGAACCTCGTCTCCGGTTTCGACTCGCTGGCGGCCAACAAACCTTTCGTCCAGACCCTGCTCGCGCAGACCAGCTTCAATGCCGGCAAAACCTATGCGGATTTCGATGCCAGCACCGACAAGGTCGCGGAATACGGCATTGCCGCGCTGGTGACCGGCGTCGCCGCCAAGAAGCTGGGCCTGTTTGCGGTGATGGCGGCCTTCCTGGCGAAGTTCGCCAAGATCATCGCGATTGCCGGGTTCGCACTGGTCGCGGGCCTGGCCAAATTCTTCAAGCGCGACAAGGCCTAAGGCTTGTCGCATCCCTCTGCCACCGTCATGCGTCCCGCATGACAGTGGCGTCGCACCGTTTCGATTGGTATCGATGATCCCGTTCATGCACCACACTGCCCGTTCCGTCCACGCTTCCTGCGCCGCACTGGGCGCGGCCCTCGCGCTTGCCTTCGCTCCCGGCGCCACCCATGCGCAGACCTGCGACATGGGTACCCCGACCGTCGTCCCGCTGTCTTTCGTCGGCGCCGAGGCCTACCCGACCATTCCGGTGACGATCGACGGCAAGCCGGCGGACGTCTTCCTCGAAACCGAGCAGCGCGTCACCCTGCTGAACCAGAAGCCGCTCGACAAACTCGGCATCAAGACCAGGAACGCGGAAACGACGTATGCGGGGGTCGACATCAAGGTGACCCTGCTGTCGGAATTCCTGGCCGCCGGCGTCAACGCGAAAGGGTATTTCTCGGTGGTCGACGCTTCGGACGAGATCCTGGGCAGCCTGGGCATGAACCACTTCCAGCGCAAGGACATCGACCTCTGGCTGGCCAACAAGGAAATGCGGGTCAGCCGTCCGGTCGACTGCCGCCGGGCCTTCCTGGCGACCTGGGCCCCGAAGGCCCACGTCGTCGATTTCAGGCTCGACCCGTCGTTGAGGGACCTGCGCCCCTGGTTCAAGGTGCGCATCAACGGCACCGACGTGGATGCCATCATCGCTACCGGTTCGCCCTATTCCTACCTCGACCTGCACACGGCCGCACGCCTCGGCATCACGCCGCAGTCGCCGGGCGTGGCCGAGAGCGGCGAAGTCATCAGCTGGCGCGACAAGCGCATGCAGGTGTGGCGCGCGCCGGTCACGGAGATGAAGATCGGGAACTACGTGGTGCCGACGCCGCGGCTGTACTTGTACGACATGACGCTGTCGGGCGAAATGATGGTGCTGGGCCTGGACTTCCTGCGCAACCACCGAGTCCTGATGTCGATGAGCCAGCGCCGCATCTACATCAGCCATCTCGGCGGGCTGACGTTTTCGGACGCCGAATGAACACCGCACTGCGCAGCCTGGCGCTTTTCTTCTCCACCCTGCTGGTCCAGGACGCCTGGGCCTGCCGTGCTCCTCCCGCCAACCAGTTGATGGGCGTGGACGAACAGATCGCGCTGGCGTCCGACGTTTACTTGGCCCAGGCCGTCGCAGCGACGCCGCTCGAGGGCAATGCGGTCGAGTACCGCTTCGTGGTCCTGCAGCGCCTGGCAGGCCCGGAACGGAGAACGTTCACGCTGAGTGGCCGCGCGGCCGGCACGCCGGCATTCCTGGCCGGCGGTCCTGCGAACGCCGGCGAACGCGAGAGCGCAACCTTCGACCATCACACGGCGCCGGCATTCTGGCAGCGCGGTGGTGGCCGGACCACGAATGGCGCCGACTGCGCGATCCATCCGGTGTTCACCCTCGGCGACAGCTACCTCGTGTTCCTGGATTCGCCGTGGACCTGGCGCAGTTTCGAAAGAATCGAGGCCGTGGACGGGGCCATCGACGAGGGCGACCGCTGGCTGGCCTATGTCAGGGCCGGCCTGGCACGGCGAACGGCCGTGCCGGCGGCCAATTAGTCCGAGCAGTAGCCCAGACCGGCATTCAGGCGCGTCAGGGTCAAGCATTTTCGGCGGGGCGGGTATGATGTGCATTTTCACCGGACGACGACACGCATGAGTACCGAAGGACCACTCACCCCCGACGCGATGGCCGCCTTGCGCGAGCGCTTCGCGGCCCAGTCGCGCAAGGCCCAGGCGTATTACGCGGTGATGCACGAAATCAAGGCAGTCGTTGGCAACGACGATGCGGCCAATGCCTGGATGAACGCGCCGCTGGCGGCCTTCGGCAACCAGTCGCCGGCCCAGCTCGTCGCTGCCGGCCGCGAGCACGAGGTGCTGGACGCCATCCGCACGCTGAAGGGCGGCGCGGCGAAATAAGGCGCCGCCGCGCAGGCATAAAAAAACCGGAGCGAGCTCCGGTTCTTTTTCGATACATTGAACGTCAGGCCGTTTCTTCCGGCGCGCGCGTCATGCGCACGAACATCGGCGCCACCAGCAGGCCCAGCTCGAACAGCAGGCACATCGGAATGGCCAGCGCCAGCTGGCTGACCACGTCCGGCGGCGTGACGATGGCCGCGATGACGAAAGCGCCGACGATGATGTAGGGGCGCACCGCCTTCAGCTTCTCGATGCTGACGATGCCCATGCGCACCAGGATCACGACCACCACCGGCACCTCGAAGGTGGCGCCGAAGGCCAGGCACATCGACATCACGAAGTCGAGGTAGTTTTCGATGTCCGGCATCACGGCGATCGAGGATGGCGCGAACTCGGCGATGAAGTGGAACACCCGGCCGAACACGAGGAAGTAGCAGAACGCGACGCCGCCGATGAACAGCAGCGAGGACGAGATCACCAGCGGCAGCACCAGGCGCTTCTCGTGCGCATACAGGCCGGGGGCCACGAAGGCCCAGATCTGGTAGAACACCCAGGGCAGCGCGATGATCAGCGCCACCATCAGCGTGACCTTCATCGGCACCAGGAAGGGCGAGACGACGCCGGTCGCGATCATCTTGGCATCCTGCGGCAGCGACTGCAGCATCGGGGACGCGAGGAAATCGTACACTTCCTTCGGCCCTGGCCAGATCATCAGCGCGATACAGACCACCGCCACGCCGATAATGGCTTTGACCAGGCGGTCGCGCAGTTCGACGAGGTGGGAGATGAAGGTTTCTTCGACTGGCGCTTCTTCGGTCGTCATCTAGAAAAAAGAACTATTGGAGGATTTCACGCCCGGCCGGAACTTGCGCACGCGTGCGGCGCCCGACAACACCCGGGTCTTGCCGCCATGGCGGTGCTTGTACCAGGCGGGAACGGCGGACGAACGCACCAGCTTCTTGCGCCGGAAGTCGCGCGCCTTGCGCTCGATGTCGTCGGCGCTCGCGCTGAACGTGGACACGGGCGGGGTCGGCTGGATATCGCCCTGCCAGGCCGATTCCACCTCCTGCTTGGCGCTCGAGAAATGATGCTCGACGTCGGACTGGAATTCGGCGGCGCTGTCGGCCACTTCCTTCTGCAGGTTGCGCAGCTCGTCGAGCTGGATCTCGCGGCTGACCTCGGACTTGACGTCGTGCAGGTAGCGCTGGGCGCGGCCGTACAGGGTGCCGGCCATGCGCGCTACCTTCGGCAGCTTCTCGGGGCCGATCACGATCAGCGCCACCACGCCGATGATGGCGAGCTTGGACAGTCCCAGGTCGATCATGGCGCGACGACGGGATTACGAACGGTGCTTTTCGCGGGTTTCGACGTCGATCGTCGACTTGTCCGCTACCTGCTGGGTCGGCTGTGCGGGATTGGCAGCGGTGCTCGCCGGCTTTTCTTCCTCGCCCTTCACGCCGTCCTTGAAGCCCTTCACGGCCTTGCCGATGTCGGAACCGACATTGCCCAGCTTTTTGGTACCGAACAGCAGCACCACCACGACCAGCACGATTACCCAGTGCCAAATACTCATCGAACCCATCGTTTTCTCCTTCATGGGCACGGGCGCCCAAAATCAATGCAACTTGTGTGCAAAATGCCGGCGCAAGCTTATGCGCAAAACTTAAGCGTCAGTATACGCGAAGCAGCGCCTGCGTGACCGTCCTTGGGGAATATTGTCAGGTGCCAAGACCACGCCAGGGCCGCGGACCGCCATACATGTGCAGGTGCAAGTGGTACACCTCCTGGCCACCGTTCGGACCGCTGTTGACCAGGGTCTTGTAGCCGCCGGTGCGCTTGCCCTCGGCATCGACGCCGACGCCGACGCCGTGCTCGGCCGCCAGCTTCGGCGCCAGGGCCAGCATCTTGCCCAGCAGCGCGGTATGCGCTTCGGTCGTATCCGACAGCGTGTCGATGTGCTCCTTCGGAATCACCAGCAGGTGCACGGGGGCGGCCGGGTTGATGTCCTTGAAAGCCAGCAACGCATCGTCCTCGTAGACGACGTTCGCCGGAATCTGCTTGGCGACGATCTTGCAGAAAATGCAGTTATCCATGTTGTCTCCAGTGTGCTTGCCGCAACGGCGACGCCGGCAATCCCAACCATCGTAACCGAGAACGATGACGGCGCAATGACGCGTCGCGCAAGAACGGTGTTAACTACGCAGCATTTACGCGTCCTTGCGCGCGGCTTTTTCTTCCAGGCCAGACACGCCTTCGCGGCGCGCCAGCTCGTCGACCACCTGCTGCGGCGTGAGACCGAATTTCGCCAGCAACACCATCGAATGGAACCACAGGTCGGCGACTTCGTACACCAGCTTCGCATTGTCGCCCGAGACGCGCGCGTCCTTGGCGGCCATCACGGTCTCGGTGGCTTCTTCGCCGATCTTCTTGAGGATGGCGTCGTCGCCCTTGGCGAACAGCTTCGCCACATAGGAAGTCGCGGGGTCGCCGCCGTTGTCCGGCTTGCGCGATTCGATCACGGCCGCCAGGCGGGCCAGGGTGTCACTCATGGGTTTTCTTCGTATTCGTGTAAATCGTTTCCGGATCGCGCAGCACGGGGTCGGCCGCCTGCCAGTCCTCGCCGTCGAACTTCTGGAAGAAGCAGGAATGGCGCCCGGTATGGCAGGCGATGCCGCCAGCCTGCTCGATCTTGAGCAGCACCACGTCCTCGTCGCAGTCGAGGCGGATTTCCAGCACCTTCTGGGTGTGGCCGGACTCTTCGCCCTTGTGCCAGAGCTTCTTGCGCGAGCGGCTCCAGTACACGGCTTCGCCCAGCTCCACCGTGCGCGCCAGCGCGTCGCGGTTCATCCAGGCGAACATCAGGATGTCGCCCGTGGCCGCTTCCTGGGCGATGACCGGCACCAGGCCGTTCTCGTCCCAGCGCACTTTTTTCAGCCACTTCGCGTTCGGGGTCGGTGTCGTTGCGATCGGGTTCGTCATGTCAGTCCATCCGCATCGGAATGCCGCGTTCAGCCATGTAGCGCTTCGCCTCGCCGACCGTGTGCTGGCCGTAGTGGAAGATCGAGGCCGCCAGCACCGCGTCGGCATGCCCTTCGAGCACGCCGTCGGCCAGGTCCTGCAGGCCGCCGACGCCGCCCGAGGCGACCACCGGAATGCCGACGGCATCCGACACCGCACGGGTCAGGCCGAGATCGAAGCCGGACTTGGTGCCGTCGCGGTCCATGCTGGTCAGCAGCAGTTCGCCGGCGCCCAGCTCCTGCAGCCTGATCGCCCATTCCACCGCGTCCATGCCGGTGGCATTGCGCCCGCCATGGGTGAACACTTCCCATTTGCCGGGTGCGGTCTGCTTGGCGTCGATCGCCACCACGATGCACTGCGCACCGTGCTTCTGCGAGGCCTCGTGGACCAGCTGCGGATTCTGCACGGCCGAGGTGTTCATGCTGACCTTGTCGGCGCCGGCGTTGAGCAGGCGCCGCACGTCCTCGACCTTGCGCACGCCGCCGCCGACGGTCAGCGGAATGAACACGGTCGAGGCCACCGCCTCGATGATCGGCAGGATCAGGTCGCGGCCGTCGCTCGATGCGGTGATGTCGAGGAAGGTGATCTCGTCGGCGCCCTGCCCGTCATAGCGGCGCGCGATCTCGACCGGATCGCCGGCGTCGCGCAGCTCGGTGAAGTTGACGCCCTTGACGACGCGGCCACCGGTCACGTCCAGGCAGGGGATGATGCGTTTTGCCAGCATAAATAATCTAAATAAAGCCTCAGGCCTGTTCGCCTTCGGTCAGTTCGTCCGCGCGGGCCTGCGCGGATTCCAGGTCGAGCGTGCCTTCGTAGATCGAGCGGCCGCAGATGACGCCTTCGATGCCCTCGTCCTGCACCGCGCACAGCGCTTCGACGTCGGCCAGGTTGTGCAGACCGCCGGAGGCGATGACCGGGATCTTGACGGCCTGGGCCAGGCGCACGGTCGCCTCGATGTTCACGCCGCCCATCATGCCGTCGCGGCCGATGTCGGTGTAGATGATCGATTCGACGCCGTAGCCTTCGAACTTCTGGGCCAGGTCGATGACTTCGTGGCCGGACATCTTGCTCCAGCCGTCAGTTGCCACCTTGCCGTCCTTGGCGTCCAGGCCGACGATAATGGAACCGGGGAAGGCGCCGCAGGCGTCGTGCAGGAAGCCCGGGTTCTTCACCGCGGCGGTGCCGACGATGATGTAGCTGATGCCGTCGTCCAGGTAGCGCTCGATGGTGTCGAGGTCGCGGATGCCGCCACCCAGCTGGACCGGGATCTCCTCGATGTCGTTGTCCTGCGCGTATTCCTGGACGACTTGCAGGATCGACTTGATGGCCGACTCGTTCTTCGGCTTGCCGGCGAAGGCGCCGTTCAGGTCCACCAGGTGCAGGCGGCGCGCGCCCTTCTTCAGCCAATGCAGGGCCATTTCGGCGGGGTCTTCGGAAAAGACGGTGGCGAGGTCCATGTCGCCCTGTTTCAGGCGAACGCAGTGACCGTCTTTCAGGTCGATGGCAGGGATCAGCAGCATGGTCGTGGTCGGTAAGTGAACGAAGGGTTCAAGGATTCCAGTGGATGAAATTACGGTACAAGCGCAGGCCGGCGGCCGCGCTCTTCTCGGGGTGGAACTGGGTGGCGACGATGTTGTCGCGGGCGACGGCGCAGGTGTAGAAGCCGCCGTAGTCGGTTTCGCCGATGGTGTCGGCGGCGACCTCGGGCACGACGTAATAGCTGTGCACGAAGTAGAAATAGCTGTTGTCGGCAACGCCATCCCATAGCGGGTGCGCGCGCGTCTGGCGCACGCGGTTCCAGCCCATCTGCGGGACCTTGAAGCGCGAGCCGTCCGCCTGGACTTTCCCGTCCAGCTGGAAGCGCACCACCTTGCCCGGCAACAAGCCCAGGCCCGGCGTGCCGCCGTTTTCCTCGCTCTCGTCGAACAGCATCTGCTCGCCCACGCACACGCCCATCACCGGACGGGTCGCGAATGCGCGGCGCAGGGCTTCCTCGGCGCCCGAGGCGCGCAGGCTGTCCATGCAGTCGCGCATCGCGCCCTGACCCGGCAGCACGATGCGGTCGGCCGCATCGATGTCTTCGGCCTTGTTCGAGACCAGGATGTCGGCTTCGGGCGCGGCGGCGCGCAGGGCCTGCGCCACCGAGCGCAGGTTGCCCAGGCCGTCGACCACTACGATCTTGTTCGTCATGGCTTAGTCGACCCTCACAGGCTGCCTTTGGTCGACGGGATGATGCCGGCGGCGCGCTCGTCGAGCTGGGTCGCCATGCGCAGCGCGCGGCCAAAGGCCTTGAACACGGTTTCGCACTGGTGGTGGGCGTTCACGCCGCGCAGGTTGTCGATGTGCAGGGTCACGCCTGCGTGGTTGACGAAGCCGCGGAAGAATTCGCCGGTGAGATCGACGTCGAAGGTGCCGATCATGGCGCGCGTCCAGGGGATGTGCATCTCCAGGCCGGGACGGCCGGAAAAGTCGATCACCACGCGCGACAGGGCTTCGTCCAGCGGCACGTACGAATGGCCGTAGCGGGTCATGCCCTTCTTGTCGCCGACCGCCTTGGCGATCGCCATGCCGAGGGTGATCCCGGTGTCCTCGACCGTATGGTGGGCATCGATGTGCAGGTCACCCACGGCGTCGACTTCCAGGTCGATCATCCCGTGGCGGGCGATCTGGTCGAGCATGTGGTCGAGGAAGGGCACGCCGGTGTTCAGCTTCTGGCGGCCGGTACCGTCGAGGTTGATCGCGACGCGGATCTGCGTCTCGTTGGTGTTGCGGGTGATTTCTGCGGTGCGGGTCATGAAAAGGTGCTCGTTGGGGTCAGGTCGCGGCTTGCTTCGATGCGAGCGCGGCCTTCAGTCCGTTCAGGAATGCGGAGTTTTCCTCCGGCGTGCTGACCGTCACACGAATGCAATTGGCCAGCGATGGGTGCATTTTACTCAAATTTTTGATCAGCACCTTCCCGGATAGCAGTTTTGCGCAAACACCGGCAGCGTCCGGCACGCGCAGCGAGATGAAATTCGCGGCCGACGGAAATACTTCGACTCCCGGCAAGGCCGCCAGTTCGACGGCCAGGCGCTCGCGCTCGGCGTTGATCGAGGCAGCCTGGGCATCGAGCACCTCGACGTGGTCGAGCACGAACTCGGCCGCCACCTGGGTCAGCACGTTGACGTTGTACGGCGGGCGCACCTTCTCGAACTCGGCCAGCAGCTTCGGCGCGGCGGTCATGTAGCCGAGGCGGATGCCGGCCAGGCCCAGCTTCGACACGGTGCGCATCACGACCAGGTTCTCGAACTCGCCGAGGCGGTCCATGAAGGTCCGGCGCGCGAACGGTTGATACGCCTCGTCCAGCACGGCGATGCCGGTCTCGCCCAGGGCGCGCAGGATGGCTTCGACCTCGTCGGTGGCGAACAGGTTGCCGGTCGGGTTGTTCGGGTAGGCCAGGAACACAACGGCCGGCTTGTGCTCGGCAATCGCCGCCAGCATGGCGTCCAGGTCGAGCGAGAAGTCGGCCTTCAACGGCACGCCGACGAAGTCCGCGCCCGCGAACTGGGCCGAGCGCGCATACATGACAAAGGCCGGCACCGGCGCCAGCACGACGGCGCGCCGTTCCTGGCTGGCCACCGTGGTGGTGACGATCTGGATCAGCTCGTCCGAGCCGTTGCCGAGCAGGACACCGTAACCTGCCGGGATGCCGAGCTTGGCGCTGACTTTCTGCTTCAGCGTGGCGTAGGACGCCACCGGATAGCGGTTCAGCACCGCGTCGGCCAGGCGCGTGGCCAGCTCCTGGCGCAACGCCTCCGGCAGCGCGTACGGGTTTTCCATCGCGTCGAGCTTGATGTAGCCGCTCGCGTCGGGCACAACATAGGCACTGTCGGCGCGGATGTCGGCGCGGATGACGTTGGCAATCAGGTTATCGATGTTCATGCTCACTCCTCGGTGGCGGCGCGCGCGGCGCGCGCGATGCTCTTGCGTTTCTTGATGGTGGGTGCGGGGTCGGGCGCCGCCAGGCGCGCCTCGATGATCTCGCAATACGCCGGGTTCAGCTCGAAGCCGGAAAATTGGCGGCCCAGGCGCTTGGCTGCGATCGCCGTGGTGCCGCTGCCCATGAAGGGGTCGAGCACCACGCCGCCCGGCGGGCAGGAAGCCTTGATCATGCGCTCGATGATCTCGAGCGGCTTTTGCGTCGGGTGGTCGGCGCGCTCCGGGTGTTCTCGATGCAGGCGCGACACGCTCCACAGGTCCTTCGGGTTGTAGCCGACCTCGAGCCACTTGGCGCCGACGAAGATCGAGCGCGTGCGCGCCTTCTTGGTCGCCTCGTCGTAGGGCACGCGCACCGCGTCGAGGTCGAAGTAGTAATCCTTGCGGTTGACAAAAAAGCCGATGGTGTCGTGCACCGACGAGAAGCTGCGCACGCTGCCGCCCATCGAGGGCACGCGGCGGTCCCAGATGATCTCGTTCATCATCGTCATGCGCCGCTTCAGCATGACGAAGATCTCGGGCGCGAAGCGCCAGGTGAGAAAGATGTACAGGCTGCCATTGGGCTTGAGCTTGGGCAGCGCCGCGTCGATCCACTGCTCGGTCCAGGACAAATACGCCTCGACGCTCTGCTGGTCCGAGGCGTTGCCGTAGTCCTTGCCGAGGTTGTAGGGCGGGTCGGTCAGGAGCAGGTCAATGGCCCCGTCGGGGATGCGCGCCAGCCCTTCCAGCGCATCCTCGCAGAAGACCTGGTTGACCCAGCCTGTCATGACTGCTGCTTGATCCGCAGCTCTGCACTGCGCGCGTGCGCCTGCAGGCCTTCGCCGTAGGCCAGTTCGGCCGCGACCTTGCCCAGCGTCTGGGCGCCGGCTTCGCTCACCTGGATCACCGAGGAGCGCTTCTGGAAGTCGTACACGCCCAGCGGCGACGAGAAGCGCGCGGTGCGCGAGGTCGGCAGCACGTGGTTCGGGCCGCAGCAATAGTCGCCCAGCGATTCCGACGAAAAGCGGCCCAGGAACATCGCGCCGGCGTGGCGGATCTGCTCGGCCCACTGCTGCGGGTTCTCGGCCGAGATCTCGAGGTGCTCGGCGGCGATGTCGTTGGCGATCGCGCAGGCTTCGGCCATGTCGCGCACCTTGACCAGGGCGCCGCGGTCGGTCAGCGAGGTCGTGATCGTCTCGTGGCGCGGCATGGTTAGCAGCAGCTTGTGGATGCTGGCCTCGACCTGGGCGATGTAGTCCGCGTCCGGGCACAGCAGGATGGCCTGGGCCAGCTCGTCGTGCTCGGCCTGCGAGAACAGGTCCATCGCGACCCAGTCCGGGTCGGTCGTGCCGTCGCACAGCACCAGGATTTCCGACGGGCCGGCAATCATGTCGATGCCGACCGTGCCGAACACGCGGCGCTTGGCGGCGGCCACATAGGCGTTGCCCGGGCCGACGATCTTGTCGACCGCCGGAATCGTCTCGGTGCCGTAGGCCAGCGCGCCCACGGCCTGGGCGCCGCCGATGGTGATCACGCGCGTCACGCCGGCGATCGCGGCGGCGGCCAGCACCATCTGGTTCTTGACGCCGTCCGGGGTCGGCACCACCATCACGATGTCTTTTACACCCGCCACTTGGGCGGGAATGGCGTTCATCAGCACCGACGAAGGGTAGGCCGCCTTACCGCCCGGGACGTAGATGCCGACGCGGTCCAGCGGCGTCACGCGCTGGCCCAGCACGGTGCCGTCGGGCTCGGTGTAGGTAAAGCCGTTCAGTTCCTGCTTCTGGCGCGCGTGGAACACGCGGATGCGTTCGGCCGCCACTTGCAGCGCGGCGCGCTGGGCTTCCGGCAGCGCGGCCAGGGCCGCCTGCAGCTCGTCCTGGGTCAGGTCGAAGTCGGCGATGCCGGCCGCATTCACGCGGTCGAAACGGTTGGTGTACTCCAGCACGGCAGCATCGCCGCGCGCCTTGACGTCGGCGAGGATCTTCGCCACCGCGGTTTCGATCGCATCGTCGGTCGCGGCTTCAAAGGCGAGCAGCGTATGCAGCTGCTCTTTGAAGTTCGCGTCGGTGGAATCGAGTTTGCGGATCTGGACTGCCATGATGTTTACCTTGTTACTTCGTGTTGAGGCGGGATGCGGTACGTGAAGCGCGTTCGAACGCCTCGATGATGGGTTGCAGGCGCTCGCGCTTGAGTTTCAGCGCGGCCTGGTTGACGACCAGGCGCGAGGAGATCTCCATGATCTTCTCGACTTCGACCAGGTTGTTGGCGCGCAGGGTGCCGCCGGTCGAGACCACGTCGACGATGGCGTCCGACAGCCCGACCAGGGGCGCCAGTTCCATCGAGCCGTACAGCTTGATTAGGTCGACGTGCACGCCCTTGCTGGCGAAGTGCTCGCGCGCGGTGTGCACGAACTTGGTCGCCACGCGCAGGCGCGCGCCCTGGCGCACGGCGGTTTCGTAGTCGAAGCCGGCGTTCACCGCCACCGACATGCGGCAGCAGGCGATGTTCAGGTCGACCGGCTGGTACAGGCCTTCGCCGCCATGCTCGAGCAGCACGTCCTTGCCTGCCACGCCGAAATCGGCCGCGCCGTACTGGACATAGGTCGGCACGTCGGTGGCGCGCACGATCAGCACGCGCACCAGCGGGTCGTTGGTCGCGAGGATGAGTTTACGCGAGGTTTCCGGGTTCTCGGTGACGGTGATGCCGGCGGCTTCCAGCAGCGGCAGCGTGTCCTCGAAGATGCGGCCCTTGGACAGGGCCAGGATCAGGCCCGGTTCCGTGGGCGATTGTGTTGCGATGGTCATATGGGCCTTACTTGATGCGCACGATGTCGGCGCCGACCGCCGACAGCTTCACTTCCATGCGGTCGTAACCGCGGTCGAGGTGATAGATGCGGTCGACAATCGTCGTGCCTTCGGCCGCCATGCCGGCGATCACCAGCGAGGCCGAGGCACGCAGGTCGGTCGCCATCACCGGCGCGCCGACCAGGCGGTCGACGCCCTTGATGAAGGCGGTGTTGCCCTCGGTCGAGATGGTAGCGCCCAGGCGGTTCATCTCCTGCACGTGCATGAAGCGGTTCTCGAAAATGGTCTCGGTCACGCGGCTCGGGCCGGCGGCGATGGTGTTCACCGCCATGAACTGGGCCTGCATGTCGGTCGGGAAGCCCGGGTACTCGGTGGTGCGGAAGGACACCGGCTGCGGGCGGCCGTCCATGCGCGCGCGGATGGTATCCGTGCCAATCTCCATCTGCAGGCCGACTTCGCGCAGCTTGTCGAGCGCGACATCGAAAATGTCGGTGCGGGTGCGGGTCAGCACGATGTCGCCGCCGGTGGCCGCGACGGCGCACAGGAAGGTCGCGGCTTCGATGCGGTCCGAAATCACGGCGTGCTTCGCGCCATGCAGGCTGTCGACGCCCTGGATCACCAGGCGGTCGGTGCCGATGCCTTCGATCTTCGCGCCCATCGCCACCAGCAGGTTGGCCAGGTCCGTCACTTCGGGCTCGCGCGCGGCGTTCTCGAGGATGGTCTCGCCTTCGGCCAGGGTCGCGGCCATCAGCAGGTTCTCGGTACCGGTCACGGTGATCATGTCGGTCAGGATGCGCGCGCCCTTCAGCTTCTTCGCCTTGGCGTAGATGTAGCCGCCTTCGATCGTGATCTCGGCGCCCATCTGGCGCAGGCCCTTGATGTGCTGGTCGACGGGGCGCGAACCGATGGCGCAGCCGCCCGGCAGCGAGACCTTGGCCTCGCCGAAGCGCGCCAGCAGCGGGCCCAGCACCAGGATCGAGGCGCGCATGGTCTTCACCAGTTCATATGGCGCTTCGAGGCTGGTGATGCTGGCGCCGTTCAGGGTGACGTTTTCGTCGTCCTGGGTGACCTTCAGGCCGGTCTGCGCGAGCAGCTTGAGAATGGTCTTGACGTCGTGCAGGCGCGGCACGTTGGTCAGTTCGACGTCGCCGCTCGTCAACAGGCCGGCGCACAGGATCGGCAGCGCCGCGTTCTTGGCGCCCGACACCGGGATCTCGCCGTTCAGGCGCTTGCCGCCGACAATCTGGAGCTTGTCCATGCTTATCCTTGGTACTCTTCTGGGGTGAGGGTCTTCATCGACAGCGCGTGGATTTCTTCGCGCATGCGGTCGCCCAGCGCGGCGTACACCAGCTGGTGGCGCTGGATCGGGCGCTTGCCGGCAAAGGCCGGCGAGACGATCACGGCCGAGAAATGGCGGCCGTCGCCTTCCACCTGCAGGTGGGTGCATTCCAGGCCATTGGCGATGTAGCTGTGGATCAGTTCTGGGGTGGTCGACACGATAATTCCTAATGAATAAATGTTACTGCGCGATGTTTATTGTCGTTCGGTGCGCTTCAGTGGCGCAGCTTGTAGCCGTGGCGGAGCAGGTTGATCGCCACTGCCGCCAGCACCGCGAAGAACGCGGACACGATGGCAAGGCTGGTCCACGGCGAGATGTCGGACTGGCCGAAGAAGCCGTGGCGGAACCCGTCAATCATATAAAAGAACGGGTTGAAATGCGAGACTGCCTGCCAGAATGCCGGCAGCGAGTGGATCGAATAGAACACCCCAGCCAGGAAGGTTGCCGGCATGATCAGGAAGTTCTGGAACGCGGCGAGCTGGTCGAACTTGTCGGCCCAGATGCCGGCGATCACGCCCAGGGTGCCGAGGATGGCCGCGCCCAGCACCGCGAAGACGATGATCCACAGCGGCGCGGCAAAGCTCAGGTGGGCGAACCAGGCGGTAATCGCGAACACGCCGGCGCCGACCACCAGGCCGCGCACGACCGAGGCCGAGACATAGGCCAGCAGGATTTCCCAGTGCGACAACGGCGGCAGCAGGATGAACACCAGGTTGCCGGTGATTTTCGACTGGATCAGCGAGGACGAGGAGTTGGCGAAGGCGTTCTGCAGCACGCTCATCATCACCAGGCCCGGGATCAGGAAGGCGGTATAGCTCACGCCCGGATAGACCTCGACCCGGCCCTCCAGCACGTGGCCGAAGATCAGCAGGTAGAGCATGGCGGTCAGGATCGGCGCGGCAATGGTTTGCGTGGCCACTTTCCAGAAACGCAGCATCTCCTTGTAGAACAGGGTACGGAAACCGACAGAAACGAAATTCACAGTGCACCCTTTCCGGCTTTGGCATCGCCCATGATTTGCAGGAAGATGTCTTCCAGGTCGGCTTGCTGCAACTGCATCTCGTCGACCACGGCGCCGCTTTCCCGCAGGCGCGCCAGGATCGATTCGACCTCGCCCGGCGCATTGATGCGCAGGCTGTAGCGGTTGCCCTTGCCGTTGCCTTGTTCGTCGTGCGAGACCAGGTGGCGCAGGCCTTCCGGCAGCGCGCCCTGCTTCAGGTGCACGATCAGTTGCGAGCCGGAGACGCGGCGCAGCAGGCCCTGCATGGTGTCGAGCGCCACGACCTGGCCGAGTTTCAGCATGGCTACGCGCTGGCACATGGCCTCGGCTTCTTCCAGGTAATGGGTGGTCAGCACGACGGTGTGGCCTTCGCGGTTCAGGCGCGAGATGAATTTCCACAGGGTCTGGCGCAGTTCGACGTCGACACCCGCGGTCGGTTCGTCCAGCACGATGACGGGCGGCTTGTGCACCAGGGCCTGGGCCACCAGCACGCGGCGCTTCATGCCGCCGGACAGGGCGCGCATGTTGACGTCGGCCTTGTTCGTGAGGTCGAGGTTTTCCATGACCTCATCGATCCACTGATCGTTGTTCTTGATGCCGAAGTAGCCCGACTGCAGGCGCAGGGTTTCGCGCACGGTGAAGAAGGGATCGAACACCAGTTCCTGCGGCACCACGCCGAGCTTCCTGCGCGCCTCGCGGAAATCCCTCACCACGTCGTGGCCGTGGATCTTGACGCTGCCGACGTCCGGCCGGATCAGCCCGGCGATGGTGGAGATCAGGGTGGTCTTGCCGGCGCCATTCGGGCCGAGCAGGCCGAAGAACTCGCCTTGTTCGATGTTCAGGGAAACGCCTTTAAGGGCCTTGAAGCCCTTGTAGCTTTTCTCGACGCTGTCTATCTGGATCGCTGTCATTCTTGTTCGGAGTTGGCCGCGGCGCGGGCGCGCGCGGTCCGGGCGGGGAAACGATCCATTATAGGGGAAATCGTAAATGCAAGAGCTTGGGGGAACGAGTCGACGGCGGCGGTGACCGTAGGGTGGGCACTCCGTGCCCACCGGAACGTGGTGTCATCGGCGGCGATGGCGATAAAGGCAAGGCCGGCGCAGCCGTTCAAGCTCCAGGGGAAAATCGATAGCGCATCGGACAAGACCAGGCGTTATCGCGGCGCTCCCATTTGACGCGCCGCGTGTATGCAACGTTTACGCGTGGGCACGGAGTGCCCACCCTACGCCCGTGTTACGACCGCTCCAACAGCCCGTCCAGGCCGTACAGGTTGACCAGCGCATCGACATTCGCCGGCACGTTGATGAAGCTGAGCCTGCGCCCGGCGTCGTGCGCGCGGCGTTGCCAGGCGAGCAGCAGGGCCACGCCGGACGAGTCGACGGAGCGCACGCCGCCGAGGTCGAACACGGTCTCGCCGGCCTGGATCGCCGCAATGCCCTGCTCCAACGCCGCGTTGGCGTTCTGGAAAGTCAGGGCATCGAGCGAGAGCATGGGATTTGCTTCTGCCATCGATTACTTCGGCGCTTTCAGCGGCTTGCTGGCCAGCTGGCGGTTACGCTCGGCCAGGCGGGTGATCAGGCCATCGATGCCGGACTTGTTGATCTCGGCCTTGAAGGTGCCCTTGTAGGTCTCGACCAGCCAGGCGCCCAGCACGTTGATGTCGTAGATTTTCCAGCCCTGGTTGCCCTTGGACAGGCGGTAGTTCAGGGTGATCGGCTCGCCGCGGGTGACGTTCACCTGCGAACGCACTTCGACGTCGGTATCTTGCGGGCTCGAACGCATCGGCTTGAACTCGACGGTTTCGTTCTTGATCTGCGACAGCGCGCCGGAATAGGTGTACACCAGCAGCGTGCGGAATTCTTCCGACAGGCGCTTCTGCTGTTCCGGGGTGGCCTGGCGCCAGAACGGGCCGGCAGCCTGGGCGGTCATCTTCTCGGCATCCACGTGCGGCAGGATTTTCGAATTGACCAGGTCCATGATCTTGGCGCGGTTGCCGGCCTGGATGTCCTTGTCGGCCTTGACGGTCTCGATGACGTCGGCGCTGATGCGCTTGACCAGCACGTCAGGGGCTTCGGCGCTGGCCGGGGCCGCAGCGAGCACGCTGGTGGCAAAGGTGAGCGAAGCAACGGTGGCGATGAGTTGGGCGATGGGTTTCATATGGCTCTCTCTTTTCTGTTCGTTGGAAGTGCCGGCTGGGAAGTCGCTTCATGCGGGCGCCAGCTGGCGTCTTCGATAACTGACTGAGTGAATTACTGTTTTTCGGGCGCCGGGTTGGCCGGCGGCGACACCGGTTCCGGCACGACCTGGGTGTTGGTGGTCGGTGCATCGTCCGCGTCGGTTTCGTCCGCGGCGCGCGGCACGTTGCCGTCGAAGACCTGGCTCTGGCGGCGCTGCATGTAGCCGTCGCGCAGGAATTCGTAACGGTCCAGCGCAGCCTCTTCCATCAGGTTCGATGCGTCGAGCAGGGAAGCGCGCTGGTCGACGACGCGGATGCCGCTGCCGATGTTGCGCCAGTTGTGCGGATCCTTGCGCTTCCAGGGATCGCCCCAGCGGTCAGCCGGCAACGCAGCCGTATCACGTATCGTAGATGGGCCGAAAATCGGCAACATCAAGAAGGGACCCGACGGAACACCCCAATAACCGAGGGTTTGGCCGAAGTCTTCGTTGTGTTTTTGCAACCCAGCTTCCGACGCGATGTCGAGCAGGCCAAGAATGCCGAAGGTCGAGTTCAATGCTACACGGGTAACATCGGTCATGCCGGCTTCGCCCTTGCCTTGCAGCAGGTTGTTGACGGCGCTCCAGGCATCCGACAGGTTACCGAAGAAGTTGCCGACACCGGTCTGCACGAAGCCCGGCGTAACCTTCTTGTAACCGGTGGCGACCGGCTTCAGGGCGACACGGTCGATGGTGTCGTTAAAGGCGAAGCTCGCCCGGTTGAATTTCTCGAGCGGATCCTGCGGATTGCTCGTGGCGCAGCCGGACAGCACGGCGCAGGCGGCTACCGCCAGGGCCAGGCCGCTCAGGCGCGGCAGGGTCGTCATGTTCTTGCTTTTCATTATTCGCTGCCATCCTTTCCTTCGGCAGCCTTGCTGTAGATGAACTGGTTGATCAGGTCTTCCAGCACGGTTGCCGATTGCGTACGGTTGATTCGATCACCGTCGACGAGGTTGTTGGTGTCGCCGCCGGGTTCGATGCCAATGTATTGCTCGCCCAGCAAACCTGCGGTCAGGATCTTGAGCGACGAATCTTTCGGGAAGTGATAGCTTTGGTCCAGGTCGAGACGCACATTCGCCTGGAACGTCTTATCGTCGAAGGTAATGTCGCCCACGCGACCGACCACGACACCGGCGCTCTTGACTGGCGCCTGCGGTTTCAATCCACCGATGTTGTCGAACTTGCCGGTGACAGCATACGTATCGCTGAACGAGAGCGAGCTCATGTTTCCGGCCTGGAGGGCCAGGAACAAGACAGCGGCTGCGCCCAACAGGACAAAGAGGCCGACCCAGATGTCGATGATTTTGCGATGCATAGTAATTTCCAGTATTCAGGCCGTCTGTGCGCGGCCAAACCAAACAATATTATTGAGTGAACATCAGGGCGGTCATGACGAAGTCCAGTCCCAGCACCAGCAGCGACGCGATCACCACGGTCCGGGTGGTGGCGCGCGCCACGTCGGCCGGCGTCGGCTTCACGTGGTAACCCTGGAACAAGGCGGTAAACGTCACGGCGACACCGAACACGAAACTCTTGATGATGCTGCTGACCACGTCGCGCTGGACGTCCACGCCGGCCTGCATTTGCGACCAGAACGCGCCTTCATCCAGGCTGAGCAGTTTCACGGCGACCAGGTAGCTGCCCATGATGCCGACGGCCGAGAACACGGCGGCCAGCACCGGCATGGCGACCACGCCGCCCCAGAAACGGGGCGCCAGCACGCGCTGCACCGGATTGACCGCCATCATTTCCATGGCCGACAGCTCGTCGTTGGACTTCATCAGGCCGATCTCGGCGGTCAGCGAGGTGCCGGCACGGCCTGCGAACAGCAGCGCCGTCACGACCGGGCCGAGTTCGCGGATCAGAGACAGGGCCGTCAGCGAGCCGAGCTTTTCCTCGGCGCCGAACTGGATCAGGTTGACGTAGAACTGCAGGCCCAGCACCAGGCCGACAAACAGGCCGGAGACGATCGTGATGACGAGCGAGTAATTGCCGATGAAATGGATCTGCTCGGAAATCAGGGTCGGACGACGGAAGGCGCCCGGCGAAAAACGCAGCAGGTTGAAAAAGGCGCGCGTGGCGAAGCCCAGGCTTTCGATCGACTCGCGCACGGTGGCGCCAGTCTTTGCAAGAAAATTCAGGATCATCCCTGCGCCTCCAGGCCCAGGTCCTCGGCCAGCGACTTGCCGGGATAATGGAAGGGCACGGGGCCATCCGGCTCGGCATTCACGAACTGCTTCACGTAAGGATCGGTCGACACGCGCAGTTCTTCCGGCGTACCTTCGGCAACGATCTTGCCGGCCGACATGAAGTACACGTAATCGGCAATGGCGAAGGTTTCCTTGACGTCGTGCGAGACCAGGATCGAGGTCGAGCCGAGGGCGTCGTTCAGGTTGCGGATCAGGTTGGCGGTGACGCCCATCGAGATCGGATCGAGGCCGGCGAAGGGTTCGTCGTACATGATCAGTTCCGGATCGAGCGCAATGGCGCGCGCGACGGCGACACGGCGGCCCATGCCGCCCGAGATTTCGCGCGGTTTCAGCTTCGAGGCATTGCGCAGTCCGACGGCGTTGAGCTTCATCAGGACCAGGTCGCGGATCATCTCTTCGGACAGGTCGGTATGCTCGCGCAGCGGGAAGGCGACGTTGTCGAAGATGGTCAGGTCATTGAACAGGGCGCCGAACTGGAACAGCATGCCCATGCGGCGGCGCAGGCGGTACAGGCCTTCGGTATTCAATCGATGCACGACCTCGCCGCCGACCCGCACTTCTCCGCGCTGCGGACGAATCTGTCCGCCAATCAGGCGCAGCACCGTGGTCTTGCCGCAACCGGACCCGCCCATGACGGCAATTAGCTTGCCGCGCGGGAAGTCCATGCGCAGGTTCGACAGGATCTTTCGATCGCCGTAGCCGAACTCGAGATCGCGTATTTCTACAAGGTTAGACACAAAGGGTTATTCGGTTTTAGAGAATCCCGTATTGTAGTGCAGAAACTGCAACCGCCGCTTGAGCCACCTCGATTTCGGCCAGGCCCACGACGTATGATTACAACACAAATAACCCGTGAGTCAGCTATTTAAAGTTATAAGTAATTGTTTTTCTTGGGATATGCATATACAACAACATTTCTCTTTATTGCACTGAATCAATATAGCTATCCAACTGGAACAGATTGACGGCATTGACGCGAGCAGCCGGTACGGTCTTCCAGCGCCTGTTTCGTTGCATGCGAAAGAGCTGGTGTAGGTCGCTAAGAACAATAAAAGGGCGCACCCGCAGTGCGCCCTTTTATTGTGTCGAACTATGGTACCGGACTGCGGTACCCGGCTGCGCTTCAGCGCGGCAGCAAGGACGCGCCCATCAGGAACTCGTCCACCGCGCGCGCGCACTGGCGTCCTTCGCGGATCGCCCACACGACCAGCGACTGGCCGCGGCGCATGTCGCCGGCAACAAACACCTTCGGCACCGAGGTCTGGTAGGCGCTTTCACCCTCGACCGTGGAGCGGGCGTTGCCGCGCGCATCCTTCTGCACGCCAAAGGCGTCGAGCACCTGCTGCACCGGCGAAATAAAGCCCATTGCCAGGAACACCAGGTCGGCCTTGATCTCGAATTCCGAATCCGGCACTTCGCTCATCTTGCCGTCCTTCCACTCGACGTGGCAGGCGACCAGTTTTTCCAGCTTGCCGTTCTTGCCCTCGAAGCGCTTGGTCGCCACGGCGAAATCGCGCTGGCAGCCCTCTTCGTGCGAGGACGAGGTGCGCAACTTCGTCGGCCAGTAAGGCCAGACCAGCGGTTTGTTCTCTTCCTCAGGCGGCATCGGCATCAGTTCGAACTGGGTGACGGAGACGGCGCCGTGGCGATTCGAGGTACCGACGCAGTCGGAACCGGTGTCGCCGCCGCCGATCACGACCACGTGCTTGCCCGTCGCCTTGATCTGGTCCTTTACTTTATCTCCGGCATTCACGCGGTTTTGCTGGGGCAGGAAATCCATCGCGAAATGCACACCCTTCAGGTCGCGGCCCGGCACCGGCAGGTCGCGCGGCTGCTCGGCGCCGCCGGCCATGACGACGACGTCGAACTGCGCGGCCAGGTCTTCCGGGAAGATGGTGTCGCGCGCCATGTTGCTGACCGTGGTCGGGAAGTCCTTGCCGATCAGCACGCCGGTGCGGAAGGTCACTCCTTCGGCCTGCATCTGCTCGATGCGGCGGTCGATCAGGCCCTTCTCCATCTTGAAGTCGGGGATGCCGTAGCGCAGCAGGCCGCCGATGCGGTCGCTCTTCTCGAACACCGTCACGTCGTGGCCGGCGCGCGCCAGCTGCTGGGCGGCGGCCAGGCCGGCGGGGCCGGAACCGACCACGGCGACCGTCTTGCCGGTCTTGACACTTGGCGGCTGCGGCACGACCCAGCCGTGTTCCCAGGCCGTGTCCGCGATCTTGCGCTCGATCGACTTGATGCCGACCGGGTCGTTGTTGATGTTCAGTGTGCACGAGGCTTCGCAGGGCGCCGGGCAGATGCGGCCGGTGACCTCGGGGAAGTTATTCGTCGAGTGCAGGTTGTCGATCGCGCCGCGGTAGTTGCCGTGGTAGACCAGGTCGTTCCAGTCGGGGATCTGGTTGTTGACCGGGCAGCCGGTGTTACAGAAGGGAATGCCGCAATCCATGCAGCGTGCGCCCTGCACTTTGGCCTGGCTGTCGCTCAGGGTGAGGACGAATTCCTTGTAGTTCTTGACGCGTGCAGCGGGTTCCAGGTGGTCTTCTTCCTGGCGTTGAAATTCCATGAAGCCGGTGATTTTGCCCATGCTGTTTTTCCTTGTATTCGTGCCGAAGATCGGCGTCGTATTCTGCGCGGCTGTGCTAGCGCTGGTTGGACGGGGCGCATCGGTCACGATGCGCGATCCGCTGGTGTTACGCCGCGAGTTCGATCTTGTCGTTGGCTTCTTCCATGCTGCTGTTGTGCATCTCTTCCAGCGCGCGCTTGTATTCGGTCGGGAAGACCTTCACGAACTTGCCGCGGCTGTTGGCCCAGTCGTCGAGCAGGTTGCGCGCGCGGGTGGAACCCGTGTGCTTGAAGTGGCGCTCGATCAGGCGGCGCAGGATGACTTCGTCCGATTCGCGCTCGCCGCCCCGGGTCTGGCTGTGCCAGCCGGAGACGTCGCCCTGCTCTTTCGTCGACACCACGCGCTCGAGGTTGACCATGGTCGTGTTGCAGCGTCCCGCGAACTCGTCCTTCGGATCGTAGACATAGGCCACGCCACCCGACATGCCCGCCGCGAAGTTGCGTCCGGTTTCGCCCAGCACCACGATGGTGCCGCCGGTCATGTATTCGCAGCCGTGGTCGCCCAGGCCTTCCACCACCGCGACGGCGCCCGAGTTACGGACCGCAAAACGTTCGCCGGCCACGCCGTTGAAGAAGGCTTCGCCCGCAATCGCGCCGTACAGCACGGTGTTGCCGACGATGATGTTGTCCACCGCCCAGCCGCGGAATTCCGTGTTCGGACGCACGATGATGCGGCCGCCCGACAGGCCCTTGCCGACGTAGTCGTTGCCCTCGCCCACCAGGTCGATCGTGATGCCGGCGGCCAGGAAGGCGGCGGCCGACTGGCCGGCCGTGCCCTGCAGCTGGATGTGGATGGTGTCGTCCGGCAGCCCGGCATGACCGTAGCGCTTCGCGACTTCGCCCGACAGCATCGCGCCGACCGTGCGGTTGACGTTCTTCACCGGCGTGATGAAGGAAACACGCTCGCCGCGGTCCAGCGCCGGCCGCGCTTGCGCGATCAGCTTGTGGTCGAGCGCGCGGTCCAGGCCGTGGTCCTGCGTTTCGGTGTGGAACAGGCTGCGCGGCGCATCGGTTTTCGGCTGGTAGAAGATGTTCGAGAAGTCCAGGCCCTGCGCCTTCCAGTGCGTGATCGCCTTCGATTTATCCAGCAGGTCCGAGCGGCCGATCAGCTCGTCATAGGTGCGGATGCCGAGCTGGGCCATCAATTGACGCGCTTCTTCGGCAACGAAGAAGAAGTAATTGACGACGTGTTCCGGCTTGCCCTGGAACTTGGCGCGCAGTACCGGATCTTGCGTGGCGACGCCGACCGGGCAGGTGTTTAGGTGGCACTTGCGCATCATGATGCAGCCTTCGACCACCAGCGGCGCCGTCGCGAAACCGATTTCGTCGGCGCCGAGCATGGCGGCGATCACGACGTCGCGGCCGGTCTTCATCTGGCCGTCGGCCTGCACGCGGATGCGGCTGCGCAGGCCGTTCAGGACCAATGTTTGTTGGGTCTCTGCGAGACCCAACTCCCACGGCGTGCCGGCGTGCTTGACCGAGGACAGCGGCGAAGCGCCGGTGCCGCCGTCGTGGCCGGCAACGACCACGTGGTCGGCCTTGGCCTTCGAAACGCCCGCGGCGACAGTGCCGATGCCGACTTCCGACACCAGCTTCACCGAGATCGAGGCGTTCGGATTCGCGTTTTTCAGGTCGTGGATCAGCTGCGCCAGGTCTTCGATCGAATAGATGTCGTGGTGCGGCGGCGGAGAAATCAGGCCCACGCCCGGCACCGAGAAGCGCAGCGAGGCAATGTACTCAGACACCTTGTGGCCCGGCAGCTGACCGCCCTCCCCTGGCTTGGCGCCCTGCGCCATCTTGATCTGGATCTGGTCGGCCGCGTTCAGGTACTCGGCGGTGACGCCGAAGCGGCCCGAGGCCACCTGCTTGATCTTCGAACGCAGCGAATCGCCCTCTTGCAGCGGAATATCGGCCGCCACGCGGTCGGACCCCAGCACCGATGCCAGGGTCTCGCCCTTGCTGATCTTGATGCCCTTGAATTCGTTGATGTAGCGCAGCGGATCTTCGCCGCCCTCACCCGTGTTGCTCTTGCCGCCGATGCGATTCATGGCGATCGCCAGGGTCGCGTGCGCCTCGGTCGAGATCGAACCCAGCGACATGGCGCCGGTGGCGAAACGCTTGACGATCTCCTTGGCCGGCTCGACTTCGTCGATCGGGATTGCCTTGCTCGGATCGATCTTGAATTCGAACAGGCCGCGCAGGGTCAGGTGACGGCGCGTCTGCTCGTTGATCAGCTGCGCGTATTCTTTGTAGGTGCTGAAGCTGTTGGCGCGGGTCGAGTGCTGCAGCTTGGCGATCGCGTCCGGCGTCCACATGTGGTCTTCGCCGCGCACGCGGAAGGCGTATTCGCCGCCGGTATCGAGCGCATTCGCCAGCAGCGGGTCGTTGCCGAAGGCCAGGTTGTGCAGGCGCAGCGCCTCTTCGGCAACCTCAAATAAGCCGATCCCTTCCACTGTCGACGACGTGCCGCGGAAGTATTTGTCGACCAGCGACTTGTTCAGGCCGACGGCTTCGAAGATCTGCGCGCCGCAGTAGGACATGTAGGTCGAGATGCCCATCTTCGACATCACTTTTAATAAACCCTTGCCGATTGCCTTGGTGTAGTTGTACATGGCGGTCTCGGGCGCCATTTCGTGCGGCAGGTGCTGGGCCAGGTCGGACAGGGTCTCCAGCGCCAGGTAGGGGTGCACGGCTTCGGCGCCATAGCCGGCCAGTAGGGCGAAGTGGTGGGTTTCGCGGGCCGAGCCGGTTTCGACCACCAGGCCGGTCGAGGCGCGCAGGCCGCGGCCTACCAGGTGCTGGTGGATGGTGGACGTGGCCAGCAGCGCCGGGATCGCGACCATGTCGCTTGATACGGCGCGGTCCGAGACGACCAGGATGTTGTGGCCGGATTTCACGGCGTCGACCGCTTCCGCGCACAGCGAGGCCAGCGAGGCTTCGATGCCCTCTTTGCCCCAGGCGACCGGGTAGCAGATGTTCAGCTCATACGACTTGAACTTGCCGCCGGTGTGCAGGCTGATGTTGCGCAGGCGCGCCATGTCGTCGAAACCGAGCACCGGCTGCGACACTTCGAGGCGCATCGGCGGGTTGACGTTGTTGGTGTCGAGCAGGTTCGGCTTCGGACCGATAAAGGAGACCAGCGACATCACCATGCTCTCGCGGATCGGGTCGATCGGCGGGTTCGTCACCTGTGCAAACAATTGTTTGAAGTAATTGTACAAAGGTTTGAGCTTGTTCGACATCACCGCCAGCGGCGAGTCGTTGCCCATGGAACCGGTCGCCTCTTCGGCCAATACCGCCATCGGCGCCATCAGGAATTTCAGGTCTTCCTGGGTGTAACCGAAGGCTTGCTGGCGGTCGAGCAGCGTGATCGCCGCCTTTTCGCCCTGGGCCGGGACGTCCTTGACGCGGTTCTGCGCCAGCTGCGATTCGCTCAGCTTGATTTCGTTGAGCTTGATGCGCACCGACTTGATCCAGGCTTTATACGGCTTGGCGTTCGAGTAGGTGTCCTTCAGTTCCTTGTCGTCGATGATGCGGCCGGCTTCCAGGTCGATCAGGAACATCTTGCCGGGCTGCAGACGCCATTTCTTGACGATGCGCGATTCCGGGATCGGCAGCACGCCCGATTCCGAGGCCATGACCACCAGGTCGTCCTCGGTGACGACGTAGCGCGCCGGGCGCAGGCCGTTGCGGTCCAGGGTGCCGCCGATGTGGCGGCCGTCGGTGAACGCCATCGCCGCCGGGCCATCCCAGGGTTCCATCATTGCCGCGTGGTATTCGTAGAAAGCCTTGCGGTTGTCGTCCATCGCGCTGTGGTTTTCCCAGGCTTCGGGGATCATCATCATCATGGCTTGGGCGATCGGGTAGCCAGCCATTACCAGCAGCTCGAGCGCGTTGTCGAAGCAGGCGGTGTCGGACTGGCCTTCATAGATCAGCGGGAACAGCTTGTTCAGGTCCTCGCCCAGCACGGCCGACTTCATCACGCCTTCGCGCGCGCGGGTCCAGTTGAAGTTGCCCTTGACGGTGTTGATCTCGCCGTTGTGCGCGATCAGGCGGTACGGGTGGGCCAGCGGCCACTCCGGGAAGGTATTCGTCGAGAAGCGCTGGTGCACCAGGGCCAGGGCCGAGACGCAGCGCGGGTCCTGCAGGTCCTTGAAGTAGACGCCGACCTGGTCGGCCAGCAGCAGGCCCTTATAGACGATGGTGCGCGCCGACATCGAAGGCACGAAGAATTCCTTGCCGTGCAGGAGTTTTAACGCCTGGATCGCGTGGCCGGACGACTTGCGGATCACGTACAGCTTACGCTCGAGCGCATCGGTGACCATGATGTCCGGGCCGCGGCCGATGAAGATCTGGCGGATCACCGGCTCCTTGGCCTTCACGGTCGGCGACATCGGCATGGTCTCGTCGACCGGCACGTTGCGCCAGCCCAGCACGACCTGGCCTTCGATGCGCACGGCGCGCTCGATTTCCTGTTCGCAGGCGATGCGCGAGGCGTGCTCCTTCGGCAGGAACACCATGCCGACGCCGTATTCGCCGGGCGGCGGCAGCTCGACGCCCTGCTTGGCCATCTCGTCGCGGAAGTACTGGTCGGGAATCTGGATCAGGATACCGGCGCCATCGCCCATCAGCGCATCGGCGCCGACGGCGCCGCGGTGATCCAGGTTTTTCAGGATCATCAGCCCCTGATCGATGATGGAATGACTTTTGTTGCCCTTGATATGGGCGATGAAACCGACACCGCAGGCATCGTGTTCATTGGCAGGATCGTATAAACCTTGGGCAATCATGAAGGGCTCTCCACAGCTTATTTCAGGGGTTGAAGGCCGAGAATAGTGCAATGCAGCAGAGGCATCAAGCAGAACAATTAGGGTCGGAGTCAAATTAATGGATGACTTACCGCTCGATGGTTTAATTGGGGACAGACTCAATCCCCATTCAAAAGCCCTAACCGGGCGATATTTATTCGTATGGATGAGGCCGGAAAGGCAGAAGATTGCGAACAGCTCAGGCCGGTATGGGCAGGTGAAGCCCATGCCAGGCAGGCGCGGCCTTGCACCGCGCCGGAGGGATCAAGCCGCGTCGGCTTGCGGCTTCTTGAAGGGGCGGCCGCGCTTGGCCGGCAGGATGCGGCGCTGCGTCTTGCGTTCCAGCTCGCGCTTGAAGGCTTCGGTGCCGAGCGGCTGGCCTTTCTGGACGGAAGCGGCGATCAGCGCCAGCTCGTCGGCGCCGATGCCCTGCTGGACCAGGTCGGTATAGGCGGCTTCGCGCTGGAACGGCGTGTTGCCCAGTTCCCAGAACAAGGCGTGGTCGGTGATGACCGGATCGGGACGCAGGCCGGCGTGGTGGGCGTAGCTCGACCAGGCGTAATCCTTCGGATCGGCCGCCTGCTCCGCCTGCGTCGGCGCCAGCTCGATGAAGCGGCTGCACATCAGAAAATGTTTGTCGGTATCGACCACCGCCGTGCGGAAGCGTCCTTCGAACAGCCCGCCCGAGCGGCCATATTTTGCGTTGTACCAGGGAACGTAGAAACGGCCGAGCTTTTGCATCATCGCCGCCAGGCTGTCCTCATCGGGCGGGGTTGCCAGCAGGTGCAGGTGGGTCGGCAGCAAGGCATAGGCGTGGATCGCCACCTTGTAGAACCGGGACGCCTCCTTCAGCCAGCCGAGGAAACGGGCGTAGTCCTCGTCGTCGCGGAACACCAGTTGCGGGTCGTTGGCACGCTGCAGGATGTGGTGCGGCTGCTTGGGGAGGATGAGGCGGGGTTGGCGGGCCATCGGAGGGTAGACAAGCGGTTTGGATGGCGTATTTTAACGCCCCACCCCTACTCTGTCCCTGATTTTACAAGCACGTCGAAAAATTCGCTTCGACTCTGTCCCGATTTCGTAGGGTGGGCACCTGTGCCCACGCGGTCTCGCCGTATGCGGGCCAGAAAAGCTTATCGACACCGGAACCGTAGTACCGCGTGGACACAGGTGTCCACCCTACAACTGTCCCGATTTCGTAGGGTGGGCTCTCGAGCCCACGCGGTCTCACCCTATGCAGGTCAGAACAGCGTTTCGACAACGGAGCCGGTACCGCGTGGGTTCAAGAACCCACCCTACAAAGCCGGTTACGTTGCCGCCAGGGGAAAAAGTCAGGCCAGCGTGAAGCCCGCCGACAGGCTATACCCTTCGCCATACGCGCTGCGCAGCGGCAGATCCTGCCCGAGTGCCGTCCTCGCCTTCTTGCGCAGACGGTACACCAGCATGTCGACGCGGCGGCTGGCATCGGGATCGTCTCCTCCCATGCCGGCGACGATGGTCGCGCGCGGCACCGGGCGGGTGTTGATGGTCAGCAGGTGCAGGAAATTGAATTCCTTTTCGGTCAGATCGATCACCTTGCCGCCGAGCTCGAGCTGGCGGGCGCTGACGCGCAGCGTCCACTTGCTCGGCAGCGGCGCCGGTTCGCTCGGACGCACGCGCCGGCCCAGGGCCTCGATGTGGGCGGCCAGTTCGGGGAACTTGATCGGCTTGGTCAGGTAATGGTCGGCGCCCAGCTGCAGGCCGAGGATGCGGTTGTCGAAGGCGACGCGTCCGGTCAGCACCAGCAGGCCGATTTCGGGGTACAGCTGGCGCATGCGCGGAATCACGGTGAAACCGTCTTCGTCGGGCAAGCCCAGGTCCAGCACCACCACGGCGGCCGGGGTACGCGTGAGCGCCGCCCACATTTCGCTGGCGGAGGTGGCGACGGTGACTTCATGGTCGAGTTCGCGCAGGAACTCGGCCATGTCGCCGGCGTAGTCGCCGTTATCTTCAACAATCAATATCTGCGTCATGGGTGGGCCACGTTCTTTGTTTTACTTGTGCCTGTCGTGCCGGCAGGGGCCGTTCCCGGAAGGTGTGGGGGATTATCACTGCTGGGTTCAAGCTGCGCAAGCGCTTTGCCCGCGCCCGCCACCGGCAGCCAGATGCGGAACTCCGCGCCGCCGCCGGGGGGCGTCACCAGATTGATCAGTCCACCGTGGTGCTCGACGATGGAACGCGCCATGTACAACCCCAGGCCACTGCCCGGCAATCCCGCGGCATTGCGGCCGCGGTAGAACTTGTCGAAGATGCGCACCTGCTCGTCGTCCGGCACACCGGGACCATGGTCGCGCACCGCCAGTTCGATGCCGCTGGCGGCCAGCCGGCCGCGCAGGACGAGGGCGGTGTTGGCGGGCGAAAAGGCAATCGCGTTGTCGACCAGGATCTTCAGGGCCAGGCGCATGCCGTCCGGCTCGCAGCGCAACGCGGCCGGCAGTTCGCCGGTCTCGACGCTGGCGAGGCGCCCGGCGGCACGCACCTGGGCCGCCGCTTCGTCGAGCAGCACGCGCGGCGCAAGCGAACTCGCCTTGCGCTCGCCGCCGATCTCGGCCATGCGTTCCGGCGACAGGTAGTCGTCGAGCATGGCGATCAGGCGGTCGGTCGCCAGCGCGATCTTGCGGTAGCGCTGGCGGGTCGGCTCGTCGGCGTCCTGGCAGGTTGCCTCCAGGCGCTGGATGGCGCCGTCGATGGTGGACAGCGGCGTGCGGAATTCGTGATTCAGCATACTGGCGAAGCGCTTGCGCTCGGCTTCGCGCAGGCGCCGCGGCGACAAATCGCGCACCTGGCCGACCAGGTTGACGGGTTCGCCGGCGGCGTCGCAGAGCAGGGCGGAAATGACTTCGACCGGCACCAGGTAGCCGTGCGCACCGGGCAGCTCGGTTTCGCGCACCAGGCGCAGGCGGCTGCGGTCGCCGGCGCGCAGGCGCCGTACCCGTTCCGGCATGCCGGCGCACAGGGCGGCCAGGGCGCTGCCGGGCTGGTCCAGCTGGGCGGCTACCTCGGCGGGACTATAGCCGAGCAATTGTTCAATGGAAGGGCTAACGTAACGCAGGGCGCCGCTGGCGCAATCGATGCTGAACGCGATGTCCCCGCCGATCTCGGCGATTACACGGAACTGCTCGGCCAATTCCGGGAGGGCTACGCCGGAACAGTCAACGCTGGCGCTACAGTGCATCACGTCTCATCCAGAAAATAAGGTATCAGGCTAGGGTGGCGGAACCACCTTAGCCAGCGAGTATATCGCCGGGAACGCCTTTTTGTATAGATAAGCGTTGTTACGCTGTTCAATAGATAAAATTAACTATTTGGCAAAAATGTGTGAATAATGTTAAATCAACTGGCGGAAAGGCCGAATCCTATTCATTTTGCATGGACGTAGGGTGGGCGCCCCGTGCCCACGCGTGAACGATGAGCAGACGTGACGCAGACTTTACGCGTGGGCACGGAGTGCCCACCCTACGGGATACACGGTGCTGGTCACAGAAATGAAAACGCCCGCAGCGTTGCGGGCATTCCGTTGAGCTGCGTTGCCGCTTACTGCTCGTCCAGCGGCGCAAAGATCGCCTGCAGGTCTTCCTGCGTCAGCGCCATCTTCTGCGACTCGCCCTCGGCCAGGATCGATTGCGCCAGTTCCGACTTCTTCTGCTGCAGCTGCTGGATCTTTTCTTCCAGCGTGCCTTTCGCAATCAGCTTATACACGAACACCGGCTTGTCCTGCCCGATGCGCCAGGCGCGGTCGGTGGCCTGGGCCTCGGCCGCCGGGTTCCACCACGGGTCGTAGTGGATCACGGTGTCGGCCGCGGTCAGGTTCAGGCCGACGCCGCCGGCCTTCAGGCTGATCAGGAAGATCGGCACCGCGCCCTGCTGGAAGGCGGCGACCTGGGCCGAGCGGTCGCGCGTTTCGCCGGTGAGAATGGCGTAGCGGATGCCGCGCGCCTCGAGCTCTTCCTCGATCAGGCCGAGCATGCTGGTGAACTGCGAGAACACCAGGATCTTGCGGCCTTCCTGCAGCAGGTCTTCGACCATCTGCATCAGGTCGGTCAGCTTGGCGGAGACCGCTGCCGTGTTCTTGCGCGACGGCATCGACTTCACCAGGCGCGGGTCGCAGCAGACCTGGCGCAGCTTCAGCAAGGCCTCGAGAATGACGATCTGGCTGCGCGCCACGCCCTTGCGGTCGATTTCCTCGCGCACCTTCTTGTCCATCGCCAGGCGCACGGTTTCGTACAGGTCGCGCTGCGGGCCGCTGATCTCGATGCGGCGCACCACCTCGGTCTTCTCCGGCAATTCCTTCGCCACATTGTCCTTGGTACGACGCAGCAGGAAGGGACGGATGCGGCGGTTCAGCAGCATGCGGCGCACCGGGTCGTCCTGGCGCTCGATCGGGTGGCGGAACTGGGTATTGAAGGTCTTTTCCTCGCCGAGCAGGCCCGGCAGCAGGAAGTGGAACTGCGACCACAGTTCGCCCAGGTGGTTTTCCAGCGGCGTGCCGGTCAGGCACAGGCGGTGGCGCGCGTTGAGCGAGCCGGCCGTCTGCGCTGCCTTCGAGCGCGTGTTCTTGATGTAGTGCGATTCGTCCAGGATCACCAGGTGGTACTCGTGCTCGCGCAGCTTTTCCTCGTCGCGCGGCAGCAGGGCGTAGGTGGTCAGCACCAGGTCGGCTTGCTCGATCTGGTCGAACATGTCCATCCGTTCCTTGCCCTGCAGGAGCAGCACTTTCAGGTCGGGAGCGAAGCGCGCGGCTTCTTCCTGCCAGTTGGTCATCAGGCTGGTCGGCGCGATCACCAGCGCCGGACGGGTCAGGCGGCCGGCCTCCTTCTCGGTGAGGATGTGGGCCAGCGTCTGCACGGTCTTACCGAGACCCATGTCGTCGGCCAGGATGCCGCCGAGGTCATATTCGCGCAGGAACTGCATCCACGACAGGCCGTCGAGCTGGTAGTCGCGCAGGGTCGCCTGCAGGCCTTTCGGCGCCGCCACCTTCTTCACGGCGCCGAACTGGCTCAGCTTGCGGCCGGTTTCGCGCAATTGCTCGCCGCCGAACCAACGCATCTCGACGCCGCGCGCCAGTTCTTCCAGGCGGCTCGCGTCCAGCGTCGACAGGCGCACGCGGTTCTTGATCTTGTCGTTGAAGTAGAGTTCGCCGAGCGTGGCCAGGATCGGTTTCACGCGGTTCCAGGGCAGGGCGACGCGCACGCCTTCCGGCAAGGTCGCCAGCATCTGGTCGGTTTCGCCGTGGGCGGCCAGCACGGCCGGATCGAAGTCCGTCGGCGCGTTGCGAATCAGCTGCACCAGCACCGGCAGCAGCGGCACGCGCTTGCGGTTGACCACGATGCCCAGCTCCAGCTCGAACCAGGCCTTACCGGCTTCCTCGGGCTCGTCGATCTCGGCATACCAGTCCTCGACCGGCACCACGTCGTAGCGGTACTTGGTCGACTTCTGCAGGTGCCAGCCGGCATCGAGCAGGGCGTCGATGTCGTTCTCGGCGAAGCGCAGCCAATGCGCCTGGCTTTCCAGCTGCAAGGCGCCGGCCACGCCCGACAGCGGGGTGGTGGCGGGCTTGCGGAAGCCGAGTTCGCCCAGTTTGTCCAGGGCCGCCGCTTCGGCAGCGGCATCGCGCTCGATGATCTCGGTCACGTCGCCGATCTGGCGCACCACGCGCTGGGCCGGATCGAAGGAGACGCGCTGGCCGTCGTAGTCGAAGGACAGCACGGCGAAGTCGTGCCAGCGCTGGGTGCCGGTGTCGGCCAGCGCTACCGAATCGAGCAGCAGGAAAGGCTGCGGCTTGACGTCGGTGCGCAGGCGCTGGGTCAGCGGCTGCGGCAGCGGCATCAATTCTTGCAGGCCATGGGCCAGCAGCAGTTGCGAGACGCGTTTCTTGTCGTTGCCGGTGAGGATAGGCGCCTGGGCGACCAGGGCTTGCAACTCGGCCAGCGAAATATCCACGCCGCCACGGTTCAGCTCCAGGGGACCGCAGGACAGGTTGTCGATGTACCACGGCGGATCGGTCGGCAGCATGTAGTCGATCAGGTCGGCGCCCGGGTGGTTCACGCCATTCGCCGGTTCCACCGACCAGCCGAGCTTGGCCGCGCGGCCTTCGTCGCGCCAGGCCAGGTTCGCCTGGCGGGTCGGGCCGGCCTGCAGCGGATACACGAGACCGTTCGCCATGTCCTGCCAGGAGTTCGCCCACAGCAGCTTGCCCTGTTCCAGCAGCATCTCGAGCAGGATCGCGCCCACTTTACCCTTCGGCTCGGTGGCGCTGGTGCTCTGCGAGGAACCGCTGCGCATCGCGATGAAGAAGCGCACCAGGTCTTCGTCCTCGCCCTCGAGGTAGGCGGGCGGGGCGGACAGCAGCGAAAACACTTCGTTGACCGGGCTGGCGGCGGCGACATCGCCGTTCGGGCGCAGGCGCGCCTTGCACAGGCAGACGGCGACATGGCGGCCGCCGCTGGTCGGGGCCATCACATAGACAAACTTGTACTGGACCGCCTTCGGATCGGCGGCTTCGAGCGTCAGCTTCGGTTGCGGATGGGCTGCCGCTTCGACCCGTTGCAGCCAGGTCGCCACCGGTGCGGGCAGGGCGGGCGCGCGTGCCGGCGTCGCGCGCGGCGCCGGGGCGTCGCTCGCGTGTTCGCGTGGATAATCAACTGTGTGCATGGGTCTCTGGAGTCTGTAAAAAAAGAACAACAAACGCCATTATCTCTCATACGGACGCTTCAGTTTTGTTCGGAATCGCACGTTGCCGAGAAATCTTTACGGCATGAAATTTTTCGAATCGTTAAACCAACACTCTGCCGCACCACCGTACAAGTGTGAAAAACTGTTGACAGTCCATCAGCATCGCGCTCGGATCCATCGTCTGTCCAGGCCGCGCCTGCGCATGTTCGCGTTGCACTGTCAAGACTGGCGTATCCGGCGGGTTTGCGTATCATTGCCCGCCTGACTCACGGATTTTTGTCCCATGCTGCCCTCCATCGAACAACGCCTCGCCACTGAACTTGTTGCCAAGCCGGCCCAGGTTGCCGCCGCCATCGCCCTGCTCGACGAGGGCGCGACCGTCCCCTTCATCGCGCGCTACCGCAAGGAAGCCACCGGCGGCCTCGACGACACCCAATTGCGCCTGCTGGAAGAACGCCTGCGCTACCTGCGCGAGCTGGAAGACCGCCGTGCGGCGATCATCGAATCGATCACCGAGCAGAACAAGATGACGCCGGAGCTGCTGCAGGCGATCGCGCTGGCGGAAGACAAGACCCGCCTCGAAGACCTCTACCTGCCGTATAAACAGAAGCGCCGCACCAAGGCGCAGATCGCGGTCGAAGCCGGCCTGGCGCCGCTGGCCGACGGCCTGCTGGCCGACCCGTCGCGCAATCCCGAGGAAGTCGCCGCGCAATACCTGCGCGAAGCGTTTACGAATGCCGACGGCGTGAACAACCCGGGCGTGCCCGACACCAAGGCGGCGCTGGACGGCGCACGCCAGATCCTGATGGAGCGTTTCGCCGAAGACGCGACCCTGCTGCAGTCGCTGCGCGAATACGTGCAGGAGCACGGCGTGGTCGAATCGAAGGTGGTCGACGGCAAGCAGGACGAAGGCGAAAAATTCGCCGACTATTTCGATTACTCCGAGCCGCTCGCCAGCGTGCCCTCGCACCGCGCGCTGGCCCTGATGCGCGGCCGCCGCGAAGGTATCCTCGACGTCACCCTGCGCCTGGATACCGAGCCCGAAAAACCGAAGTGGGACGCGCCGCACAACCCCTGCGAATCGCGCATCGCCGCGCGCTTCGGCATCAAGAGTGCGGGCCGTCCGGCCGACAAGTGGCTGCTCGACACCGCGCGCTGGACCTGGCGCGTGAAAAGCTTCATGTACATCGAGACGGAACTGATGGGCGCGCTGCGCGAGAAGGCGGAGCTGGACGCGATCCAGGTCTTTGCGCGCAACTTGAAGTCCTTGCTGCTGGCGGCGCCGGCCGGCCAGCGCGCGACCATGGGCCTGGACCCGGGCCTGCGCACCGGCGTGAAGGTCGCCGTGGTCGACGCCACCGGCAAGGTGGTCGATACCGCCACCGTCTACCCGCACCAGCCACGTAACGATTGGGACGGCGCGCTGCACGTGCTGGGCCAGCTGGCGGCCAAGCACAACGTCTCCCTGGTCTCGATCGGCAACGGCACCGCCTCGCGCGAGACCGACAAGCTGGCCCAGGACCTGATCAAGCAACGCCCCGAGCTGAAGCTGACCAAGATCGTGGTGTCGGAAGCGGGCGCCTCGGTCTATTCGGCCTCGGAATTCGCCTCGCGCGAACTGCCGGAACTGGACGTGTCGCTGCGCGGCGCGGTGTCGATCGCGCGCCGCCTGCAGGATCCGCTGGCGGAACTCGTGAAAATCGATCCGAAGTCGATCGGCGTCGGCCAGTACCAGCACGACGTGTCGCAGACCCAGCTGGCGCGCTCGCTCGACGCCGTGGTGGAGGATTGCGTGAACGCGGTCGGCGTCGACGTGAACACGGCCTCGGCGCCGCTGCTGGCGCGCGTCTCGGGCCTGTCGAACAGCGTGGCGCAGAGCATCGTCAACTACCGCGACATGCAGGGCGCTTTCGCCTCGCGCGCGGCGTTGAAAAAGGTGCCGCGCCTGGGCGATAAAACGTTTGAACAGGCGGCGGGTTTCCTGCGCGTGATCGGCGGCGAGAATCCGCTCGACGCCTCGGCGGTGCACCCGGAATCGTATCCGGTCGTGGAAAAAATCCTGGCCGACATCCAGCGCGACATGAAGGCGGTGATCGGCGACAGCTCGCTGATCAAGACCCTGAACCCGGCCCGGTACGCGGACGAGAAGTTCGGCGTGCCGACCGTGTCCGACATCCTGAAGGAGCTGGAAAAGCCGGGCCGCGATCCGCGTCCGGAATTCACGACCGCCACCTTCAAGGAAGGCGTCGAGGAGATTTCCGACCTGCGTCCGGACATGATCCTGGAAGGCGTGGTCACCAACGTGGCGGCCTTCGGCGCCTTTGTCGATATCGGCGTGCACCAGGACGGCCTGGTCCACATCTCGGCGCTGTCGAACACCTTCGTCAAGGACCCGCACACGGTGGTCAAGGCCGGGCAGGTGGTGAAAGTGAAAGTGCTGGAAGTCGACGTGAAGAGGAAGCGCATCGCGCTGACCATGCGCCTGTCGGACTCCGCGCCGACCGCCGGTTCGAAACCGGAGCAGCGCGGCGACCGCCAGGATGCCAGGCGTCTCGGCCAGCACCAGCGCCAGGAACGTTCGGCGCCGGCCCCAAGCGGCGGCGCGATGGCGGCGGCCTTCGCCAAGCTGCGCAAATAAACCCATGATCGCCTGCGCCCCCGCCGATCCGGACTGCGAGGAGGCGCGTGCGCTGATCGCGGAACTGGACGCGGCGCTGGCGGCGATCTGCGGCGACAGCGGCGCGGCATCCTTCGATGCGGATGACGTGCGCGGACCGCGGGCGCTATTCCTGCTGGCGCGTGATGCGGCCGGGCAGGCGGTCGGTTGCGGTGCGCTACGGCCTGTTGACGCCGAGGTAGCGGAAGTGAAGCGGATGTATGCGCGGCCCGGGAGCGGGGCGGGCGTACATCTGCTGGGCGAGCTGGAACGGCGGGCGCTGGCGTTCGGCTACCGGGCGTTCTGGCTCGAGACCCGGCGCGTGAACGGGCGGGCGGTGGCGTTCTACGAGCGGAACGGATATCGGGTGATTCCGAATTACGGCAAGTACGTGGGCCGTGAAGATGCCATCTGCCTTGGAAAGCTGTTGTAGGGTGGGTTCTTGAACCCACGCGGACTCATCGTTCGCGGTCCCGCGGCGCTTCTTCGACTGTTCAAACGGTGTACCGCGTGGGTTCGAGAACCCACCCTACAAACTATTTAAGCGATGTACCGCGTGGACACAGGTGTCCACCCTACAGGGCATCAGTTAAAAAACGCTGCCAGCTCCGGTACGCGCTTGACCATGATGCCGAAGAAATACAGCGCCAGGCAGGCCAGGCCGATATAGTTCATGCGCTTGCGCGTCAAGGCCGGGGTGCCGGTCTTCTTGATGTGCAGGGCGTCGCGCAGCAGGGTGGCGGCGTAGATCGTCAGGGCCAGGCCGGTGATGAAGACGCCGGCGCCCTCGCCGCGCAGGCCAAGGACGAGGTCGAAGACGCCGATGACGCCGAGCACCGCGGCCAGCACGAAATTGAAGCCTGCCGACGGGGCGGCATTGGGACGTTGTTGTTGCATGAGCAGGAAGCGACGGTTGAAATGTGGGCGATCATACCCGACCTGTCGTCCTGCCGGAACACGTGCCGCCGCAAGCCGGCCCCGGGCCGTACCGGCGCCGCCGAATTCTTATAGAATGGCGGCATCCAATCCATTTCTACCCCAAGGCAAAATCAAATGAGCGACGTACAAACCTGGATCAAAGACACCGTGACCAACACCCCGGTCGTGCTGTTCATGAAGGGCACTGCGCAGTTCCCGCAATGCGGCTTCTCGGGCCGCGCCATCCAGATCCTGAAAGCCTGCGGTGTCGACAACATCGCCACCGTCAACGTGCTGGAAGATCCGGAAGTGCGCCAGGGCATCAAGGACTTCTCGAACTGGCCGACCATTCCGCAGCTGTACGTGAACGGCGAGTTCATCGGCGGTTCGGACATCATGAACGAGATGTTCGAATCCGGCGAACTGCAAGCAATGTTCAAGAAGTAATTAGAGAAGTAAATAATGACCCCAACGCGGCCGCGCCGCATCGTGGTCGCCATCACCGGCGCCACCGGCGCGATCTACGGCGTGCAGCTGCTGCGGCGGCTGGGCGCCGTGCCCGGCGTCGAGACCCACCTCGTGCTGTCCGACGCCGCCTCCCTCACCCTGCACCAGGAAGTCGGCATGCAGCGGCGCGACGTCGAGGCATTGGCCCACGTCGTGCACAAGAACCGTGAAATCGGTGCATCGATCGCCAGCGGCTCGTTCCAGACCGACGGCATGGTGATCGCTCCCTGTTCGATGAAGACCCTGGCCGCCGTGGCCCATGGCCTGGCGGACAACCTGGTCGCGCGCGCGGCCGACGTGATCCTGAAGGAACGCCGGCGCCTGGTCATGATGGTGCGCGAAACGCCGTTCAACCTGGCGCACCTGCGCAATATGACGGCCGTGACCGAAATGGGTGCCATCGTGTTCCCGCCGCTGCCCAGTTTTTATCACCGGCCGGCGAGCATCGACGAGATGGTCGACCACACCCTGGACCGGGTGCTGGACCTGCTCGGCATCGACAATCCCCAGGCCGCACGCTGGTCCGGCATGCGCGCGGACGCGCCGACCGCGTAAGAGCGCCTGACAAAACCCCCATGGCGGCGTTGCATCGTCTCGCCGTACGCTCGTACTGTCTTCGCGGTCCGCCGCTGCGGCAATGCGCCTTGCCCTGGAAGTTTTGTCAGGCGCTCTGAGCCGGTGGCGCTAGCGTTTGTTGCTGAAAACGCTGTCGCCAGCTTTCTTCAACTCCCTGGCTTCCTCCAGCATCCTGCGCTGGGCGATGCGCTTGCGCATCACCTCGGCGTGACGTTCCGCGCTCATTGGCGGCGCCGTCATCAGTTCCTTCAGCTGGGCGGTGTTCACGTAGTTGCTTTTCATAGGCGGCACGATCCTCGGCTGTAACGAGTTCGATTATGCGCCAGTCGCAGCGGTTTGTAACGGGCTTATTCGGAAGAAAATTTGTAAGCGGAAAAGCAGGCGTGGGGAAGGATTTGGCTTACTTCGGTGGGGATTGGTGGTTGATACGTACCAGCATGCGAATGAATTCGCGCGCCAGCTGGCGATGATGCTCGTCCAGGCGTTGCAGGTCGGCGATCAGCTTGACGTCGGCCGATTCGAAACGGGCGCCGCCGGCGCTTTCGCCGCTGTCGCCTGGATTTTCGGGACCGCCGAAGCGCAGCCAGTCCGCCGGCACGCCCAGCCATTGTGCAATCATGCGCAATTTTTCCTGCGTGGGAATGGCTTCGCCCACCAGCCATTTGCGGGCGGCGTGCACGGTGATCGGTCGTCCTTCGAAGCGAATGTTAAATTCGCGTGCCAGTCTGGTCGGGCTGTCCGGTGAGTAATGGGCGTTCTTCAGCGCCTGTTGGAGACGCTCGCTAAAGCTCTCCCGTTCATTCGTGGAATTCATGATGGCACTATTTCATGCTCGACCATAAATGTCAGTCTCTTGTCCTTACAGACCAGTTGTGACATTTTACGAATCGAAAAGTAACAAAGATGTGAGAATTGACGATACTGTGCTTTGTGACATCATGCCACAAAATTTCCACAGAGAATCGTCTTATTCAGCCCGCATACACATTCGTGCAAATGTTTGTCGCGTGGGGGCCACGCGTGTCCGGCCGATTGCCGTCAAGTCGGGGCCGGGTGGCTGGGGAAGCCTGCAGGAACCCGGCTCTGGCCCGTCAGATCAGTTGGAAACGGATGATCCCGTCGACGCCAGTTACTCGCCTTAACATACCATCATTCCAAAGTTTGTGCAGGTGCGCGAGTGCTTCGCCGAGCGCAAAACTAAGCTGGTGCGCATCAAGTTGTCGGCGGAACATGATTGGCACGATATCGACGGCGCTTTGCGGCGTGCGGCAGGCCTCGAGCACCTCGGCCAGGCGCGCGACGTGGTGCTGGCGCAACTGGGCAATACGGGTATGCAGGCCGCGGAAAGGCTTGCCGTGGGACGGCAGCACCAGCACGTCCTCGGGCAGGCCGGCGAATTTGCCGAGCGAGTCGAGGTATTGCTGCAACGGGTTGCCTTCCGGCTCGACGGCGAACACCGAGACGTTCGTCGAAATGCGTGGCAGCACCATGTCGCCCGAGACCAGCACGTTCAGCGCTTCCGAATAGAGAGACGCATGCTCCGGCGAATGGCCGAAGCCCGTGATCACGCGCCAGCGGTTGTTGCCGATTGTGAACTGCTGGCCGTCCTGCAGGCGGGTATAGGCGTCCGGTACGCTCGCCACCAGCGAGGGATAGTAATTGCGGCGGCTGCGCATTTGCTCCAGCATGTCCTGGTCGACCAGGCCGTGGCGTTCGAAGTGGGGGATCGCCGAAGGACCGTCGACGCCGGGCAGGGCGGCCGCCATCATGCGCGCGAAGCCGAATTCGCCGGCGGTGAGCCAGAACGGCGCCGCGAAGCGTTCGCACAGCCAGCCCGAGAGGCCGACGTGGTCCGGATGGCAATGGGTGGCAATGACACGCAGGACCGGTTCGCTTGCCAGCGGCCCACTGAATACCTGTTCCCAGGCGGCGCGGGTAGCGTCGGTGGCCACGCCGCAATCGATCACGGTCCAGCCGTCGCGGCCCTCGCGCTCGTCCTTCAGCACCCACAGATTGATGTGGTCGAGCGCGAAGGGCAGCGGCATGCGCAGCCAGCCCAGGCCGGGCGCCACCTCCTTCACCGTTCCCGGCGCGGGCAGTTCGTCGGCGAAGGGATAGGTCAGCTGGGACTCGAGCGGATTCATGGTTCACATCTTTCGTATTCGGTGACAGGACAAGCGCGCTACAATGTGCTTGACGTTGACGTAAACGGCAAACGTCGAAGATCAATTCTAAGCGATTGTCGCAAGCTGCACTTTCACCTCCGCTTTTTTCATGGCCACCACCTATACCATCGCCGAACTGGCGCGCGAATTCGACATCACCGCGCGCGCGATCCGTTTTTATGAAGACCAGGGCCTGCTGAGCCCGAAACGCGAAGGCGTGGGCGGACGCAGCCGCGTCTACACCCCGCGCGACCGCACGCGCCTGAAGCTGACGCTGCGCGGCAAGCGCCTCGGCCTGACCCTGTCGGAAATCAAGAGCATCGTCGACATGTACGAGTCGCCGAAGGACACGGTAGCCCAGATCAATCGCTTCCTCGGCGTGCTGGGCCACCAGCGCGAAACGCTGGAACAGCAACGGGCCGACATCGAGATGGCGCTGGAAGAAATTTCCGCCCACGAGGAAGAATGCCGCCGCCTGCTGGCCGACGACGCCGCGGCTGGCAAGACGTCCGGCACGACCAAAGCCGCCTGAAACGCACGAGTGCCTGATGGCGCTCATCCGCCCGCTACTTGACGTTTACGTTAACGTCACACGCGAGTATGATGCCGAGTGCCACGAGCACCTAACAAAACCTTCAGGGCAAGGCGCAGCGTCGAAGACAGTACGCGCTTGTACGGCGAGACGATGCAACGCAGCCATGGAGGTTTTGTTAGGCGCCCCCTATCGCTAACCCGTTCACCGAGAGGACGACATGCTCCATCTTCCAGGCTTGACCTTTGACCATGGCGAAGACATCGCCGCGCTGCGCGAAGCAGTGCAACAATTTGCAGCGGCCGAGATCGCGCCGCGCGCTGCGGAAATCGACCGCACCGACCAGTTCCCGATGGACCTGTGGAAGAAGATGGGCGAACTCGGCCTGCTCGGCATCACCGTCAGCGAGGAATACGGCGGCGCCAACATGGGCTACCTGGCCCACATCGTCGCCATGGAAGAAATCTCGCGCGCCTCGGCCTCGGTCGGCCTGTCGTACGGCGCCCACTCGAACCTGTGCGTCAACCAGATCAAGCGCAACGGCAGCGAAGAGCAGAAGCGCAAGTACCTGCCGAAACTGATCTCGGGCGAACACGTCGGCGCCCTGGCCATGTCCGAGCCGAATGCCGGCTCCGATGTCGTCAGCATGAAGCTGCGCGCCGACCTGAAGGGCGACCGCTACGTCCTGAACGGCACCAAGATGTGGATCACCAACGGTCCGGACGCCGACACCCTGGTGGTCTATGCAAAAACCGACATCGAGGCCGGCCCGCGCGGCATGACCGCCTTCCTGATCGAGAAGGGCTTCAAAGGTTTCTCGATCGCGCAGAAACTCGACAAGCTGGGCATGCGCGGCTCGCACACCGGCGAACTGGTGTTCGAAGACTGCGAAGTGCCGCTCGAGAACGTGCTGGGCGGCGTCGGCAAGGGCGTCAACGTGCTGATGTCGGGCCTGGACTTCGAGCGCACCGTGCTGTCGGGCGGTCCGCTGGGCATCATGTCGGCCTGCATGGACGTCGTCGTTCCCTATATCCACGAACGCAAGCAGTTCGGGCAGGCGATCGGCGAATTCCAGCTGATGCAGGGGAAAATCGCCGACATGTACTCGACCATGATGGCCTGCCGCGCCTATGTGTATGCGGTCGGCCAGGCCTGCGACCGCGCCGACAACCCGGCCGCCGTGCGCGCCCTGCGCAAGGACGCCGCCGGCGCCATCCTGTACAGCGCCGAAAAGGCGACCTGGATGGCCGGCGAGGCGATCCAGACCCTGGGCGGCAACGGCTACATCAACGAGTACCCGGTCGGCCGCCTGTGGCGCGATGCGAAGCTCTATGAAATCGGCGCGGGCACCAGCGAGATCCGCCGCATGCTGATCGGGCGCGAATTGTTTGGCGAGACGGCGTAAGCCACCGGCCTGAAGCGAAGGGACGGGGGGTGGACGGATTCCCCGTCCACCCCACGCGTATGCGATTCCCATAATCGGCATGCCGGCGCCAATCCGAGCCAACACCCCTTCGCTGCAATGCAATAAAATGGCCGCTCAACGGACACCCGCGCGAGACGAACGATGACCGAAGTGACGTTCCCCAGACTGCTGTCTTCCCAGATCGCATTCGACATCGCACGCGCCATCCTCGACGGCTTCGACAAGCATTACCGCCTGTTCCGCGAAGCCAGCAAGAGCGCCAAGCGCCATTTCGAGGCGGCCGACTGGGCCACCGCGCAGCAGGCCGCGCGCGAACGCATCGATTTCTACGACAAGCGCGTCCAGGAAGCCGTGCAGGTCCTCGAAGAACATTACGCGCGCGAGGAACTGACCGACCGCGTCTGGCGCGAAACCAAGCTCCACTACATCGGCCTGCTCTCGGGCTACAAGCAGCCGGAACTGGCCGAGACCTTCTTCAATTCGGTCAGCTGCCGCATTTTGCACCGCAGCTATTACCACAACGATTACATCTTCGTGCGTCCGGTGATCTCCACCGAGTACATCGAGAGCGAGGAGCTGCTGCCGACCTACCGCGTCTATTACCCGGCGGCCGACGGCCTGCGCTTCGCGCTCAACCGCATCGTCTCGAATTTCCAACTGGCGCGCCCCTTCGCCGCCCTCGACCGCGACACCGGCCTGGTCGAAGCGCGCATGGTCGAGCAGTTCGGCCTGGACCAGCCCGAGTCGAACCTGCAGTTCAATGTGTTATCGAACCTGTTCTTCCGCAACAAGGGCGCCTACATCGTCGGGCGCGCCATCAACGGCGCGCGCGAATACCCGTTCGTGATCCCGGTACTGCACAACCGCCGCGGCCAGCTCGTGCTGGACACGGTGATCACCGACCCGGAACAGATCACCCTGCTGTTCTCGTTTACACGCGCCTACTTCCTGGTCGACATGGAAGTGCCTTCGGCTTACGTGCAATTCCTGCGCAGCCTGATGCCGCGCAAGCCGCGCAGCGAGATCTATACGGTGCTCGGCCTGCAAAAGCAGGGCAAGACGCTGTTCTACCGCGATTACCTGCAGCACCTGAAGCACAGTTCCGACGAGTTCCAGATTTCGCCCGGCATCCGCGGCCTGGTGATGCTGGTGTTCGAGCTGCCGTCCTTTCCGTATGTCTTCAAGGTGATCAAGGATTTCTATCCGCCGCCCAAGGAGACGACGCGCGCCCGGATCAAGGAAAAATACCTGCTGGTCAAGCACCACGACCGCGTCGGACGCATGGCCGATACGCTCGAATACTCGGACGTCGCCTTTCCCTTGTCCCGCTTTTCGGAAGAGCTGCTGGCCGAGCTGCGCCAGCACTGCCCGTCGCAGGTCGAGATCGAGGGCGAGCGCATCATCGTCAAGCACCTGTACATCGAACGCCGCATGGTGCCGCTGAATATGTTCCTGGCCAACGCCGAGCGCGCCGGCGACGTAGACCTGCTGGAACACGGCGTGTTCGAGTACGGCAATGCGATCCGCGACCTGGTCGCCGCGAACATTTTTCCGGGCGACATGCTCTATAAAAATTTCGGCGTCACCCGCCACGGCCGCGTCGTGTTCTACGACTACGACGAAATCGAATACCTCACCGACTGCCACTTCCGCGATATCCCGCAAGCGCGCAACGAGGAGGACGAGATGGCGGCCGAGCCCTGGTACCCGATCGGCAAGCATGACGTCTTTCCGGAACAGTTCGGCCGTTTCCTGCTCGGGAACCCGAAGATCCGGCAGGTTTTCATGAAACACCATGCGGACCTGTTGCGCCGCGCCTGGTGGCAGGCGCACAAGGACCGCATCATGGGAGGCGAAGTGGAAGACGTCTTCCCTTACCCGCAGCACATCCGCTTCCACAACCAGACCACACCACCGGCGCCGCATTCCCATGCATCGCCACCCTATTTGGAGAACCTACACAATGAATGATCCAGTCGTTATCGTTGGCGCCGCCCGTACCCCGATGGGCGCGTTCCAGGGCGATTTTTCCTCGAAAACGGCGAGCGACCTCGGCGCGGTGGCCATCAAGGCGGCGGTCGAGCGCGCCGGCGTCGATCCGCAAACCGTGGAGCACGTCTATTTCGGTAACTGCCTGATGGCAGGTCAAGGACAAGCGCCCGCACGCCAGGCGCTTATTAAAGCCGGCCTGCCGCTGTCGACCGGCGCCGTGACCCTGTCGAAAATGTGCGGCTCGGCGATGCAGGCCGCGATCTTCGCCCACGACCAGCTGGTCGCAGGCAGCGCCGACATCGTCGTCGCCGGCGGCATGGAATCGATGACCAACGCGCCCTACCTGATCCCGAAGGCACGCGGCGGCTACCGCATCGGCCACGCGCCGATGTTCGACCACATGATGCTCGACGGCCTGGAAGACGCGTATTCGCGCAACGAAAAGACCGGCGAAGGCCGCTCGATGGGCACCTTTGCCGAGGAATGCGTCGCCACCTACCAGTTCACCCGCGAAGACCAGGACAACTTTGCCATCGAATCGGTGAAGCGCGCGCAAGCGGCCAACAACGACGGCAGCTTTGCCTGGGAAGTCGCCCCGGTGACCCTGGCCACCCGCACCGGCGAACTGGTGGTCGAAAAGGACGAAGGCCCGATGAAGGCCAAGATCGACAAGATCCCGTCGCTCAAGCCCGCGTTCAAGAAGGAAGGCACCGTCACCGCCGCTTCGTCCTCCTCGATCAACGACGGCGCCGCCGCCCTGGTCATGATGCGCGAATCGAAGGCCAAGGAACTCGGCCTGACCCCGCTGGCGCGCGTGATCGGCCACGCCACCCACGCCCAGGAACCGAACCTGTTCACCACCGCCCCGATCGGCGCGATGCGCAAGCTGTTCAAGAAGACCGGCTGGACCCCGAACGAAGTCGACCTGTTCGAGATCAACGAAGCCTTTGCCGCCGTGCCGATGGCCGCCATGCGCGACCTCGAGATCCCGCACGAGAAGGTCAACATCCATGGCGGCGCCTGCGCCCTGGGCCACCCGATCGGCGCCTCGGGCGCGCGCATCGTCGTCACCCTGCTGGGCGCGTTGAAGAAGACCGGCGGCAAGCGCGGCGTGGCCTCGCTGTGCATCGGCGGCGGCGAAGCGACGGCGATGGCGATCGAGATGGTGTGATGTAGTTGTACCGAAGACCGGGATCGTTGGCGACCCCGGGCTTCGGTTACGATGTTTGTTTGGATACGTTGTACCGCGTGGGTTCAAGAACCCACCCTACGCAAACCCGCTGTTGTAGGGTGGGTTCTTGAACCCACGCGGTCATACCCGTAAACACCCCAACGCCACGAAGGAACACCACCATGCCCACCGCTTTGATCATCGGCGCCTCGCGCGGCATCGGCCACGAACTGGCGCGCCAATACCGCCAGGACGGCTGGCGCGTGATCGCCACCGCCCGCAAGGGGCAGGACCTCGACAATCTGGCCGCCCTGGGCGCCGAGCCGCACGCGCTCGACGTCAACGACCCGGAAGCCATCGCCGGCCTCGGCTGGAAACTCGACGACGAGAAGATCGACACCGCCTGGCTGGTCGCCGGCCTCTACGGCCCACGCCACGACGGCTTCCCGACCCAGCAGGACTTCGACGCCGTGATGCACACGAATGTCCTGGCCGCGATGCGCCTGCTGCCGATCGTTGCGCCGCTGGTGGCAGCGACCCGCGGCAAGCTGGGCGTGCTGTCCTCGCGCATGGGTTCGATCGGCACGCGCAGCAGCGCCAGCGGCTCGCTCTACCGCGCCAGCAAGGCGGCCCTGAATTCGGTCCTTGCCGACACCGCGCTGACCTACGGCCCGCAAGGCGCGACCTGCATCGCCTTCCACCCCGGCTGGGTGCAGACCGACATGGGCGGCAGCGGCGCGGCGATCAGCGCCGAGCACAGCGTGCGCGATTTGCGCGCCACCCTGGCGCAGGCCACGATCGACGCCAACGGCAGCTTCCTGAATCACGACGGCGAACCGATCCCCTGGTAAGCCGATACAACAACCACACACGAGACACCATGATCCTGACCGAAGAACACCAGATGATCCGCGACGCCCTGCGCAGCTACGCGCAGGAGCGCCTGGCCCCGAACGCGGCGCGCTGGGACAAGGAACATTATTTTCCGAAAGCCGAACTGAAGGAACTGGCGCAGCTGGGCGCCTTCGGCGTCGCCGTGCCCGAGCAGCACGGCGGTGCGGGCCTCGACTATGTGTCGCTGGCGCTGGTGCTGGAAGAGATCGCGGCCGGCGACGGCGGCACCTCGACCATCATCTCGGTCAACAATTGCCCGGTCTGCTCGATCGCGATGATGTACGCCAGCCAAGCGCAGAAGGAGCAGTGGCTGCGTCCGCTGGCCCAGGGTGAGCTGCTGGGCGCTTTTGCCCTGACCGAGCCGCACACCGGCAGCGACGCCTCGGCCCTGCGCACCACCGCCACCCGCGACGGCGACGAATACGTCATCAATGGTTCGAAACAATTCATCACCAGCGGCAAGTACGGCGACGTGGCGATCGTGATGGCGGTAACAAGCAAGGCCGCCGGCAAGAAGGGCATCAGCGCCTTCTGGGTGCCGACGAATACCCCGGGCTACATCGTCGCCGGCCTGGAACAGAAGATGGGCCAGCATTCGTCGGACACCGCCCAGATCGTGTTCGACAACTGCCGTATTCCGGCCGCGAACCTGATCGGCGAAGAAGGCATGGGCTACAAGATCGCGCTGTCGGGCCTGGAGGGCGGCCGCATCGGCATCGCCTCGCAATCGGTGGGCATGGCGCGCGCGGCCTTCGAGGCGGCGCTCGGCTATGCAAAGGAACGGACCAGCTTCGGCAAACCGATTTTCGAGCACCAGTCGGTGCAATTCAAACTGTCCGAAATGGCGATGAAGATCGAGGCGGCGCGCCAGTTGATCCTGCACGCGGCATCGATGAAGGATGCCGGATTGCCCTGCCTGAAGGAAGCCGCGATGGCCAAGCTGTTCGCCTCCGAGATGGCCGAGCGCGTGGTGTCCGATGCGATGCAGATCTTCGGCGGCTACGGCTATGTCGCCGACTTCCCCGTAGAGCGCATCTACCGCGACGTGCGCGTGTGCCAGATCTACGAGGGCACCAGCGACATCCAGAAGATCCTGATCGCGCGGGCGCTGTGACGGGAGCGCCGGCAATCCGCGCGGTAGCGCAGGAAGACCTGCCGGCGCTGTTCGTCTACCTCGACGACCACCTGCGCGACAACGGCAGGGGCGATGCCCCGCTGTTCCAGCCGATGCCGCGCGCCGAGTCCTTCTTCCCGGTGGATAAACGCGCCGGCTTCGCGCTCGGCCTGGGCGCCGCCGTCGGCGAGCCCGGCTGGCGGCGCGGCTGGATCGCGCTGGACGAAGACGGCGCCATCCGCGGCCACATCGACCTGCGCGCGCGCCCTGAGCGCGCCGCCAGCCACCGCTGCCTGCTCGGCATGGGCGTGCACCGCGACGCGCGCCGCATTGGCCTGGGCGCCAGCCTGCTGACCCATGCACTGGAGTGGGCGCAGACACAGGGGCTGGCCTGGGTCGACCTCGAAGTCCTGGCCGACAACGGGCCCGCGCGCCGGCTCTACGAGCGCAGCGGCTTTGTGCAGACCGGCGAGATACCGGACCTGTTCCGCATCGACGGCGAACGGCACGGCTACGTGTTCATGACGCGCCGCCTCCAGGCCTGAGCGATCCGCCTTCACCAGGCCCGAGCGGGCCGGGCCGCGCTCTCAGCTGACCGCCGGCTCCAGCAGCGTCACCGTCTGCCGTTCGGTATCGAGCCTTGCGCGGACCCCCATCGGGATCGTGAACTGGTGGCGGATGTGCCCGATCGAATAACCGGTCACGGCCGGAACCGATAGCGGCTGCAGGTGGATGTCCAGGGTCTGGTCGAGCGTGAGCGAGATGTCCTCGTGCTCGGGGCCGCAGCCCTCGCAGATGCCGACCATCAGCGCCGCCGCTCTATCCAGGCCGACGGACAGGTCGAGCTGGGTCATCCAGCGGTCGATGCGGTAGGGCGCCTCGTTCACTTCTTCCAGGAACAGGATGGCGCCGCGGAAGTCGGCCGCATACGGCGTGCCGGCCAGTGCCGACACCAGGCTCAGGTTGCCGCCCATCAGCGGTCCGGTGGCGCTGCCGCCGTGCACGGTGCGCATGGCGAAATGCGGTTCCTCGACGGCGCGGCGGCTGTTTTCCAGCGCCATCGGGATCGTGTATGCCGGCTGCGGGTCCATCAGCACGGCCAGCATGTGTTCGCGCGGGTAATCCGCCAGCGTCGACGAGGCCACCGGGCCGTGGAAGGTCACCAGGCCGGTTTCCTTGTAGATCGCCAGGTGCAGGGCGGTGATGTCGGAGTAGCCGAGCAGGATCTTCGGATTCTTGCGGATCAGCGCGTAGTCGAGGTGGGCCAGCAGCGAGATGCAGCCCGAGCCGCCGCGGATCGGCCACAGCATCCTGACGTCCGGATCGGCGAACATCGCGTGCAGGTCGTGCAGGCGCTGCTGCACGGTGCCGGCGTAGTTCCCGTTCACTTCGCGCAGGTAACTTCCTTCGCGCACCTTCAGGCCCAGGCTTTCGATGTTGACGCGCGCCTTGGCGATCGATTTCTCGGTGGTGTAGCCGCCCGGCGCGATCAGGCCGACGGTGTCGCCGCGGCGCAGGCGTGGAGGTTTCATCAGTTTCATGGGACGGGAGGCAGGACGCTTGCGGGCACGCCGGCCTGGCGCGGCCTCGGCGGCAGGCAGCACCGCGCAGGCGGCGAGCCAGGCGGCAAAGGCGCGCCTGCTGATCTTCATGCTGCTCGACATGCTGTTCGCATCAGGAATGAAAAAGACCCGCGCCCCGAAAGCAGATGCTTTCCGGGCGCGGGCCGCTTAACGCCATACTCAGGTACAAATCAGAAGAACTTGTACTGGACGTTGAAGGTGAAGGCGCGGCCACGCGGATCGGCCACGCGCGGATCCCAGCCGGCGCCGACCACGTCGTCGACGTTGTGGGCGGTGAACGGCGGATCGCGGTCGAACAGGTTCTGCACGCCCACGGTCAGCTTCGTGTTCTTGAAGCCGCTGTAGGTGGTCGACAGGCCGAAGCGGGTGTAGCTCGACACGTCCGGATCGAAGCCGGCCGGCAGCGCGCCCTTGCCGCCATTCGGCAATTGATCCTTGTAGCCCGAAGCGAAGTTGTTGCTCAGCAGGACGTTCCAGTCGCCACGGCTCACGCTCAGCGTCGCCGAGTGCTTCCAGCGCAGGTAGAGGTCGCGGGTGAAGAATTCGCCGACGTATTCCTTGTACGGCTGGCCATCGACTTCGGCGAACTGGTAGCTGCCGGTCCAGGTGCCGTCCAGGGTGGCGCTCCACTTGTAGCCGTCGCCGAACTTGCCGTCGCCGCGCAGGCCGAGGTCGATGCCGCGGGTCTTGGCGCCGGATGCATTGAACCAGCGTGCATCGACGAACTCGATCAGGCCGTCGTTGTTACGGTAGATGTTGGCCGCGTAGACCGTCGGGTTCTTCAGGACATCGGATGCGCTGCGCTTCAGGATACGGTCCTTGATGTTGATCGCCCACCAGTCCAGCGATGCCGAGAAGCCCTTGAACGGTTCGACGACGATGCCCAGCGTACCTTGCTTGGAGGTCTCGGGCTTCAGGCTCTCGTTGCCGCCCGAAACATAGTCAAAGCGTTCCGGGGCGCAGAAGCGCGGGTCGCCCGGGTTGGCTGCGCAGCCGACCGTATCGGTCACGCCGCTCGCCAGTTCCTGGCGCAGCAGGCCGGTGTAGAGCTGGGTGAAGCTCGGCGCCAGGAAGCCCTTGTTGGCCGAACCGCGCAGCAGCAGCCAGCTCGTCGGCTGGTAGCGGAAGGCGACCTTCGGGTTGGTGGTGGCGCCGATCACGCTGTAGTCGTCGCGGCGCACGGCCAACTGCAGCTCCAGGTCCTTGGTGACGGGGACGATGAATTCCGCGAACAGCGCCTTCACGTTGCGCGTCGCCTTCGGCAGGTTGTCGTTGCCCGGCGACAGCAGGATCGGCTCGGCGGCCACGTCCTGGCTGTACATGTAGCTTTCGCGGCGGAAGTCGAAACCGGCCGCCATCGCCAGCTTGCCGGCTGGCAGGTCGAACAGTTCGCCCGAGATAGTGCCGTCGACCTGGGTCATGGTGGTCTTGCCGGTCTGGAAGGCGCCGTAGTATTTCGTCGCTTCGATCGCATCCATCGCCGCCTGGGTCTGGCTGCCGTCGCGCGACCACGGGTTGACGATGCCGCTGCCCAGCACCTTGTAGAAGGCATCGGTATACGCGTAGCCGTCGAGCAGGTCCATGTGGGTCGTGCTCTGCGCCTTCGACAGGCCCAGCTTGTAGTCCCAGTTCCGGATCATGCCCTCGAAGCCGACCAGCAGGCGGCCGCTCATGGTGGTGTTTTCCTGGGTGCGGTTACCCAGCGGGTTGGCGCGCCATTTATAGATGATCGGCAGGTTCGGGTTGTAGGTCGGGATGTAGGCCGACAGGTCCTGGTAGTACTGGCCGCCCACCGGGTAGGCGTTCTTGTTGGCGAGCGAGGTCGAGATCTGGGCCGGGGTCAGGATCGAGATGACTTCCGAACGCGAGCCGATCGCCTCGACGAACATCGTGTGCTCCGGCGCCAGTTTATAGGTGCCGCGCAGCAGCAGATTCGCCTGTTCGGACGGCGACTGCATGATGTAGTCGCCACCGTAGTCGTAGGCGCAGGAATAGGTCGAGCGCAGCGGCGAGGTCACGTCCTTCCACAGCGCGCTCTGGTATTGCGACATGCCCTCGACCGTGTCGCACTTGCCGTCGAAGCTGAGCGGGTTGGCCTGCAGGTAGGTGTTCGGATCGCCCGGCCGCTGGAAACCGGTGCCGAGCGCGGTGCCGGCGCCGGTCAGCTGGTTCGCGTACGGGGTGCCGGTGGTGTCCGGCGACAGGCCGCGCCAGGGCTGGAAGCCGTTGGCGAAATCGCGCTGCTTCGAGGACAGCTTCTCGTTCTTGGTGAACGACAGCGTGGTCATGACGTTGAAGCCGTCCGCTTCCAGGTCGCCGGTACCGGCGATCAGCGAGCCGCGGTGGATGTTGCCGCCGCCTTCCTCGGTGACGTTGGTGTAGGCCGAGACTTCCGCGCCCTGGTAGTCCGAGCGCAGGATGATGTTCATCACGCCGCCGATCGCATCGGTGCCGTAGATCGCCGAGGCGCCATCCTTCAGGATCTCGATGCGGGCAATGGCCGCCATCGGGATCGAGTTCAGGTCGACCGCCTTGCCGCTCTTGCCGTGGGTCGGGGCGCGGCGGCCGTTGATCAGGACCAGGGTGGCGTTCGGACCCAGGCCGCGGAACGAAGCGAAGGAAGCGCCGCCGCTGACGCGGTCGGCATCGGCGCCGAACACGTTGTTGCCCGAGGTCGGGTTGTCGGTGCCGGTGCCGTTCGCCGAAATCGTGGCCATCAGCTGTTCGGCCGAGGTGATGCCCTGCTTTTGCAGGGTGTCGGCGGTGATCACCTGCACCGGCAGCGCGCCTTCCTTGGCGACGCGTTTGATGCTACTACCGGTGACCTCGACGCGGGCCATCGGGGCATTCTGCTGCACTTCCTGTGCAACAGCCGGGCCTGCCACGCCGATCAGGGCAATCAGTTGGGCTAGCTTCTTTAACTTCACGCGTCTCTCCTAAGGTATTGGGCGATCCAGGCCGATGGCAAATCGATGTTGCCGTTTAGTAATGTCTTAGCATTACCTTATGTGTGATTTCGAGGGTAAGGCCAAGTATTTGGCACTATCCAATGAAATAACCGGCGGGAAGTATAACTTCCGGGAATGTTTATAACCGGAAAACTCACCAATACTACCGGGACTGCCGCGACAATCGTTCCTTTTCCGCAACATTGACGTCCAAATAGCGCCAGGACGTGAATTCCACCGGGTGGCGCTTGTAGTTTTTTAGCCACGGATGACGGAGATCGGCCGACAGCACATGGGTCAGCGGCACCCAGGGGTTGTAGGCGTGGATCAGCTGGTTCATCTCGAAATAGAGCTGCTGGCGCCGCGGTCCATCGGTGAGCTGGCGCGCCTGTTCGTAGCGTTCGTTATAGGCCGGCAGGTTGAAGCGCGCGTAGTTGGCGCGGCCCGCGTTCGGGCCGTAGAGCAGCTGGTAGAAATTGTCGCCGTCGGGGAAGTCGGCGATCCAGTTGCTTTCGAACATGGTGACCTTGCCCAGGCGCGAAGCCTTGATGATCTCCGTCTTCTTGTCCGACTTGAACAGCACGCGCAGGCCGATCGCGTTCAGGCACTTGCGCCACAGTTCGTCGCGCAGGCGGCCGCTGACCGTCGCTTCGCTGTGCATGGTCAGGGTCAGCGGCTTGCCGTCGGGCGCTAACCTGAACCCTGCGGCATCGCGCTTGCCGTAGCCATGGCGGTCGAGCAGGGCATTGGCCAGCGCCGGGTCGTAGGGCACCGGGCTGCGGTAGTCCGGATCGTAGCCGAGCACGTTCGGCGGCAGCGGCGATTCGGCCTTGATCGCGAAACCCTTTTTCAGCAGCGCGATGTCCTCGGCGCTGTTGTAGGCCAGGGAAATCGCGCGGCGCAGGGCGATCCGGTCGCGGCTGTAGCCGCCCAGCACCGGATCGTCCATGTTCATCCACATGTAATAGGTCTGCAGCACCGGAAAGCGCGACAGGCGGATGCCGCGCGCCTGCAGGTCCGGCTTCAGTTGTCCGCCCGCGATCACCATGTCGGTCATCGACTCCGGCACCTGCTCGAGGTAGTCGTATTCGCCATTCAGGAAGCCCAGCATGCGGCCCTGGAATTCCTCGGCAATCTTCACCTCGACGCGGTCCACGCGCGGCAGGCGTTGACCGGCCAGGGCGGCGGCGATCGCCCGGTCTTCCGGATCGCTGCCGGGCGTTCCCTGGAATACCGCCGTCGAGTAGGGATTGGCCAGCAGCACGATGCGGTCGCTGCGCTTCCACTCGCCAATCATGAAGGGACCGGTGCCGACCGGGTGGTTCCCGGCCTGGCCGGGATAGGCCTCGATCACTTCGCGCGCCACCACGCCGGAGGCCGGGGTCGCCATGTAGAAGAGAAAATTATTGTCCGGCTCTTTCAGCTCGATGCGTAAGGTGAAACGGTCGAGCGCCCGCAGTCCGGCGACTGGGGTATCGACATCGAAACGCTGCTTCAAGGCCTCGTCGCCGACGATCTTGCCGGCGAACATGTACGACCAGGGCGACTTCAGGGTCGGATCGTACAGGCGCTTGATACTGTAGACGTAGTCCTGGGCCGTCATCTCGCGCTTGTCGCCCTTGAACGCCGGGTCGTCGGTGAAATGGATGCCGGGGCGGATGCGGAAGGTGTAGGTGCGGCCGTCCGGGCTCACTTCCGGCATCGCGCTGGCGGTGTTCGGCTGCAGTTTCACCGGACGCGCCAGGTAGTCGTAGCGCAGCAGGGGATCGAAAATGTTTTCCAGCAGCGACAGGGTGGCGATGTCGGACGCCACTGCCGGGTCGAGGCCGGTTTCGCTGGTGGACAGGAACATGCGCAGGACTTTTTGCTCCTTCGGCGCGGCGGGTGCCTGCGCGGCGGAGGAGAAGGCCAGGCCGAGGGCGCTTGAGGTCAGCAACAGCGCGGAGAGGGCAGAGCGAAATTTCATGTGTGCATGTCCTGGTTGAGCGTTGCGTATCATAGGCGCGGTGTCCGGAGGTGGCAACGTTGTGCCGTAGGGTGGGGTCCTTGATGCTGGGGGCATCAAGGACGTGCCCACGCGTGAAGCCGGCGTCATGTTGGCGTTTGCAAGGCCGCGTCTGCTCATCGTTTACGCGTGGGCACGGGGTGCCCACCCTACGGTCCGCTGCCGATAATGCTCGGCGTTGACGCGTGTTCACGGGGCGTCCATATAACTTCCGGGCATGACGCGGCTGCATTCTTTCATCCTTGCAGCTTGCTCTGCGCCTATACTCTCCGCTGCACAATCGTGCAGGCATGCCGTGGCGCATTGTCCACGGCGGATGAACCCGCGGCGATTGATCGCCCTTTCGGACTGAACATGGCTTTAAATTACATCTGGACCGGTTTCTTCCTCGTCGGCTTCGTGGCGGCACTCGCGCAGTGGCTGTTCATGGGCGATTCCGAGATCTTCAAGCGCATCATCGACGGTACGTTTTCTTCCGCCAAGATGGCGGTGATGGACATCGCCCTGCCGCTGGCCGGCGTCATGACGCTGTGGCTGGGGATCATGAACGTCGGCGAAAAGGCCGGCGCCATCAACCTGTTCGCGCGCATCATCGCCCCCTTCTTTTCGCGCATCTTCCCGGAAGTGCCGCGCGACCACCCGGCCAACGGCCACATGGTGATGAACTTTTCGGCGAATATCCTTGGCCTGGACAATGCGGCGACGCCCTTCGGCCTGAAGGCGATGGAAAGCCTGCAGACGCTGAACCCGCGCAAGGACGAGGCCAGCAACGCCCAGATCATGTTCCTGGTCATCCAGACCTCGGGACTGACCGTGATTCCGCTGGCGATCATGGCCCAGCGCGCCATCCTGGGCGCGGCGAATCCGGCCGACATCTTCATCCCGACCCTGATCGCGACCTTCTGCTCGACCCTGACCGGCATCATTGCCGTCAGCCTGCGCCAGGGCATCAATTTGCTGCACCCGGTCGTGTTCGGCTGGATCGGCGGCCTGTCCGCCGTCATCGGCGGCCTCGTGTTCTACATTACGAATTACCTGGACAAGGCCCAGATCGAGCAGGTCTCGGTGGTTGCCGCCAACCTGATCCTGTTCTCGATCATCGCCGCCTTCATGATCGCGGCGCTGTACAAGCGCGTGAACGTGTTCGAGTCCTTCATCGAGGGCGCCAAGGGCGGCATCGAGACTTCGTTAAAGATCATTCCCTACCTGGTCGGCATGCTGGTGGCGATCAGCGTGGTGCGCAACTCCGGCATCCTGGGCATGATCGTGAGCGCCTTCTCGTGGGTCTTCACCCAGCTCGGCCTGCCGACCGATTTCGTCGGCGCGCTGCCGACCGCGCTGATGAAGCCGCTGTCGGGCAGCGGGTCGCGCGCGATGATGATCGACGCCATGACCACCTATGGCGTCGATTCCTTCGTCGGCCGCCTGGCGTCCATCCTGCAGGGCGCGGCCGATACCACCTTCTATATCGTGGCCCTGTACTTCGGCTCGGTCGGCATCCGCAAGACCCGCTATGCGATCGGCTACGGCCTGATCGCCGACCTGGCCGGCGTCATCGCCGCCATCTTTGTCGCTTACCTCTTCTTCGGTTAAGGATTGCCATGTTTCCTCGTCTCGCGCTTGCCGCCGCCATCGTCGCCTGCCTGCCCGCCTGCGCTCCATTGCAGCAGGCGCCAGCCGGGTTGCCGCAACAGCAAACGCAGCCCCAGCCGCAACCACGTCAGCCGGCCCCCGTGGCGCAGGCGGTGGGCGGCCTGCCGGCGCCGGTATTGCAGCTGCTGGGCCAGCACGGCATTGCGCCGGAATCGGTGAGCGCGCTGGTGCTGCGCGGCGACCAGGTGGTGCTGGCCCACCATGCCGAGCGCCCCATGCAGCCGGCCTCGACGATGAAACTGGTGACGACCCTGGTCGGCCTGGAGCAACTGGGCCCGGTGTTCCGCGGCCGCACCGAACTGCTGAGCAATGGCGAAGTGAAGAATGGGGTGCTCAAGGGCGACCTGGTGCTGAAAGGCGGCGCCGACGTTGACCTGTCGGGCGAGACGCTGGAAGCCATGCTGCGCGCGCTGCGCCTGTCCGGCATCACGCGCATCGACGGCAACCTGGTGCTCGACCGCGCCGTGTTCAATCCGGCCCGCGGCGACCTCGGTCAGCCACCCTTCGACGAGGCACCCGAGGCCTATTACAACGTCATCCCGGACGCGCTCCTGATCAACAAGAACATGCTGCAGGTCGACATGCGCTCGGACGGCAAGCGCCTGCAACTGGACATGCAACCGGCGCTGGCCGGCGTGCGCATCGAGTCCGCCATGAAACTGATCGAGGCCGAATGCGCGCGCTGGGAAGACGGCTGGCGGCTGCCGCAAGCGGTCAAGCAGGCAGACGGCCGCGTCAAGGTCGTGCTGAACGGAACCTTCCCGAAAAATTGCAGCAAGACCTACAGCATCAACGTGGTCGACCGCGACGACTACATCGATGGCCTGTTCCGCCTGAAGTGGACACAGCTCGGCGGCAAGCTGGACGGCAAGACGGTCGAGGGCAGCGCACCGTTCGATGCGCGCCTGCTGGCCGCGCACACCGCGCGCGCCTTGCCGGAAATCGTGCGCGACACCAACAAGCCCTCGGACAACGCGCTGGCGCGCACCCTGTTCCTGAGCCTGGGCGCGCTGGAAGCCGATCCGGTACTGGGCAGCCGCCCGCTGCCCGCCATGCCCGGCCAGACCACCCATGCGCGCGCCGACGGGGCGGTGCGCAACTGGATGCGCGGGCATGGCATCGACGACAGCGGCTTCGTCATCGAGAACGGCTCGGGCCTGTCGCGCATCGAGCGCATCAGCCCGCTGCAGATGGGCGGTTTGCTGAAGGCTGGACTGCGCAGCAACTGGGCGCCGGAATTCCAGGCCAGCATGCCGATCGCCGCCATGGACGGCACCCTGCGCCGCCGCCTGCAAGGCACCGCCGCCGCCGGCCGCGCGCGTTTGAAGACCGGGACGCTGCGCAACGTGGTGGCGCTGGCCGGCTATGTACCGGACGCCGGCGGCGCGCAGAACGTGGTGGTGATTATGGTGAACGACGAGCGCGCCGGCGAAGGCCGCGGACGCGCCATTGCCGATGCGCTGGTCGACTGGGTGGCGCGCTCGGGCGTGGCGCCTGGCGTGGGCACGGTACAGGCAACGGCAACGGCGACGGCAACCGCGCCGCGTCTGTCGCCGGTAACGGCAACCGCGCCAGCGACGACGCCGACGGCAGCAGCAGGAGCAGGAACAGCAGCAGGAGCCGCCGCAGCAGGAGCAGGAGCAGCAGCAGCGGCGGAGCCGGCAAGCATGTCAGCCGCACCGACGCCGACGCAACGCTAAGCGCGCACCACGGCCCTGCTCACGCTGCGGGGCCATGCAGGCCAGGCATCATCAGGGTGAAATATTCTTTCAATAACGGGCTCCTCATGAAAGAATATTTCAGGCATCAAGGTTTCGATGTCTGGCTGCCACGCGGCGCCACGCCGACCGGCTCCAGCCAAGGCGCCCCGGCCACTTCGGGCTTGGCTTCGACCAGCGCCACCTGTGCATTCGTGGTTTCGCGGATCGTGCGCACGATGTCGAGCATGGTCCTTTCCGCGTACTTGTCCGGCGTGCCGAGCACGTAGTTGGCCGCGCGCCGCGGCCATTCCATCCAGCCGCCTTCCTTCTTGACGAAGGCCGCGTACATGTCGAGGTGATAGCCGCCCTTGTAGGGGTAGAGGCAGGCGACGATGTTCATGTCCTGCCCGCCGCGCACGTCAGGCGCGGCCTTGGCCGTCCAGCTGGCGCCTTCGCAACTCGGACCGCGCGCCGGCACCGTGCCCGGCGGCGCACCGGCGAGGTCGGGCATCTTGAAGCGGCCCGGCTGGTCCTGCACCTCGGCGTTCTCCGGCGTGGCCAGCGTGGCGTTCTTGACGTTGCGGCTGAGGCCCTCGCTGGCGGCGCGCGCCACCGCCTGGCCCTGGGCATCGGTCTTCAGGTCGAAGACGCGGATGTATTCGACCGTGCGGTCGCGCGACGCGAACATGTTGCCGCTGCCGGTGCTGCAGCCCGCCAGCGTGGCGGCCACGGCGACGGCGATCATCGAAGCTTTCATTACGCACCTCTCTGTCCGTTGGGGATGGAATGTTTTCGCGGGGAAGAAGCGGCCTGGGCAGTCAAGCAGGCGCGTCAAATCTTCCCTTGGTATTCATCGATTGTCCGGGCGGGATGAAGAGGAAGGCTGAGAAAACTCAAGTGTGTGCGGGCGCACGATAGCGTTGGGTGGGGATGGGGTGGTGTGGCGGATGGCGAAAATTCGCCGTCGTGCAAAGGGTGAGACCGCGTGGGCACGAGTGCCCACCCTACGAAACCCGTGCGCAGTCGTAGGGTGGGCTCTTGAGCCCACGCGGTTTGACGGTCAACGATGCGGCAAAGCGTGATGTGGATGCGTGCGGGCGATCAGGTCACAACACGCGCCGGAAGGTCGCGCGCACGACGTCGCGGTCGCCGCAATCGAAATGCCACCACTCGGTGCGGATGCCGACGAAGCCGGCCTGGAACATGGCGTCGCGCAGCAGCTGGCGGTTGGCGACCTGCTGCTCGGTCAGCCTGCCGGCGGCCAGGAAACCTTCTTCCAGCGCCGGGTGCGACAAGTCCGTCATGTCGTCGAAGCCGGTGCCCATATCGAGCTCGCGGCCCTCGGGATCGAGGATGGTGATGTCGAGCGCCATGCCATAGGAGTGGATCGAGCCGCGCGCCGGGTCGGCCAGGTACATTTGAAGGCCGGTGCCCGCCAGGGCGTCCCACAGCTGCTGCTGCACGCGCTGCGGGCGCAGGGCGTCGAGCACCAGCGCGGTGTGGCCGGGCGCGCGTGCGGCGAGATACGCCACCACCTTTTCCAGCGCGGCGGCGGCGTCGCGGTGCAGCCAGGCGCAATCGAAAGGCGAATACAAATCGCGGCCGACGAAGTTGTTGGCGCCGGCGTAGCGCAAGTCGACGCGGATGCCCGCGATCGACGACAGGTGGCGGAATTCCGGACTGCGCGCGATCTCTTCGCTGGCGACCGTCGCACCTGTTGTTTCCATACTCATGCACATCCTCGTTCGAGACAGGCGCGGGCGGTCGCGCCGATACAGTTGGCCAGTTCGCGCGCGCCGTGCGACAGCGGCGCGTGGCTGGCGGTCAGCAGGTAGAGCTGGACCGGCATCGCCGGTGCCCACTGGCGGCGCTGCACCTTCTCGGGCGCGGCCGAAGCGGCCGTGAACGGATCGAGAACGGCGGTGCCGGCACCGGCTTCCACCAGCGAGCGCGCGATCTGGTAGGTCTGCACCACGGTGCGGAACACCGGCTGCATGTCCTGCGCTTCGCAGGCGGCGACCACGATCTCGCCCAGCGGGTCGTTGTCGGCCAGGCCGATCAGCTCGCCCGTCAGGCATTCCGGGCCGATCGGCTGGGCGCACTCGGCCTCGGACCAGGTGCCGGCGGGCGCCATCACCGTCATCATCCCCTGCGCGATCGGCTCGGCGACGATGCCGGGATGGCGCGGGTCCTGCAGCGACAGCGCGAGATCGGCTTCGCCCAGGCGCAGCGCGTTGACGATCTCGCTGGTGTGGAAGGTGGCCAGCTCGCAGCGCGTTTCCGGGAAGTCGCGCCGCCACAGCGTCATCGCCTGCGGCAGCACGCTGATGGCCAGGGTCGGGGTCGACACCAGGCGCACCGTCTCGTGGGCGCGGCCCTTGAGGCTGGCGGCCAGGCGGCGGATGCCCTGCAGGTCGCGGTTGAGCTTTTCGGTTTCGGCGAACAGGCGGTGCGCTTCCGGCTTCGGATACAGCTTGCCGCGTACGCGCTCGAACAGCGGCATGCCCAACTGAAGCTCGGCATGCTGCAGCACTTTCGTCACTGCCGGCTGGGAGATGTGGAGAACCTGGGCGGCACCGCTGATGGTGCCGACCTGCATGATGGCGTGGAACACTTCGATATGACGCAGACGCATTGCTTCAATCCTTCAATGAGACGTCCGCGCCAGGCGCGGACCGGTCGAAGGATACAGGGAATACCCAGGCATGGCGAGGCGTCACTGTGGGTTTGCCGCAACCGGCACGGTGGCCGGCGCGGCCGGGGTGGTGGTCGCCGGCGGCACGCTTGGCACTGGCGGCACCGGGGTCGCCGGCTGGGCCGGCGCTGCCGGCGGAATGGCCGGTGTCGGCGGCACGGCCGGAGTGGGCGGCACGGCGGGCACGGGCGGCGTCGCCGGCGGCAGCGGCGCGCCCGGGTTCACCGGGGGCACGCCCGGCACCGGCACGGTAATCACCGGCGCGGCCGGCGCCACCGGCACCGCCGGCAGCGGCGCGTTGGCCGGGGTGGTCAGCACTTCGAGCAGGGCCGCGGTTTCCGCATCCGGCTCGCCGGCGATGTTGGCCGGGCGGTATTTCATCTGGAAGGCGCCGATCACGGTGCGGGTCGGCTGGTCGAACACGCCGCTCTGGGCCAGCGCGAAGCCATGCTGGGCCAGCTTCTTCTGGAACCAGACGGCATCCGGCACCGCGATGTCGAACACCTGGCGCACGGCGGCGACGCGGTTCGCGTCCGGCCACACGACCAGGCCGGCCTGGGCCAGCTGGTGCCACGGGAACAGCGGACCGGGGTCCTGCTTGCGCAGCGGGGCGATGTCGCTATGCGCGACCACGTTTTCCGGCGCGATCTTGTGGCGGGCGACGATGTCCTTCACCAGCGGGACCAGGACATCGATCTGCGACTGCGGGAAGGGCGCGAAGACGCGGCCCTGCGGCGTGTCCTTCCAGCCGGCGTTGACGATCTCGATGCCGATCGAGCTGTTGTTCAGCTGGGTATAGCCTTTCCAGCTCGAGATGCCGGCGTGGTAGGCGGTGCGGGTCTCGTCGACCAGGCCGTAGACGACCGGATTCGGGTCGTCGGTGACCAGGTAATGCGAGCTGACTTCCTTCTCGGTCAGGATCTTCAGCGAGGCCGGCTTGTCGGCGACGGTGTAGTGCAGCACCAGGAAGCGTACGCGGCTGGCCTGGCCTTTCGCCGTATAGGTCTTGTCGATGCGCGGCCCGGTGGCGCAGCCGGCCAGCAGGGCAATCAGGAGGGTGGCACAGAGTTTTTTCATCGCAGGTCCGAAAGGTAAAGATTATTGGGCGGCGCCATCGCGCGCCGCCAGGCGGGCGGCGGCATGGTGGGCGCGCATGGCGGTCTGGGTCAGCGCGACCCCGGGCGGCAGGGCGGCGCGCATGGTGGCGGCAATCGACGGATGCAGTTCGGCGGCACGGCCGGCCAGCGCCACCGGACGCGGCCCGAAGCGCGCGACCAGGGCGTTCGCCAGGCGCGCCAGCTCACGGCCGGCGTCCCGCAGGATGGCAGCGGCTGCGGGGTCTTGCTCGGCGCTGGCGGCAACGGCCAGCGCCAGCTTGCCGACCTCGCCGCGTTCCTGGCCGTAGATGAACTGGCGCGAATACGCCCAGTCCGCGCCGCCGACGTGCTCGAACACGGCGTGCGCCATCGGCGACGCCTTCCAGCAGTCCGGGCATTCGTCCTCGTTGCGCCAGATGTGGCGCAGCGCTTCGCGCGCGATCCAGAAGCCGCCGCCGCCATCGTCGAGCACGACGCCGCGCCCGCCGGCGCGGTGGAATTCGCCATCGGCATCGATGAAGGCGCCGATCGAGCCGGTGCCGGCATACACCAGGTAGCCTTCGCCAGGGGCGAAGCTGGCGCGGTAGGCGATCTCGATGTCGTTGCAAAGGGCGATGGCGCCTGGGTTGACGCCGAGCAGTTCGGCCAGCCAGGCTTGCAACTGTTCGCCGTCGCCGCCGAAGCCGGTCAGGCCGGCGCGCACGCGCTGCGGGCGGGCACACGCCAGCACCTGGCGCGCCAGCTCTTCGAAGGTGGCGCGCACGGCCTGGCGGCCGTCGTTGCTGCCCATCTGCAGGGCCGACAGGCCGGATACGATGCCTTCGGCCAGGAGCGTGCCGTCGGCCTGCGCCAGGGACCAGCGGGTCTGGGTGCCGCCGGCGTCGATGCCGAGGCCGATGGCGGGTGCTTGATGGTGGTTCGACATGGTGCGAAGTGTCAGTCTTGCGGGTGGCTGGGGCGTGTGAACGCTGGAGTTGTCGTGGTGTGCTGCGTGTCGTACCGCGTGGGTTCAAGAACCCACCCTACCAAACCGGTTTTCGTAGGGTGGGTTCTTGAACCCACGCGGTCTCACCGCATGATCAACGCTACTGCTTGCGATACACCTGCACCCGCTCGCTCTCGTTGCCGAGCCGGTCGACCGCGCCGACGAATATCGCGTCGGCGGCGCCGAGGCGTGCATCGTCAGCCAGCTTCCAGTCCACCGTCGACGCCGGCACCACGTGGAACTTCCACTCGTTGCCGTGGCGCTCCCACACCGTGAACAGCGAATTGGCCTTGCCGGCCTTGAGCTTCAGGGCCACGCCTTTCGCGGTGCGCGTCGCCGTCGCCTGCGGCAGGCCCGGCTTGTCGCTGCCCAGCCAGGGCGTGGCCGGCACCAGCGCCGGGGTCGCGTAGAGCTGGGTGCGCAGCTGGTCGCTGATGCCCTTGCGGTTCTGCGTCAGCGCGGCCATGCTGAAGTGTACGTGACCGCCGGCCTGCGGGCGCGCACGGGTTGCGCCGATCTGGTCCAGGATTTCCTGCGGCTGGTAGTCCTTGGTCGGGGCGCCGATGCGGCTGGTGTACAGGCCCGGCCAGATGTGGCGGCCCATGCTGTTCTGGCCGATCCAGTAGTCGAGCAGCACGTCGTAGGCTTGCGCCTTCTGGCTGCGCGCCCAGTACAGCTGGGGCGTGAAGTAGTCCAGCCAGCCGTTCTGCAGCCACAGCTCGGCGTCCGCATACAGCTTGTCGTACTGCGAGAAGCCGGCAATGCCCGGCGGGCGGCGGTCCGGACGGCCCAGGCCGAAGGGGCTGATGCCGAAGCGCACCCAGCTCTTCTCGCGGTGGATGCCCTTGTACATGTCCTCGATCAGGCGGTTGACGTTGTCGCGGCGCCAAGAGGCGCGGTCGAGCTTGCCGCCACGGGCAAGGTAGCGCTCCCAGGCCGGGGTGTCGGGGAAGTCCAGCTCGGCCTTGGTCGCCGGCTTGCCGTCGAGCGCGGCCTGGTTGCCGGCCACCGCCGGGGTCGCCTCGATCGGGTAGGGGTAGAAGTAATCGTCGATGTGGACGCCATCGATGTCGTAGCGGCGTACCACGTCCAGCACCACGTCGAGGGTCTGCCTGGATGCCGATTCCTCGGCCGGGTCCATCCACATGAACTTGCCGTAGCGTTTCACCGCCGTTGGGTTGGCGCGGGTGATGTGGTTCGGCGCGGCCGGCGAACGGGCATTGTCGTGGCGGGCGCGGTAGGGGTTGAACCAGGCGTGCAGTTCGAGGCCGCGCGCGTGGGCCTCGGTGACCCAGAATTTCAATGGATCGTACCAGGGCTGCGGCGCCTGGCCCTGGGTGCCGGTGAGGTATTCCGACCAGGGCTCGATCTTCGAAGCGTAGATGGCGTCGGCCGAGGGGCGCACCTGCAGGATGATGGCGTTCATGTTCATCGCCTTGGCGCGGTCGAGGATCGCGATCGCCTCGGCCTGCTGCTGGGCCGCGCTCAGGTTCTGCTTGGTCGGCCAGTCGATGTTGGCCACCGTCGAGACCCAGGCGGCGCGGAATTCGCGCGGCGCCGCCGGCGGCACGTCGCCGGGGGCAATGATGCTGCCGTCCGGCGTGGCGGCGCTGCGCGTTCCGGGCGTCGAGCAGGCGCCCAGGAAGCCACTCATGGCCAGTACGCCGGCGACGCCGGCCAGCGCGAACGCGCGTCGTTTCTTATCAGCTTGCACTACCGCTCCCCTATGCTTATCGATGTTTATACTTTGACGAACCACTTCCGGCGCCACATGAACCAGGCGATCGCGAACATGCAGGCGTTGAACAGCAGCGCATGCAGCAGCGACGTATTCAAGGCCCCGATCGGCAAATCCCTGATCGGCGCATACAGGCTGCGCCCGAGCGACAGCGTGCTGCCGTCGGGCTGGGCCAGCTTGATGAAGCCGAGCATTTTCGCTAGCAGACCCGAGAACGCGAAAATGAACAGCGCATTCATGCCGTAGATCTTGAACGGATGGGTCCAGCGCGCCGCCGCCTCGCGTACCGCGGGGTAGGGATTAACGTCGAGCAACCAGAAGAAGGCGCTGAATAGTAGCAAAGCCCAGCCGGTCATCAGGAAACAATAGGACGGCGTCCACAGGCTTTTGTTGATCGGCATGAGGACGCTATCGAGAATCACGCCGAGCCAGAGGCACAGCAGGCCGGCCAGCAGCATCCAGACGATCTGCTCGGTGCGATTGATCTTCGAGAGCAGGAAACGTCCCGCCAGCACGCCGAACAGCTGGCTGCACAGCGCGGGCAGGGTGCTGAACAACCCCTCCGGATCCCAGGTCTTCGATTGCGCCCACATGTGACCGTCGAGCACCATGCGGTCGATCCAGGCGCCGAAATCCTTGCCCGGTTCGAGCACGCCGGCGCCGATGCCGGGCACCGGATAGAACAGCATCAGCGCGCTGTACACGGTGAGGAGGAAACCGATGATCGCCAGCTGCATGCGCCAGCCGCAGTAGACGACGATGGGCGCGGCCAGCAGGGTGCACAGGGCGATACGCTGCAGCACGCCCGGGATGCGTACCTTGTCGAAATTGAAATACGGGATCAGGTTCAGCAGGAAGCCGATCAGGAAGATCAGCAGCGCGCGCTTGGCCAGTTTCAGCAGCAGTCCCGGCTTGTCGGCGCCCGCTGCCGCCAGGCGGCCGAGCGACAGCGCCATCGAAACGCCGCCGATGAACAGGAAGAAGGGGAAGATCGCATCGGTGAAGGTCCAGCCATGCCAGGGGGCGTGGGCCAGTTGCGAATACAAGTTGCTCCAGTCGCCGGGATTGTTAACCAGCACCATGGCGGCGATGGTGAAGCCGCGGAAGGCGTCGAGCGAATTGAGGCGGCCGGTGGGGTCGCTCATTGGTACATTGTCTCCATCTTGTTATTTATTGTTGGCGATCGTGTTTTGCACACGTTCATTGAACGCGTGGGCAGGAAAACCTGCCCACGCGTCCAACCGGCCTTCGTGTCACTACGCTGCTTACTTCTTCCCGAACTCCGGATCAATCTTCACCAGCGCCGCCATGATGAAAGCCGGAATCGTCGCCAGGCAGGTCCAGATGAAGAAATTCTTATAGCCCAGGAATTCCTGCAGCGCGCCGCTCCACATGCCCGGCACCATCATGCCCAGCGCCATGAAGCCGGTGCAGATCGCGTAGTGCGCCGTCTTGTGCTCGCCCTCGGCGACCATGATCATGTACAGCATCATCGCGGTGAAGCCGAAGCCATAGCCGAACTGTTCAATCGCCAGGAAGGCCGAGATCAGGTAGAAATTGGTCGGCTGGGCCTGCGACAAGTAGACGAACACCAGGTCCGGCAAATGCACCGCGAACACCATCAACCACAGGCAGCGCTTCAGGCCCAGGCGCGAAATCAGGTAGCCGCCGGCCAGCCCGCCGATGGTGAGGAAAATGATGCCGATGGTGCCGTAGGCGATGCCGTACTGGGCCGTGGAGAGGCCGAGGCCGCCTTTTTCGATCGGGTCCTTCAGGAAGGGCGCCACGAGCTTCAGCAACTGCGATTCGCCCAGGCGGAAAGTCAGAATAAAGCCGAGGATCAGCCAGATGTCGCGCTTGCGGAAGAAGGAAGCGAAGGTGCCGAAGAATTCGCGCAGCGGGTTTTCGCCGCGCGCCACGGCGTGGTCGGCCTCGGGACGCGGCAGCACCATCTGGTGCCAGGCGAAGGCCAGGGCGAACATGCCGGCCAGCACGAAGAACACGATCGACCAGGCCTGGTGCGCATCGTTCAGGCTGACGGCCAGGTAGCCGGCCAGCACCACCAGCGGGCCTTGTCCGGCCAGGGTCGCCAGGCGATAGAAGGTGCTGCGCACGCCGACAAAGGCGGCTTGGTCCTTCTGGCGCAGGCCCAGCATATAAAAGCCGTCGGCGGAAATGTCGTGGGTGGCGGAACTGAAGGCCATCAGCCACATCACGGCCAGGCTGACGCTGAAGAACACGGGCAGATGCAGCACCATGCCGACCGCCACCAGCGAAGCGGCGACCACCAGTTGCAGCGCCACGGTCCAGCCGCGCTTGGTGCCGAACATGTCGACCACCGGCGACCACAGGGGCTTGATCACCCAGGGCAGGTAGAGCAGGCTGGTATAGAAGGCGATGTCGGTATTCGAGATCCCCAGGTCCTTGTACATGATGACCGACAGCTGCATCGCCACCACGTAGGGAATGGCCTGGGCAAAATAGAGCGACGGCACCCACAGCCACGGACTTTTCGCTTGCGAAGTTTGCATAACTCTTTCGTGATCGGGTCAGAGAAAACCGTGCCCGGCAGCGCCGGCGCGGCCCTGCCTTTACACGGCCAGGGCTTGGCGCACGCTGCCGCGGGCCGCTTCCAGCAAGGCCCGTGCTTGCTCGACACCGGTTTGTTTGGACAAGGCCACGATCGCGGTCTTGACGTGGAAATCGCACTGTTCCAGCACGGCGCGGGCGGCGTCCTCGCTGGCGCCGGTGGCGAACGAGGTCAGGCGGATGGCGCGGCGTACCAGCTTGGCGTTGGTAGCCTTCAAGTCTACCATCAGGTTCCCGTAAACCTTGTTCAAACGCACCATTAATGCGCTGGAAAAACTGTTCAGGGCAATCTTCTGCGAGGTGCCGGCTTTCAGGCGGGTGCTGCCGGAGATGACTTCCGGGCCGGTGTCGAGGGTGATGCCGATCTCGGCCTCGTTGGCGATCGGCGCATCGGTATTGTTGGCGAAGCCGATGGTCAGCGCGCCCAGTTCGCGCGCGCGGCGCAGCGCGCCCAGCACATAGGGGGTGCCGCCGGAGGCCGCGATCAGCAGGACGACGTCGTCGGCCGTGACGTTCACCGAGTCGAGGTCGGCCGCGCCCTGCACCGCATCGTCCTCGGCGCCTTCGACCGCGACGAACATGGCGTCGGTGCCGCCGGCCAGCAGGGCGACGGCGCGGCCATGCGGCCAGGAGAAGGTGGGATAAAGTTCCACGCTGTCGAGCACGCCCAGGCGGCCCGAGGTGCCGGCGCCGACGTAGACCAGGCGTCCGCCCGCTTCCACCCGCGGCAGCGCGGCGGCCACGGCGGCGGCCAGGCGCGGCGCCGCGGCGCGCACCGCGTTGACCGCGTTGAGCTGGTCATCCACCAGCGCGTTCACCAGCTCCGTGGTCGGATATTGGTCGAGCTCGGCATGGTCCTGGGCTGGGGTTTCGGTCTTCAGCATGATCGCGGTGGTCCAAACGGGATTATCGATAAAACCAGTGTAATACCAATTACGCAGGGCATCCCATGAAAGGAAGGGCTGTCGTTATGTCCAAAAGTTATGCCCAAACCTTATGCCGGCGCCCGGCGTAGTTCCGCGACGAAATCGTAATAATCGCTGCGGCAGTAGGAATGGGTCAGCTCGACGGCGACGCCCGACTCCAGGTAACCGACACGGGTGATGAACAGCACCGCCTGCCCTTCCGGCACGCCGAGGCGCTCGGCCAGTTCCTTCGAGGCGTTCATGGCGCGGATGTGCTGCAGGGCGCGTACCGGCACCTGGCCGCCGCGCTCGAGGTGGGCGTACAGCGAATGCGACACTTCCTGCGGCTGCGGCAGGATGCTCGCCGGGATCACGCTGGTCTCGTAGGCCATCACGACTTCGTCGGCCAGGCGCAGGCGTTCCAGGCGCGCCACCCGCGCCCCGGGCGACAGGCCCAGCGCCAGCTGCTCGTCGGCGTCGGCCGCCACCACCTCGCGTTTCAGCCAGTGCGAATTCGGCGTATAGCCGCGCTGCTGCAGCTGCTCGGAAAAGCTCGACAGGTTCGACAGCGGCTGCTCGATGCGCGGCGCGATATAGTTGCCCGAACCGCGGCGGCGCACCACCAGGCCCTGCTCGACCAGCTGGTCGATCGCCTTGCGCGCAGTGACGCGCGAGACGTCGAGCTGCTCGGACAGGGTGCGCTCGGACGGTAAAGCCTGGTCGGCCTGGTAGCGGCCCTCGCGCACGTCCTGCATCAGCTTGCGCGCGAGCTGCATGTAGAGCGGAGAATTGTCGTTCAGGTCGACCTTGAAGTCGGTGATGGGTTGGTTCATAAGCGCCAAGTGTAAGGGCAGTGCCGCGCTCGCAAGCGGAAATTTGCGTGCGCACGGGCCATCATGCGCAGTTTTGCGCGGCAGCATATCAAAAAGTTATGTGGCGTTCACGGCATTTCATTGGCAAGGGCGGCGGGCGCTGCCTATGCTCGACGCAGACCATACAGGAGAACACAGGCATGAACCAGGGAAGGCGAACGGTACTCGGATTGGCATTGCTGGGCGCGGCCCAGCCGCTGTGGGCCATGGCGCCCGCAGGCGGCTCCGCGGCGCGCAAGCAACTCGAACGCGAACTGGCGGCGATCGCCCAGGACCCGGCCTGCGAGCTGGCCAGCGTGTCGGTGCTGGCGATCCGCGGCGGCAAGCTCGCCTTCGAGGGCGCTGTGGGCCGGCGCCGGATCGGCGCCAGCCCGGCCCAGGACCTGCCGGCCACGCCCGACACCCTGTACCGCATCGCCTCGATCTCGAAGATGATGACCACGCTCGGCCTGATGCGCCTGGTGGAAGACGGCAAGGCCGAGCTCGACGCCGATGTCTCCGCCTACCTCGGTTTCACGCTGCGTAACCCGCACTTCCCGGACCGCGCCATCACCCTGCGCCAGCTGCTGACCCACCGCTCCTCGCTGCGCGACGAGGCCGGCTATTCCTTCCCGGCCGGCACCGCGCTGCGCGACTTCCTGCTGCCCTCGGGTCCCTTGCATGGCGCCGGCGCGATGTGGTCGTCGACAGCCGGGCCGGGCGACTATTTCACCTACTGCAACCTCGGCTGGGGCCTGATCGGCACCCTGATGGAGCGGCTGACGGGCGAACGCTTCGACCGCCTGATGACGCGCCTGCTGCTGCAACCGCTGGGCATCGAGGGCGCCTACAACCCGTCGGAACTGCCGCCGCGGGCGCTGGCGAACCTGGCCACGCTGTACCGCAAGCGCACGGTCGACACCGAGGTCTGGGACGCGGCCGGTCCCTGGATCGCCCAGGTCGACGACTACGCCGCCCGTCCGCCCGCCGCGCCGCCCGGCCTGGACAAATACGTGATCGGCGAGAACGCCACGCCCTTCAGCCCGACGGGCGGCCTGCGCATTTCGGCACGCGGCCTGGGCACCATCATGCTGATGCTGATGAACGACGGCGTGCACGAGCATCGACGCATCCTGCAAGCGGAGACACTCGCGCGCATGTTCGCACGCCAGTGGACGGCCGACGGCCAGGGCGGCAACGGCGACACCTTGAACGGCTTCTTCAATGCCTGGGGCCTGGGCAACGCGCAGTTCCCGGACCAGCCGGGGATGCGCCTGGTCGAGGGCGGCTTCGATGCCGTCGGCCACCTGGGCGACGCCTACGGGCTGGGTTCGGTGTTCGCCTTCGACCCGAAACGGCGGAACGGAATGATCGTCCTGGTCGGCGGCAGCGCGCGCGATCCGGGCAGCCAGAAGGGACGCTATTCGGCGCTCGCCGGTTTCGAAGAAAAATTGCTCACTAACATATTTAACCATGCCATCGTCGGCTAAACCTGCTTTTGTTGGACAGATCTATCCATGATGCATGAAATGTGCATGACCGCCGGTTATGGCGTGACATTTCACTTTCATTGGCACGAAAGGGGTGCCAGCCCCTAAGCTCTTCCTTTATATCAGCAAATAAAAGTGTGTCGGGATGCAGCAAAAGAGGCAGCAAATCATCGTTATCGGTGGCGGAGTCGTCGGCCTGACCTCGGCCTGGTGGCTGCTCGAGGCCGGCTTCGAGGTGAGCCTGGTCGAGCGCGCTCCCGAACTGGCCAGCGGCGCCAGCTACGGCAACGGCGGCCAGCTGAGCTACCGCTACGTGTCCCCGCTGGCCGACGCCGGCGTGCCGCTGAAAGCGGTCCAGTGGCTGTTCCAGGAACACGGGCCGCTGCGCTTCAGGCCAGAAGCCGACCTGCGCCAGTGGCGCTGGCTGGCCAGCTTCCTCGGCCAGTGCACGGCTGCGGCGAATCGCCGCACCACGGCCAAGCTGCTGGAACTGGGAGAATGGTCGCGCGCCGGCATGCATGAACTGGGATCCATGATCTCGCCCGACGATTTTGCCTGGCGCGACGCCGGCAAGCTGGTGGTCTACCGCTCCTCGAAGATCTTCGAACAGGCCGCCGGCAAGGCCACCGCCGGCGAAATCTGGACCGGCGCCGAATGCGCCGAGCGCGAACCGTCGCTGGCGGCCGCGCGCAGCCTGCTGGCCGGCGGCATCTACAACGCCGGCGAAGCCGTCGCCGACTGCCATGCCTTCTGCATCGCGCTAGCCGAGCGGGTGCGTATCCATCCGCGCTTCAAGGGCTTCATCCATGCCGACGTGGAGCGCATCGTCGCCAACGGCGGGCGCGTGGTCGGCCTCGACACCAGCATCGGCGCGCTAGGCGCCGACGCCTTCGTGCTGGCGGCCGGCATCCAGAGCCGCAACCTGGCGTTTCAGGTCGGCATCGACCTGCCGCTGTACCCGCTCAAGGGCTACAGCCTGAGCGCGCCGATCCGCCCGACCGACACCGGGCCGCAGATCAGCGTGACCGATTTCGAGCGCAAGGTGCTGTACGCGCGCATCGGCGACAAGCTGCGCGTGGCGGCCATGGTCGACATGGTCGGCGAAGACCTCACCCTCAACCCGAAGCGCGTCGCCAGCCTGACGCGGCAGGTGCGGGAAACCATGCCGCACGCGGCCGACTACAGCCGGGTGTCGGCCTGGGCCGGCCTGCGCCCGGCGACGCCGAACAGCGCGCCCATCATCGGCGCCACGCCGCTGTCGAACCTGTGGCTGAACGTCGGCCACGGGCCGCTCGGTTTTACCTTTGCCGCCGGCACGGCGCGCATCCTGGCCGACCTGGTGCAGGGCAAGAGCCCGCCGTTCGCGCTCGAGATGCTGGCGCTGCGGGGCTGAGCGCTGTGCGTACGGCGGCCGCGCCGCCGCCGCCTCGAAATCGCGGATAATCCGCAAATGTCTACCAAGAACGTCTCTCCCGGAACCTGCCCCTGCGGCGGTCCGAGCCTGGCCGCCTGCTGCGGCCCCTACATCGCTGGCGCCGCCCTGCCGCCCACGGCCGAAGCCCTGATGCGCTCGCGCTATACCGCCTATACCCAGCGCAACGAAGATTACCTGCGGGCTACCTGGCACCCGCGCACCCGTCCGCAGGACGCGATCCTGGACAAGGACGAGAACCTGCGCTGGCTCGGCCTTGAGATAAAATCTGCTTTACGTTTACGTCAACGTAAAGCAGAATTGCCGGACAATCCAGATAGCGATACGGTCGAATTCGTCGCCCGTTTCAAGGTCGGCGGACGCGCGCACCGGCTGCACGAAGTCAGCCGCTTCCTGCGCGAACCCGACCCGGACCTGGGCGGCACGCCCCGCTGGTTTTATCTGGACGGCACATTTCCCGAATAAATTAGAGGACGGCAATGCCCCATATCGAGAGCAAACTCAACCCGCGCGGTGAAGACTTCAAGGCCAACGCCGCGGCCATGCAATCCATCGTGGACGACCTGCGCGCGAAAGTGGCGGCGATTGCCGAAGGCGGCGGCGAAGCGGCGCGCGCCAAGCACGTCGCCCGCGGCAAACTGTTGCCGCGCGACCGCGTGCAGATGCTGCTCGACCCAGGTACCCCCTTCCTCGAGTTTTCCCAGCTCGCCGCCTACGACATGTATAAGGATAAGGATGGAGTCGGTGCGGCCCCATCGGCCGGCATCATCACCGGCATCGGCCGCGTCGCCGGCCAGGAATGCGTGATCGTCTGCAACGACGCCACGGTCAAAGGCGGGACGTATTACCCGATGACGGTCAAGAAACACCTGCGCGCCCAGGAAATCGCCGAGCAGAACAATTTGCCGTGCATCTACCTGGTCGACTCCGGCGGCGCCAACCTGCCGAACCAGGACGACGTCTTCCCCGACCGCGACCACTTCGGCCGCATTTTCTATAACCAGGCGAATTTGTCGGCCAAGGGCATTCCGCAGATCGCGGTCGTGATGGGTTCCTGCACGGCCGGCGGCGCCTACGTGCCGGCCATGAGCGACGAGTCGATCATCGTCAAGGAGCAGGGCACCATCTTCCTGGGCGGCCCGCCATTGGTGAAAGCCGCGACCGGCGAAGTCGTGAGCGCCGAAGACCTGGGCGGCGGCGACGTCCATACCCGCCTGTCCGGCGTGGTCGACCACCTGGCCCAGAACGATCTGCATGCGCTGTCGCTGGCACGCACCATCGTCTCGAACCTGAACCGGGTCAAACCGGTGCAGGGCGCGACGCGCGAAGTGATCGAGCCGACATATGCGCCGCAAGAACTGTATGGCGTGATTCCCGTCGATACCCGTAAACCCTTCGACGTGCGCGAAGTGATCGCGCGCGTGGTCGACGGCAGCGAATTCGACGAGTTCAAGGCCCGCTACGGCACGACGCTGGTGTGCGGCTTCGCCCACATCTACGGCGTGAAGGTCGGCATCATCGCGAATAACGGCATCCTGTTCTCGGAGTCGGCGCTGAAGGGCACCCACTTCATCGAGCTGTGCTGCCAGCGCAAGATCCCGCTGGTGTTCCTGCAGAACATCACCGGCTTCATGGTCGGCCGCAAGTACGAGAACGAGGGCATCGCCCGCAACGGCGCCAAGATGGTGACCGCGGTGGCCACCGCCTCGGTGCCGAAGTTCACCGTCATCATCGGCGGCTCGTTTGGCGCCGGTAACTACGGCATGTGCGGCCGCGCCTTCTCTCCGCGCTTCCTGTGGATGTGGCCGAACGCGCGCATCTCCGTGATGGGCGGCGACCAGGCCGCCTCGGTGCTGGCGACGGTGAAACGCGACGGCATCGAAGCCAGGGGCGGCCAGTGGTCGCAGGACGAGGAAGCCGCGTTCAAGCAGCCGATCAAGGAGCAGTACGAGCACCAGGGCCACCCGTATTACGCCAGCGCGCGCCTGTGGGACGACGGCGTGATCGATCCGGCCGACACGCGGATGGTGCTGGGTCTAGGTCTCTCGGCGGCGCTGAACGCGCCGATCGAAGAAACGAAGTTCGGCGTCTTCCGCATGTAAAAGGACAGATCATGGACTATCACACCCTCAGCATCGCGATCACCGACAAGATCGCCACCGTCACCCTGAACCGCCCGGAACTGCGCAACGCCTTCAACGAACAGGCGATCGCCGAGCTGGCGCTGGCCTTCGACGAACTCGGCCGCAACGAGCTGGTGCGCGCCATCGTCCTGGCCGCCAACGGCCCGGCCTTCTGCGCCGGCGCCGACCTGAACTGGATGAAGAAGATGGCCGGCTACTCGCACGACGAGAATCATGCCGACGCCTTGCGCCTGGCCGACATGCTGCGCACGATCTACCTGTGCCCGAAGCCCACGATCGCCAAGGTGCAGGGCGACTGCTATGCCGGCGGCATGGGCCTGGTTGCAGCCTGCGACATCGTGGTCGCCGCCGAAGGAGTAAACTTCTGCCTGTCCGAAGTGAAGCTGGGCCTGATCCCGGCGACGATTTCGCCCTACGTGATCAAGGCCATGGGCGAGCAGGCCGCGCGCCGTTACTTCATCACCGCCGAGCGTTTCGACGCCACGGTGGCGCAGCGCCTGGGCTTTGCCCATGAAGTCGTGCCGCTGGAGGAGCTCGACATCACGGTGATGGGCATCGTGCGCGGCCTGGTCTCGAACAGCCCGCATGCCGTCGGCGAAGCGAAGAAGCTGGTGCGCGAGATCGTCGGCCAGCCGGTCAGCGACGCACTTCTGGACGACACGGCGCGCCGCATCGCGGAGATCCGCGCCTCAGGCGAGGGACGCGAAGGCGTTTCTTCCTTCCTGGAGAAGCGCAAGCCCTCATGGCTGAACTAGAGAAGCATTGGATTCATTTTGAAGCAACAATCATCGTCCGACTGGATCGCACGCAGCCTGCGCAGCGTGTGGCATCCCTGCACGCAGATGCAGCACCACGAGGAAGTGCCGCTGATCGCGGTCAGCCATGGCAAGGGCGCCTGGCTGTACGACCACGAAGGGCGGCGCTACCTCGACGGCATCAGCTCGTGGTGGGTCAACCTGTTCGGACACGCGAACCCGCGCATCAACGCGGCGCTGAAAGACCAGCTCGATAAACTCGAGCACGCGATGCTGGCCGGCTTCACCCACGAGCCGGTGATCGAACTGTCGGAGCAGCTCGCCGCGCTCACCGGCCACGCGCTCGGCCACGCCTTCTACGCCTCCGACGGCGCGTCGGCGGTCGAGATCGCGATGAAGATGAGTTTTCACACCTGGCGCAATGCCGGCTACCCGGACAAGCAGGAATTCGTCTGCCTGCAGGGCAGCTACCACGGCGAGACCATCGGCGCCCTGGCCGTCACCGACGTGCCGCTGTTCAAGGACGCCTATGGCCCGCTGCTGCGCGCCGCCCACGTGGTGGCGTCACCCGACGCACGCAATGCCAGCGAAGGCGAGTCGAGCCAGGACGTGGCGCGCCGTGCATTGCAGGACGTGGAAAAACTGTTCGAAGAACGCGGCAACAAAATCGCGGCCATCATCGTCGAGCCGCTGGTGCAGTGCGCGACCGGCATGGCGATGTACGACCCGCTCTACCTGGAACTGCTGCGCGAGCTGTGCGACCGCCACCACGTGCACCTGATCGCCGACGAGATCGCGGTCGGCTGCGGCCGCACCGGCACCTTCTTCGCCTGCGAGCAGGCGGCGATCTGGCCGGATTTCCTGTGCCTGTCGAAGGGCATCAGCGGCGGCTACCTGCCTTTGTCGCTGGTGCTCACTACCGACGAGATCTACCAGGCCTTCTACAGCGAAGACATTACGCGCGGCTTCCTGCATTCGCACTCCTACACCGGCAACCCGCTGGCCTGCCGCGCCGCCCTGGCGACGCTGCAGATCTTCCGCGACGACGACGTGTTGAACCGCAACCGCGAGCTGGCAACCAAGATGACGGTGGCGCTGGCGCCGCTGGCCGAGCACGAGCGCACCCAGCAGTTCCGCCAGCGCGGCATGATCTTCGCGTTCGACGCCATCGAACCGGACCCGGCCAAGGCCTCGAGCTTCGCGCGCCGCTTCTTCACGGCCGCCGTCGAGAAGGAGCTGCTGCTGCGCCCGATCGGCCGCACCGTCTACATGATGCCGCCCTACGTGCTGGACGACGAGGAGATCGAACTCCTCGCCGTGCGCACCCGGGCCGTGTTCGAATCCGTGATCGGGGCGTGAGCATGGACCTGATCGCAAGCGTCGACCGCAAGCTCGCGGCGCTGGAAGGGCAAAGCCTGACGCGCCGCCGCCGCATCGCCGACACGGCCTGCGCGCCCGAGCAAACGGTCGACAGCCGCCCCATGCTGGCCTTCTGCAGCAACGACTACCTGGGTCTTGCGAGCCACCCGCGCGTGGTCGAGGCCCTGCGCGAAGGCGCGAGCACGTACGGCGCCGGCAGCGGCGCCTCGCACCTGATCAGCGGCCATAGCCGCGCGCACGCGGTCCTGGAAGAGCGCCTGGCGGCGTTCGTGGCGCCGCACCTCATCGATGCGCGCGCGCTCTACTTCAGCACCGGCTACATGGCGAATTTGGCCGTGCTGACCGCGCTCGGCGCAGACACGGACGCCATGATCTTCTCGGAGGCGCTGAACCACGCCTCGCTGATCGACGGCGCCCGCCTGGCGCGCGCCGGCGTAATGGTCTATCCGCACGGCGACGTGGAAGCACTGGACGCGCAGCTGGGGGCGAGCAGCGCGGCCACCAAGATCGTCGTCACCGACAGCGTCTTCAGCATGGATGGCGACATCGCGCCGCTGCCGGCATTGCTCGCATTGTGCGAACGCCACGGCGCCTGGCTGGTGGTCGACGACGCCCACGGCTTCGGCGTGCTCGGCGAAAACGGACGCGGCGCGCTGGAACACTGCGCGCTGCGCTCGCCGAACCTGGTGTATGTCGGCACGCTGGGCAAGGCGGCCGGCGTCTCCGGCGCCTTCGTCGCCGCGCATGCGAGCGTGGTCGAGCTGCTGGTCCAGCGCGCCCGGCCCTACATCTACACCACGGCTTCGCCGCCGGCCATCGCCCATGCGCTGCTCACCAGCCTGGACATCATCGCGGGCGAGGAGGGGGCACGGCTGCGCGCTTACCTTGCAGCGCTGATCGAGCGGCTGGATGCATCGCTACGGCTGACCCGCTGGCAGCGCCCGGCCTCGCACACGCCGATACAGCCGATCGTCATCGGCGCCAACGACGAGGCGCTGCGCGTGGCGGCAAGCCTGCATGCGCAAGGCCTGTGGGTGCCGGCGATCCGCCCGCCCACCGTGCCCGCGCACACGGCGCGCCTGCGCGTGACGCTGTCCGCAGCCCACACTTTTGACCAGGTCGCCCGGCTGGCCGGCGCCATCAACGAACTGGAGGCCATGTGACCCGCAACCTCAACGAACCCCAGGAACCGGCGGTCGAAACCGCCGTCGTGCAGCCGCCGGTGCAAACGGAGCCGATCGATGCGCCAGCGCCGGCCGTGTCCGAAGCCCTGGCCGCCGAAGGCATCCCCTCGCGCTTTGCCTGCTTCGTCACCGGCACCGACACCGAGATCGGCAAGACCCTGGTGTCCGCCGCGATCCTGCATAAACTGGTCGAAGCCGGCCAGCGCGCCTGCGGCATGAAGCCGATCGCCGCCGGCGCCGAACTGGTCGACGGTATACTCCACAACGAGGACGCCGACATGCTGGCCGCCGCCGGCAACGTCCACCTGCCGCAGAACATCACCACGCCCTTCCTGCTGCGCGAACCCTGCGCGCCGCACGTGGCCGCCGCGCTCGAAGGCGTGACGATCGACCCGGTGCCGATCATCGCGGCGTATGCCGAGATCTCGGCCGCGTCGGATTCGGTCGTGGTCGAGGGCGTGGGCGGCTTCCGTGTGCCGTTCACCGACACCTTCGACAGCGCCGACCTGGCCGCCCAGCTGAACCTGCCGGTGATCCTGGTGGTCGGCATGCGCCTGGGCTGCATCAGCCATGCCCTGCTGACGGTGGAAGCCATCGTCGCGCGCGGCCTGGTGCTGGCCGGCTGGGTCGCCAACACGGCCGACCCCGACATGCGCTTCTTCGACGAAAACATCGAGGCGCTTGCAGCGCGCATCCCGGCCCCACTGCTCGGCATCGTGCCGCGCCTCGAACACGCTACCGCCGCCAACGCGGCCCGATTCATCGATCTCGCGGGACTGCCGGGCTGGCCGTCCCTGCGAACTCAGGCACCACAATAAGGAAACACCATGAACGCCCCACACACCGTCGCCCTCCATCGCCCGACCGCCGCCATCAAGGAACGGCTTGATGCTACCTGGCCGCTGGCCGACGTCCTGGCCCTGTTCGAACTGCCGTTCAACGAGCTGATGTTCCGCGCCCAGCAGGCGCACCGCACCCACTTCCCGGACGGCGACGTCGAGCTGGCGACCCTGCTGTCGATCAAGACCGGCGGCTGCGAGGAAGACTGCGGCTACTGCCCGCAGGCCGCGCGCTACGACACCGGCGTCGGAGCCAAGAAGATCCTCGACATCGACACCGTGCTCGACGCCGCGCGCGAGGCGAAAGCCAACGGCGCCACCCGCTTCTGCATGGGCGCCGCCTGGCGCAGCCCGAAAGAGCGCGACATGGCCAAAGTCGAAGAGATGGTGCGCGAAGTGAAAGCGCTGGGCATGGAAACCTGCGCCACCCTGGGCATGCTGGAAGAGGGACAAGCCGAACAACTGAAGAACGCCGGCCTCGATTTTTATAACCACAACATCGACACCGCGCCGGACTTCTACAACAACGTGATCTCGACCCGCGAATACCAGGACCGCCTGGACACGCTGGGCCGCGTGCGCAACGCCGGCCTGAAGGTCTGCTGCGGCGGCATCGTCGGCATGGGAGAAACGCGCGAGCAGCGCGCCGGCCTGCTCGCCCAGCTGGCGAACCTGAATCCGTATCCGGAATCGGTGCCGGTCAACCACCTGGTGCAGGTCGAAGGCACGCCGCTGCACGGCCTCGATCCGCTCGACCCGCTGGAATTCGTGCGCACCATCGCGGTCGCGCGCATCACCATGCCCAAGGCGCGCGTGCGCCTGTCGGCCGGCCGCCGCCAGCTGGGCGAGGCGGTGCAGGCCATGTGCTTCATGGCCGGCGCCAATTCGATCTTCTACGGCGACAAGCTGCTCACCACCGGCAACCCGGAAGCGGAAGACGACCGCGCGCTGCTGGCCAAGCTGGGCCTGAAAACCCGCTCGGCCACGCTGGAGTCGGCGCCGAAGGAAGCCTGCGGCTGCTGATACCCACCAGGAGCGCCTGAGGATCTTTCAGGCGCTCGAACCCGATCAACACAGAGAATATATAAAGCGAGACAAACGCATGTTCACCAAGATCCTCATCGCCAACCGTGGCGAAATCGCCTGCCGTGTCGCCGCCACCGCGCGCCGCATGGGAATCCGTACCGTCGCCGTGTATTCCGAAGCGGATGCCGGCGCCAAGCACGTGGCGGTCTGCGATGAGGCGGTGTTGATCGGGCCGGCGCCGGCCAAGGAAAGCTACCTGCGCGGCGACAAGATCATCGAAGTCGCGCTGGCCACCGGCGCCCAGGCGATCCACCCGGGCTACGGCTTCCTGTCGGAGAACGCCGAGTTCGCCGAGGCCTGCGAGAAAGCCGGCCTGGTCTTCATCGGCCCGCCGGGTTCCTCGATGCGCGCGATGGGTTCGAAGTCGGCCGCCAAGCAGCTGATGGAGGCTGCCCGCGTACCGCTGGTGCCGGGCTACCACGGCGAGAACCAGGATCCGGAATTCCTGCGCGACCAGGCCGACCGCATCGGCTATCCGGTGCTGCTGAAAGCCAGCGCCGGCGGCGGCGGCAAGGGCATGCGCGTGGTCGAGCGCAGCGAGGATTTCGTGGCCGCGCTGGCCTCGTGCAAGCGCGAGGCGATCAGCTCCTTCGGCGACGACAAGGTGCTGGTCGAGAAATACCTGATCCGTCCGCGCCACATCGAGATCCAGGTGTTCGCCGATAAGCTGGGCAACTGCGTCTACCTGCACGAGCGCGACTGCTCGGTGCAGCGCCGCCACCAGAAGGTGCTGGAAGAAGCGCCGGCACCGGGCATGACGCAACACCGCCGCGCCGACATGGGCGAAGCGGCGGTGGCCGCCGCGCGCGCCGTCGGCTACGTCGGCGCCGGCACGGTCGAATTCATCGCCAACCAGGACGGCTCGTTCTACTTCATGGAGATGAACACGCGCCTGCAAGTGGAACATCCGGTGACCGAGATGATCACCGGGACCGACCTGGTCGAATGGCAGCTGCGCGTGGCCGCGGGCCAGCCGCTGCCGAAAAAACAACACGAGCTGGCGATCCACGGCCACGCGATCGAGGCGCGCATCTACGCCGAGAACCCGGAGAAGGGTTTCCTGCCCTCGATCGGCACGCTGCGCCACATGGATACCCCAACCGCCGTCAGCTTCGAGCTGGGCGGCACCGGTGGTGTCGAACCGGCCGCCGTGCGCATCGATTCCGGCGTGCGCGAAGGCGATGCGATCTCGCCATTTTACGACCCGATGATCGCGAAACTGATCGTCTGGGGCGCGGACCGCACCCAGGCGCTGGCGCGCCTGTCGCAGGCGTTATCCGAATTCCAGATCGTCGGCCTGGCCACCAACATCGCCTTCCTGAAACGCCTGGTCGAGGGCGAAGCCTTCGCCACGGCCGACCTGGATACCGGCCTGATCGAGCGTCACCACGCTTCGCTGTTCCCGGCCTCCAAGGCGGCGCCGGCGGGCGCGCTGGCGCTGGCCGCGGTGGCGCTGATCGAAGCGGAAAAGCAGCAGTCGAGCGGCGCCTCGCGCGCGGCCGCCGATCCCTGGGGCCAGGCGCAGGGCTGGCGCCTGAACGGCGACTACCGGCGCCTGCTCTCCTTCAGCGACGAGCATGCGGCCGGGCTGGAAGGCGGCGCCTACAAGGTCGGCGTCACCTACCACCCGCAGGGCTGGGAGCTCGACATCGAGGGCGGCAAGCAGCCTTTGACCCTGCTGGCGCGCGCGGGCGCGGCCTATTCGATCCGCCTGGGCGAGCAGTCGATGCACGGCAACGTGCGCCGCGACGGCGAGCTGTTCCACGTGTTCACGAACGGCGAACACCACACGCTCTCGTACAACGATCCGATGGCCCATGCGGGCGAAACGGAGGCCGCGGGCGGGCGCCTGACCGCGCCGATGCCGGGCAAGGTCGTGGCTGTCATGGTCGAGGCCGGGCAGGAAGTGAAGAAGGGCACGCCGCTGGTCATCATGGAAGCGATGAAGATGGAGCACACCATCGCCGCGCCGGGCGACGGCCTGGTGGAAGAGGTGCTGTACGCGGTCGGCGACCAGGTCGCGGACGGCGCGCCGCTGCTGGCCTTCAAGGCCGCCGCCTGATGCGCGTTCTTTTGTATCGCGGCGATGGCCAGATCGGGCCCTGGGCCGAGGATTTGGCGCGCCTGATGCCGGGCGTCGAGACCGTCTCCTGGCAGGAAGGCGAAACGCTGGCGGCGTGCGATTACGCGGTGCTATGGAATCCGGCGCCGAGCCTGCTGCCGCAACTGGCCAGCGTGAAGGCGATCTTCCTGATGGGCGCAGGCGCGGATGCCCTGCTCAAGTTCGGCGATGCGCTGCCCGACGTGCCCATCGTGCGCCTGGGCGACGCCGGCATGGCGGTGCAGATGGCGGAGTATGTGGCCTACGCCACGCTGCGCTACTTCCGCCGCTTCGACGAATACGAGGAGCAGGCCCGTCACGGCCTGTGGTCGCCGCTGCCGACCTACGCAAAAGAGGAGTTCACGGTCGGCGTCATGGGGCTCGGCAAGCTCGGCCTGCGCGTGGTGGAGACCATGCGCGGTTTCGGCTTTCCGGTACGCGGCTGGAGCCGCACCGCGAAGGACATCCCGGGCGTGGACTGCTACGCCGGCATGGAAGCGCTCGACGACTTCCTGCGCGGTACGCGCGTGCTGGTGTCGCTGCTGCCGCTGACGCCTGAAACGAATAATTTGCTCGACCGCCGGCGCCTGTCGACGCTGCCGCAGGGCGCCTACCTGATCAACGTCGCGCGCGGCGCCCAGGTGGCCGAGCCGGACCTGCTGACGCTGATCCGCGCCGGCCACATTGCCGGCGCCACGCTCGACGTGTTCCGCAACGAACCGCTGCCGGCGCCGCATCCGTTCTGGGAGGAGCCGCGCATCACCATCACGCCGCACATCTCCGCGCTGACCGTGCGCAGCGAGGCGGTGCGCCAGATCATCGCTAAAATCACCGCGATCGAAGCGGGCCAACAGGTCGACGACGTGGTCGACCGCTCACTGGGATACTGACATGAACAATGGAACCACCCTGCCGAAGCAGGTCAAGATCGTCGAAGTCGGTCCACGCGACGGCCTGCAGAACGAGAAGGAAACCATCAGTGCGCAAGTGAAGATCGAGCTGGTCGACCGCCTCACGCGCGCCGGATTTTCGAACATCGAGGCGGCCTCCTTCGTGTCGCCGAAATGGGTGCCGCAGATGGCCACCAGCAGCGAAGTGATGGCGGGGATTACGCGCCAGCCCGGGACCATCTACTCGGCGCTCACGCCGAACATGCAGGGCTTCGAGGCGGCCTTGGCCGCCAAGGCCGACGAGGTCGTGATCTTCGGTTCGGCCTCGGAAGCCTTTTCGCAGAAGAACATCAACTGCTCGATCGCGGAATCGATCGCGCGCTTCGAGCCGGTGGCGAAGGCGGCCAAGGCCAACGGCATCCGCCTGCGCGGCAGCATCAGCACCGCCTTCGGCTGCCCCTACCAGGGGGACGTGCCCTTGGCGGCCGTGGCCGACGTGGTGCGCCGCATGCGCGACCTGGGCTGTGACGAGATCGACATTGCCGATACCATCGGCGTCTCGACCCCGCGCAAGACCCAGGAAGTGATGCTGGCGGCTGCGCGCGAATTCCCGCTGCAGCAACTGTCGGGCCACTTCCACGACACCTACGGCCAGGCGCTGGCGAACATCTACGCCAGCATGGAAGTGGGCGTGCAGATTTTCCATTCTTCCGTTTCGGGACTCGGTGGCTGCCCGTATGCAAAAGGGGCGACCGGCAACGTCGCGACCGAGGACGTGATCTACATGCTGCACGGCCTGGGCATCGAGACCGGCATCGACCTCGACCAGGTGATGGACGCGGGGCAGTTCATTGCCCAGCAGCTCGGGCGCAAGGGTTCGAGCCGGGCAGGGAATGCAATTGCCGCGAAGCGGGCAGGGTAGGTTACGCAACGACATTGTAGGGTGGGTTCTTGAACCCACGCGGTGATAGCGACGTAGGGTGGGCGCCCCGTGCCCCCGCGGCGATAGTTAGCGGTAACATCATCGCGCACGAAAGCGGAGCCGTGATCGATCACCGCGTAGGCGCAGTGATAGTTTGTAGCAAGATCATCAGGCACGAATACGGAGCCGGCAACGATCACCGCCTGGGCACAGGGCGCCCACCCTACGCTAGCACCGAGTTGATGGAAATGGTGCCATCGGGTTCGCGCCCGCGCCCACCACCAAAATCCGCGGCAACATTTCCACAAAAACCGCGGCGACAACGAAAAAAGCCGACAACTTTCGTTGTCGGCTTCTCTCTTAATACTGGTCGGAGTACAAGGATTCGAACCTTGGACCCTCTGGTCCCAAACCAGATGCGCTACCGGGCTGCGCTACACTCCGAAGACATCCATCATAGCCGCTGTAGGGTTAGCGGTCAAGGTTGAACCGGAAAATAGCTGATCTTTTTCGGATTTTTCACACAAGCGGAAGCAGGTATTGTGGATTTGGCAGCAACAGGTGTCGGAGCGTTCGACGAGGAAGAACGCCGCCGGGTGCAGCGTGTGGCCTGGGGAATCGTCGTGTCCATCCTCGTGCACGGCGCGCTGCTGACGGCCTGGCGCGGCGGCGGGCCGGTCGTGGCGCCGGCGCCGCGTCCGCTCGAGGTGCGCGTGCAGCCGCCGCCGGCGCCGCCACAGCCGCGCATCGAGACGCCGGCGCCTCCGGTCGCCAGGCCCGCGCCGGCGCCGCAGAAGGCCAAGCCGAAGCCGAAGCCGCCGGTGATCGCCGTTCCGCCCGACACCAGCCGCGCCAGCGAACCAGATCCTTTTGTGGTCGAGCAGCCGGAAACATCGCCGGCGCCGGCAGATCCGGAGACGCCGCGTTTCGATCCGGAAGCGGCCAAGCGCACGGCGCGCTCGCTCGCCAACATGCGCGATCCGGCGAAGGAGGGCACGGCTGTCGGGCAATTTCCCGAGAAGCCGCTGGAGACCGAAAGCCGCGCCGCGCGCGCCATCAAGGCGGCCAAGCGGCGCGATTGCAAGGATGGCATTCCGGGTGGCTTGCTGGCGCCCTTGCTGCTGTTGGCGGACAAGAAGGACAGCGGGTGCAAATGGTGATGGATCGATGCGGCAATGCATACGCTTGTTGAACGCGTGGGCGGCTATACCCGGCAACGTGCATGCACGGAACCGGTAGGCCGCCCACGCGTTCAACCAGCGCCAGCATAAAACACCTACTCGCCCTTGATCTGCAGCGCCCGCTCATACAGCGCATTCTTCTTGCGCCCGGTAATCTGCGCCGTCAGGTTCGCCGCCTGCTTCACGCTGCATTCGGTCAACAGGATGTTCAGGATGCGCTCGGCTTCCGCGTCTTCGGCGTCGGTCGCCAGCGTCGCGCCCTCGACCAGCACGACGAATTCGCCGCGCTCGCGGTGCTGGTCGGCTTTCACCCAGGCCAGCGCTTCGCTCAGCGGGCAGCGGTGCACTTCCTCGAACAGTTTGGTCAGCTCGCGCGCGAACACGACCTGGCGCGTCGGCTCGAACACGGCCAGCAAACCTTCGACGCAATCATTGATCCGGTGCGGCGCCTCGTAGATGACGAGGGTGGCCGGCTCGCGCACCAGTTCCATCAACGCCGCCTCGCGCTGCTTGGCCTTGGCCGGCAGGAAGCCGACAAAATTGAAACGGTCGTTGACCAGGCCGCTGGCAGATAACGCCGCCACCGACGCCGATGCGCCCGGCAGCGGGAGCACGCGCAGGCCGGCTGCGCGCACCGCGTCGACGATGCGCGCGCCGGGGTCGGACACGGCCGGGGTGCCGGCGTCCGACACCAGCGCCACGCGCTCGCCGGCCTGCAGGCGGGCGATCAGTTTGTCGGCCGCTTCGCGCTCGTTGTGCATGTGCGCGGCCACCATCTGCTTGTTCAAGCCGTAACGGGTGAGCAGGGCGCCGGTTTTGCGCGTATCCTCACAAGCGACCACGTCGGCCAGCGCCAGCAGGTGCAAAGCACGCAGCGTGATGTCGGTGGCATTCCCGATCGGGGTGGCCACGACGTACAACGTTGCGGTAGGATAGGACTGCTGAGCTGCCTCGGCCATTACTGGCAGCTTGGCAATATCGATGGACTGGTTGTCGGTCATGTTGGAGAGACGATGCTCGTAAATAATCTGAAGGGCCTGCGTGCGATTGCCGTTGCCGCCGCTGTCGTTGCCAGTGCGATGGTAGCCGGCTGCGCCAGCACGCCCCTGCCACCCGATCTGGGATGCGGCGTACCGGGCGGATTGTGCGCGCCCGCAGAGCCAAACACAAGTGCGCAACGCCCGGCGCCCCCGCCGCCGCCCCCGCCCACCTCCGCGCCGCGTTCCGAGACCCGCACCATGCCGGTCGACCTGTATCCGCGCACCGACGGCAGCCACGCCGCGACGCCCGGCGTGCAGGCGCGCCTGGCCCTGCTGCTGCCGCTGCAGTCGCCCTCGCTCGGCCAGGCGGCCGAGGCGGTGCGCGCCGGCTTCCTCGCCGGCCACGAGCGCGACAGCGCCGGCATCACGGTCGACGTCGTCGCCAGCGGCGACACCCCCGAATCCACGCTCGAGGCGTATACCCGCGCGGCCGAGCAGGCCGACGTCGTGGTCGGCCCGCTGGCCCGCTCCGCCGTCGCCGCGCTGGCCGCGAGCCGATTCGTGAGCAAGCCGACGGTGGCGCTGAACCACCCGCAGACCGACCGGCCGCTGCCGGCCAACATGCTGGTGGTCGGGCTGTCGCTGGAGGACGAAGCGCGGCAGGTCGCCGACTGGGCCGCGCAGGAACACCCGACCGGCCGCGCGCTCGTCGTCAGCGGCAACACCGCCTGGCAGCAGCGTGCCGTCGGCGCGTTTACCGAACGCTGGGCCCGCATGGGTCGCAACAACGCCACCGTCGAATTGCCGGTGAACGACGGCTACGTCGACGGCAACGCCCTGGCCGAGCTGCGCGCGCGGCTCGAAGTCGACCGTCCCGAACTGGTGTTCGCGGCGCTCGGCGCCAGCCAGCTGCGCCAGGTGCGCAGCGCGCTCGGCACCTCGCTGCCGACCTATGCGGTGTCGGCGGCGAATCCGGGCCGCACGCCGGGCGCCGCCTGGCCCGAGCTCGACGGCATCCGCCTGCTCGACTTGCCGTGGACGGTGCAACCCGACCATCCGCAGGTGATGGTCTATCCGCGTCCGCTCGACGCCGACACCCTCGACATGCAGCGCCTGTATGCGCTGGGCATCGACGCCTTCCGCGTGGCGCGCGAAGTGGCCCAGCATCCGGGCACCTCGTTCGAGCTGGACGGCGTCACCGGCCGCCTGTCGGTACGTGTCGACAATAGCGGCGCCTATGCGCTGCGGCGCCAGGAAGCGGCCGCCGTCTACCGCGACGGCATCGGTTTCGACACGGTGGCCAACGGCGAATAAGCATGACCGGTCCGCGACTGTCCGCCAAGCAGTCGCAGGGCCGCGACTGGGAACAGGTGGCGCTGCGCCACCTGAAGCGCCAGGGCCTCGCTTTCGTCGAGGCCAATTTCACCTGCAAGGGCGGAGAAATCGACCTCGTCATGCGCGACGGCGATTCCCTCGTCTTCGTCGAAGTGCGCCAGCGCGCCGGCAGCCAGTACGGCGGCGCGGCCGCCAGCATCACCCCCGCCAAGATCCGGCGCCTGGTGCGCGCCGCCCAGGTCTACCTGCTGCGTTTTCCGAAGACGCCGGCCTGCCGTTTCGACGTGGTCGCCATCGATGGCGAGCAACTCGAATGGTTGCGCAACGTCATGATGTTGTAAGCAATCTTAAAACCCTTTGCCCGCCCGTGCTTGCCACTGCACTATAATCGTCGGCTATGAACACTCAACGCATCCTCGCTCACTTCCAGGAGAGCGCCGATCTCAAGCTGAAGTCGGCTGCGGCGCTGTCCTCTCCCATCTCGCAGGCGATTGAACTGATGTTCAGCGCCCTGTCCAACGGCAACAAGATCCTGGCTTGCGGGAATGGCGGTTCGGCCGCCGACTGCCAGCATTTCGCTGCCGAGCTGGTCGGTCGATTCGAGCGCGAGCGCTTCCCGCTCCCCGCCATCGCCCTGACCACCGATACCTCGATCATGACCGCGGTCGGCAACGATTACAGCTTCCGCGAGATCTTCTCGAAACAGGTGCAGGCCTTCGGCCAGGCCGGCGATATCCTGCTGGCGATCTCGACCTCGGGCAACTCGGCCAACGTGCTGGCCGCCGTCGAGGCGGCGCTCGAGCGCGAGATGCGCGTGGTGGCCTTCACCGGCAAGGACGGCGGCGCACTGGCCAAGCTCCTGACCGACGCCGACGTGCACATCAACGTGCCGCATAGCCGCACCGCACGCATCCAGGAAGTGCACCTGGTTGCGATTCACTGCATTTGCGACGGCATCGACGTCGCGCTTTTCGGAGGAGACGTGAATGAGTAAGACTGGCCAGGTCCTGAAAGGACCGTTGACCAAGGCAATCCTGTGCGCCGCCCTGCTGGGCTCGCTCCAGGGCTGCGTGCCGCTGGTGATGGGCGGCGCCGCGCTGGGCGCGGCCGCGACCATGGACCGCCGCACCCTGGGCGCGCAGACCGAGGACAAGTCGATCACGGTGAAGGCCGAGATGCAGGTGCGCAAGCTGGTCGGCGATGCCGGCCACGTCAACGTCGCCAGCTACAACCGCAAGGTCCTGCTCACCGGCGAAGTACGCGACGAGACGATGAAGGCCTCGGTCGAGCGCGAAGTGCGCAGCATCGAGAACGTGGTCTCGGTCATCAACGAGCTGGCGATCGCCGGCCCGTCGAGCCTGACCTCGCGCTCGTCCGACGCCCTGATCACCACCAACGTCAAGGCCAGCCTGGTCGAGATGAAAACCATCTCGGCCACCTCGTTCAAGGTCGTCACCGAGCGCGGCACCGTCTACCTGATGGGCCGCGTGACCCAGCGCGAAGGCGACCTCGGCGCGAAGATCGCCCAGAGCGTCTCGGGCGTCCAGCGCGTGGTCAAGATCTTCGAATACATCACCGAGGAAGAACTGCGCACGCAGTATCCGCAGACCTCCTCGGTCCAGCTGTAAACGTTCCGGCAGGGTTCGCCCTGCTGTTTTTTATTGCACCGCCATGACTGCTTCCGCTTCCCGTTCCTGGATCAAGCCCGCCGCCATCGGCGCGGTCGTGCTCGCGCTGGCGGGCATCGGCTACGCCACGCTGGGCAGCAGCCAGAAGGCCCCCGACGTCACCTTCATCAGCCTCGCCGGCGACAAGATCAGCACGCAAGGCCTGCGCGGCAAGGTCGTCATGGTGAATTTCTGGGCCACTTCCTGCGTCAGCTGCGTGCGCGAGATGCCGGCGATGGTCGACACCTATAACAAGTTCAAGGGGCAAGGCCTGGAGTTCGTCGCCGTGGCCATGCAGTACGACCCGCCGAACTACGTCGTCAACTTCACCGAAACCCGCAAGCTGCCCTTCATCGTCGCGCTCGACTCGGGCGGCGACCTGGCCAGGTCCTTCGGCGACGTCACCCTGACGCCGACCACCTTCGTCATCGGCAAGGACGGCACCATCCTCAAGCGCTACGTCGGCGAACCCGAGTTTTCCCAGCTGCACGCCCTCTTGCAGAAGGCGCTGGCAGCCGGCTGAGCAAGTGCGGCCGTGCTCGCCTTGCCGCGCCTTCCCTCCCTTATTACACTGGCGGCTGCGAACGTCGACAGGCTCGCTGCGCCTATGCCACAGCACGCCTGACTTAACTCAAGTCTGGGACGCCGGAATCGGCCAAGCTTGATGCGTTCGCTGACCGCAAACCCGCGGTCATGCTCGTAAAGGAGATGTAATGGGTCACTTTCTTCGCACGACAGCGATTGCCGCCGGCATGCTGGTGCTCGCCGGGTGCGCGCCGCCGCCACGCAAGGCCGATGCTGTCCTGCACTACCAGCACGTGGCCAACGCGCACGAAATCCGCTTCACCAATCCGATCGCGCTGTCGGCGGCGCTGTACCGCGTCGGCCACCTGACGCCGGTCGATTCCAAGGGTTTCTGGGCCATTTTCTTGCTGTGCAATGTCGATGTGGCCGAACATTCCGTGCGCGGCTTCCATTACAGCGTCAACAATTTCCGCGTGAGCTACCAGGGACGCGACATCGGCGGCCTGCCGCCCTACAGCCTGCGCTATCAGGGCCAGGTCGACCTGAACAATGCCGGCGACACGCTCCCTATCCTCGACGCCATTGCCGCCGAGATCCAGGAGGGGCCGCCCGAGCAGATCTTCCAGAGCGGTTTCTATTCCGACCTGAACTACCGCTTCGCCGTATTCGTGCCCAAGGAACTCGAAGGTTATGCCGGCGAAGAACTGCAGCTCAGCTACAAGGGCCAGGACGCGATCCTGGTCGGCAACGGCAAGTCGCCGTCCGACCTGCCGGCCGTCGGCGCCACCGCGGCCGGGGTGACCGCGGTCTGCCTGCCGCCGGCGCCTTAAATACTCCATTTTCGGACCGATTCATGTCCGATTCTGGAGTCGACTTTATTTCGGATACAGGATCATCTGGGTGCAGCGGAACAGGGCGATGGTCTTGCCGTTTGCCTCGTCCGTCACCGTGACATCCCACACCTGCGTGGTGCGGCCCAGGTGGGCCGGCGTGGCGACGGCCGCGATCGCGCCTTCGCGCGCGGTGCCGAGGTGGTTCGATTTCAGTTCGATGGTGGTGAAACTCTGGCCGCCTTCCGGCAGGTGGGCCATGCAGGCATAGCCGGCGGCGGTGTCGGCCAGCGTCACCACGCTGCCCGCGTGCAGATAGCCGTTCGGCGCCAGCAGGTGCGGTTTGATCGGCAGGCGCGCGGCGATGCGGCCCTCAAGCACCTCCAGGATCTCGATGCCGAGGTAGGCGGGCAGGGTGCCGGCGCCGCGTTCGTTGAAGATGGCGGGAGTCAGTTTGTTGTTCATGTCAGCAAGTCGATGATGAGGAAATCGTCATCGTACACGTGCTCGCGGCCAGGCGCTGAACGTAGGGTGGGCACTCCGTGCCCACGCGGAACGTCGCATCGTGTTGGCTGCGTTTAAATGTTGGGGTGTGCGATGAGATGCGGCATCACGGTGCGGGCCATTCGGCTTCAATTATGCCAACGCCGTGCACGCTTTCGCGTGGGCACGGGTGCCCACCCTACGGTTTCGGCCAACATTCGACGTGGCGCAGGCAGTGCACCACGGATCAGAACACAGCCAGCCGCGTTTCACGCGCGCCGCTTCTGCTTCCCGCCTGCCGCCGCATGTTTCCCACCGCCCGCCTGGCGCCGGCGCGAGGCCGTGTTCTGCTGCTGCAGGATCGCATCCACCCGCTCGGCCGCCTCGCGCGCCAGTTGCTGGGCGTCCTCGATGCTGGGGAAGAATTCCGGCTGGCGGTAGCCCAGCCAGGCGTAGGCCGAGTACATGCGGCAGGTGTCTTCGACTTCCTGCAGGTTCATCCAGAACAGTTCCTGGGTATGCGGCTGCAGCTTGCAGATCTTCTTCTTGGCCAGCGATAAGGACCAGTGCTCCCAGGCGCTTTGCAGCATCGGCACCTTGGTCGAGATCGGCACCAGCGAGAGCATGAATTTCTCGGCGATCGACAGCGGCAAGGTATCGAGCCATTCGGCGCGCTCGTTCTGCTCCTCGGTGATCTTCGGATAGAAAAAGCCGTCCGGTACGTCGATGTTGTGGACGAAGCGCTTGAGCAGTTTCACCAGCGAGGTCTCGCCGGTGACGGCCGAGATGCGGTGCAACTGCTCGAGCGACGGCGCGACCGCGAAGCCGCTGGCGGGTACCGGTGGAATCTTTTCCTTCATCAGCGCGCGCATCACCTCGTGGGTGTCGTCGTCGTAGCCGGCGACGAAGCCCTCTTCGTGCACGCCGTAGCGCCCGGCGCGGCCGGCAATCTGCTTGGCCAGCGCCGCCGAGATCTCTTCCTCCTCATAGCCGTTGTACTTCACGGCGGTGGTCATGACGATGCGCGCGATCGGCATGTTCAGGCCCATGGCCAGCGCGTCGGTGCCGACCACGATGTCGGCTTGTCCCTCGCGGAAACGTTCGGCCTGGGCGCGCCTTACTTCCGGAGAAAGATTGCCGTAGACGGTGGCCACCGACAGCCCCTTTTCGGTGATCATGTCGCGCCACATCAGCACCTCGCGCCGCGAAAAGGCAATGACGGCGTCCCCGCGGCGCAGGTTCGTCAGTTTGCGTACCGGCGACGGTTCCATCGCCAGCGGCGCCATGCGTTTCAGAACATGCACCTCGAGCGGCACTTCCAGGCGGTCGGCCAGGGCCTCGATCGCGCGCCGCGCTTCCGGCGCGCCGACCAGGTAGACGGTGTTGGCGGGCGCGCCGCAGACGGCGGCGGTCCAGGCCGCGCCGCGGTCGCGGTCGGCCAGCATCTGGATCTCGTCGATCACCGCCACCTCGACCGGCGTTTTGGTGTCGAGCATCTCGACGGTGCTGGCGACGTGGGTGCTGCCCTCGGCGATGCGGCGCTCTTCGCCCGTGACCAGGCTGACCTTGAGTTCCTCGCCGTGCGGACGCGCCGCCTGCAGGCGTTCGTAATTTTCCAGCGCCAGCAGGCGCAGCGGAGCGAGATACACGCCGCTGGCCGCTTTCGCCAGCGCCTCCATCGCGCGGTGAGTCTTGCCGGAATTGGTCGGGCCGAGCAGGGCGATGAACTTGCGCGGCAGGCGGCTCGCGACCTCGAACGATTGCGGGTATTCGGCCAGGTTGATGCTTTCCTTGGTGCGCGCGGCGTGGCGTTCTTCCTGTTCGCGCTCGATGGCGTGGGTGACGCGCTGGCGGATGCGGTCGAACACGTACTCGGCCGGCTCGGACGTTTCCAGCTCGTCGAGCACGCCCAGGAACACGCGCGGATCGAACCCGGCGTCGTCCGCCTCGTCGGCGATCTCGCGCACGAATTCCTCGGTGTCGACCTGCAGCTCGGCGATCGCCTTGTCGCTCGTCCTCTCCTCGATCAGCGCGCGGCGCGCCAGCATGTCCATCTTGCGCCACTTGCTCGGCTTGGCCAGCACGCCACGCGAAGGCACCAGCGCGTAGCGCACGCGCAGGCCTTCGTACTTCACTTCGCCGGAAAAGCGCAGGAAGACGCGGCCCTCCATCTTGACCAGCGCGATGCCGCGCGCGGCCAGCCCCATGTCCTGTTCGAGGAAGGCGTCGTCGCCGGTATCCATTTCGGGATTGTCGTTGTCGCGGGGATTGCTCATGTGTCGTGAATGCGATGTCTGGTTGTGATCACTATATCGCGGAAGGAAGACGGGCACGGTTCAGGACGGACGCGCGCCGGCGCGCCCAATGAAAAACGGCCTCCATCCGGAGGCCGCCTTGTCGAAGACCAAACAACGGCAGGGTTATGCCGCCACGCCCGCGTCGTGCGCCTGCTGGTCCGCGTGGTAGGACGAACGCACCATCGCGCCGACTGCGGCGTGCACGAAGCCCATCTCGTAGGCCGCTTCCTCGAACTTCTTGAATTGGTCCGGGTGCACGTAGCGGCGCACCGGCAGGTGCGAGTTCGACGGCGCCAGGTACTGGCCGATGGTCAGCATGTCGACGTCATGGGCGCGCAGGTCGCGCATGACTTCCAGGATTTCCTCGTCGGTCTCGCCCAGGCCGACCATGATGCCGGACTTGGTGACGGCGTTCGGGTACTTGGCCTTGAAGTCGCGCAGCAGTTCCAGCGAGTGCTTGTAGTCGGCGCCCGGGCGTGCTTCCTTGTACAGGCGCGGCACGGTTTCCAGGTTGTGGTTCATCACGTCCGGCAGGCCGTCGGCGAAAATGTTCAGGGCCTTTTCCAGGCGGCCGCGGAAGTCCGGCACCAGCACTTCGATCTTGGTGTTCGGCGACAGTGCGCGCGTCTTCTGGATGCACTCGACGAAGTGGCCGGCGCCGCCGTCGCGCAGGTCGTCGCGGTCGACCGAGGTGATCACGACATACGACAAGCGCAGGTCGGCAATCGTCTTGGCCAGGTTGCCCGGCTCGTTGACGTCGAGCGGGTCGGGACGGCCGTGGCCGACGTCGCAGAACGGGCAACGGCGGGTGCACTTGTCGCCCATGATCATGAAGGTCGCGGTGCCCTTGCCGAAGCATTCGCCGATGTTCGGGCAGCTCGCCTCTTCGCACACGGTCACCAGGTTGTTCGCGCGCAGGATGTCCTTGATCTCGTAGAAGCGCGACGAGGCCGTGGCGGCTTTCACGCGGATCCAGTCCGGCTTTTTGAGGCGTTCGCCGTCGGCGATCGGCACGATCTTGATCGGGATGCGCGACGTCTTGCTGGCGCCCTTCTGCTTTTCGCTGGCGTTGTAGGCGGCGTTGTTTGCGGGAGTCACACCGGTGTCGGTTTCGGTAGTCATGTCGCTCATGCCCGGAAGGGCTCAGTTGGTTTGTTCGGTTCGCGGCTGGTCAACGACGTTGGCAACGTCGGCCGCCGCCGCTTCGATCGGCTGGGACAGGTGGCGCACCAGTTCGCGCGCCAGTGCCTGCTGCACGTCGGCCAACGGCGCCTCGATGCCCATTGTGCGCATGTCGACCGTGGCCAGGCCCGAGTAACCGCAGGGATTGATCCACGAGAACGGCGCCAGGTCCATCGCCACGTTCAGCGACACGCCGTGATAGGTGCAGCCGTTGCCGCGCACCTTGAGGCCGAGCGCGGCGATTTTCGCGCCCTTGCGTGGGCCGTCGGCGATGTAGATGCCGGGGGCGCCGGCGACGCGTTCGCCGCCAAGATTATACGCCGCCAGCACGTCGATGACCGCCTGTTCGATTTTCGCCACAAATTGCCGGGCATACAGCTTGCCGCCCGGCTTGTTGCGGCGCAGGTCCATCAGCAGGTAGATCACGACCTGGCCGGGGCCGTGGTAAGTGACTTCGCCGCCGCGGTCGGTCTGCACCACCGGGATGGCATGCGCCGGCACGCCCGGGCCGGCCAGCAGGTGCCCGCGGTCGGCGCCCAGTCCCAGCGTGAACACCGGCGGATGCTCGACGATCCACAATTCGTCCGGCGTATCGGGCGTGCGCGCATCGGTGAAGGCGCGCATGGCAGCGAAGGTGGGCTCGTAGTCGGCGCGGCCCAGCTCGCGGATGATCGGGCTGGCGGGACGGGTCGGGTGCATGGGTCTGGTCGGAGTGTGGAACAGCCCCGACATTATAAGCCAGTGCCCCGGGCATTGCCGGGGCGCCGGATAGTCTTACTTTACAGAACGATCTTCACCATCGGGTGCGACGACAGGGTGCGGTAGATGTCGTCGAGCTGCTCGCGGCTGGTGGCGCGCACGATGCAGGTCAGGCCCGTGTAGTTGCCCTTGCCGGAAGGACGCACTTCCATGCGGCCGTGGTGGAAGGTCGGGTCGAAGCCCGTCACCACCTCGACGATGGTGGCAGCGAAGGCCTCATGCGTCGGGCCCATCACCTTGATCGGGAAGTCGCTCGGGTATTCGATGAGGGATTCTTTCGGGTCCATATGCAATTCCAGTGCAAAAGCACATTGTAGCCAATGCGCGCGGACGGCGTATCGCCGGTGCCCGGTTTGGCCGGGCCGGCAACGCAGTCCGGCCCGCTCGGCGCCGGATCAGCGTTCCATCTGGCGCGGGATGCCGCGGCGCAGGCCGCTGTCCGTGTGCCGCGGCTGGGATGGCGCCGCTTCGGTCCGGACCGGGGCGGCGGCCGGGGCCGGCGCCGAGACCGGGGGCGGCGGCGGCGACACCACCGCCGACGGCGTCGGCATCGCCCGTGGCGCGCTCGGCATGGCACGTGGCGGCGGCGGCGCAACCGCGACCGGGGCAGGCCCTTGCTGCGCCTGCCGTGCCTGCTGCTGCGCCCGCATCGCCGCGGTCGCCTCGTAGATGCGGCCGCCGCCATGCCTGGCCGATGGCGGCGCCGGCTCGGTGGAGAGGGTCGGGACCGGCATCGCCGGACGCGGCGCGGGAGCGCCGATCACGCTGACCGCACCGTCGCTCTCGGCGCGCTGCTGGTAGCGTTGCCGGCGCGCGTCGTCGAACCCGGCGCGCACTTCGCGGCGACGCTCGACATCTGCGCCGCCATGGAATGCCGGCGGCGCGGTCGTGATCACGCCCGGCTGCGGAATTGGCTGCGGAATTGGCTGTGAAATCGCCGGCGTGCTGGCCGCAACCGGCGCCGGCTGGGCGCCGGGCACCGCTGCCGGCCGCGGCGCCGGGCCGGCGTTGCGCCGATCGCCGCGCAGCCACGCGCGCCGCCCATCCCTGTCCTCGGCGCGGCGGTTCTCGCCGGCGCCGCTGTGCCAGATCACCGGCGGCGTCGGCGGCAGCGCCACCGGGGCGCGCTGCCAGTTGGCCGGCGGCGTCGCGCGCGGCTCGCGCGGCACCACGACCTCGCCGCGTCGATTGAAACGGTCCTGCGGCACCACGGTCAGGCCCTCGCGGCGGTAATCCCGTTTTTTGCCGTCGCGGTCGCGTCCACCGTGCCAGTTCAGGCGCCGCAGGCGCTCGTCCGACAGGCGGTAGCCGGGCACGTAGCGTTCGTGCGGCGCCAGCGGATACCAGCCCTGGCCCGGCGACGGGCGCGCATTGAAGTTCAGGTTCCAGCCGCTGCCGCCGACCCAGCCGACCAGCGCCGGCGACCATACCGGATGGCGGTCGTGGCGGCCCGGGGCCCAGGCCCAGCGCCGGTTCACGTGGACCCAGCGGCCATAGTGGAAGGGCGCATAGCCCCAGGGCGCGTTGTCGACCCAGGTCCAGCCCCAGGGAGCGATCCAGGTCCAGCGGCCGTCGCGGTAGGGCACCCAATCCGCTGCGACCGACGGCATCCAGAGCGTGCCGTATTCGCTGTCGGTGCTCCAGCTGCCGTAGCGGTCGAGCTCCTCGTAGCCGGTCATCTCCGGCGGGATGTAGCGGGTGGCGAGCACGGCGTCGTCGGCGCGGTCGCGCCCCGCGGCCCAGTCGTCGAAGGCGTCGCGCACGGCTTGCGTGGTGCGCAGGTCCAGGCCCTCGATGTCGGCGCGGCGGCCGGCGCGCACCGTCAGGCGCTCGCCGCCGCCCTCGACGATGGCGACGCCGTCGAACACGTTGACGCTGCTGGTATCAAGCACGCGCCCGGCGTCCACGCGCAGGCGGCCCGGCTCCTGCAGCAGCACGCGGCCCTCGGGCGTGGTCAGCTCGAAGCCGGGCAGCACATCGGCGTTCACGATGCGGATGCTGGCGCTGCCGTAGTGCAGGCGCAGGCGCAGGTTATCGTCGTCGAGCTGGACCACCTCGAGCGCGGAGTCGCCGTCGAGCCGGATCGCGGTCGAGCCGACGCGCAGCTCGGTGCGCGCGCCCGGGGCAGTGGTGACGGTGTTGCTGGAGGTGAGCGGCCAGTTGACCAGGGCGCTGCTCGGGCTGTCGCCGGGACCGGCGCTGATGCTGACCTCGCCCTGGGTGAGGGCGATGCGCCCGACCCGTGCCGGCGGATCGTCCGCCAGCGCCGGCTGCGCGGCGAGCGCGGAACTGAGCGCAAGCGCCAGGAGCGTTGCGGTCTTCAGAAAACGTGGTTTCATGATGGGGCTCCGGGCGTGGGACGGTGGACGTCTACCCGATTACAACGCAGGAAGGGCGCCGGGACAACGCGGGTTACAGTCGGTTGCAACTTGTGCGTGAGCGAAACATCAGGCTTGCGCACCGCGCTTGACGAAGAACAGCATCGAACCGACGACGACCAGCACCGCGCCGAAGAAGCGGTTCTGGATGCGCACCGCGCGCGCGTCGCGGAACAGGCGCTGCATCGAGGCCGCCAGCGCGGCGTAGCCGTGCATGACCAGGCTGTCGATGGTGACCATGGTCACGCCCAGGATCAGCAATTGCGGCAGCAGCGGCGCCTCTTTCGAGATGAACTGGGGCAGCACCGCGACCATGAAGATGATGCCCTTCGGGTTGGTGGCATTCGTGAGGAAGCCGGTCAGCACGCGCTTCTTGACGGAGGGGTGCGCGGCCAGGCCGGCGCTGCTCGCCATCGGGCCGGATTCGGCCTTCGAGCGCCACTGCGAGACGCCGAGATAGATCAGGTACAGCGCGCCGATCACCTTCACCACGGTAAAGGCGGTCTCCGAGGCCAGCAGTAGCGAGCCGACGCCGGCGCCGGCGATCGCCAGCACCAGGATCAGCCCCAGTTGCAACCCGAGCACGGTGGCGCTGGCTTTCTTGACGCCATAGGCCAGGCCATGGGACATCGACAGGACGGTGCCCGATCCCGGCGAAATGGCGATGACGGTGCCGGCGATGACGAAGGCGATCCAGGTGGCGAAGCTCATGGGGGGTTACTCGGGGAAGGAAAGGGGAAAAGCGCAGAGAAGAAACGGGAATCGAGAAACGGGAATCGGCAGGGTGCGCGGCGTCAAGCCGCGGCGCCCTGCCGTGGCATGCGATATTACTTCTTGCGCGGGTTGACGGCGGCCTTCAGGGTCGCGCCGGCCGCGAAACGCGGGGTCTTCGATGCGGCGATCTTGATGACGTCGCCGGTGGCCGGGTTGCGGCCCTTGCGGGCTGCGCGCTTGGTCACCGAGAAGGTGCCGAAGCCGGTAATGCCGACCGTGTCGCCTTTTTTCAGACGCTCGGTGATGATCTCGATGATCGTGTTGACCGCAACGTTGGCCGCGGTACCCGACATTTCGGTACGCTTGGCAAATTCAGCGATCAGTTCGCCTTTTTTCATGGTGCCTCCGGGGTTGAAAGAGCGGAAAGATTAGCACAAAAAATTGCCAGTTGTAATCTTTCACGCGGCCGTGCGCAACGGCCGCCGTTTCCCGGGAAGGCCGGAAACACGGGCTTCCTGCGAAATCGCCGCAAGCGGGCGCGCCAAAACCGTAGGGCGGGCGGAGAATCCGCCCACGCGCTGATCGCTGACGCCAGAACCATCCCACGCGACACCGGAGCCGATCATCGGGTCCGGCAGTCCGGCAAGATCAGAGCAGGCCCGTCTCCGGCCCCGCATTCGCCAGGCGGTGGCGCAGCGCCGCATTGATCAGGGTCTGGTAACCGGTGCCGCAGCGCTCGGACAGGTTGCGGAATTCGGTCAGCACCTCGTCGTCGAGATAGATCGTGATCCGGGTCTTGCGTTTCGGCGGGCGGGTGCAGCGCACCGGCGCAGCGGTCTGGTGCACGGCTTGGTGCACGGCCTGGTTCGCAGCTGGGTTCACGGCTTGGTTCGTGGTCGGGGTCATGGTTGTCTCCTTCGCTAGGCGAGGCTGCCGTACCGCAGCACTCGATGCTGGACTATACGTATGTCGGCGACCGGCGGGGGCCGAAAGCGACGAGCTGCAGTTTTTCGCGCCTGAACTGCAAATAAATCGCGCTGAACCGTGTGCCCGGAGCTGCTGCCCTCGGTTAAGATGCTGCCATATTGACATCACAGGAGCAGGTCCATGGCTGCAGGCAGTTTGCTGGCATTACTCGACGACATCGCAAGCGTGCTCGACGACGTCACGTTGATGAGCAAGGTGGCGGCAAAGAAGACCGCCGGCGTGCTCGGCGACGACCTGGCGCTCAACGCCCAGCAGGTCACCGGCGTGAAAGCCGACCGCGAGCTGCCGGTGGTATGGGCGGTCGCCAAGGGCTCGCTGATGAACAAAGCGATCCTGGTGCCGGCGGCTCTCCTGATCTCCGCCTTCGTCCCGTGGCTGATCATTCCGCTGCTGATGGTCGGCGGCGCCTTCCTCTGCTACGAAGGCTTCGAAAAGCTCGCCCATCGCTTCCTGCACAGCCCCGAGGAAGACGCGGCCAACGAGGAACGCCTGGCGGCGGCGCTGGCCGACAGCAACGTCGACATGTGCGCGGTGGAAAAGGACAAGATCAAGGGCGCGATCCGCACCGACTTCATCCTGTCGGCCGAGATCATCGTCATTTCGCTGGGCACGGTGTCGGCGATGCCCTTCCTGCAGCAGCTCTCGGTACTGGTCATCATCGCGCTGCTGATGACGGTCGGCGTCTACGGCCTGGTGGCGGGCATCGTCAAGATGGACGACGCCGGCCTCTACCTGAGCCAGAAGACAAGCGGTTTCGCGCGCGGCCTGGGCCGCATGCTGCTGGCCGCCGCCCCGCGCCTGATGAAATTCCTGTCGATCGTCGGCACGGCCGCCATGTTCATGGTCGGCGGCGGCATCATCGGCCACAACTGGGAACCGCTGCACCATTTCGCCGTGAGCGCCGCCGAAAAAATGGGCACGGTGCCAGGCATCGGCGGCGTACTGGAAGCGATCACGCCGACCGTGATCGACGCCCTGGCCGGCGTGATCGTGGGTGGCCTGGTGCTGCTGGTGGTGACCGTCGTGAACAAGCTGCGCGGCAAGAAAGCGACAGCCGAGGCACACTGAACGTTGACATAGGCTGGATTTCCTTACGACATCCTGACGTACTGACAACTGTTGCATTTCGCACTACATAACCCGTTGCAAATTGACATGCTTGGGTATGCCCTCCAGACTGGTTCGAGCATTAGCCGCTCAAACCATTCATGCGAGGGAAGAAAATGCAAAGAACGAGGAAAAAAACGGTACTGGCCCTGTCGATCGCCGCGATGTTCTCGGGCACGGCACTTGCGCAGGAAACGGTCGCCACCGAAGGCAGCACCGCCACCGTCGTGGTGACGGGCACGCGGGTCGCCAACCGCAGCGCGCTCGACACCAGCGCTGCGGTCGACATCATCTCGGCCGACACCCTGAAGAACACCGGCACCACCGAAATGAACCAGGCGCTGTCGGTGGCGCTCCCCTCGCTGAACTTCCCGCGGCCCTCGCTCACCGACGGCACCGACACCATCCGTCCGGCGACCCTGCGCGGCATGGCGCCCGACCAGACCCTGGTGCTGGTGAACTCCAAGCGCCGCCACGCCTCGTCGCTGGTGAACCTGAACGGCAGCGTCGGGCGCGGCTCGGCGGCGGTCGACATGAACACGATCCCGACGGCGATCGTCAAGAACATCGAGGTGCTGCGCGACGGCTCCGCGGCCCAGTACGGCTCGGATGCGATTTCCGGCGTCATCAACCTGCGCCTGCGCACCGACCGCGATGGCGGCGAAGCGAGCGTCACCTATGGCGCGCGCATCACCGAATACGAATTGTGGAACGATGCCGCGCCGGCGGGCGGTACCTGGACCGGCCCGGCCTCGCGCGAGCGCACCGACGGCCACAGCACCACGGTCAGCGCCTGGAAGGGGCTGCCGTGGGGAGAGAGCGGCCACGTCACCATCGCCGCCGAATACAAGGATCAATCGCGCACCGAGCGCGGCGGCTACGACATGCGCCAGCAATACCCGCGCCTGGCCAACGGCGCCTTCGACCCGCGCGAAAACACGATCGACCGTTTCAACGCCTGGTACGGCGACCCCGAGATGCAGCAGGCGACGCTGTTCGCCAATGCCGGCAACGATCTCGGCAACGGCACCAGGGTCTACGGCTGGGCCAGCTACCAGAACCGCGAAGCGCGCTCCAGCGGCTACTTCCGCCCGGCCCAGGATGCGCGCAACATCCTGTCCATCTATCCGGACGGCTTCCTGCCAGTCATCGCGCCGACCGTGGACGACTTCAGCGCCACCGGCGGCATCACCTGGACCCTCGGTAACTGGGACATGGACGCCTCGCTCGGCTACGGCAAGAACAAGATGCGCTTCGAGATCCAGAACACGCTGAACCGCTCGATCGGCCCGTCCAGCAAGACCGTATTCGATGCCGGCGGCTTTTCCTATGACCAGCTGGTGTTCAACCTGACCGGCGTGCGCACGCTCGACGTGGGTTTGTCCTCGCCGCTGAACATCGCGGTCGGCACCGAAGTGCGACGCGAAGGCTACAAGCTGTTCGCGGGCGAGCCGGATTCCTGGCGCTACGGCGGCGAGACGCTGGCCAACGGCACCCCGGCCGCGCCGGGCGCCCAGGTGTTCCCGGGCTTCCGCCCGGCCAACGAGATCGATACCCACCGCAGCGCGGCCGGCGCCTTCGTCGACCTGGAAGCGAACATCACGCCGCAGCTGCTGGCCTCGGTCGCGGTGCGTGCCGAGCATTATTCGGACTACGGCAACAGCCTGGCCGGCAAGCTCTCGGGCCGCTACGATTTCAGTAAAAGCTTCGCCCTGCGCGGCTCGCTGCAGAACGGGTTCCGTGCACCCTCGCCGCAGCAGCAAAACTTCACGTCGACCTCGACCAATTTCATCAACGGGGTGCCGTACGAGATCACGACCTTCAAACCGACCGATCCGGTGGCCGTCGCACTTGGCGCCAAGCCGCTCGATGCCGAGAAATCGGTGAACCTGTCGCTCGGCGCGGTGCTGCGCTTCGATCCGGTCAGCGTCACGATCGACGCCTATCGCATCAAGATCCGCGACCGCATCATCCTGTCGGAAAACCTGACCCAGGCGAACGTGCGCGACTACATCGTCGCGCAAGGTTTCGTGGGCGTGGGCGGCGGACGCTTCTTCATCAACGGCGTCGACACCACCACCGAGGGCGTCGACATCGTGCTGAACTGGCCGATCAACGCCGGCGCGGCGGGGCGCTTCGATGCCACGCTGGCGGGCAATGTCAACCGGACCGAGGTCACCAAGGTGCCGGTCACGGCCCAGCTCGCCGCCTTGCAGCCGGCGCCGGTGCTGTTCGACCGCGCCAACATCATCGCGCTCGAGGAAGGCCAGCCGAAGAACAAGTTCAGCGCCAACCTGAACTGGAAGCTCGGCAGTTGGGGCGCCACCGCGCGCGTCACCCGCTACGGCAAGACGATGACGCCCGGAACGACGGCCGCCTTCGACTTCCCGCTCGCGGCGCAAACGGTGGTCGACCTCGAGGCGCGCTACGCGCTCACGCGCAAGCTGTCGCTGGCGCTCGGCGCGGACAATGTCTTCGACCGCTATCCGGAAACGCTGCCGCCGGCGCTGAACACGACGGGCAATACGCCATTCTCGAACTATTCGCCGTTCGGCCGTTCGGGACGCTTCGTCTACATGCGCGCGAACTACGGCTTCTGACGCGGCTTGCCATACAGGCAGGCACCGGCGCGCCCGGGTTTTCCCAGGGCGCGCCACGGGACGGATGAGGCCTCAGGCGCCCGTCGCCACGCGCCCGCGGCGCCCGGCCGCGACGCCATCGCGCACCGCCCACACCAGCGAGCCGGCCGACATCGCGGTCAGCACCCAGCTCGCCCAGCCGTAATCGACCCGCACCAGCGCCGTCGGCGCACCGTGCCACCAGAGCAGCGCCTGCACGACCAGGGTAATCAGGATGCCGAGATTGATGAACATGAACAGGTGCAGCACCCGTTCGGACGCCGGCAGGATGCGCGTGTCGCCTTCGACGACGGCGTCCCTGCTCGATGCCAGCACCTCGGCCAGCAGCAGGGCGGCGATCCACCAGACCAGCGCGCCGTGCCATTCGAACCAGGCGAGCGAGGCGAACAGGCAGGCGAAGATGCACTCGCGCGCCGCGTGCAGCCGCTCTTCAGGCGCGCTGTCGCCACGCCGCGGCAGCCTGGCCAGCAACTCGTGGTTGACGACGATGTCGATGAAGCCGAGCATGCCGTGCACCATGAGCACATAGACGAAGAGCGGCACGTTTTTCCCGTCTGTTCTAGACTGCCGACTGGGCGTCGCTACTGGTTGCGGCGCAGGGCGATCGCGCCCAGCGCGAGGCCGACGGCGAAGGCGGCGTAGACGCCGGCCAGCGATTTTTTCGACAGCCGTTTCTCGTAGCCCGGCTGCAGGCGCTTCGGCGTGAGCTTGTAGTCGGCGAAGCAGGCGATTGCCGAGGTGGCGGCGGACGCGGCGAGCGTCACGCGCAAGTCCTTGCGATCGAGCTTTTCGCCGGCCAGGCGCTCGAACAGCACCGACCAGAAGGTGGCGCTGAGGTGGTGGATGGCGTAGCCGGTGATCGTGTACTTCAGCGAAAAGCCGTCGTGCTCGGCGGCTTCGTCGCCCCAGATCCAGTGGCTGACGGCGTTGGTCGGAGCATAGGCGCTGCCTGCCTCGCCACGCCCGAGCAGGGCCAGGGCCACGGTCGAAACCACGCTGGAAGCGGCACCCGAGACCAGGCCGCGTTGCATCGATGTCGTCCAATCGGTCATTGTGTCGTCCTCATTCATCGGTAAAGGAGTGTGCATGCGGATCTTGCTGTCGGGAGCCAGCGGCTTCATCGGACAACACCTGTTGCAGGCCTTGCTCGCCGAAGGCCACCACGTCGTGTGCGCGGTGCGCTCGCCCAAAACCAGCCTTGATCCGCGCTTGAGCTACGTGCATGCTGACTTCGCAAAAGATACCGATAAATCCGTCTGGCTGGCGCGCCTTAGCGGCATCGACGCGGTGGTGAATACGGTCGGCATCTTCCGCGAATCGGGCAGCCAGACCTTCGAGCGCCTGCACCTGGAAACCCCGCGCGCGCTGTTCGCCGCCTGCGCCGAATCGCACGAGGTGCAGATGGTGATCCAGCTCTCGGCGCTGGGCGCCGACCGCGATGCCGAGACCCGCTACCATCTCACCAAGAAGGCGGCCGACGACTTCCTCGCCACGCTCCCGCTGCGCGCCTACATCGTCCAGCCTTCGCTGGTCTACGGCAAGGGCGGCGCCAGCGCACGCGTGTTCAAGGCGCTGGCCAGCTTGCCCTTCGCCCTGCGCTTCGGCAATGCGCCGCAACTGGTGCAGCCGGTCCACATCGACGACGTGGCCGGCGCCATCGTCGCTCTGCTGCGCCACCGCCTGCCGCCGGCGCCCGGCGTCACCGCGCAGCGCGTGCCGCTGGTCGGCCCGCAGGCGCTGTCCTTCACCGATTACCTGGCGGCGCTGCGCGCGGCGATGGGCATGGGAAGGCTGCGCGTGCTGACGCTGCCGGGCTTCATCGCGCGCGGCATGGCGAAGCTGGGGCGCTGGCTGCCCGGCGCCATCCTCGACGAGGATGCGCTGCGCATGCTCGACCGCGGCAACACCGCCGACCCGGCCATCACCGCCCATCTGCTGGGCCGGCCGCCGACGCCGATCGCGCAGTTCGTGACCGACGCGCAGGCCGAGCGCACCGCGGCCAAGCTGAGCTGGCTGCTGCCCGTGCTGCGCTGGAGCATCGTCGCGGTCTGGCTCATCACCGCCATCGTCTCGTTCGGGCTGTATCCGGTCGAGGCCAGCTACGATCTGCTTGCCCGCACCGGCATCCCGCCGATGTTGCAGCCGCTGATGCTGTATGGTGCGGCAAGTTTCGACCTGCTGCTCGGGCTCGGTATCGCTTTTCTGCCGCGGCGGCGCTGGCTATGGCTCGCACAATTGGCCCTGATCAGTTTTTACACGGTCGTGATAGCGTGGAAACTGCCGGAATTCCTGCTGCATCCCTATGGGCCGCTGACCAAGAATTTGCCGATGCTGGCCGCGATCTGGCTGCTATATGAACTCGAGGAGAAATAATGGAGTACGTCGTCGTGAAGTGGCTGCACATCCTGTCGTCGACCTTCCTGTTCGGCACCGGCATCGGCTCGGCCTGGTACATGCTGTTCGCCAACATCAGCCGCGACGTGCGCGCCATTGCCGTGGTCGCACGCAACGTGGTGATCGCCGACTGGATTTTTACGGCCACCACGGCCGTCATCCAGCCCCTCACCGGCTTCTACATGATCCACCTGGCCGGTTATCCCCTGCACAGCAAGTGGATCATGTGGTCGATCGCCCTGTACATCCTGGCCGGCGCCTGCTGGCTGCCGGTGGTCTGGATCCAGATGCGCCTGCGCGACCTGTCCGCCGAAGCGGTGCGCAACAATACCGAACTGCCGCCGCGGTACTGGCGCTATTTCAAGACCTGGGTGGCGCTGGGCGTGCCGGCCTTTATCGCCTTCGTCGTCATCTTCTGGCTGATGGTGGCCAAGCCGATGTAAGCGTACGAAGCGCAGCGGCGGACCGCAGTAGAATGGCTCGCCTTGATTACCAACTCATGGAGGAAGCAATGCGGGCTTACCAGATACTTCCCGGCAGCAATATCGACGGACTGCAGTGCGTGGACTATCCGGAGCGCGAACTGGCGCCCGGCGAAGTGCGGGTGCGGGTGCATGCGGTGTCGCTGAACTACCGCGACCTCATGGTTGCCAGCGGTAATTATCTGGTGAACGTGGACGATCCCATCATCCCCTGCTCGGACGGCGCCGGCGAAGTGCTGGCGGTCGGCAGCGGCGTCACGGACCTGCAGGTGGGCGACCGCGTGGCCGCGTCCTTCTTCCCCTACTGGCAGGACGGCCGTACCGCCCCGCAAAAGGTCCGCCATGCGCTGGGGGGAGATATCGACGGCATGCTGGCCGAGGAAGTCATCCTGCACGAGGAAGCGCTGGTCAAGATCCCGCCGCAGCTGAGCTTTGTCGAAGCCTCGACCATGCCCTGCGCCGGCGTCACCGCCTGGAACGCGATTTTTGAATCGAGCAACGACGTCAAGCCGGGCGACACCGTGCTGCTGCTGGGTACCGGCGGCGTGTCGGTGCTGGGCCTGCAGCTGGCGAAAGCGGCCGGCCTGCGCACCATCATCACGTCATCGAGCGACGAAAAGCTGCAGCGCGCGCGCGAACTGGGCGCCCACCACACGATCAACTACCGCACGACGCCCGAGTGGCAGGAAGAAGTGCTGCGCGTGACGCACGGGGTCGGCGCCGACGTGGTGCTGGAAGTTGGCGGACAAGGCACCGTCAACCGCTCGGTGGCCTCGGCGGCGATGGGCGGCAGCGTCGCCATCATCGGCGGCGTCAGCGGCTTCGGCGGCGAAGTCAATCCGGCGACCCTGCTCGCCAGCGCCAAGCGCATGGTCGGCATTTTCGTCGGCAGCCGCAAGATGCTGGAAGACGTGATGCGCTTTGCCGCCATCACAGAACTCAAGCCCGTGATCGACCGCGTGTTCACCTTCGACCAGGCGAAGGAAGCCTACCGCTACATGGAATCGGGCTCGCACTTCGGCAAGGTCGTGATCGCGGTCACCGCGTGACCTTTACCTTCCCTCGAAGCGCACCAGCTCGATTTCAAACAGCTTTGGCCAGAACTTGCCGGTGACGTAGAGCCGGCGGTGCTTGCCATCCCAGGCGATGCCGTTCAGGACGGCATCGATCGAGCTGGTGCCGCGTTTCTCGCGCGGCAGCAGGTTCGTCAAATCGATCCAGCCGACCACCTTGCCCGATACCGGGTCGATGCGCGCGATCACGTCCGTGCCCCAGACGTTCGCAAACAGTTCCCCATCCACGACTTCCAGCTCGTTGAGCGCGTCGATCGGCTTGCCCTCGGCCGTCACGGTCACGCGCCGCACTTCCTTCAGGGTAGCCGGGTCGAGCACGCGGATCTGCGCGCTGCCGTCGCTCATGTAGATGGCGCGCGCATCGCTCGCCAGGCCCCAGCCTTCGCCCTCGTATTGAAAACGTCCCTTCAGGCTGAAGGTCTTGGCGTCGAACACGTAGCCGGTCTTCGATTGCCAGGTCAGGCCGAGGATTTTATCGCCGAAGGCGGTCGACCCTTCGCCGAACACTTCCGGCGGCAGGTTCGTTTTCTGCAGCACCTTGCCGGTCTTCAGCTCGACCTTGCGCAGCGTCGAGCGGCCGGTCAGGCCGGTGGTCTCGTACAGGTGGCCGTCGCGGAAGAACAGGCCCTGGGTGAAGGCCTGCGGATCGTGCGGATAGGTGTTCTTGACAACAAAACCGTAGACGGGAATCGCGGCCTGGGCGGCGTGGCCGGCGCAGGCTGCCAGGACGAGGGCGGCGATGGCGGATGTTTTCAGCATGAGTGGGCTGGATGAGGCTGATCGAAGCGGTCACTGTAGCAGAAAAGGACAAGCGGACAGGCGGCTACACGTAGGCCAGCAGGCGGCCGCAGCTGATCACGCCGACCCAGAGCAAAATCGACAGCAGGGCCTGCAAACGGGCGGCGGGCGGTGCCGGCCGCTCGCGCTCCCAGGCGGCGGCGCCGCGGTAAGGGAAGACGTGAAAGGCGAGCGCATTCAGGCCGGCGGCGGCGATCAGGACTAGTTTTAGTTGAAACACGGGATTGCGCGCCAGCTCCTCGGGATGGGCGGAAAACAACAGCAGCCCGGCCGGCACGATCAGCAGCAGGCTGGCCAGCGCCCAGCGCAGCAGGTGACGCGCCAGCGCCGCCACCGATATCCCGCGCGCAAAACCGAGCACGCGCAGGTCGAACAGCACCACGCCGCCGACCAGCACGGCAAAACCGAGGATGTGGACGATCTCGACGACCGGATAGAGCCAGGGATCGCCGCGCATGGCTCTGGACAGCGGCGTTGCCGCCAGCCAGGCCAGCGGCGCCTCCATCATCAACGCAGCTCCGTCGTCTTGCCCTCGATGGTGATGCGCTCGGCGCGCAATTCATCGCCCTTGCTGCGGTGCGGATACCCGTGGACGCTCGCTTTCTGGCCCGGCACCAGTTTATCGGGCGGCAGGCCGCGGCTCTCCATGCGCGAGGGCGGCGCCAGCACCACGAGCCAGGTTTTGCCGGCCGTTTTCAGGCGCACGAAGCCGTGCGGCTGCTCGTAGCCGGCCTGTTCAATGGTGCCGGACAGGTCGAGCGGCTTGTCGGCCTGGTATTCGCTCCAGCCGTGGTGGGCAAAGGCGCTGCCGGCGGCCAGCGCAGTGAAAGTACCCAGCAGGATCAGGCGCTTCATGACGTTCTGTTTCATGACGGACTCCCGGGACGCGACAGGGACCGATTCTACGTCGACTTTTACGCTGGCGTATGGAGGATGTCTATCGTGCGGCGCTGCGCGCAACGCCGGCGCGCGCGTCCAGGCGCCCGATCACTTCCAGGCGATCGCTACGCGGCACCGCCAGCAGCATTTCGCCCTGCGCCAGGTATTCCCCGGTCAGGGCGCGGATGTTGACGTCGTGCGTGACCAGCACCAGGGGACTGGTCTCGCGGCGCGCGGCCAGCTTCGCGCGCAGTTCGCGCAGCTTGGCACGGGAAGCCGCATCGTCGTCGTTAAACATCGAGTCGAGCGTCGGTTCGGGCTTGGCCTGGTCGAAGGCGAGGCGGGCGGTGTCCAGGCAGCGGCACCAGCGGCTCGACCAGACCGCGCCCGGATGGACGCCGCGCTGGCGAAACGCGGCGCCGATGGCGCGCGCGTCGCGCCGGCCGGCCTCGGACAGGTTGCGCTGGGTGGCGCACTTGCCGAGCTCGAAACCAGGCGGGTCGCCGATGCCGGGCGTGGTCGCCGCATGGCGCATCAGCACCACCACTTCGCCGGCGCGCAGGCGTTGCCACAGGGTGCCCTCGTCCACGCTCGCCGCGTGGACCGCATGGGCTGTCCAGAAGAAGAGCAGCAGACAGAAAACGGTGCGTCGGCGCATGGCGGGACTCCGGTCGTGGAGCGGTCCATTATGGCGTCTGGCGCCGAGGACGGGCGCACAAGCTATGTTACTCTTTAGAAATTATATTGTTGAGAACACAATGATGCATCTGAAGAGAATGTTCGGAGCGGCGCCGGGCATGGGCCTGTGTGCGGTATTGCTGTGTGGCGCGGCGCAGGCGGGCGCAAGCTCCGCCTCCTGCGCGGCGTACGCGCAGGAGCTGGCGGCCATGGCGGGTGCCGACGCGGCCCTGCGTGCGCTCCAGGATTTCCTGGCCCCGCCAGCGGATCCCGAGCAGGCGCGTCGCCGCAGCCAGCTGGCCCTGGTCGAGCGCAGCAATGGCGCCCGCCTCCAGGCGCTGCTGGCGGACTGCGGCTGGCCGCTGCGCGGCGTCCATGGAGAGCAGGCGGGCAAGGACGCCTGGCGCCTGGTCCGCCAGGCCGGGGACGACCTGGCCCTGCAGAAGACGGCGGCGCAGCACCTGCAACAGGCGGTGCTGCGCGGCGAAGCGCCGGGCCGCGAGCTGGCGCAGCTGGACGACCGCATCGCCGTGGCCGAAGGGCGGCCGCAGCGCTACGGCACCCGGATGCGCCAGGTTGACGCCTGCCAGTGGGTATTCCATCCGATGGACGACCGGGCCAGGGTGGCCGAGCGCCGCGCCCAGGTCGGGCTGCCGACGCTGGAACAGCAGGAAGGTATGGCGAACGGCATGGTCATCCATGAAAACTGCCCGACGCCGAACACGCCGCTCATCTCTCTTCCATTTTAAATTATACGGTTTATATTATTTATTTAGATTAAACGATATAAACGGTATTACTTGCCAACTCGGCGGTTTTTTCGGCTTTTCCCGAACTCATCAAAAAATCCCGGGAGACGCCGAAAAACCGCCGATATATCACGCGCCGAAACCCTCGAGCACGACTTTGCCGTTGGCCGCGCCGCTCTCGATGAAGGCGTGCGCGCGGCGCAGGTTGGCGGCATTGATCGGCCCGAAGTGCTGGGCCAGCGTGGTGCGGATGCGGCCGGCGTCCACCATCGCCGACACTGCATTGAGCAGGTCGTGCTGGGCCTGCAGGTCGGGCGTGCCGAACAGCGAACGCGTGAACATCAGTTCCCAGTGCAGCGAGATGCTCTTGCGCTTGAGCAGGCGCACGTCGATCGGCTCCGGATCGTCGATCAGCGCCAGCTTGCCCTGCGGCTTGAGCGCGTTAACCAGGGCGGTGAAGTGCTGGTCCGTGTGGGTCAGGCTGATCGCGTAGTCGACTTCGCCCAGGCCGGCGTCGAGCAGGGCCTTGTCGAGCGGCTGGCGGTGGTCGACGACGTGCTGGGCGCCGAGCTGGCGCACCCAGGCCTGGGTTTCCGGACGCGACGCGGTGGCGATCACGGTGATGCCGGTCAGCTGGCGCGCCAGCTGGATCAGGATCGAGCCAACGCCGCCAGCCGCGCCCACGACCAGCAGCGTCTCGCCGGCGTGGCCGCCTTGCTTCAGGCCCAGGCGGTCAAACAGCAGTTCCCAGGCCGTGATGGCGGTGAGCGGCAGGGCGGCGGCTTCGGCGAAGCCGAGCGAGGCCGGCATGCGGCCGGCAATGCGCTCGTCCACCAGGTGCAGCTCGCTGTTGCTGCCGGCGCGGTTGATCGCGCCGGCATACCAGACGCGGTCGCCCGGCTGGAACAGGGTCACGTCCGGGCCGACGGCGCGCACGATGCCGCTGGCGTCATACCCCAGCACGCGCGGATCGGCCTGGCCCTCGGCCGGCAGGCCGAGGCGCAGCTTGGTGTCGACCGGATTGACGGAGACGGCGTGGACTTCGACCAGCAGGTCGTGGCCGCAGGCGACCGGATCGGCCAGCACCAGGTCTTGCAGGGCGCTCGGATGGTCGGCGGGCAGGGCGGCGAATGCGGCAATGGCTTTCATGGTGTTTCCTGTTGTTGGTTTGAACAGGCAAAGTGTAGCGCCTGCGGATTATGTTGATTAGTCGCTATAATCCGAAAAGACTATCCACAGAGACGGACAATGAAGCTCGACGCCATGGCGCTGTTCGTGCAGGTCGCCGCCAGCGGCAGCTTCACCGCCGCGGCGCTGGCAAGCGGGCTGCCGAAATCCACGGTCAGCCAGCGCGTGGCCGAACTCGAAGCGGCGCTGGGCGTGCGCCTGCTGCACCGGACCACGCGCCGCCTGAGCCTGACCGCCGCCGGCCAAGTGTATCTCGCGCACTGCCAGGCCATGCTCGATGCCGCCCATGCGGCCGACGCCGCCATCTCCCGCCTGCGCGACGAGCCGGCCGGCGGCCTGCGCCTCACCGCCCCGGAAGCCTCGGGCATCCTGCTGCTGCCGCCCTTGCTGGCGGCCTTTCATGCGCGCTATCCGGCGGTGACCGTCGAGTGCGTGATCACCGATGCCCACCTCGACCTGGTGGCCGAGCGCATCGACCTGGCGCTGCGCACCGGCCAGCTCGGCGACTCGTCCTTCGTGTCGCGCCGGGTGGGCACGGTGCGGCGCGTGCTGGTCGCTTCCCCACGCTACCTGGAGCGGCACGGCGCGCCGCGCCAGCCGGCCGACCTCGCGCGCCACCAATTGCTGCTGCACGACGTGCTGCCGCAATGGCCGCTGCGCAGCGAAGGGAAGGTGGTCCAGGTGTCGGCCGCCGGTGCGCCGCTGCGCGCCAACAATTTGAACACCCTGCGCGGCCTGGCCGTGGCCGGCGCCGGCATCGCCTTGTTACCCTGGTTCCTGGTGCGCGACGCGCTCGAGAACGGCAGCGTCGCCCTGGTGCTGCCCGAGCACCCGCCCACCGACAACAGTTATTACGCCGTCTATCCGGGCCGCAGCCACCGTCCCGCGGCGCTGAGCGCCTTGCTCGATTTTATCGATCAGTTCGGCTTAGCAAGTTACCTCTCCTGAGTGCTTTCGAGCCGCCTCCTGCCCATCAAGCGCGCTGAACAAAGCCTGCGGGCGCGGCGCGCCATTGAAGACAGCACGCAGGTACGGCGAGACGGCGCAACGCCGCCATGCGGGCTTTGTTCAGTGCGCTAATTGTGCGCCGGTTACATAAAAGATAATACTAAGATGGCCGCAACGGCATGCCCCGCGCATCCGGAGAAGCCGGCTGCCGCGCGCAGGCGGCATCCCGCCATCATCCCGAAAGGACTCACCATGCCCGCTCCCGAGCGCTATCCGCTCAGCCTGCGCATCAACGGCCGCGACCACCAGATGGAACTCGAAGCCTGGGTCACGCTGCTGGGCCTGCTGCGCGAGCGCCTGAATCTCACCGGCTCCAAGAAAGGCTGCGACCACGGCCAGTGCGGCGCCTGCACCGTGCTGGTCGACGGCCGCCGCATCAATTCCTGCATGACGCTGGCCGTGATGCAGAACGGCCGCGAGATCACCACCATCGAAGGCTTGGCCGAGGGCGACAAGCTGCACCCGGTGCAGCAGGCCTTCGTCGACAACGACGCCTTCCAGTGCGGCTACTGCACGCCCGGCCAGATCTGCTCGGCCGTCGGCCTGATCAAGGAAGGCAATGCCAAAACCGCCGCCGAAGTGCGCGAGCTCATGAGCGGCAACGTCTGCCGCTGCGGCGCCTATCCGCAGATCCGCAAGGCGGTCTGCGCGGCCGCCGGCATCGAGGACGACGACAACGCGGTGCACGCGGTGGTGTCGGGGACGGTGCCGGCATGAACCCGTTCTCCTTTTCCCAACCCGAGGACGCCCAGGACGCCATCGCCCAGGTGGCGGACAACCCCAGCTTCGCCGGCGAAGCGGTGCGCTTCGTCGCCGGCGGCACCAACCTGCTCGACCTGATGAAGGAAGGCGTGATGGCATCGCGCCGCCTGGTCGACATCAACCGCCTGCCGCTCGATAAAGTCGAGGAAGGCGAGGACGGCGGCCTGCTGCTGGGCGCCACCGCGCGCAATGCCGACACGGCCTACCACCCGCTGGTGCGCGAGCACTATCCGCTGCTCAGTGCCGCCATTCTTGCCGGCGCGTCGCCCCAGCTGCGCAACATGGCCAGCAACGGCGGCAACCTGCTGCAGCGCACGCGCTGCTATTACTTCTACGACCTCGGCACGCCCTGCAACAAGCGCGAGCCGAACACCGGCTGCGGCGCGATCGGCGGCATCACGCGCCAGCACGCGATCCTCGGCGCCAGCGAGCAATGCATCGCGACCCACCCGTCCGACATGTGCGTGGCGCTGGCCGCGCTGGAAGCGACGGTGCACGTCGAGTCGGTACGCGGCAAGCGCGCGATTCCCTTCGCCGAGTTCCACCGCCTGCCGGGCGACGCGCCGCAGTACGACAACGTGCTCGAGGCCGACGAACTGATCACCCACATCGCGCTCCCGGATGCGCGCCGCTATGCGCGCCATTCGGCCTACCTGAAGATCCGCGAGCGCCTGTCGTACGCCTTTGCGCTGGTCTCGGTCGCCGCCGCGCTCGACATCGGCTCCGACGGCGTGGTCCGCAGCGCCCGTATCGCCCTCGGCGGCGTGGCCCATAAACCCTGGCGCAAGCCGGAAGCCGAGGCGCTGCTGGAAGGCGCCAGGCCCGATGCCGACCGCTTGCGGCAGGTGGCCGACGCGCTGCTCGACGGCGCGCGCGGCCAGGGCCACAACGACTTCAAGATCCGCCTGGCGCGCAACGCCATCGTGCGCGCGCTGGAAACGGCGGTGCAGGGCACCGTCACCAATACCGGAGAACGCCATGACTGACCTGATCCAGGATATGCGCGCGCCCGTCGCGGAACCGGGCACCGGCCAGGTGCGCACCGGCAGCGCCGTCTCGCGCATCGACGGCCGCGCGAAAGTGACGGGCGAAGCCCGCTACGCTGCCGAACACTTCGCGCCCGACCTGCTGTACGGCGTGGTGGTGAGCAGCACGGTGGCCAAGGGCCGCATCGTGACCATCGACGACGCCGAGGCGATGGCGCTGGAGGGCGTGGTCGAGGTGATGAGCCACCTGAACCGCCCGAAGATGCGTTCCTTCGACATCCACTACAAGGACATGACGGCGCCGCCCGGCTCGCCCTTCAAGCCGTTTTACGACGACCGGGTGATCTACAACGGGCAGCCCGTGGCGCTGGTGCTGGCCGACAGCTTCGAGGCCGCGCGGCGCGGCGCCGCCCTGGTGCGCGTGTACTACCACGAGGACGAAGAGGGCCACGACACGCGCATGACCGCGAACCTCGACCGCGCCTACAAGCCGACGGGGCTGCGCGCCGGTTTCGAACCGCCGCCGCCGGAAAAGGGCGACGCCGAGAAGGCCTGGAAGGCGGCTCCGGTGAAGGTCGAAGCCGAGTTCCACCATGGCGTCGAGCATCACAATCCGCTCGAACTGTTCGCCTCGACCGTGATCCGCGGCGAGGACGGCCACTTGACCATCTACGACAAGACGCAAAGCTCGCAGAACAGCCGCTGGTACGTCTCGCACGTGTTCGGCCTGCCGAAGCACAAGGTCACGGTGCGCAACCCGTATGTTGGCGGCGCCTTCGGTTCCGGCCTGCGCCCGCAATACCAGCTCACATTGGCCGTGATGGCGTCGCTCAAGCTGAAGCGCTCGGTGCGCGTGATGATGACGCGCCAGCAGATGTTCACTTTCGGCCACCGCCCGGAAACCGTGCAGTACGTGAAGCTGGCGGCCGAAAAGGACGGCACCCTGACCTCGATCATGCACGAGGCGATCGGCGAAACCTCGAAGATCGAGGATTACGTCGAGGTCGTGGTGAACTGGTCCGGGCTCCTGTACGCCTGCGACAACATCAAGCTCGGCTACAAGCTGGTGAGCGTCGACCATTACACGCCGATGGACATGCGCGCGCCGGGCGCGGCCCACGGCATGGTCGCGCTCGAAATCGCGATGGACGAGCTGGCGTATAAACTGCACATGGACCCGCTCGCGCTGCGCCTGAAGAACTATGCCGAGCGCTCCCCGGCCGACGACAAACCGTATTCGAGCAAGGAACTGCGCGCCTGCTACGAGCAGGGCGCCGAGCGCTTCGGCTGGGACAAGCGCACGCTCGAACCGCGCTCGATGCGCGAGGGCTCGGAACTGGTCGGCTGGGGCATGGCGACCGGCGCCTGGGATGCGATGCAGATGTTCGCGCGCGCCAGCGCCGTGATGCATGCCGACGGCAGGCTGGTGGTGTCGAGCGCGGCCAGCGACATCGGCACCGGCACCTATACCGTGATGGCGATGATCGCCGCCGAAGCCATGGGCCTGCCGCTCGAGCGCGTCACGTTCCAGCTGGGCGACTCGACCCTGCCGGCGGCGCCGGTCGAAGGCGGCTCCTCGCACGTGGCGACCGTCGGCTCGGCGGTGGCCGGCGCCTGCGACAAGCTGCGCCTGACCCTGCTGCGCTACGCCCAATCGGCCGCCGATTCTCCGTTCCGCGACAAGCGTTTGAAAGACGTGGAATTCGTCGACGGCGCGCTGCGCCTGAAGCGCGACCCGTCGACCTGGGTGTCGCTCGCCACCATCGTCGAGCGCAGCGGCCACGATCGTCTCGAGGAAAAGTACCTGATGCTGCCGCAGATGCTCAAACAGCGCAAATACCGGCGCATGGTGCACTCGGCGGTGTTCGTCGAGGTGCGGGTGGACGAGGAGCTCGGCGTGGTGCGCGTCACGCGCGTGGTCAGCGCGATCGCCGCCGGGCGCATCATGAACACCAAGACAGCGAGCAGCCAGATCGTCGGCGGCGTGGTCTGGGGCATCAGCCAGGCGCTGCACGAGGAAAGCCATACCGACCACCGCTACGGCCGTTTCATGAACCACAACCTGTCCGAGTACCACGTGGCCGTGAACGCCGACATCCACGACGTCGACGTCATCTTCGTGGAAGAGGACGACCGCATCGTCAGCCGCCTGGGCGCCAAGGGCGTGGGCGAGATCGGCATCGTCAGCGTGCCGGCGGCGATCAGCAACGCGATCTTCCACGCCACCGGCAAGCGTATCCGCAGCACGCCGATCACGCCGGACAAGGTGCTGGCCGGCGGTCCGTAAGCAGTGTCAAGCCGGCGCACCGGCCTGTCCGATGCGCCGCAGGGTGTTGTTGATGCGTGCGCAACGCGCTGCCCATACGGCGCATACTGTTGTACACACGCATGGTGTCCACGTTCGCGGGAGCACGACATGAGAACGGAAACGCAAGCAATCGATGCTGCAACGCTGTCTCGTTACGATGACCTCGGCAAGCTGGTGCTGCGCCTGGCACTGGGCTTGATGCTGCTGTTGCACGGTATCGCCAAGCTGGTCGGCGGCATCGGTTTCGTCACCGGTGCGCTGCAAAAATTGGGATTGCCGGAAGCGATCGGCTACCTGGTCTACGTCGGCGAAGTGATCGCGCCCTTGTTGATCGTGTTCGGCCTGTGGACGCGCCTGGGCGCGCTGATCGTTGCCGGCAACATGATCGTCGCCGTGCTGCTGGTGCACACCGCGCAGCTGTTCGCCCTGAGCGCCACCGGCGGCTGGGAGCTGGAACTGCAGGGCATGTTCTTCTTTGCCGCCGTGGCCCTGATCCTGCTGGGCGCCGGCCGCTACAGCATCGGCGGGCGCGCGGGGCGCTGGAACTAAAGGGAAGAAAAAAATGGCAGACGCAGCAAACGGAAAAGCGGCGATCGTCACCGGCGCCTCGCGCGGGATCGGGCGCGCGATCGCCCTGCGCCTGGCGCGCGACGGCTATGCGGTCGTGGTGAACTACGCCAGCCGCGCGTCGGATGCCGACGCGGTGGTGGCAGAGATCGCGGCCGCGGGCGGGCGCGCCGTCGCGATCCAGGCCGACGTGGCCCAGGCAGGCGACGCCGGGCGCCTGTTCGACGAGGCCCAACAAGCCTTCGGCCAGATCGACGTCGTGATCAACAACGCCGGCGTGATCCAGCCCGGCACCACGATGTTGGCCGACACCGACGATGCGCTCTACGAGCGCATCTTCTCGATCAACACGCGCGGCACCTTCCACATGCTGCGCCTGGCGGCCACGCGCCTGCGCCACGGCGGGCGCATCGTCAACTTCTCCACCAGCGCCATCGCTCTCGCGATGCCGGGCTACGCCGTCTACGCCGGCGCCAAGGCGGCGATCGAAACCTTCACCAACATCTTTGCCAAGGAAATGCGCGGCAAGCGCATCTCCGTGATGTGCGTGGCGCCGGGACCGACCGCCACCGAGCTGCTCCTGGATGGGAAGCCGGCCGAGCTGGTCGAACGCCTGGCGAACGCCGCGCCGCTCGAGCGCCTCGGCACCCCTGAGGACATCGCGAATACGGTCGCCTTCCTGGTCGGGCCGGAAGGCGAGTGGGTGAATGGGCAGACGCTGCGGGTGAATGGCGGGATCGTCTAGGCCGATTCCTCTGCCGGCGCCGCTGGCACCGTTGCGGGCAGTTCCGGCGCCTGGGCCGGCGGTGCTTGGGTCGGCGGCGCTTTCCCGGCACTGGCCGGCGCATCGATCGGAGCAACGGCAGCCGGCCGGGCGCGTGCGCGCGGCTCGGCCGCCGGCGGCTGCGGCTGCGCGGGCGCGCTGCTTCCCGACACGGTGATCCGGAACACGCGCGGCACGTCTGGCGGAAACGGCTTGGCGTCGAGGATCGCGCGCGCGACCGCCATGTCGTAATCCGGATCGCCCGACGATGGCTCGATCATGTCGGTGGCATTCACCGTGCCGTCGTCGAGCAGGAACACGTCGTACGAGACCGAGAGCGTGCCGGCACGGGTCGGCGTATAGCCCAAGGGCGCCAGATGCTGCCTCAGCAGTTCCGGTGGCGGTGGCGCGCTGGGCTGGATCGGCGGCGGCGCGGGCGCTGCGGGCGGCGGGGACGGCGCGGACGCCGGCTTGCCCGCCATGTCGTACAGCGCGTGCAACACGAAGAAAGCGACAAAGAAGAACACCAGGTACACGAACCAGCGCGCCAGGCGTTCCCGGGTACTGGTGCCGGGCGCCGGCTCGTCGTCGACGGCGTGCTCGGCATGGACCGTACGCCAGTGTTCGATCTTGCCGGTATCGGCGACCACGGCCAGCAGCGCCGGAAAGCGCAGCTCGATGTTCTCCAGCTCGTCCATGTAGTCGAGCACTTCCTGCACGCTGGCCGGTTCCGGACGGCGCAGGATCGCGGCGATGCGCTCCTGCACGCCGCGCTTCACCGGCGGCTGGGTATCGAACAGCGCGCGCTCGTCGATGGCCTGGTTCAGCAGATTGCCGGTATAGCCGAACAGCGCCAGCCGGCGCCGGTCCGCGGCCCAGTCGAACACGTCCACGGCCGCCGGGAACAGGGCCTCGTTGCCCGGATACCAGCCGTGGCCGAGCACGTGCACGATGCGTTCCTCGAACAGCGTGCGCGCGGCGATGTTGTCGAGCTCCGCGTCGCCCAGCCGCGCCAGCAGCAGTGCGCGCCAGGCATGCGGATCGCCGAGGCGGCCCTGTTCGGCCAGTTCGGCCGCGCCCTGGCCCAGGCGTTCGAAGACCAGGGCGGCCAGCTGTTCTTCCTGCGGCCGGTCGGGAGGCGCCGATGCCATGGCCGGCCCCCGCGCGGGCTCCGGTACGGCCTCCGCTACGGCCACCAATGCAGCGGCTGGCGCCGGTGTGCGCTCGGGCGGCGCTTCCGGCGAGCCTGCCGGCACGGCGGCGGATACGGGTTCCGGCGCGGGAACGTCGGTCATTGCCTCTGTGTTCCCGCTCTCCTGCGCCGCCTCGCGCTCGCGGTATTCGGCCCAGGCCAGCGCGGTTTCGTAGGCGTCGCGCAGGACCTGGAAACCGGCCGGGTCCAGGCCCTGGTCGATCTGCTTGAGCCTGCGCGCATAGGCGCGGCGCACCTCGCGCACGCCGGCCGTCTCGTCCAGCCCGAGCGCGAGCAGGAAGTCGTGGGTTCCGTCCATTCTTCAGTCTTCGGGCAGCAGGAAGCTCTGGTGCTCGAAATACTCGAGCACTTGCCGGAACCTGTCGGCCGCGGGTGCGATGACGTGGCGGTCCTGCGATTCGAGTGCGCGCTCGAAATGCACGATCTGCTGGCCCAGTTCCTCGCGCGCCGCACCGCGCAACTGCTGGTACTGGCGCTCGCCACGCGCCAGCAGGGTGCGGTTCTCCATGCGGTCGCGCGGATGGATCTTCAGTTCCGACAGCGCCGCGAAACGCCGGGCGATTTCCTGCTCGCTGAGCAGCCCCGGATTACCCTCGATGACCAGGGTGTGGACTTCTCCCGTACGCACCAGCGTTGCCTCCACCTGCAGCAGGCCGTTGACGTCGTAGGTCAGGCGCACGTCGACCGGGTTCTCGTCGCGCGGTGCCGGCGTGAGCTTGATCTTCAGCTGGCCCAGCTTGATGTTGTCGGCCGCCATGCGCGCTTCGCCCTGGAAGATGTTCAGCTCGACCACGGCCTGGTTGTCCTGCACCGGGTAGTAGCGCTTGACGCGGCTCACGGGAATCACGGTGTTGCGCTCGATGATGGGATCGAAGTGGCCCTGCGACATGCCGCCGCCGTCGAGGCTGATGGCGGTGTCGGTGCCGAGCGAATACGGTGCGACGTCGGTCATCACGACCTCGTCGAGGGCGGCGTCGTTCATCTTCAGCCCGGCCTGCACGGCGGCGCCCAGCGCGACCACCTCGTCGGGATTGATGTCGCAGGCAGGGAAACGCCCGAACATGCGCGCGACCATGCGCCGCACGGTCGGCATGCGCGTGGCGCCGCCGGCCAGCACGATATTGTCGAGCTCGGCGATCGGCAGGCGCGCGTCGCGCAATGCCCGCTCGACCGGATGACGCAGGCGCGCCAGCAGGGTGGCGCAGCTCTTTTCCAGCGCCGCCTCGTCGAGTTCCATGACGTAGTCGGTCTGGCCGTCGCCGACGCGCACGGTCGCTTGCGGCGCCTCGCTCAAGTTCCGCTTGGCCTGTTCGACCTGGGCATGCAGGCGCTGCACGAAGCGCGCGTCGCGCCGCAGCGAAGCGGGAACCTGGGCGGCGTCGTAAAAGCGCTCGACCAGGGTCGCCACGAAATCCTCGCCGCCCAGGTGGTTGTCGCCGGCCGAGGCGCGTACTTCCATCACGTTCTCGAACAAGTCGAGCACGGACACGTCGAAGGTGTCGCCGCCGAGGTCGAAGACGAGGAATTTGGATTCGCTGTCGCGCAGGTGGATGCCATAGGCCAGCGCCGCCGCGGTCGGCTCGTTCAGCAGGCGCTCGACCTTCAGGCCTGCGAGCTGGCCGGCGGCACGCGTGGCCTTGCGCTGGGCGTCGGAGAAATACGCAGGCACGGTGATGATCGCCTCCAGCACCGGCTGGCCGAGCGCGGCTTCAACGTCTTCCTTCAGCGAACGCAGGATCAGGGCCGACAGCTCCTCGGGGCGAAAGGCGCGCTTGCCGAGCATGAGCGTCTTGTCGCTGCCCATCAGGCGCTTGAAATTCGCCGCGCTGTGCTGGGGATGGGTCTGCAGGCGCTCGCGCGCCGCGCGGCCGACCAGGATCGAACCATCGTCGTCGACGCTGACGCAGGAAGGCGTCAGGACGTCGCCCAGGCTGTTCGGAATCAGGCGCGGCGCACCGTTTTCCCATACCGCGACCAGGCTGTTGGTCGTGCCCAGATCGATTCCGACGATCACATTGTTCCTTTTAATTATTGGTTATTACAAATATGATATCTCATCATCCCCGCCCGTTCCAGAGAAGGCGGGAATGGGCGTTCGCGCCGAAATACTCGATCAGCTTGCGTTGGCGCGGAGTCGTCGGATGCAGCATCGCCAAGAAGTTTAATTTTTCCTCATTTTATGTATTTTATAGCAATAAAATACTATTTTTCTTGCTTAAGTAGCATGAAAATGCTGGTGATTTAGCAATTATAAGAATACATGATATCTTACGGTAACTGTTGGTTTCACGTGAAACCGGGCAGATATGCGCTTGCTGAATTTGACGATTTTGCTTATCCGGGCGGATGCCCGTCGCGCTCGTGCGAGACACGGCCAAGCCGCCTCGACCATGCGCGGCTCAGCCGGCAAGCAGGTCGTAGCGCACGTCGCGGCGGTCCTGCTCCTGCGGGCCCTCGACCAGGTAGGCATCCCAGCCGAGGCGCCCCAGCGTCCCGGTGGTCGAGATCGTGACCGGCCGCACCTCGGCCGCGCGCAGCACCAGTTCGACTTCGTATTCGAGCACGACACCGGTGAACATCGCCAGCAGGCTTTTCAATGCGCGCGCCGCCATCCCGCCGGGCAGGAAGGCGGTGAAACCGGCGTGGTCGAGCGGCCCGACAACCAGGCGCAGGCGCAGGTCGCGCTGCCAGACGCGTCCGCCCGCGATCGCATCCTTGCCGAGCACGCCGATATTGCCGCCGAGCGCGGTCTGCTGGGCCAGCGGCACCTCGTACCAGCGCCCGACGAATTGCTCGACCTGCACCGGGTGACCGAAGTATTCCGACAGTACGCGCGCCAGCTGCACGGCCGAGGTGGGCCGGTGCCGGATCGACGCGGCGAAGTAGCCGATCGATTCGTCGAGCACGGCGCCATCCGCGCGGCTGGACAGGCGCTTGCGCAGCGAGGCATTGCCCAGGCCCGCCAGGGACAGCAGCAGCGGCAGGAAGGCATCCTGCCCGTCGAGCTGGTACTGGAAGGCCAGCCGGTACTTGCGCCAGGCCGCATAGAACAGCGCCAGCGAGCGGTTCGAGAAGGTGTCGAGGAAAGCGCGCGCGCCCTCGTCCTTCTCGTTGAACAGGTGCTCGGCAATGCGCTCGGTGTAGTGCGCCGGCAGCACGCCGTTCCCGCCCAGCAGCCCCATGAAGGAGGGCGTCAGGCGCACGTACTTCAGCTGCTTCGCGGCCAGCGCGGCCCCGAGCGAGGCGGCGTCGCGCGCAATGTCGCGCGGCTCGGTCTGGATAGCCTCCAGTTGGCTGGCCGGGAAGCGCAGCGAGGTCGAGTTCTGGAAACGCAGGAAGTCGGCGACCATCTGCCGCGGCGGCGCACCGCTGCGCTTGAGCCAGAGCTCGAGCACGCGCACCGCCTGGAAATACTCGAAGCGGTAGGGTTCGCGGAACAGCCGTTCGATTACAGCAGGCTCGAATCGCCGCTTCGTGGCGTGCATGAGAGCAGTTCCTCACCGTTCTTGTTGGAGACGACCACCAGCCGGGTAAAGCTGTTGGCGTGCACGTAGAGCGCCAGGAAACGCTCGACGATGTGGGCAAACGCGTGGATGCCGCTGCCGACAAAGGCTTCCTCGTCGATACTCAAGCGCACCTCGACGCCGCGCACCAGGCAGGTAAAAGGGTTGCCCGACATCCAGGCCGTGGCCGCATGCTGGGCCAGGTCGGCGATGCCGCCGATCTGCCGCTGCGAGGAGGGAGAGCGCGGCAGGTCGTACAGCGCCAGCATCTCGCGGAAGGCATCGATGCCGCCGTCGGCCAGCGACAGGTGGTTCAGCGACAGGTGCGAGATCAGGCGCCAGTGGGCGCCGCGCCCGTGCGCGAAGCGGTAGGAGGGCGTCGGCTTGCGCAGGAAGGCGATCGCGCGCAGGTTCGAGCCGCCTTCGAGGAACAAGTCGCCGCCGGGCTGGCCGTAGCCGAGCAGGGACGGCAAATCGCGGTTGCTGCAGGTCAGGTCGATGTTCAGGGTATCGGTCTCGACCGCGGCCGGGTCGAAGTCGATGTCGACGATCGAGATCTGGGCCTCGAAGCCCGGGCTGCGTTCCATCAGCTCTTCGTCGCGCCGCATCGCCCAGTAGTGGCCGTTCTGCTCCGGCGTCTGCGCATGCTTCAGCGAATAAAAGGGGCGGAACTCGACGACGGTTTCTCCCTGCGGCGTCTGGCGCACCAGGTTCACCGAATCGATCGAATAGATCTCGTAGGCAAAGGCGCGGCGCGCATCGGCCAGCACCGGGTAGCTGGCGCTGGCGTGGGTCAGGCGGATCGGCTCGCCGCGCTGGCGGAACAGGTTGATCACCGGCGTACAGCCGAGCAGCACATTGTTGGTCGACAGCGTCGAAAGCATGCGCGCCGTGTTCGAATCGGCGCGGATGCCTTTGATCCCCAGGTGCAGGGTGATCGAACGCGCGCCCGGCGGCAGGACCGCCGCCATCGCCGCCAGGTCGATATCGAAAAAATTGAATTTCTCGGGAAAGCAGAAGTATTCGGTCAGCAGGCGGTAGGCCGCGTGCGAACGGGCCGGGAAATCGATCAAGGCCTCGTCTTCCTCGAAGCCGGCGGCCTTGACCGGAATGGAAGAGAGCGCCACCCAGCGCCCGTTGTGGTCGGCCTCGGCCCAGGCGGCCAGGCCGCGCATGAACAGCGCATCGCGCAGCGCCGCGCAGAACGAGGGTTCGCCGTCGATGAAGACGCGCAGCGCGGGCAGGGCCTGGATCGGCGCGGCGCCGTCCCGGGTGCTGTTCAGGGTGAGGTGCAGGCAGCTGCTCACGCCGGCGGGCAGGCGCACGGCGTCGGGCGGGCTGACGATGGCATCGAAACCGGCGTGGCTGAAGGCGAGCGGCGCCAGGGTCACCGGATACACGGTGCGGAAGGTGCAGGCGGCGCCGCGGATCGGGCGCGTGTTCAGTTGCGTGCCGCGCGCGATGACGCTGGCGCCGCCTTGGGCGCCCTCGGTGTCCAGGCGCGCGATCGAGCACGAGGGAAAAGGCCGCAGGTAATGCGGATACAGCACGTCGAACAAGGCCTCGGTGAATTCCGGGTAGTCGTCGTCGAGGCGCTTGGCGATGCGGGCGTTGAGCAGGGAAAAGGCCTCGATCATGCGCTCGGTGTGCGGATCTTCGCAGACCTCGCCGCTGATCAGGAGGCGGCCGGCGATCTTCGGATAGCGTTCGGCGAATTCGCGCAGGTTGCGGCGCAGGTAGCCCAGCTCGCTTTCGTAATACGGCAGTAATTGTTCCAACTTAGGCTCCCGCAGGCGCGGCGCGGCCCGCTTTGCTGATGCTGTAGCTCAAGGTCGACGGCTGCAACACGGCATCGAAGTTCACCGTCTCCTGCGCCGCATTCACGATCAAGAGGGCGGTGATCGCGAAATCGAGCCGGTTGACGCTGTTGGCCCGCAGCTCGAGCGAGGCCTTGACGTCTTTCAGGCGCGGCTCGTGGCGCGCGATGACGCTTTCGATGCAGGCGCAGATATGGGCGCGGTCGGTCGGGCTCGACAGCGACAGGTCGGCAAAATCGATCAAGCCGTAGCTGACGATGGAATCGGCGCATTCCGGATAGGGCTTCAGGAACTCCGCGGGGAACACCGAGCGCGTGTTGAGCAGGGCTTCGAGATCGCGCGCCACCATGTCCTTCATGTCCTCGAGCAGCGCGCGCGGATTGGCGCCCGCGCGGACCGGCATGCCCAGCAGCCGGTCGAATAATCCAGGCGTAAAACCTTTCATCGCTACTCCTTTTCAAGCGTCGCCGGTTCGAAGCAAACCGCATGGTGCCACGTTGCGCAGCGCAAACGTTTGAGCAACTTCACATAGGCAACTTCTGCCTGTTGTTATTGTTCCTTGAGAAAAGTTTGGCCCATATCAACCAATAGCCGAGGATGCCGAATGAGCAGCAAAGTACTTTGGGGCGAAGGCCTCCTGTTACGCCCACAACATTTCCAGCGCCAGGACGAATACCACGAACATTGCCTGCAGAAGGGCATCAAGGCGGTCCACCCCTATGCCTGGGGCGTCGAGCGCCTGCAGGTCGACCGCGAGGCGCTGGCCAGCAACGTGCTGCGCATCGTCGAGCTGGCGGTGCGCTTCCAGGACGGCGACCTGGTCGACGCGCCCGGCGCCGACGAGCTGCCCGATGCGATCGACCTGAGCCTGCTGGCGCAGTCGCAGCAGAGCGTGACGTATTACGTGGCGCTGCCGGGACTGAAACCCTTCAGCGGGAATTTCACCCAGCCGGGCCAGGCCTCGAACACGGCGCGTTTCGTCCAGGCCAACCAGGACACGCCCGACCTGTACACCGGCGCCGCGCCGGTGCAGCTGGCCTACCTGAAAAAATCGGTGCGCCTGGTCTCGGAATGCGAGCCACGCGATGCCTACGTCCACTTTCCGCTGCTGCGCCTGCGCCGCGCCAGCACCGGCGGCTTCGAGCTCGACCCGGCCTTCGTGCCGCCGAGCCTGACGGTGGCCGCCGCGCCGCCGCTGTTCCAGCAACTGCGGCGCCTGCTCGACGCGCTGCAGGCGAAAGTCAGCGCCCTGTATGGCCACCACCGCGAGCCGAGCAAGAACGTGATCGAGTTCCGCTCGGGCGACATGAGTTCGTTCTGGCTGCTGCACACGGCCAGCGCCGCCTACGCCGAGCTGACCCACCATTTTCATCATCCAGCCCTGCATCCGGAGCGGCTGTACGAGCAGTTGCTGGGTGTAGCGGGACGCCTGATGACCTTCTCGAAGAGCTGGACCCTGGCCGACCTGCCTCCCTACCAGCACGCCGATCCCGGCCCCGGTTTCACGACACTGCACCAGATCATCCGCGAGCTGCTCGACACCGTGATCTCGTCCAAGTACTTCGCCATCGCCCTCAACGAACACCGGCCCTGCTACCACATCGGCATGCTCGACTCGGGCAAGATCGACGAGAAGACCACCTTCTACATCGCGGTCGGCGCCGACGTTCCCGCGGTCGAACTGGTGGACGTCGTGCCGCTGCGCTTCAAGGTCGGCGCCCCGGACGACGTCGAGAAATTCGTGCTCTCGGCGCTGCCGGGCGTGCGCCTGCAGTACACGCCGCAACTGCCGGCCGCCGTCCCCGTGCGGCCCGACACCTGCTACTTCCTGCTGGAGGCGAAAGGGCAGATGTACGAGCGCATGATCAAGGCGCAGTCGATCTCGATCTACGTGCCGGCCGGGATGAAGGAATTGCGGCTGGAGTTGCTGGCGGTGGCGGCATGATGCATGCGCGTGTAGCCTTTCCCACACATTGCTGAGATTTCATTCGAGGAGATGATTCATGGCTGGAGCACTGATCCGACTCGGCGACAAGACGTCCCACGGCGGAAGCGTTATCGAGGCATCGCCGCATAGCGATATCGATGGTGTACCAATCGCACGGATGGGCGACAAGACTGTTTGCCCAAAACATGGCCCCAATCCCATTGCCAGCGGTGACTCGACCCTGATTGTCGATGGCAAACCGGCTGCCCGGCACGGTGACAAGACGGCTTGCGGCGCCACGCTGATCGCGGGCCAGCAAACGACGATCGACAACATTTGAGATCGCGCCGATGACCTCGTCTACCATGGAAGCAGGGCGTGCAAAGCCTGTTTGGATCAAAAGCGGTATCGCCGCCGTATTCGTCCTGGCTGCATGCTGGGGAGGCGCAATCTGGTACTGGCGTACAAGCGACAATACTCCCGGCATGAGCGACTTGGTGCTGGGCTTGTTGGCACTACCATCAGGATTGCTCCTGGCGCTCTGGCTCGGAAAAAAAGCCATACCGTCACGCGGTGTTATCGCGGCCACTGCCGCCGCATCGCCGGTAAAGGCTCAGGCTGCTCCAGCAACCCCATCCACTCCACCGCTCGCCATTCTTGCGGCAGCACTCCGGTGCCCCCATGGTTCCTCTGCCGAAGAGCTTGCTGCAGTCATTGCGACGAACAAAGCGCAACCAGACCTGGACAAGGAACTGGTAGACGACGAAGGGTTTCCTCTTACGTGCGCGCGCCGCGACGACGCCAACGACAAAGCGCTTCAGGAAGAGATTCGGGAATGGCAAACCCGGAACAACGTACCGGAGTCTCTTTTCGGCGAAGCCCAGTACCGTGCGCTCGTCCTTGGCACAGCTGTCATGCGGGATCTGGCGTGGCATGCCATATCGGATTTGTGCTCTGCCGAAGGTAGCGCACCACAGTTGCGCTTGATCCCGATCCTGCCCGCTGACTGGACTGCGGAACAGCATAGTGCTGCGCAAATGTGGTTCAAACATATCGCAACACAGGCGGGCTTGCCGTCCAAGGACGTGACTTGCATGGATGGGCCGTGTAGACCCGCCGAATCCGCACTAACCAACATGCTGGAGCGATTTGCGCTCGACACGTCCACATCCAACGCCCGACTGGCAGCGATCGTGGCTGCGTGCGGTTCCAATATCGACCAGACAACGGTTGATGAATGGGCAGAGCAAGGAAAGCTATTTATCCCCTCCCGGCCACAAGGATTCGTTCCTGGAGAGGGAGCAGCTGGCTTTCTGCTGACCGACCTGCGCCAGGCTCAGTCGATCGAAGGTGCGGTCTACACACTGCTCGATCCGATGGTGGAAGCGAAGCGCGAGTCTTCAAGCAGCAGCAACCGCGCCGATCCCGGCTTCCTCGACGAATTGGTGACGCGTGCCGTGAAAAGCGCTTCCATCGCCATGGCAGACGTTGGCATGGTGGTTGGCGATGCCAGCCACCGCGGTCAAAACATGCAGGAGCTGATGGGATTCACATCAACCGCGATGCCGCAGCTTGACAGCACAGCCGACGTTGCAAGCGTCGGATCAAGCTGCGGAAGCTGTGGTGCTGTCCCATTCGTCACAGCGCTGGCGCTGGCACGGCATTACGCACTCGAAAAAGGAAAACCTGCCCTCTACATGAGCAATGACGATCCCGAACTCGGTCACGCAGTTCTTGTCAGGCCGGCTGCATCCGGGTCTTGATCGCACGCGCAGCAAGATCCGCTACAACCCACATTGTCCCGCTCACTCCACCTTCGTCTCGGCAAAGTCTACTCATGAGAACCGCCTCCAAGTTTGCTGCATTGTTCGTGTTTAGCGCCCTGCATGCTCTTGCTGAATCAGTAGAACAGGTCCCAGGACACAAGAGTTCGAGTTCATCTCCAGAGCTGGAAGCACGTGTTCAGGCTTTGCTGGCAAAAGTAAAGCGTTCTCTCCGGCCGCTCAAGAGCGGCACCTTCGAGATGGGAGACTGGGGCAATGAGCACGGCGTTCCCTACGATTTCGATGCGCATAGTCGGCCTGTACACAAGGTGACGCTGGATGGGTTTTCGATGATGGCCTACAAGGTTACGTATGAGGATTTTGATGTCTTCACCGATGCGACTGGGAACGAACGAATCGCCATGCGCGCGAACGATATGGAAGACCGCGCACCGAAGCGACCAGCTGGGGTCAGCTGGTATGGTGCGAAAGCCTACTGCGAATGGCTGGGCCGCTTAACCAAGCTTCCTTTCGATCTGCCTACAGAGGCGCAATGGGAATATGCAGCGCGCTCCGGAGGCAAAAAGATGTTATTCGCCACAGATAACGGGAAAATCGAAAGAGGGCGAAATTTTCCGAAAAAGTGGATGTATGAAGAGAAACAACCCCCGATCCCAGATGTCGGCAGTTTTCCTCCGAATCCTGCCGGCTTGTATGGCATGTCTGAAGACACTGGGGAATGGGTGAATGACTGGTTTAGTGAGAACTACTACAAGGTCTCACCTGCGAAAAATCCTTCCGGTCCCAAATCCGGTACCAAAAAGGTGATACGAGGAAGCGTCGAAGGGTCCGCTGAAATCGCAGCCATGGTCTTCATGCGAACCTCGGGCGATCCACAGCCCATGCGCACCACTTATCCACGAGGAATCGGATTCGAAGAAGTCTTAGTTCCCTTTCCACAGTACTCAGGATATAGAAGCGACACTTTCCGATGTGTTGTCAAAAATATTTACACTCAGCGTTAAGCAGTATTATAAGCAGAATTATGCAGTGGAAATTGTGCAACGCGAAAATCGGGCTCGTCGTTACGAAGAAAAGCTCTACCTAACAATGGAGTCGCTGTTGCTAGCTGCATTGTACAGCGATCAATACAACTGTCGAACTTAGTTCCAGAAACAATTGAATTAATTAACTGTATTCCCTGATTGCGACCTGATTCATCCCCAAATGCGAGATTGACTCGATCCAGAGTATTAAATAGCTGACCATTTGACTGAATTGTTGATAACAATTCGTTAATCGAATAAGAAGCTGAGGTTTTAAGCTCCAGATTTCCTGGATTCTTTTGTTGAACATATGCATCAGCTATACTCTTTATAAGAGCACCGCGCGATTCCGGAGGCATATACGCATACCACCCCCATCCTGATCTTAGTTGCCTCTCTACCATTTTTATTAGTTGTTCGCCGTTGTTGGATATACTACTCACTACGTCTCTATATGTGTCATCAATAGCCTTGGCTTTAACTCCTACATAATTTTCTATCGACTTACCAGTAACAGTATGCAAATATAATATTTTATTGAAAATTTCAAATGCCGTGGACGGCATTGCCTCTACCATCTTTTTATAATCAGCTTGTTTCAGCTGGTGAGCTATACACATGAAAAATTGACCAATTTGCGCTGCGCCGACTTCACAGGCCACGCTCCCTGCCCCGCCCAGGCCTAGACACGCGCCGGCCTTGGCTGCAATCACAAATCTTCCGTCACGATAATCGCATTGAAAACCAAGGGTTGCGGCAAGTCCTTGAATTGCGCTGACACCCACACTGATTTTCGCGACATCGGCGTAAGCCGCAATGGCCTTATTCGGATCAGGCTTCTTCGGCCCTTTCGGATCGATTATCCCTTCAGGACTGAGCCATTGCAGGGCTCCTGCCAGGTCGATCGATTCCTTCAGCCCAGCAAAAACGTCGACTTTCCCCTTTGCTCCAACCTTCGCTTTCGCGCCTGCTTGATTTGGCGGCGTGCCCCGTACGCCTTGTTTGTCGCCTGTGATCATCAACGCAGCCCCAGCTTCCAGCGCCAGGCTGGCGCCGGCCAGTGCAGACAACGTAAGGTCCCCGCGCACCCGGAAATACCCGAAGTTAAGAGGATGCCCAAGTAGCTCATTTTCGAGATGCCAACCGGCCGCATGTGGCAGGTAAAGCGTCGTCGCCACTTTGGCCTCACCTACAGCGAAAGAGGCTGCCGCGTTCGCCTTGATGCTGAACTGGGCGGCCTTCGCCCCGCGCTTGAAACGCTGCTTCCAGTTCGTATCGCGCCCATCGTGCAAATTTCCCTGGAAGGGCATGAAGGTCGCCTCGGCGCCGGCACCTGCCGACCAACGCAGGAATTGCGCCTCGGGTTTGACGTCAATATTGCGATAGGGATTATTTGGATCGCTGGTCTCTGCAGCGAAGATGCCCTCGACGACTTCCTGTTGACTGCGTTCCAGCCAGGCAGTGGCGCTCGTCCCCATGACCTTTGCCCACTCGGTCAAAATGCCGCTGAACTGATCAGCGTCCTTGGGCGCCAATTTCCACTTCTTGCTGAACTTGGCTCTGTCCTGTACCTGATTCAGGATGCGGTTCCGGACTTCGGTCGTATTCAGCTGCGTGCCGTTAAAAAGCTTTTCTCGCGGCGGCTTTCTTCGTTCGGCAGGACCATTCACAAGATAAACACGACGGTCAGCAAGTGCCGTTTGCAACCGCTGGGCATTGACATAAATGGGCGTGTGCACTGGTCCCTCGATGCGCTTCATCGTCATCGGAACAAGCTCGACCAGTTTTTTGGGGTCCACTTTCTGCGAAACGAGTGCCTGCACACGCTGTTTCGCTGCTTCGCTTTTCTGCGCCAGTGTGCTAAGGGCGGCGTCGAGATCTTTCCTGGCTTGTGCAATCTCCGCCTTCGCGGCGTTTGGCTGCTCCAGCAACGCGTGCAGTGCCAACGATCTCTCGGTGACTTCGCGGTTGGCATCCTGGAGCTCTTCGATGGCGGTCTTGTTCTGGTGCCCATCGACGCGGCACGCCAGCCACTCGTCCGGATACAAGGCGATGAAGGAATTCTCGTCCGGACGGTAGAGAAGCACGCCATCCGTGAGCGTGTGAGTAACCTCTACAAAGGTTTCTTTCGGTGTCGTGGTCGGTGCCGATTTGACTGAAGCTAGCGTCTCGCTCATATCACTTGGTCCGTGGGACTGTTGTCGAATCAGTTCAACTGCCGGTATCACTCATCCTTTGGCAGATGCAGGGTGAGCTCTTCGATTTTTGGCGTGAAGATGCGCTGGGTACGCCCCATCGCATCGGTGAATCCTTCCACCACGACACCGCTGGCAGACTCCAATCGGTAACGGACGTGCGCCATCGGCTGTTTCGTTTCCTCGTCCAGGATGACGAAAGCTTCGTTGTAGATCTCTTTCGCCTTCGGCAAGTCAGGTTTGCTGATGCTGCCATCCGCCGGCCCTGCCAGTTCTTTTTTGGTCGCTTTGAAATCGACCTTGCCTGGTGCGTGGAGCATGATGTTTCCGCCCTCGAGCTTCAGGTACGCCCCTTGCGCAGTAACCAATACGTGCTTGTCCGCAGCGATAACGACGTTCTTGCCGACACTGGCTACGGTGATGGTCTTGTCGGCTGTAATCCGGGTTGCACCTGACTGGCTCTGGCTGCTTACCTTTCCGCTGGCTGCGTGCAGCTTTACTCCGGTTTCCTGGTTCGGTTTGCTCTTATTGCCAGCTTTTCCGTAGGTAAAAAGGCTGATACCGGCTTTTGTGGCATGCGAGACACTGCCCTGTGCCGCAAGATTCACGTCCTGATCAGCAGTCATGCTCGTCGTAACGCCAGCAGTGAAAATTGCGTTTCCTGGAGTGCCCGCCACGATACCGGCCGGGCTGGAGAGTTGCAGATGTGGCTGGCTATATGCAGCTACCTGCCCGTTGCCGCCAGTAGGGGACGTTCCGCCATGACTGTTGGTGTGCTTAAGGACGCCGATAGTGGCTTCCATTGCGCGGAGCGCAGGTAACGCAGCAGTTCCCGGTCCGGACGGATCCGTAACGCCTTCCAGTAGCGCATTGTGCTGTTGGGCCGTCTGCGCCATCGTTGTCTGCAGCGCGCAGCTTTGCTCGATCTGCGTCTGTGCTTCACGAGACTCGAGCTGGTTACCGGTAGCGCCGGCACAAGCTGAAGTCGAGAGCAACAGGCCTTGACCTGCTCGAAAACCGACGCTGTGCTTCGTCTTGATTTCGGCACCGAATCCGACCGGCTGCAGACGTTGGTTATCGACCTGGTGGCGTAGATTTCCAAGGTTGAGTTCAGCCGTACCGGAATGCGCACCCGCGTGGCTTTGAAGCGCAATGCGCGGTTGGCCCGGACTATCGTCAAACACCAGTTGGTTATAAGCGCCGTTGCCGCTCTGGCTAGCGCGCATGCTTTGGGTCTTTATCCCACTGAGTACCGCAGGATGGGCATGCGCGCCGCTTTCTCCGGGAAACCACGGTGGAGCGTTACCAGTCGCTGCGCCGGCACCGTAAGCGGCCTGATTCTCTTGCGCATCGGTCTTGCCTCTACCGTTGTACAAACTTCCGATAACGACTGGCCGATCAATGTCGCCGTCCAGGAAGTCGATCAATACTTCACTCCCAACCCGCGGCACCGCTACGGCGCCCCAGTTGGCTCCAGCAATCGCTGCCAGAGGCGTGGCAATCCGCACCCACGTACCGGAACGATCATCGGCTGGCGCGCCTGTTTGTCCATCAGGAGCTGGATGGGTCAGACGGCTGTGACTTTGGTCATTACTTGCTGCATTTCTCTGCCAGTGAAACTGCACCTTGATGCGATGGTCCCTGTCCGTGTGAATGACGGCGCCTGGAGGACCGACTACGATGGCAGTTTGCTGCCCCAGCACCGTAGGCCGAGGATGTATTCGCATCCCATGCCCGTCAACATCGCTGCTGCGATAAGGGACCTGCCGACGAATTGCATCAATGCGGTTCCGGTAGAGAGGACGCTGTCCACCAATCGTTCCCGCCCCATGCCTCTCTTTGCGTGGATCGATGCCAAAGTCCGGCTTGATGTCGTCGCCCAGCGCTTTTGTAATCGTGGAGCGAAGTTCAGCGTCGAGGTTATTGTTCGCCAAATGCGTCACCCGTGTAACAGCAAAGGTGCGCGCCTCGTCGTCCTTTGCTTGGTCCAGATGAGCCTGCCCACGTAGGACAAATGTCGTGCCAGCAGCCAAGGTACGCACTGTCCCGGCACCATGGTGAATTTCCTTGGCCAACTGAAGCGCCTGGAGCTGGTTATCGATAAGTCGCTGCCCTTGGGCGCGCGTTTCGTAGGCATAAGCGCCCGGAGTGTCGTGACAGGCGGTATCCTCTGAGTTACGTCCATACGTACCCGCAGTAACAGGACGGTTACCGCGAGTTCGGTAATCCCAACTACGCATGGTGGCTGTTCCAACGACAGCACGCTGTACCGTACGCCAGCGATCCATGCTGTCCTCATGCATTACCGCCCCAGACTGGGTGAAGCGCACTTCTGCTTGAATGTTCGGCTTGAAGGCACGGTTATGGTCAGCAACCACCAGTGTATGACTGCCCGAATTACCGTCGCCATTGGCAGGCTCGTGCTCGAAGAAATAGAACAGGCCTTCCTCATGCATTAAACGCTCTGCAAACGCGAAATTCGATTCCTGGTACTGACAAGTAAGGGAGCGCACCGGATAGAGACTGCGATCGGCAAGGTCGAATCGCCAGTTTGGGACCAACCTGCTCTTGGCAAATGCACTTCCGAAGACTGCATCGAGAATGTCAAAGACCGTTTTATCCTGAAAAATACGGCTATCGCGTCCAAGCTTCAGAAAGGCGCACCAAGGCTCGATCGTGAGCTTATAACGGGCGAAGCCGCCATTGGCGCCGATACACTGGGCAGAGGTTACATAGCCATGAAATGGGCGCCGTTTCATGCCTGAACAGACAGTCAATAGCTCTACAAGAACAGGTTCGCCCAGGAGCGACTTCAGTGGGATATATGCGTCTGTGGATAAAGCCGTGAGTTCGATGCAAAAAGTATTGCTCAGGCTTTCCTCGACGCGTAAGCACTCGGCCAACAACTTGTCCGAACCTAACGGCGTGATGAAGCGAAGAAGGCGAGTGTCTTGGGTAAAGCGAGGGAATAGCTCGACCACTTGTTACTCCTCTTGCAAACAGGTAGCAGCTGATCAGCGAAACAAGGGGGACAGATTTTTCATCACCGTATCGCAAGCTGATGCGACAAAAGTGCATTGTTACCTGCGGCCCGATATAAATTATTGACGAGTAGCAAGGTTGAGCGCGGGATGTTCCTAACAGAATCTCCTCTAGTTAACGATGAGGAATCCCATGTCCTCGAAGCAGATGCCGTCCGATCCTTCCTACACCGCGTCAGCGCTCGCGCCGATTGGTGCTGCCAGGCGAGGCGCTACCATCGAGCCATGTAAATCATGCTGGGAGAATCATGATGGCCGATAACAAAGACCTTTCCCCGGGCGCAGGTGCGCAAGGTGGCGACGCGGGCAACCGCGGCGGCGATGTGGGCAGCGGGCTGGGCAACGGGCAGGGACTGGACCGCCTGGCCGGTCCCGCTGCGGGAAGCGTCAACAGCCAGGAGGCCGGCGCCGGCGCGATGTCCGGACAATATACGGGCGGAGCGGGCGCCGGAACGACACGCGAGAGCGGCATCATCAGCGCTTCGCCCGAAAGCAATGTCGGGCCGGCAGGCGCGCCGCAGAGCAGCCGCGGCAGTGCGACTGGGCCGATCCCTGGCGGCACCAGCGGTGCGGCGGGCGCCGGCGACAGCGTGCAGAACGGCATGGGTGGCGCTGCCGGCGGCGGCAATCCGGGCACCTTGGCGCAAACGGCGCCCGAGCAGGACCGCCAGGACGCGACAAAGGACGCGTCCGGGGAGAGCGCCGTCCAGCGCCTGGCCGAGAAGGACGAGGGCGGCGTGGGCGGGGCGGACTCCCGCTGAGAAGGCGATGACGCTGCCGCCTTGCAATGAGGCGGTGCAGCCGCGCGGTCTGCTGCCAGCGTGCGCACTGGCAGCAGGCGCCCCATGCGCTGGCGTGGCAGTCCAGCCACAGTGTTGCATTGTGATAATTCGATAGTCTTTTTCCCATCGGCACGCGCTACCATTCGCTCCGGCTTGACACCGGCATCGTCAGCCCGACGCCCCAGTACACGCCACCATTCCAAGCACGCAGATCGAAACGACCGTCCTCCAGGCCTGGTCGACACCGCATTGCCGGTTCCGAAAAAGCTATCCATGCCTGGAACCACATAACGATAGCAATCCTGAAAAGAGAAAACCATGCAAAAAACGACGTTGTTCCTGGCCCTCGGCTCGGTCCTGCTGCTGTCCGCCTGCGGCGGCGGTGGCGGCAGCAGCGGCACGCCGACGAACCCGAGCCCGGGCCCAGGCCCGGTATCGACCCTCTCCCCGATCACCGCCAGCAATTCGACCAAGGTGGCGGCCAATGCCTACGTCGCTGCCAGCGCCATCGACGATTCTTCGTCCTCGCTGAGCGACATCCTGACCGGCGTCAGCGTCGGGCGCGCCAACATCAGCACGGTGAAACCGGTGCTCGACCTGGTCAAGCGCCCCTATACCCGTGACGCGGCCCAACTGCTGACCGGTGTATCGATCTCCGAAGCATGTAGCGGCGGCGGCTCGATCACCTTCGAGGCCAACCTGCGCGACCAGCAAAAGGTGAGCAACGGCGACAGCATCGTCATGATCGCCAACCGCTGCGTCGAGGACGGCGAGATGATGAACGGCACCTTCAGGGCCACCTTCTCGAACGTGAGCGGCGATGTCATGGAGTCCTGGACCTGGTCCGCCACGCTGGACACCCGCTTCCAGAACTTCAGCATCGCCAGCGGCAGCGAAACGCTCAGCGTGAATGGCGACATGAAGATCGCGATCAACCAGATGAGCGCGAGCAGCAGTTCGCTGACGGTATCGGGCAGCTCCCTGCAGACCACCGAGCAGCGTTCCGGTACGACTGTCGCAACCCGGACGCTGAGCGACTTCACCATGAACAGCAGCAACCGTCTCGGCACCGTGACCAGCGCCGCCACCTTCGCAATGGCCGGCAATACCGGCGGCCTGGGCCAATTCTCCTACACGGTCAGAAATATCCAGCCTTTCGTGACCGTCGGCGGCAGCATGCCGAGTTCCGGTGCACTGGTCGTCAACGGCGCAACGACCTCGGTCACGCTCACGACGCTCAACATCTCCGGTGTCCGCCTGGACCTGAGCGACAAGGCCAGCGGCGCCGTCACGCAAACCACGACGGTCAGCTGGCTCGACCTGTTGCTGTCGTTCTGATCGCCCTGTAGGCGGCAAGCCACGCTGTGCGGGCGTGGCTTGTCCATCCTGCCGCCTCGGGCGGCATGTTTTTTGATGGAACTCATGAGATTACTATTTCGCGTCGGACTCGGCGCCGCGCTGCAGGCATGCCTGCTTCCAAGCGCCAGCGCCCAATGGCAGGGCAGCATCGGTTTGAGCGGCCGCGGCGTGGTGCACGCCGAGTACGACACGGCGGGCCATCGTCTGGTGCGCGAAACCGGCTGGTTGCCCGGCGTCGCATTCGCGGCGGCCTATCAAACCGGCAACGTGACCGTATTCGGCGGCGCCGACTGGTACCGGGACGACATCGCCTACCGCGGCCAGACCCAGGCCGGGGTGGCAGCCAATTCGCGCACCGCCACGACGCTGGAGGCCGTGCGCCTTGGCGCCGCCTATGCCTGGGGTGGCGGCTATGCGCTGCGCGCCGCGCTCGAGCTGGACCGGTGGAAACGCGATATCGCCGGCACTGGCCGCAGCGTCGGGCTGCACGAAACCTACCGCTCGGCGCGGCTGATCGCCGGCGTCGGCAAATCCTGGCAACCGGGCTTCGGCGTGCTCGGCGCGGATGCCGCCCTCGTCGTCTCCGGACCGGAGCGCATGCACGTCGCTTTTTCCGGCGTGATCGACCCGGTCTCGCTCGACACCAAACGCGGGCACGGCATCCGGCTCGGCGCCAGCCTGCGTCCGGCGGCCGCGCCGCGCCTGGAACTGCGCGGCAGTGTCGACTGGCTCAAAGTGCCGCGCAGCGATGCCGTGGCGCTGAGCGCCGACAATCCCTTCCTCGGCACCGTCGCGCAGCCGGAGCATACGCGGCAGGCGCTCAGCCTGACGGTGGCGGCGCTGTTTTAATGGGATGAACAGGAAGCGGCCAAGACGGGGCGGCGTTTTCCGGTCGTATTGGCCGCCTACGGTTCGCGGTCGTCCCTGATCCCGGCGGCGTCCGAAGTGGTATCGATACCGTGGCTACGCCGGGCTTTATGCACCGGATCGAGCAGAACCGGGCCGCAGAGCTCGGCCTTGCAAGCGTAGCCGACTACCTGGCCACTGTCGTTAATATCTTGTGGGTAAATGAGGCGGTAGCCTGACGCGGGATCGATCAGCTCGTTCAGGTTGCGCGACCCCCGGCCCGGGGTGTACAGGAACCCGCCCTCACGCGTGTAGACACCGCCCACGGCCTGCCCGAGATTATTGACACCCCTGGCATCGGACGGCTCATCCACCAGTGTGGTACGGGCGCCGTTCTTCCACATGACGGCGCGGCGCGCATCGACATCACCACCGATCTGCTCGATCCATCCCACAGTCTGGCCTGAGCGATTGATGCGGACCGCATGGCTGCCATATCCTGCAGGCGTCGGAAGCGCTCGCATGACACCGCGCTCCTACAGGAAAGCGGTCGCAGCGCCGACCTCGGGCGGCGTGTTGGGCTTGCTCACGTCGCCGACAATCTGGCCGCGATCGTTGATGCCGAAGCCTGCATCGTTGCGCCGCGGCCCGCCGAGCGTGCCGAGGTCGCGCACCGTCCCGTGCCAGGACACGTAAGCCATGGACTGGCCAATCGTGTCGGAAAAACCGCCGACAATCTGGCCCAGGTCGTTGATGTCGTTCGCTTCGGAATGGTGGTGACTGGCCACCGACAGGCTGCGCGCCCGCCCCTGGACAAACATGACGGCACGGCGCGGCCGGTCAAGCGAATAGGAGACGCCAACCACCTGGTTCTTGTCGTTCAACCCGAACGAATAGGCGAACGTGTCGCCGGCGAGCGGCTTCAATTGCGTCAGCTTGCCGCGGTACCAGCAGAACCCGCCAAGATCAGACTGCCCGCATACCATGCCGCGGTTGTTGATCATCGTGGCCACTCCGGATCCTTGCCCCGGAGTGAACTGCACGAGCGGGATCACTTTATAGGCGTAATCCGGTCGCGCCTGTCCAGCGGCGGGCCAAAGCACGACAGCGGATAACACCACGCAGCAAACACGTTTGATTCTAAGCACGTTAGCCTCCTGGTCGGTCGACACGGGCCGGGCGATGAGCCCGGATAGCCGACTGTAGCAGGAGACTTATTCACGTCCACGCGTGTTCATCAAACATTGCGCGCTCTCGGGGGCCCGATACCAACAAGCTCCTGAAACGGATTTTGTCGCGGTAAAGCGCGTCACAGTCTCCGAGCGAAGGCGCAGCGTCGTCAACCGCGCACTCGCTGCACAGGCCTTACTCCACCGTCACCGACTTCGCCAGGTTACGTGGCTTGTCGACGTCGGTACCGCGCGCCAGCGCCGTGTGATACGCCAGCAGCTGCAGCGCCGCCACGTGCAGGATCGGCGACAGTTCGCCGTAGTGCTCCGGCAGGCGGATCACGTGCAGGCCGTCGCCCGAGGTGATGCGCGAGTCGACGTCGGCGAACACGTACAACTGGCCGCCGCGTGCGCGCACTTCCTGCATGTTCGACTTCAGCTTTTCCAGCAGCGCGTCGTTCGGGGCGATGGTCACGACCGGCATCTCTTCGGTTACCAGCGCCAGCGGACCGTGCTTCAGTTCGCCCGCCGGGTAGGCTTCGGCGTGGATGTACGAGATTTCCTTGAGTTTCAAGGCGCCTTCCAGGGCGATCGGGTAGTGCAGGCCGCGGCCCAGGAACAGGGCGTTTTCCTTGCGCGCGAATTCCTCGGCCCAGGCGATGATCTGCGGCTCCAGCGCCAGCACCGACGACAGCGCGACCGGCAGGTGGCGCATCTGCTTCAGGTGCTCGGCTTCCTGCTCGTCGCTCAGGCGGCCGTTGACTTGCGCCAGCGTCAGCGTCAGCAGGAACAGGGCGGCCAGCTGGGTGGTGAAGGCCTTGGTCGAGGCGACGCCGACTTCGACGCCGGCGCGGGTGATGTAGGCCAGTTCGCATTCGCGCACCATGGCGCTGGTGGCGACGTTGCAGATCGTCAGGGTGTGCGGCATGCCGAGGCTGCGCGCGTGTTTCAATGCCGCCAGGGTGTCGGCGGTTTCGCCGGACTGCGAGATCGTCACGACCAGGGTCTGCGGGTGCGGCACGCTGTCGCGGTAGCGGTATTCGCTGGCGATCTCGACGTTAACCGGCACCTTGGCGATGCATTCGATCCAGTATTTCGCCGTCAGGCCGGCGTAGTAGCTGGTGCCGCAGGCCAGGATCAGCACGCGGTCGATTTCCTTGAACACCTTATAGGCCTTGTCGCCGAACAGCTCCGGCATGATGCCGGTCACGCCCTCGAGGGTGTCGCCGATGACGCGCGGCTGCTCGAAGATTTCCTTTTGCATGTAGTGGCGATACGGGCCGAGTTCCGCGGCACCGGTGTGGGCGTGCACGGTTTTCACTTCACGCTCGACCGGGCGGCCTTCGCTGTCGACGATCCAGTAGCGCGACAGTTGCAGGTCGACGACATCGCCTTCTTCCAGGTAGATGATCTGGTTCGTCGTGCCGGCCAGCGCCATCGCGTCCGAGGCGACGAAGTTTTCTCCTTCGCCGACGCCGACGATCAGCGGCGAACCCTGGCGCGCGGCGACCACGCGGTGCGGTTCCTCGCGGCAGAACACGGCGATCGCGTAGGCGCCGTGCAGGCGTTTTACCGCTTGCTGGACGGTGTCGAACAAATCGCCGTTGTACATGTGGTCGACCAGGTGGGCGATGACTTCGGTGTCGGTCTGGCTCTGGAACTGGTAGCCCAGGTCGGACAGTTCGCGGCGCAGCTCGTCGTGGTTTTCGATGATGCCGTTGTGGACCAGGGCGATGCGGGCGCTGTCTTCGTTCGGCGAGAAGTGCGGGTGGGCATTGTGCGAAGCCGGGGCGCCGTGGGTGGCCCAGCGGGTGTGGGCGATGCCGGTAAAGCCTTGCAGGCCGGTGCCTTGCACTTGCGTTTCGAGGTCGGCCACGCGCGAGGTGCTGCGCGAGCGTGCCAGGCGGCCATCCACGTGCAGGGCCACGCCGCAGGAGTCGTAGCCGCGGTATTCGAGGCGCTTCAGGCCTTCGATCAGGATGGGGGTGATGTTACGTTGCGCTACCGCGCCAACAATGCCGCACATGGAAAATCCTCGTTTAAAAAATTAGCAATAATGCATATCCTATGGCAATGCGCATGAAATAAGCTTTCAGAATTCAGGCCAAAACGTTATAAAATTTCATGGTCATAGAACGATGAAATAATATTTCATCAAAGCCTAAATTTTTATATTTAATTTCATGACTGACGCGCCCCAGCCCCTGGACGAGCTTGATCGTCGCATCCTTAATGCCCTGCAGACTGACGCATCGCATACCAATGCCGAGTTGGCGGAACTAGTCCACGTTTCGCCGCCGACTTGTCTGCGCCGCGTCAAGCAGCTCACCGATGCAGGTGTTATCGAAAGGCAAGTTGCCATCGTCGATCCCGACAAGGTCGGCGCGCGCCTGACCGCCATCGTCGAGATCACGCTCGACGTCCAGGCGTCCGACCGCATGGAGCAGTTCGAGCAGCGCGTGGCCGGCGAAGACGCCGTGCTGCAGTGCTACCGCGTCGCGCCGGGGCCGGATTTCGTGCTGGTGGTGCAGGTGGTCGACATGCCGGCCTACCACGCGCTGGCGCACCGCCTGTTCGCCACCCATGCGAATGTGCGCAACGTGAAGGCGTATTTCTCTACCTTCCGCAGCAAGTTCGAGACCCGCATCGCTGTCTGAGGCACTGGAGCGGCTGTGGATAAGTCGGTGGATGAGTATGTGGAAGGCGGGAGGGTAACCCCGGGATAAGCCAGTGGATACCCATGTGAATTTCCTGTGATTTTGCTGTCCATATCCGGTGGATTGGCTGTGGACAGCATCGTCTCACTTCTTCTTCTTGACCGGGCGGCTCCAGCCGTCGATCGTCATCTGCTTGGGCCGCGAGATGGTCAGCTTGCCGGCCGGCGCGTCTTTCGTCAGCGTGGTGCCGGCGCCCAGGGTCGCGCCCTTGCCGACGGTGACCGGCGCCACCAGCTGGCTGTCGCTGCCGATGAAGGCGTCATCCTCGATTACGGTGCGGAATTTGTTGGCGCCGTCGTAGTTGCAGGTGATGGTGCCGGCGCCGATGTTCACGCGCGAGCCGACCGTGGCGTCGCCGACATAGGCCAGGTGGTTCGCCTTGCTGTGCGCGGCGACCTGGCTGTTCTTGATCTCGACGAAGTTACCCACATGGACGTCTTCGCCCAGCTCGGTGCCCGGGCGCAGGCGCGCGTAGGGGCCGATCTGCGATTGCGCACCGACGACGGCGTCCTCGATGTGGCAGAAGGGCTTGATGTTGGCGCCTTCGGCGACCTTCGCGTTCACCAGCACGCAGTGCGGGCCGACGGTCACGCCGTCCGCCAGCTCGACGCGGCCTTCGAACACGCAGCCGACGTCGATCACGACGTCGCGCCCGCAGACCAGTTCACCGCGCACGTCGATGCGCGCCGGGTCCATCAGGGTGACGCCCTTTTCCAGCAGCGCGTTGGCGATGTTCAGCTGGTGGCGGCGCTCGAGCTCGGCCAATTGGACCTTGCTGTTCACGCCCGCGACTTCCCATTCGGCCGACGGCGAGGCCGAGACCACCTCGACGCCGTCATGCACGGCCTGGGCGACGATGTCGGTCAGGTAGTACTCGCCTTGGGCGTTATTGTTCGACAAGGCAGCGAGCCAGCGCTTCAGGTGGCGGGTCGGGATGCACATGATGCCGCTGTTGATCTCGCGGATCGCACGTTCGGTGTCGCTGGCATCCTTTTCCTCGACGATGCGGACGATCCGCCCGTTTTCGCGCACGATGCGGCCCAGGCCGAAGGGATTGTTTTGCTCCACGGTCAGGATGCCGAGCTTGTCGCTGCCGGCGGCCTCGACCAGGCGGCGCAGCGAGGCTTCCTGGGTCAGCGGCACGTCGCCGTACAGCACCAGGGTCGGTGCATCCTCGATCAGTTGCGGCACGGCCTGCATCACCGCATGGCCGGTGCCCAGCTGGGGCTGCTGCAGGGCGGTGTCGATCGGCGCCTGGCCGTCTTGCGCCAGCCCGGCCACCATCTCAGGCACCGCTGCGCCGCCGTGTCCGTAGATCACGCATAATTTGCTCGGCGACAGGCGGCGCGCCGTGTCGATGACATGCTGCAACAGCGGCTTCCCAGCCAGCGGGTGCAACACTTTAGGCAGAGCGGACTGCATCCGCTTTCCCATGCCGGCGGCAAGGATGACAACGTTCATAAGCCGATTTTCACAGAAGAGTTAATAAGATGAAAAAGTCTATCACGCAGGACACCTTGTTCCAGCGCACGCGTGCGCTGTTCCTGATCGCGCTGATGGCTTTGCTGGCAGCCTGCAGCACCATCCGCTTCAGCTACAACCACGGCGACACCCTACTGTACTGGTGGCTGGACGCCTATGTGGATTTCGAGGGCGATCAGGCCGATTGGGTCAAACGTGACATCCGGGAACTGTTCCAATGGCACAGAAAAACCCAGTTGCAGGACTATGCGGCGCTGCTCGGCAAGTTCCAGCGCCAGCTGGCCGCGAACCCAACCCAGGCCGACCTGGTGAATGCCTACAAGGAAATCCGCAACCGCACCGAGGTGCTGGCCTACCGCGCCGTGCCCGACATGGTCGACCTGGCGCTGTCGCTCACGCCCGACCAGATCCGCCAGATGGAACAGCGCTTCGAGAAGAAGAACAACGAATACCGCCGCAAGTTCGTCAGCGGCAGCGTCGAGAAGCGCAACGAGGCGCGCTTCGACAAATCGATGGAGCAATTCAAGCTCTGGTTCGGCGACTTCAGCCGCGAGCAGGAAACGGCGCTGCGCCGCGCCTCGGACGCGCGTCCGCTCGAGAACCAGGTCTGGCTGGAAGAACGGGTCGACCGCCAGCGCAAGATCCTGGCCCTGGTGCGTAAAATCCAGGCAGAAAAACCGAACAAGGAACAGTCCGCGAACATGATCACGGCCCTGATCCGCGAATTTTTCGGGCGCATGGATGCGCCCGAGCGCAAGAGCTTCTACGACAGCTATACGCAGGCGACGACGAACTACATCCTGACTGCGATCCGGATGACCACGCCACAGCAGAAGGCGCACGCCCACAAGCGCATGCAGGGCTGGATCGACGACTTCAACGCGCTGGCCCGGGAAGCAAAATAAACCCGCGAAATCGGGTGCAAGGGCACATGGTATAGTGCGCGCCATGCAAAGAAAGCCAGCAAAACCACAGGGCCAGCACGGCCGTCCGCGACTCGCGCCGCAACAGGTGCGCATCATCGGCGGCGCATGGAAACGGCGCCTGCTGCCGGTGCTCGACGCCCTCGGCCTGCGCCCCACGCCGGACCGCGTGCGCGAAACCGTGTTCAATTGGATCAATCACCAGGTCGGCGGCGACTGGGACACGGTCGATTGCCTCGATTTGTTCGCCGGCAGCGGGGCGCTGGGCTTCGAGGCGGCCAGCCGCGGTGCCCGCTCCGTCCTCATGCTCGACTCCCACGGCCCGGCCGTGCGCCAGCTCGAACTGAACAAGGAAACGCTGAAGGCGGATAACGTCAATCTGCTGCGCGGCGATGCCTTCGCCGTGGCGCGCGACATGGCCCTGCGCGGCCAGCGTTTCGATGTCATCTTCCTCGATCCGCCGTATCAACAGGACTTCGTGGCCAAGGCGCTGCCCTTGTGTATCGACCTGTTGAAGGAAGGCGGCATGGTCTATGTCGAGGCGGAATTCGCGCTGCCGGCAAGCGATGCGCTACCGGATTGGCTACTGCCATGGGAGCAGGTCCGTGCCGATAAAGCGGGCATGGTCTATTATCACCTGCTGAAGTTGCACGAAAATAAGGCCTGAAGGCCTTCATGTTGCTCAATTTAAGGGCAACGGGGGCCTCGGGCTGGGGCACCTGCCGGATTTTCAGGCATAATGCGCCTTTAATAAACACAGGTGTTTCTCCCAGGGAGCCACAATGGTTGTAGCCGTTTATCCAGGTACTTTTGACCCGCTCACCCGTGGCCATGAAGATTTGGTCCGTCGTGCTTCGGGCCTGTTCGACACGCTCGTGGTCGGTGTTGCCGACAGCAAGAACAAGAAGCCTTTCTTCACGCTCGACGAACGCCTGGAAATCGCCAACGAGGTGCTCGGCCATTACCCGAACGTGAAGGTCGAAAGCTTTTCCGGCCTGCTGAAGGATTTCGTGCGCCAGCATGATGCGCGCGTGATCGTGCGCGGCCTGCGTGCCGTCTCCGACTTCGAGTACGAATTCCAGATGGCGGGCATGAACCGCTACCTGCTGCCCGACGTCGAGACCCTGTTCCTGACCCCGTCCGACCAGTACCAGTTCATCTCCGGCACCATCGTGCGCGAGATCGCGATGCTGGGCGGCGACGTGTCGAAATTCGTGTTCCCTTCGGTGGACCGTTGGCTGCAAAAGAAAATCGCAGCGATGAACCTGCCGAAAGCCTGAGATCCAGGTTATTTTGAGAGCAGCAGTACCATGGCCTTACTGATTACCGACGACTGCATCAACTGCGACGTGTGCGAGCCCGAGTGCCCGAACGACGCCATCTCGATGGGCGAAGAGATCTACGAGATCGATCCGCATAAATGCACCGAGTGCGTCGGCCACTTCGACGAGCCGCAATGCGCTTCGCTGTGCCCGGTCGCCTGCATCCCGCTCAATCCCGCCTGGCGCGAGACGCGCGAGGAACTGCAGGCGAAGTACGAGCGCCTGACCGCGGCGAAGAACAGCGCCTGATCGCTCCACCGGCAGCGTTGCCGGCGCTTTCCTTCCTACGTTCCCAGTGTGCCGGGTGCGCCGCTTGAGCGCGCACGCACGCGCGTCCTGCCGCCCCGGCGCGCGGCCTGGATGGCATGCTATGCTGCCCCATGGCTGCCCACGACGACACCGATTCCTCCGGGCCGCTGCCGCATAGCGTCAGCGAAAACATCGGCACGATCGCCGAATATTGCGAACGCAACGAGGAACAGGTCACGGCGGCGCAGAAAATCGTCGAAAAGGTGAGCCTGTTCCTGGGCAGTCCCGGCTATTTCGCCGTGAACGTCAGCTTCATCATCGGCTGGATCGTCTGGAATGTCGTGGCGCCCGAATTCGGCGGCGAGCAGATCGACGAGCCGCCTTTCTTCTGGCTGCAGGGCTTTGTCTCCCTGAACGCCTTCATCATCTCCACCACCGTGCTGATCCGCCAGAACCGCATGTCGAAACTGGCCGAGCGCAATGCCCACCTCGATCTACAGATCAGCCTGCTGTCGGACGAAAAGACCAGCAAGATCATCGCCATGCTCGAGGAATTGCGGCGCGACGATCCGGCGCTTCCCGACAAGGCCGACCCCGAAGCCGAGGAACTGGCCGAGCCGACAGACGCCCCGAGCGTGCTGGGCGCCATCGAACGCAAGACGAAATAAACGCCGTTGTATTGTGCTCTTGCAGCATTGAAATAGTTATTGCTTCTTGATTTCAATCAAGACTTCAGTGCTATATTGATATTGCTGTTTTAGCACGATCATTCTTTTCCTACGGAACGAGGACGGTGTGAACATCAATAACTTGCGTATCGGCCAGCGCCTGGCCATCGGCTTCGGTATCGTGATTTCGCTGCTGGTCCTGCTGGCCGGCCTGTCGTATGCGCGCATGGCCAGCCTGAACGCCGAAATGGCCCATCTGGTCCAGGTGCGCTACGCGAACACGGTCAGCGCCAACGCCATCAAATCCGACGTCAACGAGGCCACGCGCAGCATGCTCAGCGTGCTGGTGATGGGCGACCCTGAACAGGTCAAGAAGGAACTCGAGAACGCGGGCCGCAAGAGCGCCGGCGCCAGCGCCGCCGTGGTGCGCCTGGTGCAGAACACGCGCGATGCCGAGGGCGCCCAGATCCTGGCGGCGATCGCCCAGGTCCAGGCGAAGTTCCTGCCGGCCCAGGATGCCTTCGGCAAGCTGGTGCTGGAAGAGCGCAAGGACGAGGCGATGGTGAAATTCATGTTCTCGCTGCGCCCGCAACAGGCGAAATACTTCGAGCAGCTGGACCAGTACATCGCCTACCAGAACGCGGCCATGACACAGACAGGCGAGGCCGCCGCCGCGCTGACCCGCCGTACCCAGCTGCTGGTGCTGGCGCTGGCCGCGGTTGCCGCCGCGATATCCCTCGGCGTCGCCTTCCTTGCCACGCGCAGCATCACGCGTCCGCTGAACCAGGTGGTCGATATCGCGCGCCGCGTCGCCGACGGCGACCTGCGCAGCGAGATCCGCGCCGACACGCGCGACGAGACCGGGCAGATGATGCAGGCGCTGCAGCACATGAACGCCAGCCTGGTGCGCATCGTGGCCGAGGTGCGCGCCAGCACCGATGCGATGGCGGCCGCCTCGAGCGCGATCGCCAGCGGCAACCTCGACTTATCAAACCGCACCGAGCAGCAGGCCGCCGCGCTCGGCCACACGGCCGGCGCGATGCGCGAACTGACCGACACCGTCCAGCAGAACGCCGACAACGCGCGCCAGGCGAACCAGCTGGCGGCCAAGGCGTCGGATGTGGCCGAGCAGGGCGGCAGCGTGGTGGCGCGCGTGATCGACACCATGGGCTCGATCACGGCCTCGTCGCAGAAGATCGTGGACATCATCGGCGTCATCGATGGCATTGCTTTCCAGACCAATATCCTGGCCCTGAACGCCGCCGTGGAAGCCGCGCGCGCGGGCGAGCAGGGGCGCGGCTTCGCCGTCGTGGCTTCCGAGGTCCGCAACCTGGCCCAGCGCTCGGCCGCCGCCGCCCGCGAAATCAAGTACCTGATCGGCGACTCGGTCGACAAGGTGCGCGAAGGCAGCACCCTGGTCGAGCAGGCCGGCGCCACCATGCAGGACGTGGTGGCGAGCGTGCGCCGCGTGACCGACATCATGGCCGAGATCACGGCCGCCAGCATGGAACAGAGCACCGGCATCGCCCAGGTCAGCCGCAACGTGCTCGAGATGGACCAGACCACCCAGGAAAACGCCGCCCTGGTCGAGGAAGCGGCGGCCGCGGCCGCCGCGATGCAGGACCAGGCGGCCCAGCTGGCGCACGCCGTCAGCATCTTCAAACTGGCGGACGAGGCGCCCCGGCTGGCGCCGTCATCCCCACGCAAACAATTGACTGCACGTTAAAACGAGAAGGAGACAACGACATGAAAACCCTGAAAACCCTGGCCACCGGCGCCGCCCTGGCGCTGGCCATCGCCTTGCCGGCCGCGGCCGCCGTCGATGTGAACGGCATCAAGTTCGAAGACGTCAACAAAGTCGGCGGCAAGGACCTGAAACTGAACGGCGCCGGCATGCGCACCAAGCTGGTGATCAAGGTGTATGCCGCCGGCCTGTATCTGACGGAAAAGAGCAAGAACGTTGCCGACATCCTCAAAATGGACGGCCCGCGCCGCGTGACCCTGGTGATGGCGCGCGACATCTCCTCCGAAGACCTGGGCAAGGCCTTCATGGACGGCATCAACGAGAATGTGGACAAGGCGGAAAAAGCGAAGCTCGTCGGCCAGATCGGCAAGTTCGGCGAGATGTTCGCCAGCGTCGACCAGATCCGCAAGGGCGACGTGCTGCACATGGACTGGATCCCGGGCACGGGCACCGTGTGCGAGCTGAACGGCAAGCGCATCGGCGAGCCTGCGTCGGACATTAATTTCTATAACGCCGTGCTGCGCATCTGGCTGGGAGAAAAGCCGGCCGACCGGTCGCTGAAGCCGGCGCTGCTGGGCGAGGCCAAGTAACCCGCCAGGACGTAAAAAAACGCGGCGCCGGAGTTCCGGTCGCCGCGTTTTTCTTTATGCGGAGGTATGTTGTTCGTCAGACGCCCGAACCCAGGGTGCCGGTGCCGGGGCCCTTGGCCGAGTCGATTGCGCGCTGCAACACGGCGCCGGTTTTTTGCGCCAGGCGCGCCGCGCGCTGTTCCTTGGTCATGCGTGGGCGGACGGTCAGCACCAGGGCACGCACGATGCCGCTCAAGAGGGGACGGAAAAACATCAAAACACTGATCACCAGCGCCAGCAGCAGGGCGGCGCGCAGCAGCTCCGCCAGCGGCAGCACAGGGAAGGAGAACTGGGTCAGGGTCGAAACGAAGGACATGGTCAGGTCGGAATGTTGTTTTTTAAAACTATAGTGCAATGCAACATATAAATCTAATTCCGTTTCCTGATGTGGCTTATATTGATCATGAATGAAATGGGTTACACTGGCGTACAGACCTATAACGGGCGTGCTGTTGACGCCACATATCGAGACACCACATGAGCTTCCTGACGCTGGACCTGAACTTGCTGCGCGTATTCGACGCAGTCATGACCGAACAAAACCTGACGCGCGCCGCCGGCCATCTTGCGATGACCCAGCCGGCGGTCTCGAATGCGATCAAGCGCCTGCGCGAAAGCCTGGGCGACGAATTGCTGATCCGGACCGCCTACGGCGTGAAGCCGACGCCGCGCGCCGAGGCGCTGTGGCCGGCCGTGCGCCAGGCGCTGGCGGCGCTGGAAGCGGCCGTGATGCCGGAAACCTTCGACGTGTCCAAGGCGCAAGCCACCTTCCGCATGGCGATGGCCGACGCCACCGCCGCCTATTGGCTGCCGTCCTTGATGCGCTCGATCGAGCGCGAGGCGCCGGGCGTGAACATCCGCATGGTGCCGCTGACCACGCGCGAACCGCGGCCGATGTTGCTGCGCGGCGACATCGACCTGGCCGTCGGCTTTTTCCCGGGTGTCGCGGCCCAGCTGTCCTACGAGACCGGCTCGCCGATCCGTCACGAACGCCTGTACTCGGGCAAATATGTGTGCGTGATGCGCAAGAACCACCCGCTGGCCGACGGCTCGCTGGACCTCGATTCCTATTGCAAGGCGAATCACCTGCTGGTGAGCTTTTCCGGACGCGCCCACGGCCTGGTCGACGAGGCGCTGGCCCAGATCGGCCGCGAGCGCCGCATCCTGCTGACGGTGAACCAGTTCTTCACCGCCGGGCGGGTGGTCGCCAATTCCGACCTGATCACGGTGCTGCCGAAACACCTGATGGGTTCGACCGGCATGACCGACGCCCTGATCTGGCGCGAACTGCCGTTCGCACTACCTGCCGTGCACCTGGACATGCTCTGGCACGAACGCGACGGCCGCAGCCCGGCCCACCGCTGGCTGCGGAATAACCTGGAAACGACGGCGGCGGCGGCAACGAAACCGCTGGTGGAGCGCCAGGCGGCGTAAGAATCAGTACTGCGGAATCCTCCCCGGATTCCGCGGCCTGAACCGTAGGGTGGGCACTCCGTGCCCACGCGGTGCAGGGCATGCAATCACGAAGCGTCTGACAACACCCTGCGGTTGTATTCAAATACCGGCCGTGCGAGACAGCACACCACCACCATTCATAGCCGCGTGTCCGCATGCAGACACGCCGCGTCACATCATCCGTCTCGACGAAACACCGCCAACACGACGCGTCGTTCCGCGTGGGCACGGCGTGCCCACCCTACGGGATGCGTCAACAGATTCGTTCACATAACGGCGTGCGACTGCCGGAAACGATCACCGAATCGGCAACTTCGTCGTATTTTTGACCTCTTCCATCACGGCATACGTGTGCGTTTCGCGCACGCCCTTCTGCAGCAGCGTCTTGCCGAGGAATTCGCGGTATGCTGCCATGTCTTTGACGCGCGCCTTGACCAGGTAATCGAAGCCGCCGGCCACCATGTGGCATTCGAGCACTTCCGGGATCAGCTGCACGCTCTGTTTAAAGGCGTCGAACACCTCCGGCGTGGTGCGGTCCAGCACCACTTCGATGAAGACCAGCAGCGAGACATCGAGCAGCTGGGGATTCAACTGGGCCGTGTAACCCGTGATGTAGCCGGACTCGTGCAGCTTGCGCACACGCTCGAGGCAGGCCGCCGGCGACAGGTTCACGCGTGCCGCCAGCTCGACGTTGCTGATGCGTCCGTCGTTCTGCAACTCGGCCAGAATTTTTTTCGAAATCTTGTCCAGCATGGTGTCTCTCGCTTCGCCGTAAATATTATTTGGCCGAATTCTCGCATCAAAAACTATCTATTGCTAGTACCCTTTAAAAACAGAATTAATCCAGAAGATTTCCTTCTACAATCAAACGATTGAGAGTGCTTAAAAAATCTCCAATCCAAGGCGCAGCGCCGGCCAGCCATGGGGATTGTTGAGCCCTCGGAAGCACGTACCAAAACGCGCGCCGACTGCATCGCAGGACGGCGCGTTTTGCTGTGTACGCTCCCTTTGATCCGACTTTTTCTTTTTTACAGACCCGCCATGCAGATCGCCGCCACCCCGGCCACCACCTTCGTTCCCTTCGACGCCTTCCAAGCCGAAACCAGACAGGAGCAGACGCCCCTGCGCGCCGCCATCACCGCCGCCTACCGCCGCGACGAACAGGAAGCCGTCCAGTGGTTGCTGGCCCAGGGCGCGCGCCCGAGTGCGGATGCCAAACCGCTGGCGCACCGCCTGGTCTCGAGCGTGCGTGCGAAACGCACCCGCGCCTCGGGCGTCGATGCGCTGATGCACGAGTTCTCGCTGTCGTCGGAAGAGGGCGTGGCGCTGATGTGCCTGGCCGAAGCGCTGCTGCGCATCCCCGACAGCGCCACCGCAGACCGCCTGATCGCCGACAAGATCAGCAAGGGCGACTGGCGCAGCCACCTGGGCGAATCGCCTTCGCTGTTCGTGAATGCGGCAACCTGGGGCCTGCTCGTCACCGGCAAGCTGGTCTCGACCACCAGCGAACGCGGCCTCGGTTCGGCGCTGACGCGCCTGATCGCGAAAGGCGGTGAACCCTTGATCCGCAAGGGCGTCGACATGGCCATGCGCATGCTGGGCAACCAGTTCGTCACCGGCCAGACGATCGAGGAAGCGTTGAAAAACAGCCAGGCCAACGAGGCGCGCGGCTATCACTATTCCTACGACATGCTGGGCGAAGCGGCGCTGACCGAGCTCGACGCCCAGAATTATTACGCTTCGTACGAAGCGGCGATCCACGCGATCGGTAAGGCCTCGAACGGACGCGGCATCAAGAACGGCCCGGGCATCTCCATCAAACTGTCGGCCCTGCACCCGCGCTACAGCCGCGCCCAGTATGCGCGCGTGATGGGCGAACTGCTGCCGCGCGTGCGCAGCCTGGTGCTGCTGGCGAAAGGCTACAACATCGGCATCAACATCGACGCCGAGGAAGCGGACCGCCTCGAAATCTCGCTCGACATGCTCGAAGCCCTGGCGTTCGATCCGGAGCTGGCCGGCTTCGAGGGCATCGGCCTGGTGGTGCAGGGCTACCAGAAGCGCTGCCCGTTCGTGATCGACTACGTGGTCGACCTGGCGAAACGCAGCGGCCGCAAATTCATGGTGCGCCTGGTGAAGGGCGCCTACTGGGACGCCGAGATCAAGCGTGCCCAGGTCGACGGCATGCCGGGCTATCCGGTCTACACGCGCAAGGTCTACACGGACGTGTCCTACCTGACTTGCGCCCAGAAACTGCTTGCCGCGACCGACGTCATCTACGCCCAGTTCGCTACCCACAACGCGCACACCCTGTCCGTGATCTACACCTGGGCCAAGGAGCGCGGTGTGGACAACTACGAATTCCAGTGCCTGCACGGCATGGGCGAAACCCTGTACGACCAGGTCGTCGGCAAGGATAACCTGGACAAGGCTTGCCGCATCTACGCGCCGGTCGGCTCGCACGAAACCCTGCTGGCGTACCTGGTGCGCCGCCTGCTGGAAAACGGCGCGAATTCCTCGTTCGTGAACCAGATCGTCGACGAGAAGATCCCGGTCGAGACCCTGCTGAACGATCCGTTCGAGGTGGCGCGCGCCAGCGGCGGCCTGCCGCACACGGGCATCGCCCTGCCGCGCGCGATGTTCGGCGCCGAGCGCAAGAATTCCGCCGGCCTGGATCTGACGAACGAGGATACGTTGCGCCTGCTCGGCACCGAACTGTCGCGCCAGCGCGAGTACAAGGCGACGCCGCTGGTCGCCGGTAGCGTACAGGGCGCCGATGCGCTGGCGGTCGTGAATCCGGCGCAGTCGGCCGATATCGTCGGCAGCGTGCTCGAGGCGTCGAAAGCCGACGTCGACACCGCCCTGCAGGCGGCCGCCGACTTTGCCGGCCAGTGGCAAGCCAGCGCCGGCCTTGATCGCGCCGCGATCCTGGTGCGCGTGGCCGACCTGTTCGAGGAGAACATGGCCGAATTGATGGCCCTGGCCGTGCGCGAAGCCGGTAAATCGCTGCCGAACGCGATCGCCGAGATCCGCGAAGCGGTCGACTTCCTGCGCTACTACGGCGCCCAGGCCAAGGATGCCGGCGCCGTGCAGGCCCTCGGACCGGTCACGTGCATCAGCCCCTGGAACTTCCCGCTGGCGATCTTCACCGGCCAGGTCGCCGCGGCCCTGGCCGCCGGCAACGTCGTGCTGGCGAAACCGGCGGAACAGACGCCGCTGATCGCTTACCGCGCGGTGCAGATGTTCCACGAAGCCGGCGTCCCGGCTGCCGCCCTGCAGCTGCTGCCGGGACGCGGCGAAGTGGTCGGCGCGGCACTGACGCTTGACGCGCGCGTAAAAGGCGTGATCTTCACCGGGTCGACCGAAGTGGCGCAATTGATCAACCGCACGCTGGCCGCGCGCGCCGACAAAGAGGGCGTCGACATCCCGCTGGTCGCCGAAACCGGCGGCCAGAACGCCCTGATCGTCGATTCCTCGGCGCTGCCGGAGCAGGTGGTGCAGGACGTGCTGAGCTCGGCATTCGACTCGGCCGGCCAGCGTTGCTCGGCCCTGCGCGTGCTGTTCCTGCAGGAAGATATTGCAGATAAAACGATTCGCATGCTGAAGGGCGCCCTGGGCGAACTGCGCGTCGGCAGCCCGGACCGCCTGGCGACCGACATCGGCCCGGTGATCGATGGCGAGGCCCAGCGCAACTTGCTGGCCCACATCGAGCGCATGAAGGCCACGGCGAAACAGCATTTCGCGCTCGAGCTGCCAGCCAGCGTGACGTCGCAGGGCACCTTCGTGCCGCCGACCGTGCTGGAAATCGGTTCGCTGGCGGAGCTGAAGCAGGAAGTCTTCGGTCCGGTGCTGCACATCGTGCGCTACCGCCGCGCCGACCTGGGCCGTGTGATCGATGCGATCAACGCCACCGGTTACGGCCTGACCCTGGGCGTGCATTCGCGCATCGACGAGACCATCGACTTCATCGTCGCCCGCGCCCACGTCGGCAACATCTACGTGAACCGGAATATCGTCGGCGCCGTCGTCGGCGTGCAGCCTTTCGGCGGAGAAGGCAAATCCGGCACCGGCCCGAAAGCCGGCGGTCCGCTCTACCTGAAGCGCCTGCAGCGCGGCGCGGCGCCCTTGCTGGAACACACGAACACGCCGAATCCGGCCCTGGTGTCGCTGCTGGTTTGGGCGCGCAATCATGGCCACGACGGCGTGGTGGAGCTGGGCGACCGGTACATCCGCACCCACCTGAACGGGATCACGCTCGACTTGCCGGGCCCGACCGGCGAACGTAACCGCCTGTCGTTCTGCCCGCGCGGCGCCGTGCTGTGCGCGGCCGACTCGCAACAGGCGATGCTGAACCAGCTCGCCGCCGCGCTGGCGACCGGCAACCGCGCCTATGTGCTGGCCAGCGCCCAATCGGCGGTGCCGAACGACCTTCCGGCGGAGGTCAAGGACCGCATCCGTTTCGTCGGCGCCGCCGAGGTGGCGCAGTGCGACTTCCAGATCGCCCTGGTGGAAAGCGGCATGCGCGGCGAACTGCGTTCCCAGCTGGCGGCGCGTCCGGGCGCCATCGTCGGCATCGTCGATACCGATGCGCATGCTCCGGTGGACCTGTGGCGCCTGGTGGCCGAACGCGCCGTGTGCGTCAACACGACCGCGGCTGGCGGCAACGCAAGTCTCATGACGCTGGGGCTGTGATCATGTAGGGGTTTCAATCCTAAAAACTGGAGGAAGACATCATGCTAGTCGGCGTTCCGAAGGAGATCAAAAACCATGAGTACCGGGTCGGGTTGACCCCGCCTTCCGTGCAGGAGCTGGTCGCACGGGGGCACCAGGTCATTGTCCAGACGAACGCCGGCAGCGAGATCGGGCTATCCGACGATCAATACCTGGCCGCCGGCGCCAGCATCGTCGAGACGGCGAAGGAAATCTTCGAACGCGCCGACATGATCGTGAAGGTCAAGGAGCCGCAGCCGAACGAATGCGCGCTGCTGCGCGCAGGCCAGATCCTCTACACCTACCTGCACCTGGCGCCAGATCCCGAGCAGACCTCGGCCCTGGTGGCCTCGGGTGCGGTCTGCATAGCCTACGAAACCATCACCGGCCCGGGCGGCGGCCTGCCGCTGCTCGCGCCGATGAGCGAGGTAGCGGGGCGCATGGCGATCCAGGCCGGCGCCGCCCACCTGGAAAAGTCGAAAGGCGGCATGGGCCTGCTGCTGGGCGGCGTGCCGGGCGTGGCGCCGGGCCACGTGGTCATCATCGGCGCCGGCGTGGTCGGCACCAATGCGCTGCAGATGGCGGTCGGTACCGGCGCGCGCGTCACCGTGCTGGACAAAAACATCGATCGCCTGCGCCAGCTCGACCTGGTCTACGGCAACCGCATTTCCACCCTGTATTCGAACGCGCACGCGATCGAGGAAGCCGTCCTGTCCGCCGATCTCGTCATCGGCGGCGTACTGGTACCGGGCGCGGCGGCGCCGAAGCTGGTCACGCGCAGCATGATTTCACGCATGAAAAAGGGGGCGGTGGTGGTCGACGTGGCGATCGACCAGGGCGGCTGTTTCGAGACCTCGCACCCGACCACGCACGCCGATCCGACCTTCGTCGTCGACGGCGTGGTGCACTACTGCGTGGCGAACATGCCGGGCGCCGTGGCCCGCACCTCGACTTTCGCATTGAACAATGCCACCATCGGCCACGCCGTGGCCCTGGCCAGCAAGGGCTGGCGCCAGGCGCTGGAAGACGATGTCCACCTGCGCCAGGGCCTGAACGTCTGCCAAGGCAAGGTGACCTACCAGGCCGTGGCCGAGGCGTTGGGCTACGACTACACGCCGGCCGCTTCGCTGCTGGCCTGAACGATCGTTTCTTCCGTCTCCAGGCAAAAGCGCCTGACGATGTGAAAGGCATACCGCGCGGCCACCGACTTCACGAAACGCATGAAGTCGGTGGCCGCGTTTTCGTTGGCGTTGTCCGAAATCGTCCGGATCACGGCGCAGGGCAGGCCGAGCTCGTGACAAACCTGGGCCACCGCCGCCCCTTCCATTTCCACCGCCACCAGGCCGGGCAGCGCCGCATTCAATCCATTGATGTGCTCGCGATCGTTGACGAACTGGTCGCCACTGGCGATCAGGCCGCGGTGGATGCGCGGCCGCGACAGATGAAAAGCCGCTTTCTCGAGCGGATCGATGGCCTCCTCAAAATCGTTGTCCAGGAAAGACTGCGCCGCATCCATCAGGCGTGCTCCCAGGCGATGGTCGGCCGGGAAGTGGGTCAAGCCCGTCAGCGGCACTTCGAAGCGGGGAAACAAGGGACTGGCATCCATGTCGTGCTGAACCAGCGATTCGGCAACCACGATGTCGCCAACTTGCACCGTTTTATCGCCTGCACCGGCCACACCCGTAAACAGGATGTGCGTAACTCCGAACTTCTCCACAAGCGTTGCCGCCGTCAAGGCAGCTGCAACCTTGCCTATACGCGATAAAACGCACACAGCGTCGATTTCCCAGAGTTGTCCGAGCCAGTACTCGCGCTCACCATGGATGAGCTTGTAGGGCCTCTCCATGGCCTCCACGAGCCCCTGCTGTTCTTCGTACAGCGCGCTGATGATCCCTAGACGCATATTTTTGCTTGTTGTGTGGGTTGAAAAACGCTGTGCAGCAGGGTTTTTTGCATCGTTTGGACGCTTATGCCCGCTGTTCGCGGTGTTTTTGCTGTTTACAGTAGTAAACGTATATGTATACAGCTGGTAGTGATAGTAAACGATGATGTCGTTGTGGATAAGAAGAGATTTCTCCACAAGATCAGCAGTTTACGTGCGCGGGAACTGGCTGGACAAGGATTGTATCGAGCCTGCATGGATGTTGGAAAAAAAACGGCCGGTCTTCAGTCAAGGCGTTTCTGCACATCCGATCCTGTGGATATTCAGCGGCTTGTCCACAGTTGAGCCGAAAAACCGGCGTTCCTGGACGCGTAGGGTGGGCGGCTAGCCCTCGAAGTTCGCAGATTGACAGCATGAACGCCGCCCACGCGTTCAACCTTCAGATGAATAGCCGGGCAGATCTTGCGTCACGTGCACGCGTAGGCGGCGCAATCGCTGCGTGATTTTTGATGCCAGGACGGAGCCGTCCACCCGACGCCTGTTTCGGCAACCTGGTCGATGCTGTGTTCGCGCGAACCGATTCAAGGTCGCAAACAAAACGCCGGCAGACCGTTCCGCAGTCATCGTCGGCAGCCATCGTCGGCAGCGTTCGCCTCTTCGCGACTTCCTGCCAAACCGCTTTTCGGTCGAACAGACGACAGCTTTCGTGCTGGCCTGCAGGGCGAGCGCGGGTTTGTCCACGGCCCGCGGCACTTCTCGTTTTAATACATAGAGATAAATATAAAGCTGGTAGTAGTAGTAAACGGCCGCCGAACTGTGGATAAAGCCGGTTTACTCCACAGCGTCAATGGTTTACGCGTTGCCTGAAGCCTTGAACAAACCTTGCTTCTGGCTTGCACGGATTTTGTACAAATTTTCCGGCGACGCGAAAGTCAGCCGTTCTGCACATTCGTTCCTGTGGATATACATGGGCTTGTCCACAGTGGCCTGACCGTTAGCGGCGTCCTGGCATGCGTCCGGGCCTGCGAGCAGGGCGTTGGCGTTGGCCGACAAGTCGCGGAAGGCAATGCGGAGATGCGTGCAACGACGATTGCGGCTTTACGCCAACAGTTGGGCAGCCACGAAAAAAAAAATTTTGCCGAGCGCACAGCGCGAGGCTCGCCAGGTTTACAACCAAAATCTGTATACAACGATAGTAGTAGTGTTAACAAGTACCGTTTTCTGTGGATAAGCCGGTTAACGGACGAGAAATCAGCAGTTTACGGACGGTATAAGCCGGTGGCTTGCCGCTGTATGTTCCTGGTGGCAAATCTGGACAAAAAACCGGGCCGTGGAAAAAGCCGCGTTTTTGCACAAACCGTTCCTGTGGATATCAAGAAGCTTATCCACAGGAGGGGGTCTGGCGTAATGTTTACGATCTGGTAAGCTGTTTCTCGTGAACTGAAAACGACAGCGATGGCGGCGCTGTCGTCCGTTCGCGTCCTCGCCGGGGACGGCGCTTTTTTGGCCTGATGTGGCGCTATCGCTGGGTGGAGCGATGTGCCGGGGCGTGCTGTGCAGCGCGATCGAAGGGGCGCGATTGAGGCGGCGCGATCGATGCCGATAGGGCTGGCGCTGGTGGTCCGTGTCAGGTGCGTTCGACCGTTGCGGCGAGCAGGTAACCCTTGCCCCAGACGGTTTTCAGCAGCCGGGGCTGGCGTGGATCGGTTTCGATTTTCTTGCGTAGACGGCTGACCTGGGTATCGATGGCGCGGTCGAAAACCTCGGCAGTGCCGCCCGCGCTCAGCTCCAGCAGGCGTTCGCGCGACAAGACCTGGTTCGGCGCGGCCAGCAGGATGGCAAGCAGGCGGTATTCGGCACTGCTGAGCGGAATCGCTGTGGCGCTGCCGTCCAGCAGTTCGCGTGTTTCGGTATCAAGCAGCCAATCGGCAAAGCGGTAACGGCCCGCAGCCAGGGCCGGCTGGTAGCTGGCCTGGCGTCCTGCCCGGCGCAAAATGGCATTGATACGAAGATATAACTCCGCAGTACTAAATGGCTTGACCAGGTAATCGTCGGCGCCGCTGCCAAAGCCGGCGGCCAGCTGGACCGGGTCCTTGTTCTCGGCCAGCAGGATCACCGGCATGCCGCCGCGCATGGCGATGGTGCGGCACAGCGCCAGCGCATTCACCGCCGGTGGCGCAAGTGCGAGCACGGTCAGGTCGAAATGTTGCTGTTGCATCAGCCTGCGCGCCGCGCCCATACCTTCCGCCTCGCTCACGGCCAAGCCGTGGCGGCGTAAATGTTTCCCTACTTTCTCGCGCAATGCCGGGTCGTGCTCGACCAGCAGGATTGCCGTTCCGTCCTCCATCCGCATTCCCTATCGCCGTCCTGGGTGTCGATTGACACACTCTGACAAACTTTTCATAAGACAAATGATTATGATAATCATTATCATTTACAACGTTACGGGTTGACAAGGGCTGGACAGGCCTGGCGCGGCCCCTTTGCTATGTCCTTTACCCAGAACATCCCCTCGGCACCCCTGCCAACGCTGCGTCGTGCCGGTCTCGTCTTCGGTGCCTTGCTCGCCTGCGCGTCGTTTGGCGCGTCCTTCGGTGCGCACGCGGCCACCGTGACCGACGTGTCCGGCCGCACCGTGACGATTCCCGCGAAGGTCGAGCGCATCGTCGTCGGTTTCGGCGTGTTCCCGGCCTTTGCCGTGGTCGAAGGTGCGGAATCGGCCAGGCGCGTGGTCGCCATGGGGGCGGATTTAAAGGATCGCAACAAGGCCTTGTACGAAGCGATGCTGGCGAAACAGCCGGCGTTGGCCACGATTCCGACCGTCGGCGGCGAAGGCAAGGGCTTGAGCCCCGACCAGGTCCTGGCCCTGAAACCGGACGTCGCCATCTTCGGCGGCGGCGGCGACGGCCCGGTCAGCGCCAAGGAAGGCAGCCTCCAGGCCAGGCTGGAGCAGGCCGGCGTCACCGTCGTCTACGTCGACTTCCGTTCGCATCCGGGTGCGAACACGGTGCCGAGCATTCGCACCATCGCCAAGCTGATCGGCCGCGAACCAGAGGGCGAGGCATTCGTGCGTTACCACGAGGAGCAGCTGCGCCGCGTCACCGACGTGGTCGGCAAGCTGCCCAAGGATAAACGGCCGCGCCTGTTCATGGACATGCGCGCCGGCGGCGTCAAGGATTGCTGCGGCACCCCGGGCAAGGGCAATTACGGCGACCTGATCGAGGCTGCCGGCGCCGTCAACGTCGGCGCTGAGCTGCACCAGGGCGTGCTCGGCTCGGCCAAGCCCGAAGCGATCGCCGCGGCCGGGCCGCAGATCTACGTGGCGGGCGGCGCCAGCGCGCCCGGCGCGCAAGTCGGCGTCCAGCTCGGCGACAACATCACGGCGCAGCAGGCGCGCGCCAGCCTGGCGACCCTGGTCGCGAACCGTCCCGGCGTCACCACCCTCGAGGCGGTCCAGGCCGGCAAGGTGGGCGCCGTCTGGCACAGCTTCTACAACCACCCCTTCAATGTCGTCGCGGTCCAGGCCCTGGGCAAGATCGCCCATCCCGCGCTGTTCCAGAGCCTCGACCCGGACGCCACCATGCGCGACCTGTACCGCCGCTTCCTGCACGTGGAGCTGAACGGCACCTACTGGGTCAACGGCATCCAGGCCCGATAAGCGGCAGTAGCAACCAATAACCAGCAACCACCAGCACCAGCACCACGCATCAAGCTGACGTAGAGAGAAACAATGAACAACAAGAATACCCAGGCGCTCAAGCTGAGCGCACTCGCCGCCGCCCTGTATGGCGCCTTCCTGCTGCCGGCCGCCGCCGACGCCAGCATGACCAGCACCAGCGGCGAGCACGGCAAGATGGCCACCGTCGTCGTCACCGCCGCCGGTTTCGAACAAAAGATCGCCGACGCGCCGGCCAGCATCAGCGTGATCACCCGCGCCGAACTGGAAAAACGTCCATTCCGCGACCTGACCGATGCCCTGCGCGACCTCGAGGGCGTGAGCATCACCGGCACCACCAACGAAAAAGACATCCTGATGCGCGGCCTGCCGGGCTCGTACACCCTGATCCTGGTCGACGGCAAGCGCCAGAGCACGCGCGACGCCCGCACCAACGGCAATGCCGGCTTCGAGCAAAGCTTCATCCCGCCGCTGGAAGCGATCGAGCGCATCGAAGTGGTGCGCGGCCCGATGTCCTCGCTCTACGGCTCCGACGCGATGGGCGGCGTGGTCAACATCATCACGCGCAAGGTCTCGCGCGAGTGGAACGGCTCGCTCGGCTTCGACACCACGCTGCAGGAACACAGCGACTCGGGCGATTCCTACCAGGCCCAGTTCTACGTCGACGGCCCGCTCAAGAGCGACACGGTCGGCCTGCAAATCTGGGGCAAGCAGGTCAAGCGCGACGAAGATGCGCTGCTGGCCGGCTTCACCGGCGCCAAGGACCGCGACCTGAGCGCGCGCCTGGCCTTCACCCCGAACGCGAACCACACCGTGCTGCTCAAGGCCGGCGTCACCGACGTGCGCCGCAACGCTTCCGGCGGTAACACCCTGGCCGCGGGCGCATCGAACACCTACAACAAGCACAAGCGCAACCATTACAACCTGTCGCACGACGCCAACTGGGGTTTCGGCCGCTCGGAAATCTCGCTGCAGCGCGAATCGGCCCAGCGCTGGGCCTATACCCAGGACAAGGCCGGCACCTATGTCGCCAATGCGCGCGCGCCGAAGATCGAGAACACCGTGTTCGACGCCAAGCTGACCATGCCGCTGGGCGCGCACTCGCTGGTCGTCGGCGCCCAGTGGAACGACGCCGAGCTGACCGACCAGAACCCGGGCCGCCGCAACGGTGTCGATGAGCAGTTCAGCGTGACCCAGAAGGCCGTGTTCGCCGAAGACGAGTGGAAGCTCAGCGACAGCGTTTCGCTGACCGGCGGCCTGCGCCTGGACGACCACGAGATCTATGGCCAGCAATGGACCCCGCGCGGCTACGTGGTCTGGCATGCGACCGACCTGGTGACCTTGAAGGGCGGCGTCTCGAAGGGCTTCCGCGCACCGGACATCCGCAGCGTCGCGCCGGGCTATGCCTACTCCACCGGCGGCGGCGGCTGCACCTATGGCCCGAACGGCACCTGCGGCGTGATCATCGGCGACCCCGACCTGAAGGCGGAAACCAGCACCAACTACGAACTCAGCGCCCACTTCGACAACAAGGCCGGCTGGACCGGCGGCGCCACCGTGTTCTACACCGACTTCCAGGACAAGGTCTCGAACGCGCTGGTGTACGCGTCCCCGGGCGTGCCGGCGCGCTGGGTTGAGGACCCGAACTACCGCCTCTGGTACAGCTACAACATCGACAACGCGACCATCCGCGGCCTGGAACTGACGGCGCGCTACAAGCCGTCGCGCGCGCTGAACGTCAGCGCCAACTACACCTATACCGATTCGGAGCAGAAGGGCGGCGACTACGCCGGCCAGGCGCTGACCCGCACCCCGAAGCACGCCGGCACCGTGCGCGCCGACTGGACCGTCAAGCGCGGCCTGACGCTGTGGTCGTCGGCCACTTACCACGGCAAGGAAATCAACGCCGCCGCCCGCAGCGGCAGCAACGGCACCCTGCTGGCCAACGGCGTGCGCGAGTACGACGACTACACCCTGGTCGACGCCGGCGTTTCCTACCGCGTCAACCGCAGCGTCACCGTCAATGCCGCCCTGTACAACATCGGCGACAAGCGTCTGGACGACCTCAGCTACAACACCGTGGGCGACGGCCGCCGCGTCTGGCTGGGGCTGAACAGCAGCTTTTAGTGCGGCCCTGTCGGATACGTTTCGATGTGCGAACGTTCGACCGCGTGGACACAGGTGTCCACCCTACGAAACTGACGGTTTTTCGTAGGGTAGGCCGGACCGCGCAAGGCTCTCGAGTCAACGCGGATTCACCGGTCGATCAGCGAAAGTGCAACGCGGAGCGCGATGTACGCGGACCTGCCGGGATGCGTGTCGATACACTACCGTTCGACCGCGTGGGTTCGAGAACCCACCCTACGGTAACCGGCCCTTCGACGATTTCCACCACTGACATAACGATCTGGTAAGCTTTGCCAAATAAGCTTTGCCAAATTGAATTGTTTGCGGAGGACGGTATGGACCTCGATTCGCTGTTCAAGCTGCCCATCGTCCAGGGACCGATGGCGGGCGGCGCCACGACGCCGGAGCTGGTCGCCGCCGTCTCGAATGCCGGCGCCGTCGGCGCCTTTGCCGGCTCGCTCCTTTCCCCGAGCGTGATCCGCACCCAGGTCGAGCGCATCCGCAGCCTGACCGACCGTCCTTTCCTCCTGAATTTCTTCGTCCAGAAAACCCCGGCGCCGACTGCCGAGGAAATCGCGCGCGGCGCCGAACTCTTGCGCCCGGTCTGGGAAAGCCTGGGCTGGGCCGAACTGCCGCAACCGAAGCAATGGTGCGAAGACTTCGATGCCCAGTTCGAGACCCTGCTGGCGCTGCGCCCGGCCGGCGCCAGTTTTACCTTCGGCATTCTCGACGCGGTCCAGGTCGAGCGCCTGCACGCGGCCGGCATCCTGGCGATCGGCACCGTCACCACGGTCGAGGAAGCCCTGGCCTGGCAAGCCGTCGGCGCGGATGCCGTGATCGCTTCCGGCATCGAGGCCGGCGGCCACCGCGGCACCTTCATCGGGCGCCAGGAAGACGCGACCCTCGCGGCGCGCGCACTCTGGCCGGCCGTGGTCCAGGCCGTCTCGATTCCCGTGATCGCCGCCGGCGGCATCATGGATGGCGCCGACATCAAGGCGGCGCTGGCGCTGGGCGCGAAGGCGGTGCAGATGGGCACGGCCTTCCTCGTCACCGAGGAGTCGGGCATCCACCCGGCGTATAAACAGCGCCTGATCGAGGCGCAGGGGCAGCCGACCCGCCTGACGCGCAGCTTTTCCGGACGCTACGCACGCGGCATCGAAAACCGCTTCATGCGCCAGATGGCGGCAAGCGAGGCGCAGGTGCCGCCTTACCCGATCCAGAACGCGCTGACCGGCAGCATCCGCGCCGCCGCGGCCAAAAGCGGCGACACCGAACTGATGTCGCTCTGGGCCGGCACAGGCGTGGCGCGGGCGCGGCCGATGCCAGCCGCGCGCCTGGTGGAATTACTGGCATCCGAATTGCAATCCTGAGGGAGAAACCTGGGTGGAATCGGCTGGAGAATACGACTACATCATCGTTGGGGCCGGTACTTCCGGATGCGTGCTGGCCAATCGCCTGACCCTCGACAAGGACGTCAACGTCCTCCTCATCGAAGCGGGCGCGCGCGACGACTACCTCTGGATCCACATCCCGGTCGGCTACCTGCACTGCATCGGCAATCCGCGCACCGACTGGCTGTTCAACACCGAACCCGACCCGGGCCTGGGCGGCCGGGCCTTGATCTACCCACGTGGAAAAGTGCTGGGCGGCAGCTCCTCGATCAACGGCATGATCTACATGCGCGGGCAGAAGGGCGACTACGACCGCTGGGCCGAGGCCTGCGGCGACGATTCCTGGCGCTGGGACCAGGTGCTGCCCTTGTTTAAAAAGAGCGAAGACCATTACCGCGGCGCCAGCGAACTGCACGGCGCCGGCGGCGAATGGCGCGTCGAAAAGCAGCGATTGTCCTGGCAGATCCTGGATGCCTTCCGCGACGCCGCCGCCGAAGTCGGCATCGCGAAAGTCGACGATTTCAATACCGGCGACAATGCCGGTTCCTCTTACTTCGAGGTCAACCAGCGGCGCGGCATTCGCCTGAACACGGCCAAGGCTTTCCTGAAACCGGCGGCCCAGCGCCCGAATCTCACCATCATGACGGGCTGCCACGTGGAACGTCTGCTGATCGAGGCGAGTGGGGAGGGCAAGGTTTGCCGCGGCGTGCAGTTCAGCGGCGGCGGGCGCATGTTCACGGCGACTGCCCACCGCGAAACCCTGCTGGCCGCGGGCGCGATCGGCTCGCCCCACATCCTGCAATTGTCGGGCGTCGGCCCGGCAGCAAGCCTGCAGCGCCACGGCATCGCGCCGCTGGTGGATGCGCCCGGCGTCGGCGAAAACCTGCAGGATCACCTGCAACTGCGCATGGTCTACAAGGTCAGCGGCGTCAAAACCCTGAACGAAACGGCGTCGAACTGGTTCGGCAAGATGAAGATCGGTCTCGAGTATGCGTTGTTCCAGAGCGGACCGATGTCGATGGCGCCTTCGCAGCTGGGCGTGTTCGCGCGCTCGGGCCCGGAGGAGGCGACGCCGAACCTGCAATACCACGTGCAACCGCTGTCGCTGGACAAGTTCGGCGACCCGCTGCACGGCTTCCCGGCCTTTACGGCCAGCGTGTGCAACCTGCGCCCGACCGCGCGCGGCCATGTGCGCATCGCCTCGAACGACAGCTATGCGCCGCCGAAGATCACGCCGAACTACCTGAGCACGATGGAAGACCGGCGCACGGCCGCTGCGGCGCTGGCGCTGACGCGCCACATCGTGTCCGCGCCGTCGCTGGCGAAATACCAGCCGCAGGAATTCAAGCCCGGTCCCCTGTACCAGACCGAGGAAGAGCTGGCCGAAGCAGCGGGCCTGATCGGCACCACGATTTTCCACCCGGTCGGCACCTGCCGCATGGGCAAGCGCGACGATCCGCTGGCGGTGGTCGACAGCCAGCTGCGCGTCATCGGCGTCGAGCGCCTGCGCGTGGTCGATGCGTCGATCATGCCGTTCATCACCTCCGGAAATACGAACTCGCCGACCTTGATGATCGCGGAGAAGGCGGCGCGGATGATCGCCGGGCGCTGATGGTCAACGTAGGGTGGGCACGCCGTGCCCACGCGTTACGGGCGCATGTTGTGGCCACGAGCCGCGCCTTGTCGCTCGCGACATCCGAATCGGAACGTGGCGGACTTGCGGTGAGGTTCGTGGGCGATGTATTCAGACCGCAGGTGCAAGGATGAGCACGTAACGCGTGGGCACGGAGTGCCCACCCTACGAGGTCCGTAGGGCGAAACACTCCCATACCTCGTGCATTTATGCACACCGGGTGGGCAAATCTACCCACCCTGTGCAGCTGCGCACAGGGCTTGCGTTGTATTGTGGACCATAACTGTTGTGTGTAATATCTGTTAAGACCTTACGCAGATAGGGCTCAGTTCTCGAGCAGTACGTGTTAAACGTTCCGGAGACACAATGGCAGAAGTCATTCTTGAAACAAAGCGCCTCACCAAGGAGTTCAAGGGTTTCACTGCCGTCAGCGGCGTCGACCTGCGGGTGCAGCGCGGTCACATCCATGCGCTGATCGGCCCCAACGGTGCGGGCAAGACCACCTGCTTCAACCTGCTCACCAAGTTCCTCGTTCCCTCGTCCGGCCAGATCCTGTTCAATGGCCGCGACATCACGCAGGCGAAACCGGCGCAGATCGCGCGCATGGGCATCATCCGTTCCTTCCAGATTTCCGCCGTCTTCCCGCACCTGACCGTGCTGCAGAACGTGCGCATCGGCCTGCAGCGCGGGCTCGGCACCAGCTTTCATTTCTGGCGCAGCGAACGCTCGCTCGACCAGCTGAACGATCGCGCGATGGCGCTCTTGGCCGAGGTCGACCTCGAGGGCTTCGCCGACACCATCACCGCCGACCTGCCGTACGGCCGCAAGCGCGCGCTCGAGATCGCCACCACGCTGGCGATGGAGCCCGAACTGATGCTGCTCGACGAGCCGACCCAGGGCATGGGCCACGAGGACGTGCACCGCGTGACGGCACTGATCAAGAAGGTGTCCCAGGGCCGCACCATCCTGATGGTCGAGCACAACATGAACGTCGTCTCCGGCATCTGCGACCGCATCTCGGTGCTGCAGCGCGGCGCCATGCTGGCCGAAGGGACGTATGCCGAGGTATCGAAGAATCCGCAGGTGATGCAGGCCTACATGGGCAGCGCCGACGGCGAACTGGAAGGAGCCCACGCATGAGTCCAGCCGCCAACGCCGCCGCGCTCGAGATCAGCAACCTGCAGGCCTGGTACGGCGAATCGCACATCCTGCACGACATCGGCTTCACGGTGGCCCAAGGCGAAGTCGTCACCCTGCTGGGCCGCAACGGCGCCGGGCGCACCACCACGCTGCGCGCCATCATGGGCCTGACCGGGCGCCGCACCGGCTCCATCAAGATCAACGGCGTCGAATCGATTGCGCTGCCGACGCACCGCATCGCCCACCTCGGCGTCGGCTATTGCCCGGAAGAGCGGGGCATCTTCTCCTCGCTGTCGACCGAGGAAAACCTGCTGCTGCCGCCGGTGCTGCCGAAGGCCGGCAGCGCGATGTCGCTCGACGAGATCTACGAGATGTTCCCGAATCTGTACGAGCGCCGCCACAGCCAGGGCACGCGCCTGTCGGGCGGCGAGCAGCAGATGCTGGCGGTGGCGCGCATCCTGCGCACCGGCGCGCGCCTGTTGCTGCTCGACGAAATCTCGGAAGGCCTGGCGCCGGTCATCGTGCAGAGCCTGGCGCGCATGATCACCACGCTCAAGGGCAAGGGCTACACGATCGTCATGGTCGAACAGAATTTCCGCTTCGCCGCGCCGCTGGCGGACCGGTTTCACGTGGTCGAGCACGGCCAGATCGTCGAGACCATCGGCGCCGCCGATCTCGACGCGCGGATGCCGGTGCTGACCGAGCTGCTGGGAGTTTAAGCAGAGGCTTCAGCAACAGACGTTTTTTCACGCTTCACATACAACAACGGAGACAAGATGAAACGCACGACCCTCGCCCTCGCCACCGCCGCCGCCTTTGCCGGCTTCGCCGTCCCCGCGCATGCCCAGATCAGCGGCGACACCATCAAGATCGGCATGATTACCGACCTGTCCGGCGTCTATTCCGACGTCGACGGCAACGGCGGCGCCGAAGCCGTGCGCATGGCGATCGCCGACCTGGGCGGCGCCGTCAACGGCAAGAAGATCCAGTTCATGGTCGCCGACCACCAGAACAAGCCGGACATCGCCGCCTCCAAGGCGCGCGAATGGTTCGACCAGCAGGGCGTCGACATGCTGATCGGCGGCACCAACTCGGGCGCCAGCCTGGCCATGGCCAAGGTTGCGGCCGAGAAGAAGAAAGTCTTCATCTCGATCGGCGCCGGCACCGCACAGCTGACCAACGAGCAGTGCTCGCCCTACACCGTGCACTACGCCTACGACACCGTGGCGCTGGCGCGCGGCACCGGTTCCGCAGTGCTGAAGCAGGGCGGCAAGAGCTGGTATTTCCTGACCGCCGACTACGCCTTCGGCCAGTCGCTCGAGAAGGACACCTCGGACGTCATCAAGAAGAACGGCGGCACCGTGATGGGCAGCGTCAAGCACCCGCTGTCGGCCTCGGACTTCTCGTCCTTCCTGCTGCAGGCGCAATCCTCGAAAGCGCAGGTGCTGGGCCTGGCCAACGCCGGCGGCGACACCATCAACTCGATCAAGGCCGCCAACGAGTTCGGCCTGACCAAGAAGATGAAGATCGCCGGCCTGCTGGTGTTCATCAACGACGTCCACACCCTCGGCCTGAACACCACGCAAGGCATGTACCTGACCGACGGCTGGTACTGGGACCAGAACGCCGACACCCGCGCCTGGGCCAAGCGCTACTTCGCCAAGATGAAGAAGCAGCCGTCGATGCTGCAGGCGGCCGACTACTCCGCGACCACCAACTACCTGAACGCGGTCAAGGCCACCGGCACCGACGACTCGACCAAGATCATGGAACACCTGAAGGCGACCAAGATCAACGACATGTTCGCCAAGAACGGCGTGATCCGTCCGGACGGCCGCATGGTTTACGACATGTACCTGATGCAGGTGAAAACGCCGAAGGAATCGAAGGGGCCGTGGGACTACTACAAGGTCGTCGCCACGATTCCGGGCGAGCAGGCGTACACGACCAAGGCCGAGACCAAGTGCGCGGCGTGGAAGTGATTGGTTTGCTCGCGTTCGACATCGATGCCACGTTGACGCGAGCCTGAGTTGAACGCGTGGGCGGCGCACCTGCCGCGTGTGCGCATCCCCCGGGTGTAGCCGCCCACGCGTTCGACGCACATTCGAATTACCCCGGCGCTTGCCGGCTTGGCGCCACCCAATGCCTTCGCTGGCGCCTCAACTGCTTCCGACTTAACCCCTGGTGCCTATGGAAATCTTCGGAGTCCCCCTGCAAGCCCTGATGAGCCAGCTCCTGCTGGGCCTGGTCAACGGTTCCTTCTACGCGATGCTCTCGCTGGGTTTGGCCGTCATTTTTGGCCTCTTGAACGTCATCAATTTTTCGCATGGCGCCCTGTACATGATGGGCGCCTTCATCGCCTTCATCGGCGTCAGCACCTATGAGCTGAACTACTGGATGATGCTGGTGCTCGCGCCGCTGGTGGTCGGCGCCTTCGGCATCGCCGTCGAGAAGACCATGCTGCGCTGGCTCTACAAGCTCGACCATCTCTATGGACTGCTGCTGACCTTCGGCATCACGCTGCTGCTGGAAGGCGTGTTCCGTTCCTTCTTCGGCGTCTCGGGCCAGACCCTGGACGTGCCCGAGCAGCTGGCCGGCGCCACCGACCTCGGCTTCATGATCCTGCCGAACTACCGCGCCTGGGTCGTCGCCGCCTCGCTCACGGTCTGCCTCGGCACCTGGTTCGTGATCGAAAAGACCCGCCTCGGCGCCTACCTGCGCGCCGGCACCGAGAACCCGAAACTGGTCGAGGCCTTCGGCATCAACGTGCCGCGCATGGTCACGCTGACCTACGGTTTCGGGGTCGCGCTGGCCGGCCTGGCCGGCGTGCTGGCGGCGCCCGTGATCAACGTCACGCCGCTGATGGGCTCGAACCTGATCATCGTCGTCTTCGCCGTGGTCGTGATCGGCGGCATGGGTTCCATTCTCGGCTCCATCGTCACCGGCCTGATGCTGGGCGTGATCGAGGGCTTCACCCGCGTCTACTATCCGGAAGGCTCGGAAGTGGTCGTGTTCGTGGTCATGGTCATCGTGCTGCTGCTGCGCCCGGCCGGCCTGTTCGGGAAGGAGAAGTAAGCATGAGCAAGAAAATCGGTTACGGCATCGCTCTCGCCCTGGCGCTGGCCGCGCCTTTCTTCGGCTATCCGGTGTTCCTGATGAAGCTGCTGTGCTTCGCCCTGTTCGCCTGCGCCTTCAACCTGCTGATCGGCTTTACCGGCCTGCTGTCGTTCGGCCACGCCGCCTTTTTCGGCAGCGCGGGTTACGTCACCGGCCACCTGCTGACGGTGGTCGGCCTGCCGACCGAGCTGGGCATCCTGGCCGGCGTGGCCGCCAGCGCCGTGCTCGGCCTGGTCGTCGGATCGCTGGCGATCCGCCGCCAGGGCATCTATTTTTCGATGATCACCCTGGCCCTGGCGCAGATGGTCTACTTCGCCGCGCTGCGCAGCCCCTACACCCACGGCGAGGACGGCCTGCAGGGCGTGCCGCGCGGGCGCCTGTTCGGCGTGCTCGACCTCGGCAACGACCTGACCCTGTACTACGTGGTGCTGGCCATCGCCGTGCTCGGCTTCGCCTTGATCGTGCGCACCGTGCACTCGCCCTTCGGTCAGGTGCTGAAAGCGATCAAGGAGAACGAGCCGCGCGCCATTTCGCTGGGCTACGACGCCGACCGCTACAAGCTGCTCGCCTTCGTGCTGTCGGCTGCACTGACCGGCCTGGCCGGCGCTACCAAGACCCTGGTGCTCGGCTTCGAGACCCTGACCGACGTGCACTGGACCATGTCGGGCCTGGTGGTCCTGATGACCCTGGTCGGCGGCATGGGCACCATGGCCGGTCCGATCATCGGCGCTTTCGTCATCGTCGCGCTGGAAAACAAGCTGGGCGACCTGGGCCTGTGGCTGAGCGAGACCACCGGCATTGCTTGGTTCTCGACGCTGGGCGAATCGGTGGGCATGGTGACCGGCCTGATCTTCATCGTCTGCGTGCTGCTGTTCCGCCGCGGCATCGTCGGCGAGATCGGCGCCTTGCTCGAGCGTCGCGCGCGCGCCAGGCCCGACGCTGGCGCTAGAATGGCCGTGAACAAGGAACGGGAGGTCGCGTGAAAGAGTCATCGGCGACGTTGAGCGTGAATGGTTTGCGCATGCATGTGATGAGCGCGGGGGAGGGGCCGCCCGTCCTGCTGCTGCATGGCTTTCCCGACACCCACGTCGTCTGGCGCAAGCAGGTCGGTCCGCTGGTGCGCGCCGGCTACCGCGTGATCGCCCCCGACCTGCGCGGCTATGGCCAGACCGATGCGCCCGAGGCCGTGGCGGCCTACCGCACCGAGCACCTGGTGGCCGACATGCTGGCGCTGCTCGACGTGATGGGCATCCCGAAGGCGCGCGTCGTCGGCCACGACTGGGGAGCGCTGATCGGCTGGCTGCTGTGCATGCGCGCGCCGCAACGGGTCGAGCAATACGTGGCGCTGTCGGTCGGCCATCCGGCGGCGTTCGCGCGCGCCGGCATCATGCAGCGCCTGCGCAGCAGCTACATGCTGTGGTTCATGACCCCGCTGCTGCCCGAAAAATCGCTGACCGCCGCCGACTTCTTCGCCATGCGGCATTTCACGTCCGATCGCACGCAACTGTCGCACTGGCGCCGCGACCTGCGCGAGCCCGGCCGCATGACCGCGGCCCTGAATTATTACCGGGCGAATGTGCCGCATGGCTTTAACCTTGGCGGCAAGACCGAGCCGGTGAGGGTGCCGGTGATGGGCATCTGGAGCAGCCGCGATGTCGCGCTCACGGAAGAGCAGATGCGCGACTCGTCGCAGTACGTGGCCGAGACCTTCCGCTACGAGCGCATCGAGGGCGCCGACCACTGGCTGCAATTGACCGCGGCCGACCAGGTCAATGCGCTGCTGCTCGATTTCTTTGCAAGCCTGCCACGGGCCGCAGCAGCCCAGCCGGGCTGAACTTCTTCTAAATCTCTACAGCGCCGCAGCGTAGATCGCGCGCGCATCTTCCCGCGTCATGTCCCGCGGATTGTTCCCGAGCAGGCGGGTCTGGAGCATGGCGTCGTCCGCCAGCCGGTCCAGGTCCTCCGCCTTGATGCCGACCTGCTGCAGCGTGGTCTGGATGCCGGTCATGCGGGCGGTCTGCTGCATGGCCGCGATCAGCGCTTCGGTGCGCGCCTCCGCGCTGCCGCTGGCGTGTGGGACGGCGATCGCCGCCAGCTCGGCATACAGCGCCGCCGCCGCCGGCGCATTGAAACGCAGCACGTGCGGCAGCACCAGGGAATTCGACAGGCCGTGCGCGACGTGGAAGATGCCGCCGACCGGATAGGCCAGCGCGTGCACCGCGGCGACCGGCGCGTTCGAGAAGGCCTGGCCGGCCAGGCAGGCGCCCAGCAGCATGGCCTGGCGCACCTCGAGCCGGCTGCCGTTTTCGCAGGCAGGGATCAGGTTGCGCGACAGCAGTTCCAGCGCCTGGCGCGCCAGCGTGTCCGACAGCGGATTTTTCTTGTGGCGGCTGGTATATGCCTCGATCGCGTGGACCATGGCGTCGATGCCGGTGGCCGCGGTGACCATCGGCGGCAGGCCCAGGGTCAGCGCCGCGTCCAGCACGGCTAGGTCGGCGTAGAGCTGGGGAGAGACCACGCCCATCTTGGTGGTGGCGCCGGTGGTCACGATCGCGATGTTCGTCACCTCGGAGCCGGTGCCGGCGGTGGTCGGCACCTGCACCAACGGCAGGCGGCTGCCCGTCACTTTCCCGATGCCGTAGATCTCGGCCAGCGGCTGTTCGCTCGCCGTCAGTACCGCGACCAGCTTGGCGACGTCCATCGAGCTGCCGCCGCCCAGGCCGATCACGAGATCGGTGTCGTTCGCGCGGGCGAAGTCCACCGCTGCCATGACGACGTCTTCCGGCGGATCGGCGACCACGCCTGAAAACACGCTGACCGTGAAACCCTGGCGCTTCAAATCGAGGCAGGGCATCTCGGCCAGGCCGGTACGCAGGAAACCGGCGTCGGTGACGACCAGCGCGCGGCGGGAGGAGGGGAAGCGTTCGCGGACAATCTCGCCGAGGCGGCTGGCGGCGCCGGGTTCGGAAACGATGTGGGCGACGGTGCTGAAGGCAAAGGCGGTCATGGTTGTTCCCGTGCGTTTGGATCGATAAAGAGTACACCAGAATGGCTGGGCTGCGGAAAAGTTGGAGGCTGCGTCGAGGTCCGAACCTGCGTACAATTTCGTCTCTTCAACGTATCGAAAGCGGTAGATGATTGACTTCGTATGGCTCGGCGGCGCGGCCTTTCTCGCCGGGCTGGTGGACGCCGTGGTGGGCGGCGGCGGCCTGATCCAGGTTCCCGCGATCTTTTCCCTCTTGCCGAAGGAAGTGCCGGCGACCTTGCTCGGCACGAATAAACTGGCGAGTATCTTCGGCACCGGTGCCGCGGCAGTGAACTACAGTCGCCGCGTACGTGTTGCCTGGAGCGCGGCGGCGCCGGCGGCGCTGGCGGCCTTTGCCCTTTCCTTTGTCGGTGCCTGGACCGTCACCCGGATACCGGGCGACTTCGTGCGCAGCCTGCTGCCGCTGATCCTGCTGGCGGTGGCCATCTATACTTTCCGCAAGAAGGACCTGGGCTCGGTGCACGCGCCCGTCCATAGCGGCGCGGCGGAACGTTGGTGGGCGATCGGGATGGGCGCGGCGATCGGTTTTTATGATGGCTTCTTCGGTCCGGGTACCGGCAGCTTCCTGATTTTCCTGTACGTTCGTTTCTTCGGCTTCGACTTCCTCAGCGCCTCGGCGGCGGCGAAAATCGTGAACGTCGCCTGTAATTTGTCGGCGCTGCTGTGGTTCGGCTACAGCGGTCACCTGCTCTGGCAGCTGGGCCTGTTGATGGCTTGCTGCCAGATCGCCGGCTCCCTGGTCGGTACCCGCCTTGCGATCAAGCACGGTAGTGCCTTCGTGCGCAAACTGTTCCTGGTCGTGGTCTCGGTCCTGATCGTCAAGACAGGCTTCGATGCGATCGTGCGCTGGGCGAGCTAAGTCGCTGTTTCACGTGGAACAAAAGCCGGGTTCGCCCGGCTTTTTTTTATGGCTGCGCGTCGTCACATGGGTTGATTGTTTCACGTGGAACAGCGATCACCGTGCTTTGACACTGTGTTCCACGTGAAACAAAAACCGTCGCGTTTTCGGTCCGGCCTGAGTCCGCGCCAGTAAATGCTTCTATAATCGAGAATTAGTCTCCTCGCTCCACACTTCCATCATGCTATTTCCTACTGAATTCGACGTGATCGTCGTCGGTGGCGGCCATGCCGGCACCGAGGCGGCACTCGCGTCCGCACGCACGGGGCAGAAGACGCTGCTCCTGACGCACAACATCGAAACCCTGGGCCAGATGTCCTGCAACCCGTCGATTGGCGGCATCGGCAAGGGCCACCTGGTCAAGGAAGTCGACGCCCTCGGTGGCGCGATGGCCATTGCCACCGATGAATCCGGCATCCAGTTTCGCATCCTGAACTCGTCCAAAGGCCCGGCCGTGCGCGCCACCCGCGCCCAGGCCGACCGCATCCTGTACAAGCAGGCGATCCGCTCGCGCCTGGAAAACCAGCCGAATTTGTGGCTGTTCCAGCAGGCCGTCGACGACCTGATGGTGGAGGGCGACCGCGTGGTCGGCGCCGTCACCCAGATCGGCCTGCAATTCCGCGCCCGCGCCGTCGTGCTGACGGCAGGCACTTTCCTGGACGGTAAGATCCACGTAGGCCTGCAGAATTACACCGCCGGCCGCGCCGGCGATCCGGCGGCCTTGTCCCTGTCCGCCCGCCTGAAAGAGCTGAAGCTGCCGCAGGGCCGCTTGAAAACCGGTACGCCGCCGCGCATCGACGGCCGCAGCATCGACTTCTCGGTACTGACCGAGCAGCCCGGCGACCTCGATCCGGTCCCCGTGTTTTCCTACATGGGCAAGGCCAGCATGCACCCGCGCCAGGTGCCGTGCTGGGTCACGCACACCAACGCGCAAACCCACGACATCATCCGCAACGGCCTCGACCGCAGCCCGATGTACACCGGTGTCATCGAGGGTGTCGGCCCCCGTTACTGCCCCTCGATCGAGGACAAGATCCACCGCTTCTCCTCGAAGGAATCGCACCAGATCTTCCTCGAACCGGAAGGCCTGACGACCAACGAGTTCTACCCGAACGGGATCTCGACCAGCCTGCCGTTCGACGTGCAGCTGGCCCTGGTGCGCTCGATGAAAGGCATGGAAAACGCCTTCATCCTGCGTCCGGGCTATGCCATCGAATACGATTATTTCGACCCGCGCGGCCTCAAATCCTCGCTCGAAACCAAGGCAATCCGCGGCCTGTTCTTCGCCGGCCAGATCAACGGCACCACCGGCTACGAGGAAGCGGCGGCCCAGGGCCTGCTCGCCGGCCTGAACGCGGCGCTGCAAACCAAGGGACAGGATGCCTGGACCCCGGGCCGTTCGGAAGCGTATCTCGGCGTGCTGGTCGACGACCTCACCACCCAGGGCGTGGCCGAGCCTTACCGCATGTTCACCAGCCGCGCCGAGTACCGCCTGTCGCTGCGCGAAGATAACGCCGACATGCGCCTGACGGAGATCGGCCGCAAGCTCGGCGTCGTCGGCGACGCCCAGTGGGAAGCGTTTGAAAAGAAGCGCGAAGCGGTGGCGCGCGAGCTCGAGCGCCTGCGCTCGACCTGGGTCAACCCGCGCATCCTGGCAGCCGCCGAGTCCGAGCGCGTGGTGGGGCAGGCGATTGAACGCGAGTACAACCTGGCCGACCTGCTGCGCAGGCCGAACGTCGATTACGACACCCTGGTGACGATGGTGGGTAGCGAAGGCCAGCCCCTGGGCGGCCCGGGTGTGGAAGATCCGGCGGTCAAGGAACAGGTCGAAATCCAGCTGAAATACGCGGGCTATATCGACCGCCAGGCGCGTGAAGTCGAGCGTCATGACCACTACGAGAACCTGAAACTGCCTGAAAACCTGGACTACCTGGAGATCGCGGCGCTGTCGATCGAGGTGCGCCAGAAGCTGGATAAACAGCGTCCCGAGACCCTGGGCCAGGCCTCGCGCATCTCGGGCGTGACCCCGGCGGCGATCTCCCTGCTGCTGGTGCACCTGAAAAAACGCGGCGCCAAGGGCTTTACGTCGGCCCCGGCAGTGGATGCGGAGGCCGCGCAATGAGGGGTTTTGACCGCGAAAAACTGATGCAGGTGCTGAACGACGGCATCGACGAACTCGATTTGCCCCTGTGGGCCGCGCAGCGCGAGCAATTGATGGACTACCTGGCGCTGATGGCCAAGTGGAACGGCGTCTACAACCTGACCTCGCTGCGCGACCCGATGCAGATGGTGACCCACCACCTGCTCGATTCGCTGGCCGCGGTGCCGGCGTTCGAGGGCGTAAAAAGCGTGCTCGACGTCGGGGCAGGGGGCGGCTTGCCGGGACTGGTGCTGGCCATTGCCCGGCCCGACATGCAGGTATCCCTGATCGACACCGTGCACAAGAAAACCGCCTTCCTGACCCAGGTCAAGGCAGAACTCGGCCTGGCCAACGTGACCGTGTACACGATGAAGGTGCAGGATTTGAAGGCGGGGCCTTTCGAGGTCATCACCTCGCGCGCTTTTGCCGACCTCTCGGATTTCGTCAACTGGTCCGGGCACCTGCTGGCCGAGGGCGGCAGATTCATCGCCCTGAAAGGCACGGCGCCGGCCGAGGAGCAGCAAAGGCTGCCCCAGGAATGGAAGGTGCAGGAATTGCGGCCTTTGCGGGTGCCCAAGCTGGAAGCGGAACGCCACCTGGTATTCATCGAGCGAAATCGACAAACGATTCAATAAACAAACATAACGATATAAACGGTTTATACCGTTTAAACCAGATAAACCGTTTATACGGTTTAAAAGGTATGAACGGTATAGCAGGATGTATCGTGTCCGGATGAGATAGATGGCAAAGATTTTTTGCGTTGCAAACCAAAAGGGGGGCGTCGGCAAGACGACCACCAGCGTCAACCTGGCCGCAGGCCTGGCCAAGCTCGAGCAGCGTGTGCTGCTGGTCGACCTCGACCCGCAGGGTAACGCGACCATGGGCGCGGGCATCAACAAGGCGACGCTGGAAAGCTCGACCTACGAGGTGCTGCTGGGCGAGGCCGAGGTGAGCGCCGCACGCGTGCGTTCGGAAGCAGGGCGCTTCGACGTGCTGCCGGCGAACCGCGAGCTGGCCGGCGCCGAAGTCGAGATGGTCGAACTGGACAGCCGCGAGCGCCGCCTGAAGCACGCGCTGGCGAAGGTGGATGCGGAGTACGACTTCATCCTGGTCGACTGCCCGCCGGCATTGTCGATGCTGACCCTGAACGGCCTGTGCGCCGCGCACGGCGTCATCATTCCGATGCAGTGCGAGTACTACGCGCTGGAGGGCCTGTCCGACCTGGTCAACACGATCAAGAAGGTGCACGCCAACCTGAACACGGATTTGAAGATCATCGGCCTCTTGCGCGTGATGTTCGATCCGCGCATGACGCTGTCGCAGCAGGTGTCGAAGCAGCTCGAGCAGCATTTCGGCGGCAAGGTCTTTAAAACCATCATCCCGCGCAACGTGCGCCTGGCCGAGGCGCCGTCGTACGGCGTGCCCGGCGTGACGTTCGACCCTTCCTCGAAAGGGGCGCAGGCCTACATCGCGTTCGGGGCCGAGATGGTCGAGCGCATCAAGACGATGTAATCAGGAGTTATCCACATGGCGACCAAAAAACTCAAGGGCCTCGGCCGCGGCCTCGACGCATTGCTGGGAGGCGGGCTGGACGACGCACCCGCACCCGCGGGCGCGCCTTCGGCCTTGCCGATCTCCCAACTGCAGGCAGGTAAGTACCAGCCGCGCACCCGGATGGACGAGGGCGCGCTGAACGAACTGGCGGCCTCGATCAAGAGCCAGGGCGTAATGCAGCCGGTGCTGGTGCGGCCGGTCGACGGCGGCCGCTACGAGATCATCGCCGGCGAACGCCGTTTCCGCGCCGCCCAGCTGGCCGGGCTCGAAGAGATCCCGGTGCTGGTGCGCGAGGTCGACGACCAGTCGGCCGCCGCCATGGCGCTGATCGAGAACATGCAGCGCGAAGACCTGAATCCGCTGGAAGAGGCGCAGGGCATCGCGCGCCTGATCTCGGATTTCAATTTCACTCACGAACAGGCCGCCAGCGCGGTTGGCCGTTCCAGGAGCGCCGTCTCGAACCTGCTGCGCCTGGTGAACCTGGCCCAGCCGGTGCAGACCATGCTGATGGCCGGCGACATCGACATGGGCCATGCCCGCGCCTTGCTGTCCGTGGACAACGCCAGCCAGATCGCGCTGGCGAACCAGGTCGTGGCGAAGCGGCTGTCGGTGCGCGAAACCGAAAAACTGGTGGCGCGCGCGATCGAGGAGCAGAACAGCCCGGCGGCGACAGCGCGCCAGAAGGACAAGTCGGGCGACATCGTGCGCCTGGAAGAAGAGCTGTCGGACCGCCTGGCAACGCCGGTCGTGTTCAAGATGGGGCCGAAAGGGAAGGGGCAGATGATCATCGACTTCCAGAACCTCGACGTGCTCGAAGGCGTACTGGCGCGTTTGCGCGCATGATCCCACGGCGAACCGGTTCGCCTGCCTGAGCCGAAACGTAGGGTGGGCGGCTTGTCATCCGGTCCACCGGACCGGATGATCCCACGCGTACAACCGAAGTTCGCAGAGCCGCACCCTTCATCAGCTCCCTCCATCAACTTTGCTGACGCCAGCCGTCCGACCTCGCTGTGTCGCATCGATCGCAAACATTTGTCGGTAACTTGCAACAATAGTTCGGAAACTGGCCGAACGATGAGACTTAACAGGATGCTCTCTTCTTTCAGCATCCCGGCATTGCTTGCGTTTTCTGAACGCGTGGGCGGCAAAGCCGCCCACCCTACGTCCTTCGGCATGCTTCGCGCGCGATTTCGAAGCCGAAATCCTCTCCCGACATCTGTATTCCGACACGCGAACTGCGGCGAAAACTGTTCGTTCTGTCAATATTTATGACACATTTTCCTGCCTCCACCACTACCACTTGAGAGCCGGAATCGTTTGACTCAACGGGTATAACGAACTTATAATCCCGCTGATTCATGTAATTACCACACCGTAACTCGGTTTCTCATGGCTAAGGCGAAAGAATAAAAATGTTGCGCCTGGTCTCCCTGCAATTGTTCGCAACAGTAGTCGCAGGCCTCATCGCCGCACTGCTGGGGGGATGGCCTGCGATGTTTTCGGCGGTGCTGGGCGGAATCTGTTGTGTCTTGCCTAATGGCATCATGGCGCTGCGCTTGTTTGCCGCCGCACACAAACCGGGCGGGACGAACCCGCTGACGTTTTTTGTCTGGGAACTTATAAAGATTGCACTGACGCTTGCCCTGCTGGGAGCAACTGCGTGGTTGTACCGCGATCTAAATTGGCTGGCGCTTCTCGCCGGCTTCATCGTGGCGCTGAAAAGTTACATATTCTTATTATTTAGGCACTGATAATGGCGACTCCAACCGCAGAAGGCGCAACCCACGCGCCCACCGCTTCAGAATACATCCGACACCACCTGGGCCACCTGGCGAACCACCACCAGGATAACCCGGTCGACTTCAACGTCCTGCACTACGACACCATCTTCTGGTCGGTCGCCATGGGCGTCGTCGGCTGCCTGATCCTGTGGATGGCGGCGCGCAAGGCCACCTCCGGCGTGCCGGGCCGCTTCCAGGCTGCCGTCGAGATGCTGGTCGAGATGGTCGAAGACCAGTCGAAGTCGATCGTCCACGGCGACCGCAGCTTCATCGCGCCGCTGGCGCTGACCGTGTTCGTCTGGGTCGCCCTGATGAACTCGCTGGACTTCCTGCCGGTTGATATGTTCGCGGAAGCCTTCAAGTGGTTCGGCGTCGAGCACCTGTTCCCCTACCATCGCGTGGTTCCGACCGCCGACCTGAACGGCACCATCGGCATTTCGCTGGGCGTGCTGGTCCTGATGCTGTACTACGGCATCAAGGTCAAGGGCCTGGGCGGCTGGCTCCACGAACTGTTCGCAGCACCGTTCGGCATCTACATGGCGCCGTTCAACCTGCTGCTGAACATCATCGAATACGCAGCAAAAATGGTGTCGCTCGGTATGCGACTGTTCGGCAACATGTTCGCCGGCGAGCTGCTGTTCCTATTGATCGCTTTGCTTGGTTCGACCGCGACCGTCTTCGGTTTCGTCGGCCACGTAATCGCAGGCTCGATCTGGGCGATCTTCCACATCCTGATCGTGTTCCTGCAGGCATTCATCTTCATGATGCTGACGCTGGTGTACCTCGGTCAGGCCCACGAAGGCCACTGATCGGCGCCGCAAGCATCGAACAAGATAGTGGTTGTAACGAAGTTGTAGTTTTTAATCTAGTTTTTAAATTAACTTTTTGGAGTAATCATGACTGACGTTTCTTTTGTTGCACTGGCTTGCGGTTTGATCATCGGCCTCGGCGCTATCGGCGCATGTATCGGTATCGCTCTGATGGGCGGTAAGTACCTGGAAGCCTCGGCACGTCAGCCTGAACTGATGAACACCCTGCAGACCAAGATGTTCCTGCTGGCTGGCCTGATCGACGCGGCATTCCTGATCGGCGTTGGTATCGCCATGCTGTTCGCTTTCGCAAACCCGTTCACCCCGGTCTAATCGACCAGGCAATAGGTTACAAGGGCCGAACCATCACGGTTCGGCATCCGTTTTTGTGAGAGAGGAAAAACCGTGAACCTTAACGCAACTCTGTTTGCCCAGCTCGTCGTCTTCCTCATCCTGGCCGCCTTCACGATGAAATTCGTGTGGCCGCCGCTGATGAAGGCACTCGACGAGCGCGCCGAGCGGATCGCGAACGGCCTGGCTGCCGCCGACCGCGGCAAGGCCGACCTGGCCGCTGCCGAAAAGCGCGTGCAGGCCGAACTGGCCGGCGCCCGTGACGAAGGCCAGAAGCGTATCGCCGACGCCGAAAAGCGTGCCGCGCTGATCATCGACGAAGCCAAGAAGACCGCCGCTGAAGAAGCCGCCCGTATCGTCGCTGCCGCCAAGGCCGACGCCGAGCAGCAGGTAACGCGCGCGCGCGAAGAACTGCGTGGCCAGGTGGCCGCACTGGCAGTCCAGGGCGCCGAGCAGATCCTGAAGCGCGAAGTGAACGCAGAAGCGCACGCCGCCCTGCTGTCGCAACTGTCGACCGAGCTCTGATCATGGCTGAACTCGCAACCGTCGCCCGTCCCTACGCCGAAGCGCTGTTCCGTGTTGCCCAACAGGGCAACCTGGCAGCCTGGTCCGAACTCGTGTCCGAACTGGCGCAAGTCGGTGCCAACCCTGATGTGCAGGCGTTTGCCGCCAACCCGAACGTGTCCGCCGCCGATATCACCGGCACCCTGGCCTCGCTCGTGAAGTCGCCGATGACCCCGGAAGCGTCGAACTTCCTGACGATGCTGGCCGAAAACGGCCGCATTGCGCTGCTGCCGGAAATCGGCGCGCAGTTCCAGGTGCTGAAGAACGCGCAGGCAGGCGCTGCCGACGCGACCATCTACAGCGCGTTCGACATGACCGATGCCCAGGTGGCGCAACTGGTCGCAACGCTGGAAAAGAAATTTGGCCGCAAGCTCAATCCCATGGTCACCGTGGACCCGTCGCTGATCGGTGGCGTGCGTGTGGTGGTCGGTGATGAAGTGCTCGATACCTCGGTACGCGCCAAGCTGCAACAGATGCATGTTGCGCTGGTCTCGTAAGCGTCACTTCGCAGGAACTTAGCACCTTCGACCGGCATCTCACGTCCTTGCCCTACGCATCAAGAAACTATTAGGAGTTAGCAATTATGCAACTTAACCCATCTGAAATCAGCGAGCTGATCAAGAGCCGGATCCAGGGCCTGGAAGGTTCGGCTGACGTTCGCAATCAAGGCACGGTGATCTCCGTCGCCGACGGTATCTGCCGCATCCATGGTCTGTCGGACGTGATGCAAGGCGAGATGCTGGAATTCCCTGGCAACACCTTCGGTCTGGCGATGAACCTCGAGCGCGACTCGGTCGGCGCCGTCATCCTGGGCTCGTACGAGCACATCTCCGAAGGCGACACCGTCAAGACCACCGGCCGCATCCTGGAAGTGCCGATCGGTCCGGAACTGCGTGGCCGCGTCGTCAACGCACTGGGCCAGCCGATCGACGGCAAGGGTCCGATCGACGCCAAGCTGACCGCCCCGATCGAAAAGATCGCACCGGGCGTGATCGCCCGTGAATCCGTCTCGCAGCCGATGCAGACCGGCATCAAGTCGATCGACGCGATGGTGCCGATCGGCCGTGGCCAGCGTGAGCTGATCATTGGCGACCGCCAGACCGGTAAATCGGCTGTCGCAGTCGACGCGATCATCAACCAGAAGGGCCAGGGCGTCACCTGCGTGTACGTTGCAATCGGCCAGAAGGCATCGACCATCAAGAACATCGTGCGTTCGCTGGAACAGCACGGCGCGATGGAGTACACCATCGTTGTCGCGGCATCGGCGTCGGAATCGGCCGCCATGCAGTACATCTCGGCCTACTCGGGCTGCGCGATGGGCGAATACTTCCGCGACCGCGGCGAAGACGCGCTGATCGTCTATGATGACCTGTCGAAGCAGGCAGTTGCCTACCGCCAGATTTCGCTGCTGCTGCGCCGCCCGCCGGGCCGCGAAGCTTACCCAGGCGACGTGTTCTACCTGCACAGCCGTCTGCTCGAGCGCGCAGCACGCGTGAACGCCGACTACGTCGAGAAGTTCACCAACGGCGCCGTGACCGGCAAGACCGGCTCGCTGACCGCACTGCCGATCATCGAAACCCAGGCAGGCGACGTCTCGGCCTTCGTTCCGACCAACGTGATTTCGATTACCGACGGCCAGATCTTCCTGGAGACCTCGCTGTTCAACGCCGGTATCCGTCCTGCGATCAACGCCGGTATCTCGGTCTCGCGCGTCGGTGGCGCCGCCCAGACCAAGGTCATCAAGGGCCTGTCCGGCGGTATCCGTACCGACCTGGCGCAGTACCGTGAACTGGCTGCGTTCGCGCAGTTCGCATCGGACCTGGACGAATCGACCCGCAAGCAGCTGGACCGCGGTGCACGCGTGACCGAACTGCTGAAGCAGGCGCAATTCTCGCCGCTGTCGACCTCGCTGATGGCCGCATCGCTGTTCGCCGTCAACAAGGGCTACCTGGACGACATCGAAGTCAAGCAAGTGCTGCCGTTCGAGCACGGCCTGCACAACTTCCTGAAGGCGAGCCACGCTTCCCTGCTGTCGAAGATCGACGAAACCAAGCAACTGGACAAGGACGGCGAAGCTGCGCTGGCCGCCGCCATTGCTGATTTCAAGAAATCCGGCGCATTCTAATAAATGAGGAAGAATCCAGCATCGCCTTGGCAACATGGCGATGCTGGTGACCGGAAGGAGTAAGGACTCATGGCAGTAGGCAAAGAGATACGTGGCAAGATCAAGAGCGTAGAGAATACGAAGAAGATCACCAAGGCGATGGAAATGGTCGCCGCATCCAAGATGCGCAAGGCGCAGGACCGGATGCGCGCCGCCCGTCCCTACAGTGAGAAAGTTCGTAACATCACGGCTAATCTTGCTGGCGCGAATCCGGAGTACACGCACGTGTTCATGGCCCAAGCCAAGAACGTGCAGGCAAAAGCTGTCGGCTTCATCGTCGTCACGACCGACAAGGGTCTGTGCGGCGGCATGAACACCAACATCCTGCGCCAGGTGACGCAGAAGTCGCGCGAAATGGAAGCGGCGGGCAACCGCATCGAGGCAGTTGCCATCGGCAACAAGGGCCTGGGCTTCCTGAACCGCATCGGCGCCAAGGTCGTCTCGCACGCAACGCAGATCGGCGATACGCCGCACCTGGAAAAGCTGATCGGCCCGATCAAGGTCATGCTCGACGCATACCAGGACGGCCAGCTGGACGCGGTCTACCTGTGCTACACCAAGTTCATCAACACGATGAAGCAGGAACCGGTCGTCGAGCAGCTGCTCCCGTTGCCGGCCAAGCACCTGGAACAGGAAAAAGGCGGCATCTCGTGGGATTACATCTACGAGCCGGAAGCGCAAGTCGTGATCGACGAGCTGCTGGTGCGCTATGTCGAGGCCCTGGTGTACCAGGCCGTCGCCGAGAACCTGGCGTCCGAGCAGTCGGCGCGCATGGTGGCGATGAAGGCGGCAAGCGACAACGCGGGTAACGTCATCGGCGAACTGAAGCTGGTCTACAACAAGACCCGCCAGGCAGCGATTACCAAAGAACTCTCCGAGATCGTCGCCGGCGCGGCAGCGGTCTAAATAAAGAATTTAACTATATCTGAAGGAACGAACATGGCTGATGGCAAAATCGTTCAGTGTATCGGCGCAGTGGTTGACGTGGAATTCCCGCGTAACGCCATGCCGAAGGTTTACGACGCACTGAAAATGGAAGGCTCCGAACTGACGCTGGAAGTGCAGCAGCAGCTGGGCGACGGCATCGTCCGTACCATTGCGCTGGGCAGCTCGGAAGGCCTGCGTCGCGGCATGACCATCCAGAACACCGGCAACCCGATCATGGTGCCGGTCGGCGTCGCGACCCTGGGTCGCATCATGGACGTGCTGGGCAACCCGATCGACGAGTGCGGTCCGGTCAGCCACGAGCGCATGGCCTCGATCCACCGCTCGGCTCCGGTGTACGACGAACTGTCGCCATCGACCGACCTGCTGGAAACCGGTATCAAGGTGATTGACCTGGTCTGCCCGTTCGCCAAGGGCGGTAAGGTCGGCCTGTTCGGCGGCGCCGGCGTCGGCAAGACCGTCAACATGATGGAACTGATCAACAACATCGCTAAAGCGCACTCGGGTCTGTCCGTGTTCGCCGGTGTTGGCGAGCGTACCCGTGAAGGCAACGACTTCTACCACGAAATGGCGGACGCCAAGGTCGTCGACCTGGAAAACCCGACCAATTCGAAAGTGGCGATGGTCTATGGCCAGATGAACGAACCGCCGGGCAACCGCCTGCGCGTCGCGCTGACCGGCCTGACCATGGCGGAAGCCTTCCGTGACGAAGGCAAGGACGTTCTGTTCTTCGTCGACAACATCTACCGCTACACCCTGGCCGGTACCGAAGTGTCGGCACTGCTGGGCCGTATGCCGTCCGCGGTGGGCTACCAGCCGACCCTGGCCGAAGAAATGGGCCGCCTGCAAGAGCGTATTACCTCGACCAAGACCGGCTCGATCACCTCGATCCAGGCCGTGTACGTCCCTGCGGACGACTTGACCGACCCGTCGCCGGCAACCACCTTCGCCCACCTGGACTCGACCGTCGTTCTGTCGCGTGACATCGCTTCGCTGGGTATCTACCCGGCAGTCGATCCGCTGGACTCGACCTCGCGCCAGCTGGACCCGCTGGTCGTCGGCCAGGAACACTACGAGACCGCGCGCGCCGTGCAGGGCACCCTGCAGCGCTACAAGGAACTGCGCGACATCATCGCGATTCTGGGCATGGACGAACTGGCGCCGGAAGACAAGCTGACCGTGGCACGCGCTCGCAAGATGCAGCGTTTCCTGTCGCAGCCTTTCCACGTCGCTGAAGTGTTCACCGGTTCCCCGGGCAAGTACGTTTCGCTGAAAGACACGATCAAGGGCTTCAAGATGATCGCGTCGGGCGAACTGGACCACCTGCCGGAACAGGCGTTCTACATGGTCGGCACCATCGAAGAAGCGATCGAAAAAGCCAAGAAACTGGCTTCCTAATCGGTTTCTTCAACCTGAAGGACACACATGGCAAACACTATTCACGTTGACGTGGTCTCGGCCGAAGAGCAGATCTTCTCGGGCGAAGCCGAATTCGTCGCGTTGCCGGGCGAAGCGGGCGAGCTGGGTATCTACCCGAAGCACACCCCGCTGATCACCCGGATCCGCCCCGGTGCCGTGCGCATCCAGACCGCCAATGGCGGCGAGGAGTTCGTCTTCGTTGCCGGCGGTATCCTCGAGGTGCAGCCGAACGGCGTGACCGTGCTGGCCGACACCGCGATCCGCGGTGGCGACCTGGACGAAGCGAAAGCCCAGGAAGCCAAGCGCCAGGCGGAAGAACTGATGCAGAACCAGGATTCGACGATCGACTACGCGAAAGCCCAGGCCGAACTGGCCGCGGCGATCGCGCAGCTGGCGGCGATCCAGAAGCTGCGCTCGAAGGGCCGTTAAATCCTTCGTTAGCAGTCTCAAAAAGGCAGCCTTCGGGCTAATGCCAGTCAGTTAAGCTGACTGGCATTTTTCATTGGAAACTTGGATCTGCACTGTTTGACGACTCTGGGATAGGACCGCGTTCGACGTTCTGGCAAGAGATAGGCGCGTGCCTGCTCGCGTAGCAGTGCCAGACGCTTGGGGAAGGTGCCAGGCGTTTGCAGAGGCCAGTGGTACAGGGCCGTGGTAATGGCCAGGGCCAGCCACTGGAAGCTTAGGCGTTGTGGCGGTACGTGTAGTTCATCGGCCATTTGGGCAATTTCATGGCGCAGCAGGTTGTAGGCGATGAGCGTGCCCCATACTTCCTGGCGTACCAGCGCAGGCAACTTGCTGCGCAGTGTCGTCGCATTCTTCTGCATGCCTTGTTTGATTTCCCTGAAACCTAATTCGATCTCCCAGCGCTGCATGTAGTGCGCAACGATCTCACGCGCTGGAAAACGGTGCGCGTCCCACAGAGAGGTAAGGTACTGCCGGCGCTCTCCACCAACCATGCAGGTAATGAGTCGTGCTTGCCAATGCGATGGCAAATCCGGTCGCTGCTTGCGTGCCTGCTGGGATACCTCGAAACTCACCAGGCAGTCGTCAGGGGCAAACTGGCAGACCACTTCATAACGCAATCCGCTTCTAGCCCGCATGAGCCAATGTCTTTGCTCACCTGCCTGCTGCCAGTCCAGAAGAAGGGTTGCCGAGAGATAGGCACGATCGAAGATCGTCAACGATCCATCTGGCACCTTATGCATTAGTGATTTGGCAAAGCTCAGCTCTGAGGTGCCGTAGTCGCCAAACTCGGCAGCGCGGATCAGGTGAGTGTAGGTGTCCATCAAGCAGACTGCGCGCAATTGTGGCCAAGCGCCTTTGCAATGCGCGTTCGAGCCTCGGCCAAACTTTTCACCGTTGGCTGGTGTGTCGGGCAGCGACCACACCACGCCGTCGACGGCGTAACTGCGCAACCCATGAAACAGCCCTTGTTCAGGTATGGCAGTGCTCCCCCAGCAGCTTGCCAAGCGTTCGAACAACCATGCCATCGGTGCCTCACCAAGGCGCTCTCGCCCTGCTACAGCAGCACTGGGCACGGGAGCACTGGGTGTCGGGCCCTCGGCCAAATCGAGCTGCTGGACGATATGCCAGATCGGTTCATTGCGAAACAGAGCCAGGCCGATGACCAGCCAGACCATGCGTTCGGCCGGCAAGCGCCGCCGCCGCAATGACACTGTCCTGGTCTGCTGCAAGGCTTCGTCGATCCAGGCTGGATCGATCAGGCTGGCGAAGCGTTCAAACTCATGCGGTGCCAGCTCAGCCGCATAGTCCAGGTCAAGTTGGAGAGCCATAATAAAAAACGGTTTCACGTTGATCGTGAATCCGTTTTAGCTCAAACCGCCGACTGGTCAATGCCTTAAGTGACCGGCATTAGCCTTCGGGCTGCCTTTTTTTATTCCACGCCCATCGGAAATCAAGGCAGCTTCGGCTGTCTTTTTTGTTGCCTGAACAATACTGAACAACGGTCTTTCTTGTTATTTCGAGTAGTTTTCTATGTAAGCCTGTGTTGTACCGTAACAAATTACGTATTGATCTAGAACAATATGATTTTTCTGATCGCGTCCGCTGGCCGGCACCACGGCCCAGGTCACGGTGGCGCGCAAGGTCGGCAGCAACCCGGGCCTGGCCGCGAATGGCCGCGACGTCGACGGCAGCAGCTCGCGCACGCGCGCCTGGTTCCAGGTGATGACCTCGTTCTGATGCGGCAGTAGGGCGGCCAGGTCCGCCCACCGGGGCGACGCCCGCTCCCGCGACAAGGCCTCCGCCAGGCGGCCTTGTCTTTTATCCCTTGGACGCGCCGCCCACATGATGGGTCCGGACATTCCGGCGGGGCAGGGAAGGGCTGTCAACGCGCAGCCCAGGGGCCGGTTTTTGATATTCGTCGCGCGCATCGGCATTTCATCGCATGGCGGCCGGCGCCGGTCCCCGGCTGGGATACAGTGCATGTTCAATTACTATCGAGGGAGCCCGAGCATGCCGAAACTGTCCGCCGTCTGTGTCGCCGTCCTGGTCCTGCTGGGAGCACCTTTCGCTCCCGCCGCCAACGCTGCCGGCGCGCCCGCCGCCGCCGAAGCGGCCCAGCCCCTGGCGGCGCGCCTCGACGCGGCGATTGCGCCGTACTACAAAGCGGACGAGCCGGGCGCCACCGTCATCGTCGTCAAGGACGGCCAGACCGTGCTGCGCAAGGGCTACGGCAGCGCGGACACGGCCAGCAAGACGCCGATGAGCGCCGACATGGCGATGCGGCTCGGCTCGATCACCAAGCAGTTCACCGCGGTCGCGATCCTGATGCTGGCCGAGGAGGGGAAGTTGGCGCTGACTGACGACATCACGCGCTTCCTGCCCGATTACCCGACGCGCGGCAAGACCATCACCGTCGAGCACCTGCTGACCCATACCTCGGGCATCGTCAGCTATACCAGCCGGCCGGACTATCCGCTGACCATGTCACGCGACGTCACGGTGGCGCAGATGATCGACTCGTTCAAGAACGATCCCCTCGAATTCGCGCCGGGAACGGCTTATCGCTACAACAACTCCGGCTACTTCCTGCTGGGCGCCATCATCGAGAAGGTGTCGGGGCAGCCGTACGCGAAATTCCTCGAGCAGCGCATCTTCGTGCCGCTGGGGATGGAGAGCACCGCCTACGAAGGCTTCGAGCGCGGCAAGGCGCCGCGCGCGGCCGGCCACACGCCCGGCGAGAAGGGTTTCGGCCCCGGCGCCGCGCTGAGCATGTCTCAACCCTATGCGGCCGGTGCGCTGGTCTCCACCGTCGACGACCTGGCACGCTGGGATGCGGCCATCGCCGGGGGCAGGCTGCTCAAGCCGGCGAGCTGGCAGCGTGCCTTCACCCCGTACAAGCTCGCCGACGGCAACTCGACCGGATACGGTTATGGCTGGGAGCTCGATACGCTGCAGGGCGCGCAGGTCGTCGCGCATGGCGGCGGCATCAACGGCTTTTCCACGTATGCGCTGCGTGTGCCCGAGCAGAAGGTGTTCGTCGCGGTGCTGAGCAATGCCGACGGCGGCGTAGCCAACGCCGGCGTGGTGGCCAGCCGGGCCGCCGCGATCGCGATCGGCAAGCCTTTCCCCGACTTCAAGGAAATCACGCTCGACGCCGCCACGCTGGAGCGCTACGCGGGTGTCTACGAGGTCGAGAAAGGCGTCACGCGCACCTTCCGCCGCGACGGCGACAGTTTGAGCGTGCAGCGCAGCGGCCGCCCGCCGGTGCGCCTGAAAGCGTATTCGCAGACCGGCTTCTTCGTTCCCGGCGGGCTTGATTACTTCGAGTTCGCGCGCAACGACAAGGGCCAGGCCACGAGCGTCACGCTGTACCAGGGCGGCAAGCAGCACCGGCAAGTGCGCATCGGCGACGCGCCGCCCGCGCGCGCCGCCGTGAAGATCGACCATGCGTCCTTCGACACCCGGGTCGGCCGCTACCAGCTGGCGCCGAACTTCGTGCTGGCGCTCACCCGCGAGGGCGACCGCTACTATGCCCAGGCCACGGGGCAGGGCAAGCTCGAGATCTTCGCGCAGGACGAGACCGTGTTCTTCGCCCGCGACATCGAGGCCGAGGTGCGTTTCGACGGCGCCGACAGCAGCTACCTGGTGCTGCACCAGAACGGCCGGCAGATCAAGGCGCCGCGCCTGTAGGCGGCCCTCAGTGCGCGGCCGCGACCTGCGGCCGCGCCGCCAGCCTGGCCGCGACCTGCTCGCGGAACCAGCCGCTCTGAACGTAGCGGTACAGGTTCGCGCCCGGGCACACGGTCTTGTCGGAGTGGTCGCGGTGGCTGGCGATGCGCTCGACCGGCACCTTGTACTTCGCCGCCAGCATCGCCATCAGGTCCGCCACCGCCTCGAGCTGGGCCTGGTTCGGCTCGACCTCCTCGAAATTGCCGACCACTTCGATCAGGGCATGGCCCTTGGGGTCGTATTCGGTGTTGGTGTCGCCGGCAAAGCCGATGTCGCGCGCGGCGTAGACACGCCCTTCGAGGTCGATCACGTAGTGGTAGGGGATGTCGAGCCAGCCCTTGGTATTGCGCGACCAGGTCTGCAGGTTGCGCAGATACTGGCGCACGTCGGTGCCCGGCTTGAACGGCTCGCCCTGGTGGTGCAGGGTGATGTCGGTGATCTCGTGGCGGCGTGCGCGGCTGGCGTCGGCCGGGGTGCCGCCCCAGTCGCTGACTGGCACGATCGTTGGCACGCTGGCAGGCGTGGTGGCGGTTGGCGCCTGTACGGCGCAGCTGGCGCAGGCCAGGGCAAGGGCGAGCAGGGAGAGGGTGCGCGAAGCGCGAAGCTGAAGGTTCATGGATGGGTTCGCTGTGGAAAACACGACATCTTTCCACAGGCGGGCACAGGTAGGCAAACTGCGTGCAAGCGTGCTCGCGACGCCCGATGCTTTCCTGTTAAGCTAGCGAGCAATCCGACCATTACCGAGCCCCCATGAGAACCATTGCCCAGATCCTCAAGGACAGCAAGACCATCGCCGTCGTCGGCCTGTCCAGCAAGCCGGACCGCGCCAGCTACGGCGTGGCCGAATACCTGCAGCAGCAGGGCTACCGCATCATTCCCGTGAACCCGGCCTACGACGGCCAGGAGATCCTCGGCGAGCGCGTCTATCCCGACCTGCAGTCCGCCGCCGACGCGCTGGCGCCGAACGGCACCCGCATCGACATCGTCGACTGCTTCCGCAAGTCCGAGGACATTCCGCCGCTGGCGCGCGACGCGATCGCGATCCGCGCCGGCTGCCTGTGGATGCAGCTCGAGATCGAGAACCAGGCTGCCGCCGACCTCGCGCGCGCCGCCGGGCTGGACGTGGTGATGAACCACTGCCTGAAAATCGAACACCGCAAGCTCAACGCCTGATCATCACGCCATGCTCAAATCCGTCTCGCTGTTCCTGCTCGTTTCCGCCGCCAGTGCCGGCGCCATGGCGCAAAGCCCGGCCGCGCATGCGTCCGCCGCCGCGCCTGCTGCCGCTGCGGCACCGGCATCCTGCCCGGCCCTGCTCAACCAAAACTTCAAGCGCCTGCAGGACGAAGCGCCGCAGAACCTGTGCCAGTACGCCGGCAAGGTGGTGCTGGTCGTGAACACCGCCAGCTACTGCGGCTACACCAAGCAGTACGAAGGACTGGAAAAGCTGTACGCGAAATATGGCCCGCGCAGCCTGGTGGTGCTGGGCTTCCCGTCGAACGATTTCAAACAGGAAGCCGAGAGCGCCAAGGACATCGCCGACCTCTGTTACAACACCTACGGCGTGAAGTTCCCGATGTTCGCGAAGACCGTGGTGTCCGGCCCGAACGCCAATCCCCTGCACGCCAGCCTGGCGAAGCAGACCGGCAAGGAGCCGAAGTGGAATTTCACCAAGTACCTGATCGGGCGCGACGGCAAGGTGATCGAGCACTTCCCGAGCAAGGTGGCGCCCGAGGATCCGCAGTTGGTGAGCAAGATCGAAGCGGCGCTGTAAAGGCTGCATTGGCGGGACAGGTTGCCGATCGCGTAGGGTGGGCGCCCCGTGCCCACGCGGTGATAGCTAGCTGCCGAGCAATCGAGCCAGAGATCGGCGCCGCTAACGATCACCGCGTGGGCACAGGGGCGCCCACCCTACGCCGCAGACCACCGCGTGGACACGGACGCCCATCCACACCGCGACCCAGCAACCAGGCACAACATTGTCGTTTTTGATCCACATCAACGATTTTGTTGCGCCGCATCAATAAGCTTACCTCATCGATTTTGTGACGAAGAGGTAAGTAAAAATGAAAAAATTGCGTTTGACCCTGATGGTGGCCGTGCTCGGCCTGGCAAGCGGCGCCGCGATGGCGCAGGAATCGTCCTGGCTGGTGCGCGCCCGCGCGGTGCATATCGATACCGCGAATAAATCCGAACCGGTCGGTGGCGCCGGCGCCGCCAACCGCATCCACGTCGACGACAAGACCATCCCCGAGATCGACGTCAGCTATTTCCTGACGCCGAACATCGCGGCCGAACTGATCCTGACCTATCCGCAAAAGCACGACGTGACGCTCGATGGCGCGAAGATCGGCAGTTTTAAACACCTGCCGCCGACCCTGAGCCTGCAGTACCACTTCGCGCCCGCGCAGACCATCAGCCCCTACGTTGGCGCCGGCGTGAACTACACCCGCATCTCGAAGGTGCGCCTGCTCGACGGCGCGGGCGACCTCGAGAACGACAGCTGGGGTCTTGCGCTGCAGGCCGGCGTCGACTTCAAGCTCGACCGCAACTGGTCGGTCAACGTCGACGTCAAGAAGGTGCAGATCCGCAGCGACGTGTTCGTGGGCGGCGCCCGCGCCAGCAAGGTGAAGGTCGATCCGGTGCTGTTCGGCGTCGGCCTCGGCTACCGCTTCTAAGCGCCTTACAGAACCTCCATGGCGGCGTTGCATCGGCTCGCCGTACTCACGTACTGTCTTCGCCGCTGCGTCGGGTGGCCGCATCCCTTGCCCTAGAGCTTCTGTAAAACGCTCTTAAATCGGGCTGGCGTTCGTGTCCAGCACCGCCAGCAGCGGTCCCCGCAGGGCATTGCAGACCATGATGCCCTCGGCCCGCTCCAGCATCGCGCGCGTGACGATGCCTTCGCTGGCTTTCCATGCCGGCGCAGCCAGGATCACGGCGCGCGTCACCCCCGGCAGCAGCCCGCAGGACAGCGGCGGCGTGATCCAGCGGCCGTCGAAGCGCACGAACACGTTGCTGCGTCCCCCTTCCGTCAGTTCCCCGCGCTCGTTGAAGAACAGGGCGTCGAAGGCGCCTTGCGCCTCGGCGGCGCGCCAGGCCGCGTCGTAGCGCTGGCGTACCGAGGTTTTATGGCGCAGGAAGACGTCGTTCGACGCGACCGGCGTCGCCGCCAGCAGCACGCGCACCGGTTCCTGCAGGGGTGCCAGCGGCGCCGCCGTGAGCGTCAGCGTGCCGTCCGCGGCGCTTGCCAGCCGCAGCCGGTACAGGCCTTCGTGCGCCAGGCCGAGGCAGGCGTCCACCACCAGCGTGCGCGCGGCGTCCGGATCGAACGGGCGGCCGAAATACGCGCAGGAGGCGGCGATGCGCGCCAGGTGCTGGTCCAGGTGGCGCGGTCCGTCCTGCCACGAGGCCTTGATGGTCTCGAAAATCTCGACCTCGTTCCGCAGGCCGGTGAGAAAGCGCGCCTTCAGGCGGCACTCGGCATATTCGGCCTGGGCGTCGCTGTCGAACACGATGCCGGCGCCGACCCCCAGTTCGCCGCGCCGCAGGTGTTCTCCCGGCCCCAGCGACAGCGTACGGATCGGCACCGACAGGCAGAATTCGCCCACGGCCTGTCCGCTTGCCGGCGGATCGAACCAGCCGATCGCGCCGGTGTAGACGCCGCGCGCGTCGGGCTCCAGTTCGTCGATGATCTCCATCGTGCGGCGTTTCGGCGCGCCCGTGATCGAGCCGCACGGATAGAGGGCGGCGAACACCTCGGCCAGGCCGGCGCCAGGGCGCAGCTGCGCACGCACGGTGGAGGTCATTTGCAGCACCGCGCCGAAGCGCGTGACCTCGAACAGCTTCGGCACCGCCACGCTGCCGGTTTGCGCCACGCGTCCCAGGTCGTTGCGCAGCAGGTCGACGATCATGAGGTTCTCGGCCCGGTTCTTCGGGTCGAGCGCCAGCTCGGCCGCGCGGCGGGCGTCGACGTCGGCGTCGCCGCTGCTTGGGGCCGTTCCCTTCATCGGGCGCGCCAGCAGGGTGCCGGCGTGATGGCGCACGAACAGCTCGGGCGAGAACGACAGGATGGCGCCGCCGTCGGGTAGCTGGATCAAGGCGCCATACGGCACCGGCTGGCGCTCGCGCAGACGCTGGTACAAGGTGAAGATGGAACCGAAGGCGTCGAAGCGCAGCCGGTAGGTGTAGTTGACCTGGTAGGTGTCGCCGGCGGCGATGTAGTCGCGGATGCGTCCGATGGCGTCCACGAACTGGGCCTCGCCGACATTCGCCTGCACGCCGCCGATGCCGGCCGGTGTCTCGTCGGCGGCGCGGGTCGCGACCCAGCTTGCGGCCTGAGCGGCCGTCATGCGCTCGCAGCGCGCGAACAGCAGCACCTGGGCCAGCGGCATGGCGAGGGGTTTGCTCGGGATGCCGAGCAGGTGGGCGCCGAGTTCGTAAGTGAGTACCGGCACCGCGTACAGGCCGCGCGCCAGCGCCGCCTGCATGTCCGCCAGCAGCGCGTCCCAGCCGGCGGCGTCCTGGCAGGCGAGGGTGCCGACGTGCTCGCTGTACAGGCGCGACAGGGCCTGCGCCTGACCGTCTGCGCTCGCGTCGTCGAGCAGGGCAAAGACCGCCGGGTTCATGGTGGAAGCCTCAGGCTGCCAGCAGGAGCGACAATTGTACGCCCGTGCCGTCCGACGGATGCTGGCGGAAGCCGCTCTTGGCATAGCGGTGCCAGCGGCCGGTGACGTAACTTACCAGCAGGCTGGCGCGCGCGGCGACGTCGTCTTCCACGCCGTGGCCTTGCGTCACCGCGAGGCGCAGCGCGCCCTTGCAGGCCAGTTCGACGCGGTCGTAGAACCCGTTCATGCGCAGCTGCAGGCGTTCGTCCTCGCCGACCAGGGCGTCGCCGATCAGGACCCGCGTCATGCCCGGATTGTTGGCGGCAAAGGCGAGCAGCATCTGCAGGATGGCGTGGGCCTGGTCGATGCCGCGCTCTTCCTTTTCCACGATCTGGTTGATGACACCGAATACGCTGGCCTCGATGAACTCGATCAGGCCCTCGAACATTTGCGCCTTGCTGGCGAAATGACGGTACAGCGCCGCTTCCGAAACGGACAGGCGCGCCGCCAGCGCGGCGGTGGTGATCTTCTCGCCCTTGGGCTGCTCGAGCATCGAGGCCAGGGCCTGGAGGATTTGCAGCTTGCGCTGGCCTGGCTTGGTACTTGCCATGGGATGTGTGTTTTCTAGTGTTGGATGAGCCGGTGCAGCTGCTTCGGTAGCTGCCGCACGGATTTTACTTTGACATCGACATAGTTGGGGTGAATCAACATTTTTGGCCGGGCCGCAGCCAGGGTGCTGCGCTCGCCGCGGCGCAGGTAGCCGGTCACCCACACCGTGCGCAAACCGAGCTGCTTGGCGCTTTTCAGGTTGGCCAGCGTGTCCTCGACCAGGATGCAGTCGCGCGCATCGACGCCGTGGCGGCGCAGCACGCGCTGCAGCATCAGCTTCGAGGGCTTCGGGCGCAGCTGGCCATGCACGTGCATCTGCTCGATTGCGATGTGGTGGGCGAAATGGCGGCCCAGTCCCAGGTGATGCATCACCTGGGACGAATAATCGGTGGGGGCGTTGGTGAGCAGGATCTTGCGGCCCGGAAGGCGCAGCAGCAGGCGCCCGAGGCCGGTCTCGGCGCGCATCATCAGGCGCAGGTCGCCGATGTCGTGGGTCTCGCGCAGGAAGTCGGCGGCGAGCACGCCGTGGTGGCGCATCATGCCGAGCAGGGTGGCGCCGTAGCGCTTCCAGTAGCCGAGGCGCGCCGCGTCCACTTGCGCCTGGGTGACCGCGTTGACGCCGTCGCTGAGTACGCGCGCGATGTAGGTGTTCATGTTGGCGCTGATCGCCGGGAAGATCGCATGCGATGCGTCATGCAGCGTGTTGTCGAGATCAAACAGCCAGACGGGGGATGGAGAGTTATGATTTGGCAAGATTTTTGACACGGAGAGAATATGCGACGTCCGATTATAGTGGTGTTCCTCAGCCTGTTCCTGATGGCCGTCCAGGCCCTGGCCGCCGAGCGCGGCGCGCTGTTCAAGGTCACCAGCAAGGGCAATACGCTGTACCTGTACGGCACCATCCCGCCGGCAAGCCCGAGTTCTATCCGCTCGAACCGCGCATCCGGGCGGCGATGGCGGCCGCACCCACGCTGGCGCTCGAAGTCGATGCGGCGCGCGACCCGGCGGCCATGATGGCGGCATTCCAGCAGCACGGCATGTTCCCGGCCGGCAGCCCCGGCATCGCGGCCTTGCCGGCCGAGCGCCGCCAGCGCATCGAGACCGGCCTGCGCAAGCAGGGCATCGACCCTGCCGCCGTGGCGCAGATGAAACCGTGGATGGTGGCGACGATCCTGGCGGTCGCCGACCTGGGCAAGCTGGGCTACAACCCGGCCCTGGGCGTGGATGCCCACCTGGCGCACCTGGCGCGCGGCGGCAATACCCGCATCGCCGAGCTCGAATCGGCGCAGTACCAGGCGGCGCTGCTGAACCGCATGTCCGACGGCGACCAGTGGCGCCTGCTCGAGGAAGCGCTGGAGAACATGGAATCGGGCCGCCAGTTGCGCGAGGCGCGCGAGATGTTCGACGCCTACGAGCGCGCCGACCAGGCGGCGCTGGACGGGATCGCGCGCCGGCTCGACAGCGACACCACCCTGACCGGCAAGTTTACGCGCGACGTGGTGCTGAACGAGCGCAACGGACCGATGGCCGACAAGGTGGCTTCACTGCTGGCGAGCGAGAACAATGCCGTGGTGGCGGTTGGCCTGCTGCATTTGCTGGGGAAAAACGGTTTGCCGGAATTGCTGCGCCAGCGCGGCATCGCGGTGGAACGCTTGTACTAAAGGGGGGGAGGGTACTGCCGGGAAGTGGTGCCCTTGACGTGGATTGAACACGTGGCCTCTCCCTTACCAAGGGAGTGCTCTACCACTGAGCTACAAGGGCTGGTAGAAATGAGATTTTCGCGAAGATCGCGGCGGGCAAGACCCGCCGTGACGACGACTTCTGTCGCCGAAAATCTTAGTGCGACCGGATCATAGTGCCAAAAGCCTGTTCGGTCAAGACTTCCAGCAACAAAGAGTGCTCGATGCGGCCATCGATGATGTGCACGGTATTGACGCCCGACTTGGCCGCGTCCAGTGCCGACGAGATTTTCGGCAGCATGCCGCCCGAGATCGTGCCGTCCGCGAACATCTCGTCGATCTCGCGTGCCGACAGGTCGGTGACCAGATTGCCCGCCTTGTCCTGCACGCCGGCGATGTTGGTCATCATGATCAGCTTTTCGGCTTTCAGGATCTCGGCGATCTTGCCGGCGACGACGTCGGCATTGATGTTGTAGGCCTGGCCGTCCTGGCCGAAGCCGATCGGCGAAATGATCGGGATGAAGGCGTCGTCCTGCAGCGCCTTGACCACCGCCGGATTGATCGCCTCGATCTCGCCGACGAAACCGATGTCGAGGAATTCGCCCGGCTTGTCCTTGTCCGGCATGCTCATCTTGCGTGCGCGGATCAGGCCGCCGTCCTTGCCGGTCAGGCCGACTGCCTGGCCGCCGTAGTGGTTGATCAGCATGACGATGTCTTGCTGCACTTCGCCGCCCAGCACCCATTCGACCACTTCCATGGTCTCTTCGTCGGTGATGCGCATGCCCTGCACGAAGGTGCCCTGCTTGCCGATCTTCTTGAGCGCGTTGTCGATCTGCGGACCGCCGCCGTGCACCACGACCGGATTCATGCCCACCAGTTTCAGCAGGATCACGTCGCGCGCGAAGCCGTGCTTCAGGCGCTCGTCGGTCATTGCATTGCCGCCGTACTTGATGACGATGGTCTTGCCGTGGAAATTGCGGATATAGGGAAGCGCCTCGGCCAGGATTTGTGCCTTGATCTGCGGCGAGACGGCAGTCAGGTCACTCGATTGGTCGTCGGTCTTCAGGCTGGTCAACTGAGCGTTCATGGAGAGTCCGAAATAAATGTGGCGGAGATTTTACAGGCAACACGCCCACCCCTGTGGGCATTATATGGCGGTCTTGTTGTATTTTACGGTGTGACCGGCCAGGGATGGCCGCCGATGGATGCTTGGACGATATTACACATGACGAAAGAATCCTGTCGCGAGGCAGCACGATGAGTACCTGCAGCCGCTGCGGCGCCAGCTTCGGTTGCGCCATGGTCGACGGCAGCGCCGGCCCCTGCTGGTGCACCGAACTGCCGCCGGCGCTGCCGGTTCCCGGGACGGAAGCAAGCTGCTGGTGCCCGGCCTGCCTGCGCGCGCATATCGACGAGCGCACGCGCGCCGGCCAGCCTGCCGCGGACGAGGCAGCGCCTACTTCTGGGTCCTGAAGAAGCGCATCATCTCGCGGCTGGCGTCCGGCCCGCGGCCGTCGGTATAGCTGCCATGGGCGCTGCCGCCCGACCAGGCGTGGCCGGCGCCGTGGATCAGCCAATGCTCGGCATGCACGCGGCCGTCGGCGCGCTTGTGCGTGGTGCGGGTGTAGGCGTGGCCGTTCGGCACGCGGCCCGGTTCCACCGCCATCGCCTCGGCGCTGTCGCGCGCCGGCGCAACCAGTTCGTCGCCATTCGCCGGATGCACGGTCTTGTCCTGGTCGCCGTGGAAGACGATGATCGGAATCGAACGGCCCGGCTGCTGCCGGCGCCGGAAGTCTCCGTTCATGGCCGCCAGTGCCGACGGCAGGTCGTGCGCCGAGGCGAAGGGCAGGCCGGAATGGACGCCGACCGCCGCGTACAGCTCGGGGTAGAGCGTGCCCATGATGGTCGCCATCGCGCCGCCGGCCGACAGCCCGGCCACGAATACCTGGCCCGGGTCGACTGCGTATTCCCCCATGATCTGGCGGGTGAGGCCGGCGATGATCGAGGGCTCGCCGCGGTCGCGCTGCTGGTCGGCGTCGTTGAACCAGTTCCAGCAGCGCGAGGCATTCGCCTGGCGCGACTGCGCCGGGTACACGACCAGGCAGCCCATCTCCTCGGCCAGCATGTTCATCTGTGTGCCCTTGGCGAAGTCGTCCGGGTCCTGGGTGCAGCCGTGCAGCATCACCACCAGCGGCGCCGGGGCGCCTGTGTAGGTGCTGGGCACGTACAGCTTGTAGCTGCGGGTGCCGGCCGCGTTCGTGTAGCTGCCGTCGCTGAAGCTGCCGGGCAGCAGCGGCGCCGGCTCGTTGGCGGCGGCACCGCCGCCGAAGACGCCACCTGAGGCGCCACCCAAGCCTCGGCTGAGTTCGGCAAGCATGTCGTGCATGTCGGTCCTGTGCGCGCCCGGCGCCGCGCCGCCGTGCAGGGGCGACATATTGCGCATCTGCTCCTGGGCGGCCTGGGTCATCGCCGAGGCGTTTTTCAATGCATCCTCGATGACCTTGCTCGTGTCGACCGGATGACGGTGCATCAGGTGGCGGCTTGCGGCACGCATTTGCGCCAACAGTTTGTTATTCAATTTCATGTGGCTTCCTTTCCGTTCGCCCCTCGGGGCGCTTGGCAGGCGCTTCGCATCTAGCGAATGCGCTCCGCCAGTGCGGCTTTCAGGGTATTGCTTGCGTGGAGCACCCCGAGCACCGTGATTGATTCGATTGTGGCCAGTGCCAGTTCGACGGACACGTCGCTGGCGATGCTGGCCATGCCCAGCACCTGGATCTGCAGACGGATACCCGCCTGCTGCGCCGCTTCCAGGTCGGCGCGGGAGTAATGGTGCATGCCGAGCACCAGGCTGCGGCGGGCGACGGTTTGCCGCACTACATCGGCATGCGCATTCAACTGGTTGCGGATCGCGGTGCGGATCAGGTCGGTGCGGTTGCTATAAAACCCTTCGCTGACCAACAAGTCGATCTGGCCCAGGTCGATCATGCCGAGGTTGATCGTGATTTTTTCGGTGTCTGCCACCTTTGGTTTTGGCTCATTGGCTTTGACAATTTGGCCGCCCATTCTTACACCATCCTTTCGTGCCATGCATTTTTACCATCCATTCACCATCCAACTGGATGGCGAATCGAGAACTCAGTCTACGCTTCTGAGCCTGGAGGTCAAGCGCAATCCGTTTGAATCGGGTAATCTCTTCGCCCATGAGTCCAGAATTGCAACCCGGCCTGCGCTTCGAATGGCGCTATACGGTGCCGCCGCGCGCCACCGTTCCCGCGCTCTACCACGACACGCCTTTTTGCCGCGACATGCCCGACGTGCTCGCCACCGGCTACATGGTCGGCATGATGGAGCTGGCCTGCCTGAACGGCATGCTGCCCTACCTCGACTGGCCGCACGAGCAAAGCCTGGGCACCATGGTGAATTTCCAGCACCTGGCGCCGACGCCGCCCGGCATGACCCTGACCATCCGCGGCGAGGTCACGGAAGTGGCAGGGCAACGCGTGCGTTTCAAGGTCGAGGCCTGGGACGATGTCGAGCGCATTTGCGAAGGCACGCACGAGCGTTGCGTGATCGATACGGAACGTTTCAATGCGCGCGTGGCGCGCAAGAGCGCGGGAGGCGCGGCATGAGTCTTTCTCACCCCGAGCTGCAGACACCGGTGCCGTCTCCCTGCATCAATGTGTGCGAGATGGACAAGGCGACCGGCCTGTGCCGCGGCTGCATGCGCACGATCGACGAGATCGTCGCCTGGGGCACGGCGGGCGACGACTACAAACGCGCGGTCTGGAAGGAAATCCGCCGCCGCGAATCCGAGCTGGACTTCGGCTGATGACGCTGCGCCTGCCCGCCACCATGCAGGTGTTCGAGCGCGGCTGGCTGTCGTCCAACAATATTCTCTTCACCGGTCTTGATACCGCCCTGGTCGACAGCGGCTATGTGACGCATGCGCCGCAGACGCTGGCGCTGGTCGATCACGCCCTCGCTGGCCGTCCGCTCGGGCGCCTGCTCAACACCCATCTGCATTCGGACCACTGCGGTGGCAACGCGGCGCTACAGGCCGCGTATGGCTGCCAGACGGCGATTCCGGTGGCCGAGGCCGGCAAGGTCGCGGCCTGGGACGAGGAGGCGTTGAGCTACCGCGCCACCGGCCAGCAATGTCCGCGCTTCGGTTTCGACGCCGTGCTGGCGCCGGGCGACGAACTCGACCTGGGTGGGTTGCGCTGGCAGGTGCTGGCCGCGCCGGGCCACGATCCGCATGCGTTGCTGCTGTTTTGCGCGCAGGAGGGCGTGCTGGTCTCGGGCGACGCCTTGTGGGAGAACGGTTTCGGCGTGGTGTTCCCTGAACTGGCGGGCGAGCCGGGCTTCGACGCGGTGCGCGCCACGCTCGACCTGATCGGCACGCTCGATGCGCGCGTCGTGGTGCCGGGGCATGGCCGGGTGTTCGGCGACGTGGGCGCGGCTTTGGGGCGGGCCTATTCGCGGCTCGATTACCTGGCGGCCGATCCGCGGCGCAATGCGGAGAATGCGGTGAAGGTACTGGTGAAGTTCTTGCTGCTGGAGCGGCAGCGGATCGCGCTGGCTTCGTTGCCGGCGTTGCTGGCGTCGATACCGGTGGTTGCGGCTGCGCTAAGGCTGACCGATACCGATACACCACCGAACGACGCTTATACCGGCCTCGCCACCTGGGCCACGAACTCCCTGGTCCGCGCCAAGGCCGCCCGCATCGACGGCGAATTCCTGGTCGACGTGTGAATTAGAGCGCAAAATCTAGCACGACCGTGCTTTTTTAACACTATAATCGACCAGCTGGTCCGATCAACTTTGCCGAGAGCGCCCATGACCTTGCCTACCGTACTGCAAAACCTGTCCCTTCCCGTCATCGCGTCGCCGATGTTCATCGCCAGCGGTCCGGCCCTCGTGGCCGCCCAGTGCAAGGCCGGCATCGTCGGCTCCTTCCCGGCGCTCAATGCCCGGCCGGCCGAGCTGCTCGACACCTGGCTGACCGACCTGCAGCGCGAGCTGGCCGAGTACAAGGAAGCGAACCCGGACGCCATCGTCGGCCCGATCGCGGTCAACCAGATCGTCCACGCTTCCAACGTGCGCCTCGAGCAGGACGTCGCGGTCTGCGTCAAGCACCAGGTGCCGATCATCATCTCCTCGCTGCGCGCGCCGCCGAAGGAAATGCTCGATGCCGTGCACGGCTACGGCGGCATCGTGCTGCACGACGTGGTCTCGATCCGCCACGCGCAAAAGGCGCTGGAGGCGGGCGTCGACGGCCTGATCCTGGTGGCGGCGGGCGCGGGCGGCCACGCCGGTTCGCTGTCGCCGTTCGCGCTGGTCGGCGAAGTGCGCAAGTTCTTCAAGGGCCCGATCGCACTGTCCGGCTCGATCGCCACCGGCGACGCCGTCCTGGCGGCCCAGGCGATGGGCGCGGACTTCGCCTACATCGGCTCGCGCTGGCTGGCGACCAAGGAATCGAACGTCAGCGAGGACTACCGCAACGCCATTGTCGAATCGAGCGCGGCCGACATCGTCTACACCAACCTGTTCACCGGCGTGCACGGCAACTACCTGAAAAAATCGATCGTCAACGCCGGCCTCGATCCGGAGGCGCTGCCGGAGTCGGACAAGAGCAAGATGAGCTTCGGCGACGGCGGCTCGAAGGCCAAGGCCTGGCGCGACATCTGGGGCGCCGGCCAGGGCGTGGGCCTGATGGACGACGTGCCGACCGTCGCCGAGATGGTCGAGCGCCTGAAGGGCGAGTACGAGGCGGCGCGTGCGCGCCTGGGGATTGCAGGCGCGCGGTAAAGCCGATGGATTGATCGCCCATCGGCGATCACCGCGTGGGCGGAGGATCCGCCCCCCTACGCATCAAGCCGACATCATGCGTCGGGTTTCGCGTCCGGCACCGGATAAGGCGGCGCCGGTTCCACGCTCAGGTCTTCCGGGCGGATCGACCACAGGCCCGGCAAATTGCGCCAGTAGTTGTAGACGTCCATCCCGAAGCCGACCACGAACTCGTTCGGCAGCGTGAGGCCGGTGATGTCGGCCCGGATCGGTTTCGCGCGGCCGATGTTCTTGTCCGCGAACACGACGACGATGACCTCGGCCGCGCCCATGTCGAGCAGGCGCTGCTTCACGTGGGCCAGGGTCTCGCCTTCGTCGAGGATGTCGTCGAGCACCACGATGGTCTTGCCCGCCACGTCCTTGCGCGGAATAACTTTCCACTGCACTTCGCCGCCGCGATCGTCGTCGCCGTAGCGGCTCACGTGGATGTAGTCGAATTCGAGCGGGAAGCGCAGCTGCGGCAGCAGGGTGCCGGTGAAGATGACGGCGCCGCCCATCACGCCCAGCACCAGCGGGAAGCTGGGGTTATCGGGATTGCCGAAGCGCGCGTTGAGCACATCGGCCACTTGCCGCACGGCGGTCTGCACTTCTTCGGGACTGACGATCTGGCGCGCATTGGCAAGCAGGGCGCGGGCACGGGCGTGGTGATAGTCTTGCATGGTCATTCCGGTCAATAAAGTTTCTGATGATTATGCGACAACTCGGGCCGCAATGCGGTTTCAGTTGGACAGCGTTTCGTCGGCACGCCTGTCCTGGATTTCGCGTTGCAGCTTCTTCGTGAGTTTCGCGAACACGAGCTCGTAGGAGCGGCGCAGCAGCTGGGAGGCTTCCTCGTCGGACAAGGCGGCGCCGGCCTCGACCTGCACCCAGTGCGCGCGCGCCAGGTAGGGCGCCGGAACGATGCCGGGACGGTCGGTCAGTTCCAGGAAGCGCGCATCGTCGACCTTGAAGCTCATGCTGGTCGCCGGCACCGCGTTGCCGGTCACCGCGAACATTTTTTCCCCTACCGAGAACACCAGGTCGTCGCCCCATTTGATGTCTTCGGTACAGCCGGGGAAGCTGCGGCACACTGCCTTGGCGGCTTCGAAATCCATGTTGTCGTCTCCCTGGGCCGCGTCGGTGCGCAAGCTGTTTGTTGTCGATTTCCCCGAGTTTACCTTGCCCGCGGCAGGGTGGATGCATTTCGATGTTTTAACGCAAGATTCGTCTGCGCCATTGTCCCGGTTTGCGGCGTATCATACGTGGCTTGTCTAACCTCCAAGCAAGCCATGTCCACGAATGACTCCACGGTCCAGCGCGCCGCCCGCCTGGAACAGCTGCGCGCCGCGATGGCGCGCCACGGCATCGACGCCTTCATCGTGCCATCGAGCGACCCCCACCTGTCCGAATACCTGCCGCGCCGCTGGCAGGGCCGCGAATGGATGTCGGGTTTCACCGGATCGGTCGGCACCTTCATCGCTACCGCCGGCTTCGCCGGGGTGTGGACCGATGGCCGCTACTGGACGCAGGCCGAAACCGAATTGGCCGGCAGCGAGATCGCGCTGATGAAGATCCCGTCGGGCGCCAGCCTGCTGCACATCGACTGGCTGGCCGCCAACATGCAGCCGGGCCAGACGGTCGCGGTCGACGCGCGCGTGCTGGGCCTGGCCGTGGCGCGCCTGCTGGGCGAGGCCCTGGGTGCGCGCGGCGTCAAGCTGCGTACCGATCTCGACCTGCTCGACGAGATCTGGCATGAGCGCCCGGGCCTGCCGCTCGACCCGTTGTACGAGCACGCGGCGCCCTACGCGACCATGTCGCGCGCCGAGAAACTGGCCGCCACGCGCGCCGAGATGGACAGGCTCGGCGCCGAGCGCCATTTCATTTCGACCCTGGACGACATCGGCTACCTGTTCAACCTGCGCGGCTCGGACGTGAACTTCAATCCGGTGTTCGTGGCCCACGCATTAGTGGAACGCGACGGCGCGACCGTGTTCGTCGCCGAAAATAAAGCGTCCGAGGAACTGCGCGCCCGCCTGGCGGCCGACGGCGTGCGCCTGGCGCCTTATGCCGAGGCCGCCGAGGCCCTCGCCGCGCTGCCCGCCGACAGCACGCTGCTGCTCGATCCGCGCCGCGTCACCGCCGGCATGCGCGCCGCCGTCCCGGACACGGTGCGCGTGGTGGAAGCGATCAACCCGACGACGTTCGCCAAGTCGCGCAAGAGCGAGGCGGAAGTCGCGCACGTGCGCGCCACCATGGAACAGGACGGCGCCGCACTGTGCGAATTCTTCGCCTGGCTGGAGGCGACCCTGCTCGATCCGCACCGCGCGCCGATCACCGAGCTGACCATCGACGAGCAGATCACCGCGGCGCGTGCGCGCCGCCCGGGTTTCGTCAGCCCCAGCTTCAACACGATCGCCGGCTTCAACGCCAACGGCGCGATCATGCACTACCGCGCGAGCCAGGCTTCCCACTCGACCATCGAGGGCGACGGCCTGCTGCTGATCGACTCGGGCGGCCAGTACCTGGGCGGCACCACCGACATCACGCGCGTGGTCCCGGTGGGCACCATCACGGCTGAGCACAAGCGCGACTTCACCCTGGTGCTGAAAGGGATGATGGCGCTGTCGATGGCCCACTTCCCGCGCGGCACCCGCGGCCCGATGCTGGACGCAATCGCGCGCGCGCCGATCTGGGCCGCCGGCGTGGACTACGGCCACGGCACCGGCCATGGCGTCGGCTATTTCATGAACGTGCACGAAGGTCCGCAGGTGATTTCGCCGTCGGCCTCGCCGGACCCGCACACGGCGATGGAGCCGGGCATGATCACCTCGAACGAGCCGGGCATCTATAAACCGGGCCGCTGGGGCATCCGCATCGAGAACCTGGTGCTCAACGTGCCTGCCGCCAGCGGCGAGTTCGGCGAGTTCCTGCGCTTCGAGACGCTGACCCTGTGCCCGATCGACACGCGCTGCCTCGACATGGCGCTGCTGCACCCGCATGAAGTGCAGTGGTTGAACGACTACCACGCCACCGTGCGCGAACGCCTGCTGCCGCATGTGCAGGGCGCGGCGCGCACATGGCTGGAACTGCGCACGAGGGCCGTCTGATGGCTTCCGCCCGCTCCACCCGCGCCAGCTCCGCCGTCGAGCGCCTGAAGAAACGCACCGGGAATACCGCGTATTCGATGGCGCGCACCGGCGACGGCCTGTTTTACCTAGCAGAGTCGCCCGGCGCGCCGCCGCTGTGCGCGCCGCTCGAACTGGACGAGTTCGTCGCCTTCGTGAACGGCCTCGGTCCGCAGGAAGTCAAGCGCATCAGCAAGCACGACGCCGCCTTCGAAAAACAGCTGGTCAGGAGGAACAAGCCCTGAGCTGCTGCGCGCAGTATTACGAAAGACTGTCATGACGACGTGGGAATTGCTGGCTCCGTACTGGTCGCCCTCCGAGATCGCCACCAATGGCGTGATCCTGCTGCACCTGGCCGGCGCGCTGTTGCTGGGCCTGTTGGTCGGCTACGAGCGCTCGTACCACGGCCGCGCCGCCGGCATGCGCACCTATGGCCTGGTGTGCATGGCATCGGCCGCGCTGACCATCGTCAGCGGCTATCCGGAGATGTGGTACGGCGGCAGCGTCGGCGCCATCGGCCCGGTCGACCCGACCCGCGTGATGCAGGGCGTGGTCACCGGCATCGGCTTCCTCGGCGCCGGCGTCATCATGCGCGAAGGTTTTAATATCAGCGGATTGACCACGGCGGCCTCGATCTGGGGCTCGTCGGTGATCGGGATCCTGGTCGGCGTCGGCTTTTACCTGGCCGCGATGGGCCTGGCGTTTTTCGCGGCGATGATCATGATCTACCTGAACCGGGTGGAGGCGGTGCTGCCCTCGCGGCGCGCGGTGGCGGTCATGCTGCGTTTTAAAGAGAATTTCCTGCCCAGGGAAGACGCGCTGCGCGAAGCGGCGCTCGAGCGCGGCTACCAGATCGCCGGCAGCTCGCTGACCATCATGGCCAGCGGCGGGCGCCAGGAATGGCGTTTCGTCGCGCTGGCGCTGTCGCGCCACAACCGCGCCACGCTCACCGAACTGGCGGCCGAACTGGCCGCCTTCGAAGGCGTCGAGGGCTTCCAGCTTTCGCATGCCCGCAACTGACACGAACAATTAAAAATAACCTGATGGGACACACCGATATGAAGGCGCAAGACGTACTCGATTTCTGGTTCCTGCCGCGCGATGATGCCGGCTACGGCAAGGCGCGGCCCGAATGGTTCCGCAAGGACGCGGCATTCGACGCGCAGATCCGCGAGCGCTTCGGCGCGGCGATCGCGCAGGCGATCGCCGGCGGCCTGCGCGAATGGGACATCGAGCACGGCGCGCAAGGCACGCTGGCGCGCATCCTGGTGCTCGACCAGTTCACCCGCAACGCCCACCGCGACACCCCGGGCGCGTTTGCCGGCGACACGCTGGCGCTGGCCGCCGCGCAGCAGCTGGTCGACAGCGGCGCCGACCGCACGCTCGAGCCGCAGCAGCGCGCCTTTGCCTACATGCCCTTCGAGCACGCCGAGGACGCGCGCATGCAGCAGTGCGCGGTCGACCTGTTCACGCAACTGGCGGGCGAACATGAAGGCTTCGCCGAGATGCTCGACTACGCGCACCGCCACCGCGGCGTGATCGCGCGTTTCGGCCGCTTCCCGCACCGTAACCCCATCCTCGGCCGCGCCTCCACCCCCGACGAGCTGCAGTACCTGAGCCAGCCCGGCGCCGGCTTCTGATGACGCCTACCCTGAACATCGTCGGCGCCGGGCACGTCGGCCGCACCCTGGGCCGGCTGTTCGCGGCGCAGGGCGTGTTCGAGGTGCAGGACGTGCTGACCCGCTCGATCGACAGTGCCGGCGCGGCGGTCGCTTTCATCGGCGCGGGCCGCGCGCTGGCGCAGGTGGCGGATTTGCGCCCGGCGCAGGTCTGGATGCTGGCCGTCGGCGACGACCAGATCACGCCGGCTTGCGCGGCGCTGGCCGCGGCCGGCCTGTTCGACAACGCCATCGTCTTCCACTGCAGCGGCGCCAAGGCCTCCGGCGAACTGCAGGCGGCCAGCCGGGCCGGGGCGCTGGTGGCGAGCGTGCACCCTGTGCGCAGCTTTGCCGATCCGGCAGGCGTCGCCGCCGCCTTTGCCGGCACCTGGTGCGGGGTCGAGGGCGATGCGGGCGCGCTGGCGCAACTGGCGCCGGCTTTTGAAGCGATCGGCGCGCAGCTGGTGACCATTGACGCCGCCGCCAAGACGGTCTACCACGCCGCTTCCGTGTTCGCCTCGAACTACCTGGTCACGGTGCTCGACGCCGCGCTGCGCGCCTACAGCGCCGCCGGCGTGCCGATGGAGGTGGCGCGCGAACTGGCGCGGCCGCTGGCCAGCGAGTCGCTCGCCAACGTGTTCCGGCTCGGCCCGGCGGCTGCGCTCAGCGGCCCGGTCGCACGCGGCGACGTCGCCACCGTCGCGCGCCAGCAGGCGGCCGTGTCCGGCTGGGACGCGCCGACCGGGCGCCTGTACGAAGCCCTGGTCGAGGCGACGACCGCGCTGGCCGAGCGCAAGCGCCGCGGCGAACCCTGATTCATTACCTTGCGCGCTGCGCGCATTTTCCTGTCGAACGAACGAGGAGTATCGATGTATCTGAGTGCCTGGGCCACGCTGGCCGTGCTTGGCGTGTATTTCTGGACCGGCGTGGTCGCCGGCATGGCGCGCGTGCGCTACAAGGTACCGGCGCCGTCGATGGAGGGACCCGAGGCCTTCCAGAGCCGCCAGCGGGTGCAGGCCAACACGCTCGAGCAGCTGCCGCTGGTGCTGGTGCCGCTGTGGCTGTGCGCCTGGTACCTGGGCGACGCTTGGGCGGCCGCCGGCGGCATGCTGTGGTGCGTCGCGCGCGTCCTGTATGCGCTCGGCTATTACCGCGATCCGGCCAAGCGCGAACTCGGCTTCGTTCTTGGCATGCTTGCGTGTGGCGCTCTGGTCGCAGCCACGGTCGTTGGATTATTGATGCACTAGAGCAAGAATATTGCATCCAGGCATCGACAAAGTACTTAAACAGAAATAAGCTTGTCTGCTGAAAACGTCAATACCCGGCGGCTGGTGCGCGTCGCACCCGGGCCGGCTCGACGCAGGAGGCAGCATGTTGTTTTTGAAGAGTACCGCAAGCACCAAGGCTCCGGGCATCTATGAAGTCGATGTCGCCGCGAAGCCGCCGGGCAAGACCTTTGGCGTGTATCTCGCGACCGATCCCGACAATCCGCCGCATTCGGTGCTCGCGGCCCTGGCCGAGCTGGGCTTCAAGGGTTTTTACCAGAAGAGCTATACGCACCGCGACGGTGGCCGCGTGCTCGACTTGCACTTCGAGAAGGCCGGCACCGACCTGTTCAAGGGCTGGAAGGCCGAGGAGTGCAGCGCCAACCTGGCCGCCATCGACACCCTGTTCGGCCACGTCGGCATTGCCGTGGCGCCGCGCGTCATGACAATGGCCGAAGCCTACGCCTGAACTCATCTATACGCCGACTTCGATGTGGTAGAGCGCCCAGGGACAAGCGCCAAAGCGCTGGTTGACCGGCAGCGCCGCCATCTCCGGCACCCGGTCGGCGTCGAATACGGCCCACAAGGGCCCCAGTCCTCCCAAGGCCATCGGCGCGCCGTCCAGGTGGGTGGCGACGATGAAACGCTGTGCGCGCGCCTGCCGCACGCCGATCACGGCCGCATAGCCGTCGACCGCGCGCAGCGCCAGGCGCGTAGCGTCATTCAGTTTCGCGCCGGCCAACGCCAATACGTCCAGCAGCAGCGGTCCGCGCAAGGTGTGCGGCTTGCCGTCGTATTCCAGCGTCGGGCGGATGGTCTGCGCCGGCAGGCGCGCCAATGCGGCGAAGTCGAGCGCGCAGGCACTGGTAAACGCCAGCTTGTGCTTGGCCATCATCTGGTCGAGCGCAGGATCGAGCGCGCCGCGGTTGGGGCGCGAGATCGCTCCGGTCATGGTCAGCAGTGCCGGGCCGTTGCCTGGCCCGGCCTTGGGTGCTGCCATGGCTGGCAGGGAGGGCAGGGCGGCTGTTGCCAGTGCCGCGCCGAAGAACGCGCGTTTGTTCATGCCGTGTGTCGTCGGTGTGGAGGAAAGCACATGATAAGCGTTAAAGTTGCCGAATGGACCTGTTCGACTCTCCCGGCACGCTGGTGCCGATTCCCATCGAGGATGGGGCATTAGCCTTGATGGCGCGCCTGCCCCTGCCGTATCCGACTGGCAATATCTTCATACGCCTGCGCGACGAGACGCCCTGGCGCCAGGACAGTATCGTTCTTTTCGGCAAGCAGCACCTGCAACCGCGGCTGACTGCCTGGCATGGCGACGCCAGTTATACCTATTCCGGCCTGCGCCTGGGCCCGCTGCCGTGGACGCCGCTGCTGGCCGAATTGCGCGCGGCAGTCGAGGCTGCCTGTGGCTGCCGCTTCAACAGCGTACTGCTGAACTATTACCGCAATGAACGCGACAGCATGGGCATGCACAGCGACGACGAACCCGAACTGGGACCGGAACCGGCGATCGCTTCGCTCAGTTTTGGCGCCACACGCAGCTTCATACTGCGGCATAAACGCAACAAACGCACAATCAAGCTCGACCTGCATGATGGCAGCTTGTTATTGATGAGTGGAAGCTTACAAAGTAACTGGCTCCACGGCATCCATAAAGCCGCGCGCTCCCTCGGAGAACGCATTAATTTAACCTTCCGGTTCATCGCGTAATGTGACGTCTTCACACGTCAATTTGACGCCAAAATAACTGAACCGTAAGTCATTTATGTTACGTTTGCTTACAGTTCTTACGGGATTGGCACTGCCTTAAGCTTTTGACCAGTGTTATCTTGGACTCATCGCGATTCACTTAGGAATGGCGAGCCAGTCTAAAAACGTCAAAAAGGATTCCGTATGAAAAAGCTCATTTTTGCACTGATCGCAGGTACCGCCGTCATGACCGCCGCCCAGGCCCAGTCCACCATCACCCCGCGCCCCTACATCGGTATCGGCGCATCCGGTGCCGACCGCGAGTACAACGTCCCGGGCGCCGCCATGGTCGACAACGACGGTTACAAGTTTTCGGGCAAAGTCTTCGGTGGTGCTGAACTGAACGAAAACTTCGGCGTCGAAGCGGGCTACACCGACTTCCGCAAGGCACGTGGCACCTACAACCTGAACGGCGCTACCGCTTCCACCGAATCGGATGGCTACGGCGCCTACATCGCCGGTACCGCACGCGCACCGCTGAACGACAAGTTCTCGGTCTACGGCAAGCTGGGCGTGACCCACACCAAGGCGGAGCTGGATTCGGCTACCCCGGGCCTGAGCCGCAGCGAGAGCGACAACGGCGCCTACGGTGCGCTGGGCATGCAGTACAACGTCAACCAGCAAGTGTCGCTGATCGCCGAGTACGAGCGCTACGGCAAGAAAAAAGACTTCGGTCCGAAGCCGGACGTCTTCACCGTCGGCGCCAAGTACCAGTTCTGATCGACGCGTCATGTAACGACAAAGGGCCCTGCGGGGCCCTTTTGTTTTGCCGGCGTTGCTGGCGATCGAGCGGGTAGCGTCGCTTGGGCGCTCCGTGCTCGCCCATCACGGTCGATGTCAGGGATGCGCCCCCAGGTGCAGCGCCGCGGGTGGGGGCGCCAGCGGCCGCGTCCAGGGCGGCAGCACCAGCGATTCCGGCGCGCTGAAACCGGAGGCGAGGAAACGGTGCAGCGAGGACCAGGGCCAATCGCAGGCGCCTTGGCACAGCCCGTGGCGCACGGCATTGGTGTGCATGTAGTCGATCAGGGTCGCATAGTCCCGTTCGTCCTGGATGCGGTATTGCTGGTATTGGCGCTCCCAGATCGCGCCCTCGGGAGAATTTCCCAGCCGCGCCTTGCGCAAGGCCTTCGAGAACGCGATCTTCACCGCACGCCAGCGGCTCGAGCAGTCGTGGTCGCCCGGCGGCAGGGTCCACATCGCGTGGGCGTGATCGGGCAGGACGACCCAGCCGTCGACGTGGAAGGGCCGGCGCACGCGCGCCTGGCGGATCGCGTCGCCGAAGGCCGAAATATGGTCCGTCAGGAGGGAACTGCCACGGTCGAGCAGCCGAACCGTGAAGAAGAAGGTCCCACCGGGGACCCGGTTGTCGCGGTAGTCTGTCATGGGCAAAGTGTGCCGGTCGACGATGGGGTCCATGTCGACTGGCGCAAATGGGAGGCGGGAACTTTTAGCCTCATCAACAGACGATTCTACACATGCTCTGCCGTCGACCGCGATCCGTTTCCGCGAATAAAAAAACGCCCGGAAATCCCAGGCGTTCTTGAATTTTCCGCCCCCGACAGGAGCATGAAAAAAGGCTTAGCTCGACAGCGGCTTGTAGCGAATCCGCTTCGGCTTCGCGCCTTCTTCGCCCAGGCGCTTCTTCTTGTCGGCTTCGTATTCCTGGTAGTTACCGTTGAAGAAGGTCACCTGCGAGTTACCCTCGAAGGCCAGGATGTGGGTCGCGATACGGTCGAGGAACCAGCGATCGTGCGAGATGACCATCACGCTGCCGGCGAATTCCAGCAGGGCGTCTTCCAGCGCGCGCAGGGTTTCCACGTCGAGGTCGTTCGACGGTTCGTCCAGCAGCAGGACGTTGCCGCCTTGCAGCAGGGTCTTGGCCAGGTGCAGGCGGCCGCGTTCGCCGCCCGACAGGTTGCCGACGATCTTCTGCTGGTCCGAGCCTTTGAAGTTGAAGCGGCCGAGATAGGCGCGCGACGGCATCTCGAAGCGGCCGACGCTGAGCAGGTCGGCGCCGCCGGTAACGTCCTCGAACACGGTCTTGTTGTTGGCCAGCTCGTCGCGGCTCTGGTCGACCAGCGAGACCTTCGCCGTCTGGCCGATCACGACTTCGCCGCTGTCCGGCTGTTCCTTGCCGGCGATCATCTTGAACAGGGTCGACTTACCGGCGCCGTTCGGGCCGATGATGCCGACGATCGCGCCCGGCGGGATCGTGAACGACAGGTTGTCGATCAGCAGGCGGTCGCCGAAGGCCTTGCTGACGTTCTTGAACTCGATGACGTCGTTGCCCAGGCGTTCGGCCACAGGGATAAAGATCTCCTGGGTCTCGTTGCGCTTCTGGTATTCGTATTCGGACAGTTCGTTGAAGCGGGCCAGGCGCGCCTTGGATTTCGCCTGGCGTGCCTTCGGATTCTGGCGCGCCCACTCGAGTTCCTTGGCCAGCGCCTTCTGGCGCGCCGATTCGGTCGCTTCTTCCTGCTTCAGGCGCGCTTCCTTCTGCTCCAGCCAGGACGAGTAGTTGCCCTTCCAGGGGATGCCATGGCCGCGGTCCAGTTCCAGGATCCACTCGGCGGCGTTGTCGAGGAAGTAGCGGTCGTGGGTGATGCCGACCACGGTGCCCGGGAAGCGCAGCAGGAACTGCTCCAGCCACTCGACCGATTCGGCGTCCAGGTGGTTGGTCGGTTCGTCCAGCAGCAGCATGTCGGGTTTGCTCAGCAGCAGCTTGCACAGCGCCACGCGGCGCTTCTCGCCGCCCGACAGCACGCCGATTTTCTGGTCCCAAGGCGGCAGGCGCAGCGCGTCGGCGGCCATTTCCATCTGCAGGTTCAAGTTGCCGCCATCGGCCGCGGCGATGATCGATTCCAGGCGCTCCTGCTCTTTGGCAAGGGCGTCGAAGTCCGCGTCTTCTTCCGCATAGGCGGCGTACACGGCTTCCAGCTTGGCTTGCGCCTCGAAGGCTTCACCCAGGCCCGATTCGACTTCCTGGCGCACGGTCTTTTCCGGGTCGAGCTGCGGTTCCTGCGGCAGGTAGCCGATGTTCAGTCCCGGCATCGGGCGCGCTTCGCCCTGGATGTCGGTGTCGATGCCCGCCATGATCTTCAGCAGGGTCGATTTACCGGAGCCGTTCAGGCCCAGCACGCCGATCTTTGCGCCCGGGAAGAACGACAGGGAGATATCTTTCAGAATCTGGCGTTTCGGCGGGACGATTTTGCCCACGCGATTCATGGTATAGACGTAATTTGCCATCTTAAGTAACTGTTATGTAAATCAAGGTGCACAGCATACGATAGAAGGGCGCCAAAGACACCCTTTATCGCGAAATGTAAAGATTCAGCCGCGGTTTTGCCGGGACCTGATCAATCCTTCTCCCGCAAACAGGATCAATGCCGCCCAGATCAGCGCGAAACCGACCAGGCGGTCGGCCGTGAAGGCTTCCTTGAACAGCAGCACGCCGAGCAGGAACTGGATGGTCGGCGCCAGGTACTGCAGCAGGCCGAGGATCGACAGCGGAATCTGGCGCGCGCCGCTGGCGAACAACAGCAGGGGAACGGCCGTGATCGGACCCGCCGCAATCAGCAGCCAGCGCGTGGCGTCCGAGGAAGTATTCAGGAAGGCATTCTCGCCATGCAGCGTGAGCCAGCCGACATAGATGGCCGCGATCGGGAACAGCACCATGGTCTCGAACGACAGTCCTTCCAGGGCGCCGAGCGCGGCGGTCTTGCGCAGCAGGCCATAGGCGCCGAACGAGGCTGCCAGGCACAGGGCAATCCAGGGCACCGCACCGGATTGCCAGGTCAGCCAGGCCACGCCCAGCGCGGCGATCGCGATGGCGCTCCACTGCACGCGGCGCAGGCGTTCCTTCAGCAGCAGGTAGCCGAACATGATGTTCACCAGCGGATTGATGAAGTAACCGAGGCTGGCCTCGATCACGTGGCCGTTGTTAACGGCCCAGATGTACAGCAGCCAGTTCGCGCTGAGCAGCAGGGCGGAAGCGACGAAACTCCAGAATACGCGCGGCTGGCGCACTTGCTCCAGCCAGCGCCACTGGCGGCGCAGGGCGAGCACGATCAGCAGGAAGGCCAGCGACCAGATCATGCGATGCGCCAGGATCTGCATGGAAGGCACTTCCTTGACGGCGTGGAAATATAAAGGGAACAAGCCCCAGCACAGGAAGGCCAGGGCGGCGGAAATGATGCCGGTACGCATGGGAAATGGGATGAGGAGGGTTGTCAGGTCAGCATTATCGGCGAAGTGGCGCGCGCTTGCCGGAGGCGCCCCCGTTTTGGTGCAGGGCGCCCGGCTTGCAGGGCTAACGCGCGACCGTCCGCGGCCTCTTCGGGCAAACTTGCAACACTTCCCGCCGTGATGCGCCGGTCCGCTGAATACTGCTTGCAATTTTCTTGTCGTTATTTTATGGTGCGCCGCACCAGAACAACAATATGGTGCAATCTTGACGTCGCAAAATAACAAAAGCAGCCTGGCGGCACTGACGCTGGCTGCCGTTGGCATCGTCTACGGCGATATCGGTACCAGCCCGCTGTACACGCTCAAGACCATCTTCGACCCCACCCACGGCCTCGCGCTGAACACCCCCAACCTGCTCGGCATTATCTCCCTGATCTTCTGGGGGCTGACGCTGATCGTCTCGCTGAAATACGTCACCCTGGTGCTGCGTGCCGACAACCGCGGCGAGGGCGGCATCATGGCGCTGATGGCGCTCACCCTGAATTCCGTCACGCGTACTTCGCGCTGGCACTACCCCTTGATGGTGGTCGGCGTGTTCGGCGCCACCATGTTCTATGGCGACAGCGTGATCACCCCGGCCATTTCCGTGCTGGGCGCGATCGAGGGCCTGGAAGTGGCCACGCCGGCGCTGTCGCACTACGTGGTGCCGCTGGCGGTGGTGGTGCTGGTCGGCCTGTACAGCCTGCAGCGCCACGGCACCGCGGGTATTGGACGCTGGTTCGGTCCGGTGATGATCGTCTGGTTCGCCGCACTGGCCATCATGGGCGTGATCAACATTGCCAAGGCGCCGGTGATCCTGGAAGCGCTCAACCCGCTGCACGCGGCGCGCTTCATGATCGAAAACCGGTTCATCGCCTTCGTCGCGCTGGGCGCGGTGGTGCTGGCGCTGACCGGCGCCGAGGCGCTGTACGCCGACATGGGCCACTTCGGCAAGAAGCCGATCCGCGTAGCCTGGTTCTTGATCGTGTTCCCGGCCCTCGCCCTGAACTACCTGGGGCAAGGGGGCTTGCTCATCACCGACCCGACGGCGGTGGAAAATCCCTTCTTCCACCAGCTCGGCACCTGGAGCGTCTATCCACTGGTGATCCTGTCGACCATGGCGGCGGTGATCGCTTCCCAGGCCACCATTTCCGGCACCTATTCGATGACCAAGCAGGCCATCATGCTGGGCCTGCTGCCGCGCATGCGGATCATGCACACGTCGGAAAGCGAGATCGGCCAGATCTACATCCCGGCGGTAAACTGGCTGCAATTGGTCGTCGTCCTGATCGCCGTGATCGGCTTCGGCTCGTCGGACCGCCTGGCCGGCGCCTACGGCATCGCGGTCACCGCGACCATGCTCGCCACCACGCTGCTGACCTTCTTCATCACCCGCTACCGCTGGCGCCTGCCGCTGGTCGTGTGCATCGGTGCCACCGGCTTCTTCATGCTGATGGACATCGCGCTGTTCTCGGCCAGCACCCTGAAACTGCTGCACGGCGGCTGGTTCCCGCTGCTGCTGGGCGCCGTGCTGCTGACCGCGATGCTGACCTGGAAGCGCGGCCGCGAACTGGTGTTCGAGAACCTGGAAAAGCACGCGATCCCGCTCGATGCCTTCCTCGATTCCCTGTTCGTGGCGCCGCCGGCGCGGGTGCCGGGCACCGCCATCTTCCTGCGCGGCGAAAGCGACGGCGTGCCGCACGCGCTGCTGCACAACCTGTCGCACAACAAGGTGCTGCACGAGCGCGTGGTGTTCCTGACCGTGCACATCCGCGAAGAACCCTGGGTCGCGCTGTCCGAGCAGGTGCAGGTGGTCGACCTGGGCCATCACTGCTATCAGCTCAACATCCACTACGGCTTCAAGGATGAGCCGGATATTCCGGCCGTGATGGCACATTGCGCCACGCTCGGCTTGAGCTTCGAGATGATGGAGACCTCGTTCTTCATCGCGCGCCAGACCGTGATCTCGACGCCGGGCCGGGGCATGGCGCCATGGCGCGAGCACGTGTTCGCGACCATGTCGCGCAATGCGCGCGCCGCCGCCGACTATTACCAGATTCCGCCGAACCGGGTGATCGAGCTCGGCACCCAGGTCGAGATCTAGTACAAAAAACCTACAAAAAGCGGACAAACTCGCCGCTAGCCCTCGGGTAAGGTGCAGTGTTTCCTATAAAACATATGCACACTGATCCGGGGAGAAGAGAATGCGATTCAAGTTTCCGCTGATGGCCGCCGCCTGCGCGGCCGTAATGAGCCTGACGGCCTGCGGCGGCAGCGGTGGCGACGCCGAAGACGAGGTCATCAGCGTACCGTCGGCGCTGAAGATGACCGACACCGTGGTCGGCACCGGCGCCGAGGCCGTGAACGGCAAGAAGCTGACCGTCAAGTACACCGGCTGGCTGTACAGCACCACGGCGGCGGACAACAAGGGCAGCCAGTTCGAGACCGGCACCATCGGCTTCACGCTGGGCGTCGACCCGGTGATCGCCGGCTGGACCCAGGGGTTGCCGGGCATGAAGGTCGGCGGCAAGCGCACCCTGCACATTCCGGCCAACATGGCCTACGGTAAAAGTGGCCGCGGCCCGATCCCGCCGAACAGCGGCCTGGTGTTCGACGTCGAGCTGCAGAAGGTCGAGTAAGGCCTGGGCGGGCGCCGATGGCGTCCCGTCCTACGACGTGCCGTGCGCACCTTTCCCTTGTGTAGGATGTAACAAGGCCCGATGGCCTGCGTTCGTCGAACCAAGGAGCACAAACAGCATGTCGCAACACATTACCCCGCAGGAAATCGAAGCACTTACTCCCCGCCAGCGCGTCTTCGCCATCGTCGGCGCGTCGTCGGGCAACCTGGTCGAGTGGTTCGATTTCTATATCTATTCGTTCTGCGCGCTGTATTTTTCGGCCGCATTCTTCCCGTCCGGGAACCCGACTACCCAGCTGCTGAATACCGCCGGCATCTTCGCCGCCGGCTTCCTGATGCGTCCGATCGGCGGCTGGATGTTCGGCCGTATCGCCGACCGCTACGGCCGCAAGAACTCGATGCTGATCTCGGTGCTCATGATGTGCGGCGGCTCGCTGATGATCGCAGTGCTGCCGACCTATGCCCAGATCGGCACCGCGGCACCGGTCCTGCTGCTGCTGGCGCGCCTGTTCCAGGGCCTGTCGGTGGGCGGGGAATACGGCACCAGCGCCACCTACATGAGCGAAGTGGCGCAGCCGGGCCGGCGCGGTTTCTTCGCTTCCTTCCAGTACGTGACCCTGATCGGCGGCCAGTTACTGGCGCTGCTGGTGCTGGTGGTGTTGCAGCAGTTGTTCACCGAAGCCGAACTGAAGGCCTGGGGCTGGCGTATTCCCTTCGTGCTGGGCGCCTGCGCGGCCCTGGTCTCGCTCTACCTGCGCCGCTCGCTGACCGAGACCACCAGCGCCACCGAGCGCAAGCGCAAGGAAGCCGGCAGCGTGGCCGCGCTGCTGAAGGACCATCGGCGCGCCTTCATCACCGTGCTCGGTTTCACCGCCGGCGGCTCGCTGATTTTCTACACCTTCACCACCTACATGCAGAAGTACCTGGTCAACACCGTCGGCATGGATACCAAGACCGCCAGCGCGATCATGACCGTGGTGCTGGTGATCTACATGTGCCTGCAGCCGGTGTTCGGCTCGCTGTCCGACCGCATCGGCCGCAAGACCTCGATGATGTGGTTCGGCGGACTGGCCGCGATCGCCACCGTGCCGATCATGACCGCCCTGCGCGGCGTCGCCAGCCCCTTCATGGCCGGCGTATTGATCGTCTGCGCGCTGGCCATCGTCAGCCTGTACACCTCGATCAGCGGCCTGATCAAGGCCGAGATGTTCCCGGTCGAAGTGCGCGCCCTCGGCGTCGGCCTGTCGTATGCGGTGGCCAACGCGATCTTCGGCGGTTCCGCCGAATACGTGGCGCTGTGGTTCAAGCAGGCCGGGATGGAATCGAATTTCTACTGGTACGTCAGCGTGATGTGCGCGATCGCCTTCATCGTGTCGCTGCGGATGCCCGACCCGTCCAAGTCGGGCATGCTGAAGTAAGGCGCATCAGCGCAGCATGTCGATGTGCAGGATGCCGTCTTCGTCGTAAGGGGCGGAGACGGTCTCGAAGCCGAAGTCCTGGTAGAACTTCTCCAGGCGCTGCTGGGCGCCGATGCGGATGCGGTGGCCCGGGTGCAGGCGCTCGGCATACTGGATGCCGTGCGCGACCAGCTCGCGCCCGACGCCGGAGCCGCGCACGTCGTTGGTGGTGAGGATGCGCCCCAGGCTCATCTCGTCGTATTTCGCGCCCGGCGCCAGGCAGCGCAGGTAGGCGACCAGTACGCGCCGGCCGCCGATGTCGCGCCAGCCCAGCAGGTGGTGGGCGTCGAGGTCGTAGCCGTCGATGTCCGGATACAGGCAAGTCTGTTCCAGGACAAATACCTGCTGGCGCTGGGCCAGCACTTCGTACAGCTGCGCGTTGGTCAAATCGGCGAAGCCGCACCACTGCCATTCGATCATGTGGGTTTCCAATCAGGTGAAGAAGAATCAGGCCGCCGTCTCGAAACCTTCGAGCACGTTGACCGTGTGGATGCCGATGTCCTGCCCCAGGCCGCCCTCGAACACGAAGGCGGTCGGCAGGCCCAGCCAGGCGATGCGCTCGCCGATGCGCAGGAAGTCCGCGCCCTGCAGGCCGAATCCGCCCTCGCTTGCCGCGGTGTCGACGCCGAGCGAGACCACCAGCGCCTCGGGCGCGAACATGCCCAGCTTGATGCAGGCCGTCTCCAGCGCCGCCATCCATTGCTGTGCGCCGGCCGCGCGCGGCAGCGGCAGGTTCATGGTGTAGCCGAGCCCTTCGCCGCTGCCGGTTTCCTCGGCATAGCCAAGATAATAGGGGTAGTCGCTGCGCGGGTCGGCGTGGATCGAGACGAACAGCACGTCGCTGCGGCCATAGAAGATGCCCTGGGTGCCGTTGCCGTGATGGTAGTCGAGGTCGAGGATCGCCACGCGCCGCAAGCCGTCGTCGAGCAGGTGCTGGGCGGCCAGCGCCGCGTTGTTCAGGAAGCAGGCGCCGCCGAAGAAGTCGGTGCCGGCATGGTGGCCCGGCGGGCGGGTCAGCGCGAAGCTGCCGCGCTCGCCCAGGCGCAGCGCGTGGGCCGCGTTGATGGCGCAGTCGGCGCCGGTCTTCGCCGCGTTCCAGGTGCCGGCAGTGAGCGGGGTGCCGCTGTCCATCGAGTACAAACCGAGCCGGCCGTGAAACGCGTCCGGCTCGATGTCCGCGCGCATGCCGCGGATCGGCCAGCTCGCGGGCAGGGCGTCCCTGTCCGCATTGGCCGGATCGAGCGCCAGCCATTCGCTCCAGGCGCTGCGCAGGAAGTGCAGGTAGCGCGGGCTGTGGATGCGCTCCAGCGAGACCAGCGGCACCCGGTGCGGGGTGACGATCTCGCCTAGTCCGCGCCGCTGCAGTTCGGCCAGCACCAGGTCGATGCGCTCGGGCTTTTCACGACAAGGCACCATGTCGCCGCGGTGGCATTCGCGCCGCGCGCGGTGCTGGGCATGGTGTTCGTTGTAAAAAGTGAGCAAGGCATCCCCGGATCAGCTATGGTTGCCGCACAGTGTACTGCTGTTGTAGGCCGCGACGAAATCGTCGAAGCTGCCGGTATCGCTCTGCTCGATGATCGCCTGCTCCGCCAGCGAGGCGGCGGCCTGCTCGGCAAAAGCGGCTTCCTCGGCCGGCATCAGCGGGCTTTCGCGGAAGTAGGCCGCATGCAGCCGGCTCTGGCGCAGGCCGAAGGCGGCGGCCGAACCGAGCGCGCGCACTTCTTCCAGTACGCGCGCCGATGGCGTCTTGCTTGGGTCGGCGACCTTCGCCTTCTGCAGGGCCAGCGAGGCTTCGTGCACGCCCGCCTCGTTGTGCTCGGAGTCGAGCAGCTGCGCCACCGGGCGGATGCGTTCGAGCAGCTCGTCGGCCCACGCCTGCAGCGCGACCTCGTCGCCGTCGCGCGTCAGGGTCAGGCCGGGTTTGCGGCCTTCCTTGACGGTGCGGGCGAAATTGCGCGCGTGGACCTGGCCTTCGGCGGCGCTGATCAGCGGGCTCTCCTCGAGCGCGCAGAACAGCAGGAAGGCGTCGAGGAAGCGGCCGGTCTCGATGCCGACGCCGACCGGCTCGAACGGATCGACGTCGAGACAGCGCACCTCGATGTACTGGACGCCGCGGTTGCACAGCGCCTGCACCGGCCGCTCGCCGGTGCGGATCACGCGTTTCGGGCGGATCGTCGAGTAGTACTCGTTCTCGATCTGCAGCACGTTGGTCGACAGCTGCACCCACTCGCCGTCCTTCTTGGTGCCGATCGCCTCGTAGGGCGCGTACGGGCGGTTGACGGCATCCATCAGGCTCGTCACATAGCTTTCCAGGCTGTTCTCGTGCGGGCGCAGGCCGGACTGGGCATCGTTCTGGTAACCCAGGTCGCTCATGCGCAGGCTGGTCGCATACGGCAGGTAGAGCGTGTCGTTCGACAGCTCTTCCAGCTGGTGCGCGCGGCCGCGCAGGAAGCTCTTGGTCAACGCCGGCGACGCGCCGAACAGGTACATCAGCAGCCAGCTGTAGCGGCGGAAGTTGCGGATGGTGGCGATATAGCTTTCGGACTGGAAGTCGCGCAGGGCGTTGCGGCGCTCTTCCTGGATACCCTCGCTGGCCAGGATCAGCTGCCACAGTTGTTCCGGCAGCGAGTAGTTGTAGTGGATGCCGGCGATGCACTGCATGGCCTTCCCGTAGCGCAGCGCCAGGCCGCGGCGGTAGACGTGCTTGAGCATGCCGATGTTCGACTTGCCATACCAGGCGATCTCGATCTCTTCCTCGGGCGGCAGTTCGCCCGGCATCGATTCGCTCCACAGCATCTCGTCGCCCAGCTTCGTATACGCGAAACGGTGGATCGCGTCGAGGCGGTGCAGGGCCAGGCCGATGTCGTGCTCGGCCGGCGTGATGAACTCGAGCAGCGCTTCGGCGTAGTCGGTCGTGATCTGGGTGTGGGTCAGGGCCGAGCCGAGCTGGGCCGGGTGAGGCGTGCGCGCCAGGTGGCCCTGGCTGTCGATGCGCAGGGTTTCGCGTTCGATGCCGCGCAAGCCCTGGCCCAGCAGGCCACGGTGCGCGTCGTCGTCGAGCAGAGCCAGGCGGCGGGTCAGTTGGTTCGACACAGTGTTTCCTTTCTTGTACTGCCTATTTGATTGGTGCAGAGAGTAACCGAAAAACGGACTGTGCGTCGTCGGCCGGTTCATTTCCGGCCGGCGATACCGGGATGCGGCGCAAGCTGCCCCGCGCTTCAATCCGCGCCGGTGGGCAGTGCCGGATCGGCAGCGGCGGGCGGCTTGACCGGCGCCGCGGAAGCGGGAGTGGAGGCGGGTTTGCGCGTTTTCTTGTCCGCCGGCGGCGCGGCCGGGATGGTGTCGGGCGCCGCCTTCGATGCCGGTGCCGGCGCGGCGCCGTTCTGCATGCCCGACAGCGGGAAGGGACCGGGCCTGGCCGTCGTCGGCGTCGCTGCCGGTGCGGCAGGAGAAGAAGCCGGCGCCGGGTCTGTCGGCGCCGGCAGCGGGATCGGCCCCGGTCCGGCCGGGGCGGCGGGTGCCGGCAGCATGATGGGACCGGGGCCGGGCTGGGGCGCCAGCTGGGCCGCCAGCCAGCGTTCCATGACGCGCTCGAGCAGCGGCAGCGGCAGCGAGCCATTGCCCAGCAAGGCGTCGTGGAAGCGCCGCAGGTCCATGCGCGCGCCCAGCGCGGCTTGCGCCTTGTCGCGCAGGGCGCGGATGCGCAACTGGCCGATCTTGTAGCTCAATGCCTGGGCCGGCTGGGCGATGTAGCGGTCGACCTCGACTTCGTTGTCGGCGGCGGCGTTGGCCGTGTTCGCATTCAGGTAGTCGATCGCCTGGCGGCGTGTCCAGCCCTGCGCGTGGAGGCCGGTGTCCACCACCAGCCGCGCGGCGCGGAACATGTCGTCGTTCAGGTGGCCAAAGCTGGAGAACGGGTCCTTGAAGAAGCCCATGTCCGGTCCCAGGCTTTCGGCATAGGTGGCCCAGCCTTCGCCGAAGGCGTCATCCCAGCGGTGGCGCCGAAAGGCCGGCAGCTGCACCAGTTCATGCGCGCGCGCCACTTGCAGGTGGTGCCCGGGCAGCGCCTCGTGCAGTGCCAGGGTCTCGACTTCCCACAGCGGCTGCGGGCGCGTGGTGTTGACCACCAGCGCCGCGCTCCGGTCCGGCGTGCCGGCTTCGTAATAGGCCGCGACCTGGCCGGCGGCGCCGTCCTGGCCGAGCGGCTTGACGCCGATCGATGCCAGCGGAACGGTCCCGAACAGGTCGGGCAGGCGCGCCTCGGCGCGCGCGATGGTGCGCCGATACCTCGACAGCAAGGCGTCGGCACTGCCGGCAAATAAGCGCTTGTCGCTGCGCGCGAACACCAGGAATTGCGCCAGCGTGCCGCGAAAACCGGTGCGCTTGACCGCCTGCTCCATCGCGCCGCGGATGCGTGCCACCTCCTTCAGGCCGAGCGCATGCACCTCGGCCGGCGTCATTCCGGTGCCGGTGGCGTTGCGGACCAGGAAGGCGTAGTAGCCCGGTCCGCCCGGCAGGCTGCTGGCGGCCAGCGACTCGCGTGCCGCCGGCAGGTAGTCAAGACGGATGAAGTCTTCGAGCTTGCGCAGGGCCGGCGCGGCGCTGTTCGCCAGGGCCGCGTTGCCGGCTTTGACGAGTTCCTCGCGGACTGCGGGGTCGATGGTGGCCGGAACGCGCCGCAGCGGCGCCGACAGCGGGCCGTCGGCCAGGCGCTCGCGCATCGCCCGCAGCAGCTCCGGCACGGCGCGCACGCTGGCCTTCGGCGCGGTCCAGCCGGTACGCATGCCTTCGCGCAGTTGCTCGATCAGGCCGTCGACATGGGCCGGCAGCGCAGCCAGGCGCGCGATGTAGTTGCGGTAGTCTTCCTCGGTCGCGAAGGGCATCTGCGCCACCAGGCGCGGCAGGCGCACGTGCAGTCCGTCCCAGGCCGTGATCGGCTGCGGATCGAAAGGGTGGAAGGCGAAGCGCGCCAGCTGGCGCTCCTTGTCGAAGATGAACAGGTCGAGCGACAGGCGTTCCTGGGGAGCCAGGCTGCCGCGGTCGAGGGCGCGGGCGTCTTCCAGGGCCTTGGCGGCGTAGTCGCGCGCGGCGCGGTTGGCGGCCAGGCTGGTGTCGGACAGGCGCGCGTCGAAGCGGTGCTCGCCGATGGTGGTGGCGTATTCGGGGGCGTTGCGCAGCTGCCATTCCCAGTCGTGCTCGAACAGCGCCTGCGCATCCTCGGACGCGCCGTGCGCCACGCCGTGGAACAGGGCGGTGAGCAGGACGAGGAGGGGGAAGAGTCGGCGCATGGGGTCAGGGTGGTGGACGTGTAGGGATTGTAGCAATGCGCGTGGAACGGGCGGCGCGCGGTGGATTTCGTGGTTTGCCGGCGCTGTACCGCGTGGACACCTGTGTCCACGCTGTCGAACCTGTCCAAAGCCGGCGATCTGGTTTCGACCGCAAATAAAACGACTACCCGCGCCGTCCGCCGCTGACCCGCTCGATCCCTGCCAGGTCGCGCCAGCTCTGCGCTTCCAGGTATCCCGCCTCGGCCAGCAATGTCCGCACCGCCGCCGCCTGGTCGTAGCCATGTTCGAGCAGCAGCCAGCCGCCCGCCACCAGGTGCGTGGCCGCGCCCGCGATGATCGTGCGCAGGTCCGACAGGCCGTCCGCATGGTCGGTCAGCGCATCGACCGGCTCGAAGCGCAAGTCTCCCTGCGCCAGGTGTTCGTCGCCCGAGGCGATGTAGGGCGGATTCGATGCCACCACGTCGAAGACGTCTTCCTCGCCCAGCGCCGCGAACCAGTCGCTGCGCAGGAAGCGCACCCTGGCGCCGTTGGCGTCGGCGTTCGCCTGCGCCAGCGCGAGCGCGTCCGCGCTGACGTCGAGCGCGGTCACCTCGACGTCCGGCCGCGTGTGGGCGACGGACACCGCGATCGCGCCGCTGCCGGTGCCCATGTCGAGCAGGCGCGCGCGCGGCGCCAGGCGTTCGAGCGCCAGTTCGACGATCAGTTCGGTATCGGGACGGGGGATCAGCACCGCCGGGCCGACCTGGAAGGGCAGGCCGAAGAACTCGCGCTGGCCGACGATGTAGGCGATCGGTTCGCCGTCCAGGCGGCGCTGCACCAGGGCCGCCAGGCGCGCCGCTTCCGCGGCATCGAGTTCGCGTTCGGACTGCGTGATCAGGCCCACGCGCGAGATGCCCAGCGCGTGGCACAGCAGGATGCGGTTTTCCAGCGGATCGAGCGGCAGGCTGGCCTGCAGCGACCCGATGCTGGCGCCGGCGACGATATTCATCGCGCGCGGCGCGCCAGCACCCAGACCAGGGTCAGCGTCAGCAGGACGAACCACACCGCCGACCATTGCGGGATCGACAGGCCGAGCAGGCCGTCGGTGGCGTTCTCGCACAGGCCGTCGGCCTGGAACAGCCAGGGCATCAGGGTCGCGGTGGGAATCTTGTTGAGCATGGTCTCCATCGGGTCGATCCCGCAGGAGAAGCCGGGATTGGCCAGCACATATAAATGCTTGCCGACCACGCCCAGGCCGCCGAGCGCCGCCAGCAGGGCCACGCCGGCGCCCGCCTTGATCTTGCCGGCGAAGGCACCGACCAGGCTCGCGATGCCGACCGCCAGGAACAGGTAGCGCTGGATCACGCACAGCGGGCAGGGCAGCATGTCGTGCGCGTGCTGCAGGTAGAGGGCGACGCCGATCAGCGCGAAGCTGATCGCGGCGACGATCAGGAGGACGGTACGGGAAGCGGGCATGCGGTTCGGCTCTCGTTGGTCAAAAAACAGATGGCGATTCTCGCATACGGCCTCGGATCGCGCACCCGTATTTTCACATTGGCAACTTAACCCAGACTTAGCTTGCAGCGCCTGGCCATGGGCGGATTGCCAGGTGCTGTTAATCGCCTAGCGCCGCCAGCAGCTCGGCCTGGTGCTCGGCGGCCAGCGCATTGGTCAGCTCCGCCAGGTCGCCGTCCATGATGAAGTCCAGTTTATACAGCGTCAGGTTGATGCGGTGGTCGGTCAGGCGGCCCTGCGGGAAGTTATAGGTGCGGATGCGTTCGCTGCGGTCGCCCGAGCCGATCAGGCTCTTGCGGGTCGCCGCCTCTTTCGACTGCTGTTCGCGCAGCTGCACGTCCTTGATGCGGGCGGCCAGCACCTTCATCGCCTGCGCCTTGTTCTTGTGCTGGCTGCGGTCGTCCTGGCACTCGACCACGATCCCGGTCGGCAGGTGGGTGATGCGCACCGCCGAATCGGTCTTGTTGATGTGCTGCCCGCCGGCGCCCGAGGCGCGGTAGGTATCGATGCGCAGGTCGGCCGGGTTGATGTTCACGTCCTCGACCTCGTCCGCTTCCGGCATCACCGCCACCGTGCAGGCCGAGGTGTGGATGCGGCCTTGCGTCTCGGTCGCCGGCACGCGCTGCACGCGGTGGCCGCCCGACTCGAATTTCAGTTTCGAGTAGGCGCCATTCCCGACCACGCGCACGATCACTTCGCGGTAGCCGCCCAGGTCCGAGGGCGATTCGGAGACCATCTCGACCTGCCAGCGGTTGCGCTCGGCAAAGCGGGTGTACATGCGCAGCAAATCTCCGGCGAACAGGGCCGATTCGTCGCCGCCGGTGCCGGCGCGGATCTCGAGGAAGATATTGCGCTCGTCGTTCTCGTCCTTCGGCAGCAGCATCTTCTGCAAGTCGAGGTCGAGATCGGCCAGGCGCGCCTTGGCGGCCTCGATCTCTTCCTGGGCGAATTCCTTCATGTCCGGGTCGGCCAGCATTTCCTGCGCAGCCGCGATGTCGCCGTTCGCCTCCTGGTACTGTTTATACAGGGCGACCAGCGGCGAGAGCTCGGCGTGCTCGCGCGTCATCTTGCGGTAGCTGTCCATGTTGGCGGTGGCGCCTTCGGACATCAGGAGTTCGTCGAGTTCGACCAGGCGGTTCGCCAGTTGGTCGAGCTTGGCCAGCATCGATGGTTTCATGGGCTGTATGCGAAAAAATGGGTGACAGGTGGCGCGGGAGCGCCGGACAGCGCCCGGGAGCGGGCGCGCAGCGGGGAAGGGCCGCTAACGGCGGCCGCGGAACAGCTGGGGCAGGAGGGTCGCCAGGCGCGCGCGTTCGTCGCCTTCGGCGCGGTGCAGCGCCTGCTGCGGGCCGTGCAGGAATTTCGCGGCCAGGCCTTTCGACAGCGCCTCGAGCACGGCGTCGACGTCTTCGCCCTTGGCGAGCAGGCGGCGCGCGCGTTCGAGTTCGGCCAGGCGCAGCGCTTCGCTGGCTTCGTGCAGGTCCTGGATGACGGGGACCATGGCGCGGTCGCCGATCCAGTGCATGAAGGACTGGACGCGGTGTTCGATGATGGCTTCGGCCTGGGCCACGGCGGCCTGCCGGCTTTCCATCCCGGTCTGCACGACCTGCGCCAGGTCGTCGACGGTGTACAGGTAGACGTCGTCCAGGCGCGCGACTTCCGGTTCGATATCGCGCGGCACGGCCAGGTCCGCCATGAAGATCGGACGGTGGCGGCGCGCCTTGATCGCGCGTTCGACCAGGCCCAGGCCGATCAGCGGCAGGGTGGAGGCGGTGCAGGAAACGACGATGTCGAACCGCGACAGCTGCTCGGGCAGGTCGGCCAGGCGGATCGCGCGGCCGTTCAGGCGCGCGGCCAGCGATTCGCCGCGTTCCATGCTGCGGTTGGCGATCGTGATCGACTTCGGGTTCTGGGCGGCGAAGTGGGCCGCGCACAGCTCGATCATCTCGCCGGCGCCGATGAACAGCACATGCTGGTCGGCGATGCGGTCGAAGATGCGCTGCGACAGGCGCACCGCGGCGGCCGCCATCGAGACGCTGTGGGCGCCGATTTCCGTGGTAGTGCGTACTTCCTTCGCCACCGCGAAGCTGCGCTGGAACAGCTGGTGCAGGTAGGTGCCGAGACCACCGGCTTCCTCGGCGGTGCGCACCGCGTCCTTCATCTGGCCAAGGATCTGCGGCTCGCCCAGCACCATCGAGTCGAGCCCGGAGGCGACGCGGAAGGCATGGCGCACGGCGTCGCCCTGCGGCAGCATGTACAGGTGCGGCCGCAGTTCGGCGTAGTTCAGCGCGTGGTAATGCGCCAGGAACTGGGCCGAGGCGTCGAGCGGATCGGGCACGCCGCTGGCAGCGTACAGTTCGGTGCGGTTGCAGGTGGAGAGGATCGCGGCTTCGTCGCTGCCGCGGCGCTCGGCCTGGCCGAAGCGGCCGAACCATTCGCGCGCCGACTGCACCGCGCGGCCGAGCTGCTCCGGGCCGAGCGCGAGCTGTTCGCGCAGCGCGACCGGTGCAGTCGTATGGTTCAGGCCAACGGCGAGCAGTTGCATTCTGGAATAAGACGGTGGGAATCGGGTGGAGGAATTATACCCTCATGCGCGCAGGGTTTCATGGGACCGGCAGATCGTTAACGATGCTGCAACGTAGGGTGGGCGCCCCGTGCCCACGCGTGACGCATGCACTACGTTGGCCTGTCGACCGCTGCGTCTGCTGCGTCTGCTCATCAGTCGCGCGCGGGCACCTCATCGAGGCCACTGGCCTCGATGACGTACCCCAAGCATCAAGCGCCGAGCTTTTCCAGCCGGTACCCGTAGCTATACACCGGCACCAGCCGGAAGCCATTCTCCGGACGCAGGCTCAGCTTGTTGCGCACGCGCGAAACGTGGGTGTCCATGGTGCGCGACGGGATGGCGGTTTCGCGCACCCAGACCGACTCGTGGATATAGGCGCGCGACAGCGGGCGGCCGATGTTGCGGAAAAACAGCAGGGCCAGGTAAAACTCTTTTTGCGTGACGTCGATGACGTTGCCGTCCTTCAGCAGGCGGCCCGGACGGGTCTCGAAGACGTAGGGACCGAACTGCAACTGCTCGGTGCCGGTTTGCGCCGGGTAGGCGCGGCGCAGCAGGGCAGACACGCGCGCCACCAGTTCGCCGCGGCGCAGGGGCTTGACCAGGTAGTCGTCGGCGCCGGCTTCCATGCCGGCCACGATGTCGTCTTCGGCGCCGCTGCCGACCAGGAACATGGCGGGCGCATCCGGCACCATCTTTTCCTTGGCGCGGCGCAGGACGTCGGCCGCTTCGCCGTCGCCCGCAGGCCAATCCATGATCAGCAAATCGGTGCTGTCCTTGCGCATCTGGGCCAGCAATTCCTTGCCGTCCCCGAAGGATTGGCAGCTGTGTCCAGCGGAGCTGAGGACCTGGCAAATCAGGTCAGCCTGGCTACGGTCATTGTCAAGGACAGCTATTCTCATGGCGGCACACTATTGTCAAATTAACCTGTAGGATCAATCCTACATCGTTAAACCGACTATAACAGACTTTGACAAAATAATGCTACTCGTAAATTTTTGATTTTTACCGAAAGGAAGAGTCAGAGGTAAACGGGGACGGAGTTTCGCCGAGTCATCACTGGGTAAATACTCAATTCCGACAGTTTTCGGGTGGCAGCGAAAAAACCGCAACGTGCGGCAGAAACGCAACACTGAGAAACCGGACGACAATTTGTGACCATGCGTCCCCATCGGCAAGGGCGATGGCGGGACAGGCGGCAGGCGCCGCAGGGCATGTGGACATGATCGGCCTGAAGACGGATTCAGGCAAGCACGACAGGGAAAGGCGGGGAAGGGCAGTGCCCGTCCGGCAGGCGGACGGGCGGAGGAAGCGGGTCAGGCGTCCGGCAGCACGACGTTGACGTCGAGCACTTCCAGGTTGCCCTGGCGGTCGAGCGAAATCTTGATGTCGTCGGCGTTGACCTTGGTGTACTTCGAGATCACCTCGATCAGCTCGCGGTGCAGGGCCGGCAGGAAATCGGGACCGGCGCGGTTGGTCCGCTCGCGGGCGATGATGATTTGCAGCCGTTCCTTGGCCGCGTTCGCGCTCTTCTTCTTTTCGGGGAACAGGAATGAGAGCAATGCCATGTCACTTGGTCCCAAAGATGCGTTGCAACAGACCCGGCTTTTCGTAGGTCGTGAAGCGCAGCGGGCGGTCTTCGCCCAGGAAGCGCGCGATCACGTCCTCGTAGGCCTCGGCCACGTCGGTGCCCTTGAAATGGATCGCCGGGTTGCCCTGGTTCGAGGCATGCAGCACCGACTCCGATTCCGGGATGATGCCCAGCAGCGGAATGCGCAGGATTTCCTGCACGTCCTGGTAGGACAGCATTTCGTCGTTCTCGACGCGGCGCGGCGAGTAGCGGGTGATCAACAGGTGTTCCTTGACCGGTTCACCGCCGCTCTGGGCGCGGCGCGACTTGGCCTGCAGGATGCCCAGGATGCGGTCCGAGTCGCGCACCGACGACACTTCCGGGTTGGTCACGATCAGCGCCTCGTCGGCGAAGGTCAGCGCCATCAGCGCGCCGTGCTCGATGCCGGCCGGCGAATCGCAGATGATGTACTCGAAGCCCATCTTGACCAGTTCGTTGAGCACGCGCTCGACGCCTTCCTCGGTCAGCGCTTCCTTGTCGCGCGTTTGCGAGGCGGGCAGGATGAACAGGTTGTCGCAATGCTTGTCCTTGATCAGGGCCTGGTTCAGCGTCGCTTCGCCGTTGATCACGTTGACCAGGTCGTACACCACGCGGCGTTCGCAGCCCATGATCAGGTCGAGGTTGCGCAGGCCGACGTCGAAGTCCAGCACCGCAGTCTTGTGGCCGCGCAGGGCAAGGCCAGTGGAGAAGCTCGCGCTCGAGGTGGTTTTGCCCACGCCGCCCTTGCCGGACGTCACAACAATAATTCTTGCCACAAAAAGGTCCTTTACAAGTATCTGGTCAGTGTCTGATTACGCGCGGGTCGAAGCCGGACTCAGCGATGATATATCGATCCGGTCGCCGACCAGGCGAATTTGGGCCGGCTGGCGTGCCAGTTCGGCCGGGAAACCTTCATCGAACGTGCGATAGACGCCCGCGATCGACACCAGCTCCGGTTGCAGCGACAGGCCGAAGATGCGCGAGGCGGCGTTGCCCGAGGCGCCGGCCAGGGCGCGACCGTGCATCGGCGCGTAGACGTGGATGCTGCCGTCGGCAATGATTTCGGCGCCGTTGTTTACCACCGCGGTGATGATCAGGTCGCAGCCGCGCGCATAGACGCGCTGGCCGGCGCGCACCGGGGTGTCGACGATCATGGCCGGCAGCGGCGCGGCCGGCGCCGGCGCCGGCGCCGGGACGGGAGCAGGAGCCGGCGCGGGCGCGGGCGCCGGTGCGGGCGCGGCGGCGGCGGTGGCCGCGGCGACGTCCTCGCGGGCGCGGTCGGCGCCGGCGCCGTCGTCCAGCGCCAGGCCCAGCGCCTTGACGGCCTCGGCCATCTCGGGCGTGGCGCCGCGCACGGCGACCGCGTTCAGGCGGTATTTTTTCAGCAGGTCGACCAGCGCGCGCCAGTCGATGTAGGCCGTCCCGGCACTGATGGCGCCAACGTCGATGACGGCAAATTCGTCCTCGAAAAAGTCCGAGACCCCGCCGGTCATCTGCTTCAGGGCCGCATCGATCGCGATCGGATCGGACGAATGCAGGATCGCCGAGATCGCAACAACCGTGGAGATCTTGATTTCGATGGGCAGGCTGGACGGACTTTTCGACATAAACAGTTCTGGTTGGCTATAGCCCGTGCATTCTACTGTGAAATTTGCCCAAAAGGGCAGCGTTTCCAGCATCATTCCTAGGGGCAATTCGGGATGCTTGTCTGTTCCAAATTTTGCCCGTCGTCATGGGAAAAGGGCGATGCTTACCTGATGGTCAATACAGGTTGTTTTCCATGAATAAGCTGATAAGATTGATCTGGCTCAAACGCTAACACGGGCACGAAATTAACATGCGAGGTTTCCGCCGGACCGTACCGGCGGCAATGCGAGGGCGCGGTCGACTCTTTGCGGCCGGGCCCGCCAACTCGCATGCGGCCCAACACCCCTTGCCCAGCTAGTTACCGGAGACAAACATGGAAGACGTCGTGATCGTAGCAGCCGGCCGGACCCCGGTCGGCAAATTCGGCGGCTCGCTCGCCAAGATTCCCGCCGCGGAGCTCGGCGCGCACGTGATCCGCCAGTTGCTGGCGAAAAGCGGCATCGATCCTGCCAGCGTCAGCGAAGTGATCATGGGTCAGGTGCTGACCGCCGGCGCCGGCCAGAACCCGGCGCGCCAGGCCGCGCTCAAGGGCGGCCTGCCCGACATGGTGCCTGCGCAAACCATCAACATGGTCTGCGGCAGCGGCCTGAAAGCCACCCACCTGGCGGCCCAGGCCATCAAGTGCGGCGACGCCCAGATCGTCATCGCCGGCGGCCAGGAAAACATGAGCGCCTCGCCGCACGTGCTCAACGGTTCGCGCGACGGCTTCCGCATGGGCGACGCCAAGCTGGTCGACACCATGATCGTCGACGGCCTGTGGGACGTCTACAACCAGTACCACATGGGCGTGACCGCCGAGAACGTGGCGCGCAAGTACGAGATTTCGCGCGCCGAACAGGACGAATTCGCGCTGCAGTCGCAATTGAAGGCCGAGGCCGCCGTGAAGGAAGGCCGCTTCAAGGACGAGATCATCCCGGTCGAGATTCCCTCGAAGAAGGGCGTCACCGTATTCGACACCGACGAATATCCGAAGCACGGCAGCACGCTCGAGGCGCTGGCCAGCCTGCGTCCCGCCTTCAACAAGGAAGGTACCGTGACCGCCGGCAATGCCTCCGGCATCAACGACGGCGCCGCCGCCGTGATCATGATGAGCGCCTCGAAGGCGCGCGAACTCGGCCTGACCCCGCTGGCGCGCATCAAGGCTTATTCGTCGGCCGGTCTGGACCCGAGCATCATGGGCATGGGCCCGGTGTCGGCCTCGCGCCTGTGCCTGCAAAAGGCGGGCTGGACGCACCAGGACGTGGACCTGATGGAAATCAACGAGGCCTTCGCCGCGCAGGCGATCGCCGTCAACAAGGAAATGGGCTGGGATACGTCGAAGATCAACGTCAACGGCGGCGCAATCGCATTGGGGCACCCGATCGGTGCCTCGGGCGCACGCGTCCTGGTCACCCTGCTGTATGAGATGGCGCGCCGCGACGCCAAGCGTGGTTTGGCCAGCCTGTGCATCGGCGGGGGGATGGGGGTGGCGCTGGCGGTCGAACGCGATTAAGCGTGGCCGGGCAGCAGCTGTAGGTTCTGAAAAGTGACGGACAAAAACTAGGAGAAGACAATGGCTCGAGTAGCATTAGTGACCGGCGGCATGGGCGGCCTGGGCGAAGCGGTATGCATCAAGCTGGCCGCTCTGGGGTACACGGTCGTCACGACTCACTCGCCGGGCAACACCAAGGCCGAAAGCTGGCTGGCGGCGATGCGCGAGCAGGGGTACAACTTCAAGGCGTACCCCTGCGACGTGGCCGATTACGATTCGGCCCAGGCCTGCGTCAAGCAGGTCGAGCAGGAAGTCGGCGCGGTCGACGTGCTGGTCAACAATGCCGGCATCACGCGTGACATGACCTTCAAGAAGATGGACAAGGTCAACTGGGACGCGGTCATCAGGACCAACCTGGACTCGGTGTTCAACATGACGAAACCCGTCTGCGACGGCATGGTCGAGCGCGGCTGGGGACGCATCATCAACATTTCCTCGGTCAACGGCCAGAAGGGCGCCTTCGGCCAGACCAATTACTCGGCCGCGAAAGCCGGCATGCACGGCTTCACCAAGGCGCTGGCCCTGGAGGTGGCGCGCAAGGGCGTGACCGTGAATACCATCTCGCCGGGCTACATCGGCACCAAGATGGTGATGGACATCCCGAGCGAAGTGCTGGAAACCAAGATCATCCCGCAGATCCCGATGGGCCGCCTGGGCAAGCCGGAAGAAGTGGCCGGCCTGGTTGCCTACCTGGCGTCGGACGAGGCGGCGTTCGTCACTGGTGCGAATATCGCGATCAATGGCGGGCAGCACATGTCGTGATTGCCGCTGGCATGGCGACCGGAAGCACCGCCGCGGCGGTGCTTTTTTTACGCCTGCGGCGCGGGCGAGCGCCGTAACGGCGAGAACCAACCTTCTGTCCGACAAGAGCGCGGCTGACAGGGGCGATTTTTTGTATCCTGCACGGGAGCCCACAGCAAAAGCCGAAACCCATGGACGCCAGCGACACCTCTTCCGTCATCCTTCTCCCCAAGCAACTGCGCTACGAACACTTCGTGCGCCGCGTGGCCGCCACCGGCGAGGTCTGGGGCCTGTACCGTGACGGCTGGGCGATTGGTAAAACCGACGATGGCGCGCTGGTGTTTCCGCTCTGGCCGTCAAGCGAGCTGGCCCGGCAGTGCGCCGTGCTCGAGTGGGAAGGCTATGAACCCCACGCCTTCGCCCTGCAGGAACTGTTGGATGAGCTGCTGCCCCAGCTCGAGAACGATGGCGTGCTGCCGGGCATTACCTATACGCCGGACGAATACGGCTTGACCCCAAGTCACGATCAGTTGCGCGCCGACCTGGAAGGGCGGCTGCGCCGGTATGGCGAGCCAGCCCCCTCCGACCGCAACGACTAAAACCGAAGAGATACTCCATGCATCCACTGCCGCACGATGGGCTGGCCCTGGCCTGCCTCGATGAACAATTGTTGGTTCCAGGCGTCAAAGGTTTGCCGATCACCGAGCCCTTGCGCCAGGGCGCGATCGGTGTACAGGGCTGGAAGGTGCTGCATGCCGATACCAGTTTCCCGGTCGCTGTACTGAAGACCGCGGCCCTGAAGCACAACCTCGACTGGATGCGCCGCTTCTGCGAACGCCACAAGGTTTCGCTGGCGCCGCACGGCAAGACGACGATGAGCCCGCAGCTCTTCGGCGCCCAGCTCGCCAACGGCGCCTGGGGCATCACGCTGGCCAGCGCGACCCAGGTGCAGGTCGCGCACCGCTTCGGCGTGCGGCGCGTGCTGCTGGCGAACCAACTGGTCGCGCCAGCCGACATCCAGGCCATCCTCGCCCTGTTGCATGGCGACCCCGACTTCGACTGCATCGTGCTGGCCGATTCGCTGGCCGGCGTTGCACGCCTGGCGCAGGCGGTGGCCGCCCATCCGTTACAACGTCCGCTGCCGGTGCTGGTCGAGCTGGGACTGGCCGGCAAGCGCGCCGGTTGCCGCACGCCTGAGGAAGCATTGACGGTGGCGCGCGCGGTCGAGGGCGCCCCTGGCTTGCTGCTGGCCGGCTTCGAAGGCTACGAAGGGCTGCTGGTAACAAGCGACCGCGAGGCCGACCTGCGCGCCGTCGACGCTTTTCTCGCCCAGCTGGTGGCGCTGGTGCAGAGCGCCGACGACGAGGGCCTGTTCACGGGACCGGAGATCCTGCTGTCGGCCGGCGGCTCGTCCTATTTCGACCTGGTCGCACGCGGCTTCGCCCATGTCGGGAAGCTGTCGCGGCCGGTGCGCGCGGTGCTGCGCAGCGGCTGCTACCTGACCAGCGACCATGGCCTGTACGGGCGCCATCTGCGCGAGCTGGACGCGCGAGAAGACGAGTCCGATGGCCTGCGTCCGGCGCTGGAAGTCTGGTCGATGGTGCAGTCGCGTCCCGAGCCGAATCTTGCGATCCTTACCATGGGCAAGCGCGACGCGTCCTACGACGCGGACCTGCCGGCGCCGCTGTTCTACCACCGTCCCGGCCCCGGCGCGCCGAACGCGCTGCCGCCGGGCTGCGAGATCGTCAAGATGAACGACCAGCACGCCTACCTGCGCCTGCCCGAGGGGCACCCGCTGTGCAGCGAACTGGCGGTGGGCGACCTGGTCGGCTGCGGCATTTCGCACCCGTGCACGACCTTCGACAAGTGGCAGCTTTTGTTGGCGGTGGACGACGATTACGCCGTGCGCGGCGCCTTCAATACCTTCTTCTGAAAGGGCGGGGCGGTAGGCTACAATTCTTGCTCGACCTTCCAGAGAGCCGCCATGCCCGCCACCCCACCGTCGCTGTTCCCGCCGATCCAGCCCATCCGCCACGGCATGCTCGCCGTCGACGAACTGCACACGATCTACTGGGAGGAAGTCGGCAACCCGAACGGCATTCCGGTGCTGTTCCTGCACGGCGGCCCGGGCGCCGGCCTGTCGCCCCAGCACCGCCGCTTCTTCGACCCGCACGCCTACCGCGTGATCCTGTTCGACCAGCGCGGCGCCGGCAAGTCCACCCCGCTGGGCGAGTGGCGCAACAACACGACGCAGCTGCTGATCGAGGACATCGAGCGCCTGCGCGTCATGTTCGGCATCCCGCAATGGCTGGTGTTCGGCGGTTCCTGGGGCTCGACGCTGGCGCTGGCCTATGGCCAGGCGCACCCCGAACGCTGCCTCGGCTTCGTCCTGCGCGGGATCTTCCTGTGCACCGCGGCCGAAGTCGACTGGTTCCTGCACGGCGTGCAGTGGTTCTATCCCGAGCTGTACGAGGAATTCATCGCGCCGATTCCATTGGCCGAGCGCGGCGAGCTGCTGCAGGCCTATACACGGCGCCTGCTGTGCGACGACCCGGCCGTCTACTGGCCGGCGGCGCGCGCCTGGAGCCGTTTCGAGGGCCGCCGCGTGTTCCTCCTGCCGCAGGAGGAAGAGCAGCCTTCCGACACGCTCGACCTGGGCGTGGGCCGCCTGGAGGCGCACTACATGGCCAACGGCGCCTTCCTGTCGGAAGACCAGCTGGTGCGCAACATCGGCCGCATCGCCCATTTGCCGGCCGTGATCGTGCAGGGCCGCTACGACGTGATCTGCCCGCCGCTGTCGGCGCACCGCCTGCACGCGGCATGGCCGGGCGCGAAGCTGCGCATGATTCCGGACGCTGGCCACGGCGCGCTGGAGACGGGCATCGCGCGCGCGCTGGTCGCGGCCACCGAACAGTTCAAGCGCAGCAAGCGTTTCGATTGAGGCGGGGCGCATTTCTGCGCCGCGCGTGCGGCTGCTACACTACGCCTGACACACCCACAAAGCCAAGAAACGTGTTCCCATGAATATCCAGATTAGCGACATCGGCCACATGATCCAGTTGGCGATCGCGCCCGTGTTCCTGCTGACCGGCGTAGGAACCAAGCTGACGGTGCTGACCAATCGCCTGGCGCGCATCATCGACCGCACGCGCGTGCTGGAGGACCGGCTGCATATCGCCGCCAACGAGGACTACACCGAGGAACTCGAGGTGCTGTACCGGCGCTCGCACCTGATCAACTACGCGATCAGCTCGAGCACCGCGTGCGGCTTCCTGGTCTGCCTGGTCATTGCCATGCTGTTCTTCGGCGACTCCACCAACATCAGGCTCGACAAGTACATCGCCGCCTCCTTCGTGCTGGCCATGCTTGCCCTAATCTTCAGTTTCGTCTTTTTCCTGCGCGAGATCTTCATCTCCTCGCGCTTCATGCGCATGCGCCACGACGCCAGCCTGACGCCGCCGGTGCGCCGCAATTAACCAAGAATCGAGTACCCCATGCACGACTACCAGCGCCCTCCCACCCTGCACCGCTACGGCATGCGCAGCGACCTCGAGCAGGCGCTCACGGCCGGCCAGTTCCGCCTGGTCCCGACCGGCGGCTTTTTGACCCTCTCGTTCTCGCGCGCCTGGAACAAGGCCTTGTTCGACGTGCTCGCCCCGGCCGACTGCTGCCTGGTGATCCACAACACCGAGGAATTCGGCGAGCGCCTGCACCGCGCGGTGCAGCGCGCGCTGCCCAACTGGGCCGGCATCGACGGCGCCGTCGAATACGGTTCGCGCTCGCCGCTGGGCGCCGCCTTCACCAAGAGCGCGGCCCAGGCGCGCGAGCAGGAATGGCAGTTCGCCTGGCGCTCGATGTCGCCGAACGCGAGTTTGAATCCGGTCGTGGTGCGGATCGGCAGCATCGAGCAGTTTGCGGAGTTGCGGGCACCGGAGAGTCACTTGGTGTAAGCGGTTCGCATGCGTAGGGAAGGTGGGTTCGAGAACCCACCCTACCACCGCGATCCGTAGGGTGGGTTCTCGAACCCACGCGGTACAACGCATGCACATCGAAACGCCACCTCACGTTTAGAACCCCCGCTCCACAGATTCACGGTTTAATGCCGTGATGACAAACACTGCCTACCCCCACCTGCTGCAACCGCTCGACCTGGGCTTCACCACGCTGAAGAACCGCGTGATGATGGGCTCGATGCACACCGGGCTCGAAGACCGCTTCTACAACTACGGCAAGCTGGCCGCCTTCTACCGCGAACGCGCGGCCGGCGGCGTCGGCCTGATCGTCACCGGCGGCATCTCGCCGAACCGCCAGGGCTGGCTGCTGCCGATGGGCGGCACCCTGAATTTTCTCGGCGACGTGCCGAACCACCGCCGCGTCACCCGCGCCGTGCACGAAGAGGGCGGCAAGATCCTGCTGCAGATCCTGCACGCCGGGCGCTACGGTTATCAACCCTTCGTGGTCTCGGCCAGCGCCACCAAGTCGCCGATTTCTCCCTTCAAACCGCGGGCGCTGACCGAGCGCGGCATCGAGGCCACCATCCGCGCCTACGCGCGCTGCGCGAAGCTGGCGAAGATGGCCGGCTACGACGGCGTCGAGGTGATGGGCAGCGAGGGTTACCTGCTGAACCAGTTCCTGTGCGCGCGCGTGAACACGCGCAGCGACCAGTGGGGCGGCCCGATCGAGAACCGCATGCGCCTGGCGCTGGAAGTGGTGCGCCGCATCCGCGATACCGTCGGCTCCGACTTCATCATCATGTACCGCCACTCGGTGCTCGACCTGGTCGAAGGCGGCAATACCTGGGACGAAGTGGTCACCGTCGCGCGTGCGCTGGAACAGGCCGGCGTGACCATCCTGAACACCGGCTACGGCTGGCACGAGGCGCGCGTGCCGACCATCGTCACCTCGGTGCCGCGCGCGGCCTTTGCCGGCGTGGCGGGGCGCCTGCGCAAGGAGGTCGGCATTCCGGTGGTGGCCTCGAACCGCATCAACATGCCGCACGAGGCTGAGACCTTGCTTGCGCGCGGCGACGCCGACATGGTGTCGATGGCGCGTCCCTTCCTGGCCGATGCCGCCTTTGTCGCGAAAGCGGCGAGCGGACGCGTCGACGAGATCAATACCTGCATCGGCTGCAACCAGGCTTGTCTCGACCACACCTTTGCGAACCGGCGCGCCAGCTGCCTGGTCAATCCACGCGCCTGCCACGAGACCGAACTGGTGTACGTGAAGACGAACACGCCGCGCCGCATTGCGGTGGTCGGGGCGGGGCCCGCCGGCCTGTCGGCCGCGACCGTGGCGGCCGAGCGCGGCCACCAGGTGACGCTGTTCGAGGCGTCGCACCGCATCGGCGGCCAGTTCAACGTCGCCATGCAGATCCCCGGCAAGGAGGAGTTCGCCGAAACCATCCGTTACTTCGGGCGCAAGCTGGAAACGACCGGCGTGCAGGTCGCGCTGAACCGCCGCGTCACGCGCGAGGAGCTGCTGGCGCAGGGCTTCGACGAGGTGATCGTCGCCACCGGCGTACGCATGCGCAAACCCGCGATTCCCGGCATCGAGCACCCGATGGTGCTGTCCTATCTCGAGGTCCTGCGCGACAAGGTCCAGGTCGGCAAACGCGTGGCGATCATCGGCGCCGGCGGCATCGGTTTCGACACCGGCGAATTCCTGCTGCACGATCCTGCACACCCGTTGCCCCAGCCGGTGTCGACCTGGACTGGAGAATGGGGCGTCGACCTGAACGTCTCGACGCCGGGCGGCCTGGTGCAACCCGTGCCGGCGCATCCCTACCGCCAGTTGTGGCTCCTGCAGCGCAAGACCACGCGGCCGGGCGCGGGCCTCGGCAAGACCTCGGGCTGGGTGCACCGCGCGGCGCTCTCCCGTGGTGGTGTCAGGATGATGGCGGGCGTGCAGTACGACCGCATCGACGACGCCGGCCTGCACATCACGGTCGGCGGAAAGCAGCAGGTGCTGGAGGTAGACAACGTGGTGATCTGCGCCGGGCAGGAAAGCCTGGATGAGCTGACGGCCGCCGAGGCCGGTAACGGCCCGCGCTTCCACAAGATCGGTGGCGCGGCGCTGGCGGCCGAGCTGGATGCGAAGCGCGCGATCCGCGAAGGGGCGGAGCTGGCTGCGCGCTTGTGATCGTTGTGGGGTGGGCGCCCCTGTGCCTACGCGTGAACGATGAGCATTGTTGGCCTGCTTTTCGCGCCAACACGACGCAAGGCGGCTTGGCGCCGCCCATGCGTTCAATAGGCGTTTGACATTGCGCTGTGCTGGCCCTTCTTGCGTGATTTGAACGCGTGGGCACGGGGCGCCCACCCTACGTCCCTGCGCTTTACACCGCGAATCCTTCAGTAGCTCAGGCGCAGGTACACCCCGCGGTGATATTCGTTGATATAGCGAAGCAGGAAGTACTGGAAGTAGATGATCGAGAAGATTTCCATCGACTCTTCCGCGGTCACCATCAGCATGAAGGCGAAGTCGCGCACGCCGCCGGTCTGCGCCACATGGTGGCCTTCGATGGTCTCGAAGCCGATGGCCGCGAACACGAAAGCCGCGCCGGCCAGCGCGAAGTTGATCATGTAGACCTTCTTCAGGCGCAGCAGGAAGGGAATCATGTAGATCGCCACCGCGATGACGATGGCCGCCACCGGTATCGTCCACGCCACCGACAGCACGGGCACCGCTTCGAAGTGGGCGCCCGCCACCGCCTTGACCATCTTGCTCAGGATGATGCGCAGGTCGGCGAATTCGTCGACCGACATGAACAGGAAACCGGCCGCCAGGATGCGCCACGCCAGGACGTCCTTGTGACCGGCCACATGCGCCAGGCGCGCGGTCGCGAACAGCAGGCAAGAGGTGAGCAGCAGGTTCAGGGACGAGAAATAGGTCGGGATGTTGTGCTCTTCGTAGAAGTCGAAGAGCGGCACCAGGCCGAGCGCCATGTCGTTGCCGGCGTAGTACTTCAGCGCCATCGCGCCGCTGTGCGCCAGCACCAGCAGGAATGCGAGGAAGAGAATCTTGCGATGCAGAGCATACAAGTCGGACGGGCCGACGACGAGCTGGCGTGCCTCTGTACGCACCGCCTGCGTATCGCTGATCTCTGCCATGACTTTCCCCTTTTTATTATTGATTGAAGTTCAACTTTCAGGCGGATATTAGCAGAAATAATATAAATTATTTAATTATTCGATGCCGCAATGCAGCAGAAGTTGCGCTGTAACGACAGTGTGGATAAAAAAACAAGGGGTGCGCCGAAACGCACCCCTTGTTTGACTGCCGAGCAGGCAGGAATCGCTTACTTTTTACGCACCACGACGCAGCCGATCGAGTAGCCGGCGCCAAACGAGCAGATGACGCCGTTCGCGCCCGCGGGCAGGTCGTCCTGGTACTTGTGGAAGGCGATGATCGAGCCGGCCGACGAGGTGTTGGCGTAGCTGTCGAGGATCACCGGCGCCTCGCCCGGCTCGGCGTCGCGCCCGAGCAGCATGCGCGCGATCAGGAGGTTCATGTTCAGGTTGGCCTGGTGCAGCCAGTAGCGCGAGACCTGCGGGATCTGCAAGCCGGCCGCTTCCACCGTTTCCTTGATCATCTCGGCGGCCATCGGGCACACTTCCTTGAACACCTTGCGGCCCTGCTGGCGGAACAGTTTATCGGCCTTGCCCACGCCCGACTCGTCGAAGCGGTTCATGAAGCCGAAGTTGTTGCGGATGTTGTTCGAGAACTTGGTCTTCAGTTTCGAATCGAGGATCTCGAACTGGTGCGCGCTGACGGCGGTATCGGCCGCTTCGATGACCATCGCGGTGCAGGCATCGCCGAAGATGAAGTGGCTGTCGCGGTCGCGGAAGTTCAGGTGGGCGCTGGTGATTTCCGGATTCAGCACCAGCACGGCGCGCGCCTGGCCGGTCTGGACGGCGGCCATCGCGGTCTGGATGCCGAAGGTGGCCGAGGAGCAGGCCACGTTCATGTCGAAGCCGAAGCCTTCGATGCCCAGCGCTTCCTGCACCTCGACCGCCATGGCCGGGTAGGCGCGCTGCATGTTGGAGGCGGCGACCAGCACCATGTCGATGTCGCTGGCCACGCGGCCGGCGCGCGCGAGGGCATCCTTGGCGGCGGCGACGCAAATCTCGGCCTGCAGCGACAGTTCCTCGTCCGAACGTTCGGGGATGCGCGAGGTCATGCGCGACGGATCGAGGATGCCTTCCTTTTCCATCACGTAGCGCGACTGGATGCCGGATGCCTTTTCGATAAAGGCGCTGCTCGACGGTTCGAGCGCGGTGACGCTGCCTTCGGCGATGGCGGCGGCATTCTCGACGTTGAACTGCTCGACGTAGGCATTGAACGCCGTCACCAGCTCGTCGTTCGAGATGGAATACGGGGGCGTAAACAGGCCGGTGCCGCTGATGACGACAGTTTTCATAAGAGGACTTTCAAAGGAGATAACGGGGTGTTCCCCGCAGACTGACGGGGATTCTACACAATCGGGGAGTAGCTGGGAATTGTCGGGGTGTCTATTTTGTAGGCAGTTTCTTCGGTTCTAGATGACGTTATTTGCCATATTGATACTGCATCCTGCGCTCACCTGCGCTCACCTGCGCTCACCTGCGCCGGCTGTGCTCAGCGCGCGTGCCCGGCCAGCTTCGCGTCTTCCTGCCGCTTCGACAACTGCATCGGTTCGCCCTTCAGGTGCCTGACCGCCTGCGCCAGCTGGAAGTCGTCGTCGCTGCCGTAGGCGAGCGGCTTGCGCTGGCGTAGCGTGTCGAGCAGGGCCATCTGCGCCTCGATGTCGTCCTGGCGCGTCGCTTCCTCGGCCTCGCCCGACAGGTGGCGCTCGAGGTCGGCTTCGCGCATGCGCAGCGCGTTCAGGCCGTCGTCCTCGGCGGTTTCGTCGACCGGGAAGTCGGGCACGATGCCGCGCGCCTGGATCGAGCGTCCGGCCGGCGTGTAATAGCGCGCCGTGGTCAGCTTGACCGCGGCTTCGCGACCGATCGGGCGGATGGTCTGCACCGAGCCCTTGCCGAAGGTCTGGCTGCCGACGACGACGGCGCGCTTGTGGTCCTGCAGCGCGCCGGCGACGATTTCCGAGGCCGAGGCCGAGCCGGTATTCACCAGCACCACCAGCGGCAGGGTCTTGAAGACGTGCGGTACGTTCGCCAGCGGATCGCGCCCGCTGCGCAGCATGTAGTATTCGGGCCGGCCGAAGAAGCGCTGGCGCATCTCGGCCAGCTGGCCATTGGTCGAAACGATTTCCGCGCCCTCGGGCAGGAAGGCCGCGGCCACCCCGATCGCGCCTTGCAGCAGGCCGCCCGGGTCGTTGCGCAGGTCGAGCACCAGGCCCTTCAGTTGCGGTTCCTTGCGCGCCAGCTCGGCCAGCTTGGCGGCCATGTCGTCCACCGTCGGCTCCTGGAACTGCGAGATGCGCAGCCAGGCGTAGCCCGGCTCGACGAGCTTGGCCTTGACGCTTTTCTGCACGATTTCCTGGCGCTCGACCGTCAGCACCAGCGGCTGCGGCGCGCTGGCGCGCGCAATGGTGAGCGTGACGCGGGTGCCGGGCGTGCCGCGCATGCGCTTGACCGCTTCTTCCAGTCCCAGGCCACGCACGTCGGCGCCGTCGATGCGGGTGATCAGGTCGCCCGCCTGGATGCCGGCGCGCTCGGCCGGCGAATCCTCCATCGGCGCGACGATCTCGACATAGCCTTCGTCGCTCTGGCCGATCTCGATGCCCAGGCCGACGAAGCGGCCCTCGGTGCCTTCGCGCAGCTCGCGGTAGGCGGCCGGATCGAGGTAGCCGGAATGCGGGTCGAGCGAGCCGACCATGCCGTTGATGGCCTCGGTCAGCAGCTTGTCGCCCTTGACCGGTTCGACGTATTCGGACTGGATGATGCCGGCCACCCGCGCAAGCTGGCGCAGTTCGTCGAGCGGCATGCTCGGCTCGACCGGCTTGTAGGCGAGCGCGGAAAACTGCATCGTGACCGCGACGCCGGCGGCAACGCCAACGGCCAGCAGGCCGGTGTTCTTCAGAGTGGAGCCCATAGATCGTTCTGTGCGGCGGCGCATGGCCCCGCTGTGCACGCATGAGATAGCGCGCGTCCAGTATAAACCCGATTCGCGCCCAGGCGGGTCAGCATGCCATGGATAGGCCTTCGATTTTGTCTACGCGCTCTACGGGATTCCGTTAAGCGCTCAAGTGTCGATAGACACGCTAGAACCAGTTCAAGGCACGCACGAGCGTACTAATGCGCGGAACCAGTCGAGCGCGGGATCGTTGTCGCTGCGCGGGTGCCAGATCATGTCGACCTCCAGATCGTCGACGTCGAACGGCAAGGGGCTGATGGCCAGGCCGAACGCCGCCGCATGGCGCGCAGCGACCCGGCCGTGCAGTGAGGCGATGAGCGGCGACTGCGCGGCCATGGCAAGCAGCGTCATCACATTGTGCGAGGAATGCGTCACCTGCAACTGCGCCGCAGCATGCCGGAGCATGTATGCCAGAAATCCCGATAGATCCATGTCGGCCGACACCAAGCCGTGTACGGCAGCAAAATACTCGTCTGCCGTGATCGGTGTCGAACAGGCGAGCAGAGAAGGATTGAAGCAGCAGACGTATTGTTCGCGGTACAGCTTCTCCCGGCGCAACCATCCCAGGTCGTCGGATGCATGCGCGATCATCAAGTCGATCCGGTCGTCGTTCAGCAAGACATGGAAGGCTTGCTCTGCGATGGGAATCGATTGGATCCGTATGCCGGGGGCATGCTGTCCGAGATGAGCGACCAGGGCCGGGACGATGATCGCCTCCGCTTGTCCATTGATGCCCAAACGGAAAGTGCGCGTTTCGCTGGCCGCGTCGAACCGGGCCTTTGCGGCGAGGGCCTCCTGCATTTGCAGCAAAAGCGGATGGAGGGCGGCGTGCAGCGCTTTTGCACGCGCGGTAGCCTGCATCACGTGGCCGGTACGGATGAACAGCGCATCGTCGAAGAGCGTGCGCAGGTTCGCCAATGCATGGCTCATCGCCGGTTGCCGGATTTTCAGCCGCGCCGCCGCGCGTGTCACGCTCAACTCTTGCATGAGAGCGTCGAAAGCCAGCAGCAGATTCAGGTCGAAGGTGCGCAGGTTGAAGTGATTGATTGCTTGCATAGACGTATCGATGAGGTCCAGGCGCAGCCTACCATGCTGATGGTGCATCGAAATAATCGATGCAACTCATATTTTGGATCGATTTGTTGAATTGATGCAGAGCGGTTAGGATTTTCCATACGAAACCTTGGCTACCCGATAGGGAGCAATCACCCATTGATTTTTTGAAAAGCAGCATCTATGGCATTCCCAAAACCGGCAGTCGGCAGCACGCTTCCTACCCCCTCGCGATCATGGAAGTTCATCCCATCCCTGCTGGCGTTCACTCTGCTGGTCAATGGCGCCGCCGCGTTCGCGGCCCTGCCAAGGTATCCGCAAGCGTACGACGGCAAGATCGTCTTCGGTGCGAACGAGCATCTCTGGACGGTGCCGCGCAGCGGCGGTACGGCAGTACAGTTGACAAAGGGGCCAGGGACCGATGTGTATCCGCGTGTGTCGCCGGATGGCCGTTGGATTGCTTATACAGGAATGAACAATGCCGGTAGCGATGTTTGGGTGATACCGGCGGCGGGCGGTAATGCCATGAGGCTGACCTATCACAACGGACGTGGGCTGGACAATATTGTCGTGACCTGGTCGCCGGATTCGAGATATATCGTCTACCTGAGCCAGCACACGCAATGGAACCGGCTCGTCCGGGAGCTCTACCGGGTTCCGGTGGCGGGCGGACTTCCCGAGGCCATGCCGCTCGACAACGCGGTCGGCATGGCCACCTATGGGCCAGACGGCCACACCATTGCCTATAACCGGTTGCTGACGCAGAGCGGCAATTGGAAACGCTACGATGGCGGCATGTCGCGTGAGGTGTTTACGTATGACTTCGAGACGCGCGAGCTTCGCCGGCTGACCGATTGGGCCGGCATCAATGGGTTCCCGATGTGGTATGGCCGAAAGATCTACTACCTGTCGGACCAGGACAGCGAGCGGCGGGCGAATATCTGGATGCTCGACCTGGACACCAACCAGCGGCGCCAGGTAACGCATTTCACCGACTACGACATCGATACGCCGGCGCTTGGCGATAACGCGATTACTTTCCAGCAGGGCGGCAAACTGTATCGCCTGGACCTGCCCAACGAGCGCCTTGGCGAGGTGAAGGTGTCGCTCCCGGGCGACAACCCGCGCACGATGAAGCGCACCGTTGCCGTCAAGGACTTGGTGCGCGGCGCCGCTGTCGTACGCGACGGTGACCTTGACCTGCCCGACCGCGTCAACTATGCACTCGCACCCGATGGGCGGCACAGCCTTTTTTCCGCACGCGGCGAGCTGTTCAGCGTCCCGACGCAGGACGGCAGGCCGGTCAACCTCACGAATAGCGCCGGTGTCGAAGAGGACGCCCCAGCCTGGTCCCCGGATAACCGCACGGTGGCTTACGTGACCGAGGTCGATGGCGCCCGCCAAGTTGCGGTGCGTTCCGTCGACGGCGGGCCAGAGCGGCTGCTGACGCATTTCGAGAAGGGTTATTTCTTCACGCCTGTGTTCGCGCCGGATGGACGCAGCCTGAGTTTCAGCGATGGTGAGCACCGCTTGTGGCTGATCGGTATGGATGGCGGTGCGCCGCGTCAGGTGGCGCAGGACAAGCGCCAAGGCATCCACGACCAAGTCTTTTCACCCGACGGTCGCTGGCTGGCGTTCAGCATGGCCGCGACCGCCAAGCGGCGCGATCTTTACCTGTACGAGATCGCAACCGGCCGCACGCACCGCCTGGGCAAGGGCGAAGGCACTGACGCCAACCCGGCGTGGTCACCCGACGGTAAGCGCCTGTACTTTACCTCGGCCCGTCACGTGAATGCTGTGCCTTCCGACCAAGAAATTGACTTTGCGATGGTGAAATCCACGGGCATTTACGCGATCCACCTGCCCGATAGTACGGAGATCATGGTCCCGGAGAACCTGATGGCGCAGGCCGTGGCCGTGCCGGTGGAGCCGGGCAATATCGTCCAGCTCGATGCCCGCAAGGGCCGGCTTTATTACCTGACACAGCCTATCCCCCTGTTCAATGGCGTATTAAAAGGCGAAAAACCGACCCTGCACCGCTTCGATATCGACACCGAAAAAGACAGTGTCGTCGCCGAAGGCCTGGACAGCTATTCGCTGTCGCTGGATGGCGAAAAAGTGCTTGTCAAACAGGGGGACGACTACAGCGTGCTGGATGCCGAGCCCGGCGCCGCGGCTGCCCCGGCGCAGCGCCTTGACCTCGATCGCCTGCGCGTGACGGTGGATCCGTCCGTCGAATGGGCGCAGATGTTCCATCATGCCTGGCGGCTCCAGCGCGACCTGTTCGTTTCTCCGACGATGAACGGCCAGAACTGGGATGCCGTGCGCGTACGCTACGCGAAACTGCTGCCGCTGCTCGGTTCGCGCAGCGACTTGAACTGGCTGCTTGGCGAGATGCTCGGGGAACTGTCGAATTCCCACATGTATGTCGGGGGCGGCGACGACGGTCATGCGGCCGACACCCCGGACCGGCCCCGACTCGGCGTCGATTGGGCGCTCGACCGGAATACCGGACGGTATAAGCTTGCGAAAATCCATGCCGGCGACAATACGCTGCGCGAGTATCGCAGCCCGCTGAGACAACCCGGGTTGCCGGTCAAGGCCGGCAATTACGTCTTGGCCATCAACGGAATGGAGTTGCGGGCGCCCATGGTGCCGGACGCGCTTCTGCAGGGGCTGAATGCCTCCAGTCCCGTCGACCTGGACGTTGCGGACTCACCACAAGGCACGCGCCGGCACGTGCGCGTCCAGCCGGTGGTCAATGAGATGAACCTGCGCGAACTGGCTTGGATCGAGCACAACCGGGAAACGGTGGATCGGCTGTCATCCGGACGTGTGGGCTACGTCTATTTGGCGGACATGGGGCAACGTGGCCTGGAGCAGTTCACGCGCCAGTTCTACGCACAGCTGAACAGACAGGCGCTGATCATGGATGTACGCTGGAACGGCGGCGGCTCGGTAGCGGACTACATGATCGAACGCTTGCGCCGGACGCAGGCTGCGTTCAACGGGAACCGCACCGGCGCCATGGACACGCAGCCGCAGGAACTCGGTGCCGGCCCCAAGGTAATACTGATCAATCGTTGGACGGGCTCGAACGGGGAGCTGTTTCCGTATCTGTTCCAGCAGTATGGTCTCGGCCAAGCCGTAGGGACGCGTACCTGGGGCGGCCTGCGCGGCTATAACGGCAACGTACAGTTGATCGATGGCGGCTTTATCACGATTCCGTCCAGGGCCGTCTACGGCATGCAGAGGAAAGAAGTCGTGGAAAACCACGGCGTCGATCCTGATGTGGTGGTGGAGAACATGCCCGCCGACCTGCTGGCAGGGCACGATGCGCAACTCGAAACCGCAGTGAAGCTGATGATCGAGGCGATTGACGGCCAAGCGAACCGGCTCCCGGATCAGGCAACAGCGGAATCACGCCAATAGAGCGGGGCTCTGTCGCGTTGGACTTCCCGGTATTTCCCCATTTTTATCATGATCTTAATGGGGTCGAACTTCGCTTTTGGGGTGTCCTGTTCAAGGATCGTGACTACAGTGCCTGCCCCGGCGGCTTTGCTGAGTCATTGTTTCTGTCGGTATGTTTCAAGTCTTTATTGAGACGTAACAGCCGGCGTTTGTAAAGCCGTTTGGACTTCCGGTAAGCAATTGTAAGAATCGGCGCGGCGGGTTTGGCGTGGTCCTATAGTCAATTGCAGTTTTTCTCTCTCCACCGTTTTCGCAGTGGATTTTGCCCACGGTTCTCCGTGGGCTTTTTTATTGGCGCTGTCACCGTTAGCTATGGATGAGCGGTGAACTGTCGAGCTCATTCACGGTCCAACCCGCATCGCCATCGATACGGGTCGACCATGAAAGCGCTTCGCTTCACGAAGTGGTTTGCGGCCTTGCCCGCACTGAGCGGGCCCCAACGGCTGCGCGTCCTCGACGCCTTGCGACCGGCTGCCGGGCTGCACCAGGTGCTCGCGCTGATCGCACAAGTCAGGTCGACCGCACGCTGCTGCCCGCATTGCCGGTGCGAACGCTGGCACCGGCATGGGCACTCCAACGACCTGCAGCGCTACCGCTGCCGCGCGTGCCGGCGCACCTTCAACGACTTGACCGGCACGCCATTGGCAGGCTTGCGGCTGCGTGGGAAATGGCTAGATTATCTCGATGCGCTGCGGGCATCCCGCCCGGTGCGGGCGGCGGCCGACGGCGTCAAGGTACACCGGAACACCGCTTTTCGCTGGCGGCATCGCTTCCTGGACCGGGTGAAGGCGGACCGGCCGGAATCCCTGAACGGTATCGCCGAGGCCGACGAAATGTTCATCCTGGAATCCCAAAAAGGTTCGCGCAAGCTCGATCGGCCGGCGCGCAAGCGGGGTGGCGCGGCCAGCAGGCGCGGCATTTCACGCGAACTCGACTGCATCCTCGTGGCGCGTGACCGCAACAGGCAGACCATCGATGCCGTCGTCGGCCGCGGCCCCGTCAGCAAGGTTCAGCTCGAGCATCACCTGCTGCCTTTCCTGGACAGGGACGTTCTGCTTGTGACGGACGCGAACGCGGCCTATCGTGTTTTCGCCCGCGCCCATGGCATTGCGCACCAGGCCGTCAATGTCAGCGCCGGCGAGCGTGTCCGGCCAGGCCCGAAGGGCGCCATCCACGTACAGAACGTGAACGCCTATCACCAGCGCTTGCGGGCATGGCTGGCGCCTTTCCATGGGGTCGCATCGCGCTACCTGCCGAACTACCTGGGATGGCGCCGGATGCTCGATGGCGGCAAGGTCACTTCTGCCGATCAGTTACTCCGCCTTGCGATCGGGCTCATCCACAACGAACGGTGACAGCGCCTTTTTATTTTCCGCGGTGTGGCGGCGGTTGTATCGAAAAGTAAAAAAACGGCCCCGGCTGTAACGGCCGGCCCGGCAGCCGCTAGAATGGCCCGACAACACATAACATCGGCCGTGCCGCCCAGGCGTGCGGTCCTATAAAAAATACAAGAGATGAAGACGCTGAACCCGCGCCTGCGTCGCCCTGACGGGCGCGGCGTGTACGCCTCCCCCGGCATTCGCCGGGGCGCCGCCGCTTCCCTGGACACCTGTTCGCCGCCGGCCTGTCGCGCCGGCGCCACCGCCATTCGCCATGCGCCCGCCGCCGCGCGGACGCCGCATCGCAGCACATTGAACCCTGGGACCTGGCTTACCGGCCGCGTCCCGTTTTTTCGTGGCCACGCGCCGCTTTTTCAGCAATCGAGGACTTTCCTGTGAAACGTACCCTTCTGAGCACCCTGACCCTGTCCGTGCTGGCGGCTTTCGCCCATGCCGGCGACACCCCAAGCGCCACCGCCCAAACGGGCGCGCCGATCTCCGGGATCGACGTCCAGTACATCGACACCTCGGTGCGTCCGCAGGACGACTTCTTCACTTACCTGAACGGCAAGTGGCTGAAATCGACCGAGATCCCGGCCGACAAGGCCAGCTGGGGCACCTTCATGCAGCTGCGCGACGACGCCCAGGCCCACCTGCGCGAGATCATCGAGGCCGCGCAGAAGGACACGGGCAAGAAGGCCGGCACCGACGAGCAGAAGATCGGCGACCTGTACGCCAGCTTCATGGATGAAGCCAAACTAGAAACCCTGGGCGTGAAGCCGCTGGCGAGCGAGCTGCAGCGCATCCGTACCCTGAAGGACAAGAAGGGCGTGCCGAACCTGGTCGCCCACCTGTCGAAGATCGGCGTGGCGACCCCGTACGGCATCCGCGTCGGCCAGGATGCGCGCGCCTCGACCAAGTACGCGACCTACATCGGCCAGAGCGGCCTGGGCATGCCGGACCGCGACTACTACCTGAAGCTCGACGACAAGCGCATGGCGGAAACCCGCGCCAAGTACGAAGCGCACGTGGCCCAGATCCTGGGCCTGGCCGGCGAGAAGAACGCCGCCGAGCAGGCCAAGGCCATCGTTGCCTTCGAAACCGAACTGGCGAAGGTGCAGTGGACCAAGGTCGAGAACCGCGACCCGGTCAAGCGCTACAACAAGATGAGCGTGGCCGAGCTGGGCAAGCTGACCCCGGGCTACGACTGGAACGCGGCGCTGGCCGCAAGCGGCGTGGGCAACAAGCTGGACTACGTCATCGTCGCCCAGCCGAGCTACCTGACCGGCTTCAACGAGGTGCTGGCCAAGACCGACCTGGCGACCCTGAAGTCCTACTTCGAATGGCAGCTGCTGCGCGAATACTCGCCTTACCTGTCGAAGGCCTTTGTCGACGCCAACTTCGCCTTCTACGGCACCGTGCTGACCGGCGTCACCGAGAACCGTCCGCGCTGGAAGTCGGGCGTGTCGCTGGTCGAAGGCGCGCTGGGCGAAGCCGCCGGCAAGCTGTACGTGGCCAAGTACTTCCCGGCCGAGCGCAAGGCGCGCATGGAAGAGCTGGTCAAGAATGTCACCGCCGCCTACAAGGAAAGCATCGACCAGCTCGACTGGATGACCCCGGCCACCAAGGTCGAAGCCCAGGCCAAGCTGGCCAAGTTCGTGCCGAAGGTCGGCTACCCGAACAAGTGGCGCGACTACTCGAAGCTGGCGATCCGCTCCGACGACCTGGTCGGCAACGTGAAGCGCGCTTCCGAGTTCGCCTACAACCGCAACATCACCAAGCTGGGTAAGCCGATCGACCGCGAAGAATGGGGCATGACGCCGCAGACGGTGAACGCCTACTACAGCAGCTCGATGAACGAGATCGTGTTCCCGGCCGCGATCCTGCAGCCGCCGTTCTTCGACATGCGCGCCGACGACGCGGTGAACTACGGCGCGATCGGCGCCGTGATCGGCCACGAGATCGGCCACGGCTTCGACGACAAGGGCAGCCAGTCCGACGGCGAAGGCAATTTGCGCAACTGGTGGACCAAGGAAGACCGCGACGCCTTCCAGAAGCGCACCGACATGCTGGTCAAGCAATACAACGGCTACAGCCCGCTGCCTGGCTACAACGTCAACGGCGAACTGACCCTGGGCGAGAACATCGGCGACAACTCGGGCCTGGCCATCGCCTATAAAGCCTACAAGATCTCGCTGAAGGGCAAGCCTGCGCCGGTGATCGACGGCCTGACCGGCGACCAGCGCTTCTTCATGGGCTTCGGCCAGGTGTGGCGTTCGAAGATGCGCGAAGCGCAACAGATCGTGCAGGTGAAAACCGACCCGCATTCGCCGGGCCAGTTCCGCGCCAACGGCACCGTCATGAACCACCCGGCCTTCTACGAAGCGTTCGGCGTGAAAGAAGGCGACAAAATGTACCTGGCGCCGAAAGATCGCGTCTCGATCTGGTAAAGTCTTCCAGCTGATCATGCAGAAAGCCCGTATCTACGGGAAGTATGCATATCTGACCTGACGGAAAAAACGGCCGGCGCCCCACAGGGCGCCGGCCGATCTCATTCAAAAACAGTGGAGAGACAGATGAAAGAACACATGCTCAGCGCCCTGACGCTGGCCCTGATCGCCGGCTTTGCCCAAGCTGAAGGCGCCGCGGGTGCCGCGGGTGCTGCCGGCGCTGCCGCCAAGACCACGAAAGCGCCGGTGCTGTCGGCCGGCATCGCCACCGAATACATCGAACCGTCCGTGCGCCCGCAGGACGATTTCTTCGAATACCTGAACGGCAAGTGGCTCAAAACCGTCGAGATTCCGGCAGACAAGTCGAGCTGGGGCTCGTTCATGAAGCTGCGCGACGACACCCTGCCGCAGCTGCGCGCGATCATCGAGCGTGCCGCCGCCGACAAGAACGCCGCCGCCGGCAGCGAGACGCAAAAGATCGGCGACTTCTACGCCAACTTCATGGATGAAGCGAAGCTCGAGCAACTGGGCATCACTCCGCTGAACGCCGAGCTGGCGAAGATCGCCGCGATCAAGGACAAATCCGAACTGCCGGCTGTGCTGGCGCGCATGGTCAAGCTGGGCCTGGAAGTGCCGGTGGTGTTCTACATCCACCAGGACGCCAAGGACTCGACCAAGTACGTCGCCGACCTGTACCAGGCCGGCCTGGGCATGCCGGACCGCGACTACTACCTGAAATCGGACGACGCCAAGCTGGCCGACGCGCGCGCCAAGTACCAGCAGCACATGGAAAAGATGCTGACGATGGCCGGCGACAAGAACGCCGCCGCCAATGCCAAGGCCGTCCTCGACTTCGAGACCGAGATCGCGCGCGTGCAGTGGACCAAGGTCGAGAACCGCGACCCGGTCAAGACCTACAACAAGGTCGAACTGGCCAAGCTGGCCGACGTGGCGCCGGGCTTCGACTGGAAAGCCTGGCTGGACGGCGCCGGCATCGCCGCCAAGGCCTCCTACGTCATCGTCAGCCAGCCGACCTACCTGAAGGGCTTTGCCGAGGTCGCGGGCAAGACCCCGCTCGAGACCTGGAAGGCCTACCTGCAGATGCACCTGATCGACGCCTACGGCAGCTACCTGTCGAAGAACTTCGCCGAGCAGCGCTTCGCCTTCTACGGCACCACCCTGTCGGGCGCGCCGCAGCAGGAACCGCGCTGGAAGCGCGGCGTCGGCGCGGTCGAGCGCGGCCTGGGCGAAGCGGTCGGCAAGCTGTACGTCGCCGAGCACTTCCCGGCCGAGCGCAAGGCGCGCATGGAAAAGCTGGTCGCGAACCTGCTGGCCGCCTATAAGGAGTCGATCAACACGCTCGACTGGATGAGCCCGGCGACCAAGAAGGAAGCGCAAGCCAAGCTGGCCAAGTTCACCCCGAAGATCGGCTACCCGAACAAGTGGAAGGACTACACGGCTCTCACCGTCAAGCGTGACGACCTGGTCGGCAACGTGATGCGCGCGCGCGAAGTCGAGTACAACCGCGAGCTGAACAAGCTCGGTAAACCGATCGACCGCGACGAGTGGGGCATGACGCCGCAGACGGTGAACGCCTACTACAACCCGGAACTGAACGAGATCGTGTTCCCGGCCTCGATCCTGCAGCCGCCGTTCTTTGACGCCAACGCGGATGACGCGGTCAACTACGGCGGCATCGGCGCCGTGATCGGCCACGAGATCAGCCACGGCTTCGACGACCAGGGCGCCCAGTACGACGGCGACGGCAACCTGCGCGACTGGTGGAGCCCGTCGGACCACAAGAACTTCAAGGCCAAGACCAAGATGCTGGTCGAGCAGTACAGCGCCTACAGCCCGCTGCCCGGCTACCACGTCAACGGCGAACTGACCCTGGGCGAGAACATCGCCGACAACTCGGGTCTCGCCATCGCTGCGAAAGCCTACAAGATCTCGCTGAAAGGCAAGAAGGCGCCGGTGATCAACGGCCTGACCGGCGAACAGCGCCTGTACATGGGCTGGGCCCAGGTGTGGCGCTCGAAGATGCGCGAGCCGGCCCAGATCGCCCAGGTGAAGACCGACCCGCACTCGCCGGGCCAGTTCCGCGCCAACGGCACCCTGAAGAACCAGCCGGGCTTCTACGAAGCCTTCAAGGTCAAGCAGGGCGACAAGATGTACCTGGCGCCGAAGGACCGCGTCATCATCTGGTAAATACGTCGACCCCGGCCGCAAGACCGCCCCGCGCAAGCCGGGCGGTTTTTTTGTCCGGTGGAAGGCTAATAGTTTCTAAGGCCGTCCCCTTGTTGCCACCTTGATTCATATGATGTCGCACGCGCGGCACAGTGCCGACTGGCACTATTACGATTTGGTTTTCGGTGCCCTGAACCATAAGCCATCGTCAGCAAGTAGCCGGACCATATGATGGACGCTGGCGCACGTTTTCGTCATGACAGTGCGGGCATGGAAGGCAATAAGAACCGGGATCAGTTACTTACAACCGAATTTATTGCGCAGCAGAGCCCTGCTTTGGCGGTTCTGATCATGCACGTGAGAGCTGTGCTTGCACAAGACTTTGCCGACAAGCGTAGCGTTTTGCATGATGGCCTTCGTTCAAAGTGAAAACACCCTACAAGCTTGGAGCTTATAGGGTGGAGGTGACTATCTCATGAACCTCGGTCACCTTGCTGTGCCGGGGACTGCCGCCGTTTAGCGCGGCACGATGGCGAATTGCGGGCCGGTGCCGTAGTTCGGCTTGACACTGCGCGCCATGAATTTGTTCCAGGCGGCGGCACCGTTGCTCAGGCGAACATCCACGGCATACGCCAGGGCCGGCTGCATGTTCGACGGGTAGCCGATCACGGTTGACGAGTAACCGGTCATCTCTCCCACCTTCAATTTCAGGAAGGAAGCCATCTCGGCGCTGCCGCAGGTCAGCGAGCGGAAAGTGGCCGTCTCGCTTGCGTCCGCGGCCTGCGACATGCTGGTGTAAAAGGGGCTGGTGGCCGAGTCACGAATGCTCATCGCGTACAACGCCCCGTCAATCCAGCAGATGCCCGGGTCGGTCATGCGCATTGCCGGCGACTTGGCCTTCCAGATCAACAGGCCACGCGCTTGTTCGAAGCCGAGTTCCACCGCATGGCCGATGGCCGAGGTGAAAAAGTCGTCCTGCCACGGCGCCACGCCGCGCTTGCTGTTGTAGATAACAGCGCTATTCATGTCGAGCACACCGAAGAAGTTGGCGTCCGGGTTGTTCGTGTACTTGGTGTTGTACCAGTCAAGATTGCTTGCCAGGATGCGCTGGAAGTGTTCCTTCAGACGGTCACTGTCCGGCGTGATGTAGGCCGCTTCAGCCAGCGTGCGCATGCTCCATGCCTGGCCGCGCACTTGGTCGTCAGCCACCAGCCCCTGAACGTTCTTGCGCCAGCCCGGGTTCGACTGAAACACATTGTAAGAAGCCCAGAACTGCAGCTCTTCCAGGTAATAATAGTCGCCCGTTACCAAGTAAGGAAGGTAGGCGAAAGCCGGCTGGTGCGAGGTGTCGTGCTTGTTCGGCGTGGTGCAGCTCGTGCTTGGGCAGACCGGGAAGGCTTCATACTGTTTTGTCACAGGATTCTTGGTGTCGCCCTTGGTGCCGAGGATGGTCATGTACGGAAAGTCCACCAAGCTGACGGGACGGTCCGTGTTCCTGTCACGGTAGTGCGAGGACCAGCTGCCGGCCAGGTCAGCGGTACCCAGCGTGACAGCTTTGGCACGCGGATCCATAGTCAGCAGGTAAGTCGCGGCCCAGCCCGGCAACAGGCCGATGTCATTACGGCCGCCGGTACTCGGCATGTAGGGATTGGCCAAACCCACACCCATCGGCTCGATGGCGCTGCCAGTCCATTTCGCCATCAGGTTGTTCAGTGTCGCTTCCGGGGTGACCACGCTCTGGTCGTAGTTCGGCACCGCGCGGCTGGCGATCAGGTAGGCGCTGTTGTGGCGCACGTGCACTTGCGGCTCGTCGCCCCACCAGAACAGCTTGCGCCAGCGGCTGTGGTGCAGGTGGGTCATGGCCGGCTTCACGTAGACTTCCTGGCCGCGCACCACGACCTTGGCGTCGTAGGTGATGTTGCTCGGATTGAGCTCGTAGGCCCAGTTGTTTTCCACGGTGACGTCGACGCGGGCCTTCTTGATGCTGTCGTACCAACGGATCGCGAAGCGCGCCGTCAGGTGCGGGTGTTCGGTGCCGTCGACGCTGCGCAGCGGTGCCGAGACCTGCCATTCGTTGGCGACGGCGCCCGACAGCCAGGTGTTGTATTTCCAGCCGCTCTTGATCATGTCGTCGGCCGACGCTTTATACTCGACGCCGTTGATGACGGCATGCACCGAGGAGCTGAAGCCGTTCGACAGCAGCACCTTCGGCGACAGCGTGCCCGGGGTGATCGGCGCATTGGTCTTCATCAGCGCCAGGGTGCGCACCTGGGACGCGGCAAGGCCCGGCAGGATGGCCGAGACGACGGCGTGGCGTACCGAGCCGTCGGCGTGGTAGGCCTTGACGTCGAGCTGCAGCGGCACCTTGGTGCCGTCGTCGAGGCGGCCGACCAGCGAATAGCCCTGCGGCAGGTCGCCGATGGCGAAGACCTGACCGAAGGTGAACGGTGCATTCACCTGGGACGCGCTGCCGGTGTTCTGGATGCGCACGTCGGTGACGACGCCGTACTCGGCATACTCGCCCACCGAGGCGATCGGCAGGGGCATCGGATCGGACGTCGTGCCCGAGATCGGCGCAGTCGTCGTGCCGCTGGGAACACTAGGAACGCTGGGCGCGGTGGTCTCGGGGGTAACGGAAACGACCGGGGTGCCGCTCGGGGACGCGCCGACAGGCGGCGGCGTCTGGGTCGCCGGGGTCGGGGCTGGAGTCGCGTCGCTGGAGCTGGAGCTGGCCAGGTTGGTGTTGCTGCCCGAGCCGCCGCCGCCGCCGCAGGCTGCCAGGGTGCTACCGAACACCGCGATTGCGGCAATTCGCATTGCATGAGTATGGAGTGGGAGAGTCATGGCAGGTCTTCAGGAGAGTTACTGTGAGGAACAAATTATTGCCTCACGGAATTCCTGAAGGTTACGCCAAAGCAAAACTCAGGAACAGCAAAATCAAGCTGTCTGTTCAGAATTTCGCCCAAATACAACACAACATTATCGCTTTCTTCATGAATATTATTCAGTAGGAAAGCGTTTTTTGCTTGTATTTATATTGCGTTTTTCGAAAGATCCACAATAAAAAAACCGCCCAAAGGGCGGTTCGCAAGCCAGCTGCTTGATCCGGCTCAGGCCGTTTGGCGCCAAGGATGGGCGCCTTACCTGTAACCGGATGTCACTTTTATAATGCCGCTCAGCGCGCGGCGGCGACCATGAAGTCGACCGCAGCCTTGACGTCGGCATCCGGCGCGCTGGCGCCGCCTTTTGGCGGCATCACGCCGGCCTTGCCCTGGAAGCCCTTGATCGCATGCTCGTACAGCACGGCGTTGCCCTGCTGGATGCGCGGCGCCCAGGCTGCCTTATCGGCCAGTTTCGGCGCACCGGCGATGCCGGCGCCGTGGCAGGCCACGCAGGCGCTGTTGTAGAGGGTCTTGCCGGTGTCGGCGCTGGCAACGGCCGGCGCAGCAGCAGCAGCAGGGGCCGCTGCAGCCGGCGCCGGAGTCGACGGGGTGCCGGCGACCGGCGCGGCCGTTGCCGCGTTCTGGGCAGCCGGAGCGGCAGCCACTTCGGTCTGGGCGCCGGCGGCCGGCGCTGCTGCCGGCGCTGCCGGAACCGCCGGTTCCTTGAACTTGGCGCCGCTCTGGTTGGCCATGTAGACGACGGCGCGTTCGACCTCGACGTTGTCGAGGTCCGGATTGCCGCCTTTCGCCGGCATCGCGCGGATACCCTCGATGGCATGCTTGATCAGGGTGTCGTAGCCCTGGGCCAGGCGCGGCGTCCAGTCGCCCGCGACGCCGGTCTTCGGCGCACCGGCGGCGCCGGTGCTGTGGCAGGCCGCGCACACGGCGGTATACACGGCGTCGCCCGCCTGCAGCACTTTCGGCGCGTTGGCGTCGACCAGCGTGAAACCTTCCTCGGCCACCGGGCGCAGGCGCGTAGTGACGGCTTCGTCGCTCAGACTCTGCGTACCGGCGCCCTCGAGCTTGTCGGTTGTGACAAAAGCGACCAGCAGGATGATGCCGATGACAATTACCAGGAAAAAGCCAGCGACCACCGCGATGAGTTGCTTGGGCGTCCGGATAAACGATTGTTCATTGTGTGCGTCGCTCATGATTTCCTTAATACGATTAAAAAAACCTGCTACCCGGCGCTTGCCCATCTTGCATGCATTTTTGCAAAGGCCGCCAATCGGCGATTATAGTCTCAAAAAATGCCCCATGGCACATCCACGCAAGCGCATCCACACTTTCCGTGGACGGCAGGCGCGAAAGACTGTATCCTTCGCATCGCTCAGGAGTTTCCCGTGCGGCTGTAGCTCAGTGGATAGAGTATTGGCCTCCGAAGCCAAGGGTCGCTGGTTCGATCCCAGCCAGCCGCACCACCTGACGTTTTCACCTTCCCGCACCGCCCCCGATGTGCCGACTTTCTCCAAGCAGGCCGGGCACGCGGACCATCTGCCTCACGCTTTCCCCTGTTTCATCGTGCCGCCTGGAGCATGTGCGCCCCCAGGCGATGTCCCAGCGCGCAGATCGTCAGCGACGGGTTGACGCTGCCGGCGGTCGGAAAGACCGAACCGTCGCCGACCCAGACATTCTCGAAGCCGAAGACCTTCAACTGGCAGTCGACCACGCCTTGCTCGGGCGTGGCCGCCATGCGCGCGGTGCCGAGGTGATGGGCGGCGGAGGTCACCGTTTCCTCCCAGCGGCTCACGGGATCGGCGCGCAGGCCGCGCACGCTGTCGTTCCGGCGCAGGCTGGCCATCAGGAGCGCGTGGTAGTCGGCGAACATCGCCGTGTCCTGTTCGCTGAGGCGCCAGTCGACCCGGGCGATCGGAAAACCGAATTCGTCGCGCGACCGTGTCGACAGCCTGACCCGGCTGTCGGGATTCGGCAATTGTTCCGTCATGAAGAACAAGTCCCCGTAGCGCGAACGCGTGCGTAAAGGCAGCTTCTGGTGCGCGATGCGCCAGAGGATGTAAGGGTGGCGCACTATCGACGCCAGGTGGGTGAAGGCCACGTCGCGCGGGCCGCGCATGCCGAGGAAGGACATCATCGCCGCGGTGGGCACCGGCAGCCGGCTGATCCCTTTGCGAATGAAGACGGCATGGTTGGGCAGGCGGTGTCGGCGCTGCATCTCGCCCCTGAGCATAAAGCCCGACATGGTGCGCGTGGCCGGCCCGCCGTCATCCTCGCCGGCGGATTGCTCGTCGAAGGGCTGCTTGAAGCGCACCTGCGACAGGTAGCCGGCGGGATGGTCGATGAGGTTGCGGCCGAGCCACCAGGATGGCGGCGGCGCGTTGTCCTGCTGGAGCGAGTTCAGCAGTAAACGCGGCGTTTCCAGGGCGCCGGCCGCGATCACGAAGCGCCTGGCGATGACCCTGAACTGCTTGCCCGCGCTGCCGACGAGCAGCGACCGGGCCTTGCCCTGTGCCTGCAGCAATTGCAGCGCCGTGGCGTGGTAGAGGCAGCGCGCGCGTCCATGCCTGCACCATTCCAATAGAAGTTCCTTGCCGCGGAAGGGCGGGACCCGGTAGCGGTAGGGCTTGGCGTCGAGCACGTCGGCGGCGGGAAAGACCGGGCCCGCGCGCTGTGCCGTCGCGCTCGCTCCGTCCTGGCTGCCGAGGAAGTCGCGGGCCAGCGGATACCAGCGCGCCAGTTCGGCGTGGTCGATCGGCCAGCCGCTGTGCGGGATCCAGGGCCGCGCGAGGAAATCCTCCTGGTCCAGGGGCGCGCAGACGCCATGCCAGAAGGCGGTGCCGCCGCCGACCTCGAGCCCGCGGCTGACCGACAGTCCGAATGGCCGGCCGACGTTCTCGGTCTGCACCGCCGGACGCGAGCGGCGGGCGGCCTTGAGCGGGCCGGCTTCGACGAACAACACGTCGCGGCCCGCGCGCACCAGCGCATGCGCCACCGACATCGCTCCCATGCCGGTGCCGACGATGCAGATATCGGCCACGATCGTGGCGTCCTGGTCCAGCAATCTTGCGTCGATGAGCATGGGCGTGCGGGCGAAGTGGAAGAAGGGCGCGTCCCGGATGCACGCGCCAGCCAGGCAAATCGACCGGCGCTGCCCGGCGACAGGCGGCACCGCATCATGAAGATGCTAATTCAGCAATATCTCCATTATTAAATAACTGCCGGGGATTGGCTAGTTATTTAAAAGAAGAGGATAAGCTGCCCCACCCAGGGAAGGGTGGGGCGCTTGTTGAGGGGGATCAGAGGGTGATGTAGCGCCGCAGCCGCGGCCCTAGGCTATTGGTCACCGCCAGCGGCAGCTTCTGCCAGGCGCTTTCGACCAGCGGACGCAGGCTGGACTTCGCGCCGCCGCCCGTGGTCGGCGCGACGATGGGGGCAACGCCTTGCGCGTCCCACTCTTTCCAGTCGAGCGCCACCGGCACAGCCCCCCACTGCTTCTTGAATTTATAGGTGCCTTCGCCGTAAGTGGAACGGCCGAAGTCGAACTGGCGCACGCCGGTTTCGCACAAACGGGACTGGATCGCCCAATACAACAGCATGTTTGGCGCCAGCGGGTTGTAGTCGGCCAGGGTCGAGGCCCAGGGGATGACGGCCTTGTCGCCGCACAGCAGCACCCAGCCGGCGCCGACCGCCTTGCCTTCGTGGCGCACGATGACGATGAACATGTCCTGGCTGGCGCTGTAGTGGCGGTGGATCGCGTCGAACCAGCCGCGGCTGTGCGGCGGGCTGCCCAGGCGGCGCATGTTGCGGCTGTAGACGTCGTAGAACTCGGCCACCGCCGCCGCGCCCGTCACCACTTCCGACGTCAGGCCATTCTTTTCCGCCTTGCGTACCTGGCTGCGCAGCTTGGGCGGGTAGCTCTGCATCAAGGCGGCGGCGCTGTCGGGCAGGCCGAGCAGCATGCGCACCTTGCGTCCTTCGAGCGCCGCTTCCTCCACGGTGTCCGGCGCCGAGCAGCGCAGTTCCAGTCCGGTTGCGCCGCCGGCGCCGACGTCCTTGCGCGCGCGCGCGGCCAGCGCCTCGGCGATGTCCGGCGTGGCGGCGAGCGGGCCGCCCAGGTCGCAGAAGGGCAGCGAGATCCAGCGCGGTTTACCGAGCGGGCGGGCCACCGCCGACAGCGGCAGCAGGCCCTGGATCGCGCCGCCGCGGCGCGCCACCAGCACCTGGCCGGGATAGCCATACGCGGTCTCGACGGCCCGGCGCCAGGCCGCCAAGTGGTAGGCGCTGGCGCCGGCTTGAGCGCGCGCAAAGGCGTCGAGCTCGTCGTTGGCGGGGGAGTCGTTGTTCAGGTAGGCGAATTCGAGGTCGTTCAAGCGCTGCTCCTGCGGTGTACACCGGCGATTTATCGCCAATGCATGATTGTTCGCGCCAGATTGTAAACGATTGACAACTTTTTTAACGCCGATCAAGCCAAGCGTGTGGGGTGCGCACAATTCATTTTCTTACGGAACTTGTATTTCAGAAAATGCTAATATTGCACGGTGTCCATGCAGCATGCGTGACGGTGAGACCCGTCGGCACCACAGGCAGCGCGATGCCGAGCGTGGCGTCATGCGCCCGTCATCATCGCGTGGCAAAAAGCAAGCAGACCGGTCGCGTATCTTGGGCGGGGTCATCCAAAGCTTGCACGGAACCGACAGCATTGGAAGCGTCCCGATGCAAATACAACATCGGTTGATCAAGCTTGTTGTTGGTGTTCTACAAACGGAGTAGCGATATTGAGGCGCCTCCTGTTTCCATGCTATATTAAAAATTAGCATAATAGCAAAACTTTATTCGATAACGGAAGCTGATAATGAAAGCAGATCAGGTCGTCGCGGTAGTTGGACTGGGTTACGTCGGACTGCCGCTGGCAGTGGAATTCGGCAAGAAGGTACGAACGATCGGTTTCGATCTGTCGGCCGCCAAAATCGAGAACTACAAGAAATTTATTGATCCGACGGGCGAAGTCTCCACCGAACAGCTGCAGGCCGCGCGCCAGCTGGACGTGACGACCGACCCGACCATGCTGGCCCAGGCCGACTACGTCGTGGTCGCCGTGCCGACCCCGGTCGACATCGCCCACAACCCGGACTTCACCCCGCTGGCCGGCGCCAGCACCACGGTCGGCAAGCACATGAAGAAGGGCGCCATCGTCGTCTTCGAATCGACCGTGTACCCGGGCGCCACCGAGGAAGTCTGCATCCCGCTGCTGGAGAAACACTCGGGCATGAAGTGGAAAGAGGACTTCCACGTCGGCTTCTCGCCGGAGCGCATCAACCCGGGCGACAAGGAACACACCCTGACCACGATCCTGAAGGTCGTGTCGGGCGACGACGACGAGACCCTGGAAAGCATCGCCCAGCTGTACGAGTCGGTGATCACCGCCGGCGTGCACCGCGCCTCGAGCATCAAGGTCGCCGAAGCGGCCAAGGTCATCGAGAACACCCAGCGCGACCTGAACATCGCGCTGATGAACGAACTGGCGATCATCTTCGACAAGATCGGCATCGATACGCTCGAAGTACTGAAGGCGGCCGGCACCAAGTGGAACTTCCTGCCCTTCCGTCCGGGCCTGGTCGGCGGCCACTGCATCGGCGTCGATCCCTACTACCTGACGCACAAGGCCGAGATGGTCGGCTACCACCCGCAGGTGATCCTGGCGGGCCGCCGCATCAACGACGGTATGGCCAAGTTTGTCGCGGAAAAGACCGTGAAGTCGATGATCTCGTCGGGCTTCCAGGTCAAGGGCGCGAAGGTCAACGTGATCGGCCTGACCTTCAAGGAAAACTGCCCGGACCTGCGCAACTCGAAGGTCGCCGACATCGTGCACGAGCTGGAAAGCTACGGCGTCGACGTCCACGTCTACGACCCGCTGGCCGAAGCCGGCGAGGCCGAGCACGAGTACGGCATCAAGCTGGAATCCTGGGACAGCCTGCCGAAGGCCGACGCCCTGATCGCCGCCGTGCCGCACAAGGAAGTGCTGGCGCTGTCGCTGACCGACTTCCAGTCCAAGCTCAACGACGGCGGCTGCTTCATCGACGTCAAGTCGCAATTCGATCCGGAAGCGCTGAAAGAAGCCGGCTACTGCGTCTGGCGCCTGTAAAGCCGGACCGCGACAAGGCCGCCGCTGCCGTGGCGGCCTTGTCGACTGCGTCCGGTACGCCGGATGCAGAGGTCAATCTGTCGCATCGCGCAATCGAGAAAGTGTTCCGAAAACTGTGAATAAGATTCAAGACGTAAGGCAGCATCTGGGCCAGCACAGCCATCACTGGCTGGTCACCGGCGCGGCCGGCTTCATTGGCTCGAACCTGGTCGAGGCGCTGCTCAAGCTCGGCCAGCGCGTAACCGGCCTCGACAACTTTGCCACCGGGCATCGCCGCAACCTCGAGCAGGTGAAAGAATCTGTCACGAATGACGTCTGGATGAAATTTAATTTCATCGAGGGCGATATCCGCAACGAAGCCGACTGCGCGCGCGCCTGCGCCGGCGTCGACTTCGTGCTGCACCAGGCCGCGCTCGGTTCGGTGTCGCGTTCGATCGACGATCCGATCGCCACCAACGCCACCAACGTCACCGGCTTCCTCAACATGCTGGTGGCCGCGCGTGATGCGAAAGTGCGCCGCTTCGTCTACGCCGCCTCGAGCTCGACCTACGGCGACCATCCGGACCTGCCGAAGGTGGAAGAGGTGATCGGCAATCCGCTGTCGCCGTATGCGGTGACGAAGTACGTCAACGAGCTGTATGCGAACGTGTTCGGCCGTACCTACGGCATGGAATCGATCGGCCTGCGCTACTTCAACGTGTTCGGCCCGCGCCAGGATCCGAACGGCGCGTATGCCGCCGTGATCCCGCAATGGGTGGCCGCGCTGATCCGCAACGCGCCGCTGCGCATCAACGGCGACGGCGAGACCAGCCGCGATTTCTGCTACATCGACAACGTGGTCCAGGCGAATCTGCTGGCGGCGCTGGCCTCCACCGAAGCGGTGAACCAGGTCTACAACGTGGCGCTCAACGAGCGCACCAGCCTGAACCAGCTGTACGGCATGATGCGCGAGCTGCTGCGGGAACGCTTCCCGCACGTCGAGACGCACCAGCCGCAGTACGTCGATTTCCGCCGTGGCGACGTGCGCCATTCGCAGGCGGACATCGGGAAGGCCGCCGCGCTGCTGGGCTATGCGCCCACGCACCGGATCGGCGAAGGCCTGCGCCAGGCGATGGACTGGTATGTCCAAGACCTGCTGGGCCAGGGTTCGCATGTGGTATCCGAGTAAGAAAAAGTAAGAAGAATTCAGGAGGACTGACGTGTTTAGAATCTCTAACCACTACGTGTCGAAGATCGTATCCGTATTGCTGGTCGTCGAGGTGCTGGTGCTGCTCGGCGCCGCCTATGCCGGCGTGGCCTTGCGCTACATGGAATTCGGCGATGGCGTAAACCTGCCCCCGCTCGAGCATTTCTTCACCTCCGCGATCGCGTTCGCGCTGGCCATCGTGTTCAGCATGAGCGCGATGGGCATGTACCAGCTCGACTTCGAAGACGGCCTGCGCCATCCCTTCCTCATGAAGCTGCTGCCCTCGTTCGTGATGGGATTCCTGATCCTGACGCTGGTGTTCTACATCGCGCCGGAGCTGTCGCTGGGCCGCGGCATCCTGCTGCTGGTGTTCGCCCTGTCGGCGGTCGGGATCTACCTGGCGCGCATGGTCTTCTTCAAGACCTCCGAAGCGCGCTTTCTGCAGTCGCGCATCATGTTCCTCGGCGGCGGTCCGCTGGCCAAGGAATGTGCCGACCTGGCCGACCGCGCCGCGCGCTATCACCGCTACGACGTCGCCGGCTTCATTCCCGCCAGCGGCGAGGAACTGTGCGTGCCGCAGAACAGCCTCTTGAAGGTGCGCGAGGGCGACTCGCTGGTCAAGCTGGCGCGCCAGTACAACGTGCAGGAAATCGTGGTGTCGGTGCAGAACCGCCGCGGCGGCTTCCCGATCAAGGAACTGTTGGACTGCAAACTGCAGGGCATGAAAGTCACCGACGCCGCCACCTTCTTCGAGCGCGAGACCTGCCAGATCCGGGTCGACTCGATCCAGCCGAGCTGGCTGGTGTTCGGCGGCGGCTTCGACCAGAGTTTCGTGCGCACCTTCATGAAGCGCAGCTTCGACCTGGTCTGCAGCACCGCGATCCTGCTGTTCACCTTCCCGCTGATGCTGCTGGCGGCGCTGGCCATCTGGCTGGAAGACCGCGGCCCGATCTTCTATTCGCAGGAGCGGGTCGGCAAGGACGGCAAGAGCTTCTTCGTGCATAAATTCCGCAGCATGCGCACCGACGCCGAGAAGGCCGGCAAGCCGCAGTGGGCGGCGCAGAACGACCCGCGCGTCACGCGCTTCGGCAACTTCATGCGCAAGACCCGGATCGACGAACTGCCGCAGATCCTGAACGTGTTCAAGGGCGAGATGTCCTTCGTCGGCCCGCGTCCGGAGCGTCCGTATTTTGTCGAGCAGCTGATCGAGGTGGTCCCGTACTACAATGTCCGCCACAGCATCAAGCCGGGCATCACCGGCTGGGCCCAGGTACGCTACGGCTACGGTTCCTCGGCCGAGGACGCGCTGCAAAAGCTGCAGTACGACCTGTACTACGTGAAGAACAACAGCCTGTTCCTCGACTTCCTGATCCTGATCGATACGCTCAAGGTGGTGCTGTTCCGCAGCGGCCGCTGACCGTTTCCTTGCTGATTGCACGAACTGTACGAACATCGCCTTGTCCCGGCCGCGGCCGGGACAAGGCATTCTCCGGACCACCGCGCCCGGTACGAGATCCATGGATAGTCTTCCCCTGACCAGTATCGCCGCCTACAGCCATGGGTTGGCGGCCCTCGGCTTCGTGGCCCTGGCCGTGCCGCTGCTGGCGGGCTGGCGCGGCCGCGCCTACGGGCCGGTGCTGATCCTGGCTTGCGTCGCCTCGGCGCTGTGGGCCGGCGCGCTGGCCTCGTCCGCGCTCGACCGCATGCTGTGGACCGACCTGTCGGACGCGCTGGAAGTGGCGCGCAACGCCGCCTGGTCGCTGTTCCTGGTGGTGCTGCTGGGCGACTACCACAAGCCGGGCAGCCGCCTGCCCTTCGGCCTGCGCCCGGTGCTGTTCGTGGCCGCCGTGTGCTACCTGCTGGCGCTGGTCGCCGCCTTTGCCGGCCACTGGGACCTGGCCCTGCTCGACTCGGTGCTGCCGGTGACGGCGCGCGTGGCGCAGGCGGTCGGCGGCATGCTGCTGGTCGAGCAGGCCTACCGCAACAAGACCGCGCAGGAACGCTGGGCCATCAAGTTCGTCTGCCTGGCCATCGGCGGCATGTTCGCCTACGACTTTTATTTGTACAGCCACGCGATGCTGTTCCGCGAGGTCGATCCCGACATCTGGGCCGCGCGCGGCGTCGTCAACGCGTTGACCGTGCCGCTGATCGCGCTGTCGATGACGCGCGCCAAGTCCTGGAGCTCGCCGCTGGCGGTGTCGCGCCGCGCCATGTTCCATTCGGCGGCGCTGTTCGGTTCGGCCATCTACCTGCTGGCGATGGGCTCGGCCGGCTACTACCTGCGCTACTTCGGCGGCAACTGGGGCACCGTGATGCAGGTGACCTTCCTGTTCGGCGCCTTGCTGCTGCTGGCCGGGATCCTGTTCTCGGGCACCTTCCGCGCCTGGCTGAAGGTCTTCATCAGCAAGCATTTCTACAGCTACGGCTACGACTACCGCGAGGAATGGATGCGTTTCACGCGCACCCTGTCCGAAGGCGGCGACAACCTCGGCGAGCGCGCCATCCAGGCGGTGGCGGCCCTGGTCGAAAGCCCCGGCGGACAGTTGTGGCAGCGGCGCGAATCCGGCGCCTTCGAACCGGTCGCCGCCTGGCAGGTGCCGGGCATCGACACGGTCGAGCCGGGCGACTCGGCCCTGTGCCGCTTCCTCGAGCGCACGCAATGGGTGATCGACCTGGGCGAAGTCGTCACCGAGCCGGAAAAATACGACGGCCTCGAATTGCCGCAGTGGCTGCGCGAGTATCCGCGCGGCTGGCTGGTGGTGCCGCTGATGATGGGTAGCAGACTGTTCGGCTTCGTGGTGCTGCAGACCGCGCGCAGCCCGATCAAGCTCAATTGGGAAGTGATCGATTTGCTCGACATCGCGGGCAGCCAGGCCGCCAGCTACCTGGCGCAGCAGGAAGCGGCCAACGCCCTGATGGTGGCGCGCCAGTTCGAGTCCTTCAACCGCATGTCGACCTTTGTCGTGCACGACCTGAAGAACCTGGTCTCACAGCTGTCGCTGATGAACGCCAACGCCGAAAAGCACAAGCATAATCCCGAGTTCCAGGCCGACATGCTGGAAACGGTGTCGCTGTCGGTGCAGAAGATGAAGCTGATGCTGCAGAAGCTGAGCCGCACCGACCTCCAGGAAAAGCCGGCGCCGCTGGCGGTGGACGCGGTGGTGCGCCAGGCGATGGCGCAGAAGGCCGCGTTCGTGCCGCGTCCGCAGCTCGAGGTGGTCGACGTCGGCCTGCGCGTGCTGGCCGACCGCGAGCGTCTCGAGCGCGTGCTGGGCCACCTGATCCAGAACGCGATCGAAGCCACGCCGAAGGACGGCAGCGTGACGATCCGCCTGGCGCGCGCCGGCGAAGCGGTGCAGATCGAGATCGCCGACACCGGCGAAGGCATGAGCGAGGAATTCATCCGCGAGCGCCTGTTCAAGCCTTTCGAGTCGACCAAGTCGGCGGGCATGGGCATCGGCGTGTTCGAGAGCCGCGAATACATCAACGAGCTGGGCGGGCGCTTGGAAGTCTCCAGCAGGCCTTCGTCCGGCACTACTTTCAACGTCATCCTGCCGCTGTACCGGCAGGATGCGCTGCTCGTCGAACGGGCAGCCTGACGCGAGGAACACCGTGACACAGAACAAACCGAAACTCCTGATCATCGAAGACGACCCGGGCCTGCAGAAGCAGCTCAAGTGGAGCCTGGACGCCTATGACGTCGTGGTCGCCGGCGACCGCGAAGCGGCGCTGGCGCAGATCCGCCGCCACGAGCCGGCCGTGGTCACCATGGACCTGGGTCTGCCGCCCGACCCGGACGGCTCGACCGAGGGCCTGGCGACGCTGCAGCAGATCCTGGCCCTGGCGCCGGACACGCGCGTGATCGTCCTGACCGGCAACCAGGACCATGCCAACGCCGTCAAGGCGATCGGCCTGGGCGCCTACGATTTCCACCAGAAGCCGTGCGACCCCGAGGTGCTGAACCTGGTGATCCAGCGCGCCTTCTTCCTGCACAACCTGCAGCAGGAAAACCGCCGTATGCAGCGGGAACAGGCCGATTCGCCGATGTCGGGCGTGATCTCGCGCGCGCCCTCGATGCTGAAGGTTTGCCGCAGCGTCGAAAAGGTGGCGCCGACCTCGGCTTCCGTCATGCTGCTGGGCGAATCGGGCACGGGTAAAGAGGTGCTGGCGCGCGCCGTGCACGCACTGTCGCCGCGCGCCAAGGAACGCTTCATGGCGATCAACTGCGCGGCCATTCCGGAAAACCTGCTCGAAAGTGAACTGTTCGGCTACGAGAAGGGCGCCTTCACCGGCGCCGCCAAACAGACCAAGGGTAAAGTGGAACTGGCCCACGGCGGCACCTTCTTCCTCGACGAGGTCGGGGACCTGCCGATGCCGCTGCAGGCCAAGCTGCTGCGCTTCCTGCAGGAGCGCGTGATCGAGCGCATCGGCGGCCACGAGGAGATCCCGGTCGACGTGCGCATCGTCTGCGCGACCCACCAGAAGCTGAAGGAACTGTGCGCCACCGGCCGCTTCCGCGAGGACTTGTACTACCGCCTGTCCGAGATCGTGGTGACGATCCCGCCGCTGCGCGAGCGCGAAGGCGACGCCGCCCTGCTGGCGCACCACTTCAAAAATAAATTCTGCGCCCAGGAGTCGCGCGGCACGCTGCACTTCGCGCCGGACGCGATCGCGGCGATCGAGGGCTATGCCTGGCCGGGCAACGTGCGCGAGATGGAAAACTGCATCAAGCGCGCCGTCATCATGGCCGACGGGAACACCATCGTGGCCGACGACCTCGGGCTGCCTGGCGAGGGGCTGGAAGAAGAGCCGATCAACCTGCGCCAGGTGCGCGACGAGGCCGAGTACAAGGCCATCATCAAGGCCCTGGCCCGGGTCGACGGCAACATCGTCAAGGCGTCCGAGATCCTCGGCATCAGCCGCCCGACCATGTACGACCTGATGAGCCGCCACAACATCAAGACCGGTACGTGAAGCGTGCCGCCGGGGCGCTGGCCTTGCTGGCGCTGCTCGGACTCGGCGCCGCCGCCGCCGGCCTCGCGTACTTGCAATCGCAGGGCGCCACGCCGCGCGCCCTGGCGCCTTATCTTTTGCACCGTACGAGCGGCCACAACGACCTCATCGAAGGCGCGGGGCGCGTCGTCGCCGGCATGCTGCTGCGACTCGACCGCGGGGAAGGGCAGGGCTATGCGCTGCCGCCGCTGGCGGTCGGCGCCCAGCCCGACCCGGCCATGACCGCCGGCGGCAACGAACGGCGGGTGGCCAGCGTCGAGGAAGCGCGCCGCGCCTTCGCCAGCGCCGTGCCGGGCGACCTCATCACCTTCCTGCCCGGCACCTATGCGGTCAAGGGCACGCTGTTCGCCAGCCGTCCCGGCCTCGAAAGCGCACCGATCGTGGTGCGCGCCGAGCGCCCGGGCACGGTGACGATCGCCTTCAACAGCAGCGAAGGGGTCACGGTGTCGGCGCCCCACTGGCGCTTCGAGAACCTCGACATCCGCGGCGCCTGCCGCTACGACGACAACTGCCAGCACGCTTTTCACGTCGTCGGCCGGGCCCATCACTTCGTGGCGCGCAACAACACGATCCGCGACTTCAATGCCCACTTCAAGATCAACGGCCAGAAGGGCGTGTTCCCGGACCACGGCCTGATCGAATCGAACACCCTGTCCAACGGCGGCGCGCGCCGCACGTCGCGGCCGGTGACGCCGGTCGACCTGGTCGGCGCCAGCGACTGGACCGTGCGCGCCAACCTGATCCGCGACTTCGTCAAGCACGGCGGCGACGGCACCAGCTACGGCGCCTTTGCCAAGGGCGGCGCCCAGCGCACCGTCTTCGAGCGCAACGTGGTGCTGTGCGAGCAAGCTTTACAGGGCGAACGCGGCAAGCGCATCGGCCTGTCGTTCGGCGGCGGCGGCACCGGCAAAAAATATTGCCGCGACCGTCAATGCATCACCGAACACGACGAGGGAATCATGCGCGCCAACCTGGTCGCCGGCTGTTCGGACGTTGGCATCTACCTGAACAGCGCGGCCGGCACCCGCATCCTCGACAATACCCTGCTCGACACGGCCGGGGTGCAGGTGCGCTTCCCGCAAAGCGTCGCTACGCTGGATGGCAATCTGGTCGATGGCCCGATCCGCAGCGACGAGGGCGGCGCCGTGCGCCTGGGCGAGAATCTCGCCACGCCGATCTGGCAGCTGTATCTGGGCCGCCATCCGCAACGCGCGCTGTTCGCCGATCCGGGCCGGCTGGACCTGCGCTGGCGCGGCGAGACGCCGCGCCGCGGCGGGCCCGGCACCGGTCAGGACCTGTGCGGCGCGGCGCGCGGCGCGCCGGCGACCTACGGCGCTTTCGAGGACTTTTCCGCCTGCCGGACCGGCGCGGGCCAATGATATTCCGGCTCTTTAGTCCGGCACGGCCAGGATCACGCTGGACGCCTTGAAAATGGCCGTGACGCTCTTGCCGATAGCCAGCTCGAGCGCTTCGCTGCTCTCGTTGGTGACGATAGCGGCCACTGCCGCACCGCCGGCTAGGTCGATGACCACTTCCGTGTTGACGGCGCCGGCCTGGACGCGCGCAATGGTGCCGCGCAATCGATTGCGCGCCGAGACGCGCGTGGCATCGTCACCCTCCATCAAAATGATGGACGAGGCCTTGATCAGTGCAAAGGCTTCGGCACCAGCCTGCAGTCCGAGTTCCTGCGTGCTGCCGTGGGTGATGACGGCGACGATTCGGTGTCCGCCAGCGACGTCGAGTTCGATCTCGTCGTTCACCGCGCCGCTTTTGATCGAGGCGACCTTGCCGAGGAACTGGTTACGCGCGCTGGTGCGCATGCTGATTCTCCTGATGAGCAGGTATTCGTCGGCGAGACCTGCGCTTTGTCGTCCCAGTCGTTCGATAAAGCGCCGGTGCTCCTGTTCCACGTGCTGGAAATTCCGGACCAGTTGCGTGCCGCGCGCCGTCAGGCGCGTGCCGCCGCCACCCTTGCCCCCGGCCTGGCGTTCCACCAGGGCCTCGCCCGCCAGGTTGTTCATGGTGTCGATCGCATCCCAGGCCCCCTTGTAGCTCATTCCCGCCGCCTTCGCTGCCTGCGTGATGGAGCCGCACTCGGCAATCTTCGCCAGCAGGGCGAGGCGGCCCGCGCCGCCGAAATTCTCGTCGCCGGCCGTCAGCCAAAGCGAGCCTTGCAGTTCGAGCGGCTTGTCGGATGGGATTGTCATACGGCGGACTCGTGACAGGTGGATGGGTGGCGACCAGATGGCGCGCAAGAGCAAGATCCTACCCTTGTGTTTCCTCTTCGGCAAGCAGAGTCGGGTCCGCGCCGAGCCTGCCCTCGCGCAGGTGCAGGACCTGTTCGCCGAAGACCTCGGCGTCGGCCAGGTCGTGGGTGATCAGGATCATCGGCAGCGACAGTTCTCGTTGCAGGCAGTCGAGTTCGGTGCGCAGGCCGGCGCGCAGCGCCGGGTCGAGTGCCGCGAACGGTTCGTCGAGTAGCAGCGCGGCCGGTTGCGCGACCAGCGCGCGCGCCAGCGCCACCCGCTGGCGCTGGCCGCCCGAGAGCTCGGCCGGCAATTGGTGCGCCAGGTGCGCCAGGCGGAAGGCCGCGAGCCAGCGCTCGACGGCCTCGCTGCGCACCTCCCGTCCCGGGTTGCGCCAGCCGCGCGCCTGTCCGAAGGCGATGTTCTGGCGCACGCTCAGGTGCGGAAACAACGCATAGTCCTGGAACAGATAACCCATGCGCCGCGCCTGGGGCGGCAGGTCGATCTTGCGGGCCGCGTCGAACAGCAGCGCGCCGCCGACCGCGATACGGCCGCTGTCCGGTCGCAGCAGGCCGGCGATTGCCTGTAACGCCAGGCTTTTGCCGGCGCCCGAGGGGCCGAAGATGACGACGCGCCGGCTGTTGGACTGCAGGCGCAGGTCGAGGCGGAAGTCGCGCTTGCCCGAGCGCAGGGTTTTCTGGATGTCGATGTCGAAATGCACGATGACTTCTTTCAGCGCTGGGCGACGCGTCCCGGTGCCAGGCGTCCGGCCGTCAGCAGCACGGCGACGCAGACCGCCGAGGTGATCAGCACGAGCAGGTTGGCGGCCTCGTCCTGTCCAGCCTGTACCGCCTCGTAGACGGCAATCGACAGCGTCTGCGTGCGGCCGGGAATGCTGCCGGCCACCATCAGGGTGGCGCCGAACTCGCCCATTGCGCGCGCAAAGGCGAGCAGGGCGCCGGCCAGGATCCCGCGCCAGGCCAGCGGCAGGGTGACGCGCAGGAAGATTGCTGTCTCGGAGATGCCGATCACGCGCGCGGCGTCCTCCAGGCGCGCGTCGACCGTCTCGAAGGCGGCGCGCGCCGGCTTGAACACCAGCGGGAAGGCGACGATCGCCGAGGCGATGACCGCGCCCTGCCAAGTGAAGATCAGGTTGATGCCGAAATGTGCCTGCAAGCCACGGCCGAGCGGGCCTTCACGGCCCAGCAGCACCAGCAGGTAGTAGCCGAGTACGGTGGGTGGCATCACCATCGGCAGGGTCAGGAGCGTATCGAGCAGCTCGCGCCCGGGAAAGCGCCGCCGCGCCAGTAGGAAGCCGACGGCCACGCCCAGCACGAGCGCGATCGCGGTCGCCCAGCAGGCGACCTTCAGCGACAGCGCCAGGGCGGTCCAAGTCGGGTGCATGATGGCAGCGGGGCGCGGCGCTCAGGGCTTAAGGAAGCCGTAGCGCGCCAAGACCGCCTGGGCCGCCGACGCCTGGACCCAGGCAACGAAGCGGCGCGCCTCGGCGGCCTCCTTGCTGGCGGCGGTGACCGCGATCGGATAGCTGATCGGGGTGGCGAGCGGCAGCTCCAGCGCCACCTTCACTTTGTCCTTCAGCAACCGCGCGTCCGAGCCGTATACGAAGCCGGCGTCCAGCTCGCCGCGTGCCACATAGTCGAGCGCCTGGCGCACGTTCTGGGTCATGACCATTTTCGGGCCCAGCGCTTCCCAGAGCCCGGCGGCGCCGAGCGCCTGGCGCGTGTAGCGCCCGGCCGGCACGCTGGCTGGGTTGCCGACGGCGAGGCGCGCGACCGCGCCCTGGCGCAGATCCTCAAGACGCTTGATATCCAGCGTGCTGGCGGCCGGAACGATCAGCACCAGTGAATTGCGCACGAAATCGACGCGCTCGCGCGGCGCCACCAGTTGCTGCGCCACCGCGGCGTCCATCGTTTCCTGGTCGGCCGAGGCGAACACGTCGACCGGGGCACCCTTGGCGATCTGTTGCAGCAGGGCTCCCGATGCGCCGACATTGAGCAGCACCTTGCTGCCGGGGTGGGCCGCTTCGTATCCGCGCACGATGTCCTTGAAGGCATCGGTCAGGCTGGCGGCGGCGGACACGGTAATCTCGGCGGCGCAGGCAACGCCGCTCGCAGTGAACAGCAGGGTGGCGGCAAGCAGGCGCCGAGGCAAGGAAGCGGACAAGGGAAGTCTCCAGAAGTGGATGATCTTGCCAGTGTACCACCGTTATATACGTCGGTATATTGCGATTCCCGCGAATACACCGGACGCGTGCCTGCGCAGATGAAGTTTTTACACCAGCGGCCTGGCGGCGAGCTGTTCGGGCATCGAATAGATGGTGATGCCGTCGGCGGCGAGGAGTTGCAGGTGGTCGAAGAAGCCCTGGGCCGGGATGAACCAGGCTTCGGCGTCGCCGACCTGGCCGTTCACGCGCAGCCCGGTGCGCTCGAATTCGCGGCGGAAGTAGTCGCGCAGGTCCTCGCGCGCCGCGTAGTCGATGCGGCGCGCCGCCACCGCGCGCGCGAAGGGCCGCACCGGCACTTCCCAGCGCCGGCCGTCGCGGTCCAGGCAGGGAATATGGTAAGTCCGCTCGTCCCAGACCGGTTCGGGGAAGGCGTCGCCGAGCGCATCCTCGACCACGTGGTAGAAGGTTACCGGCCCCATCGACACGCCCAGGCCCAGCACCTTGGCGTTCTCGAGGCCGACGAAGCGCTGCCAGGGCGAACCCGCGCCGAAGATCGAGGGCGCCTGGTGGTGGCCCTCGGTCAGGAATTGCGCATGCTTGCCCCAGGCCGACACGGAATGGGTCGGGTGCACGCTGCGGTGGGTCGCCGCCTGGGTCAGGAAGGTTTCGGGCAGGCGGCCCATGTTGGTGCCGTGGCGGTTCGGGTCGAACACATAGCCTTCCATCTCGCATGCGGCCTTGACGGTGCCGGCCGGCAGGTAATAGGTCGGCACCAGGAGCGTGCCTTCCGGCCCGACGGCGTCCTGCAGCGCGCCCACCACCGCCGCCGCGCCGCCGTCGACATAGCCCAGGCTCTTCAGCGACGAGTGCACGAACAGCGTGTCGCCGCGCGCGATGCCCAGGCGCGCCAGGTCGCGCGCCAGCTCGGCGCGCGTGACGAGCCGGCTCGAGCGGCGGATCTGCTGTTCGTTGCGGCGCCGGCGCGTGCTTTCCAGTACCGCCTTGACGATGTTCTTGAGCGGCTTAAGCATCGCTGTCGCTGCCCGCCAGCGCGGCTTGCGCCGGTTCGGCCTTGGCCAGGTGGACCGATGCCAGTCCGGCCTTTGCCAGCTCGACCTCGGCCAGCACGGCCGCCGTCAGCTCGACTTCCAGCACATTGGCGTCGATGCAGAACTTCGCGGCCCAGTTCAGGTATTGCCACTGGCCATAGGCGCCGTCGACCGGGAACGAGCCCTTGATGCCGCCGACCGTGTCGCCGGAGCCGTCCAGGCGCACGGTGCGGCGCACGAAGGCGTTCAGGGTGCGGCCGGCGGCCAGGTAGCGGGCGTCGCCGGTCAGGCGGTGCAGCAGGAAGAAGCAATGCGCGATCTGCACCGAACCGGTCAGGCAGGCGTAGTTTGCGGCTGCGCCGAAGTTGCGGTCCAGGCGCCCGGCCAGGTAGCCGTCCTTGTCGATCGCGCCGAGCAGGCCGTTGGCGGTGCGCGCCGCGGCCTCCAGCAGGTCGGCGCGCCCGGACAGCAGCTGGCCCTCGATCACGCCGCGCAGCACGTAGCCGATGGTGTGGGTGAGGGGATGGTCGACGTCGGTCAGGCAGTTCGAAGCGAACCAGCCGTTCGCCTGCTGCTTGGTGAGCGCCCACTCCACCTGGCGCAGGCCGGCGGCGCCGTAGCCGTGGCCGGGGGCAACGCGCTCGGCCTCGAACAGCCCCCACGACACGTGGGTTTCGTAGGCCTTCTCGCCAGGCTTGGCGAACGGCGTGCCGAACTTGCGCCAGCAGCCGTCGGCGTCCAGGCTGTCGCGCAGCCAGGCGGCCGCGCGGTGCATGGCGTCGAGGTAGCGCGCATCGCCGTATTCGGCGGCGCCGGCCGCCAGCCCGAGCAGGATCTGGCCCGTGTTGAAGGTGACCGGGACACGGGGCTTGGCATCGATCTTCCCTCCCTGGAAGCCGCCTTCCGCGAACTGGATCGCCACGCACCAGTCCAGCATGCGCCGCGCACGCGCGTGCAGGCTGGCGTCGCCGTTGCGGTGCGCCATGGCGATCATGGTCGGGACGATGTAGCCGGTGGTTTCGGGGTAGGAGGTGGCCCAGCCATTCTGCAGCGAGAAGTCGCGCGCCACGCCGCCATCGTTCGATGCCGACCTGTCCTGCGCCAGGCATAACCATGTCGTGCAGCCGGCGATCACGGCTTCGGGACCGGGATCGTGCGCCGGCAAGCCCTGCATGTCGGCCTTCAGCTCGCTCTGGGCGAGAACCGTCAGCGCTGGTTGCGGGGAAAAATGGTTCTTGACCGATTTTAGTAGTTTTAGCACTGGTGTCCTCGCATGCGGTTAGTGCCTTCAGCCGGCACGGGTATCCCAGTAGGCTATTTTGCCATGAGCTAATTGCTAAAAATACATTTTAAAAAGATATTTTCAGTTAGGAAAGTGATGAAGTGTAAGTACGCAACAGTGGTGCGCTCACCAGGAACGCAGCCAGTCGCGGGTCCAGTTCGACACCTGGTCCTGCCAGGGGCGGCGCGAGAAGGTGTGGTCGGCCTTGTCGATCTTCTGCTTCGTGAAGCGCGGCGTCGCCAGGAGGCGCTGCCAGGCGCCGGGACGCGCGGACAGGTCGGCGAATTCCTGGGCCGTCAGGTCGGCGCCGCTGAGCACTACCAGCACGCGTCCGCCGAAACGGGTCAGCGCCGCCTGCATGCGCTCGGGCAGGGGCGCGTTGCTGCCGGCCGTGGCGCTGGCGCTGGCCGGGCGCGGCCGGAACGCCTTGCCGAGGTCCCGCCACAGCGAGCGCAGCGAGGCTTTCACGTCGAACTGGCCGCCGGCGATCTTCTTCCACAGGCGCGCGTCGAACAGGCGCGCGCGGTAGTAATGCTTGATGGTGGCGCGCGCCGCGCCTTCCTCGGTGCGCACCCAGGGATTGAGCAGCACCAGTCCGCCCACGCGCGCATCCTGCGGCGCATACATCGCCGCCGCCGAGGCGCCGTCGCACAGGCCCCACAGCACCACTTCCTTCATGCCGGGGCATTCCACGAAAAAGCGGTCGATTGCCGCGCGCAGGTCGTCGTCGACGTTCTCGAAGTTGCGCAGGTCGCCCTCGCTGTCGCCCATGCCGCGGTAGTCGAAGCGCATCGCGGGAATCCCGGCGGCGGCCAGGTCGCGCGCGAGCAGGGTGAACTGGCGGTGGCTGCCGGCACGGTATTGCGGACCGCCGACCACGATCAGGACGCCGCGCGGATGGGGCGTCGCCGGCAGGCTGACGATGCCGTACAGCCAGGCGCCGCGGCAGGCGAAGGAGAGAGCGCGTTCTTCAGGCATGGGCGGGAAGGGTGAGGGCGGCGTTGGTCGCCGCGATCAGGTTGGGGCAGTCGACCGTTTCCGGCGCGGCCCAGAACTGCGGACCGTCGGCCAGGTGCACCTCGACCCGGCTGCCCTGCAGTTTCCAGGTGTCGACCACGCGCGCCGCCGCCGGCGGCAGCGGCCGGCCGGGCGCGGCGACGACTTCGCACCAGTGGATCGGGCAGCGCGGCGCCAGCGCCCGCGCGTCGGCCGCGTCGATGCCGTCAGCCAGCGCCGGCGACAGCGTATAGCCGGCGATCTCCAGCGATTCGCCGGCCTTCAGGCTTGCCCGCAGCGCTTCGGTGCCGCCGCTGTCGCTGCCGCCCTGGAGCAGTTCGCCCGCCAGGCGCAGACGCAGGAACTGGTTCAGGTAACCGGAACCGAGGGTGACCGGTTGCCACAGCAGCAGCCGTTCGGGCGGCTGCGGGGCGCGCTGGGCGTGCGCGACCGCCAGCAGGGCGCCCAGGCGCAGGCCCCACAGGCCGGCGCTGCGCCCGAGCTTGTCCTCGATCCAGGCGCGCGCCGCCGCGATGTCGCGCAGCCAGCCGTCCCAGGAAGCGTCGCCGAAGTCGCCGGCGCTGTCGCCGCAGCCGTGCAGGTCGAGCAGCAGCACGCCGATGCCCTGCGCGGCCAGCGCGCGCGCCTGCAGCGCGGCCATGCGGCGCGAACGGTTCATCTCCTCGGCGAACGGGGGCACATAGACCAGTGCGCCGCGGCATTCGCCCAGCGGCGCATGGAACAGGCAGAAGCGCGGGCCGTCGGGCGTGTCGAGGAAAAAGGCGTCGGCGGGGGCGTGGCCGGGCGGCGTCATGGCGGGATCAAGCGGCTTATTCGGCGCGCTCGGCCACGAACCGGGCCAGGCTGCCGAGCGTCGCGAAGGTGCTGGCGCTGATGTCGTCGTCGTCGATGGCGATGCCGAAATGCTCGTCGAGCGCGCCGATCAGGGTGACCACGGCCATCGAGTCGAGCTCGGGCAGGCTGCCCAGCAGCGGCGAATCGGCGTCCAGGGCCTGGCCGGCCGGGCCCAGGTTGAGCACGTCGATCAGGAGAGTTTTGACTTCTTCAAGGTACTTCATAAGCTCGTCGTCGGTGTTGGTGCCGGGCGGGTGCGCGATTCAAGCAGGGCGTGCAGGCGGCGCAGCCCCGGCCAGCGGTAATAGTTGACATGGTACATAGTGCGTACCTCGTCCGTCCAGCGCAGGTGCCATTCCATCACGCGGCCGTAGAACTCGAGCCGCGCGAAGCGGCCCTCGTCGAACAGGCGGCGGCAGGCTTCCTCGCGCATCAGGAGCGTGGGCGACAGGTTGCCGGGCACGCTCTCGTCGTAGCTGGTCTTCAGTACCACGATGCTCGCGTCATCCTCGACGCACAGGTCCATCGCGACCAACTGCTCGCCGAAATAATAGCGGTAAACGCTGGCGGCGTTGCGGCCGGCCAGCGCTTCGAGCATGGCGCGGTAGTAGCGGCCCTGGGCATTCCCGGCATGCACCGCCGTGCCTTGATTCGCTTTCCAGCCCGAGCTTTCCAGGCGGCCGTAGTCTTCCACCGCCTGCGCCATCGCCTCCGGAGCGCGGTCGACCTGCAGGCGCGTGACGACGCCCTCGCGTTCCAGGCGCGCGCGCTGCTTTTTGAGGTTGCCGCGCAGGTTCTTGCCGCGCTCGCCCCAGTAGTCCGCGAAGGAACCGGACAGGGTCACGCGCGCGGTGTCGATGTAGTCGAGGGTGCGCACGCAGGCGCCATCGAGCGGGCGCGGCATCAGCATCGGGTCCATTTGCGTCAGCGCGAAGATCAGCGGGAACCCGGGCAGGGCGCCCAGCAGGCTGCGCGCCAGCGCTTCGGTGTCCAGGCCCGGCTGCTGCAGCCACAGGCCGAGCGGCGCCTGCGCCGGCTGGAAAGTGGCCCAGGCGCCGCGCCGGGTCGCGCGCACGATCGCCATCGCGCGCACGACCGTCCCCTTCTTCTCGATGGCGAGCAGGTCGCCGGGGCGACCGAACTGTTCGACCAGGGGCGCGACGAAATCGACGGCCAGCAGGCTCGTGGCCGGGCCCTGCGCGTGCAAAGCGGCCCAGGCCTCGGCATGGCGCGCGAACTCGCGCGCGGGAACGACGCTCCAGCTCATACACTCGCCTCCTTGCGCACGGCCGCGATGATCCAGTCGAGTTCGTCCTCGCGCAGCTCCTGGTGGCAGGGCAGCGACAGCACGCGGCGCGACAGCATCGCGGCGTTCGGGCAGGTGGCGTCGTCCACCCCCCTGCCACAGCGGATAAGCGAAGCGCGTCAGCGGCACGCCGCGCGCCTTCAGGCGCTGGAACAGCGCTTCCGGCTCGTCCGCCAGCAGCGGATAGACCCAGGGGCAGGCGCCGTCCGGCAGCTGCGGATGCAGGGCGCGCAGGCCGGGCAGGCCGCGCAGGGCCTCGTCCAGGCGCCGGTAATTGCGGCGCCGCAGCGCCTGGATGCGCGCCGGCGACGCCGCTTTCAGCACCGCTTGGGAAAACAGGGACGAGCGCTTGTCGAGCCAGCGCGGGTCGAAATCGAAGCTGCTGTCCGAGGAAGCGGGCGCCAGCGCCGGGGCGGCAGTCTTGCGTCCACGCTTGAGCATGCCCCATAGCGCACTTTTCGCGCGCAGCGGCAGCCACAAGGCGGCGCGCACGGCCGGCAGGCGGCCATAGGCAAACCCTTTTTCCAGGGAATTCAATGCGACCTTGGCTTCGAAGCCGGCACCGGCCGAGCGCAGGGTCACGTTCCTCAAATCGTGGCGGCTGGATACCAGGGCGCCGCCTTCGTAGATCGGTAAAAATTTCATGCTGCTGGCAATCGCATAATCGCCCCAGCTGCCCAGGGGACGGCCGCCATGTTCGCCGATGAAGGCGTGGGCGCAGTCTTCGACCAGGGCAAGGCCGCGCGCGTCGCACAGGGCGCGGATCGGGGCGAGGTCCTGGGGGAAGCCGAAATAATGGGTCACCATCACGGCGCGCGTCCCTGGGCCGATCCTGGCCGCCAGGTCGTCGAGGTCGACGCCGGCGTCCGCCGTCACGCGATAAAAGACCGGCGTGGCGCCGCGCCACAGCACCGGTGGAATCATCGAAGGGCTGTGGTAGGCCGGCACCAGCACCGTGTCGCCGGCCTGGACGCCCAGCTCGCGCAAGGCCAGGGCGATCGCCACGCGCCCGCTGGTCACCAGCCGGTATGCTCCGGCGTCGAGCACGGTGCGCGCGGGCGATTCGTGCGTGTTGGCCGGGCGGCGAAACGACGCGGCGGACAGCACCGGCGCAAGGGGAATCGCGGGACCGGCGGCGGGAGACGCGGAGGAAGACGCGGTGGATGGCGAATACGCAAGCATTGGACCAGTATAAACCTTGTGTTGAAAAATTTGCCACGAGACATGTCGAAAACCAAATGGCGTGCTGCGGTCAAAAGCTGCAAGCTGTTAAGATTGCGGGCTGCGCCCTGGGGAAGAGCAGTGCTTCCCTCGCTGCCGGCGCCATCCACGAACCCCTTTTGCCATGGCTGACCTGATCCACGATTTCCTGTTCGATTCCGCGCGCCGCACGCCCGGCGCCGAGGCGCTCGTCCACGGCTCGGCGCGGCTCGACTATGCCGCGCTGGCCGCTGCCGTCGAAGGCGCGGCCGGCGCCTTGCTGGATGCCGGCGTGCAGCCGCGCGAGCGCGTCGCCGTGTTCCTGGAAAAGCGCGTCGAGAACGTGGCCGCGATGTTCGGCGCCGCCCTGGCCGGCGCCGTCTTCGTGCCGGTGAATCCGCAACTGAAGGCCGAGCAGGTCGCCCACATCCTGGCCGACTGCAACGTGCGCATCCTCGTGACATCAAACGAGCGCCTGGCCCAGCTGGAAGCCGTGCTGGTGTCCTGTCCGGATCTGAAAACCGTGTTCGTCACCGGCGCCGCCGTACCGCAGTCGCAGTCGGCATATGCCGTGCGTGCCTGGGACATGGCCCAGGCCGCACCGGATGCCGCCGTGCTGGCCGCGCGCCGCGCGATCGACGCCGACATGGCGGCCATCCTCTACACCTCGGGCAGCACCGGCAAGCCGAAAGGCGTGGTGCTGTCGCATCGAAACATGGTGGCCGGCGCCCGCAGCGTCGCCAGCTATCTGCACATCACGCCCGCCGACCGCATCCTGTCGGTGCTGCCGCTCAGCTTCGACTATGGCCTCAGCCAGTTGACCTGCGCCTTCCTGGCCGGCGCGACCGCCGTGCTGCTGAACCACCTGTTCGCGAAGGACGTGCTGAAGGCCGTGGTCGAGGAGCGCATCACCGGCCTGGCCGCGGTGCCGCCGCTGTGGTTCCAGCTGTGCACCCTGCCGTGGCCGCAGGACTGCACGCTGCGCTATTTGACCAATTCCGGCGGCGCCATGCCGACGACGACGGTGGCCAGCCTGCGCGCGGCCCTGCCGCGGGCCGAACTGTTCCTGATGTACGGCCTGACCGAGGCTTTCCGCTCGACTTACCTGCCGCCGGCGGAACTCGAGCGCCGCCCGGACTCGATGGGCCGCGCGATCCCGAACGCCCAGGTGATGGTGGTGCGCCCGGACGGCACGCCGTGCGCACCGAACGAACCGGGCGAACTGGTGCACCGCGGCGCCCTGGTCTCGCTCGGCTACTGGAACGATCCCGTCAAGACCGCCGAGCGCTTCAAGCCGGCGCCCGGCCAGGACCCGGCACTGCCGCTGGTCGAGATGGCGGTCTGGTCCGGCGATACCGTGCGCATGGACGAGGAGGGCTACTTGTACTTCATCGGCCGCAGCGACGACATGATCAAGGTGTCGGGCTACCGCGTCAGCCCGACCGAGGTCGAGGAGGCGGTCTACGCCACCGGCCTGGTGGACGAGGCGGTGGCCTTCGGCGTGCCGCATCCGCAGCTGGGCCAGGCCATCGTGCTGCTGGCGCTGCCGAAGGACGGCGCGCTCGCGGGCGCAGCCCTGCTGAAGGAATGCCAGCGCCGCCTGCCGGCCTGGATGGTGCCGGCCCACGTGACGCTGAGCCGCGAAGCCTTTCCGCGCAACCCGAACGGCAAGATCGACCGCAAGATCCTACGCCTCGATTACCTGACGATGTTCGATACGATCTCCGGAAATACACAATGAACGCCAAGCCCGTCCATGCCGCCCAGACCCTGTTCCCGGTCGTCGACGACTGCCTGCAGGTCGGCGGCATCCCCTTGCCGCGCCTGGCCCAGCGCGTCGGCAGCACGCCCTTCTATGCCTATGACCGGCGCCTCCTGAGCGAGCGTGTCGCCCACGTGCGCGCCCACCTGCCGCAGGCGGTCGAATTGCACTTCTCGATGAAGGCCAACCCGATGCCGGCGCTGGTGCAGCACATGGCGGGGCTGGTCGACGGCATCGACGTGGCGTCTGGCGGCGAGCTGAAGGTGGCGCTCGACACCGGCATGGAGCCTCACCGCATTAGCTTTGCCGGCCCCGGCAAATCGGATGCGGAACTCACGCGTGCGGTGGCCGCCGGCGCCGTCGTGCATGCCGAGTCCGAACGCGAGATCCGCGCGCTGGCGCGCATCGGCAATGAGGTTGGCATCGCGCCGCTGCTGGTCCTGCGCATCAATCCGGACTTCGAGCTGAAGGGTTCCGGCATGCGCATGGGCGGCGGCGCCAAGCAGTTCGGCATCGACGCCGAGGAAGCGCCGCGCATGCTGGCGCTGGCCTTCGAACTCGGCCTGGCGGTGCTGGGCTTCCACATCTTCAGCGGCTCGCAAAGCCTGAAGGCCGAGGCCATCGTCGAGACCCAGGCCCAGACCCTGCTGCTGGCCGAACGCCTGGCGCAGGACGCGCGCGATCCGGTGCGCATCCTGAACATCGGCGGCGGCTTCGGCATTCCGTATTTCCCGGGCGAGGCGGCGCTCGACCTGGCGCCGATCGGCGCCGCACTCGAAGCCGCGCTGCCGCGCGTGAAGGCGAGCCTGCCCGACGCCCAGCTCTCGATCGAACTGGGACGATACCTGGTCGGCGAAGCGGGCGTCTACGTGGCGCGCGTCATCGACCGCAAGGTTTCGCGCGGCCAGGTCTTCCTCGTCACCGACGGCGGCCTGCACCACCACCTGGCCGCGTCCGGCAACTTCGGCCAGGTGATCCGCAAGAACTACCCGGTCGCGATCGGCAACCGGATGAGCGCCAGCGGTCCGCTCGAAACCGCCTCCGTGGTCGGCCCGCTGTGCACCCCGCTCGACCTGCTGGCCGACCGCATGGAGCTGCCGCAGGCGCAGGTGGGCGACCTGGTGGTCGTGTTCCAGTCGGGCGCCTACGGCCGCTCGGCCAGTCCGCAGGGTTTTCTCAGCCACCCAGACGCGCCTGAAGTGCTGGTATGAGAGCGCCTAACAAAACCTCCATAGCTGCGTTGCAGCTCCTCGCCGTACAGGCGTACTGTCTTCGTCGCCGCGCCTTGCTCTGAAGGTTTTTTTAGGCGCTCTAAGCTGTGTCGTGCATGCCACATGGGTGCAATCGTGTGGCCGCTCCTGTAAGATTTGCGATAAATTAATTGTTGCAGGAAAATAAACACAGTAGGTAATCCACTGTGTTGACCTGCGGCGGCTATACGCGCACGCTTTGCGCGCTCCCGGAACGGACCGGCTGCGGCCACCCAGGACCAAGACCATGCTAGCGCAACAGACTTCCAGCTTCGAATCCCGTTTGTCCGACCAGTTGCAGCGTGCCCTCGCGCTGTGCGCGGTCCATTTGCCCGATGCGGCCGAGCGCGTGCGCGCCTTCCTCGCGCAGTTCGCCGACCCGCCGCCCTGCGGCAGCTTCAAGCGCATCCCCCCGGGAGCGCGCACCCTCTACAACCAGGTGCTGGAGGAGCGTGGCGAGCAGGCCGGGGCCTGCTTCCTGCTGGCCGCCGTCCTGATGGGCGTGCGCGCATCGCTCGACGGCGAGCTGCTGCGGCGCCTGCCGCCACGGGTGCTTGCGCACCAGCTGCGCCAGTTCGCGCGCATCGCCAACCACGACGAGGCCTTCCTGCCTTACTGCCGGCTGGACGGCGACGTGTTCCTCAAGGAGTTCGGCCTGGCCACGCTGCGCCTGTACGCGGGCGCCTCGAGCGTGATCGATCCGCGCGCCGGCATGGGCCGCTCGATCCTGTGGCAGGGCGGCCTGCTGCAACTGCCCGGACGCGCCCTGCTGTTCGCGCGCGCCGGCGGTTTCAAGCCGTATTTCGCGATCCACGTGAACCGCCTGTACCAGGACGAATTCAACGAGGAAGGCCGTAACGAGTGCTACCGCTGCTGCGTCGACCTGTACGCGCTGCACCCCGACGCGCTGGGCATGATTGCCGGCAGCTGGTTCTACGACCCGATGGTCGAGATCATCAGCCCGCACCTGGCCTACCTGCGCACGGTGCCGGAAGAGGGCGGGGCGCGCGCGCTGTTCGTCGCGCACGACGAGCAGGCCGTCAAGAACGCCACCGCCACGTCGGAAAAGCGGCGCGCGCTGCACGCCGCCGGCCAGTACCGCCCGGCGTCGTGGGCGCTGGTGTGGCCGAAGCGCGCGCAAATCGACTGGGCGCAGCGGCACAGCAAGGACTAAGGTCTGTCTGACTGAGTTCAGAGGAGCCATTGGATCGTTGTGGCGATAGTCACGCCCGCCAAATAGTTGTGTCCGCGTTTTCGACGCATAGGGAAGTGAGACGTTTCCGTGGACGACCTCAACCCGCACGTGGCACAAAGATGGCGTCAAGCACCTGTCCAACGTTAGCTGTATCGCTACATTGTCCAGCGATGACGAGGATGGCCAATGACAACCATGTCCATCTACGCATACATGCATTTTGCTAGCGATTCCGCCGCGTGAACGCCTTAATCACTCGTCGGTTACTGCCTTCTTTTACGCCTCGGCAGCGTCATTCGTATCCCGGTTCAAGCTGACGCCACTGTTTTTCGGTAAGGTCGATTCCGCTCATCGCACACCGCCTACCCAATTTCAAATAAGTCTCGTTAGATAGACCTAGCCCAGTTCCCGATGCCGAGCCTCCGATGTGGTCTAGGCGGTCTTGTTTTTCCTTCGGTCCCTGTCCTGATGCCGATCGCATCGGGAACGCTTGCGGTCGTGCCGACCTCCGATCTTCATCGCACTCTTCTCGAGAATAAAAACACGCTGTCAAGCAAATTAAATTGTTAAATAGAAACTGATGATGGAGGGAGAGAATCCATCTTTTTTCGGTGGCAAAATTTCAGCGTGGCAGAAAGCGCTCCCTTGAATAGGGGCTTTCTATCTTGACGAGGCAATTCAATTGTGCGCGGCATTTGTTAAATTCACGATAAATTCTTCGTTGTAAATAAATAAAGAATTCCCCGGACAGAATAGCGCACTCACTCCTTGCAGGCGCCACACGTTTGACGGGCGAGCTACCATGACGATCAAGACTTTTATCCTGCATGTCGCCAAGTACACCGGATTGTTCGCGCTGATGCGCAGGGTGACCCGCAAGAGCCCGCGCATCCTGTGTTACCACGCCGGCAACATCGGCGATGAGCGTTACTACAATCCCAAACTGTTTTGCACCAGCAAACAGTTGCGCCAGCGTCTCGAATGGCTCAGGACCCGCGGCTTCGTTCCAGCCAGCCTGGAGCAGGTGATCATGCCTGGCGGCGCCGGCATGGCCGGCATGGCCGGCATTCCGGTCGCGGTGACCATCGACGACGGCTGGTACTCGACCTACCGCGACCTGCTGCCGGCGCTGGCCGAATACGGTCACAAGCCGGTACTGTACCTGCACAGCGAAGCTTGCGACGCTGGCGCGCCGATCATCCCGGTGACGCTGCGCTACCTGGCGTGGAAGGCCAGCGCCCGAGAAATCACGCTCGAGGGCTATGGCGTCGGCATGGATGGCATCTGGAACCTGGCCGATGCGCGCCAGCGCGAAAGCCTCGTCGGCGCGGCCGAGAAATGGCTGAACGCCGAGCCGCCGCAGGCAGTGGCCCGCTGCCTGGAACGCTTCGGCGCGAGCCTGGGCGTGAGCGCCGCCGAGCTCGATCTCGCCTCGCGCCGCTTTAGTTACATGACGACAGAAGAACTGCGTACCGCCTCCGGTGCTGGCTGCCGCATCGAATTGCATGGACACGCGCATGTCTACCTGCCTGGCCAGCCGCACCGCAACCAGGAAAACATTGAGCTGAACCGAAAGCGCATCCGCGCCGCCGGCCTGCCTTATCCCACCCATTATTGCTACCCGAGTGGCTGTTTCGACGATTATGCGCCGGACGTAATGCGTGCGGCCGGCGTATCCACCGCCACTACCTGTATCCCCGGCCTGGTCGACCTGCGCGATCCGGACGCGCGCTACTATCTGCCGCGGTTCCTCGACGGCGGCGATGTGTCGATGATCGAGTTCGAAGCCGAGATGTGTGGCGTTCTCGCGTTTTTACGCGCCCTCACGCGTCGTTCTCAACATCCGCGCCGCGCTTTGCACCCAACTACAGCCTGAAGTGGCCGCGACACGACCATGCAAATGGGGTGCGCACGATTGTTGAATTCTTGACATGCATTCGTGCATCATTTAATCTGCATTGACACATTTCCTCTGGTCAAACTTCTCTGAACGTGGCCATTAGATTTCTTCAGTATTCATACCAGTAGCATTACGTAGTTACTTTGCCATCTGGCGTAAGATCGAGGATTGCTACGCAGCAACCAGCGTACTCGATCTAATAAGGTAGTTGTACAAATGTTCCATAAAAAGACACATAGTCTCACCAGTGGTGCGGTCATTATGGTCGCAATGCGCTGGATCGACCGCCTGATCGGTATTACAAGTACCTTCATCCTTGCCCGGATCCTTGTCCCAGATGACTTCGGCATCGTCGCAATGTCCTCGGTCGTGGTGGCGTTCGCCGACATCATCTTCGACCTCGGTATCAATATTGCCCTCATTCAGCGTAAAAATCCGACCCAAGCTTATTACAACACGGCGTGGACGCTGCGCATTATGCAGGTAGCATGCGTAGCGACGTTTCTGATGATTCTGGCGCCTTTCGCCGCTGATTATTACAAGGATCCGCGCGTTACGGCTGCTGTGCAGTTAATGGCGGTCTCGCTGGTCGTATCGTCATTCGAAAATGTTGGCATCGTAAATTTTCAGAAAGAATTGCGCTTTATTGAAGACGCCAAATACGTGTTGTTCAAGCGGCTGGTTGGTTTTTTCATCACGATTCTCCTGACTCTCGTTTTGCAGAGTTACTGGGGCATGCTGCTCGGCGCCCTGTGCGGCCGCCTGGTAGCCACCATCCGTAGCTACATGGTGCATCCAATGCGCCCGCGCTTCGCGCTGTCGGAATTCCGGGCCATCTTCGGCATCTCCCAGTGGGTGATGGTCAAGAACATCAGCTCTTTCCTCGACCGCAAGCTGCACATCTTCCTGGTCGGCGGTATGGCCAAGACCAGCGTGACCGGCGGCTATACGTTAGCTAGCGAAATCTCCGATGTGCCCGGCAGCGACCTACTGGCGCCGATCAATCGCGTGCTGTTTCCGGCCTTCGCGCGCGCCAAGGATAACTTGCGCGAGTTGACCAACCTTCTGCTGCGCGCACAGTCGATCCAGGTGATGGTAACGTTTCCGGCCTGCATTGGGTTCGTTCTAACCGCGCACGAGTTCGTTCCGGTGGCGCTTGGTGAGAAGTGGAAGTTCATCGTACCGTTTATCCAAGTGCTGGCACTTTCGAACATCATCCAGTCGATCAATAGCAGCGCTAACTATGTGTTAACCGTGATCGGCAAGATCCGTTTGCTGGCGCTGACAAGCTGGATCCAGATTGGCGTGTTCAGCATCGGCGCCATGCTGTTGCGTACCGACCTGACACCGGAACGTATCGCACAGCTTCGCTTCGGTTCGATCCTGCTGACCTTTGGCGTGTCGTATAGCCTCTTAATGCGCAACATTCCCGGGTTATCGGTGCGTATGCTCGCACGCGGCACCGGTCGCCCAGTGCTGGGTTGCCTGGCAATGGCGGCGGCGCTTCTGCTGCTGGAGGCCGAATTGGCGGTGCCGAATTGGCTCATGCTCGTGCTCAAGGTCGTTACCGGTATGTTCGTCTACTGTGCCGTCGTGCTCGGCCTCTGGCGCTTGGCCGGGCGTCCAGACAGCGCCGAGTCTTATTTCCTTAACAAGCTCAAACGGTCGACGCCTCCGGTCGTCGCCTCACCTAGCGAGGTCAAATGAAGATCGACCTGGACCTGATGTCGCGCCAGTTCGCTGATGTCGAGTTTTTCCTGGCCTGCGTATTCCCCGACAGCGCCCCCGAGTTCAGTGGCGACACGGCCGGTCTTGCCGTCGTTGATACACCGCAGTTCTGGGCCGTAAGTTCCCGGGCGCCGTCCAATGGTCTCGGCCTGTTGCACGAGGTAGCCGGTAGCCAGCTGGTGTTTCGCGGCTACGAGGCTGTACTCGGCGTGCATTCGTATTCGAAGCCGGACGTACTCGATCGCATCGCTGCGCCGGAAGTCCTGGAAAACGGCGCCTTCGCCTACCTGAAGTTCGACCCACAACTACAGCAGGCCACCGTCAAAAGCGATGCCTTTGGCTTTGGTCCTCTGTACTATCGGCGCCATGGCGCCGCCTGGTTATTTGCCTCACACCCAGTACTGATCCACTTCGCCGGCGACGCGCCTGATCTGCTTTCCTGGATCACACTAATGCAGAGCGGCCATCCCATGGCCGACCGTAGTTTTTACCGAGACATCGAGCGCTTCCGTTCCGGCGCCCAGATGACGATCCGGCGCGACCATGCCGAGACCATGCAGTGGTTCGATTTCGCGCAGCTGCCGGCGGGCGAAGAGATGATCGACGACGACGCCTTTCGCATCGTCGAGGATGCTTATCTGGCGTCGATGGAGCGCTGCCTGAAGCTCGACGTTGGCGAGGTTACGCTGCCGTTCTCGAGCGGCTTTGACTCGCGTCGCTTCTTCGCCACGCTGTTCAGGAAAAAAGTGCCGTTCAAGGCTGTTACCTGCCAGACCTTCCACCGCAAGAAGGGGCGCGACTACGATATCGACGCTTTTTTCGCGCCGAAGATCGCTGCTGCCTTCGGCGTCGATTGCGAACTGGTGCGCGCATCCACGCCCGCTGCGCTGGAGGCTGATACCGCGCGCCGCCAGGCTTTGATTGGGACCGAATCGTTCATGCATGGCTGGGCGCTGCCGTTCATGCGCTGGTTGGCTAAACGACCACCCTCGCTGGTGCTGGATGGGCTGGCCGGCGATACGTTCGGCAATTCCGGTTACGAGATTGACGGACTCCATGAGACACCAGAAAAGGATACCGAACTGGTGCTTAAACGCACCGCGAATCCGCTGGCGCTGCATCGCTTGTCGGCATTGTTCCCGAGCGTAGAGACCTTGCGTCAACACTATCGCGATTATCTTAAGAAGTTCACGCCGAACATGAACCGGGCCGAAATGGCTTTTCTGCAGTCACGCACGAGACGCTGCATCAGTCCATGGCTGACGATGATGCATCCGCCCGGACATGTGGTTGTCTTCCCGTACTGCGATCTCGAATTTGCGCTGGCGACGCTGCGCTACCATCCTGCCGAAAAATATCGCTGGTTTTTCCAGAAAGAGTGCCTGCGCCGTTTCTACCCTGAGTTCTACGATTTTCCTGGCTCGCGCAACCTGCCGCCCGACCATGAACCAATCGATGAAAAGACCAGCCGCGCCTACGACGAGACGGAACGACGCTATGCTTACGACAACCCGGCAGGAATGCGCGCCGCGCTGCAATACTTAAATTGGCCGAACCGTCTGTTGCTACTGGCCTCGCGGATCGCGCCGAGCCTGCGTCAGCGCCGCGACTGGCTTTTCCGGCCTCTTCTGCTACTGGTGCGTACGCACCGGGAAGCGCCGGTGTTTATCGATGCCGGTCCGGTTGCGCACGATGCGCGACACGCCGACACTACTGACTTGATCGAGGTAAAGGCCGCAAAAAGGGGAATGGCATGAAAACAGTCGGACTGATGATTAGTACCAAAGAGAACGAGAAGCGTAGGGCAATGCTGCCGAAGCACATTGCGCGTATCCGTAACCGCGACCATTTGTATTTCGAAGCCGGCTATGGTGAATCGTTCGGCCACAAGGACGAGGAATACATTAACGCTGGCGCCAGGGTAGTATCGCGTGAGGAAGCGCTGAGCAAAGACGTGATCGTTGATCCTAAGATCGGCGATGCTACTTATCTGTCTGAACTGCGTAGTGGCCAGACTGTGTTTGGCTGGGTGCACGCAGTGCAAAACAAGTCGATCACTGACAAGATCATCGCCAAGGAAATCACCGCTATAGCTTGGGAAGACATGTTCGAGGGCGGTCGGCATGTGTTCTGGCGCAGTAACGAACTAGCTGGCGAGGCGGCAATCATGCATGCTTTTACTTTGTACGGTAAACTGGTTTACGAGTGCAACGTTGCGCTGATCGGACGTGGCAACGTCGCGCGCGGCGCGCACCGCGTGCTTTCCTGCATGGGCGCGCACATCAATGTCTACGAGCGCAAGACCGAGACGCTGTTACGCCGGGAACTGGACAAGTACGACGTTGTCGTCAATGGCCTGTTGTGGGATGTCTACCGCAAAGACCACATCATCTATCGCGAGGATCTGTCGAAGTTGAAGAACCCGGCAATGATCGTCGACATCAGTTGCGACCGCGCTGGCGCGATCGAAACCAGCCGTCCAACCACGATCGAGGATCCGGTCTACATGGTGGACGGCGTACTGCACTACGCGGTTGATCACACGCCTGCCCTGATTGGCTATTCGGTAACTGACTGCCTCGGCGAGGAAATGGTGAAATACCTCGACATCATCATCGAGGACCGTGCCGGGGACGATCCGGTACTGAGCCCGGCCATCTGTATCCGTAACGGGACCATCGTCGACCAGCGCATCATCGACTTCCAGAAGCGTTGAGGCAGAAGTGGAACGAACAAAAACGGCGTGCGAATTGCACGCCGTTTTTCATTGCATTATCCTGCTTCAGGTACCGACCACACTGTCGAACATTGCCGCCAGCTCGCTGGCGCGGTGCGCACGCGAAGACGCTGCCACTAACGCCTCGCTGGCGATGTGCGCCTGGCCGCTGTGGATGCGCGTGACGAAGCTGTCGAGCACGCGCATGATGTCGGCGCTGTCATCCATCTGCGCCAAGTCATGGAAGCCGCCGGCCCGCAGCACGCGCGCGGTCTCGCCAATGGTGTCGACCAAGCCCAGGATTGGCTTGCGAGCTCGGAAATACTCGTAAATCTTGGCCGGAATCTGGTTATTGAAGGGTGTGCCCTGGAAAATCATCAGGCCGTCAGCGGCCAGCATTTCCTTGAGCGCCTCGTTGTAGGGCACTGGCGGCGCCACTTCGACCATGTCTTCAACGCCGTAGCGCGTCACCAGCTTGCGCGTGCCTTCCATGCTGCCCGGCGCACGCAATATTACACGTACCTTGCCGCTGTCGATACGACTGGCGTCGCGCAGCTGGGCCAGTGCGTGCAGGAAGGCTGAGGGATCGCGCCCGTTCTGGTATAACACCCCACTGTGCAGGAGCGTCAGCCGCTGCGGCCGCGCTGTTGGCACGGGCGCTGCCGGCACAGGCGCTGTCTCGCTACGAAAGCCGTCTTCGTCATAGCCATTTTCGATCACGACAAACTTCTTTTGCGGCAGCTCGGGATACCGATCGCGGTACACCTGCATCGCGCTGTGGGTGGTGAACACGGCGCGGCTGCAGCGCTGGATCGTCTGGCGCTCGATCCAGGCGAATATTTTGCGTTGAAGCTTATGGGTCGGGTAAGACGGCTGTAACATCGGGTCGCGGAAATCGGCAACCCAAGGCAGGCCGGTCAGGCGGTGCAAAGACAGGCCGATCAAGTGTGCAGTGCCGATCGGGAAGGTCGACCAGATCACTTGCGGCTTGTGGCGGCGGATGAGCCTCAGGCCGCAAGGAACGGCAGCGAACCACCACGAGACCCAGCGGTCGGGCAGCGCCAGTGAGTCCGGATAGCGTCCCTTGTAACCCATATGAGTTTTGGTATCGAGCGCAAAAGCGCGCTTGACGATCAGACTTGCCGGTACACTGGCTAGTTGCGAGGGATTTTGCTCAGCATAGGCGCGCGGGTGGGCGGAAAGGATCAGGGGCTCCCAGCCATGCTTGCCGAGGTTGCGCGAAAAACTCAAGGTACGCTGGATGCCGCTGCTGGCAGCTTGCGGCGGAAAGTGAAATGCGATCATCAGTGCACGTTTGTGCATGTTGTGTTCCTTGTTGCTCATCGTGGTTGCCGATTGCCGAGTGCCATCCAGCTCAGGAGGCGCAGGCCGAAGCGGAAGGGGATACGGTCCCAAGGCCGGCTTCGCGGCAGTTGAAATCGGTCTTGGTCGCTGGTAATCGCGCCCACTGCTGTGGTGAACGCGGCGAAGAAGCCGGCCTGACGCACCATGGCGACATGACGGGCGTCGAAGTCCTTGCCTACCTTCCCGTTGGGGTAGGCGAACAGGCGAACCGGTTTGCCGATAAGTTCTTCCAGCTGGGCCTTGCCAGCGGCGATCTCGAAACGCGCACTGTCGTCGTCCAAACTGGTGAGAATCGGATGCGACACCGTATGCGCTCCGATCTCGATACCGTTGCCATCGAGCGCAGTTAGCATGTCAGGCGTAAGCATGAGCGCACTGTGGTCGATTCCGCTCATGCGGTCGAGGCGTTCGACCAGCGCTTCGCGCGCATCGGGCGGTAGATACTTTCCGGTCTCGATCAGACATGCAATGGTCTGTTTGCGCGACTGCGGTGAGGTCAGCGGAAAGCATGGCAGGCCGAGGTCGGTCAGGTCCAGCGTTTCCATTGGTAGCGCTTGCACTGCATGGATGATGCGGTCGTTCCACATGTTGCCGGCGTTGGCGCCGACATAGCCGCTGGTGACGAACACTGTCGCCGGCAACTTGAACTCCCGCAAGATCGGCAGTGCCAGATCATGTACCGAGCGGTAGCCGTCGTCAAAGGTGATGCAGACGGTGCGGGGCGGCAATCGACCTTCGTCCAGTGCGCGCAGAGCGTCATACAGGGGCATTACGTTGAAGCAGTCGGCCAGCAGTGCCATCTGCCAGTAAAAGGTTGTGACGTCGGGCTCGCTCTCAAGAACGGCATCGGGACAGGCCAACACACGGTGATAATTAACGACCGCCAAACTGCGGTGTTTCGAGAGGCCGGCGATGACGCTGCCGGTGGCGCGCAGCAGTGCCGCGCTGAGCCTGTTATGTTGTTTTAATCGCTTCATTAGAACTACCGCGCTCCTTCAGGGTACGGGGCTAGCACATCGCCCGGCCGGGTAGTGTATGTTGTGGACGCTGCCATGGTACGAGCGATTTGACTCACGTAGGCTGGTAGAAGGCGCGTTTCCATTACTACAATTAGCCCAAAAAGCGCAAACAAGAGGTCGAAATAGGCCAGGCTTAGGGCGGCGCCACCGACGGCGAACGCGAAAAGGCTAAGTTGCAGCATCGTGGCGGATGTTGCGAGCCAGTCCGGTGCGCCAATTCTACGGGCGCGGCGGGCAACCGATCCCGCTTTCAGAAAACCGCCGCACAGGCAGATCAGGTACAACACCAGACCGCCGAAACCGTGGTCACCAAGCACCTGGAAATAGATACTGTGCGCGGCCCGTCCGACGGTAGTATTTGGCATCACATTTCCAGTATAAAACCACGGATAGGAGAAAAACTCTTTCGATAGTTCCGACCAAACCGGAAAGTACTCGAGCGACTTGAAGCCGCCTCCGAAGAACGGGTGCTGCATGGCCATGATGAAGCTGAGCTTCCAAGCGACAACACGGGTCATGAAAGAGTTGTCCTCATCGGCCGAGTGGATGGTTTCGATACGTGCGGTCCAGTTGTCGGAAACGATATACGACAGGCCGATGCTGAGCAGGAGAATCAGGATTGTCAGCAGCACTTTACGGTCGCTCTTCACGAACATGTAGCCGCCGAGGACCAGCAAGGCAATGAAGCCTCCGCGCGACTGGGTGCCAATCACGCCGATAACCAGCATTGCCATGGTTCCAAGCAGCCCCAGGCTGAGGATACGGGACTGTTTTCCGTACTCCGTCCAGAGGTAGTAGCAGATCGGCAAGGTCATGACAAAAGCAAGCGACAGTTCGTTACGGTCACCCAGCACGTGCCCTGGCAGGCCGACGATATTGTGGCCGCCACCGCTGACAAGGAACTTCAGCGCTTCCAAGTCGGCGTAAAAACCAACCGAGAACACGACGCACCAGAGCACGAAGTCCAGGTGCAGCTTGTCCTCGATGACCATGACGATAATGGCGAACAGCGCGATCACCTTCCAGAAGCGTTGCCAGATCATCCATGACCAATCCGGGTTGCCGATCGAGGTCACGGTACTGATGGTTGTCCAGGCGAAGAACAGAAGGATGGCGGCGCCCAGTCCGGTCAGGTTGACTTTCGGTTTTTCCTTCCAGGCGAGGTAGCCGAGGATAGCTATACCTGCGAACAGCAAATTATAGCGGGGCACGCTGGCGATGCCGTACACCCAGGCGTTGGGAAAGAACAGGGCGGTCCACAGCCACATGCCGACCGCGACGAAAGGTCGCTGCACCATCGCATATAGCATCAGGACCAGCATCAGGAGCATGAACATGTCACGCATGGTCGCGTCCTCCTTCCCGTTTTTCCTTTGCTTTCAGTTTATCTTTCCGGACGGCCCAGAAGCAGAGATAGACCACGGCGCACAGGTCGATTGCCCACAGAAGAGATTCCATCGTTCAGTCCTTGTCAGGTTCGGGCCAGCACCAGGTTGCCGGCACGGCGCGCCAGGACCTCGTCGAACAGGCGGATCTGGCCGTCGGTCGTGTCGTCCCAGCTGAAGCGTTCGGCGTAGCGGCGCGTCGCCGCGCGGTCGGGGTAGTTGGCGCGCAGGGTGTTCACGGCGTCGGCCACGCCCTGGTAGCTGCGCTCGCGCATCAGGACGCCCGCTTCCGGCGCCGCCACCACTTCCGGGGTGCCGTAGACGCGGCTGGCGACCACCGGCGTGCCGCAGGCCATGGCCTCGAGCAGCACGTTGGCCCAGCCTTCGCGGCTGGACGAGAGCACCAGCGCGTCGGCGGCGCCGTAGTGCGCACGCAGCTGCGCCTGCGGCACCGCGCCGAGGAAGCTCACGCGGTCCAGCACCTTCAGCTCGCGCGCCAGGTTCTCCAGCTTGGCGCGGTCCGGGCCGTCGCCGGCCAGCACCAGGCGCACGTCGGGCAGCAGCGTCAGCGCGCCGATGATCAGGTCCTGGGCCTTGACCGGCACCAGGTGGCCCACCGCCAGCAGCGTGAACATCGGGTTGGCCGCGCGCTCGGTCGGGCGGAACAGTTGCAGGTCGACGCCGTTGCGCAGCGAGACCACGCGGTCGGCATCGATTCCCATCGCCACCACTTCGTCGCGCAGGGCGTTGCAGACCGTGATCACGGCGTCGGCGCGGCGCGCGGCCCACAGGATCTGGCGGCGCGGCAGCGCATAGCCCGGGAACAGGGTGATGTCCGAGCCGCGCGCGGTGATCACCAGCGGCTTGTTGAAGTGGCGCGCCAGCATGGCGGCGGCCACGCCGTCGGGGTAGAAATAGTGGGCGTCGATCAGGTCGAAGTCGAAGCCCTCGTCGATCAGCCGGCCGATCGCCGGTTTCACCGCCTGCGCCAGCAGGAAGGGCGCGATGCTCATGCCGACTTTCGGCAGCACCGGGTAGCGCGGGTGCGCCACCGCGATCCCGTGGCGCACTTCGTGGCGCGGCGCTTTCGCGAAGCGCGCGTAGTTGCCGAAGCGCGGATTGGTCGAGGGGAACCAGGGAATCGGCGCCACCACGCGCGACTCGACCCGGCCGCTGGCGACCAGGTGGCGCAGGCGCGTCTCGACAAAGATGCCGTGGCCGGGTTTTTCGCTGTTCGGGAACAGGGTACTGAAGGTCAGGATCTTCATGCAGCCTTCAATCCGGTGACCTGGCCATAGATGTTCTTGTAGCGCGACACGCTCACCGGCCAGTTACGCTCGGTTTCCACGTAGGCGCGCCCGGCCGAGCGCAGCGCCGGCCACAGCATCTGCGCGTCGAGCAGGTCGCCGACCTTGGCCGCCAGCGAAGCCGGGTCGTCCGGCGCGAACAGCACGCCGGTCTTGCCGTCGACGATCAGCTCGCGGTGGCCGCCCACGCTCGACGCGGCCAGGATGCGGCCTTGCGCCATCGCTTCCAGCGGTTTCAAAGGGGTGACCAGGTCGGTCAGGCGCATCGACAGGCGCGGATAGACCAGCACGTCGAGCAGGTCGTAGTACTTCTGCACCTGGTCGTGCGGCACGCGGCCGGTGAACACCACCTTGTCGGCGATGCCGAGGTCTTTCGCCTGCTGGCGCAGGTTGGCGTCCTGCGGACCGCCGCCGACCAGCAGCACGCGCAGGTCGGCGTGGCGCTGCGACAGCGCCGGCACCGCACGCAGCAGCACGTCCAGGCCCTCGTAGGCATAGAAGGAGCCGATGAAGCCGATCAGGCGGTTCTGTTCCAGGCCGAGCTTGCGCTTGAGCTCCAGGTCGGCCTGGCCGCCGACGGCGAACTTGTCGATGTCGACCGCGTTCGGGATCACCGTGACTTTCGAAGCGGGAATGCCGCGCGCGACGATGTCGCCGCGCAGGCCTTCGCAGATGGTGGTCACCGCATCGGCGCGTTTCAGGGCATAGGTTTCCAGGCCGCGCGTGAGTTTGTAGCGCAGGCCGTTCTCGGTGCTGGTGCCGTGGTCGACCGCGGCGTCTTCCCAGAAGGCGCGCACCTCGTACACCACCGGGATGCCGAACTTGCGGCCGGCGCGCAGGGCGGCGATCGCGTTCAGGCAGGGAGAGTGGGCGTGCAGGACGTCGGGCTTGATGGTCGGGATGATCTCGTTCAGGCGCTTTTCCAGGCCGCGGATCACCTCCAGCTGGTTCAGCACCGGCATCTTCGCCAGCGCACCGGTCGATTTCGGGGTGCGGTAGAAGTGCAGGCCGTCGGCGGTTTCCTCGAGCAGGTCGTTGCCGCCCTGGTGCTTGGCGCCGGTGACGTGGAAGGTCTCCCAGCCCAGCGCGCGCTGCTCGCGCAGGATCGAGGCGGTGCGGAAGGTGTAGCCGCTGTGCAGCGGGATCGAATGGTCGAGGACGTGAAGGACACGCATGGGTCAAACTCCGTTAGGCGGCGCTGGCGATCAGCGGGCTGGCCGCGCCGATGCTGCTGTTGGTACTGGTGGCGCCGGTGGCGCCGTTCTTGCGCAGGAAGGCTTCGAACATCAGCACGGCCCACAGCGCGGTGCTGTGGTCCTTGGTGCCGGCCAGGTGCTCGTCGACCATCCGCTGCAGGTAGTTGCGGTTGAAGATGCCGGTATCGAGCAGCATCGGGTTCAGGACCGCCGCCTTCATGGCGTCGCGCAGCGGGCCGCGCAGCCAGGAGGCGAGCGGGATCGAGAAGCCCATCTTCTTGCGGTACAGGATGTCCTGCGACAGGTAGGGCTCCAATGCCTTCTTGAAGATGTGCTTGCCCTCGCCGTTGCGCAGCTTGCTCGACGACGGCAGGCCCGAGACCCATTCGACGAACTTGTGGTCCAGCAGCGGCACGCGCACTTCCAGCGCATGCGCCATGCTGGCGCGGTCGACCTTGGTGAGAATGTCGCCCGGCAGGTAGGTCTTCATGTCGACGTACTGGGTGATCGAGAGCGGATCGTCGGTCGGCGCATTGGCGGCGTGGCCGCGCATCACCTCGACCGCGCGGTAGCCCTGCAGCTGGCTGCGGAAGGACTCCGAGAACAGCTGGTCGCGCACGCGGTCGACCAGGATCGAGACGCCGTGGAAGTAGCCGTCGACCAGGTCGCGCGCCAGCGCCTCGAAGGTCGTCTTGGCGCGGAAGATGCGCGGCGCCCAGTCGGCCTTCGGATAGGCTTTGCCGAGGAAGCCGAACACCGGTTTGCGCAATGCGAGCGGCAGCATCGAGCGCACCTGCTGCTCGCCCATCGCCATGCGGTAGCGGCGGTAGCCGGCAAAATTCTCGTCGCCGCCGTCGCCCGACAGGGCCACGGTCACGCGCTTCCTCGCCAGTTCGCAGACGCGGTAGGTCGGGATCGCCGAGCTGTCGGCATACGGCTCGTCGTACAGGCCGGCCAGCAGGTCGACCAGGCCGTAATCGTCCTTGTCGACGGTTTCGCATTGGTGGTTCGTCTTGTACTGCTCGGCCACCTGGCGCGCATAGGTCGATTCGTCGAAGGCCGGGTCGTTGAAGGCGATCGAGCAGGTGTTCACGGGTTCCTTCGACAGGCCCGCCATCATCGCCACGATCGCGCTCGAGTCGACGCCGCCGGACAGGAAGGCGCCCAGCGGCACTTCGGCTTCCATCTGGCTCTCGACCGATTCGCGCAGGCGCACGATGAGTTCTTCTTCCATCTGCTGTTCGCTCATCGCGCCGTGCGGCGTGAACGGCACGTCCCACCAGCGGCGCGGCTTGGCGTTCGCCGCGTTCGAGCCTACCTGCAGCGTCAGCGAGTAGCCCGGCTCCAGCTTGAAGGCGTCCTTGAAGATGGTGCGCGGTTCCGGCACGTAGCCGTAAGCAAAATATTCCTCGACGGCGCGCGGTTCGATCACGCGCGGCAGTTCAGGGAAGGACAGCAGGGCCTTCAGTTCCGAACCGAAGACGAAGGTACCGTCCGGCAGGAACGCGTAGTGCAGCGGCTTGACGCCGATGTGGTCGCGCGCCACGAAAAAGACCTTCTTGTTGCGGTCCCAGATCGCGAAGGCGAACATGCCGCGCAGGTGCTTGACGCAGTCTTCGCCCCACTGTTCCCAGGCGTGCACGATGGTCTCGGTGTCCGAGTGGGTGCGGAAGGTGTGGCCCAGGGCCGTCAGTTCCTTGGTCAGTTCGCGGAAGTTATAGATCTCGCCGTTGAACACGGTGACGACCGTGTGGTCCTCGTTGAACAGCGGCTGCTGGCCGGCGGCCAGGTCGATGATCGACAGGCGGCGGTGGCCGAAGCCCACGCCCGGTTCCAGGTAGACGTCGCCCTCGACCGGACCGCGATGGAACTGGGTCTGGTTCATTCGTTGGAGGACGTCGCGGTCGAATTCGCGCGTGCCGCGCGGGTCAAAAATGCCAACTATTCCGCACATGGTTCAGTAATTCCTCTGGGGGTTGTCTTGGTGTTGCTCAGGCGGTCGTACAGCGCCGTGTAGGCGCCGACCATCGCGGCAACGCTGTAATGGCGTTCGATATGGAGACGAGCCGCAGAGCCATGCTCGCTGACGCGGGCATGGTCCGCTACATACGCTTCCAGCGCATCGGCCAGGGCTGGTGGCTTGCTGGCCGGGACCAGGGCGCCGTTGACGCCGTCCTGCACCACTTCCGGGATGCCGCCGACCGCCGTCGCCACCACCGGCAGGCCGCAGGCCATCGCCTCCAGCAGGGTGACCGGCGTGCCCTCGGCGATCGAGGACAGGGCGAACACGTCGAAGGCGCGCATCAGTTCCGGGATGTCGTTGCGCGCGCCGGGGAACCAGACCAGGTCATCTACGCCCAGCTCGCGCGCTTTCTGCGCCAGCTTGTCGCGCAGCGGACCGTCGCCGACGATGGCCAGGCGCGCACGGGCGTTGGCGCCGCGCGCGCGCAGCAGGGCGAAGGCCTCGATCAGGCTGGCCTGGTCCTTCACGTCCTGCAGGCGGCCGACGGTACCGATCACGAACACGTCTTCACCTGCCCACGGCGTCGTCGCCGCCGGCAGCTTCGGTGCGAAGCGCACCGTGTCGACCCCGTTCATGATCAGTTCCGACTTCGCCGCCGGAATCCGCACGACATCCGTCAGCCAGCGGTGCAGGTCGTGCGAGACCGGCACGTAGCGGTCGATGAAGGGGACCAGGGCGCGGCGCAGGAAGTTGTGCTTCGGGTTCAGGCCCTGCGGGTCGCTGGCGTCGCGCCCGTGCTCGGCGTGCACGCGCACCGGCACGCCGGCCAGCCAGGCCGGCGCCGCGTACTCCGCGCAGGCGAAGTTATAGGTGTGCAGCACGGCCGGGCGCAACTGGCGCAACAGCTTGAACAGTTTCAAGTGGATGCCCAGGCCCAGGCCCGGCTGCTTGTCCAGCGCATACAGGTCGACGCCGGGACGCGTGATCTTGTCGGCGAAGGCCGTGTAGCCGGTCAGGCAGACGACCGCGTGGCGGTAGCGCTCGGGCGGCATGTGGTTGATGCAGTCGACCAGCAGCGTTTCCAGCCCGCCGAAGTCGAGCCGGTAGATCAGGTGCACGACCAGCGGAATGTCCGCCGGCCGGTTCTTCGTTACTGCCATCTTACTTACCCCGTGCCGCCTCGAGCGTTGCTTCCAGCGGCGCCAGGTTGGCGCCGAGGAAGGCGCGCAACGCGGCGCGCGCCGATTCCGGATGTTCGCCGACCGGGGTGGCCACCATCAGGGCCGCGCCGTCGTCGCCGTGCATCATCAGCTTGGCCTGGGCCTGCCACAGCTTGCCGATGTAGTCGTTGGCGGTGAAGCGGCCGTCGACCCAGTTCCAGTGCCAGACCAGGAAGTTGCCCTGCGCACCGCGGACGCGGGTTTCGCGCAGCGCCAGTTCGCGCCCGCCGATGGATTCGACGCGCTTGCTCGATGCCACGTGCTGGAAGCCTTCCTTGCGGTTGTCGACGCGGTTCACGGAGCTGATCAGGCGCTTGTCCGGGCCCTGGTTGCGGTAGTACAGCACGTTCAGGCTGACCGGCGCGCCGGCCGCCGTGTAGGCGCCCTTCAGGGTGGCGTCCGGGGCCAGGTAGTCCGGGCTCCAGGTCGGCATGCCGGTCGATGTCGATGCCAGGCGTGCGCCGTCGAGTGCCACCGGCGCCGGGTTGTGGGCGGCCTTGTCGCTGATGACCGCCAGTGCCGGCCACATGGCGCAGACCAGCACGGCGGCGATGGCCGCGCCCAGCACAGGACGGGCCGGTGCCGGTGCGCTCGTGGCCTTGGCGGCGGCGGCAGACGTCGTGACGGGATCGTCTTCCCGCCAGTAGCTGCCGATCCAGAACATGACGAACATGACCAGGCCGAAGAACAGCCAGCCGTAGATCAGGTGGTCGACGCCGGTGGCCAGCGCCATGTCGCTGGTGTGGCCGATCATCACGATCATGTAGGCGCGCAGGCCGTTGGCGATGATCGGCACCACGATCGACAGGCCGATGAACAGGGCGCGGCGCCAGTTCGAGCGGTAGCTCAGGTAGGCGTACAGGCAGCCCAGGGTGATCGAGGAAATCAGGTAGCGCACGCCGCTGCAGGCTTCGACCACCGACCAGTTCCCGGTCGGCAGCTCGAACATGGTGCCGTTGCGCAGCACCGGGATGCCGGTCGCGCGCACCGCGGCGACCGTGAAGTCGGCGGTGAAGTTGATCAGGGGCTGGACGAAGACTTCGCCGAAGGGCACGGCGAACAGCAGGAACAGCAGCGGGAAGGTCAATGCACCGGCCAGCCGGCGGCCCAGCAGGGCCAGGGCCATGACCGGGAACATCGCCACGAAGGCGTACTGCATCACGACCCCGACCTCGCCGGCGCGCGCGACCAGCCAGCCGGCGCCGCACAGGGCCAGCAGCACCAGGGCCGGCCACCAGGGCGCGACCGGGATCTGCTTGAAGACTTCGCGCCGGCGCCAGATCAGCCACAGGCTGATCGGCGCGATCGCGTAACCGTGGGCGAAGGTCTCGGAGCTGTTCCACACCGAGACGATCGAGGCGGCAGTGCTCCAGTACAGCAGCAGCGGCGCCAGCAGGGCCGCGACGATGATGGCGACGGTCGGAACCGACATGCGCTCGCGCGCAGCGCCAGACAGCGCCTGGGTATCGTTCATCAGCATTCGAACCTCGTTTCGATGGTGGACAGGTGCGCCGGCCAGCTGTAGCGGCGCTCGACGCTGGCGCGCGCGGCGCGGCCCATGGCCGGGTGGGGCGACCGCAGCAGGCCAATCACGCTGTCGGCATAGTCGTCGGGCGCGTCGGCCACCAGCAGTTCGCGGCCCTCGATCGCCTCGATGCCTTCGAAGGCCTGGGGCGAAGCGACCACGCATCTGGCCATCGCCATCGCTTCGAGCACCTTGTTCTGGATGCCGCGCGCGATGCGCAGCGGCGCCACCGCGGCCTTGCAGTGCGCGAGGTAGGGCCGCACGTCGGGCACGGTGCCGGTGACGACGATGGCATCGCCGGCCAGCGCCTGCACTTCCGGCGACGGGCGGGCGCCGACGATGTAGAAGCGCGCCTGCGGCACCGCTTCCAGCACGCGCGGCAGCACGTTGGCGGCGAACCATTTGACGGCGTCGACGTTCGGCCAGTAGTCCATGGCGCCGGTGAACACCAGGGCCTGCTCGCCTTCCTCGAAGGGATTGTCGTAGGCGCGGTCCGGGCTGAAGTAGTCGGTGTCGACGCCGTTGTTGAAGAAGCCGATCTTGGCGCGGCTTTCCGGCGCCAGGGTGCGGAACAGTTCGGCCTCGGGATCGGACACGAACAGCGAGGCGTCGAACTGGTCGGCCACGCGGCGTTCGTAGTCGAGCAGGTGGCGCGCCTCGTGGCGGTAGACCCAGCTCATCGGCCACTTCTTCTTCTCGGCGTACTGGCGCCATTTATCGGAGTCGACGTCGCAGAAGTCGATCACGCGGCGCGCCGCCGGATAGTCTTCGGCGTACTGCGCCATCACCGACGAGAACATCATGATGCGGGCGATGCCGCGCTCGCGCATGGTCTTCGCGATCCAGGCCTTCATGCCGGCGTCGCGGTAGTAGCCCAGCGAGAGCGACTTGCCGGTCGCCAGCGCCTGGGCGCTGCGGATCTTGCCCTGGGTCGGGTTCAGGCGCACGAAATGGCTGCTGGCGCACAGCGCCTCCACGGTCGGCACGTACTGCCAGTCGTCCTCGTCGTCCACGAAAGTCGCCAGATGCACGCGGTACTTGCCGGCCAGGTGCTTCAGCAGGTGGTAGGAGCGGATCTTGTCGCCCTTGTTCGGCGGGAAGGGGATGCGGTGCACCAGCAGCAGCAGGTCCGGCTTGGCTGCCTCGGCGACCGCTGCCGCCTTCTTTTGCAGCACGCCCTCGATGATCGAATTCATGGGCGTTCCAGGAAGATGCGGTCCATGCGGTCCCACGCGAAATCGCGGGCGAGGGCGGCGATGCGCCTTTCCATGCGGTCGATGTTGATGTAGTGGCGGAAGCGCGCCTTGGCGCCGAGTCCCTCCGGGCGCGGCTGGCCGGGATCGACTTCCCAGGGGTGGAAGTAGAACAGCGCCGGCTCCTGGTCCTGCTCGTTGACGCGCTTGACCATCCAGCGCGACAGCGCGTAGGGCAGCAGGCGGAAGTAGCCGCCGCCGCCGGCCGGCAGCTTTTTCGAACCCAGCTGCACGGTGGTGATCGGCACTTCCAGCAGGCCGTCCGGGCCGTTCGGGTAGAAGGCGAAGCGCGGCGCGTCCGGCATGCCGTAATGGTCGTGGTGGATCGGGTAGATGCTCGAGCTGTAGCGGTAGCCGGCTTCGGTCAGCGCTTCCAGCGCCCACAGGTTGCCGTGGCCGATCGAGAAGCTCGGCGCGCGGTAGCCGATCACTTCCTGGCCGCCGATGTCCTCGAGGATCGCTTTCGCCGAGCGGATGTCGTTGTCGAATTCGGCGCGGCTCTGGTCCGAGGCGCGCAGGTGGCCGTAGCCGTGGCTGGCCAGTTCGTGGCCGGCGGCGACGATGCGGCGCACCATCGCCGGGTAGCGTTCGGCGATCCAGCCCAGCGTGAAGAAGGTGCCTTTCACGTCATGACGCTCGAACAGCGCCAGGATGCGCTCGATGTTGGCTTCGACGCGGCATTCGCGGTTCGGCCAGCTGTCGCGGCTGATGTAGGGGGCAAAGGCCGAGACCTGGAAGTAATCCTCGACGTCGCAGGTCATCGCGTTGCGGATGCGCTCGCCCGGCTGGCGCTGCGGCCGGGCTGCGGGGGTTTGCATTCTCATTCCTGGGTATCCACGTGTTGGGCCGCCTGTGCCCCTTGCGGGGTGGCGACGATTTTCTTCAGGATCGACAGTACGGAGACGATCGATTTTTCGAGGCGCATCATGCGCTCGTCGAGGACCTCGGCGCTGGCGCGGCGTTCCGGCAGGTGGCCCAGGCCGGCGTCGCCGAGATAAGCATTGCCGCCGGTGCCGCCCGCTTGCGTGTCCGCCGCCGGCGTACCCACCGCGGTCGGCAGCTGGAATTCCTCGCTGATGTCGCTGATGACGCTCTTGATGTGCTCTTCGTTGAACTCGTGCAGTTCTTCCAGGTAGCCCATCAGCAGCACGCGGTCGAGCAGGGTGTTGGTCTTGCGCGGGATGCCGCCGGTGTGGGCGAAGATCGCCGCGTGGGCGCCGTCGTCGAAGGCCGGGTCGCCGTTCCAGCCGACCGTGTGCAGGCGGTGCTCGATGTAGGCGCGGGTCTCGTCGGCGTCCATCGGGCCCAGGTGGTAGCTGGCGATCACGCGCTGGCGCAGCTGCTGCATGGTCGGGCTGTGCAGGGTGGCGCGGAACTCCGGCTGGCCGAGCAGGAAGGTCTGCAGCAGCGACTTGTCGTCGGTCTGGAAGTTCGACAGCATGCGCAGTTCCTCGACCGTCTGGGCCTTCAGGTTCTGGGCCTCGTCGATGACGAGCAGGGCGCGCTTGCCCTGGCGGTCGACGGCGCGCAGGAACTGTTCGAGGCGCGTCAGGAGGTCGGTCTTGCTGGCGCCTTCGTACGGCAGGCCAAAGGCCGACACCACCATGCGCAGGGTGTCGTCCGGATCGAGGTGGGTGTTGACGATGTGGGCGGCGACGATCTGGTCGGCCGGCAGCTTGTTGAACAGGTTGCGCACCAGCGTGGTCTTGCCGGCGCCGACTTCGCCGGTGATGACGATGAAGCCCTCACCTTGCGACAGGCCGTATTCCAGGTAGGCCATGGCCCGCTTGTGGCCCTTGCTGCCGAAGAAAAAGTGGGGGTCGGGGCGCAGCTGGAAGGGCTTGGCCGAGAGTCCGTAATAGCTTTCGTACATCGTGTCACTCCGTGTTTAGAGCTGCACCGTCAGCGAGGCCGAGACGGCGTTTTCGGTGTAGTCGCGGCGGCGCACTTCGCTGTTGCCATCGGTTCGGCGCAGCTCCAGGCTGCCGCGTACCGAGCGGCCGAAGCGGTGCGTGAGCCCCAGGCGCAGCGAGTTCTGCTTGCTTTCGAGATCGGTACTGAGCGAGCGCGCACGGGTGACCGACAGCGAGGCCAGTGCGTTCGAGCGCGCGCTCAGGCGGTAGCTGTAGGACCCGTTCAGGCCGTACTGCCGGACGTTGTCGTTCAGCGAGCTCAGCTGGCTGCCGAGCAGTTCGCTGTCGCTTTCCGCCGAGGACAGCGCGGTACGCTCGCTGGCGTAGGTCGAGAAGACGGCATTGCTGTGGCGCCAGTTGAAGGCGACCGAGCCCTGCAGCAGCTTCTGGCGCATGTAGCGGTTGGTCAGATAGTTGATGCTGTCGGCCAGCGTCGGCGGCAGGCCGGCGGCGCGGATGTAGGCCTCGACTGCCTGGCGCCGCAGCGCCGGATCGGGAATCGAGGTCGAGAACAGCGAGTCGAGCATCGAGGCGGTGTCGATCGCCGCTGGCAGGGTGAACTGCGAGCGGCTGGTGGTGACGGTATCGGAATAGCCGGCCTTCCAGACGCTGTGGCGGCTGCGGTGCAGGGCCATCAGCGAACCGGTGTTGCCGAGGAAGTGGCGGCCGACCGACATCTGCAGGCTGGTGCGCGCCGACGGCGCCCAGGCGAAGCCGGTGGACCAGCTGACGCCCGAGGTGCGTCCGCCCAGCGCCTGGTAGTCGTACTTGTCGTAGCCGCCCGTGGCGGTCAGGCTCAGGGTCGGGCCGAGGCGGTAGTTCACGCCCAGCATGGCGTTCTGCGACGAGGTGTCGCCATAGCCTTCGTTGTCGATGTCCTGGCGCGCGACGTGCAGGTTCCAGCCGATGTTGCGAAAGCCCGGACCGCCCACCAGGTCGAGCGCGATGCCGTCGGCCGTGCTGTCGCCGTAGACGCTGCGCGAGTCGGTGTTGACGCTGTCGTGGCTGTAGCGCAGCGTGCCGGCGGCGAAGCTGCCGAAGCGATGGGTCAGGTAGGGGCTGATGCGCCAGGTCTTGACGTCGGTGTTGTTGTCCGAGGTGTAGCGGTTGCCGTTGATGTCCTCGACTACGGGGCCGAAGGCCGAGATGCTGCGCGCGCTGGCGCCCGCGCTCGCGTCTACGTAGAACAGCTGGTCGACCACGTTGACGCGGCCGTTGGCATCGTACTGCTTCTCGCTGCTGCGCAGGCCGGCGACGTTTTCCTCGCTATAGTCGTAGTAGTAGAGGCGCGCCTTGGCGGTAAAGTCCACGCGCGCGCTGTTGGCCTGCACGTCGATCCCGGGCACCGCTTCGGTGACCCAGGACGAGCGCTTGGTTTCGTCATTGCGCAGGTTGACGTTGTCCGTGTAGCTTTCGCTCAGGGTGAACGATGGGCTGACCTTCCATTCCGCGTGGGCGGGAAGCGCCACCAGCAGCGCTGCCGCCAGCGGCAGCAGTGCCGGATACTGCGGGCGCGGCAGGCGCGAACGCTTAGCCGTAGTGATAATCATACGTCTCTTCGATGCCGGGGATGTCCCGGGCCTTGTTGTAGATGAGGTTGACGTTGCTGCAGCCCTCCAGCTGGCGCAAGGATTCCTTGACCGCGTGCTGGGTCGTGGTCTGGGCTTCCACCACCACGACGATCTGGCCCATGTGGCCGGCCAGGACCCGCGATTCGCTGGTCAGCAGCAGCGGCGGCGAATCGAAGATGATGACGCGGTCCGGATAGCGGTGCGCGATCTCGGTGACCAGGTTGCTCATCGTCGAGCTGGCCAGCAGCTCGGTGGCGCGCGGGGTACTGGTGCCGGCCGGCAGGATGCTGAGGGTGTCGACGTTGGTGCGCAGCATGACGTCGGCGAAATCGAGCTTGCCGTCGATCAGGATGTCCATCAGGCCGCGCTGGGCCGGCAGGCCAAGCGTGCGCAGCACCGAGGGGCGGGCGACGTCGGCGTCGACCAGCAGCACGGTGTGGTCCAGCTCCATGGCGATGCTCATCGCCAGGTTGATCGCGCAATAGGTCTTGCCTTCGCCCGGCAGCGAGCTGGTGACCATGATCAGGTTGTTCGGGCGGCCAGGGGCCGAGGCCTCGTTGAAGGCGCGCTTGAGCAGCGGGCGCTTGATGACGCGGAAATCCTCGAGCAGGCTGGTGCGGCCGCTGGCGGCGGTCACCATGCCGGCCTCGCGCATCCGTGCCAGGTCGAGGTCGACCTTGCGTGCATTCGGCTTCGGCGCGGCGCCGCGCGTGGCGCGCGCCTGGCTTGCCGCCGTGGCGGCTGCCGGCGCGTGGGCAGACGCGTGGGCAGACGCGGTACCGGAGGCGAGGGCCGCGGCCGCGGCTTCGGCCGGCGTCGGCGCAAAGGTCTCGATCGGCGCCGGCTGCGGCGCCGGCGCCGGGGTGGCGTGCGGCGCTGCCTGCGGGCTCAGGGCGAGGATCTCGGCCTCGATGTCGGCCGGGATGTTCGCCGGCGCGCTGGCCGGGGTTGCCGGCGTGGCCGGCGCGGTGCTGCGGGTGTGGTCAATGCGGCTTGCCGCTTTTTCGATAATGCTCACATTCGCTCCTAGAATTCTTACAGGCCCGGACGGGCAACCATCGTGGCCACGCCGACGCCATATACGCCGATCAGCAGCATCACCGTGGCGGCCAGGCCGTACAGGCGCTTCTTGCGGCGCACCTTCTGGGCATCGGTCCAGTGCATGTTGATGGTGCCGAGGATCGGCACGCCGGTCACTTCGCGCAGGGCCGCCTGGCTCAGGAAGGTCGGACGGAACTGGCTCATCAGGAAGGCGACGGCCAGGCCGGCCAGCAGCGCGACGATGAAGGCGGCGGTAAACAGCACCGGGCGGTTCGGGCCGGTCGGCACCAGCGGCGCCGTCGGCGGCTCGATCACGCGGAAGCTGAGGATGTCGGTGGCCGAGGACAGGTCGCCCGACAGGCGCGCCTGCTCGCGGCGCTCGACCAGGCGCTGGTAGTTCTCGCGGTTGACCTGGTAGTCGCGGTTGAGCTGGGCCAGCTGGGCTTCGACTTCCGGCGCGGTCGTGCTCTGGGTGCGCAGGGTGTTGACGCGCTGCTGGTATTCGTTGACGCGGGCGCGCAGCGAAGCGACACGCGACTCGGCGTCCGACAGCGACACGTTCAGCTGCTGCATCATCGGGCTGGCGGCCAGGTTCGGATTGACGCCGCCTTTCTTCGCCTCTTCCTTCTTGCGCTCCTGCAGCTGCTCGAGCAGGCGCTTGGTGGCGATGATGTCGGGGTGCTGCTCGGTGTACTGCAGGCGCAGGGCATCGAGGTTCTTCTGCGTGGTGGCGATGCGCTCGGCCAGTTCCGGATCGACCGGGCCCGAACCGTCCTTGCCGCCACCGGTCATGCGGCGGCGGATCGCATTGCGCGCCTGCTCGGCCTCGGCCAGCTCCAGGCGGGCCTGGCTCAGGGCGTCGTTGGCGTTGGCGACCTTGCTGCCGAAGTCGGCGCCTTCGCGCGGCAGCAGGCCCATGTTCTTGATCTTGAATTCCTTCAGCGTGTTCTCGGCGGCCGCCAGCTTCTCTTCATAGCTGCGAATCTGGTCGTCGATGAACTGCACCGCCTTGTCGGATTCCTGGCGCTTGCCGCCGAAGCTGCCTTCCATGAAGATGCTCAGCAGCGACTGCACCACGTCCTTGCCCAGCTTCGGATCGGTGGCCTTGTAGCTGATGGTGTAGATGTCGTCGCGCTCGGTGCCGGCCAGGGTGATCTTCGACATCAGGCTGTCGATCATCTTTTCCTTTTCGTCAGGCGTGCGGGCCTTGACGTCGAGGTCGGTCATGCGCATGACCTTTTCGATGTTCGGCCGGCTGATCAGGGTCTGGCGCATGAACATCACCTGCTGGTTCAGGTTGGGCAGCGATGTCATGCCCGACAGCAAGGGCTTGAGTATGCTTTGGGTATCGACATAGACACGGGCGGTCGTCTCGTACTGGTTGGGCATCCGGAGTACGACTGCCCAGCCGATCAGCGCCACCACCCAGGTGATGATCACTGCATGCCAACGGTATTTACCGATGGCCTTAAGGAAATTCAGAATAAGGGCTGTTATTTCTGCCATCTCGTCAGTCTCGCCATGAACACCCGGCGCAGGAAACGCCAGGCACAACAATCAAAACAAAGAACCCGCATCATCGCTTGTTGTTTGTGCAATTGCAATTGCGTGCCGGAAAATTGTGCCAATAAACGCGCCGAGTGGCACCACTTACAACACAAATTCTTATCTGCAACGCATAAAAAACCCGGATTGGGGCTGCTTGACGCTGTATTATTGTCGTCGAGCAAACTTCGGCGGGCTGCAACTGTTGCACTAGATCAACCGTGAAGGTTCGGGGAAGAAGTCCTACGGGTCGCTTTGCTCAACATCAAGCTGATGTATTGTAATGTTTAAAATACAAAAGGGTCTGCACGATTGATTCCTATTCGAAATAATAAAAAGGCAAGCGCTGCGCGGCCGGTACGTACCCGCCGTGCATTGTTCGGTGCCGCACTGCTGAGCCTGGCCAGCGTGCTGGGCCTGGCAAGCATGCCGGCGCAGGCCGACGGCCTGGTGCGCACGATCGCCGCAGTCAAGCCTTCCGTGGTCGGGGTCGGCACGTTCCTGAAGACGCGCAGCCCGGCGGTGATGTTTACGGGAACCGGCTTCGCCGTCGGCGACGGCCTGAGCATCGTGACCAATGCCCACGTGGTCCCGGACCAGCTGGACGGTGCGAAGATGGAGCAGCTCGGGGTGGTGGTCGGCAGCGGCCAGGCGTTTGCGTTCCGCCCGGCGCGCCTGGTGGCGCTCGACCGCGAGCACGACCTGGCGCACCTGCGCCTGGAGGACGGTCCGGCCTTGCCCGCGCTGGCGCTGGGCGACTCGCGCACTGCCGCCGAAGGGCAGGCGCTGGCGTTCACCGGTTTCCCGCTCGGCATGGTGCTGGGCCTGAATCACGTGACCCATCGCGCCATGCTGTCGGCCATCACGCCGATCGTCATGCCTTCGATGAGTTCGCGCCGGATCGACGCGCGCGCCATTGCCCAGCTGCGCCGCGCCCCGTTCAGCATCTTCCAGCTGGACGGGACCGCGTATCCAGGCAACAGCGGCAGCCCGGTCTACAATCCCGACACGGGAGAGGTGCTGGCTGTTATTAATATGGTGTTCGTCAAGGGGCTGAAGGAAACGGCGATCACCAACCCCAGCGGCATCACGTATGCGGTGCCGGTGCAGTACGTGCAGGAGCTTCTGCAACGGAAGTGAAAAAAAGAAAAGTATTTCAATCGTGCACGCCTTTGCCTCGAGCACGATTACGATACAATACGCCGGTTTGATGGCTAAATAACAATTTTAAGGCATTCGTAACAGCGTGGCGCTGCCGGTCGCTGCATGCCGGGAAAGGAATTGACGTGAGCAAGATCATGACGAATCTGACGAAACTGGCGCTGGCCGCCGCCTGCGGCCTGGCCCTGGCCGGCTGCGCCAGCAAACCGCCGGCGCCATCGGCCGCTGCCATGGCCCAGGCCGTACCGGCCGACTACCTGATCGGACCGGGCGATGCCGTCAACATCATCGTCTGGCGTAACCCGGAGGTGTCGATGTCGGTACCGGTGCGTCCGGACGGCAAGATCACGACCCCGCTGGTCGAAGACCTGCCGGCCGCCGGCAAGACCTCGACCGAACTGGCGCGCGACATCGAGAAGGCCCTGGCCAAGTTCATCCAGCAGCCGGTCGTGACCGTGGTCGTCACCGGTTTCGTCGGCAATTACGCCGAGCAGATCCGCGTGATCGGCCAGGCCGCCAAGCCGCAGGCACTGGCCTACCGCCGCGACATGTCGCTGATGGATGTTCTGATCGCCGTCGGCGGCGTCACCGAGTTCGCTTCGGGCAACAAGGCCAGCATCATCCGCAACGTCGACGGCCGCCAGGAAAAGCTGAACGTGCGCCTGGACGACCTGATCAAGGAAGGCGATATCTCGGCCAACATGCCGATGCGCCCGGGCGACATCCTGGTGATCCCGGAAAGCTTCTTCTGATCCGGGTATTCGCAACCGATTAGCTGTCGGGTTTTCTTACAACGACGCCGCTCAGGCGTCGTTGCATTTTGCTCCTGGCCGGCGCATGCCCCGCTAAGTGCTTGATTCACTGTTGCATTTGGTCAATGTGGCGTGCCTGGTACGGGGCTTGCTTCAAGGTTGAAAAAGCCCGTCACCGGACGCGGCTATGGCATACTTTCGATGACTCAGGAAACCGTCGATATGGAAGATCAAGCAGACCGCAAACCGACCATGCCCGAGGCGCAAGGGCCCCACGATGCAGCGCAGCTCGACGCCCGCGGCGCCGCGCGTCGCCGCTTCACACGGGCCGGCGTCGGTGCGGCCGGCGTCATCCTGACCCTGCACAGCCAGGTCGGCATGGCCGCGGATGAGCTCCTGCCCTGCGCTTCGCCGTCGGGCTTCATGTCGATCAAGACCGCCAGCCACAATCCGCAGAATTCCTGCACCAATAACCGCTCGCACGGCTACTGGAAGAACCACGGCAGCGCCTGGATGTCGAGCACCGGCACCAGTCCCGATACCCGGTTCGGCGACGTGCTGGCGGCGCGCGGCAACTATGCCGGCCTGGCGGACTATACCCTGATGCAGGTGCTTGCCCGTCCGAAAGAGGCCAAGGAGATCAAGAATATCGACCGCAACAACGTGGCGATGCAGATCGTTACCGCCCTGCTCAATGCGCGTTCGTCGGCCCGTTCCGGCATCCCGAGCGTGCTACCGGAAGACAAGGTCGTCGCCATGTGGGACGAATTCACGCTCACCAACGGCTACAAGCCGACCGGCAGCGCCACGCCCTGGACCGGGGCCCAGATCGCAGGCTACCTGGAAACCACCTTCCGCTAGGATGGAACAGTACGCCGTCGTGACGCATGCGTAGTTCGCCGATCTGGCGCCTGGCCCCCGGGCAGCGCCTGCTGCACCGCTGCCACGACGGCGAATGCGTGCTCTTCAACGACCTGTCCGGCGCCACCCACCTGGTGGACGACCTCACCCTCGGCCTGTTGCAGGCCCTCGCCGAAGCGCCGCAGCCGGCCAGCGACCTGGCCGGCGATCCCGACCCCGATACCCTCGCCGCGCTCGACGAGCTGCTGGCCGGCCTGGCCGCGCTCTATCTGATCGAGGCGGTCGAATGCTGACCGTCGCCACCCTTGGCCGCCGCGAACTCGGCGCCCGCCTGCGCGGTCCCGGCCTGCGCCTGCAGACCGGTCCTTTCGTGACTTGCATCCGCAGCACGCTGGCGCCGTTGCTGGATGCCCTGGGCACGATGTACGCCGACTATCCGGTGCTCGACGACGGCGCGCTGGCCGACTTCCACGTGCGCTTGTCCGGCTCGCGCGGCCTGCGGCGCCTGGTCCGCCCGCAGGTACACTTCCATTACGACGGCATGGCGCCGTTCCAGCCGCTGCCCCTGGACCAGGCTTTTCCCATGTTCGAATGGGCGATGAACTGGTGCGTCTCGAGCCAGGCCCATTCCTGGCTGGTGATCCATGCCGCCGTGATCGAGAAGGGTGGCCGCGCGGCGATCCTGCCCGCGCCGCCCGGTTCCGGCAAGAGCACGCTGTGCGCGGCCCTGGTCAACCGCGGCTGGCGCCTGCTGTCGGACGAATTGACCCTGGTGCGGCTGGACGACGGCCGCATCGATCCGCTGCCGCGCCCGGTGAGCCTGAAGAACGCCTCGATCGGCATCATCCGCGATTACGCGCCGCAGGCCGCCTTTACGCGTCCCGTGGCCGACACCGTGAAGGGCACCGTGGCCCACATGCGCGCTTCCAGCGACAGCGTGGCGCGCGCGCTGGAGCCGGCCCTGCCTGCCTGGATCGTGTTCCCGCAGTGGCGCAGCGGGGCGCCGGCCGAGCTGCACGCCGTGCCGCAGGCGCGCGCCCACATGCGCCTGGCCGAGAACGCGTTCAATTACAGCCTGCTCGGCGCAGCCGGCTTCCAGGCGGTGGCGCGCCTGGTCGGCCAGGCGCGTACCTTCGATTTCAGCTACGGACGGCTGGACGACGCCATCGCCGTCTTCGAGCGCCTGCTGGAGGAGGGGGCGTGAACGACCTGCCCGTGCTGCTGCGCGCGCTGCGCGAACCGGCCGCCATGGCCGCTTTCGACGAGCGCGACTGGGACCTGCTGCTGCGCCAGGCCAGCGCCGCCAAGCTCGGCGCCACCCTGGGCCTGCTGGCCGAGGAGCACGGGGTGCTGGCGGCCTTGCCGGCGCGCGCCCGGCGCCGCCTGGGCTGGGAGCGCACGGTGTGGGAGCGCCACCTGGACGCGGTACGCTTCGAGTTGCGGCAGGTGCAGCGGGCCTTGGCCGCGACCGGCCTGCCGCTGATCCTGCTGAAAGGCACGGCCTACGCGGCCGCCGATCTCCCCGCCGCGGCCGGCCGCCTGTTTTCCGACATCGACATCCTGGTGCCGAAGGAGCGCCTGGCCGATGTCGAAAGCGCCCTGATGCTGCACGGCTGGGCCGGCACCCACCACGACGAATACGACCAGCGCTATTACCGCGAATGGATGCACGAACTACCGCCGCTGCAGCACGTGCGGCGCAGCAGCGTGATCGACGTCCACCATGCGATCCTGCCGGAGACGGCGGCGGTGCGCCCGGATCCGGCGCGCCTGCGCGCGGCCGCGCGCCCGATTCCCGGCATGGACGGCGTGTCCACCCTGGCGCCTTGCGACATGGTGCTGCACAGCGCGGCTCACCTGTTTTCCGAAGGCGAGTACCATCATGGGCTGCGCGACCTGTTCGACCTGCACCGCCTGTTGTGTCATTTCGGCGCCCAGGCCGGCTTCTGGTCGGCGCTGCCGGCGCGCGCGCAGGAACTGCAGCTGGCGCGTCCGCTCTTCTATGCGCTGCGCTACTGCACGCGCCTGCTCGGCACCCCGGTGCCGGCGGCGGTGCTGGCGCAGGCGCGTGCAGGTAGCCCAGGAACGGCGTTGCTGGCATTGATGGACGCGCTGTTCGGGCGCGCGCTGCTGCCGCCGCACCCGAGCTGCGCCGATGCCTTCGACGGCGCCACCCGCGCCGCCCTTTATATACGCGGCAACTGGCTGCGCATGCCGCCGCTGATGCTGTCGCGGCACCTGTTTCACAAGGCATTCCTGTCCCCGAAGGCCGAGCCGGCAAACTAGCGCCGCGCCGCCGCCGGGACGCAAACGACGGGGCGGACCCGTCGACGACGAGGTGACACATGGAAGCGGACCACGGCCTGATGCGGCTGCACGACCTTCAGCATTTCCTCTCCAGCGGCAGCCTGGAAGACAGCCTGCGGAGCCAGGCCCAGCAATGCGCCCGCATGCTCAACGCCGACAGTTGCTCGATCATGCTGCTCAGCGGCGGCAGCGGAGAAGACCTGCGCCTGCGCGTGCATGCGCGCGCAGGCGACCTGCCCGACGCCGTGCTGGCGGCCGACATCGGCCGCGGCGAAGGCATCAGCGGCCAGGTCCTCGCCAGCGGCCAGGCGCTACTGGTGGAGGACATCGGCAACTCGGCCTATGCGCTGCTGGCGCGCCGTCCGCGCGGGGCCGGCCGCAGCCTGATGTCGGCGCCGATCCGGATCGAGGGGCGCATCGTCGGCGTGGTGAACGTCGCCGGCAATACCTTCGTCCAGGACGACCTGGCGCTGCTCGAGGTGACCTGCCTGTTCATCGGCAAGAGTATCCAGGTGGTGCAGCTGCAGCGCCTGCTCGACTCGCGTTTTGCCCAGCTGGCCCTGGCCAGCGAGACCGAGGAAGCAGGGCGCACCGCCTACCGCAATCCGGAAGAGGTGGCGCGCATCCTGGCCCGCTCTTTTTTCAAGGAACTGGTCAAGGCCGGTTTCGAAGCGCCGCAGATCGTCGGCGCGGCCAGCGAAATCATCGATCAGCTCAACAACAAATTGCACGGGAAAAATTAACGATGCCTATTGACATTTTTCAAAAAGAAATGTATGTCGATAATTTTTACACAACTGTTGAGTAATCTCTAACATTCCTTGGTAAGTTGTTGATTTAAAAAGAAATGGCAGAGCTGGCACGACCATTGCTAATAGATGGGTGTGTTTGCCAAAAACCGATCAACCACAGAACGAGGATACCAATCATGAAATTTCTGAAGAAACTGACCTGCGCAGCAGCTGTAGCAATGTCGATGGCTGGTGCCGCTCACGCCGGCCCGGTCCTGAATGACTGGGTCTTCAACCCGAACGGCGGTGGCTACGAAAGCGGTCAGGTCATCAACGAATACCTGGACGTGAACGGCAATGCCTTCATCGAGCTGACCCCGACCGGCGGCACCAGCTTCTCGTTCCGTGAACATGCCGTGTTCAACATCGTCCAAGCCGACTCGAACGGCGCCCTGTTCCCGCAGAACTTCGCTGGCGGCAACATCACCGCGACCTTCGAAGCCTTCGGCACCGGTAACTTCAGCGGCGCCTTCTCGTTCACCGGCGGTACCATCAAGATGTACCAGAACCCGACCGACGGCCAGTACGCCGGCACCGAAGGTTACTATGGCGCCAACCTGGGCAACCTGATCGCCGAATTCAACGTGCTCGCTGGCGGCGGCGGCCTGGTCGATGCCAGCGGCTCGCCGATCAACAACGGCCAGGTGACCGTCAACGCCAAGGCAATGCCGGGCATGCTGGAGTCGGGCTACTTCTTCAACGCCGACGGTGACGACCTGTCGATGGAATCGATCCTGTCGTTCGCCTTCACCAACGCCAATACCGTCGGCGAGCCGACCAACCGCCTGGTCGACGAAGTGGCCTGCCAGTTCGCCGGCTTCGGCGGCGCCGGTTGCGACGGCACCTCGTACGCCAACAACCCTGGCCAGTACTTCTTCGTCTCGAACAACGGTCAGTTCAAGCTGGCTGAAGTTCCTGAGCCAGGCTCGCTGGCCCTGTTCGGCATCGCCATGCTGGGCGCCGGCGTCGCTGCACGCAAGCGCGCCAAGAAGGCCTAAGTCGGGCTTTAGCGTATGAAAAAGAGCGGGCTTGCCCGCTCTTTTTCTTTTTCGCTTCCTTTTTGCGTTTCCTTTTTCCGCTTCCTTTTTGCGCTTCCACGCCGGCGCGGCATCGAGCCAGTTGGATCGGCGGAAGGGATAAAAAAACGGCAAGCATTGCTTGCCGTTTTTCTTTGCGATTGGACTGGTCGCTTCAGCGCTTCATCAGCTCCGCCACCGGACGGCGCACCGAGCGCGCGCTCGGGCGCGGACCGTAGCCCATGCGCCCCATGTAGACCGGATGCCCCTGGCCGTCGAAGATCAGGGCCTCGGTCTGGCGCTGCAGGTCGCGCGCAGCCTGTTCCAGGCGTGCGTTGGCGGTAAAACGGGTGTTCTCGCGCGCGTACTTGGAAAAGATCAGCGGCGTCATTTCCGGCTGCATGTACAGGCCGAGCGTCGTCATCGTCAGCCAGAAGCGCTGCAAGGCGCGGCCGGCGGCCACGTAGTCGTCGATCGAGGCCGGCGCACGCTTCGCCTTCAGCACGAAGTGCGCGGCGCAGGCCATGCCGGGTGCCAGGTCCATCTGCAGGCGCGGCGCCCAGGTGCCCATCAGGGTGTTCATGGTCGACATGCGGCGCCAGCTGACCATCGCCCACTTCATCAGGTGCAGCGTCATGGCGTCGACGCCGAGTGCGTTGGCCGGCACCTTGTCCGGGCTTTCGACGCGGTTTTCCCAGTCGATGATGCTGCGGTGGGTCTCGAAGGCTTCCGGCATCGTCAGGCGCAGCCTGGCGTTGTTGTACATGAGCTTGGCCGCCTGCCATTTCTGGTCGCGGCGCTCGAACCAGGTCAGGGTGTATTCAGGCCCGACCGTCTGCTCCAGCAGGCGCTTGTGCTCGGCGCTCAGGGGCGTGGTCTTCATCGGGCGGCGCTGGACGCGGCGCTCCTCGATCGCCCCCAGCAGCGGGCTGGGCTTGATTGCCGGGTCGGCCATGAAGCGCACGTCGAATTCCGGATGGGTCTCGCGGCCGGCCGGGCGGCGCGCGATGTCGGCACGCAGGCCGTGGGCGCTGGCGGCGATCGCGATGGTCTCGAGCAGGGTGCCGAAGGCGATCTGGCTCGGGTGGCCGTCGAGGTCGTAGACGCAGTGGTCGCGCGTGTCGTAGGCGTGCACCACCAGGTGGTCGGGCGCTGCGATCTCGAAGCGCCAGGTCTGCATGTTGTCGCCGCTGGGCGCCCAGCGCGCCAGGTCGAGGATCCGTTCCATGGTGCTCATCGCGTCACTCCGGCAGCCGCCAGGTCTTTCGCCAGCTGTTGCTTGCCGATCTTGATCATCAGGCGGTGCAGGGGATTCTTGTTGCCGCCCGGGCGCCAGGTGCGTACCAGCTTGTTGCGGTAGGCGTCGAACTGCACGCCCCAAGGTGCGGCCAGCACCTTGCCGCGGCCGAGCAGGATCTTCAGCGCCTCGGTGCCCATCACACCGGCGCACAGCTGGCAAGCCATGATGGTCGAGGGACCGCGCCGCTCGACGAAATTCACCGCTTCCGGCACCACCAGGTACGGGCGGTGCAGGCCGGCCGGCGCCAGGCCGACCACGAAGTGCACCGCCTTGTCGGTCTCGGGCAAATCTCCCCACTGGAAGTATTCCTCGAAGGTCATCTGCCCGGGCATGAAGTTGAGCAGGGCCGCGCCCATGCCCAGCGGCGCCACCGTGCTGGCGGGAATGCCGAGCCTGGCGCACAGGGCAAAGGTCTGCTGGCGGATATCGAAGGCGAAGAAGTCGAGCGCGTCGACGTACATGTCGACCCCCTGCAGGAAAGCGTCCAGGTTGCCGGGATTGATGCCTTCGCCGAACACCACGACCTCGCACTCGGGATTCACGTCGAGCAGCATGCGGCGGATGACGTCGGCTTTCGGCTGGCCCAGGGTCGAGACCATGGCGCCGACCTGGCGGTTAAAGTTGGGCACGTCGAAACTGTCGAAGTCGGCGATGTGGAACTTGGTGACGCCCAGGCGCGCCAGGGTCATCGCGTGCACGCCGCCGACACCGCCGCCGCCCGCGATCGCGACCCGCTTTTGCCGCAATCTTGCCTGTTCCTCCTTCGTGACCCAGCCAATATTTCGGGAAAACGCCTGCTCGTAGGGGAAAGGAGTGCTCATGTGCGGAAAAGAATACTGCGGGAAGAAGGAGAATGGGCGCGCCGCGGCGCCCGCATGGATGGCATTACGCGACCTGCTGTTCGTCGATGCGGCGCAAACGGTTGATAATGCCTTGCTCTTCGCGCGGCGAGAAGAAATACGGATAGAAGGAACGCTCGTTGGTGGTGGTGCTCCAGGTGCCACCGAGATTCTTGATCTGCTCCGTCACATATTCCAGGCTGATACGCAGGAGGTAAGCCGGCGCATTCACGCGCGGATTGGTCTTGACGTCGCCGACCCGCTCGAATCCGAGCATGTGCTCGTAAAAGCGCCGATGGCGCGGATTGACTTCGATGACGATATCGGTGCAATCGTGGATATCGCGCGCATAAATCACGGCCAGGTGAAACAGGTTGGCCAGCGAAGTTTTCGAGCGCACCGTCGGGTCGAACGCCAGCTTGGTGAACTCACAGAGCTTGGCGCCGCGCGAACGGTAGGCGTCGAGTTCTTCCTTGAAAATCTGGTCGGCCATCAGGCCGATCGGCGAGTCGATCCCCAGCGTCAGCGTGCCGACCACGTCGCCCTTGTCGGTGGCGGTGAGCGTAATGCGGTTGGGGTCGTCCGTGAACTGGTGCGTCCCCGCGTAGCCGCGCCAGGCATACATCTTGTTGACCAGCATGCTGGCCGAATTGCGTCCTTTCGCCGTATCGGTAAGCCGGATTCCATATGAATCTTGGTTCACGATAACATCCTCTAATTCTGAGTTCGCCATATTATCGCGATCCTCGGAAACATGAGCGTTCGATAGAATTTCGACGGAAACTTCTCCGTTCTCCTTCACGTCTTCGGATTTTGTCATCGCGGACACCTCGTTTTGCGGCGCCGCCGTTGCATCGGCGGCGCCCCGTTTTGGCCCAATGCCGCGCTCATTCCGATGCCGGAAACAGCGCGGTCCTGTCGGTTTTATTCTGCTGGAATAGTAGAGCTTTATAGGGTTTTTAGCAACGAACGCGCTTCGTCCAGCTGGGCGAAGGGCTTGTTCTGGGCGAGCAGGGTTTCGAGTTCCTTGCGCGCGCCATTTTTGTCGCCGGATTTATGCAGTCCGACCGCCAGGTGATAACGGATCTCGGGCGCATTCGGATTACTGCCGACCGCTTTTTGCAGCAGCGGCAGGCCGCGTTCGACATTGCCCTGTTCCACCAGCATCCAGCCCAGCGTGTCCAGGACCGAAGCATTGTTCGACGCGATCTTGTAGGCCTGCTCGGCGGTGGCCAGCGCGCGCGGATCCTTTTCCTGCTGGTAGGCCCAGGCCAGGTTGTTCAGCGCCGCGCCGTTGTTCGGCTGGCGCTTGACCAGGGCTTCGAGGATGGCGATGGCCGGCTTGAACTGCTTCTCGGCCATGTGCGACTCGGCCAGGTACATCTGGACCGTCGCGTCTTCCGGATTCTGCTTGGCCCAGGTCGCGATGCGCTGCTGCGCTTCCTTGGTCTTGCCCATCTTGCGCAGGGTCTCGGCGCTGCGCATCAGGACCGCGCCCGACTTGGTGATCGCGAGCGCCTTGTCGTAGGCGGCCACGGCCAGTTCCGGCTTCTTCAGCGTCTGCTGCAGGTCACCCTCGAGCAGGAAGCCGACCGGCGAACCCGGGGTCTTCTGCTGCAGGTCGCGCGCCATCGCCAGCGCCTCGTCGTGGCGGCCGCGGCGCATCGCCAGGTTGGCCTGGAGCACGCGTGCCTGCAGCAGGTCCGGCTGCAGTGCGACCGCGCGCTTGAGCGCTTCGGCGGCGGCGCTGTCGTTCTTCAGCTCCAGATGAGCGTTGGCCAGGCGCATCTGCGCCAGGGCCGATTTCGGCAGCACGTTGACCAGCTTGCTGTAGCTGTCGAGCGCTCCTTGCGCGTCGTTGTTGGCCAGTTGGGCCTGGCCGAGCAGGTCGAGCAGGTCCGGGCTGGACGGGTTCGAGGCCTGGAACTTGCGCGCCAGCGTCAGCGCCTTCGCTTCCTGCTTGGTGGCCAGGTAGTGGGTGCCCAGCTTCAGCACGGCCGGAATCGCATCCGGGTTCTCGGCTTGCGCCTTTTCCAGCCAGGTCGTCGCTTCCTCGGGCTTCTGCTGCAGCATGGCCAGGTCGGCCAGCGCGGCCATCGCGCCGAAGTTCTTCTTGTCCTTCTCCAGCACCGTTTCGAAACGCTTGCGGGCGGCTTCCGGCTTCTGTTCGCGCAGGTCGAGCTGGGCCAGGTTGGCGGCGGCCGGGAAGAAGGTCGGCTGCAGCTGCAGCGCTTTCTCGAAGGCGGCGCGCGCGGCCGGCACGTCGCCCTTGGCCAGGTGCACGGAGGCCTTCAGGTTCTGGGTCTGCGGGTTGTCCGGCTGCGCCTGCTCGAGCTTGGCGACGGCGGCCAGCGCCTTGTCGTAGTGCTTCAGGCCGAGTTCGGCCTGGACCAGGGCGGTCAGCGCGCGCGGCGATTTCGGATCGAGTGCGGCGGCGCGTTCGAGTTCGTCGATGGCCTTGGCGTTGTCGCCCTGGCTCAGGCGCGACAGGCCGAGCGAGGTATGCAGCACGGCGGCGTCCGGCGCCAGCTTGGCGGCCTTCTCGAACAGCGCGGTGGCCTTGCCGAAGTCGCGCGCCTGCATGTAGGACTCGCCGGCCAAGGCCAGCAGCTGCGGGTCGTTGGTGTTGTCCAGGGCCGGCGCCAGCGCGGCGACCGCGTCGCCCGGCTGCGCACCCTTGAGCAGGGCCTGGGCCAGCAGCTTGCGCGCGTACAGGTTGTTCGGATCGGCCGCCAGGTACTTGCGCAGGTAGGCCTCGGCCTGGCCGTTCGAACCCAGGTTCAGCTCGACCGCGCCGGCCAGCAGGATGCTCGGCAGGTGTTCCGGCGCGCTCTTGAGGATCTTCTGCAGCGATTCGCGCGCGGCCGGGTATTTGCCTTCGGTGTAGTCGACCAGCGCCTGGGCGTGGAGCACGCTCAGGCTGTTCGGCGCGGCCTTGCGGCCCGCTTCGATCTCGGCGCGCGCTTCGGCGTACTTGCCCTGCTCGACGCGGATGTAGGCCTTTTCGACGTTGGCATTGCGGTCCTGCGGACGCAGCGCCAGCACCTTGTCGAACGCGGCGAGGGCCTCGTCCGGCTTGCCGGTGGCGCGCAGCATGCCGCCGCGGAACATCCAGACTTCGGGATTGTTCGCATCCTTGGTGGTCGCCTCGGCGGCGTAGCGCTCGGCGGCTTCGCCGTCGCGGGTCACCAGCGCGTGGCGTGCGAGCCCCATCAGCGCGGCGCCGCTGTTCGGCTGCAGCGCCAGCGCCGCTTCATACGATTTCTTGGCCTCGGCCTGCTGGTTCTGGGCCAGCAGGGAGTCGCCGCGCAAGGCCAGCAGCGGCGCCGACTTGGCAACCAGCTCGGGCTTGAGCTCGTCGAGCGATTCCTTGAACTTGCCTTGCGCCTGCAGGGCGCGCGCCAGTTCCGGCAGCACGCGTTCGCTGGCGCCGCCCAGGCCGGCGGCGCGGCGCAATTCCTTCTCGGCCGAGACCGGATCGCCGGTCTCGACATACAGGGTGCCGAGCGCCAAGCGCGCCTCGACGTCCTCGGGGCTCTTTGCCACTGCGTTCTTCAGCTGGATCAGGGCGGCCTTCTGGTCGCCTTTCTGCTGGTACTGCTTGGCCTCGGCGAGCAGGGTAGCGGTCGATTCGTCGCGGCTGCAACCGCCCAGGCCGGCCAGCAGCAGCGCGCTCGTCACGACGGCGGTGGTGAGTTTGATCTTGGAGACTTTACGGGACATGGGTTCCTCAGGGTGTGTGCTGACGCCGTCCGGAATCCGGCCGACGAGTTTCCTCACTAACAATAATACCTCAAGGAATGGCTTGTATCCCGCACAATGGAAATCGCTGTTGCATACACGCGATTTCTTTTTGGACAGGTTTTCCTGACGGCCGGGTTCACGCGGCAGCGGATCATTCGGCCTCGCCCTTGCGCAGGCGGCTCAGCAGGGCCTCGACATTGTCGCCGACCGGCAACCCGTGCCGGCGCAGCAACTGCACGTGCAGCACCAGGTTTTCCAGCACCAGCTTGGCCGACACCGCAAGCAGGGTCATCAGGCGATCCTCGGTGCTGAAGTTTTCCATTGCCGCGGCCATCTCGCACAGGTGGGTCGCCACCAGCTGGCGCAGCTCGTCCTCGGCAAAGGGCAAATCGGCGAAATCGATCGGGTCTTCCTGCTCGACTTCGCGCATCATTTCCGCAAGGTGTTCGGGCTTGATCGGCATGCGTGGCTCCGAAGGTAGTGGTGAAGCCATTGTAGGGGAGGTGGCGCGGCAGTGGCCACGGGACTGGTGCGCGCCTTCATCAGGCGCAAAAAAAACCGGCGCCCGAAGGCGCCGGCCGGCAGCAAGGCGCTGACCTTACATGTTGCGGCGATACTGCCCGCCCACCTCGAACAGGGCGGTGGTGATCTGGCCCAGCGAGCAGACGCGCACGGCATCCATCAGCTTCTCGAACACGTTCTGGTTGTCGATCGCGGCCTGCTGCAGGGCGGCCAGGGCGGCCGGCGCCTCGTTGGCGTGGCGCTGGTGGAAGTCTTCCAGGCGCTTCAGTTGCGACTGCTTCTCGTCGTCGGTCGAACGGGCCAGTTCGATCGTGGCCGGGGCGCCGGCGCCCTTTGGATTGCGGAAGGTGTTCACGCCGATGATCGGCAGCGAGCCGTCGTGCTTCTTGTGCTCGTACAGCATCGACTCTTCCTGGATCTTGCCGCGCTGGTAGCCGGTTTCCATCGCGCCCAGCACGCCGCCGCGCTCGGCGATGCGCTCGAACTCCTGCAGCACCGCTTCCTCGACCAGATCCGTCAGCTCGTCGATGATGAAGGCGCCCTGGTTCGGGTTTTCGTTCTTGGCGAGACCCCATTCGCGGTTGATGATCAGCTGGATCGCCAGTGCGCGCCGCACGGATTCGTCGGTCGGCGTGGTGATCGCCTCGTCGTAGGCGTTGGTGTGCAGCGAGTTGCAGTTGTCGTAGATCGCGATCAGCGCCTGCAGCGTGGTGCGGATGTCGTTGAAGTCGATCTCCTGCGCGTGCAGCGAGCGGCCCGAGGTCTGGACGTGGTACTTCAGCTTCTGCGAGCGGTCGTTGGCGCCGTACTTGTCGCGCATCGCGACGGCCCAGATGCGGCGCGCCACGCGGCCCAGCACCGTGTATTCCGGGTCCATGCCGTTCGAGAAGAAGAACGACAGGTTCGGTGCGAAGTCGTCGATGTGCATGCCGCGCGCCAGGTAGGCTTCGACAAAGGTGAAGCCGTTCGACAGCGTAAAGGCCAACTGCGAGATCGGGTTCGCGCCGGCTTCGGCGATGTGGTAGCCCGAGATCGACACCGAGTAGAAGTTGCGCACCTGGTGGTGGACAAAATATTCCTGGATGTCGCCCATGACCTTCAGCGAGAACTCGGTCGAGAAGATGCAGGTGTTCTGGCCCTGGTCTTCCTTCAGGATGTCGGCCTGCACCGTGCCGCGCACGTTGGCCAGCACCCATTCCTTGATCTTGGCCGCTTCGTCGGCGGTCGGCTGGCGGCCATTGTCGGCCACGAACTTGTCGATCTGCTGGTCGATCGCCGTGTTCATGAACATGGCGAGGATGGTCGGCGCCGGGCCGTTGATCGTCATCGAGACCGAGGTCGACGGGCTGCACAGGTCGAAGCCGTCGTACAGCACCTTCATGTCGTCCAGGGTCGCGATCGAGACGCCCGAGTTGCCCACTTTACCGTAGATGTCCGGGCGCAGCGCAGGGTCGGCGCCGTACAGGGTGACGGAATCGAAAGCGGTCGACAGCCGTTTTGCATCCATGCCGGTCGACACGAGCTTGAAGCGCTTGTTGGTGCGGAAGGCGTCGCCTTCGCCGGCGAACATGCGGGTCGGGTCTTCGCCTTCGCGTTTAAAAGCGAACACGCCGGCCGTGAACGGGAAGGAGCCCGGCACGTTTTCCAGCATCAGGAAGCGCAGGATCTCGCCGTGGTCTTCGAACTTCGGCAGGGCGACTTTACGGATGGTGGTGCCGGACAGCGTTTTTTGCACCAATTTGGTGCGAATTTCCTTGTCGCGGATTTTGACGACGTAGTCGTCGCCGGCGTAGGCGGCCTGCATGTCCGGCCACATGGCCAGCAGCTTTTTGGCGCCGCCGTCCATCGCGTTCTCGCGCTCGGTGATCAGGTCGTCCAGCACCACTTCGCGGTTGGCCGCGGCCAGCATGCGCTTGGTCTCAACCAGCTGCTGGCGTTCGCGCGCCAATTTGACCTGTTTCGCGGTGTTCTTGTGGTAGCCGCGCACGGTGTCGGCGATTTCGGCCAGGTAGCGCGCACGGGCCGGCGGCACGATCACGTTCTTGCCGCTCGACGCCCGCAAGGATGGCGCGGCCAGTTTCGACGGCTCGACCTGCAGGCCGAGTTCCGCCAGCTTCGGCAGCAGGCCGTGGTAGAGGGCGGTGACGCCGTCGTCGTTGAAGCGCGAGGCCTGGGTGCCGAACACCGGCATCTCGTCCGGGCTTTGCGACCACAGTTCGCGGTTGCGCTGGTACTGTTTCGCGACGTCGCGCAGCGCGTCCTGGGCGCCCTTGCGATCGAACTTGTTGATCGCAATAAAATCGGCAAAGTCGAGCATGTCGATTTTTTCGAGCTGCGAGGCGGCACCGAATTCCGGGGTCATCACGTACATCGAAGCGTCGACGTGCGGCACGATGGCGGCGTCGCCCTGTCCAATGCCCGAGGTTTCGACGATCACTAAATCGAAGCCGGCGACCTTGCAGGCGGCGATCACGTCCGGCAGTGCATGCGAGATTTCCGAACCGGCTTCGCGGGTCGCCAGCGAACGCATGAAGACGCGCGCCTGGCCATTCCACGGATTGATCGCGTTCATGCGGATGCGGTCGCCCAGCAGGGCGCCGCCCGACTTGCGGCGCGACGGGTCGATCGAGATCACCGCGATGTTCAGGCGGTCGTTCTGGTCGAGGCGGATGCGGCGAATGAGTTCATCGGTCAGCGACGATTTACCGGCGCCGCCGGTGCCGGTGATGCCGAGCGCCGGCACTTTCAGCGTGTCGGCCGCTTCCAGCACCTGCTTGCGCAGGCCTTCGTCGGCCTTGCCGTTCTCCAGGGCGGTGATCAACTGGGCCAGCGGACGGTGGCGCTCGGCGATGTCGCCCGCGCGCAAAGCGTCGATCGAGGTCGGGGCATAGGTCGACAAATCGACGTCGCAGGCTTCGATCATCGAGCGGATCATGCCGACCAGGCCCATGCGCTGGCCGTCTTCCGGGCTGAAGATGCGTGCGACGCCATAGGCGTGCAGTTCCTCGATCTCGGACGGGACGATGACGCCGCCGCCGCCACCGAAGACCTTGATGTGGGCGCCGCCGCGTGCCTTGAGCAGGTCGATCATGTACTTGAAGTACTCGACGTGGCCACCCTGGTAGCTGGAGATGGCGATGCCTTGCACGTCTTCGGCCAGCGCCGCGGTGACGACTTCGTCGACCGAGCGGTTGTGGCCGAGGTGGATGACCTCGACGCCGTTCGATTGCAGGATGCGGCGCATGATGTTGATCGAGGCGTCGTGGCCATCGAACAGGGAGGCGGCGGTGACGAAGCGCACCTTGTTGGCCAGCTTCGGCTGCTCAGGCAGGTCGAGCTTGGCGGCGGGGGTGATGTCGTTCATGGTGTTCCTTCTGGAATCGGAAGCGGACAGGTTCGATTTGTACGGTATATGACGTTAACGTTAACGTCAAGTATGAGGTGTGGGGGCGATCAAACGGTGAGACCGCGTAGGCTCAAGAGCCCACCCTACGAAAACCCAGGTTTTGTAGGGTGGGTACTTGTACCCACGCGGTACAACGTCAACGATTACGCAGCGCGTTTCTTGACGTTGCCGCTGAGCAGCTCCGCCTTGCGCAGACGGAAGTTCTCGACCGCCTTCTCCTTCACGTGGCCGAAGCCGCGGATCTGCTCCGGCAGGCTGGCCAGCGCGACGGCGTCGGCATGCGAGGCGCCGTTCAGGGTCGGCAGGAGGGCTTCGATCATCTGGCGGTATTCCGCGATCAGGGCGCGCTCCATCTTGCGCTCGGCCGTGTAGCCGAACACGTCGAAGGCGCCGCCGCGCAGGCCTTTCAATTTCGCCAGCAGCTTGAAGGCGCCCATCATCCACGAGCCGAACTCCTGCTTCACCAGTTCGCCCTTGGCGTTCTTCTTCGCGAACAGCGGCGGGGCCAGGTTGAACTTCAGTTTGACGTCGCCTTCGAACTGGGATTTGACCTGCTCGAGGAAGCGGCCGTCGGTGTACAGGCGCGCCACTTCGTACTCGTCCTTGTAGGCCATCAGCTTGAAGTAGTACTTGGCCACGGCGGTCGACAGCTTGTTGCCGAGGCCAGCGGCGCTTTCGGCCGCGCGCACCTTCTCGACCAGCTCCGCATACACGCCGGCATAGGCCGCGTCCTGGTAGCCGGTCAGGAATTCGACGCGCTTCTTGATGACGGTCTCCAGGCTCTGCGGCATCTGCACCAGCACGGCCTGGGTCGGCGTCGCGGTCTTTTCGACGCGCTTGAAGTCGACCGCGGCGCGGCGGCCCCACAGGAAGCTCTTCTTGTTCGAGGCGACCGCCACGCCATTGAGTTCGATGGCGCGCAGCAGGGCGGCTTCGGTCAGCGGAATGCGACCCTTCTGCCAGGCGTAGCCCATCAGGAACAGGTTGGTCGCGATCGAGTCGCCCATCAGCGCGGTGGCCAGTTTGGTGGCGTCGATGAAGTCGGCGCCGCTTACTCCGCCGACGGCTTCCACGATCAGGCCGCGCACGTCCTCGGCCGGGAACTGCCAGTCGGCGTTCTGGGCGAAGGTGCCGGTCGGTTGCTCGTGCAGGTTGACGATGGCCAGGGTGCGGCCCGGACGCATTTTCGACACCGCGTCGGCGGCGCCGGTGGTCAGCATGTCGCAGCCGAGGATCAGGTCGGCTTCGCCGGTGGCGATGCGCTGGGCGCGCAGGCGCTGCGGCGACATCGCGATCTTCACGTGCGAGGTGACGGAGCCGTTCTTCTGGCTCATGCCGGTCATGTCCAGCACCGAGGCGCCCTTGCCTTCGAGGTGGGCGGCCATGCCCATCAGCGCGCCGACGGTGATCACGCCGGTGCCGCCGATGCCGTTGATGAGGATGTTGTACGGGTGCTCCACGGACGGCAGCACCGGTTCCGGCAGCAGGCCCCAGCCATCGTCGTCGCTCTTGCTGACGCCGGCCTTGCTCTTCTTGAGCGTGCCGCCTTCGACAGTGACGAAGCTCGGGCAGAAGCCCTTGGCGCACGAATAATCCTTGTTGCAGGAAGACTGGTCGATCTGGCGCTTGCGGCCGAATTCGGTTTCCTTCGGCAGGATCGAGACGCAGTTCGACTGCACGCCGCAGTCGCCGCAGCCTTCGCAGACGGCTTCGTTGATGACCATGCGCTTCGGCAAATCGGGGAACTCGCCCTTCTTGCGGCGGCGGCGCTTCTCGGCGGCGCAGGTCTGGTCGTAGATGATGACCGACACGCCCGGCAGTTCGCGCAGCTCGCGCTGGATGGCATCCATCTCCTTGCGGTCGTGCAGGGTGACGATCGCCGGCAGGGCGCTGCGGTCTTCGTAGCGCGACAGGTCTTCGGTCACCAGCGCGATGCGTTTCACGCCTTCGGCCGCCATTTGCTGGGCGATGTGCGGCACCGAGGTGGTGCCGTCGACCGGCTGGCCACCGGTCATCGCGACCGCGTCGTTGTAGAGAATCTTGTAGGTGATGTTCACCTTGGCCGACACGGCGGCGCGCACGGCCAGGTAGCCCGAGTGGAAATAGGTGCCGTCGCCCAGGTTCTGGAACACGTGCGGGACTTTCGAGAACGCGGCCTGGCCGATCCAGGGCGCGCCTTCGCCGCCCATGTGGGTGGTCAGCTTGTTCATCTCCGGGTAGATCGAGGTCGCCATTACGTGGCAGCCGATGCCGGCCAGCGCGAAGGAACCGTCCGGCACCTTGGTCGAGGTGTTGTGCGGGCAGCCGGAGCAGTAGAAGGCCGGGCGGAACGGCGTGGTGATCGCCTTTTGCAGCACCGCGTCTTTCGCATCCAGGAAGGCCAGGCGTGCCTTGATCAGGTCGCGGGTGGCGCCGTCTTCGACCAGGCGCGCGATGCGGCCGGCGATCACGCGCGCCACCTGCGCCACCGAGAAGTCGGCTTTCGGCGGCAGCAGCCAGTCGCCGCGCGGGGCGACCCATTCGCCCTTGTCGTCGAACTTGCCGATGATGTGGGGGCGCACGTCGTCGCGCCAGTTGTACAGCTGCTCCTTGAGCTGGTACTCGACGACTTGCCGCTTTTCTTCGACCACCAGGATCTCTTCCAGGCCTTGCGCGAATTCGCGCACGCCTTCCGGCTCCAGCGGCCAGATCATCGCGACCTTGAACAGGCGCAGGCCGACTTTCGCCGCCATGGTTTCGTCGATGCCCAGTTCTTCCAGCGCTTCCAGCACGTCGAGGTAGGACTTGCCCGAGGCGATGATGCCGAGCTTGGCGTTCGGGCTGTCGATCGTGGTGTGGTTCAGCTTGTTTTCGCGGGCGTAGGCCAGGGCCGCGTAGATTTTATAGTCCTGCATCAGCGCTTCCTGGGCGCGCGCCTGCTGGCCCAGCGGCACCGACGACAGCTTCGTATTCAAGCCACCTTCGGGCATCACGAAGTCCTGCGGCAGTTTCACTTGCACGCGGTGCGGGTTGGCGTCGACCGAGGCGCTCGACTCGACCGTGTCGGCCAGCGCCTTGAAAGCGACGGCGCAGCCCGAGAAGCGCGACATGGCCCAGCCGTGCACGCCCAGGTCCAGGTATTCCTGCACGTTGCAGGGATAGAGCACCGGGATCATGCAGGCCGAGAAGATGTGGTCGGACTGGTGCGGCAGGGTCGAGGAATAGGCGCCGTGGTCGTCGCCGGCCACCAGCAGCACGCCGCCGTTCTTGCTCGTCCCGGCATGGTTCATGTGCTTGAAGACGTCGCCGCAGCGGTCCACGCCCGGGCCCTTGCCGTACCACATGGCGAACACGCCGTCGTACTTGGCTGGGCCGATCAGGTCGACCGTCTGCGTGCCCCAGACGGCGGTCGCGGCCAGGTCCTCGTTCACGCCCGGCACGAACTGCACGTGGTTCGCTTCCAGGTGCTTCTTCGCCTTCCACAGGGTCTCGTCGAGGCCGCCTAGCGGCGAGCCGCGGTAGCCCGAGACGAAGCCGGCCGTGTCCAGGCCGGCCGCGGCGTCGCGCTCGCGCTGCATCATCGGCAGGCGTACCAGGGCCTGGATGCCGGACAGGAAGATGTTGCCGGTCTTGGCGGTGTATTTGTCGTCGAGGGTGACCGCAGTTAAAGCTGCGTTGTTCAGGCGCGAGGTGTAATCCTGCGCGGGCTCGCGTGGCGCGACGGTATCGGGCATGTGAGTCTCCAAGCTTTGTAGTTGGTGTTGTCCCGCTGGGCTGGCGCACCGGGTAGGTGCTGGGCGCGGCGGGCAGGTGTCGCGGTCGGCGACGCATGGTGCAGACGAACCGCCAGCGGTTCATCGGTCGGCGTGGAGTGTATGGCCTTACCGGCGGGAGGGGAAATACGGAATCGGGATGGGGGTATAAGAAAAACTGATAGCAGTTATTCAAGAAGCTGAGCACCGGGCCATTTCCCATTCGTGCACAGCATTTCGGTGACTTCACGCACCAGGCGGCTGATGGCGGAAGCCGCGTTCGTCAGCGGGATGTTGCGCGAGGCGCAAAGGGTCACCTTGCGCCGGATTGCCGGGCTGTGCACCGGCGTGGCGATCAGGGCGCCGCTGTCGATCTCGGCGCGCAGCGGGGCCAGCGGCAGCAGGGTGGCGCCCATGTCGGCCAGCAGGGCGGATTTCAGGATGGCGATCGAATTGATCTCGATGATGTTGGCCAGCGCCAGTCCCGCACTGCCGGCGGCCTGTTCGATCAGCGGGCGCACGCCGTGCTGCTGGGCCGGCAGGATCAGCGTGCTCGCCAGCGCGGCGCCCAGGCTGATGGCCTGATCGGGCGGCACCCAGCCCGAGCCGGCGCGGCAAATGTACATCAGGTCTTCCTCGACCAGCGGCGTGGTCTCGAAACCGGTCAGTTGGCCGTCGTCGAACAGGACGGCCAGGTTCAGGCGGCCGGACTTCAGCTGTTCGTTCAGGTTGCCCGAGATTTCCTCGGTCAGCTGCAGCGTGATTTCGGGATAGGTGGCGCGCGCGGCAGTGAGCAAGGGCAGGGCCAGGGCGCCCGAGATACTGTGCGGCAGGCCGAGCGTGACGCTGCCCGAGGGACGCGTGGTCGATTGCGTGACGGCCGAACGGGCATCGGCCACCTGTTTCAGGATGGCCTGTGCGTGCTCGTAGAAAATCTTGCCTGCGTCCGTGCTGAGCACCCCGTGCGCGGAACGGTGCAGCAACTGGGCGCCGAGTTCTTCCTCCAGCTGGCGCAGCTGTTGCGTGAGCGCCGGCTGCGCCACGTGCAGCACCAGCGCGGCGCGCGAGAGCGAGCCGTGATCGACGATGGCCACGAAATAGCGGAGCTGTCGAAGTTCCATAAGGAATTATTTTGTGCCTGGTTGCAACAATTTATGGACAGAAAGTTTATGCAGGGAAAGTAGATTGGTATACTGCAGGGTCCGTCACGGTGGCGGAGATTAACACATCGTCAGGCCGTAGCATGCTCAAGAAAATCGATTCGTCCCAGCTGCGCGTTGGCATGGCCATCCATGATCTGGACTGCGGCTGGATGGAACATCCCTTCGTTCGCGCCAGGTTCGTGCTGACCAGCGAGGATGAGATCCGCAAGATCGTCCAGGCCGGCATCCGCGGCGTCATCATCGACTGTTCGCGGGGACTGGACGTGGCCGAGGCCCCGACCCTGGCCGAAACCCAGGCCCAGACCGAGAAGGAGGTCGCGGAAATCGCGGCCAGGCCGGTCAAGCCGGTGCGCGCCACGCTTGCCGACGAGATGCAGCGCGCGGTGAACATCCGGCGCCAGGCCGTCGGCCTGGTGCGCACGGTGATGCAGGATGCGCGCCTCGGCAAGGCGGTCGAGCTCGACAATGTGTCGCCGGTGGTGCAGAACATCACCGAGTCGATCCTGCGCAATTCCGGCGCGCTGATGGGGCTCTTGCGCATCAAGACCAAGGACGACTACACCTTCCTCCATTCGGTGAGCGTGTGCACGCTGCTGGTGGCGTTCTGCCGCTCGCGCGGCATGGACGACGAGACGATCTACCAGGCCGGCATCGGCGGCCTACTGCACGACACGGGCAAGGCGCTGGTGCCGGACCACATCCTGAACAAGGCTGGACGCCTCACCGACGAGGAATTCGCGATCATCAAGAAGCATCCGCGCGACGGTTACGACATCCTGCGCCAGACCCCGGAAATCGGCCAGATCCCGCTCGACATCACGCTGCACCACCACGAGCGGCGCGACGGCAGCGGTTATCCGGACCGGCAGGCCGAGGGCCAGATCAGCGAACTGGCGCAGATGGCGGCCATTGTCGACGTCTACGACGCCATCACCTCGGACCGCTGCTACCACAAGGGCATGCCGGCGGCCGACGCGCTGCGCAAGATCTACGAGTGGAGCAAATTCCACTTCAGCCCCACGCTGACCCAGGAATTCATGCGCTGTGTCGGCATCTACCCGGTCGGCACCATGGTGATGCTGGAATCGGGCCGCCTGGGCGTGGTGGTCGAGCCGCACGAATCGAACCTGCTGACGCCCAAGGTCAACGTGTTCTTCAATACCCGCAGCCAGACCTACATCCGTCCCGAGCTGCTCGACCTGTCGCGCGCACTGGGCTTCGGCGGCGGCGACAAGATCGTGCGCCACGAGTCGCCCGAGAAGTGGCGCGTCGACCCGAACCGTTTCTTGTTAGTCGCTTAGAAAAACTCGGCGGTGTCGTTGGAGGCGACGGCCTGGAGCAGGCCGCGCTCGATCAGCTCGTCGTAGTGGCAGGCCTGGTTGCGGCCGTGGGTCTTGGCATAGTAGAGAGCCTGGTCGGCATGACCGAGCGTGACCACCGGCGAATCGTAGGGGCTGATGCTGACGAAACCGACGCTCACCGTCACCCGTCCCACCTGCGGGAAGTCATACGCTTCCACGTTCGCGCGGAAGCGGTCGATGATGCGGCGCGCGTTCTCCAGCGTGGTCGAACGCAGCAGCACCACGAATTCCTCGCCGCCGAAGCGGAACACCCGGTCCTGAGCCCGGAACGAGGCCTGCAGCTGGTTCGCGATCAGGATCAGCACCTCGTCGCCGTACAGGTGGCCGAAGGTATCGTTCACCAGCTTGAAATGGTCGACGTCGACCACCGCCAGCCATTGCTTTTCCTGCGCATGATGCCGGCGCCGCTCGGGCTGGCCCGGCAGCGGCGGCTCCTGCTCGTGCGGGCACTGGAGCATGCGCGCCAACTGGTCTTCGAAGGTCTTGCGGTTCAGGAGGCCGGTAAGCGAATCGCGCTCGCTGTAGTCGAGCAAATTCTGGAAATTGCGGTACACGCCGACGATGCCGGCGACCGTGTGGATGGTCTGGTCCGGGAAGGGCGCGCCGCGGACGATCTCGAGACAGGTATCGGCCTTGTCGCCGAACCAGATCGGCAGCCACAAGGTGCGCGTGCCGTCGGCAGCGACGGCTTCGGCGCTGGTCTCGCGCGCTGCCAGGCAGGCCGACAGTTCGGGGAAAGCTGTCAACGGCAAGCCTGGGGTAGCGCCATCGAGCGCTTCATGGACCTGGGCGCGACCGCCGGCCTCGATGCTCGCGCGCGGCCTGACGTAGCGCTGGCCGCCGAAAGTAGAGATGGACAACACCCGCGTCTGCGCGGCGGCGGCCAGTTCCTGCACTGCCGCGATTACCGAGATGTCGAGCATCGCGTGGTCGCGGTGGCCGGTCATGTCCACCATGTGTTTCAGAAGGGAATCCATGTCATTCTCTGAAATGTAGTCAACCCACTCGTCGCCCACGGCATGCTGCTGCTTGCTTACCGAAGACGAAATTTCCCAAGAGCAAGCGAAACAGCATAATCTCTTTTTGCATTTACAGCAATAATCCCGTCGGCTTTTCGGCATGCTGTGTGGCGCCAGGGTGCCACGTTTGCGACCGCTCAAAAATTGCCGAAAGTAAATAATTCCCATGGGAAAACTTGCGTGCAGTCAACTTGCCATACGGCATCAAAACGTATGATGAACTCACTGAAACGGAAACGACAAAGCAGAGTCAGCCGAGTCAGGGAAGTACCTCCGTTTCAGGGTTGTTCTTATAAACCACCATATGGAGTTTGTCATGAAAACGATCTTTACCGCTATCCAAGCTTTCGTTGCTGACGAAGACGGTGTGACTGCCATCGAGTATGGCCTGATCGCTGCCCTGGTTGGTGTCGCGATGGCAACCGCGGCGGGTCTGCTGGGTGACCAGATCGAAGCGACGTTCACCAACGTGAAAGACAAGCTGGTCGCTGCACTGGCTCCGTAATCACTTGGTCTTGCCCTCCGGACTTCGGTCCGGAGGGCTTTTTTTTTGAGGAGCGCAATCATGCCCGTTCAGACCTGGCTTGACCTGATGCTGCTTGTTCTCGTCGTCGCCGCCGCAGTTACCGACCTGGCGATCAGAAAAATCCCGAATCTCCTGCTGCTCGCCGCCTGGTGCGGCGTGCTGGGCCTGCACCTGTCGAGCGCGACTCCCACCGGCGCAACCGGCAGCGCGCTGGCCGGCGCCGCCATCGGCTTCCGCCTGTTCATCCCCCTGTATGCGTTGCGCGGCATGGCCGCCGGCGACGTCAAGCTGATGGCGACGGTGGGCCTGTTCCTCGGCCCCGCGCAAACCCTCCACGCCTGCGTCCTGGCCTGGTGTGCCGGCGGCGTGATGGCACTTTTGATGATTCTTGCCACGCGCCGCTGGCAACTGGCCTGGGCCAATCTGCACCGGCTGCTGGTGGCGCTCCTGCCGCTGCCATGGCAGGCGCTGCTGCGTGTCGGTCCAGCGCCGGACGGCGCAGGGCTGAAGAGCGCGGGTTCGATGCCGTATGGGCTGGCGATCGCTCTCAGCACCCTTTGGCTGCTGGGGCAGCGCTACCACGGCTGAGCCACCAGCTTGCTTCATCTCAAGGGTAGCCAGGGAGCGCGTCGCTAGAATCGTTTCAATGACTTCAGGAAATATTTTACTGTCTGCGAGGAGAAATGCCATGATCGAAACGCTGTCGTTTGGCTCGGCCGAGTACGGCGCCGCGGCGCCGGCCGACATGGCCGGACGCGTGCCGCCGGCGCCGCCAGGCGAGCTCGAGGTGGCGGCGATCCTGCCGCGCCAGGCAAAGTCCATCAGCGATACCGGGCTCGATGCGCGCCTGGTCTGTGCGCTGATGCTCAAGACCCTGCATGCGAACGGCCGCGCGCCCTTGCCCCTGCTCGCGGGCAAACTCAAGCTGTCGGTCAGCGTCTTGCGCGAAGTGCTGGCCAGCCTGATGGCCGAACAGCACGTCGAAGTGGCCTGGTGCGGCGAATCCGACATCGACGTCCAGTACCAACTGACGCCGATCGGACAGCGCGCCGCAATCGACTGCCTGGCCGAGTGCCGTTATATCGGCCCGGCGCCGGTCACGCTCGCCGCCTGGCGTGCGATGGTCGAGCGTCAGTCGCTGCGCCAGGCCGGCGCCAGCCGCCCGAGCGCCGCCGAAGTCGCCGCCGTGCTGGCCGACGACGGCCTCGACGCGGAGCAGCGCATGCTGCTCGGCGCCGCCCTGCATGCGCAGCGCGCCTTGCTGCTGCACGGGCCGAGCGGCAGCGGCAAGAGCACGCTGGCGCGCAAGTTGGCGCGCCTGCTGCCGGGGGCCGTGGCGGTACCCTACGCGATCCTGGTCGGGGACCGGATCGTGCGCTTCCACGATCCGCTGCGCCATCCGGCGCCGCTGCCGCTGGCGCGCCAGCAGGAGGAGCGGCGCAGCGTTGACGCGCGCTGGGCCGTGTGCCAGCGTCCGCTGGTGCATGTCGGCGCCGAACTCGAGCCGGAGGCGCTCGAGCCGCACTACGACGCGGACCAGGGCGTGTACCAGGCGCCGCTGCACCTGCAGGCAAACAACGGCATCTTCGTCATCGACGACCTTGGACGCCAGCGGGTGCCGGCGCCCGAGCTGCTCAAGCGCTGGTTCGGCATCCTCGACGGCGGCCCGGCGCGCGTCACGCTCGGCGGCGGCCAGGCCGAGACCATGCCGTTCGAGGCCATGCTGGTCTTCGTCACCGACCTGGCGCCGACCAGCGTCTTCGATGCGGCCCTGCTGCGCCGCATCGGCTACCGCATCGCGCTCGGGCCGCTGGCCGAACCGGCCTACCGCGCGCTCTGGCGGCACCAGTGCCGGCTGCGCCGCCTCGACTGCGATGAAGGATTGCTCGACCACCTGGTTGCGCGCCTGCACCGCGCCAGCGGCACGCCGCTGCTGGCCTGCCATCCCCAGGAGCTGCTCGGCCGCCTGTTCGACTTCGCCAGCTGCGCCGGCGCCGAGCCGCGCCTGACGGTCGCCGCCCTGGAGCAGGCCTGGAGCAGCATGTCCGCCGGCGCCGCTGCCCCGGCCCCGAACCACCTTGCAGGAATCGCATCATGAAGAACAAACGCGCCCTCATCGTGATGGCGGTCGCCATCCTGTTCGGCCTGACGGCCGTGATCCTTGCTTCGCGCTGGCTGCTGCAGCAGCCGGGCGCCGGCACCGGCCATATCGTGGTCGCCGCAAGCGACATCAATCTCGGCCAGCGGCTCACGCCAGAGATGCTCAAGCTGGCGGAGTGGCCGGCCGACAGCCTGCCCAAAGGGGTATTCACCGATCCGCAGAAGCTGGCCGGGCGGGTGCTCAAGAGCAGCGTGCTGACTGGTGAACCGGTGAGCGAGGCGAAACTGGCGCCGAGCGGCACCCTGGGTGGTTTGTCGGCCCTGATTACCGAAGGCAAGCGCGCCATCACGGTGCGCGTCAACGACGTCATCGGCGTGGCCGGCTTCACCCTGCCGGGCAACTACGTCGACATCATCGTCAGCACCCAGAAGGATCCGGTCCCGGGAGCGGGCGGGCGCGAGCAGGACATCTCGAAGATCGTGCTCGAACGGATCCTGGTGCTGGCCGTGGCCCAGGAAGTCAACCGCGACGAGACCAAGCCGCGCGTGGTCAATGCCGTCACGCTCGAGGTCACGCCGGAACAGGCCGAGAAGCTCGACCTGGCGCGCAGCGTCGGCACCCTGTCGCTGGCCCTGCGCAACCAGGTCGATCCGCAATCGGCCCAGACCGACGGCGCCACCAAGCTCACGCTGCTGCCGGGCACCGCGCCGGCGCCGGTGAAGCCGGCACCGGCCAAGCCGACGGCCACGCCGCGCCGCCCCGACAAGCCGGCCGTGCACCGTGTCGCCACGCCGCCGGTACGGCGCAACTGCGTCAGCGTCATCAACGGCCTGCAGTCTTCGCAGGAATGCTTCTGATCCCCTTCGCGTGCCAGGTGAAACCATGAACACGAGTCCCAACAAATCCCGCCTTGCATGCCGCGTCGCGATCAGCGGTATGGCGCTGGCGCTGGCAGGCGCCGCCCAGGCGGCGCGTCCGGTAGCGCAAACCGAGGCCCCCGCCGTGGCCGGCGAGCATGCCGAAGTCGGTCCACGCTGCAAGGGCGAAGCCGCGCGCCCGGCGCAGGTCGCGCTCCAGATGGGCAAGTCGACGCTGATGCGCCTGCCGGAGCCGGTGCAGAACCGCAGCGTCGGCAACCCCTCCGTGGTCCAGGCCATGCTGGTGGCGCCCGATACCATGTACATCGCCGGGGTCGACGTCGGCACCACCAACATGATCGTGCAGGGCCGCAGCGGCCTGTGCAGCGTGCTCGACATCACGGTGGCCATGGATCCCACCGCGCTGCAGGCCATGCTGGCGGCCGTCATGCCGGAAGAGAAGGACATCCGCGTGCTGGCAGCGGCCGACTCGCTGGTCCTGACCGGCACCGTCTCCGACGCCGCCGCCGCCGCCCGCGCCGCCGAGCTGGCGCTGGCCTACGTGCGCAAGCCCCTCCGGCCGATGAGCGCGGTGCCGAAAGAGCTGGCACCCGAGCAGGCCGGAAGCGGCGGAGCGAACGCCAGTGCCGCCAACCTGCGCGTGGTCAACCTGTTGAGCGTCAGCGCGCCGCAGCAGGTGCAGCTCGAGGTGAAGGTCGCCGAGGTGTCGAAGTCCTTGCTGGAGCGGCTCGAGGCCGGCGCCAGCTGGCGCTTCACTTCGGGCAGCTGGGCTGCCGCCCTGGTTTCGAATTTCCTGACCGGGAACGCCGCTTCCAGGTTGGCCGCCGGCCGCAGCAGCGACAAGGGCTTCGTCCTGGATAGCGAAACCAAGGACAGCCTGGTGCGCGTGCTGGCCGAGCCGAACGTGATGGCGATCAGCGGCCAGGAAGGCAGTTTCCTGGCCGGCGGCAAGTTTTATATTCCGGTGTCGCAGGAAAGGGACAAGGTCACGCTCGAAGAAAAAGAGTTCGGCGTCGGCTTGCGCTTTACGCCGACGGTGCTCAGCGGCGGCCGCATCAACCTGCGCGTAGCGCCCGAGGTATCCGAACTGTCGCGCGAAGGCATCGGCATCAGCGCCACCGGCCTTACCGGCGGCGCCATCCTGCCGGTGGTGACGACACGACGCGCCAGCACCACCGTCCAGCTGTACGACGGCCAGAGCTTCGTCATCGGTGGCCTGATCAAGAACAACCTCGTCACCAACCTGAAGGGGGTGCCGGTGCTGGGCGAGCTGCCGGTGCTGGGGGCACTGTTTCGCAGCACCGACTTCCAGCAGGATCGTACCGAGCTGGTGTTCGTGATCACGGCGCGCCTGGTCAAGCCGCTCACCGCCACCGGCTATGCCCTGCCGACCGATGGCGTGGACGCGCCTTCGCGCGCCGCCCTGATGTTCGGCGGACGGCTCGAAGGCCCGGCCAAGCTGCCCGAACGTAGCGCACCGCCGGCCCAGAGCGTCGACGGTTTCGAACTCAAATAGGAGAAGGTCATGGCTAGCTACAAGACCATTGCATGTGTCGTGGCGCTGCTGCTGGTGCAGGGTTGCGCGACCACGCCGCGCTTCGATCGCCAGTTTGGCGCATCGGTGCGCGCCAACGTGGCGGCGCAGACGATCGATCCGCGCGGCGCGGCGAATGTCAATCCGGCCACCGGCATCGACGGCGCGGCCGCGCAAGCCGCGCATGCCCGTTACCAGCGTTCGTTCGCCCAGCCGCAATCCGAAGTCTCGCCGCTGGTCAAGACGCTCGGCAACGGGCAGTGAGCACCGCTGCGCCGCATTCGAGTTCCTGTCCGTTGCGCCGTGCGCGCTACCTCCGCCACCGATAACCTGAGCCTCGACGAGGATCGTCATGAAAGCCCTTTTAATCAGCCGCGACAGTCTGCTGTATGCCGAAATCGCCTCGCAGGGCGCGGCACGCGTGCCGCCGCTGAACGTGGCCGCCAGCCGCGTGTCGATGCGCGAAGCACTCGACCGCCCGGTGGCCGACGCGCCGGGCCTGGTGATCGTCGATGCCGAAGCCGGCAGTGCCGAGGACGCCGACCTGCTCGAGCGCCTGGCGCGCCAATATCCGGAAGCGCAGTTCATGCTGCTCACCGGCGAGCATCACCCGGAGCTCCTGATCCGGGCGATGCGCGCCGGGGTGCGCGAAGTGCTGCAGCTGCCCCTGGTGCACCGCGCCTTCCACGAGGCGATGGACCGCATCGCGACCGCCGCCGGGGTTGCCCAACTGCGCGACGGCAAGGTGCTGGCCTTCATTGCCTGCAAAGGCGGCAGTGGCGCGACCTTCATCTCGACCAATTTCGGCTACGCGCTGGCGACGCTGGCCGAGAAGAAGGTCCTGCTGATCGACCTGCACGGCCAGTTCGGCGACGCCGCGTTGTATGTCTCGGACCAGAAGCCGACCATGACCCTGTCCGACGTCTGCGAGCAGATCGCGCGCGTCGACGGGCCTTTCCTCGATTCTTGTCTGGTGCACGTCACGCACGGCTTCGGGGTGCTAGCCGCGGCCGACGACCCGTCGCAGGCGAAGGAGGCAAAGCCCGAGCACATGGACACCATCCTGCGCGTGGCGCGCCAGCACTACGACTACATCGTGCTCGACGTCGGGCGCCAGATCGACGCCGTGTCGCTGCGCGCGCTCGACAGCACCGACACCATTTATCCGGTGCTGCAGCTGGCGCTGCCCGACATCCGCGATGCCCGCCGCCTGCTCGACATCTTCCGCTCGCTCGGCTATCCGAACGAGAGCATCCGCCTGATCGTCAACCGCTACGAGAAGGGCGGGCGCCTGCGCCTGCCGGACCTGCACGCGGCGCTCGGCTGCGAAGTCGTGCACACCGTGCCCAACGATTACATCGCCGTCACCGACTCGGTCAACCAGGGCGTGCCGGTGCTCGAACTGTCGCGCGCGAGCGCGGCGGCGCGCAGCCTGGCCGACCTGGTCGAACTGGTCACCGCGCGCCGCGCGCCCGAAAGCCGCGGCCTGTTCAATCGCCTGTTCGGCCGCGGCGATACCGATTACTGAAAGGAGAAGCCATGTCGCTGCGTGAACGCCTGTCCGTATCCGATGACGAGCGCCGCTCCGGCGTACTTCCGGCCGAAGCCGGCAACAGCGCCTACCAGGAGCTCAAGAAGACGATGCACCAGATGATCCTCGACCGGATCGACCTGGAGCGTCTCAAGCGCCTGACCGCCGAGCAGTTCAAGCACGAGCTGGCCCTGCTGATCCAGCGCATCATCGAGGAAGAGCGCATCGTCCTCAACCAGCACGAGCGCCACAACCTGGTGCTCGACATCCAGCACGAGATGCTCGGCTTCGGCCCGCTCGAGCCGCTCCTGAACGACCCGAGCGTGTCCGACATCCTGGTCAATACCGCCAGCCGCGTCTACGTCGAGCGGCGCGGCAAGCTGGAATTGACCGACGTGTCTTTCCACGACAACGCGCACCTGATGAAGATCATCGAGAAGATCGTCTCGCGCGTGGGCCGCCGCGTCGACGAATCGAGCCCGATGGTCGACGCGCGCCTGCCCGACGGCTCGCGTGTCAACGCCATCATCCCGCCGCTGGCGGTCGACGGTCCGCTGCTGTCGATCCGCCGCTTCGGCGCGGCGCCGCTGACGGTGCAGAACCTGCTCGACTACAAGAGCATGACGCCGCCGATGATCAAGGTGCTGGAGGGGCTGGGGATCGCCAAGATCAACATCCTGATCTCGGGCGGCACCGGCAGCGGCAAGACCACGCTGCTCAACCTGCTGTCGGGCTTCATTCCGGCCACCGAGCGCATCGTCACGATCGAGGACGCGGCCGAGCTGCAGATGCGCCAGCCGCACGTGGTGCGCCTGGAGACGCGCCCGCCGAACATCGAGGGCAAGGGCGAGGTCACCCAGCGCGCGCTGGTCAAGAACTCGCTGCGCATGCGGCCCGACCGCATCATCCTCGGCGAGGTGCGCGGCCCGGAAGCGCTCGACATGCTGCAGGCGATGAACACCGGCCACGAAGGCTCGCTCGCCACGATCCACTCGAACACGCCGCGCGACGCGCTGGCGCGGCTCGAGAACATGGTCGGCATGGCCGGCGTGAACCTGACGCCGCGCGCGATCCGCCAGCAGATCTGCTCGGCCGTGACGGTGGTGGTGCAGGCCTCGCGCCTGATCGACGGCTGCCGCAAGGTGGTCAGCATCCAGGAAATCACCGGCATGGAAGGCGACATCATCTCGATGCAGGAGATCTTCCGCTTCGAGCAGACCGGGGTCGACCGCGACGGCAAGGTGCTCGGCCATTTCAGCGCCACCGGGGTGCGCCCGCGCTTCGCCGACCGCCTCAAGATGTACGGCGCCGAGATCCCCGACGATACCTTCGACCCCGACCGCATCTATCAATGAACCGGCAGGCCGCGCCTGCAGTGGAGCCGTGCAATGGATCTCCTTTTCTACAGCTTTGTCGTGTTCCTGTTTGCCGCCGTGATCCTCCTGATCGAAGGCGTCTGGCTGTGGTGGTCGAGCACCCACGGCAAGGCGGCGCAGCGCGTGGCGCGCCGGCTGCAGGTGATGTCGGGCGGGACCGGACGCTCGGGCGAGCGCATTTCGATCCTGAAGCAGCGCCGCTTCAGCAGCCACGACGGACTGGACCGCCTGCTGCACAGGATCTCCGCCGCACACCGTCTCGATACGCTGCTGGTGCAAGCCGGCAGCAAACTGACGGTCGATCGCTTCATCGGCTGCTCGCTGGCGGCGATGCTGCTTCCCCTGCTGCTGGCGGCGCGCTGGCCGTTGCCGCTACCGGCGCGGTTGGCACTTGCGCTGCTGGCGCTGGCGACGCCCTGGATGCTGGTACGGCGCGCACGCACCCGGCGCCTGCGGCGCATCGAGCACCAATTGCCCGATGCGGCGGACTTCATCGCACGCGCACTGCGCGCCGGCCACTCCTTCACCAACGTGCTGCAAATCGTCGGCAACGAACTGCCCGAACCGCTCAGCGGGGAATTCCGCATCGCCCGGGAGGAGATCAATTACGGCGTGCCGATGGGCGAAGCGCTGCACAACATGGCCGCGCGCATCCCGCTGACCGACCTGCGCTACCTGATCATCGCGGTGCTGATCCAGCGCGAATCGGGCGGCAACCTGGCCGAGATCCTCGGCAATATCAGCCAGATCATCCGTGACCGCCTGAAGCTCGCGGCCCAGGTGCGGGTGCTGTCGGCCGAAGGACGCATGTCGGCCTGGATCCTCGGGCTGCTGCCGTTCGCGGTCATGCTGGTGCTGGTGGCGGTGAATCCGAAATACGTGAGCATGCTGTGGACCGATCCGGTCGGCGTGCGCCTGCTGTGGTACGCGGCCGGGATGATCCTGTTCGGGGTCATCTGGCTGCGCAAGATCATCCGCATCCGGATCTGAGGAATCGTCATGAATGCCGCCCAACTATCCTTCCTCCTGCTTGTCTTCGCGATCGTTTGCGCCCTGGCCTGGCTGGCGATGGCCTTGTTCGCGCCGGAGGCCCTGCGCGCCAGGCTGCGCCGCTCCGTCGGCAAGTCGGAAACCACCCAGCTCGAATCGAACGGCTGGGTCGAGAAAGTGGCCAAGGTCAGCCAGCCGCTGACCAAGCTCTCGATTCCGGAAGAGGGCTGGGAGAAATCCGCGCTGCGCACCCGCTTCATGAACGCCGGCTGGCGCAATCCGGTGGCGCCGACCCTCTTCTTCGCATCGAAGACGGCGCTGGCGCTGCTGGGGCCGGCCATTGTCGGGACGCTGGTGGCGCTGTCGGTGATCGTGCTCTCGGGCGGCAAACTGATGTTCCTGCTGCTGCTCAGCGCAACGGTCGGCTATTACTCGCCGAACATGGCCCTGGATCGCCTTGCGAACCGGCGCAAGCGCGAGATCTTCGAAACCCTGCCCGATGCGCTCGACTTGCTGACCGTCTGCGTCGAGGCCGGCCTGAGCCTGGAGCGCGCCTTTGTCAAGGTGGCCGGCGAGATTCACATCAAAAGCGTCACGCTGGCCCAGGAATTGCAAATCGTGCTGATGGAAATGCGCGCCGGCTTCACCAAGGAAAAGGCGCTGCGTAACTTCGCCTTGCGCAGCGGCGTCGACGACGTCGACACACTGGTGGCGATGCTGATCCAGTCCGAGCGTTTCGGCACCAGCGTGGGCGACTCGCTGCGCGTGTATTCGGAGAACCTGCGCAACAAGCGCCGCACGCTGGCCGAGGAATGCGCCGCCAAGATTGGCCTCAAGCTGCTGTTCCCGCTCATCTTTTGCATCTTCCCGACGCTGCTGATGGTATTGCTGGGACCGGCGGCGATGCAGCTCAGCCGGACGCTTGCCGCCGTTGCCGCGCGCTGAATCACAGGAGTATCGACATGAAACCACGCAAGATTCTCAAGAAAATCTCGGTACTCGGCGCCGGCATGCTGCTGCTGGCCTGCGCCGACGTCGCGCGTCAAACCGACACGCACCAGGGACCGGATGCCGACAGCGCCTACAACCAGGGCCGCGCGCATCACCTTGCGGGCCGCTACGATGAAGCGGTCCAGGCCTACCGCGCGGCGCTTGCCGCCGATCCCCTCCATGTTCGGGCCCGCAATGCCCTGGCGGCCGCCTTCGCACGCCAGGGCGATTACGCCCAGGCCATTCCGATCTGGCGCGCGCTGACCGCGGACGCGACGCTGTCGTCCGGCCCCGCCAACGCCTACCTGTTCGCCAATCTCGGCTACGCCTACCTGTTGGGCGGCGATTACCAACAGGCCGTCGTCGCGCTGGAAAAGGCCTGCCTGCTCGATCCGCTGAACCACCGCGCCTGGCAAAACCTGGGCGAGACCCTGCGCCGGCTGGGCCAGGACGAGCGCGCCGACATGATGTTCCGCCAGGCCAGCGCGCTGCGCGAGCATGACTTCCGCAGCGACTACGCTGCCGCCGGCGGCAGCGCGGTGGCGGCAATCCAGGCCGCGGTCGAGGCGCCGCGGCCCCACCCCGAATGGGCCGCAACCCAGGTGCTCACGGGCGCCGACGGCATCCTGACGGTACGCCGCATCCCGTCGCAGCGCGCACTGGTCCAGGCACTGGCGCAGGAACTGCCGGGCGGCCTGCCGCCGGCGCCACCCGCATCGCCCGGCGGTTCGGCGCCCGTGCTGCTTGAAATACGCAATGGGAATGGCGTGACGGGCATGGCGCGCGCACTGTCGCGCCAGGTCGGCGGCGACGGACTGCGCGTCACGCGACTGAGCAACGAACAAGGCTTCAAGGTGCGCCACACCCGCATCGAACACCAGGCCGCCTACCGCGATGCGGCCGAGCGCCTGGCGGCGCGCTTCGATGGCGTGCCTGTGGTCCAGGTCGGCAGCACCCGGCCGGCCGACCTGCGCCTGGTCATCGGCAAGGATCTGGTGGACGGAAAGGTGGCCCTACGCCCGGCCGCGCCCGCCGGGACATCGGCTGTTGCGATCGCGTCACTCGCGAAGACGCCTTGAGGCCGCGTCCGTCCGGGCACCTTTGTTCCATATCGAATCGCGTCGACAAGCTCACCCGAAAATGGGACGATACCGTCTCATCCGAAGGGAGCGTTGCCATGAAAATTGCACAGCGTTTCACCGCCATCCTCGTCGCCGCCGCCGCATTGTCCCTCACCGCCTGCGCGCCGACCGCCCACCAGCAGGGCACCGGCGAATACATCGACGATGCCGTCATCACCAGCAAGGTCAAGGCCGCATTCGCTGCCGATCCCACCGTCAAGGCCACCGAAGTGCAGGTCGAGACCTTCAAGGGAACGGTGCAGCTGAGCGGCTTCGTCGAATCGCGCGAAAGCGCCCAAAAGGCCGTGCAGCTTGCGCGCGACGTCAAGGGCGTAAAGGAAGTGCGCAACAATACGGTCATCAAATAGGCGGTCACGGAGTAAGCGGTGATCAAGTAAGCGCGCCGCGTCGGCGCCTGTCCCGGCAGGAAGCCGGCGCCGCCTTGCGTACGCGACGGCAGCGATGCGCTTCCTGCCGCGAGCGCTGCCTCAGCGCCAGCTGACCTTGCCCAGCCCCTCGGTCGTGGCCTTGCGCTGCGCCGGCTTGCCGTACACCGTGGCCGACCCCATGCCGCTGAGGTTCAGGTTCGCCGCCGAGCTGGCATACACGGTCGCGCCGCCGAGGCCGCTCATGTCGAGGTCGACAACGTCGGCGCGCAGTTTCTCGGCGTCGAGATTGCCCACGCCCGCCAGCGTCGCGCGCAGCGTCTTTGTCTGGCCCGCCACGGCCAGTTGGCCGGCGCCGCGCAGCGCCAGGTCCATGCGTTCGGCACGGCCGGCGTCGATCGACATGCTGCCGACCCCGCCCAGGCGCACATCGACGTTACGGTAATTCCCGTTGAGGGTGACCGTGCCCGCGCCGTCGAGCGCCAATACGATGCGTTCGCCGCCGAAACCGCTGACCGTGCTCGCGCCCACGCCTTCGGAGACGAACTCGGCCAGGTTCGGCACGGTCAGCTCGGCGCGCAGCTTCGGCTCCTTGTTGCCGCGCCTGTCACTGCTGCGTTTTTCGGTATCGATTTCCAGCGTATCGCCATGCTGGCGCGTCGTCACGCGCGCCACGTCGCCGCGTTCGCCCGAGATCACGAGCGCAGGTTTGGCGCCCTGGCGCAGGACCAGGTCGACCACGCCATCGAGTTTCACGCGCGTGACGCGGGCATCGACAGTGCGCGCCTCGCGGATCACATCGGCCGCGCAAGCGGTGCCGGCGCAGAGCGCCAGGGTGGAAGCCATCAGGGTGGCGCCGAGCAGTTTGTTCATGGTCGTCTCCGTGCATGTTGGAATGCTTGCACTGTAGATCGACCTCCCCGGCATGGCACCACCGATGCGACAGGCTGCGCGATATGGGGACCGAAGCGCCCGAAACCGTCCGCCAGACCGGAGTGGACAGATGCCGTCAGCGGCGCAGCGACCGGCGCACCAGCACGCCGGCGCCGACCAGCGCCAGCACGACCACGCCCAGCGCCACCCAGCCCTCGTACGCATGGATCAGGTGCGGCACGCCAGGATCCGGGGCAGGGGCGGAAGCACTGACAATGGTGACGCACAGCGCGGCGGCGATGACGGCGATCGGGACAAAACGGCGCAGGGAAATCGGCATGATGGCTCCTGGTTGGCTTCGGGCACGCAGCAGGCTGGTATGGCCACGCAAGCCGGGCAATATCCTCGTAATTACTTACAAACGTCCGCCGAAGCCAGTCTCCAGCGCACGCTGAAACCGCTAACAGTGGGGCAGGGCGCGCGGACGTTCATTGCCATGAACTCAGCAAGAAACGTGCCGCCTCCAATGCCCGGCAGGAAGGAAAAGGCATGCCGATGGCGCACGGGATTGGTGCGCGCCGCGCCAGGAAATGGTGCGGGGCGAGTGTCGGAGCACGGCGATTCGGGATGGCGCCTGGCCGAGGGCAGGACAGCGTCCCGATGCGGATTCACGTATCCGATTCAAGTACCGACCTGGGCAGCTCGAGGGCGCTCAGCTGCCAGCTCCAGAGGCCGGTACGCTTGAGGATGAAGCGGCCGGTATCCTGGCCGGGACGGGAAATCGCGACCTTGTTCCAGCCTTGGTAATCGACCGAGTAATCCAGCTTCTCCTGCGTCACCGGCTCCCCTGATGCGGCCGGATCCGCCTTCGGCGTCCCTGGCGTTGCAGGCCTTACCTTCCCTGATTCCATCATGGCCAGCACACCGGCCGGCGAGACGGCCGCGTCGATCAGCGGATTGATGAGTGCGACGGCCATCATCTGGCCGATGCCGGAGAAGGGATTGTTCGCCATCTCGGGCGAGGCCATCCGCTTGTTCATCATCGTCATCATCTGGCCCTTGAAACTCTCGCGCAGGGCCGGGAAATCGATATGTTCGGACAAGCGGTCGGCATCCTTGACTTCGATCGCCGCCTTCATCTGGTGCAGGGTCCAGTACGGACTTGCATAGCTGCTGAAAGCCAGGCTGGTGGCGACTGCGGCGGCGATGGCGATGGCAGAGGTTTTCTTCATGGTCGGCAGGAATCCAGATAAGGTAAGCGACCAAGTATATCCGCCAAGAAACGATGAATGCTCACGAAAAATTGCATGAGTTGACATTGGCATGGACCGGAAAACAAAAAGCCCAGCCATGGAGGCTGGGCTTTTTGCGCGGACTGCTTTTTACTGATAGTTGGTGCCGGCTGCCGGTTTCGAACTGGCCACCTGATGATTACAAATTAGCAGAGGAAACAGTATGTCTTTGATTATTAAGGTAATTATACCGTATTCTAGCGTAGGTAAAAGTACTTTAAGAACAGTAACTTAACGTAAACTAGCGAAGTTGATCCGAACTGACTGTTGTACTGGAATCGTACCTTCGGTGGAGTGGCCATGTCATGCCACTGTCGCAGCCGAGTCCCGAGGAATATTCCCAAGGTCTTCCAGTCTTGAGGACAACGGCATTCGATTAGAGTCTGGCGACCATTGATACGTAGCCGTCCGTTCTTCGCAGATCGGCGATGAGCGGGAGCTGGGCTGCTATAAGCGACCAAAGGTCTTCGGGAAGAAGTGCTTGGGCCATGGCATCAGTCCGTCTGCGAACACGGCCGCTATCTTAATGCTCGGATTGGGCCCCGTACATCCGCTATCCACGGCGGATTCAACCGGCCGTTGCTACCGCCTTAACCCTCCCTTATAGTTGTGCTTTCTTGGCAGGGGGCACAGCATGAAGGTATTTCATTTGGATGCCAACGCGGTGAACGCCAGGCAGGCAAATCCGGATCTCAATCGTTTGGAGGATCTGGCGAGATCAGGCGCGGTGTGGATCGACTACTCGCGTAGAGCTTATGACGAGGCCTCGGCCGGCTGCGAGCTCCGGGCTCAAAAGGCAGAGGAACATATCTGGATGGAGCTTAGAGGATCGCCCGAGTTCGAAGAGCAAAAGCGAGCTGAGATCGGTCGCATCGTTTTCCCCAATGGCGTCAAGACCACCTCCCAAGAGAACGACGTCGAAATCCTCCTAACCGCGTTCATGTGCCGGGCGATCTTGGTGACTTCCGATGGAGCTTCAAAGACTCAGCCCCGCGGGATCCTTGGAAGCAAGGCCGACCTGGCGCTGATAGGTGTGCGTGTAATGACTCCGAACGAGGCCCTGGAAGAGGCCTTGAGGGACGATCCGGAGGCGGATTAGCATAGGCGTCGCTCCGATTGAAGACAACCCGCCATCGTCTTCTCCTCACCGAACGCGGGCCTTCTAAATAACCCGGTGCACGGTTTTGTTTCTCTCAGAAAAACCGAAGGGCTTTGTTAGGCGCTCCTAGGATTTACTGCGTTTTGGACTTTATGTACGCGTAATCAACGCCTGTACTGCCCTTGAAAATCGACACTGACTTGAAGCCCTGAGTTGGCTCCCAGCGCATGAGGAAAGGAGTGCGGACAGTCGGCTCACGTTCCTCCAAGCCGATTGCAGTTAAGGCAGACGGGGAAAACTTCGTCTGACTCAAACCGTTGATGGTCATCCAGTCAGCTTTTCCGCCGATGAAGACGACTTCGACCTGACCGTTTCGATAAGTACACCTTTTGCCTTGCTTGATCGCTTCGCACTTTGCTGACGGGCCAAGTACCTTAGATGTTTCGGCTTCCGGTTTCCCAACGATCCGCTTTATCTCGACGATTGGCGTTGCGAAAGCCGGTGCACATTGGACTGCTAAGAAAACTGCTATTGCATACCTGTGACTCATCGAGTTACCTCGAAAAATTGTTGATATCAGGACAGCACAGAGCTTGGCGGCGGCAATTGTGGAGTGCGAAGTCTGCTACTGGCCGACAGCGTACAGCGAACAAAGTAGCTTCTGCTTACGACTAGAGCAGCTAAAAGGCAAGTTATTCAACTAATTACGGCCCATTCTTTGCTGTCATGAACACCTCGATCCATTGCGGGTAATCGCGTCGATAAATCGTAAATTTATGATTACCCCAAATGTTGTCTACACACCATTGCTCGATGTCCCACCCCGCATCAATCAGATCAGAAGCAGCAAACACAAATTCTAGGGTATCGGTTAAAAACGGAAGAAGTGACTCGTATTTTCGATATGGAAATTTTGGATCACCATGTACAAGGAAGTTGCGGAAACGGCAACCTATCCGCAGTACATCATTTAAATTGGGCAACGGCTCTGCCATACGTGAGCAGATTAAGGACGATCGGTAATATACCTTCGCGGGCAATGAGGGCTTCTTAAGCCGCTTAAAATGGCCTAACATCGAATCCCGAAAATCAGTTTTTGGCAAGCTCTCGAAGATGGCTACTGATTCGCTAACTGCATTCTCGAAATCTTCGGGCAGGGTTACGTCTGGCGGAAGCGCGTCAGCCGGAAGAGTGTCAAACATATTCGCCGCTGCTACTAGTCGGCCAGTTGTGTAGCGGGTTTCATCTTCGACGCACTCGACATATTGTCTGCGCGACATATGCCGCGCTTCGTCTACGGAGAGCCAATCTCGCATCACACAGGCAAACGGCTGGTTCTCGTTGTGAGGGTGGATGGGCGCGTCAATGAAATATTTAGAAGCCGGAGTGGAGGGGCCAGACGGGGGATTAGCAAGATGCATGCGCAAAGGAGTAGCCGACGAATCGCCCGATGCAGTGGCGCAGCTAACTACTAACTCTTGGTGCAGGAATGCTTGTGGCCTGCCGGTTAGGACTGTAAAAAACCGCCGTATTGCGCTGATTCGTCGCAAGCATTCATGAAAATGGATTGCTTCGTTGAACTTCAAAGTTAGGTCGATGTCGTAGGTGAAAGGCGACCCTGATTCAACGTTGAAACTATAACCAGCAGAGAAGATCCCTAAATCGTTTTCGCACTTAACGATATTGAAATCCCCGGAAAAATAACTTAAGAGCGAGTCCTTCCCAGCAGTTCGCTGCACTGGAGGAAGCCGAGTATCGAAAAGTGATTGTAATTCAGCGCTTACTTTGAACATTGCGCCGAATGCGTTACGATCTTCGAAGAAGAGTTTTGTATCGGTAAATTTGAAGCGGGCCGCTTGCACTACTGGTTGAGTAGGGTCGATATGTTCTTTGCCGATTAAGACGAAGTTAGGCAACATTTCCAAGCGTTCAAAATGCTCGCCAGAATCAAAAAATGGTCTTGCGGTTTTTGTTACAAAACAATCTAAGCAGCTTACCTTCTCATTTTTTTCGGTTTTTCCATAAATAGTTGTAGCATTGTGAAGCGATTCGAGACCTTGTCCGATGAACTTCAACCTTGTCTCCTTTCCGTCGACTACTAACTCGCCAGTATGGTGCGGATGGTCGCGTTCGCCGTAGGTCCCTAGATAACGTTCGCCCATAATCAAGCCCCAAAATTGAGAAATCTAACATATTGTTTAACATTGGGAATTCTTTTAATAAATTCCTAATGATAACTTAATACCGTCCTATATACGGCGTCCGAACTTCCCGCCTAGAGTCGCCGGTGCTTTAGCCAGATATGAGGGTTCGCTTGTGGCCAATAGCGGGCTTCTTCTAGCGTCCGCTTCCGACCCCTGAACGCTTTCAGAATGGCCGCAAGTCCCCAGTTCCCACCTGCTGGCGCGATCGCTGTCCAGACGCTGATGTCGCTTCCGCCGCCGAGCCAGAAGGTCTGCAGAGTTACGACTGTCCGCTTTTGGCCTATTGTGTTGAAAAACTCCGTTCTAGTGTCAGCCGGGAAAGAAACATCGGTAACTCGACTGTGCAGAACGGCCACCATGGCACGAACGCGGGTCAGTTGGACTTGCGATGCCACCGAAAACTGGCCATAAAAGTTGCTGCCCGACTTTTTCAACACAATAGGCCGGTTGCAGACAGTCGTTAGGCGATCAGTCTACCGGAGTTGTTGCCAGTTGGGAAAGTTTAGACAGCGGGCCTGGGCTGGACTTGACGTCCGCTCCCGACCCACAGCGGACGTTTGCTGTGCGCAAATCCCTGTTGATAGCTGAAGACGAGTCGAAGTTTAAGGCGGCAATTTAAAGAAAGTCTCGTAAGATGAGAAGCGCTTAGGCAACAACCTCGCAACGCGCTACGCCACCAGAAAATCATGCTTCCCGACAAGATATTTTACTCATCCTTTGAGCACTCACCTATTGGTCAGTGCCTTCTCGCACCGACTAGAGATCTTGAGATCCTTGCGGTAAATGACGCTTTTCTTTCCTCGGTCTCGCGAACGCGCGCGGAAGTGGAGGGACGTCCACTGTTCGCTGTGTTCCCTAACGACCCAAATGATTATGCGGACACCGGTGCACAAGATCTTGCACGTTCAATCGCAATGGCGGTCGAGACTGGTAAGAGCCAGAAAATGGTGGCGCAGCGGTATCCAATTGAGATGCACGCGGAGGGAAAAAGTTGGTTCGAGGATATGTACTGGAGCGCCACCAATACGCCCATCTACAATGAGGAAGGCAGCTTGGTGTGCATCTCTCACACAACAATTGACGTGACCGATCAAGTGCGGTCAGCCATGTTGCTGCGCGATAGCGAAAGCCGACTCAGTGCCTATGTTTCCGCGACCTCCGATGTCCTTTACCGTATGAGTCCTGATTGGAAGTACATGCATGAACTGGACGGTAGAAACTTCCTCAAGACCACTACAGGCTGGGCTGAATACCACATCGAGCAGTATGTCCATCCTGACGACCTTGAACTAGCGCGAAAACATATCCAAGAGGCCATACATCGAAAAAGCGTGTTCGAACTTGAACATCGGGTCTTACGTCAAGATGACTCTCTGGGCTGGACGTTCTCAAGGGCCGTTCCCCTGCTGGACGCGAGTGGCGACATCCGCGAATGGATCGGGTCAGCCAGCGATATAACGCAGCGAAAACTTGCGGAAGCGCGTTTGAAGGAGGGCGAGCGTCGAAAAGATGAATTTCTTGCAATGCTTGCACATGAGCTCCGGAATCCATTAGCGCCGATTAGTTCAGCCGCCGAGCTGCTGAGAATGGTTGCTCTCGACAGAAGCCGGGTGCAGCACACAAGCGAAATTATTCTAAGACAAATCAAGCATATGAAGAGTTTGGTCGATGATCTGATGGATGTTTCGCGTGTCAGCAGAGGTCTTGTAAATCTTGAACAAATACCGTTGGATGTGCGGCAAGTTGTAGGCGAAGCAGTCGAGCAACTCACACCACTGATGCAGGCCAGGCATCATCACCTTCAGCTCCATTTGGCGCCTGGTGCTACTTTGGTCAGAGGGGACCGTAAACGATTAGTGCAGGTCATCGCTAATCTACTGAACAACGCAGCCAAGTACACCCCAGACGGCGGTGAGATAAAGGTTAAAGCAGAAGCGCGCAATACTCATGTCATGGTTAACGTAATAGACAACGGTATTGGTATGCAGCCCGACCTAATTGCGCGTGTATTTGACTTGTTTTCGCAGGCCGAGGTAACGTCTGACCGTACATCAGGTGGACTGGGATTGGGCTTGGCCCTCGTCAAAAATTTAGTTGAGCTTCATGGCGGGACAGTTAAAGCCGAAAGCAAGGGGCTAGGTTTCGGAAGCAAGTTTACTGTATGCCTTCCTCACCTGGAAGAAACTGCCGCGATCGCACCGACAGGCCGTTCGGACCAACCGTTGCCTGCTCAGGACCGACCGTTGCAGCTGTTGGTAGTAGACGACAATGTCGACGCTGCGTTGACGCTCGCCATGCTTTTAGAAGCGGCTGGGCATACTGTGACTGTTGAGCATGACCCGAGAAGTGCTCTCAAGCGTGCTGCTGTCAAAGCATTCGACGCCTGCCTGCTCGACATTGGCTTACCGGAGATCGATGGGTATGAGCTGGCAAGGCGCCTTCGGGAGTATCCGGGAACTGCGGCTTCGGTACTAATCGCAGTAACGGGCTATGGTCAAGAACAAGACCGTAACCAATCCCTAGAGGCTGGCTTTGCTCATCATCTTCTCAAACCGCTTGATGCCGCCGAATTATTCTCGATTTTTGGGAGTATTGCGGCCCGCTAAACGTCTTGCTCTACAGACAACCTGTGGTCGATCTGTGTGTCATCCGAGTAGCGATGTTCGAATATATCCTGCGTTTTAATCTTGGACGAACGACCGCTGTTGGCCGATTGCGGACCGTCAGCACGGCCCAGTGTACCGGGCTGTTGCCGTCAGAGCAACTAGAGGGTTTTGTTGGGCGCGCTAAGCCGTATTTCATCTACGAGACCCTAGGGCGGGTGGCCGTAAAGGGCGTTGACACGTTTACGTTCGCTAACCGCTTTGGCGATCGTGGCCCAGCTTGGCTCGGCTGTACTTGGCTAGGTCTTCTTGGCACATTTACTGTTCAGAATATTCCGGGGAGGCCTCTACCTTCCTCTCGTTCTCAGCCATGTACGCCGTTAGTCGTGCTCTGCCTTGTGAGACCATCAACAAATGTAGGTCTCGCAGAAACGCCGCGTTACGTTCGCGCTGGACTTCTTTAGCGGCTTCCTTTTGGGTGACTGGAGGCAAGGCGAACGCAAGCCACTCCCTCAAGTAGTCCACCATAGCGATCACAACCTGCTGCTCAGCTCGATCTTTTTCCACTTGGCGTCCGAGCCTGTTGATCGCTGTAGAAATGCGACTTTCCACTTCCATTAGGTAATCTTTTTCTTCTTGCTGGCGAAGAGAATCGTTAATCGCGGAACGGATAAGATGCCCGACTGGCAGGCCAAGAGCTTCCGATCGATCCTCGAGCTGACGCCGCTGTTGTTCGTCCAGGCGAACTGAGTAAGTCTGTTTCGCTACCATGATATTCCCTTAAAACTGTATTGCGTACGTGTACTGCAAACGCAGTGCATTTCAAAAAAATGTAATACGGGGAAAGCCGCATGCGTCCTGGCTCATCTCAGGAAAAGTCTCATAGTTCGCAATACCCCCTTTATGTTCCACTAAGTAAATCCAACGCTAACAGCGTGTTGCAGTCTAATTCCGCCACCCCACGGGTGAGGTCGAAAACAAACGCGTTATGCGGGTCAAAATTTATTTCGGCGAAAACGCCCGCTTGTCTGGCTGAGCGGAGCGCTTTTGCTTGAAGGCTGTCCGTTCTGCTGCCCGCTGCCTCCCGTTTTCTTCTCATTGCTTCTGTGTTGCCTGGCGTTGCCTTTTGCTTCCTTTTTGCTTCCTTATTGCTACCTATTTGATACCTAATGCAATCTTTTTGGTATCCGAATGCAATCTTATTGATATCTGGATGTAATCCTTTTGTAATCCCCTTGTAGTCGTTTTGTAGCCTGTCTGTAGCCTTTTTGTAATTTTTTTGTAATCTCATCGATAAATTGCGTGTCTAACGAATATTTCTAAGTGGTTGTATCGCGTCCAATGCTTTGCCGTAGCGGTAGGCGAGGTTTATCCACAGCCGTTTCGGGTAAAAAAAGGTAAGAATAAGGTAGGGGCGGCCGAGACAGCCTGAAACGGCGTGCCCATGCGGCTTTTGGTGATCGCTGTGGAAAGCAAACACGACAATATGGAACTCAAACACGATCAGGCGGAACGCTAACACGACGTAAGCGGAACGCAAACACGATGCCTTTCAGTTCCGGCTTTTCCCTAACTTCGTCCACACAACCTGCTGTTTGCCTTTAGTGCTGAGTTCGATCCGCCCGCACGTAATCACTTCGACACGATCGAGCTCGTCCATGGCTTTTGTTAAGGCGCTTCGGAATTTACGCATCGGACTACCATATCGAAGCTTTTCTTTCAGCCAATCGAGTGCAAAGCGTTGAACCTGGTCTGAAGAGGTAGCAACTAAACGCTGTAGCGCTTTTGCCATCTCATGACCTTGGGCGATGTCGCGCCGTTTTTTCCAATCAATCAAGGCGTACTCGTTGCCACCAAAAGCGGTTTTCCAGCGTGGGTCTACAATGAACGTGTAGCTCTCACTCTCTGCATCATATTCAAAGCTTTCAAGCATATGGAATGCACGCATGCCCCCTAACTGGTACTTGCTTGAGCCATCTGATCTCTTGACCTCAATCACGATCGTTGCCGTCATGAACGCCAGCATTGTGCCCTTCAACCACGTGTAGTCCCGTCCGCATCCCCTCCGGCCAATCGCCCGCAGGAAGGCCGCGCGATTGATCGTTACAGGCCGTCCTAACGGCTCGCACCTAGCCTCATACATGAGCTGCATCCAGGCGTCGGCCTTCGCTTCATCAAGTTGGTACCCGGTATAGGTGATGACTGCATCACTTCGGCTGACTAGTACAACCTGTTCTTGGTGAACAGGCTTACCTCGTGCGATCGGGGCGAACAATGACGATCTGGCGATGGAGTTCGGCATTGCCCTTAACCAGTCGTCTAGACCTGGTAGGAACATGAACTCATCGCGGGACGCCTCTTGTCTTGTCTCTTGCCGGAGTTCTGCCTCTGCCGCTCGACGCTGAAGCAATGCGAGGACGTTACTGTTCACTCTTGTCCTACGCTTCCGCCAAGTATTCAGCAATCCCAGAGGTCCTAAAGTAGACGCGCCGTCCTACCTTGAGCCGGCAGGAATTGATTCTGTCGGACCATGGATTTTGGGCCCGTAGACTGAGGCGTATGCCGTCCGTCGAACGTGAAAGGATTTCAGCGAGCTGGGCGAGCGTCAGCAGAGCACCGTATTTCGCGATTAGAGTTTCCTCGATTGTCATGCTAAAGTTCTCCCGTAAGTTACCGTAAGGCATCGATAACTAAGCTTAAACTTTGAACGCATTGCTCGGAATGGGGCCAAAAAAAGTGACTTTCGCTACACCTGCGCCTGACATGTCCAACCGCGAGATCGGTAAAACGGGCTCACCTCGTATCGTCCGGTCCGGCCGACCAAAACGCGGAGCAAAGGACAAACTGATGACAGTCGGTTGGTTTCATTACGTTCGCCTCAGCCTTGGTGAGACGACTACGGGCGCCGTTGCTCGGCGCGTGCAAACGTACTGCGACACCAAAGGATGGGTGACCGAACATGTCTTCTCGAAGCGCTGGTACCGTTACCGTGACGGTGCTGCAAGTCCAGATGCCGAAACGCTAAGGAGGGTAGAGGAGCTTGCGCCAGGGTCAGCGATCTTTTTTTCGAATGGTCCCTGGGATTTGTGGCTTCTTCTGTGGCAAAACCGAGACCATCGCTGGGATCAGGAGGCTGCTCAGCGATTGTTCGCCGTAAAGAGCGACGACATTGACTCCGACTGGCTGCTAAAAGCTGTTGGGATGTGGCTTACCCGGTTTGAGCTAGCAAAAGTAGGCGCAACCGACGATCTACTCGACGGCTTCTACGAAGCAATTTTCTGGGCTCTCTGCAGGGACAATTTGAAGAATCCGCTTTTAGAGCTTGGGCTCTGGGATCTTCTAGTCGCTACTATCCGCGAACGTGAACGGGAAAATTTGCGGTTTGATCCTGTCAAGTTGGGCGAACTGGAAGCCATTGCTCTGGGGAGCGGCGTGGCCGATCCGCTACGGGCATACCTGGAAGATCCGTTTGGATTTTTCCTCCGAGTATCTAGAGAAATGCTTGAGACAGAGTGCTCCAGCTAACAGAGGTACTGGCTGTCTCAGTGCTGCCCTATACGAGATCGATGAGCGGTTCAAGGGAGTTCAAGAGGTTCTTCGTCGAACTCGTAGCGCGACGGTTTAGCAGCATCGATTGCATACCAAACGCGCGAGGACCGTCCACGTCAGCGGCTTGAGTGTCTCCGACCATCAGAACCTGGTGTGGAGAGCATCCAAGCGCTTCACAGACATACTCGTAAATCTTTCGCTCCGGTTTGATCACGTTCAGCTCGAAACTCCAACCGTAGTAGTCAAGCGGCATCGGTAGGAGTGCCTGGATCGGTGGGGCGTAGGCGGCGGCGAGATTTGAACACAGCGCAACCTTAATCCCCTGTGCTTGGAGTGCGCGAATTGTGGGAACCACGTCAGGATAAAGGCTGATGGATTCGACCTCGCGGCTGAGATCGCGTTCTAGCTCGTCAAGTTCGCCCGGGGCCAGTTCGATCTGCAGCACGGCGGCGGCATCGCGCAGGTCCATACTGCGAGCCATCAATATGCGAGCGTCTTCCTCTGTCCTGGGCCTGCCGCGTTCTTCACCGAGCTTTAGCAATTTAGAGAATGGGCTCCGCTTGTCATTGATCTGAGCGATTGTGCCGTAAACGTCGAATACGACAGCGTGAATCTTCCTTAGTCCGTCGAGCTTTGCCACCAGATCCTCCGCACGCAAGTGAGTGTAACGACGAAGCATTTGCATCGATTTGTGCCCGCTAATCGATGCAACCTCCTGGTCACTTAACCCGCCTTCAACGAGGCGGCTGACCGCTTCGTGTCGCAGGTCGTGAAAATGCAAGTCGGTTATAGCCAGCGTAGTCTTGATATCGCCCCAGATTTTCGCAAACTGATATGGTCGGCGCTCCCTGTCTTTGCCAGGCTCACCGAAAAATACGAGGTCGGTGTTCGGGGGGCGCAACGGGTTGTCGACTGCTTCTTTGAGGACTGCCGTCGCAGCTGCCGTTAGCGGTACTGTCCGGGCAGAATTGTTCTTGGTATCGGACAGGCGGACCACTCGGCTACGCAGATCAACGTCCGAGAAGCGCAGGTTAAGGATTTCCGACTGGCGCATGCCGGTTTCGATCGCTAGTCTGACGACCCAGCTTAGCATTGGATTGCTGTGTTGCCTGACTGCGTCGAGCAAACGCTTCTCTTCGTTGACGTTCAGCCGGCGGTCCCGCCCCTTTCCTGGACTGGGCTTGCGAATGGCCGACACCGGATTGTGGGTTAAGCCAAGTCCCCATTCTTGGATAGCGACAGTGAACAGGTTGCTCAGCATTGCCAGCTCGATGCGGACGGTATTGTTCGACTTGCCTAACGCCAAACGATGGTCCCGGTAGGAGGCAACAAGCTCGCTACTCAAGGCGGCCATTGAGTATTTGCCCAGGAAGGCCCCTAGGTGCCCTGCAGTGACGTTCTCGCTACGTTGGGTAGTCGGCTTCTTTGTCGGCGTGACTTCTGTCAGGTAGCGCTTTAAGGCTTCCTGCGCGGTCATCCGCTCTGAGCCGCTACGCGAGATATAGACGCCTCGAACCATCTCGTCTTCGGTTCTGCGTGCCCAGTCCACCGCGTCGCGTTTAAGCCGAAAAGTCTTGGAAGTGGTTGGCCAACCCTTCATGCGCACGAGCGCTTTGTAGGTGCCGGAAGGGGTAGGAACGATGGTTGCCATGAAGCCTCTGTAATTGCTGAGTGTACTGAAAGTGTACTTTTCGCCGATCACAAAGACAAATGCCTCACGTGCATCGCACGTAAGGCATTGTTTTCACTGCTAATTTCTGGTGCCGGCTGCCGGTTTCGAACTGGCCACCTGATGATTACAAATCAACTGCTCTACCAAATGAGCTAAGCCGGCGTAATCTGTACGGCTGGGATTATACCGTCATTTAATCCGCGTCAGCGTCGGACGGCCGCCTTTTTTCGGCGGTTCCTTGTTGTCGTCGTCGGAAGAATGCGACACCTCTGGCGCCGTCGCTTCGCTGGCGCTGGCAGGCACGGCGGACAGGCTCGGGGCCGGCGTTGCTTCTTCTTCCGGCGTGGCCATCTCGGCCGCCGTGACGCTGACGTCGAAGGCCATGCCCTGGCCGTTCTCGTTGGCGTAGATCGCCAGCACGTTCTGCACCGGGACGTAGATCTCGCGCGACACGCCGGCGAAGCGGGCGCGGAAATGGATCGCGTCGTTGTCCATCTTCAGGCCCGAGGTGGCGCCGTAGCTGATGTTGAGGATGATCTCGCCCTTCTTGACGTATTCCATCGGGACCGTCGTGGCCGAGTCGACCCGCACCGCAAGATAGGGCGTGTAACCGCTGTCGGTGCACCACTCGTAGATGGCGCGCAGCAAATAGGGCTTGGTGGAAATCTCAGGCATGTGCAAATGGGTGTTGTTGGTCCAGCGAGGCGGGCCGCCAAGGCGGACATGCCGGCCTTGCTATTCGGCGTGCATACGCGGAACGCCAGTTTACTGCGATTCGCCAAAAGGCGGCGCAAACTGGGATATCAGGGGTGCTGGGTCAGCAAGGTGCGACAGCAAGGTAGTGGCGTGGGGCCAATACCTTGCTGCGCTAACTTGTCGATGTCGACGTCACCGATTAACGGCGCATCACCTTTTCCGACGGGGTCAGCGCTTCGATGTAGGCAGGGCGCGAGAAGATGCGCTCGGCGTACTTCATCAGCGGCGCTGCCGTCTTCGACAGCTCGATACCGTAGTGGTCCAGGCGCCACAGCAGCGGTGCGATCGCCACGTCCAGCATCGAGAACTCGTCGCCCAGCATGTATTTGTTCTTCAGGAACAGCGGGGCCAGCGTGGTCAGGCGGTCACGGATTTCGGCGCGCGCCTTGTCGTGGGCCTTCTCGTTCGTCTTGTTGCGGTCGCTTTCCAGGACGTGCACGTGGACGAACAGTTCTTTTTCGAAGTTGAACAGCATCAGGCGGGCGCGGGCGCGCATCAGCGGATCGGCCGGCATCAGCTGCGGGTGCGGGAAGCGCTCGTCGATGTACTCGTTGATGATGTTCGATTCGTACAGGATCAGTTCGCGCTCGACCAGGATCGGCACCTGGCCATACGGGTTCATCGTCGAAATGTCTTCCGGCTTGTTGAAGAGGTCGACGTCGCGCACCTCGAAATCCATGCCCTTTTCGAACAGGACCAGGCGGCAGCGTTGGGAGAACGGGCACGTGGTGCCGGAGTAGAGAACCATCATGGTTTATAGTTCCTTAAGAAACAAAGGGGTGAAGCGCCGAGCGACTCACCCCGAAAAATGATTGCCCGTATTATAGCCAAGCGGGCAATGAAAACGAATTACTTCACATCTTTCCAGTACGAAGCGTTCAAACGCCAGGCCAGGAAGGCGAAAATCGACAGGAAAATCAGGACGATAACACCGAGTTTCTTGCGGGTACCTTGCGCCGGCTCAGCCATCCAGCTCAGGTAGGCAACTAGGTCGGCAGTCGCGGTGTCGAACTCCTGGACGTTCATCGTGCCCGGCGTCACCTGCTCGAAATCGGCGAACTTATGGATCGTCTTGTTGGCGTCGTGAGGATCCGGCGCTTCCGTCATTTTTACTGTACGGATACCCTGCAACTGCCACATGGCATGCGGCATCGCCACGTTCGGCAGCACCATGTTGTTCCAGCCGGTCGGGCGGGTGTCGTCCTTGTAGAAGGTGCGCAGGTAGGTGTACAGGTAGTCGGCGCCGCTGCCGGCCGGCGAAGATTTCGCACGGGCGATCACCGACAGATCCGGCGGCACCGCGCCGAACCAGGCTTTCGCATCGGCCGGGCGCATGGCCGTCGTCATCATCTCGCCCACTTTGTCGGCTGAGAACAACAAATTGTTCCTGATCTGGTCCTCCGACAGGCCCAGGTCGCGCAGGCGGTTGTAGCGCATCGCACTGGCCGAGTGGCAGTTCAGGCAATAGTTGACGAACAGCTTGGCGCCGTTCTGCAGCGAGGCCATGTCGTGGCGCTCCGGTGCGCGGTCGAGCGGGAAGCCGCCTTCGGCCGCGAATGCCAGTCCCGGCACCAGCGCCAGGATCGCGATCAGTTTCTTCGTGAAGTTCATGGTTGTCCTTGGCTTGTCCGTTGATCAATGCGGATGGAAAGTCACGCGCTTGGGCAGCGGCTTGAAGCGGCCGGCCGCGCTCCACCACGGCATCAGGAGGAAGAAGCTGAAGTACAACAGGGTGCACACCTGCGAAATGATGGTGTACGCCGGGGTCGGCAGCTGGGTACCGAGGTAGCCCAGGGCGATGAACGAGATGCCGAACAGCGCATACACCCACTTGTGCCAGTCCGGACGGTAGCGGATCGACTTCACCGGCGAGTGGTCCAGCCACGGCAGGAAGGCGATGATCACGACCGACGAGCCGAACAGCACTACGCCCCAGAATTTCGCTTCCAGCACCTGCGGCAGCATGCCGACGATCAGCAGCAGGGCAATCACGGCGATCGCCACCTTGGCCTTGAACGACAGGCGCGACTTCATCCAGATGAACACGACATACAGGGCAATCGCCGCCATCAGCACGTACATGAAATCGGCGGTCGTGGCGCGCAGCACCGAGTAGAACGGCGTGAAGTACCAGGTCGGCGCGATGTGCGGCGGGGTCTTCATCGAGTCGGCCGGGATGAAGTTGTTGTACTCGAGGAAGTAGCCGCCCATCTCAGGTGCGAAGAACACGACTGCCGAGAAAATCAGCAGGAACACCGAGACGCCGAAGAAATCCTTGGTCGTGTAGTAAGGGTGCGACGGGATCGCGTCCACCGGATGGCCGTCGGCGCCGATGGTGTCCTTGACTTCGATACCGTCCGGGTTCGAGGAACCCACTTCGTGCAGCGCGATCAGGTGCGCCGCCACCAGGCCCAGCAGCACCAGCGGCAGGGCGATGACGTGGAAGGCGAAGAAGCGGTTCAGGGTCGCGTCCGACACCACATAATCGCCGCGGATCCACAGCGACAGGTCCGGTCCGATGACGGGGATCGCACCGAACAGGTTGACGATCACCTGGGCGCCCCAGTACGACATTTGGCCCCATGGCAGCAGGTAGCCGAAGAAGGCCTCGGCCATCAGGCACAGGAAGATCGCGAAGCCGAACAGCCAGATCAGCTCGCGCGGCTTGCGGTAGGAGCCGTAGAGCAGGCCGCGGGTCATGTGCAGGTAGACGATGATGAAGAAGGCCGAGGCACCGGTCGAGTGCATGTAGCGCACCAGCCAGCCCCAGGGTACTTCGCGCATGATGTATTCGACCGAGCCGAAGGCGAGGTTCGCGTCCGGCTTGTAATGCATCGTCAGGAAGATGCCGGTGACGATCTGCAGCACCAGCACCAGCATCGCCAGCGAGCCGAAGATGTACCAGACGTTGAAGTTTTTCGGGGCGTAGTAGCGGCCCCATTGGTCGTACCAGAGTTTCGACAGCGGGAAGCGGTCGTCGATCCAGGCCAGCGCGCGGTGGCCGGCCGGCGCGGTGGCCGGCAGCTTGGTTTCCTTGAATGGGCCGCCCATGTTATGCCTCCCCTTTTTCGTCTTTGCCGATCACGATCTTGTTGTCGGACAGGTACATGTACGGCGGCACGTCCATGTTGGTCGGGGCCGGCTTGTTCTGGAACACGCGGCCGGCCAGGTCGAACGTCGACCCATGGCAGGGGCAGAGGAAGCCGCCGTGCCAGTTGTCGGGCAGGTTGGGCTGCGGACCTTCGGCGAAACGGGAAGAGGGCGAGCAGCCCAGGTGCGAGCAGATGCCCACGGTGACCAGGACTTCCTTGTGCTCGGGGCGGGCGCGGTATTCGTTTTTCGCGTACTCCGGCATGTCGAGCTGGTAGATCTTCTCGGAGTTCGGATCGGCGAGGAGCGCGTCGTTCTTCGGGAGGCTGGCCATCATTTCCGGCGTGCGGCGCAGGATCCAGACCGGCTTGCCGCGCCATTCGACGACCTTCATTTCGCCGGGCTTGACGTCCGAGATGTCCACTTCGACCGGAGCGCCGGCCGCCTTGGCCCGCTCGGATGGTTGGAACGTGCTGACCAGGGCGCCTGCCGTGGCTACACCGACGACCCCGCCCGCCGCGCATGTAGCGACGAGCAAGCCGCGCCGGCCTGAATCGACCTGCTTTTCATTACTCATACCAACCCCACTCCGTGAAATTACGAAACTTTAGAATCAATAAAGAGCTTGCAGCAACACAAAATTATATGTGAATGGCAATCTTTATTGGAGAAAAAATATTACGTGCGCAGCAATAAGGGGACAGGCGTCCCGTTGGCAACCGATGCTGCGCTGCAGATCAGCCATCCTGCATGCAAGCAGGGCATGCATCCGGAGTAGACAGCCGGGTGTGGAACCCGGCGCGTGCGTACAGCATCCAAGGGCTTTGCGGTATCATCGCTTTGGCTATTTCAACAAGAACCTTAATCAAAAACAGGAGAAACGCAATGGCGATGATGGAAGAGTTTAAAAAATTTGCGATGCGCGGCAATGTGATCGACCTGGCGGTCGGCGTGATCATCGGCGGTGCCTTCGGGCGCATCGTCGATTCGCTGGTCCAGGACGTCATCATGCCGCCCATCGGCCGCCTGTTCGGCGGCCTCGATTTCGCCAGCTACTATATTCCCCTGAACGGCCAGGCCTATGGGCTGGCGCTGGCGGAAGCGAAAAAAGCCGGCGCCGTGATCGCCTACGGCAACTTCATCACCATCTTGCTGAACTTCATCATCCTCGCCTTCATCATCTTCCAGATGGTGCGCCTGATGAACCGCCTGCGCCAGCGCGTCATGCCCGAGGAAGCAGCCAAGGCGCCGGCCACGCCCGAAGACATCGTGCTGCTGCGCGAAATCCGCGATGCGCTGCGCGATCCCGCCCGCCCTGGACCGACCCAGTGAAAGATCTTCCCAACACAGGCCAGCCCGGCACGGCGCGCCGGCTCTGGCTGCTGTTCGCCCAGGCGGTCACGATCGTGCTGGCGATCTATTTCGTCCTCACCGTGTTCCGTCCTGACTGGCTGGGACGTGCGCCCATCCAGGTGCCGGTCGGGCCGAAGGCCAGCACGGTGCCGGTGCTGCAGGCGCAATCGGTACCGGCCGCCGGCAGCTACCGCGAAGCGGCCGGGCGCGCCATGCCCGCGGTGGTCAACATTTTGACCAGCAAGGCTTCGCGCGAAGCGCATCCGATCCTGAAAGACCCCTTTTTCCGCCGCTTCTTCGGCGACCGCCTGCCGCCCCAGGAGCAGCTGGCCAGCCTCGGTTCGGGCGTGATCGTCAGCGCCGAGGGCTACATCATCACCAACAACCACGTGGTCGAAGGCGCCGACGCGATCGAGGTCGGCCTGGCCGACGGACGCAAGGCTACGGCAAAAATCGTCGGCACCGATCCCGAGACCGATCTTGCCGTGATCCGCATCAAGGAGCGCAATCTGCCGGTGATGGTGCTGGGCCAGCCGGACGAGGCGCGCGTCGGCGACGTCGTGCTGGCGATCGGCAACCCCTTCGGCGTCGGCCAGACCGTCACCATGGGCATCATTTCCGCGGTAGGACGCAACAACCTGCACATCAACCATTTCGAGAATTTCATCCAGACCGACGCCGCGATCAACTTCGGCAACTCGGGCGGCGCCCTGGTCGATACCCACGGCAACCTGCTGGGCATCAATTCGGCGATCTATTCGCAGACCGGCGGCTCGGTCGGCATCGGCTTCGCCATCCCGGTTTCCACCGCGCGCACGGTGCTCGAATCGATCATCAAGCACGGCCAGGTGGTGCGCGGCTGGATCGGCATCGAGTCGCAAGACATCACGCCCGAACTGGCCGACAGCTTCGGCCTGGCGCGCAAGAGCGGCGCCATCATTGCCGGCGTGGTGCGCAACGGTCCGGCCGACCGTGCCGGCGTGCGCCCGGGCGACATCCTGCTCGCGGTCGAGGGCAAGCCGGTCGCCAGCACCGGCGACATGCTGAACCTGGTCGCCCAGCTCGAACCGGGCGCCAAGGCGCGCCTGACGCTGATGCGCCAGAACCGGGAGGCGACGGTGGACGTCACGGTCGGCAAGCGCCCGCGCCAGAGCGACTAATTCATTACACTTTCCGGACTTTCCATGCACCTGCGTGACCTGACGCAATACCTGACCGAGCTCAAAGAAAACAACGCCCGCCCCTGGTTCATCATGAACAAACCGCGCTACGACATCCTGCGCGAAGAGTTCCATGACGTGGTCAGCGAGCTGATCCGCGAACTGGCGAAGTTCGACAAGCAGGTCGCCGCCTGCGACCCGAAGAAGGCGATGTTCCGCATCAACCGCGACATCCGTTTTTCCAACGACAAGACGCCCTATAAGACGCGCTTCTCGGCCGGCATCGCGCCGAACGACAAGCGCCGCCCGAGCGCCGGGGCCGGCCCGACTTATTATTTCCAGATCGAGGGCGACGGCACCCTGGGTTTCGGCGCCGGCGAATACCTGCCCCCAAGCCCGCGCCTGAAGGCGATCCGCGAGCACATCGTCAACGATGCGACAGGGTTCGCCAAAATATTAAAGAATAAACACCTGCGCGCGACCTACCGCAGCCTGCTGGAAGAAGACAGCCTGCAGCGGCCGCCGAAGGGGTTCGATGCGGACCACCCGCACATCGAGTACATCAAGCTGAAAAGCTTTTTTGCCTGGACCGAGGTGCCCCTGGCCCTGAACAAGCCGGAGCAGCTGGTGCCGCAACTGGCGCGCGGATTCGAGGATGCGTTCGCGCTCGTCACCTGGCTGCGCGGCGTGACATATACGGAAGAAGAGTAAAAAGGAGGCGGCATGGCCTTGCAACACGCAGCATCGGGCGAACGGATCGCCTTGCAACGCGGCGAAGACGACATCGCCAATTTCACGTCGATCGCGCTGGCGAAGACCGAACACATGGAACTGATCCGATTGGTCGTTCCCAAGGACAAGCCGATGCCCGAGCACCGGGTCGAAGGCGAGATGACGCTGCTGTGCCTGGAAGGAGAAATCGCCTTCGACGCCCATGGCCGAACGATCGTCCTGCGTCCGAACGAAATGGTGTATCTGGCCGGCGGCGAACCGCACGCGATCCGCGCCAACGTCGACGCGGTAGCCCTGATGACCATCCTGCTGGGTCCGGTGCGCAGCGGCGGCCCGACCAGGGACCCGCGCGGGCAGGGCGGCTGATTCCGGTCGGCTGCGCGTTCAACCGACGCTGGATCAATCGGTCATCAATGATGAACGCGGTATCGGCCGTAGGGTGGGCACTCCGTGCCCACGCGAACCGTCGAGCCACGTTGGCTCAATTTTTGTTGCTGCCTTCGGTATATCGAAACGCCTCCGACTGATCATTAGTAGGCGCTAACTTCAAGTATGCGGTGCGGCCCGAATCGAGCCAACACCGTTCACGGATCCGCGTGGGCATTCCGTGCCCACCCTACGGTCGAGCTTACGCCAACTCGTTCCTCGGATCGCGCGCCAGCAACTGCGCCACCATCTCTTTCGCATCGTAGCCATCGAACAGCACCGCCGCCACCGCATTGGTGATCGGCATGTCCACGCCCAGCCTGGCGGCCAGTTCGCGTACCGCCTTCGAGCACGGCACGCCTTCGGCGACGTGGCCCAGTTCGGCGACGATGGTGTCGAGCGGCTTGCCTTCGGCCAGCGCCAGGCCGACGCGGCGGTTGCGCGAAAGGTCGCCGGTGCAGGTCAGGATCAAGTCTCCCATGCCGGTCAGGCCCATGAAGGTGGAGGCTTGCGCGCCCAGCGCTTCGCCCAGGCGCGTGATCTCGGCCAGGCCGCGCGTGATCAGGGCCGCGCGCGCGTTCAGGCCGAGGCCGAGGCCGTCGGCGGCGCCGGTCGCGATCGCCAGTACGTTCTTCACCGCGCCGCCGACTTCCACGCCGATCAGGTCGTCGCAGGCGTAGACGCGCAGGTTGCCGCCGTGGACGGCGCCGACCACACGGTCGCGCAGTTCGCGCGAGGTCGAGGCCACCGTCAGGGCGCAGGGCAGGCCGCGCGCCACTTCCTGGGCGAACGAGGGGCCGGACAGCGCCGCGCCCGGCACGGCGTCGCCCAGCACCTCGCGCACCACCTGGTGCGGCAGCAGGCCGGTGCCGTATTCGAAGCCCTTGCACAGCCAGACCACGTTCGGGATCGTGCGGCCTTTCAGGCTTTCGAGCAGCGGACGCAGGCCGGCCACCGGGCAGGCCGCGATCAGGAGCGGCGCCTCGTCCGGGCCGGCCTCGGTCACATGCGCCAGCGCCGCCTCGAAGTCGGCGCTCACGCGCAGCGACGCCGGCAGCGGCTGGCCCGGCAGGTAGGCGGTGTTTTCGCGTGCCGCTGCGGTGGCGGCCATCTGTTCGGGGTTGCGGCCCCACAGCAGTACATCGTGGCGCGCGGCCACGGCAATGGCGACGGCGGTGCCCCAGGCACCGGCGCCGAGCACGGTAATCTTGTTCATATTGTTGAATTCTTGCATTCGCTTAGAAGCCCCAGATGTCGGCGCCGCGTACGTAGCCGACGATGCCGTCGCGGTGGCGTACCTGGGCCCAGCCGCCGGAGGCGGGCGCGAGCAGTTCCAGCAGTACGCCCTTGTCGGCGGTCATCACGAGCGCCGCGTTGTCGTCGGGCGCGGCGCGCACGCGGGCCAGGACAGCCTTCACGACCACGTTACGGTGGGCAGCCAGGCCCTTGGCTTCGGTCCAGGCCAGCGCGCCGTCGGCATCGCGCACCCTGACCCAGTCGCCGTAGCGCGCCACGACTTCGACCGGCATGCCGCGCGGCGCGACAAACAGCTTGGCGCCGCGCGCGGAAGGCGCGTCGTACAGCACCACCGAGGGCGCACCGACGGAACGGAAATCGAAGGCGGAGGCACTGCCGCATGCCAGTACCAGCAGCACGCTTGCGGTTAGTCGGGAACAGGTCATCGCGGGCCCCGGGTTGGCAAACCAGACGCCAAATTGGCAGGAAGGGCAGGCGCCGCGTCAGCCGCGCCTGCCCGTCGAGGATCTTGGAAGGACAGCCGCCACATGGGCTCCTGTCCTTGCAGCCACCGATGCGGGTGGCCGGATACGGCTACTTAGTTGGTCGGTGCGGCGGCGGCTTCGGCCATCGCCTGGCGACGCTGCTGGTAGAACACCTCGAAGTTGATCTCGGCCAGGTGCACGGGCGGGAAGCCGGCACGGGTGATCACGTCGGCGATGTTGCTGCGCAGGTAAGGGTAAACGATGTTCGGGCAGCCGATGCCCAGCAGCGGATCCATCTGGTCGGCAGGGATGTTGCGTGCCTCGAAGATACCGGCCTGCTTGCCTTCGACCAGGAAGGCAACCTTGTCCTTGACCTTGGCGGTCACGGTGATGGTGACGGTCGACTCGTAGATGCCATCGGCGATTGCTTCGGCGCCGACGTCCAGCGAGACCTCGATGGTCGGGGCTTCCTGCTCGAGGAAGATCGCCGGGGAGTTCGGTTGTTCCAGCGACATGTCTTTCAGGTAGACGCGTTGGATTTGGAATACTGGTTGCAGGTTTTCGTCAGACATGGAACGCTTTCGTTATGGAGTAAAAGGGACGGCAAGCGCCGGCCCCGATGGGCTTGGAGTCAAACGCACCGGCAATTGTATCAAAATCAATTTGGAAGCAATAGCTCCCGGCGGGAGGCTTTGATCAAGCCCTGAGGGATGCCCCGTTCGCGCAACAAAACGCGGGGCTGAGAGGGGAGACGTGGCCCGCGCGGGCGCTCGCGCCCGCGCGGTAGGCCTACTACTTATTCGCCCTTGAGCAGCGGATCCAGGCGGCCTGCCTGGTCCAGCGCATACAGGTCGTCGAAACCGCCGACGTGGGTCTCGCCCACGTAGATTTGCGGCACGGTACGGCGGCCGGTCTTTTGCATCATGATCTGGCGCTGCTCAGGGTCGAGGTCGACGCGGATGCGCTCGATGTCGGTGACGCCCTTGGCTTCGAGCAGGCGCTCGGCGCGTACGCAGTAGGGGCAGCTGGCAGTGTGGTACAGGACAACGTGTGCAGTCATCATTCTTCCTTCCGATTCTGGGTTACTTGGTTACCGGCAAGCCGGCCGCGGTCCAGGCGTTGATGCCGCCATCCAGGCTGAGCACGTCCTCGAAGCCGGCCGCCTTCAGTTGGCGCACGGCCTTGTCCGAACGGGCGCCGCTCTGGCAGACGACGACGACGGTGCGGGTTTTCGATTTTTCCAGCTCGCCGATGCGATTGCTCAAGTCTGCCAGCGGAATGTTTTTCGCGTCGCGCAGATGACTGGCGGCAAACTCGTCGGCGCTACGCACGTCGAGCACCAGGGTCTTGCCGCGATTGATGAACTGGGTCACCTGCAGCGCAGTGGCGCGGCGACCCTTCGGCGCCAGGGCTGGCCACAGCAGCGCACCACCGGAAATGGCAGCAATTGCAACAATGAAGATATTATCGAGGATGAATTTCACAAGGCTTCCATTGGTTGAAGTCAATCCGAGCATTATAAAATAGAAGCCGGACCGGATCTTCAAGTCACCATTTCGCAGACTTTTAAAGAGTAAAGAAGAGCTTATGTACAAAATCGTATTCATGCGCCACGGCGAATCCACCTGGAATCTCGAGAACCGCTTTACCGGCTGGACCGACGTCGACCTGACCGAGAAGGGCGTCAACGAGGCGCGCACCGCCGGCCGCGTGCTGCGCGAAGCCGGTTTCCGGTTCGACGTCGCCTACACCTCGGTGCTCAAGCGCGCGATCCGCACGCTGTGGCTGGCGCTCGACGAAATGGACCAGATGTACCTGCCGATCAAGAACGACTGGCGCCTGAACGAGCGCCACTACGGCGCCCTGCAGGGCCTGGATAAAGCCGAGACCGCCGCCAAGTTCGGCGACGAGCAGGTGCTGGTCTGGCGCCGCAGCTACGACACCCCGCCGCCTGCGCTGGAAGCGTCGGACGACCGCGTCTCCTTCGGCGACCCGCGCTACGCCGGCCTGGATCAAGCCCAGATCCCGCTGACCGAATGCCTGAAGGACACCGTGGCGCGCGTGATGCCGGCCTGGAACGACGAGATCGCCCCGGCCATCCGCGCCGGCAAGAACATCCTGATCTCGGCCCATGGCAACAGCCTGCGCGCCATCATCAAGATGCTCGACAACATCAGCGACACCGACATCGTCGGCCTGAACATCCCGAACGGCCAGCCGCTGGTCTACGAACTGGACGAGAACCTGAAGCCGATCCGCCACTACTACCTGGGTGACCAGGAAGCGATCAATGCCGCCATGGCGGCTGTCGCCAACCAAGGGAAGGCGAAGTAAGTCTTGCGTTTTCCAGTCAAGAAGTCGGCCGGCAGCGCCTTGCTGTGCGGCCTGCTGGCCTGCGTGCTGGCAAGCACCGCCCTGGCCGCCAAGCCCACCGAGCGCAGCCGCCAGAAAGCGGCTGCCGAGGCCAAGCGCGCCGGCATCCAGCAACAGCTGTCGGAGCTGAAGAAAGAAATCAGCCGCACCGAGGACCAGAAAGAGGACGTCGCCGACGACCTGGCCGAATCGGAAGCGGCGATCTCGAACGCCAACCGTGCGCTGCGCGACCTCGCCAACGAACAGCAGGAAACCAATGTGCGCCTGCAGGACCTGGCGACCGAGCACGAGCGCCTTGGGCAAACAATTGTTGGGCAGAAAAAACAATTGTCAGCCCTGCTGCGCGAACACTATGTCGCCGGCAACGAGGACCGCATCAAGCTGCTGCTCTCGGGCGACAACCCGAACCGCATCAACCGCGACCTGCAGATGATGGCCTACGTGTCGCAGGCCCAGGCGCGCCTGATCGACTCGCTGAACGCGAACCTGGCGCAGGTGCAGGAAAACCGCGACAAGGTCGAGAACGCCAAGACCGAACTGGAAGAAATCGCACAGGAACAGCGCGATCAAAAGGCTGTCCTGGAAAAGGAAAAAGTGCGCCGCGCCGCGCTCTTGAACAGCCTGTCGAGCAAGCTGGTGGCCCAGCGCAAGCAGGCCGACACCTTGCAGCGCGACGAGCAGCGCATGAGCGGCCTGGTCGACCGCCTGACGCGCCTGATCCGCGAACAGGCCGAGGCCGAGCGCAAGCGCCAGGAAGCGCTGGCTGCCGCGCGTGCGAAAGCCGCGGCCGAGGCGAAGGCCCGGGCCGAGGCGCGCGCCGCCGCGAAAGCCGAACGCGAACGCCTGGCGCGCGAAGCGGCCAAGGCCGGCAAGCCGGCGCCGAAACCGCTGCCCGAGCCGGAAGAGCCGAAGGTGGCCGAGCAGGCGCAGGAAGAACGCACCCCGGACATCTCGCTGGCGCCGGCCGCGCCGGCCGGGGCGTTTGCCAAGATGAAGGGACGTCTGACGAAGCCGGTCAACGGCAGCATCGCGGCGCGCTTCGGCGCCAAGCGCGGCGGCGACGGCCCGAGCTGGAAAGGCATGTTCATCAAGGCGCCCGAAGGCACCGAGGTGCGCGCCGTGGCGGTCGGCCGCGTGGTGCACTCGGGCTGGATGCGCGGCTTCGGCAACCTGATCATCATCGACCACGGTGGCGACTACCTGTCGATCTACGCCAACAACCAGACCTTGTTGAAACGCCTGGGCGACGCCGTGCGCGCCGGGGAGCCGATCGCCAGTGCGGGCAATACCGGCGGTAACGAGGAATCGGGTCTATACTTCGAGCTCAGGCATCTAGGCAAGGCTTTCGATCCGGCGAGCTGGATCAACTTCTAGGGGTAGCAATGGGCAACAAAGCAAAGAACGCGGGACTGGTCGGCCTCGGCCTGGCGGCCGGGGTGGCCTTGACGGTGCAGGTCTCGGCCTGGGCGCAGAAGGGGGCCGACAGCCCGCTGCCGCTCGAGGAGCTGCGCCAGCTGGCCGACGTCTATGGCCTGATCAAGAGCGACTACGTGGTGCCGGTCGAGGACAAGAAGCTGCTGTCCGAAGCCATCTCCGGCATGGTCGCCTCGCTCGACCCGCACTCGGTCTACCTCGACCAGAAGTCCTACCGCGAGATGCGCGAGAGCGTGCAGGGCAAGTTCGTCGGCATCGGCATCGAGGTCGCCAGCGAAGACGGCTACGTGAAGATCGTCTCGCCGATCGAGGATTCGCCGGCCTACCGCGCCGGCATCAAGGCGGGAGATTTGATCACCCGCATCGACAACGTCCCGGTCAAGGGCCTGTCGATCGATGAGGCCGTGAAAAAAATGCGCGGCAAGCCCGGCAGCAAGGTCACGCTGACCATCGCCCGCCGCGGCGACGACCGCCCCTGGGTGGTGCCCGTGACGCGCGAGGAAATCCGCGTGCAGAGCGTCAAGGCGAAAATGGTCGAGCCCGGCTACGCCTGGGTGCGCATCAGCCAGTTCCAGGAAGCGACCCTGGACGAACTGGCGAACAAAACCGCCGCCCTGTACAAGGACAATCCGGACATCAAGGGCCTGGTGCTCGACCTGCGCAACGACCCGGGCGGCCTGCTGCCGGGCGCGATCGGCGTCTCGACCGCCTTCCTGCCGAAGGAAGAACTGATCGTCTCGACCAAGGGGCAGATCGAGGACTCGAACAAGTCCTATTACGGCCGCCGCGAGTTCTACGCGTCGGGCGGCACCGATCCGCTGGCGAAGATGCCGGCGCAACTGAAAACCGTGCCGATGGTGGTGCTGGTCAACGGCGGCTCGGCCTCGGCCTCGGAAATCGTCGCCGGCGCCCTGCAGGACTACAAGCGCGCGATCGTCATGGGTAGCCAGACCTTCGGCAAGGGCTCGGTCCAGACCCTGCGGCCCCTGTCGGCCGACACCGCGATCAAGCTGACCACGGCGCGCTACTACACGCCGAAGGGCCGCCCGATCCAGGCCACCGGCATCGCACCGGATATCGCCGTGGAAGAAACCGCCGAGGGCGACGGCCTGAACGCGCTGCGCGTGCGCGAAGCCGACCTGCAGCGCCACCTGACCGGCGAAAACGAAAAGCCAGGCGCGAACAAGGCGCGCGACGAAGCCGAGCAGCGCCAGAAAGCCCTGGCCGCGCTGAAGAACCGCCAGCCGCTGGAACTGGGCGGCAAGGACGATTTTCAACTGGCCCAGGCCCTGAATCACTTCAAGGGCTTGCCGGTGAAGACGGCCAAGCCCGAGGCGGTCGAAGCCGAGCCCTCGTCCGCGGCGAAGGCCTTGCCGGGTACGGAGACGAAACCGCCGGAGTTGAAGGACTCGAAGAAATAAAACCGGCGCGGGCTTGTTGTGGCCCGGTCCGGTGGCGGTAGGGTGGGCACCCCGTGCCCACGCGGAACGTCGAACAGTGTTGGCTCAGCCGTTGCCGTTGTCCCGGGCACGTCGAAACGTATCCGGATGATCATTTGGAAGTGCTACCGTCATTCGGCCGTGCGGTACTGCTTGAATCAACACTGCGTATGCTTCCGCGTGGGCACAGGGTGCCCACCCTACGGTCGATGCCAACACCGCCCGGTGACGGTATATAAGATTATCCACCCCATGAACGACACCCAGCTCCTGCGCTATTCGCGCCACATCCTGCTCGACGAGATCGGCATCGAAGGCCAGCAGCGCCTGCTCGATGCGCACGCCCTCGTCATCGGCGCCGGCGGCCTCGGCTCGCCTGCCGCGCTCTACCTGGCCGCCAGCGGCATCGGCCGCATCACCCTGGTCGACGACGACGAGGTCGACCTGACTAACCTGCAGCGCCAGGTCATGCACACGACCGAACGCATCGGCATGCCGAAGGTCGCGTCCGGCCGCACCGCGCTGCAGGCGATCAACCCGGAAGTCGAGGTCGTCGCCCTGCGCGAACGCGCCGGACCGGAACGACTGCGGGAACTTGCGCGCTCGGCCACTGTCGTATTAGATTGCAGCGACAACTTTGCCACTCGTCACGCCGTGAACCGCGCCTGTGTCGCAGCCGGGGTGCCGCTGGTGGCGGGGGCGGCGATCCGGTTCGACGGGCAATTGTCGGTGTTTGACATGCGTCAAGAAAATTGCCCGTGCTACGCCTGCGTGTTCCCCGAAGACAGCGGTTTCGAGGACGTTGCCTGCAGCACCATGGGCGTGTTCGCGCCCCTGGTCGGCATCGTCGGCGCCGTGCAGGCGGCCGAGGCGCTCAAGCTGGTCATGCACATCGGGCAATCGCTGGCCGGGCGCCTGCTGCTGCTCGACGGCCGCGCGATGGAGTGGACCAGCATCGGTGCCGCACGCAACCCGGCTTGCCCTGTCTGCGCAGAAAGAGGCGCGCACGCTTGAGCTGCATTCTTGCCAGCTCTGCAATACAATGCCCCACCTTGCCCGTGAGCGAAGCCGCACCCATGGCAAGTGGCCGCTGTCACAATTCGGCCTTATACTAAGTCGATTGTTCCGATCCACCTATCCAAGATTGACTATGCAGAACGTATCGCACCGTGCAGTTGGCCGCCGTTTCGCGCGCGGCTTCACCCTTGTTGAAATCATGGTTGTCGTGGTCATCATCGGCATCCTTGGCGCACTCGTGCTGCCGAAGGTGCTGGGCCGTACCGGCGAATCGCGCGTGGTCGCCGCCAAGACCGATATCGCCACCCTGATGCAGGCACTCAAACTGTACAAGCTGGATAACCAGCGCTATCCGACCACCGAGCAGGGCCTGCAGGCCCTGACCACCCGCCCGACCTCGGGCCCGGCCGCCAATGGCTGGAAGGAAGGCGGCTACATCGAGCGCCTGCCGAAGGACCCGTGGGGTAATCCTTACCAGTACCTGTCGCCGGGCCTGCACGGCGAGATCGACGTGTTCTCGTTCGGCGGCGACGGCCAGGCCGGCGGCGAGGGCGAAGACGCCGACGTCGGTTCCTGGCAGCAGTAACGCCCGTCATGGCTGCCGTCGCGGCGCCGCGCAGAAGCACCGGCTTCACGCTGGTCGAAATCCTGGTCGTGATGGTCATCATCGGCATCACGCTGGGCATGGCCTCGCTCAATGCGATCCCGAGCCCGCGCCAGGACCTGGAAAACGAAGCCAAGCGCCTGACCCTGCTGCTGCAGCTGGCGCGCGACGAGGCCATCGTGCGCAACCGCGAAGTGGCCTTCGAGGCCACGCCCGAGCGCTACCGCTTCATCGTCCGCACCGACACCGGCTGGACGCCGATGAACCAGGACGACCTGCTGCGCGAACGCGCATTCCGCAACGCGCCGCTGCGCCTCCTGCTCGACCCGCCGGCGGCGGGCGGCGGCGGTGGCGACGCGCTGCGCGTGACCTTCGGCCGCGAGCCGGTGCACAAGCCTTTCCGCCTGACCTTGGCCAGCGGCAACCATAGCGTGGCGATCAGCGCCGACGGCGTCGGCCACTTCGTCGTCGTCGATCCCGCCACCGAAGGCGTCCAATGAATTTCCGTAGCGCGCGCGGCTTTACTTTGCTCGAAGTGCTGGTGGCCCTGGTCATCGTCGGTACCGCGCTCGGCGCCGGCCTGCGCGCCGTCGGCAGCCTGACCGCGAACAGCGCCGGCCTGCGCGCGGCCATGATGGCGACCTGGTCGGCCGAGAACCGGCTGGTGCAGATCCGCCTCGGCCGCGAATTCCCCGACGTGGGCAAGCGCAACTTTGCCTGCGGCCAGGGCGACCTCGAATTGATCTGCCAGGAGGAAGTCCTGGTCAGCCCGAACCCCCAGCTGCGCCGGGTCGAGGTCTCGGTGTTCGACAAGGCCAATCCCGAGCGCCGCATCCTGAAGCTGGTCCAGCTGGTTTTAAGGCCGCGATGAGGAGGCCGCGATGAAGGGGACGATGAAAGCGGCGCGCGGCTTCACGCTGGTCGAACTGCTGGTGGCGATCGGCATCCTGGCGATGGTGGCCGTGCTCGGCTGGCGCGGCCTGGACGGCATCGTGCGCGCCCGCAGCGCCTTGACCGAGCAGATGGAAACCACGCGCGGCATGCAGCTCGCCTTTGCCCAGCTGCAAAGCGACTGCGAGCACGCGGCCGACGCCAGCATCCTCGGGCGCCGGCGTCCCTTCCTGCAGCAGGAAGACGGCCGCATCACCCTGGTGCGCACCGTGTTCAACGAAAACGAACCGGCGCGCCTGCAGGTCATCGCTTACCGCCTGGTAAACGGGCAGCTGCTGCGGCGCGAATCGATCGCCACGCGCGACCTGGCCCAGCTCGACGCGCTGTGGCAGGCCGCGATCAGCGACATCGACACGACCCCGGCGGTGGTGCTGCAGGGCGGCGTCGAGGCGATGGCCGTGCTGATCTGGCAGAACGGCGCCTGGCGGCCCCAGGTGGAGGCCAATCCCCAGGCGCCGGTGACGAGCGCCTCGGCGCTGGCCATCACGGGGCTGCAGGTGGTGTTGCGTCCGCGCGGCTTCCCGCAGCCGCTGACCAAATCCTTCCTGCTGGGGAGCATCTGATGCGCCCTTATTACCAGGCTCGCCGCCCCCGCCCGCCGCGCCAGCGCGGCGTCGCCGTGATCACCGCGCTGCTCCTGACCACGCTCGCGATCTCGATCGTCGCCAGCCTGTTCTGGCAGCAGCAGGTCGAGGTGCGCTCGATGGAGAACCAGCGCCTGAACCTGCAGACGCGCTGGATCCTGCGCGGCGCGCTCGACTGGGCCTCGCTGGTGCTGCGCCAGGACGCCGTCGACAACCGCGAATACACGGCCTTGACCCACGTCTGGGCCACCCCGCTGGCCGAGACGCGCCTGGACCAGTACATCGAGCGCGAGCGGATCGAAGGCGAAACCTTCGACGCCAGCCTGTCGGGCAGCATCGCGGACGCTACCTCGCGTTACAATCTCAGCAATCTGTCGAGCGGCGGGCAGATCGACCTGGCCCAGGTGGACATTTTCGCGCGCCTGCTGAGCAACCTGCAGCTCAACCCGGCGCTGGCGAAGACGGCCGCGAACATGGTTGCCGCCGGTGCGCCGCCCGCGGCAACCGGGGCGGTCGATCCGGTCACCGGGCAGGAACTCGACGGGCCGGGCGGCAAGCAGGACGACCCCGGCGCGGTGCCGGGCGGCAGCAGCGAGCCGGGACAGCCGGGCACCGACGCCGGCGCTGGCGGCGACGATGCCGGTGCCGGAGCCGGCGGCGGCGGGGCGCGCCTGCAGGCGGTGTCGCGCGAAGGCATCGGCACGCCGATCAAGTTCCTGGAAGTCGAGGATCTGCTTACTGTAAAAGGATTTACGCCGGAAATCGTGAACAAGCTGCGCCCCTTCGTGACCGTGCTGCCCGATCCGACGCCGGTAAACGTGAACACCACATCGCCCGAGGTGCTGGCGGCGGTGGTCCCGGGTTTCTCGCTGTCGGAAGCCAATGCACTGGTACAGCGGCGCCGCAACGTACCCTGGCGCGGCATGCAGTACTTTATTGCCGATGTCGGCGGCAAGACGCTGACGGAGAATTCGGTGGACGTACATAGCAATTATTTCATCGTGTCCAGCCGCATCCGGCTGGACCGGGCCGCCCTGAACGCCGAAGCGCTGATCAAGCGCGCTCCCACCATGGGACCCGGCAGCATTACGGTGGTCTGGGTTCGTCAAAACTAGAAGAAAGCGAGACGGTTTGACTACACTTTATATCCGGCATCCCGCACGCGCCGAAGGCGAGGGCGCCGCCTGCCGCTTCGCCGTCGTGAGCGACGCCGGCGTCATCGAGCAGCAGGGAGAGGGCACGCTGCGCAACCTGACCGACCTGGTCGCCGCCAGCCGCCGCGTGGTGCTGCTGCTGGCCGGCGCCGACGTCAACCTGATCACCGTGCAGGCGCCTCCACTGGCCGGCAACAAGCTGCGCGCCGCGCTGCCGGGCCTGGTCGAGGAACACATCCTGGGCGATCCGCTCGACTGCGTGTTGGTGGCCGGCCCGCAAGGCGGCGACGGCACCCGTCCGGTGGCGGTGGTGCAGCGCGAGTGGCTCGAGCCGCTGGTGCGCACCCTGCTGGCCCAGGGCGCGCGCGCCGTGGCGGCGCTGCCTTCGCAGCTGTGCCTGCCCTTGCTGCCGGGCGGCGTGTCCGCCGCGATCGGCAACGCCGAGCTGCTGTTGCGCCAGAGCCAGTACGGCGGCCTGGGCCTGGCGCTCGACGCGAATCCCGCCACCGCCCTGCAGACCGCGCGCGCGCTGGCCGGCGATGCGCCATTGACCCTGTATGTGCCGCGCGAACAGCTGGGCGAATACCAGGTGCTGCTGGCCGAGGCCGGCCCCGGAACCGTGCTTGAAACGGACGACTGGGCGCACTGGATCAACGGCGCGAAAAGCACGGCCTTCGACCTGGTCCCTGGCCTGGGTGCGGCCGGCGCCCGCCAGCGCGACTGGCGCCGCTGGCGCGTGCCGATCGCCCTGGCGTTTCTTGCCGTGGTGGTGAACCTGGCCGGCCTGAACATCGAATGGCTGCGCCTGCGCGGCGAATCGACCGCGGTGCGCCAGCAGATGACGCAAACCTACCGCTCGGTGTATCCGAACGAGCCGGTGTCCGATCCGGTGGCGCAGATGCGCCTGCACATCCAGCGCGCCCAGGCCGGCAGCGGCCAGATCGCGCCGGACGAATTCCTGTACCTGTCAAGCGCACTCGGCGAGGCAACACGAGAACTGCCGCGTCCGCCCGGCATTACATCAATGGAGTACAAGGAACGCTCGCTGCGCGTGCGCGTCCAACCGGAGACGGTAGACCCCGCCACGCTGCGGCAGCTGCAGGCGTCCTTGTCCGCACGAAATTTAAGTCTGGAAGAAACCGCGCCCGCCAACTGGACGGTGCGCAGCACGGGAGCCAAGCCATGAGTCTGGGCAGCACAATCGGGCAGGTGCGCGAACGCGCCCTGGCGTACTGGATCGCGCGCTCCGACCAGGAACGGCGTTACCTGACGGTCGGCTTCGGCGTCGTCGTGCTGGCGCTGGTCTATATGGCGCTGATCGAGCCGGCGGTCGAAGGCCGCGCCCGCCTCGAGCGCTCGCTGCCGGCGCTGCGCCAGCAAGCCGCCGAACTGTCGGGCCTGGCCGAGCAGGCGCGCGCCCTGGTGGGCCAGGCGCCGGCGCCGGTCACGCCCATGACCCAGGAATCGCTCAGCGCCAGCCTCAACGCCCGCGGCATCAAGCCGGCCTCGCTCACGCTGACTGGCGAATACGCGCGCATGCAGGTCAACGGCGCCTCGTTCGCCAACCTGCTGGTCTGGCTCGACGCCCAGCGGCGCGAGAACCGCATCGCGGTGCAGGAAGCCAGTTTCACGGCCCAGGATCCGGTGGGCCAGGTCGACGCCAGCCTGACGCTGCGCCAGGACACCGGGACCGGTTCCCGATGAGGCGAGGCTTGTTGTGGCTGGGCGTCGTCGCGCTCGCGGTGGCCCTGACGGTGCTCGTTTTCCTGCCCGCGACCTGGCTCGGCAACATCGTCGAACGCCAGACTGGCGGCCGTTTGACTCTGGGGGATGCGCAGGGTACGCTCTGGAAGGGCTCGGCATTCGTGGGCGGCGCGCCGGGCGAGGGTGGGGCGGTGACGCCGCTGCTGCCGGGACGCTTCGCATGGCGCCTGTCGCCGCTGGTGCTGTTCGGCCAGGTGAGCATGACGCTGGAAAACCCGCAGGCGCTGGCGCAGCCGGTACTGGTCGAGGGCAGCTGGTCGCAGTGGCAGGTCAGCGCCGGGCAGTTGCTGCTGCCGGCCGAAGGGCTGGCCGGCCTGGGCGCGCCGCTGAACACGCTGGCGCCGTCGGGGGTGATCCGCCTGAGCTGGAACCGGCTCGACCTGGTACGCCAGGCGAACAGCGTCGCGGTCACCGGGCGCACCGTCCTGAGCCTGAGCGACATGGGATCGCGCATGGCGCCGATCCGGCCGCTGGGCAGCTACGAGATGGCGATGGACTGGCGCGGCGAGCAGGCCGACCTGGTGCTCTCCACGGTGCGTGGCGCGCTGTTGTTGTCGGGAACAGGGAAATTGCAGAACGGACGCCTGCGCTTCTCGGGGCAGGCGTCGGCCGCGGACGGCTACGAAGACACGCTGGGCAACATGTTGAACCTGCTGGGGCAGCGGCGCATGGTGAACGGTAAAAACATAATCGCACTTGAGTTCAGATAATGAAAACATCCTTCCGTAGCACCCCCGAATTCCCGGCGCTGCGCCGGATCGCCGCCGGCGTCCTGCTGTGCTGCGCAGTCGCCACGGCGCTGCCGCCCGCGCCGGCGTTTGCCCAGGAAAACGCGGCCGCGCTGAGTTTCGTGAATGCCGACATCGAATCCGTGATCAAGGCGGTCGGCCACTACACCGGGATGACCTTCATCGTCGATCCGCGCGTGAAGGGCACCCTGACGCTGCAGTCGGAAAAGGCGCTGACCAAGACCCAGGCCTTTGGCCTGTTGACCTCGGCCCTGCGCCTGCAGGGCTATGCGGTCGTCACCACCGGCGAAGGCTATGCCAAGGTGGTGCCGGAAGCCGAGGCCAAGCTGCAATCCTCGCCGACCCAGGTCGGCACCCGCGGTTCGCGTGCCCAGGGCGACCAGATCGCCACCCAGATCTACCACCTGCAATACGAATCGGCCGCCAACCTGACGGCCGTGCTGCGCCCGCTGATCTCGCCGAACAATTCCATCATGGCGAACCCGGGCAACAACAGCCTGGTCATCACCGACTACGCCGACAACCTGCGCCGCCTGTCGCGCATCATCGCCGCGCTCGACGCGCCGGTGGCGGCCGACCTCGACGTGATTCCTGTCCGTAACGGCATCGCCAGCGACATTGCCACCCTGGTCGGGCGCCTGATGGAGCCGGCCGCCGGCGGCGATTCGGGCCGCGTCACGGTGCTGGCCGACGCCCGCACCAATTCGATCGTGGTGCGCGCGCCGTCGCAGGCGCGGGCGAATCTCGCCAAGTCGCTGGTCGCCAAGCTCGACCAGCCGACCTCGGAGAAGGGCAACATCCACGTCGTCTACCTGAAGAATGCCGACGCCACCCGCGTCGCCCAAACGCTGCGCGCCGTGGTCTCGCAGGACGCCTCGGCGGTGCCGGTGCAGCAGCAGGGCACCTCGGGCGGCTCGATCCAGGCCGGCGCCCAGGGCGGCGCCCAGGGCACCGGCGGCGGCAACCTCGGCGGCCAGCAGGGCCAGCAGAGCAGCATCGGCATGGGTGGCACCGGCAACACCTTCGCCCAGCAGGGCCAGGCAACCTCCGCCGGCGGCGGCGGTGGCCAGGGCTCCGGCTTCATCCAGGCCGACGCCTCGACCAATAGCCTGATCATTACCGCGCCGGATGCGATCTACCGCAACCTGCGCGGCGTCATCGACCAGCTCGACGTGCGCCGCGCCCAGGTCTACATCGAGGCGCTGGTGGTCGAGATGAACCAGCAGAAGGCGTCGGAGTTCGGCATTCAGTGGATCGGCCTGTCGGGCAGCGACACCAGCAAGTACCGCGTCGGCGGCCTGCAGTCGTTCACCAGCACGAATGGCGGCATCGTCGACCTGGTCGCTGCCGCGCGCGCGGGCCTGAGCGACCCCACCAACGTGCCGCGCCTGTCCGGCCTGACGGTCGGCCTGTTCAAGCAGATCAATGGCGACCTGAGCCTGGGCGCCGTGGCCAGCGCCCTTGAAAACGACGGCGCCGCCAACATCTTGTCCACACCGAACATGATCACCCTCGATAACGAGTTGGCGACGATCAAGGTGGGCCAGAATATTCCGATCATCACGGGTTCGTTCACGACCGGCACCAGCGGTGCGAACAACCCCTTCCAGACCGTGGACCGCAAGGACATCGGCCTGCTGCTGAAGGTGCGCCCCCAGATCTCCGAGGGTGGCGTGATCAAGCTCTCGGTCTACCACGAGAATTCCGGCATCGATAATTCCGTGATCCGGAACGAGGGCATCGTGACTACCGTGCGTGCAATCGAAAGCAATATCCTGGCCGACGATGGCCAGATCATCGTACTGGGCGGCCTGATCCAGGACAACGAGGACCACGGCCAGGAAAAGGTGCGCGGCCTGGGCGACATCCCGGTGCTGGGCAACCTGTTCAAGTACCGCTCGCGCACGCGCAACAAGACCAACCTGATGGTGTTCCTGCGCCCGGTCGTGGTGCGCAGCAAGGAACAGAACAACAGCATTTCGCTGGACCGCTACGAATACATGCGCGCCTTGGGCCAGTCGAACCGCGCGCCGGACGACACCATCCTGCTGCGTGACCTAGGCGCGCCGGAACTGCCGGCCCTGACCGAAGGCCAGCCGGCCGCCGGCGGCACGCTGGCGACGCTGCCGGCGCCGGCACCGGTGCCGGTGCGTCCTGGCGCCGGCACCGGCGACACGAACCTGCCGCCGAGCCAGCCGGCCTCCGCGCAACCGAGCGCGGCGCCCGTGCCCGAATACCGCCCGGTCCAGCCGCAGAATCGGAATTGAGGAACCATGAATAATTTGTTGCCTTACGCCTTCGCCCGCGACCATGGGGTGCTGGCGCGCGCCGGCGACGACCCGGCGCAGAGCGTCGAGGTGCTGATTTCCGGCAGCACGCCGCCCGCGGCGATCGCCGAGGTGTCGCGCCGTTTCGGCCGCATCGCGCTGCGCCGCCTCGACCGGAGCGAGCTCGACGACGCGATCGCCAAGGCCTATGCCGGCAGCGGCGGCGACGCCTCGCAGGTGGCCGACGAATTCGACGCCGACCTCGATCTCACCAAGCTGCTGCAGGACGTGCCGGCGATCGAGGACCTGCTCGAATCGTCCGACGATGCGCCCGTGATCCGCATGATCAACGCGCTGCTGACGCAATCGCTGCGCGAGGGCGCGTCCGACATCCACATCGAACCCTTCGAGCAGACCTCGGTCGTGCGTTTCCGCATCGACGGCGCGCTGCGCGACATCGTGCGCCCGCGCAAGGGCATCCACGCTTCGCTGATCTCGCGTATCAAGATCATGTCGCAGCTCGACATCGCCGAGAAACGCCTGCCGCAGGACGGCCGCATCACGCTGCGCATCGGCGGCAAGCCGGTCGACGTGCGCGTCTCGACCTTGCCGACCGGCCACGGCGAGCGCGCCGTGCTGCGTCTGCTCGACAAGGAAGCCGGCCGTCTCGATTTGTCGCACCTGGGCATGAGCCCGGAGATGCTGCCGCAGTTCGACAAGCTGATCAATCAACCGCACGGCATCGTGCTCGTCACCGGTCCGACCGGTTCCGGTAAGACCACGACCTTGTACGCGGCGCTGTCGCGCCTGAACGCCTCGACCACCAACATCATGACGGTGGAAGACCCGATCGAGTACGACCTGAACGGCGTCGGCCAGACCCAGGTCAACGCCCGCATCGACATGACCTTCGCCAAGGCCCTGCGCGCGATCCTGCGCCAGGACCCGGACGTGATCATGATCGGCGAGATCCGCGACCTGGAAACGGCGCAAATTGCCGTGCAGGCTTCGCTCACCGGCCACCTGGTGCTGGCGACCCTGCACACCAACGATGCCGCCTCGGCCGTCACCCGCCTGCTCGACATGGGCATCGAGCCGTTCCTGCTGTCCTCGTCCCTGCTGGGCGTGATGGCGCAGCGCCTGGTCCGTAAGCTTTGTCCGCACTGCAAGAAGAGCGATGGCGTGCAATGGCATGCGGTCGGCTGCGAGCGCTGTGGCCACACCGGCTACCACGGCCGGGTCGGCGTCTACGAGCTGCTGGAAACGGACGAGCGCATCCGCTCCCAGATCCACAACCAGGCTTCGGAAGCCGAGATCCGCGAAACGGCGCAGAAGAGCGGCATGAAGACGATGCGCGAAGACGGCGAGCGCTGGCTGCAGGAAGGGGTCACCACCCAGGCCGAGCTGCTGCGCGTGACCAAGGACTAAGCCATGCCGGCATTTCGTTACGAAGCCGTCGATGCGGGCGGCGCCACGCGCAAGGGCGTGGTCAACGCCGACAGTCCGCGCGCGGCGCGCGCCGACCTGCGCACGCAAGGGCTGACGCCGCTGAACGTCGAGGCCATCGCGGCCCAGATCGACGCTTCCGGCGCCGCCCGGGCGCGCGGCATCGGCGAGCGCCTTTCGCAGGTCGAGCTGGCGCTGTTTACGCGCCAGCTGGCCAGCCTGCTGGAAGCCGGCCTGCCGCTGGAGCAAGCCTTTACCGCGCTGCTGGAACAGGCGGAAAAACCCTACCTGCGCGACCTGATCGCCTCGATCCGCTCGGAAGTGATGGGCGGCATGCCGTTCTCGGAAGCGCTGTCGCGCCATCCGCGCGACTTCGCCGAGATCTACCGTGCGCTGGTCGCTTCGGGCGAACAGATCGGCCAACTGTCGCGCGTGCTGTCGCGCCTGGCCGACTACATCGAGCGCCGCAACGCCCTGGTGCAAAAGGTGCGCCTGGCCTTCACCTATCCGGCGATCGTCACCGTGGTCGCGTTCGCGATCGTGATCTTCCTGCTCACCTACGTGGTGCCGCAGATCGTCTCGGTGTTCGCCAATACCAAACAGCAATTGCCTTTCCTCACAGTGGTGATGCTGGCGGTGTCGGACTTTACGCGCGCCTGGGGCATCCTGGTGGCGATCGTGCTGGTCGCCGCCTGGTTCGCCTGGCGCCGGGCGCTGCAGAACCCGGTACTGAAACGGCGCTGGCACACCTGGCTGCTGACCGCACCGATCTACGGCAAGTTCGAGCGCAGCCTGAACACGGCGCGTTTCGCCAGTACGCTGGCGATCACGACCGGTTCCGGGGTGCCGATCCTGCGCGCCCTCGATACCAGCCGCGAAACTTTATCGAACGTTGCGATGCGCGAGCTGGTCGAACAGGCGACGGGCAGCGTGCGCGAAGGCGTCAGCCTGGCGCGGGCCTTGTCGGCGCAAAAACATTTCCCGCCGATGCTGGTGCACATGATCCGCGCCGGGGAGATCACCGGCGAACTGCCGGCCATGCTCGAGCGCGCCGCCAACTCGCAGCAGGCCGACCTCGAACGGCGCACGCTGACCATTGCCGGCCTGCTCGAGCCGGTGCTGATCCTGGCCATGGGCCTGGTCGTGCTGCTGATCGTGCTGGCTGTCCTGATGCCGATCATTGAAATCAACCAGCTGGTGCGCTAACAAGGACATCATGAAGCGTCTGCCTCTCCTTCTCACCCTGCTTGCCCTGGTCTTCCTGGCGGTATCCGTCACCTACTGGGGCATGCAGCTGTACAAGCCGCAGCAGCGTCAGATCGCCGCTGCGCCGCCGGCCGGCATTCCCGAGCCGTCGGCCGATGCCGCCGCGACCCTGTTCGGCGGCCAGGCCGCCACCGTGGTCGCCACCAACTACCAGCTGACCGGCATCGTCGCGGCCGGCCGCGACAGTGTCGCCATCCTCGTCGCCGACGGCCAGCCGCCCAAGGCCCTGATGGTGGGCAAGGAACTCTCGCCCGGCGTGACGGTCAGCGAAGTGCATCCGCGCTACGTGATGCTGTCCGACGGCGGCGTCATGAAACGCATCGAACTGGCGGCCGACACCAAGCCGGCCGTGCCGCTGTCCGGCGCCGCCATGCCGCCGGCGATGCCGCAGCAGCAGCCCGAGCCGATGGCCGAGATGCCGCAGATGGAGCCACAAACCGCCCCAGGCGCCGTGCGCCCGCCACCGCCGCCGGGCGAAGTCGATCCGGTGGTCGGTCCGAACGAGGAACCGCCCCAGGAAACCCCGCCCTCGCCAGCGGCCGCCAACTACAACGGCGCCGTGCAGGGCAACCAGCCGATGCAAGGCAACCAGTCCATGCAGGGCAACCAGGCGCCCCCGCCGCCGGCCCAGCCGCAAATGCCGCCGCCGACGCGCGTGATGGGTGGCCCCGCCGCCGGGCAACCGGTGACGCAGTAAGGATGTGTTGAAGGCCGTGGCCGCCCCCAATCGGCAAGAACGTCAACGATAGCAGCCGTTTGCGAACTGTAGGGTGGGCGCCCCGTGCCCACGCGTAAGCTCGCCCCATCAGCAACGCTTGCCCGAGAGTTGGCGGGCGCTCGCCGATGAGATCGTAGGGTGGGCACGCTGTGCCCACGCGTAACTCTGCCGTACTGGCAACGCTTGCCTCGGCGTTGGCTGATGGACGCCAATCGAGTTAACAAGATAAACGTTAGCGGCCACCTGGACGCGCCGCTGACACGACGCAAGCGTCCAGGCAGGCCCTGACACCGTCGTCCAGCTGCCTTCTGCGTGGGCACTTCGCGCCTACGCCGGCCACGCCCACCTTACGGTCACGTGCGCCACGCAGCCCCACCTCTTATCCTTGCAAGCGCACCTACGCCCTTAGCGCCGCAGCGCCGTGAACGCCGCAAACTCCCAGGACCGGAACCCCACCACCAGGCTCATTCCGTCCCGCTCTGCGGGCGGCAGCCGGCGGTCGTGCTTGTGCAGGCGCGCCAGCTCGGCCGCCAGTTGCGCGATCTTCTGCGCGACCTCGGCGGCGCTGGCCGGCGACAGCCGCGCCGGCAGGCACATCAGGGTTTCGCCCGGTCCGTCGAAGCGGCCCGAAAAATAGTCCGGCACCATGTGCTCGCGGAAAAAACGCTGTACGGGACCGTCCGGTAGCCAGTGGAAGGTATGGGAAACGCGCAATCCGTAGCGGTTCAGCGGGCGCAGCTCGATCAGGCCGAGCCGGTCGAGCTCGGCCAGGTAGCCGATGCATTCGGCCGGTGTCAGGCGGTAGTTCTCGACCACCTGCTCCAGGGTCCAGTGTCCCAGGCAGGAGATCGCCATCAGCAGCAGGCGCGGCTTGGCGACCAGTGCCGTCTCCTGCGGCAGGGTCAGGGTGTCGGCCTGCGGCCGGGCGTCGGCGGCGCGGCGCAGCACGTCCTCGAGCGCGATCCCGGCCGCCTGGCAGATTTGCGCCAGGCGCGACAGCGGCATGTCCTTCTGGCCGAACAGGCGCTTCACGCTCGACTCGCTCATGTCGATGCGTTCGGCCAGGGTTTTATAGGTGAGATTGGCCGCGCGCAGCTCGGCGCGCAGCACGTCGACGATCAGCTCGGGTGAGCTCATGGGGCTCCTGTCAGTGGGCGTTGGCGCCGCACAATGTACAGGGGAACAAGGGGAGGAGCAAGGCGGGGAAGGTCGGCGAAGAAGCGTTGGGCGATCAAGCCTGGTGCGCTGTTATTCAAGCGATGAGACCGCGTGGGTTCAAGAACCCACCCTACGAAACCCGGTTCACGTAGGGTGGGCTCTTGAGCCCACGCGGTCTTTCGTGTTTAAGCATACCCGACAGTTCAGGTAGGGTGGGTTCTTGAACCCACACGGTCTTTCGTGTCGAAGCGTACCCGACGTTAGACAAAGAGGCGGCGCCGCCACATAAAAAAAGGGAGCCGCAGCTTAATGCCAGTCAGTTAAGCTGACTGGCATTTTTCATTGGAAACTTGGATCTGCACTGTTTGACGACTCTGGGATAGGACCGCGTTCGACGTTCTGGCAAGAGATAGGCGCGTGCCTGCTCGCGTAGCAGTGCCAGACGCTTGGGGAAGGTGCCAGGCGTTTGCAGAGGCCAGTGGTACAGGGCCGTGGTAATGGCCAGGGCCAGCCACTGGAAGCTTAGGCGTTGTGGCGGTACGTGTAGTTCATCGGCCATTTGGGCAATTTCATGGCGCAGCAGGTTGTAGGCGATGAGCGTGCCCCATACTTCCTGGCGTACCAGCGCAGGCAACTTGCTGCGCAGTGTCGTCGCATTCTTCTGCATGCCTTGTTTGATTTCCCTGAAACCTAATTCGATCTCCCAGCGCTGCATGTAGTGCGCAACGATCTCACGCGCTGGAAAACGGTGCGCGTCCCACAGAGAGGTAAGGTACTGCCGGCGCTCTCCACCAACCATGCAGGTAATGAGTCGTGCTTGCCAATGCGATGGCAAATCCGGTCGCTGCTTGCGTGCCTGCTGGGATACCTCGAAACTCACCAGGCAGTCGTCAGGGGCAAACTGGCAGACCACTTCATAACGCAATCCGCTTCTAGCCCGCATGAGCCAATGTCTTTGCTCACCTGCCTGCTGCCAGTCCAGAAGAAGGGTTGCCGAGAGATAGGCACGATCGAAGATCGTCAACGATCCATCTGGCACCTTATGCATCAGTGATTTGGCAAAGCTCAGCTCTGAGGTGCCGTAGTCGCCAAACTCGGCAGCGCGGATCAGGTGAGTGTAGGTGTCCATCAAGCAGACTGCGCGCAATTGTGGCCAAGCGCCTTTGCAATGCGCGTTCGAGCCTCGGCCAAACTTTTCACCGTTGGCTGGTGTGTCGGGCAGCGACCACACCACGCCGTCGACGGCGTAACTGCGCAACCCATGAAACAGCCCTTGTTCAGGTATGGCAGTGCTCCCCCAGCAGCTTGCCAAGCGTTCGAACAACCATGCCATCGGTGCCTCACCAAGGCGCTCTCGCCCTGCTACAGCAGCACTGGGCACGGGAGCACTGGGTGTCGGGCCCTCGGCCAAATCGAGCTGCTGGACGATATGCCAGATCGGTTCATTGCGAAACAGAGCCAGGCCGATGACCAGCCAGACCATGCGTTCGGCCGGCAAGCGCCGCCGCCGCAATGACACTGTCCTGGTCTGCTGCAAGGCTTCGTCGATCCAGGCTGGATCGATCAGGCTGGCGAAGCGTTCAAACTCATGCGGTGCCAGCTCAGCCGCATAGTCCAGGTCAAGTTGGAGAGCCATAATAAAAAACGGATTCACGTTGATCGTGAATCCGTTTTAGCTCAAACCGCCGACTGGTCAATGCCTTAAGTGACCGGCATTAAGCCGCAGCTCCCTTTCTTCACTCGTCCTCGTCGGCCGTCAGCTTGGCCTTCTTGAGCAGGCGCTTGGCGGCCTGGCGCTCGCTCGACAGCGGCTTGGCGTGCGGCCCGGCCGCGCGTGCCTTGGCCAGCGCCGCGATCGGGTTGCGCGGCTTGCCGAAGTTCTGCGACGGTTCGGTGCGCAGGCGCATCTTCTGCCGGGTTGCGAGTGCCTTGTTCGCCATCGTTTTCCTCCTGGCGCCTTACAGCACGTAGCGCGACAGGTCTTCGTTGGCCGAGAGTACGTCGAGGCGTTCGTTGACGTAGGCCGCGTTGATCGTCACCAGCTTGTCCTGGCGGTCGCTGGCATCGAAGGACACTTCCTCGAGCAGTTTTTCCATCACCGTGTACAGGCGGCGCGCGCCGATGTTCTCGGTACGCTCGTTCACCGAGAAGGCGATCTCGGCCAGGCGGTGGATGCCGTCTTCGGTAAAGTCGATCTTGATGCCCTCGGTCGCCAGCAGCGCTTCGTACTGCGTGGTGAGACAGGCGTCGGTGCTGGTGAGAATGCGCTTGAAGTCGTCGATCGACAGCGATTCCAGTTCGACCCGGATCGGGAAGCGGCCCTGCAGCTCGGGAATCAGGTCCGACGGCTTCGACAGGTGGAACGCGCCCGAGGCGATGAACAGGATGTGGTCGGTGCGGATCATGCCGTACTTCGTGTTCACCGTCGTGCCCTCGACCAGCGGCAGCAGGTCGCGCTGGACGCCGGCGCGTGAGACGTCGGCGCCGCCGTGCTCGGAGCGGGTCGCGATCTTGTCGATCTCGTCGAGGAACACGATGCCGTTGTTCTCGACATTGTGGATCGCCTTCTGCTTCATCTCGTCTTCGTTGATCAGGCGCGCCGCTTCTTCCTCGGCCAGCACCTTCATCGCCTCCTTGATCTTCATCTTGCGCGGCTTCTTGCGCGCGCCGCCAACGCCGGCGAACATCGACTTGATCTGTTCCGTCATTTCTTCCATGCCCGGCGGCGCCATGATTTCCATCTGCGGCGCACTGTCGGCCACTTCGATCTCGACCTCGCGGTCGTCGAGCGAACCTTCGCGCAGGCGCTTGCGGAAGGTCTGGCGCGTGCTGTCGCCTTCCTTGGCGTCGGCCGCGGCGCTGACGTTGAAGCCGAAGTCGCGCGCCGGCGGCACCAGGATGTCGATGATGCGGTCCTCGGCCGCGTCCTCGGCGCGCTGGCGCACCTTCTTCATTTCGCTGGCGCGGGTTTGCTTGACGCCGATGTCGATCAGATCGCGGATGATGGTGTCGACGTCGCGCCCGACATAGCCGACCTCGGTGAACTTGGTTGCTTCGATCTTGATGAAGGGTGCGTCGGCCAGCTTCGCCAGGCGGCGCGCGATCTCGGTCTTGCCGACGCCGGTCGGGCCGATCATGAGGATGTTCTTCGGGGTGATCTCGTGGCGCAGCGGCTCGGCCACCTGCTGGCGGCGCCAGCGGTTGCGCAGGGCGATGGCGACGGCGCGCTTGGCCTTGCCCTGGCCGACGACGTGCTTGTCCAGTTCCGACACGATTTCGAGGGGAGTCATGTTCATGATATGCATGCCGGTCAGTCCAGCGTTTCGATGATGTGGGACAAATTGGTGTAGATGCACAGCTCGCCAGCGATCGTCAGCGCTTTCTTGACGACCTCGGCGGGCGGCAGCTCGGTATTTTCCTGCAGCGCCTTGGCGGCGGACTGGGCGTAGATGCCGCCCGAGCCGATCGCGCCGATGCCGTCTTCCGGTTCGAGCACGTCGCCATTGCCGGTAATGATGAGCGTCGACTCCCTGTCGGCCACCAGCAGCATCGCCTCGAGCTTGCGCAGCATGCGGTCGGTGCGCCAATCCTTGGCCAGCTCGACCGAGGAGCGCAGCAAATTGCCCTGGTGTTTCTCGAGCTTGGCTTCGAAGCGGTCGAGCAGGGTGAAGGCGTCGGCGGTGGCGCCGGCGAAGCCGCACAGGACCTTGCCCTGGTACAGCTTGCGCACCTTGCGCGCCGAGCCCTTCATGACGACGTTCCCCAGGGTGACCTGGCCGTCGCCGCCCAATGCGACTTGCGAGCCGCGACGCACACTCACAATGGTGGTGCCGTGAAATTGTTCCATATCTGCCTCATGGTTAACTAGCCCTCCGCAAGTGGGGCTGTTGCACAGAATTGCAAGACAGGGTGACGCGAAAGCTCAGCAGGACATAAGGACGGTCCTGCTCCGCCGTTCAGTATTTATGTGCGTACAGGCGCGCGCAGTCGCCGTAATTCAGCAGGCGCAGCAGGGCCGCGACCATGTGGTTCAGTTCGCGCAGCTCGACCTGGCGCCCATCCGCGGCCAGTGCGCGCAGGCGCCCATGCAACGCGTTCGCCGCGCCGAAGCCGATCCGCGCCAGTCGCGAACAGTCGAGCACGATGCTGGCCGCGGTGGCGTCGGCCGTTCCGGCAATGGGCACCGGCGTCTCGGTTGTCGCCGCCTGGGCGGCGTAGCCGTCGATCGCGGCCAGCAGCGGGGCGATGTCGCCGTCCACCACCGGCGGCAGCAGGAACCGCTGCCCGGCGGCCCCGGGCGCGGAACCGGCGTCGATGGCGCCGGGCGCAGCGGCGGGAACGCCGCGCAGCGGCGCCTCGAACGAGGGCGGCGACACCTCGAAGGTGACGCAGTAATCCATCGCGGTCTCCTCGAAATCCTTTTCGCGGTCGAGCAACTGCAATAGCTCGAGCAGGAGCAGCCAGGGCGCCTCGCCACCGGCGCGCTCGCCGATCGCGAGCTTCGGGCGCAGCACCGCGAGCAGCGCGTCGGCGCCGGCCAGCTCGATGTCCTGCCCCGTGGCGCGCAAGTCCTGCAGGCCGGCCAGCAGGGCGGCGCAGGCTTCCAGGCTGGCGCTGCGCACGGCGCCGAAGTCGAGCCGCACCGGCTTGCCGGCGCTCACTGGAGCGCGCAGGGACTGGAGCTGGGCGGCGACCCCGGCGTCGAGCGCGGCGCCGAGGCGCATGACCGGCGCCACCCCGGCAAACGCCTGCTGCGGCGCCACGCGCGGCAGGCGTTCGACGTAGGCGGGGGGAGAGGTTTCGAAATGGCTGGCATAGTCGATGGCGATGCTCTCGAACGCCTGCTCGCGGCCTTGGACCTGGTAGAGGTCGAACAGCATCCACCAAGGCAGGCGTTCGCCACGGCCGAGTTCGACCAGGGAATCGCGCAGCATCTGCTCGGCCAGGTCGGCCTGGCCGTTGGCGTAGAGGATGGCGCTTTCCTCGACCACCGGCGCGCTGGCCGGCATGGCGGCCGCGTCGGGCTGGTCGGTCAGCGGGCCCGGTTCGGTGTCGGCACCCGGCGCCAGCGGCGCGGCGGCGGCCGGGGGGCGGTGGCTGCTGCCCCAGCCGGTGTCCAGGTCGTCGAACAGGTCGGTGGTCATGGCCAGTTCGATGGCGTCGATCTTGGCGGCGGTGGCGCGCGCGATGTCGCGCTGGCGTTCGCGTTCGGCTTCGCTGGTCAGACGCGACGCTTCGTCCGCACGCAGGCGCGTCGCCGGCGCCTCGGGCAGGGAGTCGTTCTTTTTCTTCAGGAAGGAAAATAAGCCCACGTCGTTTCCGTCTGTCGTTTGCCCTGGTTATCGTCCACGTTCGGCGCCGCGCCACCGGGGGCGGTGCTCGACCATGACGGTAGCACGGACGCTCGATTCGCACCCTGCGCACACGTGCGCAAGCGCAAACACACTGCGGGCGCTCTAGTGTATCCCATGGGAAAGATTTTCGGCACGCCAGCACAGCTTGGGCGCGTAAAAAAGAAAAAAGCATGCGGCGAAGGCATGCTTTTTTCGGTCGATGCTGCGTAGGAATCAGTCGCCGTACAGCTTTTGCTTCAGTTCGCGGCGCTGCTGGGCTTCCAGCGACAGGGTGGCGGTCGGACGGGCGATCAGGCGCGGGATGCCGATCGGTTCGCCGGTTTCCTCGCACCAGCCGTACTCGCCGGCTTCAATGGCGGCCAGCGATTGCTGGACCTTCTTGAGCAGCTTGCGCTCGCGGTCGCGGGTGCGCAGTTCCAGTGCGTGCTCTTCCTCGATGGTGGCGCGGTCGGCCGGGTCCGGGACCAGGACGGTTTCGCGCAGGTGCTCTGTGGTCTCACCGGCGTTTTTCAGCAGCTCTTTCTCGAGCTGTTGCAGGCGGTCCTTGAAGAACGCGAGCTGGGCCGGGTTCATGTAGTCCTCGTCGCCCATCGCCCGAATTTCTTCTTCCGTCAAGAGTCGGTCTTCGGCCTGCGCGGCGGTATTCGGTTTCGTTGTTTTAGTCATGACTTCACTTGCCTTCGATACGACAGAGGTTTTCATTTTATCAGCTGGCTCAGCAGTAACACCGGATTGCCCAAGGATGCGTGCTGTGCTTCGCTGCCATGACGGCCATTGCCGCTGCCGTCTTCGCTGCCGCCGGACTGGCCGGCAGCGCTCGCTCGACGGTACCTGTCACGCCGCGGGGACGGGGGCGACGGGTACCGCAAAACCGGGATAGTTTATACCAAACATTGTTCCAATCCGCGGATAAATACGTCTTTTGGTAAATTTTTACCAATAAACACCATTTTGCTGCCCCGTGTCTCGCCGTCTTCCCACTTTGCTCCGAGGTCGCTGCCCATGATTTGATGCACGCCTTGGAACACGACTTTGCGATCCGCGCCCTGCATCGACAACACGCCCTTGTAGCGCAGCATGTTCGGGCCGAACACCTGCACCAGGCTGCCGAGGAACTGGTCGAGGCGCTCGGGATCGAAGGCGCGCTCGCTCTTGAACACGAAGGCGGCGATGTCGTCGCTGTGGTGCGCATGGTGGTGATCGTGGGTGCAGGCTTCGCCGTGGGCATGGTCGTGGCCGCAGTGCGCGTGATCGTGCGCGTGCTCGTGGTGCTCGTGGTCGTGCTCGTCGGCGCGCAGGAAGTCGGGATCGAGCTCGAGCTTGTCGTTCAGATTGAAACCGCGCAGGTCGAGCACCTCGGCCAGGGGCGCGCGCCCGAAGTCGGAAGTCGAGATCGGCGCGCGCGGGTTGATGCGCGCAAGGCGGTTCTTCAGCGTTTCGACGGCGGCGGCGTCGACCAGGTCGAGCTTCGACAGCAGGATCTTGTCGGCGAAACCGACCTGGCGCTGGGCTTCCTCGTGGCGGTCCAGCTGGTCCATTGCATGGCGCGCATCGACCACGGTCACCACCGCGTCGAGCAGGTAGTGGGCACCCACTTCCTCGTCGACGAAGAAAGTCTGGGCCACCGGGCCCGGGTTGGCCAGGCCGGTCGTTTCGATGACGACGCGATCAAACGCGATCTCGCCGGCTTCGCGCTTCTGCGCCAGGTTGGTCAGCGCGACGATCAGGTCGCCGCGCACGGTGCAGCAGATGCAGCCGTTGTTCATTTCGACGATCTGCTCGCCGCTGTCCTGCACCAGGATTTCGTTGTCGATGTTTTCCTGGCCGAATTCGTTTTCGATGACGGCGATACGCAGGCCGTGCTCCTCGCGCAGGATGCGGTTGAGGAGGGTGGTCTTGCCGGCGCCGAGGAAGCCGGTCAGGATGGTCGTGGGGATCAGTGACATGTGTTTGCGGTTCCAAATACTTCTAGTCGGCCCAATCGGGCGCGGGGAATCAAGGGATTATGCCGCAATTTGCAATCTGCCACCATCAACCGTACGCGCCCTTGCGCCAGCGCAAGCGAACTATTGCCGGTAGCCCAAGCTGGCAACTAAAAGTTGTGCCCAGCCTACTGACAAGCGTAAAGCGTCAGGTGCTTATTTTGCCTTGGCCCGCGGATGCGCCTTGTCATAGACGGCGGCCAGGTGCTGGAAGTCGAGCGCGGTATACACCTGGGTCGAGGTGATGCTGGCGTGGCCGAGCAGTTCCTGCACGGCGCGCAGGTCGCCCGACGATTGCAGCAGGTGCGAGGCGAAAGAGTGGCGCAGCACGTGCGGGTGCACGTGCACCGGGGCGCCAGCCTTGATCGCATGCTGCTTGAGGCGCTGCTGGACCACGCGCGGGGTGATGCGCGCGCCGCGGCTGGACAGGAACAGGGCAGGACTGCCGTCACTGGCCGGCGGACGCACCGCCAGCCAGGCCGCCAGCGCCTCGCGCGCGGGGCCGCCGACCGGCACCCGGCGCATCTTGCCGCCCTTGCCGGTGACCACGACCTCGCTCGAGGACGAATCGAACCAGCCGAGAGAACCGCCGTGCTTGTGGTCGGTATAAGCCAAGTCGAGCCCGGCCAGCTCCGAGACCCGCAGCCCGCTCGAATACAGCAGTTCAAACATGGCGCGGTTGCACAGTTCAGCCGGTTCCGGGTGGCCGTGGCGGTTCGCTTCCAGCAGCTGGACGGCGTCGTCCACGGCCAGCGCCTTCGGTAGCGATTTGGCGCGGCGCGGTGCGCGCACGCCGTCGACCGGGTTGGCAGGCAGCGCCAGCTGCAGCGACAGCCATTGGTAGAAGCCGCGCCAGCCGGAGAGCTTGCGCGCGATCGAGCGGGGATTCTGCCCGGCCGCGTGCAGGCGCGCGGCGAAGCGGCGCATGTCGGCGTGGGTCAGGCGCGGCCAGTCGGTGTGACCGGCCAGTGCGGCCAGCTCGGCCAGGTCGCGCCGGTAGGCGGCGACCGTGTGCGGCGACAGTTGACGTTGGGTGACCAGTTCGCCCAGGTAGCGGCTGGCCCAGTCCTGCGCCGCGTCCACGGTCAGGCGCGCAGCGGCGCCAGCGCGGTGCTGGCGGATTGGCCCAGCTGGACCAGGAAATCGGTCGCCATCGCCGGGCTGAAACGCTCGGCGTCCGGCGAGCCCAGCACCAGCAGGCCGAAGGTCTTGCCCTCGGCGACCAGCGGCAGCAGCACGATCGAGCGCACGGCGGCGGCGTCGTCGAGCCAGCGCACCGCCTCGAAGTCCTTGTTCGGGCCGCAATAAGGTGCGCGCAGGCTGGCGGCGAACAGGCGCGCGTCCTCGGCCACGCCGGCCGCGAACCAGCTCTCCGCATGCTCAGGCGCCACGTTCCACAGGCGCAGCGTTGCCTGTGGCACAGCGAAATGCTCGATCAGGCCGTCGACCAGGTCGCGCGCCATCGCTGCGCCGCCGGTCGAGCGCAGCAGCGCCAGGTGCCAAGCGTGGAAACGGTTGAGGATGGTGTTGTTGTCGCTGGCGGTGCGCAGCAGGTCGGCGATACGCAGCTCGAGCGCGTTGTACTTGGCGCGCATCACTTCCATCTGGCGTTCCTGGAGCGATACCGTCTTGCCGGTGAGGGGGCTGGACAGCTTGACTTCGCCCAGCAGGCCGGCGTGTTCTTCGAAAAAGCGCGGATGGTCGGCCAGGTAGCGGGCGACGGCGGCGGAATCCAGGGTGACGGTCATGGGCGGAGCTTGCAAAAATGTGGTGTGCGCAATTTTACCCGAGCAGGGGAAGGCGGGCGGAAAAAAGGCGCCCGCGTCGGCGGCGCCAGATGCAGCAAGGGCGGACACCGTTGCCGGTGCCCGCCCTTGCGGTTCATGCGTGACGGGCCAGGGCCCGCGTCAGCTTAGAACGAGTGGTTGATGCCCAGGTCGTAGTAGTTGACCGAACGATCGTCGCGGAACTGAGCCTGTGGGCCGGTCTTGCGCGATGCGTCGATGTACAGGTAGGTACGCTTCGACAGGCTGTACTCGTAGCCCAGCGACATCTGCTTGGTCTTCTCGTAGTTGTCCGGATCCTTCTGGCCGTAGCCAACCAGGATCTTGCCCGGGCCCATGGTGTAGTTGGCGCCCAGCACCCAAGCATTGGTCTTAGGACCAACGCGGACACCGTTGTACACCGGCAGGGTGCCAGCGATGTTGTCCTGGTCCTGGCGGGTGAACAGGGCCATCAGTTTCAGTTCCGGGGTTGCCATGAACGAGCCGGCGATCGACATGACCTTGGACTCGACGGCGTTACGCTCGTAACCCAGCATCAGGGCCGCAGGGCCGTTGTTGTAGGTAGCCGAGATCGAGAACGGGTTGGCCGAAGCTTCCGAGCCAGCCGGGTATTGGGTGCCGACGGAACCGCCGTTGTTTTCCTTGGTGGCGATCGCGGCGTTCAGCTGGAAGCCGCCGGTGACCGGCGAGTTGTACCAGAAGGCGTTCGACCAGCGGTTGTTCGACGAGCCAGGCGCGTCCAGCGGTGCCGAGGTGTAGCCGGCGACAGCCAGGTCGGTGTAGAAGCCGCCGGTGTTCGGCAGTGCGTGCCACGGCTCGAAGGCGCCGATGGTTTCCTGGTACGGGGTCAGGCCGCGACCGATGCGGACCATACCGAAGTCACCCTGCAGGCCGACGCGGCTCTGGCCCTGGAACAGCGGGCGCGAACCGTTTTCGACGGTGCCGGTGTCCGACTCGTAGCGGATTTCCAGTTGGAACAGAGCTTTCAGGCCGTTGCCCAGGTCTTCGGTGCCCTTGAAGCCCAGGGTGTTGGCGGCGCGCTTGCCGATGCTCAGGGTGTCGCCGCTGCGCTTCTGCACGCCAGCGTCGATGGTGCCGTAGATCTGAACGGCGGTTTGTGCGTGGGCAACGCCGGCGAAAGCGCCAACAAGAGCGACTGCCATCAGTGACTTTTTCATTTATTCGTATCCTCTTATAAGGTGAATCGGGGATCCAGAGAGCATTGAGACGTTATTGGTTTGCTGAACACTCGGACGAGTGAACAGTAATTGTTTAATGCGTCAAGATTGCCGGATTGGTTAATTATGCGGGCTGGACTTGGTGGAAAGCCAATTTAACCAATCGTGCTGTTGTATTTTCGAAACGTCGCCTGCCGGTTTTCGCACCATCGAAGTGCTTGCCGTAGTGCAATTTTGCTGAGTTCCGTTCCGTTTCGGTGCCCTTGTTCGGCGTCAATCATCGAGCTGTTCGGGACGTGGCGTGCCCGGGGCTGGCTTAGACTTCCCTCGAACCGCAGCGGTGTGGGCGTGATTTTCGTACTTCTTGTATATTGGCAACTTTGGCCGCGGCAACGTGCTGCCATCATCCTGCCGATCTCGATCGCGCCCACGCTGCCCACCCCACTCGTAAAAGACCCGACCGATGGCTAATCGTGAAGAACTGACGATCATCCGTGGCGCCCGTGCCGGCCGCGCCGACGCCCAGCTGGCCCTGGGCAAACGCTATCTGTTCGGCAGCGCCGGCCTGCCGCAAAGCCTGCCGACCGCGCTGCACTGGCTCGACCGCGCCGCGCACCAGGGTTGCCTGGAGTCTTGCCAGCTGATCGGCAACCACGTGCCGCTCGAACTGGCGCGCCAGCATGGCGGGCCGCTGACCGCCTGGTACGAGCGTGCCTACGACGCCGGCAATACGCGCGCCGGCCTGGTGCTCGCCCAGCTGCTGCTCGACGAGCCGGGCGCGGCGCCGGCGCCCGCACTGCGTGCAAAGGCCCTGCGCGCCCTCGAGGACGCGGCCCGTGCCGGCTTTGCCGAAGCCCAATGGCTGCTGGCGCGCCAGCCCGAAGCCCTTGCCGCGCCCAGGCCGGCAGGCATGGCGGCGCCGCTGCCGGCGCGTGCCGCCAACGGCGCTGCGGCGGCCGGACCGGCGTCGGGCCAGCCCTGGCTGCGCCGTGCCGCCGACAACGGCTTGCCCGAAGCGCAGTTCGCCCTGCTCGAGCAAAGCTGGAAAGGCGGCCAGTGGCAGGACTACCTCGAGCGCGCGCTGCCGCTGGCGCGTGCGCTGGCCGAGGAGGGCCCCGGCAAGTCCACCCAGCGCCTGACGCCGGGCGAAGTGAGCCTGCTGTCGCGTGTTGCGCGCCTGCTCGAAGGCGGGACTGCCGGCGCCAGCGTCGATGCCGCCGAACTCCACGTTTTCTGGGAACTGGCCGCGGCCGAGAACGACCGTCATGCCCAGCTTGCCATGGGGCTGTGGTATGCGCGCATGCAGGTCGACGGGACCCGGGTGACGGGTGGCGCCGGTGCGGCGAACTTCAAGAAGGCGATCCGCTGGCTGCTGCTGGCGGGCGAACAAGGCCTGGCCGAGGCCTGGTATGCCTTGTCGCGCATCTATGTCAAACCCGAGTTCTCGCAGCGCAACGTCGCCGATGCCCAGCGCTATCTCGAGCGAGCAGCGGAAATGGGCTACCGCGTGGCGCAGCTCGAGTGCGGCAACAATGCCTGGCGCGCCCGGCGCGAGAACGAAAACAACGACGTGCGCGCGGTCTACTGGCTACAGCAGGCGGCGGCAGGAGGCTGCCCCGATGCCGCCGCCGCGCTGCAGAAGATCGCGCCGCGGCTTGCCGACGCCCTGCATACCGAGACCGGCGCCCTGCTGGGCTGCGCGATCGACCTGTCGGCCCATCCGCTGCTGGCGGCCCGGCTGGAACTGGCGGCCCTGTTCGGGCTCAGCCGCGCGGAAGCCCTGCTGCTCGACGTGCACGCGGCCGACCAGGGTCACTGCCTGGTAATCGACATCCGCGCCAGCTACGGACGCAGCAAGCGGCGCCTGGTCATGATCGAAACCGCGCACGAGCGGCAAGCGCTCGACCGCATCGTGCAGTTGTTCGAGAACGTGGATTGTGGCCCGGGCGGGCCGGAAGGGAATTACCGCCAGCGCCTGTACCGCCTGCGCACCGCAGTGGCCGACATGGCCCAGGTCATCAAGCCGGGCAAGCCGCCGGTGCCGGGTCGTGGCGCTTCCTACGGGCTGGCCGCTTGACGTGACCCAGGCTGGCGGCGGGCGGATTACAGCTCGATTTCGCCTTCGAAGACAGTGACGGCCGGACCGCTCAGGTAGACCGGCTGGCCTTCGCCGGCCCAGGCAATCGACAATTCGCCGCCGCGCGCCGACACCCGCACCGGCGAGTCGAGCAGGCCGCGTCGGATGCCCGCCACGACGGCGGCGCAGGCGCCGGTGCCGCAGGCCAGGGTCTCGCCGGCGCCGCGTTCGTACACGCGCAGTTTCACATGCTGGCGCTGCACCACCTGCATGAAGCCGGCATTCACGCGCTTCGGGAAGCGCGGGTGGTGTTCGATTTGCGGACCGAGTTCGGCCACCGGTGCCTTGTCGACATCGTCGACCGTCTGCACGGCGTGTGGATTGCCCATCGAGACCACGGACACGAATACGGTGTGTTCCGCGCCGCCCTGGCGCAGGGACAGCGGCCACAGCGTGTCGCGCCCCTCGGAGCGGCCTGCCAGCCCCTCCCTGTCGAACGGCACGGCGGCCGGTTCCAGCACCGGCGCACCCATGTCGACCGTCACGCTGCCGTCGTCTTCCAGGCGCGGCTCGATGATGCCGGCCATGGTCTGGACGCGGATACTGCGCTTAGCGGTCAAACCTTTCTCGCTGACGAAACGGACAAAAGCGCGCGAGCCGTTGCCGCACTGCTCGACCTCGCCGCCGTCGCTATTGAAGATGCGGTAGCGGAAGTCGCAACCGGGATCGAGCGGGCGCTCGACGACCAGGATCTGGTCGGCGCCGACGCCGAAGCGGCGGTCGCCCAGGCGGCGCCACTGCTCGGTGCCGAAGTCGATCTGCTGGTTGATGGCGTCGATCACGACGAAGTCGTTGCCCGCGCCGTGCATCTTGGTGAACTTGAGTTTCATTCTATATATCAGTCGTACAGGGAAGGCTCGCCCGGCGGACGGGTCTTGAAGCGTTTATGGGTCCAGAAGTATTCGGCCGGCGCTTCGCGCACGCGCTCTTCGATGAAGGCGTTCATGCGGCGCGTGGCCTCGGTCATGTCGGTGCCCGGGTAGTTTTCCCAGGCCGGGTAGAAGCGCACGCGCCAGCCCTGGTAGTTCGGCAGGAAGGTCGCCACCACCGGGATGACTTTCGCGCCCGTGGTGGCGGCGATGCGGCCCAGGGCCGTGAGTGTCGCGGCCGGCACGCCGAAGAAGGGCACGAATTCGGCGTCCTTCTCGCCGAAATCCATGTCCGGCAGCATGAAGTAGGGCAGGCCGTCGCGCAGCGCGCGCAGGATCGGCTTGATGCCTTCCTTGCGCGTCACCAGTCGCACCGGGCCATAGCGTTCGCGGCCATGGCGCAGCAGTTTGTCGAACGCTTCGTTCTTCTGCGGCACGTACATGCTGCACACCGGGATCACGCGCGCGGCGACGCCGGCCACGTCCAGGCACACGAAGTGCGGGCACAGCAGGATGGTGGGACCGGCTTCCATCTCGGCCTGCGGCACCGCCGGTTCCACCTTGATCAGGCTGCGCACGCGTTCTTCCGACGCCCACCACAAAATGGAGCGCTCGAAGATACTGCGCGAATAGCCCTGGAAGTGGCGATGGGCGATGGTGCGCCTTTCCTTTTCCGACAGCTCCGGCATGCACAGGCGCAGGTTGGTCAGGGCGATCTTGCGGCGCTTGCCGAGGATCAGGTATATCAGGCTGCCGACGGCTTCGCCAAAACGCCCGAGCACGGGCAGTGGCAGCCAGTGCAGCAGCCACATGAATGCGATGGCGATCCTCATGCGACGGCCTCGGCTTGCGGCGCGTCCACACCCTGTGGTTGCTTGTAGCGGTTATAGCTCCAGAAATACTGGGCCGGGCAACGGGAGATCAATTGTTCCATCGAGCGGTTGATGCTCGCCGCCTGTTCTGCCGGCGTGCCCGTCAAGTCGCCGTCGAAGGGCACGAAACGCACGACGTAGCCGCGGCCTTGCGGCAGGCGCTCGGCATAGACCAGCAGGATGTCGGCCTTGCCCAGCTGGGCCAGCTTGGCGGGCAGGGTCATGGTGTAGGCAGTGCGCCCGAACCACGGCGCCCAGGTGCCTTCGCCTTCCTGCGGCACCTGGTCGGGCAGCAGGCCGATCGGCTGGCCGCTTTTGAGGGTCTTGGCCAGGATCCGCACGCCCGACAGGTTGGCCGGGGCCAGGTGCAGGTTGTGGCGGGCCCTGGCGCCTTCGACCAGGGGTTTCAGGGCGCTCTTGCGCGGCGGCCGGTACATGACGGTGAGCGCCGTGTGCAGGGCGATCTGCTGGGCGGTCATCTCGAAGCAGCCCAGGTGTGGCGTTAAAAACACAATGCCGCGGCCGGCGTCGAGCGTGCGCTGGACCAGGTCCCAGTTCTCGATGCTGGCGTGGCGCGCCACGCGTTCCGGCTTGCCGCACCAGACGAAGGCCAGTTCGACGATGGCCTTGCCGGCCTCGGCGACGGCGGCGCGGCGGTAGGCGCTATAGCCGGCCTGGGCCAGGTTGGCGTCGAGGCGGCGGCGGTACGAAGGGGACAGCAGGTAGACCAGCCAGCCCAGCGCGGCACCGAGGGCGTGCAGCAGGCGCAGGGGAAATATGGAGAGAACTCTGAATAGGATAACTAACATGCGATTGATCGGCGTTCAGGACGAGCAGGCCTGCTCTGCCAAAAATTTCTTAAAGGAGCGTAAAATACCACTTTACGCAGGATCCGCCGAGTTAATAGACAACTTGCGAAGCGGAATATAAATGTCGCTAAAGCGTCGCAGGCACATGTTGCTGCGGCAGTTTTTTGAACAGTAACAGGAGCCTTCATGTCCAACGACTACCTCTTCACTTCCGAATCCGTCTCGGAAGGCCATCCCGACAAAGTTGCCGACCAGATCTCGGACGCGATCCTCGACGCGATCTTCGAGCAGGATCCGCGCGCCCGCGTCGCTGCCGAAACGCTGTGCAACACCGGCCTGGTGGTATTGGCCGGCGAGATCACGACCCACGCGAACGTCGATTATATTCGCGTTGCACGCGATACCATCAAGCGCATCGGCTACGACAACACCGATTTCGGCATCGACTACAAGGGTTGCGCCGTCATGGTCTGCTACGACAAGCAGTCGCCGGACATCGCCCAGGGCGTCGACGAAGGCGCCGGCCTCGACCTCGACCAGGGCGCGGGCGACCAGGGCCTGATGTTCGGCTATGCCTGCGACGAGACCGCCGAGCTGATGCCGGCCGCCATCCACTACGCGCACCGCCTGGTCGAGCGCCAGTCGCAGCTGCGCAAGGACGGCCGCCTGCCATGGCTGCGCCCGGACGCGAAATCCCAGGTCACGCTGCGCTACGTCGACGGCCGCCCGGTTGCCGTGGACACCGTGGTGCTCTCGACTCAGCACCACCCGGACGTCACCCACTCGCAGATCGAGGAAGCCGTGATCGAAGAGATCATCAAGCCGATCCTGCCGCGCGAGTGGCTGCAAGGCACGCGCTACCTGGTCAACCCGACCGGCCGTTTCGTCATCGGCGGCCCGCAGGGCGACTGCGGCCTGACCGGCCGCAAGATCATCGTCGACACCTACGGCGGCGCAGCCCCGCACGGCGGCGGCGCGTTCTCTGGCAAGGACCCGTCCAAGGTCGACCGCTCGGCCGCTTATGCCGCGCGTTACGTGGCGAAGAACATCGTCGCCGCCGGCCTGGCGCGCCAGTGCCAGGTGCAGGTCAGCTACGCGATCGGCGTGGCCAAGCCGATCAACATCACCGTCTACACCGAAGGCACCGGCGTCATCTCCGACGAGAAGATCGCCCAGCTGGTGATGGAACACTTCGACCTGCGCCCGAAAGGCATCGTGCAAATGCTCGACCTGCTGCGCCCGATCTACGCCAAGACGGCCGCCTACGGCCACTTCGGCCGCGAAGAGCCGGAGTTCACCTGGGAGCGCACCGACAAGGCCGCGCTGCTGCGCGCCGAAGCCGGCCTGGCGTAATCGTAGGAAAAACGGCCGTCAGCCTGAAGGCGGATGGCCGTTCGTAGGGTGGGCACCTGTGCCCACGCGGTATGGTGCTTGTGCACGCCACTGGTGTTCGCTTCGGCGGCGTCCGGGATGGTCGAATGCGCCATGCCATGTGGGTTCAAGAACCCACCCTACACAACTGGCGGCTTCGGTCATGGCCGGATGCTCAAACGTGCCATACCGCGTGGACTCAGGAGTCCACCCTACAACACCTGCCCCCCATGTTGCAGGTGCAGCAAATCCAGCGCCACCCAAGCCATCCCGGCCTTGGTCGTGCTAAACTATCCCGTTCCGAGGAGCGTTGCGACGAAAGAATCTCTTTCGCCAGGCTCGGATATCAAGCAACCGCGCTCACGTTACTTTTTTCTAACTGAAAGGAGGGCGTGATGAGCGCCGTACTGAAAGAAACCCAAGACTTCCACATTGCCGACCTCTCCCTGGCTGCCTGGGGCGAGAAGGAAATCCGCATCGCCGAAACCGAGATGCCGGGCCTGATGGCGATCCGCGAAGAATACGCAGCAAGCCAGCCCCTGAAGGGCGCGCGCATCGCCGGCTCGCTGCACATGACCATCCAGACCGCCGTGCTGATCCGCACGCTGGAAGCCCTCGGCGCGCAAGTGCGCTGGGCCTCGTGCAACATCTACTCGACCCAGGACCACGCCGCCGCCGCCATCGCTTCGGTCGGCACCCCGGTGTTCGCCGTCAAGGGCGAAACCCTGGACGAGTACTGGGAATACACCCACCGCATCTTCGAATGGCCGGGCGACAACCACGCCAACATGATCCTCGACGACGGCGGCGACGCGACCCTGCTGCTGCACCTGGGCACCCGCGCCGAAAAGGACATCTCGGTGCTGGCGAATCCGGGTTCGGACGAAGAAATCTGCCTGTTCAACGCGATCAAGGGTCGCCTGGCGCGCGATCCGCAGTGGTACTCGAAGCGCCTGCCATGCATCCTGGGCGTGACCGAAGAGACCACCACCGGCGTGCACCGCCTGTACCAGATGCACCAGGAAGGCAAGCTGGCCTTCCCGGCGATCAACGTCAACGATTCCGTCACCAAGTCGAAGTTCGACAACCTGTACGGCTGCCGCGAATCGCTGGTCGACGGCATCAAGCGCGCCACCGACGTGATGGTCGCCGGCAAGATCGCCGTCATCGCCGGTTACGGTGACGTCGGCAAGGGCTCCGCCCAGGCCATGCGCGCCTTGTCGGCGCAGGTGTGGGTCACCGAGATCGACCCGATCTGCGCACTGCAGGCGGCGATGGAAGGCTACCGCGTCGTGACCATGGACTACGCCGCCGAACACGGCGACATCTTTGTTACCTGCACCGGCAACTACCACGTCATCACCGAAGAGCACATGCTCAAGATGAAGGACCAGGCGATCGTCTGCAACATCGGCCACTTCGACAACGAGATCGAAGTCGCCGCGCTCAAGAAGTACGAGTGGGAAAACATCAAGCCACAGGTCGACCACGTGATCTTCCCGTCGGGCCGCCGCATCATCCTGCTGGCCGAAGGCCGCCTGGTGAACCTGGGCTGCGGCACCGGTCACCCGTCGTACGTGATGAGCTCGTCGTTCGCGAACCAGACCATCGCCCAGATCGAGCTGTTCGCCAACACCGACAAGTACCCGGTCGGCGTCTACACGCTGCCGAAGCACCTGGACGAGAAGGTCGCACGCCTGCAACTGAAGAAGCTCAACGCCCAGCTGACCACGCTGACCGACGAGCAGGCCGCCTACATCTCGGTGCAGAAGGAAGGCCCGTACAAGCCGGACCACTACCGCTATTAATAAGCGGTCAGCGGGCGCCGCGCGCGCCCGTGCCGGCCCTGCTGCGTGCGGCGGTTTCGCTGCAAGAGACACGCAGCTTGCGGGAGCGGAAGCTCGTTCCCGCGACCCAACAACAAGAAACGTACACGAAAGAAGCTGAACATGCGCCTGCTCCTGACCTGGCTGATCAACGCTGCCGCGTTGATGGCCCTGCCTTACCTGATGCATTCCGTCGCCGTCAGCAATGTCGGCACCGCCCTGATCGCCGCGCTGGTGCTGGGCCTGGTCAACACGCTGATCCGGCCGCTGCTGGTCCTGCTGACCTTGCCCGTCACGCTGCTGTCGATGGGGCTGTTCATCCTGGTGATCAACGCCTTCCTGTTCTGGCTGGTGTCGCACTGGGTGGAAGGCTTCGAGGTGGCGGGCTTCTGGTCGGCTTTCCTGGCGGCGATCCTGTACAGCGTGATTTCGTGGGCGCTTTCTACCTTGCTCCTGAAAGACGATGGAAACGCATAACTTCAGCATCGAGTTCTTCCCGCCCAAGACCCCCGAGGGCGCGGAAAAGCTGCGCGCCACGCGCCGCCAGCTGGCTGAACTGTCGCCGACGTATTTCTCGGTGACTTTCGGCGCCGGCGGGTCGACCCAGCAGGGCACGCTCGACACCGTGCTCGACATCATGGCCGACGGCCACCCGGCCGCGCCCCACCTGTCGTGCATCGGCGCCACGCGCGAATCGATCCGCGCCCTGCTCAAGCAATTCCAGCAACACGGCATCCGTCGCCTGGTGGCGCTGCGCGGCGACTTGCCGAGCGGCTACGGCGGCGCCGGCGAACTGCGCTACGCCAACGAACTGGTCGAGTTCATCCGCCAGGAAACCGGCGACTGGTTCCACATCGAAGTGGCGGCCTATCCGGAAATGCATCCACAGGCCCGTTCGCCCCAGGACGACCTGCAGAACTTCGCGCGCAAGGTCCATGCGGGCGCGAACGCCGCGATCACCCAGTACTTCTACAATGCCGACGCCTATTTCCAATTCGTCGACAACGTGCGCAAGATGGGCATCGAGGTGCCAATCGTGGCCGGCATCATGCCGATCACGAACTACACGCAACTGATGCGTTTCTCCGACATGTGCGGCGCCGAGATTCCGCGTTGGGTGCGCCTCAAGCTGGCCAGCTTCGGCGACGACAGCGCCTCGATCAAGGCCTTCGGCCTGGACGTGGTCTCCAGTCTGTGCGAACGCCTGCTGGCAGGCGGCGCGCCAGGCCTGCACTTCTACAGCATGAACCAGGCGGTGGCGACCACCGCCATCTGGAAGCGCCTGACCGGTAAATAAGGTGGCGGAAATGGAAAGTCCCGGCGGCGCAGGCGCGTCGCCGGGATTTTTTTATTCCACGTCGGTTTCCTCGGTGACGATCAGGTCGAGCGGCACGTCGTGCGCGTCGGCATCGAAAGCGGCGGCCTGGCAGGCGTAGGCGATGCCCAGCGTTGCCGGGCGCACGCCGCCGGCCAGGGTGCGGTCGTAGAAGCCGCCACCGTAGCCGAGCCGGTAACCGTGCTCGTTGAACCCGAGGCAGGGAACCAGCAGGGCGGGCGGACGCTCCACCATGCGCAGCGTGGCCGGCACCGCCACGCCCATCGGATCGCTGACCATCGCTTCGCCGGGCGTCCAGGCGGCAAAGGCCAGCGGCGCATGGCGTTCGAGCACCACCGGCAGCGCCAGCGCGGCGCCTTCCTGCACCAGGGCGCGGTAGGTGCCGCTCAAGTCCGCTTCGCCGCTGAGCGGCCAGTACACGGCCAGCAGGGGCGGACGCGTGCGGCGCCACCAGGCCAGCACCTGCGCGCCGATACGGCGGTCACGCTCGGCCTTGCCCGCGTCATCGAGGGCGGCGCGCTGGGCTTTGAGGTGTTTGCGCAACGCTGCCTTGGCCGCCGCGCTCACTCTTGCCTCCAAAGACGCCCCGCTTGAGCCGTTCTCTGGCGGCACGATTGATGTGCATGGTATTCTTGATTCGCCGGTCATGATATCGAATGAGGGTAGAAAAGCTGTGTTGTTGTTTCCGTGGAAATTGATAGCCGGCGCAGTCCTTGCCGCCACCAGTCTCGCCGCCCTGGCCGAGGCCCCGCAGGCGGTGCCGCCCGTACCGGGCGCCTCCTCGGTCCCGGCCGCGCCGGGCGCCGCTCCGGCGGTCGACGCCGCCAGCGCCGAGGATGACACATTCCTGCTGCTGCGCGAAGCGGTGCGCCAGAACGACGCCGCCCGCGCCAACGCGCTGGCCTCGCGCCTGCCGGACTACGTGCTCCCAGGCTACGTCGACTATTATCGTCTCAAACCGCGTTTGCGCGACGCCACGCCGGACGAGGTGCGCGCCGTGCTGCGCCGCCACGAGGGCAGCGCGATCGCCGAACGCCTGCGCGCCGACTGGCTGATCGAGCTCGGGCGCCAGCGCGACTGGAACAACTTCGAGCACGAAATGCGCCAGCTCGCCGGCACCCCCGAGCTGCAGGTGCGCTGCTATGGCTTGCAGGCGCGCGCGCTGCGCGGCGAACGGGTAGGGCCGGAAGCGCGTGCCTTGCTGACCAATCCGCCCGCTTACGGCGAGGGTTGCGCCGCCTTGATGACCCAGCTGGTGCAGATGAATCAACTGGGCCAGGACGATTTGCTGGTGCAGCTGCGCCTGGCCGGCGAAATGGGCGCCACCGGTCCTTCGCGTCGCATCGCCCAGCTGCTCGGCGCCTCGGATACCCGCGCCGCGCAGGCGGTCGACGTGCCGGCGGTGGCGATGGCGCGCGGCATCGGCGCGAACCGCGCCGAGCACGAGATCTACCTGGTCGCGCTGGGCCGCATGGCGCGCACCAGCCTCAAATTGGCCGTGGTCGCGCTCGAGAAGAACAGCGCCAAGCTGAACAAGGAAGAGCGCGCGATCGGCTGGGCCAACCTGGCCCTGGCCGCCTCGATCGCGCTGTCGCCCGACGCCCACGACTACTGGAAGCGTGCCGAAGGCGCGCCGCTGTCGAACTTCCAGCTCGAATGGAAGACCCGCATGGCGCTGCGCCGCGGCGACTGGAAGACGGTCGCCGCCACCATCGACGCCATGCCGGCCGGCCTGGCTGCCGAATCGGGCTGGATCTACTGGCGCGGGCGTGCCTACGCGGCGCAGAACCGCAAGGACGAGGGCGAGGCCCTGTTCCGCCGGATCGCTACCCAGAACAATTTCTATGGCCAACTGGCGATGGAAGAGCTGGGCGAACTGGTGACGATCCCGCCTGCGGCCGCGCCGCCGACGCCGGGCGAAGTGGCCTATGTGGCGGCCTTGCCGGCGATGAAGCAGGCCATGAAATTCTATGCCCTGCGCCTGCGCCCGGAAGGCAACCGCGAGTGGAGCTGGGCGCTGCGCGGCCTGTCCGACCGCCAGCTGCTCGCCGCCGCCGAGTATGCGCGCCGCAACGACCTGCTCGACCGCATGGTCGAGACCTCGCTGCGCACCCGCAACGAGCTCGATTTCGACCAGCGCTTCCCGGCGCCGCACAACGACATCCTGCATCCGACGGCAAAGAACCTGTCGCTCGACACCGCCTGGGTGTATGGCCTGATCCGCCAGGAATCGCGTTTCATTTCCGACGCACGCTCGGGCGTGGGCGCCTCCGGCCTGATGCAGGTGATGCCGGCCACCGGCAAGTGGGTGGCGGCGAAAATCGGGCTCACCGACTTCGTGCACGACATGCTCAACGACCTGCGCACCAACATCACGCTCGGCGCCAATTACATGAACATGGTGCTGGAAAACAATGGCGGCTCGCAGGTGCTGGCCACCGCCGCCTACAATGCCGGCCCGGCGCGCTCGCGCACCTGGCGCGGCCAGCTCGAGGCGCCGATGGAGGGGGCAGTGTTCGTCGAGTCGATCCCGTTCACCGAGACCCGAACCTACGTGCGCAACGTGATGTCGAACGCAACGAACTACGCCGCGCTGTTCGAGCGGCGGCCGCAGTCGCTCAAGGCGCGCCTGGGAACGATCGCCCCGCGCGGTGCCGCGAGCGGACTCCCCTGACGCGATACCGAAACGGTTTATCAGACGAGGACCCCATGCGCGACCTGTCGGTGGTGGTATTTGGCGGTTCCGGATTCATCGGCAGTCACTTGCTGGCGCTGCTGGCCGAGGAAAGCATCCCCGCGCTGGTGCCGACGCGCCACGCCGCGCGCGTGCGCCACCTGACGACCCTGCCCGGGGTCGACGTGGTCGAGGCCGACATCCACGACGATGCCACCCTGCGCCGCCTGCTGGACGGGCATACGGCGGCGATCAACCTGGTCGGCATCCTGCACGGCAGCCGCGCCCAGCCTTACGGGCCGGAGTTCCGGCGCGCCCACGTCGACCTGCCGCGCCGCATCGTCGAAGCCTGCGCCGTCATGGGCGTCGAGCGCTACCTGCACATGAGCGCGCTCGGCGCCAGCGTCGAGGGCCCCTCGATGTACCAGCGCTCGAAGGCCGACGGCGAGCTGGCCGCGCGCAGCCGGCCGGAGGTGGCGGCGACCATCTTCCGGCCCTCGGTCGTGTTCGGCCCGGGCGACAACTTCCTGACCGTGTTCGCGCGGCTGCAGCGGCGCTTTCCCGTCATCCCCCTGGCCTGCGCCTCGGCGGTATTCCAGCCGGTCTACGTCGGCGACGTCGCCCAGGCCTTCCTCAACGCGCTGCGCGATCCGGCCGCGCGCCACCACGTCTACCAGCTCGGCGGGCCGAACGTCTACACCCTGGCCGAGCTGGTGCGCCTGGCCGGGCGCTACGCCGGCTGCGAGCGTCCGATCGTCGAACTGCCGCCGCGCCTGGCCCGGCTGCAGGCGCGCCTGTTCGAGCGGCTGCCGGGCGAGCCCCTCATCACCCGCGACAACCTCGACTCCATGAAAGTCGACAACGTGATCGATCCGGCCATCCAGGACTTGACAGCCGCGGCGCTGGGAATCAAGCTCACTGCGCTCGAAGCGGTGGCGCCGCACTACCTGGCGCCGCAGGAACCGCTCGACCGCCTGCGCGCCCGCGCCGGCCGCTAGTTGACCTCTCATCCATCGCCAGGAACGTCATGCAGACCACGGAACTCGACCCGACCCTCTCGAACACCCTTGCGCAGGCGCGCAAGCCCGGCCTCACCCTCGTCATCGGCAACAAGAACATCTCCTCGTGGTCGATGCGGCCCTGGGTCGCCGCGGTCGCATTCAACATTCCGTTCACCGAAGTGCGCCTGCTGCTCGACCAGCCCGACACCGCCGCCAACATCGCGCGCTACTCGCACGCGGGCCGGGTGCCGGTGCTGCTGGCCGGCGAGATGACGATCTGGGACAGCCTCGCCATCTGCGAATACCTGGCCGAGCAGTTCCCCGACAAGCACATGTGGCCGCAGGACGTGGTCGCGCGCGCCCTGGCGCGTTCCGTCGTGGCCGAGATGCATTCGGGCTTCCAGGCCCTGCGCAACGACATGTCGATGAACATCCAGGCCAGCCTGCCGGGCCGCGGCCGCACGCCCGGCGCCCAGGCCGACATCGGCCGCATCTGCGAGATCTGGGAAGAGTGCCTGGCGCGCTTCGGCCACCGCGCATTCCTGTTCGGCGACTTCTCGATCGCCGACGCCTTCTATGCCCCGGTGGTCACCCGCTTTAAAACCTATGGCGTGGCGCTGGCGCCGGCGCTGCAGGCCTACTGCGACCGCGTGCTGGCCCACCCGGCGGTGGCGCGCTGGGTGAACGAGGCGATGCGCGAAACCGACCCGACCCCGCTGCACGACGCGGACCTGCCGCAGGGTTGACGCACACGATGAAGATGAAGACGTATGTTGTCGGCGGCGCCGTGCGCGACGAGCTGCTCGGCCTGCCGGTGCAGGACCGCGACCACGTCGTGGTCGGCGCTACCCCGGATGACATGGTCGCCGCCGGCTTCCGCCCGGTCGGCAAGGATTTCCCGGTGTTCCTGCATCCCGAGACGCAGGAGGAATATGCCCTGGCGCGCACCGAGCGCAAGACCGCGCCCGGCTACCACGGCTTCGTGTTCCATACTTCTCCCGACGTCACCCTGGAAGACGACCTGGTGCGGCGAGATTTGACCATCAACGCCATGGCGCGTGCCGACGACGGCAGCATCCATGACCCCTACGGCGGGCAGCAGGACCTGGACGCGCGCCTGTTCCGCCACGTATCGAGCGCATTCGCCGAAGACCCGGTGCGCATCCTGCGCGTGGCGCGCTTCGCCGCGCGCTTCGCCGACTTCCGCGTGGCCGACGACACGAACGCCCTGATGCGCAGCATGGTCGAGGCGGGCGAGGTCGATGCGCTGGTGCCGGAGCGGGTATGGCAGGAACTGTCGCGTGGCCTGATGGAGCGGTGTCCCTCGCGCATGTTCGCCGTGCTGCGCGACTGCGGCGCCCTGGCGCGCATCATGCCCGAGGTCGACGCGCTGTGGGACCAATCCCGGCCGCAGTTGCAACAGCTTGAAGCGGACAACGGTGTCCGCACGATGCGGGTACTCGACCGCGCGGCGGCGTGCGGCCACACGCTGGCGGTGCGCTTCGCGGCGCTGATGCGCGAACCCGGCAGGGACGACGCGGCCGGGCGCGGCGGCCTCGATGCGATCGCCGCGCTGTGCAAGCGCCTGAAGGTGCCCAACGATTGCCGCGACCTGGCCCTGATGACGGCGCGCGAGCAAGGCGCTGTCGGCGCCGCCCCGACGTTTGATGCCGCCGCGCTGGTCGCCCTGTTCGGACGCTGCGACGCCTTGCGCAAACCCGAACGCTTCGCCGAGATGCTGCTGGCCGCCGAATGCCACGCTGTCGAGGACGGCGATGCGGCCGGCGCGGCAGCACTGCGCGCCTGGCTGCTGGCCGCGCTCGAGGTGGCGCGCGGCGTCGACGCGGGCGCCATCGCGGCCGGTTGCGGCGGCGACAAGGCGAAGATTCCGGAGGCAGTGCTCGCTGCCCGCATCGACGCCGTCGAGCGCTGGAAGGCGCAAGCGCAGCCCCCGCACGGACCCGGTTAGTTGTCGTAAATACCACGTGCGCGACTGCCGCCGCCGTTTTGATATGCTCCTGCAACTATGAGTAGATTGTTACGTTGGTCGGACAGCTTGTTTGCGGGGTGGGTGCGTCGTGTGGAAGCCTTGCATCCGCGACGGCGGCTGCAATTGATCGGCGCCGCGGCGCTGGTCCTGATCGCCTTGCTGGCGGTCCTGTACACGCGCACTACCGGGGTCGATGTCGACAACCAGAACCGCGTGATGTTCGACCTGCACGAGCTGCAGCAGCTCGATGCCGAGTGGGACGCGAACCTGCTGCGGGCCCATATCGGCAACGGCATGGCCGATGCGCGCCTGGCCGCGCCGGTCACGCAGATGCGCCAGCTGATGGACCGCCTGGAAGAAGCGCTGCCGATGACGCGCGGACGCGGCGCGCGCCAGGCCCATACGGAGCTGGCCGGAGCGCTGCGCATGAAGGCCGACCTGGTGAACGAGTTCCGCGCCCTGAACACGCCCTTGCGCACGGCCCTGCAGACGTTGCCGCCCGCGCTGGCCGACCTCAAGACCGAACTCGGCGGCATCGAGGGTGCGCTGGCGCCGGGGCGCCTGGTGGTGCGCCTGGATGCGCTGCTGAACGACCTGCTGGCCGATACGCTGCGCTACAACCTGGCGCCGTCGCCGGCGCTGGCGCGCCGCATCGAGAGCAACCTGGCCCAGATCGAGGACCAGAAGTCGCGCTTTTCGCAGGCGGTGATGGACCAGATCGACGCACTGGCGCGCGATACCCGCATCGTCCTGGCCAACCGGCCGCGCGAGAACGAGGTCGAGGCCCAGATCGCCGCGCTCGGCACGGGCGAGATGATGGCGCTGCTGGGCCGCGAGTTCGACCGTTCGTTCCAGGCCGAGGTGCTCGAGCGCCAGCGCTACCGCGGCTTCCTGTTCGCCTATTCGATCCTGCTGCTGGCCTTGCTCGCGTATGCGGGCTGGCGCCTGCGCCGCAGCTACCGCATCATCAACGACGTCAACCACCGCCTGAAGGCGGCCAACGACACGCTCGAACACCGCGTGGCCGAGCGCACCGCCGAGCTGGAAGAGCAGTCGAAGAAGCTGGCGCGCCTGGCCCAGCACGACAGCCTGACCGGGCTGGTCAACTACGGGCAGCTGACCCGCCTGCTGGAACTGGCGCTGGTGCGCGCCGCGCGCCGCGACACCGTGGTCTCGACCATGTTCATCGACCTCGACGGCTTCAAGGGCGTGAACGACACCTGGGGCCACGCCACCGGCGACCTGGTGCTGCAGCTGGTGGCGCGCCGCGTGCAAAAGGTCTTGCGCGCGGAGGACGTGCTGGCGCGCCTGGGCGGCGACGAATTCGTCATCATGCTCGAGGGCGTGAACATGCCCGAAGGCGCGCTGCGCATCGCCAAGCTGGTGCTCGAGCAGATCGAGGGCATCGTCGAGGCCGACGGCAACCCGGTCTCGATCTCGGCCAGCATCGGCATCGCCAGCGCGCGCGGCCGCGCCGGCGCCGAATGGGGCGCGGCTGCCTTGCTGGCCGATGCCGACAAGGCAATGTATGCGGCCAAGCAGGCCGGCAAGGGCACCTTCATCATCAGCCCGAACGCGCAGTGGGGCGCGCCCGATCCCGACAAGGGCGCGCACGGCGGCACGAGCCCGGCAAGCTGAGCGTAATCCGCTACAATATCCGCATGCTGCGCTGCACAATAACGAACCGCTGAACCCGATCCCGACTCCGTATGCCCGATAATCCGTTTACCCACTGGCTGGCCAGCCTGGCCGGCAAGACCGACCGTCCGGCGGTGCTGGTCAAGGCACTGGGCAAGCGCGACCGCCGGCGCATGCTCAAGCATTTCCTCGCGCTCGACGAGGGCGACCGCCTGCTGCGCTTCGGCACGGTCCTGCCGGACGAGCAGATCCACGTCTACGTGAACAAGATCGATTTTTCGCGCGACATCGTGTTCGGCGTGTTCAGCCACGTATTCCAGCTGGTCGGCGTCGGCCACCTGGCCTTCGCGCCTGCCGAGAAGGGCCGCGCCGGCACGACCACCAAGAAGCGGGTGGCCGAATTCGGCGTCTCGGTCTCGAAGTCGGCCCGCGGGCAGGGCGTCGGCACGCGCCTGTTCCAGCGCGCATCAATCCACTGCCGCAACTCCGACATCGACACCTTGTATATGCAGTGCCTGTCGAGCAACCGCACCATGATGCACATCGCCAAGAAGGCCGGGATGGAGATCAAGCGCGAGTATGGGGAAGCGGACGCCTACCTGCACCTGCCGCCGCCCAGCCCGGGCAGCGTGATGCGCGAAGCGCTGGAGGAGCAGTTTGCCGTGATCGATTACACGGTGAAGGCGAATGCGCGGGCGGCGGTGAAGTGGTTCACGCCGAAGAAGCGCAGCAAATAGGGTTTTGCCGTTGTAGGGTGGGCACTTGTGCCCACGCGGTAGAGCTGCTGGTCTGCCGATAAGCCTCGCGAAGCGCTCTCTTCCTTACCCTACCGGGGGACTTGTCGATATTCATAAGTCGTACCGCGTGGGCTCAAGAGCCCACCCTACGCCCCCCGATCACCGCGCCGCCGGCGCGTCGATCGGCAGCGCCGTCGTTTCCTTGATCCGCTGCAACGCAAAGCTCGACTTCACGTCCAGCACCGACGGATGGCGCAGCAGGGTCGCCATCATGAAGCGCGAGAAGTGGTCCATGTCTTCCACATGCACGCGCAGCAGGAAATCCATCTCCCCCGTCATCGCATAGCAGGCCACCACTTCCGGCCAGGTCGCCACCGCCTGCGCGAACTCGAAACGCGGCGAGGTCGCCGGCACGCGCGAGTTGGCCGGGCCTTCGCTGTGCTTTTCCAGGCGCACGTTGACATAGGCCAGCAGCCCCAGTCCGATCTTGTCGGGGTCGACCAGGGCCACGTATTGACGGATGACGCCGGCTTCCTCCAGCCGCTTGATACGCCGCAGGCAGGGCGAGGGCGACAGGTTCACCCGCTCGGCCACGTCCTGGTTCGACAGGCGGCCATCGGCCTGCAGGATTTCCAGGATTTTGCGGTCGGTTTTATCCAGCTCGATTTTTGACATGAATTTCCTTGCTACGGTTTGGAACCGCAATTTTATTGCGCAATTGCCTCATCGTGGGGAATTGATTGGTATTTAATGCCGAGGGCACAAGACTATACTGTCGCAAATCGCGGAGGAGACATCTCCGTCGTGGCGCAACCAATAACAACAAGGCGCCGACACCCTAGGACGACAAGACATATCTGTATAGATAGTGCGGAAACGCTGCCCCAGAAGGGCGGCGCGGCCCGCCGTCTTGCGTCCGGCTCAACACAACGGAGACATCAATGAACGCACCCCTGGACCGTTCCCAGCTGCAACCATCCCAGCCGGAGCACGAGATCACGCTCGACGACAAGTGGACGCTCGAGCGCGGCCGCGCCTTCATGACCGGCACCCAGGCGCTGATCCGCCTGCCGATGCTGCAGCGCGAACGCGACCTGAAAGCCGGCCTGAACACCGCCGGCTACATCACCGGCTACCGCGGCTCTCCCGTCACCGCCGTCGACCAGACCGCGATGAAGGCGCGCAAGCACCTCGAAGCCCACCATGTGAAATTCCACCCGGGCATGAACGAGGACCTGGCCGCGACCGCTGTCTGGGGCACCCAGCAAACCAACCTGTACAAGGACGCCAACTACGACGGCGTGTTTGCCATGTGGTACGGCAAGGGGCCGGGCGTGGACCGCTGCGGCGACGTTTTCAAGCACGGCAACAACGCCGGTTCCGCCAAGAACGGCGGCGTGCTGGTGCTGGCCGGCGACGACCATGCGGCGAAATCCTCGTCCACCGCGCACCAGTCGGATCACATCCTGACCCACTGCGGCATCCCGGTGCTGTACCCGTCCTCGGTCCAGGAATACATCGACTTCGGCCTGCACGCCTGGGCCATGAGCCGCTACACCGGCCTGTGGGTGTCGATGAAGTGCGTCACCGACATCATCGAGTCCGGCGCCGTGGTCGACCTCGACCCGGACCGCGTCCAGATCGTCACCCCCACCGATTTCGAGCTGCCCGAAGGCGGCCTGAACATCCGCTGGCCGGACGCCGTGCTGGACCAGGAAGTCCGGATGAGCAACTACAAGTGGTACGCCGCGCTGGCCTACGCGCGCGCCAACAAGCTCAATAAAATCATCTGGGACAGCCCGCAGCCGAAGATCGGCATCATCACTGCCGGCAAAAGCTATGTCGACACGCGCCAGGCGCTGGCCGATCTCGGCATCGACGAGCAGGCGGCGCGCGACATCGGCCTGCGCCTGTACAAGGTCGGCATGACCTGGCCGCTCGAATCCGAAGGCGTGCACGAGTTCGCGCGCGGACTGGACGAGATCCTGGTGGTCGAGGAAAAGCGCCAGGTGATGGAATACGCGCTGAAGGAAGAACTCTATAACCTGCCCGACGGCGAGCGTCCGCGCGTGGTCGGCAAGTTCGACGACACCGGCGAGTGGCACAACAAGAACCGCACCGGCCACGGCGACTGGCTGCTGCCGGCCACGTATGAACTGAACCCGGCCCAGATCGCGCGCGCCATCGCTTCGCGCATCTCGCACTACTGCGCGGGCCACCCGGTGGCCGAGCGCGTCAAGGAACGCATCGCCTTCCTCGAAGCGAAGGAGCTGGTGCTCAAGAATATCCCGGCCAAGGCCAATCCGGACACCGACCGCATCCCGTACTTCTGCTCGGGCTGCCCGCACAACAGCTCGACGAAGGTGCCGGAAGGCTCGCGCGCGATGGCCGGCATCGGCTGCCACTACATGGTGCTGTGGATGGACCGCGAAACCTCGACCTTCACCCACATGGGCGCGGAAGGCACGACCTGGATCGGCCAGGCACCGTTCACCAGCGAGAAGCACGTGTTCGTGAACCTGGGCGACGGCACCTACTTCCACTCGGGCATCCTGGCGATCCGCGCCGCGGTGGCGGCCAAGGTGAACATCACCTACAAGATTCTCTACAACGACGCGGTCGCGATGACCGGCGGCCAGAACGTCGACGGCCCGCTCGATCCGGGCATGATCACGCGCCAGATCGCCGCCGAAGGCGTGAAGCCGATCATCGTCGTCACCGACGAACCCGATAAATACCCGAGCGACTACGCCTGGGCCGAGGGCGTCACCGTGCGCCACCGCTCCGAGCTGATGGACGTGCAGAAGGAACTGCGCGAGATGCCGGGCGTGTCGGCCGTGATCTACGACCAGACCTGCGCCTCCGAGAAGCGCCGCCGCAGGAAAAAAGGCGAATTCCCCGACCCGGCCAAGCGCGCGGTGATCAACGAGGCCGTCTGCGAAGGCTGCGGCGACTGCTCGGTGCAGTCGAACTGCCTGTCGGTCGAGCCGCTGGAAACGGAACTGGGCCGCAAGCGCCAGATCAACCAGTCCTCGTGCAACAAGGACTTCTCGTGCGTCTCCGGCTTCTGCCCGAGCTTCGTCACGGTGGAGGGCGGCGGCCTGAAGAAGCCGAAGAAAGCCGCGGCTGCGACCGATAACGCCTTGCCGGTGCTGCCTTCGCCCGCGATCCCGGCGATCGATGCGCCTTTCGGCATCCTGGTCGCCGGCATCGGCGGCACCGGCGTGGTGACCGTCGGCCAGATCCTGGCGATGGCGGCCCACGTCGAAGGCAAGGGTGCGATCGTGCTCGACCAGTCCGGCCTGGCCCAGAAGGGCGGCCCGGTGATGTCGCACGTGCGCCTGGCCCAGCATCAATCGGACCTGCACTCGACCCGTGTCGGCACCGGCAGCGCCGATCTCGTGATCGGCTGCGACCAGATCGTCACCGCCAGCCGCGACGCCCTGTCGCGCATGGGAGAAGGGCGTACCTGGGCCGCCGTGAACGGCACTGGCGCCACGACGGCGGCTTTTGTCAAGAACCCGGACTGGCAGTTCCCGGCCGAGGGTTCGCGCGGCGCCATCGTGCAGGCCTGCGGCGAGGGCAATGTCGACTTCCTCGACGCCGGCCGCATCGCCACCGCGCTGATGGGCGACGCGATCGCGACCAACATGTTCATGCTCGGCTATGCCTTCCAGAAGGGGCACGTGCCGCTGCTGGAATCGTCGTTGATCAAGGCGATCGAACTGAACGGCGTGTCGGTCCCGTTCAACAAGGCCGCCTTCAACTGGGGCCGCACCGCCGCGCACGACCTGGCCTCGGTGACGAAGCTGGCGACGCCCGCCAAGGTGGTCGAGTTCAAGCGCGCCCAGACCCTCGACGAATTGATCAACCGCCGCGTCGAGCTGCTCACCGCCTACCAGAACGCCGCCTACGCCGCGCAGTACAAGACGTTTGTCGACCAGGTCCGTGCCGAAGAGGCAAAGCTGGGCAAGGGCACCCGCCTGACGGAAGCGGTCGCGCGCTACTACTACAAGCTGATGGCCTACAAGGACGAGTACGAGGTCGCGCGCCTGCATACCGATCCGGCATTCCGCGAAAAGATCGCCAACATGTTCGAAGGCGACATCAAGCTGAAATTCCACCTGGCGCCGCCGCTGATGGCCAAGCACGACAAGGAAGGCCGCGCCATGAAGAAGGAATACGGTTCGTGGATGATGAGCGCCTTCGGCGTGCTGGCCAAGCTGAAGGGCCTGCGGGGCACCCCGTTCGACGTGTTCGGCTATACCGAGGAGCGCAAGATGGAGCGTGCGCTCGTCAAGCAGTACCGCGACACGGTGGCGGGCCTGCTGCCGAAGCTGACGAGCGAGAGCCTGGCGCAGGCGGTCGCGATCGCCAGCATTCCGGAAGACATCCGCGGCTACGGCCACGTGAAGGCGCGCCACCTGAAGGCGGCGAAGGAAAAAGAAGCGAAGCTGTTGTCTGCTTTCCACACCCCGGGAGGCGTGACGCGCGCCGCCTGACGCCGTCTTGTCCGGCATCTCCCGCGCCGGGACTGGCTTTGCGCCGGCCCCGGCGTTTTTTTGCGCTCACGAATCAGAACTTATCAAAAAAAAATTTAATAATTGCAATCGTGCGGGTCTTCTCAAACCGACGAGCTTGTCATACTCTTGCTTGACATAATTGTCCTTTATTTAACTAATACCATGAAGACGCCAACTACTTCCAAGGGTCAGATGACCACTTCGCTCCGCTTGATCTGCGCCGCCGTCGTGGCCGCATCCGCGCTTGCCGCCTGCGGCGGTGGTGGCGGTGGCGGCGGTAGCGGCAGCGGCCCGATTGCGGGCAATCCGACGCCCGCGCCGACGCCGACGCCGACGCCCGTGCCGACGCCGACGCCAACGCCGACGCCGACCGATCCGAACAAGCAGCCGGATCCGGACCTGGCCACGCTCGGCGATCCCTTCGTTTACCTGAACCGCTGCGAGACGCCGCGCACCGGCATCGATCCGTACACCGGCCAGGCTTATCCGGACAAGCAGGGCACCCTGCGCGACGAGCTGACCTTCCTGCGCGCCTGGTCGCACATGTACTACCTGTGGTATGACGAGATCCCGACCGACTTCAAGATGGCCGACTTCACCGATCCGGTGGCCTACTTCGACAAGCTCAAGACGCCGCAGGAAATCGCGCCGGGCATGCCGAAGGACCGCTTCCACTTCACCTACGATTCGGCCGAGTGGGACAAGCTGAGCACCGAAGGCATCGAGATGGGTTACGGCGTCACCTGGTCGAGCAGCGGCCCGACCGCGCCGCGCGACTGGCGCGCGACGACCGTCGAACCGGGTTCCCCGGCCGCGCTGCAAGGCCTGCGCCGCGGCGACCGCCTGACCATGGTCGATGGCGTCGACTTCGTGAACGCCACCGACGAAGCCTCGGTCGCCAAGATCAATGCCGGCCTGTTCCCGGCCAACGCGGGCGAGCAGCACAGCTTCACCGTCACCCGCGCCGGCATCTCGGTCCCCGTGACGCTGACCGCGCAGGACGTGAAGGCCACCCCGGTCAAGAACGTGAAGACCTTCGACATCGCCGGTGGCCGCCGCGTCGGTTACCTGACCTTCGACAACCACACCGCGGTTGCCGAGCGCCAGCTGATCGATGCCTTCAGCACGCTGAAGAGCCAGAACGTCAACGACCTGGTGATCGACATGCGTTACAACGGCGGCGGCCTGCTGTACATGGCGGCCGAGCTGGCCTACATGGTGGCGGGTCCGAATTCGACCGGCAAGGTCTTCGAGCGCCTGCAGTACAACAACAAGGTCATTCCGGACGCAGCGGACACGGTCCTGTTCAAGTCGACCGCGGAAGGCTTCGAGGCGCCGAACAAGGTTGCCCGCGGCACCGCATTGCCGACCCTGAGCCTGCCGCGCGTAACGATCCTGACCACCGACGGCACCTGCTCGGCGAGCGAAGCGGTGATCAACGCGCTGCGCGGCGTCGACGTCCAGGTCGACATCGTCGGTAGCCAGACCTGCGGCAAGCCGTATGGCTTCACTCCGGTGCCGAACTGCGGTACGACCTACTTCTCGATCGAGTTCAAGGGCGTGAACGCGAAGGGCGTCGGCGACTACGCACAAGGCTTCGCGCCGACCTGCGCCGTGGCCGATGACCTGACCCGCGAGCTGGGCGACCGCAACGAAGCCCTGCTGGCCACCGCGCTGAAGCACCGCGAAACCGGCGCCTGCCCGGTCCAGCCTTCGGCAGTCGCGATGTCGCTGGCGCAGCCGCGGACCCTGGTGCGCAAGCACGTGTCGGAACTGAAGATCTACTCCCGTCCGCGCTGATCGCCGGCTGGTCGATAGATAGCAGGAGCGCCACCTTCGGGTGGCGCTTTTTTTGTTGGTCTGCCGCCGCGCAAACCCGACTATAATTTTCCGCTTTGCCTCTTTCCCAACTGCCGGAGCTTCATCGATGATTCGTTCTGCGTTACTGCTTGCGCTGCTTGCCGCCGCCCCCCTGTCCCATGCCGCGCCCGATTTGACCACCGTGTCCGAGCGTTCGGGCTTCCAGGCCACCGGCCGCTACGACGAAGTCATCAAGCTGTGCGGCGAATTCCAGAAGGCCTATCCGAAAGACGTGAAATGCATCGAGTTCGGTCGCACGCCGGAAGACCGTCCGATGCTGGCGCTGGTCGTCACCAAAACGGGCGCCTTTACGCCGCAGGCGGCGGCGAAGAAGGGCCTGCCGGTCACGCTGATCCAGGGCGGCATCCACGCCGGCGAGATCGACGGCAAGGACGCCGGCTTCCTGGCCCTGCGCGAGATGCTGGCGGGCCGCCTGGCGCCCGGCGCGCTGGACAGGCAGGTGCTGTTGTTCGTCCCGGTCTTCAACGTCGACGGCCACGAGCGCTTCCAGAAGTGGAACCGCCCGAACCAGCGCGGCCCGGTCGAGATGGGCTGGCGCACCACCGCCCAGAACTTCAACCTGAACCGCGACTACGTGAAGGCCGACGCGCCCGAGATGCAGGCCATGCTCACGCTGGTGAACGCCTGGGACCCGCTGACCTACGTCGACCTGCACGTGACCGACGGCGCCAAGTTCCAGCACGACGTCTCGATCCAGGTCGAGCCGGTGTATTCGGCCGACCCGGACTTCCGCAAGGCCGGCCTGGCGCTGCGCGACAACGTGATCGCCGACCTTGCCAAACAGGGCTCGAGCCCGCAGTCCTACTACATGTCGTTCGCCAAGACCGACGACCCGATGTCGGGCTTTGTCGACGGCGTATCGGACCCGCGCTTCTCGACCGGCTACTTCCCGCTGCGTAACCGCATGGCGATGCTGGTCGAGACCCACTCGTGGAAGGATTACCCGACCCGCGTGCGCATCACCCACAACAGCTTCGTCTCGGTGCTCGAGCAAGTGGCGAAACACGGCAAGGCCTGGCAGCAGGCCGCCGCCGCGGCCGACGCGCGCGCCGCGAAGCTTGCGGGCACGCCGGTGGCGCTGACCTATAGAACCACCGACAAATCGAAGATGGTCGACTTCAACGGTTACGCATACACGCGCACCCCGTCGGATGTCTCGGGCATCCTGATGACGCGCTACGACGAGACCAAGCCCCAGGTATGGCGCGTGCCGCTGCGCGACGAAGTCGTGGCCGACCTGGAGGTGGCGGCGCCGCGCGCCGGCTACATCGTCCCGGCCGCGCATGCGGCGATGGTGGCCGCCAAGCTGACCCAGCACGGCATCGCTTTCCGCAAGCTGGACAAGGCGATCGACCGTGTCGAGACCGAGACCTTCCGCGCCGACAAGGTCACCTTCGGCGCCAAGTCCCTCGAATCCCACCAGCGCCTGACGCTCGAGGGCAGCTGGAAGAGCGAGCCGCGCAGCGTCGGCCGCGGCGCCCTGTTCGTGCCGATCGCCCAGCCCAAGGCACGCCTGGTGATGGCGATCCTGGAACCGCAGGCGCCGGACTCGCTGCTGGCCTGGGGCATGTTCAACAATGCCTTCGAAGCCAAGGAATACATGGAGGAATACGTCGCCGAGGACGTGGCGCGCGAGCAGATGGCGGCCGACCCGGCGATCGCCGCCGAATTCCAGCGCCGCATCGACACCGACCCGGCCTTCGCCAAGAGCGCCCATGCCCGCCTGGAATTCTTCGCGCGCCGTCACGCATCCTGGGACGAGCGCCTGAACCTGTATCCGGTGCTGCGCACGAACGTGGCGCCGTAAAAAAAAGAACGGCCGGGAATCCCCGGCCGTTGTTTTTGTAGGGTGGGGTAATTGAGGCCAATGGCCTCAATTACGTGCCCACGCGGTCTGGCACGGTTGAACCATCGAAACGCTTGATTCAGTTTTTCGTAGGGTGGGTTCTCGAACCCACGCGGTTGACTGCGTGAGCAGTCGAACCATCCGTTTCGATTCATCATCCGTTCCAAACCGGTGGGTTCGAGAACCCACCCTACGGCGCCGCGCCGGTCTCCGGCAGCGACGTGAACACCACCGTCATCATGCCCCCATCCGCCCCCGGAATCAGCTGGTACACCCGATCGAACTCGTTATCGGTAATCTCGGCCCCCGCCTGTCCTCCGAACAGCCGCACCAGTTCCGGCAGCGTGTTCGAATGCCCGACCACCAGCACCGGCCCGGATAGACCCTTCACCTTCGCCACCAGCGCCTGCGGCGTGCGCGGATCGTAGAGTTCGACCTGCAGCCCGTTGCGGTCGGCCAGCGGCTGCGCGGTCTGCCTGGTGCGCACGGTCGGGGTGGCGAAGACGTGGCGGATGCCGGCCTTGCCCAGCATCGTGGCGATGTTGCGGGCGCGCTGCAGGCCCTCCGCGCTCAAGGCAGGGTCCTTGCCCACCGTTTCCTTCTCGCCGTGGCGCACGAGGTAGACCATGGCGGGATCGGCGAGGGCGGCGCAGGGCGTGAGCATAGCGAGGACGAGGGCAAAGGCGGCGGACAGGCGTGGCAGCAGGGGCATCGTGGTCTTTCGTCAGGTAGCGGCGGATGGCCCGGCGGGCCCGAATGCAAAAGTATCACAATGTTAAGGCTTGACGTAAACTACAGGTTACCAGCCATCGCAAGGAAGCTCCGTGACCGCTCATCTACCTGCCAGCGCGCCGACGATCGTCCTCCACACCGGGCGCACATGCGGCCTGAAACTATGCGCCAGCGCGTTCGCCGCCATGAATAAATCAGTGCTTCCCTAGGGGCAGGGGATGGACAATCATGCGAAAGCCGCGCCGGCCACCCTGCCGGGCCTGCGATCCCTGGCCGAGCGGCGCCCGTTTCTCACCGCATTCGCCCTGTCGCTCGGCGCCGCCATCTCGCTGGGGCTGACGCGCTTCTCGTATGCGCTGCTGCTGCCGCCCATGCGCGCCGACCTGGACTGGTCCTACTTCCTGTCCGGCGCGATGAACACCGGGAATGCCCTGGGCTATTTTATTGGCGCCCTGATGACGCCCGCCCTGATGCGCCGCTTCGGCGCCCATGCCGCCCTGGTCGGCGGGGCGGTGCTGGCCGGCCTGTTCATGATGCTGTCCGGTTTCGTGATCGATGCCGACCTGCTGATCGGCCAGCGCGTGCTGGCCGGCATCGCGAGCGCCTTCATCTTCATTTCGGGCGGCCTGCTGGCGGCGCGCCTGGGCCTGCTGCACCCGGAGCGTTCGGGCCTGCTGCTCGGGATGTATTACGGCGGCACGGGCCTGGGGATCGCCGCCTCCGCCGTGCTGGTGCCGCTGGTCCTCGACGCCGCTGCCGCCCACGGCGCGGCGCACGGCTGGCAATGGGCCTGGATCGCGCTCGGGACGCTGTGCCTGCTGGCGACGCTGGCGATGGCGCTGCCGGCGCGCCAGGTCGACGGCGCCGCCTCCAGCGCGAACGGGCAGGGCGGCTTCAAGGCCCGTGCCTTCGCCTTCGGTTTGCTGGGCTACCTGATGTTTGGCGTCGGCTATATCGGTTACATGACCTTCGTGATCGCCCTGCTGCGCGAGCAGGGGATGGATGGCGCCACCGTCACGCTGTTCTATACGGCGCTGGGCCTGGCCGTAATGGCCTCGTCGCGGATCTGGGCGCGCATGCTGGACCGCTTCAAGGGCGGCCAGTCGCTGGCCATCCTGAACGCCTTATTGGGCGTGGCGACGATCCTGCCGGCCCTGACGGCCGCGCCGGCGCTGATGTTCGTCTCGGGCCTGCTGTTCGGCGGGATTTTCTTGTCGGTGGTGGCCTCGACCACCGCCCTGGTGCGCCACAACCTGCCGCAGCACGCGTGGTCGTCCGGCATCAGCGCCTTTACCACCGTGTTCGCACTGGGCCAGATCGTCGGCCCGTCGGTGATCGGCTGGATCGCCGACGGCCCCGGCGGCTTGCAGCGCGGGTTGGTGTTTTCTGCGCTGGCCTTATTCATCGGCGCGCTGCTTGCTTCGCGCCAGCGCGCTCTGAGCTAGATTAGAGCTGGGTCAGCGAAATCGTATTGCTTGCCGGCGTCGAGCACGGCTCTTCGTCGAAGGCGATGTCGCCGTTCGGGTTCGGCACGCCGTCGGTCTTCAGTTCGACAAAGCCGAACAGGTCGCGGTCCATCAGGTGCGAAGGGACGACTGTCGTGAGCGACGAGAAGATGTTTTCCACGCGGCCCGGGTGCTTCTTTTCCCAGTCGCGCAGCATGGCCTTGATCTGCTTGCGCTGCAGGTTTTCCTGGGATCCGCACAAATCGCACGGGATGATCGGGAAGCCTTTTACTTCCGCATAGCGCTCGGTATCCGCTTCCTTCACGTAGGCCAGCGGGCGAATCACCATGTGCTTGCCGTCGTCCGACACCAGCTTCGCCGGCATGCCCTTGATCTTCGCGCCGAAGAACATGTTCAGGAAGAAGGTCTCGAGGATGTCGTCGCGGTGGTGGCCGAGCGCGATCTTGTTGCAGCCGAGTTCGTCGGCGACGCGGTACAGGATGCCGCGCCGCAGCCTGGAACAGAGCGAGCAGGTGGTTTTACCCTCCGGAATCAGGCGCTTGACGATGCTGTAGGTGTCCTGGTTCTCGATGTGGTACGGAATACCCAGTTTATCGAGGTAGGCCGGCAGCACCTCGGCCGGGAAGTTCGGCTGCTTCTGGTCGAGGTTCACCGCGACGATGTCGAAATGGATCGGCGCGCGCTCGCGCAGGGTCATCAGGATGTCGAGCAGGGCATAGCTGTCCTTGCCGCCTGACAGGCAGACCATCACCTTGTCGCCATCTTCGATCATGTTGAAGTCGCCGATCGCCTGGCCCACCAGGCGGCACAAGCGCTTGTGCAGCTTGTTGTTCTCGTGCGCGATCTTTTCCAATTTTTTGGCGTCCGTTGCTTCTGCGGAGACCTCGTTCATTACTGCACTCATGCTTGATCCTTGATCTGGAATACTTCCACGCCGACGCCTTCGCAGTCGGGATACACGTCCGGCTTCATCGTCGACACGCAGGCCGCGCGCACGCGCGGGTGCGCCAGCATGGCGCGCACGACGTCGTCGCACAGGGTTTCCTGCAGGTGCACGTGGCCTTGCGCCATGCGGCGCGCGATGGTCTCGCGCATGAAATCGTAGTCGACCACTTCGTCGAGCTGGTCGGCCTTCGGGGTCGATTCGGCCAGCGGGATGTAGAGGTCGACGTTGATCAGCACGCGCTGTTCGCCCTTCTTCTCGAAGTCGTGGACGCCGATGTTGATCATCACTTCGTAATTGCGCAGGAACAGCCGGCGGCAATCGCGCAAGCTCGGGTGGGACAGGGCGGACAGCATAACAAGCCTTAATAAGTTATTTGGTAAGGAACATCACGTCGCGCGCCAGCGGCACCAGGTGCTGGCCGCCGTCGACCACCAGCGTGGTGCCGGTGAGCGCGCGCGCCGAGGCCGCATACACGACGGCATCGGCAATATCCTGCGGCGTCGAGGAGCGTCCCAGCGGCGTCACCGTGTGCGCCTGCTGGAAACCTTCCTCGCTCTGGTCGCCCGACACCATGGTAATGCCGGGCGCCACGCCGACGATGCGCAGCTGCGGCGCCAGCGCCTGGGCCAGCATCTTCGTGGCCGTATCGAGCGCGGCCTTCGACAGCGTGTACGACAAAAAATCCGGGTTGAGATTGTACAGTTTCTGGTCCAGCAGGTTGATCACTGCCGCCTGGCTGTTTTCCGGCGTGGCCGCGTGCAGGGCCTGGGCCAGCAGCAGGGGCGCGGCCAGGTTCGCGCTCATGTGCGCAATTAACAGCGCCGGAGAAAACGTGGTCGCGTTGTCGTATTCGAACAACGAAGCGTTGTTGACGATGCAAGTCACGCGGCCGAGGGCCTCGGCTGCGCGGCCGGGCAGGGCGCGCACCGCCGCTTCGTCGGCGAGGTCGCAGGCGAGCAGGGCGGCGCGCCGGCCCAGCGCGCGGATGGCCTGCGCGGTCTCGTCGGCCTCGCGTTCGGAATGGCGGTAATGGACCGCGACGTCCCAGCCGGCCTGCGCCAGGCCGAGCGCGATCGCGCGGCCGATGCGGCGTCCGGCGCCGGTGACGAGCGCGACGCGTGGCGTGTCATGCGGCGATGTGTCTTGCGTCATAACAGAATGTGGGTTGCCTGAAATTGTTGATCCCTGCCGATCTGGCTACAATGCCGGGATGTCCCTACCCCTTCCCGACAGCGACGCGCTGGCCGCGTCCCACGCCTTGCAGCAATTGATTGCCGCCGAAATCGAACAACAGGGCGGCGCAATTGCGTTTTCGCGCTTCATGGAGCTGGCGCTGTATGCGCCCCGGCTCGGCTATTACAGCGGCGGCGCGGCCAAGCTGGGCAGCGACGGCGACTTTACCACCGCGCCCGAGATCACGCCCCTGTTCGGGCAAGCGCTGGCGCGCGCGGCAGCCGCTATTATCGCCCAAAGCGCGCCCAACATCATCGAATTCGGCGCCGGTACCGGCAAGCTGGCGCGCGACGTCCTGACCGCGCTGGCGCAGCAGGGCGTGCAGGTCGACAGCTATACCATCATCGAACTGTCGGGAGAATTGCGGGCGCGCCAGCAGGAAGCATTGAAGGACTTCCCGCAGGTGCGCTGGCTCGACGGCTTTCCGGAAGCGTACAGCGGCGTGGTGCTGGCCAACGAGGTGCTCGACGCCATGCCGATCGAACTGGTGGTGAAAACCGCGGACGGCTGGCGGCGCCAGATGGTGACTGTCGAGGATGGCCGCTTCGCCTACGTGCAAGAGGAACTCGATGCGGCGCTGCTTGAACAGCTGGCGCGCCAGGTTCCCGCTGCGGATGCGCTGCCCGAGGGCTACCTGACCGAGCTCCACCCGGTCGCCTGCGGCTTCATGGCTTCGCTGGCGCGGATGTTCGACGGCGAAAATGGCGGAAAAGGCGCCGCCTTCCTGTTCGACTACGGCTTCCCGGCCCATGAATATTATGTCGACCAGCGCGTGGGCGGCACCCTGATGTGCCACTACCGCCACCATGCGCATCCCGAACCGTTTTACCTGCCGGGCCTGCAGGACATCACCGCCCACGTCGACTTCACGGCGATGGCCCTGGCCGCCCAGGACGCCGGGCTGGAGGTGCTGGGCTACATGAACCAGGCCAGCTTCCTGCTCGGCTGCGGCATCGGCGAACTGCTCCTGCGCACGGACCCGGAAGACGCGCTGCGCTACCTGCCGCAGTCGAAGGCGGTGCAAAAGCTGCTGTCCCCGGCCGAGATGGGCGAGCTGTTCAAGGTGCTGGTGGTAGGACGGGATGTCGAGTTGCCGGAGGCAATCGTGCGCGCGGATCGCAGTCATCGCTTATAAGATTGACATCTTGCGCTGTGGATACAAACCCGGCTATGCTGTACCGATTGCACCGCTCGACGGGCTCGCGGGATCGGCTACCGTCCGGAAAGAGACAGGCGCCAGAATGAGCGACTCCCGCTGACACGAACCATGGCCAAGATCCACACCCATTATGACAACCTGAAGGTGGCGCGCGGAGCGCCGCAGGAAGTCATTCGTGCGGCCTACAAGGCGTTGAGCCAGAAGTATCACCCCGACAAGAATCCGGGCGACGAAAAGGCCGCCCGCATCATGGCGATCGTTAACACCGCCTACAACACCCTGTCCGATCCGGTGCGCCGCAAGGAGCACGACGAGTGGATCGCGGCCGAGGAGTGGGAAGTCGAGTGGCTGGAAAGCAGCGGCGAGGAGGGCGCACGCCCGCGCGGCGAAAGCGGCTGGGAAGCGCCGCCGGCGCCGGCCCTGCCGCGTCCGAGCCTGCTGCGCGACCCGAAGTGGTGGCTGGGCATCCTCGGCGGCGTGACGGTAGGCGCGGCGGCCGCGGTGCTCCTGCTCCAGCCGCCGAAGATCCTGCCGGCCGCGCTGGCCTTCAACGGCAAGGCCGCCGCGAAAACCGAGACGCCGACGCCGGTGCAGGATGCCGAGCCCGACGTCTGGGCCGGCCTCGACGGCGCCCGCACGCCGGCCGGCCAGGTCAAGGCACTGGCCGTCACCCAATTGGTGGTCCCGCCCCGCAAACCCGAGTGCGCCACCGACATGGCGACCCCGGCCGCGCCGAACGGCGAACCCTGGCCGGCCGATTCCGGCTACATCGCCGGCTACCCGGTCGGCAACCTGGGCAAGGAGATGTCCGTGGTGGTCGACAACGGCGCCAACGAGGCGCCGGTATTCGTCAAGATCTACGACCTCGACCGCCGCTCGAACGTGCGCCACGCCTATGTCGAGGCGCATGCCACCCTGACGATCGACCAGTTGGCGGCGGGGCGCTACGAAGTGCGTTACCAGAACGTCGTCACCGAAGCGGCGCGCGCGGCCTGCGCGGGTGCCGCGCCGCCGCTGCGCCAGGCCGGCGCCAGCTTCTAGCGAGCGACGCTCCAAAACCCGTCTGTCGCTTTTCCCCATCGGCGCGCTGCTTTTGTGCAAGCCTGCTATTCAATTTAAGTAAATTTTTTTCCTCGCCGTAATATACTGGACCGAGCAGCGGCCAACGTAGCCGCCGGCAGGCAGGCTGCCCTTGCGGCCCACGGAAAAAAATCGCCATGAACGAACTCGACGGTCTGACCGCACTGCTCATCGAGCCGCATGCCGGGATGCGGGCGAACATCCACGGCATGCTCACCATGTGCGGCCTGACCCGCATCGACCATGCCAGCAGCGCCAACCAGGCCGTCAAGCAGCTCGGCCTCAAGGCCTTCGACCTGGTGCTGTGCGAATACGACCTGGAGGGCGGCCAGGATGGCCAGCAGTTGCTGGAAGACCTGCGCCACCACAAGCTGATCGCGCTCTCGACCATGTTCTTCATGGTGACCGCCGAGGGCGACTACGGCAAGGTCGTCAGCGCCGCCGAGCTGGCCCCGACCGACTACATCCTGAAGCCCTTCACCGCCGACCGCCTGCTGGAACGCATTGCGCGCGCGCTGGAGCGGCGCAACGTGCTGCTGCCGGTGTACCGGCTGATGGAAGCGGGCGCCCAGCACGAGGCGATCCAGGCCTGCATCGAGGGCGAGGCGGCGCACCCCCGCTACGCGGTCGACTTCCTGCGCCTGCGCGCCGAACTGCACCTGTTCCTCGGCGAAGCCGGACAGGCCGAGCCGATCTACCGGCGCCTGTCCGAAACCCGCGCCATCGCCTGGGCGCGCCTGGGCCTGGCCAAGACCCTCTACCTGCGCGAGCAGTACGACCAGGCCGAGACCCTGCTCACCGAGCTGGTGCAGGCCAACAGCAACTTCGTCGACGCCTACGACTGGCTGGCGCGCACCCATGCCGCGATGGGCGAGCTGGACCGGTCGCAGGCGGTGCTGGCCAAGGCGGTGGCGGTGTCGCCGCACGCCGTGCGGCGCCTGCGCACGCTGGGCGAAGTCGCCTTCGAAGCCGGCGACAGCGACACCGCCGAAAAGGCGTTCAAGCAGGTGGTGGCGAAGGCCAAGTATTCCGAGTTCCGCGACCCCGAGGACCACGTGAAACTGGTGCGCACCCTGGTCAAAAGGGGCGATCCGGTGGCTGCCGCCGCCGTGATCCGCGAACTGGACCGTTCGATGGGCGGACGCCAGCACGCCGATGCCTGCAGCGCGATCTCCTCGGCCCTGCTGCACGAATACACCGGCAACGGCGAGCGCCTGGCGGAGGCGCTGAACGCGGCGGTGGCCGCCAGCCGCGACATCCCGGCGATGTCGGCCGACCTGAAACTCGAGCTGGCGCGCAGCTGCCTCGACCACGACATGGCCGAGGGCGCCGCCAGCATCGTGCGCGAGGTGATGCGCAACGCCAGCGACGCCTCGAGCATGGACCGCGCGATGAGCGTGATGGCCCAGGCCGGCCAGGCCGAACTGGGCGCGACGCTCGCCCAGGAAGCGCGCCAGCACGTGGTCGACCTGGTCGCCGGCGGCGCCGAGCGCGCCAGGAGCGGCGACTACCACGGCGCCGTCACCCTGATGCAGGAAGCGGCCCAGCGCATGCCGGGCAATCCGCAGGTGGCCTTCAATGCCGCGCTGGCGCTGCTGCGCTGCCTGGAACACACCGGCTGGGACGAGAAGCTGGGCCAGCAGGCCCTGGTCCACCTGGGGGCGGTGCGCCGGCTCGATCCGCGCAACCCCAAGCTGCCGGCGCTCACCGCGCTGCACCAGGCAGTCCTGAAAAAATACGACAAGGGCGCACGCGCCAGGAAAGCCGGATAAGCGATGGCAGCAGCAAACATGGCGGCAGGGGCGCCTCCTCCGGACGAACAGGCGACGCGCCGCGTGCGCGCGGCCCTGATGCAGAAGGTGAACGGCGACGAGGAGATGTTCGCCCTCGGCGCCGCGATCGCGCGCGTGGTCGAACTGGCGTCCTCGGACGACCAGGGCACCCACGACCTCGCCTACTTCGTGCTGTCCGACGTGGCGCTTACCCAGCGCATCCTGCGCCTGTCGAACACGGTCCAGTACCGCACCATGGCCGGCACCGTGGTCACCACCGTGTCGCGCGCCATCGCGCTGCTCGGCTTCGACAACGTCAAGACCACCGCCCTGGCGATGCTGCTGGTCGACACCCTGGACAACGGCGCCCATGCCGGCAGCGTGCGCGTCGAGCTGGAAGCGGCGCTGTGCGCCAGCCTGGTCGGGCGCGAGATGGCGCGCCTGTCCTTCTACCAGGGCGCCGAGGAAGCGGCGATCGGGGCGCTGTTCAAGAACCTGGGCGCGCTGCTGGTGGCCTCGCACGCGCACGAACGCTACCGCGAGATCCGGCAGCTGGTCGCCGGCGGCAGGCATACGCCGGCGCAGGCTTCCCAGTTGATCCTCGGCTGCAGCTACGACACCCTGTCGGCGGCGGTGCTGGCCGAATGGAAGATCCCGGACGTGATCGTGCGCGCCCAGGCCGCGCTGCCGGCGGGGGTGCTGAAGCTGGCCGCCAACCGCGGCGAGTGGATGCGCCAGGTGGCTGCGTTCAGCCTGGAAGTGGCGCGCCTGCTCGCGCGCGTGCCCGACCCGGCCGGCTCGCCCGAGGCGCGCGCGCTGCTGGCGCGCTACGGCGCCGCCTTCGAGCTCGACACGGACCGGCTGGAGACCCTGTTCGCGAACGTCGCCGGCGGCATGCAGGCCCTGATGGAAAGCATGAACCTGCAGCCGCTGGCGCCGCCCGAGCCGGAAGACGGCGCCGGCCTGCCCAAGGTCCTGCTGCTGGCCACGCTCGACGCCGGCGACAGCGACGAGGGCGCGCACCCGAGCGGCAAGCCGAAGAACGCGCGCGCGCTGCTGCTGGCCGGCGTGCAGGACGTGACCCAGCTGCGCGCCGGTGGAACGGCGCGCCTGAACGACGTGATTCTGGCGGTGCTCGAGACGCTGTACCGCGCGCTGGGCTTTCGCTTCGCCACCGTGTGCCTGAAGGACGCGCGCCAGAACGGGTATCGCGCGCGCGTCTCGTTCGGCGAGGAGCACGCGCGGGTGCAGGCCGGCTTCAGCTTTCCTGTGGCGGACAATGGCCCCGGCCGCGACCTGTTCCTGCTGGCGCTGGACAACGATGCCGACCTGATGATTTCGGATGCCGCCAGCCCGAAGATCCGCGAACTGCTGCCGGCCTGGCACCGCGCGCTGCTGCCGGATGCGAAGAGTTTCATCGTACTGCCGCTGGTGGTCGGCAAGGCCCGCCTGGGCTTCTTCTACGCGGACCGTGCGTGCACCGCGCCCGAAGGCGTGCCGCCCGACGAGACCGCGCTGATCCGCGCCCTCAAGCGCCAGATACTGTCTGCGCTTGCCGCCGGATGAATTCGCGGAACTCGGCGGCCGGCATCGGCCGCGCGAACAGGAAGCCCTGGGCTTCGTCGCCGTGCTTGTCGCGCAGGAAACCCCACTGCGCCTGGGTTTCCACCCCTTCGGCGACCACCGTCAGGCCCAGCGAGTGCGCCAGGCCGATGGTGGCGGCGACGATCACCGCGTCGTTCGGATTGTGCTCGATGTCCTTCACGAAGCCGCGGTCGATCTTGATGCGGTCGATCGCGAACAACTTGAGGTAGGCCAGCGACGAGTAGCCGGTGCCGAAGTCGTCGATCGCCAGCTTGAAGCCGCGCATGCGCAGCTGGCGCAGCAGCTGGCGCGTGTTCTCCGGATCGCGCATCGCGGCCGTTTCCGTGATCTCCAGTTCCAGCAAGGCCGGATCGATGCCGTAGTGCGCCACCAGCTCGTCCAGGCGATCGATCAGGGAGGCGCCCGAGAACTGGCGCGCCGACAGGTTCACCGCCAGCCGCAGGTGGTCCAGTCCCTCGCGCTGCCACTCGGCCAGCAGGGCCATGGTGCGCGCCAGCACCCAGTCGCCCAGCGGCACGATCATCCCGCTTTCCTCGGCCACCGGGATGAAGCGGCTCGGCTCGACCGCCCCCAGTTCGCTGTCGTGCCAGCGCAGCAGCACCTCGGCGCCGATCACGCGCCCGGTGTCGAGCGCGACCTGGGCCTGCAGGTGCAGCTCGAAGCCCTCGGCGCTCAGTGCGCTCCACATGCGGTTTTCCAGCAGCAGGTGCTCGTGCGTGGCCGCGTTCAGCGCCGGCGAGAAGAACTGGAAGTTGTTGCGGCCCTCGCGCTTGGCCGCGTACATCGCCATGTCGGCATGGCGCAGCAGCGTGCCGGCGTCCTCGCCGTCGTCCGGGAACAGGGCCACGCCGACGCTGGCGCCGCTGTGCGCCGTATGCCCGTTGAGCTGATAGGGCTGGGACAGCGACTCGACCAGGCGCACCGCGACGCCGGTGACGCTGTCGGGCGTAAGCGGGCCGGCCAGCACGATGATGAACTCGTCGCCGCCCAGGCGCGCCAGGGTGTCGACGTCGCGCAGCAGGTCCTTCATGCGCTCGGCCGCGCCGACCAGCAGCTTGTCGCCGGCCGCATGGCCGAGCGAATCGTTGATCTTCTTGAAGTGGTCGAGGTCGATGAACAGCACCGCCGCCGGCTCCTTGTGGCGGCGCGCGCTGGCCAGCTGCTGTTCCAGCCGGGCGTTCAGCGCGACCCGGTTTTCCAGGCCGGTGAGCACGTCGTGGTGGGCCAGGCGGTAGATGCGTTCCTGCGAGCGCTGCTGTTCCGTCAGGTCGCGCAGGATGCAGACGAACAGCTGGTCGTTCGCGATCCGCACCGGCGCCACCGAGATCGACAGCGGGAACACCTCGTTGCGCGCATTGCGGCCCTCGAGCACGCAGTCGTCCGGGCCGGACTGCGATAGGCGGGTCAGCTGGGCCCCGGCGTCGCCGTCGACACCGGCCGGTACCAGCGAGCCGAACAGCAGTCCGACCAGGTGCTGGACCGGATAGCCGAACAGGCGCGCGGTGGCGGCATTCGCCGAGACCACCACGCCGTCCGCGTCGACCGTGAGGATGGCGTCGGCCGCGTTGTCGAGAATGGCTTCGAGGCGCGCCTCGCGGTCGCGCAGGCGCGCGGTGCGGTCGCGCACCTGCACCTCGATCGCCGCGCGCTCGCCGCTGACCAGCAGCAGCAGGGCGCCCAGCAGGCCGGTCAGCAGCAAGCCGGCCGACAGCACGGTCCAGCTGGCCACGCCACGCTCGGCGGCGATGTAGGCGGCGGTCGGACGGAAGGCGACCAGGTAGCTGCGGCCGGCGAAGGACAGGCCGACGCGATGCTCGTCGGGATGGGGGCTGCCGAGCGTGCCCACCACCGGCAGCGCCGCGCCGCCGGTGACGTCGACCAGGGCCGCCTGGAAGCCGTCGAAGCCGGCGCGCGCGATCGTCTGTTCCAGCAGGATTTCCGCATTGAGCACGACCACCACCACCCCGGAGGTCGGCAGCACCGGATCGCCCACCGAGCGGAACAGGCTGATGGCCATGTCGCCGCTCGTCATCAGCGGGAAGGGCTCGGTGGCGATCGGCGTGCGCGCAGTGAGCGACTGTGCCGCCACCGCGGCGCGTCCCGGGGCGGTGAGGAAATCGATCCCCCGTAACATCGAATTCGACGGCGGCCAGGTATAGAGGATGGGCAGGTAGCGGTCGCGCTGGCCGGCGGGGGACAGCCGCCGCCCGGGCGCGACATCCTGGATGCCGGGAAACGAGGTATCGAGCGCGCGCCGCACCCAGATCTCGAAGCCGGCGCGCTCCTCGCCCGTGACCGGCACCGCCCAGTTCACGCCCTGGATCTCGGGGCGGCCGTCGACATAGCCGCTGGCGATGTGCAGGAACTTGTCGCGCGCCAGGATGTGCTCGGTGTCGGCAAGGGTGCGCGCGAACGTGCCGACGAAGCGTACGTGCTCGTTGAATTCGGCCTGCAGCATGTCGGCGGTCTGCTGCGCCTTCAGGCGGTAGGGCTGCAGGTGCTGCTCGTGCTCCCAGCCGACGGTGAGCCGGTACACGGTCAGCACCGCCGCGCTGGCCAGCAGCAGGGGCAGCCCGACGATCGTGGCGCGCTGGCGCCACAGGCGGCGCGGCTCGCCGCAGGCGATCCAGCACAGGGGCGCGGCCAGCAGCACGCCGATGGTGTCGCCGGCCCACCAGCCCAGCCAGCTGCGGATCGGCGCGGGATCGTCCACCGCGCCCAGCGCGTGCAGCGCCGGTACGCCAATGCTGGGGCTGATGAGACAGATCAGCGGCGCGAGCACGAGGAAGGCGATCACGTCCTGGCCGGAATCGATCGCCGGGCGCAGCCAGCGCCGGAACTGGCGCGATCCGAGCCAGACCTGCAGCACCGCACCGAGCGCTGTGATCGCGGTGGTCAGCACGGCCATGCCTGGCGTCAGTTCGGTATTGCTCAGGTACCAGGGCAGGTTGACCAGCGTGACACCGATCACGACGCCGGGCAACACGCGCGCGCCGCCGATCGTGGCCAGGGCCAGCGCCACGCCGGCCGGCAGGAACAGTGGCAGCACGTAGTTCTCGCCCAGCGCCAGGGCGTTCGCGGCCAACCGCGTGGCCAGGTGGACCGCGACGATCGCCAGGTTGGCCAGCAGCAGCTGCCGCCAACCCCAGCGGGGATAGCCAGGCTTCTTGGTGTCCATCTGCCCCGTATTTACATACCCATGAGGCATACAGTATCGCAGCGCGCGCGGCCGCAGCGCACAGCATGTAAAAAAGAACCCTTGCAGGTTTGTATAAGCTACGGTTACAATCACGCCCCGAAGCAACGCTGCTATTGAGCCAGGTTGGTAGTGATGGCAAAAATAGTTGACAGCATGTTGAGCTTGCTTCATACTCTGCGGTTCTTCGCGGTGGGGTGGCCGAGTGGTTAAAGGCAGCAGACTGTAAATCTGCCCTCTCTGAGTACGCTGGTTCGAATCCAGCCCCCACCACCAAAAAGAAGAAGTCGTGAAGTCGAATTGAAGTTGTACCTCGCGGGTGTAGCTCAATGGTAGAGCTGAAGCCTTCCAAGCTTACGACGAGGGTTCGATTCCCTTCACCCGCTCCAGTTATTGCGATGCAGTCTGTGTATCGCAAACAAATCAGCCCTTGTAGCTCAGTGGTAGAGCACTCCCTTGGTAAGGGAGAGGCCACGTGTTCAATCCACGTCAAGGGCACCAGAATTTAGCGCGGCAGTCCGTTGTACTCGTCCGTCAGGTGTGCCTGGTAATTCTCAAAATATCGTTAGGAGTCTCAAATGGCAAAAGGTAAATTCGAACGGACCAAGCCGCACGTCAACGTCGGCACCATCGGTCACGTTGACCACGGTAAAACCACCCTGACGGCTGCAATCGCAACCGTTCTGTCGAAGAAGTTCGGCGGCGAAGCCAAGGCGTACGACCAGATCGACGCGGCTCCGGAAGAGAAGGCACGCGGCATCACCATCAACACCGCGCACGTCGAGTACGAAACCGAATCGCGTCACTACGCGCACGTTGACTGCCCAGGCCACGCCGACTACATCAAGAACATGATTACCGGTGCTGCGCAGATGGACGGCGCGATCCTGGTGTGCTCGGCCGCTGACGGCCCGATGCCACAGACCCGCGAGCACATCCTGCTGGCGCGTCAGGTTGGCGTTCCGTACATCATCGTGTTCCTGAACAAGTGCGACCTGGTCGACGACGCAGAACTGCTGGAACTGGTCGAAATGGAAGTCCGCGAACTCCTGTCGAAGTACGAGTTCCCTGGCGACGACCTGCCGATCATCAAAGGTTCGGCACGTATGGCCCTGGAAGGCCAGCCTGGCGAAATGGGCGAAGAGTGCATCATCCGCCTGGCAGAAGCCCTGGACACCTACATCCCGACGCCAGAGCGCGCTGTTGACGGCGCCTTCCTGATGCCAGTCGAAGACGTGTTCTCGATCTCGGGTCGTGGTACCGTCGTGACCGGTCGTGTCGAGCGCGGCATCATCAAGGTCGGCGAAGAAATCGAAATCGTCGGCATCACCGATACCGTCAAGACCACCTGCACCGGCGTGGAAATGTTCCGCAAGCTGCTGGACCAGGGTCAGGCAGGCGACAACGTCGGTCTGCTGCTGCGCGGCACCAAGCGTGAAGACGTCCAGCGCGGCCAGGTTCTGGCCAAGCCGGGCTCGATCAAGCCGCACAACCACTTCACCGGCGAGATCTATGTGCTGTCGAAAGACGAAGGTGGTCGTCACACCCCGTTCTTCAACAACTACCGTCCGCAGTTCTACTTCCGTACCACCGACGTGACTGGCTCGATCGAGCTGCCGGCGGACAAGGAAATGGTCATGCCAGGCGATAACGTGTCGATCACCGTCAAGCTGATCAACCCGATCGCGATGGAAGAAGGCCTGCGCTTCGCAATCCGCGAAGGCGGCCGTACCGTCGGCGCCGGCGTGGTTGCCAAGATCATCGCCTAAGTAATTTGTAGTAAAGCAGTACGCAGTAAGTAAGATCTTTTAGAGGAGGAAATTGTTTCCTCCTCTAAAAAACATTCCCCGCCATGCGCGCGCATGGTGTAGAATGTGTGATTCAGCTGAAGTCTTCGTAGGGGTGTAGCTCAATTGGCAGAGCGTCGGTCTCCAAAACCGAAGGTCGCGGGTTCGATTCCCTCCGCCCCTGCCACCGAATTCTGGTGCGCAGCACCGAAAGTAAAGAAGAATGTCTAATCAATCCGTGCAAACCGTTAGCACCTCGAATGACAAGTTCAAGGTTGCCCTGGCGGTGGTTGCCGCGATTGCAGGCGTAGTCGGGTTCTTTTACCTGAAAGGCCAGAACAAACCAGCCTTGGTCGCCGCCGGCGCCCTCGTGGCTGGTTTAGTTTTTGCTGTCCTGCTTTTGTGGACGTCCACCACCGGCCGCGAGTTCCTGAACTTCGCCAAAGAGTCCGTTCGCGAAACCAAGAAGGTTGTTTGGCCGAGCCATAAGGAAGCGCGCATGATCACCATGATCGTGTTTGCCTTCGTCGTCGTGATGGCGATTTTCCTCTGGGGCACGGATAAGATTCTGGAATTCCTGTTGTACGACCTGGTCCTGGGATGGAAACAATAATGAGCGAAAACGTGCAAGATAACGCAGCCGGTGATCCGGTGCCGGGCGAAGTTCCGGCACAGGACGCCGGCGCGTCGGCGGACGCTCCCGTGAGTGTCCCGGTCAGCAACAAGCGCTGGTACGTCGTACACGTCTACTCCGGCATGGAAAAGAGCGTCATGCGTGCGCTCACCGAGCGCATCGACCGCGCCGGCATGCAGGAACAGTTCGGCCGCATCCTGGTTCCGACCGAAGAAGTCGTGGAAGTCAAGAATGGCAGCAAATCGGTTTCCGAGCGCCGCTTCTTCCCTGGCTACGTGCTGGTCGAGATGGAAATGACCGACGAGACCTGGCACCTGGTAAAGAACACCAGCAAGGTCACCGGCTTCATCGGCGGCAAATCGAACAAGCCGACCCCGATTCCGGCGCGCGAGATCGACAAGATCATGCAGCAGGTCCAGGAAGGCGTCGAGAAGCCACGGCCGAAAGTGCTGTACGAAGTGGGCGAGCAAGTCCGCATCAAGGAAGGCCCGTTCACCGACTTCAACGGCAACGTCGAAGAAGTCAACTACGAAAAATCGAAGGTGCGTGTCACTGTCACCATCTTCGGCCGCGCAACTCCGGTGGAACTGGAGTTCGGGCAGGTAGAGAAAGTCTAAAACGCTTTAATCGGAGCGTCGCAGCAGCAAGGCGGAATCCGGTAAGAGGAGCCCCGCCGAGCCGGCAGTCAGGTAGCGGCGGGGCGCTACTACTCAATGCCAATCTAGGAGCCATTCATGGCAAAGAAAATTATTGGCTTTATCAAGCTGCAAGTTGCGGCTGGTAAGGCAAACCCATCCCCACCGATCGGTCCTGCACTCGGTCAGCGCGGCCTGAACATCATGGAATTCTGCAAGGCGTTCAACGCCCAGACCCAAGGTTTCGAGCCAGGCATGCCGATCCCGGTCGTGATCACCGCGTTCGCCGACAAGTCCTTCACCTTCGTGATGAAGACCCCGCCGGCAACCTACCTGATCAAGAAAGCCGCTGGCATCACCAAGGGTTCGCCGAAGCCACATACCGACAAAGTCGGTACGCTGACCCGTGCCCAGGCTGAAGAAATCGCAAAAACCAAGCAGCCGGACCTGACCGCCGCCGACATGGACGCCGCAGTGCGTATCATCGCCGGCTCGGCACGTTCGATGGGCATCACGGTGGAGGGTGTGTAATGGCTAAGCTGTCCAAGCGCGTCAAAGAAATGAAAGCGAAAGTCGACCGTAACAAGGTCTACGCCTTCGACAACGCACTGTCGATCGTCAAGGAATTCGCAACCGCCAAGTTCAACGAGTCGATCGATGTCGCCGTTCAGCTGGGCGTGGATCCGAAGAAGTCGGACCAGGTCGTTCGTGGTTCGGTCGTCCTGCCAGCAGGCACCGGCAAGACCGTGCGCGTCGCCGTGTTCGCCTCGGGCGACAAGGCCGAAGCCGCTAAAGCAGCCGGCGCCGACATCGTCGGTATGGAAGACCTGGCAGAGCGCGTCAAGGCCGGCGACATGCCGTTCGACGTCGTCATCGCTTCGCCGGACACCATGCGTATCGTCGGTACCCTGGGCCAGATCCTGGGCCCGCGCGGCCTGATGCCGAACCCGAAGGTTGGCACCGTGACCCCGGACGTGGCTGGCGCCGTGCGCAACGCCAAGGCCGGTCAGGTCCAGTACCGTACCGACAAGGCTGGTATCATCCACGCGACCATCGGCCGCAAGTCGTTCTCGGACGACGATCTGAAGGCCAACCTGGCCGCACTGATCGATGCCCTGAACAAGGCCAAGCCGGCTACCTCGAAGGGCGTGTACCTGCGCAAGGTCGCGATCTCGTCGACCATGGGCGCTGGCGTCCGTGTCGATCACGCTTCGATCGCCGCTGCTTAATTAAAGCAAGAATCAAGTCCCCGCAGAACAGCGCGGGGCGCATCTTTGGGCTGCCGGGGCAGGAACACCGCTCCGGCAGGCAATCAAAGACCGTTGGGCCGAATGCAGAGGTTGGGCAGGAGGTTAAAAGCACACCCAACGCAGATGGTGTACCCGAACAAGTTTTGTAGTCCACGCTGCGTGAGTTCATCCGCGTTAGATTGACTTCTTAACTTCGGACGCCGTGTTCGAACCGATGCAGACATGTTGTTTGCATCATTTAAGGAGATTGACCGTGGGTCTTAATCTGAATGACAAAAAGGCCGTCGTCGAAGAGGTAAGCGCTAAAGTTGCAACCGCGCAAACCATCGTCGTGGCTGAGTACCGTGGCATCCAGGTTGCTCACTTGACCAAACTCCGTGCAGCCGCACGTGCCCAGGGCGTCTACCTGCGTGTTCTGAAGAACACGCTGGCTCGTCGCTCGGTTGAGGGCACGCAGTTTGCCTCGCTGGCTGATTCCATGACCGGTCCGCTGATCTACTCGATCTCGGACGATGCCGTTGCAGCAGCTAAAGTCATCAACGACTTCGCTAAAACCAACGACAAGCTGGTCGTGAAAGCCGGTAACTACGCTGGTAAGGCACTGGATGTCGCCGGCGTGACCGCGCTGGCAAGCATCCCGAGCCGTGAAGTCCTCATCGCCCAGCTGCTGGGCGTCATGCAGGCACCGGTGTCGGGCTTTGCACGAGTTCTGGCTGCAGTCGCAGCACAAAAAGGCGAAGGCGCCGCTGCTCCGGCAGCAGAAGCCACCGAAGCGTAATCGCTTCGCGTCTTTCTGTTCAAGTAGAACCAAACCTGTACTACACACACACAATATTTGGAGTTTCAAATGGCAATTAGCAAAGAAGAGTTCCTGGACGCAGTTGGCGCAATGTCGGTCATGGAACTGAACGACCTGGTCAAGGCTTTCGAAGAGAAGTTCGGCGTGTCGGCAGCTGCAATGGCAGCACCGGCAGCTGGCGGTGCCGCTGGCGGCGCAGCTGCTGCTGAAGAGCAGACCGAGTTCAACGTTGTTCTGGCCGAAGTCGGCGCGAACAAGGTCGGCGTCATCAAGGCCGTCCGCGAAATCACCGGTCTGGGCCTGAAAGAAGCCAAGGACCTGGTCGACGGCGCACCGAAGACCGTCAAGGAAGCCCTGCCGAAAGCTGACGCTGAAGCCGCTAAGAAGAAGCTGGAAGAAGCTGGCGCCAAGGCCGAGCTCAAGTAATACATACGCAAAGGGCGCCGTTCAGGCGCCCGGAGCCGGAGTCAAAGCTTGCACACCCCTGCCGGAAGGCGGGGGCTGCGGCTTTGGCTCTTTTGTCGTCCCCGCGGCAAACGCAATACCCCTGCAGTACCGGCAGCGCGCAGCACAGAATAAATCGTAACACAGCAGTACGGTTGTCCTTTTCATCTGGCGGAACAAGAAGAGACTTGAGGCCTTGTATGTGGTGACCGCCACTGGCAATCCCTGAATTCTCATCCTTTCTGTCACTCACGGAGTGTCCATGCACTACTCATTTACTGAGAAGAAACGCATTCGCAAGTCGTTCGCGAAGCGCGCCAACGTTCACAACGTTCCATATCTTCTGGCTACCCAGCTTGAATCCTACGAGAATTTCCTGCAAGCGGACGCCGTCCCCTCCGTGCGCAAGAACGAAGGCCTGCAATCGGCTTTCACCTCGATTTTCCCGATCGTGTCGCATAACGGCTTTGCGCGCCTCGAGTTCCTGTCCTACGTGCTGGGCGACCCCGCATTTGACGTCAAGGAATGCCAGCAGCGTGGCCTGACCTTCGCTTCGCCGCTGCGCGCCAAGGTGCGCCTGGTGATCCTGGACAAGGAATCGCCGACCAAGCCGGTCGTCAAGGAAATGAAAGAGCAGGAAGTGTACATGGGCGAACTGCCGCTCATGACCGCCAACGGTTCGTTCGTCATCAACGGCACCGAGCGTGTGATCGTCTCCCAGCTGCACCGTTCGCCGGGCGTGTTCTTCGAGCACGACCGCGGCAAGACGCACTCGTCGGGCAAGCTGCTGTTCTCGGCCCGTATCATTCCTTACCGCGGCTCGTGGCTGGACTTCGAGTTCGACCCGAAGGACATCCTGTTCTTCCGCGTCGACCGCCGCCGCAAGATGCCGGTGACGATCCTGCTGAAGGCCATTGGCATGACGCCGGAACAGATCCTGGCGAACTTCTTCGTCTTCGACAATTTCACCCTGCGCTCCGAAGGCGCCGAGCTGGAGTTCGTGTCCGAACGCCTGCGCGGCGAAGTCGCGCGCTTCGACATCGTCGATCCGAAGACCGGCAAGACCATCGTGACGAAGGATAAGCGCATCAACGCCAAGCACGTGCGCGACATCGAGGCGGCCGGCATCAAGGCCATCTCGGTACCGGAAGACTACCTGGTCGGCCGCGTGCTGGCGACCAACGTCGTCGACGGCGACACCGGCGAAATCATCGCCAACGCCAACGACGAGCTGACCGACGAACTGCTGGGCAAGCTGCGCGACGCCAACATCGAGGCTATCCAGACCCTGTACACCAACGACCTGGACCAGGGCGCCTACATCTCGCAGACCCTGCGCACCGACGACACCGCCGACCAGATGGCCGCGCGCGTGGCGATCTACCGCATGATGCGTCCTGGCGAACCGCCGACCGAAGAATCGGTCGAGGCCCTGTTCAACGGCCTGTTCTACAGCCCTGAGCGCTACGACCTGTCGGCTGTCGGCCGCATGAAGTTCAACCGCCGCATCGGTCGCGACGAGCTGACCGGCGACATGACCCTGTCGAACGACGACATCCTGGCCGTGATCAAGATCCTGGTCGAGCTGCGCAATGGCCGCGGCGAAGTCGACGACATCGATCACCTGGGTAACCGCCGCGTGCGTTGCGTCGGCGAACTGGCCGAAAACCAGTTCCGCGCCGGCCTGGTGCGCGTCGAGCGCGCCGTCAAGGAACGCCTCGGCCAGGCCGAAGCGGACAACCTGATGCCGCACGATTTGATCAACAGCAAGCCGATCTCGGCCGCGATCCGTGAATTCTTTGGTTCGTCGCAGCTGTCGCAGTTCATGGACCAGACCAACCCGCTGTCGGAAATCACGCACAAGCGCCGCGTTTCCGCACTGGGCCCGGGCGGCCTGACCCGCGAGCGCGCCGGCTTCGAGGTGCGCGACGTGCACCCGACCCACTACGGCCGCGTCTGCCCGATCGAAACGCCTGAAGGCCCGAACATCGGCCTGATCAACTCGCTGGCACTGTACGCCCGCCTGAACGAATACGGCTTCCTGGAAACCCCGTACCGCAAGGTCGAAGGTTCGAAGGTCACCGACAAGATCGACTACCTGTCGGCGATCGAAGAGGGCCGCTACATCATCGCCCAGGCCAACGCCAAGATCAACGACGAAGGCCAGCTGATCGACGAACTGGTATCGGCACGCGAAGCCGGCGAAACCATCCTGGTCTCGCCAGAGCGCATCCAGTACATGGACGTGGCCCCGGGCCAGATCGTGTCGGTTGCAGCATCGCTGATTCCGTTCCTCGAGCACGATGACGCGAACCGTGCACTGATGGGCGCCAACATGCAGCGCCAGGCGGTTCCTTGCCTGCGTCCTGAAAAGGCCGTGGTCGGCACCGGCATCGAGCGCACCGTGGCGGTCGACTCGGGTACGACCGTGCAGGCCGTCCGTGGTGGTGTCGTCGATTACATCGACGCGGGTCGCGTGGTTATTCGTGTCAACGACGACGAGGCGCAAGCCGGCGAAGTCGGTGTCGACATCTACAACCTGATCAAGTACACCCGTTCGAACCAGAACACCAACATCAACCAGCGTCCGATCGTGCAGGTGGGTGACCGTGTCGCCCGCGGCGACGTGATCGCCGACGGCGCATCGACCGACCTGGGCGAACTGGCACTGGGCCAGAACATGCTGGTGGCCTTCATGCCGTGGAACGGCCTGAACTTCGAGGACTCGATCCTGATCTCGGAAAACGTGGTCAAGGACGATCGCTACACCTCGATCCACATCGAAGAGCTGTCGGTCGTCGCACGCGACACCAAGCTCGGTGCGGAAGAGATCACCCGCGACATCTCGAACCTGGCGGAAAACCAGCTGGCTCGCCTGGACGAGTCGGGCATCGTCTACATCGGCGCGGAAGTGACCGCCGGCGACGTGCTGGTCGGTAAGGTGACCCCGAAGGGCGAAACCCAGCTGACCCCGGAAGAGAAGCTGCTGCGCGCGATCTTCGGCGAAAAAGCCTCGGACGTGAAGGACACCTCGCTGCGCGTGCCGTCGGGCATGGTTGGTACCGTCATCGACGTGCAAGTGTTCACCCGCGAAGGCATCCAGCGCGACAAGCGCGCCCAGCAGATCATCGACGACGAGCTGAAGCGTTTCCGCCTGGACCTGAACGACCAGATGCGTATCGTGGAAGGCGACGCCTTCCAGCGTCTGGAGCGTATGCTGGTCGGTAAAGTCGTCAACGGCGGTCCGAAGAAGCTGTCGAAAGGCGCCGTCATCACCGCCGAGTACCTGGCCGACCTGGACAAGTTCCACTGGTTCGACATCAGGCCAAGCGACGACGAGACCGCCAACGCACTGGAAGCGATCAAGGAGTCGATCAACGAGAAGCGTCACCAGTACGACCTGGCCTTCGAAGAGAAGCGCAAGAAGCTGACGCAAGGCGACGAGCTGCAGCCTGGCGTGCAGAAGATGGTCAAGGTCTACCTGGCCGTCAAGCGCCGCCTGCAGTCGGGCGACAAGATGGCGGGCCGCCACGGTAACAAGGGTGTGGTCTCGCGTATCGTCCCGGTCGAAGACATGCCGTTCATGGCCGATGGCCGTCCGGCAGACGTCGTGCTGAACCCGCTGGGCGTTCCGTCGCGTATGAACGTCGGTCAGATCCTGGAAACCCACCTCGGTTGGGCAGCCAAGGGCCTGGGCTGGCGCATCGGCGAAATGCTGGCGGCGCAAGCGAAGGCAGCGGATCTGCGCACCTTCCTGGGCAAGATCTACAACGAAACCGGCCGCAAGGAAGACCTGGACAGCTTCAGCGATGAAGAAATCCTGAGCCTGGCGAACAACCTCAAGAACGGCGTGCCGTTCGCGACCCCGGTGTTCGACGGTGCCCACGAGGAAGACATCCGCCGCATGCTGGACCTGGCGTTCCCGGACGACATCGCCGCCAACCTCGGCATGACCCCGTCGAAGAACCAGGTCACGATGTACGACGGCCGCACCGGCGAAGCATTCGAGCGCAAGGTCACCGTCGGCTTCATGCACATGCTGAAGCTGCACCACCTGGTCGACGACAAGATGCACGCCCGTTCGACCGGTCCGTACTCGCTGGTGACGCAGCAGCCGCTGGGCGGTAAAGCCCAGTTCGGTGGCCAGCGCTTCGGTGAGATGGAGGTGTGGGCACTGGAAGCGTACGGCGCATCGTACGTGCTGCAGGAAATGCTGACTGTCAAGTCGGACGACGTGAACGGCCGTACCAAGGTGTACGAGAACCTGGTCAAGGGTGACCACGTGATCGACGCCGGCATGCCTGAATCGTTCAACGTGCTGGTCAAGGAAATCCGCTCGCTGGGTATCGATATCGACCTCGAGCGTAACTAAGAAGCAGGACGGAGCGGCAAGGCTGAGTGATTGGCCTTGCCATCCGGGCGGGAGCCCCAAAGTACTCCTGTCCGACTCCTGAATTGCCGCTTGGTTTGAGGCGCTGCGCAAGCAGCGCCTCGCAATGAAATTTAGTCACCTCTGGAGTGATACATGAAAGCACTGCTCGATCTATTCAAGCAAGTACAGCAAAATGAAAGTTTCGACGCCATCAAGATTGGCCTGGCGTCGCCTGAAAAAATTCGTTCGTGGTCGTTCGGTGAAGTCAAGAAGCCCGAGACCATCAACTACCGTACCTTCAAGCCGGAGCGTGACGGCCTGTTCTGCGCCAAGATCTTTGGCCCGATCAAGGATTATGAGTGCCTGTGCGGCAAGTACAAGCGCCTGAAACACCGCGGCGTGATCTGCGAAAAGTGCGGCGTCGAAGTGACGCTGGCCAAAGTGCGTCGTGAGCGCATGGGCCACATCGAGCTGGCCTCGCCGACCGCGCACATCTGGTTCCTGAAGTCGCTGCCGTCGCGTCTGGGCATGGTCCTGGACATGACCCTGCGCGACATCGAACGCGTGCTGTACTTCGAAGCATACGTCGTGACCGATCCTGGCATGACCCCGCTGAAAAAGTGCCAGATCATGTCGGAAGACGATTACGCCGCCAAGTACGAAGAGTACGGCGACGACTTCACCGCGTACATGGGCGCCGAAGGCATCCGTGAACTGCTGCGCTCGATCGACATCCACCGCGATGCCGAAGCCCTGCGCGTCGAGCTGAAGGAATCGAAGTCCGAAGCGAAGATCAAGAAATACGCCAAGCGCCTGAAAGTGCTCGAGGCGTTCCAGCGTTCGGGCATCAAGCCCGAGTGGATGATCATGGAAGTGCTCCCGGTCCTTCCGCCGGAGCTGCGTCCGCTCGTCCCGCTGGACGGTGGCCGTTTCGCCACCTCGGACCTGAACGACCTGTACCGCCGCGTCATCAACCGTAATAACCGCCTGAAGCGCCTGATGGAACTGCGCGCGCCGGAAATCATTACGCGTAACGAAAAGCGCATGCTGCAGGAAGCAGTGGACTCGCTGCTGGACAACGGCCGTCGCGGCAAGGCGATGACCGGCGCCAACAAGCGTCCGCTGAAGTCGCTGGCCGAAATGATCAAGGGTAAGGGCGGCCGTTTCCGTCAGAACCTGCTGGGCAAGCGCGTCGACTACTCGGGCCGTTCGGTCATCGTGGTCGGTCCGCAGCTGAAACTGCACCAGTGCGGCCTGCCGAAGCTGATGGCCCTGGAACTGTTCAAGCCGTTCATCTTCAACAAGCTGGAACTGATGGGTCTCGCGACCACCATCAAGGCCGCCAAGAAGCTGGTCGAAGTGCAAGAGCCGGTCGTCTGGGACATCCTGGAAGACGTCATCAAAGAACACCCGGTCATGCTGAACCGTGCACCAACCCTGCACCGTCTCGGTATCCAGGCGTTCGAGCCGGTCCTGATCGAAGGCAAGGCAATCCAGCTGCACCCGCTGGTCTGCGCGGCGTTCAACGCCGACTTCGACGGTGACCAGATGGCAGTCCACGTCCCGCTGTCGATCGAAGCACAGATGGAAGCCCGCACCCTGATGCTGGCCTCGAACAACATCCTGTTCCCGTCGAACGGCGAACCGTCGATCGTGCCGTCGCAGGATATCGTGCTGGGTCTGTACTACGCGACCCGCGAGGCGATCAACGCCAAGGGCGAAGGCATGATGTTCCCGGACGTCTCGGAAGTCATCCGCGCGTACGACAACAAGGAAGTCGAACTGGCGACCCGCATCACCGTGCGTATCGTCGAGTACCCGCGCGTTGCCGGCACCGATGAATTCGAACGTACCGTGACCCGTTACGAGACGACCGTTGGCCGTGCCATTCTCTCCGAGATCCTGCCGAAAGGCCTGCCGTTCTCGGTGTTGAACCGCGCCCTGAAGAAGAAGGAAATCTCGAAGCTGATCAACACGTCGTTCCGCAAGTGCGGCCTGCGTGCGACCGTCGTCTTCGCCGACAAGCTGATGCAGTCGGGCTTCCGCCTGGCAACCCGCGCCGGCATCTCGATCGCCGTCGACGACATGCTGATCCCGGACGTCAAGAAGGGCATGATCGCGACCGCCGAAGCGGAAGTGAAGCAGATCGAGCAGCAGTACGCCTCGGGTCTGGTCACCGCCGGCGAGCGTTACAACAAGGTCGTCGACATCTGGGGCAAGACCTCGGACGAAGTCGGCAAGGCGATGATGGACCAGCTGAAAGTGGAACCGGTCATCAAGCGTGACGGCACCGAAAGCACCCAGGAATCGTTCAACGCGATTTACATGATGGCCGACTCGGGCGCCCGTGGTTCGGCAGCCCAGATCCGCCAGCTGGCCGGTATGCGCGGCCTGATGGCGAAACCGGACGGCTCGATTATCGAGACGCCGATTACGGCGAACTTCCGCGAAGGCTTGAACGTTCTGCAGTACTTCATCTCGACCCACGGCGCTCGTAAAGGTCTGGCGGATACGGCACTGAAGACCGCGAACTCGGGTTACCTGACCCGCCGCCTGGTCGACGTGACCCAGGACCTGGTCGTGATCGAGGACGATTGCGGCACCACCAACGGCACGCACATGAAGGCGATGGTCGAAGGCGGTGAAGTCATCGAGCCGCTGCGCGACCGTATCCTCGGCCGCGTTGCCGGTACCGACATCGTGAATCCGGAAACCCAGGAAACCCTGTTCGAAGCCGGCACGCTGCTGGACGAAGACATGGTCGAAGAGATCGAACGCGTCGGCATCGACGAAGTGAAGGTCCGCACCCCGCTGAACTGCGACACCCGCTTCGGCCTGTGCGCCAAGTGCTACGGCCGCGACCTGGGCCGTGGCCTGCTGGTCAACTCGGGCGAAGCAGTCGGCGTCGTGGCGGCACAGTCGATCGGTGAGCCGGGTACCCAGCTGACCATGCGTACCTTCCACATCGGTGGTGCGGCATCGCGTGCGGCAGTGGCCTCGTCGGTCGAAGCCAAGTCGAACGGCACGGTCCGCTTCACCGCGACCATGCGTTACGTCACCAACGGCAAGGGCGCCCAGATCGTCATTTCGCGTTCGGGCGAAGTGCTGATCACGGACGACCACGGCCGCGAGCGCGAGCGTCACAAGGTGCCGTACGGCGCGACCCTGATCGTCAAGGATGGTCAAGTCGTCAAGGCCGGCACCCCGCTGTCGACCTGGGATCCGCTGACCCGTCCGATCATCACCGAGTACGCAGGTACCATCAAGTTCGAAAACGTGGAAGAGGGCGTCACCGTCGCTCGCCAGGTGGACGAAGTGACCGGCCTGTCGACCCTGGTGGCGATCGATCCGAAGCGCCGCGGTTCGGGCAAGGTCCTGCGTCCGCAGGTCAAGCTGCTGAACGAAGAAGGCCAGGAAGTCAAGATCGCCGGCACCGAGCACGCCGTGACGATCGGCTTCCAGGTCGGCGCACTGATCATGGTCAAGGACGGCCAGCAGGTATCGGTGGGTGAAGTGCTGGCACGTATCCCGACCGAATCGCAGAAGACCCGCGACATTACCGGTGGTCTGCCGCGCGTTGCCGAACTGTTCGAAGCACGTTCGCCGAAGGACGCGGGCATGCTGGCGGAAGTCACCGGTACGGTTGCATTCGGTAAGGAAACCAAAGGCAAGCAGCGTCTGGAAATCACGGACATGGACGGCAACAAGCACGAGTTCCTGATCACCAAGGACAAGCAAGTGCTGGTGCACGACGGCCAGGTGGTGAACAAGGGCGAGATGATCGTCGATGGTCCGGCCGACCCGCAGGACATCCTGCGCCTGCTGGGTATCGAAGCGCTGGCCCGTTACATCGTCGACGAAGTGCAGGACGTCTATCGTCTGCAGGGCGTGAAGATCAACGACAAGCACATCGAGGTGATCGTTCGCCAGATGCTGCGCCGCGTGCAGATCACCGACGCCGGCGACACCGACTACATCGTCGGCGAGCAGGTGGAGCGTTCGGAGCTGCTGGAAGAGAACGACAAGGTCAACGCCGTCGGCAAGCTGCCGGCACAGTACGAAAACGTGCTGCTGGGTATTACCAAGGCATCGCTGTCGACCGACTCGTTCATCTCGGCCGCATCGTTCCAGGAAACCACCCGCGTCCTCACCGAAGCGGCGATCATGGGCAAGCGCGACGGTCTGCGCGGCCTGAAGGAAAACGTCATCGTCGGCCGCCTGATCCCTGGCGGTACCGGTCTGGCATTCCACCGCGCCCGCAAGGAGAAGGAAGTCTGGGAAGCGGAAGAGCGCCAGGCGCTGCTGCAGCAGGAGAAGGCCAACATGGCTGCCGAGCTGCAGGCGATGGAAGACCAGGCGCAGGCGCAGACGACCGAGCATCACGGCGACGCCGAGTAAATCGGTTAGTTGCTAGCGAAAACGGCACCCCTTGGGGTGCCGTTTTTTTTTGCGTCTCTCGCGACAGAGGGTGCGCCGATCACCCGGCCTGATCGTTATAAAAGCCCCGAACCCCATGCTATGATCGCGCCCTGTTCGGTTTCTCCACAGCACAATGAGCGACGTCGCGTACAAGCAGGCCTCTACCGCAAGCACGGTCCCATCCTCCGGTTTATTCAGGCACGACCAGCGCTACTTCCCTGAAGTCGACGGCATCCGCGCCATCGCCGTCCTGATGGTGATGTTCTGTCACGCAAAGCTGATGGGCTTTGCCGGCGGTTTTGTCGGCGTCGACATCTTCTTCGTCATCTCGGGCTATGTGGTCACGCTGGCCATCGTGCGCCAGCAGGAAAACAAAACGTTCTCGCTCGCGGAATTCTATGCGCGGCGCTTGCGGCGCCTATTGCCTTCCCTGTACCTGATGGCGTTGGCGACATTCGCGTTTTGCCTGGTCTTTAATTTCCCCGAAACGAACTTCAAGCTTCTCAAGAACCTGATGGCGCTGACGCTGTTCGGGTCGAATTTCTACCTGGCCAAGCATACGGATTACTTCGACCTCGAGAGCGCGAAACAGCCGCTGCTGCATACCTGGTCGCTGTCGGTGGAAGAGCAGTTCTATCTGATATTGCCGCTGTGCCTGGTATTTTTGGGACGCTATAAACCCCGGACGCGGGCGATTGTCCTGGTCCTGGCTTTCGTGTTGACCCTGGCCTATTCGATCGTACAGACCAACAAGGTGGGGGCGAGCGGCTACTATTTCCTGCCGGCGCGGCTGTTCGAATTCCTGCTTGGTGCGGTGATTGCCCTGGGTATTGCGCGGGCACGGGCACTGCCCGCTTACCTGGCCGACCTGCTGCTTGTCCTGGGCGCCGTGGCAGTGTGGATATGCTGCGTGAAGCTCGGGCCGCAGACGATCATGCCGGGCACGTCTGCACTGCTGCCATGCGTCGCCGCGGCGCTCCTGATCATCGGCGGGCGCCATGCGGGCATTGCGCGGCCGCTGCTGTCGAACGCGCCGCTGCGCTACCTGGGCCGTATTTCCTATCCGCTGTATCTATGGCACTGGCCCTGCATTTTCGCGTTCAACCGCTTCGGCCTGAGCGACGCGCCCTGGATGATCCTCGCCCTGGTCCTGTCCACGGTGCTGGCGGTGCTGACCCACCATTGGGTCGAGCTGCCATGGCGCGCGCGCAAGGACCGTCCTGGCCGCACCTGGCTCATGCTATGGCTGGCGCCGGTCGTGGTCGTGCTCGCGTTGACGCAGCTCGCGCGGCCGACCGATAACTTCACGAAGTTCTACCCGCAGCAGTATCGGGACGACTATCACCACGCCGGCTACTCCGTGTTCGATGTTCCACGCGCCAAGAAATGCTGGCGCCAAGCCGGCGTCACGTCCGCGGCGGAGTGCACCCTGGGCGCACCCGGCAGCGCGAGCAAGGCCGTACTCTGGGGCGATAGCCACGCCTATCAGCAGATCGGCCTGATCGATGCGATCGGCAAGGCCAAACAGATCGCGATCCAGGACATGACCTATACCTTGTGTGCGCCGGTTGCCAACAGCCCGGAGCACTCGCCCGAGGTGATCATCCGCAATCACGCCCAGGACTGCCGTGCCCACAACCTCGCCGTCATGGACCATATCCTGGCCAATCCGCAGATCACGCTGGTCTTCATGGGTGCGGTGTGGGATGCGTACGCGCATGCACCTGGCGACAATGCGCCGAATGCGCGCGGCTACACGCAAGGCCAGTTCGAAACCGAGCTGGGCGCTACAATTGCCCGTCTGAACGCCGCCGGCAAGCGGGTCATCATGCTCGACGACATTCCGATGCTGCCTGCGGAACTGGTGAATTGTCCGTCGGACTGTCTTTATCTCCCGGCTTTCGCACGACGCGAATGCAGTTTCCCACGCGCGGTCGCCGAGGAGCAGCACCGGGTCGCGGCTGACCTGCTGGGGCGCGCCGTGCAGGCATTCCCGACGACGGCTGTCATCAATACGTACGATGTGCCATGCGACGAGACGCGCTGCCATGCCGAACTGCAGGGTGTTCCGCTCTACAAGCATGACGACACAGGACACCTGGGCATGGGCGGCACCGCCATCTTCCACGAGCTGTATATGCGCAAACACCCGGGGCAGCTGGACCAGATTTTTGGCACGAACAAGGGTAATATTGAATGATCGTTATCCAGTATTCCTCGTCCGGCAGCCATGACAAGACCAACGATTCGCGCCGCACTCCCCAGTGACGCCGATGCCATCTGCGCCATCTATAACCATTACGTCGGCAATACGACCATCTCGTTCGAAGAAGCGCCGGTTTCCGCAGGCGAGATGGCGCAGCGCATCGCCGACGTCGGCGCGGCCGGGCTGCCATGGCTGGTCCTGATCGACGGCGACACGCTGATCGGCTACGCCTACGCCACAAATGGCGGGTGCGCCAGGCCTACCGGTTTTCGGTCGAGACCTCGGTCTACCTGGACCGCCAACAGACCGGGCAGGGCGCCGGGCGCATGCTGTATGAAGCCTTGCTCGCCGAATTGCGCCAGCGCGAACTGCACCTGGCGATCGCCGGCATCGCCCAGCCGAACGAGGCCAGCGTGCGCCTGCACGAGCGGCTGGGGTTCAAAAAAGTCGCGCATTTCGGCGAAGTGGGCCGCAAGTTCGGCAACTGGGTCGATGTCGGCTACTGGCAATTGCAGTTGAACTGAGTCGACTGCGCAGCAGCGCCCGCGACAAGATCGAAGCCTGCGCCGCCCGCGATAACCGCGTCCTACACTGCGCCTTCAGTCACGAGCAGGGGAGGACAGCATGAACGAACGCGGTCATCTCGACGTCCGGCCGCCGGCGCCCGGCACGGTACCGCCGGCGAATGCCCCGACCGGCCTGCACAAGCTCGACGTCGGCGGCCGGCGCGACAGTTACATCTACGTGCCCGAGCACTACCGGGCCGAGCAGCCGATGCCGCTGGTCCTGCTGCTGCACGGCGCAGGCGGCCACGCCCACGATGGGTTGCGCATCCTGCTGCACCTGGCCGATCGCGCCGGCCTGATCCTGGTAGCGCCGGCCTCGCACGCATCGACCTGGGACATCATCGCCCGCAGCGGATACGGCAAGGACCTGGCCCTGGTCGACCGCGCACTCGCTCACGCGTTCGCGCACTATGCGCTCGACACCGCGCATCTCGGCATCGGCGGCTTCTCGGACGGCGCCTCGTATGCGCTTACACTCGGCCTGGCCAACGGGGCGCTGTTCACCCACGTGCTGGCGTTCTCGCCCGGATTCATCGGCTCGATGGAACAGCGCGGCGTACCGAAGGTCTTCATTTCCCACGGCGACGAGGATCGCGTGCTGCCGATCGAACCCTGCAGCCGCACCATCGTGCATCAGCTGCGTACTGCCGGATATCCGCTCCTCTACAAGGAATTTCATGGCGGGCATGTAATTCCGCAGAATATTGCGGAGGAGGCAGTCAGCTGGTTCACCGATGAGAAATAGCGCTTCAGACACGTCTTCACTGTCGAAAAACTTTACACATGAGCATATGCAATGTGGATTGCTCTGCGTAACTTATTGACCGGATTAGTTATTTGCTTCTCGGCACAACTATTGCTTCTTGGATCGTATCCAATCCAAACTAGGTAGCAATAATAAAATGAAGACCAAACTTATCGCAGCAGCCGCTTTCGCATTTTTTGCCAACATCGCCTCCGCCGGCGTCATCGTCAACGGCGATTTCGGCACCGGCGATTTCACCGGCTGGAAAACCGAAGGCGACGTGATGATCACCGGCACGGTCGAGGCTACCGTGGCGGCCTTGTACAGTGGCCGTGGTGAAGGCCTTTACACGACGATTTCGCAGGCGATCGAACTTGACGCCGGCGACGTGCTGACCGGTTACGCCGAATTCTTCAGCCTCGATTACGGCAGGTACAACGACACCAGCTTCGTGTCGATCGGCGGCGCCCAGCTGTTCGCACGCGACGTGTCGAACACCCCCCAGGCAACCAGCTCCGGACCGGTGAAATTCAGCTATACCGCCGCCACCGCAGGCGTGTACCAGCTGGTAGCAGGCGTCGCCAACATCGGCGACAACGTGAACAGCAGCTACTTGCACGTATGGAACTTCGCGATCGCGGATGCCAACCCGGTGCCGGAACCTGGCAATGTCGCCCTGTTCGGCCTGGGCCTGTTCGGCGCCGCCGCCGTGCGTCGCAAATTCGCAGCCAAGCGCGGCTGATATTGCCCGCCAGCGGGACGCCGCCAGCGCGTCCCGCTGCTTCCTCCCCGTCTTCTCGCGTCACCGGCGCAGTGCTGCCGGCGCCATCCCGTCTAAATCACGCTTTTTGAATGAATCATGCACCGCGCGTGAGAATTATTTATTCGGCATATATCGACAAATGCAAAATGCCAAATGGGTAAAAATAGTTTTTGCCATCATAAAAATGCGGCTCTAGTATTTATTGCCGTCTTTTTATGGTGGAAACAGCAGGATTTTCAATCGCATAAATATTCCAATAAACGGAGAGTGCACGATGAATATCTTTAAGAAAGCCGTATTTGCCGTCGCCGTGGCGTCGGGCGTGATGGTTTCTTCGATGGCGCCGGCCTGGGCGCTGCCGTCGTACGAAACCTGCCTCGCCATGCAGGAAGAGTGCTACGCCGGTGGAGACTGCACCACCTTCCGCCGCCTGTGCCACGTCTACGGCCTGAGCTGAAATACCGCAACGCGCAGCAATTCATCAGCGCACTGCGCGCGCATCGAACCGAATTGGACCGGCCCACGCCGGTCCATTTTTTTTGTTGCCGGCTTGACCCGGCGAGCCGTACGGCCCGGTTCGAGCGGATGTTCTACACTGATGCGCGTTGTCTCGTTCAATAACTTTCCAAGAAAGGGATATGCGATGAAAGCTCAATGGATCTGCGCGGCACTACTGTGCTCCACCTGGCTGGGAGCGGCCGTGCACGCCGCCGAGATGCGCGCGACGATGAATGCGGTGTCCGATGCCGGTGTCGGCAAGTCGACCGGCACCGTTACCATCAGCGAAACGAAATACGGGCTGGTGTTCACGCCGGCACTGACCGGCCTGCCGCCGGGCGTGCATGGCTTCCATGTCCACGAGAACAACAGCTGCGCCACCAACCAGAAGGACGGCAAGCCGGTGCCGGCGGGCGCCGCGGGCGGTCACCTGGATACGACCGGCAGCAAGAAGCATGGCCTGCCGTGGGGCGATGGCCATATCGGCGATTTGCCGGCGCTGTATGTCGAGAGCTCGGGGGCGGCGAACAATCCGGTGCTGGCGCCGCGTTTGAAGCTGTCCGATGTGAAGGGCAAGGCCTTGATGGTGCATGCGGGTGGGGATAATCACTCGGATCATCCGGCGCCGCTGGGTGGGGGCGGGGCGAGGATTGTGTGTGGGATTATTGAGTGAAATAATATTTCAGGATTATTGCTAAAGTGAAATAATATTTCATGGCGCGTAGTTGCATCGCAAGCGTGCCATGTGCATGAGTCGTACCGCGTGGGCTCGAGAGCCCACCCTACGCCAGTGCATTGGCCACCGATCAGAACGGCGTGGCAGGTATGCACAAATAAAAACGCCCGGTCATTCCTGACCGGCCGTTTCGTTATGAACACCTCATTACTTCGCGGCGGTGCGTGCCTTGCCGAAAGGATCGCCGGCTTTCCATGCCGGCATCTTCGGTGCGTCGGCGACCGTGCGGCCCAGGTTCAGCGTGAACTGCGCCTGCTGCACCATGCCCGACAGGTCCCAGCTCGGATCGTATTCGTCGTTTGCCTGATGGTACTTGGCGCGGTAGGTCTTGGCTTTCGCGCTGTTCGCTTCGGCGTCCTTGGCCCAGGTGCTGCCGGCGCCGACCGAGAAGGCCGGCACGCCGGCTTTCGCGAAGCTGAAGTGGTCGCTGCGGAAGTAGCCGCCGGCCAGGTCCGGCTTGGACGGGGCGACCGTCAGGCCCATGGCCTTGGCGGTGGCCGCTGCCATCGCGCCCAGTTCGGTGCGCTCGCTGCCCGGCACGCTGACGTCCTTGACCAGGCCGACCCAGTTCAGGCTGTCCAGGTTGAGGTTGGCGGCGGTCTTCTCGATCGGCCACAGCGGCTTTGCGGCATAGGCCGCGCTGCCCAGCAGGCCCTGCTCCTCGGCCGCGACCCACAGGAACATCTGGCTGCGCTTGCTCGGTGCGCGCGCCGCTTCCTGCGCCATCGCCAGCAGGGCGGCGGTACCGGAGGCGTTGTCGACCGCGCCATTGAAGATGGTGTCGCCTTCGGTGCCCTGCTTGCCCATGTGGTCCCAGTGGGCGCTGTAGATGACGACTTCGTCCTTCAGCTTCGGATCGGTGCCCGGGACGACGCCGGCCACGTTGTACTCGTTCAGGGTGCGCACGGCGGCGCGCGCCTCGCCCTTGACGCGGGCGTTCAGCACGACCGGCTTGAAGTTCTTGTCTTCGGCGGCGGCGCGCAGCTTGTCGAGGTCCTGGCCGGCGGCGGCGAACAGCTTGCGCGCCGTGGCGTCGGTGATCCAGCCCTGCATGCCGGTGCCGAGGTCGGCGTCGGCCAGCTGGAAGCGCTCGGCGGCGGCCCAGCTGTTCTGCACCACGCTCCAGCCGTAGGAAGCCGAGGCGTCGGTGTGGATCAGCAGGACGCCGGCCGCACCCTGGCGCGCCGCTTCGGCCAGCTTATAGGTCCAGCGGCCGTAATAGGTCAGGCCGGCGCCGTTGAAGCGGTTCGGCTCGGCGGCGGTCGGGGCCGGGTCGTTGACCATCATGACCAGTACCTTGCCCTTGGCGTCCAGGCCCTTGAAGTCGTCCCAGCCTTCTTCCGGCGCGCTGATGCCGTAGCCGACGAAGACCAGTTCCGCGTCCAGGCTGTGGTCCGGCTTGGCGTCGCCCGGGCCCCAGACCCAATCGGCGCCGAAATTCAGGGGCAGCGCCTGGCCGCCCGCAACGATGCCGACATTGCTCTTCTCCGGCAGCGCGCGCACGCCCGCGATCTTGACTTCCTGGCGGTAGCTGGTGCCGTTGGCCGGCTGCAGGCCGGCGGCCATGGCCTGGGTCTCGAGATAGGTGACGGTCAGCTCGCCGCCGCGCTGGCCGGTGCCGCGGCCCTCGACGGCGTCGGATGCGAGGAAGGCCAGGTGCGCGCGCAACGGCGCTTCCTTGACGGTGGCGGCGGGCGCCTTGCCGGCGGCGTGGGCGGGATAGGCGAGCGCCAGGCTGCTGGCGAGGGCGGTAACGACAACGGAGGAGACGATCTTGTGCATGGAATCCTGCTGCGATGGTTAGTGGAAGCGCACTGCTGAGTGTGCGCCACATTGTAGGGCATTGTTGTTTCTAGTAGAACCACAGCGTGTCCGCGGACACCGATGTTCCGCTCAGCGGAATCAGCGGCGCGGCATCGACAGGCCGTGGCGGCAGCAGGTGTTCGGGCAGGCCTGGCACGATTTCCTCGACCCGCACGGCAAAGATCGGATCGCCGAGCACGTCGATGCGAAAGTGCAGCAAGGCGTCTTCCATCCCGTAGACGACGATCTTCAGGGTCTTGGCTTCCTTGTCGGTCAGGACGCGGCCGTTCATCGTGGCGCGCAGCGCGCGCGCGCCGCTCAACGCCAGGCGGATCTCCGGCGCGCGGTTTTTCGAGACCAGCGTGAAATCGGCGTGGCGCTCGGGCGCCTTGCCGTTCCTGAGCACGCGGATGAAGGGGAACTCGAGGCCGGTGCGCGGCGCCCAGGCATACCATTGCTCGGGCTTCTCCCAGCCGAACACGCTCACCAAATAATGCGGCCGGCTCAGGTTGGCGAACAGTCGGCGCTCCCAGGCGTCGAGCGGCCCGGCGGGCTTCAGCCAGTAGGCGTCCCAGGTCGGCATGTCCTTGTAGTAAACCAGGCGGTTCGCGCGCGCGGGCGGCGCAGCATTGGCTGCCTCGGCCGCTTCTTCCGCAGTCCCGGCCAGCGCCAGCGAGCCCAGTCCCGCCAGCAGCAGGGCGCGCGCGACGTAGCGCCGCGCATGCAGCGCCAGCAGCACGGTCGATACGCCGAGCAGCAGCGCCAGCATCGCCACCGGCAGGTTCATGCGCTGCGGCGAGAGCACCAGGAAGCTGTCGCGCAGCGCCGGCAGCACCAGCAGGATCGCCGGCGCGCTGCCTGCCAGCAGCAGGGCCAGGCGCGCGTTCGCGGACCAGGCAGCCACGCGGCGCGCGTGCAGGGCGGCGAAGCAGGCGAGGGCCGCGATCAAGGGCCAGGCGACCAGGTAACTGGCGCCGGGCGCGAGCCAGCTCGCCAGCAGCAGCACCAGGGTCAAGGCGACCAGCGCGGCCAGCGCCGCCGCCGTGACGCCGGCATGCCGTTGCAGGCGGCGCTGGGCCAGCACGAAGCCGGCCGCCGCCAGCGCGCACACGCCGACCAGGTAGGCCAGCGCGTGGCGCGCGAACTGCGGCGCCGCCGGATTCCAGGCGCGGTGCAGCTCCGGCACGTGCAGCCACAGCTGCCAGGCGCCGATGCCCAGCGCCACCGCAATCGCGGGCACGACGAAGGCCGCCTGCAGGAAGGGACCGTAGCGCAGGCCGGCGCGCTGGCAGGCGAGGCAGGCCACGCCGAACAGCAGCAGGCAAGTCAGGCGCGCGAGCGGCCACACCACCTCGCCGCTGTAGTGGACCATGGCCCCGAAGGGCAGCTCGAACACGACCTGTGGACTGGCGCGGCGTGGCTCCAGCGCCGCGTTGCCGAACTGGCGCACCAGGCGCAGCATCGCCTCGCCGGTCTGCTGGACGGTCGATCCGTCCAGGCGCGCGAGGCTGTCGCGCTCGCCGTCGCGGTCCAGCGGCAAGCCGATGTTCGCGAACTGCAGTAGCGGCGCGTCGAGCGTGTCGAGCGCGCCGATGCGCAGGGCGCCTGGTGCGAGCTGGTAAATCTCGTGCATCAGCGAGGAGCCGCGCACGTCGGGGGCGGCGCGGCGCCAGCCGTCGATCGCGGCGACGTTCGCGCCGCGCGTGTTGTACAGCACCAGCGGCCCGCCGCTGCCGCCGGCGTCGAAACGCAGCGCCAGCCCGACGTCGCGCGCCCACGGGTGCTGCTCGACGAAGGCCTGCATGCCCAGGCTGCCGGCGCGCTCGCCGTCGGCGAACAGCACGATCAGATCGTTCGCCAGGCGCGGCCCCGTGCGCAGCGCACGCAGCATCTCGAGCAGCGCCGCCGCTGGCGCTCCCCTGGCCGCGCCGACGCTGGCGGGGGCGCTGTCGTAGTGCACGGCGACCAGCAGGGCCGGGCGGCGCTCCCGGCCGGCGCCTGTCCCCGGCAGGCGCACCAGCACGTTGTGCACCACGCCGACGATGGCCTCGTAGTTGGCGTTGTAGTCGACGTAGTTCTTCTGCACGGTCGCAGGCTGCACCTGCGGGTCCAGGCCGAGCGCCCGCAGTTGTTCCACGAGGTAGCCGCGCGCCCGGCGGTTCGCGTCGCTGGCGATCGGGCGCGGCGTTTGCGCGAGCACGGCCAGGTGCGCCAGTGCGCGGTCGGCCGCGAACTGCGTGGCAGGGGCGTCGAGCGGCGCGGGCGGCGGCCGCGGCGCATCCTGCTGGCGCAGCGCCAGCCAGGCGACGAGCATGACGAACAGGAGTGCGGCGGCAATGCCGGCCGGGGTGGCGCTCGTGGGCCGGTCTGGATCGGGAATCATGGGTCAGTCCTTGCGTTGTGATCGCGTTGTTATCGTTATTGCGGGCCGAGCTGCTGCCTTCCCTCGTTAGGGGGCTCGAAAAGGCACAAAAAAACCCGCCAGGCTGAGGGATGGCGGGCAAAGACGGGAGACTGTCCGGCTAGCCTTCGAGCTTCCAGTCGAAGGCGATCTGGCCCCAGCCGGCTTCCGGCACGCCGTTGTTCATGCCGGGCTTGAACTGGCACATGCTCAGGGCGTTCAGGGCGGCCTTGTCGAGGTCGCGCGAGCCGCTCGACTTCTGCACGCGCGCATTCGCCACGCGTCCGTCGGTGCCGATCATGAGGGCCAGGACGACGGTGCCGCTTTCCTGGTTGCGCGCGGCGCGGGCCGGGTACGCGGGCGTGGCGCAGCCGCTCGCCTCGGCCAGGGCGATGCTGCGCATCGTGCCGCTGTTCGAGGAAGTGTTCGATGGCTGGGCCGGAACCGCGGCCTGCGCCGGCTGGGCCGGCTGCGGTGGCATCGGGTCGACCTCGGTGGCGGTTTGCACCGGGTTCTCGATCGGTGGCGGCGGCACCTCGACTTCGACCTTCGGCACCACGATCTCGGGCGGCGCCACCTGCGGCATCGGCCGCGGCGGATCGGGCGGCGGTGGCGGCGGCACCAGCGGCTCGGGCGTCATGAAGACGGTGAGATTCTCGGGCAGCTTGGGCAGCGAGATGACTTTCGCATTCATCATGTTGACCACGCCGACCGCGATCAGCGCGTGCAGGCCGGCGACCAGGGCGAACTTGCTGGCCTTGCCGCCGTTGCCATCGTGCGTATGAGAGAAATGCATGGCGATCTCCTTTTGTTGGTGCCCATGCGGGCGGCCGGGCAGGGCCGATAGCAGGGCTTTTACTATGGAAAGAACAGCATGTTTCTAATTGATGGAATAAATATATGCCACAGCATGGCAAAGAGTAAAGCGTTTTCTCGGCAATCGTGCTTGTCCCATCGTGACGGCATGCCTGGCGCATCGCGACCGGCGCTCCCTGCTCGCCACCCGCGCCGTTGTATGAAATAATCAACCCTCAAGATGCATGTTCTGTTTATTGGCACACATAGCTACCAGGGATTGGTAAGCGCATGTAGAGGGATTCAGGGAGAAGTAGCGTGCAGACAAAAGCAATTCGCGTAATGCTGGCCGACGATCATCCGATCGTGATGACCGGCTTTGCCATGTCGCTGGCGGCCGAGGGCATGGACGTGGTGGGGCAGGCGCGCACGCCGAGCGAGGCGGTGGCGCTGTATGCCGAGTGCCAGCCGGACGTGGTCATCCTCGACATCCGCTTCGGCACCGAGCTGACCGGCCTGGACGCGGCCCAGAACATCCTCAAAAGCGACCCGCGCGCGAAGGTCGTCTTCCTGAGCCAGTTCGACCAGGACAGCCTGATCAAGGAGACCTACCGCATCGGCGCCCACGCCTTCGTCACCAAGGACTGCGATCCGGCCGACCTGGCCGCCGCCGTGCGCCAGGCGCATGCGGGCAAGCTGTATTTCCCGCCGCAGATCGCCGAGCGCCTGGCCAGCATCGCGGTGCGTGGGGACGTCTCGCCGCAGTCGCAGCTCGACGAGCGCGGACTCGAAATCTTCAAGCTGATGGCCGAAGGCCTCACCAACGCCGAGATCGCCGAGCGCCTGAACCTGTCGACCAAGACCATCAGTAATACCAGCCAGTCGATCAAGGAAAAGCTGGGCGTGGAGCGCCAGGCCCACATCACCCGGCTGGCCGTCAAATACGGCCTGATCGAGCCCTAAGCGCCGATGCGCAGCGCCGCGCGAGCGATGCGCCGCCTGGCCGCGGCATTGGCGCTGGGCCTGGCCGCCTGCCTGTCGAGTGCCGCCGCGCCAGATAAAGCCCAGGGTTACCGCTTCGAGATCGTCACCGGCGACGACGACAGCGCCGTCACCGCGCGCATCACGGACGACCTGTACAAGCGCCTGGTGCCGACCTTCGCCGCCTTCCGCACCGAGCTGGCCCAGCGCCGCCGCATGGTCACCATCGCGGTGGGGCCGGACGCGCTGCGCAAGGTCGCCGCGCGCCGCTGCGATTGCGTGGTGATCACCGCCTTTACATCGAGCCAGGTGTGGCGCTCGGTGCTCGAAAAACTGCCGCCGGCGCGCGCGGCCGCCATGACGGCGGTGTATGCCGAGCCGGCGCCAGCGGACCAGCTGCAGCTGGCCAGCCTGTTGTACCGGCGTCCGGTGCGGGTCGCGGCCATCCTCGGCCGCCACACGGCCTTCTATGCGCCCAGCCTGCAGGGCAAGGCCGACCTGGTGCAGGCCGGGCCTGACGACGACGTCAACGACCTGCTGGCGCGCGTCAAGCGCAGCGAAGCCTTGCTGGCGCTGCCCGACAGCGCCGTGTACACGCCCGAGAACGTGCGCAGCATCCTGCTCTCGACCTACCGCAGAAAACAGGCGGTAATCGGCTTCTCGGCCGACATGGTGAAGGTGGGCGCGCTCGCTTCCACCTATTCCGAGGTCGAGGACATCAACGCCCAGGTGGCGGAAGTCGCGGCCAGCTTTGTCGCCACCGGCGAGTTGCCGGCGCCGCAGTTCCCGCATTACTTCCGCACCGCGATCAACGAGGGCGTGGCGCGCTCGCTCGACATCGACGTGAGCGAAGAGGCGCGCCGCTTCGCAAGGCCGCGGCCATGAGCCTGCCCCGCATCCTCCAGCCCTGGCGCAGCTGGAGCATCGGCCTGCGCATGGCCTTCATCAGCATGCTGCCGGTGGTGTTCCTGTTCACATCTTTTGTGTGGTACTCGTGGTACGCGCACCGCGCCCAGGTGGCCGAAGAGCTGGCCGAGCGCGGCCGCATCCTGGCACGCGCGCTGGCCGAGACCAGCGAATACAACGTCATCTCCGGCAACCTGACCGACCTGCGCCTGACCATCAACGGCCTGGTGCAGTCCGATAAAAGCATCTTCCGGGTCGACGTCGTGGACGCGGGCGGCAAGCGCGCCGTGCGCGTCACCTCGGAGTCGGCGCTCGACGCCGAGCCCCATTACTACGAGGCGCCGATCCGCAAGCAGGTGGTGTGGATCAACCTGTTCTCGGACAACGGCATCCCGCACGTCTCGGCCTCGAGCGACACGCGCCCGCCGACGCTGACCACCGAGGTGGTGGGCGCGGTGCGCGTCACCATGTCGCCGGCCCACATGCTGGCCAAGCAGACGCGCCGCTTCCAGGTCGAGGTGGCGATCGCCGCGCTGGCGCTGGCGGCCAGCGGCGTGCTGGCCTGGGTGCTGGCGCGCTCGCTGACGCTGCCCCTGCGCGACGCGATTGGCGCGCTGCGCGAGATCCGCGGCGGGAATTTCCGGGTCAACCTGCCGGTGACGACCGGCGGCGAGGTCGGTGAATTGCAGGCCTCGATCGGCGAGATGTCGGTGGCGCTCGACCAGTCCAAGCAGGACCTGGAGAACAAGGTGGAAGAGCGCACGCGCGAACTGCTCGCGTCGCGCAACGAGGCGCTGCGCGCCGACGCCGACAAGCGCAAGCTGATCCAGAAGGTGAACAGCATCATCGAGGACGAGCGCAAGAGCATCGCGGTCGAGATCCACGACGAACTGAACGCCTCGCTGATCGCGGTGCGGCTGGAAGCGCAGAGCATCGGCATGCTGGCAGCGAAGGCCGGGCCCAGCGCCGAGGTGGACGAAATCCGCACCAAGGCGCAAGCCATCACGCGCCTGGCGCTCGACCTGTACGCCAACGGCCGGCGCCTGGTGCGCCGCCTGCGCCCCGAGGTGCTCGACATGCTCGGCCTGCACGGGGCGGTGGAAGAGATGCTGCGCCACTACGACAGCGGCTCCGGCTGCCGCTTTGCCTTCCACTCCGAGGGCGATTTCTCGCGCCTCGGCAACGAGCTGGCGATCTCGGCCTACCGCATCGTGCAGGAAGCGCTGTCGAACGTGATGAAGCACGCGCAGGCGTCGAATGCCCAGGTCACGCTGGCGCTCGACGACGCGCACGAGGTGCTGCGCATCGCGGTCGAGGACGACGGCCAGGGTTTCGATCCGGCCGTCAGCTCGGAGGGCATCGGCATCATCGGCATGCGCGAGCGTGTGTACGCGCTGCACGGCACGATGGCGGTGCGCTCGGCGCCGCAGCGCGGCACCACGGTCGAGATCACGCTGCCACTATCGGGCGCAACTGCGGTATCTTAGCGCCTTGGTTAAATCACGCTTGCCGGAACCCTCATGTCGAACGAATTGAAGACCCCCTATGAACTGGGCAACCAGAACCAGACCACCACCTGGAGCGACTGCATCGCCTGGTACGAAGAGCTGGCGCGCCGCTACCCGAGCGTGCTGCGCTTCGGCGCGATCGGCACCTCGGACGCGGGCGTGCCGATCCACGCCGGCGTGGTCAGCAGCGACGGCGTGTTCAGCCGCGAGGCGATCAAGGGGAGCGGGCGTCCGGTCTTCTTCAACAACAACGGCATCCACCCGGGCGAGCCGGAAGGCGTCGACGGCTGCATGGCGCTGGTGCGCGACTTCTGCACGCAGCCGTCGCGCCTGGCCGCGCTGGGCGAGACCGTGTTCATCTTCATCCCGCTCTATAACGTCGACGGCAGCCTGAACCGGGCGAACACCTCGCGCGTGAACCAGGACGGCCCGGAGCAGTTCGGCTTCCGCGGCAACAGCCGCCACCTCGACCTGAACCGCGACTTCGTCAAGTGCGACACCCTGACGGCCCAGGTCTTCAACCAGTTCTTCACGTCCTGGGATCCGGACGTCATGGTCGACACCCATACCTCGAACGGCGCCGACTACAGCTACACCATGACCCTGATCCACACCCAGCCCGACAAGCTGGGCGGAGAATTGGGCGGCTTCCTGCGCGACACCATGCTGCCGGCGATGTACGAACAGATGGCAGCGCGCGGCTGGCCAACCTGCCCGTATGTGAACCCGGTCAAGGACAGCCCCGACCACGGCATCGCCGACTTCCTCGAGACCGCGCGCTTCTCGACCGGCTACGCGGCCCTGCACCACACCATCGGTTTCATGCCCGAGACGCACATGCTGAAACCGTTCGCGGACCGCTACGACTCGATGCGCGCCCTGGTCGAGACCGCGCTCGACTTCACGGTGAAGAACGCCGCGCAGATCCAGGCGCTGCGCCGCGCCGCGAAAGAGGCGGGCCGCACCCGCGTCGAATGGCCGATCCACTGGACGATGGACGAGCAGAATCCCGGCAGCTTCCGCTTCAAGGGCTACGAGGCCGGCTACAAGCCGAGCGTGCTGGGCGACTACAGCCGCCTGTACTACGACCGCTCCAAGCCGTGGGAGCGCGACATCGCCTGGTACAACCGCTTCAACGCCGACATCACCGTGCAAGCGCCGAAAGCCTACGTCATCCCGCAGGCCTGGCGCGAAGCGATCGAGCGCCTGGAACTGAACGGCGTCAAGACCGAGCGCGTGGCCGAGGACCGCATGGAAGAGGTGGACTACTACCACATCGTGTCGGTCGCCTCGCGTCCGAACGCGTACGAGGGCCACATGTTCCACGACGACGTGCAGCTGGAACAGCGCTGCGGCCAGGTCCTGCTGCGCGCCGGCGACGTCATCGTTTCGCTGGACCAGGACAAGGCGCGCTACATCGTCGAGACCCTCGAGCCGCTGGCCCACGACAGCTTCTTCCGCTGGGGTTTCTTCAACAGCGTATTGGAAAAGAAGGAAGCCTATTCGGATTACGTGTTCGAAGACGAAGCCGAGCGCCTGCTGAACGAAGAACCCGAGCTGGCCGCGAAGTTCGCCACCTGGAAGGCCGCGAACGCCGAGCTGCTGTCCAACCAGGAAGCCGTCCTCGACTTCATCTTCGCCAACTGCGCCAAATACCGCGAACCCGAGTGGCGCCGCTACCCGGTATTCATGCTGGGCTGAAGCACACGCAACGCCGCGTCCCCGACACGCGGCGTCTCCCGTAGGGTGGGCTCTCGAGCCCACGCGGATCAAGCACACCACGAACAGCACAGGCAACAGCCCCACCACCGTCCGCACACCGAACAACGTCAACACAAGAACACCAATGAGACACACCACCCACGCCGCCATCGCCGCCGCCTGCCTGTCGCTCACCGGCCTCGCACAAGCCGCCGCTCCATCACCCGGCCAAACCTACTTCAACCAGAACTGCGCCAGCTGCCACACCGTCGACAACAAACTGTCCTCGCGCGCCGGCCCCGGCCTCTATAACGTCATCGGCCGCAAGGCCGGCGCCGTCCCCGGCTACAACTACAGCGACGCGCTGTCGAAAGCCGGCGCGGCCGGTAAAACCTGGACCCGCGAAGAACTCGACGTCTTCCTGCGCGACCCGAACAAGGACGTCCCCGGCACGACGATGCCGATCGGGATCGCCGATGAGAAACAGCGCGCCGCCGTGATCGCCTATCTGGCCACGCAAAGCGGCAAGGCCGCCGCGCCCGCCGCAGCCGCAGCAAGCAAGCGCGCCGCCGCCGACAAGACCGGCGCTTGGCTCGATGACAAGCCAGGCGACCTGCGCCACATCAAGCCGACCGAGCTGGTAAAACCCTACGCCAGCGAAAGCGCCGGCAACGGCCCCAAGCTCGCGCCGCGTCCGGACGGCGTGATGCCGGCCGTCCCGCCAGGTTTCAAGATCGGCATCTATGCCGACGGCCTCGGTAAATCGCGCCTGCCGCTGCGCGCGCCGAACGGCGACATCGTCCTGTCCGAAGCCGCCAAGGGCCAGATCACGGTCCTGCGCTCGAAAGATGGCGAGAAGGCCGAGACGGTCAGCGTCTACGCCACCGGCCTGTCGCGCCCCTACGGCATGGCCTTGTGGCCGGCGGAGAATCCGAAGTACCTGTACGTCGCCAACGTCAACTCGGTGGTGCGCTTCCCCTACAGCGTGGGCGACCTGAAGGCGAAAGGCGAGCCGGAAGTCGTGATCGAGAAGATCAGCGACACCAGCGGCGGCCACGTCACGCGCACGATCGCCTTCTCGAAGGATGGCAAGACCATGTTCCTGTCGGTCGGCTCGGCCACCAACGTCGCCGCCAGCATCGGCCCACAGCCGCCGCAGCCGCTGGCGCAGTGGGAAGCAAAATATGGCGTCGGTGCCGCCTGGGGCGAAGAGACCGAGCGCGCCGCCGTGCTGGCCTTCGATGCGGACGGCAAGAACCGCCGGGCGTATGCGAACGGCCTGCGCAACTGCGTCGGCATGATCGTGCACCCGACCACGGGCGACCTGTTCTGCAGCGTGAACGAGCGCGACGAACTGGGCGACAACCTGCCGCCGGACTACGTCACGCGCGTCAAGCAGGGCGGCTTCTACGGCTGGCCGTGGTACTACATCGGCGCCAACGAAGACCCGCGTTTGAAAGGTATCCGGCCGGACCTGAAGGACAAGACCATCGTGCCCGACACCCTGATCCAGTCGCACTCCGCGCCGCTGGGCATGGTCGTGTACCAGGCGCCGAAAGGGGCGAAGCACGCCTTCCCGCAGGAGTACGAAGGCGACATCTTCGTCGCGCTGCACGGCTCCTGGAACCGCGGCATCCGCACCGGCTACAAGGTCGTGCGCGTGTTCATGAAGAACGGTGTGCCGACCGGGCAGTACCAGGACTTCATGACCGGCATGGTGCTCAGCGACCGCGACGTGTGGGGACGTCCGGCGGCCGTCGAAGTGGCGGCGGATGGGGCGCTGCTGGTGGTGGATGATGGGGGTGGGGTGGTGTGGCGGATCGTGCCCGGTAAGTAAGGCTACTGGCGCGCTACCCGTGATGTATCCCGTAGGGTGGGCGCGGCCGGCGTAGGCCCGCCGTGCCCACGCTGCTTGAATGGTCCAATAGCGGGGCAGGCAACAGCCCCGGTTGCCTCAGCGGGCCAGTGGAAGGACCCAGACTGCTACTGCATCTGGCGGAGCAAGCACTGTTTTCGCTTCGGACGTTTTTCTTTGCGTCAAACGTCCAAAGCGAAGCATTGAGCTCTTACTTGCTCTGCGCAATCCACCGATCCACCTTCGCCTCCAGCAGCGACAGCGGCAGCGTTCCTTCACCCAGCACGATGTCGTGGAACTTGCGGATGTCGAACCTGTCTCCCAGCGCGCTTTCCGCGCGGCGGCGCAGCTCCAGGATCTTCAGCGAACCGATCTTGTAGCCCAGTGCCTGGCCCGGCCAGACCATGTAGCGCTCGATCTGCGCGCGCGAATCCGCTTCGCTGTAGCCCAGCGTCTCCTGGAAGTACTTGATGCCCTGTTCGCGCGTCCAGCCCTTGGTGTGCATGCCGGTGTCGACCACCAGGCGCGCGGCGCGCAGCATTTCGTCGTTCAGGTGGCCGAAGTAATCCTCCGGCTTGTCGAACAATCCCATGTCCTTGCCCAGGGTTTCCGCGTACAGCGCCCAGCCTTCGGTGAAGGCGTTGTTGCCGCCGAACTTGCGGAAGTTCGGCAGGCCCAGTTCTTGCACCAGGGCGATGTGGAAGTGGTGGCCGGGCTGGCCTTCGTGCAGGTAGAGCGTGACCATGCCGGTGCTGCCGTACTGGCGCGGATCGTTCACGACCGACCAGAACACGCCCGGACGCGAGCCGTCCACGGCAGGCGGGGTGTAGTGGTCCGAGGCCGTGGCGCGGCTCAGTTCCGGTTCGAGGCGCAGGTCGAGCGGGGACTTCGGCATCAGGTTGAACATCGACGGCAGCTTGGTGCGCAGCTGGGCGTCGAGCTTGCGGTAGACGTCGATGACTTCCTGGTCGGTCTTGAACGGCTTGTATTTCGCCTGCTGCGAGACCCAGGCCGGCAGGCCGGCGGCAGGTCCCGTGTAGCCCATCTTCGGACCGATGCGGCCATACTCTCCCTGGATGCGCGCGACTTCCTTCAGGCCGATCTCGTGGATCTGCGCGGGGCTCAGGCTGGTCGTGGTCTGGCTCGCCACGCGCACGATGTACCAGTCGGCGCCGTTCGGCAGCGCGTTCCAGCCGGTGCTAGTGCGCGCTGCCGGCAGGTATTCCTTCTCGAGGAAGGTCGACAGCCGCGCCAGCGCCGGATTGAGCTTGCCACCGATGATGTCGCCATACAGCTTGGTCAGGCTGCGCTTGTCGGCGTCGGAGAAGCCGGCCGGGAAGTTCTTCACCGGCGAGTAATAGATGCTGGCTTCCGGCGAGCCAGCGACCAGCTGGCGGAACTGGGGCAGGGCCGACGTCATCACCGGCTTCGGATGCACGATGCCGCGCTTGATCCCTTCACGCATGTTGGCGATCGCCTGGTCGACCCAGGGGCCGAGCTGGTCCAGGCGGCTGGCGTAGGCGCGGTAGTCCTTCACGCTGGCGAGCGGCTGGGCGCCCTGGCCGCTGGCGTAGTTCGCCAGCGTGACGGGCAGGCTGTCCATCTGGTTGATCGGCAGCAGGTGCTCGGGGAAGGGCTCGAAGCGCAGCGCGGTGGTCAGCTCGTAGTCGAGGATGTCGTAGCTGGTCTGGTCGCGGCCGTTCAGTCGGTCGCGCTTGATCGCACGCAGGCGCTTCTGGAACGATTTATACCGTTCAAACTGTTTGGCGCGTTCCGCCGGTGCGATCGACATGCCGATCTGGTCGATGAAGCGGTTGTCGCCGCTCTCGCTGGCGGACACCGGGTCGAAGCGCGCCAGCGCGTCGTAGTACTCGTCGGCCAGCAGGTTGAGGGTCTTGCCCGCCTGCGGGTCGACGGCGGCCTGGCTGGTCGCGGCGCCTGCCGGCTGTTCGGCCGCGAGCGCCGGGGCGCAGGCGATGAGGCTTGCCGCGGCCAGTGCGCCGAGCTTGAAAAACGGGGTCATGTGGGTGTTTCCTTAATAGCTGGCCAGCGGCGCCAGCGCGCCGTTCTTGAAGGTGTAGACGGTGACGGCGGTCTTCTTGAGATTGCCCTTGTCGTCGTAGCCGTAGGTGCCGACCACGCCCTGGTAGCTCAGCGTGCGCAGTTGCTGCGCCACTGCGGCCGGTGCGGTGCTGTTCGCCGCTTTCATGGCCTCGGCGATGAACATGGTCTGGTCGTAGAAGGAAGGGGCATAGACGTCCGGGTCGCGCTTGAAGCGCGCCTTGTACTTGGCCAGGAAGGCCGGGCCGCCGGGCTGCTTGGCGATGATCGCGCCCGCCTGGGCGCAGCGCACGTTCTCGCCGACGGCCGGGCCGCCGAGCTTGGCCATTTCGGGGCTGCACAGGGTGTCACCGCCGAGCAGCGGCACGTTCAGGCCGAGCGCCTTCATCTGGCGCGCCATCGGCGCTCCTTGCGGCGCATAGCCGCCGAAGAAGATCGCGTCGACCTTCTTGGCGCGCAGCGAGGTCAGGATGGCGGCGAAGTCGCTCGCCTTGTCGTTGGTGAATTCGTGGCCCGCGACCTTGATACCGGCGGCCTGCGCCTGGCGCTTGAATTCGGTGGCAATCCCGGTGCCGAAGGCGGTGCGGTCGTCGATCACGCCGACGTTCCTGAGCTTCAGCTCCTTGGCCGCGTAATTGGCCATCGAACCGCCGACCTGCGAATCGCTGGCGACGATGCGGAACACCGTCTTGTAGTTGGCTTGCGTGATCTTCGGATTGGTGCCGACGGTGGACATCAGCGCGCCGGCGTCGTTGTAGACGCGCGAGGCGGGGATCGCGACGCCCGAGTTGTACGGGCCGAGGACGAATTTCACGCCGCCGTCGACCAGCTTTTGCGCCACCGTCACGCCCTGTTTCGGATCGCCGGCGTCGTCTTCGGACTGCAGCTCGAAGCGGAGCAGCTTACCCGCCACCTTGATCTTCTGGGCGTTCAGGTCTTCGACCGCGAGACGCACGCCGTTTTCGTTGTCCTTGCCGGCAAAGGCATTGGCGCCCGACAGCGGGCCGGTCACGCCGATTTTCACGACCTGTTCCTGCGCCAGTGCGGCGTAGGGCGTACTCAGAAGCGCGCACAGCAGCGCGGCCAGCGCCAGCGGCGCCATGTTCATTTTCGATGGCATCAGCCTGTCTCCGTTGATTACAAACGGACGTCATCATCGCATGAAAAAGCGCAGGTCGAAAACCTGCACGCTGTCCAGGAGCGGGAGGCTCAGGCAGGCAGCCCGTGCGCGATCAGCTCCAGCGGCAGGGCGGTGCTGCACTTGATCTGCTCCATCGAGAAGGCCGAGGACACGCCGGTCAGCTGGGCGGTCTTGATCAGCTTCTTGTAGAAGCGGTCGTAGCCTTCGATGTCGGTGGTGGCCACTTTCAGCAGGTAGTCGACGTCGCCGCTCATGCGGTGGAACTCGAGCACTTCGGGCAGGGCGACGACGGCGGCCGCGAAGCGCTCGAGCCACTTTTCGTCGTGCTCCCGGGTGCGCACGCTGACGAACACAGTGACCGGCAGGCCGACCTTGTGGCGGTTGACGATGGTGACGCGGCTTTCGATGTAGCCCTCTTCCTCCAGGCGTTTGACGCGCTTCCAGCAGGGGGTGCTGGACAGGCCCACTTTTTCGCTCAGGCCCGAGATCGACAGCGTTGCGTCTGCCTGCAACGCTGCGAGAATGGCGCAATCAAATTTGTCTAGTGAATTCATTCTATTTATAGCTCACTATGAGAACAAACATGCTTAGTTTTGGATTAAATGAGACGAATATAGAACGTGCGCTTCGACACAACTTCGTAACATATTGCTGAACAATAACACGATCCGTGCCGCATTTTTCAGTTTTTTATGGACGCAGAAATCTACCTCGACGCGAATGCCACTTCCCCCGTCCTGCCGGCCGCCATCGCGGCGGCGCAGGCCGCGTTGCAGGAAGATTTCGGCAACCCCAGCAGCAGCCACGGCGCCGGCCTGCGCGCCCGTGCCATCCTCGACGCCGCGCGCGCCAGTGCGCGCCGCGTGCTCGGCGCGGCCATCGGGCGGGTGCTGTTCACCAGCGGCGCCACCGAAGGCATCCAGACCGCCGTGCTCTCGGCCCTGTGCGCGCTGCGCGAGCGCCGCGCCGCCGGCCTGCCCTGCGGCGAGCTGCTGCTGTACGGCGCCACCGAGCACAAGGCGGTGCCGGAAAGCCTGGCGCACTGGAACCGCATCCTCGGCACCGGGCTGACCCTGCAGGCGCTGCCGGTCGATGCCGGCGGCCGCCACCGGCTCGACCTGCTGCGCGAACTGGTGCCGCGCACCGCCTTCCTGTGCACGATGGCCGCCAACAACGAGAGCGGCGTGGTGTCCGACCTGGACGGCATCGCGGCCGTGCTCGAACAGACGGACAGCCCCGCGTTGTGGATGGTCGACTGCGTGCAGGCGCTGGGCAAGCTGCCCTTGCAACTGGACCGCACGCGCATCGACTACGCGCCCTTCTCGGGCCACAAGCTGTATGCGCCGAAGGGCATTGGCCTGCTCTACGTACGCGCCGGCGCGCCGTTTACGCCGCTGGTCTGCGGCGGCGGCCAGGAAGCCGGCCAGCGCTCGGGCACCGAGAACATGGCCGGCATCGCCGCGTTCGGCGCCGTGCTCCAGGCGCTGGAAGAGGGCGGCACTTTCCGCTCCCACGCCGACATGCTGGCGGCGCGCGAGCGGCTGGCTGGCGCGCTGCGCGACGCTTTCCCCGCGATCGAATTCAATGCGCCCTTCGAGCAAGCGCTGCCGACCACCCTGAACTTCGCCGTGCCCGGCTGCACCAGCAAGGAGCTGCTCGACCTGTTCGACGCCGCCGGCATCCGCGTCAGCGCGGGCTCGGCCTGTTCGGCGGCGAAGTCCGCGCCCAGCTATGTGCTGCAGGCGATGGGCTTGTCCGACTGGCGCTGCGCCAACGCCGTGCGCCTGTCGTTCGGGCCGCTGTTCGATGCAGCCTTCATCGACGAAGCCTGCCGGCGCCTCGCGCGTTGCGGCGAAGCCTTGCGTCAGCCGGTGTTGTCCGCCTCGCGCTGCGGCGATGGACGCGCCGGGGTCTACCAGTTCGTCGGCGACGAGGGCTGGCTGGTGTTCGATCCGGACCGGCGCGAGTGCGTGGCGATCGACCTGGCGCCAGGCCTGGCCGACCGCGTGGCGGCAATGATGCGCCAGCATGGCTACCGCCTGCGTGCGGTGCTCGGCACCGGACCGGACGAGGAAGCCGTCACCGCCCTGCGCGCCCAGTTCGACGTCGGCGGCTGGCCGGCCTACTGCGATGCGGTGCGCATGGACGACGGCGCGCCCGCCGAGGCGATCCGGGTGGGCCGCGAGATGCTGGTGCGGCGCCCGGGCCAGCCCGGCTACCTGCTCGGCAGCCTGGAAGACGGCGTTGTGCGCCAGGTCAGGCTGGCCTTTGGCGCCGCCCCGGCGCAGGTGCTCGTGTGCGCGCCGGCCGGCATCCGCGCGCCGGCCCAGGTCGCCCATGAAACGTCCACGCTGCGGGCCGCGCAGCTGGCACGCTTCTTCGATGAGCATCCGGACGCGCTCCTGATCGACGTGCGCGAAGCCTGCGAGCACGCGGCCGGCACGCCGATGCTGCACGGGCGCGCGGCCTACAACCTGCCGCTGTCGCGGCTCGCCGAGCACGCCTCCTGGCTGCACGGCGAAGCGCGGCCGCTGGTGTTCTTCTGCCGCAGCGGGAACCGCAGCCTGAAGGCGGTGCAGGTCCTGCAAGGACTGGGAGTGGGAGCGGGGCAGGCCTGGCACCTGGCTGGCGGGCTGGCCTTGTACCGCGCCGAGTAGTCGTAGCGCATACCTGTATCGCGTGGCAAATCGCACACTGCCTATCACCGCAGTGCCATCCGTTTCGTTCCTGCGGCCGTCACCGTGCGCCCCGCGCAACACCAGCGTACGTTAGCGCACGGTTTCTCATCCGATGACGCCTTAGCATGGCGCCAGTCGTGCATCGTGTTCCCGCCAGGCCGGCCAGGCCGCGCCAGAACCCGTATGCGCGCTCATCGTCGAGGCCCCTGTTGAATGAAGAATTGCATCTCCTGCCCGGCGCGCAGCGTGAAGGGCGCAAGCCTGTCCGCGCGTTCGGCGCCGCGGACGAGGCCCCGCTGCGCGCCGAGCCGTTCAGCGCCGCGCAGATGGCGGTGCATGGGCGCCAGCTGGCTGCCCGCCACGAACTGGTGCGGGGCGGTTTCCCCGAGCGCCTGCTGGCGCGCCTGGAGCGCAATGCCGAGCTCATCCGCGACGCCTGCACCGCCCTGGCGCACGCGGCCGACGGCGCCGATCCGCTCGCCCCGGGCGCCGGCTGCCTGCTCGACCACTACCCGCTGATCGACGAACAGGTCCGCGTCGCGCGCCACCACCTTTCGCCGCGCGCCACCCGCGCGCTGCCCTGCCTGGCCAACGGCAATGCGCGCGCCTACCAGCTCGCGCTCGAAGCCGTCTCCCACGGCGATGGCCGCCTGGAGCGCGACAGCCTGGCGCGCTTCGTTGCCGCCTACCAGGAAGGCGCGCCCCTGCTGCTGGCCGAACTGCGGGCGATCCCGACCATGCTGCGCCTGGCGTTGGTCGAGAACCTGCGCCGTCTTGCGCTGCGCCTGGAGCAGGGGCGCGCGCAGCGCGTGCTGGCCCGGGACTGGGCCGAGCGCCTGATCGCCACCGCCGGCAACCGCCCCGGCGACCTGGTCCTCGTGATGGCCGACATGGCGCGCACCGTGCAGCCGATGCGCGGGACTTTCGTAGCCGAGCTGGCGCGGCGCCTGCAGGGACGCGGCGCCGCGCTGGCCCAGGTGCTGGAGTGGCTCGACACCCGCCTGGCCGACGAGGATTCCGGCATCCAGGCCGAAGTGCAGGCGGACGCCGCCGGCCGGGCCGCCGACCAGGTCTCGGTCGACAACAGCATCGCCAGCCTGCGTCTGCTCGGCGCGATCGACTGGCGCGACTTCCTGGAAACCGTGAGTCCGGTCGAGCAGACCCTGCGCCTGGACCCCTGCGGCAGCTATGGCCGGATGGATGCCGCCACGCGCAGCCATTACCGGCGTACGGTCGAGCGCCTGGCGCGCGCGTCAAACCGCGGCGAAGCCGACGTGGCGGCCGAGGCGCTGGCGCTGGCCAATGCGGCCCCCGTCCCGGGCGACGGCGAGGATGCGCGCCGGCGCCACGTCGGCTACTACCTGGTCGCCGAAGGCGCGCCGGCGCTGCGCGCCAGGCTCGGGATGCGCGCCGCGCCACTGGCCGCGCTGCGCCGCGCCGCGCGCTGCAGGCCGCTGCTGACGTATCTCGGCGCCATCGGCGCGTTGACCCTGCTGTTCACGGCGGCGCTGCTGGTTCATGCCTGGCGCAGCGGCGCCGGGGCGCCGCTGTTGATCGTGCTCGGTGTCCTGGCCGCGTTCGGCGCCAGCGAACTGGGGCAGACGCTGGCCAGGATGATGGCCGCGCGCCTGGCGACGCCGCGGCCGCTGCCGCGCATGGACGCCAGCGCCGGCATCCCGGACGGAGCCCGCACGCTGGTCGCGGTTGCCGCGCTGCTCGACAGCGAAGAAAAGGTCGCCGCCCTGTGCGGTGCGCTCGAGGCGCATTACCTGGCGAACCAGGATCCGAACCTGCGCTTCTGCCTGCTGAGCGATTTCGCCGATGCGGACCAGGAAACCGTGTTCGGCGACGCCGAACTGCTGGCGCAGGCGCGCGCGGCGATCGCGGCCCTGAACGCGCGTCACGGCGAAGCGGCCGGACACGGCGCGCCCTTCCTGCTGCTGCACCGTCCGCGCAGCTGGAGCGCGGGCGAGGGCGCCTGGATCGGCCGCGAACGCAAGCGCGGGCAATTCGCCGACCTGAACGCCTTGCTGCGTGGCGGCGCGCGCGAGCGCTTCTGCCTGGTCGAAGGGAATCTCGACGGCCTGGAAGGGGTGCGCTACGTGATCGCGCTCGAGGCCGGCGCCCGCCTGCCTCGCGATGGCGCGCGGCGGCTGGTGGCGGCAATGGTCCATCCCCTGAACCGGCCGCTGCTCGATGGGACCGGCCGCCACGTCGTTGCCGGCCACGCGCTGCTGCAGCCGCGCACGGTATCCGCGCTGCCCGCGGAGGATGCGTCGCGCTACGCCCGGCTAAGCAGCGGCAACGGCAGCGGCGGCGGCGGCGGCCTGCATCCGGCCTGGCGCGGCGCGCCCGAGCTGTACCAGGATCTGTTCGGCGCGTCGGTCCATGGCGGACAAGGCATCTACGAGGTCGACACCTGCGAGCGCGTGCTGGGCCGTCTGCCGCAGGGGCAGGTGCTGGCGCACGAGCTGCTGGCCGGCTGCTACCTGCGCGCCGGCCTGCTGGACGACGTGCCGCTCGCTGCCGAGGTGCCGGCGCGCTACAGCGACGACGTCGCGCGCCGCCAGCGCTGGATCCGCGGCGACTGGCAATTGGCCGGCTGGCTGCGCGCGCGGGCGCCGGGTGCGAACGGCAAGCGCGAGCCGAATCCGTTGCCGCCACTGGCGCGCTGGACCCTGTTCGATGGCCTGCGCCGCAGCCTGGTCGCGCCGACCCTGCTGGCGACGCTGCTGCTGTGCTGGGCGCTGCTGCCGGAGCCCGCGTTCTGGAGCGGCGCCGCGCTGGCGGTGTTCTTCCTGCCGGCCTTCCTCGGCATATTCGTGCGGCTGGCCGACCAGCCGCACGACATGCTGTGGCGCCAGCACCTGGCCAACTGGTGGCGCGATACCCGCTTCGCACTCGGCCACGCGGCGCTGGACACCGCCTTCCTGCCGCACCGGGCCTGGTACGGCATGGATGCGATCCTGCGCAGCGGCTGGCGCATGCTGGTCTCGCGCCGCAAGCTGCTGCAGTGGCGCTCGACCCGGCTGGTGCGATCGAGCACCGACATGGAATCGAACTGGCGCAGCATGTGGTTCGCGCCCGCGCTCGCGGTGGGCACGGCGGTGCTGCTCAGCTTCCTGCATCCGTTCGCCCTGTTCGCGGCGGCGCCCCTGCTGCTGCTGTGGTTCCTGTCGCCGGTCCTTGCCTGGTGGCTCAGCCTGCCGCATCTGTACCGTACACCGCGCCTGTCCGCCGCGCAGGCCGGTTTCCTGGCCGCGCTGGCGCGCCGCCACTGGGCGTATTTCGAGACCCTGGCCGGTGCGCAGGACAACTGGTTCGCGCCGGACCGGCTGCAGGAGCACCCGGACACGATGCTGGTGCACCGCACTTCGCCCGCCAGCATCGGCATCGGCTTGCTGTCCACCCTGAGCGCCTGGGACTTCGGCTTCATCCCCCAGTCCGCGCTGCTGGCGCGGCTGCGGGCCAGCTTCGACAGCATGGCCCTGCTGGAGCGCCACAGAGGCCATTTCCATGCCGGCTACGACACGCGCACGCTGGCGCCGCTGGCGCCGGTCAGGATCGACACCGCCGCCAGCGGCCACCTGGCCGGCCACCTGCTCACCCTGGCCGCCGGCCTGGAGCAACTGGCGCAGCAGCCGATCGCCGGAGAGCAGGCGCTGGCGGGCATGCGCGCCACGCTGCGGGTCGTCGAGGACCACGCGAGCAAGGCGCCGCGGACGCTGCGCGAGGCGCTGGGCCGCTGCGCGCAGGCGCTCGATCCGGACAACTCCCGCAAGGCCGGCACGCTGCCGGGCCTCACCGACTGCCTGCAGGCGGCCAGCGCGGCCGCCGCGGCCTTGAGCGCGCTGCTGCCCGAGAATGCCGACCCCGAGCTGCGCGCATGGTGCGCGCGCCTGGACCAGGATGCCCGCGCCGCGCATGCCGACCTGCTGGCGCAGGCGCCGTGGATGCGCGCGGTGCACGAGTACGTGCTCGACGCCAGCCTGACACGCATCCCGACGCTGCGCGAGCTGGCCGCGTTCACCGCGCCGGCCGGCGATGACGACGCCACGCGCACGCTCGCCGCGCTGGTGGAGGAGGGCGTGGCCGCCGCCCGTGCACGGCTGGACGAGATCGCCGCGCTCGCCGGGCAGGCGCGCGCCTTCGCGGACATGGATTTCGGCCTGCTCTACGATCGCCACACCAGGCTGCTGGTGGCCGGCTACGACATCACCGCAGGCCGCCTGGAAGACGCCGCCTGCGACCAGCTGGCGTCGGAAGCGCGCCTGGCAAGTTTCATCGGCATCGCCCATGGCCAGCTGCCGCAGGAGCACTGGTACGCGCTTGGGCGCCAGCTGGGCGTGGTCGGCGGCGAGCAGTTGCTGCTGTCGCGCGGCGGCGCGCTGCGCGACTACCTGATGCCCTCGCTGGTGATGCCGGCCTGGCGCGGCACGCTGCTCGACCAGTCCGCGCGCGCCGCGATCCACGTCCAGTCCGACCATGCGCGCCGCCACGGCGTCCCCTGGGGCGTCTCGGACTGCGCCTGCAACACGGTCGACGCGGCGCTGCACTACGACTACCGCGCGTTCGGCGTACCCGGCATGGGCCTGCGGCGCGGATTGAAACGGGACCTGGTGATCGCGCCGCATGCCGCCATGCTCGGCCTGATGGTGGCGCCGGAACAAGCTTGCGCGAATCTGGAACGCATGGCCGGGCTCGGCCTGGTCGGCCGCTACGGCTTTTACGAAGCGATCGACTATACCGGCGCGCGCCTGCAGCAGGGGCAGCCTCACGCCGTCGTGCGCGCCTTCCTGGCGCAGCACCAGGGCATGGGCTTGCTGGCGCTGTCGTACCTGCTGCTCGATCGTCCGATGCAGAAGCGCTTCGCGGCCGATCCGCGCCTGCAGGCCGCGCTCCCGCTGCTGCAGGAACGGGTGCCGAGGTCGGGCGCCTTCGACGTCGCCTCCATCGAGCCGGCGGCGCGGCCGCAGGCGCCGCTGCCGGTGCGCACGGCGCCGCGTCCGGGCCGCGCGCAGCCCGAGGTGCAGCTGCTGTCCAATGGCCGCTATCACCTGGTGGTCGACAGCGAAGGCGGCGGCTACAGCCGCTGGCACGGCCTGGCCCTCACGCGCCGGCGCGGCGACGCCACCGATGGCAGCGGCGGCCTGGCCTGCTACCTGCGCGACCTCGGCAGCGGCGCGGTCTGGACCGCTGCCTGGCAGCCGGCGCTGGCCAAGCCCGAACAGTACGAGGCCCTGTTCCCGGAAGGGAGCGCGCAACTGCGCCGGCGCGACCGCGGCATCGACCTGCTCACCGAGATCGTCGTGTCGCCCGAGGACGACGTCGAGCTGCGCCGCATGCGCGTCCGCAACCGCTCCGGCCAGGCGCGCGCGATCGAGCTGACGAGCTATGTGGAAGTGCTGCCGGCGCCGCATGACCCGGACCGCGCCTGGCCGGTGCAATGCGAGATCCTGGCCGATGACGGCGCTATCCTGTGCATGCGGCCGCCGCGCGTGCAGGACGAGCCGGCCCCCTGGCTGCTGCACCAGGTAACGATCGACGGCGGCAAGCCTGATGCGGCCTCGTTCGAAACCAGCCGCGCGCGCTTCCTGGGCCGCGCAGACGGCAATCCGCTGCCGGCGGCGCTGCGCAGCCGGGAGCCGCTGGGCGGCGCGGCTGGCGCCGAGCCCGATCCGGCGCTGGCGATCCGCCGCGTGCTCGCGCTCGCCCCCGACGAGGAAGTGGTGGTCGACCTGGTGCTGGGTGTGGCCGCGACCCGCGCCGCCGCGCTGGCCTTGGCGGCGAAGCTGCGCGAGCGCGACGCGGCCGCGCGCGTGTCCGCGCTGGCCTGGACCTACGACCAGGCTTTCCTGGCCGGGCTGGGCATGGGCGCGGCCGACGCCCGGCTCTGCGGCCGACTGGCCAGCCACCTGCTGTACCCGCGCCGCGCGCTGCGCGCCGACCCCGCACTCGTTGCGCGCAACCGGCTCGGCCAGCCCGGCCTGTGGCCGTACGCGATCTCGGGCGACCATCCGATCGTCCTGCTGCACCTGCGCGACGCCGCGAACATCACCCTCGCGCGCCAGCTGGTGCAGGCACAGGCCTGGTGGGGCCTGAAGGGCCTGGCGGCCGACCTGGTGATCTGGTACGAGGGCGAGGCGCTGGGCGAGCAGCTCATGGAACTGGCCGCGGCGCTGGCGCCGCCCTCCGGGCGCCCCGGCGCCGTCTTCATGCTGGCTGTCGACCAGGTGCCGGAGGAAGACCGCGTGCTGATGCAGGCGGTGGCGCACGTGGTGCTGGCGGACGAACGCGGCAGCCTGGCCGAGCAGCTGCGCCGCGCGGCGGTGGCGGCGCCGGCGCCGCCGGTTACCTATCCGGAAGAGGGGAGCGAGACCTGGACGGCGCACGCCCCCGGCACCGCAGCACCGCAGCTGGTGCTCGACAACGGCATCGGCGGCTTCAGCGAGGACGGCCGCGAATACGTGGTTCGCACCGGGCCGGGCCGGCGCACGCCGGCGCCCTGGACGAACGTGCTGGCCAGTCCGGCGTTCGGCTCGCAGGTATCGGAAAGCGGCCATGCCACGAGCTGGAGCGAGAACGCGCGGGATTTCCGTCTCACGGACTCGGACGGCGACCCGCTGCGCGGGACCGGCGGCGAAGCCTTCTACCTGCGCGACGAGCACAGCGGCGCGTTCTGGTCGCCGACCGCGCTGCCGGCGCCGTCCGGCGGCGAGTACCTGGCGCGCCACGGCTTCGGCTACAGCACGTTCGAACACGCGGCGCACGGCATCCATTCCGAACTGACCAGCTTCGTGTCGCTGGACGCGCCGCTGAAGTACACCGTCCTACGGGTGCGCAACGACAGCAGCGCGCCACGCCGGCTGTCGGCCACCGGTTACGTCGCCTGGGTGCTGGGGCGTTCGCGCGCCGAGGCCATGCACGTGGTGACCGGACGCGACGCGGACAGCGGTGCCCTGGTCGCGCACAATGCCTGGCATGCCGATTTCGCGGGACGCACCGCCTTCTTCCACGTCGACGCCGAACCTGCCGCCTTCACCTGCGACCGCATGGAGTTCATCGGCCGCGGCCGTGACCTGGCCAGCCCGGCGGCGCTGGCGCGCGCCACGCTGGCGGGCACGATGGGCGCCGCGCTCGATCCCTGCGCGGCGCTGCAGGTGGCGTTCGAGCTGCAGCCGGGCGAGCAGAAGGAACTGGTGTTCATGCTCGGCGTGGGCGGCCAGGACGACCACGATGCCGCCAGCCTGGTGCGGCGCTGCGGCGGGCCGGCGGCCGCCGGCGCCGCGCTGGAGAAGGTGCGCGCCTGGTGGACCGAAACCCTGGGCGCCGTGCGCGTGACCACGCCCGACCCGGCGCTCGATGCCCTGGCCAATGGCTGGCTGCCGTATCAAACCATCGCCGGCCGCATGTGGGCGCGCGGGGGCAGCGCGGAGTCGGGCGGCGCCATCGTGTTCGGCGAGGTCCTGCAGGACGCACTGGCGCTGGTCCACGCCAGGCCGGAGCTGCTGCGCGCGCAACTGCTGCGGTGCGCGGCGCGCCAGTACGTCGAGGGCGATGTCCAGCACTGCTGGCATCCGCCGTCCGGCCGCGGGCTGCGTACGCACGCCACGACGGAGGTGTTGTGGCTGCCGTTCGCGGTGTGCAGCTACGTCGCGGCGACCGCGGACAGCGCCGTGCTGGACGAGTCGCTGCCCTACCTCGAGGGGCGCGCGCCCGAGCCCGGCGACAGCGCGCATGAGGGCCAGCCGGCCGAATCAAACGTGCGCGGCGACCTGTACGAACACTGCGTGCGTGCGATCCGTCACGCAATGCGCTTCGGCGCACACGGCCTGCCGGTGGGTGGAGGAGAAGGCGATGGCGAAAGCACCTGGCTGGGCTGGTTCATGGCCGCGACCTTGCAGCGCTTCGCCGGGCTGGCCGAGCGCCGCGCCGACTACGGCTTCGCCACCACCTGCCGCGCGACGGCCCAGGTGCTCGCCGCCCAGGTCGAGGAACACGCCTGGGACGGCGAGCGTTATCGCCGGACTCCGGGCGGCGATGCTCCGGTAGACCGCGACGCACAAAGCTGGAGCGTGCTGTCGGGCGTGGCCGATTCGCAACGCGCGGCCAGGGCGATGGAAGCGTTCGCGGTGGGCGAGGGCGATCGCCTGGACACCCGGTCCGCCGCCTGGGCCGCGATGGCGTTTGCCCAGCTGGGACAGGGCGAACGCGCCTGGGCCTTGCTGGACGCGATCAACCCGGCGCGGCGCACGGCGACGCTGGAGGACTGCGCGGACTATGGGCTGGAACCCTATGTGATGGCGGACTGTGTGCCGCCGGCTCATCCATACGTTGGTTGCGGGCACGGGAGCTGGTACACTTCCTCGGCTGGCTGGACGTACCGGCTGATCGTCGAATCGCTGCTCGGAATCGGGCGGCAGGGCGAGCGCCTGGTGCTGTCGCCGCAGCTGCCTTGCGGGTGGCCGGGCTTTCGCCTGGATTACCGCTACCGCACTACCCTGTACGAGATCGAGGTGCGCTTCGCCGAGGCGGACGCGCTGCTGGTCGACGGCCGGGAGGAAGAGGGCAACCTCGTGCCGTTGACCGACGACGGTCGCACGCACCGGGTCGAGCTGCTGGTCGCGCGCCGGCATGGGACCGCCATTGCGGCGGCAAGGGAAGAACCTCAGTCGAAGTCCATCACATGAAGAAAACCACGCTGGCGGCCGGTGCCGCCTTCCTGCTGGCGGCAAGCGCCGCGCAAGCCGCCGATTGGAGCGATACCTCGATCAGCTGGCGCTACGGCACCCGTTTCGCCGAGCCGTACAATCCGGAACACATCTCGAAACACATCTTCGCGCTGACCCACGCCAGCGGCTACAAGTACGGCAGCAACTTCTTCAACGTCGACCTCCTGCAGTCCGACAAGAGCGACCCGGCCTCGCTGACCCAATCCGAAGGCGCGCAGGAAGCCTACATCGTCTACCGCCACACGCTCGACATCGGCGCGCTGCGCGGCACCGAGATGCGCTACGGCCCGGTCAAGGGCGTGGGCGTGACCTTCGGCTTCGACTGGAACACCAAGAACGACGTCGGCTACAACTCGCGCAAGCGCATGCTGGTGCTTGGGCCGACCCTGATGTGGGACGTGCCGGGCTTCCTGAACACCAGCATCCTGCTGCTGCGCGAATCGAACGCCCCGAGCGGCGCCTTCCCGCCGATCTCGAACGTCAACGGCCGCTACACCTACGACACCCACGCCATGCTGTCGGCGACCTGGGGCATCCCGGTGGCCGAGCGCCTCTCCTTCGAGGGCTACCTGAACTTCATCGCCGCCAAGGGCCGCGACGAGGTCGGCAACGGCACCGGCGCCGAGACCAACCTCGACATGGCGCTGATGTACGACATCGGCTCCCACTTCGGCCAGCCGAAGAACCGCTTCCGCCTCGGCCTCGAGTACCAGTTCTGGAACAACAAGTTCGGCAACACGCGCAAGACCACGGGCGGACAGGGCCAGCGCGCCAGCACGCCGATGGTGCGCGCCGAGTACCACTTCTGATTGTTCATGAACTAAGCAGGACGCGGCGGCAGGTGGCTGGATGGTCCCTGCCGCCGCCGCACACAGTTCAATGTTTGCATATCGGAATTGCATAATATAATGGCAATTTCGAGGCCTTCGCGCCGAGTTGACGAACACTGGATTGTGAATGCAAGTCATTAAAGACATACAGCGCGCCTGGTCGCAATTGCGCGCCGGAAAAGCCGATCAGCCTTACCTGCCGTTCTGGCGCCAGCTCGCCGAGATGACGGCCCTGTTCCTGGTGCGCCGCATCGGCCCCGGCTATTACCTGCAGGCGCGCTGGTGGCGTACCTCGGTGCCTTTCGCCGACAAGTGGGCCCACGTCAACAAGAAGGAATACAACGAATTCATCGACCGCTGGAACCGCCGGCCCTACCAGAAGAGCTCCCAGCACAAGGTAATCGAAAAGGCGATCCTGCAACTGGTCGGCGTGCCGACTCCGGAATTCATCGGCTTCATCCACCCGCAGCGCGGCGCGCGCGCCGATGGCACGTCGCTGCGCAGCCTGGCCGACCTCGAGGCGCTGAGCCGCGAGCTGGTCGGCAATAAAATCTGCTTCAAGCTGGTGGAAGGCTATGGCGGCGCCGGCTTCTTCGCGTTCCAGGTCGAGGAAAGGGACGGCCAGCCGGTCTTCGTCCATCCCTTCAGCGGCGCGGTGACCACCCTGGCCGAGTGGTGGGACAAGGCCGGCAACAACCGCGACGGCTACATCGTCGAACATTACCTGCCGCAGCATCCGGTGTTGGCGGCGATCCACCCGAATTCGCTCAACACCCTGCGCATCTGGCTCTATCAGGCGCGCGGCGAGTGCCGCATCGCCGGCGCTTTCCTGCGCGTGGGACGCAAGGGCAGCCTGGTCGACAACACCAGCAGCGGCGGCATCTTCTGCCCGGTCGACCTGGCGACCGGCACCCTGACCCACGCCGCCAACGCCAAGAACCCGCTCGACACCATGGACGCGCACCCGGACACGGGCGGGCGCATCAGCGGCGTGCAGCTGCCCTACTGGCGCGAATGCCAGGAAGTCGCCATGCGCGCGCTGCAGGCCTTCCCGCACGTGAACGTGGCCGGGGTGGACGTGGCGATCGGCGTCGACGGCCCGCGCATGATCGAGCTGAACGTGCGGCCGGACCAGATCGGGTGTGCGCGGATCAATTTGCCGCTGAAGCAGGTGGATCGGTGGATGAGTGCGGCCTGAAAGGATAAAGAAGCCTCTGGCGAAAGACCCGAATAAAGTAAAAAGCCCCGGAATTCTGCCGGGGCTTTTTTTACGTTCGGGGGCCTTATGCGGCCACTTTATTGGCGGCGAGATCCCATCCGCCCATCGTCGTGCCGCCGGTGCCGCCTCCAATTTTCTGCTGCGTGTATTTCCACTTCACCTTCGAGAACTTCAGGCTGACATGTTCAGCGAGGATCGCGCCCGCTTCGATGCCTGGGGTAATTGCGCCGATGAGCACATTTTCCAGCTCGATTTCGAAATACTTGACCGGCGTACCGTTGCCGTCGGCGCGCATGAACTCGAACTTTGCCTTGGGGATGGTTTTGCCCATCGCGCAAGTCTGCATCAGGATCGGCGACGATAAATCAGCCAGCTTGCTGAAGGTGACTTCCTGCACCTCGACGCGCTCCGCGGTGTGTCCACCGCCAGTCGACGCCGTGGCGCTGCGGGGTTGAATCAGTCCCCAATTCACCGATTCGCATTCGATCCAGTCCTTATGTTTGTCGTCCTGGGACTCGCCCTTGATCCCATCGATCTGGAGATATACATCGATTGCCATCATTCCTCCACATATTTGTTGAGCCTGCCATGTTGCAGTACTCAATGCAGAGCTCGCTTGCGTGGACTCAACGAGTCGACGTATTGCGGTGCTAGATTGAACGTTTGTCCCGACTGCGGAGGATGTGATGACCGACGTGCCCGGCAAGCCTGAAGCTGGCAAACCTGCTGTGAAGATGACGATGAGCCCCGAGGCCAGGGCGAAAATGCGGGCAACGGAAAAGAATGTCTACAAGTACTACAACGACATGGGCAAGAACAAGGGGCATTGCACATGGGGTGCGGGCATTCTCGCCCACAAAGGAGTCTGTACAGAAGAAGAGCTCGGCAAGAAAGTCAGTGCCGGGATGGTCGATCAGGAATTCGAGCACCGCGTGGCGGAGGCTGAACGTACGGTCCTCCGCAATATCAAGGTGCCGATCAGCCAGGCCCAATTCGATGCACTTTGCAGTCTGACTTATAACGCAGGGCCAACCGGCGCGAACGGCACGTATGGCTACGTGAATGCGAACGATTTTGAAGGCGCCGCCTCCAATATCTCGAAGATGATCAGAGTTCAGGTTAAAGAGAAGGGCAAGACGAAATATGTCATTGCTCCAGGGTTGATCAAGCGCCGCGAAGAGGAAAGTGCTCCTTTTCGCGTGAAAAAAGAAAATGCTGCTAAATAGGGGGGAGATATGTCTGTCCTGATTTCTGTCTTGCGTCAACGCACGACGATATTTCCAGTTGTCGTAGCGCTTGCTTTCACAAGCGTGGTAAGTCCTGTACATGCTGGCGATAACCAGGAACGTAGCGTTATTGGCAAATGGCGGTTGAAGGCTGCGCTCGATGCATCTGAGATAACGTCGCTCGATGAGCGAGAAGCAAAGCAGCTTGTCGGAAAAGTTTTTACGATAGCGCCAGACAGGGTTGAGTTCGGCACGCGGAAATGCTTACCGCCAGAGCTTGAGGCCGAACGTGTCGAGCCTCGGCTGTACCTGCGCGAGCAGGCGCACGCAAGCGCCTCGAAGCTTGGATTACCTAATCCTGTAACGGTCGTTGACCTCGGCTGCACTGTCGCGTTCATCAAAGCCAAGGACAGGCTTGTGATCCATTGGGACGGCTGGTTCTTCGACGCTCGGCGCCAGCGGTAGCGGTAATTTGACGCTAGTCGGAGCAGATCGCCTGTACGCGGATCAACCTGCGCCGAAGCAGATGGATCGGCGAATGAGTGCGGCCTGATGGGCTGAAAGGCAGCGTCAGCCAAGCGTTGTTCTTTCGTCAAACAATGTGTAATAAATAGCAATAAAATCTACCTCTAGCGCAAAGGCAATCCCTGATGCAATTGCAAAAATTGCATCATGAAAATCTCACTCCTCTCCCCGTCCCTTCTCGCCTTTTTTCTCCTGTCGGGCTGCGCCTCCGCCGCCATCGACGAGCACAGCGAGTTCGAAGCCACCCTGCACGCGCCTTATCGGGCGCCTGATCCCGCGCGCCCCGATGCGCGTACCTTCACGCTGACCTTTGATTACCCGAATGCGCGCCGCGCCCAGCGCGTCGACTGGCAACTGGAACTCATCCACCTGGGCGGGCGCGTGGTGCGGCGCTGGCAGGGCAGCACACGCATGGACCGTGGCCCGGTCTCGGTGCCGGTCGCCTGGTCGGGCCTGGACGCCGGCCCGCTGGCGGCCGGTGTCTACCAGGTGCGCCTGCGTGCCGGCAGCCGCGACGCCGAGGCAGTGGCGCCTTCCAATGACGTCCACGAACAAAGCTGGCAGATCGAGATCGGCCCGGCGCAGCGTCCGGCGACGCCGCAGTTCGCGCCGCTGCCGGTGGGCCGCGGGACATTGCAGGCGGCGCCGGCACTCGGCGCGCTGCCCTACACGGTTTATCTCGGCAACCTGCACAGCCAGACCAACCACAGCGACGGCGGCGCCGAGCTGGATAATTGCAAGGGCGCCCAGGATCCTTTGACGGCGAAATACGGCCCGGACGCGGCCTTCGCCTACGCCCACAAACACGGGCTGGACATCCTGGTCGCGTCCGAGCACAACCACATGTACGACGGCTCGGACGGCACCAATGCGAACGCCGATCCGGCTACCGCGACCGGCCTCTACCGCAAGGGCCTGGAGACCGCGGCCGCCTACAGCGCGGCCAACCCGGGCTTCCTGGCGCTGTACGGGATGGAGTGGGGCGTCATCAACAAGGGCGGGCACGTCAACATCTTCAACAGCGACCAGTTGCTGGGCTGGGAAAAGAACGGCAAAGGAGAACTGCTGGCCGACATCGCCACGCCGCGCAGCGACTACGCGGCCATGTACACCCTGATGCGCGAGCGCGGCTGGATCGGGCAGTTCAACCACCCGTCGACCAGCGGCCAGTTCGCCATCAATGGCCAGGCGCTCGGCTACACGGCCGACGGCGACGAGGCGATGGCGCTGTGCGAAGTCGCCAACAGCACCGCCTTCTCGACCAACGACCGCGAGGGCGAGACCCGGCGCAGCAACTACGAGGCGGCCTGCAACAAGCTGCTGGAAGCGGGTTTTCATGTGGCCTTCAGCACCAACCAGGACAACCACTGCGCCAACTGGGGCACGGCCTACAGCAACCGCACCGGCATCCTGGTCCCGAACGGGACGCCCCTGGGCCGCGCCAGCTTTGTCGAGGCAGTGCGGGCGCGGCGCGTGTTCGCGACCATGGACAAGGGCTCGCAACTGGTCCTGACCGCCAACGGCCGCCTGATGGGCGAGCGCTTTACCAACAGCGGTCCCTTGACCCTGGTGGCGAACTTCGCCAGCACGGCCGGCAAGCAGGTGGCGGCGGTGGCGATCATGGAAGGGGTGCCGGGGCGCGGCGGCATGGTGACGCAATTGTCGAGCGAGGCGACGACGACCTTCACGCCGGCGCCGGGAGCGCACTTCTATTATGCGAAGGTGACCCAGGCCGACGGTAACGTGCTGTGGTCGGCGCCGGTGTGGGTGACGCAGGAACAGGTGCAGCCGTAGGGTGGGGGCTGCGCCGCCCACGCGGGGAAAGATAACGGCTCCGATAGCGTGCCGGATGATCTTGCCGCACACTATCACCGCGTGGGCACGGGGCGCCCACCCTACGGTCGAGGCCAGCAATTCCAGGAGCGGCAGCGGAGTGCAAACAAAAACGGCGGACTCAAGGTCCGCCGTTCCGTGTGCAGTGCGATGAGATTTATTCGCCCATCTGGCTCTGCAGGTAGTTCTGGATGCCGACCTTGACGATCAGGTCGAGCTGGGTCTCGAGCCACTCGATGTGCTCTTCGGTGTCTTCCAGGATCATCAGCAGCAGGTCGCGCGAGACGTAGTCGGCGGCGGCTTCGCAGGCGGCGATGCCTTCCTTGACGGTCAGCTGGGCGGCGCGCTCGAGCTTCAGGTCGCATTCCAACATTTCCTGGGTCGATTCGCCGATCAGGATCTTGTGCAGGGCCTGCAGGTTCGGCAGGCCGTCGAGCATCAGGATGCGGTCGATCAGCTTGTCGGCGTGCTTCATCTCGCCGATCGATTCGTCGTATTCCTTCTTGCCGAGCTTCTCGAAGCCCCAGTGGCGGTACATGCGCGCGTGCAGGAAGTACTGGTTGATCGCGGTGAGTTCGTTGGTCAGCTGCGCGTTGAGCAGCCGGATGACGTTGGGATCGCCCTTCATGATTGTTTACCTTGTTGTGGTGATGTTGACGCAATCATAGCAAAGGGCGCGTCAAGGCGTGCCGGAAACCGGCGAGCGCCGGTCCGGCAGGGGATAGGCTCAGCTTAGGCGAGCTGGGCCGTGCGGAAGCTCAGTTCGGTAACGGTCGTCTTGCTGTCGATGGCTTCGTGCAGGACTTCGCGGGCGTAGCTGACGCATTTGCCGCAGCAGGTGCCCAGGCCCAGTTCCTTGCGCAGCTCGGCCACCGAAGTGATGCCGAGGTCGACCGCCTGGCGGATTTCACGGTCGGAGATGTTGTTGCAGACACAGACGATCATCGAAGTTCCCTTGCTACCGGATTAAGCTTGCTTGTCTAATAATGAGAATCGTTCTCATTCGTGTTCTATTCTGCTGAAACTCGGCCGGGAACGCAAGCGAATTTGTTGCGTATCGATCCTGCAAATAGAAATAATTCGCATTTAGGTTTATGATGCTAGTATCTGTCTCATCAGCGCTACATATAGTGCGTCACATCAACGGATCGTTGCCATGACTCTTGCTCCCACCCTGACCACCCTCGACGCCCTGAAGGTTGGGCAGACTGCCACCGTGATCCACCTCGCGCCGACCGCGCAGGGCGGTGCCGACGTTCCGCGTCGCCTGATGGAACTGGGCTTCGTGCCGGGCGAACGCATCCGCATGCTCAAGCGCGGCCTGCCGGGCGGCCCGGTGGCGGTGAAAGTCGGCGAGTCGACCTTCGCCCTGCGCAAGTTCGAGGCCGCACTCGTATCAATTCAGCCGGAATAATCGATGGGTGTCATGGAACAACAGGTGGCGACACGCGCGCCCCTGATCGCATTGCTGGGTAATCCGAACTGCGGCAAGACCGCACTGTTCAACCGTCTTACCGGCTCGCGCCAGAAGGTCGCGAACTACGCCGGCGTCACCATCGAACGCAAGGAAGGCAGCTTTACTTCGCCCGCCGGGCGCGCGCTGCGCGTGCTCGACCTGCCGGGCGCCTACAGCCTGTCGGCGCAGACGCCGGACGAGGCGATCACGCGCGACGTGGTCGCCGGCCTGCGCAAGGGCGAAAGCGCGCCCGACGTCATCGTCTGCGTGGTCAACGCGACAAATTTGCGCCTGAACCTGCGCCTGGTGCTGGAGATCCAGCGCCTCGGCCTGCCGATGGTGCTGGCCCTGAACATGGTCGACGTCGCGAAAAAGCGCGGCATCGAGATCGACACCGCGGCCCTGTCGAAGGAACTCGGCATGCCGGTGGTGGAAACCGTCGCCATCCAGGCCGGCGGCGAGCGCGCGCTGCTGGACGTGCTCGACCGCATCGACCTCGATGCCCGCGTCAAGCCGCAGCCGCTGGCCGCGATCGACGCCGTCCCGGTCGAACAGACCCAGCGCGAAGTGCGCCGCATCGTCGACGCCTGCGCCAGCCATGCCCACGACAAGGGCAACCTGTCGGAAACGATCGACAACGTGGTGCTGCATCCGTTCGCCGGTCCGGTGATCCTGGCGGCGATGATGTTCGTGATCTTCCAGGCCGTGTTCAGCTGGGCCGAAGCGCCGATGGACTTCATCACGAACAGCGTCGACGCGCTCGGCGCCTGGGTCGGCTCGACCATGGCCGAAGGCCCGCTGCACAGCCTGATCGTGGACGGCATCATCGCCGGCGTCGGCGGGGTGCTGGTGTTCCTGCCGCAGATCCTGATCCTGTTCTTCTTCATCCTGATCCTCGAGGACATCGGCTACCTGCCGCGCGCGGCCTTCCTGCTCGACCGCATGATGGGCGGCGTCGGCCTGTCGGGCCGCGCCTTCATTCCGCTCTTGTCCTCGTTCGCCTGCGCGATTCCCGGCGTGATGGCCGCGCGCACCATCCAGAATCCGCGCGACCGCCTGGTGACGATCATGATCGCGCCGCTGATGACCTGCTCGGCGCGCCTGCCGGTGTATGCGCTGCTGATCGCCGCCTTCATCCCCGACCGCGAAGTGGGCATCTTCAACCTGCAGGGCCTGGTGTTGTTCGTCCTGTACGCGCTGGGCGTGGCCAGCGCGATGGGCGTGGCCTGGTTCATGAAGCGCCGCAGCGGCAGCGGCCAGCACCCGCTGATGATGGAACTGCCCGCCTACCACTGGCCGCACCTGCCCTCGCTGGCGATCGGCCTGTGGGAACGCGCCGTCATCTTCCTGATGCGCGTCGGCACCCTGATCCTGACGCTGATGGTGCTGCTCTGGTTCCTGTCGAGCTTCCCGGGCGCGCCGGAAGGCGCGACCCACCCGCCGATCTACTACAGCGTGGCCGGCATGCTGGGCCGCGCGCTGTCGGTGGTCTTCGCGCCGATCGGCTTCGGCTGGGAGATCTGCATCGCGCTGGTGCCGGGCATGGCCGCGCGCGAAGTGGCGGTCGGCGCGCTGGGCACCGTGTACGCCCTGGCCGGCTCGGGCGACGACGTCGCCAACACCCTGGGCCCGCTGATCGCCGGTTCCTGGTCGATGGCGACCGCGCTGTCGCTGCTGGCCTGGTACGTGTACGCGCCGCAGTGCATCGCGACCCTGTCGACGGTACGCCGCGAGACCGGCAGCGCGAAATATGCCTGGATGATGGCGGGCTACATGTTCGCGCTGGCGTACACCGCTTCCTTCATCACCTACCGCGTCGCGCTGGCGCTGGGCGGAGGCTGATCATGTGGCAGGAACTGGTCGTCGGCCTGTTCGTCGCGGTGGCGGCGGTGTACATCGGCGCCAAGTACCTGCCTGCCGCCTGGCGCGTCAGGATCGTCAACCGCCTCTCGCGCGGCGGCGCCGACTCGAAGCTGGTGCGCTGGCTCGATACCGGCGGCAGTTGCGGGAGCGGGTGCAGCAGCTGCAATACCTGTGAGACGCCCGCTGAGCCGACGCCGCCGGCGGGGGCGAAGCATAGGGTGATCAAGCTGCACGATAAACGCTGACGGTTCATTGCTGGTTGATGGGGCTTGCTCGGGGTTCGTAGGGTGGGTACTCGTACCCACGCGTTCTCACCGCCGGCATATGTCAACGTTTCCGCTACGCCCCACACACGATTGACCAATCACACAGCGCGGGCTCGGCCGGCGGCCTACGATGCCGCACCATGTCACGCTACCGTCGCCTCCATACGGGCTCCACGTTCTTCTTCACGGCCGTCTCCTATCGACGCCGCCCGATCTTTTGCGATCCGGCGCTCCGCGCAAGCCTCAGAAAAGCAATCCAGTTCGTTCGCACGACCCGGCCCTTCGTCATCGATGCATGGGTCATCTTGCCGGATCATATGCATTGCATCTGGACGCTACCGGATGGCGATTCCGATTACTCGAAACGCTGGTTCGCAATCAAGCGCTTCGTGTCCACGAACTATGGCCGAAGACTGCACGATCCGCGACTACTGACCCAATCACGACAGAGCAAATGCGAGTCGACCATTTGGCAGCGGCGGTTTTGGGAACACGGCATTCGGGACGATGTCGATTTCGAACGGCACATGGATTACATCCATTTCAATCCGGTGAAGCACCGATACGTGCCGCAGGTGAGGGAATGGCCGCATTCGACATTTCATCGATATGTTCGTGAAGGTGTGTATCCGGCCGATTGGGGCGGGACGCCGGATATCGGCGAGATGTTGATCGAGTAGCGGTGGGGTAGACAAGAGTAAGGAAAGGTGGGTACGAGTACCCACCCTACAACCCCAGGGCTTCGATGAGCCGCTTCGCATCGTACGGCGCATGCACCTTGATGTCGTTATCGAAGTAGCAGTACACATCCCGGCTCTTGCGCTTCGGCGGCGGTTGCGACGACACCCGCCGGCACGCCTCCGGCTCCCCACCCGTGCTCCAGGCGCGGATCCGCGCGGCCCAGCGTGCGATCGCCTCGTCGTCGTAGCCGCTGGCATACAGCTCCTTGTCGCCATGCAGCCGCAGGTACATGAAGTCGGCCGTCACGTCCTCGATATAGGGCCACTTGCCAGCGGTGTCGGCCACCACCAGGGCGACGTTGTACTTGCGCAGCAGGGCGATGAAGCGTTCGTCGCGAAAGCTCTCGTGGCGCACCTCGACCGCGTGGCGCATCGGGCGCTTCGTCTCCATCGCCAGCGAGACTTTCCCTTCCATGCGCGGCTGGTACTGGCGCGCGCGCTCCAGGGCCGCTTCCGTGTCGTGCGGCAGCAGGCCGAGGAAGTGTTCGAAGCGCGCGTGATCGAACTTCACCATTTCGGGAAACTGCCACAGGAAGGGACCGAGCTTTTCGCGCAGCTCGAACACGCCCGAGGCCAGCACGTTGGCGAGCGGCCCCTCGATGTCCTTCAGCTTGAGCATGTGGGTCAGGAAGCGGTTGCCCTTGACCGCGAACAGGAAGCCCGGTGGCGTGGCCGCATACCAGGCGGCGTAGCTTTCCGGACGCTGCAGGGAGTAGAAGGAGCCGTTGATCTCGATCGTCGGCAGCTGGCGCGAGGCGTAGTCGAGCTCGCGCGCCTGCGCCAGTCCCTTGGGGTAGAAGACGCCGCGCCAGGGCACGTAGCGCCAGCCGGATATGCCAATGTGGATCGCCATGGGGCGATCATAGGGTCCTTGTGCCGCCGGGCTCGGTGCGGTGCCGAACGCGGTGCGGAGATCAGGCCAGGGCCGGGAGCTTACGTGCGCCGCCCCCGGCCACGACCTTGAACACGCCCACCACCTCGGACAGGCGGTCGGCCTGCTGGCGCATCGATTCGGCGGCGGCCGCCGCTTCCTCGACCAGGGCGGCGTTCTTTTGCGTCACGCCGTCCATCTCGGCGATCGCGCGGTTGACCTGGCCGATGCCGGCTTCCTGCTCGACGCTGGCGGCGGTGATGTCGCCGATGATGCTGTTCACCTGGCGCACGCTGGCGACCACTTCCTGCATGGTCGTGCCGGCGTCGTTCACCAGCTTGCTGCCCGCATCGACCTTGCTGACCGAATCGTCGATCAGGGTCTTCACCTCGCGCGCCGCCGCGGCCGAGCGCTGCGCCAGGTTGCGCACCTCGCCGGCGACGACCGCGAAGCCGCGTCCCTGCTCGCCGGCGCGCGCGGCTTCGACCGCCGCGTTCAATGCCAGGATGTTGGTCTGGAAGGCGATGCCGTCGATGACGCCGATGATGTCGACGATCTTGCGCGAGGATGTGTTGATCGACTCCATCTTCTGCACCACCTGCTGCACGACTTCGCCGCCGCGCACCGCCACCTCGGCCGCCTTCGAGGCCAGCGTGTTGGCGTGGCGCGCGTGTTCCGCGTTCTGCTGGACGGCGCCCGTCAGCTGCTCCATCGAGGAGGCGGTTTCCTCGAGCGAGCCGGCCTGCTGCTCGGTGCGGCTCGACAAATCGTGGTTGCCGGCCGCGATCTGGGCCGAGGCGCTGGCGATCGCCTGGATGCCGAGGTCGACTTCGCCGACGATGTTGTTCAGGCTGCCGTTCATCTCGCGCAGCGCGTCGAGCAGGTGCGCGGTCTCGTCGTGGCCGCGCACGTCGATCACGGCGGTGAGGTCGCCGGCCGCCACGGTGCGCGCGACCGTCACGGCGCGCGCCAGCGGCTGGGCGATGCTGCGCGAGAGCGTCAGGCCGAACAGCATGATCACGCCGGACAGGACGATCGTGGCGCCCGAGAACCAGGCCACGCGCGGCCAGAACACGGCGCCGACGGTGTCCATGTAGACGCCGGAACCGATGACCCAGTCCCAGCCGGGAATACCCTGCACGTACGACACCTTCGGCACCGGCGCCTGTTCGCCGGGCTTGGGCCACATGTAGGCGACGAAGCCGGCGCCGTCCTTGCGCACCACCTCGACCATCGCCACGAACAGCCGCAGGCCGTTCGGGTCGGCCATCGCGCCGAGATCCTGGCCGTCGAGCTCCGGCTTGGTCGGGTGCATCATCATGCGCGGCGCCATGTCGTTGACCCAGAAGTATTCCGAGCCGCTGTAGCGCAGGGTCTTCAGTTCGGCCAGCGCGGCGCGCTTGGCCTCGGACTCGTCCATCTTGCCGCTGGCGGCGGCCAGGCGGTAGCGCTCGATCACGCCGCTGGCCACCTCGACCGCCTGGCGCACGCCGTGGCCGCGCTCCTCGAGGATCAGCTTGCGCTCGGAGACCAGGAAGCAGGTGGCGACGATGGCCATGCCGATCCCGGTGCAGATGGTGAGGAGGCCCAGCTTTCGGGCAATGTTCAGGCGCGGCAGTTTTCTCATGAGCGATGGTGGGTGGGTTGAAAAGAAGCCGTCGCGTCCTGCGACAGCGGAGTTTGAATAACGGTTACAAGGAACTGGTAAAAAGTTCGCAAGTATATGTCTTTGTTGCAAACCATAAACATTCCACCGCAAATCTTCCGATGCCTTTTTGTGCTGGCGCAACAGTGCTAAGCTAGCGGTCCTTTCCACACTGCGGCCGCCGCCATGATCACCGTCCACCACCTGAACAACTCGCGCTCGCAGCGCATCCTCTGGTTGCTGGAGGAACTGGGCCTGGAATACGAGATCAAAAAATACCAGCGCGACCCGAAGACGATGCTGGCGCCGCCGGAACTGAAGGCCGTGCACCCGCTGGGCAAGTCGCCGGTGATCACCGACGGCGACACCGTGGTGGCGGAATCCGCCGCGATCGTCGAGTACCTGGTCGAGCGCTACGGCAATGGGCGCCTGGCGCCGACGGCCGGCACGCCGGAAAAGCTGAAGTACACGTATTTCCTGCACTTCGCGGAAGGGTCGGCCATGTCGCCGCTGTTGATGAAGCTCGTGTTCGACCGTGTCGAGAATGGCCCGATGCCGTTTTTCGTCAAGCCGATCGCGCGCGCCATCGCACGCAAGGTGAAGGACGGTTTCGTCAACCCGAACATCCGGGCCCAGCTCGACTACCTGGAATCGGAACTGGCGGCGCGGCCCTGGTTCGCCGGCCAGGAGTTCACGGCCGCCGACATCCAGATGAGTTTCCCGCTGGAGGCGGCCACCGCGCGCGGCGGACTGGGCGCGCAGTACCCGAAGCTCTCCGGCTTCGTGCAGCGCATCCATGCGCGTCCGGCCTACCAGCTCGCCCTCGAGCGCGGCGGCAAGTACGACTACGCGAGGTAAGACATCGATGGGAAAGCTGCTCGCGATCGACGGACTGAACATCGTGCGCCGGGTCTACGAAGCCAGCCCGGAGCCCGACTCCGACCTGAAGGCCAGCATCGCGCTGCGCCACGCGTTCTCGTCGTTCCGCAACGTGCTCGAGGCGCACGCGCCGACCCATGTGCTGGCCGCCTTCGACTACGGCGGCCAGACCTGGCGCCACGCGCTGTATCCGCGCTACCGCGAGCACCGGGCGCCGATGCCTTCGGTGCTGCGCGAGGCGCTGCCGGAATTCCAGGAACGCTTGACCCGCGCCGGCGTGCACGTCGCGATGCTGCCCGGGGTCGAGGCCGACGACGTGGTCGCGACCTGCGTGATGCGCTGGCTGCAGGAGAACCGCGGCGAGGCGATTGTCGCCACCACCGACAAGGACCTGCACGCCCTGGTCGCGCACGGCGCCCTGGTGTGGGACCATTTCAAGAACGAGTGGCACGACGACGCCTGGGTGCGCAACAAGTTCGGCGTCGCGCCCGAGCTGCTGCACGATCTGCTGGCGTTGATGGGCGACGCCACCGACGGCGTGCCGGGCGTGTCGAAGATCGGCATGAAGACCGCGGCGCGCCTGCTCAACGCCTACGGCAGCCTCGATGCCGTGATGGCCGGCGCCGGCATCCTCATGACGCCGCTGGGCGAGCGCCTGCGCGCCGAAAAAGAAATTTTGTATTTGTCGCGCCAACTGGTGCAGCTCAAGACCGACGTGCGCCTAGGCGTCACGTGGAAGATGCTGGCCTACGACGCGACCTGAATTGAAGGAACAGCATGCTCAAGGCAGTTTTGGTGGACTCGAACGCGATCTCGCGCGGCCTGTTGAATACGGTGCTGACCGACGGCAGCTACGAGGTCGTGGGGCAGACCCACACGGCCCACGGGGCGCTGCAGCTGGCCGCGAAGTTCCGGCCGCAGCTGATCTGCATCGCGCGCGAGCAGATCGAGGAGGGCGACGTCGTCGAGCAGCTGCGCGTCATGCTGCCCAAGACCTTCATCTTCATGGTCTCGGGCACCCTCGACGCGCCGACCATCCAGGCCGCCCTGGCGCGCGGCGTGCACGGCTTCATCGTCAAGCCCTTCAAGGCCGACGCCGTCCTGAAGACCATCCGCAATACCGTCATCGCCGCCGTCAGGAAGCAGCAGGCGGGCGGCGGCGCCTGATCTCCTCCATCGCGATTTTCGCCAGCTCGCACAGGGCGCGCAGCTCGCGCTCGCGCAGCCGGCGCGGCTCGCGGTCGAGCACGCACAGCGTCCCGAGCCGGTAACCTTGGGCGTCGAGCAGCGGCACGCCCGCATAGAAACGGATGTGCGGCGCGCCGGTCACCAGCGGATTGTCGGCGAAGCGCAGGTCTTGCCGCGCATCGAACACCAGCATCGGCTGCTCGTCCAGGATCGCGTGGCTGCAGAACGACTGCTCACGCGGGGTCTCCGCCAGCGCCAGGCCGACGCGCGACTTGAACCACTGGCGGTTCGCGTCGACCAGGGTGAGCAAGGCCATCGGACAATCGGTGACCTGGGCCGCGAGAAAGGTGAGGCGGTCGAACACGGCTTCCTGCGTGCTGTCGAGCAGGCCGCTGGCGGCCAGCGCCGCCAGGCGCGCCGTTTCCTCCGCCGGCAGCGGGCAGGGGGCCTCTCCGTTGCGCCAGGCGCCGAGCGCGTTGTCCTGCGCGGCGGCAGGCGGCTGCCCGGCGCGCTCGCGCAGCAGGGCGCTGACGGCGCTCAAGCGCACGCGGCGGTGCCCGCCCGGCGTCTTCCAGGCCGGCAGCGCGCCGTTCTCGATCCACTGCTGGGCCGTGCTGACTGCGATCCCGAGCAGCGCGGCCGCTTCGCGGGTCGTCAGGATCGGATCGTCCAGCGCGTCGGAAGTGGGTGCGGACATGACAAGAATTCTTTCAGACAGAAAAACTAACGACGTTATTTTACTTTAGGAAATAGAAAATTTATCGAATTTGATGATGCAGGTTGCCATAAAACTTACCACATCGTCTCCCATTCCCTACTCTTTACGGTTGGTTCGCAAGATTTTTGTTGACCTCGGGAAATTTGACGAACAAAATGGGGCTTGTCGTCATTTTCGTCATTTGAGCTGTTGCCTGGCTCAGCTTGCCAAGGAATTCCATGTCCCACTCCATCCCATCCGCGCAGCAGGAAGCCGAACGCCTCGATGCCCTGCGCAAGCTGGAGCTGCTCGATACCCCGCCCAGCGAGGCCTTCGACCGCATCACGCGCATGGCGGCGCAACTGTTCGACCTGCCGGTGGCCGCGGTGTCGCTGACCGACGCCGACCGCCAGTGGTTCAAGTCGCGGGTGGGCGTCGAACATGCCTCGATCCCGCGCGAGCGCGCGCCCTGCGCCCGGGTGACCGAGAGCGGCGGCCTGCTGGTGGTGCCGGACCTGAAGCGGGACGCCTGCTTCCACGACAGCCACCTGGCCAGTACCGGCGTGCGCTTCTACGCCGGCGCGCCGCTGCTGACGCGCGACGGTTACTGCCTGGGCGCGATGTGCGTGCTGGGGCCTGAGCCGCGCCAGATCACCGAGGCCGAGCGCAAGGGCCTCTCCGACCTGGCCTCGATGGTGATGGCCCAGATCGAGCTGCAGCATGCGTTCGGGCGTATCGACCCGATGAGCGGCCTGCCGAACCGCAGCCAGTTCATCGAAGACCTGGCCGATTTGGCCAACGAGCGCGCGCCAGGCGAGACGCGCCTGGCGGCGATGGTGAATTTGGTCACGCCCGAGCAGCTCAGCGACGCATTGCGCGCGCTGGGCGCCGCCTATCTCGACGAGATCGTCGGCGAGGCGGTGCGCATGCTGCGCGCGGCGATCGGCCCGGGGCGCAAGCTGTACCACGTGGCGGCAACCCAGTTCGTGTTCCTGGCCGAGCCGGGCGCCGACGTCAATCGTTTCTGCGATTGGCTCGGCTGCTGGCTCGACATGCGCGCCGGCGCCATGACGTCGCGCTTCGTGACCACCGCCACGATCGGCGTGGCGCCGTTCACGGTCGCCCGCAGCGATCCGCACGACGTCCTGCGCGACATGCACAGCGCCGCCCACGACGCCCTCGACGGCGCGCGCCGCGTGCGCGTGTTCTCGGCCGAGCAGAATGCGGTGTTCCTGCGCCGCTTCTACCTGGCCAACGAGTTCGGCGCGGCGCTCGAGAGCGAGGGCCAGCTGCGCCTGGTGTTCCAGCCGAAGGTCGAGCTGGCGACCGGCCGCTGCACCGGCGCCGAGGCGTTGCTGCGCTGGGACCACCCGGTATTGGGCGCGGTCTCGCCGGGCGAATTCTTCCCCGTTATCGAGCAGACCTCGCTGGCGCGCGCCACCACGCGCTGGGTGCTGGCGCGCGCGCTGCGCCAGCTGGCGGCCTGGCGCGCAGCCGGCCTGACGCTGCAGATGGCGGTCAACGTGTCGGCCGTGAACCTGCTCGAGATGGATTTCTGCGCCCACGTGACCGAGCAGCTGCGCCTGCACGGACTGCCGCCCGAGGCGCTGGCGCTGGAGATCACCGAAAGCGCGCTGATGAAGAACCGCGTGCTGGCGATGCAGACCTTGCACAGCCTGGCGGCGGCCGGCGTGCACCTGGCGATCGACGATTTCGGCACCGGCTACAGCAGCCTGGCCTACCTGCAAAGCCTGCCGGCGCGGGTGGTCAAGATCGACCAGAGCTTCGTGCGCGACGTCGACACCGACAGCCACAAGCGCGCCCTGGTGAGTACGATGATCAAGCTGTCGCACGACCTCGGGCACCAGGTCGTGGCCGAAGGCGTCGAGACCGCGGCGGTAGCGGGCTACCTGAGGGAAGCCGGCTGCGACCAGGTGCAGGGCTACCTGTACGCGCGCCCGCTGGCGGCCGCGGATTTCGAGCGCTGGATCTGCGCCAAGTGGACGCTGCCGAGGGTGCGTGCGGCGCGGCCGGCGGTGGATATGGTGGAGTTGAGCTGCGCTTGAACGTAGGGTGGGCACTTGTGCCCACGCGGTGATCGTTATCGGCTCCGTGATCGGGCTCGATGATCTTGCCGTCACCTATCACCGCGTGGGCACGAGTGCCTACGCCGGCCGCGCCCACCCTACAAAAACGGCGCACCGGATTTCTCCGGTGCGCCGTTTTTTATGCACGTAAAGCGAGAACTCAGCCCTTGACCATCCCGTCGATGATGCCGCCACCCAGGCAGATATCGCCGTCGTACAGCACGGCCGACTGCCCCGGCGTGACCGCCCACTGCGGTTCAAGGAACTCCAGCGCAAAGCGCTCCAGGCCGTCGGCGACGACTTCGCAGGCGACGTCCTGCTGGCGGTAGCGCGTTTTGGCCGACAGCATGCCGGCCGGCGGCTCGCCCGCGATCCAGCTGGCTTGGCCGGCCTCGAGACGGGCGGACAGCAGCCACGGATGGTCGTGGCCCTGCACGATATATAAGGTGTTGGTCGCGATGTCCTTGCGCGCCACGAACCACGGCTCGCTGGTGCCGTCGGCGTTCTTGTGCGACTTCAGGCCGCCGATGCCGATGCCCTTGCGCTGGCCGAGCGTGTAGAACGACAGGCCGATGTGTTCGCCCACGGTCTGGCCGTTGTCGAGCTTGATCGGGCCCGGCTTGTGCGACAGGTAGCGGTTCAGGAATTCGCGGAACGGGCGCTCGCCGATGAAGCAGATGCCGGTCGAATCCTTTTTTGCCGCGTTCGGCAATTGCAGTTTTTCGGCGATCTTGCGCACCTCGGTCTTCGGGATCTCGCCCAGCGGGAACAGCGACTTCGACAGCTGCGCCTGATTCAGGCGGTGCAGGAAGTAGCTTTGGTCCTTGGTGTGGTCGAATGCTTTCAGCAGCTCGAACTTGCCCGCGTCGTTCTGGCGCACGCGCGCGTAGTGGCCGGTCGCGATCAGGTCGGCGCCCAGCTTCATGGCGTGGTCGAGAAAGGCCTTGAACTTGATCTCGGCATTGCACAGCACGTCCGGGTTCGGGGTGCGGCCGGCCTGGTATTCGCGCAGGAATTCGGCGAACACGCGGTCCTTGTATTCGGCGGCGAAGTTGACGGCCTCGATGTCGACGCCGACCACGTCGGCGACGCTGGCCGCGTCGATCCAGTCCTGGCGCGACGAGCAGTATTCGGAATCGTCGTCGTCTTCCCAGTTCTTCATGAACAGGCCGACCACGTCGTAGCCCTGTTCCTTCAGCATCCATGCCGCGACCGAGGAGTCGACTCCGCCCGACATCCCGATCACGACTTTTTTCTTGCTCATGTTACGTCCGTTGTTGATAGCCCGCCCTCGAACACCGAAGGGTGGGTGTGCAGCAGCGCCAGTTCGGTGCGCTTGCCCGCCAGATAGTCGTCCACGCATTGCAGCACGATCGGGCTGCGGTGGCGTTCCGGGCAGGCGGCGATTTCGTCGCGCGTCATCCACAGGGTGCGCAGGATGCCCTCGTCGAGCGGCTGGTCGAACTGGCGGCCGGCCTTGCCGCAGAAGGTGAAGCGCAAATAGGTGACGTCGGCATTGCGCGACTTCGAGTGGTAGCGCGACATGTACATGCCGACCAGCGCCTCGGGAATGAATTCGTGCGCGGTTTCTTCCAGGGATTCGCGCACCACCGCCTGCTCGAGCGACTCGTGCGGGTCGAGATGGCCCGCCGGCTGGTTGAGCTTGATTCCTTCGCTTGTCTCTTCCTCGATCAGCAGGAAACGCCCATCGCGTTCGATGATGGCGGCAACGGTGACTGACGGTCTGAAGGTATGGGTCATGCGCGTCCTCGGAAATGAGCCGGTATTTTACAGTGCTGCGCAAAGCGTTGCTCGCCGGTACGTGTGCAGCGCAGCAAAAAAGCGCCAATTGCGTTGATCTGATACAAAAAAACAGCACATCCAGCCCCAGCTGTATCGTATTTGCCTCGAAAATGACCGGTCGGCCGGGATTGCCATTTTTAGTAGAAAAAATCCAATGTTTACGTGGTAGATTTCATATAGAAAACAAACAACCAGAGAGGCGTGCATGAGAATCGGCATACCGGCTGAGACACGGCCGGGCGAAACCCGCGTAGCAGCAACTCCAGAAACCGTCAAAAAACTGGCGGGCCGGCATGAGGTCCTGGTGCAGTCCGGCGCCGGACTGCATGCCGCCGTCGTCGACGATGCGTATGCCGCCGCCGGCGCCAGGATTGTCAATGCGGACGAGGCCTTCGGCGCCGACATGGTGCTGAAAGTGCGCGCCCCGAACGAGCTCGAGCGCAGCCGCATGCGGCCGGGCACGGTCCTGGTCGGCATGCTCAATCCCTTCGATACCGACAACCTCGCCGCCATGGCCAGCGCGCGCCTGACCGCCTTTGCCCTGGAAGCGGCGCCGCGCATCACGCGCGCGCAGTCGATGGACGTGCTGTCGAGTCAAGCCAACATCGCCGGCTACAAGGCGGTGATGCTGGCGGCGAACACCTATCAACGCTTCATGCCGATGCTGATGACCGCCGCCGGCACCGTCAAGGCGGCGCGCGTGCTGATCATGGGCGTCGGCGTGGCCGGCCTGCAGGCGATCGCCACCGCCAAGCGCCTGGGCGCCGTGATCGAAGCGTCCGACGTGCGCCCGCCGGTGAAGGAGCAGGTCGAGTCGCTCGGCGCCAAGTTCATCGACGTGCCCTTCCTCACCGACGAGGAGCGCGAGATCGCGCAAGGCGCGGGCGGCTACGCGCGGCCGATGCCGGCCGACTGGATGCGGCGCCAGGCCGAACTGGTGCACGAGCGCGCCAAACTGGCCGACATCATCATCACCACCGCGCTGATTCCCGGCCGCCCGGCGCCGGTGCTGATCAAGGAAGAAACGGTGCAGGCCATGAAACCCGGCTCGGTGATCGTCGACATGGCGATCGAGCAGGGCGGCAACTGCCCGCTGACGGAACTGGGCAAGACCGTCGTCAAGCACGGCGTGTACATCATCGGCGAGCCGAACCTGGCGGCGCTGGTCGCGGCCGACGCCTCGGCCCTGTACGCGCGCAACGTGCTGGACTTCCTCAAGCTCGTGATCGACAAGGAAGACAAGTTCTTCATCGACCGCGAGGACGAGATCGTGCGCGCGACCCTGCTGTGCGCGGACGGCGAAACGCTGCGCAAATAAGGAGACCGCCATGGACATCAGCCACACCATCATCAACCTGATCATTTTCGTGCTGGCGATCTACGTCGGCTACCACGTCGTCTGGACCGTCACGCCGGCGCTGCACACGCCGCTGATGGCGGTGACCAACGCGATCTCCGCCATCATCATCGTCGGCGCCATGCTGGCCGCCGCCCTGACCGAAGGCGCCCTCGGCCAGGTCATGGGCACGGTCGCGGTGGCGCTCGCCGCGGTCAACGTGTTCGGCGGCTTCCTCGTCACCCAGCGCATGCTGGAGATGTTCAAGAAGAAGGAGCCGAAACGGTCCGCCGACGCGGCGGCAGCGAAAGCCGCGCCGGAAGCATCGGCCACGAAGGAGGCCGCATGAACCTCATCAGCATGAACATGGTGACGCTGCTCTACCTGGTGGCGTCGGTCTGCTTCATCCAGGCCCTGAAAGGCCTGTCCTCGCCCAGCTCGGCGCGTGCCGGCAACGCCTTCGGCATGACCGGGATGGCGATCGCGGTGGTTACCACGATCGCCCTGATCTTCAAGCTGCAGGCAGAGTTCGCCGAGCGCAGCGGCGGCGGCATGGGCTTCACGCTGGTGCTGCTGGGCGTGGTGGTGGGCGGCGCGATCGGCGCCTACGCGGCGAAGAAGGTCGAGATGACCAAGATGCCGGAACTGGTGGCGGCGATGCACTCGCTGATCGGCCTCGCCGCGGTGTGCATCGCGATCGCGGCGGTGTCCGAACCCTGGGCCTTCAACATCGCCGAACGCGGCGGCGCGCTGCCCTTCGGGAATCGTCTCGAGCTCTTCCTCGGCACCTTTGTCGGCGCGGTGACCTTCTCCGGCTCGGTGATCGCCTTCGGCAAGCTGTCGGGCAAATACAAATTCCGCCTGTTCCAGGGCGCGCCGGTGCGCTTCGGGGGCCAGCACATCCTGAACCTGGTGCTGGCCATCGCCATCGTCGCCTTGGGCGTGGTGTTCTGCTTTTCGGATGCGGTGGAGCCGGCCTGGACGCCCTTCGTCATCATGGCGCTGCTGTCTTTCGTGCTGGGCGTGCTGATCATCATCCCGATCGGCGGCGCCGACATGCCGGTGGTGGTGTCGATGCTGAACTCGTATTCGGGCTGGGCGGCGGCCGGCATCGGCTTCTCGCTGAACAACTCGATGCTGATCATCGCCGGCTCGCTGGTCGGCTCGTCGGGCGCGATCCTGTCTTACATCATGTGCAAGGCGATGAACCGCTCCTTCTTCAACGTGATCCTGGGCGGCTTCGGCGGCGAAGCGTCCAGCGACGCCGGCGCCGGCGCGCAGGAGCAGCGTCCGGTGAAATCCGGCTCGGCCGAGGACGCGGCCTTCATCCTGCAGAATGCGGAATCGGTCATCATCGTGCCCGGCTACGGCCTGGCGGTGGCGCGCGCCCAGCACTCGGTGAAGGAACTGGTCGACAAGCTGACCGAACACGGCGTCACCGTGCGCTACGCGATCCACCCGGTGGCCGGACGCATGCCGGGCCACATGAACGTGCTGCTGGCCGAGGCCGAAGTGCCCTACGACCAGGTGGCCGAGATGGAAGACATCAATGGCGAGTTCGGCCAGACCGACGTGGTGCTGGTGCTGGGCGCGAACGACGTCGTGAACCCGGCCGCCAAGGACCCGAAATCGCCGATCGCCGGCATGCCGATCCTCGAGGCCTATAAAGCCAAGAGCATCATCGTCAACAAGCGCTCGATGGCCTCAGGTTATGCGGGCCTGGACAACGACCTGTTCTACCAGCCGAACACGATGATGGTGTTCGGCGACGCCAAGAAGGTGATCGAGTCGATGGTCAAGGCGGTGGAGTAGGTAGGCGTTGCTATTGTAGGGTGGGCGCCCCGTGCCCACGCGTGAAGCCTGCGTCGTGTTGGCGTGCATAAGCGCTGCGTCTGCTCATCGTTTACGCGTGGGCACGGGGCGCCCACCCTACGGATTCAGGCGCAGATGGAATGGGTGAGCAAGGTATGACCCACGCCGCGGATCAGCCCTGCCGGTGCGGCAGGAACGACGAGCCGCCGCGGCGGCCGTACATCATGACTTCGGCCAGCAGCGTGCGCGCCGGCTTTACCGCGTCGAGCGTGGCCAAGCCCAGGCCGAAGACCGATTGCAGCGGCCCGCTGCCGACAAAGGCGCGTGCCATGGCGTCGGTGAGGGCGATGGTCAGCTTGCGGTCCTGGGCGCGTTCGTCCAGGAAGCGGCCGATGCCCTCGGGACCCGGGCAGCGCGCCAGCAGCCGCGCCAGCACGGCGGCGTCGCGCAGGCCCAGGTTCAGGCCCTGGCCGGCCACCGGGTGCAGCGTCTGCGCCGCATTGCCGATGGCGACCGTGCGGGTGGTGGCGTGGGCCTCGGCGTTCAGGCCGAGCGGATAGCTCATGCGCGGCGACACCTTGGTGAAACGGCCCAGGCGGCCGCCGAAGGCGTCGTTCAGTTCAGCCAGGAAGCGGCTTTCTTCCATCGCCTGCAGTGCCTGCGCGCGTTCCGGTTTCACGCACCAGACCAGGGCATAGTGATGGCCGTCGGCGCCGTCCTGCGGCAGCAGGGCCAGCGGCCCCTCGTCGGTGAAGCGCTCGAAGGCGCGGTGCGGGATCGGGCTGCTGCTCGAGACGCGCGCGATCACGGCGCTCTGGCCGTAGTCGCGCGTGCGTGCCTTGTCTTCCTGCTGGCCGAACACGCCGCCTTCGGCGCCGACCGCGACCTGGCTCGTCAGCGTGCGGCCATCGTCGAGGGTGATGGCAACGTGGTCGGCGCCTTCGTCGAGCGACGCGACGCGCGCCGGGCGGATCACCTCGACGCCCGCGCGGTCGACCGCGCGCGCCAGCGCATCGACCACTTCGCCGTAGCGGGTGACGTAGCCGAGCGCGTCGAGATCATGCTCGTCGCGGTCCATCAGGCTGCGTCCCAGGTGGCCGCGGCGCGAGACGTGGATGCTGTGGATCGGTGTTGCCGGGAATGGCCAGGCGCCGATTTCTTCGAGCAGCATGCGGCTACCCCAGGCCAGCGCGATCGAGCGCGGGTCGGAAATCGACTGGCCGAGCGCGCGTGCGTCGATCAGGGCGATGCGGCGGCCGTCGATGCCGCGCCGCGCCAGCAGGGCGGCGAGCGCCAGGCCGACCGGACCGGCGCCGCAGATCGCCACTTCATAGGTGTCGTGATGCTGTTCCATGTTCAATTCCCCATCAGGGCCTCGATCTCGGCCACCGTCTTCGGCGCCGCGCCGGACAGCACGCGGGCCCCGCCATCATCGACGATCACGTCGTCCTCGATGCGGATGCCGATGTTCCAGAATTGTTCGGGCACGCCCGGCGCCGGGCGCACGTAGATGCCCGGTTCCACCGTCAGCGCCATGCCGGCCAGCAGCGGACGCGAAGGTTTGTCGTCGCGCGCCAGGTCGCGGTAGACGCCGGCGTCGTGCACGTCCAGGCCCAGCCAGTGACCGGTGCCGTGCATGTAGAACTGGGCATGGGCGCGCTCGGCCAGCACGTTCTCGACGCTGCCGTATTTCGCCTTGTCGAGCAGGCCGAGTTCCAGCATGCCCTCGACCAGCACGTCGACGGCGGCATCGTGGAAATCGCTGTAGCGGCGGCCCGGGACGATCGCCGCCAACGCCGCTTCCTGGGCGCGCAGCACCAGTTCGTACAGGGTTTTCTGCGGCGCGCTGAAGCGGCCGTTGACCGGGAAGGTGCGGGTGATGTCGGACGCGTAGCTGTCGAACTCGCAGCCGGCGTCGATCAGCACCAGGTCGCCGTCGCGGGTCTGCGCGTTGTTGGCGTTGTAGTGCAGGATGCAGGCATTGGCGCCGCTCGCCACGATCGGGGTATAGGCCGGGAACTGCGCGCCGTTCCTGCGGAATTCGTAGAGCAGCTCGGCCTCGATCTCGTACTCGAACATGCCGGGTTTGGCCGCGCGCATGGCGCGCAGGTGGGCGGCGCCGGCGATGCTCGCGGACTTCGCCATCAGCGTCTGTTCAACGTCGTCCTTCAGCAGGCGCATCTCGTCGAGCAGTGGCAGCAGGTGGTGAATGCGCGCGGGCGCCGTCACGCCCGAGCGCGACTGCCCGCGTACTGCCTTCAACCACCCGGCGACCTGGGCATCGAAGGCCGGGCTGTGGGCGTTCGCGTAGTACAGGGCGGGAGCGTCGGCCAGCAGGCGCGCCATCTGTGCGTCGAGTTCGCCGATCGGATACGCCTCGTCGAAGCCGAAGGCCGTGCGCGCCGCTTCGGGGCCATGCCTGAAACCTTCCCAGATCTCGCGCTCGACGTTCTTCTCGCGGCAGAACAGGATGGAGCGCGCAGGTGTGCCGCCGTTCGCGGCGACCAGCACCAGCACGCTTTCCGGTTCCGTAAAGCCCGTCAGGTAATAGAAATAGCTGTCGTGCCGGTAGGGATACTCGCTGTCGGCGTTGCGCAGTGCTTCCGGCGCCGTGGCCAGCACCGCCACCGCGCCCGGCTCGATGGCCGCCGCCAGGCGGGCGCGGCGCGCGGCGAACGGGTTCACGCGCCGGCCCTCCGGGCCAGCGGCGCGTTCAGTTCCTCGAGCTGTTCGACCGTGCCGACGTTGACCCAGGGGCCGGTGTAGATCTCGCCGCCGACGCGCTTCATGTCGATGAACTTGCGCATCAGGGGACCGAACTTGAGGAACTCGCCGGCCCGGACGCCCTCGAACATCTCGGGACGGTAGACGCCGATGCCGGCGAAGTTCCACTTCGGATCGCCGTCATTGGCCAGCGTGTACATGTCCAGGCCGAAGTCGCCGTCCGGGTTGTGCCAGGGGTTGGGCGTCAGATACAGCCAGGCGATGTCGCGTTCTTCGGGCGGAATCGGCTGGCCCAGCATGTCGTTGTCGGGCAGCGCCTCGAGCACCTGGGAGAAATCGAAGTAGGGCGCGTAGATGTCGCCCGACACCGCCAGGAAGGGTTCGCCGCCCAGCAGGTGCAGTGCGTTGGCGATGCCGCCGGCCGTCTCCAGCGGGGTCGGCTCGTGCGAATACACGATGCGCGCGCCGTACTTGCTGCCGTCGCCCAGCTCCGCCTCGATCATGTGGCCGAGGTGCGAATGGTTGATGACGATGTCGACAATCCCGGCGCGCACCAGGTTCAGGACGTGCCAGGTGATGAGCGGACGGCCGCGCACCTTGAGCAGGGGTTTCGGGCAGGTGTCCGTCAGCGGACGCATGCGCTCGCCGCGGCCGGCGGCGAAGATCATGGCTTTCATGGGCTTCTCGAAAAATGCGCTTAGAACGTGTAGCCGACCTGCGGCGCGGCGCCGTCGCCAAAGGCGTCGAAGGCGTCGAGCAGGCGCAGCAGCGGTTTCAGTTCGGTGTAGCGGTTGGCGGTCTTGCGCACGTAGTCCATCACGGTCGGCAGGTCGCCCATGTAGATCGGCTTGCCGTCGCGGTAGTTCAGGCGGCAGAAGATGCCCAGGATCTTCAGGTGGCGCTGCAGGGCCATGAATTCGAAGTCGCGGTAGAAGGCGTCGATGTCCGGGTTGACCGGCAGGCCGACCTGCTTCGCGCTCTGCCAGTAGCGCACCACCCAGTCCAGCACGATCTCTTCGTCCCACTGGATGTAGGCGTCGCGCAGGAGCGAGGCCAGGTCGTAGGTGACCGGGCCGTAGACGGCGTCCTGGAAGTCGAGCACGCCCGGGTTGCCCTGGTCGAGGAACATCAGGTTGCGCGAATGGAAGTCGCGGTGCATGAACACCTGCTGCTGCGCCAGCACATTATTCGTGATGGTCTCGAACACCTTGTCGAGCTGCGCCTGCTGGGCCTCGTTCATGGTCACGCCGAGGTGGCGGCCGAGGAACCATTCCGGGAACAGGTTCATTTCGCGCAGGACGAAGGCGCGGTCGAACTCGGGCAGCACGCCGGGCTGGCTGTGCAGCTGGAACTTGATCAGGGCGTCGACCGCGTCCGAATACATGAAGGCGGCGTTGTCGGGATCGAGGCGCTGCAAATACGTGGTGGTGCCCAGGTCCGACAGCAGCAGGAAGCCGCGTTCGATGTCGCGCGCGACGATCGCCGGGACCGTCACGCCGGCTTCCTGCAGCAGGCCCTGGACGTGGATGAAGGCCGGGACGTTCTCGCGCTCGGGCGGGGCATCCATGGCGATCAGGGTGTCACCCAGTTTCTCGCGTAGCGCCGGCGCCACATCCAGGCGGAAATAGCGACGGAAGCTGGCATCCGACGAAGCCGGGCGGCGCGAACCGACTTCCACCAGGTCGAGCGAGCCCAGCCATTCGGTGAGCAGGGTCAGGCGTGCATCCTGCTCGGCGGAAGTAGGAATGTTTTGATACAAAGAAGACATGAAACGTCCAGGTGAAACCGGTTGAGGGAGAGTATTCCCATATAATAAGGGATTCAATCCAAAAAATCGCCCTTTATGGTGCAGCCCAAGAATCCATGAGCTGGTTTACGGCCCTACCATTCCCGCAGCGGCGGGCAGTTGCCTTGTCCGCCCTCGTTACCGTGGCCTCGGGGCCCTTGCACGCGCAAGTCGCGCCGGCTGCGCCCCCCGCCAACGAACAGGATCTTCCCGTCACCGTGCGCGCCGAGGAAATCGGCGGCCGCCCGGACCGCGAGATCAACCTCAACCGCGACGTCGAGATCACCCGCGGCCAGACCAGGATGACCGCCGACACGGCCTGCTACCGCCTGGTCGAGGACGAGGTCACGGCCAGCGGCAACGTCAACATGTGGCGTTTCGGCGACCGCTACCAGGGCGATGCGCTGCAGCTGAACCTCGAGACCGGGCGCGGCTGGGTGCTCAACCCCCAGTACCGCCTGCAGGTGAACAATGCCCAGGGCCGGGCCGACCGCATCGATTTCCTCGGCGAGAACGAGGCCCTGGTGGTGGACGGCACTTACAGCACCTGCGAGGGGACGAACCCCGACTGGTACCTGAAGTCGAGCACCCTGCGCCTCGATTCCGGACGCGACGTCGGCACCGCCGGCAAGACCGTCATCTATTTCAAGGACGTGCCGATCCTCGGCACGCCGGCCATGTCGTTCTCGCTCTCGGGCGCGCGCCGCTCGGGCTGGCTGCCGCCCTCGATCGGCTTCGGCTCGAAGGGCAAGACCGAGATCATGGTGCCGTATTACTTCAACATCGCGCCCAACCGCGATTTGACGGTATTCCCGCGCATGATGTTCGACCGCGGCCTGCAGCTGGGCGCGACCGGCCGCTACATCGGCGCCACCGACGGCGGCACCTATGGCGGCGAAACCCACTTCGAGGGCCTGCGCAACGACCGCATTTCCAACACCGACCGCTGGCTGGTCGACTCGCTGCACAACCAGCAGCTGAGCCCGAACTGGTCCTACGGCTGGAACCTGCATGCGGCCTCGGACGACCAGTACCTCAGTGATTTCTCGCGCTCGGTCTCGACCAGCGCCGAGCGCCAGCTGGTGCGCGAGGTCTACACCAACTACGCCACCCAGTACTGGAACCTGAGCGCGCGCGCCCAGAACTTCCAGGTGCTGCAGGAACCGGCAGCGGCGGCCAATCCGGCGCTGGCGATCCCGAAGCCCTACGCGCGCCTGCCGCAGATTAACTTCCACACCGGCCGTTTCGACGTCAACGGCTTCGACTGGGCCATCGACGCCGAGGCGACCCGCTTCACCCACTCGACCTGGGACAGCGGCAACCGCGCGGTGATGATCTCGCAGGTGAGCTATCCCTGGGTGCGTCCGGGCTACTACATCACGCCCAAGGTGATGTTCCATGCCAGCAGATACGACATGGACAGCAACGCCGGCCGTCCGACCAGCCTGTCGCGCACGCTGCCGACGTTCTCGGTCGACGCCGGCATGGTGTTCGAGCGCGAAGCCAGCCTGTTCGGCACCGCCGCCACCCAGACGCTGGAACCGCGCCTGTTCTATGTGCGCACGCCCTACAAGAACCAGGACGACTTCCCGATCTTCGATAGCGGCGAGGCCGGCTTCAGCTACGCCCAGCTGTTCAGCGAGAACCGTTTCGTCGGCAACGACCGCGTCTCCGACGCCAACCAGCTGACGGCGGCCGTGGTGTCGCGCTTCATCGAGAGCAGCGGCGCCGAGCGCCTGCGCCTGGCCTTCGGCCAGCGCTTCTACTTCACCGAGCCGCGCGTGCAGCTGCCGGGCCGCCCGGTGCAGGACCGCAAGGACCGCTCCGACCTGCTGCTGGCGGCGTCCGGCCGCATCGTCGAGAACCTGAACGTCGACGCCAGCGTACAATACGACGCGACGAGTTCGAGTGTGTACAGCCGCAACTACGGCGTGCGCTGGACCCCGGGCCTGCTGAAGGTGCTCAACGCCGAGTACCGCTACGTGCGCGACAGCTTCCGCAACGCCGACATCTCGGGTCAGTGGCCGCTGTCGAAGCGCTGGTTCGGCGTCGGCCGCGTCAGCTATTCGCTGCAGGACCACAAGGTGCTCGAGAGCCTGGTCGGGCTCGAGTACAAGGCCGATTGCTGGATCTTCCGGATGGGCGCGCAGCGCTTCGTGACGGCGGCCCAGTCGACCTCGACGCCGGTGTTCTTCCAGCTCGAGCTCAACGGCCTGTCGGGCATCGGCATGGGCAACCCGCTGGATTCGTTTTACAAGAGTATTCCCGGCTATACGCGGCTGAACACCAACGTCGGCCGTCCCTGATCGACCGGGACCATGGATGTTTTTTTGACCTGAATGAGTGCTTCCCAGATTATGCGTACTACCCGTTTGCATCACCTCCAGCTCGCAGCGGCGCTGCTGTGCGCGCTCACGGCCGGCACCGCGTTCGGCCAGGCCGCTCCAACGGCCGGTGCTCCAGCCAATGCCAATCCGGCAACCGGCACCGCCCCGGCCAATCCGGGCAGCGGCTTCCTGCCGCCGGCCTCGAGCAGCGCCAAGGTCGTCGACGCCGTCCGCGTCGTCGTCAACGACGAGGTCATCACCCGTAACGAAGTGCGCAACCGCGTGGCGCAGATCGTCCAGCGCCTGCGCGCCCAGAACACCCAGCTGCCGCCGCAGGAAGACCTGGAGCGCCAGGTGATCGAGGCGATGATCGTCGAACGCGCCCAGGTCCAGCTGGCCAAGGAAATGGGCGTGCGCGTCGACGACCGCATGCTCGACGCCGCCATCGGCCGCATCGCCCAGGAACAGAAGATGTCGGTCCAGGAAATGCGCAACCAGATGGAAAAGGAAGGCATGGCCTTTGCGGCCTTCCGCGAAGAGATCCGCAACGAGATCATGATGCAGCGCCTGCGCGAGCACGAGGTCGACAGCAAGATCCAGGTCTCGGACGCCGAGGTCGACACCTTCCTGGCCGCCGAGAAGGCCGCCGCCGCCGACCGCATCGAGGTCGACATCGCCCAGATCCTGGTCGGCATTCCGGCCAACGCCACGCCCGAGCAGATCGCCGCGCGCAGCGCCCGCGCCGAAGAGGTGATGCGCCAGTTGCGCACCGGCGCCGATTTCGCCAAGGTCGCCGCCACCTATTCCGACTCCGCCGACGCCCTGAAGGGCGGCGTGGTCGGCTGGCGCGAGGCGGACCGCCTGCCGCCGGTGTTCGCCAACGCGCTGCGCAAGCTCAGCCCGGGCCAGGTGACGCCCATCATCAAGACCAACATCGGCTTCTACATCCTGAAGCTGAACGACAAGCGCAGCCTGGCGAACAACACGCCGGAGCAGTCCGTGGTCGAGCAGACCCGCGCGCGCCACATCATGATGAAGGCGACGCCGACCATGTCGGCCGACGAAGTCAAGCGCAGGCTGGAAGAAATGCGCGCCAAGATCGAGAGCAAGGCCGCCACCTTCGAGGACCTGGCGCGCCAGAACTCGCAGGACAACAGCTCGTCCACCAAGGGCGGCGACCTGGGCTGGCTGTATCCGGGCGACGTGATGCCGGAATTCGAGGCCGCCATGGCGGCCATGAAGCCGGGCGAGCTGTCGGGCGTGGTCCAGACCCCGTTCGGCTTCCACCTGATCCAGGTCCTGGAGCGCAAGAGCGAAGACGTGACCCTGCAGAAGGAACGCAGCCGCGCGCGCGCCATCATCCGCGAGCGCAAGCTGGGCGAAGCCTTCGAGGACTGGGCGCGCCAGGTGCGCGACCGTGCCTACGTCGAGTATCGCGAGGAGCAGTAAGCCCATGGCCGCGCCGCAGGCAGTGCGCCCGACCCTGGCGTTGACGGTCGGCGAGCCGGCCGGCATCGGCCCGGAGATCTCGATCCGCGCGGCCTGGGCGCTGCGCGAGGCGGCCAATTGCGTGCTGGTCGGCGACGCCGCCTTCCTGGCGCTGACCGCCAGCCTGGTCGATCCGTCGATCCGTCTTTCCGCCCTGTCGGTCCAGGCCTTGCGCAACGGCGGCCTGCCGCATTTCGGCAAGGACCGTATCGCCGTGGTCGACGTGCCGCTCGCGGCCCACGTCGTGCCCGGCACCCTCGATGCCGACAACGGCCGCGCGGTGCTGGCCACGCTCGACCTGGCGGTCGAGGGCGTGCAGGCCGGCTGGTTCGACGCCATCGTCACCGCGCCGCTGCAAAAGAGCACCATCAACCAGGCCGGGATCGCGTTTTCCGGCCATACCGAATACCTGGCCGAGAAGACCGGCACCCCGCGCGTGGTCATGATGCTGGCCGGCCAGCCTGCGAATCAGCCCTACCTGCGCGTGGCGCTGGCCACCACCCACCTGCCGCTCAAGGACGTGCCCGCCGCGATCACGCCGGACGGCCTGGGCCAGGTGCTCGACATCCTGCACGCTGACCTGCGCGCCAAGTTCGGCATCGCCGCGCCGCGCATCCTGGTCACCGGCCTGAATCCCCATGCCGGCGAGAATGGCTACCTGGGGCGCGAGGAAATCGACGTCATCGAGCCGGCGCTGGCGGCGGCGCGCGCGCGCGGCATCGATGCGCGCGGTCCCTATCCGGCCGACACCCTGTTCCAGCCGAAGTACCTGCAGGACGCCGACTGCGTGCTGGCGATGTACCACGACCAGGGCCTGCCGGTGCTCAAGCACGCCACCTTCGGGCGCGGCATCAACGTCACGCTCGGCCTGCCGCTGATCCGCACCTCGGTCGACCACGGCACCGCGCTCGACCTGGCGGCGCAAGGCCTTGGCCACGCCGACTGCGGCAGCATGGAAGAGGCGATCCGCGCCGCCCTGCTGATGGTGGCGGCCAGCAAGGGCGCCCGCGGCGCCAACCCCATTTAACGAAAGCACCAATGAAACACGTAGCACGCAAGCGCTTCGGCCAGAACTTCCTGACCGACGACCATGTCCTGAACAACATCATCGACGCGATCGACCCGCGCCGCGGCCAGGCCATGGTCGAAATCGGCCCGGGTCTGGCGGCGATGACGGCGCTGCTGCTGAAGGGACTGGACCACATGCACGTGGTCGAACTCGACCGCGACCTGGTGGCGCGTCTCGAGAAAGCATATCCGCGCGAAAAACTCACGGTCCACTCCGGCGACGCCTTGAAGTTCGACTTCGCCTCGATCCCGGTGCCGGAAGGGCAGAAGCTGCGCGTGGTCGGCAACCTGCCGTACAACATCTCGAGCCCGCTGCTGTTCCACCTGGCCGAGTTTGCGCACCTGGTCGAGGACCAGCACTTCATGCTGCAGAAGGAAGTGGTCGAGCGCATGGTGGCCGAGCCCGGCACCAAGGCCTACAGCCGCCTGTCGGTGATGCTGCAATGGCGCTACGACATGGCGATGCTGTTCGTCGTGCCGCCGACCGCCTTCGATCCGCCGCCGCAGGTCGATTCGGCGATCGTGCGCATGGTGCCGACCCGCAGGAAGCTCCCGGCCGACGGCCCGACCCTGGAAGCGGTGGTGCAGAAGGCCTTCTCCCAGCGCCGCAAGGTGATCCGCAATTGCGTGGCCGGCATGTTCACCGAGCAGCAGCTCGTCGATGCCGGCATCGACCCGGGCGCCCGTCCGGAAGCGGTCGGTCTCGAGCAGTACGTGGCGCTGGCGAATATCCTGAAACCCGTCTGAAGCCCGCCTGAAGCACCCGGGCGGCCGCCTATTGCCGCCCTTGCCGTCTCTCCTGGCCGCCAGCCGGCCGGCCCGGTCACCCCATCCGGAACTCCCCCTCATCAGTTCGCTTGCGGCGCCGCACAAACGCGGTACATCGCCGTTTGACGCGCTTCGGCGCCCCCTTTTTGCAGTTCGTCGCAGGCCGATGGAAAGGCACAAGGGGGCTTGCTAAAGTACTCCCATCGAAAGCCCGAACGCACAGCGCAGGGCCCCACCAGCCAACCGAAGGGAGTATCAACATGAACGTCCTCAAGCACATGGAAGCCATCTTCGTCGTCGCCGCCCTGCTCGTCGGTGTCAGCACCTACGCCAGCGCCGAGAGCTACAAGGCCGAGGTCCGCGCCGCCTCGATGGTGACGATTGGCACCGAAAAAATGGCGGTGGTGAAGGTCGTCGGCAAGCGCCTGACCCCGGTCACCAAGCTCGGCTGAGCCGGCGCCCGGGATACGGGCAAAAAAAAGCCCACCGTTGCGGGTGGGCTTAAATCCAATTCTTTTCTGAGGAGAGTTGGAGGAGACAGGTAGGATTATGCTGCGCTACAACATATAAATCCAATTTTCTTTTGGAATGGTCGTCATAAGCGCAGCATATGTCTCCATCAGGTCGGGTTGGCGACGCAGGTCACGTCGATGTTGGTGATGTCCACATCGTCCATGATCCCGACGGGATTGGCCACGGTGCAGGTATAGCCGGCCGGCTGGGTCTCGATCGTGACGCCATAGGTCTTGCCGTAGGTAACCCTGCCCAGCGTGTAGGGAACGTCTGCCACCGGATCGGCGGCCGTGACCGTAATCGTCGAGTTGCTGCCATTGTTCAGTTTCAGGCTGCCGGCGCCCAGGCCTTTCACCACACCGCCGATGGTTGGGCTGAGCAGGAAGCATTGGAAGTCGGCATTGATTTCCGACAGGCGACCCGCGGTGTCGTTGGTCCGGCCTGCCGCCTCGCACACCTGGTGCGGTGGCTGCTTGCTGACCTTCACATCGTAGACTTCGCCATATTCAAGCTGCTTGGGGAAGGCGTAGTCCACGTTCCTGACCGCGATGTCCGTCGAGGCCGCGTCCGGCATGACTTCTTTGGTCATGCCGTTCGTTTCCAGCACCAACGGTCCATACTGCAGGCCGGTCACGGTGCCGCCGATCGTGTAGTTCGTGGAACCGCCGCAGGAAGCGAGCGCTGCCGCCAGCGCCAGCACGAGGCCCGAACGGATTAACACATTTTTCTTCAAGTTCATCTCCTGGAATCCGTCAGGCCGTCAGGCGCAGGTGACGGTGACGTTGATTGCCGGCGGCTCGTCGGCGCTCGGCACCGTTCCGGTACCGTTCTGCACCGTGCACACCTGGCCGGATGGCTGGGTCAGGACGGTGACGCCATACGGTTGGCCCCAGCCGGCCCGGGTCATGGTCAGGGTGCCGTTCGCGGTGATGTCGGTGCGCACCGAGCCGTTCACCAGGGCCAGGGTGCCGCCGGCCTTCAGGCCGGACACGGTCACGTCCAGCGGCTTCGACTTCAGGGTGCAGGCAATCCTGATCGTGGTGATGTTGAAGGTTGCCTTGCCGGTGCCGGTGTTGCCGACGACTTCGCATTTCTCGGTGTTCGGTGGCGAAGCCTTGACCTTGACGTTGTAGGAGGAGTCCGCATCGACCAGGTTGGGGAAGTAGAACTCGCTCGTGTTGGCCGGCACGGCGAAATCCGGGCCGTCGTTGTTCGTCAGCACCAGGCCTGCCATCGTATTGTTGCTAACAGTACCGCCCAGGTAGAACTCGCCGTCACCGCCGCCGCAGGCGGACAGGCTCAGCGCGCATGCGAGCGCGAGGCCGGCACGCAGGGGGGAACGCATCATAATTTCTCCAAATAAAAGGGAACTGGACAAGACGCGCTACGGCGTCCGTGCCGCGTCGAATGCTTGAGTTTTGCCCATCATTTTAGAGCATTTGACAAGGGCCGGGCTCATCGTCGTTTGTATCACGGTGTAACGGCAACGGCGCGCCCTGGCGTGCGTTTGCATTTCGGCGCGGGCCTCGCTATGCTCTGTTCGCCCTCTTCAGCATGCCACCCGATGACGACCACGCCCCGCCGCCCCTGGCCCCGAGCCGTCCTGTTCGACCTGGACGATACCCTGTGGCCGATCGCCCCCGTGATCCTGCAGGCCGAGCAGATCCTGTTCGCCTGGCTCGCCGCCAACGCGCCGCGCGTGGCCGAGCGCTTCACCATCGACAGCCTGCGCCAGGCGCGCCTGGAACTGCTGGCGCAGCGCCCCGAGTTGCAGCTCGACCTGGGCGCGCTGCGCCGCGTCGGGCTGGAGGCCGCCTTCGAGCAGGTCGGCGAGGACCTGTCCAAGGTGGAACTGGCGATGACCGAATTCTTCGCCGCGCGCAATGCCGTGGTTCCCTACGACGACGTGCTGCCGGGCCTGTCGGGCCTGAAGGGCAGGGTCCTGATCGGTTCGATCACCAATGGCAATGCCGACTTGCAGACCATCGGCCTGGCCCACCATTTCGATGCCTCGGTGGCGGCGCCGCGCTTCGGCCGCGCCAAGCCGGATCCGGCGATCTTCCACGCCGGCTGTGCGGCGCTGGGCGTGGCGCCGCACGAGGCGGTATACGTCGGCGACGACCTCATCCTCGACGTGCAGGGCGCCCAGCGCGCTGGGCTGCGCGCGGTGTGGATGAACCGCACCGCCAGCCGGCGCCACCTGGAGGAGGGCGTGCAGCCGGACGCCATCGCCGCCAATTTCGACGAACTGCTGGCCTGGCTCAGGCAAGAGCACGGCTGACTGCACAGGCGTCGGACTAAGGTGCATAATAGGAGCGGAACCATTTTCCGCTTCTCCCTCCCATGCAACTTGATACCCGTGCCCAAACCCTGCTGAAAGCCCTGGTCGAGCGCTACATCGCCGATGGCCAGCCGGTCGGGTCGCGCGCGCTGTCGAAGATTTCGGGCCTGGACCTGTCGCCGGCCACGATCCGCAACATCATGGCCGACCTCGAGGAGATGGGCTACGTCGCCAGTCCCCATACCTCGGCCGGCCGCGTGCCCACGCCGCGCGGCTACCGCCTGTTCGTCGATACCTTGCTCACCGTGCAGCACCTGAACGAGCAGGGCGTCGACGCCGAGCGCATGCGCCTGGCGGCCCAGCAGCCCCAGAAGATCATCGCCAACGCGGCGCAGATGCTCTCGTCGCTCACCCAGTTCGCCGGCGTGGTGCAGAGCCCGCGGCGCGAATCGGTGTTCCAGCAGATCGAATTCCTGCGCCTGTCCGAGCGCCGCATCCTGCTCGTCATCGTCGATCCGCGCGGCGACGTGCAGAATCGCCTGCTGCACACCGACGTCGACTACACGCCGGCCCAGCTGGTGCAGTCGGCCAACTACCTGAACCAGAACTATGCCGGCCTCTCGTTCGACGAGGTGCGCGCGCGCCTGGCCGGCGAACTGCGCCAGTTGCGCGACGACATCGGCGGCCTGATGACGGTCGCGGTCGAGGCCGGCAGCGAAGCGATGGCCGAAGGCGAGGACATGGTGATCGCCGGCGAACGCAACCTGCTGTCGGTGTCGGACCTGTCGTCGAACATGAGTTCGCTGCGCCAGCTGTTCGAGATGTTCGAGCAGAAGACCGGTCTGATGCAGCTGCTCGACGTCTCCAGCCGCGCCGGCGGCGTGCAGATCTTCATCGGCGGCGAGTCGAACCTGGTGCCGATGGACGAAATGAGCGTGGTCACCGCTCCCTACGAGGTGAACGGCAGGATCGTCGGCACCCTGGGCGTGATCGGCCCCACGCGCATGGCCTACGAGCGCGTGATCCCGATCGTCGACATCACGGCCAAGCTGCTGTCGAACGCGCTGAGTCATTCGTAGGGTGGGCGCCCCGTGCCCACCGAATGTTGGCATCGCGTTTGCGCATGGTTCTGGTGGGCACGGGGTGCCCACCCTACGGCCTTCGTCGTACGCAAACAATAAAAAACGGCGCCGCGGCGCCGTTGTTCTTTGAAGCGAAGAAGCTCCGATCAGTTATTGCCGCGATGCGGGCACGCCGTCTTGATGCAGTTGCCGTAGATCGCCAGCGCGTGCTCGGCGATCTTGAAGCCGCGTTCGACGGCGATTTTGTTCTGGCGCGACTCGATCTCTTCGTCGAAGAACTCTTCGACATGGCCGCAGTCGAGACAGACGAGGTGGTCGTGGTGCGAGCCGGCGTTGAGCTCGTAGATCGCCTTGCCGGTTTCGAAATGGTTGCGGTTCAGCAAGCCGGCCTGTTCGAACTGGGTCAGCACGCGATAGACAGTCGCCAGGCCCACGTCCATGTTGTCGGCCAGCAGGATTTTATACACGTCTTCCGCCGTCAGGTGCCGCACTTCGCTGTTCTGGAAAATTTCCAGGATCTTCAGGCGTGGCAGGGTCGCCTTCAGGCCGCTCGCCTTCAGGTCGGTAGGTTTGTTACTCATGTTTGTTACTCGTAGATGGGCGGAGTGCTTTATGATATAGCGTTTTGGAAGCTCTCGCTTAAACGTTTTGAGGTTACATATGCGCGTCACCCATGCCGTAGAACACCGTCCTTATGCCCGGGCTGCGCTCGCCGCGGGCCTCGCATGCACGCTGCTGCTGTCCGGCTGCGCATCCTGGCGCAACCAGACCAAGCCGGCCGCGCCGGTCAGCACCGAGGCGGCGGCAGTGGAATCCGATGCCGACAAGGCGGCCGCGCTCGCGAATGCCGGCGCCCAGACGACCAGGGTGACCAAGCTGCAGAAATTCCTGTGGATATTCTCGCCCTACCGTCCGGACATCCAGCAGGGTAATTTCGTCTCGCAGGAAATGCTGGACCAGTTGAAAGTTGGCCAGACCCGCGACCAGGTGCGCTTCATCCTCGGCTCGCCGATGCTGGCCGACATGTTCCATGCCGACCGCTGGGACTACCCCTTCTACCTGGCGCGCGGCAACGGCGAACTGACCACCAGCCGCGTGACCGTCTACTTCAAGGACAACGTCGTCGAGCGCTTCGACGGCGGCAACCTGCCGACCGAGCGCGAGTACATCGATCGCATTGCCGGCCCGTCCAAGTTCCCGAAAAAGAATGCGCCGACCCGGCCGGTCGCCCCGGTGACCAACGCCGCCCCGGCCAATACCAATATCCAGTAAGACTGTCATGACGCAACTGAAAATCGCGGTCGCCGGCGCCAGCGGGCGCATGGGCCGCATGCTGATCGAGGCGATCGCCGCCTCGCCCGACGCCACCCTGTCCGGCGCGCTCGACGTCGCCGGTTCGCCCTTCATCGGCACCGATGCCGGCGCCTTCTCGGGCCAGCTGGCTGGCGTGATCATCCAGTCCGACCTCGACCGCGCCCTGGCCGGCGCCGACTGCCTGATCGACTTCACCCGTCCGGAAGGCACGCTGCAGCACCTCGCCTACTGCGCCGCGCACGGCATCAAGATCGTGATCGGCACCACCGGCTTCGACGAGGCAGGCAAGGCCGCGATCCGCGCCGCCGCCGAGAAGACCGCGGTGGTGTTCGCCCCCAACATGAGCGTGGGCGTGAACGTCACCCTGAAATTGCTGGAAATGGCGGCGAAGAGCTTTGCCGAAGGCTACGACATCGAGATCATCGAAGCCCACCACCGCCACAAGGTCGACGCGCCCTCCGGCACCGCCCTGAAGATGGGCGAGGTCATCGCCGACGCCCTGGGCCGCGACCTCAAGGACTGCGCCGTCTACGGCCGCGAGGGCGTGACCGGCGAGCGCGATCCGTCGACCATCGGCTTTGCCACCGTGCGCGGCGGCGACATCGTGGGCGACCACACCGTGCTGTTCGCCGGCACCGGCGAGCGCATCGAGATCACCCATAAATCGAGCAGCCGCGTGACCTACGCCCACGGCGCGCTGCGCGGCGCCCGCTTCATCGCCGACAAGGCGGCCGGCCTGTACGACATGCAGGACGTGCTGGGCCTGAAGGGCTGACATGGCCAGCGTACAGTTGAACGGCGCCGCCATCGTCGACGAGGCGGCCTTCCACGCCGAGAGCCGCCGCGCCTTCGGCTTTCCCGAGTCCTACGCCGACACCATCGACGCCTGGGTCGACTGCCTCAGCTACCTGCGCGACGACGAGAACATGACGGCTTTCCGCCTCAAGCCGAACGAGGTGCTGGAGATCGTCATCACCGACGGGCAGGCGCTGCAGCAGCGCCTGCCCGACCTGGTCGAGGAAATCGCCTATTGTGTCGGCGGCATCAACGAGCGCTACGAGGACTACGGCGAAAAGCCGGCCCTGAAGCTGGTGCTGCGCTAGAAAAGCGGCGGCGCCCCGGTCTTTTTCCCGCAAACGGCCCGGAACGTCACGCTTTTTGCTTGCAAACGGCCCGGAACGTCACCCGTAGGGTGGGCTCTCGAGCCCACGCGGATCATGCACACCAATACCAGGGGCAGCAGCAGCTCCACAGGCTGATGCATACCCCGACGAGGCACCGCAACAACGCACACGCCCATGACCGCCGACGACCTCCTGCGCATCTCCCGCTACGTCATGCCGCCCCTGCCGGCGCAGCCATCCGCGCTGGGCTTCCTGTTCGGCACCCGCCACGGCATCGAGGAATTCTGCCAGGAGACCTGCGCCCTGTGGCAAGCCGGCATGTTCCGCAAACTGCTGGTTTCGGGCGGCGCCACCGCCGGCAATCCCCAGCCCGAAGCCCTCGTCATCGCCGAGCGCCTGGTCCAGTTGGGCGTGCCGCAATCCATCCTGATCCTCGAAACCGAAGCCACGAATACAGGCGAAAACGTCATCCTCGGCCGGCGCCGGGTAGCCCAGGCCATGGGCCTGGACCAGGTCGACAGCGTGCTTGCGATCGGCAAGGTCTGCGCGATGCGGCGCTACCTGATGACCCTGGCGCGGCACTGGCCGGAGGTGACGATGTCGGCCTGCGCGGTCAACTATTTCGGCCTGCCGGCCGAGCGCTGGCACGAGCACGAGGAATTCCGCAGGCGCGTGCTGGCCGAATTCGGCAAGATCCCGGGCTACCTGGAGCAGGGTTTTCTTCGCGAACTCGACGGACAGGCGCCTTATCCGGTGCTTGGCGTCAAAAACTAAGGCGGCCGGCTCACGCCAATGTCGTCGCGGTTCGTATTTTTTGCACACGCCGCGGGGCAGTGCATCGCCGCCTCCGACTGCCGGCCAGGTGCGCAAAGAGTGGGCACGGAGTGCCCACCCTACGTGGCCGCCCAACACAGCCGCCCCGCTTCGCCGCAGTGCAAGATGAACCAGTATAATGTCCCGTTCCACCTCCAAATTTCGTCCGCAGAACATCATGCAAGATAAATATAGTCCAGCCGAAGTTGAACAGGCCGCCCAGGCATACTGGAAGTCGATCGACGCCTACAAGGCCGTCGAGAACGACCCACGTTTCCCGAAGGGCAAGTATTACGCCTGCTCGATGCTGCCTTACCCGTCCGGCAAGCTGCACATGGGCCATGTGCGCAACTATACAATCAACGACGTGATGTACCGCTACCTGCGGATGAACGGCTACAACGTGCTGATGCCGATGGGCTGGGATGCCTTCGGCATGCCGGCCGAGAACGCGGCGATGGCGAACAACGTGCCGCCGGCCGAGTGGACCTATTCGAACATCGCGCACATGAAGAAACAGATGGAATCGATGGGCCTGGCCATCGACTGGTCGCGCGAAATGACCGCCTGCAAGCCGGAATACTACAAGTGGAACCAGTGGATGTTCCTGAAGATGTTGGAAAAAGGGATCATCTACCAGAAGACCGGCACCGTGAACTGGGACCCGGTCGACCAGACCGTGCTGGCCAACGAGCAGGTCGTCGATGGCCGCGGCTGGCGTTCGGGCGCGCTGATCGAAAAGCGCGAGATCCCGATGTACTACGTGCGCATCACCGACTATGCCGACGAGCTGCTGGACTACGTCGACAACAAGCTGCCGGGCTGGCCGGAGCGCGTGCGCACCATGCAGACCAACTGGATCGGCAAGTCGACCGGCGTGCGCTTCGCCTTCCCGCACGTGATCATGAGCGAGTCCGGTGAGCTGATCAACGACGGCAAGCTCTACGTCTTCACCACCCGCGCCGACACCATCATGGGCGTGACCTTCTGCGCTGTCGCCGCCGAGCACCCGCTGGCCCAGCACGCCGCGAAGAACAATCCGGAACTGGCCGACTTCATCGCCGAGTGCAAGAAGGGCTCGGTCATCGAAGCCGACATGGCGACGATGGAGAAGAAGGGCATGCCGACCGGCCTGTTCGTCACGCATCCGGTGTCGGGCGAGCAGGTTCCGGTCTGGGTCGGCAACTACGTCCTGATCACCTATGGCGACGGCGCCGTGATGGGCGTGCCGGGCCATGACGAGCGCGACTTCGCGTTCGCAAAGAAGTACGACCTGCCGATCAAGCAGGTGGTGGCCGTCGAAGGCCAGGAGTTCTCGCTCGAGGCCTGGCAGGAGTGGTACGGCGACAAGGAAAACGGTAAGGTCATCAACTCGGGCAAGTACGACGGCCTGGATTACATCGCCGCCGTCAACGCCGTCTCCGGCGACCTGGCTGCGCAAGGCCTGGGCGACAAGAAGGTCACCTTCCGCCTGCGCGACTGGGGCATCTCGCGCCAGCGCTACTGGGGCACCCCGATCCCGATGATCCACTGCGGCGACTGCGGCGCGGTGCCGGTGCCGGAAGCCGACCTGCCGGTCGTGCTGCCCGAGCACCTGGTCCCGGACGGCACCGGCAACCCGCTGAACAAGGACGAAGCGTTCCTGAAGTGCGACTGCCCGAAGTGCGGCAAGCCTGCGCGCCGCGAGACCGACACGATGGACACCTTCATCGATTCGTCGTGGTACTACATGCGCTATACCTCGCCGGGCTCGAACGACAAGATGGTCGACGAGCGCAACGACTACTGGATGCCGATGGACCAGTACATCGGCGGCATCGAGCACGCCGTCATGCACCTGCTGTACGCGCGCTTCTGGACCAAGGTCATGCGCGACTTCGGCCTGGTCAAGTTCGACGAGCCATTCGTCAACCTGCTGACCCAGGGCATGGTGCTGAACGAGACCTACTATCGCGAAGACGCAGCCGGCAAGAAGACCTGGTTCAACCCGGCGGACGTCGAGCTGGTGTTCGACGACAAGGGCCGCCCGCAGAGCGCGACCCTGAAGAGCGACGGCCAGCCGGTCGACATCGGCGGCACCGAGAAGATGTCGAAGTCGAAGAACAACGGCATCGACCCGCAGGCCCAGATCGAACAGTACGGCGCCGACACCGCGCGCCTGTTCACCATGTTCGCCTCGCCGCCGGAGCAGACCCTGGAGTGGTCGGACAGCGGCGTCGAAGGCGCCAGCCGCTTCCTGCGCCGGGTCTGGGCCTATGGCTACGCCCAGCGCGAACGCATCGCCGCCGCGCTGGCCAACCAGGACGGCGCCGCGACCCTGGACGAAGCGCACAAGACCCTGCGCCGCGAAGTGCACAAGGTGCTGCAGCAGGCCGACTACGACCTGAAGCGCATCCAGTACAACACGGTCGTCTCGGCCTGCATGAAGATGCTCAACACGCTGGAGTCAAGCAAGCTGGCCGAAGGTGCGGCGGGCGACGCGGTCGTCGCCGAAGGCCTGTCGATCTTCCTGCGCATCCTGAACCCGGTGGCGCCGCACATCACCCACGCGCTGTGGCAGGAACTCGGCTACGCCAAGGCCTACGGCGACATCCTCGACGTGCAGTGGCCGCAGGTCGACCCAGGCGCGCTGGAACAGGCCGAGATCGAACTGATGATCCAGGTGAACGGCAAGCTGCGCGGCTCGGTGAGAGTGGGCAAGGATGCCGACAAGGCGGCGATCGAGGCGGCCGCGCTGGCCTCCGAGGCGGCGCAGAAGTTCGTGGAAGGTACGCCGAAGAAGGTCATCGTCGTGCCCGGCAAACTCATCAACATTGTGGTGTAACCCATGCGCGCTTCCTCCCTTTTCATGACGCGCGCCCTGGGCGCCCTGTTGCTGGCGACCGTCCTGGCCGCCTGCGGCTTCCAGCTGCGCGGCTCGAACGGTTCGTACAACATGCCGTTCCAGAGCATCCACCTGGCCTTCGGCGAGACTTCCCCGCTGGGCAATGAGCTCAAGCGCAACCTGCGCGCGCTCGACACGGTCCGCGTCGTGAACAAGCCGGAGGAAGCGCAGGCGCGTTTCGAAGTGGTTTCCGAGGCGCGCAACAAGGCGATCCTGTCGCTGAACAACCTGGGCCGGGTGCGCGAGTACCTGCTCGGCTATACCCTGGTGTTCCAGGTGCGCGACGCCAGCGGCCAGCTGCTGCTGGGCCCGACCGAGATCACGCTGCACCGCAACCTGACCTTCAGCGAGAACGAGGTGCTGGCGAAAGAGGGCGAGGAAGCGCTGCTGTACCGCGACATGCAGTCCGACCTGGTACAGCAGATCATCCGCCGCCTGGCGGCGATCAAAACCTGATTGACGGAGCAGGATTGAGCGATGCAACTGCGGCCTGAGGCACTCGAAGGCCACCTGTCGAAAGGCCTGGCGCCGCTGTACGTCATCACCAGCGACGAGCACCTGCTGGCGCTGGAGGCGGCCGACAAGATCCGCCGCGCCGCGCGCGCGGCGGGCCACACCGAGCGCGACGTGCTCACCGTCGAGCGCACCTTCAAATGGGGCGAACTGCTGGCCGCGAACCAGGCGCTGTCCCTGTTCGGCGACAAGAAGCTGATCGAGCTGCGCATCCCGGGCGGCAAGCCGGGCAAGGACGGCAGCGCCGCCCTGCAGGCCTACGCCAAGGACCTGTCCCCCGACAACCTGACCCTGATCACCCTGCCCAAGCTCGACTGGCAGACGGCCAAGGCGTCCTGGGTCGCGACCTTGCAGCAGGCTGCGGTCTACATCGAGATCCCGAACGTGGAACGCGCCCAGCTGCCGGGCTGGATCGGCATGCGCCTGTCCAGCCAGGGGCAGAGCGTCGACCGCCAGAGCCTGGACTTCATCGCCGATCGCGTCGAGGGCAATTTGCTGGCGGCGCACCAGGAAATCCAGAAGCTCGGCCTGCTGTACGAGCCAGGCAAGCTGAGTTTCGAGCAGGTGCACGACGCCGTGCTGAACGTGGCGCGCTACGATGTGTTCAAGCTCTCGGAGGCCATGCTGTCGGGCGATGCGGCGCGCCTGGCGCGCATGCTCGACGGCCTGAAGGGCGAGGGCGAGGCGTTGCCGCTGGTGCTGTGGGCCGTCAGTGAAGAAATCCGCACACTGCTAAAATTGAAGTCGGGGATGGCGCAGGGCAGGCCCCTCGGCGCGCTGATGAAGGAATACCGGATCTGGGGCCCGCGCGAGCGCATGATGGAACCGGCGCTGCGGCGCGTGTCGCTGCCGACCCTGGAAGCGGCGCTGCAGGATGCGGCGCAGGTCGACAAGATGGTCAAGGGCCTGCGCGCGAAGCAGTTCGCGGGGGATGCGTGGGATGCGATGCTGCAGCTGGCGTTGAGGGTGGCGCGGTAAATCGTTCGTCGCGCGTTGGCGGTGATATGACGTAGGGTGGGCGCCCCGTGCCCACGCGTAAAGCATGCGCCGTGTTGACGCTATCGGGCGTCGCGTCTGCTCATCGTTCACGCGTGGGCACGGAGTGCCCATCCTACGATCCTGCCTCATTACCCGCTGTTTGAACGCAACTGGAACCAACACGATGGACATCACCGACTACATGCACACGCTGGGCCGCAATGCCCGGGCCGCGTCGCGGGCGATGGCGCGCGCCGACGGCGCCACGCGCAACCGCGCGCTGCTCCTGATCGCCGACGCCATCGAGCGCGACGCCGCCAACCTGGCCGAGGCCAACGGGCGCGACCTCGACGCCGCGCGCGCCGCCGGCCTGGCGCCGGCGCTGCTCGACCGCCTGGCGCTGTCGCCCGCCGCGATCGCCACCATGGTCGACGGCCTGCGCCAGATCGCGACCCTGCCGGACCCGATCGGCGAAATCTCGAACATGAAGTCGCGTCCGAGCGGCATCCAGGTCGGCCAGATGCGCGTGCCGCTGGGCGTGATCGGCATCATCTATGAAGCCCGTCCGAACGTGACGGTGGACGCCGCGGGCCTGTGCATCAAGAGCGGCAACGCGGCGATCCTGCGCGGCGGCTCGGAAGCGATCCACTGCAACCGCGCGCTGGCGAAACTGGTCACCGAGGGCCTGGTCGCGGCCGGCCTGCCGCTCGATGCCATCCAGGTCGTGGACACGACCGACCGCGCCGCCGTCGGCACGCTCATCACCATGCCGCAATACGTCGACGTCATCGTGCCGCGCGGCGGCAAGGGCCTGATCGCGCGCCTGATCGAGGAAGCGACGGTCCCGATGATCAAGCACCTGGACGGCATCTGCCACGTCTACATCGACGACAAGGCCGACATCGCGAAGGCGCTGCCAATCGCCTTTAACGCCAAGTGCCACCGCTACGGCACCTGCAACACCATGGAAACCCTGCTGGTCGCGCGCGCGATCGCGCCAAACGTGCTGCCGCAGCTGGCGGCGCTCTACCGCGAAAAGCAGGTCGAGCTGCGCGCCGACGAGGAGGCGCGCGCGATCCTGGCCGGCTATCCGCACCTGGCCGCGGCAGTGGAAGAGGACTGGAGCACCGAATACCTGGCGCCGATCCTGGCGGTGAAGGTGGTGGCCGGCATCGACGAGGCGATGGATCACATCGAGCGTTATTCGTCGAAGCATACCGAGGCCATCGTCACCGAAGACTACAGCGCCGCGCTGCGTTTCCTGCGCGAAGTCGATTCGGCATCCGTGATGGTGAACGCCTCGACGCGCTTCGCCGACGGCTTCGAATATGGCCTGGGCGCCGAGATCGGCATCTCGAACGACAAGCTGCATGCGCGCGGCCCGGTCGGTCTCGAAGGACTGACCTCGCTGAAGTACGTGGTGTTCGGCCACGGCGAAGTACGTAGCTGACAAGACAAAGCTAACGGAACAACAACCACAAGGACCCGCATGCTCTACCTCTGGATCAAAGCCCTCCACATCGTCTTCATCGCCTCCTGGTTCGCCGGCCTGTTCTACCTGCCGCGCATCTTCGTGAACCTGGCCCAGGAAACCAACAACGTCGCCACCGCGCGCCTGCTGCTGATGGCGCGCCGCCTGTACCGCTTCACCTCGATCCTGGCGGTGCCGGCACTGCTGCTGGGTCTCTGGCTGTGGATGGGTTTCGGCATCAAGGGTGGCTGGCTGCACGCAAAACTGGCGCTGGTGGTGCTGACGATCGGCTACCATCACGCCTGCGGCTCGCTGCTCAAGAAATTCGAGGCGGGCGTGAACAAGCGCAGCCATACCTGGTACCGCTGGTTCAACGAGGTGCCGGTCGTCCTGCTGCTCCTGATCGTGATCCTGGTAGTGGTGAAGCCGTTCTGATTTTTCGGGCGGCAGGTCATCCGCAGGGCTGGTTCGCGCGTTGAACGGTGGGTACAAGTACCCACCCTACAATGCGATACGGGCCGTAGGGTGGGTACTTGTACCCACCGTTTGCACCCTTGAGCAGCGTTAGCCGTACAAGAAACAACGAACCAACACGTGGCTGCAAGCGATCGGCGCTTGCAGCCACATTATTTTTTATTAACGGACAAAGGGTACCCCCATGACGTCATACTTTTGCCCATGCCCGCGCGGCATGGAAGCGGCGCTCGCCGAAGAACTCAACGAAATCGCCCAGCAGTACAGCCCCACGCTGAAGGTGCACAACCAGGTGCCGGGCGGCGTGCACTGCTCCGGCACCCTGGTCGACTCCTACCGCATCAACCTGCACTCGCGCATCGCCTCGCGGGTGCTGATGCGCATGGGCCAGCGCAGCTACAACAACGAGAACGACATCTACGACCTGGTGCTCGAGCAGCCCTGGGAAGACTGGTTCGGCGTCCACCACACGATCCGTGTCGACGTCACCGCCGTCAAGTCGCCCCTGAAGAGCCTGGAATTCACGACCCTGAAGATCAAGGACGCCGTCTGCGACCGCTTCCGCGACCAGTTCAACAAGCGTCCCTCGGTCGACACCCGCGAGCCGGACATGCGCATCGTCGGCTTCCTCGACCAGCGCAACTTCATCATCTACCTCGACACCTCGGGCGAAGCGCTGTTCAAGCGCGGCTGGCGCGAAGAGACGGGCGACGCGCCGCTGCGCGAGAACCTGGCCGCCGGCATGCTGCGCGTGTCGGGCTGGAAGCCGGGCGTGCCGCTGTTCGACCCGATGTGCGGCTCGGGCACGATCCTGATCGAGGCGGCGCAAATGGTGCAGGGCATCCCGCCGGGCGCGCGGCGCCGCTTCGCCTTTGAAAAATTCGCCGACTTCGACCGCGACGCCTGGCAGGAGATGAAGGCCGCGATCAAGGCCAATCCGCTGCCGAGCGAGCCGACCATCTTCGGCTCCGACATCTCGGGCGACATGGTGGCCATGACCCGGCATAACCTCAAGATCGCCGGCGTCCTGTTCGATGTGCCGCTGAAGCAGATCGAGGCCCAGCACGTCTCGCCACCGACTAGCCAGCCGGGCATCCTGCTGACCAACCCGCCGTACGGCGAGCGCATCGGCGTGCGCGGCGACTCGACCATGCCGCAGGACGAGATGGCCGTGTCCTTCTATTCGGCGCTGGGCACCACGCTCAAGCAGCGTTTCGCCGGCTGGACCGTGTTCCTGTTCACCGCCGACCTGTCGCTGCCCAAGCTGCTGCGCCTGAAGGAAGCGCGCAAGACCCCTTTCTTCAACGGCGCCCTCGAATGCCGCCTGTTCCGCTTCGACATGGTGGCGGGCTATAACCGCCGCGAGGAAGCCAAGCCTAAACAGGATTCGACACCGGACACGGACGCCAACTGACCCCATGCTGCCACCCACAGAACCCGACGAACTACCGAAGGACCCGGTGATCCCGGTCCCGCTGCCGGAACCGCGCAAGATCACGATGCTGTCGGCCGGCGGCCTGGCCACCCTGCTGGCCGGACTGTCGATGCTGGGACCGTTCTCGATCGACGCCTATCTGCCGGCCTTCCCGCAGATCCAGTCGACCCTGCATGCGTCCGCGCTGGAGGTGCAGCAGACCCTGACCGCCTACATGCTGGCCTTTGCCGGCATGGTGCTGTGGCACGGCGCCCTGTCGGACGCCTTTGGGCGGCGCAACGTGATCCTGGTGGCGCTGGTGGTGTTCGCGATCGGCACCTTCGGTTGCGCCGCCGCGTCGTCGGTCCATTACCTGTGGGTGTTCCGCATCATGCAAGGGGTGTCGGCCGGCGCCGGCGTCGTGGTCGGGCGCGCGATCATCCGCGACCTGTATTCCGACACGGCGGCCGCGCGCCTGCTGTCGATGGTGACGATGATCTTCTCGATCGCGCCGGCCATCGCGCCGGTGCTGGGCGGCTGGATCGTGATTTTCTTCGGCTGGCGTGCGATCTTCCTGGCGCTGTGCCTGTTCACGATCGTGCTGGGCTGGGTGTGCTGGCAGCACCTGCCCGAGACCGTGCCGAAGGAGCGGCGCCAGCCCTTCAACCCGCGCTTCCTGGCGGGGAGCTACAGCGCCATCTTCGGTTCCTTCCTGTTCCACATGAAGGCCGGCATCACGGCGCTGAACTTCGCCGGGCTGTTCCTGTATATCACGGCCTCGCCCGTGATGCTGCCCGAGCAGCTGCACCTGGGCCCCTCGGGCTTCGCCTGGCTGTTCGTGCCGACCGTGGCCGGGATCTTCCTCGGCTCGATGGCGGCCAACCGGATGGCCGGCAAGAAGAGCTTCGCCAAGCAGATATGGATCGGCTTCGGCTTCATGCTCAGCGCCGTGGCCTTCAACGTCGGCTACCACCTGTTCCTGCCGCCGGCGCTGCCGTGGACCGTGCTGCCGATGTTCTTCTTCACCTTCGGCAGCTCGATCATCTCGCCGGGCGCGACCCTGCTCGCGCTCGACCTGTTCCCGCACATCCGCGGCACGGTGGCGTCCTGCCAGTCCTTCGTCACGACCCTGCTCGGTGCGATCGTGGCGGGCCTGATCGCGCCGGCGCTGTCGCATTCGGTGCTGGCGCTGGCGCTGGGGCAGGCGGGGTTCGCGCTGGCGGCGCTGGCGTGCTGGGTGGTGGCGCGGCAGTATCGGCGCAGGCTGGCGCGCAGCGGTCGCTAAAGTTCTGGTAACAGCCCCTACGCAAGCGTCGTGGGGCTGTTGCCTGTGTAGTCACCGGTGTTCATGATCCGCGTGGGCTCGAGAGCCCACCCTACGGAATACGTTCCGGACTGACGGTTACAAAAACCGTGTCCAGTCCGGGGTCGCGTCTATTTGGCTATGCAATTGCAGTGCGGCAATAAATGAAGGTGAAATACATCATTCATCGGGGAAAAACTCACACTTTTAACAGAAAGTATTGTTCCCGATCAGAAATGTATATATGCTAAGACCCTTAATTTAGCGTCGGAACAACTGTTGAAAGCGTGTCCTGTTTCGACGATGCGTGAATACCATGTTGTGGTAGCTCAGGAAAGGGGCGCCACCCCGCAACTTTCAGTGGCATCTGCGATCGAGACCATGCACCAAACTGACCAGGATATCCGTCATCGCCTGCTCGTTGCCCGGTTGCCGGCGATGCCGCAGATTCTCGTGAAGCTGCTCGGGCATCTGCAGGCCGACGACCTGGGGATGGAAGAGCTGGCCGAGCTGATCGCCAAGGATGCGGGCATGACCGCCAAGCTGCTGGCGGTCGCCAACAGCTCGGCCTACCATCGCGGCAGCCGCACCGCCAACCTGGAGCAGTCGCTGGTGTCGCTCGGCACCGACATGATCAAGACCCTGGTCATCAGCGATTCGGTGTTCCAGACCTTTAATAATTTTCCCCATTCCGGCAGCACCGACCTGCGCGCGTTCTGGAAGAACTCGCTAGCCGCGGCCGTGATCGCGCGCGACGTCGCGCGCCGCATCGACTACCCGCACCTGGAAGAGGCTTACCTGGCCGGGCTACTGCACAACGTCGGACGCCTGGCGCTGCTGGCGACCGCGCCCAAGGAATACAGCTTCAACTTCACCGCGCGCGACGACGAGGACCTGTGCGCGGTCGAGCAGCGCACGCTGCAGATCACCCACGCCGAAGCGGGCGCCTGGCTGGTCGAGCGCTGGCAGCTCGACTCCTTCCTGGCCGACGCCGTGCTCTACCACCACGAATCGAGCGAGCGCCTGGAGGCGGCCCATCCCCTGATCCGCATCGTGCGCCTGGCGCACCTGATGGCCGGCCATCCGGACGATACGCAGGCGCTGCTTGACGGCGCGGCGCTGTGCGGCCTGGCCCCCGCCGAGATCGCCGAGATGCTGGCTGCCGCCGCGCGCCAGGTCGACCGCGCCGCCGTCCACCTCGGCATCGACCTCGCGGGCGCCGACGACATCCTTGCACCGCCGGCCTATGCGCCGCCAGTCGTCGACCCGGTCCAGCAGCGCCTGTCGGAAGAGGTGCGCAACCTGGTGCTGGTGTCCGAGGTCGGCCAGACCTTCGCGCGCCAGCAGGGCGAAAGCGCGCTGCTCGAATCGATGACGCGCAGCGCGCGCATCCTGTTCGACTTCGACAACACCGTGGTCCTGCTCGAAAACCCGACCGGCCAGATGCTGGTCGGCGCGCCCGGCGTGGCCACGGCGCGCATCGCCGAATTCGCGATCCCGTTGTCGAAGGGGGGACCGATCGCCGCCGCGGCGATCGAGCGTCAACCTGCCTACCTGCAGCGCGGCAGCGAGTCGCTCGGCCTGCCGGAAGAGCAGTTGCTGCGCATGCTCGGCACCGACAGCCTGGTTTGCCTGCCGCTGGTGGCCGGCGCGCGCTGCCTGGGCGTGCTGGTCGGCGGCGTGGCGTCCTGGCAGCTGCCCGCCTGCCAGAAGCGCGAGCGCTTCCTGCAATCCTTCGGCGCCCAGGCCGCGACCGCGCTGGAGACGGCGCTGCTCGAACGCGGCCAGGCGCGGCGCCAGATCGCCAGCGTCGCCGAGGAATACCGCGAGGCGTCGCGCCGCGTGCTGCACGAGGTGAACAACCCGCTGTCGATCATCAAGAACTACCTCAGTGTCCTCGACAGCAAGCTGGCGCGCCAGGAACCGGTGGCCAGCGAGATGTCGGTGTTGAACGAGGAAATCGACCGCGTCGGCCAGCTGATCGGCACCCTGGCCGACATCAAGCCGGCGGCGGCCGAGGGCGGCCCGCGTCCGCTGGACGCCGCGAAGGTGGTCGAGGATGTGGTGCGCCTGTTCCGCGCCGGCCAGTTCGTGCCGGCCAACGTCCAGATCGTCACCGCGATGCACGACGAGGCGCGCCTGGTCGCGGGCGACGCGGATACGCTCAAGCAGATCCTGGTCAACCTCGTGAAGAACGCGGTCGAGGCCCTGGCCGGCAGCGGCGGCGGGCGCATCGAGATCGCCAACCGCGGCCACGTGCACCGCGAGCGCAAGCTCTACCTGGAGCTGACGGTGTCCGACACCGGTCCTGGCCTCGCGCCCGAGGTGATGGCCAACCTGTTCTCGGCGGTGAAGAGCACCAAGGATGGCGCGCACCGCGGCCTGGGCCTGTCGATCGTGCACGGCCTGGTCAAGAAGCTCAACGGCCAGATCGCCTGCCGCAGCGGCAGGAGCGGCACCGCATTTGAAATTCTGCTGCCGGCATGGTCCGGCGCCAGCGCCGCGCCGGCCCTGCCGGCGCGCGCCCTGGGTTCTGTATAAGGTATGACAAACGTGTACTCAGCCAGCGCAACTTCAGCCATGTTCCAGGGTGCGGAGGCTCCGGCCGGGATGCCCGACACGCCGGCGGGGCTGCCCGGCATCGCCGAGCAGCCCCGCCTGCTGCTCGTGGACGACGAACCGCGCCTGCTGGCCTCGCTCTACGAACTGCTGCGCGACCGCGACTATCACCTGACCACGGCCAGCTCGGGCAGCGAGGCGATCGCCCACCTGTCGACCCTGCGCTTCGACCTGGTGCTGCTCGACCTGCGCCTGCCGGACATCGGCGGCCACGAAATCATGGACTTCATCAATGCCAGGGGCATCGATGCCGACGTGATCGTGATGAGCGGGGAAGTGGGCATCGACGCCGCGATCGGCGCCCTGAAGCGCGGCGCCTACGACTACCTGCGCAAGCCCTACGCGCGCGAAGAACTCTTGACCACCGTCGGCAACGCGCTCGAACAGCGCCGCCTGGCAGCAAGCAATGCGCGCATCGCCAACCAGCTGGAAAATTCGGAGAAGATGTACCGCTACCTGGTCGACAGCTCGCCGGACATCATCTACACCCTGAACCACGAAGGCCGCTTCACCTTCGTGAACGACCGCGCCTACCAGCTGCTGGGCTTCACGCGCGACGAGCTGATCGGCAAGCACTACTCGATCCTGGTGCACGACGAGGACCTGGAGCGCGCCCGCTACGTGTTCAACGAGAGACGGGTCGACGAACGCGCATCGCGCAACGTCGAGCTGCGCCTGAAGTGCCGCGGCGCCACCGGTAAGCTCAGCAACAGCGGCGACCGCACCTTCAACAACACCTTGATGACGATCTCGCTGAATTCGATCGGCATGCACGTGCCCGACCAGGAGGTCAAGAAGCTCGAGTTCTTCGGCACCTACGGCGTCGCGCGCGACATCACCGACAGGAAGCGCGCGGAAGAGGTCATCTCCTACCAGGCCTACCACGACATCCTGACCGACCTGCCGAACCGCATCCTGTTCAAGGACCGTCTCGGCCTGGCCGTGATCCAGGCCAAGCGCAAGCAGACCGAGCTCGCCGTGATGTTCATCGACCTCGACCGCTTCAAGCTCGTGAACGACACGCTCGGCCACGTCAAGGGCGACGAATTGCTGCAGCAGGTCGCGGTGCGCCTGAAGGAGTGTTTGCGCAAGGGCGACACCCTGGCGCGCCAGGGCGGCGACGAGTTCACCATCGTGCTGCCGGAACTGCGCGACCGCGACGACGCGCGCATGGTGGCCGACAAGTTCCTCGAGTGCCTGCACAAGCCTTTCGATCTCGACGGCCACGAGGTGCACATCTCGGCCTCGATCGGCATTGCGATCTATCCGGGCGACGGCGAATCGATCGACGAACTGCTGCGCCACGCCGACATCGCGATGTACCAGGTCAAGGCGCTGGGCAAGAACGGCCACAGCTTCTACCACGACTCGATGCTCGACGTGTCGCACCAGAAGATCGCGCTCGAGCAGGCGCTGCGCCGCGCGCTCGAGCACAACGAACTGGAGATGTACTACCAGCCGCAGATCGACGCCGTCACCGGCCGCATCGTCGGCGCCGAGGCGCTGATGCGCTGGAACCACCCGACCCGCGGCCTGCTGTCGGCCGGCGAATTCCTGCCGTTCGCGGAAGAGAACGGCCTGATGCTGCCGATCTCGGACTGGATGATCGGCGCCCTGTGCCGCGACATGCTGCAGTGGAACCTGGCCAGCGGCCAGGCGGTGCGGCTGTCGCTGAATCTGTCTCCGCAATACCTGGACCGCGGCGACTTCTTCGAGAAGATGCGCGGCGCGCTGGTGCGCTACGGAATCTCGCCCGGCCAGATCGAGGTCGAGATCACCGAGAACATCTGCATCCGCAATCCGCAGTACGCGATCGAGCAGCTGAACAAACTGTGCCAGCTCGGCGTGTCGGTCGCGATCGACGACTTCGGCACCGGCTACTCGTCGCTCTCCTACCTGCACCGCTTCCCGATCCACACGATGAAGATCGACCAGTCGTTCGTGAAGGAGATCCACGACGAGAACGGGCACTACCCGGTGATCCTGGCGATCATCTCGATCGCGCGCGGCCTCGGGCTGCACCTGATCGCCGAAGGCGTCGAGACCGAGGTGCAAGCCAACTACCTGAAGGCCAACGGCTGCGAGACCATGCAGGGCTACCTCTACTACCGCCCGATCTCGCTGTCGAACTTCATCGGCGTGCTGCGTTCGCAGGCGCTGGGCGCGCCGCAGCCGGCCCTGGGCGGTCCCGCGACCCAGGTGCGCGCGATCCGCGCCTAAGGCCTTCTGCTTTCCATGGACACCGCGACGACCGCGCCCGCAGCAGGGGAACGCCATACGGCCGAATTCCTGCGCGTGAAGGGCCTGGCCGAGCGCGGCGTCGCCAGCGCCCAGCACAGCCTGGGCTTCATGTACGTGAACGGCCAGGGCGTGCCTCGGAACTACGAGCTGGCCGTCGCCTGGTACCGCATGGCCGCCGCCGCCGGCCTGGAGCAGGCCCAGTACAACCTCGGCGTGATGTACCAGAAGGGCCAGGGCGTGGCCCAGGACTACGAGCAGGCGCTGTACTGGTACGGTTGCGCGGCCGGGCAGGGGTATGCGCCGGCCCAGTACAACTTGGGCTGGCTGTATGCGAAAGGGCAGGGCGTCGCCACCGACGTGCACCAGGCGCTGCACTGGTTCCGCCGCGCCGCGGAGCAGGGCGACGCCGGCGCCCAGCACAATCTCGGCATGATGTACGAGGGCGGCAAGGGCATCGCCCAGGACCAGGAACAGGCATTGACCTGGTACCGCCGCGCCGCCGCCCAGGGCTATGCGCGCGCCCAGTTCGCCCTCGCGCTGCGCTACGACAGCGGGCAGGGCGTGGAGCGCGATCTGGCGCAGGCGCTGGACTGGCTGCGCCGCGCCGCCGGGCAGGGCCACGCCCCGGCCCAGTTCAACCTCGGCCTGCGCTACGACAAGGGGCAGGACGTCGAGCAGGACAGCGCCCAGGCGATTCATTGGTACGAGCGCGCCGCCGAGCAAGGCCACCTCAGTTCCCAGTTCAACCTGGCCCTGGTCTTCGACAGCGGCCATGGCGTGGCGCGCGACGAGGAGAAGGCGCTCGCGTGGTACCGGCGCGCGGCCGAACAGGGCCACGCCGGCGCCCAGGACAACCTCGGCCTGCGCTACGAGCACGGCCAGGGCGTGGCGCGCGACGCGGGCCTCGCCGCGCACTGGTACCGCAAGGCCGGCGAGCAGGGCCTGCCTGCCGCGCAATACCACCTGGGCCAGCTCTATGATGCCGGCCAGGGCGTCGAGCACGATCCGGCGCAGGCCGCGGCCTGGTACCGCAAGGCGGCCGAGCAGGGCCACCTGCGCGCCCAGTTCGACCTCGGCCTGCGTTTCGAGGCCGGCAACGGCGTGCCGCGCGACGTGGCGCACGCGCTCGAATGGTACCGGCGCGCGGCGGCCCAGGCATATGCGCCGGCCCAGCACATGGTCGGCACCCTGATCGACCGCGAGGACCTGGGCGACCCGCGCGAGGCCACCGACTGGTACCGCAAGGCGGCCGAGCAGGGCCACGCCCCGGCGCAGTTCGCGCTGGCGCTGCGCTACGACAGTGCGCATGGCGTCGAACGCGACTACGAGGCCGCGCATTTCTGGTACCTGTGCGCGGCGCGCCAGGGCCATGCGCGCGCCCAGTTCAATCTCGGCGTGATGTACGCGACCGGACAGGGCACCGGGTGCGACCCGGTCGAGGCCTATGGCTGGCTGCACCGGGCGGCGGCGGGCGGCATTCCGGCGGCCGCGCCTTACCTGAAGCGCATCGCGTCCAGGATGGCGCCGCTGCAGCTGGCGCAGGCGCAGGTATTTACCGAAGGCGCCTAAGTACTCACCCAGCGGCGCGGTTGATCGAACGGCCGCATCATCGCGGCCCGTAAAACTCCGCACGCCTGGCCGCCCGGCCATTAGAATACCGCCCACAACAACCACCCGTCTTCGGAGACCCATGAACAAGAAGCTCCTCGCCGCGCTGTCGCTGGCCTTCGCCGCGACCGCGACGGCGCCGCTGCACGCCGCACCCGCCGCCACCGCCGCCAGCGTCAAGGCCGCGCCCTTCGACCGCGCCGCCTACGCCATCAACCATAAAAAATTCGTCCTGCAGAACGGCCTGACCCTGATCGTCCACGAAGACCACAGCGTGCCCGTGGTCGCCGTCAACATGTGGTACCACGTCGGCTCGCGCAACGAGAAGCGCGGCAAGACCGGCTTCGCCCACCTGTTCGAGCACTTCTTCTTCAACGGCTCCGAGAACTACCCGCACGGCTTCCGCGAGGCGATGGACGACCTCGGCGCGAACAACCGCAACGGCACCACCAACACCGACCGCACCAACTTCTTCGAGGACGTGCCGGTGTCGGCGCTGGAACGCACCCTGTTCCTCGAATCGGACCGCATGGGCTTCCTCGGCAACTACATCTCGCAGGCCATGCTCGAGCGCGAGCGCGGCGTGGTGCAGAACGAGAAGCGGCAGGGCGAGAACCAGCCCTATGGGCGCGTGCGCATGGAAGTCTCCGCCAAGATGTACCCGTACTCGCACCCGTATTCGTGGTCGACGATCGGCTACATGGAAGACCTGCAGGCCGCCTCGCTGGACGACATCAAGGAGTGGTACCGCACCTACTACGGCCCGAACAACGCGGTGATCTCGCTGGCCGGCGACATCACGCCCGAGCGCGCGCTGGAACTGGTGAACAAATACTTCGGCGCGATCCCGCCGGGCCCGCCGCTGCCGCGTCTTGAAACCTGGATCCCTACGCTCGAGCGCAACATCCGCGACGAGATGGAAGACCACGTGCCGCAGGTGCGCATCTACCGCAGCTGGCACGCCGCTTCGTGGAAGGACGCCGACACGCCGCGCCTGGCGCTGCTGGCCGAGGTGCTGGCCGGCTCGAAGAGCGCGCGCCTGGACAAGCGCCTGGTCTACGACAAGGGCCTGGCCACCAACGTCAGCACCTACGTCAACGACGCCGAGCTGGGCGGCACCTTCAACATCGTCGTCACCGTCAAGCCGGGCGTCGACCCGCTGCTGGTGGAGCGCGAGCTGGATGCCATCGTCGCCGAGGCGCTGGACAAGGGCCCGAGCGCGGCCGAACTGGCGCGCGTGAAGACCAGCAGCCTGGCCGGCTTCTCGCGCAGCATCGAGCGCCTGGGCGGCATGGGCGGACGCTCGGACGTGCTGGCCGAAAGCATGACCTATGGCGGTACGCCGGACGCCTACCTGGACCGCCTGGAGCAGATGGCCAAGGCCACCCCGGCCGACGTGAAGGCCGCCGGCCAGCGCTGGCTGCGCGCCAACCACTACACGATGACGGTGCGTCCGTTCGCCAAGCTGGCGGCGACGAAATCAACCATCGACCGCAAGCAGCTGCCGGCACTGGGCGAGGCGCCGGACGTGAAGTTCCCGGCCCTGCAGCGCGCCCAGCTGAAGAACGGCCTGAAGGTGATCCTGGTCGAGCGCCACAGCGCGCCGATCGTGAACGCGACCCTGGCGGTGGACGCCGGCACCGCCTCGGACACCGCCGCGAAAGCCGGCGCCGCCGCGCTGACCCTGGACCTGCTCGACAAGGGCACGAAGACGCGCGACGCCTTTGCGCTGTCGGACGCGCTGGAAAACCTGGGCGCGAGCCTGTCCACCGGCACCAGCCCCGACCAGTCGCTGGTGCGCCTGCAGGCCACCGCCGCCAACCTGGCGCCTTCGCTGGCGATCATGGCCGAGGCGGCGCTGGCGCCGAGCTTCCCGCAAGACCAGTTCGCGCTGCAAAAGCAGCGCCGCGTGGCCCAGATCGGCCAGGAGAAGGCGCAGCCGAACAGCCTGGCGACGCGCATCCTGCCGGGCCTGCTGTACGGCCAGGAGCACGTCTACGGCAAGCCGGCCAGCGGCTACGAAACCAGCGTCGCCGGCATCACGCGCGACGACCTGGCGCAGTGGCACGCCACCTGGTTCAAGCCGGGCAGCGCGACCCTGGTCGTGGCCGGCGACGTCACCATGGACAAGCTGCTGCCGGCGCTCGAAGCGGCGTTCGGCAAGTGGGCCGCCGGCACGGCGCCGGCCAAGCAGGTAAATGGCGCGCCGAATAGCGCACCGCGCAAGATCTACCTGATCGACAAGCCGGACGCGCCGCAGTCGACCATCGTCGCCGCCCAGCTGTCGCTGCCTTACGGCCAGCCGGAAGACCTGGCGATCGAACCGGTGATGACCAACTTCGGCGGCATCGCGACCTCGCGTCTGAACCGCAACCTGCGCCTGGACAAGCACTGGAGCTACGGCACCAGCGCGCGCCTGTCGGAAGTGCGCGGCCAGCGCAGCTTCGTCACTATGGCGCCGGTACAGACCGACAAGACGGTCGAGGCGATGCGCGAAGTGCGCAAGGAAGTGCAGGGCGTGGCCGGCGAGCGTCCGCTGGTCGGCGCCGAGTACGAGAGCATCATGCGCAACATGACCTCGCGCCTGGCCGGCCGCTTCGGCACCCTGAACGCGCTCGAAGGCGCGGCGCTGGCGACCGTCAACCTGGGCCTGCCGGACGACTACTGGAGCAAGTACGCCGCCAACGTCAAGGCGCTGACTCCGCAGCAGCTGGGCCAGGCCGCCGGCAAGTTCGTCAAGCCGGAAGAGGTGACCTGGATCGTGATCGGCGACCTGCGCAAGGTGGAAGCCGGGATCCGCGCGCTGGGCTGGGGCGAGGTGGTGGTGCTCGACCAGGATGGCAAGCCGGTGCGCTAAGGCCTGGCCTGGTTGCGACTCGCGGCGGCGTTTGCGGGTGATGTGCCGCCGCTGCGGGTGCATGGATGAACACGTAGCGCGTGGGCACAGGTGCCCACCCTACGGGAAGCATCGCGTTGTTAACGGTGTTGCGGCCAGAACGCCAACCGTAGGGTGGGCACCCCGTGCCCACGCGAAACGCCGCATTGTGGCGTCGTTTTTTGAACCCGACCGTACGCCATCCGCCAACGCATCAAACGGCAAACCCGCACCGCCCCAACCAAACCTGTTGTCCCCCAACCTCACCCGCGCGCCGCGCGGGACGCGACTGGTATATACTGTACATCCATACAGCTCCACCTTTCGTGATGGAACTTACCGACAAGCTCGAAATCCTGGCGGACGCCGCCAAATACGACGCCTCCTGCGCCAGCAGCGGCGCGCCCAAGCGCGCTTCCGACGGCAGCGACGGCGGCATCGGCGCCACCACCGGCATGGGGATCTGCCACAGCTACACGCCCGACGGGCGCTGCGTCTCGCTGCTGAAGATCCTGCTCACCAACTTCTGCGTCTACGACTGCCAGTACTGCGTCAACCGGCGCAGCTCGAACGTGCCGCGCGCGCGTTTCTCGGTCGACGAAGTGGTGAAGCTCACCCACGATTTCTACCTGCGCAACTACATCGACGGCCTGTTCCTCAGCTCCGGCATCATCCGTTCGAGCGACTACACGATGGAGCAACTGGTGGAAGTGGCGCGCCGCCTGCGCGAAGACCACAACTTCCGCGGCTACATCCACCTGAAGACGATTCCCGACGCCGATCCGGCCCTGATTGCGAAGGCGGGGCGCTATGCCGACCGCCTGTCGGTGAACATCGAGCTGCCGACCCACGACAGCGTCACGCGCCTGGCGCCGGAAAAGAACGTGCACACGATCAAACTGGCGATGGGCTCGATCCGCCGCAAGCTCGACGAAAAGGCCGAGGAGCCGAAGGCGCCGAGCTTCGCCCCGGCCGGCCAGAGCACGCAAATGATCGTCGGCGCCGACGCCAGCGACGACCACACCATCCTGAACACCGCCGAAACCCTGTACGGCAGCTATAAACTCAAGCGCGTGTACTACTCGGCCTTCAGCCCGATCCCGCAAAGCCCGAAGAGCGTGCCGCTGGCGCCGCCGCCGCTGCTGCGCGAGCACCGCCTGTACCAGGCCGACTTCCTGCTGCGCGGCTACGGTTTCACGGCCGGGGAACTGATGCCGAAGGCCGGCAACCTGGCGCTCGACGTCGACCCGAAGCTGGCCTGGGCGCTGGCCAACCGCGAGCACTTCCCGATGGACCTGAACCGGGTCGACGCCGAAATGATCGCCCGCATCCCCGGCATCGGCCTGCGCAACGCCAAGCGCATCGTCGAGCTGCGCCGGGTGCGGCGGGTGCGCTGGGAAGACTTATCCCGCCTGCGCTGCAGCATGAAGAAGATCGCCCCCTTCGTCGTCACGGCCGACTACAAGCCGGCCCAGGGACAATCCAGTTCCGACCTGCTGCGGCGCCACCTGGCCGACGCGCCCCGGCAGATGAACCTCTGGCCGGAATTGCAGGCGGCATGAGCGCGGCCGCAGCGGTTGCCGCCGGCCAGCCGCTGGCGGTCGCGAATTTCGCCGAATGGCGCGACGCCGCGCGCGATCTCCTCATCCATTCCGTTGCGCCCGAGCTCGTCACCTGGAGCCAGCCGGGTGCGCCGGACCTGCTCGCGGCCGACCTGTTCTCGGGTGCGCCGGCGCCAGTCGAGCCCACGCATAATGCCTCCATCGGCTTGAACGAACCGAAACCGCCACCGCACTTGCCGCGCTCGCTGATGGACATGCTGCAGACGGCGGCCTGCTGTCGCATGCCGGACCGCTGGGCTTTTCTCTACCGCGTGATCTGGCGCTGGACCCAGGGCGAGCACGACGTGCAATCCGCCGCCGACGCCGACGGCGCGCGATTGCATTCGATGGTAAAGGCGGTGCGCCGCGAGGAGCACGACATGCATGCCTACATCCGATTCCGCGAGCGTCCCGAGGCCGCCGGCCCGCCGCGCTTCGTCGCCTGGTTCGAGCCGCGTCACGACGTGCTGCCCCAGGTCGCCGAACACTTCGTGAACCGCATGGGTAATGTGAGCTGGATGATCGCCACGCCCGATGCCAGCGTGCTGTGGGACGGCCACACCCTGCACAACGCCGGCCCCCTGATGAGCAGCGCGGCCGAGCTCGACGACGCCGGCGAAGCGCTCTGGCTCACCTATTACCGCAGCATTTTCAACCCGGCGCGCCTGAACACCCAGGTCATGCAAAGCCATATCCCCTCGCGCTTCTGGAAGAACCTGCCCGAGGGGGCGATCGTGCCCGAGATGGTCACCAACGCCGCGCTTGGTGCGCGCCGCACCGGCCAGGCCCAGGCGGTCGGCCGCAAGAGCGGCGCCACCATCCCGATCGCCCCGGCCGATGCCCAGCCCGAGCGCCAGCAGCCTTCGAAACTCGATGAGTGCCGGCGCTGCGATTTGTGGCAATACGCCACCCAGGCCGTGGGCGGAGAAGGGTCGAAGAAGGCGCCGATCATGCTGGTCGGCGAGCAGCCGGGCGACCAGGAAGACCTCGCCGGCCACCCCTTTGTCGGCCCGGCCGGCAAGCTGCTCGACAAGGTCTTCGACGCCGCCGGCGTCGAGCGCCGCGAGATCTACCTCACCAACGCCGTCAAGCATTTCAAATGGGAGCCGCGCGGCAAGCGCCGCCTGCACAAGACCCCGGCCCAGCGCGAGGTCGAGGCCTGCCATTATTGGCTCGACAAGGAGCTGGCGGCGATCAAGCCGAAGGTGATCGTGGCGCTGGGCGCCACGGCCTTGAAGTCGGTGCTGGGCAGCGGCAGCGTGACGCTGAAGGACAAGCTCGGCAAGCCGATCATGCACGAGGGCAGGTGGGTGGTGACGGTCTACCACCCTTCATACATCCTGCGCGTGCCCGACGAGGAGGCCAAGCGCGAGGCGTTCAAGGTGATGGTCGACGGCCTGAAGCTGGCGCATGAATTGCTGAGCAGGCCGCCGGAAGCGCCGCCGGCGTGATGTGTTTTACATGACGGCGTTCAGCCATCGGTATCGGCAATCACGGACGCCGAGGAAGGCGTAGGGTGGGCTCCTGAGCCCACGCGGTACGGCGCCGGCAAGCGACGAATGATCTCGCTCGTGGCCTCAAAACAGGACGTAGGGTGGGTTCTCGAACCCACCGGTACGAAGTTAGCAAGCGTCTGAGAATGATCTTGCCGATGGCTTCAAATGGATGCGAGCTGACAAAAAGGAATGTTCAACTCGCAGCCGTTGCACCGCGTGGGTTCAAGAACCCACCCTACGAACGACGAAACCAGCGTGCGGCCTCAAATCAGTGCTTGTCGATATAAAGAATGTTCGACCAGGAGCCGTTGTACCGCGTGGACACAGGTGTCCACCCTACGATATTACGCACTGAATCTCGCACGCGGCGTTAGAGGAGGCCGTAGGGTGGGTTCTCGAACCCACGCGGTACGACAGTGGCAAGCACTTGCTGATGATCTTGCCACGGACTTTGAATAAGGCGTAGGGTGGACACCTGTGTCCACGCGGTACGGCAGCGGCAAGGGGTGGAGCTTGCGCTTGCACGCGGCATCAAGTCACCGCTTGCATGACGAAGAAATGTTCGACTTGGCGCCCTTGCACCGCGTGGGCACAGGTGCCGACCCTACGATTCAGCGCCCGGCATCCTTCTCGGCCGGCGCCAGCGCCACGTCGAACCGCACCAGGTCGCCCGCGCTGACCTGCTTGGCCGAGGCCGGCGGATCGAGCTTCCCGATCGCGAACCCCGGCTGCACCTGCACGATCGACAGCGTGCCCACCGGCGCTTCCACCGTGCCGAGCGGCGCCAGCGGATCGCTGCCGTAGACCTGCTGGCGCGCATCAAGCCGGTAGACCACCAGCTGGTCGCCCGGCGCCACCGAGGAGGTGCTGCCGGCGTCGATGAAGACGCGCTCGCCCTGCACCTGCACCACCTTCGCCATGAAGGGCAGCGGCGCCAGGTCCTGGGCGATCTGGTCGGCGCCTTCGTCGAGCGCGCGCAGGATCGCGCCGCCAAACGGCGTGGCGGCGAAGCTGGCGCTGCCAAAAGGCTTGTCGCGGCCGATGCGCTGCTCGCCGACGCCCTCGGCCACTGCCGTGCGGCGCGCGACCAGGGCGCCGGACAGGCCGTCGTAGACGTAGAAGGCGATCTCGATGCGGCGCGCATCCTTCTTGATCAATCCGTAATAAGCGGGCTTGCCGAACTTGCTCGCGTCGACGATCTCGCCGGCGATGACGAACTGGGCGTCGTGCATCGTGGCGATGCGGCGCACCGCGGCGACGTCGGTCGCCGGGCCGCTGGCGCCGGGCGCGATCACGTAGGGGCTGTCCTTGCCGAGGAACTTGCCGCTGCCGCTCAGGCGGCGCAGCAGTTCCTGCGGCAGGCGGGTGGCGATGTCGTCGACGTCGTCGAGCTGGGGCGAGCTGCGCAGGTGGAAGGGCGTGACGACGATCTTCTTGCGGTAGCCGAGATTGAGGTTGCCGCGCGGACGGGCTTCCTCTTCCTTCACCTGGACGCGCACGTGCAGCAACTGGCCGGTCTGCCACTCGCGCACAATGCTGTAGCGGTCGAATTCGGCGGCCGGCTGGATGCGGCTGCTGTCGAGGGTCTTGCCGCGCGTGCCGGCGCCGGCGGCGACGTCCACGCGCGCGGCGCTGCGCAGGCCGAGCTGCTCGAGCGCGTCGCGGATCGCGACCTGGCGCGCGCGCGCGACGCCGCCTTCGGCCACCAGCGCCACGCCTTCGGCTTCGGCCGGCGCGGCGAAGGCGGTTCCGCCGTGCAGCGCAGCCAGGAGCGCAAACAGCGGCGCAATCAGCCGCGCAAACAGGGCAGCGCGCAGGAAATTTGCTGCCTTACTGGGCATGGTAGAACGACGCGCCATAGGCAGCGCCGGGGCCGGCGTTGCCCACCATGGTGCGGGCGTTCTTGGCCACGGCCGGCTGGGTGGCGCCTTGGGGCTGGTACTGTGCCGCATGCGGGTCGAAATCCATCTCCACGGTCGTCTCGTAGGTGCCGTCCTCGCGCTGCGCGGTATTCGTCACGCGCGCGCCACGGATGAAGGCGTCAATATACACCTTGAAACTGTCGTCCTTGAGCGCGAGCGAGCCGGCCGTGCTGCCGCCCTCGACGCGCACGCCGTACACCTGTTCGGCCATCGCGCGGTAGGCGTCCAGGCGCGAGGCGCGCATGGCCAGCAGCTTGCGCTGGGCCGGCGAGACGCGCTCGCAATCGCCCTGGCAGCCGGCGGTGTTGACCGCGCCGTAGCCGGTGGCGGTGAGGGTGATGACGGTGCTTGGCGCACCCGCGGCCGGCTGGGCGGAGAAGGAGGACGTGCGCACGGTGCCGCATGCGGTCAGCAGCGTGGAGGCGGCAAGGGCGAGGACAGCGACGAGTTTCATGACGGATCCGGTAAGTATTCGGTGCGCAAACGGGCGCGGTATCAGACTGGATAACGGCCGCTGGCGTCGGATCTTGATGGATTTGGGAAATATTTGTGCCGACATGACGCAACAATGCGGCTGGCTTGGCGGATCGGCATGACGCGACTGGCGCCCGCTTCAGGGCGGCACAGCTACCAAGCATGCATATGCCTCTTGTAACATCTTGTTCCTTGCTTATATTGCTTGGCGCAATGACAATGCCCTCATTAAACAAGAAAAGGGATGCCACCATGTTGAAACGCGCCTTGCCCGCATTGACCCTGTGTTTCCTGACCTTGCCGGCCGTGGCGCAGACCGCGCCCGCGGCCGAGCCGGAGGCGCCTGCAGCCGCCACGGCGGCCACCGCGCCGACCGATGCCGCCGGCGAACCGGTCCCGCAGACCATCCTCGTCTCGGGCCAGCGTCCCGGGCCCGGCCTGTGGAAAGTGTCGAAGGGCGATCATGTGATGTGGGTGTTCGGCATCCACGATCCACTGCCGAAGGGCATGGAATGGCGTTCGAAGGAAGTCGAGCGCAAGATCGCGCAATCGCAGGAATTCCTGGGCGCGCCGACCGGTGGGGTGCAGGTCGGCTGGGGTGGCGGCCTGGGCGCCTTGCCCTTCCTCATCGGCCTGAAGAAGAATCCGGACGGCGCCACGCTGAAGGACGTGCTGCCGCCGGACCTGTACGCGCGCTGGGCGCCGTTGAAGCAGAAATATTTCGGCGACGATGACGATATCGAGCGCGAGCGCCCGGTCTTCGTGGCTCAGGAACTGTACCACCGCGCCAAGGTCCAGGCCGGGCTGCACAAGGGCCCCGACCTGCGCGAAGCGCTGGGCAAGCTCGCCAACCAGCACAAGATCAAATACACCTCGAACAAGATCCAGGTCGAACTCAAGGAGCCGGGCAAGGCGGCGCGCGAATTCAAGAAGGGCGCGATGGAAGACGTGCCTTGCCTGGCCGCGACGATCAGCCAGCTCGAAACCGATATCGAAGCCATGCGCACGCGGGCCAACGCCTGGGCCGTCGGCGAACTCGACGCCATCGAGAAACTCGATTACTCCGACCGCGAGACCGCCTGCAACAACGCCTTCCTCAGCAGCGCCATCACGAAGCTGCAGCCGGAACTGCTGACGATGCAGCAGCGCGCCCGCGACAGCTGGCTGGCCGCGGCCGAGCGAGCGCTGGAAAACAACACCAGCACCTTTGCCCTGTTGAGCATGAAGGACGTGCTGTCGCCGCAAGGCACGCTGGCCAGGCTCAAGGCCAAAGGCTACACGGTCGAAAAGCCGAACTGAAAGACCCGACGGTATTGTCCGGGCATTTGTCGGTAAAACCGTCCCCATCCCACCACACTTTTCCGCGCTACCGCCGCGCACGCCTACCGTGCACCTGAAATACTTGCCATTGCGCTATCATTACTGACGACGCGACATGGATTCCTGGCAGTTCTGTCATCGGCAGGAACCAGCTCGCGCCATCAGAACAACCAGTGGAAAAGGGTAGAGCATGAAGTTATCCCGTGTCGCCGAGGTCCTCTCGGATTACGCGCGCGCCGAAATGTACGCGCTGTCGTCGATCCGCAAGCTGTCGGACGTCCACCTGATCTGGGGGCCGATCCATGCCCGCACGGCGTACGGCATCGGCGCCAAGGACTTTTCCCTGTACCGCCTGGCGAGCACGCCGAAGCGGAGCTGGTCCGACTACCTGATCAACGAACCGCTGAAGGCGAAATACGCGGCCATCACCTCGAAGGAAGCGCGCCAGATCGCCGACGACAAGTCGCGCTTTTTCGAGCACTGCCACGCCCACGGCATCCGCACCATCCCGATCCTGGCGCTGGTGACGAAGCAGCCGTCGAACGGCGGCATCATTCCCCACCTGAATTCGGCCGGGGAACTGGCGCGCTTGCTGGTGCCGGGCCAGTATTTCTTCAAGCCGAGCAACGGCTCGCACGGCAAGGGCACCTTCTCGCTGCGCGTGGACGATTTCGGCCTGCACTGGGCCGGCAACAGCGGCACCTACGAGGAATTCTTCACCTACTGCCAGTCGGCCCTGGAGTACACCCGCGCGCTGATCGTGCAGCCGAAGATGATCAACCACCAGGTGATCCGCAACATCACCCAGGCCAAAGGCCTGTCGACGGTGCGCATCTGCACGGTGAGGAAGGGCAGCGAGATCAAGGTCATCGGCTCCTGCCTGCGCATCATCGTCGGCGACAGCGAGACCGACAATTTTACACATGGCTCGAGCGGCAACCTGGTCGGCGCCATCGATTCCGACACCGGCGAACTGATCGGCGTACGCGCCTCGCGCTCGCGCACCTGGCCGAAGATGACCGACGTGCTGGCGCATCCGCGCACCGGTAAGACCATCGTCGGCGTGCAGCTGCCCTACTGGCAGGAGGTGGTCGACCTGGTCACCAAGGCCCATCATTCGATCGAGAGCCTGTACACGGTCGGCTGGGACGTGGCGATCACCGACGACGGCCCGGTCATCGTCGAGGCCAACTGGCGCTACGACATCGACATCCTGCAGGTCGCCTACAAGAAGGGGTACCGGCAGGTGATCGCCGACAACCTCGTGGTCTGAGCGGCGCGCCCGGCCGGACCTTGGCGGGTTCCGGCTGAAATCGACGGATTGAACGATTGTTGCGTAGGCGACGTACATAGCCACAAAATCTCGTTATCGAAAATTTACATTTTCGTGAATAATCACAATCGTCTCGTAGAATTTCCACACGGCACTAATTGCTGAGCAAGCGGAAGGCGTCCTGTCTTTCGCTGGAGATGACGAGACGCCCCATGATTCCGCCGCTTACTTTCGCACTTACTTTCCCGCTTTCCCGGCTGCTGCCGGTTCCCTTGCTGTTACTGGCCCTGCCCGCCGCGCATGCCGGTGACGCGGCCGGATTCGCTACCCCAGGCGCGTCTCTCACCACCACCGCGACCTTCGCGTCGCAATACGTCTCGCGCGGCATGCGCCAGACCTGGGGCCGCCCGGCCTTGCAGCTGGGTGTCGATTATGCGCATCCGAGCGGCTGGTCGGCAGGCACCTGGGCATCCACCGTCAGCGACCGCTTCGTCGAAGGCGGCCGCGTCGAGTGGGACCTGTACGGCGGCTATGCCGCTACCATCGGGCAGGTCGGCGTCAGCCTGATGCTCATGCACTACCGCTATCCGGGCGCACGCATCGGCGCCACCGGCACGCGCTACGACTACACCGAACTGGTGCCGGGCATGACGTACGGACCGTTCTACGGCAAATACAACCGGACGGTGTCGCGCGACTTCTTCGGCATCGCCGGGGCGCGCGGCACCGGCTACCTCGACATCGGCGCCAACGTCGCGCTGGGCGGCGGCTATACCTTGAACCTGCACGCCGGCGATGGCCGCGTGGCCGGCAGCGGCAACGCCGTCTGGGACTGGCGCGACGCCAAGGCGGGCGTGACCAGGAGCTTCGACGGCGGCTGGAGCATCGCCGCCGCCTACACCCGCGCCTGGGGCGCCACCGATGCCTACGACCGCTACACGACCGGCGTGGCGCGCGCGGACGGCGCCGTCGCCTATTCGAATCCCGCCAAGGGCACGTTCGCCGTGAACCTTGCCCGTACCTTCTGAGAACGAGAGAGACCAGCATGACCGACCAATCGAAGGCGCACAGCGCGCGCCGCCTGTCCCTGGGTTCGATGTCCCTGAGCGCCAAGATCTGCGCCACCGCCACCCTGCTTGTCGTGACGAGCCTGGGCGCGACCTCGGCCTTCATCGCGGTCAAGAGCAGCCAGAGCGCCGAGGAAGCGGCCATGCGCCAGGCGCGCACGCTGACCCAGGAAGCAGCGGCGCGGCTCAGGAGCCAGCTGGCCGCCAACCTGGCATCGTTGAAAAGCGTCGCCACGGTGCTGCAATCGACCCAGGCGGCGCAGCAGCCCCTGAGCCGGGCGCAGGTGGCCGACGTGGTGCGCGCCACGCTGGTGGGATCGGAAGACTTCATCGGCAACGCGGCGGCCTACGAGCCGAACGCGCTGGACGGCAAGGACGGCGAGTTCGCCGGCCGGCAGCCGCTGTACGACGCCACCGGCCGCTACATGCCGTACTGGACGCGGACCCCGGACGGCAAGGTGAACGTCGAGCCGATCGTGTTCGTCGCCACGCCGGGCGGGAACGACTGGTACGACATTCCGAAGGCCAGCGGCCACGCGTACTTCACGGAACCCTACATGTACCGGATCAACGGCAAGGATGTCGTGATCGCCACCCTGTCGACCCCGATCAAGGTGGACGGCCAGTTCAAGGGCGTGGTCAGCGGCGACTTCCAGCTCACCACGCTCGGCGCCATGCTGGCCAACATGAAGGTGATGGAGGGCGGCACGCTGGCGCTGATCTCGAACGGCGGCCTGTACGCCAGCAACCAGGACCATGCCCTGAACGGCAAGAAGGCGGAGGATCTGCCGGCCGCCGCGCTGGACGCGCTCAAGCAGGGCAAGCCCTACGACTACATCGACGGCCGCGGCGTGGTGCATCTGCTGCAGCCGCTGCGCGTGCAGGACGACATGGCGCCGTGGGCGATCTCGCTCGCCTTCCCGCACAGCGTGGCGACCGCGCCGGCGCGCGAGCTGGCCGGCTACGCGGCGCTGGTGTCGGTCTTGTGCGCCGTGGCCGCCGTGGGCGTGATGGTGGCCGTGCTGCGCCGCCTGACCCGCCCGCTGCGCGTGCTGGGCGACGCCATGACCGACCTCTCCGGCGGCAACGCGGACCTGGGCGTGCGCCTGGCCGTGCGCGGCAACGACGAGCTGGCCGACATCGCGCGCGGCTTCAACGGCTTCGTGGCCAAGATCGAGGACGTGCTGGGGCGCGTGCGCACCAGTTCCGACGCCGTGGCGATCGCGTCGAACGAAATCCGCCAGGGCAATGCCGACCTGTCGGTGCGCACCGAGCAGCAGGCCAGCGCGCTGGAGGAAACGGCCGCTTCGATGGAAGAGCTGAACGGCACCGTGCGGCAGAACGCGGACAATGCGCGCCAGGCCAACCAGCTGGCCGCATCGGCCAGCGAGATCGCCGGACGCGGCGGCGAGGTGGTGGCCCAGGTGGTGACCACGATGGCGTCGATCGGCGCATCGTCGAAGAAGGTGGTGGACATCATCGGCGTCATCGACGGCATCGCCTTCCAGACCAACATCCTGGCGCTGAACGCGGCGGTGGAGGCGGCGCGCGCCGGCGAACAGGGCCGCGGCTTCGCGGTCGTGGCGACCGAAGTGCGCAACCTGGCCCAGCGCAGCGCCGCCGCCGCCAAGGAGATCAAGGTCCTGATCGGCGATTCGGTCGACAAGGTCAGCACCGGCACCATGCTGGTCGAGGAAGCCGGCAAGACCATGGCGGACGTGGTGGCCAGCGTGCGCCGCGTGAGCGACATCGTGGCCGAGATCAGCGCGGCCAGTGCGGAGCAGAGCACCGGCATCGGCCAGGTCAACCAGGCCATCGTGCAGATGGACGGCGTGACCCAGCAGAACGCGGCGCTGGTCGAGGAAGCGGCGGCGGCGGCGGAAAGCCTGCAGCAGCAGGCGGCCACGCTGGTGGCGCTGGTGGGCGAGTTCCGGATCGGCGGCGACGCCCAGGCGCAGCCTGCCACGCGCACGGCCATCGCACCGCAAGCGGCTGCGCGGCTGGCCATGCGGGCCGCATGACGATACCTGCGCCGGCCCGGCTTGCGCGCCGGGCCGGGTTGCTGCGTTGCGCTTGAACTAGCCAAAGCGGCACAAACACGCTTAGAATGCTGGCAACGCGGGTGTAGCTCAATGGTAGAGCTGAAGCTTCCCAAGCTTAAGACGAGGGTTCGATTCCCTTCACCCGCTCCACTCCACTTCCTTCCCCCGCCTATCCGAACCGCGCCTGCCTGTCGGCCAGCACCGCGCGTATTCCTTCGACCAGTTCGGCAACCAGCCCCGTGTTCTCCCAGGCGTAGATCGACACCGCGATCGCCGGCTCGTCGGGAAAGCGTTCATACGGCCGCACGCGGTAGCGGGCAGCGGCGGCCCTGGGCAGCAGCGACAGGCCGAGCCCGGCCTCCACCGCGACCAGGACGTTGTGCAGGCTGCTGCCCGAGAAGGCGATGTACCAGCGCAGCCGTTCGCTCTCGATACGCTCGAACATGGCGTCGCGGTACAGGCCGCCAGGCGGGAAAGTCACCAGGGGGACTGGATTCGGCCAGTCCTCCGCGCCGGCGCTTTCGAACCAGGCCAGCGCCTCGGGAAAGGTGGCGCGGCAGTCGGGACTGGCGGCCGGCTCCTTGGCGACCAGGATGTCGAATTCGCCGGCGCGGTAGGCGCGCGTCAGGTCGCGACTCAGGCCGGCCGTGACGTCGAGGTGGACTTCGCGGTGGCGCCGGGTGAAGTCGTGGAAGACCTGCGCCATCTCGCTGCCGGCGATGTCCTCGGGCACGCCGATCCGGATCGGCGCGGTGCCGGCCGGATCGCCGAGCGCCGCCTGCGCTTCTTCCTGCAGCGCCAGGATCCGGCGCGCATAGCCCAGCAGACGCTCGCCCGCCGGCGTCGCCTTGATCGGGCGCGCCGCGCGGTCGACCAGCACCACGCCCAGGCCATCCTCGAGCCGGGCGAGCTGCTGGCTGATGGTCGATTGCGTCATCGCCAGGCGCTGGGCGGCGAGCGTGAAACTGCCCGTATCGACGATGGCGGCAAAGGAGCGGAGCAAGCGCGGGTCGAGCATCGTTCGGAAGAGATCGGAAATCATGCAGGAAATGAATGAAGTTTATCCGAATATTTAATTTTCAAATATGAGCTGATCTGTCTATAGTCGGACGCATGCCATCCAATGAAAGGAAGAGAGCATGAGCGACGAACAAACTTACCTGCGCCAAGCCATCGCCCTGGCGCAGGCCAACGTCGGCAAGGGCGGCCGCCCCTTCGGCGCGCTGGTGGTGCGCGATGGCGCGGTGATCGCCACCGGCGTCAACGAGATCCACACCAGCCACGACCCGACCGCCCACGCCGAGATGAGCGCCCTGCGCGCCGCCAGCCGCGCCCTCGGTACGCCCGACCTGGGCGGCTGCGCCGTCTACGCAAGCGGCCATCCCTGTCCGATGTGCATGGCCGCCATGCGCCTGGCCGGCGTCGCCACGGTCGTCTACGCCTATTCGAACGAGGACGGCGAACCCTTCGGCCTGTCGACGGCGGCGCTGTACCAGGAGATGGCAAAACCGTTTGCCGAGCAAAGCATGGACATCCGCTACCTGCCGGTGCGGCGCGAGGGCCAGCCCGACCTGTATGCCGAGTGGGCGCAGGCGAAAAAAACACAGGCCTGATCCATGCACCCGGCACTCCGCGCACCGGCCCCGCTGTTGCTGGCGGCCGTGGCCCTGATCGCACTCAACCTGCGTCCCTTCATCACCGGCATCGGACCGCTGGCGGCCGATATTGGCCGCCAGACCGGCCTCGACCTGCAGGGCATGGCGCTATTGACCCTGGTGCCCATGCTGCTGATGGGGATGGTCGCCTTTGCCGGCCCCGCGCTGCAGGCGCGCTTCGGCGCGCGGCCGTCCGTGATCGGCGCGCTGGTCCTGCTGGCCGCCGGTTCCGGCCTGCGCCTGTTCGCTGCCAGCGGCTGGCAACTGGTCGGCACCGCCGCCTTGCTGGGACTGGGCGCCGCGGTGGTGCAGGCCATGCTGCCCGGCGTGATCAAGCGCCAGTTCCCGCGGCATGTGGGTCTCGTCATGGGCCTGTACTCGGCCATGCTGATGGCGGGCGGCGCACTCGGCGCCCAGGCCGCGCCCCTGATGGCGGCGTTCGGCGGAGAATGGCGCGCCGGCCTGGCCTGGATGGCGCTGCCGGCCGGGCTGGCGCTGGTGCTGGCCGCATGCAGCCTGCCGCGCGATCCGGCCGGCGGGCGCAAGGCGATGGTTCTCGGCACCTGGCTGCGCCTGCCGCGCGTCTGGCTGCTGATGGCCTGCTTCGGCCTGGTCAATGGCGGCTACTCGACCGTGGTGGCGTGGCTGGCGCCGTTCTACCGCGAGCACGGCTGGAGCGCCGCCGCCAGCGGCAGCCTGCTGGCGCTGCTGGCCGTCAGCCAGGCGACGTCGGCCCTGCTGCTGCCGGCCTTGGCGCGCACCAGCCACGATCGCCGGCCCTGGCTGTGGCTCACGCTGGCCATGCAGGCCGCCGGTTTCGGCGCACTGGCCCTGTGGCCGGACGCCGCGCCCTACGCCTGGGCGGTGCTGCTGGGCGCGGGCCTGGGCGGCTGCTTCGCGCTGTCGCTGATCGTGGCGCTCGATCATTTGCCGGATCCGGCCCAGGCGGGCGCCTTGTCGGCGCTGATGCAGGGCGGCGGCTTCCTGATCGCCGCCTTGCCGCCGCTGATCGTCGCCATGCTGCGCGAGGTGCTGGGCGGATTCGCGGCAGGCTGGCTGCTGCACCTGGGATCCGTGGTGATCGTCGCGATGCTGTACTGGCGGGTCACACCGGCCAGCTATGCCGGCGCGATGGGTGCGGCGGCGGCGCGTCCCCGTGCCGACGTCGTGGACCAGGAAGCGTAACGTCCCGGCAGGGGCGTGCGCTCCTTGAACACCACGGCAAATTGTGTTGACATGAAAGCGAAGCTAATCAGTCCACCGTTTGCTGGAGCAAGGTATGCCGACGCCGTCCCCGGATCGCAGGTTCGTATTGCAGGCCATGCTGGCGGCCGGCGGTTGCGCGCTCGTCAACCCGCCCGCCGCGGCCCAGGCGCCAGTGATCACGCGCCCGATTCCCTCGTCCGGCGAACAGCTTCCCGTCGTCGGCCTCGGCAGCTGGATCACCTTCAACGTCGGCAGGGACCCGCAGCAACGCGCCACCTGCACCGAGGTCGTACGCGCATTCTTCGCCGGCGGCGGGCGCCTGATCGATTCCTCGCCGATGTACGGTTCGGCGCAATCCGTGATCGGCGACGCGCTGGCGCGCCTTGGCAATCCCCAAACGCTGTTCTCCGCCGACAAAGTCTGGACCAGCAGCGGCGGCGCGCAGCAGATAGATACCTCACGCACGTTGTGGCGCATCCCGCGCTTCGACCTGCTGCAAGTGCATAACCTGCTGGCCTGGGAAGCGCACCTGCCGCTCCTGCTGCGCATGAAGGCGGAAAAGCGCCTGCGCTATGTCGGCATCACCACCTCGGAAGGGCGGCGCCACGGCGAATTTGTGAAAATCATGGAAAGCCAGCCGCTCGACTTCGTGCAGCTCAGCTACAACGCGCTGGACCGCGAGGTCGAGAACCGCATCCTGCCGCTGGCGCGCGAGCGCCGCATCGCCGTCATCGTCAACCGGCCGTTCCGCCAGGGAGAGTTGACGCAGGCGCTGGCCGGCAAGCCCTTGCCGGGATGGGCGCGCGAGATCGGCTGCACCAGCTGGGCCCAGATTCTGCTGAAATTCATCGTCTCGCATCCGGACGTCACGTGCGCGATTCCCGCCACCTCGAACCCGGCGCATGCGCGCGAAAACATGCTGGCCGCGCGCGGACCCCTGCCGGATGCGGCGCTGCGCCGGCGCATCGTGGCGGACGTCCAGCGGCTGACATGAGCAGGCCGCCATGAGCGAGTGGTGGACCTATACGCTGTCTGATCTGCTGATGTTCTCGGCACGCACCTACTTTCGCCTGTTCGCCCTGCACAACGAGGCCGTCTGGCCGGCGCACCTGGCCGCGATCGCCGCGGGGCTGGTGCTGGTCGGCTGCGTCTTGCGCGGCGCGGGCAGGGCGGGCCGGCTGGCGGCGGCGCTCCTGGCCCTGGCCTGGCTGTGGGTGGCCTGGGCTTATCACGCCCAGCGCTATGCGGACATCAACCTGGCGGCGCCGTTTTTCGCGATCGGCTTCGCGCTGCAGGCCGTGCTGCTGGCCTGGCTGGCCACCCGGCACCGGGCGCCGGCTATCGTGTCCTGGCGCAGTCCTTTGGGCGCGTTCGCGTTCGCGCTCGTGCTGCTGGCCCTGCTGCTGTATCCGCTGTTCGCCCTGATCGAAGAACACGGCTGGCGCCAGGCAGAAGTGTTCGGCATCGCCCCCGATCCGACGGTGGCGGCCACGCTGGGCATGCTGCTGCTGTGGCGCGCGCCCTGGTTCCTGTGGCCGCTGCCGCTGCTGTGGTGCGCGGTCAGCGGCGCCACCCTGAACGAGCTGGGCGTGGCCCAGGCCTGGGTGCTGCCGGCAGCCGGCGTGCTGGCGCTGGCCGCCGGCATCGCCGCGCACCGAGGCTTGCGCGAGGCACGGGCTTGAGCCCGGTGCCTGGTTCAGTGACTGAGCAGGTTCCCGGTGCGGTAACCCGTCTCGCCGGCGATTTTACAAACGTGCATGCCGCGCAGCAGGTGGCGGTGCGCCGTGCTGGCGAAGAAGATGCCGGCGCGCGCCGGCTGCACCGGCGTCACCTTGCCGCTCACCGGATTGACGATCTCGGCCACCGTTTCGCCGGCCTCGACCCGGTCGCCCAGTTTTTTCAGGAACACCAGCACGCCCGAGTGCGGCGCGAACAGCGGCTCGACGGCGTCGAGCGGGGTCGGCTTGCAGCGCGCCGCCGGCAGCGCTTCGACCGGCAGGTCGAGCACCCCGGCGCGCGCCAGGTATTGCAGCAGCGCCGCGGCGTCGGGTTTGGCCAGGTCGTAGCGCACGTCGTTCTCGCCGCGCAGTTCGACGGTCACCGCGACGCAGGCCGGCGGAATCGCCACTTCCGGTCCGAAGTGCTCGGCCAGGTCCCACCACAGGCGGCTGCAGGCTTCGTCGAAGGGTTCGCCGCCGGACTCGCGCGCCAGCAGCAGCACGTGCGCGTCCATCAGCGCGGCCAGCGGCGCCACCGCCTCGGCCAGCGGTTCGCCCGCGTACATGTGCAGCACCGACTCGTTATCGCAATGCAGGTCGAGCATGATGTCGGCGTCGATCGCCATCGACAGCAAGGTCTTCTTGAGCTGCCCGCCGGCGGTGATTGGTGCCCATTCCTCGAGCGAGGTGCGCGCATGCGCGCGGATCAGGGCGACGTTGGCCTCGGCGTCCTGGCCGAGCTTGCCTTCGAGCGATTGCTTGAGATCCTCGGCCACGTGTTTATACGCGCGGTTGAAATTCACGCCGGTCGACAGGTCGTAGCGTCCGAAAGGCGTGCCGTGGATGGTCTGCGACAGGCCGATCGGATTGGCGGCCGGCACCAGGATGATCTCGCCGCGGATCCTGCCCTCGGCGTCGAGCCGGTCGAGCTCCTTGCGCAGGAAGTGGGCGACCAGCATGGCCGGCACTTCGTCGGCATGCAGCGAGGCCTGGATATACACCTTCCTGCCGCTGCCGGGCTGGCCGTAGTGGTAGGAGGTGAGCTGGAAAGTAGCGACGTTGTCTTCGATCGCGATCGGGTGTTTGGTCGCATGCATCGTGTGCCTCGGCGGGGTTCGGAAAATGAAAGGTAAGGAATTTATTATGGCGCAAATTGCCTTTCTGATCACACAGTAATGCGGCGTAACAACAGTGCCGTGACCACGCCGTAGCCAGTTCGCGCCGCGAATCCCCTATAATGGCGGCCGTTCTTTCCTCATTACCCGATTCCCATGTCCGAAGAAAAGCCAAGCAACGGCCCGGCCCGTCCGATGCTGTACGACCCGACCGAACACCGCATCCGCAGTTTCGTCACGCGCGCCGGCAGGCTCTCGACCGGCCAGGCCCGCGCATTCGAACAGTTCGGACCGCGCTTCCTGGTCGAGTACAAGAAGGAGCTGCTCGACTACGAGGCCGCCTTCGGCCGCAAGGCGCCGGTGATCCTCGAGATCGGCTTCGGCATGGGCGACACCACGGCCCACATCGCGCGCCTGATGCCCGAGAAGGATTTCCTCGGCGTCGAAGTGCACACGCCGGGCGTCGGCAGCCTGCTCAAGCAGATCGGCGAGCAGGACATCCAGAACCTGCGCCTGGTCCAGCATGACGTGTTCGAGGTGCTGAACCACATGATCCCGGACGGCTCGCTGGCCGGCGTGCACGTGTTCTTCCCCGACCCCTGGCACAAGGCGCGCCACAACAAGCGCCGCCTGATCCAGGCGCCGTTCGTGAAGCTGCTGTGCCAGAAGCTGGAGACCGGGGGCTACATCCACCTCGCGACCGACTGGGAAGACTACGCGGTGCAGATGCTGGAAGTGCTGGGCGCGGAAGAAATGCTGGCGAATACCGCCGAGGGCTATGCGCCGCAGCCGGCTTATCGTCCGCTGACCAAGTTCGAGAACCGTGGCCTCAAGCTGGGCCACGGGGTGTGGGACTTGGTGTTCACCAAAAAATAGCCGACACCGGCTTTCGTAGGGTGGGCACCCCGTGCCCACGCGGAACGACGCCTGGTGTTGGCCCTGTTGTGCCCGGCCGCACGCAAAAGGAAACGCCTCCAAACGATCAGTTGGAGGCGTTTATTTTTTGCGTATGGCCCGTCAGGAATCGGCGTCATCACGATGCCGATTTCCGCGTGGGCACGTCATCAAGGCCATTGGCCTTGATGACCCCACCCTACAGCGCCCGCGGCCTGCGCGCAAACACCCCGAAGCACAGGATGACGGCATAGCAGATGGCCGGCACGGCCAGCGCCATCTTGAGCCCCACCGCATCGGCCGCGTGCCCGGTAATCAGGGGCACGATCGCACCGCCGACGATCGCCATGCAGATCAGCCCCGACCCTTCCGCCGCGCGCTCGTTCAGGCCTTCGCAGGCTAGCGAGAAGATGGTCGGGAACATGATGGAATTGAACAGCCCCATCGCCAGCAGCGACCAGCCCGATACCGCACCGGTTGTATTCGCCGACACCAGCAGCAGCGTGATCGCCATGGCGCCGGCGCAGGCCAGCACTTTACCCGGCGAGAACATGCGCAGCAGGGCCGCGCCGATGAAGCGGCCGACCATCGCGCCGCCCCAGTACAGCGGCACGTGCTTGCCCGCTTCCTCGGCGCTCAGCCCCAGCACGTTGGACTCCATCAGGTAGTTCACGATCACCGAACCGACCGCCACTTCGGCGCCCACGTAAAGAAAAATGCAGGCCGCGCCGAAGGCGAAGCGCGGCTGGCGCAGCAGTTCGAAGGCCTTCATCATGCTGACCTTCGGCGCCGGCGTCTCCACCAGTTTTTTACGGTTGTGCCAGACCAGGGCCGCCACGATCACCAGCGCGATCGCCAGGCCGAGATAGGTCTGCACCACGACCCGGGTCTCCTCGGCGCGGAAGGCGTCGAGCGCGGCGCCCGACAGCGTGCTCGGGTCGATGGTCGCAAGCGAGCCCAGGATCACAATCGCGCCCACGTACGGGAACACCGTGGTGCCCAGCGAATTGAAGGCCTGGGCGAAGGTCAGGCGGCTGTGCGCGGTCTGCGGCGCTCCCAGCAGCGAGATCAGCGGGTTGGCCACCACCTGCACGATGGTGATGCCGGCGGCCAGCACGAACAGCGCGACCAGGAAGGTGGCGAACACGCCGGACGACGACGCCGGGATGAACAGCAGGCAGCCGGCCGTCATGGTGAGCAGGCCCACCACCGCGGTGCGCATGTAGCCGAGGCGGCGCACGATGGCCGCCGCCGGGATCGAGACGATGAAGTAAGCGGCGAAGAAGGCCGACTGCACCAGCATCGCCTGCGCGTAGGAGAGCGTGAACAGGTCCTTCAGCTTGGGGATGATGACGTCGTTCAGGCTGGTGATGCCGCCGAAGATGAAGAACAGCGCAAACACGAAGGTCTGCAGGCTGGCGGCGTTGGCCGGGACCTGGTGCGTGGCGGAAGCGTTGGACGAGGCGGTAGAGGATTCGATGTGCATGATGTGAAACGTGTGGGTGAATCGTGCCGCGGCAGGGTGCTACAGCATGTCGTTGATGATGCCGACGATGTCCTCGCCGTAGGAAACCAGTTTTTTCTCGCCGACGCCGGACACGCCGCGCAGTGCGTCGAGCGAGGTCGGCTTGGTCTTGGCGATCTCGCGCAGCGTCGCGTCCTGGAACACGACATAGGCCGGCACGCCGTGCTCGCGCGCCGCGCCCATGCGCCAGGCGCGCAGGCGTTCGAAGATCGCCTGCTCGGATTTCGACAGCTCCAGCTCCTCGTAACCCTTCGAAGACGCGAAGCTGCGCTTGGGCTTGACCGGCTTCTGGTACTGGCGCAGCTGCACCTTCTGGCCGCCCTTGAGCACAGGGCGCGCCGCTTCGGTGAGTTTCAGCGAACTGAAGGCGTCGTGGTCGACCGCGACCAGGCCGAGCGCAATGGTCTGGCGCACGATGGCGCGCCATTCCTGCTCGCTGCGGTCGCTGCCGATGCCGAACACGGACAGCGAGTGGTGGTGCCACTGGCTGATGCGGTCGGTCTGCACGCCGCGCAGCACGTCGATCACGTGGCCGGCGGCAAAGCGCTGGTCGACGCGGTAGATCGCCGACAGCAGCTTTTGCACCGGCACCGTGGCGTCGAAGGACACCGGCGGGATCAGGCAGGTGTCGCAGTTGCCGCAGGGGCCGGAGCGCTCGCCGAAATAGTCGAGCAGGCGCATACGCCGGCAGCTGAGGGTCTCGCACAGGCCGAGCATGGCGTCGAGCTTGACCGACAGCACGCGTTTAAAAGTCTCGTCGGCCTCGGATTCGTCGATCATCCGGCGCTGCAGCACCACGTCCTGCAGGCCATAGGCCATCCAGGCGCTGGCCGGTGCGCCGTCGCGGCCGGCGCGTCCGGTTTCCTGGTAATAGCCCTCGATGCTCTTCGGCAGATCCAGGTGGCACACGAAGCGCACGTCCGGCTTGTCGATGCCCATGCCGAAGGCGATGGTGGCCACCATCACGATGTTCTCTTCGCGCAGGAAACGCGCCTGGTTCCCAGCGCGCACGCTATGCTCCATGCCGGCATGGTAGGCCATGGCGCGGATGCCGTGCTCGTTCAGGAAGTCGGCGGTCTCCTCGACCTTCTTGCGCGACAGGCAGTAGACGATGCCGGAGTCGCCCGGGTGCTCGGTGGTGATGAAGTCGAGCAGCTGCTTGCGGCCGTTGGTCTTCTCGACGATCGCATAACGGATGTTCGGGCGGTCGAACGAGGAGACGAACTGGCGCGCCTCTTCCAGCTGCAGGCGCTGGGCGATCTCGGCGCGGGTCTGCTGGTCGGCCGTTGCCGTGAGGGCGATGCGCGGCACGTCGGGAAACTGCTCGTGCAGGATCGACAGGCGGATGTACTCGGGCCGGAAATCGTGGCCCCATTGCGACACGCAGTGGGCCTCGTCGATCGCGAACAGCGAGATGCGCGAATCGTGGAACAGGTCGAGGCAGCGCTGGGTCATCAGGCGCTCGGGCGCGACGTAGACCAGGTCCAGTTCGCCGGTGCGCACCAGGCGCTCGATGCGCAGGGTCTCTTCGAAGGTCTGGGTCGAGTTCAGGAACGCGGCGCGCACGCCGACTTCTTCCAGCGCGTCGACCTGGTCCTGCATCAGCGCGATCAGCGGCGAGACGACCACGCCGACGCCCTCGCGCAGCAGCGCCGGGATCTGGTAGCACAGCGACTTGCCGCCGCCGGTCGGCATCAGGACCAGGGCGTCGCCGCCATTGGCCACGTGCTGGACGATGTCGGCCTGGTTCCCGCGGAACGCGGGGTAGCCGAACACGGTCTGCAGCACGTCCAGCGCGCGTGCTTCGGTGTCGGGGGCAAGAGTCTCGGTATGCATGCAGGGTTTTTCCGGGTTTATTCCGCCCAGTTCACCAGGCCGTAATGCGCGGTGACGAGGACGATCACGCCGAACACGATACGGTACCAGGCGAAGATCGTGAAGTCATGGGTGCTGATGTAACGCAGCAGCCAGCGCACGCAGAGGAAGGCGGAGACGAATGCGGCCAGGCCGCCGAGGCCGAACATCGGCAGGTCGGCCATCGACAGCAGTTCGCGTTCCTTGATGATCGAATACGCGGTGGCCGACAGCAGGGTCGGGATCGCAAGGAAGAAGGAGAATTCGGTGGCCGCCTTGCGCGACAGGCCGAACAGCATGCCGCCGATGATGGTCGCGCCCGAGCGGCTGGTGCCCGGGATCAGGGCGAAGGCCTGGGCGCAGCCGACCTTCAGCGCGTCCAGCACGGTCATCTCGTCCACGGTCTCGATGCGCGCGGCATGCGGCTTGCCCTGGGGACGGCGCTCGACCCACAGGATCACCAGGCCGCCGATGATGAACGCGAGCGCCACCGGCACCGGCTTGAACAGCTCGGCCTTGATGGCGTTCGCGAAGATCAGGCCCAGCACGGCGGCCGGCAGGAAGGCGACAATCAGGTTGATCACGAACTTCTGCTGGCGCCGTTCGGTGAACAGGCCGCTTAATACGCGCGCGATGCGTTCGCGGTATTCCCAGATCACGGCCAGCATGGCGCCGGCCTGGATCGCGATTTCGAAGACTTTGACTTTCTCGCCCGTAAAGTCGAGCAGGCTGCCTGCAAGGATCAGGTGACCAGTGGAGGAGATCGGCAGGAATTCGGTGAAGCCCTCGACCAGGCCCATGATGATCGCCTTGACGGCGAGAAGGATATCCATGAACTTTGCTGTTTATTAGTGGGAATACGGCGCGGAGGAACTGCGCGGGCATGCCGTAGGGGCCGAAGCTTACCACGAGCAGGGCGAATGCCGTTGAGTCGGTCTCAACGGCGAGAGAATTTTATGCCTGCAATATTGCTGTTTCGTTACCAAAGTTGCGCGGCCGGCAAGGCGCGCACAATATCGTCGCCATCTGCGCCACGGCGCATGCAACGTGCTAGACTGGTCCGCATGAGTAACGCTGTCGTCTACCCATGAGCATCCTTGCAATCCTCGTCATCCTGGCCGTTGGTTGGGCCATGTTGGCGTTCGGGCAGTTGCCCAACCCCTTGCGCACACGCACTTGCCAGGGCCGCCAATGGCGCCGCGCCTTTCCCTCCGCGACAAAGAAACAAATCCGCGAATTCCTTTCCGTCTTCACCTCCGCGTTCGATTTCCGCGACGCCGACCTCTTGAAATTCCGTCCCGACGACCAATTGCTCGGCCTCTATCGTGCCCTGTCTTCCCCGAAATGGATGAGCGGCGCCATGGAATTCGACACGCTCGCACGCGAACTGCGCACCCGCTTCGGCATCGTGCTCGAGGACATCTGGGATGAGCGCATGACCCTGGGCACGCTGTTCGCCCACATCCAGCAGGCACAGCGCCCAGCCGCGGCACGCTGACTTCGCCCGCGGCGAGCGGTGCCGCTTGCTCCCGCTATTACCCGCGCAGGGTATTTACAGGCAGCTCTTGAATAGCCATTGCCAATGCTCATCTATTGGCAATGATGAAACAGAAGCTCAACTGGAAGCGTCCGCTCTTCTACCTGCTGCTGCCGGTCTTTTTCATCATGGTCTTTCTCGGCTTCCCGATCCCGGTCGCGCCGCCGCCGGCCACCAAGCCGGGGCAGGAGATCTCCACCACCGTCAAGAAGAAAAAGGCCAGGCTGCTTGCGCCGGGCGAGACCGAGGCGGACGACGAGGACAACGACGAGGACAACGACGCGCCCAAGACTTAACCGGGCGCCGTCGCCCGCTCCAGTTCACCGAGCCATAGCATGGCGTGCTCGCGGCTGCTCCCGCACATGTCCAGCGAAGGCTGCAGGCCGGCGCAGAAGGCCGGACGATCCGGCTGCCCGAAGATGCGGCAGCGGTTGTCGTCGGCAAGTTGCACGCAGCGCACGCCCGCCGGCTTGCCGTTGGGCATGCCGGGAATCGGGCTGGTGATCGAGGGCGCGGTGCAGCAGGCACCGCAATGGTCGCGGCAATTCATCGTGTTTCAACATAAAAGGCCGGCGTCGCACCGGCTGGCCGACCAGTATAGCAAGTAGACAGCGCAAGCAATCCGCGCGGCCTGAGCATGACCGCCCACGCCTGTGGCTGGCGGGCGCTGCACAGTTGGCATTCCTGCTAAGGTAAGCCCCAGGAGATCACGCCGACGGAGGACGCTGCGCATGGCCAGTTCGCTCAAACCACTCGACCAGCAGGTGATGGTCATTACCGGGGCATCGAGCGGCATCGGCCTGGCCACCGCCCAGGACGCGGCGCGGCGTGGCGCCAAGCTCGTGCTGGTCGCGCGCAATGGCGACGTGCTCGAGGCCATCGTCGGCGGCCTGCGCGCCAGCGGCCATGAGGCCATCCACGTCGTGGCCGACGTCTCGGACCGCGCCCAGGTCGAGAACGCGGCGGCGCAGGCGATCGCGCGCTTCGGGCGCATCGACACCTGGGTCAACGACGCCGGCTGCACCATCTACGGCAGGCTGGACGAAGTGAGCGAGGCCGACAGCCGGCGCCTGTTCGACATCAATTTCTGGGGCATGGTCAACGGTTCGCTGACGGCGCTGCCGCACCTGCGCATGACCGGCGGCGCCCTGGTCAACGTCGGCAGCGAAGCGTCCGAAGTGGCCATTCCGCTGCAGGGCATGTATTCGGCCAGCAAGCATGCCGTGAAGGGCTTCACGGATGCGCTGCGCATCGAGATCGAACAGGTCGACGGCGCCCCGGTGTCGATCACCCTGATCGAGCCAACCGCGGTCGACACGCCGCTGCCCCGGCACGCGCGCAATTACCTCAAGAACGAACCGAAGCTGCCTGGGCCGCAACTCGACCCGCACCAGGTGGCCGCGGCGATCCTGCAGGCCGCCACCACGCCGACGCGCAACCTGAAGGTCGGCGCCATCGCCAGCCTCGACGTGGCAGTGGGCAAATTCCTGCCGGGCGTGGCGGACGTCTTGTCGGTGTTCCAGGTGCCGCGCCAGCAAACCGACCAGCCGGCGCGCGAGCGCGAAGGCGCGCTCTACCGGCCTCGCAGCGAAGGCCGGATCTACGGTTGCGGCAACGGCAAGGCAAGGTAGGAAGCAGGTAGGAAGCAGAACGGCGCAGGCGCTGGAAAGGTGTCGAAAATACGTGAAAAGCGTACGAAAAGCGCGCAAGGACTTGTAAACACGGGCCGGATCCCGCTGCCGGCAAGCGTATGTATGCTTGACTGGCCACGGACCGGGGTCTATATTCGATGACTCTTTGAAAGTTGTCGGACAGAAGCATGGAATGCCCATTTGACACCAAGCCGCGCTGGGAGCGCCGCAAGGATGCTCGTCCGCAGGAACTGCTGGCGGCAGCCATCGACCTGTTCGTCGAACGGGGGTTTGCCGCTACCCGTCTGGAAGACGTCGCGCGCCGCGCCGGCGTCTCGAAGGGGACGCTGTACCTGTATTTCGAAAACAAAGAAGAATTGTTCAAGGCCGTGGTGCGCACCAGCATCGTACCGGTGATCGGCGAGGCCGAGTCCTCGGTCGCCGAATTCGACGGCCACAGCGCCGACCTGCTGCGCAACGTGATGCTGGCCTGGTGGGAGCGGGTCGGCGGCACCAAGGTGTCGGGCATCGCCAAGCTCGTTACCGCCGAAGCGGACAATTTCCCCGAGCTGGCCAAGTTCTACAAGGAAGAAGTCATCAACCGCGGCACGCGCATGATCTCCAGCATGCTCGAACGCGGCGTCGCCCGCGGCGAGTTCCGTGCCATCGACGTCACCCAGATGACCCAGGTCCTGATCGCGCCGATGCTCATGCTCGTCACCTGGAAGCATTCGGTCGGCCCCTGCGAGCGCGGCGCCCTCGAACCAAAAGCCTTTCTCGACACCTTCCTCGACATGGCGCTGCACGGCCTGCTGCCCCCGGCCGCCGCAGTCGCCGGCACGTGATCGGCGGCGTGAACGGCCGATCTCTTCAGGACACCTTTTTCAGGTGTTCATTCCCTCCAAACTGCAGACTGTCGCAATTTCTCGCGATCTCGATGCCATCCCGATAAGATGTGCGTCCTGAGGCAGTTCAACGATAAAATATCGGATTATTTCTTTTTCCACTGAGTATTGAGATGAATATCGAACAAGCCCGCTTCAACATGATCGAACAGCAGATCCGTCCCTGGAACGTGCTGGACCAGGATGTTCTCGACCTGCTGCATGTGGTCAAGCGTGAACAGTTCGTGCCGGAGGCCTACCAGAACCTGGCCTTCGCCGATGTCGAGATCCCGCTGCCGGGTGGCGACACGATGTTCAACCCGAAGATCGAAGCGCGCATTCTGCAGGAACTGAATCTGAAGAAGCACGAGAAAGTGCTGGAAATCGGCGCCGGCTCGGGCTACATGGCGGCGCTGATGGCGCACAAGGCGCAGCACGTGACCGCGGTCGAGCTCTCGCCGCAAGTCAAGGCGCTGGCCGAGCAGAACCTCAAGAAGGCCGGCATCGACAACGTCACCGTGGTCGAAGGCAATGGCGCGGCGGGCTGGGAGCAGGGCGCGCCCTACGACGTGATCGTCATCTCGGGCGGCCTGGAAAGCCTGCCGGAAGCCTTCCTGCGCCAGGTGAAGGTGGGCGGCCGCATCGCCGCCATCGTCGGCCAGGCGCCGGCCATGGTCTGCGAGATCGTCACCCGCGTCTCGGAAACCGGCTACGACACGGCCAAGCTGTTCGAGACCAACGCCAAGCCGCTGGCCGGCGCGCCGGTCGCGTCGCGCTTCACGTTCTGATCGGACGCGCGATGCAGCACATTACCGCTCCCGAGTTGGCCGCCTGGCTGGCCGACCCGGCGCGCGAGCGCCCCTTGCTGCTGGACGTGCGCGAGAACTGGGAATTCGAGACCTGCCACATCGCAGGCTCGACCCAGATCCCGATGCACCTGGTCCCGATCCGCGCCGGCGAGCTCGGCGACGACCAGGAAATCGTCTGCATTTGCCACCACGGCGCGCGCAGCATGCAGGTTGCCGCTTTCCTCGAGCGTAACGGCTTCGAGAACGTAACGAATTTGACGGGCGGAATACACGCCTGGGCCATGCAGGTCGATCCGGCGATGCCGAAGTATTGACCTGTTTTCCTAACTTTTGATGACTCCGACGGAGACCGCAATGCAGAAACCCCTTATCGCCATGCTGCTGGCCAGCGCTTTCGTGTCGTTCGACGCGAACGCGATCGACCTGATCCAGGTATACCAGCAGGCCCTGGCCAACGACGCCACCTATGCCAGCGCGCGCGCATCGCTCGCCGCCGGGCGGGAACGTGTCGCCCAGGGGCGGGCAGGGTTGCTGCCGACGCTCGGTCTGTCGGGCTCGACCCAAAGGAACAACAGCGATTTTTCGCCCTTCAATGAGGGCGAGACCAGGGTCGTGAATGGCGTGCCGGTCCAGGTGCGCGGCGGCGGCTCGAACCTGACCACCACTCAATATACGCTGGCGCTGAGCCAGCCGCTGTTCCGCTGGGACCGCTGGCAGACCTACGAGCAGAGCAAGCTGGCGCAGGCCATTGCCGAAGCCCAGTTCGCGCAGGCCCAGCAAGACCTGATCACGCGCGTGGCGCAAGCCTATTTCGACGTGCTGTCGGCCCAGGACACGCTGGAATCGACCCGCGCCCAGAAGAGCGCCGTCACCGAGCAGCTGGCCTCGGCCAAGCGCAACTTCGAGGTCGGCACCCAGACCATCACCGACACCCACGAGGCGCAGGCAGCGTACGACCTGGTGGTGGCGCAGGAGTTTGCCGCCGTGAACGACCTGGACAACAAGCGCAGTGCGCTGCAGGCGATTATCGGCACCGAACCGGGCGCGCTGGCGCCGCTGCAGTCGGGCGTCTCGCTGGCGCCGCCGCAGCCGGCCACGGTCGATCCATGGGTGTCGTCGGCCGAGAGCCAGAACTATGGCGTGACCGTGTCCGAGCTGTCGCTCGAGTCCGCCAAGCGCGAGATCAAGCGCCGCCGCGCAGGCCACCTGCCGACGCTCGACCTGGTCGCCGCCTCGACGCGCACCGACACCGGCGGCCGCCTCGAGAACGCCTCGGGCGTCAACCGCAACAATTCGATCGGAATCCAGTGGACGGTGCCGATCTTCAGCGGTTTTGCCGTGACCAGCCAGGTGCGCGAATCGATCGCGCTGGAAGACCGCGCCAGCAGCGACCTCGAAGCGACCCGCCGCAACGCCGCGCTGCAGGCGCGCCAGGCCTTCCTCGGCGTGAACAGCGGCCTGGCCCAGGTCAAGGCGCTGGAAGCGGCCGAAGTGTCGAGCCAGTCGGCGCTCGAGTCGAACAAGCTCGGCTACCAGGTCGGCGTGCGCATCAACATCGACGTCCTGAATGCCCAGCGCCAGCTGTACTCGACCCGCACCGACCTGGCCCGCGCGCGCTACAACACGATCCTGAACGGCCTGCGCCTGAAGGCGGCCTCGGGCTCGCTGCGCGAGGCGGATCTGGTGCCGGTGAATAACCTGCTGCAGAAGTAAGCATCTCGTTTCGAAACAAAACGGCGCCTTGGCGCCGTTTTTCATTGCAGCGCCACTGGCGCGTTCATTTGCGCGGCCGCAGCAACCCCAAGCCCTCGTTGGTGCGCACGGCAATCCCGCCGTCGTCGGCCACGGCCAGCGCCGCGATCAGCGTGACGCCCTTGGGCAGGTTCGTGACCCGTTCGTTCAGGTTGACCATGCCGTAACTGCTGCTCCAGGCAAACGCACGCTGGCCGACGGCGGTGGGGTCGACGGACGATCCCACCACCAGGCCGGACGCGTTGATCGCGACCGCCTGCGAGATGCGGCCGCCGCCCAGGGTGCCGAGTTCATGCAAGCTAGTGCCGTCGTGCAGGAAGGCGACCTGGCGGTTGTCGGGATAGGTGACGGTGCCGACCACGTGGCCGGCGGCGTTGATGGCCGTGGCCTCCGTATCGCGGGCACCGGGCGGCAGGCCGAGATCGAGCAGGGCGCCGCCAGCATAGCGGTAGGCGCGCAGGGTGGTCGCGCCGACCGCCGAGATGGCGACCTGGCCGGCTTCGTTGATGTCGACCGCGATCGAGCGCCAGCCCGCCGGGCCGATGTCCTGGATCGGCCCACCGGTGCGGGCGTCGTACAGGAAGGCATGATAGGTGTTATCCGCAAGGTAAGCGTGACCAACGACCTGTCCCAGCGAATTGAGGGCTGTCGCAGCCGATGAATTGCCGCCGAAGGTGCCGATGTCGTGCATGGCCTTGCCATCGTGGTAGAAGGCGTGGGCCTGGCCGGCGCTGGTGGCAGCCCAGCCAGCCACCTTGCCGCAGGTGCTGATCACGTTGCCATAGGAGTCGGCGCCGCCGAGCGTGCCGAGATCGCGCAGGCTGCCGTTTTCGTAGTAAAAGGCGTGCGGGATGCCGGTGTCCGTATAGGCCCAGCCGGTCACATGGCCGCAGGGGTTGACCGAGAAGGCGCGGGCGCTGCCGCCGCCAAGGGTGCCGAGGTCGATGTTCTTCTTGCCGTCGTACAGGAAGGCCCGGGCCTCGGTGCCGACCCAGACGGTGCCCGCCACCAGTGCGCCGTTGGCGATGCCCTGGCGCACGACGGCGCCAAGGCTCATGCCCGGCAAGCCGATCGGCGTGAAATGGTAGAGCGGGCCGCGTTCCACCGGGGGCGCGGGCGGGGGCAGCGACGCGACCGGCGGAGCGGGTTGCCGCCCCGGGCCATTGCCGCCGCCACCGCAGGCGGCCAGCAACGCGAGCGCCGCGAACGTTGCCGCCGTGCGCAGTGCGGGGCGCACGGCGCTTCCTGAACGAGATGTGAACATGGGTGCCTCCATTGAAGAGTTCATGTCCAGTCTAGGACGCGATTGCCGCGAAGCTGCCTTAAAGATGAGCTTGCTTAATCGCCATCAAACAAGCCATTGACTACCGGCAATAAGAGAAATTTTTTCCAGAAAGAAAAACGGCGCCGCAGCGCTCATGCCGTTCGGTTAAGCTGAAATGGCTTGGCTCGGGTAGCCGTCGTAGGGTGGGCACGCCGTGCCCACGCGTTACGTGCGCCTCCTGTGTCTGCGGCTGGAAATCCTCGCCCGCGAACGTCAAGCCTGGCCCGCTGCCATTGCACACTGTGCGGGCGACATATCGGCGTATGTGACTGTCGGCCACGTGCGTAACGCGTGGGCACAGGGTGCCCACCCTACGATGGCGGGTTAACTGAACGACATTAGCGCCGCAGCGCCGTTGCCGTTCTCTTCTCTTCTTCCCGTTCCTTTACTTGCCTTCGCGCGCCTTGCGCCACGCGATCATCTCGGCGATGGTCAGGATCGGGAAGCCGCGCTCCTCGGCGAAGCGCTCGATGTCCTCGCCGCGCATCATGGTGCCGTCCGGATTCATCAGCTCGCACAGCACCGCGGCCGGCTGCAGGCCGGCCATGGTCGCCAGGTCGACCGAGCCTTCGGTGTGGCCGGCGCGGGCCAGCACGCCGCCCGGGGTGGCGCGCAGCGGGAACACGTGGCCCGGGCGCACCAGGTCTTCCGGCTTGGCTTCAAGCGCCGTCGCGGCGCGCACCGTGGTGACCCGGTCAGCTGCGGAAACGCCGGTCGTGACGCCGTGGCGCGCCTCGATCGAGACCGTGAACGGGGTGCCGTAGCGGCTGCCGTTCTCGATCGCCATCGGCGGCAGTTCGAGTTCGCGCACCTTGTCGGCGGACAGGCAGAGGCAGACGATGCCGCTGCATTCGCGGATCATCAGCGCCATCGTTTCGACCGTGAGCTTTTCGGCGGCGACGATCAGGTCGGCCTCGTTTTCGCGGTCGAAATCGTCGAGCAGGATGACGGGAATGCCGGCCTTTGTTGCGGCCAGTGCTGCTGCGATACGGCCGTCCAGGTCGGTGCTGTGAAGGGTGTAGGTGTTGACTAACATGTGAAACGCTCCTCGCGTAAAGTTGGCGAAAAACGCATCAGGGCAAGCGAATAGACGCGCATGCCTGCCGGCCGTACGGGCGAGCGAAAGCAAACGCATTGCAGCGCACATCTTCTTTCATCCGGACTATGACCGTCGGCCCTGGAATCGCACCAGATCTGCTGACCCTGCCGGGGAAGGCAGGCGCTCGCGGGCTTGGTTGTTTCCAACCTTACCGCCGGTGGGGATTTCCACCCCGCCCCGAAGACGTATTGATTGCCTGCGTGGCAGGCTCGTCAATTTTACTAGCTAAATTGTGTTCTTGCTCGCCGAGGAAGAGCTTGTTGGCCGGGCAGGGCATACATGCGCTACCTGCTTATAGATCAGGCAGCGCATTTTCTAGCGCGATTAGAATAATTTGCGTGCGTGCGTGCTATTGAGCCGGCATGTAGTCCAACTGTCTTACTGTTTCAAGTGTTCCTTGATACTTGCCGCCACACTGGTCAACCATTTGACATTGTATTTTGCCTTGCTGCTGTCAGGTACGTCATCCATTACCGTTAGCATGTACGTACTTTTATTGGTAACCCACATTAGTTCAGAGGAGAGCCATCCGGCAGGTGATCTCTTGACGGAAAAACGCGCCGGGGAATTATTCACTTTTGTATTCATCAATTCTTCGATAATCATGACGCCGCCGCCATCGCCGACATAATTCCACTCGTGCAGCATTACCACAACATTATCATCACGTTTAAAAATCCGTGTGACACTGCTCCAAGGTCCCTTCTGTGATGGACCTTCCGGGATAACACCTTCAAGCGTATATTTGCCGAGTTCTCCACGAGATATATCTGCCAACTTGAACGTCAGGTTCTTCTCCACGTCGCGCAGCGGCTTAAGTTGAGCATAATAGTTTTTTCTGTAAATGATAGCGTCGTCAGATATTTCCCCAAGCTTGCGGTTAGCGCCAAACGGCTGTTCCGCCAAATCCGCCTCAACCATTTTTTTCACGGTTGGGGTTAATTTGTGAATGCTGGTAACGGTAACTTTCCCAATTTGAACGCCAGGTACTGGACTACTTTGCGGTAATTTCTCGGTGGAATTGTTGGCGAAAACCGGATGCGTAGCAAAGGCGATTAACAGGCCCAAGGCCAGGTATATTTTCATGGCGGCTTGGTATCAAAGTTAACGGCCCCAATTGGCCAAGTTACAATCAACAGCTGTACTGTTTCCTAAAAAACGGATGAACCCCCCGTCGCTTTTCCAATGGTATCCGACGACCCTACCGTACCAAAATTCCGAACCGAGATGCCCAGCATAGGAACGCCAAGTGTTTTCCCAGCCGCTCGTTGTGCCGTTGCGTGTTGTATTTATTGTATGAAGGAAGGCTCCATTTCGGTAATGCTCGGATGCAGTCCACAACATTGCTCTTTTGAACGACCAGTCGACAGTGATACTTTCCTGCGCCCCAGCGGCCAAGCATGAACGGCTGACGACGCCCAATGCAATAGCATCGGTAGCTGGAAGTAGTAGCGCCATCAGCGACGCAATGATGGGCAAGCGGACAGCTTTTCCTAAGGCTTTCATTCTTATATGCCTTAAGAGTTGGTTTTTCAAGGTCTGAAAATGAAGCAGTAAGAAATATTACTTCGTCCACTAGTGCTCGCTAAACTAGGATTTTCGTTCGAGGATTTCGGGTTCAGGGCGGGTGGTGGATAAATAATAAATCAGGTTGGGTGAAATATTTTGACAATCATCAAGTTTCTAAGGCCATTGCTCAAACTGTTTTATTATTCAATTTTTTTGAGTCATGAGTTAACTATTGCTGAAATGCCTTTTTATAAACTGTCGCAAAAAAAGGGCCAAGCTCCTTATGAAGCTTGGCCCTTTGCAGCATCGTGCTGCATGAGCAGATATTTGTTTTGATTAAACTAAATTGGCGGTGCCGATTCGATTGCCTTTATGCGCTCAGGCCGCCGCCACCTTCGTTGTCCTTGCGCTGGATGAACTCGATCTTGTAGCCATCCGGATCGGTGACGAAGGCGATCACGGTGCTGCCGCCCTTGACCGGGCCCGGTTCGCGGGTGATGTTGCCGCCGGCCGCGCGCACGGCGTCGCAGGTGGCGTAGATGTCTTCGGCCGAGATCGCGATGTGGCCGTAGGCAGTGCCCATGTCGTAGCTCTCGACGCCGTAGTTGTAGGTCAGTTCGAGTTCGGCGTGCTCGGGGTTGCTGCCGTAGCCGAGGAAGGCCAGCTTGTACTGGTACTCGGGGTTGTCGCTGGTGCGCAGCAGTTTCATGCCGAGGACCGTGGTGTAGAAGTCGATCGAGCGCTGCAGGTCGCCGACGCGGAGCATGGTGTGGAGGAAGCGCATGGTGTTGTCTTTCTTGATGGTTCGGAAAAGGGGCAATTTTATGCGTTTGAGGCGAAGCTTGCCGGAGGCGGCCGTGTGGAATGTCGGGCAGGGCGACCGGATGATTCGACGGTCAACTATCCATGGCGATCATCGAGCGGTGCGGCAGAGCGAAGGATGGTTGAACGCGTGGGGTGATCCGGTCCGGTGGACCGGATCACGAGCCGCCCACCCTACGTTCTGCAGCTCAGTTTTCCAGGCGCGAGCTCAGGGTGATCTTCGCGTTCAGGAGCTTCGATACCGGGCAGTTTTCCTTGGCGGTATTGGCCGCCTTGTCGAAGGCTTCCTGGCTGGCGCCGGGGATATTGGCGACCAGGTCGAGGTGCACCGCGGTGATCGAAAAGCCGCCCTCGACCTTTTCCATCGAGACGGTGGCCGTGGTGCGCAGTTCCTGGGCCGTCATGCCGGCCTGGCCGAGCTGGCCGGACAGGGCCATCGTGAAGCAGCCCGCGTGCGCCGCGCCGATCAGTTCTTCCGGGTTGGTGCCGGGGCCGTCCTCGAAGCGGGTATTGAAGCCGTATTGCGAATCCTTCAGCACGCCGCTGCCGGTCGAGACCGCGCCCTTGCCGTCCTTCAGGCCGCCGCTCCAGACGGCGCTGCCGTTGCGTTTGATGGTCATGTGTGTTCCTTTCAGCGGTTCTTGCCCGGCAGGGGCTCGACCGAGTCGTGATCGCGCATCGAGCGATGGCGGTCGGGTTGCGGGTTGGCCTGGCCGGTGGCGCCGGGCGCGGGATCGACCGATTCGCTCACGCCGGGGGTGGCGCGGGCGTCGGTATCGACCAGGCCCTGGGCCAGGTCTTCGGCCGCCTGCTTCATGACGCCGCGCGGCTCGGTGTCCTGGCCGTCGGGCGACTCGTCGCGCTCGTGCGGCTGGCGCTTGACGCCGTCGTTCTCGATCTTCGCATCGGTGTTGACGAAGCGGTCCTTGGTTTCGGTAACCATTGCATCCTCCTTTGCATACTCTTGCATGAATCCTAACGCGTCGAGGCTGCGACAGTCGCGCAATTGAATAGCGCAATTGAGTGATGCTTTTTTGCAATTAACTGGATAACATGACGACTTCGTTATCATTGTCCAGCCAAACCGTGAACACCGAAGCCCACCCGCACCAGGCCGCCACCCTTTGCCCAAATTGCGGGACGCCGCTTGGCGGCAAGTTTTGCCAGGGTTGCGGGCAGCCGGCACACCTGCACGTGCCGAGCGCGCGCGAATTCCTGCACGAGTTCATTGCCCACTACGTGGCGCTCGAAGGCAAGCTGTGGAAGTCGGTGGCGCTGCTGCTGTTCAAGCCGGGCCGGCTGACGCTCGAATACATCCAGGGCCGGCGCGTGCGCTACGTCGAGCCCCTGCGCCTGTACCTCAGTTTCAGCATCATCTTCTTTGCGCTGTTCAAGCTGGTCGGGATCAACTTCGGCGACGGCGAGCGGCAGGCGCCGCCGCAGAAGCCGGCCGCGGTGGCGCCGGCGCCGGCAGCCGCGAACAAGCCGGCGCCGCCGCCGCCGGTGGCCGCCAGCAACAGGAAGAAAGAAGAACCCGGATTGATCGAGTTCGACGGCGATGCCCGCAAGGCACGCAACCTGGTCGAGAAGATGCACCCGGCGCTGGGCGCGAAGGTCGCGTATTTCAGCGAGCTGCCCAGGGCCGAGCGCAACACCGCGCTCAAGCGCGCCTTCTTCAGTTATGCGCCGTATGCGATCTTCGCCCTGATGCCGGTGTTCGCGGCCTTGCTCAAGCTGCTCTACCTGGGGTCGGGGCGGCGCTATGGCGAACACGTCCTGTTCGCCCTGCACAGCAACGCCTTCGCCTTCCTCTGCCTGAGCCTCATGATGATCCTGCCCGAAGGCGTGCCGCTGGTGGGGCCGGCGCTGTTCCTGTGGCTGGTGTTCTACTTGCCGACCGCCATGCGCAAGGTCTATGGCGGCAGCCGCCTCGTCACCGCCCTGCGCTGGATGGTCCTGATGACGGCGCACTCGCTGTGCATCCTGTTCGCGGCCCTGCTCGCCGCGGGCATGGCAATGATGGGCTGATCTTGCCCTTCCGGCCCCTGCGCATCTATACTGTGCTTTTGTACAGTGTTCGATGTGCGGCCGGGTAGCAGGCGCAGGGATTATCGGTTAATCTCGCAGCGTGTTTTCCTATCGATGCCGAGAAACCTATGCCCTCTACGCCTGACCCGCAACAAATCATCGCGCTTGTCGTGCGGCAGAACACGGCCGGCATCGAAGAGCCGGTGTCGCGCATCCTGGGCTTCCTGCAAGGCTCGGGCTACCGCGTCGTGTTCGAGGCCGACACGGCCGCCCACCTCGGCATGCCCGGCGTCGAGCCGATGAGCGTGGCCGACATCGGCGAACAGGCCGACCTCGCGGTCGTCATGGGCGGCGACGGCACCATGCTCGGCATCGCGCGCCAGCTCGCCAAGTACGACATTCCGCTCATCGGCATCAACCTCGGCCGGCTCGGCTTCATCACCGACATCCCAGTCGACCGCATGCTGCCGGCGCTGGGCGAAATCCTGCAGGGCAAGGCCACGTCCGAGAAGCGCACCCTGCTCGAAGGCCGGGTCATGCGCGGCGGCGAAATGATCTATTGCGGCGTGGCCGTGAACGATGTCGTGGTGGCGCGCGGCAGCGGCGCCGGCATGGCGGAACTGCGCGTCGCCGTCGACGGCCAGTTTATGTACAACCAGCGTTCGGACGGCCTGATCGTCTCGACGCCGACCGGCTCCACGGCCTACGCCTTGTCGGCCGGCGGCCCGCTGCTGCACCCGAGCCTGCAGGGCATCGTGCTGGTGCCGATCGCGCCGCACGCGCTCTCGAACCGCCCGATCGCCGTGCCCGACACCAGCGAGATCGTGGTCGAGATCGTCTCGGGCCGCGACATCTCCGTGAACTTCGACATGCAGACTTTCGCCAGCCTGCAGCACGGCGACGAGATCGTCATCTCGCGCTCGCCCAACAGCATCACCTTCCTGCATCCGGAAGGCTGGAGCTACTACCACACCCTGCGCGCAAAGCTGCACTGGCACGAATACCCGTCGCACGACGGCAAACTCAAATAAAGAACCGACAGGAGACCTGTTCCTTCATGCTGCGCACACTGACCATCCGCGATTTCGTCATCGTCGACGCGATCGAGCTCGAATTTGCCAACGGCTTTTCGGTCTTCACCGGCGAGACCGGCGCCGGCAAATCGATCCTGATCGATGCGCTGCAACTGGCCCTGGGCGGGCGCGGCGAGGCCAGCATGGTGCGCGAAGGCGCGGCCAAGGCCGACATCACGGCCGATTTCGCGGTGACCGAAGGCGCCGCATCCTGGCTCGCGCAGCACGAGTTCGCCAGCGACGAGGGCGGGGCGTTGCTGCGCCGCGTGATCGACAATGCCGGCCGCTCGAAGGGCTACATCAACGGCATCGCCGCCACCGCCGGCCAGATGCGCGAACTGGGCGAGATGCTGGTCGACATCCACGGCCAGCACGCGCACCAGAGTTTGCTGAAAAGCGACGCCCAGCGCGCCTTGCTGGACAACCAGATCGCCGTGCGCGATCCCGCCGCCGCCGGCGAGGCACAGGAAGTGGCCGCCGCCTACCGCGCCTGGCGCGCGCTGTCGCGCCAGCGCGAAGAATACGAAACCAATGCCAAGAACGTGCTGCTCGAACGCGAGCGCCTGGAATGGCAGGTAAGCGAACTCGACAAGCTGGCGCCGAAGCCGGGCGAGTGGGTCGAGATCTCGAACGAGCACAGCCGCCTGTCGCACGCCGCCAGCCTGATCGAAGGCGCACAGGAAGCGCTGGCCGCCATCTCGGAATCGGACCACCCGATCCTGTCGCAGCTGTCGTCGCTGAACACCAAGCTCGGCAAGCTGGTCGACGTCGACGCCGAGCTGCAGGGCGTGCTCGACTGCATGGAACCGGCGCGCATCCAGCTGCAGGAAGCGGTGTACGCGCTGAACAACTACATCGACAAGGTCGAGCTCGACCCGGACCGCCTGCGCGAAGTCGACGCCCGCATGGACGCCCTGCACAGCGCCGCGCGCAAGTACCGCGTCACGCCGGAAGAGCTGCCCGAGGAACATGCCACCCTGGCCGCCAAGCTGCGCCAGCTGGCCGACGCCAGCGACATTGAAGGTCTCAAACGCCAGGAAGAAAAGGCGGAAAGCGCCTACCGCAAGGTGGCGAATCGTTTATCAAGCAGGCGCGTGGTCGCCGCGAAGGCGCTGAGCGAACAGGTCACGTTGGCCATGCAGGAACTGAGCATGAGCGGCGGCCGCTTCGAGGTCTCCCTGAACCAGGCCGAGCCGGGCGCACACGGCCTCGAACAGGTCGAATTCCTGGTGGCCGGCCACGCCGGCGTCGCGCCGCGTCCGCTGGCGAAGGTCGCCTCGGGCGGCGAACTGGCGCGTATCTCGCTCGCGATCTCCGTCATCACCTCGCACGCGACCACCACGCCGACCCTGATCTTCGACGAGGTCGACAGCGGCATCGGCGGCGGCGTCGCCGAAGTGGTGGGGCGCCTGCTGAAACGCCTGGGCCAGCAGCGGCAAGTGCTGTGCGTGACCCACCTGCCGCAGGTGGCGAGCCAGGCCAACCAGCACTTCCAGGTGGCCAAGGGCACGACGAATGAGGGCCGCACCGTGTCTCGCATCGAGGTGCTGAACAACCGGGCGCGCGTGGAGGAAGTGGCGCGCATGCTGGGTGGGATCGAGATTACCGAGACGACGCGCAAGCATGCGCGGGAGTTGCTGGCGTCGTAACAAGGCAGGGTTGAAGCCATTGTGGACTGGCAGGCCACGATGGCATGTATTCCGATACTCGTTCGCGGCTCAGCGCGTCAGGCGAGGTTAAGTCCGGGTGACGTCTGCAAAACGGCGCTGCTCGTAACGCAGCACAAAGTTTTGGACAATACTGGCAAACGCCGACACCGCCCAATACAAACCAACGCCCGCCGCCAGCTTCCACAGGATGAAGGCCGTCACCAGGATTTGCACGGCCATCATCACCATCGCCGTGTCCGCCGCGGTAGTCGGCGCGTAATAGGCCGCGACGGCGGTCAGCGCGAGCACGACGAGGGTCAGCGCCGTGTCGGGCGAAGCCAGGTTCCTGATCCACAGGAAGCTGCCCGCGCTGGCGTTCGTGATCGCCTTGTACAGCAGGCCGAATACCGGCAGCTGCACCAGGGCGCCGAGCAGGCTGGAACGGTCGAACATGCGTGCATCGTTTTCCTTGTACAGCACCGAGATCGCCGCGAACATGGCCTTCGGGTCTGACCCGAGGCGCGCCTTGATGGCGTCGACCTGGGGCTGCAAGGCTTTGATCTTTTCCTGGTTTGCCAGCATCCGGCGCGACAGGTGCAGGGTCAGCGGGAAAAGGGCCAGCCGTACCACGAGTGCCAGGGCCAGGATGGTCCAGCCCATGTTTCCATTGAAGACAGTGGCAAGCTGCGTCATGGCTGAGGCCAGGAAGTCGTTCATCTCGTTCTTTCTTTAGTTATTAAATAATGAACAAATTGTACGCAGGGATTTCTTAAGAAAAACATGCATTTCTCGATGGGTTACTTCGGTTTTCTGGAAGGGTCGAAGCGCCTTGCGCACCAGGCAAATGCGATGCCTGGCTGGGCGAACTAACCGAGCGCTGCCCGCTTCACCCATCTGCCACAATCTCCCTCCAACCAAATAAGGAGGTTCGCATGAGCATCGACAAAGTCCTGTACCGCGCCAAGGCCACCTCGCAGGGCGGCCGCGAGGGTACGTCGCGCAGCGATAACGGCGTGCTGGACGTGAAACTCACCACGCCGAAGGAGCTGGGCGGCAATGGCGCCACCGGCACCAATCCGGAGCAGCTGTTCGCGGCCGGCTACTCGGCCTGTTTCCTGGGCGCGCTAAAGTTCGTCGCCGGCCAGGCAAAAGTGAAACTGCCGGAAGAGCTGACGGTGACGGGCGAGGTCGGCATCGGCCAGATCCCGACCGGCTTCGGCATCGAGGCCGATTTGACCATCCATGGTCCGGGCATGGACCAGCAGCAATTGCAGGAACTGGTCGACAAGGCCCACATCGTCTGCCCGTATTCGAACGCGACGCGCAACAACATCGACGTGCGCCTGCATGTGACGACCTGATGTCCGTGCTGCCGCGAGCGGCCCGATAGCCGGTCGCGGCAAGGCAGCAGGGCGCTCGCGCCGCCTGCAGGCAGGCGCGGGCGCTCACCGCGATACCCATCGATTCTCCCTATCGCCGCGATCAACTGTTGGGCTATCGCCGCGATCGGAAATTACTTCTCGAAGGCCGGACGGCGCCCACCTATAATGGAGGGCCACGCGTTTCTGTCCCTTTTATGCCCTTCCGAAAAGAACCTCCGCACACCCACGGCACCGTTGCCCAAAGCGCCATCGTCCTCGTCAACCTCGGCACGCCGGATGCGCCGACCCGTTCCGCGGTCAAGCGCTACCTGAAGCAATTTCTTTCCGATCCGCGCGTGGTCGAAATTCCGCGCCTGGTGTGGTCGTTCATCCTCAACCTGATCATCCTGCCTTTCCGTTCCGGCGCATCGGCCAAGAAATACCAGACGATCTGGACGAAAGAGGGTTCGCCGCTGAAGGTGCATACCCAGAAACAGGCCGAGCTGCTGCAGGCGGCGCTCGCGCAGCGCGGCCACGAAGGCGTGCAGGTACGCATGGCGATGCGCTACGGCTCGCCGTCGCTGCCGGAAGTGCTGGACCAGTTGAAGCTCGACGGCTGCGACCGCATCGCGATCCTGCCGTCGTATCCGCAGTATTCCGGCACCACCACCGCCTCGCTCTGGGACGCAGTGTTCGCCCACTACAAGCACATCCGCAACATCCCCGAGCTGCGCCTGGTGAAGCACTACCACGACCACGACGGCTACATCGACGCGCTGCACGACACCGTGCTGGCGCACTGGGAGGCGCACGGCCGCGGCCAGAAGCTGGTGATGAGTTTCCATGGCACGCCGAAGCGCACGCTGGAGCTGGGCGACCCGTATTACTGCGAATGCCAGAAGACCGCGCGCCTGCTGGCGGCGCGCCTGCGCCTGGCGCCCGACGAATACCTCGTCACCTTCCAGTCGCGCTTCGGCAAGGCCGAGTGGCTGCAGCCCTATACCGCGCCGACCGTGGCCGAGCTGGCGCGCCAGGGCGTCGAGCGCATCGACGTGATCTGCCCGGGCTTCACCGCCGACTGCCTGGAAACGCTGGAAGAGATCTCGATGGAGGTGAAGCACGACTTCGAGGCGGCTGGCGGCAAGGAATTTCATTACATCCCCTGCCTGAACGAGGCGCCGACCTGGATCGTCGGGCTGGCCGAGATCGCCGAGCAGCACCTGATCGGCTGGCCGACCATGATGAGCCCGTCGCAGCGGGAAGCGGAGCGGCGCGATGCGGAAGTCGCGCGCGAGCATGCGGTGCGTCTCGGCGCGTGAAGTAACACCATCATTGCCGGCACGGTTGCGGCAAATCCAGGTTTAGCTATCGACGCGTGGGCGGCACAGCCGCCCACCTTACGGATCAATGCATGCGCGGTCGACGCACCCCGTATACCGCGACTCCCAATTTCCTCCCGCCGGGGCTTCCCACGGCCCAACCTGCTAAAATGCTACGTTTTACGGCTTGGCTCACAACCCGGCGTAGCAGATGCACGCCACCGCAAGGGCGGTGTACACCACGACGGCGCTGCTGATCAACGGCAATCTCATGAGTCTCTCCCACGACTGGTTCTTGTTCTGGTGACGCGCGTGTCAACGCGTCAGGCACCGATCTTAGAACTTGCTGTCAGGGAAAGAATCACCTCATCGGTAAGAGTTGTAACAAATGTTGTCGGTTCTGCTGCTAACAAATGCGCAATTCCCCTTGAAAATGTAGGAGATCGCCCCATATGCGGCGCTGTACGACAAGCAGGACCTGTCTAACCATTCAGCCAAGTCATTGATTTCAGGAGTATTTTCGATGCAAGACCAAGAAAATCCAGAGGTGATTAAACAGCCGGAAGGCGACGCCGCAGCCGCGACCGCCCAGGCCGCGCCCGACGAAGCGCGCGAGCCCAGCCTCGAAGAACAACTGAGCGCGACCGAAGCCAAGCTGGCTGAAATGCATGACGCGTTCATGCGTGCCAAGGCCGAAGGCGAGAACATCCGCCGCCGTGCCCAGGAAGACGTCAGCAAGGCGCACAAGTTCGCCATCGAAAGCTTCGCCGAGGCCATGGTGCCGGTGCGCGACAGCCTGGAAATGGCATTGAAAGTGGAAACGCAAACCGTCGAAGGCATTCGCGAAGGCGTCGAGATGACCCTCAAGCAGCTCACTTCCGCGTTTGAAAAGAACCGCCTGGTCGAAGTCATGCCGGCCCAGGGCGAGAAGCTCGACCCGATGAAGCACCAGGCCGTCTCGATGGTGCCGGCCGACCAGGAAGCCAACACCGTGGTGAATGTTTTGCAAAAAGGTTACATGATCGCCGACCGCCTGCTGCGTCCGGCCATCGTCACGGTAGCACAGCCGAAATAAGAAAAAGTAAGGTGCTGCTTGGCAAAAGGCCTTGAAAGCAGTCAGGTTTTTCCCCATATCCGAAACATCAGAACATTTCAGCATTCAAAGGAAAATAAATCATGGGCAAAATTATTGGTATCGACCTGGGAACGACCAACTCCTGCGTCGCGATCATGGAAAACGGCCAGCCGAAGGTGATCGAGAACGCCGAAGGCGCGCGCACCACGCCGTCGATCATCGCTTACCAGGAAGACGGCGAGATCCTCGTCGGCGCGCCTGCCAAGCGCCAGGCTGTCACCAACCCGAAGAACACCCTGTTCGCGGTCAAGCGCCTGATCGGCCGTAAGTTCGACGAGAAGGAAGTCCAGAAGGACATCTCGCTGATGCCTTACTCCATCGTCAAGGCCGACAACGGCGACGCCTGGATCAGCGTGCGCGACAAGAAGCTGGCGCCGCCGCAGATCTCGGCTGAAACCCTGCGCAAGATGAAGAAGACCGCCGAAGACTACCTCGGCGAAGAAGTCACCGAAGCCGTCATCACCGTGCCGGCCTACTTCAACGACTCGCAGCGCCAGGCGACCAAGGACGCCGGCCGCATCGCAGGTCTCGACGTCAAGCGCATCATCAACGAGCCGACCGCGGCCGCGCTGGCATTCGGCCTGGACAAGACCGACAAGGGCGACCGCAAGATCGCCGTGTATGACCTCGGCGGCGGCACCTTCGACGTCTCGATCATCGAGATCGCGGACGTGGACGGCGAGAAGCAGTTCGAAGTGCTGTCGACCAACGGCGACACCTTCCTGGGCGGCGAAGACTTCGACCAGCGCGTGATCGACTACATCATCGACGAGTTCAAGAAGATCAACGGCCTCGACCTGTCGAAGGACCCGATCGCCCTGCAGCGCATCAAGGCCTCGGCCGAGCGCGCGAAGATCGAACTGTCGTCGGCGCAGCAGACCGAAATCAACGAGCCGTACATCGCCATGGCGAACGGCGCGCCGGTCCACCTGAACCTGAAGATCACCCGCGCCAAGCTGGAATCGCTGGTCGAGGAACTGGTTGCCAAGACCATCGAGCCGTGCCGCGTCGCCATCAAGGATGCAGGCGTCAAGGTTTCGGACATCGACGACATCATCCTGGTCGGCGGCATGACCCGTATGCCGAAGGTGCAGGAAAAAGTGCGGGAATTCTTCGGCAAGGATCCGCGCAAGGACGTGAACCCGGACGAAGCCGTGGCAGTTGGCGCGGCGATCCAGGGCTCGGTGCTGGCCGGCGACCGCAAGGACCTGCTGCTGCTGGACGTGACCCCGCTGTCGCTGGGTATCGAAACCCTGGGCGGCGTGATGACCAAGATGATCCACAAGAACACCACGATCCCGACCAAGTTCTCGCAGGTGTTCTCGACCGCCGACGACAACCAGCCGGCCGTGACCATCAAGGTCTACCAGGGCGAGCGCGAGATCGCTGCCGGTAACAAGGGCCTGGGCGAGTTCAACCTCGAAGGCATCCCGCCGGCACCGCGCGGCACCCCGCAGATCGAAGTGACCTTCGACATCGACGCCAACGGCATCCTGCACGTGGGCGCGAAGGACAAGGCCACCGGCAAGGAAAACAAGATCACCATCAAGGCCAATTCGGGTCTGACCGAAGAGGAAATCCAGAAGATGGTGAAGGACGCCGAGCTGAACGCGGAAGAAGACAAGAAGGTCAAGGAACTGGCCGAGTCGCGCAACCAGGCCGACGCGCTGGTCCACTCGACCCGCAAGTCGCTGACCGAATACGGCGACAAGCTGGAAGCCGGAGAGAAGGAAAAGATCGAAGCGGCGATCACCGACCTGGAAGGCTCGATCAAGTCGGGCGACAAGGCCGACATCGACGCCAAGGTCGCAGCCCTGTCAACCGCTGCCCAGAAGCTCGGCGAGAAGATGTACGCCGACATGCAGGCGCAGCAGGGCGGTGCTGATGCCGCCGCCGGTGCCCAGGCTGCCGGTGGCGCCGATGGCTCGGCCAAAGCCGACGACGTCGTCGACGCCGACTTCAAGGAAGTGAAGGACGCGAAGTAATCCTTGACCGCGTAAGGAACCGAGCCGCTGCAGCCAGGAAGGTGCCGGCTCGGTTTTTTTGCTCCAACAGACAGTTTTGTTCAGTAGATAACAGCAAGGTGCCAAATGGCAAAGCGTGATTTTTACGAGATCCTCGGGGTCGCGAAGAATGCTTCGGAAGAAGACATCAAGAAGGCCTATCGCAAGCTGGCGATGAAGTACCACCCCGACCGCAACCCCGATAACAAGGAAGCGGAAGAGAAGTTCAAGGAGGTGAAGGAAGCCTACGAGATGCTGGCCAATCCGGAGAAGCGCGAGGCCTACGACCGTTACGGTCACGCCGGCGTCGACCCGAACATGGGCGGTGGCGGCGGCTTTGGCGCCGGTGGTTTCGGCGACGCCTTCGGCGACATCTTCGGCGACATCTTCGGTGGCGGCGGCCGCTCGCGCAGCGCGGGCCCGCAGGTCTACCGCGGCGCCGACCTGCGCTACAACCTCGAGATCACGCTGGAACAGGCCGCCCACGGCTACGACACCACCATCCGCGTGCCGAGCTGGGACAAGTGCGACACCTGCCACGGCAGCGGCGCCAAGCCGGGCACGCAGCCGGTCACCTGCACCACCTGCCACGGCCACGGCCAGGTGCGCATGCAGCAGGGCTTCTTCAGCATCCAGCAGACCTGCCCGAAGTGCCACGGCAGCGGCAAGATGATTCCGGAGCCCTGCCCATCGTGCAGCGGCGCCGGACGCATCAAGCGCAACAAGACCCTGGAAGTGAAGATCCCGGCCGGTATCGACAACGGCATGCGTATCCGCTCGACCGGCAACGGCGAGCCGGGCACGAATGGCGGCCCGTCGGGCGACCTGTACGTCGAGATCCACATCAAGCCGCACCCGGTGTTCCAGCGCGAAGGCGACGACCTGCATTGCGAAATGCCGATCTCGTTCTCGAAGGCTGCCCTGGGCGGCGAGATCGAAGTGCCTACGCTGACCGGCAAGGTCTCGTTCACGGTGCCGGAAGGTACCCAGACCGGCAAGACCTTCCGCCTCAAGGGTAAAGGCATCAAGGGCGTGCGTTCGGGCTACGCCGGCGACCTGTTCTGCCACGTGGTCGTCGAGACCCCGGTCAAGCTGACCGACAAGCAGAAGGACCTGCTGCGCGAGTTCGAGCGCATGACGGTCGAAGGCGGCGCCAAGCACAGCCCGCAAAGCAAGGGCTGGATGGACAAGGTCAAGGACTTCTTCGAATAAGCAGCATCAAACCGCCGGGAGCGCGAGTTCCCGGCGGTTTTTTTTCGTCTGTACGCGCCAAGGCTTACAATGCGGAAAACCCCAAAAACTCACGGAAAATCACGGGATGGCGCCGTTCGCCGCGCCGCCCGCAGCAAGGGAGAAAATCAACATGGCAAAAACGCCTACCGGCCTGACGGCCGCCGACCTGTTTGCACGCAACCGCGAATGGGCGGCCGAGATGGTCAAGGAAGACCCGGACTTCTTCAACGACCTGGCTTCGCAACAGGCCCCGGAATACCTGTGGATCGGCTGCTCGGACAGCCGCGTGCCCGCCAATGAACTGCTGGGCATGGCCCCGGGCGAACTCTTCGTCCACCGCAACATCGCCAACGTCGTCGTCCATTCGGACCTGAACAGCCTGGCCGTGCTGCAGTTCGCGATCGACGTGCTGAAGGTCAAGCACATCATCATCTGCGGCCACTACGGCTGCTCGGGCGTGCACGCCGCGCTCACGAATACCCGCGTCGGCTTGGCCGACAACTGGCTAGGCCACGTGCGCGACGTGCGCGACAAGCACGGCAAGTACCTCGGTAACGTGGCCGGCAAGGCCGCCAGCGACCGCCTGGTCGAACTAAACGTGGCCGAGCAGGTGATCAACGTGGCGCAAACGACGATCGTGCGCGACGCCTGGGAACGCGGCCAGCCGCTGACCATCCACAGCTGGGTCTACGGCGTGCACGACGGCCTGCTGCGCGACCTCGGCATCACGGTCAGCAGCTTCGCGGAGATCGCGCCCAAGCTCGAGGTCGTGCTGCAGGGCTACCTCGAGGGCGGGGCGAAGTGAATCCCGACGGCGAACTGGCCCGCCTGCGCGGCATCGTCCGCCAGTTCGTGACCGAGCGCGACTGGGACCAGTTCCATACGCCGAAGAATTTATCGTCGGCGCTGTCGGTCGAGGCGGCCGAGCTGCTGGAGCACTTCCAGTGGCTGCAGTCCGGCCGGCCTGACGAGCTCGGTCCCGAGAAGCTGGTCCAGGTACGCCACGAGATGGCCGACGTGCTGGTGTATCTCGTGCGCCTGGCCGACAAGCTCGACGTCGACCTGATGGCGGCGGTCGAGGAGAAGATGGTGCTCAACCGGGCCAAGTACCCGGCGGATAAAGTGCGCGGGGACGCGCGCAAGTATGACGAGTACAAGGACGTGTAATTCGTAGGGTGGGCACCCCGTGCCCACGCGTTACGTGCGTATCCGTTTTTGTTGGCCGTTGTTTATCGCCACGCAGCGCCGAGCTTGCCCGTTGCGCGAACGGGCGTTTCTGGTCAGGCCAGGATGAATATCGCTTGAGCGGTGATAGCATGCGTTTGCGGGCGATACGCCACGGTTTCTAGTCAAACGTGACGTTCGTAACGCGTGGGCACAAGTGCCCACCCTACAGGTAGTGGCCGATCACGCCGCTCCTGTCGTCGATGCCGACGATTGTCATCAAATTCTCCAGCGCGACCCGGAAATGCTTGCGCGTCGCGCCATCCTCATCCTTCACCACCTCCAGCGAACGCTGGAACTGCTTCATCACCCAGAACTTGGTCGGATGCCCTTCGATCCCGTCGAGCAGCCGGCTGCGCAGGCTGTCGATCTCGGCCGACAGCCGGGCACGCTGCGGCTGCGGCAGGCCGTCGAACGCGGGGCTGAACGCGCGCAAGCGATCGAGCACCCGCGGCACGACGAACAGCGGCGCGTCCGCCATGCCCTCCAGCGGATCGCGTTCCATCAGACGCCGCCCATGCAGATGTACTTGATGACCAGGTAGTCGTCCATGCCGTAGATGGAACCCTCGCGGCCCAGGCCCGACTGTTTCACGCCGCCAAAGGGCGCCACCTCGGTCGAGATCAGGCCGGTGTTCACGCCGACCATGCCGGTTTCGATCTGCTCGGCCACGCGCCAGACGCGGCCGATGTCGCGCGAGTAGAAGTAGGAGGCCAGGCCGAACTCGGTGTCGTTGGCCATGGCGATCACTTCCTCCTCGGTCTGGAACCGGAACAGAGGCGCCAGCGGGCCGAAGGTTTCCTCGCGCGCGACCATCATCTCGGATGTGACGTCGGCCAGCACGGTTGGCTGGAAGAAGCTGTGGCCGAGCTCGTGGCGTTTGCCGCCCAGCATCAGGCGCGCGCCCTTCGACAGGGCGTCGGCGATGTGCTGCTCGACCTTCGCGACCGCCTTTTCCTCGATCAGCGGTCCCTGGTTCACGCCCGGGTCCTGGCCGTTGCCGACCTTCAGCTTGCCGACCGCCGCCGTCAGCTTCCGCGCGAATTCGTCGTAGACGCCGTCCTGCACGTAGAGGCGGTTGGCGCACACGCAGGTCTGGCCGGCGTTGCGGTATTTCGAGGCGATCGCGCCCTCGACGGCGGCGTCGATGTCGGCATCGTCGAACACGATGAACGAGGCATTCCCGCCCAGTTCGAGCGAGATCTTCTTGACCGTCGGCGCGCATTGCTCCATCAACTGGCGCCCGACTTCGGTCGAGCCGGTGAAGCTGAGCTTGCGCACCAGCGGATTGCTCGTCATTTCGCCGCCGACCGCCTTCGAATCGCCGACGACGACGCTGAACACGCCCTTGGGCACGCCGGCGCGTTCAGCCAGCACGGCCAGGGCCAGCGCCGAATAGGGCGTCAGCGCGGCGGGTTTCAGGACGATGGGGCAGCCGGCGGCCAGGGTCGGCGCGACTTTTCTCGTGATCATCGCCGCTGGAAAATTCCACGGCGTGATCGCCGCACAGACGCCGATTGGCTCCTTGGTAACGACGATGCGGCGGTCGGGCCAGGGCGACTGGATGGTGTCGCCGGCGACGCGCTTGGCTTCTTCGCCGAACCACTCGAAGAACGACGCGGCATAGGCGACTTCGCCCTTCGATTCCGCCAGCGGCTTGCCCTGTTCGGCGGTCATCAGGAGCGCCAGGTCGTCGGCGTTTTCCAGCATCAGGTCGTTCCACTTGCGCAGGATCAGGCTGCGCTCGCGCGCGGTCTTCTTGCGCCAGGCCGGCCAGGCCGCGTTGGCGGCCTCGATCGCGCGGCGCGTTTCCTGCGCGCCCATGTGCGGCACGCTGCCCAGTTTCTCGCCGGTGGCGGGATTGATGACGTCGACCGTGGCGCCTTCGAGCGCGTCGCACCACTGGCCGTCGATGTAGGCCTGCTGGCGCAGCAGGGACGGGTCTTTCAGGTTCAGCATGAGGGGCCTCTTTCCTATCCGGTAAAAGTGATCCCCCATGGTAGACCGATTCGGGATCGGCCCTTGCTCAGTTGCCGCGGTAGGTCGAATAGCCGAAGGGGCTCAGCAGCAGGGGAATGTGGTAGTGCTGCTGCGTGTCCTCGACCTTGAACTCGACCGGGATGCGCGGGAAGAAGCTGGGTTTGCCGGCGCGCGCAAAGTGCTCGCCGGTCTGGAACACGATGCGGTATTCGCCCGCCGCGATCGGTTTCCCTTCCGGATACAGCGCGGCGATGCGGCCCTGGGCGTTGGTGACGCCGGCGGCCAGTTCGCGCCATTCTTCGCCGGCGCGCTGCTCGAGGGTGACCTTGATGCCTGCGCTCGGTTGGCCGCTCTGCAAATCGAGCACGTGGACGCTGAGCGGATTCGGGGCGGCGGCAGCGAAGCCAGCGGACAGGGCCAGGGCGCCGGCCAGGATCAGGTGTTTGAAGCTGTTCATGGTATTTCCTTTCGATCAGGGAGTGGGTTGGTCGAGTTCCGGTACGGCGGCCAGGGCCGCCAGCGCGCAGGCATGGTCGTTGACGGCGCCGCCGCCGCCGGCCACGCCGATCGCACCGGCCACCTGGCCGCGCACCGTCAGCGGCACGCCGCCGCCCAGCAGCAGCAATTCCGGCAGGGTCGCGAGATTGCGCGCGTCCGGGTCGGCCGCCGCCTTGCGCGCCAGCGCCAGGGTGGCGGTACGGGTCGACAGGGCGGTGTAGGCCTTGCGCCGGCTGGCTTCGGTGTTGTGCGGACCGACACTGTCGGCACGTTGCAGCGCGAGCGGATGGCCGCCGCGGTCGAGGACGGACACCACGATGTCGCGCCCCTGGCGCTTGCAGGCATCGATGGCGCCGGCGGCCAGGCGATTGGCGGCGGCCAGCGTCAGGTCGGGTGGCTGGCGCAGCTGGGCGGCCGCCGGAAGGGCGGTGCAGCCTGTCAGCAGGATGGCGATGAGTTTGTGCATACCAGTTTCGAGGAGGAGGAAGATGGCGCCAGCTTAACGGGCGCCCGGCGACGCGATCGTGACCGCCAGATGACAATCCTGTCATCTTCGGCGCGCCGCACAAGGCATAGAATGGGGGTTTTATCGACCGAGCGCCCATGACCATCCTGCTGATCGAAGACGAGCCGAAGACCGGCGACTACCTGCAGCGCGGCCTGGCCGAATCGGGCTTTGCCGTGCGCCTGGCGCGCAACGGGCGCGACGGCCTGTTCATCGCGCGCGAGGAAGAGATCGAGCTGGTCGTGCTCGACGTGATGTTGCCGCGCATGGACGGCTGGCAGGTGCTGGAAGCCCTGCGCGCCGATCCGGCGACCGAGCAGATCCCGGTCCTGTTCCTGACCGCGCGCGACGAAGTCGAAGACCGGGTGCGCGGCCTGGAGCTGGGCGCCGACGACTACCTCGTGAAACCCTTCGCCTTCGTCGAGCTGGTGGCGCGCATCCGCACCCTGCTGCGGCGCGGCCCGGTGCGCGAGGAGGAGTTGATCCGCATCGGCGACATGGAGATCGACGTGATCCGGCGTCGCGTGCGCCGCGGCGCCCAGCCGATCGCGCTGACGGCCCAGGAATTCGCGCTGCTGCATTTGCTGGCGCGGCGCCAGGGCCAGGTGCTGTCGCGCGCCCTGATCGCGTCCCAGGTCTGGGACATGAATTTCGATAGCGACACCAACGTCATCGACGCGGCGGTGCGCCGGCTGCGGCGCAAGATCGACGATCCGTTCGCCCAGAAACTGATCCACACGCGGCGCGGCATGGGCTATGTGTGCGAGGCCGAAGCGGCGGCCGCATCGTGAAGGGAAGCTTGCGCCACTCGCTGGCCCTGCGCGTGACCGTCATGTTCACGCTGATCGTGGCCCTGGCGGCATCCGGCCTGGGGATCTACCTGTACCGCGCTTTCGTCGGCGAGATCGTGCGGCGCGACGACATCCAGCTGCTGGGCAAGCTGCGCCAGGTGCAGCTGCTGCTGGGACGCCCCGGCGCGGCCGAACTGCTGCGCGAGCAGCCCGACTACTTCCGCGACACCATGAGCGGCCAGGAGAATTCGCTGGTGCGGATCACGGCGCCCGACGGCAGCATCCTGGCCGACATCAACGCGCTCGGTGAGAGATATCCGATCCCGCCCGCGGACGGCGTGGCGCCGTCCGCGGGCGGGATCGCCGGCTGGACCACCAGCCGCGGCGATCCAGGCCGGGTGGTGGCCGCCAGCGCCCGCCTCGGCGCGGGCACGGTGACGGTGGTCGTCGCCCGCGCCTATGCCGAACGCAGCGCCATGTTCGCCGCCTACCGGCGCCAGATCGCCTGGGCCGTCGTCGCCAGCGCGCTGGGCGCGGCCCTGCTGGCGGCCCTGATGCTGCGGCGCGGCCTGCGCCCCTTGCGCATGCTGGCCGAGCACGCCGCCCTGGTGCGGCCGGGCACGCTGGCGCAGCGGCTCGACCTGGCACACGCGCCGTCGGAACTGCGGCCCCTGGTCGAGGCCCTGAACGCGATGCTGGCCCGGCTGCAGGAAGGCTATGCGCGCCTGCTCGGCTTCTCGGCCGACCTGGCCCATGAATTCCGTACTCCGGTGACGAACCTGCTCGGGCAAAGCCAGGTCATGCTGGCGCAGCCGCGCAGCGCCGCCGAGTACGAGCAGTTGATCGCGTCGAACATCGAGGAACTGGAGCGGCTGGCGCGCATGATCGAGAGCATGCTGTTCCTGGCCCGCGCCGGACAGGAAGAGGTAGTGCTGGCGCGCCGGCCGCTGGCGGCGCTGGACGAGCTGCGCAAGGTGGCGGATTTCTACGAGGGGATGGCCGAGGAACGCGGCCTGGCGCTGGCATGCACGGGCGAGGCATCGGTGCTGGCCGACGCCGCGCTGCTGCGGCGCGCGCTGGCCAACCTGCTGTCGAACGCGGTGCGCCATGCCGATCCGGGCAGCACCGTCGTCCTGCACGCGTCCCAGGGCGAGGGCCGCACCGAACTCGCGGTGACGAACAGCGGCGCACCGATCGACGCCGCGCACCTAACCCACCTGTTCGAGCGTTTCTACCGCGCCGATCCGGCGCGCAGCGACGCCGAGGGATCGACCGGGCTCGGCCTGGCGATCGTGCGCGCCATCATGGACCTGCATGGCGGCCAGGCGAAGGTGGCGACGGACGGTGCGCGCGTCACCTTCACGCTGGTATTTCCGGACTAGGGAAGCACTGATTTATTCATGGCGGCGGTCTCGACCACGAGAAAATGCGTCCTGCTGCGTTGTAAATCCTCGCGATACCCCGGTATCGCTCCGGTTTACGCCTTGCCGGCCACATTTTTCGTGTCCGATTCCTGCGCGCCAGAATAAATCAGTGCTTCCCTAGCTCAGGCGCGGCGGCGGCGTGCGGCGGCCAGGCCGAGCAGGCCCAGGCCCAGGGTCAGCAGGGTTGCCGGCTCCGGCACTTCGGCCGGCGTGGCCGGGGTCTCGGTCGGGTCGACCGGGTCGACCGGCAGTTCGCTCGGGGTGCCCGGCAGGGTGACGACCGGCGGGATGGTCGGCAGTTCTGGTGGCGTGCTCGGCTGCTCGACCGGCGGCAGCGGCTCGGCCGGCTGCTCGACCGGAGGAACCGGCAGCGTGACGACCGGCGGCACCGGGTCGGCGGGCTTGGTCGGCGGCGTCGTCGGGACGGTCGGCTTGGTCGGCACGCGGTTGACCTCGAGCAGGATGTTTTTCAGCCAGACGTCCTGGTCGTAGCAGAAGAACAGGCCCTGGGTGCAGCCGAGCGAGACCGACAGGTTCAGCTTGCCGTCGTCGAGCATCGCCGGCAGCACGTTGAAGCTGTAGGTGACGTAGTCGCTGACGTTGGTGACCGTGCCGGCGAGAACGTTATCCAAGCGCACCGAGATCGTTTCCTTGGTGCTCCAGGTGAGGTTGAGCGGGTCGGCAAAGCTGAGCTTCAGGGTGGCCGATTCGATCTCGTAGCCGGACTGCTTCTGCACGTGCAGGATGGCGCGATACGGATCGTCGGTCGTGAGGTAGGCCGGCAGGTAGGTGGCCTGGGCGGCGGAGGTGATGCCGAAGGCGAGGGTGGCGGTGGCGAGGATCTTGTTCAGGATGTTCATGTGTTCTTGGACGTGGTGAGTTATCGCAATATTGCGCTTGATTCAAATCAAGCAATAAATGTGCCTGTAAAGAAATATTCATTCCTTTCAGTCACTTATGCGAAGTGCGTCAAGACGCGGATGCCCAAGTGTAAGATTTCTCGACAGCAGCAAAACCCTTGGGAATCGGGGGCGGGGCAGGCTGGCACTGCCTATTCGTGTTGGCATCGTTTTGCGGTTGACGTTAAGATTTTGCTACGGAAACCGCGTTTTACTAGCAGATCGACGCACGTTGTGCAGGGAGTCGCACGGCGTTTGATCTGGATTAACGGCCACTCGCGCCCGGACCAGATTGCTCGTATGATGGTCCTAGTGCGCTCACGACAAGGTAGACACCATGCGCCCCATCGTAATCGTTCCAGCATGCACGCGTGACTTCGGCGAACACCCATATCACGCGGCCCAGCACAAGTACTGCGACGCCGTCGTGCTCGGCGCCGATTGCGCGCCCATGATCCTGCCCTCGCTCGGGCCGGCGCTCGATCTGGAAACCATGCTGCAACTGTGCGATGGCATCATGCTCACCGGCTCGGCCTCGAATGTGCACCCCAGCTATTACTCGGAAGAGTTGCTCGATCCCTCGCTGCCGCAGGACCCGGCGCGCGACGAGACCACGCTGCCGCTGATCCGGGCGGCGGTCGGGCGCGGCATTCCGATCATCGCGATCTGCCGCGGTTTCCAGGAGATGAACGTGGCCCTCGGCGGCAGCCTGCACCAGGCGGTGCAGAGCGTGCCCGGCAAGTTCGACCACCGCGAGAACCCGGAACTGGGCATGGACGAGCAGTACGGCGATGCCCACAAGATTGCCATCGTGCCGGGCGGCTTCCTGCACGGCATCCTCGGCGCCGACGAAATTCCCGTCAATTCCCTGCACGGCCAGGGCGTCAACGAACTGGCGCCTGGGCTGGTGGTCGAAGCCACCGCCGAGGACGGCCTGGTCGAGGCCTTCTCGGTCGCGGCCGCGCCCGGCTTCACGCTGGCGGTGCAATGGCATCCCGAGTGGCGCATCACGCACAACCCGTATTCCATGAAGATGTTCGGCGCCTTCGGCCAGGCATGCCGCGACTACCGCGCCAGGAAACAGGGACGCTCATGACCGCCTACGAGAAATGGGCGGCGCGCGCCGTCCCCTAGCTTGCCTCGTTCTCTCCCCGCACTGCACGTGCAGGCGTGAACGCACGCCTGCGTCGACCGAACCGATAAAGAGGCAACCATGGCAATCCGCGAAAACTTCTCCTACAACGACATGGACGACTGGCTCAATGCCAAGCGCGTCACCGAAATCGAATGCCTGGTCCCCGACCTGACCGGCGTCGCCCGCGGCAAGATCCTGCCGCGCGTGAAATTCACCGAAGAGCGCGGCATGCGCCTGCCCGAGGCCGTGCTCGGCATGACCGTCACCGGCAATTCGCCGACCCACGACGACGCCTACGACCGCGCCATCTCGAGCACCGACCGCGACATGATCCTGAAGGCCGACCCGACCACCATCACCATGGTGCCGTGGGCGGTCGACCCGACCGCGCAGGTGATCCACGACTGCCACTTCGCCGACGGCACGCTGGTCGACTTCGCGCCGCGCTCGGTGCTGCGCCGCGTGTTGAAACTGTACGAGAAAAAGGGCTGGAAGCCGCTGGTCGCGCCCGAGCTCGAGTTCTATCTCACCGCGAAGAACATCGACCCCGATCTGCCATTGACGGCCCCGATCGGCCGCAGCGGGCGCTCGGAAACCAGCCGCCAGGTCTACAGCATCGACGCCGTCAACGAGTTCGATCCGCTGTTCGAGGACATCTACGACTACTGCGACATGATGAACCTCGACGTCGACACCCTGATCCACGAGATCGGCGCCGGCCAGATGGAAATCAACTTCCAGCACGGCGACCCGCTGGGCCTGGGCGACAAGGTCTTCTACTTCAAGCGCACCCTGCGCGAGGCGGCCCTGAAGCACGACATGTACGCCACCTTCATGGCCAAGCCGATGGCGGGCGAGCCGGGGTCGGCGATGCACGTGCACCAGAGCGTGGTCGATGCGAATACCGGCCGCAACATCTTCAGCGGCGACGACGGTGCGCCGTCGAAGCTGTTCCACCAGTACATCGGCGGCCTGCAGCGCTACATGCCGTCGGCGATGGCGGTCGTCGCGCCCTACGTGAACTCCTATCGCCGCATCGTGCGCCACACGGCCGCGCCGATCAACCTGCAATGGGGCGTCGACAACCGCACCGTGGGCTTCCGCGTGCCGGTCTCGGGCGCCCAGGACCGGCGCGTGGAAAACCGCATCATCGGCGCCGACGCCAACCCGTATCTCGCGCTGGCGGTGACGCTGGCCTGCGGCTACCTCGGCATGGTCGAGGGCTGCGAGCCGTCGCCCATCGTCGAAGGCAGCGCCTACAATATGCCGGTCGAGCTGCCGCAAGGCTTGCCGGAAGCCCTGAACCTGCTGCGCGGCGAGGCCGCGCTGCGCGAGGTGCTGGGCGAACGTTTCATCGACGTGTATTCGGCGATCAAGGAACTCGAGCACCAGGAGTTCATGACCGTCATCAGCCCGTGGGAACGCGAACACCTGCTGCTGCACGTCTGAGGGTTTTATAACCACAAAAAACGAGGTGTCATCATGGCAGCCAACAGCGCGGCGCTCGCCGCCAGCAGTGCATTTCCGCGCGTGCCGGACGTGGAAGCGTTCGACACGCGCGCCATCCAGCAACTCGACGCAGCCCACTACCTGCACCCGTTCACCGACCACGCCGCCCTGAGGGACAAGGGCGTGCGCGTGATCGTGCGCGCTCAAGGCGTTTACCTCTGGGATTCCGAGGGCCGCCAGGTCATCGACGGCATGTCCGGCCTGTGGTGCGTGAACGCGGGCTACGGACGCACGTCGATCTCGGAAGCGGTGTACCGGCAGATGGAAACCCTGCCGTTCTACAACAGCTTCTTCAACACCACCAACGTGCCGGCGGTGCGCCTGGCCGCCGAACTGGTCGACCTGGCGCCGCCGCAGTTCAGCCACGTGTTCTTCACCGGTTCCGGCTCGGAGGCGAACGACACGATCGTGCGCATGGTCCGCCGCTATTGGGACCTGATGGGCCAGCCGCAACGCACGGTCATCGTCAGCCGCCACAACGCCTACCACGGCAGCACCATGGCCGGCGCCTCGCTGGGCGGCATGGCGGGCATGCACGCCCAGGGCGGCTTGCCGATTCCCGACATCGTGCATATCGGCCAGCCGAATTATGCCGAGCATGGACAGGGCATGAGCGAGAACGAATTCGGCCTGCGTGCCGCCGGCTGGCTCGAAGAGCAGATCCTGGCGAGCGGCCCGGAGCGCGTCGCCGCCTTCATCGGCGAACCGGTGCAGGGCGCGGGCGGCGTGATCATTCCGCCGCAAACCTATTGGCCGGAGGTGCAGCGCATCTGCGACAAGTACGGCATTTTGCTGGTGGCCGACGAGGTCATCTGCGGCTTCGGCCGCCTCGGCACCTGGTTCGGCTCGGAACTGATGGGCATGCGCCCGGACCTGATCAGCTTTGCCAAGGGCGTGACCTCGGGCTACGTGCCGCTCGGCGGCGTGCTGGTGGGCAAGCGCGTTGCGCATGCACTGGTCGAGAAGGGCGGCGACTTCAACCACGGTTTTACCTACTCCGGCCACCCGGTGGCCTGCGCGGCGGCGCTGGAAAACCTGCGCATCCTGCGCGAGGAAAGGCTGGTCGAGAAGGTGGCGCTGGAAACCGGCCCGCACCTGAAGGCGGCCTTTGCGGAACTGGCGGCGCATCCGCTAGTGGGCCATGCCGAGACTTGCGGCATGGTGGCCGGGCTGAACCTGGTGCGGCGCAAGGGCAGCGGGCCGCACGACTGCGTCCGCTTCGACCGCGATCTCCACGTGGGCATGCTGTGCCGCGGGCACATGTTCGACAACGGGGTGATCATGCGCGCGGTCGGCGACCGCATGATCGTCGCGCCGCCGCTGGTGATGACGAAGCTTGAAATCGACGAGATGGCCGAGCGGATCTGGGATTGCCTGGATTTGACGCTGGCGGATCTGTACCAGCGCGGGTGGGTCTAACCTGGGACGGTGGTTCGTAGGGTGGGCACTCCGTGCCCACGCGTGACCTGTGCGTCGTGTTGACGCGAAAAGCAGGCCAACAATATGCAACCTTCACGCGTGGGCACGGAGTGCCCACCCTACGCCAAACAATTGTTTAGGCACTAGCCGCCAGCGTCTTCGCCGGCTCGGTCCGGTTCTTGAGCACCTGCGGCGCCAGCGAACCGACGAACATGCCGGCAAACGCCGCCAGCAGGCCGGCCAGCTGGCCCGGGAACTGTTCGCCGAGGGACGAAATTTGCGGGAAGAACAGGATCCACACGAACAAGCCGGCCGCGATGGAGAAGATCGCGCCCTGGGTGGTGGCGCGCTTCCAGTACAGGCCCATCACCAGCGGTACGAAGGCGGCGACCAGGGTCACCTGGTAGGCCGAGGACACCAGTTCATAGATCGAGGTGCCTTCCATCGCGATCGCGTACAGCAGCACCAGGGCGGCGAAGATCACGATGGTGATGCGCATCGCACGCAGTTGCTCGCGGTCGCTCATGCCCGGACGCAGGTTCTTGAGGATGTTCTCGGTAAAGCTGGTCGACGGCGCCAGCAGCGTGGCCGACGAGGTGCTCTTGATCGCCGACAGCAGGGCGCCGAAGAACAGGATCTGCATGATCAAGGGCATCTTGGTCATGACGAAAGTCGGCAGCAATTGCTGGTAATCGTTACGCGCGATTTCCATCGCATTATTGCCCATCACGACGACGGCGGCGGCGACGATGAACATCGGCACGAAACCGAACAGGATGTAGCTGGCGCCGCCGATGACCGCGCCGCTGCGCGCGGTCGGCGCGTCCTTGGCCGACATCACGCGCTGGAACACGTCCTGCTGCGGAATGCTGCCGAACATCATGGTGATGGCCGCGCCGATGAAGAAGATGATGTCGGTGAAGTTCGGTTCCGGCAGCAGGCGCCACAGGTTGGCCTGCTGGGCCATGTCCAGCACCTTGTCGGCGCCGCCGGCCAGGTCGGCGGCGAAGAAGGCGATGATCGACATGCCGACCACCAGCACGATCATCTGGATGAAGTCGGTGAGCGCAACGGCCAGGAAGCCGCCGACCACGACGTAGATCAGCACGGCCAGGGTGCCGATCACCATGCCGACCGCGGGCGACATGGCGCCGCCGGTCAGCACCGAGAACACCAGGCCGAGCGCGGTGATCTGGGCCGCGACCCAGCCCAGGTAGCTCAGGATGATGGCGACCGAGCAGAACACCTCGATGCCCTTGCCGTAGCGCTGGCGGTAGTAGTCGCCGATCGTCAGCAGGTTCAGCTTGTACAGCTTGGTGGCGAAGAACAGGCCGACCAGGATCAGGCAGGTGCCGGCGCCGAACGGGTCCTCGATGATGGCGTTCAGCCCGCCCTGCACGAAGCGGGCCGGCACGCCCATCACGGTCTCGGCGCCGAACCAGGTCGCGAACGTCGTGGTGATCACCATGATCAGGGGCAGGCTGCGGCCGGCCACGGCGAAGTCGCTGGTATTCTTGATGCGCGTGCCCGCCCACACGCCCAGCGCCAGCGTGCCCAGCAGGTAGAGCACGACACAAGTAATCAAGGTGTAGTTCATATATGTGGGGGCCTTGGGGGACGTAGAAATTATCGGGCGGAAAATCGGCGATTATAGCGGCAGAAATCGGCGGTTGGATCAAGCTCGTTCGCATTTTCGTGGAGTTTTCTTTCATCTTGGGAGGAATGCTGGCATGACAACAACACCATGGCATGAACGTGCTGCCGAACTGCGTATTGACGGTCGCGCCTTCATCGACGGCAAGCGGGTCGATGCGGCCTCGAGCGCGCGCTTCGATTGCCTGTCTCCGGTCGACGGGCGCAAGCTGGCGGAAGTGGCGCGCTGCGGCGAGGCCGAGGTCGACGCGGCCGTCGCCGCCGCCCGCGCCGCCTTCGAGGACAGGCGCTGGGCCGGCAAGGCGCCGGCCGAGAGGAAAAAAATCCTGGTGCGCTTCGCCGACCTGATGCTGGAACACCGCGACGAGCTGGCGCTGCTGGAAACCTTGGACATGGGCAAACCCATCCGCTACAGCCGCAGCGTCGACGTGCAGCTGGCGCAGAACTGCATCCGCTGGTATGGCGAGGCGATCGACAAGCTCTACGACCAGGTCGCGCCCAGCCCCGAGGACAGCCTGGCCCTGATCACGCGCGAGCCGGTCGGCGTGGTCGCCGCCATCATTCCCTGGAACTATCCGATGCTGATGGCGGCCTGGAAGATCGGCCCGGCCCTGGCCGCCGGCAACAGCCTGGTGCTGAAACCCTCTGAAAAGGCGCCTTTGAGCTCGCTGCGCCTGGCCGAGCTGGCGCTCGAGGCCGGCGTGCCGCCCGGCGTGTTCAACGTGCTGCCCGGCTACGGCGACGAGGCCGGACGCGCGCTCGGCCTGCACCTGGACGTCGACTGCATCGCCTTTACCGGCTCGACCCGGGTCGGCAAGCAGATCGTGCAGATGGCCGGCCAGTCGAACCTGAAGCGCGCCTGGACTGAACTGGGCGGCAAGTCCGCGAACATCGTCTGCGCCGACTGCCCCGACCTGGACGCGGCGGTCGGCGCCGCGATCGGTTCGATCTATTTCAACCAGGGAGAAAGCTGCAACGCGCCTTCTCGCCTGTTCGTCGAGGCCTCGATCAAGGATGCCTTCCTCGACAAGGCACTGGCCCTGGTGCCGCAGTTCGCGCCGGGCGACCCGCTGATGGAAGACACCGTGATGGGCGCCATCGTCGACGCGGTCCAGATGAAGACCGTGCTCGGCTACATCGCCTCGGGCAAGGAAGAGGGCGCGCGCCTGCTGGCGGGCGGGGCGCAGGCGCGGCTGGAGACGGGTGGGCTGTACGTCGAGCCGACCCTGTTCGACGGCGTCGACGGCGGCATGCGCATCGCGCGCGAGGAAATCTTCGGCCCCGTGCTGTCGGTGCTGTCGTTCACCGATCTGGATGAGGCGGTACGCCAGGCGAATGCCACGCCCTACGGCCTGGCCGCGGCGGTCTGGACGGCCGACATGAGCCGCGCCATCCGCACCGCGCGCGCGTTGCGTGCCGGCACCGTGCACGTGAACCAGTACGACAACGACGACATCACCGTGCCCTTCGGCGGCTATAAACAGTCGGGCAACGGGCGCGACAAGTCGCTGCATGCGTTCGATAAATATACGGAACTGAAGACCACCTGGATCCAGGTCTGAGCTCATCCTCGCCCATCCAGCGGCGCGCGGACGGCAAGGGGGCGGTGCTATATTGGCCACCTTGCCGGCTGCACGGGATGGCGATGAGCGAGGCGATGCGGGCGTTTCTGCAGGAACACCAGATCCACGAGGTCGAGTGCGTCATCGCGGACATGACCGGCATCGCGCGCGGCAAGATCCTGCCGAAAGACCTGTTCCTGGGCGGCGACTTCATGCGCCTGCCGAAAAGCGTGCTGCTCAACACCGTCAACGGCGAGCAGCCGAACAACCTGCCCTACGTCGGCGCGACCGATCCCGACATGGTCTGCGTGCCCGACGAGGCGACGCTACGCGTGGTGCCCTGGGCGGCCGAATCGGTGGCGCTGGTCATCCACGACTGCTGCAACTTCGACGGCAGCCCGGTCGAGCTGGCCCCGCGCTCGGTGCTGCGGCGCGTGCTCGCCAAGTACGCCGAGCGCGGCTGGACGCCGGTGGTGGCGCCGGAAATGGAGTTTTACCTGGTCGCCCGGAATGTCGATCCGCACGTGCCCCTGATGCCGCCGATGGGGCGCAGCGGCATGACCGAACTCGGCCGCCAGTCCTATTCGATCGACGCGGTCAATGACTTCGATCCGTTCTTTTTGGAACTGTCGGCCTTCTGCAAGACCCACGAACTGGGCGTCGAGACCCTGATCCACGAAGCCGGGGCCGGCCAGATGGAAATCAACTTCGCCCACGGCGACGCGCTCGAGCTGGCCGACCGTGTCTTCCTGTTCAAGCGCGCCGTGCGCGAGACGGCGCTACGTCACGGCATCTTCGCCACCTTCATGGCCAAGCCCATGGAAACCGAACCGGGCAGCGCCATGCACGTGCATCAAAGCGTGGTTGACGCCGTCACCGGCCGCAACATCTTCACGAACGACGACGGCAGTCCGAGCGCGCTGTTCTTCCATTTCATCGGCGGCCTGGAACGCTACGTGCCGCCGGCGCTGCTGATGTTTGCGCCGCACGTGAATTCCTACCGTCGCCTGTCGCGCTTCCAGTCGGCGCCGACCAATGTGCGCTGGGGCTACGACAACCGCACCTGCGGCATCCGCGTGCCGAACTCCTCGCCCCAAAACCGCCGCGTCGAGAACCGCGTGCCGGGCGTGGATGTGAATCCCTACCTGGCGATGGCGGCCACGCTCAGTTGCGGCTTCCTCGGCATGGCCGAAGGCCTGGCACCGTCCGAGCCGACGCTTGATAGCGCCGAACACATCCACGACGACCTGCCGCGCAACCTCGAGGACGCGATCCTGCGCATGCGCGGCTGCGCGCCGCTTTCAGGCATGCTGGGGGACTTGTTCGTGCAGGCCTACTGCGAAGTGAAGGAACTCGAGTTCGCCACCTTCAGCCGCGTGATCAGCTCCTGGGAGCGCGAGCACTTGATGTTACTGGTTTAGAGCCTATCCCAGTAGTCAGGAGTCGCTCCTGGCGCGCCTGGCAAGCATGGGCGGCGTTGCTCGTCGTTGCGTGGCTCGCCACGCGGCCTCCTCGCGCCTTGCCCATGCCTGCCATGCATCGCCATGAGCTTCCCCCCGTCTACTGGGATAGGCTCTCACGAATACGTTTCCAGCACCGTATAGACGCCGCCATTGTTCGGCCGCGATTCGACCAGCGCATAGCCATCGATTTTCCACACCAGCGGCGGGGGCTCGGGCGGCACGGCGACGCCATTCGCGCGGCGCGCGAAGGTTACGTGCGGGCGGTATTTGCGCGCTTCCGGCTGCAGGCCGAGCGCGACCAGGGCTGCCGACAGGTTCGCGTGCAGGTCCAGCAGCGCGGGCGGCTCGCTCGACGGTTCGAGCACGGCGATGCCGTTGTGCCAGAGTTTCGGCGCGCCGAACATCAATTCGAAGGGAATGAAGGGGACGGCCAGTCCGCGCCGCAGCGCGGGCACGCGCTCGCTCGGCACGCCGCCGAGGAAGTGCAGGGTCACGTGCAGCTTGTCGGGGTGGACGGGACTGGCGCCGCGTGGCCAGTCCCAGGCGTCGCGCCGCTCGCGGAGCAGGTGCCGGATGGCCGGGTCCGGCCAGAGGGCGAGGAACAGGCGGGTGGTCGGTGCGCTGTCCATCGCCTGGCTCTTTAGAAGCAGTGTTCCGGCGCCGGGAAGCTGCCGTCGCGGACCGCGTCGACGTAGGCGCGCACGGCGGCGTCGATGCTGGTCTGGCCTTCCATGAAGTTCTTCACGAAGCGCGCCTTGTGGCCGGGGAAGACGCCGAGCATGTCGTGCATGACCAGCACCTGGCCCGAGGTGTCGGGACCGGCGCCGATGCCGATGGTCGGCACCTGCAGCAGTTCGGTGGTTTCCTTGCCCAGGGCTGCCGGCACGGCTTCCAGCAGCACGATGGCCGCGCCCGCCGCCTGCAGCGCCAGTGCGTCGTTCTTCAGGCGCTCGGCGCCTTCGCTGGTCTTGCCTTGCACCTTGAAGCCGCCCAGCTGGTGCACGAACTGCGGGGTCAGGCCGATGTGGGCGCAGACCGGAATGCCGCGCTCGGACAGGAAGGCGACCGTCTCGGCCAGCCAGGCGCCGCCCTCGATCTTGACCATCTGGGCGCCGGCGCGCATCAGCGCGGCCGAGCTTTCGAAGGCGATTTCCTTGGTGGCATAGGTGCCGAAAGGCAGGTCGGCGACCAGCAGCGCGTTCTTGTTGCCGCGTGCAACCGAGGCGGTGTGGTAGACCATGTCTTCCAGGGTCACCGGCAGCGTCGAGGTGTGGCCGGCGCAGACCATGCCGAGCGAATCGCCGACCAGCAGCATGTCGACCTCGCAGCGGTCCATCAGGGAAGCGAAGCTGGCGTCGTAGCAGGTCAGCATGCCGATCTTGGTGCCGGCCGCGCGCATCGCGTGCAGCGCGGGAATGGTGATGGGCTTGCGCGCAGGCTTGGAAGGTGGAGGGGTGTCGCCGCCAGTCATTTCCTTGCCCTGCAGATAAGCGCTCATAGTCATCCTTTTGAAAAACAAATCATTCGACGGCGTAGTGTAATGCCGTCCTTAAAATCTTGCCGGAGTGGCCTTGGTCCGCCAGCTGCGCAAACTCAGCTGCGGAAAATGAAATACACGGCCCCGACCAGGCACAGCGCCGCCCACACGTAGTCGAGCTTGAACGGCTGGTTCATGTAGAACATCGCGAAGGGCACGAACACCGTCAAGGTGATCGCTTCCTGCATGATCTTCAATTGGGCCAGGCTGTATTGGGTCGCGCCGATGCGGTTGGCCGGCACCTGCAGCAGGTATTCGAACAGGGCGATGCCCCAGCTGACGAAGGCGGCGATGTACCAGGCGCGCGTGTTCAGGGTCTTCAGGTGCCCGTACCAGGCGAAGGTCATGAAGATGTTCGACAGGACCAGCAGGCCCGCGGTCTGGACGAAGACGGGAATGTGCATGTCAGCTCAGGCGTTCGATGGCCTGGTCGGCCACGTTTGGCAGGAAGTCGGCCGCGCGGCCGCGGCCGGGAATCGCCGCATCGGGCGCGATGTCCAGCAGCGGCGCCAGCACGAAGGCGCGCTCGTGCATGCGCGGGTGCGGCACGGTGAGCCTCGGCGTGTCGATCACGGCGTCGCCGTAGAGCAGCAAATCGAGGTCGAGCGTGCGCGGCGCGTTGCGGTAGGGGCGCTCGCGGCCGTGCGCCTGTTCGATCGCCATCAGCGCATCGAGCAGCGCGTGGGCATCGAGTCCGGTGTCGACGGCGGCCACGGCGTTGATGTAGTCGTCGCCCGAGGAGTCGATCGGCGCCGTGCGCCAGCAGCCCGAGCTGGCGACCAGGCGGCAGCCGGGATACGCGGCCAGGCGCGCCAGGGCGTCGGCCACGTTGGCCCGTGCGTCGCCCAGGTTGGCGCCGATGCCGACGAACGCGATCATTCCTGGGCCGGGCCTGGTGCGGCGGCAGCGGCGGCCGGAGCAGCCGTGCCCGTGTCCGCGCCGGCGTTGCCTTCGCCGGCGTTCTTGCGCGGACCGCGGCGCGGCGCGCGTTTCTTCTTCTCGCCGGCGGCGGGGCGCGCATTCGCCTGCGTCACCAGGCGTTCGCGTTCGCCCGATTCGGCCTCGTAGAAGGCGCTCCACCATTCGCCCAGCTCGGCGTCGAGTTCGCCCGAGGCGCAGCGCAGCAGCAGGAAGTCGTAGCCGGCGCGGAAGCGCGGATTCTCCAGCAGTTTATAAGGCGCGCGGCCGGCGCGGCGCTCGAAGCGCGGCTGCATGGCCCAGATGTCGCGCATGTCGGTGGCGATGCGGCGCTGCAGGGCCAGGTTCTCGGTTTGCGTTTCCAGCACGTCGTCGGCGGCCAGGTGCAGCGCGGGGATCGGCGCCTCGCCGGCGGCGCGGTAGGCGGTCCACTTCTCCAGCACCTGGTGCCACAGCAGCGAGGCGAACAGGAAGCCCGGCGACACGCCCTTGCCGGCTTTGACGCGCGCGTCGGTGGACTCGAGGGCCAGGGTCACGAACTTCATGCCGATCGGCTGTTCCAGCACCACGTCGAGCAGCGGCAGCAAACCGTGGTGCAGGCCGGCCGAGCGCAGCTCTTTCAGGCAGGCCAGCGCGTGGCCCGACAGCAGGAGCTTGAGCATCTCGTCGAACACGCGCGCGGCCGGGACGTTGTCGATCAGCGGCGCCATCACGGGGATCGGCGCGCGCGTGGTCGGCTCGATCGTGAAGCCGAGCTTCGCCGCGAAGCGCACCACGCGCAGCATGCGCACCGGGTCTTCGCGGTAGCGCGCCTCAGGCACGCCGATGATGCGCAGGGTCTTGTCGCGGATGTCCTCGATGCCGCCGTGGTAGTCCAGCACCGTTTGCGTGGCCGGATCGTAGTACATCGCGTTGATCGTGAAGTCGCGCCGCGCGGCGTCCTCGTGCTGCGGGCCGAAGTTGTTGTCGCGCAGGACGCGGCCATGCTCGTCCTTCGGCGCGTTGGCGCTGCCGGCGCCGCGGAAGGTCGTCACTTCCAGCAGCTCCTGGCCGAACATCACGTGCACGATCTGGAAGCGGCGGCCGATGATGAAGGCGCGGCGGAACAGTTTTTTCACCTGCTCCGGCGTGGCGTCGGTGGCGATGTCGAAATCCTTGGGCTTCACGCCCAGCAGCAGGTCGCGCACGGCGCCGCCGACGACGAAGGCCTTGAAGCCGGCTTCCTGCAGGGTTTGCGTCAGGCGGATCGCGTTCGGCGACACCAGCTTCGGGTCGATGCGGTGCTGCTCGAAGCCGAGGACCACCGGCTCGGTGGGATTGCGCTGGTCTTTCACGCCAAGGATTTTACGAATGAATTTTTTAATCATTGAAGAGATGGAGTAAAGGCCAGCCGTTGGCACGTGCGTGTTGGGCGAGCGCCGCGTTCGGATTGGTCGCGACCGGATGCGAGACCAGCGACAGCAGCGGCAGGTCGTTGTGCGAGTCGCTGTAGAAGTGGCTGCGCTCGAAGGAGGCGAACGGACGGCCCAGGCCTTCCAGCCAGGCGTGCATGTGCGTCACCTTGCCCGGGCCCGAGGTCGGGGTGCCGGCCAGTTTCCCGGTCAGCTTGCCGTTGGCGCCGTACTCGGGCATGGCCGCGATGTGGTGCTCGACGCCGAAGGCACGCGCGATCGGCGCGGTCAGGTAGTGGTTGGTGGCGGTGATGATCGCCACCAGGTCGCCGGCGTCCAGGTGGCGCTGCACCAGGTCGCGCGCGGCCGGGCGGATCGCCGGTGCGATCACTTCCGCCATGTACTGTGCATACATGGCCTCCAGTTCGTCGCGCTCGAAGCGCGCCAGGGTGCCGAGGGCAAATTCCAGATACTCGACCGGGTCGAGCACGCCCGCCTGGTACTGGGCAAAAAAGTCGTCGTTGCGGCGCTTGTACTCGTCCGCGTCGACGGCCTTGACCCGCACCAGGAACTGGCCCCACTCGTAATCCGAGTCGATCGGGAGCAGCGTGTGGTCGAGGTCAAACAACGCAAGGTTTTTCATTCTTTGGATTCCGACTGCGGATTTCCTTGGAGCAGCAGGTCGCGCAGCAGCGGCAGCGTGACGGGGCGCTGGGTTTCGAGCGAATACTGGTCGAGGGCGTCCAGCATCGTCGCCAGGGAGCGCATGTCGCGCTTGAAATGGGACAGCAAATAGGGTAACACGCTGGCCGACAGCGTCAAACCGCGCGCCTCGGCAGCCTGGGTCAGCGCCGCGATCTTCTGGTCGTCGGACAGGCCATGGATCAGGTAGATCAGGCCCCAGCCCATGCGCGTGCGCAGGTCTTCGCGCACCGGCAGCACGGCCGGCGGCACCGGTCCGGTCGAGACCATGTAGGCGCCGTGCTCGCGGATCTGATTAAACAGGGCAAACGCGTCGATCTGGGCCTGCGGCGAGAGGCGGTCGCAGTCGTCCAGTAAATACAGCGTGACCTCGGGCGCAAACACGAAGGCCTCGCTTGGGGCGTCGGCGGCGATGTAGCGCGAGGCCGGGGTGGCCGCCAGCGCCTGCAGCAGGTGGGTCTTGCCGGCGCCGGTGTCGCCCCACAGGTAGGCGAAATGCTCGCGCGAAGCGCGCTGCGCGAACTGGTGCATCAGGTGCGCCAGCTCGGCATTCTCCCCGACCTGGAAGGTATCGAGGCTCTGCGCCGGGTCGGCGCCTAAATCGAGCACCAGCTGTTTCATGGCGTTCGTCTCATACGGGAATAGTCATACGCATCCGCCATTATAAAAGCTGCTGCGCTGACAATGGAATTCTGCCGGGATACGGTTCGGTAGGGTGGGCTCTCGAGCCCACGCGGACTCACGGCATGCATCGACGCTGCGCAAAACAGGTGGATCGCCGTCGCATTGTCCCGCCGGAGCACCGATGTCCCATCGGCAATCTGTTCTCCAGTTGGCGGAAAGAATGGCATGTTTTTGTTGTTATCTCGGTTTAGCGGGTTGGGGCCGGGCCGTTTTGCTAGAATAGCGAATTGACCAGAAACAGGTCTACGCCTTCTATTTTACCGCCTCCGCTGCTAAATACCATGAGCCAACCATCTAATGTTTCTCTGTCCTACCGCGACGCTGGTGTCGATATCGATGCGGGCGACGCCCTGGTCGAAGCGATCAAGCCCTTTGCCAAGCGCACCATGCGCGAAGGCGTCCTCGGCGGCATCGGCGGTTTCGGCGGCCTGTTCGAGATCAGCAAGAAGTACAAGGAACCCGTGCTGGTGTCCGGTACCGACGGCGTCGGCACGAAGCTCAAGCTGGCCTTCGAGCTGAACCGCCACGACACGGTCGGCATCGACCTGGTCGCCATGAGCGTCAACGACATCCTGGTGCAGGGCGCCGAGCCGCTGTTCTTCCTCGACTATTTCGCATGCGGCAAGCTGGACGTGCCGACTGCGACTGCCGTGGTCAAGGGCATCGCCCAGGGCTGCGAACAGTCCGGCTGCGCCCTGCTGGGCGGCGAAACCGCCGAGATGCCGGGCATGTACCCGGACGGCGAATACGACCTGGCCGGCTTCGCCGTCGGCGCGGTGGAAAAGTCGCAGCTGATCGACGGCAGCAAGATCACCCCGGGCGACGTGGTGCTGGGCCTGGCCTCGTCGGGCATCCACTCGAACGGCTACTCGCTGGTGCGCAAGATCATCAGTGTAGCCAAGCCGGACCTGGAAGCCGACTTCCACGGCCGCAAGTTGGCCGACGTGCTGATGGCGCCGACCCGCATCTACGTCAAGCCGCTGCTGGCCCTGATGCAGGCCATGGAAGTGAAGGGCATGGTGCACATCACCGGCGGCGGCCTGGTCGAGAACATCCCGCGCGTGCTGGCCGACAACCTGACGGCTGTGCTCGACGGTAAGTCGTGGACCATGCCGCCGCTATTCCAGTGGCTGCAGCAGCACGGCGGCGTGGCCGACGCCGAGATGCACCGCGTGTTCAACTGCGGCATCGGCATGACCGTCATCGTGGCGAAGGAAAACGCCGACGCCGCCATGGCCCAGCTGCAGGCCGCCGGCGAGACCGTCTACCGCATCGGCGAAATCCGCACCCGTGAGGAAGGCCAGGCGCAGACCGTGGTGGTGTAAGCCGGGTTCATCGCAATAAAAAAGGCGCTCCGAGGAGCGCCTTTTTTTTCGGCAAGGTGGAGTGGCTGGCGTGGCGTTGTCCCTAACGGTCAAGCGAACATGATGCAAACGTCACGCGTGGGGACGAGTCCCCACCCTACCTGGCCCCAGGCCCGATATGCTTGTCGAGAAACTTCTCGACCCGTCCCCAGAAGTCGACCCGGTTCGCCGGCAGGCTCCAGCCGTGCCCTTCGTCCTGGTACTCGATCCATTCGACCTGGCGGTTGGTCGGCTTGATCGCTTCCATGAACTTGCGGCCGTGGTACATCGGCACGCGGCGGTCGACGCCGCCGTAGGCCAGCATCAGCGGCGCCTTGATGCGCGCCGCTTGCTGGATCGGCGACGTCGCCTTCAATTGCTCCGCATCCCTGACCTGGTCGCCGACCATGTCGGGCATGCCGTACTTCTTGTACTGCTCGGACAGGTCCGAGGTAAAACTCCAGTGTCCGTCGTAGAGCAGGTTGATGTCGGTGACGCCGACCCAGCTGATGCCGCACCGGTACAGGTCCGGGTCGTTGACCAGGCCCATCAGGGTGGCATAGCCGCCATAGCTGGCGCCGGCGATGCAGATGCGCTTCGGATCGGCGTAGCCCTGGGCGATGGCCCAGCGCACGCCGTCGGCGATGTCGTTCTGCATGGCCAGGCCCCATTGCTTCCAGCCGGCGCGGAAGTGCTTGCTGCCGTAGCCGGTGCTGCCGCGGAAGTCGGGCTCGAGCACGGCATAGCCGCGCGAGGCGAGGAACTGGGTTTCGGAATCCCAACCCCAGCGGTTGCCGCGCACGTAAGGGCCGCCGTGGACCAGCACCACCATCGGCGCATTCCTGGCGCCGCCCGCCGGCAGGGTCAGCAGCGCGGGAATCTCCATGCCGTCGCGCGCCTTGTAGCGCACCGGGTCCTGGCGTCCCATGCGCTTCGGATCGATGCCGGGATAGGCCTCGCCGACCGGATTCATCGCGCCGGTCTTGACGTTGTACAGGGTGTAACGCAGCGGCCTGGTGTCCGAATACGACGTGACCAGCGCCCACTCGTTATGGTTCCCCGACGGGAAGGACATCAGGTTGACGGTGCCGCGCAGGCTTGCGTCGAGCTTCTTCTGGACTTCCTGCATGGCGGGGTCGAACCAGATGATCGTTTCGGCATCGGTGACCAGGCGGATGCCCAGCAGCTTGTCGCCGCTGCGCACCAGGCTGCCCGAGAAATCGTAGCCGGGCGTCACCACCAGCGGTTCGGCGCCGAGCTGGCCGGTGGCCAGGTCGACCGTGTAGACGCTGGCCGTGTCCTGGCCGTTGTCGGCGATCACGTACAGGGTGCCGTCGCTGCCGAAGCCCAGCGGCGTGAAGGCGCCCTTGCCGCCCTTGTAGGCATCGAAGCTCGCCAGCGTGCGCCATTCGTTGTTCCTGGCGGGATCGCGGTAGTAGATGGTGACCTGGCCATTCTCGGAAGCGGTGGCCAGGCGCGGTTCGCCTTTGTGGTCGAGCATCCAGTCGCGCACCGCGGCCGGGCGCTGCACGACCTGGGACGTGCCGGTCACCGTATTCAGGCGCAACAGGTTCACGTGACGCAGCGCGAAGTTGCGGTTGTAGTCGTACTCGGCGCTCTGGACGTAGATGGCGTCGGAATCCTGGGCGCCGCGCTGGTCGAGCATGAAGGTATGCCAGGGCAGCATCCGGCTGGCGATGTGCGAGCCGGTCGTTTCCTCGGCCTCGCCGCGGCGGCTGGCAAGCTGGCGCAGCTTGCCGCCGTCGCGGTCGACCGCATACAGGCCGGCCGCCAGGTATTCGCCCCCCGGACCGACCTGGTTGTCGGTCACGTTGAAGACCAGGCGGTTGTCGTTGACCCAGTCGAAGTCGAGGATGTCGACATTGCCGTAGCCCGCCACCGCTTTCGCGGTGTTTTCCTTCAGGTCGATCACGATCAGGTAGGCGCGGCGTCCCGACGCGCCCGAGATCGCCGCCAGGTAGCGCGCGCTCGGCGACAGCTTGGGCCCCGACAGTACCGGGTTGATGAAGAAGCGTTCGATCGGCGGCAGGGCGGCGCTGTCGGGAGCGGCGTGCAGGGGCGCGCAAGCGCACAGGGCCAGTGCCAGCGCGGCGCCGAGCCGGCGCAGGAGGGGGCGTGAAAGCATGGTGTTCTCGTTCAGGTTCTTGTCGTCGTCCGCGTTTTTGCCGCGGACATTTTTTCCCAAGAGCTTAGCAGTTGAACGTTTGTAAAGGCTCTCCAATTCTCACACCCTGGCCGGTGGCGCCTAACTGCCGGTAACTGTGGCTAGCGGCCTTCGCTGCGTCGTTCGTCGAACAGGCGGGTCAGCTGCTCGTAGGCTGCGTCCGCCATCGCCGCATAACCGGCGCCGGTGGGGTGAAACGCGCCGCCGATCGACTTTGCCAGCGAGGGGCGCGTCTGCGTGCGCAGACTATCGTTCGGCGTGCGCACCCAGCGCTGCTGCGCCGGATCGTAGGGCTGCCATTCCAGGTTTTCCAGCGGCTGCACTTGCCGCGCCACGACCTTATGCCGTGGCATCCCATAGCGAGCGACGTTTTCCGGATGTGCATCGGTCGCCTGTTTGGCGGAATCGGCTTCGGCCTTGAACGCGTCGGCGCACATCCCATGCTGCTTGAAAGCCTCGAGGTGCCCATCGGCATAGCGCCATCCGTCCGGCAATGCGCGTTTGATCGTGGTCTGGAGCGCCAGCACGATGTCGTTGCCCGCGCTCGTCATTTCGGCCTGCGTCGGCCAGAAATGCCACCAGAATTTGGCGATCCCGGCGCGTACCCGGGCCGCTTCCATACCGGCTCGCATTTCCAGTCCGCAGTAGTCGCCGGCGCCATTCGCGCGGAGCCGGTCGGGACGCATGATCGAGTTCGGATAGGCAAGCAGGATCACACTGTCGCGCGGCGCCTGGAAAGTGCTTTCCAGCGTCGTCGCCAAAGGCCGGTAATGGTTCGACATGCGCTGCATGCGCGTCTGCGCCGCCCGTCCGTCGACCGTTCCGAGCGTCTTGTGCATGATCCCCAGCGCCGCCGCGCCCGGCGCCGTATTGCCGTCGCCGGCCTGGGGCAGGACCGTGTGCATGATGGCCTTGGCAAACCCGGCATCGTTGCCGCCGATGCTGAGCAGGATGGCGTCCGGCCGGCGCGGGGCGGCGCAACCGAACATGTCGAGCCGCCGGTTTCCATGGAAGGCCCGGACCGGCTGGCCTCCTTCGCACAGGTCGCGTGCGGCCGCGTATAGCTGGCTGTGCTGTACCGAGGACGGCGCCCGGTAGGTCTCGTCAGCCGCCGCGGCCCGTTTCAGCACCCCGGGCGGATTCGCCTGGGCCGTGAATATGCCATCGTAGAACTCGGCGCCTGAGCAGGCATAGGAAGCGAAAGTGACTGCGTACTGCTCGGTTGCACCTTCCTGCCCGGCTTCGTCCGCGAGTCGCGACGCAAGCCGCAGCGCGGCCATGGCCTGCCAGGACAGCAGCGAACGGTTGCACTCGTTGTCCCACCATGCGACCTGGGGCGTTTTGCCGCCGTCCGGAAACCACACGCGCTGGAAACCGCGGGATTCCTCCGGTGGATACGGGTCCCAGACTTTCCGCGCGGCGTCGACGCGAAGTTCCGCCGGGCGGTCCGGAGACCCTTCGCCAGAGGAATACGAATCGCCCAGCCCCAGGATCAGCCAGTCGTGGATTTTTACCGGAACGGTGGCGGTGCTCCCGTCGCCGGCCCGGACCGTGATCTCGGTGGACGACGGCGCGCGCCGGCTGGCATCGTAGGGGATGTCCGCCGTCGTCGATGCACATGGCGCGCGCCAGGACTGTTGTGCGCCAATTTGCCAATCGCAGGTCGCGCCCGCCGGGGCGTCCCGCCAGCTCAGCAGGATCCGATGGCTGGTCGGGCGCAGATAGCCCGCTTCGTACTGGCCACTGGTGTTTTCCCCGCCGGCCGGATCCCAATAAGTGCGGCGATAAGGGAGGAAATCACCCTTGATCTGCGGCCCGATTCCCGCGAACCAGGTTTCGAGCTTCGTGTTGGCAGGAACCCTCAGGCGTTCGAAATCGGCCGGATTGCGAAACAGCCGGAACGGATTCTCCAGGCGCCAGCTGAGTGAGGGCGCGGCAGCCGAAGGAGCGGCGATCGTTGCCAGTGAAATGAGACTTGCGAACATCAAGGTGTACCTGACTAGCATGGCGTGATCCTTGTGCAGTAAGTGGCGGGAACCGGAAATGGTGTGGGCGTGGCTGTGTTGCGCCCGCTGAGCGAGCGCCACCGATTAACTTATCACAACATTGTCAAAAAGGCACCCATCAACGCGGAGGGCTTGTATTCCGCGTTGCTTGCCGAACGAGGCATCAAGTCCGGAAAATCTTGGGTACGCGCGCGCCGCGCAGGCGGAACGCGTCAGGCATGCGCGAGCCGAGCAGCGGGCGCAGGTAGAGCCGGAAGGCGTCGGTGACGTCGGTGCCGCTCGCGCTGATGAACTCGTCCTCCATGGTGCGCGTCTTGCCGGCGACTTCGTCGAGGGGCAGCAGTTCGTAGTCGACCGAATAGAAGCCGGTGCGGCGGATCGCCACCGAGCCGTCGGCGTCGCCCCAGAACGCGAACTGCACCGCCTTCTCGCCGACTTCGCGCGCCTCGCGCTGGTCGACGTCGGAGACGCAGCCGATGAAGGAACGCTGCAGGTAGCCGAAGGTGTCGCCGCGCACGCGCTTGATGCCGAGCTTGGTGCGGATCTCGTCGCACAGCAAATCGGCCAGGGCGCCGGTGCCCGAGAGCTGCACGTTGCCATGCTGGTCGCGCTCGATCTCCTTCGCCAGCAGGGTGGCGACCGGCTCGCCCGAGGCGTCGTGGATGCCCTCCGAGACCGCGATCACGCAGCGCCCGTGGCGCTCGACCATCGCCTGGACGTCGGCCAGGAAGCGCGCCAGTTCGAAGGTGCGCTCGGGCAGGTAGATCAGGTGCGGGCCGTCGTCCGGGAATTTCTTGCCGAGCGCGGAGGCGGCGGTGAGAAAGCCGGCGTGGCGCCCCATCACCACGCCGACGTAGACGCCGGGCAGCGCCGCGTTGTCGAGATTGGCGCCGGCGAAGGCCTGGGCCACGAAGCGCGCCGCCGATGGAAAACCCGGTGTGTGGTCGTTGCCGACCAGGTCGTTGTCGATGGTTTTCGGGATGTGGATGCTGCGCAGCGGATAGCCGGCCTGGCGCGCCTGCTGGCTGACGATGCGCACGGTGTCGGCCGAGTCGTTGCCGCCGATGTAGAAGAAGTGTTCGATCTCGTGCGCGCGCAGCACCTCGAAGATGCGCTGGCAATACGCCATGTCGGGCTTGTCGCGGGTGGAGCCGAGGCTCGAGGAGGGCGTGGCGGCCACCAGTTCCAGGTTGTGGCTCGTTTCCTGGGTGAGGTCGATGAACTCCTCGTCGACGATGCCGCGCACGCCGTGCAGGGCGCCGTAGACCCGGGTGACGCCGGGGAAGCGCCGTGCTTCGAGCGCCACCCCGACCATCGATTGGTTGATGACGGCGGTCGGCCCGCCTCCCTGTGCAACGAGGATCTTGCCAGATGACATACAGAACCTCCTTCAGGTTGTGGCGGACGGACGTCCGTCAATCAGTACATTACAGTGCTGCTCCCTTGCCGATATGCTTGTCCAGGAACTTCTCGACCCGGCTCCAGAAATCGATGCTGTTCTTCGGCAGCCGGAAGCCGTGACCCTCTTCCGGATACTCGACCCATTCGACGTTCGGATTGGTCCGTTTGACGGCGGAATAGAACTTGGTGCCGTGGTCGATCGGCACGCGCATGTCGGCGCCGCCGTAGGCCAGCAGCAGCGGCTGCTTGATGCGCGCCGCCTGCTCGATCGGCGAGGTCGCTTTCAGCTGGGCCGCGTCCTTGACCTGGTCGCCGATCATCTCCGGCATGCCGTAGCGCTTCCATTCGTCCGGCATATCGCTGGTGTGGTTCGCGCTGCCGTACATCAGGTTGATGTCGGTCACGCCGACCCAGTCGATGCCGCATTTGTACAGGTCCGGATCGTTGATCAGGCCCATCAGCGTCGCGTAGCCGCCATAGCTGGCGCCGGCGATGCAGACGCGTTTCGGATCGACCAGCCCCTTGTCGACCGCCCAGCGCACGCCGTCGGCGATGTCGTTCTGCATGGCCAGGCCCCATTGCTTGAAGCCGGCCTTGTAGTGGGCCGCGCCGAAGCCGGTGCTGCCGCGGAATTCCGGCTCGAGCACGACATAGCCGCGCGAGGCCAGGAACTGCGTTTCCGCCTCCCAGCCCCAGGAGGCGCCGCGCACCCAGGGACCGCCGTGCACCAGCACCACCATCGGAAGGCCGCTGCGCTTCCCGCCCGGCGGCATGGTCAGCAGGGCCGGGATCTCGAGACCGTCGCGCGCCTTGTAGCGCAGCGGCTGCTGGCGTCCCATCAGTGCCGGGTCGATGCCGGGGCGGGTTTCGCCGGCCTTGCTGATCTGCTTCGTATCGCGGTTGTACAGGTAGGTGGTCAGCGGGACCGCATCGGAGTAAGCGGTCACCAGCAGCCAGGGCGTTTGCGTGTACTTGGGCGGCGGCGCGACCAGGTTGACCGTCGCCGGCAGCAGCTGGTCGACGCTCTGCTGGATCGCTTTCATGTCCGGGTCGAACTACTCGATCGAGGTCGCGTCGGTGGTGAAGTACATCCCCAGCGTCTTGGTGGGCGAGGTCAGGATCGTACCGGCGAAGTCGTAGCCCGCGGTGCTCAGCAGCGGCTCCGGGTTGATCTTGCCGGTGGCGAAATTGAAGGTGTGGACCGCGCTCGTGTCCTTGTTGTTGCGCGCAACGACGTACAGGGTGCCGTCCGGGCCGAACTTGAGCGGCGTGATGGTGTCCGGATTATCGCCGTAGGCCTTGTAGCTGGCCAGCTTGCGCCACTGTTTCGTTTCCGGATCGAGGTAATGGATGGTGGTGGTGTCCTCGACCATGCCCATCGCCAGGCGCGGCTCGCCCTTGTGGTCGAGCAGCCATTCGGTCACGTCCGCCGTCGGCCGGGTGACCGGTTGCGCTTTCCCGGTGCGCGTATTCAGGCGCAGCAGCTCGAAGCGCGCCTCGCGTGCACTGGTTTTCACCACCATGTTCTTGACATAGACGTAGTCGGAGTCCTGGGAGCCGGTCTGGTCCCGCATATAGGTATGCCAGGGCAGCAGGCGCCTGGCGGTGCGGCTGGAGCTGGCGTCGTAGCCGCGGTCGGCCAGCTGCACCAGTTCGCTGCCGTCGCGGTTCACCCCGAACAGGCCCGGGGCATGCTGCCTGTCGCCTTCGCCCAGGTGGTTGTCGCTGATGTCGAAGATCAGGCGTTCGCTGTTGACCCACTGGATGTTGCCGATGTCGCCGTCGGCGTGCGAAGCGACGATCTTGCCGGTGTTGGCCTGGAGGTCGACGACCGCCAGCGCGCGCGGATGGCCGGGGGTACTGGTGCGCGCGGCCAGGTAGCGGCCGTCGGGCGAGAGCACGCCGCTGGTGAAGGCGGCCGCGGAAAAGAAGCGCTCGATCGGCGGCAGGGACGGGGCAACCTGTGCCTGGACAGCCGGTGCGGCGTACAGCGACAGGGCAAGCACAAGGGCGTGGGCCAATGAGGCTCGGGAAAACGACATGCCAAACTCCTGGTTTTGGAAACAAAAAGAATAGTTGTTTCTTCAGAATAACATTTATGCATGAAAAAAAGCTATTCACCCAGGATATTTTGCAGGGGCCGTTGCGTCGAAACCGCACTGGCGCGCGCGCCTACTCCGGCGCCCGGATATAGTCGACCAGTCCGTTGCTGGCGCGGCTGGGCGGTGCGGTGAGCAGGCTGACCAGCACCACCGCGGCAATGCCCGCGGGTACGCCGAAAATCCCTGCCGACATGGACGCGATATCGAACCAGGCCGCATCCATCCGACCGCCCAGTGCCGGATTGGTGCGGAACATATAGTAGAGGCAGGTCAGGAAGCCGACGAGCATGCCGGCAATCGCCCCGGCTCCGTTGGCGCGCTTCCAGAACACGCCCAGCACCAGCGGCGGGAACAGGGTCGAGGCCGCCAACGAGAAAGCGGCCCCCACCAGCGACAGGATGTCGGCCGGCTTCTGCGAGGCGGCGTAGGCGGCGATAAAGGCCACGGCCAGCAGCAGCAGCTTCGAGATCGTCACCCGTTTCTGGGTCGAGGCGCCGGGGTCGACCAGCTTGTAGTAGACGTCGTGCGAGAGCGCGTTCGAGATCGCCAGCAGCAGGCCGTCGGCGGTGGAGAGCGCGGCGGCCAGCCCGCCGGCCGCGACCAACCCCGAGATCACGTAGGGCAGGCCGCCGATCTCGGGCGTGGCCAGCACCAGCACGTCGCCGTCGATCGCGATCTCGGCCAGCTGCACCAGGCCGTCGCCGTTGATGTCGGTGACGCTGATCAGGGGATGGACCTTGTCGACGTTGGCCCAGTACGAGATCCAGGTCGGCAGCGAGCGGAAGTCGGAACCGACCAGGCTGGTATAGATGTCGTATTTCGCCAGCACCGCCAGCGCCGGGATGCTCAGGTAGATCAGCAGGATGAAGAACAGGGTCCAGAACACCGAGCCGCGCGCCTCGTGCACCGAAGGCGTGGTGTAGGAACGCATCAGGATGTGGGGCAGGGCGGCGGTGCCGAACATCAGGCAGAACACCAGGGCCAGGAAATTGTTGCGGCGCGCGTTCGATTCGGCCTCGGTGGCGCCGGGGAAGGGCGCGGCGTGCGGCTGCGGCGGACGCGAGCGCGCGAGCAGGCGCGCGCGCTGCTCGCGCCACAGGCCTTCGGCGTCTTCCGGCGTCTTTGGGTAGGCCGCCAGTGCCCGTTCGGCATTGCGCACCTCGGCCAGCGAGACGTTGCGCAGGCGCGCCGTGTCGAGGCGGCGCTGGGCTTCCAGCTTGCCTTGTTCCCAGGAGGCCGGCAGCGCGGCCAGCTTCGCGTCATAGTCCTCGGCGTCGCGCCGGAAGCGCGCGCGCACCTCGGCTTCGCGCGGGTCCTGCGCCAGCTGGGTTTCGCGCTGGGCCAGTTTCGGCAGCACCGAACCGTAGGCCACCTGGGGCAGGGGATTGTCGGCATGCTTGGCCGACAGCCACATGGTCGGGATCAGGAAGGCGACCAGGATGATGATGTACTGCGCCACCTGGGTCCAGGTGATGCCGCGCATGCCGCCCAGAAAGGAGCAGACCAGGATGCTGGCCAGCCCGAGGAAGATGCCGACCGAGAAGTCGACGCCGGTGAAGCGCGAGGCGATCAGGCCGACGGCGTAGATCTGCGCCACCACGTAGATGAAGGAGACGATGATGGTGGCGCCGACCGCGATCGCGCGCACCGCGCCGCCGCGCCCGCCTGCGCCGTTGGCGTAGCGCGCCGCCAGGAAGTCGGGGATCGTGTACTGGGCAAACTTGCGCAGGTAGGGTGCGATCAGCAGGGCGACCAGGCAATAGCCGCCGGTCCAGCCCATGATGTAGGCGAGGGCATCGAAGCCGTACAGGTACAGGCCGCCGGCCAGGCTGATGAAGCTGGCCGCCGAGATCCAGTCGGCCGCCGTGGCCATGCCGTTGAACAGGGCCGGCACGCGCCGTCCGGCCACGTAGTATTCGGTGACGTTCGAGGTGCGGCTGACCACGCCGATGGTGGCGTACAGCGCGATGGTGGCGAACATGAACAGGTGGCCGATCCACAGGCGCGGCATGCCCTCCTTCTCGAGCATCGTCAGCGCCAGCAGGAAGCCGGCGAAGCAGGCGCAGAACCAGGCGTAGTAGCCGGACAGGCGGCGGAAATAGCGCTTGTTGCCGCTCACGCGCCGCCCTCCAGCGCGCGCGCATAGCCGGTGTCGAGGCGGCGCATGCGCCAGGCATAGACGCCGATGATGGCCAGGCACACCAGCGAGGCCCCCTGCGCCGCCATGTAGAACGACAAGGGCCAGCCGAACACGGTGATGCGCGCCAGTTCGCGCGCGAAGAACACGGTGCAGAATCCTGTCGCCACCCACAGCGCCAGCAGCACGACGGTCAGGCGGCGCGTCTGGCGCCAGTGTGCGGCGCGCGCGGCCAGCAGGCGGCGCTGGCGCCGCAGGTCGGAGTCGGAATGGGGTTCGGAAGCGGGCGCAGGTTCAGGCGGCATCGGCGGATTCGGTGACGGGTGGTGGGAAGGTCAGCCGGAACAGGCTGCCCGGGTATTTCTTCGAATGGCTGCGCGGGTTATAGAAGATGTCCACTTCGGCGCCGTGCTGCTGGGCGATCTCGCGCACGATCGCCAGGCCCAGGCCGCTGCCGCTCGCGCTCGAGCCGAGGATGCGGTAGAAGCGCTCGAACACGTGGGCGCGCTCGGCGGGCGCGATGCCGGGGCCGGTGTCCTCGACTTCGAGCAGGGCGTGTTCGCCGTCGCGCCGCACGCGCACGGTGACGCTGCCGCCGGCCGGCGTGTAGCGCAGGGCGTTGTCGATCAGGTTCGACAGCAGTTCGCGCAGCATCAGGGCATTGCCGGCGATGTTCACCGGCTCGTCGTGCGGCTCGTAGCCGAGGTCGATGTCGTGGGTGAACGAGGCCTGCACCCAGTCCTGCACCACGGCGCGCGCCAGCGCCCCCAGTTCCAGGTCCTCGAAGGCCAGGCCGGCATGCGGCTGGTTTTCCGCGCGCGCCAGGGCCAGCAGCTGGTTCACCAGGCGGGTGGCGGACTCCGAGCTTTTCGCCAGTTGCTCCAGCGAGCGGTGGATCTCGTCCGGGTCGATCTGGCGCAGGGCCAGCTCGGACTGCATGCGCATGCCGGCCAATGGCGTCTTCATCTGGTGCGCGGCATCGGCGATGAAGCGCTTTTGCATGTCGATGGTCTGGGCCAGGCGCCCGAGCATGTCGTTGAGCGAGCCGACCAGCGGAGAAATTTCTTCCGGCACTTGACGGGAATCGATGGGCGACAAATCGTCCGAGGAGCGCGCGCGGATCCTTTCCTGCAGCTCGGCCAGCGGCGACAGGCCGCGCGAGAGCGCGAACCAGACCAGGGCCAGGATGATCGGCAGGATGATGAACTGGGGCAGGATCACGCCCTTGATGATCTCGTTGGCGAGCAGGGCGCGCTTGTCCAGCGTTTCGGCCACCTGCACCAGGGCCTTGCGCGGCGCCGGCGGCTCGAGCGGCGTGGAAGCGTCGGCGCTGTGCAGGGGATCGAGATTCACGTAGAGGTAGGCCACGCGCACCGGCGTGCCGTGCACGGCGTCGTTGCGAAAGTGCACGGCGCCGTCCTTGTCGTCCTCGTCGTCGCGTGGGCGCGGCAGTTCGCGGTCGCCGTCGACGTGCGCGCCGCCCGCGTCGAGCACCTGGAAATACACGCTGTCGACGTCGTCGGCGCGCAGGATGTCGCGCGCGCTGCCGGGCAGGCGGCTGGCGATCGCGCCGTCGACCTCGCGCACCTGCTGGGCCAGCACCGTGACCCGGTCTTCCAGTGCGTGGTCGAAGGGCTGGTTGGCGATCGACTTCGCCACCAGGTAAGTGATGGCGATGCTCATCGGCCACAGCAGCAGCAGCGGCGCCAGCATCCAGTCGAGGATTTCGCCGAACAGCGAGTGCTGGATGCTTTCCTCGGGCTCGGGATTCGGCGGCACGTACAGCGGCTCGGGCACGCCGGCGGGGAAATCGCCGTCGGGCGGCACCAGGCCGGCGTCGCGGTCGTTCACTTGTGCTCGGCGGCCTGTTCGGTGTTGGCGCCGGCCCGGGCAGCGTCCGAGAACTTCTCCAGGCAGTAGCCGAGCCCGCGCACGGTGGCGATGCGCACGCCGCCGACCTCGATCTTCTTGCGCAGCCGGTGCACGTAGACCTCGATGGCGTTGTTCGACACCTCTTCGCCCCATTCGCACAGGTGGTCGACCAGCTGCTCCTTCGACACCAGGCGCCCGGTGCGCGCCAGCAGGATCTCGAGCAGGCCCAGTTCGCGCGCCGACAGGTCGAGCATCTGCTCGTTGATGTAGGCGCTGCGCCCGACCTGGTCGTACGAGAGCGGGCCGTGGCGGATCACGGCCGGGCCGCCGCCGGCGCCGCGCCGGGTCAATGCGCGCACCCGCGCCTCCAGCTCGGACAGGGCGAAGGGCTTGGCCATGTAGTCGTCGGCGCCGAGGTCGAGTCCCTCGACGCGCTGCTCGACGGAGTCGGCCGCGGTCAGGATCAGCACCGGCAGCAGGGAAGAGCGGGCGCGCAGGCGGCGCAGCACTTCGAGGCCGGACATTTTGGGCAAACCGAGGTCCAAGATCAGGAGGTCGAACTCCTGGGTCGAGAGGGCGGTATCGGCATCGGCGCCGTTGCGCACGCAGTCGATCGCATAGCCGGACTGGCGCAGCGAGCGCGTTAGTCCGTCGGCGAGTACGCTATCATCTTCCGCAAGTAAAATTCGCATGTTCCACCTCGTTTTTGATTAAACCTCGCTGCGGCCTTTATTGTGTTTGATTTAGCGCAACAATGCGAGCTTTCTCACACCTTGGCACTAGATAGCGCTTGCCAAAACCACTGGATTTTTATACAGTAGTAGGTATTGAATTGCGCGACGGCGCCCACACCTTGGTTACCTCCGAGACTGAAAGAAAATTATGGACGACAAAAAATCCGCAGTAAATGCCTCCGAAAAAGGCAAGGCGCTGGCTGCCGCCCTCGCGCAAATCGAAAAGCAGTTCGGCAAGGGCTCGGTCATGCGCATGGACGCGAATGCACCGGTCGAGGAAGTGCAAACCGTGTCCACCGGCTCGCTGGGCCTGGACATCGCGCTTGGCGTCGGCGGCTTGCCGCGCGGCCGTATCGTGGAAATCTACGGTCCGGAATCGTCGGGTAAAACCACGCTGACCCTGCAGACCATCGCCCAGATGCAAAAGCTCGGCGGCACCTGCGCGTTCATCGACGCCGAGCACGCGCTCGACGTCACCTATGCGCAAAAGCTGGGCATCAAGCTCGACGAGCTGCTGATCTCGCAGCCGGACACCGGCGAACAGGCACTCGAAATCACCGACGCCCTGGTGCGTTCGGGTTCGGTCGACCTCGTGGTCATCGACTCGGTGGCCGCACTGACTCCGCGCGCCGAGATCGAAGGCGACATGGGCGACTCGCTGCCGGGCCTGCAAGCCCGCCTGATGTCGCAGGCGCTGCGCAAGCTGACCGGCTCGATCAACCGCACCAACACCCTGGTGATCTTCATTAACCAGATCCGCATGAAGATCGGCGTGATGTTCGGCAGCCCGGAAACCACGACCGGCGGTAACGCGCTGAAGTTCTACGCCTCGGTGCGCATGGACATCCGCCGTACCGGCTCGATCAAGTCGGGCGACGAGGTGATCGGTAACGAAACCAAGGTCAAGGTCGTCAAGAACAAGATCGCGCCGCCGTTCAAGGAAGCCCACTTCGACATCCTGTACGGAGAAGGCACCTCGCGCGAAGGCGAAATCCTGGACCTGGGCGCCGACAACAAGATCGTCGAGAAGTCGGGTTCCTGGTACAGCTACAACGGCGAACGCATCGGCCAGGGCAAGGACAACGCCCGTCAGTTCCTGAAGGACCGTCCGGCACTGGCACGCGAGATCGAGAACAAGGTCCGCGCGGCGCTGGGCGTGCGCGAGCTGCCGCCGGTCGCTGCCGACGGCGGCGATACGCCGAAGCTGAAGGCCGTGTCGGAATAAGCTTGAGCGTGCTTTGATTGTTCTGACAGCAGCACCATGCGCGCGCCACCCCTGAGCCTGAAGGCCCGGGCCCTGCGCTTCCTCTCCATGAGGGAGCACAGCCGGCTCGAGCTGGGCCGCAAGCTGGCGCGCCATGCCGAGGAGGGCGACGACGTCGAAGCCCTCCTCGATTTCCTCGAAAAGAATAACTGGCTGTCGCAGGAGCGTTTCGCCGAATCGCTGATTCACCGAAAAGCTTCCCGCTATGGCAACAGCCGCGTCGTGGCGGAATTGCAGAGTCACGGCGTGAACGGCGAAGCGCTTGCCGAGCTCAAGTCCGAACTGGCCGAGAGCGAAATGGCGCGCGCCGTCGAAGTCTGGCGCCGCAAATTCGGCACCGTTGCCCAGGACGCGCCCGAGCGCGCCAAGCAGATGCGCTTCCTGATGGCGCGCGGCTTTTCCCAGCGCGCCGTACGCGAGGCGCTCAAGGGCGCTCCGGACGACGACGATTGTTGACGTTACAGCACCGGTAAGCCTCCCGGGACCATATCCGGGCTAGATTTGGGCCCGATCCGGGCCAGGCGCCAGCGCGGAGCGCCATTCGCCGATATGCCCTGCATATTCCTCAACGACGGATGGCGCTGCGCGCTGGCGCTTGATGTCCGCGGCGCATGCCGCACTCCAGGCCGCAGGCCTCGCCGCTCCAGTCCGCGGCGCCTGCCGCAGCAACCCGAGCGATCGAGAAGGGAACAAGATGAAAGCGTTGCTCGCACTAGGACTGGCTGCCGGCCTGATCGGCTGCACCCAGGCGCCGACCAGCCCCGCCGGCGTCTATATTCTCAGCACCGCCGACACGTCCATCGTCCTGGACGTGCGTCCCGGCGGCGACTACGTCCTGCAAACCAGCGGCCTGGGCCGCAATACCGACGAAATCCGCGGCTCCTGGCGCGAAGCCGGCGGCCCGGCGCTATCGGTCTCGTTTTCCGGCATCGTCTGGCGCGGCATCGAGCCCGAGGCGGGGGAGGGCACCTGGTCGGCCATCATCGACCGCGATGCCCAGATTTGCCTCGACGGCGAGGGCATCAACTGCTTCTTCCGCAACGACGTTTCCTGACTCGACCCGCCGCCGTGGCGTCCACCGACCCTGTATGGGCAACGTTGGCAGGCTTGCCATTCTTTCGACATTCCCCGGTTGGCGGCGTGGTCAATGCGTCATGTTGCAGTGCAACCGCTATCGGCCTGTGCTAAACTTTGACGGTTTAAGCAGCGCCGCATGAGCGGTTGTTGCCGCAGAAGCTGCGGCAACGTGCATCAGCACACCGGCTGCAACATTTGACCGCCGCCCTGTCGGCAACGTTTTTATGCCTCTGTCTTCTCCCGCTCCGCGCCAGCTCCGGCACACGCGCGCCATTACCGTCGAAGCGTACGCGCGCGACGATGGCCTGTGGGACCTCGACGCGCGCATTCGCGACATCAAGGCACAGGACATCCCGCTTGCTTCCGGCGTCCGTCCGGCCGGCACCGCAGTGCACGACCTGAGCCTGCGCATCACCATCAATCGCGACCTCGAGATCGTCGACGCCGAAGCCGCGTCCGACTCGGTGCCGTATCCTGGCTATTGCGACACCATCGGCCCCGCTTACAAGAAGCTGGTCGGCCTGTCGCTCGCCAAGCATTTCCGGTTGCACCTGAAAGACCGCCTCTCGGGCGTGCTTGGTTGCACCCATTTGACTGAACTGGCGCAGGTCCTGCCCACCGCGGCAATCCAGGCCTTCGCCGATGATGCGTTCGAGACGCGCAATGCCGCCCAAGGCGACGCTGAGCGTCCTTACGAGATCGACCGTTGCCACGCGCTGCGCGCCGACGGTCCCGCCGTGGCACGGTATTACCCTCGTTGGGCGATCAAGGCCGTACCGGGTTAAACTCCGATGTCGAAGTTTTCCAATTAACTATCCATATCAGTAACAGAAGAAGGGAAGCCAGCATGAAAATCCATGAGTATCAGGGCAAAGAAATCCTCCGAAAGTTCGGGGTGACGGTACCGCGCGGCATTCCGTGCATGTCGGTGGAAGAGGCCGTCAAGGCAGCTGAAGAGCTGGGCGGCCCGGTCTGGGTCGTCAAGGCCCAGATCCATGCTGGCGGCCGCGGCAAAGGCGGCGGCGTGAAGGTTGCCAAGTCGCTGGAACAGGTCAAGGAATACGCAGAACAGATCATGGGCATGCAGCTGGTCACGCACCAGACCGGCCCGGAAGGCCAGAAAGTGCGCCGCCTGCTGATCGAAGAAGGCGCCGACATCAAGAAGGAACTGTACGTCTCGATGGTCACCGACCGCGTGACCCAGAAGGTCGTGCTGATGGCCTCGTCGGAAGGCGGCATGGACATCGAAGAAGTCGCCCACAGCAATCCTGAAAAAATCCACTCGATCGCGATCGACCCATCGGTCGGCCTGACCGACGCCGAAGCGGACGACATCTCGACCAAGATCGGCATTCCTGCCGAATCGCTGGCAGAAGCCCGCCAGAACCTGAAAGGCCTGTACCAGGCTTACTGGGAAACCGATGCGTCGCTGGCCGAAATCAACCCGCTGATCCTGACCGGCAACGGTAAAGTCATCGCTCTGGACGCGAAATTCAACTTCGACGCCAACGCCCTGTTCCGCCAGCCGGAGATCCTGGCTTACCGCGACCTGGACGAAGAAGATCCAGCCGAAGTCGAAGCATCGAAGTTCGACCTGGCCTACATCTCGCTCGACGGCAACATCGGCTGCCTGGTGAACGGCGCCGGCCTGGCCATGGCCACCATGGACACCATCAAGCTGTTCGGCGGCGAGCCGGCCAACTTCCTGGACGTGGGCGGCGGTGCGACGGCTGAGAAAGTTACCGAAGCATTCAAGATCATGCTGAAGAACCCAGGCCTGAAAGCCATCCTGGTCAACATCTTCGGCGGCATCATGCGTTGCGACGTCATCGCCGAAGGCGTGATCACCGCATCGAAGGCTGTCTCGCTGAAAGTACCGCTGGTCGTTCGCATGAAGGGCACCAACGAAGACCTGGGCAAGAAGATGCTGGCCGACTCCGGTCTGCCGATCATCGCCGCCGATACGATGGAAGATGCAGCCAAGGCCGTGGTCGCCGCTGCAGCTGGTAACGCCTAATTCGAAGGAATAAACAAATGTCGATCCTGATCAACAAAGATACTAAAGTCATCACCCAGGGTATCACCGGCAAGACCGGTCAGTTCCATACCCGTATGTGCCGCGACTACGCGAACGGCAAGGCCGCTTTCGTTGCTGGCGTGAACCCGAAGAAAGCCGGCGAAGACTTCGAAGGCATCCCGATCTACGCCAACGTCTCGGAAGCCAAGGCTGCCACCGGCGCCACCGTGTCGGTCATCTACGTGCCGCCGGCAGGCGCCGCGGCCGCCATCTGGGAAGCCGTCGAAGCCGACCTGGACCTGGCCATCTGCATCACCGAAGGCATTCCTGTCCGCGACATGATGGCCCTGAAGGACCGCATGGCCAAGGCCGGCTCGAAGACCCTGCTGCTGGGCCCGAACTGCCCAGGCCTGATCACCCCGGACGAAATCAAGATCGGCATCATGCCGGGCCACATCCACAAGAAGGGCCGCATCGGCGTCGTTTCGCGTTCGGGCACCCTGACCTATGAAGCAGTCGGCCAGCTGACCGCACTGGGCCTGGGCCAATCGTCGGCAGTCGGCATCGGCGGCGACCCGATCAACGGCCTGAAGCACATCGACATCATGAAGATGTTCAACGACGATCCTGATACCGATGCGGTCATCATGATCGGCGAAATCGGCGGTCCGGACGAAGCCAATGCCGCGCATTGGGTCAAGGACAACATGAAGAAACCAGTCGTCGGCTTCATCGCCGGTGTCACCGCTCCTCCGGGCAAGCGCATGGGCCACGCCGGCGCGCTGATCTCGGGCGGCGCCGATACCGCGCAAGCCAAGCTGGACATCATGGAAGAGTGCGGCATCAAAGCCACCAAGAACCCATCGGAAATGGCTCGCCTGCTGAAGGCCATGCTGTAATCCCAGACGATTCTTGTCGCGAAGAGGGAAGCCTGCGGGCTTCCCTTTTTTATGGTTCTTCGCGGGGAATGGGGGAAGACGGGATTGACGAACTGAGCAGGAGGTGGTGGCGGAGGTCTGATGTTGGTAGATTGATAGTCGCCAAACAAATCAGTCTGTCAAACCACCGCCATGCTCAATGCTATGCCGTCTGTCCCGTTTTGGGAAGGCCATATTGTCGATGCCGTCCACGAACAAGAGGACGGGTCGCTGTTAATCGTTCTCGATACCAGCCCTTCAAGCGAAGCTTTGTGCGGGGCATGCCGCCAGCCTTGCGCTCTGGTTCATGAGCGCCGAAGGCGTAAGGTGCGTGACCGCGACATTCTGGATAGGCGTGTCTGGCTCGATGTGCCGGTGCGGCGACTGGACTGCCATCACTGCGACGCACGGGTAGCCGAGCACATTGTTTGGCTCGACCGCCGGGCGCGCATCACGCACCGCGTGCGCCTCTGGGTGGAGGCGCTGGCACAGCTGCTTCCGATAGCCCATGTGGCCCGGTTGACCGGCCTGCACTGGCATACCATCAAGGACATCGATCATCGGCGCTTGCAGCACCTGCATGGTGGCTTCTCGGCAGAAGGCGTACGGCGCTTGGTCATGGACGAATTCGCCCTGCACAAGGGGCACCGGTACGCCACTGTCGCCCTGGATGCCGAACGAATGCGGGTGCTATGGGTGGGAGAAGGCAATAGCCGGGAAGCGATTCGGCCGTTCTTCGAGTTGCTGGGAGAGGAAGGCTGCCAGCGGATCGAAGCCGTTGCCATGGATATGAACACGGCCATGGACCTCGAAGTTCGCCAGCAATGTCCAAACGCAGAAGTCGTCTACGACCTGTTTCATGTGGTGGCGCGCTTCGGTCGCGAAGTGGTCGACCGGGTTCGTGTCGACCAGGCCAATGCCTTGCGTGCCGAACCAAAAGCCCGCCAGGTCATCAAGCGCAGTCGCTGGCTGTTACTGCGCAATCGTGACAACCTCAAGGCCGAGCAGGCCGTCAAGCTCGAAGAGCTGTTGGCTGCCAACCAGCCCTTGGCAACGGTTTACCTGCTCAAGACCGAGCTGAAGGAAATCTGGTATGCGCCATCAGTCCGGGACGGTGCCCGGCGGTGGAAAGCCTGGCTCAAGCTCGCCTTGCAAAGCCAGATCGCACCGCTGATCCAGTTTGCCAAACGCCTGGCCAAATATCGCCGCGGCATCCTGGCATCAGCCATCTATCCGATGAGCTCATCGATCCTTGAAGGCGTCAACAACCGCATCAAGGTCATCAAGCGCATGGCCTACGGTTTTCGGGACGCATCCTACTTCTTCCTGAAAATCAAGGATGCGTTCCCCGGCAAAGTGCGATGAACCTTTTTTATTGTGGCAGCTCAGCCGTGGACGGAGCGTCTTGCGGCATCATGCGGGCGGCCGGGCTGGCACGAACCCGAGCGACAATTCTTGCGCACACGTCCATTGCTCGACAGAAATTGCTTATGAACTGACAAAATTTGTCACTCCTTGAGCCAACTCTGCCGTAAATCGTCGCTTTTGTTTCAAGGAAACTAACAATTTCCCAGGGGAATGGGCTGGCACGGCGTTTGCAATAGATGAAGCGTGGCACCAAACAACGCAATACCAACCGACTACTGACCCTTGGAGAGATACACCATGAAATCGATGAAAATCGTTAAGAAAGCACAAGCCGGCTTTACCCTGATCGAACTGATGATCGTCGTCGCGATCATCGGCATCCTGGCCGCTGTCGCCATCCCGGCCTACCAGGACTACATCGCCAAGTCGAAGGCAGCGGCTGCCTATGCCGACATCACCGGCGGCAAGACTGGCTACGAAATGGCCGTTGTCGAAGGCAAGACCACTACGGACGAGGCCTACACGGCAGCCACCGGCCTGCCAACCAAGACCGGTAACTGCAGCGCATTCACCGTCGTCGCCCCGTCGGCTGCCGAAGGCGCGACTGCGTCGGTGATCAGCTGCGCCATCGATGCACCGGGCCGTCTGGCTGCGGATGCAGACGCTGGTGCATCGATCGCCCTGTTCCGCTCCGATAAAGGCGAATACAGCTGCGTTGCGACCGGTTTTGCCGCAGGCGAAAAATTCCTGCCGACCGGCTGCGAAGCGGCTGGCGGTGGTGACGCGGACACCAGCACCGACAACACTTAAGAGGATCGCTCAAAACGAGGCTAGCCCATCTCGGCTGCCTCGAGGCAAAACTCGAAAGCAGGACCCAAACAAAAAGACCGCCTCGGCGGTCTTTTTGCTATTTGCGTGCTGGCATAATACGACAAGCAGAGAGCCCACGCCTCAGACAATCTTCTGCCGATCCGCCAGCAACGCCTCATACGTCATGTTCTGCAACAGCGTGTAATGTCCCGGATCGAGTTCGATGAACTGTACCCCATAGGTGAACACCTCGCCATCCCCCGCCTGCACCACGTTGACGTTGCGGATCGAAGCGCGCGTGTTGACTTTCACTTCCTGGTCATCCGGCGGCGCCTTCAGGACGAACTGCAGGGTCAGGGCCGTGTCGTCCTGGGGCAGGCGGCGCTTCGATTCGATCAGGGCGCCCGTTACCGACAGGTTGACGATGTTGCAGGCCTGGCTGCCGCCGCCGACGAGCTGGGCCGGCAGGTCGACCTTGACCCGCATCGCAGTGCGCAGGCTGGTGCCTTGCACCGATTTCGGGAACGAGACGTGGACGTAGAACAGCGGCCGCGCGAACACGCGCTCGACGGTGCAGGCGAACGAGCACACCTTGACGCCCGAGAACACGCGGATCGTCAGGCGCTCGCCCTCGGTCAGCGCGATTGGCGCCCCGTTTTCCATCGGAATCTTGAGGATGATGTACTCGTCCTTCACGTAGCCGATCAGGCTCGAGAAATGCTGGACCGGCTTGACGCGGCGATGCGTGATGAACTGCAGGCGCGTGCCGACCTGCAAGTTCATGGTCTCGAAATCGTAGTCCTCGGGTTTCAGTTCTTGCGCCTGGCCGCCATGCATGATGATCTTCCGGAGAGCTGACCGACCGGCCAGCAAAGAGGAGCATGATACCAGCGGTCATGCTGATAAAAAACCATCGATTGTCACAGGCAACAAAAAAGCCCGCTGCACAGCGGGCTTTGTCGGCAGGCCGAGACAGGACGTTAGCGGTTCAGTTAGCGCTTCAGGTACTGGTCGAGCCAGCCGATCACCGTGTGGTGCCAGAGCACCGAATTGGCCGGCTTCAGTACCCAGTGGTTTTCGTCCGGGAAGACCAGCAGTTTGCTCTCGATGCCTTTGCGCTGCAGCGCCGTGAAGGTCGACAGTGCCTGGGCGGTCGGGATGCGGAAGTCGAGGTCGCCCTGGATCACCAGCATCGGCGTCTTCCACTTGTTCACGTGGTGGACCGGATTGAAGCGCTCATGGTTCTCCGGCACCGTGAAATAGGGGCCGCCGCTTTCCCAGTCGGTGAACCACTGCTCCTCGGTCGAGTAGGCCATGCCGCGGGTGTCGAACACGCCGTCGTGGTTGACGATGCACTTGAAGCCGTCCGACCAGTTGCCCTCGATCCAGTTCATCATGTAGCCGCCGTAGGAGGCGCCGAGCGCGCAGCTGCGCTCGCGGTCGAGCCAGGGGAATTTCTGCACCGCCGCCGCCAGGCCTTTTTGCAGGTCCTCGAGCGGCTTGCCGCCCCAGTCGCCGCTGATCGAATCCGTGAACTTCTGGCCATAGCCGGTCGAACCGTGGAAATCGATGAACACGGCGGCATAGCCGGCGCCGGCGTACACCTGCGGGTTCCAGCGGTAGCTCCAGCTGTTGCCGAAGCTGCCCTGCGGGCCGCCGTGCACCAGGAAGGCGATCGGGTACTTCGCGCCCGGGGTGGCGTTCCACGGTTTCATGACGTAGCCGTAGACGGTGTCGCCGTTCGCGCCCTTGAACGAGAACTGCTCGAAGTCGCCGAAGCGCACGTCGGCCAGCTTGTCGGCGTTGTTCGCGGTCAGCTGCACCGGCTTGGTCCCGCCCAGCTTCATCGAGTACAGCTGGGCCGGCGACTTCAGCGAAGCTTGCGTGAAGGCGACAGTGTCGCGGCGCACGTCGAAGCCGCCGATCGCACCCTTGTCGGTCAGGCCGCTGACCTTCCCGCTGGCCACGTCGATGCTGAACAGGCGGTGCTGGCCGATGTCCTCGGCGTCCACGATCAGCGCCTTGCCGTCGGCGCTCCATTGCAGGCCGCCGGCCGAGCGGTCCCAGTCGGCGGCGAGCTTGCGCTTCTGGCCGGTCGCGACGTCCATCAGCATGATCTGGAAGCGGTCGGCTTCAAAACCCGGGCGTGCCATCGCCAGGTAGGCCAGCGTCTTGCCGTCCGGCGAGAACACGGCTTTGGTGTCCCAGGCAGGATTGTCGGCGGTCAGGTTGCGCGGCGCGGCGCCACCGGCGGCCGGGACGCTATACAGGTCGAAGTTGGTCGACCAGGCCTCGGTCTTGCCGGCGATGCGGGCCGAGAACACGACGGTCTTGCCGTCCGGGCTGAAGCGGTATTCCTCGCGGTCGCCGAATGGTTTCGAGGGCACGTCGCCGTCGAGCGAACCCGAGAGGCTGACCGGCTCGCCGGCCACCACGCCCTTGTCGTTCAGCGGCGCCGAGAACAGCACCGCGTTGCGGCCATCGCCCCAGGTATCCCAGTGGCGCACGAACAGGCGGTCGTAGACGCGGCCGCTGGCCTTGTTCTTGGCCTGCGCATCCATGCGCTGCTTGGTGCAGGCGAGGTCGGCGCAATCGCGGAACACCGCCATGCTCAGGGCGATGCGGTCGCCCGTCGGCGAGACGCGGAAGTTGTCGACGTCCAGCGGCAGGTTCGTCACCTGCACCGGCGCGCCGCCGCCGGCCGGCTGGCGCCAGACCTGGGCGCTGCCCGAACGGCTCGACAGGAAATAGACGGCGTCGCCCTGCGGCGACCATTCCGGATCGGTGCTGCTGCTGTCGTGCGAAACGAAGACTTTCGGCGCCGCCTTGGCGTCGCGCAGGTCGACCATCCACAGCTTGGTGTGGCCGCGGTTCTTGTCCATGTCGGTGCTGCGCACGGTGTAGACGACGCGGCTGGCATCCGGCGCCAGGGCCGGACTGCCGACGCGTTCCAGGTTGACCAGGTCTTCCACCGTGAAGCCGCGCGGCGCGGCGGCCATGGTATTGGCGGCAGCCAATGCCGTCACCATGGCAAACAAGCGTAATTTCATTCGATCCTCTTCAAGCAGTGTCTCGGGTGTTGTTCTTGTGCGCAGGCACAGGCGTGCCGTGGGCAAACCAGCAATTTAACACGCCATCGACGATCCGTTCGACTATCAGAGGGGCAACTTTAAAATGGGAAGGCGTAGCTGGCCAGCACGGTCTTTAGATAAAGCACCGTATGTTGCGGTATGCCTAGCAAAGAAAACGGCATACAGAACCCCATCGAGTTGAGAGTAGAAATCGCTTCTACATGATGCGATAACAAGTCATTCGAGATGCACATGATTACCAACAGCGAGTGAGGTTTTGATGAGCCCAGGGGACTTTGGTCTGAGCGTTTTTGCCAGCTGGTTAGCGAACAAGCTCGACACATTTTTGAAAACACCAGTGTCGGAAGGAGCGACACATACAACGGTTCAATCAGCTGCCATTCCTGCTGAGGAACAAAGAAGTGAGGGGCCCGAGATCAAGCGTACAGCGCGCTTCAGAACATTTGATTCTGCCAGGGACTTCGACACACTGCTTCGTACTGTTTCTGAACCAGTAATTTCTATTTTGATCGAAGACACGCCATCGACCTCTTATCGCCTGCCGAGCATGGTGCTTGAGTCGCGCGTTACCGGCGAATGGTTCGTTTTCCCTAGAATGCGGATGAGCTTTGAGGGGAATGGCGGCGGACTAAGGAACGCACGAGACACGTTCGATCTGATCCGGCTCGTCGGGGCGAATGTCGGCGCCTGGGTGGTGCCGCAGCAGGTACTCGATAGTCTCGACAATGGATACCTTGTTTGGGCCGAGGTCCGGCCAACTGCTATTCCTCTTCTGGCAGTAATAAGTGGTGAGCATTCATGGTCCGAGATCGAACGTAATGTCCAGCGATTCTTGGCGCCTCCAACGCCTGAGGAATAAGACAGGACGCAAGCTTCAGCCCATTTAGCGACGCGGTTTTCTGTCTAGCCAGAAAGTGGGGGAAGTTATACCGCAGTAACCCAAATCCCGCGTCGTCTCGCCTTCCTGCCTATGCTACATCCCCGGCGTGACGCCAGCTCCGCCGGCCGCTACGCGCCACCCATCTCGCGCGAATTGGCGTCGGTGCGGAACAGGATCGGTTGCAGTTGCTGCCGCTGTCCATCCTCCTGCGTGCGCCGCGCATGCATCACGACGGCCTGCACCTCGCCGTGCCGCGGCGATTTCGCGCATACGGGGTCCGCGTTGTCGGCGTCCCCCGTCATCGCATAGGCCTGGCAGCGGCAGCCGCCGAAATCCTTGTCCTTGTCGGCGCAACCGCTGCAAGGCGACTTCATCCATGCATCGCCACGGTAGCGGTTGAAGGCGCCGCTGGCGTACCAGATATCCTTGACGCTGAACGCGCGTACGTTGGGGAAGGCGATTCCCGGCAGGGAGCGGGCGGCATGGCAGGGCAGGGCGGTGCCATCGGGGGCGATGCCGAGGAAAACCGAGCCCCAGCCGTTCATGCAGGCCTTCGGCCGCTCTTCGAAATAATCGGGCACGACGAACAGGATGCGCATCCTGTTCCCGATCCGGGCGCGCCAGGCGTTGACGGTCGCTTCGGCCTGCGCCAGCTGCTCGCGCGTCGGCATCAATTGCGCCCGGTTGACCAGGCCCCAGCCGTAATACTGGGTGTTGGCCAGTTCCAGGTACTCGACCTCCATCTCGAGCGCCATCGCGATGATCCTGTCCACGTGGTCGAGGTTGAACCGATGCAGCACGACGTTCAGCACCATCGGATAGTCGTGCTGCTTGATCAGCCTGGCCACACGCCGTTTGAGGTCGAACGTCTTGGTGCTCGACAGGAAGTCGTTCATCTCGCGGGTCGAATCCTGGAACGAGAGCTGGACGTGATCCAGCCCGCGTTCCTTCATGCGGCCCAGGCGCGCCTCCGTCAGGCCGATCCCGGACGTGATCAGGTTCGTATAGAAGCCCAGCCGGCGGCCTTCGCCGACCAGCTCCTCGAGATCGTCGCGCAGCAGCGGCTCGCCGCCCGAGAACCCGAGCTGGGCCGCACCGAGCTGGCGCGCCTGGCGCATCACGTCGAACCATTCTTCGGTCGTCAGCTCGGCGCGGTGCTTCGCGTAGTCGACCGGGTTGTAGCAGAACGGGCAATGCAGTGGACAGCGATAGGTCAGCTCGGCCAGCAACCAGAGCGGCGCGGAGATCGCAGGGCGGGACAGGGCGGGGCCAGGAGTCGGGGCGTTCATGGCTGCAAGTGACCGAGCCGGCTTCAGGCGATCCAGCCGCGTTCGCTGGCGGCGCGCAGGAAATCGTCGACGTCGCCCTGCAGGCCGCTGCAGTTGAACGCCTGCTCGAGCTCGCCGACGATGGCCGGCGCCGTATGCTGACCATCGCAGCGCTTGAGGATCTCGGCCGCGCTCTGGTTCAACTTCACCATTCCTTCCGGATACAGCAGCACGTAGTTGCCTTGCGCCTCTTCCCACTGCATGCGGAACAGGCGCGACAGGGCGGGTTTGTCGGGGACGATGTTCATGGGGCACCTTGGTTATGGATAAGCTTTTTCGATGGCGTCGAGCATCGCCCACAAGATGTCGAGCTTGAACTGCAGGATCTCGAGCGCGCGCTCCTGCTGGGCACGGGTCGTGAAATGATCGAGCGTCACTTGCAGGCCATGTTCGACGTCGCGTTCGGCCAGCGATATGCGGCTGCGGAAATACTGCAGGCCCGCGGGGTCGATCCAGCCGTAGTGGATTGGCCAGTTGGCCAGCCTGTCCTTGTGGATTTTTGGCGCGAACATCTCGGTCAGCGACGAGCAGACCGCTTCCTGCCAGGGGACGCGGCGCGCGAAGTTGACGTAGGCATCGACGGCAAAGCGCACACCGGGAACCACATGGCGTTGCGACCACAGGGCCTCGCGCGCGAGGCCGACCGCCTCGCCCAGCCGCACCCAGGCTTCGATGCCGCCTTCGTTATCGTCCCAGCCGTCATGGTCGAGGATGCGGCGCACCCATTTGCGCCGCGTTTCGCGGTCCGGGCAATTGGCGATGATGGCGCCGTCTTTCTGCGGAATGTTGACCTGATAATAGAACCGGTTGGCGACCCACCCGCGGATCTGGTCCTCGCGCAGCAGGCCTTCGTTCATCTTCACGTTGAACGGATGATGGATGTGGTAACCGGCTCCACGGTCGCGCAATTGCGCTTCGAACTCGCTGCGGCTCCAGGGGACGGCAACAGTCATAGGTCGATCTCCATGCCGTCGAACGCGACCTCGATGCCGTGGCGCGCCAGGAGGACGCGTTGCTCGGAGTCCTCGTCCAGGATCGGATTGGTGTTGTTGATGTGAATGAGCACCTTGCGCCGCTCGCCGATGCTGTCGAGTACGGCAATCATGCCGGCCTCGCCCGACTGCGGCAGGTGCCCCATGTCGGCCGCGCGCTTTTTCGAGAATCCAAGGGTGACCATTTCGTCCGCGCTCCAGAAGGTGCCGTCGACCAGCACGCAATCCGCGTGGCGCAGCGCAGCCTCCACCGGCGGGTCGATCGCACCCAGGCCCGGCGCATAGAACACCGACTTGCCGCTTGCCACGTCCTCGATCAGCAGGCCGATGTTGTCGCCAATTTCAGGGCGCTCCCGATGCGGCGAATACGGCGGCGCCTTGCTGCTAAGCGCAAGTGGCGTGAAGCGGATGCCTTCGATGCCCGGCACCTGCGTCGCCGGCAGGCGCTTGATGCTTGCCGCGTCGCTGCCGACGGCCAGTTCATGCCAGCGCACGCCACAGTAGTGGGACAGGACCGGCGCCAAAGGCAGCGTATTGTTGAGTTCATGCCAGACCGGGGCCGTACAGTAGAGGGGCAGCGGTTTTCCTTCCCGTAGCATCAGCAGGCCGGTGACGTGGTCGATCTGCGCGTCCATCAGCATCACGGCGGCAATGCCGGAGTCGCGCCGGGCACGCTCCGGCTGCAGCGCCGGCATGGCGCGGATCTGCGCGAGGATGTCCGGCGAAGCGTTGATGAGCACCCAGTCCTGGCCATCGGCGGACACCGCGATGGAGGACTGCGTGCGCGCCGTCGCCCGGATGGCGCCGCTGCGCAGCCCGCTGCAGTTGCGGCAGTTGCAGTTCCACTGGGGAAAACCGCCTCCAGCTGCCGAGCCCAATACGATGATTTTCATAGGCGGATCATAGGCAGATGCGTCAGCCGGCGGCGGCGCCCGGGGCGGCGGCGCCATGGCCGGCCTTGACGCTTGCTAGCGATTGGCGATGTACAGCGTGATTTCGAAACCAAAACGCCAGTCGATGAACTCGGGCTTACTCCAGGTCATGATCGTCTCCTTAAATGATTGAATGCGCCATTCCGATTGCGCCAGCAGGCGGCTCGACTGCGAAGCTGGCGATTCGTGCAGTCACGAGGCAATAGGCAATACCCATGCCACCTGCGCGCTGGGGCGTCGTGGAATTGTGAATGGCGATAATCGCCTGATCAGGTGTGCCAAAGTTGAACAGTGGTATTGCAGAACTGACACATGTGCTACGTGCGTGGGCAATTGGATGGCGAAATGTGGCCGTCATTCAGGAGCAGATGCTGCGCGCCTTCATCAGCGCATCGCAATCCTGTGCCGACGCGCTGGCGAAGAGCGCCACGGTGGTCCAGCGCCAGTCGATGGAGCGCTTTGCCGTTGCGAACTGCAAGGTGGCCGGCCTGATGGGGCAGGCACTCACGCAGGATGGAAAGCATGCAGCCGGCGAGATGAAGCCTGCCCGCGCCGCCGTGTCCATGCCGATCGGGTATGTTGATACTTGGTACTTGGAAAATATGTAATGCTCGTCCATACTCGGGTCGGACGACGATCACGTCGTCACACTCGCTGAAAAGGACCCTGATATGCGAATCTTGCTTCCGGCAGTGGCAGTTGTGGCGTCGTTGGCCGCTTGCGGTGGTAGCGGCGAGGGAAACGCCGATACCAAACTCGCCGGCACCAAAATCGTCCCCGGTACCAAAGTGTTCAAATCGATGGACTCGCTGCAGTGCAGCGGCGGTGGCGTCCCGCTCTCAGCCCTGCAAGCGCAACTGGCTGCGGCCAACATCCAGGTCCAGGCTGCCGAGTGCGGCAACGATGGCCGGCCCACCCCGGCGGTATGCGGTGTCTCGGATGGCCGCATCGGGATCTTCGAGATCCCGGTCGACCAGGGCGCGGCAGCTGCCGCAGCCGGCTTCAAGCCCTTGACTACCTTGCCGGACGCAAAGACGATTCCTTGCGCGTAAAGGGTCTTGGCGGGACTGGCCGAACGACGACTAGATCGCCGCCGTCCAGTCGCCCGACTTGCCGCCATGCTTCTCCAGCACCCGCACATTGGTCATGACCATGCCGCGATCGGCCGCCTTGCACATGTCGTAGATCGTCAGCAAGCCGACCTGCACGGCGGTCAGCGCTTCCATCTCGACCCCGGTCTTGCCATGGGTCTCGACCTGCGCGCGGCAATGCACGCTGTTGTTGGCGCCATCGACCTCGAAGTCGACCGCGACGCGGGTGATGGCCAGCGGATGGCACAGCGGCACCAGGTCGCTGGTGCGCTTCGCGCCCATGATGGCGGCGATGCGGGCGATGCCGAGCACGTCGCCTTTCCTGGCGTTGCCCGACTGGATCAGCGCCAGCGTCTCGGGCTGCATGCGGATGGTGCCGGCCGCCACCGCGATGCGGTGGGTCTCGTTCTTGGCGCCGACGCCGACCATGTGGGCCTGGCCGCTGGCGTCGAAATGGGTGAGCGGGGAGGCGGCGGTCGGGTTCGGATCGGTCATTGTCTGTCTGTATGGCTGGGTAAGAAAGTGTTTCGGTCCGCGGCAAAGTAGTCGTGGATGGGGTTATCATAGCACCGTGAAACCGATGACCCATCCTGCGTTGCCGCCCGCATCCGCCCGCTGGCGCCGTTCGCTGGCCGTCCTGCTCGTGTCGGCTGCGACCGGTTTCGCCTGTGCCTCGGCGGCCGGGCAATCCCTGAACGTTGCCGCGTCCGCGCGCCTGCCCACCCTGGGCGACACCGCGCGCGAAGACCTGTCGCCGATCACCGAGCGCAAGCTCGGCGAGGAGATCATGCGCCAGATCCGGCGCGACCGCGACTATCTCGACGACGACCAGATCCTCGATTACCTGAACCATTTCGGCGGCGCCCTGGTCGACGCCGTGCCCGGCGCGCGCGGCGAGACCGGCGCCGACTTCGGCTTCTTCGCCGTGCGCGACCCGGTGCTGAACGCCTTTGCGCTGCCCGGCGGCTTCATCGGCATCCACTCGGGCCTGTTGATCGCGGCCCAGACCGAGTCCGAGCTGGCCTCGGTGATGTCGCACGAAATCGGCCACGTGTCGCAGCGCCATATCGCGCGCATGATCGGCCAGCAGAAGCAGGATGCGCTGCTGCCGCTGGCCGCGATGGTCCTGGCGGCGCTGGCCGCGAAAGCCAACCCGGATGCGGCGATGGGCGTGCTGATGGGCGGGCAGGGCCTGGCTGTCGACCGCCAGCTCAGCTTCAGCCGCGATGCCGAGCGCGAGGCCGACCGCGTCGGTTTCCAGATCATGAGCGCCGGCGGCTACGACACCTCGGGCATGGTCGCCTTCTTCAAGCGCCTGCAAAGCGCGAACAAGATCTACGGAGAACTGCCGGCCTTCCTCAGCAGCCACCCGCTGACCGGCGAGCGCATTGCCGACATCCAGTCGCGCATCCGCGAGACCCCGCTGCGCCAGCGTGCCGATGCGATCGAGTTTCACCTCGCCAGGGCGCGCGCACGCGTGCTGCAGGACGGCAGCACCACCGGCCTGCGCGACACCCGCATCACTTTCGAATCCCAGCTGAACCAGCCGCAGCGCCAGCAGCAGGTCGCGGCCCAGTACGGTCTTTCCTTCCTGGCGCTGAAGCAGGGCGACCTGGCGGCCGCGCGCAGCTGGCTCGACAAGGCGCGCGCTAGCATGCAGCCGCGGGAAGGTGTGTTTTCTGCCGCTCCGGCCAGCGATGGCGGCGCCATGTTCGCCGGGCTCGATCTCGAGATCAAGCTGGCGCCGGGCCAGCCGAAGGAAGTCGCGCAGCAGGCCCTGAAGGATGCCGAGCAGGCCGTCAACCGTTATCCGCTGTCGCGCGCGCTGGCGCGCCAGTATGCGGATGCGATGATCTCCGCCGGCAAGTACGACGACGCGACGCGTTACCTGCGCGACCAGGTGCGCCAGTACCGCGAGGATCCGAAACTCCACGACCTGCTGGCGAAAGCCTATTCGCAGCAGGGCAAGATCGCCTTGCAGCACATGTCGCTGGCCGAATCCTACGTGCTGGCGGGCGCCCTGCCGGCGGCGGTGGACCAGCTCAACCTCGCGCGCAAGGCGAGCGATGTGTCCTTCTACGACCAGTCCGTGATCGACGCGCGCGAACGCGAGATCCGGGAGCGCCAGCGCCAGGACAAGGAACTCGAAGAGAAGGTGAAATAAGCGCGTGCGTCCAGTTGTCCTGCCCATGAAGATGACCATCGACGTCTCCGGCGAGACCGTCGAGTACGTCATGGCCGGCAGCGGCAGTCCCGCCATCGTGCTGGTGAATGGCACGGGCGGGCCGGTCGACGCCTGGTTCAAGATCTTTGCCGCCCTGGCCGGCGAGCACTGTAGCTTCGCCCACAGCCGCCCCGGCATCGGCGCCAGCAGCAAGCCGGTGCGCGCCCAGACGCTTGATGAAATGGTCGAGGCGCTGCGCGACGTGCTGGAAGCGGCCGGCGTGCCCCAGCCCTATGTGCTGGTCGGCCATTCCTTTGGCGGACTGGTCGTGAACCTGTTCGCGCGCCTGTATCCGGAAGAAGTCGGCGCTGTCGTGCTGCTGGAGGCGATCAGCCCGGACGACCTGCGCGTGCTGCCGCGGCACGAGAGCATGCTGCAGCGCGGCCTGAAGGCGCTGGGCGAGCGCCTCATGCCGGCCCATCCGCTGGCCGAAACGCGCCACGTCGACCAGACTCTGGCCGAGCTGGAAGCGGCGCCGCCGTTTCCGCCGATTCCCCTGTACGTCGTTACAGGCGAAAGCCATCCGCTGCGCTGGGCCACGCCGGCCGCGCAGCGCGAGGCGCGGGCGCGGCACCAGAAGGACTTGGTGAAATTGTCTCCGCTGGGCAAGCAGGTGATGGCAAAGGAGAGCGGGCATTTTCCGCAGTTTTCCGAGCCGGAGCTGGTGCGGTCGGTGATCAGCGAGGCAGCGAAGATGGCGTGGCGGGATGATCGGGCCGGTCAGGCGTGAAACTGTCGAAGCGATTGCATGCCGGGTCTGGAAGCGCCGACGCGGATGTGACGCCAGGTTGCGGGAAGCGTATCAAGCCTGCGCGGGCGTGCGCACGAACCCAAAGCGCTGCGGCAGTTCCTCACGCTTGATGCGCTCGACCGGCACCTGTGCGCCACGATAGCGCAGCGTCATCGCTTCGTTCCCGCCTTCGATCCAGGCCATCAATGCCTCGTCCCCGGCCAACTTGCCGTCCAGCTCCAGACCTTCGAACAACTGCGCCACGTCGCGGTCATCGACCTGGGCCACGATCTCGCCCGCCTGCACGATCGCCTCGCCGGCTTCGGTCAGGTACAAACGCTCGATCGCAGGAATCGACGCCCCGGTCTGCACCACCATGCCTTGCGCCGGATCGGTGCGCGCAATGAAAGGTGTGCTTTCGAGATTCACGTACACGCGCTGCGGCCCGTTCTGGAAATACCAGCGGCCCTGCTCGTCGTGCAGGTAATTGCGGTTGATGAAGCCGACCAGTGCTTCATTGCTCAGCCGGTCGCCGGGCGCGTTGGCCTGCTGGGCCGCTTCGTCGCGCATGCGCCAGCCGCCGCGCGCGTCGAGGGCGAGCCAGCCGTAGCAGTGCGGCACGTTCGGCCACTTGGCCATTGCCTGAATTACGATGTCATCCATGGGTAGCAGCATTGCATAAGTCGCGGGCGTCCGGCGCGCGGATGCCGTCGAAGAAGGAGAGGATGCGCGCCGGCAGCCAGTCGATGCGGCCAGGAACACGACCGACCGGGAAGCCGACGTGGCCGCCTTCCGCCGGGTATTCCAGCGTCACCGCCTGCGACGCACTGGTCGGCAGGTGCACGCTCGGCAGGAAGGGGTCGTTGCGGGCGTTCAGCACCAGGGTCGGCACGGTGATCTCGTTCAGCACGTGGCGCGCGCTGGCGCGGTGCCAGTAGTCGTCGGTGTCGCGGTAGCCATGCAGCGGAGCCGTCACCACGTTGTCGAAGGCGTAGAGGTCGCGCGCGGCGAGCAGGGCGTCGCGATCGAACAGGCCGGGGAACTGTTCGAGCTTGGCCAGGCACTTCGGTTTCAGGGTTTGCAGGAACATGCGCGTGTAGAGCATGTTCAGACCCGAGGACAGGGCTTCGCCGCCGCGTGCCAAATCGAGCGGGGCGGAAATCGCGGCGGCGGCGGTGACGAAGTCGGCGCCGTGGCCGGATTCGCCGAGCCAGCGCAGCAGGGCGTTGCCGCCGAGCGAGACACCGGCGGCGTACAGCGGACCCGGCGCGCGCAGGCGCAGGCGGTCCATGATCCAGGCGATCTCGGTGGCGTCGCCGGAGTGATAGAAGCGGGCGGTGAGGTTCGCTTCGCCCGAGCAGCCGCGGAAATGCGGCACCGCGCCGGACCAGCCGCGGCTGGCCAGCGCCGCCATCAGGCCGCGCGCGTAATGGCTGTTCGAACTTCCTTCCAGCCCATGGAACAGCACCACCAGCGGCTTGCCGGGCTCACCGTCGACGAAATCGACGTCGACGAAATCGTCGCCCAGCAGCGGATCCGAAACAAGCCAGCGCTCGCGTCGGTAGGCGACCGGCGGCTTGGCGATGCAGGTCGCGGGATAGATCGTTTGCAGGTGGCCGCCGGGCAGCCACCTCGGGGCGACGTAGTTCATGGGGAGCGGCCGGGCCGCAGCCGGCTTAGTGGTGCTTGAACTCGACGCCAGGGGCCAGGCGGTAGTGGGTGCCGCAGTACGGGCACTTGGCCGTGCCTTCATGATCGAAATCGAGGAAGACGCGCGGATGCGACGACCACAGCGGCATGGCCGGATTCGGGCAGTGCGCCGGCAGGTCCTTGGCCTCGAGTTCCACCACAGGCATCGTCTTTACATTCATTGAAAGTTCTCCGTCGAGCAAAGTTGGGCAAAGAGGGGATTTTAACGGATTCGAGCGGGGGAACGGGATGATCGGTAGAATGGTGAATTGATCACATTGCTTGCGGGTCTGGGACGCGGTGCGAGCGACATTTCGCTACACGTGGCCAGGGTTTGCGTGCGTACCGCGTGGGCACAAGTGCCCACCCTACATTTATCCGCTGCATTTCATGCTTTTCATCTTCCGCGTTACCGCAGTGTTTCCTCATCCAGGTTGTTGCAGGAAGGCGACATGAGCGCGCCGCCCGTTACGCAAGCCGCACCGCAAGTCATCGAGGAACACGATCCCGCGCTCTGGCGCGAAGGTGTCAAGACCGGCTTGCCGACCCTGTTCGGCATCGCCGCCTGGGGCATGGTCGTTGGCATCGCGATGGTCAAGACCGGGCTCACCGTGCTGCAGGCCAGCGGTATGACCTTGCTCGTGTTCGCAGGTTCCGCCCAGCTGGCGGCGCTGCCGCTGATCCTCGCGCATGCGCCGATCTGGGTGATCTTCGCCACCGCCCTGGTGGTGAATTTACGCTTCGTGATCTTCTCGGCCCTGCTGGCGCCGCACTTCACGCACCTGCCCTGGCGCCAGCGCCTGTTCTACGGCTACATCTCGGGCGACCTGACGATTGCCCTGTTCCTGCAGCGCTTCCCGACGGCCGTGCCGGTCAAGGGCAAGCTGTCCTACCTGAAGGGGCTGATGTTCCCGAACTGGTGCGCCTGGCAGGCCGGTTCCCTGATCGGCATCTTCCTCGGCAGCACGATTCCCGCCGAATGGGGCCTGGGCTTTGCCGGCACCCTGGCCATCCTGTGCATCACGGTGCCGCTCATCGTCAACAAGGCGGCGCTGTGCGGCGTGCTGGTCGCGGGAACGGTCGCGGTGCTGGCCAACGGTTTCCCTTACAAGCTGGGCCTGCTGGTGGCGGTGGTCGCCGGCATGCTGGCCGCGCTCGCGGCCGAAAACATCCTCCAACGACGAAAGGGCCGCCATGGCTGACTGGGAAATCTGGGTCGTGATCGTGGTGCTGGCGCTGGCTACCGCGATCACCCGCAGCGGCTTCTGGCTGGTCGGGCACAAGGTGAGTATTCCGCCGCGCATCCAGGACATGCTGCGCTATGCGCCGGCCTGCGCGCTGGCGGCCATCATCGGGCCCGACCTGCTGCTCGACAGCGCCGGCAATGCGCACCTGGAGCTGGGCAATCCGAAGCTGCTGGCGGGTATTGCCGCGCTGGGCTTCTACCTGTGGCGGCGCAACATGCTGCAGACCATCGTATTCGGCATGCTTGCCTTCACACTGTTGCGCCTCCTACACGTTTTTGGCACTGCGCCCTGAGGTAGAATAACGTTTTTTCACTATTTCACTGTTGAGTCGCCATGGACGCCGTTCTCAGTTTCACCCGCTTGCAAGACCTGATCGACCGCGATGCGCTGAAAAACAAGCGTGTCTTCATCCGCGCCGACCTGAACGTGCCGCAGGATGACGCCGGCAACATCACCGAAGACACGCGCATCCGCGCCTCGGTCCCGGCGATCCAGGCCGCCTTGAAGGCCGGCGCCGCCGTGATGGTGACCTCGCACCTGGGCCGTCCGACCGAGGGCGAATTCAAGCAGGAAGACAGCCTGGCGCCGGTCGGCAAGCGCCTGTCCGAGCTGCTCGGCCAGCCGGTCGAACTGAAGCAGGACTGGGTCGATGGCGTGGATGTGGCGCCGGGCCAGGTCGTGCTGCTGGAGAACTGCCGCGTCAACAAGGGCGAAAAGAAGAATTCGGATGAGCTGGCCCGGAAGATGGCCAAGCTGTGCGACGTCTACGTGAACGACGCCTTCGGCACCGCCCACCGCGCGGAAGCGACCACCCACGGCATCGCGAAATTCGCACCGGTCGTCGCGGCAGGTCCGCTGCTGGCGGCCGAACTCGATGCGCTGGGCAAGGCCCTCGGCCAGCCGCAGCGGCCGCTGCTGGCGATCGTCGCCGGCTCCAAGGTCTCGACCAAGCTGTCGATCCTGCAGAGCCTGGCCGGCAAGGTCGACAACCTGATCGTCGGCGGCGGCATCGCCAACACCTTCATGAAGGCCGTCGGCCTGAACATCGGCAAGTCGCTGGCGGAGAACGACCTGGTCAATGAAGCGAAATCCATCATCGACATGATGAGCGCGCGCGGCGCCTCGGTGCCTATTCCCGTGGACGTGGTCTGTGCCAAGGAATTCAGCCCGACCGCGGCTGCCACCGTCAAGGACGTGGCCGACGTGGCGGACGACGACATGATCCTCGACATCGGCCCGAAGACCGCCGCCATGCTGGCCGAGCAGGTGGCCAAGGCCGGCACCATCGTCTGGAACGGCCCGGTCGGCGTGTTCGAGTTCGACCAGTTCGCCGAAGGCACCAAGACGCTTGCGATGGCGATTGCCGATTCGAAGGGCTTCTCGATCGCCGGCGGCGGCGACACCCTGGCCGCGATCGCCAAGTACGACATCGGCGACAAGATCGGCTACATCTCCACCGGCGGCGGCGCCTTCCTCGAATTCCTCGAAGGGAAGACCCTGCCGGCAGTCGAGATCCTGCTCCAGCGTCAGGCCCAGTAACGAGTAGCACAGCGCAGCCCCCGGGGCTGCGCTTCTCTTTTCAGAATCAAGGATTTCAGCACATGCGCCCTCTGTACAACGCGACCAAGATCGTTGCCACCATCGGCCCTGCCTCGACCGACTTCGACATCCTCGTGAAAATGATCCGCGCCGGCGTCGACGTCGTGCGCCTGAATTTTTCGCACGGTAAGGCGCAGGACCACATCGACCGCGCCGCGCTGGTGCGCCGCGCTGCCGCCGAGTGCGGCACCGAAGTGGCGATCATGGCCGACATGCAGGGTCCGAAGATCCGCGTTGGCAAGTTTGAAGAGGGCAAGATCTTCCTGAACAATGGCGACAAGTTCATCCTCGACGCCAAATGGGGAGAAAACGGCGAGCTGGGCAACCAGGAGCGCGTCGGCCTCGACTACAAGGCGCTGCCGCGCGACGTCAAGCCGGGCGACAAGCTGCTGCTCAACGACGGCCTGATCGTCCTCGTCGTCGACCGCGTCATCGGCCACGAGATCTGCACCACGGTAAAGGTCGGCGGCGAGCTGTCGAACAACAAGGGCATCAACCGCATGGGCGGCGGCCTGACCGCGCCGGCGCTGACCGCGAAGGACATGGAAGACATCAAGACCGCGATGAGCTTCCAGGCCGACTACCTCGCCATTTCCTTCCCGAAGAGCGCGACCGACATGGAGATGGCGCGCCAGCTGGCCAACATCGCCGGCGAGCCGTATGGCCACAAGCCGATGATGATCGCCAAGATCGAGCGCGCCGAAGCCATTCCCGTGCTGCAGGAAATCCTCGACGCCTCGGATGGCATCATGGTCGCGCGCGGCGACCTGGCGGTGGAAGTGGGCAATGCCGCCGTGCCGGCGCTGCAAAAGCGCATGATCCGCATGGCGCGCGCCTCGAACAAGCTGGCGATCACCGCGACCCAGATGATGGAGTCGATGATCGTCAACGCCGTGCCGACCCGCGCCGAAGTGTCCGACGTGGCCAACGCCGTTCTGGACGGCACCGACGCCGTCATGACCTCGGCCGAGACCGCATCGGGCAAGTACCCGGTCGAAACTGTCGAGATGATGGCCGCGATCTGCCTGGAAGCGGAACAGTCGGAATACAACAAGCTCGACGCCGACTTCCTGAACGTGGAGTTCACCCGCATCGACCAGTCGATCGCCTACGGCACGCTGTTCACCGCGCACCACCTGGCGGTGAAGGCGATCGTCGCCCTGACCGAATCGGGCTCGACCGCGCTGTGGATGAGCCGTCATAACATCGACACCCCGATTTTTGCCCTGACCCCGTCACAAACGACGCAGCGCAAGGCTTCGCTGTACCGGAACGTGCGAGCATTCCACCTGCTGCAGGAAGGCGGCAGCCACGCGGTGCTGCGCAAGGCGGAAGAGCTCCTGATCAAGGAGGGCATGGTGAACCCTGGCGACACCATCGTCGTGACCTGGGGTTCGCCGATGGGCGAGGCCGGCGGCACCAACGCGCTCAAGATCGTGCGCGTCGGCGAGACTTATAAGGATTAAATGGATGCTTCGCGTTGTCGAAGCTCTTGAACAGGTTTTTTTTATTGCTTGGAGTACTAACCATGGCACTCGTATCACTGCGTCAATTGCTGGACCACGCCGCCGAAAACGGCTACGGCCTGCCGGCGTTTAACGTCAACAACCTGGAGCAGGTGCAGGCCATCATGGCCGCGGCCGATGCCACCGGTTCGCCGGTGATCATGCAGGCCTCCGCAGGCGCGCGCAAGTACGCCGGCGAAGCCTTCCTGCGCCACCTGATCGACGCCGCCGTCGAAGCCTATCCGCACATCCCGGTCGTCATGCACCAGGACCACGGCCAGTCGCCGGCGGTCTGCATGGCCGCGATCCGTTCGGGCTTCAGCTCGGTGATGATGGACGGTTCGCTGGAAGCCGACGGCAAGTCGGTTGCTTCCTACGAATACAACGTCGAAGTGTCGAAAGAAGTCGTGAAGTTCGCGCACTCGATCGGCGTGACGGTGGAAGCCGAACTGGGCGTGCTCGGTTCGCTGGAAACCATGAAGGGCGACAAGGAAGACGGTCACGGCGCCGACGGCACCATGACCCGCGAGCAGCTGCTGACCGACGTCGACCAGGCGGCTGATTTCGTGGCACGCACCCAGTGCGATGCCTTGGCGATTGCCATCGGCACCTCGCACGGCGCCTACAAATTCACCCGCAAGCCGACCGGCGACATCCTGGCGATCGACCGCATCAAGGAAATCCACGCCCGCATCCCGAACACCCACCTGGTGATGCACGGCTCGTCGTCGGTGCCGCAGGAACTGCTGGCCATCATCCGCGAATTCGGCGGCGACATGAAAGAGACCTACGGCGTGCCGGTCGAAGAGATCCAGGAAGGCATCAAGCACGGTGTCCGCAAGATCAACATCGACACCGACATCCGCCTGGCCATGACCGCGGCGATCCGCAAGTACATGTTCCAGAACCCGTCGAAGTTCGACCCGCGCGACTACCTGAAGCCGGCGCGCGAAGCCGCGACCGAGGTCTGCAAGGCGCGCTACCTGTCCTTCGGCTGCGAAGGCATGGCTGCGAAGATCAAGCCGATCCCGCTGGAAAAGATGGCCGAGCGTTACAAGGCCGGCGAGCTGGCGCAGGTCGTCAAGTAAAATTGCGTTTGGAACGGGCTGCTGCGGCAGCCCGCGTTTCTTTCCGGCGGGCGGCGTTTGCCGGCCTGCCGGGTCCGCTTAGTTTGTACCCCCTGATTGCCCTTCTATGAACAGCCTCTACCAATCCACGATCCAGTCCCTGCCACTGCTCGGCCGCGGCAAAGTGCGCGACAACTACGCCGTCGGCGACGACAAGATCCTGATCGTCACCACCGACCGCCTGTCGGCCTTCGACGTCGTCATGAACGAACCGATCCCCGGCAAGGGCATGGTGCTGAACCAGATGAGCGACTTCTGGTTCGAGAAACTCGGCCACATCGTGCCGAACCACCTGACCGGCGTGGCGCCGGAAAGCGTCGTGGCGCCCGAGGAAGTCGAGCAGGTGCGCGGCCGTGCCGTCGTCGCCAAGCGCTTGAAACCGATCCTGGTCGAAGCCGTCGTGCGCGGCTACATCATCGGTTCGGGCTGGAAGGACTATCAGCAAAGCGGCAAGATCTGCGGCATCGAACTGCCCGCCGGCCTGCGCCAGGCCGACAAACTGCCGGAACCGCTGTTCACGCCGGCCGCGAAGGCCGACATCGGCGAGCACGACGAGAACATCTCGTTCGCCGACATGGAGCAGCGCATCGGTTCGGAACTCGCGAACAAGATGCGCGAGGTTTCGATCGCCCTTTACACCGCCGCCGCTGAATACGCCGCCACGAAAGGCATCATCATCGCCGACACCAAGTTCGAGTTCGGCCTGGACGACAACGGCGTGCTGCACCTGATGGACGAAGTCCTGACCGCCGACTCCTCGCGCTTCTGGCCGGCCGACTCCTATGCGCCGGACATGTCGCCGCCGAGTTTCGACAAGCAGTTCGTGCGCGACTACCTGGAAACCCTGAGCGACTGGAACAAGACCGCACCGGCCCCGGCCCTGCCGCAGGACGTGATCGCGAAGACCCAGGTCAAGTATTTCGAAGCCATCGAACGCCTGACCGGCGAAAAGCTGAAGGTATAAGATGACGGATCAAGCAGTGAACAAGCCGCTGGTCGGCGTCATCATGGGTTCGTCCTCGGACTGGGACGTGATGAAGAACGCGGTCGACGTACTGAAACAGTTCGGCGTGCCGTTCGAAGCGCAGGTGATCTCGGCGCACCGCATGCCGGACGAGATGTTCGCGTATGCCGAGAGCGCACGTTCGCGCGGCCTGCGCGCCATCATTGCCGGCGCCGGTGGGGCAGCCCACCTGCCGGGCATGGTGGCGGCCAAGACCATCGTGCCGGTGCTGGGCGTGCCGGTGCCCTCGAAGTACCTGCGCGGCGAGGATTCCCTGCTGTCGATCGTGCAGATGCCGAAAGGCGTGCCGGTATCGACCTTCGCCATCGGCGAAGCCGGCGCCGCGAATGCCGCGCTGACCGCGGTCGCCATGATCGCCGCCAACGACGACGCCCTGGCCGCGCAGCTGGAACAGTTCCGCAAGGACCAGACCGCCGCCGCCCAGGCGATGGTCCTGCCTGTCTGAAGCTTAAGTTGAATCGTGATGAGTAATACCCAGCATCCTCCCTTTCTCCCAAGCGCCAATCCGCCGACCTGGCTGGGCGTGATGGGAGGCGGCCAGCTCGGCCGCATGTTCGCCCACGCCGCACAGGCGATGGGCTACAAGGTCGCCGTGCTCGAGCCCTCGCTTGACTGCCCCGCGGGGCAGGTGGCCGAGCGCCTGGTCAACGCCGACTACACCGACAGCGTCGCGCTGGGCCAGTTGGCCGCCCTGTGCAGCGCCGTCACCACCGAGTTCGAGAACGTCCCGGCCGACAGCATGAACCTGCTGGCCCAGGGCAGCTTCGTCGCCCCCGGCGGCAATTGCGTGGCGATCGCCCAGGACCGCGTGCTGGAAAAGCGTTTCTTTGTCGACTGCGCACCGCAATCGGGCGTGATGCCGGCGCCGCACAAGGTGATCGCATCGTTCGAGGACGTCGAGGCCATCGGCGACGAGCTGCTGCCCGGCATCCTCAAAACCGTGCGCATGGGCTACGACGGCAAGGGCCAGGTGCGAGTGAAAAGCCGCGAGGACGTGCGCGCCGCCTTCGAAGCCATGGGCCAGGTGACCTGCCTGCTCGAGAAGATGCTGCCGCTGGCCTATGAGGTCTCGGTGCTGACCGCGCGCGGCTTCGATGGCGCATCGGTGGTCTATCCGATCGCCGAGAACGTGCACCGCGACAGCATCCTGTTCACCACCACCGTGCCGGGACCGAACGTCTCCGCCGAATGCGCCCGCAAGGCGCAGGATGCAGCGCGCGCCATCGTGGCCCAGCTCGGCTACGTCGGCGTGCTGTGCATCGAGTTCTTCGTGCTGGAAGACGGCTCGCTGGTCGTCAACGAGATGGCGCCGCGTCCGCACAACAGCGGCCACTACACGATCGACGCCTGCGTCACCAGCCAGTTCGCCCAGCAGGTGCGGGCGATGGCGCGGCTGCCACTGGGCGATGTACGTCAGCATTCGCCGGCCGTGATGCTCAATATCCTGGGCGACGTCTGGTTCGACGGCGACAGTGCGGACGACAAGCCGCGCGAGCCCGCCTGGGACCGCGTGCTGGCGCTGCCGGGCGCTTTCCTGCACCTGTACGGCAAGGACGATCCGCGCCGCGGGCGCAAGATGGGGCACGTGACGTTTGTTGCCCCGACCCTGCTTGATGCCCAGCAGCAATTGCAGGCCGCCTGCGCCATCCTGGGGATCGCGCCGTGAGCATGAACGAAGCAAGCATCGACCAGGCCGCCATCGAAGCGGGCGCGCGCGCGCTCGAAGCGGGCCAGCTGGTCGGCTTCCCGACCGAGACCGTCTATGGCCTCGGGGCCGATGCCGAGAACCCGGCGGCGGTCGCCGCCATCTACGCCGCCAAGGGCCGCCCGCAGGATCACCCGGTGATCGTGCACCTGGCGCCGGAAGCTGACATCGGGCACTGGGCCTGCGAGATTCCGCCGCAGGCGCATGCGCTGGCCGAGGCCTTCTGGCCCGGTCCGCTGACCATGATCCTGAAACGCGCGCCGAACATTCCCGATGCCGTCAGCGGCGGCCAGGACACCGTCGGCCTGCGCTGCCCGTCGCACCCGGTGGCCATTGCGCTGCTGCGCGCCTTCAAGGGCGGGCAGGGCGGGGTGGCCGCGCCTTCGGCGAACAAGTTCGGCCACGTCAGCCCGACGCTGGCCGAGCACGTGCGCGACGAATTCGGCGCCGACGGCACCGTCGCCATGGTGCTCGACGGCGGCGCCGCCCAGGTCGGGATCGAGTCGACCATTGTCGATTTGTCGCGCCTGGCGACCCACGGCCCGGTGCTGCTGCGCCCCGGCCACGTGAGCGCGGAAGCGATCGCGGCGGTCATCGACCAGCTGCCGGGCGCACCGGACGCGGCCGCCCCGCGTGCTTCCGGCACGCTGGAATCGCACTACGCGCCGCACACGCCGGTGGCGATGCAGGACACGGCCAGCCTGGCGCAGACCCTGGTCCGCCTGCACGATGCGGGGCGCAAGGTCGCGCTGATCCATTACTCGGACCTGCCGCCGACACACGCCGGCGAGCGCCTGCCGGCCACGCCGGAAGGTTTCGCCCACGCCCTGTACGCGGCGCTGCGCGCGATGGACGGCAAGGGCGCCGACGTGATCCTGGTCGAGGCCCCGCCGCAAGGCGGCGCCTGGCTCGGCGTCAACGACCGCCTGCGCCGCGCCGCCCACGGCTCGACCGGCATCGTGCACGGCCTGCTCAACCGCGACGCCGGCGTGTAAGCGCGTCGCGCAGCGTAGGGCTGTTCAGGTTGTCGTAGGGTGGACACCTGTGTCCACGCTGTCTCACCCTCGGCAAATCCGCGGCATGAATCGATTGTGCGGTCTTCGCGAGGTCGATCCCCGTGGACACAAGTGTCCACCCTACAAAATCCTCAACGCTGCAGGTCGCAGGGTGGGCACCTGTGCCCACGCAGTCTCACCGCCGGCGAACCCGCGGCATCAAACGCTGGTGCGATTTTCAAGCGGTCAAACCGCGTGGACACAGGTGTCCACCCTACAAAAGCCCGAACGCTGCATTTCCTCGTTTCGTAGGGCGCGCGGCCGGCGTAGTCTCTCGAGCCCACGCCGCTCACCACCGGCGAACCCGCGGCATCAAACGCTGATGCGGGCTTCAAGAGGTCACACCGCGCAGGCACAGGCGCCTATGCAGATCGCATTCATCCCGCGAATTTCTTGCTTGGGCGTCGCATTCCCTCCACACTCGACCCTCCCGATCACCCCTCCCAACCCACACCTTTCCTTTTGACATATAACAAGCATTAATGCTTGATATAATCAAGACCGTTGCCAGCACTTTATCGTTGCATACTGTTGTCTTCGGCCGACGCCGTGACAATTGGTATATATACAAGCGGCAAGAAGACTGGCATATTAGTTAGGGCACGAATAGCACGGGCGTTCGTTTCGTTTCAAAGAAAAAACATCCTTTCCCCTTAGGAGACACAATGCGTCAAAAGAATTGGTTCTTCGCGGGGAATGGGGGAAGACGGGATTGACGAACTGAGCAGGAGGTGGTGGCGGAGGTCTGATGTTGGTAGATTGATAGTCGCCAAACAAATCAGTCTGTCAAACCACCGCCATGCTCAATGCTATGCCGTCTGTCCCGTTTTGGGAAGGCCATATTGTCGATGCCGTCCACGAACAAGAGGACGGGTCGCTGTTAATCGTTCTCGATACCAGCCCTTCAAGCGAAGCTTTGTGCGGGGCATGCCGCCAGCCTTGCGCTCTGGTTCATGAGTGCCGAAGGCGTAAGGTGCGTGACCGCGACATTCTGGATAGGCGTGTCTGGCTCGATGTGCCGGTGCGGCGACTGGACTGCCATCACTGCGACGCACGGGTAGCCGAGCACATTGTTTGGCTCGACCGCCGGGCGCGCATCACGCACCGCGTGCGCCTCTGGGTGGAGGCGCTGGCACAGCTGCTTCCGATAGCCCATGTGGCCCGGTTGACCGGCCTGCACTGGCATACCATCAAGGACATCGATCATCGGCGCTTGCAGCACCTGCATGGTGGCTTCTCGGCAGAAGGCGTACGGCGCTTGGTCATGGACGAATTCGCCCTGCACAAGGGGCACCGGTACGCCACTGTCGCCCTGGATGCCGAACGAATGCGGGTGCTATGGGTGGGAGAAGGCAATAGCCGGGAAGCGATTCGGCCGTTCTTCGAGTTGCTGGGAGAGGAAGGCTGCCAGCGGATCGAAGCCGTTGCCATGGATATGAACACGGCCATGGACCTCGAAGTTCGCCAGCAATGTCCAAACGCAGAAGTCGTCTACGACCTGTTTCATGTGGTGGCGCGCTTCGGTCGCGAAGTGGTCGACCGGGTTCGTGTCGACCAGGCCAATGCCTTGCGTGCCGAACCAAAAGCCCGCCAGGTCATCAAGCGCAGTCGCTGGCTGTTACTGCGCAATCGTGACAACCTCAAGGCCGAGCAGGCCGTCAAGCTCGAAGAGCTGTTGGCTGCCAACCAGCCCTTGGCAACGGTTTACCTGCTCAAGACCGAGCTGAAGGAAATCTGGTATGCGCCATCAGTCCGGGACGGTGCCCGGCGGTGGAAAGCCTGGCTCAAGCTCGCCTTGCAAAGCCAGATCGCACCGCTGATCCAGTTTGCCAAACGCCTGGCCAAATATCGCCGCGGCATCCTGGCATCAGCCATCTATCCGATGAGCTCATCGATCCTTGAAGGCGTCAACAACCGCATCAAGGTCATCAAGCGCATGGCCTACGGTTTTCGGGACGCATCCTACTTCTTCCTGAAAATCAAGGATGCGTTCCCCGGCAAAGTGCGATGAACCAAAGAATTTCGCGCTTGCGCTGCTGACCGCGGCTGCGCTCGCCGCATGCGGCGGCACCGGTAGCAGCGGTGGCGACCAATCGCACCCGATTACTTTCAGTCAGCAAGTCACGTTCGGCGACAGCCTGTCGGACGTCGGTTCCTACAACGTCGGCGCCGTGAAGGCGGCCGGTGGCGGCCGCTTCACCATCAATGGCGTGGACACCGCGAAGAATCCGGCCCTGACCGGCCTGAACTGGACGGAAGTGCTGGCCGCCGAGCTGCGCCTGCCTGCCCCGTGTGCGGCCCAGACCGGCCTGGAAGGCACGGCTCCAGGCTTCAACGTGCCGATCGTCAACAACGTCAACTGCTACAACTACGCCCAGGGCGGCGCGCGCGTGACCAATCCTATTGGCGCCGGCAACAAGGCCAACAAGCCTGAATTCGGCGAAATGACGGTGCCGGTCGTGACCCAGATCCAGAACCACCTGGCCAAGGTCGGCGGCTCCTTCAAGGGCACCGAGCTGGTCACCATCATGGCGGGCGGCAACGACGTCCTGATGCAGCTGGCTGCGGTCAGCGCCGCCGGCACCCGCGCCGGCCAGCAAGCCTTCCCATCGCTGCTGATCGCCGGCCTGGTCGCTGCCACCAAGAACCCGGCATCGGCGCAGGCGATCGGCGCGGCGGTCCAGCAGAACGCTGCGAACGGCCAGACCGCGATCGTCAACGCCGCCGTCACCGCCGCCGTCATGAACGGCGCGACCCAGGCCGACGCTGTCGCCGCCGCCACCAAGGCCGCTGCCGACGCCCAGGCTGCCGGCACCAAGGCCGCCGGCGAGTACGCCGCGGCCAATGCCCAGACCCTGGTCGGCGAACTCGGCCGGGCCGGTGCGGAGAAAGCGGCGCTGGTCAACCAGCTCGTCGCGAAAGGCGCGAAATACGTCATCGTGAACAACCTGCCGGACGTGGCGAACACCCCGTCGGGCCGCGCCCAGCCGGCCCTGCAGCCGCTGATCGACACCATGGTCAACACCTTCAACGCGCAGCTGAAGGCGAACCTGGATCCGAAGTACAACGCGAACGTCCTGTACGTCGACCTGTACACCATCAGCAAGGACCAGATGACCAATCCGCGCACCAAGGAAATCTACGGCCTGACCAACGTCACGACCCCGGCCTGCGACCTGACCAAGACCAAGGACACCTCGCTGCTGTGCACGACCAACACCCTGGTCGCCGGCGATGCGGCAACCTACATGTACGCCGACACGATCCACCCGACCCCGTACGAGTACTGGCTGGTGGCTCGTTATGTCCTGAAGGACATGGCTGTCAAGGGCTGGCTGTAATCCAGGAATAAAGCGAGAACAAAGCTCGCCTGCGCGCCCGCCTGTCGACAGGCGGGCCCTGCAGCTCTTATAAGAATCAGGAGAAATAATGAAAGTACGTTTCAATAGCGTCGTGAAAATGGCCGTGGCTGCCGCCGCGCTGGCTTGCGCAAGCGGCGCTTCGGCGCAGTCGGCCGGCCAGTTGACCGCGAAATTCGGCTTCAACCAGCTGACCCCGAAAGTCGAAAGTGGCGACCTGAGCGGTCCGGCCCTGCCGTTCACCAAGGCATCGGTCGACCGCGACATCCAGCCGGTGCTGATCTTCGCCTACGGCCTGACCAACAACATCTCGGCCGAAGTGGCGCTGGGCACCCCGTACAAGCACAAGATCAAGGGCGCGGGCTCGATCCAGGGCACCGGCGAGCTGGCCACGGTCGAGGCATTGCCGGCGATCGCCCTGCTGCAATACCGCTTCTTCGATCCGAGCGCGACCTTCCGTCCGTATGTCGGCCTCGGCGCAACCTACGCCTACTTCATGAAGGAACGCGGTTCGGGCAAGCTGACCGCGCTGACCAACCCGGGCGGCCCGGCAACGACCCTGAGCATCGACAACAAGTTCACCTACACCGGTCAGGTTGGCCTGGTGACGAACCTGAACGAGCGCTGGTTCGTCGACATGACCGTCAACAAGACCCGCCTGCGCACCGTGGCGAACTTCTCGACCGGCCAGACCCAGAAGATGAAACTGGATCCGGTCTCGGTCATCCTGGCTGTCGGCTACAAGTTCTAAGCATAAAGCGGCACTGGCCGCGACCGGCCGGCACGGCGTCAGCCCTGCCGGCTTTTTTTCGTCCGCGCGCGAGTGGATGAAGGTGGCCGCGCCGTGTTGTCAATGCACGCCGGCCACGTAGCGCGTAAAACGTTCGCCGCTGAGGGCGCGTTCGTAGAGGTAGCCCTGGAAGCCGTGGCAGCCGGCTTCGGACAGGAAGGCGTGCTGGCCCGGGGTCTCGACGCCTTCGGCGATTACCTGCAGGCCCAGGCTGCCGCCGAGGGCGATGATCGAGCGCACGATGGAGGCGTCGTTGCGGTCGGTGAGGACGTCGCGCATGAACGAGTAATCGATCTTCAGCTGGTCCAGCGGCAGCTTGCGCAGGTAGGCCAGCGAGGAATAGCCGGTGCCGAAGTCGTCCAGCGAGAAGGTGATGCCGAGCCGGCGCAGGGTTTCCATGGTCTGCACCGTGTGCGTGAAATCGGTGACGACCAGGGTCTCGGTCAGCTCGAACTTCAGGCCGTGCGGATCGACGCCGGTGGCCGCCAAAATCTCCTGGGTCATCGCGACGAAGTCGGGCTCGACGAACTGGCGCGCGCTGACGTTGACCGACAGCGACAGGTGTTGCGTGGCCGGGTTGCGCTGCCAGCCGGCCAGCTCGGCGCAGGCGGTGGCCAGCACCCAGCGGCCGATGTCGACGATCAGGCTGGTTTCCTCGGCTGCCTTGATGAACTCGGTCGGGTAGAGCATCTCGCCGCTGGGCAGGCGCCAGCGCAGCAGGGCCTCGGCGCCGATCACGCGGCTGTTGCCGTCGAGCTGGGGCTGGTAATAGAGCATGAACTCCTGGTTGCGCAGGGCGCGCCGCAGGCCGCTTTCGAGTTCCGAGCGCGCGCTCCAGGCCGCCTGCATGGCCGGATCGAAGAAGCGGAAGGTGTTGCGCCCGGCGGCCTTGGCCTGGTACATCGCGGTGTCGGCCTGCTTCAGCGCCGATTCCACGGTGTCGGTCACGCCGCTGATCATCGTGACGCCCACGCTGGTCGAGACCGCGTACATGAAGTCGGCCAGCTGGAACGGCGTGGCCATTGCCGCGACGATCTTCGCCGCCACCGTCTCGGCCTGGTGCGCGGCCGCGTCCGGGGTGTCCTCCTCGGGCGGCACCAGGATCACGAATTCGTCGCCGCCCAGGCGCGCCACCATGTCGGCTTCGCGCACGCTGTGCTCGAGCCGGCGCGCCACCGCCTGCAGCAGCATGTCGCCGGCGGCGTGGCCGTGGGTGTCGTTCAGGGTCTTGAAGTTGTCGAGGTCGCAGAACATCAGCGCGCCGAACTTTCGCGAGCGCGCGCTGCCGACCAGGGCGCGGCGCAAATGGTCGTGCAGGCTGGCGCGGTTCGGCAGTTCGGTCAGGGCGTCGAAATAGGCCAGCCGGTGGATGCGCGCCTCGTTGCTCTTGCGTTCGCTGATGTCGGTGCTGATGACCAGGATCTTCTGCGGCACGCCGGCAACGGGGTCCGATTGCACCACGGTCCAGCGCGTGTCGGCCTGCATCGGGCTGCCGTCGCGCCGGTGCTGGGACAGCTCGCCCGACCATTCGCCTTCCTCGACCGCCTGGCGCCAGGCTTCGCTGTAGGCGCTATGGTCGTCGCACAGCAGGTCGGGCATGTGCTGGCCGCGCGCTTCCTCGGCGGTCCAGCCGTACAGGCGTTCGGCGCCCTGGTTCCAGTAGGTGATGCGGGTGCTCATGTCCATCACGAAGATGGCGTCGTGCGCCTTGTCCAGCAGCGAAGCCTGTTCCAGGGCCAGCATGTCGGCGCGGCGCACCACGGTGATGTCGGCGATAAATCCTTCGAGCGCCACCACGACGCCGCGCTCGTCGTAGACGGCGGCCCCTTGCTCCCAGGCCCAGCGCATCTGGCCGGCGGCGTTGGTGATGCGGTAGCTCAGCTGGTAGGAACGGCGATCGCGGATCGCGGCGTTGGTGTCGTCGGCCACCTTGGCGCGGTCATCGGGATGGATCAGGCTGGCAAACGAGAGGGCATGCGCGCCGATGAAGGCCGCGGCTGGATAGCCGGTCAGCTTCTCGACGCCGGCGCTGATGAACTCCATGGTCCACTCGGGATCGTTCAGGCAGCGGTACACCGTACCGGGCAGGTTACTGAGCAACAGATCGAGCGATAAAGCCGACGATCCCTGGGCCCGGGAATTTGGCGACGCCGCAGTGTCAGTGGAGTACATGTTCCGCGCGATTGAGTTGGTGGAACACTATCGGAGGGTTAATTGATTAATCACATGGTAACGCGAAAACTATGCAGATTCGGTATCGTATTTACGAATAATTTGCGATGTTGCCAGATAGATACGGTTTGCGTTATGCCGGCTGAATAAAAAAGGCGGGCGCCGACGCGTGTCGGGCCCGCCCTGCGCATCCGCCGGCGCGATCAGAACGCCGCGATGCCGGTCTGCGCACGGCCCAGGATCAGGGCGTGGATGTCGTGCGTGCCCTCATAGGTGTTGACCACTTCGAGGTTGACCATGTGGCGGATGATGCCGAATTCGTCGGAGATGCCGTTACCGCCCAGCATGTCGCGCGCGGTGCGGGCGATATCCAGGGACTTGCCGCAGGAATTGCGCTTCATGATCGAGGTGATCTCGACCGCGGCGGTGCCTTCGTCCTTCATGCGGCCCAGGCGCAGGCAGCCTTGCAGGCCGAGCGTGATCTCGGTCTGCATGTCGGCCAGCTTCTTCTGTACCAGCTGGTTTGCCGCCAGCGGTTTGCCGAACTGGTTGCGGTCCATCGTGTACTGGCGCGCGGTGTGCCAGCAGGCTTCGGCGGCGCCCAGCGCGCCCCAGGCGATGCCGTAGCGGGCCGAGTTCAGGCAGGTGAACGGACCTTTCAGGCCGCGCACTTCGGGGAAGGCGTTTTCTTCCGGGCAGAACACGTTGTCCATCACGATTTCGCCGGTGACCGAGGAACGCAGGCCGAACTTGCCGTGGATCGCCGGCGCCGACAAGCCTTCCCAGCCTTTTTCCAGCACGAAGCCGCGGATCGCGCCTTCGTCGTCCTTGGCCCAGACGACGAACACGTCGGCGACCGGGGAATTCGTGATCCACATTTTCGAGCCGCTCAAGCTGTAGCCGCCGTCCACTTTACGGGCGCGGGTGACCATCGAGCCCGGGTCGGAGCCGTGGTTCGGTTCGGTCAGGCCGAAGCAGCCGATCCATTCGCCGGTGGCCAGTTTCGGCAGGTATTTCTGCTTGGTCGCTTCGTTGCCGAACTCGTAGATCGGGACCATGACGAGGGACGATTGCACGCTCATCATCGAGCGGTAGCCCGAGTCGACGCGCTCGACTTCGCGCGCGATCAGGCCGTAGGCGACGTAGTTCAGGCCCGGACCGCCGTACTGCTCGGGAATGGTTGGACCGAGCAGGCCCAGTTCGCCCATCTCGCGGAAGATCGAGGTGTCCATGGTCTCGTGGCGGAAGGCCTCGAGGATGCGCGGCTGCAGCTTGTCCTGGCAGTAGGCGGCGGCGGCGTCGCGCACCATGCGCTCTTCGTCGGTGAGCTGGCTGTTCAGCAGCAGCGGATCATCCCAGTGGAAAGCGGTCTTGCGAGGCGAATTGGATGGCGTCATGGATCGGTCCTGGTTAGCGCGTCTAACAAAAACTCCATGGCAGCGTTGCATCGTCTTGCCGTACGCTCGTACTGTCTTCGACGATGCGCCTTGCCCTGTAGGTTTTGTTAGACGCTCTTGGGTTCTTGTCGGCGGAAGGCAGCGGGGGCATTCCGGGATCAAGGGATTATAGGAAGGACGTTCCGATGCATCTTTTCTAACTGCGACAGCCATTTTCATTTTCCCGCGTGCGTCCATGCAGGGAGGCTACTGCGAAAACGAGACGGCCTCCGTCAGGCCGGCCTCGCGCAGGCGCATCATGTCGCGCGTCGGGGCGCTGCCGAAGTGGCGCGCGTATTCGCGACTGAACTGCGAGGCGCTCACGTAACCGACGCGCTGGCAGGCCAGGTTCGCATCCATGCCGGTCGACAGCATCAACCTGCGCGCTTCCTGCAGGCGCAGGGTTTTCTGGAACTGCAGCGGGCTCATCGACGTGAGCGACTTGAAGTGCCCGTGCAGCGCCGACGGGCTCATGTGCGCCAGGGCGGCCATCTCGCCGATGCGCATCGGCTGGTCGTAATGGGCGCGGATCCAGGCCACCACCTTGCCGACCCGGGTCGACTCGATCCGCCCCAGCTGGGCCAGGCGCGTACCGAAGGGGCCGCGCAGCAGGCGCAGCACGATTTCGTCGTGCACCAGCGGCGCCAGCAGGGCGGCATCCTCGGGCTGCGCGGCCAGCGCCAGCAGGCGCACGGCGGCGTCGACGATCGCCTCGCTCGCCTGGGCTACATACACCGCGCGCGCCTGGGGCACCGGCGGCGCGCCGTCCGGCCAGGCCTTCAGCACCAGTTCGGCCAGCCGTTCCTGGTCGAAATCGAGCCGGAACGACAGGTAGGGCGCGGCCACGCTGGCCTGCCGGATCATGGCCGCGATCGGCAGGTCGAGCGAGAAGACCAGCATGCGCGACGGGTCGTAGTCGTAGGCCTCGTCGCCCAGCATCACGGTCTTGGCGCCTTGCGCCACGATGCACAGCGCCGGCCGGTGCAGGCCGTGCACCAGCTCCTCGCTCGGGGTGGAGGCGCGCACCGCATGCAGTCCGGGAATGCAGGTGGCAAACGAATCGTCGCTAGGCGCGTTGGCGGCAAGCAGGGCGGCCAGGCGCGCCAGTCCCGGGGCGGAGGAGGGCGTCGATGCAGTCATGGTCGGCGCAGGATACACCACGCCTGAGCGCCTAAACAAAACCTCCATGGCACTCTTAATTGTCGTGGTCGGTCGACAGCGACAATGCCTTCATGGCCGCGATTTCGCCGCGGCGCGCTTCGAGTTCCGCTTCGGCCATCGCGACGGCATCGCTGCCGGCCAGGAAGCGGCGCGGCGGCGCGGCCATGCCGGCCAGTTCGAGTATGGCGGCGGCCAGCTTCACCGGGTCGCCCAGCTGCCTGCCCTTGTAGGCGCCATAGGCCTGCGCGATGCTGCCGTGGGCGGCATAGTCGTCGATGACGTTCGCGCCGTAGCGTACCGAGTCCGGGGCCAGGAAGCCGGTACGGAAGAAGCCCGGCTCGACGGTCGTGAGCTTGATGCCGAAGGGTTCGATTTCGAGCGCGAGCGAGGACGACAAGCCCTCCAGCGCAAACTTGGTCGCGCAATACACGGAGGAACCGTTGAAACCGGTGACGCCGGCGATCGAGCCGATGTTGATGACGTGCCCGCCGCGCTGGCGCCGCAGGACCGACAGCGCCGCACGCAGCATGTGCATGACGCCGTACACGTTCACCGCGAACTGCTGCGCGATGTCGTCCGGCGTGACCTCTTCCAGGCGTCCCAGCAGGCCGTAGGCGGCGTTGTTGACCAGCACGTCGATGCGGCCGAAGCGTTCGACCGCGGCGGCAATCGCGGGCGCGGCCTGCGCTTCGCTGGCGACGTCGAGCTGGACCAGCGCGACGCGCTCCTGGTCGACCGTGCCGAAGGCATCCCGCAGTTGCGCCAGGCTGCGGCCCGTTGCGGCGACCTTGTCGCCGGCAGCGAGCGCCGCGCGGGCGAGGTCGGCGCCGATGCCGCGGCCGGCGCCCGTGATGAACCAGACTTTGCTCATGATGTTTTCTCCAGGTTGTGCCACATGGCGTGGCGTTGAACGTGGAGAGCATGGTAGGGCGGGAGCAGGGCGGCGACTTGCCTGAAACTCCAGGAAGCTGGCGCATTTCTCGCCGGATGGCGGGCGGGGCGGACGCGTGCAGTCAGCGTGAAGTTAGCGTAACGCGCCTGCGTGCGCCTCAGGGGGTGACGCCGAAACGACCGCCGTGGAACAGCAGCGCCGGCTGCGGTTCGACTTCGCATTCCTCGACTTCGCCCACGAAGATCACATGGTCGCCTTCGGGATAGCGGCTGCGGTTATGGCATTCGAACCAGGCGACCGCGCCTTTCAGGATCGGCTGGCCGGTGCGCGAGAGCAGGTAATCGACGCCGGCGAAGGGATCCTCGCCGCGGCGCGAGAAGCGCAGCGCCAGTTCTTCCTGGCCGGCCGCGAGCACGTTGATGACGTAGTGCGAGTTGCCGCTGAAGATGGGCAGGCTGTTGGCGCGCGCGCCCAGGCTCCACAGCACCAGCGGCGGATCGAGCGAGACGGAATTGAACGAACTGGCGGTCAGGCCGCGGAAGCTGCCGTCGGCCAGGCGCGTCGTGATGACGGTGACCCCGGTCGCGAATTGCGACAGCGCCTGGCGGAAATGCGCCGTGTCGAAACCGCGCTCGGTGGCGCGGGGAGAGCGTGTGTTCATCGGTACCTTGAAAAGTTGCATGCTCATTATGCCATCGCGAGACATTCGACGCCGCCAGCCTCCATGTTGCCGCTGCATAAAAAGTGACTTTACGTTAGAGTGAGGTCATAGCTAACAGTGTCGAGGTATGGAATGAGCGAGCAAAAAACGACCGATGTGGCGATCCTCGGCGGAGGGTGCTTCTGGTGCGTCGAGGCCGTCTACCTGGAGGTGCGCGGAATCACGCGCGTGGAGTCGGGCTACATGGGCGGGCAGGTCGTCAACCCGAGCTACGAGCAGGTATGCGGCGGCGCCACGGGGCACGCCGAAGTGGTGCGGCTGGAGTTCGATCCCTCGGTCATCAGCTACCGCGACATCCTGCAGATCTTCTTCACGATCCACGACCCGACCACGCCCGACCGCCAGGGCAACGACGTCGGCCCGCAATACCGTTCCGTGATCTTCACGCAGGGCGCCGAGCAGGAGGCGACGGCGCGCCAGGTGATGGCGGAGATGGCGGCCGTGTGGGACGCGCCGATCGTCACCCAGGTGCTGCCGGCCGAGACCTGGTACAAGGCCGAGGAGTACCACCAGAATTATTACGCCCAGCATCCGATGCAGGGCTATTGCGCCTTCGTGGTGGCGCCGAAGGTGGCCAAGTTCAGGAAGACGTTTCAGCAGTTAATGAAGTAGGGCGCCTGCGAAGTCGTAGGGTGGGCACTCCGTGCCCACGCGTAAACGGTGAACAGACGCGGCGCCTCATGAACGCCAACACGACGCAAGCGTCACGCGTGGGCACGGAGTGCCCACCCTACGGGTACATGTACCTGCGCGACCACGGGATCTGCGCCGGGTCTTCGCCGGCCTTGCCGCAGACGATCTGGTACAGGCTGATCCAGTCGTGGGCAAAGGCGTAGGCGCAGCCGGCGAGGTAGACGTGCCAGATGCGGAAGCGCTTGGCATCCGTGAGCCTGGCGATGGCGTCGGCCCGGTTCTCGAAGTTCTCGGTCCAGGCCGCGCAGGTTTTGGCGTAGTGGCGGCGCAGGTTCTCGACGTCGCGCACCTCCAGGCCGCCCTGCTGCATGGTCTTGATGACTTCCGACAGGTGTGCCAGCTCGCCGTGCGGGAACACGTATTGGTCGATGAATTCGCCGCCGCCATAGGGCGAAGAGCGTCCTTCGACGTCCGTGCTGGTGATGCCGTGGTTCATGACCACGCCGTCCGGGGCGAGCAGGGCGTTGATGCGCTCGAAGTACTCGGGCAGGTGCTTGACGCCGACGTGTTCGAACATGCCGACGCTGGTGATGCGGTCGAACTGGCCGCCGACGTCGCGGTAGTCCTGCAGGCGGATCTCGACGCGTCCCTCCAGCCCGGCCGCCGCCACGCGTTCGCGCGCAAGCCGCGCCTGGTTTTCCGACAGCGTGACCCCGACCACGCGCGCGCCGAACTGCCGCGCCGCGCGGATCGCCAGCGCGCCCCAGCCGCAGCCGATGTCGAGCAGGGTGTGGCCGGGGCGCACGCCGATCTTGGTCAGGATGTGGTCGATCTTGCGCACCTGCGCCGTGCCGAGGTCTTCCTCGCCGGTCTCGAAATAAGCGCAGGAATAGACCATGTTCTCGTCGAGCCAGGCCTGGTAGAACTCGTTGGAGACGTCGTAGTGGTAGCGAATCGCCTCGGCGTCCTTCTTGCGCGTGTGCGGCGACAGCAGGCGCAGCGGATGGGTGAAGTGGCGTTCGTGCTTGCCGCTCGATGCCGCCAGTTCGCTGCCGATGCGGATCATGTCGGCGGCGCGGCCCTGGACGTCGATCGCGCCCTCGACGTAGGCGCGCCCGAGGTTGTAGAGCGAGGGCGAGAGCAGGTAGCGCAGCGAGGATGCCTGCGGGATGCGGATCGTCACGCGCGGCGCTTCGGCGGACAGGTCGACATGTTCTCCGTTCCAGAGTTCCACCCGCAAGGGCAGGGACAGCTTGCTGCGCATGCCCGCGCTCCAGGCAGTCAGCTTCATTTCGTTGAACACGTATTCCTCCGGCTTTGAGAAGAAGCCGGCCCATGCCGCGCCGGCCATACGAATCACTCGAAAACTGCTGCCGCTGTGGCGGCTTGTCGAGACCTGCTTGCCTTTACAAATGCGGTTAAAAATGCGACTACAACTGCGGTTGCAAGGGCGCTTGGAAGCGCGCTTGCAAACTAGGGCTGCAAACGCTGCCGCGTCCAGCTGCCGTCCTGCTGCCGCTCGTAGACGATGCGGTCATGGAAACGCGAGCGGCGTCCCTGCCAGAACTCGATGCGCTCGGGCACCAGCCGGAAGCCGCCCCAGTTGGCGGGACGCGGCGGCGCCTCGCCGGCTTGCGCGGCGACCGCTTCGTAGTTCTGTTCCAGGGCCGCGCGGCTTGCGATCGGCGCGCTCTGCTGGGAGGCAATCGCCGACAGGCGGCTCTTCAGCGGCCTGCTGTGGAAATACTTGTCGCTTTCCTCGGGCGAGGTGGTTTCGACCCGGCCCTCGATGCGCACCTGGCGCTCGAGTTCGCTCCAGAAGAATAACAAGGCGCCATGCGGGTTGGCGCGCAGTTCCTGCGCCTTGCGGCTGTCGTAATTGGTGTACCAGGTGAAGCCGCGCTCGTCGAACTGCTTGACCAGCACGATGCGCGAACTCGGCCGGCCATCGGCGTCGACCGTCGCCACGTTCATGGCGTTCGGCTCGTTGACCTCGGCTTTCAAGGCCTGTTCGAACCAGCGCGTGAACTGCTGGATCGGGTCGTCCAGCACGTCGTCCTCGTTCAGGCTGGCCTGGCCGTAATCCTTGCGCAGGCCGGCCACCGCTTCGCCGATCGAGGGCGCCGGCGCATCGATCCCGCGGCGTTGCTGCATCGCCTGGCCCAGGCGCGCCATCTGCTCGCCCGAGAACAGGCGCAGCGCCATCGGCGCCAGCGTGCTTTCCTCGCGTTCCATGTGGGACAGGTAGCGCTGGCAGAAGCGCTGCACGTTGGTGGTCGACAGCGTGCTGGCGCTGCCGTCGGCAATCGCGGCGAGCTGCTCGTGCAGGTCCTGCCAGAGGGCGTCCATGTCCTTGTGGTCCTGCAGGATCACCGGCGCCAGCGCCTGCAGGGTGGCGGCGTCCTCGCCCTGGGCCACCGCGCGCAGCATCGGGATCAGGTCCTGCTCTTCGTCGTCGTGGTGCAGGTGGGCTGCCTTCTCGAAGTACTTCAGCACCGCGCCGGCCGCCTGGCGCGCCTGCTCGTCGGCGCCGTGCTCGGGCAGGTGCGAGAGCAGGCGTTCGAGCGTGCCGAGCTGCTTGCGGATGCGTCCGTGACAATGCTTGAGGACGGCGATCGGCTGGTCGAAACCGGGAGCGGCTTCCGGGAGGAAATCATTCATTTGCGTTTTTGCGACAAGGAAAATAATTTTTGATTGACTGACTTGCATTTTAGAGCAAGTCGTGCCTGCCCGGTCCGGTAAAATGCTGGGCTATGAATACGATCAACCACCCCATCCCGGCAGGAACTTTGGACGATGACGTCGACTTCGCACGCCGTTTCGGCGGCATTGCCCGTCTTTACGGCGAGCGTGCCTTGGAACGCTTCCGCGCGGCGCACGTTTGCGTGATCGGCGTCGGCGGCGTCGGTTCCTGGGTGGTCGAGGCGCTGGCGCGCAGCGCGGTCGGCCACCTCACCCTGATCGACCTCGATAATGTGGCCGAGTCGAACATCAACCGCCAGATCCAGGCCTTGAGCTCGACCGTCGGCATGCCGAAGATCGAGGCGCTGCGCGAGCGTATCGCGCAAATCAATCCTTTCTGCCAGGTGACCCTGGTCGAGGACTTCATCGAGCCCGATAACATCGAGCAGATGATCGCCGGCAAGGGTTTCGACTACGTGGTGGACGCCATCGACAGCGTCAAGGCCAAGGCCGCCCTGATCGCCTACTGCCGCGACCACAAGCTGCCCCTGGTCACCATCGGCGGCGCCGGCGGCCAGCTCGACCCGACGAAAATCGAAGTGCGCGACCTGGCCCGCACCGAGCAGGAGCCGCTCCTGAAAAAGGTGCGCAAGCTGCTGCGCGCGCAGTACGGTTTCTCGCGCGGCGAAAAGCAGAAGTACCACATCGACGCCGTGTTCTCGATGGAGCCGCTGCGCTACCCGGAAGAAGGGGAAGCCTGCGAGGTGGGCTCCAGCGTCACCGGCCTGAACTGCGCCGGTTTCGGTTCGAGCATGGTGGTGACGGCCAGCTTCGGCATGATCGCCGCCGGCCACATCCTGCGCCGCATGGCCGAGGCGGCCCAGGAGCAGGCCGTCGTGGCAGCGCCTGCCGGCGCCGGGACGGCAACGCTGCCGGAAGCCGCATGAGGCCGCGCAAGGCCACCGCATAAGACCGCCGTACAAGAGCGGCCCAGGAGACCGACTCCTGCGGCTGTCCAACGCGGGGAGGCGTTTGCTATCATAGGATTGTCGATTGAATCCTGTTATTGAAAGAGCCTCCATGATGCGTCGTACTTCCTTCCTCGCCCTGTTGCTTGCGGCCGCCGCCGCCCATGCCCAGCAGGGTGCACCGAATGCCACCCCGGCCACCCCGGCCACCCCGGCCAACCTGCCGCAGAACGCACCGGCCGCCGACCAGGCGGCAAGCACCGTGCGCCAGCAGGGCGTGCAGAGCGCCGCCGACCAGGCCGCCGCGGGTTCGCAGCAGGCCGCTGGCGCCGCCGGGCAGGCCGTGCAGAGCGGCGCGGAAGCGGCCAGCGGTGCGGCCCAGGACGCCGCCGCGGCCGCCCAGGCGCCGCAGCCGGTGGCGCCAAGCGGTCCCCAGCTCGAGATCGTCGACCAGGTGGTCGGCAAGGGCAAGACTGCCGAGATCGGCCACAAGGTCACCGTCAACTACACCGGCTGGTTCTTCAAGCCGATGGCGCGCAACCAGCGCGGCCGCAAATTCGATTCCTCGCTCGACGCCGGCCGTACGCCGCTCGACTTCCAGCTCGGCGCCGGCCAGGTCATCAAAGGTTGGGAGCAGGGCGTGGCCGGCATGAAGGTCGGCGGCAAGCGCACCCTGATCATCCCGAGCCACCTGGCCTACGGCAAGCGCGGCGCGCCGGGCGGCAGCATTCCGCCGGACACCGACCTGATCTTCGACGTGGAACTGCTCGGCGTAAAATAAACCCAACTTTGTCAACTGATGCGGAGGAACGGATGCGAGTCGCAAACGATGTCACTGAGCTGATCGGCAACACCCCACTGGTCAGGATCCGCAGGCTGGGCAAGGGGCCCGGCCAGGGCGCCGAGATCCTGGCCAAGCTCGAGTTCCACAACCCGGCGCACAGCGTCAAGGACCGCATCGGCCTGGCGATGATCGAGGCGGCGGAGAAAGCCGGCAAGATCGGCCCCGACACCGTCATCGTCGAGCCGACCAGCGGCAACACCGGCATCGCGCTGGCGATGGTGTGCGCGGCGCGCGGCTACCGCTGCAAGCTGGTGATGCCCGAAACCATGAGTAACGAGCGCCGCATGCTGCTGCGCGCCTACGGCGCCGAGCTGGTGCTGACGCCGGGCGCCGAGGGCATGCTGGGGGCGATCCGCCGCGCCGAGGAAATCGTCGCCGACGATCCGCGCGCCTTCATGCCGCAGCAGTTCAACAACCCGGCTAACCCGGAAGTGCACCGCCGCACCACGGCCGAGGAAATCTGGCGCGATACCGACGGCAAGGTCGACATCCTGGTCGCCGGCGTGGGCACCGGCGGCACCATCACCGGCGTCAGCGAAGTGCTGAAAGAGCGCAAGCCCGGCTTCCAGGCCATCGCGGTCGAGCCGGAAGCCTCGCCCATGCTCTCGAAAGGCACCAAGGGCCCGCACCCGATCCAGGGCATCGGCGCCGGCTTCGTGCCGCAGGTGCTCAATACCGGCATCTACGACGAAGTGATCGCCGTGCGCAACGAAGACGCTTTCGAGACCGCGCGCGCCGCCGCGCGCGAGGAAGGGCTATTGGTCGGCATCTCGTCCGGCGCCGCGCTGTGGGCCGCGATGCAGGTCGCCCAGCGGCCCGAGAATGCGGGCAAGACGATCGTCGTCATCATCCCGTCGTTTGGCGAGCGCTACCTGAGCACGGCGCTGTTTGCGAACCTGGCCGGCTGAGCGGCGTCAGCGGCTTCATCGTAGGGTGGGCACTCTGTGCCCACGCGTTACGCACGAGGCCGCAGTCAGCGGCAGCGAGACGTCGCCCGCAGAATACGCAAGGAGCGGCAACGCGTGATGCCGCGATACTCCGCTCATTGTCGCGAGCGAACTCTTACGACAAACGCGAATAGGAGACGCACGTAACGCGTGGGCACGGCGTGCCCACCCTACGTCCCATCACGCCCCGTGCGCCTCCAGCGCGCAATGGTGGTGCCTGGTCGTGCCTTCCTCCACCTGCAGCGTGCAATGGTGGATGCCATGCTCCTTGCGCAGCTCGGCCACGATGGCGTCGATCGCGCCGTCGCCCGGATAACCGCCCGGCATCACCAGGTGGGCGGTGAGGGCGGTCTCGGTGGTGCTCATCGCCCAGATGTGCAGGTCGTGGACCTCGGCCACGCCGGGACGCGCCTCCAGGAAGCCCTGCACCGCGGTGGCGTCGACGCTCTCCGGCACCGCCGCCATCACCATCTGCAGCGATTCGCGCAGCAGCGACCAGGTGCCCCAGACGATCACCAGCACGATCACCAGGCTGACCGCCGGGTCGAGCCAGGTCCAGCCGGTGCCCATGATGACCAGGCCCGACACCACCACGCCCAGCGAGATCGCCGCGTCCGCCGCCATGTGCAGGTAGGCGCCGCGGATGTTCAGGTCGCCCTTGCTGCCGGCCATGAACAGCCAGGCCGAGAAGCCGTTGATCGCCACCCCGATCGCCGCCACCACCGACACCGTGACCGCTTCCACCGGATGCGGCGTGGCGATGCGCTGCACGGCTTCCCAGCCGATCGCTCCGCAGGCCAGCAGCAACAGCAGGGCATTGGCCAGCGCCGCCAGGATCGAAGAGCTGCGCAGCCCGTAGGTATAGCGTGCGCTCGGCGCCCGCTTGGCGAGCAGGGCCGCGCCCCAGGCCAGCACCAGGCCTAGCACGTCGGACAGGTTGTGGCCGGCGTCGGCCATCAGCGCGGTGGAGCCGGCCAGGAAGCCGTAGATGAATTCGATTGCGACAAAGACCGTGTTCAGGCCGATCGCCAGTGCGAAGGCGCGGCCGTGTCCGGGCGGCGGCGCCTGGTGGTGATGGTGGCCGTGGCCGTGGCCATGTCCGTGATGGCCGTGGTCGTGAGGGTGATCGTGATCGTGGCTCATGGGTCGTTTCCGTTGGCGGGTTCGGCGATGTGCTCGAACATGTTGGAGAGCAGGGAGCTGATGTGGGCGTCGGCGGCCGCATAGAACACCTGCTTGCCCTGGCGCTCCGCCTTGACGATGCGCGCCGCACGCAGCAGGCGCAGGTGGTGGCTGACCAGGGAACTGGACAGGTCCAGGGCCGCGGCGATGTCGCCCACGGCGGTCGGCTGCGCCAGGCAGGCCAGCACGATGCGCAGCCGGGTCGGGTCGCCCAGCAGGTGGAACAGGTCGGCGACCTGCTCGACGGCGTGATCGGGAATGTCGAGTGTAGTCATCATTAACATGTGAATAGGTGTTCACATGTTAGATCAAAACGACAGGGCCGGCAAGCGCAGCGATCGTTTCAGCCTTGTAGAGCCCGTTGATGGTCTCGGCCAGGGCGTTGTCATGGCTGTCGCCCTTATTGCCCACAGAAGGCGCAATGCCGGTTGACCCATTGGGAGGGCATGGCGCCTTCGCATCGGCAACCGTCGTGGGCACGACCTTGCCGCGTGCAACAGACCATGATGCGGATTAGACGGCAGGTGGGGCTCAAGCTGGCGCCACTGCTTTCGGCAAGGTCGGTCCGGCTCATCGCCCCACGACCCTCCAGGCTTAATTAAGTTCAGTCAGACATGCCCTAGTTGAACTGCCCCTCCCAGAACAGCCGTATCGTCGCGAACGCCTGCGAGGTGTTGGCGACGACGTCGCGCCGCGACGCGTCGAAGTAGATCTGGTCGCTGCGTGCATCGCGCGGCGCGAGATTGGCGATAGAAAGGCGCAGCCGGGCCGAGGGGGATAGGCGTGCGACCGCGTACAGGTCGACACTGGCATACGACTTCCTGATGAGTTGCTGCTGCTGTCCGCTTCGAATCGTCGAACCCGACTGCAGCGACGCGCTGACGCCGGCGCCGTAGGTCGATTTCTCGTTCCCGGCGTCGAGCGCTAGATTGGCGCTGAAAGGCAACTGCTGGGCCAGGTAGTTGTGCGGCCCCGGCAGTTGCTCGACCTGCGACCAGTTTCGCGTGGCATTTGCTGTGAGCGATAGCGGCACTCGCCAGGCAAGCAGCCCACTGAGCGGCAGGCTTGCTTCGAGAGTCACGGAACGAACGTCGGCCGAACCGTGATTTTCTGGCACGATGAGCCAGGCCTGGCCTGCTTGCCGTACGTCGCTCAGGATCACGTCGCTGACCCTGCTCGCAGCAAGGTTGATGCCGATGTTTCCCTTGTTGTCGAATTCATGCTGATAGCTGCCGTCGAGCGTCCACGACAACTCAGGTTTCAAAGCGGGATTGCCGGTGGTGTCGGCCCGCAGGGGACCGTTATTCACGGCATAAAAGCGGCGCGGTATCAGGCTCGCCGCTGTCGGCGGCCGGTAAGTGCGCGAGAGTCCGACAGTAAATCGGTTGCGCCCGGTTTCCGGTGTTTTCCACGCCAGCTGCACGATTGGACTGGCCATACGGTAGCGCTTGCGCAAAGCCGTCTCTCCCGCGCTGGCGGCCCTGGTGCTCAAGTTTTCCCAGCGCATTCCCGCATAGGCGGACCAGCCGGCCTTTCCTTTCCATTCATCCTGGAAGTAGACCGACGTCTTGTGCACCGTGGCGTCGAAATGCTCGTCCAGATTGATCGGCAGGGTAGCGTCGAAGGTCTGGTCGCGCTGGATGCGGGCGTCCGAACGACGCGTATGGTCGGTTTCCGCACCCAGTTTCAAGGTATGGTTGCCCGAGCCGGAGCGGCTGTAAGCGAACGATAGATTTCCCGTGTCCTCCGAAAGCTTTCCGTCGACATCGCGTTGCAACAGAAGTTCCTCGTGCCGGCCAAGGCCGCTGAAGCCGGCGTCCGAGCTGCGCCTGGTCGCGCCGGCCGTACCATCGAGCTCGATCATTTGAAACTGGTCGAGTTGCCGGCTCCCGGTCAAGTTGAGCCGTGCCGACCTGGACCTGGCCTCGAGCGCCAGGCGGCTCGACGGATACTGCAAGTCCGCGCCGGCGACGGTGGCGGTCCGCTCCGTGGTCTGCGCAGCCGAATCGTTCAGGTTCAACAGCAGCGTTGCACCGAGGCGCGTCTCCGGATCGGGCTGCCAGTCGGCCTGCACCGTGGCCGAGGCGGGGCGGCTACGGTCGAAGGTGCGGATTGCGCCGCTGCGTTCGTACCGACCGTCGTCCTGGCCGATGACGCCATACTCGCGGCGCTCGAGGACCCGCTCGACGTTCTCGCGCGCCACCGTGGCTGCGACGCTGAACGACAAGTCCTCAAGCTTGTTCCTTGCCTGAATCGACAGTGATGGCGACAGCTTTCCATCCTGGAGGCTTGCCCCCGCCTTAACCACGGGTTTCACGCTTTTGCCGCCACGCCTCAGCACGATATTGATGGTGCCCGCGATGGCCTGGGTACTGCGGTCCGCCGACGGTGAACCGAGTATTTCGATACGTTCGATCAGGTCCGGCGTAATGCTGTCGAAGCTGAAGCTCTCGCCGGCCGGTCGGCCGTCGAGCAGCACCTGCACGTAACCGGTGCCGAGGCCGCGCATCCTGATCTCTCCGCCGTCCGGATCGACCGACAGCCCCGGAACGCGCCGCAGGACGTCCAGCGTGCGGCTGTCGCCGTAGCGCGCCAAGTCGGCCCTGGAAACGATGTACTTGATCCCGGTGCCTTCGCGCCGCTCCTGCTCGACGCCGATACGCCGCCCCTGGACCTCGACCGCCATCACCTTGTCCTGCGTTTGCGGGCTCGCCGCGGCGGCCGCAACCTGCTCAGCGGCGCCGGCATGGGCCATCGCCAGGACGCACATGGCCGCGACGGCACGGGGACCGTGTTCTCCCTTGGAGTGACGTCGACTTTTCACGCGATCGTGCATTCAACTCTTCCTTACTCTCGAATAAAATTCCCTGCTTACCATTTACACCCTTTGTCGCTGATCGCATCCTTTGCCAGCATGATGATCGCCAGGGGGCCTGCTCCCGCGTACGCTGTGCGACAATCGCTGCGCGTCGAACGATCGATCTCCCGGCCTAGCTTCTCGGTGGGCGTCAGTTCGCGGCTGCGCAGCCTGGCGGGATGCTGCCTGGCGAACGCATCCGGCTGGCTGGCGACCTCCCGGGCCATGCGTAGCGCGGCGTCACGGTCGAAGAGCGGCGAGTGCGGCACGGCTGCTTCGTCCGCTTGAGCGGCTTGGTCGGGGGCCGCTTCAGCCGGTCCCTCCGCCTCGCGCACCGGCACCGCGACCGCGACAGCCCTCCCACGCGGCAGGCGCCCGGCTTCGCGTTGCCGGATCGGTTTGCGTGTGCGCTGCGCCGCATCGGCCACGGCGGGGCGCGGCGGAGGTGGCGCTGCCCGCGGCTGCGTCAGGAGCACGAGCATCGTCGGCGCCGCGGCCGAGGCCGATCCTGCGGGCGTGGGGTCAAACGCTGCCCGACGCGCCATCAGCACGGCCACGAGCAGGTGGATCGACACGATCAGCAGCGCCAGGGGGAGCCGTTTGCCTGTCGTTCGCAGCATCACGCCCTCATCCGCGTTCGCCCACGCCGCAAGGCGTCTCGACCGCTGCCGGCCCGTCGAGGGCGATGCGGCCGCCCGCGATCGCGATCACGCGATCGGCGCTGGCGATCGTTTCGCTCCGGTGAGCCACGATAATCCGGGTGATCGCAAGGTCGCGCACCGCCTTGTTCACCGCGCTTTCGCGCCTGGCGTCGAGGTGGCTGGTCGCCTCGTCGAGCAGCAGGATGCCGGGACGCTTGTAGAGCGCCCGCGCCAGCAGGATGCGCTGTTTCTGGCCGCCGGACAGCGCGCTACCCATATCGCCGACGCGGCTGCGATAGCGCATGGGCATCGCCTGGATATCCTCATGTACGGAGGCCATCCTGGCGACTTCCTCGACCCAGGCCATGTCAGTGGCATCGTCGAAGCAACTGATGTTTTCGGCAATCGATCCTTCGAACAGATGGTCCTCCTGGAACACAGTGCCGATCAGGGACCGCCGTTGTGCATTGCCCAGCTGCGTGGCATCGACTCCTCCGATCTCGACTGTCCCCGACTCTGGCGCATGCAATCCCGCGATCAGTCCCAGCAACGTCGATTTCCCGCAGCCGGACGGTCCGACGACCGCCACGCATTCACCCTGGCGCACATCCAGCGTCACGCCGTCGAGCACGAAAGGCAGGCTCGCATGATAACGAAACCGGACATTACGCAGCACGACGGAGGTGGAGGCGACGCCCTGCACCTGTGCACGGGCATCCGGTTCGGGCTGGGCATCGACGATATCGCTGACACGATCGAAATGAACCCGCAGCAGGCGCATGTCGGCCATCTTGTCGACAAGCGCCGTGATCCGGTTATCGAACTGCATCTTGTATGCGATCAGGGTCACTAGGGCGCCTGCACTGATCGATTCGCCGGCATTGCCCGTCGCTCCGGCCCAGACGGTAGCAACGGAACCGAGTCCGATCAGAATCCCGCTACTCAGGCGCGCGGACAACTGGATCCGCGCAATGTCGAGACGCGCATTGAGCTGCCGGGCAAAATGCGTCGCCCAGGCCCCGCGGCGCTGCTGTTCGCGCTGGAACAGCTTGACCGTCCTGGCTGCCCGTATGGTTTCGAGAAAGTTGCTGTGCTGATGTGCTGCATGCACGACCTCTTCGGCCGCGGCACGCGACAGCCTGGCATTGGTGGCGGCGCGGATGCCGGTGTAGATACCCGCCGCGCCCAGGGCGATCCAGGCCAGCGCGCCTCCGCAGGCGAACATCGCGGCGAGCGTCAACAGCGCCATGGCTCCGTCGAGGACCACCTCGACCAGCGACACCGTGACCGCTTTCTGTATCTCGTCGACCGCACCGAAGCGCGAGACGACATCGCCGAAGTGGCGCCGTTCGAAGTACGTCGCCGGCAGTTGCAGGAGATGGCGAAAGATATTCGAGCGCCACTCCATGTTCAGGGCGGCGCTCGTCTTCAGGATAAGCCATCCCCGCACCGCGGTCAGGCATTGCTGCAGCAGCACGATGAAGCCAAACCCGATCGCCAGCTTCGCCAGTAATTCGACGTTGGCGCCGGCGCCGTCGAAATCGATCACGAACTGCAGGAACCAAGGCGACGCGAGCATCAATGCTTCGATCACGAATGCCATGCCCAGGCTCGTCAACAGCATGCTGCGGATTCCCGGCGCATCGTTGACGAGCGAACGAAAGAGGCTGCCGCCCTTGCTGGAGCCGGGCGTCAACTGTTCGTTCGCCCAGACCTCCAGCGCCACGCCGGTCAGCGAGGACGATACCTCGCTCAGCGCAATACGGCGCAGGCCCGACGCGGGGTCATGGATATCGATGTGGTGTTTGCCGACCCGCTTGAGCACCACGAAATGGTTCAAGTCCCAGTGCAGGATGCAGGGCAGGCGCAGCAGTGCAAGCTGGTCGAGCTCGATCCGCACTGCGCGGGTCGCGAGTCCGAGCTTCTCGGCCACCTGCATCACGGCAGCCAGATTCGTGCCGGAGGGCGATGCTGGATAGCGGTCGCGCAGGGAGCCAAGCGACTCCCTGCCGCCGTAATAACCCGAGATCATCGCCAGACAGGCAAGCGAGCATTCCGTGACTTCTGCCTGCAGCACGAGAGGCAGGCGCCGCCAGCGGGAGAACAATAACTTTTCGTACATCCGGGGTTTGCTCTTTCGAAGGCACAGTCAGAACGATGCACCCAGCGCGCGGCGTAGTGGCACATCTTTGATGATGAGTTCGCCGCCCGCGACGGGATCTGCCGGCATCGCGCCGAAGCGAATGGCAAGCACGACGCCGGCGCGGCAGCCCGGCGCGGTGCGGGCGCAAGCGGCAGGCGCCGGGCTGCTTCCGGCAACATGGCCGGCAAGGACAGTCGTCCCCCGATGCAGCCGATACTCGACGGGACTTCCGGCGATGGCGGCAAACGCGTACGATGACGCGATCTCCACCCGTATCTCGCCGTCACGGACGGCGGTCCCGGATTGCGCACCTGCCTGCCCTGCCGCGACGACGACGTCCGTCCTCGCACAGGCTAGGTAGGCTGCGACCGCAACAAGCAGGGCGGCGCAGCACGCCTGCATATGACGAACGGCTTTCGGCTTGAACTGCAGGGCCGGCCCAACCAGCTTGTTCCGTTCCGACTCCAAGGCCGCGAGGCGAAAAATACGGGACATTGATGCTCCGCCTTGCGCCCGTTACCGTGCCAGAATCGGGATCACTCCCCGCAGGCCCGGTCTCTGCAACTTGAGCGACGGGTCCAGGGCGAACTCTTCGTACCGATTGTTCGGATGTGGCGGCGCAACGTCGAGCTCGCGCAGTTTCAATTGCTTCGCCATGTGCGACCATGTCTTCCCGAGTGCCTCGCACTTGTTGTCGCGCCGGTCGATCGTCCCGTACATCTTGAACGCGCGCGACATGCAACCACCGTGGCACACATGCTGCCACTCGCAGCTGGCGCATTGCGGATCGATGACGCGGGTCCGAAAATGGATGGCGGTCGGCGACACCATCAGCGAGACAAGGTCCTGCTCCACGATGTTTCCGTACTTGACGCTGGCAGTCCCACTCAGCGTGCCGCAGGTATACACGTCGCCGACTGGATCCACCGAGATATTCGTATCGGCGCAATTGGCCAGTGCCTCGCACCCGCGCGGCATTCCTGACATAAGCGCGGACAAGCGGTTCTCGAATTCATGCGAGCGGACGTAACCAGGATTGCCGGCAAACCATTGGTCGAACAGCGCAATCCACAGTTCCGCATATTCGGCCTGGCTCAGGGCCATTTCCGAATACTTGTCGCGTGCGTTGCCGGACTTGGTCAAAGTGACGATCTGGAAGGGCAATGCGTTGTCGACCAAAAATCGATAAATCTCGTTTGCCTTGCCGATCATCGCCTTGGTCGCCACCAGCACCACGCCGGGCTCGATACCGCCCTTGCGCAGCAATTCGATTGCCTTGAGAACCTTCGCGAACGAGCCTTTGCCGGCATGGTCCTTACGATAGGCGTCATGCATTTCCTGCGTGCCGTCCAGCGAGACGCTGACCGAGAACCCATTCGACTTGAAAAAACCGGTCCAGGCGTCGTTCAGCAGCAGGCCGTTTGTCTGAATGACGTTCGAACAGGCAAGCCCATTTGCTAGTTCTTCCTGAAACCTCATCGCTGCTTCGAAATAAGGCAGGCCCGCGACCAGCGGTTCGCCGCCGTGCCAGACGAATTCGACGCCGGTAAATCCCTTGGTGCTGCGCGCATATTCAAATGTCTGCTCGATCGTCCGCCGCAAGGTGTCGACAGTCATGATCGGCTGCCGTTCGTCGTCGTTATAGCAGTAATCGCAATTGAGATTGCAGATATGCGTCGGTTTTAAAACGTTGACGAGCCTCATTGCACGACCTTTACGGGAATCGACGAGATACGGGATTTCAGGCCGGTCATGTCGAGTTTTGACCGGGTGTCCGCAGGCAGTTGCGAGCGCATATGATTTTCATGCGGAAGCGCCGGGGCAAGGTCCATTCCACGCAGGCGCTTTTCGATATGCTCGTAAATACGGTACAGGCTGTCGCAATAATAATCAGGGGCGTCGATATTGCCGAAGAACTTGTATGACCGGGACATGCATCCGCCGTGGCAAACGTGGAACCACTTGCAGGACGTGCACTGGTCGGAATGCTGGCGCGTACGCCAATACAGGGCATTGCGCGAAGCGAAGACTTCTTTGAAACTCTTTTCGTTCACATTTCCATATAACGCAATTGGCGTCGCGCTGACCGAAGCGCAGGAATACACGTCGCCTTCCGGGTCGACGGTGACGTTGGTGTCGCAACAGTGGGATGCCGTCCAGCAACTGCCGGGTAAACCGCGCAATACAGCCTCGGTGCGGTCGACGAAATCGGATACATACACGTAATCGGGGGCGGCGTCGAACCAGAGGTCGTACATGGCCAGCCAGGCGTCGGCGTATTCGTTCTCCGTCAGCCCGAAGTCTTCGTAACCGTCGCGCGCGCCACCGGATTTCATCAACGGCACGATATGAAAAGCTTGTTTCTGCTCGGCGAAGAAGCGGTAGATGTCGGCCGCATCCTCGACATTACCTTTATGCATGGTCAGGCAGACACCGAACTGGATTCCCTCGTCCTTGAGGATGTTCATCGCCCGCTCGACCTTGTGATACGAGCCTTTACCCGCAAAATCGACCCGGTACTTATCGTTGTGCAGCTGCTTGCCGTCGAGGGAAACGCTGACGGAGAAGTCATGCGACTTGAAAAAGCGGGCCCACTCCTTGTTGACCAGCACGCCATTCGTCTGAAATGCATTGGAATACTTGCAGCCGTCCGCATATTTTTCCTGCAAGGCCACGGCATTGCGATAGAAATCCAGGCCCACGACAGTTGGTTCGCCACCGTGCCAGATAAAGTGCGCCTGGTCTTTCCCGGTTTGCCGTGTATATTCGAACGTTTGCTGTACCACTCGTTCCAGCGTTGCCGGGTCCATGACCGGCTTGCGCACATCGTCGTTGAAGCAATAATCGCAGGCCAGATTGCAAATATGCGTTGGCTTGACAACCGCAGTAAACATATGCATCCCTATCGAATTCGAGTCGAATGGGCCGGGCGCACGGCCCGGCCCGTACTTCAATTAAACGAGTAGCTGTGGATATTCGCTTTCCACTTCGGCTCCGACTGGAGGCCGCCGCTAATTTCGGTCAGTTGCTCGGTACTCAACTGTTCCAGCGATACAAGTTCTTCACGCTTCTTGCCGGTGATGCTAGCGAAGACATCACGCAGTGCTTCCGGGACAGCATTCGATTTCATAGTTCCTCGTCAAGTTAAGATTGAAAACATCGCGGTCGAGCGACAAGCGGCTTTCTCTCTTCGATTATCCGCATGTCTCCATCAGGCGACGGTCTAGCGGGCTAATGCTGTTAGACGAAACGATTTTACCGGCGCGATACCGGTCGAAATATCACGCAATGTCACAATTCAAGAAAAGTTTGTAACTATTCAAATCGGGTTAAAATCCGGTTTTTCGTTGCACGGCTGGATTTGATCGGGGTAGAAAGCGCCGGCATATCACGGCAATTCCATTCGGTCGGAAATGCGTAAACACAAGCTTGGCGGAAACACGTGGGAAGATATTGCGGAGGAAATCCAGGCCAGCAAATGCGTGGTCCGATCGCGCACCGTGCCGCATCCCGGGCAGGAAGGCGCTGGAAAGCTACCGGCAGGACAAGACTTGCGCCGGGAGGGCTGCGGGCTATCGCGGGAAGCGCGAGGTCTGTCTGATCGAGTTCTGCGGGGGCTGCAGGATCATTGTTGCGATAATCGCGGTCGTCACATAGTTGTGTCCGCGTTTTTCGTAAGGGGTTGCAACGGGGCCGAAATCCTCCAGGCGATTGATGGCACGTTCGACCATATTTCGGCTTTTGTAAGCGTGTGCGTCGAAGCGCGGCGGTGCGCTAACTGGCCAGCCGATCGTGGGCCGATACCTTCTCGCTTTCCTGGCTACCCTTCCTAAGTCCTTGCTTCTGTTGGTATCTCATTCGAGACTTATTCTGGCGTAACCGACTGCGCCTGCCGGCCCCGACGAATCTTCCCTGCTTTTACTGCGGATGAAACTCCTCGGCCGAAGCAAACAAATCCCAGGCCGCGATGAACAGCGCCGCGATCACCGGGCCGATGACGAAGCCGTTCAGGCCGAACAGCGCCATGCCGCCCAGGGTCGACAGCAGCACCAGGTAGTCGGGCATCTTGGTGTCCTTGCCGACCAGGATCGGGCGCAGGATGTTGTCGACCAGGCCGATCACCAGCACGCCGAAGGCGATCAGGACCACGCCCTGCCAGATCGCGCCCGTCACCAGGAAGTAGACCGCGACCGGGGCCCAGACGATGGCCGCGCCGACCGCCGGCAGCAGCGACAGGAAGGCCATCACCACGCCCCACAGCAGGGCGGCCTGGACGCCGAGGAACCAGAAGATCAGGCCGCCAAGCGCGCCCTGGGCGATCGCCACCAGTACGTTGCCCTTGACGGTGGCGCGGATCACGGTGATGAAATTGTCGAACAGGCGCTGCTTGTACATGCGGCTCAGCGGCACCGCGCGCTTGATCCGGTTGGCCAGGGCCTGGCCGTCGCGCAGCAGGAAGAACAGCAGGTACAGCATGATGGTCAGGCTGACCAGGAAGTCGAAGGTATTGCGGCCGACGTTGATGGCGTGGCGCGCGAAGAACTGGCTGACCTGGGCCGCGCCGTCGGCGAGCTTCTGTTCGAGCGAAGCCAGGTCGGTCAGCTCGAAGCGCTCCAGCAGTCCCACCAGCCAGTCCGGCAGCACGTTGATGACCTGCTGGAAGTAGGCGCCGAAATTGATCTGGCCCGAGCTGACGTTCGCATAGATGTCGGCGGCCTGCCGCACCAGCGAGGCGGTGATGATCGACAGCGGCAGGATCACCATCACCACGATCGACGCCAGCGTCAGCAGGGCGGCAACGGTTGGTTTCTGGCCGGTCGCGGCGAGCAGGCGGCGGTACAGCGGCGCGAACAGGATCGCCAGCACCATGCCCCAGAACACCGCGCCCGAATAGGGCAGCAGGATCCAGCCGAATCCCAGGGTGACGATGGTAAGGAGGAGAAGGAAGAATTTCTGCTGGATCGTGAATTGGTTCATGGGCCGTCAATATGAAATCAGTCGGCCCATGATAGACGATTCGACATCTATCGTCGGGGAAAATACGTGTGCGGCATCCCCGCTGCCGGGGCGGGGATGCCGGTGGCGCTTACTGTCCGGGCTGGGCCGCGGGCAACTGGCCTTCGCTGTCGCGCACCTCGATCGGCCCGAGTTTCAGCTTTTCCAGCTGCGGCACGATGCGCTTGCGGTCGCCCACCGCGACCACGATCAGGCGCTGCGGGTCGAGGTAGCGGCGCGCCGCTTCCCGCACCTGCTCGGCGGTGACCGCCGCCAGCTTGGCCGGCAACTGGCGGTAGTAGTCGAGCGGCAGGTCGAACACGAAGGATTCGGCCAGGCTGGCGCCGATGTCGGCGTTGGTGGCGAAGCCGTTCGGCAGCGACAGCAGTTCGGCGTTGCGCGCGTCGAGCAGTTCGGCCGGGCGCAAGGGCTGGTCGATCATCTCCGCCGCTTCGCGCAGCAGCTCGGCGACCGATGCGCCGGTGACGTCGGCGCGCACGCTGCCGGCGATGCTGAACGGGCCAGGCGCGCGGTGGTAGCGAAAGCCCGAGAACACGCCGTAGCTGTAGCCCTTTTCTTCGCGCAGATTCTGGTTGATGCGGCTGGTGAACAGGCCGCCGAAGGCCGCGTTCATGACTTCCAGCGCCGGGAACTGCGCCGTCTTGCGCTCGGCGCCGAGCGCGACCAGGCGCAGCGCGGTCTGCGGCGCGCCGGGTTTATCGACCACGACCACCCGCGCCCGGGTCGGCGCCGGCGTGCCGGGCGAGAAGGGCGGCGCCTCGCCGCCGCGCCAGGCGCCGAAGCGGCTTTCCGCCAGCGCCTTCAGCTCGGTGCGCGAAATGTCGCCCGCCACCACCAGTGCGGCATTGCTCGGGACGTAATGGCGGCGCCAGAACGCTGCCAGGTCGTCGCGGGTCACGGCGCGGATCGCCGGTTCCGTGCCGAGCTGGCCGTAGCCATAAGGATGGCGCGCGCCGTACAGGGCGGCGGCGGCGGCGATCGAGGCCACGGCCTCGGCCTCGTCGCGCTGCTGCATCAGTTCGCCCAGCCGGCTGGCGCGCTGGCGCTCGACCTCGGCGCTCGGGAAGGCGGGATGCAGGGCCACGTCGGCCATCACGTCGAAGGCCTGGTCGAAGGTCGAGCGCAGCGACAGCAGCGACACCGCCGACGCGTTGGTGCCGCTGTCGGCTTCCAGGAAGGCGCCCAGCTGGGCGATCTCGTCGGCGATCTGCGGCGCGCTGCGCTTGGCCGTGCCTTCGGTCAGCACCTGGGCGGTGAAACCGGCCAGGCCGGGCAGGTCGATCGGATTGCTGTCGGCGCCGCTCTTGATGACCAGCTCCGCCGACACCAGCGGCAGCGCCGGGTTGTAGTGGTGGATCACGGTCAGGCCGTTCGCGAGCGTGAAGGCCTCGCCCTGCGGCAGCTTCACTTCCGGCGTCGGGCCGGCCTTCGGCGCCTTGGCGCGCCAGGCTTCGACCGGGTTGATGCCGCTCTTGTCTCCCTTCGCCGTCTTTGGCGGCTTCGGCGCCGGCGGATCAATCGGCAGCTTCGGTTCGCCCGGCACGCCGGCCACCACTACCCGGTTCTTCGGCTGCAGCCAGGTGCGCACGGCGCGCTGCACGTCGGCCGGGGTGATACGGCGCAGCTGGGCGATGTCCTTGGCCAGGTAGCCCGGGTCGCCCGTGAACTGGTTGTAGTGGTTCAGCTGGTCGGCCAGGCCGTCGCCGCCGAGCTGTTCGAGCGAGGTCAGCATCGCCGTCTCGATCTGGCGCTTGGCGCGCTCGACTTCCTGCTGCGTCGGGCCGTGCTCGCGCAGCGCCGCCAGTTCGGCGTCGATCGCCTTTTCCAGTTCCGCCGGGGTGTGGCCGGCGCGCGCCGTCACCTCGACCAGGAAGGTCGAGACCAGGGCGCGCGCATCCTGGTCGGCGTCGACGTCCTGGGCGATCTGGCGCTCGTACACCAGCGACTTGTACAGCCGGCTCGACTTGCCGCCGGCGAGGATCTGGGCCGCCACCGCCAGTTCGGCGTCGTCCGGCTGGTAGGCCGGCGGCGTGAGCCAGCCCATGTAGACGCGCGCCAGTTCGACCCGGTCCGGCACCGTGAGCCGGCGCTCGGCCGCGATCGGCGGCGTGACGATCTGCGGGCGCGCCACGTCGGGGCCGCGCTTCAGGCTGCCGAAGTACTTCGCCACCAGCGCGCGGGTCTTCACCTTGTCGATGTCGCCGGCGATCACGATGCTGGCGTTGTTCGGGCCGTAGTAGCGCGTGAAAAACTCGCGCACGTCGGCCAGTTTCGCGTTCTGGATGTCGGCGTGCGAGCCGATCACCGAGGCGTAGTAGGGGTGCTCGGGCGGGAACAGCGCGTGGTTCAGCGCTTCCTCGACGATCCCGTAGGGTTCGTTCTCCACCGTCTCGCGGCGCTCGTTGCGCACCACGTCCTGCTGGTTGGTCAGGGCCTTCTGGTCCAGCACGTCGAGCAGGTAGCCCATGCGGTCGGCATGCACCCACAGGGTCAGCTCGAGCTGGTTCGAGGGGACGGTGTCGTAGTAGCTGGTGCTGTCGTAGCCGGTGCCGCCGTTGCTGTCGGTGGCGCCGGCGCCTTCCAGCAGGCGGTCGGCCAGGCCGCGCGGCAGGTGCTTGCTGCCGGCGAACATCATGTGCTCGAACAGGTGGGCGAAACCGGCCAGCCCCGGCGCCTCGTTGGCCGGGCCGACGTGGTACCAGACGTTGACCGCCACCATTGGCAGGCGCTTGTCCTCGACCAGGATCACCTGCAGGCCGTTGGGCAGGGTGTATTTATCGAAGGCGATGTGGGGCACGTCGACGGGAACGGCGGGGGCCGCGGCGCCACCGGGCTGTGCGCCAGCACTATTCAATGCGGCCAGCAGCAGCGATGCGGCGAACAGCGGACGGGTTTTCATGCAGGTACTCCAGGGTGTGATGGTTCAATGGCAGGCGGCGCTGCCATGGTCGGGCGGCGATGCGTTCGGCAGGGAAGGTGGGGTCGCTTCCAGGAATTCCCAGTCGTAGCCGTCGGCGCGCAGGCGCAGGCGCAGCACGCCGTTGCGGCTGGCGTCGCGCGCTTCGCTGTGTATGACAGTCAGCAGGAACGGCGTGGCGTAGGCGCCGCCGGTGCCGACCACGAACTGGCGCATGCCGCGCGCGCGGTCCAGGTTGCCGTCGGCGTCCTGCGGCGCGAAGCGTTCGTAGTCGTGGTCGTGGCCGGACAATACCAGTTCCGCGCCGGCCGCGTGCAGCAGGGCCCAGGCTTCCCGCATCTTCGGCACGCTGCCGTGCCCGCCCGAACTGTACAGCGGATGGTGCCAGAAGGCGAGCGTGCAGCGGCTCGGATGGTCCCGCAGTTCGGCGCGCAGCCAGTCCAGCTGGGCCGCGTGCGCCGCCGGGGCCAGGTTGCTGTCGAGGGAAATCACGCGCCAGCTGCCGAGCTCCAGGCTGTAGTAGCCGCGTCCGGCGCGTTCGCCGAAGTAGGCGAAATAGGGCAGGGCGCCCTTGGTGTAGTACTCGTGGTTGCCGGGAGAAGGCCAGGTGCGGTCCTTGAAGCGGCCCCAGGTCGGGCCGTAGCAGTCGGCGAATTCCCGGGCCGCGCCGCGCGGGTAGGTGTGGTCGCCCAGGGTCAGGACCACCGCATCGGGGTCGGCCGCCAGGCCCGCCGCGACCACCGCGGCGGTGTCGGCGGCGCCCGACCAGCGCGGGTCGGGATGGCGGCAGCGCGCGATGTCGCCGGCGGCGTAGACGGTTTGTACCCCAACCTGGGGCGGCGCCGGCAGAACCGGTTGCGAAGAAGCCTGCGCGCCCGCGAGCAGCAGCGCCGCGCCGGCCAGGGCGCGGTAGGCGCTGAAGCGCGAGGGGACGGACCCCACTATTCGATAAAACGCAGCAGGCCGCGCAGCGCGTGGATGACGGTCTGTTCGCGCACCGCGTGGCGGTCGCCCTGGAATACCAGGCGCTCGGTCATGCTGGTGCCGCCGCGCGACCAGCCGAAGCACACCGTGCCGACCGGCTTGCCCGGCACCGCGCCGGTCGGGCCGGCGATGCCCGTGGTCGACAGGGCGACGTCGGCAACGCTGTTCGAGAGCGCGCCCTCGGCCATGGCGGCGGCGACTTCCTCGCTCACCGAGCCGAATTGCGCGATCAGGGCAGCCGGAACGTCGAGCAGTTCGGTCTTCGAGTTGTTCGAATAGGTGACGAAGCCGCAGTCGAACCAGCCGGTGGAGCCGGCGATCTCGGTGATGGCTTGCGACACGCCGCCGCCGGTGCAGGATTCGGCAGTGACCAGCACCAGGCGCTTGGCCTGCAGCGCCTCGCCGACTTTGCTTGCAAGTTCGATAATCTCGTTGCTCATGCGGCTCCTCCAGGATAATAAGAATGCTGCGGCACGCAGGTCGCCAAGCGCCCCTGCATTGCAGCGTGACTGCATCGGTCACGCAGCAACCATTCTAGCGCGCCCCGGCCGCTATCGGTGTGGCAAACTTGCATGGAAAATCACGCCGCCGCTACCCAAGCGCCTTGCGAGAAGGTAGAGTGGCGCCGTTTGTACTCATGGAAATGTCCCGTGCGACACGTTGACATTCCATGCTGCTATCCTGCATCGCGGCGGGTTCCGCCGCGTTTCTTTTACTCAATAGAATTCAATGTCGCTTCATCAATACGCGTGCTGCCGGGCTAGGCCGGCGCGGTCGTGATGGCCGTCGCCATCCGGGCCGGGGCGCGCGCGCGCGAAAGGAGCCTGCCCGCGTGCCCGAACACGCCGGAGGCGGCATGATCCGCCTGCCGTCGCTCCGCAAGAAGCTCGTCGCCGTGGTGATGGCCACCACGCTGGCCGCGCTCGTGGTCTCGGTCGGGCTGGTGATCGGCTACGACCTGCGCAGCTACCACCGCTCGCTGGTGAACGACCTCTCGACCCAGGCCGAGCTGGTCGGCCACATGAGCTCGGCCGCGCTGGCCTTCGACGACGCCCGCCTGGCCGGTGAGAACCTGGCGCTGCTGCGCACCCGCCCGATGGCCGCCGCCGCCGCCATCTACGACGAACGCGGGCGCCTGTTCGCATCCTACGCCGCGGGCGGGGCGCGCACGGTATTCCCGGCTCAGGCCGAAGCGGCCGCCACCCGCGTCGAGGACGGCTACCTGGTGGTGTTCCGGCCGATCGTCGAGAACGGCGAGACCGTCGGCACGGTCTGGCTGCGCGCCGAGAACCGGCTGCTCTCGCGCACCCTCGACTACCTGGCGATCGCGCTGGCCGTGACCCTGCTGGCGATGGCGATCGCGTATCTCGTGATGCGGCGCCTGGGCCGCGTGATCACCGCGCCAATCATCGCGATCACCGAGATCGCACGGGACGTGGTCGCCACGCGCGACTATTCGCGCCGCGCGCCGCGCATCAGCAACGACGAGGCGGCCGAGCTGGTCGATTCCTTCAACGCGATGCTGACCGAGATCGAGCAGCGCACCCGCGAGCTCGAGGATTCGAACCGGGAAATCGTGCGCGAGGCGCAGGAGCGCTCGCGCGCCCAGCAGGAAGTGATGCGCCTGAACGAGCAGCTCGAACACCGCGTCGACGAACGCACCCTGCAGCTGGCGCTGGCCAACGCCGAACTGGCCAACGCGATCGACGAGGCGCGCAACGCCAACCAGGCCAAATCGGCCTTCCTGTCGTCGATGAGCCACGAGCTGCGCACGCCCCTGAACGCGATCCTCGGCTTCGCCCAGATCCTGACCTCGGAGGCGCTGCCGACTTCCAGCGAACAGAAGAAGGAGTTCGCCAGCCACATCCTGAAGTCGGGACGCCACCTGCTCACCCTGATCAACGAGATCCTCGACCTGGCCAAGGTGGAGTCGGGCACGATCTCGCTGTCGATGGAGCCGGTGGCCCTCGCCGAGGTGCTGGAGGAGTGCCGCACCATGGTCGAGCCGCTGGCGGCCGGGCGCGGCATCCGCGTGCTGTTCCCGCAAACGGTCGACGCGGTGCTGCTGGCCGACCGCACCCGGCTGAAGCAGGTATTGCTGAACCTGCTGTCGAACGCGATCAAGTACAACCGCGACGCCGGCGCCGTGGTGCTCGACTGTGTCCAGCTCACGCCCGAGCGCATGCGCATCTCGGTGCAGGACACCGGCATGGGCCTGCGCGCCGACCAGCTCGACAGCCTGTTCCAGCCCTTCAACCGCCTCGGCCAGGAAGCCGGCGCCCAGGAAGGCACCGGCATCGGCCTGGTGGTGACGCGCCGCCTGGTCGAGCTGATGGGCGGTTCGATCGAGGTCAGCAGCAGTCCCGGCGTGGGCAGCGTGTTCGCGATCGAGCTGGGCACCACCGTGCCGCAAGCCTCGCTGGACGATGCCTCGTCGCACCCGTCGGGGGAGCCTGCCGGGCGTACCGATCATGCTCCGCATCTCGTGCTTTACGTCGAGGACAACCCGGCCAACCTGAAGCTGGTCGTGGAAATCGTGCGCTTCCGGCCCGACCTGCGGCTGATCGCCGCCGCCGACGGCCCGGCCGGCCTGGCGCTGGCGCGCGAGCGGCGCCCCGACATCATCCTGATGGACATCAACCTGCCCGGCATGGACGGCTATGAGGTGCTCGCCGAACTGCGGCGCGACGCGCAGACGGCCGGCATCCCCGTGATTGCGCTCACCGCCAACGCAATGGCGAGCGACATCGAGCGCGGCCTGGCGGCAGGGTTTTTCCGCTACCTGACGAAACCGGTCGATATCGACAAGTTCAACGAAGCGATCGACGGCACGCTGGCCCAGCTGCGTGCCGGGAAAGGAACCGAAACATGATCACGCCCGCCGATGTGCGGCGCGCACGCGTGCTGGTCGTCGACGACCAGCCGGTCAACGTGCAGCTGCTCGAATACCTGCTCAAGACGACCGGGTACGAGAACGTGCACAGCACCACCGACCCGCGCCAGGTGGTGGCGCTGCACCTGAAGCACCGCTTCGACCTGATCATCCTCGACCTGCACATGCCGGGCATGGATGGCTTCCAGGTGATGGAGGCCTTGAAGCCGCTGGAAAGCGAGTCGTGGCTGCCGGTGCTGGTGGTGACGGCCGAGCCGGACAAGAAGCTGGCGGCGCTGGAAGCGGGCGCGCGCGACTTCATCGGCAAGCCGCTCGACACGGTCGAGGTGATGACCCGCATCCGCAACCTGCTCGAAGTGCGCCTGATGCACCGCGAGTCGCGCGAGCACGGGGCCAATCTCGAACGCACCGTGCGCGAGCGTACCGCGGCGCTGGAGCGCTTCCGGCGCGCGATGGACGCCACCACCGACGGCATCTTCCTGGTCGACGCGGCCAGCCTGGCGCTGGTCGACGTCAGCGACGGCGCCTGCCGCATGCTCGGCTTCTCGCGCGACGCGCTGCTGCGCATCGATCCGGTGGCCCTGGGCCTGACCACCGCCGACCAGCTGCAGCGCCACCTCGCCACCAACGGCGCCGCGCACGAATCCGACATCGCCGAGACCGAGCTGCTGCGCGCCGGCGGCGAGGGCGCGGTGCCGGTCGAGATCAGCTGGCAGTGGCAGGAAGCCGGCAGCAGCAAGCTCCTGATCGCGGTCGCGCGCGACATCAGCGAACGCATCCACGCGCAGCAGCGCCTGAAGCACCTGGCCAGCTACGACGCGCTCACCGGCCTGCCGAACCGCACGCTGTTCTTCCAGAACCTGCGCGAGGCGATCGAGCTGGCCCAGGACAAGGCCTGGCGCGTGGCGGTGCTGTTCATCACGCTCGACCGCTTCAAGGTCGTCAACGATTCGCTCGGGCCGGCACTGGGCGACGAGCTGCTGCGCCAGTTCAGCAACCGCCTGGTCAAGGCGATCGGCCTGCGCGATGCGGTCGGGCGCCTGGGCGGCGACGAGTTCGCGCTGATCCTGACCATGACCCGCGAGCAGGAGCAGGAACCGGTGCGCGTGGCCAACGAGATCCGCGAGTCGCTGCGCGCGCCGTTCGACCTGAATGGGCAAAAGGCGGTGCTCACGGCCAGCATCGGCATCGCGATGTATCCCGACGACGCGCTCGAACCCAGCACCCTGGTCAAGTACGCCGACACCGCCATGGTGCGCGCCAAGGAGGCCGGACGCGACGGCTACCGCTTCTTCACCGCCGGCATGAACGTGCAGGTGCTGGCGCGCCTGGACCTGGAAGTGGCCCTGCGCGGTGCGCTCGAGGGCGGCGAGTTCGTGCTGCACTACCAGCCCAAGCTGGAACTGAACACCGGACGCGTGTCCGGGGTCGAGGCCCTGCTGCGCTGGCACCGTCCCGGCCACGACCTGGTCTATCCGGCCGAATTCGTGCCGGTGCTGGAGGAAACCGGCATGGTGGTGCGGGTCGGCGAATGGATCGTCGACGAGGCCTGCCGCCAGATCGCCGCGTGGAACGAAGAGGGCGTGCGCGAGCTGCGCGTGGCGGTCAACGTGTCGAGCCGCCAGTTCGTCGAGGGCGACCTCGAGGGCGTGGTGCGCGCGGCCATCGAGCGCCACGGCATCGAGCCGGGCATGCTCGAGCTGGAACTGACCGAAAGCGCCCTGATGACCAACGCCGAGCGCACCATCGAGGTGCTGCAGCGCCTGAAGGCGCTCGGCATCCGCATTGCCATCGACGACTTCGGCACCGGATACTCGAGCCTGGCCTACCTGAAGCGCTTCCCGATCGACAAGCTGAAGATCGACATCGCCTTCGTGCGCGACATCGTCAACAACCCGGACGATGCCGCGATCGCGCTGGCGATCATCAGCATGGCGCACAGCCTGCACATGCAGGTGATCGCCGAAGGGGTGGAGACGCGCGCCCAGATGGCGTATTTGCGGCGCAACCGCTGCGACGAGATCCAGGGTTTTCATTTTTCGCGCGCGCTCCCGGCCGCGCAACTGGCCCAGCTGGTGCGCAAGAACCGCGATGCGCCGGACCGGCCGGCGGCCGACGACAGCAGCGTGCAGACCATCCTGGTGGTCGACGACGACGTCGACACCTTGAGCGCCCTGCATCGCCTGTTCAGGCGCGACAACTACCGCGTGCTGACCGCTTCGTCGCCGTCCGAAGCCTTCGAGCTGCTGGCGCTGTACCGGGTGCAGGTGGTGATCTGCGACCAGCGCATGCCGGTCATGAGCGGCACCGAGTTCCTCAGCAAGGTGAAGGAGATGTATCCGGACACCATGCGCATCATCCTGTCCGGCTACACCGGCGTGCAGACCGTGCTCGACTCGATCAACCGCGGTGCGATCTACAAGTTCTATACGAAACCCTGGGTCGACGCCGAGTTGCGCGACAACGTGCGCCTGGCGTTCCGGCAGTACTGGATGGAGCATGGGCCGTATGACGACCGCAAGGTGCCGCGGACGGGGTGAGCCTGCGGCTTGCGTACGTCACGCGTGGGTTCGAGAACCCACCCTACGCCCTTGCCGGGTTCCGTGGTGGTGTCCTTGACGGTGCGGTGTGCATGGGTACGACCGCGTGGACACAGGTGTCCACCCTACGGGAAAGCGGGGTTTCGTAGGGTGGGTTCTTGAACCCACATGACGGCGCTTGAACATCAACTGCCGCTGAAATGGTCCCACCCCCCGACCTGCAAATCGAGCGGCGCCCCCGCCCCATCCACGAAACGCAGCCCCGGCTGGGCATCGATGGTCCCGACCCGCGTCACCGCCGTGCCGCTGGCCTCGGCAGCGGCGAGCACCGCCTCGCGGTCCGCGCGCCGCGCCGCGAAGCACAGTTCGTAGTCGTCGCCGCCGGCCGCCGTGAAGCGCCGCCGCAAGGCCTGCGGCTGGCGCGCCAGCATCGGCCCGGCCGGCAGCGCATCGGCGTCCAGCGTCGCGCCGACCCTGGAGGCCGCCAGGATGTGCCCCAGGTCGCCCGCCAGGCCGTCCGAGATGTCGAGCGCGGCCGGCGGCGCGGCCAGCCGCGCCAGCGCCTGCCCCAGGGCCACGCGCGGGGTCGGCATGTGCATGCGCGTGGCAGCCTGCGCATGGGTGGCGGGATCGAGCGCGACCTCGCTCAAGTAGCCGGCCAGCGCCAGGCGCGCGTCGCCCAGCGTGCCCGAGATCCAGATGTCGTCGCCGGCGCGCGCGGCGTCGCGCCGCAATGCCTGGCCGGGCGCGACTTCGCCGAACACCGTGATGCAGATGTTCAGTGGGCCGCGCGTGGTGTCGCCGCCGATCAGTTCGCAGTCGTGCAGGTCGGCCAGCGCGAACAGGCCGCTCGAGAAACCTTCCAGCCAGGCCGGGTCGGCAGCGGGCAGGGACAGAGCCAGCGTAAAGCCGAGCGGACGCGCGCCCATCGCCGCCAGGTCCGACAAATTCACCGCCAGGCATTTGTGGCCCAGCATGCGCGGCTCGGCGCCGGCGAAGAAGTGGCGGCCCTCGACCAGCATGTCGGTCGAGATCGCCATCTGCATGCCGGGCGTCGGCGCCAGCAGGGCGCAGTCGTCGCCGATGCCGAGCACGGCGCGCCCCGGACGCGGGCGGCGGAAGTACTGTTTGATGAGGTCGAATTCGGAAAGCATGCGCGAATTCTACCGTTGCCGGCCACGCCGGGCAGCCATTGCAACTGTCTCCATGGCTGCGCCGGCGCTTCCATAGGCTAGGCTTATAGGGCAACTCATTGCATTAGACTAGCTTCTGAATATACCTGGGCGTGGAAAATACGTAGCCGACAGAAAGAGTCAGTCTGATAAAATTGGAGGTTCCCCTCTAGTTCAGGAAGGCTGCATAGCATGGATTCGTCATCGGATAAAAAAGAAGAATTACGCCAACAACTGCGTGCTGCAGCGCTCGAATACCACCAGGTTCCCCGCCCCGGCAAGATTTCTGTCACGCCGACCAAGGGCCTGCTGAACCAGCGTGACCTGGCGCTTGCGTATTCCCCCGGCGTGGCCGCGCCCTGCGAAGAGATCGTCAAGGATCCCGCAGCCTCCTACAAGTACACCGCGCGCGGCAACCTGGTGGCCGTGATCTCGAACGGCACCGCCGTGCTCGGCCTGGGCAACATCGGCCCACTGGCTTCCAAGCCGGTCATGGAAGGCAAGGGCGTGCTGTTCAAGAAGTTCGCCGCGATCGACGTCTTCGACATCGAGATCAACGAAAACGACCCCGACAAACTGGTCGACATCATCGCCTCGCTCGAGCCGACCTTCGGCGGCGTGAACCTGGAAGACATCAAGGCGCCCGAGTGCTTCTACATCGAGCGTAAACTGCGCGAGCGCATGAAGATCCCGGTCTTCCACGACGACCAGCACGGCACCGCGATCATCGTCGGCGCCGCCATCCTGAACGGCCTGAAGGTCGTGGGCAAGGACATCAAGAACTGCAAGCTGGTCGTGTCCGGCGCCGGCGCCGCCGCGCTGGCCTGCCTCGACCTGATCGTCGACCTCGGCTTCCCGATCGAGAACATCTTCGTGACCGACCTGGCCGGCGTGGTCTACAAGGGCCGCGTCGAATTGATGGACCCGGACAAGGAACGCTTCGCCCAGGACACGCCGCTGCGCACCCTGTCCGAGGTGATCGACAACGCCGACATCTTCCTCGGCCTCTCGGCCGGCGGCGTGCTCAAGCAGGATATGGTCGCCCGCATGGCGCCGAACCCGCTGATCCTGGCGCTGGCCAACCCGAACCCGGAAATCCTGCCGGAAGACGTCAAGGCCGTGCGCAGCGACGCCATCATCGCGACCGGCCGTTCGGACTACCCGAACCAGGTCAACAACGTCCTGTGCTTCCCCTACATGTTCCGCGGCGCGCTCGACTGCGGCGCGACCACCATCACCCGCGACATGGAAATCGCGGTGGTGCACGCGATCGCCGACCTGGCCCACGCCGAGCAGTCGGACATCGTGGCCTCGGCCTACGGCATCAGCAACCTGTCGTTCGGCCCGGAATACCTGATCCCGATGCCGTTCGACCCGCGCCTGCTGACCCACATCGCGCCGGCGGTGGCGAAAGCGGCCCAGGACGGCGGCGTGGCGACGCGCCCGATCGCGGACCTGGACGCCTACGCCGAGAGCCTGCAGCAGTTCGTGTACCGCAGCGGCACCTTCATGAAGCCGCTGTTCTCGATGGCCAAGTCGGCCCAGTCCGAAGTCAAGCGCATCGTCTATGCCGAGGGCGAGGACGAGCGCGTGCTGCGCGCGGTGCAGGTAGTGGCCGACGAAGGGCTGGCGCGCCCGATCCTGGTCGGCCGCCCGGAGGTGCTGGAAAAACGCATCGAGAAGTTCGGCCTGCGCCTGAAGCAGGGCGTGCATTTCGACGTCATCAACCCCGATTTCGACGAGCGCTACCGCGACTACTGGCAGACCTACCACCAGATGGTGATGCGCAAGGGCGTGACCGCGGACATGGCCAAGCTGGCGATGCGCCGCCGCCACACGCTGATCGGCGCCATGATGGTGCACAAGGGCGACGCCGACGGCATGATCTGCGGCACCTACGGCACCACCTGGACCCACCTGGACTTCATCGACAAGGTGCTGGGCAAGCGCGAAGGCGCCAAGGTGTACGCGGCGATGAACATCATCATCACCCCTGAGCGCCAGCTGGCGATGCTCGACACCCACGTCAACGACAACCCGAGCGCCGAGGAAGTGGCCGAGATGACGATCATGGCGGCCGAGGAGCTCGAGCGTTTCGGCATCACCCCGCGCGTGGCGCTGCTGTCGCATTCGAACTTCGGTTCGTCGAACAGCGACTCGGCGCAAAAGATGCGCGCCGCCCTGGCGCTGGTGCAGCAGCAGGCGCCGAACCTGGAGATCGACGGCGAGATGCACGGCGACGCGGCGCTCGATGCCAAGCTGCGCGCCAAGATCATGCCGCAGTCGACGCTGAAGGGCGATGCCAACATGGTGGTGATGCCGAACATCGAGTCGGCCAACATCGCCTACAACCTGCTCAAGACGGCGGCCGGCAACGGCATCGCGGTCGGCCCGATCCTGCTCGGCTGCGCCCGTCCGGTGCACATCCTGACCCCGTCGGCGACGGTGCGACGCATCGTCAACATGACGGCGCTGTGCGTGGTGGACGCGGTGGCGAACCGCTGATCCAGCTTGGGCCGGCCGGAGCATGCAAAGTTCCGGCCGCGCAGGCATTGCTTGCGCAGACTCACAGGCGGGCGTCCCCGCCTGTTTTTTTTGGCTTGAACAAGTAACAATCCGTAAGCGGGGCCTTGCCGGGTTCCGATTCGGGCAATAATGCTCGCGCGTTATTGTCACTGCAACAGCTATGTTACCGGCTCGGTCGTTTTGGGATACGGCTCTGTTACAATATGGGGTTGTCAGAAAAGTATTCGATTGACCGAGCACTCATCCGGAATTCCATATCATGCAAAGAACAAGCAAAAAGGCCGTCGTTACCGGCATCACCGGCCAGGACGGCGCCTACCTGGCGCAGCTGCTGCTCGAGAAGGGCTACCACGTGACCGGCACCTTCCGCCGCGCCAGCTCGACCAACTTCTGGCGTATCGAGGAACTGGGCATCGCCGCGCACCCGAACCTGTCGCTGGTCGAATACGACCTGACCGACCTGGCGTCGAGCCTGCGCCTGATCCAGAACGCGGAACCGGATGAGGTGTACAACCTGGCGGCGCAAAGCTTCGTCGGCGTTTCCTTCGACCAGCCGCTGACCACCGCCTCGATCACCGGCCTGGGCGCGGTCAACCTGCTCGAAGCGATCCGCCTGGTGAATCCGAAGATCCGCTTCTACCAGGCGTCGACCTCGGAAATGTTCGGCAAGGTGCAGGCCATCCCGCAGGTCGAGGACACCCCGTTCTATCCGCGCAGCCCGTATGGCGTGGCCAAGCTGTACGCGCACTGGATGACGATCAACTACCGCGAGAGCTACGACATCTTCGGCACCTCGGGCATCCTGTTCAACCACGAGTCGCCGCTGCGCGGACGCGAGTTCGTCACCCGCAAGATCACCGACTCGGTCGCCAAGATCGTCCTGGACAAGCTCGACGTGCTCGAACTGGGCAACCTCGACGCCAAGCGCGACTGGGGCTATGCCAAGGAATACGTCGAGGGCATGTGGCGCATGCTGCAGGTCGATCGCCCGGACACCTACGTGCTGGCGACCAACCGCACCGAGACCGTGCGCGACTTCGTCACCATGGCGTTCAAGGGCGCCGGCGTGGCGCTCGAGTGGAGCGGCAGCGGCGAGAACGAAACCGGCCACTGCACCCGCAGCGGCAAGGCCGTGGTGCGCGTCTCGCCGAAGTTCTACCGTCCGGCCGAGGTCGACCTCCTGATCGGCAACCCGGAAAAGGCCAAGCGCGAGCTGGGCTGGGAACCGAAGACCACGCTCGAGGAGCTGTGCCAGATGATGGTCGACGCCGACCTGCGCCGCAACCAACAGGGCGCCTCGTTCTGACATGAGCACCCTGGGCACGGAGCAGCAGCCGGCCGGCGGCGCACGCGAGGGCGAGGGCCGGCGTGCCCTCATCACCGGGCTGCGCGGCTTTACCGGCCATTACATGGCACGCGAGCTGGTCGACGCCGGCTACCGCGTGTTCGGCACCGCGATGCCGGGCGACGCCGCCGGCCCCGACATCTACCCGGTCGACCTGTGCGACCGCGCGGCGGTGGCCGCGATGGTCGAGCAGGTCCAGCCCGACGTGGTGGTGCACCTGGCCGGCATCGCCTTCGTCGGCCATGGCGACGCCGAGCAGATCTACCGCGTCAACGTGGCCGGCACCCGCAACCTGCTCGAGGCGCTGGCGGCCGTGCCGCACCGGCCCTCGGCCGTGCTGCTGGCCTCGTCGGCCAACATCTACGGCAACGCCAGCGTGCCCTTCATCGACGAGAACGTGGCGCCGGCGCCGGCCAACGACTACGCCGTCAGCAAGCTGGCGATGGAGTACATGGCGCGCCTGTGGATGGACCGGCTGCCGATCGTCATCGCCCGTCCGTTCAACTACACCGGTCGCGGCCAGGGCGAGAATTTCCTGTTGCCGAAGATCGTCGCGCATTTCCGCCGCAAGGCGCCGCAGATCGAACTGGGCAACCTGGCGATCGCGCGCGACTTCTCCGACGTGCGCATGGTCGCCTACAGCTACCGGCGCCTGCTGGCTGCCGCGCCGGCCGGCGAAGCCTTCAACATCTGCTCCGGCCGCAGCCATTCGCTCTCCGGCGTGCTCGACATGATGGCCGAGATCGCCGGTTACCGCATCGAGGTGAGGGTCAACCCCGCCTTCGTGCGCGCCAACGACGTGCTGACGCTCACCGGCGACAACACCAAGCTGGCAAGCGTCATCGGCCCCATCCCGACCCGGCCGCTGTCCGAGACGCTGCGCTGGATGGCCGAGGATTGACCATGGGCGGGCAGAGCGCAAGGCCGGGCATCGCCGTCGCCGCGCGCTCCGCCGTCCGCCGCAACACCTGCGCGCATTAAGCTTTTATTTTTCGTCACCATCATGCGCGTCCTTCATTTCTACAAGACTTATTACCCGGACTCCCTGGGCGGGATCGAGCAGACCATCCGCCAGATGTGCGTTGGCACCGGCCGTCTTGGCGTGACCAATACCGTGCTGTCGCTGTCGCGCGAGAAGAACCTGCAGCCCTTCGAGTTCGAGGGGCACACCGTGCACCGCGCGCCGCTCGACTTCGAGCTGGCGTCGAATGCCTGCTCGCTGGCCGCGCTCGGCGCGCTGGGGCGCCTGGCGCGCGACGCCGACGTGGTGCACTACCACTTTCCCTGGCCCTTCATGGACCTGGCGCACTTCGTCGCGCGCGTGCGCAAGCCGACCGTGGTCAGCTACCACTCCGACATCGTGCGCCAGAAGAACCTGCTGCGCCTGTACCAGCCGCTGAAGCACCGCTTCCTGCGCAGCGTCGACGCCATCGTCGCGGCCTCGCCCAACTACCTGGCCTCCTCGCAGGTGCTGGCGCGCTACCGCGACAAGACCCACGTCATTCCCTACGGCCTAGACCAGACCAGCTATCCGCAGCCGGACCCGGCGCGGCTGGCCTACTGGCGCGAGCGCGTCGGCCCGAAGTTCTTCCTGTTCGTCGGCGTGCTGCGCTACTACAAGGGGCTGCACGTGCTGCTCGACGCGGTGGCGCGCACCGAGTATCCGGTGGTGATCGTCGGCGCCGGCCCGGAAGAGGCGGCGCTCAAGGCCCAGGCCGCGCGCCTGGGGCTGAAGAACGTGCTGTTCGTCGGCGCGGTCGACGAGGACGACAAGGTGGCGTTGCTGACGCTGGCCTATGCGCTGGCCTTCCCCTCGCACCTGCGCTCGGAAGCCTTCGGCGTCTCGCTGCTGGAAGGGGCGATGTACGGCAAGCCGATGATCTCCTGCGAGATCGGCACCGGCACCACCTTCATCAACATCGACGGCGAGACCGGCCTCGTGGTGCCGCCCGATAATGCGCCGGCGCTGCACGCGGCCATGCGCGCGCTGTGGGACAACCCCGAGCTGGCGCGCACGATGGGCGCGCGCGCGGCGCAGCGTTTCGGCCAGGTGTTCACTTCGGCTCAAATGGCGGCCGGCTACACGGCCCTGTACCAGGACGTGCTGGCGCGCCACGCGGCCGCGCCGCAGGCGCCCGCGGCGCCGTTGGCCCCCCCGGCACGGCCGGGCCGGCCGGGCGAATGAAAAAGGGGCGCGCTGCGCCCCTTTTTTTCGTAGGGTGGGTTCTTGAACCCACGCTGGGAACATGATCTGTTGCAGATTGACCGCTTGGCGCCCAAATCAAGCGCCATTGCCGGTTCCATGAGCGCAGGCGGTTTGCAGGCAGTGTACCGCGTGGGTTCGAGAACCCACCCTACCAACATCGATGTGCCGCGTGCGTTCGATGCGATCGCCGTAGCGGTTCCGTGGAGGCGCGGACCTCTCAGGCCGCCTGCGGCTCCGCCGCCTCGGCCCAGCGCAGGCGCACGGTGCGGATCGCCGGCAGCTGGGCGATGAACAGGTCGACCAGCGCCGGGTCGAAGTGCTTGCCCTTCTGCTGCACCAGGTAGTCGACCGCCTCTTCCTCGCTCCAGGCACGCTTGTAGGGGCGCACCGAGGTCAGGGCGTCGAACACGTCGGCGATCGCGACGATGCGGCCGGTCAGCGGGATCTGCTCGCCGGCCAGTCCGTTCGGGTAGCCGCTGCCGTCGTATTTCTCGTGGTGGGTCATGGCGATGTCGTGCGCCAGTTTCAGCATGCCGCTGTCGTGGCGGCCGATGATCTCGCCGCCGATGCTGGCGTGGCTCTGCATGATCTTCCATTCGTCGGCGTCGAGCGGGCCGGCCTTCTGCAGGATGCGGTCGGGGATGCCGATCTTGCCGACGTCGTGCATCGGCGCCGCGTGCAGCAGGTCTTCCGCTTCCTGTTCGGTCATGCCGGCCGCCAGCCCCAGGATGCGCGCGAAATGGCTCATGCGGATCACGTGCAGGCCGGTCTCGTTGTCCTTGTACTCGGCCGCCAGGCCGAGGCGCTGGACGATCGCCAGGCGGGTCGCCTTCAACTCTTCCATGCGCACCAGCGACAGGTGGGTGCGCACGCGCGCGCGCACCAGCGGCGGGCTGACCGGCTTGGTGATGTAGTCGACCGCGCCGGCCTCGAAGCCTTCGAGCTCGTCGGCGGTGTCGGTCAGGGCGGTGACGAAGATGACCGGAATCGGCGCGGTGGCCGGGTTCGCCTTCAGCGCGGCGCACACTTCGTAGCCGCTCATCCCCGGCATCATCACGTCGAGCAGCACCAGGTCCGGGCGTTCCTTCTGCGCCAGCTCCAGCGCGCGCGCGCCGTCCTTGGCGAACAGCAGGCGGTAGTGGTCCTGCAGGATCTGGCGCAGCAATTGCAGGTTGCTCGCTTCGTCGTCGACCGCCAGGATCAGCGGGCGGTTGGGGGTAGTGCTCATTACGTCGTTTCCTGTGGCGTTGAATCGTCAAGGGTGTCGAGCGCGGCCAGCACGGCGTCGAGCTGTTGCTGGGCGAGGTCGAAGTCGAAATCGGCAAGCGCGGCCTGCACCTGGGTCACGCGCGCGGCCGCCGCATGGCCGGCGAGGGCGGCCGCCAGGCCGGCCAGCGCCGCGTCGTCGAGGGCGCCGCGCGAGAGCGCCTCGCGCAGCACACTGCCGGCGCGGCGCGCGCGCTCCAGGTCGATGGCGGCATCGACGGCGCCCTGCGCCATCGGCGCAGCAGCCGGCCGCCTGGTCTTGATCAGCGCCAGCACCGCCTCGTGCGTCTCGTCGACGCGCGCCAGCGCCTGCGGCAGCAGTGACACCTTGGCCAGCTGCTGGCCCTTGTCGCCTTCGGCCAGCTGTTCCAGCTCGCCCAGCGCGTCGGCCAGCAGTTCCAGGCCGAGGTTGGCGGCGATGCCGCGCGCCTTGTGCGCCAACATGCGCAGCGAAGGGTAGTCGGCGGCGTCGGCGAAGCCGCGCAGGAATTGCGGCAGCAGGGCGTGCTGGGTGTGGAAGTGCGCGAGCGCTTCCAGGTAGGCGTCTTCCTTGCCGCCCCAGCGGTGCACGCCGCCGAGGCGGTTCCAGGCCTGGCGCTCGATCGCCGGGGCGGCGAGCGCCTGCTCCGAACCGATGCCGAGCACGCGCGCGATCTCATGCGACAGCGTGAACCAGTCGACCGGCTTGGACGCAAAGCCGTCCATGCCCACTTCCGCGCTGGCGCGGCGGTGCTCGGCCAGCACGCTGGCCGTCATCGCGATCACCGGCACTCGCGCCCGGCCGGCAGCCTCCGCCTGTTTGCGGATCAGGCGGGTGGCGCGCAGGCCGTCGATGGTCGGCATCTGGAAGTCCATCAGGATCAGGTCGAACTCCTGGCGCGCGGCCAGCTCGACCACCTGGGCGCCATCGGACACGCCGGTCATCGTATGGCCGCGGCGCGCCATCAGCAGCTGCAGCAGCTCCAGGTTCTGCGGCACGTCGTCGGCCACCAGCACGCGCAGCGGCGGCAGCACGGCGGCGGTGCGCACCCGCGCCTGCTGCGGCGCGAAGCGCGCCACCACCAGCGGCAGCAGCACGTGGAAGGTGGTGCCTTCGCCGAGCGTACTCTCGGCCCAGATCTTCCCGCCCATCAGCTCGACCAGCTGCTTGCTGATCGTGGTGCCCAGGCCCGTGCCGCCGAAGCGCCGCGTCATCGAGGCGTCGGCCTGGGTGAAGGGATCGAAGATCGCGTCCAGGCGCTCGGGCGCGATGCCGATGCCGGTGTCCTTCACCGAGAAGTGCAGCTGGTCGCCGCGCGGCGCGGCGCGCAGGGTGACGCTGCCGCTGGCCGTGAACTTGATCGCGTTGTCCAGCAGGTTGGTCAGCACCTGGCGGATGCGCAGCTCGTCGCCGCGCAAATTGGTGGGCAGTGCCGGGTCGTAGTGGATGTCGACCTGCAGGCCCTTGGCGCGCGCGTTCGCCGCCAGCGTCGAGGACAGCTCGTCGATCAGCGAGAGCAGGTTGAAGTCGTTGATCTCCAGCTCCACCGCGCCCTTTTCCAGCTTGGCGGTGTCGAGGATCTCGTTGAGCAGGCGCAGCAGCGAGCGGCCGGCGTTGCGCACCGTGTCGAGGTGGCGGCGCTGGTCGGGCGCCAGTTCGCCGTCGAGCAGCACGTCGGTGAAGCCGAGGATGGAATTCATCGGCGTACGGATTTCGTGGCTCATGTTGGCCACGAAGGTCGCGCGGGCGGCGGCCGCCTGCTCGGCGTGCTCCTTGGCCTCGCGCAGCGCCTCTTCCATCTTGCGGCGCTCGCTGATGTCGAGGATCACGCCGTCGAGCCAGACCAGCTCGCCCTGGTCGTCGCGCACGCCGGTGCCGTTTTCCCACAGCCAGCGGGTGCTGCCGTCGGCGTGCAGCAGGCGGTACTCGACCAGCCAGGGGCGGTCTTCAGCCAGCGCGGCCTCGATCGCCTGCGATACGCGCACGCGGTCGGCGGCGTGGATCAGGGCGCCGAAGCAGCGGCGCGGCGGGCTCCCCGGCGGAATGCCGGTGAAGTCGCGCGCCGGGTAGCCGGCCACGCGCTCGACCGCGTCGCTGATGAACACCATGGGGTGCTCGCCTTCGATGCGGCTGCGGTAGGAAATGCCGGGAATGGTGCCGATCAGGGAGCGGAACTGCTGCTCGCTGGCGCGCAGCGCCTGCACCATCTCGCGCCGTTCGCTGATGTCGGTGACGAAGCAGACGAACAGTTCCTGCTTGCCCAGGAGCGCATGGCCGACGGCAAAGCGGATCGGCACCAGGCTGCCGTCGCGGCGCAGGGCGTCGACTTCGGCGTTGTTGGGCGCGGGATGGGCGCCGCTGTCGCGCAGGTAGCCGAGCAGGCCGACTTTCTTGTTGCGTTCTTCCTCCGGCATCAGGAGGCGCACGTTGCCGCCGACGATCTCGTCACGGCGCCAGCCGAAGATCTTCTCGGCCGAGGCATTGAATTCGAGGATGGCGCCGTCGCGGTCGACCGTGATGACGCCGTCGACGGTGGTGGTGAGCAGGGCGCGCATCCAGGCTTCGCTGCGCGACAGTTCTGCGTACAGGCGGCGGTAGCGCAGCAGGCCGTTGGCGGCCAGCACGACGACGGTGAACAGGACGGTGATCAGGGAGATGGCCAGCGCCAGGGTGGTGGTGTCGGAGGACGCCGGGGCGTTCTGATCGATGGTGCCGACGAAGCGCGCGGCGGCCATGCCGGTGTAGTGCATGCCGGCGATCGCGCAGCCCATGACCACCGCCGCCAGCAGCAGGCGCCTGGATTCGCTCATCCAGTGCAGGCGGTTCAGGCCGAAGCGCACCCACAGGGCCAGCGTCGCCAGCACCACGGCGACCACGATCGACAGCGCGAAGGTCGCCGGGTCGTAGCGCAGGTCCAGGCTCATGCGCATGCCGGCCATGCCGGCGTAGTGCATCGCGCCGATGCCGGCGCCGACCAGCACGCCGCCGGCCAGCAGGCCGGTCCTGCCCAGGCGCTCGCGCGCGATCAGGTTCAGCGCGACGAAGGACGCGCCAATGCTCGGCAGGCTCGAGCCGACGGTGATCATCGGGTCGTAGCCGACCCGGGTGCACAGGTTAAAGGCGAGCATGCCGACGAAGTGCATGGCCCAGACGCCGGCGCCGAGCGCCAGGCTGCCGGTCAGCAGGAAGATCGTACGCTGGCTGTTGCGCTGGCGTGCCTGGCCCGCGATCTGCAGGCCCATCCACGACGAGAAGATGGCGACGAGCAGCGAGAGCAGCACGAGCTTGGGATCGTAGATGCCATAGCTGAGCAGCGATGGATCATCGGGCAACATGAAAAGCGACATGGAGGTTTTCCGGAGTGGTCCGTCGAGAGGACAAAAAAGCACCCGCCAGTATGGCATTTTCCCTATGGAAAGTCTTGATTTTATTAGGAAAAGTTGGCAAGGCGACATTGCGACTGTCGCGTTGCCGCTACCCCGCTGTTTTATGTGTTGACGACCAGGGCCAGCCTTGGGTTATGCTCAATTAATAAATGTTGTGATACATGTATCGAGCCGCCTTTTCGCTCATGTATCCGGCGATAAGGGAGTCCTGATGCGGAGAATCCAAATCACGCTGGCGGCGCTGTCGGCCACGCTGGCCGTCCTGTCCGATGCGGTGGCCGCCGCTGTTCCGGCAGGCAGCCGGGACGTGGCCCTGTACATTACGGCCGAGCCGGCGGCACCGTCGAGCATGCTTGACGAGCGAGGACAGGTGGTCGGCATCGCCACCGACAAGGTGCGTGCCGCGCTCGGCCGCGCCGGCGTCGGCTATACGATCGAGCTGCTGCCATGGAAGCGTGCCTATGCCGCCGCCCGCCGGCGCGCGGATGCCTGCGTCTACTCGACCACCCGCACGCCCGAGCGCGAGGCCCTGTTCAAGTGGGTCGGTCCGCTTGATACCGCGCAATGGTTGCTGATGGCGCGCGCCGACCGCCACATCGCGCTGCGCAACCTGGAGGACGCCCGGCCCTACCGGATCGGCACGTATAACGGCGATGCGCGTGACCATTACCTGCGCAGCCGCGGCTTTACGGTTGACGCCGCACCGCACGACCTGCTCAATCCGCGCAAGCTGCTGCTGGGACGCATCGACCTGTGGGTGGCGGCGCTGCGGCCCGGCAGCGTGGTGCTCGAACAGAATGGCTGGGCCGGCAAGATCGTCCCGGTGCTCGCATTCAACCGGCATGAGCTCTTCCTTGCCTGCAACCGCGGCGTGCCCGATACGGTCGTCGAGCGGCTCAACGATGCCTTCGCCGCGCTCGAGCGCGATGGGGTGTTGCGGCGGATCGAGCGGGGGTATGACGACTGGACGGCGCCGACGGGCAAATAAGGACTGGCGCGCGTGCCGCCGGAAAAACAAAGACCCGCGTTCTCCGATGAAGAAACGCGGGTCTTGTCTGTCATCTATGTTGGTGCTGGAACCAGCATCAAACGATGTGCGAGTGCGACTACATTTTACTGCACGGTAGCGAACAAGCTATTGTCGTGCCCGACACTACTGGATCATGACACGCTGGTGTGATTCGACTTCAGGATTTCACTCGACTGCGGTTTTTCGAGGTGTTCTTGAGGACTAGCCAGATAATAATCAACGCGACGAAGCCATAGATTCCCCACACGCGCATGAACAGCCAACCCATCCCGTCCTCGCCGGATATCAGATCGATCACCTTGCCGCCGACGAAAGAATAAATGGCATATATGATTCCCCATTTTACAAGAAATGTAAAAATGGCTTTTTTTCTCTCCTGGTAGTGGAGCTCATTGGTGCTACTACGCTTCGCCACCCCCAACACCGAGCCCAGAACAAACCCGCCAATGTTGGCACTTAACAGGGTCATGGCGATTTTTAGCTCGCCCAGGTCTGGCCCGTTGCCGCCATGAAAAACAGCGGAGATCGATTGCCAATAATACAGGCTGCCACCTAGAAGGATAACCAAGAGAATACGACTGGTTTTCGACATGACAGAAAATCCTCCTACGGCAAAAAGGAGGCCAATTAAACCAAGAATTCCCATAAATTATTTCTAGCGTTCTGAATGTTCAGTCTGGCATTTGAATGCGCACTGCCGGGATATTTGCAATCCATGCGACATGGATTCCTGGCTTGTATCAAAAGAACGATCAAGCACCAATGCGCAGTACGTCGAACAGTGAACTTGCTTGATTTGACAATGCAGCATTGTATGGTTATCTCAACTTAGTTGTCTACCGGAAACTTCCTGTCAATTTACTTGATTCATGATTTTTCGATTTCTCTTGAGCGAAAGGGGAATTGAGGTCACTCGAATATGCCGCTTTCGCGTTAGTAAGACGATGCGTAGCGGGATTCCGGTTCCGGCGTCGTCTCAGCGGCGTTGCCACTACGCGGTTGCAAGACAACAAAAAACCCGTACCTCCTGGAGAGAGTACGGGTTCCGATAAGTCCTGATCGTATGAGGTGGTGCCGGGAACCGGAATCGAACCGGTACGCCTTGCGGCGCGGGATTTTGAGTCCCGTGCGTCTACCTATTCCGCCATCCCGGCAACGCGCTGTGCATTATCGCTGATTTGGATTGCACCGGCAACAGTTTACAAGCGCGGCCGGGGGCCGTCCCTTAGCTCGCGAGCGCCCTTTGCAGGGAGCGCAGGATCGGGATCGGGCCGATCACTTCGAGCGCGTGCGCATGCACCTTGACGTTGATCGTCTGCGCCCGCGCGCGCCAGGAGAGGCTGGCAGTCCTGACGTAGCGCAGCCGGCCGGGGGCGGCTTCGGTGCGCGCGTAGCCGAGCGTGGCGAGGGTGGCGTCCAGGGTCATGCTCATGTGGCAGGCGTCGAAGCGGGTGTTGACGTCGAGCCGGCCCGGCGCGCTGGCGCACAGGGGCAGGGCCAGGCCGGCCAATAGCGGCAGGAAGATCAGGGCCAGGGGCGCGCCCGGGTCGACCAGATGCAGCGCCAGCACCATGACCGGCATGCCGACGGCCACCGTCAGCCCGTAAGCCGTCAGGGGCGACAGGCCGCGCAACCACGCGCCACCCCGGTTCGAACGCACGACTTCCGAGAACATGACGCTTTTCATGTCGTTTCCTCCGGGGCGAATGGGATGGCACTGTCTGCCATTTTCTGTCCTGTATCTGGTCCCGGATTGAGCTGACTCAAGGAGGCGGCGATCAGGAATAAACGTCTGCCATCTGCGCCGGATCAAAGCATGAGATAGCGGCGCGACGCCGATCCGGATCGGGCCGCCTTTGCCGACACATTGCCGATGGAGTTCACATGAAAAGCACATTCCTGGTCCTGGGCGCGTTGCTGGCAGGCGCTGCCTGCGCCGGCCCGCATGCCGCCGCGCAGACGATCGAGCGCAGCGTGCCGATTTCCACGATCGACGACGGGGCGGGCGGCTTCAATGCCTATTTCGGCGACGGCTTCGCCGCCGCGCAATCCGGCCGCAGCTTCATCGACGTCTTCACCTTCGACGTCGCCGGGCTGCCCTTCGATGCCGCGGCCTCGGTCACCTCGTCCTACCTGAACTCGCCGTCCGACAAGGACCTGCGCATCACGGCCCTGAGCCTGTACCGCTATGATCCGGCGACGCTGGACATCGTCGGTCCCGCGATCGCCGGCATCGACCAGACCGGCTTCGGCGCCGATGCCCCCGATTCCTGGTCGCTGGCGGCGTACAGCCTGCCGGCCGGCGCCTATGCGGTGCGCGTCGACGGGGTGGTGCGGGGCGCCGGCGGCGGCAGCTTCGGCGCCGACCTGACGGTGTCGCCGGTGCCGGAGGCGCCCGGCTTCGCGCTGCTGCTGGGCGGGCTGGCCTTTGGCGCGCTGGTGCGGCGTCGCATGACTGCCGCGGCATAGAAAAACCGCCCTGCGGATGGCTCCGGCAGGGCGGTTCGATGTCGGGCAGGCGCGCGCTTCAGGGCGCGCGGCGGTACAGGCGGAAGCGTTCGTCGCGGTCGGACGCGCGCCGGCCTTCCCACAGCAGCGTGGCGCCGCGCGTGTCCCAGCGGCGCGCCAGGTCGCGGTCGCCGCGCGTCTTGACCCGGTCCTGCAGCAGCACGTAGTCGCAGTCGCCGCCCTGCACGCCGGCGAAAGGCAGGCGGCCGAAATAGGCGAACGAGGCGCGCTGCGCCGCGCTCACGTTGGTGTCGATGCAGTTCGCATTCGGCGGCAGCTTGGCGGCGATCGCCTGTGCCACGCCGGCGTAGCTCTTGCTGTAGTTCAGGTCCGGCAGGAACAGGGTCATCAGCAGCACCCACAGCAGGATCAGCCCGCTCGAGGACAGCACCACCGCGCGCCACAGCACGGCCGGCTGGCGCGACACGCGCCAGCGCACCAGCCAGAACCAGCCGATCGACACCGCGGCGGCGACGACGAAGGCGACGATCCCGAATTCCGGCTTGAAGCCAGGCACCAGCTTGAGCGCATTGTGCGCCAGCTTGGCCGGCCAGCCGGTCAGCTTGGCGATCCAGAACAGCCAGATCAGGGCGGCCAGGGTGGTCAGCGCCATCACCGAGAACCAGTCGATGGCATTGATCGCGCCACGCTTCATGGTCGGCAGGCCGAAAGCGGCCATCAGGGCCAGTAGCGGCAGGAGTTTCAGCAGGTCGCCGTTTTCCGGCGACGGATCGCAGAGAGTGACCAGGGTCAGGGCGCCGAGGAAGGTCAGCGGCAGCACGATGTGCAACATGTTGCGCTCGCGCCGCCAGGCCCAGATGGCCCAGCCGGCAAACGGCCAGGCCGGCCAGAAGAACCAGACGCCGACGCGGAAGAAGGCGTTGATCGAGTTCCAGTTCGGCAGGCTCAGCTGCTCTGCGTTCCAGGCCAGCCAGGCCGGCACCGGCGACTCGCCATGCGGCTGGACGATGGCGGCGGGCACGATCCAGACCAGGGTCAGCAGCGCGGCGACGCCGAGGGCCAGCGCCAGGTGGCGCAGGGAATTGGCGGCCGGCATGCGGAAGAAGCGCGTGCCGAGGAACAGCGCGGCGACCAGGGCCAGCGGCGACAGCGGGCCGCGCGTCAGGGTCAGGGCGCCCAGCGACAGGCCGACCAGGGCGGCGTTGCGCAGGCTGGCGCTCTCGATGTAGCGCACCGCGCGGTAGAGGAAATAGGCGAGCAGGGAGCCCTGCAGGGTGACGGCCAGGGTCTCGTGGCTGTACAGCAGCAGGCCGAGCGAGCCGAGGTAGACCAGCACGGCGGTGTCGGCCAGGGTGCGGCCGTAGTCGTCCGGTTCCGGCTGGCCGCCGAAGGCCAGGCGCAGCGGCTGGGCTTCCGGCCGGCGTCCCAGGTGGAAGGCGGTGTACCAGAGCGACATGGTGCCGAGCACGAAGATGCCGATGTTCGAGACGCGCGCGGCCAGCACGTCGCCCAGCAGCCAGCCGAACAGCTTGATGCAGAGGGCGCCCAGCCAGAACGCGAGCGGGCCCTCGTCGGTGACGGCCAGGCCGGCGATGTTCGGATACAGCCAGTCGTGCAGGCCGCCGCGCGCCATTGTCCACATGATGCCGAAGCTGCCGGCGTCGTCCTTCCACGGGTCGCGGCCGATCAGTCCCGGCAGGATATACAGCATGCCGAGCGCGTACAGCGCCCAGCGCGGCAGGGCCAGCGTGGCGGCGGCGGGGAGGCGGACTGGTTTCATCGATAAGTCTGATGCGAGGAATTAATGTCGCGCTAGTATAGCGGCGAATGGAAAGGCGAAAAAAAAGAAGCCGGGAGCCGGCTTCTCTTGTGCCTTGTACAGGCTGGGGAAGCCGCGTGGGCTTCCTTGGATTTCTTGCTTAGCCGTTGGCGACGCTGGTCTTCGAACCGACAGCACCGAACTTCTGGCGGAACTTCTCGACGCGGCCAGCGGTGTCGACGATCTTGTGCTTGCCGGTGTAGAACGGGTGCGATTCAGCCGAGACTTCGATCTTGATCAGCGGGTATTCCTTACCTTCGTAGGTAGCGGTTTCGCGGGTCGAGATGGTCGAACGGGTGATGAACTTGAAATCGCACGACACGTCGTGGAACAGGACTTCGCGGTAATTCGGATGGGTATCGGTCTTCATGATTCTGCTTTCGATGAGTTGGTAGCCAAACAGCACTTCGTCGGTCTTCCTGCTTCTTGACCCGATTGCCGATCACTTGCCAGAGGTTGATGTACTGAACCCACGATTATAAAACGGCTGTTCAGGCAAGGCAAGCGCGGGGCCGGACTGCCGATGATCCGGTACGGGATTTGTGGCCGATGCGCTGACCGTAGGGTGGGCACAGAGTGCCCACCCTACGGTTGCGTCCGACGTCATCGGTCAGTTCCGCAGATTGCACCCAATAAAAAGGGCGGCCCAGGCCGCCCTCGTCGATGCTTTTGGCAGGTCTTAGCCGCCGCGGCGCATCATGTCGAAGAACTCCACGTTGTTCTTCGTCGCACGCATCTTGTCGAGGATGAACTCCATCGCCTCGATCTCGTCCATCGAGTACAGCAGCTTGCGCAGGATCCAGATCTTCTGCAGCTGGTCCGGCTTGATCAGCAGCTCTTCGCGGCGGGTGCCCGACTTGTTCAGGTTGATCGCCGGGTAGACGCGCTTCTCGGCCAGGCGGCGCTCGAGGTGGACTTCCATGTTGCCGGTGCCCTTGAATTCCTCGTAGATGACGTCGTCCATGCGCGAGCCGGTTTCGATCAGGGCGGTCGCGACGATGGTCAGCGAGCCGCCTTCCTCGACGTTACGGGCAGCGCCGAAGAAACGCTTCGGACGCTGCAGCGCGTTGGCGTCGACACCGCCGGTCAGGACCTTGCCCGAGGCCGGGATCACGGTGTTGTAGGCGCGCGCCAGGCGGGTGATCGAGTCGAGCAGGATCACGACGTCCTTCTTCATCTCGACCAGGCGCTTGGCCTTTTCCAGCACCATTTCGGCAACTTGCACGTGGCGGGTGGCCGGTTCGTCGAAGGTCGAGGCGACGACTTCGCCGCGCACCGAGCGCTGCATTTCCGTCACTTCTTCCGGACGCTCGTCGATCAGGAGGACGATCAGGGTGACGTCCGGGTGGTTGGCGGTGATCGCGTGCGCGATGTGCTGCAGCATGACCGATTTACCCGACTTCGGCGAGGCGACCAGCAGGCCGCGCTGGCCCTTGCCGATCGGCGAGATCAGGTCGACGATGCGGCCGGTGATGTTCTCGGCGCCGTTCATGTCGCGCTCCAGGCGCAGCGGTTCCTGCGGGTGCAGCGGGGTCAGGTTCTCGAACAGGATGCGGTGCTTCGACGCCTCCGGCGACTCGCCGTTGACCTTGTCCACCTTGACCAGCGCGAAATAACGCTCGCCATCCTTTGGGGTGCGTACTTCGCCTTCGATCGAGTCACCCGTATGCAGGTTGAAGCGGCGGATCTGCGACGGCGAAATGTAGATGTCGTCGGTCGAGGCCATGTAGCTCGCATCGGGCGAACGCAGGAAGCCGAAGCCGTCCGGCAGCACCTCGAGCGCGCCGTCGCCGAAGATCTGTTCGCCCTGCTTCGCGCGCTTCTTCAGGATGGCGAACATCAGTTCTTGTTTGCGCAGGCGCGCTGCGTTGTCGATATCGAGGCTGATCGCCATCTCCAGAAGGGCGGAGACGTGCATTGCCTTCAGTTCAGATAAGTGCATGTTGTGTGGGTGTCCCGTGACGGGAAATCAAGGTAGGGGAGGGAACTGCGTGGGTTAGTCAATTGGGAGGCGACCGGAAGCGATCGGATTCCCGTCCAGACAATGGCGGCAGTGCGGGCGCGCTGCCGCCGCTCAACGAACGTTCTGTGAACGCCCGATTAAATGTTGCTGTCGATGAAAGCGGTCAGTTGACCCTTGGCCATTGCGCCGACTTTCTGCGCGGCCGGGACGCCGTCCTTGAACAGGATCAGGGTCGGGATGCCACGGATACCGAACTTGGCCGGCACGGCCTGGTTGGCGTCGACGTCCATCTTCGCGATCGTGATCTTGCCATCGTATTCCTTGGCGACTTCTTCCAGGATCGGGGCGATCATCTTGCACGGACCGCACCACTCGGCCCAGAAATCGACCAGGACCGGACGTTCGGACTTGATCACGTCGGTTTCGAAAGAAGCATCGCTGATGTGTTTAATGTTTTCGCTCATGTTTTCCTCAAATTAGAGGTAAGGATCAATGTACGCCTGGAGCTTGATAACAGCTCATCCGGCTTCCGTTTGCTGATGGAACTGCTTGCAACACGATGGTGGTGCCAAAGTGCGCAAACTCAATATTGGAAGGGCGTCGAGAGGACGTCAGGCGGGGAATTTAGGTCGAATAATACCTTATTTTCCCAAAAAGTGGTCGGACGTTTGTTCAAATCTTAACACGTCACCGCCGAGCGCAATTGGTCGAGTCCGATCGGCTTGCGGAAGGTGCCGGCCACGCGCAAACCGAGTACCCGCGCCAGCTCGCCGGCGGCGTCGCGCACGCCTGCATCCATGCCCGACAGCAGGATCACGCGCCCGTCGAAACCGCGCGCCGCGGCCGCCTGCAGGAATTCGATGCCGTCCATGTCGGGCAGGGCGAGGTCGCAGATCAGGGTGTCCGGTCCCTGTTCCTCCAGCGTGGACAGCGCGTGGCGGGTCGTTGCCTCGGCAAACACTTCGTGCACGCCCACCTGTTCCAGCATGTCGGTCAGTACCTCCAGCATGAAATGGTCGTCGTCGAGCACCAGCACGCGCGGCGGCCGGACCGACCTGGTAACGACTGGCTCATCCATACAAACGGTTCCGGAGATTTTTTGACTGGAAGGGCATTATGGGCGAGAAAAGCCATGCCGTGCGCATACGCGTCAAAAAAAATCTGCGGCCGTCTCGTCCAGTCCACGTTCAGCCCACGCTGCCCGTGAACTGGTAGAGCCGGCCCGGATGCCACATGGTCACGATCGAGGCGACCCGGCCGCCGGAACTGGTCTTGCGCTTGAGGACGAGGCAGGGTTCGCGCGCATCGATCGCGAGCAGCTCGGCCACTTCGCGCGGTGCGCCCAGCGCCTCGATGGCGTAGGTGGCGCCCTGCAGCGGCGCCACCGCCATCAGGTGTTCGTTCGGGGTGATGGTGTTGAAATCCTGGGCCAGGTAGTCCGGTGCGCAGGCCGGGTTGACCCAGCGGTCCTCCAACTGGATCGGCACGTCGTTCTCGAAATGCACGATCAGCGAATGGAACAGCGGGCTTTCCTGCGCCAGTTCGAACTGCAGGGCCAGCGCCTCGCTTGCCGGCGCCCCTTCCAGCAGGTGCATCGCGCTGCGGTGGCGGTGGCCGCGCGCGCGCACCTCGTCGGCGATGTTGCGGATCTCGACCAGGGTGGCCTGGTATTTCTGCGGCGCGACGTAGGTGCCGGAACCCTGGCGGCGCGTGAGCACCTGCTCGGCCGTCAGCTCGCGCACGGCGCGGTTGACCGTCATGCGCGAGACGCCGAACTGGCGCACCAGCGCCTGCTCCGAGGGCACGAGGTCGCCTTCCTTCCAGCGGCCGGAAGCGATTTCGCCGACCAGGTAGTCCTTGATGCGCTGGAAGATGGGGGTAGTCGCTGGTGCGCTCTGTTCGTTCAAACTGCTCTCCGGTGGGGCGATAATGATGGCTCTCGACAGTGCGGATTCTAGCATCGCCGATTCGAAAGCAAGACCCGGAGTGCGCATCCGGCGCATGCGTGCCACGATACGCGCCAATCCCCTCGCAGGAGCCGCCATGAAAACCGAGACCATCCTTCATGCTTACGCCAGCGACGAGGCGCGCTGGGCCGCCGTGCAGGCACGCGAGCGCGCCGCCGACGGCGTCTTCTATTATTCGGTGCGCACGACCGGGGTCTATTGCCGGCCGTCGTGCGCGGCCCGCCCGGCGCGGCGCGAGAACGTCGCCTTTCATGCCAGCCGCGAAGCGGCCGAAAGCGCGGGCTTCCGGCCCTGCCTGCGCTGCCGGCCCGACCTGCCGCCGCTGGCCGAGCGCCAGGCGCAAGCGGTGGCCGCGGCCTGCCGCCTGATCGCGACCAGCGCGGAGGAGCCCAACCTGGACGCGCTGGCGGCAGCGGCCGGCATGAGCCGTTTTCACTTCCACCGCCTGTTCAGGCAGCATGCCGGCGTCACTCCGAAAGCCTATGCGGCGGCGCTGCGCGCGGCGCGCGTGCGCGACGGCCTGGCGCAGGGCGCGCCGGTCACCGACGCGCTGTACGCCGCCGGCTTCAACTCCAGTTCGCGCTTTTATGCGGATGCGGAGGCAATGCTGGGCATGGCGCCGGCGCGCTTCCGCAAAGGCGGCACGGGCGAGGACATTCGCTTCGCGGTGGGCGCCTGCTCGCTGGGCGCGATCCTGGTCGCGGCCACAAGCCAGGGCATCTGCGCGATCCTGATGGGCGACGATCCCGAGCGGCTGGTGCGCGACCTGCAGGACCGCTTCCCGAAGGCGCGGCTGGTCGGCGGCGACGCGGACTTCGAACGCCTGGTGGCGCAGGTGGTCGGCTTCGTCGAGGCGCCGCGCATCGGCCTCGATCTGCCGCTCGACGTGCGCGGCACCGCCTTCCAGCAGCGCGTGTGGGAAGCGCTGCGCGCGATTCCGGCCGGCGAGACGGTCAGCTATACCGAACTGGCGCGGCGTATCGGCGCACCGGCCGCGGTGCGCGCGGTGGCCGGCGCCTGCGCCGCCAACCCGGTGGCGGTGGCAATTCCCTGCCACCGGGTGGTGCGCAACGACGGCGCTCTGTCGGGGTACCGCTGGGGCATCGAGAGAAAAGCAGCGCTGATCGCGCGCGAGAAGGACGGCGCCGGCCAGTAGGGTGGGCGGCTGTACTGCTCGGCCGATATGCACGCGCCCGCTGCGCCGCCCACGCGTTCAACGCACGGTGATCTGGCGCGCACGAATGCGCAAGATGGCGTTGGACGCGTGGGCGGAAGATCCGCCCACCCTACGCGTCAGCGCTTGTTTGCTTCCTGCGCCAGCGTCGTCGCGAGCCACGCCCGTCCAGCCTCGGGATGGGCTGAAATCAATATGTTCACTAACTAATTGCTGCGGCGAAATCATAACGAAAAAACAGGTGCTTGGGACCTCTGCCTGTGTCCAACGCGGGAGGACTTCGCTACACTCATGTTTTGCATTTATTTAATAAAACGGAGAGTCCATGCACCCCACCCTCAAGCAGTGTTCCATGTTCGTCCTTGCCGCGCTCGCCGGGCTGTCGGCCGCGCATGCCAGCACGGTGATCGACAACGCCAATGGATACACGCTCGACAGCAAGGGTGACCTGGTGCAGTTCACGGCGCTGGCCATCGATGACCAGGGCAAGATCATCGCCGTCGGCAGCGCCGCCGAGGTCAATGCCAAGGCGCCCGGCGCGCGCCGCGTCGACTTGGGAGGCCGCACCGTGCTGCCGGGCCTGATCGATGCCCACGGTCACGTGTTCGGCCTGGGCCAGATGCTGACCCAGCTCGACCTGTCGCAGGCCACCTCGCTGGAAGGCGCCCAGAAGGCGATTGGCGATTACGCCCGCGCCAACCCGGGCCAGGGCTGGCTGCGCGGGCGCGGCTGGAACCAGGAAAACTGGAAGCTGGGCCGCTTCCCGACCGCGGCCGACGTGGATGCCGTGGTCAATGACCGCCCGGTCTGGTTCGAGCGCGTCGACGGTCATGCCGGCTGGGCCAACAGCCGCGCGCTGGCGGCGGCCGGCATCACCGACAAGACCCCGGACCCGGCCGGCGGCAAGATCATGCGCGACGCCAACGGGAAAGCCACCGGCGTGCTGGTCGACGCGGCGCAGGAACTGGTGACGAAAGTGCTGCCGCCGCAGACCGAGCTTGAAGCCCGCGTGGCGCTCGACCGCGCGCTGGCCGCGATGGCGAAAGTCGGCATCACCAGCACCCACGACGCGGGCCTGGGCATGTCCGAGGACCGCCTGTATCGCGCCTATGCGGATCAAGGAAAACTGACCGCCCGTATCTACGGCATGATCGGCGGCACCGAGAAGGATTTCGACGCGCTGTCGAAGAACGGCCCCCTGAAAACCTACGGCAACGACATGTATGCGCTGCGTGCGGTGAAACTGTATTCGGACGGCGCCCTGGGCAGCCGCGGCGCCGCCCTGATCAAGCCCTACAGCGACGAGCCGCATTCGCACGGCCTGCTGTTCTACAAGCTCGACCAGATGGACGCCATGATGAAGAAGGCGATGACGCGCGGCTACCAGGTCAATGTGCACGCGATCGGCGACGCCGGCAACCACCAGATCCTCGACATCTACCAGAAGGAACTGGCGGCGACCAAGAGCGCGGCCCAGCGCCACCGCATCGAACACGCCCAGGTGGTGACGCAGGCGGATATCGGCCGCTTCAAGACGCTGGGCATCATCCCGTCGATGCAGCCGACCCACGCCACCTCGGACAAGAACATGGCCGAGACCCGCGTCGGCCCGGAGCGTATCAAGGGCGCCTATGCCTGGCGTACCTTCCTGCACCAGGGTTCGCGCATCGCCTGCGGTTCGGACTTCCCGGTCGAGTCGCCGAATCCCTTCTTCGGCATCCATGCCGCGGTGACGCGCATGGACCACGCCGGCCAGCCGGTCGCCGGCTGGCATCCGGAGCAGGCGATGTCGCTGAAGGAAGCCTTCCGCTGCTTCACGCTTGACGCAGCCTACGCCGGCCACGCCGAAAACAGCTTAGGCTCGCTGGAGCCGGGCAAGTGGGCCGACTTCATCGTCATCGACCAGGACCTGTTCAAGATGCCGACCTACGACATCCACAAGGTGGGCGTGCTGCAGACCTGGGTCGGAGGGAAGGCGGTGTACCAGAAACAATAAAGCGGAGCCAAGGTCGTAGGGTGGGCACTCCGTGCCCACGCGGAACGATGAGCAGTGTTGGCAGACCGTAGGGTGGGCACCCCGTGTCCACGCGGAATGATGAGCAGTGTTGGCAGCACAGAGAGAACATTGTTAGCGTCAAGAGTACTGCATGCTTGCCGAGCGATGTTTTCAAGCAGCGGAAGACGGACCAGCACGTAACGCGTGGGCACGGAGTGCCCACCCTACGGGGAAACATCGCGACAAAATGGATTGACTGGCTTGTATAGACAACTTAGACTCTGTGGATTCCGGCGCGATCGGTTCAATCGTTCGCCCTTCTTCAACCCCAGGAGCTGCCATGACCCAAGAATCGCCCCGAGTTGATGTCGATCCGCGTTTCGATCCGACGCGCACCATCCGCGCCCCGCGCGGTACCGAACTTTCCTGCAAGAGCTGGCTCACCGAAGCGGCCTACCGCATGCTGCAGAACAACCTCGACGCCGAGGTGGCCGAAAACCCGCAGGCGCTGGTGGTCTATGGCGGCATCGGCCGCGCCGCCCGCAACTGGGAATGCTACGACCAGATCCTCGCCTCGCTGCGCGAACTGGAAGACGACCAGACCCTCCTGATCCAGTCGGGCAAGCCGGTCGGCGTGTTCCAGACCCACGAGAACGCGCCGCGCGTGCTGCTGGCGAACTCGAACCTGGTGCCGAAGTGGGCCAACTGGGAGCATTTCAACGAGCTCGACCGCAAGGGCCTGTTCATGTACGGCCAGATGACGGCCGGCAGCTGGATCTATATCGGCACCCAGGGCATCGTGCAGGGCACCTACGAGACCTTCGCCGAGGCCGGCCGCCAGCACTTCGGCGGCGACATGGCAGGCCGCTGGATCCTCACCGCCGGCCTGGGCGGCATGGGCGGCGCCCAGCCGCTGGCCGCGACCTTCGCCGGCGCCGTCTCGCTGACGGTCGAATGCCAGCAGAGCAGCATCGACTTCCGCCTGCGCACCCGCTACCTCGACAAGCAGGCGAAAGACATCGACGAGGCGCTGGCCCTGGTCAAGGAACACACGGAGAAACGCGAAGCCGTTTCCATCGGCCTGCTCGGCAACGCCGCCGAGGTGTTGCCGGAACTGGTGCGCCGCGCCCGTGCCGGCGGCCTGGTGCCCGACCTGGTCACCGACCAGACCTCGGCCCACGACCTGATCAACGGCTACCTGCCGGCCGGCTGGAGCGTGGAGGAGTGGAAGGCGGCCCAGCGCGACCCGTCCCAGCACGCCCGCCTGAAAGCGGCGGCCGCCGCATCGTGCGCGCAGCACGTCCAGGCCATCCTCGACTTCAAGGCACTCGGCGCCTACGCGGTCGACTACGGCAACAACATCCGGCAAGTCGCAAAGGACGAGGGCGTGGCCAACGCCTTCGACTTCCCGGGTTTTGTTCCCGCCTACATCCGCCCGCAGTTCTGCGAAGGACGCGGCCCCTTCCGCTGGGTGGCGCTGTCCGGCGACCCCGAGGACATCTACAAAACCGACGCCAAGATCAAGGAGCTGTTCCCCCAGCACAGGCAGGTGCACCGCTGGCTCGACATGGCGCGCGAACGCATCGCCTTCCAGGGCCTGCCGGCGCGCATCTGCTGGCTGGGACTCGGAGAACGCCACCTGGCCGGCCTGGCCTTCAACGAGATGGTGCGCACCGGCGAACTGAAGGCGCCGATCGTGATCGGCCGCGACCACCTCGACACCGGCTCGGTGGCGAGCCCGAACCGTGAGACCGAAGCGATGCGCGACGGCACCGACGCGGTGTCGGACTGGCCGCTCCTGAACGCGATGCTGAACACCGCCGGCGGCGCGACCTGGGTCTCGCTGCACCACGGCGGCGGCGTCGGCATGGGCTATTCGCAGCACTCGGGCGTCGTCATCGTTGCCGACGGCACCGACGCCGCCGCCAAGCGCCTGGCGCGCGTGCTGGTGAACGACAGCGGCTCGGGCGTGATGCGCCACGCCGACGCCGGCTACGAAAGCGCGATCGCCACGGCCAAGCGCAATGGCCTGAACCTCCCGATGATCAAGTAAGGTTTTAAACGAACATGAAACACGAATCGCAACACGGCTGGACCCTGCAACCCGGCGCCCTGACCCTGGCGGACCTGCGCGCCGCCTGGAGCGCGCACCGCCCGATCGCCCTGTCGCCGGATGCCGCCGCGCCGATCGCCGCCTCGAGCGCGCTGGTCGACACCATCGTCGCCAAGGGCGACCCGGCCTACGGCATCAACACCGGCTTCGGCATCCTGGCCAAGGCCCACATTCCGAACGACCAGCTGGCGCAACTGCAGCGCAACCTGATCCTGTCGCACGCGGTCGGCACCGGCGAGCTGCTCTCCGACGCCGTGGTGCGCCTGATCCTCCTGACCAAGATCGGCAGCCTGGCGCGCGGCTACTCGGGCGTGCGTCCGCTGATCATCGACACCCTGATCGCGCTCTACAACGCGGGCATCATGCCGGCCATCCCCTCGCAGGGCTCGGTCGGCGCCTCGGGCGACCTGGCGCCGCTGGCGCACATGACGCTGGCCATCCTCGGCGTCGGCCAGGTGCGCGTCGACGGCCGCCTGGTGGACGCCGGCGAGGCGCTGGCGCAAGCCGGCATCGCGCCGGTGACCCTGGCCGCGAAAGAGGGCCTGGCCCTGATCAACGGCACGCAAGTGTCGACCGCGCTCGCCCTGCACGGCCTGTTCATGGCCGAGCGCCTGGTGGAAGCGGCAATGGTCACCGGCGCGCTGTCGGTCGACGCCGCGCGCGGCAGCGATGCGCCGTTCGACCCGCGCATCCACGCGGTGCGCGGCCAGCCGGGCCAGATCGCTGCCGCCGCCATCTACCGCGAGCTGGTGGCGGGCAGCGCGATCCGCGCCTCGCACCTGGTCGGCGACGAACGCGTGCAGGACCCCTACAGCCTGCGCTGCCAGCCGCAGGTGATGGGCGCCGTCATGGACCTGGTCGCGAATGCCGGCCGCACCCTCCTGATCGAGGCGAACGCGGTCACCGACAACCCCTTGCTCTTCCCCGACGATGGCGCGATCGTTTCGGGCGGTAACTTCCACGCCGAGCCGGTGGCCTTTGCCGCCGACACCCTGGCGCTGGCCATCGCCGAAATCGGCGCGCTGGCCGAGCGCCGCATCGCGCTCCTGATCGACGCGAATTTGTCCGGCCTGCCGGCCTTCCTGGTGCGCGAGCCGGGCCTGAACTCGGGCTTCATGATCGCCCACGTGACGGCCGCCGCCCTGGCCTCGGAAAACAAGTCGCTGGCCCATCCGGCCAGCGTCGACAGCCTGCCGACCTCGGCCAACCAGGAAGACCACGTCAGCATGGCGACCTTCGCTGCGCGCCGTCTCGACCAGATGGCGCACAATACGGCTGTGATCATCGGGATCGAGCTGCTGGCCGCGGGGCAGGGCATCGAATTCCACCGTCCGCTGACCAGCTCGGGCTACCTGGAGCACGTGCATGCCCAGTTGCGCCGGCAGGTGCCGTCCTACGACGAGGACCGCTTCTTCGCGCCCGACATCGAGGCCGCGCGTCGGATGGTGATCGAAGGCGAACTGTCGGCCTCATGCAAGGAGCTGTTCTCGGTTCTTCATCCTTAAGGGGCCGATAAACCTACTGCGCGTCGGATTGCCGTCCTGCGATGCTCGCTGTACTCTTGTACAGCTCCGCTTCTCGGTCAGCACTCCTTCCGCTCGCTACGGTTTCTCGAACCCTTAATATAACCAGATCTAGACAGGAGTGCGAATGGATTTCCGGTTCAAGGCAGGCGATGCGCCGATGCTGCTGTCGATGCCCCACGTGGGCACCGACATTCCCGACGAAGTGGCGGCCACGATGGCGCCCTGCGCCCTCGCGAAAGCGGACACCGACTGGCACCTGGCCGAGCTGTACGAGGCCGCCGACCGCCTCGGCGTCTCGACCCTGGCGGCGCGCTGGTCGCGCTACGTCATCGACCTGAACCGGCCGCCGGAAAACACCAACCTGTACCCCGGGATGGACACGACCGGCCTGTGCCCGGTCGACACCTTCGGCCGCGAAAGCCTGTACCAGGAAGGCCGCGTGCCGGACGAGGCCGAGGTGAAGCGCCGCCTGGAACGCTACTGGCAGCCCTACCACACGCAGCTGCGCGCCGAGCTGGTGCGCCTGCTGGCGCTGCACGGCCGCGTGGTCTTGTGGGACGCGCACTCGATCGCATCGCAGGTGCCGCGCTTCTTCGAGGGCCGCCTGCCGGACCTGAACTTCGGCACCGCCGAAGGCAAGTCCTGCGATCCGGGCCTGGAAAACGCGGTGGTGGACGTGGCGCGCGCCCACGACCGCTTCAGCATCGCCGTCAACGGCCGCTTCAAGGGCGGCCACATCACCCGCTTCTATGGCCAGCCGAAAGAGGGCGTGCACGCGATCCAGCTCGAGATGTGCCAGTGCCTGTACATGAACGAGGCGCCGCCTTTCGAATACCGTCCGGAGGTGGCGGCCGAGGTGCAGCCGCTGCTGGCCGACATGATGCGGGCCGCGCTCGACTGGGTGCGCGCAGGGGGACGCGCGTGAACGCCCTGTTTGCCCGCCACGCACTGCTGCCGGAAGGCTGGCGCGGCGACGTGCTGGTCGAGTGGGATGCGCGCGGCGCGCTGACCCGGGTCCAGCCCCAGGCCAAGGCGCCGATCGGCGTGCCGCGCGCCGACTACGTGGTGCCGGGCATGGTCAACCTGCATTCGCACGCCTTCCAGCGCGCGCTCGGTGGCCTGACCGAGAAGGCCGGCGACGGCCCCGACAGTTTCTGGACCTGGCGCGACCTGATGTACCGCTTCGCGGCCCACATCACGCCCGAGCAGGTCGAGGCCATCGCGGCCCAGTTGTTCTCGGAATGCCTGCGCCACGGCTATACCTCGCTGTGCGAATTCCACTACATCCAGCGCGACCCGCAGGGCGCGCTGTACGCGCGGCCGGCCGAGATGGCCGAGCGCGTCGCGGCGGCCGGGCAGGGCACCGGCATCGGCCTGACCCTGCTGCCGGTGCTGTACAGCTACAGCGGCTTCGGCGAGCAGGCACTGAAACTGGAGCAGGCGCGTTTCCGTACCGATGCCGAGACCGTGCTACGCATCGTCGAGGCGCTCGCACCGCTGCGCTCGGGCCAGCTCGAGGTCGGCGCGGCCCCGCACTCGCTGCGCGCGGCCGGCATCGACCAGGTGCGCGAACTGGCGGCGGCCCTGCCTGCCGGCCGGCCGCTGCACATCCACATCGCCGAACAGCAGGGCGAAGTGCGGCAAAGCCTGGATTTCAGCGGCCGGCGCCCGGTCGAATACCTGCTGGAGAACGTCGGCGTCGATGCGCGCTGGTGCCTGGTGCATGCGACCCACCTGAACGACGAGGAAGTGCGGGGCATGGCGGCATCGGGCGCGGTGGCCGGCCTGTGCCCGACCACCGAGGCCAACCTGGGCGACGGCGTGTTCCCACTCGGGGATTATTTGGCGGCGGGCGGGCGCTGGGGCATCGGCAGCGACAGCCACGTCTCGCAGAGCCCGGTCGAGGAATTGCGCTGGCTCGAGTACGGCCAGCGCCTGGTGCACCAGCGCCGCAACGTCGCGGCCACGCCTGCGCGGCGCGACGTGGCGCTCAACTTGTGGCAGGATGCGCTGGCCGGCGGCGCCCAGGCGGCGGGCAGGCCGGTCGGGCTGCTGGCGGCCGGGCGGCGCGCCGACCTGCTGGTGCTCGACAGCGCGCACCCGAACCTGGAAGGCGCGCTTGAATCCGACGTGATGGGCCGCCTGGTGTTCTGCGGCAACGACAACCTGGTGCGCGACGTGCTGGCCGGCGGACGCTGGGTCGTGCAGGGCGGGCGCCACATGGCCCAGGACACCATCGCGCGCCGCTACCGGCAGGCGATCAACCAGTTGCGTGAGGTACGAGCATGAACATCCTGATTCCGTTTGCGGGGCTGTCGGCGGTGCCGTGGAAGAACGGCGGCGGCACCACCACCACCATCGCGGTCGGGCCGCCTGAGGCGACCTTCGACAATTTCGACTGGCGCGTGAGCCTGGCGACCATTGCCGAGGACGGCCCGTTCTCGACCTTCCCCGGCGTCGACCGCACGCTGGCGCTGGTCGACGGCCACGGCATGACGCTCGACATCGACGGCACCGAGCGCGTGATCCTGTGCGAGTCGGGGCCGGTGCTGGCCTTCGACGGCGAGTCGGAGGTGGTCGCCAAGCTCAACCGCGGGCCGACGACCGACTTCAACGTCATGACGCGCAGCGAACGCTGCTACCACCAGTTCGGCCGGCGCCGCCTGTCGGGCAAGTCGACTTTTGTCGCGCGCGCCGATTTGACGATCCTGTTCCTGGCCGAGGGCGAAAGCCTGGAGATCGCCAGCGACGCCGAACGCATCGGGCTGGTACGCTATGACGCGGTGATGTTCGATCCGGGCACGGTGTGGTCGCTCGAGACCACCCAGGCGACGATCTTCATCGTCGACATTTTCTATTACAGCGAGGACGAAGATGAGTGAGCGCAGCGGGCCGCGTTATGACGCGGTGTTTGCGAACGTGAACCTGGCCACCATGGTCGGCGGCTACGGCGAGGTGATGGATGGCGCGATCGCCGTGCACCACGGCCGCATCGCCTGGGTCGGCGCGCGCCGCGAAGCGCCGCGCGCGGCCGTCATCCACGATTGCGACGGCGCCTGGCTCACCCCCGGCCTGATCGACTGCCACACCCACATCGTCCATGCCGGCAACCGCAGCGAGGAGTGGGAGGCGCGCCTGGAAGGGGCGAGCTACGAGGACATCGCGCGCAATGGCGGCGGCATCATGTCGACCGTGCGCGCCACCCGCGCCGCATCGGTGGAAGACCTGATGCGCGTCAGCGCGCCGCGCGTCTCGCAACTGCTGGCCGAGGGCGTGACCACGCTCGAGATCAAGTCCGGCTATGGCTTGAACCTGCAGGGCGAAGCCAACATGCTGCGCGCCGCGCGCCGCCTGGGCGAACTGCTGCCGGTGTGCGTGAAGACCACCTTCCTCGGCGCCCACGCGCTGCCGCCCGAGTTCGCCGGCCGCGCCGACGACTACATCGCCGAAGTGACCGAACGCATGCTGCCGCTGCTGGCCAAGGAAGGGCTGGTCGACGCCGTCGACGCCTTCTGCGAGCACATCGGCTTCACCTACGACCAGACCGAGCGCGTATTCGCGGCCGCGAAGCGCCTGGGCCTGCCGGTCAAGCTGCATGCCGAGCAGTTGTCGGAGCAGCGCGGCGCCGAACTGGTGGCGCGCTACGGCGGCCTGTCGGCCGACCACCTCGAGCACCTGACCCCGGCGGGGATCCAGGCCATGGCGGCCGCCGGCACGGTGGCGGTGCTGCTGCCGGGCGCCTGGTACTTCCTGCACGAGACGCAGATGCCGCCGATTGCGCAGTTGCGCGCGGCCGGCGTTCCGATGGCGGTGGCGACCGACTGCAACCCCGGCACCTCGCCTCTGAGCTCGATCCTGCTGGCGATGAACATGGCCTGCACGCTGTGGCGCCTCAGTCCCCGCGAAGCGCTGCAGGGCGCCACCGTGCATGCGGCGCGCGCACTCGGCATGCAGGACCGCGGCACGCTGGAAGTGGGCAAGCGCGCCGACTTCGCCCTGTGGGACATCGCCCGCCCGGGTGAGCTGGCCTATGCGATCGGCTTCAATCCCTGCCAGGCCGTGGTCAACGGCGGCGTGATGCGCGAGCGCGACGCCGGGCTGCCGGCCAGTTTTTGATCGGCTTGAAAAACCACGCGTCATCGCATCGCGCAGTCATAGGCGCAGCGCGATCCGGGACACTGCGCACAGCGTGGACACAGGTGTCCACCCTACGTAAGGCTGCAGTTGTGGGGTGGACACCCGTGTCCACGCGGTCGAGCGCCAAAACAAGCGGCAGCTTCAACCTCGGCCCAGGACGCCCGAATCGTTCGTAGGGTGGGTTCTCGAACCCACCCGGTCCGGCATCGGAACAGCTGCAACGCAGTTTTAGGGTGGACACGCCATACCCGCGCATGAACGATGAGCAGGCGCGGCGCTTCAAGATGCCCACCCGCCGCAGGCCTTGTTCAAAGCGACTGTAACTTCGCCTTGGTCGTCGACACCGCCCGGTGCAGCATGCGCTCGGCGTAAAAGTCGTTTTCGCGCTGCGCCGCAATGGCGTGCAGGCTGCGCGTGTAGTTATCGAGACGGGAGCGCAGCCAGGCCTTGTAGAGCCAGGTCCTGATCGGTTTGAGGCTGAATGTCATGGGTTTGCCCTTTGTGCGGAGAGCACATTGTCGGCGTCACCCATACATTGCTTTTGTGATAACTCAATCGTGCCACACCCCGGCACAAGGCTTGAGGCTTCTCAAATCCCCAGATTCCAGCTGGGTAATTATTAGCTTCAGTGGAATCCGTAAGAGAGGTAAGCAATTGTAAGAACCACCACAGTCAGCGACATCGCCCGGCTATATTGAAGTCGTTGATATCCACTCTCCCCTCCCCATCCTAAAAAATGGGTTCGCCCACGGCACCGAACGGTCCCGTGGGTTTTTCTTTGCCGGTTACAGCGCGCGGCGGGCGAGATAGTCGAGCGATTCGCCGGTGACGCGGCAGATGCGCCAGTCCGGCAGGATCTGGGCGCCCATCGCCTTGTAGAAGTTGATGGCCGGCTCGTTCCAGTCGAGGACAGACCATTCGAAGCGGCCGCAGTTGCGCTCCACGGCCAGCTGGGCCAGGCGCGCCAGCAGCTGGGTGCCGTAGCCCTTGCCGCGGTGCGACTGGCGCACGTACAGGTCTTCCAGGTACAGGCCCTTCTTGGTCAGGAAGGTCGAGAAGTTATGGAAGAACAGGGCAAAGGCGACCACTTCGCCGTTTTCCTCGCCGACGATGGCTTCGCACGAGGGTTTCGTGCCGAACAGGCCTTCGTGCAGCAGCTCCTCGGTGGCCACCACCATATGCTCGAGTTTCTCGAACACGGCCAGCTCGACGATCATCGAATGGATGTGGCTGATGTCGGCCGGCTCGGCAGGGCGGATGGAAAAATGTGTGGCAGAGGTCATGGGGTTTCGATGGCGTTGTTCAAAAGATCATTTTGCACCGGTTTGGCTGCGGGTGCGCGCAGGGCCCAGGCCACGCTGGCCAGGCACAGCACCATGCCCAGGAACTCGACGGGACCTGGGCGGTAGTGTTCGAGCTTGACCGACAGCAGCACCGACAGCACCGGCGTGATGACGCCGATATAGACCGCTTTCTGCGGCCCGATGCGGGCGATCAGCGTGAAATAGGCAAGGAAGGCGATCACCGAGCCGAACAGGGCGAGATACAGCAAGCCCAGCGTGTACGAGAGGGTCGGCGGCGCGACGAAGCGCTGTCCGGTGGCCAGCACGTAGAGCACCACCAGCAGGGTGCCCCAGAGCATCGACCAGGCGGTGGTCAGCATGACGTTGGTGGATTGCTCGCGCACCTTGCCGACCACGATGCTGCCGGCCGAGCTGGCGATGGTCGCGACCAGGGCCAGGACCACGCCCAGCAGGAAGTGGCCGCTGCCGCCCATTTGCAGGTCGCGCCAGGCCTGGCCGATCGAATGGTAGAACAGCAAGGCCACGCCGGCGGTGGCGGCCGCGCCGGCGCCCCAGGTGCGCGCGGCGATCGGCGTGCCGTGGAAGAGTCGTCCCAGCAGGGGAGTCCAGAACACCATCAGCGCGAACAGCACGGCGACCAGGCCCGAGACCACGACTTCCTCGGCCTGGTAGGTGCAGATATACGACAGGCCGAAGGTCGCCGCGCCTTGCAGCATCATCCATTTCTGGGTGCGCCAGGGCAGCTGCAGCTTGTGGCCGCGGATGGTGCAGATGAAGAACAGCGTGGCCGAGGCCAGTGCGAAACGGTAGACCACGGAGACCGCCGGCGGCACTTCGCCCAGCTGCAAGGTAATGGCCCAGAAAGTCGAACCCCAGATCAGGGATGCGATGACGAAGAGGACGGAAGAAGGCATCGCGAAAGTATACGTGCTTTCGCTATTGCCTGTCGTCTATAGATTGGAAATATGCGCCCCAAACCGCACAGTTTTTGGACCGTAGGGTGGGCGGGTTTCCCGCCCACGCGTTCAAATTACATTGGCACTGTGATAACGCAGGTTTTGTTTGAACGCGTGGGAGGAAATCAGCCACCACCGGTGCTCAGTGCGTCACCCGCGTCTGATACCCATCGCTCAGCAGCCGCACGCGCTCGCCCGGCCGGAACATCTCGTCCGCCGCCTGCGTAATGGCGCGCAATTCTCCGCTGTCGAGCCGGACGGTGATCTCGAAACCCGGCCGCTGGTTGGCGTTGGCCTCGATCCGGTTGCCGAGCAGGCCGCCGGCGATGGCGCCGGCGACGCTGGCCGCGGCCGAGCCGCTGCCGCTGCCGATCTGCGCGCCGCCGATGCCGCCGAGGGCCGCGCCGCCCATGGTGCCTACGCCCGATTCCGGGTTGACGATGGTGACATTCCGGACCGACTCGACCGTGCCCATGCGCACGACCTGCTCGTTCTGGGTCTGGCCATACCGGTAGACGCTGCCGGAGGGCGGCGGCGTGGCGCAGCCGGCCAGCAGGCCGGCAGCGAGAAGGGCGGCGAGGGGAAGCGTGGTTTTCATGGCAGGCTCCAACAGGTGATCTTATGCTTGAAGCCTACTCCTTGCCAGCAAGGGGCGGCGCGCGCCCGCTTCCTGTCGGTACGCCGGCTTAGTACGCCAAATTCAGGCGGCGGTACAGGAAACCCAGCACGAACAGCGGCCCGATCAGGAGGAAACGCAGGTCGTCGAAGAAGGACGGCTTCTTGCCTTCGATCTTGTGGCCGATGAACTGGCCGATCCAGGCCACCACGAACACCGCGATCGACAGCGGCAGCACGGTCATCGGCGGCATCGCGGCCAGGATCGCCAGCATCGCGGCCGACATTGCCAGCATGCCCCAGGCGAAGGGGCGCGAGAGCTGGAAGTAGTACCACATGGCAGCAAGGACCGCGGCGAGCGCCAGCACCGGGTGGACCGCCCACAGGATGCCCAGCAGCGAGAACACGATCACCGGCACGCACACGAAATGGATCAGCTCATTGGTCGGGTTGCGGTGGCTTTCGCTGTAGATCTCGAGCAGGGTGTGGATATTGCGGGGCTGCGCGGCGCTGGTCATGAGGGTCTCCCGGTGATGGTTTTATGGGGAAATTCTACACCCGGGCCGCGCCGTATTTTCAAGTCGACGGCATCACGCCGCCTGCGCTTCCTGCGCAAAGGCCGGACGCGCGCCCAGGCGCATCTGCGGATGGTTCGCGAGCAGCTCGGACACCCACTCGACGAAGGCCCGCACCTTGGCCGACAGGTGGCGGTTCTGCGGGTAGACCACGTGGATCGGCAAGGGGTTGCTGGCCCAGTCGGGCAGCAGCTGCACCATGCGGCCTTCCTGCATGTGGCGCAGCAGCAGGTAGTCGGTCATCTGGATGACACCCAGCCCGGCCAGCCCCGCCTGCACGTAGGCGTTCGAGTCGTTCAGGGCGATCAGGCCCGGCAGCGGCACCTCGATGCGCTCGCTGCCGCGGTTGAAGTCCCAGTCGTAGACCTTGCCGTTCTTGGCCGAGAAATAATTCACGCAGCGGTGCTGGAGCAAATCGTTCGGATGCTGCGGAACGCCGAAGCGGGCCAGGTAGTCGGGCGAGGCGGCGGTGACAAAATTGATCACGCCGACCCGGCGCGCGATCAGGCTGGTGTCGAACAAGGGCCCGCCGCGCACCGCGCAATCGACGCCTTCCTCGATCAGGTCGACCGGGCGGTCGGTGCTGCCCAGCTCCAGCCTGATGTCGGGGTAGCGTTCGAAGAAGGCGGGCAGGGCCGGCACCAGGATTTCGCTCGAGAAGCCGGTCGGGGTGTCGACGCGCAGGCGTCCGCTCGGGTTCAGGCGGGTGCGCGAGAGCGATTCCTCGGCGTCGCGCACGTCGGACAGGATGCGGATGCAGCGCTCGTAATAGGCGGCGCCATCGGAAGTGACGGTGACGAGGCGCGTGGTGCGGTGCAGCAGCTTGGCCGCCAGCGCCGTTTCCAGCGCCTGCACCATGGTCGAGACGCTGGCCTTGGGCATGCTCAGCATCTCGGCCGCGCGCGTGAAGCTGCCGGTATCGACCACCTGCACGAAGACTTCCATGGCCTGCAACTTGTTCATCTTTTCCTCCTGCGGTCAGGAACCTTCCTAGTTTTTGCTGATTGTTCGTCCAATCTGAACAATCAATTCGAAATTGCGATCTTTATCAGATTGTAGTTGATGTCTATAGTGTGCGTATTGGGAGCTGAAGTAATCATCAATGGAGCGGAACATGAGACATCGGGACGGCATCGTGGCAACGATCGCGCTGGCGGTCAGCACGCTGGCCATGGCGGCGGCGGTCGGCAGCGGCGCCTATGGACAGGCCGCCGGCGCCGAGGCGCACGGCATCCATGCGCTCGCCAATACGGTGGCGTGCGCTGTCTGTCCCGAGAATGCTGCGAACGCACAACTGTTCGCCGCCGCGCAGGAGGTGAAGCCATGAACGCGCCGTTCGACCTGGGCGCCGCCAATGCTGGTGCGGCGCATCCCACCGATACGGTTCGCGTGCGCGAACTCGAAGCCGCCGGCGAACAGGGGCCGCTGAAAGCGCGCCTGTACGCGGCCGGCCCGGCGTCAAAACGCGACACTCTGATCGTGTTCTTCCACGGCGGCGGCTTCGTGGCCGGCGACCTGGACGATGCCGATGGCTTCCTGCGCCACCTGGCCGACGCCAGCCATGCCCAGGTCGTCCTGGCCTCGAACTACACGCTGGCAACCGTGCGCCCGTTCCCGGCGGCGGTCGAGGATGCCCATGCGGTGCTGCTGTGGGCCAAGAAGAACAAGACCAAACTGGGCTGGAGCGGCAAGCGCATGCTGGTGGCCGGCATCGAAGCCGGCGCCAACCTGGCCGCCGTCTGCGCGCTGATGTCGCGCGACCGCGGCACGCCCAAGCTGGCCGGCCAGATCCTGCTGATGCCGATGCTCGACCCGGGCCTGTCGACCTGCTCGATGCGCGAGATGCCGAATTGTCCCGACCGCGAACAACTGGCCGACACCTGCGCGGCCGGCTACCGCGGCTACCTGCCGCATGCGGCCGACCGTACCCACCCGTACGCTTCGCCCCTGCAATCGAGCCGGCTGCGCAACCTGCCGCCGGCCCTGATCCTGTCCGCCGAGGACGACCCCTTGCGCGACGAAGCCGAGGCCTACGGGGCCAAGCTGACCACCTTCGGCGTGCGGGCCACTGTCCGCCGCCTGCTGCCGGCGCCGCTCACCGAACCGGGCGGACGCAACGATTGCGCCTGCAAGGCGCATGCCCTCACCGAAATCGCCGGCTTCATCGCCGATCTGGACGGGGAGGCGCCGCCCGGATGACTTCTTCCACCTGATTCTTTCCACAACTAGCTGAACTGGTCAACGCACCCCACGGGTGCGGCGGGACCTGCTTTCCTTCGCGCTTTTTCACGATGCGTCGCCGGGAGGGACGGGTGTCGCCTAATTAATTACATTTTCTCAACAATAAGAGGCAATAAACATGAGAACCGTTCATCAATTGACCGCCGCAGTGCGGTCGACCCTACGCTCGCAGCGTGGTCCGGCCGTGCTGGCGCTGGCCGGGGCCGGCCTGGCCGCGGCGATGCTGTCCGGCTGCGGCGATGCCACGGGAAAAGCCGCCGAAGCCGGCGCGCCCGCCGCGCCGCCGGTGTCCGCCGCACTGGTGCTGGAACGGCAAGTCGCCGAAACCCAGGAATTCTCGGGCCGCCTGGAAGCGATCGAACGCGTCGAGATCCGCTCGCGCGTCAGCGGCTTCATCACGGCGGTGAACTTCAAGCCGGGCAGCGAAGTGAAGAAGGGTGAGGTCCTGTTCGTGATCGATCCGCGCCCCTACCAGGCCGAAGCCGCCCGCGCCGAAGCGAATGCCGCATCGACCCGCGCCAAGCTGGAGCTCGCCCGCCGCGAGCTGGCCCGCGCCGAGAGTCTGCTGGCCGACAAGGCGATCGCGAAACGCGAATACGACGAAGCGGCGGCCGCGCAGAAGGAGCTGGAAGCGAATGCCGCCGCGGCCCAGGCCCAGCTCGAGGCAGCGCGCCTGAACCTGGCCTATACCCGCGTGACTTCGCCGATCGACGGGCGTGTCTCGAAGGCCGAGATCACCCTCGGCAACCTGGTCGACGCCTCGGCCGTGCTCACCTCGGTGGTATCGCTCGACCGCATCTACGCCAGCTTCGACGGCGACGAGGAAACCTACCTGCGCGTCGGCGCCAAAGCCCAGCAGGGCACGCCGGTCGCGGTGCGCGTCGGCCTGGCCAACGAAGAGGGCTTCCCGCACGAGGGCAAGCTCGAATTCGTCGACAACCAGCTCGATGCCCGCACCGGCAGCGTGCGCATGCGCGCCGCTTTCGACAACGCCGACCGCACGCTGGCGCCGGGCCTGTTCGCGCGGGTCCAACTGGGCGCGGCCGACAGCCGCAAGGCGATCCTGATCCAGGACCGCGCCGTCGCCACCGACCAGAGCCGCAAGTACGTGTTCGTGGTCGGCGCCGACAACAAGGCCGAGTACCGCCCGGTGACGCTGGGGCCGACCATCAATGGCTTGCGCGTGGTGCGCGCCGGCCTGAAGGGCCGCGAGAAGATCGTCGTCAACGGCCTGCAGCGCGTGCGTCCCGGCGCGCCGATCGCGGCGCAGATGGTGGCGATGGACGCCGCATCCGCGCCGCTGGCGCTCGCGGCCAATGCACAAGCAGGCGCCAAGGAGTAAGACCATGAATTTCTCCCGCTTCTTTGTCGACAAGCCGATCTTCGCGGCCGTGCTGTCGGTGCTGGTCTTCGTCGGTGGCCTGATCTCGATCCTCAAGCTGCCGGTGTCCGAGTACCCGGACGTGGTGCCGCCTTCGGTGGTGGTGCGCGCCCAGTACCCGGGCGCCAATCCCCAGGTGATCGCCGAGACCGTGGCCGCGCCGCTGGAAGAGCAGATCAACGGCGTCGAGAACATGCTCTACATGTCCTCGCAAAACACGTCGGACGGCGCGCTGATGCTGACGATTACCTTCGCCATCGGCACCGACGTCGAGCAGGCCGAGACGCAGGTGCAGAACCGCGTCCAGCGCGCGCTGCCGCGCCTGCCCGAGGAGGTGCGCCAGATCGGCGTGACCACCGTGAAAAGCTCGCCGAATTTGACCATGGTGGTGCACCTGAAGTCGCCGAGCGGCCGCTATGACGACCTCTATCTGCGCAACTACGCAACCCTGAACATCAAGGACCGCCTGGCGCGCATCCATGGCATGGGCGAGGTGCAGCTGTTCGGTTCGGGCGACTACGCGATGCGGGTCTGGCTCGATCCGCAGAAGGTGGCCGCGCGTAATCTCACCGCCGGCGACGTGGTCGACGCCATCCGCGAGCAGAACGTGCAGGTCGCGGCCGGCGTCATCGGCCAGGGCCCGGCGAAAGACGCCGAGTTCCAGCTGACCGTGAACACCCAGGGCCGCCTGTCGACCGTCGAGGAGTTCGGCGACATCGTCGTCAAGACGAATGCCGACGGCGCCACCACCTTGCTGAAGGACGTGGCGCGCCTGGAGATGGGCTCGAACTCGTATGCCCTGCGCGCGCTGCTGGACAACAAGTCGGCGGTGGCGATCCCGATTTTCGAAGCGCCGAACGCCAACGCGCTGCAGCTGTCCACCGACGTGCGCGCGGCCATGGCCGAGCTGTCGGAAGATTTCCCGGAAGGCGTCGAATACAGCATTGTGTACGACCCGACCCAATTCGTGCGCGAGTCGATCGACTCCGTCATCCACACCCTGCTCGAAGCCGTGGTGCTGGTGGCGATCGTCGTGATCGTCTTCCTGCAAAGCTGGCGCGCCTCGATCATTCCGTTGCTGGCGGTGCCGGTGTCGGTGGTCGGCACCTTTGCCGTGATGCTGATGTTCGGCTTCTCGATCAACACCTTGTCCCTGTTCGGCCTGGTGCTGGCGATCGGCATCGTGGTCGACGACGCCATCGTGGTCGTCGAGAACGTCGAGCGCAACATCACGAATGGCTTGTCGCCGCACGACGCGACGATCCAGGCGATGAGGGAAGTCAGCGGCCCGATCGTGGCGATTGCCCTGGTGCTGTGCGCGGTGTTCGTGCCGATCGCCTTTGTCTCGGGCCTGACCGGCCAGTTCTACCGCCAGTTCGCGCTGACCATCGCCATTTCGACCGTGATCTCGGCCTTCGTGTCGCTGACGCTGGCGCCGTCGCTCTCAAGCGCGCTGCTGAAGGCGCACGACGCGCCGAAGGACCGCCTGACCCGCATCATGGACAAGCTGTTCGGCCGCTTCTTCGCCGCCTTCAACCGCTTCTTCGGGCGCGCCTCGCACCGCTACGAAGGCGGCGTGCAGGGCGTCCTGCGCCGCAAGACCGTTTCGCTGGCGGTGTATGCGGTGCTGGGCGTGGCCGCCGCCTTCATGTTCAAGGTGGTGCCGCCGGGCTTCGTGCCGCAGCAGGACAAGGCTTACCTGATCGGCTTCGCCCAGCTGCCGGACGCCGCCTCGCTCGACCGCACCGATGCCGTGATCCGCAAGATGTCGGACATCGCCGCCGAGATCCCGGGCGTGGAGTCCTCGGTTGCCTTCCCCGGCCTGTCGATCAACGGTTTCACCAATGCGCCGAACGCGGGCATCGTCTTCTTCACCCTGAAGCCCTTCAACGAGCGCAAGGGCGAGGAGCAGTCGGCCGCAGGCATCGCCGCCGCGATCAACGCGCGCATGGGCGCGGTCGAAGACGCCTTCGTGATGGTGCTGCCGCCGCCCCCGGTGAATGGCCTCGGCACCACCGGCGGCTTCAAGATGATGCTGGAAGACCGCGGCAACCTGGGCTACGACGCGCTGTACAAGGCGACCCAGGCGATGCAGGCGAAAGCCTGGGCCGACCCGCGTTTGCAAGGCGTGTTCTCGAGCTACCAGATCAACGTGCCCCAGCTGTTCGCCGACATCGACCGCGTGAAAGCCAAGCAGCTCGGCGTGCCGCTGCAGACCATTTACCAGACCCTGCAGGTGAACCTCGGTTCGCTCTACGTGAACGACTTCAACCAGTTCGGCCGGACCTACCAGGTGCGGGTGCAGGCCGATGCCCAGTTCCGCTCGCAGCCCGAGCAGATCGCCCAACTCAAGGTGAGGAGCAGCAGCGGCGAGATGATCCCGCTGTCCTCGCTGATGCAGGTGAAGGACAGCTATGGCCCGGACCGCGTGCAGCGCTATAACGCCTACGTCTCGGCCGACATGAACGGCGGCCCGGCGCCCGGCGTCTCCTCGGGCCAGGCACAGGCTATTTTCGAGCAGATCGCGAAGGAGACGCTGCCGAAGGGGATCGCCTACGAGTGGACCGACCTGACTTACCAGGACATCCTGTCGGGGAACACCATGATCTACGTCTTCCCGCTGTGCGTGCTGCTGGTGTTCCTGGTGCTGGCCGCCCAGTACGAAAGCTGGACCCTGCCGCTGGCGGTGATCCTGATCGTGCCGATGTCGATCCTGTGCGCACTGCTGGGCGTGAAGCTGACCGGCGGCGACAACAACATCTTCACCCAGATCGCGCTGTTCGTGCTGGTCGGGCTGGCGTCGAAGAACGCGATCCTGATCGTGGAGTTCGCCCGCGAACTCGAACACCACGGCCGCAGCATCGTGGCAGCCGCGCTGGAAGCCTCCCGCCTGCGCCTGCGTCCGATCCTGATGACCTCGATCGCCTTTATCATGGGCGTGCTGCCCCTGGTGTTCTCCAGCGGCGCCGGCGCCGAGATGCGTCACGCGATGGGCGTGGCCGTGTTCGCCGGCATGCTGGGCGTGACCTTCTTCGGCCTGTTCCTCACGCCGCTGTTCTACGTCCTGCTGCGCACGCTGGCCCAACGTTTCGAACAACCCGCCGCGGCGCCTGCCCCGGCCGTGCAGGCGGAAGGAGTCGCACAATGAACACCATGATTGCACGCGGTATCGCCCCGTTGATGGCGGCCCTGCTGCTGAGTGCCTGCGCGGCGCCGGATTTCAAGCAACCCGCGGTGACCGTGCCGACCGCCTTCAAGGAAGCAGGCGCCGTGCAGACGGCGCCCGACGGCAGCCGTTGGCAGCCGGCCCGCCCGGCCGAGCAGCAGCCGCGCGGCGAATGGTGGCTGGTGTTCCAGGACGCGCGCCTGACCGCATTGATGGACGAGGCGGCGCGCAACAACCCCAGCCTGACGGTGGCCGCGGCGCGCGTCAAACAGGCGCGCGCCATCGCCGGCATCGCCGAGGCCGACCGCATCCCGCAGGTGAATGTCGGCGTCGGCGCCCAGCGCGGCCGCCCGTCGTCGTTGGAGGCGAACCTGCCGCAGGGCAGCCCGGTCGCGCCGCGCAGCACCTACACGGCCAGCCTGTCGGCCAGCTACGAGGTCGATCTGTTCGGCCGCGTGGCCGCCAACGTCGAGGCGGCGCGCCAGGATGCCGCCTCGGTGGAAGCGAGCTACCAGTCCGTGCTGCTATCGCTGCAGGCCGACGTCGCGCAGGGCTACTTCCGGCTGCGCGCCCTCGACGCCGAACTGGAAACCGTCGAGCGCGCCGTGCGCCTGCGCGAGGAAAGCGTGGCGGTGAACCAGCGCCGCTTCGACCTCGGCGACATCGGCGAATTCGACCTGACGCGGGCAAAAACCGAACTGTCGGCCACGCGCGCCGAAGCCATCGGCCTGCAGCGCCAGCGGACCAACGCCGAGCATGGGCTGGCGGTACTGCTGGGCCGCCCGCCGGCGGACTTCGCGGCATCCACCAGCCCGCTGCCGGAATCGAGCGCGATGCCGCTGATCCCGGCCGGGCTGCCGTCGACCCTGCTCGAACGCCGGCCCGACGTCGCCGCCGCCCAGCGCACGATGGAAGCGCAGAACGCGCGCATCGGCGTGGCCCGTTCGGCCATGTTCCCGGCCTTGACCATCGATGCCGCGGGCGGCGGCGTCGGCGGCACCATGGCCGAGGCCTTCAAATGGAGCAGCCGCTCCTGGGTGCTGGGCGCGTTGCTGGCGCTGCCGGTGATCGACGGCGGACGCAACCGGGCCGAGGTGACGCGCAGCGAAGCGGCGCTGGAGGAGTCGGTCGGCGCCTACCGCGAACGCGTGCTGGCGGCCTTCGCCGAGGTCGAGGACAACCTGGCCGGCCTGCGCATCCTCGACGCTCAAGGCGCCGAGGTGCAGGACGCAGTGGTCTCGGCGCGCCGTTCGGTCGACCTGGCGCGCAAGCTCTACGACGCCGGGCGTTCGAGCTACCTCGAACTGCTCGACGCCCAGCGCAACCTGGCCTCGGTCGAGCGCAACGCGGCGCAGCTGCGCGGCGACCGCGCCCTGACCACGGTCGCCCTGATCCGCGCCCTCGGCGGCGGCTGGGATGCGCCGGCGGCGCAGCAGACGCAGGACGGGCTGGCGCAGCGTTGAGGGATTCCTGATCTCCTCCGGAATGCCCTTTGCGGCGGCCCGCTCACGCGGTCCGCCGCTTTTTTTCGTGCGCATACGCGGCCGGGCAGGGCGCTACAATCGGCCCATGCCCAACACCGTTTCCAAAGACAGCCCGCTGCTCACCGGCCTCGCGCCCGTGATCGCGCCCGACACCCGCATCCTGGTGCTGGGCAGCTTTCCCGGCGCCGCCTCGCTTGCGGCCCAGCAGTACTACGCCCACCCGCGCAATCAATTCTGGAAGCTGGTCGGCGCCCTGGTCGGCGAAGACCTGTATGGGTTGCCCTACGACGAGCGCCTGCCACGCCTGCTGGCGCACCGCTTCGGTTTATGGGACGTGCTGGCCGCCTGCGAGCGCGAGGGCAGCCTCGATTCCGCCATCCGCAAGCCGGCGGCGAACGACTTCGAGCGCCTGCACAAGCTGTGCCCGAAGCTGGAGACGGTCGGCTTCAACGGCCAGGCATCGGGAAAATTCGCGCCACAGTTCGCCGAGGCCGGCTACCGCACCGTCGTGCTGCCATCGAGTTCGCCGGCGCACATGGCGATATCGTTCGAACAAAAGCTGGCGGTGTGGGGCGCGTTAATGGAAGAGGGCGATGCAGACCCGCAGGCATCGGGCCAGGCGCCGCTGTTCTGAATTCTCCGGCGCCGGTGCCAGGCTTCGCTCATCCATACGTCATTTCGCCATCCGTGCTACACTGTATGCAGTCGAGGAAGCACGCACACGCTTCGCGACGTTTCGGCAGGGCCGCACAACGACGGCGGCCGAACGCAGTTAGCCGATCGAGCCACCTTGATCGAGTGACATGCGGGAAGCACCACGTAGATAGCATGGGCGTCCTGCGCTCCGTACCTGGCAGATGGTCCAGGACAGGAGCACGATCCAGGCTTTGTCGATCACCGGCCCGCAATGAGCGGGCTTTTTTCTTCCCCGTGCATCCGCATCGCGGTTGCCGGCGCATCTTTTCCCGCCCGACGGCGGTCGATTCACCTCATTTCCGGTCCAGTCCCTGCGGGCGCTGCCGACCGAGGCATTGTTCATGGCGGCGTTGGCAGCCGGCTCGCAGCTCACACAAGGAAAGCATCATGGCAAAAGAAGACCTCATCGAAATGCAAGGCCTCGTCACCGACGTCCTCCCCGAAATGCGTTTTCGCGTCGACCTCGAGAACGGCCACAAGCTGGTCGCGTATACCTCGGGGCGCATGAAGAAGAACCACATCCGCATCCTGGCGGGCGACAAGGTGACGCTGGAGATGTCGCCGTACGACCTGAACAAGGCGCGCATCGTGTTCCGTCATATCGAACAGCGCGGCACCCCCGCTCCCCGCACCGGCTACCAGCGCCGGCGCTAATCTACCTGCCCGACGGGCGCGCCACGCTGGACTTCAGGCGCGCCAGCTTCGCCACATACCGCTCGCGCGTCTCGGCGCGGGTGCTGGTCTCGCGTGCCAGCGCCAGTTCTTCCACCGCCGTATTCAGCTCCCCCAGCTGCAGGTGCGTGGCTCCCAGCCAGAAATGAAATTCGTCGTTGTCCGGCGCGCGCGCCGCTTCGCGCGCGAACAGCGCTTTCGCACGCCTGAAATCCCCGGCCTGGTAGGCGCGCATGCCCTGGTTGAAGTAATGGAAGGGCGGCGCCGGATACAGGCGGTCGATGCGGCGCTGTAGCGCCTGCGCTTCGGCCAGCTTGCCGTTCGTGTTCAAGGCCTGTTCCAGGTTCTGCATGACGACCAGGCTGTCGGGCTGCTTGCGCAGGATGGCGCGGTAGACCTGTTCGGCCCGCGCCGGGTGGCCGCTGCGCGCGTAGATCACGGCCAGGGTGTTGTAGGCCTCCACCAGGATAGGGCGCTGGAGGATAGCGGCGCGCGCCCACCAGTAGGCGTCGGCAGTGCGGCCTTGCAGCAGTTCCTCGGCGGCGCGGTTGTTCATGTACAGCGCGACGATGTCCGCTTCCTCCAGCTCGCGCGTGCGCAGGCGCGCCGCGTCCGGCGGCGGCAGGAAATCGATCACCAGCGGATCGGTGCCGGGACCGTATCCGCCTGGCGCCGCCATGCGCGGCGCCAGGCTGATGTTGACGTGGGAGCTGACCAGGTAGAGCGAGCCGCTGCGGCTCCAGGTCTCTTCGGTCTCCACGCTCTGGAAGCGCACGTTCATCCCGAGTTCGCGCGCGAAGGCCGCGGTCATGACGACCAGCGACAGGCAGTTGCCCGCGCGTTCGGCATAGGTCTGGGCCGCGGTGCGGGTGACGGTGGCGTCGTAGTCGAGCTTGAGGTCGCTCTTGCTGTAGAGCGCGGCGACCAGGCCGCGCGCGCCGCCCTTGTCGCGCAGGGCCTTCCTGAATTCCGGACTGTCGAGGTGCGCGCGCATCGGCGCGCTGAGCGTGAACAGGTCGGCGGCGCCGACTTGGCCGCTTGGCGCCGCGAAGGCGCCATCGTCGAACAGGGAGGCGAGATCGGCCGGCGGCCGGGAAGGGGTGCCGGCGCAGCCGGACAGCAGGATGAACAGCAGCAGCCAGGTTTTCATCGCGTCTCCTTGCCGGTGGTCTGTTTCCAGTATCCACCTGCGACGTGACGCTGTCAAAACATGCTAGTGCTCGTCGTGCAGGGCTTCTTCGAGCTCGTCGAGCAGCTCGGCCGTTTCGTCTTCGTCCAGCGACAGGTAGGCGCAGGCGCGTTCGCCGCCCTTGTCCCATTCGACCGAGCCGGCGTGGCCCTGGTAGCGGCGGATCGCGCGCTCGGCCAGCAGCGACAGCGCCACCAGCGAGCGGATGGCGTCGGCGGTGTGCTCGTCCTCCAGCACGGGATAGTCGTGGTGGTGCAGGATGGCCCAGGCCACGTCCGAGGACAGGCCCCAGTTGCGCGCGAGCAGGGAACCGATCGCCGCGTGGCTGGTGCTGTGGCGTTCTTCCTCGACCGCGGTGAAGGCGCGCGCGGGCTCGGCGGCGGCCACGAGCAGCGTCGCTTCGTAGCCCGGGAAGCGCTCCATCAGCAGCGGTACGCCGGTGTCGCAGAACAGGCCGAAGGTATGGGCGATGTCGGGCGCGCCGATGCGCAGGCGGCGCGACAGGAACATCATCGCGTGCGAGCGCTTGGTCGACACATCCCAGAAGCTGGCCAGGGCGTCGCTGTTGGCGGGAATCGCCTGGCGCGCCAGCAGGCCGGTCATCAGGGAGGCAACCTGGTTGATGCCGAGGAAAAAGATGGCTTGCTCGATCGACTTGGCGCGGCGGCCGCCGAACAGAGAGGAGTTGGCCAGTTTCAGCAGGGCGCCGGCCATGCCGACGTCGCGCGCGACAATGCGGCCGATGGTTTCCGGCGACGGATCGCTTGACGCCAGCTCGGCCTGCAGATCGGCCAGCAGGCTGGGACGGGGCGGGATGCGGATCGACTTGATCAGCGCGTCGACGCGGTCGACCGCTGCCGGCGCTGCGGAATTCGATGCGGGAGCCGCAGCGGCCGCAGCGCGCACCGGCATTGCTTTAGCTGCAACTGTGCTCATGGGGAGGTGATGCTTTCGGGAAATACCGCAAAGCTTGTCACTATAAACCAGTACGGATTTCGTTGCAGCAACAGGTTGTGCTTCGTGTGCGCTTCGGCTGCATTGTGTGGCAAAACGGACAGAACCCTGTTGTAACGGCGCCTAGAATCACGACATGAACCCAACCAAGCTTGCCGGGATTGACTTTCTTGCACCAGCCGAGGTGGTCGCACGCCAGCTGATCGGCGTCACCGTGCTGGTCGACGGCGTCGGCGGCCGCATCGTCGAGACCGAAGCCTACGACCGCGAGGACCCGGCCTCGCACGCGTATTCCGGTCCCACCGCGCGCAACTTCGCCATGTTCGGCCCGCCCGCCCATGCCTATGTGTATCGCTCCTACGGTATCCACTGGTGCCTGAACTTCGTCTGCCGCGAAGAGGGCCACGGCGCCGGGGTCCTGATCCGCGCGATCGAGCCGCTCGCAGGCCTCGACATCATGCGCGCCCGGCGCGACGCCGAGGATGTGCAGCTGCTCTGTTCCGGGCCCGGCAAGCTGTGCCAGGCCCTGAACGTCACGCGCGACTTCAACGGCGCTTCGCTGGCGGCGCCGCCGTTCCGGCTCGAAGCCGCGCCGCCAGGGCTGGAAGTGATCGCCGGCCCGCGCATCGGGATCTCGAAGGCGGTCGACGTGCCCTGGCGCTTCGGCCTGCACGGCTCGCGCTTCGTCAGCCGTCCGTTCCGTTGATCCGGCTCTCGCGCTCCTGCCGCTTGCCACGGCTGGCGTCGGGCAGCGCCGGGTTGCGCAGACCTTGAGCACGGCCGCGCATCGGGCTGTCCGGCGCGCGGCGCTCGCGCGGGTCGTGGAAGCCGTGCGTCTCGTCCGTGTCGAGCGCGGTCTCGGTGTCGAGCGGCGCGACGCCCTCGATCTTGAAGATCGAGACCGCGCGCGCCAGGTTGACGGTCTGCTCGTGCAGGCTTTCCGCCGCCGCCGCGGCCTGCTCGACCAGGGCCGCGTTCTGCTGGGTCATGTCGTCCATCTGGCCGACTGCCCGGTTGACTTCGGCGATGCCGTCGGCCTGCTCGGTGCTGGCTACGCTGATGCGGCCGATGATGTCGTTCACCTGCTGCACCGAGGCGACGATGTGGCCCATGCTGCTGCCGGCCTCGTTCACCGAGACGCTGCCGCCGTCGATGATCGTCACCGAATCGGCGATCAGGGCCTTGATCTCCTTGGCCGCCGCGGCCGAGCGCTGCGCCAGCGTGCGCACCTCGGAGGCCACCACCGCGAAGCCGCGCCCCTGTTCGCCGGCGCGCGCCGCTTCCACCGCCGCGTTCAGGGCCAGGATATTCGTCTGGAACGAGATGCCGTCGATGACGCCGATGATCTCGACGATCTTGCGCGAACTGGCCTTGATCGATTCCATGGTCGTCACCGCGCGCTCGACCGCATGGCCGCCGTCGCTGGCCAGCCGCGCCGCCTCGGCCGCCAGGTCGGTCGCCAGGCGCGCATTGTTGGCGTTGTCCTTCACGGCGATCGTCAGGGTCTCCATCGCGCTGGCGGTCTGCTCGAGCGAGCCGGCCTGCATCTCGGTGCGGGTCGACAGGTCGAGGTTGCCGGTGGCGATCTCCTTCGAGGCGGTGTCGATCGAGCGCACCGAGGTCAGGATCGCGTGCAGCGTCGTGTTCAGGGTGGCGATGGTGTGGTCGAGCGCGCGCGAGGTGTCGGCGATCTCGTCGCGGCCCGTGCTGCCGACCGGCGGCGCCAGGCGGCCGTCGGACAGCTCGGCGACCACGTCGGAAATCTTGCGGATGTCGGCCAGCATGGCGCGCCGCACCAGCATCGTCACCAGCAGCGACAGCGCGATCGACAGCACCACCAGCACCGCCATGGTGACGCCGAGCGAGCGGAACTCGGCGCCGGCGGCGGCATAGGCGCGCTCGCTCAGCGTCGTTTCCAGCGCGGCCAGCCGGGCCAGCTGGGTATTCAGGATGGTGAATTCCTTTTCCGCCTTCTGCATCGAATTGGTGGCGATCGACTGGTCGACCTGGGCCATCTCGATGGTTTCCAGGACCGACTTGCGATAGGCCTTCAGCGCCGCGCTCGAGGTGTCGATCAGCTTGCGCTCCTCGGGATCGGCGACTTTCGCCAGGGCCGCGAGCTGCTCGCCGATCGCCGCGTGCCGGCCGTTGATTTCCTTGACCAGGGCGTCGAGCCGCTCCTTGGCGAAGCTGCCGCTGACCCAGGCCAGCAACTGGTAGATGTTCGCGTGGGCGTACTTGGCTTCGCCTGCGACGTCGGCGGCATCCTGCAGGCGCGCCGCGCGCACCTGCACCATGTTCTCGAGCGAAGCGTGCTGGCGCACCATGCCGTAATAGGCGGCGCCGGAGAGCAGCGTCAGCAGCACCAGCACCAGTCCCGGCGCCAGCAGCAGCTTCGGGCCGATCCGCAGTTTCTTCAACATGCTTCACCTCCTGGACAAAAGAAAAGGGCGGCCGCGGCCTAATGCCGGTCACTTAAGGCATTGACCAGTCGGCGGTTTGAGCTAAAACGGATTCACGATCAACGTGAATCCGTTTTTTATTATGGCTCTCCAACTTGACCTGGACTATGCGGCTGAGCTGGCACCGCATGAGTTTGAACGCTTCGCCAGCCTGATCGATCCAGCCTGGATCGACGAAGCCTTGCAGCAGACCAGGACAGTGTCATTGCGGCGGCGGCGCTTGCCGGCCGAACGCATGGTCTGGCTGGTCATCGGCCTGGCTCTGTTTCGCAATGAACCGATCTGGCATATCGTCCAGCAGCTCGATTTGGCCGAGGGCCCGACACCCAGTGCTCCCGTGCCCAGTGCTGCTGTAGCAGGGCGAGAGCGCCTTGGTGAGGCACCGATGGCATGGTTGTTCGAACGCTTGGCAAGCTGCTGGGGGAGCACTGCCATACCTGAACAAGGGCTGTTTCATGGGTTGCGCAGTTACGCCGTCGACGGCGTGGTGTGGTCGCTGCCCGACACACCAGCCAACGGTGAAAAGTTTGGCCGAGGCTCGAACGCGCATTGCAAAGGCGCTTGGCCACAATTGCGCGCAGTCTGCTTGATGGACACCTACACTCACCTGATCCGCGCTGCCGAGTTTGGCGACTACGGCACCTCAGAGCTGAGCTTTGCCAAATCACTGATGCATAAGGTGCCAGATGGATCGTTGACGATCTTCGATCGTGCCTATCTCTCGGCAACCCTTCTTCTGGACTGGCAGCAGGCAGGTGAGCAAAGACATTGGCTCATGCGGGCTAGAAGCGGATTGCGTTATGAAGTGGTCTGCCAGTTTGCCCCTGACGACTGCCTGGTGAGTTTCGAGGTATCCCAGCAGGCACGCAAGCAGCGACCGGATTTGCCATCGCATTGGCAAGCACGACTCATTACCTGCATGGTTGGTGGAGAGCGCCGGCAGTACCTTACCTCTCTGTGGGACGCGCACCGTTTTCCAGCGCGTGAGATCGTTGCGCACTACATGCAGCGCTGGGAGATCGAATTAGGTTTCAGGGAAATCAAACAAGGCATGCAGAAGAATGCGACGACACTGCGCAGCAAGTTGCCTGCGCTGGTACGCCAGGAAGTATGGGGCACGCTCATCGCCTACAACCTGCTGCGCCATGAAATTGCCCAAATGGCCGATGAACTACACGTACCGCCACAACGCCTAAGCTTCCAGTGGCTGGCCCTGGCCATTACCACGGCCCTGTACCACTGGCCTCTGCAAACGCCTGGCACCTTCCCCAAGCGTCTGGCACTGCTACGCGAGCAGGCACGCGCCTATCTCTTGCCAGAACGTCGAACGCGGTCCTATCCCAGAGTCGTCAAACAGTGCAGATCCAAGTTTCCAATGAAAAATGCCAGTCAGCTTAACTGACTGGCATTAGGCCGCGGCCGCCCCGTGATGCAAGGTCTTACTTCTTGTAGATGCCCGCTTCCAGCACCACGTCGTCCACGCGCAGGATGTAGGTGGTCTTCGGCTCGATCTTGCCCGAGGTCGGGTTCTTGTACTGGTAATCGACCCAGCCCTTGCCCTTGGCGGCGGCCAGTTCGATGATCTCGCGGCGGTACTTCTTGCCGTTCGCATCGGGCACGTCGGTCAGGTCCTTGCCGACGATCGACGGGTTGTACGGGTGGGCCAGCACGATGCCGGTCTTGATGTCGCGCAGGTCGACATACAGTTCGCCCTGGACGAAGTCGGGATCCTTGGCATTGATCTTCTTCATCATTTCGGCCTTGCCCTTGGCCTTGATCAGGGCAGCCCCGCGTTCGGCCATGGCAATCGCGTCTTTCTCGGTCGGTTCAAAAGCCAGCGCGCTGGACGAGGCCAGGGCGAGGCACAGGGCGGTGGCGGTAGCGAGCAGCTTCATGGTGCGGTCCTTTCGAAGTAGTGCAATGAGTAGGCAGTTTCTGGGGTTCTATTAAATGCCATTAGGAAATGTACGCGTCACTTCCTATGGGTAACTTGCGAATGCGCAAAGGCTTACGTCGGGTGTCGCGCCGCCATCATTTGTCTTGCCGCATGGGATTGTTCCTCAAAGAAATCTTCCTCTTATTCAATTGATTGACGGCAATTCGACCTGCATAGACGACTCCTAAGATGCGCTTTCGTCGGCAATTTCTTCCTTCAAGAATTGACCGCCGCCCCCACCATCTTTCCTCTTCAGGAGCATGCCGTGACCACCACCGAATCGACGCCCGCCAAGTTCAAGCCATACACGCGCCAGACCATCGCGCTCGCGCGCCAATGGCAATGGATGAGTCCCGACCTGCAGGAAGCAGTGCAGGTGGTCTCGCACGTGCTGCCGTTTCGCGTCAACGAATATGTGCTCGACCAGCTGATCGACTGGGACCGCATCCCCGACGACCCGATCTTCCGCCTGACCTTCCCGCACCGCGACATGCTGCCCGCACGCGAATACGAGCAGCTGCGCGACCTGGTGCTGTACAAGAAGGACCAGGCCGCAACAAACAAACTGGTGCACGCGATCCGCATGCGCATGAACCCGCACCCGGCCGGCCAGATGACCCACAACGTGCCGCGCGTGAACGACGCCCCGCTCAAGGGCCTGCAGCACAAGTACTGGTGCTGATACAATGCGTCGCTATGAAAGCCTATTCCTATTCAAGATATTCAAGTGAGATGCAGCGGCAAGGTACGTCCATTGACCGCCAGCAGACGTTAGCCCGCAAGTGGTGCAAGGAGCATACCGTCGAGCTATCCACCATCACGTATGCAGACGAGGCCGTGTCTGGGCTGCATGGTGACAACGTGCGAACAGGGGCGCTAGGTGAGTTCATTGACGATGTTAAGTCGGGGAAGATTGAATCCGATAGCTACCTGATAATCGAACACTTGGATCGTCTGACGCGGATGAAGCCAATGCAAGCTGTGGCGCTGCTTTCCAGCATTACGGAGCTAGGCATAACCGTCGTAACCCTTCGGCCTGAAATGAAGTTCACGAAGGAATGGGACACCATGCAGCTTCTACAAGCTGTGCTGCACTTGGATAACGCCCACAAGGAAAGCGCCCGAAAGAGCGACCTTGGCAAGATCGAATGGGCGAAGCGGTTTGCACGTGCACGGGAGCCGGGGAAGCACCACATCGGCAAGCGTGTTAGCAACTGGCTCACGCTTGGCGACGATGGGCAGTACCACGAGAACGAGCATGCCGATACCGTGCGGGAGATTTTCGATTTGTGCCTTGAAGGGCACGGGAGCACGGTCATTGCCCAGACTTTGAACGCTAACAAGCGGGATACGTTCAACCGGGGCGAACGCTGGGGCACCACCGCCGTTATTAACATTCTCAAGAACCGGGCGGCTATCGGGGAACTGGCACCGAAGGATGGCGGCGAACCGATCCCGAACTACTTCCCGGCAGTCGTTGACGTGCAAAAGTTTGAATCTGCACAGGCGATTATCAGGAAGCGAAAGACGGGCAGCGTAACGAAGCAATCGGCAGAGTTCAACGTCTGGCAGAAGCTTGTGTTCTGTGGTGCGTGTGGCAGCGCCATGCACATCATCAAGCGAAACCACCGCTACCTAATGTGCGCAAACCGTCGCTATGGTACGTGCGAAGGGGCGAAGAACGTCCGACTGGATGAAAGCGAAGACGTGTTCAAGGCCATGCTGGCAGAGTTGAACGCGCTAAGCTTGGTGATGCCCGATCCTGACAAGCTTCACCGGGAGTTGACCGTGGCCGAAGGTAAGCTTCTGGAAGAACGTCGCAAGCTTGCTATCTGGGCAGACAAGCTGGCGCTGCACCCTGAATCAGACACGTTTGAACGATTCGTTCTGCAAGGCGAGGGGCGTATAGCCCTGCTCAAAGCTGAAATTGCACGCCTGACAGAAGAACTGACGGGCGGCGATAAGCTGAACTGGACAGAGCTAAAGGCTAGGATCGACCTTACCGACAAGAACACTCGCAAGCGGGCGAATGCTTTCTTGCATCGGCTGGGCGTACAGGTGAGGATTGCAGGGGGTTACTTGGTGATCCAGCGTGACGAAGCAAGAGCCTTGTTCGTCGTGTCGAAGGGGGAGATAGGTTACGTTGCGATGGAAGGCGAAGGCGAGATTCCAGACTTGGAAGCGGCGAACGCTACGGCATCAACGGTTGAGAAGCTCTTAGCGAAGCCGGGCATCATCATCACTCGAATCGGCACGCTGACGACGCCTAACGGCAGGGGCACGCGACGGAAGGCGGAGGTACAGCAGACAACGGAACCTAGAGAGGTTGATAGTTGCGGTGTCGCCGTCGTATGCTAACTTGGGTGTAAATACGCAGCGGAGGAATTATGCGCTATTTACGGCTGACTTACACTCTTACAGGCAAACAAGCCCCAGGCGAACTTATTCTCGATTTCATCGGGCAACGTTGGACACGGCGAACTGTCCTGCATGCAGTGGTCCGACAGGAGTTTCCCGAACTGCGCCCGGAGAAGATGCGGGGCAAAGAATGGAGCGCCGAGCGGGTGCAGGAGAGGTTCGGCATCACAAACTTGCGGTACGAGTTCCTACGGCCGTAAAAACTACCAAAAAAAAATCGGGCACACGGGCCAAGACGGAAACGGCTGCGGCGGATTGAAATTTATATCTACGGGCCGGAATCGGAAAATCCCATGTTTCGAACTCGGCTGTTAATACGGAAAACGGGTCGTAATTAAAAGGCCGTGGGGCGTTTTAAAATATACGCGGGCACTTTCCCGCAACCGTCAGCCGTTCGCCCCGTGACGGGGCTGTGGGAGGCTTTACAAGGCCCAATGGAAACTGATGTGGTAGCGTTAGGAGTTCCGGTACGGTACGATGCCTTCTGTACCCGACTCAGGTAAGCCGACTGACCTCCACCATCGCAGACATAAACATGGGCAATCACTACATTCCACGGGCGTACCTCCGCATGTTTGCCAACAACAGCGGTGGGGTCTGGTTCCACGATCGAAAGACACTAAAGAGCCACGCGACTACGGTCGAAAACATTGGAGCCGAAGTTGGCATGTACTCAGATGCTGTCGAAGAAAACCTGAACTTGCAAGTTGAACAGCCAACGTTGCCAGTCTTTCAAAAAGTGCTGTCAAAACAGGCGCTCTCTAATGCCGAACGAAGCACTTTGGCGAAGTACATAACCGTCATGTGGAAACGCGTGCCTACAGGACGTGAGCGAGCATTGAAGCGGATGCCTTCGGTAGCAGACGAAGTACACGACAACTTAATGTCTGAAATCGATGCCCTAATCGAAGCTGAACCAACGTTCCGAGTACGGGGGGAAGAAGTGAGAAGCAAGGCCAAGGCATACATCGAGAGGGTGAAGGAAGCCCCGCCAGCGCACTTGTGGTACGACAGTTTCAACCTCACTGACGAAGGTAGTGTTGAAGACGCTTTGCTATCGATGAACTGGGTCTTCCTTTATAGCGGGAAGCAGCAATACCTCACCTCGGACAACCCCGTCTTCTTCTTCGAACATGAAGGGATCGGGAGTCCGCTGTCAGAACTTACCTTCCCTATCTCTAGTTCGATTGCACTTTGGGCTACACGGCACCCGGTTCAAAACGGCTTATATGTCGACGCTGTGGGCGCTGCGGTGAAGCAGATTAATCGACGTACTGCCTACAACAGCAAACGTTTTGTCTTCTCAAAGGAGAACGAACCGTGGATCATGCCGTTCGTATCGAAAGGCGAATGGGTGCTTGAGCGTTTGTTGTGGCAGCGGCCAGGAGCGCAACGCTAGGCTAACAATCAGGCGGCGGATTTGAGCAGACGCGAGACAGTGGACTTGTGCCACGATGCACCGTTCAACGTAGGGACGTTCCGGGCGTTCAGTTCTTCGGCTACTTGGTCAAGGGTCATCTTCTGCGAACGCATTTGCATGATGGTTGGCAGAACTTTAGCGGCGAACTCGGCAGCACGGGCAGCGTTAGCGGCTTGGCCCTTGGCTTGAGCGTCTGCGAGATTGGTCCGGTTGCCCAGCTTGCCGGTGCCTACCATCGGGGCAAGTGCTGCTTTGGTACGTGCACCGATCATGCGGCGTTCTTTCTCGCCCAATGCGGCGAAAAGATGGAGTACGAAACTATCAACGTCGGCTCCCAGTTCGGCAACGATGAACGGGACTCCACGCGACATAAGCCCCGATATGAACGCTACATCACGGCTCAGGCGGTCAAGCTTGCTAACGATGACAGCACAGCGGAGCTTCTTAGCCTTGGCGAGTGCAGCACGCAACCCGGCACGGTCTTCGATGCCTTGGGAACCGCTTGCTACTTCGGAGAACAGTTCAACGATTTCGAAGCCTTCGGCGTCTGCAAAGCTGCGGATAGCTGCTTCTTGCGCTGCAAGGCCAAGACCGGACTTGCCTTGCTCCGTGGTCGAGACACGCGTTAAGGCAATGGCTGGCTTTTTCATCGTTTTTGCTCCGGTGGATTGCTATTGCGATGATTATACGACCGTTTAGAGGTCGCAACAAGCCCTGTTCCGCTACGTTTCGTGCCGGGTTACACTACCTGCTCCTTAACTGCGGAGGTGGTATGACAAACGTAAGCGTGCATGAGTATGTCGATTCGGCAATTAATTCACCCGGCCTTGAACGTGCACAGATTCAAAGTGCGGGTACGATCATTGCCCAGTTCCTGCAAGTGAAGAAGGGGCTTGAAGGCCGCGTTTCGAGTGATGTCCTTGATGTGACAGCGGCCACGCTTACAGCCGCGATCTGGGCGCGTACCGACAGTAATTAATGCAGACACGCCCATGAACCAAAAGCCGATCAAGCACGAAGGTAGGACACCATCCGACACCATCACAAAAGAGCATCTTAAGGAGTTCATTGCGACTCAAGATGATTTCGCGTTGGAACTGTACGCGTACAACCTTGCCCGCGAACTTGGGTTTAAAGCAACGCATGCAGGGTCATACATTGATCCCCAAACAGGAAAAGCACGGCAATACGACGTTCAAGCAAGCAGGGCCTGCGGGGAAAACTTTCATATTTACATGGCGATTGAATGCAAAGCACTTCGCCCGTCATTCCCACTACTCGTCAGCCGGATACCTCGGATACGTGAGGAAAGTTTCCAGCACATAGTGAATACGATGGGTAAAGGGCGGGCCAGTTATATGGGCAACGCTCAAGCTCAAGAACTTAGTGGGGGTGCGTCGCTCTATCCTATGTCTGAATTTGTCGGCAAGGCATCATCGCAGGTGGGCTTTAACGGGGAAGGTAAGCTTCACTCCAAGGATTCGGAAGTCTTCGAGAAGTGGGGGCAAGCAATCGCTTCGTCAAACCAGTTGATTAGCAGAGCCGCTTCTTTGAACTACAGGATTGAGGATACATTGCAGAGTTCTGCGGTGTTGCCAGTGCTAGTTGTACCGGATGGAACACTTTGGGTCGTAGACTATTACGGCGTCAATGACTCTGCCGAGCCAATTCAGGCAAACGAAGCACAATACTTCATCGGTAGCGACCAAAAAACGGTTGGCGGGAGCTTTTCAGGTACATTCACGCTTTCCCACTTACACATTGTAACGAAGACCGGGCTTGAGAACCTGCTACGCCGATTCGGCAAAGATGGCCAGGACGCGATTTTCCTTACCAACATGCTGTCATAGACCGACCAGACGATTAAGACCCGTTGACCGGCAATGCGTCAAAAAGGGTCGAAGTCCGGGGCGTGCTGGGCTTCGGCACGTCGAGCGGCTACCACGGCTTCGAACTGGGCACGGTTGGCGGCGGCTACCTGTTCCGGGGTGAATCCGGCGTGGGCTGGGTTCGGGAACGGGTTGACTGTCACGGTGTAATGGCTGCGGTAGGCGTTCAGGAAGAACGGGAAGTAAAAGCCTTCGGCAGCGGCAGCGATGACGGTTAGCATGGTTTCCAGAGTGGCGAGTGTGCACCAAACAAGCCCGGCTTCGGCGTATCGCTGGGCGTCTACCGACTTTGGGTTCTGCGCGAAAACCACCAAGTAGCGTTCCCATCCGTACTGGGTTTGCATCGCCAGCACCTTAAACAGCGACTGGTTAAAAGCGTGGTCGTGCAGAAATACCGGGCTGTTGCGGTAGAAGTAGTCTGTCAGGAACGCGTAGGACTTCTCACGCATATCGAACGTGCGGCTAGTGTATTCGTCCTGTAATGCACGATGGCTACTTGCCTTGTCAGGGTGGTGATTAAGACGCCCGGCTTTCGATTCAATGTACGTGTAGCAGTGGGCTTGCGTACAAAGGGCGTCGGGCTTGCCGATTAGCTCCACGCCCGCACCGTCCCGGTAGTTGCTTGTTAGCAGCGGGGCGAATGTTTGCGACGGCTTAATGTCGAATGGTAGCTTGGCAAACTTTGCCAATGCCGTGCGTTCTGCTACTGATGTAATACTCATTTGAAATCCTTTCTTGGTGTACGACTTGGACATTATTAGTAGTAAATCGCAAGTCGTCTGTTTCGTCCGTTCTTCATAGGGCGGGCGTGTGTTCTGCGTGTGTGTTTCGTGTGTTCTGTGTGTGTTCCCGGCCCACTCAGAACGGATAATCCGGGTCGATAATTGGAAGCTGGGCTGTTGCAATCGCTTCGGCTTCGGCTTTTGTCATCGCGGCAGGAATCCACCAACGCGTTTTTTTCCCAGCGACGGTAAGCGACTCTGACCGATAACCGGCGTCTGCAAATAGCTGACTGATTAATTGATAGCCCGGCTTCGTCAAACTTGCTTCCAAGAACGCTTTGCTTAGTTCTTCCGACTTTACTACTTTCGTTTGATGGTCGGCTAGGAAATCCAGTGCAAAACTCTGTTCTACAGTAACGGACTTGGCAATCTGTTCGTGCAATGTGGCTGTCATAGGCGGCGTTTTGGCATCGAAGTGTTCCAGATCATAGGCCATGAAGTAAGCATGAACGGCTTCTAGTGCACCGTCCAATTTCAGCCAATCGGCAAGCGGCTGAATAACTTCACGCTTACGTTGTTTGCGGCCGTCATCGCCGGTTAGGCCGTTGGAATAGCCTAGCCGTTTTGGAATCCACCACCTGCGTTCCGTGTCGTCAATCTCAAGCGGGACTTCCTCATTACTGGCAAGGAAAAAGCGGGCGTAGGTAACTACCATACCGGCAGCTTGATTCTTCTGTTCCAGCAATACGCGCTCTTCTGACATTAACGATTTTAGCTGCGTCTGAACGTCGGCCCTTTTTGATTTGCAATCATCCAATTGAATCAGAATGCAATCCCGCATGACATTAGCGAATCGCCCGGTTAGCTCGCTGTACTTTTTAAGCAAACTGGTTTGCCCGCACAATAGCGGCGTCAGAATTGATTCAAACAGAAACCCTTTGCCCGTGCCGGTTTCAGATAGAAGCATTGGATGCCACGATGGGCGGATTTCCGGGCATTGCATCATATGGGCCACGTATTGTTGGAACGTGTGACGCTCTACCGCATCGGGGAACATACCTTCCATAAGGGCATGAAAGTGCCGGGACAGTGGCAACGCCGGGCGTGCAGGCTCAAAGGCTTTGAACGTGTTCACGTACCTATGGCGGGACTGCTTCGCACGCACCAACGGCGTGCCTTTGGGCTTGAAAATCGTGCCCGTAACCGTTTGCAGGTTGTAGGCCAGATAGCCAACAGACGGTAGCTTACGGGGCGGTCTGCGCCCCTGTTCCCGGCAGAAGTCCACGAAGTCATCCACCAAGAAAGACAACGGCAGCGGTTGCGTAGGATCGTCGCCAGAAATAAGGCGGGTCACTGGGCTGGCGGCGTTATGGAACTTGAAGTAACGCCCTACTTCAAGGGCCGCTTGATAATCAGAAATTAGCTTACGCTCTGATTCCGTATATTCCTCTAACGGGGCGGCTGGCGCTGCTTCAACGGTATTACTTGATACGAGTGCGAGTTGTGTCATTATCATCCTTTGAGTAGCCATCTTTGGCTTTGTTGATTAACATTTCAATTGCTTTTGAATTACTGCATTCATGCACGGTGCAGATTTCTCTCAAATCGTTCCATGCCTCGGCAGATAGAAAGACGTAAGCCCTTTCAAGGACTTCGCCTGAACGCGTTGTTAGCCGCTGGCGGCGGCTGTTAGCAATGCCAATTGGTTTTCTACTTTCCATCTTCTTTCCTTTAAGTAAATTCCAGACGTAAAACGGGCGTAACAATCCCGTATCGGGTTGCACGACAATTCGAACGTCTGGTTTTGGTGATACTATTGGCCGGGTGGCCGATTGGTGCGTTACCCGATTTACCGGATAAGCGGTAGGCGGGGTGTTAAGCTGCTACTTTGTCGATCTGGCGCTTCAAAGCACGAACTACTTTTTCTGCTTCTGCGATCTGGGCGGCAATTTCCGCTTGCTTGGCTACGCGTGCTACTTCTTCGGCACGTTGGCTGGCGGCGGCTTTTTCAAGTTGTTCGGCTGTGTACCGTTCAAGTTCGAATGCATCAGCCATTAGTTTCGCTGCTTCGTCCACGTCTGCTTTCTCAGGATCGCCGAGTACCATAGTCAGATCAATCTGGCCGGTTGCAGGGAACAGATTGACGGGAACGTTGGAGTCAAAGGTAAAACCTTGGCGAGCCAGTGCGACGACTTGAGCCAAGATTCGATAGCTTGGTCCAACTAGGCTAATTACCTTCGGCTGGCCTGCTTCGATTGCCGGTACTTCGGCGGCTTGTGCATCTTGCGAAATCACTTCGCTCGTTAGCTTTGCCGCTGGGATTGCTTTATTTGTCATGTGATGATTCCTTATGAAGTTGAATTAAAAACTGCGTTTGCGCGTGTAGCACGAAACCGATTGACGGGTCCAAGACTTGCCGCTGGGTGTTGTTAGGCCGACTGCATTCAACCTTTCAGCGATTGCGCGTAGCGTTGCGTATGGCTTTAACGTGCGGATAATGCTATCGACGGTGGTGTAAAACTGGGGCGGGCGTAGCGGTTTCCCGAAGCCCGGTGCTGCGAATTGATTAAGCATAGCGATGCCTTTCCTTGAAAAGAAATAATTAAGTGGAATCGATTGATTTCACGCTGACGACAAAAGCGAACGCTTCTATCGGGTTGGAGCCGGTAGGAAACTACGGGAAGCTCCAGATAACAACAGTATAGCACACTCAGCCTTATAAGTCAAGAAACCGTTGACTTGTCAAGCGTTGTTACACTTTTTATTTGTTCGGCTATCGCACATGAACCGGGCACCTTTTCCTAGTGCCGAACGGTGGCGGTTGGCTGATTTTCGCCAGCCTTTTTTGAAAACTGAACTTGGTGATTTGCTCAGCTATCCGGGCGGCTTTTCAGCTTACGCCCACACAGGCCCGAAATTTGTTGCTTAGTTTGCAACACTTCAACGCTTGCAGGAAGTGCATAGGGGGTATTTTCCGGTGATTCGGCATTCTGTCAAGAAATGGGCTTCAACCGCCCGGTTTAGTTCAGACGCTTTCGTACACTACTTGTACAAGGAAACCGTGCTGTTCTTCCCGAGCTCGGGCCAGACCTGCCACGCCTACTGCACCTTCTGCTTCCGCTGGCCGCAGTTCGTCGGCATGGACGACATGAAGTTCGACGCGCGCGAATGCAACGAGCTGGTGTCCTACCTGGCAACCCATCCCGACGTGACCGACGTCCTGATCACCGGCGGCGACCCGATGATCATGAACACGCGCTCGCTGGCCGAGTTCCTGGAGCCGCTGCTGGCGCCCGAGCTGGCCCATATCCAGAACATCCGCATCGGCACCAAGTCGGTGGCCTATTGGCCGCAACGCTACGTCTCGGACAAGGATTCCGACGACCTGATGCGCCTGTTCGAGCGCGTGGTCAACGCCGGCAAGAACCTCGCCATCATGGGCCACTACAACCACGCGGTCGAGCTGCGTCATCCGATCGCCCAGCAGGCCGTCAAGCGCATCGTCGGCACCGGCGCCACGCTGCGTATGCAGGGTCCACTGATCCGCCACATCAACGAAGACCCGAAGAGCTGGGCCGAGCTGTGGACCACCGGCGTGCGCCTGGGCGCGATCCCGTATTACATGTTCGTCGAGCGCGATACCGGCCCGCGCGACTATTTCGCGCTGCCGCTGGCGCGCGCTCACGAAATCTTCCAGTCGGCCTACTCGATGGTCTCGGGCCTGTCGCGCACCGTGCGCGGCCCCTCGATGAGCGCCTTCCCCGGCAAGGTCGTGATCGACGGGGTAGTGACGATCAACGGCGAAAAGCTGTTCGCGCTGCAGTTCCTGCAGGCCCGCAATCCGGAGTGGGTGAGGAAACCTTTCTTCGCCAAGTACGATCCCGACGCCACCTGGCTCGACCACCTGAAACCGGCCTTCGGACGCAAGAAGTTCTTCTTCGAGGAGGAAGGCGGCGACGCCGGCTGCCATGGCCCGGCCGGCCGCGTGATCCCGATCGCGCCGGCGCGCAGCCACGACGGCCGCGCCAGCGACAGCCAGCCGAGCGCCGCGTAAATCCCGGCCGCCATGGGCGTCGATCCGCATCCGCCACGCCTGTCCGGCGTGGCGGTTTTCTGCTACGTGTTCCTGCCTTTCGCGCTCGGACACTACCTGTCTTCCCTGCTGCGCAACGTGAACGCGGTGCTGGCGCCGGACCTGCTCCGGGCGCTGGCGCTGACGCCCGGCCAGCTCGGCCTGCTGACCAGCGCCTTCTTCTTCGCGTTCGCGCTGGTGCAGCTGCCGGTCGGGATCGCGCTCGACCGCTACGGTCCGCGCAAGGTGCAGCTGGCGCTGATGCTGGTCGCCGCGCTGGGCGCGCTGCTGTTCGCGCGCGGCCAGAGCTTCGGCCAGCTGGTGCTGGCGCGCGCCATCCTCGGCTGCGGCCTGGGCGGCTGCTTCATGTCGGCGGTCAAGGCGATCTCGACCTGGATCGCGCCGAGCAAGCTGCCTTCGGTGCACGGCTACCTGATCGCCGTCGGCGGCCTGGGCGCGGCTTCCAGCACCATGCCGGTGCGCATGGCGCTCGAATACACCGACTGGCGCGGCCTGTTCCTCATCCTCGGCGTCCTGATCACCGCCACCGGCGCGGCGATCTGGCTGCTGGCCCCGCCGAGCGGCAAACCGGCCGGTGCGCGGCCGCCGGTGCTGCAGTCGCTGCGCGAGGTGGTGCGCACGCCGACCTTCCGTACCACGATCTCGCTGGTGCTGATCCCGCACGCGGTGTTCTTCGGCATCCAGGGGCTGTGGATCGGGCGCTGGCTGTCGGACGTGGCGCGCTTCCCGAACGACGCAGTGGCCTACCTGCTGTACATGGGGATGGCGGCGGTGATCTTCGGCGCGATCGCGGTCGGCATGATCACCGAGTGGGCGGGGCGGCGCGGCATCAGGCCGCTCGACGTGGCCGGCTGCGGCATCGCGTTGTTCGTGCTGGTGCAGGCGGCCTTCGTGGTCGGCTATGCGCCGAGCTACCAGCTGCTGTCGGTGCTGTTCACGCTGGTGGGCACGATCACCGGCATCGAGTACGCGATCGTCGCCCAGAGCATGCCGCGCGAACTGACCGGGCGCGCGGCCACCTGCCTGAACCTCCTGATCTTCGTGGGCGCCTTCCTGGTGCAGGCCGGCTTTGGCCTCCTGATCGGGCTGTGGGCGCCGGACGCGGCCGGCCACTACCCGGCGCTGGCCTACCGCGTCGCCTTCGGCGCCCTGGTGCTGCTGCAGCTGCCGGGCCTGCTGGCGCACTTGCGGCGCTGGCATGTCACACGGGGCGCGCCGGCCGCGCTGGCGGCTGAGGACGCGGTCGAGGAAGCGGTCGAGGAGGCAGGTGAGCCGGCGTGAGCGCGCAGCGTCAGCCGAGACGGGTTTCTCTTTGGTATCGAGCGGAACGGTATTGTCGTTTTCGCTAGAATCGGCCACGGCCGTTCCGTCCGATCCAGGAGAAACCCATGCGCCGTCCAGCCCTCGCCATCCTCGCCGCCGCCGCTTCCGCGCTGGTCACGCTCGCCGGCTGCGGCGACCGTTCCACCTTGCCGGTCAATGCCGACGTCGGTCCTTCCCCGCAACTGCCGGCGCCCCGGAAAACCCTGATCCCGACCGTCGACATCGCGCCGGCCAAGGGCTGGCCGCAAGGCGGCAAGCCGCAGGCGGCGCCGGGACTGGAGGTGAACGCCATGGCCACCGGCCTGGACCATCCGCGCTGGCTCTACGTGCTGCCCAACGGCGACGTGCTGGTGGCGGAATCGAACAAGCCGCAAACGCCGGAAACGAAAAAGGCCGGCCTGCGTACCTGGGTGATGGGCAAGGTAATGGCCAAAGCGGGGGCGGGCGTGCCGAGCGCCGACCGCATCACCCTGCTGCGCGATGCCGATGGCGACGGCGTGGCCGAAACCCGCAGCGTCTTCCTGCAAGGCCTGCATTCGCCCTTCGGCATGGCGCTGGTGGGCGACACGCTCTACATCGCCAACGCCAACGCCATCGTGCGCGTGCCCTACAGGGAAGGCGCGACCGCCATCGCCATCGCCGCCGCCCCGCAGCAGCTGGCGCCGCTGCCGGCCGGGCTGAACCACCACTGGACCAAGAACATCCTCGCCAGCCGCGACGGCGGCAAGCTGTACGCGAGCGTCGGCTCGAACAGCAACGTCGGCGAGAACGGCATGAAGAACGAGGTCAACCGCGCCGCCATCCTCGAGGTCGACGTCAAGACCGGCGGCACGCGCCTGTTCGCTTCCGGCCTGCGCAACCCGAACGGCATGGCCTGGGAACCCCAAACCGGCGCACTGTGGACGGTCGTGAACGAGCGCGACGAGATCGGCAGCGACCTGGTGCCCGACTATCTCACCTCGGTGCAGGACGGGGCTTTCTACGGCTGGCCGTACAGCTACTACGGCCAGCACGTCGACGAGCGCGCCAGGCCGCAGCGCCCGGAGATGGTGGCAAAGGCGATCGCGCCCGACTACGCGCTCGGCGCCCACGTCGCGGCGCTCGGCCTCGCCTTCGCCGAGGGCGCCCGACTGGGCCCGGCCTACGCCAGCGGCGCCTTCATCGGCCAGCACGGCTCGTGGAACCGCAAGCCGCTGTCGGGCTATAACGTGGTCTACGTGCCTTTCGAAAACGGCAAGCCGAGCGGCATGCCGGTCGAGGTCCTGCGTGGTTTCGTCGACGGGGACGGCAATGCGATGGGGCGTCCGGTGGGCGTGGCGATCGACAAGCGGGGCGCCTTGCTGGTGGCCGACGACGTCGGCAACGTAGTGTGGCGCGTGCGGCCCGCGGCCAGATAAATGTAGGGTGGGCACCCCGTGCCCACGCGGATGGTCGAATAGTGTTGGCCGCATTGCTTGCCGCGCTAATCGAACATTGTTGGCGCTATCGAATGACCATTCGACACCGTCTGCAACGGTACGTGTGCTTCGGCTGGAACACCGACAACACTGCGCCAGCGTCCGCGTGGGCACGGCGTGCCCACCCTACGGTTGCAGCCAACAATACACGCTTGTTATCGGCACCCCTGGATGAACCACATCGGCACCGACGTCCATAAAATCCCGATAAAGGCGAGCACCGCCGTCCCGCCCGCCGCCCAGTGGAGCAGCGCGGTGCGCTCGTCGGCGTGGCGCAGGGTGTTCTTCCACTTCCACCCGAGCAGGGCGCAGGCCGCCAGCGCCGCCGCCGTGATCAATGCCAGCGGCAGGCGCTGCGGATAGCCCGGCACGTAGCCCGCCGGGCTGCACTGGGCGGCGACGAACACGTAGCAGGCGGCGAAGTGCGCCGCCCAGACCAGCAGCGGCAGGGTGCCGCGCAACAGCTTGCGTAGGAAGTGTTCGCGCATCGTCAATCCATCAGCAGGGGCACGATGTGCACGATCAGCGCCGCGGCGATGCCCTGCAGCGTGGCGTAGTGCCAGATCAGTGCCGAGTTGTCGAGGGTGGCGCGGCTGTGCGCGGTGAGGCGTCCGCTCCAGCCGCGCGCGGCCAGGTACAGGCCGACGATCGCCAGCAGCACCACGTGCAGGCCCTGGTAGGTCAGCATCGCCGCGATGGTCGCGCTCCAGGCCAGCCGGCGCGGCGCCAGGCCGGCGAGTTGATAACCGTGGAAGTCGGCCAGGAAGGCCAGCACCACGCAGGCGGTGGCCGCCAGCGCCAGCCAGGGCAGGCGCCGCTTGCCGACCGAACGCGTGGCCCAGAACATCAACGCCGAGCCGGTGAGCAGCAGGGCGCTCGACAGCATCTGCCAGATCGGATCGGGCAGCCCGGCCGAGGGTGGCGGGCACACCACCAGGCGCATCGAGATGTGGATGTAGGCAAAGGCCAGCGACGCGAAGATGATGGCGTCGACCACCAGCATGATGAGCGTTCCCCACCACGAGTGCGAACGCACGCCCTTCGCGCCCACCGGCAGCACCAGCTTGTCCGACACCCGTGCCTCGACGATCGGCGGCTTGCGGTCCGATTGCCACAGCCAGGCGATGACGGCGCCGACCGCCGTGATGCCGCAGGCCCAGGCCAACCACATCAGCTTCACTGTCATCAGCAGGAAGAAACCGGCGGTGCCGGCGGCGGCGATCAGGGGCAGCCAGCTGTCGGCGGGCAGGATCATCAGGTAGGTCGGGCGCGCCGCGATCGGGCTGGTCGCGATCGTCTCGCGCAGGCCGCTGGCGCTGCCGGGCAGGTAGTGCTGGCCGGCCTCGACTTCCTTCGCCAGGTTCGGCTGGTCCCAGAGTGGGTCGGCCGAGTGAACGTGCGGAATGCTGCGCGTGGCGTAGTCGCCGGAAGGCAGCCATTCGAGCGTCGAGGCGTTCCACGGATTGCCCGGATCGCGCGACGGGCGGCGCTGGCTGCGCACCAGGTCGACGGCGAACACCAGCACCCCGGCCGCGAAGACGAAGGCGCCGACCGTGGAGAGCATGTTCAGCGTGCCCCATTCCATCTCGGCCGGATAGGTGTAGACCCGGCGCGGCATGCCGAACAGGCCGCTGATGTGCATCGGGAAGAAGGCGAGATTGAAGCCGCCGAACATCAGCCAGAAGGCCCAGCGCGCGACGCGCTCGGACATGCGCTGGCCCTTGATCAGCGGGATCCAGTAGTACATGCCGGCGAACACCGGGAATACCATGCCGCCGATCAGCACGTAGTGGAAGTGGGCGACGATGAAATAGGTGTCGTGCACCTGCCAGTCGAAGGGCAGCAGGGCCACCATCACGCCGGTCAGGCCGCCGAGCACGAAGATGAACATGAAGCCGGCCAGGAACAGCGCCGGCGCCGTCATGGCGACCTTGCCGCGCCAGAGCGTGGCGATCCAGGCGAACACCTGGATCGCGGTCGGCACCGCGACCGCCATGCTGGCCGCCGACACGAAGCTCATCGTCATGATCCCCAGGCCTGCGGTGAACATGTGGTGCGCCCACAGCGCGAAGCTGAAGAAGCAGACCGCGACCAGCGCCACGATGATGGCGCGCCGGCCGACTAGCGGGCTGCCGGCGATGGTCGGGATCATGGTCGAGACCATGCCGGCCGCCGGCAGGAAGATGATGTAGACCTCGGGGTGGCCGAAGAACCAGAACAGGTGCTGCCAGAGGATCGGATCGCCGCCGCGCTCGGCGTTGAAGAAGGGCCAGTCGAAGGCGCGTTCCATTTCCAGCAGCGCGGTGCCGGCGATCACGGCCGGGAAGGCGAACACGATCATGATGCCCACCACCAGCATGGCCCAGGCATACACCGGCATGCGCGACAGCGACATGCCCGGCGCACGCGTGAACAGGATGCCGACGATCAGCTCGATCGCGCCGGCGATCGCCGAGATCTCGATGAAGCCGATCCCGAGCAGCCAGAAGTCGGCGTTCAGGCCGGGCGAATACTCCTTGCTGGTGAGCGGCGGGTACATGAACCAGCCGCCGTCCGGCGCCAGGCCGACGAACAGGGTGCAGAAGAAGGCCAGGCCGCCGATCGCATAGGCCCAGAAGGCGTAGGCGGACAGGCGCGGGAAGGGCAGGTCGCGCGCACCGAGCATGTTGGGCAGCAGGTAGACGGCCAGCGCCTCGACGATCGGGATCGCGAACAGGAACATCATCACACTGCCGTGCATCGTGAAGACCTGGTTGTAGGTCGAGGGCGAGAGAAGCGCGTTGTCCGGCACCGCGAGCTGGGCCCGCATCAACAGGCCCAGCACGCCGGCCAGCAGGAAGAACAGCAGGGCGGTGCCGATGTAGAACAGGCCGATGTTGGTGTTGTTGACGGTGGTGATGAAGCGCCAACCCTTGGGTGTCACCCAGGCTTTTTCCAGCCGCGGGAATTCCTGCGCCGGACGGGGCAATGAGCTGGGCAATGAGCTTGGCAATGCGTCGGGCGAACTGGTCTGGGTATCGGTCATTTCAACTGCTCGAGATAGGCGGCGAGCGCATGCAGGGTCTCGCCGTCGAGATCGGCGGCGGCCGGCATGCGCGCGCCCGGCTTGATCGCCTGCGGATCGGCGATCCAGCCGGCCAGCGTGCCGCGGTGGTTGCGCAGCGTGCCGGCGGCGATGTGCAGGCGGCTGCCGACGTGGGTCAGGTCGGGGCCGAGACGGGCGTTGCCTGCCACGCCGCGGATCGTATGGCAGGCCTGGCAGCGCTGTTCCAGGAAGGCGGCGCGGCCGCGCTCGACCAGCGCATTGTTCGGTGCGGCGGCCGGCTGGGCCTGGCGCGCCAGCCAGCGGTCGAATTCCTCGGGCGGCATCGCCACCACGTGCAGCGCCATGCGCGCGTGCTGCTCGCCGCAGTACTCGGCGCACTGGCCGCGGTAGACGCCCGGCTTGTCGGCGCGCAGGGTCAGGCCGGTGACGCGGCCGGGGACGGTGTCCATCTTGCCGTTCAGGGCCGGCACCCACAGGCTGTGGATCACGTCGGTCGAGGTCAGGCCCAGGTAGACCGGGCGTCCGACCGGAATCCGGATTTCGTTGGCGCTGGCGATCTCGCGTCCGCTGGCCGGGTCGTGGTAGCGCACTTCCCACCACCACATCTTGGCGGTGACGCCGATCGTCAATGCGCCTTTCGAGGTCTGCGGCGTCAGCTCGGCGCTGCGCCAGGTGCTCCAGATCAGCAGCGCGCTGAGGACCACCACCGGGAAGGCGAAACCGGCGCCGAAGATCCACCAGCGCGGCGTGACCGGGCGCGCGCTGCGGCGCAGGCTGAGCACCATCAGCGCCATCACCGCCACGAAGATGACCGCGCCGCCGGCGAACAGCACCCAGGCGAACTGCGAGATGATGCCCGCGTCGGGGCCGGCGGGATGCAGGACCGATTGCAGCGGCGCGCTCATTGCAGCGCTCATTGCAGTGAATACAGGTAGGCCGCCATGTGGCGCGCTTCGGCGGGAGACACGCCGACGTCCGGCATCGGGCTGCCGGGCTTGAGCGCCTGCGGATTGTCGAGCCAGCGGACCAGTTCGTCCGGCAGGTTCGGGATGCCGCCGGCGATGTAGCTGCGGCGGCCGAAGCCCTCGAGCGGCGGACCGGCATTGCCGTGCGCGCCCGGCACTTCCGGGATCTGGTGGCAGGCCGCGCACTGGTACTGCGCCATCAGGCGCCGGCCCTGCTCAGGATCGCCGCCGGAGACGCGCGGCGTGGGTTCCTCGCCCTTGCCGCAGCCGGCCAGCGCCAGTGCGCACAGGAGCAGGGCGCAGGGACGGGAGGGGAGCTGAAGTCGAGGTAAATACATGCGCACGGTTCGATCCGACGGAAAACTGGTGTCTCTTTATAATACAAGAAAGACAATATCTAATTTTCAACCGTGTGCACCCCCAGTCCCAGGAACCGATGCCTTCGAACCGCCAGCGCCTGATCCTGAAAACCGCCGCCGCGACCCTGGTCGTGGCCGGGCTTGCGGCCGCGGCCGCCGGCGCGGTGGTGCTGCGCGCGGGCTGGTACGACATCAGCGCGACTTCCCTGCACCTGCAGCCGGTCTACACCCTGCTCGAATCGGGCATGCATTACTCGGTGCGGCGGCATGCGCGCGAGATCGCGGCGCCGCAACTGGGCGACGCGCGGCAGGTGGCGCTGGGCGCGGCGCTGTACCGCGACAATTGCGTGCAATGCCACGGCGCGCCCGGTGTCGCCCAGTCGCCGATCGGGCAGAGCATGCAGCCGCTGCCCGGCCCCCTGGTCGACGCCAGCAAGCGCTGGAAGCCGCGGGAGCTGTACTGGATCACCCGCCACGGCATCAAGATGAGCGGGATGCCGGCCTGGGAGTTTCACATGAACGAAGACGAACTGTGGGCCGTGGTGGCCTTCGTGCAGACGCTGCCGCGCCTGTCCGCGCGCGGTTACGCGGAGGCGACGGCAGCGGCGTCGCCGCCGCGGGAGGCTGCGCGATGAGGCGCGTCCTGTTCGCCACGCCTTTGCCGGGGTTGCTGGCGTTGCTGGCGCTGCTGGCCGGCTGCGGCGACAAGCCGGCGCCGGCCGGCGTGCAGGGCGATCCCGAGCGCGGGCGCATCGCGCTGTCGCAATACGCCTGCCGCGCCTGCCACATGATTCCCGGCGTGACCGGCTCCGAGGTCTACGTCGGCCGCACGCTCGAAGACCTGGGCGACCGCCAGTACATCGGCGGCAAGCTGCCGAACAACCAGGCCAACCTGGTGCGCTGGATCCGCGACCCGCAGTCGATCGACCCCGGCACCGCGATGCCGGCGATGGGCGTGAGCGAGCGCGATGCGATCGACATGAGCGCCTACCTGCTGACCCTCAAGAAATAAGTCGGGTATCATTCGCCGCTTTGGCGCGTGCATCGGCGCGCGCGGACAAACGACAGGAGAGTGACATGAGATTGGTGCGCTATGGCCGCCCGGGCAAGGAGAAGCCGGGCCTGTTCGACGAAGAAGGGCGCCTGCGCGACCTGTCCGGCGTGGTTGCCGATATCGATGCTTCCGTGCTGGGCGACAGGGCGCTGCGCAAGCTGGCCAAGGTCGACTGGAAGACCCTGCCGCTGGTACGCGGCAATCCGCGCCTGGGCGTGCCGGTGGCCGGCATCGGCAAGTTCATCGCCATCGGCATGAACTACGCCGACCACGCGGCGGAGACCGGCGCACCGGTGCCGAAGGAACCGGAGGTCTTCAGCAAGGCCATCAGCTGCCTGAACGGCCCGGACGACCCGATCCAGCTGCCGAAAGGCGCGAAGAAGACCGACTGGGAAGTCGAGCTGGGCGTGGTGATCGGCACACGCGCGCAGTACGTGAGCGAAGAGGACGCGCTGAAGTTCGTCGCCGGCTACTGCGTGGTGAACGACGTCTCCGAGCGCGCCTGCCAGTTCGAGATGGGCTCGCAGTGGGACAAGGGCAAGGGCTTCGACACCTTCGGCCCGGTCGGCCCCTTCCTGGTCACGCGCGACGAGATCTTCGACGTGCAGGACCTCGACCTTTACCTCGAAGTGAACGGCAAGCGCATGCAGACCGGGAATACGTCGACCATGGTGTTCACGGTGGCGCAGATCGTCAGCTACGTCTCGCGCTTCATGACCCTCGAACCCGGCGACATCATCACCACCGGCACTCCGCCGGGCGTCGGCATGGGCCGCACGCCGCAGCGCTTCCTCAAGAAGGGCGACAAGCTGCGCCTGGGGATCGCTGGCCTGGGCGAGCAGCAGGCGGAAGTGGTGGCGTTTCCGAAGTAAAGGGACCACGAAACGCATCTGTAGGGTGGGCACCCCGTGCCCACGCGAACGTACGCGTTGCGGCTGCTCTCTTCGACGCGGATCACATGATCATCGGCTAACGGTGGCATGGGCGTCTCGTTAGCTCATCGTTCCGCGTGGGCACGGAGTGCCCATCCTACGCCTTCACGCCACCAGCGCCGCATCCACCGCCTCGGCCAGCCGCGCCACGATCTCCGACAGATCCGACGCGCTGACGATGAACGGCGGCGCCAGCAGGATGTGGTCGCCGCGCTGGCCGTCGATGGTCCCGCCCATCGGATACACCATCAGCCCGCGCGCCATCGCCTCGTTCTTGATCGCCGCGTGCAGCCGGCGCTGCGGCGCGAACGGTTCCTTGGTCGCGCGGTCGCGCACCAGTTCGATCCCGACGAACAACCCGCGCCCGCGGATGTCGCCGACGTGCTCGTGCTGGCCGAAGACGTCGCCCAGCATGCGCTTGAGCGTGGCGCCGCGCCGCTGCACCTGCTGCAGCAGGCCGTCGCGCTCGATCACTTCCTGCACCGCCAGCGCCGCCGCCGCCGCCACCGGATGGCCGATGTAGGTGTGGCCGTGCAGGAAGCTGCCGCTGCCGTGGCGCAGGCGCTCGACGATGGCGCCTTGCGCCAGCACCGCACCGATCGGCTGGTAGCCGGCGCCCAGCCCCTTGGCGACCGCGACGATGTCGGGCGCGATGCCGTCCTGCTCGATCGCGAACATGGTGCCGGTGCGGCCCATCCCGCACATCACCTCGTCGGCGATGAACAGGATGCCGTGGCGGTCGCAGATCTCGCGCACCCCCTTGAAATAGCCGGGGGTGGGCGGGATCGCGCCGCCGGTCGCGCCGACCACGGGTTCGGCCACGAAGCCGATCACCCTGTCCGGGCCGACCTTGATGATGGCGGTTTCCAGCTCGTCGAGCAGGCTGGCGGTGTACTCGGCCTGGGTCTGGCGTTCGCCGCGGTCGCGGTATTCGTAGCAGGGCGCCACCCGCGGCACCTCCATCAGGAGCGGCGCGAAGGGCTTGCGGCGCCACTCGTTGCCGCCGACCGCCAGCGCACCCAGCGTGTTGCCGTGGTAGCTCTGGCGGCGCGCGATGAACAGGCTGCGGCGCTCCTCGCCGCCCTCGACGAAGTACTGGCGCGCCAGCTTCAGCGCCGTTTCCATCGCCTCCGAGCCACCCGAAACCAGGTAGACCGAGTTCATGCCGGCGGGCGCCTGCGCCACCAGCCTGGCCGCCAGCTCCTCGGCCGGCTCGGTGGTGAAGAAGGCAGTATGCGCGTAGGCGCACTGGTCGATCTGGCGGTGCATCGCCGCGATCACGTGCGGATGGCCGTGCCCGAGCGAGGACACCGCCGCGCCGCCGCTGGCGTCGATATAGGTCTTGCCGCTGCTGTCGCGGATGGTCACGCCGCTGGCCGCCACCGCCACCGGCGGTGTCTGGCGCAAGCTGCGATGGATGATATGGCTCATGGCTGCCCCCTTCGAGGAAGAATTGACGTTTGACAATAAGGGCGAAGGGGCGGGATTCCTTTGATCTTTGCCGGAAGCTGTGCGAATATTTTTCCGTCTAGACACTTTCGCCACGCCGACCATGAGTGACCGACTTCGCCCGATCCCGCCCGATCAGATGACCGAAGCGCAGCGCCGCGCCGCCCAGGCCGTGATCGCGGGGCCGCGCGGCGCGCTCTACGGTCCCTTCGTGCCGCTGCTGCGCAGTCCCGAGCTGCTGGAAAATGCGCAGCGCATGGGCGAGTACCTGCGCTACCGCAGCGCGATCGGCATCCGCCTGTCGGAACTGGCGATCCTGGTCACGGCGCGCCAGTGGAACCAGCAGGTCGAGTGGGCGATCCACGCGCCGATCGCCGCGCAGGTGGGCGTTCCGCCGGCCGTGATCAACGCGATCGCCGAGCGCCGGCGCCCGGACAACATGCTGGTCGACGAATCGGTGGTGCACGACTTCTGCATCGAGCTGCACCAGAACAAGCGGGTGTCGGACCGCGTCTACGCCGACGCGCTGGCGCTGTTCGGCGAGCAGGGCGTGGTCGACTTGATGGGCCTGAACGGCTACTACACCTTCCTGGCGATGGTGATGAATACGGCGCAGACGGAAGTGCCCGTGTCGAGCGCTGCGCAGCTGCCGGACTAGCCCGGGCGGTGGATGAGGAGGAGCGTAGGGTGGGTTCTCGAACCCACCGTCTCCGGTCGGCGTTATCGATACTCTGCCTGTGAGACAGGGTGGGTTCGAGAACCCACCCTACGACATCAGGCCAGCGCTTCCTTCGCCGCCTCTTCCGGCGTCAAGCCGTCGTAGAACAGGTCCGTGAACCACTCGACCTGTTCCTCGATGTGGTCCTGCGCCTGCTGCTGGGTGGCGCCGCCGGCCACCAGGTGTTGTTCGACCTCGATGCACCAGTTAATCAGCGCCATCGTTTCTTCGTCGAGCTGTTCTTTCTTGGCCATGTCGGACCTCCAAAATGAAAAACGGGAGCCGCGGCTCCCGTGGATATGAGGCTTAAGCCAGTACTTTTTTCAGCCAGGCCGAGATGTCCTGGACTTCCTCGAAACACAGCGAATGCTGCATCTGGTATTCATGCCAATCGACCTGGTAGCCCAGGCCTTTCAACACGTCGCGCGACTGCTCGGCGCGCAGCACGGGCACCACGTGGTCCTGGCGGCCGTGGGCCATGAAGATCGGGGTGTCGATGCTTTCCTCGGTGCGCTCGTGCGCCACGTGGGCGTGCAGCGGCAGGTAGCCCGACAGGCAAAGCATGCCGGCCAGCTTTTCCGGGTGGCGCAGGCCGGTCTGCAGGGTCATCGCGCAGCCTTGCGAGAAGCCGGCCAGGATGATCTTCGAGGCCGGGATGCCGCGCGCCTTTTCGCGTGCGATCAGGGCTTCGACGTCGCGCTGCGAGTTGCGCAGCCCGGTTTCGTCTTCGCGGCGGGTCAGCTCGGCGCCGGTGATGTCGTACCAGGCGCGCATGACGTAGCCGCCGTTGATGGTGACCGGGATCGTCTTCGCATGCGGGAAGACGAAGCGGATGCCCGGCAGGCCCTTCAGGTCGAGTTCGCGCACCAGGGGCACGAAGTCGTTGCCGTCGGCGCCCAGGCCGTGCAGCCAGATGATCGCGACCGAAGGATTCGGCGCGGTTTCGATTTCGATGTTCTGCAGCAGTTCGTTCATGCCTGATCCTGGGTTGGGGCGGTGGCGGGACGCTGGGCGTTCTTCGGACGCCAGGCTTTGGTGATGGCCGGATCGGTTTCCATGTACGGTCCGCCGATCAGGTCGATGCAGTACGGGACGGCGGCGAAGATGCCGCCAACGAGCACCTTGCCTTCGGCGTCCTTCAGCCCTTCGAGGGTTTCCTTGATCGCCTTCGGCTGGCCGGGCAGGTTCATGACCAGGGCGGCGTGGTCCTCGGTTTCGCGGATCACCGCGACCTGGCGCGACAGGATCGCGGTCGGCACGAACTGCAGGCTGATCTGGCGCATCTGCTCGCCGAAGCCCGGCATTTCCTTGGTGCCGACGGCGAGCGTCGCCTCGGGCGTGACGTCGCGCCGCGCGGGGCCGGTGCCGCCGGTGGTCAGCACCAGGTGGCAGCCCTGCACGTCGACCAGCTCGACCAGGGTCTTCTCGATCTGTGCGCGCTCGTCGGGGATCAGGCGCGGCTCGATCCGGTAGGGGGTGGTGATGGCGGACGCCAGCCAGTCCTGCAAGGCAGGAATGCCCTTGTCCTCGTAGACGCCGCCGCTGGCGCGGTCGGAGACCGAGACCAGGCCGATCACCAGTTCCACCTCTTTACTCGTCATCAGACTCGTCGTCATCGGATTCCTCGTCGGCGCCGGCGTTCTTGCCCTGCTTGCCCAGCTCCTTCAGGATCTGGAACAGTTCGCGGTAGGCCTTCGGCGGCTTGTTCTCGGCCTGCTCCTTGCGCGCATTGCGGATCAGGGTGCGCAGGTGCTGCACGTCCAGTTCCGGGTGCTCGGACAGCAGCTCGGTCAGCGCCTTGTCGTCGGCGAGCAGCTTCTCGCGGCGGCGCTCCAGCGCGTGCAGGGCGGCCGTCTCGGCCTTCGAGGCGCCTTTCCAGCTGTCGATGGTGCGCTGGATGACGGCCACTTCCTCGTCCGAGAGGGTGCGCATCATCTTGCCGACGTATTGCAGCTGGCGGCGGCGACCCTCGTGGTTGGTGATGGTCTGGCACATCAGGATGGCGTCCTTCACCTCGTCCGGCATCGGCACGCGCTTGACGCGGTCGCGCGGCTCGGCAACGAGTTGGGCTCCCAGTTTCTGCAACTCTTCCATCTGGCGCTTGAGTTCAGACTTGGAGGGACGTTCGTATTCTTGCTCGAACTCGTTGGACTGGAAGCCCACCGAACCGCGATTTGCATTAGGCATGATATGGATGATCCGATTGGCGCTGGGCCGATCAATGAAAACAGTAAACGGCTGCTATGATAACTGTTTTAGGGCTCGCTACGAAAAACACGACATGAACGACACCGTTTTTACCCACACCCAGGACCAGTTGAAGGAACTGGCGCGCAATGTGCTCGCCTTTGCCCGCGAACAGGGCGCCACCGATGCGTCGGTGGAGATCAGCGAGGGGAGCGGGTTGTCGGTGTCGGTACGTCGAGGCAATATCGAGACCATCGAGCAAAACCGGGACAAGGGCATCGGCGTTACCGTCTACAGCGGCCAGCGCCGCGGCAACGCCAGCACCTCGGACTTTTCCGAAGCTTCGCTGAAGGCGACCGTGGAAGCGGCCTGGAACATCGCCCGCTTCACCGCCGAGGACGACTGCGCCGGCCTGCCCGACGCCGACATGCTGGAAATGAACCCGCGCGACCTGCGCCTGTGCTACCCGTGGCAGATCAGCACCGAGGAAGCGGTCGAACTGGCCCAGCGCTGCGAGAACGCCGCCTTCGAGGTCGACCGGCGCATCACCAACAGCGAAGGCGCCAGCGTCTACGTGCAGCAATCGCATTTTGTCGCGGCGAATACGCGCGGCTTCATTGGCGGCTATCCGTTCTCGCGCCACACGATGTCGGTGGCGCCGATCGCCGGCAAGGGCAATCACATGCAGCGCGACGACTGGTATACCTCGGCGCGCGATCCGAAGAAGCTGGCCAAGCCGGAAGCGGTGGGCCGCTACGCCGCCGAGCGCGCCCTGGCGCGCCTGAACGCACGCAAGCTCGATACCCGCACCTGCCCGGTGCTGTTCGAGGCGCCGCTGGCCGCCGGCCTGCTGGGCGCTTTCGTGCAGGCGGTGTCGGGTGGTTCGCTGTACCGCAAGTCGAGCTTCCTGCTCGATACCCTGGGCAAATCGGTCTTCCCGGATCACATCCAGGTCGTCGAAGACCCGCACCTGATCGGCGAAGTCGGTTCTTCTCCCTTCGACGAAGAGGGCGTGCGCACGGTGCGCCGCAAGGTCGTCAAGGACGGCGTGCTGCAGGGTTACTTCCTGTCCTCGTACTCGGCGCGCAAGCTCGGCATGCAGACCACCGGCAACGCCGGCGGTTCGCACAACCTGACGATCACTTCCGACGAGACCAAGCTGGCCGACACCTTCGAGGGCATGCTGCGCAAGATGGGCACCGGCCTGCTGGTCACCGAGCTGATGGGGCAGGGCGTGAACTACGTTACCGGCGATTATTCGCGCGGCGCGTCCGGCTATTGGGTGGAGAATGGCGTCATCCAGTACCCGGTCGAGGAAATCACGATCGCCGGCAACATGCGCGAGATGTTCCAGCAAATCGTCGGCGTCGGCAACGACGTACTGCAGCGCGGCAATAAATCGACCGGATCGATCCTGATCGAAAAGATGGTCGTGGCGGGTAACTAAATCAGGAGAATGCCATGAGCAAATTCGTTCGCATCGATAAGGAAAACAATCCGAAAAAGGCGGTCCTGCTGAACCTGGACCTGGTGGCCTCGGTCGAGCTCTCGCCACAATCCGACCTGCTCAGCTCGAGCGACGAGAAGCGCGTCTACGCCAGCTGCCTGGCCGGCGACAAGACGGTGATCGCCACCGTGCACTTCGACACCGTCGACGACGCCCACGCCTGGGTCAAGCAGCACCTCGGCGTGGAGCTCTGATCGGGGCGTGGATCGCGCCTGACGCCGGCGCCTGAAGCCGGCAACTGACGTCAATCACTGCCGCCGGCTAGTCCTGGCCGCCGCGCCGGCCGCCTGCTCGTTTTTTCCAGCGCCCGCTCCACGCTTGCCGCCAGTTCGGCCAGCTGGAAGGGCTTGCGCAACACCATGTCTTCCGCAATCACTTCTTCGATGGCGCGCATGTCGGCATAGCCGGTGGCGATCATCATCGGTACGTCCGGGAAGCTGCGCCGCGCCCTTTGCACCAGCTCGGCGCCGGTCATGCCCGGCATCAGGTAGTCGGTGATGATCAGGTCGGGCCGCGCCCGCTGCAGTTCGCGCAGGCCCGCTTCGCCGTCGGCCGCCTGCGCCACCGTGTGGCCGAGCGCCTCGAGCGATTCGACCATCGACTGGCGTACGAAATCGTCGTCTTCGACCACCAGGATGCGGCCGCTGCGGCGCGCCGGCGGCAACCTCGTTGCGGGCGCCGCTGCCGCGTCGTCTTTCCCTCCGCCCGCGCGCAGCCAGATCTCGACCGTCGTGCCGACGCCCGCTTCGCTCAGGATGCGCGCCGCGCCGCCTGACTGCTGGGCCATGCCGTAGACCTGGCTCAGGCCCAGCCCCGTTCCCTTGCCCACGCCTTTGGTCGTGAAGAAGGGCTCGAAGACGCGCGCCGCGATCTCCGGCGGCATGCCCTGGCCGCTGTCGGTGACGGCGATGCGCACGTAGTCGCCCGCCGGCAGCAGGCCCGCGGGCGGCGTGGCCGCGCCCGCCGAAAAGCGCAGCTCGCCGCCGTCCGGCATGGCGTCGCGGGCGTTGATCGCCAGGTTCAGGAGCGCCATCTCCATCTGGTTGGTGTCGGCCATCACGCCGATGCCCGGCGTATCGACCTCGAAGTGCAGGCGGATGCTCGAGCCGAGCGAGGTGGCGACCAGTTCGCGCACACCCTCGAACAGGGCGCCGGCGTCGATCCGGCGCAGGTCCAGGCTCTGGTTGCGCGAGAAGGCCAGCAACTGGCTGGTGAGCTTGCCGCCGCGCTGGCAGGCGCGGCGCGCGATGTCGGCGCGCTTCTTCGCGGCCTCGTCCTTCGAGGTCAGCAGGATCAGGTCCATGCTGCCCTGGACCACGTTGAGCAGGTTGTTGAAGTCGTGCGCGATGCCGCCGGTGAGGCGGCCGACCGCTTCCATTTTCTGGAACTGGACCATCGCCTGCTGGACGCGCTCGCGCTCGATCACCTCGTTCATCAGGCGGTCGTTGGCCTGGGCCAGGGCGCGCGTGCGTTCCTCGATGCGCACCTCCAGCGTCTCGTTCAGGTTGACCAGGGCCTGCTGGCTTTGCAGCAGGCTGGCGGCGGTGCGCTCGCGGTCGGCCAGCACGTCGCGCGCCTGGTACTGGCGGCGGCGGGCGCGCAGGGCCGAGGCCACGGCGCTGCGCAGGGTCTGGGTATTGATTGGGCGCTCGAGCAGGATCACGTTGCCGAGTTCGTGGATGCGGGCGCGGGCGCCCTCGGGCGCCGGGCCGATGGCCTTGCCCAGCAAGACCACGAAGGGGAAGTCCGACCAGGGCGGCTGCTGCCCGAGCCAGGCGAGCAGGCGCGTGAGGTCGACGCCGGCCAGCGCTTCCTCGGCGACGACGGCCGCGCCGGCGCCGGCTTCGATGCGTTCGACGAAGGTCTCGAAGCCGGTTGCGGTGTCGCAGCCGAAGCCGTCGCCCGCGAGGACCGAGCACATGACTTCGGCGTCGCGCCCGCGCGGCGCGAAGATCAGGACGCGTTCGTCGGCAGTGCTAGCGGACGGCATCGGCATCGGTCGCCATCATCGGCGTCTGGCCGCGATAGCTGGGCAGGCCGGTCAGCACGCCCTCGAAGCCTTCGAGCGGCTCGCCGATGCGGACGCCGTCGGCGCCGAGCTGCAGCTCATGGATGGTCAGCGCGTGGGTCGCGGTGCGGCTCTTGATGACGGTGAGCGCGCGGCGCAGGCGGCCGTTCGACTCGAAGAAGCGCATCAGCACGGTCGTATCGGACAGGTAGCTCAGGTCGACGTCGGTACGCATTTCGCCGATCAGGCCATGCTGGCCGAGCACCAGCACCGTGGTCACACCCTGCTGGTTCAGGTAGGACAGCAGCTCGTGCATCTGCAGCGTCAGGTACTGCTCGCCCGGCATCGCCTGCAGGTAGGCGTTCAGGCTGTCGATGACGATGAAGCGCACCTCGTGCAGTTCAACCGCGTCGCGCAGCATCTGGGCGAATTCGCCGGGCGACAGTTCGGCCGGATCGATGTGGGAGATGCGCAACTGGCCACTGTCGGCGTAGGGGCGCAGGTCCATGCCGAGCGCGGCGCTGCGCGCGAAGAAGGTGCCCATGCCTTCGTCGAACAGGTAGAAAGAGCCCTTTTCCCCGCGCTCGAGCGCCGCCAGCAGGCAGCGTACCGACAGGGTGGTCTTGCCGATGCCCGACGGTCCCACCATCAGGGTGTTGGTGCCGCGCACCAGGCCGCCGCCCAGCAGGCGGTCGAAGCCGATCGCGCCGGTGGAGCTGACGGCCGGGGCGAAGTCGCGCATGTGTTCCGCCGCCACCAGGCGCGGGTAGATGACGATGCCGCCGGTGTCCAGGTTGTAGTCGTGGAAGCCGCCGCGGAAGCGGATGCCGCGCATCTTGACGATGTTCACGCGGCGCCGCTCCTTGCCGAATTCCTTGGCGATCTGCTCCAGGCTGATGACGCCGTGGGCGATGCTGTGGAGGTGCTGGTCCGAGGCGCTGGACTTGTCGTCGAGCAGCAGCACGGTGCAGGCGCGCGCCGCGAAGAACTGTTTCAGCGCGAGGATCTGGCGCCGGTAGCGCAGGGGATTCTGGGCCAGCAGGCGCATCTCGGACATGCTGTCGAACACCACGCGCACCGGTTTCAGGCCGTCGACTTCGTCCATTACCCTGCGCGTGGTCTCGCCCAGCTCGACCTCCGACGGGTGGAACACCGACTGCTGGGAATCGGGGTCGAACGCCTCGTCCCCGGCCAGCTCGTGGATCGCCAGCGCATCGAGCGACCAGCCGTGGCTGGCAGCGACGGCGCGCAGTTCGTCGGCCGTTTCCGACAGGGTGATGTACAGGCCGCGCTCGCCGCGGGCCACGCCGTCGAGCAGGAATTGCAGGCCCAGCGTGGTCTTGCCGGTACCGGGCGTGCCTTCGACGAGGTAGACCCGCTGCGGGGTCAGACCGCCGCCAAGGATGTCGTCGAGCCCCGGGATGCCGGTGGACATGCGCGGGGATGCGCCCGGAGGCGCGCTGTGCGAGAGAGAAGCGGTGCTCATGGACGGCCTATGGATGGGACGGGATCGACTGCTGCGCCGCTGGCGGCGTGGAGCCGTCGCATGCCCGACCGGTTGTGATGGCGCCGCCGGCAGCTGCCGGCATTGCCGAGCATGCATTATAGAGTGCTTCGGCAAACGCAGGCTCGCGCGACACGTTGCCTAACGGCCACAACACCTGCCGTTCAGGCCGCCTCGATACGGCTCAGTCGCTGGCCGTAGATACCCCAGGTAACGTCGACGCCGTCGACCATGCCGCGCAGCACCCAGCCGGTGCCGATCTTCTCGACCGTGATCTCGGTCTCGAGTTCCTTGGCGACCTTCTCGGCCCAGCCCTGGGCGGCGCCCCGGCCCTTGAAGAGTTCCTGGCCGTTATAGATGACGGTGGCGTCGAAGACGGGTGCGGCGAAAATGCTCATGCTGTCGAATATCCTTCCATGATGATGAAATGCCCCTGATTGCGGGGCATGTGTGATCTTACTCGCTGGCGCGCCGGCCTGTCATGCGCCGCTGCGTGTCGCGCGGCGCGACCGCGCCAGCACGGCCAGGCCAGCGCCGACCAGCAGCAGGCTGGCCGGCTCGGGCACTTCGCCATCCGGCGTGAAGTCGAAGGTCGTGACCAGTCCGGCCTCGTCGGCGCCCGAGATGCCGCCTGCGGCCAGGGCCCGGCTGGTGACGCTGCCGCGGCCGTCGGCCATGAAGTAGGAGGTCGGGACGCCGGTGGAGGTCGGGTCCGAGATGAGGACGTTCAGCAGCAGGTTGCCCTGGGCCGGGTCGTAATGGAAGGGCAGGCCATCGAAGCGCAGGACCTCGGGCATCTCGCCGCCGATCGTGTACTGGCCGAAGTAGCTGTTGTCCGCGCCAAGGTTGGCGTTCAGGTTGGCACCGTCGAGGGCGTTGACCTGGGCGCTGGTCGTCGAGAGGTAGAGGGTGAAGGTGGCGCCGTCCATGCCGCCGCCGATGGCGCGGTACAGGCTGATGCCGTCGATCGTGCCGGCGCCCGAGAAGGCGTCGGCGGTGTAGACCTGCTGGTACTGCGTGCCTTCCTTGCTTGCCAGGCAGCTGAAAGGAAAGCAGTTGCCGGGCAGGGTGGGTTCACCCACCGTGATGGGCGCGGCCTGGGCGGCGCCGAGCGTGGCCAGTGTCAACAGCGTCGCGAGCAACAGCTTTTTCATGCCTTTCTCCTGGTGGGTTGAACTGCTGGCAGCACAGCATAAGTTGTGCCATGTCAATAGAATCAATTACTTGGAGAAAGCCGCCGGCGCCGCGGGGAGTATGTGTAAAGAAAAGCGGCAGTCACCGGAGTGACTGCCGCTCGAGACCGCGTTCGCTTGTCGATTGCGTGCTTGGTCGCTTAGTTGGTCGCTTATTTGATCGCGCGGACCGACTGCAGCACCGGCTGCAGCACCGCTGCGCCGAGGCGGGCGCTGCGTGCGCCGTCCCAGCCGACTTGCGGGTCCGGGTCGTTGGCGTTGTCCTTGAACGGCAGTTCCAGGGTCAGCGACAGGCAGCCGAAGGCGTGGGTGATGTGCGGCGAACCCATGGTCAGGGTTTCCTCGCTATACGGCGATTCGCCGTAGCCGTGCACGTCCTGGAAGTCCGGGCTGGCGATCTTGAAGTCGGCGATGAAGCGCTTCTGGGCCGCGTCCTGCTCGGCCGTGAAGTTCGGCAGGGATTCGCTGCCGGCCACGAACACATAGGGCAGGCCTTCGTCGCCGTGCACGTCCAGGCACAGGTCGACGCCGGTTTCATGCATCTTCTGCTTGACCAGGAAGACTTCCGGGCTGCGTTCCATGGTCGGGTTCAGCCACTCGCGGTTCAGGTTGGCGCCGGCGGCGTTGGTGCGCAGGTTGCCGCGGACGGAACCGTCCGGATTCATGTTCGGGACCACGTAGAACACGGTTTCGTTCAGCAGCTGGCGCCCGAACGGGTGCGATGGATCGAGCAGGGCGTCGAGCATGCCCTCGACGAACCACTCGGCCATGGTCTCGCCCGGGTGCTGGCGCGCGATGACCCAGACCTTCTTCTTCTCGGGCGCCGGTTCGCCGATGACCAGCATGTTCAGGTCGCGGCCGTCGACGGTCGAACCGAGGTCGACCATGCGCACGTGCTCGCTCATCTGGGCGCGGTCGAGCAGCTCCAGGTGGCGTTCCCACGAGTAGGGCTCGAAGTAGGCGTAATAGACGCTGTCCATGCCCGGGGTATGCTCGATCGTCATGACCTGGCCGTCGAACGAGGTCGGCACGCGGAACCAGTTGACGCGGTCGTAGCTCGCCATCGCGTTGTAGTCTTCCCAGCCCTTCGAATACGCGGCCTGGCCGGCGTTCAGGAAGCGGATCGTGCAGGCCTGGCCTTGCGCGCCCTGCAGGCGGAAGTAGAACCACTGGGTGATGTCGGCGTGCGAATCCTTGCGGATGTTCAGGTCGATGGCGTTCGCGCTCGTGGCGTTCACGACCTCGATGGCGCCAGCGTCGAATTGGCTGCTGATCTTGATAGACATGGTGTGTCCCGGTTGATGGCGTAAAGCCGAGATGATACCCGGTTTCGTATTCGGTGCGAGGGCGTGTTTCATGGCGCCGATCATGCAAACGGTGAGACCGCGTGGGCACGAGTGCCCACCCTACGGAAACCCGATCGAAGTGGCGTAGGGTGGGTTCTCGAACCCACCGATTCGAACGCCAGATCAGCCGCGTAACCCGCCAAACCGCTGATAAAACGCCTCATCGGCCGCCGGCGCCGCCTCGTCCTCGCGCCGCAGCACCGCATCGACGTGCAGCTCGGCCTGCGCATACACCAGCAGGTACACCGCGCGCGCCACCTCGTAGGCATCCGACCCCGGCCAGGGCTCGGGCAGCAGCTCGATCGGCAGCAGTGGGTCGTGCAATTGCAGGCGCCGGTAGGCGTGGATCAGCAGCGAACGGATCGCGAACGCGGCCTCGGGCGCGACCTCGCCTTCGTCGCGCAGCAGGGCCAGCAGCGGCGTGAAGCGGTCGATGAAGTCGCGGTAGCTTTGGGCCACGGCGGTCAGGTCCCAGCCGTCGTCCACGAGTTCGCGCAGCGGCCGCGAACCCGCGTCCGGCAGCTCGGCGGTGCCCACGACGAACACCTTGCCCTGCGCGCCGGTGCGGATCAAGGCATCGGCCAGGCCCTCGACATCCGCCGCCGGATGCGCCAACAGCCCCGGCCCCAGCATCGCGTAGCCTTCCCACTGCAATTCCTTGCGCACCGCCGTGCGCAGCTCGCCGTCGATGCTGCCGTTCGGCGCCAGTACCAGGGTCCAGCGGCCGTCCCAATGCAGGCCGGGCGGGGCGTAGATGCGGCGGTCGGCGCGCTGGAAGCGCGGCAGCGACTTCGGGTCGAAGGCATAGCGGCTGCGCCGGCCCTCGCGGCTGGCCGTGAGCCAGCCTTCCTGCACTAGGCGGAACACGCTGGTGCGCACCAGGCGGTCGGTCACGCCCAACGGCGCCAGCAGTTCGATCAGGCTGCCCAGCCAGGTTGCGCCGCCGTGCGGCGCAATCGTATCTCCCATGATCGTCATGACCAGCGATTTCGAGCGCGGCGGATCGATGGCGAGGCAGTGGGCAATCCACTCGGTACTGTTCATTTGCTTCATGGAATCCTGTTCTTGTTCCTGCTGCTATTGCTTCGCAATATGATTCAAAATTTTGGTGTACATCTAGTTTTTTGTATCGTATTATCCTTTCACGATGTTTGCAATGGGAGACAGACCATGTACGCACAGATGGTGGAAACGGGCCTGAAAAAGGTCCAGACGCAAGACGACATGAGTGCCGAGGAGCAGGCATTCCAGGCCCGCATCGATGCCGGTGTGAAGATCGAGCCGAAGGACTGGATGCCCGAGGCCTACCGCAAGACCCTGATCCGCCAGATCTCCCAGCACGCGCACTCCGAGATCGTCGGCCAGCTGCCGGAAGGCAACTGGGTGACCCGCGCGCCTACGCTGAAGCGCAAGTCGGTGCTGCTGGCCAAGATCCAGGACGAAGCCGGGCACGGCCTCTACCTGTACAGCGCCGCCGAAACCCTGGGCGTCTCGCGCGACGAACTGCTCGCCGCCCTGCATTCGGGCAAGGCCAAGTACTCGAGCATCTTCAATTATCCGACCCTGAGCTGGGCCGACATGGGCGCGATCGGCTGGCTGGTCGACGGCTCGGCCATCATCAACCAGATCCCGCTCTGCCGCTGCTCCTACGGCCCGTACTCGCGCGCCATGATCCGCGTCTGCAAGGAAGAGTCCTTCCACGCGCGCCAGGGCTACGACATCATGATGAGCCTGGCCAAGGGCACGCTCGAGCAGAAGGCGATGGCGCAGGATGCGCTGAACCGCTGGTGGTGGCCTTCCTTGATGATGTTCGGCCCGTCCGACGCCGAATCGGTGAACAGCGCGCAATCGACCAAGTGGCGCATCAAGCTGTTCTCGAACGACGAGCTGCGCCAGCGCATGGTCGACCAGACCGTGCCGCAGGCCGAATACCTGGGCCTGACGATTCCCGACCCCGATCTGAAATGGAACGAGGAAACCGGCCACTACGAATTCGGCGAGATCGACTGGAGCGAATTCCACAACGTCCTGAAGGGCAACGGCCCCTGCAACCGCGAGCGCCTGCGCACCCGTGTAAAAGCCTGGGATGACGGCGAATGGTTCCGCGACGCCCTGGTCGCCCACGCCGAAAAGAAGGCCGCCCGCAAGGCCGCCGCCTGAGGCTGGCCAATGATCCGTAGGGTGGGCACCCCGTGCCCACGCGTTCACCCAGCGCACGCAAACCAATACGGCTGACGAAGCCGAAAACATCCTGGAATACCGGAGACACAACCATGAGCAAAGAATGGCCCCTGTGGGAAGTTTTCATCCGCAGCCAGCACGGCCTCGCCCACAAGCACGTCGGCAGCCTGCACGCCCCTGACGCCGAAATGGCAATCAACAACGCACGCGACGTCTACACCCGCCGCAACGAAGGCGTCTCGATCTGGGTCGTGCGCGCCGCCGACATCGTCGCTTCCAGCCCATCCGACAAGGAAGCGCTGTTCGAGCCGGCCAACAGCAAGGTCTACCGCCACCCGACCTTCTTCCCGATGCCGGAAGAAGTGAAGAACCTGTGAGCCCAGCCATGGATGCGAGCACCGCAAAATTCGACTATCTGCTGCGCCAGGGCGACAACGCCCTGATCCTCTCGCAGCAGCTCTCCCAGCTCTGCGGCAAGGGCCCGGCCTTGGAAGAAGACATGGCCCTGACCAACGTCGCGCTGGACCTGCTGGGTCAAACGCGCATGTGGCTGACCTACGCCGGCGAACTCGAAGGCAAAGGCCGCGACGAAGACCGCATGGCCTTCCACCGCGACGCCCATGCGTACCGCAACGTCCTGCTGGTCGAGCAGCCCAACGGCAGCTACGCCGACACGATGATGCGCCAGTTTTTCTTCGACACCTGGCACTACTTCCTGATGCAGGGCCTGCTGAAATCGAGCGACCAGCGCATCGCCGAGATCGCCGAGAAGTCGCTGAAGGAAATCACTTATCACCTGCGCCGCAGCGGCGACCTGGTGGTACGCCTGGGCGACGGCACCGACGTCAGCCACGCGAAGATGCAGGCGGCGGCGGACGAACTGTGGATGTACACCGGCGAAGTCTTCATCTACGACGAGATCGACAACGCGATGGTCGAGCAGGGCATTGCCCCGCCGGTCGAAGGCTTGCGCGCCGCCTTCCTCGAACACGTCAGCGAGATCTTCGCGGAAGCCACCTTGACCATGCCATCGCCCGACGCCTGGATGCAGCGCGGCGGCAAGCAGGGCCGCCACAGCGAACACCTCGGCTACATCCTGGCCGAGATGCAGTTCCTGCAGCGTGCCTATCCGGGAGCGGAGTGGTAATGACTCTTCAAGGCGTCACGGTCGAGCAGGTCTGGTCCTGGCTCGGCGAGGTGCCCGACCCCGAGATCCCCGTGATCTCGGTGGTGGACCTGGGCATCGTGCGCGACGTCGCCCTCATTGGCGACGAGTGCGTGGTGACGATCACGCCGACCTATTCGGGCTGTCCGGCAATGCAGGTCATTGCGGACGCCGTGAACGAAGCCCTGCACGCGCGCGGCATCGACAAGCTGCGCATCGTGACCCAACTCTCGCCCGCCTGGACCACCGACTGGATGAGCGAATCCGGCAAGGCGGCCCTCAAGGGTTACGGCATCGCGCCGCCGGTGCAGCAGGCAATCGACATCAGCGGCCTGCGCGGCGGTGTGAAGCGTAGCGCTTTCGTCGAGCCCGAAGTCGCCTGTCCGCACTGCGGATCGAAGCACACCCAGCTCACCAGCCAGTTTGGCTCGACCCCGTGCAAGGCTTTATATAAGTGCCTGGATTGCCGCGAGCCTTTCGATTACTTCAAGTGCCATTAAAGCCAGCGCATTAAAGCTTAAACCATGAGCAAATTCTATCCACTGACTGTCGCCAAGGTGAAGCACGAGACGCGCGACGCCATCGCCGTCACCTTCGCCGTGCCGCCGGAACTGAAGCAAACCTTCGCCTACCAGCAGGGCCAGCACCTGACCCTGCGTGCCCTGATCGAGGGCGAAGACGTGCGCCGCTCGTATTCGATCTGCTCGGCGGTGCAGGACGAGCAGCTGCGCGTGGCGATCAAGCGCACGCCCGGCGGTGTGTTCTCGACCTGGGCCAACGAATCGCTGCAGCCGGGCGCCACGCTGGAAGTGATGCCGCCGATGGGCCACTTCAACGTGCCGCTCGAACCCGAGAGCGAACGCCATTACCTGGCCTTTGCCGCCGGCAGCGGCATCACGCCCATCCTGTCGATCATCAAGACCACCCTGCAGGCCGAGCCGAAGAGCCGCTTCACCCTGGTCTACGGCAACCGCGCCTCCTCGTCGGTGATCTTCCGCGACGAGCTGACCGACCTGAAGGACCGCTACATGGGCCGCCTGAAGCTGGTCTATGTGATGAGCCGCGAGCCGCAGGACATCGAACTCTTCAACGGCCGCATCACCGGCGAGAAGTGCAGCGCCTTCCTCAAGCACTGGATCGACATCAACGACATCGACGTCGCCTTCATCTGCGGCCCGGAAGACATGATGCAGGGCGTCTCGAAGTCGCTGCAGGACGCGGGCATGGCGAAGGAGAAGATCCGCATCGAGCTGTTCGCCGCCAGCATCCCGAAACACGAACATAAGCCGCGCAAGATCGAGGTCGGCGCCGCGCACCAGACCGAAGTCACCGTGATCATGGACGGCAGCGCCGCCAGCTTCACGATGGACAAGGACAAGGAATCGATCCTCGACGCCGGCCTGCGCGCGGGCATCGACATGCGCTACTCCTGCAAGGGCGGCGTCTGCTCGACCTGCCGCTGCAAGGTCGTCGAGGGCAATGTCGAGATGGACGTGAACTACGCGCTGGAAGACTACGAAGTGGCGCGCGGTTTTGTCCTGTCCTGCCAGTCCTTCCCGATTACGGACAAAGTGATCGTCGATTTCGACCAGCACGAGTAAAAAATAAAACTGGAGGAGACACCATGAGCTACGAATCGATTCAATTCAAGATCGAGGACGGCGTCGCCGTCCTGACCCTGAACCGCCCCGACCGCCTGAACAGTTTTACGCAAGCCATGCACCTCGAAGTGCGCGACGCACTCGATAAGCTGCAAGCCGACAAGTCGGTGCGCGTGCTGGTGCTGACCGGCGCCGGCCGGGGTTTTTGCGCCGGCCAGGACCTGGCCGACCGCGCGGTCGCTCCCGGTGCGCCGGGCGTGGACCTGGGCGAATCGGTGGAAAAATTCTATGCGCCGCTGGTGCTGACCCTGCGCTCGCTGCCGATGCCGGTCATCTGCGCCGTCAACGGCGTGGCGGCCGGCGCCGGCGCCAACCTGGCGCTGGCCTGCGACATCGTGCTGGCCGCGAAATCCGCCAGCTTCATCGAGGCCTTCTGCAAGCTGGGCCTGATTCCGGATACCGGCGGTACCTGGCACCTGCCGCGCCTGATCGGCCACGCCCGCGCCACGGGCCTGGCCATGCTGGGCGAGAAGCTCACCGCCGAGAAGGCCGAGGAATGGGGCCTGATCTGGCGCTGCGTGCCGGACGAGGCGCTGATGGATGAGGCGATGGCCATGGCCGATCACTTCGCCAGCGCTGCAACCCGCGGCCTGGCCTTCACCAAGAAAGCGCTGCAGGCCAGCTACGCCAACACCCTGCCGGAACAATTACAGCTGGAAGGCGCGATGATGCGCGAGCTGGGCTACAGCCACGATTACCGCGAAGGCGTCGCCGCCTTCATCGCCAAGCGTCCGGCCCAGTTCAAGGGAGAGTAGGAATGGAGGCACTCGCCAAGGGGAGTGTCGTTGCCGTCATCGGCAGCGGCGCGATGGGCTCGGGCATTGCCCAGATCGCCGCCGCCAGCGGCCACGAGGTGCGCCTGTTCGACACGCGGCCTGACGCCGCCGCGAAGGCCATCGCCGAGATCGGCAAGGTCTACGACAAGCTGGTCGAGAAGGGCCGCATGGGCGCGGTCGATGCCGACCTGGCGCGCGAGCGCCTGAAAACGGTCGACACGCTGGCCCAGGTGAGCGATGCATCGCTCGTCATCGAAGCCATCGTCGAGAACCTGGATGCCAAGCGCACGCTCTTCGCCGACCTGGAAGCTATCGTCGACGCGCGCTGCATCCTGGCGACGAATACCTCGTCGATCTCGGTGACCGCGATCGCCGCGCCGCTGCGCCATCCCGAGCGCCTGGTCGGCATGCACTTCTTTAACCCGGTGCCGTTGATGGCCCTGGTGGAAGTGATCAGTGGCCTGGCCACCAGCAAGGCGGTCGCCGACACCGTCTACGCCACCGCCGAAGCCTGGGGCAAGGACCCGGTGCACGCCAAGTCGACGCCCGGCTTCATCGTCAACCGCGTGGCGCGCCCCTATTATGCCGAGGCGCTGCGCCTGCTGCTCGAGCGCGCCGCCGATCCGGCCACGCTGGACGCCGTCATGCGCGACTGCGGCGGTTTCCGCATGGGCCCCTTCGAGCTGATGGACCTGATCGGCCACGACGTCAACTTCTCGGTCACGCAATCGGTGCACGCGGCCTATTACGGCGACCAGCGCTACACGCCCTCGATCCTGCAGCAGGAACTGGTGAACGCCGGCTTCCTCGGCCGCAAGAGCGGCCGCGGCTTCTACCGCTACGGTGCCGATGCCGCGAAGCCGGCGCCCCGGGTCGAGCCGGCGCAGGAACGCCCGAACACGGTCGGCATCAGCGTGCGCCGCGAGATCACCAACAGCATCGTCAGCCCGATGGAAGCGCGCCTGGCCGATGCCGGCTTCAGCGTGACCCACCGCGAACCGCTGGCCGGCGCCGAGAAGCACGAAGCGCCCGCCTTCCACTGCAACGGCGCGGCGATCTTCCTCACCGACGGACGCAGCGCCACCGAGCGCGCGGCCGCCAACAACCACCCGAACACGGTGGTCTACGATTTGCTGCTGGATCACGCCAAGGCGACCCGCATCGCGCTGGCGCGCGCCGACCAGTGCAGCGACGAAGCCTATTACTCCGTGGTCGGCATGTTCCAGGCCGCCGGCTTCGAGGTCACGCGCATCGACGACGTGCCCGGCATGGCCGTGATGCGCACCGTCGCCATGCTCGCCAACGAAGCGGCCGATGCCGTCAACCAGGGCGTGTGCAGCGCCATCGCGGTCGACATCGCAATGCAGAAAGGCGTGAACTACCCGCGCGGGCCGCTGGCCTGGGCCGACAGCGTCGGCATCGAGCACGTGGTGACGGTTCTGGCGAACCTCGCCGCCACCTATGGCGAAGACCGCTACCGCGTCTCGCCGCTCTTGCGCCGCAAGCTCGCCGCCAACCCGACCGGAGCCCGTTTCCATGCATAGCGACCAGCACAGCAATCAACTGCACGACCCGCAGGCGCTGGCCGAACTGGCCGGCAAGACCATGTACGAACGCGACCCGGCCAGCCAGGCGCTGGGCATGACCCTCGATGCAATCCGCCCCGGCTATGCGCGCATGAGCATGCGCGTGCGCGCCGACATGCTCAACGGGCATGCGACCTGCCACGGCGGCTTCATCTTCATGCTGGCCGACAGCGCCTTCGCCTTCGCCTGCAACTCGCACAATTTCAACACGGTCGGCGCCGGCTGCACCATCGATTACCTGTCCCCGGGACGCGAAGGCGACCTGATGACGGCCGAGGCGGTGGAGCGGGCGCTTTCCGGCAAGACCGGCGTCTACGACGTCACCGTGACCAATGCCGAAGGGAAGACGATCGCGCTCTTCCGCGGAAAGTCGCACCGCGTGAGCGGGATGGTGGCAGAGGTGAACGCGTAGTTCGACATTTGATAGGCGCCGCCTGAAACACAGCTGAGAAGGAGACACAGATGGTCCAACGCATTCCCTCGCCCGGCGAGCTGGAACCGATCGAACGCGCCAGCCGCGACGAACTGCAGGCGCTGCAGCTCGAGCGCCTGAAATGGTCCTTGAAGCACGCCTACGAGAACGTGCCGCACTACCGCAAGGCTTTCGACGAGGCAGGCGTGCATCCCGAGGACCTGAAAACCCTCGCCGACCTGGCGAAGTTCCCGTTCACCGAGAAGAAGACCCTGCGCGACAACTACCCCTTCGGCCTGTTCGCCGTGCCGCGCGAACAGGTGGTGCGGGTGCACGCGTCCTCCGGCACCACGGGCCGCCCGACGGTGGTCGGCTATACGCAGCGGGACATCGACACCTGGGCCGATGTCGTCGCGCGCTCGATCCGCGCCGCGGGCGGGCGTCCGGGCGACATGGTGCACGTGGCCTACGGCTATGGCCTGTTCACGGGCGGCCTGGGCGCGCACTACGGCGCCGAGCGCCTGGGCTGCACGGTGGTGCCGATGTCGGGCGGGCAGACCGAGAAGCAGGTCCAGCTGATCTGCGACTTCAAGCCCTCGATCATCATGGTCACCCCTTCCTACATGCTGAACATCGTCGAGGAATTCCAGCGCCAGGGGCTGGACCCGGCGAAGTCTCCGCTGCAGGTCGGCATCTTCGGCGCCGAGCCCTGGACCAACGCCATGCGCGCCGAGATCGAGCAGAAGGCCGGCATCGACGCGGTCGACATCTACGGCCTGTCCGAAGTGATGGGCCCGGGCGTGGCCAGCGAATGCATCGAGAGCAAGGATGGCCCGGTGATCTGGGAAGACCATTTCTACCCCGAGATCATCGACCCCGAGACCGGCGAAGTGCTGCCCGACGGCGAAGAGGGCGAGCTGGTGTTCACTTCGCTGTCGAAGGAAGCGCTGCCCATCATCCGCTACCGCACGCGCGACCTGACCCGTTTGCTGCCGCCCACCTCGCGCGCGATGCGCCGCATGGGCCGCATCACCGGCCGTTCGGACGACATGCTGATCATCCGCGGCGTGAACGTGTTCCCGAGCCAGATCGAGGAACTGGTCCTCAAGATGCCGGCGCTGGCGCCGCAGTACCAGCTGGTCGTCGCCAAGGACGGCCACCTCGACACGCTGGAAGTGTTCGGCGAACTGCGCGAGGCCGGCGTGGCGGCGGACACGGTCGAGGCCCTGTGCCGCGAGCTGCAGCACTGCATCAAGACCTATGTCGGCGTCACCACGAAAGTGACCCTGACCCCGCCGATGGGCATCGAGCGCACCATGACCGGCAAGGCCCGGCGCGTGGTCGACAAGCGCACCAAGAACACTTGAAGCGCATCCAAGGATACAAGGAGACATTCATGATCGACGCATTCATCTGCGACGCCATCCGCACCCCCTTCGGCCGCTATGGCGGCTCGCTCGCCTCGGTGCGCGCCGACGACCTGGCGGCATTGCCGATCGCTGCCCTCATCGAGCGCAACAAGGGCGTGGACTGGACCATGGTCGACGACCTGTACTGGGGCTGCGCCAACCAGGCCGGCGAAGACAACCGCAACGTCGGCCACATGGCAGGCCTGCTGGCCGGCCTGCCGCCCGAGGTGCCCGGTAACACCATCAACCGCCTGTGCGGCTCCAGCCTGGACGCGGTCGGCATCGGCGCGCGCGCCATCCTGTCGGGCCAGGCCAACCTGATCATCGCCGGCGGCTCCGAGAGCATGACCCGCGCCCCCTTCGTGATGGGAAAGGCCGACTCCGCCTTCTCGCGTGCGGCCAAGATCGAGGACACCACCATCGGCTGGCGCTTCGTCAATCCGCTGATGAAGGCGAAGTACGGCATCGACTCGATGCCGGAAACGGCCGAGAACGTGGCGAAGGATTTCAACGTCAACCGCGCGGACCAGGACGCGTTCGCGATCCGCAGCCAGCAGCGCTGGGCGCGCGCCAACGCGGCCGGCGTGTTCAAGGACGAGATCGTGCCGGTGACGATTCACTCGAAGAAGGGCGATTCGCGCGTGTTCGACACCGACGAGCATCCGCGCCCGGACACCAGCATCGAAGCGCTGGCGAAACTGAAGGGCGTCGTGTCGCCCGACGGCACCGTTACCGCCGGTAACGCCTCGGGCGTGAACGATGGCGCCTGCGCCCTCCTGATCGCATCCGGCAGCGCCGCCGAACGCTTCGGCCTGACCCCGCGCGCCCGCATCATCGGCATGGCCACCGCCGGCCTGGCGCCGCGCATCATGGGTTTTGGACCATCTCCAGCCACGAAGAAGGTGCTGGCACAGACCGGATTGACCATCGAGCAGATGGACGTGATCGAGCTGAACGAAGCTTTCGCATCGCAGAGCCTGGCCGTGCTGCGCGACCTCGGCCTGGCCGATGACGCTGAACACGTCAACCCGAACGGCGGCGCGATCGCGCTCGGCCACCCACTCGGCGCATCCGGCGCACGCCTGGTCACCGCTGCCGTCTACCAGCTGCAGCGCACCGGCGGCCGTTACGCGCTGTGCACGATGTGCATCGGCGTCGGCCAGGGCATCGCCCTGATCATCGAAAGGGTCTGAGCATGGTGAAGGTCTATGAAATCGACGGCGTGCGCCCGGTGGTGCATCCGACAGCCTACGTGCACCCGACCGCGGTCCTGATCGGCGACGTGATCGTCGGCCCGCGCTGCTACATCGGCCCGCTGGCCTCGCTGCGCGGCGACTTCGGCCGCCTGGTCCTGGAAGAGGGCGCCAACGTCCAGGACACCTGCGTGATGCACGGCTTCGAGGACGGCGAGACCGTCATCGAGGTCGACGGCCACATCGGCCACGGCGCCGTGCTGCACGGCTGCCGCGTGGGCCGCAATGCCATGGTCGGCATGAACGCGGTGGTGATGGACGGCGCGGTGGTCGGCGAGGAATCGATCGTCGCCGCGATGAGCTTCGTGAAGGCGAAGATGATCATCCCACCGCGCAGCATGGTGATGGGCACGCCGGCGCGCGTGATGCGCGAACTGAAACCCGAAGAAATCGCCTGGAAGAGCTTCGGCACCCGCCAGTACCACCAGCTGACCGAGCGCTCCATGAAGACCATGCGCGAAGTCGAGGCCTACACCGAAATCGAACCGAACCGCCCCGTTTTCGATTTTTCAAACAACGGCGGCCACGTACCCAAAACATCGTAGGGTGGGCACCTGTGCCCACGCGGTATGGAACGTCAACCGACCACAACCGCAAAGAGCACAGACGTAGGGTGGGGACTCGTCCCCACGCGCACGCGGCCCACGATCATCCCGACCGCCTGCAACAATGACGGTCATCCCGAGGAGACACCAAACATGCACACCCCAAGCACCCTGCAAAGCTGGATCGCCGGCCGCTGGATCGGCCAGGAAGCCGCCACCCCCCTGCACAGCGCCCTCGACGGCCAGCTGGTCTACCACACCCACGCCGAAAAGCTCGACTTCGACGAAGCCGTCACCTACGCCCGCAAGACTGGCGTCCCCGGCCTGATGAAGCTCGACTTCCAGACCCGCGCCCAGCGCCTGAAAGCCCTGGCGCTCTACCTGATGGAGCGCAAGGAAGAACTCTACGAAATCTCGCACCTGACCGGCGCCACCCGCCCGGACAGCTGGGTCGACGTCGAAGGCGGCATCGGCACCCTGTTCGCCTACGCCAGCATGGGTTCGCGCGAGCTGCCCTCGTCGAACGTGCTGCACGAAGGTCCGGCAATGAACCTGGGCAAGCGCGGCGGCTTCGCCGGCACCCACATCCTGGTCCCGAAGGGCGGCCTGGCGGTGCACATCAACGCCTTCAACTTCCCGATCTGGGGACTGCTCGAGAAATTCGCGCCGAGCTTCCTGGCCGCCATGCCCTGCATCGGCAAGCCGGCTACCGCGACCAGCTACCTGACCCACGCGGTGGTCAAGATGATGCATGAATCCGGCCTGCTGCCGGAGGGCGCGCTGCAGCTCGTGATCGGCTCGACCGGCGACCTGCTCGACCGCCTGACCGGCTTCGACGCGGTCACCTTCACCGGCTCGGCCGACACCGCCGCCAAGCTGCGCGCCAATGCGAATCTCATCAAGGAGTCGGTCCCGTTCACGGCCGAAGCCGACTCGCTGAACGCCGCCATCCTGGCGCCGGACGTCACCCCGGACGATCCCGAGTTCGACCTGTTCGTGAAGGAAGTCGCGCGCGAGATGACCGGCAAGGCCGGCCAGAAATGCACGGCGATCCGCCGCGTCATCGTCCCCGAGCAGCACGCCGATGCGCTGGGCGAGCGCCTGCGCGAGCGCCTGGCGAAAATCGTGGTCGGCAATCCGAAGCTGGAAGGCGTGCGCATGGGCGCGCTGGCCTCGATGGACCAGCACCGCGACGTCAGCGAGCGCGTCGAGATGCTCGCGCGCGGCAACGAAGTGATCTTCGGCGCCCACCACGGCTTCAACCCGGTGGGCGAAGGCGTTGCCTCCGGCGCCTTCTTCTCGCCGACGCTGCTCCTGTGCCGCAACGCGTCCATCAACGCCGCCGTGCACGACATCGAAGCCTTCGGCCCGGTCAGCACCATGATGACCTACCGCGACATCGACGAGGCGCTGGACCTGGCCGCGCGCGGCCGCGGCAGCCTGGTGACGACGCTGGCGACCAAAGACCCGGCGATCGCCGCGCACGCGGTGCCGATCGCGGCTGCCTCGCACGGCCGCGTGCACATCCTGGACCGCGAGTCGGCCGTGGACAGCACCGGCCACGGCTCGCCGCTGCCGCAGCTGAAGCACGGCGGTCCGGGCCGCGCCGGCGGCGGCGAAGAGCTGGGCGGCATCCGCGCCGTCAAGCACTTCCTGCAGCGCGCGGCGGTGCAGGGCTCGCCGACCATGCTGACCGCCGTCACCGGCGAATACGTGCGCGGTGGCGCGGTGAAGGAAAGCGAGATCCACCCGTTCCGCCGCTGGTTCGAAGACCTGGAGATCGGCCATTCTCTCTTGACGCACCGCCGTACCGTGAGCGAAGCCGACATCGTCAACTTCGGCGGCATCTCGGGCGACTACTTCTACATGCACTTCGACGAGATCGCGGCCAAGGACACCCAGTTCGGCAAGCGCATCGCCCACGGCTACTTCGTGCTGTCGGCCGCGGCGGGGCTGTTCGTCTCGCCTGCGCCGGGCCCGGTGCTGGCCAACTACGGCCTGGACAACCTGCGTTTTGTTGCGCCGGTGGCGATCGGCGACACCATCCGCGCACGCCTCACCTGCAAGCGCAAGGTCGACCGGAATCGCACCGACGAGCAGGGCCGTGGCCAGGGTGTGGTGGCCTGGGACGTGCAGGTCACCAACCAGAACGACGAACTGGTGGCAAGTTACGATATCCTGACGCTGGTGCAGAAGCGCGGCTGACGGGAGCCACCTACCGGTCACAGCCGCGGCCCACTCAATCCACAAGGAGCAAGCATGTCGCGGCTAGACCTGAGCGTTATCCCGGTGCTGACCGGCACCAAGTATCCCGATCCCTTCGCCGAGATCGTCAATGGCCGCAGCCGCCAGGCGCTGGGCGAGGCCGGCGGCCTGACCCAGTTCGGCGTCAACCTGGTCGAGCTGAAACCCGGCGCGGCTTCCTCGCAGCGCCACTGGCATAGCCATGAAGACGAATTCGTGATGGTGGTGTCTGGGGAACTGACCCTGGTCACCGACGAGGGCGACACCCTGATGCGCGCCGGCGACTGCGCGGCTTTCCCGGCGGGCAAGCCGAACGGCCACCACCTGGTCAACCGCAGCTGGGGCAATGCGCTGTTCCTGGCGGTCGGGCCGAACATCCCGGCCGACCGCGCCACCTATCCGGACATCGACCTGGTGTACGACGGCGCGACCGACAGCTACACGCACAAGGATGGGACGCCGTATCCGAAGCGCGATGGGGCGGCGCAGTCCCTCGGCACCGTGGCGCCGGCGCCGCCGCTGGAGGAGCACACGCTCGAGCCGCGTACCTATCGGCACGAATAAGGCCGTGCCGCAGCCCGATGCCCGATCGAGGCATCGTCGTGCATCGGGTTTAGACTGACTTCTGGCAGAGAAGCGGCTGTCTATCTGACTGTGACATCAGTATCCGCATCCGGCACGATGCTTGTCGCATCGCTGACAATGCCTCTGCATGTGCCGGGAACCGTGGCGACGCGATGAAGTTTTCGAGCGAGTGCGATCACGGTGGCCAGGCTTACGCCTGAAGTGTCCTTCCCGGGTACGATCGTCCATATCTCCCCTGTATCCGAAGAACGCGAGAGATGCAGACCAAGCACATCGCCGGAACGCCTCGTGCACCCGGCAATGTGCTCGACGCTGGCATCCGACGCCCGGGTCGTCAGTACGGCGCCTGGCTTGGCAACCTGGTCCAGCCGGCGAAACAGCTTCTCCTTGCCGGCCCTGTCGGTACACGCTGCGTCGACAATCAGGTCACAGTCTTTCAAGTGATGAAAATTGACCGTGCCTGCCAGCAGCGCCATGCGTCTGTCGTGCTCGTCCGGCCCAAGCTCGCCTTGCGCGACCGCAGTCCGGTAAGCCGACCGGGCACTCTCGATCAGCTTGTCGAGCGACGCGCGCTCGGGTTCGAAGAGCGTCACCGGGACGTCGGCGTCCAGCAGGCTCACAGCGATGTCCAGGCCCATGGCGTTGGCGCCGATGATGCCAACCCGTCCGACCGTTCGAGCGCCGGCAAGCGCAAGCGTGCCGCGGGCCTCGTTTTGCATACTATTCATGTGGCTTCCTCGACAGGGATAATGCGATGCCCGATGTGCAACCGAGCCGATCACGCGGCGCAGGCTCGCCGTGGCGAGCCTGCGCGTGCGAATTTCCTCAGAACTGGTTCATGGTGTTGAGTTTGCCGGAAGCCTTCAGCGCTGCTTCGCCGCTGAAGTATTCCTTGTGATCGTCGCCCAGGTCGGAACCCGACATATTCTGGTGCTTGACGCAGGCGATGCCCTGGCGGATCTCCTTGCGCTGCACGCCGGCCACATAACCCAGCATGCCCTGCTCGCCGAAGTATTCCTTGGCCAGGTTATCCGTCGACAGCGCGGCGGTGTGGTAGGTGGGCAGCGTGATCAGGTGATGGAAGATACCGGCTTCGCGCGCCGCGTCGGCCTGGAAGGTGCGGATGCGTTCGTCGGCTTCGCGCGCCAGTTCCGAGTCGTCGTATTCGGCGCTCATCAGCTGCGAGCGCTCGTAGCGCGACACATCGGCACCCTCGGCCTTCATGCTGTCGAAGACCTGCTGGCGGAAGTTCAGGGTCCAGTTGAACGACGGGCTGTTGTTGTAGACCAGCTTCGCATTCGGAATCACCTTGCGGATTTCCTTTACCATGCCGCCGATCTGGGCGATGTGCGGTTTTTCCGTTTCGATCCACAGCAGGTCGGCGCCGTTCTGGAGCGAAGTGATGCAGTCGAGTACGCAGCGCGCCTCGCCGGTGCCTTCGCGGAACTGGAACAGGTTGCTGGGCAGGCGCTTCGGACGCAGCAGCTTGCCGTCGCGCTTGATGAGCACGTCGCCATTCGTCATCGCATCGAGCGAAACATCTTCCACGTCCAGGAAGCTGTTGTACTGGTCGCCCAGGTCGCCCGGCTCGCGGGTGTAGGCGATCTGCTTGGTCAGGCCCGCGCCTAGCGAATCGGTACGCGCCACGATGAGGCCATCGTCCACGCCCAGTTCGAGGAAGGCGTAGCGCACGGCACGGATCTTGGCCAGGAAGTCTTCGTGCGGCACGGTGACCTTGCCGTCCTGGTGCCCGCATTGCTTCTCGTCCGACACCTGGTTTTCGATCTGGATGCAGCAGGCGCCCGCTTCGATCATCTGCTTGGCCAGCAGATAGGTGGCCTCGGCATTGCCGAAACCGGCATCGATGTCGGCGATGATCGGCACGACGTGGGTGACGAAATTGTCGATCTTGTCCTGGATCGCGGCGCGCGCTGCGCCTTCCGCGGCGTCGAGCTGGCGGAACAGGCCGCCGAGTTCGCGCGCATCGGCCTGGCGCAGGAAGGTGTACAGCTCGCGGATCAAAGCGGGCACCGCGGTCTTTTCATGCATCGACTGGTCGGGGAGTGGGCCGAATTCCGAGCGCAGCGCGGCAATCATCCAGCCCGACAGGTAGAGGTAACGGCGCTCGGTATTGTTGAAGTGCTTTTTAATGGAGATCATCTTCTGCTGGCCGATGAAGCCATGCCAGCATCCCAGCGACTGGGTGTATTGGGACGGGTCGGCGTCGTAGTTCGCCATGTCGCGGCGCATGATCCCGGCGGTGTAGCGGGCGATGTCGAGGCCGGTCTGGAAACGGTTCTGCGCACGCATGCGGGCTGCGGACTCGGGGTTGATCGCATGCCAGCCATTGCCCTGCTGTTGCTTGAGACTGGTGATGGCCTGGATATCGTTCTGGTACTGGGACATGATGAACTCCATAAGAAAGAATCGAAATCTCCTGCGTTCGCCGCCAGCGGTGGTGCGCAGCGAATCGTGATCGGATGAGTTCATCATAGCCCCAATTCGGCGGCCTATCTTATATCTTATATAAGAGTTGGTGAGTTATTTTTCCCTTAAAATTCAATGGCCTGAATATTCTGTTTCATGATGCGCAACGTTATCTTGTAAAACGAAATTTTATGGCAGGGTTGATTCGCAGCAAACTCCACGATGTGAAACGGAGTTTGGCCGTGTGAAAAATGACAGGCGTTCTTAAGAATGCTTGACGCCACGACGGGAAATCACAGCGCGTTCTTCTGCCCGTGGAGAAACGCTGCGATCGCCCTGACCAGCGCTTCCGGCTGCTCCAGCGGCAGCATGTGGCCGGACTGTTCGATGACGTCGAGACGTGCGCCGGGAATGGCTTCGGCCAGCTCGCGGGTTTCCCGTGCACTGCGCAGCGGATCCTGCGCCGCCCCGATCACCAGCGTCGGACAGGTCAACGATGCCGCAGCAATCCCATCCCGCTGCAGCCCCGACTGCAGCACCAGCGCCTCGTAACCGAGCCGCCGCCCCATCTCCCTGATCCGCGTCACCAGCTCCCTGTCGCCGCGCCGGTCTGGATGCAGCGACTGCGCAATCGCGCCCATGCTCAGGCCGCGGAAAGTCGAAGGATCGAGCGCCCTGATCGCATCCTGCTTGGCCTTGGTTCGCTCCGCGCTGTCGACCTCGAGCGAACTGGCCACCAGCACCAGCGCCGCCACCCGCTCCGGATACAACTCGGCCACCTTGCGGGCGATATACCCGCCCAGGGAAAAACCGACCAGCACGAAGCGTTCCGGCGCAGCCTGCGCCACGCTGCGTGCGATCTCTTCCGTCGTCGCCCCCGGACTCAAGGGCAGGCGATGCACGGGCGCAGTCCACTGCAACAGCGGCACGACCTCATCCCAGAGGGACGCGTCCAGCATGTAGCCCGGCAGCAGGACCAGGGGACAGTTTGTGGCGGAAATGCGCATCGCCTTGTTCAGCCGCGCTTGCGCAGCACGCGCAGGCCGTCCGGGCCGGCCTCGGCGCGCAGGTCGGCGTAGTCGAGCACGGCGGGCACGGTGATCTCCAGCGGATGCGTGTGGGTGACGGTGACGACGATGCTGTCCATGCCGGCGCTGGCGGCCGACTTCAGGCCGGTCAGCGTGTCTTCGAACACCAGGCAATCGGCCGGCGCCGCGCCGAGCTTGCGTGCGCCCAGCAAGAAGGGATCGGGCGCCGGCTTGCCGTGCTCGACATCCTCGGCCGCCACCAGCAGCCGGTGCGACGGCAGGCCGGCCGCGTTCAGGCGCGCCATGGCCAGCGCGCGCGGCGCCGAGGTCACGATGCCCCAGCATGCGGGCGGCAGGCTGGCGATAAAGGCGGCCGCGCCCTCGATGGCCTCGATGTCGGCCACGTCTTCGATCTCGGCCGCCGTGATCCAGGCGGCTTCCGCGATCGGGTCGACGCCGGGCAGGCCGAGCTGGCGGATGGTGTCGTGGGTACGCTTGCCGTGCAGGGTCGGCAGGAAGGTCTCGACGTCGAGGCCGTGGCGCGTCGCCCAGGCGCTCCAGACGCGCTCGGCGGAGCGGATCGAGGTGAGCAGGGTGCCGTCCATGTCGAACAGGAAGGCGGCGTAGGCGCGGTCGGGGAGGGTGGTCGTGTTCACTTGCGGGGCTTTCTCGATAGGCGGATCAGCCGCTTAGTGTAGCCGCCCGGCGCGGGACGCGGCGGACGCCTGCCGGTTGCGCCAGCCACGCCGGCCAGCGTAAGGCTCAAGCCGGCAGCACCTGCGCCAGGGCGAGGCCGGCAAGGCGGGCGCTGGCGAGGAGGCTGGCCTGGCTTTGCCCCATCCTGGCTTTCGCGGACAGGCCATTCATCACCGTGCTGACGTAGGCCGCGACCTCCTGCGCCTGTTCCGGGTGGCGTTTCGCGATGTAGTCATGCACCGCCTGTTCGGCAGCCTGGTAGGCGGCGCGTGCCGCAGTGCGGGCTTCTTCGTCGGTGCTGCGGCAACCTTCGAGCACGATGCAGCCGGGCGCGTCCGGATCGGCCGAGTAGATACGGGCGGCTTCCTCTAGCAATACCTTGAGGCACTCGACAACAGGGCGGTCGGCGCGCAGCAGGACGGAGAGCGGGACGGCGCCCTTGCTGCCGTAACGTTCGATGACCCGGTTGTACAGGCCGGCCTTGCTGCCGAAGGCCGAATAAAAGCTGGGCGTCTTGATGCCGAGGGCATCGGTCACGTCGGCCACGCTCACCGCGTCGTAGCCGCGCGCATGGAACAGCTGCTGCGCGACTTCGGTCGCCTGGTCGGGATCGAATTGCCGCGGCCGGCCGCGGGATCGGTTAATTTTTGTAGTCATCACTATATAAATCGCGTGACATCGTCCGTGGATCGATTATTGTAGCGACTCCTAAATTAATTGCATAGAGGTGTCCCATGTCTATTTTTAATGAAAAATCTGTTTTGGTGCTGGGTGGGAGCCGTGGCATCGGGGCCGCGATCGTCCGCCGTTTCGTGGTGGACGGCGCACGCGTCAGCTTCACCTATGCCGGCTCGGAGGCAGCGGCGTTCGCCCTGGCCGCCGAGACGGGGAGCACGGCCATCTTCGCCGACAGCGCAGACCGGGACGCCGTGATCGAGGTGGTGCGCAACAGCGGGCCGCTCGACGTGCTGGTGGTGAATGCCGGGATCGCCGTGTTCGGCAACGCGCTCGAGCTCGATCCGGACGCGGTCGACCGCCTGTTCCGGATCAACGTGCATGCGCCGTATCACGCCTCGGTCGAGGCGGCGCGCCAGATGCCGCAGGGGGGACGCATCATCGTGATCGGTTCGGTGAACGGCGACCGCATGCCGGTGCCGGGGATGGCGGCCTACGCGCTGAGCAAGTCCGCGCTGCAGGGCATGGCGCGCGGCCTGGCGCGCGATTTCGGCCCGCGCGAGATCACGGTGAACGTCGTCCAGCCCGGTCCGATCGACACCGACGCCAACCCGGCCGATGGCCCGATGAAGGACTTGCTGCATGGCTTCATGGCGCTCAAGCGCCACGGCCGCCCGGAAGAGGTCGCGGCCATGGTGGCCTGGCTGGCGGGCCCGGAAGCCGGCTTCGTCACCGGCGCGATGCACACGATCGACGGCGCGTTCGGCGCCTGATCGGGCGGACGCCTGCGCTAGCCCAGCTTGCGCGCATAGCGCTCGCGCACCACCTGGCTGATGTAGGTCGACAGGCCGCTGCCCAGCGTTGCCAGGCGCTGCATCTCGGTGATGTTCTCGGCGCCGGCGCTCTGGTCGGTGTAGAGGTAGCGGTCGCCATCCCTGAACTCGACCGTGATCGAGCGCGCGGCGATGTCGTAGGCGACCACCCCGGATTCGCCGTTGCGGTTTTTGTAGCGCTGCATGTGCTTCCCCTGCGATATGGCTAGCACTGAAGTCTAGCCCCATCGCAGGAGGCCTTCTGTTGGCGGTTCAACGCTGGTGCGAAGTTAAAGCACTTGCGCCACGAAGACGATCAGCATGGCCGAGGGCACGAACAGCAGTTGCGCGAGCAAGGTGCCGGCGAGACGGCTGCCGACCAGCCAGACGATGGCGCCACGAAATTCTCCCTCGCTGAGGCGCCCTTCGACCACGTCGTCGGTCATGCCCGACAGGTGCGGGTCGATGAACACGGCCATCATGATCGTCGCGCCGCCATTGATGATCGACGACAGCGTGCTCGAGGTCACACGCACCGCCGGATCGAGCGCGCCGGCGTAGAGCGCGGCGAACACGCCCACGGTCCAGAGCGCGGCGGCGCCGACGTTCAGCAGCAGGATCGACCAGGACACCGCGCCGCTGTTGTGGGGCTTGCTGACCTGGGGCGCTGCCGGCAGCGTGGCCGCATCCTTGACGAAGGAAAGGCCGCCCTTGAAGAAGCCGTGCAGGATCAGTTTCGGGACCGAACGATGGACCTGGAAGTGTTCCACCGCCCGGCAGAACACCCGCTGGAAAGTCGGGACCAGGAGGGCGCCGGCGATGGTGGCGAGCGAAGCCGAGACCAGCAGCCAGCGGAAGTCGGACAGCAGGTCGGTCGCCAGCGTTCCGGCCAGGTTCGATTCGACGCGCTTGGCGAGGAAGGGGCCGAGGAAGGAATTCGAGGTGCGCGAGACCAGCACCAGGATGCTGAACAGGGCAAAGGAAACGGCGATGCGCCGGGTCCGGACGCCGGCGATGCGAACCGAGTAGGCGAGCGTGCCGATCAGGTGGATGACGAAGGTGAGGAAACAGATCAGCCAGAGCTGGGTGTCCATGTGGGGGCGGCGTCGTTGTCGAGCATGCATGCTGACATCGAAGCGCCCGCGCGGCAACTGGAGATTGAACGCGCGGGCACGGGTGCCCACCCTACGAGGCCGGGTCCCGCACCCGTGACGCAATCCTGAAATATTATTTCAGGAAGTCCTTATTCGTGAAATATTATTTCAATCCACTATTTCAATCCTTCAGCTGCCCGCGCACGCGCTCGATCGCCTTGCGCACCTGGTTCGGCGCGGTGCCGCCGACGTGGTCGCGGGCCGCCACGGAGCCTTCCAGGGTCAGCACGGCGAACACGTCCTCTTCGATCAGCGGCGAGAAGCCGCGCAGGGTGTCGAGCGACATGTCGGCCAGGTCGCATTCCGCATCGTCGCAGGCGCGCACGGCGTGGGCCACGGCTTCGTGGGCGTCGCGGAAGGGCAGGCCCTTCTTGACCAGGTAGTCGGCCAGGTCGGTCGCGGTGGCGTAGCCCTGCAGGGCAGCGGCGCGCATGTTCTCGGGCTTGACCGTGATGCCGGCGGCCATGTCGGTGAAGATGCGCAGGGTGTCGAGCACGGTGTCGACGGTGTCGAACAGCGGTTCCTTGTCTTCCTGGTTGTCCTTGTTGTAGGCCAGCGGCTGGCCTTTCATCAGGGTCAGCAGGGACGCCAGGTGGCCATACACGCGGCCGGTCTTGCCGCGCGCCAATTCCGGCACGTCCGGATTCTTCTTCTGCGGCATGATCGACGAGCCGGTGCAGAAGCGGTCGGCGATGTCGATGAAGCCGACGCGCGGGCTCATCCACATGACCAGTTCTTCCGACATGCGCGAGACGTGCATCATGACCAGCGAGGCGGCGGCGGTGAACTCGATCGCGAAATCGCGGTCGGAGACGGCATCGAGCGAGTTGTGGCAGACGTCCTCGAAGCCGAGGGTTTTCGCCACGCGCAGGCGGTCGATCGGGAAGGTGGTGCCGGCCAGCGCCGCGGCGCCCAGCGGCAGGCGGTTCACGCGGCGGCGCGCGTCGATCATGCGCTCTGCATCACGGCCGAACATTTCCACGTAGGCCAGCATGTGGTGGCCGAAGGTGATCGGCTGGGCCACCTGCAGGTGGGTGAAGCCCGGCATGATGGTGTCGAAGTGGCGCTCGGCCAGGTCCGCCAGGGCGCCGCGCAGGCCGTTCAGCAGGGCGACGATGTCGTCGATCGCGGCGCGCACGTACAGGCGGATGTCGGTTGCGACCTGGTCGTTGCGCGAGCGGCCGGTGTGCAGGCGCTTGCCGGCGTCGCCGACCAGTTCGGTCAGGCGCTTCTCGATGTTCAGGTGCACGTCTTCCAGGTCGAGCAGCCATTCGAAGCTGCCGGCCTCGATCTCGCTCTTGATCTGCGCCATGCCGCGCTCGATCTCGGCGCGGTCTTCATTGCTGATGATGCCTTGCGCGGCCAGCATCTCGGCGTGGGCGAGCGAGCCCTGGATGTCGAACAGGGCCAGGCGTTTATCGAAGAACACCGAGGCGGTGTAGCGTTTGACGAGGTCGGAAACGGGTTCGGAGAAGCGTGCCGACCAGGCTTCGGCTTTCTTGGAGAGTTGTGCAGTCATGGGAAGTTCCGGTTTGATTTCTTCGATTATAAACCGCGGCGCCGGCCGGCCGCCGGCGCCGGGGGCGGATGACAAGCTGGACGAAATCGCTGATGATGCGATAGTTAACGCATCGCCCCGGAGAAAAACATGATCGCACGTTGCTTCCCGCTCGCCTTTGCCGCCCTGTGCGCGAGCGCCACCGCCCAGCCCCAGCCGCCGGTCCAGGTCCCGGTGCCGGCGCCTGCCCAGCCGGTGCAGGCCGTGCCGGCCCAGCCGGCAACGGTGAAGGAAGCCGACGGCGCGTCGGTCGATTCGACGGTGAACGCCCTGTACGAGGTGATTTCCGGCCCGGCCGGCGCGCCGCGCAACTGGAACCGCATGCGCGCCCTGTTCGCGCCCGAGGCCAAACTGTCGACCATCGTTCCACACGCGGGCGGCGGCTTCGCGCTGCGCACGATGACGGTCGAGGATTACATCAGCCGCAACATGAGCGTGTTCACCACGTCCGGCTTCTACGAACGCGAGATCGCGCGCAGCACCGAGACCTTCGGCCAGCTGGTGCATGTATTCAGCACCTATGAACTGCTGCGCGCGCCGCACGACGTGAGACCTTTTCTCCGCGGTATCAACAGCATCCAGCTCTACCACGACGGCAAGCGCTGGTGGATCGCCAACCTCGTCTGGCGCGCGGAAGACGCCAGCCTGACCCTGCCCGAGCGCTACCTGCAAAGCCGCTGATCCAGGGCGGTCGAGCCAGGCCGGAAGGGCGCACGCAATCGGAACTTATCGAATGTGCAAACGGCGCTAGAATTGGTTTTTTCGCCAGCTTCTCCAGGCACATGACTACCAACGACTCCAGTTTCGAGGTCAGTACCGACCAGTCGCGGCTCGACATCCCGATGATCTACCGTTTCCTCAGCGAACAGTCGAGCTGGGCAGTCGGCATTTCGCGTTCGCTGGTCGAGCGCGCCATCGAGAGTTCGCTCTGCTTCGGCGCCTACCTGGATGGACGCCAGGTCGGTTTCGCGCGCGTCGTCACCGATTTCGCCACCTATGCCCACCTGGCCGACGTGTTCGTCGTGCCGGAGTACCGCGGCCATGGCTACGGCAAGCAGCTGGTCGCGGCGGTGCTGCGTCATCCGAGCCTGCAGCGCCTGCGCCGTTTCACGCTCGCCACCAGCGACGCGCACGGCCTCTACGAGCGTTTCGGTTTCGCCACACCGCGCCAGCCCGAGCACCTGATGGAGCGTTATTTCCCCAACATTTACCTCTCCTGAGCGGTCTCAACATGGCGACATCCTTCTCGAATCAGGCTTACGCTTGTCCTGTCCGAGAAGGAGCGCCCCATGTTGCGGTTCGCTGTTTCCGTCGTCCTGGCTGCCGCTATGCTGGCGGGTATGCAGGTGCACGCCGCCGAGGCGGCGCCCAGGGGCTCGCTGGTCATCATCGGCGGCGCGCTGCGCCCGGATAACGCGGCCGTCTGGGAGCGCATCGTCCAGCTCGCCGGAGGGCAGGGCGCCCGCATCGCGGTCTTCGCTTCCGCGTCCGCCAATCCCGAAAAGGCCGGCGCCAGCCTGGTCGAGCGCCTCAACAAGTACGGCGCGAACGCCTTCTTCGTCCCGGTGGCGGTGCGCCTGACCGGCACCGACTACCAGGCCGCCGCCGACAATCCCGACATAGCAGCAGCCATACGCTCCGCGGGCGGAGCGTACTTCGCCGGCGGCGACCAGGCCCGCATCACGCGCGCGCTGCGCCGCGCCGACGGCGCCAACACCCTGGTGCTCGACGCCCTGTGGGAGATGTACCGGCGCGGCGGCGTGATCGCCGGCACCAGCGCCGGCGCGGCCATCATGAGCAGCACCATGTTCGGCCACCCGAAACCGGTGCTGGCCACCCTGAAGCTGGGCCTGACCGACGGCCAGGAAATCACGCCGGGCCTGGGCTTCATCGGCGACGACGTGTTCGTCGACCAGCATCTGCTGGTGCGCGGACGCTTCGCGCGCATGCTGCCGGCGATGCTGCAGAAAGGCTACAAGCTGGGCCTGGGCATCGACGAGAACACGGCGATGGTGGTGGGCCCGAACCGCGACGTCGAGGTGCTCGGCTACAAGGGCGCGCTGGTAGTCGATCTGTCGGCGGCCAACGCGCAACAGGGACCCTTCAACGTCAGCAACGTGCGCCTGAGCTACCTCGACAACGGCGACCGCTTCAACATCGCCAGCCACAGCTTCACGCCGGCCCAGGACAAGGCCGACGGCCGCCTCGACCCGGCCCGGCCCTACTACCGCGAACCGCTGTTCTCGGCCGACATCCTCGGCAACAGCACCGTGGTCGACCTGATGGGCAAGCTGATCGACAGCGACCAGTCCGAGGCCATCGGCCTCACCCTCGACAGCCCGCACGGCGTGCAACCCGACCTGGGCTTCGAGTTCAAGTTCTCGCGCACCGGCGAAAGCGTCGGCTACATGTCGGCGGCGACCGAGGCGTATTCGATCTACAACGTGCGGCTGGATATCCGGCCGATCGTGGTGAGAAGGCCGCTGTACCAGTACAAGTAGCCGGCTGTCGATCCTGTCCGTGGACAGGATTACAATGCATGCCTTCCCCCTCTCAACAGGAAAACCGCATGCTCCGCTATCTTGCCGCCGCCCTGGCGCTTGCCACGGGCGCCGCCTTTGCCCAGCAACCGGCCACCGTCCGTCTCGACTACACCCACAGCGGCAACGCCCTGTCGGACCAGTACGCCATCGAGCGCGTGCTGGTCGAGCCCTTGCCCTGGCCGGGCGACATGGCGCGCAACCTGGACGAGACCAACCGCGGCCAGAACCGGGTCGAGGTGGTCGACGCGAAAACCGGCGACCTGCTGTACTCGCGCGGCTTCTCGACCGTGTTCGGCGAATGGCGCACGACGGAAGAGGGGAACAAGCTCAGCCGCAGCTTCGGCGAATCGGTGCGCTTCCCGGACTTCGAGCGGCCGGTGCGCGTGCGCATCCTCAAGCGCGACGAGCGCAACGCCTTCTCGGTGGTGTGGAGCGTGGACGTCGACGCCAGGGCCCAGGACGTGGTGAGGCAGCAACCGGCCGCCCCGGCAAAGCCGATCGCGATCCGCGTCAGCGGCCCTTCGCCGCGGAAGGTCGATTTGCTGATCCTGGGCGACGGCTACAAGCAACAGGACATGCAAAAGTTCGAAGCCGATGCACGCCGCCTCTCGGCGCACCTGTTCACCGTCTCTCCCTTCAAGGAGCGCGCGAACGATTTCAACGTCTGGGCGCTGGCCGTGCCGACCGCGGAATCGGGCATCTCCCGGCCGTCCACGGGCGTGCACCACGCATCGCGCCTGGGCACGCGCTACGACATCTTCGGCAGCGAGCGTTACGTGCTGACCCTGGATAACCGCGCGCTGCGCGACATCGCCCAGCACGCGCCCTACGAGTTCATCGAGATTTTGGTGAACAACGAGACCTATGGCGGCGGCGGCATCTTCGGGCAGTTCAGCACCGCGGCGGCGAGCAACGATTGGGCCGACTACCTGTTCGTGCACGAATTCGGCCACCATTTCGCCGGCCTGGCGGACGAGTACTACACCTCGCCGGTGGCCTACCAGGCGAGCGGCACGCGCATGGAACCCTGGGAGCCGAACGTGACCGCGCTGCGCGATCCGAAGACCATCAAATGGAAACAACATGTAACAGCCGGCACGCCCTTGCCGACGCCCTGGCCCAAGCAGGAGTACGAAACGGCGTCGCGCGCTTACCAGAAGAAGCGCGCCGCGCTGCGGGCGCAGAACCGTCCGGAAAGCGACATGAACGCGCTGTTCCGCGAAGACCTGGCCGCCACCCGCGCCCTGTTCGCGAAGCAGCCGCACCGCCACGCCATCGGAGCATTCGAGGGCGCAAACTACGAGGCGACGGGTTACTACCGGCCGGCGATGCAGTGCATCATGTTCGACCGCAGCGAACAGTTCTGCCCGGTGTGCCAGGACGGGATCAGCGAGATCATCGACCTGTACGCGGGGCCGGCGTCCAGGGCGGGAGGGCGCTGAAACACCTTGTTTCAACTCAGCGGTAGTGTGTGTGATGGCGAACAGACCCTTGTATGGGCGGGGCCTATTCTGAGGGCGTCGTTAACAAGAAGTTAAGCGAAAAACATAAACGCGGGCACAGACCCGCAACCCCACCATACAACCGAAAGGACACACCATGAACAAGCTGCTCGCTACCCTGATCGCCGGTCTGTTTGCCGCCGGCGCCTATGCCCAGACCGCCGTCACCCAGGCCAACACGCAAGCCGTGGTGAAAGCCGAAGCGAAGGCCGAAGCCGACATCGCCAAGGCCGAAGCGAAGGAAGCCAAGGCTGCGGCCAAGGCCGACGAAAAAGTCACCAAGGCCGTCGCCGACGCCCAGGAAAAGAAAGCCAAGGCCCACGCCAAGGCCGTGAAGGCGCATGCCGACGCTTCCGAAAAAGTGACAAAGGCCGATCCTGAGGACCGTGCCAAGGCGATCGCCAAGGCCGAGGAAAAAGTGTCGGAAGCGAACCTGAAGGCCGAGAAGAAGATGATCAAGGCCGATGAAAAATCGCTGAAGGTGCAGGTGGATGCTGCCGCCGACAAGGCGACCGCGGCCGCCAAGACCGAGCAGGTGCGTGCCGAGGCGATGGCCGATGTGCACAAGGCTGCGGCAACGAAATAATCGCACGTGAGCGTGTAAGGGATGCCGGCCGTGGTGCCGGCATTTTTTGTTGGTGCGGCTTCGGATGCGGAGGACGCGTGGGTTCGAGAACCCACCCTACGGATCGCGGATGGCTTGATGCTTTTCGATTGCGGATAGGCCCTACAGCGTGGACTCGGGAGTCCACCCTACAACGGCCTTGGTTTTCGTAGGGTGGACTCCCGAGTCCACGCGGTACCGCAATCGATCGGTTTCGTAGGGTGGGTTCTCGAACCCACGCGGTACGACGTTCCGCAATCGAACATCGACAATCGATCCCGCGACCCACGCACACTCAAAAACAACAAAGCCGGCATCCCTCCGGCTTTGTTCACTTCACGCTACAACCAGGCGCGCTTACTCGCCCGTCGCCCGCATCGCCAAATCGCTCGCCTTGAGCTTGGCCGACAGCGGCTTGCCCTTCTTCGCCCGCTTGCCGAAGTGCGGCTCCAGCCCGGAGGCGTAGAGCTCGACCACGCGCGGCTTGGAGCCGGCCCAGGTGCCGATCACGTTCACGCCTTTCTGGCTGATCGGTTGCGCCGCCAGCAGCGTTTCCTTCGGCTCCAGGTCCATCAGCGTCACGCCGCGCCCGCCGTTGGTCAGCACCTTCATCTCGTCGATGCCGAACACCAGCACGCGGCCCTTCTCCGACAGGCAGGCCACGGCGCCGGCGTTATCGAGAACCACGCGCGGCGCCAGCGGCACGGCGCCGTCGTCCAGGGTGATGAAGGACTTGCCGCCCTTCAGGCGGCTGATCATGTCGCCGGCCTTGGTGATGAAGCCGAAGCCGTTGGTCGTCGACAGCAGCAGGCGCGTCTCGCCGTTGCCGGCGAAATAATGGAGGATGCGCACGCCGCCCGACAGGTCGACCAGGGTCGTGATCGGCACGCCGTCACCGCGCGCTCCAGGGAGCGCCGCCACCGGCACCGAATACACCTTTCCGTTGTCGCCGATGCCCAGCAGGGTGTCGACGGTGCGGCATTCGAAGGCATTGCCCAGCGAGTCGCCCGGCTTGAAGGTGAATTGCGCCGGATCGTGGCCGATGCCGGTGCGCGCACGCACCCAGCCCTTCTCCGAGATGATGACGGTCACCGGCTCGTCGACCACCTTCTGCTCGGCCACGGCCTTCTGCGCTTCCTCGATCAGGGTGCGGCGGGCGTCGCCGAACTGTTTTGCGTCGGCTTCGATCTCGCGGATGATGGTGCGCTTCATGGTCGACGGATTGGCCAGGATGTCTTCCAGCTTTTCCTTTTCATTGCGCAGCTCGGCCAGCTCCTGCTGGATCTTGATCGCTTCCAGGCGCGCCAGCTGGCGCAGGCGGATCTCGAGGATGTCCTCGGCCTGGCGCTCGGACAGGCGGAAGCGCTCGATCAGGGCCGCCTTCGGCTCGTCCGCATTGCGGATGATGGCGATCACCTCGTCGATGTTCAGCAGGACGGTCTCGCGGCCTTCCAGGATGTGGATGCGGTCGTTGACCTTGCCCAGCTTGAACTCGGTACGGCGACGCACGGTGACGAAGCGATAGTCGATCCATTCCTGCAGGATTTCGAGCAGGCCCTTCTGGCGCGGACGGCCGTCGCCGCCGATCATCACCAGGTTGATCGGACTCGAGGTCTCCAGCGAGGTATGCGCCAGCAGCAGCAGCATGAATTCGGTCTGGTCCTGGTTCTTCGACTTCGGTTCGAACACCAGGCGCACCGGCGCCTCGCGGCCGGATTCGTCGCGCATCGTGTCGAGCGCGCCGAGGATGGTCTGCTTCAGTGCCAGCTGTTCGGGCGTGAGGGTCTTCTTGCCGAGCTTGACCTTCGGGTTGGTCAGCTCTTCGATCTCCTGCTGCACGCGCGCCGCCGAGGTGCCAGGCGGCAGTTCCGTCACCACGGCCTGCCATTGGCCGCGCGCCAGTTCCTCGATCTTCCAGCGCGCGCGCACCTTCATCGAGCCGCGGCCGGTCGCGTACATGTCGGCAAGCTGCGACGCCGGCGTGATGATCTGGCCGCCGCCCGGGAAGTCGGGGCCCGGGACGATGGTCATCAGCTCGGCGTTCGAGAGCTTCGGATTGCGGATCAGGGTGACCGCGGCGTCGGCCACTTCGCGCAGGTTGTGCGACGGGATCTCGGTCGCCAGGCCCACCGCGATGCCGGAGGCGCCGTTCAGCAGCACCATCGGCAGGCGCGCCGGCAGCGAGCGCGGCTCGTCCGTGGTGCCGTCGTAGTTCGGCTGGAAGTCGACCGTGCCCATGTCGATCTCGTCGAGCAGCAGGCGCGAGATCGGGGTCAGGCGCGCTTCGGTGTAGCGCATCGCCGCGGCGCCGTCGCCGTCGCGCGAGCCGAAGTTACCCTGGCCGTCGATCAGCGGGTAGCGCAGCGAGAAGTCCTGGGCCATGCGCACCAGCGCATCGTAGACCGACTGGTCGCCGTGCGGGTGCAGCTTGCCGAGCACGTCGCCGACCACGGCCGCGCACTTGCGCGGCTTGGCGGTGGCGCCCAGGCCCAGTTCGTTCATCGCGTACAGGATGCGGCGCTGGACCGGTTTCTGGCCGTCGGAGACGTCGGGCAGGGCACGGCCCTTGACCACCGAGACCGCGTAGTCGAGGTAGGCGCGCTCGGCGAAGGTGGACAGGGTCAGCATTTCGACGTCGTCGGCCGATTCGCTGGCTTGTTCAAAGAGGCTTGCTTGGGTAGACATATTCTGTGTGTTCGATTCTTGTTGAGCGGTCGCGTGGCTCGGGCGATTCGATTGTGCTGGCGGAGTAGTGGTGGGTTCGAGAACCCACCCTACGTAGGGTGGGCACTTGTGCCCACGCGTCTTTCGTGCATCAAATCACCCCGGACGCCATCAAATATCCGCTTCCGTCTCGTTACCGTGTTCCTCGATCCATGCGCGGCGTGCGGCGGCTTCGCCCTTGCCCATCAGCATGTTGAAACGGGCCGAGGATTCGCCGTGGTCGAAGTCGCCCAGCGACACCGGCAGCAGGCGGCGCGTGTCCGGGTTCATCGTGGTTTCCCACAGCTGCTCGGCGTTCATCTCGCCCAGGCCCTTGAAGCGGGAAATGCTCCACGAGCCTTCCTTCAGGCCTTCCTTTTTCAGCTTGTCCTCGATCGCCAGCAGTTCGCCGTCGTCCAGGGCATAGAGCTTTTGCAGCGGCTTCTTGCCGCGTGCCGGCACGTCGACGCGGTACAGCGGCGGGCGCGCCACGCAGATGTGGCCGTGCTTGAACAGGGCAGGGAAGTGCTTGAAGAACAGGGTCAGCAGCAGGACCTGGATGTGCGAGCCGTCGACGTCCGCGTCCGACAGGATGCAGATCTTGCCGTAGCGCAGGCCGGTGAGATCCGGCGAATCGCCGTGCGAGTGCGGGTCGACGCCGATCGCCACCGAGATGTCGTGGATCTCGTTGTTCGCGAACAGGCGGTCGCGGTCGGTTTCCCAGGTGTTCAGGACCTTGCCGCGCAGCGGCAGGATGGCCTGGAATTCCTTGTCGCGGCCCATCTTGGCCGAACCGCCGGCCGAGTCGCCCTCGACCAGGAACAGTTCGTTGCGGGTGATGTCCGTGGACTCGCAGTCGGTCAGCTTACCCGGCAGCACGGCCACGCCCGAGGATTTCTTCTTCTCGACCTTCTGCAGCGAACGCATGCGCGACTGCGCCTGCTTGATCACGAGGTCGGCCAGCTTCTTGCCGTATTCGACGTGCTGGTTCAGCCACAGTTCCAGCGGCGGCTTGGTGAAGGTCGAGACGAGCTTCACGGCGTCGCGCGAGTTCAGGCGCTCCTTGGTCTGGCCCTGGAACTGCGGGTCCAGCACCTTCGCCGAAAGCACGAACGAGACGCGCGCGAACACGTCTTCCGGCAGCAGCTTCACGCCTTTCGGCAGCAGGCCGTGCAGCTCGACGAAACCCTTCACGGCGCCGAACAGGCCGTCGCGCAGGCCGGACTCGTGGGTGCCGCCGCTTGGGGTCGGGATCAGGTTGACGTAGGATTCGCGCACGATCGCGCCTTCCTCGGTCCAGGCGACCACCCAGGCCGCGCCTTCGCCTTCGGCGAAGCCTTCGTCGCCCGCGGCGGCGTACTGCGCGCCTTCGAACAGCGGGATCAAGGTCTCGCCGTTCGAGCTCGAGGCGAGCGCTTCGGTCAGGTAGCCGCGCAGGCCTTCGTCGTAGCGCCAGGTCTGGACGTCGCCGGTCTTGGCGTTGGTCAGCGTGACGGTGACGCCCGGCAGCAGCACGGCCTTGGAACGCAGCAGGCGCTGCAGTTCCGTCATCGGGATGTTCGGCGAGTCAAAATACTTGCCATCCGGCCAGGCGGTGACGCGGGTGCCGTTCTTCTTGCCGCCGCGCTCGAATGGCGAGGAGCTGAGGGGCTCGATGACGTCGCCGTCGGCGAACACCAGGTTGTGGACGCCGTTGCCATCCTCGGTCTTGCGCCAGACGGTGATTTCCAGGCGCTTCGACAGCGCATTGGTGACCGAGACGCCGACGCCGTGCAGGCCGCCCGAGAAGGCGTAGGCGCCGCCCGAACCCTTGTCGAACTTGCCGCCGGCGTGCAGGCGGGTGAAGACGATCTCGACGGTGGAGACGCCTTCCTCGGGATGCATGCCGACCGGGATGCCGCGGCCGTCGTCCTCGACGGTAATCGAACCGTCGGTATTGATCGTCACGCCGATATTCTTGCAGTGGCCGCCGAGCGCCTCGTCGGAGGCGTTGTCGATCACTTCCTGGATGATGTGCAGCGGATTTTCCGTGCGGGTGTACATGCCCGGACGCTGCTTCACGGGTTCGAGTCCTTTCAGGACCCGGATGGATGATTCGCTGTAATCGGTTGCGGGTTTCTTAGTGGCCATGCTGATCAGTGTTTTTTCGAATGCCTGCGCATTCTATATCTTGTCGGAAGGAAAAAGCAGGGATGGCGTGACGGATTGTGCTTGTCAACGCAACGGAACGTGACTAGATTGGTACGCAAGCTTGCTACGCCAGGGCGGCCCTGGAAACCGTCGATCGGACGGCATCGGTCAAGAATAATACTGTACATGTGTACAGTATCGAATGCAAGGACGATGCGCCGCCTGGCATCATGCACAACACTGGGGAGCCCCGGAAGCGGCGCTGCCGGGACGGTCATCATGCAGGTACAAAAAATTCCGATTGCGGTACGCCTGCTCGGATTCGAGCCCGGCGAGGCCGCCCGCATGTCCGCGATGTTATGCGAGGCCCCCCGCGCGGGCCCATCCTACGCCTGCCTGCACGAAGACAGCCTGCAGGAACCCGATCTCTACCTGGTCGACGGCGAGAACCCGGCGGCGCTGCTGCGCCTGACCAGCATGCGCAGCATGCCGCTGGCGCTGCAGGTGGGCGGCCTCGACCATGGCCTGGCGCGCCTTGCGCGTCCCTTCGATACCGCCACGCTCCAGGTGACGCTGGCCCAGCTGGTTGCCGAGCGCCGCCGCGCGCTGGAACTGCTGTGCGCACGCGGCGAGCCGCCCCTGCCGGAACGCAGGCGCCGCCAGCGCCTGGCCGACGACAGCCTCGCCGTCGATGGTCCGGCGCTGCGCCAGCCGCCACGGCCGGACCAGGTCCTGATCGTCGACAAGGAGGGCGCCTTCCGCGACCACCTGGCGCGCCTGGTCGGCGAGCGCCGCCTGGCGATCGCCTGGACCGACAGCGCATCGACCGCCGTGCGCCTGTGCGACGAAACCCAGGTCGGGGTGGCGATGATCAATACCTCGACCCCCGGCATCGATCCCTACGCGCTGTGCAGCGCGATCAAGGCCCAGGAGGGCGCGGGCCGCACGGCGGTCGTGTTCCTGGTCGGCAAGGCCTTCCCCTACGATACCGCGCGCGCCCACTCGGCCGGCGTGCGCGGCCTGCTCGACAAGCCGGTGACCGACCGCAGCCTGGTGGCGATCCTGGCACGCCTGACATCGATGCCGGCGTAGGGTGGGCGGGTCTCCCGCCCACGCGTTCAAACCCAAGGAAGCGTCTTTCGTAAATGGCTTGCGTATGTGCCCAGTCGTGTGATTTTGTTACAACTTCAAATCGTGCGCGGCCGTGGCGGGGCTATATTGAGACCATGGCAGATGATCATCAACCCCGGCGTGGCGAGGCGCCCGGCCCGCCGCTGGAGACCCGCCCCGACGCACCCGAGCGCGTGCCCGACCGCCGCGCCGCCGATGGTCCGCCGCGCTACCAGCGCCCCGGCGACACGCCGTTCGCGCTGGTCGGACGGGTGTTGTCCTCGCGTTGGCGCGCGCTGCGCGACCGCTTCCACCGCGACTTCATGCGCCGCACCCTGCGCATCGGCGTCTCGGCCCGCATTTTTCACCCCGAACCGGGGGCGACCGGCCTGCGCAGCAAGAACCTGCAATACCTGGAGGAGTCGATCGCGCAGTGGGTGATGTCGCGCGACGTGCTGGTGTTCATGATCCCGACGGTGAATACGAATGGGCTGCTCCACCCCAGCAACATCACGCTGCGCCACTACGCGCGCCACCTCGACGGCCTGGTGCTGCAGGGCGGGGCCGACGTCTCGCCGCAGACCTATTCCGAAACGCCGACCCGTCCCGAGTGGAGCGGCGACCGCGCGCGCGACCTCTACGAGCTCGAGCTGCTGCACGAATTCGTCGAGGCCGGCAAGCCGGTGCTGGGCGTATGCCGCGGCTGCCAGCTGATCAACGTCGCCTTCGGCGGCACGCTTTACCAGGACGTGGCGACCAACGTGCCCGAGGCGCTGGCCCACGTGCACACTGACTACGACGCCCACCGTCACGCGATCGAATTCCCGCCCGGTTCCACGCTCGGGCGCATGTTCCCGAACGCCCAGCGGCCGACCGTGAATTCGATCCACCACCAGGCAGTCAAGGAGCTCGGGCGCGACGTGCGCATCGAGGCGGTGTCCTATCCCGACGGCATTGTCGAGGCGATCCGCTACGACCGGGCCGATTTCGTCATGGGCTTGCAGTGGCATCCGGAGTTCCACCGGGCGGGCGGGACGGACCTGCTCGATTGCACGCCGGTGCTGGATGAGTTTTTGCGGGCGGCAAGGGAGACGCGGTTGTAAGCGGTCTTCGCCGGATTCGCCGCCTTTCAACTTGTCAGACAGCGTGGACTCGGGAGTCCACCCTACAACCCTGCTTTTCCGTAGGGTGGACACCTGTGTCCACGCGGTCTCACCACATGCTTCGCGCCACCGTCTCCGTCGAACCGCTACCCCTCGCACGCTTGCAAAATCGCTTGCATCCCATCTGCCCCTTGTTTACCATTGAATGAGAATGATTCTCATTAATGAATATTGACACCCACCGTCCAACTGAACCTGAGGGGCCGCCATGCAAGACCAACCGAACGAGCCATCCATGCCGCAGGACCTGCATCACCGCGACGCCGTGATGATCGCGTCGCTGCTGCACCTGATGTCGCACTACACCGCGCGCGACGAGAACGACCGCCCTTGCGTGCGCCTGGCCTCGGTGATCGAGCGCCACCTGTGCGCGCTGGCGCGCCTGCCCGAGCTCGACCCGGTGCTGCGCGCCACCTGCGAGCAGCTGTGCGAGAAGTGGGCCGGCATGGTCGACGACGGCATGCCGCGCCCGCCGGCGAAACCCGGCTTCCTGGAACGCATCATGCGCGGCGGCCGCGTCGGCGCCAGCCCGGCCTGAACTATCTGCGCCAGAACCGCCGCTCGCCCCGGAACCAGTTGATCGCCGCATGCACGATCGCCTCGACGCTGCCTTCGCGCTGGTATTGCTGGCGCAGCAGGCTGGCGTCGCTGCCGCCGGCTGCCGCCGCGGCCAGGTGCTGCAGGGCGTCCAGGCTGCCCAGCTTGGCGGCGTGCGGCTCCATCCTGCGCAGCGTGGTGAGGATGTCCTCGCGCAGCGATACCGTCTCGTAGGTCTTCGGGTGGGTGAGCGAGCCGTCCAGGCCAAAGCGGCAGGCCTGGAAACGGTTGTAGTTGTAGACGAGGTAATCGTCCTCGCTGGGTGCCTCCTCGCTACGTTCCAGCAGATAGCTGCACAGCGCCTGCAGATAGGCCGCCAGGGCCGCGGCGCGCTGCACCGTCAGCGGCGTGTCGCACACGCGCAGTTCGATGGTGCCGTACTCGGGTTTGGGCCGCAGGTCCCAATAAAAATCCTTCATGCTTTTGATGATGCCGGTGCGCTCCATCTTGGCGAAATAGGTCGACTCGAAATCGCCCCAGCTCAGCGTGAAGGGCGCGCGTCCGCTCATCGGGAAAGCGAACACCGAATTCAGGCGCGCCGAATCGAACAGGCTGTCGTGCCCCTGCACGAAAGGCGACGAGGCCGACAGCGCGATGAAGTGGGGGATGTAGCGGTTCAGGGCGTGCAGCAGGTACATGGCGTTGTCGCCGTTGCCGCAGCCGATGTGCACGTGCTGGCCGAACACGGTGAACTGCTTGGCCAGGTAGCCGTACAGCGAGGACAGATGTTCGAAGCGCGGCTTGGCGAAGATCTTCTGTTCCGACCAGTGCTGGAAAGGGTGGGTGCCGCCGCCGGCGATGCCGATGTTCAGGGTGTCGCCGGCGGCCACCAGCGTGTCGCGGATCTCGAGCAGCTCGGCCAGCAGCGGGCCGTATGCCGAGTGCACGCTGGAGTTAATCTCGATCATGCTCTCGGTGATTTCCGGCGTCACGTTGCCGGGGAAGGGCTTGCGCGACAGCAGGTGCAGCAAATCGGGACTGGCCGCCGTCAGGTCGAAGTCGGACAGGCTGACCAGTTGCAGTTCGAGCTCGACCCCGAAGGTGAGCGGCGTCGATTGGGCAAAGGGCTCAAGCGGCATGGCGGATCTCCGGTGCTTCGCGCGCCCACACCAGGGCGCGCTGGATGATGATCGGGCCGAACACTTCGAGCAGCATGGTCACCGCCGCCACCGCGCGCAGCTCGTCGACCACGTGCACGCCGGCCAGGCGCGCGTGCTCGAGCAGCAGGATGACGAACACGGACAAGGGCGCCAGCGCGACCCCGGCCAGGAAGCCCTTGCGCCAGGAGACGCCGGACAAGTGGGCGAAGGCGGTGACGCCGGCGGTCTTGGTGACCAGGCGCGCCAGCACCAGGACCACGGCCAGCATGCCGCCGGCGGCGACCTCGCGCCAGTCGAGCGTCGAGGCGGCGAACACGAACAGCAGCACGGTCAATAGTTCGCCGAGCGCGCCGAAGTTGCGCTGGGCCTGGCTGAAGGCGACGCGGCGATGGCGCGCCACCAGCCCGAAGGCGAGGGTGGCGACCACCGGCGACAGGCCGCCGGCATAGGAAATCGCCACCAGCAGCAGCACCGCGATTGCGAACGCGACGGTGGCATCGTGGCGCGGATTGCCGATCGCGCGCAGCAGCGCCGGCACCAGTAGCCCGAACACGGCGCCGGTGAGAGCGGACACCGCCAGCAGCACCAGGCTGTTCCAGATCGCGTCGCCGATATCCTCGAAGGTGCGGAAGATCCAGAAGCCGATCACGGCATTGAAGGCGAACACCGCCAGCACGCAGTTCTGCGCCGACAGGTGCAGCACGCGTTCGGTCACCTGGCCCGAGCTGCGCTGTTCGTTGATCACCCGCACCACGGTGGCGGGCGAGGTCGCCATCGACAGCGAGGCCAGCATGAGCGCGGTCAGCTGCGGCGTGGCGAAGGCGAGCGCGATCAGGTAGACGGCAATGAAGGTGGCGATCGATTCGACCACGCCGGCGATGCCGATCCACGGGTTGGCGCGCAGCCAGCGCAGGTTGATGCGGTAGCCCAGTTCGAACAGGATCAGGCCGAAGGCAACGTCGGCCAGCATCGATACCGGTCCGGCATCGGGCGCCGGCAGGATGCCGAGCTGGGGCCCGGCCAGCGCGAAGCCGACCAGTCCATAGAAACTAATGCGCGGCAAGCCCGTGAACCGCTGGCCGAATTCCCCGGCTATCCAGGCGATGGCAATCGTGAAGGGCCATGCGAGGCTGGTCAGGACGGTCGGCAGGTCGGGCATGCAATCTCCTCGAAAAGGCAGGGCGAACGGTTCTGTCAATACTACAAGCTGGCGCCGCGCGCACGATTGGGTCCGGCTGGGCGATGCGGCTTGCCTTGATATTAATATTTATGGCGCTGGCGTCCGTGCTCGCACTAACAGACGGGCGGCCAGCGGATGCGTTCGTTGTCATTGGCGACGCCGCTGGCTAGAATGGCGGGCTCATGTCCCACGGGACTGCCATCCGGCCCCAGCGCCGCCGATCCTCTCACCCGTCAGCCGCGCGCTGACGTCTTCCCGACCATGTCCGCACAACCGCCTATCCAGCCGCAAGCCCGTTCCCCGATCCGCCTGACCGCCCAGCTTCTCACCTGCGTGATCTTCTGCATCGTCGCCGCCCTGATCATCTTCGTGGCCCAGGATGAACCTTTGTCGGTATTGAGCGGCCCGATGGGTCTCGGCCAGCAATTGCTGTTCGGCCTGGGCCTGTCGGCGCTGGCGGCGGTCGGCTCCTACGTGAGCTTTCGCCTGACCGCGCAATCGGAGGCGACCCACAAGACGATCGCGGCCTATTCGCGGCTCGATTTGTCGGGCCTGAATCCGGTCTGGATCAGCCTGGCCGCCGGGATCGGCGAGGAGCTGCTGTTCCGCGCCGCCCTGCAGCCGCTGCTGGGTGTCTGGATCACCTCGATCGTCTTCCTGCTGACGCATACGCCGGTCTACCAGTTCCGCAAGCTCGACCGCGCGACCCTGGTGCAGGCGGCCGGCATCTTCGGCGTCAGCGTGGCGCTGGGCTTCATCTACCAGTACGTCGGCCTGCTGGCGGCGGTGCTGGTGCACGTGGCGATCGATGTGGTGGGGCTGTACGTGGTGCGCAACGCGCTGCGCCAGCGGAGCTGATTTCGTAGGGTGGGCACGCCGTGCCCACGCGAACGCCGGCACCGTGGTGGCGCGTGAACGCGGCCGAGACGACGGCGAATCGATTACGCGTTCGCGGTGTGCCCGGGACGCCGCCGCGGAGACGCGACGGTTCGGGTTTGAATAACGCAGCCACAGCGCAGCGTTCCGCGTGGGCACGTCATTGATGCCCCCGGCATCAATGACCCCACCCTACGCTCCGAATTTACTTGCTCAGCAGCCGCATCGCCCGCTCCAGCCCTTCGAGCGTCACCGGGAACATGCGGTTGTTCATGATCTGGCGGATGATCGCGATCGACTGGCGGTACTGCCACAGGTGTTCCGGCTCGGGATTGAGCCAGGCGAACTTCGGAAAGGCGTTGCAGAAGCGCGCCAGCCATTCGGCCCCGGCTTCCTCGTTGTTGTACTCGACCGAGCCGCCCGGCGCCATGACCTCGTAGGGGCTCATGGTGGCGTCGCCGACGAAAATGATGCGGGTGTCGGGCGGGTACTTGCGCAGCACATCCCAGGTCGGGAAGCGCTCGGCGTGGCGGCGCCGGTTGTTCTTCCACAGGTAGTCGTAGACGCAGTTGTGGAAGTAGTAGAACTCCATGTTCTTGAATTCGCTCTTCGCCGCCGAGAACAGTTCCTCGGTGCGCTCGATGTGGTCGTCCATGGTGCCGCCCACGTCCAGCAGCATCACGACCTTGATGCGGTTCTTGCGCTCGGGCTGCATGCGGATGTCGAGGTAGCCGGCGTTGCTGGCGGTGGCCCGGATGGTGTCGTCCAGCGCCAGTTCATCGGGCGCGCCATGGCGCGCGAAGCGGCGCAGGCGGCGCAGCGCGACCTTGATGTTGCGCGTGCCCAGTTCGCGCTCGTCGTCGTAGTCCTTGTAGCTGCGCTGGTCCCAGACCTTCACCGCCGTGCGGTTGCGGCCCTGGCCGCCGATGCGGATGCCTTCCGGATTCGTGCCGCCGTGGCCGAAAGGCGAGGTGCCGCCGGTGCCGATCCATTTATTTCCGCCTTCGTGGCGTTCCTTCTGCTCCTTCAGCAGCTCGTTCAGGCGCTCCATCAGCTTGTCGTAGCCGAATTTTTCCAGCGCCGCCTTCTGCTCGGGCGTCAGTTCGCGCTCCATGCGCTTGATCAGCCAGTCGAGCGGAATTTCGCCCTTGGTCGTGTCGAAGACGGCCTCGATGCCCTTGAAGTAGGCGCCGAAGGCGCGGTCGAACTTGTCGAAGTGGGCTTCGTCCTTCACTAATGTCAGGCGCGCCAGGTAGTAGAACGCGTCGAGCGAGGGGGCGATGACGCTTTTTTCCAGGGCCTCGAGCAGGGTCAGGAATTCCTTGATCGAGACCGGGACCTTGGCGTTGCGCAGCGCGAAAAAGAAGTCGATCAGCATGCTGTCATCCGGCGTGGCGGTTCAGTCGGTCGTGCAGGTGGGCCTTGATTTCAGGCCACTCGCCGCGCGCGATGCTGTACATGACGGTATCGCGCACGGTGCCGTCGCGGCGCAGGCCGTGGTGGCGGATCACGCCATCCTTCCTGGCGCCCAGCCGCTCGATGGCGGCCTGCGAGGCGTGGTTGAAATTATCGGTGCGCAGGCCGACCACGGCGCAGCCGAGGGTGTCGAAGGCGTGCGACAGGAGCAGCAGCTTGCAGCTGGTGTTCACGTGGCTGCGCTGGACGCGTTTCGCATACCAGGTGTAGCCGATCTCGACGCGGCCGATCTCGGGCACGATGTCGTGGTAGCTGGTGCTGCCCAGCACCCGGCCGCTCGAGGCGTCGCACACCGCAAAGGCGAGGCGGTTTGGCGTGTCGAGCGCGGCGTGGACGTAGGCTTGCGTGCGGTGCGGCTCGGGCACCGAGGTCACGCGCAGGTTCCACAATTCTCCGTCGGCGGCGGCCGCGCGCAGGCCTTCGACGTGGTCGAGGCTCAAGGGTTCCAGCCGCACGCCGTTGAATTCGAGCACGGTCGGCTCGACCGCAACTCGCATGACCGTCATCGATTCGTCCTCGACATGTAGACCAGGCGCTCGAACAGGTGCACGTCCTGCTCGTTCTTGAGCAGGGCGCCGTGCAGCGGCGGCACGACCGTCTTGGCATCACGGCTAGCAAGGGCTTCGGCCGGGATGTCTTCGGCCATCAGCAGTTTGAGCCAGTCGAGGAACTCCGAGGTCGACGGCTTCTTCTTGATACCGGGGACATCGCGCACTTCGTAGAAGCTCTGCAGGGCGGCGGCCAGCAGGTCCTGCTTCAGGCGCGGGAAGTGGACCTGGACGATGTCGGCCATGGTCTCGCGGTCCGGGAATTTGATGTAGTGGAAGAAGCAGCGGCGCAGGAAAGCGTCCGGCAGTTCCTTCTCGTTGTTGGAGGTGATGATCACCAGCGGACGGTGTTTCGCCACCACCATTTCGCGCGTCTCGTAGACATAGAACTCCATGCGGTCCAGTTCGCGCAGCAGGTCGTTCGGGAATTCGATGTCGGCCTTGTCGATCTCGTCGATCAGCAGCACCACCGGTTCCGGCGACGTGAAGGCCTGCCACAGCACGCCCTTGACGATGTAGTTGTGGATGTCGCGCACGCGCTCGTCGCCCAGTTGGGAGTCGCGCAGGCGCGAGACGGCGTCGTACTCGTACAGGCCCTGCTGGGCCTTGGTGGTCGACTTCACGTGCCACTGCAGCAGCGGCATGTTCAGCGCGGCCGCCACCTCTTCGGCCAGCATGGTCTTGCCGGTGCCCGGCTCGCCCTTGATCAGGAGCGGGCGCGCCAGCGTCAGGGCGGCGTTCACGGCCAGTTTCAGGTCATCGGTGGCGACGTAGCTGTCGGTTCCTTCGAAGCGGGCTTGGGCTTGCATGGGCGTCCGTGGTGAGAGAGGAAATCTTGAGTATATGCCAGAACCCGCGAGGTAGTGAGTGCGTGGCGGGAAGGGCGCACGACGTTGGTAGACTGCAATCTTTTGTTGGGCTAGAATCGGACGGTTGGTACTTTTGCTAATGTTTTGCGGTAGTGGTTTTTGTGCGGTAGCGGTATTCGATTACAACTTTTGCGATTCCCACCATGAAAAAACTTTTAGCTGTACTCGTCCTGGGCGCTTGCGCCGGCGCTGCGTCGGCTGCGGACGTCGTCGGCAACCCGAAGGCCGCGCCAGCCAAGATCGAAATGTGCATCGGCTGTCACGGCATTCCCGGCTACAAGTCCGCCTTCCCCGAGGTATATCAAGTGCCGATGATCGGTGGTCAGTCGGCCAAGTACATCGAAGCCGCGCTGCACGCGTACAAGAAGGGCGACCGCAAGCATCCGTCGATGCGCGGCATCGCCGCCAGCCTGTCCGACCAGGACATCGCCGACGTCGCCGCGTATTACTCGCAGCAGAACGCCCAGAACCGCAAGTGAGGACCGCCGCCATGAAAAAACTGATCATCGCGCTGGCCCTCGGCGCCATCTCCTCTTCTGTTGCCACCTTGGCAGCCGCAGCCGACGTCAAGCGCGGCGAAGAGCTGACCAAGAAATACAACTGCGCCTCCTGCCACGGCGCCGACTACAACAAGCCGATCGACCCGAGCTATCCGAAGCTGGCCGGCCAGCACGCCGACTACATCGCCCATGCCCTGAACGCGTACAAGCGCGGCGGCGACCAGACCAACGGCCGCAGCAACCCGATCATGGCGGGCTTCGCGAAACCGCTGTCGAACCAGGACATGATCGATATCGGCGCTTACCTGGCCAGTTTGCCGTCGCAGCTGGTGGTGAGCAAATAGGCCAGCGGCGGCTCTCGTAGGGTGGGCGCCCCGTGCCCACCGAAAGCCAGCACGCTCGCGGCTGGATTTGAATCGAAAAGCGAGCGTCGATGCGGCTTCGACAAGTGAGCAGCTGATCACTTGATATTGGCGCGGCTGCTCTGTTGGCACTGCACAGGCATGTGCCAGCACAGTTCATACTTCCGCGTGGGCACGGGGTGCCCACCCTACGGGGCACCGACATATAATATGCAACCGAATTGAATCCCCGGGCCGGCCCGCCAAGCCGCTCCCGGGGTTTTTCGTTTTTGGCGCGCGCGCCTTTTGTTGGAGTCTCATCATCTTGCAGTCCGTCTCACCTGCCTACCTGAAAACCAACCTGCTCAGCGGCCTGACCGTCGCCCTGGCCCTGGTCCCCGAAGCGATCGCCTTTGCGCTGGTCGCCCATGTGTCGCCCCTGACCGGCCTGTACGCCGCGGTGCTGGTCTCCTTCATCACCTCGGCCTTCGGCGGCCGGCCCGGCATGATCTCGGGCGCGGCCGGGGCGCTGGCCGTGGTGATGGTGGCGCTGGTCGTCGAGCATGGCGTGCAGTACCTGTTCGCGGCGATCGTCCTGATGGGCATCCTGCAGATGCTGTTCGCCGCCGCGCGGCTCGGCAAATTCATCCGCATGGTGCCGTATCCGGTCATGCTCGGCTTCGTCAACGGCCTGGCGCTGGTAATCTTCATCGCCCAGTTCGGGCATTTCAAGGTGGGCGGCCAGTGGATGCAGGGCGCGCAGCTGCTTACCATGCTCGGCCTGGTTGCCGCGACCATGGCCGTCATCTACGTCACGCCGCGCATCACGAAGGCGGTGCCGGCGACCCTGGTCGGCATCCTGGTAGTCACGCTCGGCGCGGCGCTGCTGGGCATCGAATCGAAGACGGTGGGCGACCTGGGTTCGATCGGCGGCGGCCTGCCGGCGTTCACGGTTCCCGACGTGCCGTTCAACCTCGAGACCTTGAAGATCGTGTTCCCGTATTCGCTGGTGCTGGCGGGCGTCGGCCTGATCGAGTCGCTGCTGACGCTGACCCTGGTCGACGAGATCACCGGGACCCGCGGCCAGCCGAACCGCGAATGCATGGCGCAAGGCGCGGCCAACGTCGTCACCGCCTTCTTCGGCGGGATGGGCGGCTGCGCGATGATCGGCCAGAGCATGATCAACGTGAACAACGGCGCCTATGGCCGCCTGTCGGGCATCTCCGCCTCGCTGTTCCTGCTCTCCTTCATCCTGTTCGGCTCGAGCTGGATCGAGCAGATCCCGCTGGCGGCGCTGATCGGCGTGATGTTCGTGGTGTGCGAGAAGACCTTCGAATGGGGCACTTTCCGCATGATCGGCAAGGTGCCGCGCGCCGACACCCTCGTGGTGGTGCTGGTGGCGGCGATCACGCTGATCTTCGACCTGGCGGTGGCGGTGCTGGTCGGCGTGATCGTCTCGGCGCTGGTGTTCGCCTGGCAGCATGCGAAGCAGATCGCCGTGAAGACGGGCGTCGACGCGCAGGGCTGGAAAGTGTATGAACTGCAGGGCACGCTGTTCTTCGCCTCGATCGCCAACTTCAACGAGCTGTTCGCGCCGAAGGACGATCCGCAGGACGTGGTGGTCGAGTTCCGCAACGCGCGCGTGGTCGATCATTCGGCGATCCAGGCCATCGATGCCCTGGCCGAGAAATACCGCGCGCTGGGCAAGCGCCTGCACCTGCGTCACCTGAGCCCGGACTGCCGCGAGCTGCTGGACAAGGCCAGGGACATGATCGAGGTGAACGTGGTGGAAGATCCGCGTTACCGGATGGCGGACGACAAGTTGGGTTAATAATATGATACGAAAAAGGCGGCCTCGGTCGCCTTTTTTGTATCACATAAGGTGGGCGTGGCCGGCGTAGGCACTCGTGCCCACGCGGTGGTAGGTTGCGGCAAGATCATCCGGCACGACATCGGTGTCGTCACGTATCACCGCGTGGGCACAGGTGCCCACCCTACGAGTTAGCGCGTCGCGCGCCGGCGCACGCACTCGATATACGCCTCGGTGTCCGGCGGCACGCCGTTCCGCTGCGACTTCCAGATCATCTCGCCCAGGCACTCCATGATCTCGTGGTGGGCGTCGTGCTCGCCGATCTTCTGCACCAGCAGGTCGTGGGCGGCCTTGATGCCGCGCGGCTGGTCGATCGAGACCTGCTCGGCGATCGACAGGTGCATCGACAGGTGCAGGAAAGGGTTCGGCTTGCCGCCTTCGACCGAATAGTCGCGCGCGACGGCTTCCTCGGCGTCGAACAGTTCGTCGTGGTATTCGGGATGCTGGACGATCCAGTCGGCGGCGATGGCGTCCATCGGCGTGAGCACTTCGCCGGCGCGTTGCTTGCGGAAGGCTTCACAGAAAAAACGGCGCACGTCGTGCGAGGACGGGGTGAACATGGCTGGGAATCGATGCGGTGAGGGAAGGGCGCTATTCTAGCGCGATGACGCGCACTTCGCTGCCGGCACCGCCTTGCGTCAGTCTTGGTCCTCGTTGTCCGCCGGGTTGCCGCAGTGTTCCGTGCGCGCCGCTGCCATTGCCTGCCCCTGGGCATGGTCGCCCTGCGCTTCATACCATTCCTTCATCGCCGAGATGGCGCTGCAGCGGCGCTTCCGGCCCAGCTCGCGGTCTTGCATGGCCTGTTTCAGCAATTGCTGCGCGCTCGACTTGCCGAGATAGAAAGCGGCGACCGGCGCCGGCCATTCGCCGTCCTGGCTGCGCGCAAAGGCAGCTGTCAGTTCGGTACGGCCGAGTTCGGCCTGGCCGGTGCGCAGGCGGGCAAGATACAGCCAGAGGGCGGCGTCGCGGCTGGACGGCAGCTTGTCGAGCGCCAGGCGCAGGCGTGGCGCGGCGTCGAGGGCCCGGCCCTGTATCAACAGCGCGCGACCGCTGAACAGGTTCGCATGGCCGTTGCCGTTCACGGCGGCCTTTTCCAGCCAGTTGGCGGCGGCGGCGGCATCGGGCGCCACGCGCTCGCCCCGTGCGTACATGCTGGCCACCCGCATCTGGGCGTCGCCATTGCCGGCGTCCGCTTCGGCCTGGATCCAGGATTCGAGCTTGCGGTGCTGTTCGAAAGGCTGGCCGCCGACATACGAGAAGTAGATCTTGCGCTGGCTCATTGCAAACAGCACCCGGTGCGAACGCAGGAAGTCGTCGCCCAGCACGACGTCGACACCCTTGTCCTTGCCGTCGACGACGCCGATATCGGCGTTCCTGATGACTTCTTCTCCCATCTGGAAGGTGTTGAAGGTCGCGTGCCAGTAGGCGACCTTGACGTCACCGACGCCGACGGCATGGCCTGCCGGTGTGACGCCGGGCGCGTCCAGCTGCAGGCCGGCGCGCTTGGCCGCGGCCAGCGACATCGTGGTCGCCGTCGCGCCGGTGTCGATGATGGCGCGCATCTTCAGGCCATTGACCAGGACCGTGAACTCCGGGGTTGGCGTCGTTTCGAAACTGCTGTCGAAAGGAACGACGAGGGCATCGGCATCCCAGTAGGCGAGGTGGGTGTCGCCGCAATCGACCGGCTGGAAGAACTTGATTTCCTTGGTCGCCAGGGAAATCTCGAGGTCGGTCTGCAGCAGGAAGGGGGCGCCGAGGATCGCGTCGTACGAAGGCGGTTGGCCGAAGTCCGACAGCACCAGCATCTGGCCGCGCTCGCTGCGCGCGGGGCCGGCGACAAATTCCCTGATCCAGGTCTGGTAGATCGACGCGTGGCCGCCGACACCCTGGGCGACCCGGCCCAGGTTGCTGAGCTTCATGCCGCGTTTTTCGGTGCCGGTGCGGGTCAGGAAACTGTCATAGGAGCCGGTATCGACCAGCATGGTTGCCGGCGTGCCGTCGATGACGCCTTGGGTCGTGACTTGCAGGCTGGGCCCGGTGTATTGCAGAGGCAGTTTCGCTACCATCACATAACGGCAGCGCGGCGCCTCGGCGGCATGCGCCTGCAGGGCGGACAGGGCCAGCAGCAGCGTGGCTAGGGGACGGAAACAGGCGAGGGGTAGGAGCGGCTTCATACCGGTGATTCTACGGGGAAAGTTTCAATTATTGCAATCTGAAACGGATTGCAAAAAGAAAAAGGCAAGCCCCGCCGCGTGCGCGGCGCGCTTGCCTTCTCGATCATCATGGCCGATGCGTGAGTAACGGTGCGTCAGCGCCGCAACTATTTTTCCGGTGTCAGCACCAACTGCGGTTCCGCCGCCGTCTCGCGTACCTTGGCCATGGCCTTGGCTGCCGCCGAGGAGGCGTTGCCCTGGCCGCGTGGCTGGCGCAGGTAGCGGGCGCTGTGGCGGCGCTCGCCGTGGGCGCTGTTCGCCGGCCAGGTGATGAAGCGCGACAGTTCCTGGAGCGCCTTCTGGTAGACATCGCGCTTGAACTCGATGACCACGTCCAGCGGCACCCAGTAGTCGTGCCAGCGCCAGGCGTCGAATTCCGGATGGTCGGTCAGGCGCAGGTTGACGTCGTTGTCGCGCGCAATCATGCGCAACAGGAACCAGATCTGCTTCTGGCCGCGGTAATGGCCGCGGATCTCGCGCTTGATGAAGTGGTCGGGCACCTCGTAGCGCAGCCAGTCGCGGGTACGGCCCACGATCTTGACGTGCTCCTGGCGCAGGCCGATTTCCTCCTCGAGCTCGCGGTACATCGCCTGTTCCGGCGTCTCGCCGTATTTGATACCCCCTTGCGGAAACTGCCATGAGTGCTCGCGCACCCGCTTGCCCCACCACACCTCGTTATTGGCGTTGAGCAGGATGATGCCGACGTTGGGGCGAAACCCTTCACGATCGAGCATAAGTGCACCTCGAAACTTTCTGCCGGCGTCTGGTCCCTTGCGTTTTTACCTACAAATCCCTGCGTCAGCCATGCCTTCCGATAACGAAAACGGCGGCGGCTGCGTGTTCCGGACCCATTTGTACAAAGTTTGGACGCATCAGCCAGCTAATCCTTTAAAATTAGGTCGATTATAACCCTCTCTTTTTAAAAAGAATTCATCGATATGCGCGCCTCACGATTTTTTATTTCAACTCTTAAAGAAGCGCCATCCGACGCCGAGATCGTCAGCCATAAACTGATGATGCGGGCGGGGATGATCAAGCGCCTCGGCTCGGGCATCTACACCTACATGCCGACCGGCCTGCGGGTGATCCGCAAGGTCGAAGCCATCATTCGCGAAGAGATGAACAAGTCGGGCGCCCTCGAATTGCTGATGCCGGTGGTGCAACCCGCCGAACTGTGGCAGGAAACCGGCCGCTGGGACAAGATGGGGCCGGAGCTGATGCGCGTCAAGGATCGCCATGGCCGCGACTACGCGATCCAGCCCACCTCGGAAGAAGTCGTCACCGACGTGGTGCGCAGCGAGATCAAGTCTTATCGTCAATTGCCGCTGAACTTCTACCACATCCAGACCAAGTTCCGCGACGAGCGCCGTCCGCGCTTCGGCCTGATGCGCGGCCGCGAGTTCACGATGAAGGATGCCTATTCCTTCGACCGCGACCTGGAAGGCATGCAGAAGTCTTACCAGATCATGTTCGATGCCTATGTGCGCATCTTCAACCGCTTTGGCCTGAAGTTCCGCGCGGTGGCGGCCGACAACGGCGCCATCGGCGGCACCGGCTCGCATGAATTCCACGTGATCGCCTCGACCGGCGAAGACGCGCTGGTGTACTGCCCGACGTCCGACTACGCGGCCAACATGGAAGCGGCCGAGGCGCTGGCGATCGGCGAGCGCGCCGCGCCGACCCAGGACATGAACAAGGTCCCGACTCCGGGCAAGACCAAGTGCGAATCGGTTGCCGAACTGCTCGGCCTGCCGCTGTCGCAGACCGTCAAGACCATCGCCCTGACGGTGGAAAAAGAAGAGGACGGCAAGCTCAGCAAGGAATACTGGATGCTGCTGCTGCGCGGCGACCACGAACTGAACGAAGTGAAGGTCAACAAGGTCGATGGCCTGGGTACCTACCGCTTCTCGACCGAAGCCGAAATCCAGGAAGTCTACGGCACCGTGCCGGGCTACCTCGGTCCGGTCAATCCGAAACTGCCGGTGAAGATCGTTGCCGACCGCACCGTCGCCAACATGCGCGATTTCGTCTGCGGCGCCAACGAAGCTGACTTCCACATCGCCGGCGTGAACTGGGGCCGCGACTTGCCGGAGCCGCTGGTGGCCGACCTGCGCAACGTGGTCGAGGGCGATGCCTCGCCGGACGGCAAGGGCGTGCTGGCGATCGAGCGTGGCATCGAAGTCGGTCACGTGTTCCAGCTCGGCACCGCCTACTCGCAGGCGATGGAAGCAACTTACCTGGACGAAGCCGGCAAGCCGGCGCCGCTGCAGATGGGCTGCTACGGCATCGGCGTGACCCGCATCCTGGGTGCGGCGATCGAGCAGAACTTCGACGACAAGGGCATCATCTGGCCGGACGCGATCGCGCCCTTCACGCTGGTGCTGTGCCCGATGGGCCTGGACCGCAGCGAGATGGTCAAGGAACAGACCGAGAAGCTGTACGAAGAACTGCTGGCGCTTGGTGTCGACGTGATCGTCGACGACCGCGGCCTGCGCCCGGGCGCCATGTTCGCCGACTGGGAACTGATCGGCGTGCCGCACCGCATCGTCATCGGCGAACGCGGCCTGAAGGAAGGCAACCTGGAATACCAGGGCCGCCGCGATCCTGAAGCGACCGCCGTCCCGGTGGCGGACATCGCCGGCTTCGTCAAGGCCAAACTCGGCCAGTGAAGCCGACGCAGGTACACAGCCGGGTGCGCGCCCGGCTGGGAGCTGCCGCGCTTGCCGTGACCCTGGTTGCGGCGTTCGCAGGCAGCCCCGCGCACGCCGGCAACCAGAAGGAAGAGGCGCTCGCCGATTCCGTGCGCCTGGCGCTGTCGAACGCGATCAACGACGCGCGTCCGCCGAAACCGAGCTTCCGCGACGATGCCGCGCGCTTGCGCTACCAGCAATGGTTCAACGAAATGTCGGGACGCCTGAAAAAGCGCATCCCCGACGAATTCTCGCGCACCGAATTCCTGGAGGCGGCCTGGTACGAAGCGACCCGCGCCGGGCTCGATCCCGGCCTGGTGCTGGGCCTGATCCAGGTCGAGTCGGCCTACCGCAAGTACGCGGTGTCGATCGCCGGCGCGCGCGGCTACATGCAGGTGATGCCGTTCTGGACGAAAGTCATCGGCGACAGCGACCGCCGCAAGCTGTTCCACATGCAGACCAACCTGCGCTACGGCTGCTCGATCCTGCGCATGTATATCGACATGGAACGCGGCAACCTCTACCTGGCGCTGGGCCGCTACAACGGCAGCCGCGGCAAGCCGCAGTATCCGAACGCGGTATTGGCGGCGTGGAAGAAGTGGGAGTTCCAGCCAGCCGCGGTGGCGGCGCGCTGAACCTGCCCGGCACCGCTACGCGACCTCATCCTCAAGATGGGCGGCCTGGAGGCGCCGCCATGGGCCATACAAAGCGACAACATACCAACTGAGCCACAGGGCCCGTTTGCAGTGTAGACTGCCCGCTTTCTGTTCCAGGGTTCAACTATGCGATTGACCACTCTCGCCGGCGCCAGTTTGTTGCTGCTCGCCGGCTGCGCGTCGACCGGCCCGACGCAGGCGCCGCTGCAGGCGGCCACCCAGGCCGATGCGTCCCCACGCGCCAAGAACGTCATCTTCTTCCTCGGCGACGGCATGGGCATCAACACCCTCACCGCCGCGCGCATCTACGCCGTCGGCGAAGAGGGCGAGCTGACCATCGACACGTTGCCGGAATCGGCCTTCGTGAAGACCTTCTCGAACGACGCCCAGGTCACCGACAGCGCCGCCTCGATGTCGGCCTACATGACCGGCGTGAAGCAGAACAACGGCGTAATCTCGATGTCCTCGGACACGCGTTCGTTCGCGCCCGCAGCCGACGCCAACGGCAACAAGCAGGTGAGCCGCTGCACGGATGGCCAGACCTCGAACGGCCGTCCGGTGCCGACCCTGGCCGAACTGGCCAAGGCGCGCGGCATGGCCGCCGGCGTGGTCACCACCACCAGCGTCACCGACGCCACCCCGGCCGCGACCTATGCCCATGCCTGCCACCGCAAGGTCGAATCCGACATCGCGGCGAGCCTGGTGCCGGGCGGCGCCGGTTTCAACGCGGCGCTGGGCGCGAACGGGCTCGATCTCGTGTTCGGCGGCGGTGCGCAATTCTTCGCGCCAGTCGCGCAGGGCGGCAAGCGCGCCGACGGCCGCAACCTGGTCGAGGAGCTGCAGGCGAAAGGCTGGCGCTACGCCGCGGACACGCAGCAGATGCAGGCCCTGGCCGCGACCGCGCAGCCGGTCATCGGCCTGTTCGCCCAGAACCACTTCAGCTACGAGGCAGCGCGCGACGCCGCCAAGCAGCCGGCGCTGGCCGACATGACCGCCAAGGCGATCGACATCCTGTCGCGCAACCAGAACGGCTTCTTCCTGATGGTGGAGGGCGGCCTGATCGACCACGCGCTGCACGCCACGCTGGCCAAGCGCGCGCTGCAGGAAACCGCCAGCTACAACGCGGCCCTGAAAGTCGCGATCGAGAAGATGCGGGCGATCGATCCGGGCCTGAAGAACACCCTGATCGTGGCCACCGCCGACCACGACCACACCCTGCTGATCAACGGCTACTCGCCGCGCACCGGCAAGACCACGCCGACCAATCCGGGCGTGCTGGGGCTGGTGCGCAGCCTGCCGGACGGGAAGGTCCGCCTCGACAAGGATGGCGCGCCGTTCACGATCCTGGGCTTCGGCACCGGCGAACACCGGGTGCAGGGCAGCCGCAAGGGCGTGCAGCTGACCGACGAGATCGCGGCCGGCGACGACTACCACCAGGAGGCGGTGGTGCGTACGCGCACGGGGGCCGAGACGCACGGCGGCGCCGACGTCTACCTGGGCGCGATCGGCGCCAATGCCGAGCTGTTCCGCGGGACCATCGACAACACCCGCGTCTTCAGCCTGATCAAGACCGCGGCCGGTCTGTGAACGCCGCAGGAGAGCAAGCAATGAACAAACACCGCATTATCGCGCTGCTGCTGGCGGCCTGTTTCGGCGCCGGCGCGCAAGCCCAGGCGCTGTCTTCCGCTCCCACGGCGAAGCCGCAGGCGAAGAACATCATCTTCTTCCTCGGCGACGGCATGGGCCCGACCACGATCACCGCCGCGCGCATTTTCAAGGCCGGCGAGGACGGCCTGCTGAACTTCGAGCGCCTGGACCGCACCGCGCGCATCAAGACCTACTCAAACGACGCCCAGGTGACCGACAGCGCGCCCTCGATGGGCGCCTACATGACCGGCGTGAAGATCAACAACGACGTGATCTCGATGAAGGACGCCAAGCCGGTCGCGCCCGCCAAGGACGCCAACGGCAACGCCAGCATCGACCGCTGCGGCGCGAACAACGGCAGCTCGCCGATGACCATCCTGGAGCTGGCCAAGGCCAACGGCAAGTCGGTGGGCGCCGTCACCACCACCGAGCTGACCCACGCCACCCCGGCCTCGACCTTTGCCCACGTGTGCGACCGCGACATGGGCTATACGATCGCCCAGCAGGTGGTGCCGGGCGGCGCCGGCTACAACCCGCGCCTGGGCGATGGCGTCGACGTGCTGATGGGCGGCGGGAAGATCCACTTCACGCCTTTCGATGCGAAGCGCAATCCGAAGGGCCGCGGCGACGGGCGCGACCTGGTCGCGGAACTCGGCGCGCGCGGCTACTTCGTCGCCAACACCCGCGCCGACATGCAGTCCGCACGTGTCGGCCGCAAGTTCGTCGGCATCTACGCCGACAGCCACCTCGACTACGCCTCGAAGCGCCGCCCCGAACAGCCGACGCTGGCCGAGATGACGGCCAAGTCGATCGAACTGCTGTCGACGAACCCGAAGGGCTTCTTCCTGATGGTCGAAGGCGGCAAGATCGACCATGCGCTGCACGACACCAATGCCCGCAACGCCCTGGTCGAGACGGTGGCCTTCGACGAGGCGATCCAGACCGCGGTGGACCGCATGCGCGCCATCGATCCGGGCCTGGAAAACACCCTGATCGTGGTGACCGCGGATCACGACCACACGATGGTCCTGAACGGCTACCCGAAGCGCGGCAACCCGGTGCTCGACATCGTGCGCGGCTACGCCACCGGCGAGCCGACCCGCGACGCCGACGGCAAGACGTTTACCACGCTGGTCTTCGGCAACGGCCCGAACCGGCCGGAGGTGCGCGCCGACGTCGACAGCGCCACCGCCCTGTCCGAGGATTACCACCAGGAGACGGGCGTGCGCTGGTCGAGCGAATCGCACGGCGGCGGCGACGTGAAGCTGTACGCGACCGGCGCCGGTTCCGCACCGTTCAAGGGCACGATCGAGAATACCCGCGTGTTCGACCTGATGAAGGCGGCGTTCGGGTTGTGAGGTAGGGTGGGCGGCTCACACGTCGCGTATATTCACCCGGATAATCGCTACCCAAAAACAAAAAGCCCCGATCACACGATCGGGGCTTTTTACGTTCAGGCTTTTGGACAGCCAGGCTTTTCTTTATTTCAGGTGATTCGAAATGAGCTTGGTCATTTCGAACATCGACACTTGTTCCTTGCCACCGAAGACGGCTTTCAGCTTGTCGTCGGCGTTGATCATCTGGCGGTTGTCCGCAGCCTGCAGATCCGCTTTCTTGATGTATTCCCAGACCTTCTTGGTCACTTCCGTGCGTGGCAGCGGCTTGTTGCCGACCACTGCGGCCAGCTCGGCCGACGGCGTCAGCTCTTTCATGAAAGCGGCGTTCGGCTTGCGTGCCGCGGCCGGCTTCTTTGCTGCCGCGGCCTTCGGTGCTGCTTCCTTTGCCGGAGCGGCGGCCTTCTTCGCCGCAGGCTTGGCGGCCGGCTTTGCGGCGGCCTTCTTTGCGGGCGCTGCTGGGGATTTCTTGGCTGTTGCCATCTTCGAGCCTCCTAAACGAACATATGTAAAAGTTGCGCAATTCATCGCACGGCTTATATTGGTGTCGTTTTAGCGTTCCTGCAAGTCTTTTTCACCATTTTTTCATTCTATTCGGGCCAAAATTCGGGGTTTGACCGCCAGTCACGTCGATAGAGTGAAAAACTACGCAAAAACCGACGTAAAAACGCCGCGCCGGACGAGTGTCGGGCGCGGCGTCAGGGGAAGCGGAAAACGCTAAAAACGCTTAGCGCATGCCGGGCATCATGCCCTTCATCCCGCGCATCATCTTCATCAGGCCACCGCCCTTGAGCTTCTTCATCATGGTCTGCATCTGGTCGTATTGGGTCAGCATGCGGTTCACTTCCTGCACCTGTACGCCGGCGCCGGCGGCGATGCGGCGCTTGCGGTTGGCCTTGATCAGCTCCGGCTTGGCGCGTTCCTGCGGCGTCATCGAGTCGATGATACCGACCATGCGCCGCACCTGCTTCTCGGCCTGGTCCATGTTGGCGCCGGCCGCGGCCTGCTGGAACTGCGCCGGCAGTTTGTCGAGCAGGCCCGACATGCCGCCCATCTTCTTCATCTGGGTCAGCTGCGCCTTGAAGTCGTTCATGTCGAAGCGGCCACCCGACTTGATCTTGTTGGCCATGTCCTGGGCGGCCTTCTCGTCGACGCCCTTGCGCGCTTCTTCGACCAGCGCCAGGATGTCGCCCATGCCCAGCACGCGGTTCGCCATCCGGCTCGGGTCGAAGGCTTCCAGACCGTCCAGCTTTTCCGAGACGCCGGCGAACTTGATCGGCTTGCCGGTCACGTGGCGCACCGACAGCGCCGCGCCGCCGCGCGAGTCGCCATCGAGCTTGGTCAGCACGATGCCGGTCAGGGGCAGGGCGTCGTTGAAGGCTTTCGCGGTGTTGATCGCGTCCTGGCCCAGCATGGCGTCGACCACGAACAGGGTCTCGATCGGCTTCACGGCGCCGTGCACCGCGGCGATCTCCTGCATCATCGCTTCGTCGATGCCGAGACGGCCGGCGGTGTCGATGATCAGGACGTCGTGGTAGTGCTTCTTCGCCCAGTCGAGGGCGTTACGGGCGATGTCGACCGGCTTGTCGGTCGAGGACGAAGGGAAGAAGTCGGCGCCGACCTGCTTCGTGACCGATTCCAGCTGCGCGATTGCGGCAGGGCGGTAGACGTCGGCGGAAACGGTCAGGACCTTTTTCTTCTTCTGTTCCTTGAGGTACTTGGCCAGTTTGCCGGTGGTGGTCGTTTTACCGACACCCTGCAGGCCGGCCATCAGGATGATCGCCGGCGGCTGCTGGGCGAACGACAGCTGGGTCGCTTCGGGGCCAAGGTCGGCGCCCATCAGGGCAGCCAGCTCGCGCTGCACCACGCCGACCAGGGCCTGGCCCGGGCTGAGCGAGCCGATGACTTCTTCGCCCAGCGCTTTTTCCTTCACTTTGGCGATGAATTCGCGCACCGCCGGCAGCGCCACGTCGGCCTCGAGCAGCGCGAGGCGCACTTCGCGCAGCATCTCGGAGGTGTTCGCCTCGGTCAGGCGCGCCTCGCCGCGCATGGTCTTGACGACCTTGGCAAGGCGTTGGGTAAGGTTATCTAGCATGTTCTACCTGACTATCTATATATAGAGGACAGCATTCGGGAAACCGCCATTTTACCCTGCGCAAGGTTGTCCTGCCCGTCCAGCCGGCGACAGTTACGCCTTTTTTCGGTGCGCGTTCTGTCTTGTGTCACAACTGTTCACTGTCATGTTTGACACATCTAACGTTCCCATATAGCCTTTTCCCGCCGGCATCATCATCCACATGATGGCGGCATCCGGCACCACCGCAGCAGCCACCCGATTCTGACGAAGCGCACAACGGAGACAAGGCATGACTAAAGTGTTCGGCAAGACCCTGATCGCAATGACCCTGCTGGCCGCGGCCGGCGCCCAGGCCCAGGAAGTAGTCAGGCTGGGGAATCTCAAGTTCGCCCACTACGGCGCCGTCTCGTACATCAAGGAAATCGCACCCAAGTGCGGCATCAAGGTCGAGGAGAAGATCTTCCCGAAGGGGCTGGACGTCATGCAGGCGATCATCGCGGGCGAGCTCGATGTCGGCACCACCGCCTCGGAGGCGGCGATCTCGGGCCGCGCCGGCGGCGCCCCGATCTTTGTCGTCGCCGGTTTCGCCAAGGGCGGCGCGCGCCTGGTGGCGCGGCCCGACCTGAAGATCACCAGCGTGCCGCAACTGAAGGGCAAGCGCGTGGGCGTCACGCGCGGCGGCATCCAGGAAGTGCTGCTGCTGGCCGAACTGGCCAAGCACAACATGAAGGCCGACGCCGCGCCCGGCAAGGACGTGCAACTGGTGTTCCTGCCCTACGCCGACCTGAACCAGGCGCTGCTGGGCAAGCAGATCGACGCCATGATGCAGTCCGAGCCGCAGTCCTCGCAGGCGATCAACAAGGGCTTTGGCGCCGAGGTGCTGAAGCCCTACGACACCCCGATCGGCGAGCCGATCCGCACCATGGTGATGACCGAGAAGTTCTACAAGGAGCGGCGTCCGGTGGCGGAGAAGTTCATGCGCTGCTTCGTGCAGGCCACCAAGACCTTCATCGACAACAAGAGCCTGGCCGAGAAGTACGTGCGCGAGGTGGTGTTCAAGGGCCAGATCACGACCGACGACTTCAACGACGCGATCGGCAATTCCGAGTACTCCTACGACATCACGCCCGAGCACATCCAGATCACCACCGACACCATGGTCAAGACCGGGGTCGGACGCATGAGCAAGCCGCCGGTGGCCAAGGACTGGGTCAAGACCGATCTGCTGGACGCGGCCAAGAAAAGCCTGAACATCCAGTAAGCCAACGCATTCACGCTTGGGGACGCCATGAAAAAGCGTAATTGGGGCGAAATCGGCATCGGCATGGTGGTGCCGGTGCTGGCAATCGGCATCTGGCAGTGGGTGGCAAGCATGGGCTGGGTCAACCCCCAGGTGCTGCCCTCGCCGCTGGCGGTGTGGGAGCGCTGGGTGGCCTACCTGCTGCCGCTCACGCCGTTCGAGAGCTATACCGAGGGCGGCTGGTGGCACTGGGCCTTCTCGGGCGAGCTGATCGTCGACACCCTCACCAGCCTGTACCGGGTGGTGGTGGGCTTCCTGATCGGCGCCGGCCTGGCGCTGCCGCTGGGGCTGGCGATGGGGGCGAGCAAGTCCGTCTACGCCTGGTTCAATCCGCTGGTGCAGATCCTGCGCCCGATCCCGCCGATCGCCTACATCCCGCTGGCGATCCTGTGGTTCGGGCTGGGCAATCCGCCGGCCGTGTTCCTGATCGCGCTCGGGGCCTTCTTCCCGGTGCTGATGAACACCATCGCCGGGGTGCGCCACGTCGACGGCATCTACCTGCGCGCGGCGCGCAACCTGGGCGCGAGCGGCACCACCATGTTCGTGCGCGTGATCCTGCCGGCCGCCGTGCCCTACATCCTGTCGGGTGTACGGATCGGCATCGGCACCGCCTTCATCGTCGTCATCGTGTCCGAGATGATCGCGGTGAACAACGGCCTGGGCTACCGCATCCTGGAAGCGCGCGAGTACTTCTGGTCCGACAAGATCATCGCCGGCATGATCACGATCGGCATGCTGGGCCTGGCGATCGACATCGGCATGAACCGCCTGAACAACTATCTGCTGCGCTGGCACCGCGGCCTGGAGCATTGAGATGGACGCATCGAAAGCAATCCATATTCAGATCAACGGCGTGAACAAGGTCTTCGCCAGCGAGGACCGCCAGGTGGTGGCGCTGCAGGACATCAACCTCGACATCCCGCGCGGCCAGTTCACCTGCCTGCTCGGGCCTTCCGGCTGCGGCAAGTCGACCCTGCTCAATGCCGTGGCCGGCTTTTCGCCGCCGACGGGCGGCACCATCCTGGTCGACGGCATGCCGGTGGTCGCGCCGGGGCCGGACCGCGGCATGGTGTTCCAGGAATATGCGCTGTTTCCCTGGATGACGGTCGAGCAGAACGTCGGCTTCGGCCTCGACATCAAGGGCATGCCGAAGGCCGAGATCGCCCGCACCGTGGATGGGTTGCTGCGCATGCTGTCGCTGTCGGACTTCCGCCAGCGCTACCCGAAGGACCTGTCGGGCGGCATGCGCCAGCGGGTGGCGATCGCGCGCGTGCTGGCGCTCGATTCGCCGATCATGCTGATGGACGAGCCCTTCGGCGCGCTGGACGCGCTCACCCGGCGCAACCTGCAGGACGAGCTGCTGCGCATCTGGGCCGAGCTGAAGAAGACCATCCTGTTCGTCACCCACAGCATCGAGGAGGCGATCTACCTGGCCGACCGCATCGTGGTGATGACCTACCGCCCCGGCACGGTCAAGCGCGACATGCTGGTCGACCTGCCGCGCATGCGCGATCCGGCCGCGCCCGAATTCAACGCCCTGAAGCGCGAACTCGGCCAGATGGTGATGGAAGAGCAGCAGCGCCATCACAGCGACGAGCTGCGCATGGCGGCTGTGGATTAGGGTAGGGTGGGCACGGAGTGCCCACGCGGTACGGCCTTGTCCTTGCACCCTTGGCCGCGACGATTCGCTCGGGAACGTGTGCGATGGCTGGAGGCGTTGGCGGGATGTTTTTCGGGACGCCGCGTCAGTGCCGGGAGCTCGGCAGGAACGGAGCCAGCAATGCGCGTCGTTCCGCGTGGGCACGGGTGCCCACCCTACGGGCGGAATGGGGGAGGGGCCGCCACCGGCGTTTCCCGATGGTGTAGACTGCCGGTATGCAGAACACCCTCTTTTTCGCCGCGGCCTTCCTGTACGCGGCTTGCGCCCTGCTGCCGTCGCGCCGGGGCGCCGTCATATCCGGCGTCACCGCGCTGGCCTGGCTGGTCCATGGCGCGGCGCTGTGGAGCGCCGCCTTCGGGCCGGGCAGCTTGCGCATCGGTTTCGCCATCATGCTCTCGTCCGCGCTGTGGGTCTCGGTGGCCGCCTACTGGGTCGAAAACCGCAACTTCGCGCTCGACGGCCTGCGCCGCCTGGTGATGCCTTGCGCCTTCGGCGCGGCGCTGTTGCCGGTGCTGTTTCCGGGGGCGGTGATGGCCGTCGAAAGCCAGTCGAGCGCCTTTGGCTGGCACGTGGCGGTCGCCGTGCTGGCCTACAGCACGCTGACGATTGCCGCCTTCCACGCGGTGCTGATGGCGCTGCAGGAAACGCGGCTGCACGCGCGCACCGCCACCACGGGCGGTGGCGGCTGGTTCGGCGGCGCGATCGACCAGCTGCCGGCCCTGCTCACCATGGAAAAGCTGCTGTTTCGCCTGATCGGCATCGGCTTCGTCCTGCTCAGCCTGACCGTGCTGTCGGGCGTGGTGTTCTCGGAGCAGCTGTTCGGGCGCGCAATGCGCTGGGACCACAAGAACGTGTTCGCGCTGCTGTCCTGGATCCTGTTCGCGGCCTTGTTGGCGGGACGGCACTGGCGCGGCTGGCGCGGCAAGACCGCGCTGCGCTTCACGCTGGCGGGGTTTGCGACGCTGGCGCTGGCCTATGTCGGCAGCCGTTTCGTGCTCGAAGTCGTGCTGCACCGGGGGATCGCATGAGCCGCCTGCTGTTCTGGATCGCCCTGATCGCCCTGATCGGCTTCGCGGTGCGCGCCAAGCTGCGCGCCGCGGTGCGCCGCCACGAGGAAGACACGCCGCCGCGGCCGAGCAGCCCGCCGCCCGGAATGCAGATCGAAAACATGACCCGCTGCGCGCATTGCGGTCTGCATTTCCCGGCCTCGGAAGCGGTGCGTGCCGACGGCCTGGACTACTGCAGCCCGGCCCACGTGCGCCTGCCGCCGCAATAGGCTCGCGATCTTGAAGATCCGCTGGCCGGCGCTGTCCACGCAGTCGCGCACGACCTTCTGGCGCTCGCTGCAGGCGCTGAACGTCACCCGCATCGTCATCGGGGTGGTGCTGCTGCTCTACCTCGCCTTCGACGTGCGCGACGGTCGCGCCACCAGCGATCCGGCCTATGCGCGCACCTGCATCGCGTATTTCGCCGCCGCGATCCTGTTCGGCCTGCTGACCACCTTCTGGAAGCGCCGTTTCCCGCTGCAGCTGGCCTGCCAGATCGCGACCGACCTGGCGGCCATTTCGCTGCTCTACCTGGCGGCCGGCGGCGTCCGCAGCGGCCTCGGCATCCTCTACCTGTTCCCGCTGGCCGGCGCCGCCATCCTCGCGCCCCTGGTGCTGGCGCTGTTCGCGGCCTCGATCGCGTCGATCTTCATCCTGCTCGAAGCTTCCTGGCAGATCTTCGCGCGCGAGGGCGAGCCGCCGCTGATGCAGGCCGGGATGTACGGCGTGGCCTTCTTCGCCGTGGTCCTGCTGGTCAACCGGCTGGCGGCGCGCCTGATCGGGCAGGAAGAGCTGGCGTCCCAGCGCGGCCTCGACCTGCAGGTGCAGCAATCGATCAACGAGATCGTGATCGCCGATGTCGGCGACGGCGTGCTGGTGCTCGGCGCCGACGGCGCCATCCACACCGCCAACCCGGCCGCACGGCGCATGCTGGGACTCGACGCGCCGGCCGGACTGCGCCTGGACGCGGTGCATGGGCTGGAGCCGGTGGCCGGCGCCTTTGCGCGCTGGCGAGGTCTCACCGGCACGCCCCCGGCCCTGGCCGCGGTCGAGCCGGTCGAAGGCGAGGCCGGGCCGGACGAAGCCTGGGTGATCCTGAAACCCTTCCAGGAGCAGGGCGCAGACAAGGGCGCGAGCGCGCGGCGCGACCAGCCGGCGCACCTGAAATTGCGCTTCGCCCGCGTCGACGTGGGCGCCGGCGGGCCCGGGCGCAGCGTCGTCTTCATGGAGGACGTGAGCGCCATCGAAAACCAGGCGCAGCAGCTGAAGCTGGCCTCGATGGGGCGGCTCACCGCCAGCATCGCGCACGAGGTGAGGAATCCCCTGTCGGCCATCGGCCACGCCACCGCGCTGCTGGCCGAGGACCTGCACGGCAAGGCCGAGGTGCGGCTCCTGAAGATCATCGGCGACAACGTGGCGCGCGTGAACCGCATGGTCGAGGACATCCTGCAGCTCTCGCGCAAGGCCCAACCGTATGCCGAGCCGATCCCCTTGGGCCGCTTCCTGGCCGAGCTGAAGGCGGAGTTCTGCGAAACCCAGGAGCTGCCCGAGGATATGCTGTGGTTGGGCGGCGCCGGCGCGATCGAGGTCCGCTTCGACGGCCTGCACCTGCGCGAAGTGCTGGTCAACCTGCTCGGCAACGCGATCCGCTATGCCAGCCGCAAGCCGGCCAGCATCCGCATCTGGCCCGAGCTCGATCCCTTCGGCACGCTCGAGCTGCACGTGCAGGACGACGGCCCCGGCATCACGCCCGACGTGCGCGCCCACCTGTTCGAACCCTTCTATACTACGTCGAGCAAGGGCACGGGCCTCGGGCTCTACCTGGCGCGCGAGCTGTGCCTGAACAACGGCGCCAAGCTCGACTACGAATACCGCTACGACCCGGCGGCGAGCGGCGCGCGCAAGGCCAGCGGCCGTTTTGTGATCACCTTCGCCCAGCCGGCGGCGGCCGGCGCGCATGGACAGTAAAGAAAGGCAGCCATGAGTTCACCCCGCATCCTGGTCGTCGACGACGAAGCCGACCTGCGCGACCTGCTCGAGATCACGCTGGTCAAGATGGGCCTGGACGTCGACTGCGCCGCCACCCTGCGCGAGGCGCGCCGTCTCGTCGACGACAACAGCTACGCCCTGGTGCTGACCGACATGCGCCTGCCGGACGGGCTCGGGCTGGAACTGGTGCGCGAGGTCTCGAGCACCTCGAAGACGCCGATCGCCGTGATCACCGCCTTCGGCAGCGCCGAGAACGCGGTGGTGGCGCTGAAGGCCGGCGCTTTCGATTACGTCTCGAAACCGGTGGTGCTGGACGAATTGCGCGTGATGGTGCGCTCGGCGCTGAAATTGTCCGAGGCCCCGGCGGGCCCGGCGGCGGGGGAGGGCGGGACCGGTTCCCGCCTGATCGGCAACTCGCAGGCGATGCAGGCGCTGCGCGCCCAGATCGCGCGCCTGGCGCGCTCGATGGCGCCGATCGCCATTACCGGCGAGTCCGGCGCCGGCAAGGAGCTGGCCGCGCGCGAGATCCACGCCCAGAGTTCGCGCGCCGCAAAACCCTTCGTCGCCGTGAACTGCGGCGCGATTCCCGAGAACCTGATGGAAGCCGAGTTCTTCGGCTACCGCAAGGGCGCCTTCACCGGCGCCGCCGAGGAGCGCGACGGCTTCTTCCAGGCGGCCAACGGCGGCACCTTGATGCTCGACGAGGTGGCCGACCTGCCGCTGGCGATGCAGGTCAAGCTGCTGCGCGCGATCCAGGAGCGGCGCGTGCGCAAGATCGGCGCCACCCAGGAAGAGCCGGTCGACGTGCGCATCATCAGCGCCACCCACAAGGATTTGGCGAAATGCGTCGAGACCGGCAGCTTCCGCCAGGACTTGTTCTACCGCCTGAACGTGATCGAGCTGGCGCTGCCGCCGCTGCGCGAGCGTCTCGACGACCTGCCGGTGCTGGCCAACGCGATCCTGGCGCGCCTGGCCGGAGCGGGCGGCGCCTCGCTGGGGCCGGGCGTGCTCGACGCCTTGCGCGCTTATTCCTTCCCGGGCAACGTGCGCGAACTCGAGAACGTACTGGAACGCGCGCTGGCCTTTGCCGACGATGGCGTGATCGAGGTCGAGGACCTGTCGCTGAAGGCGGCGCGGCCGGCGGAGGGCGCGCGAAGCTACGAGGTGCCGGCGCCGGCACTGCCGGTGGCGAGCGCCGAAGCCCCCGCGCTGCCGGCCGCGGCGCCGCTGCCGGCGCCGGGCGCCCCGGTGGCCCTCGGCCCCGACAGCCTGCCGAGCAACCTGCCGGCCTACCTGGAGCAGGTCGAGCGCGACATCATCCAGCGCGCGCTGCAGCAGACCCAATTCAACCGCACCAGGACCGCCAGCCTGCTCGGCATCAGCGTACGCCAGTTGCGCTACCAGATGCAGAAGCTGGACATCCAGGCGCCGGAGAACTGACATGCCGAAACGCTTGCGTTATGCAGCCCTGGCCATCGCGCTCATCGCCGCGCTGATGTGGATGCGGCACGAATCGAAGGTGCGCGACTGCGCCGAGGCGGGCGGGCGCTGGGATAATGCCTTGGGCGAATGCGTGCAGGCACCGCCGGCGTCGGGCGGCACCGCCGTGTAGGGTGGGCGGCTGCACCCGCCGGGATGCGCGCACGCGACGGTGGCGCCGCCCACGCGTTCAACAGAGGGATGAATAGCCGGAGCGTGGTTTCGATCGTGAGCGGAACGCGTGGGCGGCGCACGCGTCGAAGGGAGGCCGATACCCGGGTACTGCCCGCCCACCCTACGTTGATACTTATCAAAAAGTGTTGCCTTTTCGCCAGTGCAAAATGGTGCGGCCTGCGCCGTTGTTGAGCACCAAACAAGTTGGCTGAACAAGCTTTGAGCAGCGTGTTAGTGCTTACTAACCCGCGACGGCCCATCTTTTGGCAGAGCCCCGATTGTCAAGAGGTGCGCAACCAAAAAACGCCAGAAATTGAGAATTTATTCACTTGCACCCCTGTGCGCGCAGGTACTACAATTAGTCCCATCTCAATACGCAACACTAGATATAGTGGTAGCGGAGTCAGCAGTAACACCCGGTAGCCCAGCCGCAGCCCAGTCGTAGTCCAGACACTCAAGGAGCAGCGCAAGGCAGCTGACCGGTAGCCGCTAGCCCAGCAGTATCGCATCGCTTCGCATTTGCTTCATATGCATTAAATATCCGTAGGCAACAATATTGCCCGGCTTGGCGTTGCCCGGCTGGCGGGACTCTTTTCGCTTTTTAAATCGTCGTTGGACGCTCGCACGCGAGCGGTCCATTGGAAATAACCGGTGGCAGCACGACTGCCCTTCCTGGAGGCTCAATGCAGACATCTCAAGACATTTCAATTCACCCGCAAGCGGCACCAGGAGCGGCAGCCGGCGGCAATAACGCAGCAGAGATCGCCGCACGCGGCGACTACCGCATCATCCGCCGCAACGGCGCGGTCGTGCCTTTCGAGCCGAACAAGATCTCGGTCGCGATGACCAAGGCCTTCCTGGCGGTCGCCGGCGGCCAGGGCGCCGCTTCGGCCCGCATCCGCGACCTGGTGGAAGAGCTGACCAACAACGTGGTCGCTGCCCTGGTGCGCCGCCAGCCGAACGGCGGCACCTTCCACATCGAAGACGTGCAGGACCAGGTCGAGCTGTCGCTGATGCGCTCGGGCGAGCATGACGTTGCGCGCGCCTACGTGCTGTACCGCGCCAAGCAGATGGAAGAGCGCCGCGCCGCCAAGGAAGCTGCGGGTACCTCGGCCCCGCAGGCTCCCCAAATCCACGTGGTCGACAACGGCCAGCGCCTGCCGCTGGACATGGACGCCGTCCACGGCCTGGTGAACGCCGCCTGCGCCGGCCTGGAGAAGCACGTCGACGCCGACGCCATCGTCGCCGAGACCCTGAAGAACCTGTACGACGGCGTGCCGGTCGAGGAACTGCACAAGTCCGCCATCCTGGCCGCCCGCGCCCTGATGGAAAAGGACCCGGCCTACAGCCAGGTGACCGCGCGCATCCTGCTGCACACCATCCGCAAGGAAGTCTTCGGCAAGGAAGTCCCGCAAGCCAAGGCTGCCGCCGAATACGTCACCTACTTCCCGCAATACATCGCCAAGGGCATCGCCAACGAGCTGCTCGACGAAGAACTGGGCAAGTACGACCTCGAGCGCCTGGCGAAAGCCATCGTCGCCGACCGCGACCTGCAGTTCGGCTACATCGGCCTGCAGACCCTGTACGACCGCTACTTCCTGCACGTGCGCGAAACCCGCATCGAGATGCCGCAGGCCTTCTACATGCGCGTCGCCATGGGCCTGGCCCTGCGCGAAGCCGAGCGCGAAGAGCGCGCCATCGAGTTCTACAACCTGCTGTCGTCGTTCGACTTCATGAGCTCGACCCCGACCCTGTTCAACTCGGGCACCCGCCGCTCGCAGCTGTCGTCGTGCTACCTGACCACCGTCGGCGACGACCTGGAAGGCATCTACGACGCCATCAAGGAAAACGCGCTGCTGTCGAAGTTCGCTGGCGGCCTGGGCAACGACTGGACCCCGGTCCGTGCGCTGGGCTCGCGCATCAAGGGCACCAACGGCAAGTCGCAGGGCGTGGTCCCGTTCCTGAAGGTGGTCAACGATACCGCCGTCGCGGTGAACCAGGGCGGCAAGCGCAAGGGCGCGGTCTGCGCCTACCTGGAAACCTGGCACATGGACATCGAGGAATTCCTCGACCTGCGCAAGAACACCGGCGACGACCGCCGCCGCACCCACGACATGAACACCGCGAACTGGATCCCGGACCTGTTCATGAAGCGCGTGATGGAAAAGGGCCACTGGAGCCTGTTCTCGCCGAGCGAGACGCCTGACCTGCACGACAAGGTCGGCCGTGCCTTCGAAGAGGCGTATGTCGCCTACGAAGCCAAGGCGGCGCGCGGCGAAATGACCGTGTACAAGAAAGTCGAGGCGCTCGACCTGTGGCGCAAGATGCTGTCGATGCTGTTCGAAACCGGCCACCCATGGATCACCTTCAAGGATCCGTGCAACATCCGTTCGCCGCAGCAGCACATCGGCGTCGTGCACTCGTCGAACCTGTGCACCGAGATCACGCTGAACACCAGCGCCGACGAGATCGCCGTCTGCAACCTGGGCTCGGTGAACCTGCCGCAGCACATGAAGGGCGATGGCCTGGACCACGTCAAGCTGCAGAAGACCATCCGCACCGCGATGCGCATGCTGGACAACGTGATCGACATCAACTACTACGCCGTGGAAAAGGCGCGCAACTCGAACCTGCGCCACCGCCCGGTCGGCATGGGCATCATGGGTCACCAGGATTGCCTGCACATGATGCGCGTGCCGTTCGCATCCGACAAAGCGGTGGAGTTCGCCGACAAGTCGATGGAAGCCGTCTGCTACTACGCCTACCTGGCCTCGACCGAGCTGGCCGAAGAGCGCGGCCGCTACGAGACCTACGAAGGTTCGCTGTGGGACCGCGGCATCCTGCCGCAGGACTCGATCAAGCTGCTGGCGGAAGAGCGTGGCGGTTACCTGGAGCAGGACACCAGCGAATCGATGGACTGGAACGTGGTGCGCGAGCGCATCAAGCAGTTCGGCATGCGTAACTCGAACTGCGTGGCGATCGCACCGACCGCGACGATCTCGAACATCATCGGCGTGTCGGCCTGCATCGAGCCGACCTTCCAGAACCTGTACGTGAAGTCGAACCTGTCGGGCGAATTCACCGAGATCAACTCCTACCTGGTGCGCGACCTGAAGGCGCGCGACCTGTGGGACGAAGTGATGATTGCCGACCTGAAGTACTTCGACGGCTCGCTCTCGAAGATCGACCGTGTGCCGCAGGACCTGCGCGACATCTACGCCACCGCGTTCGAAGTCGAGCCGAAGTGGCTGGTGGAAGCGGCATCGCGCCGCCAGAAGTGGATCGACCAGGCCCAGTCGCTGAACATCTACATGGCTGGCGCCTCGGGCAAGAAGCTGGACGAGACGTATAAACTGGCATGGCTGCGCGGCCTGAAGACCACCTACTACCTGCGCACCATCGCGGCGACGCACATGGAGAAGTCGACCACCCGTACCGGCGCGCTGAACGCGGTCCCTGTGTCGGGCGGCCTGACCGGTCACGCTGCTCCGGCAGCGGCCGCGGCATCGGCGCCAGCCGCTGCTGCAGGCGCCGCTCCTGAAGTGGTCGACGGCGCGGCTTGCTACCTGCGTCCGGGCGACGCCGGCTTCGACGAATGCGAAGCTTGCCAATAAACGTCAATCAGTAATTAATCAGTAAGCGCACGCCCGGCTCCATGCCGGGCGCTGCCACGTCAAGAATTCAAAGGAAACAATCATGTTGTCATGGGACGATGAACCAAGCACCGCGCCAGGCGCGAACCCTGCGCTCGCAGGCAATCCCGCAGTGACTCCAGACGGCGCACCTGCCGCAGAAGTCGCCAAGCGCGTGAACGCCGACGACAAGCGCATCATCAACGGCCAGACCGACGTCAACCAGCTGGTGCCGTTCAAGTACAAGTGGGCATGGGACAAGTACCTGGCCGGCTGCGCCAACCACTGGATGCCGCAGGAAGTGAACATGCAGCGCGACATCGAGCTGTGGAAGAGCCCGAACGGCCTGACCGAAGACGAACGCCGCCTGGTCAAGCGCAACCTCGGCTTCTTCACCACCGCCGACTCGCTGGCCGCCAACAACATCGTGCTGGGCACCTACCGCCACATCACCGCGCCGGAATGCCGCCAGTACCTGCTGCGCCAGGCGTTCGAGGAGGCGATCCACACCCACGCCTACCAGTACATCGTCGAGTCGCTCGGCCTGGACGAGAAGGAAATCTTCAACGCCTACAACGAGATCGCGTCGATCCACGACAAGGACCAGTTCCTGATCCCGTTCATCAACGTCCTGACCGATCCTGAATTCAAGACCGGCACCCTGGAGGCCGACCAGCAGCTGCTGAAGTCGATCATCGTCTTCGCCTGCCTGATGGAAGGCCTGTTCTTCTACGTCGGCTTCACCCAGATCCTGGCGCTGGGCCGCCAGAACAAGATGACCGGCGCCGCCGAGCAGTACCAGTACATCCTGCGCGACGAGTCGATGCACGTGAACTTCGGCATCGACCTGATCAACACGATCAAGATGGAAAACCCGCAGCTGTGGACCCCGGCCTTCCGCGAAGAGCTCAAGCAGCTGTTCCTGCAGGCGGTCGAACTCGAATACCGCTATGCCGAAGACACCATGCCGCGCGGCGTGCTGGGCCTGAACGCGCCGATGTTCAAGAGCTACCTGCGCTTCATCGCCAACCGCCGCGCCGTGCAGATCGGCCTCGAACCGCTGTTCCCGAACGAAGAGAACCCGTTCCCGTGGATGAGCGAAATGATCGACCTGAAGAAGGAGCGTAACTTCTTCGAGACGCGCGTGACCGAGTACCAGACCGGCGGTGCGCTGAGCTGGGATTGATCGTCGCGATAGCCACAGCGACAGCGTCAGTAAATGCAAAAGCCCGACGAGAAATCGTCGGGTTTTTTTTATTCCGGTCGATGCCGGCGTTTCAATCGTGCGCACCCTGCGTGCAAACGCGATTTGCGAGATTTGCCGATGAAATCAGGCTTCCTTTGACGCACAAAGCGTTGCGGCGCTGTCCAATAGAGTGAAATTCATGTGTGCGGGTTGCGCACTGACAAGGTTTTCGTGTACTTTACGTGATTGAATTTGTCAAAGTGTGAACATGGATTTTTTTGCATGCTCACCGGCAAACAAAACCGATCGAATAATGGGACGCTGATTCAATCAGTATGCACTTGAGCGCAGCGAAAAGAACAAGCCGCACTGCCTGATCGCGTTCAGGCAAGGCGGCTTTTTCTTTTCGCGCCCGCAAGGGTAGCGATGTGAAAAACAGCTGGAAGAGTGAGTGTCCTGCGACGTTGGCTGAAGCGCTGCAATTGTGAGGAGTTGCAGCAGTTCAGCTGGTGCCGTATTCATTGGCAGTAACCGACCGGTTTGTGCCGATGAATAATTCGCCCGACGCAAGAAAACGTTCGGACGGGTTTAAACCTTGTAGCGTATTTTCTCATCGCAGAGAAGGAGAATAAAAATGGCAACAGCCGCTAAGAAACCAGCAGCAAAACCGGCAGCGAAGACTGCCGCCAAACCGGCCGCAAAGACCGCCGCAGCAGAAAAGCCAGTCGCGGCCAAGAAGTCGGCAACCGCCGCCAAGCCGGCAGAGAAGACCCCGGCCAAGGCCGCCGCCAAACCGGCTGCGAAGTCGGCTGCCAAGCCGGCTGCAAAGCCGGCAGCGAAGAAAGCAACTGCAACCAAGGCACCTGCGAAGCCGGCAGCAAAGAAAGCTGCAGCACCGGCAGCAAAGAAAGCCGCAGCCAAGCCGGTAGCAAAAGCAGCAGCGACCAAGGCCGCCGCAAAACCGGCTGCAAAGAAAACTGCCGCTCCGGCAAAGACTGCAGCGAAGGCTCCGGCTAAAGCAGCAGCAACCAAGACCGCAGCAAAAGCACCGGCCAAAGCAGCAGCCAAGACCGCAGCAAAGACTCCGGTGAAGGCAGCAGCCAAGACCGCGGCAAAAGCGCCAGTCAAGACCGCAGCGAAGGGGACGTCTGCGAAGACGTCCGCCAAGGCAGCAGCCAAGACCGCAGCAAAAGCGCCGGTGAAGGCAGCAGCAACCAAGACCGCGGCAAAAGCGCCGGCCAAGACCGCAGCAAAAGCTCCGGCCAAGTCGGCAGCCAAGACCGCGGCAAAGGCTCCGGCCAAGTCGGCAGCCAAGACCGCAGCAAAAGCTCCGGTGAAGGGGACGTCTGCGAAGACGTCCGCAACGAAAACCGCAGCAAAGGCTCCGGCCAAGGCAGCAACCAAGACCGCAGCGAAGGCTCCGGCCAAGGCAGCAACCAAGACCGCAGCGAAGGCTCCGGCCAAGGCAGCAACCAAGACCGCAGCGAAGGCTCCGGCCAAGGCAGCAACCAAGACCGCAGCGAAGGCTCCGGCCAAGGCAGCAACCAAGACCGCAGCAAAAGCTCCGGCCAAGGCAGCCGCAACCAAGACCGCAGCAAAAGCTCCGGCCAAGGCAGCCGCAACCAAGACCGCAGCGAAGGGGACGTCTGCGAAGACGTCCGCCAAGGCAGCCGCAACCAAGACCGCAGCAAAAGCTCCGGCCAAAGCCGCAGCGACCAAGACCGCAGCGAAGGCTCCGGCCAAAGCCGCAGCAACCAAGACCGCAACGAAGGCTCCGGCCAAAGCTGCAGCGACCAAGACCGTAGCGAAGGGGACGTCTGCGAAGACGTCCGCGAAAGCCGCCGCAACCAAGACCGCAGCCAAGCCGGCAGCCAAGACCGCAATGAAGGCCGAAGCCAAGCCGGAAGCGGCAACCGCGGCCAAGCCGGCTGCACCGCCAGTCAAGGCCGAAGCCAAGCCGGAAGTGAAGGCCGAAGCGAAGCCGGAAGCCAAGGCGGAAGCGAAGCCGGAAGCGAAGGCCGAAGCCAAGCCGGAAGCAGCGGCCAAGCCTGCAGCCAAGAAGCCGGCAGCGAAGAAGGCAGCCAAGGAAACCGAAGCCAAGCCCCAGGCCGCAGCCAAGCAAGCGTCGAAAGAAGCGAGCGGCGACGCCAAGCCGGCCGCTCCGGCACCGGCGGCGAAGACCGTGCTGGCGCCGGCCGCCGCATGGCCGTTCCCGACCAGCAGCCGTCCGTAACGGCAGGCCGCGCCCGCTTAGGGCACAATACCGCTGTGTGATATGTTCGCACAGCGGTTTTTTTTCGAATCTATTTCAGTAGGCTGAACGCTGGGGGCTTGCCCGCAGCCAGGCATTCCTACCGAAATAGGTTTTCATCTCAAGGAGTCTTCGTGCTGCCCATTCTTCAGTTGATCGTCGATACCGCCGCCAGCGTGCTGGGCGCGGTGCTGCTTCTGCGTTTCTGGATGCAGGCCATCCGGGTGCGTCCCCCCGCGTCCGTGGCACAGTTCACGTTCACACTGAGCGACTGGCTGGTCAAGCCGCTGCGCCGCGTGGTACCGGGCGCCGGCGGCTACGACTGGGCGAGCCTGCTCGGCGCCTTCCTGGTGGTGCTGCTGGCCACCTGCATCTACCTGCTGGTCGGGGCCAGCGGGCAGGAAGTGTTCCTGCTGGCGCTGGCGCGCTTCGTGAAGTGGATCATCTACGGTTTCGTGGCGCTGCTGATCATCGAGGCGATCTTCAGCTGGGTCAATCCCCACGCGCCGCTGGCGCCCTTCGTGCACGCGCTGAACGATCCGCTGCTGCGGCCGATCCGCCGCGTGGTGCCGCCGATCGGCGGGCTGGACTTGTCGGTGCTGGTGGCGGTGCTGCTGCTGCAGATTGCGCTTTACGTGCTGCGGATGCTGATTCCGGGGCCGTATTGAGTCGTATTGTTTGGATGTGAAAATGGGCAGCCTGGGCTGCCCATTTTTTTGTTTTGCGTTTCGTACTTTGCGTTTCGTACTTTGCGTTCGCTGGCTTGCGCTTCACGGCGCGAGCGATAGCTCGCTGTACGTGGCTTCGCTCGAAGGGCGTAACGCGTGGGCACGGAGTGCCCACCCCACGATCACGTATCGGCTTATTTGAAACGGTAGCCGAAGGCGGCTTCGAATTTGTCGGCGATCTCGGCGGGGGTGAAGCTGTGGTTCTGGCCGCCCTGGTGGGCGATCTTGATCGAGCCGAGCAGGCTGGCGATGCGGCCGCTGGTCTTCCAGTCGTAGCCTTGCGCGATGCCGTACAGCAGGCCGGCGCGGTAGGCGTCGCCGCAGCCGGTCGGGTCGACCACGGTCGCTGCCGGCACCGCCGGGATGTCGTAGCGCTCGCCGCCGGCGTAGATCTCGGAACCCTTCTCGCCGCGGGTGACGACCAGCGCGTCCAGGCGCGATGCGATGTCCTGCAGCGTCAGGCCGGTGCGGTCCATGATCATCTCGAACTCGTAGTCGTTCGCCGCCAGGTAGGTCGCCTGCTCGATAAAGGCGAGCAGCTCTTCGCCGCTGAACATCGGCAGCTGCTGGCCCGGGTCGAACATGAAGGGGATGCCGAGTGCGGCGCAGTCGCGCGCGTGCTTGAGCATGCCGTCGCGGCCGTCCGGGGCGATGATCGCCACGCGCAGCGGGCCGCAGTCGGCGACGTTGTTCTCGTGCGAGAACTGCATCGCGCCCGGGTGGAAGGCGTTGATCTGGTTGTTGTCCTGGTCGGCCGTAACAAAACACTGGGCGGTGTAGGCGTCGCCGATGGTCTTGATGGCGCGCGTCTTGATGCCGAAGTTGCGCAGGCGCTCGAGGTAGTCGGCGCCGTCCTGGCCGATGGTCGCCATGATCAGCGGGTCACCGCCCAGCAGATTCAGGTTGTAGGCGATGTTGGCCGAGCAGCCGCCGTATTCGGTGCGCAGGGTCGGGACCAGGAAGGAGACGTTCACGCGGTGCAGCTGGTCAGCCAGCAGGGTGTCGGCGAAGCGGCCGTGGTACTGCATGATCTTGTCGAATGCCAGCGATCCGCAGATCAGGGTAGGGTGAGTCATGTTCTGTCAGGGGTAGAAAACGGCGATGTGGTAGCCGGATGGTTGAAGGTCGTCCACGCGGAAGTGGAGCGTGATCGCTTGTTCGACGCGCGGCGCAAGACCGGTGGCCGCAGCTGCGGCACCCGGGCTGGAACCCGATTTCAAGTAGTCGCGCGGCGCGAACACGCGGCGCACCAGCGGCTTGTCGTTGGCGTCGGTCAGGGACAGTTCCAGGCTCGGCCAGGCCTGGGGCACCGCGCCCTGGTTGCGCAGCTGCGTGGTGAAGGCATAGGCGCCGCCGCCGAGCGTGGTCAGTTCGCCGGTGTCGATGACGAGGTTGTCGACCTGCGCCGGCAGCTCGACGCGGCAGCCGAGCACCGCGCAGCTTGATGCCAGCGCCGGCTTGGCGGCCGGGAAGTGCGCTGCCAGGGCATTGCGGAAAGTGATCGCGCCCTGGGCGACCAGGATCAGCAGCAGCACGATCGCGCCGGCCAGCATCGCGATCTTGCGCGTGCGGCCGCTCTGCTCCTGCTGGCGGCCGCGGCGGACGAATTCGGGCTCGTCGCTTTCCGGCACGCGGATCTTCGGCGGCGCGTCGATCCTGGTCGGGGTCAGGCGCGAGCGGCGTGCGGCCGCCTTTTCGGCGCGGCGCACGGCCGGCGTGCGTGCCACCGGCGGCGCGCTGGGCAGGCTGGGCGCATGGGCGTTGATGACGCTGGCGGCGGCTTCGCGCATCGGCAGCGGCGGTGCATCCGCCGCGCGCGGCGCGGGGATCCTGCTTGCCGGTTCGGGGGCGTGGTCCGGCAGCGCCTGGGCCACCAGTTCCTCGTCCACGGGCAGGCCGAGGCTGGGTTCGATGCGTCCCGTTGCCGCGGAAGGCGGAGGCACTGCCGCGGTGGGTTGTTTCTCGCTGGCGGATACCGGCGTCGCAGGCTCGGGCACGGGTTCGATGGACGCCGTTTCGTCGGGCAGTAATGCGGCAGGCGCCGGTTCGACCGGCGCGGCCTCGGCGGCCTCTGGTTCGGACGCGATGTCGGCCTGCGCCGCCGCAGCCGTTTCCGCCGCCGCCGCGGTTTCCTCTTCAATCGGCACAGCGTCGACGGGCGCTTCGGCGACAGTCTCGGCCTCGAGCGCCACCGCCGGTTCTTCCTGCGGCGTCTCGGGCAAGGCGTGGCTGTCGGCCTCGGCCTGCACAGCTTGCGCCGCGGGTTCCGGATTCGCCTCGGCCGCATCGACCTTCGGCAGGATGCCGAACGGGTCGAAGGTGTGGTCGAAGTCGAGCGTGTAGACTGGCTGCTCGTCGACATCCGGCGCAGCCGCGTCGTTCACGGCATCGGACGACTCCGCCGGACCGTCGACGATGGTGAAGGGCAGGGGATCGGATTCCGGTTCGGCTGCACGGGCAGCCTCGGGTGCGGCTACGGTTGCGGCAGGTGATTCAGCAGCAGGTGGCGCAGATGCGGGAACAGGTGCGACGGCGGGAGCAGCAGCAGGCGCAGCCTGCGTACTGGCCGGCTGCGGCGCCACCGGCGTACGCGCCGGCAGGGCATCGAGGTCGACCAGGGTGGCGCTGCCGTCGAAGATTTCCTGGCAGGCGCCGCAGCGCACGATGCCCCCACGTAGCTTGAGCTGGTCCGAGGCGACCCGGAACATCGTGCCGCAATGGGGGCATTGAGTGGCGAGCGCCATGCCGGGCTCTCCTTATCGAGGAGTGGAGCTACGCGCCGGCGGTACGGTGTCCTGACCGAGCGTGCCGTGAAGGGCGACCCAGCCGTCCTGCTCGGCCCAGACGCCCAGCTTGATGAAAGGTGCGTAGGCGGCGGCCACTTCCTCGGCCTGGCGCGCCAGCACGCCCGACAGGATCAGCGAACCGCCCGGCGCCACGCGGCCGGACAGCATCGGCGCCATCAGCTTCAATGGGCTCGAGAGGATGTTGGCCACCACGATGTCGAACTGACCCTTGGCATGGCGCTCGTTCGGCGCAACGGCAAAGGCGTCCGGCAGGTAGAAATCGATCTCGCAACCGTTGCGCTCGGCGTTCGATTTCGCCGATTCGATCGCTTGCGGGTCGATGTCGACGCCGGCAACGTCGGCGGCGCCCAGCTTCTTGGCGACCATCGCCAGGATGCCCGAGCCGCAGCCGTAGTCCAGCACCGATTTACCGGGCTTGGGGTGCGCTTCCAGCCACTCCATGCACAGGCGGGTGGTCGGATGGCTGCCGGTGCCGAAGGCCAGGCCCGGATCGAGTTCGAGGATCAGGGCGTCGGGGTTCGGCGCCTCGTGCCAGCTCGGCACGACCCAGATGTTCTTGCCGATGTGGATAGGCTCGAACTGCGACTGGGTCAGGCGCACCCAGTCGGCATCCGCCACCGAACGGGTGGTGAATGCCGGTGGATTCGCCAGCCCGATGGCGGCCGCCGCTTCGGCGACGATCGCGGCTTGATCCGCGTCGGTATCGGTCAGGGCGACCACGCGGCTGTGGTCCCAGGCCGCCTCAAGCGGCTCCATGCCCGGCTCGCCGAACAGGGGATTTTCCTGCTCCGTGCCTTCGTCGGCGTCTTCCACCGACACCGACAACGCGCCCGCTTCCATCAAGGCATCCGACAGCGCCTCTGCGTGCTCGCGTGCGATTTCGATGACGACTTCAGTCCAGCTCATGCCTCAGCCTTATTGTCCGTGCCCAGGGTCACTTTCGTGTCCGGGCGGTTGGCCAGCTTCTGCTCCAGGTAGTGGATGTTGGTGCCGCCTTCGATGAAGCGGGCGTCCACCATCAGTTCGCGGTGCAGCTGGATGTTGGTGAGGATACCCTCAACCACCATTTCCGAGAGCGCAATTTGCATGCGGCGAATTGCCTGCTCGCGCGTTGCACCGTAGGAAATTACCTTGCCGATCATCGAGTCGTAATGAGGTGGAACATAGTATCCCGCATACGAGTGCGAATCGACACGGATGCCAGGGCCGCCCGGTGGATGCCAGCTGGTGATGCGGCCCGGCGACGGGGTGAACTTGAACGGGTCTTCGGCGTTGATGCGGCACTCGATCGCGTGGCCCGACAGCATGATGTCGCGCTGGCGGAAGCGCAGCTTTTCGCCGCAGGCGATGCGGATCTGTTCCTGCACGATGTCGATGCCGGTGATCATTTCGGTGACCGGGTGTTCGACCTGGACGCGGGTGTTCATCTCGATGAAATAGAACTCGCCGTTCTCGTACAGGAATTCGAAGGTGCCGGCGCCGCGGTAGCCGATCTTGCGGCAGGCTTCGGCGCAGCGGTCGCCGATCTTCTCGATCAGTTTGCGCGGGATGCCTGGCGCCGGCGCTTCCTCGATGACTTTCTGGTGGCGGCGCTGCATCGAGCAGTCGCGTTCGCCCAGCCAGACGGCGTTCTTGTGCTCGTCGGCCAGCACCTGGATCTCCACGTGACGCGGATTTTCCAGGAACTTCTCCATATAGACTTCCGGGTTGCCGAAGGCGGTGCCGGCTTCGGTCTTGGTCATCTGCACGGCGTTCAGCAGGGCCGCTTCGGTGTGCACGACGCGCATGCCGCGACCGCCGCCGCCGCCGGCGGCCTTGATGATGACCGGGTAGCCGATCTTGCGCGCGGTCTGGATGATTTCCTTCGGATCGTCCGAGAGGGCGCCGTCCGAACCCGGCACGCAAGGCACGCCGGCGCGGATCATGGCCTGCTTGGCCGAGACCTTGTCGCCCATCAGGCGGATCGAATCGGAACGCGGGCCGATGAAGACGAAGCCCGATTTTTCCACGCGCTCGGCGAAGTCGGCGTTTTCGGAGAGGAAGCCGTAGCCCGGGTGGATCGCTTCGGCGTCGGTGACTTCGGCGGCGCTGATAATGGCCGGCATGTTCAGGTAGCTCAGCGACGACTGTGCCGGGCCGATGCAGACCGATTCGTCGGCCAGTTTGACGTACTTGGCGTCCTTGTCCGCTTCCGAGTGAACGACCACCGTCTTGATGCCCATTTCGCGGCAGGCGCGCTGGATACGCAGCGCGATTTCACCACGGTTGGCGATGAGGATTTTTTCAAACATGGTTAGCTTCGGTGTATGAGAGAAAGCCGGCGTCGGGCGCCGGCTGGGTTCGGATCATGGGCCGCGAAGAGAGCACGGCCGGGCGGGCTAGCGAATGCCTTAGCCGATCACGAACAGCGGCTGGCCGAATTCGACCGGCTGGCCATTTTCCACCAGGATCTTGGTGACCACGCCGGACACGTCGGCGTCGATCTCGTTCAGCAGCTTCATCGCCTCGATGATGCACAGGGTGTCGCCTTCCTTGATGTTGGCGCCGACTTCGACGAAGGCCGGTGCGCCCGGTGCCGACGAACGGTAGAAGGTGCCGACCATCGGCGACTTGACCACGTGGCCGGTCGGCTCGGCGGCAACGGCAGGTGCCGGTGCGGCCGCCGGAGCGGCAGGCGCCGCGGCAGGGGCGGCCGGCGCCGAGTACTGCTGCACGCCGGCGGACGGCAGCATCACCATCTGGTTCTGGGGCATTGCGGACGACTTGACGATGCGGACCTTGCTCTCGCCTTCGGTCACTTCGAGTTCAGCGATGTCCGATTCGGCGACGAGGTCGATCAAAGTCTTGAGTTTACGAAGATCCATGTGAAACCCCTTGGAATTATTTGTGTTTTAAGAGTAAGCGAAGCGCCAAAACGAGGGCGCATCCGCGCATGATGCATGAAGTTGACGTAGATTAACGCTGTTTAAGCGCAAAGTCGATGGCAAACCGATATCCGTCCACGCCCAGTCCGCAGATCGTCCCGCGGGCGATCGCCGCCAGGTACGAGTGATGCCGGAACTCTTCACGCTGGTAAATGTTTGAGATATGTACCTCAATAAACGGGATCGCCACCGCGGCCAGCGCATCGCGCAATGCCACGCTCGTGTGGGTCAGCCCGCCAGGATTGATGACGATCGCGTCCACGCCCTCGTCACGGGCGGCGTGGATGCGGTCGATCAGCGCACCTTCGTGGTTGCTCTGAAAGCAGGAAAGCGATCCGCCAGCTGCGGCAGCCTGAGCCGTCGCAGCGCTTTCGATGTCGGCCAGCGTTGCTGCGCCGTACACCGCAGGCTCTCGGGTTCCCAGCAGATTCAGATTGGGACCGTTGAGCAGCAGTAGCTTTTTCGCCATGTTTTTGTAGAGTCTATGCTCGAAAGTGACGCATTTTGCCGCCAACAATACGTATTGGCAAGCAATAAAATTCAGTGCGGATAAGCGTGACTTGGGCGTAGTTCGGAAAAGAACGACCGTTCGCGAGACCTAGAGTGCCGCCAGGTCCGCCTTCAGTTCGTCGAACTTCAGCTTGCCCAGATACGTCTTCTTCACCTGGCCATCGGCGCCGATCAGGACCGTAAACGGCAGGCCGCCACTCGGATTGCCGAAGCCGCGCGACAGCTCGGTGCCGCCCATTCCGCCGACGTACAGCGGATACTTGATGTTGTGCTTGGTCGCAAATTCGCTCATCGCCGACGGCGAATCGATGCCGATGCCGATCACGTTGAAGCGCCGCTGTTCTCCCGTCTTGGCCTCCTCGTTCGCCAGCGCCGACAGTTCCGGCATCTCCTGCACGCAGGGAGCGCACCAGGTGGCCCAGAAGTTCACCAGCAGCGGCCTGCCTTTCCACTTGTCCAGCGACTCGGTCTTGCCGGCCAGGTCGTTGAGCGATTGCGCATATAAGTTAGTCGCGGCGCTGTGGGCCGCGCCGCCGGTCGGGGCCATGGCGGTGGTGACCGGGCCTTGCGGCTGTTTTTTGACACCCAGATAAGCGCCGAGCGCGCCGAAGAGTACCGCCACGGCCGCAAAGGCGGCCAGCTTCTTTTTGTTCATTCGTCCTGTTCCAGAGATTCATCGGTCGTCATCAAGGCGCGCAGGCCGGCCGCGTCGACACGCTGCAGGCGGCCATCGGCGCGCGGCTTGAGTGCCCCACGCAAGTCATGAAAATCGTACAACTCGGCGTGCACCGCTTCCTTATGCCACAGGAAGCTCACCGTTTCAACCGGCTCATGGCGCGCACCCTTGAAGTGCGGGGTTTCGGAGATCTCTATATTGACGTTGCGGTTCAGGAGGAAAATCTCGACCTCCTTGGCGCTGTCGGCGAACAGTTGCAGGTGGATGTCGTCGTGCTCGCCGGCGGTGCCGTTGAGCACCGCGCCGGTAAGGTAGGGACGGAAGTCGGCCAGTGCATCCATCACCTGCAGCGCGGTCTCGCGTAACTGCCGCAGGCGTTCACCGTGCGCCGCGCCGCCGAACAGGGACTGGTATTTACGGACCTCGTCCTCGATCTGGAGATTGTCGGGCATCAGGTTGGGCGCCGGCTGGTCCACGCCGAGCACCTGGCGCGCTGCCTTGCGGCGGGCGGTGGCGTAGTCGGCGCCGTCCTGGGCGATCATGCGCGCGGCCGTTGCGGCAATCTCGGCGCGCAGCTGAAGTAGGTCATAGTTCTGGCTTGGCATCATGAGGCAGATCATACTCTTGAACGGAAAACGGCATCGCGTCGGGTAAAATCGCGTATTCGCTTTTTTTCCCACGACCATGCACATTCATATCCTCGGCATTTGCGGCACCTTCATGGGCGGCCTGGCGGTCCTGGCCAAGGAGGCCGGCCACCGCGTCACCGGTTGCGACGCCAACGTCTATCCTCCGATGAGCACCCAGCTCGAAGCCCAGGGCATCGAACTGATCCAGGGTTACGGTCCGGAACAGGTGTCGCTGAATCCCGACCTCTACGTGGTCGGCAACGTCATGACCCGCGGTAATCCGCTGATCGAGGAAATCCTGAACCGCGGCCTGCCCTACATGTCGGGCCCGCAGTGGATCGGGGAACATATTCTGCGTAATAAATGGGTGCTGGCCGTGGCCGGCACCCACGGCAAGACCACGACCTCGTCGATGCTGGCCTGGATCCTGGAAGACGCAGGCTACGCGCCGGGCTTCCTGATCGGCGGCGTGCCGATGAACTTCGGCATCTCGGCGCGCCTGCAGGGCGCGACCGAATCGGATTTCTTCGTGATCGAGGCCGACGAATACGACACCGCCTTCTTCGACAAGCGCTCGAAGTTCGTGCACTACCACGCCAAGACCGCCGTGCTGAACAACCTGGAATTCGACCACGCCGACATCTTCCCGGACATCGGCGCCATCGAGACCCAGTTCCACCACCTGGTGCGCACCGTGCCGGGCGTGGGCCGCCTGGTCGTCAACGGCGACGAAGCCTCGCTCGCGCGCGTCATCAAGCGCGGCTGCTGGAGCGAGAAGGAAACCTTCGGCTTGTCCGACGGCGTGGACTGGTCGCTGGTCGAGCATCCGGGCGGCGCCAGCTTCGACGTCGTCTTCAATGGCGAGGTGCAAGGCACGGTTCACTGGGAACTGACCGGCAAGCACAACCGCTCGAACGCGCTGGCCGCGATCGCCGCCGCCCGCCACGTCGGCGTGCCGGTGGCGCAGTCGGTCGACTCGCTGTCGCGCTTCCAGAGCGTCAAGCGGCGCATGGAAGTGCGCGGCGTGGTCAACAATGTCACCGTCTACGACGACTTCGCCCACCACCCGACCGCGATCGCGACCACGGTCGGCGGCCTGCGTCAGCGCATCGGGACCTCGGGCCGCATCCTGGCCGTGCTCGAGCCGCGCTCGAACACCATGAAGCTGGGCGCGATGAAGGATGCGCTGCCGGGCAGCCTGAAGGATGCCGATCTCGTGTTCGGCTTCGGCAGCCAGCAGGCGCTGGGCTGGTCGCTGGCCGACGCCCTGAAGCCGCTGGGTGCGATTGCCCACAGCTTCGACCAGATCGACTACATGGTGCAGGCCATCGTGCAGGCGGCCCAGCCGGGCGACCACATCCTCGTGATGAGCAACGGCGGCTTCGGCGGCGTGCACCAGAAGCTGCTCGAGGCCCTGGCAAAATGATTTTGTACCTCCACGGTTTCCGCTCCTCGCCACGCTCGTTCAAGGCGCGCCTGGTGCAGGAGCGGATGACGGCCGCCGGACGCGCGGGCGACCTGATCTGCCCGCAGCTGCCGGCTTCGCCGAAAGCGGCGATGGAACTGGCGTTGCTGCTGGCCGAGCGCCATGCGCCGGACAATCTCGCCATCGTCGGCTCTTCGCTGGGCGGCTTTTATGCCACCTGGCTGGCCGAGCGCCTGGACGTGCCGGCCGTGCTGCTGAACCCGGCCGTGAATCCCTTGAAGAACCTGGAGCAGCACGTCGGCGTGACCACCGCCTGGCATTCGGATGAGCCCTTCGAATTCCGCCGCGAGTACATCGACGAACTGGCCGAACTGAAGGTGGAGCGCATCACCCGCCCCGAACGCTATTTCCTGATCGCAGCGACCGGCGACGAAGTGCTGGACTACCGCGACATGGTGGCCCACTACGCCGGCGCGCGCCAGCACGTGATCGAAGGCAGCGACCACGCGATCTCGGAATTCCCGCAGTACGTGGACGAGGTGCTGGCCTTCTGCCAGCCGCAGGTCGACTGGGCCGCGGCAGGCAAGGCGCAGTGAGGAGCGCTTCGCTGCGCCGGGCGAAATGGCATCGCCATGCCGACGCCCTGCGCGCGCCGGCGACAATGCGCGACTGGCTGACGACGCCGGGTTCGCTGACCGCGCGCCTGGTGCGGAGCAGCGCGGCCTTCCGTGTCCGGCGCCTGCACCAGAAGGCGGCGCTGTGCGCGCTGGAAGAGGCGGCGCCGATCGGCCTGCCGCGGCGCGAGCGTGTCTGGGAGCGCGAGGTCTTGCTGTGCTGCGACGGCAGGCCGGTGGTGTTCGGTCACACCGTGGTGCCGATGTCGGCCACGGCGGCGGACTGGCCGCTGTTTTCGGCGCTGGGTGAACGTTCGCTCGGCACCACCCTGTTCTACGACCCGAAGGTCGTGCGCGGGACGCTGGAATTTGCCAGGCTGCGGCGTGGCCATCCGCTGGTCGACAAGCTGGACAAGGCGCTTGGCGGCGAGCTGCAAGGAAACGTATTTTATGCGCGGCGTTGTGTCTACCGCCGCCGTCAAGGCCTGCTGATGGTCACCGAGGTATTCTTGCCGGCGGTACTCGATCTGGGCGCAACACCTATAACGCGAAACGAAACATGAATGTATTTTTTGAAGAGTCGGGCGATTTCAAGGTCGGCTCGGTGCTGTCCCAGGCAGGCGAGGCTTACCAGGTAGAACTGGCAAGCGGCAAGCGCACCAAGGTGAAAGCCAAGGACGTGCTCCTGCAGTTCGAGAAACCCGATCCCGAAGCGCTGCTGGAAGCGGCGAAAGGCATTGCCGCCGACGTCGATCTTGAGTTCCTGTGGGAAGTGGCCGGCCAGGAAGAATTCGGCTTCGCCGAGCTGGGCGCCGAGTACTTCGGCCATGCGCCGCTGCCGGCGGAAGCGGCCGGCCTGGTGCTGGCCCTGCATTCGGCCCCGATCTACTTCTATAAAAAGGGACGCGGACGCTACAAGGCCGCGCCCGAGCAGTCGCTGCGCGCGGCCCAGGCCGGCATCGAGAAGAAGAAGCAGCAGGCGCTGGTCCAGGCCGCCTACGTCGAGGAACTGAAGGCGGGCAAGCTGCCGGAATCGATGGCGCCGATCGTCCAGCAACTGCTGTTCAAGCCGGACAAGAACACCATCGAATACAAGGCGATGGAAACGGCCGCCAGCGAACTGCAGACCTCGGCGCCACGGCTGATGCTGGCGACGAAAGGCATCGCCTCGCCGAAAGAGCTGCACATGGGACGCTTCCTGTTCGAGCACTTCCCGCGCGGCGTCGGCTTCCCGGCATTGCCGGTGCCGGCCGCCCCGGCCAACCTGCCGACGGCCAAGGTCGCCGCCTTCTCGATCGACGACGTGACCACCACCGAGATCGACGACGCCTTCTCGGTCGAGCACCTGGAAGACGGCACCGTGCGCGTCGGCATCCACATCGCCGCACCGGGCCTGGCCATCAAGCCGGACGACGAGATCGACAAGATCGCGCGCGGCCGCATGTCGACCGTCTATATGCCGGGCGACAAGATCACCATGCTGCCGGACGAAGTGGTGGATGCCTTCACCCTGGCCGAAGGCACGACCTGCCCGGCGCTGTCGCTGTACGCGGTGCTGAACCCGGCCGACTGGTCCGTGGTCTCGACCACGACCCGCGCCGAGCTGGTGCCGATCGAGAGCAACCTGCGCCACAACGACCTGGACGACGTGGTTAACGAAGCGACGCTGGAAAGCGGCGAAGGCGAGTATCCGCACAAGCTTGAATTGTCCCTGCTGTGGAAGTGGGCGTTGAAGCTGGAAGCGGGCCGCATGGTCAAGCGCGAAGCCTTCGGCCTGAAGCCCGAGCAGGCCAACCGCGTCGACTTCAACTTCTACGTCGAGGACGACGTGGTCTCGATCGTGCGCAGGAAGCGCGGCGCGCCGCTGGACAAGATCGTCGCCGAGTTGATGATCTTCGCCAACAGCACCTGGGGCAAGCTGCTGCACGACTGCGGCGTACCGGGCATCTACCGTTCGCAGGGCGCCGGCAGCGGCGCCGGCTGGGCCGCCAAGATGCAGGTGCGCATGGTCACGCACGCCGCGCCGCACCAGGGTCTGGGCGTCGACCAGTATGCCTGGAGCACCTCGCCGCTGCGCCGCTACACCGACCTGGTCAACCAGTGGCAGATCATCGCCTGTGCCGAGCACGGCGTGACCGCGCCGCTGGTGGCACCGTTCAAGCCGCGCGACGCGACCCTGTTCTCGATCGTCTCCGCTTTCGATGCCGCCTACTCGGCCTACAATGACTTCCAGCAGACCATGGAACGCTACTGGTGCCTGCGCTGGCTGGGCCAGGAAAACGTGAAGCAGACCGACGCCGTGGTGCTCAAGGAAGACGTGCTGCGCCTGGTCGACGTCCCGCTGGTGATCCGCCTGGCCGGCCTGCCGCAGGTGGCGCGCGGCGCCCAGGTCAAGCTCGACATCGTGCGCTGGGACGAAGTCGACCTCTCGCTCGAAGCACGCCTGCTCGAAGTGGCGCAGGCCGCACCAAGCGAGGAATTGGTCTTCGAAGAGGAAGAAGAGGGCGACACCGGCGAAGCGGCGGTGGAAGAAGTGGTGGAAGCCGAAGGCGCGGTGGCGGCGATCAGCACCGGCGACGCCACGCCGCCGGCCGGCCAGCAGTAAAGCGGACCAGCAAGGGGAGGGCGCCGATACACCATGAGCAGGTCGATACGAACCCTGGCGATCGTCACGGCCGTGCTCGTGCTGGCGTATTGGGCCGTCTTCGCCTGGATGGTGTTCCGCTCCCCCCTGAGCTACGAGGCGATCGACTTCGACCATGACGGCTCGGTCAGCTTCGACGAGGCGGACTATGCGTCCTCCTTTGGCATGCGCACCATGTACCGCGACGGCAGCGAATGCGTCGAGTACTTCGCCGAGAAGGACGGGGCGGCGCTGAAGCTGGTCTGCCCCGACAAGCCCCGTTAAAGATACGCAGCGGCGTCCGGAACGCCGCCACTTCCCCTCTCTTGCGTCAGCGCGCGTCCTGCTCCAGGTCCATCGTGTCCGGATCGACGTCGACCGGCGTCGGCGCGCCGAACAGCTTCAGCCACACAAACCCGAGCGTGCCCGCCACCAGCGAGGCCAGCAGGATCGCCATCTTCGAGGCATTGATCGCTTCCGCGCTGCCGACAAAGGCGAGATTCGTGATGAAGATCGACATCGTGAAGCCGATCCCGCCAAGGAGGCCTGCGCCCAGCACATGTTTCCAGTTGAGGTCGAGCGGCAGCTTGCACAGGCCCAGCGCCACCGCGCCCAGGCTGGCCAGCACGATGCCGATCGGTTTGCCCAGCAGCAGGCCGCCCATGATGCCGAGGCTGTTGGACGACAGGAGTTCCTGGGTCCAGCCGGCATTGACCACGATCCCGGTATTGGCCAGCGCGAAGACCGGCAGGATGCCGAAGGCGACCGGCGTATGCAGCACGTGCTCGAGGCGGTGCGACGGCGAGGCCTCGTCGTCTTCGCGCGCGGAATAGGGAATCGCAAAGGCCAGCAGCACGCCGGCAATGGTCGCGTGCACGCCGGATTTCAGCATCAGGAACCACATCAGCGCGCCGCCCAGCAGGTAGGGCGCCAGCGCCATCACGCGTCCGAAACGGTTCATGCACACCAGCAGCGCGAACACGGCCAGCGCGCCCAGCAGGTACAGGCCCGCCAGTTCCGTCGTGTAGAAGATGGCGATCACGATGATCGCGCCGAGGTCGTCCATGACGGCCAGGGCAGTCAGGAAGATCTTCAGCGAGGCCGGCACGCGGCTGCCGAGCAGGGCCAGCACGCCGAGGGCAAAGGCGATGTCGGTCGCCATCGGGATGCCGATGCCGGCCTGGGTCGGGGTGCCGCCGTTGAGCAGGAAGTGGATCAGGGCCGGCACCGCGATGCCGCCGGCCGCCGCCAGGATCGGCAGCATGGCATTGCGGATGTCGGACAGTTCGCCGTTGTACAGCTCGCGTTCCAGTTCCAGGCCGATCAGGAGAAAGAAGATCGCCATCAGGCCATCGTTGACCCAGTGCTCGACGCTCATGCCGAGCACGTTCATGTGCCAGATGTGCAGGTAGTCGGCGCCGAGGGGCGAATTGGCGAGCAGCAGGGAGAGGATGGTGCAGGCGATCAGGACGATGCCGCCGGCTTTCTTGGACTGGAAAAAACGGGTGAAGCTGCGCGACAGGGCGCGTTGGATGACGGTCATCGGGTGCCTTTCATGGACGGAGGCGTTCCGCGTGGCGGCCCGACCAACGCGCATCCTGCTCCACACGATGTGTGTGCACCCTGGGGACATTATAACCCGGCATGCGGGGCTGCCCGTCGCGCAGCCGGACGGGCGGCGCCACCGCCTGCGGCGCGCCGGAAGCCAGTCGTTGCCTTGCCGCCACCAATCTCCCGCAGTGCCTTGCGGCACGGTAGAATGCCCGGATTCCCTTGATTCAAAGCCGTCCGGCGCGCCCGCGTGAAGTATTCACTACAAAACCGACCCCTGATGATCGCCCTTGCCGCCTCGGTGGCGGCGCACGCGCTGCTGCTGGCGGTCCGCTTTGCCGCGCCCGAGGCGTTCCGGGTGCAGCCGGCCGATCCCGGCCTCGAGGTCATCCTGGTCAACGCCAGGCACGCCAACGCGCCGACCAAGGCCGAGGCGCTGGCCCAGGCCAACCTGGAAGGCGGCGGCACCCAGGACGCCGGCCGTTCGAAGTCGCCGCTGCCCGATTTGCGCCGCAACGAGAACGGCGACAGCATCAAGGCCCTGCAGCGCCGCATCGCCGAACTCGAGCAACTGCAACAGAACGTGCTCACGCGCGTGCAGCAGTCGACGTTCGCCGCCGCCCCGGTGCGCGACAAGGACAAGCCGGACCCGACCCGCAACGGCCAGGACGAGGTCGACACCGCGCGCCAGATTGCGCGCATGACGGCCGAGATCACCCAGACCATCGAGGACCAGAACCGCCGGCCGAAGCGCACCCACATCTCGCCGAGCACGCGCCAGGTCGGCTATGCGCTGTATTACAAGGCGATGCAAAAGCGCGTGGAAGAAATGGGCACGCTGAACTTCCCCCAGCAGAACGGGCGCAAGCTGTACGGCGAGCTGGTGGTATCGATCCCGATCTTCCAGGACGGCAGCCTGTACCAGAAAGAGGGCGGTCCGCGCATCGAGCGCAGTTCCGGCAACCCGGCGCTGGACAAGGCCGCGCTCGAGATCGTGCGCCGCGCCGCGCCTTTCGGCAGCTTCCCCCAGAACATGCGCACGGCCGGCAAGGACGACTTGTGGATCGTGATTACCCGCTTTACCTTCACACGCGAGGAGAAAATGAAGGCTGAATTGCAGGAGGCATCATGAGGCCCGACGATGCCGACCACTATTGCGTCATCGGCAACCCGGTTGCCCATAGCAAGTCGCCGCTGATCCACGCCGCCTTTGCCGCCCGCACCGGCCAGCACATCGCTTACGGCCGCCGCCTGGCGCCGCTCGACGGTTTTGCCGACGTCGTGCGCGACCTCATCGCCAAGGGATACAAAGGCGCGAACGTCACCGTGCCCTTCAAGTTGGAGGCGGCCGCCCTGGCCACGCGCCTGGAAGAGCGGGCGCGCGCCGCCGGCGCGGTCAACACGCTCAGCTTTGTCGACGGCGAGATCGTCGGCGACAACACCGACGGCCCCGGCCTGGTGGCCGACATCGTGCGCAACGCCGGCGTGCCGCTGGCGGGGAAACGCATCCTGTTGCTGGGCGCGGGCGGCGCGGCGCGCGGCGTGATGCTGCCTTTCCTGCAACAGGGGCCGGCGGCGATCGTGGTGGCGAACCGCACCCTGGCCACGGCCGAGGCGCTGGTGGGGGCTTTCCAGGACCAGGTGACGCAGGTCAGCGCCTGCGGCTTCGATGGTATTCGCGGCGAGTTCGACATCGTCGTCAACGCCACCTCGGCCAGCCTGAGCCAGGCGCTGCCGCCGGTCCCGGCCTCGGCCTTCACGAAGGACACGCTGGCGCTGGACATGATGTACGGCGACCAGCCGACACCCTTCATGCAGTTCGCGGCGCGGCAGGGCGCGCGTACGCGCGACGGCTTCGGCATGCTGGTCGAGCAGGCCGCGGAAGCCTTTGCGATCTGGCGCGACGTGCGCCCGGACACCCACGATCTCCTGACGACTCTGCGTTCATAATTAAAGCGATGGCAAAAAAAGGCAATGCGGGCGGCGTCCGCGGTGCATCCGGACGGCGCCGCTGGATCAAGTGGATTTTCCTGGGGCCGATCCTGGCCGTGCTGCTGATTCAGTTGTATTTTTTCGTGCAGGTCTGCTGGTTCGTGTACTTCAATCCGGGCTCGACCAGCTTCATGCGCCAGCAGCTGTCCGAGCTGCGCGAAGCCAACCCGAATGCCCGGCTCAAGCACGAGTGGGTGCCCTACGAGCGCATCTCGGACAACCTCAAGCGCGCGGTGGTGGCCTCCGAGGACGCCAACTTCGCCGACCATCCGGGCGTGGACTTCGATGCGCTCGAACGGGCCTACGAGCGCAACAACCGCCGCCACAAGGTCGTCGGCGGCGGCTCGACCATCACCCAGCAGCTGGCGAAGAATCTGTTCCTGTCCGGCTCGCGCAGCTACCTGCGCAAGGGGCAGGAGATGATCATCGCCTTCATGCTGGAATCGGTGATGAGCAAGCGCCGCATCCTCGAGGTGTATTTGAACGTGGTCGAGTTCGGGCGCGGCGTGTTCGGCGCGGAAGCGGCGGCGCGCTATTACTTCCGCACCTCGGCCGCCAAGCTGGCCCCGAACCAGGCGGCGCGCCTGGCGGTGATGCTGCCCAATCCGCGCTACTATGACCGCAACCGGAGCACCAATTACCTGATCAAGCGTACTAACCTGATCCAGCGCCGCATGCGTGCCGCGGAGTTACCTTAACGGTAGTTATCAGAAACGCTGAAAAAACGCCGATGGCGGGGCAAAACCGTCGTTTCGGGGTGGCCGGTATGAGGGCTAACGGGTACACTTGCGTCAGTTTTGATTCCGGCCGAGAAAGCGCGCATGATCAATGTATTTGTCCTACAAAATGGCCGACTGAACCAGGTACCGATCGCCTCGCGCGCCGACCTGGAGAACGTCAAGCCTGTCTGGGTCGATCTCACCGATCCGGACGATGACGAGCGCGCCTGGGTCAAGGCCATCTATAACGTTTCGCTGCCGGGCGAGGACGAGGTGTCGGACATCGAGGCCTCGGCCCGCTACTACGAAGCCGAGAACGGCGACCTGCACCTGCGCACCGACTTCCTGCGCGAGGAAGACGACGGCCCGTCGCGCGTGATCACGGTTGCCTTCATCCTGTCGGGCAAGATGCTGTTCTCGGTCCATGCGGACGACCTGCCGGTGTTCCGCCTGGTGCGCATGCGCGCCCGCTCGCGCCCGGGTTCGATCGCCGACTACATGGACGTGCTGCTCGACCTGTACGCGACCGACGCCGAATACTCGGCGGACGCGCTCGAAGGCATCTACGAGAGCCTGGAAGAAGTCAGCCAGCGCGTGCTGCAGAAAGAATTCTCCGATCAGGATGCGGCTGCCGCGCTGAACGCGATCGCCCACGAGGAAGACTTGAACGGCCGCATCCGCCGCAACATGATGGACACGCGGCGCGCGGTCAGTTTCCTGATGCGCGGGCGCCTGCTCAATTCCGACCAGTTCGACGAGGCGCGCCAGATCCTGCGCGACATCGAATCGCTCGACGGCCACACGTCCTTCCTGTTCGACAAGGTGAACTTCCTGATGGACGCCACCGTCGGCTTCATCAACATCAACCAGAACAAGATCATCAAGATGTTCTCGGTGGCCTCGGTGATCTTCCTGCCGCCGACCATGATCGCCAGTGTCTACGGCATGAACTTCCAGAAGTTCCCCGAGCTGAACTGGACCTTCGGCTATCCGATGGCGCTGGGCCTGATGGCCGCCAGCGCCGCCGCGCCGCTGTGGTACTTCCGCCGCCGCGGCTGGCTCAAGCTGACGTAGGCGGACGCTCCTCCAGCTGGCCCACCAGGATCAGCGACACTGGCTTGCCGGTGCGCGGATGCAGCGGCTCGCGCATCTCGCGGATCCGCAGGCCGTTCGCGGCGAACAGCGCGATCCAGCTCGACAGGGTGCGGAAATACCAGGGCGGCGCGTCCTGGAAGCCGCTGTTGAAACCGGCCCAGCTGCCTTCGCGCCAGCCGTCGACATACGGCGCATCGCCGCAGGCGGCGACCGGATGCACGGTCTGCACGACCAGGTGGCCGCCGCGCCGCAGATAGGAGGGCGCGGCCCGCAGCAGCCCGTCCACGGCCTCGTTCCCGATCAGCGAAAAATTACACACGGCCAAGTCGACCGACAGTGTCAATTTGCCGTCGGCGATGTCTTCATAGGACAGCAACTGGAACTCGCCGCCGCCGGCCGCGCGCGCCGCTTCGACCAGGCCGGGGATCGCATCGACCCCGGTCATCTCCACCTCCGGCAGGGCCCGCACCAGCCAGCCTTCGCCGCAGCCGAGGTCGACGGCGCTCTGCGGGGCATAGGCGCGCACGGTGTCGACAATCGCCCCGTTCGTGACCAGGGTGCGTGTTTCGATCTCGCCGTTCCGTACGGCGGCGACCCAGGGATCGGTATTGCGGTGCCAGGAATCGATGATCGTGGCGTCGAGCTGGTCCATCGTGCATGCTCCCATGTCAAAAGCGCATTATGCGGCAGTTGCAGCGGGCGCGGCCGCTGACAGTGTGGGATTTGGAGGATTTCTACGGCTAATCGTTCACTATACTCACATCATGGATGAAAAGCGCTACTGGTTTCCCGTTCGACCGGCAGGAAATGGCTGGGGATGGGGCTTGCCGCAAGTCTGGCAAGGCTGGGCGGTCCTGCTGGCTTTCCTGGTATTGCTCATCGGCGGCGTGATCGTCCTGGCGCCGCATGGGCAGCTCGCCATCATCGCCTACGGCTGTTTCCTCGGCGTGCTGCTGGTTGCCGTCGCGGCCTGGAAAGGCGAGCCGCAAAGCCTGCGCAGGAAGCGCCCGGCAGACCAGGCAGCGCGTCGTCGCTGATGGAAGCAGTCTGAACCGCTGCCATGAAACGTGCCCTGTTACTGCTGTCGCTGCTGTCCGCCTGCGCCCGGCCCGACGGCCGGCCTGGACTGGTATCAGGCGGCGGCTGCCGGCGCCGCTGTCTATGCGGTCGACCCGGACGCCTCGCTGGTGGCCGTCACGGTACGCCGCGCCGGCTTGATGGCGCGGCTGGGGCACGACCACGTGGTGGCCGTCCGCACCTTGAGCGGCCATGTCGTGCCCGACCTGGGCCGCGCCGACCTCTCGTTCCGTCTCGACCAGATGAGCGTCGACGAACCGCAATTGCTGGCTGAGGCAGGCATCGCCAGGCAGCCGTCGCCGCCAGCGGTCGAGGGCACGCGCCACAACATGCTCGGCCCGGTGCTCGAGGCGCAGCGTTATCCGCAGGTAGAACTGCATGTGCAAGGAATGGCCGGCGGCCGGCTGGGCGTCGATATCACGCTGCACGGCGTCACGCGCCGGCTGGCGCTGCCGGCCGCGGTCCGGGTCGACGCGCGGCAGGTGAGCGCGCGTGGAACGGCGACATTGAAACAGACCGATTTCGGCGTGACGCCGTTCTCGGTAGGAGGCGGGCTGCTGTCGGTGCAGGACGCGCTGGAGGTGCGCTACCACATCGTCGCGCGGCGCTGGACGCCGCCCGTCACGCCCTTGGCCCCCGCACCGTGAAGGCATTCACGGTGCGGAACGATGAAGCGGCTTAGCAGGCCGCCAGCTTCACGCGTTCGACTTCCAGTCCGAACAGCGGACGCAGGCGCGTACCGATGACGTTGCCGGCAAAGGCGAACACCAGCCACAGCCAGCCGTGCAGGCTGCCCGAGATGATGCCGCTGAAGTAGGCGCCGATGTTGCAGCCGTAGGCCAGGCGGGCGCCGTAGCCGAGCAGCAGGCCGCCAACCACGGCGGCGACGAAGGAGCGCAGCGGCAGCTTCCACACCGGGGCGTAGCGGCCGGCCAGGGCGGCGGCCAGCATGGCGCCGAGCACGATGCCGATGTCCATGACCGACGTCACGTCCTGCGAGATCGGCGCGGCCAGCGCGGCGGCATTGGCCTTGGTGGTCCAGTAGGTCCAGCTGGCGACGTCGATGCCGATGGCGGAGGCAGCTTTTGCGCCCCACAGCGCGAAGGCCGAGGTCACGCCCCAGGGCCGGCCGGCCAGGGCCAGGGTCGTGAAGTTCAGCACCACCAGGGCCAGGGCGCCGGCCACCAGCGGCCAGGGGCCGCGCAGCCAGCGCGGGCCGTTCACCGGTTTCGCATCGGGCGTGACCAGGCGGCCGTGGCGGCGCTTCTCGACCAGTACCGTGATGCCCGCGATCAGCGCGAACACGGCCAGGTTCAGCAGCAGCGCCGGCGCCAGGCCCAGGGTTTTCACGAGCGAGATCGGCGCCAGTTGCGGCATCGAGGTCCACCAGGGCATGTGCGCGGTGGCGATCACCGAGCCGGCGATGAAGGCGATCAAGGTCACGATCATGCGCGTGCTGCCGCCGCCCACCGTGTACAGCGTGCCGGAGGCGCAGCCGCCGCCCAGCTGCATGCCGATGCCGAAGATGAAGGCGCCGACGACCACCGAGGTGCCGGCGGGCGAGACCAGGCCGCTGACGGGCGTGCCGAACAGGGTGCCGCTGGACAGCGCCGGGAAGAACAGCAGCACGCCGACCGCGAGCATGAGCATCTGGGCGCGCAGGCCGGCGCCGCGGCCGTCGGCGATGAAGACGCGCCAGGCCGAGGTGAAGCCGAAGGCCGCGTGGTACAGGGCGACGCCGAGCAGGGCGCCGACCAGGTAGAGCGCGGACTGGCGCGCGTCGACCACCTGCGCCAGATAGAGGGCGCCGAGCACGATGAAGAGCAGCGCCACGCCCAGTGGCTTGATGTTGATGTCGCCGCGGGGGCGAACGGGCAAAGTAGCGGTATTGGACATAGGAATGAGATCGCCGTAAACACGTAACCCGGTATTTTCGCGCGTTTTATTCTTTTCTGCAGAAGGCTTCCTGCTGAGCGTGCCGATCCTGGCGCGAACAGCGCCGGGCTGCCAGGGTGTATCTGGCTGAACGACGAGGAGCGGGAACACGATTGTTGCCGCGACGCGTAGGGTGGGGTCATTGATGCCGGGGGCATCAATGACGTGCCCACGCGTGAACGTCATGTCATGTTGGCGTAAAAGCGCGTGGCCGCGCCGTGGACGGGCAGGGCGGCGAACAGCAGCAGGCTGCACATGCATGCGCGCACGAAGTGTGGCCAGCCATGGTTCGAGTCGACACCCATCTGCATGCCTTTTGTTTACGGTAATTGCAAAAGTGTAACTTATTGTCTCGGGCCTTTGGCGATTCTCCGGACTGTGCGGAAATGGCGCTTTTACGCTTCTTTACGCCTTAAAACGGCGCAAGGGTGGCGTGACGTTTTAAAATTGAAACTTTGCGCGTGCGTTATTGTTTTTGAGTAGACGTTGAATGAAACGTTTAGGCACGAACATGGCGCAGGCGATGCCTCTCAACGTCAACAACAGCAAAAATGGTCCAACGAAATCGTTTCACCCAAGGCGGCATGCAGCCTGGCGCTGCCGACGCATCGCCGCGCCGCCGCGCCGTCCATCTTGCCGTGCTGCTCGCCGTGTGCGAGCTGGGCGCGGCAAGTTCCGCCCTGGCGCAAAGCGCCGCCAACGTCCCCGCCGCCCAGCCCGCTCCCGCCACCACGGCGGCGAAGCCCACAGCGGCCGCCGCTGCGGCGCAACCCGCCCCTGCAAACGCACCGGCGGCGCCCGCAGCGGCACCCGCAGGTGCGGCCCAGCCGGACGCCGCCGGTGCCCAGATGGCGCCGGCCCCGATCCAGTCCGTCAACGTGGTCGGCGAGCGCACCACCAAGTTCATCGACCGCCAGGTCTACGACGTCAAGCAGGACGTGAACGCCTCGAACGGCAGCGCCGCCGATGCACTCGGCAACGTGCCCTCGGTGTCGGTCGATCCGGACGGCACCGTCTCGCTGCGCGGCAGCACCAACGTGCAGATCCTGGTCGACGGCAAGCCCTCGGCCATGCTGCAGGGCGAGAACCGCGGCGGCGCGCTGCAGGCCATGCCGTCCGAGGACATCGATTCGATCGAGGTCATCAACAATCCGGGCGCCGAATTCGGCAACGAGGGCGGCGGCGGCCCGATCCTGAACCTGGTCATGAAGCGCACCCGCCGCCCCGGCGGCTTCGGCGTGGCCAATGCCAACCTGGGCACGGCCGGGCGCTACAACTCGGCGCTGAACGGTTCCTACAACAGCGGCGCGTGGGGCTTCCAGGGCGGCATCCACGTCCGCCACGACGGGCGCGACTCGACCTACGAGAACGAGCGCGAGCGCATCGACCCGGTCACCGGCGACGTGCAGCGCAGCACCCAGTCCACGACCAGCACCGGCCTGAACGACAGCGTCGGCCTGCGCGGCCAGCTCAGCTACAACATCGGCGAGGACGATACGCTGGAAGCGAGCCTGATGTACATGCAGCGCGACAACGACCAGCAGGTGCAGGACCATTACAACGTGGCCGACGGCATGGGCGCGGTCACCAGCGATTACGTGCGCGCCAGCCGCAGGACGGGCGACAGCAGCAACGGCATGGTGGGCCTGCGCTGGGACCACAAGGGCGAGAAGCTGGGCGAGCTGTTCAAGATGGACCTGCGCCTGTCCGGCAGCGAAAACGACAGCGAGACCGACTCCACCAACACCTATACGGTCACGCCGCCTTTCGCGGCCGACAGCCGCAACCTGCAGGACGTCGACAACCGCACCCGGATCGTCGACTACACCGGCGACTACGAGCGTCCGCTCGACAGCGGCGCGATCGTGAAGCTCGGCTACAAGCTCTCCGATACGAAGAGCGAGTTCGACAACCGCTACTACGACTTCGACCTGGCCAGCGGCGCGCCGGGCGTGAACGACCGCCTGACCAATGCCTTCGAACTGGACCAGCGCGTCGCCGCCCTGTACGGCTCCTACCAGTGGAAGCTCAGCGAGCGCTGGGGCGCCCAGCTCGGCCTGCGCGGCGAATACACCGACATGAAGCTCGAGCAGGCCACCACCCGCGTCGAGGCGAGCAACGACTACCTGAACTGGGTGCCGAGCGCCTTCGCCACCTACAAGCTGGGCGACCGGACCAACCTGCGCCTGGCCTACGCGCACCGGATCCGCCGGCCGAGCGCGAGCGAACTCAATCCCTTCGTGGTCTATCGCGACGAATTCAACGAGTCGAGCGGCAATCCCTACCTGAAGCCGGTGAAGACCGATTCCTTCGAGGTCGGCTACGAAACCAAGGCCGGCGTGCTCGACGCCAACCTGCGCGCCTACTACCGCAACGAGCGCGACACCATCCGCAGCCGCCAGGTGCCGGTGAGCGACACCGTGATCCTGACCACGCTGGAGAACGGCGGCAGCAATCGCTCCGGCGGCCTGGGATTCACGCTCAGCGGCAAGATCACGCCGACGCTGTCGCTCAACACCAGCGGCAACGTCTTCGTGGTCGAGCAGCAGCAGATCGACCTGGCCGGTATCGAGAGCAAGCGCAGCGCCACCTCGGTGAACGTGCGCGGCCGCCTGAACTGGCAGGCGACGCCGCAGGACCAGCTGCAGCTGATGTTCAACGCCCAGGGCAAGACCCTGACCGGCTACGGCTACCGCGAGCCGAGCGCCACCGCCAACCTGAGCTATCGCCGCAACCTGAGCCCGAGCCTGACGTTCGTGGTGAACGCGAACGACATCTTCGATTCGCAGAAGATGGAGACCATCACCGATTCGCCGACCCTGCAGGAACGCGGCATCCGCCGCTTCGACGGCCGCTTCGTCTACGTCGGCCTGTCGTATCGCTTCGGCGGCGTGCAGTCGAGCCGCCGTCCAGACGGTCCGCCGGGCGAAGGCTGGCGCGGCGGTCCGCCGCCGGGCGGCATGCCGCCGGGTGGCTTCGGCGGGCCGGGCATGTAAACGATCGATACATGGCGTGAAATAAAATTTCACGTAACGACGGAGGGTGAAATTTTATTTCACCCTTTTTTATTTTATATATTGCCCCGGCGGCTCGCGGAAGCCGGCGCCGCCGTCCTCGCAGCGCAGGCGCCGCAGTAGCTTGCCACGCCGCTCGACGGTAACGCCGTCCTCGAACTCCGGCGTGGCGCCGTCCGGCGCCCGCGCCACGCGGCTGTAGACGGTATAGGTGTAGGCGCCGCGCTGGAAGGCGACCTTGGTGACGCCGCCGCCGATCAGCGGTTCGGTCTTCACGGTGAAGGCGGGGCGCGCGCGCTGGCCCGGCTGCGGATAGCGCAATTCCACCGCCGCCGGCTTGCCGAAGCGGTAACTCAATTCGTTGCCGGCGTCCGGCGAGCGGCACAGGGAGGCGATCTTGCCCTCCACGCTGCAGGCGAACACGACGGGCTCGTGCGCCAGGCACAGCGATGCGCCCGCGGGTTCGCCCGCAGGCTCACCCGCAGGGTCGGCCGCCTGCGCGCCCGCTGCCTGCGCCCAGGCAGGCGTCAGCGCAGGCGTCAGGACAAGCGCCAGTGCACCGCAGGCCAGCGCCACGATTCCTTCAGATACCCAATGCTGTCTTGATCCTCGCAAGGCGCGCTCCACGATCTTCCAGTCCGTTCAGGCCGCCGTTGACGGCGCGGGTCACGCCCTCGAGGTCGTCGGCATCGGCAAGCGCATTTACTTTACGCGCATCCCAGTACCAGAAAGCCGATTCGATGGCGTATTTGAGCTCGCTCAGAAGCAAATCCGGGTCGGCGACAAAATCGCGTGGGTCGCCCGCATCGCGCGCGTTGTGCGCGGCGGTAAACGCGAGGTAGTTGTCCTTGCCGGTGAGCTGGACCAGGCCGCGGCCCCGGTAGCGGTAGCCGTCGCCGGATTCCTCGCTGCCGTTGCCCAGGCGGTCGGCGTAGACGTAGCCGAGCAGGCGCTCGGCGTTGCCGGCATACAGGTCCTGCTCGGTCCAGAGCTTGGGGCGCAGGCGTGCCGGCCTGCCGTCGTCGCCCAGGCGGCAGTCGTCGGTGTTGCGGTCGTACTGGGCGCGGCCGCCCTTGCAGCCGAAGATCTCGCGCATGCGCGTGGCCGAATACCGGCCGTTCTCCTCGGTCGCGCGAAAACTGCTCTCGTGCCCGATCTGGGCCAGGAAGTGGGCCAGGCGCAGCGCCGTGTCGACGCCGTAGCGGCGCGCGCTGGCATTCAGGCCATCGACGATGGCGGCGTAATAATCCTCGGGATTGGTCACTTCGGCCACGCGCAGCAGCGCGACGGTCACGGTGACGGGCGCGCCGCCGCGTTGGGGCTGCGGCTGCGGCTGCTGTGAACGCGGCAGGCGGGAGCGGGCCGTGCCGGGAGGGGATCGTCGAAGGCGCGCCATGATCGAGTCCAGGTGATGGACCCATGATGGGATAACGCGCCGACGGGTGCGGCGCGCACGGCGCGCCGGATTTGCGCTCGCTTAAACGAGGCGCGCGAACACTTTGCGCGCGGCTGCAACCGTTTCTTCGATGACAGCGTCGTCGTGCGCTGCGGACACGAAACCGGCTTCGAACATCGCCGGCGCGAAATACACCCCTTCTTCGAGCATGCCGTGGAAGAAGGCATTGAAGCGCGTCTTGTCGCCCGCCATCATCTGGCCGTAGGAGGCCGGGATGGTGTCGCTGAAGTACATGCCGAACATGCCGCCGACCGAATCGCCGCAGAAGGCGATGCCGGCTTCCTTCGCCGCTTCCGTCAGGCCTTGGACCAGCTTCTGGCCGGTGGCGGTCAACTTGTCGTAGAAGCCCGGCTCCTGCACCAGTTTCAGGGTGGTCATGCCGGCGGCCACTGCCACCGGGTTGCCCGACAGCGTGCCGGCCTGGTAGACCGGGCCGATCGGCGCCATCTTCTGCATCAGGTCACGCTTGCCGCCGAACGCCGCGACCGGCAGGCCGCCGCCGATGACCTTGCCCAGCGCGGTGAGGTCCGGCTCGATGCCGTACATCTCCTGGGCGCCGCCGAGGCCGACGCGGAAGCCGCACATCACTTCGTCGAAGATCAGGACGGCGCCGTGTTCGGTGCACAGTTCGCGCATGCGCTGCAGGAATTCCGGCGTGGCGCGGATCAGGTTCATGTTGCCGGCCACCGGCTCCACGATCACGCAGGCGATGGTGTCGCCCATCGACTTGAAGGCGTCTTCCAGCTGGGCGATGTTGTTGTAGTCGAGCACCAGGGTGTGCTTCACGAAGTCTTCCGGCACGCCGGCCGAGGTCGGGTTGCCGAAGGTCAGCAGGCCCGAGCCGGCCTTCACCAGCAGCGAGTCGGCGTGGCCGTGGTAGCAGCCTTCGAACTTGACGATCTTGTCGCGGCCGGTCGCGCCGCGCGCCAGGCGCAGCGCGCTCATGGTCGCTTCCGTGCCGGACGACACCAGGCGCACCTGCTCGATCGAGGGCACCAGCTTGCAGATTTCCTCGGCGATCTCGATCTCGCCCTCGGTCGGGGCGCCGAAGGACAGGCCATTGGCGGCGGCATCCTGCACCGCCTTGATGACTTGCGGATGCGCGTGGCCGACGATGGCCGGGCCCCAGGAGCCGATGTAGTCGATGTAGCGCTTGCCGTCGGCGTCCCAGAAGTACGGGCCTTCGGCGCGGGTGATGAAGCGCGGGGTGCCGCCGACCGAGCGGAAGGCGCGCACCGGCGAATTCACGCCGCCGGGGGTGCTGTTCTGGGCGCGCTCGAAGAGGATGTCGTTCTTGGAAGTTGGTTGTTCAGTGGTCATCTTGGAAGCCTTTTTATTGTCGGCCCTTGCTGGGCAGGGCGCGGTAGAAGCGGTTGGGGACGAACTTGCCCATGCCGAAACGCTGGGCATGGCGCAGTGCGCCATAGGTGTATTCCTGGGCCGCCGGCAGGGCGTCGGTCACGTCCATGCCCTGGGCCATCAGCGCGGCCAGCGCGCCGGACAGGGTGGTGCCGGCGCCGACGAAGGGGCCGGGCAGGTGCTGCCAGTCGATCGTGACGACGGCGCCGTCGCGGTCGAACAGGGTGTTGGCGCGGTTGTTGGCGCTGCCCTGGGTGCAGGTCACCAGCACGTACTGGCAGCCGCGCGCGGTCAGTTCCGCGACATCGGCTTCCAGGCTGCTCTCGACGCCCGGCTCGCGCCAGGTCTCGGCCATGCGGCCCAGTTCCGACTGCGAGAGCATCAGCACGGTGGCCTGGGGCGCGAGGATCTGGCGGATCGCCAGCACGGTGTCCTCGTCGGACATGCCGGCGTCGGGCAGGGACGAGAGGAAGGGATCGACGATCAGCGGCACCTCGGCATAGTCGGAGACGATCTCGGCGATCGCCGCGGCCTGCTCGATGCTGGCAATCGCCCCGATCTTGACGGCGGCGACCGGCATGTCCTCGAGCACGACACGGGCCTGGTCGGCCATCCAGCCGACGTCGATTTCGTGCAGGTCTTCGACGCGTGCGCTGTCGGCCACCAGCAGGGCGGTGGTGACGGTGAGGGCGTGGCACCCGTGGACGGCGAAGGTGGCGAGGTCTGCCTGCACACCCAGCGCGCCGACAGGATCGGAAACGCCGAAAGTGAGAATCAGCGGAGACGGTTGGTTTTGCACGGCGGGTAGATTAAGATACCTGATTCCCCATTTTACTAGATAGAAGGAACGACACCGTGAGTAACGAAACGACGGCGACCGCGTACCAGACCTGGATGTGCCTGATTTGCGGCTGGGTCTACGACGAAGAAGCCGGGGCGCCGGAAGACGGCATCGCGCCGGGCACGCGCTGGGCCGACGTGCCGATGAACTGGACCTGCCCGGAATGCGGCGCGCGCAAAGACGATTTCGAGATGACCGCGATCTGATTCGTTGTCGGTTCCGTAGAGTGGGCGGGTTTCCCGCCCACCCTACGCTTGCAGTTCAATCAACCAAGTTATCAATTCCACTCCACCCGATAACTGAATTTCTAGCCCTTCCGACAAGCCTTTTTCCCCTGTATTTGCGAATAGTTGACTTTGAGCAACACATCGCGCACAAGCCGACAGCCCTATGCTATCGTTGCGTTCCATGCTGAAGTGAAACGAACATGACGACATCGCAGCAAGCCTCCGGCCCCACCATCATGGTGATCGACGACAGCAACACGATCCGTCGCTCCGCCGAAATCTTCCTGACCCAGGCCGGCTACCAGGTGGTGCTGGCCGAGGACGGTTTCGACGCGCTCGCCAAGATCAACGACCATCATCCGGCGCTGGTGTTCTGCGATATCCTCATGCCGCGCCTGGACGGCTACCAGACCTGCGCGCTGATCAAGAAGAGCGCGCGTTTCCACGCCACGCCGGTGGTCATGCTGTCGTCGAAAGACGGCCTGTTCGACCGTGCGCGCGGCGCGATGGTCGGATCGAGCGCCTATCTCACCAAGCCTTTTTCCAAAGACACCCTGCTCGCGGCCGTCCGCGAGCACACGGCTGCACAAGCCTGATCCAAGTACGGAGCCCCCGTGGCCATTCAAAAAATCCTGATCGTCGACGATTCCCCGACCGAACGCTACTACCTGACCGACATCCTGGTGAAGAACGGGTTCTCCGTTTCCACCGCCGACAACGGCGAGGAAGCGCTGCTGAAGATGCGCGCCGACCGCCCCGAATTGATCCTGATGGACGTGGTCATGCCCGGCGCGAACGGCTTCCAGGTCACGCGTTCGATTGCCCGCGATCCGGAGCTGTCCTCGGTGCCGGTCATCATCTGCAGCAGCAAGAACCAGGAAACCGACCGCATCTGGGGCATGCGCCAGGGCGCCAAGGATTATTTCGTGAAGCCGGTCGACCCGCAGCAACTGCTGGCGAAGATCGCCGCCCTCGGGGCGTAGATGGGCGCCAGTTCCGACCTCGAGGCGCTGGCGCCGGCCTCCTCGCGCCGCACCCGCCTGCGCGACTACCAGGCGCAGCTGCTGGCGCGCATGCAGGCGGCCCAGGAGGGCGCGGCCCAGGCCGTGCACCAGCTGGGCGTCTCGATCGGCGCCGAACGCTACCTGCTGGCGCTGGCCGAGGCCGGCGAGATCGTGCCGCCGCAGCCGCTGGCGCGCGTGCCGCTGACCCAGCCCTGGTACCTGGGCCTGGCCAATGTGCGCGGCAGCCTGCTCGGCGTGGTCGACCTGGCGCGCTACTTCAGCGCAGGCGGCCAGGGCAGCGCCGCCGGTCCCGATGCGCGCTTGCTGTCGCTGGCGCCGCGCCTGGGCCTGCACTGCGCGCTGCTGGTGACCCAGGTCCACGGCCTGCGCCGCCCCGAGGCGATGACGCCGGAACAGGGCAACCCGGCGCGCCTGCTGGACGCCGAAGGCAATGCATGGACGCCGCTGTCGCTCGCGGCACTGGTGCGGGAACAGCGCTTCCTGCACGTCGGACTGTCATAGGTTCGCATCACAATAATAATCAACCCGCAGGACCAGGAGCCGCAATGGGAATCATGTCGTTGAATTTTCTGTCGAAGGGTAGGAGCGCAGACGAAACCGTGCTGGCCTCGCCCGATACCGAATTCGGGCCCGAACTCGCGCTGGCGTCGCCGCCCGGTTCCGCCGGGACGCTGGCGCCGGGCCACGGCTCGGCCGGCGAAGCGATGCTGCGCCTGGGGCACGCGATCCGCGGCCGCGCTCCCGCCGCCGACGAAGACGACGAAGACAGCAGCCTGCGCCTGCCCCTGATCGGCCACCTGTCGCTGCCGCGCCAGCTGCGCATCCTGCTGGTCGCCTTCGGCGCCGGCATCCTGCTGACCATCCTGGCGATGTGGCAGAACGCCGCCGTCAACGCCCGCGTCGCGGCCCAGGTCCAGGTCGCGAGCGACCTGCTGATGCACTCGCAGCGGGTCGGCAAGGCGGCGCCGAATGCGCTGGCCGGCAATCCCGCTTCCTTCGACCAGCTGGCCGAGAGCCGGCTCGAGGTGAACCGCGACCTGCGCCTGCTGACCCAGGGCGGCAACGTCGGCAGCGTCGACGTGCCGGGAGCCAGCGGACGCCAGAGCGCGCTGCTGGCGCGGGTGCGCGCCACCTGGACCGCGTCCGAGCTGGGCGCGGCCAACATCCTGCAGATGAAGCCGGCCCTGATCGGTTTCGACAAGAGCGTGCGCCAGCTCGACGCGCTGGCCTCCGAGATGCTGGTCCTGACCGAAGACCTGATGGCCCAGAACGTCGAGCGCGGCGCCAGCGCGCGCGAACTGGCCGCGATCGGCCGCATGATGATGCTGACCCAGCGCCTGGCGCGCGGCGCCAGCAGCTTCTTCGCGATCGGCGTGCCACGCGACGACGCGGCGGTGCGCATCGGCGCCGACAGCGCCGCCTTCGAGCACGCGCTCGAGACCCTGCTGGCAGGCGGCGCCGCCCAGCGCAACGACGACCTGCGCGACAAGCTGCGCCAGGTGCAGGTGCGCTTCGACGCCTTCCGCAAGGACTTCGCGCCCTTCCTCGACAACCCGACCGCCTACTCGAAGGCGCGCGCCGCCGCGCGCACCATCCACCGCGACAACGAGGAGATGAAGAAGCAGGTCGCCGCGCTGCAGGGCGGCTACCGCGAGCAGCAATCCTCGTCGAACGTCTGGTTCTGGCTGCTGGTGGCGGCCTCGATCTTCACGCTGGCCACGGCCGGCTCGATCAGCCGCGTCATGCTGCAGGACTCGCGCAACCGCACCCGCGGCGCCGAGACGCGCCGCCGCGAAGCCGAGGCGATGCGCCAGCTGGCCCAGGCCAAGGAAGAGGAAGCAAAGGCGACCAACGACCAGAACCAGGCGGCGATCCTGCGCCTGATGAACGAACTGCAGGACGTGGCGAACGGCGACCTGACCGTGCACGCCACCGTCTCCGAGGACATCACCGGCGCGATCGCCGATTCCGTCAACTTCACCGTCGAGGAACTGCGCGGCCTGGTGCTGCGCGTGACCGGCACCGCCGAGCAGGTGACCCAGGCCTCGAACGAGGCGCAGCAGATCTCGACCGAACTCCTGGGCGCGACCGAGCAGCAGTCGCGCGAGATCGAGGAAGCCTCGTCGACCGTCCTGCGCATGGCCGGCGAGATCACCGACGTGTCGAAGTCGGCCAACGAATCGGCCGAGGTGGCGCGCCAGTCGGTGGCCGCGGCGGAGCAGGGCGCGAACGCGGTGCAGGACGCGATCTCGGGCATGCACGAGATCCGCGAGCAGATCCAGGAAACCTCGAAGCGCATCAAGCGCCTGGGCGAATCCTCGCAGGAGATCGGCGAAATCACCGAGCTGATTTCGGACATCACGGAGCAGACCAACGTGCTGGCGCTGAACGCGGCGATCCAGGCCGCGTCGGCCGGCGAGGCGGGACGCGGCTTCTCGGTCGTGGCCGAGGAAGTCCAGCGCCTGGCGGAACGCTCGGCCGAGGCGGCCAAGCAGATCGGCGCCCTGGTGCGCACCATCCAGACCGATACCCACGACGCCGTCGCGGCAATGGAAAAATCGACCCAGGGCGTGGTCGAAGGCGCGCGCCTGTCCGACGCGGCCGGCGCCGCGCTGGCCGACATCTCGCGCGTGTCGAACCGCCTGGCCGAACTGATCCAGGGCATCTCGTTCGCGGCCGGCTTGCAGGCGACGTCCGCCAACGGCGTGGCGCACAATATGCAGCACATCCTGTCGGTGACCGAGCACACCCAGGCAGGCACGCGCCAGACCGCGCACTCGATCCACCAGCTCGCCGCGCTGGCCCAGGAACTGAAAAACTCGGTGTCGCGCTTCCGCGTCGCCCAATGAGCCATCCATCGACCATGACTTCATCCCCGTCCGCGAGCAGCTTCGATACCGGCCCCCTGTCCTGGGTGATCGGCGAGATCCGCGACGCGCTCGAGCGTTCCGGCAGCGCGCTGCTGGACGCCGCCGTGCGCTCGCCCGAGGCGCAGGCGACGTTGCTGCTGCATGCGAAGACCCACCTGCACCAGGCCCACGGCGCGCTGCAGATGGTGGACGTGGATGGGGTGGGGCTGCTGACCGCCGCCGCCGAGCGCGCGCTCGACGGCTTCAAGGAACGCGCCATCGCCTGCACGCCCGACAGCGTGCAGGTGGTGCGCGAGGCCTACGGCGCGATCGGCGAATACCTGGAAGAGCTGGTGGCCGGCACCGCGCCGCAGCCGGCACGGCTGTTTCCCTACTACCGCGCCTTGCAGGAACTGCTGGGTGCCGAGCGCGTCCACCCCTCGGACCTGCTGGCGGTCGACACGGCGGTCACGCTCGAGCTGCCGCCTGCCGACGGCGCCGCGCCCGACCACGCCGCCTGCCGCGCCCGATTCGAAAAGGCGTTGCTGCCTTACCTGAAAAGCGCCGATGGCGAGGCCCAGCGCACCCATGCGCAGGCACTGGGCGAGGCGCTCGCGCCGCTGGCCGAGGCCGGCGATGCGCGTGCGCGCACCTTCTGGAGCGCGCTGCGCAGCGTTGCGCAGCTGGTGGCGACCGGCCGCCTGGCCGGCGACCTGTACGTGAAGCAGCTGTTCGGCCAGGTCAACCTGCAATTGCGCCGCCTGGCGCAGGGCCAGTCCGGCCTGCTCGATGCGCTGCTGCGCGACGCGTTGTTCTTCATTGCCGCCGCTCCCGAGCTGGACGGCGAAGCCGCCGCGCTGCGGCGCGTCTTCCGCCTGGATGGCGCGGTGCCGCCCGATTACGCCGAGCGCCGCTACGGCAAGGTCGACCCGAATGCCCTGAAGCAGGCGAAGGAAGCGCTGGCCCGTTCCAAGTCGGACTGGGATCAATTGGCGGTGCAGGCCGACGACACGCGCGAGGCCGACTTCAACCAGGCCCTGGCCACGCTGGCCAAAGCCAGCGAGAGCCTGGGTGCGCCGGGCCTGGCGCAGCTGCTGCGCGAACTTGGCCAGGCGGCGAGCGACTCGATTGCCTCCGGCCGCAACGACCAGTTCGGGCTGGAGATGGCGGCGGCGATGCTGTTCGTCGAGCACAGCCTGGACCAGGTGCGCCAATTGCCCCAGGATTTCGACCAGCATGCCGAAGTGGTCGGCCAGCGCCTGCTGGCCCTGGCCGCCGGCGAAACGCCGCCGGACGCGCCGCAGTGGCAAAGCGAACTGGCCAGCCGCATCCAGCAGGGCCAGACCGTGGCCGTGCTGGCCGGCGAGATCAAGAGCGGGCTGCGCCAGGTCGAGAAGCTGCTCGACGAGTACTACGATTCGCCTTTCGACAAGCGCGGCGTGCTCGACCAGGCCGCGCCGCTGCTGCACCAGATCGAGGGCGCGCTGCGCATCCTCGACCAGGACCAGGCCGCGCGCGCCGCCGTCCACGTGCGCGACGCCGTGCGCGCGCTGGCGCAGGGCGACGGCGACCTCGACGCCCAGGCCGCGCCCCTGCACAACATCGCCCGCAACATCGGCGCGCTCGGCTTCTTCACCGACATGCTGGCCCAGAACAGCGCCAGCGCGCAGAGCCGCTTTGCCTTCGACGAGGAAGCCGGCCTGCTGCGCGAGCTGACGATCGCCGAGGCCGCCGAACAGCAGGCGCAGGCCATCGCGGCCGCGCCGGCGCCGGCGTTGGAACCGGAATCGGCGCATGAGCAAGAGCATGCGCAGGAAGCGCCGGGCATCGACGCCGAGCTGCTGGAGATCTTCGTGGCCGAGGCCGAGGAAGTGCTGGGCACGGTGGCGGCCACGCTGCCGGAACTGCGGCGCGATCCGGGTGCGCAGGAGGCGCTGACCATCGTGCGCCGCGCCTTCCACACGCTCAAGGGCAGCGCGCGCATGGTCAGCCTGGACGACTTCGCCGCCGCCGCCGCCGCGCTGGAGCGGGTAATGAACGTCTGGCTGGCCGACGGCCGCGCCGCGACGCCGGACCTGCTGGCGCTGGCCGAACACGCCCATGCCGAACTCGCGCCCTGGGTGGCGGAGCTGGCCGGGGCCGGGCAGTCGCCGCGCAGCGGCGCCGGCCTGGTCGCGGCCGCCGAGCGCGTGCAGGCGGGCGGGCCGTTCGTGCCCGATGGGCAGGATGAGGCGCAGGAAGCGTCATTCGAAGCGCCGCCCGACATGCAGCCGGAGCCCGCGGCCGAGCCCGAGCCCGAGCCCGAGCATGCGAACGCCCATTCCAACGTCTTTGCATTGCCGACCGCGACCCGTCCGGCGCCGGTGCAGGACGACAACCTGCGCCGCGTCGGCACGCTGGACATTCCCCTCGCGCTGTACAACATCTACGTCGCCGAGACCGACGAGCTGCTGCGCACGCTCGAGCGCGACTTCGGCGAGTGGCGCCACGAGCCGGGCCGCCCGGTCACGGCGGATGCGCTGAAGGCGGTGCACACGCTGGCCGGTACCTCGGCCACGGTCGGCTTCGAGGCCTTGCGCGACCTGGCGCAGGCGCTGGAAGCGACGCTGGAATCCCTGGACGCGCCGGCGCCGGTGCTGGGGGGCGCCCAGCACGACCTGTTCGACGCCGCCCTCGCCCAGGTGCGCCAGATGCTGCAGGCCTTTGGGCGCGGCGAGCTGGCGCCGGCCCAGCCCGGACTGATCGCGCAACTGGACGCCTTGCGCGAGGAATTCGACGCGCAGCGGGCCAACGAGATCTACGGCGACGTGCCGGCGGACCTGGCGCGGCGCCTGGACTCGCTGTTCGCCCAGGCCTACGACAGCCTGCTGGCCGAGCCGCCGCAGTTCGCGCCGTCGGCCGCGGCGCAGCCGGCACGCGCGCCGGCCGCCGCGAGCGACGACATCGACGCGCTGTTCGGCCTCGATGTCGACGACCTGTTCGATGCGCCGTCCCTGCAGCCCGCCGCGCCGGCCCCGGATGCCGTCTCGGAAGACGAGGCGCTGGCCGCGGCCGAAGCCGATTTCGGCGTCGATCCGGTCGAGGCGCCGCCAACGGAAGCCATCGAGCTGCCGATCGGCCTGGACATCGCAGTCCCGGAAACAGCAGCGGAACCGGAGCCGGAACCGGAGCCGGAAGCGGAGACCGTGGCGCAGTTCGCGGCCACAGCGCTGCCGATCACGTCGCCGGCCCTGGCCGCCGAGCCGGTGCTGCACGACGAACTCGATCCCGACCTGTTGCCGGTCTTCCTGGAAGAGGCGGCGGACCTGCTGCCGCAGATCGGCAACGGCCTGCGCCAGTGGCAGCAGGATCCGCACGACACCGCGCCGGCCCAGGGCCTGCTGCGTACCCTGCACACCGTCAAGGGCAGCGCGCGCATGGCCGGCGCGATGCGCATCGGCCAGCACACGCACGAGCTGGAAACGCAGGTCGAGAACATGGTGCACGCCGGGACGACGGCGCCGGCCGCCTTCGACGAACTGATGGCGAGCTACGACCAGGCGCTGGCGCTGTTCGAGCAGCTGGTCAAGCCGGCCCAGGCCGATGCGGACCCGGACGCATCGGTCGCCGTGGAGGCGCCAGGCGCCGCCCCGGCTCCCTCTGACCCGCCGCCCGAGGCCCGTACGCCGCTGGTGCGGGTGCGCGCCGATATCCTCGACCGCCTGGTGACCCAGGCCGGCGAGGTGTCGATCGCGCGCTCGCGCCTGGAAAACCAGGTGGGCACGCTGAAGGGCGCACTGACCGACTTCTCGGACAACCTGGCGCGCCTGCGCCGCCAGCTGCGCGAAGTCGAGATGCAGGCCGAATCGCAGATCGCCTCGCGCCTGTCGATCGCCGGCGAGCGGGAATTCGACCCGCTCGAGTTCGACCGCTTCACGCGCCTGCAGGAACTGACGCGCATGATGGCCGAAAGCGTGAACGACGTCGCTTCCTTCCAGGAGTCGCTGGCGCGCACGGTGGAAGGCGCCGGCGAGGAGCTGGCCGCGCAGTCGCGCATGACGCGCGACCTGCAGCGCGACCTGATGCGGGTGCGCATGGTGCCCTTCGCCAGCCTGTCCGAGCGCCTGTTCCGCGTGGCGCGCCAGACCGCAAAGGAGACCGACAAGCGCGTCAACCTCGACATCCGCGGCGGGGGCGTCGAGATCGACCGCAGCGTGCTGGAGCAGATGGCCGCGCCCTTCGAACACCTGCTGAGGAACGCCATCGTGCACGGCATCGAGCCGCGCGCGCAGCGTGCAGCCGCGGGCAAGAGCGAGACGGGCGAGGTGCTGGTCCAGGTTAGCCAGCAGGGCAACGAGGTCGTGCTGCAGTTTTCCGACGACGGCGCCGGACTCGACCTGGAGCGCATCCGCGCCAAGGCGCGTGCGCAGGGACTGGCCACGGCCGACGCCGAACTGTCGGACCAGGACGCGTCCGAGCTGATCTTCGCGCCGGGCTTCTCGACCGCCGACAGCCTGACCGAACTGGCCGGCCGCGGCGTCGGCATGGACGTGGTGCGCTCGGAGGCCCAGGCGCTCGGCGGGCGCGTCGTCATCGATTCGAACCCGGGGCAGGGCACGCGCTTCACCATCCGTCTGCCGCTGACGCTGGCCGTCACCCAGGTGGTGCTGGTCGCCAGCGCCGGCCGGACCTACGCGCTGCCCTCGACCCTGGTCGAGCAGGTGCAGCCGGTGCGCGAGCCCGACCTTGCCGCGGCGGCCCAGGCCGGCGTGCTGGAAGTGCAGGGGCAGGTGCTGCCCTTCCACTACCTGCCGGCGCTGCTGGGCGAAGCCGCGGCTTTCGAGCCGGGCCTGCGCTCGCGCCCGGTAATGCTGCTGCACAGCGCCGGCGAGCGCATCGCGTTGCAGGTCGACGAGGTGCTGGGCAACCGCGAGGTGGTCATCAAGAACCTGGGGCCGCAACTGGCGCGCGTGCCGGGCATCGCCGGCGCCACGGTGCTGGGCTCGGGCGACATCGTGTTGATCCTCAATCCGCTGGCCCTGGGCCGCAACGCCGGGACGGCCGCGCCGCTGGCCGAGGTCGCCAGCCACCCCGCGCCGGCGCACCGCCCGACCGTGATGGTGGTCGACGATTCGCTTACCGTGCGCCGCGTGACCCAGCGCATGCTCGAGCGCGAAGGCTACCGCGTCGCGCTGGCGAAGGACGGCGTCGATGCGCTGGAACAGCTGCCGGAAGTGCGGCCGGACCTGATGCTGGTCGATATCGAGATGCCGCGCATGGACGGCTTCGACCTCGTGCGCCACGTCCGCAACGACGCCGCGACGCAGGCACTGCCGGTCATCATGATCACCTCGCGCACGGCGGACAAGCACCGCAACTACGCGCTGGGGCTGGGCGTGAATGCCTATTTCGGCAAGCCCTATCAAGAGGATGTGCTGCTGGCGGCGATTTCGGGGCTGCTGGATGGAGAAATGCCGGCGGCGGACAACGCGGGCGACTGATCCGGCGTTTCGATGTGCAGGCGCTGTAACGGTGGGCACGGGGCGCCCACCCTACAGCCCTCATTCATGAATCACGTAGGGTGGGCGCCCCCGTGCCCACCGTTTCGAACGTCGATCAATCGCCGGGCGGCGCGGACGCCTTGACCACCGCAAAGCGCGCCAGCGTCTTCTGCCGCGCTTCTTCATGCTTCACGACGGGTTCCGGGTAATCGCGTCCCAATATCACGCCACATTCCGCCAACTCCTCCGCCGGCACCGTCCACGGCGCGTGGATATCGCGCGCATCGAGCTTGCCCAGCTGCGGCAGGTACTGCCGGATGAATGTGCCTTTCGCATCGAACTTCTGCGACTGCGTCACCGGATTGAAAATCCGGAACCAGGGCTGGGCATCGCAGCCGGTGGAGGCCGCCCATTGCCAGCCGCCGACGTTCGAGGCCAGGTCGTAGTCGATGAGCTGGCGTGCGAAATAGCGCTCGCCGCGGCGCCAGTCGATGCCGAGGTCCTTCACGAGAAAGCTCGCCGTCACCATGCGCAGGCGGTTGTGCATGAAGCCGGTCCGGTTCAGCTGCAGCATCGCCGCGTCGACCAGCGGATAGCCGGTGCGGCCCTCGCACCAGGCGGCGAACAGTTCGTCAGCTTCCGGTCCCGCTTCCCAGTCGACGGCATCGAAGACCGGCTTGAAGGAGCGCTCGGCCACGTGCGGATGGTGGAACAGGATCATCGCGTAGAAATCGCGCCAGACGAGTTCCGACAGCCAGACCGGCGCGCCGCTGCCGCCCAGGCCGCTGGCCATTGCCTGCTGCAGCGTGCGCACCAGGTGGCGCACCGAGGTGGTGCCGAAGCGCAGGTGCACCGACAGCTGCGAGGTGCCGGTCTGCGCCGGAAAATCGCGCGCCGTGCCGTACTCGGCCAGGCGCGGCAGGAAGGCTTCGAACAGGTCGCCGGCGCCCGACATGCCTGCCGGGGCGGGCAGGGGACCATCGTCGAAGCCCAGCTCGGCCAGGGTGGGCATGGCTTCTGCTGCGGGCGCCGCGAACGCGGCCGCGTAGGGCTCGACCGGCCATGGCGCCACCGCCTCGGGTTGCGCCGCCAGGCGCTTGAGCCAGGCGTTTTTATAAGGCGTGAACACGCCGTAGGGCTGGCCGGCCAGGGTCAGTACCTCGCTCTTCTCGAACACCACCTGGTCCTTGTAGCTGAGGAGTGTCCGTCCGGCCGCCGCCAACGCCTCGGCCACGGCGGCATCGCGCGCGATCGCGTCCGGCTCGTAGTCGCGGTTGACGTAGACCGCATCCACCTCCAGCTCGGCCGCAAGCGCCGGGACCAGTTCGCGCGCGGCGCCGTGGCGCACGATCAGGCCGCCGCCAAGCCGGCGCAGTTCAATATCGAGCTCCAGCAGGCTGGCGTGGATGAAGCGCAGGCGCCGGTCGTCGCGCGGCAGGTCGGCCAGGATGGCGGTATCGAAGACGAAGGCGCAGTAGACCGCTTTCGATGCGCGCAAGGCGTGGTGCAGGGCGGCGTGGTCGAAAACGCGCAGGTCGCGGCGGAACCAGACGAGAGACTTGTTTATCGGCATCATTGTGTGTTCAGTCAACACGGCGCGCTATTTTACTGGCTACCATGCTTCGGTGCGCCTCCTGTCAAGCGTGCGGTTGCGCGCGCAACCGCGCTGCCGGATGGCCCGTTGTGCGTTTCAGTGTAAACTAACGAAAAGCCTAATGTTGTAGTCTGGATACTAGTGGTCAATCAGAGAGTGAGCCAAGAGAGAGTCAGCGTATGAAGAAGAGCAAAATCGGCAAAACTCTACCCATGGCCGGCCTGCCGCAGCAAGGCGAAATCCTTGGAAACATCGGTCCGGCGCCATCTGGGTTGAACTTAGCCAATCATTTCCTCATCGCCATGCCGTCCATGGAAGACCCGATCTTCGGCGGCGCGGTGGTCTACGTCTGCGAGCACAACGAAAAAGGCGTGCTCGGCGTGGTCATCAACAAGCCGACCGACATGACGATGGAGGTGCTGTTCGACCGCATCGACCTGAAACTGGCCGACGGCCTGCGTTCGGCCGTCGTGGACGAACCGATCATGTTCGGCGGCCCGGTCCAGGACGACCGCGGCTTCGTGCTGCACAGCCCGGGCGGACGCTATTCGTCGTCGCTCAACGTCACCGACGAAGTGGCCTTTACCACTTCGATCGACGTGCTCGAGGCGGTCGCCAGCGGCGCCGGTCCTGCGCGCATGCTGGTCTCCATCGGCTATGCCGGCTGGAGCCCGGGCCAGCTCGAGGAAGAAATCTCGCGCAACGGCTGGCTCACCGTGGGCGCCGACGCCCACGTGCTGTTCGACCTGCCGATCGAGGAGCGCTACAACGCTGCCATCAAACTGCTGGGCATCGACCCGATGATGCTCGCCACCGAGGCCGGCCATGCGTGACAATGGTTGACATCGTTTTCGGGTTCGACTTCGGCGTGAAGCGCATCGGCATCGCGATGGGCAACACGCTTACCGGGCAGGCGCAACCACTGACCATCATCGATGCCATCGACAACGCCACGCGCTTCAGGGTGATCGGCGAGCTGATCGACGAATGGCGCCCAACGCGCCTCGTCGTCGGCGAGCCGCGCCATCCCGACGGCGCCGAGCACGACATGACCCTGCGCTCGCGCCGCTTCGCCAACCAGCTCAATGGCCGCTTCAACCTGCCCGTCGAGCTGGTCGACGAACGTTATTCCTCCGCCGTCATCCCCTCCAAGCGCGGTGAACGCATCGACGCCAAGGCGGCCGCCATTATTTTGCAACAGTACTTTGACGATCATGCCAACAATTAATCACGACTTCGATGCGGAGGCGCTGTACCGCGCCCTGCTCGAACAGGTACGCACGGGCCTTGCCGGCGTGCCGGATGCCGCCATCGTCGGCATCCATTCGGGCGGCGCCTGGCTGGCCGAGCGCCTCGCCTCGGACCTCGACCTGAAAGCGCGCCTGGGCTTCATCGACGTCTCGTTCTACCGCGACGACTACGCGAAAAAGGGCCTGCACCCGGACGTGAAGCCGACCCACATCGGCTTCAACGTCGACGGCGCGACCATCGTGCTGGTCGACGACGTGCTGTTCACCGGACGCACCACGCGCGCCGCGATCAACGTCCTGTTCGACTACGGCCGTCCGGCCTGCATCAAGCTGGCCGCGCTGGCCGACCGCGGCGGACGCGAACTGCCGGTGGCGCCGGACTTCGTGGGCGTGCGCACCAGCCTGGCGCGCAACCAGTTGCTGTCGCTGGCACGCGATGCGGCCGGCCAACTCTCGCTTACCATCGAAGACGACAATGCCGATTCTGAACAATAACCCGCAACTGAACAAGAACGGCGAACTGCAGCACCTGCTGACCATCGAAGGCCTGCCGAAGTCGATCATCAACCACATCCTCGACACCGCGTCGAGCTTCGTCGGCATCTCCGACCGCGAAGTGAAGAAGGTGCCGCTGATGCGCGGCAAGAGCGTGTTCAACCTCTTCTTCGAAAACTCCACGCGCACCCGCACCACCTTCGAGATCGCCTCCAAGCGCCTGTCGGCCGACGTCATCAACCTGAACATCCAGGCCTCGTCGACCTCGAAGGGCGAGTCGCTGCTCGACACCATCGACAACCTGGCGGCCATGCACGCCGACATGTTCGTGGTGCGCCACGCGCAGTCGGGTGCGCCCTACCTGATCGCCCAGCACCTGGACAAGACCGGCCAGAAGGACATCCACGTCGTCAACGCCGGCGACGGGCGCCACGCGCACCCGACGCAAGGCCTGCTCGACATGTACACGATCCGGCACTACAAGCAGGACTTCAGCAACCTGCGCGTGGCCATCGTCGGCGACATCCTGCACAGCCGCGTGGCGCGTTCGGACATCCATGCGCTGACCACCCTCGGCGTGCCGGAAGTGCGCGCCATCGGCCCGCAGACCCTGCTGCCGGGCGGTCTGGATCACATGGGCGTGCGCGTCTTCAACAACATGGACGAGGGCCTGAAGGACGTCGACGTGATCATCATGCTGCGCCTGCAGAACGAGCGCATGTCGGGCGCGCTGCTGCCTTCGGCGCAGGAGTACTTCAAGAGCTACGGCCTGACGCCCGAGCGCCTGGCGCTGGCGAAGCCGGACGCGATCGTGATGCACCCGGGGCCGATGAACCGCGGCGTGGAAATCGACTCGGCGGTCGCCGACGGCAAGCAGGCAGTGATCCTGCCGCAGGTGACCTTCGGTATCGCGGTGCGCATGGCAGTGATGAGTATTTTGGCGGGAGGCCGGGTTTGAACTTCGCACGGATGAACTTACATATCAAGAACGGGCGCCTGATCGACCCGGCAAACGGCATCGATTCGGTCACCGACCTCTTCATCGCGGACGGCAAGGTCGCCGCCATCGGCAACGCGCCGGACGGCTTCACGGCCGACTCCACCATCGACGCCACAGGCCTCGTGGTCGCGCCGGGCCTGGTCGACCTGTCGGCGCGCCTGCGCGAGCCGGGCTACGAATACAAGGCCACGCTGGAGTCGGAAATGCAGGCGGCGATCCAGGGCGGCGTGACCACCCTGGTCTGCCCGCCGGACACCGACCCGGTGCTCGACGAGCCGGGCCTGGTCGAGATGCTCAAGCACCGCGCGCGCAACCTGAACCAGGCCAACGTGCACCCGCTGGGCGCGCTGACCATGGGCCTGAAAGGGCAGGCGCTGACCGAGATGGCCGAGCTGACCGAGGCCGGCTGCATCGGCTTTGCCCAGGCCGAGGTGCCGATCCTCGACACCAACGTGCTGCTGCGCGCGCTGCAGTACGCGAAGACCTTCGGCTACACGGTCTGGCTGCGCCCGCAGGACCCCCACATAGGCCGCGGCGGCGTGGCCCACAGCGGCCCGCTGGCGACGCGCCTGGGCCTGTCCGGCGTGCCGGTGATGGCCGAGACCATCGCCCTGCACACGATCTTCGAGCTGGTGCGCAGCACCGGCGCGCGCGTGCACCTGTGCCGCATGTCATCAAGCGCCGGCCTGGAGCTGGTGCGCGCCGCCAAGGCCGAAGGCCTGCCGGTCACCTGCGACGTCGGCGTGCACCACCTGCACATGACCGACGCCGACATCGGCTTCTTCGACTCGAACGCGCGCCTGACGCCGCCGCTGCGCACCCAGCGCGACCGCGACGCCATCCGCGCCGCGCTCCTGGACGGCACGATCGACGCGGTCTGCTCCGACCACACCCCGGTGGACGACGACGAAAAGCTGCTGCCTTTCGGCGAAGCTTCGCCCGGCGCGACCGGCCTGGAGCTGCTGCTCTCGCTCACCTTGAAATGGGCCGAGGAGCTGCACGGCGACACGGCACTGGTGCGCGCACTGGCGAAGATCACCTCGCAGGCGGCCCGCACCGCCGGCCTGGACGCCGGCCACCTGGCGCCCGGCGCCGCGGCCGACGTCGTCGTCTTCGATCCGGCGCAGCGCTGGCTGGTGGAAGGCGCGGCACTGGCCAGCCAGGGCAAGCACACGCCTTTCCTCGGCTACGAGCTGACCGGACAGGTGAAAGCGACCGTGGTCGGCGGCCGTGTCGCCTACCAGCGTTGATGTTCGCGGGGCGGCGTCCGGTGCGCGGCGTCGGTAATCCATGCTCCGCCTGCGGTTAGCCTGGCGCCTCGCGCGCGTCGTTTTCCACCTGCTGGCGGGCCTGGCCAGCTGCGCACTCGTCTTTCCCTGGGCGCGCAGCGGGCGGCGCGCCCAGCTCACGCAGCGCTGGTCGCGCCGCCTGCTGGCGATCTGCGGCGTGCGCGTCGAAGAGGCGCCCGGCAACGCGGCGCTCGAGCACGCGCTGTTCGTCTCGAACCACGTCTCCTGGCTGGACATCTTCGTCATCAACGCCTTGCATCCCTGCCGCTTCGTGGCCAAGGCCGAGATCCGGGCCTGGCCGGTGCTCGGCTGGCTGGTCGCGGCGGCCGGCACCGTCTTCATCGCGCGCGGCAACCGGCGCGAACTGCGCCACATCTTCAAGGGCATCGTGAACGTACTGGGGGAGGGCGAGCGCGTTGCCTTCTTCCCCGAGGGGACGGTGGCGCAGCAGGGCCAGGTGCTGCCTTTCCACGCCAACCTGTTCGAGGCGGCGATCGACGCCGGCGTCCAGGTGCAGCCCTGCGCACTGGCCTACCTCGACGAGGCCGGCAACTGGCATCCGAACGTCGACTACGTCGGCGAGATCACCTTTGTCGACAGCATCCTGACGATCCTGCGCGGCGGGCCGATCCGCGCGCGCCTGGCCTGCCTGGCGCCGCTCGACGCGAAGGGTGCGCACCGGCGCGAGCTGGCGCAGGCGGCGCATGACGCGGTGGCGTCGGCGCTCGAGGCACGCGTCGTGTCGTAGGGTGGGCACCTGTGCCCACGCGGTCTCACCGTCGGATGGACCGCGCCGCTTGAATTCGTCGCAGTCCCGTAGGGTGGGTACTCGTACCCACCGGTGCGACGCTCGGTAAACGAGCCCGGCATGTGTTTCGATACGCATGCGTGGTACCGCGTGGGTTCAAGAACCCACCCTACGAAAAGAAAATGCTACTTCTTCCCGGCGTGCGGCCGATACTCCGGACAATCCACCTGCAACAGCGTGCGGTCGTCGAGGCACACCGCGGTCAGCTTGCCGCCCCAGACGCAGCCGCTGTCCAGGCCCACCAGGTTCGGACGCAGCACCAGGCCCAGCGCCGACCAGTGGCCGAACACCACCGTCACGTCGTTGGTCCGGCGCCCCGGCAGGTCGAACCAGGGGAGCAGCCCCGAGCCTTCCGGCCCGCTCTCGCTTTCCTTGTGCGCGAAATCCATGCTGCCGTCGGGCAGGCACAGGCGCATGCGGGTGAGGGCGTTGACGATGCAGCGCAGGCGGTCGATGCCTTCCAGGCCGTCGTCCCAGCGGTCGGGCTGGTTGCCGTACATCCGGCCCAGGAAATCGATCCAGCCGTCGCCGCGCAGCACGGCCTCGACTTCGCCGGCCAGCGCCATGGTCTGGGCGGCGTCCCATTGCGGCGCGACGCCGGCGTGCACCAGCAGGTGGGCGTCGACGAACATCGCCAGCGGACGCATGCGTAGCCAGCCGATCAGTTCGTCGCGGTCGGGGGCGCCGAGGATCTCGTCGAGCGTGTCGGACCTGCTTGCCCGCTGGGCGCCGACGGCCACCGCCAGCAGGTGCAGGTCGTGGTTGCCGAGCAGGGCTTCGACGCGCCCGCCGCTCGCTTCCGATAGCGTTTTCATGCGGCGCAGCGCCATCAGCGACTCCGGACCACGGTTGATCAGGTCGCCGACAAACAGGATGCGGGCGTCGCCCGCGGCATCCTCGGCGATCTTGTCGAGCAGGGCCTGGGCCTCGTGGGCGCAACCCTGCAGGTCGCCTATGACATAGGTTCTCATCGTCAGCTCTTTCCTGGGCGCGGCCGCGCGCCGCGGCCCTTGTTCTTGTTCGATAATGCCTGCAACGACGCGGCGGCGGCGCTATCCTCGCCCTTGCAGTGCTGGCATACTAAATGATTTCGGTGGCGGGCGTGTCGATGGGCCCCCCTTGCCCGCACGCCGCATGAAATCACCTAAGCGAATGATGCTGTTATGTCGAAGCTGCTGCTGCCGGTATTCGACAAGCTGGTGAGGGTTTAACGCTGACCACGCTGATGCAGGCGAAGAAATACAGGATCCCGGTTCCAGGGGCCGGAAGCGGCGCTGCCGAAAGAAATGCCGTTTCGTATGGACGATATTGATGCGGCTGCGCTGGAAAGCCTGGCTGGACAATGAGGGCAGACCCGTCAGGAAAATCCCGTTGCAATGACCGAACGATTTGGTGCTGAAATGAAAGCGCAAGCGACTGACATTTCCGGAGTGCTGCTGATCGAGCCGACGCTCCACGCAGACGAACGTGGCGTTTTCTTTGAAACCTATAATGAGCGCGCATTCGAACGCGCCACCGGATTGCGGCCGCATTTTGTCCAGGATAACCAATCGGTCTCGGTGCCGAATGCCGTGCGCGGACTGCATTACCAGGTCGACATGCGGCAGGGCAAACTGGTGCGCGTGATTCGGGGTGCGGTCTTCGATGTCGTGGTCGACATGCGCCGCGCGTCGCCCACCTTCGGGCAGGCGATGACGATCGTGCTCAGCGCCGGGAACCGGCGCCAGTTATGGATTCCTCCAGGGTTTGCCCATGGTTTCCTGGCGCTTGGCGAGGGCGCGGAATGCGTCTACAAGATCAGCGGCTACTGGTCGCCTGGGCACGAGCGCGTACTGCTGTGGAACGATCCCGCGCTGGCCATTGCCTGGCCCTTGAACGGGGAACCGGTATTGTCGGCAAAAGACAAGGCCGGCAGGCTATTACGCGACGCCGACACCTGCGATTTTTTCTGACACGCTGCGCCGGCTCTGCGTTTCTCTTCCTCATCTTCCGTCACAGGCGATTTTGATCAATCGTGTGCATTGCGTGCGCGATAAACTGCCGTGTTTGGGGCAGGCCGCATTTATGCGGTTACAATGTAATTACGTTTTTGGCAAGCGTGGCGGAGCTGGGTGCCTCCGCCTTTCATCATGCCTCGCATGGCGTCGTCCGGCACCGCATGCGCGTTGCAGGCCGTTGTCTGCCGAGAGTCGGAACCGCAGGATCGTCATGTTTTCATTCCTGGTTAGCTTTGTCTGCTCCACCCTGCTGACCCTGCTCGTCATCAAGCAGGCAAAACTGCACGAACCCGCGCTCGACACCGACTTCCGGGGCGTGCAGCGGGCGCACAGCCACCTGGTGGCGCGCATCGGCGGCCTGCCGATTTATTTTGCGGTGATCGTCAGCGCCACCATTTCAATCTGGCGCGAACCGGTCATGCTGCAATGGATGACCACGCTTCTGTTCTGCGCTTTCGTCGCTTTTATCGGTGGAATTGTCGAGGATTACACCGGCACCGTGCGGCCGTCGCGCCGGCTCTTGCTGACCATGGCCGGCGCCATGCTGGGTTATCTGCTGCTGGATGCCAAAATCGACCGTATCGACCTGCCATTCGGTCTGGTATTGCTTGCTTCGAACTGGATCGTGATGCCCATGACGGTATTGGCCGTGGCCGGTATCGCGAATGCGGTGAATATCATCGACGGCTTCAATGGCCTGGCCAGCATGGTAACCATTTGTATGCTGCTGTCGCTTGCTTATGTGGCGCTGCAGGTAGGCGATGTATTCGTGCTGATTGCCGCGTTGACGGTTGCCGGGGCGACGGCCGGCTTCCTCGTCTGGAATTACCCGGTCGGCCTGATTTTCCTGGGGGATGGCGGCGCCTACTTTATCGGATTCATGCTCGGCGAGCTGGCATTGCTCCTGGTAATGCGCAATCCCGACGTGTCGACCTGGTATGCCGCGCTGCTGCTGATATATCCGGCATTCGAAACGGTGTTTTCCGCTTATCGACGAATGTTTGTACGTGGGAAATCGCCAGCGGTGCCGGACGGCATACACCTGCACAGCCTCATTTTCCGGCGCGTCGTGCGATGGACGGTGGGAAGAAAAGAAGCACGGGCGCTGCTGAAGCGTAATGCCCGGACCTCGCCTTATTTGTGGCTTTTTTCTCTCATGGCCGTGATCCCGGCCACTTTATTCTGGCAGAATACAAGCGTGCTGATAGTTTTCTGTTTATTGTTCGTTATCAGCTACCTCTGGCTGTATGCGCGTATTGTTCGATTCAGGTCGCCACGTTGGCTGATTTGGCGCAAGAAGGACTGGCAATAAATTGCCGTTGTAGTATATTGCGACATTTGGTGAGAATTCACCTGAATTGGATTAACCCAACTATCGAGGAACGATGATGGATCTGTCGAATATGTCCGTAGGCGATTTGCGCAACCTGCAGGAGCAAATCAAACAGGAAATGAAAAAGCGTGAGGTACAAGAGGTGCAGAAGGCACGCGAACAGATCCTGGCGATTGCCCAAAGCGTGGGCGTGCCCCTGAAAGATTTGATCGCCACCAATGCCCGCGGCGCGAAAACCGGTTCGGTTGCCGTGCGTTACCGTCACCCGGACAATTCGTCCCAGCAGTGGACCGGCCGCGGCCGCCAGCCAAAGTGGGTCAAGGAATGGGTCGAAGGCGGCAAGTCGCTCGACACGCTGCGCGTCTGATTCTTCTTCCGGCGCTCGCCGGGAGAAACAAGGAAGCAATCAAGCATCCAGCAATCAAGCACTCAAGTAGTCAAGTAATCAAGTAGTCAAGCAAGCGCACCAATGGGGTATCCCCCATTGGTGCGCTTGCCGCTACAATACTCCCTGTTTTGTCATCCCTCTAACATTTGGCGAAGCTGCGTTTGTCCGCACCGTGGTGCGGACGATGCCGGCTGTCGTCCGTTTTTCTAAGGTCGAACATGGTTGCTCTCTCGAAGACGATTTTCAAGGCATATGACATTCGCGGCGTGATCGACAGCACGCTCGACGCCGGCGTGGCGCGTGCGATCGGGGCCGCCTTTGGCCGCGCTGCACTGGCCAAGGGAGAGCGCAAGGTCGTGATCGGACGTGACGGCCGTCTGTCGGGCCCGGCGCTGGCAGCGGCCCTGGCCGAAGGCCTGCAGGCCGCCGGCGTCGACGTGATCGACCTCGGCATGGTCGCCACGCCGATGGTGTATTTCGCGACCAACGTGCTGGAAGGCACGCGCTCGGGCATCATGGTCACCGGCAGCCACAACCCGCCGGACTACAACGGCTTCAAGATGGTGCTGGCGGGTGAAGCGATCCATGGCGGGGCCATCACGGGCCTGTACGAGAGCATCCTCGCCCACGACGGCAGTAGCGCCCCGCAATTGGGCACCTACAGCACCCACGACATCCGCGCCGCCTACATCGAGCGCATCGTCGGCGACGTCAAGGTGGCGCGTCCGATCAAGATCGCGGTCGATTGCGGCAACGGCGTGGCTGGCGCCTTCGCGGGCGACCTGTACCGCGGCATGGGCTGTGAAGTCATCGAACTGTTCTGCGAAGTCGACGGCCACTTCCCGAACCACCATCCGGACCCGGCGCACCCGGAGAACCTGCAGGACCTGATCCGCGCGCTGCAAACGACCGACGCCGAGATCGGCCTGGCCTTCGACGGCGACGGCGACCGCCTCGGCATCGTCACCAAGGATGGCCAGATCATCTATCCGGACCGCCAGATGATGCTGTTCGCCGCCGACGTCCTCGAACGCAACCCGGGCGCCGAGATCCTGTACGACGTCAAGTGCACGCGCCACCTCGGCCCGTGGATCGAGCAGCACGGCGGCCGCCCGTTGATGTACAAGACCGGCCACTCGCTGGTGAAGGCCAAGCTGAAGGAAACCGGCGCCCCGCTGGGCGGCGAGATGAGCGGCCACATCTTCTTCAAGGACCGCTGGTACGGCTTCGACGACGGCCTGTATTCGGGCGCGCGCATGCTCGAGCTGCTGACCCGCCACGCCGATCCTTCAGCCGTCCTGAACGCGCTGCCGATCGCCACCAGCACCCCCGAGCTGCACCTGCACCTGAAGGAAGGCGAGAACTTCGCGCTGATCGACAAGCTGCGCAGCGACGCCACCTTCCCGACCTCGGAGAAGATCAACGACATCGACGGCCTGCGCGTCGAGTACGCCGATGGCTTCGGCCTGGCGCGCTCGTCGAACACCACGCCGGTCGTGGTGCTGCGTTTCGAGGGCGAGAACCGGGAAGCGCTGGCGCGCATCCAGGGCGAATTCCGCAGCGTGATCCTGGCCGCCAAACCGGATGCCGAACTGCCGTTCTGAAGCGAGAGTAATGTGAAGATCCTGCTGGTGCGGGTGTCGTCCCTGGGCGACGTCCTGCACAACCTGCCGATGGTGGCCGATATCCTGCGTCACCATCCGGGCGCCACCATCGACTGGGTGGTCGAGGAAGGCTACGTCAGCCTGGTGCGCCTGAACCCGCATGTGCGCAAAATCATTCCGTTCGCGCTGCGGCGCTGGCGCAAGGGCCTGGGCAAGGCGGAGACGCGCGCCGAGATCCGCGCCTTCTTCCGCAGCCTGCGCGAGGACGAATACGACGTGGTGTTCGATACCCAGGGCCTGCTCAAGACCGGCATCGTCATGGGCGCCGCGCGCATCAAGCCGGGCGGGCGCAAGGTCGGCCTGGCCAACGGCAGCGAGGGCTCGGGCTACGAAGGCATCTCGCGCTTCTTCCACAGCCAGAGCATCCCGCTCGATCCGCGCACCCACGCGGTGGCGCGCGGGCGCCTGGTCGCGGGCGCGGCGCTCGGCTACGCGGTCGATACGCCGCCCGACTTCGGTCTGCCGGCGCCCGATGCCGCGCAGCGCCCGGCGTGGCTGCCGCGCGAGGACTACGCCGTGTTCTTCCACGGCACCGCGCGCGACGCCAAGAAGTGGGCTCCCGAAAACTGGATGGCGCTGGGCCGCGCACTGGCGCCGATGCCGGTGCTGCTGCCCTGGGGTTCGGACAAGGAAAGGCAGGAAGCCGAAGCGCTCGCGGCCGGACTGCCGAACGCGCGCGTGCTGCCGAAGCTGTCGATGATGGATGCGGTCACGCTGGCCCAGCAGGCCGGACTGGCGGTCGGCGTCGATACCGGCCTGACCCACATCGCCGCGGCCTTTTACCGGCCGACGGTGGAGATCTATGCCGACTCGCCGAAGTGGAAGACCGAGGGCAACTGGTCGCCGCGCATCCTCAACCTGGGCGAGAAGGGCGCGCCGCCCTCCAGCGGCGAGGTGATCGCCGCCGCGCGCAGCCTGCTGGCGACCGCATGACGCGCGGCCTGTACTCCTTGCTGTGGTGGCTGGCGCTGCCGCTGGTGCTGGCGCGCCTGTGGTGGCGCGGGCGCAAGGAGCCGGGCTACCGCGCGCACTGGGGCGAGCGCCTGGGTTTCTACGGCGCGCGCCTGCCCGAACGTCGAACCTTCATGCTGCACGCGGTGTCGGTCGGCGAAACGCGCGCCGCCGAACCGCTGGTGGAAGCGCTGCTGGCGCGCTGGCCCGATTGCCGCATCCTGCTGACCCACATGACGCCGACCGGCCGCGCCACCGGCCGCGCGCTGTTCGGCAAGCACGGCGAACGCGTCGTGCAGTCTTATCTTCCCTACGACACCGGTGTCCTGGTGCGGCGCTTCCTGAAGCACTTCGCGCCGCGCGTGTGCATCCTGATGGAGACCGAGGTCTGGCCGAACTTGATCGCCGGCTGCGCCCGACAGGGCGTGCCGGTGGCCCTGGTCAATGCGCGCCTGTCCGAGCGCTCGCTGCGGCGCGGCCAGCGCTTCGGCGGCATCATGATGGATGCCGCGCGCGCGATGTCGGTGGTGGCGGCGCAGACCGAACTCGATGCCGAGCGCATCCGCTCGCTGGGCGCGCCGCGCGTGGCCGTCACCGGCAGCATCAAATTCGACGTGGTGCCGCCACAGGCGGCGCTGGAAACCGGCGCCCGGCTGCGTGCGCACATCGGGGCGCGGCCGGTGTTCCTGTGCGCCAGCACGCGCGAGGGCGAAGAGGCCTTGATTCTCGATGCCTGGCAGCGCCAGGCAGACAAGCCAGCCGACGCGCTGCTGGCGATCGTGCCGCGCCATCCGCAACGTTTCGACGACGTGGCGCAGATGGTGGGCGCGCGCGGCCTGTCGCTGCAGCGGCGTTCGCAGCTGGGCGACAAGCAGGTCGACGCGCAGGTGCTGCTTGGCGATTCGATGGGCGAGATGTTCGCCTATTACGCCGCCTGCGACTGCGCCTTCATCGGCGGCAGCCTGCTGCCCCTGGGCGGCCAGAACCTGATCGAGGCCTGCGCCCTGGGCAAGCCGGTGCTGGTGGGCGAACACACCTTCAACTTCCTCGATGCGACCGAGGAAGCGGTCGCGGCCGGCGGCGCGCTGCGCGTGGCGGACGCCGATGCCCTGGTGGCGCAGGCGCTGCGCCTGCTGCGGAACGCGGACGCGCGCGCCGCGATGGGTGCGCAGGCGGCAGCCTTCGCCGGCCGCCACCGCGGCGCGACCCTGCGCACTGTTGAACTCTTGCAACGGATTATCCTCTAGGTTTTGTTACCATTGCTTTTTGAGCTCGGTAGACAAAAAAGGGGATGCGCATGTTGTCGTCTAATCACCCGGAATCGCCGCGCAGCGCACGACCGATGGCCATGATGGCCCATCAACCTGCCGATGGCACGGATGACGGTTATTACGGCGCTGCCGCAGGCAATCCGGTATCGCCATCCAGTCCCGCCGGTTCGGTTTTATGCGACCTGCATTTCTTCGTCCGCTACACGCTGCGCGAGTACATCGGCTTCATGTGGCAGCATGGCGGCTTTCTGATCCGCCGCCGGCGCGTGCGCTGGCCCGCCAGCCTGTACCTGCGCATCAAGAGCACCGCGAGCGCCGCGCTGCACTTCGTGCTGCTCCAGCGCGGCAAGCGCACCTATGAATTCACCATCGACCAGCACGGCATCGTGCGCACCAGTGGCGGCGTTACGCTGATCGACTGGGCCGACGTGACGGCGGTGCGCACCTATTCGCGCGGCTTCATGATGGTCCTGAAGCGCGGGACCCTGCCGATTCCCTACCGCTGCCTGAACGAGACGCAGCAGGGCGCGATGCGCATGCTGGCGGCGACGCGGCGGGAGAATGCGCTGAGGTAGGCGTAGGCGCGCGTTTCGTCGGCGTTTTTAGCGCCGCAGTTTGTTAAGGTTCGTACCGCGTGGGCTCAAGAGCCCACCCTACGAAAAGCGGCGTTGCTTTGGTAGGGTGGGCCGGGCCGCGCAGGCTCTCGCGCCCACGCGGTACGGCGTCTGCTCGGTCGAAACGCGCGACGCGAATGCGGCCCGCCTCAATCCGTAAACAACACCGGCATCTCATGCGACCGGCGCCGCAGCTCAAGCCGCGCGCCGTCGTAATCCGCATACACCGATCCGACCACCGCCCAGAAGCGCGGGCTGTGGTTCATTTCGCGCAGGTGCGCCAGTTCATGCACCACCACGTAGTCGACCAGGGCCAGCGGATAGTGGATCAGGCGCCAGCTCAGGCGGATGTTGCCGGCCACCGTGCACGAGCCCCAGCGCGAACCGGCCGAGGACAGCGTCATCGAGCGGTAATGCACGTCCAGGCGCGGCGCGTACAGGTCGAGGCGCTCGGTGAACAGGCGCTTGGCCTCGGCCTGGAACCACAGCTTGACGCGTTCCTTCAGCTGCCATTCCGACAGCCCCGCCACGACGCCGAGCCGCAGTTCGCGCGACTCAGGATCGAAGGCGCAGTGGCTGCGCGCCGCGGTCTCTAGGCGCAGGGTGATCTCGCCGCCCAGGAAGGGCAGGCGCGTGCCGTCCTCCCAGCGCAGCGGCTCGCGCTGCGCGTGGCGTGCACGCCGTTCTCCGCGTTCGTGCAGCTTGGTCAGGATCCAGCGCTGCTTGGCGCGGATCGCTTCCTCGATGGCGGGCTGGGTCGCGCGGCGCGGCGCCGTCACGTGCAGGCCCTCGTCGTCGATCATGAAGCCGATCGAGCGGCGCGAGGAGCGCTTCATTTCGTAGTCGACCGCGTACTGGCCCAGCACGATGCGCTTCAGGGGCGGATCGTCGGGCGTGCGCGGCGGGGAGGGCAGGGTGATGCGGGGCGGACCGGGCGGCGCCTTGAAAAGAGGCTGCGGCGGCGGCGCGGGCCTTTCGGCCGGCGCCACGGCCGCCTTCTTTAAAGATTCTTCAAGTAAGGCTTGTGCGAACAGGTCTAGCTGGGGCCCGTTGATCTTGGGGGAGTTCATGCTGTGCTGCGATGGAGAGGCTTTGATCAGGGCGCCAACTTCGTTCAGCCATCGGTGTAGACGTGGGGCGAAATGACGCGCATTTCTGATTCTATCCAATTTTCGACCTCTTGCATCAGGCTGTCGGGAGTGTGGCGTTGTGGCGATATCGGTTTGCCGATCGATACCGTCACCAGGCCCGGTCGTTTGATGAACGAATTCTTGGGCCAGCATTCTCCTGAATTATGCGCGATCGGCACGACTACGGCATTGGTTTCAATCGCCAAACGTGTGCCGCCGCTCTTGTACTTTCCCTTTTTTCCAACAGGGATGCGCGTCCCCTCGGGGAACATGATGATCCACTGGCCATCGGCCAGGCGGCGTTTGCCGTGCCGGACCACGTGGGCGAAGGCATTTTTACCTTCCTTGCGGTCGATCGGGATCATGCGCAGCAGCGCCATCGCCCAGCCGAAGAAGGGGATGTAGAGGATCTCTTTCTTGAAGACGAAGACGAGCGGGCGCGTCAGGTTCGGCAGCAGGAAGATGGTCTCCCAGGCCGACTGGTGCTTCGACAGGATCACCGCCGGTCCGTCCGGCAGGTTCTCGTAGCCCTTGAACTGGTAGCGGATGCCGCAAATGACCTTGGCGCACCAGATGACGAAGACGTTCCAGCGCGAGGTCACCCAGAAGCGCTTGTTGTAGGGCAGGGGAGCGGCCAGGAAACAGACGCAGGCCCAGACCACGGTGGCGAGCACCATCACGATCGTAAACAGCAGGGAACGCAAAAACAGGACGGTGGTACGCAAGAACGTGGTCTCCTTAGGAGTCAGGTGGATCAGGTGGATCAGTTGGGTGCGGCGGATGAAGCGGGTGTTTTCAGGAAGGCCGCGACCATCGCGGCCAGGTCCGGGAACACCTGGGTGCCGGGCGGCAGGCCGCCGGTCTGGTGGGTCTTTTCGCCTTTCCCGGTCAGGACCAGGTAGGGCACGCAGCCGCTGATGAAGCCGGCCTGCAAATCGCGCAGCGAGTCGCCGACGGTGGGTACGCCCTTCAGGCTGACCTTGAAGCGCTTGCTAATCTCCTCGAACATGCCGGCCTTCGGCTTCCTGCAGTCGCAGTTGTCGCTGGCCGCGTGCGGGCAGAAGAACACCGCGTCGATGTCGGCGCCGACCTGCTGGGCGGCGTTGTGCATCTTCTGGTGGATCGCGTTCAGGGTCGTCATGTCGAACAGTTCGCGCGCGATGCCGGACTGGTTCGAGGCGATGATGACGCGGTAGCCTGCCTGGTTCAGGCGGGCGATCGCCTCGAGCGAGCCGGGGATCGGCACCCATTCGGCCGGGCTCTTGATGAAGTCCGGCGAATCGTGGTTGATGACCCCATCGCGGTCGAGGATGATCAGCTTCATGGTGCTTCCTTACGCCGCCAGTTTCGAGATGTCGGCGACGCGGTTCATCATGCCGTGCAGCGAAGACAGCAGGGCCAGGCGGTTGTTGCGGAGCGCCAGGTCCTCGGCCATCACCATCACGTCGTTGAAGAAGGCATCGACTTCTTCCTTCATCAGCGCCAGCGTCTTCAGGGCGCCGGTGAAGTCGCTGTTGGCGAACGCACTGTCGACGCTCGATTCCAGGCTTTGCATCTTCGCGGCCAGCGCGCTTTCCGCCGGCTCGACCAGCAGTTCGGCCTTGATGGCGGCGTCCTGCGGCATCGCTTCCTCGTTCTTCTTGAGGATGTTGGTGATGCGCTTGTTGGCCGCGGCCAGCGAGGCGGACTCCGGCAGGGCGGCAAAGGCCTGCACCGCTTCCAGGCGCTGCACGACGTCGTCGACGCGGTCCGGGTTCTGGGCCAGCACGGCTTCGACTTCGTTCGGCGTGAAGCCGCGCTCGCGCAGCATGCCGCGCAGGCGGTCCAGCATGAAGGCCTTGACGTCGGCGGTCGGGTCTTTGAATGCGGCCTGGCCTTCGAATACGGCAGCGGCATCAAGCAGCAGTTCCGAGATCGACAGCGGCAGGCGCTTCTCGACCAGCATGCGCATCACTCCCAGGGCGTGGCGGCGCAGCGCGAACGGGTCCTTCTCGCCGGTCGGCTGCAGGCCGATGGCCCAGATGCCGACCAGGGTCTCGAGCTTGTCGGCCAGGGCGACCACGAGGCCGGTATTGGTCGAGGGCAGGGCGTCGCCGGCAAAGCGCGGCTGGTAGTGTTCGGAGGCGGCCAGGGCCACTTCCTCGTGCTCGCCGTCGTGGCGGGCGTAATAGGTGCCCATGATGCCCTGCAGCTCGGGGAACTCGCCGACCATGTCGGTCAGCAGGTCGGCCTTGGCCAGCATGGCGCCGCGTTCGGCCAGCGCCACGTCGTAGCCGAGGCGCTTGGCGATCGCGCCGGCCAGGCGCATGACGCGCTGCGAGCGCTCGGCCTGGGTGCCCAGCTTGTTGTGGTAGACCACGTTCGCCAGTTGCGGCAGGCGCGACTCCAGCGTCTTCTTCTTGTCCTGCTCGAAGAAGAACTTGGCGTCCGACAGGCGCGGGCGCACCACGCGCTCGTTGCCGCCGACGATGGCCGACGGATCGCTTGTGGCCAGGTTCGAGACGATCAGGAAGCGCGAGCGCAGCTTGCCATTGGCATCGGTCAGCGCGAAGTATTTTTGATTGGTCTGCATCGTCAGGATCAGGCATTCCTGCGGCACGGCCAGGAATTCTTCCTCGAAGCGGCACTCGTAGACCACCGGCCACTCGACCAGGGCCGCCACTTCGTCGAGCAGCGACTCGGGCATCAGCACCAGGTCGGCGCCGGCTTTCTCCAGCAGCTGCGTGCGAATGCTTTCCTTGCGCGCTTCGGCACCGGAGAGCACCTTGCCCTCGCTTTCCAGCACCGCCGCGTAGTTATCTGCGTGGTCGACCGTGATCGGGCCGCCGTGCGACAGGAAGCGGTGGCCCATGGTCTGGCGGCCGGCGTCGAGGCCCAGCAGGGTCAGCGGCAGCACCTGCTCGCCGTGCAGGGCCAGCAGCAGGTGCACCGGGCGCACGAACTGCACGGTCGCGCCGTCCGGGCGCTGGTAGCTCATGACCTTCGGGATCGGCAGCTTGGCGACGGTGTCGGCCAGCACGTCCTGCAGGCCGCCCGCAAGCGCGCTGCCGGCGGCGGTGTAGGTATAGAAGAAGGATTCGGCCTTGCCGTCCTGGGCGCGTTCGAGGTCGCTGATTTGCAGGTCGGGGAAGCCCAGCGCGGCCAGCTTCTTGGCGAGCGGCGCGCTCGGGTTGCCGTCCTTGTCCAGCGCGACCGAGACCGGCAGCACTTTTTCGCGGATTTGCTTGTCGGGCGAGGTGGCGCGCACCTTGGTGATGGAGACGGCCAGGCGGCGCGGCGTGGCATACGGGGTGACGACGCTGTCGGCTTCCAGGAAGTCGCGCGCCTTCAGGCCGTTGGCGATGCCGTTCGCGAACGCGGCGCCGAGTTTGACGAGTGCCTTCGGTGGCAGTTCTTCGGTTTGGATTTCGACGAGGAGAGTTTGATTCATGGTCTGTTCTTGTCTGTTCCTGGGCTTAGGCTGCGGCTTTCTCGGCCTTGGGCAGCATCGGGAAGCCGAGCTTCTCGCGCGAGTCGTAATAGGCCTGGGCCACCAGGCGCGACAGGGTGCGCACGCGGCCGATGTAGGCGGCGCGTTCGGTCACCGAGATGGCGCCGCGCGCGTCGAGCATGTTGAAGCTGTGCGAAGCCTTCATGATCTGCTCGTAGGCCGGCAGGGTCAGTTCCAGCTCGATCAGGCGCTTGGCTTCGGATTCGTGGTTGGCGAAGGCCTGGAACAGCAGTTCGGTGTTGGCGTGCTCGAAGTTGTAGGTCGACTGCTCGACCTCGTTCTGGTGGAAGACGTCGCCGTAGCTCAGCGTTTTTTTAACGCCGTTCTCTTCCCACTCGGTCCAGACCAGGTCGTAGACGTTTTCCACGCCCTGCAGGTACATCGCCAGGCGTTCGATGCCGTAGGTGATCTCGCCCAGCACCGGCTTGCAGTCGAGGCCGCCGACCTGCTGGAAGTAGGTGAACTGGGTCACTTCCATGCCGTTCAGCCAGACTTCCCAGCCCAGGCCCCAGGCGCCCAGGGTCGGGCTTTCCCAGTCGTCCTCGACGAAGCGCACGTCGTTCTTCTTGAGGTCCAGGCCCAGCGCTTCGAGCGAACCGAGGTACAAATCGAGGATGTTTTCCGGCGCCGGCTTCAGCACGACCTGGTACTGGTAATAGTGCTGCAGGCGGTTCGGGTTTTCGCCATAGCGGCCATCCTTCGGACGGCGCGAAGGCTGGACATAGGCGGCGCGCCAGGGCTCGGGGCCGATCGCGCGCAGGAAAGTGCCGGTGTGGAAGGTGCCGGCGCCCACTTCCATGTCATAGGGCTGGAGCAGGGCGCAACCCTGCTTGTCCCAATAGGACTGCAAGGTCAGGATGATTTGTTGGAATGTGAGCATCGTGATTGGGCGACGCGGCGCTGGGCCGCGAACACGGTAAGTTTGCCAAATGACCAATTCTAGCGGGTTTTACCGGCCCTCTGGGACCGGATTGGACTCAACTATGAGAGATTAGCCTTTTTCTTTCGGTAATTTCGGCCAGCCAGCCAGGCCCCGGCCAGCGCCAGTGCGCCGAGCAGCAGGAAGGCCAGGTTGCCGAAGCGGATGTAGGGCGTCATGCCGGTCGTGCCGCGCACGGTCGCCGTCAACATGCCTTCGGTATAGAAGGGCAGCAGGTGGGTGACCTGGCCGCGGTGGTCGATCACGGCGGTGGCGCCGTCGTTGGTCGATCGCAGCATCGGGCGGCCGGTCTCGAGCGTGCGCATGCGCGAGATCTGCAGGTGCTGGGGCACTGCGCTCGACTGGCCGTACCAGGACAGGTTCGACATGTTCAACAGCATGGTGGCCGGACGCGGCGCGGCGCGCAGCTGGTAGGCGATCTCTTCGCCGAACACGTCCTCGTAGCAGATGTTCGGCAGCACCAGCTGGTCTTTTACCGCGAACGGCGCCTGCAGCGCCTTGCCGCGGGTGGCATCGTTCAGCGGGATGTTCATCATGTCGGTGAACCAGCGGAAGCCCGGCGGGATGAATTCGCCGAAGGGCACCAGGTGGGCCTTGTCGTAGCGGTAGGGCTGGGCCTGCTCGGTGGGCGTGACCGTTACCACGCTGTTGGCGTACTGCGAGGGGCCGTCGAGCAGCGGCATGCCCAAGGCCAGGGTGCTGCCGCTGGCGCCGGCGAAGCGCTGCAGGCTGGCGAGGTAGCCCGGGTCGACCTGGTGGCGGAACACGGGGATCGCGGTTTCCGGCGTGGCGATCAGGTCGGCCGGGCTGGCCGTGATCATGCCGTGGTAGCGCTCCAGGATGTTCGAGAGGAAGGCGTAGTCGAACTTGCGGTCCTGCGGAATATTGCCTTGCAGCAGGCGCACGGTCAGCGGCGCGCCCGTCACTTGCGTCCATTCGATGGTGCGCAGGCCGGCCCCGGCCAGCAGCAGGGCGGCGAACAGGCCGATCGCCGGCAGGCGCACGCGCTGGGTCAGCAACACCAGGCAGGAGGCGCAGGCCGCAACTAGCACGCCGATGCCGTAGACGCCGATCAGCGGCGCATAGCCGGCCAGCGGCGAGACGTCATGGGCATAACCCGACACCGCCCAGGGAAAGCCGGTAAACACCCAGCCGCGCATCCATTCCGAGACGCCCCAGCTGACGGGCAGCACCAGCAGCAGGAAGGCGGGCACCGGCAGCGACCAGCGCCGGCGCAGCCAGGCCGAGACGCCGGTGGCGAAGGCGCCGAACAGGCCCATGTAGAGACCCAGCAGGATCACGCCGAGCACGCCGAGGACCGCCGGCAAATGCGCGAAGCGGGTCATCATGGTGTACAGCCAGTACATGGCGCCGATCGACCAGCCGAAGCCGAAGGCCCAGCCGAGCAGGGTGGCGCGTTTCACGGAGCTGCCCAGGCCGACCTGGTAGAACAGGTAGGCCAGCAGCAGGAACTGCAGCGGCCACCAGCCGAAGGGCTCGAAGGAGAACAGGGAAGCGCCGCCGGCGAGGGCGGCGGCCACCAGCGCGGCCGCGGACGGCCGCGCGCCGCGCGCGGCGGCGCTTGCTGCCGGATCGCTGGCGGCGAGGTTAGGACGGCGACGCAACAGCATCAGTCGTCGTCGTTGGCGTGCAGCGAATGCGGCAGTTTTTCGACCAGCAGCACGTGGATCTGGCGCGCATCGGCGCGCAGCACCTCGAATTGCAGGTTGCCCAGGGTGAATTCCTCACCCTTGTGCGGCATGCGCCCGAGGTGGCTGGCGACGAAGCCGCCGATGGTGTCGGCGTCATCCTCGGGCAGGTCGACGCCGATCTCTTCGTTGAACTGCTCGATCTCGGTCAGCGCCTTGACGCGCCAGCGCGGGCCATGCTGGCCCTCCTTGATCGACAGGACGTTGTCTTCTTCCTCGTCGAAGTCGTACTCGTCCTCGATGTCGCCGACGATCTGCTCGAGCACGTCCTCGATGGTGATCAGGCCGGCCACGCCGCTGTATTCGTCGACCACGATGGCCATGTGGTTGTGGTTGGCGCGGAAGTCGCGCAGCAGCACGTTCAGGCGCTTCGATTCCGGAATGAAGATCGCCGGGCGCAGCATGGCGCGCACGTCGAACGATTCCTCAGCGTAATAGCGCAGCAGGTCCTTGGCCAGCAGGATGCCCACCACCTTGTCGCGCTCGCCTTCGATGGCGGGGAAACGCGAGTGCTGGGTTTCCAGCACGATCGGCAGCCATTCCTCGATCGGTTTCGTGATGTCGATCACGTCCATTTGGGAACGGGGCACCATGATGTCGCGCGCCGACAGGTCGGAGACCTGGAACACACCTTCGATCATCGACAGGGCGTCGGCGTCGATCAGGTTGCGCTCGTGTGCTTCGTGCAGCACTTCGAGCAGCTCGGTGCGATTTTCTGGCTCAGGGGAGATGAATGCGGTCAGTCTTTCGAAAAGCGACCGATGGGGTTTGGCGTCCGATCGGACGTCACTGGGATACTCGGGCATAGTTGGCGTGAAGCCGTTGTTGCGATGGGCGTAAGCATACACCAAAAGTGGCCGCGCCCGATCTTTACGCCGGCTTGTGCGCCCGGAGGGCAATGCGACGCGGCGCACAAAAATGGCATATAGTAATTGTCTAGAATACAAAGGAGCGCCCATGCCTGCCCTCACCATCAACGGCAATACCACCACCCTCGACGTCCCCGACGACATGCCCCTGCTGTGGGCACTGCGCGACGTCGCCGGCCTGACCGGCACCAAGTTCGGCTGCGGCGTCGCCATGTGCGGCGCCTGCACGGTCCACCTCGACGGCCAGCCGATCCGTTCCTGCGTCACGCCGGTGTCCAGCGCCGTCGGCAAGAAGATCGTCACGATCGAGGCGATCGGCAACGACCCGGTCGGCGCCAAGGTCCAGGACGCCTGGCGCCAGATCGACGTGGTGCAGTGCGGCTATTGCCAGTCGGGCCAGATCATGTCGGCCACGGCATTGCTGCAATCCACACCAACACCCAGCGACAGCGACATCGACAATGCCATGGCCGGCAACATCTGCCGCTGCGGTACCTATGGGCGCATCCGCAAGGCGATCAAGATCGCCGCCAGCAAATAAGAAGGAACGCACATGAGCCAAGACATGAGCCAAGTCAAGGAAGAACAACGCGTTTCGCCATCGCGCCGCCGCTTCATGCAGATCGGCGCAACCGCCGGCGGCGGCCTGCTGTTCGGTTTCTCGCTGTTCGGTTGCAGCAAGGAAGATAGCCGCAAGGAGCCGCCGCCGGAAAAGGCTGTCGGCCAGGCATCGACCGAGCATTCCGACACCGCACCGGGCCTGGCGCGCGACGCCTTCATCCGCATCGACCGCACCGGCATCGTCACCCTGGTCATCCACAAGGTGGAAATGGGGCAAGGCACCTTCACCTCGATGCCGATGCTGCTGGCCGAAGAGCTGGGCGCCGACCTGTCGAAGGTCAAGCTGGAGCAGGCGCCGGCAAATAACGAACTCTACGCCGATCCGCTGCTGGGCGGCCAGGTGACCGGCGGCTCGACCTCGGTGCGCGGCGCCTGGAAGCCGCTGCGCGAAGCCGGCGCCATGGTGCGCAGCGTGCTGGTCGCGGCCGCGGCCAAGCAGTGGGACGTCGACACCGCCGACCTGCAGGTCGTGGCCGGGGCCGTGCGCCACCAGGCCTCGGGCCGCTCGGCCCACTTCGGCGAGCTGGTCGATGCGGCTTCGAAGATGGAGCTGCCGAAGAACGTCAAGCTGAAGGACCCGGAGCAGTTCGTCCTGATCGGCAAGGCGATGAAGCGCCTCGATTCGCCGGCGAAGGTGAACGGCACGGCGCAGTTCGGCATCGATGCGCGCCTGCCGAACATGGGCATCGCGGCGGTGGCCGCGTCGCCTGTCACCGGCGGCAAGCTGGTCGCCGTCGACGAGCAGAAGGCGATGGCGGTCAAGGGCGTGCGCCAGGTGCTGCGTTTGGAGGGCGCGGTGGCGGTGGTGGCCGACCACTTCTGGGCCGCGAAACAGGGCCTGGCGGCGGCCGCGCCGCGTTTCGACGACGGCCCGAACGCGAAAGTGAGCCTGAACGGCATCGTCGCCGACATGATGAAGGTCTCGCAGGGCGAAGGCGCGGTGGCGCGCAACGTGGGCGACGCGTTGAAGGCGCTGGAGGAAAAGGGCGGGCGCAGGATCGACGCGGTCTACGAGCTGCCGTTCCTGGCGCACGCGACCATGGAACCGATCAACTGCACCGTGGACCTGCGCGCCGACGGCTGCGACCTCTGGGTCGGCACCCAGGTGCCGGCGCTGGCGCAGGGGGCCGCGGCCAAGACCGCCGGCCTGCCGGTCGAGAAGGTCAAGGTCCATAACTATTACATCGGCGGCGGTTTCGGGCGCCGTCTCGAGGTCGACTACGTGATCCAGGCGGTCGCCTTTGCCAAGCTGGCCAAGGGCCCGGTGAAGTTCATCTGGACCCGCGAGGAAGACATCCAGCACGACATGTACCGCCCCTATTATGTGGACCGCCTGTCGGCGCGCCTGGACGACAAGGGCCGCCCGACGGCCTGGTTCCACCGCGTGACCGGCTCCTCGATCATGGCGCGCTTCGCGCCGCCGGCGGTGAAGGACGGCGTCGATCCCGACGCGGTCGAGGGCGCGGCCGACCTGCAGTACGCGATTCCGGCCATGCGCGTCGAATACGTGCGCCACGAGCCGCCGGGCGTGCCGACTGCCTTCTGGCGCGGCGTCGGCCCGACCCACAACGTGTTCGTGGTCGAGAGCTTCATCGACGAACTGGCCCAGGCGGCCAAGCAGGACCCGGTGGTGTTTCGCCGCGCGCTGCTGGAAAAATCGCCGCGCACGCTGGGCGTGCTGAACCTGGCGGCCGAAAAGGCGGGCTGGGGCAAGCCTTTGGTGCCGATTGCCGGGCGCAAGGTCGGGCGCGGCATCTCGACCCAGTTCGCCTTCGGCAGCTACATGGCGCAGGTCGCGGAAGTATCGGTCGGCCCGGAAGGCGACGTGCGAGTGCACCGCGTGGTCTGCGCGGTCGATTGTGGCCAGGCGGTGAATCCGGACGGCATCATCGCCCAGATGGAAGGCGGCATCGTGTTCGGCGCCTCGGCGGCGTTGTGGAACGAGATCACGCTGGCCAACGGACGCGTGCAGCAATCGAACTTCGGCGACTACCGCATGATGCGCATCAGCGAGGCGCCGGCGGTGGAGGTCCACATCGTCAACAGCCGCGACGAACCGGGCGGGATCGGCGAGCCGGGCACGGCGGGCATCGCGCCGGCGCTGACGAATGCGGTGTTCGCGGCGACCGGCAAGCGGATTCGCAAGCTGCCGATCGGGGAGCAGTTGAAGGCGTAAGGTTTGGTTATGTGGGCAAATTTGGTGATGCGACCGGATTTGCCGCAACGCTATTCTCGTAGGGTGGGCACTCGTGCCCACGCGGTCTCATTGTTCGAATAATGAGACCGCTTGAGATTCGTAGGGTGGACACCTGTGTCCACGCCGTCTCATCGCTTGCATCACGGAGACGCCAGCGTTGACGAAGCTGCCGCGTTGGGGCGCCGAATTTCTACCGGTGAGACCGCGTGGGCTCGAGAGCCCACCCTACGAAACCCATGCGCAGGCTGGCAGAGGGTGAATCCGCGCGGGCTCGAGAGCCCACCCTACCTGTCAGCTCTCCGCATACGGATCCGGATACCCCAGCGCTTCCATGATGTCGCGCTCGAGCTGTTCCATCTCCTCGGCTTCCTCGTCGTGCTCGTGGTCGTAGCCCTGGGCGTGCAGCACGCCGTGCACGACCAGGTGGGCGGCGTGTTCCTCGAGCGTTTTCTTTTGCTCGTCGGCTTCGCGCTGCAGGACGTCGGTGCACAGTACGATGTCGGCCTGCACCGGTTCGTCCTCGGCCAGTTCCTCGCCTTCGTTATAGGCGAAGGTCAGCACGTTGGTGGCGTAGTCCTTGCCGCGGTAGTCGCGGTTCAGGGTCTGGCCTTCGGCGGCGTCGACGAAGCGGATCGCCAGTTCGGCCGGTCCCAGGAGGGCAGGGCGCACCCAGCGTTCCACCATCTCCGGGGTGATGGCGGTTTCCAGGCGCGCGTCCGGGTACTGGACGTCGAGTTCGAGCTTATGATTTTTTTCTTGCATTGCGGGCAGTGGTAGGTTTCGCCAACGCGCCCATTTCCTGGACTTCGCTGGCCTTGTCGTAAGCGTCGACGATGCGTGCCACCAGCGGATGGCGCACCACGTCGGCGCTGGAGAATTGCGTAAAGGCGATGCCGCGCACGTCCTTCAGCACGTGCATCGCATCGACCAGGCCGCTGCGCTGGGTCTTGTGCAGGTCGACCTGGGTGACGTCGCCGGTGACGACGGCCTTGCTGCCGAAACCGATACGCGTGAGGAACATCTTCATCTGCTCGACCGTCGTGTTCTGGGCTTCGTCCAGGATCACGAAGGCGTGGTTCAGCGTGCGGCCGCGCATGTAGGCTAGCGGGGCGATCTCGATGACCTGCTTCTCGAACAGCTTCTGGGTGCGGTCGAAGCCGAGCAGGTCGTACAGCGCGTCGTACAGCGGGCGCAGGTAGGGATCAACCTTCTGGCTCATGTCGCCCGGCAGGAAGCCGAGGCGCTCGCCGGCTTCCACCGCCGGACGGGTCAGGATGATGCGTTTCACCGCGTCGCGTTCGAGCGCATCGACCGCGCAGGCCACGGCCAGGTAGGTCTTCCCGGTGCCGGCCGGGCCGATGCCGAAGCTGATGTCGTGTTCGAGCACGGCGCGCAGGTACTGGATCTGGTGCGGGGTGCGGCCGCGCAGGTCGCTACGGCGGGTCTTGAGCGTGGGGCTGACGAGTTCGGGATTCTCTTCCCCTTCCTCGTCCTCGGCCTCGTCTTCCTGCTCGGCCGGCGCGGCGCCCTCGATCTTCGGCTTCAGGCCGGCGCGTTGTTCGACCAGCGCCAGCTGCACTTCCTCGATCGGCACGACCTTGTTGGCGACCGCGTAGAAGCGTTCGAGCAGTTCGACCGCGCGCTCGGCGTTGGCGCCGCTGACGATGAACTTCTCGCCGCGGCGGAAGATGGTCACGTCGAGCGCCGCGGAAATCTGGCGCAGGTTCTCGTCGAGCGGACCGCACAGGTGGGCGAGCCGCGTGTTATCGAGCGGCTCGGGGATGAAGTACGAAGGCTGGGTAGGCGTGTGTGTTTTCAACTGGCTTTGGCAATCGTATCGAGATTGGCGACGAGTTCGCCGCGCAGGGAGTAATCCAGGCTCTCGGTGACGCGCACGTCGACCAGCTGGCCGACCAGCGCGGCGCCGGAGGCGCCCGGGGCGAAAATGACCACACGGTTGCTTTCGGTGCGGCCCTGCAGTTCGTTCGGGTCTTTCTTCGACGGTCCCTCGACCAGGATGCGCTGGACCGTGCCGACCATCGCCGCGCTGAGCTTGCGGGTGTTGGCGTCGATCAGGGCCTGCAAGCGCTGCAGACGCGCCAGCTTGACCTCGTGCGGGGTGTCGTCTTCCAGGTTGGCGGCCGGGGTGCCCGGGCGCTTGCTGAAGATGAAGCTGAAGCTGTTGTCGAAGCCGACGTCTTCCACCAGCTTCATCATGGCCTCGAAATCGGCGTCGGTTTCGCCAGGGAAGCCGACGATGAAGTCCGAGGAAATCGCAATGTCCGGGCGCACCGCCTTGATGCGGCGGATGATCGACTTGTATTCGAGGCCCGTGTAGCCGCGCTTCATGGCCTGCAGGATGCGGTCGGAGCCGTGCTGCACCGGCAGGTACAGGTGGTTCACCAGTTGCGGGATCTTCGCATAGGCGTCGATCAGGCGCTGGGTGAATTCCTTCGGGTGGCTGGTAACGAAGCGCAGGCGTTCGATGCCGGGGATGTCGGCGATGTATTCGAGCAGCAGGGCAAAGTCGGCAACTTCTCCACCTTCCATCGTGCCGCGGTAGGCGTTCACGTTCTGGCCCAGCAGCATGATTTCCTTGACGCCTTGCGCGGCCAGGCCGGCGACTTCGGTCAGCACGTCCTCGAAGCGGCGCGAGACTTCCTCGCCGCGGGTATAGGGCACGACGCAATAGCTGCAGTACTTGCTGCAGCCTTCCATGATCGAGACGTAGGCGACGGGACCCTCTACCTTGGCCGGGGGCAGGTGGTCGAACTTCTCGATTTCCGGGAAGCTGATGTCGACCTGGGCGGCGCCGCTGCTGCGGCGCTCGCGGATCATCTGCGGCAGGCGGTGCAGGGTCTGCGGCCCGAACACCATGTCCACGTGCGGCGCGCGCTTGACGATGGCTTCGCCTTCCTGCGAGGCCACGCAGCCGCCGACGCCGATGATCAGGTCGGGGCGCTGGCGTTTCAGTTCGCGCAGGCGGCCCAGGTCGGAAAACACTTTTTCCTGCGCTTTTTCGCGCACCGAGCAGGTATTGAAGAGGATGACGTCCGCGTCGTCGGGTTTGTCGGTGCGAACCAAGCCGTCGGACGCGCCAAGCACGTCCGCCATTTTGTCCGAGTCGTACTCGTTCATCTGGCAGCCGAAGGTCTTGATGAATACTTTTTTCTGCATGGAATGCTTCGTTATAAGAAATGCTAAGGCTTTGACAAAGCGTCAAGCCAGTTTACCGTAAATCCCTGCTGACGATGCAAAAACGGCGTGCGGAACAGGGTGAGTTAATGCTACCAAGAATTACTTGTTGCTCGGATCAAATGCATTGCAAGTCTGACTAGATTGTTAAATTGCGAATTTTTATCAACAGGCGGCAGCGCAAGGCGGGGTGAGGCTTTGCAGGAGATATTTCCTGTTGTAAATCAATACGTTCGCTACAAATTCTTTTACACAAATTAACGGAAGAAATCTCTTGCGTGCGCCACAAATAATCCCCATGTGTTGAAATGCTTATGTGACAAGCTTTCCACACGATAGCTTGATTTCCAACAATGAGTCATGTGCTCAGGACGGATGTCCCAAGCTCGTATGAGTCTGATAATTTGTTGGAAAGACAAGTGCGTTCAGGGGAGTGTTAAGCAGAGCGCAGGCGCGAGCATGTTTCTTAAGCGAAGACTCAGACTTGTTCTGTTTAATCGTTCAAGAGCGTGTTCGGGAACTTATGTTGACGAAAGGTAGTCTTTAACAAAGTTCGTAACGGAACTATTTTAAACCACACTCACGAGGTAAAAATCATGGCACATCATGCTTTGTCTTCACAGGAAAGCTACAACCCGAACCACCTGCTGGACATCCTGCTTGGCAAGATGCAGCTGAAAAACGACGCTGCGCTGTCGCGCATGCTCGAGGTGGCCCCGCCTGTCATCAGCAAGATTCGCCACCACCGCCTGCCGGTTGGCGCCTCGCTGCTGATCCGCATGCACGAAGTGACCGGCATGAGCATCCGCGACCTGCGCGACCTGATGGGCGACCGCCGCACCAAGTACCGCCTGTCCGACGCCCAGGGCCGCCCGAAGCCAGAAGAGAAGGCAGCCCAGGCCGCCGCGGCAGCAGCCCAGCAGCAACAGCAGCAACAGCAAACCCAGCAGCAATCGCAGAACAACGAAGCTTCTTCGTCGTCTGGTAACTATGCGCACTAATGCCGGCGGCATGGCAGCCTTGACTGCCTTGCCATCGGCCATGCAGGGCAGTTGCGCGGCGTCCTGACACGCCGCGCAACTCCCCTTTCCTCGCGCTTCCTTGCCGCCACGCGGCGCTTTCCTCCCGTTTCACTTCCGGTGCCCGCCAGGGCAGGCCGGTTTTCGTCCATTGCGCACGACAATCGGATGACCGAAGCAAGTTGAGCGGCCCCAAGCAAGCCCGGGCCGATTGCGGTATTCTCGCCCTGCCTTGAAGCGGGGGCCGCGCGCCAGCCGCTCTCCAGCCGGCCGGCGCCATGCCGCGACCGTTCACCTCCAGACTAAGGACCAACATGAAACTGTATTTCAGCCCCGGCGCCTGCTCGCTGTCCCCGCACATCGTCCTGCTCGAAGCAGGGCTGGCCTTCACGTCCGAGCGCGTCGACCTCGGCACGAAACGCACGGCCGGCGGCGCGGACTTCCGCAGCATCAATCCGAACGGATACGTGCCGGCGCTCGAACTGGAAGAGGGCGTCGTGCTGACCGAAGGGCCGGCAATCGTCCAGTACCTGGCCGACAGCGCACCGCAGGCCGGCCTCCTGGCTGCCGTGGGTAGCGTCGAGCGCTACCAGGCCCTGAGCTGGCTGAACTACATTTCGACCGAACTGCACAAGAATTTCAGCCCGCTGTTCAAGCCGGACTCCACCGACGACATGCGCGAACGCGCACGCAAGATGCTGGCGCTGCGCTTTGATTACGTCGCGCGTCACCTCGACGGCCGCGAATTCCTCGCGGGCAGCCAGTTCGGCGTGGCCGATGCCTACCTGTTCACCGTCCTGGGCTGGACCGACTTCCTCAAGTTCAGCCTGGCCGACTGGCCGCAGCTGCAGGCATTCCGTGCGCGCGTCGCCCAGCGCCCGGCCGTACAGCAGGCCCTGCGCGAGGAAGGCCTGGTCAAGTAAGACGGCCTCGTCAAGTAAACAGGTCGCCGCCCACCCGCGTGGGCGGTAACATGGGAGCATGACGAACAAACGCTATATTGCTTTACTGCGCGGCGTGAACGTGGGCCGCGCCAAGCGCGTGGCCATGGCCGACCTGCGCAAACTGGTCGAAGAACTCGGCTATGCCGACGTGCGCAGCGTCCTGAACAGCGGCAACATCGTGTTCAGCGCCGACGAGGTCGACCCGGCCGCAGCCGCGGCCGCGATCGAGGAAGGGCTGGTGCTCAAGCTGGGCGTGGCGGCGCGTGTGATGGTGATCGCCGGCGACGACCTGGCGGCGGTGCTGGCGGAAAACTCGCTGCTGCCGCTTGCCACCGACCACGCGCGCCTGCTGGTCTTCCTGCTGCCCGACGCCGCCGCGCGCGATGCCCTGGCCCCGCTGTGCGAGCGCGACTGGGGCGAGGGCGCGCTGGCGCTCGGCCAGCGCGCGGCCTATGTCTGGTGTCCGGACGGCGTGCTCGACAGCGCCGCAGCGGCGGCGCTCGGCAAGCAATTGGGAGACGCGACCACCTCGCGTAACTGGAATACCTTGTGCAAGCTGTATGCGCTGTGCACCGAGCCCGCGCCGGCGCCACGCGGCGCCTGAAGTGCAGCCCTCGAGTGCAGCCCTCGATTTCGGCAATGAAGCGCGGCGCATGCCGAGGACGGCCGATGAGGGCCGACGAGGGCCGCTGCGGCCGGCCGCTACTTGACGCCTTACTTGAATTTCTCGTTGCTGTCCCGACGTGCCCGGTAGCCGAGCAGGACCAGCCCGACCAGCATCATCGCAAACACTTCCGGTTCAGGCAGTTCCGACATGTGCACCGGGGCCGTGACGATGTCCTGGCGGGCGTTGACGGCCAGGTCGGCCACGCGCGGCTGGACGCCTGCGTCGCCGGCGCCGGGTGGCGTCACGTCGATGACGGCGGCATGCGCCGCACCGCCGACGACGAAACCGAGCGCTACTGCGAGTAAATATCTGTTCACGATAGTTCCCTTCCTTGCAGATATTGCTGGGTACAAACGCTGTATCGAGGCGACACAGCCGGCGCCGTCGCTGCCATCGGGTCCGCAAAAAAGCATAACAAAAACAGCTGCGCGTTTCGCGTACATTTCGCGCTTCCTGTACGCTTCTTGCGCCTGTGATGTACGACAGGAATCGGAACAAGAGGAACTGCATGCCGGCGCCGGAAACCTTGTGGACACCAGGCCGCATCATGTGAAAGAAATGCGACAGCGGCGGAAGTGGTGCATGTCAAGGATGCAAGGCTGGCGCCAGCCTTTGTTGAAACAGGATTAATGTTTTAGCGATATGGCTAGACAGAATGCTGATTTATTTGACAGCCTCGCAACGAATTGCATTGTCAGTTTTTCCAGCTATGCGCCTGATCAAAAAATTTTAAGCCAGGCGTATACATCTCCGATTTTTTTACGGGTATAGTCTCCCTATCCCCATTGCCCTTGGGCATCAAAACCATGTCGAACAAGCACTTGTTCGACTCCACGCGGACCTGCCAGCCGCCGCCATTCCGACAAGCGCGACCCGGAAGGCCGCCTCCGTTTTTGCACTGTTGCATCACGCGCGCCATACATTCGTAGAGTACCGATAATGCCCAACTTTGCCCGTATCCAGATTGCCTTCAAGAACGTCTATGTGCGCATTGCCGCCGCCGTCTTGCTGGGCGCAATGGCTGGCGTGGCGATCTGGTCGGCCGACAAGCCCCAGGATCCCAGCCCGGTCGTCCATTCGCAGGATATTTCCGAAATCACGCGCCTGGCTGCGCAGAAAGACAAGCTCGACTACCTGATGGTGGCCAAGCCGCTGTCCGAGTCGCCACGCTACGTCTTCAAGTTCAAGGGCGCGCCCGAGCTGCACGTGGTCAAGGTGCCGAGCACCTCGCACCTGAGCCTGGAGCGCGAAGTGCTGCTCAAGAACGCGATTCCCTATTCGATCGCCAAGGAAGACTTCCTGGCCACGCACAAGGCCGTGCTCGACGAAGGCAACAGCTTTGCCTCCGACACCGGCGACTTCCTCAAGCGCCACGCCTTCGAGATCCTCCTGATCGGCCTGATCATCTATTGCCTGAAATTCGGCATTCCGGGCATGGGCGCGAGTTCGACCATGATCACGCCGGACAAGCTCAAGGGCAGCATGGATGACCTGATCGGCATGGAAGACATCAAGCAGGAAGTGCTGCACCTGGAAGACATGATCCGCAACCGCGAGGAATACCAGTCGCACAACATCGACAAGCCGTTCAACGTGATGCTGACCGGGCCTGCCGGCACCGGCAAGACCAAGCTGGTCGGCTACCTCGCCAAGCGCCTCGACATGCCGTTGATCTCGGCTTCGGGCTCGGCGCTGGAGTCGGGCTACGTCGGCGGCGGCTCGAAGGCCCTGAACGCCCTGTACCGCAAGGCCTGCGCCAAGGGCAAGTGCATCATCTTCCTCGATGAAGCCCAGAGCCTGTTCATGCCGCGCGGCCGCAGCGAAAAGAAGTGGGAAGACGACACCGCCAACACCCTGCTGGGCCTGCTGGACGGCGTGAAGAGCGACAAGGGCCAGGGCGTGATCTGGGTCGTCGCCTCGAACTTCGACGACGCCTCGACCGAGATGGACGAAGCGATGCTGCGCCGCTTCTCGGTAAAGATCAACTTCCGCCTGCCGAACAAGAACGAGCGCCGCGAACTCCTGAAGAGCTTCCTGTCGCGTAAAAAAGAAGGCCTGGTCGATTGGAGCGACCTCGACCTGGACCAGGTCGCGGAAATCACCCAGAACCTGAGCCCGGCGCTGCTGGAAACCGTGGTCGAGCGCGCCTCCATGATCTCGATCCAGGAAAAGGCGATCATCAACACCGACCTGCTGTTCCGCGCCTACGAGCGCGCCACGATCGGCCTGACCGACCGCGCCACCACCGCCGAGAAGCACAAGCAGCGCGAACGCATCGCCCTGCACGAACTGGGTCACTTCTTCATGCAGATCGACCCCTGGCTGCGCGCCGGCATGAGCCTGGACGAGGTGAAGGAAAAGTCGCACCTGCTGAAGATCAGCACCGAAGCCGTGTCGAAGATCGGTGCCCTGGGCTACGTGCTGCAGTCGGGTGACGACATGTCGCTGCGCACGCTGGAAGAACTCGAGCGCGACGTGATCGGCCTGTACGGCGGCATGGCGGCCGAAGAGCTGTTCTACGGCGCCCGCGGCATCTCGGTCGGCGCCCAGAACGACATCGAGAAGGTCACCAAGATGCTCAACCTGATGGTCAACCGCCTGTCGATGTACTCGCGCTCGAAGATCGACTACAGCCAGTTGCAGAACGACGCCAGCGGCGAGCACACGCTGCGCCAGATGGAAGAAAAGGCGGATGAGCTCTACAGCTACACCCTGGGTGCGATGCGCGACTACCGCGCGATGATGGAGTCGATCAAGGACACGCTGCTCGAGCAGTATGTGCTGTCGAAGGACGCCGTGTTCGCGCTGCTGGAAGAGCGCAAGGAGCTGCTGCAGTTGGCACCGAAGCATGCGAACCTGAAGCTGTGCACGGAGACCGGCGAGATGGTCGCTGCCTGATCTGAACCTGGCCGGCGCTGCGGCGCCGAATGAAAAATGCCCGCTGTGCGCGATGCGCCAGCGGGCATTTTTTTTGGTTCATCGCACTTTGCCGGGGAACGCATCCTTGATTTTCAGGAAGAAGTAGGATGCGTCCCGAAAACCGTAGGCCATGCGCTTGATGACCTTGATGCGGTTGTTGACGCCTTCAAGGATCGATGAGCTCATCGGATAGATGGCTGATGCCAGGATGCCGCGGCGATATTTGGCCAGGCGTTTGGCAAACTGGATCAGCGGTGCGATCTGGCTTTGCAAGGCGAGCTTGAGCCAGGCTTTCCACCGCCGGGCACCGTCCCGGACTGATGGCGCATACCAGATTTCCTTCAGCTCGGTCTTGAGCAGGTAAACCGTTGCCAAGGGCTGGTTGGCAGCCAACAGCTCTTCGAGCTTGACGGCCTGCTCGGCCTTGAGGTTGTCACGATTGCGCAGTAACAGCCAGCGACTGCGCTTGATGACCTGGCGGGCTTTTGGTTCGGCACGCAAGGCATTGGCCTGGTCGACACGAACCCGGTCGACCACTTCGCGACCGAAGCGCGCCACCACATGAAACAGGTCGTAGACGACTTCTGCGTTTGGACATTGCTGGCGAACTTCGAGGTCCATGGCCGTGTTCATATCCATGGCAACGGCTTCGATCCGCTGGCAGCCTTCCTCTCCCAGCAACTCGAAGAACGGCCGAATCGCTTCCCGGCTATTGCCTTCTCCCACCCATAGCACCCGCATTCGTTCGGCATCCAGGGCGACAGTGGCGTACCGGTGCCCCTTGTGCAGGGCGAATTCGTCCATGACCAAGCGCCGTACGCCTTCTGCCGAGAAGCCACCATGCAGGTGCTGCAAGCGCCGATGATCGATGTCCTTGATGGTATGCCAGTGCAGGCCGGTCAACCGGGCCACATGGGCTATCGGAAGCAGCTGTGCCAGCGCCTCCACCCAGAGGCGCACGCGGTGCGTGATGCGCGCCCGGCGGTCGAGCCAAACAATGTGCTCGGCTACCCGTGCGTCGCAGTGATGGCAGTCCAGTCGCCGCACCGGCACATCGAGCCAGACACGCCTATCCAGAATGTCGCGGTCACGCACCTTACGCCTTCGGCGCTCATGAACCAGAGCGCAAGGCTGGCGGCATGCCCCGCACAAAGCTTCGCTTGAAGGGCTGGTATCGAGAACGATTAACAGCGACCCGTCCTCTTGTTCGTGGACGGCATCGACAATATGGCCTTCCCAAAACGGGACAGACGGCATAGCATTGAGCATGGCGGTGGTTTGACAGACTGATTTGTTTGGCGACTATCAATCTACCAACATCAGACCTCCGCCACCACCTCCTGCTCAGTTCGTCAATCCCGTCTTCCCCCATTCCCCGCGAAGAACCTTTTTTTTTGGCGCCTGAGCGATCCGCTATCCTGGACAACGGCCTCGGCGCCGACCCTGCGAACATTCCTCAATGCGCGGGCTGCGTCTCCTTCAAGGTATCGAGCACGTAGCGCGTCATGCTGCCGGCCAGCTCGTGCTCGCCGAGGAAGACCTTGCCGCCGGTGTCCTCGCGCAGCAGCTCGGCTTCCTGCTCGTTATGCGTGCGCACGACGCAGCGGATTTCGGGATTGAGCGCCTTGGCCGTCTCGATCATGGTGCGCACGTGGAAGGTGTCGGGGGTGGCGATCACCAGCACCGCCGCGCGCGCGATGTGGGCCTGGATCAGCACCGCCGGTTCCGAGGCGTTGCCGACCACGGCCGGCTGGTCGCGCTTGCGCAATGCATCGACGATCTCGCGGTTCTGCTCGGCGACCACGTAGTGGATGCCCTGCGCCGTGAGCGCATCGGCGATGCGGCGGCCCACGCGGCCATAGCCGACCAGCACCACCTGGCCGCTCAGGCGCTCGTGCGGCACGCTCATCGGCAATTCCGCCAGCGGGTCGGGCGAGCTTTCCAGCTTGCGCACCAGGTCCGAGTTCTTGCGCAGCCAGCGCTGCAGCGGCTCGATCGCCGTGAACAGCAGCGGATTGACGGCGATCGAGATGATCGCGCCGGCCAGGATCAGGCTCTGGCCCTCGGCCGGCATGAGTCCGAGCGAAATGCCGAGCGCTGCCAGGATGAACGAGAACTCGCCGATCTGCGCCAGGCTGGCCGAGACCGTGATCGCGGTGTTCAGCGGATAGCGCAGCGCCAGCACCAGCGCCATCGCGGCGATCGACTTGCCGAAGATGATGACCGCGACCACCGCCAGCACGTGGATCGGTTCCTCGACCAGCACCATCGGGTCGAACAGCATGCCGACCGAGACGAAGAACAGCACCGAGAATGCGTCGCGCAGCGGCAAGGACTCCTCGGCGGCGCGGTGCGAGAGTTCCGATTCGCGCAGCACCATGCCGGCGAAGAAGGCGCCCAGCGCGAACGAGACGCCGAACAGGTGCGAGGAGCCGTAGGCGATGCCGACCGCGGCGGCGATCACGGACAGCGTGAACAGCTCGCGCGAATTGGTCTTCGCCACGCGCCACAGGAACCAGGGGAAGATCTTGCGGCCGACCACCAGCATGAAGGCGACAAAGGCGCCGACCTGCAGCAGGGTCTTGCCGAGCGCCATCCACAGCGAGTCGTCGCCGCCGGCGCCCTTGCCGCCGAGCGGGCCGGCCAACGCCGGCAGCAGCACCAGCACCAGCACCGTCACCAGGTCCTCGACCACCAGCCAGCCGACCGCGATGCGCCCGTTCATCGAATCGAGCACGCCGCGGCTTTCCAGCGCGCGCAGCAGCACCACCGTGCTGGCCACCGACAGCGCCAGGCCGAACACCAGGCCCGCGCCCAGGCTCCAGCCCCACAGGTGGGTCAGGCCGATGCCCATCGCGGTGGCCACCGAGATCTGCAGGATGGCGCCGGGCAGGGCGATCCTGCGCACGTCGAGCAGGTCCTTCAGCGAGAAATGCAGGCCCACCCCGAACATCAGCAGCATCACACCGATCTCCGCCAATTGCGATGCCAGCGATACGTCGGCCACGAAACCTGGCGTGGCGGGGCCGATCAGGACACCTGCGGCGAGATAGCCGACCAGCGCGGGCAGTTTCAGGCGTATGGCGATCATGCCAAACAAGAGGCCGAAGCCCAGCGCGGCGGCAATGGTTGTGATCAGACTGAGTTCATGGTGCATGCAGTACATCCCCTTATCAAAGTTAAATCGATCAAGTATAAAGGACGGGGCTTCCACGATGTCGAAAAAAATAGAGGCGCACCTCGACGGCACGGCCATTCCTGCGCCACCTTATCTGTCTATAATCGAACGCAAAAAGGCCGCAGGCCGCCAACCCAGACAGGAGACAACATGAGTCGCAAGGTATTCGTTACCGGCGTCGGGATGATCCCGTTCGCCAAGCCCGGCGCGTCCGCGCCCTACCACGAGATGGGCGCGGACGCTGCCCGCGCCGCCCTGCAGGATGCCGGCCTCGCCTACGAGGACATCGAACAGGCCTATGCCGGCTACGTCTACGGCGACTCGACCTGCGGCCAGAAGGCCCTGTACGGCGTCGGCATGAGCGGCATCCCCATCGTCAACGTCAACAACAACTGCTCGACCGGCTCCACCGCCCTGTTCCTGGCGCGCCAGGCGGTGGCCAGCGGCGCGGTCGACTGCGTGCTGGTGCTCGGCTTCGAGCAGATGAGTCCCGGCGCCCTCGGCTCGGTCTTCACCGACCGCCCGGCGCCGTTCGACGACTTCGACGCCGTCACCGACCGCCTGGTCGGCAAGCCCGAGATCCCGCTGGCGCTGCGCTACTTCGGCGGCGCGGGCCTGGCGCACATGGACAAATACGGCACGCCCCTGGAAGCCTTTGCCCGCATCCGCGCCAAGGCCAGCCGCCACGCGGCGAACAATCCGCTGGCGCTGTTCCGCAAGGAGGTTTCGGCCCAGGACGTGCTGGATGCGCCGGCGATCTGGCCGGGTGTGATGACGCGCCTGATGGCCTGCCCGCCGACCTGCGGCGCGGCGGCCGCCGTGCTGGTCTCGGAAGAATTCGCGAAACGGCGCGGCCTGCGTGCCGACGTGCACATCGCCGCCCAGGCGATGACCACCGACCGCGCCAGCACCTTCGAGGCGAACGACATGATGCGCCTGGTCGGCTACGACATGAGCCGCGAGGCGGCCGCCAAGGTCTACGAAAAGGCCGGCATCGGCCCGGACGAACTCGATGTGGTCGAGCTGCACGACTGCTTCGCCCACAACGAACTGATCACCTACGAAGCCCTGGGCCTGTGCCCGGAAGGCGGCGCGGATAAATTCATCCTCGATGGCGACAACACCTATGGCGGCAAGGTCGTCACCAATCCTTCCGGCGGGCTGCTCTCGAAAGGCCATCCGCTGGGCGCGACGGGCCTGGCGCAATGCTTTGAACTGACCCACCAGCTGCGCGGCAGCGCCGGCGCGCGCCAGGTCGAGGGCGCGCGCACGGCGCTGCAGCACAACCTGGGCCTGGGCGGCGCCTGCGTCGTCACGATGTATCGCACGGCCTGAGGAGGCGCCGATGGAATTGATGACGCCCTCCTGGAGCAATCCGGAACTGGAGTCCTTCCGCGACGCCGTGCGCCGCTTCGTCGCCAGCGAGATCGCCCCGCATGGCGAACGCTGGCGCGCGCAGCAGCACGTCGACCGCGAGCTCTGGCACAAGGCCGGCGCAATGGGCCTGCTTGCCGCCGACATCCCCGAGGAATACGGCGGATCGGGCGGCAGCTTCGCCCACATGGCGGTGGTGTTCGAGGAGCTCGGTTATGCCGGCGACATGGCCTTCGGTTTGCACGTTCACGCCATCGTCGCCCATTACCTGCTGAACCAGGGCACCGAGGAGCAGAAGAATCGCTACCTGCCGCAGCTCGCCAGCGGCGAGATGGTCGCGGCGATCGCCATGTCGGAACCGGGCGCCGGCTCGGACCTGAAGGGCATCCGCACCACGGCCGTGCGTGGCAGCGATGGCTACCGCCTGAACGGCTCCAAGACCTTCATCTCGAACGGCTACCTGGCCGATGTGATCCTGGTGGTGGCCAAGACCGACCCCACCGCCGGCGCGAAAGGCATCTCGCTGATGCTGCTGGAAACCCGGGACAACCCAGGTTTTCGGGTCGGCCGCATCCTCGAGAAGGTCGGGCAGAAGGGCCAGGACACCTGCGAGCTGTTCTTCGATGATGCCCACGTGCCGCTGGCGAACGTACTGGGCGGCGAGGAGGGCAGGGGCTTCGCCCAGCTGATGACGGAACTGCCCTACGAGCGCACCATCATCGGCGTGGCCGGCGTCGCCGCCATCGAGCGCGCGCTGCGCCTGACGGTCGAGCACGCGAAGGAACGCAAGGCCTTCGGCCAGGCGCTGATCGAGATGCAGAACACCCGCTTCGTGCTGGCCGAGATCAAGACCGAGGCAACTGTCGCACGCATCTTCATCGACCGCTGCGTCGAGGACATGCTGGCGGGCCGCATGGACACCGTGCGCGCCTCGATGGCGAAGTACTGGATCTCCGACCTGCAATGCAAGGTCGTCGACCAGTGCGTGCAGCTGTTCGGCGGCTACGGCTACATGCTCGAATACCCGATCGCCCAGATGTACGTCGACGCCCGCGTCCAGCGCATCTACGGCGGCGCCAACGAGATCATGAAAGAGATCGTCGCCCGCTCGTTGTAATTCGTAGGGGGGGCACCTGTGTCCACGCTGTACAAAGCATGATCAGCCGAAAATGACCGTAGGGTGGGTTCTCGAACCCACCGATCTCACCTTATCCGAAGCCGGAGGATTATTCATGCCAGGTCCCCTCACCGGAATCAAAGTCATCGAAATGGTCGGCATCGGCCCCTGCCCCTTCGCCGCCATGATGCTGGCCGACATGGGCGCCGAAGTGATCCGCATCGACCGCAAGACCAAACCCGGCGCCGACAACCCTTTCCCCACGCTCGGCACCAAATACGACGTCATGGCGCGCGGCCGCCGCTCGCTCGCCCTCGACCTGAAGCACCCCCAGGCGCGCGACGTGGTGCTGGCCATGGTCGAGCAGGCCGACATCCTGGTCGAAGGCTTCCGCCCCGGCGTGATGGAGCGCCTCGGCCTCGGTCCCGACGCCTGCCTGGTACGCAACCCGGCCCTCGTCTACGGTCGCATCACCGGCTGGGGCCAGACCGGCCCGCTGGCGCAAGCGGCCGGCCACGACCTGAACTACATCGCCCTGTCCGGCATGCTCCATGCCATGGGGCGCGTCGGCTCTCCGCCAAGCCCGCCCCTGAACCTGGTCGGCGACTTCGGCGGCGGCGCCATGATGCTGGCTTTCGGCGTGGTCTGCGCCGCGCTGGAAGCGCGCAACTCGGGCAAGGGCCAGGTCGTCGACGCCGCCATGACCGACGGCGCGGCGCTGCTGGGCGCCATGATGTATGGCCTGCGTGCCTTCGGTTCCTGGCGCGACCAGCGCGAAGCCAACATGCTCGACGGCGGCGCCCCGTTCTACGACACCTACGCCTGCCTCGACGGCAAATACCTGTCGGTGGGCGCGATCGAGCCGCAGTTCTATGCCCAGCTGTTGGAGCTGACGGGCGCCAGCGACCCGGAATTCAAGAAACAGTGGAGCCAGTCGCTCTGGCCGCAGCTGAAGGACAAGTTCGCGGCCTTATTCGCCACTCGCACCCGCGACGACTGGTGCGCCTTGCTCGAAGGCACCGACGCCTGCGTCGCGCCGGTGCTCGACATGGCGGAAGCGCCGCTGCACCCGCACAACCATGCCCGTGCGGCTTTCGTGGAGATCGACGGCGTGACCCAGCCGGCGCCGGCGCCGCGCTTCAGTCGCACCGTGCCGGAAGCGGGTGCGGCGGCGGCCACGCCGGGCCAGCACAGCGCCGCCGTGCTGGCCGACTGGGGCTGGAGCTTTGACGCAATCGAAACGCTGGAAAAGGCCGGCGTCATATAGGATTATCAAGGTAGAAACTCGTACCTGATCCGATGACGAAAGAATACGAACTCGAACAAGCCAAACGGCTGGCGCTGGCCTTCTTCGTCGGCGCGGCCGCGCTGTTCGTGCTCAGCTTTTTCCTGCCACAGAACTGGTGGACCGGTTTGTTGAAGGCTTTTTCGGAAGCGGCCATGGTCGGCGCCCTGGCGGACTGGTTTGCCGTGGTGGCGCTGTTCAAGCGCATCCCGATTCCCATCGTCTCGCGCCATACCGAGATCATCCCGCAGAACAAGGTCAAGATCGCCGAGAATCTCGCCTTGTTCGTGCGCGAGAAATTCCTCGATACCGAATCCATCGTCGGCCTGATCCGCAAGCACGACCCGGCGCAAAAGGTCGCCGATTGGCTGGTGAAACCGGCGAATACCGGGCGCATGGGGCAATACCTGGTCAAGCTCGCGTCCTGGATGCTCGATTTTCTCGATGACGCGGCGGTGCAGAATTTCCTGCGCAAGGCGGTGCATTCGATGGTGAACAGCGTCGACCTGTCGAAATCGGCCGGCACCATCCTGGAAAGCCTGACGCGGGGAGGGCGCCACCAGGAATTGCTGAACGAAGGCATTCACCAGCTGGCGAAACTGCTGAACAACGAAGAAACGCAATCGTATATTTCGCAGGGCATCGTCGACTGGCTGCGCGACGAATACGCCTTCATCGAGCGCATGCTGCCCTCGGAACTGATCGGCCGCAAAGGCGCCGATATCACGGTGCGCCTGGCTTCGGGCATCCTGAACAAGGTCAGCGAAGATCCGCGGCACCCGCTGCGCCAGCGTTTCGATGTGTTCACCCAGGAATTCATCGAGCGCCTGAAAGCCGATCCGGCATTCTCCGCGCGCAGCGAAGAAATCAAGCACTACCTGCTCAACGACGAGTCCCTGAACAGCTACCTGGGCTCGCTCTGGCACGACCTGCGCGACTGGTTCAAACAGGACCTGCACAGCGAGCACTCGATGCTGCGCGGGCGGATCGAGGCGACCGGCACCTGGCTGGGGCAGACGCTGGCCGAGGACCCGCAACTGCGCCAATCCCTGAACGAGAACCTGGAGCTGGCGTCGCGCGCGGCCGCACCCGAATTCGCGGTGTTCCTGACCCGGCATATCGCCGATACGGTGAAGAACTGGGACAGCGGCGACATGTCGGAACAAATCGAACTGAATATCGGCAAGGACCTGCAATTCATCCGCATTAATGGCACCGTGGTGGGCGGGTTGATCGGCGTGACGCTGTATTTGCTGTCGTCGTTGCCGGGCATGTTGTCGTGAAGACGCAATCCGGCGTCATGCGACGCGGGGACAGAGTAATATTGACTCATCCATCAATCGCGGGAGAAAGCAATGGAACAGGCGCTGGACGCGTGGCTTGCCGCGCACCCGGAAATCGAGGCGATACCGGGACGCGATTTGTTCATCGTCGCGCGCTATCTCGTGCCGATGGAAGCGGCGCTGATGCAGGGCTGCCTGGAAGCGTCCGGCATTCCCGCCGTGCTGGCCGATGCCCACCTGATGCAGACCGATCTGCTGCTGGCGCCGGCGCTGGGCGGGGTGCGCATCCTGGTGCCGGCGACTTACCTGCAACAGGCGCAAGCGGTGATCGAAGCCTTTGGGCGGGGTGAGTTTGAACTCGACGAGAACGCTGACGTATAAACCGCACACACCAAAAACCAAAAAGCCGCCGGTCCTTGCGAACCGGCGGCTTTCTATTTTGGTGGTGATAGGTGGACTTGAACCACCGACCCCAGCATTATGAGTGCTGTGCTCTAACCAGCTGAGCTATATCACCGAAAAACGGCTAAAACAAAATGGCTTGACCCGCGGGAGCCAAGCCATTCGTCAGAATTCCTGGTGGTGATAGGTGGACTTGAACCACCGACCCCAGCATTATGAGTGCTGTGCTCTAACCAGCTGAGCTATATCACCAAAGCGAACGATATTATCCAAGGCGGCGGCTGTGCTGTCAAGGCTGCTGCCTGCAATCAAGCGCCTTTTTTACTGTCCGTGCTAATCCGATAACTGGTCGAGGTGGCGCAGGATCTCGCCGGCCGGGTCGGGGCCGAGGAAATCGACGACGATCCGCTCCGGCATCGAACGCAGCCAGGTCAGCTGGCGCTTGGCCAGCTGGCGCGTGGCGATGATGCCGGTTTCGCGCAGCGCCGCGCGGTCGATCTTGCCGTCCAGGTAATCCCAGCTCTGGCGGTAGCCGACGCAGCGCATCGAGGGCAAATTCGGCGTCAGGTCGCCGCGTGCGCGCAGGCGCGCCACTTCCGCCACGATGCCCTGGTCGTCGGAGTCGCCCAGCATCTGGTCGAAACGCAGCGCGATCCGCTTATGCAGCACGCTTCGGTCCGGCGTCTCCAGCGCGAACGACACCAGTTCGAACGGCAGCGTGGGCTTGTCGCGGCGCGCCAGCAGTTCGGACATCGGCTTGCCGGTCAGCTCGATGATCTCGAGCGCGCGGTTGATGCGCTGGGCGTCTGCCGGCGCCAGGCGCTCGGCGGTGACCGGGTCCAGTAGACGCAGTTTCGCGTGCATGCCGGGCCAGCCGATGCGGGCCGCTTCCTCGTCGATGCGGGCGCGCACGGCGGCGTCGGCAGTCGGCAGGTCGTCCAGGCCGTCGGTCAGGCCCTTGAAGTACATCATCGTGCCGCCTACCAGCAGCGGCAGCCTGCCGCGCGCGGCGATCTCCGCCACCAGGCGCAGCGTGTCGTTGCGGAACTGCATCACCGAATAGGCGTCGAGCGGGTCGATGATGTCGATCAGGTGGTGCGGCACGGCCGCCAGTTCTTCAGGCGTCGGTTTCGCGGTGCCGATGTCCATTTCGCGGTAGACCAGGGCGGAGTCGACCGAGATGATCTCGACCGGCCGTTCGCGCGCGATGGCGAGCGCGGCCGCGGTCTTGCCCGACGCGGTCGGGCCCATGATCGCCACGGCCAGCGGCCGGGCGTTATCCAGTTTCTCTTGCATGTTTCTTATTGCCCGCGCAGGAACAGTTTGTCGAGGGCCGCGATTTCGAGCTGCACCCAGGTCGGGCGGCCGTGGTTGCACTGGTCGGCGCGCTCGGTGCTCTCCATCTGGCGCAGCAGCGCGTTCATTTCGGGGACGGTCAGGATGCGGTTCGCGCGCACTGCCGTGTGGCAGGCGAGCGTGCCGAGCAGTTCGTTGCGGCGTTCGATCAGCACGCGCGAGCCGCCGAATTCGCGCACGTCGCGCAGCACGTCGCGCGCCAGGGTCTGGGCGTCGGCGTTCTTCAGCAGGGTCGGCACGGCGCGCACGGCCAGCGTGGTCGGCGAGATCGCGGCGATGTCGAAGCCGAGCGCCTTGAGTGTCTCCTGGTTCTCGACGGCGGTGCCGACCTCGATCGCGTCGGCGAAGAAGGTCACCGGGATCAGGAGCTGCTGCACCTGCATGTCCTGGCCTTCGACCTGGGCGTCGAGCGCGTTCTTCAGCTGCTCGTAGAGGATGCGCTCGTGGGCGGCGTGCATGTCGACCAGCACCAGGCCCCGGGTGTTCTGGGCCAGGATGTAGATGCCGTGCAGCTGGGCCAGTGCGAAGCCGAGCGGGAAGTCGTCGTTGGTCGGTGCGGCGGACGTCATCGGCATCGGCGCGACCGACATCGAGGCGGCGCTGCCGCTGCCGTTGCCGGGTTCGCTCCGATCCGGCGCGCCGGCGAACAGCGCGCCATAGTTCGCGGTGCTCTGGGCCACGCCGCTTTGCGTGGCCGGTGCATCCCAGCGGCTGCCCGGCGGATAGGGCGAAGGCGAGAAGGTCGGAGACAACTGCGCGCCGAACGAAGTCTGTTCGTGCGGACGGCGCCAGTTCGAGAGCGAAGGCGAGGGCGCGATCTCGGCGGCGCTAAGCGGCGCCGGCACGCTGCCGTGGGCGGTGGCCGAGGTCTGCGCCAGCGTGCGCTGCACCGCGTGGAACACGAACTGGTGGACGGCGCGGCTGTCGCGGAAGCGCACTTCGATCTTCGACGGGTGGACGTTGACGTCGACCAGCGCCGGATCGAGTTCGAGCGCCAGCACGTAGGAGGGGAAACGGTCGCCGTGCAGCACGTCCTGGTAGGCGGCGCGCACCGCGTGCACCAGCAGCTTGTCGCGCACGAAGCGGCCGTTCACGTAGAAGAACTGGCCGTCGGCGCGCGCCTTCGAGGCGGTCGGCAGGCCGACGTAGCCGTGCAGGCGCAGCGGGCCGGCCGACTCGTCGATCGGCAGCCGCGCCTCGGCGAAGTCGCTGCCCAGGATCTGGCTGCTCCGTCTCGCCATCTCGCACACGTTCCAGTGGTCGATGGTGCGGCCGTTGTGCGTCAGGCTGAAGGCCACGTCCGGGCGCGCCAGCGCGATGCGGCGCACGACCTCGGCGCAGTGGCCGTATTCGGTCTGCTCGGATTTCAGGAACTTGCGGCGCGCCGGCGTGTTGAAGTACAGGTCCTGCACGTCGATCGTGGTGCCGAGCGGGCCGGAGGAGGGCACGACCTGGTCCAGGTGCGAGCCGACGATTTCCCAGGCGTGCGGGGCGTCCTTGGTGCGCGAGGTGATCGATACCGCCGCCACCGAGGCGATCGAGGCCAGCGCCTCGCCCCGGAAACCCAGGGTCGACACGTTTTCGAGGTCGGTCAGCGAGGCGATTTTCGAGGTCGCATGGCGCGCCAGGGCCAGCGGCATCTGGTCGGGCTCGATGCCGCGGCCGTTGTCGGTGATCGCGATGCGCTTGACGCCGCCTTCCTCGAGGCGGACCGTGATCTGGGTGGCGCCGGCATCCAGCGCGTTTTCCAGCAGTTCCTTGACGACGGCCGAGGGCCGTTCGACGACCTCGCCGGCCGCGATCTGCGAGATCAGCTGGTCGGGCAATTGCTGGATGGGACGATGGGTGGGGGCGGGCGCGTTCATCCCCCGGATTATACCCGTGGCGAATTCGCTGATCCCACCCCGGCCGCTGCGCTGTCTTATTTTTGCTCGCCGCCTTTTTCACGAACGGGAATCGGCGCATTGCACAGGTCGACATGCCCGGCCGCCACCACGTTCCAGGGGCCGCCGCGGTTGCGCTGGGCCTCGATCACCTTCTGGTAGGTGGCGCTGTCGGTGCGCATTACCTCGAAGTTGCTGCGTTCCTCTTTCGGGACGTCGGCGGCGACGCGGAAAGAGGTGATCGGCACCCGCATCTCCGGCTTGTCGTAGAAACCCATCGGCGCCGGACCACGCGGCATGCTCGACAACAGCGGCATGCCGGACACGACGCGCCCGACCACGGTGATGTTGCGGTCCAGGTGGCGCGGCGACTGGCCGGTGACGACGTACAGCGCGGTGCCGCCGCCGCTGTTGGCCTCGTTGTCGCGGCCGACGCCGACCATCGCGTAGCAGTGCGCCAGCCAGGTCTCGCCCTTTTTCGGGTCGCGCCCGACCGGGAAGCCGTTCGAATGACCGACCTGGGGCGCGTAGCCATCGACGTCCTTCAGGCGCGTGAAGTGTTTGTCGTTCTTCAGCGGCACCGTGAACTCGGCCTTGAGTTTCATTTTCGCGTCCTTCACGGGACGCGGATTCTGCTCGTCCGGGTCGCCCCACTGGACCACGAAGTTGTCCTGCGAGCGCTGGATGACGAGGCCGTCGAAATAATGCTCGCGCGCCAGCGCCTTGATGTTGGCGACGTGGTTCGGCGCGAAGGGCGGGGCCAGCTCGATCACCACGCGCCCGCCCGGCAAGTCCATGTAGAGCGTGTTGTCCAGGTCGAGGGGGCGCCAGTCGGCCGCTTTGGAAGCCTTGACGATCTCGCCGACGCTCGGTTTCGGCGGCAGCGGCTTCGGTTCGGCCGCCTGCACCAGGCTGCCTGCCAGCGCCAGCGCAACACCGGCCCCCCATCCCATGATCCTTGCCATGATCTCCGCTCCTCGTTGTTGTTAATGTGAGGTAATTGTAGACGCGAAACTCAACCGGTTGACAAGCGTTTCGGAAACCGTTTTCGAAACCGCTTTTAAAACTTAACCCACCCTTAAACAGCGCAAATGCCTCAGTCCGGCCAAAGGTTTCGGCAGGCTGACTGGTGGTATGATGCGGCGTTACCGTTTAGGAAAATTATGGATCTGATGCAATTTTTCGACATGATTCTTCATGTCGATAAAACGTTGGGCGTCCTGCTGGCTGAGTATGGCGTTTATGTTTACATCGTCCTGTTCGCAATCGTTTTCTGCGAAACCGGCCTCGTGGTCCTGTTTTTCTTCCCTGGCGACACTTTGCTGTTCATCGCCGGCGCCTTCTGCGCCACGGGCGAGATGAGTTATCCGCTGTTGATGGCGCTCCTGATCGTCGCCGCCGTCACCGGCAATACATTGAATTACTACATAGGCGAGGCCGTCGGCCAGCGCATGTTCACGAACGATTACCGCTGGCTCAACAAGGACGCGTTGCGCCGCACCCACGACTTCTTCGAAAAACATGGTGGCAAGACCATCATCCTGGCGCGTTTCATTCCGGTCGTGCGCACCTTCGCGCCTTTCGTTGCCGGCGTGTCGGACATGACCCACTGGCGTTTCCAGCTCTACAACATCACCGGCGCCGTGTTCTGGGTGGCGAGTCTGGTAACTGCCGGCTACTTCTTCGGCAACATCCCGATCGTGCGCGACCACCTGACGGAAATCGTGCTGATCGGCGTCAGCGTCGCGCTTGTGCCCCTCATGCTGGGCGGCCTGTACAAAGTCGGGCGCCGCATGTGGAGCCGCTGATTCTTTCCTGATCGCTCAAAGCGCCGGATGCATCCGGCGCTTTGTCGTTTACGAGCGTATTTTTCCTCAAGTTTCCGGGTGGAAGCGTCGTTAAAGCATGGTAAGCCACTTCCCCGAACCCCATGCGTAAGCTCATTGCCCTGTTCGCTTGCAGTATCGTCATGCATCACGCAAGCGCCAACGAATCGCCTGTCCCCGCCGCCAAGCCCGACGCGGAGGCGGCCAGGAAGCTCGCGGCCGAGCTGTCGAAACCGGCCAGCGCCAAGCCGGTCGAAAAGGCGTCGATGGCGGCGCTCGCCGCGGCGGCCGACAAGGAAGTGAAGGCGGAAACGACGCCGGCCAAGGCGAGCGCCGCCACGGCCGACCGCGTGGCATCGCGCGTCTCCGCGCAGAGCGAGGAAGACGCGCAGGTCGAGCTGTCGGTGAAGATCGCCGAGCGCCTGGCCGAGATGCGCGCCAAACAGGCGGCACGGGTCGCCGCCGCGGCCCGCGCGAAGAAGGCGGCCGAGGCGAAACGCAAGAAGGAAGCGGCGCTGGCGGCCGCGCCGAAGATCAGCAATCACTGGGACTACGAGGGCGAATACGGCCCCGAGAACTGGGGCAAGATCAACCCGGCCTGGTCGCAGTGCGGCAGCGGCAAGCGCCAGTCGCCGATCGACATCCGCGACGGCATGAAGGTCGACCTCGCCGAGATCGATTTCAATTACCGTCCCTCGCTGTTCACCGAGATCGACAACGGCAAGACCGTGCAGGTGAATGTCGCCGCCGACAATTTCATCACCATCGGCAACCAGAGCTACGAGCTGGTGCAGTTCCACTTCCACCGGCCCTCGGAAGAGAAAATCAACGGCAAGGGCACCGAAATGGTGGTCCACCTGGAGCACCGCGGCCCGAACGGCAAGCTGGCCATCGTCGCCGTGCTGCTCGAGCGCGGCCAGGCCAACGGCGCGATCCAGACCGTGTGGAACAACATCCCGCTCGAGAAGCAGCAGGCGGTGGCGCCCGGCATCGAGATCGACCCCTACGAACTGCTGCCGGAGCGCCGCGAGTACTACACCTACATGGGCTCGCAGACCACGCCGCCGTGCAGCGAAAACGTCCTGTGGCTGGTGATGAAACAGCCGATGACGGCCTCGCCGGCGCAGATGGCGCTGTTCTCGCGCCTGTATCCCCTCAATGCGCGGCCGGTGCAGGCGGGCGAAGGGCGGATGGTCAAAGAGTCGAATTAACCCCTACGAAACGTGGTACTCGCCCACCCAGCGCTCGCCCGGTTGCAGCGTCGGCCCCTCCAGCAGCGCCGGCTCGACGCACACGAAGCGCCGGTATTCGTCGTCGGCCATGTCGGCCAGTGCCGCCGCGTCGGCCGCGCCCGGATTCCAGACCACCGCATCGGTAAAGCCTTCCTGGCGCAGCGTCAGCACGATGCTGCCGTCGACCAGGGCCAGCGGCGGAGCAACGCCTTCGTAGACGCGGTCGAACTTGTCGGCGATGACCAGTTCCTCGCGCTCGACGCCATCGATGCGCACGGTCGCGATGTCGTCGACCAGGTGATAGGTGTGCAGCGCCGCCGCGAACGGGAAGGCGCTGCCGCCGGTATTGCGCACTTCGAAACGCATCGCCAGCTGGTTGGCGTGGATCGCCACCCGCAGCGCCAGCTCGAAGCCGTGCGGCCAGGCCTGCGCGTGCTTCGGATCGAGGTCGCCGGCGCCGAGTCCGAACACGGCAAAGGCCCAGCCATCCTCGACGCCGCTTTCCAGCACGCGCCAGGTGCTCACGCGCGCGAAACCGTGGCGCATGCCGCTGCCGCGCTCGGCGAACTGGGGGAAGATCACAGGCACCCCGCCGCGGATCGCGCGGCTGCCGTCGAGCGCTGACTTGGCGCTGCAGAACATGCGCTCGCGGCCGTCGGCGCCGCGCCAGGAGATCAGGTGGGCGCCGTAGAGGGTGATGGTGGCTTGCGCGCCGTCGGGGGCGCTAAGGAGCAGGGCCGGCAGTTCGCCGAAGGTGGTCTGGATCGCGGCTTCCATGGGCGGTTTGTCGATGCGTTATGCGGGGGCCATAGTATGCCATGCCCCCCGATGCGCCGGTCGCGCCGCGAAGACCGCCTCAGGTCGTGCGGCTCTTCGCCATCGGCGGATTGGCCGAGAAATAACGCTTGATGCCCTTGGTGATGGCGTTGGCCAGCTGCTCCTGGTAGCCGTCGTCCTTGAGCTTGGCTTCTTCCTCGGGGTTCGAGATAAAAGCCGTCTCGACCAGGATCGAGGGAATGTCCGGGGCCTTGAGGACGGCAAAGCCGGCCTGCTCGACGGCGGCCTTGTGCAGCCGGTTGATGCCGCCGATCTCGCCCAGCACGGCCTTGCCGAGCTTCAGGCTGTCGTTGATCTGGGCCGTGGTCGAGAGGTCGAACAGCACGCTGGCGAGCTGCTTGTCGTGGCGGCCCAGGTTCACGCCGCCGATCATGTCGGCCTTGTTCTGGTCGTTCGCCAGCCAGCGCGCGGCGGTCGAGGTCGCGCCTTTTTCCGACAGCACGAACACCGAGGAGCCGCGCGCGCGCGGTTCGGTGAAGGCGTCGGCGTGGATCGAGACGAACAGGTCGGCCTGCACCTTGCGCGCCTTTTCCACGCGCTTGCCGAGCGGGACGAAGAAGTCGCCGTCGCGGGTCAGCATCACGCGCGTGTTCGGCAACGCTTCCAGCTTGGCCTTCAGGCGCTTGGCCACGGCCAGCACGATGTCCTTCTCGCGGGTGCCGGTGGGGCCGATCGCACCCGGGTCCTCGCCGCCATGGCCGGGGTCGAGCGCGATGGTGACCATGCGCACCACGTTGTTGGCGGGCGGAGCGGGCGCCTTGACGGCCGGCTTGCCCGGCGTGGGCGGCGCCTGCACCGGACCCGGCGGCGTCCTGCCGTCGATCGCGGCGATCTCCGCTTCGATGCGCGCCACCGGATCGGGAACGGGCGGCTGGATCGGCGTCGGCTCGGCCGGGACCGCGGTCGGGGTGCCGTCGCCCGGCGACCATTCGCCCTTTTCGATCAGCGCCAGGATCGGGTCCGGCTCGTGCACCGGATACAGGTCGAAGATCAGGCGGTGTTTATAGGTGCCGACCGGGGCCAGCGTAAACACCTGCGGCTTGATCTCTTCCTTCAGGTCGAACACCAGGCGCACCACGCGCGGGCGGTTCTGGCCGACGCGGACCTGCTTGATGTAGGGATCGTTCGCCTCGACCTTCGCCACCAGGCTTTTCAAGGTGTTGTTCAGGTCCAGGCCGTCGATGTCGACCACCAGGCGCGGCGGGTCGGCGAGCAGGAAGTGTTCGGTCTTGAGGTCGCTGTCGTTTTCCAGCGTCACGCGGGTGTAGTCGTCTGCCGGCCAGACGCGCACGGCCAGGATCTGGGCCGCGCGCGCGGGCAACGGAGACAGGACCGACAACAGCAGCGTGCCGCCGGCCTTGATCAGGGTGCGGCGCCGCGCGCCGGACATCAGGGAGGGGGAGCGTAAGAGAGGCGGTCGAGGCATAGCAGGCCTATTTCGGACAACGCCTGCAATTCTACCTCACGGCCGAGGCCGCTGACCTTAAGCAAGACTTTAACGTCGGGCAATGGCAACACCGGTTCGCCCTTTTCCGGCCATTCGACGATGCAGATGTTGCGCCCGTCGAAGTCTTCGCGAAAGCCGGCGTCGAGGAATTCTTCCGGGCTGGCCATGCGGTAGAGGTCGTAGTGGATGACGTTGACCGGCTGGCCGTCCAGCTGCACGCGGTAGGGTTCCGACAGGGTATAGGTCGGGCTCTTGACCGTGCCCTGGTGGCCGGCCGCGTGCAGCAGGGCGCGCGTGAGCGCGGTCTTGCCGGCGCCGAGGTCGCCGTGCAGGTAGATGACCAGGCCGGGCGCCAGCGCGCGCGCCAGCGCGGCGCCGAAGGCGGCGGTCGCCGATTCGTCCGGCAGGTAGGCTGTGAAGTGCTGCATCAATTAGAATGTCATGTTTGGCGGCGCGATTTTGCCGCGATTGTCGTCTTTGCCATGTCCCTCGACTCCCCCGACCTGAACCAACTCGCGCGCGCCATCAAGGCATGGGGCGCGGAGCTTGGCTTTGCCGACGTGCGCATCGCCGACGTCGACCTCGCGCATGCCGAGGAAGGCCTGCGCGCCTGGCTGGCGGCGGGCCACCATGGCGAGATGGATTATATGGCAAGCCACGGCATGAAGCGTGCGCGGCCCGCCGAGCTGGTGCCGGGCACGGTGCGCGCGATCGTGGCGCGCATGGATTACCTGCCGCAGGACGCCGGCGACTGGCGCGCGCACGAGGCGGCGCGCCAGCGCGACCCCGGCGCGGCCGTGGTCTCGGTGTACGCGCGCGGCCGCGACTACCACAAGGTGCTACGCAACCGCCTGGCCCAGCTGGCCGAGCGCGTGAGAACCGAGATCGGCGAGTACGGCTACCGGGTGTTCACCGATTCGGCGCCGGTGATGGAGTTGCCGCTGGCGGAAAAGGCCGGTCTCGGCTGGCGCGGCAAGCATACCCTGCTGCTCTCGCGCGAGGCCGGCTCGACCTTCTTCATCGGCGAGATCCTGGTCGACCTGCCGCTCCCGCTCGACGCGCCGACCACGGGCCACTGCGGCCAGTGCAGCAACTGCATCGACCTGTGCCCGACCGGCGCCATCTTGGGACCGGGGTGGCTCGATGCGCGGCGCTGCATTTCCTACCTCACCATCGAGCTGAAGGGCAGCATTCCGCTGGAACTGCGGCCGCTGATCGGCAACCGCATCTATGGCTGCGACGATTGCCAGCTGGCCTGCCCGTGGAACAAGTTCGCGCAGCGCGCGGTGCTGCCCGACTTCGACGAGCGCAATGGCTTCGGCGTGGCAGGCCTGGTGGAATTGTTTGCGTGGGAAGAAGAGGAATTCAACCGCCGGACCGAGGGCAGCCCGATCCGGCGCATCGGCCACGAGCGCTGGCTGCGCAACCTGGCGGTGGGGCTGGGCAATGCCGCTGACGGGCGCGCCGGCGACCCGCTCATCGTTGGCGCGCTACGTGCACGTGCGGATCATCCGTCCGAGCTGGTGCGGGAGCACGTGGCCTGGGCACTTGCGCGCCATTCCTGAGCGCTCTAGTTGGTTTAGAGCTCGATACGCTTGGCCCGCAGCGCCGACCAGTCGCCGTCGATCGAGATCATGGCCACGGCCGTGATGCCCTGTTCCTTCAGATAGGCATTGATCGAGTCGCGGTTGATGTCGGTCGCCTTCGACGCCGTCTGTTTCAGGTAGGCGATCCACAGCGAGCCCTTGTCGCCTAGGCGCTCTTTCGCCACCGGCACGTATTGTTCGAGGTCCTTGCGGTTCATGCAAAAGGCCATGATGACGTCGAAGGGGCCATCGCCTTCCTTGATGAGCTCCTGCGGCAACTGCGACACGACCGCGGGGTGGACGCCACCATTGAGCACCTGCATCGATTTCGCATTCCGCAAAAACATTCTGTCTGCAACTGTCTTTTCGTTCATCTGCTTTCCCTAAAGAAGTTGGCGTCGCGCGGCGCGCGCGGCGACGCGTTCAAATTGATTTTACAAGCGATCCCCGAAATGGACGGCTTTCGGCACGTCCTGTGCGCGCCCTCCTGAAACCAATAGTCGTGGCTGAGCTGGCGCGGCTTGCGGCAAGCTGGGAGATGGGGGAGGGGCGAGGAGCGGGGATGCTTGTCAGGTAGGGGCGGATTGAGCAATCGCAAGGGATATGCTGGTGTTCGTGGGGCTGTTGCCTGTGTCGTTATCGGTGCGCGTGATCCGCGTGGGCACAGGTGCCCACCCTACGGTCGGCCGTAATGGCGAGCTCATGCAAACCCCAGACCAGCTAACGTGTCCCGTAGGGTGGGCACTCGTGCCCACGCGGATTCAACACACCACGAACGCCCCACGCAACAGCGCCACGAGCGGTAAAAATCTACTTCAACAACCCCGCCAGCTCCACCGCCGTCTTGACCTGCATCTTGTCGAAGATATGCGCCCGGTGCACCTCGACCGTCCGCATGCTGATGCCCAGCTCGTCGGCGACGACCTTGTTCATCTTGCCGGCCAGGATCAGGTCGAGCACTTCGCGCTCGCGCGCCGACAGCGTTGCCAGGCGCGCGCGCACCTGGTCGGAAGCGGCGGCGGCGCGCGAGGCGGCCAGCGCCTGGTCGACGCGGTCCATCAACTGGTTGTCGTTGAAGGGTTTTTCGAAGAAGTCGAAGGCGCCGCGCTTGAGCGAGTCGACCGCCATCGGCACGTCGCCGTGGCCGGTCAGGAAGATCACGGGCAGGCGCGGCAGCAGGCCGCGTCCGATCAACTGGTCGAACACCGCCACGCCGTTCATGTCGGGCATGCGCACGTCGAGCAGCACGCAGTCGCCGCCGGGATCGGGCGCGCCGACGCTGTCGAGGAAGGCCTGGCCGCCGGCATAGCCGCGCGCCGCCAGCCCGCGCGACTGTGCCAGCCACGCGAGGGCGTCACGGATCACTTCTTCGTCGTCGACGATATGCAGCATGCGGTCTCTCCTCGGTGCCCTATTTTAGCTCAGGCGATGCCGCCGCCGCATCCTGGCGCGGCAGGCTGAAGGTGAACACGGTGCCGCCGGCCGGGTTCGGCGCGTGGGTCAGGGTGCCGCCATGGAACTCGATCGCCGTGCGGCAGATCGACAGCCCCATGCCCATGCCTTCGGCCTTGGTCGAGAAGAAGGGCGAGAACAGGCGCTCGGCCACGTCGGCGGGGATGCCGTGGCCGTTGTCGATCACCGATACCGAGACCTGGGCCGCGTCGGCCGCGGCGACGATGCGCAGGATGCGCCGCGCGGGCGGCACGTCGACCATGGCCTCGATGCCGTTGCGCGTGAGGTTGAGCAGCACCTGCTCGAGCATCACGCGGTCGGCCAGCACGGTGGGTAATGTGGGCGGCAGGTCGAACTGCAGCGACACGTAGGCCTTGCGCGCCTGCAGGTCGATCAGCGCGCGCACGCCGTCGACCACGCTCCGGATCGCGACCTCCTCGCGCCGCGGTTCGCTCTTCTTGACGAACTCGTGCACGCTCTTGATGATCTGGCCGGCGCGCTGGGCCTGCTGGCGCGCCTGCTCGAGCGCGCGGCGCAGCAGGGTCGGCTCGACCGGCACGCCGCTGTCGGCGCGCTCGAGCACGTTCAGGGCGCCCGCCGTGTAACTGGAAATCGCCGCCAGCGGCTGGTTCAGCTCGTGGGCCAGCATCGACGAGATCTCGCCCATGGTGGCCAGGCGCGCGCTCGCTTCGAGCTTTTCCTGCTGCTGGCGGTTGAGTTCCTCGGCGCGCTTGCGGTCGGTGATGTCGAGGATCGAGCTCATCCAGCCAGTTTGCTTGCCGCGGCTGTCGACCAGCGGCGCCTCGAACACCAGCACCGGCACCCGCACGCCGTCCGAGCGCTGGAACACGGTCTCGAACTGCGGCGTGATGGTCCCGGCCAGCACGCCGGCGAAGCGTTCCTCGTATTCCGTCATCGCTTCCGGCGCCCAGTAGGGCATCGGCGGCTTCTTGCCGACCAGTTCCTCGACCGACAGCCCGACCATCTGGCAGAAGGCCTTGTTGACGTAGGTGACGCGCCCCTCCAGGTCGCGCGCGCGCAGGCCGGTCAGCAGCGAGTTCTCCATCGCGGTGCGAAAGGCCATCTGCTGGCGCAGCGCGGCTTCGGCCGCCAGGGTGCGCGAGATGTGGCGCCACAGCGTCATGAGGCTGAGCAGCAGGCCGAGCGCCAGCACGATCACCGAGCCGACCAGCAAGTTCGGCAGCAGGCGCGGCGCGCCCTTCACGCTGTCGGTGGCGAGCACGATCGCGCTGCCCGGCAGGTCGAGCGCGCGCCGGTGCGTGTAGACGCCGCGTCCCGGGCCGCCGTCGGCGCGCTCGGCGATCGGGCGGTCGTCGCGGTCGAGCAGGGCGAGGTCGTTGTCCTGGGCGAACCACCAGGGCACGGTCTCGTCCAGCAGCACCTTCAGGCTGTAGCTGGCGACCAGGCTGCCGGCGTATTCGCCGCGCCTGAATAGCGGCAGGTAGTAGTCGATCATGCCCGGCGCATGGGCGCTGGCGCCGTATGGCTCGGTGTAGCGGCCGGCGCGCGTCAGGCGCGCCATCTCCAGGGTCTCCCGGCCGACCTCCGCCAGGCCGGCGGGCGGCAGTTCCAGGCCGTGATGGGCCAGCACGGCGCCGTCGGCGCCGAGCCAGAGCACGCGGCGCAGTTCGTGGCCGTTCTTGAACATCTGGACAAAGCGCGCCTGCAGCTGCTCCGGCGTGGGCGGCTTGGACACCAGGTCGGCGCCGAGCACGGCCAGCGCCTCCTCGCTGCGCGCCAGCTCGAAGCGCAGGGTCTGCTCGACCCAGAGCGTATCGGCGATCAGCTGTTCCTGGCGCTCGTTGGCTTCCATCTGGCGTGCCTGCCAGGGAAGCCAGAGCAGCACCGCCAGGAACAGCAGCACCAGCAGCACCGGCACCAGCCAGCGCCAGGGACGGGAGAGGCTGGCGCGGCGCGGCAGCCGGAAAGGATTTTTCATGCGATACCGTGGAAGATTCCTGTTTCCGATGTTATTGTGGAAATCCACAATTGCAAGGCAAAATGGTGGTGAGCAGACTGTTCGGTGCTGGTAAATACAATAATTCGATACACCAAGGAGACATCATGCAGATCAAGACCCTGGTCGCGGCCTTTGCCGTCGCCCTTTCCATGAACGCCGCCTGGGCCCAGGCGCCGATCGTCATCAAGTTCAGCCACGTGGTGGCGACCGACACCCCGAAGGGGCAGGCGGCGGAGCGCTTCAAGGAACAGGCCGAAAAGCTGACCAAGGGACGCGTGAAGGTCGAAGTGTATCCGAACAGCCAGCTCTACAAGGACAAGGAAGAACTCGAGGCCCTGCAACTGGGCGCGGTGCAGATGCTGGCGCCCTCGCTGGCCAAGTTCGGACCGCTCGGCGTGAAGGAATTCGAAGCCTTCGACCTGCCTTATATCTTCCCGTCGAAGGCCGCGCTGTACGCGGTGACCGAGGGCCCGATCGGCAGGGGACTCTTGAAGAAGCTCGAACCGAAGGGCATCACCGGCCTGGCCTACTGGGATAACGGCTTCAAGATCATGTCGGCCAACAAGCCGCTGCACGTGCCGGCCGACTTCCGCGGCCAGAAGATGCGCATCCAGTCCTCGAAGGTGCTCGACGCCCAGATGCGCGCCCTCGGCGCCAACCCGCAGGTGCTGGCCTTCTCCGAGGTCTACCAGGCCCTGCAGACCGGCGTGGTGGACGGCACCGAGAACCCGCCGTCGAACATGTACACCCAGAAGATGCACGAGGTGCAGAAGCACCTGACGGTGTCGAACCACGGCTACCTGGGCTACGCCGTCATCGTCAACAAGAAGTTCTGGGACGGCCTGCCGGCCGACATCCGCGGCCAGCTCGAGCAGGCCATGCGCGACGCCACCACCTTCGAGAAGGCGATCGCCCAGCGCGACAACGACCTGGCGCTGGAAGCCATCCGCAAGGCCGGCAAGACCACCATCTACAACCTGACGCCGGCCGAGCAGGCGCAGTGGCGCCAGGCCCTGCTGCCGGTGCACAAGCAGATGGAAGTCCGGATCGGCAAGGACCTGATCCAGGCGATCAGCCGCGAGACCGCGAAGAAGTAAGCCGGCCAAGCAAGCCGGCCGCCAGCGGCCGGCGGACCGGGCGCCGAAGAGACGTTCCAGCTCGCGCGTCCCGCAGCGTTGCGGGGCGCGTGCACGTCGCTTGCCCCTTGCGCGCGCTCCCTGCCTCCTGAAAGACATCCATGAAATTCCTCGATCGACTCGAAGAATGGATCATCGCGACCCTGATGGCGGCGGCAACCGTCGTCATCTTCGTCGCGGTGGTCCATCGCTACCTGTCCGGCGTGCCGATCCCGGCGCTGCAGGACTACCTCATCCAGATCAACACCAGCTGGGCCCAGGAACTGTGCATCTACATGTTCGTGTGGATGGCCAAGTTCGGCGCGGCCTATGGCGTACGCACCGGCATCCACGTCGGCGTCGACGTGCTGGTGAACCGCCTGAACCCGCGCTGGCGCGCCGGCTTCATCGTCTTCGGCCTGCTGGCCGGCGCCCTGTTCACGGGCATCGTCGGCACCCTGGGCGCCAACTTCGTCTGGCACATGTCGGAAACCGACCAGACCTCGGCCGACCTCGAATGGCCGATGTGGATCGTCTACCTGGCGGTGCCGCTCGGCTCCTACCTGATGTGCTTCCGCTTCCTGCAGGTGATGGTGAACTTCATCCGCACCGGCGAAGTGCCGCACCATGATCCGGCCCAGGTCGAGGGCCTGGACGACGACGATTTGCCGATCTCGAAAGGTGCCGCATGAACGCCGCCATCATTTTCATCCTGCTCCTGCTCCTGATGCTGACCGGGATGCCGATCTCGATCTCGCTCGGCCTGACGGTATTGACCTTCCTGTTCACGATGACCACGGTGCCGATCGAGTCGGTCGCGCTGAAGCTGTTTACCGGCATCGAGAAGTTCGAGATCATGGCCATTCCCTTCTTTATCCTGGCGGGTAACTTCCTGACCCACGGCGGGGTGGCGCGGCGCATGATCCGCTTCGCCACCTCGATGGTCGGCCACTGGCACGGCGGGCTGGCGCTGGCCGGCGTGGTGGCCTGCGCCCTGTTCGCGGCGGTGTCGGGATCGAGCCCGGCGACCGTGGTCGCGATCGGGTCGATCATCCTGCCGGCGATGGTCAAGCAGGGCTATCCGAAGCGCTTCGGCGCCGGCGTGATCACCACCTCGGGCGCACTCGGGATCCTGATCCCGCCCTCGATCGTGATGGTGATGTACTCGGTGACCACCAACACCTCGGTCGGGGCGCTGTTCATGGCCGGCGTGGTGCCGGGCCTGATGCTGGCTTGCCTGCTCGGCCTGACCACCTGGGTGCTGGCGAAGAAACACGGCTACCCGCGCATGGCCAAGGCCAGCTGGCGCGAACGCTGGGACGCCTTCCGCAAGAGCGCCTGGGGCCTGTTCCTGATCGTGATCGTCATGGGCGGCATTTATTCGGGCGTATTCACGCCGACCGAGGCCGCCGCGATCGCCGCCGTGTATGCCTTCGTGATCTCGGTGTTCGTCTACAAGGATTTGCGCCTGGAACAGGTTGGCAGGGTGCTGCTGGACTCGGCCTCGCTGTCGGCGATGTTGCTCTACATCATCACGAACGCCGTGCTGTTCTCGTTCCTGATGACCAGCGAAAACATCCCGCAACAGATGGCGGCCTGGCTCACCGGCCAGGGCCTGGGCGTGGTCGGCTTCCTGCTGGTGGTGAACATCCTGCTCTTGCTTGCTGGCAACGTGATGGAGCCGTCCTCGATCGTGCTGATCATGGCGCCGATCCTGTTCCCGGTCGCGGTGCAGCTGGGGATCGACCCGATCCACTTCGGCATCCTGATCGTGGTCAACATGGAAGTGGGCATGTGCCATCCTCCCGTCGGCCTGAACCTGTACGTTGCCTCGGGCATCACCAAGATGGGCATTTCCGAGTTGACGGTGGCGGTCATGCCCTGGCTGCTGACCATGCTCGGCTTCCTGCTCCTGGTGACCTACGTGCCGGCGATCTCGTTGTGGCTGCCTAACCTCGTCTATGGCTGATTCTCGAAAATCGTATATAAAAAACTATTCTTCGCCGGCACAGTTGCGTTATGATTGAGCGCTGTCGGCACCAGAGTGGTGCGGGCAAACCGGACACAAGTCTTGGGGAGTGAGAGAAAAGCACGGTAGTCCATACCGGAGATCATGTGAGGAGACACACGTTCGACAGAAGCTGCGGGTACGCCTAGTAGCCGGGACGTGACCATGATTCAAAAGCGCACCTGGTGCGCTTTTTTTTTTTTGCGCGCGGCGGTTTCCGGATGCGTTGCGGGCGATGTCTCGCTGTCGCGGGCTTGCGGATGAGCCTGGACCGCGTGGGCACGGAGTGCCCACCCTACGAGGCGTATCGTCCAAAGGCGAACGATGTGGGATGCACCGCTTCCCGTAGGGTGGGCACCCCGTGCCCACGCGTTACGTGCGGCTCCGGTGAACGCCTGCGGCAACCTGTCGCTCGCGCCGCCTCGCCATGGCCGCCAACGCAGGATCACGCCGCCAGCTCCTCCAGCGTCCGCGCATCCACCGGCCGGCTGAACAGGAAACCCTGCCAGGCATCGCAGCCGATCTCGGCCAGGAAGCAGCGCTGGGCCTCGGTTTCCACCCCTTCGGCGATGATGCCCAGCCCCAGCGACTTGCCGAGCGCGACCACGCTGCGCGCGATCGAGGCGTCGTTCGGGTCGTCGAGCACGTCGCGCACGAAACTCTGGTCGATCTTCAGCTGGTCCAGCGGCAGGCGCTTCAGGTAGCTCAGCGACGAGTAGCCGGTGCCGAAGTCGTCCAGCGAGAAGCCGATGCCGTGTTCGCGCAGCGCGCGCATCTTGTCGATCGTTTCCTCGACGCCCTCGATCATCAGGGTCTCGGTCAGCTCCAGCTTCAGGCGCGCCGGGTCGGCGCCGCTGGCGCGCACGGTCGCCAGCGTCTCCTCGACGAAGTCGCTCTGCAGGAACTGGCGCACGCTGACGTTCACCGCCAGCGTCAGGTGCGCGGTGGCCGGCGTGGCGGCCCACAGGGCCAGCTGCTCGCAGGCCGTGCGCAGCACCCAGCGCCCGAGCGGCACGATCAGCCCGGAGGTCTCGGCGATCGCGATGAAGCCGGCCGGGCCGATCAGGCCGCGCTGCGGATGCTGCCAGCGCACCAGGGCTTCGGCCCCGGTCAGCACGCCGCCGCCGTCGACCTGGCCCTGGTAGTGCAGCACGAACTGCGACTGGCGCAGCGCTTCGCGCAGCTCGGTCTCGATCGCGGTGCGGTAGGTCACTTCCAGCTCCATCGAGTTGTGGAAGAAGCGCAGCGTGTTGCGGCCCTGGCGCTTGGCCTCGTACATGGCGAGGTCGCCGCGCCGCATCAGGTCGTCGAGCTGCTGTTCGTTGCCGGTGCACAGCGTGACGCCGATGCTGCAGCTGGCGTGGTGCACGGCGCCGCCGACCTCGAACGGCTCGCGCAGCGCCGCCAGGATCTTGTGGCCGACCGCCTCGGCATGGCGCGTCGCCTCCTCCTCGCTGACGCCGAGCGCCTCGAGCAGGATCACGAACTCGTCGCCGCCGAGGCGCGCCACGGTGTCGCTCTCGCGCGCGCACTGCAGCAGGCGCGCCGCCACCTGCTGCAGCAGGTGGTCCCCGACCACGTGGCCGCGGCTGTCGTTGAGGTCCTTGAAGTTGTCCATGTCGAGGAACAGCAGGGCGCCGACGCGGCGGTTGCGCCCGTGCTGGCCGATGCAGTGGTGCAGGCGCTCGTACAGCAGGCGCCGGTTCGGCAGCCCGGTCAGCGAATCGTAGTAGGCCAGCTGGACGATCTTCTCGTCGGCCTGCTTGCGCGCGCTGATGTCGGACTGGGTGCAGACGAAATTGGTCAGCACGCCGTCGGCGTTGCGCACCGCGCTGACCGTCAGCCAGGCCGGATAGGGCTGGCCGTTGCGGCGCCGGGTCCAGACTTCGCCCTGCCAGGTATGCGCGCGCCGCACCGTGGCCCACATCCGTTCGCGGTAGTCGTCGCCGTCCTGCTCCAGCGAGAACGGGGGAAAGGGCGTGCCGGGCAGTTCGGCGGCCGGGCAGCCGACCAGCAAACCCCAGGCTTCGTTGGCCTCGACCATCGTCGCTTCGGGGCTGAGCACGCACATGCCTTCGCCCGACTGGAACACGGTGGCGGCGATGCGCAGCGATTCCTCGGCCTGCTTGTTGGGCGTGATGTCGGTGGTGATGCCGCACAGTCCATACAGCTCGCCGTCGCGCGCCAGCGGCACCTTGGTGGTCAGGTAGATCTTCTCGCCGATGCGTTCCTCGACCACGTGGCGCCGCTGCTCGGTAAGCGTGACGCGGTCGCTCTCGCGCGTCATGCGCGCCAGCGCCGGGCCGAACAGCACTTCGTCGCCCTGGCCGATGATGGTGCTGGCCGGGCGGTTCAGCAGGCGGCACATCTCGCCGTTGACGTACCGGTAGCGCGACTGGGTGTCCTTGATGTAGATGAGGCTGTCGACGCTGTCGAGGATGGTGTTGAGCTTTTCCTCGTTCTCGCGCAGTTCGCGCGTGCGCACCGCGACCTGGCTGCGCAGCCAGCTCGCCAGCGCCAGGCTCGAGAGCAGCAGGCCGACCGCCACCGCCAGCGCCCACCACAGGCGCGAGGGCGCGGCCTGCGTCGTGTCGGCGGCCTGCCAGCGGCGCAGGGTGGCGAAGTACACCGAATCCGGGTCGGCGCGCCAGGCGGCCAGGTGGCGGTCGATGGCATCGAGCAGCTCCCGGTGCCGTCCCGGCGGGGCGGCGTAGTACAGGCGCGCCGGGTTGAACACGACCGCGGTCGCATCGAGCCCGTGGCGCGCGGCCTGCAGGTCGCCGAAGAAGTGGTTGGCGGCGACCGCGTCGGCCTCGCCGCGCGCAGCCATCGCGAACGCGCGCTCGAGCGAGCCGACCGGCAGCAGGGTCACGGTGGCGTCGTACCCTTCGAGCACGGCCGGCAGGTTCTGGGCCTGGACCGAGCCGGCCAGCACCGCCACGCGCTTGCCCTTCAGCGCCGGCAGCGAGCGGATCGCGTTCCCGGGCGGAGCATAGATCTGCGACCAGCTGTGCAGGGCGGGAATGCGGTGGAAGGCGAAGGCGCGCGCGCGTCCCTCGGACCAGGCGACGTCGGGCAGCAGGTCGATGCGTCCGGCGGCGAGCAGGTCGAGGCAGCCCGGCCATTCGCACGGCACGAATTCGAGCGTCCAGCGCTCGGCGCTGGCCATCTCGCGCAGCAGTTCGACCAGGATGCCGGCCGGCTGGTCGTCCTCGTTCATGAACACCTTGGGTGCGTTGGCGTAGATGCCAACCCGCAGCGGCGCGGATGTCTGGGCGCCGGCCTGGCCCAGGCAGCCAAGCAGCGAAACGAAAACCAGGAGGCAGAGTGCGCGCGGCATAGCGTCGGTGTCGGTGTTTGATGACAGGATAGACGTTTTCCCATGGATGGGCCGCCACGGACGGGCAATTGCTCCAGCGAAAAATAGTGGTGGATGGACGGCGCCAGGAGTAAACTGCGCACCATGAATACACCACAAGGCAGCGAGCTGTTTTCCGCCATCGTGCCGGCGCCTTTCGGCGCGATCGGCATCCGCACCGAGGCCGAGCGCGTGCGCGAACTGGTCTACCTGCAACCGCGTTTCGGCGACAAGGCCCCGGAAAATCCGACGGCCGAACTGGCCGCGCGCCAGGTCGAGCGTTACCTGGCGGACCCCGATTTCGCTTTCGACCTGCCGCTGCTGGAGGCCGGCAGCGTGTTCCAGCGCCGCGTCTGGGACGCGATCCAGGCAATCCCGCGCGGGACGGTGCGCACCTACGGCATCCTCGCCAAGGAACTCGGTTCGGCGCCGCGCGCGGTCGGCCAGGCCTGCGGCGCCAACTGGTTCCCGCTCGTCATTCCCTGCCACCGCGTGACCGCCGCGCGCGGCCTGGGCGGCTTCGCCAGCAACGACGACGAGAACGGCTTCCACCTCTCGGTCAAGCGCTGGCTCCTGCGCCACGAGGGCGCCACCGCATCGCCATGGCAGCAGCAGTCGATCTGGGACTGATCGACGAGTTCTGCGACACGCTGTGGCTGGAACACGGCCTGGCGAAGAACTCGCTCGACGCCTACCGGCGCGACCTGCGCCTGTTCGCCGGCTGGCTCGAGACGAAGCGGCCGGGACGCGGCCTGCTCGCGGCCGGTCCCGAGGACCTGGCCGGCTATTTCGCCGAGCGCCATGCCGACACCAAGCCGAGCACCGCGAACCGGCGCCTGTCGGTCCTGAAGCGCTTCTACCAGCTGGCGCTGCGCCGCAACCAGGTGGCGGAAGACCCCTGCCTGAAGATGGCCACGGCGCGCCAGCCGCTGCGCTTCGTGCACACGCTCACGGAAGAGCAGGTCGAGGCGCTGCTCGCCGCGCCCGACGTGTCGACCCCGCTCGGGCTGCGCGAGCGCACCATGCTCGAGCTGATGTATGCGAGCGGCCTGCGGGTGTCGGAGCTGGTGGCCTTGAAACTGGTCGAACTGAGCCTGAACGACGGCGTGCTGCGCATCACCGGCAAGGGCAGTAAAACGCGCCTCGTCCCCTTCGGGGCCGAGGCCAGGAACTGGATCGAGCGCTACCTGAAGGATGCGCGCGGCATCATCCTCAACGGCCAGGTCGACGACGCGCTGTTCGTCACGGGGCGCGGCGGACCGATGACGCGCCAGATGTTCTGGATCCTGATCAAGAAACACGCGCTGAAGGCGGGCATCCGCGCGCCGCTGTCGCCGCACACCCTGCGCCATGCGTTTGCCACCCATCTGCTGAACCACGGCGCCGACCTGCGCGTGGTGCAATTGCTGCTGGGCCACTCCGATATTTCAACCACACAGATTTATACCCATGTTGCGCGCGAGCGCCTCAAGCACCTGCATGCACGTCACCACCCACGTGGTTAATTCAAATCCTGGCAACATAACTGGCGCATAATAGTTCGAATTCGGCACCATCCTTTCATGTCAGCTTGCATACGAGGAAATCATGGCAAAGACCAACTTCCAATACGAAAAGCGGCAACGGGAACTGGAAAAGAAGCGCAAGGCAGAGGAAAAAGCGCGGCGCAAGCTGGAGGCGAAGAACAGTCCGAAGCCGGCAGAGGGGGAGCAGGGGGAGGCGACAAGCGAGGAGGCGGCCGAGCCGCAGGAGCAATCGTAGTCAGCGGCTTGGACCGTAGGGTGGGCACCCCGTGCCCACGCGCAACGCGCCGCCATGTTGGCCTGTTTTGAAAGTTGCGGTCCGATCGCGCAATATCTTAAGCAAACCTGTTGGGCTACCTGGTCGAATGTCGACTTGGGTGGCAGAGCTATGCCGTAGCGCTGTTCATGGAGATGCTCTGCTTGAATGCATATCGTTGAGCCCGAACACTGCTGACACTGCGGCGCGTTCCGCGTGGGCACTCTGTGCCCACCCTACGGGACGCGCCTCAGGCTTTTTACGCGCTTTCCTTGGCAATCGTCGGCACCTCGTCCGCCACTTCCTCGTGCCCCTTGGCGAACCAGCGCTTGGCGCGCTTGCCGAGGTTGTCGAGGTAGCTGTAGGCCACCGGCACCACCACCAGCGTCAGCAGGGTCGAGGTGATCACGCCGCCGATCACCGCGCGGCCCATCGGCGCTTGCGTTTCGCCGCCGTCGCCGGCGCCGATCGCCATCGGCAGCATGCCGAAGATCATCGCCAGCGTCGTCATCAGGATCGGGCGCAGGCGGACCTGGCCGGCTTCCAGGATGGCTGCGAACTGGCCCTTGCCCTCGCGCTGGCCGTGGTTCGCGAAGTCCACCAGCAGGATCGCGTTCTTGGTCACCAGGCCCATCAGCATGACCACGCCGATCACCGAGAACACGTTCAGGGTGCTGCCCGTCACCAGCAGCGCCACCAGCACGCCGATTAGCGACATCGGCAGCGACATCATGATCGCGATCGGCTGCAGGAAGCTGCCGAACTGCGAGGCCAGCACCAGGTAGATGAAGATGATCGCGATCACCAGCGCCGAGCCGAAGTTGGCCATGGTCTCGGCCATCTGCTGGGCGTCGCCGCCGACGTCGAAACGCACGCCTTCCGGCAGTTCGATCGATTTCATGGCCTTGTCGATGTCGGCATTCACGTCGCCCGACGGACGGCCCTCGACGCCGGCGTAGATCGCGACGCGGCGTTCCAGCGCCTGGCGCTTGAGCACTTGCGGGCTGAACGAGGGCACGAACTCGACCACCTGGCGCAGCGGCACCATGATCGGGTTGCCGCTCGCATCGACGCGCGAGGATGCCAGCGACAGGTCGGCCAGGTCGGCCACCTTCTGGCGCCCGTTGCGCGGGAGCTGGACGTTGACCTGGTAGTTCTGGCCGTCCGGCGCCAGCCACTGGCTGATCTCGTCGCCGGCAACGAAGGGACGCAGCGCCGCGCCGACCTGCTGCACCGACAGGCCGAGGTCGCTGGCCAGCTCGTTGTTGATGCGGATGACGGTCGCCGGATTCGCGCCTTCCTGGCTGTACTCGATGTCGGCCACACCTTTGATTTCGCGCATCTTGTCCATCAGGCGGTGGGCGACGTCGTCGAGCTTGGCCTCGTCGCGGCCAAGGATCGCGATGAAGATCGGCTTGTTACCGACCGACATCGTGATGCCGGCGATCGAGGACAGGCGCTCGCGGATGACGGACTCCATCTCTTCCTGCGAGCGGCGCTTGGTCTTCCTGACATCGGTGAGCTTCAGGGTCACCTGGGCGCTGTTGTGGCCTTCGTACATGCCGATCGCGCTGCTGATCGCGTCGATCTCCTTGTACTCGCGCAGGATGTCCTCGACCTGTTTGACCTTGCCGTCGGTGTAGGCCAGGCTGGAGCCGACCGGCGTCTTGAAGCGCATCTCGATGAAGCCGTTGTCGGTCTTCGGCGCGAACTCGCCGCCGATCATCGGCACCAAAGCCAGGCTGCCGACGAACACCGCCAGCGCCAGCGCCAGGGTCGACTTCCTCCAGCGCAGCGCCAGCCCCAGCACACGGCCGTACCAGACGTGCACGCGTTCGATGCCGTGCTCGGTCTTCGCCATGAGGCGGCCCAGCCAGGGCAGGTACTTGAAGCGGTCCTTGACCGGGTCGGGCCACACCGAGGACAGCATCGGGTCGAGCGTGAAGCTCACGAACAGCGACACCAGCACCGCCACCGCCACGGTCACGCCGAACTGCAGGAAGAAGCGGCCGATGATGCCGTCCATGAAGGCAATCGGCACGAACACGGCGACGATGGCGAAGGTGGTGGCCATCACGGCCAGGCCGATCTCGTTGGTGCCGTCCTCGGCGGCGCGCATGTGGGACTTGCCCATGCCGAGGTGGCGCACGATGTTCTCGCGCACCACGATCGCGTCGTCGATCAGGAGGCCGATGCACAGCGACAGCGCCATCAGGGTCAGGAAGTTCAGCGTGAAGCCGAAGTAGCGCATCGCGATGAACGAGGCCAGCACCGAGATCGGCAGGGTCAGGCCGGTGATCACCGTGCTGCGCCAGGAGTGCAGGAACAGGAACACGATCACCATGGTCAGGATGGCGCCCTCGATGATGGTGCGTTTCACGTTGTCGAGCTGGTGCTGGACGGTGGTGGACTGGTCGTCCATGACGCGGAACTGCACGTCGGCGGGCAGGGTCTTGCGCATCTCCTCGACCATCTTGATCACGCCGGTGCCGACCTGCACGGTGTTCGCGTCCTGCACCTTGGTGACGTCGAGCGAGATCGCGCGCTGGCCGTTGACGCGCGAGATCGAGGTCTCCTCGCGCTCGCCGTCGACCACCTCGGCCACCTGCGACAGGTAGACCGGGCCGCTGGCGCGGCGCGCCACGATGATGTTGTTGAACTCGCGCGCCTCGCGCATCTTGCCTTCCACGCGCACCAGGCGCTCGGCCGCGCCGTACTGCAGGTTGCCGGCCGGGAGGTTGGTGTTGGTCGCCTGGATCGCGCGCAGCACCTCGTCGATGCCGATGTTCTGGCTGCGCAGCTGCTCGGGCTTCACGTGCACCAGGATCTGGCGCGTCGCCACGCCGCCGGTGCGCACCTCGCCCACGCCGGCCACGCTCTGCAGGCGCTTGACGATGACCTGCTCGGCCAGCGTCGACAGGGCGCGCATGTCGCGTTCGGTGGAAGTGACCGACAGGCGCACCACCGGCTGCTGGTTCTCGCCGTCGGCGCGGATGATGAAGGGTTCCTTCACCTCCTTCGGGAAACCGGGACGCACGCGCGCGATCTTGTCGCGCAGGTCCTGCATCGCCTTGTCCATGTTGGTGGCGATGTGGAACTCGACCGACACGCCGCTGCGGCCTTCCCAGGAGTTACTGCGGATGTTCTTGATGCCGCTGACGGTGTTGACCGCTTCCTCGATCGGACGGGTGACGTCGTTCTCGACCTGCTCCGGCGAGGCGCCCGGGTACTGGGTCTCGACCCAGGCGTAGGGAATGTCGACGTTCGGCATGCTCTCCACGCCCAAGGAGCGGTAGGAGAACAGGCCGAGCACCATCAGGCCGACCATGACCATGGTCGCGAAGACGGGATGGCGGATGCTGACTTTGGTGATCCACATGGCTTAGTCCTTCTTCGCGACGACGAGGGAGGAATCCTTCGCTCCAGCCGGCGCCGAGGCGCCGGCTTGCGCTCCGGCCAGCTTTACCTGCGTGCCCGGCTTGACGCCGTCGAGCGGCACCGCCAGCAGCACCGCGCCGGCATCCAGCCCGCCGGTCACCTCGGCCAGGCCCTCGTCGTCGTTGCGCATGCCCAGTTCGACCGGCTGGGCCACGACCTTGCCGCCGTCGACGCGGTAGACCACGTCGCGCGCGCCATCCTTGCGCAAGGCCGCCAGCGGCACGATCGGACGCGCGCCCGATTTCTCGGTGGTGATCTGGCCCTTCGCGAACATGCCGGCACGCAGCGCGCCGTCGTCGTTGGCGACGCTGATATACACCAGCATCGCGCGCGACCCGGCTTCGGCCGCCGGGTTGATGCGCGCCACCTTGCCTGAGAATTCGCGCGCATCGAAGCCGTCGACCTTGAAGCGCACGTCCTGGCCGACCTGCACGCGCGGGATGTCGGAAGCCGGCACCTGGGCGTCGAGCGTCAGGTGCGCGAGATCGACGATCGCCATCACCGGGCTGTCCGGCGAAAGCTTTTCGCCGGCCTGCACGAAGCGCTTGCTGACCACGCCGGAAAGGGGCGCGCGGATCACGGTGTCGTTCAGCGCGATGCGCGCCAGGTCGAGCTGGGCGCGCGCGGCGTCGACCGCGGCTTGCGCCAGTTCGACGCTGTTCCTCGTGGTGTCGAAGGAGTTCTGCGAAATGTATTTCTGCGCCAGCAGGGCCTGGCTGTTGGCTTCGTTCTTAGTGGCCAGCGCCAGGCGCGCATTGGCTTCCTTCAGCGCCGCCTGCTGCTGCGCCACGCGGGCGCGCGCGTCGGCGTCGTCCAGGCGCGCGATGACCTGGCCGGCCTGCACGTTCATGCCTTCGCGTACCGTGGTTTCCAGCACCACGCCCGAGACCTTCGATTTCACCGTGGCCTGGGCCAGCGGCGAGAGCGCGCCCGACAGCGGCAGGCGCAGCGCCAGCTCGCGCGCCTCCACCGTCACCACATCGTTGTGGGCCAGTTCGAAGACGGTGGTCTTGGGGGCCGCTTTGGCCGCGGCCTCGGCCGGCGCGGGCTGGCCCTTGCCGGCGAACGCATACCAGCCGCCGGCGGCGAGCAGCGCCAATACCAGCGCGATGGCCGGCTTGCGCCAGCGGCGCCGGGTTGAGAGGGGAGTCGCATTGGAAAGCGGCAGGGTTTCGATTTTCATGGCGGCCGTTGTTTGAATTGTTGGAAAAGGCGGTATTTGAGCGTGAGGCGCTTCAGGAGGCGCCCGTGCTCCACCTTGTGCAAGGCGGAGCTCCGTGCGCATGGTGAGGACTATAGAAATTGGCAACTCGAAGCGCCAACGGAATGCGACAAGCAGGCGTTTCCGGACGCTGAAGTGCAGAAAAAGCGGACCAAACGTGGCCAACCCCGGGGGGCGGGGAGCGGGCGCGGCTTCTGCGGGCCTTTGCGTGCCCGCAAAAGCCGGATACGGTGCCTGGACAAGAATGGGACGATGCAGGCGGCATGGCCGCCGCGTTTTCCTATAGAAAGGCTTCTTGTGAACGACGACGCGCCGGGCCCGCTGCTACCGCCGCTGCCGCTGGCCCTGCCCGACGGCCAGGGCCGGGAGGCGCTCGATGCGCTCTACCGCTTCGTGGCGGCGATCGAGCTGACGCCCGCGGTGGCCGTGCATAGCCAGGACCGCGCCGGCATCGTGCGCTTCTGGAACCGGGCCTGCGCCGAGCTGTTCGGGGTGCCGGCGCAGCAGGCGCTCGGTCAGCCTTTCGCCAGCCTGGTGTCGCACCTCGAGCAGCAGGACGAATTCGACCGCGGCATCGCCGCCATCTGGTCCACCCTGCAGGCGCCGCCGGCGCGCGAGTGGCATGTGCAGTGTCTGGACGGGCGCCGCCTGTGGCTGCACTCGAGCCATTTTCCGGTCATCGGGGAGGGCGGAGCGCAACAGGTGTTCTGCATGGAGATGGACATCAGCGCGCGCAAGGAGATCGAAGGTACGCTGCAGCAGGCCGCGCTGGTGTTCGACAACGCGCGCGACGCCATCCTGGTCATGGACCGCGATTACCACGTGCTGGCGGTCAACCGCGCCTACACGACCATGACCGGCTTCCATGCGCACGAAATCATCGGCGCCAGCCTGCCCAGCCTGCGCCTGGGCGTGCAGGACCAGGCCTTCTACGACCGCATCCTGCGCCACATGGACCGCCACGACCACTGGGAAGGCGAATTGTGGAGCGTGCGCCGCGACGGCGCCCCCTTTCCGATCCGCGCCTCGCTGTCGGCGATCCGCGACGCGCAAGGCGAGGTCATCAGCTACATGGCGCTGCTGTCCGACATCACCGACCGCAAGCGCATGGAAGAGGAAGCCCGGCGCCTGGCCCACCACGACCCGCTGACCAGCCTGCCCAACCGCGTGCTGTTCATGGACCGGCTGGCCCAGGCGCTGGCCGGCAACCGCCGCCAGCATGCCGAGTTCGCCCTGATGTTCCTCGACCTCGACCACTTCAAGGCCATCAACGACACCCACGGCCACGAGGCCGGCGACGCCGTGCTGCAGGAAGTGGCGGTGCGCCTGGCGCGCTGCGTGCGCGGGGTCGACACCGTCAGCCGCCTGGGCGGCGACGAATTCGTGGTGCTGCTCACCGACATCGGCGGCGCCGACCAGGCCGCGCACGTGGCCGCCACCGTCATGCAGTCGGTGGCGCGGCCGGTGGCGGCCGGCGGACGCGAGATCAGCCTGTCGGTCTCGATCGGCATCGCGCTCTGTCCCAGCGACGGCCAGGACGCCAAGACCCTGCTGCGCCATGCCGACGTGGCGATGTACCATGCCAAGCAGAATGGACGCAACGAATTCTGCTTCTTCAGCCCGGTCATGAACGCCCACGTGCACGAGCGCGTGCAGATGGAAAACCGCCTGCGCCGCGCGCTCGCCAACGGCGAGTTCGTGCTCGACTACCTGCCCGAGGTCGACATTGCCAGCGGGCGCACGGTCGGCGTCGAGGCGCTGATCCGCTGGCGCGACCCCGAGCGCGGCCTGCTGCTGCCCGAGCAGTTCATCCACGCGGCCGAGGAATCCGGCCTGATCGTGCCGATCGGCCAATGGGTGCTGCGCGAAGCCTGCCGCCAGGCGCGCCAGTGGCGCGACCAGGGCTATCCGGTGGTGGTGGCGGTCAACCTGTCGAACGTGCAGTTCATCCACAACAACCTGGTGCACTACGTGGACGAGGCGCTGGCAGGCTCCGGCCTGGCGCCGGAATACCTGGACCTGGAAATCACGGAAGCGGTGGTGATGAACAGCGGCTCGGCCACGCGCGAGACCATCGACGCCTTGCGCGGACGCGGGGTGCAGCTGACCATCGACGACTTCGGCACCGGCTTTTCCAGCCTGACCAGCCTGCGCCTGTTGCCGCTATCGAAACTGAAGATCGACCGTAGTTTTGTGGACGAGATCACGCGCGCGCCCGACCAGGCCGTCATGATCCCGGCCATCATCGCGGTGGCGCGCAGCCTCCGGCTGCGGGTGGTCGCGGAAGGCGTGGAAACGATCGAGCAGCTGCATTACCTGCGCCAGCACGGCTGCGACGAATACCAGGGGCATTACGCCGCGATGGCGACCGGCACGCCGCCACTCACATTCCCGCATCCATGAGGCCGTGGCTTTCGTCGAACAGCCGGATGCGCGCCAGCACCTGGCCGTGGTCCGAGGCTTCGGGTAATTCCAGGTCGAGGTGGTCGTTCAGGTAGAGCACGTCGATCACCTCGCCGATCGCGTTCGGCAGCGCGGCATTGAATTCTTCCGATACCAGTATATGGTCGATGGTCGAGTAATGGCCCTCGTGCACGCTCGAAAAGCCCAGGTGGCGTGCATGGTCGACCCGGCGCTGCACCTGGCTGGCGTCGTACAGGCGGTCGCCCAGCGGCGTGCCGGCGCCGAGCACGATGCTGGTGGTGACGGAATCGGCGACGTCGTTGAAGTCGCCCAGCACCACGCGCGGGCGGCGGTTGGCGCGGCCCATCTCGGTGAGCAGCACGCGCAGGGCCGCGGCCTCGGTGCCGCGCCGGATCAGGGAACGCAGGCAGGCCAGCGCATACAGGGCCGGGTCTTCACCGGTGTCGCCGGTGCGGTAGTCGGGCCGGCGCGATTTCAGGTGCACCACCACCACGTCGACCGCCACGTCGGGCGTCGCCTGGACCACGGCATGCAGCGGCGCACGGGTGAAGCGGGCCGCGTCGCGGCTGCCCGGCGGCAGCTCGATCCCGCGCGGGAATCCGGCCAGGGGAGCAGGCGAGACCAGCGGCAGGCGCGAGACCAGGGCAACGCTCGGGGTCAGGCGCATCGCGGCCGGGTCGGGGTCGAAACCGGCGTGGAAGGCTTCGCGGTAGCGCCGGGTACGCGCCAGCACTTCGCGCAGCGTGGCTTGGGAAAAGATTTCCTGGAAGCCGATCACGTCGGCATCGAGCAGGTCGATCTGGCGCGCCGTCCAGTTCAGCTTGGCCTCGTATTCCTCGTGTGTCGTGGGCAGCAAGTTGTCGTAGAGTTTCACACCTGGCGGCGCCAGGTTGCAGACGTTGAAGGTCGCAAAACGTATTTCTTGCTGCATAATAGAAACCCCTTTATTCCAGTGTTTAGCGTATCACGCATGGCCAAGAAAGAGCACGTTTCAGAAACACCCGCGACCGGGTTCCTGCGCAAGCATGCAGTGCCTTTTTCCGAGCATCCCTACGCCTACGAGGAGCATGGCGGCACGGCCGTGTCCTCGCGCGCACTGGGCGTGCCCGAACACGACGTCGTCAAGACCCTGGTGATGCAGGACGAGGCGGCGCGCCCCCTGATCGTGCTCATGCACGGCGACTGCAAGGTCTCGACCAAGAACCTGGCGCGCGCCATCGGCTGCAAATCGGTCGAGCCGTGCAAGCCGGAGGTGGCCCAGCGCCACTCGGGCTACCTGGTGGGCGGCACCTCGCCCTTCGGCACGCGCAAGGCGATGCCGGTCTACGTCGAGGAAAGCATCCTCGCGCTGGGGAAAATCTACATCAACGGCGGGCGGCGCGGCTACCTGGTCGGCATGGCGCCGGACGTGCTGGTCGACGTGCTGGGCGCGAAACCGGTGCAGTGTGCGCTGGCCGACTGACTATCGCGGCGCTGCGGGCTGGTGTATATTCACGAGCCCGTTCCATACGGGAAATAATAGAGAGATAACATGAATACCTTGATCGCCGTCGTTGCCGCCTATCTGCTCGGCTCCGTTTCCTTTGCCGTCGTGATGAGCCGCCTGTTCGGCCTGTCCGACCCGCGCACCTACGGGTCGAAGAACCCGGGCGCCACCAACGTGCTGCGCAGCGGCAGCAAGAAAGCGGCGATCGCCACCCTGGTCGGCGACGCCGCCAAGGGCTGGCTGGCCGTGTGGCTGGCGGTGCAGTTCGGCGAGCAAGTCGGCATCGAGCGCGGCGGCGTCGCGCTGGTGGCGATCGCGGTGTTCCTGGGCCACCTGTGGCCGGTGTTCTTCCGCTTTGTGGGCGGCAAGGGCGTGGCGACCGCGCTCGGCGTGCTGCTCGGCCTGAACGTCTGGCTCGGCCTGGCGACCCTGGTCACCTGGCTGGTCGTGGCCTACGCCTTCCGCTATTCCTCGCTGGCGGCGCTGATCGCCTCGCTCTTCGCGCCTTTCTATTACGGCCTGCTGTTCGGCGTGAACGAGATCCTGTTCGCCGTGGCCGCGATGAGCGCGCTGCTGATCTTCCGTCACGCGAAGAACATCGGCAACCTGATCGCCGGCAAGGAGTCGCGCATCGGCAGCAAGGCGGCGGGCGCCAAGAAAAAGTAACTTGATACCGCGGCAAGCAGGCCCATATGGGGCGGAGACCGGCGCGTTGTGCGCCGGTATTCATTTCAGGAAGGCGGTGTAGCGTGAGCAAGCAATTGAGGATAGATTTCGTGTCGGACGTATCGTGCCCGTGGTGCGCGATCGGCCTCAAGTCGCTGGAGCAGGCGATCGCGCGCGTCGCGCCCGAGGTCACCGTCGACCTGCACTTCCAGCCATTCGAGCTGAACCAGGACATGGGGCCGGAGGGCCAGGACATCGTCGAGCACATCACCGAGAAGTACGGCGCCACGCTCGAGCAGCAGGTCCAGTCGCGCGAAACCATCCGCCAGCGCGGCGAAGCGGTCGGCTTCACCTTCGACATGGCGCGCCGCGGCCGCATCTACAACACCTTCGACGCCCACCGCCTGCTGCACTGGGCCGAGTCCCAGGGCCGCCAGCACGCGCTCAAGCTGGCGCTGTTCGAGGCCTATTTCACCCACTGCGAAGACCCCAGCTCGCGCGAGCTGCTGGTACGCGTGGCGGGGCAGGTCGGGCTGGACACCACCGAGGCCAGGCGCGTCCTGGAATCGGGCGAATTCGCCGACGAAGTGCGCGAAGCCGAATACTTCTTCCAGCGCGCCGGCATCCGCTCGGTGCCGGCCATCGTCATCAACCAGCGCCACCTGATCTCGGGCGGCCAGCCGCCGGAAGTGTTCGAGCGCGCGCTGCGCGAGATCGCGGCGCAGGGCGAGGCGCAGCTGGGGTGATGTGTGGAGACGGCGCTTCTGCGCCGACTCCGCGGCAGTCAGTCCGCAAACTCGACGCGGCGTTCCGCGTGGGCACGGGTGCCCACCCAACGATCCCAGCTAACTCAAGGAACAGCCATCGTTGTTCACCACACGCGGCGGAAACCGTAGGGTGGGCACTCGTGCCCACGCGAACGCCAGCATGACGCCAGCGCGGCGCTCGGCCGCAAGGCCGGCAAACCGCTAGCGCTTCAACAGATCGGCCACGAACCTCAAACCAGATCCAGCACGATCGGCTGGTGATCCGACGCCGAGGTTTCCGACTGCACCTCGATCTCCGCGATGCGCGGCGCCAGGTCTTCCGTCACGAAGAAATAATCGTAGCAATCCGGCTTCTCGGGCCAAGCAAAGCCATGCAGCCCGGCCGTCGGCGCACGCGCGTGGTCCGGGTGGCGTACGCGCCAGGCGTCGACCAGCGCCAGCTCGCCCGCGGCCGCCGGCGCGACCAGCTCGGCATATTCCGGCGACTCCGGCTGCAAATTGAAATCTCCACAATAAATCGCCGAGTCGGGCAACAGCCCGAGCTGGTAGGGCGCATCCATGCCGGGATTCGGCTGGAAGGCGCGCGCCCGCGCGCAGGCCTGGGCATGCAGTTCGCGCAGCCGGCGCACCTGGGCGCTTCTTTGCAGCTGCGAATGGTATTCCAGGTGGGTAGTAACCAGCCGCAACTTGGAGCGCGGCGTGTCGAGCACGACTTCGATCGCCCCGCGAGGCATGCCCGGCGAATGCGCCGGGTCGGCCGGCCAGGGCAGCAGGTGGCGGTGCGCCTGGGTGATGCGGAATTTGGAAAGGATCAGGTTGCCGAACAGGCGGGGAACATTGTTGCGATAAATTTCGCTCGGGGCGTATTCGACCGCGTGGTAGCCGCCGAAGGCGCCGGACAGTTGCTTGAATTGGTTGGCGCTGGCGCTGCCTTCGAGCTCGGGGTGATTGGCTGCTACTTCCTGCAGGCAGATGACGTCGGGATTGAGCTTGCGCAGCACATCGATGATGGCGTGGATACGGATGCGCCCGTCTCTCCCACACCCCCAATGAATGTTCCAACTGACGACGCGCATGTAGAACCTCCGAAAACTGAACCGCCAAATATTGCCATCCTTTGGCATGGCGCGGTCACACGGTAGGATCGATGTCAGCGTTGCAAGTTCACCGCTGGCGCGGCGTCAAACAACCGCAATCGGGCCGCAATCGGGCCGCCATCGGGCCGCGGCCAGGCCGCAATCGGGTCGCAATCGGGCCGCGGCCAGGCCGCCATCCGGCCGTGTTCAGGCCGCTTCGAGCTCGTCCAGCGGCCAGCGCGGCCGCACGTTGAAGGCGTAATCGCGCGTCGCCAGCGCCGGGTTCCTCTCCAGGCGCATGGCGCCGGCAAAGGCGATCATGGCGCCGTTGTCGGTGCAGAATTCCAGCTCGGGATAGTAGACGCGGAACTTGCGCTTGGCGGCCGCCGCGTCCAGCGCTGCGCGCAGCTGCTTGTTGGCGCCGACGCCGCCGGCGATCACCAGGCGTTTCAGGCCGGTGTGGCGTAGCGCGTTGACGCATTTCGCGGTCAGCACGTCGACGATCGCATCGACGAACCCGCGCGCGATGTTCGCCTTGTCCTGTTCGCAGATGTTGGCGATGACCTTTTCGTCGTGATTCTTGACGACGGTGAGCACCGCCGTCTTCAGGCCCGAGAAGCTGAAGTTGAAGTCCTTCGAGTGCAGCATCGGGCGCGGCAGGGTGTAGGCGCTCGGGTCGCCAAATTCGGCCAGGCGCGAAATCGCCGGCCCGCCCGGATAGCCCAGGCCGAGCAGCTTGGCCGATTTGTCGAAAGCTTCGCCGGCGGCGTCGTCCAGGGTCTCGCCGAGCAGGGTGTAGCGGCCGACGCCGTCGACGCGCATCAGCTGGGTATGCCCGCCCGAGACCAGCAGGGCGAGGAAGGGGAAGTCGGGGCGCTCGCTGGCCAGCAGCGGCGAAAGCAGGTGGCCCTCGAGGTGGTGCACGCCGAGCACCGGCTTGTCGAGCGCCAAGCCCAGGCTGCAGGCGACCGAGGAGCCGACCAGCAGCGCGCCGGCCAGACCCGGTCCCTGGGTGTAGGCGATGGCGTCGATGTCGTTTTTCGCGATGCCGGCCTTGTCGAGCGTCTGTTCGAGCAAGGGCAGGGCGCGCCGGATGTGGTCGCGCGAGGCCAGTTCCGGCACCACGCCGCCGTACTCCTCGTGCATGGCGACCTGCGAATGCAGGGCATGGGACAGCAGGCCGCGCTCGGTATCGTACAGAGCCAAGCCGGTTTCATCGCAGGAGGATTCGACGCCGAGAACAATCATGGGAACAGACGGAAGGGGAAAGCGGAATTCGACATTGTAAAGCACCCGGGCGCGCGGTGCTGTGGCCGGCGAGGGAATACCGGCGGCGGTGTTGTAGAGGGGGGCGTAGGGTGGGCACTTGTGCCCACGCGGTCTGACCGGTCGCGTATCTGCGGTGGATATTGTTCGGCACTGATCGTGTCATAACGATCATCCCTGCACGCTCCGGTAGCGACAGGCGCCGCGTGTTCGCAACCGATGAGACCGCGTGGGCTCGAGAGCCCACCCTACGGAACCCATCAGGGACGCTGCAGCAGCTCCTTGTGCGCCCGCTGCAGCATCTCCACCGTATCCTCCCAGCCGATGCAGCCGTCGGTCACCGAGCAGCCGTACTTCAGCTGCGTCAGGTCGGCCGGGATCGGCTGGTTGCCGGCGACGATGTTCGATTCGATCATCACGCCGACCAGCGAGCGGTTGCCGTGCCGGATCTGCTGGATCACGTCCGACATCACCAGTGGCTGCAATTCCGGCTTCTTGTAGCTGTTCGCGTGCGAGCAGTCCACCACCAGGTTGGCCGGCAGCCCGGCCTTTTTCAGGGCCTGCTCGGCGATGGTGACCGACACCGAATCGTAGTTCGGACGGTCGCCGCCGCCGCGCAGCACCACGTGGCCGTAGGCGTTGCCGCGGGTGCGCACGATCGCCGCGACGCCCTTGTCGTTGATGCCCAGGAAGGCGTGCGGATTGGCCGAGGACAGCACGGCGTTGATCGCGATGCCCACGTCGCCGTCGGTGCCGTTCTTGAAGCCGACCGGGGTCGACAGGCCGGAGGACATCTCGCGGTGGGTCTGCGATTCAGTCGTACGCGCGCCGATGGCGGTCCAGGCGATCAAATCGCCCAGGTATTGCGGCGAAATCGGGTCGAGCGCCTCGGTCGCGGTGGGCAGGCCCAGCTCGCAGACGTCGAGCAGGAAGCGGCGCGCGCGTTCCATGCCGACGTCGACCTGGAACGAGTCGTCCATGAACGGATCGTTGATGTAACCCTTCCAGCCGGTGGTGGTGCGCGGCTTTTCGAAGTACACCCGCATCACCAGCAGCATCGTCTCCGCCACTTCTTCCTGCAGCTTCTTCAGGCGGCGCGCATAGTCCAGGCCTGCTTCCGGATCGTGGATCGAGCAGGGGCCGACGACCACGAACAGGCGCTTGTCCTTGCGGTCGAGGATGTCGCGCAGGGCGGCGCGGCTCTGCATGACGGTGGTGAAAGCGCGCTCGGTGAGCGGCAGCTTGGCGTGCAGTTCGGTCGGGGTCGGCATGCGCCCGAACGAGGTGACGTTGGTGTTTTCGATATCTGGTGTAATCAGCATGATGCGTCCGTGAGGCAAGTCGGATGGGCCAGTGTAGCGCCAAAAATGCATATTTGCAGCGGACAGGTCAAAAGCCATGAGGGAGCGACACCGCGGCGCAACGGTGTAAGCTAGCGCCATGCACACCGATCATCAACCATTCCCTGCCGCCCGCTTCATCAAGGAGATCGGCCGCGGCGTCAAGGGCGCCCGCAGCATGACGCGCGAGGACGCCGCCCTGTTATACGGCGCCATGCTCGAGGGCCGCGTCTCCGATCTCGAGCTGGGCGCCATCCTGCTCGCCATGCGCATCAAGGGCGAATCCGTCGAGGAACTGGCCGGCTTCATGGACGCCGCCGAGCGCTCCTTCGCGCCGCTTCCCAGTCCGCCGGGCGAATTCGCGCCGGTGCTGATCCCCAGCTACAACGGCGCGCGCAAGCTGGCCAACCTGACGCCGCTGCTCGCGTTGCTGCTGGCGCGCGAGGGCGTGCCGGTGCTGGTGCACGGCGTGCGCAGCGACCCGGGGCGCGTCACCACGGCCGAGATCCTGTTCGAGATGGGGCTGGCCGAAGCCGGCTCCAGCGCCGACCTGCAGGACGCCTTCGCCGCGCGCCGCCCGGCCTTCATGCCAATCGAGACACTGGCGCCGGCGCTCGCCCACCAGCTGTCGCTGCGCCGCATCCTCGGCGTGCGCAATTCCACCCACACGCTGGTCAAGATCCTGCAACCCTTCGAGGGACCGGCCATGCGCCTGGTCTCCTACACCCATCCGGAATACCTGGAGACCCTGGGCGAATACTTCACCACGGCCGCACCAGGCGCGCGCGGCGACGCCTTCCTGATGCGCGGTACCGAGGGCGAGACGGTGGCCAATCCGCACCGCGCCCCGCAGATCGACTGGTTCCACGCCGGCACCCGCACCGTGCTGGTCGAGCGCGACGCGCCCACCGACGCGCTGGCCGAGGTGCCCGGCGCCCGCGACGCCGCCGCGACCGCGGCCTGGATCGGCGCCGCCCTGCGCGGCGAGGCGCCGGTGCCGCGCCCGATCCTGGTCCAGGTGGCCGAATGCGTGCGCGCGGCGCGCGCCCTGCGCGCCTGATCTCGGCCTACCCGTAGGGTGGGCGGATTCTCCGCCCACGCGTTCAACGCACGCTGGTATGCCACGGCGCGGGCCGGGAAGCGCGGTTTGAACGCGTGGGCAGGAGACCTGCCCACCCTACGCCCCTTCGTTCATCTTCGGGATACCGGCCGTTAGCTGATCTGCGGCAAAAACGCTGCGCCTGTTTTCTTGCAGTATAGAAAAACGATACCGTAAGACAATTCGTTCGACCTCATCGATACGATCGCGTTCGGTCTCGCTCCCACAGGCACGGCACGCGCCGGCCCTCCAACCCGAAGGATGACCAGCATGAACAAGACTTTCCCGATTTCCCATGGTTTGCGTCTCGCCGCGCTGGCGCTGGCTGTCGCCGGCGCCGGCAGCGCCATCGCCGCCACCGTGTCCGCCGACTCGACCAGCATCGTCGTCGAACCGATCAAGATCACCAAGGCCGCGGACCTGTCGTTCGGCGCCTTCGCCGGCGGCTCCACGCCGGGCACCGTGACGATCAGCCCGAACGGCGCCCGCGTCGCCGGCGGCGGTGCGGTGCTGATGGCCGGGACGGTCACCGCGGCCAGGTTCGACGTCGAAGGCGCGACAGGCGCGACCTATTCGATTTCGCTGGGCGGCTCGACCGAGCTGACCTCGGGAACCAACACGATGGCCTTTACCACGGTGAGCGACCTGGTCGGCGGCGCCATCACTTCCGGCAACGTCGCCAGCGGCGCGCTGACCGCCGGCACCCAGAGCATCTTCGTCGGCGGCGAGCTGGTGGTGGGCGCCGCGCAGGCGGCCGGCACCTATACCGGCACCGTCTCGGCAACCGTCGAGTACAACTAGGGCGAGGAGCGGCGCCGCCGCTCCCGACCATGCCGCCACGCCGCTATCGCTTCCTCGCGACCGCGCGCATCGCCTGCCTGGCGCTGCTCGCGGTCGCCGCGCGTCCCGCGCCCGCGCAGCAGCAGGACCTCAACCTGGTCAATATCCGCGGCCTCGATTTCGGCCGCTTCGTCGCCGGCAGCGGCGGCACCGTGGTCCTGACTCCCGGCGGCCTGCGTTCGCGCACGGGCGGCGTGGTCCTGCTGAACTCCCCGAATGCGGGCCAGGCGGCGTTCAGCCTCGGGCGCAGGGGCGAGGACCCCGGCATGGCCGTCATCGTGTCGCTGCCGCCCAACGGCGTCACCCGCCTCGTCAGCGGCGCCCACAGCATGGCGGTCGACGGCTTCGTCCACACGCCCGCCGAGCTGTCGGCGATCCCGGCCGGCGGCACGACGCTGGCGGTCGGTGCGACGCTGACGGTGGCGCCGAACCAGGCGCCCGGCAACTACGCGGGCAGCTTTTCCCTGATCGTCAACTACCAATGATCTGCGCCGCCATGTGCCCGCAGCGAAAGGACTTCGTCATGGTGTATCTCGCGTCCGCATCCGTCTGCCTGCTTCGCCTGCGCTGGACGCGCAGCGCGCTGGCCTGCCTGCTGTTCGCGCTGTTCCTGCCCGCCCGCGCCGAGCTGATGCTGCACCCGACCCGGATCGTGTTCGAGAAGAACGCGCGCGCGGCACAGATTGAACTGATCAATACCGGCAGCAAGCCGGCCAGCTACCGCATCGCGCTGGTGAACCGCCGCATGAGCGAGACCGGCCAGTTCGCGCCGGCCGAGCGGGAGCAGGACGGCGAACGATTCGCCGACGAGATGCTGCGCTTCTCGCCGCGCCAGGTCACCCTGCAGCCGGGCATGGCGCAGACCGTGCGCGTCATGCTGCGCAAACCCGCCGAGCTGGCCGAGGGCGAATACCGTTCGCACCTGCAGTTCGAGAAGCTGCCCGAGGTCGCCGCCAATGCCAGCATCGAAAACCAGGCGGCCAGCGGGAAGGGGATCGGCGTGATCATGAACGCCCTGGTGGGCGCCTCGGTGCCGGTGATCGTCCGCCATGGCAGCGGCGGCGCCAGCGTGAAGCTGGCTGGGCTGGCTTTGCAGCCGGGCGAAGGCAAGCACCCGCTGCTGGCCATGCAGTTCGAGCGCGAAGGCGCCAGCTCGGTATATGGCGACATCGAAGTCACCTTCACGCCGAAGAACGGCAAGCCGCACAGCCTGGGCCAGGTGAGCGGCATCGCCGTGTACACGCCGAACCGCCTGCGCAAGGCGGCGCTGCCGCTGCAGGTGCCGGCCGGGGTGGCGCTGGCCGGCGGCACGATCGAGGTCGCTTACCGCGACCGGCCCGAGGCCGGCGGCAAGCTGCTGGCCCAGGCCAGCCTGGCGCTGCCGTAAGGAACAGGGTGCGGCGGCGGCCAGCGCCGCACTTCCGGCCATGCAGCCGTTTCGAACCGGCCTTGCCGTCGTTGCGCTGACAGCGCTGGCGCTGCCGGCGCCGCTGCGCGCGGCGCCCCCGGCTGCGCCTGCGCCCGTGCAGAAAAGCGAAGCGGCCCTGGTCCTGCTCGAGGTGCGCCTCGGCAGCGAGCAGTTGTCCGACGCGGTCAGCGCCTACGAACTCGGGCGCGACATCTACCTGCCGCTGGGCGAGATGGCGCGCCTGCTGACCCTGGCCATCCGGGTGGCGCCGGACGCGGGCCGGGCCAGCGGCTACATCCTGGCCGAGGAACGCCATTTCAGCCTCGACCTGCCCGGCCGCGTGGTCGACCTGGCCGGCCGGCGCGAGGCGCTCGACCCCGCGCAGTTCCTGGTGCAGGACGAGGACATCTACGTGGCGAGCCGGCTGCTGGCACGCTGGCTCCCGGTCGACCTCGACCTCGACATGTCGGGCCTGGTCCTGAAGGTGCGCCCGCGCGAACAGCTGCCCTTGCAGGCGCGCCTCGCAAGGCGCCGCCACGGCAGCCTGCCGGGCATGCCGGGCGGGTATGTCGACCCCGGCTATCCGCGCCTGGACACGCCCTATCGCCTGGCCGATGTTCCCTTCGTCGACCAGACGCTCGGGTTCACGCTCGACCGGCGCGGCCCGCAGCACAGTACCGACGCGCGCAGCACCGACGTCTCCACCACCACCTACCTGACCGCCGACCTGCTGGGCATGGAGGCGGCGCTGTACCTCAACCGCAACCGCCGCGCGCCCTCGACCGGCCTGCGCCTGACGCTCGGGCGCAAGGATCCCGACGCCGGCCTGCTCGGACCGCTGGGGGCGCGCAGCGTCCTCGTCGGCAGCGTGCCGGTGCCCGGCGTGGCCAACGTCTCGCTCACCAGCGCGGCCGGAGACGGCATCGCGCTCGGCAACCGGCCGCTGGACCAGCCGGCCAGCTACGACCGCCACACGCTGCAGGGCGGCCTGCCGCCCGGTTGGGACGTCGAGCTGTACTACAACGACGCGCTGGTCGGCCTGCAGCAGTCGGGGCCGAGCGGCATGTACAGCTTCGCGGACCAGCCGCTGACCTATGGCCCGAACGAATTTCGCCTGGTATTCCACGGGCCGCTCGGCCAGACGCGGGTCGAGCGCCGTTCTTTCCTGCTGGAGCAGACGGCGCTGCCACGCGGTGCGCTGTTCTACGACCTGGCCGCGCATCGCGACGCCGACGGCCAGGTGCGCGCCCTGGCCAGGGTCGAGTGGGGCGCGGGCGCGCACCTGAACCTTGTCGCCGGCTGGCAGCGCCTGCCGCTGTTCGACGCCATGCGCAGCTATACCAGCCTGGGCCTGCGCAGCTACTGGAGCAGACTGATCGTGACTGCCGACGCGGTGCGCGCCGACGACGGCGGCCGGCTCGCCCAGCTGGGGCTGAAGACCCGCATCGGCCCCATCGCGCTGACAGCCAGCCGCGCCCGCCTGGACGACTTCAACAGCGAGGTCTTCAGGCCGGCAAGCGACCCGGTGCGCATCCGCGACGAAGTGCGCGCCGAGGGCGTGCTGGCGCTGGGCGCCGCCAACGTCTTCCCGCTGTCGCTGCAGCTGCGGCGCGACCTGCTCGCTTCCGGCGCCGAGCAGCGCGACGTCCAGGCCCGGCTGTCGGCCTATCGCGACGGCACGGCGCTGAGCAATACGCTGCGCTGGCAGTCGCTCGCAAGCGGGGTGCCGAATGACAGGGCGCCGGCCGGAACCAGGCGCGCCGACGGCCAGTTCCAGCTCAGCCGCAGGGTGGCCGGCGTCGGCGTCGCCGGCCAGCTGCACTACACGCTGGCGCCGGAAAAGCAGCTGGCCAGCGCGGCCGTCTCGACCGACTGGCGCCTCGGCCAGAGCTATCTGCTGAACCTGGGGGCGACGCGCCTGTTCCGGGAGCGCGAGCTGCAGTGGACGGCGGCGCTGAACAAGAGCCTGGGCAGTTTCGGCCTCGGCGTGAACGCCTTTTATGCGAACCGCGGTGCCTACGGCCTCGGCGTGCAGTTGTTCATGGCCATGGGGCTGGAGCCGCGCACGGCGCGCCTGTTGCGCGAGGCGCAGCCGATGGCCGGCATGGGCGCGGCCTCGCTGCGCGTGTTCGTCGACGCCAACCAGAACGGGGTCATGGACGAGGACGAAGAGGCGATCAAGGGCGCCGGCTTCACCGTCAACGGCGCCCGCTACGGCGCGCGCACGGACGGGGCCGGCCTGGCCTGGCTGGCGCGCCTGCCGGCCAACCGCCACACCGACATCGGGCTCGACCCCGACACGCTCGAAGACCCGCAATGGCAGCCGCAACGGCGCGGCGTGCGCATCGTGCCGCGCCCGGGCAAGGTCAGCCAGGTCGATTTCGCGGTCAGCCTGACCGGCGAGGTGGACGGCACGACCTACCTGGCCGCCGGCGGCACGCGCCGTCCCATCGGCGACCTGCGGTTGCAGCTGGTCGACGCCGGCGGCAAGGTCGCCGCGACCATCGGCAGCGGCGCCGACGGCTACTACGTCCTGACCGGCGTCTTCCCGGGCGCGTACCGGCTGCGCGTCGACCCCGAGCAGCTCGCGCGATTGGGCCTGGTCGAGGGCGCCGGACAGGCGGTCACGATCGGCCCCGAGGGCACGATCCTCAATGGCCGCGATCTGGAGGTGCGGCGCGCCGGCGAAGGCTGAGGAGGGTGCCCGCCGATGCGAAGACCAGCGGACACGGCCGCCGCAAGCGTTTACAATGGCAGGTTTGGCGATTCACGGGAACCTGCGAGGGCAGGGCGGCAGGCATGGCAAAACAATTCGATGTAGCGGTAATCGGCGCGGGCGCGGCCGGGATGATGTGCGCGGCCGTGGCCGGCCAGCGCGGCAAGCGCGTGGTGCTGATAGACCATGCCGGCAAGCTGGCGGAAAAGATCCGCATTTCCGGCGGTGGACGCTGCAATTTCACCAACGTCGGCGCCACCCACCAGAACTACCTGTCCGAGAATCCGCACTTCTGCAAGAGCGCGCTGTCGCGCTACACGGCGCAGGATTTCCTGGCGCTGGTGAAGCGCTACCGCATCGGCTGGCACGAAAAGCACCGCGGCCAGCTGTTCTGCGACGACTCGGCCGAGCAGATCATCGAGATGCTGAAATCGGAATGCCTGAAGGGCGAAGTCAGCTGGCGCATGCCGTGCAAGGTCGAATCGATCGACCGGCGCGCAGAAGGCCAGGAAGCGGGCTTCGTCATCGCCACCGACCACGGCGAGATCGCCGCCGCCAGCGTGGTGATCGCCACCGGCGGCCTGTCGATCCCGAAGATCGGCGCGACCGACTTCGGCTACCGCATCGCGACCCAGTTCGATTTGAAGGTGATCGAGCCGCGTCCGGGCCTGGTGCCGCTGACCTTCGACGGCCCGAGCTGGGCCCCGTTCGCGCCGCTGGCCGGCATCGCACTGGAGGTCGACGTTTCGACCGGTTCCGGCAAGGGCAAGGGTGCAAGGAAGGGCTACTTCCGCGAAGACCTGCTGTTCACCCACCGCGGCCTGTCGGGCCCGGCGATCCTGCAGATTTCCAGCTACTGGCAGCCGGGCACGCCGATCGTGCTCGATTTGTTGCCGGAAATGGACGTGGCCGAGGAACTGATCGGCGCGAAGACGACCGTCAAGAAGCAGCTCGGCAACGTGCTGGCGCAGTGGCTGCCGGCGCGCCTGGCCGAGGGCCTGCTGCTCGCCAACGGTTTCGCCCCCGACGCCCGCCTGGCCGACATGCCCGACGCCAAGCTGCGCAAGCTGGGCGACGCCATCAACCGCTGGGCGATCGTCCCGACCGGTTCGGAAGGCTACCGCAAGGCCGAAGTGACGTTGGGCGGCGTCGACACCCGAGAATTGTCCCAGCAGACGATGATGGCGAACAAGGTTCCCGGCCTGTATTTCATCGGTGAAACCGTCGACGTCACCGGCTGGCTCGGCGGCTACAACTTCCAGTGGGCCTGGGCCTCCGGCTTCGCCGCCGGCCAGAGCGTGTAAACAACGGCAACGTCCGGTTTCTTCCGAGCCAGCAGTCCGCGGCGTTTCTACTCCTTCCGCGCCAGCGGCCCGCGGCATGTCCCGTATCTATGGACTCCACCCGATTTGCAAGAAGAAGATTGAATTTTTGCCGTTAGGAAGAGTTTGCTTGTATCTATTCGGCCTGTATGTTGAGCGTTTCCAGTGCTCTGGCCCTGATGTGATACGCGCGTCAGGATCCTCATAGGGTGACGGCCTTGATGGCCACTACAGTTTACGGATTCACCCGACGCCGGTCCGACCTGTTGGCATCATTCGTTTTTCTCGTCGCAAACTTGGCAGTTGCTCCTTGTTGTTGCTGAGTTACTCGACAGTCTTTTCAGGCCGGCCTGGGCGTGTCTTTCGACCAGGCCGGAACATAAGGACGTCCGTGCGCGATCAACGCCCAGATCACCCTGGCCATCTTGTTGGCCAGCGCAGTCGCGGCAACGTTGAAACTGCGCCGTTCTGCCAGCCTTGTTGCCCATTGCAGCAGCTTGTCGGGCTTGCCGCTTGCTGCTCTCAGCGCACTGCGCGCTCCGTGTATGAGCAGGGTGCGCAGGTAGCTGTCGCCCCTGCAGGTAATGCCATACAAGCGCTGCTTGCCTCCACTGCTATGCTCGCGTGGCACGAGGCCTAAATTCGCTGCAAAGTCTCGCGCGCTCTTGTAGTGGTGCGGATCGGCGATCGTTGCCTGCACTGCCGTTGCCGTCAACGGCCCTACACCCGGCACTTCCATCAGTTTCTTCGCCAGTTCCGACCTGGCTGCCTGATTCAAACGTCGGTCGTACGCCTGAATCCTCTCGTCCTTGTCGTCCAGCTGGGCCTTGAGCTCCCGGAATGTCTCCAGGGCCATACCAGACAAACCATTGTCCGGATCGTTCAGCCATGCTTTCAGTCCGTCGCGCAATCTTTCCACGCGCTTGGGAAATACCCGGCCATATTCGCCGGCAAATGCCCGGATCCTGTTGATCATCGCCACCCGTTCTGTCATCAGGGCGCTGCGAGCGCGGTGCAGCATCTGTAAATCTTGCTGTGCAGCCGTATTGATCGGCACATACTTGGTCGAACCGCGCGAGCGTGCCTCGGCAATTGCAGCAGCGTCGTTCATGTCGTTTTTGTTACCAGTGACATATGCCCTGACGTGTTGGGCCGCAATCAGTTTGGCGTCGTGCCCCATTTCCACGAGCTTGCGTGCCCAGTAATGCGAACCTGCGCAGGCTTCGATACCAATCATCGCCGGGGCCATCTGCGCGAACTGCGCAAGCACCTGGTCTCGAGAAAGCTTACGCTTGAACACCCGCTTGCCGTGTCCATCGAGCCCGACCGCGAAGAACACGTCCTTCGCAATATCCAAACCAACCACTTTTGCGCTAGCATTCATGGTGACTCCCCCTCTTGTTTTAGCTTGCCAGCCCAATCTGGCACGCTTGGCACAATGATGCCGATATCAGGAGGGTGGAGTCCATCACATTAGGGTGGGCTCCCGAGCCCACGCGGACTCAAGACACCCATGGCAGCGCAGGCAACAGCCCCACGAACGCATGCACGCAAACCAGCGCCGAGCCACCCCCAGCGCAGCATGTGGCTAATTCAGCACATCTCAGTAAACTCTTCCACTACTTGTCAAAAGCTGCTAGAATTTCGTTCTTCCCTAAATCCAACGGTTTGATTTTTACATGACCACTATCCGCCTTAAAGAAAACGAGCCGTTCGAAGTCGCTATGCGTCGCTTCAAGCGCACTATCGAAAAAACCGGTCTGCTGACTGAACTGCGCGCTCGCGAGTTCTACGAAAAGCCAACTGCAGAGCGCAAGCGCAAGCTCGCCGCTGCCGTGAAGCGCCACTACAAGCGCATCCGCAGCCAGCAACTGCCGAAGAAACTGTACTAAGACTGTCCAGCCGGCCACAATCCGGTGATCGCGGGAATTTTCCCGTTCCCGGTAGCTGCTAGAAGTCTCTTGAACCCGCCCTGGTTGTGACCGCGGCGGGTTTTGTTGTTTGCACCCATCCATCCCCGAGGACGCCATGAGCCTGAAAGAACAAATCTCCAACGACATGAAAGCCGCCATGCGTGCCAAGGAAGCCGGCAAGCTGGCCACCATCCGTCTGCTGCTGGCCGAGATCAAGCGCAAGGAAGTCGACGAGCAGATCGAAGTGAACGACCAGCAGACCATCGCCATCGTCGAGAAGATGATCAAGCAGCGCAAGGACTCGATCACGCAATTCGAAGCCGGCAACCGTCCGGACCTGGCCGAGATCGAAAAGGCCGAGCTCGACGTGCTGGTCGCCTACATGCCGGCCGGCTTATCAAGCGACGAGATCGCCGCCGAAGTCGCCGCCGCCGTCGCCGCATCGGGCGCCGCCGGTCCGCAGGACATGGGCAAGGTGATGGGCATCGTCAAGCCGAAACTGGCTGGCCGTGCCGACATGACCGTTGTATCGAACCTCGTTAAGAAAGCGCTGTCGGGCGCCTGATGTACCACAAAAGGGCTCTACGAGGTCCTTGCTTGTTGCAAATCAATTTGTAGCGAGCCCTGCGGTATAGTCTGACCTGAGACAAACACTGTGTAAGCCAAGTGATTCCGCAATCATTCATTACCGATTTGCTCAACCGCGTCGACATCGTCGACGTGGTAGGGCGCTACGTTCAGCTGAAAAAGGGCGGGGCCAATTACATGGGCCTCTGTCCTTTCCACAGCGAAAAATCCCCCAGCTTCACCGTCAGCCCCACCAAACAGTTCTATCACTGCTTCGGCTGCGGCGCCCACGGCACCGCGATCGGCTTCCTGATCGAATACTCGGGCATGGGCTTCGTCGAGGCGGTCAAGGACCTGGCCCAGAACGTCGGCATGATCGTGCCCGACGCCGACGACAAGATCCCGCCCCAGCAGCGCGCCGCCCAGCAGGCGCAATCGCTGGCGATGACCGACGCCCTGTCCCAGGCCTGCGACTATTACCGTGCGCAACTGCGCCAGGCACCGAACGCGATCAATTACCTGAAGAACCGTGGCCTGACCGGCGAGATCGCCGCCCGCTTCGGCATGGGTTACGCGCCTTCCGGCTGGGACAACCTGCGCTCGGTGTTCCAGGACTACGATGCGCTGGCCCTGGTCGAGTCCGGCCTGGTGATCGACAAGGTCGACGAGGACGGCGGCAACAAGAAGCGCTACGACCGTTTCCGCGAACGGATCATGTTCCCGATCCGTAACACGAAAGGGCAGGTGATCGGCTTCGGCGGCCGCGTGCTCGACGGTGGCGAACCGAAATACCTGAACTCGCCGGAAACGCCGCTGTTCCAGAAGGGCCTGGAGTTGTACGGCCTGTTCGAGGCGCGCCAGGCGATCCGCGACGCCGGCTACGTGCTGGTGACCGAAGGCTACATGGACGTCGTCGCCTTGGCTCAGCTCGGCTTCCCGCAAGCCGTGGCCACGCTCGGCACCGCCTGCACCAGTACCCACGTGCAAAAGCTGCTGCGCCAGACCGACAACGTCATCTTCAGCTTCGACGGCGACAAGGCCGGCCGCCGCGCCGCCCGCCGTGCACTGGAGGCCTGCCTGCCGCAGGTGAGCGACAACAAGACCATCCAGTTCCTGTTCCTGCCGCAAGAGCACGACCCGGACAGCTATGTGCGCGCATTCGGCGCCGACGCCTTTGCCCAGGAAGTGGCGGAAGCCATGCCGCTGTCGCAGTTCCTGATCCGCGAAGTGACGGGCGAACACGACCTGTCCACGCCGGAAGGCCGCGCCAAGACCCAGTTCGACGCCAAGCCACTGCTGCAGGCGATGACCCCATCCGCCTTGCGCCTGCAGATCGTGCGCATGCTGGCCAGCCTGACGGAATCGACATCGGCCGAGATCGAAGGCCTGTTCGAGCTATCCAGGCCGGTATCGGTGGCGAAAAAGGCGCCGCCGCGCCAGGGCCGGCCGGAACCGGTCGGGCTGCAGGCGCAGATCGAGCAGATCCTGGTCGCGCATCCGGCGCTGTCGCTGAGCCTCGATGACGAGGCGCTGCAAGCCTTCGATCACTTCGGACAGGAGTCGGCTGACAACTTGCGCTACCTGGTCGGGATGGCGCAAGCGCTTGGCGAATACGGCAACTTTGCCGCCCTGTCCGAACAGTTGAAAGAGGGCAGCGATGCCTACAACAGCATCATTGCCAAGATCGCATCCGAGTCCGAATCCGACCCCGAGGCTGAACGTATCGTCTTGGCTAGTGCTGTGAGGCAAATCAAGAAAGATGCACTAAAAAAGGAGCAAAGCCAGTTGCTTTCCGGCGGCCTGCCCCCAGATCAGGTAAGCACTCGCTATCGTGAAATCACAGCGTTGCTGCAGGTTCTGGAGCAGGAAGACGCTGCTGCGATGTCCCCGCGCTAAGGGGGTGTTGCGTAGTTGACCATTAGGATTTGTGCAACTTGGAAAAAAAGGGGTGCGTGCTATAATAAAACGCTAACTATTGCAACCTTTGAAACGATTTTCGTGTCAAAAGCGGCGTGGAGTTTCAGTTAGCGCGGCAGTGTTGTACGCTGTCTGCAGGGTGATGTAAGGTAACAAAACTTTATCTTTAACCATCGTAAAGTTAGTCGTTGTGACATCGAAAGCGCCTGTGCCAACCAAGAAACCCGAACCCAAAGTGGCTGCCAAATCCACCAGAGCGTCCGCCAAGGCGGACAACGCGCAAGACAAGGCCGAAGTTCGCACGAGCGCCGCGCCTGTCGTCAGCCAGACCACCGATGCCGCCGCCCTGGCCGCCATCGATACGTCGGGCTACGTGCTGCCGACCGTGAAGGTCCCGGGGCGCCGTGGGCGTAAGCCGAAGGAATTCACGCCCGAGAACGACGAAGTCGCCGCGCTGAACGCCGTCGAACGTGCCGAATTGAAGGCCGTCGACAAGGCCAAGGCCAAGGACCGCAAGGCGAAAGAAAAAGCCTTGCTGAAAGACGCGTTCTCGTCCGACACCGAAGCGAGCGAAGAAGAGCTCGAGATCCGGCGCCAGAAGCTCAAGGCGCTGATCAAGTCCGGCAAGGAACGCGGCTTCCTGACCTACGCGGAAATCAACGACCACCTGCCCGACAACATCGTCGATCCGGAAGCGATCGAAGGCATCATCGGCACCTTCAACGACATGGGCATCGCCGTGTACGAGCACGCGCCCGATGCCGAAACGCTGCTGCTGTCCGACAGCGTCCCGAACGTCACCAGCGACGATGAAGCCGAGGCCGCCGCCGAGGCCGCGCTGTCGACCGTTGACTCCGACTTCGGCCGCACCACCGACCCGGTCCGCATGTACATGCGCGAAATGGGCTCGGTCGAGCTGCTGACCCGCGAAGGCGAGATCGAGATCGCCAAGCGCATCGAAGACGGCCTGCGCGACATGATCCAGGCGATCTCGGCCTGCCCGGTGACGATCGCTGAAATCATCTCCGCCGCCCAGCGCATCGAGAACGACGAGATCAAGATCGACGAAATCGTCGACGGCATGGTCGACCCGGAAGAATCGGAAGACACCTCGCCGAGCGCCGTCGGCCCCTCCTCGAGCGACAGCGACGAGGACGACGACGAGGACGCTGGCGAAGAGGAAGAAGAAGAGGAAGAAGAGCCCGCCGCCAGCCCTGGCGCCGCCGGCTACTCCGCTGAGCAGCTCGAAGCACTGAAAGCCGCCGCCCTCGACAAGTTCCACCAGATCGAGCAGCAGTTCGACAAGATGCGCAAGGCCTTCGAGAAGGAAGGCTACAACTCCAAGACCTACGTCAAGGCCCAGGAATCCATCTCGAACGAACTGCTGGGCATCCGCTTCACGGCGAAAGTCGTCGAAAAGCTGTGCGACACCCTGCGCGGCCAGGTCGACGAGGTGCGCCACATCGAAAAGCAGATCCTGGATGTCGCCGTGAACCGCTGCGGCATGCCGCGCGCCCACTTCATCAAGGTTTTCCCGGGCAACGAGACGAACCTGGAATGGGTCGACGGCGAAGTCAACGCCGGCCACGCCTACAGCGCCATTCTTGGCCGTAACATCCCGACCATCAAGGAGCTGCAGCAGCGCCTGATCGACCTGCAAGCCCGCGTCGTGCTGCCGCTGCCGGACCTGCGCAACATCAACCGCCAGATGGCGGCCGGTGAAATGAAGGCGCGCAAGGCCAAGCGCGAAATGACCGAGGCCAACCTGCGTCTCGTGATCTCGATCGCCAAGAAGTACACGAACCGCGGCCTGCAGTTCCTCGACCTGATCCAGGAAGGCAACATCGGCCTGATGAAGGCGGTGGACAAGTTCGAATACCGCCGCGGCTATAAATTCTCGACCTATGCGACGTGGTGGATCCGCCAGGCCATCACCCGCTCGATCGCGGACCAGGCGCGCACCATCCGTATTCCGGTGCACATGATCGAGACCATCAACAAGATGAACCGTATCTCGCGCCAGATCCTGCAGGAGACGGGCGCCGAGCCGGATCCGGCGACGCTGGCGATCAAGATGGAAATGCCGGAAGACAAAATCCGGAAGATCATGAAGATCGCGAAAGAGCCGATTTCGATGGAAACCCCGATCGGCGACGACGACGATTCGCACCTGGGCGACTTCATCGAGGACAACAACACGCTGGCCCCGTCCGACGCGGCCCTGCACGCCTCGATGCGCGGCGTGGTGAAGGACGTGCTGGACTCGCTGACCCCGCGCGAAGCCAAGGTGCTGCGCATGCGCTTCGGCATCGAGATGTCGACGGATCACACGCTGGAAGAGGTCGGCAAGCAGTTCGACGTCACCCGCGAGCGCATCCGCCAGATCGAAGCCAAGGCCCTGCGCAAGCTGCGCCACCCGTCGCGTTCCGACAAACTGAAGAGCTTCCTCGAGGGCAGCAGCTGATTGTTCGGCTGATCGCCATTGAAAGCTTGACGGCTCTAGTGTAAAAGCAATATCCTCTCGCCACTCTGCTTCACGGTACCGCGCCGCTGGAGCGGGTGGCGAGATGTCTATCTAGCCACTGTCCCGATTTCTGGGCCTCTAGCTCATGCCTGGTTAGAGCAGCGGACTCATAATCCGTTGGTGCCCGGTTCGACTCCGGGGAGGCCTACCAGTAAAAACAAAGGCTTACGCGAATTTTCCGCGTAAGCCTTTTTCGTTTCTGGTCCATTTCTGGTCCTTTTTACTCAACGCCCACGTAAATCATCTTCTCCTGTGCAACCTACTACTACAGCGATGAAACATATCAAGTTGGCATTTTTTTGTTTTCCTAGTCTCCACTAGCTGATAGACTGAACTATAAAAAGTAAAAAGGATCGAACTCAGATGTATTTCGAACAGTTGCCTGAGCTTGGCGTGCAGTGCCCACCGGCAGAAGCGTTTGAGCCCAACGAGCTGCATGTGTATCGGTTGCTGAGGGGCAATCCGCCGACTATCAATGACTTTTACTCTCAGGTAAAGCTCGGTACCATCAAGACCGAAGGCCGGGACGACGATTTCGTTTGTCGTGCACACGCATGCTCGATTAACACATCGCTCGATGCGGCAAGAGGATTGACAAAGTTGCCGAAATTTAAACAGCATGCTGCCGTAGCTGCCCTAACTTTATCCGCTAATTGTGGGAGGATTCTTAAGGGTAACGGGTCACATTGTGATTGGTGGATTTACGCCGCGTGCACTCCACTAAACCTGATTACTGATGTTTTACCAGCAAAGGTCTGACTATGAAGCGATCGCGTATTCAGATTAGCGAAATTCTGCTGGAGTATGATGGCCCTCAGATTGTACTTGCCAAAGATCTAAAGAATGTCAATTTTATTTGCGTCGCTGTTCCTGATGAACAGGAGGAAAATCTTTTCTTCGGTTCACGAATAGATGAAGAGCATATATCACAGTTTCGCACTTCAAGAATTGATCTTTATTACGCGCTTACTAATGAGAGGCGAAGCCGGCATATTTCTTTTTCATTTGATGGATCGTCACGTGAAGTTATTGCGGAAGAATTTAAAGACGTCGTACCTCAGGCTTGGTATCCTGAGCGAGGCTTTTTCCTAGAACTCGACGCAGTAGCAGCAGTTCCAAGTTCTGTTGGAGCACGCGATAGTATTACGATAAAAGTTGATGGGCGCTGGGATCTTGAAGACCTTTCCGATTTTCCGCAAAAACTTTCGGCGCCCTATGCGTTCATGTTTTCGTTGCGACATTCCCGTCAGCTGCTAAATGCGAGCACAAATCCTGTTTTTCAGCGTTATCCATGGCGAGGTGGTTTCAGTACAGTCAATTTCTTCCGCGATTTGTATGACCGGATTCCAAATGCGTCTCGCGTTCTTGTCAAGAAGATCCAGTACGCCTCCCCCGGAACTATTTCGGTTCAAGCCTCTAAAGAGATAATGGATGCAGTGCATCGAGCTGTTAGGGTAGTGGACTCAGAACTAGCTTACCGCCGCTATCAAGACCTGCGGCGGGGCATGACTAATAGAAATCTCTTAGGTCGCTCTAATCAGGAAGTCGATATCGACAGTGCAACGGAGGAATTTTTGCGAATTGGTTGTGAGGATCTCGCTGATGCTATCGCTTTTCAGGAGCTTCCAACCCTTCACGAACAATCTGGGGGTAGTTGGTACATTTCGGCAAAATACTTGCTAGCATACTATCGGCGACTAGATGAACTTGCCCAGTTTTACAGCTCTGGTAAAGCACAGTACGTGACCCAATGACGCTTTGCTGTATGAGCCGTTAGGAGTTTCATGGTTATTTACTGAAGTTTGTGGGCTGGATTGCAAGCTTAGCTTGTGCTCTAATGCACAAGCTAAGGTTTGCCTGGGCCATTCCGCGACTGGATAGGTTATAAAGCTAAATGCGATATCCAGTTTCGGAGACATTAAACAATCATTCGGCTTGGCGATCTCCTGGAAAATAAATTTTCATAAGCCGTATAAAAACCTAAGTTATGCTGTTTTTTCTTGCAGTGCTCTGACAGTTTGCTTGCGCATGCGGCTTCGCTCCATCGCTTGCCAGCCTGGGATATGAGCACTCATCAGTGCTTTAAAGACGCGGCCATGGGTAGATAAACGAAGATGCAATAATTCGTGCACAATAACGAAGTCTTGAAATCGCTCATCCTGTTCGGCTAAATCACTTGCAAGCGTTACGGTTCCTGTAGACGAACAAGAACCCCATTTCCTACACATGTCCTGTACGCGAATCATCTTCGGATTCACGCGAAGCTTTGTCGCCCACCAGAGTGTCCGTCTCTTAAGTTCTTGGGCAGGATACAGTGATGATTTCACGTATCCTTCTCCAATAGCACTTTAACCACGAGATCGACAATTCGAGCGCGCTCGTCTTGTGACAGTTTCAGTAGGGGCTTGTAAAGGGAAGCGCGAAACCGTCGCTGCTCGTCCGAATTGACTGCCGCGTTCGGGAAGCGAGCCAACTGTTCCTCTGCTTCCTTGGCCAGTGCCATCGGATCGATCCCCGCGCTCAGCATGGCTGTATCATTTCGTAGCGTCCACGCTGCCGCGAAAGCGCGAGCCGACAGACCACTTGCCAGCGCAGATTTGAGGGCCGCCTCCTTCTCTGCGGCCAGCGTTGCCAGTAGGTCCATCGCGGCTAGTCCAGTCGTCTTGCGCTCCTCTAGATCCTTAAGGATGCGCTCAGCACGGTCCCTCAACGGCTGTAACATAGCCGCCTTGGCGCTGTTTTCATCCATCTCCTCTTGTAGGCCGCGCACGAGGTTAAACACCTTGCCCTCATCCGAGCCCTTGTCTCCGCGTAGTGATTCAAGCGTTTTCACATCGAATGTGACGCTCTTGGTGAAGATTCCCAGCCCTTGCTGTGTGGCATTCGCTTCGATCAAACGCTGTGTTTTGTGGGCCAGGTCTCCAATGAAACCGACCTTCGGTGCATAGGCATTACGCACGGCTGCATAAAGCTGGGTCAGGTGCTTATAGGGTTCAATGTACTCGCGCAGCTCAGGCGAGGGTGAGAGAATTTCCCACAGCGCCTCGATCTCCTTATAGGCCTCGAAGAACGCCTTACGCGCCTCGGGTTCTAAGAAGCGGCCGTATACCAGCCGTTCAAGTCGTTCGTCTGCACTGCCACCTTCACCCGCATCAAGATAGTCTTTCTCTGCGGTCACTATGCGCTGTTCGAAGTCATGCAGCAGAACGTCGAGTCCTTCAATTACTCCGCTAACGTCGCTAGAGTCGAACGCCAGCGCCTTTTTGAGTTCGCGTAGCACGCCGACGAAGTCCACCACCAGACCGACGCGCTTGGCGACACCTTGCGCATCAATGTATGGCCGGTTCACTCGTGCGATGGACTGCAATAGCACATGGTCGCGCATCGGTTTGTCGAGGTATAAACAATATAGCGGCGGCGCATCGTAGCCGGTCAGCAGCTTGTCAGTAACGATGAGAATTTTTGGATCTTCGGCAGACTTCTTAAACAGCAGCCGCACGTCCTCTTCACGCTCAGCTGAAAGCTGGAGCTGTGCCACCAACGGCCGGTCGATAGCATCTGCTGCGTTTTCGGTGTACACCGGTACTGACCATTCAGGCGGCAGGAGCTTGTCCAACGCCTGCTTGTACTTGGCGCAAGCCTCGCGATTCACCGCGACGACGAAGGCTTTGTAGCCTAGCGGCAGCACGTTCTCCTGAAAATGCTCAGCGATGTACGCAGCGACCTTTTCGATGCGGTCATCGGCACATAAAAAGGTGCGAAGCCCCACCGCGCGATCGAGTACCTTGTTCAGCTCTTCGACATCGGTCACGCCCTCGCTGCCGGCTAGAGCGAAGAACTCCTTATCAAGTTGCTCTACCGGCACGGTCATGGTACTCGGAGCCATCAAATGCTTGATGGGCAGGGTGGTCTCATCGGCGATCGATTCGGCAATAGAGTATTTATCCAGGTAGCCCTGATCGTCGTCTGGACTAAAGATCTTAAAGGTACCTTCACCTTGCGCCGTTCGAGCAATCGGCGTCCCGGTAAATCCGATCAGCGTTGCGTTGGGCAAGGCAGCCATCAGATAGGTGCCCAAGTCTTTGGCCACTGAGCGGTGCGCCTCGTCGATGAACACATAGACGTTGGACGCGGTGAAGCTGTCTTTGCGGATCGCTTCGAACTTGTGGATCATGGCGATGATCAGGCCGCGGAACCCTGCATCGAGCAACTCCTGCAGTTCAGCTTTCGTGCTCGCGCGCTTAACAGCAATGTCCTTCTGCTGCATTTCGCCAAGCAGGCGCTCCACCCAGCCGCGCAGCTGGCCCTCGAGCTCGGTGCGGTCAACGACAAGGATTACCGTCGCGTGGTCAAAGCGGGCTTTGTCTTCCAGAATCTGACGGGCGGCTGTAAGCAGCGTGAAGGTCTTTCCTGACCCCTGTGTATGCCATATCAAGCCGCGCTTCTTAACCGGGTCAAGGCAGCGCTCGATGATTGAATCGATGGCGCGTCGCTGATGCTGCCGCAGGATGGACTTGCGCGTCTCGCCGTCTTGCACGTAGTACAAAATCCAGTGCTGGAGCGTACGCAAAAAATCGGTTGGTTCGAAGAACGCCTGTACTGCAAAGCGGTAGCTTTCCTCGCGGGTTTGCTTCCAGCGTGCCATGTCACGCCGGTTCACGTTCCATGTCACGCCGTACCAGTAGTCCAGCAGGTGTGTGACATTGAAGAGCTGCGGCGCGGCCAGAAGTTCGGGTGTCTCAAGCTCGTAGCGGCGTAGCTGCTTGATCGCGCGCTCAATGGCGTCCCCATCTTTTGGGTTCTTGTGCTCAACGATGCAAACCGGCAAACCATTCACAACGAACATCACGTCGGCACGATTGCCCTTAGCACGCGCGGGCGGCTTACTCACCCACTCCCAAGTCACGTGGAAGGCATTGTTAGCCACTGTCTCGAAGTCAATCAGAGTTACGGGCCGGTGACGCTTCTCGGCTTCGTCGTACCACTGACGTTCGCCGCGCATCCAGGCCAGCATTTCTCGATTGCCTTCAATGTTGGGCTGCAGCGCGTCAAGCCGCTCGATGATTGAGCGTACCATGTCGACCGTCAACCAAGGGTTGCACTCAGCTAATTTGGCTTCCAGTACGCTTCGAAAGAACGTGCCTGCGACGCCACCGCGAAGAGCCTGTGCATCCTTGTCGGTCACTGCCGACCAGCCGATCTCCACGGCGTGATTGACCATCGGGAACTGAACGCTACCTGCTTCGCCTATCTTCAAGGTGCTCATACGGTGACCTCCATGGTGGTGTCGACAGAACGATTCAGCGCCGAAAGAGCCAGCTCATTAACCCCGATCTCGCCAGTCATCAGCTTGTGGAGGAGGGTCTTGAAGAGATTTTCCAGTACGGCACGCTTTCGCTGCTGCAAATCGATCTTGAGATCGAGCGTATCAAGGATCGCTACAATCTCCTGCTGCTCCTCAATGGAGGGCAAAGGAATACGCAGGTTTCGCAGAATTGCACAGGTCAATGCGCCCCTGGTGCTTCCGTTGCCCGATGCAAGTTGCCTGAGGTATTCGTACCGACTTTCGAGAAAACCTCTAAGGTATCCGGGGCAGATCACAGACTCTTTTGGCTGTATGAACCCTACATGCCTGCTCACCGTAGCCTCCACATCCAATATGGCGCAATGCCCAAGGGTTTTTCCTTGACCAACAATGGCAATGAGAACAGCGCCTGGACGAAGCAGTGGGAGGCTGCACTCCTCTAGTGCTGTATTTGTAACAAGTGAATCAGCCCCGTTGATTCGACGCTCATACATCCTTCCACTTGTGATCCAAGGAAGTGTTCCGCCATGCCAGTACGCAGGGTTTTGTCGATTGGGTGTGGTACCGTTTCCAATCTTTCCGATAGAGCCTAGCGATACCACCTGCCAACCTTGCGGTAGCGGCCCGATCTCGGTCTCTTTCTTCGGCTCGCCACGCAGGCCGCACCCAAATAGCTCACGCATCACAGCTTGTTTTAACGCGCGTGCGTTATCGATCAGCGTGATTTGCTGTTCAAGCGCGAAATCAATACGCCGCAAAACGCCTCCAATAGCGACCTGCTCGGTCTTATCGGGATACGAGATTTGTTTTTCCTTGAGAGCTGTAAAGTGCCGGTTGTAGCCACGAGCTGGCAGATCCAGAGCTTTGCAGGCATAGAAGAAGAACAACGGGTCGATTCCAGACCTCGGCCTCAGCAACTGAGTGCCGTCAGCGCCGCGGGCAAACGGTTGATCGATGAATTTGAAGGAGCGAGTGTGGTCACCAAAGACGATTAGCGGAAGCGGTTCACTGATGACGGCGGACTCGTCATCGGTCCAGCCAGCGATGCGTTCTTGACCTTGGTCAACAACAGGAAAGCGCCCAGCAGGTTTATAGTCCCGCGCTTGAAGCTTGGCCTTCCCGGTTACCGATACGGGCATTAGGCAGTCAGCGACTGACGCTACAGTCCAAGAGGTTGCCATTATGCCTCCCCCGTTGCCGCCAGGGGTTGTAACAGCCGCACGATCTCGCCAGTGACGTCGGCATCGAGCTGGACCAAGCGCTGCAGTTCCTGTATCAATGCCGGCACAGAGCCGTGCTCGGCATCGCCATTCTGTGCCACCCACCGGCTCGGACTCAGGTTGTAGTCAGCCTCCTGCGCTAGCTCTGCCGTAATGACATCCAGTTCGCCTTCTATTGGGTCACCCTTCAGATACATACTTGCAAGAGTACGGATGTCGTCTTCGCGCAGATAGTTTTTTGGCCGGCCCTTGCTAAATCGCTTGCTCGCATTAAGTAGCACAATTTTTCCCTGGCGCGATGCCGGCTTGCGCTTATTCAAAACAACGATGACGCCGGCTGCTGTCGTGTTGTAGAAAAGGTTCTCAGGCAGCAGGATCACGCCGTCAATCAGATCTCGATCGACAAACCACTTGCGGACATTGCGTTCCTTGTCTTCGTTTTTTGAGCCCGAGCCGCGCGTTAAGGCGCCGGTGTCGAGCACGACAGCTGCACGGCCGTGCTCATTCATGCACGCCAGAGTGTGCTGTAGCCAAGCCCAGTCGCCCTTGCCGTTGGTGATGCCGCCGGTGGTTCGAAAGCGGTCGAACGGGTCATTGGCGAAGATATCCGGCGCGAATGGCTGATTCCACATGGGATTTGCGACGATGATGTCATGCTGTCGGATCGTACCTTCGGACGTGCGGAATTTAGGGTTGATCATCGTGTCACCGCGCGCAAGCTCTACGTCCATGTCGTGGATGATCGCGTTCATCTGGCCCACTGCGTAGCTTTCGGCTTGTAGCTCCTGGCCCGAGAGCTTGAGCGGCACCTTGATCGTGGGATCGAGCTCACGGGCGACGAGCTGCAGCTTAATCAGCAGACCTGCAGAGCCGCAGGCGTAGTCGTGGCAGGTTTCACCAGGGCGGGGGCGCATTAGGTGCGCAATCAGGAAGCCGACCTCAGTTGGGGTGAAGAACTCGCCCGCGCTTTGACCTGAGCCCTCTGCAAACTTGCGCAATAGGTATTCGTAAGCACGGCCCAGGAAGTCAGGCTGCACATCAGCCAGGCCTAGGCGATATCGGGGGTCAGAGAAGGACTCGACCACCCCACGCAGCTTGGCTGGGTTGATGTCGCGCTCACCATTGCGCTCGGCGGCAAAGTCTTCAATGTCAATGACACCGGCCAGCGACGGGTTTTGTTTCACGACGGCACGGACCGCCTTCGTCAAGTGCTCGCCGAGGTCCTTCGGCGCGTTGCTGCGCCCTTTGTCGTCAAGCGGCCAATCATAACGCTCCCGACCGCTAATCACTGCCCAACGTGCCTCGCGTGGCAAATAGAAGCGTAAGAGCGAATGATCTGAGTCAGCAATCTCCAGCGCTGTATCGCGATCGCCGTACTCCTCGGCAAGCCGATCAATCTCATCATCAAAGACGTCAGACAGACGTTTAAGGAAGAGTACTGGCAGCAGGTAGTCCTTAAACCGAGCGGCGTCTTTCTCGCCCCGAATAGAGCAGGCCGCATCCCACAACATTTGCTCCATCGGTTTTGTGGATGGTGTAACGGTGGATGCTCGACCAGTACGGCGGCGCGTGACCTGTGCTGCAGCATCAACGGGTTCAGGGGCAGCGGAGTCTGCGCTATCTACACCGGCCTCTCGGGCGAGGGCTAAGATGGCTTCCTGAGCTGCACGCTGCGGTTTATTACCGCCACCTTCCCAGCGGTTTACCGTGGCAAAGGAAACTCCTAAGCGCTCCGAAAATTGCTCTTGAGTCAAGTTGAGAGCTGCACGGGTAGCGCGCAGGATAGCCGGGAAATTCACGTCGGGCGTCATAACTACCAATCAAATTAAAAATGTTATGTATGCTATGTTTGCTATATACGGAAGATTTGTCAAGTGTTTTTTACGCAAAAATCTGAGAAGACATGTGTCCAGGGAAATGTAGCCCGCTCATGAACCTACCTGGTCCAATGCAGGGAAAGTACACGCTCGGACCTGGACGGGCGCCTTAACCTCGTTGGATTTGGACCGATTCAACGGTCGGGCACCCCAACAAAAGGGCCTCTGCAGTTGGATAAGGTCTGTTCTTAGACCGTTGAGCGGCGATGCATTTGCCGGGACATTTCTGTGAGTCGCAGGATGTTGCTGATTTTAAAATTTCGTAACCGTATTTAGAAGAAATTTAGTCACATATTATGAATTCGCTGGTAAGGACTACCATACGAATCAATTAACAACGTTTGAACAATCAAGCAAAGGAATTACTACGACATGATGAAAATTACGGCAGCACCTAAATGGCAACTGACGAGCTCGCGCAGCCCGCTGAGTTCGAAGAGTAGAGCCCCGATTACGATGACCACCGGGCCGATGACGATTGGGCAGGCGCTGCTCCCGCGTAGCCTCGATGTCTCTTTCGAATTTAAGTATCGTCGTTAACTGAGACCTCATCCCTTCGCGGTAGTTAATGCCGCGTCCTGACAGAGCCCATGACATTCCGATGTCATGGGCTTTTTCGTATTTGAGCTCGCTTCGGCGGGCTTAACAATTCTTGGAATTACCAATGAAAAGCGAAACCGCAACCAATGAAGCGTCAGCAGCATCCGGACCACGGTACATCACGCAGAAAAACGCGACCGCCCCCAAGCTCGGGAAGCACGCCGACGGCACCATCAGCTACAAGGTAGCTTGCGACATTGGGCGAACAGCACTGTTCCTAGCAATCACAGACAACTCCAGCGGCGGCTACTTCAGCCGGGAATACGTCCCTGTCGCTCGCATAGAGGAGCTACTCGCCAACCTCGACCGATCGGACTTCCCATCGAAGGCGCTCAAGCCCGTCTTCACTGGCAGGAGCAGCAACAACGCCGGCTTTCTAGCCGCCATTCTTCATGCGGAAGGACTGCTCTCGCGCGCCGCCGACAGCGAAACCAAACACGTCAGCACCGGGGCCTGGACCAAATGGAAAGCCTCCGTGCTGGCTTTGGAAGCGACTCAGGACGAAACGAATGCGCCGTCTGTGCGGTCAACCGATGCACCGGGCAGTCCAGCGAATAACAAGGCGGTAGCGGCTAAACCGCAGAAGCCTGTCAACCCTACTAAATGATTTCGAGCTCACATGTATGATCAAAATCCGAACTGCACCATCCTTGTCAACTGGGGAGTCGGTAAGCAAAACCCGCGTGGCTTTGGCTGCCCTAAGGCCTGCGACTATTGCAACTGGCGAGGGTGGAGCAGATTGCCTTACCAAGCGCAGTCCTCCAAACAGGTGGCGGCCTTCGTCGCGTCATGCCGGAAAAGCACCGTCTCCATTAGCGGCGGCGCCGAGCCGCTATACCGGTTAAGCGAGAATCTGCCAAAGCTCCTAGCCATGATCGGCGTCATCAGGGACCACGGACTCCGAACACGAGTCGTCACCCGTGAAGTGCAACACGTCGCAAAGCTCAGCGGCATTGTTGATCGCTTCTCAATCTCGCTGGACGCGGAAGTATTGGCGGAATTGCCGCGCTATCAGCACGAGTGGACGGGGATGGATGTCGAGTATTCGCTCGTCCTGCCACCTCTGCCAACCGAGCAGCTTCAAGTATTGATGCCGCAATACACGGCGCTGCATCGTCGGCTGGGTCGCCGTCTTGTTTTGCGCGAGAACCTCAACTCGCTTTATGCCGCGAACCTCAGTCGATTGTCTATGGGGCATCGAGGCATCGTTTTCGTCCCCAAGTCGTTGTGCCTGGCTGGTCGGTATCTGGCGACGCAAGAATGGCGCGGTCACGAGATTCTGCTCGACCATCAAAAGCTGTTCGAACATCTGATGCAGGACCCGCACATCCATATTTTCGGAGGCGCGGTCAAGCATATGCTGAGCGCGACCGTGCACAGCGAGTTCACGGACATCGATCTTGTGGCCACCGATATCGCCGCTTTGCGACCATTGCAGGAACGGTTCGGTTATCAGTTCAGGGAAATCTCGCAAGGGACGACAAGCTATCCGCGCTACTACCTGGGCAAGTCCAACCGAGCAGGGAAATCAATCCATCTTGTCCTGCTCAAGACGAGCGAAGAAGCAAGGCGATTCATCCTTTCTGCGCAGTACGACATTGACCGTGTTGGCTACAGCAACGGTCGCTTTTACTTCGATGACCAAGTCGGCGAGACGTCGATTCGGCAGGCTCTTCAAAGGAAGCAGGCGACCGCCGTTGACACTCCCCGCGACCTCACACTGTTCAGTGCAAACCGACCATTAATCGAAGCACGCCATCGCATCAAGCTCGTACGGCGGGGCTTCGCCATCCATGACAACCACAGGAACCAACCCTATGCAAGCAATCATTTTTGTGAGACCGGAGGCCCTCCAGACGCTGGAGGCCATTCGGCCGCTCGACTACTATGAACGCGTCTCCCTGAGCGATGAAACTGGGCAGGACCTTACCAGTGCTCCAGGATACTTTCTCAACACTGCGGCTCTTCGTATCGCGGAGCTGCCAGCCGATGCCAGTATTGCTCTCTCGCTGACACCCGAGCAGGGCGATGCCTACAACCAGATCGTGACGGCTCCCGATGACTTGCGCGGCGTGGTCTATGCTGGAGCCGCTCATCTGCCTCACGACTACGCAAGCATCCTCAAGTACTGGTCTCCGCTGACGGTGAGCGACTTTCATCGCAACGCTGTGTATTACCAGAACGTCCACCAGGCCTACCTGATACAGCTCGCCGTAATTGAGGGGGAAGATCCGGAAGACGCCTTCGCTGAACGGATACCAGTCGACGAACTGCTAACGGATGGTGTCGTGTTCTGCCTGCAGGGCCTTGGTGTGCAACTGGAAGAATGCGATCCGCAGCATTTCGTTGAGGTCTATTTGCCCATCGACCCGGTCCTTCTCGGCATCGAGCACGACGGTCTGCGAGCATCAGGCGAGTACCGGTTTGATGCTGTCGGGCAGTGGGACCGGATTTACTTGCGCGTCGCGGACATCATGGCTTCGCCAAACCCAAACTTGGTCGCAATCTCGGCCCTGCGCAGCGAGTTCGGCGACTACGGATTCGTTTATTGATCCACTAAAAGCAGCAGGAATCTTCCTTACGCGCTGCACCTCATTTGTAACCGTCGCAACGTTCTTCACGCTCCGCCAAAATTTCAAATCGGCGAGAGCGCATCTCACGAACCATATTCCGGGAGGCAAACTACCACGCCAACTTACTTGGCGCGCGAGTGGTAGCACGCCCGGATTTTCCGAAATGAAAGGAAATCTTATGCTTCCGGAAGCTATCTCGGCTGCCGCGATTTTCAATCTGGGTCGCGTAATCGCGACGCCCAACGCCTTGCAGCTCTTGGAGCAGCACGGCGTCGCACCACTGATCCTGCTCAAGCGACACGCTGCTGGCGATTGGGGGGACGTGCCTGCCGATGACGCCAAAGCGAATCAAGATGCACTGAAATTCGGCTGCCGGTTGCTCTCCGCCTACAGCATCACGGGCAATGAAAAGGTCTGGATTATTACGGAGGCGGACCGCTCGGTAACAACACTACTTTTGCCGTCGGACTATTAACCCATTCTTGCTAGATATACCGTCCGAAGTTGGATGGGGCGGGCATGTCCAATGCGCAGTTTGACTGGTCCAGCCCCGCGAGGAAGCACGCGCGAACTACCGGAAGGAGACCGGAAACAGTTGTCCTGCGGCGCCTTGTCGCCAGCCCAAACACATTAGCCAAGGCGCCAGCAGGGCTATGTACAACTGTCTACGCAAGCTGTCACGACGGACAACGGACTTAGAAGACGGTGGTACGGAAACGGAGGTGCAGACCAGCTGCTTAGTCGACTTCAAGGAAAAGCAATGAAAAAGAACAAGTTCAGGTTTAACAACAGGGCACTGAGCCAGCTGCCAGCGCACGCGGCCGACTCACCGTCACGCTCAGCCGAGTACAGCGATGCAGAAGTGATCGGCTTGCGCATCCTGGTTAACAAGCAAGGGCGCAAGTATTTCTACTTTCGCTTCGTCTTCGAAGGGCAGAAGCGGGCCGCCAAGCTTGGGGAGTTCCCTGCGCTGGAGGTCGCAGAAGCACGCACCCTGGCGCTGGAAATGCGGGCAAAGGTGGACCGCGGCATCAATCCGCAGGAGAGCGAAAGCGGAGTAGGGCCATCACTGACCTTTGAGGCGTTCGGTAAGAACGAGTACATGCCGTTTGCACGACAAACGAAGAGGAGCGCCCATGATGACGAGTGCCGCTTGCGCGTCCAGATCTATCCAAGGTTCGGCACGCGGAAGATGAGCGACATACAAACTAGGGAGATTCAGCAGTTCCACGCCGACATGAAGGAGTCACACTGCGCCGCAACGGCAAACCGTCATCTGTCTCTGATCTCTAGGATGTATAAGCTCGCCGTCCAATGGGGACGGGTTGAACGCAATCCATGCGTCGGAATAGCTAAGTTCAAGGAGAACAACCAGCGTCAGCGCTTCCTGACGCCGGAAGAAATCCAGAAGATGTACAAAGCTATGGAGAGCGAGCCCAACAAGATCGCCGTCGCAGCGCTGAAGTTCCTTTTACTGACAGGGGCCAGACGAGAGGAAGCCTTGAAGGCTCGATGGGAAAACGTTGATTTGGAGAACGGAGTTTGGTTTTTGCCGCAGACGAAGTCAGGAAAAGGACGATACGTGCAGTTGAACAGTGAGGCGCAAGTGCTATTGCGGACCTTGCCGCGCGAGGAGGGCAGTCCATGGTTGTTTCCATCCAAACGCGATCCGAGAAAGCCAATTTACAGTCCCAGAGACGCATTCGATCGGGTGCTCACTGCAGCCGGTATCGAGCACCTTAGACTACACGATCTACGTCACACCTACGCTAGCCTGGCAATCAACGCGGGCGTTTCGCTTTCCGTTATTCAGGGGCTGTTACATCATCAAAGCCCTGTGCAGACCATGCGGTATAGTCATTTGATGAATAGCACGCTGCGCAGCGCTTCGGAATCGATCGCAGATGTTATCGGGAGGGCAACTTGAATCGCCACGACTAACGTAGACACTCCTGAGCCATAATGTCGGGCACAAGGAGAAGATATGAGCGGTAAGCGGTACACAGAGGAATTCAAGATTGCAGCGGCCAAGCAGGTGGCGCAGGGCGGTCACCCAGCAAGCGAAGTAGCGGCCCGACTTGGGGTAAGTATCCATAGCCTGTACGCCTGGACGAAGCGTTACGGCGTGCCTGAGGCAGAGCGCAAGGCTGTCGATGCCCAGTCCGAGGAGATGCGGCGCCTGAAGGCCGAGCTCAAGCGCGTCACGGAGGAGCGTGACATATTGAAAAAGGCCGCGGTGTACTTTGCCAAGACGTCCGGGTAAGGTACACCTTAATTGCTCAGTTACAGGACCAATTTCCAGTGCGCCGGCTGTGCAAGGTGCTCGAGGTGCATCCGAGCGGCTTCTATGCCTGGCGCCTGAACCCTGAAAGTAAGCGCACCAGGGAAGACAAGCGCCTTCTGGTTCCTATCAAGGAATCGTGGCTGGAAAGCGGCAGCGTGTACGGTTACCGTAAAGTCAGCGACGATTTGCGCGAGCTCGGTGAACAATGCGGTATCAATCGCGTCCACCGTCTGATGAGGTCGGCCGGGATTCGTTCGCAAACAGGCTACGCCAAACGGAAATACAAACGCGGCGGCGCCCCTTCGCTGGTAGCACCTAACCATCTACAGCGCCAGTTCGACGTGCAGGAACCGAATCGGGTCTGGGTGACGGACATTACGTACATCCGCACTTACGAAGGCTGGCTCTATCTGGCTGTCGTACTGGACCTGTTTTCGCGCCAGGTGGTTGGCTGGTCGATGAGTTCTCGAATCGATCGCGAGCTGGCGATGAATGCGCTCTTGATGGCCGTCTGGAGGCGGCAGCCCAAGAATACAGTGATGGTGCATTCCGATCAGGGCAGTCAGTTCAGCAGCTATGACTGGCGCGACTTCCTGGACCAGCACAATCTGCAGCAAAGCATGAGCCGACGCGGGAACTGCCACGATAACGCCGTCGCCGAGAGCTTTTTCCAGCTCTTAAAACGGGAACGAATCCGACGCAAGACTTACGGCACCCGGGAAGAGGCAAGGCAGGATGTCTTCGATTACATCGAGATGTTTTACAATCCAAAGCGCCGGCACAGCTTCAGCAATGACTTGTCGCCGGTCGAATATGAAAAGCAGTATTTCCAGCGGCTCGCGAGTGTCTAGAAAACTCGTGGCGATTCAACTAGGGCAGGCAACCCTGCAGTCTAAAGCCTGCGACAGCAACCGGCAGTGAAGAGGCCCGTATGAGCAGGGATACGTAGCCTTCAGCAAGTTGGCCAGAAATGAAAATACCCGAGCTGTCGAAAGACAGATCGGGTATTTTTTCTTTTTTACGGAATTAAAGCGGCTTGATGAAAAAGCGATCGCGCTCTAGCCTTGGAAATTTTGCGCAGGCGACGTCAATAAAACGTTCGACGTCGGCAGTATGGGGCACAGCCTCATCATGCAGCTTCGATCGGCTTGCATTCTTTACCGAACTCAAACTCGTTGGGTAGCCCTGATCTGTGAGCCACTTCGAAAGAGCAGCTTGTGTCATCCTTTCAGTGCCATCGAGTCCCCATTTACGTTGAGAATAAGCTATGAGAAATGCTCTGACCGCAATTCCCACGTATCCCGTCCTCTTCGTCTTGTATATTCCACCCTGCGATCCGCGAACAAGGTTCGCCTTATCAGACGAATCGATTTCCTGTCCACCCGAGACACTTTTTTGAGTCATCGCGGATCGTCTTCTTGTATTACTAATTTGAAGAGAATAGTACGCCTGCCAATCCTCGAAGTCCGCCAGAGTTTTTAGACATCGATCCCGTCGCCACCCATCAAACAGCATGCGGGCCTCAACGGCTTGATCGACGGTATCCCAAGGTTCAGTGTCGAACGCAAGGTGCTCAACGCCCGCCAAGCCAATGCGCCCAAGATGGGGTTTAACCGGTTTCCGTTTAAAGTCGAACTCAAGATTGAGTTTTACCTCGGATCGTTCCATCTGCAGGTCCCAGCCTTTGGTCAGTTGGTCACGCATTGAAATGAATGACTCCTGTTGCATCATCTGACCAGGAGCGCGATCGGCGAACAGTTTTACCATCCATAAGTTAGGATCAGCAGCATCACTAGGTGGACGTACGCTTGTTTTCGCCAACACGATTGGTTCGCTTCCGTACGGTAACCCGGTCAGCTGCCCCCGCGTTCTCATAGCAACCACCTGCGACACCGTATGCTTATTTTCCAGCATCGGCATGCCAGGCGTGACCAACTCGACGAGTTCGCGAAATCGTGTACAGATTGGGCCACTCAGGTCTAGATCAGCCAATTCTCCACCGACAATCATACCGTCAGTAGTACAGGAGACAGCAGGGATGCCATCAGGCAACCTCGCCAAAATCTCGCCTACAACGGCCCTAACCATACCGCACACTAATGCGGCAACGGCTGGCTCGGACACACGGGACTGTCCAACTTTAACACTCCCCATTTCTCGGGGGCCGAAGGTACGCTTGTCGCGGAAGCCTTGCCCCGTTTTCCCGTATAGAGAATTACCTAACAGTTTGACGAACTCGAATGGTAGCGTTTTGCGTCGAAACTTCGAGCGATGATCGCGAATGCGTATGGCAAAGCTCTCAAATGGGCGGTAGTGGCGTTGACTACCTACGCCGTCGACCGAGCCGGCCATATCGGTTCCAGGCGAGGTCATTCTCAACCTAGTTTTACCTCGTCTTAACGACTTTGCAACATCTTGGCTTCGCCTGATCAAATCAGATCTCTCAGCCCACGGAATAATGTAGCCGAACCGGATTGAGATCTCCGCGCCCATCGTTACTGCGAGCTCTATTTCGGGCGATGTGCATAGGCTGATGCCTCGCCGTGGAAATATCAGCCCTCGCTCGCCAGCATTCACAGGGAGACATGGATGAGCGGTTCCGTCCGGGAAGCAGAAGGCTACCTCTGCAAATCCAGCAACATCACCGAGGAAGTCGTTCAAATTGGTCGAGGTGTACACCTTGTCATAATCTAAGGTTTTGAGCTCTACCAGCGTTGTAACGTATGCCCCCGCCAAGTCCGGGTCCGAATATTTCATGATCGGAGTCGGGCCGAACCAGTAGCACTCGTTGCGCCCGCCTTGGTAACAGTCTGCAAGGAATTTTTCTAACCAGCCGCGCTTAGGAGAGGGATGCCTTTCGCTAAAGCGACGTGGAAGTCCAGTGCGGGCGTCAAAGCGCAGGAGCTCGACCTTTTCGAAATTTAGTGCCACGTCAGGGAGAACACCATCTTCATGCATGCACTTTTCCGCCAAATGGACCGCCATCCCACTAGCGGTTGCAGCTAGGGCTGGTAAGTGAAGATAGCGTCTGGAGAACCATCGAACCCAAAGCACGAACCAAACCGCAATCTCAGCATCGCGCAATCCATACCGGTTGAACGCTTCGGGATCTTTTCGCTGAAAAACGCTCATCTGATCTTTGCGATAACCTGCTGGCAACTCAAGTTTGGCAAGCCCTAGCATTGACCCGAGCTTGGACAAATTTGTGCCAGGCGGCACAAACAGGCGCGCGTCAATCAGACGGACGCTCAGCTCTTTAGGGTCGAAGTCGTCTCCGACGACAAATCGATGTTGCGACTTGATCCTTGCTATACGGTCCAGAGTAAGCGGCAATGCAATTTTTGCGGCGCCCTTAACAGAAGCGAGCGTTCCCCCCACACCATCTAATTGCGGACGGAGATGCTGTTTGAAGTCAGAGAAAACGGTAATGTCCGCACGAGTGAAGAAACCGACCAGAACAACTTCTCGGGGCCATTCCAAAAGTACATCTTCATCCTCAGCCCCCTCAAGCACTTCTTGGAGCGCATCTGCAAGCCGCATCCGCTCCCCGCCGCGCTCTGAAGCGTTCATGTCGAACACTTTTTCGTAAATGCGTCCGGTCGGTCCGACCAAATGAAACTGAACACTTAGAACATGGTTACGCCCCTTGCTCTTCTCTTCCCACTCAGCATCAAAGCCGATATAAACAACATCTTTGCCTTTACGAGCGGAACGTTTGCCTGCTGTATGCTCGCCCGGTTTGAATTTACCCTGCGCGCGAAACCGTTCAAGTGCAGCCAACGACTGCGCACGCATTTGCTCAGGATCGGGACGCAACAGCGGAGATGTCTCTAACAGGGGCACGCTGTTGAGCGGATTAGTACACGTCTCGGCACAATGCTTCATTAGCGGCCCAAACACTATGTCGAGGTGCATCAGTAATGTCTCATTGTCCTTGTCCCTCGCACAAAGATCCACGTACGCCTCTTCGACTTCACAAGCATCGTCCTCATCGTCGAAACCGACGGTTTCATTTTCCATTCCTTAATCCCCCAACGACCGAATGACACCACCATAGACAAAAAAAATGCCGCCTTAAGTAGGCGGCAAAAGTGAGTGCTTTAGTCAGTTAATCTTCAGCAGACTTCTTTACAGAGCTCTTCTTGGTAGAGGCGGCTTCGGGTTCTTCAGTGCCCTCATCCAGGAAGCTCCAGTCCGGCTGCTCAGCACGACGGCGGTCGTTGATGAGCATGTCGAAAATGTCCAGCACGGTAGCGAACTGTTCGTCGGCGTCCTCGGTTCCACTGATCTCAACCCAGCCAACCATACGGTTGCGGTGGTCCAACAGACCAACGCCCGAGTCAAAGCGCTTTACGGTAGCAATATGGTCAATCGAAACCAGATCACCGTTCGGGAGCCGCACAGCACGAATATACTTAGCCATTTCTTATCTTTCGATGGTAAACCTTGGCAGAAAGCCAAGGAAAGCGCGCAGAACGTCTGTTCCGCTTCACGCTTGATTCCTGTCCTGCGTAACGGCTAGCCATTTGCTACCGTTAAGCGGGACAGGATGCCGCTGTAGATCTTTCAGAGGGTTAGTACTTTGGCAAACCGCTCTGTATAAGTTCGCTAGCCCTTCGGGAAGCGTGATCATCGGGCTTTAAGTAATGATCATATGTAGTTTGCATGCTCGAATGCCCAGCAAACGTGGCCATTTCGAACACGGTGGCGCCCGCATTAATGCCGAGGCTCAGTGCAGAGCGCCTAATGTCGTGTAGTGTGAGCCCTTCAACTTGAGCTCGTTTTAGTATGCGGTTCCAGGCCGCAGTGGGTCGCCCCATTGTTTTTCCCCTAGGACCGGGGAAAAGATAACCACTTGTGCGAAGCTTCTGCAATTCTGCGATCACATCAAGGGCTTCGTTGTTGAGCCTAATTGTCCGGTCTTTTCCGTTCTTCGTCTGTCGAAGGATTAAATGCCCTTTTTCGACATCTAAATCTTCGAACTTCGCTTGTCTTGCCTCGCCTGAACGCATGGCAGTGCAAAACAGCAGTCGAATGAATAACCCGGCCAATGAAGGTTGCGGCTCAAGTTTGATCGCGTCGTAGATCGCCTGTATTTCCGACTTACTAGCGACTCGATCTCTAGCGTTGTGTATTTTTTTTAATCGGATACCTAAAGCTGGGTTTGACTCAATAAACCCGAGCTCATGCGCTCGTCGAAAAACCGCTTTCACAACAGCCGCAACATGATTCTTAGTCGTTGCAGAAAGTCGGTTCGGCAGCTTTGCGATTAGGCTCAAGAGCACCGGCAGAGTCAGGTCAGCAATTGCAGCGTTCCCTATCTCCGGTCTGATATATCGATTAAAGCGGCTTACGCTGTCAGACGCGCTCGCCAAGTTGACTTTGGCCCAGGGTTCGTAGTGTTCATCAAAGAACCCGCCGACTCTGATCCTGGTCTCGCTGGGTGAGCGGCCTGCACTGATGAGCTCTCTGACCTTTACCGCCTCGACGACAGCCTGCGCCATCGAACCACCCCCAAGGACTCGAACTGTCTTCTTGCGGGTTTTGGGATCGATGTAGCGTAGCAGCCAGCAGTGTTTGCCCGTCTTGTAGAGCAGATATCTTAGCCCTGATACCAGACCAACAGACACTTCGGCTTGCTTGGCGCCGCGGGTGGTAATGAGGTCTTGAGCACGTCGGCGCAAAGTGTCGGCGCACGTGACCTCTACCACGGCTTTTCCTCTCGATTGTTAAAGAACACGAACCAGGAAACCCCTAGTTCTATGGCGCGTTTCGTGCACCACGGACCGGATAGTAATCGGTTAGAAATGGGCTTGCTAGCCCCTGTCTCCCTCTACAAATTGGGGACGCACGAGCCAGTCTTGAGCTTTCCGCCGGCCCGCCGAGAGAACCCTCAGGCACCGCCGTCGTAACGAAGCGGATTGTCCGGGTAAAATGGTGAATTTATTTCGGATGCAGCGCACATGGCTACAACGGAAGAGCGAAAGAGGCTTCACGCTCGTATAGACGACTTAGCAGGGCGACCACATGAGGAAATTGCAAGAACTCTGACGGGAGAGCTCGGGTATAAAGTTACACGGAATACCGTCCGTTATTATCTTGGCACTACCGGAAATCTGAAAAATTTGCCTAGGGGCCGCCCGAAAGGTGGCGAACGCAAACTGGACATATGGGATCAGTTGCTTCCCGAGTTATTAGCGCTTACTGGGCTCAAGGCATCGCATCTTTATCGAGAGTTGAGCGCACTGTTGCAACCCGAAGGGCTACCATTTCGGGAAACTATCTTTCATGAACGAACTGGGCCTGGGAAACGCTTGAGAATAGCTTCATTAAAAGGCACTCGCCCAACATTACTCACGAGGTGCCGTCTTCGTATCCGAGCGGTGGAAGTTGCGACCATGGGAAGCCAAAGCAAGCGAGCGTATTTGTTCGGCTACGAAGAGTTGACGGGTTACATATCGTTTGACGTAATCGGTGACCTTAGTTCGGTTGCCGGCCGGATCCCGGAATTCGTTAAAGATGTGGAATCCTATCTATCTCTCCCAATACTCAGGATCTGCATTATCGACGGATCAGAAGCGCCATTCGCTATCACGCTTCCAGAGGTTCAGATTGATTTCGAGCGGTGGACGCTAAAGTCTGTGCCCTTGGTTAGTCCGCTCAAGAAAAAAGATGAGATCGACCACCTTGAACGCATCACAAAGCGACAAAATGACGAGACGGCACGGAAGAACGTAATCGAAGTTAAGCGTGAGATAGCGGACTTCGTTCGAAGCGCGAAGGGGGATGGAACCTGGCGTAGACTTTTGGCGCGCGACATCAAGCGCCGCGAGCTGGTGCAGGCACTGAAACCCTTTCTCGGCGCGCGTTTCAAGCTGCGCAACCCGCCACGACGTCCTCATCAATGACGCCGAGGTTAGGGAACCTGGTGAGCCGTATGTTGACAAAGGGCGTTCGCGGTCGTGGGTTTAACGTCTCAGCACGGTTCGCCTTGGCAGACGCTTTAACGCTAGCACCACGTTAAAAATAATTGCATAATTGACATTGTGAAAGAATGTTGTCCTTCACGCTGCGTAGGATCATCCGTATGGTAGGGCCGGTAGCTGTCACACGTGCTTCTCTTGGGGACTGGTAACACATGGATCGTTTGCTTCAGATCGGGTTTCGGGAAATCGGTCGCTGGGCTTTAGCAGGGGACGGGCTACAGCTACAGCTTGATACGCTGCAGGCACATCGTCGGGCGTTGTATGCGTTCGCGACGGAATCGAAGTTGTTGTACGTCGGCAAGACTGCCGGAACGCTCCCAGTACGGCTGCAGGCTTATGTCTCCCCCCATCAGAGTCAGCGGACCAACGTGCGGAATCGTGCGGCTTTGCTCGATCTACTGCGTGGGGGGACGAAAGTTCGCATCCTTGGCTGGATTGATCCGGGACTGCACCGCATTGGCCCGTTTGACCTGAATATGGCAGCGGGTCTGGAGGACAGCATTATTACGCTGCTGGCGCCACCGTGGAACGGGGCTCGCATGGTGGAAACCCGCGAGACCATATCGCATACTCATACTCTGCCTCAGGTCCCCTCAGAGGCGCCGCGACCGAATTTAGCGATCTCGTCTGTCCCAGATAGGGGGGCGCAGGTTTTGGTGTCCGCAGTTGCCGGGGCGCCGGTTGGTCCGACCACGTCAGTCTCAAATACGGTGCGGTCAAGCGCATACTCAAGCGTTGATGGCACCACCTTCACTGTACGACTGGGGAAGACCTACTACGAGCGCGGCTTCTTTAACGTCCCAGTTGTCTTCTCTGAGCTGTTTGGTACCCATGGCGCTACCGTTGACCTTTATTGCGGCACAGAGCGGGCGCTCGTGCGCGCGACCCTCGATAGGAGGGCCAATCAGCAAAACGGAACCCCACGCATCTATGGCAAGAGTGAGCTGGGGTATTGGTTTCAGCGTCGTTTCAAGCTCGACGATGTGCTCAAGGTAACGGTACTGAGCCCAACGGCAGCTGTTCTAATGTGAGCGGAGGCGAGCGGGACATTGGTGTCGTTTGGTTGTCCTTTATCCCCCAACATGCAATGTGCACCCAGAATGTCGGTCATTAAGGGCTAGCTTGTGTTATCTGTTGATCAATGTCATTATTGTGTAAGATGCAATAAATATTTCTAGCGGCGAAACTGCTAACTTGCGCAGCTAGGCGCGTTTCTAAGGGGGATGATAGGTGAAGTCGCCGAAAGAGTTACGGACCGAGATACAAATGCTGCGCTGGAGCATCAATTCGCTTCGGGAGACCCTTCTTCATAAGACTCTCGACATAAAAGAGCCAACTTGGGGTATCGGCAAAGACTGCGCTAAGGCTGCCGAATCGCTGGACACACTGCTTAAAGGCCAGACGATCCCAGACTGGTACAAGGTTGCGGTCGTTGGACGATTCAAGGCAGGGAAATCATCTTTTGTCAACGAACTGCTCGGGGCACGGCTGGCTGGGGAGGATACCAGTCCTGAGACAGCGGCGGTCACGACATTTCGGCACGGCCCTACAGTTAAGGCAGTGATCCGCTTTGTCGGAGCGGAGGCTTGGCAAGAGCTCCGTAAGCTTCACCAAGACGATCCTAAGCATGTCGACGCCCATCGGATGAAGATGTGGAGTAGTTTCGATGGGAAAGCTCGAAAGAACTCCGATGGCGAGATCCTTGAAACCTTCGATCTTGCAGCACTCGAAAGAATGTATGTGAAGCCCGGAGGCCATAGTCTAGAAATTATTCTCGACAAACCCGGGGACAAGGCATCTGAGAACAATTTTCGACGCAAGTTAAAAGACTTCACCTCCGGCACGCGCCCTCACCATTGCTTAGTTGAGGGTATCGAAATATCGTCGCCATCTCCTCTTCTTGACGAAGGGGTCCTCTTAGTAGACACGCCAGGGCTGGACGATACAGAGCGATTTCGCGTGACCTTGACCGAGAAAGCTGTCGAGGACGTTGATGCGGTTCTTTTCTTAACCCAGTCTGGGGTTGCTTACGGGCAATCGGAGAAGGATTTCATGTTGACCTTGCTCCGAAGAGGAACGGTCAAGCAACTCATTTTTGTTATTACTCAGGTCGACAAGACATATGACCAGCATCTGTCAGCGGCCGACGACAACGACGAGGATCCAGAGTCGTTGGCTCAGCGGATAAGGCGAGAAGAGCGCCGAATCCGCGCTGAGATCGAAGCTACGCTGAACGAGCTCGGAAGCGAAGACTCCCCTACCATGCGTAGGTACCGGGAGCAGCTTGGAGTCGTCGGTTTAGTTTTCACTTCAGCTCGGAAGCACCGCGACTGGAAGGACGGAAAAGACATAGCTCACAGAATTTACTCGGACGACCCGGGTGGAATTGAGCATATGAAGTCGCAGCTGCTTCAACTATTGTCGACTGAGTCGCGACTAGCTCTTGTTTCTCAAAACATTGCTTCTGGAGCGAAGGCTGCATTAGACGACTTGCTGGGAACAATTGCGAACCGTCGCGCAGCCCTTAATGGAATTAAGGACGGGGAGGTGGCCGAGCAAAGGCTCGCTACGTTTCGTGTGGAGTTTGAAACTGTTAGGGAAAAGTTTCAAACAGCGGCAGAGTCCGATGTCACTATCCTCCGAAAGAATCTTGAAGCCGCGAATAAAAGGAACAATCACCTTATCGAAGCGATAGGCCTGATCGCGGATCGGGAGCTTGGCGACTTCGAGACAAACGACGTCGGTAAGCACTGGAAGACTCGCCGCTCCGGTTATTGGGGCTACATGCACAATTTGCAGGGGCGCGTAGCGAACAGGATTTTCCCAAGGGTGCAGGAGCTGCTCTCAGACATGACGGGCCACTTCGCGTCTTTTGTCGAGCATTTTGAGAAGCATCTTTCCGCTCTATCTTCTTCAAGCGGAGCGTTGGCGGAGAAACTCGAGCTTGGGGCCAGCCTGCCATTTGATCTTACTAAAACACTGGCTGGGTCGTTGGACAAGTCCCTTAGCGCGGCAAACGAGCTAATCGCAACAGAAGAACAACGCATCATCTCCTTCTTGGACGACTTTGTATCAGATGAAGTGTCCGAGAAAATTTCGGCAGCGAGAGAAAAGGTTGCCGAGGTTTTCGGTAAGGGGACTACCTATAACCAATCAAATGAAGTTAGGGTGTTCTATGCCGAAGTCAGACGTTTGCTTCAGGAAGCGTTGACGAACCATCTACAGGAGCGAGCAGCGGCTTTCGCCGAGTTCCTCGCGGTCGAGGCTGACGGTGTGCCCAGAAACGCATTGGCCGAAGTCGACGCTACGCTGGCCGGGGCCGAGCAGGACATCAAAGCCGCAGCCACTGCTAAGATTGGAGACGAGCGTGAAACGTTTGAGCGCCGATGTGAAGTAATGGTCGACTCGATCAAGCCCGTCATGGCAGCTTGCACGCCATTATTAGAGGTTGGCGAAGAAGCGGCAGATTCAGAAACTGACCTAGTTGCGACGATCTCTACGGTCATTGAGACAAAGTCTAATTCGTATTACGTTGAGGATAGCGAAGTAGAATGGCTTGAGTCCACTCAAAAGGAAGCTAAGGAAAGTCTCGCCCGGTTTAGGCTCAGCGATGGCGAAAGCGGGTGGCCGTTAGAAAAAATATTTAGCCGGGCGCTTCTGTCTGGTTGTGTCAGGATCGCCCTGATCGACCCTTACCTCGCCGCACCACATCAGGTCCGAAATCTCAAAGAGTTCCTCCTAATTGTAGCTGAGGCCTCCAAGCCAAAAGAGATTGTCGTGGTGACGTCCGGAACGTGGAACGACGGAAATGGTGCGAACGTTCGAATCATGGAGCAGGTGGGAACCGATTTATTCCGCTCATACGGCACCGTTCTTACAATAAAAATTGACCCGACGATTCATGATCGTTACGTCGTTTGCGACCATGGCTTAGTATATAAATTAGGGCGAGGACTGGATATCTATAAGCCGGCAGTGGGGCTTGCGTCGCACCGGCCAGCTAGCCGCCGTGTCCGGCGGACAGATATCGATGTATTCACCACAAAGGCGTTCCGAGCACGCGCGGTCTCTTAAGCCAAAATTCATCAGTGGGTTATGGCGAAAGTCACGATTTAAGAAATCTAACAAAAATAAATTGGAAGGATTTCACCGGAAGAGGTTGTGCTGCGCGCCAGAAGAATAGCGCGCGAAGTAAGCTAATTAAACCTGAAGGCAACACTAGTTACCACGTTTAAGGAATGATTAATGACGCGGTGCGCAGCTTGATAGGTACTTATTAAACTAAAGTATTAGGAGCGCTATGTTCGGTCTTTTTGGAAAAAATAAAAAAACAAAAGTGCAAGAGTTCGTTGAAAAAGTCGGTTTAGACGCAGCGACAGAGCATTTTGCGAAAATGGTTCTGGAAAATTTAAAAGATGCCAGTCTGATGCGTCAACTTATACTCGAAGAGATCGAAGGTGCAAGTATCGGAAACGAAACGGCAAAGTCGTTCGCGCGCAATAGCGGTTTTAAGCCAGAGGATTATAAGGGCGCACTCAATCGGTCTCATCCAGAAATTGATGGACCCAATGGAGCAAAAACCTTTCTCGACGATATCACTATGCAGCTGATGCCTGATAGAGATCTTATGGTTCGGTTCAGACTGATGATAGATGATAAGCTTCTCAAAAAAACGCGGCTTGGGAAGTATGCCGTAGCAGATGCGAGCATAGTTGGATCTAATGTATCCCCCTCAGCACAAAGCGAATCTAGCCTGGTCAATATTAAGCGAAAAGCTTCTGAAATTGTATTTGAGATTGCGAATGCTAATGGTGCTTCGATTTCTCGTGATGAGGCCTCCATGTTGATTAACAATGTCTGCGCTAATATTCCTGACGCAGATGCCTGCAAAGGTGGCGAGAAGGTGCTCGCGATTTTGTCACTCTCCAATATCACTGCATATTCCATCGATCACGACGACATTGATGGCGCCAATGTGTACGCTGCTTGCTTCTTCGCGGCTATGAAAAAGTACGTGGAAGGCCAAATGCCGTCGTTCAGTGACTACCAAAAACAAGCGTTACACATGGTCGTCAAAGAGCATGGTCCAGTCGTGCAGGAGCTAATGGAGGCCAATAAACGGACGTCATAAAGAAGGAACGCGGTGTCGTTTTATATGCCATATATCCCCCCAACGTGCAATGTACACTGACTAGCTCACCACACCGCTCACACTAACGAGCACTGCCTGCCTAAGTCGGGCTACAGCGGAGCCAATCAGTGGTGAGAAGCATCGGAGGTAGCCATGCGAGTAGTAGGGCCAGTGAGATCGGTATCTACCGGTGAACCGCGGAGATAGCGAGACCAGAGGTTAGGATGTTACCAATCTCACTTGCGAAGGTGGCTTGCCATCCGCTAGAACGGGGTTATAGACGGAAAGCTCACGCCAATTTTGCGGTATATACTATTCCAATGGGCGAGCTGATAGCGGCTTCAAATCGCGAGGTCGGGACGGTCTTCGTCCGGTCTGCGGCGGTCGTCTGGTCCAGTTCTGGTCCTTATAAATCGGCTAAATCTGACGCCTAATGCCGCATTCTGGATTCATAAGTTTCTGAAAATAAAAGGAAAATGTATCGATCGCAGATCGACGCCAACGGTGTGTGCTAAGGACTCATAATCCGTTGGTGCCCGGTTCGACTCCGGGGAGGCCTACCAAGATTTTCACTGTCGGCCCAAGGGCCGCAGTATCCCGCAGCCCTTTCAGATTTCCTGTAGAGACACCGCATCCAGCCTGGGGCCAGAGCAACGATCCACGCCCCCCTTACTGCCGCACCGGCCTCACCACTTCCCGCAGCTGCGCCTCTTCTTCCGTCTGAGCCTCCGCCGCCGCCTGCTCATCCGACGCAGCAGGTGCATCCGCCTCCAAGTCCGGCGCCGCCAGCAGATGCGGCCGGATCAAGTCGAGCCGCACCGCATACTGCACGCCGCCGCGGGTAGCGGTGGCCGCGATCTGCCCGGCGTCGTTGATGGCGCGCGGATTGGAGATGTCCCAGCCCAGCCGCGGGTCGACTAGCGCATTCAGGTTTTCCATGCGCCGGCCGCGCCAGATGAAGCCGGACAGGTGGTCGCTGGTGCCGACGACGTGGCCGTGGTTGTTGATACCGGTGCCGCTACTTTGCCTGTCCGTCGTTTCGTCACCTGGGCGGTTGTCGATCCTGATCAGGCGGCCATTGCTGTAAAAAAAGGCAATCTTCTCCCAATAGCCCTCCGTCACTCCCATGTAGCCGGTGATCTGGCCAAGCTCGTTGATCGCGCTCCCCGCGTTCCGGATATCGAGGCCGAAGTTGCCCAGGTCACGCATGACGCCGCCGCTCCAGGTGAAAGCGTGCGATAGCGGTTCGGGGACGGTTCCGAGGCCGGAATCGCCGGTGACCTGGTTCCGGTTGTTCAGCGCCATGGCCTGGGTAATGCTCGGTGCGTTCTCGTCGGACATCAGTCTGCCGATGTCCCTGAGGGTGCCGCCCGGGGTGCGCAGGAAGCTGCGCACGCCGGCGTCATCGTAGGGATACGGTGTGCCCGCGAACAAGGTGGCGTAGCCGGCATGGTTGATGTCGGTGTAGGTCGTGTGCCTGCCCCGGACGGCGCCGATGTCGCGCTGCCTGCCCTGGTAGTAGATGTAGCCGCGCTGCTGGCCGCCCCGGGTCGTCCAGTTGCCGAGCACCTGGCCCTTGTCGTTGATCGCCACGGCGTTGCTGGACGTGCCGCCCAGCGTGCCCAAGTCGATCATGCCTTTGCCGCGGTTGATGAAGCCGTGCGTGGCGGTGGGACTGATCGGATAGGTGCCGACGACGACGCCGGCCTGGTTGATGTCCGTGGCCGCGCTGTTGGCCGGACCGACGACGGTGACCCGGTATTCCTGATAAGCAGGGGCGGCGTGTGCCGCGGATAGGGCCAGCGACAACAGGAGCAGGGGAAGAGGAAACGGTCGTTGCATGGTGATCTCCAGGGTAGAGGATGGCTCGACAACAATTCGCCTGCCGCCGAGAAAATAATCCGTTAAGAAACAAGCGCTTATGGCGAGATCGGCGAGTCGTCAGTCACGGTACGCCATCCCTGCCGAGCTGGGTTGGGGTTGCACAATCCACGGCAGGGGAAGGCACGGCCGTATTCGAAGGGGAAGGGCGGCGGCACGGGCAGTCCAGCTGCCTGAGTGGTTCAAAGACCTCGCCGGGGTGTAAATGCCTTTGCTCAACTTCCATAGTTCATAGGAAATAGTTTGATCTACCGCAAGGACTGGCGGTCGAGGTCTGGGTCATTCTTGCGTCCGCGTAATTCAACCCTGTCGCTCCGGCGCCTCCGTTAAGCAATGAAAAGAAAAAAATTCGACATCGACGCCATGACCGACCTGATGGCGCCCGACCCCGAGACTTCCCGCCAGTACCGCGACTACCTCGAATTCACCGACCACGACGTCCAGCTCCTGCGCGACGTGCATCCCTACCTGAAAGCCCACCAGTCCGAGGTGGTCGTGTCCTTCTACGAGCACCTGCTGCGCTTTCCCCGGCTGCAGTCGCTGCTCGACGATTGCCATACCTTCGCCCGCCTGAGGAATCTGCAGGCCGCCTACTTCGACACCCTTACCGTCGGCGACTACGACGCGGCCTACGAACGCAACCGGGTGCGGGTCGGGCTGGTGCACCAGCACGTCGGACTCGAGATCCGCTGGTATATCGGCGCCTACCGCAAGTACCTGGCGGAGCTGGCGCCGGTGCTGCGCCAGGCGCTGGCGGACACGCCGGAGAAATACCACCCGACCTACGACGCCTTGCTGAAACTGATCTGCCTGGACATGAGCCTGGCGCTCGACACCTACGAGCAGGCCGGGCGCGTCGAGTTGTCCGGGCTGAAGAACTACGCCGAGCAGGTGCTCACCAGCCTGCCGTCGGGCGTGATGGTGGTCGACGGCGCGCGCCAGGTGCGCACCATCAACCCGGCGATGTGCACGATGCTGGGCGTGGCGGTGCCGCCCAGCGTGGACATCGATTTCCTGCCCCAGCCCGAACTGCGCGCGGCCATCGAGGTCGCGCTGCAGGCGCCGGAGCACCGCGAGGAGCTGATGCTGACGCTCGAGCCCGAGGCGGCGGCCGGCCAGCCGCGCTACCTGCGCTGCGCGCTGTCGCGCGTCTGGCTCGACGGCGAAGACCTGCTGCTCCTGATTGCCGAGGACCTCACCGCACCGATGCGCGCCAAGGCCGCCCTGCACGACAGCGAGGAGCGCTTCCGCATCGCATTCGACCACGCCGCCGTCGGCCTGGCCCAGGCGGCGCCCGATGGACGCTGGCTGCGCGCCAACCGCAAGTTCGAGGCCATCGTCGGCTACAGCGAGGAAGAACTAAAGACGATGAACTTCCGCGAGATGTCGCTCGAACAGGAACTGCCCGCCAGCGAGGCGCCGCTGCGCATGCTGCTGTCCGGCGCGATACCGAGCTACGCGATCGAGAAGCGCTATGTGCGCAAGGATGGGCAGCCGGTCTGGGTCAACGTGGCGGTGTCGCGCATGGTCTCCAGCCGCGGCGACGTCAACCTGATGATCGTGATCGAGGACATCGCCCGCCGCAAGCAGTACGAGCACGAGCTGCGCCACATGGCCAGCCACGACGTGCTGACGGGGCTCGCCAACCGCAGCCTGCTGATGGACCGGCTCGACCAGGCGCTGACGATGGCGCACCGCAGCGGCCACCAGGTGGCGATCCTGTTCATCGACCTCGATCGTTTTAAAACCATCAACGACAGCCTCGGCCACGAAGCCGGCGACCACGTGATCGTCGAGGCCGGCCGGCGCTTGTCCGGCATCGTGCGCGAAGGCGATACCGTGGCCCGGCTCGGCGGCGACGAATTCGTGGTCCTGATGCCGGACCTGGCCGACGCCGACGGCGCCGCCGTACTGTCGGCCAAGCTGCTCGAGGCCCTGCTGCTGCCGATGAACGTGCTCGGCCACGAGTTCTCGCCGGTCGGCAGCATCGGCATCAGCATCTATCCGCGCGACGGCGTCGACAGCAACGCCTTGCTGAAGAACGCCGACGCGGCCATGTACCGCGCCAAGGAACTGGGGCGGGGCAACTTCCAGTTCTATACCGAGGAGATGAACGCGCGCACGCTCGACCGCCTGCGCCTGGAAAGTGGCCTGCGCCGTGCGCTGGAGCGGCACGAGTTCGAACTGCACTACCAGCCGCAGATCGACCTGGCCACCGGCGAGCAGGTCGGCGTCGAGGCGCTGCTGCGCTGGAACCCGCCGGGCGGCGAGCCGGTCGGGCCGGCCGAGTTCATCCCGATCGCCGAGGAGACCGGGCTGATCGTCCAGATCGGCGCCTGGGTGCTGCGCGCCGCCTGCGAGCAGATCGTGGCCTGGCGCAAGGCCGGCCTGCCGTCCATGACCGTGGCCGTGAACCTGTCGGCGCGCCAGTTCCACCAGCAAAACCTGGTGCAACTGGTCGGCCAGATCCTGGCCGAGACTGGCTGCGACGCGGCCCAGCTCGAACTCGAGATCACGGAAAGCGTGGTGATGGCCGACCCGGCCGGCGCCACCGCCACCCTGCAGGAGCTGAGCGACATGGGCGTCAGCCTGTCGATCGACGACTTCGGCACCGGCCACTCCAGCTTGAGTTACCTGAAGCGCTTCCCGATCCACGCGCTGAAGATCGACCGCTCGTTCGTGCGCGACCTGACCACCGACGCCGACGACGCGGCGATTGTCTGCGCGGTGATCGCGCTGGCGCACACCATGCAATTGAAGGTGATCGCCGAAGGCGTCGAAACCGAGGAGCAGCTGGCCTTCCTGCGCGCGCACCGCTGCGACCAGTTCCAGGGGTATTTCTTCAGTCCGCCGGTGAGCGCCGAGCGGCTGCGCAATGCGATGGAGCAGGGCAGCGACGTCTGGTCATAGCGCCTGCGCGTCAGTCGGGAACGAGGGCGAGCTCCCCCTGCCGCTCCAGCGCATAGCGCTGCAGGTCGCGCGCCAGGAACAGCCGGCCTTCGTACTCGCCGCGCGCTTCCTCCTCGATCTCGCCCAGGTCGTGGTAGCGCGGGCTGAAGTGGGTCAGCACCAGGTTCGGCAGCTTCACTTCGCGGGCAAAGGCGGCGACCATCTTCGCCGAGCTGTGCTGCGGTCCGGGCCCGATCTTTTCCAGGATCGCCTGGGTGTAGGTGGCTTCGTGGATCAGGACGTCGGCATCTTGCGCCTGCGCCGCCAGCAGGGAAGGGGTGTCGTTGTCGCCGGCGACGATGATCTTGCGCGCCGCGCGCGGCTGCCGCAGGTAGTCGGCGCTGCGCACCGGCGTGCCGTCGGCGAGTACGATGTCCTCGCCAGCCTGCAGCCGCCCCCAGCCGGGGCCGGAGGCGATGCCGTCGCGGCGCAGCTTGTCGATGTCCAGGCGCCGCTCGATCTGTTTTTCGGTGAAACTGTAGGCGAAGGTCGGCACGCGGTGCGACAGCGCGGTGGCGCGCACCCCCACGTCGGGCAGGCGGTCGATGTCCATCGCTTCCTCGACGTCGATGAATTCGAGCGGGTAGGGCAGCGTCAGCTCGCTGGTCTCGCACACGGCCTGCACGAAGCGCCGCACCGAGGGCGGGGCCACGATCAGGAGCGGCGCGCTACGATTGAGCATGCCGGCGCTGGCGAGCAGGCCGGGCAGGCCGTAGCAGTGGTCGCCGTGGATGTGGGTGATGAAGACCGCGCCGAGCGTCATCAGCGAAAAGCCGGTGCGCAGGATGCGGTGCTGGGTCGCCTCGCCGCAATCGACCAGGTACCATGCCTTGCCGCCCGGCGCGCGCAGCGCCAGGCCGGTGACGTTGCGGGCACGGGTCGGGGTGCCTGCCGAGGTGCCGAGAAATTGAAATTCCATGCTGTTCGCCGATCGTGGATATCGCTTACGATTATCGGTCAAAGGGCCGAACCCGGCACAGTCATGCCGAGCGTTACGACTTCAGTGACGACTTCAATCAACCACGAAAGAACCATGCACCTGCTTACCCAAGAACTCGACGACGCCTGCGCCGCGCTGGCCCGCATCCTGCTGGCCGGGACCCAGGGCGCTTCCCAGGATATCCTCGAGACCGTCACCCACCGGCTGGCGCAGGAGGCCACCCAGCATGCCGAATACGTGGAACTGCTCGGGCGCGATCCGAACATGGTGACGCGTGCGGTGATCTACCTGTCCGACACCCACGCCCATCCCGAGCTCGGCAGCGATACCGGCTGGTTCCGGCCGATGCTGGCGTGTTTGCTGGAGCTGGCGGCGCCGAGCCTGGCCTTGTCCGGGGCGGGAGCGCGTTTCCTGGGCGATGTCGAGGAGGGCGTGGCGCAGTCGATCGCGGACAATGCGGGTGCACGCTAGCGCGCTAGCGCGCGACAGTGCGCAGCGTCGGCAAGTAGCGCCACACATACAGGCTGACGCTGCAGCCGATCAGCAGCAGCGCGATGCGCAGCCCGAGGTGCTCGAAGCGCACCATGGCCACCACGAGCGAACTCCACATCATGACCGAGGCGACGATCTTCGCCCGCAGCGGAATGCCGTTGCCCGCCTCGAAATTGCGCAGGTAGACGCCGAACACGCGGTGGTTGACCAGCCAGCCGTGCAGGCGGCTTGATCCGCGGGCGAAGCAGGCCGAGGCCAGCAGCAGGAAGGGCGTGGTCGGCAGCAGCGGCAGGAACAGGCCGAGGATCGCGAGCACGAGCGCCAGCGCGCCGGCGATGTTAAGGAGGAGTTTCATCGGCTTGGGAGAGGTGAACCTGCATTATGCACGACCGCATGGGCATGAAATTTAATTTCATAAAAGAAATAAAATGAAAGAATATTTCATTCCGCAAAGAAATTAAACGTGCATTGAAACAACACTTATACCGGTTTTTCTTGCTGTAGAGATACGCCACCTATACAATTTATAGGTAATCTTTCGTCAACTGTCATTCAGCCGACCCTCATGCTGCCGGGTCGTTCCCGGCCATGCCCCATCAGATCGACACGTCGCTGCGCTTCGTTCGCGCTGTGCGCCCTTATTTTCGCCGCGCGGTGCTCCTGCGTCTTGCGCTTTTCCTTTTGCTTGCGCTACCGCTGCTATGGGCGCTGATCGCGCGCGCGCACCTCGAGCTGGCGGCCACCGCACGCGATGAAAGCCATCGCAACGTCCAGAACCTGTCGCATGCCTTTGCGGAGGAAGTACGTTCGACCGTCACGACGATCGACCTGTCCCTCAGCCAATTGCGGCTGAGCTGGTTGCGCCATCCGGACCACTTCACGCAGGTCGTGGACGAACTCAACGAGCATTTGCATGGCCAGCTGAAGATCAACGTGCTGGTGACCGACGCGCGCGGCATCGTGCAGTTTGCAAGCAGCGGCAAGTTCTCGCGCCCGGTGGACCTGAGCGACCGCCCGCACATACGTGCTCAGCTCGACAGTGCCGGACGCGACCGCCTGGTCATGGGCCAGCCGCTCAGGGAGCGTATTTCGGGCCTGTGGATGGTCCACTTCACACGGCCGATCCACCGCGAGGACGGGACGCTGGCAGGGGTCATGGCCGCCACTGTCGCGCCGGCCCACTTCTCGCGCTTCTACCGCAACATCGACCTCGGCGCGAATGCCTCGATCGCACTGGTGCGCACCGACGGCGTCATCGTCGCCCGGACCTCGCGCTCGCGCGAGGCGCACGACAGCGGTAGTACACTGGCCGGCGCACCGTATACGCCGGATAGTCCGCCCTATGGTGTCTTCCACCGCATCAGCCGCGTCGACGGCATCGAGCGCTATTACGGCTGGCGCAGCCTGCCCGAATATGGCCTCGTGGTGACGGTCGGCCAGGCGGTCGAAGATGCCCAGGCGCGCTATGCCGGCCAGCGCTCGCTGATGGTCGCCATCGGCTGCGCGGTGTCGCTGCTGCTGGCGGCGGGCGGCTGGATCGCGCTCACCGCGGCCGACAGCCGGCGCCACGCCGTGGCGGCGCTGGCCGCGGCCGAGGCGCGCTGGAAGCTGGCGCTCAATGCCGCCGGCGAGGGCGTCTGGGACTACAGTTTTGCCAGCGGCATGATCACGCTGTCGCCGAGCGCCCAGGGCATCGTCGACGCCTCCGGCAGCCTGCTGCCTTTCGATCGCGACACCTTCCGCGCGATGGCCCATCCCGAGGACGTCGACGCCGTGCTGAGCGGACTCGACGAGCACCTGCACGGCGTTACCGCGCATTACAAGGGCCAGTACCGTACCCGGCTGGGCAACGGCAACTGGCGCTGGATCCTGGCGCGCGGCCGGGTGGTCGAGCGCGCGCCGAGTGGGCGGCCGCTGCGCATCGTCGGCACCGTCGCCGACATCGACACGCGCAAGCTGCAGGAAGACGAGATCCGCCACCAGGCCCACCACGACATGCTGACCGGCCTGCCGAACCGCCTGCTGTTCGGCGACCGCCTGCGCCAGGCCCTGTTGAGCGCCCAGCGCGAAAAGCACAAGCTGGCGGTCGTCTTCTTCGATCTCGACAAGTTCAAGCCGGTCAACGACACCTATGGCCACGCGGTCGGCGACGTGCTGCTGCAACATGTCGCGACGCGGGTGCGCGCCGCCCTGCGCGCCTCCGACACCCTGGCGCGCCTCGGCGGCGACGAGTTCGTCGTGCTGCTGCCGCGCATCGCCGCCGCGGCCGATGCCCGCCGCGTCGCCGAGGAAATCCTGGCGGCGCTGAACCGCCCCTTCGCGCTCGATGCGGCGACCCTGCATATCTCGGGCAGCCTCGGCGTGGCCGTGTACCCGGACTCGGCCCTTGATGCCGAGGCCTTGCTGCACCACGCCGACCTGGCCATGTACGAAGCCAAGCTGGGTGGACGCGGGCGCGTCGCCGAACGGCTCGCCGCTTAATTCAATCCTGTTTCAGCGCCGCAGCCGCAATCCTTCCATCACGAAGCCGCTGGCCGGCAAGGTCGGCATGCGCGCCAGGTCGATGCTCAGGTCCTGCGGCGGCACCTCGTAGGCCACCTCGGACGCCAGCAAGCGCAGGGCCGACTTCGTCAGTTCGACGGTCACGGTGTCGCCCGGGCAGCGATGGCCGCTGGCGTAGTCGCCGGCGCCATGGGAGACGAGGTCGTAGCCGCTGCCCTGGCGGCCCTCGAAGCGTCCCGGGCGGAAGTGCTCGCCGTCGCCGCCCCAGCTGCCCGGGTGGCGGTTGGTGCCGTAGAGGTCGAGCAGCACCCAGTCGTTCTTCGCGAAGCGCAGGCCCTGCCATTCGAATTCTTCCAGGACGCGCCCGCCCACCGCCGGGAAGAAGGGGTAGTAGCGCCGCACTTCCTGCACGAACATGTCGAGCGCGGCATCGTCGCCGGCGGCCAGGCGCTCGCGCCACTCGGGGAATTCGTGCAGCGCCAGCGCGCCGAACACGATGTAGCGCGCCACCGCCACCACCGGGCGCAGGATGTTGATCAGCTCGACGGCCGCGTGTTCGCCCGACAGCACTTCGCCGTCGGCATCGACGTGGTAGGCGATGCGCGCCGCCGGGCTGTCGGGGTCGAGCGCGCCGTCCATGCGGATCGCGTTGATGCGCTCGCGCGCCCACTGCTCGGTATGGCGGCGCAGCGACTGGCCGAGCCAGTTGCGCGGGCCCACGGTGCCGGCGCCGTCGATCATGGCCGAGAACTCGGCGGTGCGCAGCACGGCCTCGTCGGCGTTCGCCAGCGGCACCCCGGCCCAGGCGCAGGCGGCGCGGCAGAGTACCGCCTGCGCTTCCTGGACCAGCACCACCTGGCGCGTGCGCGTCCACAGCGCGAACTGCTTGCGCCATTCGGCCTCGGCCAGCGCCACCAGGCGCGCGCGCTGCTCCGGCGACTGCAGCGCCATCATCAATTCCTTGCGCAGCCGGTGCATTGCGCCGTCCAGCACCTGGGTGCTGCCGTGGTCCTGCAGCAGCGCCAGCGCGGTCGGCGGGATCGCGCGGCGCCGCGTGAAACGCCCCGGCTGGTAGAACATGCGCGCGGCCGCCTCGCCGCGCACGCAGACCACGCGCTTGAGCATCAGGCGCGTCGAGAAGATGTCGGAATTCAGGGCGTCGCAGCGGTTGCCGATGAAGCGGTAGCCCTCGCTCAGCAGGGCATAGGTGTTGTCGAAGCCCGGCGCCTCGGGAATGGCACGATGGACCGGCAGGGCGGGCTGGCGAAGGTCGTTCATGGCGTTCTCCTTTCGTGCCGAGTGTGCCAGAGGCCGCGTGCGCACAATGTGCGCCAGCGCCCTTACCGTCGCGTCTGACGGATATGCGCAACGGTTTGGCGCGCTGAAATTGGCCGCCGCCGCGATGCGCGTGGCGTAGGGTGGGTACTCGTACCCACGCGTAAACGATGAGCAGACGCGGCGCTGCATTGAACGTCAACACGACGATGAGCAGACGCGGCGCTGCATTGAACGTCAACACGACGCAGGCTTCACGCGTGGGTACAAGTACCCACCCTACGAGTCGATCTTGCGCAACGTCAGCCGTGCTGCACACCCAGCCGGGAACCGCAGCGGCGCCGGCGCGTTCCAAGCATGCGACGCTCCCTTCTTTCAGGAGGCACGATGAGCCGCTACCGCAAGCGCCTGCCCCAGCTGGGCGGACGGATCTTCCTGTCCGATGCCGGGCTCGAAACGATGCTGAGCTTCCAGCAAGGTTTCGTATTGCCCTCGTTCGCCTCCTTCGTGCTGCTGCGCGAGGAGCGCGGCCGGCAGGCGCTGGCCGCCTATTTCGACACCTTCGCGCGCATGGCCCACGAGCACGGCACGGGCGCCGTGCTGGAAACGCCGACCTGGCGCGCCAACCCGGACTGGGCGCGCGGCCTCGGCTACAACGCGCTCGCGCTGGCCGAGGCGAACCGGGCCGCGGTGGCGCTGGTGGCCGAGGTGCGCGAACGCTGGGACCGCCCGGCCAACCCGATCGTCATCAGCGGCAACCTCGGCCCGCGCGGCGACGGCTACCGCGCCGACCGCCGCATGCGCGCGTTCGAGGCGCGCGACTACCACCTGGCCCAGGTTGCCACCTTCGCCGGCACCGAGGCCGACATGGTCGCCGCCTTCACCATGACCTATCCGGACGAGGCGATCGGCGTGGTCGATGCCGCCGCTTCCTGCGACATGCCGGTGGCGATCTCGTTCACTGTGGAAACCGACGGCCGCCTGCCGTCGGGCGATGCGCTGTCCGAGGCCATCCTGCGCACCGACGCCGAGACCGGTGCTTATTGCGCCTATTACATGATCAATTGCGCCCACCCGAGCCACATCGGCCAGGCGCTCGAGGAAGACGGCGCATGGCGCGCGCGCATCCGCGGCCTGCGTGCGAACGCCTCGCGCCGCAGCCATGCCGAGCTCGACGAATCGACCGAACTCGACGACGGCAATCCGGAAGAGCTGGGCGAGGAATACCTGGCATTGCGCACGCTGTTGCCGCAAATGAATTTCGTGGGAGGCTGCTGCGGCACCGACGAGCGTCACGTGGGCGCCATCGCGCGCAGCCTGGCGCGTGCCGGGCCGGCGCATTGAGGCGCCGGCCCGTCGGCCGCCGCCGCGATTCAGGAACCTTGCACTGCATGGCCGTGGCTGGCCGGCATTTGCTCCGCTTCCGCTTCGCAGCGCGGCAGGTAGATGCTGACCGTCGTGCCCGCGCCGGGCCTGCTTTCCAGGCGGATGTGGCCGCCGCTCTGCTTGACGAAACCGTGCGCCATCGACAGGCCGAGCCCGGTTCCCTTGCCTTCGGGCTTGGTCGTGAAGAAGGGCTCGAAGGCGCGCTCCATCACGTCTGGCGGCATGCCCTGGCCGGTGTCGGCAACCGCGACCAGCACATAGTCGCCGGGCAGGATCTCGGCCTCGGCCTCGGCGTGTTCGATGCGGGCGTTCTGGAGGCGGATCGTCACCTTGCCGCTGCCTTCCATCGCGTCGCGCGCGTTGATGACCAGGTTGAGCAGCACGTTTTCCAGCTGGTTCGGGTCGACCAGCGTGTTCCACAGTCCTTCGGGGGCGCTGCGCGCGATCTCGACCGCATCGCCGGCGGCGCGGTGCAGCAGGCTGTCCATGCGGTCGAGCAATTGGGCGACGTTCACCACGCTCGGGTGCAGCGGCTGGCGCCGGGCAAAGGCCAGCAGTTGCGAGGCCAGCTTCGCGCCGCGGTCGACGGCGTCGAGGATGCCGTGCAGGCGCTTCTCGCTGCTCTTTCCCGACCTGAGCATCAACTGCACGTTGGCGCTGACGATGTGCAGGATATTGTTGAAATCATGGACGACGCCCCCGGTCAGCTTGCCGACCGCTTCCAGCTTCTGCGAACGCGCCAGCGCCGCGCGCGCCTCGTCCAGGCCTTGCTGGCGCAGCCGTTCGCGTTCCTCGAACTGCTTGCGCGGACGCAGGTCGCGCATGAAGGCGCTCGCGCCCCTGCCGACTTCGGCCGGCAGCAGGGCCACCACGATCTCGACCGGCAGGGCGTGGCCGTCGCGTCCCTGCAAGGTCAGTTCGGCCGGCTCGCCGGGAACGATGGGCGCGCCGTCGTGCGCGCGCAGGCGCGCGAAGCCCTGGGCGTCGGGCGCGCCATGCTGCGGTGCCAGCAGCAGCTCGCCGGCATCGCGTCCCAGCGCTTCCTGCGCGCTCCAGCCGAACAGGCGCGCCGCCTGGGCGTTCCAGTCGGTGATGCGCCCGCCGGCATCGACCGCGACAAAGGCGTCGTGGGCATTCTGCAGGATGACGTTCATGCGTGCGCGCTCGGCCGCGATGCGCTCGTAGGACTGGCGCAGTTCGAGCGTCATCGCGCGCGCCAGCTGCAGCGCGCGGCGCCGCTCGCTGGCCAGCAGCCACACCACCAGGGCCAGCAGGAAGCCCAGGCCGATACCGGTGCCGGCGATCACGCGCGGACGCGTGTTGTCGAGCCGCGCCTCGAAGGCGGGCGAGGAGGCGATCTCGAGCGTCCACGGCCGGCCCGAGATCGTCGCCGCCAGGGTGCGCCGCAGCAGCGGCGTGCGCCAGGACGGCGTCGGCTGCGAGCGGAACAGCAGGGCTTCCGGCTCGGCGCGCACGCCGTCGTAGATCGTCACGTCGAGGTCGGAGGCATGGGCGCCGCCGACCCCGCGCATCAGGTCGTTCATGCGGAAGGGGGCATAGGCCCAGCCGGCGATGGCGGCGCGGCGCTCGTCGAGGGTCGCGACCGGCATCCCCCTGCGGTAGATCGGCAGGTACATCAGGAAGCCGGGCTGCGGGTTGCTGCCCTCCTGCACCAGCACCACCTTGCCCGACATCGCCGCGGTGCCGCTGTCGCGCGCGGCCGCCATGGCGCGCTGCCGCACCGGTTCGCTGTACATGTCGTAGCCGAAGGCGCGCAGGTTCCGTCCCGTAAACGGTTCGATGTGGGTGATCGAGGTCACGATCGGGCGCTCGCCCGTGGGATGCACGTCATAGCCGGGAAAGCCCTGGGCGCGGATCGCCGCCTCGTGCGCGGCGAGTTGGCGCGGCGGAACGACGCTGGCGATGCCGAGCGCCTCGATGCCGGGAAAATGTTCCTGCAGGTTCTGGACGCGGAAGTATTCGGCGAAATCGCGGCGCTCGATGTCGACGCTGCCGCGCATGAAGCCGCGCAGGCCGCGCAGCACCTGCTCGTAGACCGCCATGCGGCGCACGGTGCCGGTGGCGAGTTCGCGCGCGCGGTAGTCGAACTGGGCTTCGAGGTCGGCGGCGGCAACGCGCCGTGCGCCGTTCCAGGCAACCCCGGTGACCAGCAGCGAGATCGCGAACACCAGCCCGGCCAGCAGCAGGGGCCCCCACCCCCGTCGCGCCGTGGCGTGGGGGAGGGGGCTGCTCTGGTCGGGGTCTGAACGCTGCATGTAGGGTCGGGTGCCGTGCGTCCGCCTGGACGAAGTGAAATAGGGGGGCTTCTCGATGCCGCAAGCATACGCATCTCATCGTCGCCGGGGCGCACAGGAGGGGGCGTGCACGGCCTGTTTGCAGCGTCTGCGATTTTACAGGAATCAATATTCCCGGTATAAAATCGGCCGCCGTGCCGCCGGCACGTCTCCTGAAGGAACACGATGCATCCCGCCTTTCGCCCCGCCCTTCGCCGCTACTCGCCGCTGTGGCTGATGACCGGCGCCGCGCTGCTGGCGCTCCTGTGGGCCGCGCTCGCGCCGCTGCGCTATCCCAGTCACGAGCGTGTGTTCGAGATTCCCCGCCATGCGCTCGACCCGGCGCCCGGCGTACGGCGCCCCGCGCTGCCGCGCACGCTGCGGCTGACGCTCGGCGTGCAGGACGTGCTGCTGCTGCGTAACAGCGACCGCGTCGGCCATGTGTTCGGCCCGCTCCAGCTGCGTCCGGGACAGGAATTCCGGCTGCCCTTCGAGCATCCCGGCGACTACCGTTATGCCTGCCCGGCCGTTGCCGGCGGCGAGTTGCTGGTGCAGGTGGTGCGCCTGCCCGACCCCGGCTGGGACCGCCTGCGCTGGCGCCTCGGGGCCTTGGCCGACAGGCTACGCCACCTACCTTTGATCCCGCCCCAGGACTGAGCCGGAATCGGCAATCGTGCTGCGGTCTGGCGGACGATTCTGTCATCATGGGGCATGGCGACGATTTCTCTTCCCTTGTTCCCGCTGAGCACCGTGCTGTTTCCGGACGGTGTGCTGCCGCTGCAGGTGTTCGAGGCGCGCTACCTCGACATGGTCAGCCGTTGCCTGACCGAGGATGCGCCCTTCGGCGTCGTGCTGCTGACCCAGGGACAGGAAGTGCGCGAGCGCGGCGGCCAGCCCGAGCGTTTCGTCGAAGGCGGCACGCTCGCCACGGTGTGCGAGACCGCCGCCACGTCGCCGGGCCTGCTCCAGATCGTCTGCCGCGGCGGCGCCCGCTTCGAAGTGAAATCCTCGCAACAAAAATTGAACGGTTTATGGATGGCGGAGGTCGAACTGGTAGAGGGCGACCACGAGGTGCGCATTCCGTCCGAGCTGCAAGGGGCGGCCGATGCGCTCGACCGGGTGCTCGCTTCGCTGCACGACGTGCCGCAGGAACGCTGGCCCGTGCAGCCGCCGTTCCGGCTCGACGACTGCGGCTGGGTCGCAAACCGCTGGTGCGAGTTGCTGCCGCTGCCCAATTCGCAAAAACAAAACATGCTCATGCTCGACAATCCGGTGATCCGTCTCGAGCTGCTGCACGACGTGCTGGATGAACATGGATTGATTACCTCCTAGCGCCGCCATGAAATTTTCGGACGAACTCCTGGTTGCATTCGTCAACGGCGAGCTGGCCGAACCGGCACGCGCCGCCGTCGAACGCGCGATCCGAGCCGATCCGGCAATTGCCGCGCGCGTCGCCCAGCACCGGGCAAGGCGCAGCCGCGTCTACGGCGTCGTCGCCGGTGGACGCGACAGCGGCGGCCCCACCCACGCCCCGGGCTGCCACGGCAGCGCCAAGGTGGTCCAGCTCGACAGCATCCGCGCCGCCCGCCTCGGGCCGCTGACGCCGCCGCCGCCGCCCGAGCCGCAGTGGACGCCGCGCCACTGGGGCGCGCTGGCCGCGGCGCTGCTCGTCGGCGCGCTGGCCGGCGCCGGCGGCTGGCATGTCCTGCAGGACGAAGCCGAACTGGCTTCCCTCAGCGGCGCAGGCGGCGCCCTGGTAGCGCAAGGCAACCTGGCCGCGGCGCTGACCGGCCAGCTGGCCAGCCCCGGCCCCTCGGGCCGGGTGCGCATCGGCATCAGCTTCCTGGCCAAGAACGGCGCCTACTGCCGCAGCTTCGTGATGGACACCACCGCCGGCCTGGCTTGCCGCGAGAACGGGCAGTGGAAGATCCCCGTGCTGGCCCAGGGCCCGGCGGGCGCCGCCTGGATGGACGGCACGGTGCTGCCGCCGGCCGTGCTCGACGTCATCGACCAGCGCATCGAGGGCACGCCGCTCAGCTCGGCGGCCGAGCGCGCCGCGCAGGCACGCGGCTGGCGCTGAGGTGCGTTGAACGCGTCAACGGCGCACACGGACATCGAGCGGTCAATCTGACAGGAACCCGTACGGCACGTAGGGTGGGCACCCCGTGCCCACGCGTAAACGATGCGCAGATGCGGCGCTCATGAACGCCAACCGATATGCAGATGCGGCGCTGATGAACGCCAACACGACACAGGCTCCACGCGTGGGCACGGGGCGCCCACCCTACGGGTCACGTAGCGACGCTGTATTTCCGGTGTGTGGATGCATGCCGACGGAAACCTGGACACGGTGGGCAAGGCGCGAGGCATATTTGCAAAAACCGCAATTCCATGCGCCCGCCGCGCACACGATTTCATATACACTCCGGTGGTTTTAAGGTAACCTTGAGGGCGCTACCTAGTGTCTCTACGTCCGCGCCCTCGTTTTTGGCGGCGCAACGTGCCTACCGAGCCGGCCGCGGGCCGCGCACCAGTCGGCGGCAAGCCCGCCCATCCAACGTTCTGCGCGCCTTGCACGCCACCGAGGCGCCGCAGCGAAGCGGCCGTAGAGCGGAACGATTTAATGCCTGGAAAGAATAATGTCTGAAACACCGATGAACAACGAGGCTGGGGCAACGCCGGGCGCCGCAGCGCCGGCACCCACCCCGGGCGTGCGCTTTGCCGATTTCGGCCTGGCGCCGGAAATCCAGCGTGCCCTCGCCGACCAGGGCTACGTCCATCCGACCCCGATCCAGGCCCAGGCCATTCCGGTCGTGCTGCAGGGCCGCGACGTCATGGGCGCCGCCCAGACCGGCACCGGCAAGACCGCCGGCTTCTCGCTGCCGATCATCCAGCTCCTGATGGCGCATGCCAACAGCAGCATGTCGCCGGCGCGCCATCCGGTGCGCGCCCTGGTCCTGTGCCCGACCCGCGAACTGGCGGTGCAGGTGGCCGACAACGTCAAGGCCTACGCCCAGCACACGCCCTTGCGCTCGACCGTCGTGTTCGGCGGCATGGACATGAAGCCGCAGACCGAGACCTTGCGCCGCGGCGTCGAGATCGTCATCGCCACCCCGGGCCGCCTGCTCGACCACGTCGAACAGAAGAACATCAGCCTGGCGCAGGTGCAGATGCTTGTCATGGACGAAGCCGACCGCATGCTCGACATGGGCTTCCTGCCCGACCTGCAGCGCATCATCAACCTGCTGCCGAAGAAGCGCCAGAACCTGATGTTCTCGGCCACCTTCTCGCCCGAGATCAAGAAACTGGCCAACAGCTTCCTCGACCAGCCGGTGCTGATCGAAGTGGCGCGCAGCAATGCCACCGCGGAAAAGGTCACGCAAGTCGTCTACAAGGTCGACGACGAGCAGAAGCGCGACGTGGTCGAATACCTGATCCGCCAGCGCGCGCTGAAGCAGGTGATCGTGTTCTCGAACACCAAGATCGGCGCCTCGCGCCTGTCGCGCCACCTCGAACAGTGCGGCATCAAGGCCTCGGCGATCCACGGAGATAAAACCCAGCAGGAACGCATGGCCGCCCTGGAGGCCTTCAAGAAGGGCGAGATCGAGGTACTGGTCGCCACCGACGTCGCCGCGCGCGGCCTCGACATCTCCGACCTGCCGTGCGTGATCAACTTCGACCTGCCATACAACGCCGAGGACTACGTGCACCGCATCGGCCGCACTGGCCGCGCCGGCGCCTCGGGCGACGCGATTTCGGTGTATTCCGAGAAGGACGAGCGCCTGCTGGCCGACATCGAGAAGCTGATCAAGCAGACCATCACCCGCGGCGAACTGGCCGGCTTCACGCCGCGCGCACGCAGCCGGGATCGCGAGGCCGAACGTGGCGAACGCCGCCCCCGCCGCGAGGCCGAGCCGGCGCGCAGCGAGCGCCCCGCGCGTAGCTACGGCGCCGGTCCCCTGCCGCGCCGCGAAAAGGTCGACCCCTGGTTCCTCAAGCCCTACGAGCCGTCGAACGCGCCAGGCCGCGACAGCGCCCAGGCCGCACCGAGCGCACCGGCCAAGCCGAAGCAGAAAATCGCCTTCCTGCTCGGCGGCGTACCGAAGCCGTAAGGCCAGATAGGACGCTGCACCGTAGGGTGGGCGGCTGCACCCGGTCGTGTGTGTACACGCGGCCTGGATGCCGCCCACGCGTTCAGCCAGCCTGCGCGCAGCCCAGCGCCTTCTCAACGATCGATCACGACACCCCCGGCAAGATCGCCCGCACGCGCGACAGCAATTCCTCCTGCCGGTAGGGCTTGCTGAGGACGCCGAGCGGCTGGGTCGGTCCTGTGGACGAGGGCAGCTCTTCCATGTAGCCGGTGGTGATCAGGATTGGCGTGTCCGGGCGCCGTTCGCGCACGCGTTCCGCCAGCTGCAAGCCGTTCATGCCGCCCGGCATGATCACATCCGTGAACAGCAGGTCGATGTTCTTTTCCCCGTCCAGCAGTTCCAGCGCGCGCTCGCCGCTGGAAGCCGAGACCACCGCATAGCCGGCCGCGCCGAGCATGGTCTCGGCCAGTTCGCGCACGTCCTCGTTGTCCTCGACCACGAGGATGCGCGGCCGGGCCGCTTCCTCTTCCGCCGTGGCCGCCGGCGCAGGCGCGCTGCCGGGAGCATCGGCGGCGCCGTCGGCGACCGGAAACACCATGCGCACCGTGGTGCCCGCGCCGGGCGCGCTGTCGATCTCGAGCCGGCCGCGCGACTGCTGGACGAAGCCGTGCACCATGGCCAGGCCGAGTCCGGTTCCCGGACCCTTGGTCGTGAAGAAGGGTTCGGTCGCGCGCCGCATCACCTCCGGCGTCATGCCTTCGCCCTCGTCGATCACGCAGATGACCACGTGGCTGCCGTCCCCGCCGCCGTGGCGCAGCAGGGAGGTGCCGACCTTGACCTTGCCGCCCTGCGGCATCGCATCGCGCGCGTTGATCAGGACATTGAGCAGGGCCATTTCCAGGTGCGTGGGGTCGAGCGTGCAATAAGGCAGTCCGGGCTTCAGGTCGAGATGCAGCTCGACCTTGTCGCCCAGGGTACGCACCAGCATTTCCGAGAACTCGACCAGCAACGAATTCAGGTTGACGCGGCGCGGCTCGAGGCGCTGCTTGCGCGCAAAGGTCAGCAATTGCTGGGTGAGCTTGCCGGCTTTCATGGCGGCGCGCTGGGCGCGCCGGATCGGTTCGCTGGCATTCGGGTTGCCGCCAATGCCGAGCAGGGCCAGCTCCAGGTTGCCGTTGATGACCTGCAGCAGGTTGTTGAAGTCGTGCGCCATCCCCGCCGTCAACTGGCCGATCGCCTCCATCTTCTGGGCCTGCATCGAGGACTGCTCGGTGGCGCGGCGTTCGGTCACGTCCATCTGCGAGGCGAAGAAGTACAGCAGGTGGCCTTCCTGGTCGAAGATCGGGCCGAGATACAGGGCATTCCAGAACGGCGTGCCGTCGGCCTTGTAGTTGAGGATGTCGTGAGCGACGGCGCGCTCCTCGGCGATCGCCTTGCGGATCTCGGCGACCGTGGCCGGGTCGGTCTGCGGCCCCTGCAGCATGCGGCAGTTGCGGCCGATGACGTCCTCTTCCTCGTACAGGGTCAGGTCGAGGAAGGCGCGGTTGACGAAGACGATCGGATTGTCCGGCTGGCGCGGATCGGTCACGACCATCGGCATGCGCGTCATCTCGACGGCGGCGAAGAAGATGTTGCCGCGGTCTTCCAAGCCGGACTTGTCGATGTAGCTGGCCTGCCAGTGGCGCATGCCGGGATTACCCAGCGGATTGAAGGAGTTGCCTTCGAGCTGGCCGTCGGCCGGCACGCCGACGCTCTGGCCGTCGCCCTGCGGGTCGAGGTCTTTCTTGTCGTCGTCTTCGCGGTGTGATCCGGTTGCCATGGGATTCTTTCCTCGGATTAAGCTAGCGCTTTGAAAGCATCCATCGAAGCGTCATGTGCCATCCTACCGGGCATGGTGGTGCCTGACTGTGCGGCTCTTCACGCACGGCCGCCTTTGCGGGGGCAAGGCAGCCACCTGCGTTGCGCCTTGTCGTGCCCTGTCCTCCTGCTGGCTTCCTGATATCAGTCGGTGGTATTCACGGTAACCGCTCCCAGCATGATGCCCAGAAGACGCGAGTCCTCCGACTGCCCCAGCGAGAGCGGGGAGGTCGGTTTCGGAACTTCAATGACGATTTCCGTGGCAGTGCCGTCGGTATCGAATTCCAGCGTGATATCCGCGGCCGTCGGGCCAAGGCGCATTTCGCTGGATACAGAGCCTACTTTCACGATGAATGGCTGGTCGACATTCGGGCCGAACGCGGCTGCGTGCAGCACCAGCGAGAACTGTTTCGGCAAAGCCTGGGCCGCGTGCAGGGTGACTTGTTTTGCATCCGACCAGCGTCCCATCGGTTCCACCCCGGAGAGCCCCTCGGCGCGGTCAATCAGGCCAGACAGCGGCCCATTCATCGATGTCTTGCCAATAATGCGGGGGAGGGCGAACTTGAGCAGGGTGTACTCCCGGGTCTGGGCGACGACCGGCATGTCCTCCGGCAGTGGATGAGGGTTGACGATAATTACCCATCTCTTGTCTGTAGGAATTTGTTCCTTGCGCAGTGCAGCGCCTTCGGGAACGTCGACAAAATTCGCGTCCTTGTTGTCGATGTAAAACAGCACACGCATCAGGTGGCCGACGTAGGTTCCGATCACGGTAACGCTGCCGCGTTCGGCAGCAGGAATGTTGTCGCGAACGAACTTGCCGGCTGCGTCGTATTCGGTGTCGGTGACGAAGTAATGCATCTGGGTACCCAGTCGGGCTTCCGCCACGACAAGTATGCCTGGCGTCAGGACGAACAGGAACAAGGCAGGCGCGATTTTCTTGTTCAGGCTCCACAGCACCAAAATCGCCAGGCCCAAGGCAGCGATGCCGTACAAGGCGAAGCGCAGCTGCACGAGCGAAACGATCTCGGGCCCATCGACGTGGCCCAGTACGTACAAAGGCAGTTTGAAGGGGGCCAGCAGGATGAGGATGCCGAAACCTGCACTGAGCACCCACGTGCACTTCGGCAAGGCGTTGGCGCGTACCTCGGTGATGGCATTCGCGGCGACAATCAGCAGCAACGGGAAGGCAAAATCGTAGTAACGCATGTGCAGCCGGAAGACTTCGTTCGGGCCGAACTTGACGATCGATGCCGTGTACAGAACGGTGACGCCGATTGCCGAGCCCAGCATCAGGAAAGTAAACACATGCAAGCGGTTGCCGCCCGGCGTCGCGCTGCGGCGAAGCACGGCGCTGACAACCGTGCGTCCGACCAGGGCAAGCGGGAAGGCAAACAGCACGGCCAGCGCCATCATGTGACCGCGGCCGTTGATGAAGAGCGGATTCAGCAGGGTCTCGATGGAACTCGGCTTGGCAGTATCGGCGGTTGCGCTGTAGAAGCTGCCGAACAGGCCAAGGCCCTCTTTGCCTGCAAGCAGGTAACCAAGACCGAATTTGGTCGCCAGGACTGCGATCACGGCCGCAGCTGCCACCAGCAGGGCATGGAACATCGACCCCGGACGGTCCTTGTCGCTCAGGTCGACATGGACCAGATAGATGCACAAGGCAGGGACCAGGAACAGGGCGTGCACCTTGATGAGGCTGAGTACGCCCACCATGGCGCCCAGCACCAGTGCGTCCGCCATGCGGTTCTGCGCGCAGCGCGTCAGTGCGTACCAGCTCAGTACCCAGAAGCCGAAGTAGTAGACGGATTCCGGCATGAAGTACGCGGTGAAGCTACCGGCCGGCAGCATCGTGGCGATCACTGCCACGCATACGGCTAGTTTCACGCTCGTAAAGGCGCGCGCGGCAAGGTAAATGAACGGTGCCGCGCCGACGAAGGCAAGAGCGTTGATGATGCGTGCGCAGTCGAGGAAGCCTATGCCGCAGGCACTGGTCGGACGCATGATCCAAAGGTAGAGATAAGACGGCAGGATCGATTCGCTCAGGGGCACCAGGCGCGAAAACTTGCTGTAGTACCACTCATCGGCAAAAACGACTGGATTCAGGCCGAAACTGCGCCATACCAGATATACCAGGAGTAGCACCAGAATGAGATACATGCCGGCTTGCCAGCGTTGTTTTGTAGTATTAGCGTTTACTGTTGTCATTGGGATGAAAGTATCAAAATGTCCGGCAAGATCGTCGTTACGGCAGGTAAGCAGCGGTTGCAGGCGTACCCGAGGCACTGCCGGCCGACGGCCAGGCTTATCTGAAGATCCAGTATTTGCCCAGCAAGAAACCATTGATCGCGACCAGGGGCAGGGAGATCAGCTTGCCTAGGATCGGATAACCCGTCAGCATGTCCACGAATGCCACACAGGCCAGTGTCAATCCATAGTTGAACGCTACCAGGCAGATGTAGCGGATGAAGTTCGCAGAAACGGCAGAGCGCTGGAACGTCAACTTCGCATGAAAGACGTAGTTCACCACTAGGCCAGTGGCGAACCCGGCGGTGGTGGCCAGTGCGGCGGAGGCACCGGCGTTGATCAGCAATTGCATGACGCCGATGTCGATCACCGCCGACAGCACACCGCCGCATAGAAACACCAGGAATTGCCGGTGTCGTGCCAGCAAATCGTTCATTTGGCGGCGTTGGCAAGAATGCGTGTATGGATGGCGCGACGCGGGACCGAGGCGATATCGTAGGCAAGGAATGCAAGGATCAGTTGCGCGCCCATCAAGACCGGCAGGGCAGCCGTCATGACGACGCCAGCCGGTGTTTCCACGCCGGCGCGTGCCGAATCGACTGCCGCGGCGATACCGTAGCCAGCGCCGAAGCCAAGCAGGCACAGGCCCAGTGGCAATTCGATCGACGCCAGTGACATGTTGCGCAGGTAGTAGTTATAGAACACGCGCTTGAGGAAATTGCGCGCATGCTTGCGCAAGAATTCCGTCACAATCTTGCTGATCTTCAGATTACTTACTTCATCGCCATACACCGCATCCATCGGCACATCGACTACCCTGGCATGCAGCGTATTTAGGCGGAAAAGCATATCCGTCTCGAAGAAATAACGCTTGCTGATTTTGCCGAACGATAAATGATTGGCCACTTCCGCGTGAATGGCGGTGTAACCGTTAGTCGGGTCGAACAGGTCCCAGTATCCGGAAGACAGCTTGGTCATCAGAGACAGTACGGCATTCCCGAACAGGCGCATCGCCGGCATCGACCTGATCTGCTCGAGGTCGAAGAAACGGTTACCCTTCGTGTAATCGGCTTCGCCTGCAAGAATCGGTGCAACGAACTTCGGGATCAGGCGGGTATCCATCTGGCCATCTCCGTCGACCTTGACGATGACAGTGGCGCCAGCAGCGATTGCAGCCGCATATCCGGTCATCACCGCGCCGCCTACGCCCTGGTTGACCTTGTGTTCGAGGACGGAAACGCGCTGGTCCTGGCAGTTGGCGCGGACGAAGGCGCCCGAGCCGTCGGGGCAGCAGTCGTCCACGACGAAAATAAGACCTACTTCGTCTCCTATGCCTTCGATGACGCCGAGAATATGGCGGGTTACCTTATAGCTGGGAATAACGACGGCGATCAAAGCGTTCTTGTGCATTGAACAGGTGGTATTGGTTGCGAATGTCATTATATGAATGGGCTGGCTGTGCCCGGAAAAACCTGGAATAAATTCTGTTTTTGTGTCCAGCCCACGACGTGGGAGGCGATAAAGAAATGGGCATGCCGCGACATGATGATTCTTGCAGGTCAGAACGCGCATATCGGTGTATTGGCAGCGTCAGGTCATTGCCCGGACATACAGCGTGCCGGGAGACCGGTAATCACTATGCGCATACCGACGTGTTGCCATTCGATTTATCTTCCGATCAGCGCCGATGGCGAAGAAAACGCCATGGCACGTTGCATATGATCGTTCGATTGCGCCTGGCTGCTACATGATTGCGAAACGGCGTGGCAGCAAGGAGAATGTCGATATATAAAGGCGACATGATAATAGTTGCCAACAACACATTTTGATCAATTGTTGAGTGCGCTGCTACCAAAGATAGCCAGCGCGGAACGACTTTCGTCGCCGCTCAGCCAATCCGAACTGGCGCCCCAGCCTGCCAGTGTCGAGGTCAGCCGTTCAATGGCCGTCAGCGCAGGACGTACCCGGCTGACGTCGGCTGCCATCCTGGTCAGGCATTGCGCGTAATGGTCGGCGCGGAAGGTCGCTCCGGCCCATTCTTTTGCGCGGGCTCCGAGCGTGCTGCGCAATTCGGGCGATTCGTAGAGTTTTTCGAGCGCGCCTTGAAGTGAGCTGATCTCGTCCTCGGGATCGATCTTGAGGACGCAATCGTCTGGCAATTCGCTATAGAAATGCGTGTTGGTGACAATGACCGGTTTTCCATACAACATGGATTCGATCGCGGAGGCCGACGCTGCTTCCAGGCTTGGCCAGCGCAGACAGGTAACCACGTCGGCCTGGTCGATCGTGCTGACTAGTGCATCGTCGTCGAGTTCGTCCGAGATCAGCAAATTGACCTGGTACCTGCGGGCCAGGCTCGACAGGGCGACGACCGTATCGGTCTTGATCCGGCCAACCAGCCGGTAGACGGTATGGTCGCGCAGCACTGGGCTGTTGCCGATCGCCCGGATGACACTGGCGACACGCTTGTTTGGGTTGACATGCCCGATCGTCAGCACGTGGAAAGTGGGGCCGTTGCTGTGTGCCGCGGCGCCCCTGCCTGCCGGCGCGTTGTAGGGCAGCGGCACGACGTGTATCGGACCGGCGCAGCTGCGCCACAGGCGCTCCGCCCCCCAATTGCTGTGCGTAATGACGCCAGAGGCCATGGCGCCGATCCATTCGGTCATTGGCGCGGCATCGACCGTGCTGGCGAGGAACGAATCCGAATCCGGATGCGCGAAGTAGTGTTCGGGCACGGTGTCGCCATACCAGGACCGGAGAATGGCATGGGCGGCGGGCCTGTTGCGCTCTGCCCAGGCCCAGAACAGATGGCCCAAGAAGAAGTCATGGAGACAGACGATTCCTGGCGCGCGCGGCAGCCATTCGAGGCAGCCGATATGGAAATCGTAGTTGTTGCCGACCTGGTAGACGACGCTGTCGGCACCAGCAATGGCGGCTTTGACGGCGGCCTGGTTGCCCCATGACAGCACCGTGCCGCCAAAATCGTGCGACTGCTTTTTCATCAGCGATTCCAGCTCGCAGCGCACGACGGTGACCTCGTGGCCGGCCGCACGCAGCGCATGCACGACAAGCGTGCTCATCCGGCCAATCGCAGACGCTTGCAAGCCGGGAGTGAACATGACAACCTTCATTGCAGCAGTTTCTCCACAGTTTGGGGCCAGTTGATGCCAAGGCTGAGCCAGAGTGCCTTGGCAGCGGCTCCGCGCGCCGCTGCACGTTGCGGATCCTCGCAGGCCTGCGCCAGCACCGACGCCAACGCTTCGGCCTCCGGTTCGGCCACCCAGCCGGTTTCGTTGTGCTTGGCCAGGCTGAGAATGCCGCCGCTGTCGGTCGTCGTGATCAAGGCTTTGCCCGCCAGCGCTGCTTCCATCGATACATAGCCGAGCGAATCTTCATCGAACGGCAGGTAAGCGACGGCCGCGGCGCCGTTCAGGTATTCCGCATAGGTCGTACGCGGCAGGAACCGCAGGTCGAGACGCACCCGGTCTGCCAACCCGAGCTGTCCGACGAGGGCGCGCAGGCGCTCGCCGTCGGCCGGCCGGTCTGGCGGGCCGGCAATGAGCAGCTTGACGTTGCGCGGTGCGTGGCACAGGGCTTCCAGCAGCAGGTACTGGCGCTTCATGTCGTTGATGCGGCCGCCGGCGAACACGTAATCGCCCACCTGGCCGCCATTGAACAGCTCGGCATCGTTGATGGGCGGCAGCAGGACTTCGGCGTTGAAGCCGTTGTAGTGCTGCAGGCGCTGGCGAGTGACTTCCGAATTGGTGAAGATCTTGCGGCTCTCGGCAAAGCTCTCGCTGTCCGCATTGCGGATGAGGGTGCGCAGCTCGTCGCCAGCAGGGCCGGGCGGCAGGTTGGTCTGGCCGGCGTCGAACAGGTCGTATGCCTGGCGATACTGGTGCAGCAGCCACAGGGTTTTCCGCGGGTGGCGAATCAGGTAGGCCGGGAATTTCAGGGCGATGACATGATCGACGTTCATCAGTTCAAAGGCGCGAACCATCAGCATCTGCGATGGAATGCGCGATGCCGGCTCCCACTGGAATGGAATGCGCAGGACTTCCGCTTCGTGCCCGGCCGCGATGACGTTCTTTTGCAGGTGCACAGCCAGCTCTTCGGCGCCGCCCCAGACGAAGGGCGCCATGTTATTTACGATGAGCACCTTCATGCGAGGAGCCTTTTCAGTACGTGGGACCAGGATATGTTCAGTTCGTCGAGCCTGGCGTGGGCGCGCTCGCCCATCGCCACGGTGCGCTGGCGGTCGGTGTAGAGCTTGTCCATCGCGGCAGCCAGCGACTGCGGCGTCGGCGCGGCGACGATGCCGTTGTCGCCGTCGCGCACCAGTTCGAGCACGCCGCCCGAGTCTCTCGTCGTCAGCAGCGCCTTGCGTGCATGGCTCGCCTCGATGCTTGGATAGCCGTAGGAATCTTCGTCAAGCGGCAAGTAGGCGGCGGCCAGGCAGTCGGCGAGGACGTCGACTTTTTCCTGTTCGCTGATCCAGCGGTTTTCGAGCATGACGCGGCCCTGCAGCCCGGCCGCCGCGACCTGTTGCTTCAAAGCGTCCGGATACGTGTTGCTGATGCTGGCGCCGCACAGGCGCAGGCGGACCGGCGTGCGGGTCAGCGCCATCGCCTCGACCAGGAGATGTTGGCGCTTGTGGTGCTCGAGACGGCAGACATACACGATTTCGTCGTTATGGCCGCGCGAATGGAAGCGCTCGGCATCGATCACGGGCGGGTACAGCACTTCGCTGTCGATGCCATTGAAATGCGTGAGCCGGTCCGACACCACCTGCGAATTGGTGAAGACGTGGCGCGCCTCGCGCAGTGCGGCGGTGTCGGCCTGGTGCAGCGCATCGCGCAGGCCGCGGTGGCGCAGGTCGTCCTCGTAGGTGCGGTAAGGCGTATCCCACAGGTCGTAGAAAACCCGCAAGTGGTGGATGAACCACAGGATCTTGTGGGGATGCCGGATCAGGTGCGACTGCGGCCGGAAGCAGATGACGCGGTCCGCGGCCGACAGGTCGATCCAGCGGAATGCCGCCATCTGCTGGAACAGCAGGTCCGGAGCATCCACTTCCGGGAGATAGACGCGCTCTACCTGATGGCCCTCTTTCTCGAGCATTGCCTGCAGCCATTCCACGATATTGCGCGCGCCACTTGGCAAAAAGGGGATGAACGAGGAGCAGAGGGCAATTTTCATGCGTCTACGAGAAGAGTGCGCAGTTGGCCGGCGATGCGTTCGACGTCGTCGCGGGTCATCCCCTGGTGCGTCGGCAGGTTGATGCCGCGGCCGGCCCAGCTGTCTGCCACCGGGTAGGACGTCTGCTCCAGGTAGGGCGGCAGGATGTGCATCGGGTAGAACACCGGCCGCGTTTCGATGCCGGCTTCGTCCAGCGCGCGCATGATGCCGTCGCGCTTCGCTTCGTCGCCGTGGGCGAGGTAGACGGTGTACATCCATACCACCTGCCTGGCCCAGGACTGCTCGACCGGTAGCACGAGCTTGTCGGCCAGGCTGCCCAGCGCGTCGTTGTACCAGCCGGCGAGACGGTGGCGTTCCTCGATCGCGCGGTCGATGGTTTCCATCTGCGCCGTGCCGATCGCCGCTTGGATGTTGGTCATGCGGTAGTTATAGCCGATCACCTGGAACCAGTAGCGGCGTTGCGGGTCCATGCCCTGGCCGCGGAACAGGCGCAGCTTGTCGGCCAGTTGGTCGTTGTTCGTCGTGATCATGCCGCCTTCGCCGGTCGTGACGATCTTGTTGCCGAAGAACGAGAAAATAGCGCAGGTGCCCAGCCCGCCGACGCGGCGGCCGCGCACTTCGGCGCCATGTGCCTCGGCGGCGTCCTCGATCACCCACAGGCCATGCTTTTCGGCAACGGCATTCACCGCATCCATGTCGGCAGGATGGCCGTACAGGTGCACCGGGATGATCCCGCGCGTGCGCGGCGTGATCTTCGCTTCGATGGCGGCAGGGTCGATGTTCATCGTCTCGCGGCAGACGTCGACCAGCACCGGCGTCGCGCCGCAGTAGCGCACGGCATTGGCGGTGGCGATGTAGGTGACGGTCGGGATGATCACTTCATCGCCCGGCTGCAAATCCATGCCGATCAGCGCCAGGTGGAGCGCAGTGGTGCCGTTGTTTGTGGCGACTGCGTGCTTTACGCCGCAGAATTCGGCGAAGGCGCGTTCGAACATGCCGATATATTTGCCGTTCGACGAAATCCAGTTGGTGTCGATGCAATCCAGAACGTATTCGCGTTCCTTACCGTTCAGGGTAGGCTGGGCTACTGAAATACGACTCATTGATTTCGCTCCATGGTGAGTTGCTCTCTGTTTCTCTTTATTTGTGCAGGACACGGGCGGGTACGCCCACTGCGGTGACGTCTGGCGGGATCTGGCAGATGACCACGGCGCCCGCGCCAACGGTCGCGTGCGCACCGATCTCGATTCCCGGAATGACCTTGCAGCCCACGCCCAGGAAGGTGCCGGCGCCTACGGTGATGTTGCCCGCCAATGCGCATTGCGGTGCGAGGTGCACGGCTTCGCCGATGTTGCAGTCATGGTCGACGGTGGCGCCGGTATTGACGATGGCGAGGTCGCCGATGCTTGCTTCGGCATTGATGACGGCGCCTGCCATGACGGCGACGCCGGCGCCAAGCCGGGCCGATGGCGACACGACCGCGGCCGGGCTCACCGCATTCACGAGTTCATAGCCCAGTTCGCGTACTTGCCGGCCGAGCCTGGCGCGCAAACGGTTCGGTCCGAGCGCGACGAAGGCGCGCGTGTGGCCCTCGTCGCGGAGCCGGGCCAGGTGGTGGTCGCCCACGAAAACGGGCAGGCCGAGGCAGGTCGGCGCGCTGTCGCTGGCGCCGACGCAGCACAGGACGGTCTCGCCCATGGCTTGCAGGAGTTCGATGCAGACCTTGGCGTGGCCGCCTGCACCGACGACGATGACGGGTTGGTTCATGCAGTGTCCCCGGCTTTGGGCCAGAGCCGTGCGCCCGGGCGTGAAAAGAATAGGTTGGTCGATTCCGCCGCTTCCAGGGCAGCCATGTCGATTTCCGAGAGCGCGCCGGTATGGGCATCGATGGCGCGGTACTCAAGGCCGAGGTCGGTAAAGGCAGCAAGCCATTCCGAGCTGGTATGCGCATTGCGGTGCAAGTGCAATGGTCCGAATTCGACGATGAGGGCGATGTCGGGATTGGCTTGCACGATCGACAGAGCGCCGCGCAGCACTTCGAGTTCCGCACCTTCCGCATCGATCTTGAGGAGATCGACATGGCAGGCCGGCCCGAGCACGGCTTCGAGCGTGACCGTGGATACCTCGACCGACGGCGCAGCCTGTTGGCCGTTGCCGAGCTCGAACAGGGAATGGTGTCCGCTGGTGGCGCCAAGGAACAGTGTCTTGACGCCTTCGCGGTCCCAGACAGCCTTGCCGTGGACCTCGGTCAACTGGCTGAGGCCATTGATCCAGAGCGTCTTGTCGAGCAGCCTGCGCGTTCCCGCGAAAGGCTCGAATGCAACGATGCGTCCGCGGCCCTGCAGGGCACGCCCCGCAGCCAGCGTGTGCAGCCCGACGTTCGCGCCGACGTCGACGAAGGTGTCACCCGGCTGCAGGATCTGCTGGATCAGCAGGCGGGTGCCGCGCTCGAGGTCGCCGGTGTCGATCAGGGTCGCCAGCAATGCCAGGTCCGTATCCGAGCACATCACATAGCCGGCTTCGGTTTTCACCATCACTTCGTCGGCCGCGCAGTGCATCAGCGCACGCCGCGCGCTGGCATAGGCATATTGTTCGAGCCGGTCGAATTGCGGCGCAAACCCGTCGAGCTTGTGCCCGACCACCTGTGCCAGTTGCTGCTGCGCGTCGGCGAGGGCCTGGCGCATCGCATCGTTCTTGCCGGCCTGTTCGCTCAACAGGGCCGCTATCCTGTGCCGGTCTTCCGCGAACAGGCGGCGCACGAGGTCGCGCGTCGCCTGCTGTTCCTGCAGCAGTCCCGTGAACAGGATCTGCTGCTCCTGTACCGCGTGGCCCTGCATCGAGATGATTTCGTGGCGCAGCATTTCGCGCGCCGACTGTACTTCGCGCAGGACTTCGGCCGAAGCGCGCTGCACCTCGCGCTGGGTATCGGCAAGGGTGCGCAGCGTGTCCTGGTGCAGCGCCTCGGTCAGGTAGCGGCGCGTGCGGAAGGCGACCGGACGCAGGAAAGGCTTGAGCAAGCGGAAGGTGATGGCGGCAGGGCGGCGCAACCAGCGCTTGACGCGGCCGCGCAGGTCGGTCCGGGCCATGTCGATGCTGGCCTGCTGGACCGGCAGCGCAGCCGGCTCGCCGGACAGCGACGCGACCGGACGGGTTGTCGTGAAGGCCGCCGCTGCGCGCCGCGCCGCGGTCGCCAGCGCGACATCGATATCCAGTCCGCTACGATACTGTCGTTCCATGTTAGTGTCCGAAATAGGCGGCAGCGACTTCGGCGGCAGGGCCATCCATGCGGATCTTGCCGTGTTCCAGCCACAGCACGCGGTTGCAGGTTTCCAGGATCAGGTCGCGCGAGTGGCTGGCGATGACCAGGATGTTGGTCGACTGGACCAGGGTGCGCATGCGTTCCTCGGCCTTGTGCTTGAAGTTCTCGTCGCCGACTGCGAGCCACTCGTCCATCAGCAGGATCTGCGGGCGCACCGTGGTCGAGACCGCGAAGGCCAGGCGCAGGTGCATGCCGGTCGAGTAGGTACGCAGGGGCATGTCGATGAAATCGCCAAGTTCGGAGAACGCGATGATTTCTTCCATGCGTTCGGCCAGTTCGGCCTTGTTCATGCCGAGCAGGGCGCCGCGCAGGTAGATGTTCTCGCGGCCCGTCGCTTCCGGATCGATACCCAGCGAAATATCGATCAGCGAACCGATCTCGCCGTCGATGCGGGCGCTCCCCTGCGACGGCACGTAGACGCCGCTGAGCAGGCGCAGCAGCGTGCTCTTGCCGGCGCCGTTGTGGCCCAGCAGGCCGACGCGGTCGCCGTCGCGCAGGGTGAAGCTGAGGCCTTCGAGTGCGCGCACGACGACGCGCCCCATCGGATCGGAGCCGAGCTGGCCGCCGGTAGCGACCGAGATCAGGCGCTTCTTGAGCGAGCGCCCGCTTGCGTTATAGATCGGGAAGTCGACTGCGACGTTGTCGAAATGAATAGACGCCATGGTTCGTTTACAGCCAGTAAGCAATACGGCGCTTGTAGCGGCCGAAGATCAGAAGAGCCAGTCCCCAGCCGAGCGCGGCCATCGCGGCGGCGACCACCCAGTTTTTCGTGTCCGGCACCTGGCCAAGGAGCGGAGCGCGGGCAATCTCGAGCATGTGATAAAAGGGATTCAGGTCGAGCAGGAAGGTTCCCGCGCGGGCGGGCAGCAGCGACGGCATCCACATGACCGGGGTCAGGTAGAAGATCACCTGCAGTACGCTGGTCACCATTTGCGGCAGGTCGCGGTAGCGTGCGCAGACAATTGCCAGGATCAAGACCATCCAGCCGAGGTTGAGAATGGCGAGCAGCAGGCCTAGGACGCTCAGCAGGGCGGCCCAGTCGAGCGGCTTGCCGACAATCAGTAGCACGACCGGAAAGATCACAAGGTTATGCAGCAGGATCAGGAAATTACGCCAGATCATGCGCATGATGTGCACGAACAGCGGCAGCGGGAGTTGCTTGATGATGCCTTCGGCGCTGATGAAGCCGATTGCGCCTTCGGTGATGACCGACGCGATAAAGGTCCAGAGGATCATGCCGATGGTCAGGAAGGGCAGGAATTCCTGCATCGGCGACTGGAATATCTGGCCAAAAACGATACCGATGGTGCCGATCATGACGCCCATGCTGAGCGTAATCCAGAAAGGCCCGAGCGCGGAGCGGCGGTAGCGCGCACGCACGTCCTGCCACCCGAGCATGCCGACGAGCGGAAGACGCTGGATGGCCGCGACAATGTCCAGCACGGCGTTCGCAGTAGGGCGGTTACTCATTTATAAGAATTAAAGCAACAAATCAAAGGCAGGCATTGTAACCTGCTGACCTCGCATAAGGATAATTTTTCTGTAAGAAATTGCTCTCGCAGCAACGCTCCGGTCTTCTGTCAGGAAAAGGTCTGTTGCAGTTTGCGCCAGGCCTGGCGTGCGCTGTCGCGCCAGGTCAGGACCTCGACCCGGGCCGCCATCGCCTGGCGTTCGGGCAGCGGGAGCAGGCTGAAGCGCCGTATCAGGGCCATCAGCGCGCCCTGGTCGCCGAGTGGGAAATATTCTGCGCCCGCGCCCGCTACTTCGCGGAACACTGCGATGTCGGAAGCGATGACCGGGACCTGGTGCTGGGCCGCTTCGACGATCGGCAAGCCATAGCCTTCGGCGACCGAGGCGGCCAGCAGGGCTTGGGCGCGGCTGTAGCACAGGTTGATCTCGGCATCGGTAAAGCGCTCGACGAAGAACAGGCGCCGCCCCAGTTCGGGGTGGCGGCGGATGCGCTGCATCAGCGTGCCAACTTCCCAGCCTTCCTTGCCGGCCAGGCACAGGCGCGCCTGGCTGCCCTCGTTCCACAGCGCATCGAAGGCGTCGAGTACCGCGACATGGCCCTTGCGCGGCTCGATCGTGCCTACCATCAGGAACAGAGGACTCGCGCTGTCGGCGGCCATGGCCGCCACTTCCGGGCGGATCGCCTGGCCGGCGCTGTCCGGCACGATGTCGGCGCCGAGGCGCCAGTAGTCCAGGCGCAGCGAATGCGGTGGATGCATGCCGTGTTCGTCGAGGTAGGCGGCGACGTCGTCGCGCACCGCACCGGAAATGCACAGCAGCATGTCGCTGTGCCGTACCGCCAGGTCGAACCAGCGCTTGAATACCTCTACCAGGCCAGCGCCGCAGAATTGCGGCATGCGCAGCGGTATGAGGTCGTACACCACGGTAACGATGCGTCCGCCCAGGCGGCGCACCGACTCGAACACCGGGACGAAGTCGGGGTAGCGCTGCCACGACGAATCGATCATGAACAGCAGGTCGCCGGGGTGGATATCGATGGCGCCGCCGGGCACCGCGCCCGCCGGGTGGCCCAGCAGGCGCGCCGCGACCGTGCCGGCGCGGCGCAACACGCCATGTTCCAGTTGAACCAGTTCGATCGGCGGTACGTCGTCTTCCAGGAGGCACAGTTCGCGCGCCACGTTGCGCACCACGCGCTGGATGCCGCTCAGCGCATCGGTCTCCGACAGCTGGGTCACGTCGATCAGCAGCCGCGGCGCGCGCCCGCTCATCAGGTTGGCCTGGGCGTGGGCGGCCAGGACATCGATGGCGGCGAGGGCCGGCCGGCCACCCTGCATATTGGCGGCAATGCATGCCGCCACGCGCCGTGGGCTGTGCTGATGGGCGGCGTCCAGCATGCCGGCCAGGAGCGCCGCCTGCTGGCCGGGTCCGGCTTCGGCCGGTGCCCGCGGCGGCAGGGCCATGCCATGGCGCTGGCGCAGCGCCGCGACGCTGGCGGCATCGTCGAGCACCAAGCCGTGCAAGGCTTCGTGCAAGCTGCGGCCGGGAGGCTGCGCCTTGCCCGCCGCCAGCCAGGCATGCAAGCCCTGCAAGCCGGCGTCGCGCAGCAGCAGCGCAGGGTCGGGTGCATGCGCCGCGGCGACATGGGGGGCGCCGGTAAGCCACAGCACGCCCGGCGCAGCGCGCATCAGTTGCACCAGCGCCGGGCTCATGGCCTCGGCCGCCAGCAGGTATAGGACGGCGTCGAACCCGTTCAGGCGCGCCGCTAGGGCGGCGCGCGTACGCTCGGCGGGACGCGCCTGGGCCAGTTCGGCGGCGTCGACGAAGGATAGGTCGAGCTGGCGCGCCAGCGTATCGAGCGTGGCGGCGGCAAGGCCGGCTGGCGCTGCGGCGTGGACGACTGCCACCCGCAGGCCGGCGGATCCGGCCTGCTCGTGCGCATCTTCATACGCCTGGGCGATCGCGCTCCAGGCGCGCCTGGCCGTGTCGCTCCAGCTGAAACCGCGCGCGCGCGCCAGGCCATGGCTGGCCAGGTCGGCGCGCCAGGCGTGGTCGCCCAGCACGCGTTCCAGGCTCGCCGCGATGGCGGCCGGCTCGGCAGAGTCGAAAAGGGCGTCGGCGCGGCCGACCACTTCCGGAATCGAGGAATTGTTGGCCGCGATGACCGGCGCGCCGCAATGCATTGCCTCCAGCACCGGCAGGCCGAAGCCTTCGTACAGCGAAGGGAACACGAAGACGGTGCAGGCGTTGTAGAGCGAGACCAGGGTGTCCTCGTCGACGCGCCCGGTGACGACCACCTCGTCCTCGTCCAGTCCGGCTTCACGCATGAGCGTACGGAACCGTTCGAGGTCGCCGACTTGGTTGACCACCAGCTGGTGGCTGCGGCGCGTGGCCGGCGTCAGCAGCGCATAGGCGCGCAGCATGCCGCTGAGATTCTTGCGGTAGTCGCCATTCCCGGTGTACAGCACGAAGGGCCGGGCAATGCCGAGCTGGCGCACGGCGGCGTCGACCGCTTCGCGGTCTTCCAGGCGGCGGAAATGGGCGTCGGCGGCGGCGCCGATGTTGACTACCCGTTCCGGCGCAATGCCGAGCAGCCGGATGGCGTCGTCGCGGGTGGCTTCCGAGATCGCCAGCAGCAGGTCGGCCTGCTGGAGATTGTCCAGGCGCCGCCGGTACCAGGCTGCGTAGGCCGGCGACGGGGCGAGGTGCTGCTCGGGAAACAGCAGGGGTATCAGGTCGTACAGCACGGCGACGCGCAGGCGCTGCGGCAGGAGCCCGTCGGGCTGGGCCGCCATGCCGCGCTCGCACCAGCCCTCGAAGGGGCTGGCGCACAATACCGCATCGGCGCGCACGGACTGGTAGGCTGCATGGATCAGCGCGGAGGCAATCTGTTCGTCGCGCGTTTCGTCCACGCCTGCGGCGCTCAGCGGCGGGTGGGTATAGCACGAGTAGGCGCCGGGCGGCGCCAGCCCACCGAAAGCATGGCGCAGGCTGGCCGCGGTGTCCGGATACAGGCCGTTAGCCAGCAGGCGCAGTTCATGCGCGCCGCGTTCGGCTGCCATGGCCTGGGCCAGCGACAGGGTGTAGCGGCCGATGCCGCGTAGGCGCGAATCGGTCTGGCAGGGAAACAGGTCGAAAATCAGTCGCAATCGGAAGTCCTTGGCGAAGTGGCGTCCAGTTCCTCGAGCAGCAGGCTCTTGAACTGCGGTCCGACGATGTTGTCGGGATCGACGGTCAGCGGCAGCAGGCCTGGCGCGCTCGCAGCCGCGGCCGGCGCCGGCAAACGCTGCCCCAGCCAGGCAGCGCAGCGGCCCAGGACCGGGATGCTCTCAAGCCTGGCGGCCAGGCGTCTCAGCAGGGCCTGGGGCAGCCGGCGCACGACACTGCGCAGCTGTCGCAAGGCAGGGCCGGGAGCGCGCCGCAGCCGCATGGCCCAGCGCAGCGGTTTCGTGAGTCTCCAGGAGCTGCTGGCCAGGATGGCGTCGATCTGCTGCTGTTGCATGGTGGCGCGCACGGTGGCGGCCAGACCGTCCGACTGCGCCACTCGGAGGGCGCCGCGCGCCTGTTCGGTCTCGCGCAGTGCTTGCGCGAGCAGCTTGCGTCCCTCCTGCAGGTGCGCTTGCCAGGCAAGGCTGGCCGCCTCCGCTACCTGCTGCATCAGCGCCGGCTGGTCGCCGCTGACGAAGTAATGCAGTCCGTCGGCGCTGAGCACGAAGCGGTAGCCGGCCCCGGCCAGCGCTGCGCGCCAGCCTGCATCCGACGCGGGCAAGGCAGCCTGGCCTGACTCGACCAGCAGCGCCGGCGGACGGCAGCCGTCGCCCTGCCAGCCGGCGAGCGCGCGCAGCGCGGCGCTGCCGCGCACAAGCAGCCACTGCGCCCCGGGCGCGCCCGCCGTTGCCAGCAGGCGGCCGAGGCATTCCTGCGTGCCGTCGCCGCTTACCGCCAACTGCATGCCGCGCCATCCGGCATCGGCGAACTCGCGCGCCAGGCGTGACGGCTGGGCGCCTGGCGCCGCTGCTTCGAGATAGAACCCGGGCTCGGAACCGAATACGGAGAACAGAGCGCTGGGGGTGGGCGCCGGCGGCAGGTCGGCGCCGGCGCGTGGGGCAGTGGAGTGGGGGCTTGCAGCAAAGAGCATGTACGGTTCGGTGCGTCGGTCAGGCTCGCATTATAGAACAGGCAAGACCAGGCGGCCCGCAGCGGCAGCCTGACGCAAGCGCGTCTCCACCTGTTCCAGCCCTTCGTGCGGGTCGATGCGCAGCGCCGTCACGCCTCTTGCACGCCAGGCCCCGGGCCGGTTGCCCGTTTCCGTACTGGCCAGCAGCACGTCGCCGTTGCCGGCCTCTGCTACGGCATCCTCGAGCTGCAGGTCGGCGCGGCCGATCAGGGCGAGCGTAAAGCCGCGTGCATAGCGGTAGATGGCGCCATCGCGCTGTACCGGTTCGATGCGCCAGCCTGCCGGCGGTCGGGCGATCAGCGCGCGCAGGAAAGCGCGGCCGGATGCGCCTACCTCGTCGCCCAGGCCGGCGATGTCGACCAGCAGCTGGCGCGCACCGTGCCGCGGCCGGTTTGCCGCGATGGCGGCAGCCGTCTGCAACAGGTCGGCCTTGGGCAGGCCATCGGCCAGGGCGGCAATCAGGCCCTGTTCGGCGCTGGCGTCGCTGTCGCGCGCAAAGGCCTCGATCGTCTCGCGGTACAGCATGCCGACCTGCGCCGGCGCATGGATCGCCGCCATGAAGGCGGCGGCCGCGGCGCCAAGGCGCGCGCGCAGGGCCGGATCGGTGCGCAGTGTCTCGATGGCGGCGCGCAGCTCGGCGTCGCCGAATGTGTCGGCCAGGCGCAGGCAAGTGGCGTCGGGCACCTCGGCGGCCGAGCCATGGGCGTTCACGATCGTCGCCAGGCCAAAAGCGAGGCAGTCGAGCACGCCGGCCGAGGTTTCGCCGCGCGAGTTCGCGCGCAACTGCACGGCGGCGTCGGCCGCGGCGAGGTGGGCGCGGTAGCGGGCCTCGTCGACATGGCCGGTGATGCTGATGCGCGGGTGGGCCGCGATACGGTCGCGCAGCGCGATGCCGAAGCGGCCGGGTGCGGTTTCGCCGACAAACACCAGGCGGCAGCGCGGATCCTGCGCCAGGTCGCTGGCAAGCCAGGCTTCGACGATGCGCTCGTTGCACTTGGGCGCGGACAGGATGCCGAACGAGCACAGAACGAACTCCTCGTCGGCGTACCCGAGCGCATGTCGTGCAGCACTGCGGCCGTCCGCGCCAGGCGTACGGCGCAACAGCGGTAGCACTTGCAGGCGCGCGGCGTAGTCCGCGCCGTACCAGCAGCGCGCCAGGTCGGCGGCGTGCCGCGAATGGACGATGACGCCGGTGGCGCGGTCGAGCACCGCTTTGTTGCAGGGATAGGCAAGGCAGGAAGCGGCGCGGCCCGCTTCCTTTTCTTCGGCCAGCGCCTGCCAGCCGTGCGCCAGGTAGAGCGTCCGGCAGTAATGGTTCGGCAGCGGGTGCTCGGATTCGGCATGGCTGACGACGCCGCTCAGGAAAAAGTCATGCAGGACGACCACTCCCGGATGGCGCTCGAGCAGGTCGAACATATGGGCATGGAACGCCGAATTGCCGAACTGGTAGACGATGCGCTCGAAGGCATGGGCGTGTTGGTCGAACCAGTCGACGGAGCGTTGCGGGTAGGGCAGGGCGCCGGCGCCGTCCTGAGCCAGTACTAGCTCGATGTCGTAATGGCGCGCTAGTTCCGGCAGCAGGTCGGCGCTGTAATCGGCAATCCCGGAACGCGCCGGCGGCAGGGGCGAGACGTAGGCCAGGCGCGGCTTGCGCGCTGCGCCGGGCAGCGGCGCGTTGCGGGCCTGCCGGTCGTGCAACGCGTCGAAGGCCTCGAAGGCACGCCGCGCGCTGGCATCCCACGAAAAACGGGTCGCCTGGACCAGGCCATGCGCGCGCAATTCGGTCTCGCGCCCAGGATCGTCCAGCACCGCCGCCATGGCGGCGCAGATCGCCGCGCTACTTGCTGGGTCGAACAGTGCGTCGGCGCGTCCGATCACTTCAGGAATGCTGCTCGTGTCCGAGCCGATCACCGGCGCGCCGCAGGCCATCGCCTCGAGCGCCGGCAGGCCGAAGCCTTCGTGGAGCGAAGGGAAGACGAACAGCGCCGTGCAGTTATACAAGGCGATTAGGTCGTCGTCGGGTACGAAGCCGGTCAGCACCAAGTCGTCGCCGGCCAGGCCCAGCTTCGCGGCCAGGCGCTGCAGGCGCTGGCGGTCCGCATCCTGGACGTTGCAGACGACGGCGAGCTGGTGCGCGTGGCGCAGCGCGGGCGGCAGCATGGCGTAGGCCTCGAGCAGACCCTCGATGTTCTTGCGGTAGTCGATGCCGCCGGTGTACATGATGAAGCGGCGGGTCAGGCCGTAGCGATGCAGGAGTTCGGTGCGCGCGCCGGGCGCGAGCTCGACCGGACGGAACATGGGATCGACCGCGGACGAGATGTTGACCACGCTGTCGGAAGGAAGCTGCAGCAGTTCGATCGCTTCCTGGCGCGCCGAACCCGAGATCGCCAGCAGCAGGTCGGCCCGTTTCAGGCTCTCGATCTTGCGGTAATACCAGGCCGCGACGTTCGGGTCGCCCAGGTAGCGCTCCTTGCGCATCAGCGGGATCAGGTCGTAGTGCGTCACGGCGGTCTTGCCGCATCTCGTGCCGTGCGGCGCCGATGCCACCGAGTCGTCGCTCCGGCCCTCGAACAGGCTGGCGACGTGGACGATGTCGGGGCGCAGGCTGGCCAGGTAGTGCTCGCGGATCCGTTCGGCCGCGCGCACGCGCCAGGCATTGCGCGGGTCGACTTCGCTGAGCGGCAGCGGCGTGGCGAAGCTGGTGATGTGCGACTGCGGCAGCAGCTGGCCAAAGGCCTGGCGCAGCGCCTCGGCACTGTCGGGATAGGCCTGGTTCAGGACGATGCGCAGGTCGTGCCCGCCCGGATTGCGCGCCATGGCCAGGGCCAGCGCCATCGAATAACGGCCTATGCCGCGGTGCATGCTGGAAGCCTGGCATGCCTGCAGGTCGAGAATGATGCGCATCGGGAGTCTTACGGTGTGCGGGTACGGTCGATGGCGCGGCGCAGGTCCTGCAGCACCTGGCGCGCACTGTCGGTCAGCTCGGCCTCGTCGGCGAGCACGGGCGGCAGGCTTTGCCAGTCGGCGCGGCGCGAATGCGCCACCGCTGCGCGCACGCGTCCGGCAAGCCCGGGGAAGCGGTAGATCTGGCGCCGCAGGAACTCGTCCAGGCGCGGACGCGCCACGATAAAGGCGACAGCGCGCAGCGCGGCCTTCTTGACAAGCCCGCGCACCAGGGAAGCGCCGCGCGCCATCGTCAGGCGGCCGCCTGCTTGTCCGCGCAATGCGGGCACGACACGCCGTACACGTACTGCGGCGAGAGCTGCTGGCGCGGCGTGACCACGGCGCGGCAGGCGAAGCACTGCACGGTCTCGGTCGGCTCGAGTTTCGGGTTGAGCGCGGTACGGTAGTCGAACACGAAGCAGTCGCCGGTGTAGTGGGCGCCGCCGACGTCCTCGAAGTACTTCAGGATGCCGCCCTCGAGCTGGTAGACGTTGTCGTAGCCGATGTTCTGCATGTGGATCGCCGCCTTTTCGCAGCGGATGCCGCCGGTGCAGAAGGTGACCACGGTCTTGCCGGCGAAGTCGTCCTTGTGCGCCGCGATCACTTCCGGGAACTCGGTGAACTTGGCGATGCGGTAGTCGACCGTGTTGTCGAACGTGCCGACGTCGACCTCGAAGTCGTTGCGGGTGTCGACCATCACGACCGGCTTGCCGTTGTCGTCGACGCCCTGGTCGAGCCAGCGCTTGAGCGTGGTCGCGTCCACCGATGGCGCGCGGCCCAGCTCCGGCTTGATGAGCGGCATGCGCATGGTGATGATTTCCTGCTTGATCTTCACCAGCATGCGCTTGTGCGACTGCTCGTCGGAATAGCTGTACTTGACTTCGATGTCGGCGAAGCGCGGGTCCTGGCGCAGCCAGGCCAGGTAAGCGTCGATGTCGGCCGGCAGGCCGGACAGGAACATGTTGATGCCTTCCGGCGTCAGCAGGATCGTGCCCTTCAGGTTGCGTTCCGCGCACAGGGCCTGGAACTGCGGGCGCATCTCCTCGGTGTTGTCGAAGGTGATGAACTTATAGGCGGCGATGTTGACGTAGCGGCCAGTGGTGGCGTGCACGCCGGCGGCGGTCGTCTGGGTGTTGGTGGTTTGCATGATTGCTAAGAAACTCAATTCTGGTCAACCGCTATTATAAGCCGTCGGAACCGTGCCGAATCGCCTGGGGCGCCGCCTTGGTGGCAGCGGAGGCGATTCGCTTCCTCATCTGTTGCGCAAGCGCCTCCGAGGCGCACAGCAGGCGATCGGCGCAGGCGGCGGCGCGCAGGCTTGCCGCGTCGTCCGGATCGCGCACCAGCAATGCCACGCCGACGCCGCGCGCGCGCCAGGCGGCCAGCAGGCCGGCATCGAGCGCCCGGGCGACGGCCGGCGCGGCGGCGTCCGGTGCGTAAAAGACATCGCCCGGATGGACGTCGACCACCGGCTGCGCCTGTTCCGGCCAGCCCAGGCCGAGCAGGCGGCCGGTCGCGTTGCGCGCCTGGCGCCAGCACGGCGGGGCGGTGCCGGTATCGAGGTACACCGGCTCGACGCGCAGGTCCGGCCCCGCCTGCGCGAGCAGTTCTTCCAGCTGGGCCGCCGCCAGCGGATCGGGCGTGCTGCCGGGCCGGGCCCAGCCGCTGACGTCGACCAGCAGCTGGCGCCGCGTGGCGCCGCCTTCCTCGGCCAGCCTGGCCGCCAGGCGCCGCAACTCATCCTCGTCCGCAGGCGCTGCCTGTTCCAAGGCGCTGCGCCAGGCCGCGTGCCGGGCCGCCGTGTCGGCGCGCGCCTGCGCCAGCGTGGCCAGGTATTGGCGTGCGCAGGCGGCCGGGCGGAAATGGGCATCGAGCAGGGCCACCGCCCGCGTGCCGAGCGTGCGGCGCCGCGGGGGATCGGCGCGCAGGGCTTCGAGCGCGCCGCCCAGTTCGGCGATGTCGAAGGCGTCCGGCAGGCGCCAGACCGCGTCGTCGGGGAATTCGGCCATCGAGCCGTTGGCGTTGACGATGGTGGGCAGGCCGTAGTTCATGCAGTCGAGGACCGCGCCCGAGCTTTCGCCGTGTGCGTTGGTGCGCAGCTGCACGCCGACGTCGGCCGCCTGCAGATACTGCCGATAGGCGCTGTCGTCGAGCCAGCCGGCGATGCGGATGTTCGCGTTCGGACCCGCGGCGCGGATCAGGGCCTCGACTTCCACGCCATAGGGGCTGTCGTGGTTGGCGCCGGCCAGCACCAGCGCGCACCGGCGGTCCCCATGCAGCGCCGACCCGATCCATGCGCGCAGCAGCTCGTGGGTCAGTTTATTCGGCGCGACGAAGCCGAAACTGCAGACCAGGAAGCAGTCCTCGGCGATGCCGAGCGCGGCGCGCGCGCTGGCGCGGTCGATGGCGGCCGGCGGGGTGCGCGGATGGGGAATGACGTCGATGTTGCCGGTGGCGGCCGGGCCGAACCAGTCGGCGGCGAGCCGGCGCGCGTGGCGCGAATGGACGATCACCCGCGTCGCTCCTTCCAGCACCGGCAGGCTGGCGGGCCAGGCCTTGTGCGCCTGGGCGCGTCCGGCGGCGCTTTCGCTGGCGCGCACCGCAAGGTAGCCGTGCGAGTGGAACAGCGCGCCCTGCCAGGCGCCCGGGGCGGCGCCGCTCATCTGCGCATGCGCCAGCATCCCGCCGAGGAAGAAGTCGTGCAGCACCACCACGCCCGGATGGCGCGCCAGCAGCGGCACCATGTGGCTGTGGAAGGGGCTGTTGCCGAACTGGTAGAGTACCTGGTCGTAGCCTTCTCCGTGCTCGAGGAACCAGGCGGCGGTGCGCAGCGGCAGGCCGGCAAGCGCCGGCGGCAGGCTGACCTCGGGCTGCGCGGCCACCAGCTCGATCTCGAAATGCGCCGCCAGCTCCATCAGCAGTTCGGTCGCGTAGGTCGCCACGCCGGTGCGTTCGGGCGGCAGCGGGGAGACGAAGGCCAGGCGTGGCCGGGCAGGGGCGGGGGCAGAGACAGCGGCGGGGGGCGCATCCCGCAAGGTGCGCAGGGCGCGCAGGACCGCGTTCGCGCGCGGCGACAGCGCGTCCACGTGATCGGGCCCGGCCTGCGCCGGCGCCGCCGCACCGCCGCCGCCGGCGCCCATCATCATCCGGTAGGCGCGTGCATACAGGGCCGGGGAGCGTTTCAAGATGCGCAGCGCGAGCTGGCGCACGCGCGGATGGCGCAGCACCAGGCGCGCCGCCGGCAGCAGCGGCGCCGCAAGGAGGCGGCCCAGGCGGCGCGGCCGGGCAGCCTGGGCCGCTTGCGTCACCTGCGGCTGTGCGGGCGGCAGGACGGCCAGGGCGGGGGCTGCGGCCGTGGCGGCGCCGGCCACGGGTGCTGCCGCCAGCAGGTCGAGCAGGGTGGTCGGGGCCGGGTTCATTGGTCAGCGGCGCGGGTCAGCGGCGCAGTGCAGGGTGGCACGGACGGGGAAGGGCGGATACAGGTCATCTTGTTGAAAACGGGGCCAGGCCGGCCGGATCGCAAGTGGACAGTATTATAAGATGGCGCCGGCGCCAGCCAGCTTGTTGTCTCCTTGCAACTGTGTGCGCGGGCGCGACCGGCGGCTGACCGGCGGCGGCCTGCCGGGTTAAAATGACGGGATGACTTCCCCGATCTTCACCCACCTTCGCGTCCACTCCGAATACTCCATCGTCGACGGCCTCGTGCGCATCGACGAACTGGTGGGCGCCGCCGCCAAGGACCAGCAGCCGGCGCTGGCCGTCACCGACCTGGCCAACATGTTCTGCATGGTGCGCTTCTACAAGGCGGCGCGCGGGAAGGGGATCAAGCCCATCGTCGGCGTCGACGCCTGGATCACCAACGACGACAACCGCGACAAGCCGCACCGCCTCTTGATCCTGGCGAAGAACCACACCGGCTACCTGCAGCTGTGCGAGCTGCTGTCGAAGGCCTGGCTCACCAACCAGTACAAGGGCCGCGCCGAGATCCGCGTCGAATGGCTTGAGGCTTTGGCGGCGAGCGTCTCCACGCTCGAGCCCGACGTCGACCAGGCCAACGCCCTGATCGTGCTCTCGGGTGCGCACTTCGGCGACGTCGGCCAGGCCATCGAGAACGGCGACCTGGCGAAAGCCGAGAAGGCCGCCGAGCGCTGGGCGCGCATCTTCCCGGGCCACTTCTACATCGAGATCCAGCGCGCCGGCCAGGCCAACCAGGAGCAGCAGGTGCGCCATTCGGTGGCGCTGGCCTCGCGCATGGGGCTGCCGGTGGTGGCGACCCACCCGGTGCAGTTCCTCAAGAAGGACGAATTCATCGCCCACGAGGCGCGCACCTGTATCGCCGAAGGCGAGATGCTGGCCAACGCCAAGCGCGTGCGCCGCTTTAACGAGGAGATGTGCTTCAAGTCGCAGGCCGAGATGGCCGAATTGTTCAAGGACCTGCCGGGGGCACTCGCCAATTCGGTCGAGATCGCCAAGCGCTGCAACGTCACGCTCACGCTGGGCAAGCCGCAGCTGCCGGACTTCCCGACGCCGCCGGGCATGACCATCGACGACTTCCTGGTCGCCGAAACCAAGAAGGGCCTGGAAGAGCGCCTGCTGCAGCTCTTCCCCGATCCGGAAGTGCGCGAGAAGGAGCGCCCGCGCTACGATGCGCGCCTGGAGTTCGAGAACCAGACCATCATCAAGATGAAGTTCCCGGGCTACTTCCTGATCGTTGCGGAGTTCATCCAGTGGGGCAAGAACAACGGCGTGCCGATCGGCCCGGGCCGCGGCTCGGGTGCGGGCTCGCTGGTCGCGTATGCGCTCAAGATTACCGACCTCGATCCGCTGAAGTACAACCTGCTGTTCGAGCGTTTCCTGAACCCGGAACGCGTCTCGATGCCCGACTTCGACATCGACTTCTGCCAGGAAAAGCGCGAACTCGTCATCCAGCACGTGAAAGATTTGTACGGACGTGATGCAGTCTCGCAGATCGCCACCTTCGGCACCATGGCGGCAAAGGGCGCGATCCGCGACGTCGGCCGCGTGCTCGACTTCGGCTACAACTTCTGCGACGGCATCTCGAAACTGATTCCGTTCAAGCCAGGCAAACCCGTCTCGATCGCCGAGGCGATCGAAGAGGAACCGCTGCTCAAGGAGCGCCTCGAGAACGAGGAAGAGGTCAAGCAGCTGCTCGACCTCGCGCAGCAGGTCGAGGGCATCACCCGCGGCATCGGCATGCACGCCGGCGGCGTCCTGATCGCGCCCGGCAAGCTCACCGACTTCTGCCCGCTCTACACCCAGGGCGGCGACGCCGGCGTGGTCTCGCAGTACGACAAGGACGACGTGGAGGCCGTCGGCCTGGTGAAGTTCGACTTCCTGGGCCTGACCACGCTGACCATCCTCGACCGCGCCGTCAACTACATCAAGGCGCTCGATCCGGCGATGGCCGACTTCGACCTGGCCAAGCTGCCGCTGAACGACCGCCCGTCTTATAAACTGCTGACCGAGGCGAAGACCGTCGCCATCTTCCAGCTCGAATCGCGCGGCATGCAGGGCATGCTGAAGGACGCGCGCCCCGACCGCTTCGAGGACATCATCGCGCTGGTTGCGCTGTACCGTCCGGGCCCGATGGACCTGATTCCCGACTTCTGCAAGCGCAAGCACGGCGAGAAGTTCGACTACCCCGATCCGCGCACCGAGTCGATCCTGTCCGAGACCTACGGCATCATGGTCTACCAGGAGCAGGTCATGCAGATGGCGCAGATCGTCGGCGGCTATTCGCTGGGCGGCGCGGACATGCTGCGCCGCGCGATGGGCAAGAAGAAGGCCGAGGAGATGGCCGAGCACCGCGCGATCTTCCGCGCCGGCGCCGCCAAGGACGGCTTGAGCCAGGAAAAGGCCGACGAGATCTTCGACTTGATGGAGAAGTTCGCGGGCTACGGCTTCAACAAGTCGCACGCGGCCGCGTATGCGCTGCTGTCCTATCACACGGCCTACCTGAAGGTCCACCATACCGCCGCGTTCATGGCAGCCAACATGTCGCTGGCGATGGAAGACACGGACAAGATCAAGATCCTGGTCGAAGACGCGATCGACGTCTGCAAGCTGACCATCCTGCCGCCGGACGTGAACGAATCGCAGTTCCGCTTCACGCCGGAAGGCCCGCCGCCGTCGGTGACGGGCAAGCAGGTGTCGAACATCCGCTACGGCCTGGGCGGCGTGAAGGGCGCCGGCCAGGGCGCGATCGAGGCGATCATCGCGGCGCGCGAAGAGGGCGGCAAGTTCAAGGACCTGTTCGACTTCTGCAAGCGCGTGGACAAGAAGCAGATCAACCGCCGCACCATCGAGTCGCTGATCCGCGCCGGCGCGATGGATGCATTCGGGGTCGACCGTGCCGTGCTGCTGGCCTCGGTCGCCTTTGCCATGGAAGCGGCCGGCCAGGCGGCAGCGGCCGCCAACCAGGTCAGCCTGTTCGGCGGCGACGATTCCGACCTGATCGCGCCGCCCGACTACGTCAAGGCCACGCCCTGGACCGACCGGCAGAAGTTATCCGAGGAAAAGATCGCGCTCGGCTACTACCTGTCGGGCCACATGTTCGACTCGTATGCCCAGGAAGTGCGGCGCTTCGCCAAGACCAAGCTGAAGGACCTCGAGCCGTCGCGCGAGCCGCGCATGCTGTGCGGCGTGATCACGGGCGTACGCACCCAGATGACTCAGCGCGGCAAGCTCCTGATCGTGGCGCTGGACGACAAGACCGGCGTGGTCGAGGTCACCATCTATAACGAGCTGCTGGAGCAGCACAAGAACGTCTTCAAGGAAGACGAATTCCTGCTGGTGGTGGGCAAGGTGTCGGAAGACCGCTTCAACGGCGGCCTGCGCATCACGGCCGAGAAGGTGTTCGACATCGCCGCCGCCCGCGTCCACTACGGCCACAAGCTGGAGATGGACATCGAGTGCACGATCAGCCCGGCCAAGATGGCCGAGGTGCTGGCGCCCTACCGCAACCCGGACGGCCTGCCGGTCAGCCTGCGCGTGAAGCCGCAAGGCGTCGAGTGCACGCTGCAGCTGGGCGACGAATGGCGCGTGGCGCCGTCCGACGCGCTCAAGCACGCGCTCGAGCTGAACCTGGGCGCGAAGGACGTGGCGGTCGAGTATTAAGACCTAGGGTGGGCGGCTGCACCCGGGTGTTTGTGCTGCCCGCGACCCGGATGCCGCCCACGCGTTCAAAGCACAGGCGAGCAGACGCGAGGTTTCACGGGATCGTTGAACGCGTGGGCGGCATGCAAGGCGCGGGCTGCTCACGCCCCCGGGTGGAGCCGCCCACCCTACGGGGCTTCACGCCGCAGCCGCGCGCTGCCACACCTTCAGCCTGCGGGCTACCAGCTTGGCCAGGACGAAAGCGAGATTGCCGGCCAGGAGCTTGCGCATTTGCGCGGCGGCCTTGCGGTCGGCGGGCCGGTCGGCGCTTTCCAGCGTGCCCGCTTCCATCGCCGCCAGTACCGTGCCGAGCTCGTGGAACAGGCTTTTCCGCAGCAGGACTTCGAGCTCGGCGCGGGCGTCCCGGCCTTCGCGCAGCGGCAGCTCATAGGTGCGTTTGAGGATCACGATGTAGAAGTGGATCGCGGCGGCGTCGATATGGAGGCGCAGCGCGTCGCTGAACGGCAGTTGCGCAAAATGCTCGCGGATGTGCAGCACCGCCTGGGCGAAGTCGAGGCACCACTTGCGCGACAGCCCGCGTTTCAGCGTACCCGGGTGCTGGCGGTAGTCGATGGTCGGCTGCGCCAGGCGCACCAGGCTTGTACAATCGGCCAGCAATTGGGCCAGTACGGTCACGTCCTCGAAGTCGCGCCCGGGCGGGAACAGCGGCGCCGGCTGGCGCGCATAGATCTCGCGCCGCAGCACGTTGGCCCACACATAGGAATGGCGGTCGGCGAAGAAGGTGCGCAGGATCGCCTCGCGGTCGCTGATCCGGGCGCCTGCCGGATAGCCGAGCGAGACGCGGCGGGTGCGCCGCATGTCGTGCGGGTGCCAGTCGTTAAAGTCGCAGGCGATGGCGTCGGGGCGCTCGCGGGCGATGATCTCGTCGAGCGCCGCGAGGGCGCCGGGCAGCAACAAGTCGTCGGCATCGACGAACAGGACGTACTCGCCGGTGGCGGCATCGAGCAGCCGGTTGCGGGTGCGTGCAATGCCGGCGTTCTCCTGGCGGAGCAGCGTGAAAGCCGCCTCGGGATGCGCCGCGCGCAGGCGTTCGACCACGGCGCCGGTGCCGTCGCGCGAGCCGTCGTCGAGGACGACCAGGGCATGCCGCGCGTCCATCTGTCCGAGGATGGAACGCAGGCAGGCCTCGATATGGCGCTCGGCATTGTATGCCGGCACGAGGATGGAAAGCGTCGGTGCCGTGTTCATGGAACTGCCTTGCCTTTCTTTGCTTTGCTACGAGGGGGCCAGCTGGCGCGCGTGTTGGCAGTCCAGCCGCCATCAGCGATAATGGGTTGAAAAAAGTTGTCGTTCTGCCTCGAATGTGTCCACTGCGCCCTCCGGTGCACGGCGCCGGCTGTACGGCGTCCGGATCAACCCTCTTGCTGTTCCAGCAAGCATACATACATATGAGCTGATGGACAATTCGTTGTTGAAAACGACGGCCCCGTTGCGGGTATGGACTGGCGCCCTTGTCTTCATGGTGCCGTCGCTTATCCTCACCACCCACGTCGGGATCGGGCTCGCCAGTTTCCTGTTCCTGCTGACGGCGCTGTGGAAGTTCGGCGCCGGCCGCGCCGCGCTGGCACGCCACTGGCACGACGTACGCTGGGTGCTGCTGGCCTTCCTGTTCAATTTTGTCCTGGTGCTGGCCTACTTCCTGTTCCGCCCCGAGCAGCCCCTGAACACGCTGGAAAAGCCGCTGCGCATGTTCTGCGCCGTCACCGCCACGATGGCGGTGCTGCTTGCGCGGCCGCCGCGCCAGGCGCTGTGGTGGGGCGCGATCGCGGGCGCCATCGGCGCCATGTTCTTCATCGGCCACCAGCGCGTCGTGCTGGAGATGGAGCGCCCGGGCGGCTTCATGAATGCGATTACCTTCGGCGACATCGCCCTGGTCCTGAGCATGGTGGCGCTGGTGGCGGCGCTCGAATTCCGGCGCGCCGGGCGTTCGGTTCTGTGGCCGCTGGTGGGCGGCCTGGCCGGCATCCTGGCGCTTGTGATGACCGGTACCCGCGGCGGCTGGATCGGGCTGGTGCTGGGAGCCCTCCTGTGCATGCGTTACGGTCACCTGGCGCGCAGCCGCAACGTGCGGCTCCTGCTCGGCGCCGGCGTGGCGCTGGCGGCCGTGCTCTATTTCGTGCCGGCCACCGAGATGCAGCTGCGCGTGCAGCAGGGGATCGACGACGTGCGCAAGTGGCACAGCGGCGTCGATAAATTCACCAACGTCGGCATCCGCCTCGAACTGTGGAAGGCGGCCGGCATGCTGATCGCCGAGCAGCCGCTGGTGGGGCAGGACCCGGCCGTCGCGCACGAGAAAGTGGTACGCTGGGTGCAGGACGGCACCCTGTCGGACGTGGCGCTGGCGCCCCAGCACCTGCATAATGACGCCCTGCAGGCACTTGCCAGCGGCGGCGCGCTCGGCCTTCTGGCCCTGGTCGGCATCCTGGTGGCGCCGTTCGCGTTTTTCGCGCGCCACGCCAGGCTGGCCGTCGCGCGCGGGCAGCCGCCGAGCGCCTCCGCGCTGGCCGGCATGCTGGTCGCGCTCGGCTACTTCGGCTTCGGCCTGACCGAGATGATGTTCTATTCGGGCAAGTCCTGCCTGTTTTACGCGCTCATGATATTCATTCTCATGGGCTTTTGCCTGAACGAGAAAGAAGAATTTGGAAACTAGCACCATCGTCAAACGCCTGCTGGCGATCATCAAGCCGTATCGCTCGCGCGCCTTCCTGGCGCTGTTCGCGATGGCCGGCACCGCCGCCACCCAGCCGCTGCTGGCCAAGGCGCTCGAACTGCTGCTCGACAAGGGGTTCGGACCGAACAAGGTCGAGTTCAGTTTATGGCTGGTGCCTGGGATCCTGATTTCGATCTTTGCGCTGCGCGGGGTGTTTACCTTCTCGACCGCCTACCTGAACAACTGGGTCCTCAGCCGCGTGCTCAACGACCTGCGCCGCATGGCCTTCTCGCGCGTGCTGCGCCTGCCGGTGGCGCGCTTCCACGAAGAGTCGACCGGCAAGATCATCAACACCGTGATCGGCGACGTGCGCCAGGTGGTCGACATGATCAATTCGGTCTTCGTCGCCTACGTGCGCGACGTGCTGGTGGTGCTCGGCCTGCTCGGTGCGCTGCTCTACCTGAACTGGCGCCTGACCCTGATCGCGATGGTGGTGGTGCCGCTCACCGCCGTGATCGTGCGCACCACCACCGGCCGCCTGCGCCGCCTGAACCGCGAGAATCAGCGCGTCACCGCCGAGATGACCCAGGTGGTCGAGGAAGCCACCCGCGGCCACCAGGTGATCCGCGTGTTCGCCGGCGAAAGCTACGAGCGGCGCCGCTTCGAGCGCCGCAGCGAAGCCATGCGCGGCTTCTCGCAACGCATGACGGTCGCCTTTGCCGCCACCACCCCGATCACCCAGGTGGCCACCGCGGTCGCGGTGTCGGTGGTGATCGTGATGGCGATCCAGTCCGACATGACGGTCGGCGAATTCACCAACTTCACCACCATGATGCTGATGCTGCTCACGCCGCTGAAATCCCTGGCCGAAGTGAACGGCCCGATGCAGCGCGGGATCGCCGCCGCCGAAACCGTGTTCTCGATCATCGACGCGCCGGTCGAGCACGACCCGGGCACCCGTACGATCGAGCGCGCCCAGGGCCACCTGCGGTTCGAGCACGTCGGCTTCACCTATCCGGGAGCGCAGGCGCCGGCCCTGACCGACATTACGCTCGACGTGCAGCCGGGCCAGACCGTGGCCCTGGTGGGCGTCTCGGGCGGCGGCAAGTCGACCTTCGTGAACCTGGTGACGCGCTTCTACGACCCCCAGGCGGGACGCATCCTGCTCGACGGCATTCCGTATGAAGAATTGACCATGGCCAGCCTGCGCCAGCAACTGGCGATGGTGAGCCAGAACGTGGTGCTGTTCGACGACACGCTGGCGGCCAACATCGCCTACGGGGCCGAGCAGATCGACTACGAACGCCTGGCGGCTGCGGTCAAGGCCGCGCACCTGACGGATGTCGTGGCCAAGCTGCCGGAAGGCGTCGAGACGAAGATCGGCGAGAACGGCATGCGCCTGTCGGGCGGCCAGCGCCAGCGCGTGGCGATCGCGCGCGCGATCTACAAGGATGCGCCGGTGCTGATCCTGGACGAGGCGACCTCCGCGCTCGACAACGAATCCGAGCGCGCGGTGCAGGCCGCGCTCGACACCCTGATGGCCGGCCGCACCACCCTGGTGATCGCGCACCGCCTGTCGACCATCGAACGGGCCGACCGCATCGTCGTCATGGAAGCGGGCCGCATCGTCGAGCAGGGCACGCACGAGACGCTGCTGGCGGCAAATGGGATGTATGCGAATTTGTACCGCCTGCAGTTCGCGGCGGCGACCAACGCCTGACGGCTACCGATCTCGTAGGGTGGGCACGCTGTGCCCACGCGGTGATCGTTATCGGCTCCGGTTTCGTGCTCGATGAATTACCTGTCAACGATCACCGCGTGGGCACGGGGCGCCCACCCTACGAGCGCAACGGCCAGCGGCCTTGATTACGTAGGGTGGGCGCCCCGTGCCCACGCGTGAAGCCAGAAGTCCTGCAGCGTGATTAGAACCGCCGCAACCCGTTCGCCAGATTCGTCAACAAATTCGCGAAGCGATAAAACGTTTTATACGCAAACCGCTTCAGCCCCAGCAGGAACCCCTTCTCCCTCTGGTTGCGCACCTCGATCCCGATCACCGAATCGGCATGGGTCGGATACACGCCATGCGGCACCACCGCGTGAATCAGCTCGCCGTGGTCGAAGGTGTATTTCAGGAACAGGTCGATCGGCGCGCGGATCGTGCGTGCGTGTTCCAGCAGCCGTTTCGCGCCATGCGGCGTGATCACGTAGCCGGTCATGCACATGCCGACGTCGAGCTGCTTGACCAGGCTGAAGCGCGAGCCCTTGCTGGACGTGAGCACCGTGTGCTTTTCCAGCGGCTCCAGGCGCACGAAGGATACCTTATCGGCGAACTGCCCGACATACGCCACCCCGCCCTCGAAGTCGGGCGTGAGCTCGAAGTCGTCTTCCAGCACCACCACCGGTTCGCCCAGGGCGATGCAGCGTTCCCACGCCAGCAGGTGGCTGACGTAGCAGCCCAGTTCGCCCGGCGCGGCGCGGCGGCGGCGGTGCACCAGGAAACTGGCTTCGTCGTAGTGCTGGAGGTAGGGATGCTTGTCGACCCGGCCGTCGACGGCGTCGATGAACTCGAACGGAAGCTGGCGCTCGCCGAGTTTCTGCGCCGCGCGGGCGCGCCGCTCGGTGCTCTTGGGAAGACTGATGACTAATATTTTCAAGGTAAGCCTGTAGTGATGCCGTACTGAAGGACCGGGCGAACCGGCACAGGCAGAATGTTACCTGATCGGCCGGGCGGCGTGCAGGCCGCCAGGATGCTTGGCTGCCAGGTAACCAAAGGCAAACCGCCGCCCGGCGCTGTCGCGGCGGGCGGCGGTGAAAGGTCAAACCACGGCGCCTCAGCTGGCGTAGTGCGCGGCTTCGCCGGCCAGCTCGCCGTCGTCGCTGGCGTGCTCCTCGAGTGCCTTGATGTAGCGCGCCAGGGCGTCGTCGAGCGAGGGCAGCAGCAGGCCGCGTTCGCTGCCCAGCGCCGAGTAGCCCGGACGCACGGCCACGTAGCCGAGGTCGGTCGCCGGGCGCTCGACCAGGCGGCTGGCGTCGACGCCGGCGATCTCGCAGGCCTTGCGCGCCAGCTCGGCCCAGGTTACCGCTTCGCCGTTGCTCAGGTGCCAGATGCCGCGTTCGCGGTCGATCAGCAGGTCGAGGCTGGCGTTGACCAGGTCGGGGACGTAGGTCGGCGACACCACCAGATCGCTCGAGGCGGTGAAGCGCTGGCCGCGGCGCAGCGTGTCCAGCGCCTGGGTGACGAAGTTATGGCGGTCCCAGGGGCCGAAGAAGGAGCTGGTGCGGATCACCAGCGCCTGCGGGTCCGCTTCCAGCACGCGGCGCTCGGCTTCGGCCTTGCTGCGCCCGTAGACGCCCAGCGGCGCGACCGGGTCGGATTCGACGTAGGGCGTGTCCTTGCCGCCGTCGAACACCAGGTCGCTCGAGAAGGTCATGAAGCGGATCGCATGGCGGATGCAGGCCAGGGCCAGCACCGTCGGACCGTGGGTATTGGCCAGCATGCAGCCTTCGCTGTCGGTCTCGGCTTCGTCGACGTGCACATAGCCGCCGGCGTTGATGATGGCCCAGGGCTTGAAGCGCTGGATCGCCGCCTCGACCGAGGCCGGATCGGTGATGTCCATCTCCTGGCGCGTCAGCACGTGGCAGGCCAGGTTGCGCTTTTCGCAGATGCGGGCGAAGGCCGAGCCCAGGGTGCCGGTGGCGCCGGTGATTAGAATCGGCTGCACGTGCTGCGACTTGAACTGGTTGCGCACCGCGATGTCGGCGACTGCCGTGCGGGTGGCGACCGGCTTGCACAGGAAGCGGCCCGGGCGGCGCCACCAGCCCTGGCCCTGCAGCACCGGGTTGGTCAAGGGACGGCCCGAGGCCAGTTCGCGCATCAGGGTCGCCACTGCGGTCGGCCGCGGTTCGGGGCCGCGCACATCGAACGGGCCCGGCTCGTAGTAGCCGCGGCATTCGGTCACCAGGCAGTTCCAGTCGTAGGAGCCGAGCAGGGCCCAGACCGTGACCGCGCGTACGTCGGCGCCGCCGGCCCTGACCTTCCTGGCCGCATTCCAGATCTCGAGCAGCCAGCGCATCTGGTCTTCACGGTTGGCGTCGATGTGGGCCTCGGTGATTGCGATCGGCAGGCCGTAGCGTTCCCAGGTTTCCTGCAGCAGCGGGCCAATGCCCGGGGTCGGCGTGGCCAGCGCGCGCGGGGTTTCGATGTCGGCATGCGGGACGCCGTCGTATTCGTGGCAGCGGTCCTTCGGATAGCGTTCGGTGCGGTGGTCGAGCCAGCGCTCGCTGGTGGCATAGTAATTGACGCCGATGATGTCGGGAGGGCAGGGGTTCTCGCGGAACCACAGCAGTTCCTCGGCCGTCGCGCCGGACTTGAGCAGGTAGTCCCACAGCGCATGCTCCTGGTCGACCATGCCGCACAGCAGGTCCCAGCCCAGCCAGCGCCGCTCGTTGAAGAAGTCGGCCAGCCACTGCATCTCGGGCGTGCCGTAGGTTTTCGACAGGTCGTCGGTCTGGACCAGCTTGGCCTCGGGATTGACGGCGCGGATCGCGCGCATCGACAGCACGGTGGCGCGGCACTCGATCAGGAGTGCACGCACGAAGGTCTCATGACTTTTCCCGTGCGGGTACCAGACGCCTGCCAGGCCCGAGAAACGCGCCGTGGTCAGGGGTTCGTTGACCGGGGTGTAGTACTCGGCCCAGGGGTAGCGTGCCGCTACCGCGCCGGCGTACTCGGCGAGCTTTTCGGGAAAGGCTGGATCGACCAGGCTGGTGTGTTCGGGACCGCTGCCGTGGTGCACCAGGCCGACGATCGGGGTGACGCCGAGCCGCTGCAGGGCGGGCAGGCGGGCGTCGGACCAGGACCAGTCCGCGCTCTCGATGCCGTTAGGAGCGGTGCGCTCCCACAGCACCGGGTAGCGGATGGCCGAGATGCCGAGGGAAGCGAAGCGTTCGATGTCCTGCAGGCGGTCGGCATGGCCGTTGCGGTCCATCTGGCTGAAGTACTGGTCGCGCACGCGGTTGACGGTGCATTCGAGTCCGCCCCAAAGCGCCAGTTCGGATACGGATTCTGGCTGGATGTTCTTGTCAGTGTTCATGAGGAATGCCTGCTTTAGTGAAGACAGGCTTAAGCCTAACGGCCTCGTAGCCTCGGTTATGTGAAATGGCGAACATAATGGGGAAATTTCGGACTAGTCCTACTTTTTGTCTTCGTATCCGTTTCCTCTGCTAAATAACATTGATCTGTCTCTAAATCGTGCGACTTGATCTGGCTGTCAAACGCAGAATCATGTCATAATTGCCTGTTCGGCAAGACGTTCTGGCCGGTAAAAAGGAGTCAGCCGATGTACATGGTCTACTGGACAATGGTCGAGGAAGCGGAAAGCACCCCCCATGCGCAGCTCTTCGGCACCGACGCGATGGTCGCGGCCATGCAGTTCATGGAAGCGCTGCGCCGCCGCCAGCGCGGCGGCGAGGGCGTGCGTTTCGTGACCATGTGCTCCGAGCACCCGGACGCCGTCGGCCATCCGGGCGTGGACGTCACCGGGCCGGACTACAACTGGAAGAAGCGGCGGCGCTAATCATGGGCGGTTGGCCGCGGCGGGAGCAAGGCATGCGTTGAATTGACGGGAAAACTGGCATATGCTTGCCGTACAAGCATGATGACAAGGCAACCGGCCCCGCGCCAGGCTGCCGTCCTGGAGACGACAATGAGCCACCCCATCATCCCGATCGCGCCGGCCGGCCCGAGCCGGCAGCGCAAGCGCGAGGCGCCCAAGGGCCGCCGTGTCGATCCGCAAGCCCTGGACGAGATACGCGCGCTGCTGGGGGATGCGTCGCGCCAGCGCGACCTCCTGATCGAGCACCTGCACGCCATCCAGGACCGCTACGGCTGCCTGGCCAGCCGCCACCTCGCCGCGCTGGCCCAGGAAATGCGGCTGGCCCAGGCCGAAGTCTTCGAAGTCGCCACCTTCTATCACCATTTCGACGTCGTGCGCGAGGGAGAGCAAGCGCCCGCCGCGCTGACGGTGCGCGTCTGCGCCGGCCTGTCCTGCGAACTGGCCGGTGCCGCCGATTTGCTGGCGAGGCTGCCGGCCATCCTCGGGCGCGAGGTAAGGGTGCTGGCCGCGCCCTGCGTCGGGCGCTGCGAAGGGGCGCCGGCCGTCGTGGTCGGCCAGCATCCGGTGCCGCGCGCCAGCGTCGAAGCGGTGCTGGCCAAGGTGAGCGCCGGCGTCGTCGCCGATGCGCCGGAAGGCTATATCGATTACGCCGCTTACCGCGCCGGCGGCGGCTACCATCTGCTGCGCGCCTGCGTGGCGGGCGAACACGATGTGGAAGCCGTGATCGGCAGCCTCGAAGCCTCCGGCCTGCGCGGCCTGGGCGGTGCCGGCTTTCCGCTGGGGCGCAAGTGGCGTATCGTGCGCGGCGCGCCGGGACCGCGCCTGATGGCGGTCAACATCGACGAGGGCGAGCCCGGCATCTTCAAGGACCGCGTCTACCTGGAACGCGACCCGCACCGCTTCCTGGAAGGCGCCCTGGTCGCCGCCTGGGCGGTCGGCGTCGAGGCCATCTATATCTACCTGCGCGACGAATACCACGGCTGCCGCGCGCTGCTGGAGCGGGAGCTGGAGGAGCTGCGGCTCGACCCGCCAGTGCAGGGCATGCCGCCGATTCATGTGCGGCGCGGCGCCGGCGCCTACATCTGCGGCGAAGAGTCGGCGATGATCGAGTCGATCGAAGGCAAGCGCGGCATGCCGCGCCTGCGTCCGCCTTACGTGGCCCAGGTCGGCCTGTTCGGGCGGCCGACGCTGGAACACAACTTCGAGTCGCTGCACTGGGTGCGCGAGATCCTCGAACGTGGCGGCGCCTGGTTCGCCGCTCATGGACGCCACGGCCGCCAGGGGCTGCGCTCGTTCTCGGTCTCGGGCCGGGTGCGCGCGCCCGGCGTCAAGCTGGCCCCGGCCGGCATCACGGTGCGCGAGCTGATCGACGAGTATTGCGGCGGCATGCAGGACGGGCACGACTTCTATGCCTACCTGCCGGGCGGCGCCTCGGGCGGCATCCTGCCGGCCCGGATGGGCGATATTCCGCTCGACTTCGACACCTTGCAGCCCTACGGCTGCTTCATCGGCTCGGCCGCGGTCGTGATCCTGTCGCATCACGATAGCGCGGTGGCGGCGGCGCGCAACACGATGCGCTTCTTCAAGGACGAGTCCTGCGGCCAGTGCACGCCTTGCCGCGCCGGCACCGCAAAGGCGCTGGCACTCATCGAGCAGCCCGCATGGGACACCGGCCTGCTGGCCGAACTGTCGCAGGTGATGCGCGACGCCTCGATCTGCGGCCTGGGCCAGGCCGCGCCGAACCCGGTCGACTGCGTCATCAAGTACTTCCCACACGAACTGGGGGCAGCATGAACGCCGATATTCCGCGCATTGCATTCGAGCTCGATGGGCGCAGCGTGGAAGCGCTGCCCGGCGAGACCCTGATCGAGGTCGCCCGCCGCGAAGGCGTCGAGATCCCGCACCTGTGCTACAAGCCGGGCCTGGAGGCAGTCGGCAACTGCCGCTCCTGCATGGTCGAGATCGAGGGCGAGCGCGTGCTGGCGCCATCGTGCTGCCGCCATCCCGCCGCCGGCATGAAGGTGAGTACAAGCAGCCCGCGCGCGCTTGCGGCGCAGAAGATGGTGCTCGAGCTGCTGCAGTCGGACATGCCCGAAGCCCGCTACACGCGCCACAACGAGTTGGACGACTGGAGCGCACGCCTCGGCGTGGGCAAGCCGCGCTTTGCCTCCACGCGCGCCCAGCCCGCGCGCGACGCCACCCACGCGGCGATGACCGTCAACCTCGACGCCTGCATCCAGTGCACGCGCTGCCTGCGCGCCTGCCGCGACGAACAGGTGAACGACGTCATCGGCCTGGCCGGGCGCGGGCAGGAGGCGAAGATCGTGTTCGACCAGGACGACCCGATGGGCGCGTCCACCTGCGTGGCCTGCGGCGAGTGCGTGCAGGCCTGCCCGACCGGGGCGTTGGCGCCGGCGCGCGGCGTGGCTTTGGCGGTTCCCGACAAGGAGGTCGATTCGGTCTGCCCGTATTGCGGCGTCGGCTGCCAGCTGACCTACAAGGTGAGGGACAACCGCATCCTGGAAGTGAAGGGACGCGACGGTCCGGCGAACCACGGCCGCCTGTGCGTCAAGGGCCGCTACGGCTTCGACTACGCCCACCATCCGCACCGCCTGACGCAGCCGCTGATCCGCAGGGACGGCGTGCCGAAGACCGGGGACTTCACGGTCGACCCGGCGCGCGTGCTCGAGGTCTTCCGCGAGGCCAGCTGGGAAGAAGCGCTGGCCCTGGCCGGCGGCCGCCTGGCGCAGATCCGCGACCAGCACGGCGGCGCGGCGCTGGCCGGCTTCGGCTCGGCCAAGGGCAGCAACGAGGAAGCCTATCTGTTCCAGAAGCTGGTGCGCACCGGCTTCGGGACCAACAACGTCGACCACTGCACGCGCCTGTGCCATGCCTCCTCGGTGGCGGCGCTCCTCGAGGGGATCGGCTCGGGCGCGGTGTCGAACCCGGTGATGGACGTCACGCGAGCCGAGGTCATCGTCCTGATCGGCGCCAACCCCACCGTGAACCACCCGGTGGCGGCCACCTGGATCAAGAACGCGGTGAAAGAGGGCGCGAAGCTGGTCGTGCTCGATCCGCGCCGCTCCGAACTCGCGCGCCACGCGCACCGCTACCTGCAGTTCAAGCCCGACACCGACGTCGCCCTGCTCAACGCGATGATGCACGTGATCGTCAGCGAACGCCTGGTCGATGCCGACTTCATCGCCAGCCGCACCCTCGGCTACGAGGAACTGGAACGCAACGTCGCCGGCTACAGCCCCGAGCTGATGGCGCCGATCTGCGGCATCGACGCCGAGACCATCCGTTACGTGGCGCGCCTGTACGCCACCTCGCGGGGCTCGATGATCCTGTGGGGCATGGGCGTGTCGCAGCACGTGCACGGCACCGACAATGCGCGCTGCCTGATTGCGCTGGCCCTGATGACCGGCCAGGTCGGCCGCCCCGGCACCGGCCTGCATCCGCTGCGCGGCCAGAACAACGTGCAGGGCGCGTCCGACGCCGGCCTGATCCCGATGATGCTGCCCGACTACGGGCGCGTCGACAATCCGGAAGTACGCGCGCGTTTCGAAGCCGCCTGGGGCGCCACGCTCGACCCGCGGCCGGGCCTGACCGTGGTCGAGATCATGGACGCTATTCAAAGCGGGCAAATCCGCGGCATGTACATCATGGGCGAGAACCCGGCCATGTCGGATCCCGACGCCAACCACGCGCGCGCCGCGCTGGCCGCGCTCGAACACCTGGTGGTGCAGGACATCTTCCTGACCGAGACCGCGTATCTCGCCGACGTCATCCTGCCGGCCTCCGGCTTCCCCGAAAAGACCGGCAGCTTCACCAATACCGACCGCCTGGTGCAGCTGGGCCGCCAGGCGATCGATCCGCCGGGCGCAGCGAAGCAGGACTTGTGGATCATCGGGCAGATGGCGAACCGGCTCGGGCTGCCGTGGCAGTACGGCCACGTCTCCGAGGTGTTCGACGAGATGCGGCGCCTGATGCCGAGCATCGCGGGCATCAGCTGGGAGCGCCTGGAGCGCGAGGGCGCCGTGGTCTATCCCTGCCGCGGCGAGGACGACCCCGGCCAGCCGGTGGTGTTCATCGACAGCTTCCCGCGCGAAGGCGGCAAGGCGCGCTTCGTGCCGGCCGATATCATCCCGGCCGACGAGCGGCCCGACGTCGACTACCCGATGGTCCTGATCACCGGCCGCCAGCTCGAACACTGGCACACCGGCAGCATGACCCGGCGCGCCGGCGTGCTGGACGCGCTCGAGCCCGATCCGGTGGCGCTGGTGCATCCGCTCGACCTGCAGCGCCTCGGCATTGCGCCGGGTGCGCCGATCACGATCGCGTCGCGCCGCGGCGAAGTGGTACTGTGGGCGCGCGCCGACGACAGTTCGCCGCTGGGCGCGATTTTCGTCCCGTTCTGCTATTACGAAGCGGCGATCAACCGCCTGACCAATGCGGCGCTCGACCCCTTCGGCAAGATCCCCGAGTTCAAGTACTGCGCGGTGCGCGTCACGCCGGGCGGCACCGTCGCACCGCAGGGCAGCTACGGTGGCGGCCAAATTCTGGCGGACGTGGCACAATTGGCAACATGAATTGCCCAGACTTGTCCCGATACCGTCCCTTGCTGTCCGATGCGCGCGCCCACCTCACCCATGAGGTGGAGGCCCTGGACGAGCGTGGCCGCCGCTCCACGATCTCGATTCCGGCCGAGCGGCCGCTCACGGTCTACGTCGACAAGCGCGAGCTCGTCACCCTGATGACCCTGGGCGGCGCGCCCGAGGCGCTCACGCTCGGCTACCTGCGCAACCAGCGCCTGGTGCGCGCCATCGAGGACGTCGTATCGGTGCAGGTCGACTGGTCGGTCGACGCGGTGGCGGTGGTCACCCGGAGCGGCATCCTCGACGTCGAGGCGCGCACCGCGAAGAAGGTCGTCACCACCGGCTGCGGCCAGGGCTCGGTGTTCGGCGGACTGATGGACGAGGTCGACCAGATCGCGCTGCCGCCGGATGCGCGCCTGCCCCAGTCGGTCGTGTACCGCATCGTCGAGACCATCCGCACCCAGCAGTCGATCTACAAACAGGCCGGTTCGGTGCACGGCTGCGCGCTGTTTTCCAACACGGGCGAGCTGCTCTACTTCGTCGAGGACGTCGGTCGCCACAACGCGGTCGACGCCATCGCCGGCCTGATGTGGCTGGAGGGCATGCGCGGCGAAGACAAGGTGTTCTACACCACCGGCCGCCTGACCTCCGAAATGGTGATCAAGGGCGCCCAGATGGGCATTCCCTTCCTGCTGTCGCGCTCCGGCACCACGCAAATGGGACACATGGTGGCGGAAAAGGTCGGGATGTCGCTGCTGGCGCGCTGCACCGGGCGCCACTTCCTGCTGCTCGCCGGGCAGGAGCGGCTGGTGTTCGAGCCCGAGCTGCTCGAGCAGCCGCTGCCCCAGCCCTTGCACGCTCGTTCGTGATCCGAAAGCCCGCATGACCCTGTTCGAAGCGACGCGGCACGCGTTCGCGCTGCTGTTCTCGGGCGACGCCGCGCTCTGGCACATCATCTGGGTCTCGATCAAGACCAGCGTGATCGGCCTGCTGCTGGCGACGCCGCCCGCCGTGCTGCTCGGCTACGCGATCGCCATGCATCGCTTCCCGGGCCGCCGCATCGCGGTCTGGCTGGCGCAGTGCGCGCTGTCGCTGCCCACGGTCCTGATCGGCCTGCTGCTGTATTTGCTGCTGTCGCGCCGCGGGCCGCTCGGGCCACTGGAGTGGCTATTCTCCCAATCGGGCATCATCGCAGGCCAGTTCGTGGTCGGCCTGCCGGTGCTGCTCGCCTTTACGCTGGCGGCGGTGCAGGCGCTCGATCCGCGCTATGCCGAGACCGCGCGCGCCCTCGGTGCCTCGCGCTGGCGCACCATGACCACCGTGCTGCACGAGGCGCGCTACGGCGTGATGGCGGCCGTGATCAGCGGCTTCGGCCGCGTGATCTCGGAAGTCGGCTGCGCCCTCATGGTGGGCGGGAACATCCAGGGCGAGACCCGCACCATCACCACCGCCATCGCGTTGGAAACCAGCAAGGGCGAGTTCGCGCAGGGGATCGCGCTGGGCATCGTGCTGGTCACGCTGGCCCTGGTGATGAACGGCGCGCTGATGCTGCTGCAGGGAGAAGCGCATACCGCCGGGGGCCGCGCATGAGCGCCTTGCTGACGGTGCGCGGCCTGCGCAAGCGGCACGGCGAGCGCCTGCTGTTCGACATCGCCGAACTGACGCTGGACGCGGCCAGCGCCTACGTGCTGACCGGCGCCAACGGCGTGGGAAAAAGCACGCTGCTGCGCATCCTCGGCGGGCTCGAGACGGCCGAGGTCGACGAGGTGTCCTTCGACGGCCAACCGGTCTCGCTGCATCCCTATCCGCAGGCGCTGCGCGCGGCCATCGTCTACGTGCACCAGCACCCGATCATGTTTTCGACCAGCGTGGCCGACAACATCGCCTACGGCCTGCGCGCGCGCGGCGCATCGAAGGCGGACGTGAAGAAGGCGGTGGACGAGGCGATGGCCTGGGCTGGCGTCGACTACCTGCAGGATACCGACCCGGCGCGCCTGTCCGGCGGCGAGAAGCAGCGCGTCGCGCTGGCGCGCGCGCGCGTCTTGAGGCCGCGTCTGCTGCTGCTGGACGAACCGACCGCGAACCTGGACGGCAGCGCGCGCGAACAGGTGATTGCGCTGATCCCGACCTTGCTGGAGCAGGGCAGCACCGTGGTCATGGCCTGCCACGACCGCGATCTGATCGGCTTGCCGGGCGTGCGCAGGTTGAAGCTGCGCGACGGGCGCCTGGAATACCGTACCGGGACAGGTTCTTAGCGGCCTGCGCCTTCGAGCACCTGGCGCAGCGCCGCCTCCATGGTCTCGTAGGGCACGGCGCCGCGCACCGCCAGCGCCTGGTCCCAGCCGGCGCCGCTTGGGCGGAAGACCATGATCGGCACCCCGGCCACGCCGAGCGAATGCGCCAGCTTCTGGTCTTCCAGCACCTCATTGGTATGGCGCGCGCTGCCGAGCGCTTCGCTCAGGCCGAGCCGGTCGACACCGCACTCGACCCCGATATCCTCCAGCACGCCCGGGTCGCCGATATCGCGGCCGTCCACGAAGAATGCCCGGAACAGCGCCTCGTGCATGAGGTCGAAGCGGCCCTGCTCGCGCGCATAGGCGACCGCCTCGAAGGCTTTGCGGCTGCGCGGCTGCACCGGCGGCAGTTTCAGGGTCATGCCTCGTTCGGCCGCCATCGGGTACACCGAGCGGTTCCAGGTCGTGTGTAGGTATTCGCCGTCCGGATCGAGCGTGGGTTTCGGATCGGGGCGCAGTTCGAAGGCGCGCCAGACGACCTCGAGTTGGTCGCCATAGGCCTGTTGCAGGCGCTGCACGGCGGGCAGTTCCAGGTAGCAGAAGGGGCAGACGTAGTCGCTCCAGATGTCGAGGCGGATGGAGGCTTGGCTGTTCATGGCGCGATCTTAGGACGATTCGCGCAATAAGAGCGCACCCGTGGAGCGCACCCATGGAGCGCACCCGTGGCGGCGGGCGCCTCGTCCTACATCAGGATCACGTCGTACTGCTCCTGGTGGTAACCCTTCTCCACCTGCAGCGAGATCTTCTTGCCGATGAAGTCGCCCAGCATGGCGAGGTGCTGCGACTCCTCTTCCAGGAACAAATCGACCACTTCCTGCGAGGCGAGGATGCGGAATTCGCGCGGGTTGAACTGCTTGGCTTCGCGCAGCAGTTCGCGCAGGATTTCGTAGCAGATGGTGCGCGAGGTTTTCACCTGGCCCTTGCCGCTGCAGGCGGGGCAGGGCTCGCACAGGATGTGGGCGAGCGACTCGCGGGTGCGCTTCCGCGTCATCTCGACCAGGCCCAGGGCCGAGAAGCCGCTGACCGAGACCTTGGTGCGGTCGCGCGCCAGGGTCTTCTTGAGTTCAAGCAGCACGGCGTTGCGGTGCTCGTTGTTCTCCATGTCGATGAAGTCGAGGATGATGATGCCGCCCAGGTTGCGCAGGCGCAGCTGGCGCGCGATGGCGTGGGCCGCTTCCAGGTTGGTCTTGAAGATCGTGTCCGCGAAATTGCGGCCGCCGACGAAACCGCCGGTGTTGACGTCGATGGTGGTCATCGCCTCGGTCTGGTCGACGATCAGGTAGCCGCCGCTCTTGAGGTCGACGCGCCGGCCCAACGCGCGCAGGATTTCCTCTTCCACGCCGTACAGGTCGAACAGGGGGCGCTCGCCGGTGTAGTGCTGCAGGCGCGACAGCACGCTCGGGGTGTAGACCTTGGCGAACTCGACCAGCATCAGATGGTTCTCGCGCGAGTCGACCTGGATCGTCGCCGTCTCGTCGTGCACGAAGTCGCGCAGCACGCGCTGGGCCAGGTTCAAATCCTGATATAACAGGCTCGTGGCCGGGCGGGTGCGGGCGCCGTGCTGGATCGCGGCCCAGGTCTTGCGCAGGTAATCGATGTCGGCGGCCAGGTCGGCGTCGCTGGCTTCCTCGGCCTGGGTGCGCACGATGTAGCCGCCTTTCTCGTCCGCCGGCAGCAGTTCCTGCATGCGCGTGCGCAGCAGTTCGCGGTCGCTTTCCTTCTCGATCTTTTGCGAGATGCCGATGTGCTTGTCCTGCGGCAAGTAGACCAGCATGCGGCCGGCGATCGAGATTTGCGTCGACAGGCGCGCGCCCTTGGTGCCGATCGGATCCTTGATGACCTGCACGGTCAGCACCTGGCCGTCGTAGAGCAGCTTTTCGATGGGCGTGGGCGGCACGTTCGAATTGTCGTGCGGACGCGCTTCCCAGATGTCGGCCACGTGCAGGAAGGCCGCGCGCTCCAGGCCGATGTCGATGAAGGCCGACTGCATGCCCGGCAACACCCGCACCACCTTGCCCGAATATACGTTACCGGCCAGGCCGCGCGTCAGCGTGCGCTCGATGTGCAACTCCTGCACCGCGCCCTGCAGGACCAGCGCCACGCGCGTTTCCTGCGGGGTGATATTGATGAGGATGTCTTCGTTCATGAGCGCTGCGCGTAAGGATATTGTTCAGAGTGTCATGATACACGCTGGGATGGGGGAAGGTGGGGCTGCGGGGTGTTCCGCGGAGGCCGATGTGGTTCCGTAGGGTTGAGGCCGCGTCTGTAGGCCAACGTGACGCAAATGTTCGCGTGGGCACGGAGTGCCCACCCTACGGGAGATCGCGCGGCTTATCCGATGGTCCGCCGCGCATCTCGTAGGGTGGGCACCCCGTGCCCACGCGAAAATACGAGCAGTGTTAGCCGAACCTGGACCGCGAAAGCCAGAGATGAGATGCAGATGATGCCGAGGCCATCAAACCGGCACGCCCACCTTGCGCAGCAGCGCCGCCGTCTCGAACAGCGGCAAGCCCATGATGCCCGAATGGCTGCCTTCGATGTGCTCGATGAACAGCGCGGCCAGGCCCTGGATGCCGTAGGCGCCGGCCTTGTCGTAGGGTTCGAGGGTGGCGCAGTAGGCGGCGATCTGCTGCGGCGACAGCGGAGCGAAGCGCACGTCCGAGACCTGGGTGATGTGCTGGGCGAAATCCGTGTAGTGCACCGCGACCGTGGTCAGCACCTGGTGGGTGCGGCCCGACAGGCGCTCCAGCATCGCCTTCGCCTCGGCCGGGTCGGCCGGCTTGCCGAGGATCTCGTCGTCGATGGTGACCGTGGTGTCGGCCGTCAGCACCGGACGCAGCGGCTGGCGGCGCTGCTGCAGCACCTTCCAGGCAAAAGCGCCTTTCTCCCGCGCCACGCGCACCACGTACTCGTGCGCGGGTTCGCCCGGCAGCACATCCTCGGGCACGTCGACGCCGCGCGCCGGGTCGCTGCGCAGGCTCAGCAGGTCGAAGTCGATGCCGACCTGGCGCAGCAGTTCGCGGCGCCGCGGGCTTTTCGAGGCGAGGTAGATTTTCTTGTCGTGCGCTTTCATGAGGGGCCGATTCAGACGCGGTGATACGGATGGTTCTGGGTAATGGACCAGGCGCGATAGAGCTGCTCCGCCAGCATCACACGGACCATGCCGTGCGGCAGGGTCATGCTGGAAATCCGGATCATCCCTTCGGCCCGCGCCTTCAGTTCAGGATCGAGGCCGTCGGCGCCGCCGATCAGGAAGGCGGTGTCGCGCCCGTCCTGCAGCCAGCCCAACAATTGTTGGGAAAGACCAACACTTGTCAGGTCCTTGCCCCGCTCGTCGAGCGCGATGATGCGTGCGCCTTTCGGCAGCACCGCTTCGATGCGCTCGCGCTCGAGCGCCATCGCGGTGGCCGCCGTCTTGCTGCCGGAACGCTCGACCGGTTTGATTTCCTTGAGCACGATGCGCAGCTCGGGTGGCATGCGCTTCGTGTATTCGGTAAAGCCGGTCTCGATCCAGGCCGGCATCTTGTGGCCGACCGCGGCAATGATGAGTTGCATCGAAACTTACTCGGCGGCCTTCTTGACGACGCGCTTGATGACCTTCTTGACCGGCTCGGCGGCTGCCGGCGCGGCTTTCGGGGTGCGCTTCGGCGGCTTGGCCTTGGTCGCTTCGACGGCGGCGATCTCGCTCTTGCTCGGCGCCACTTTCACGACCTTGCCGACCGGGGCCTTCTTGGCGGCCGGCTTCTTCGCGGCGACGGTCTTGGCGGCGGCGGTTTTCGTCGCGGTCTTGCGCTCGCGCACCGGCTTGGCTTCCGGCTGCTCCTGGTTCGCGGCCAGGTGCTTCGACTTGGTCTTCGGCTCGGCTGCCTCGGCCGCTTCCGGCGTCGACTTGCGCTTGGCTGCGCCCAGCTTCACCGGCTTCTCGCCCCAGATTTCTTCCAGGCGGTAGTACTGGCGGATGGCCGGTTGCATGATGTGGACGATCATGTCGCCCAGGTCGACCAGCACCCATTCGCCGGTGTCTTCGCCTTCCAGGCCGACCACGTCGCCGCCTGCTGCCTTGACCTTGTCGCGCACCGAGGCGGCCAGCGCCTTGGTCTGGCGATTCGACGTGCCCGAGACCACGGCGATGCGGTCGAACAGGCTGGTCAGGTGGGTGGTGTCGAACAGCATGATGTCCTGGCCCTTGACGTCTTCGAGGGCGTCGACGACGAGGGTTTGCAGTTTTTTGATATCCATTAGTTTCTGTATAAATTATGTTGTTGAATGTAGTCTAGCACTACCCGCGCCAGGTACGCGGTCGCGCCATTCTCCGGGGCAGGCCCGGATGCGGCGCCGTCCTGTAGTGCTGCGCGCACCTGAGTCGCGGAAATATCCACCGCCAGGGTATGCGCCAGGCAGACCAGCCCCGAGGGCGTCGTCCTCACCTGTTGCGGCGGCGCCAGCCGCCGCGCGATTTCCTGCGCCACCGCGGGTGGCATGGCGTCCTGCTCCAGCCTGTAGCCCGGCCGGGCGGCGACGCCGATATTCGCCAGGTCGAACAGCTCGCGCCAGTCGCGCCAGCTGTCCAGTCTTTGCAACTGATCGGCCCCCATCAGGAACACGATCGAGACCTCCGGTCCCAGTTCGGCGCGCAGGCCGCGCAGGGTGTCCACCGTATAGGTCGGTTTGCCGCTGTCGATTTCGCGGCGGTCGACGACTGCCGCCAGGCCGGCCTCGCGAAACGCCAGTTCCAGCATGTTGACCCGGTCTTCGTCGCCGGCCTGCAGCGCGGCCTTCTGCCAGGGCCGGGCCGGCAGCACGCGCAATTCGGTCGGCGCCAGCAGCTCGGCGAACAGGCGCGCCAGCGCCACGTGGCCGTGGTGCACGGGATCGAAACTGCCCCCCAGCAGGGCAACGCAGGGAATCACGAAGCGAGCCAGTCCCGGTGCGGCAGGAAATCGGTGTACAGCGCGGCTTCGGCGCTGCCCGGTTCCGGATGCCAGTCGTAGCGCCACTTGACGATCGGCGGCAGCGACATCAGGATCGCCTCGGTCCGGCCGCCCGACTGCAGGCCGAAGTGGGTGCCGCGGTCCCACACCAGGTTGAACTCGACGTAACGTCCGCGGCGGTAAGCCTGGAAGTCGCGTTCGCGTTCGCCGTAGGGCGTGTCCTTGCGGCTCTTCAGGATCGGCAGGTAGGCGTCGAGGAAACCGTCGCCGACGCGCTGCACCATGGCGAAGGCATCAATGAACGGCAGTTCGTTGAAGTCGTCGAAGAAGATGCCGCCGACGCCGCGCGCTTCCTTGCGGTGCTTCAGGTAGAAATACTCGTCGCACCACTTCTTGAAGCGCGGGTGCAGGTCCTCGCCATAGGGCGCCAGCGCGTCGTGGCAGACGCGGTGGAAGTGGCGGGCATCGTCGACGTTGCCGTAGTAGGGCGTCAGGTCCATGCCGCCGCCGAACCACCAGACCGGGTCCTTGCCCTCGGCCGTCGCTTCGAAGAAGCGCACGTTCATGTGCACGGTCGGCGCATGGGGGTTACGCGGATGCAGCACCAGCGACACGCCCATCGCTTCCCAGGCGCGGCCCGCCAGCTCCGGACGCGCCGCGGCGGCCGACGGCGGCAGGTTGGCGCCCATCACGTGCGAGAAATTCACGCCGCCGCGCTCGAGGACATTGCCTTCCTCGATCAGGCGCGAGATCCCGCCGCCGCCTTCGGGGCGTTCCCAGCTGTCACGCAGGAAAGGCTTGCCGTCCACGTCTTCCAGGGCCGCGACGATGCGCGACTGGAGGTCGAGCAGCCAGGCTTTGATGGCGGATGGGGAGGGGGTGGACATGGGGATCGCTACGGGAGTCAAAATTGATGGCGATTGTACACTGTGCGCGGTGTGCGTACGGAATTCGCTGCTTTGGGTGCCAAGGACGGCGTGGGTTCGAGAACCCACCCTACAAAGGCGCCCGCCGCGTTCTGACGCATCGCGGTGCGATTTTCGTAGGGTGGGTTCTTGAACCCACGCGGTACAACAGTTCCGAACCGGCGACAACGACAAATGCCGCTATCGGCGACGCGCCTGATGAATGAAATGCCGACGGCTTACTTGATCCCGCGCCACCCGATATCGCGGCGGAACTGCGCGCCGTCGAAACGGATCCGGTCGACCACGTCATAGGCCTGCTTCTGCGCCATCTTGACGCTGTCGCCCAGGCCGACCACGCACAGCACGCGGCCGCCGTTGGTCTTCAGGACGCCATCGGCCAGGGTGGTGCCGGCATGGAAGGTGATGCATTCCGCCGTCTCGGCCGGGATGCCGTCGATGACGTCGCCCTTGCGCGGGCTGTCCGGGTAGCCGGCGGCTGCCATCACCACGCCCACCGCCGTGCGGCGGTCCCATTCCAGCTCGACCGCGTCCAGCGTGCCGTTGCAAGCATGCTCGAGCACGGTGACGTAGTCGCTTTTCAGGCGCGACATGATCGGCTGGGTTTCCGGGTCGCCCATGCGGCAGTTGAATTCCAGCGTGCGCGGGTTGCCTTCGGCGTCGATCATCAGGCCGGCGTAGAGGAAGCCGGTGAACTGGATACCGTCCTTGGCCATGCCCTGGATGGTCGGGTTGATGATCTCGCGCATCACGCGTGCGTGCATCGCCGGGGTGACGATCGGCGCCGGCGAATAGGCGCCCATGCCGCCCGTGTTCGGGCCCTGGTCGGCGTCCTTCAGGCGCTTGTGGTCCTGGGAGGTGGCCATCGGCAGCACGTTCTTGCCGTCGCACATGACGATGAAGCTGGCTTCCTCGCCGGCCAGGAATTCCTCGATGACGATGCGCGCGCCGGCGTCGCCGAAGGCGTTATCGGACAGCATGTGGTCGACCGCAGAATGGGCTTCAGCAAGTGTCATGGCGACGACCACGCCCTTGCCGGCCGCCAGGCCGTCGGCCTTGATGACGATCGGCGCGCCGTTCGCGTCGACGTAGGCGTGGGCCTGGGCCGCATCCGAGAAACTCTGGTACTTCGCGGTCGGGATGCCGTGGCGCTGCATGAAGGCCTTGGCAAAATCCTTCGAGCTTTCCAGCTGCGCCGCCTCGCGCGTCGGGCCGAAGATCTTCAGCCCGCGCGAACGGAACAGGTTGACGATGCCGGCGGCCAGCGGCGCTTCCGGGCCGACCAGGGTCAGCGCGACGTGTTCCGCCACGACGAAGTCGGCCAGCGCCGCCGGGTCGGTGATCTCGACGTTCACCAGGCGCGTATCGAGCGCGGTGCCGCCGTTGCCGGGCGCGACGTAGACCGTCTGGACGCGTTCGGATTGGGCCAGTTTCCAGGCCAGGGCATGTTCACGGCCTCCAGAGCCGACTACCAGAATCTTCATATGGCTCTCGTCGTTTATTCTTCGATGACGGCGTTGGTGTAGACGTCCTGGACGTCGTCCAGGTTTTCCAGCGCATCGAGGATCTTCTGCATCTTGACCGCATCGTCGCCGACCAGCACGGTCTCGCTGTCCGGCTTCATGATGACTTCCGAGACTTCGGCCTTGAAGCCGGCCTTTTCCAGCGCTTCCTTCACGCCGGCGTAGGAGAATGGGGCGCACAGCACTTCGAAGCCGCCTTCCTCGTCCTGCACCACGTCGTCGGCGCCGGCTTCGAGCGCCGCTTCCATCAGCTTGTCCTCGTCCACGCCCGGCGCGAACTGGAACTGGCCGACGTGCTTGAACATGAAGGCGACCGAACCCTCGGTGCCCATGTTGCCGCCGTACTTGTTGAAGGCGTGGCGCACTTCGGCCACGGTACGCACGCGGTTGTCGGTCAGGCAGTCGACGATGATGGCCGCGCCGCCGATGCCGTAGCCTTCGTAGCGGACCTCTTCGTAGTTGACGCCTTCGAGTTCGCCGGCGCCGCGCTGGATCGCGCGGTTGACGTTGTCCTTCGGCATGTTGGCGTCGGCCGCCTTTTCGACCGCCAGGCGCAGGCGCGGGTTGGCGTTGACGTCGCTGCCGCCCATGCGCGCGGCGACCGTGATTTCCTTGATCAGTCGGGTCCAGATCTTGCCGCGCTTGGCATCAGTGGCGGCTTTCTTGTGCTTGATATTGGCCCATTTGCTGTGTCCAGCCATGTTCGAGAATTCCTTAGACGGTTTGGGGCGCCCCTCGCCGCCGCTCGCGACGGTTTTTTGCGCTTCCCTTATGCAAGAGTGGGCGACATTTTAGCATGCGCCCGCCCGCGAACCGTCGGCTCTCGTGTTATGGAAACAGCAATAGTGTCGCCCATGCGACGAGCCCCAGGCCGCCCACGCAGGCCACCACCGTGCCGCCCGGCAGCAGCTTCTCGGCCAGGATCAGCGCCGCCAGTGCGATCAGGGCCGCCAGGTTGGTGACGCCGGCCGCGAACAGCAGCAGCATCAGCAGCCAGCACGAGCCACAACAGTAGAGACCATGGGTGAAGCCCATGCGCCAGGCCCCGAACAGGCCGGGACGCCAGCCGGTCAGCACGAAGGCGAGCGGACTGCGGCACATCTGCAGGCAGGCATGCTTGGCCGGCGTCCACTGGTAGAGGCCGGCCGCGACCAGGGCCAGGCCGCAGGCGCTGGCATTCGTGACGGCCATGTTGGCGTCGAGCGCGCCGGCGTCGTGCAGCGCCCACTGGGCCAGGGCGGCGAGGGCGCCGAAGCCGCCCCACACCATCAGGTAGCCGACCACGAACAGCAGCGTGGCGAGGTTCGGGTAACGCACGGTATGCGCCAGCCGGTTGATGCGGGCGAACAGCAGGATCGCCGGGGTGGCGGCCGGCAGCACCATGGCCCAGAGCATCGCCCCCCACATCGCGAGCACCAGGCCGAGTTCGTGCGCGCGGTAGGGCGAGACCTGGGGCGCGGCCGCCAGCACGGCGCCGGGCAGGGCAGCGGGCAGGGCGCCCGGGTCGACCGTCGAGATGCGCAGCGCCCGGAACACCAGGCAGGCCCAGCACAGCGCGACAAGCGCGGTTAGCCAGGCGATGACGAACGGCCGGTCGCGCCCGGCCGAGGGGTCGACACGGATCAGCGCGCTCATCGGGCCGCCTCCCTGGGGGCGGGCGGCCATGTCAAGCTCCAGTTCGGCATTGTGGTTCCTCATGAGTAGTGATTGTGGAGCTTTGACTTGGCGCATGGGCTTGCGTTCCGGGCGCTGCCGAGCTTGATTCAATGCTTCGCCGTACAATCGACGCATGACCCAGGACTCATCAAGCACATCCGCAGCATCCACGCCACACTCTGGCCTGGTTGCCGGTCTCGCCATCGCCATCGGTGGCGCCGTTTTGTTTTCCATGAAGGCTGTGGTCGCCAAACTGCTGTATCGCTACCACATCGATGCAGTTACTTTGATCGCCTTCAGAATGTTGTTCTCGCTTCCGGTGTTCGCTGGCGTGGCGCTCTGGAAGATGCGCACCGAAGCGCCCCTGGGCTGGCCCGACCGCTGGCGCATCGCCGGCCTCGGGCTGGTCGGCTATTACCTGTCGAGCTACCTCGATTTCCTGGGCCTGCAGTACATCTCGGTCGGGCTCGAGCGCCTGATCCTGTTCCTGACCCCGACCTTCGTGCTGGCGATCACGGCCGTGGTCTTCAAGCGCCGCATCGCCGCCGTCGAGTGGTGCGCGCTGGCGCTGTCCTACTGCGGCATCGTGCTGGTGTTCGTGCACGACCTGGCCGGCGGCGCCGGCAGCACGGCAGTCGGCGCGCTGTTCGTGCTTGCATCCGCATTGACCTACGCCTTCTACCTGCTCGGCTCGGGCGAGATGGTGCGCCGCATCGGCTCGCTGCGCCTGGTGGCGTATGCGATGTGCGTGTCGAGCGTCGCCTGCATCGCCCAGTTCTTCCTGCTGCGCCCGGCCTCGCTGCTGGTGCAGCCGCTGCCGGTATACGGGCTCTCGCTCGTGAATGGACTTTTCTGTACTATCTTCCCGGTGTTCATGACGATGGCCGCGGTGCAGCGCATCGGCGCCGCCACCGCTTCGCAGGCCGGCATGATCGGCCCGGTGTCCACGCTCTTCCTCGGCGCCCTGGTGCTGGGCGAGCCGATCACCGCGGTGCAGCTGGCCGGCACCGGCCTCGTCCTGGTGGGTATCTACATGCTGTCCCTGAAAAAATAGGAAAGAGACGAAGAATGAAGCCACGCATCGCACTCATCGCGCACGACAAGAAGAAGGACGACATGATCACGCTCGCCGCCGAATACCGGGACTTCCTGGCCGGCTGCACGCTGTCGGCCACCGGCACCACGGGCGGACGCCTGATCAACGAGCTCGGGCTGGAGGTCGAGTGCAAGCACTCGGGCCCCTTCGGCGGCGACCTGCAGATCGGCGCCCAGCTGGTGATGGGGGAGATCGACTGCGTGATTTTTCTCCGCGATCCGATGACGCCGCAACCGCACGAACCCGACATCAACGCCCTGGTGCGCGCCTGCGACGTGCACGACGTCGCCTGCGCGACGAATGTCGCGACGGCGCACCTGGTGCTGAACCAACTCATGCATGCCAACGACAAGGAGAAGACACAATGATGGCCAAGGCAATCCGACTGACCCGGACCGGCGGACCGGAGGTGCTGGAATACGTCGACGTCGAGGTCGGCGAGCCGGGCCCGGGCGAGGCGCGCGTGCGCCAGCATGCGATCGGCCTGAACTTCATCGACGTCTACTTCCGCACCGGGCTGTACCCGATGCCGCTGCCATCCGGCCTCGGCCAGGAAGGCGCCGGCGTGGTCGAGGCGGTGGGCGAGGGCGTCACCCATGTGCGGCCGGGCGACCGCGTGGCCTACGCCGGGCGCCCGAACGGCGCCTACAGCGCGCTGCGCGTCATGCCGGCCGACATCCTGGTGAAGCTGCCGGACACGATCGATTTCGAGACCGCCGCCGCCATGATGCTGCAGGGCCTGACGGTGCAATACCTGTTCAACGGCACGTATCAGTTGCAGCCGGGCCAGACCATCCTGTTCCACGCGGCGGCCGGCGGCGTCGGCCTGATCGCCTGCCAGTGGGCGCGTGCGCTCGGCGTGAACCTGATCGGCACGGTCGGTTCGAAAGAGAAGGGGGAACTCGCCCTGGCGCACGGCGCCGCGCACGTCATCAACTACAACGAGGAAGACATCGTGGCGCGCGTGCTGGAGATCACGGGCGGCAAGAAGGTGCCGGTAGTCTACGATTCGGTCGGCAAGGACACCTTCATCCGCTCGCTCGACTGCCTGCAGCCGCGCGGCCTGATGGTCAGCTTCGGCAATTCCTCGGGCGCGGTGCCGCCGTTCTCGCTGAACGAACTCGCCTCGCGCGGATCGCTCTACATCACGCGCCCCTCGCTCGGCGCCTACGCCGCCACCCGCCCGGAACTGGAGGCGATGGCTGCCGACCTGTTCCACATGGTCGCCAGCGGCAAGGTCAAGATCGGCATCAACCAGCGTTACCCGCTGGCCGAGGCGGCACAAGCCCACATCGCCCTCGAGTCGCGCCGCACCACCGGCTCGACCATCCTGCTGCCATGAGGGAGTTTTCCGACGACCGCGAGCCGGACGAGCCCGATGAGACGGGCTCGCCGAGGTTTGGACGTTTATTGGTGGTGCTGGTTCTGGCTGTGCTGCTGGTCATCGTCATCACCATCGCATCGGAAGCGTATTTCTCGTAGCGATCAGACCGCATCCGGGCATGGCCGGTGAAATTGCTCAGGTATTCATGCTTAGCCAGTCGGTAAATTCGCATGCGCTCATCGCGGACTCGTTACTGATTGGCATTTTATCGATGCCGTAGCTACGAATGCGATAAGCGCCGCTGTGGATGTCGCGATAAACAGACGCATAGCCGCTGGTGGTAGTGATCTCGGCATAATGACATTCTCCACAGCATACTGTGCTGAAACGAATTTCATCGATGTTCATATCATGCTCCGTAATAGAAGCCGGTCATGCCACGCGTGACGTTCACAGTCCCTGCCAGCTCGAGTTGGCGGATATACGCCATGGTCTTCTCGAAAGCGCTTTTTGTGATGCGCAGGTCGTCGCCAGTCAGGTCTTCACCTGAGCCCGAATCGCCGAGTGTCGTCACGGTATGCCAGAACGGGAAACCTGTTGCGCCGTAAAGCACGATGTTGTCAATCCACGTTTTTATGGCTGAAAATTTCTGCCAGCCCGCCCCATGGTTGCCGATATCGATGGAGCCAACGCTTGCGGGATTGTCGATCCCGAACGGCGTGATATGCACGTTCGAGTGCAGCGAGTGGCGTTGGAGCTTGATGCCGCAATTGGTAATGACTTTTTCGGCCAGGATGCTGGTGCCGGATTGGGGCGACGCGTAGAACTCCTGTCCGCGGACAAAGCCGCTTTGCGCATACCAGGATTTTGCCGCCTCGATTTCATAGCGAATCGCAGCCGGGTTGGTTTCGGTCGCCAGATTATAGTGATTCGCGGTATGATTAATGATGTCCCAGCCGGCGTCGTAATAGGTCCGGCAAAACGCGTAGTCTCCTGCAGCATCCGGCGTCCAGTCGCGGATGATCTTGCTTTCGTTGCCTACCACCCGGCGTGGCGCGGCGACGTATCCCACCCAGCCATATTCTTCGAAGACAGGCAGCACGTAGTCGATACCGTCGCTGCTCAACTGGTCCACGCCGAGGCAAAATTGCGGTTTGCTGGAGAAGCCGGTCCAGAGGCTATCGAAATAGAGTTTGCAACCAGCAAAGTTCTCCAGGTCGATGAAGAGGGTTTTCAGGAAATTTCCTGTAGTGTCGAGCAGCTCGCTGCCAGCGCCTGTACCATATTTCGTGAAACTCAGGCCGGGAAAGATAGCCTCTACCGCCGGCATGTTCCCGACAAGGTGCTTTTGTTTCAGTACCAGGAAGTTCCAGCCGTGCCGAACCTGGTTGGCGTTGAAATAGACGGCATAGCTGTCGTCGTTGTAATCGCCGTTGTTGCTGGGAGTAATACCCAGCGAGTGCTGCACACTGCTGGTTTTTGCCGACAGGTCGGCGTACAGCCAGAGGCCAATCAGGCCGTCGGTTGCAACGTCGCCTAGCGCGTCGTTATACAGGACCAGCTGGATCGTGGCGTCCGAAGCCGGCTCGACCAGCATCATGGCCGGCAGACCTGTGCGGGAGAGGATTCCGGTGGCATTTCCCTCGGCGTCCATGCCCGAAAAGTCCCGCGTAATGATGGGCGCGGGCGAAGGCGTGCCATTCACAAGGCAGCGCGAGCCGCCAAAATCCGAGAACATGTAACCTGCGCTGATCACATTGTCGGTCATGGCGAGAGGCTGGCCGCTGGTGAGCTGATTGACCGGCGAATACGGGACAGAAGCCGGGCTCGCGGACAGCAAGCTCTGGCGCGTGGAAAGCTGCGTCGTGGGGCCGCCGGCAGGGCTGCGCGATGCGCGACCTGGACCGGGAGCCGGCATGTATGCTTCGGCGTTGGTGATCTCTACCATGTGTCGCTCCAGTGGTGACGACAGGCCATTGGCCAGCCTTAGGTTTCACTCGACAAACCCTGAACTCGTAGATGCCTGGTGGTACCTGGTCCGCATTGCTCGGCTGCGCCAATTCGCATCGTTACCATTGCGTGCCGACGCCATCAGTATTGCTGTGGACGAGGTCATTTGTCCAAGATTCTTTTATGAAAAGTGCTTGAGCGCTCGATAAAGCCTCATGGCCGCCTTGCTATGGATGAGCCCAGTCGCAAGGCGAAACAAATGATCGGCAAGTGATCTTTCCGCCATCGCGCATCCGGCGCCACGAATGAATGAGCTCGACAGTTCACCGCTCATCCATAGCGAACGCTGACAGCGCCATGAAAAATGCCAGTCATCTTCGCTGACTGGCATGAGGCACTACGCCGGGTTTTTCCATCCTTGGCAGGCTGTACAGGCCTGCGCCGATTCAACCATTCTGCTGCTTCATCTCCACGCGCCGTACGCCGCCGTTCGGTCCCGGGAAGCCCGCAAAGGCGCTCTGCACCAGCGCCGGCATCACGCTCGGGGTCGACAGCTCGCGGCTCATGTTGTGCACGGTCACGTCGAACAGGCGCTTGTCGCCGGCGTCCTTGATCGAGACCTGCAGCTCGCGGCGGTACTGGTTCTGGATCGACACCTCATACGCGGGGAAGGGGCTCCAGAACGGATCGTAGAACGGGTGATACCAGCCGGCCCAGCGCCCGCGCGGGCCGAAGCGCGGGCCGTAGCGGTAGGAGAAGCTGTTGAACATCGGCGGCACCGGTTCGACCACGCGCACCGGCACTTCGGTCGTGGTAAAGCGCATCGCTACCTTCAGGGCAGCCGGCGCGGCGGGCGCCTCGCGGAAGCCCAGTTGCGCCAGTTGTCCGCGCACCAGGTTCTGGTAGCTCTGGTATTCCAGCGTGTTGTCCATGGCCGGCGGCGCCTCGAAGACATAGCTCTTGTCCTCGATCTGCGCCGGCCACTGGTGGAAGGTGGTCACGTTGCTGCGGACAGTCGTCGCGCACCCGCCCAGCAACAGGGCCATGGCGGCGGCCGCTGTCATCATGATCAAGCGTTTCATGTTGTTCTCTCCAAAATATCGACGGTCTTTCCCGATGCTCAGATTGCGCCTCTACCCGCATTTTCGCAGATAAATTTACACCTGGTTACTCATGGCACATGGCGATACACGGGATGGGAAGAATCAGGGCGCGCCCGAGGCAAACCTTGTTGGTAGAATAAGACCTTCTTCTTCGACTGTATTTTTCGGAACAATCCCATGCGCACTGATACGCCCCAGACGATCTACCGGAAAGACTACACTCCGCCCAGCTACCTCGTTGACACTGTCGAGCTCGGTTTCGACCTCGATCCCGCCCGCACTGTCGTCGCCAACCGGCTGACGATGCGCCGCAATCCCGACAGCGCCCAGCGCGAAATCGAGCTGTACGGGGAAAACCTGGAACTGGTGGCGCTGCGCATGAACGGCAAGACGCTCGGCGAGAGCGACTACCGGATTGAGGGCAGCCTGCTGACCATCCCGAACGCCCCCGAGGAAGCGACGCTCGAGATCGAGACGGTCTGCGCGCCCGAGCTGAACACCACCCTGAACGGCCTGTACACCTCGAACGGCAGCTTCTACACCCAGTGCGAGGCCGAGGGCTTCCGCGCCATCACCTATTTCCCGGACCGCCCGGACGTGATGGCCAAGTACACGGTCATGCTGCGTGCCGACAAGGAAAAATATCCGGTGCTGCTGTCGAACGGCAACCTGATCGAGGAAGGCGATCTCGGCGATGGCCGCCACTACGCCAAGTGGGAAGACCCGTTCAAGAAGCCCTCTTACCTGTTCGCCCTGGTCGCCGCGCGCCTGGTGTGCCAGGAAGAAAAATTCAAGTTGGCAGACGGGCGCGAGGCCCTGCTCCAGGTCTGGGTCGAAGAGGGCAACCTCGACAAGACCGACTACGCCATGCAGTCGCTCAAGAACAGCATCCGCTGGGACGAGGAGCGCTGGGGCCTGGAACTGGACCTGGACCGCTTCATGATCGTCGCCGTCGGCGACTTCAACATGGGCGCGATGGAAAACAAGGGCCTGAACATCTTCAACACCAAGTTCGTGCTGGCCAATCCGCGCGTCGCCACCGACGTCGACTTCCAGGGCATCGAAGCGGTAGTTGGGCACGAATACTTCCACAACTGGACCGGCAACCGCGTCACTTGCCGCGACTGGTTCCAGCTGTCGCTGAAGGAAGGCCTGACCGTGTTCCGCGACCAGGAGTTCTCGGCCGACATGGTCGGCACCGAGAGCGGCCGCGCCGTCGGCCGCATCGACCAGGTGCGCACCCTGCGCCAGGCCCAGTTCCCGGAAGACGCCGGCCCGATGGCCCACCCGGTGCGCCCGGACTCGTTTGTCGAGATCAACAATTTCTATACCGTCACGGTGTACGAGAAGGGCGCCGAAGTGGTGCGCATGTACCAGACCCTGCTGGGCCGAGAAGGCTTCCGCAAGGGCATGGACCTGTATTTCGAGCGCCACGACGAGCAGGCCGTGACCTGCGACGATTTCCGTCGCGCCATGGCTGACGCGAACGGCCGCGATCTGAGCCAGTTCGAGCATTGGTACAGCCAGGCCGGCACCCCGGTGGTGCGCGCCGAGACCCGCTACGACGAGATCGCGAAAACCTATACGCTGACCCTGTTCCAGTCCTGCCCGGCCACCCCTGGCCAGTCGAGCAAGTTCCCCTTCCACATCCCGGTGGCCGTGGGCCTGCTGGGTGCGGACGGGCGCGACATGCCGCTCGTCATCGATGGCCAGGAACGCGGCACCACCGCCGTGCTCGAGCTGACCGCAGCCCAGCAAAGCTTCGTCTTCGAGAACGTGCAGGAGCAGCCGACGCCCTCGATCCTGCGCGACTTCTCGGCCCCGGTCGTCCTCGACTACAACTATGGCGATGCCGACCTGCTGCACCTGTTCAGCCACGACAGCGACCCGGTGAACCGCTGGGAAGCCGGCCAGCGCCTGGCCATGGGCCGCCTGCTGAAGCTGACCGGCGAAGTCGGCGTCGGCGCCTCCTTGCTGCTGGACGACACCTTCCTGATGGCCATGGGCAAGATGCTGAGCGACGAGAGCCTGGATCCGGCCTTCCGCGAGCAATGCCTGCTGCTGCCGTCGGAAACCATGGTGGCCGAGCAGATCGAGGTGGTGAATCCGCTGTCGATCCACCTGGCGCGCCAGTTCGTGCGCGCCAACATCGGCACCCGCCTGCGCGAGGAACTGCTGGCGCAATACCACGCCAACCAGACGCCGGGCGAGTACAGCCCGGACGCGCTCTCGATCGGCAAGCGCGCCCTGAAGAACCTGTGCCTGGCCTATCTCACCGCGGCCCAGGACGAGGAAGGCCTGCGCCTGGCCCAGGAACAGTTCGACAACGCCGGCAACATGACCGACCGCGTGGCCGCCGTCAGCGCCTTGCTGCATGCCCGCGCACCGAACGTCGACCAGGTGCTGCAGCGCTTCTACGACGAGTTCGAGGACGAAGCCCTGGTGGTCGACAAGTGGTTCGCGATGCAGGCCTCCAGCGCCACCACCGACGTGTCGGGCGTGCGCGCACTGATGCGCCACCCGGCCTTCAACCTGCGCAACCCGAACCGCGCGCGCAGCCTGGTGTCGAGCTTCTGCGCCAACAACCCGGTGCAGTTCCACGCGCCGGACGGCAGCGGCTACGCCTTCTGGGCCGAACAGGTGATCACGCTCGACGCCCTGAACCCGCAGGTGGCCAGCCGCCTGGCGCGCGCGATGGACCGCTGGCGCCGCTATACCCCCGAGCTGCAGGAGCACATGAAGAAGGCCCTGCAGCAGGTCGCCGGCCAGCAGCGCCTGTCGAACGACGTGCGCGAAGTGGTCGGCAAGGCGTTGGCCAACTGATCGCTCCAAAAGAATTCAATCCCAAGTAAAGGAAGTCATGAAACGCGTCAGTCTCACGCAATACCTGGTGGAGGAGCAACGCCTCCACAACACCATTCCGGCCGAGCTGCGCCTCCTGATCGAGGTCGTGGCCCGCGCCTGCAAGCGCATCAGCTACTCGGTCAGCAAGGGTGCGCTGGGCGAAGTGCTCGGCACTGCCGACACCGAGAACATCCAGGGCGAAGTGCAGAAGAAGCTCGACGTGATCTCGAACGAAATGCTGCTCGAGGCGAACGAGTGGGGCGGCCACCTGGCGGCCATGGCCTCGGAAGAGATGGAAACCATCCACCCGATCCCGAACCGCTACCCGAAGGGCGAATACCTGCTGCTGTTCGATCCGCTCGACGGCTCCTCGAACATCGACGTCAACGTCTCGATCGGCACCATCTTCTCGGTCCTGAAGGCCCCGGAAGGCATGGGCGAGCCAACCGAGGAAGCCTTCCTGCAGCCGGGCGCGGCCCAGGTTGCGGCCGGCTATGCCGTTTATGGCCCGCAGACCATGCTGGTGCTGACCACCGGCAACGGCGTGCACTGCTTCACCCTGGACCGCGAGATGGGTTCCTGGGTGCTCACCGAGAGCAACATGCGCATCCCGGAAAGCACCAAGGAATTCGCGATCAACATGTCGAACAAGCGCCACTGGCACGCGCCGGTCCAGCGCTACGTCGACGAAATGTTGGCCGGCAAGACCGGTGCGCGCGGCAAGGATTTCAACATGCGCTGGATCGCCTCGATGGTGGCCGACGTGCACCGCATCCTGAACCGCGGCGGCATCTTCATGTACCCGGCCGACATGCGCGATCCGTCCCAGCCGGGCAAGCTGCGCCTGATGTACGAAGCGAACCCGATGGCGATGATCGTCGAGCAGGCCGGCGGCGCCGCGACCGACGGCCGCCAGCGCATCATGGACATTCCGCCGACCAAGCTGCACCAGCGCGTGCCGGTCTTCCTCGGCTCGAAGGAAGAAGTCGAGCTGGTGACCCGTTATCACGCTGACCAGTAATTTTTTGGCAAATCCCGTGCGAAATTGCCGAGTCGGACTAGCACCTTTCGCACGTTGTTGCTAGAATACGGCTCTTCGTCGGGATTGCCTGGCGTAGAGCCGCTGTAGCTCAGTCGGTAGAGCAGCGCATTCGTAATGCGAAGGTCACCAGTTCGATTCCGGTCAGCGGCACCAAAGGATTTAAAAGTAGTAGAGAAGTTTTCAATAAAAAGCCCAGCTTGCAGCTGGGCTTTTTGTTTTGCGCTCGGTTTTTCGTAGGGTGGGTTCTCGAACCCACGCGGTCATGCCCCTGTGCACCCCCACGTTCTCCCGCATCCCGCTTCGTCCGCATGAACGCTTTTCTCGTTGTGTAGGGTGGACTCCCGAGTCCACGCGGTTGTGCTCCCGCCCGCCATACCCGTTGCCCGCATCCGGTTGGCTGGCATACCGTTCCTGATGAGCGCAACGGACTGGAGGCGCCGTACCGCGTGAACACGGGTGTCCACCCTACAAATCGCGATCGATTGTGATCCGGAAATTGATTTTTCCTGTACGCCGCGCTTTTCCCATTTTTCTGCTCGCATCTTCACGCAAATCGCATCGATCCTACGGCTCTGTTAGTCAGCGCACTGTCCCGACCTCCCATCCGTTATATTTTTTGTATCGCGACGCGGTTTTCCCGACGGCCGCAATCGTGCAGTACGTCGGATCGGCGTACGCTTGCAGACGGGATGCGAAAGTGACGTGCTATGAACGGAACTTTTGAGTTCTCCGGAGGTCATCGATACGAATCCTTGACCGAAGGCAAAATCCGAATGATCCATTGATGTAGCGCAGCTCATTCTCGCGCCTGCGTTTTGTTTCGAGCGGAATCGAGGAAGAATGTGGTGATGGTCGAGTATCGGTCTACTCCGCGTTGGTCTTAATTTTTAAGAGGACAAAAGTCATGGATAATCAAAAGTCAAGCGAGGGAAAAGGCGTTGACGCCGGCCGTCAAGGCAACGGCAGCAGCATGGGCAAGGACCAGCAATCGAGCCTGGGCAAGGACCAGCAAATCGGTTCCAGCAGCCAGAAGGGCGCTTCGGGATCGTCGGGCAGCACCGGCTCTTCGTCGGGCAGCCTGAGCGGCAGCTCGTCGTCGAGCGCCAGCCCGGCAACGGGCACCAGCACCGGCGCCGTCGGCGGCGCCAGCAACGCCGGCAGCGCAGCCGGCTCCTCGGGCAGCATGGGTTCGTCGTCGAGCGGCACGGGTTCGTCCACCCCGGGTTCGTCGAGCGGCATGGGCTCGTCCACCTCGGGCTCGTCGGGCGCAATGGGCAGCTCGTCCACTTCGGGTTCGGGTTCCTCGGGCGCCATGGGCAGCTCGTCGACCTCGGGTTCGGGCAGCTCGTCGACCGGTTCGGGCAGCTCCTCGGGCGCCATGGGCGGTTCGAGCGGTTCGAGCAGCATGGGTTCAAGCAGCGATTCGTCGTCGAAGGACGCCGGCATGATGGCTTCGATGAAGCCGGAAGACATGCACAAGTCGATCGACAAGGCTGCCGAGGCAGCCCAGCCGATGGTCGACCGTGTCGTCAGCAGCGCCCACGCCGGCGTCGACAAGCTGAGCGGCATGCTGAGCAGCGCCTCGGAAACCTTCGGCAACCGCAAGGTGCAGATGAACGACACCTACCAGCAACTGGCTGATTCCGGTCGCGAGTACATCCGCAACAAGCCGGGCACCGCCGTCGCCATCGCACTCGGCGCAGGCTATATCCTGGCCAAGCTGCTGGGCAGCAACCGCCGCGACTACTGATCCGGCGCCTGCCCCACCGACATCCCGGTCGAGCTCGCGTTCGGCCGGGATGCGGTATTTCATCACACGAAATCATCCGGAGGCAGCCATGCAAGCGCATTCGGCGAGCGGGCCGACGCACGCCCCTGCGGGCGTCCCCGGCGCTTCGAACGCGGGCGCTCCCGACGCCGTTCCCCGCACTGCTCCCGACACTGCTCCCGACCTTGCCCCTGACACTGTCCCTGACGTTGTCCGCGCGTCCCTGCGTTCCGGCGTTTCCTGGGGCGCGGTCCTGGCAGGCGCGACCAGCGCTACCGCAGTGTTCCTCGTCCTCTGCCTGCTCGGCGCGGGGCTGGGTCTTGTCACGTATCCTCCCTGGACGGACGCTGGCGGCATCGCCGTCGGCGCGTCCGCCATGCCCTGGCTCGCGTTCGCCCAGCTCGCCGCCGCCGCGCTTGGCGGCTTCCTGGCCGGACGCCTGCGCGCCCAGTGGATCGGCATCCACGACGACGAAGCCTATTTTCGCGATACCGCACACGGACTGTTAAGTTGGGCGGTGTCGACCTTGGTGGCCGCCGTCTTCCTCGGCGGTGCGTTCGGCAACATGGCCGGCGGCGCCGCGCCCACGGCTATGGTGGCGAACGGCGAAGCCGGCCATGCGCCCGAATACCTGATCGACGTCATGCTGCGCAGCGACAGGGCCGGCCCCGCCGATACCGCCTTGCGCCAGGAGGCCAAGCGCATCCTGGCTAGCGCCGTGGCCAAGGGCCGCCTGTCCGTGACCGACGACGCCTGGCTGACCCGGCGCATCGCCGACCGTACCGGCCTGAACCGGGAGGATGCCGGGAGGCGGGTCGACGACGCCTTTGCCAGCAGCGCCGCGGCTGCCGCGAAAGCCCGGGCTGCCGCGCGCGAGGCCGCCGACAGTGCGCGCGAGGCGGCGGCCAGCACTGCGCTGTGGCTGGCTGCCGCGCTGCTCCTCGGCGCTGTCGCCGCCGGCTGGTGCGCGGCGATCGGCGGCAGGATGCGCGATGGCCACGCTGGCGCTGCCCGCCAGCGGAACAGGAAGGGCATGCGCATGCGTTCAATACTGCTGTGGCTCCTAGGTGTGCCGGTTCCGATCATCGCCCTCGTCGCGATGCTGCGCTGAATTGCCAAAGCAATTTCCCTAGGGTCAAGCTAGCGCCACTTATTTCGCATAGTTGATAGTATTTAAGCAATCCTCACCACATCAAGGACAAGCCACATGTCTACCACCGCAATGCCCAACCCGGCATATCGACACCCGCCGGGCACACTGCATACCATCCTGCTGGCCGGGACCGTTCCCCTGTTCCTCGGCGCCTTGCTGAGCGATATTGCCTACTACCAGAGCTACCAGATCCAGTGGAGCAACTTCGCCTCCTGGCTGATTGCCGGTGCCGAGCTGCTCTGCGGCCTGGCGCTGCTGTTCGCGTTGATCAACCTGGTCCGGGCAAGGCGGAAGAGCGGTCATCCGCTGATGTATTTCCTGTTGCTGCTGGCGACCTTCGTGCTCGGGCTGGTGAATGCTTTCCAGCATGCAAAGGATGCCTGGGCCGTCATGCCGGCCGGGCTCGTCCTGTCGGCCATCGTGTTCTTCCTCAGCTGCCTGGCGGCCTGGGTGGGTTTGAGCCACCGCACGGGAGGTGTGAAATGAAACGATCCAGCACACTGGCATTGTTGGGCGTGAGCCTGCTGTTGGGCGCATGCAGTAACGACGGCGCGAGCACGCAGGCGCGCGGACCGGACCCCAAGCTGCCCGATCCGCAACGCGGCCTGTTGCCCGACATGAAGATCGCCGAGCCGACCGCATGGGGCGACCAGAAACCCACCGTGCCCCAGGGCTTCACGATCACGGCGATCGCCACCGACCTGGCGATTCCGCGCCAGACCCTGGTGCTCCCGAACGGCGACATCCTGGTGGCGGAAGGCCGGGGCGGCAGCGCGGCCAAGCTCAAGCCGAAAGACGTGATCGCCGGCTACATCAAGGCCAAGGGCAATACCAAGGTCAAGGGCGGCAACCGCCTGACCCTGCTGCGCGATGCCGACGGCGACGGCAAGTACGAACTGAAAACGGTGTTCGCGGAAAACCTGAATGCCCCTTACGGCCTGGCATTTGCGAACAACAAGATCTACGTGGCGAACCAGGACGAACTGGTCAGCTTCGACTACCAGCAGGGCCAGACCAAGGCCGGCGGCGCCCCGACGAGCGTTGCCAAGCTGCCCGCGGAAATCAATCACCACTGGACCAAGGCGCTGACCGTGAGCCCGGACGGACGCTTCCTGTACGTCGGCATCGGTTCGAACAGCAACATCACCGAGCGCGGCATGGAAGCCGAACTCGACCGTGCCCTAGTGTGGCAGATCGACGCCACGACCGGTGCCCACAAGCCGTATGCGACCGGCCTGCGCAATCCGACGGCCCTGGCGATCCATCCGGAAACCGGACAATTGTGGTCGGTGGTCAACGAACGCGACGAGCTGGGGCCGGACCTGGTGCCGGACTACCTGACTTCGGTGCGCGAAGGCGGCTTCTACGGCTGGCCGTACAGCTACTGGGGCCAGAACGTCGACCCGCGCGTCAAGCCGCAGGACCCGAAAAAGGTCGCGGCCGCCATCAAGCCTGACTACAGCCTGGGCTCGCACGTCGCCGCGCTGGGCCTGAGCTTCTCCGGGCCGGCGATGGGCGCGAAGTATGCCAACGGCGCCTTCGTCGGCGAGCACGGCAGCTGGAACCGCACGCCGCCGGTGGGCTACAAGGTGATCTTCGTGCCGTTCGCGAATGGCCGTCCTGCCGGCGAACCGGTCGACTTCGTCTCCGGTTTCCGTGGCGAGGACGGCAAGACGCGCGGCCGGCCAGTGGGCGTGACGGTCGACCCGCGCGGCGCGCTGATCGTCGCGGACGACCTGGCGAACACGGTCTGGCGGGTGACGCCGGCGCGTTGAACGCACCGTCGCAGGACAGGAAAACGAAAAACGCCGGTTGACATTCAACCGGCGTTTTTTTATTGCGGGGCCGTTCTTCTCACTTCATCGCACTTGGCTCTTCGCGTTTTACCGGCACATCGTGCGGATGCCGCTGCACCTTGCGCACGGCGCGCCACATCAGGTTCTTGAGGTCGTCGACATAGGTGAACACGGCCGGCACCACCAGCAGGCTGAGCAGGGTCGAGGTGATCAGGCCGCCGATCACGGCAATCGCCATCGGCGCGCGGAAGCTCGGGTCGCCCGACAGGCCGAGCGCCAGCGGCAGCATGCCAGCGCCCATCGCGATGGTGGTCATGATGATCGGGCGGCTGCGCTTGTGGCAGGCGTCGACCAGGGCGTCGAAGCGGTTCATGCCGGCGTTGCGCGCCAGGATCGCGTAGTCGACCAGCAGGATCGAGTTCTTGGTCACGATCCCCATCAGCATGATCAGGCCGATCATGGTCGGCATCGACAGCGCGCTGCCCGTGATCAGCAGGGCGACGAAGGCGCCGCCGATCGACAGCGGCAACGCGGCCAGGATGGTCAGCGGCTGCATGAAGTCGGCGAACAGCAGCACCAGCACGCCGTAGATGCAGAGCACGCCGATGGTCATGGCGATGCCGAAGCTGGCGAACAGCGCCTGCATCTCCTGGGCGTCGCCCAGTTCCGCGATCGTCACCGAGGGCGGCAGGTTCTGGAAGGCGGGCAGGGCGCGCGCCTCGGCGTTCACTTCGCCCAGCGAGCGGCCCGACAGCTCGACGTCGAGCGTGACGTTGCGGCTGCGGTTCAGGCGGTCGATCTGGGCGGGGCCGCTTTCCATCGTGATGTCGGCCACGCTCGCCAGCAGCACCGGACCGTTCTTGCCGGGCACCGTCAGGCGGCCGATGGCGTCGAGGTCGGCGCGCACCGCGTCCGGCAGCTTGACGCGGATCGGCACCTGGCGCTCGGACAGGTTCATCTTGGGCAGCGCCTGGTCGTAGTCGCCGGCGGTGGCCACGCGCACCGTCTCGCCGATCGACGCGGCGGTCACGCCCAGGTCCGCCGCGCGCGCGAAGTCGGGCCGCACGATGATCTCCGGGCGCACCAGCGAGGCGCTCGAGCTGACGTTGCCGATGCCCTGCAGCGTGCGCAGGTCGCGCTCGGCGCGCTGGGCGGCGGCGCTCAGGGCGGCCGGGTCCTCGCTGCGCAGGACCAGCTGCAGCTTGCTGCCGGTGTCGGGCTGGCCGACGGTGAAGCGGGCGCCGGGAATGGCCGCCAATTGGCTGCGCATCTGGCGTTCCAGGTCGGAGAGCTTTTCGTCGCGGTCGCTGCGGTGCACCGTGGTCACGGTCAGCACCGCGCGCCGCGCTTCGGCCGCCGCGCCGGGAGCAAAGGCGTCGCCGCTGGAGCCGCCGCCGATCGAGCTGAAGACGCCGGTCACGCCGGGAATGCGCATCGTCGCCTGGCGCGCCTGCTCGGCCACCGCATGGGTCTGGGCCAGGGTGGCGCCGGGCGGCAGCTCGACGTTGATCAGGGTCTGGCCGCGGTCGGCCGCCGGCACGAAGCCGGTCGGCAGCAGCGGCACCAGGGCGATCGAGGCGGCGAAGAACACGCCCGCCGCAATCGCGGTGAGCAGGCGGTTACGCAGGCACCACTGCATCGCGCCCATGTAGCGGCGCATCAGCGGGCCGTCCTTCTGCTCGTGCGGCTTGGCTGGTTTCAGGATGTAGGCCGCCATCATCGGCGTCAGCAGGCGCGCCACGACCAGCGAGGCCAGGATCGCCAGCACCGCGGTCCAGCCGAACTGCTTGAAGAAGCGTCCCGGAATGCCGCCCATGAAGGCGGTCGGCAAGAACACCGCGACCAGCGAGAAGGTGGTGGCGATCACCGCCATGCCGATCTCGTCGGCCGCTTCCAGTGCGGCCTGCATCGGCGTCTTCCCCATCTGCAGGTGGCGCGCGATGTTCTCGATCTCGACGATGGCGTCGTCCACCAGCACCCCGACCACCAGCGCCAGCGAGAGCAGGGTCACCATGTTCAGGGTGTAGCCGAACAGGTACTGGCCGAGGAAGGCCGGAATCACCGACAAGGGCAGGGCGGCGGCGGCGACGAAGGTGGCGCGCCAGTCGCGCAAGAAGAACCAGACCACCACCACCGCCAGCACCGCGCCTTCGTACAGCATTTCCATCGAGGCGTCGAAGTTCTCCTGCACCGGCTCGGCGTTGTCGACCACTTCGCGCAGCACCACGTTCGGGTGGGCCTTCTGCAGCTCGGCCACCGCCGCGCGCGCGCCTGCGGCCACTTCGGTTTCGCTGGCGCCGCGGGTGCGGAAGATCTCGAAGGCCACCACGCGGCGCCCGTCCTGTTCGGCCAGCGCGCGCGGCTCGGCCACGGTGTCGATCACTTTCGCCACTTCGTCCAGGCGCACGCGGCGCCCGTCCGGCAGCGGAATGTCCATGCGCGCGAGCTCCTGGGCGCTGCCCACCGTTGCCAGCGTACGCACCGATTGCTCGGCGCCGCTCACATCCCCGCGCCCGCCGGGGGCTTCCCGCTGCACGTTGCCCAGCTGGCGCGAGACGTCCAGCGCCGACACGCGTAGCGCGGCCATCCGGGCATCATCCAGTTCGACGCGGATCTCGCGGTCGACGCCGCCGACGCGCTTGACCGCGCCCATGCCGGGCACGCTCAGCAGGCGCTTGGAGACGGCGTTGTCGACGAACCAGCTCAGCTCCTGGTCGTCCAGGGCATTCGCACCGGGCTTCGGCGTCGCGGTAAAGGTCAGCACCGCGCGGCCGGCGGTGGCGGTCTTGGTCACGCTCGGTTCGCGCAGCTCGGCCGGCATGTCGGACCGCACCTGGGACACGGCGTCGCGCACGTCGTTGACGGCGTCCGACAGGTCCTTGTCGAGGATGAATTCGACGGTGACGGTGGCCACGCCGTCGAGCACGCGGGTATAGATGTTCTTCACGCCCTGCAGCGTGGCGACCGAGTCCTCGATCTTGCGCGCGACCTCGGTCTCGAGCTGGGCCGGCGCCGCGCCGTCGAGCGTGGCAATGACGGTGACGATCGGCAGTTCGATGTCGGGGAAGAACTGGACCTTGTTGGCCTTGAAGGCCAGGATGCCTGCGAAGGTGAGGAGGGCGAACAGCAGGATCGCCGGGATCGGGTTGCGGATCGAGAGGGCGGAAAAATTCATCGCTGGCCTCTTAGCGCGTCGCTACTTTGGCCGGCGTTGCCGGTTGGGGCGAGGACGCATTGCGTACCAGGTCCCCATCGTTCAGGAAGCCGGCGCCGCTGACGACGATCTGCGCGTCCGGCGCCAGTCCCTTCACCACCTCGATGCGCTCGCCCAGGCGGCGGCCGGTATCGATCTTCAGCTGGCTGACGCGGTTGTCCGGATTCAGGCGGAACACGTAATTGAAACCGTCGCGCACGGCGATGGCCTGCTGGGGCACGGTGAGGGCGCTCGACTCGCCGAGCTCGAACTGGCCGCCGGCGAACATGCCGGCCTTGAGCGGCGCGTCGGCGCGCATCGCCGGCGGCAGGTCGACGTAGACCAGGGCGGTGCGGCTTTGCGGGTCGACGGTCGGCGCGACCATGCGCACCTTGCCGCTGACTTCCGCGCCGTTGGCCGCCTTGACCACGGCGCGCGTGCCCGGTTTGATGCGGCCGATGTCGGCGGCGGTGACTTCGGCGCGCCATTCCAGCCGGCCCTGGCGGATCAGGCGGAACAGTTCGGTGCCGACGCCGACCACGGCGCCGACGGTGGCGCTGCGCGCCGAGATCACGCCGCTGTCGGGCGCAACCACCGTCGTGTACTTCAGGCGCAGCTGCTGCTGGGTGAGCGTGGCGCGGGCCGCGGCCACGCGCGCCGCCGCCGTGTTCGCGGCCGTGACGTACTGCGCCACCTGCTGTTCGCTCATCGCGCCCGATGCGCGCAGGGCTTCGCCGCGTTTCGCGTTGGCGGCCGCCTCCGCGGCATTCGCCTGGGCTTCTTTCAGCGCCGCGCGCGCCTGCGCGACGTCGGCGTTGACGGTATCGGCAGAGAACACGGCCAGCACGTCGCCCTTCTCGACCACGTCGCCGACGTTGACCTTCACGTCAGTCAGGCGCAGTCCGCCCGACTCGCTGCCGATGATCGCTTCCTGCCAGGCGGCGACGTTGCCGTTGGCGCCAAGGCGCAGCGGCAGCGTCGCCGTTCTGGGTTGCGCCGTGGTGACGGTCAACGCGGGCGTGGCTGGCGCGTTCTTCTTCTCGTCGGCGTCGCGCCCGCAGGCGGCCAGGATCAACAGGAGCAGGGCGGCCGGCGCGGCGCGCAGGAGAAGGCGGGAATTCGATGAGGACATAATGGGTTCCGTGGTCGGACGAAGCGGTCGGTCGATAGCATCGGGTAGTTTACCAAAAGGCATAAAAAGTTGATGCGAATTCAAGTACGACCCATTCGCCCGCTCCTCGCTACAATGGTTTTTTGAACTGGAGATGACGATGAAGCGAGTTTGGTTGACTGTCGCACTGGCTGCCGTGCAGCCCCTGTATGCCGTTGCCCAGGAGCCGGCGAAGCCCGACGCGCCCTGCCGGGTCGCGGAAACGGCCGACGAGCGCGCCTCGGCCGCGCTGCCCGCGCGCGCCGGCACCCACCCGATGCCCGAACGCGGCACGGTCGCGCCGGCCACCCACGTGCCTTCGACCGCGGTCAGCGCCTCGTCGCGCGCGCTGGCGGCGGCAAAGGCGCGCGAAGAACAGGCACAGAGTGCGAAAAAAGACACGCAGGACGGATGCCAGCCGGCGGCCCAGCAGGCCGCCCCGGTTCAGGGCGCGCAGAAGGGTTGAGCGAGGAGGGTGTGGCAATCTTGCACCGGAAGCGTGCGTTATGCGCCGCCTGCGCACCCGCATGATGCGCTGCGACATAATGGTCCGGCCGGGTGTGGGGTGGATTGGTTGTCAGGACGCAGTACGTAGGAGAGGGCCGACGTGCTTACGGTAGTTTTACCGTATTGCACTGCACAAAAAACCACGTTATATTAGAACCGTCTCCTCCAGTTTTTCTCCGAAATACTGGATTGCCGCCCGCTACCGCCAGGTACGCGGGCGTTTTTTTTGCCTGATTATGGGCCAGGGGGCGATCCGTAGGGTGGGCGCCCCGTGCCCACGCGTTACGGTCAGGTCCGCAAGTCGATGACAGTAAGGTGTCGCCCGCAACGTATGCGATGGACAGAACCCTTTGCATCGAGCGCGGTTTCGCTCGGCGTTTGCGGGCGATATGTTCTGGCAAACGAGGCAGGGATGCGCACGAAACGCGTGGGCACGAGTGCCCACCCTACGTTGGCGTGCTTAAGCGTCTTCGCCCTGGAACGCGCCGGCGCGCCAGGTCAGCACCAGCGTATCGCGGTGCCCGTGCTCGTCCAGCGGCTGGATCGGCGTCGATTCGTGAATGACGGCGGCGTCGTCGAGCAGCAGCATGGTCCACGGCTCGGTCATGGTGAAGCGCTGGCCGCGCGGGCCGTCCGCTTCGAACACGCGGGTCTCGCCGCCCTTGATGCCGGCGCGGCCGATCAGGATCACGGCGACGAAGTCGACGCCGTCGCGGTGCGCGCCTTCCGGCGTCGGGCGGCCGATGCCGTCGGCGGTATCGATGCGGAACTGGTGCGCTTCCACATACCAGGGCTGCTCGCCCTTCACCCTGGAGCAGACCGCGCCCAGCGCGCGCAGCAATTGCTGCCAGGCCGGCTGGGCGATGGTCGTGTCCTCGACCGGTTCGAACAGGCGGTGCATGCCGCCGTGCAGGGCGTTGTACTCGACCGGCTGCCAGTGCGCGCGGTGCGGCGTCTGCGTCAGCGCTTCTCCGCTGTCGACGAAGCAGGAATGGCGGCGGCGCCGGTAGCGGCCGCCGTCCTTCAGGTAGTTGTCGAGTTCGAGATGGTCCCAGCTCGGCGCCAACGCCTGCAGTTCATCCAGCGTGCAGCCGGACAGGGCGGCGACGTCGCGCGGACGCAGCAGCGCATAGCCTTCGATGCGCAGGGCGTCGACGAGGCGGGAAGGATCGGTATAGGGTGGTTCGGAAGTGATCATCCCGGTAGCGTAGCACTTTTCCCAGGGGGCGGTGAAAGAGGCGGCCCCGCCGCCTCTTGTTCTACGTCAACTCCCTACGTCAATTCGCTACGTCAACTTTCACCAGGTCTTGGTGAGCGTCACGCGGAACGAGCGCGGCTCGATCGGATGGAAGTGGATGTCCTCGCGCGCGTCAACCTCGCCTGCCAGCTGCGAGGCATAGAAGTAGTCGATCGCGGAGTCGCGCCGGTTGGCCAGGTTGAAGCCCTCGAGTTCGAGCTGCATGTCCTTGCCGATGCGGTAGCCGATCCGGCCGTTGAGCGTGGTGCTGGCGTGCGAGCGCACGCTGTTGTCCTCGATCAGCGGACGCGGGCCGAAGTAGCGCAGGCGCAGCGCGCCCGACCACGGTCCGACCTTGTCGACGGTGAGGGCGAACTGGCCCACGCCTTCCACCGCACCGGGGATCCGGTTCCCATCCGGGTTGCCGCCACGCGAGCGGGCACGCGCAAAGGCGGCGTCGAAGTCGACCGCCAGCCATTTCAGGGGCCGCCAGTAGTTCGAGAACTCGATGCCATAGCGGCGGCTGGCGTCGCCCGCTTCCGTCATGCCGGCGTCGCCGATGTAGGTCAGCTCGGAGTCGAAGTCGAGCTTGTACAGCGACACGGCGGTCTGCATCTTGGGAATCGCTTCCGTGCGCAGGCCGAGTTCCATGCCGCGCGAACGCACCAGGCCCGGCGTGCGCTCGACGCTTTCCAAGGTCGCCGGGTCGATGCCGGCGACCGTGCCGCGCGCGTCGTTGCTGTGGAAGCCGTGGCCGTAGTTCAGGTAGAACTCGGTCGAATCGAGCGGCGCCAGGATCAGGCTGAGCGAGGGGCTGAGCTGGGTGTCGCTGGCGCGGCCGCTGTTTTCCAGGCGGTCGCTGCGCACGTCGAAGCGGTAGCGGTCGGCGCGCACGCCGGCCACGGTGCGCACCACCTCGTTCCAGCGAGTGGCGCTCTCGACGAACAGGCCGCCGCTGGTCTCGACGATGTGGTCCTCGCGCGTGGTCGCCAGCACCTGGCGCGCGCGCGTGTTGTAGAGCCCATTGAAGATGTTGTCGTTCTGCAGGCGCGCGCCGACCGTCAGGTCCGAGGCCATGGTCTCGCCGCGGTGCACGTGCCAGGTCTGGGTCGCATCCAGGCCGCTGGTGACGCGCCGGTCCGGCTGGGCGAACTGGTCGCCGTCGACCGGGTCGTTCATGAAGTAGGTGAAATTCGAGAACAGGTCGAGCTGGTTGCGGATCACGTAGGCACTCAGCTTCGAGGCCGAATCGGCGTCGGTCTGGCGCCAGATGCCCGACAGGCTGTAGCGGCGCGCATTGCCGCCGTCGGTGTCGTCGATGGCATCGAAGCGGCCCAGCGTGCCATCCTGGACCGCGCGCAGCGGGATCTGGTCGGTGGCGTTCCAACGGCCGCGGTAGGCCATCGCCGTGACGCTCCAGCCGTTGTTGGCGAAGCCGCGGCTGTAGCGCAGCACGGCGTTGGTCTTGCGGTAGTCGTCCGGGCGCGTCCACGGGCCGTCGTTCTTCATCGCCTCGATCGCATACAGCAGCACGCCGCCGGCCACTTCGGGCGCGCCGGCAACCACGCCGCGCGCGAAGCCGTCCTGGCCCAGCGTGACGCTGGCGATGTCCTTCACCAGGCGGTTGGCGTAGCTGATCTCGGCGCTGCCGGCCGAGGAAAAGTCGCCGCTGCGCGCCGAGTACGGACCCTTGCGGTAATCGAGGCGGCCGACCAGTTCCGGGATCAGGAAGTTGACGTCGGTCCAGCCCTGGCCGTGGGCGTGGCTGCGCTGGTTGACCGGCATGCCGTCGACCCAGGTCGCGAGATCGGTGCCGTGGTCGAGGTTGAAGCCGCGCAGGTAGAACTGGTTGGCCTTGCCTTCGCCGCTATGCTGGCTGGCGATCAGGCCGGGCATGGCTTCCAGCATTTCGCCGGGACGGTAGGCGGTGCGCGCGGCCAGCTCCTTCTGGCCGACGGTGCCGGCGTTGGCGGAATCGGCAATGCCGAGCTGGCTCATGCGCGAACCTTCGACCAGCACGCGCTGCAGCACGAGGTCGTCCGCCTGCGCGGCGTGATGAATGAATAATGCAGGCAAGGCGCAGAGTAGCGCACAGGGTAGGGGGCGAAGCTGGATCATGGTATTTCCGGGCGGGTCGGCTGTTCTGTTTTGTCGCGGTCGAAGGTGAGGGTGCGCACGGCGTTGCCCTCGTTGAGGTTGACGGTGTTGACCTGGTCGGGCAGGAAGTCGGTCAGCACCTCGTGGTGCACGGCGCCGGCCTTCCACAGCGGGGTCTGCTCGACTTCCTGGTAGATCGTCACGTAGTCGGCATTGACCGAGACGCCGACCCAGCGCACGGGGAGGCGCGTCCTGTCCCGGCCGTACAGCCAGAAGCGCCCGTCGATGTACTTGCGCAGCACGTCCTGGTCGTCCGGCTCGGACAGGTCGAACTGGCGCCCGTACATGTTGGCCAACAGGCCATCGATGTCGTGCGCCATGTAGGTGTGGACGATCTCGGTGCTGCCGGTGCGGGCATTGAAGGAGATGTCCGTCATCCCCGCATGGAAGCGGTGCGCCCATGCCGCCGTGCTCGCGCACAGCAGCAGGCTCGCCGCCAACAGCGCCCACCACTTCGGCCAGCGCATCATTGCGCCGCCTTCGGCGTTGCGCCGTCCGTCGCCTTCGTTTCAGGCGTCTTCAACTTGGTATTGAAGTCCTTCATCATGTCGTTCTGCCCGCTCTGGGTCTTGAACAGCTCCAGGCGCGACGGCGTCAGCTTGCGCGGCCAGGCGTTGTTGCCGGTGTCGATGTCGGCAGTCTCCCAGTAGGGGTCCTGGACCAGCGACACCATCGGCTCGTCGGTGACGATCAGCTTGGTGATCTTCTTCGGAGAATACCGCCAGACTTCGGCCGGGATGCGCTCGATAACCTTCTTGCCGCTCTTGAGCTCGATCTCGAGCACCAGCGGCGTCACCAACCCGCCGAGATTCGAGAAGTCGACCAGGTACAAATGCTTGCCCTCCTTCAGCAGGGCCTTTTCCCAGTCTTCCAGCTTGGACTGCGCCTCGTTGAATTTGTTGCGGTCGGCATTGGTGACGGTGAAGTCGTCGTGCTCGTTGTAGAAGTCCTTCAGCTCGGGATGCGCGTCGACGCGGCGCGCCATGCCCTGGTTGCGCTGTTCGGTCAGCGACAGCGGCTCGGCCTGTTTCAGCTTGCGGCGCAGGGCCTTCTCGACTTCCGGATCCTGGCTGCTGATGGTGTACTCGCTGATGCCGTCGATGCTGACGTCGACCGCGTCGGTGGTGTAGAACCAGCCGCGCCAGAACCAGTCGAGGTCGGTGCCGGAAGCGTCTTCCATGGTGCGGAAGAAGTCGGCCGGGGTCGGGCGCTTGAACTTCCAGCGCTGCGCGTACTCGCGGAAGGCGAAGTCGAACAGCTCGCGGCCCAGCACCGTCTCGCGCAGGATGTTCAGGGCGGTCGCCGGCTTCGCGTAGGCGTTGGCGCCGCGCTGGAGCGTCGACTCCGCATTGGTCATGATCGGCACCTGGTTCTTGCTGCGCATGTAGTCGACGATGTTGCGCGGGTCGCCGCGGCGCGCCGGGTAGTTCTCTTCCCAGGCCTGCTCGGCGAGGAACTGCACGAAGCTGTTCAGGCCCTCGTCCATCCAGGTCCACTGGCGCTCGTCCGAGTTGACGATCATCGGATAGTAGTTGTGGCCGACCTCGTGGATGATCACGCTGATCAGGCCATACTTGGTCGCTTTCGAATACGTGACCTCGCCGGTCTTCTTGTCCTTGGTCGGACGCGGGCCGTTAAACGAGATCATCGGGTATTCCATGCCGCCCACCGGGCCGTTCACGGAAATCGCGGTCGGGTAGGGATAGTCGAAGGAGTATTTGCTGTACTGCTCGATGGTGTGGATGATGGCCGGCGTGGAATATTTTTCCCACAGCGGGTTGCCTTCCTTCGGGTAGTAGGACATCGCCATCACGTCGGTATCGCCGCTCTTGATTGCCTGCGCGTCCCAGATGAACTTGCGGCTCGAGGCAAAGGCGAAGTCGCGCACCTTGTCGGCCTTGAAGCGCCAGGTCTTCATGGTCTTCGAACGCGCCTTCTCGGCGGCTTCCGCCTCGGCCTGGGTGACGATGATCACCGGCTTGTTCGCCTTCTTCGCCTGCGCCAGGCGCTCGCGCTGGGCGGGGCTCAAGACCGCACCCGGATTCTGCAGCACGCCGGTCGAGGCCACGATGTGGTCCGACGGGACCGTGATCTCGACGTCGTAGTCGCCGAATTCGAGCGTGAATTCGCCGTCGCCCAGGTACTGCTTGTTCTGCCAGCCGGCGGCGTCGTAATAGGCCGCCATGCGCGGGAACCACTGGGCGATCTCGAAGATGTCGTTGCCGTCTTCCTTGAAGCGCTCGAAGCCCATGCGGCGGCCCAGCACGTTCATCTCGGGGATGTTGAAGCTCCACTCCAGCGCGAACGAGAAGCGCGAACCCGGCTTCATCGGCTGCGGCAGGTCGATGCGCATCATGGTCTTGTTGATGACGTGGTGCAGGGGGCGACCGTCGGTCGTCTTCACGCTCTTGATGTCGAAACCGCCCTCGAACTTGCGGCTCTCGAAAGCGAAGCGCATGGCGTCGAACTTCACGCCTTCGGCGCCGCCCTTCTGCCAGGCGTCGCGCGAGGGGATGGTCGAGATGTTGCGGTTGTCCGAATCGCCGCGGAACATGTTCTGGTCCAGCTGCACCCACAGATAATTCAAGGTGTCGGGCGAGTTGTTGGTGTAGGTGACGGTGCCCGCGCCGTTGATGGCGCGCTTGTCCTCGTCCAGCGTGGCGCGCAGCTTGTAGTCCGCGCGCTGCTGCCAGTAGGCGTGGCCCGGCGCGCCGGAGGCGGTGCGGGTGCTGGTCGGGGTGGGCAGCAGCTCGTCGAGCTGGCGGAACTTGTCGTCGAACTTGTCGGCGGCGTGGGCGCCGGCGGACAGGGCGAAGAGGAGGGCGGCGCCGCGCGCCAGGTGCTTCATGTTCATGGGTATTCGAATGGTTTTTAAAGCAAAACAACCGGTGGCCGCATTGCGCAGCCACCGGCTTGAACGTAGGGTGGGCACTCCGTGCCCACGCGTTACGTGCTTATGAATTTGTTGTTGGCGGTGACGTATCGCCCGCAATCCCGACCGAAGCCAGGTAGTGCCTGGTTGGAGGCCATTACATGCGTTTCGAGCGACACTTCACGGCAGTTAACTACGGAGCAGTGCGTAGCGCGTGGGCACGGCGTGCCCACCCTACGATCGTCACTGCACGACCGGCACCGTCTCCTTCTTCGGTTCTTCCTGCGTCGCCGCCTTTTCCTCAGGCGTCTTCAGCTTGGTATTGAAGTCCTTCATCAGGTCGTTGCCGCCGCGTTCGGTCTTGAACAGTTCCAGGCGCGACGGGGTCAGCTTGCGCGGCCAGGCGTTGTTCGACTGGTCGATGTCGGCCGTTTCCCAGTACGGGTCCTGCACCAGCGACACCATCGGCTCGTCGGTGACGATCAGCTTGGTGATCTTCTTCGGCGAGTAGCGCCAGACTTCGGCCGGGATGCGCTCGATGTACTTCTTGCCGCTCTTGAGCTCGATCTCCAGCACCAGCGGCGTCACCAGCCCGCCGATGTTCGAGAAGTCGACCAGGTACAGGTGCTTGCCTTCGTTCAGCAGCGCCTTTTCCCAGTCTTCCAGCTTGCCCTGGGCTTCGTTGTACTTGTTGCGGTCGGCGTTGGTGACGGTGAAGTCGTCGTGCTCGTTGTAGAAATCCTTCAGCTCGGGATGCGCGTCGACGCGGCGCGCCATGCCCTTGTTGCGCTGGTCGGACAGCGAGACCGGTTCCGCTTCCTTCAGCTTGCGGCGCAGGGCCTTCTCCGTTTCCGGATTCTGCGAGCTGATGGTGTACTCGCTGATGCCGTCGACGCTGACGTCGACCGCGTCGGTGGTGTAGAACCAGCCGCGCCAGAACCAGTCGAGGTCGGTGCCCGAAGCGTCTTCCATGGTGCGGAAGAAGTCGGCCGGGGTCGGACGCTTGAACTTCCAGCGCTGGGCGTATTCGCGCAGGGCGAAGTCGAACAGCTCGCGGCCCAGCACGGTCTCGCGCAGCACGGTCAGCGCGGCGGCCGGCTTGGCGTAGGCGTTGTTCCCGAACTGCAGCAGCGACTCCGAATTGGTCATGATCGGCACCTGGTTGCGGCTCTTCATGTAGTCGGTGATCAGGCGCGGTTCGCCGCGCATCTCCGGCCATTGTTCTTCCCACGCTTCCTGGGCCAGGGTCTGCACGAAGGAGTTCAGGCCCTCGTCCATCCAGGTCCACTGGCGCTCGTCGGAGTTGACGATCATCGGGAAGTAGTTGTGGCCCACTTCATGGATGATCACGCCGATCAGGCCATACTTGGTGCGCTTCGAATAGGTAATCTCGCCGGTCTTCTTGTCCTTGGTCGGACGCGGGCCGTTGAAGGTGATCATCGGGTATTCCATGCCGCCCACCGGGCCGTTCACGGAAATCGAGGTCGGGTAGGGGTAGTCGAAGGCGTACTTGTTGTACTGCTCGATGGTATGGATGATCGCCTGGGTCGAGTACTTCTCCCACAGCGGGTTGCCTTCCTTCGGGTAGTAGGACATCGCCATCACGTCGGTGTCGCCGCTCTTGATGCCCTGCGCGTCCCAGATGAACTTGCGGCTCGAGGCGAACGCGAAGTCCCGCACGTTCTTCGCCTTGAAGCGCCAGGTCTTCGTGGTCGTGGCGCGCTGCTTTTCCGCGGCTTCGGCTTCCGCCTGGGTCACGATGATCACCGGCTTCTTGGCGGTCTTCGCCCTGGCCAGGCGATCGCGCTGGGTGGCGGTCAGCACCGAGCCCGGATTCTGCAGCACGCCGGTCGAGGCCACGATGTGGTCCGACGGCACCGTGATCTCGACGTCGTAGTCGCCGAATTCGAGCGTGAATTCGCCGGCGCCCAGGAACTGCTTGTGCTGCCAGCCGACGGCGTCGTAGTAGGCCGCCATGCGCGGGAACCACTGGGCGATCTCGAACAGGTCGTTCTTGTCGTCGAATTTTTCGTAGCCCGAACGGCCGCCCAGGACCTTCTGCTCGTTGATCTTGTAGTTCCACTCGATGCCGAACGAGAAGCGCTGGCCGGGTTTGAGCGGCTGCGGCAGGTCGATGCGCATCATCGTGCGGTTGATGACGTAGGGGAGCTTGCGTCCGCCGGCGGTCACCGCGGTGATGTTGAAGCCACCGTCGAAGCTCATCGCTTCGAGCGTGGTGCGCATGCTGTCGAACTTCATGCCTTCTTCCGGGCTGCGCGGCTTGGCCCAGGCCTCGCGCGAGACCGCCGTCGCCGAGGTGCGCGCGTCCGAGTTCGGCTTGTAGATGTTCTGGTCCAGCTGCACCCACAGGTAATTCAGGGTGTCCGGGGAATTGTTGTGGTACGTGATCGTCTCGGCGCCGCGGATCGCGCGGTTGGCTTCGTCGAGGGTGGCGCGGATGGTGTAGTCCGCGCGCTGCTGCCAGTAGGCGTGGCCCGGCGCGCCCGACGCGGTGCGGATCGTCGTCGGCGTCGGCAGCAGCTCGTCGAGCTGGCGGAACTTGTCGTCGAAAGGTTCGGCCGCAAAAGCGGACGCGCCGAGGCACAGCGCCGCCAAGGCCAGTGGCAATCGGATCATGTTTCCCCTGTTTTTATGTTTAGTTTGGAGAAACTATTCTAATGGTATCTCTTGGGCAAGCCTCGGCTAATTTGTAAAAAAGCTGATACATGAGGCTGGCCGGCGCGCCTGGCTTTCAATATTTCGCGGATGGCGGCGCTGACGATCTCCGGATGCGTGACCTGCATCTGGTGCGAGGCATCGGCCACCACGGTCTTCGCTTTCGGGTATAGCCCGCGCACGTAGGCGCGCGTGTCTTCGTCGAGGTTGAAGGCGCCGAAGTCGACCGCGATCGCGGTCGAGGACAGCGGCCGGTTCACCAGCCGGATGATCGGCTTGTCGTCGATGCCCGGCAGCGCGGCCACCATTTCGCCGGTCTCGTGGATGCGGTCGATCTCCTCGCCCACAGTGCGCGAAAACAACAGCCACTTGCCGGCGCGGGTGAGGAAGGGGAAATCCACGGCTTTCTTGACCACGCGCGGATACAGCGCATCGACCAGCACCAGGCCTGTGACTTCCTCCGGATAGCGCCGCGCGAACAGCTGCATGTACAGGCCGCCGAGCGAATGCCCGACCAGCACGTAGGGCGGCGCCAGTCCCTTGCGCCTCAAGCTGGCACGCAGTTCCTCGACGATAGTGGCGCCGTCGCGCGGCGCATCGGTCGCCTCGCTGTTGGCGTAGCCTGGCCGGTTGTAGGCGAACACGGTGGCATGCGGGCTGACTGCGTCGAGCACCTTGTCCCAGCCGTCCAGGGTGGCGCGCGAGCCGTTCTCGAAGACGACGGTCGCCTGCGCCGCCGGGTTGCGGATGACGAGCGACTCGAGTTTGCGGCCGTCGACAATGTCGATGCTGGCCGGTCCGGCGGCCGGCGCCGGCGGCGCGCAGAGCAGGAGCAGCGAACAGGAGGCCGCGCGCAGCGCCAGGGCGCGGGCGGGGGAGAGCAGGGGCTTGAAGGTGCGCGGGAGCGTCATGGTTCGATGAGGGTGGGCCGAAAACCCTAGTGTCGTGGTTGATGCGGGATGGCGCATGTCTCTTGCGACGAACGGCAAGCCGGGGCGACGGATTGCCGGCGGCTGGGGCTGACCGGCATGCCTGCAGGAGAGGCAGCCGCACACGCGCGGGCGAGGAGGGCTGCAGGACCAGCGCATCATCGACGCGATCTATACCTCGGCGCGCAGCGGACGGCCGGTGAAGCTGGCGCCGCCGCCGGGGAAGACGCGCGGGCCGGAGCCGGAAAGAGCAGGGCTGAAACGCCGTGGTGGTGGCGTCAGGATCGACCTGCTTTGCCCTTCTTGTAAGCGTTGGTATCCTGAGGTTCTTTATCGCAGCCGCTTACCGCCGGCTTATCGGCCTCTTCCAACATTGCGGCGGCATCGTCCATGCCGATCCGGAAACCTTTTTCAAATGCTTCCCTGAATGCGTTTTCTAGCATGGTATAGGCAAGCTTCTGGATCTGTTCCTGGCTCGGCATTTTAAATTTTCCGGTAACAGTGCTGCTTGGCGGATGTATTGAATCGGCAGGTGTAGGCTGGCTGGCTGGCTCTGCCTGTACGAGTGCCGTTGCTCGCCTGATCGGCACGAATCCGACCTCCAATCCAAAGAACTGGCCAATCTGGTTCAGTGTCGCCACCGTGGGATTCGCCTGGCCAAGTTCGATCCCTTTGATGACCCGCGCGCTGACGCCGCGGTGGCGCGCGAACTCCTCCTGCGTCATGCCGGCAATTGCGCGCATCTCGCGCACGCCTTCGGTAATCGACAGCTCGGCCGCGGCAGCGGTTTCCAGCAACCGATTACGGCGTTCGCGCGCCTGTTCCTTGTCCATCGGTTTTCGTTTTCTCATGACGGCCTCAATGCCAGAAGTTGGGTGCGTTGCGCTTCGATGCTGGGCGTGACGAACGCGACGATATCCTCATCCACCCCGGTTTCGCGCATGCAGTCCGCCAGCGTCACCAGCCGTTCGCCAAACCCGACCAGCGCGTCGACCAGTTGCCGGTGCTCGGCCGCGGGCAAGGCCAGGTGCGCCAGCACGTCGTCCCAGCGTTGCAGTTCTTTTCCGGTCTCGCGGTGGTACCAGCGCGCCGCGCGCGTGATCCCCTCTGGGTCCAGGTACATCGGCGCGAAATCGAACAGAGGCGTGATGCGGGTGACACCGTCAACGGTATGCACGGCGGTATTGCGGGCGTGATTGTCGGGATTGCGCATTGCCAGGTTCAGCACGTCGCGGCGGATGAACTCGATGGTCTCTTCGAGCGGTTCATCGACGACGCGCCGGATCGCAGCCAGCAGGTCGAACTGGTTGGCCTGGATGCCGAAACCGGCCAGGCCGGCAATCGAGGCGGCGCTCTCCTGATGAAAGCGCAGCACGCCTCCGTCCTGCGCGCGGCGGTCGAAACGCGGTATGAACAGCATGTCTTCGCGCAGGAAGGGCAAGTCGAAACTGCGGATGCCGAAGCGCTGCGCGACCTCCATGTAGCGCGCTTCGTTGCGCAGCACCTTACGGTCCGCTTCCGATGGGCCGCGCGGGCGCTTGACGATGTAGTGGCGCTGCGCCCGGTCGTCCGGCAGCGCCGCGTCCGGATACCATTTCCCGTCCAGCGCCTGGGTCAGCAGATACTTCGGCGCGACGCCCTGGATGCCGGTGCCGCCTGCCGCCAGCATCCCATGGACCATCATCGCTTCATGGAAGTCGGGAGCCCGCGCCAGCAGTTCGTCGAACTCGAAACCGTCGGCAGCCAGGCCATGGCGTTCGACGTGCCGTTCGAAATACTGCACCGCCTCCCTGATGCGCAGGCGCCCGATGGGATTGAAGGCGCCGGCGCACAACAGCGGCAGGTCGGAAGCCTCGGCGTCGGGAAGCTGCAGGCGATCGAGCAGGAAGCGGCGCCCATTCCCTTGCGGGACCAGGTCGTACAGGAACGCGGGCCATGCTTGCAGGACGTGGCGGTCCGCGTCGACCGGAACAGCCAGCGATACCGGAAGCGGCGAACTGCCGAACGCATGATCGAGATCGTATTCAAAGACGCAGCCGCTCTCCCGGAAGCCGTTACGCACCCGGTCGGAAAAGCTGGCCAGGGCGGCTTCCAGCCATTGACCCTCGTGAAAGATCTCGATGTGACAATCCATAGTCGACTTTCGCACCTGCCAGTGGGCTCTGCGAGGCTAAAGTGCAGTAAAAGATACTGGAGCCTACATCAAATCTGTCACGACGTCACTTGGCCGGCGCAGTTTTTGGAAATCAAAAGGATGGGCGCCACTCTGGGTGCGGCAGTCGGCGATCGATGGAGCGCGCCGGACGAGCGCGCTCCACACGGGTTCATAGCGACACGGCTTACTTCATCCAGACCGCATAGTTATTGCCCGAGGTCTGCAGCGTCCAGCCGGCGCCCGGGCTCCAGCTGTTCGGGCCGATCTTCATGGCCAGCTGGCGCGTGCTGCCGGTGACGATCGCCGCGTACAGGCCTTGCGTGGCCTGCTGGATCGCGACCGGCGAGGTCGAGTGCACACCGGCGGCCTTGCGTGCCTTGATCAGGGCGGCGATCTCCGTCTTCAGGTTCCAGTTGTAGATGTGCGGGTAGAAGACGGTCGGGATGCCGGGATGGCTGAGGATGTAGGCGTAACCCTGCATCACCGCGCCGCAGGGTACGGGCCAGTGGTTCTGGCCGGTGCCGCAGCTTTCGGTCGGGCCGGTGTCGTGGTTGTCGACGAAGGTGACCGCCATTGCCGGCCACCAGCCGACGGCGCCCTGCGGCTTGCCCGACGAGTCCTTCAGGCGCCAGTAATTCCCGTTCGCCAGCGCGTCGTTCAGCAGGCCCTTGGTCGTGAAGTCGAAGGCGCCGCAGCTGTTGCCGGTGCCATTGATCCAGTCCATGATGCCCTGGCGGTGGGCGTCGATGTTATTCAGGTTCAGGTCGTTCCACAGCTCGCCCACGCAGAACTCGGCGTTGAAGGCATTCGCGTACTGGCCGACGTAGCTGGCGCCGAAGCCCTTCACGTAGTCGAAGCGCAGGCCGGAAAAGCCGACCGGCTTGATCGTGTAATTGAGCCAGTTGACGATGCCGTTCTGGACCTCGCCCACGTTCTTGTGGTCGAGGTCGCGGCCGCCATCGAAGCCCGGCCCCGTGTCGGCATTGCCCAGGCCGCAATTGCACTCGTCGTTGTTGACGATCGCGTGGGTGGTCCAGTTCGGATTGGTGAAGTCGGACCAGCCGGTGGTGCCAACCCGGTGGTTCACCACCACGTCGGCGATCGCCTTGATGCCGTTGTTGGTAAAGGCGCGCACCACGTTGGTCAGTTCGGCCGAGCTGCCGTAGCGCGAATTGAGCGAGTTAAGCTGGCGCGGCAGGTAGCCTTCGCTGGCCGCCGAGTCCGACGGCGGCGGGAACCAGACGTGGGTCACGCCCAGCGCCTTCAGGTCGGCGACGTTGTTGAGGACGGTGTTATACCAGTTCGGGCTGGCGTAGCCGGATGACTTCCAGTGGAAGCCCTGCAGCAGGATGGCCTGGCTGTTGCCGGACTGGGCCGGCGGCGTGGCGGCGTACGCGTAGGACGTTGCGAGAAAGGCGCTTGCGAGCATGCTGGCCAGGATTGTTTTGTTTCTCATGTCTCCTCCTTGGTGCTACGGGTTGGCTGTCGTTTCTTTCCTTAGGAAAATAGAAGTACTTGCCCGAGCGGCAAGAGTCCGTGATACGTATTAAAACTACGGATGCGGCCGCTGAGCTGTTCCGATTCTCGGAGCAGCTCAAGGGCGTGTCAATCGAATTCGGGTAGCGTGCCGTAGTTTTGCTACACGCCCGTGGAGGTGGGGTCAGTCGAAGCCGCGAACCGGCAGGCTGTCATCGCGCTGGATCCAGTTGCGCGGCGAGTACAGAGTGCGCGCATCGGTCGCATGCAGGGTGAAGGCATGACGCGACACCGGCGAGCGGTTCGGCGCGCTGTAGTGCGGCAGCAGCCCATGGAAACAGACCAGGGTGCCGGCCGCGGCCTCGATCGGGACGGCGGTGCTGTTGTCGGGCCAGGGCGTGGCGTCGAGCTTTTCCATGTGGATGCGGTCGCCGTCGCGCAGAAAACGCTCGCGCAGCGGACCGCGGTGGCCGCCCGGTTCGGCCCACAGGCAGCCGTTCTCGATGGTCGCGTCTTCCAGTGCGAACCAGAAGGTGGTCACGCTGATCGGGGTGGAGTCGAAGAAGGTCGCGTCCTGGTGCCAGCGCACTTCGCCGCCGATGCCGGGCTGCTTGAAGATGTACATCGATTGCCAGACCTGCGGTTGCTCCAACCCGAGGTCGCGCGCCACGGCCGCCAGCCTGGCGTCGCGCGTGAAGCGCTCGAACACGGGGTCGAGGTCGTGCATGGCGTGGCCGATCTTGTTGATCGACAGCGCCTTCGGCTGGCGCAGCTGGCCGTCCGCGCCAAAGGCTTCCTCTTCGAAGAAGCAGCGGATCGTGTTGTCCGAACCGAGGAACCAGTCGTCGCTGGCGCGCTCCTGGTCGCGCGTGGTGAAGATGGCGCGCGATTCGGCCGGGTCGAAGGCGTCGACGATTTCCTCGGCGCGGCGGCGCAGCGCGGCGATCTCGTCGGAAGACTTGAAGTTGGGGAGGACGATGAAGCCGTCGCGTTGGTATTGGGCGCGTTGTTCGGGAGTGAGCATGGTCTTGCGGTGGTAGCGGAACGAATATCGGTAGTCCTGCGCGGATGGTACTGCGGCTCAGGCGGCCTGGCCGTCGAGCGTGAACGTGAACGAGGTGCGCCCGGCGCCGGAGCGCACGTCGATCCTGCCGCCGTGCGCGCGTGCGATCTGGTCGACGATGTAGAGGCCCAGGCCGAGTCCTTCGCTGCCCGGACGCGAGGCGGCGCGCCAGTAGGGCTTGAACAGCTGCCCGATCACTTCCGGTCGCAGGTCCTGGCCCTGGTTCGACACCGTCATCGTGAATACCCCGCCTTCCGTGCGCGCCTCCACGCGAACCGGCGCGTCGGCGCTGCCGTGCACCAGCGCGTTCTTGAGAAGGTTCGACAGCAGCTGGGCCAGGCGTTCGGGGTCGCAGTGCAGACACAGCTGCGGCGGGATGCTGGCGACGATACGGTGCTCGGGATGCAGGCCGCGCAACTCGTCGACGACCTGTTCCAGGGTCAGGTGCACGCTGTCGTGCCGGCGCAGGTTCAGGCCGATGCCGCTGCCCATGCGGCCGCGCGTGAAGTCGACCACGTCGTCGACCAGGGCCGCCATGCGCCGCGCGCTGCTGCGGATGCGTTCTATCACTGGACGCAGCTCGGGCTCCCGGACTTTCAGCGCCAGCAGGTCGGCGCCCATCGTGATCGCGCCGAGCGGCGTGCGCAGGTCGTGGCCGAGCACCGCGATGAACTGCTCGCGCAACTCGGCCGTTCCGCGTTCGCTCAGCAGGTCGGTGCGGGTCGCTTCCTGGCGCGTTTCGTCGTCGAGCTGCTTCGAGATCAGCTCGGCGAACAACTGCAAGGTGGAGACGGTGACGGTATCCGACAGCGTCATCGGCCTCGGATCGAGACCGCACAGGGTGCCGAAATAGCTGCCGTCGGCGCGGAAGATGGGTATCGAAAAGTAGCTCTGGAAGCCGTAGATGCGCGGCGTATGGTGCGCGCAGTATGCCGCGCTCTCGGCGACGTTGTCGATGATGACGGCGCGGCCGGTGTCGCGCACTTCCTCGCACAGCGTGGTGGTGACGTCGAGCTCGTCGCCCGGCTTGAGGCCGAACTCCAGCCGGTCGAGCACGGCGCAGGTGAGCCAGTTCTCGTCGGTGACGTGGGCGATGCAGACGAAACCGAGGCCGGTCATGGCCGCCACCGTTTCCAGGATCTTGGGTACTGCGCTGATCGCCTGGATTTCGTCCACGCGCTTTCGGAGGTCCACCACCATGCTCATCCCCAGCCGAACAATATTTTTAGGCTTGGATAGTACCACCGCCGGGGGCGGCCTGCTCGGCCGCGGCGACCGTCCAGGCCCCGTCGGCATACACCCGTTCCTCGCCGAGATACACCGCATCGGTCACCGCGAACACGTCGATGTGGTACTTCGCATCCTTGCGCTTGAAGCCCGGCTTCGGATACACCCCGTGCTTGGCGCCCAGCGACAGGTGGATACCGCACATGCGTTCGTAGGTGCCGATGTCGGCCACGCGGCGTTCGCGGGTAAAGGCGCGGTTCATGCCGAAGCCCAGTTCGCGCACCCAGACCTCGCCCTCGTCGGCGCGGATGATGTCGAGCATGTGCTGGAATTCCGGTGTCGCATTCTCGGTGCCGACCACGCGGCCCTTTTCGACGATGATGGTGACCGGCGTACCGGGATGGTTCGAGCGGTAGCTGGTGTCGCCGAACACGTGGATCTGCGCGCGCCCGTTCACCGCTTCCAGGTCGAGGGCCTCGGTGAAGACTTCGCCAATCGGGAACTGGCCGCCGACGTTGTGCATCTCGCTGTAGTCGCCGATGTTCAGCTTGGCCGGCTCGAAGGGTGAAGCGAACACCAGCTCGGCGCCGCCGCCGACCACGCGGCCGTGCGGCGCCGCGTCGATGCGGCTTTTGAGCGCCCGGCCGACGCCGCGGAAGTAGGCCGGGTCATAGGCCAGCGCCTCGATGTAGTGCTCGGCCTGCGGGCCCGGCATGCGCGACAGGTGCACGTGCTCGATCACCTTCAGCCCCAGCTTGAACAGCTCGACGCGGATGCGGAAGGCCTCCAGCCGGAAGTTGGTCGACTGCACCAGCACCACCAGGTCCTTCGCCGCCATGGAACGGAAGCGGGCCAGCACCTCCTCGGGGCGCACGCTGCCGAAGTCGACGAAGTCGGCGTCCGGCAGGTTGCGCCGGTAGGCCTCCACCAGGGCGCGCGACAGGCCGGTGCGTTCGTCATACACCACCAGCGCCCGGTGCGCGGGGCCGTGCTCGATGGCGATGCCGAGGATGGCGTGCAGGTGGCTGCCCGCCGCATCGATGGCGTGCGGGGGCAGGTCGGGGGAATCGGGCAGGGCAGGGGAATTCATGGTGTGCAGCGTGGGGCATATCGGACCCGTCATTATACGGTTCTGCGCCGAAGTTCCCGTGAACAGCCTGTATCTTGATGCCTGAAGTGCCGTCTGGCGCTACCCGGCGAACGGCGCGCCATCGCGGCAATGGCGGCGTTATGATTTCGACAGCAAGGGCCGCTTTCGTGGCGGGTCGCTTGCGTCCATTTTTCATTCGACGGCGGAGCGCAATGGCATACAGATGGGAAACGCCATCCAGCGTCTGGCTGGAAGACGACAGGAGCGGGCAGTTCGCGCTCGAGACCACGGAAGGTCTCGGCCGCATCGACTGGCAGGCGCATGCGCGCGGCCGGGTGCTCGACGTCGCCCACTTGCTGGGCGCATCCCTGCCCGTGTCCTGCGCCTGCGCGCCGATCTATCCGGAGGGTTTTGCTTTCTGCCCGACCTGCGGCCAGGCCCTGCACAAGCTGGCCGGGCGCAGCCTGCGCCAGCCGGACTGGTGGGGAACGGCCGGCGACCAGGCCCTGCCGCGCCACGTGCCGCACGGCTTGCCGGTGACCTCGCTGCCCCTGGGCGACAGCCTGGAAGAGCGCCCGCCGCTGCCCGCCGTTGGCCGCGCCGAGCTGGCCATGCCGGTGCCGCCGAATGCCCATTGCGTGTTCGCCGCGTCCACCTGGGGCTTCCCCGAGCCGCGCCTGCTGGCGCTGGCGCCTGCCCGCGGCGTGCTGCAATACTGGGACCCGCTGGCCCAACTCTGGCACGTGATGACGGCCGAGGATACGGCCAGCGAGCTGCGCTTCACGCCAGGCCAGTATGGCTGGCTGCCGGCACTCAATCCGGTGCGCGGCGAGGTTGGCATCGTGCCGACCGACAGCGGTCTGGCCCGCCTGTGGATCAATCCGGTCAACGAGAGCTACCGCCTCGAACCGCTGTTCGCCGGCGCGCTGGCGGCGGCGCCGGGCATGATGCGGCGCCACGTGGGCTGCCCCTTCGTTGCCGATGGCGTACTCAGGCTGCTGGCCACCAGCGCCGACCTCGAGCAGGGCGAGATCCTGGCCTGCGAGGGTGCGCCCATGCGCGGCTGGATGCGTCCGATCGGCTACGACAACCGCCTGTTCTGGCTGCACGAAGAGGGGCAACTGGCCTGGCGCCCGGGCGAGGCGCCACGCTGGATGCCCTGGCCGGCCGGCTGGTCGCCCAGGCTCGACTTCGGCGGCCCGACCCAGAGCCGCGACGGGCGCCTGTGGCAGATCGGGCACGACGGCCAGGCTTATTCCTTCCTCGAACTGGGCGCGGACCATCCCCAGCTCGAACCCATCGACGGCGCGCGCCTGGGCTTTGCGAATTTGCTGTTCCGACGCGGCCATGCCGTGCTGGACGAGCCCTGGTCGGCCGAGCACGTCGAGGACGTCATCGATGACGACACCCTGGTGCTGCCGCTGCTGCGCAGTTTTAATAACAACCGCAGCCAGCCGAGCGGCCTGGTGCTGCGCTTTCACAAGTACACCGGGCGCGCCGAGGAAGCCCTCTCCACACGCACCATCGCCCGCACCACCGTCGAGTGGATCGGCAAGCGCAACGTGATCCTCGACGAGATCGTGCGCCTCGCCCGGCCGCTGGAATGCGTACCTTTCGTGTACGCCGGCGCGCTCTGGCTGCACCACCCGGACTGGAACCAGATGCGCGGCTGGCGCCTGGAAGAGCTGTCGTGAGCGGCGTGCTTACGTACCTGCTTACGCGTCTGCTGGCCGCGTTGGCGCTGCTGGGCTGCGCCTGGCCGGCGTTCGCCACGCCCCAGGTCTTCCTGGTCCAGAACTCGGGCTGGATGGAGCCCTTCTACGCCGATCCGCAATCGCGCTTCAAGCCGCTGGTGACGGAACTGGCCCTCGCCGTCGCGCAGCCGGGCGACGCGCTGGTGCTGGCCGCCTTCAACCAGTCGCTGCCGGGTGCGCCGTCGCCGAAGGCGCTGCTGTCCGCCAAGGTCGGCGAGGGCACGCGCGCCCAGGTGACGCAGGCCCTGGCTGGTCTCGACACCGCGCGCAAGCCCGGCGGCGCCCTGGCCGACACCGACCTCGGCGAAGCGGTCAATGCCGCGATCGCCCAGGCACTGGGAGGGAAGGACGGCATCGTCTGGCTGGTCACGAACAACCGCAACAGCCCGAACAACGACCAGGCCACGGCCCGGCGCAACCGCGAGTTCTACGAACTGATCCACCGCGGCGGCGCGATCCGCACGGCGCTGGCCTTCCCGCTGCGCATGCCGGTAGAGGGCCGGCACTACCGCGCCAATGGGCTGATGGTGTATGCCTTCGCGATCGGCGCAGGCGGGGCGCAGACGCTCGAGCGCCTGCTGGCGGGCGGCAGCATCGCCAGGATCATCACCGAGCCGCCGGCGCGCCTGAAACCGCTGGACCGCGACACGGTGCGCCTGGTGCCGCGCAAGGTCGAGGATGCGCCGGGCGTGGCGTTCTCGATGGGGCAGGGCGGCGTGCTGCGCGCCGATGTGGCCTCGAGCGCCGTCTCGCCCTCGGCGAAGATCCGCTGGAACCTGGAAAACACGATGTACCCCTACACCATCCTCAGCGCCTCCTTAAGCGCGCGCTCGACGCTGGGCGGGGAGAACCGTCCGGTGACGCTGGCAAGCCGCCACGTCAGCATGCTGGCGCCGGGCAAGCCGCAGCCGCTGGCCTCCACCCTGCAGCTGCCGGTGGCGAAGCTGCCCAGCAAATGGTCGATGGAAGCGGTCAAGTCCGCAGGCTCGGCCTACGTGCTGCCGGGGACGATCGAGGTGCATTTGGCGGACCAGAAGCTGGCGCTGTCGCAGGGATTCCGCGAGCGCATGGCCGCGCTGTTCCCGGGCGACCCGCTGCCGGACATTTTCGTCCCGCCGGCCCAGGTGCAAGCCTCGACCGCGATGCTGCCGATCGAGGTGCGCGTGCACTACGGGATGGCGCCGCTGCTGGCGGTGGGCGGCGGGCTGCTGGCGCTGCTGGCGGTCGCCGGCGCGGCGGCGTACGCCTGGATGCGTCCGCGCCGCGCCTATGTGACGGTCGAGGACGAGCTGCGCACCATGCACGCGCGCACCGGCACCGATCAACCGATCTACGACAAGGCGGGCAACGAAGTGGCCCGCCTGAAGACCACCCTGTTCGGCCATCAATTGACGGACCTGCGCGAGGGCGCGCAAGTGCGCCTTGGCCGCTGAAAGGAATAACCCATGCAAGCAAACCCGACTCCAGCCGGCGGCCAGGCCGATCCCGGCTTCAAGCTGCCCGAGGAAAAGAACGCGCCCGACGCGGCGCTGCCGCAGACCACGCCCGACACCGCCGGCGGTCCGGTGGAAGTGGTGCCCGGTCCGCTGCCGCCGGCGGCCACCGACACCTCGGACCGCGACCTCGCCATCGGCGCGGGCGTGTTCCTGGTGCTGCTGGTCGTCTACTTCTTCGTGAGGAACGCCTACGTGCACCACATGGTCGTGCGCCGCGTCTCGCCTTCGTCCGCGGGCAGCGCCGGCTGGCTGCTGTTCGTCGGCCTGGCCTTCCTGTCGGCCGCGGCGGTGCTGGCGATCATCAACGCCAGCCGCTATCTGACCTGGGCGGTGACCGGGCCGCTGGTAGCGGTCGGGCTGGTGACGCTGGTGGCAGCCCTGTTTATCGGCCGACGTTGAGCGGCCGACGTTGAAACGAGAGAGATATACGATGGCAGACATCCCCACCCCGGCAAGCGTCAACCGCAAGGCCGAACTCAAGGTCGACCTGCGCCCGACGCTGTTCATCGGCGCCGGCGGCACCGGCATGGAAGTCATGATGCGTATCCGGCGGCGCATCCTGTCCGCGGTCTGGAACCGCCAGCATCCGACCCGCGTGGAATCGATCGCCGACTTCCCGGTCGCGCGCTTCCTGCACTTCGACCTCGACAACAACGCCGTCATCGACGAGGGCAAGTCGCAGCGCACCGATCCCTGGTACGAACTGGTGCGCCTGACGGACGAAGAGCGGCTGGTGGAGCCGCTCGACCTGCCGCAGTACCACGAGTCCGACGACAGCCTGGCGCGCTTCCCGCTGATCGAAAGCTGGATGCCGCTGCGTCCGAAGAAGCTGCGCTCGCTCGGCATCGACCCGTCGAAAGGGGCGGGCCAGATCCGCTCGGTGGCGCGGCTGTACCTGTTCGACAAATACCCGAAGCTGCGCGGGCGCATCAAGGGCGCGCTGAATTTCCTGAGCAGTAACGCCGGCATCGAGCGCAAGGAGAATTACCAGCGCCTCGGTTTGCAGGTCGACACCTCGAAGTTCCGCATCGTCGTCATCGCCTCGAATGCCGGCGGCACCGGCGCCGGCAGCGCCATCGACCTGGGCTGGATGGCCAAGGCGATCGCGCGCCAGGAGGTATCGGACAGCCAGGTCGACCTGGTGATGTTCATGCCCTCGGGTTTTGCCAAGGCCAACAAGGAGCGTACCGAGGCCAACGCCTACGCGACCATGATGGAGCTGGAAACGACCATGCGCGACATGAACGCGCGCGTGTCGTGGATGGACCCGGACAGCATCCAGGGCCGCGGCGCGCCGTTCGACGACGTGTATTTCGTCGACACCGCCAACCTGGCGAACAAGGCGACCCAGGACGTGAAGGACGTCTACCAGATGGTGGCCGACACCCTGTTCGAGGATTTCGCCTCGGCCGACTTCGCCAACCGCAAGCGCTCGGTCGCGGTCAACCAGCAGCAGCACAAGCTCGGTCCCTACAATCCGCGTGTGCCGGAGGCGCGCTTCGGCGACATGCGCCTGTCCTACTCGAAGGTGTATTCGGCCTTCGGGCAGGCCGTGCTCGACACCCAGCAAAGCCTGCGCGAGGACATCCGCGCCTACGAACTGGCGGCGCTGATGGTCAAGGAATTCTTCGGCCTGGTCGGGCGCGACGGCGCACTCGCGCGCCGCGCCGGCGACGCCGAGCGCGACAGCTTCATGCGCGAGCAGATGGAGATGCGCGAGCGTCCCTTCAACGAATTCCCCGATTTCAAAAAGGGGACCGTGGACGTCACGCCTTTCCAGGAATACGCGCTGACCGAACAGCTCCTGATGGACAAGGACGGCCGCTCGCTGCTCGAACGGGTGGAAAGCAAGGTCCAGCTCGAGATCGACCGCATCATGGCCGGCTACGACATCAAGCTGTGGCGCGAGAAGGTGGCCGAGCTGCTGCCGCAACTGGAGCGCGACGCGATCCGCGAGGCCGGCGCCACTGCCGAGACCAGCGAAGACCGCATCAAGCGGCATACCGGCGAACTGACCGGACGCCTGAAGACGCGCGTGCGCGAACGCCTGTACGCGTTGCTCGACGACCGCAAACAGGGCGGGCTGGAATTCGTGCTCTCGCTGCTGGAGCAGGTCAAGGCGAGATTGCTGCAGCGCGACCTGATCAACGCCGAGCGCAACGGCCGCCGTTACCGCGACGTGCGCGACGCGCTGCGCACGCGCCAGGTCGAGGAATCGCTGAACAACCTCGGCCAGGCGGCCGGGCGCCTGTTCGGCAAGGACGCCCAGGGCCGCGAGGTGATGGCTCACCTGAAGCGCGACATCGCCGACTACCTGCGCTTCCACCTGCTGGCGGTGGCCGCCGGCCAGTCGATCGAGGTGATGCGCAACATGTCGGCCTGGCTGGGCGACCCGCAGTCGACGGACGAGCAGGGCAATGCGCAGTGGAGCGGCATCGCCGGCGAATTCCAGGAAGGGCGGCGCCACGTGCAGGAGATCCTGCACGCGGTCGACCAGCGCATCAGCCAGCTGCGTGCCGATGCGCGCCACGAGCACGCCACCTATATCAAGCTGGCCAGCGACGTGGCGCCGGCGCCGGTGCGATTGACCGGCGACGTGAGCGCGTGGAGCGAGGAGGTGCTGCTCGAATTCGGCGGTTCCGGCAAACTGTTCCCGCAGCTGGGCGACGAGCGCATGCGGGCGGACCTGCTGCTGAAACTGTTCCGCCGCGCCCAGACCCAGCTTTCCAGCAGCGAGCTGGCCGGCGCCGAGCCGGTCGATCCGCTGCTGGAACGGCTGAACGCGATGAGTCCGCAGGAACGCCAGCGCGTCTTCGCCGAATGGATCAGGAGCGCCATGCCCTGGGTGAACGCGCGCTTCTCGGCCGAGTTTACTCCGAATTCGGATCAATTTAAATGTTTTATCGGAGTGGGCGACGTCGCCGCCTGGCGCCGCATGGAGGCGGAAATCCGCGCCGCCGTGCCGACCGGCTTCTTCCACGGCGACCTGGTCTCGATCGTCAACACCGGCATTCCGGGACGGGCGGTCTGCTACATCGAACTGTCGGGCATCCCGATGACGGTGCTGCGCGGCCTGCCGACCTGGCGCGCCTCGTACCAGATCGAGAACCCGAAGATCCCGACCCATTTGCACTTCGATTCGACGCGCTTCCGCCACCCGATCTCGCCCTCGATGGACGAACTGAACCGCCTGGCCGACGACTACGAGTGGTTCATGCAGGCGATCGCGCTGGGTGTCATCCGGAGAAAAGCCGACCTGGGCGACCGCGAAGCCAGCTTCCAGCCGCGCGGCCAGTACCTGTTCGAGGTCGAGCCGGGTTCCGGCGAATGGCTGCAGATCGGGAACGAGTACGCGATCCGCTCGAACGGCTTGCCGCCGTATTACCGCGAGCAGGTGATCGGCGCCGTGCGCAGCCGCCAGGCCCAGCTGGGCGCGCACCAGTTGCTGCTGCTGGCCGCGCTGATGCGCCACTACCAGCTGCGTGTCTACGAGCCGCGCCTGGAAACCGACGAGACCGGCGCCCAGTTGCCCTCGCCCTCGCTGCCGAACATCACGGCGCGCCGGCTGTACGAGGCCTGGTTCCGGCGCGCCGCCGCGCTCGATCCCGCGCTGTCGAACGCCTCGGTCGATGCCGCCCTGGCGACCCTTCTCGACTGGACGGAATCCGTGTCCGACTCCGCATCGGACGCCTACAGCTGGGAAGTCGAGCGTTCGGTCGACAAGCGCGTGATCAAGCCAGAGTTCCTGGCCAGCGACGCGCGCGCGGCGCAGGCGATGGAGCGGCGCACCCAGGCACCGGCACCGGCACCGGCGGCGGTGGCGGCAGGCGGCCCGCGCTACAAGCTGTTCGTGCAGGGTGCCCAGCGCGGCCCCTTCGCCGTCGAGGAGATCGGGCGCCAGCTGGCGGCCGGCGAGATCGACCTGGCCACGCGCGCCTGGAACATGGCGCAGGACCCGAAGTTCGGCAAATGGGGCAGCGTGGCCGACATCCCGGGGCTGGACGCGCTGCGCGGGCCGGCCATCCCCGATCCGGACGACGGCATTCCGGACCCGCAGTAAGAGGACCAGGCTGTGCAGAACGAAATGCTTTATCGATGTATCCAGCCCGGCTGTGCCCGCACCTGGCCGCGCCCCGTGAACTTCTGTCCGTATTGCGGCACGCCGCAAAAGGCGGGCGTGGAGCGCGGCGACGCGGCGGCGCATCGCATGCCGCCGGCGGAGCAGGGGACGGCGGCTGCAGCGGCGCCGGCAGCGGCCGACCAGGCGCCGGCCGCTGCCACCACCTCCGGCATCCGGCTCGGCAAGGCCGGACGCGAGGATGCGCCCGCGCCGCCGCGCGCATCCGCGGCCACGACGGCCGCGCCCGCCGCTGCCGCCGCGCTCGCCCACGCGCAGGGCGCGGTGAACGGGGCGGCTGCCGCCATGGGCAGGCCGGCCGGTCCGGCGGCGCCGGCTCCTCCAGCGCCGCCGGCAACGCCGGCCCCACCGCCGCGCCCCGGCGTACGCGCCGGCATCGGGCCGCGCCCCGCGCCCGCCCCGGACGCGCCGCCGCAGCGCCAGCCGGTACGCCTGCGCTGGTGGCTGCTGGCGCTGGCCGTGCTGTGGGCGGTCTGGCTGGTCGCCAATCCGGCCAAGCGGCGCATCGAAAAGCAGATCGACAAGGCGATCGCCCTGGCCACCGCCTGCAAGCCGCGCGAGGCGCAGAGCGAGTTAATCGCCCTGCGCTCGACCCGGGCCACGCCCGAGCAGTTGCAGAAGGTGCAGCAGGCGCTCAACGAGGCGGCCGGCGACTGCACCCGCCAGCGCCAGCGCAACCAGGCCTGGCGCGAGGCGAAGGCGGCGGTCGAGACGGCGCTGGCGTCGTCGTCCGTCGAGCGGGCACGCACGCGCCTGCGCGCCTTTACCAAGCGCTGGGGCGAGGACGACGCCACCCGCGCGCTGAAGGCGAAGATCGACGCGCGCCAGCCCGAGCATCCGCGCGCCGACCAGGTGCGCTGATGCGCGTCACCCGTGAGCCGCGCGCAGCGCGCCGGGTGTATGCTGCCGGAAACAGCTTTTGACAGGAGCGACCATGAAGACGACGAACATGATCGGTGCGCCGCTGCTGGTGGCCGCGCTGGCGGTCCTGGCCGCCTGCTCGCCGCGCGACGAAGACGCGATGGGACCGGCGCAAAAGGCCGGCAAGGCGATGGACGAGGCCGGCGACAAGGTGGCGCGCGAACTGCGCGCGCCGCTCGAGAAAGCCGACGAGGCCGCGCAGCGCGCGGTCGAGCGCGCCGAAGAGGCGCGCGACCGGCTGGCCGACCGCACCGAGGAAGCGCGCGAGAAGATCAAGGACGCGACCGCCGAGGCCGGGCGCGGGCTGGAAAAGGCGAGCGCCAAGGTGGGCGAGAAGGTCGAGCGGGCCGGCGAGAAGATGCAGGAAGCGGCGCGTTAGGTTGGTAGGGTGGGCTCTTGAGCCCACGCGGTTTCTGCGACATATCACACGCCGTACCGCGTGGGTTCGAGAACCCACCCTACGGACCTGCGTGGGTTCGAGAACCCACCCTACGGATTACCGGGTTTTCGTAGGGTGGGCTCTCGAGCCCACGCGGTCTCATCGCCTGATCGGAGGAGACCTTCGAGAAAATACGTGTGATCGAGCGGACTGGACGCTGGCGCTCAATGGCACGACACATCACCCGCCGTACCGCGTGGACACAGGTGTCCACCCTACGCGCCTATCCCGCCACCTTCAACTCCTGCCACCCCGCCGTCACGATCGACATGTCGACAAACCCGGCGCGCCAGGCCTGCTCGAGGTTCTGCTCGATCTCTTCCATCGAGGTCTGGTCGAAGCCGGCGAAGCCGCGCACGCCGTATGCGCGGTTGCGGCCGTGGCCCTTGGCCATGTAGAGCGCCATGTCGACCAGGTTGACCGCGCGTTCCCACGGCAGCGGCTGGCCGGCCGGCGCGAGCGGGTAGGGCGCGAAGCCGATCGACACGTTCGCCGTCAGCGTGATGTCCTGGTAGACGATCCGGGTCTCGGCGATGCCGCTCAGGAGGCGGCGCGCGACTTCGTCCAGGCCGCCGCGCGGGATCGCGGGCAGGAAGGCCAGGAATTCCTCGCCGCCCCAGCGCACGATCATGTCGGTCTCGCGCAGGATCTCGCGCAGGCTGGCGGCGATCCTGATCAGGACCGCGTCGCCGGCCGCGTGGCCGTAGGTGTCGTTGATGTGCTTGAAGTGGTCGACGTCCATCAGGAACAGGGCGCTGACCATCTCGTCGCCCGAGGCGCCGGCGCCGCGCTTGTCCAGCAGCTGGTGGGTGCGCATGAAGTCCTGGAAGTGGCGGCGGTTGTACAGGCCCGTCAGCGGGTCGCGCACGCTTTGCTGCTTCAGCTCCTGGTTCTTTTCGTGCAGCTGGGCGTTGGCGTGGCGCACCTTGCGGTACAGCAGGCCAACGATCACCGAAACCAGCGCGAACACCACGATCAGGAGCGCCCAGATGCGCTGCTGCAGGCGGCGGTTGTCGATCTCGGCCGACTTGACCTGATTCTCGCGCTCGAGCAGCTCGATCTGGCGCTGCTTCTTGTCGGCGTCGTATTTTTCCTGCAGCTCGAGCATCGCCTTCTGGCGGCGCTTCTCGAACAGCTCGTTCGACAGGGTGCGCTCGCGGTGGTAGGCCTTGATGGCGGCGCCATGGTCGCCGGCATGCTCGAGCGCCTCGCCGTATTCGAGCAGCACCCCCTGCAGTTCCGGCTTGTCGCCGTTGCGTTCGTACTCCGCCAGGCCGGCCTCGAAGCTCGCCTTGCCTTCGGCCAGGCGCCCGGTGGCGAGGTACGCCTGGCCGAGGTTGACGCGCGCCGTCGCCAGCGCCGCGTTGTCGTTCAGCGCCTGCGCCGCCGCGATCGCCTGCTGCGCATACGCGCTCGCGTTGCGGTAATCGCGCATCTTCAGGTAACCGTCCGCCAGGTTGATCAGCGAGTAGGTCACCAGCGAATGCGCGCCGATCTTGCGCTGCAGTTCGAGCGCGGCCATCTGCGCCGCCAGCGCGCGCCGCATCTGGCCGACCTTCACCGCCAGGCGATACTCGGTCGACTTCAACTGGGCCATGCGGCCCGGCGAATCGGCCTTCTTCGCCACCTCGAAGGCCTCGGCCAGGGTTTCGAAACCCTTGTCGTACTCGCGCATATGGGAGTACAGGTTGGCCAGCGCATTCAGGACGATGGCCTGGTGGATCGCGTCGCCGTGCTCGCGGGCGTAGGCCAGGGTGGCCTGCATTTTTTCCAGCGCGCGCGGAAAGTTGCCGTCCTCGGAGAAGGCCTGGGCCGCGTTCACGCCCACGCGCACGCGCAGCTCGATGTCGTTGGTGGTGTTGGCGAGGCGCTCGGCCTCCCAGGTCAGGTTGTGCGACAGCGCCAGCTCGTTCCGGGCGTACATGATGTAGCTCTTGCGCACCAGGCCCTTGGCCAGCGCGGCATTGTTGCCGCTGCTTTGGCCGAGCGCGATCAATTCCTCGCAGGCCGCCAGCGCCTTGGCGGTCTGGCTCAGGGCGTGGTAGGCGCCGCACAGCTGCGCCAGCATCTCGCCCTTCTCCTCGACCGATCCGGCGCGCGCTTCCTGCTCGATCTTCAGCAGCATCGGCAGCGCGCGTTCGGGAATGAAGCGGTTGATCTCGCGGATCTCGGCCAGCCGGCTCTGCAGTGGGCCCTGGCCCTGGGCGCCGGCGTACGAGGACGCCAACAATAGGGTTGCCAGCAGCACGGCACGATGCTGTCGTGGTTGTCTCGTCGTTCTCGCTGCCGGCATAGCTGTCTCGATGTGGTTATGCGTTTTTCATACGGTCAACGCCACCGAGCATTATATGCGTGTTGCCTAATAGAAATTTCGCTTTTTTTTGTGAATATAGCAAAAAAGCGACGCCAAAACGGCAACATTGGCAACTGCTCATCCCACCGGCGAGCCGTGTAGGCCGCGCGCGGGACGAAGGCTATACCGCCAGCTGCTGCAGCATGTACAGGCGCTGGTACAAACCATTCTCGATCCGCATCAGTTCCTCGTGCGGGCCGGACTCGGTAATGCGTCCGTGGTTCAGCACCACGATGCGGTCGGCGTCGCGGATGGTCGAGAGCCGGTGCGCGATCGCGATGATGGTCACCTTGCCGCGCAGCTCGACCAGGGCCTGCTGCACGATCTGCTCGGTGGCCGAATCGATGCGCGAGGTCGCCTCGTCGAGCAGCAGGATGCGCGGCTCGCCCGCCAGCGCGCGCGCGATCGCGATCAGCTGCTTCTGGCCGGAGGACAGGCGCGAACCGCCTTCGCCGAGCGAGGTCTCGTAGCCTCCCTCGAGCGCGGCGATGAAGCCGTGGGCATGCGCCGCGCGCGCCGCCGCCTCGATCCGCTCCTGGGGCAGGCCACGTCCCATGTCGATGTTCTCGCGCGCCGAGGCCGCCAGGATGAAGGGATCCTGGGGCACCAGGCCGACCTCGTTGCGGAAGCGCTCGTTGTCGATGGCGGCAATCGGCTCGCCGCAGATTTCGATCTGGCCGCTGCCATGGTCCTTGTCGGCGACGTAGTAGCGCAGCAGCAGCGACAGCAGGGTCGACTTGCCGCTGCCGGTGTGGCCGACGATGCCGTAGAAGGCGCCCTGCGGGATGTCGAGCGAGACGTCGTGCAGCACGTTCTGGCCCGGCACGTAGGCGAAGTCCAGGTGGCGCACGCGCACCGCTGGAGAATGAGGCGATACCGTCGGCCGTGCACCCGTTGCCCTGCCCGCCGCATGTTCGTCGGCGCTGGCTTCGTCCAGCAGGGTGGCGACGCGCGCGCTGGCCACCACCGCCTGCTGCAGGCCGCTGAATTGCATCGTGATCTGGATCAGCGGCTCGACCACGCGCGCGATGTAGCTGATGAAGGCGTACAGGATGCCGACTTCGACCGCGCCGATCTCGCGCCGCCCGAAGGCGAAGATGACGACCGCCAGCAGCGCGACGTTGAGCAGGTCGAGGGCGGGGCGCAGCAGCAGGGCATTGACGCGGATCTCGGCGATGCGCGCCTGGTAGTGGCCATCGTTGGTGTTGGCGAAGCGCTCGCCGAAGCGGCCCGCCGCGTTGCTGGCCTGGAGCACGGTCATGCCGCCGATCGACTCGGCCATCTGGGCGTTGATGTCGCTGCGCAGGGCGCGCGCGCGCGTCACCGCCGGCGCCGACAGGCGCTGGTAGAGCCAGACGATCACCAGCACCGCCGGCAGCAGCGCCAGCACGATCGTCATCAGGCGCCAGTCGAGCCAGGCCATGGCGACCGTGGTGCCGAGCAGGACGATGGTGCTGTCGAGGATCGAGAACAGCACCTGGATGTAGAGCTTTTTCACCGCCTCGGTGTCGTTGGTCACGCGGCTGACCAGCTGGCCGGTGATCGCCCGGTCGAAGAAGGCCATCGGCAGGCGCAGCACGTGGCCGTAGACCCACTCGCGCAGGCGCTGCACCGAGCGCATGGCCAGGCCCGACAGGCGCACCAGCTGCAGGTAGCGCAGCCAGGTCGAGATCCAGCCGGTCAGCAGCACGCCGGCCAGCAGCAGGCCCATGCGCGTCCAGTCGGCATGGCGCGGCACCAGGTGGTCGTCGATCAGGGCCTTGCCGAGGATCGGACCCATGACTTCCAGCGCGGCGGCGATGACCAGCCAGAAGGTGGCCCATTTCAAATGCTTGATGTCGGGCCAGGCGGCGCGGCGCAGCAGGCCGGCCGCCCGCTTCGCTTCGGCGCGCCCGGCTTGTTCGATTTTTTTAGCTGGCATCGATGCTGGCCTCCAGTTGTTGGTAGCGCCACTGGCTGGCATACCAGCCGTCGCGCAGCAGCAGGGATTCGTGGTCGCCCGATTCGACCACGCGGCCGTCCTTCAGCACCACGATCAGGTCGGCATTCACCACGGCCGAGAGACGGTGGCTGGCGATGATGGCGGTCAGTTCCGGACGCGAGGCGCGCAGCTCGGCCAGGTGCTCGAGGATGCGGGTCTCGGTGCCGGTATCGACCGCCGACAGCGCGTCGTCGAGCAGCAGCAGCGAGCTGTCGGCCAGCAGCGAACGCGCGATCGCGATGCGCTGGCGCTGGCCGCCCGAGAGCGTGATGCCCTTTTCGCCGACCGGCGTGTCGTAGCCCTGCGGGAAGCGCAGGATGTCGTCGTGGACCGCCGCCATCTTCGCGGCTTCCTCGACTTCGAGGCGGCTGGCGCCCGGACGCGCCAGTGCGATGTTCTCGGCGATGCTGGCCGAGAACAGGAAGGATTCCTGCGGCACCCAGCTGGTCGCCGCGCGCAGGGCCGCGAGCTTGTAGTCCTCCAGCCGGTGGCCGCCCCAGGTGACCTCGCCCTGCTGCGGCTCGGCCTGGCGCAGCAGCACGCGCAGCAGGGTCGATTTGCCGGCGCCGGTGGCGCCGACCAGGCCCAGGGTCATGCCGGGACGCAGCGCCACCGAGACCTTGTCGAGCGCCGGCTGGGCCGACCCGGCATACGTGAAGCTGACTTCGCGCAGCACCAGCGGGCCGTCCTCGATCTGCTCGATGCGGCCTTCGTCGACCACGGTGAGCGGTGCGTCGAGCATCGGCTGCAGGCGCGCCAGGCCGGCGCGGCCGCGCTCGATCAGCGACAGCACCCAGCCGGCCGCGAACATCGGCCAGATCAGCTGGCCGAGGTACATGGTGAAGCTGGTCAGCGCGCCGATGGTGAGCTGGTTCTGCCAGACCAGGTAGCCGCCGAGACCCAGCGTCAGGGTGCTGGCGGCGGTGAGCGTCAGGCCGACCGCAGGCTCGTAGGCCGCTTCCCATTTCTGGGCCGCGAGGCTGGCTTCCGAGGCTTTGCCGGCCAGCTCGCCGAACTGGCCGGCGCTGCGCGCTTCCAGGCCCAGGGCGCGCAGGGTGCGCACGCCCGACAGCGATTCCTGCACGTGGTCGTTCAGGTCCGAGAAACGCTTGAGCGAATCGGTCTCGGCGGTGTGGATGTGGCGCGAGATATACCAGAAGGCCAGGCCCATCAGAGGGAAGGGCAGCAGGGCGATCAGGGCCAGCCGGTAGTCGACGCCGAGCAGCATCACGCCCAGCACCATCACCAGGGTCAGGGTGCCGTCGAAGCCGGCCAGCATCGCTTCGCCGGCGGCCATCTCGATGGCGTCGATGTCGTTGGTGCCGAGCGCCATCAGGTCGCCGGTACGCTGCTTCTGGTAGAAGGCCGGACCCTGGCTCGACAGCCTGGCATACAGGCGCATGCGCAGCTCGACGCCGAGGCGGTAAGCCGCCGAATACAGGCGCACGCGCCAGCAGACGCGCAGGATGTAGATTGCCACGCCCAGCGCCAGCAGCTGGGCGATCCCGACCATCAGGTCGTGGTGCGACAGGCGGTGCGCGGCCAGGCCGTCGATCATCGCCCCCACCTTGCGCGGCACCCACACGCTGCACACCGCGACCGCGATCAGCATCACCGCGGAGGACGCGTATGCTTTCCAGTGGCGCAGCACGAAGCTGCCCACCAAGCTCGCTAGACTCATTGGAATTCCTTGCATTGCGCCCGCAAAAAAGAAAGCGGGCCGAAGCCCGCTAGTCTACTTTCTTTGCCCACGCAGCGCAGCGCGGGTGCCGATAAGCATTAAGAGCACCTAACAAAACCTCCATCGCTGCGTTGCAGCTCCTCGCCGTACAGGCGTACTGTCTTCGTCGCAGCGTCGGGTGGCCGCATCCCTTGCCCTGAAGGTTTTGTTAGGCGCTCTAAATCGGCATCAGCCCTGGATTAATTCTGCTTCTTGCGGCCACGGCCGCTGCGGATTTCCGTGACCTTCGGCGCGCCATGCGCCGGGGCGGCGACGGGAGGCGTGGCGTCGACCGGCGCGATCTTCGGGATCTCGATCTCGACCGCGACCTCGACCGGCACGCTGGCGGCGACCGGGTGCGGTGGCGCCAGCGGCACCTCGAGCGCTTCGCTGGCGGCCCTGGCGATCGGCGTCGGCTCGACCGGCGGGGCGACGTCCGAGGTCACGACGGGCGAGCTGTCGGGCACGAGCTCGGCGGCCGATACGGAAACGTGGGCGGGCTTCGGGGGCGGCGCAGCCGCTGCGGCAGCCGGCACGGTATCTGACGTGGTAGCCAACGCGGTAGTCGACGCGGTCTCGGACAGCGCCTCGGCGGCGCTGGCGGCAACCGCCGCCGTGGCATCGGCGACGATCTCGGCTTCCTTCAGCGGCGCGGCTTCGACCGCGGCCGGGGCGGCCAGTGCGCTTGGCGCCACCGCATACGTCTGCAGGCCGATGCCGCGCAGGCCGGTGGCAATGCTGAACAGCTCGCGACCATAGTCGAACATGGTGCGCAGCTGGCGCTGGCCCTGGGCGCCGATGTTCAGGAGGTCGCGCGGATCGCGCATGGCCAGCAGCTGGCGCATGGCGCTCGAGGAGTGTTCGACCGCGGCGCGCGAAGCGTCGAGGTTCAGGGCGAGGATGCGGCCGGTGCTGTCCAGAGCCTGGTCGCCCAGGACGCGCAGGAGCTGGAATTGCTTGTCGATCTGGGTCTGGCGTGCTGCGTGGAACTGTTCTGGAAGAGAAATCATCGAAATTCCTTATCGTTCGGTTATGGCGCACTGCAACATGGCCTAGTGTAGCCCTGATGCCGAGTGTTGAAAAGAACAATTTGGTAGTGTCGCGTTCACGCAATCTTGCGCTGCAGCATTGTTACAAAGTGACACGCGATTCAGCTTTTCAGGCGACCGGAAATCGCTACAATGAATCAACGACCTCAGGAGCGGCCATGGACCTTGTGATACGCAATGCCAGTTTGCCGGACGGACGCACCGGCATCGATATCGCCGTGCAGGACGGACGCATTGCGGAGGTCGGCCCGGCGCTGGCGTTGCGCGGGATCCACGAGATCGAGGCTGGCGGCGACCTCGTCACGCCGCCCTTTGTCGACGCCCACTTTCACATGGATTCCACGCTCAGTTATGGAATGCCGCGCGTCAACGCATCCGGCACCTTGCTGGAGGGTATCGCGCTGTGGGGCGAGCTCAAGCCGCAACTGGTCCAGGAAGCGCTGATCGAGCGGGCACTGCAGTACTGCGACTGGGCCGTGGCGCGCGGCCTGCTGGCGATCCGCACCCATGTCGACGTCTGCGACGAACGCCTGCTGGCGGTCGAGGCCCTGCTCGAGGTGCGCCGCCGCGTCGCACCCTACCTCGACCTGCAACTGGTGGCCTTCCCCCAGGACGGCCTGCTGCGCAGCCCTGGCGCCTTCGACAACCTGAAGCGGGCGATTGCCATGGGCGTGGACGTGGTCGGCGGCATCCCGCATTTCGAGCGCACCATGGCGCAAGGGGCCGAGTCGGTACGCCTGCTGTGCGAGTTCGCGGCCGACAAGGGCCTGCGCGTCGACATGCATTGCGACGAGACCGACGATCCGCTCTCGCGCCACATCGAGACCCTGGCCTACGAGACCTGGCGCCTGGGCCTGCAGGGTAGGGTGGCGGGCTCCCACCTGACCTCGATGCATTCGATGGATAACTATTACGTGAGCAAGCTGTTGCCGCTGATGCGCGAGTCCGGCGTGGCGGCGATCGCCAACCCCCTGATCAACATCACCCTGCAGGGCCGCCACGACACCTACCCGAAACGACGCGGCATGACCCGCGTGCCCGAGCTGCTGGCCGCCGGCATCGACGTCGCCTTCGGCCACGATTGCGTGATGGATCCCTGGTACGGCCTGGGCTCGGGCGACATGCTGGAAGTGGCGCACATGGGCCTGCACGTGGCGCAGATGACCGGCCAGGAAGCAATGCGCCAGTGCTTCCTGGCCGTTACCGAGACCCCGGCGCGCATCCTCGGCCTGGAAGGCTATGGACTGGCGCCGGGCTGCCATGCCGACTTCGTGCTGCTCGACGCCGCTACCCCGGTCGAGGCGATCCGCCTGCGCGCGACGCGCCGGCTGGTCGTGCGGCGCGGCGCGGTCGTGGCCGAAGCGCCGTCCGCGCGCGCTACCCTGCGCCTGCCGGGCCGGGCCGCCGCGGTCGACTTTCGTATCGGACGCTGAAGCGTGCCGAGCCGGTGCTAGAATCGCCAGTCATGCATTTTCGCTAAGCATTATTTCACCCGTGAAAGATATTCAGATTCGCCCCGCCACCAGCGCCGATTTCGACGCGATGTGGACCATCTTCAGCGCCCACGTCGCTACCGGCGAAACCTACCCCTTTGGCCCCGACATCACGCGCGAGGGCGCGTACGCCTACTGGCTGGGCCCGAACGTCACCGCGCGCGTGGCCGTGCTGGGCGAGCGCGTGCTGGGGATGTACCGGGTGGTGCCGAACCAGCTCGGGCGCGGACACCATGTGGCGAATGCGTCCTACATGGTCAGCCCGAACGCCCAGGACGTGGGCGTGGGCCGCATCCTCGGCGAGCACAGCCTGGAAGAGGCGCGCAGCCAGGGCTACCTGGCCATGCAGTTCAACTATGTGGTAAGCACCAACAGCGCCGCCGTGATGCTGTGGAAAAAGCTCGGCTTCTCCATCGTCGGCACCCTGCCCAAGGCCTTCCGCCACAAGCGTCTCGGCTACGTCGACGCCTACGTCATGTACCAGTTGCTGCAGGATCCCGACCACTGGCCGACTGCGGATGAATAGCGCCGCACCGTAGGGTGGGTACTCGTACCCACCAGGCACACCCGATGACGATCGACACACGGAAATCGCCACGGCGCACACGTTTTTGGCTGTGTGCGGTGCAGCACGGAAGCTGTGTTACGCAGTGGTAGGATAAGGGAGACCCTTAGCGCGCCTAACAAAACCTCCATGGCGGCGTTGCGTCGTCTCGCCGTACATTCGTACTGTCTTCGACGACGCGCCGGATGGCCGTATCCCTGGCCCTGAAGGTTTTGTTAGACGCTCTTCATCACATTTCGAAAGCCCCGCCGCGATGCCGATCACCGAGCCAGACCAGAACGCTGCCTTCTACGTGGTGCTCAACGCCGGCTCCGGCCATGCCGAGACCGAGCTGCGCTGCTCGACCATCCGCGACGTGCTGGCCGAGGCCGGCCGCACCTGCCATCTCCACGTCGTCGACGATGCCGCCGAACTGGGCGACACCGCGCGCCGCATGGCGGAAGAGGCCAGGCGCAACGGCGGCGTGCTGGTGGCCGCCGGTGGCGACGGCACCATCAATACCGTCGCCCACCAGGCCGTGCTGCAGGGCTGCGTGTTCGGCGTGCTGCCGCAGGGTACCTTCAACTACTTCGGCCGCACCCACGGGATTCCCGAAGACCTGGCCGAGGCGGTGCGCGCCCTGGTCACCTCGACCGTGCAGCCGGTCCAGGTCGGCATGGTCAACGACCGCATCTTCCTGGTGAACGCCAGCGTCGGCCTGTATCCGGCCCTGCTCGAGGCGCGCGAGCAGGACAAGCGCCAGTACGGGCGCAGCCGCGTGGTCGCGATCCTGTCGGCGCTGAAGACCGCGCTCGGCCGCCACCGGCCCTTGCGCATCGCGCTCGAGACCGAGGGGCAGGTGCGTAAACTCCGCACCGCGACCCTGTTCGTCGGGAACAACCGGCTGCAGATGGAGCAGGTCGGCATGGAGCCGCTCACCACGGCGGTCGAGGACGGCGAGCTGGCCGCGATCGCGCCGCGCCGGGTCGGCAAGCTCGGCATGCTCGGGCTGCTGCTGCGCGGCGCGCTGGGCCGCCTGGGCGAGGCGCCGAACGTGGTCGCGTTCTCGTTCAAGCGCCTGACGGTCAAGCATGCCCGCCTGTCGCCGCGGCGTACCGTGAAGGTCGCCACCGACGGCGAGGTGACGCGCATGCCGATGCCGCTCGAATTTCGCGTGCTGGAAGGGCGGCTGGCGCTGCTCAAGCCGCTGAAGCCGGGCAGCCAGAGCGAGCGCGCCGCGGCTTAAGCATTCGGCTTAATTCACCCTCTGCACGCGGACGCCGTAGATGTCGATGCGATTCCACGGCCCTTGCGTGCCGCCGGCGCCGCTGAAGCTGGCGTTGCTCTCCAGGTAGCTCATGTTATAGAAATCGCTCATGCGCAGGCTGTAGGCGCCCGGCTGCAGGCGCGCCGCGAGTGGCGTCGACAGCACCGTCGGGGTGGCTGTCCTGTCGAACTGCGCCTGCGGCAGCTGGACCACGCCTTCGGCCACGGTCCTGCCTTGCGCGTCGAGCACCGTCAGCCATTTCACGCCATTGCTGATGCCCAGGTTGATCTGGTTGGCGGCGTTGTGATACCGGACCTGGATGCGGTAGTCGCCGGCCTCGGCGATCTTGACGTCGCGCACCGCGAAACGGTCCGCAGGCTGGCCCCAGTCCGCCAGGCGCGGCGCGCCAAAGCGTCCGGCGGCCGGCGTGACATTCAGGTTGGATGCCACGCGCGCATCCGTCACCGCGATTTCGCTGGCGGGCGCGGCGCAGCGCGGCACGCTGTGGTGGCTGCGGTTGCCCGATGCGGCGAACTGCGCCTCCACCGCATAGCAGGCGAAGGGCGCCGCCTCGCGGTCGGTCCAGGCGCCGGCCGGTACGCCGGCGGCGACCAGCTTGCCGTCGCGGTAGATGTTGTAAACGGTGCCGGCGCCGCTTTCACTGCGGCCGCCGCTGCCGATGGCCAGGCGTACGCGCCCGTCCGTGCCGGGTTGCAGCGCGTCGATCGCCGGCTCGCGCGGCGCGAACACGGCGGGCGCTTCGACGTAGGGATCGCCGTTCACGCGGCGGATGGCGCTGTCGCCTTCCACCAGCGCGCCCAGCTTCACCTCGATCATGTCGCCGTCGCGTAGCGCCGTCCAGGGAATCGTGGCACCCGCCGGTGCGCCGTTGTGCATCACGCCCGCGACCTGGTAGTACCCATTGCCCTTGCTCGCGGCAGGCAGCAGCAGGCGCACCGCGATGCGCTGGCCGCGCAGGCGCAGGTTGTGCAGCGCGACCTGGTCGGTCCCGCCGAAGGTCTCGCGTCGCAGCTTCGCCGTCACGAAGGGGCGCAGGGCAATGCCCTCGTCGCGCGCCGACACCCCGAACACGGACTCGATCACCATGCCGAGATAGGCGCCGACCGACCACAGCTGGCGCCGCGAATTGATCACCGGGCCGATCAGCTCCGGATGCCGTTCGTCGAGCAGCAGCGGCTGGCCCGATAGCCACTCGAGGTTCTCCATGTTCGAGATGTTCAGCGCCGCGCCGCGCATCAGCGAGTCGTAGGCGGCGTCGGCCACGCTGGCATTGCTGCCGAGGGCGGCGGCTTTCAATCCATAGCCGGTAACGAAGGGCCACATGGCGCGGTTGTGGTAGACCGGCGCGCCCTGCTGCTGGGGCCAGATCACGGGCGGACCCATCGGGCCGTGCGGGTAGCGTGCCAGGATGCTGCGCGCCTGGCCGGCGTCGGCGATGCCGGTGATGATCGCCAGCGACTGGCCCAGCCAGTCGAACTTGTGCAGCGGCGCGCCGTCGAAATGGGCGGCGGTGAGGCTGCTGTACATGCCGGCGTCCGGCAGCCACAGTTTCCGGTTGATCGCGCGTTTCAGGTCGGCCGCCCAGCCTTCGTAACGCGCGGCGCGGGCCGTGTCCTTCTGTTCGCGCGCCAGCTTCGCGGCCAGCCTCAGGGCCTGGTAGTGGGTGGCGTTGGTCGAGACCGCCTTGGCGCTCGACATCGAGGCCAGGTCGTCGACGATCCAGCTGGCATAGCTCTGGTCGCGCCAGTCGAGGAAGCTCTGCTCGCCGGTGTATAGGCCGTCCTGCGGATCGAAGGCGGCGACGCGGTCGATCTCGATCGTGTTCGCCAGCGCCTGCAGCGCCCGCGCGGCAAAGGCGGCGCGTTCGGCCGGAGGCAGGGTGCGCAGCACTTCCTCGGCCGCGAAGGCCCAGGTGACGCGGTCGGTGCTGACCGGCCAGCTGCCGCCGCTGCCGGTGTCCTGCACGACCTGCAAACCGTCGTTCGTGCCGGGCACCTGCGGCGCTTTCGTTGCGCCCTGGCGGTAGGCGGCCAGCTTGAAATCGAGCGAGTTGCGCACCCGCGCCGGGTCGAGCAGGGCCAGGCCGAGGTCGGCCGCGTAGGACAGGTCGCGGGTCCAGACGTAATGCCATTTCTCGCCGGTCTCGAAGCAGTCGCAGGGGATCGCGGCGCCACCGTTGTAGTTGCCGTCGCGGATGTCGCTGACCGCGTCCTGCGCCATCTCGCTGCCGGCCAGCGCGAACAGCGCGTCGAAGGCAAGGTTGCCGCTGCGGGTGTAGGGGCGGTCCGCGCTTTCGGCGTAGGTGGCGTGTTGGGGCACGGGGTCGCGCAGCGCCAGCGTGGTCGAATGCGTGTAGCTGCGCAGCTGGGCTTCCGGATCGACCAGCGAGAAGCGCGCCTGTTCCTGCTTGCCGTCCCAGGTGGGCCAGGCCAGGGTGGAGACCCGTGCGCGGCCGGCGTGTGGGTCGTCCTTCGAAGCCGCCGCGGCAGGCGCCAGCCGCGTGACGCGCAACAGCGGCGCGGCCGGGTTGCGCGCATCGACGGTGAAGCGGTAGGTGCCGGTGCTGCGCACGAACAGGTAGTCCTCGGGGCCGGCCTGGGTCTCCAGGCGCAGCGCCTGGTCGGGCTGGACGCGCACGCTCTTGCCGCTATCGAGCACCCATTCCTGGCGCCAGTCGCGGCTGCCGATCTTGAAGCCATGGTTGCCGGGACCGATCAGCACCTCGGCGGCATAGACGCCGTCGCCCTGGTACTGGAGCCGGTGCTCGGTGCCCCAGCCGTTGAAGCCGCCGCGGACAAAGATGTCCTGGCGCAGCGGGCCGGGATCCGCCGAGGTAGCAACGGCAGCAGCCGCGCTGGTGAAGAAGGCTGCGCCCAGCAGCCATTGGGATGACGACATCGGCACTCCTGTCAGCGGTATTCGTTGCGTTCGACGATGCCGCGCAGGACATCCTGGCCGCGCAGCATCGGGAAGTCCTGGCTACGGTAGACCTTCGGCTGCACGAAGTCCAGCTTGCCGATGGTTGCCGCATGCGAGGGGCGCGCGGCCTGCGCCTTCAACGCGCGGCCGTCGAGCAGGGCGCGCCCGCCGGCGATCGCCAGCGTCGCCGCCTTGCCCGGAGCCAGGATGAAGGCGACCTGCGAGCGGCTCTTGTCCGGGTTCAAATAGATCATCCGCAGCGTGCGCGCGGTCTTGCCGCGCAGGGTGAAGGTCCAGCGTTCGCCATCCCTGGTGCGCTCGAAGTCCACGTCCACGCTTTCGTCGGCGCCGAAGGGCAGGGCCGCGCCGAAATCGCGCCAGCCGGTCGGAATGGCCGGCTCGAACACCAGCGTGTTGGCAAGCAGGTCGGGCCGGAAGCCGACGTAGTCCTGGTAGGCGTTGCGCGCGTACTCTGCCACGCTCCAGGACTGGGCGAAGGTGCCGGTCGGGGTCAGGCTGCCGTCCTCGCGCGGCAGGGCGTCGAGGTTTTCGCTCATGCTGCCCAGCGTCCCCAGGCCAAGGATCTGGGCGCCCAGGTTCTGCGTCAGCGGCCAGCTCAAATCCTGGTAGCCGAAGCGGTTCAGGGCGGTCACCGTGAAGCCGGCGTTCCAGCCCCAGATGGTGCCGTTGTGGTAGGCCGCGTCCTTGTGGTGGAAGGCCGGGTTCTCGTGGCGCGGGTGGAAGTAGACGTCGTCCTGGGCCAACGAGGCGATGCCGTAGGGGTAGAGCAGGCCAGATACGGCATTCTTCGTCACCTTGGCCTGCACCTCGCCCGGCACGAAGTCGTCGAAGGGAATCGAGGCCAGCATCAGCTGGTTCGGGCGCAGCTTGGTGTCGCGGCTGCCGTCGGCACGCAGGCGGTCGGCCATGGTCTTGCCATCCCAGAAGCGGCGCAGGAAGCTGGCCTGCACCTTGGCCGCCAGCGTCGACCATTCGCGGGCGCGGGCATGGTCGCCGGCCTGGCTGGCCAGCATGGCGCCGGACTGCAGCGCGGTGTACCACAGGGCCTGGATCTCGACCGCGTGCGGGCCGCGGTCCGACCAGGGTTGGTGAAGCGGGTTCTCGACGCGCGCGTCCATCCAGGTGTCGGACGCCGCATGGCGCAGCAGGCCGTCCGGGTCCATGTAGTTGGCGATCGCGCCCTCGAAGTAGGGCACGGCGAGCTTGTACATCTCGGCGGCGAAGGCGCGGTCGCCCGTGTAGCGGATGGTCTCGATCGCCTCGCGCAGCATCCAGGGCGTGCCGTCCACCGTGTTGTAGATGATCTCGGAGGGCGAAACGCGGTTCGGGATGCGTCCGTAATCCTTGTCGCGCGGCGCGCGCAGGTTCTGGTAGCGCGCGAAGTTGGCCAGCACAGCCTTGGCGGATGCGAAGTCGCCCGCCACCAGCAGCGTGCCGGGCAGGGCGATGAAGGTGTCGCGGCCCCAGTTCTCGCGGAACCAGGGCAGGCCGGCCCACATGCCGGTGCCGTATTCCTCGACCACGAACATGCGCGCCGAGGCCTTGGCCCAGTTCAGCGCCTTGTTGTACGCAAGATCGCTGGTGGCCAGGTAGCTGCGCGTCAGCGCCTCGTACGTCACTCGGCGCTCGGCGGCGATCGCATCGCCCTGCGCCAGCGTGCGTGCGCGTGCGGCCGCTTCGGCGGCGGTGGCGCCGAAGGCGGCGATCACGGTGAACGATGTCGCGGGCGCCTTTGTCGCCAGCGTCAGGTCGTCGCGCAGCGTGAAGGGGCGGTCGGCGGCGAGCGCCATGTACAGCGCCGCGCCTTTGCCTGGCGCCACGGTGACGATGCCGTCCGCCTGGGTCACGCTGCCCGCGGTCTTGAGCAGGGGGCGCAGGGCAAGCGTCGCGTCCTTGGCACTGGTCACGCGCAGCGCCAGCGCCTGCTGCTTGGAGAGCAGCGCCAGTTCCTCGCGCGCGCCGTTGGCGTAGCGCACGCGGTGGCCCCAGGGCAGCACTTCTTCGCTTCCGCCGCTGCGGTCGTTCTGCACGCCGTCGGCGAAGCTCATGTAGTTGTGGAAGACGGTGCCGCTCTTGAAGACGTAGCCTTCGCCCTTGTCGTAGCTGTGGGTGAAGGCCTCGAAATAGCCGGCCAGGTTGTCGCCGGCGACGAAGCGCGCCTGCTGGCCGGGTTGCGCATGGATCGCCATGGCGTCGAAGAAGGCGTCGATGCCGGGCTTTTCCACTGCGCCGGCGGTGCCGAACGAGAGGGAGAAGGCAAGAGCGAGCGAGCGTGCGAGTACGGATGCTTTCATCATGCCCCCGGCAGTTCGATGATGACGACCGACTTCGGCGCCAGGCGCAGTTCGCGGCCGAGGTCGACCGTCTTCCCGCTCAGGATATCGACGCCGGAAGGGGCGCCCTTGAGCATTTCCTGGAAGCGCGCGGTCGCCAGGGTCATCGGTTTATCGTTGTTGTTCATGGCCACCATGATGCGTTTGTCCTTGTTATATCTGAAGTAGACCCAGGTGTTCTGTTCGGGGCCGAAGTGCATCAGGCGCCCGCTGTGGATGACCGGCTCGTTCTTGCGCCAGTTGGCAAGCTTGCGCACCAGGTCCTGCGCCGCGCGCTGCCGGCTGGTGAGGCCGGCGCCGCTGAAGGCGTTCACCTTGTCGCCTGCCCAGCCGCCGGGGAAGTCGCGGCGGTAGCTGGCGTCGTCGCGGCCTTTCACCGTGCTGGTCATCAGGATCTCGTCGCCGGTGTAGAACTGCGGGATGCGCGGCATCGTCATCAGGAACACCAGGTTCATGCGCCAGCGGTCGATGTCTTCGCCGGCGGCGCTGAACATGCGCGCCATGTCGTGGTTGCCGCCGAAGAGCACGAGATTGCCCGGCTCCGGATACAGGTAGTCGAGCGAGAGCGTCTCGTAGACCTCGTTCAGGCCGTTCTCGTCGCCGGTCTTCGAGAGCGCATTGCGCATCGCATCGACCAGCGGAAAGTCCATCAGGCTGGGCAGGTGGCTGGTGTAGCCGTCGAAGTTGGCCTTCCCGCGCTGCCAGCGCGCCACGACGGGAACGCGCACGCTCCATTCCTCGCCCACCATGTTCAGGCGCGGGTACTCGGCCATCAGGCGCCTGGTGTACTCGGTCAGGAAGGCGCCGTCGGAATAGCCGTAGGTGTCGATGCGCAGGCCGGACAGGCCGGCGTATTCGATCCACCAGATGTTGTTCTGGATGAGGTAGTTGGCGACCAGCGGATTGGTCTGGTTCAGGTCCGGCATGCCTTCGACGAACCAGCCTCTGGTGAAGTTGTCGCTGTCGGCCTGCGAGGCATACGGGTCCTGCACCGCGACGCGGTGATGCTGGGTCGGGATGAACTTGCCGCCGTAGTTGATCCAGTCCGGCGTCGGCAAATCCTTCATCCACCAGTGGTGCTTGCCGATGTGGGACAGCACCACGTCCTGGATCAGGCCCACGCCGCGCTGCTTCGCTTCGCGGGAGAGGCGCACGAAGTCCTCGTTGCTGCCGTAGCGCGGGTCGATCCTGTAATGGTTGGTGGCGGCGTAGCCGTGATACGAGTACGCCGGGGAGTCGTTCTCGACCAGGGGCGTCGGCCACAGCTGGGTGAAGCCCAGGCCGGCGATGTAGTCGAGGTGGTCGATGGCGCCCTGGATGTCGCCGCCATGGCGCCCGCCCCCGTGCCTGCGGCCGGCCTGTTCGCGCATGCCGGCCACGTTGTCGTTCGCAGGAATGCCGTTGGCGAAGCGGTCCGGCATGATCTGGTAGATGGCGTCGCCCGGCCCGAAGCCCTGACGCTGCGCCGAGCCCGGTTCGCGCGCCAGCAGCCGGTAGCGATAGCGCTCGCTGCGGCCGTCGCCCTTGAACACGATGTCGAAGTCGCCCGGCTGCGCCTCGGGCCCGATCTCGAGGTCGACGAACAGGTAGTTCGCATTCGGCACCCGGGTGGTCGAGACCAGGCGCACGCCCGGGTAGTCGAGCGCCGCTTCCATGCGGCCGATGTCCTTGCCATGGACCATCAACTGCAGGCCCTTGTGTTGCATGCCGGCCCACCAGAACGGCGGTTCCATGTGTTCGATGGCGGTCGGCGTGGCGGCAAAGGCGCCGGCGCAGCTGGCGGCAAGGAAAAGTGTTGCAAAAGAACGTCTCATGGCGGTCTCGGCGAGAAATGGAGGGCTGCGCAGAACGCAGGAGGGCGGGAGAGGTAGTTTCGCTACATATTATTTAGCCGATCGCGTCAGGCGCGTCCGGTTGTCTCTCTATTATGGAGGGAAGCATACTATAGCGCTGCCCAAGCGACAACGCGGACGAGTTGCTAGTTTAAGTACATACGACCGTGCTCGCGATTGTCGGGAAGTGCATTCCCGGACAGGTGCCAGGCAGTCCTGCCGCGGCCGGGATCATGTTCCGTTACCTTTTCAGCTATAAAAACCAGATAAAAAACGCACCAGGCTGGTGCGTTCCTGCACTCACTTGGTGAAAAGTAAGCAGTTTGTAGTCCGACTACACCCGTGCATACGGTGTTCTGTAGCCCGAATACAACGTTCTTCGTTTTTCATTCTATACAATAGGAAGAAAGGCTGCGATTCGCCGTAGTGTCAAGCAACTCCCGTTGACAGTGCATCTAGTTTTAGTACAGAATCGTTGACAGAACGTCTAAAAAAGACGTTGGTTTGGATCCCGTGCCGTGGCTCTGAAGCTGTTTCCGGGAAATTATGTAGTTCTGACTGAGGGGACAAATGAAAATTTTCGCAAACAAGCGCGCTGCGAACACGGCAGGCCTTGTATTCCAGCTGAGCCCGGTTGCAACCGGCTGCGCCATCTTCGTGACCGCCATGGCAGGTAACGCCTACGCGCAAACCGCCGTCACCGAGCCGGCTGCCGAAGCGCCGATCCAGACCGTGCAGGTCACCGGTATCCGCCGCGCCATCGAGGACGCCATCACCGTCAAGCGCGATGCCACCGGCATCGTCGAAGCCATTTCCGCCGAAGACATCGGCAAACTGCCGGACATCTCGATCGCCGAGTCGCTGGCCCGCCTGCCGGGCCTGTCGTCGCAGCGCGTGAATGGCCAGGCACAGCAGATCAGCATCCGCGGCACCTCGGGCGACCTGTCGACCGCGCTGCTGAACGGCCGCGAGCAGGTCAGCACCAGCGCCAACCGTACCGTCGAATACGACCAGTACCCGTCGGAGCTGATCAACGGCGTCACCGTGTACAAGACCTCGGACGCCGGCGTCGTCGGCCAGGGCCTGTCGGGCACGGTCGACATGCAGACCATCAAGCCGCTGTCGCTGCGTGAGCGCGCCATCAGCATCAACGTGCGCGGCGAAAAGAATTCCAAGGGTTCGGTCAGCGCCGGTTCGCCGGACACCGGCAGCCGCATCAGCGCTTCCTACGTCGACCAGTTCGCCAACCGCACCATCGGCGTGGCGATCGGCTACGCGCGCCAGGACAAGCCGAACGTCTCCGAGACCTTCGAGACCTGGGACTGGGTCGACGCCACCGTCAACGGCCAGACCGTCAAGGTACCGAAAGGCATCAAGGCCCTGGCCGTCACCGGCGACCAGGTGCGCGACGGCCTGATGGGCGTGCTCGAATACCGCCCGAACCGCAACTTCACCTCGACCATCGACGCCTACCACTCGCGCTTCGACCAGGAAGAGATCCGTCGCGGCATGGAAATCCCGATGAAGGACGACGGCACCGTCAGCTTCGCCAACCCGACCATCGTCAACGGCGTGATGCGCGCCGGTCTCGCCAACGACGTCAACCCGGTGGTGCGCAACAACCGCATGATCCGCGAAGACAAGCTGACCGCGATCGGCTGGAACAACCGCTTCACCTCGGGCGACTGGGTCGGCATCATCGACCTGAGCCACTCGAAGGCCGACCACAAGGAAGAGCTGGTCGAGATCAACGCCGGCCGCCAGGCGCGCCAGACCCTGGGCTTCGACTACATGGGCGGCAGCGCCATTCCCGCGCTGAACCTGTCGGGTTCCTACGATAACCCGAACGACATCCGCATCGGCGGCCAGTTCGGCGAAGGCTATGTCAACGCCCCGAACCTGACCGACAAGCTGAACTCGGCCCGCGCCAGCGTCGAATACAAGTTCGCCGACGGTCCGTTCAGCAGCGTCGAAGTCGGCTTCAACGTCTCCAAGCGCTCGAAGGAAAAAGAGCACCTGGAAACCGGCTTCAACAAGATTGGCGACGGCAGCTTCGCGGCCAACGTGATCAACGGCTCGCAAAACCTGTACGCGCTGCCGAACACCCTGAGCTGGGACATCAACGGCGTGCTGGCCCAGAACTTCGGCCCGTACACCCCGTCGATCCTGGTGCCATGGGGCGCGACCAAGAACTGGAGCATCGACGAGAAGGTCAAGACCGGCTACGTCAAGCTGAACATCGACACCGAACTGATGTCGATGCCGCTGCGCGGTAACGTCGGCGTCCAGGTCGTCAAGACCGACCAGAGCTCGACCGCGAACACGCTGCGCGCCTGGCCGTTCGCCGACCTGGTCCCGCTGACCGACGGCAAGTCCTACACCGACTACCTGCCGAGCCTGAACCTGGCCTGGACCCTGCCGAACGAGCAGGTCGTGCGCCTGGGCCTGGGCAAGACCCTGGCTCGCGCCAAGCTCAACGAGCTGAACGCCGCGCTGGAAGTCGGCCTGACCCAGCAAAGCACCGGCACCCCATGGGGCAACGGCGGCAACGCCCAGCTCGATCCGTGGCGCGCATCGCAGATCGACCTGTCGTACGAGAAGTACTTCGGCAACAAGGGTTATGTGTCGGCCGCAGGTTTCTACAAGGACCTGAAGTCGTACATCTACAACATCACCATGCCGCGTGACTTCTCCGAGTACCGCCTGGAAGGTGCGACCAGCGACATCGGTACCATGAGCCAGCCGCGCAACGGCGAAGGCGGCCGCCTGTCGGGCCTGGAGTTCGCGGTGTCGACCCCGCTGGACATGATCCACCCGATGCTCGACGGCTTCGGCATCACCGCCAACGCCTCGTTCACCAGCAGCCAGATCACCATCGAAGACCAGCGCTTCGGCGGCATGGACATCCCGCTGCCGGGCCTGTCCAAGCGTGTCTTCAACGTGACCGGCTACTACGAGAAGGACGGTTTCTCGGCCCGCGTCAGCCAGCGTTATCGCAGCGACTTCGTCGGCGAGATCGGCGGCATCGGCGGCGCCAACGAACTGACCTTCGTGAAGGCGGACAAGGTCGTCGACCTGCAGCTGGGCTACGACTTCCCGCAAGTCAAGGGTCTGTCGGTGCTGTTCCAGGTCAACAACCTGACCGACACCAACTTCGAGACCTATGCCGGCACCAAGGACCGTCCGCGTGGCTACACGAAATACGGCCGCCAGATGCTGCTGGGCCTGAACTACAAACTGTAAGTCTGATACGCCGCTTCCGGGCGGCGACATCGGTAGCAGCCCTTGCAGGCAACCATGCCTGCAAGGGTTTTTTTCTATTGCAATTTCGGCGACGCAAGCCAATCGGCCCACGTCTGCCTGGGCGACGGTGTAAACTATCGCTTTCGCATTAATTTAAGAGCAACTCATCCATGTCTGACACCCCCATCCCATCGTTTTCCGACCTGAACATCCCGGCGCCCATCCTCAAGGCGCTGAAGGACGTCGGCTACGAAACGCCGTCGCCGATCCAGGCCGCCACCATTCCCCTGCTGATGGAAGGCCGCGACGTGCTGGGACAGGCGCAGACCGGTACCGGCAAGACCGCCGCCTTCGCGCTGCCGGTGCTGTCGCGCATCGATACCAAGCAGAGCGCGCCGCAGGCGCTGGTGCTGGCGCCCACGCGTGAACTGGCGATCCAGGTCGCCGAAGCCTTCCAGAGCTATGCCGCGCACATGAAGAACTTCCATGTGCTGCCGATCTACGGCGGCCAGAGCTACGGTCCGCAGTTGTCGGCCCTGCGCCGCGGCGTGCAGGTCATTGTCGGCACGCCGGGTCGCGTGATCGACCACATCGAAAAGGGCTCGCTCGACCTGTCGCAGCTGAGAACCCTGGTGCTGGACGAGGCCGACGAAATGCTGCGCATGGGCTTCATCGACGACGTCGAACAGATCCTGCAGCAGATTCCGGACGAACGCCAGATCGCGCTGTTCTCCGCCACCATGCCGCCGGCGATCAAGCGCATCGCCAAGACCTACCTGCGCGACCCGTCGGAAGTGACGGTCGCCGCGAAAACCGGCACCGCCGAGAACATCACCCAGCGCTACTGGCTGGTGGCGGGCATGCAGAAGCTCGACGCGCTGACCCGCATCCTCGAGGCCGAGCCGTTCGACGGCATGATCATCTTCGCCCGCACCAAGCTGGGCACCGAGGAACTGGCGACCAAGCTGCAGGCGCGCGGCTTCGCGGCCACGGCGATCAACGGCGACATGGCCCAGCAGCAGCGCGAGCGCACCATCGAGCAGCTCAAGAACGGCAAGATCGACATCCTGGTCGCCACCGACGTCGCCGCGCGCGGCCTGGACGTGGACCGCATCAGCCACGTCATCAACTACGACGTGCCGTCCGACCCGGAAAGCTACACCCACCGCATCGGCCGCACCGGCCGGGCAGGGCGCAGCGGCGAGGCGATCCTGTTCATCACCCCGCGCGAGCGCGGCCTCTTGAAAGCCATCGAGCGCGCCACGCGCCAGCCGGTGTCGCCGCTGACGCTGCCGACCGTGAAGGCGGTGAACGACGTGCGCATCGCCAAGTTCAAGGACCAGATCACCGAGACCCTGGCCGCGGGCGGCCTGGAGCAGTTCCGCTCCCTGATCGAGGAATACGAGCGCGAGCAGAACGTGCCGGCGGTCGACATCGCCGCCGCGCTGGCGAAACTCGGCCGCGGCGACGTGCCGCTGCTGCTGGAAAAGCCGGACCGCGAAGCCCGCCCGGCCCCGGCCTGGGAAGACCGTCCGGCGCGCGCCCCGCGCGAAGGCGGCTGGGAAGAGCGTCCTGCACGCGCACCGCGCGGCGATACCTGGGAAGAGCGTCCGGCACGCGGCCAGCGTGAGTTCGGCATGAAGAAGGAACGCGTGATGCGCGATCCGGAGCCGGGCATGGCGACCTACCGCATCGAAGTCGGCCACGCGAACGGCGTCAAGCCGGGCAACATCGTCGGCGCGATTGCCAACGAAGGCGGCATCGAGTCGAAGTACATCGGCCGCATCGAGATCTACGACGACTTCACCACGCTCGACCTGCCGGACGATCTGCCGAAGGACCTGGTCGACCACCTGAAGACCGTGTGGGTCGCCGGCCAGCAGCTCAACATCACGCGCGACGGCGAGGAAGCACCGCCGCCGAAGAAGGCCGCCGGACCGAAGAAATCCTTCGGCGCCGAACGCCGCATGGCCGAGAAGCCGGGCTTCAAGAAGCCGCGCAAATCGTAATCGTCGCGGCATCGTAGGGTGGGCACGCCGTGCCCACGCGCTACGTGTTCGTCCGGCAGTTCGCTGCGGGGACGATTCGCTCCGGGACGGTAGCGATCATCGTTTGGCTAACGATACGCATTTGGACATGGCATCACATATCCGTGTCTCGTATTGATGCCAAGCCGCATTCAGGCAGCGTTCCGCGTGGGCACAGCGTGCCCACCCTACGTTAATCCGCAAACATCCACAACAGCGCCTCGCGCAGCTCCCCGCTCCAGAACGCCTCGTTGTGCTCCGCCCCCGGCACGATCTTCAGTACCGTATTCGCCGCCGGATGCCCGCTTTGCTTCACCACGGCCGCCATGCGCTCGACGTCCGGCACCATCGCCCCGCCTTCCTTTTCTCCCATCAGCATGAACAGCCGCGCATCCTTCGGCACCGGGTGCCGCGCCATGAAGTCGAACGCGGGCTGCGCCGTCCAGTAGGCCGGCGAGAACACGCCGGCCTTGCTGAACACCTGCGGATACTGGGCGATCGCATAGTGCGAGGCCAGGCCGCCCATCGAGCTGCCCATGATGGCCGTGTGCGCGCGGCCGGGCAGGGTGCGGTACTTGCCGTCGATGAGGGGCTTGAGCACCTTGACGATGAAGTCGGTGTATTCCCGTCCCTCGGGCGCGCCGAATTCCGTGTGCGGCCAGGCGTTCAGCTCCGTCATGCGCTTTTCCAGGCCGTTGTCGATGCCGACCACGATCAGTTCCAGCTTGCCTTCCCTGGCGAGCGCGTCCAGCGTTTCGTCGACCCTCCACTCGCCGGCATAGGCGGTCGCTTCGTCGAACAGGTTCTGGCCGTCGTGCATGTAGAGCACGGGATAGCGCTTGCTTGACGTGGCATAGCCCGGCGGCAGATACAGGCGCACTTGGCGCTTGCGGTCCAGGCCCGGCATGTCCAGCAGTTCGGGCAGGACGTGCACGCCGGGCAGGGCGGTCGAGGCCTTGGGCGGCGCCGTGTCGGCGGCCGTGGCGAAGACCGGGGCGGCCAGCAGCATGGCCAGGCACAGCGGCGAGAAGAAGCGGCGGAACGGGTGCATGGGCGATGTCCTTCTATTAGTGCGAGTTGGCGAGCGCCGGCTCGAGCGCCTGCGTGGCGCGGGCGTCGCTGACGAAGGTCCACAGCACGGCCGACACCGCGAGGCAGCCGCCGCAGATCAGGAACAGCAGGCTCTTGTCGGCCGCATCCCGCAGCACGTAGCCGACGCCCGTCGTCGCCAGCTGCGGCAGCACCACCGACAGGTTGAACAGGCCCATGAAAAAGCCCATGCGGCGCTTGTCGACCTTTTCGCTCATGATCGCGAAGGGCAGGCTGACCACGGCCGCCCAGCCGATGCCGACCACCGCCATCAGTACATACAGGCTGGCGGGCGAGCGCGCGAGCAGGGCGATCGCGAAGTAGGCGAGGGCCATGATGCCGATGCAGATCGCCTGGGTGCGCACCCGTCCGATGCGCGCGCCCAGGGGCGCCAGCACCAGCGCCGGCAGCAGGAAGCCGACCACGTTCATCACCGCGAACGAGATCGCGATCACGTGGCCCGACTGCGCCGCCGCCTGTTCCGCCGTGGCGCCGGCGGCGACCACGTGCTGCTGGATGAAGGCGATGATATAGACGAACATGGCCTGCACGCCGAACCAGCTGAAGGCGTGCGCCGTCCACAGGCGCCACAACTGGCCCCAGTCGGTGCCGGTGGCGGCGGCCGGCGCCACGGACGCTGCGGACGCTGCCGCCTCGGGCGCCAGTTCGCGCGGCTCCTCGATCAGGAACACCGGCAGCACCGAGAAGGCCAGTACGACGATCACGCCGATCGCAATGAGCGCATAGTTGTCGATGAAGGCGCCGATCAGGTAGGCCATCACGCCCCAGAAGCCGGAAATCGTCTGCATCCAGGTATACCCGCGCGTGCGCGCCTGGCCCTCGGGCGTGACGTCGGCGATCAGCGAGCGGGTCGGGTTGAAGCTGATGTTGATCGACAAATCGAGCGTCAGGGCGATGATGACGGCCACCGCCAGCAGGTTGGTCACGCCGAGCAGGTCGGCCACCACCTCGATGCGCGGCAGCAGGAACACCGACAGGGCGGCCAGGGTGCCGCCGATCAGGATGAAGGGCCGGCGCCGCCCACCCCAGAACCAGGTCTTGTCGCTGATGAAGCCGATGATCACCTGGCCCAGGATGCCGGCCAGCGGCCCGGCGGCCCAGACGATGCCGATCTCGTGGATGTCGAGGTGGTATTTGGTACTCAGCAGCCAGCTCAGGGCGGAAATCTGGATACACAGCGCAAAGCCCATCGCCGTCGCCGGCAAGCTGGTCAATGCGTAGAAGGAAGGGCTCAGCCGACGCTGCATGTCGAGCATGGTGTCTCCGTGTTGTTATGTTATTTGACTACAAAACTCACTGTCGAGCCCGTAGACATGGCGATTTTACTATGCAAATGCCGGATTGACACTCGGAAAACGCCATGTTATTTTGCTACAAATTACCCTGCAACCAGCCCGTCCTCCTGGCCTTCCGGACGGGAACGCCTCCCATCGACCTCCGCCGACCCTGCCCAACAGCCGGCCGATGCGCGCATGTGGGGCGTTCGCCACATACAGAGAGTCCGGCTCGTGCCGGGCCGCTTGGGGACACAGATGGAAATGCATACCAACGCGCTCAAGCCACGCCTGTCGTTCTGGCAGCTGTGGAACATGAGCTTCGGCTTCTTCGGCATCCAGTTCGGCTTCGCGCTGCAGAACGCCAACACCAGCCGCATCTTCTCCACCCTGGGCGCCAATCCGGACGACCTGGCGCTGTTCTGGCTCGCCGCGCCGGTCACGGGCCTGCTGGTGCAGCCGGTGATCGGCTACATGAGCGACAACACCTGGCACCCGAAGTGGGGCCGGCGCCGCCCGTTCTTCTTCATCGGCGCGCTGCTGGCCGCGATCGCGCTGTTCCTGATGCCGAATTCCTCTGCGCTGTGGATGGCGGTGGCCGTGCTGTGGATGATGGACGCCGCGATCAACGTCTCGATGGAGCCCTTCCGCGCCTTCGTCGGCGACAAGCTCGACCCCTCGCAGCAGACCGCCGGCTACGCGATGCAGACCTTCTTCATCGGCTGCGGCGCGGTCATCGCCTCGCTGCTGCCGACCATCTTCACCCATCTCGGCGTGTCGAACGTGCCGGTCGACGGCACGATCCCCGACAGCGTGCGCTACTCCTTCTATGCCGGCGCGCTGGTGTTCATGGTCGCCGTCAGCTGGACCGTGTTCACCGCCGACGAGCTGCCGCCGCCCGACCTCGACAGCTTCCAGCACGAGCGCAAGCACGCGCGCAACATCGGCGTGGCGCTGGCCGAGATCGTCGGCGGTTTCGGCAAGATGCCGAAGACCATGGTGCAGCTGGCCTTCGTGCAGTTCTTCACCTGGATCGCGCTGTTCGCGATGTGGATCTACACCGGCAGCGCGATCGCCGACGTGGTCTGGGGCACGCGCGACGCCCAGTCGGCGGCCTTCCAGGAAGCCGGCAACCAGGTCGGCATCATGTTCGCGGTGTACAGCGGCGTGTCGGCGCTGGCCGCCTTCATCCTGCCCGTGTTCGCCCGCGCCACCAGCCGCAAGACCGTGCACTTCACCTGCCTGGCCATCGGCGGCCTGAGCCTGGCGAGCATCGCCCTGATCGATTCCAGGGACATGCTGATGCTGCCGATGATCGGCGTCGGCGTCGCCTGGGCCAGTATCCTCACCATGCCGTACGCGATCCTGGCAGGTTCGCTGCCGGCCAGGCGCATGGGCTACTTCATGGGCCTGTTCAACTTCTTCGTCGTGATCCCGCAGATCGTCAGCGGCCTGCTGCTCGGTTTCGTGACCCGCGAATTCTTCGACGGCCACACCGTGCAGACCCTGGTGCTGGGCGGCGCCAGCATGCTGCTGGCCGCACTGCTGACGCTGGCGGTGACGGACAAGGCGCCGAACCAGGCTTGAGGCGCCCAGGAGCCGCGATGTCTCCCGTAGGGTGGGCACCCCGTGCCCACGCGTTACGAACGTATCCTTCCACCTGCGGCGGCGAAGCATCGCTCGAAACATATTCGAAGCGCGTGGCCGCAGCATGCCGCGCGAGCGAACATTCGAGGGCACGTATGCCAGCGACGCCCGTACCTCGTGGGCACGAGTGCCCACCCTACGAGATATAGCTGCACGCGAGCCTATGCATCCGAATACCCTGCGCCACGATTTCAGCCCCTGTCGTATCGTAATGTTTTGCTAACAAACGAATGCATACACAGGAGCGGAGCATGACGATCAACACCGTGGCGACCACGCCGTTCGCCGGGCAGCGTCCCGGCACCTCGGGCCTGCGCAAGAAGGTGACCGAATTCCAGCAGCCGGGCTACCTCGAGAACTTCGTCGAAGCCATCTTCCTGACCCTGGGCGACTTGTCCGGCCAGACCCTTGTGCTGGGCGGCGACGGGCGCTACTTCAACCGCAGCGCGATCCAGACCATCCTGCACATGGCCGCCGCCCATGGCGTGGCGCGCATCCTGGTCGGGCGCGGCGGCATCCTGTCGACGCCGGCCGTGAGCTGCGTGATCCGCAAGCATGCCGCCTTTGGCGGCATCGTGCTGTCGGCCAGCCACAACCCGGGCGGTCCGGACGGCGACTTCGGCATCAAGTACAACATCGCCAACGGCGGCCCGGCGCCGGAGAAGATCACCGAGGCGATCTTCGCGCAAACGCAAGCCTTGCGCTCTTACCGCATCAGCGATGCGCCGCCCGTGAACCTCGACCAGATCGGCACGGTCCAGCTGGAAGGCATGCAGGTCGAGGTCATCGACCCGGTGGCCGACTACGCCGAACTGATGGGGCGCCTGTTCGACTTCGACGCCATCCGCGCCCTGTTCGCACGCGGCTTCACGATGCGCTTCGACGGCATGAGCGCCGTCTCCGGTCCCTACGCCAAGGCCATCATCGAGGGCATCCTCGGCGCGCCCGCCGGCACCGTGATCAACGCCGAACCGCTGGAAGACTTCGGCGGCCACCATCCCGACCCGAACCCGGTCAACGCGGCCGAGCTGATCGCCCTGATGAACGGTCCCGACGCGCCCGAGTTCGGCGCGGCCTCGGACGGCGACGGCGACCGCAACATGATCGTCGGGCGCGGCATCGCGGTCACGCCCTCGGACAGCCTGGCCATCATCGCCGCGAATGCGAAGCTGGCGCCGGGCTATGCCGCCGGCATCAAGGGCATCGCGCGCTCGATGCCGACGTCGACCGCGGCCGACCGCGTGGCCGAGGCGCTGGGCGTGTCCTGCTTCGAGACCCCGACCGGCTGGAAGTACTTCGGCAACCTGATGGACGCCGGCATGGCGACCCTGTGCGGCGAGGAGAGCTACGGCACCGGCTCCGATCACGTGCGCGAAAAGGACGGCCTGTGGGCCGTGCTGTTCTGGCTGAACATCATCGCCGCCACCGGCAAGTCGGTCGGCGAACTGGTGACCGAGCACTGGGCCCGCTTCGGGCGCAACTATTATTCGCGCCACGATTACGAAGCCGTCGATGCCACTGCCGCCGACGGCATGATGGCCGCGCTGCGCGAGAAGCTGCCGACGCTCGCCGGTCAGGCGCTGGGCGACTACCGCGTCTCGCTGGCCGACGACTTCGTCTACACCGACCCGGTGGACAATTCCATCGCCTCGCGCCAGGGCGTGCGCATCGTCATGACCGACGGTTCGCGCATCGTGTTCCGCCTGTCAGGCACCGGCACCGAAGGCGCCACCATCCGCGTCTACCTTGAACGCTACGAGGCCGACCCGGTCCGCCACGACCTGGAAACGCAGCAGGCCTTATCGAGCCTGATCGCGATCGCCGACAAGGTCTCGGAACTGCGCGCCCGTACCGGCCGCGCGCAACCGAGCGTGATTACCTGATTTCGACCCACCACCACAGGAACCCTGCATGAAACTACCCGCACTTGCCGCTTCCCTGATGTTCGCGTTTGCCGCGCAGGCACAAGCCCAGATCGCTGCGCCCTGGGCGGCGCCGAGCAAGCCCTTCGTCTGGGAGAACGCGACCGTCTACTTCCTGCTGACGGACCGCTTCAACAACGGCGACCCGAGCAACGACCTGGCCTACGGCCGGAAGGCGGACGCGGCCAAGCTGCGCGGTTACATGGGCGGGGATCTGGCGGGCATCACGGCCAAGATCAAGGAGGGCTACTTCAACGAACTGGGCGTGAGCGCGATCTGGATCACGCCCCCGGTCGAGCAGATCCACGGCAGCACCGACGAGGGTACCGGCAGGAGCTACGGCTTCCACGGCTACTGGGCGCGCGACTTCACGGCGGTCGACGCCAACCTCGGCACCGAGGAAGACGTGCGCACCCTGGTCGACACCGCCCACGCCCACGGCATCCGCGTGCTGCTCGACGTGGTCATGAACCACACCGGTCCGGTGACGGACAAGGACCCGGTCTGGCCATCGGACTGGGTGCGGACCGGCCCGACCTGCAACTTCAAGGACGCGCGCGGCACCATCGACTGCACGCTGGTGAAGAACCTGCCGGACATCCGCACCGACAGCAACAAGGCCGTCGCGCTGCCGCCGATGCTGGTCGAGAAGTGGAAGAAGGAAGGGCGCTACGAGCGCGAGGTGAAGGAACTGGACGACTTCTTCAAGCGCACCGGCTACCCGCGCGCGCCGCGCTACTACCTGATGAAATGGCACGCCGACTGGGTGCGCAAGTACGGCTTCGACGGCTTCCGCGCCGACACCGTCAAGCACACCGAGCCGGGCGTGTGGAAGGACCTGAAAAAGGTCGCGAGCGCAGCCTACGAGGACTGGAAGCGCGCCAACCCGTCGAAGAAGCTGGGCGACACGCCGTTCTACATGACGGCCGAGGTCTACGGCTACGCGATCGGGCACGGCCACGCCTACGACCTGGGCGGCATGAAGGTCGACTATCCGAAGCAGGGCTTCGACAGCCTGATCAACTTCGCCATGAAGACCGACGCCGTCAACAGCTACGAGCAGCTGTTCAGCGCGTATTCGAAGGCGCTGCATGGCCCGATGAAGGATTCCTCGGTGCTGAACTACCTCAGCTCGCACGACGACGGCGCGCCCTACGACCCGATGCGCGAGCGTCCCTACGAGACCGCCACCAAGCTGCTGCTGGCGCCGGGCGCCGCCCAGATCTACTACGGAGACGAGACCGCGCGCCTGTTGAAAGTCGAGGGCGCTGAGGGCGACGCCACGCTGCGCTCCTTCATGAACTGGGACGAGCTGGCCTCGAACGCCCAGCGCGGCCTGAACCGCGTGCGCGACGTGCGCGAACACTGGCTGAAACTGGGCCGCTTCCGCCAGGCCCACCCGGCCGTCGGCGCCGGCGTGCACCAGATGATCCAGCACTACCCCTATACCTTCAAGCGCACCTGGGAAACCAAGGATGCGAACGACCGCGTGGTGGTGGCTCTGGACCTGCCGGCGGACAAGCCGACCGCCGTGCCGGTCGCCGGCGTGTTCATGGACGGCCAGACCGTGCGCGACTGGTACACGGGCACCACGGCCGTGGTCAAAGGGGGCAAGGTGCAGTTCCCGGTCACGGCCAAGCTGGCGCTGATCGGCTTGAACTGACCTGGCCCGCTGGCGGACAGTGGCGCTCACCCTACCGCCACAGCCAGGGGTAAAGCATACGGTCCGCGGTGCTTCCTGTAGGGTGGGCACTGGTGCCCACGCGGATTCGACATATCGATAGCGGCGCGCCGACGGGCTCCGCGACCGTGGTACACCACCGGCGCCCGACGGTCCGGAGCATCGCGCCTTTGGCATATCGGCTAGACTTTGTGCTTCCGATAACCCGACCGCCACTGCCATGACGCTCAATCGCACCTCCCGCATCGCCTCGGCCATCGCCTTTTCCCTGGCCTCGCTGACCGCCGCCCACGCCGCCGACACGTCTACCAACGAGCCGGCCTACGGCCCCGAACTCGAAGGCTTCGACTACCCGGCGCCGGTCAAGCAATTCAACTTCACCTCCCAGGGCGTGAAGCTGCACATGGCCTACATGGACATCGCGCCGCAGGGCAAGGCGAACGGCCGCACCATCGTTCTCATGCACGGCAAGAACTTCTGCGGCGCGACCTGGGAAGGCAGCATGAAGGCGCTGGCAGGCGCCGGCTACCGCGTGGTGGTGCCTGACCAGGTCGGCTTCTGCAAGTCCAGCAAACCCCAGCACTACCAGTACACCTTCCAGCAGCTGGCCGAGAACACGCGCGCGCTGCTCGAATCGGTCGGCGTCAAGAGCGCGACCATCATGGGCCACTCGACCGGCGGCATGCTGGCGGTGCGCTACGGCCTGATGTTCCCGCAGCAGACCGAGCAGCTGGTGCTGGTCAATCCGATCGGCCTGGAAGACTGGAAAGCGCTGGGCGTGCCGTCGCTGGGCGTCGACAAGTGGTACCAGCGCGAGCTGCAGACCACGGCCGACCGGATCCGCAACTACGAGAAGGCGACCTATTACGTCAACCAGTGGAAGCCGGAATACGAGCCCTGGGTGCAGATGCTGGCCGGGATGTACCGCGGTCCGGGCAAGGAGATCGTCGCCTGGAACTCGGCCCTGCTGTACGACATGATCTACACCCAGCCGGTGGTCTACGAGTTCCCGCTGTTGACGATGCCGACCCTGCTCCTGATCGGCCTGAAGGACACGACCGCGATCGGCAAGGATGCCGCGCCGGAAGCCTTGCGCCCCAAGCTGGGCAATTATCCGGAACTGGCGCAGAAGACGGCCAAGGCGATTCCGAAGGCGACCCTGGTCACCTTCCCGGAGATGGGCCACGCGCCGCAGATGCAGGATCCGAAGGCTTTCCACGAGGCGCTGCTGAAGGGCCTGGCCGCGAAGAAGTAAGCGCGCGCTCCCGGGCAAACGCAGGAGCAGGACAGGGGCGGCTTGCTGTATCATCCCGCCCCTGGAAACGAAAGCCCCACATGCTCATCATCACCATCAAACAGGGCAAGGAGAAAAGCATCCTTGCCGGCGATCCCTGGATCTACCTGTCCGCCATCGAGAAGGTCGACGGCAAGCAGCAGGAACGCAACAAGCCGGGCGCCACCGCCATCGTGCAGTCCTCGTCGCGCCGCTTCCTGGCGCGCGCCGCCTACAACGCCAAATCGCAGATCGCCGCCCGCGTCTGGACCCTGCGCGAGGACGAACCGGTCGACCACGCGCTGGTCAAGCGGCGCGTGCAGGCCGCCGTCGAGCGCCGCGCCGATGCGCTGGACGACGCCGACCCGCAGGCGCTGGTGCAGCTGGTCGATGGCGAAAAGGATGGCCTACCGGGCCTGGTGGTGCACAGCTACGGCGGCGCCGCGGGCTACCTGGTCTGCCAGTTCAATTCCGCCGGCGTCGACCTGTGGAAGGTCGCCGTCGTTCAGGCGCTGATCAAGGCCACCGGCTGCAACAACGTGTTCGAACGCACCGACGAGTTGCTGCGCAAGGGCGAAGGCCTGCCCGTCATCTGGCGCGCGCTGGCCGGCGAGGAGCCGCCGCAGCGGCTGATGGTGCGCGAGGGCGGCAAGCTGCTGCCGATGGATATCCGGACCGGATTCGTGTATCCGCGTTGAAGATCCTGCCGCCGGCAGGACGATTATTCGCGTCGCATTGAAAAAAAGATAACTATTGTGCTAGCGTGAGGGCTCTCATCCATTGGAGCCACTCATGATCCGCCGCACCGCACTGCTGTCCGCCCTCACGCTTTCCCTCCTGCTGGCTGCCTGCAGCAAGGACAAGGACGAATCCGCTGACGCTGACGAAACCCAGGCGCAGGCGCAGGCAGAGGGCGACGAACAGGTCGAGACCGACATCCAGCCCGAGGAGACGCCGCCGCCGAACGTGGATTACTGGAAGGTGGTCGGTCCCCTCGTGGCCGGCGATTACAGCGGCGCCTGCCTGCGCAAGCCCGACCTGCACAAGATGGATGCGACCGTGAAGGTCGGCGCCGACGGCAAGGCCTCCTCCAACGGCCTGGACCTGGATTTTCGCGATGCCAGGAAGGTCATGCTGACGCGCCAGCGCGAGAAGGACGGCGGCTACGGCGCGATGTTCATGTTTTCGGTCGACGAAGGCAAGGGCGGCGACCTGTTGCTGCAGTCCGCCGAAGGCGGCAAGGGCAGTGTCGTCATCAATCGCGACGACATCGGCCTCATGTGCAGCGAGGTCGGCGGCATCGACAAGCTGAGCGCCAGGCCGCTGCGCGCCGTGTTCTCGGGCCTCCTCGGCGCGAAGACGCAGACGGTCAGCTGCCTCGACAACACGAACCTGCTGGTGCGCCGCGACACCGATGTCGAGATCGACGGCGACGTGCTGAAGATCGGCGGCACGAAGTTCGACATCACGGCCGCGCAGACCGAGATGTTCACCTTCGACGATGCCGGCCGTACGATGTCGCTGAGCCTGCTCATGCCGGACAAGCAGACGATCGGGCTCGGATATGACGGCGCCGGTACGCTGACCAGCGTGACCGTGTTCAAGGAAGCGGAACGTTCCTACTCCTGCGAGCCGAAGAGGGAAGGCTAGCACGATAGCGCGCCGCCGGGCAGCGATGCGGGGCCCGGCCGCAGATACCCATCTGGTAGCAATCAAACAATGCTATCCTGTATGGCTCCAGAGGTATCCCAGCAGTCATGAAATGAGCACCGTACCAGACAACGAACACAAGAACAGCCGTGCTTCCTACGCCGACGGCCCGCGCCTGCTGGCCGACATCGGCGCCACCCATGCCCGCTTTGCGCTCGAGACGGCGCCCGGCGTGCTGCGCCAGACCGCGGTCCTGCGCTGCGACGACTACGGCGGCATCGTCCCGCTGCTGAACGCCTATCTCGACGAGCACGGCGGCGAGCGCATCGCGCACGCGGCCTTTGCGATGGCCAACCCGATCAGCGGCGACCTGGTGCGCATGACCAACCGCGACTGGCAATTCTCCACCGACGAGGTGCGCAGGACCATGGGCTGGTCGACCCTCCTGATCGTCAACGATTTCACCGCGCTGGCGATGGCGCTGCCCGGATTGCAGGCCAGCGACGTGCTGCAGGTCGGCGGCGGCAAGCCGGCGCCGCATGCGGTGGCGGGCGTGCTCGGCGCCGGCACCGGTCTCGGCGTATCGGGCGTGATCCCGACCGCGGACGGCTTCATCACCTTAGGTAGCGAAGGCGGCCACGTGAACTTCGCCCCGGCCGACGAGCGCGAGTTCGCGATCCTGCAGTACGCCTGGCGCGAGTGGCCGCACGTCTCGAACGAGCGCATCCTGTCCGGCCCCGGCATGGAGCTGGTCTACCGCGCGCTGGCCGAGCGCAACGGCGTGGATGCGCCGGCCCGTACTGCGGCCGAGATCGTCGCCTGCGCGCTCGACGACCAGGACGCGCTGTGCCTGGAAGTGCTCGAATGCTTCGCCGGCATGCTCGGCGGCGCGGCGGCCAACCTGGCGGTGACGCTGGGCGCCTTCGGCGGCATCTTCATCGGCGGCGGCATCGTGCCGCGCATCGCGCAGTGGTTCGCGACGTCGCCGTTCCGCGCGCGCTTCGAGGCGAAAGGGCGCTTCAGCGATTACCTGGCCGCGATCCCGACCTACGTCATCATGACGCCGAACCCGGCGCTGCGCGGCGTGTCGACGATCCTGTCCGAACACCTGCGCGGGCGCAGCGGCGCGAACACTTTGATGGAGCGCGTCCAGCACCTGCAGCACGAACTGTCGCCGGCCGAGCAGCGCGTGGCCGCCCTGGTGCTGGAGCATCCGAGGAAGGTCCTGTCCGAGCCGATCGCCGAGATCGCGCGCCTGGCGGACGTGAGCCAGCCGACCGTGATCCGCTTCTGCCGCTCGCTCGGCTTCCAGGGCCTGGCCGAATTCAAGCTGAAGTTCGCCGGCAGCCTGACCGGCTCGATCCCGGTGCGCCACAGCCAGGTGCGCATGAGCGACAGCACCCACGATCTGTCGGCCAAGGTGATCGACAACACGGTCTCGGCCATCCTGAAATTCCGCGACGGGCTCGACGTGCACGCGATCGACCGCGCCATCGAGATGCTGCGCCGCGCGAACAAGGTCGAGTTCTACGCGATGGGCAATGCGCGCGTGGTGGCGCTGGACGGCCAACATAAATTCTTCCGCTTTCGCATCCCGACCACGGCCCACGGCGACGCCCACCTGTTCCAGCTGGCGGCCGAACTGCTCAAACCGAACGACGTCGTGGTCGCGATCTCGACGGCGGGCCAGGCGCCCGAGCTGCTGGCAGCGGTGGACGCCGCGCGCCAGGCCGGCGCCAGCGTGATCGCCATCACCAGCAGCAAGTCGGCGCTGGCGAAGAAGGCCAATGTCTGCCTCGCGGTCGATCATACGGAGGACAGCACCACCTTCCTGTCGATGATCTCGCGCATCCTCCAGCTGCTGCTGATCGACATCATGGCGGTCGGGATCTCGCTCGGTGCCCAGGCCGAGCAGGATGGGGATATCGAGAAGCGCAAGCTGCTTATTTCGCACCTGGATGTGTGACGCCGTGACGATCACCCTGCGCGACGTCACCGAAGAGAACTTCGAGTCGCTGATGGACATGGAGCTGCCCGCGCACCAGCGCGATCTGCTGCACACCAACGCGTATTCGATCGCGCAGGCGAAGTTCTATGCCTGCCTGGTGCCGCGCGCGATCTACCAGGACGAGCGTCCGGTCGGCTTCGCGATGTACAACCGCGAGGACGATGGCCGGCCCGGCTACTACGGCATCTACCGCTTCATGGTCGACTTCCCGCTGCAGTCGCAGGGCATCGGGCGGCGCGCGATGGCACTCCTGCTCGAAGAGATCAAGGCCGCGCCGGACGTCGAGGTCATCAACATCTGCTACCACCCGCACAACGCGCGCGCCAGCGCCTTCTACAAGAGCTTCGGCTTCGTCGAGATCGGCATCGACTGCAACCAGGAGATGGTGGCGGAGATCCGGCTGCGTTAGCCGCAGTTCATATTCACGGCGCCAGCAGCACCTTCAGCATGCGCTGCGGGTTGGCGATGAAGTCGTGCATCACGCGGTAGTGCTCGGTGTCCTCGTACCCCACCTTGCGGATGCCCTGCGCGCCGCATTCGTAGATCGTCGCGTTCGGGTAGGCCATCAGGATCGGCGAATGGGTCGCGATCAGGAACTGGCTGCCGTCCTGCACCAGGTCGTGCAGGCGGCTGAGCATGGCCAGCTGGCGCTGCGGGGAGAGGGCGGCTTCCGGTTCGTCGAGCACGTAGAAGCTGTTACCTCTGAATCGCTCCATGAACAGGGTCAGGAAGGCTTCGCCGTGCGATTGCTCGTGCAGGGGCCTGCCGCCGTACGCACCGGCCACGCCGAGCCGCTCGATCTCCGTGCTGACGTTGAAAAAGCTCTCGGCGCGCAGGAAGTAGCCGTCGCGCGGCAGCGCGATGCCGCGCGCCAGGCGCAGGTGTTCGTGCAGGCCCGAATGCGATGCGCGCGTGGCGAAGCGGAAGTTGCGGCTGCCGCCTTCGGCATTGAAGCCCATCGCCACTGCGATCGCTTCGAGCAACGTCGACTTGCCCGAGCCGTTCTCGCCGACAAAGAAGGTCACCTGCGGATGCAGCGTGAGCTGGCCCAGCGAGCGCACCACCGGCAGGGAGAACGGAAACCTGCCGGCATGGGCCTGGGCCGAGGGCTTGAGGCTGATGTCGGAGAGGTAGGGGCGCGTTTTCATCGTGTGTGCCGAAGCCCTGGATGCTGTGCCGGCCGGTGCCGGATGATGTCGTATTGTAATGGCAGTTCATTCCCCGATGTACGGCAGCCGCGTCCGTTTCTTGCCGCGCGGACGCAACGCCAGGCATTTTATTGCTGCACACCATTGTTATTACAAGAATAACAAATGCCGCCTGCATGATCTAAAATGCTCTGACGTCTGCTGATCGTCAGCTGCAGCGATTTCTTATCTAACGCAAAAGGCAGCCATGAATCTCGATATTGAACGTGTTCCCACTGGCATCCCCGAGCTGGACGCCATCCTGCGTGGCGGCCTGATTCGCCAGCGGGTCCACCTGATCGAAGGCCGGCCCGGCACCGGGAAGACCACCCTGGGCCTGCGTTACCTGATCCATGCCGCATCGCTGGGCCAGCGCTGCCTGTATGTCACCCTGTCCGAAAGCCGCGCCGAGCTGCTGGCCACCGCGAACAGCCACGGCTGGTCCCTGGACGGCATCGACATCGAGGAAATCATGCCCTTGCCGCCGGATGCGGGGTCGGCGCAGACGATCCTGCTGCCGACCGATACCGAGCTGTCCGCACTGGTGAGCCGCATCGCCGACACCATCGCCGCCAGCGGCGCCGTGCACGTCGTCATCGATTCGATGGTCGAGGTGCGCCTGCTGGCGCGCGACAGCGCGCATTACCGGCGCCAGATCATCGACCTGCGCCAGCGGCTGTCCGCGCTCGGGGCCACGGTCCTGATGCTTGACGACCTCACGGCCGACGGCCGCGAATACGAATTGCAGAGCGCCGTGCACGGCGTCGTGACGCTCGAGCAGCTCGAGCGCAGCTTCGGGGCGGCGCGCCGGCGCATGCGTGTCGTCAAGCTGCGCGGCGGCGACTTCCAGAGCGGCTGGCACGACTACGCGATCCAGAAGAACGAGATCCTGGTGTTTCCCAGCCTGATCGCGCAGGAGCACCAGCGCGACGACGAGACCCTCGACATCGCCAGCAATGTCGCCAATCTCGACCGCCTGGTCGGCGGTGCGCTCACCGCCGGCAGCTCGACGATGATCGTCGGCCCTTCGGGCGTCGGCAAATCCACGGTGGCCCTGCAATACGCCTTGTCCGCGGTGCAAAGCGGCTGCCACGTCGGTTACTTCAGCTTCGACGAATCCGAGAGCACGCTGCGTTCGCGCATGGTCGCGCACATGCACCAGGACGCCGACTCCGATGAGCGGCGCCGCTTTCACCTGCGCCGCGTCAATCCCTCGCGCATCTCGCCCGGGGAATTCATCTGGAACGTCAGGCGCATTGTCGAGGACCGTAGCGCGCGCCTCATCATCATCGACTGCATCAACTCCTACCTCGACGTGATCCGCGAAGAGAAGTCGCTGCTGCTGCAGATGAACGAGCTGTTCTCGTATCTGAGCAACATGAACGTGACCTCGATCATCATCGGCGCCCATTCGGCCCGCCTCGATACCTCGAAGGAGCCGGATGCGCTGAGCATCATCACCGACAACATCATCTCCTTGCGCTACTACGAGCACGACAACGTGGTCCACAAGGCGATCTGCGTCCTGAAGCGGCGCGATGGCCGGCACGAGCACGACGTGCGCGAACTGCGCCTGACCGATGCCGGCATCGAGATCGGCGCGCGCATCGGCGTGCCGGTGGACGAGGTGGGAGTGGCGAACCTTGAAACCTGAGGCCGGAACGGCCCGCGTCGTCGTCTTCGCGCCGGTCGAAGGCGACGCCGCCGCGCTGGGCCGCATGCTGGAGGACGAGGGCGTCGCGATGCGCGCGTGCGCCGATGCTGCCGCTTTCTACGCCTGCCTGGACGAGCAGGCCTGGTGCGCCATCGTCACCGAGGAAGGGCTGGACCGGTGTTCGCTGGACGGCCTGGACGCCAGCCTGCGGCGCCAGCCGGCATGGTCCGACCTGCCGCTGCTGACGCTGGCGGGCCCGGACCTGGCCAGGGTCGACAGCAACCGTTTCGCGCGCCTGGCGCGGATCGGCAACGTCACGCTGGTCGAACGTCCGACCTCGCGCGAGGTGCTGCTGATGTCGATCCGCTCGGCCCTGCGTGCACGCCGGCTCCAGTTCGCCGTGCGCGACCAGTGGCGGGCCCTGGAACGGCATGCCGGCGCGCTCGAGCTCGCGGTGGCAGAACGCACCGCCTCGCTGGAGCGCGAGATCGGCGAGCGGCGCCGGGTCGAGACGGCACTGGCCGAGGCGCGCCGCCTGGAGTCGCTCGGGCGCCTGACGGGCGGCGTCGCCCATGACTTCAACAATATCCTGCAGGTGATCTCGGGTTCGGAAACGCTGCTGCGCATGCTGCTGGCAAAGGACGCCAACGAGCGCCTGGTGCGCGCGCTGGACAGCATCCGCCGCGCGGCCAGCCACGGCGCATCGCTGACCCAGCAGCTGCTGGCGTATGCGCGGCGCCAGCCCCTGAACAACGTCGTCCTCGACCTGCCCATGTACCTGCATGCGTCCGCCGAGATGCTGACCGGCGCGATCGGTCCAGGGGTGCGCTTCAGCCTGCGCATGGCGCCCGACCTGTGGGCGGTCTCGGTCGACCCGGCGCAGCTCGACGCCGCGCTGCTGAACGTGGCCAGCAACGCGCGCGATGCGATGCCCGATGGCGGCAGCCTGGTGCTGGCCGCCGCCAACACGGTCTTGCCCGACCCCGGCCTGCCGGAAGCGGCGAACCTGGCCGGCGAGTATGTTCTGATCACCCTGACCGACGACGGCGAGGGCATGTCCGAGCAGACCGCGCGCCAGGCATTCGAGCCCTTCTTCACGACCAAGTCGGTCGGCAAGGGCACCGGCCTCGGACTATCGCAGGTTTATGGCTTCGCCAGCCAGAGTCATGGCATCGCGTTCATCCGCCGCGAGCAGGTCGGCACCACGGTCGGCATCCTGCTGCCGCGCAGCGCCGAAGCGGCGGAGGCGCCGCAGGCGGCCGCGCCGGAGGTGCCGGCGCACGCGCTGGCCGGCGCACGCATCCTGTGCGTCGAGGACGACCCGGTAGTGGCCGAGACCATGTCGTCGCTGCTGTCCGTGCTCGACGCCGAGATCACGGTGGTCGACAGCGCCGACGCGGCGCTCGAGGCCGACTACAGCGCGATCGACCTGGTGCTGTCGGATGTGATGATGCCGGGCAGTATGGACGGGATCGGCCTGGTCAACTGGCTCGCCAGCCACCACCCCGGCCTGCCGGTGGTGCTGACCAGCGGCTACCTGGTCGATCCCGGACGGCTGGAAACGCTGCACGTCCAGTTCCTGCGCAAGCCCTACACGCTGCCGGCGCTGGCCCAGGCCATGTCGCTCGCCCTGGAGCAGGGCGGCGGCCAGCACTGAGCGCGGCCGGCCGGCTGGTGCCGCGCCCGCTCCTCAATCCTCGACGAAGACGACGGCGGTACGCGGCGGAATGCTGTAGGTGCCGCTGTCGCTCTTGTAGCCGGCGCTGGCGGCGCGCTTGTCCCCTGCGGTCTTTGCCGTGTGCACCGGGTGCAGCCGCATGCGGCGGCCGGCGGCCTGCGGGTCGACCACGACGTGGGCGACCTTGTCGACGTTGATCAGGTAAGTGAGGCCGGCAAAGCGCGCGCCCGTATAGCCGCGGCCGTCGATATGCGCCGCGATCACGGTCGGCTCCTGTTTCGGCCCGGTGTTGAAGAAGCGCAGGCGCTGGACGACGTCGTCGGTCGACCGCATGCGCAGCAGGGTCGAGCTGGCGCGGATCGCCAGCAGGTCGCGGAAGGCGTCGCGCGCAAAGGCGATGTCGCGCGGTTCCGGGCGCAGGGCCGGATTCGCCAGCAGCGGCTTGAACAGCGGCCAGTCCTTCGCGTTGTCGTCGGCGGGCGGCAGGCCGGTGCCGAAGTAATTTGTCTGGTAGGTCCAGTCGAGGCGGTTGAACCAGTCGCCCGAGTTGAAGCTGTTGCGGTCCAGGGATTTCGAACGCAGGATGTCCGAGCCGGCGTGGAAGTAGGCCACGCCCTGGCTGAAGGCGGTCAGCGCCAGGCCCAGCACCTGCACGCGGGCGCGGTCGGCGGTAGTGGTCGCCAGCGGCAGCTTGAGCGCGTTGCTGTCGTAGAGCGTCTGGTTGTCGTGGTTCTCGACGTAGTTGACGGTCTCGCCCGGCTGGCTGGCATAGCCGGCCGGCTGGTCGCCGTAGCGGATATCCTCCAGCTTGCGGGTGCTGCCGTCGTAGGTCGTGAGCGGGTAGGCGCGCAGGGTGCCGGCCAGGCCAATGCGGACCATGTCGGCGGTGCGCAGCAGCTCGCTGGCCGGGCGCTCGCCGGCCCTGGCGTTGGCGTCGTAGACCAGGCCGTTGATCCAGCCCTGCTGCCTGACGACGGCGTCGCCGGCGTCGCCCGCGCCGCCGCCGCGCGCCGCATCGCGCCCGCGGTCGCTGAAGGTGCCGATGCCGCTGCCGTTCAGCGACAGCTGGGAGGCCTGCACGAAGCGCGCGCCGTTCGCCACTTCGCCGAAATTCCAGCCTTCGCCGATCAGCTGGACCTTGCGGCCGGTCGCCTTGTTCACCGCCGCTTCCAGGCGCTCCATGGTGTCGCGCGGCTGGTGGCCCATCAAATCGAAGCGGAAGGAGTCGATCTTGTAGTGCTTGGCCCACAGCACGCTCGAATCGATCATGAGTTTCCCCATCATGCGGTTCTCGGTGGCGGTGTTGTCGCAGCAGGTCGAGCGCTCGACGCCGCCCTTGGCATCCAGGCGGTGGTAGTAGCCGGGCACGATGCGGTCGAGCACCGATTTCCCGTCCTGGCCGGCGACGAAGGTGTGGTTGTAGACCACGTCGAGCCCGACGCGCAGGCCGGCGCGGTGCAGGTTCATCACCATCTCGCGGAATTCGACGATGCGGCGCGCGCCGTCGGCCGGGTCGCTGGCGTAGCTGCCTTCCGGCGCGTTGTAGTGCCAGGGGTCGTAGCCCCAGTTGTAGCAGTCGGTGTGCGCGGTCTTGCGGATCAGCGCCTGCTGGGTTTCGCCGTCCGGCGCACCCGCTGGCCGCGGCAGCGCGCAATTCCGCTCGGGGATGGTCGCGATGTCGTACACCGGCAGCAGGTGGATGTCGGTCATGCCCGCTTTTGCGAGCGCCTTCAGGTGGCGCATGCCGTTCGACTCCGCTTCGCCGAAGGCCGCGTATTTGCCGCGTTTCGCGGGCGGCACGGTCTCGTCGTCGCGCGAGAAGTCGCGCACGTGCAGTTCGTAGACGGCCATGTCGGTGGCGGCTTTTACGGTGCGCGGCGCGCTCTCCTTGTCCCAGCCTTTGGGCTTGAGTGAGGGCGCGTCGAGGTCGGCGATGTAGCTGCGCTGCGAATCCGTGGTGAGGCTGACCGAGTACGGGTCGGTGACCAGGTTGCGCACCACGCCGGCGCCGGCGGCGACCACGTCGACGGCGTACCTGTAGTAGCGGCCCGAGAGATCGCCCGGGACCTGGGCGCTCCAGGCCCCGGTGGCGGCGTCGAGGCTCAGCTGGTACACGGTGCCGGCGCGGCTGCTGCCGGTCTCGAACACGCACACGGCCGCCTGCTGCGCGGTCGGCGCCCACAGCCTGAAGCCGGTGTGCTTTTTTGTCGGCGTGGCGCCGAGATCGGATATTTGCCCGGCTTCGGCGTAGAGGTCGTCGAGCGCGCCGGCCGCCTGCAGGCGGGTCGCGGCCAGGACCGTGCCGTCCGGCCCCTCGCGCACCAGCACCAGCTGTTCGCGGTGCAGGGACGGGAGGCGTTCGAGATCGGCCTCGCGCACCGCCAGCACGGCGCCATCGGGAACGTACTTGAAGCGTTCGGCGGCATCCGGCGGGACGGCGTTGACGACGTCGAGCTGGAGCGCGCCGGCGGCGCCGGCCACCTTGCCGCCCACCTTCGCTTCGATACTGGAAGTCGGGGAGTGGTACAGCCGGTAGCTGCGATCGCGCGGCGCCCCCGGCCACTTCGCCAGCCGGCGGTCGAGCCAGACGGCGCGCGCCTCGAAGGCCTGCGGCGCCGCGGCCAGCGTCTGCGCAAAGGCGGGGCTGTCGCAGGTCTCCAGGGGAATGGCGGCGTGGGCGGAGGCGCTGAAGGCGGCGGCGAGGAGGACGGGGAGGCGAGCGTATCGAATCATGTTCGGCTGAGGTTACGGTTGACGTAATTTTGCTACAGCTTTGCTAGATGACACTCTAGAGATCAGCTGAGCCGGGGTAGACTGCTGATGTAATTTTACTAGGGTTTGCTGAAAGCCCGGCACTTGTAGGGTGGGCACGCCGTGCCCACGCGTTACGGGTGCATCCTTGCACCTGCTGCAGCGGTATGTCGCTCGTTAGCGATGAGCGAAGCCCGTCATGCGGTATCGCGGCTGGCGGTCACCCCGCGGGCGACACTTCTCCGCCAACGATGACCGGTACGTGCGTAACGCGTGGGCACGGCGTGCCCACCCTACGTGCCGCGGCGGCGGCATCCCGCCGCGGCGAGGCGGCTCAGACCTTGGCCGCCGCCGGCGCCTTCGTGCCTTCGCTGCTGCGGTAGTGGTCCACCATCTTGTAGCGCTTGGCGTACAGCCCGAACGCGATGGCGGCCAGCGCCGCGAAGCCGGCGAAGAAGAACATCTGGAAGGCGATCACGGACAGGCCCGAGTCGGCGATCGAATTCACCACGGCGTCGTTCTTGACCGCCGCGTTCACCACCAGCACCCACAGGTTGCCGACCGTGACGGCCAGGCTCCACAGCGCCATGATCGCGCCCTTCATCGAGGCCGGGGCCTGGCTGTAGGCGAATTCGAGGCCGGTGGCCGAGACCAGCACTTCGCCCATGGTCAGCAAGGCGTAGGGCAGGATCTGCCAGGCCATCGAGGTCGGGGTGCCGGCGTCCATCGAGACCTGGATCGCGCCGATCACCAGCCACGACAGGGCCGAGAAGGCGATGCCGGCCGTCATGCGGCGCAGCGCCGTTGGCCGCAGGCCGAACTTTTCCAGCAGCGGGAACAGCACCAGGTTGTTAAAGGGGATGAGCAGCATCACCAGCAGCGGGTTCAGCGCCTGCATCTGGGCCGGCAGCAGGGTGAATTCGTTGCCGAACACCGAGAAGTGGGTGGTCATCGAATTGGCCTGCACGATCCAGGTCGAGGCCTTCTGGTCGAACAGCGACCAGAACGGCGTGACCAGCGCGAACACGACCAGGATGCGCAGCACCGCGCGCACGCCGTCGACCGCTTCGTCCGGATGGTGGCCGCGCGCGCGTTCGAGCTGCATCGAGATGCCGGCGCCGACAAAGGCCAGCAGCAGCACCAGGGCGGTGCAGGCCGCGATCACGAAGCCCCACTGCGGGGACATCAGGAGCGAAGCGATCGCGCCGAACAGGCCGACCATCGCCACGGTGCGGCCCGGGCCGTTGGTCGACAGGGCGGTGCGCGAGACGCGCGAGAACGAGTGCGGGTTCGGCGCGGCCGGCGGCACGTGCACGTACTTCTTCTTCCCGCTCCAGAACACCATGGTCGCGATGAACATCATGATGCCGGGGATGCCGAAGGCGACCGAGGGGCCGTAGTTCTTCAGGAACAGCGGCATCAGGAGCGAGGCGAAGAAGGAGCCGAAGTTGATGATCCAGTAGAAGGCGTCGAACACGATCTTCGCCTTGTCCTTGTTCGTCTGGTCGAACTGGTCGCCCACGAAACTCGACACCAGCGGCTTGATGCCGCCCGAGCCGAGCGCGATCAGGGCCAGGCCGAGATAGAAGCCCTTGACGTTGTCCTCGAAGATGGCGAGGCAGGCGTGGCCCGCGCAGTACACGAGGCTGAGCCAGAACACGGTGTTGTACTTGCCAAAGTAGCGGTCGGCCAGCCAGCCGCCCAGCAGCGGGAAGAAGTAGACGCCGATCACGAAGGTGTGGAACACGTGCTTGGCTTCGCCGGTGCGCTCGGACTCCGGCAGGAACAAGAGCAGGGTCGAGATCAGGAAGGGCGTCAGGATGTTGCGCATCCCGTAGAAGCTGAAGCGCTCGCAACCTTCGTTGGCGATGATGTACGGGATCTGGCGGGGCATGCGCCCGCTGGAGGGCGTGGTCGGCTGGTTCATGGACTCGTCCTGGAAGTGAATTAACCCGGGATGCTATGACGCCGGCAGGGTCTTTGCAACAGGAAAATAATGCTTGATTCACTGAACCGTAGTTTAGCTACTTTTGTTGTGCAGACTGCAAATACTATTTGCACGCAAGCCTTTGAATGCAAAGGAAATTCGCATATATACGCGCTCCTGCTCCAGATTGTAAAGTTGAAAAAGCTGCTGTATATTGCGTAAAAACCACCAACCGAATCACTTACCGAACCTCCATCATGACCCAGACTCCCACGCAACAGAACGACTGGTGGCGCGAAGCCATCATCTACCAGGTCTATCCGCGCAGCTACCTCGACACCAATGGCGACGGCGTCGGCGACATCCCCGGCATCACCGCCAGGCTCGACTACATTGCCAGCCTGGGCGTGAACATCGTCTGGCTGTCGCCCTTCTTCAAGTCGCCGATGAAGGACTTCGGCTACGACATCTCGGACTACTGCGACGTCGATCCGCTGTTCGGCACCCTGGCCGACTTCGACGCCATGGTCGCCAAGGCGCACAGCCTGGGCCTGAAGATCATGATCGACCAGGTGATGGCGCACACCGCCGACGCCCACCCGTGGTTCGTCGAAAGCCGCTCCAGCCGCGACAATCCGAAGGCCGACTGGTACGTCTGGTCCGACGCCGCACCGGACGGCAACCCGCCGAACAACTGGATGTCGGTCTTCGGCGGCTCCGCCTGGCAGTGGGACACGCGCCGCAAGCAGTACTACATGCACAACTTCCTGGTCAGCCAGCCGCAGCTGAACTTCCATAACCCGGACGTGCAGCAGGCCCACCTGGACGCACTGCGCTTCTGGCTCGAGCGCGGCGTCGACGGCGTGCGCATGGACGCCTGCAACTACCACTTCCACGACACCGGGCTGCGCAGCAACCCGCCGGCGACCAAGCGCGACACGGCGTCCGTCACCGACGTCAATCCCTACGGCATGCAGGCGCACATCTACGACAAGACGCGTCCGGAGAACATCGCCTTCCTGCAGAAGATCCGCGCGCTGCTGAACGAATACGGCGCGGTGTCGATCGGCGAAGTCGGCGCCGACGACGCCCTGGCCTGCATGGCCGAGTACACGGCCGACGGCGACAAGCTGCACATGGCCTACAGCTTCAACCTGCTGACCCCGGAATTCACGGCCAGGCACATCCGCACCCAGGTCGAGGAATTCGAGGCGCGGGTGCAGGGCGGCTGGGCCTCCTGGTCGGTCGGCAACCACGACGCGATCCGCGTCGTGACGCGCTGGAAGGGCGAGGATGCGCCTGCCGCGTTCGCGGCGATGGTGCTGGCGATGCAGCTGTCGCTGAAGGGCACGCCTTGCCTGTACCAGGGCGACGAGCTGGCGCTGCCGGAAGCGGACGTGCCGTTCGAACTGCTGCAGGACCCCTACGGCATCACCTTCTGGCCCGAGTTCAAGGGCCGCGACGGCTGCCGCACGCCGATGCCGTGGACGAACGAGACCCCGAACGCCGGCTTCACCACCGGCACGCCCTGGCTGCCGGCGGCCGCGCCGCACATCGCCGCCGCCGCATCGGTACAGGAAGCCGACAAGGATTCGGCCCTGAACGCCGCGCGCCGCATCATCCATTGGCGCCAGGCGCTGCCGCAGCTGACCCGCGGCGGCATCTCCTTCTTCGACGCGCCGGAACCGGTGCTGGCGCTGCGCCGCACGCTGGACGGCGAGCCGACCGTGCTGGCCGCCTTCAACCTGTCGAACGAACCCGTGTCGTTCGACTGGCCGGAGTCGGCGAACGCGCAGGTCCTCGAAGGCCACGGCCTGCCGGGCGAGGCCGCCAACGGCCGCGTCACGCTGCCGCCTTACGGCGCCTGGTTCGGTAAGGTCGCCTGATGGAGAGCGGGCAGGAGCCCGAGAAGTTCGCGCGCACCGCCTTCGCCGACGGCCCGCGCCTGCTGGCCCACATCGGCGCGACGCATGCGCGCTTCGCGCTGCAGACCGCGCCCGGCGTGTTCCGCTCGGTCGCGGTGCTCGAGTGCGAACGCTTCGACGGCATCGGGCCGCTGCTGCGGCACTACCTGGCCGAGCATGACGGCCCGGGCCTGCACCACGCCGCCTTCGCGGTGGCCAATCCGGTGCACGGCGACCAGGTGCGCATGACCAACCGCGCCTGGGAATTCTCGACCGAGGCGCTGCGGCGCGAGCTGGGCCTGTCGACGCTGCTGGTGGTGAACGACTTCACGGCGCTGGCGATGGCCATTCCGGTGCTGCAGTCCGCGGACCTGCTGCAGGTGGGCGACGGCAAGCCGGCCGCCGGCTCGGTGATCGGCGTGCTCGGTCCGGGCACGGGCCTGGGCGTGTCGGGCCTGATCCCGACCGCCGACGGTTTCGTCACCCTCGGCAGCGAGGGCGGCCACGTGAACTTCGCGCCGAGCGACGAGCGCGAGTTCGCCATCCTGCAGTACGCCTGGCGCGAATGGCAGCACGTCTCGAACGAGCGCCTGATCTCGGGACCGGGCATGGAGTTGATGTACCTGGCGCTGGCCCAGCGCAACGGCGTGGCGGACACCAGGGCGCGCACGGCGGCGCAGATCGTCGCCGGCGCGCTCGACGAGGCCGACCCGCTGTGCCTGGAAGTGCTGGAAGTTTTCTGCGGCATGCTGGGCGGCGCCGCGGCCAACCTGGCGGTGACGCTGGGCGCCTTTGGCGGCGTCTACATCGGCGGCGGCATCGTGCCGCGCATGACGGAATATTTCGCGCGCTCGCCGTTCCGCGCCCGCTTCGAGGCGAAGGGGCGGTTTTCAAGCTACCTGTCGAGCATTCCGACCTACGTCATCACCACGCCGCACCCGGCCTTCCACGGCGTGGCGACCATCCTGTCCGAGCACCTGCGCGGGCGCAGCGGCGCCAACACGCTGATGGAACGCATCAAGCACCTGCAGCCGGAGCTGACGCCGGCCGAGCAGCGCGTCGCCAGCCTGGTGCTGGAGCAGCCGCGCCTGGTGCTGAACGAGCCGATCGCCGACATCGCGCGCCTGGCCGAGGTGAGCCAGCCGACCGTGATCCGCTTCTGCCGCTCGCTCGGCTTCCTCGGCCTGGCCGACTTCAAGCTCAAGTTCGCGAGCAGCCTGACCGGCGCCATTCCGGTGCGCCACAGCCAGGTGCGCAACAGCGACAGTACCCACGATTTGTCGGCCAAGGTGATCGACAACACCGTGTCGGCGATCCTGAAATTCCGCGACGGCCTGGACGTGCGCTCGCTCGACCGCGCGATCGACCTGGTGAGCCGCGCGCGGCGCGTCGAGTTCTACGCGATGGGCAATGCGCGCGTGGTGGCGCTCGATGGCCAACATAAATTCTTCCGCTTCCGGATTCCGACCGCGCTGTACGGCGACGCCCACCTGTTCGCGCTGGCGGCGGATTTGCTGGGTCCGGGCGACGTGGTGATCGCCATCTCGAACTCGGGCCGCCTGCCCGAGCTGCTGCAGGCGGTCGACATCGCCCGCGCCGCCGGCGCCGACGTGATCGCCATCGGCAACAGCCAGTCGCCGCTGGCGCGCAAGGCCAGCGTCTGCCTGGCGGTCGACCACGCCGAGGACAGCACCAGCTTCCTGTCGATGATTTCGCGGATCCTGCAGCTGCTGCTCATCGACATCATGGCGGTGGGATTGTCGGTGGATGCGCACAATGGGCGCGAGCAAGAGGAAGTTGACCAGCGCCGGATGCTGATTTCGCATCTGGGGGGATGATTTTTCGGACTGCCGTGCGCCGGCTGCGGTATGCAAGCGGGGACACGGCATGGGTAGTGGGGCTGGCTAAATGCCAGCACCACGAATACCCACGCTACGAAACTACCGCGTACCGCGTGTGGTGTTCACGGGTTGTACCGCGTGGACTCCCGAGTCCACGCTGTACAGCATATGCAAATCGAGAAAGCCGCGAGTCCCCGGGTTACCGTAGGGTGGGCACTTGTGCCCACGCGGTACGACGCATGCAATTCGAAACAGCACCGCGAGTTGAAAAGCGCGAAATGATCAGGCGGCAGGTGCCGCCAACCGAGGGAGGAGTGGGCCACGCGTCTACCGCAAAACGGTGGCGATCGGTCAGCGGCCTAGCCAAGATACCCGGCGCCTGACGGCCGAGCTTGATGCCGCTCAATCGTGCCGGAGCGCCTCAGTCCGCCGACTTCAGCTGTATCCGGTGAATCCCGCGCCGCCAGTCGTCCAGCGACATCACCGAATCGTTCTCGAAGTCTTCGACCAGGATCTGGTCGCCGGTCTGCGCCACCAGGAAGCTTTCGCGCCGCTGCACCTTGTCGGCGCGGTTTTCGACGAAACTCATTTGCCAGTACTGGCGCCCGTTGATCGTGCGCGGCTGCTGGTCGTCCTCGATGATGGCGCCGTGCGCCTTACCCTTCGAGCGCTTCTCGATCTCGGCCGACCAGGTCTTCACTTCCGGCAGCGCCATCAGCGTCGCCATCGCCTGTTCCCGGGTCACCATTGGTTCGGCCTTCTGCTGTACGACCGGCTGCGAAGGAGCGGGAGCGGGCGCTTGCCGGTCCTTGCAGCCGGCCAGCGCGGCGGCGGCGACAAGGGAAACGGTCAGCAGGCGAAGAAGGGCGGTGGACGTGCCGCGTGTGGTCATGGTGAAGCCTCGTGAAAACGTGGCGCCCATACTAAACGATGCGTGGTCACGGAGCAATCATCGAACCCGAAGCGGCCCGGTCGCCAGGGACATCAACCATCGGTCCTGCGCGATCTCTTCACGCCGACCTTGTCGTCCGCCTTGACGCCCCAGCGCTTCATCGGCGACCAGGCGGTGACGCCGGCCGTTGCAGGTGGCCAGCCAGCTGTTCGGGCTGCCGCAGTCGTTCCGGTCCTTGCCGGCTGTCCGCTCAGGGATGCGGAACCGGGGCGGCGGCAGTCGCGATGGCGCGCGGACGCGAGTAGCGGTGCGACAGGTAGAGGTAGACCAGGTAGAGCAGGGAGCGGCCGATCGCGTACGTCAGCAGGCTCTGGTGCAGCGTCAAGGGGGCAACGAACACGGCGAAGGTCATCAGGAACAGCGCGACCTGCCACAGCAGCTCCATCTTCTGTTTGCCGGCGACGAAGAATACATAACTCAAGGGGCTGGCGATGAAGCCCAGGAAGCACAGCGGGGCCAGGATGCGCGCCAGTTCGCCGGCCGGGCGCCAGGCCGGACCGAATACCCAGCCAAACAATTGCGGGGAGAACAGGAACAGGACCAGCGAGGGCGCCAGGGCGAGCAGCACCAGGGCCTTGAAGGTCGCGCGATAGGCGTCGCGGCAATGGCCGAGCGACTGGAACTGGTGCACCGCCTCGCGCTTGAAGACGTCGCGGATCGAGGTGGCGATCAGGGCGGTGGGGGCGGCCAGCACGCGCTGGGTCAGGGCGAACAGGCCGGCGGCCAGGGCGCCGTGGTGGATGCCGATCATGAACAGCGGCAGGTAGCTGACCAGGCTGTTGAGCAGGCTCGAGGGCAGGGAATAGCGCCAGAAGGCCTGGTGCCTGGTGAAGTAGGCGCGTTGGCCGCGGTCGAGTGTCAGCCCGAGGCGTGCCGCGGGCGGCGCCAGCAGGCGCCGTGCGGTCCAGAGTCCGACGATTAATCCGATCAATTGCCCTGTAAGCAAGCCGGTGCTGTTCCATCCGACATACAGCAGCGCAAGCTGGCTGACGACGATGGTCGCGGACTGCAGCACCTTTGCCTTCGCCGCCTTGGCGAACAGGTTGTGCGAGGCGGCGTACGCGAGCGTGGTCTGCATGGCGGCGGTGAGCCAGGTGCCCACGCCGATGCTGAGCAGTTCGAACAGGGACATGGCGCGCAGCACGGGCAGGCCGAGCGCGTGTCCGATCAGCATGACGAGGGTGAGCGCAAGGGCCAGCAGGGTCGCGCAATAGCCGACCACGCCGAAGCAGATGCCTTGCTGAGCCCGGTCGTGGTCGAGGACCATGGCCGCCTCGAGACGCAGGGTGGCGGCGCTCGAGCTCACGACGATCACGCCCAGCCAGACGCTGAAGGCGCCCATCTCGGCCGGCGTGCACATGCGGGTGAGCAGCGGCGCCGCCAGCAGCGCCAGGGCCTGGGCCCCGGTCGCGCCGGCCAGCACGGTGAGCACGTTCTTCCAGAAATCGGACCGCGGCCTGCTCATGGGGCGGTTCCTGGGTTCGATGCGCCGCGACAGGGGCCGGCGTCGGTCATGACCATAATCTGCTCAGTTTGCCAAAGGTTGAGCAGATGGTACGTGGCTCAGCGATGCGGCCTTTTACCGGCATCGCGTGCGCCACGTAAATCCAGGTAAAACGGTGTTAAGAAGCTTGCTCGGCCGATGGCGCACCTGTGGCCGGGATGCACGGCCGGGTTATTGCTGCAGATGCAACCCGTTGTCGCCGCACCATTCGGCCAGGGCGACATCGATGGCGCTGTCCTTGAAGCGATACCAGGCTTCGAGCACGCCGCGTTCGGCCAGCAGCGCGCGCAGCGCGCGGTAGGCGCCTTTCCTCGTGAACATGGCGCGCACCAGGCGTTCGTCGGCCGGCAGGTGCTCGGCAACGAAGTCGAAGGCCAGTTCGCGCTCGATGCACAGGTCGCGCGAAGGAGGCAGGGCCAGGAAATGGTCCGGGTCGCCGAGGTCTTCCGGCAGGGCCAGCTCGTCGGGATCGAGGCCCTCGGCGACGACGTGCACGGCGCCGCTGCGGCGGTCGACCCAGGCTTCGGCGCCGCCGTCCATGTCGTCGATGAAGAGCAGGGCGTCGCGCAGGGCGTCCAGGCTGACTGTGGGGAGGGATGGCATGGTCATGTTAGCGATCAAAAAAAGCGTCGACAAAGAAAAAGCCCGCAGGCGCGAACCTGCGGGCTTGATGTGGGATCGGCAGCCCGGTACCGAAAGGCGCCGGACCGTCGGGCCGACGACTCTTACATCATGCCGTCCATGCCGCCCATGCCGCCCATGCCACCCATACCGCCCATGCCGCCGGCCGGCTTGTCCTCGGCGATTTCCGAGACCATGCAGTCGGTGGTCAGCATCAGGCCGGCGATCGACGCTGCATTTTGCAGGGCCGAACGGGTGACCTTGGCCGGATCCAGCACGCCCATTTCGACCATGTCGCCGTAGGTGCCGTTGGCGGCGTTGTAGCCGTAGTTGCCCTGGCCAGCCAGCACGCCCGAGACGACGACCGATGCTTCTTCGCCGGCGTTCTGGACGATCATGCGCAGCGGCTCTTCCATGGCGCGCAGGACGATCTTGATGCCTGCGTCCTGGTCCGGGTTGTCGCCCTGGATGTTCAGGTTGGCGCGAGCGCGCAGCAGGGCCACGCCGCCGCCCGGAACGATGCCTTCTTCAACGGCAGCGCGGGTTGCGTGCAGGGCGTCTTCGACGCGTGCTTTCTTTTCCTTCATTTCGACTTCGGTGGCAGCGCCAACCTTGATCACTGCAACGCCGCCGGCCAGCTTGGCCACGCGTTCCTGCAGCTTCTCGCGGTCGTAGTCCGAGGTCGCTTCTTCGATCTGGACGCGCACTTGCTTGACGCGTGCTTCGATCGCTTCAGCCGAGCCGGCGCCGTCGATGATGATGGTGTTTTCCTTGCCGACTTCGATACGCTTGGCCTGGCCCAGTTCCGCCAGCGTGACCTTTTCCAGGGTCAGGCCGACTTCTTCTGCGATCACCTGGCCACCGGTCAGGATGGCGATGTCTTCCAGCATGGCCTTGCGACGGTCGCCGAAGCCAGGAGCCTTGACGGCAACGGTCTTCAGGATGCCGCGGATGTTGTTGACGACCAGGGTCGCCAGCGCTTCGCCTTCGATGTCTTCGGCGATGATCATCAGCGGACGGCCAGCCTTGGCAACTTGCTCCAGCACCGGCAGCAGGTCACGGATGTTCGAGATCTTCTTGTCGCACAGCAGGACGAACGGATTCTCGTGGATGGCGACTTGCTTGTCCGGGTTGTTGATGAAGTACGGCGACAGGTAGCCGCGGTCGAACTGCATGCCTTCGACGATGTCCAGCTCGTCGTTCAGCGACTTGCCGTCTTCGACGGTGATGACGCCTTCCTTGCCGACTTTTTCCATCGCTTCAGCGATGCGCTCGCCGATCGATGCGTCCGAGTTGGCCGAGATCGCGCCGACCTGGGCGATTTCCTTCGAGGTGGTGCACGGCTTGGCGATCTTCTTCAGTTCTTCGACGGTCGCGGTGACGGCCTTGTCGATGCCGCGCTTCAGGTCCATCGGGTTCATGCCGGCGGCAACGAACTTCATGCCTTCGCGCACGATGGCTTGTGCCAGCACGGTCGCGGTGGTGGTGCCGTCGCCGGCGTTGTCGCTGGTCTTCGAAGCGACTTCCTTGACCATCTGCGCGCCCATGTTCATGAGCTTGTCTTTCAGTTCGATCTCTTTCGCGACCGAGACGCCGTCCTTGGTGACGGTCGGTGCGCCGAATGCACGGTCGAGCACGACGTTGCGGCCTTTCGGGCCCAGGGTGACCTTGACTGCGTTGGCGAGGATGTTGACGCCTTCGACCATCTTGGCGCGCGCTGCGTCGCCGAACACTACTTCTTTAGCTGCCATTTTGTATTTCTCCAGTTATTCGTGAACTGTTTTATTCAGGGAGGATTACGAGACCAGAACGGCCATGATGTCTTCTTCGCGCATCACCAGCAGCTCCTGGCCATCGACCTTGACGGCCTGGCCCGAGTACTTGCCGAACAGGACGCGGTCGCCGACTTTCACTTCCAGCGCGCGCACCTGGCCGTTGTCCTGCACCTTGCCGTTGCCGATTGCCAGGATTTCACCCTGGTCCGGCTTTTCCGCCGCTGCATCAGGGATGATCAGGCCCGAGGCAGTCTTGGTTTCCTGGTCGAGACGCTTCACGATAACGCGATCGTGCAGAGGGCGAAGGTTCATGCAAAACTCCTTTATTCAGTGGTTTGGACTAGCTATTTATCTGCGTTGTATGCCGCATCGTGTAATGACGCTGCGGCTCGAAAGAGTTGTTAGCACTCTCTACTAACGAGTGCTAATTATAGGGACGATAATGGGGCATTTCAAGCGCACCCGTTGTGAAATTCACCCGACCGTTTGTCAAAGCGCAAACCGCCGAGGTGACGCGGCGCTTGTCCCGCAGGGTCTACCCCGCAGACACAAGGCGGCAAGGGTAGCACTGAAACATTCTGCGTTGACGCACTGTTGCCGGGGTGCTTGAGTGAGGTCAAGGATGTTTGGAAATATCCTCGTAGGGTGGGCACTTGTGCCCACGCGGTCTCATCGGTTGAGGAGCGGCGCCTCCATTGAAGTCGCTTGCAGTATCGACTCCCGGCCGGGATGGCGCTTTGCAAGCGTTCAATCCGCGTGGGCTCGAGAGCCCACCCTACGAAGGCCCGCACAACACGCTATCCTGTTGACTGTCAAACCTTATCAGTCCTATAGTTACGAATGATTTCCGAATTCCAAGACCTATCTGACAAGATCGAGCGGCTCGCCGGGCTCGTCGGGGCGTTGCGCAGCGAGAATGCGCATCTTCAGCAGACCAATGTCGTGCTCAACGAAGTGAACGCGGCGCTCCTCGAGCGTCTGGTCGAGGCCCAGCGCCGGCTGGAAGCCGTGATCGAGCAATTGCCCGCGCCGGCCGGGGAAGAAGAAGACGCCGAACCGACCGACACCGAGGCCACCCGATGATTTACCTGGACGTTACGATCATGGGCCAGCCCTACCGCCTGGCCTGCAAGGAAGGCGAGCAGGCAACGCTGCGCGACGCCGTGCGCTACCTCGATGGCAAGATGATCGCACTGCGCGACTCGGGCAAGGTGAAGGGCACCGACCGCATCGCCGTCATGGCGGCGCTGAGCGTGGCTGCCGAATTCCTGTCGGTCAAGTCGCCGCAAGGTCCGCTGTCGGACATGACGATGCTTGAAGTGAAACAAAAACTCGCCGCCATGCATAGCGTGCTCGACCAGGCCCTGGCGCCGCAAGAAAATTTGCCCTGAAGGTCCAAATTCGTTTGACATGCCGGTTCAAGCGAGTAAACTGCGAGGCACCCTGCGGTGTTCGAGATTGCCATATATTCCTTGAACCATTTTTGTGCATCGGTTGCGGGATCATGTTCGATGGGCGTGAGCGTCGCTAGTCCGACGAACCCGAAATTGAGCTAACTGCGACCACCTTGAACCGTCAGGTTCTGGGATGCCGGCATAAACGGCACAGGCGGGGCTATTATTCCAAAAGACGGTTGCGCGCATTTGCACGCAGCCGTTTTTTTTATGTCCGCGCGCTTTTTGGAAAAGCGTGTCTTTTTCATGGAGTGAAGCAGCGATGCGCTATTGGTTGATGAAATCCGAGCCGGATGAAGTCAGTTTCGACGACGTCCTGGCCGCACCCGGGCAAACGGTCGCCTGGTTCGGCGTGCGCAATTACCAGGCACGGAATTTCATGCGCGATGCGATGCAACCCGGCGACGGTGTCCTGTTTTATCACTCGAGTTGCGCGGTGCCCGGCGTCGCCGGTATTGCGCAGGTCGCGAGCGGCCCGTATCCTGACGCGTCGCAATTCGATAGCCAGGGTAAATACTTCGACCCGAAAGCCACGCACGAACAGCCGCGCTGGATTTCCGTCGACGTCAAAGCGGTGGAGCAGGGCCGCTACCTGCCGCTCTCCGAGATGCGCGCCATTCCCGAACTCGACGACATGGTCTTGCTGCAAAAAGGCAGCCGCCTGTCCATTTCGCCGGTGACGACCGGCCAGTGGAACAAGAACCTCGAATTGATCCGCAACTGATTCGCCGTCTGTCATTAAGAGCGCTTAACAAAACCTTCAGGGCAAGGCGCATCGTCGAAGACAGTACGAGCGTACGGCGAGACGATGTAACGCCGCCATGGAGGTTTTTTTAGGCGCTCCAAGGTGGGCAGCTTCGCTGCCCACGCGACCAAGCATTGCCAGCGTTCCCGCGCCTTCCATCGTCCACGCGTCCAATCGCCGCCTGCACCACGACAAGCGTCAAACTGCTTGCGATATTTAGATAATTGGCTAATAATCAAACCATGAGCACCGTCTTCAAAGCCCTGTCCGACCCGACCCGCCGCAAGGTCCTGCAACTGCTGCAGGACCGCGGCCCGATCGGGGCGGGTGAACTGGCGGAGATGTTCGACGTCTCCAAGCCGACCATGTCGGCGCACTTTGCGGTGCTCGTGTCGGCCGGTCTGATCGACGCCGAGAAGCAGGGGCGCAACGTCACCTATCGCCTCAAGCTGTCGGTGCTCGAGGAGGCGCTGTTGGCGTTTGCCCGGACGTTTGGATTGCAGGTCACGCGGCCGGACGACGGCCATCCCGAAGCTCGATCGACACAGGAGAAACCATGAACGCTGCTCTACCGTATGGCCGTGCGCTGCTGGGCGCGGGACTCATCCTCGCCGTTGCCGGCGCGCTGCGCTGGGCCACGCCCGCGTACATCGATGCCGACCTGGCGCCGCGCTTCATGGGCGTGCTGCTCGGCGCCATCGTCGTCTTCTACGCGAACGTGATCCCGAAGTCGCTCACCAGCCTGGCCCGCCTGCGCTGCGCGCCCGAACGCGAACAGGCCGCACGCCGCTTCGCCGGCTGGAGCCTGGTGCTGGGCGGCCTCGCTTACATGCTGGCCGCCCTGTTCGCGCCGCTGGCGTCGATGCACCTGATCGGCGGCAGCCTGCTCGGGCTGTCCCTGCTGGCCGCCATCCTGCGCTGCGTCGGCGCGGCCCGTGCTTGAGGAGGCGCCATGTTCGCAATGCTGATGGGCTTGAAATCGATCGCGCCGCGGGAACTGCACGGGCGCATCGGGCAGGGCGGCTTGACCGTGGTCGACGTCAACGCGCGCCGCTCCTGGCTGCAGGCGCGGGTGCCGGGCGCGCTCAACCTGGCGCCGGAGTTCGACGCCGGCCTGCTGCCGGCGGACCGGGGCACGCCGCTGGTGTTCTATTGCTCGAATCCGCTGTGCCGCAAGGCGCCCCAGGCCGCGCGCCGCGCCGGCAAGCTCGGCTACGCGGACGTGCGCGTGATGTCGGCCGGCATCAGCGGCTGGCTGGGCGCCGGCTTGCCGGTCGAAAGCGGCGACTGAGCCGGGGCCGGTTTAGAGCGCCTAACAACACCTTCAGGGCAAGGCGTAGCGTCGAAGACAGTACACCTGTACGGCGAGACGATGCAACGCAGCCATGGAGGTGTTTTTAGGCGCTCTTATCCGACCAGCACTTCGCTGATCTGGATGACCGGCTTCTGGTTCGTATAGTTCGGAATGTCGGCCATGATCTGCTGCGTGTGCGGACCGAAGCCGGCCTGGAAGGCCTCGACCGACTCGCAAAACAGGTGGCCCATGGCGATATACGGCGCATTCGTGTCCGGCGATCCGGATGGAATCGCCCTGTCGACCGTGTAGTACTTGCAATAGTCACCCATCAGGCTTTTTACCATGGGCATGTGCTGGTCCCGGTAATAGACTTCGTCGAATCGGGCTTCCGGGCCGTTCGGGTACATCACGCTTACCTTGATCATCGCCTGCCTCCTGGTGGTGGGTAACTCAAGTATGGGAAGACATCGTGCACCGATGGCGGGCGCTTTGCAAGCGGCGCGTTGGGCTCGGCGTCCGATGCGTCTGCGCGAGCAGCCAGGCATGGACCGTACAATGGCTGCATGACAGAAAACCATGCAAGCTTCCGACGGATGGGGCCGCGCGCGCTCGAGGCCGCGCTGCGCGATGCGCGCCGGCGCACGCTGGCCCTGTTCGACGCGCTGGCGGCGGCCGGCTACGACCAGGCGGCGCGGGTGCCGCGCCTTCCCATCCTGAATCCGCCGCTCTGGGAACTGGGGCACATCGCCTGGTTCGCCGAATGGTACGTGCTGCGCGAAGCCGCCGGCAGCGCGCCGGGCGAGGCCCTCGGACAGTCCCTGCTGCCGCACGGCGACGACTGGTTCGACTCGAACGCGGTGGCCCACGACACGCGCTGGGCGCTCGGCCTGCCCGCACCGGGCGCGATCACATCGTATTGCCGCGAGGTGCTGGAGCGGATGCTGGCGCGGCTGGCGCGCATGCCGGACGAGGCGCAGGACGATGCTGCGCTGTATCCCTGGCGCCTGGCCCTCGCGCACGAGGACATGCATGGCGAAGCCCTGCTGTATACCTTGCAGACGCTGGGCGCGGCGGCGCCTGCCGACTTTGCCGATACGCCCGCGCGCGCCACGGGAGCAGCCGGCGACATCGCCTTCGATGCGGCCAGCTTCCTGCGCGGCGGGGAGCAGGCCTGCGGCTTCGTGTTCGACAACGAACGGCAGGCGGCGCCTTGCCGCGTCGGCCCGTTCGCGATCGATGCGTCGCTGGTCTCGAGCGCGGCCTACCTCGCTTTCGTCGAGGACGGCGGCTATCGGCAGCAACAGTACTGGAGCGAGACCGGACGCGCCTGGCTTCTGTCGCAGCAGCGCGCGGCGCCACGCTACTGGCAGCTTGACGCGGCGGGCTGGCGCACGCTGCGCTTCGGCGCCCCGGCAGCGCTGGACCCGGCCGAGCCGGTGCGGCACGTCGGCCTGTACGAGGCCGAGGCCTACTGCCGCTGGGCGGGGCGGCGCCTGCCGCTGGAGGAGGAGTGGGAATATGCGGCGCAGGCGGGCCGGCTGGACTTCGCCTGGGGCGACCTGTGGGAATGGACGGCATCGCGCTTCCAGCCGTATGCCGGCTTTTCTCCGGACCGTTACCGCGAGTACTCGGCGCCGTCGTTCGGCGGTTGCCAGTCCGTACGCGGCGCGTCCTGCGCGACGCCGGCGCGCCTGCGCTCAGCGCACTTTCGCAACTTCTACCTGCCCGGCCGCGACGACATCTTCGTCGGCTTTCGCACCTGCGCCGCCTGAGCCGGCCGTCGGCCGTTTCGACAATTCGCGGGCCATGGACTAGTATGCATTTCTTGCATGTTCGAAAGGTCATGATGTTGTCGATCCCAGTTTTCTCTTCGCCGTCCCCCGATGCGTGGCGCATCGGCGCCCACCCGTCCACCCGCACCGGCAGGGAGGCCGCATGGACCCGCTGCTGATCCTGGCCCTGCTGGCCATGGGCTGCTTCGGCGGATTCGCCGCCGGTTTGCTCGGCATCGGCGGCGGCATGATCCTGGTGCCCTTCATTACGATGGTTCTCGACGCGCGCCAGGTGCCGCACGAACTGGTGGTGCACATGGCGATCGCGACCTCGCTCGGCACCATCATGTTCACCTCGCTGTCCTCGGTGCGCGCGCACCACAAGCACGGCGCGGTGCGCTGGGACATCGTGAAATTGCTGGCGCCCGGCATCCTGGTCGGCTCCACCATCGGGCCCTGGATCGGCAAGCAGATGAATACGGCGGTGCTGTCCCTGTTTTTCGGCGCCTTTGTCGCGTTCTCGGCCACGCAGATGCTGGTGAATAAGAAGCCGGCCGCGGCGCGCGATTTGCCGCGGGCGCCCGGCATGTTCGCGGCGGGCGGCGTGATCGGCATCCTGGCGGGGCTGGTGGGGGCGGGCGGCGGCTTCGTCTCGGTGCCCTTCATGACCTGGTGTAACGTGCGCATCCACAACGCGGTCGCCACCAGCGCCGCGCTCGGGTTCCCGATCGCGTTTGCCGGCACGCTGGCGAACGTGTTCTATGGCTGGGGCGAGCCGGGCCTGCCCGACTATGCGCTGGGCTTCATCTACGTGCCGGCGCTCTTGATCATCGTTGCGGCCAGCGTGGTGATGGCGCCGATCGGCGCGCGGACCGCGCACCGGATGCCGGTGCGCCGGCTGCAGAAAGTGTTCGCGGTGATCCTGTACGCGCTGGCTGCCTATATGTTCTGGAAGGCGGCACAATAACCCGTGCGGCATAAAACAACATCGGCGCCCGAGAGCGCCGATGTTTGTTCTATGCCCGCACCGGCTGTTTGCCGTCGCGCGAATACGCCCAGGCCAGCATGATCAGCGCGGCGACGATCATCGGCAGCGACAGCACCTGGCCCGAGGTGATCGGCAGGCCGGCGACCGTGGTTTCCCAGTCCGGCACGCGGAACCATTCGGTGAAGAAGCGCGCGCAGCCGTAGAGCAGGGTGAACATCGCGCCGACCGCCAGGCGCGGGCGCGCCTTGCGCGCGTAGGGCCACAGGATCAGGAACACCAGGATGCCGTCGATCAGCATCTGGTAGAGCGGCGACGGGTGGCGCAGGGTGTCGAGATAGCCGATGCCGTCGGGATTCGGCCACTGCATCGCCCACGGCAGGCTGGCGTCGGCGACGCGGCCCGGCAGTTCGTGGTTGATGAAATTGCCCAGGCGGCCGGCGGCGTAGCCGAGCGGGACCATCGGGGCGATGAAGTCGTAGACGTCGAGGATGTTGCGTTTCGATTTACGCGCCCACAGGGCCATGGCGATCAGCACGCCCAGGAAACCGCCGTGGAAGGACATGCCGCCTTTCCAGACCTTGAAGATCTCGAGCGGATTGGCGAAGAAATAGCCCGGCTGGTAGAACAGCACTTCGCCCAGGCGGCCGCCGAGCACGACGCCGAGCATGCCGTAGAACAGCATGTCGTCCAGGTCCTCGTTCTTCCAGCCTTGCGCGGCAATGTGCGGCTGCTTGATGCGCACGCGTCCCAGGATGATGAACATCGCGAACGCGAGCACGTACATCAGGCCATACCAGTGGATGTCCACGGGGCCGATCGAGAACGCGACCGGGTCCGGATTCGGGTGTACCAGCATATTATGTCTTCCTCAGTAATTCCAAAAAGCCCCGCAGCACCGGAGAAGCGTTGTCGCGCCGCCAAGCCAGGCCGAGCTCGACCAGCGGTGTCGGGTTGGCAAGAGCACGGTATTCTACGCCGGGACGCAGCAGGTTCGACACGGATTGTGGCACAAGTGCCAAGCCCATGCCCGCGGACACGAGGCTGACGATGGTCTGCATCTGGATCGCTTCCTGGCCGATGGCCGGCGTCAGGCCGGCATCGCGGAAGCAGCCGAGGATGGCGTCGTACAGGCTGGGCGCGCTCTTGCGCGGGAAGATAATGAGCGGCAACGCAGGCAGGGCACGCAGGTCGACCGGCTTCCCATCATCGGGCAGCAGGCCGCCGGGGGCGCACAGCACCAGCGGCTCCTCGAGCACGCTGGCGTAATCGAGCAGGTCCCGGGCCTTGTCCGGCAGCGGCGGGATCAGGAGGCCGGCATCGATGCGCCCGTGTAGCAAGCCGTCGACCTGGACATCGCTGGTCGCTTCCTGCAGCACCAGCTCGACCTTCGGAAAGGCGGCGCTGTAGTCGCGCAGCAACGGCGGCAGCACGCTGTAGTCGGCCGGCGTGACGAAGGACAGTGCCAGCCGCCCGGATTCCCCGGCGGCCGCGCGGCGCACCAGGTCCGGGATGCCGGACGCCTGCTCGAGCAGGCGCCGCGCCTCGGGCAGCAGGGCGGCGCCGGCCGGCGTCAACGCGACCTGGCGCCGCGTGCGCAGGAACAGCGGCGCGCCCAGGCCGTCTTCCAGGGCCGCGATGGCCTGCGACAGCGGCGGCTGGGTCATGTGCAGGCGCGCGGCGGCGCGGCCGAAGTGCAGCTCTTCGGCCACCGTTACGAAATAGCGCAGCTGGCGCAGTTCAAGATTCATCGATATGCGTTTCCATGGATTTATCGGTTATTGATATCTATTCCATATCACAGCCCGGCAAATCTTACATTTGACGGGGCGTGGCGCGCAAGGCATGCTCGCAAGACGTGTCCAAGGAGGCCAGCATGTCTGAACAGCCGCGCTACAACCGCCGATCCCGCAACGTCACCGAAGGCGTCGCCCGCGCCCCGAATCGCTCGATGTACTACGCGATGGGTTACCAGAAGGAAGACTTCGACAAGCCGATGATCGGCGTGGCCAACGGCCACTCGACGATCACGCCCTGCAATTCCGGCCTGCAGAAGCTGGCCGACGTCGCGATTGCCGCGGTCAAGGACGCCGGCGCCAACCCGCAGGTGTTCGGCACCCCGACCATTTCCGACGGCATGTCGATGGGCACCGAGGGCATGAAGTTCTCGCTGATCTCGCGCGAAGTCATCGCCGACTGCATCGAAACCTGCGTCAACGGCTAGTGGATGGACGGCGTGGTCGTCATCGGCGGCTGCGACAAGAACATGCCGGGCGGGATGATCGCCCTGGCGCGCGCCAACGTGCCCGGAATCTATGTCTACGGCGGCACCATCAAGCCGGGCCACTGGAAAGGCAAGGATTTGACCATCGTCTCGGCCTTCGAGGCGGTCGGCGAATTCACGGCCGGGCGCATGAGCCAGGAAGACTTCGACGGCATCGAGAAGAACGCCTGCCCGTCGTCCGGTTCCTGCGGCGGCATGTACACGGCCAACACCATGTCGTCCTCGTTCGAGGCGCTCGGCATGTCGCTGCTGTACTCGTCGACGATGGCCAATCCGGACGACGAAAAGGTCGGCTCGGCGGCCGAGTCGGCGCGTGTGCTGGTCGACGCGGTGAAACGCGACCTGAAGCCGCGCGACATCATCACCCGTCAGTCGATCGAGAACGCGGTGTCCCTGATCATGGCCACCGGCGGCTCGACCAACGCCGTGCTGCACTATCTCGCCATTGCCCACGCCGCCGAGGTCGAATGGACGCTGGACGACTTCGAGCGCGTGCGCCGCAAGGTCCCGGTCATCTGCAACCTGAAACCCTCGGGCCAGTACGTCGCCACCGATCTGCACCAGGCCGGCGGCGTGCCGCAGGTGATGAAGATCCTGCTCGACGCCGGCCTGCTGCACGGCGACTGCGTGACGATCACCGGCCGCACCCTGGCCGAGGAACTGGCCGATGTCCCCTCGACGCCGCGCGCCGGCCAGGACGTGATCCACCCCATCGACCGGGCCTTGTATGCCCAGGGCCACCTGGCGATCCTGAAGGGCAACCTGTCGCCGGAAGGGGCGGTCGCCAAGATCACCGGCCTGAAGAACCCGGCGATCACCGGTCCGGCGCGCGTGTTCGACGACGAATATACGGCAATGGACGCCATCCTCGGCGACCGCATCCAGCCGGGCGACGTGCTGGTGCTGCGCTACCTGGGCCCGAAGGGCGGGCCGGGCATGCCGGAAATGCTGGCGCCGACCGGCGCCCTGATCGGTAAAGGCCTGGGCGAATCGGTCGGCCTGATCACCGATGGCCGCTTCTCGGGCGGCACCTGGGGCATGGTGGTCGGCCACGTGGCGCCGGAAGCCTTCGAGGGCGGGACGATCGCGCTGGTGCGGGAAGGGGATTCGGTGACGATCGATGCCAACCAGTTGCTGATCCAGCTGAATGTGCCGGAAGAGGAAATCGCCCGCCGCCGCGCCGCCTGGACCCGTCCGGCGCCGCGTTATACGCGCGGGGTGCTGGCCAAGTTCGCGGCGCTAGCCTCGAGCGCGAGCAAGGGCGCCGTTACTGGTTAAAAGAAAATTGCGTAGCTCATTTGCGCTGGTCGAAGGACTTCTTCACCCGCGCCTGGCGCCGCTTCTCGTCCTCGTCGTGGGCCTTCTTCTTGTCCCAGCCGAGCAGCTTTTCGATGTACTCGAACCAGACGAAGGCAAACACCATCAAGCCGCCGATCCACCACCAGGACAGGTCGGCGAAGCGCCAGACGTCGAAAAAACGCAAGCCCACCAGGGCGACAATCAACAGGATCAGGGGCATGGTCATTTCTCCAGGACCCCACATCTTACAAAGATTTCGATGCCCTGTGGCAAAATAACCATGTGTGGCGGAAACGCCTCGGCGTCAAAACGTAAGCGTCGTTACAGAGTGTGTCCACGCCATGTCCTTGCTGGGAAACGCGGTAGAATGCAAGTAGTTAACCATGGAGAGTCTTAGATGAAACGGTCCTTGATGTTGTGCGTAGTGTTGTCGGCCCTCGCGTCCTCGAGCGCATTCGCGCAAGCCGACCTGGCAAAGGCGAAAAACTGCATGGCTTGCCACGCCGCCGCGACCAAGCTGGTGGGCCCGGCCTACAAGGACGTTGCCGCCAAATACGCTGGCCAGAAGGGCGCCGAAGACAAACTGGTGCAGAAGGTCATGAAGGGCGGCTCGGGCGCCTGGGGGCCGGTGCCGATGCCGGCCAATCCGCAGGTGAGCGAAGCGGAAGCGCGCAGCCTGGTGAAGTGGGTGCTGGCGACCAAGTAATTCCAGCGGATTTCGAAGAGAAGATACAAAGCGCGACGGCGGAAGCCGGCGCGCTTTTTTGTTGGCCGTGAACCGTAGGGTGGGCGCCCCGTGCCCACGTGTTACGGTCGCTTCCTTGCGCACTTGACGGTGACATCTCGCCCGCCAACACCGAGCGAAGCCCGACACTACGTCGAGTTTGCCGTCCGTCGCATACGGTGCGAGCGATATTTCACTGTCCAGGACTGCGGATACGCACGTAACGCGTGGGCACGGAGTGCCCACCCTACCGTTCGCGCCAACAAATCATCAGCGGATCACATCCAGCTTGGCCTTCTTCCCGTCCCTGTAGGTGAACAAGGTCAGCGCGCCGTTCTCGATGTCGCCCTTGGCGTCGAAGCGGATGTCGCCGGTCACGCCGCGGTAGGCGATCTTCTTCAGCTCGGGCAGGTATTTCGACGGTTCGGCCGAGCCGGCCTTCTGCATCGCGCTGACCATCACCATCACCGCGTCGTATACGTAGGGCGCGTACAGCTGCACGTCCTTGCCGGTCTTCTGCCTGAAGCGGGTGCGGAAGTCGGCCATGGCTTTTTCCTGCTCGGCGCCGGTCACGCCGCCGGCCTCGGCGCAGATCACCTTGCCCTCGATGCCGACGGCGTCGCCCGCGAGCCGGCCCAGCGCGTCGGTGCAGACGCCGTCGCCGCCCATGAAGCGGGCCGTGATGCCCAGGTTCTTCATCTGCTTGAGCATTGGCCCGCCGACCGCGTCCATGCCGCCGAAGAACACCAGGTCGGGCTTCTTGGCGCGGATCGAGGTCAGGATCGCGGTGTAGTCGGTCGCGGTGGCGCTGGTGAACTCCTTGCCGACGATCTTCACGCCCGGCCCCTTGGCGCCCTTGACGAACTCGGTCGCCACGCCCTGGCCATAGGTGGTGCGGTCGTCGATGACGGCGATGTTCTTCACTTTGAGAGTGTCGACCGCGTACTTCGCCAGCGTGCCGCCGAGCTTGCTGTCGTCGGCGACCACGCGGAAGGCGCCCGGAAAGCGCTGGCGGGTGTATTGCGGCGCGGTGGTGGCCGGCGAGATCTGCGGGATGCCGGCGTCGTTGTAGATCTTCGACGCCGGAATCGACGTGCCCGAGTTCAGGTGGCCGATCACGCCCTTGACCTTGGCGTCGACCAGTTTCTGGGCCACGGCTGTGCCTTGCTTCGGATCGGAGGCGTCGTCCTCGGCGACCAGCTGGAAAGTCACTTTCTGGCCGCCCAGGGTCAGGCCCTTGGCGTTGAGGTCCTCGATTGCCAGGCGCGCCGCGTTTTCCATGTCCTTGCCGAGGTGGGCGACCGGGCCCGAGGTCGGGCTGACGTGGCCGATCTTCACGACTTGCTGGGCGCCGGCGCTCCCGGCGGCCGCCAGCGTGGCGGCCAGGAGGATGAGCTTGGTGGTCATGTGTTCTCCAAAGGTAGGGGATGGCGCCATTGCGCTAGACCGCCAGCGTGCGCCGGTTACGGGTTAATGCAGAGAAAAAGGTACAACAAAAATGGTGCGGGGGAAAGCGGGAAAAGAGGGGGACGATGAGAGGCGCCGCGGCCGGTTTTTGGTAGGGTGGGGTCTCGACCCCACGCGGTCATACGTTTGGGTGATCGAAACGCGTGCAAACGGCGTCGAACGCGGCGGGCCGGTCGATCGCCGACGCGGTGGGTGCGAATCGGCAGCGGTCGGTGGGGTCGAGACCCCACCCTACACCACCTATTTCTGCCCGAACTGGACCGCCGCCACCTGCTGCGCCACGACTTGCTCGACCGCCTGGCGCACGCCTTGCCGGATCTGCTCGTTGGCCGCGGCCAGCGCGCTGCGCACGACGGCGTCGATCTGCGACTGCAGTTGCTGCACGACGCGCTCGGCGATCCGGCGTTCGAGTTCGTCCCAGTCCGGCTCCGCGGCTGGCGCAGGTTCGGCAACCGGCTCGGCAGCCGGTGCCTCGGGCTCGGCCGGCCCCGATCCCGGCACCGGTTCCAGCACCAGGGGCTCCATCACTACCTCGGTCAACACGGGGATGCTGCTATCGAAGGCCGGGTTCTGGCTCATGATTGTCCTGCGACGAAGTGGGTCAACGGGTAGGACTGCTTCTTGTACGCGACGTAGCGCTGGCGGCCGGCGGCGGCGTCTTGCTCGTCGGTGGAGATGATCTCGAACACGCGGGTGAACTGCGAGAACATGCCGGGCGTGCGCCGCGTCAGGTTCACCAGCATCTCGTAGTGCGGCAGGGCGACGTCGTCGCGGTCGGTGACGATGATCGGCGTCTGCTCGGCCAACGGGTCGCCGGCCAGCACGTGCGGGATGAAATCCGTTTCCGACAGGGTCCACAGGGCGTCGTTCAGGGCGGCGGCCTGGGCCGCGTCCTCGGCCAGCAGCACGACCTTGGCGCGCGTCGACCAGGCCTTGCGCGCCAGGCGGCAGGCATAGCTCAGTTTGTCGGGAATGTTGGTATGGAAGTCGATCCGGGTCATGGTTCAGGATTGTAATGCGAACGGCCCGCCAACGGTGTTCAACCGTGGGCGGGCCGTTGCTTGTTGCTGAGTTGCTGCAAGATTCGTAGAGTGGGCACCCTACGTTTCTGGTCAGCCGTTCATGCCGTTATGGCGCAGCAGGGCGTCGATCGAGGGTTCGCGGCCGCGGAAAGCCTTGAACGATTCGAGCGCCGGGCGCGAGCCGCCCACGGCGAGGATCTCGCGCTGGAAGCGGCGCCCGGTCTCGACCGAGATCTCGCCGCCGCCGGCTTCGACCGCCTCTTCGAAGGCCGCATACGCGTCGGCCGACAGCACTTCCGCCCACTTGTAGCTGTAGTAGCCGGCCGCGTAGCCGCCGGCGAAGATGTGGCCGAAGGAGTGCTGGAAGCGGTTGAAGGACGGCGGGATCAGGACCGCGAACTTCTGGCGCACGTCGTCGATCAGCTCCTGCACGGTCTGCTGGCTGTTCGGGTCGAAGTCGTAGTGCAGGTGCATGTCGATCAGCGAGAATTCCACTTGGCGCAGCGTCTGCATGCCCGACTGGAAGTTCTTCGCCGCCAGCATCTTCTCGTAGAGCGCGCGCGGCAGCGGTTCGCCGGTCTTCACGTGGGCGGTCATGCCTTGCAGCACGTCCCACTCCCAGCAGAAGTTCTCCATGAACTGCGAAGGCAGCTCGACCGCATCCCACTCGACGCCCGAGATGCCCGACACCGACAGCTCCTCGACTTCGGTCAGCATGTGATGCAGGCCGTGGCCGAATTCGTGGAACAAGGTGGTCACCTCGTCGTGCGTGAACAGCGAGGGCTGGAGCTTGCCGTCGACGGTTGCCGGCGGGGTGAAGTTGCAGGTGAGGTAGGCGACCGGGGTCTGGATGATGCCGCCGGTGGTGGTGCGGCGTCCGCGCGCGTCGTCCATCCACGCGCCCTGGCCCTTGCCGGCGCGCGCGTACAGGTCGAAGTAGAACTGGCCGACCAGTTCGCCGTCGCGCTCGATGCGGTAGAAACGCACGTCCGGGTGCCACACGGGCGCATCGTCCGGCTTGATCTGCACCGAGAACAGGTTTTGCACGACCTTGAACAGGCCCTCGATCACCTTATGCTCGGGGAAATATTCCTTTACTTCCTGGGCCGAGAAGGCATAGCGCTTCTCGCGCAGCTTTTCCGAGGTGTAGGCCACGTCCCAGGCCTGCATGTCTTCGATCCCGAGTTCATCTTTCGCGAAGGCGCGCAGTTCAAGCAGGTCCTTCTCGGCGAAGGGGCGGGCGCGGCGTGCCAGGTCTTCGAGGAAGCTGATCACGTGTTCCGGGCTTTCGGCCATCTTCGGCACCAGCGAGACTTCCGCGAAGTTGCGGTAGTCGAGCAGCTTGGCTTCCTCGTCGCGCAGCTTCAGGAGCTGGGCGATGTTGTTCGTGTTGTCCCACTTGTCCAGTTCGCTGAACACGGTGCCGGCGTCCGACGCCTTGGTGGCGCTGGCGCGGTAGATGGTCTCGCGCAGCTGGCGGTTGTCGGCGAACTGCAGCACCGGGAAATAGGACGGGAAATGCAGGGTGAATTGCCAGCCGGCCTTGCCTTGCGCTTCCGCGGCGGCGCGCGCGGCCGCCTTGACGTCGTCGGGGATGCCGGCCAGCTCGTTTTCGTTCTCGACGATCAGCTTGTAGTCGTTGGTGGCGTCGAGCACGTTTTCCGAAAAGCGCGTGGAAATGGCGGCGTGCTGTTCCTGGATCGCGGCGAAGCGCTCCTTCTTGTCGGCCGGCAGCTCGGCGCCGCCCAGGCGGAAGTCGCGCAGGGCGTTCTCGACAATGCGCTTCCTGGCCGGCGACAGGTTGACGAAGTCCGGGTTGGCGCGGATCGCCTTGTACTTGGCGAACAGCGCCTCGTTCTGGCCCAGGATGGTCCAGAACTCGGTGACCTTCGGCTGGTTCTCGTTGTAGGTGGCGCGCAGCTCGGGCGTGTCGGCCACGTGGTTCAGGTGGTTGACGATGCCCCAGGCGCGGCCCAGGCGTTCGGTCGCTTCTTCCAGCGGCACCACGAAATTGTCCCAGGTCACGTTGTCGCTCGGCGCTTCGAGCTTGGCCACCACCTCGGTGGCTTCCTTGATCAGTTGCTCGATGGCTGGCGTGACATGTTCAGGACGGAACAGGTCGAAGCGCGGCAGGCCCGAGAAATCGAGAAGGGGATTACTGGTGTCAATGCTCATGGTGTTCCTTCCTAGGGTTCGGAAATCGCCCCCGAGGGAGCGATCTCGCTTATTTAATCAAGCGACGCCCGGCTTCGGATCCATGCCCGTGGCCTGGGCCAGCTGTTCCTGGCGCTTGCCGAGCACGCGCTCCGCGGACTCGACGGTATTCATCAGGAGCATGGTGATCGTCATCGGGCCGACGCCGCCCGGCACCGGCGTGATGTGGGCGGCCACTTCGCTGACGCCGGCAAAGTCGACGTCGCCGCACAGCTTGCCGGCGTCGTCGCGGTTCATGCCGACGTCGATCACGATCGCGCCCGGCTTGACCATGTCGGCGGCGACGGTGTTGCGGCGGCCGACGGCGGCGACGATCACGTCGGCCTGGCGGGTGTGGTAGCCCAGGTCCGGCGTCGCGCTATGGCAGATGGTGACGGTGGCGTTGGCTTGCAAGAGCAGCAGGGCCATTGGCTTGCCGACGGTGTTCGAGCGTCCGATGACGACCGCATGCTTGCCGCGCAGGTCGAAGCCCGTGCTTTCGATCAGCTTCATGCAGCCGTAGGGCGTGCAGGGGCGGAAGCCCGGCAGGTTGGCGACCAGTTCGCCGGCCGACAGCACCGAGTAGCCGTCGACGTCCTTGCTTGTGGCGATCGCCTCGATCACCTTGCTCGGGTTGATGTGCTTGGGCAGGGGCATCTGCACCAGGATGCCGTGGATGCTCGGGTCCTCGTTGAGGGCGGCGATGCGCGCCAGCAGGGCGGACTCAAGCAGGTCGGCGTCGTACTTTTCCAGCACCGAATGAAAACCGACGTCGCCGCAGGCCTTGACCTTGTTGCGTACGTAGACCTGGCTGGCAGGGTCTTCGCCGACCAGGATCACGGCCAGGCCCGGCTGCTGGCCGGCAGCGCTGAGTTTGGCCGCGCGTTCGGCGATATCGGCGCGCAGTTGTTGGGAAAGTTTGACTCCGTCGATCAGTTGGGCTGGCATGGTGGGGCTCATCACTGGACAAAGATGAAATTATAAGGCCGGCACGGGTATCGCGCGCCGCGCCGCGCGCTTCGTTGTCATATTTACCGATGGGAGGGCAGGTGGCCTTGGTAGGGTGGACACCTGTGTCCACGCGGTATAGGGCGTAGGGTGGGTTCTCGAACCCACGCGGAATGAACGCATGCGTCATCGCGACGCAAGCGCAGGTCCGCGCATGCGATTGGGCGTTGTCATGCCGCGCGATGACGCATCGGTTCGACCGCGTGGGTTCAAGAACCCACCCTACGAAACCCGTTTTTGCATCGGTAATTCCATATTATGAAACGAAATATCGTAATTTGAAAAAGCCAAGGTGCACTGGTAGAATCGCACGGCTTAATTTCATGTTTACTGTTCATCAAATCCGCCGCCGGCGATCTGGGGATCGGGGTGGGGCATAAACCAAGGAGACGCACTGATATGTCAGCTCAACTCGATCAATTGACGGCCCAGGCCGCCAATGACCCGGACGCCCTCGAGACCAAGGAATGGCTCGACGCGCTCGAGGCGGTCATCGAAAACGAAGGTACCGAGCGCGCCCACTACCTGATGGAGCGCCTGGTCGACCTGGCGCGCCGCCGCGGCGCGCACATCCCGTTCTCGAGCAACACCGCCTACGTGAACACCATCCCGGCCCACCTGAACGTGAACTGCCCGGGCAACCTCGAATACGAAGAGCGCCTGCGCTCGTGGATGCGCTGGAACGCGATGGCGATGGTGGTCAAGGCCAACCGCGCCGACGGCGACCTGGGCGGCCACATCTCCTCGTTCGCCTCGCTGGCGAACATGCTGGGCATCGGCTTCAACCACTTCTGGCACGCCCCGACCGAAGAGCACGGCGGCGACCTGCTCTACATCCAGGGCCACAGCTCGCCCGGCATCTACGCGCGCGCCTTCCTCGAAGGCCGCCTGAGCGAAGACCAGCTGCTGAACTTCCGCCGCGAAGTCGACGGCAAGGGCCTGTCCTCGTATCCGCACCCGAAACTGATGCCGGATTTCTGGCAGTTCCCGACCGTGTCGATGGGCCTCGGGCCGCTGATGGCGATCTACCAGGCGCGCTTCCTGAAGTACCTGCACGCGCGCGGCATCGCCAAGACCGACAACCGCAAGGTCTGGGTCTTCTGCGGCGACGGCGAGATGGACGAGCCGGAATCGATGGGCGCGATCGGCATGGCCGCGCGCGAGCAGCTCGACAACCTGGTCATGGTCGTCAACTGCAACCTGCAGCGCCTGGACGGCCCGGTGCGCGGCAACGGCAAGATCATCCAGGAACTGGAAGCGGACTTCCGCGGGGCCGGCTGGAACGTCGTCAAGGTCATCTGGGGCTCGCAGTGGGACGCCCTGCTGTCGAAGGACAAGGACGGCATCCTGCAGCGCGTGATGATGGAAACCGTCGACGGCGAATACCAGAACTACAAGGCCAAGGATGGCGCCTACGTGCGCAAGCACTTCTTCGGCAAGCACCCCGAGCTGCTGAAGATGGTCGCCAACATGAGCGACGACGACATCTGGCGCCTGACCCGCGGCGGCCACGACCCGCACAAGATCTATGCCGCCTTCAAGAACGCGCAGGAGAACAAGGGTTCGCCGACCGTGCTGCTGGTGAAGACCGTCAAGGGCTTCGGCATGGGCAAGTCGGGCGAGGCGCGCAACACCGCGCACCAGACCAAGAAGCTCGACGACGAGGCGATCCGCGAAATGCGCGACCGCTTCAACATCCCTATTCCCGACGACAAGCTGGCCGAGATCCCGTTCTTCAAGCCGTCCGACGACGCGCCTGAAATGAAGTACCTGCACGAGCGCCGCCAAGCCCTCGGCGGCTACCTGCCGCAGCGCCGTTCGAAGGCCGACGAGCAGCTGGTCGTGCCGCCGCTGGAGTCGTTCAAGGCCGTGCTCGAGCCGACCGCGCCGGGCCGCGAGATCTCGACCACCCAGTCCTACGTCCGCGTGCTGACCAGCCTGCTGAAAGACCAGAGCCTGGGCCAGCGCATCGTCCCGATCCTGGTCGACGAATCGCGTACCTTCGGCATGGAAGGCCTGTTCCGCCAGATCGGCATCTTCAACCAGCAGGGCCAGCTGTACGAACCGGTCGACAAGGACCAGGTCATGTACTACCGCGAAGACAAGGCCGGCCAGATCCTGCAGGAAGGCATCAACGAAGCGGGCGGCATGAGCTCGTGGATCGCCGCGGCGACCTCGTACTCGTCGAACAACCGCACCATGATCCCGTTCTACACGTTCTACTCGATGTTCGGCATGCAGCGCGTGGGCGACCTGGTCTGGCTGGCGGGCGACATCCGTGCGCGCGGCTTCCTGATGGGCGGCACCGCCGGCCGTACGACCCTGAACGGCGAAGGCCTGCAGCACGAGGACGGCCACAGCCACATCATCGCGGCGACCGTCCCGAACTGCCTGCCGTACGACCCTACTTTTGGGCACGAAGTGGCGGTGATCATCCGTGACGGCCTGCGCCGCATGGTGGAAGAACAGGAAGACGTGTTCTACTACATCACCATCATGAACGAGAACTACGAGCAGCCGGGCCTGAAGCCAGGCCAGGAAGAGGGCATCCTGAAGGGCATGTATTTGTTCCAGGAAGGCGACAAAGAGCTTGGAAACCGCGTCCAGCTGATCGGCTGCGGCACCATCCTGCGCGAATCGATCTTCGCCGCCGAGCTGCTGAAGAACGACTGGGGCGTCGCCGCCGACATCTGGTCCGCACCGTCGCTGACGCTGCTGGCCCGAGACGGCCAGGACGCCGAGCGCTGGAACATGGTCAACCCGGACGCGGAGCAGCGCGTGCCGTACGTGACCTCGCTGATGCAAAACACGACCGGCCCGATCGTCGCGACCACCGACTACATGCGCATGTTCGCCGAGCAGATCCGCGCCTACATGCCGAAGGAGCGCACCTATAAAGTGCTCGGCACCGACGGCTTCGGCCGTTCGGATTCGCGCGTCAAGCTGCGCGAGTTCTTCGAGGTGAACCGCTACTACGTCACCGTCGCCGCCCTGCGCGCGCTGGCCGACGAAGGCAAGATCGACAAGGCCGTCGTGGCCCAGGCGATCGCCAAGTACGGCATCGACGCCAACAAGCCGAATCCGGTGACCCAGTAATCAATGCGAGTAGTGTGTGCTGGCCCTTCGGGGCTGGTGCGTGCTGTTCAGCCAGATAAAAAATAACGGAGCTAACACTATGAGCATTGTGGAAGTCAAAGTCCCTGACATCGGCGACTTCAAGGAAGTCGAGGTCATCGAACTGATGGTCAAGCCGGGCGACACGATCAAGGTCGACCAGTCGCTGGTGACCGTCGAGTCGGACAAGGCGAGCATGGAGATCCCGTCCAGCCATGCGGGCGTCGTCAAGGAAGTGAAAGTGAAGGTCGGCGACAAGGTCGCCGAGGGTTCGCTCGTGCTGCTGCTCGAAGAAGCGGGCGACGCCGCCGCGCCTGCGCCGGCTGCTGCCGCTGCCGCACCGGCACCCGCGCCGGCCGCAGCTGAACCTGCACCCGCGCCGGCCGCTGCGCCCGCAGCCGCTGGCGGCATCGTCGAAGTCACCGTGCCGGACATCGGCGACTTCAAGGAAGTCGAAGTCATCGAGCTGATGGTCAAGCCGGGCGACCAGATCAAGGTCGACCAGTCGCTGATCACGGTCGAATCGGACAAGGCGAGCATGGAGATCCCGTCCAGCCACGCCGGCACCGTCAAGGAAGTGAAGGTCAAGGTCGGCGACAAGGTCGCCAAGGGTTCGCTGGTGCTGCTGGTAGAGTCCACTGGCGGTGCCGCCGCTGCGCCTGCCGCAGCAGCTCCCGCACCAGCCGCCGCGGCGTCTGCTCCGGCGGCCGCCCCTGCGTCCGCTGCTGCTGCCCCTGCCGCTGCGCCCGCGCCGGCAGCCGCACCAAGCCAGGGCGTCACCGGCTCGAAAGCCCACGCCTCGCCGTCGATCCGCAAGTTCGCCCGCGAACTGGGCGTGGACCTGGCGCGCGTGCCGGGCACCGGCCCGAAAGGCCGCATTACCCAGCAGGACGTGCAGAACTTCGTCAAGGGCGTGATGGCCGCGCCGCAGGCCGCCGCTGCGCCTGCGAAGGCCGGCGGTTCGGGCGTCGGCCTGGACGTGCTGCCATGGCCGTCGCTGGACTTCTCGAAGTTCGGCCCGACCGAAACCGTGGCCCTGCCGCGCATCAAGAAGATCTCCGGCCCGAACCTGCACCGCAACTGGGTCATGATCCCGCACGTGACCCACTTCGAGGACGCCGACGTCACCGACCTGGAACAGTTCCGCGTCGATTCGAACGCCGCGCTGGCCAAGCAGAAGTCGACCGTCAAGCTGACCATGCTGGCCTTCGTCATCAAGGCATCGGTCGCCGCACTGAAGAAGTTCCCGCAATTTAATTCGTCGCTGTCGGAAGACGGCGCCAGCCTGATCGTCAAGCAGTACTACAACATCGGCTTCGCCGCCGACACCCCGAACGGCCTGGTGGTCCCGGTCGTCAAGGATGCCGACAAGAAGACCATCTCGCAGATCGCCGTCGAAATGGGCGAACTCTCGGCCCAGGCGCGCGACGGCAAGCTGTCGCCCGCTAACATGCAGGGCGCGACCTTCACCATCTCGTCGCTGGGCGGCATCGGCGGCACGGCCTTTACGCCGATCATCAACGCGCCGGAAGTCGCGATCCTCGGCCTGTCGAAGTCGGCGATGAAGCCGGTCTGGGACGGCTCGGCCTTCCAGCCGCGCCTGATGCTGCCGCTGTCGCTGTCCTACGATCACCGCGTGATCGACGGCGCCGGCGCCGCGCGCTTCGCCGCCTACCTGGCCGACGTCCTGGCCGACCTGCGCAAGACCCTTCTGTAAGGAGCGCCGAGCATGAGTACTGTTGAAGTAAAGGTCCCGAACATCGGCGACTTCAAGGACGTCGAGATCATCGAGCTGATGGTGAAGCCGGGCGACACCATCAAGGTCGACCAGTCGCTCGTCACCGTCGAGTCGGACAAGGCCTCGATGGAGATTCCGTCGACCCACGCCGGCGTGGTGCAGGAACTGAAGGTCAAGGTCGGCGACAAGGTGAACGAAGGCTCGCTGCTGCTGACCGTCGAGGAAAGCGGTGCGGGTGCGGATGCGCCTGCCGCTTCGGCGCCGGCGCCTGCCGCTGCCGCGCCTGCTGCGCAGATCGGCGCGCAGGCCGTGGCTCCCACCGCGGCCGCAGGCCCGACCGATTCGTACGCACCGGCCCACAAGGCCGACGCCGCCGCCCCGAACGCCGTGCCTGCGCCGAACGCGGCCAGCTACAGCGGCCAGGTCGACGTCGAATGCGAAATGATGGTGCTGGGCGCCGGCCCCGGCGGCTATTCGGCCGCCTTCCGCTCGGCCGACCTCGGCATGAACACGGTGCTGGTCGAGAAGTACGCCACCCTCGGCGGCGTCTGCCTGAACGTGGGCTGCATCCCGTCCAAGGCGCTGCTGCACGTGGCGCACATCATGGACGAGACCGCGCACATGGCCGACCTCGGCGTCTCCTTCGCCAAGCCGGATGTGGACATCGACAAGCTGCGCGCCTACAAGGACAAGGTCATCAAGACCATGACCGGCGGCCTGGCCGGCATGGCCAAGGCACGCAAGGTCAACGTGGTGCAGGGCGTGGGCCAGTTCCTCAGCCCGAACCACATCGAAGTCACCGGCCCGGACGGCGCGAAAAAGGTCGTGAAGTTCGCAAAAGCGATCATCGCGGCCGGTTCCTCGGTGGTGAAGCTGCCCTTCGTGCCGGAAGATCCGCGCATCGTCGACTCGACCGGCGCGCTGGAATTGCGCCAGGTACCGAAGCGCATGCTGGTCATCGGCGGCGGCATCATCGGCCTGGAAATGGCAACCGTGTACTCGACCCTGGGTGCGCGCATCGACGTGGTCGAGATGATGGACGGCCTGATGCAGGGCGCCGACCGCGAGGCGGTCAAGGTCTGGCAGAAGTTCAACGCACACCGCTTCGACAACATCATGTTGAAGACCAAGACCGTCGGCGTGGAAGCGCTGCCGGAAGGGATCAAGGTGACGTTCGAGTCGGCCGAAGCGGGCGTGGCCGCACCGGCGCCGCAGACCTACGACCTGGTGCTGGTGGCCGTGGGCCGCAGCCCGAACGGCAAGAAGATCGCCGCGGACAAAGCCGGCGTGGCGGTCACCGACCGCGGCTTCATCCCGGTCGACGGCCAGATGCGCACCAACGTGCCGCACATCTTCGCCATCGGCGACCTGGTGGGCCAGCCGATGCTGGCGCACAAGGCCGTGCATGAAGCCCACGTCGCGGCCGAAGCCGCGCACGGCGAGAAGGCCTTCTTCGACGCAAAGGTGATCCCGTCGGTGGCCTACACCGATCCGGAAGTGGCATGGGTCGGCCTGACCGAGGACGAAGCCAAGCAGAAGGGCATCGCGGTCGAGAAGGGCCACTTCCCGTGGGCCGCCTCGGGCCGCGCCGTCGCCAACGGCCGCTCGGAAGGCTTCACCAAGCTGCTGTTCGACGCCGAGACCCACCGCATCATCGGCGGCACCATCGTCGGCACCAGCGCCGGCGACATGATCGGCGAGATCGCCCTCGCCATCGAGATGGGCGCGGACGGCGTGGACATCGGCAAGACCATCCACCCGCACCCGACCCTGGGCGAGTCGATCGGCATGGCGGCGGAAGTCTACAAGGGCGTCTGCACCGATTTGCCGCCGCCGCGCAAGCGCTAAGCGGCAACTAAGCGGCAACTAAGCGGCAACTAAGCGGCAACTAAGCGGCAGCGTCGCATCGACGAGAAAAACGGGACCGGATGGTCCCGTTTTTTTTCGTCATGTTGATGCCTCCCAAACGCCTCTCGCCTTGGTCCTCGACACCTGGCTGGAGTGTGGGAATATCCGAACGGACGGCAGCGAGACAGCATGGCTGTGTCGATCGTTGGGAGGATGGATGGACAAGCCCGCACTGAGCTGGACAAGCAAGAGCGAGCGGCGCCCGGTCGCACCCGGCGTGCTGGTCGAGGTGCCCGCGCTCTCGTACCATGCCCCCGGCCAGGAGCGCGCAGACCGGCGCCTCGGGAACAAGCTGGTCTTCGGCGACAACCTGGCGGCGCTGGCGGCGCTCGCGCCCGACTATGCGGGCCGGGTGCGTTGCGTCTTCATCGACCCGCCCTACAACACGGGCAGCGCGTTCGCCCAGTACGACGACGGCCTCGCGCATGCGCGCTGGCTCGGCCTGATGCGCGACCGCCTGGAACTGCTGCGGGTACTCCTGTCGGAGCAGGGTTCCCTGTGGATCTCGATCGACGACCACGAGTCGCACTACCTGAAGGTCTTGTGCGACGAAATCTTCGGCCGCGCGAACTTCGTCGCCAACGTGGTCTGGCAGAAGAAGTACACGATCGCGAACGACGCCCGGTGGCTGTCGGACAATCACGACCACATCCTCGTGTATGCGAAGGACAAGACGCAGTGGCGCCCGAACCGGCTGCCGCGCACCGAGGTCATGAAGGCGCGCTATCGCAATCCCGATCGCCATCCGAAGGGACCATGGAAGGCCACGCCGCTGCATGCGAAAAGCGGGTCGCACGGCAGCCGGGCGTTCTCGTTCACCTTCAGCAATGGCGCGGTGTGGCAGCCGCCGGCCGGGACCTTTCCGCGCTTCTCCAGCGAGACGCTGCGGCGCCTTGACCAGGGCGGCGAGATCTGGTTCGGCAAGCGCGGCACCACCGCGCCCGCGCGCAAGACCTTCCTGGCCGAGCTCGCGGACGCGGGCACGCCCAGCCCGACCATTTGGCTGCATGCCGAGGCCGGCCACAACCACGAGGCGCGCGACGAGGCCAGGGCCGTCCATCCGGACCAGCCCTTCGACACCCCGAAGCCCGAACGGCTGCTGCACCGGATCATCCACCTGGCGACCGCGCCCGGCGACATCGTGCTGGACTGCTTCGCCGGCTCGGGGACGACCGGGGCGGTGGCGCACAAGATGGGGCGGCGCTGGGTGATGGTCGAATGCGGCCGGCATTGCGAATCGCATATCGTGCCGCGCCTGAGGATGGTGATCGACGGCCGCGACCAGGGCGGCATGTCGCCGGCGCTGGCCTGGAAGGGCGGCGGCGGCTTCGACTTCTACACGCTGGCGGCGCCTGGCATCTCGTGAGCGCATCGGCAGCCGGGATGCGCGGCGCCGGCCTTGCCGCGCCGCCGATCCCGAAATGCTGCTTCAATGAGCGCATCGGCCGCATTCAGGCGCACAATTCAGGCGCACAACAAGGAGCGACAACATGGATATCGGATTCATCGGCCTGGGCGCCATGGGACGCGGGATGGCGGCGAACCTGCTGCGCCCCGGGCACCCGCTGCGCGTGTGGAACCGCAGCGCGGGGCCCATGCAGGAACTGGCGGTGCAGGGCGCGCACGCCGTCGACAGTCCGGCCGCGGCGGGCGCGGTCGACGTGCTGTTTACGATGCTGGCCGACGATGCGGCCACGCGCGCCGTGCTGGTCGAGGGCGGCGTGCTCGATGCACTGCAGCCCGGCAGCATCCACGTGAACATGGCCACCGTCTCGGTCGCCTTTGCGCGCGAGATGGCGGCGCTGCACGCCGCGCGCGGCGTCGGCTATGTCGCGGCGCCCGTGCTGGGCCGGGTCGACGTCGCCGCGGCCGGCAAGCTGAACATCGTCGCGGCCGGTCCGGCCGCGCTGATCGAGCGCGTCCAGCCGCTGTTCGACCTGATGGGGCAGAAGACCTGGTGTTTCGGCGAGGCGCCGGAACAGGCCAACGCGGTCAAGCTCGGCGCCAACCTGGCGCTGGCCTGCGCGATCGAAGCGATGGGCGAATCGGCGGCGCTGGCCGGCGCGCACGGCATCCCGGCCGCGGATTTCCTCGACCTCCTGAGCCAGACCCTGTTCGCCGGCTCGCCCGTCTACAAGGGCTACGGCGGGATGATCGCGCAGGAGCGCTACAGCCCCGCCGGCTTCAAGCTCACGCTCGGCCTGAAGGACGTGGGCCTGGCCAACGACGCCGCGGCCGGGCAGGGCCTGCGCCTGCGTTTCGGCTCGGTGTTGCGCGACACGCTGCAGGAAGCCGTGCAGCGCGGCGACGGCGATCTCGACCTGGCGGCGTTGGCGCGCATGTCGAAGTAGGGTGCGGTCCGCGCCGGAACATCTCAGCGGTGCGCCGTCACCAGCGCGCCGCGGCGCTCGCCGCGCATGGTCCGGCGTTCGCCGGTCACCGAGGGCGCCTCTTCGCGTTCGAGCAGGATCCGGTACAGGGCGCCGGCCAGCGTTCCGCCCAGCAGCGGCGCGAGCCAGAACAGCCACAGCTGCGAGACCGCCCAGGCGCCGGCGAACAGGGCCGGTCCTGTGCTGCGCGCCGGGTTGACCGAGGTATTGGTCACCGGGATGCTGATCAGGTGGACCAGGGTCAGGGCCAGGCCGATCGCCAGGCCGGCGAAGTCGACCGGGGCCCGTGCATGGGTGGCGGCGAGGATGATCAGCACGAACATGAAGGTCATCACCACCTCGCAGATGATGGCGGAGCCGAGCGCGCAATTGCCCGGCGAGTGCTCGCCATAGCCGTTGGCGGCGAAGCCGGCGGCCGCATCGAAGCCGGGCTTGCCGCTGGCGATCGCGTACAGCACCGCCGCTGCGGCGATGGCGCCGGCGACCTGGATCAGCATGTAGGGGCCGATCAGCTTGGCGGGGAAGCGTCCGCCGGCCCAGAGCCCAAGCGTGACGGCGGGATTGAAGTGGCCGCCGGAGATCGGACCGAGCGCATAGGCTGCGGTCAACACGGTCAGCCCGAAGGCCAGCGACACCCCGGTCAGGCCGATCCCGACCTCGGGGAAGGTGGCGGCCAGCACGGCGCTGCCGCAGCCGCCCAGCACGAGCCAGAAGGTGCCGATGAATTCGGCGATCAGTTTGCGCAACATGGCTACTCCTTCGCGAAAGGTGCAGGAAGCCGCGCCATCCGCCACGGACGCCGCGGGGCACCAATCATTCTAGGCGCATGCTCGCCGGACGCCAGCCAAATCGTGCAGCAGCCCGCCTGAAGCCCAGTACAGGCCGGACTGCTCTACATCTGGCGGAACAGGTCGACGTAGTTGCGGCTGACCACCAGTTGCTCTTCCCGCCCCTTGAGCCTGACGTGCAGCCGCCCGCGGAAATCGGTGCGGGTGCCGGCCACGTGGCGGGCGGCGACGATCACGCCGCGGTGGATCTGCCAGAACTGCTGCGGGTCGAGCTGTTCCTTCAGCTTCGACAGCGGCGTGCGGATCAGGCTTTCGCCGTCCGGCAGGAAGATGCTGGTGTACTTGTCGTTGCTCTGGAAGTAAATCACTTCGTCGATGGCGATCAGGCGCGTGTCCTGGCCCTGCGCGGCGCGGATCCATTGCAGCGGCGCCGGCGCCGGAGCGGGTGCTGCTGCGGTCGCGCCCTGGGCCGCGCCGAGCTGGCGCAGCAGGGCCTGCAAGGCATCCGGCGCCAGGTTCGGGGCCGGCGTGGATGCGCGCAGGGCCTCGCGCAGCCGCTCGACGGTGCGCTGCAGACGGTCCAGCCCGATAGGTTTGAGCAGGTAATCGAAGGCGGCATGCTCGAAGGCCTTCAGTGCGTACTCTTCATGCGCGGTGGTGAACACGACGCGCGGCGGCCGGCCGCCGGCGCACAGGCGCGCGGCCAGCTCGAGGCCGGTGAGGCCCGGCATGCGGATGTCGAGGAAGACGACCTCGGGCGCCAGCACATCGATCAGTTCGAGCGCCTGCACGCCGTTGGCGGCGCGCACGATGCGCAGCTCCGGCCAGGCCTGCGCCAGCTGGGCGGCCAGGTAATCGAGCAGGTGGGGTTCGTCGTCGGCGATCAGGGCGCGTGGGGAGTCGATGGCGGCACCTTGGTGAATGGCAGCAGCAGGCGCGCGCGCACGCCGCAGGGCTGGTTTTCGAGTAATTGTAGCCCGGCGCCGGGCCCGTGCAGCTGGCGCACCCGCTCGCGCAGGTTGGCCAGGCCGACCCCGCCGCCCGGACGCGGCGGCGCGGGTTGGGCCAGGCCCATGCCGGTGTCGCCGACCTCGACGCACAAGGCGTCGCCGACGAGGCTGGCGCGCACCACGATCTCGCCGCCCTCGAGCTTGGGTTCGATGCCGTGCATGACGGCGTTCTCGACCAGCGGCTGCAGCAGCATCGGCGCGATCGGCAGCGTACGGCAGTCGGGTTCGGCCTCGATCCGGTAGCGCAGCCGTGGGCCCAGGCGCACCGCGAGCACGTCGAGGTAGGCGCGCACGAGGTCGAGTTCGCCGCCGAGCGTGGCGGCCTCGGCCCGGCTGGCGGCGAGGCTGGCCCGCAGGTAGTCGATGAAGCGCTCCAGCATGCGGCGCGCCTGCGCCGGCTGGGTGTCGATCAGGCTGACCACGTTGGCCAGGGTGTTGTACAGGAAGTGCGGCTCGATCTGGGCCTGCAGGGCGCGCAGGCGGGCCTCGGACAGCAGTCTGCCGGCCGTTGCGATCTGCTCCTGCTGGCGCGCGGCCTGGGTGGCGCGCTCGGCGCGCCGTTCGCCGATCGAGAGCGAGATGCGCATGATCACGGCGGTGACGATGGCATAGGCCGCGATCCTGGTCAGCGCGTTCGAGCGGATCAGGCCGAGCGGATCGTCACCCGACAGCAAGACCCGGGCGAGGGCGATGCCGACGATGGCGCACACGCCCGCCACGACGATCTGCACCAGGCGCCGCGTCTGGCGCTTGCCCGTCATCAGCTGCGGCGCCCAGCGGTACACGGCAAACAAGGCGCCATGGATCAGGAAACCGACGATGTTGGCTGCCAGCAGCATGCCCAGCCAGTTACCCAGCAGCGACGGCGGCGTCCTGGCGAGCAACTGCTCGACCGCCGTCAGCACCGTGCCGACCAGGCAATTCCAGACGAAGGTGAAGAACAAGTCGCGCCAGGGCGACGCTTGCGCGCGGCGCAGGGGCAGGATGGCTTCGAGCGGATGCCTGCCTTGCGCGGCGGATTCGGTGTTGTCCATAAAAGTGGAATGGTTCATGAGCTTGCAAAATTACCATGAAAGCAATGCGCGGTGCGATAGGACAAGCTGGCGACGGCCAGCGGGCCATCGCTGACGTGGCCGGCGTCGAACACCGTCAGCGCCGTGATGCCCTTGCGTGTGTCCTGCGCCACGCCGACCAGGTAGCCATCGGTCTCAAGGCGGGCATGGCGGCGCGGCACCAGCACGTGCTCCTCGACCTGCCAGCCGGCTTCGAAGCGGTAGCTGTCGGCCTTGCCGCTGTCGGTGTCGACCAGGTGGACGGTATCGAGCACGAGTTCGCGGTTGGCGCGGTCGCAGCCGAGCAGGGCCAGGCGGCGGTGGCGCTGGCCGACCACTTGCGGCATCACGCGCGGGAACTCGCTGGCGCCGAGCAGGCGGGTACTGGTCGCCTTTCCGCTGGCGTAGTCGAGGCAGACCTGCACCGCCTGGCTGTGGCCCGACGTGTTCGGCTGGCGCTCGCCCAGCATCAGGCCGCCCAGGCCGGCCAAGGCATCGCCCTGGTGCAGGACCAGGTCGAAGCGGGTGCAGGCGCCGTCTTCCCAGGCGTTCCCGAAGTGGAACACCATCTGCGGCGGCAGCTCGAACACCTGACGCACGGCGAGCGTGTCCTTGGACACCACGACGATGCGCGTCGGCCGCGCCTGCGGGCCGCCTTCAGCTCCACCTCCAGCCCAGATGTGACGCTCGGCCAGGCTGCGCCCGCGGTCCGCGCTGAGGTCGTAGGGCGGCACCACGAAGATCAGGTGCTTCGCGCTGACGACGAAATCGTGCACCAGCGCCAGTTGCGGCACCTCGACGATGGCAGTGCGCTGCAGGGCGCCGTCGGCGCCGATCCGGTACAGGGCCAGGCGGTTGGCGCCAGGCATCGCGCCGAAGTTCCACATGCCGCCCTCCGGGTCGAGCTTCGGGTGGGCCGAGAAGGGCATCGCCTGGATGTCCTCGCGCCAGGTCTTGATGCCGACGGTGGCCAGGCTGTCGGGATCCATCTCCGTGGCCGAGCCGCCTTCCCACAGCGCATAGAGGCGGCCGGCGAAGGGCAGCAGGTTGGTGTTGGCGGCGTTCATCGTGTCGTTGTCGCGCACGCCGCGCCGCGCCACATGGGTGCCGAAGGCGGGATACAGGAACTGGCCGGCCTGCGACTCGTCGAGGAAACGCCGGGTTTCGACGAAGCGGCCATGGTGGGCGACCTTGCCGCCGGCGATGGTCCAGCGCTGCGCGAAGCCGTCGCCGTCGAACCAGTGGTGGTAGCGCTCGCCGCCGAGCTCGAAGCGCCCGGGGCCGTTGCGGTAGAAGCTGCCCTGCAGGTCGCGCGGCAGGCGGCCCTTGACGACGGCAGTGCCCGACTGCTCGCCGGCCAGGTCGGCGTAGACCGCGAGCGATTTGTCGCGGGCGAGGGCGGCGTGGAAGCGGCGCAGGGTCTCGGCATCGGCGCGCGCGCTGCCGGCCGCAGCCAGCGCGCCCAGGGTGATCCCGGCCTGGAGGAAATGGCGGCGGTCCATGGCGGCCTCAGCGCAGGGAAACGGTGACGGCGGCGCCCGCGGCCGGGACCGTGAAGCGGGCCTGGTCGAAGCTCGGCGGGCCCATGTTGCCGAGCGCGTTGTTGCTGAAGGCATAGGGTTCGACGGGAATGCCCATCATGTTCGTGTCCCTCTTGCCGTTGCCATTGGCGTCGTGGAAGAGAGCAAAGCCGTAGCTGCCGGCCGCGACGTCCCTGATCACGACCGTGGTGCTGCCCGCGGCGGCCGGTGCGGCGCCTACCTTCACGCTGCGCTTGAGGAAGCCCTCGGCCGCATCGTAGAGCGCGACCATGAGCTGGCCCTCGCTGCTCTTGACGCCCTCGACGGTGATGACGAGGTCGCCGGCATGGGCGGCCGCGGCGGCGGACAGCGCGAGGGAGAGGACGAAGTGGGCGGCGGTGCGGCGTGCTTGCATGGTGGTCTCCGGTGGGTTCGAGTGAGGCCACTGTAGCGAGCCGCCCGCCGGGCCGTTCGCCCTTGCGACGAGCGGGGAGCAGGGCGGCGCCAGTTGCAGCGGGATGGCGCGAGTTGCAGCACAAGCGGCAGCACGAGCACCAGCGCAATCAGGAAGCGCGGGCCAGGTCGGGCGCAGGTGTTGTGCTGCGCCGCCGGCTTGCTATCATGAAGGGACAAAAGTGCAGACCTTGCCAACGCGGCGCGATGCCACAGTGCGTGTCGAAGGAGACAACCATGGAAGAGATCGGCAAAGAATATGTCGGAACGGTGTTTGTCCTGCCGGAGTCGCGCAGCTTCGAGCTGAAGACGACGCTGCACGGGGTGCCGGTCACGCTGACCGGGACCGTGTCCCAGCAGCTCGCGGCCCAGTTCGCCGGCAACCTGGCCGCCGGCGCGCCGATCGACGTGCGCCAGCTGGCGCTGCAGCCGCGCCGGGTCGAGGTACTGACGCGCGAAATCCACGAGCGGCACCGGGCGCCGCGCAAGATTCACTTCCTGATGCGGGTGATGGACAACGGCGCGCTGGCCTAGGTACTCGCCCAGAAATAAATGTGTTTTTGGCGGCCATAACCGGCGCGCTACTATTGTCATGCGCTAGCTGAACGCGCAAACGGCCCCGCTCCACTCTGCTGGCAGAGCCGAAACGGCTTGAGTTCAGTCAGATAGACCCTAGCGGCCGCCCGTGGGGATGTTGACCGGGCTGGTCATGCGGTCGTTCTCGAGCGCCTGCTTGTTCACTTCGCTCGTGTTGACGGAGTTGCTTTCGGACTTTTTACGCGGAATCAGGGTGCCGGTCGGTCGGTAGGCATCGGCAACGCGTTCCTTCGTTCCGGTAGCCGACGCATCCGTACCGGTGTTCGCGCAGCCGGCAATCGTCACCATCACAGCTGCCAGCAGACAAAATTTGTTCATCTTCGCTCCATGGTCATTGAACGGGCGCCATGCGCCCATCCCAGGACTCTAGCATGCGCCCCTGCCGTGAAATATCGCAAATTGTCACTTTTACATGTTGGCCGAAACAAGCGCGGCCATGTGCAGCAATGGCCCTGCCAGCGCGCTGTTCCGCCTATTTCAGCCTGACCGGCGCCACCGTCAGCTCGCCCTGCACCTCGATCGCCGCGTCCTCGAAGCCGGGCGGCCCGAACTTGCCGCGCGCGTTGCGGCTGAAGCCGTAGTTTTCGCTGGGGATACCGATGAAGTTGCGGTCGAGTTCGTTGTTCTCGTTCTCGTCCTGGTAGGCCAGCACGGCCCAGGTGCCGGGCGGCACGTCCTTCAGCGTGACGACCGTCTCGGCCGCCTTGGCCGGCGCCGAACCGCTATGGCTGCACTGCTTCAGGAAGCGCTCCCTGTCGCAGACGGCGACGTTCACCTTGCCCTTGCCGGCACTCACGCCCGACACCCGCACCTCGACCGTGGCGGCCGTTGCCGTGCCGATCGATGCTGCGCCGATCGCTGCGTAGAAGAGGGTGCAACCCAGAACTGTCCTGAAAAACATGCGTCATCCTTTATCCGTTAAAAGTTGCAGCCGGGAGGGGGGAAATCCCAGCCGTGCGCGCCGTACGCCATGGTAGGCTTGGATATTCCCGTTTCCGTGGCCGTCCATCGCAATGCTATTCAACATCTTCATTGTCGTGCTCACCGTCGTTGCGATGGAAATCTTCTCCATCGTCGCGCACAAGTACGTCATGCACGGCTTCGGCTGGGGCTGGCACAAGTCGCACCACGAAGCGCGTAGCGGCCGGTTCGAGAAGAACGACCTGTACGCCGTGGTCTTCGCGGGCGTCGCCATCGCCCTGATCTACGCCGGCACCCGCGGCCACCATCCGCTCGAATGGATCGGCGCCGGCATGACGGCCTATGGCTTCCTGTACTTCGTCGCCCACGATGGCCTGGTGCACCGGCGCTGGCCCTTCCGCTACGTGCCGAAAAGCGGCTACCTGAAGCGCCTCTACCAGGCCCACCGCATGCACCACGCGGTGGAAGGCAAGGACGGCGCGGTGTCCTTCGGCTTCCTGTACGCGCCGCCGGTCGAGACGCTCAAGCAGCAGTTGCAGGCACGCCATGGAGGCCGCCTGCAGCGCCGCCACCGGGGCGACGCCACAGGTGCGCCGGACGCGGCGCGGCCCCCGTCCGAATCCGTGAACTGAGCGCGTCCAGCCCGCCGCGCAGCAACAGCCACAGTTTCGTCAGCTTCGAGGTGCCCGCGCGCCGGTCCCAGGCGTGCGCGCCGCGCCGTTTTACCTCGATGCCGATCTGGCGGTAGACCCGGCGCGCGGTGGCGATCGCCCATGCCGAACGCAAGGGCAGCGCCGAAAGGCCGACGGCCGCCGAGTCGTAGTAGGGCTCGGCATGGTCGACCAGGCGTGCAGCGACCGTCGCCAGCGCCGCGCGGTGCCGCGGCAGCGCCACTTCATCCGGCGGGATACCGGCATCAAGCAGCCAGGCGGCCGGCAGGTAGCAGCGCCCGATGGCGGCGTCGTCGACGATGTCGCGCGCGATGTTCGTCAGCTGGAAAGCCAGGCCCAGGTCGCAGGCGCGGTCCAGCACCTGCGGATCGCGCGCGCCCATGATCGACGCCATCATCAGCCCGACCACGCCGGCCACGTGGTAGCAATAGCGCAGGGTGTCCTCGATGGTCTCGTAACGCGCGCCCGCGACGTCCATGGCGAAGCCTTCCAGATGGTCGTAGGCATGGCGCGGCTCGATGGCGTGCGTAAGGGCCACTTCCTGGAAGGCGGCAAAGGCCGGGTCGTGCATGGGGGCGCCGGCATAGGCGCGCCGGGTCTGTTCGCGCAGCAGGGCCAGCTCGGCGGCGGCGTCGTGCGGCGCCGGCGCGCTGGAGGCAAAGCCGAGCTCCTGGCCGTCGACCACGTCGTCGCAATGGCGGCACCAGGCGTACAGCATCAGCACGCCGCGCCGCGTTCTGGGAGCAAAAAGTTTTGCCGCTGCGGCAAAGCTTTTTGATCCTACCTCGATCGTCTGGGTGGCGTGATCCATCAATGCTTCGCTCATGCCGCGACCTCCCCGAGCATCAGGCCGGCGGTCGCCTTGGCCGAGCCGATCACGCCGGGCACGCCCGCGCCCGGATGGGTGCCGGCGCCGACCAGGTAGAGGTTGGCCAGTGCGCTGTCGCGGTTGTGCGGGCGGAACCAGGCGCTTTGCGTCAGGATCGGTTCGAGCGAGAAGGCCGAGCCGTGGTGGGCATTGAGCTGGTCGCGGAAGTCGAGCGGCGTGAAGATGCGGCTGGTGACGAGCTGGCTGCGCAGGCCAGGCATGTAGCGCTTTTCGAGATACTCGAAGATGCGGTCGCGGTAGAGCGGCCCTTCGACTTCCCAGTCGATCGGCGCATTGCCCAGGTGGGGCACGGGCGCCAGCACGTAGTGGCTGCCGCAGCCGGGCGGCGCCAGCGAGGGGTCGGTGACGCAGGGGGCGTGCAGGTAGAGCGAGAAATCCTCGGCCAGCGTTTCGCCGTTGAAGATGTCCTTGATCAGTTCGCGGTAGCGCGGGCCGAAGCAGACCGTGTGGTGCTGCAGTTGCGAGTGATGGTGGTCCAGCCCGAAGTAGAGCACGAACAGCGAATTGCTGAAGCGCTTCTTGCGCAGCGCCTGGGCCTCGGCCACGCCGCGCGCGTCGTGCCCCAGCAGCTTGGCGTAAGTGTGCACCACGTCGGCGTTCGAGGCCACCGCATCGGCCGCGAACAGGCGCCCGTCTTCCAGGCGTACGCCGCTGGCGCGCTCGCCCTGCGTTTCGATGCGCGCCACCGGCGCGTTCAGCTCGATATGGCCGCCGATGTCCTCGAACAGCTTGACCAGGGCCTTGACCAGCGCCCCGGTGCCGCCGCGTGGGAACCACACGCCCCAGCGCCGCTCCAGCGCGTGGATCAGGGTGTAGATCGAGGACGTGGCAAACGGGTTGCCGCCCACCAGCAGCGAGTGGAAGGAAAAGGCCTGGCGCAGGTGCTCGTCCTGGATGAAACGCGAGACCATGCCGTAGACGCTGCGCCAGGCCTGCAGGCGCGCCAGTTGCGGCCCGGCCTGGATCATGTCGCGAAACGACAGGAAGGGCACGGCGCCGAGCTTGATGTAGCCTTCCTCGAACACGGCCTTCGAATAGGCGAGGAAGCGTTTGTAGCCTTCGACGTCGGCCGGATTGCGCGCGTGGATCTGGCGGTCCAGCGCTTCCTGGTCGTTCAGGTAGTCGAAATGGCTGCCGTCTTCCCAGCACAGGCGGTAGAAGGGTGCGACCGGCAGCATCTCGACGTAGTCCTCGATGCGCTTGCCGGCCAGGTCGAACAATTCCTCGATGCAGGATGGATCGGTGATCACGGTGGGGCCGGCGTCGAACACGAAGCCCTGGTCTTCGTAGACGTAGGCGCGCCCGCCCGGCTTGTCGCGCTTCTCGAGCAGGGTGGTCTGCATGCCGCTGGCCTGCAGGCGGATGGCCAGGGCCAGGCCGCCGAATCCGGCGCCGACGACCACGGCGGTTTTGCGTTCGTTCATTCGGGTTTCCTGATCTGACGGGGGTGGATCTTGCAGGCGGCCGAGAAGGCGGCCAGCAGGGGTACGGGAGGCTTGCCGGTGAGCAGGCGCGCCTTGTCGCCGAGGCTCAGGCGGCCGGCATAAAAATGTGCGATCAAGCCGGACGGCAGGCGGTAGAAGCGCTGCATCACGCGCCAGCGTTTATCGGGGCTGCCGGCCAGGAACAGCATGCGGTTGAGCAGGCGGAAGAAGCGCTGCTGGCGCCATTCCTTGCCGGCTTCGTCGCGGATCGCGGCGAACAGGCGCGGCGCGCTGAAATCCGAAAACGTCGCGATGCGCTCGGCCAGGCGCACCGCATGCGGCAGCGAATAGCCGGTGGTCGAGTGAAACAGGCCGGCGCGCAGGCCGGCGCAGGGCTGGCCGGCCAGGTCGCGCCAGTACTCGTCGAAGTCGCCGGCCAGCACGATCGGCAGCGAGCCGTGCTCCTCGCGCAGCAGCTCGGCGATGCGCCAGCCGCGCGCCTGCGCATAGGCCGCGATGTTCGCGCGCAGGCGCTCGGGTTCCCAGGCGCCGCTGTCGACGTAATGCGTGTCCTCGATCAGCAGGCTGTGCGCGTCGAAAGGCAGCACGTAGACGAAGCGGTAGCCGCCCTGCTGTTCGACGCTGGCGTCCATGATGATGGGGGCGGTGAGTCCGTGCGGCGCCGCCAGGCGCACTTCCTGGCCGAGGAAGGTCTGGTAGCCCAGCGCCAGCCGGCTGGTGGCGCGCACGCCGCGGCCGTCGATCACGGCATGCGCGTGCAGGGTCTCGCCGCCGGCCAGGGTCACGCTGGTCGGGCCGAGCGTCTCGATGCGCGTGTCCAGGCGCAGGGCGGGGCCGAGCGCCGCTTCGATGACGCGCGCGAATTCGCCCGAGGTCACGCTGGCGTAGCCGCTGTCGAGCGTGCGCGCGAACTCGGGGAAGACCACGTCGTAGCGCGGCCAGCGCGCGGACACGAGCGGCGCCAGCCACTGGCGCTGTTCATCGGTCAAGTCGCCGTCGTGGAACGACCAGGTGTGGTTGCCGCCGATCCGGCCGGCCGCTTCCAGCAGCAGGATGCGCAGGGTGGGGCGGGTCGTGTGCAGGCGCCAGGCGATCAGGCCGTTGGCCAGCCCGCCGCCGACCAGGATCAGGTCCCAGGCGGGTTCGCCCCCCGCCGCGCCGGGCTTATCCAAGGCTGGCCACGCCCTGCGGCGTGTCCTCGCGCGAAGCCGGGCGTGTCGGCGTCAGGTCCGGCTGCTTCAGTCCCGGCTGCTTTAGGCCGAGCGCCACCTCGATGATGTCGGCCGCGCGCGGCGTGCCGCCCGAGCGCGCCAGGTCCTCGGCCAGCGGCGCCATGCGCTGCGCGAAACCGGGTTCGTCGAGCAGGCGCTGCAAACGGCCGGCGATCCGGCCGGGCGTGGCGAAGTGCGGTGCGATGGTGAGGCCGATGCCCGCATGGCGGATGCGCGCCGCCGCGCCGGGCTGGTCGAAAGCGATCGGCAGGCCGAGGATGGGCGTGCGGTGGGCGATCGCATCCATGACCGTGTTCGAGCCGGCGTGCGAGATCACGGCGTCGGCGCGCGCCAGGGCTTCCTGCTGTGGGGCAAAAGCGCAGACCCAGTCGGCGCCGGCGTCGCGCAGGGCCTGCTCCTGGCGCGCGTCGAGGCCGCCGCAGTGGGCCACCAGCAGTTGCACGTCGAGCCGGCGGCAGGCGCGCACGATGCGCCTGAACAGGCCGTAGCGTCCGCCCTGCAAGGTGCCGAGCGAGGCGAACACGAAGGGACGGCCGGGCGCCACCGGCGGCATGGCCTGCTTCCCGGGCGTGCCTGCGGCGCTGGCGCTGGCTGTCGAAAAGCGCAGCGGCCCGACGTGGTGGAAGTAAGCCGGCAGCTCGCGCCGCGGGAAGTCGAAGGTTTCGGTGGTCTGGCTGACCTGGGCCAGCGGCGACAGGCAGTCGTGCAGGGCGCGGCGCGGCCCGAGCCCCAGGCGGCGCGCGTGCGCCTCGATGACCTCGGCATGCGGCGTCATCAGCCAGTCGTAGACGCGGGTGCTGCCCTGGTAGATGTGGCGCGCACGCTCGCTGTCCTCATAGGCGAAGGGCATCACCGGCAGCGGGATGCCAGGTTCGCGGGTGACCGGCAGCGCATTGGCGACCGAGGCGAAGGGCAGCTTCATGCCTTCGGCCACCAGGGCGCCGGCCGCCTCCATCTGGTCGCACAGGAGAAACTCGATGCCGAGCGCCTCGATCGCCGGCGGCAGTTCGCGGCACAGCATGTCGGTGGTGCGCGCCATGTCCTGGATCACGCGGCGCAGGCCGAGCGGGCCGCCGGGATTCGCCGCGCGCCGCACCGACGCCGCCAGCGAGCCGGCCGGGTGGCTGGCCGCGCCCAGCGCATGAAAGCACAGCGGCAGGCCCTGCAGGTGGGCGCCGGCGTCGACCTGGTGCAGGAAGGTGACGCGATGGCCGCGCGCGACCAGCTCGGCGCCGAGCGCCGCCATCGCGCTGTAGTGGCTGTAGAAAGCCGGTGCAACCACGCCGAAGTGGGCCATGCGAAGGTCCTTTACCGCTGCGCCAGCGTGATCAATGGTGGACGGCGTAGCCGGGTTCCTGGACCGCGAAATGCCGCTGCGCGTCCTGGCCGAACAGGCTGCCCACGAAGCGCCGCGTGCCCTGCTTGCTGCCGATGGCGTCGGTCAGGCAGCGGTCGGCCTCGAGCAGGTGTTCCATCAAGCGGCGCCGGGCTTCCTTGAAGCCGAGCGTATTGATCAGCGTGGCCTTGCCGATGTCCTTGCCGGTGTCCTTGCCGGTAACGGCGCTGTCCATGCCGGGATCGTCCTGGAAGTCGTCGCGGATCTGGAAGGCCTGGCCGGCGGCCAGCGCGAAGTTGCGCAGCGCCTGCGCCACGCAGTCGTCGGTCTCGGCAATGATGGCCGCCATGTCGACCGCGGCGCCGAGCAGCACGCCGGTCTTGAGTTCGTTGGTGGTGGCGATTTCCTCGGGCGAGCGGGCGCCGCCCTGCAGGTCGAGGAACTGGCCGCGCACCAGGCCCTGGGCGCCGATCGTTTGCGACAGCCGCGCCACCAGCCGCGCGCGCACGGCAGGCGGCACGTCCTGGGCCGCGCCGAGGATCCCGAAGGCGCGGCTGAGCAGGGCGATGGAAGCGAGGATGGCGACGTCCTCGCCGAACTGGACGTGGATGGTCGGCTTGCCGCGGCGCAGCCGGGCGTCGTCCATGCAGGGCAGGTCGTCGAGGATCAGGGAAGCGGCGTGCACCAGCTCGACGGCGCAGGCGACGTCGGTCAGGGCCGGCGAATCGCAGCCGAGGTCGCGCGCGACCAGCATCAGCAGCAGCGGGCGCATGCGCTTGCCGGCGCCGAGCGCGGCGGCGCGCATGGCGCCCGCCAGCGGGTCCGACGGCGGGCCGCAGTCGGTCAGCAGGAACGCCAGGCGCTCTTCGAGTTCCTGGCGGACGAGGGCCAGTTCGGCCCCTGCGGCGTCTTCCCGGTTTTCCACATCGAGCCTGGCGAACCGTCGTGCTTGCGTAGTCATGCGCGTTTCCTCCGCCGAGATCTGGATGGTCGAAAAATTGATGAATTTGCAGGCCATCATACCGGAAATAAAGTTAAGCAATGATTAACCTTGTCAAGCGTGTGCGGTATAGACAAATTCGGCAAATTTACTCTGGCGCCATTTTTCCTGTGCGTCGAGGCCGTCAGGGCAGGATAATCATTGGCTGGTCTGCCTGTCTTGAGATGGCGCCGAACGCCGGCAAACGATGCCAGATGCGGGACAAAGGCGGGTCAGCGCCGACTTCCACGGCCGGGCAGCGCCTTGTCCGGCATAATGCCGGCTCATCCGTATTGTCCATCCCTCTTCTTGCCGGAGACCCCGTGAAGCCGTTCGCCCAAGCCTGCCTCTGCCTGTCCATCGCCGCGTCTGCTGCTCTGTCCGCCGCCCTTCCGGCGCAGGCCGCGCCGCCCGCCGCCCCGACGCTGGCCCAGGTCGCCGTCGGCAAGCTCGAGCGCCTGGCGCTGCCGCCCTCGAAGTTCATCGCGCCGCGCCCGGTGGAAGTCTGGCTGCCGGACGGCTATGCCGACAAGGCGCGTGCCGGCAAGCGCTTCCAGGTGCTCTACATGCACGACGGCCAGATGCTGTTCGATGCCAGGACCACCTGGAACGGGACGGCGTGGGGCGTGCAGGACACGCTGGCGCGCCTGATGCGCGAAGGGAAGGTGGACGACACCATCGTCGTCGGCGTCTTCAACATCGAGCAGAACCGTTACTTCGAATATTTCCCGCAGAAGTTCCTGGACGAGATGGCGCCCGAGGCGCGCGCGGTCTTCCAGCGCGAAGGCCTGAAGAGCGCGCCGAAGGCGGACGACTACCTGCGCTTCCTGGTGCAGGAACTGAAACCCTTCATCGACGCGAACTACGCCACGCGCCGGGATGCCGCCGGCACCTTCGTCATGGGCTCGAGCATGGGCGGCCTGATCTCGGTCTACGCGATGAGCGAGTATCCGCAGGTCTTCGGCGGCGCGGCCGGCCTGTCGACCCACTGGCCCGGCATCGGCAAGCCGAACGCCGCGCTGCCGCTGGCGGCCTTCAACTACCTGAACCGCAAGCTGCCGGCGCCGCAGGGGCACAAGCTGTACCAGGACCACGGCGGCGTCGGCCTCGACGCGCTGTACGGGCCCTACCAGGTGTTCGTCGACCAGATCGCGCGCGACCGTGGTTATAACAAGACGAATTACCTCAGCAAGGTGTTCCCGGAAGACGACCACAACGAGAAGGCGTGGGCGGCGCGGCTGGAGGCGCCGCTGGTGTTCCTGCTGGGTGGAAACCGCCCAAGCCGCTAAGTCCCTGCTGCGCACACGCTTGCCTGACATATCGATGCCAGCGGCGTAAGCTGGTGCCGTCGTCCTTCGCCTGCCGCACCGTTTTCGCGCCGGGCAAGGATTCGCGCCAGGAGCGGCGGCATGTTTTTCAGCAAAGTATTCCCGGGACCCGGCATCAGGACCAGGCATCCGTTTGCCGTCACCTTCGTGCTCGTGCTCGCCTGCGCCTTCCTGCAATACCAGGGCCGCCGCTACCTTGGGCAGCGCACGCCGTTCGGCCTGTTCTACATTCCCGTCATGGCCAGCGCCATCCTGGGCGGGTGGCGGCCGGCGCTGTTTGCGTCAAGCGTGTCGCTGCTGCTGGCGCTGCTGCTGGTGGTGCCTGAATTCACCTTTTACATCAGCCGGCCGCAGGACATGGGCGCGATGGTCGTGTTCATCACGGTCTGCCTGTTCATCTGCGCCATGGCCGCCGTACTCGAGCGTGCCGAAGGGCGGGCCCATGCCTTCCTGCTCAGCGCGCAGGAGCGGGAACATACCCTCGGCGCCTTGCTGGGCGCGTCGCCGACCGCCGTCCTCGGCATCGGCAGCGACGGCAAGATCCGCTTCGCGAGCGAATCCGTGGCGCGCGTGTTCGACTACAGGCCGGGCGAGCTGATCGGCCAGTCGTTCGAGGTATTGGTGGTCAATGGCCTGCGCCAGCTCAGGGGCGAGGGCCTGAACAATCTCTTCAACGCCGATACCCTGGGATCCGTCAGCGAGCTCCAGGAACTGCAGTGCAGGCGCAAGGACGGCAGCCTGTTCCCGGCCGAAGCCAGCCTGGCGGTCGCCGACGTACCGTCCGGCCGCCTGGTAGTCAGCTATATCGCCGACATCAGCGAGCGCCGCGAAGCGGAAAGAAAAATCCTGCACGCGGCGCGCCACGATCCGCTCACCGGCCTGCCGAACCGCGCCCTGGTCTACGAGCTCGGCGCGCACCTGCTGGCCTCGGCCAGGCGCCATGGCGACAGCATCGCGATCCTGTTCTTCGACCTCGACCGCTTCAAGCCGATCAACGATACCTATGGCCACACGGTCGGCGACAAGATGCTGCAACAGGTGGCGCAGCGCCTGAAATCCGGGTTGCGCGGCAACGACCTGGTCGGCCGGCTCGGCGGCGACGAGTTCGTGGCCGTGCTGTCCGACATCCGTGCCGACGATGCCGTCCTGCGCATGGCATCCGGGTTCCTGCATACCCTGAGCGAACCCTATCGCATCGATGCGCTGGAACTGCGGACCTCGCCCAGCATCGGCATCAGCGTCTATCCGAACGACGGCGACGATCTCGATACCCTGATCCGCCACGCCGATGCGGCGATGTACCACGCCAAGAACGCCGGGCGCAATACCTGCCAGTTCTTCACGCAGGAAATCTACCTGCATGCCAGGCAGACCTTCGACCTCGAGCAGCGGCTGCGCCACAGCATCACGGACAGCGATTTCGACCTGGTGTACCAGCCTTTCATCGACCTGCGCAGCAGGAAGTTCGTGGGCGTGGAGGCGCTGCTGCGCTGGCGCGGCATGGATGCGTCGAACATGGCGCAGGAACGCTTCATCGCCGCGGCCGAGCGCATCGGCCTGATCAAGCCGCTGGGGGAATGGGTGCTGCAGCAGGCCTGCCTGCAGCATGAGAAGTGGCGCAACCTGGGCCTGCCGCCGCTGCGCATGGCGGTAAACGTCTCGGCGGTGCAGTTCCGGGAAAAGGACTTCAGCGAGCGGGCCGCGCGCATCATCCAGCATAGCGGCGTCAATCCGTCCTGGATCGAGTTCGAGGTCACCGAGAGCGCCATCATGAGCGACGTGGAAGAGGCCGCCGACATGCTGGCGCGCCTGAAGCACGATGGGGTCAGCATCGCGCCCGACGACTTCGGCACCGGCTACTCCAGCCTGAGCTACCTGTCCCAGTTCCCGATCAACAAACTAAAGATCGACAAGTCCTTCATCCTGAACATCGACACCGATGCGCGCTCCCTGGCGATCGCGGAAACGGTCATCGCGCTCGGCAAGAAGCTGGGCATGACCGTCATCGCCGAGGGCATCGAGTCCCAGGCCGGCATCAAGATGCTGGCCAACATCGGCTGCGACCTGGGGCAGGGGTTTTTCATCAGTAAGCCGATCCGGCCCGACCATCTGGTCGAGTGGTATTACCAGGCGCAGTACGAGCACCTGTTCGTTTAAGCGTGCCGTGGCCGTGCTCAGCCCAAGAAAAATGCCGCCGGGCTCACGCCGGGCGGCATCGCGTCATCACACTGCTCGGATCAGCTCAGTACGCAGTCCAGGTCTTCGGAATGTCGATATGACCGGACTTGGCGGCATCGGCATAGGCACGCATCTCGGCGACGACCGCTTCCAGCTGTTCGTTGCCGGGGTTTTGCAGGAAGCCTTTCATGCGCTCGTGCAGCGCGGCCTGCTGGTCGCGCCATTCGTAACGGGAGGACTTGCTCATGCCGCCTCCCCGCGATTCAACGCTGTGATGTTCTTGTTGAGATCCATGACATCCTCCTTGATAAGGCAGTCAGGTTCGCACAGCGGGCGCACCAGGTCGGTGCGTTGACGCACATTTGCTCAGCAGTATCCCTAAGCAATATCCTACGCAGAACTCTTATCTTAATACTGCGCGGAAGAACAATTCCAGCCGCTCGTCGAGCAGGCGATGGGCCTCTTCGCGCGGCGGCTGGGCGTTCGGAAACACGAAACGCTGCACGCTGTCGCCGGCGATGGTGCTGGTGAGGAGGGCCGGCAACTGGCCGAAGGGCAGGTCGGTGCGCAACTGGGCGCGCACGTCCGGTCGGCTAAAGAAGCGGTCGAGCATGTCGCGCGTCAGGCGCGGACCGGCGCTGTAGAAGGTCTCGGCCAGCTCGGGGTTGCTGGGCGCCTCGGCGATCACCACGCGCTGCATCGCAATCAATTGCTCCGTGCACAGCAGGTCGTAGAACTGGTGGGCGAAATCGCCGACCACGTCGCGCAGCGGGCGCAGGTCCTTGTCCATGTCGCGCATGCGGAAGAACTGGTCGCGGCGCGAGAGCAGCACCGCATTGAGCAGGCCGGCCTTGCCGCCAAACTTGACGTAGATGGTGCGCACCGCAACGCGCGCGGCGCGCGCGATGGCTTCGAGGCTGGTGCGGGTATAGCCGTTGGCCAGGAACAGGGCGGCGGCGGCGTCGATCAGGTCCTGGGTGCGGGCTTCGACGTCGCTTGCCTTCGGCCGTCCGGCACTGCGGACGCCGGTGGAAACGCTTGCTTGCGATGGTTTGCTCATGGCATCACTGTAAAGCACGCGGAAATGAAATGCAACCGTTTCATTTCTTGACGAACTGGGGCGTATGCCGAATAATGTAGGACAACCCTTATTCCTTTTTCGGAGTTGCCTTCATGTCCCAACCGCAGACTTCGGTCGAGCACAAGCCGCTCGGCGCCGTTCCACCCGCCGCATCTGCTGCCGCACCCGCCGCCGCCGGCAAGACGCCGCCCAACAAGCGCGTGTTGACCGTGGTCGGGCTGATCGCGCTGGCCGCGATCGTCGCCGGCGGCCGCATGTGGTACCGCAGCCATAACTTCGTCGAGACCGAGAATGCCTACGTCGCCGGTCACGTGCACCCGGTGTCCTCGCGCATCGCCGGCGTCGTCACCCGCGTGCTGGTCGAAGACAACCAGCACGTCAAGGCCGGCGACCCGATCGCCGAGCTCGACCCCGCCGACCAGCACGTGCGCGTCGAGCAGATCGAGGCGCAAATCGCCAGCGCGAAGCAGCAGGTGATCCAGGCCGAAGCCCAGGTGGCGCAAGTGCGCGCCCAGGCCGAGGCGGCCAGCGCCCAGGTCGGCCAGTCGCAGGCCCTCCTGGTGCGCGCGCGCCAGGACGCCGAGCGCTTCGGCCAGCTGTACACCACCCAGATGAAGGCCGTCTCGAAGGCCGAGGTGGATGCCGCCAACGCCGCGAAAGCCGCCGCCACCGCCGACGTCGCCGCGCGCCGCGACACCGCCAACGCGGCGAAAGCCCAGATCGCGGCCGCCAGCTCGGCGCGCGACGTGCTGGACGCCCAGATCAAGGTGCTGCAGGCGCAACTGAAGGACGCCCGGCAGCAGCTCGGCTACAGCCGCATCCTGGCGCCGGTCGATGGCCGCATCGGCCGCCGCAGCGTCGAAGTGGGCGCGCGCGTGCAGCCGGGCCAGCAACTGGTCGCCGTGGTCGAGGACAAGGTGTGGGTCACCGCCAACTTCAAGGAAACGCAATTGGCCGGCCTGAAGCCCGGCCAGGAAGTGGAACTGGCGGTCGACGCGCTGCCGGACGAGCACCTGGTCGGCCGCGTGGACAGCTTCTCGCCGGCCTCGGGCAACCAGTTCGCGCTGCTGCCGGCCGATAACGCGACCGGCAACTTCACCAAGATCGTCCAGCGCGTGCCGGTGAAGATCACGCTGTCGCAGCAGGACCAGCAGCGCTTGGCCGGCCGCCTGGTGCCGGGGATGTCGGTGGTGGCCGAGATCGACCTGCGCCAGAAGGCCGAGGCGACCCGGACTGCCTCGGCGAAGTAAGCGCTTAGCCAATACCTAGCCAAGGACCACCATGAGCACTACGACCAAGGCCGCGCCAGCCGCCTTCCCGGGCGCGCCGGCCGCCGGCGCGCGCGTCGACCTGCGCACCTGGATCGCGGTTGCCGCCGGCATGCTCGGCGCCTTCATGGCGGTGCTCGACATCCAGATCACCAACTCGTCGCTGCGCGACATCCTGGGCACGCTGTCGGCGACCCAGGAAGAGGGCTCCTGGATTTCCACCGCCTACCTGTGCGCCGAGATCGTCGTGATCCCGATGACGGCGCTGTTCGCGCGCGCCTTCGGGGTGCGCAACTACATGATCGGCACCACCGCGCTGTTCCTGGTCTTCTCGACCCTGTGCGGCGCGGCCTGGAACCTGGAAAGCATGATCGTCTTCCGCATGCTGCAGGGCTTCACCGGCGGCGCGCTGATCCCGATGGCGATGACGCTGGTGATGACGCGCCTGCCGAGCTCGAAGCGCGCGGTCGGCATGGCCATCTTCGGCCTGACCGCAACGCTGGCACCGGCGATGGGCCCGACCCTCGGCGGTTACCTGTCCGAGCTGTACGGCTGGCCCTCGATCTTCTACATCAACTGGGTGCCGGGCGTGCTGCTCATCGCCGGCATGGTCTACGGCCTGGACAAGGAGAAGATGCAGGTCGGCCAGCTGGTCAATGCCGACTGGCTCGGCATCTCCCTGATGGCGATGGGCCTGGGCTGCCTGACCATCTTCCTGGAAGAGGGCAACTCGAAGGACTGGTTCGATTCGCAGTTCATCATCACCTTCGCGGCGCTGGCGCTGGTCGGCATCCTCGGCTGGATCGCGAACAGTTTTGTCCGCCAGCAGTCCTTCGTCAACCTGCGCCTCTACGGCCAGCGCAACTTCCTGGTCGCGACCGCGCTGTCGGCCGTGACCGGCATGGGGCTGTATGGTTCGTCCTACCTGCTGCCGCTGTACCTCGGCCAGATCGCCGGCTATACGCCGATGCAGATCGGCGAAGTGATCGCCTGGGTCGGCCTGCCGCAGCTGATCGTGATGCCGTTCGCGGCGGCGCTGTCGTCGAAAGTCGACAACCGCATCATGTGCAGCTTCGGCCTGCTGCTGTTCGGCGGCTCCTGCCTGATGAACGCCTTCATGGACGCGAGCACCGGCTACGACCAGCTGATGGTGACCCAGATCATCCGCGCCATCGGCCAGCCCTTCGTGATGCTGACGCTGTCGAACTTCGCGATGCAGGGCATCGCGCCGAAGGACATGCCCTCGGCCTCGAGCCTGTTCAACATGACGCGCAACCTGGGCGGTTCGGTCGGCATCGCCCTGCTGGCCACCTCGCTCACCAACCGCGAGCACTTCCACTCGGCGCGCATCGGCGAAGCGGTGTCGAGCTATGCACCGGCGACCCAGGAGCGCCTGGACCAGATGACCCAGGCCTTCATCGCCAGCGGTATCGACCCGGCGACTGCCGCCAGCCAGGCGATCGCCGCGCTCGACCGCATCGTGCGGCGCGAATCCTATGTGATGGCCTACAACGACGGTTTCTGGATCGTCGGCCTGGTCCTGATCTCGTGCATCGCCGTGGTCTGGCTGGCCGACAAGGTCAAGTCCCCCGGCGGCGCTGGCGGCGGCCGTTGAACCCATTCGATTGAAGAGAAAAACGATGTTCGAAACCTTTGCCAAGAACCTCCCGCGCCGTGCGGCGCCTGCCGTGACAATTGCCATCGCTACCGCCATGCTGGTGTCCGGCTGTTCGACGATCGGTCCGGATTTCGTGGCTCCGAAGGGCGCCGAGGAAGCCGCTTTCCGTCATGCCCCCGCAGCGCCGGCGGACAGCGCGCGCCTGTCGGCGAGCTGGTGGACCGTGTTCGACGACCCCGCCCTGAACGAGCTGGAAAACCGCGCCCTGGGCAACAGCCCGGGCGTGCGCGCCGCGGCCCAGCGCCTGCTGCAGGCCCAGGCCCAGCTCGGCGTGGTGCGCGCCGGCCAGGTGCCGAACCTGTCGGTGAACGCCGGCGTGTCGAACTCGCGCACCTCGGCCGAGACCGCGCAGGGCCAGGCGCTGGGTGGCCGCTCGATCGAGGGCGACAACTTCTCGGTCGGCGCCGCGCTGTCCTACGAGCTCGATATCTGGGGCCGCGTGCGCCGCATCGTGGAAGCGGCCGACGCCCAGGCGCTGGCGGCCCAGGACGACCGCGACGCCGTGCTCCTGATGCTGTCGAGCCAGGTGGCGCAAAACTACTGGACATTGCGGGGGCTGGATGCGGAGCAGGCGATCCTGGCCGACGCGCTGGCCACCCGGCGCGAAGCCCAGGAACTGATCGAGGCGCGCTTCGACGCCGGCCTGTCGAACGAGCTGGACGTCTCGCGCACGCGCATCGAGCGGGCGAACGCCGAAGCCGACCTGCACGAGGTGCAGCGCCAGCGCAACCAGGTCGAGCATGCGCTGGCAGTGCTGGTTGGCGTCTCGCCGAGCACGCCGCTGGTCGCGCCGCAAGCCAAGCCGGCGCTGCCGCTGCCCCCGAGCATTCCGGTCGGCCTGCCGGCCAGCCTGCTGGGCCAGCGCCCGGACCTGGCCGCGAGCGTGGCCAACCTGAAGGCCGCCAACGCCCAGGTGGGCGTGGCCGAGGTCGCGTTCTATCCTTCGCTGACCCTGACCGGCAACTTCGGCTATGCCTCGGAATCGCTGCGCGACCTGGCGGGCGGCAGCGCGCGCCAGTTCTCGATCGGGCCGCTGGCGCTGTCGCTGCCGATCTTCGACGGCGGCCGCAACCGCGCCAACCTGGCGCTGTCCCGGGCGCGCTACGACGAGGCGGTGGCGAACCACGAGAACCGCCTGTTGACGGCCTTGCGCGAAGTGGAAGACGCGCTGTCGGACGTGCAGCAGCGCCAGAAGCAGGGCGAGGTGCAGGCCCAGGCGCAGGAAGCGGCAAGCCGCGCGCTGCTGGTGGCGCAGGCGCGCTACGAGCGCGGCCTGTCGACCTACCTCGACGTCACCGACGCCCAGCGCAGCGCGCTGGCGGCCAGCCGCGCGGCGGCGCAGATCCGCACCCAGCGCCTGCTGGCCTCGGTCGCCGTGGCGCGCGCGCTCGGTGGCGGCTGGTCGCAGGCGCCGGCGCTGGCGACGGTGCGTTAATTGTAGGGTGGGCACTCCGTGCCCACGCGTTACGTTCGCGTCCTCGCACCGTTGGCGGGACTGACTCGCTCGCGACAGTTGAAGCGGACGAAACGCGCGCATACCGTGTTTGGTCCTTGCTGATCTTGCGAGCGACAATTCACCGCAACAGGTGCGATCGAACGCACGTAACGCGTGGGCACGGGGTGCCCACCCTACGTCATGGCGCATTCCGTTCCATTTTCGGTTTTCGCGGCATCGCCGGCGAAACCCATTCCCCCCTAACGGTATTACAATCCCCTGCTTGCATTCCAATCAACCAGGGGACCCATGAAACATCTTCTCGCACCTATCGTGTTGGCCATGGCCGCCGGCGCCGTGATCGCCGCCGACGCGCCCAGCGTCAAGCCGGGCCCGGCCAGCGTGGCCGAACTGAACGTCATGGCGAAGCGTTTCGCGCCGGTCGAGCTGCGCGCCGATACCTCGAAGCTGTCCAGCGGCGACCGCGCCGCGATCGTCAAGCTGATCGAGGCGGCGAAGGTCGTCGACACCCTGCAGTTGCGCCAGCGCTGGGCCCATAACGAAGCCCTGTGGGCGGCCCTGCAAAAGGACAATTCGCCGCTGGGCAAGGCGCGCCAGGACTACTTCTGGCTGAACAAGGGACCCTGGTCCATCATCGACGGCAACCGCTCCTTCATGCCCGCCGAGTACGCCGGCATCAACATCCCGGCGCGCAAGCCCGACGGCGCCAATTTCTACCCGGCCGGTGCGCGCAAGGAGGCGCTGGAAGCCTGGATGAATTCGCTGCCGGCGAAGGAGCGCGAAGCGGCCCAGTGGTATTTCACCGTGATCCGCAGCGGCCCGGACGGCAAGTTCCGGACCGTGAAATATTCGGAAGAATACAAGCCGGAACTGCAACAGCTGGCGAAGCTGCTGCGCGAAGCGGCCAGCCATACCGACAACGCCTCGCTGAAGAAATTCCTCAACCTGCGCGCCGACGCCTTCCTGTCGAACGACTACCTGGCCTCGGACTTCGCCTGGATGGACCTCGACAGCCCGGTCGACATCACCATCGGACCCTACGAGACCTATAACGACGAGCTGTTCGGCTACAAGGCCGCGTTCGAGGCCTACGTCAGCGTGCGCGATCCGAAAGAGACGCAGAAGCTGAACTTCTTCGGCAAGCACATGCAGGAGCTCGAAGACAACCTGCCGCTCGACAAGCAGTACAAGAACCCGAAAGTCGGGGCGATGGCGCCGATGGTGGTGGTGAACCAGGTCTACGGCGCCGGCGACGGCAACATGGGCGTGCAGACCGCCGCCTACAACCTGCCGAACGACGAGCGCATCATCCGCGAACGCGGCTCGAAGCGCGTGATGCTCAAGAACATCCAGGAAGCGAAGTTCGAATCGACCCTCAAACCCATCACGAAGCTGGTGCTGCGTCCCGAGGACCAGAAGGACCTCGACTTCGATTCCTTCTTCACCCACATCCTGGCGCACGAGATTACGCACGGCCTGGGGCCGCACGTCACGCGCAGGAACGGCAAGGAATCGACGCCGCGCCAGGACCTGAAGGAGACCTACTCGACCATCGAGGAAGCAAAGGCCGACGTTACCGGCCTGTGGGCGCTGGCCTACATGATGGAGAAGGGCCAGCTGAAGGACACGCTGGGGCAGGGCGAGCTTGCTGAGCGCAAGCTGTACAACACCTTCCTGGCCTCGTGCTTCCGCACGCTGCACTTCGGCCTGACCGATTCGCACGCGCGCGGCATGGCGATCCAGGTCAACTACCTGCTGGACAAGGGCGCTTTTGTTTCGCACGGCGACGGCACCTTCTCGGTCGACTTCAAGAAGATCAAGCAGGCCGTGATCGACCTCGACCGCGAGTTCCTGACCATCGAGGCGACCGGCGACTACACGCGCGCCAAGTCGATGATGGCGCGCTACGTCGTCATCCGTCCGGACGTGCAGAAGGCGCTCGACAAGATGAAGGCGGTGCCGAACGACATCCGCCCGGCCTTCGTCACGGCGGCAGCCTTGACGGCTCCAGCGACGCGTTGAAAGAAGCCGATAGCGGAAAGCTGATCAATTTCGTTGTTTTTCGCTATCGGATCGGCAAATTCAATTGAACTGACAATCAAATTCGACAATTTCTGTTATATTCACATTTGTTTCCGTGTGGCAATCATTGCTGCATGAGCGGGCGGAGCGTTTTCTCCGCGTGAATCGACAAACAGAACATGTCCTCTTCCAGATTGACCATCGGCGCACGCCTTGCGCTCGGTTTCGGCGCCGTGCTGGCGCTAATGATGATGCTGACCGCGCTCGCGGTCAGCCGCGTCGGCCAGATCGACGCCGCCCTCAACCACATCAACGACGTCAACAACGTCAAGCAGCGCCACGCGATCAATTTCCGCGGCAGTGTGCACGACCGCGCCATCGCCCTGCGCGACGTGGTGCTGGCCTCGGACAACGCCGGCGCCCAACCGGCGCTGGAGCGTATCCGCGTCCTGGCCGCCGATTATGCGCAGGCCGCGGCGGCGCTCGATGCGCTGTTCGCACAGCGTAGCGACATCCTGCCCGAGGAACGCGCCGCCCTGGCCGCGATCAAGGAAGAGGAGGGCAAGAGCCAGCCCCTGATCGCGCAGGTGAGCGCACTGCGCCAGGCCGGCGACCTCGACGCTGCGCGCAGCCTGCTGGCGCGGGAAGCCGGACCCGCCTTCGTGGCTTGGCTGGCCAGCGTGAACCGCCTGATCGACCTCGAGGAGACGCTGAACAAGACCGCGGCCGAAGGGGCGCGTGCGCTGTCGGGCAGCTTCCTGGCCTGGATGGCGCTGCTGTGCACGATCGCGGTGGCGATCGGGGCGCTCGGCGCCTGGGTCATCAGCCGCGGCCTGCTGCGCCAGCTCGGCGGCCAGCCGGACTATGCGGTACGCATCGCCGGCAGCATCGCCGCCGGCGAACTGGGCGTGCAGATCGAGACCGCGCCGGGCGACCGTTCCAGCCTGCTGCATGCGATGCAGGGCATGCGCGACAGCCTGGTCGGGATTGTCGCGCAGGTGCGCGCCGGCACCCTGACCATCGCCGACGCCTCGACCGAGATCGCTGCCGGCAACCACGACCTGGCGCAGCGCACCGAGCGCCAGGCCCGGACCCTGATGGAGACTGCCGCCGCGATGGAGGAACTGACCGGCACCGTGCGCCAGAATGCCGACAATGCGCGCCAGGCGAACGCGCTGGCCGAATCGGCCTCCAGCGTGGCGCTGCGCGGCGGCGCGGTGGTCGGCCAGGTGGTCGAGACCATGGCCGCGATCAACGATTCGTCGAAGCAGATCGCCGACATCGTCGGCCTGATCGACAGCATCGCCTTCCAGACGAATATCCTGGCGCTCAACGCGGCGGTGGAAGCGGCGCGCGCGGGCGAGCAGGGGCGCGGCTTCGCGGTGGTCGCCGGCGAGGTGCGCAACCTGGCGCAGCGCTCGGCCACGGCCGCGCACCAGATCAAGGACCTGATCAATAGTTCGGTCGAGCGGGTCGACGCCGGAGCGCGCCTGGCCGACGCGGCCGGCAGCACGATGGAGGAGATCGTCACCAGCGTGAAGCGGGTCACCGACATCATGGCCGAGATCAGCCTGGCCAGCGCCGGGCAGAGCGCGGGCATCGAGCAGGTCAACGTCGCGATCGGGCGCATGGACGAGGCGACGCGCCAGAATGCCGCCCTGGTCGAGCAGGCCAGCGCGGCCGCCGGCGCCTTGCAGGACGAGGCCGCGGCGCTGGCCCAGGTAGTGAGTGTCTTCAAAATGACACAGGCGGAGGGCCGCGCTGTTGCGTTGGCGCCGCAAAGCCGGGCGCTGGCGTTGTCGGCTTGAACACGCACAAAAATATTTCCGATTGGGAAGATATCCTCGGTCCTAGAATTGCCTTAGAGCATTTCGCCACTGCCGGGAATCTTCCATGTTCAACCATCTCGCTGCCGCCACCGCGCTGTTCGTCGCCGCCTCCGCCCAATCCGCCGAACTGACCGCGCTCGAGCAGCGCTGGCTGCAGGCGGCGGGCCCGGTCCTGTCCTATTCGCAAAGTTTAAAGCTGCCGATCGACATCATCGTCCAGCCGCAGGCGCGTCCGAACGACGTGCCGCTGGCGATGGGCTACGACGGTGGGCGCTGCAAGCTGGTGCTGACGCTGCGCGGCAACCCGCAGGCCGAAAGCGTGCTGGCCGGCGTCCCGGCCGAGCGCCAGGGCGAGCTGATCGAGGCGATGGCGGCGCATGAAGTCGCACACTGCTGGCGCCATGCGCAAGGCGCCTGGAATGTACTGCCGGCCGGCTTCGTCGAAGTCGGCGAGGAAAGCGCGGCCAGCGCCGATTTGCTGGCCGCCTCGAAAGCGATGCGCGAAGCGCGCCGCGAGGAAGCCTATGCCGACCTGGCCGCCCTGGCCTGGACCCGCCACCGCAATCCGGAGGCCTATGGCCGGGTGCACGCCTGGTTCGAGGCGGTGCGGCGCGCGCAGCCGGTGGTGCGCGGCGGCCACGATACCCGCCTGTGGGTGGAGCTGGCGCGCGACGCCGGCCGTTTCGGCGCGGCCGGCGCGCCTTTCGAGGACGCGGCGCCGCTCTGGCGCGAAGGCCTGCTGCGCGCCGACTAGGCGCCGCTCTCCAGCAGCATCCCGGTGGCGCAGGACCTTCTACCGCTGGGATATGGTTTTTTCGACAGGTGTTCGCTGACGCACAGATGCAGGCGGGGGTAGGGCGTTTAATGACGTTATCACAACAACCGCCCCAAGGGACACCGCCATGAAAACCTTGCTCGCCACTTTGCTGGCCACTGCGGCCGGCGCCAGCTTTGCCGCCGCACCGACCGCTGCCCTGAACGACGATCCGGCCTACCGCAACGTGACCCAGAAGGCCGCTTCCGAATACAAGGCGGCGACCGCCAAGTGCGATGCCAGGAGCGGCAACGACAAGGACGTTTGCATGGCAGAGGCGAAGGCGTCCCGTGCGCGTACCGAAGCGCAGGCCGTCGCCAAGTACGACACCAGCGCCGAAAGCAAGGCCAAGGCGCGCAGCAAGGTCGCCGAGGCCGAGTACGATGTCGCCAAGACCAAGTGCGACGCGAAGAGCGGCGCCGAGAAGGACAGCTGCATGGACAACGCCAAGTCGGTGCGCACCGCCGCCCTGGCCGACGCCAAGGCCGGCCGCGATGTTGCCGAGACTCGGGCCGAGACCCGGACCGAAACCCGCACCGGCGCCACCGGCGCCAGCGGCAGCGCCGGCCTGGTCGCCAGCACCGACACCAAGGATCCGGCCAAGGCCGCGGCTGTCGCCAAGTGCGAGCAGGCCACGGGGAACGCGAACACCGGCTGCCTGATCGACAGCAAGGGCAACGTGACGACCCTGGCCGGCCGCGCCGGGAACGCGACCGAGCGCGCCGCCGAGAATACGAAGGAAGCCGCCGCGAACGCCGGCGACAAGACCCGCGCCGTCGCCTCGAACGCCGCCGAGAAGACCAAGGAAGCCGCCGCCACCGCCGTCGACAAGACCAAGCAGGCTGCCGCGACCGTGGCCGAGAAGACCGGCCTGGACGGCACCGGCGAACGCCTGCGCGCGGCCGGTGCGACCATCGCCCAGAAGACCGAGAGCGCGCTCGATAACGCCGGCGAGAAAACCCGCGAGGCCGCCGCCAGCGCCAGGGAAAACACCCAGGAAGCGATGCACACCGCCGGCGACAAGACCCGCCAGGCCGCGTCGACCGCCGCCGACAAGACCGACCGCGCCACCGACAAGGCGGCCGACAACACCCGCGACGCGACCCGCGGCACCGCGGTGGCGGCGTCCGATACCGCCATCACCACCAAGGTCAAGGCCGGCATCTTCAAGGAACCGGACCTGAAATCGATGGCGATCCACGTCGAGACCGAGAAGGGCGTGGTGATGCTGAGCGGCTTCGTCGATTCGAAGGCCGAGGCCGACAAGGCCGTGAAGGTGGCCAAGGAAGTCGAGGGCGTGACCAGCGTGAAGAGCGCCATCAAGGTCAAGTAAGCCTTGCCGTAGACAAGCGATGCGGCCGCCGTGGCCGCACTTCACCCCGCGCGCGCGGCCGTCGTTCGATGGCAGCGCGCTCTTTTTCGTCGCTGCCGCAACACGTAAGCGTGCATTCCAGCTGCATGGGCGCCGCGATCGGCTGGCCGCGCGCGGCGCCGGGTATAATTTTCGGGTGAACAAACTCGAAGCCTTCGGATACATCGTGGCCCAGGCGGCCCGCGGTGAAATTACCTTTCCCACCAGTGTCAACGCCGTGCTGCGCCTGCAGCAGGCGCTCGACGATCCCGACTGTCCGCTCGACGAGGCGATCCGCCTGGTGCTGGCCGAGCCGCAGCTGGCGGCGCGCACCGTGGCGCTGGCCAATTCGGCCGCTTTCGGCGGCGCCGGCCCGACGGTCACCAACGTGCGCGCGGCCGTGATCCGGATCGGCTACCGCCGCCTGCAGGCGCTGGTCGCGAGCCTGGTGGTGCGCCAGTTCGGCAGCCGCATCAAGGACCCCGGCCTGCGCGCCAAGGCCGAGCAGTTGTGGGAGCACACGGTGCATGTCGCGACGCTGGCGCAGTCGCTGGCGCGCCACGTCACCTTCGTCAATCCGGACACGGCCCTGTTCGCCGGCATCATCCACGAGGTCGGCGGCTTCTACCTGCTCTCGCGCGCCGACGAATTCCCGGGCCTGCTCGACGACGACCCCGAGAAGTGGGGCGAGCTGTGCGAGGACGTGGTGGGCCTGGAGGTGCTCAGGAAGCTGGCGGTGCCGGCCCCGGTGGCCGACGCCATCGGCGAGATGCGCCGCGCCTGGATCAACATGCCGCCCGCGACCCTGCTCGACACCCTGCTGCTGGCCAACCAGTTCGCCCCGGTGCCTTCGCCGCTGGGCGCGGCGCCCGAGCCGCCGGCGCACGGCGACAGCGCGCTCGACTTCGTGCTCGACGAGGACATGCTCGACGAGATCCGGCGCGAGGCCGCCGAAACCCGCCTGGCGATGGACGGGCCGCTGCTGGTCTGAAGCCAGTCCCGGCCACGGCGCGGGAACCAAGGGCGAGGACAGCAGTCCTAAGCGTAGGGGACCCTCGTCCCGTGCGGAGGCATCGTGTCCAGGCGCATCGTGTCCGACGGTTTCGCGTCCAATCGTCGGGCGATAGCGCCCCGGTGGCTGCAACCGTTGTGGCGACAACTGTTTTGCCTGTTGTTCCTGCTGGCGCTGGCCCCGGCCTGTGCGCAGGCATCCGCGCGCGTGCCGTCGGTGGCGCTGCTGACGATCGACGGCCCGATCGGGCCCGCCTATGCCGACTACGTCGAGCGCGGCATCGCGCGCGCCGGCGCCGAACGGCGCGCCCTCGTCGTGCTCCAGCTCGACACGCCAGGCGGGCTCGACACCGCGATGCGCACCGTCATCCGCGCCATCCTCGCCGCGCCGCTGCCGGTGGCCTGTTTCGTGGCCCCGAGCGGCGCGCGCGCGGCCAGCGCCGGCACCTACATCCTTTACGCCTGCCACATCGCGGCAATGGCGCCCGGCACCAACCTGGGCGCGGCCACGCCGGTCCAGGTCGGCCCGGCAGGCCCCGGCCCTCCGGAAAACGGCAAGGACAAGCCACCCTCGACCATGGAAGCCAAGGCCATCAACGACGCCGCCGCCTACATCCGCGGGCTCGCGCAGCTGCGCGGACGCAACGCCGAGTGGGCCGAGCAATCGGTGCGCCAGTCGCGCAGCCTGTCGGCCGGCGACGCGCTCGCCGCCGGCGTCGTCGATATCGTCGCGCGCGACGTCGCGCAGTTGCTGGCGCTGAGCGAGGGCCGCATCGTGCGCGTGCGCAACGCCGATTGGCGGGTACAGGCCGGCGCGGCGGCTGTGGTCGATGCGGCGCCCGACTGGCGCACGCGCCTGCTCGCCGTGATCGCCAACCCGAGCGTGGCGCTGATCCTGCTCACCGTCGGGGTGTATGGCCTGCTGTTCGAGTTCATGAGCCCCGGCGCGGTGCTGCCCGGCGTGATGGGCGCGATCTGCCTGCTGCTCGGCTTGTATGGCATGCAGCTATTGCCAATCAATTACTCGGGCCTGGCGCTGATCTGCTTCGGGCTGGCCTGCATGGTGGCCGAGGCGTTCCTGCCCAGCTTCGGCGTCATCGGACTGGGGGGCGTGGCGGCCTTCGTCATCGGCGCGCTGCTGCTGATGGACAGCGAGGCGCCCGGTTTCGGCATGCCGCTGGGCTTCGTCGCCGCGGTCGGCGTGACGGCCGCGCTGCTGGTCGGCGCCACCGCCCAGGTCGCGCTGCGCACGCGGCGGCGCCCGGCGCCCGGCGTCACCGCGCGGCTGGAAGGCGAAATCGCCGAGATGCTGGGCGACGCCGCGCGCGAGGGCTGGGCCAACGTCGGCGGCGAGACCTGGCGCGTGCTGACCGACACTCCGCTCGCGCAAGGGCAGCGGGTGCGGGTGGCGGGGCGGCGTGGGCGCGTGCTGCTGGTTGCGCCGTTTGACGCTGGAATGCCCGATGCGCGGGCACAGGACAGGAAGCCCGCGAATGGGCATTGAGGAGATCGACATGCTGTTCGAACTCGGTTTCGGCGCCGCCTTCCTGGTATTCCTGCTGGCGCTGCTGTTCGCGCTGTCGGTGCGCATCCTGCGCGAGTACGAGCGCGGCGTGGTGTTCCAGCTGGGGCGCTTCTGGTCGGTCAAGGGGCCGGGCCTGATCCTCCTGATCCCGGTGCTGCAGCAGATGGTGCGGGTCGACCTGCGCACCGTGGTGCTCGACGTGCCGAAGCAGGACGTGATCTCGCGCGACAACGTCTCTGTGAAGGTCAACGCGGTGCTCTACTTCCGCGTGATCGACCCCGAACGGGCCATCATCCAGGTGGCGAACTACCTGGAAGCGACCAGCCAGCTGGCCCAGACCACGTTGCGCTCGGTGCTGGGCAAGCACGAGCTCGACGACATGCTGGCCGAGCGCGAGCGCCTGAACATCGACATCCAGCAGGTGCTCGACGCCCAGACCGGTGCCTGGGGCATCAAGGTGGCGAACGTCGAGATCAAGCACGTCGACCTGGACGAATCGATGGTGCGCGCGATCGCCCGCCAGGCCGAGGCCGAACGCGAGCGGCGCGCCAAGGTGATCCACGCCGAGGGCGAACTGCAGGCCTCGGAAAAACTGATGCAGGCGGCCGAGGTGCTGGCGCGCGAGAAGGGGGCCATGCAGCTGCGCTACCTGCAGACCCTGTCGACCATTGCCGGCGACAAGAGCTCGACGATCGTGTTTCCGTTGCCGATGGAATTGCTGTCGCGGTGGATCGAGAGGGAAGGCCGCTAGAGCCGACATTCGCGCCTTAACGCGGCGATATGAAATAGCGGGAGGTGATGATCTACGTCAACTTTTAGTGATACTATTTGGAAATACAAATTTCCTACAGGAATTCACCATGCGTGCTGCCAAGCTTGCCTTGAGTCTTCTCTCACTCAGCCTGGGCAGTGCGGCGCAGGCCGGTGTCATCGACCTGGGCAGCATGATCGGCGGCGCCAACCTGTACGCTATCCGCGATGTCACGGCGACCTCGAGCGACGTCGAAGGGGCGGTGGTCGCGGGCGGCAACGTGACGGTGTCGAGCTATTCCATCAACGCCAACAACCGTCCGGCCTTCGGGCAATACGCGGTGGTCGCGGGCGGGAATCTGAGCGTGACCAGCGGGTCGATCAACCACGGCGGCGTGTATGTCGGCGGGACCACGAGCATGCAATGGGCGGCGACGCCGACGGCCTTGCCGGCCAATCCGGTCGACTTCGCCGCGGCCGAGCAATACTACAAGTCGCTGACGCGCACCATCGCCGACCTCGATGCGACCGGTGTCGTCGCTCCGTTGTGGAGCGGGGTAAAGGTGAGCGGCAGCGGCAACGGCGGCGTGGATGTCTTCAACGTGTCGGCCGACCTGTTCCGCACCTCGAGCAGCTGGACACTGGAGAAGCTGACGGCGGGCCAGACCCTGATCTTCAACATCAGCGGCGACCTCGGCACCTTCAACGACGGTGGCGTCAGTTTCGAGCCGCTGAGCGCCTACAACGTGCTGTTCAACTTCCATGAGGCGAAGAACGTCAACGTGAAGGGCGTGATCGGCAGCGTGCTGGCGCCGTATGCGACCGTCAACGCCAACTGGGGCGTCATCAACGGCAACGTGATCGTCGATACCTGGAATTCGACGATCCAGGTCAACGCGAATCATTACTTCCCGCCGGTCGACGTGCCCGGCTTCAGCCTGCCGCCTGGTAGCGGGGGCGGCGGCGGGCACGCCGAGGTGCCCGAGCCCGGCGCGCTGGCGCTGCTGCTGGCCGGCCTCTGTGCGGCCGGCTTCGCCTATCGGGCGCGCAGGGCCGCCTGAGCGCGGCCGCCGGCCGACAGCATCCACAGCGACAGGACGACCCCGATCACCGCCAGGCCGGCAGCCACCCACTGCGGCGACGCATAGGAATAGCCCAGCGTCAGCGGAATACCTCCGAGGAAGGCGCCCAGCGCATTGCCGATATTGAAGCCCGACTGGCCGAGCGAGGAGCCGAGCATCTCGGCTTCGCGCGAGTGGCTAATCAAGAGCATCTGGATCGGCGGGCCCAGCGCCAGCGCGTTGGCGCCGGTGGCAAAGGCCAGCACCAGCATGGCCGGCTGCGAATTGGCCAGCAGGCCGTTCAGCAGCAGCAGGATCGTCATGCTCGCCAGCAGCAGGGCTACCGCGCGTAGCGGCGCGAAGCGGTCGGCCAGGCGTCCGCCCAGCGTCACCCCGACCGTCATGCCCACGCCGACCACCGTCATGATCAGCGGGATCTGGCCGGGCGCGAAATGCGCGACCTCGGTCAGCAGCGGCGCGATGTAGCTGAACCAGGCGAAGAAGCCGCCGGTGCCGATCGAGGTGATGCCCAGGGCCAGCCACAGGGCCGGCTTGCGGAAGATCTTGAGGTCCTTCCTCAGCCCGGCGCTCGGCGTCGCTTCGAAGAAGGGCACCAGTTGCTTCAGGCTGAAGGCGGTGGCCAGGCCGATCGCGGCGACGATCAGGAACACCAGGCGCCAGCTCAGGTTGTGGCCGAGCCAGGTGCCGAAGGGCACGCCCAGCACGTTGGCCAGGGTCAGGCCGGTGAACATGGTCGCCAGCGCGGCGGCGACCTTGCCGGGATCGGCCAGGCGGCTGGCGACCACCGCGCCGACGCCGAAGAAGGCGCCGTGCGGCAGGCCGGCCAGGAAGCGCGAGGCCATCATCATGCCGAAGTTGGGCGCCAGCGCCGACAGGGCGTTGAAGGCGGCGAACATCAGCATGAACCAGATCAGCACGCTGCGCGGCGGGCGGCCGGCCATCAGCGCGACCAGGGTCGGCGCGCCGACCACGACGCCCAGCGCATAGGCGGAAATCAGGTAGCCGGCCTGGGGAATGCTGATGTGCAGGCCGGTGGCGATGTCGGGGAGGATGCCCATCATGACGAATTCGGTCATGCCAATGCCGAATCCGCCCAGGGCCAGTGGGAACAGGCTTTTCTTGATCAAAATAGGGTGTCTTTACAGGTGCGGTGTGGCCCGCGACACGCCGGATGCGGTCGAAGGTGGTCGGCCACTATAGCGGTTCGCCCGCGCCCAGTCAGCTTTCGTGTCGTGATGTCTGGTATGCGATGCGATGATGGCGCGCGGTGTGCAGCCCGTGCGGGTCAGGCCTCGTCGTCGCGCAGCCAGGCGATGCGCCCGTGGCCGGCTTCGTTCAGGCGCGCGCTGAAGGCGCCGGCCGCCTGTTCGGGCAGGCTGAAGGAAAAGGTCACCTCCTCGCTGTGGGCGACGTCCAGCAGGACGGCGCCGGCAGCGTCGATCTCGCGCCGCACCAGGCCTTCGAGCGGGTAGGGCGCGCTGCAGCGCAGGATGGTCTTGCGCACGATCGCGACCTTCTCGGCCTGCAGCAGGGCCTGGGCAACGCTGTCGGTGTAGGCGCGGACCAGGCCGCCGGCGCCGAGCTTGACGCCGCCGAAGTAGCGCACCACCGTGGCCAGCACGCCTTCCAGGTCCTGGTGGCGCAGCACGTCGAGCATCGGGCGTCCGGCGGTGCCGCTCGGTTCGCCGTCGTCGACCGCGGCCGACTGGCCGCCGGCCAGCAGGGCCCAGCAGACGTGGGCCGCGCCCGGGTGCTGGGCGCGCAGGCCGGCCACCACCTGCTGGGCGCCGGCACGGTCGGCCATCGGCTGCACGCAGGCGATGAAGCGGCTCTTCTTGATGAGCAGTTCGTGGTGGACGGGGGCGGTGATGGTCTGGGCCATGAGCTACCGGAGATGAAACGGAAATGGAAACAAAAACGCCAACCCGAAGGTTGGCGTTTTTGTCGATGCTTTGCAACTTGAATTCTTTGGTAGGCCGTGCGGGATTCGAACCTGCGACCAACGGATTAAAAGTCCGCTGCTCTACCAGCTGAGCTAACGACCCGAAGAAGGCAAGATTATAGCCGGACTCTGGCGAGATTCCAAGTGTTTCCTGAAAACTCATGCGAAATCGCAATACGTGCCCGCTTTTTCGATGGCAGAGGCCGTGCGTCTCGTCCGCGCCAGCCATGCCACAATGACCACATCATGAGCAGACCACCCCAACGAGCCGGGCTGCGCGCGCTGCTGGAGGACGAGCTGCGCGGGCTGGCCACCATCCACGCCAGTGACCGGGCCTGGCAGATGCCGTTCGCCGCCGCGCTGGCATCGGGCCTGCCGCTATTGATCGGCGCCTGGAGCGGGCGCATGGACTACGGCCTGGTGGCGTCCCTGGGCGGCCTGGTCTTCATCTACCTGCCGAATACGCCGATGTCGCACCGCATGGTGATGGTGATGGCGGCCGCCTTTGGCATGACGGCCTGCTACGCGCTTGGCGTGATGAGCCATTTCCTGCCCGGCCTGATGATTCCCGCGCTGGTCTTCGTCAGCATCCTGGTGACGATGGTCTGCCGGTTCTACCGGGTCGTCCCGCCAGGCAGCCTGTTCTTCGTCATGGCCGCCTCGATCGGCGCCTATTCGCCGGTGCCGCTGGCCGACTGGCCGCTGCGGGTCGGGCTGATCTTCCTCGGCAGCCTGCTGGCCTGCCTGATCGGCTTCTTCTACAGTTTATATATGCTGCGCCGGCGCGCGCCGCTGCCGATCGCGCCGCTGCCGGCGGCTACCTTCGACTTCGTGGTGTTCGATTCGGTCATCATCGGCGTTTTCGTCGGGCTGGCGCTGGCCCTGGCACAGGTGCTGCAGCTGGAAAAGCCCTACTGGGTGCCGGTCAGCTGCCTGGCGGTGATCCAGGGCGCGTCGCTGCGCGCGGTCTGGAGCCGCCAGCTGCAGCGCATGATCGGCACCGCGATCGGCCTGCTGCTGGCCTGGGGTCTGTTGCTGTTGCCGCTGGAATACTGGAGCATCGCGCTCCTGATGATGACGCTTACCTTCGTCATCGAGTCCACCATCGTGCGCCACTATGCGCTGGCGACGGTGTTCATCACGCCGCTGACCATCCTGCTGGCCGAAGCGGCGGTGCTGGGCCACGGCTCGGCCGGCGCCCTGATCGGCGCGCGCTTCATCGATACCGTGCTGGGCTGCCTGGTCGGCCTGGCCGGCGGCATCTGCCTGCACAGCCCGCGCTTCCGGGAGGCGGTCGGGACGCCGCTGCGGCGCCTGGTGCCGCAGCGCTTCACGCGCGCACCGCGCTCGCAATAAGCGCGGGCTGCTTACGTTTCGACTTCCTTGTCTTCTTCCTGGGCCTCGTGCATCGCTTCCGGCTCGAGCTTTTCGGCGTCGACGTTCTGGCGGATGAACAGGCCCCAGGCCGCCAGCAGGATGGCCGCCGCGACCCCGATCGAGGCCACGTGCGGCAGCAATTCCGGCTTGGTATGCAGGAACTGGAACACGCCGATCAGGCACTCGACCGCGAGCGAGACCACGACGACGATCAGGAAGCGCGACAGGAAACGCCGCACCCGGGTCGGGGCGCTGGTGTGCACGGTGCGCTGGACCTCTTCCTCGAGCACGGTCTGCCCGAGTTCGAGCGCAGCCACCGCGATGGTCAACAGGCCCACGCATTCGAGGATCAGCTGGAAGCGTTCCGGGACCGACTGCTCGTCGCCGGGCTTCAGGGCGGACCAGATCTCGATCCCGGCCAGCACGATGAGCGCGAAGCCGCAGGCGAAGAACAGGAGGGCGGCAAAGACGTAGCCGACGGTACTGAGTTTGTGGAGCGCTTTCACGGGAAACCTTATTGTCGTATTTGTAGACACTTTAGCATCACTTCCTGGCTGAGGCGCGCACGTGCGTGCGGTGCCGGCCGGGCATAACGATGACCTGGCGCAATATCGCTCCTGCATCGCGCGCTATCGTGGCAGATGCCTTCCGGCATTCATCGAGCTGGAAGGCGTCTTCCAACCGATCACCCAGGAGCGCAGCCGGTCATGAGCATTGCCTTGGCGCAGCAAATTACGTCCGCCCTGGCGGAGTTTTCGAGTGCAAGCCGGCTGCTGGAACTCGTCATCGACGAGGGCCGCGCCGGGCCGGTGCGGGGCAGCCTGCTGGTCGAGGCCTTCGCCGCGCTCGACGCACTGCACGAGGTGGGTGCGCGCGATGTCATCGTCCTGTCGACCAGCGCCCATGTCGCGCTCGAGGCGCTGCTGGGCGAGCCGGCCGCGCTCGAGCTCAGCCTGGCCGACGGCAGCCGCGCGCGCTTCGCGGGCGAGATCAGCGAAGTGGCCATGCTCGGCAGCGACGGCGGCCTGGCGCGCTACCGGATCCGGCTCTCGCCCTGGCTCTGGCGCCTGGGCCAGGTGCGGAGCAGCCGCGTATGGCAGGACAAGACCGTCATCGAGATCGTCGACGCCGTGTTTGCCGCCTACCTGCCGCTGGCGCGCTGGCGCTGGAGCGAGGACGCGACATCGTTCATGGGCCGCGCACTGCCGCGCAGCTACTGCTGCCAGTACCGCGAGAGCGATCTCGATTTCGTCGCGCGCCTGCTGGCCGAGGAAGGCCTGTGCTGGCGTTTCGAGCAGGGCGAGGACGGCCCCGGCCTGGTGCTGTTCGCCGACAGCAGCCGGCGCTGCGCGGTGCCGGACGACGCCGCCAGCGCGTCCGGCGGCGGCGTACGCTTCCACGGCGCCCGCTCGGTCGAGCAGGACGACACGGTGCAGGCCCTGGTCGCACAGCGCCGGTTGCAGGTCTCGCTCACCACGTTGCTGAGCTACGACTACAAGGCCAGGCAGGTCGTCGCGGCCGGCTCGCCCTCGTACTTCACCGCTCCCGCCGGGCTGCCCGCGCTCGAGTCCTTCGACGTGCCGGGACAATATGCCTACGCGAACCGCGAGCAGGCGCGCCGCTACGCCGACCTGCGGATGGAAGCGAAGGAAGCGCGCGCCCAGCTGTGGCAAGGGCGCTCGACCGTGCGCACGCTGCGCGCCGGAACCCGGCTGGCGGTAAGCGGCACGCCCCTGCGCCAGCTGGGCGGTGCACCGGCCTTCACGCTGACGCGCGTGCTCAGCGTCGGCGTCAACAACATGCCGGCGCCGGCCCGACATGCCCTGGCCGAACTGTTCGGCCCGATCCCGGAGCTGCTCGAGGAAATCGCGCCGCGCGACTGGCCGGAAGACGTTGCGCTGGCGCTCGCCCAGGCGCGCGAGACCGGCTATGCCAACTGCTTCGAGGCCATCCCTGCCGACATCCCCTGGCGCCCGGAACTGCCGGACCGGCCGCAGCCGACCGCGCGCGGCGCGCAGAGCGCCATCGTCATCGGCGCCGACGGCAGCGACCGGCCGAACGGCGCTAACGAGCTCTACTGCGACCGCCTGGGCCGGGTGCGCATCCGCTTCCACTGGCAGGACAGCGGCGATGCGAGCTGCTGGGTGCGCGTCGCCCAGCGCGCGGCCGGGGGCGGCATGGGCAGCCAGTTCTTGCCGCGCATCGGACAGGAAGTGCTGGTGCAATTCCTCGAAAACGACATCGATCGCCCGATCATCGTGGGCGCGCTGTACAACGGCCGGGGCGAGGGCGGGATCACGCCGACGCCGGGCGGCCAGCGCAACGCGTCCGATGACCTGGACTGCTTCAAGTCGGCCAGCGACCACGCTCCTTCGGCGCAGGGCAACCTCGCCGGCGGCAACAGCCCGGCATGGCATGGCGCGTCAAGCGACAGCGCCGGCCACCGCAATCCCGCCGCCCAGTGGGGCGTGCGCAGCAAGGAGTTCGGCGGCAGCGGCTACAACCAGCTGCTGTTCGACGACACCGACGGCCAGGGACGCGTCCAGCTTCGCAGCACCCATGCTGCGAGCGAACTGAACCTTGGACATTTGATTCACAGCGCGGACAACTACCGCGGCAGCTTCCGCGGCCTCGGCGCCGAACTGCGCACCGACGCCTACGGCGCCGTGCGGGCCGGAGCCGGGCTGCTGGTGTCGAGCTACGCGATCAACCATTCTTCCGCCGCGCGCGATCCGGCAGGCGAGAACGCCGCCGGCATCGGTGTATTACAGCAGGCAGTCCGGATGGCAGAGACCTTCAGTGCCGCTGCCGTCACGCACCAGACGGTGGCGCTGGCGGGGCAGCTTGGCGCCGCCAAGGCCGGCGCGAGCGTGCTGGACGAGAAGGCGGCGCCGTTGAAGGCAATGCTCACGGCCTTGTCGGGCATGGTCGGCAAGGAGTCGCTTGACGCGGCCATGGCCGATGCCGGGGCCAGGACTACCTCGGCCGGCGAAGGCAAGTTGCCGCATCCGGTCGACCCTGTCATCGCGATTGCGGCCAAGGATGGGTTTGGGGCGAATGCCGGGCAAAGCCTGCAATTGGCGAACGGCGAGACGGTTACCTTGATGAGTGGCATGGATACGCAGTTCGTTAGCGGTGGGCAGATGCGGGTGCATACCGGTCAGGCGATTGGCGTGCTGGGTGGGGCGGTGAAGGCGGGTGAGGGTGGCCTGGGCCTGCAGCTGATCGCGGCCAAGGATGACATCGATGTGCAGGCGCAGGGTGACGAGCTGAAAGTGCAGGCGCGCGATGAGGTGAATATGATCTCAGCCAATGCGCACATCGATTGGGCTGCGGCCAAGAAGATCAGTTTGTCGACGGCGGGTGGGGCGAATATCACGATCGAGGGCGGGAATATTAAGGTGCAGTGTCCGGGAAAGATCAAGGTGCATGCGGGGAAGAAGAGTTTCTTACCGCCGCAACAATTGAGCTATAAGCTGCCCATACTGCCGCAATCCGTATGTGTTGAATGTCTTGCTAAGCGTGCGCTTCAGAGGTCGGCCTTCATCAATAAAGGAGCGTAGATGGAGCGTATGAGGCTAGATCTCGGTGTGTTCCAAGAAATTGCGTGCGAGGATCCATCGCTCAGGTGGTACGCAATTGTCGACAATGCCCAATGCCAAAAGCTTCCGAATATGTTCGGAGCAGGTTCGCGCCAATCACGTTGTTTGTTGGACGCTCCCTTGGATAGTCCGCTCGCACAACTGTGTCCGCATCTCGTGGAGCTCTGCTCGCCAGATTATTCTGATAGTGGCTGGATGTGGATTCGTCTGCATGGAGCGTCAACTCCTTGCGTTTCGGTCATCGCGACCTGTAAACCCTTCGATTCGCTCTTTAATCAACTTGCCCATTGCACGAAAATTTCGCTACCAGATGGGGACACGATGTTCTTTGCCTTTTGGGACTCGGCAGTGCTCGGAACACTAATGGGCCAGGCGGATGACCAAACGCTACACGTTCCTGGGCCAGTACTGGATCAAGGACAGCAAACCATGTTAGCTGACGGCATAGCAAAGTGGTGGTATTGGGATCGGAATGGGGTAATTCATTCGTTTGCTGTCAGAGCAACACCCGCCGTAGCGGCAGTGCGCTCCCTTGAATTAGATCAGCGCCAAGTCGACGATTTAGTCGAGGCAAGCGTGCCAGATTATTTGTTGTACTACCTCACTCTGAATCAGTCTAATCTGATTAACGATTTTTCGTCGTCGGAGCAATATCACATCGTTCGTGGCGCCCTAAACAGAGCGCGTGATATCGGGCTTATTTCGATGCGCGATTTGGTGAATTATGTTTGCGTCGAAATGATTTACAAAGAGCGCCTTCGCGAGGATCGGTATATTGCCGATCTTTTAAATCAAGTAAAGACACGGCAACTGTCATTTCATGATGCTCTTGAATTGCTTCCTTAATCAAACGACGGCATGAGTCAGTGGGGCGATATGAGTAAACCGATTTCGCGACGAAGATATTTGCAGCTCCTTGGGTGTTCCCCCTTATTTTTTACGGCTTGCGAAGCAAGGTCTATGAAAATATCTCTCAACGTATCATTGTTCAGCTATCTCGATCGACCTATCTACGATGTGGATATGAATGGCACTGACTTTATGGCAGCAATGGAGTATTCTTTTTACGGCTCCAACGCAGTAATGATGATGCAGTCTATAACTTTGGGGCCGCAACTGGTCACGTGGCGCATGGGAGGTCCAGAAGGGGCGGCAGGAAACGGCGAAATCGTTAGGGCAAGAAACATTCCTACGCTAGATGAAATAAGCAAGGATATCAAATGGTTGGCATTGCATATTTACGATGACAACACAGTCGAGATCAAGCTCAGCAAGGGTAGCAAGGATGAGTTGCAGACCATTCGCGGCAGACAAATAATTGAGGAATGGGAGAGGAAGCATGGCAAGTGAATGCGTACAGGCATGCTGCTCCGCAAACCGCGATGTACCAGATGCCCCCCCCGAAACCGTATCAGGACTGCAGGGAAGTGATTCATGTCGCTATTTTCTTCGACGGTACCGGAAATAATGATGAGATCGATGGTGTAACTAAAAAGTGGAGCAATGTTGCACGCCTGTATCTGGCAGCAAAACTGGCGGCGCAGTCTGTAGGAGCGGCACGAATTATCCCATTTACGTAGCAGGTGTCGGAACAAAATTCAACGGCAGGGCTTCGGACCGGATGGCTGCAGCATCGGCATGGATTGAGGATGGTTTCCCTGGGGCTGGCTCTGGTGCGGGAGGGAGTCGACGTATGGCTTACGCCGGCGATATGGTGAACGAACAGCTGCGTGCAGCGTTAATCGCTAATGCTTCATTGCTTGGCGGTCATGTTGCAAAGTATGCTGATGAGAATAAGCAGAAGAGTTTCAACGACTTGAATACCGTCTTGGCAAGACATAGACTCGTTAAAGTCATTAATCTTTCCATTTTCGGCTTTTCACGTGGAGCAGCGCTCGCACGAGCGTTTTCAAACCTGTTCATAAAAAATGTGATTCAAGTAATGATTCCTTGGTATATCAGGGGGCTCCAGCTCGTATTAATTTCATGGGCGTGTTCGATACCGTAGCTTCGTTTGGCGTTCCGGCGCAAAATGCACGCACCCCCTTTACTGAGCGGGAACTCATCGTTTCAAGATTGGTCGAGAGATGCGCGCACTTTATTGCAGCGCACGAATTGAGGTTTTCCTTTCCCGTTGACTTGATTCAAAAGGATGGCAAGCTTGTTGGTAACTGGCTTGAGAAAGTGTATCCGGGCGTGCATTCGGATGTTGGAGGCGGGTATGAACCACATGAGCAGGGGGTGGATAATAATTACGCACGGATACCAATGCGTGACATGATGAAGGACGCGATACTACATGGCGCAAGAATATTAAGTTACGACGAGATCAAGAAGCGAGCTTATCCACTTTTTAAAGATCGCTTCGAGTGCCGCCCTGAAACCGAAAAAGCTTTTCGCTCTTACATGGCGGCATGCGCTGGCACTGGTGCGACGATTGAAGAGCAAGTAAAGGGACATTTGCGGCTCTATTACAGTGCTCATGGCACCATGCATCGAAAAGGAATAAGGAGCGTTGGCGAGCGTAGAAGGGATGCGAATAAGCTCAAATACATCTTCGGATCTAAGGGGATGGCCTTTGAGGTAAGCCTCTATCGGTCACTAGTAAAGGCGGGCCAGTGGCTGCGGCTTGAGGAAAGTACTGCCAGAGGGTTTGCGCAATATCTGGAGATTAAGGATTGGCAGCTTGACGCTTGGGACGCGAATTCGACACAAAGTACGATGGATTTTTTTTCGCACTATGTGCATGATTCCAAGGTTGACTTTATGGGAAATATTGAGCCTTTTACCTATTTTCGTCCACGTGGACTGGACGAGTCAACTATCAGTATTTGGGCTGAGGGTGGAAACTGGATTCAGAACAAGGTTGGGGCCGCTAATAATATGGTGAGGTCAGTAGCCCAGGCAGGGAAGGAAAGAGTAACAACGGTCGTTGATGGCACCGCTGCTATGGTCGGGCGTGCTGCAGATGCGGCTCAGCGTAGCGCGAGCGAGGCGGCTAAAGCGGTAAAGGATAGTGCTAGCAAGGCTGTTGCCAAGACAAGTAATGCATATGGCGCGGTTGCTGCGTCTGGTAAGCAAGTTGCCTCTACAGCCGGCAAGAAAGCTCACGCATTGGGAAGGGATGCGGAAGAGATCTATGAAAACGGTATTCGGTGGACTAGACGCGAGATCGAAAAAATTGCCGATTTTTTCGAGTGAAGGAAGGGGCGCCATGCCGGATGCATACTAAATATCCATATCCGGTTCGATATCTTAAAAAACAAAAAAGGCGTCACGATCACTCGTAACGCCTTCATTGCTACTACTAAATTCGTGGTAGGCCGTGCGGGATTCGAACCTGCGACCAACGGATTAAAAGTCCGCTGCTCTACCAGCTGAGCTAACGACCCGAAAGAGGCAGCATTATAGCCGGCGATTTCCGTTTGCGCTAGAGGTAACGTGCATCAACTTGCAGACGACAAGGCCGAGGTCACCTTCAGCACTTCTTCCGCCGTGGTCACGCCTTCCGCGATCTTCATCGCGCCGGCGATGCGCAGCGGCTTCATGCCGTCCGCCACGCTTTGCTGGCGCAGCGCCTGCAAATCGGCCGAGGCGCCGATCAGTTGCGTAAAGGCTTCCGACACGGTCAGCAATTCGTACAGCCCAGTGCGCCCGCGGTAGCCGGTCTGGCGGCATTCCGGACAGCCGATCGGACGATAGGCCGTCGCCGGCTTGGGAAGGTTCCAGGCGCCGGCGATGTTTTGCCAGACGTCGTCGCTCAGCTCGCCGTCCGGGGTTTTGCAGTCCGGGCACAGGGTGCGCACCAGGCGTTGCGCCATCACGCCGATCAGTGTCGCTTCCAGCAGGTAGTCGGGCACGCCCAGTTCGAGCAGGCGCATGATGGCCGACGGCGCGTCGTTGGTGTGCAGGGTCGACAGCACCAGGTGGCCGGTCAGCGCGGCCTGGATCGCCATTTCGGCCGTCGCCAGGTCGCGGATCTCGCCGACCATGATGATGTCCGGATCCTGGCGCATCAGGGCGCGCACGCCGTCGGCAAAGGAGAGGTCGATGCCGGGCTGGACCTGCATCTGGTTGAACGAGGCCTCGACCATCTCGATCGGGTCTTCCACCGTGCAGACGTTGACCTCGTTGGTCGCCAGCGCTTTCAGGGTCGTGTACAGCGTGGTGGTCTTGCCCGAGCCGGTGGGGCCGGTGACCAGGATGATGCCGTGCGGGCGGCTGGTGAGCGCGTCCCAGCGCCGCGCGTCCTCCGGTGGGAAGCCCAGTTCGGGCAGGGTCTTGACCACCACTTCCGGGTCGAAGATGCGCATCACCAGCTTTTCGCCGAAGGCGGTCGGCATGGTCGACAGGCGCAGTTCGACTTCCTGGCCGGTGTTGGTGCGGGTCTTGATGCGGCCGTCCTGCGGGCGGCGCTTCTCGATCACGTCCATCCGCCCCAACAACTTGATGCGCGCGGTCATGGCCAGCATCACCGCCGCCGGCACCTGGTAGACCTGGTGCAGCACGCCGTCGATGCGGAAACGGATTACGGCGAATTCGCGCTTGGGTTCCAGGTGGATGTCCGATGCGCGCTGCTCGAAGGCGTAGCCCCACAGCCAGTCGACGATGTTGACGATGTGCTGGTCGTTGGCGTCGAACTGTTTATTTGCCTTGCCCAGCTCGACCAGCTGCTCGAAGTTGTTGCGCAGCGCGAGGTCCTGGGCGTTGGTCTTGCTGGCGTCGCGGATCGACTTGGCCAGGCTGAAGAACTGCGAGATGTACTGGGCGATGTCGAGCGGATTGGCCAGCACCAGCTCGACCCGGCGCCGCGACACCTTGGCGATCTCGGCTTCCCACTCGGTCGCGAACGGATCGGCGGTGGCCACCGTCAGCGTGGTCGCGCTGATGTCGACCGGCAGGATGTTGAAGCGCGCCGCGTAGCTGGCCGACATCACGTCGGCCACCCGGGTGAAGTCGATCTTCAAGGGATCGATGCGGATGAAGGGCAGGCCGACCTTGGCCGCGCACCGCTCGCTCAGCACGTCGAGCGTGAGCAGGCGGTGCGGCGGCTGGTTCGACAGCAGCTTGCATTGCGCGACCGCCGTGAGCGGATGCATGGAGCCGGCCGCGTTCTTCAGGATGCCCTGGGCTTGCGCGAAATGGAGCTTGACCTTGTCCTTCTCGACGATGCCGTCGGCCAGCAGCCAGGAGAAGATCGCCTGCAGGTCCAGGCGCCGCGGACGCTGGGGCGTGCGGGGGAGGGAAGTCGTCTGCGGTGCGTTGGCGGTCATGATTCCCTCGTCAGTAAGCGCTGGTCAGCGCGCGGCTTCGATGCCCGCCGCGATCCCCTTGACCCAGGACTTCGCGGGCAGCTTGGTGGCGGCCACGATCTGGGCCGCGCGTTCGGCCAGGGCCGCGTTGTCGAGCTGGGGCCTGGTCTTGAAGCACAGCGCGACGACGTTACCGTCGTGGACTTCGGGCAGGCAGATCACGTAGTCGAAGGCGAACTTCATCGCCTTGATGTTCTTGTTGAAGCTCGGGTGGTCGCCGAACAGGTTGACCGTCATGATCCCGTGCGGCGCCAGGCAGGCGTTGCAGGCGCTGTAGAACTCGGGCGTGTCGAGCACCGGGCCCTTGGCGGTGGCGTCGTACAGGTCGCATTGCAGCACGTCGAAGGCGCCGTGGTTGTCCGGGTCTTCCACGAAGTCCATTGCGTCCATCTCGAGCACGTTCAGGCGCTCGTCCTCGGGCGGCAGCTTGAACATCGAATTACAAATGGCGATGACCGAGGGATTCAGTTCGACGGCGCTGACCTGCGCTTCGGGGAACTGGCGGTAGCAGTACTTGGTGAGCGTGGCCGCGCCCAGGCCAAGCTGGGCGATGCGGCGCGGCGACGCGATGAACAGCATCCAGGCCATCATCTGCTGGGCGTATTCCAGCTCGGGCCAGTCGGGCTTGCGGATGCGCATGGCGCCTTGCACCCATTCGGTGCCGAAGTGGAGATAGCGCACGCCGTCCTGTTCGGACAGCGTCACCGGCGCGAACTTTGGTTTGCGCGCGGGACGGCGCGAGGATTCGGCTTGTTCGATGGATTTACGTTTGATGAGCATAGGGCGACCTGTTGAATCGTCCTATTATCGGGGGAGGGGTTCCCGCTGCGCAAGCGTAATGGGAATGAGGTCGGCGCGGAGAAGGAGGGGGCGTTCTCCGAGCCGATAACAACTGTGGTGGGGACCTCGATAAACCTGCTGCGCGTCGGATTTTGGCGGGGGCGCCTAGCCCTGCGATGCTCACTGTACTGCTCGTACAGCGAGCATCATCGCCTTGGCGGCTCGGCCAAAACTCCTTCCGCTCGCTACGGTTTCTCGAGGTCCCGATACATCTCGACTCTTTAAGTCTTGATTGATTAATACTGCTCGTCCGGCTGGGCGGAGACGCGCAGGCGGATGCGGTTGCCGGGGTCGCGGCTCATGAAGGCGGTTTCGGTCTGGCCGCGGTATTCGTAGGTCACGTCGTAGCCGGTGGTGCGCGACTCGTAGGAGTCGATGGTGCGGCACTGGCGCACGGCCTGCTCCTGGACGCCCGGATTGTAGTTGCGGCCGTTGTTTTCGACGCGGTCGCCGACCATGGCGCCGGCGATGGCGCCGGCGGCGGCGGCGGCCACCTTGCCGTTACCGCTGCCGACCTGGCTGCCCAGCAGGGCGCCGGCGATGCCGCCGACCACCGAGCCGCCGCTGCCGCGCTGCTGCTGTACCGGCACCTGCACGTATTCGGTGCGGCATTCCTGGCGCGGCTGGCGGATCTGTTCGACGCGCGGCTGTACGCGCACCACGCGTCCGAAGTCTTCGAATTCGGCAGCCTGGGCGAGCGGCAAGGCGCACAGCCCCAGGGCGGAAATCAGTACTTTGCTAGTCATGTTCATCGTGAACCTCGTTCGTTCGGTGCTGTTGGCGGGGCGGGATTTGTTTTCATCCACGCTTGTATGTTAATCCTGTTGAGGCCGCAGAATCGATCTACGTGGCAACAAAATGTAACAGCGGAGGGCAGACTGGCGCGGTCCGTCCAGAATGGCAAAACGCGCAAAAAAGGGCGGATTAGGGTGAAAAAGCGGCAATTTTTTTCGAAATTGGACTATTCAGGTCACATTCGGGTTGCTTCGGTAACTACAAAACGTTACCCTTACACAAATTAGGGTTTATTGGCGCGTGGAAACGATTTAGGAGAGCAACGTTGCCGCCCGGGCGCGCATGGTGAGCGGGCACTGGCGATTCGAACCACACCACCAGGTCGACTTGAGGGAAAAATGAGTTTGTTGATGAGAGTGCCGTCCAATCTTGTGCAGTCGATTCGGGCCTATCGGGTGCCGGAACTGCAGGAAGAAGCGGCGCGCATGGGCCACCATTTCCTGTACGCGCACTGCGCCAACACGCTGACCAAGCAACAGGTGTGCGCCCGCATCGGCGAAAACTTCCACTTCACCAAACCCTGCAGCAAGAACTTCGACGCCCTGCGCAATTGCCTGACCGAGACGGTGTCCCAGGCCGGTCCCCAGCCCGGCTTCCTCGTCGTGCTGGAACAATTGCCGAACACGCAGAAATTCGATAAGGAAGCGCGCGAGACCCTGCTCGACGTGTTCCGCGACGCGGCCGAATTCTGGGCCGACAAGCGCGTGCCTTTCCGCGTATTCTATTCCTTCGAATAAAAGCAAGACCCGCTCCTGGCGTTGCCATACCACAGTTTGGCGTTGGCCATACGGTACAATGCGCGCTATGAAAAACATCGTGATCCTCATTTCCGGCCGCGGCAGCAACATGGAAGCGGTCGTGCGTGCAGCCCAGCGCGAGGGCTGGCCGGCGCGCGTGGCGGCAGTGATCAGCAACAAGCCTGACGCGAAAGGGCTGGCCTTCGCCGAGGCGCACGGGATCCCGACTGCTGTCGTCGTGAGCAAGGAATACCCGGACCGCGCCAGTTTCGACGCCGCCCTGCAGCGCGAGATCGACCGTTTCGCGCCCGACCTGGTCGTGCTGGCAGGATTCATGCGCATCCTGACGGCGCCTTTCGTCGCGCATTATGCGGGGCGCATGCTGAACATCCACCCTTCGCTGCTGCCGGCCTTTCCGGGCCTGGACACGCACAAGAAGGCCCTGGAGGCAGGCGTGCCCGAACACGGCGCGACGGTGCACTTCGTTACCGCCGAGCTGGACCACGGCCCGATGGTCGCCCAGGCGCGCGTTCCGGTGCTGCCCGGCGACACCGAGGACACCCTGGCCGCGCGCGTGCTGGCCGAGGAACACAAACTCTACCCCTACGCGGTGCGCCTGTTCGTCGAGGACAGGCTGAGCATCGAACAAGGCGACGTGCGCATCGCGCAGTTCGCCTGATTCACTACAGTATCTAATCAAGGAATTTCATGAGATTGCCACCAGCAATTCTCGGCAGCACCGAAGAAGTGCTGCGCGAGATCTTGCGCTTTACGGCCCCGGCCGACGTTACCCTGTCGCGCTACTTCAAGGATCACCAGCGCCTCGGTCCGCGCGAACGCGGCGTGATCGCCGAAGCGGTCTACGCCGTCCTGCGCAATAAAACCTTCTTCACCGAGTTCGGCGGCACCGGCGGCACCCCGTCGATGCGCCGCCTGGCCCTGCTGGGCCTGTCGGAAACCGTCGGCATCGATGCCCTCGGCGGCTTGACGGAAGACGAAACCGCCTTCCTCACCCGCATCAAGGAAATCGACCGCAGCCTGCTGCCGCCGCTGGCGCGCGCCAACCTGCCGCAGTGGCTGTACGACAAGCTGGTCGGCCAGTACGGCGAGCAGGAAGCCCAGGAGCTGGCCGCCGTGCTGAACACGCCGGCGCCGCTGGACCTGCGCGTGAACGCCATCAAGGCCAACCGCGACGAGGTGATCGCCAAGCTGGCCGAAGCGCCGATCATCGCCGAGCCGACGCCGTACTCGCCGCTCGGCCTGCGCGTCAAGAAGAAGCCGAACCTGCAGGGCCTGCCGCTGTTCAAGGAAGGCGCGATCGAGGTGCAGGACGAGGGCAGCCAGGTGCTGGCCCAGATCCTGGCTGCGCGCCGCGGCGAGATGGTCGTCGACTTCTGCGCCGGCGCCGGCGGCAAGACCCTGGCGCTGGGCGCGACCATGCGCAACACTGGCCGCCTGTACGCCTTCGACGTCTCGGAAAAGCGCCTGTCGAAGCTGAAGCCGCGCCTGGCCCGCAGTGGCCTGTCGAACGTGCATCCGGTCCTGATCGCGCACGAGCGCGATGCCAAGATCAAGCGCCTGGCCGGCAAGATCGACCGCGTGCTGGTCGACGCGCCATGCTCGGGCCTGGGTACGCTGCGCCGCAATCCGGACGTGAAATGGCGCCAGCCGGAAGGCGCCGTGGCCGAGATGCAGGAAAAGCAGGCCTCGATCCTGGACGGCGCCGCGCGCCTGCTGAAGGGCGGCGGCCGCCTGGTGTACGCCACCTGCTCGCTGCTGAACGAAGAGAACGACTTCATCGTCGAGCAGTTCCTGGCATCGCATCCGGACTTCGAACTGGTGCCGATGAGCAAGGTCCTGGCCGAGCAGAAGATCGACCTCGAGATGGACAAGTACCTCAAGCTGCTGCCGCACAAGCACCAGACCGACGGCTTCTTCGCCGCCGTGCTGGAGCGCAAGGCAGTGAGCGCCAAGGCGCCGAAGGCCGCCGAGGCTGACGCGGAGTAAGGCAAGACGTGCGCAACATGCCGCTGACCGACCTGCTGCAGGACCTGCTCGAGGACATCAGCAATCCTCGCATTCTGTGGCAGGCGCTGGCGATCGCGATCGCGGTCGCCGTCGGCATGCTGCTCGCGCGCATCATCCGGCGCAGCTGGCTGCACGAGGACACGAACGCCGGGGCGATCCGCCGCATCGGCGTCGAGGGCTTCGGCCGGGTGCTGGGGCCGCTGTTGATCACGGCCGGCGTCTGGCTGGCCATGGTGATCCTGGGCCGGCACCAGAACGTGCACCTGCTGCGCGTGGCCTTGCCGCTGTTCGCGTCGATGGCCTGGATCCGCATGGTGTTCTATCTGCTGCGGCGGGTCTTCGCCCGCCATGGCCAGCTCGGCACGGCCCTGCAGACCTTCGAGAAGGTACTGGCACTGGTGGTGTGGGTTGGGGTTGCTCTCTACCTGACCGGGCAATGGCCCGACATCATCGCCTTCCTCGACACGCATCAGGTGCCGCTTGGCGCGAAGCGGGCGTCGCTGCTGGCGATCCTGCAAGCCATCGTCTCCGTCGTCGTCCTGATGATGCTGGCCCTGTGGGCCGGCGCCGCGCTGGAAGAGCGCCTGATGCGCCTGGAGGGCATGCACACCTCGGTGCGCGTGGTGCTGGCGCGGCTGGGGCGCGCGATCCTGATCCTGGTGTCGGTGCTGGTCAGCCTGGGGCTGGTCGGCCTCGACCTGACCGTGCTGTCGGTGTTCGGCGGCGCGCTCGGCGTCGGCCTGGGTCTCGGCATGCAGCGTATCGCCAGCAACTACGTGTCCGGCTTCCTGATCCTGCTGGAACGCAGTTTGTCGATCGGCGACCCGATCACGGTGGACAAGTATTCGGGCCGGGTGGCGCGCATCAACACGCGCACCACGGTGCTGCAGGCGCTTGACGGCACCCAGACCCTGCTGCCGAACGAAATGCTGATCACCGGCGTGGTCCTGAACCAGGCGACAACCAACAAGGCGGTGCGCCTGAACACGAAGGTCACGGTCGCCTACGACAGCGACCTGAACGAAGTCATGGCCCTGCTGGCGCGCCAGGCCGACGCGGTCGAGCGCGTGATCGCGGAGCCGGCGCCTTCGGTGCAATTGAACGCCTTCGGTCCGCACGGCTACGAGCTGGAGCTGGGCTTTTCGATCATCGATCCGGAAAAGGGCAGCGGCGGCGTGATCTCGGCCGTGAACAAGAATATCTATGCGCTGGTGCATTCCGGCGCCATCCGACTGGGCCTTCCGCCACAAGCTTCCCCCGTTTGATGCATATTTCGCATCCCGGTGTCGCACATTTCGAATCAGGGTGGATTTATCTGCGCTGTTCGTGCCGTGCGTCATCGGAAAGTGCGTAGAATGCGGGGTTGATCGGCGGCGCGTTCGTGCCGCTACCGCGACCGTTTCCACAGAAAAACGGCGCCACACAGACAAGCAATCACTTTGGAGCACTAATGACCTTTAGCAACATCCTGCATTCCGCGCTGGAATTCATGTCCACCGGCCTTGTCGGCCTGAGCGCCTGGGAGGCCGTGGTGTACACGCTGGTGGTGACCCACATCACCATCGCAGCTGTCACCATCTACCTGCACCGCCACCAGGCCCACCGCGCACTGGAACTGCATGCGATCCCCAGCCACTTCTTCCGTTTCTGGCTGTGGCTGACGACGGGCCAGGTGACCAAGGAATGGGCGGCCATCCACCGCAAGCACCACGCCAAGTGCGACACCGAGGAAGATCCGCACAGCCCGCAGACCCGCGGCATCAAGAAAGTGCTGCTGGAAGGCGCCGAACTGTATCGCGCCGAGAGCAAGAACAAGGAAACGCTGGAAAAGTATGGCCACGGCACCCCGGACGACTGGATCGAGCGCAATGTCTACACCCGTTACAGCGCGGCCGGCGTGTCGGCGCTGCTGGTGATTAACTTCGTGCTGTTCGGCGTCATCGGCGTCAGCATCTGGGCGGTCCAGATGATGTGGATCCCGATTACTGCGGCCGGCATCATCAATGGCCTGGGCCACTGGTGGGGTTACCGCAACTACGACTGCAACGATGCGGCGACCAACATCTTCCCGTGGGGCATCCTGATCGGCGGCGAAGAGCTGCACAACAACCACCACACCTACGCCACCTCGGCCAAGCTGTCGAGCAAGTGGTACGAATTCGACCTCGGCTGGGCGTATATCCGCACCCTGGAAATGCTGGGCCTGGCGAAAGTGAAAAAGGTTGCCCCGAAGCCGAAGCTGGCCAAGGACAAGGCCGTCGCCGACCTGGAAACCCTGCAGTCGGTGATCACCAACCGCTACGACGTGATGGCGAAATACGCCAAGTCGGTCAAGGCCGCTTTCCACGAGGAATTCGAGCACCTGAAGCACAAGGCCGAGCTGGAAGCGCGCTTCCTGAAGAGCTCGCGCAAGCTGCTGCAGCGCGAGCCGGGCAAGCTGGAACTGTCGCAAAAGGAGCAGCTGATCGAGCTGTTCAAGCACAGCAAGGCGCTGGAGACCATGCACCAGATGCGCGTGGAACTGGGCGCGATCTGGGAACGTTCGCACTCGACCCGTGACCAGCTGCTGCAACAGTTGCAGGACTGGTGCGCCCGTGCCGAAGCGTCGGGCATCAAGTCGCTGCAGGAGTTCTCGCTGCGCCTGCGTAGCTACGCGTAAAAGGCCTCGTTGCCCATCTCAACGGCTCCTGCGGGAGCCGTTGTTGTTTGTTCTTCCGCCGTATCGTTCCAGGGGCAAGCCGGCCCGCACGACCAAGGCGTTTATTCTGTCGAAATTTCTTACAGTCATTGTTTTTAATTCATCTTCTGTTCCAGTAAGTAATTGATTCCAATAGTAAAGATTTATCTGGCACAAGTATTGCTTATTTAGCTAGGTCTGAACACTCCAAACCTTACTGTTAAAGAGCACACTATGAAACTTCTGAAGAAGCTGACTTGCGCTGCCGCCCTGGCCCTCTCGTTCAATGCTGCGCACGCTGGCGGCGTCGTGCTGAACGACTGGGTGTTCAACCCGAACGGTGGCGGTTTCGAAAGCGGCCAATCGGTTAATGAATACCTGGACGTGAACGGCAATGCCTTCATCCAGCTGACCCCGACCGGCAAGAATTCCTTCTCCTTCGTCGAGCACGCTGTCTTCAACATCACGCAGGCCGACGGTAATGGCGCGCTGTTCCCGCTGAACTACGCGGGCGGCAACATTTCGGCCGTCTTCGAAGCCCAGGGCACCGGTAACTTCAGCGGCGCCTTCAAGTTCACCGGCGGCACCATCCGCATGTACCAGAACCCGACCAACGGCCAGTACGGCACCACCGCGGGCGTGTACGGCGCCAACCTGGGCAACCTGATCGCCAGCTTCGACGTGCTGGCCGGCGGCGGCGGCCTGGTCGATGCAAGCGGGAGCCCGGTGAAGAATGGCCAGGTCAGCGTGCTGGCCTCGGCCAGCGTAGGCAGCTTGGCGGAAGGCTACTTCTTCCGTGAAAATGGCAAGGACCTGTCGAAGGAAGCCATCCTGTCGTTCGCCTTCACCAACGCCAACACCGTCGGTTCGCCGACCTCGCGTCTGGTGGATGAAGTCGCATGCGAATTCGCGGGCTTCAAGGGTCCGGGCTGTGCAGGCAAGAGCCCCTACAAGAACAAGCCAGGCCAGTACTTCTTCGTGTCGAACAACGGCCAGTTCAAGCTGGCCGAAGTGCCGGAGCCGGGCTCGCTGGCCCTGTTCGGCATCGCGATGCTGGGCGCCGGCATGGTTGCCCGCAAGCGCGCCAACAAGGCCTGATCGCAGCGCGACCGGCGACAATGAAGAAGAGCGGGCACTGCCCGCTCTTTTTTTTCGTCCCGCCCAAAGGGCGGGGTGGGCGGCAGGGCCGCGCGCATCGCACAAATAAAAAAGCCGCACACTTGCGTGGGCGGCTTTTCTGTCTACTGCACCAGATCGAATTACTTGATCTTGGTTTCCTTGTAGATCACGTGCTTGCGTGCCTTCGGGTCGAATTTGGTGATTTCCATCTTCGCCGGCATGGTGCGCTTGTTCTTGGTGGTGGTGTAGAAGTGACCCGTACCTGCGGTCGATTCCAGCTTGATTTTGTCGCGGCCAGTTTTTGCCATGATAGCTCCCTAATTAAACTTTTTCGCCACGAGCGCGCATGTCGGCCAGAACGGCGTCGATGCCCAGCTTGTCGATGACGCGCAGGCCGGCGTTGGACAAACGCAGGGAGACCCAGCGGTTTTCGGATTCCACGAAAATGCGACGGTTCTGCAGGTTAGGCAGGAAACGACGCTTCGTCTTGTTGTTAGCGTGGGAGACGTTGTTGCCAACCATCGGTCCCTTGCCAGTAACTTGGCAGACACGTGCCATAGTGCACTCCTTAGATAAACTTCCAAAATCGGAAAAACGAGAGTATAGCGTGAAAACCATCGCGGAATCAATCACTTGCGAAAAACAATTGTGTCTTAGATTGCTGCATAAATTTAACAATCGTAAAAACGACGCTAGCGCCTTGTTTTCACGCAGTTAACTGCAGGCTTCGTCATAACTGGCCGTGTTCGGCAAAGGAATGTACCTGTGTGCCGGCCACCACGAAATGGTCGAGCACGCGTACGTCGACCAGGGCCAGCGCCTGGGTCAGGGCGCGGGTCAGGCCCAGGTCCGCCTCGCTCGGCGCGCACTCGCCGGACGGGTGGTTATGGGCCAGCATCACGCCCGAGGCATTGCGCCGCAGCGCCGCCTTCACCACTTCGCGCGGATAGACGCTGGTGTGCGTGAGGGTGCCACGAAACATTTCCTGCGCATCGATCAGGCGGTTCTTGACGTCGACGAACAGCACCACGAAGGACTCGTAGGCCTGCAGGCCGAACTTGGCGCGCAAATAGTTTTTGACGACGTCGGGCGAGCACAGCGCCTGGCGGAAGAATTGCTCCGACACGGCGCGCCGCGACAGTTCCATGACGGCCTGCAGTTGCGCATACTTGGCCATGCCCAGGCCATGCACTTCCGAAAACTCCTGGGGCGTGGCATGCAGCAGGCGCTGGAGCGAGCCGAAGTGATCGAGCATGTGGCCGCCGAGTTCGACCGCGTTGCGCCCGCGCACGCCCACGCGCAGGAAGATGGCCAGCAGCTCGGCGTTCGAGAGGGCCGCCGCGCCTTCGCGCGCCAGCCGTTCGCGCGGCCGGTCCTGTTCCGGCCAGTCGTTGATACCCATGTTGCTCCTTGTCGTAGAGGGAAGGGCATGCGGCCGCGGCCGCATCGCCGCCACGCATTATGGGCAGACAAGGAAAGCCGGTTCTGATCTAGCGCGCATGTGCGCAGGCTGCGGCGCCAAGGCCTGGAGCGATCAGGACTGTCGTTCGAAACGCACTGGCGGCGCGGGCGCCCGCTTGCGGCGGATCACGACAGTGCCCGCCAGCTTGTCGTGCCAACCCTGCTTTTTCGGATCGATCGCGACCCACAGCAAGCCCAGGCCGAGCGGAATCGTCGAGACGTAGTAGCCGAGATAACGGCCGACCGACTGCCCGAGTGCGGGCTTGTTGCCGGTGCGGGCATCGACGACCTGGGCCGAGATCGCCATCTTGCCCGGCGTTGCGCCGCGCGCCACCCAGAACGCGATCACGGCGATGGCCGGCAGTACGTAGGAAATCAGGATGTCGGCCGGCCCCAGGAACAGGCTGTCGCTGTCCCAGTATCCCGGGCCGTACAGCATGAGGAGCAGCGGCAGCGTCAGGAAGAACATCAGCAGCGTATCGATCAGCGCAGCGCCGACGCGCGCCCAGAATCTCACATATTCGTATTGCGTGTCGTCGTCCACCGCACCGCTCCAGGAAAGGCGGCCGGACGGCCGCGCGGCAACGGTAGCACCTGGTGCGGCGCGACGCAAGACAAGATGGGTGCCGTGCCGCACGATCGTCGCGGGCGCCTGGTTCGCCCAGCGGTTTCTCACCGGGCCGAACGACCGCCATGCCGATGCGCCGACACGACAGACGGGCCCGAAACGATTTCTGGCAACCTCGCCGCTGCCGAAAAAAGCGGCGGCCGGCGGCGGGAAGGGCGGTGGTGGCTTACAATAGCGGTTTGCCTGCAACAGGCTTGCTTGCTACTCGAAACGAACATGTCCAACGCCTCTCCCGCCGTCGTCAACGAATCGTCCTACCTGACCCTGCATTACCGGCTCGCCATTGCCGGCGGTGCCGACCTGATCACCACTTTCACCGGGACGCCGGCCACGTTGCTGCTGGGCCAGGGCCAGCTGGCGCCTTTCCTCGAGCAGCGCCTGATCGGCCTGCCGGAAGGCGCCCACGAAACCTTCGCGCTGAGCGCGCAGGAAGCCTTCGGCGACCGCAACCCGGAACTGATCCAGCCGGTGTCGAAGGCGACGCTGGAAGAAAATTCGGTGCCGGATGCCGACTACAAGGTCGGTGAGCTGATCGAGTTCAACGCGCCGAAGGGCGGCCGCTTCGCCGGCGTGCTGCTGGAAATGCGCGAGGACAGCGCGCTGTTCGATTTCAACCATCCGCTGGCCGGCCAGGCCCTGCAATTCGAAGTGAAACTGATTTCGGTCCTGTAAAGGGAACACTATGGAAAACGAGATTCTGCTTGCCCAGCCGCGCGGCTTCTGCGCCGGCGTCGACCGTGCCATCGAAATCGTCGAGCGCGCATTGAACCAGTTCGGCGCGCCGATCTACGTGCGCCACGAGATCGTCCACAACGCCTACGTCGTGGCCGACCTGCGCAACAAAGGCGCGATCTTCATCGAGGAACTCGACGACGTCCCGGCCGGCAACACGCTGGTGTTCTCGGCCCACGGCGTCTCGAAGGCCGTGCGCGCCGAAGCCGAGGCGCGCGGCCTGAAGATCTTCGACGCCACCTGCCCGCTGGTCACCAAGGTCCACGTGGAAGTGTCGAAGATGCGCAAGCAGGGCGCCGAGATCATCATGATCGGCCACCAGGGTCACCCGGAAGTCGAAGGCACGATGGGACAGGCGGAAGAGGGCATGCACCTGGTCGAGACCGTCGAGGACGTCGAGACGCTGCAGGTCGCCAATCCCGAGCTGCTGGCCTACGTCTCGCAGACCACGCTGTCGGTGGACGACACGCTGGACATCATCGCCGCCCTGAAGAAGCGCTTCCCGAACATCATCGAACCGAAGAAGGGCGATATCTGCTACGCCACCACCAACCGCCAGGAAGCCGTGAAGTTCATGGCGCCGCAGGTGGAAGTCGTGGTCGTGGTCGGCAGCCCGAACAGCTCGAACTCGAACCGCCTGCGCGAAGTGGCCGAAAAGATGGGCACGCCGGCCTACATGATCGACGACGCCAGCAAGATCGACCCGGTCTGGATCGCCGGCAAGAAGCGCATCGGCGTCACCGCCGGCGCCTCGGCGCCCGAGGTGCTGGTGCAGGCCGTGATCGACCGCCTGAAGTCGCTCGGCGCGGCCAGCGTGCGCGCGCTCGAGGGCGTGGAAGAGAACGTGACCTTCCCGCTGCCGAAAGGCCTGGACGGCGTGCGCGCCGACGTCGCGTAAACCCTGCTGTTCTTTCGATAACAAAGGCGCGCCGCAACAATTTTTCCGTTGTTCGTTTCGCAAAAAGCTCGCTATGATGGCGACGCTCGGAATTTTTGTCTTGGCAACTGTTCTTCCGTGAAGGGAGACGGTCTGCGGTCGCGGTGAATGAAGGCTACATGGCATGCCGAAGGCAGTCCATCTGGCTTGACATGGCGTCAGCCACGCAGCGGCACTTCGGGGACCTCGAAGTGCCGTTTTTGTTATCGAAAGAAAGAGGCAGCGGAAACGATGGAGACTTTTGTCCAGCAGATACTTAACGGGCTGGTGCTAGGCAGTATGTATGCACTGGTCGCGCTCGGGTACACGATGGTCTACGGGGTGCTCAATCTCATTAACTTCGCCCACGGCGATGTCCTGATGATCGGCGCCATGGTCGGCCTGTCGATCCTGCAACTGCTCGACGCCCACTTTCCCGGCCTGCCGGGCTACCTGCAGCTGGCCCTTGCCATCCTCGGTGCGATACCCGTCGCCATGCTGGTCAACGTGCTGATCGAGCGCGTCGCCTACCGCCGCCTGCGCAACGCGCCGCGCCTGGCGCCCCTGATCACCGCGATCGGCGTCTCGATCCTGCTGCAGACCATCGTGATGGCGATGCCGTTCTGGGGCCGCAGCCCGCTGCCTTTCCCGCAACTGCTGTCGTCCGAGCCGATCATGATCGGCGGGGCGATGATTTCGCAGACCCAGGTGCTGCTGCTGTCGCTGGCCGCGCTCGCCATGGTTGCCCTGGTGCTTCTGGTTGAACGCACCAGGATGGGCCGGGCAATGCGTGCCGTCGCCGAGAACCCGCGCGTGGCCGGCCTGATGGGCGTCGACTCGAACCGCGTCATCGTCGCCACCTTCGCCATCGGCGCCGCCCTGGCGGCCGTGGCCGGCGTGATGTGGGGCGCCAACTACGCTTCGGTCACCTTCACCATGGGCGTGCTGCCGGGCCTGAAAGCGTTCTGCGCCGCGGTGCTGGGCGGGATCGGCAATATCTACGGCGCCATGATCGGCGGCCTGCTGCTGGGTATCATCGAAGCGCTCGGCGCCGGTTATATCGGCGAACTCACCGGCGGCTTCCTCGGCAGCCATTACCAGGACATCTTCGCCTTCGTGGTGCTGATCCTGGTGCTGACGGTGCGCCCGTCCGGCATCATGGGCGAACGCGTCGCCGACCGTGCGTAAGGAGCCGACATGTCCCTGCTGACTTTCGACCTCCAGCACCACCCACGCCAGGCCCGCATCAACATGCTCCTGCTGCTGGCCGTGATGCTCGCCTTTCCCTTCTTCGCCTCGCAGTACGGCAACTCCTGGGTCCGCATCATCGACCTGGCGCTGCTCTACATCATGCTGGCGCTGGGCCTGAACATCGTGGTCGGCTTCGCCGGCCTGCTCGACCTCGGCTACATCGCCTTTTTCGCGGTCGGCGCCTATCTCACCGGCCTGTTCGCCTCGCCCCAGTTCGCGGCCCTGCTCGAGTCGGTGGTCTACAACTATCCGGCGCTGGGCGAGTGGTTGGTGGCCGTGCTCGGCCCGGAAATCCAGCAGGAAGGCATCCACCTGTCGGTATGGGCGATCGTGCCGCTCGCGGCCCTCGTCGCGGCCCTGTTCGGCGCGCTGCTGGGCGCGCCGACCCTCAAATTGCGCGGCGACTACCTCGCCATCGTGACGCTCGGCTTCGGCGAGATCATCCGCATCTTCATGAACAACCTGATCGAGCCGATCAACATCACCAACGGGCCGCAGGGCATCAACATGATCGACCCGATCCGCTTCTTCGGCGTCTCGCTGGCGGGCGAGGCCGGGTCGCAGTCGACGGTCTACATCGGCGGCTACGGGATCCCGTCAGTGAACGCTTACTACTTCCTGTTCCTGGGCCTGTGCATCGCCACCATTTTTATGACCAGCCGCCTGCAGCATTCGCGCCTGGGCCGCGCCTGGGTCGCGATCCGCGAGGACGAGATCGCCGCCAAGGCGATGGGCATCAATACCCGCAACGTCAAGCTGCTGGCGTTCTCGATGGGCGCCTCCTTCGGCGGCGTGGCCGGCGCCATGTTCGCGGCCTTCCAGGGCTTCGTCTCGCCGGAATCGTTCGCGCTGACCGAATCGATCGCCGTGCTGGCGATGGTGGTGCTGGGCGGGATCGGCCACATCCCGGGCGTGGTGCTGGGCGGCGTTCTGCTGGCGGCCTTGCCGGAAATCCTGCGCCACGTGGTCGAGCCGGCCCAGGTCGCGCTGTTCGGCGAGAAAATCGTCGAGGCCGAGGTGCTGCGCCAGCTGCTCTACGGCCTGGCGCTGGTCGGCATCATGCTGGTGCGTCCGGCAGGCCTGTGGCCGTCGCCGAACAAGGAGGAGCGCCCGAACGCGGCCCTGGCGCGCGAGGATGAAGAGGAGGCCAAGGCATGAGCGACATCCTGTTGAACATCTCGGGCGTGAACAAGCGCTTCGGCGGCCTGCAGGCGCTGACCGACGTCGCCATCCGCATCGAGCGCGGCCAGATCGTCGGCCTGATCGGCCCGAACGGCGCCGGCAAGACCACCTTCTTCAACGTGATCACCGGGCTGTACCAGCCGGACAGCGGCACCTTCGAGCTGGCCGGCAAGCCGTATTCGCCCTCGGCGCCGCACGCGGTGGCCAAGGCGGGCATTGCGCGCACCTTCCAGAACATCCGCCTGTTCGGCGAGATGAGCGCGCTGGAGAACGTGATGGTCGGGCGCCACGTGCGCACCAGGCAGGGCGTGTTCGGCGCCATCTTCCGCCACAAGGCGGCGCGCGAGGAAGAGGCGGCGATCCGCGCCAAGGCCGAGGAGCTGCTCGACTTCGTCGGCATCGGCAAGTTCGCCCACCGCACCGCGAAATACCTGTCCTACGGCGACCAGCGGCGCCTGGAAATCGCCCGCGCGCTGGCCACCGAGCCGCAGCTGCTGGCGCTGGACGAGCCGGCGGCAGGCATGAACGCTACCGAGAAGCTGGCGCTGCGCGAACTGCTGGTGAAGATCAAATCGCAAGGCAAGACCGTGCTCCTGATCGAGCACGACGTGAAACTGATGATGGGCCTGTGCGACCGCATCACCGTGCTCGAATACGGCAAGCGCATCGCCGAAGGACCGCCGGCCGAGATCCAGAAGGATCCGGCGGTGATCGCGGCCTACCTGGGAGGTGCTCACTGATGAGCGACAACATCCTGAAGATCGAGGGCCTGCAGGTCGCCTACGGCGGCATCAAGGCGGTCAAGGGCGTCGACCTGGAAGTGAACCGGGGCGAGCTGGTCACCCTGATCGGCGCCAACGGCGCCGGCAAGACCACCACCCTGAAAGCGATTACCGGCACGCTGCCGACCGCAAAGGTCGAGGGCACGATTGCCTATCTCGGCGAGCCGTTGAAAGGACGCCAGTCCTTCCAGTTGGTGCAGCGCAAGCTGGCCATGGTGCCGGAAGGACGCGGGGTGTTCACCCGCATGTCGATCCACGAGAACCTGCTGATGGGCGCGTTTACGCGCAACGACAAGGCGGGCATCGAGGTTGACATCGAGAAGTGGTACGGGGTGTTCCCGCGCCTGAAGGAAAGGTCGAGCCAGCTGGCCGGCACCCTGTCGGGCGGCGAGCAGCAGATGCTGGCCATGGCGCGCGCCCTGATGTGCCATCCGACCCTGCTGCTGCTCGACGAGCCGTCGATGGGCCTGGCGCCGCTCATGGTCGAGAAGATCTTCGAGGTGATCCGCGACGTGTCGAAGCAGGGCATTACCATGCTGCTAGTCGAGCAGAATGCCAAGCTGGCGCTGCAGGCTGCGCACCGCGGCTATGTGATGGAATCGGGCTTGATCACGATGAGCGGCCCGGCCGGCGATATGCTGCACGATCCGCGCGTGCAGGCGGCGTATTTGGGAGAGTAGGGTGGGCGCCCCGTGCCCACGCTGGAAGCCTGCGTTGTGTTGGCGTTCATAAAGCGTTGCGTCTGCCCATCGTTCACGCGTGGGCACGGGGCGCCCACCCTACGAAAAAAGGGGCTGGCCGACGATGTCGGCCAGCCCCTTTTTACTCTTACTTAAGCAGGAAGCTTAGGCAGCGGCAGCCGAAGCGGCGTTGGCGGCAGCGGCCGGCGCCTTGGCGGCGACGTTCGAGAACTGCGACATGGCCGCGTTCATGTTGTTTTCCATGGCTTCGACCGCCTGCTTGGTGGTCTTGCTGAACTGCTCGTAGCCGGCGTTGGCGTTGCTGATCGCGGTCTTGACGGCGGCAACGAAGGTTTCCGAACCGGCCGGGGCGTTCTTGCTCACTTCGTCGACCAGGGCGATGACCTTGCGGTTGGCTTCGACGATCTGGCTTTCGGCGGCCTTCGAGAACTCGGCGCCGGTGCCGGTGGCGATCGAGGCCAGCTGGCGGCTGTACGACAGCGCCTTCTCGGCGGTCGGCTGGGCCTGGGAAGCGGACAGCTGGAAGAATTCCTGCGGGTCCTTGGCCGACAGCAGCTGGCGGGCGGCGGTCGAGTTGTCCGACAAGGTGGCGCGGGCGGTGGCGATGTTGAGTTCCACCAGTTTTTCCATGCTTTCGAAGGTCTTCGACGTCAGCGAGGACAGCAGGGCGAATTGCGATTCGAGGTTTGCTTTGGTGGCATTCGAGAACTGCTCAGGGATTGCAAACATGTGGTTCTCCAAACAAGACGTTATGTGGATGATGCTGCTGTGACCGGTGAAGCGGGAAGGCTGGCCGGTGCATCGAAGGTATTGTGCACCGCAACAGAGCGAATTTTTCCTCACTTTGGCGAGCAGGTCAAGCGTTTTTGGTGCGATGCACCATCGAGGTAAGCTTTGTTGTTTTCTTGCAGCGAATGAAATACTTATGAACAAGTTTACTGATCGCTTTGCCAGCGAATCGGGCCATCTGCATGCCTTTTTTCGGCTCGGAAAAATGTTCATGCCGCCCGTGCTAGACTTGTCGTTTACGCCAGCCCATGGCCTGCCGCGCCACCTTTGACCATCATGGCCCCATCGACCGCCACCTCAGGCGCTACACGTCCCGCCCAATCCTGGCTGGCGCCGCTGCCGCTGTTCTTCGTCGTGCTGTGGAGCACCGGCTTCATCGCGGCCAAGTACGGCTTGCCTTATGCGCCGCCGCTCACCTTCCTTCTCTTGCGTTGCCTGGGCGTGCTGGTGGTGTTGGTGCCCATCGTGCTGCTTTGGCGCGCCCCCTGGCCGAGCGGCCGGATCTGGCACGTCGCCATCGCCGGCCTGCTGCTGCAGGCGGGCTACCTCGGCGGCGTCTGGAGCGCGATCAAGATCGGCATGCCGGCCGGCCTGTCTGCGCTCATCGTCGGCATGCAGCCGATCCTGACGGCAGTCGCCGCGCCGCTGATCGGCGAGCGCGTGCTGCCGCGCCAATGGCTGGGACTAACGCTGGGCCTGCTCGGCGTCGCCCTGGTGGTATATGCCAAGATCGACCTGGCCGGCCTGTCGCTCGCCCCCATCCTGTATTGCGTGCTGGCGCTGTTCTCGATTACCGCCGGCACCATGTACCAGAAGCGCTATTGCCCGCAGTTCGACCTGCGTACGGGGACCGTGATCCAGTTTGCGGCCACGGTGGCAGTGCTGCTGCCGCTCGCGATCGTTCTGGAACAGTTGGATGTTTCGTTGTCAAAGGTAGAGTGGACCATCCACTTTCTTGGCGCCTTGCTGTGGTCGGTGTTCGCGCTGTCGATCGGCGCGATCTTCCTGCTGTTCCGGCTGATCAGCCGCAGCGCCGCCACCGAGGTGACGAGCCTGCTCTACCTGACCCCGCCGACGACCGCTATCATGGCCTGGCTGCTGTTCGGCGAGGCCCTCGGCCTGCTCGGGCTGGCGGGCATGGCGGTAGCCGTTGCCGGTGTCGCATTCGTCGTCAAGAAAAAGGAGACTTCATGATTTCAAGCCAGCAGCAGGAAGCGGTCGACGCCGCCATCACCTCGCGCCGTTCGATCCGCGCCTTCCTCGACCGTCCCGTTGCGCAGGAAGACATCGAGAAAATCCTCGAGGTGGCCGCGCGCGCGCCCTCGGGCACGAACACCCAGCCGTGGAAGGTCTATGTGCTGACCGGGCAGGCGCGCAGTGCCTTATCCAGCGCGATCCTGGCCGTGCACCTCGACCCGGAACTGTCGCGCCAGCACACCGAGGAATACCCGTATTACCCGCGCGAGTGGGTCTCGCCCTTCATCGACCGCCGGCGCAAGGTCGGCTGGGATCTGTACAGCCTGCTGGGTTTGACGCGCGACGACAAGGCCGGCATGGCGGCCCAGCATGCGCGCAATTTCCGTTTCTTCGATGCCCCGGTCGGCCTGATCTTCACGATCGACCGCGTCATGGAGCAGGGCTCCTGGCTCGACTACGGGATGTTCCTGCAAAACATCATGGTGGCGGCGCGCGGACGCGGGCTCGACACTTGCCCCCAGGCCGCCTTTACCCAATACCACCGCATCATCGCCGAGCAACTGCACCTGCCCGCCAACGAGACCGTGGTATGCGGCATGGCGCTGGGCTGGGCCGACCCGGAAAAGATTGAAAACTCGCTCGTCACCGAACGCGAGCCGCTGGCGTCCTTCGTGCACTTTGTAAAATAACATGTTGCATCACGTACACATTTGAATCGAAAGGGAATGTTCGGGGCCGCGCGGCGCGCCGCAAGCCATTGAAGTGGGGCAAAATGATGGCGACAGTGTCAAATGTGCTTGTACTTGAGGTCGACACGGCTACACTTGAGTCATGACTCATCAGTTTCACATGCAAGGGAGTGCAGATGATTAAGCTTGCGTTGGCCATCCTGGTATCGCTGTTCCTGGTGGCGGAGCCGGCCTCCGCGGCCGGCGCCGGCGCGGGAAGCCAGGCCAGCTCGGAAAAGCAGAAGCGCCAGGCCGCCAAGAAGAAGCCGGTCAAGAAGAAGACCGCGGCCAAGGCCAAGCGCGCCAAGCGCCAGGACGTGGCGCAGGCCGCCGACGGCAATCGCCAGCGCATGGTGCGCCGGGTTACGAAGGTCAACGGCAAGCGCCGCGTCACCTACCAAGTGGTGCGCAAGGCCGCGCCGACCGTGGCGGCGATGCGTACCGCCGGCGACCTGGCCGGCCTGCACAAGACGGACGATCCGCTGTCGCTTCGCTCGAACGTCGCGCTGGTCCTGGACCAGAACAGCTCCGAGGTCCTGTTCGAGAAGAACGCCAATGTCCCGCTGCCGATCGCCTCGATCACCAAGCTGATGACCGGACTGGTCGTCGTCGAGGCAGGGCAGGACCTGAACGAGATGCTGACGATCACGAACGCCGACGTCGACCGCCTCAAGTACAGCAGCTCGCGCCTACCCGTCGGCGCACGCATGACCCGTGGCAACCTGCTGCACATCGCCCTGATGAGCTCCGAGAACCGGGCCGCTTCCGCGCTGGGTCGTAACTATCCGGGTGGTATCGACGCTTTCGTCGCCGCCATGAACGCCAAGGCCAGGGAGCTGGGCATGAACGACACCCGCTACGTCGATTCCAGCGGCCTGTCGAGCCAGAACGTCTCGAGCGCGCGCGACCTCGCCAAGCTGGTCGCCTTTGCCCACCAGAAGCCCTTGCTGCGCCAGTACTCGACCGACCCGAACTGGGTGGTGGAGGCGAGCGGCCGCCCGATGCGCTACGCGAACACGAACTATTTGGTGGCGCTGCCCGACTGGAACATCGGCCTGCAGAAGACCGGTTTCATCAACGAAGCAGGGCGCTGCCTGGTGATGCAGGCGATGATCCAGGGGCGCAACGTGATCATGGTTTTCCTGGATTCGAAAGGCAAGATGTCGCGGACCGCCGATGCCGGCCGCATGCGGCGCTGGCTCGAAGCGCTGACGCCCGACAGCATCGTCCCGGCAGCACACGCCGCATCGCCGGCGACCGCCAGCGACACGACCCACACCTCGTTCTCGACCGTGTCGGCGGCGACGGTGCTCCAGAAGCGTTGACAACCGGCGCGCTCTACCAACCCTCCCGGCCAGCCGCGAGGGTTTTTTTTCGAGCTCAGGCTGCCGAGGCGGGGCGGAAGCCCAGCGTGGCCGAAATCTGCCCGGCGGTCTGCACCAGGTCGTCGAGCCATTCCTCCTGCAGGCGGTCGGCCGGCGCCGAGATCGACAGGCCGGCCACCAGCCTGCCGCTGTCGTCATGGATGCCGGCGGCCATGCAACGCACCCCCAGTTCCAGCTCCTCGTTGTCGCGCGCATAGCCGCGCGCCCGCACCAGGCTCAGTTCGCGTTCGAGCTTGGCGAGGTCGGTGATCGAATTCTTGTTGTGGCCGGCAAGACCGGTGCGGGTCGCATAGGCCCGGATCGCCTTCGGCTCGTCCACCGACAGGAACAGCTTGCCGGTCGAGGTCAGGTGCAGCGGACCGCGTCCGCCGATCGCGCGCACCACCTGCATGCCGGAACGCTCGGAAAAGGCGCGGTCGATGTAGACGATCTCGTCGCCCTGGCGCACCGACAGGTTCACCGTCTGCTGGGTCTTCTTGTGCAGGTTGCGCATGAAGTCCAGCGCCGCTTCGCGCACCGACAGCCGGCTCTTGACCACGTTGCCCAGCTCCAGCAGCCGCATGCCGAGGCGGTAAGTGCCCGGCTCGACGCGGTCGACGAAGCGGGTCACGACCATGTCGTTCAGGATGCGGTGCGCGGTGGAAGGGTGCAGGCCCGATACCTTGGAGAGTTCCTTCAGGCTGACCGGGTCCGGATAATTGGCCAGCGCATCGAGCAGCGCGACCATGCGTTCAATCACCTGGATCGAGGTCTTGGCTGGTTCAAGGGTGTCGATTTTCATGATGTGGTTGGTGCAGTGCAGTATCGTCTCTACTTTATACCATAATGCGAAAAAGCGTCGGCGGATTCACTAGTGCCCAGCGTCTAACATCCGGCAGCGACGGCATGGACGGGAACGGGCATAATGGAATCTTGTATGTGTTTTTGGAAACTACATGGAAGATCCGGTCAGCGAGTTCAAGAGTAAAAGTGGGTTCCGCCGCATCATCAATGCGTCGAATTATTCGATCCAGGGGCTGGTCACGGCCTGGCGCATCGAGCACGCCTTCCGCCAGGAACTGCTGGTGTTCGTGCTGGGGGTGATTTTCGCCTTCGTGCTGCCGGTGTCGGCGTTCGAGCGCCTGGTCCTGATCGGGGTGCTGCTGCTGGTGCTGATCGTCGAGCTGATCAATTCGGCCTTCGAGGCCGTGGTCGACCGGATCTCGCTCGAACGCCATCCATTGTCGAAGAACGCCAAGGATTTCGGCAGCGCTGCCGTCGGCCTCTCCGTCCTGCTGGCGGCCGTCACCTGGGGCACGGTGCTCTACAACCGGTTTGCGTGATAGCCCGGCAAGCTTGTCAGAAATGCCGCACAATGGCTGAATTGTCAGTGCGGCGCCATGGTGACGCCGCACATCCTTGTCCTTCACTATGGAGAAAACCATGAGCTTACGCCTCGGCGATACCGCACCCGATTTCGAGCAGGATTCCAGCATCGGCCGCATCCGCTTTCACGAGTGGGCGGGCGACTCCTGGGTGGTGCTGTTCTCGCACCCGGCCGACTTCACGCCGGTCTGCACCACCGAACTGGGCCTGACCGCCAAGCTCAAGCCCGAATTCGACAAGCGCAACGTGAAAGCGATCGCGCTGTCGGTCGACCCGGCCGAGCAGCACCGCAACTGGATCAAGGACATCGAGGAAACCCAGCAGACCGTGGTGGGCTTCCCGATCATCGCCGACGCCGACAAGTCGGTGTCCAGCCTGTACGACATGATCCATCCGGAACAGTCGGCCACCGCGACCGTGCGTTCGCTGTTCGTGATCGACCCGAACAAGAAAATCCGCCTGACCATCACCTACCCGATGAGCACCGGCCGCAACTTCGACGAAGTGCTGCGCGTCATCGACGCCCTGCAATTGACCGACGGCTACACCGTGGCCACCCCGGGCAACTGGAAGGATGGCGACGACGTCATCATCCCGCTGACCGTGCAGGATCCGGAGCAGCTCAAGCAGAAGTATCCGAAGGGCTACACGGCGCCGCGTCCTTACCTGCGTTTGACGCCGCAGCCGAACAAGTAAGTCGCTGGCCGGCATCCACGTCCTTTGATCGGCCGCAATGGCGATCGAAGGGCGTAGGGTGGGTTCTTGAACCCACGCGGTCGAACGGTGATGTATCGAAACGCCACCCGGTAGGCTGGAGTATCCGGTCTTCCGGTCACGCCGCGTATTTTCGGCCGATGATCCCGCGTGGGCTCAAGAGCCCACCCTACGAAAACCGCATAACGATCCGTCGCCCTCAGCACCCCCGTCCCCCTTGCACGCATAAGCAAATAAGGAAGCTGTCGTTTGTCCAACGGCTGACCCGGCTTACTCTTGGGTTCACTTGAGGGTACAGCATGTTGATGACATACATTACGGCCGGCTTCGGGGTCGGTCTCCTGGTAGGCATGACGGGCGTCGGCGGCGGCTCGCTGATGACGCCGCTCCTGACGCTGCTGTTCGGCGTTTCGCCGACGGTTGCGGTCGGCACCGACCTGGCCTTCGCCTCGATCACTAAAGGCGTCGGCACCATCACCCACCGCTTCAATAACACGGTCAACTGGAGCATCGTGCGCCGCCTGTGCCTGGGCGCGCTGCCGGCCGCCCTGGTCGCCACGCTGGCGCTGCGCCACTTCGGTGCGCTCGACGCCGAGATCGGCCAGCTCATCCGCTATTCGATCGCCGGCTCGGTCATGCTGACCGTGGTCGCGCTGCTGTTCCGGCGCCGCATGCTGGCCTGGATCCATGCCCATCCGGGCCGCCAGCTGCAGGGGCGGAGCCTGACCGCCGCCACCGTGATTTCCGGCGCCATTCTCGGCGTGCTGGTCACGGTGTCCTCGATCGGCGCCGGCGCCATCGGCGCGACCCTGCTGGTAATGCTCTACCCGAAGCTGACCCCGGCCGAAGTGGCCGGCACCGACATCGCCTACGCGGTGCCGCTGACCGCGATCGCCGCCTTCGGCCACTGGTGGCTGGGCTCGATCGACTGGATGCTGCTGGTGACCCTGCTGATCGGCTCGCTGCCCGGCATCACCCTTGGTTCGATGTTGGCGCGCAAGGTGCCTGAACGTTTCCTGCGCGCGCTGCTGGCCATGACGCTGACTGGTGTCGCGGCCAAACTGATCTACTGATTTACGCGACGTATCGAGTTCAGCCCGCTAATAGCGTAATTCGTCTATGCAAATGAAGATTCCTTCGTTTGTATTATGAATATTGCGTGAGATTATGTCAGCCTGTTAGAAGAAAATGTAATAAGGCACCCCATGACTTCCATCCCGCAAGCACGCGCACCCGGCCGGGTCATTCCCGGCTTCGGGCTGTCGCTCGGGTTCACGATCTTTTATCTCGCACTGATCGTGCTGATCCCGCTCTCGGCCGTCTTCCTCAAAACCTTCACCATGAGCTGGGAAGCCTTCTGGAGCGCCGTCACCTCCGAGCGCGTGGTCGCTTCCTACAAGCTCACCTTCGGCGCCTCGCTGATCGGCGCGGCGCTCAACGTCGTCTTCGGCGGCATCGTTGCCTGGGTGCTGGTGCGCTACAAGTTTCCCGGCAAGCGCTTCATCGACGCCCTGGTCGACCTGCCGTTCGCGCTGCCGACCGCCGTGGCCGGCATCACCCTGACGGCCCTGTATTCGAGCAACGGCTGGATCGGCCAATACCTCGACAAACTCGGCATCAAGGTCGCGTTCACCCCGCTCGGCGTGGTCGTCGCGCTGACCTTCATCGGCCTGCCGTTCGTGGTGCGCACCGTGCAGCCGGTGCTGGAAGAGGCCGAACGCGAACTGGAGGAAGCCGCGGCCAGTCTCGGCGCCAGCCCGCTGCAGACTTTCTTCCGCGTGATCCTGCCGTCGATCGTGCCGGCCCTGCTGACCGGCTTCGCGCTGGCCTTTGCCCGCGCCACCGGCGAATACGGCTCGGTCATCTTCATCGCCGGCAACCTGCCGATGGTGTCCGAGATCACGCCGCTGTTCATCATCACCAAACTGGAGCAGTACGACTATGCCGGCGCCACCGCGATTGCGGTCGTGATGCTGATCATCTCGTTCATCCTGCTCCTGACGATCAACCTGCTCCAGGCATGGACGCGCAAACGGGCGGGCAAGAAATGAGCGCTGCACTCGATACCATCGTCGATAAACCCACCGTCGCCGCGCCGCGCACGCTGCGCGCCCCGACAACCAATACCTTCGAACCGAACTGGGTGCGCTGGACGCTGATCGGCGTCGCGCTGACCTTCCTGACCCTGTTCCTGTTCGTGCCGCTGGTCGCCGTGTTCACCGAAGCGCTCAAGCGCGGCTGGGACACCTATGTCGAATCGATCCTCGACCCGGATGCGATCTCGGCCATCAAGCTGACCCTGATCGCGGCCGGCATTTCGGTGCCGCTGAACCTGGTGTTCGGCGTGGCCGCCGCCTGGGCCATCGCCAAGTTCGATTTCCGCGGCAAGAGCGTGCTGCTGACCCTGATCGACCTGCCGTTCTCGGTCTCGCCGGTGATCGCCGGCCTGATCTACGTGCTGCTGTTCGGCGCCCAGGGCTGGTTCGGCGAGTGGCTGGCCGCGCACGACATCAAGATCCTGTTCGCGGTGCCGGGCATCGTGCTGGCGACCGTGTTCATCACCTTCCCGTTCGTGGCGCGCGAGCTGATCCCGCTGATGCAGCAGCAGGGCACCGAGGAGGAGGAAGCGGCCCTGGTGCTGGGCGCGAACGGCTGGCAGACCTTCTGGCGCGTGACGCTCCCGAACATCAAGTGGGGCCTGCTGTACGGCGTCATCCTGTGCAATGCGCGCGCGATGGGCGAGTTCGGCGCGGTGTCGGTGGTCTCGGGCCACATCCGCGGCGAGACCAACACCATGCCGCTGCAGGTGGAAATCCTCTACAACGAATACAACTTCACGGCCGCGTTCGCGATCGCATCCCTGCTGGCGCTGCTCGCGCTGGTGACGCTGGCCGTCAAGACCTTTATCGAATGGCGCCTGCACCAGTCCAGGAGTAGCGACGCCGGCAACACGGAGCACGCGCAATGACGATCGAAGTCCAACACATCCGCAAACAGTTCGGCCAGTTCACCGCGCTCGACGACGTCTCGCTGCAGTTCCCGGACGGCCAGCTGACCGCCTTGCTCGGCCCTTCGGGCTGCGGCAAGACCACGCTGCTGCGCATCATCGCCGGCCTCGAGCATCCGGATTCCGGTGCGGTCCTGCTCGACGACCAGGACGCCTCGCACCGCCACGTGCGCGAGCGCCAGGTCGGCTTCGTGTTCCAGCACTATGCGCTGTTCAAGCACATGACCGTGTTCGAGAACGTCGCCTTCGGCCTGCGCGTGAAGCCGCGCAAGGAACGCCCCTCCGAGGACCAGATCCGCGCCAAGGTCAAGCAGCTGCTGGAACTGGTGCAGCTCGACTGGATCGCCGACCGCTACCCACCGCAACTGTCCGGCGGCCAGCGCCAGCGCATCGCATTGGCGCGGGCGCTGGCGGTCGAGCCGCGCGTGCTGCTGCTCGACGAACCCTTCGGCGCCCTCGACGCCAAGGTGCGCAAGGAACTGCGCCGCTGGCTGCGCCGCCTGCACGACGAGCTGCACGTCACCTCGATCTTCGTCACCCACGACCAGGAAGAAGCGCTGGAAGTGGCCGACCAGGTGGTCCTGATGAACAAGGGCCGCGTCGAGCAGCTCGGCACGCCGGAAAGCGTCTATAACCAGCCGGCGTCGCCTTTCGTCTACGGCTTCCTCGGTAACGTCAACCTGTTCCACGGCCGCGTGCACGAAGGCGTGCTGGCCAGCGGCGACGCCCTGTTCGACGCGCCCAGCCTGAATGGCGTGACGAATGCCGAAGGCATCGGCTACGTCCGTCCGCACGACCTGGATGTGGAACGCTATGTGCCAGGGCAGCCGGGCCAGCCGGGCATCGCCGTCAAGCTGCGCCGCGCGCACGCGATCGGCCCGCTGGCCCAGCTCGACCTCGAGCGCCTCGACACCGCCCAATTGATCGAGGCCGTGATCCCGAACGAACGCTTCGCGCGCCTCGGCCTGAAGGAAGGCGAGACGCTCACCGTGCGTCCGCGCCGCATCGAAGTGTTCGTCGACGAGGGGGGCGGCATATGAACTTCCAGCAGCTGCGCTCGGTCCGCGAGGCCGCGCGCCGCAACTTCAACCTGACCGACGTCGCCAACGCGCTGTTCACCTCGCAGCCGGGCGTGTCGCGCCAGATCCGCGAACTCGAGGAAGAACTCGGCGTCGTCATCTTCGAGCGCAACGGCAAGCGCCTGACCGGCCTCACCGGGCCGGGCAAGGGTATCCTGAAGATCGTCGAGCGCCTGCTGGTGGAAGCGGAGAACCTGGCCCAGGCCAGCCAGGAATACGCGGCCCAGGACAGCGGCACGCTGACGATTGCCGTCACCCACACCCAGGCGCGCTATGCGCTGCCGCAGGTGGTGCAGTCCTTCCGCAACGCCTTCCCGAACGTGCGCATCGCCCTGCAGCAGAGCGCGCCGGAACACATCGCCGAATGGGTGCTGTCGGGCCGCGCCGACATCGGCATCGCCACCGAGGGCCTGTCGGCCTTCCCCGACCTGGTCTCTTTTCCGTGCTACCGCTGGAGCCACGTGGTGGTGGCGCCGGACGGCCATCCGCTGCTGGGCAGTACGCCGCTCAAGCTGGACGACCTGGCCAACTATCCGCTGATTACCTACGACGTCGGCTACACCGGCCGCGGCCACATCGACGAAGCCTTCCGCAGCGCCGGGCTGACGCCGGACATCGTCCTCACAGCCATGGATTCGGACGTCATCAAGCAGTACGTGTCGCTGGGGATGGGCGTGGGCATCATCGCCTCGATGGCTTTCGACCACGGCCGCGACCGCGGCCTGCGCGCGGTCGAGTCCTCGCACCTGTTCGCGCCGAACGTGACGCGCCTGGCCGTGCGGCGCGGGGCGTATCTGCGGGCTTACGCTTACCACTTCATCGAGCGTTTCGCTCCCGGGTTCACGCGCTCGGATATCGAGAAGACGCTGCAGGCGGAAGTGGCGGCGTAGGGTGGGCGCCCCTGTGCCCACGCGTAAACGATGAGCAGACGCGGCGCCTCATAAATGCCAACATGACGCAGGCTTCACGCGTGGGCACGTCATTGAGGCCATTGGCCTCAATGACCCCACCCTACTGCCCCGGATTCGTGATCCGTGCATGAATCGCATCGATCGCGTCCGTCACCTCACGCGACAACACGATCTCCGCCGCATCGATGTTCTCCTTCAGCTGCGCCAGGTTGGTCGCCCCGATGATGGTCGACCCCACGAACCACCTCGAGTAACACCAGGCCAGCGCCATCTGCGCCGGGCTCAAGCCATTCGCGCGCGCCAGCGCCGCGTAGTCGCGCGTGGCCGCCAGTACTTCGGGCCGCACGTAGCGCGGGCTCCAGTTCGGCGGGAAGATCGTCAGCCGGCCGTGCGCCTTCGGATCGTCGATGTACTTGGCCGTGAGCTGGCCGAAGGCGAGCGGACTGTAGGCCAGCAGGCTGACGTCTTCGCGGAAGCACACCTCGTCGAGCAGGGTGGTCTCGAAAGCGCGCGCCGTCAGGTTGTACAAATTCTGGATGGTGGCGATGCGCGGCAGGCCCTGCGTTTCGCTCTGCTTCACGTACTCGCACACGCCCCAGGGGCTTTCGTTCGAGACGCCGATGTGGCGGATCTTGCCGGCCTTGACCAGTTCACCCAGCGCGCCCAGGGTTTCCTCGATCGGCACGCTGTCGCGCTCGCGCTTCGGGTTGAAGCTGTTGGAACCGAAGATCGGGACATTCCGGCTCGGCCAGTGGACCTGGTAGAGGTCGATATAGTCCGTCTGCAAACGCTGCAGGCTCGTCTCCACCGCCGCGCGCACGTTGGCTGCGTCCAGGTCGTGCGATGCGCCGCGGATCCAGGCCATGTTCGCGTTCGGGCCGGCGATTTTCGAGGCGATCACCAGGTCGTCGCGGCGGCCGCGTTTTTGCAGCCAAGTGCCGATGAAGCGCTCGGTCGAACCCTGGGTCTCGGCGCGGCCCATCACCGGATACATCTCGGCGGTATCGATGAAGTTGATGCCGCGCTCGACCGCATAGTCGAGCTGGGCGTGCGCATCAAGCTCGGTGTTCTGCTCGCCGAAGGTCATGGTGCCCAGACAGGCTGTTGATACCATCAGGTCGCTGCGCCCCAGCCGTTTGCGTTCCATCGCGTTTCCCTTAGTTCTTCAATGCGTCCGCGCACTCGCGCACCAGCGCCGGGCCGCGGTAGATCAGGCCGCTGTACAGCTGCACCAGCTGGGCGCCGGCCGCCATCTTTTCCTTCGCATCAAGCCCCGACAGGATGCCGCCGACGCCGATGATCGGCACCGCGTCGCCCAGTACCTTCTTCATCTCGCGCACCACGATGTTCGACAGGTCGAACACCGGCGCGCCCGACAGGCCGCCGGTCTCTTTGCCGTGGCGCATGCCGGCGACGTGGTTGCGGCTGAGCGTGGTGTTGGTGGCGATCACGCCGTCGATCTTGTGGCGCAGCAGGGCGCCGGCGATGTTCTGGATCTGGTCGGCGTCGATGTCCGGGGCGATCTTCAGTGCCAGCGGCACGTAGCGTCCGCTCGCGTCCGCCAGGCGGGTCTGTTCAAGCTTCAGCTGCGACAGCAGGTCGTCCAGCTCGGAGGCGCCCTGCAGTTGGCGCAGGTTCTTGGTGTTCGGCGAGGAGATGTTGACCGTGACGTAGCTGGCGTAAGGGTAGACCTTGCGCAGGCAGTGCAGGTAATCCTCGGCCGCGCGCTCGATCGGCGTGTCGGCGTTCTTGCCGATGTTCAGGCCGAGTACGCCCTGCTTTTCCTGGTAGAAGCGCGACGCTTGTACATTCGCGACAAACGCGTCGACGCCGCCGTTGTTGAAACCCATGCGGTTGATGATGCCTTGCGCAGCCGGCAGGCGGAACATGCGCGGCTTCGGGTTGCCGGCCTGGGCGCGCGGGGTGACGGTGCCGATCTCGATCGAGCCGAAGCCGAGCGCGGCCAAGCCGTCGATGTAGGCGCCGTCCTTGTCGAGGCCGGCGGCAAGGCCGACCGGGTTCGGAAAAGTGATGCCCATCACGGTGCGCGGATCGGGCGCGGGCTTCCTGAACATGCCGGTCATGCCGCGCTCGGCGGCGCGGCGCAGGGCCGGCAGGGTCAGGTTGTGGGCGGTTTCAGGCGGCAGCGCGAACAGCAGGGGGCGGGCGAGGGTGTACAGGAGTTTGTCGGACATGGAACGCTCTTGGAAATGGTCGCAACATTGTACCGTGCGCGTGTGCCGTTTCGACAATTGCTGCGGCTACCCGCCCACCCTACCGATCCAGGATGCCCCACTTCCCGCCGATGCGCGCTTCCAGCGGGCGGAAATTGATCTTGTAGGCCATCTTCGGGCTCTGCTCGATCCAGTAGCCGAGGTAGACGAAGGGCAGGCCCAGCTCGCGCGCCTGGCCGACCTGCCACATGATGTTGTAGGTACCGAAGGAAGCGCCGGGCACGTCCGGATCGAAGAAGGTGTAGACCGAGGACAGGCCGTCGGACAGCACGTCGATGATCGACACCATCCGTAGCGTACCGTCGGGCTCGCGGAACTCGACCAGGCGCGTGTTGACCCGGCTTTGCAGCAGGAACTGGGCGTACTGGTCGCGGCTGTCCTGGTCCATGCCGCCGCCGACGTGGCGCGTGGTCTGGTAGCGCAGGTAGAGCGCGTAATGCTCGTCCGAGAAAGACAGGTTGGCCACCATGGCGGTCAGGTCCTCGTGGCGTTTCCAGGCGCGGCGCTGCGCGCGGTTCGGCGCGAAGTCGGCGCAGCGCACGCGCACCGGGATGCAGGCCTGGCAGCCGTCGCAATACGGCCGGTAGGTGAAGATGCCGCTGCGGCGGAAGCCGTTCTTCACGAGCTCGGAGTACACGTCGGCATTGATCAGGTGCGAAGGCGTGGCCACCTGCGAGCGCGCCTGGCGCGCATCCAGATAGCTGCAGGGGTAGGGCGCGGTCGTGTAGAACTGCAGCGTGGAGAAGGGCAGGTCATTAAGGTGCGTCATGCAGGACTCTCGAGACGACGTGATGAACCTATTCTAACGAATCAACAGGGCGCGCACGGTTAGCCAGTCAACGGTGGCGCCACTTCCCAGCGTTCGATGGCCGGCTCGCGGATCGCCGAACGCAGGTGCTGCAGGAAGACGCTGCGCGGAATCGGCGCCGCGCCCAGCGAGGCCAGGTGGCCGGTCTCCTGCTGGCAATCGATCATCTGCACGCCATGCGCGCGCAGGAAGGCGACCAGGTAAGCGAGCGCGACTTTCGAGGCGTCGGAGACGCGCGCGAACATCGACTCGCCATAGAACATGCGGCCGATGCAGACGCCATAGGCGCCGCCGACCAGTTCGCCGTCGAGCCAGACCTCGGACGAGTGGGCATAGCCCATCCGGTGCAGGCCGGTATAGCCAGCGATGATGTCTTCGGAAATCCAGGTGCCGGGCCCGTCCTTGCGCGGCGCGGCGCAGGCGCGCATCACGGCGTCGAAGGCACTGTCGAAGCGCACCTGCCAGCGTCCGCCGCTCGTGCGGCTGCGTTCGATGCGGCGCAGGGTTTTCTTCAGGCTGTCGCTGATCTTGAACTGGCCCGTCTTGAGCACCATGCGCGGGTCGGTGCTCCACCAGAGGATGGGCTGGCCTTCGGAGAACCAGGGGAAGATGCCGTTCTGGTAGGCCAGCAGCAGGCGCTGCGGCGACAGGTCGGCGCCGGCCGCGAGCAGGCCGGGCGCGTCGATGGTCAGCGCCTCGGACACGTCGGGAAACGGCGTATGCGCGTCGAGCCAGGGAATCATGGCGTGCTCGCTGGTCAGTCGGGTTCGCGCGGGGCGATCATCGGGCGGACGATGTCGTGGCTGTGGAACCCGTAACCGACCTGCTGGCCGCCCTCGCGCATTTTGACGCGATCTTCGAAAAACAGTTCCAGCGTCTTGCGGATGGTCGGGAAAGCCAGCTCGTCCCAAGGGATGTCGCGCTCGGCGAACAGCTGCACTTCGAGGCTCTCCTCGCCGGGATGGAAGTCCAGGTCGCGCAGGGCGGCCAGGTAGAACATGTGCACCTGGTGCACGTGCGCGACGTTGAGCAGGGCAAACAGCTTGCCGAGCTCGATGTTGGCGCCGGCCTCCTCGTCCGTTTCGCGTGCCGCGGCCTCGCCGGTGGTTTCGCCGTTTTCCATGAAGCCCGCGGGCAGGGTCCAGTAGCCGTAGCGCGGTTCGATCGCGCGCCGGCACAGCAGGACCTGCAGCTGCCCGTCCTGCTCCCATACTGGAATCGTGCCGATCACCATCTTTGGATTCTGGTAATGGATCGTGCCACACTGCGAGCACACATGGCGGGGCCGGTTGTCGCCTTCGGGAATGGCCAGCGCGACCGCATGGCCGCACTCGGAACAGAATTTCATAAAAAATGGCGGAAATGAATGTGTGCCTACTTTACACCCGAATGGCCCGGCTGTGCCGTCAGTGCGGGGCGCGTCCCGAGCGGCCGCGGGCTGTCGGTGCCCCCTTTGCTGCTGCAATCGCACATCGTGCCAGGATTAAGTTTGCCTAAACCGGCGAAGGGGCGTATAATTCATTTCATCAGACGCGGGGTGGAGCAGTCTGGCAGCTCGTCGGGCTCATAACCCGAAGGTCACAGGTTCAAATCCTGTCCCCGCAACCAGAATTCGAAAAGCCGCTGTTTTCTTCAAAGGAAACAGCGGCTTTTTCCATTTTCCTTCCGAAAACTCTCGATCAGGATCAAGCGGGCTGCGCGTTGACGGCACTTGGCGAACCCGGCAGTGTCCAACTGTTGGCTGGCTCGGCTGTGTGCACGTGCCATGCCATTGACTCCATGACGATGACGGATTCGACCATGATTACTGTTGACGACATCAACGAGGCCTGGGGCTGGGTGGGCCTGACCGCCGTCGAGGTGCTGGGCGCGAATGCCTTCGGCAATCTGATCATTCGCGACGCCGACGGCAGCTATTGGCGGCTGCGTCCGCAAGACCTGTGCTGCGAGCCGGTCGCAGAAGACCGCGCGGCCCTGGATGCGCTGTCCTATAACCAGGACTTCCTGAACGACTGGTATATGCCGGAACTGGTCGACCTGGCCGAATCCACGCTGGGTCCGCTGACCGAAGACCGCACATACTGCCTCAAGATTCCCAGTGCGCTCGGCGGTCACTACGGGCGCGACAACCTGGCGACCGTGCCGCTGTCTGAGCTGATCCGTTTTTCAGGGGAGGGCGCGCAGCAGTTCGAGGGCTTGCCGCGCTGGTGCTGAACTGCGAAGTGGGCGGCGCGTGGCGAACCGGGCGACGGCGTTCGGGACCGTATCTATGGACTCCACCCGATTTGCAAGAAGAAGATTGAATTTTTGCCGTTAGGAAGAGTTTGCTTGTATCTATTCGGCCTGTATGTTGAGCGTTTCCAGTGCTCTGGCCCTGATGTGATACGCGCGTCAGGATCCTCATAGGGTGACGGCCTTGATGGCCACTACAGTTTACGGATTCACCCGACGCCGGTTCGACCTGTTGGCATCATTCGTTCTTCTCGTCGCAAACTTGGCGATTGCTCCTTGTTGTTGCTGAGTTACTCGACAGTCTTTTCAGGCCGGCCTGGGCGTGTCTTTCGACCAGGCCGGAACATAAGGACGTCCGTGCGCGATCAGCGCCCAGATCACCCTGGCCATCTTGTTGGCCAGCGCAGTCGCGGCAACGTTGAAACTGCGCCGTTCTGCCAGCCTTGTTGCCCATTGCAGCAGCTTGTCGGGCTTGCCGCTTGCTGTTCTCAGCGCACTGCGCGCTCCGTGTATGAGCAGGGTGCGCAGGTAGCTGTCGCCCCTGCAGGTAATGCCATACAAGCGCTGCTTGCCTCCACTGCTATGCTCGCGTGGCACGAGGCCTAAATTCGCTGCAAAGTCTCGCGCGCTCTTGTAGTGGTGCGGATCGGCGATCGTTGCCTGCACTGCCGTTGCCGTCAACGGCCCTACACCCGGCACTTCCATCAGTTTCTTCGCCAGTTCCGACCTGGCTGCCTGATTCAAACGTCGGTCGTACGCCTGAATCCTCTCGTCCTTGTCGTCCAGCTGGGCCTTGAGCTCCCGGAATGTCTCCAGGGCCATACCAGACAAACCATTGTCCGGATCGTTCAGCCATGCTTTCAGTCCGTCGCGCAATCTTTCCACGCGCTTGGGAAATACCCGGCCATATTCGCCGGCAAATGCCCGGATCCTGTTGATCATCGCCACCCGTTCTGTCATCAGGGCGCTGCGAGCGCGGTGCAGCATCTGTAAATCTTGCTGTGCAGCCGTATTGATCGGCACATACTTGGTCGAACCGCGCGAGCGTGCCTCGGCAATTGCAGCAGCGTCGTTCATGTCGTTTTTGTTACCAGTGACATATGCCCTGACGTGTTGGGCCGCAATCAGTTTGGCGTCGTGCCCCATTTCCACGAGCTTGCGTGCCCAGTAATGCGAACCTGCGCAGGCTTCGATACCAATCATCGCCGGGGCCATCTGCGCGAACTGCGCAAGCACCTGGTCTCGAGAAAGCTTACGCTTGAACACCCGCTTGCCGTGTCCATCGAGCCCGACCGCGAAGAACACGTCCTTCGCAATATCCAAACCAACCACTTTTGCGCTAGCATTCATGGTGACTCCCCCTCTTGTTTTAGCTTGCCAGTCCAATCTGGCACGCTTGGCACAATGATGCCGATATCAGGAGGGTGGAGTCCATCACATTAGGGTGGGCAGCTCGACCCGACCGCGTGAAGACACGCGGCCGGTGCGCTGCCCACGCGGTGATAGTTATCGGCAAGATCATTCGGCGCGGTCACGGAGGCGCCAACGATCGCCGCGTGGGCGGCGCATCAGGTGCGACGATGCACACACCGGGGTGCAGCCGCCCACCCTACTAGCCGGCGGCGTTCACCCGGCCGGCTGGCTCAGGCTCGCCCACAAATACGCCGCCGCCATCGTCCGGTGCGGCCGGTAGGCGGCGAGCCAGGCTTCGGCCTGCGCGATGTCCGGCTTCGTGGCGGCGCCGGTCAAGCGTCCGATCGCGCTGCGCACCGCCACGTCCCCGTGCAGCGAGCAGTCGGCATAACCGTAGCCGCGCAGCAGGGTGTAGTTGACGGTCCAGGGGCCGATGCCCTTGATGGCAAGCAGGGCGGCGCCGGCGCGCTCAGGGGCGTCGTCCTGGCGCAGCACCAGCTCGCCCTCGGCCGCCAGGCGCGCCACGCGCAGCAGGGTCTCGGCCTTGGCGCGCGAGAACTTGCGGCTGGTCAGCGTTTCGAGATCCAGGCGCGCGACGTCGGCGGCCTCGGGGTAGCACCACAGGCCGCTGCTGTGCCTGCGTCCCGCCTGTTCGATGAAGGTGCGGCGCAGGCTGATCGCGAACGGCAGGTTGATCTGCTGGCCGATGATGGCCCAGGTCAGCGCCTCGAACACGGTGGCGGACTGCACGATGCGCAGGCCTGGCTGGCGCCGCACCAGCGGGCCGAAGGCGGCGTCGTCGCGCACGACGTCGGCGAACGGCGCCGGGTCGATGCGCAGCGCCAGGATGTTGCGCAGCGCATCTTGCGCCAGCACCTGCGCGCCCTCGCCGAGCGCGCCGTCGGCCTCGATCCGGCACGCGGCCGCGTCCGCGCCAAGGCGCACATCGAACAGCACCGGCACCCCGTCCAGCAGCACGGCCTTGCGCACGTTATCTGCGCCGACCTGCTCGGCCAGGCCTTCGGCATCGCGTGCATGGAAGGCCAGCACGTCCTCGATACGGTACTGGGCCGGCAGCGGCAGGATCAGCGTGTGCGCAGTCATCATTTGCCGGCAGCGGCGGGTGCGCCACGTCCCAGGCGCGGTACGAAACCGGTGACGAGGGCGGTGCCGACCAGCACGATGGCCGAGCCCGCCAGGGTGTGCCAGCCCACTACTTCGCCCAGGAACAGTGCGCCCCACAGGATGCCGAACACCGGGTTCAGGAAGGTCACCGTCAGCGCCGAAGTCGGGCCGACTTCCTCGATCAGGCGGAAATAGATCAGGTAGGCGATGCCGCTGCACAGCACGCCCAGGGCCAGCACCGCCGCCCAGACGCCGGGCGTGGGCGTGCTGGGCGCCGGGAAGAAGGGCAGGGCCGGCAGCACGAACAGGGTCGCGGCCCACATGGTGCCGTGGGCATTGGCGAAGGGCTCGACGCTTTTCGCCGACTTGGCGTACAGGCTGGCGATGCTGTAGCACAGCGCCGCCGCCAACGCGGCCGCGATCGCGATGGCGGCGCCCGGGCGCGTCGAGACGTCGTCGAAACCGACCAGCAGGGCCACGCCGGCCGTGCCCAGCACCAGGCCGATGCCGGTCTTCAGGTTGATCGGATGGCGGCCCCAGACGGCGCCGAGCAGGGCACCCCACATCGGCGCGGTGGCGTTCAGCACCGACAGCACCGAAGCGCTGAGCGTGCGCGCGCCGTAGGCGAACAGCAGGAAGGGCAGCGCCGAGTTGAAGAAGCCCAGCATCAGGTAATGCTTCCAGTTGGCGCGCAGGTCGAGCCGCTTGCGCAGCGCCAGGCCGACGGTCGCCAGGAACAGCGCGGCGAACAGCACCCGGTACTCGATCAGCACGGCCGGCCCCAGCACCGGCGCGCCGATGCGCATGAAGAGGAAGGAGCCGCCCCAGATGGCGGCCAGCAGCAGGAGGCGCAGGAAATTAGAAGTGTTCATGTGCTTATGGCCGGCAAAGGCGCATCGTGACGCGCGCCGTCGTTGCACGCATCCTGTTTGTTGCTATCGAATAGCGATAAGGTTCAAGGTCCGCAGGCCACGGTCCCGGCCGGCTGGGGCGCGGCCGCGTGCGGCACCAGCATCGCCGCCGGCACGCCGTTCTTGATGGCGGTCATCTCGGCCAGGATCGCAATCGCGATCTCGGCCGGCGTTTTGCTGCCGATGTAGAGGCCGATCGGACCGTGCAGGCGGTCGAGCTCGGCATCGGTGAGGTCGAACAGCCTGAGGCGCTCGCGGCGCTTGGCATTGTTCAGGCGCGAGCCGATCGCGCCGACGTAGAAGGCATCCGACTTCAGCGCTTCCATCAGGGCCAGGTCGTCGAGCTTCGGGTCGTGCGTCAACGCGACCACGGCGCTGCGAGCATCCAGGCGCGCCTCGATCACGACGTCGTCGGGCATGGCGTGCAGCAGCTCGACGCCGGGTACGTTCCAGTCGGCGCGGTATTCCTCGCGCGGATCGCAGACGCTGACGCGGTAGTCCATGCCGCTGGCGACCTGGGCCAGGAAACGCGACAGCGGGCCGGCGCCGATGATGATCAGGCGCCAGCGCGGGCCGTGCACGGTGGTGAGGCTTTCGTTCTCGACGCGCAGCACGGCGCCCGGTGCCGCAGGCGCCAGCGTGACGACGCCGCTGTTCAGGTCGAGCCGGCGCTCGAGCAGTTCGCCGCCTTCGAGACGGTGCAGCAGTTCAGGCAGGCCGCTGCCGGCATGCAGCGGCTCGACGGCCAGCTCGATGGTGCCGCCGCAGGGCAGGCCGAAGCGGTGGGCGTCGTCGGCGCTGATGCCGTAGCTGACGATGTGCGGCTTGGCGTCCGGGGAAATGCCCTTGGCGCGCACGTTCTCGATCAGGTCGTCCTCGATGCAGCCGCCGGACACCGAGCCGATCACGCGGCCATCGCCGCGCACCGCCAGGGTGGCGCCGATCGGGCGCGGGCTCGAGCCCCAGGTCTTGACCACGGTGACCAGCTCGCAGCGGTGGCCTGCGGCGATCCAGCCGGCGGCGGTCTTGAGTACTTCCAGGTCGAGGCTATCCATGGTTCGGTCTGCTGGCGCTGCTGGTGAGGGATGACAATGATACAAAAAAAGCCGGGGGAGCGTCGGCGGGGAGGGGAGGGGCCGCGGGTGTGCGTATGGAAGCGCGGCCAATGTGATTGCCGTGTGGGCGAAATGGCGGTAACGTGGTGCGGATGTTGGCGTGGGCACAGGGTGCCCACCCTACGGATAGCGTTGACGATCCGGTTGAAGTTACCGCGACGCTGACAGTAGGGTGGGCACGCTGTGCCCACGCGGAACGACGCGGTGTGTTGGCATACTTTACACGTTACCGCATGCAAGACCGGCCGCGTCCCATTGCGAACACGCGGCCGGTCAAACGGGTCACATCACGGCGTGATCGGCTTCTTCGCCGCGCGCTTGGCCTTGACGTCCGCCACGGCGGCGTCGATCGCGGCGAGGCGCGCCGTCAGCGCCGGGTGGTTGGCGGTATGGCCGTTGGCCACGCTGGCCGGATAGCTGGCCGCGAAGCGCTTCCAGAACGCCGAGACGCCCTCGATGTTGTAGTCGGCGCGCGCCAGCAGGAAGATCCCGAGGCGGTCGGCCGCCGCGTCCAGGTTGCCCGGCATGGCCTTGATGCCGGCGCTGCCGTTCAGCATCGACAGGTCCGGCGTCACGCGCGTCAGGTTGGTGATGACGCTGTCGATCGTCGCCGAATTGCGCTGCGCCGCCGCATGGCTCAGCATGTTGTGCGCCATCGTGCGCGCCAGCACGTAGGCCAGCTCGTCGTCGTTCTTGGTCACGCCGATCATGCCGCGCGTGACCATCACGCGCTGGCCGTCGGCATAGGCGTTGACGTTGTCGGCGTTGCCCAGTTCGATCGCGAAGCTGCAGGCGCGCGTGACCGGGATGCTCAGGTCGCGGTTGCGGCCGTCGCGTTCGACCGTCAGCGGCAGGGTCGGCTGCGACGCGACGATCGGGCCGAACACGGCGCCGGCGCCGGACAGCGCGTTCGGCCCGGTCGGCAGCGGCTTGCCGCCGGCCGCCACCAGGCCATCGCCCAGGCGCAGGCCGGCCTTGGCCGCGCCGCTGCCGGCCAGGACGCCGGTGACCTGCAGCCGTTCATCCATGCCGAAAGCCAGGTGCGCGGCCTCGTTGTATTCGCCCGGATACGAGTAGCGGTTCTTCGCCGTGAAGCCGAGCAGGTTGCGTGCGTGTTTCGTGCACAGTTCGGCGTTGTCGATCAGGAGCGGGGCGGCCACGCGGTACAGGCGGTCCTGCAGCGCGGCCATCGTGGTGAGCGTGTCGGCCGCTGCGGCCATTTGCGGGGTGAGCGGCTGGCCCTGCGGCGTCTCGGTGGCGGCGCCAGGGAAGGTGCCGGTCTGGCCGAACTGGCCTGGCGTCGTACAGGCCGACAGCAGCAGGGCGGTAAAGACTGCCAGCGCCCCCGGGCGCAGGCGATGGATGCGGATCATGGTCCTCCTTGTGTTATTGTTTTCCGGTGCTGCCGAACCCTCCGGCGCCCCGTTCGCTGGTTGCGAATTCCTCCACCACGTTGAAGCCGACCTGCAGCACCGGCACGATCACCAGCTGCGCCAGCCGGTCCAGCGGCTGCAGGGTGAAGCTCGCGTGACCGCGGTTCCAGGTCGACACCATCAATTGCCCCTGGTAGTCGGAGTCGATCAAGCCTACCAGATTGCCCAGAACGATGCCGTTCTTATGGCCGAGCCCACTGCGCGGCAGGATCATCGCCGCATAGCCGGGATCGGCCACGTGGATCGCCAGGCCGGTCGGCACCAGCACGGTCTGCCCCGGCTCGAGCGTGAGCGGGGCGTCGATGCAGGCGCGCAGGTCCAGGCCCGCGCTGCCGGGCGTTGCATAGGCCGGCAGCAGGTCTTTCATGCGCGGGTCGAGGATTTTTACGTCAATGTTTTTCATGCGTGTTGCTGGTTCGTGATTCAGGTGAGCAGCGAGCGCTGTTCCAGGCGCTTGCCGATTTCGGAAATGAGCTGGCGCGCCAGCGTCAGCTTGTCGGCGCGCGGCAGCACGGTATGGCCGCTGTCGTCGAACAGGACGATGGAATTGTCATCCTGCCCGAAGGTGTGGTGGCCGATGTTGCCGACCAGCAGAGGGATGCCCTTTTTCTCGCGCTTGGCGGCGCCGTACGCGACCAGGTTTTCCGACTCGGCGGCAAAGCCGACGCAGTAGGGCCAGCCCGACAGCGAGGTAGTGGCCGCCACCGAGGCCAGGATGTCGGCGTTCTGCACGAATTCGAGCTGGGGCGGGGCGCCGCCTTCCTGCTTTTTCAGCTTCTGCTCGCTGGCGTTGGCGACGCGCCAGTCGGCCACCGCCGCCACGCCGACGAACACGTGTTGGCCCTCGACCTGGGCCATGACCGCGTCGTGCATCTGCTGGGCCGACAGCACGTCGATGCGGCGCACGCCGTGCGGCGTCGGCAGGGCGGTCGGGCCGGAGACCAGCGTGACCTCGGCGCCGGCCTCGCGCGCCGCGCGCGCGATCGCATAGCCCATCTTGCCCGAGGACAGGTTGGTGATGCCGCGCACCGGATCGATGGCCTCGAAGGTCGGCCCGGCCGTGATCAGGACGCGCTTGCCCGCCAGGACCTTCTGCTGGAAGGAGGCGACCAGTTCCTCCAGCAGCTGCTCGGGTTCGAGCATGCGGCCCAGGCCGGTTTCGCCGCAGGCCTGTTCGCCGGCGGCGGGGCCGAAGATGCAAACCCCATCCTGCAGCAGCGTGGCGACGTTGCGCTGGGTGGCCGGGTTCTGCCACATCTCGACGTTCATTGCCGGCGCGACCAGCAGCGGCACGCCCTGCGGACGCGCCAGGCACAGCGTCGAGAGCAGGTCGTCGCACACGCCGTGCGCGAGTTTACGGATGAAGTCGGCCGAGCAGGGCGCGATCAGCACCGCGTCGGCGCCGCGCGTGAGGTCGATGTGGGCCATGTTGTTGGGCATGCGCGGGTCCCACTGGTCCAGCCACACCGGGTTGCCGGACAGCGCCTGCAGCGTCACCTGGCCGATGAAGTGGGTGGCGGCCTCGGTCATCGCCACGTGCACCCTGGCGCCCTGCTTGACCAGCGCGCGGCACAGTTCGGCGGCCTTGTAGCAGGCCACGCCCCCGGACAGGCCGAGGACGATCTTCTTGCCCTTCAGGTCCATGCTCATGTCGGTCTCCTTGTTCAGCTTGCTTGGGTTGTGCTTGGGACTTGCTTAGTTCTTGCTTAGTTTTTATTTACGCGGCGCAGTTCGTCCACGATGAACAGGAAGGCGCCGATCGAGATGCCGATGTCGGCGACGTTAAAGGCCGGGAAGTGGCCGACGCCGCGCCAGTAGAAGTCGAGGAAGTCGATCACGTGGCCGTAGGCGACCCGGTCGATCACGTTGCCGACGGCGCCGCCCAGGATCAGCGCCAGCGACCAGCAGAACAGGCGCTGGCCGGCGTTGCGCTTGAGCAGATACAGGATGAAGCCGATCGCGCCGATCGCGATCGCGGTGAAGAACCAGCGCTGCCAGCCGCCCTGGTCGCCCAGGAAGGAAAAGGCCGCGCCCGGGTTGTACACCAGCACCAGGTTGAAGAAACTGGTGACCGGCAGAGATTCGCCGTAGACGAACAGTTTCGAGATCGTGATCTTGGTCAGCTGGTCGATCAGCACGATGATGAAGGCGATGCCCAGCCACGGGGTCATGCCGGCGCCGGATTTGTGGACCGTGGAAATGCCTGGTTTTTTCTTGGTTGCCATTTGGTTATCGGATCGGATGTGAAAAACCGCCATGCCGGGAGCCGACATGGCGGTTGCTGTACTGCTGCTTACGCGAAACGGCGTGCTTCGCCGGCGCCGAACAGGTTGGCCACGCAGCGGCCGCACAGGCCGGCGTGCTCGTGGTTGTGGCCGACGTCGCGGCGGTAGTGCCAGCAGCGCTCGCACTTTTCCGCTTCCGACGGGGTCACGCTCACCGCCTCGTTGGCGGCGTCGTCGACCTTCTCGACGCTCGCCTGCGAGGTGATGAAGACGAACTTCAGGTCGTCGTCCAGGCTGGCCAGCAAATCGTACTTGTCGCCGGCGGCGCGGATCGCCAGTTCCGCCTGCAGCGAGGAGCCGATGGCGCCGGAAGCGCGCACTTCCTCGAGCTGCTTGGTGACATCCGCGCGTACTTCGCGCAGCGCCGCGTACTTGGCCAGCAGCGCGTCGCCATCCGCCAGCTCCGGGAAGCTCCACAGGGTTTGCGTGAAGATGGTCTCGTCGCTGTCGGCAAAGGCCTGCTGGCCGGCGAACACGGCCCAGGCTTCCTCGGCGGTGAAGGACAGGATCGGCGCCATCACGCGCAGCAGGGAATGCGCGATGTGCCACAGCGCGGTCTGGGCCGAGCGGCGGGCCAGGGAATCGACGCCGCTGGTGTACAGGCGGTCCTTCAGGATGTCGAGGTAGAAGCCGCCCAGGTCTTCCGAGCAGAAGTTCTGCAGGCGCGCGACCACCGGGTGGAACTCGTAGCGTTCGAAGTGGGCGCCGATGTCGCGCTGCAGGCGCGCGGTCTCGGCCAGCGCGTAGCGGTCGATCTCGAACATCTCGGCGACCGGCACGGCATTCTTCGCCGGATCGAAGTCCGAGGTGTTCGCCAGCAGGAAGCGCAGGGTGTTGCGGATGCGGCGGTAGGCTTCCGTCACGCGCTTGAGGATCTCTTCGCTGATCGCCAGTTCGCCCGTGTAGTCGGTCGAGGCCACCCACAGGCGCAGGATGTCGGCGCCGAGCGTGTCGGAGATCTTCTGCGGCGCCAGCGTGTTGCCGAGCGACTTGGACATCTTCTTGCCGTTCTCGTCGACCGTGAAGCCGTGGGTCAGCAGCGCTTTATAAGGAGGAACCCCGTTCAGCATCGACGAGGTCAGCAGCGACGAATGGAACCAGCCGCGGTGCTGGTCCGAGCCTTCCAGGTAGAGGTCGGCCGGGAAGGCGGACTGCTCCTTGTGCGAGCCGCGCAGCACGGTCTCGTGCGTCGTGCCCGAGTCGAACCAGACGTCGAGCGTGTCCTTGTTCTTCTCGTAGAGGTCGGCCTCAATACCCAGCAGTTCGCGCGGGTCGAGCGCCTGCCAGGCATCGATGCCCTTCTGTTCGATCAGTTTCGCGACCTGCTCCAGCAGTTCCGGGGTGCGCGGATGCAGCTCGCCCGTTTCCTTGTGGATGAAGAAGGCCATCGGCACGCCCCACTGGCGCTGGCGCGACAGGGTCCAGTCCGGACGGTTGGCGATCATGCCGTGCAGGCGCGCCTGGCCCCAGTCCGGGAAGAACTGCGTTTTCTCGATGCCGGCCAGCGCGGTTTCGCGCAGGGTAGCACCGCCGTCCTTCGGCGTGATGTCCATGCCGGCGAACCACTGGCTGGTCGCGCGGTAGACGATCGGGGTCTTGTGGCGCCAGCAGTGCATGTAGCTGTGGTCGAACATCTTGAGTTCGAACAGGGCGCCGGCGGCGCGCAGGGCGTCGCAGATCGGACGCGAAGCCTCCCAGATATTCATGCCGCCGAACAGCGGCAGCGTCGACGCATAGTCGCCATTGCCCATCACCGGTTTCAGGATCTGGTCGTCCTTCATGCCGTGCGCCTTGCAGGACTGGAAGTCTTCCAGACCGTAGGCCGGAGCCGAGTGCACCACGCCGGTGCCGCTGTCGGTGGTCACGTAGTCGGCCAGGTAGACCGGCGAGGTGCGGTCGTAGAACGGATCGGCGGCGTGCAGCGGGTGCTTGAAGCGGATCTCCGACAGCTTTTCGCCGACCGTGGTGGCGATCACCTGGCCTTCGAGCTTGTAGCGCTGCAGGACCGACTCAGCCAGGTCCTGGGCGACGAGCAGCAGCAGCGGTTGACCGTCACGCTCGGTCTGCACCAGCGCGTAGCTCACTTCCGGATGCACGTTCAGGGCCTGGTTCGACGGGATGGTCCACGGCGTCGTGGTCCAGATCACGATGAAGCCGTTCGTGGTCGGCAGTTGCGCGAGACCGAAGGCGGCCGCGACTTTCTCTGGCTCCGCGAACGGGAAACCGACGTCGATCGCCGGGTCGCGCTTGTCCTGGTATTCGACTTCGGCTTCTGCCAGCGCCGAACCGCAATCGAAGCACCAGTTGACCGGCTTCAGGCCGCGGTAGACATAACCCTTGTCGAGCAGCTTGCCGAGGGCGCGCAGTTCGTCGGCCTCGTTACCGTAGGCCATGGTCAGGTAGGGGTTGTCCCATTCGCCCAGCACGCCCAGGCGGATGAAGCCGGCGCGCTGGCGGTCGATCTGTTCGAGGGCATAGGCGCGGGCTTTCTGCAGCACCTCGGCGGTCGGTAGGTTCTTGCCGAACTGTTTTTCGATCTGGATCTCGATTGGCATGCCGTGGCAGTCCCAGCCCGGCACGTAGGGCGCGTCGAAGCCGCTCATGGTGCGCGACTTGACGACCATGTCCTTCAGGATCTTGTTGACGGCGTGGCCCAGGTGGATGTCGCCGTTCGCATACGGCGGACCGTCGTGCAGGATGAACTTCGGACGGCCGGCCGCCGCCTTGCGGATGCGCTGGTAGATCTTCTTGTCCTGCCATTGCTTGACCCAGCCCGGTTCGCGCTTGGCGAGGTCGCCGCGCATCGGGAAGGCGGTATCGGTCATGTTGACCGGATATTTGCTTTCAGGCTTCTTCGCGCCTTTCTGGGCAGGCGCATTCTGGACGGGTTTGCTGTTTTCGGACATATGTTTCTTCAAGAGGAGTGTTCGGGAGTGGCCAGCCAGGGGCGGCCGCGCAAGCGTGGTGGCCTGCGCGTCAAATTCGGTCGGTGGCGGTCAGGGCGCCGGCGCGGCTGGCCGCGCCGCAGCCGGCGGGGGCATCGCGGCGGGCGTCGCGCGCCGCGAACCAGGCGCGCGCCTGCTCGGCATCGCGGTGGATGGCCGCGGTCAGGGTGTCGAGGTCGACGTATTTTTCCTCGTCGCGCAGCTTCTGCAGGAATTCGACGCGCACCAGCTTGCCGTAGCAGGGCTGGGCGTAGTCGAAGATGTGCACTTCGAGCAGCATGCGGCCGGCGTCCTCGACGGTCGGGCGCACGCCCAGGCTGGCGACCGCCGGCAGCGGGCCGTCGGCCAGGCCATGCACCTGGACCACGAAGATGCCCTGCAGGGCGGGACGGTGCATGACGCGCAGGTTCAGCGTCGGAAAGCCCAGCGTGCGGCCGAGCTTCTGGCCATGGATCACGTGGCCGGAGATGGAATACGGGTGGCCGAGCAGGGCGCCGGTGGCGTCGAGGTCGCCGGCGGCCAGGGTAGCGCGCACGGCCGAGGAGGAAATCCGCTGTTCGCCTTCGAGCACGGTGGGCAGGGTTTCGACGTGGAAGCCGTGGCGCTTGCCCGCTTCGACCAGCATGGCGACGTTGCCGGCGCGCCGGGCGCCATAGCAGAAGTCCTCGCCCACCATCAGCCATTTCACGTGCAGGCCCTCGACCAGCACGCGCTCGGTGAATTCTTCCGGCGACATCGCCGCGAAATGCTCGTTGAAGTGTTCGACGATGACGCGGTCGATGCCGCCGTTTTCCAGTGCCTCGAGCTTGTCGCGCAGGTTGGCGATGCGTGCCGGGGCGCGGCTGAGATCCCCGCTGCGGCGCGCAAAATATTCGCGCGGATGGGGCTCGAAGGTCATCACGGCCGCTTCCAGCCCGAGGCTGTCGGCTGCCGCCCGCACGCGCGCAAGCAATGCCTGGTGGCCGCGGTGGACACCGTCGAAGTTGCCGATCGTGAGGGCGCAAGGGGCACGCGCCTGGTCGTTGGGAAGTCCGCGAAATACCTTCATTGGTTCAGAGTGCCGCTGGGTGGCTGCACGTCAATCCAGGGTGAAATACCTGATTATACGGTAAAGGCTTGTTGCACAGCGGAAGAGCAGGCCAGGGTTGGCGGGGACGGGGACGTTGGCCAAAAAAAACGCCGCCCGGAGGGGGCGGCGTTTTCAGGCGCGGGAACGCGGGAATCAGGCCAGTGGCTTGTTGATGGCCATGATCCAGTAGCGGGCCAGGTCGGCGGTGCCTTCCTTGCCGCTCACGGTACGCAGCGTGCTGATCGCCTGCTGCTTCTTGCCGGCCACGGCATAGGCTTCGCCCAGGCGCAGCTTGGCTTCGTCGGCATAGCGCAGGCCGCCCGCCTTGATCGCGGCTTCCATCATCTTCAGGCCCTTGTCGGCCTGGCCGGACTGCACCAGGCTGTAACCCAGGGCGACCAGGCTGTCGTTGTCCTTGGCGGCCGTGTATTCGGCTTCCAGGGCGGCAAAGCCCTTGTTCTGGTCGGCCAGGTTCTTCTCGGCCAGGTCCTTCAGGCGCTTGTGGCGTTCGGCATCCGGGCCGGTGCCCAGGGCGCCGCTCTTGTAGCCCTTGTCGATGACCTTCAGGGCTTCGGCCGGGGCCTTCGCCTGCAGCACGAGCTGGGCCATTTCCATGAACTCGCTCGGCTTCTTCATCAGGTTGTTCGCCAGCTTCAGGCGGTAGACGTCCACCGCCAGGCGGCCGGAGAAGCCCGGTTTGCCCTGGACGCGGTTCAGCAGGTCATTCCAGTACTGGGCCTTCGGGTAGTTGGCGGCCAGTTTCTCGATGGTGTTGACGTAGCCGACCTTGTCGTTCTTCTTGAGCTGGATGTTGGCCAGCATGCCGAGCATGTCTTCGTTCATGCGGCCCGACTTCTCGGCGGCGCGCAACTCGGTTTCCAGGGCAGCGATGTTGCCCTGCTTGTAATAGTTCTGCAGCAAATAGGCGCGCAGTTTCGGATCGTCGCGGTCCTTGAGCTGGCGCTGGATGGCTTCGTTCGCCTTGTTCAGGTCGCCCGCGCGCATGTAGATGCCGATCAAGCCTTCCGAGAACTGGCTGCGCTCGCTGGCCGACAGCTTGCCCGAAGCGATCAGGGCTTCGAAGGCCTTGGCGGCGGTATCGTAGTCACCGGCCGACGATGCTGCCGAGGCGCGCACGCGCTCGATCAGGAAGCTTTCGTTGGCGGTCTTGTTGGCGACCTTGTCCGCTTCGCGCAGTTTTGCCAGGGCATCCTTGTGCTTGCCCTGTTTCATCAACGCCTGGGCTGCCTGCAGCGGCTTGCCGATCTCGGCGCGCACGGCTTCCGCCGCGTGGGCAGGGGCCAGGCCAATGACAGGGGTGGCTGCGGTGAAGCCGAGGGCGGCCAGTGCGAGGCCGAGGTGTGCGAGACGGAATTTGCTCATGTGTCGAAAATCCTCTTTGAAAATGGACACGGCAGGGAAACCCTGCCGTGTTGGTCAAACCTGGTGCGGTTACTGGAACTGCTCGTTACCGACCATGCCGATCTTGGTGACGCCGAGACGCTGGGCGGTAGCCATGACACCGGCAACAACCTTGTACTCGACCAGCTTGTTCGGACGCAGATGCACTTCCGGCTGGTTGGGCTGGGCTGCCACTTCATTCATCTTGGCTTCCAGGGTCGCACGATCCTGGACTACCTGGCCGTCCCAGAGAACGGTGCCGTCGAAGTCCACGTCGATCGTCACAACCCGGGGTTCTTCCGTCTGCGGCGGCGGGGTGCCAACCGGCATGTTCAGATTGACCGAGTGGTTTTGCTTCGGAATCGTGATGATCAGCATAATGATCAGAACGAGCAGGACGTCGATCAGCGGCGTCATGTTCATTTCCATCATCGGTTCCGGATCAGCTCCTTTGGCGGAGCCTGAACCTACGTTCATACCCATGGTGTTTCCTTTTCAAATGTTGGGGTCGCGGTCGCAAACCGGGCCGAAGCCCGGTTTGCGGGGAAGCTTTATCAGCCGCCCTTATCAGGTGGTTCGATGACGAAACCGACCTTCTGTACCCCAGCACGTTGTGCCGTGTAGATCACCCGACCGATCGATTCGTAGCGCGTTTCTTGGTCGCCACGAACTTTCACTGCAGGCTGCGGCACCTTCACCGACTGCTCCGCGAGGAACTTGAACAGCTCGTCCGTATTCGCGATGCGGGTCTGGTTCCAGTACATCTCGCCGTCTTTGTTGACGGTGATGTTGATGTCTTCCGGCGCAGTCTTGGTGACCTGGTTCGTTTCTGCCGGCAGATTCACCTTTTGCAGCTGCAGGACCACCGGGCTGGTGATCAGGAAGATGATCAGAAGAACCAACATGATGTCGACGAGCGGCGTCGTGTTGATTTCTGACATCACGGCATCATCATCTCCGGAATCGGAGCCGACACTCATTCCCATAATTTATCCAATCTAGTCTTTGTGAAGACAGCCTGAATTAGCCGATCTTCTTGGCCGACGAAGCAGCGCGAGCGGCTTCCGAGGTCGACATGGCGCCCGATACCAGGACCGAGTGCACGTCGGCGCTGAACGAACGGATGTCTTCCATTGCGGTCTTGTTACGACGGACCAGCCAGTTGTAGCCCAGAACGGCCGGAACTGCAACGAACAGACCGAAGGCGGTCATGATCAGTGCTTCACCCACCGGACCTGCAACCTTGTCGATCGAAGCGTTACCCGACATACCGATGTTGGTCAGTGCGTTGTAGATGCCCCAGACGGTACCGAACAGACCGATGAACGGCGAGGTCGAACCAACGGTTGCCAGGAACGACAGGCCATCTTGCAGGCGCGACTGGACGCGGTCCACGGCGCGCTGGATCTGCATGGTCACCCAGGTCGACAGGTCGATCTGCTCGAGCAGGGCGCCGTCGTGGTGCTGGGTTGCCTTGGTGCCGGTTTCAGCGATGAAGCGGAACGGCGAACCTTCTTTCAGCTGGGCCGAGCCGGCTGCGATCGAGTTGGCTTTCCAGAACTTCTGCGAAGTTTCCTTCGACTGGCGCATGATCTTCGACTGGTCGATCAGCTTGGTGATGATGATGTACCACGAACCCATCGACATCAGCGACAGGATGATGATGGTGCCCTTGTTGACGAAGTCGCCTTCTTCCCACATGGCCTGGAAGCCGTACGGGTTGTGGACTTCTTCCTTGTCGCCAGCGGCGGCGGCCGGAGCGGCGTCGCCTGCCGGAGCAGCGGCTGCGTCAGCTGCCGGAGCGGCTGCTGCGTCGGCCGGAGCGGTTGCCGCCGGAGCTTCTGCGCCTGCTGCCGGAGCGTCGGCGAAGGCCGGTGCCGACACCAGGGCCGATGCCGCCGTAACCGAGAACAGGACAGCCGCCAGAACAGCGGACAAACGGGTATTCTTAAACATGCTTCCTCCAGAAATATAAAATAGACAGTTCGCTGATCTAAACGACAACGAAAATCATAATGTGAGACGGTGCTCTGTCTCGGTTTATTGGTCCAGCGACCAGACGTACTGAACTGGAGCCCATGACTGCTGAGGCTGACCATTGACGACGGCCGGCTTGAAGCGGCACTTGCCGATGGCTGCCTGAGCTGCCCTGTCCAGATCACGCGAACCACTCGACTTCGTGATCTTGGAGTCGATTGCGCGGCCGTCGACGCCGATCAGGAACGAAAGCGTGGTCGTACCTTCTTCTTCGTTACGTGCTGCCGATTTCGGATATTCCGGTTTGGCGCAGCTGCTGAAGTCCGCGACTGCCGGGGTGCTGACCGGGCCTGCTGCCGGTGCCGGTGGTGCCGGCGGGGCAGGTGGAGCCGGAGGCGCCAGGCTCGTCGTCGGCGGCGGCGTGTTCGTCGCGGCTGCAATCGTGTTCTGCGGCGGCGGCGGTTGCTGTACCTGTACCTCGACCGGCGGGATGAACGGCGGCGGCGGTGCCTTCATTTCCGGCGGCGGCGGCGGCGGCGGGGTTTCCGGTGGTGGCGGCGGCTTCACCTCCTCGATCAGCTTGGTTTCCACTGCTTCCTGTACCTTCGTGATCACCTTCGTACCGAGACCATTGATGATCCCCCAGGCGACCAGGACGTGCAACAGGACCACAATGGTGATACCAGTGAGATTCTTCCCCGGTTCCTTCTCATGTGAAAAATTCATGCCTGCTTTCTCCAATACCAACTCTTTTTGTTGCTACTAAACCCACAAAACACGACGAAAAGACAAGGCCGCATCCGGGACATCGGCGAATTATACCTACGAATTCTTTTTTGCACAGGTATTTTTAGGGCCCTCAAACGCTCGTAACTGCCTGTAAATCCAAGCAATACAGCTCATCCGAACGCACTCCTGTTGTGCAAAAAAGCGCACCTAAAAGCGAGTAAAAATTACAAGATTGCAGCTAAGTACTTGCCCTACTGTAGAACATCTGGAAAGACCCACGCGTTTACCAAATTTTGCACGCCGAATTTGCCACTTGGCAAATATCATATAGTGCAATGCTGAGCTTTTCGCAAACTATAGCCAGTTTCGGGGAATGGAGGCGTGCGGTAGATAACACAGCCGGAGGGGACACGGGGCATGCGTATGAGCCCGGGTGATAGGAAGACGATTTCTTGATATGGCTCAGTGAAGAGCTTGCTTACGGACACGTCTAGACAGCATTTCGTGCCCGTAAGCAATTTACCGGCTGCGCTTATTAACGATTGCGCTTTTCGCGCCGGCATTCCAGGAAGCTGACCACGTGGCCGCTCGTATCCATGGTCTCAAGACGTACGTCGAAGCCCCACAGGCGGGCGACGTGCTTGAGCACTTCCTGCGCCTGGCCATTGAGCGGGCGGCGCTGGAACTGGGTATGGCGCAGGGTCAGGGCGCGGTCGTCGCGCGTATTGACCTGCCAGACCTGGATGTTGGGTTCGCGGTTGCCGATATTGTATTGCTCGGCAAGCTGCTGGCGCACGTAACGGTAGCCGGCCTCGTCGTGGATCGCGGAAATCGTCAGCTTGTCGCTGCGGTCGTCGTCGAGTACGGCGAAGAAGTGGAAGTCGCGGATCAGCTTGGGCGACAGGTACTGGGCGATGAAGCTTTCGTCCTTGAAGTTGCGCATTGCGAAGTCTAGCGTCTTGATCCAGTCACTGCCGGCAATGTCGGGGAACCAGGCGCGGTCTTCCTCGGTCGGTTTCTCGCAGATGCGGCGGATGTCACTCATCATCGCGAATCCGAGGGCATACGGATTGATGCCGGAGTAATAAGGGCTGGTCGCCGCCGGCTGGAACACGACGTTGGTATGGCTTTGCAGGAACTCGAGCATGAAGCCGTCGCCGACGATCCCCTCTTTATATAGTTGCTGCAGGATCGTGTAGTGCCAGAAGGTGGCCCAGCCTTCGTTCATGACCTGGGTTTGCCGCTGCGGGTAGAAGTATTGCGAGATCTTGCGGGTGATGCGCACCAGTTCGCGCTGCCAGGGTTCGAGCAGCGGCGCATACTTCTCTATAAAGTACAGCAGGTTTTCCTCGGGCTCGAGCGGAAAGCGCGGCGGCGGCGCATCGCGCTCCTGCTCTTCGCGCCGCGGCACGGTACGCCACAGGGCATTCACCTGCGACTGCGCATACTCTTCGCGCTCTTTCTGGCGCGCCGCCTCCTGGGCCACCGACAGTTTCGCCGGCCGCTTGTAGCGGTCCACGCCATAGTTCTGGATCGCGTGGCAGGAGTCGAGCAATTCCTCGACCGCATCGATGCCGTAGCGCTGCTCGCATTCGGCAATATAGTTCTTGGCAAACACCATGTAGTCGACGATGGCTTCGGCGTCGGTCCAGGTGCGGAACAGGTAATTGCCTTTAAAGAAAGAGTTGTGGCCATAGGCCGCGTGGGCGATGACCAGTGCCTGCATCGTCAGGCTGTTTTCCTCCATCAGGTAGGCGATGCAGGGATTCGAATTGATGACGATTTCGTAGGCCAGGCCCATCTGGCCGCGCTTGTAGCTCTTTTCCGTCGTCAGGAAATGCTTGCCGAACGACCAGTGGTTATAGGACACCGGCATGCCGACCGAGGTGTAGGCGTCCATCATCTGCTCGGCGGTGATGATTTCGAGCTGGTTGGGGTAGGTGTCGAGACCGAACTGGCGGGCGACCCGGCGGATTTCTTCGTGCGCCTGTTCGATCAGGTCGAAGGTCCACTCCGACTGTTCGGGCAGGGCGCGGGGATTGGTACGATCGTCTGGCATATGCGTCCCTCTATATATAGTAGGGCTTACTTCGGCTGTTTCTTGAACAGCTCGCGGAAGACCGGATAGATGTCGGCCGGCGTCACGATTTTCTGCATCGCGAAGTTACTGTGGTGCGAGGCGACTTCGGTGTATTGCTCCCACAGGTTCTGTGGCGGTCCGTCGGTGATTTCGACATAGGTGTAATACTGGACCTTCGGCATGATGCCGTTGGTCAGCAACTGCTTGCACAGCACGGAATCGTTGTCCCAGTTGTCGCCGTCCGAGGCCTGGGCCACGTAGGTGTTCCAGTCGGAGCTGGCGTAGCGCTCGCCGATGACCTTTTGCAGCAGGTGCAGGGCCGAGGACACCACGGTGCCGCCCGATTCGCGCGAGTGGAAGAATTCTTCCTCGTCGACTTCGGCCGCGGCCGTGTGGTGGCGGATGAAGACGACATCGATGTGTTCGTACACACGTTTCAGGAACAGGTAGAGCAGGATGAAGAAGCGCTTGGCCGTGTCCTTGCGCGTTTCGTCCATCGAGCCGGAAACGTCCATGATGCAGAACATCACCGCCTGGGTGCTGGGCTTCGGCACCTTGATGCGGTTGCTGTAGCGCAGGTCGAACGGATCGATGAAGGGAATCGCGTTGATGCGCGTATGGTAATGGTGGATCTTGCGCCGCAGTTCGACGACGCGCGGGTCGCTCTCCGGCACTTCCTGTTCCTGCAGTTCCTGCAATTCCTGTTCGGCGAGCGCGAGCTGGCGCCGGCTCGGTCCGCCGACGGCAATGCGTCGGCCGAGCGCGCCGCGCAGCGAGCGCAGCACGTGGATGTTCGAGGGTGTGCCCGAGACGTTGTAGCCGGCCCGCTGGGTCTTGAAGTCGATGGTCTGGGTCAGTTGGGTCTTGACCATGTTCGGGAGTTCAAGATCTTCGAAGAAGTAGTTCATGAACTCTTCACGCGACAGCTCGAAGATGAAGTCGTCCTCGACCGTCTGTTCGCTGTTGCCGGAACGACCGCGTCCGGAGCCGCCGCCGCCACTGCGCGGGCGGTTGAACTGGTCGCCTTTCTGGTATTCGGTATTCCCGGGGTTGACGGTTTCCCACACGCCGCCATGGGCGTGGCCGAAGTGGGGTTCGTTGACGTCCTTGACCGGGATCGATACCTTTTCGCCGTTCTCGATGTCGGTGATCGAGCGGCCCTTGATCGCGCGGCCGACCGCATCCTTGATTTGCGCCTTGTAGCGGCGCAGGAAGCGTTCGCGGTTGACCGCGGACTTGTTCTTGCCCTGCAAGCGTCGGTCGATGAGGTAAGTCAAAACATGCCTCCTGCTCAAATTCGCGGCGGACCGGATGCTGCCCCGGTCCCCCTATCTTAATCCTCCCCGTGCGCACGCGGGGCGCGCACGGCTGGCAGGGTCGCCAAAAATGCGCGGAACCGGACCTTGCATGCTTCCCGGCAGCGCCTGACGGTTCCCGCCAGCACCGAGGCGGCCGGTGGAGGCGCGCGGTCCTGCCGTCCCGCGCAACCCGGCCTGGCTCAATGGCCTTGCTTACGAGGATTTCCTCACGCGCAGATACCATTCGCACAGCAGGCGTACCTGTTTGGCCGTGTAGCCTTTTTCGACCATGCGCGCAACGAAGTCGGCGTGCTTGGTCGCGTCCTCGGCACTGGCCTTGGCGTTGAACGAAATAACGGGCAGAAGTTCCTCGGTGTTCGAGAACATTTTCTTCTCGATGACGGTGCGGAACTTCTCGTAGCTGGTCCACGCCGGGTTCTTGCCGCCGTTGGTGGCGCGGGCGCGCAGGCCGAAGTTGACGATCTCGTTGCGGAAATCCTTCGGATTCGAGATGCCGGCCGGCTTCTCGATCTTCTCCAGCTCGGCGTTCAGCGCTTCGCGGTCGAAGCTCTCGCCGGTGTCCGGGTCGCGGAACTCCTGGTCCTGGATCCAGAAGTCGGCGAAGGTCACGTAGCGGTCGAAGATGTTCTGGCCATACTCGGAATAGCTTTCCAGGTAGGCGGTCTGGATTTCCTTGCCGATGAAGTCGACATAGCGCTGCGCCAGGTGCTCCTTGATATAGGAGTGGTAGCGCTGCTCGAGTTCTGGCGGGAACTGCTCGCGCTCGATCTGCTGTTCGAGCACGTAGAGCAGGTGCACCGGGTTGGCCGCCACTTCGGTGTTGTCGAAGTTGAAGACCTTCGACAGGATCTTGAAAGCGAAGCGGGTCGACAATCCGTTCATGCCTTCGTCCACGCCGGCGTAGTCGACGTATTCGTGCAGCGACTTGGCCTTCGGATCGGTGTCCTTCAAATTTTCGCCGTCGTAGACCAGCATCTTCGAGAAGATGCTCGAGTTTTCCGGATCTTTCAGGCGCGACAGGATCGCGAACTGCGCCATCATGCGCAGGGTGCCCGGTGCGCAGGGCGCCCTTTCGAGCGAGGAATTGCGAATCAGCTTGTCGTAGATCTTAATCTCGTCGGACACGCGCAGGCAGTAGGGCACCTTGACGATATAAATGCGGTCAAGGAAAGCCTCGTTGTTGCGGTTGTTGCGGAAGCTCTTCCACTCCGATTCGTTCGAGTGCGCCAGGATGATGCCCTCGAAGGGAATCGCGCCGAAGCCTTCGGTACCCTTGTAGTTGCCTTCCTGGGTGGCGGTCAGCAGCGGGTGCAGCACCTTGATCGGCGCCTTGAACATCTCGACGAATTCCATCAGGCCCTGGTTCGCCAGGCACAGGCCGCCGGAATAGCTGTAGGCGTCCGGATCGTCCTGGGAATAGTCTTCGAGCTTGCGGATGTCGACTTTGCCGACCAGCGAGGAAATGTCCTGGTTGTTCTCGTCGCCCGGCTCGGTCTTCGAGATGGCGATCTGCTTGAGGACCGAGGGGTAGCGCTTGACCACGCGGAACTTGTTGATGTCGCCGCCGAACTCGTGCAGGCGCTTGACCGCCCACGGGCTCGGGATGGCGCGCAGGTAGCGGCGTGGAATGCCGTAGTCCTCCTCGAGGATGACGCCGTCTTCCTCTTCGTTGAACAGGCCCAGCGGCGACTCGTTCACGGGCGAACCCTTGATCGCGTAGAAGGGCACCTGTTCCATCAGGTGCTTGAGCTTTTCGGCAATCGAGGACTTGCCGCCGCCGACAGGTCCCAGCAGATACAGGATCTGCTTGCGTTCCTCCAGCCCTTGCGCGGCATGGCGGAAGTAGGAGACCACCTGTTCGATGACTTCCTCCATCCCGTAGAACTCCTTGAACGCGGGATAGATTTTGATGACCTTGTTGGCGAAGATGCGCGACAGCCGTGGGTCGAGGCGGGTATCGACGAGCGTGGGTTCCCCGATGGCAGCGAGCATGCGTTCCGGCGCGCTGGCGTAGGTCAGCGGATCCTTCTTGCACAGGGCAAGGTACTCGGAGAGGGAATATTCTTCTTCGCGGGTACGCTCATAACGGGCTGCGTAGTTGTCAAAAATGGTCATGTGCATGTCCTTTAGTTTGCTAACAACGATCACTGTCACGACAGTCCGAGCGATGTCGGCTGCCCAGGCCCCGTTTTTTTCTTGGCGTACTTCCTTTATTGGCGGGTCGCCCTGGTAGCGCCGCGGTGGCGGCGATTCAGGCGGGTCATTCTTGTTCTAAGAGCGCCTAACAAAATCTCCATGGCTGCGTTGCATCGTCTCGCCGTACACGCGTACTGTCTTCGACGCTGCGCCTTGCCCTGAAGATTTTGTTAGGCGCTCTACGGCTCGTGGCCGAAGTTCCCAGGCTCGTGGCCGGAATTTCCATGGTAATCGGAGGGTCTTCTTGTATTTCTGAAATTTATTATGTGCCTATTGGTTCTCGAAGTCAAAGCAGTTCGTATGTACTGTCGCGTTACTGCTAAGTCGTTGATTTTTGGTTAAAAATTGCCAATTGACGGTAGGGCGCAGGTGCGCCGGAACACGTCGAACATGGCGCGGCCCGGGAGCCAGAATACGCCGTTTTTCTTTATCTTTACTGCTGGGTTGGCAAAGCCCTGAATCGATAGTGCACGATATGCGCTGCTGGTGGCGCACGCGATTCGCATACCGATTCGCCGATCGCCTGCGCCTTCTCCTCCAATGAAACGAGGTCCGACGGCATGCGGTACACTGCACGGTCTAGCCCCATCCATCGACTTCCAGCCGGAGAGAAAAACATGCTGACCGAGCAGCTGCGCCATACGATTCAACAGATGCCGAAAGCAGAATTGCACATCCACATCGAAGGTTCGCTGGAACCCGAGCTGATCTTTGCGCTGGCGCAAAGGAATGGGGTGTCGCTGGCCTATCCCTCGGTCGAGGCGTTGCGTCAGGCCTACGCTTTTACCGACTTGCAGTCCTTTCTCGATATCTATTACGCGGGCGCCAGCGTACTGCTGACCGAGCAGGATTTCTACGACATGACCGCGGCCTACTTGCGCAAAGCCGCGGACGACAATGTCCGGCATGCCGAGATCTTCTTCGATCCCCAGACCCACACCGCGCGCGGCGTGCCTTTCGAGACCGTCGTCAACGGCATCTGGCGCGCCTGCCAGGACGGGCCGATCAGCGCTTCGCTGATCATGTGCTTCCTGCGCCACCTGTCGGAAGAAGAAGCCATCGCCACGCTGGAGGAGGCGCTCCCTTACCGCGACAAGTTCATCGGCGTCGGTCTCGATTCCTCCGAGCTCGGCCACCCGCCGGAAAAATTCGCGCGCGTGTTCGAGCGTGCGCGCCAGCTCGGCCTGCGCCTCGTGGCGCATGCGGGCGAGGAGGGGCCGCCGGCCTACATCGACAGCGCGCTCGACATCCTCAATGTCGAACGCATCGACCACGGCGTGCGCTGCCTGGAGAGCCCGGAGCTGGTCGAGCGCCTGGTGCGCGAGCAGATGGCGCTGACCGTGTGCCCGCTGTCGAACATCAAGCTGCGCGTGTTCGACGTCATGGGCTCGCACAACCTGCGCACCCTGCTCGACAAGGGACTGGCCGTCACCGTCAACTCGGACGACCCGGCCTATTTCGGCGGCTACATGAACGACAATTTCGTCGCCGCCTTCGAGGCCTTGCCGCTGGACGAATCGCATGCGCGCCAGCTGGCGCGCAACAGTTTCGCCGCCGCCTTCCTCGAACCGGAACAGAAGCGCGCCTTCCTGGCCGAGGTCGACCGCTTCTTCGCCAGCGCGCACGCTGCCTGACCGGGAGACGTCCGTGCTGATCCAGTCCCTCCGCATGACCGCGCGCGACTGGCGCGCGGGCGAACTGCGCTTCCTGCTGGTGGCGCTGATCGTTGCCGTCTCCGCGCTCTCCTCGGTCGGCTTCTTCATCGACCGCATGCGCGCCGGCCTGAACCGCGACGCCAACCAGCTGCTCGGCGCCGACCTGGTCATCAATGCCGACCAGCCGGTCGCCGCCGCCTGGCGCGCGGAAGCCCAGCGGCGCGGGCTGCTGCTGGCCGACACGGTCACCTTCCCCAGCATGGCGCAAGGCGGGGAGGGCGAGGATTCGCAGGCCCAGCTGGCGTCGATCAAGGCGGTCTCCGCCGGCTACCCGCTGCGCGGCGAACTGCGCATCACGACCGATCCCGAGGATGCGAGCCAGGCACTGGGCACGAAGACGCAGGCGATCCCCACGCCCGGCACGGTCTGGGTCGATGCCAACCTGCTGCCGGCGATCGGCGTCAAGGTCGGCGGGACCCTGCAGCTGGGCGACCGCCGCTTCACGATCGCCCAACTGGTCGCGGCCGAGCCGGACCGCGGCGCCTCGTTCGCCAACTTCGCGCCGCGCGTGCTGCTCAACGCCGCCGACCTGGAATCGACCGGCCTGGTCGACAACTTCGCGCGCGTGACCTACCGCGTGCAGGTGGCGGCGCCCTCGAAGAACGACTTCGCGCGCGTGAAAGACTTCGACGGCTGGCTGCGCGAGCGCATCGAGCGCGACAACGTCAAGGGCGTGCGCCTCGAGTCGCTGGAAAACGGCCGCCCCGAGATGCGCGCCACCCTGGACCGCGCCGACCGCTTCCTGTCCCTGGTCGGCCTGCTGTCGGCGATGCTGGCGGCGGTCGCCGTGGCGATGGCGGCGCGCCGCTTCATGCAGCGCCACCTCGACGCCTGCGCCATGCTGCGCTGCCTGGGCATGACCCAGAACCAGGTCGGCGCCATGTACCTGATCGAGTTCGCGCTGGTCGGCCTGGCCGGCAGCCTGCTCGGGGTGCTGGTCGGTTTCGGCGCCCACTTCGTCCTGCTCGAATTGATCGGCACCCTGCTGCCGGCCGACCTGCCGCCTGTTTCTCCGCTGCCGGCGCTGCAGGGCATCGCCACCGGCATGCTGCTGCTGGTCGGCTTCGCGCTGCCGCCGGTGCTGCAACTGCGTAACGTCCCGCACAACCGCGTGATCCGGCGCGAGCAGGCCGCGCCCCAGCCGATGGCGCTGGCCACCTATGGCCTCGGCACCGGCGTCTTCGTCGCGCTGCTGCTGTGGCAGGCGGGCGACCCCAAGCTGGCCTTGACCACCGCCGGCGGCTTCCTGGGCGGCTTCGCCGTGTTCGCGCTGGTCGCCTGGCTCGGCCTGCGCCTGCTGCGCCGCCTGCGCGGCGCCTTTGCCCACCAGGGCTGGCGCTTCGCGGTCACCTCGCTGCAGCGCCGTCCCGGCGCCACCGTGGTGCAGGTGGTGTCGCTGGCGCTGGGCCTGATGGCGCTGCTGCTGCTGACCGTGGTGCGCGGCGACCTGGTCGCTGCCTGGGAGCGCGCAACGCCCGAGAATGCGCCGAACCGCTTCATCATCAACGTGCTGCCCGACCAGAAGCAGGGCGTCGAAGACCGGCTGCGCCAGGCCGGCGTGCAGGCGCCGGTGCTCTATCCGATGATCCGCGGCCGCCTGACCGCCGTCAACGGCAAGCCGGTGACCGCCGACACCTATGCCAGCGACGACGCGCGCCGCCTGGCCAACCGCGAATTCAACCTGTCGACGATGGCCGAGCCGCCGGCGGAAAACGAGATCGTCGCCGGCAAGTGGTACCTTGATGCGCCGGGCGTGGCCGAAGCCTCGGTCGAGCAGGGCATCGCCCGCACGCTCGGCCTGAAGCTCGGCGACGTGATGCGCTTCGACATGGCGGGCCTGGCGGTGGACGCCAAGGTCACCAGCCTGCGCAAGGTGGAGTGGGGTTCGATGCGCGCCAACTTCTTCGTCATCATCAACCCGCAGGCGATGGCGAATGCGCCGGCAACCTACATGACCGCCTTCCACCTGCCCGAGCGCGGCGCCAACCTGGCCAGCCAGCTCTCGCGCGCCTATCCGAACCTGACCGTGATCGACGTCAGCGGCATCATCCGCCAAGTGCAGGAAGTGGTCGACCAGGTCGTGGTGGCGGTCGAGTTCCTGTTCCTGTTCACGCTCGCCTCGGGCGTGCTGGTGCTGTACGCGGCCCTGATGGGATCGCAGGCCGAGCGCACCCGCGAGGCCGGCCTGCTGCGCGCGCTGGGCGCCACCCGCAAGCAGCTGGCGCAAGCCCAGCGCATCGAGTTCATGCTGGTCGGGGGACTGGCCGGTTTGCTGGCCGCGAGCGGCGCGGCGGCGCTCGGCTGGGCGCTGGCGGAGTACCAGTTCAAGTTCCCCTGGACCTTCGAGCCGGGCGTCTGGATGGCCGGCATCACGGCCGGCGTGGCCTGCGCGCTGGTGGGCGGCTGGTTCGGCCTGCGCAGCGTGCTGCGCCAGCCGCCGCTGCAGACGCTGCGCGAGGCGGGCTGACCATATTCATCGTTCACGCGTGGGCACGAAGTGCCCACGCTACGTTATGATGACGGGATGTCCGAGAACCAAACCCTGTACGAAATCATCGGCGGCGAAAGCCGCCTGCGCGAACTGGTCGACCGCTTCTACGACCTGATGGAACTGGAGCCGGAATTCGCCGGCATCCACGCGATGCATCCCAAGCCGAACGACAGCTCGCGCGAGAAGCTCTTTATGTTCCTGTCCGGCTGGATGGGCGGGCCCGACCTGTTCATCGAACGCTACGGCCACCCGCGCCTGCGTGCGCGCCACCTGCCGTTCGCGATCGGCACCAAAGAGCGTGACCAGTGGCTGCGCGCGATGGCCTGGGCCATGGAAGACATCGGCATGGACGACGACCTGCGCCTGCGGCTGATGCAATCCTTCTACCAGACCGCCGACTGGATGCGCAACAAGGCCGACTGAGATGAGCACCCTCCAATTCGCGGTGATCGCGATCGCGCTGCTTGTCGTGATCGCGCTGCAGGTCCTGGTGCTGCTGCGCGGCCGCGGCCTCGGTGGTAACGGCAGCGGCGACGGCAACGGCCAGCAGTTCGAACGCGTCGAGCGCGAACTGCGGCTGGAACTGCAGCACAGCGCCCAGGCCACGCGCCAGGAACTCGCCGCCCACATGGCCCTGCACCAGGGGGCCACCGTCCAGCAACTGGACAGCATGCGCCAGCAGATGCAGCTGCACGCCGCCGGCGGGCGCGAGGAACAGGCGCGCGCTCTGAAGCGCTTCGCCGACACCCTGCAGCAGACCCTGGCAAACCTCACCGAATCGAACGCCCAGCGCATGCTGGAGGTGCGCGCCACGCTCGAGACCAAGATCCGCGACCTGCAGGTCGACAACGCCAAGCGCCTGGAAGAGATGCGCCAGACCGTCGACGAAAAGCTGCACACGACGCTGGAAACACGCCTGACCGAATCGTTCCGCCATGTGTCCGAACGCCTGGAGAAGGTGCACCAGGGCCTGGGCGAGATGCAGCAGCTGGCGATCGGCGTGGGCGACCTCAAGCGCGTGCTGACCAACGTGAAGACGCGCGGCACCTGGGGCGAGGTGCAGCTCGAGATGCTGCTCGAACAGGTGCTGACGGTGGACCAGTACGCGAAGAACGTCGAGACCGTGGCCGGCTCGAACGCCCGCGTCGAGTTCGCGATCAAGCTGCCGGGCGTGGTCGACGGGGGCCCGCCGCTGTGGCTGCCGATCGACGCCAAGTTCCCGAAGGAGCAGTACGAACGTTTGCTGGATGCCCAGGAACGTTCGGACGCCGAAGGTGTAGCCCGCTTCGGTGCCGAACTGGAACGCGCGGTGCGCGCCGAAGCGAAGACGATTTGCGAGAAATACGTGTCGCCGCCGCAGACGACCGACTTCGCGATCCTGTTCCTGCCGACCGAAGGCCTGTACGCCGAAGTGATGCGCCGCCCCGGCGTCGCCGACGACCTGCAGCGCACGCTGCGGGTGACGATCGCCGGCCCGTCGACGCTGACCGCGCTATTGAACAGCCTGCAGATGGGCTTCCGCACGCTGGCGCTGGAGAAGCGTTCCTCCGAAGTGTGGCAGGTGCTGGGCGCGGTGAAGACCGAATTCGCCAAGTTCGGCGACGTCCTGGCCGCCACCAAGGCGACCCTGGAAAAGGCGGCGAAGAACATCGAAAGCGCCGAAGTGCGCAGCCGCCAGATGGCGCGCAAGCTCAAGTCGGTCGAGGCGCTGCCGAGCGAGGCGGCGCAACTGATGCTGGGGCCGGATGGGATGGAGCGGGATGAATAGACCCGGTGCTCGCAATCGTAGGGTGGGCGCCCCGTGCCCACGCGGAATGTTGCGTTGACGCGGCCTGTTTTGGAATTGATGCGCAGGCTTTTCCTTGACGCGTCTCATCAACCACCACGTACATTAACAAACGGCTCTACGCGTTCTCTACAATGCGTGCCACTATGTCCCGCTATCGCCGCTCTCGCACTGGCTCCACCTATTTTTTCACGTTGGTGTCCTTCCGGCGAAATCCGATCCTATGCTTGCCGCCGATTCGCTCGGCATTGCGCCGAGCTATCGAAGACGTCCGTCAATCACGGCCATTTGAGATCGATGCTTGGGTGCTGATGCCCGACCACCTGCATTGCATCTGGACCCTGCCCGACGGCGATACTGACTATTCGACCCGCTGGGCAATCATCAAGAGCTCGGTCTCCAGATTTGCCTTGGTCTCCACGGTTTCAACCGGCGCCAGAAATCCGTCGCGTATCCAGCACCGCGATGCATCGATCTGGCAACGCCGTTTTCATGAACACCAGATCCGCGATGATCGCGATTTCGAACGCCATATGGACTACATCCATTTCAACCCGGTGCGGCATGGCCATGTGGCGAGTGCGGCGGATTGGCCGTATTCGACGTTTCATCGGTACGTAAAAAATGGTGTGTATCCGGCGGACTGGGGCGGGACGCCGCAGATGGAAGTGATGTGGATCGAGTAGAGCAGCAAGCCACAGACGTGGCAGCGGTCCGCATGCGTCACGCGTTGGCACGGGGCGCCCACCCTACGATCCGGCGCTGCTATCGTTATATCAAGCCCTCGAACATCAGCACATCCACCATCTCCCCCGCCGCGACGCTGCCCTGTTCGTCGTGCAGCACCACCATGCAGTTCGCTTCCGACATCGAGCGCAGGATGCCGGAGCCTTGCGAGCCGGTGATGCGCACCTGGGGCGCGCCGTCGTCGCCGTGGGTGAGGATGCCGCGCTGGTATTCGGTGCGGCCGGGTTTCTTGCGGATCGCGCCCTGCGAGCGGGCGCGCAGCAGCGGCAGGGGCGCGTCGGCGCCCATCATGCGCAGCAGGGCTGCGCGCGCGAAGAAGTAGAACGAGACCATCACCGCCACCGGATTGCCCGGCAGGCCGAACAGGAAGGCGCTGCGGCCGTTCGAGTTAATACGGCCGAAGGCCAGCGGGCGGCCCGGGCGCATGCCGATCTTCCAGAAGGTGACGTCGCCCAGGCGCGCCATGATCTGCTTGGTGTAGTCGGCGGCGCCGACCGAGACGCCGCCGGAGGTGACGATCGCGTCCGCGTTCTCGCAGGCGCTGCGCAGCGCTTCTTCGAGCGCCGCCGGGTCGTCGCGCACGATGCCCATGTCGATGATGTCGCAGCCCAGGCGCTGCAGCATGCCGTAGATGGTGTAGCGGTTGCTGTCGTAGACGCTGCCCTCATCGAGCGCCTGGCCGATCGAGCGCAGCTCGTCGCCGGTCGAGAAGAAGGCCACGCGCAGGCGGCGCTGCACCGGCACTTCGGCGATGCCGAGCGAGGCGATCAGGCCCAGGTCGGCCGGGCGGACGATCTTGCCGGCGGCGAGGGCCGGACTGCCGGCCTTCAGGTCTTCGCCTTTGAAGCGCCGGTTGTCGCCGGCGCGGATGGTGCCCGCCTTCAGCACGATCTCGCGCTCGCCGTCCTCGACCAGCAATTCCTGCGGCACCACGCTGTCGCAGCCAGTCGGCATGACGCCGCCGGTCATGATGCGCACGCATTCGCCCGGGCCGGGCACCAGCTCGGTCGGCCGCCCGGCATAGACGGTGCCGATCACCGCCAGGCGCGCCACGCCGTCAAGTGGAATGTCCGCGCCGCGCAGGGCGTAGCCGTCCATTGCCGAATTGTCGTGGGCCGGCACGTCGATCGGGGAGACGATGTCGCGCGCCAGCACGCGGCCGAGGGCAGCGCGCAGCGCCACCTGCTCGATGGCGCGCACCGGCTGCACGAACTCGCGGATGATGCGCTGGGCGTCACGCACCGGCAGCGCGTCCGGATCGTAGGCCGACAGGCAGCTCGTCACGTCCTGCAGGCGCGGCGCGGCGCCCGTATCCAGGCTGCGCAGTTCGTCGAGCGTATTGATGTTGCGGAAGGCATCCGCGTCCTCGAACAGCACCTCGACGGACTTCAGGTCCTTGTACCAGCCGTCCATGCGCCGGCCACCATCAAGCAGGTAACTGGAGAGAATCGGCAGCAGGTTCGCCTTCACCAGGCAGAACACCGGGTGCGGCTGCACGCGCTGGCCCGGCTCCTGGGTCGCGGCAAAGGCGAGATCGGCGTCCTGTTCCTCGAGCGCGGCCAGCAGGCGTGCGGCTAGGTCGGTGGGGACGAAGGGCGAATCGCAAGGGGCGGTCAGCAGGTAGGTGGTCTGGCAGCGGCGCAGGCCGGTTTCCAGCCCGGCCAGCGGGCCGGCGAAACCGGCCAGGTCGTCCGGCCAGACCGGCACGCCGAATTCGGCATAGGTGGCGAGGTTCTGGTTGGCGTTGATCGCCAGGCTGGCCACCTGCGGCGCGAGGCGCTCGAGCACGTGCGCCACCATGGTCTTGCCGCGGAAGGGCTGCAGGCCCTTGTCGACGTGGCCCATGCGCGAGCCGCGTCCGCCCGCGAGGATCAGTCCGCTGATCGATGCTTGCTTAGTCATTGTTTAACCGCCGATATAGGACATTTCGACTTTGCGCGCGCCGCGCGCCAGGCCCGTGGTGTTGATGGTGCGGGTCTCGGAATAGCGGTCGGCGCGGCCCTGCCACAGGCGCGCGACGGCGCCGCCGATCGCCAGGTCATCATGGCCGCCGCGCAGCAGGGCGCGCAGGTCGTGGCCCTGGGTCGCGAACAGGCAGGTGTACAGCTTGCCCTCGGTCGACAGGCGCATGCGGCTGCAATCCTTGCAGAAGGCGCCGGTGACGCTGGAGATGACGCCGATTTCGCCGCCGCCGTCCAGGTAGCGCCAGCGCGCCGCGGTCTCGCCGGTGTAGTTCGGGTCGAGCGGCGCCAGCGGCATCTCGGCCCCGATGCGCTGCACCACCTCGTTCGACGGCACGACTTCATCCATGTTCCAGCCGTTCGAGGCGCCCACGTCCATGTACTCGATGAAGCGCAGGATGACGGGGGAGCCTTTGAAGTGGCGCGCCATCGGCACGATCTGGTCGTCGTTGCTGCCGCGCTTGACCACCATGTTGACCTTGATCGGGCCGAGGCCGGCGGCATGCGCCGCCTCGATCCCGGCCAGCACGTCGCTTACTGCGAAGTCGACGTCGTTCATGCGCTTGAAGACGGCGTCGTCCATCGCGTCGAGCGACACCGTGACGCGGTCCAGGCCGGCGTCCTTCAGGGCGCGCGCCTTGCGTGCCAGGATCGAGCCGTTGGTCGTGAGCGTCAGGTCGAGCGGGCGGCCGGAGACGGTCGGCAGCGCGCGCAGCATTGCCACCAGGTGCTCGAGGTTCTTGCGCAGCAGCGGCTCGCCGCCGGTCAGGCGGATCTTCTCGACGCCGTGGGCGATGAAGATGCGCGCCACGCGCGTGATTTCCTCGAACGAGAGCAGGTCGCCATGCGGCAGGTAGGGGTAGTCCTTGCCGAACACTTCCTTCGGCATGCAGTACACGCAGCGGAAATTGCAGCGGTCGGTGACCGAGATCCGCAGGTCGTGCAGGGGACGCGCGAGCGCATCGACGAGATGGCCGCTGGGTGGAACGGGGGTTGCCGGAATGGCCAGCGCGGGACTGCGCAGGTCATTCAGCATGATGATTTTTTCAGCCATACCAATACGATAGCACGAGGCCCGCGAGCGCACAGGCGGCGAGCAGCTTGATGGTGCCGACCCGGTAGCGCAGCAGCGCGACCGCGGCGAGGAATCCGATGACGAGGGCAGCGGGTTGGAAGACGCCGCCGGCGAAAAACACTTCGCGCCCGAAGTATACAGCAAGGCTGGCGATGACGCCGACCACCGCCGCGGAAATGGCGGTCAGCGGCGCAGTCAGGCGCAGGTCGCCGCGCGTGGCCTCGACCAGCGGGCCGCCGGCCAGGATGAAGATGAACGAGGGCAGGAAGGTAAACAGCGCGGCGACCGCGCCGCCGAGCAGGCCGGCCAGCGGCAGCGCCTCGGGTCCGAGCAGGGCGTGGGTCCAGCCGCCGACGAAGCCGACGAAGGCCACGATCATGATCAGGGGACCCGGCGTACTCTCGCCCAGCGCCAGGCCGTCGATCATCTGGGTCGCGTCGAGCCAGCCGTAGTGTTCGACCGCGCCCTGCACCACATAGGGCAGCACGGCATAGGCGCCGCCGAAGGTCAGCAGCGCGGCCTTGCTGAAGAACCAGCCCATCTGCGCCAGGGTGCCATTGGCGCCGCCCCAGGCGGCCAGCGCCAGCCAGGCGGCGGCCATCAGGGCGACGCCGCCGAGGGCGACCAGCGCCAGGCGCGCCCAGGAAAAGCGCGCGTGCGCCGGCGTCGGCGTGTCGTCGTCGATCAGGGCCGGAGAAGCGCTGCCGGGCTGCGCGCCGGCATGGGCGTTCGCCGCACCGGGCGCCAGGAAGGCCGCCGGCTTCAGGCGCACGCCGGCCGCGCCGGCCAGGGCCGCGCCGAGCACGATCAGCGGAAAGGGGATGTGCAGGAATGCGATGGCGACGAAGGCCAGCGCGGCGATACCGACCAGGATCGCGTTGCGCAAGGTGCGGCTGCCGAGGCGCCAGGCGGCCGCCAGCACGATCGCCACCACCGCCGGCTTGATCCCGTCCATGATGCCGGCCAGGACCGGCAGGTGGCCGTAGGCCAGGTAGATCCAGCCCAGGCCCATCAGGAGCAGCAGCGAAGGCAGGATGAACAGGACGCCGGCGACGATGCCGCCGCGCGTGCGATGCAGCAGCCAGCCGATGTAGACCGCCAGCTGGGTCGCCTCCGGTCCCGGCAGCAGCATGCAGTAGTTGAGCGCATGCAGGAAGCGGCCTTCGGAAATCCAGCGGCGGCGCTCGACCAGCTCGGCATGCATCAGGGCGATCTGGCCGGCCGGGCCGCCGAAGCTGATGAAACCGAGCTTGAGCCAGTACAGGAAGGCTTCGCGGCGGCTGACCTGGCGGGGGGCGGCACTCTCGTTCATGGCGGGCACGGGCTTCAATAAGGAGCGTCAAGGACAAAAAAGAGGGAAGCCCGCGGGCTTCCCTCTTTTGTTCCGCTTTTGACAGCGTTATTTCGCTTTCACAGCGGCAGGCGCTATCACTGGCGGGTGTCGACCTGGATCAGCGGCTCTTCGACCGGCGGCGCGACCGGCTTGCGGGCACGGCCGAGGCGGACCGGCGCGGCTGCCTTGGCGGCCGCTTCCTGGGCTGCGCGCAGCTTTTCAGGATCGGTCGCGGCCAGGGTCAGGCCGGCGTTGCCGAGCAGCTCGTCGAGGTTGGCCGCGGGCGCCGGCGTGCTTGCCGCCGGGACTGGCGCGGCCGCTACCGGCGCTGGCGCTGGTGCTCGTGCTGGTGCTGGTGCTGGCTGGACCGGGGCCGGGGCCGGGGCTGGCGCAGCGGCTCGCACCGGCTCGGCCGGTGCGGTCACGACCGGCTCGGCGGCAGGCGCCGGGACGGCAGCCTGCACCGGCTCGGCAGCTTGCACCGGCTCGGCAGCTTGCACCGGCTCGGCAGCTTGTACCGGCTGGGCAGGCGTCGCAGGTGCTGCGGCGACGGTTTCGGCGGCCGGCGCGGCCGGCTTGGCCTGGCTGGCGGCAACCGATGCCGCGGTCGGGAAGAACCAGGCGTCGGCGGTCGGCGCCTTCACTGCCGACACTGGCGCGGCCTCGGCGGCTGCCACCGGAGCGGATGCTGCCGGAGCGGGCGCGGCTTTGGCGGCGGCCTTGGCCTGGGCGGCGGCGACCGACGCGGCGGTCGGGAAGGGCCATGGCGCCAGCTTGGCGTCTTGCTTCGGCGCGCGCGGCTTGCGGCCCGACTTCTCGGCTTGCACCTTGGCGGCTTCCTCGTCGGCGACCGGCGTAAAGGCCGGTGCGCCGTCGTGTTCGCCGTGCTCGCCCGCTTCCATGCCCTCGACCTGGTCGCGGTCGCGGCGGTTGCGGTTGCGGCCACCGCGGCGGCGGCGGCGGCGCGGCTCGTCGCCGGCCTCGTTCTCGAAGTCATCGCCGACCGGGCCCTGGCTGGTCACCGCCTTCACCGCGTGGTCGAGCTGGTCGCCGTGCGGGGTGGTGGTCGACAGTTCGCTGACCGGGGTCGGGATCGCCTCGACCGCGTTCACTTCGTCGAGCTTGGCTTCGACCGGCTGGACGCGTTCGGTACGCTCGCGCGGCTGGCGCGGCGTGCGTTCGGCGCGCTCGCCACGTTCGGCGCGCTCACCGCGCTCGGCACGCTCCGGACGCTGGCCGGCTGGTGCGGCCTGGGCGGTCTCGACCTGCTCGCGCGGTTCGCGCGGAGCACGCGGCTCGCGCGGCGGACGCGGCTGGCGCGGGGCCTTCTCTTCGCGCTCGGCCTTGGCGCTCTCGTCGACGCCGGCCTTGGCCGTCACGTCGCGCTCTTCGCGCTCGCGGCCAGGCTTGCCGTTGCGGCCGTTACGGGCAGCACGCGGACCGCGGCCATTGCGCTCGCCGCGCTCGGCCGGGCTGGGGGCTGCCGGTTTCGGCGGCTCGACCGGCGCCGGGGGCGGTGCGACCGGCTCGGGGGCGCCGAAGAAGAAGCTGCGCAGCTTGGCGAAGAAGCCGGTCGGGGCCGGAGCGACGGTCGGTTGCGGAACGGCGACGACCGGCGGCTCGACCGGTTTGGCGGCCTTGACCGGCTCGCTGCGGTCGACCACCGGCGCCGGCTGGGCCGGGGTGATGCTCTTGACCACGGCTTCCTGGCGCGGCTTGGCTTCTTCCTTCTGGCGCTTGCTGTAGGCCATGTCGGTTTCGGCGGTCTCGGCCAGGCTGTAGCTGGCGGCGGCGTCTTCCAGGCGCGGATCGTCGTGCTTGATGCGCTCGAGCTTGTAGTGCGGGGTGTCGAGATGCTTGTTCGGCACCAGGATCACGCTGATGCGGTGGCGCGCCTCGATCTTCATGACTTCGCCACGCTTCTCGTTCAGCAGGAAGGCGGCAACGTCGACCGGCACCTGGACGTGGATGGTGGCCGAGTTTTCCTTCATCGCCTCTTCCTGGATGATGCGCAGCACCTGCAGGGCGGACGATTCGGTATCGCGGATGTGGCCGGTGCCCGAGCAGCGTGGGCAGGTCACGTGGGAGCCTTCGGACAGCGAAGGACGCAGGCGCTGGCGCGACAGTTCCATCAGGCCGAAGCGGGAAATCTTGCCCATCTGAACGCGGGCGCGGTCGTGGTGCAGGGCTTCCTTCAGGCGCGTTTCCACTTCGCGCTGGTTCTTGGCCACTTCCATGTCGATGAAGTCGATCACGATCAGGCCGCCCAGGTCGCGCAGGCGCAGCTGGCGGGCCACTTCGTCGGCCGCTTCGCAGTTGGTGTTGAAGGCGGTGGTCTCGATGTCCGAGCCGCGCGTGGCGCGCGCCGAGTTGACGTCGATGGAAACCAGGGCTTCGGTGTGGTCGATGACGATCGCGCCACCCGACGGCAGCGGCACGGTGCGCGCGTAGGCGGTCTCGATCTGGTGTTCGATCTGGAAACGCGAGAACAGCGGCACGTCGTCGCTGTAGCGCTTCACGCGGTGCGCCATGTCAGGCATCACGTGCGACATGAACTGCTGGGCCTGGTCGAAGATCTCGTCGGTGTCGATCAGGACTTCGCCGATGTCAGGCTGGAAGTAATCGCGGATGGCGCGGATGACGAGCGAGCTTTCCTGGTAGATCAGGAAAGGACCGGCGGCCGATTTGCCGGCGCCTTCGATGGCGCGCCACAGTTGCATCAGGTAATTCAAGTCCCACTGCAGCTCTTCGACCGTGCGGCCGATGCCGGCGGTGCGGGCGATGACCGACATGCCTTGCGGCAGGTCCAGCTTGTCCATGGTCTCGCGCAGTTCCTGGCGCTCTTCGCCTTCGACACGGCGCGACACGCCGCCGCCGCGCGGGTTGTTCGGCATCAGGACCAGGTAGCGGCCGGCCAGCGAGATGAACGAGGTCAGGGCAGCGCCCTTGTTGCCGCGTTCCTCTTTTTCGACCTGGACCATGATTTCCTGGCCTTCGCGCAGGGCTTCCTTGATCGTGCAGTTGCGCACGTCGACGCCATCGCGGAAATAGGAGCGGGCAACTTCTTTGAAGGGGAGGAAGCCGTGGCGGTCTTCGCCGTAGCTGACGAAGCAAGCTTCGAGGGAGGGTTCGATGCGGGTGATGACACCCTTGTAGATATTGGACTTGCGCTGTTCGCGTCCGGCCGTTTCGATATCGATGTCGATCAGTTTCTGGCCGTCGACGATCGCTACGCGCAGCTCCTCTTGCTGCGTAGCATTAAACAACATGCGTTTCATTTTTATTGACTCCGCGACCCGTGGGCCGTTCCATGCCGCCTTGCCAGGGCGGCGAAAGTACAGGGAAGTACGCGGGAGGGGAGAGCTGGAGGGGGGTATGCCCGGGTGTGTGGGGCCGGCGAAGCAAAAGGCAACGCTGCCGCCACAGGGCGCGAATGGTGTCGATCGTCATGCCGAGGGCACGCCGCAACTGTAGCTGTGCCCGGCCCGCTTCATGAGCGGCGCAAAGGGTCAGCCAGGCGGTGCGCGCAACAACCAGCCAAACCGTAGCCAGCCAGCAACCAAGACTTCGATCTTATCGGCGAAAGGAGGCGTCGATCAACCTGTTGCGCGTCGGCCCGCCGGCCGTCATCCCCTGGGGCTCGGCCAACATGCCTGCTGCGCTCGCTACGGTTTCTCGACCTTCCTCGTTAATCAGCCTTTACTCTCAAGCCTTCGGGTGAGGCTTACATCGGGTCGGGCGAAACGACAAGCGTTATCGACACCATCAACCGGCGAGCCCGCATGAGCAGGCTTGCCGGTACTTATCCTTACAGTTCCAAACAATCCAATCCGGCACTCCTGCGCGCGACCCGATTGCAACTGCGGTGCAACCCTGATCCACGCAGAAATGTGCGTACACGTTTTTTCCATCGATTTTGCATGCCAGCGGGGCCGATGGAACGCGCCCCTGTGTAAAATATCGTTTTAATTCTTACACCTGCAGAGGTTTGACCGCCGCCTGTCGATTATATATTCAAAATGAAGGACTTAGAGAGAATTTCTGGGAAGACAGGCCAAATGAAGATGCAAAACGATGTTGTTCCCCCTTCATCACAGGCATTAGCGGCACAGTTCGTCACTATTACCGAGGAAGAAGCCGGCCAGCGTATTGACAATTACTTGTTGCGCGTGTGCAAGGGCGTTCCGAAGAGCCATATCTACCGTATCCTGCGTTCGGGCGAGGTGCGCGTCAACAAGGGCCGCATCGACCAGCTGTATCGGCTGGAGCAGGGCGACCTGGTGCGCATTCCACCGATTCGCGTTGCCGAAAAAGCCAGCAGCGCGGCCGTTCCCGGCGCCGAATTCAAGATCGTGCACGAGGACAATCACCTGCTGGTGATCGACAAGCCGGCCGGCGTCGCCGTCCATGGCGGCTCGGGCGTGTCGTATGGCGTCATCGAGCAGTTGCGCGCGGCGCGGCCGGACGCCAAGTTCCTGGAACTGGTGCACCGCCTCGACCGCGAAACCTCGGGACTGTTGTTGCTGGCCAAAAAGCGCTCGGCGCTGACCAACCTGCACGACCAGATGCGCGAAGGCCTTACCGACAAGCGTTACCTGACGGCTGTTTCCGGCAACTGGGTCAACAAGCGCCAGCATGTAAAGTTGCCTTTACATAAATACACGACGCCCGACGGCGAGCGCCGTGTCGTGGTGCAAGCTGGCGGCATGGAATCGCACACCGTCTTCAGCCTGCTGCGCAAATGGGAAGAATTTGCCTTGCTGGAAGCGGAACTGAAGACCGGGCGTACCCACCAGATTCGCGTTCACCTGGCATCGTCGGGCTTCCCCATCCTGGGCGACGAGAAGTACGGCGATTTCGCCCTCAACAAGCAGTTGCAGAAGGCTACCGAAACGCGCGGTGCGCTGCGCCGGATGTTCCTTCACGCTCACAAAATCACCTTCACCCACCCGGATTCCGGCGCGAAGATGACGCTGCAGGCGCCCTTGCCAGCCGAGTGCGATCGTTTCTTGGTAAGCTTGGGGCAACCGGTAGCTTGATGGTTCGTGGGCGCCCCGTGCCCACCGTTTATCATGCGTGGCGTTACGCAAGCATGAAAAACACGTGGATAGCGGTACCAGCGCGAATGCATGAGCAGTAGCGATCACCGCATGGGCACGGGGCGCCCACCCTACGGCACATTGCCGGTAATAAACAGGAGCCGGCACTGGCCGGAAGAAATGCCAAGAAAGCAATTTGATCTGATCGTCTTCGACTGGGACGGCACCTTGATGGACAGCACGGCGGCCATCGTCAAGTGCATCCAGGCAGCCGCGCGCGACGTCGGCCTGCCCGTGCCGAGCGACGGGGCGGCCTCGCACGTCATCGGCCTGGCACTGCCCGAAGCCATGCAGACGGCGGTGCCCGACATCGAGCCGGCGCTGTATCCACGCATGGTCGAGCGCTACCGCTACCATTTCCTGACGAAAGACCACGAACTGGTGCTGTTCAAGGGAGTTCGCGAGATGTTGAGCGAACTTTCCCAACAGGGCTATTTCCTGGCGGTGGCCACCGGCAAGAGCCGCGTGGGCCTGAACCGGGCGCTGAACGCGGCCGGACTGCTGTCGATGTTCGACGCTACCCGTTGTGCGGATGAAACCTTCTCCAAGCCGCATCCGGCCATGCTGCAGGAATTGACGCGCGAACTCGGCCAGGACATGCGCCGCACGGTGATGATCGGCGATACCACGCACGACCTGCTGATGGCGCGCAATGCCGGCGCCGCCGGGATTGCCGTCGAGTATGGCGCCCATCCGGTCGACCAGCTGCAGGCCTGCCATCCCGTGTTTTCCGCCAAGACAGCGGTCGAACTGCACGCCTGGCTGACCGATAACGCATAATGGCGGATGTTTACATTTGCGACTCCGAGGCCCTGGTCGATGGCGGCGCGGGGGTGCGCTTTCCCGTGCTGGCCTTCGGCGAACCGGCGACCGGCTTCGTGGTGCGCTTCGGCGGCACCGCCTATGCCTACCTGAACCGTTGTGCCCATGTGCCGACCGAGCTGGACTGGGTCAAGGGGCAGTTTTTCGAGTCCAGCGGCGAGTACCTGATGTGCGCAACCCATGGGGCCGTGTACCAGCCGGCGACCGGCCTCTGCGCTGGCGGACCCTGCCGTGGCGCGCGGCTGCGTGCGATCGCGGTGCGCGAAGCGGACGGCAAGGTATCCTGGCAGCCGGACGAGCGGTTCCAGCCGGCCGCCTGAGGAAGGCTGCAACCATTTAACTTCAACACTGCTTATGAGCGACAACATCAGGAACGATGGCGAAAGCCGGTTTGCAGCCAACCCGACCGCGGGCAACTGGGAGCGCGAGACCCTCGAGAAGCTGGTGTTCGCCACCATCAAGGAGCGCCGCGCGGCGCGCCGCTGGAGCATCTTCTTCCGGCTGGCCTTCCTGCTCGTGCTCGTCGTCGGACTCTGGACTTACCTCGGATTGAGCTTCGGCAGCGACGACGAGAACCTCGGCCGCCACACGGCACTCATCGAAATTAACGGCGAGATCGAAGCGGAAGGCAGCGGATCGGCCGACAATGTGATCCCCTCGCTGAACAAGGCGTTTTCCGACGCGGGCTCGGCGGCGGTGGTGATGCGCATCGACAGCCCCGGCGGCAGCCCGGTGCAGGCCGGGATCATCGTCGACGAGATCCGGCGCCTGAGGAAGGGGTATCCGGACAAGCCGCTGTACGTGGTGGTCGACGAGATCTGCGCCTCCGGCGGGTACTACATCGCCGCCGCGGCCGACAAGATCTATGTCAACAAGGCCAGCATCGTCGGCTCGGTCGGCGTACTGATGGACAGTTTCGGTTTCACAGGCACCATGGAAAAGCTGGGTGTCGAGCGGCGCCTGCTGACGGCGGGCGCCAACAAGGGCTTCCTCGACCCGTTCAGCCCGCAATCGGAGAAGCACCGCGCCCACGCCCAGGAAATGCTCAACGAAATCCACCAGCAATTCATTTCGGTGGTGCGCGCCGGACGCGGTTCGCGCCTGAAGGAGACACCGGAAACCTTCTCCGGCCTGTACTGGACCGGCGCCAAGGCCGTCGAGATGGGCCTGGCCGACGGTTTCGGCACCGTCGACACCGTCGCGCGCGACATCGTCAAGGCCGAGGACATCGTCGACTACACCGCTCACGAAGGCTTGCCGGAACGCGTATTGAAGAAATTCGGCGCGTCCGTGGGCGATGGCGCGGTGAAGGCCATGTCGCACACGGTATTGCCGCAATTAAAATGAGTGGGAATGCGCTGAGCTGACGTTGCTCAATATGTCCCTTGAAAGTTCCGAGAAGTGGTCTATAGTGACCTTCGTGGTTCTTTCAGGGGAGGGCGACCAACAAGAAGTGCCAACCTGTTCGCAATTGTTCATTAGTTGACGCGATCGCGCCGCATACGTGCGGCTTTCGAGAGAATTCCATTCCTCATGCCACCCGGCCCTTCCCGGGAAGCGAAAACGACGGCGCAAGCCGTCGTTTTCTTTTATGCATCGGTTTTCAGGCGCGGGTGTCGGACGCGGCCGGATGGGAGAGGGCGGCGCCGTCGTCATGCTGGACGAAGCCGCCGCGCTCGAGCCAGGCCTGGAAATCGCGCTGGGCGCGGGCATACCAGGCGGCGCGCAGCGGCGCGTGCGCCGAACCGTGCAGATGCGGGACGTTGCCGCCGCTGGTCCAGCGCGCCAGGGCGAGCCGGGTCGGAAACAGCGCGGTATGCGAACGCGCCAGCGACAGGCGCGCTGCCTTGACCGACGCCGGAGCGACCGTGGGCGGGGTGACCTGATCGGATTTCACTGGTTGCATTGTCGTCATCCTCTTATTTGTATTGGGTAGTAATTCCTAACGATACCTCTTCAGTTCTGCTGGTCGCGTTAGGCCGATTCCTAATGGAGTTGAAGTCTATCAATGGATGGTGTGCTTCGATTGATATATGTCAAACGAGTAGAAGATCACTATCCTAGCGGTAACATTGCGTGGCCCTTGCTGGCGGTGGACCTTCTGCGCTGATGGGCCTTCTGTTAAAGTCTCGCCCATGAGTAAATTATCCCTGGACCGAATCCTGCAATCGCAAGGCTTCGGCACCCGCAAGTATTGCCGCGCGCTGATCGAGGATGGCGACGTCGCCGTGAATGGCGTGATCGAAGACAACTACAAGACCACGGTCGAGACCGACGGCCTGGTGCTGACCGTCTTCGACGAAGAATGGGTCTACCGCGAACACGTGTATATCGCGCTGTACAAGCCGGCCAACTTCGAATGCTCGCGCAAGCCCAGCCACCACCCGGGCGTCCTGACCTTGTTGCCGGAGCAGTTCGGCTGGCGTGAAGTGCAGCCGGTCGGCCGTCTCGACCACGACACCACCGGCCTGCTCCTGATGTCGGACGACGGCCCCTTCATCCATGCCCAGTCCTCGCCGAAGCGCCACGTGCCGAAGATCTACCAGGCGACCACGGCCGATCCGGTGACGCCGGCGCTGGTCGAGCAGATGCTCGCCGGCGTGCAACTGCACGACGAGCCGGCGCCGCTGCGCGCGGTGTCCTGCGTGCAGCGCGACGAGCACCAGCTCGAGATCGTGCTCGAACAGGGCAAGTACCACCAGGTCAAGCGCATGCTGGCCGCCGCCGGCAACCACTGCGGCGCGCTGCACCGTTCGGCCATCGGCGGCTTGACGCTCGAGTCGCTGGGCCTCAAGGAAGGGGAGTGGTGCTTCCTGGAGCAGGCGCAGCTGGATTTGCTGGTGCCCGCCTGAGGGACTCCGTTCCCGGTTGCGGTAGGGTGGTTGCCGCTTGAACTGCCGGGCCGCAATGATCGGCGTAGGGTGGGCACCCCGTGCCCACGCGAACGCATGCGTCGCGTTGACGCTTTTCAAGGGGGTAGGGTGGGCGCCCCTGTGCCCACGCGTGACCTTTGCGTCGTGGCGGCGCGAAAAGCAGGCCAACAATGATCACCGTTCACGCGTGGGCACGGGGTGCCCACCCTACGGGCTCCTCCTCCGACTCACGCACACTTCGGTATCGCCTTGGTAAGCGTGCGACAAAAAAGCTGTTTTTCTTACAAAATCGTATTGACTCGCGTCAGATCGTGGTCGGCGCAGTCATGCGTTGCCGGATGCGATGACGCCTTTTTGCAACCGACAACCGTGTATTACATGCCGCTCTCATACCGTACCCTCCTGATTACGCTTCCCCTGGTCTGCGCCGCCGCCGGCGCCAGTGCGCAGGACGCCCCGAAACTGCTGTCCGACTGCGCCAACATCGAGGACAACACCGCCCGCCTGGCCTGTTTCGACCAGCTGGCCGCCACGCCGGCGCCGCGCACCGAGGCCGCGGTCGTGGTCAACCCGGCCAGCGGCGCTCCTGCGGCGACCGTACCGGTGGTCACGGCCCGCCCATCCGCCGAAAGCAGCGCCAGGTTCAGCCAGCTCGATCACTGGGAGCTCGACGATCCCTACCGCCGCGGCGTGTTCAAGTTCCGTCCGCACCATGCGAACTACCTGATCGCGACCCGCACCTATCGCCCGAACGACGCCCCCTACGTCCCTTACCGCGACCTGGCCGACGGCGACACCAAGCTGTCGAAAGGCGAGCTGGCCTTCCAGCTGAGCTTCAAGATGAAGATGGTCGAGCAGGCTTTCGGCAAGCCTGTCGACCTCTGGTTCGGCTACACCCAGAACAGCTTCTGGCAGGCGGCCAACCACGACGCATCGAGCCCCTTCCGCGAAACCAACTACCAGCCCGAGGTGATGGCGATCACGCCGCTGCATGCCCAGGTCGGCGGCGTCGACCTGCGCTTCGCCGGCCTCGGCTTCGTGCACCAGTCGAACGGCCAGTCGGGCTCGCTCTCGCGCAGCTGGAACCGCTTCTACGCCCAGCTCGGCGTCGAGAAGGACGGCTTTTCGGCCACCGCCCGGGTCTGGAAGCGCCTGAGCGAGAGCGACGACGACAACCCGGACATCGTCGACTACATGGGCCACGGCGACCTGGCCCTGGCCTACCGCCGCGATGGGCACATCTACTCGTCCACGCTGCGCTACAACTTCCACACCGACAAAGGCGCGATCCAGGCCGGCTGGGCCTTCCCGCTGGCCGGCAACCTGAAAGGCTATGCCCAGGCCTTCGCCGGCTACGGTCAGAGCCTGATCGACTACAACTACTTCCAGCGCTCGATCGGCCTGGGCCTGCTCGGCACCTTCTGACGGCGCGGGGCGTTGCGGCGCGGGGCGTTACGGCGGAAGAGCGCTGCACTACAATAGCGCACCATCGTTTTCCCGACCGCCAATGAAACTTGCGACCATCCACGACGGCAGCCGCGACGGCCAGCTGGCCGTCGTGTCGCGCGACCTGAAGACCGCGCACATGGCCGACGCCATCGCCCCGACCCTCCAGGCCGCGCTCGACGACTGGGCCTTCATCGCGCCCCAGCTCGACGAGCTGTACGCCCAGCTCAACGCCGGGCAGGCGCGGCGCGCCTTCGATTTCGACCCCAAGCTGTGCATGGCGCCGCTGCCGCGTGCCTTCCAGTGGGCCGACGGCTCGGCCTACCTGAACCACGTGGAGCTGGTGCGGCGCGCGCGCAATGCCGAGATGCCGGAATCCTTCCGCGACGATCCGCTGATGGTCCAGGGCGGGAGCGACGATTTCCTCGGGCCGCACGACGACATCGTGCTGGCGCACGAGGAGTGGGGCATCGATTTCGAGGCCGAGGTGGCGGTCGTCACGGACGATGTGCCGATGGGCGCGACGCCGGACGAAGCGCACGGCAGGATCCGCCTGCTCATGCTGGCCAACGACGTTTCGCTGCGCAACCTGATTCCCGCCGAGCTGGCCAAGGGTTTCGGTTTCCTGCAGTCGAAGCCGGCCACCAGCTTTTCGCCGGTGGCGGTCACGCCCGACGAACTGGGCGACGCCTGGCGCGGCGGCAAGGTCCACCTGCCGCTGCGTTCGACCTGGAACGGCCACCTGGTCGGCCAGCCGGATGCGGGCGTGGACATGGCCTTTAATTTCCCGCAGCTCATCGCGCACCTGTGCAAGACACGCAACGCGTGCGCCGGCAGCATCGTCGGTTCGGGTACGGTATCGAATCGCGACGCCACTTTGGGCTATTCTTGCATCGCCGAGCAGCGTTGCCTGGAAACCATTGCCGACGGCGCGCCGAGCACGCCCTTCATGCGTTTCGGCGACACCATCCGCATCGAGATGCTCGACGAGAAGGGCAAGTCGATTTTCGGCGCCATTGACCAGGTGATTCGCAAAGCGTAGCGCTAAGTACTCACCCAAAAATAAATGTGTTTTTGGCTGTCATAACCGGCGCGTTGCTGCGTTGGCTCGCGCTTGCAGTGCTCGCACTGCGGCGCACTCGCCGCCTTGCACCGCCTCCGGTTCTGTTTGCCAAAATTCACATTTATTTCCGGTCGAGTACTTAGCGCGCCGGCGCGGTCTCGTCGGCAAACAGTGCTTGTGCGCCATCGCCGCGCAGGTCCACCTCGACCGGCGGCGCCATCCGCCGCAGCGTGCGCGCAAATCGGACGCTGCCGTCCGGCGCATGCAGCCGGTACCAGAGCAGGGCGATGCCGGACAAACGCAGCTTCTGTCCGGTAAACAGCTGATCGCGCACGATGCTCATGCCTTCCAGCCGCAGGTCGACGTCGAGCACGGCCGCGCCCGCAGTACGGTTGGCGTAGCCGAGGTAGCGTGCGGCGTTGTGCAGCGGGCTGCGATCCCCCGGCTCGCCGGCCCGCAGCGACTCGACGAAGGCGTCGACCGCCTCCAGCGCGGCGCCGGCAGCGCCCGCCACTGCGCTCAGTTCCTTCTTATCTTCTCCCTTGGCGTTATCGGCCAGCTTTTGCAGCAGGGCAATGCGGTTGGCGTAGTCGGCGCGGTGGCCGGCCAGGGCGCGCTGGCGGCCGAGCAGGCGTTCGTGCTGGGCGGTATCGAGTTCGCCCAGGTAACCGCTGCCGAGTCCGGCGACTTGCTGGGGGCAGGATTCGGCCAGCGCGCTCGCGAACAGGGCGCGCGCGCCCTCGCCATAGGCCAGGCCGGCGGCCGTGACATCGCTCTTGAACAGGGACGCCGTGTCGGCCGATGCGCGCAGCACGGCCGGCACCACCGTCAGCGCGGCCGACAGGGTAGTGAGCACGGCGCCGGGCGGCGTGTGGGTGTCGATGTACAGCTGGAGTTCCTTGTTGCGGCGTGCCATGTCCTCGCCCATGCGCACCAGGGCGTCGTTGACGGTGCGCGCCGCCAGCACGCCCTGGCTGGCGGCCGGATCGTGGAGCACGATCTTTTCGCCGGCCGGCAGGGTGGCGCAGACTTCGACGGCGAGCTGGCGCGCCAGGTCGAAGGCGCGCACCAGCCCGGCGGCGCCGAACTGGCGCGTCTCGACGGCGCCCGCCAGGGCACGCGCGTTCGCCGCCGGCAACTGGGCCAACAGGGCGGCGCGCTCGGCTTCCAGCGTGGCCTGGCGCGCTTCGGCTTCGCGCCGTGCGGCCATGGCATCGCCGGTCAACTGGACGATCCGCAACTCCAGCGCATTTTTGGCGGCATCGAGCTCGTCTTTGGTGGTTTGCCCGGTCGCGGGAAATGAGGCCCAGCCTGCCATTAATAATATTAGGCAACGATATTTGAGTTTAGGAAATTGCTTCATCATCGTGCCCTTCGCGATATGTTACGAGTTGTAATTGGCAATCGAATCGATGTGGTGGAAACGCCTCAAAAACTGTAACAAAATGTCGGGAAATATTAGGAAAAGTGAAGAGAATATTTATTGCAGTTAATCAAATCAAATATCGAATTCTCGAAAAGCTGTGGCAAATCAGTCACTTGCAAAGTCGACGCAGCGCCCTTGCGAGTGCCGTGCTGCGCCGCACGATTGCCGCTGAGTTCATGCTTTCTCCAGAGAAATGCGTTAGAATTGCCCAGTTATTTTCGCGTCAACGTGGAACGATTGGAAACTCATTACATAGTCTCTGAAGTCGGCTGGATGGTCTCGCTGGTCTCCTCCCTCGTGCTGGTCGCAACGACCCGCTGGCATGGGCGGTTCACGCTGGACGCAACGCGCGGCGTGCAGAAATTCCATAGTGCTCCGACCCCGCGCATCGGCGGCCTGGCCATCATGCTTGGCCTGATCGTCGCCTGCGCCATGTCGTCGCGCCAGCAGCAGGCACTGTTTGCGCCGTTGCTGGTCGCCGCGCTGCCGGCCTTCCTGTTCGGCATGGCCGAAGACCTGACCCGCCGCGTCTCGATCGGCGCGCGCCTGCTCGCCACCATGATCAGCGGCGTGGCCTGCTGGGCCCTGACCGACGTGCGCATCATCGAAACCGGCATCGGTCCGCTCGATGCGGCGCTCGTCTCGCTGCCGCTGTCGGTGCTGTTCACGGCCTTTGCGGTCGGTGGCGTCGCCAATGCGGTCAACATCATCGACGGCTTCAACGGCCTGGCCAGCGGCACCGTGATCATCGGCCTGGTCGCGCTGGGTTTCATCGCGGACGGGTGCGGCGATGCCGAACTGGCGCGCCTGTGCTTCCTGATCTGCGCGGTGACCGCCGGCTTCTTCCTCGTCAATTTCCCGTTTGGCAAACTGTTCCTCGGCGATGGCGGCGCCTACCTGCTGGGCTTCCTGCTGTCCTGGCTCTCGGTGATGCTGGTCTACCGCAACCCCGACGTCTCGCCCTGGGCGCCCCTGCTGGCGTGCGCCTACCCGGTATTCGAAACCGTGTTCACGATCGCGCGCCGCCTCTGGTGCCGGCGCCACCCCGGCCAGCCGGACAGCTGCCACCTGCACAGCCTGGTGAAAATCGCCATTACCGGACGCTACTTCCGCGCCCTCAGCGCGCCGCTGCGCAACGCCCTGGTGTCGCCGTTCTCGTGGCTGATCGCGGCAGTGCCGGCCGTGCTGGCGGTGCGCTTCGCCGACAACAATGGCGCGCTGCTGGTCGGTACCCTGGCCAGTTTCGCGCTTTACCTGGCGTTCTACTGGTACGTCGCGCACGCCGCACGCGCCCGTCGGCGCCGCGCAATGCGGGCGCAGGCACGTTCCGCGGCCCCTGTGGCGACCCTGGTGCCGGAGCCGGAGCCGCTGCAGTCCTGAGCACCGACGAAAAAACCACATTTGTACAAAATTTTTTCATCAATATTCTTCTGTAGCGCTTCACGCTTGTACGTACGTTCTTGTGATTTTTGGTGAGATTTCTTCGGCATATTCGTCAAAAAGGATGGCGATTAATCTCACTAAAACTCACTTTTATTGCTGGCTTGACCAGTAATATCCGCAATAATCCTTCCCCTTCTTGTTAAATATTACTTTCTTTAGAATATTTAACATTGCCGCTAGGAAAATACCTGATTGTCTCTTTGGAATTTGTAACAATTTCCCTCTCTAGAGCAATCCAGGATCATCGGCTACAATGCCTTCGAGTAACACGTAGTTCATTCCGTTACCCCCTGTTTTCGTACCGCTGATCGCCGATCGCGGTTCATTCCCAACCCCGTGGCTCCGGTAACGCTGGGCTTAGCCCTGGCGTACGCCTTGCCCATGGTTTTGCGAGCCCTTCTGGGTCCTTTCGATTGCGAGTATCGGTGTCATGAGTGTGGTCGTCCGTTCCGGCCTTTCGGTAACCTGTTCGGCGTGGAAAGCGCTGCTGCTGCGCGAGACGGTGAATCGTCTCGCCGCCGGCCGCGCCGCATGGGTCTGGATCCTGCTCGAGCCCCTGATCCACGTGATGTTCATGCTCGCGATGTTCACCGCGATCCGCGTCACGACCGTGGGCGGCATCGACACCACCCTGTGGCTGACCACCGGCATGGTGGCGTTCTTCATGTTCCGCCGCACCGCCAACCAGTGCACCAACGCCATCAGCGCCAACCGCGCCCTGTTCACCTATCGCCAGGTCAAGCCGGTCGACACCGTGCTCGTGCGCGCGGCCACCGAAGGCTTCCTGATGCTGCTGGTGCTGATCCTGGCCTTGTGCGTGCTGGCGCTGCTCGGCCACGACATCCTGCCTGCCGATCCCCTGACCCTGCTCGGCGCGCTGCTCGGCCTGTGGCTGGTCGGGCTGGGCTTCGGCCTGGTGTTCTCGGTCGGCACCGAACTGGTGCCGGAACTGGGCAAGCTCGTCAACATCATCATGATGCCGGCCTACTTCATGTCCGGCGTGATGGTCCAGATCGGCGCGATTCCCGAGCCCTACCGCGGCTGGCTGGCGCTCAACCCGCTGGTGCACGGTCTGGAGTCGGCGCGCCTGGCGTTCGCTCCCTACTATCACACCATCACCGACCTGAGCCTGGCCTACCTGTACGCCTGGGCCCTGGTGCTGGTCTTTCTCGGCCTGGCGCTGCAGGTCCGTTTCGCCCAGCGCGTGGTGAGCCAATGATCATCGTCGACGACGTCCACAAGCGCTACCGCACCGAACACGGCCCCGGCAAATGGGTGCTGAGCGGCGTGTCGTTCACGATCCCGAAGAACGTCAACGTCGGCCTGGTCGGGCGCAATGGCGCCGGCAAGTCGACCCTGCTGCGCCTGATCGGCGGCATCGACACCCCGAACCGCGGGCGCATCGAGCGCCAGTGCCGCGTGTCCTGGCCGATGGGCTTCGGCGGCGGCCTGCAGGGTTCGCTCACCGGGCGCCAGAACGCCAAGTTCGTCTGCCGCATCCTCGGCCACGAGCACGAGATGGCCGAGCGCATCGCCTTCATGCAGGACTTCGCCGAGATCGGCGCTTCCTTCGACGAGCCGGTCAAGACCTATTCGGCCGGCATGAAGTCGCGCCTGCAGTTCGCCATGTCGCTGGCCTTCGACTTCGACGTCTACATCTCCGACGAAGTCACGTCGACCGGCGACGCCGCCTTCCGCGGCAAGGCCAACAAGGCCTTCAAGAACCTGGCCAACCGCGCCGGCCTGATCATGGTGTCGCACAGCGACAGTACCTTGCGCGAATTCTGCAGCGCCGGCATCTGGCTGCACGAGGGCCGCGCCCACTGGTTCGACGACATCGGCGACGCGCTGAAACATTACAAGGAAAGCATTGCAGTATGAATGACCGCATCAACGAGGAAGCGACCGTGGCGCCGGCGCCGGGCAAGCCCGCAAGCGGCTTGCGCGGCCGGACGACGCGCCTGGCCAAGGCGCTGCGCAAGCGCGGCGTGTTCGGCATCGCCGCCGTCGTCTGCGCCGCCGCCACCGCCTACTGGGGCCTGGTCGCCTCGGATCGCTATGTGTCGCAGGCCAACGTGATCGTCCAGCGCACCGACCTGGCCGGCGGCCACACGATGGATTTCAGCTCCCTGCTCGGCGGCGTCAACGGCAGCCGCAGCGATGAACTCCTGCTGCGCAACTACCTGCTGTCGATGGACATGCTCAGGAAGCTCGACAAGGAGCTGAACCTGCGCGCGCACTACAGCGACCGCGCGCGCGACCCGCTGTCGCGCATGTGGGCCAAGGACGTGCCGGACGAATGGTTCCTCCAGTACTACCTGTCGCGCGTGAGCGTCGAGCTCGACGAGTACTCGGGCGTGCTGGTGATCAAGGCGCAGGGCTACGACGCCCGCACCGCCCAGGCCATCACCACGCTGCTGGTGCGCGAGGGCGAGCGCGCCATGAACGAGATGGCGCACCAGCTCGCGCGCGACCAGGTCGCCTTCGTCGAGAAGCAGGTGGCGCAGATGGCCGAGCGCTTCCAGCGCACGCGCCAGGCGGTGGTGCGCTTCCAGAACACGCACGGCCTGGTCTCGCCGCAGAGCCGCGCCGAGCAGCTCAACGGCGTGGTCGAGCGCCTGAACGCGCAGCGCACCGAACTGCAGACCCGCCGCACCGCGCTGCTCGGCTACCTCGAGCCGCGCGCGGCCGGCGTGGTCGAGATCGACCTGCAGATCGAGGCCATCGACAAGCAGCTGGCCCAGGAGCAGGCGCGCCTGACCTCGACCAGCGGCAAGGCCCTCAACAGCACGGTCGAGGAATACCAGCGCCTCGAGATGGAAGCCGGCTTCGCCAACGACGTTTACAAGACGGCGCTGGTGGCGCTCGAGAAGGGCAGGGTGGAAGCGACCCGCAACCTGAAGAAGGTCTCGGTGGTGCAGAGCCCGACCCTGCCGCAGCACGCGCTCGAACCGCGCCGCGGCTACAACATCATCGTTTCGGTGCTCGTCACCCTGCTGCTGGCAGGCGTCGTGCACCTGCTCGCGGCGATCGTCCGCGATCACAAGGATTAACCAATGCTTCGTTTCGTTCCACGTCTTTCCCTTGGCGCGCTGCTGGCCGTGACCCTGTCCGCCGGCGCCGTCCCGACGGCCGCGCCGACCGGCGCCCCGGCCGTGGCGCTGCCTGCCGGGATCATGCCGCCGACCGCGGCCCAGTTGCAGGCCGCCGCCCAGGCCCAGCAGGCCGCGGCGATGCCGGCCGAAGTGCCGCTGCAGGCCCCGCAGCGCTACGACTACAGCGCCAACCGCGCCACCGACGTGTTCGGCGCCTCGCTGTTCTCGGGCAGCTTCGCCGCTGGCGGCGCCACCCAGTTCAACCCCGACTACATGGTCGCGGTGGGCGACCGCATCCAGATCCGCCTCTGGGGCGGCTACACCTTCGACGGCATCCTGACGGTCGACCCGCAGGGCAACCTGTTCGTGCCGCAGCTCGGCCCGGTCAAGCTGCTCGGCGTGCGCAACCGCGACCTCCAGCGCACGCTGGAGACGGCGATGCGCCAGGTGTTCCGCGCCAACGTCAACGGCTACGCCAGCCTGGCCGCAGCCCAGCCGGTGCGGATCTACGTCGGCGGCTTCGTCAACCGTCCGGGCATGTACAACGGCACCAGCATGGACAGCCTGCTCAACTACCTGGACCAGGCCGGCGGCATCGACGTCGACCGCGGCAGCTTCCTGGACGTGCAGGTCAAGCGCGGCCAGCAGGTGCGCGCCACGGTCAACCTGTACGACTTCCTGCTGCAGGGCAGCATCCCGCAGATCCAGCTGAGCGACGGCGACGTGATCTTCATCGCGCCGCGCCAGAACACGGTGCGCGTCACCGGCCTGGCCGCTAACGCCAAGCGTTTCGAGTTCGCCGGCGCCGACCTGTCGATCGACGAACTGGCGCGCCTGGCCAAGCCGGCCGCCAGCGCCACCCATGTGCGCGTGATCCGCAACACCGGCACCGTGCGCAACACCGATTACTACCCGCTGAGCGCGGCGCGCGAAGTGCGCGCGGCCAACGGCGACGACGTCGAGTTCACCGCCGACAAGAAGCCCGGCACGATCACCGTCCGCGTCGAAGGCGAGCACCAGGGCCAGCAGGAGTTCGTGCTGCCTTACGGCTCGCGCATCGGCGCGCTGCTCGGCCAGGTGCGCATGACGCCGCTGTCGGACGCCGCCAGCATCCAGCTCTACCGCGTCAGCGTGCGCGAGCGCCAGCGCGCCATGCTGCAGACCTCGATGCGCAGCCTCGAGTCTGCGGTACTGACCGCGCGCAGCGGCACCAGCGACGAAGCGGTGCTGCGCAAGCAGGAGTCGGACCTGATCCTGCAATGGGTCGAGCGGGCCAGGAAGATCGAGCCGAGCGGCCAGGTGCAGATCGCCTCGAACGCGGCGCGCGACGAGCTGCTGCTGGAAAACGGCGACGTGCTGCGCATTCCGACCCGCGACGGCCTGGTGCTGGTGAGCGGCGAGGTGCTGTTCCCGAACGCGGTGGCCTTCGACGGCGCGCTGAAGGTGCGCGACTACATCGCCCGCGCCGGCGGCTATACCCAGAACGCGGAGAACTCGCGCGTGGTGATCGCCCACCGCGACGGCAGCTTCGAGGAAGGCAACCCGGACACGCGCCTGCGCGCCGGCGACGAAGTGCTGGTGCTGCCGAAGGTCGACGTCAAGTCGCGCCAGATCTTCAAGGACATGACGCAGATTATTTACCAGATCGCCGTCGCCGCGAAAGTGGTACTGGGCCTGTAATACATGCCGTGCGCGCACGGCGATAACAACGAATTCAGTAATCAACTAGGGAAGTATCAAGCATGACTATTCTTGTGACCGGCGGCGCCGGCTTCATCGGGTCGAACTTCGTCCTCGACTGGCTCGCAAACAACGACGAGACCGTCGTCAACCTGGACAAGCTGACCTATGCCGGCAACCTCGAGAACCTGGCCAGCCTGAAGGGCGACGCCCGTCACGTGTTCGTGCACGGCGACATCGGCGACGGCGCCCTGGTGGCGCGCCTGCTGGCCGAGCACAAGGTGCGTGCGGTGCTGAACTTCGCCGCCGAGAGCCACGTCGACCGTTCGATCGAAGGCCCGGGCGCCTTCATCCAGACCAACATCGTCGGCAGCTTCAACCTGCTCGAAGCGGTGCGCGCCTACTGGAGCGCGCTGTCCGACAGCGAGCGCGCCGCGTTCCGCTTCCTGCACGTGTCGACCGACGAGGTCTACGGCTCCCTGGACGCCGATGCGCCGGCCTTCACCGAGACCCACCGCTACGAGCCGAACAGCCCGTATTCGGCGAGCAAGGCCGCGTCGGACCACCTGGTGCGCGCCTACCACCACACCTACGGCCTGCCGGTACTGACCACCAACTGCTCGAACAACTACGGTCCTTACCACTTCCCGGAAAAACTGATTCCGCTGGTGATCCACAACGCGCTGGCCGGCAAGCCGCTGCCGATCTACGGCGACGGCCAGCAGATCCGCGACTGGCTCTACGTTACGGATCACTGCAGCGCGATCCGCCGCGTACTCGAAGCCGGCCGCCTGGGCGAGACCTACAACGTCGGCGGCTGGAACGAGAAGGCCAACATCGACGTCGTGCGCACCCTGTGCGCCATCCTCGACGAACTGGCGCCGCGCGCCGACGGCCAGCCCTACGCCGACCAGATGACCTTCGTGAAGGACCGTCCGGGCCACGACCGCCGCTATGCGATCGACGCGCGCAAGCTCGAGCGCGAGCTGGGCTGGCGTCCGGTCGAGACCTTCGAGACCGGCATCCGCAAGACGGTCCAGTGGTACCTGGACCACCAGGACTGGGTGGGCAACGTCACCAGCGGCGCCTACCGCGAATGGATGGAAAGGCAGTACGACGCATGAAGATCCTGTTATTGGGCAAGGATGGCCAGGTCGGCTGGGAGCTACAGCGCGCGCTGGCGCCGCTGGGCGAACTGCGCATGCTGGGCCGCGAACAGGCCGATTTCGCACAGCCCGAGTCGCTGCGCGCCTGCATGCGTGCGTTCGCGCCGGACGTGATCGTCAACGCCGCCGCCTACACCGCGGTCGACAAGGCCGAAAGCGACGCCGACACCGCGCAGCGCGTGAACGCGCTGGCCCCCGGCGTGCTGGCCGAGGAAGCCGCCGCCTGCGGCGCCTGGCTGGTGCACTACTCGACCGACTACGTGTTCGACGGCACGAAAGAGGGCGCCTACGTCGAAAGCGACGCCACCCGTCCGCTGTCGGTCTACGGCAGCACCAAGTGCGAGGGCGAGGAACGCATCCGCGCCAGCGGCGCGCGCCACCTGATCCTGCGCACCAGCTGGGTGTTCGCGGCGCGCGGCGGCAACTTCGCCAAGACCATGCTGCGCCTGGCCAAGGAGCGCGAACAGCTGAACGTGATCGCCGACCAGCATGGCGCGCCGACTTCCGCCGAGCTGATCGCCGACGCCACCGCGCTTGCGCTGCACAGCATCCGCGATGCCGGAGCGGCCGGGCCTGCGATGTCGGGCACCTACCACCTGGTCGCGGCCGGCGCCACCACCTGGCACGGCTACGCGCAATACGTGCTGGAGCAGGCGCTCGCCCACGGCGCGCCGCTGAAGGCCGGCCCGCAGCAGGTGCAGCCGATCGTCACCGAGGCTTATCCGACGCCGGCCGCGCGCCCGCGCAATTCGCGTCTCGACACGCACAAGTTCCAGACCACGTTCGGCCTCCAGCTGCCGGACTGGCGTCACCACGTCAACCGACTCATTGCCGAGCTGGCGGCGCAAGGACAATTATGATGGCAACAACAAAACGCAAGGGCATCATCCTCGCCGGCGGCAGCGGCACCCGTTTGTACCCGGCCACCCTGGCCATGTCGAAGCAACTGATGCCGGTGTTCGACAAGCCGATGATCTATTACCCGCTGAGCACCCTGATGCTGGCCGGTATCCGCGACATCCTGATCATCTCGACGCCGCAGGACACGCCGCGCTTCGAGCAGCTGCTGGGCAGCGGCGCAAGCTGGGGCCTGAACCTGTCCTACGCGGTGCAGGAGTCGCCCGAAGGCCTGCCCCAGGCCTTTACCATCGGCGAGCGCTTCCTGGACGGCAGCCCCTCGGCATTGGTGCTGGGCGATAACCTGTTCCATGGCCACGAATTCAACCAGCTGCTCGAGCGCGCCTCGGCGCGCAGGGATGGCGCCAGCGTGTTCGCCTACCACGTGCAGGACCCCGAGCGCTATGGCGTGGTCGATTTCGACGCCACCGGCCGCGCCATCAGCCTGGAAGAAAAGCCGGCCAACCCGCGCTCGCACTACGCGGTCACCGGCCTGTATTTCTACGACGAGAACGTGGTCGAGATCGCGAAAAGCCTGAAGCCTTCGGCGCGCGGCGAACTCGAGATCACCGACCTGAACCGGATCTACATGGACCTGGGCAAGCTGCACGTGGAGATCATGGGCCGCGGCTACGCCTGGCTCGACACCGGCACCCACGAGTCGCTGCTCGACGCCAGCAAGTTCATCGCCACCCTGGAACACCGCCAGGGCCTGAAGGTGGCCTGCCCGGAGGAGATCGCGTTCCGCAAGGGCTGGATCAGCCCGGAACAACTCGAAGCGCTCGCCGCACCGATGAAAAAGAACGGCTACGGCCAATACCTGTCACGCATCCTGAAAGAGACTGTTTTCTGATGAACGCCATCCGCCTTGCCATTCCCGACGTCGTCCTGTTCGAACCGCGCGTATTCGGCGACGACCGCGGCTTCTTCTTCGAAAGCTTCAACCACCGCCGCTTCGAGGAAGCGATCGGCCGCGAGGTCGACTTCGTCCAGGACAACCACTCGAAGTCCGCGCGCAACGTGCTGCGCGGCCTGCACTACCAGGTCAAGCAGGCCCAGGGCAAGCTGGTGCGCGTGGTCGACGGCAGCGTGTTCGACGTCGCCGTCGACCTGCGCAAGGGCTCGCCGACCTTCGGCCAGTGGGTCGGCGAAATCCTGAGCGCGGAAAACAAGAAGCAGCTGTGGGTGCCGGAAGGCTTCGCGCACGGCTTCGTGGTGCTGTCCGAGTCGGCCGAGTTCCTGTACAAGACCACCGATTACTATTCGCCCGAACACGAGCGCTGCATCGCCTGGGACGACCCGACGCTGGCGATCGACTGGCCGATCGCGGCCGCACCGTCGGTCTCGGCGAAGGACGCGCAGGGCGTGCGCTTCGACGTGGCCGAGGTGTACGAGACGGAAGAGGCGCTGGCCTGATGAAGGTGCAGACGCCGGCGACGAGCGGTTTCACGCGCCTGAAGAAGCGCGTGTTCCGCCACGCCAAGCCCATGATCCGCAAGCTCTGGCCCATGTACACGGTCGGCGACTGGCGGCCGGCGCACGAGCTGCAGCCGGTGCCGGGCCTGCCGGGACACTACGAGTCGGTCGGCGCCGATCCGCACTTCCGCCTCGCGCACCAGGTGCCGGCCGGCTGGTACATGTTCGAAGCGAAGCTGCGCCTGCCCAACGCGTCGGTGCATGCGCGCATCTATCCGGACACCGGCAGCGGCGAATCCGAAGACACCGCTTTCTCGCTGCGCCTGCATTCGGAGCGCCTGTGCAAGCGGCTGGTGTACCTCCCGGCCGACGCACGCCTGCGTTTCGACCCGCTCAGCGCGCCCGGCAGCTTCGGCCTCGAGCAGCTGCGCCTGGTGCGTGTCGGCGCGGCATTTGCGCGTACCCGCCTGCGCCGCAAGCTGGCGGCGCGCCATCCGCTGCACGCGGCCGGCGCCGCCGCCGCGTCGGACGAACAGCTATGGGCCGACTATTGCAAGGTGTTCGAAGCGGGCAGCGAGCTGGTCTCGTATGCCGACTGGATCGAGCGTACCGAGCAGCCGCGCCTGACGAGCGCGTCGGAACAGCGGGCCGTGGCCGCGCAATGGCAGTGGAAGCCGGTGATGTCGATCGTCGTCCCGACCTACAACACCGATCCGGTCATGCTGCGCGCCTGCCTCGACAGCGTGCTTGCGCAGGGCTACCCGCACTGGGAATTGTGCATCGCCGACGATGCCTCGACCCAGACGCAGGTCCGCGCGATCCTGGACGGCTATGCGCAGCAGGATGCACGCATCAAGGTCGCGTACCGCCCCGTCAACGGGCACATCGTCGCTGCAAGCAACAGCGCGCTGGCGCTTGCCAGCGGCGAATTCGTCGTGCTGCTCGACCATGACGACGAGCTGGCGCCGCACGCGCTGTTCGAAGTCGTGAAGGCCCTGCAGACGCGCCCGAGCGCGCAGCTGGTGTACTCGGACGAGGACAAGCTCGATCCGAAAGGTCGGCGCTGCGCCCCATATTTCAAGCCGGACTTTTCGCCGGACCTGCTGTACTCGCAGAACTACATTTCGCACCTGGGCGTTTACCGCCGCGAACTGGTGCAGGCCGTCGGCGGCTTCCGCGCCGGCTACGAAGGCAGCCAGGACTACGACCTGGTACTGCGCTGCGTGGCGCGGATCGCCGACGCGCGCGACATCGTCCATGTCCCGCAGGTGCTGTACCACTGGCGCATGGCCGAGGGCTCGACCGCCAGCGGGCAGGAACAGAAAGCCTATACGACCGAGGCCGCACGCCGCGCCCTGCAGGACCATTTCGACAGCACCGGCCAGCCGGTAGCGGTCAGCGTCATCGCGCCGGGCCTGTACCGCCAGCACTGGGCGATTCCCGCGCCGGCGCCGCTGGTCAGCCTGATCGTGCCGACGCGGGATTGCCATGACGTGCTCAAGACCTGCATCGACTCGATCGTGCAGAAGACCAGCTATGCCAACTACGAGATCCTGGTCGTCGACAACCAGAGCAGCTGCCCGCGCACGCTCGCCTACATGGCGGAGCTGGAAGCGGCGGACAGGGTGCGCGTGCTGCGCTATGACCAGCCTTTCAATTATTCGGCGATCAACAATTTCGCCGCGCGCCAGGCACGCGGCAGCATCCTCGGCCTCATCAACAACGATGTCGAGGTGATCAGTCCGGACTGGCTGAGCGAGATGGTGAGCCATGCGCTGCGCGCCGACATCGGCTGCGTGGGCGCCAAGCTGTACTATCCGAACGACACCATCCAGCACGCCGGCGTGGTCTGCGGCATCGGCGGGGTTGCAGGTCATTCGCACAAGTACCGGCCGCGCGAAGACGACGGGTATTTCTCGCGCCTGCGTATCGTGCACAACACGAGCGCGGTGACGGCCGCGGCGCTGCTGCTGCGCCGCGAGGTGTTCGAGCAGGTCGGCGGCCTGGACGAAACCGGGCTGCGCGTGGCGTTCAACGACGTCGACCTGTGCCTGAAAGTGATGCAGGCCGGCTATCGCAACCTGTTCACACCGTTCGCCGAGCTGTACCACCACGAGTCGGTCAGCCGCGGCAGCGACGAGACGCCGGAAAAGCGCGAGCGCTTCAAGCGCGAGTGCGCCGTCATGCAGGCGCGCTGGCCGGAAGTGCTGGCGCGCGACCCGTACTACAACCCCAACCTGACGCTCCAGCGCGAAGACTATTCGCTGGACCTGGCGACGGAGGCTTGAGATGACGCAGTTCGCATCGATTCGCAAGCTTCCGACGCCGGAGCTGCATGCCTGGGCGCTGGATTTTCCGGCGGCCGGCGCCGCCGCGCGCATCGGTGATCGTGGCTTGTATCTGCAGGGCTGGGCGCTGGGCAAGGGCGAGGCAGCATGCGCCGAACTGGTGGTCCGCATCGGCAGCGGGGAGGAGGCCCGGGACAAGGTGCTTGCATTCAGCAACCCGCGCCCGGACGTGATCCGCCGCGTGCTCGGCGCCGTGCCCGACGAGCACCCACGCCTGCGCTGCGGCTTCATCGCGCACCTGGATCCGGTGCCGGAGCAGTTCACGCTTGGCGTCAACCTGGAGGGGCAAACGGTCTGGCTGTGCGACGTGACGCTGGAAGGCACGCCGGTGCCGCGGACCGTGTCGCCCGCCACTCATCAGGTCATCCAGGGTAGTGACGGCTGGCTTTACCTGGACAACGACACGAACCACAGCGTGGACCAGTACACTGGCCGCCTGACGCTCGAACCGGAAGACCTGGCGCGCTGGTTGGACTACCTCGACGCCTGCGCCTCCATCGCCGCGGATACTCATGCGCGCCATGCCGTGATGATCGCGGCATCGAAGGAGCAAGTGCTCCCCGAGCACTATCCACATGCGAAAGGCGCGTATACCGTGCACGAGCAGGTGCTGGGCCTGAGCCGTCCGCAACACCAGGTGATCGACACCGCGGCCCTGCTGCGTGCCCGTCCGGACCGGGCGCAATGCTTCATCAAGACCGATACGCACTGGACCGATCGCGGCGCAATGCAGGCGGCGTTGGCGCTGGTCGAGCAGCTGGACCTCGACACGGAGGCGGCGCGCCGATGCTGGGCTGGCGACGTTTATCACACGATGCCCTTTGCCGGAGACCTCGGCAGCAAGCTGCAGCCTGCCCTGGTGGCGCCGACTGAATTCCTGCAGGCGGCACCGGCCACCCAGGATGCGGTGTTCGACAACCACCTGCCGAATATCGGCCGGGTACTGGTGTTCGGGTGCAAGCACGCCCCCTGGCAGGCGACGCTGCTGCTGTTCGGCGCATCGTCTTCCTATCCGATGCTGAAGTACCTCAAGCGCGTCTTCCGCCGCATCGTCTTCGTGCACAGCGCGGGCAATATCGACACCGCGGTCGTTGCGCACGAACGTCCCGATTACCTGGTCATGCAGACTACGGCGCGCTTCATGATCACGCCGCCGGGCGTCGGCTTCGTGCTGCGTCATGCCGTGGCCGAGAAGCTGCGCGCCGCCGATGCGCAGGCGCGCGCGCGTGCACAGGCCTGCGCCGCTGTTGCGGCACATGATCCGAAGAACCTGCCTTACTGCGAGATGTTGGATATCCATGAACACTGAACTGAGAAAAAAGCAGATGTCTTACCTGAAGCACGGAAAGCGTCTCCTGTGCGCCGCGCTGTTGGGTGCATTGGCGGCCTGTGGTGGCGGTGGCGATACGCCAGCCTCTACCCCTGTCGTGGCGGTCCCTGCGCCTGTAGTACAGGTCGGGCCGGGGGCCTGGGTCGTGATGGGGTCGTCGACCGCGGCCGGTTCCGGCGCGCCGGCGGGCAAGGGCTGGGTCGCGCTGCTGGGCGCAGCCCATGCCGGTAATGGCGCGCAGGTGGCGAATATCGCCAAGGGCGGCACCGTGAGCTACGAAGGCCTTGGTGTGAACGCGCCGCGCCCTGCTGGACGGCCTGCGTCGGACCCGTCCATCAACATCGACCAGGCGCTGTCGCGCAAGCCGGTGCTGCTGATCGTGTCCTACCCGACCAACGACACCTCGCGCGGCTACAGCAGCGACGAGATCGTTGGCAACCTGTTGGCGATTCGCGCCCAGGCGCTGGCGGCAGGCGTGCCGGTGGTGATCACCTCGACCCAGCCGAGGAACCTGAGCGATGCCCAGCTAGCGCAGATGCGCACGATCGACGAGCGCCTGGCGGCGGCGCTTGGTGGATGTTTTGTCCCGGTGCGGCAATTGCTGGCCAGTGCTGACGGTCGCCTCGCTCCCGAGTATGACTCGGGCGACGGCGTTCATCCAAACGAACGAGGCCATTCGATCATTCAGAGCCAGGTAAGCAGCCTGCTGTTCAGCGGCTCGTGTGTCAGGCTCGTTCACCAATAAGCATCAAGCGCCGGCAAGCGTATGAATAGCATAGCCGCCGGCCCCATCAAGAAGAAAATATCGAGGACAAACCCTGTCCGCTAACGAAGGATACAAATGAAACTATATCGCGCGGCTTCGAAACAGAATTCGCAAGCCAAGCAGGAATCGCTTGCCCAAGTACCGCATGTGCAAAAGATGCCGGTTACTATCCAAGGGCAGAACGCAAAGCATACTCAACAGGTGAAAGTCGACCTGGCCTGTGTGATTGGATCGAAAATCGTGCTTGCAGGATGGTCCACGGCGGACGTCGAGCTCCAAGTGCAATCCGGCGAAGCGGTCCTCGCTGTCGAGTGGTTTAGCGCCAAGCGGCCGGATGTGGCCGCGCACTTGTCGATCTCCAATGAGGAGACCGGTTTTGTCCTGATCGCACAAGCGAATGGTGACGAGCCAGTTACGCTGTCGTGGATGTGTCCCCAACGCCGCCAAAGACAGTCGTTCGTGCTGTCGCTTTCGGCGCATCCTGGTCCGGCAAGCGCTGAGCGACAGCTGCTTCAGACAGCGTTCGCTTCGCTGATTCACAATGTTCCAGCATTCACCGAAGAGTGGCGCGAGATCGTCGCCATGCTGCCCGAGTCGGCAAGCCAGACCAGCGACGCGAAAGCCTACTTCGAGCAGGCTTGCTCCTGCACGCAGACGGGCGAAGGCGTGATCATCGGTTGGCTGCTGCAGAAAGACCCGGCAGCTCTTGTCTGGGTCGAAGACGAGAGCGGCAATATTTCCCCAATGCACGGCCTCTACCGCAGCTATCGCCAGGATGTTGCCAACGCGTTCGGTGTGGAGTACGGCCCTTCCGACTACGCCGGGCTTGTTGCGCATGTCAGCGGTCTAAAGCCGGAAAACACTTGGAAACTCAAGATGCTGGGGAGTGACGGTGTTCACCAACTAGCCGAGATCAGGGCGGGAACGCTGTCCTCGGATCCGGTTGCCGCGGCACGCCATCTGTTCTCGCTCAATGTGGCGCTGGCTGACTTCCATAACCGGATTGCCGAAATCGATGAGCCGATCCTCGAAAAACTCATCCGGTTGCAGCGTGCGGCGCAAGACTTATTGCCAGTCAAAGTGCGCCAGCTCGGGCAGCCGCCTGAAGCGCCCCTGATCAGCGTGATCATTCCGTTGTACGGCCGGACCGACTTCGTTGAGCATCAGCTTATGGAGTTCTGCGAGGACGAATGGCTCAAGGTGAACGCCGAGATCATCTACGTGCTGGACGACCCGGCCTTGCTGCAGGGTTTTCCGACAGAGATCGAAGCACTGTACCGCGTATATCAGTTGCCGGTACGCTGGGTGTGGGGAAACGCGAACCGCGGTTTCTCGGGGGCGAACAATCTCGGCGTTACCTGCGCGAAGGGGGAATACCTCGCTTTCCTGAACAGCGACGCATTCCCTCAGAAGCCGGGCTGGCTCGAGGACCTTATCGATGTACTCCGTACACGACCGAATATCGGTGCCGTCGGTCCACGTTTGGTGACGGCGGAAGGGTCGATCCAGCACGCGGGCATGGCTTTCCTGAGGCGCGAAGACCTCGGCATCTGGACCAACCACCATCCATGTATGGGGCTCGATCCGAGCCTCGACCCGTCCAGGGAACTGACCATCGTTCCGGCAGTGACCGGCGCCTGTCTGGTCATGCGGCAGAGCGATTTCGAGAAAGTGGACAAATGGGACACGGGCTATCTGATCGGCGACTTCGAGGATTCCGACCTGTGCCTGAAACTGCGTGATGCGGGCTTCGATATCGCGTACTGCCCGTCCGTCCAGTTGACCCACCTCGAACGGCAGTCGTTCAAGCTGCTCGGTAACGACGACATGCGCACACGCGTCGTAATCTATAACGCGGTTCGTCACCAGAACAAATGGCAGACGCTGCTTGCGGGCGGCAACGTGGTCATCAAGAATTAACGGAAGATTTTATGGAAAACCAACAACAGCGTATTCTGGTCATGGCGCACGCCCATCCGGACTTCAGCCTGGGCGGCGGCGAGATCGCCGCATATAACCTGTTCAAAGCATACCGTTCGGATCCCAACGTCGAAGAAGCATGGTTCCTCGGCCGCGCCGACCGAAATCGCGGCCATACCGGCGCAATCAGCGTCCGCCGCCAGAACGAATACCTGTGGGAACAGGCCGTTCACGACTGGCACAACATGACGGCGGCGCACCAGGAATCGCTTACGACTTGGTTTGCGGACCTCATCCGCGCACTTAAGCCAACGATCGTGCATACCCATCACTATGCGCATCTAGGACTGGAATACATCCGTGTGATCAAGCAGGTCGATCCATCGATCAAGATCTACATGACTTTGCACGAGTTTATGGCCATCTGCAGCAATAACGGACAGATGATCAAGACCGGCAGTTTCAAGCTCTGCAACCGTGAATCGCTTGATGACTGCCAGCGCTGCTTCCCACAGAAGACGATCGAGGACTTCTGGCTGCGAAAGCATCGCTTCCAGAAGTACTTTGCACTAGTCGATGGTTTCGTCTCTCCATCCGAGTTCTTGCGCAAGCGCTACATTCAGTGGGGGATCGAGCCGGGCAAGATCGTAGTGATCGAGAACGGGCAGGCGCCGGAAGAGCCGCTGCCGCCACGTCTGCTGCAGGGCCGTGAGACTCGGAACCGCTTCGGTTTCTTCGGTCAGATTAATCCGTTCAAGGGACTAGACGTCGTTCTAAAGGCACTGAACGCAATGACACCGGTCGAGCGCCGCAAGCTCACGGTAGAAGTGCATGGCGCGAACCTGGAGTACCAGACTGCAGAGTTCCGAGAAAGTGTAGAGACGCTACGTGACCCCTTGATCAAACAGGGAGTATTGCAGTGGGTTGGCCCGTATCAGCCGCATGAACTGCGTTCGCGTATGGCCAATGTCGATTGGGTCGTTATTCCCTCTATCTGGTGGGAAAACTCCCCCATGGTCATTCAGGAGGCATTCGTCGCAGGCAGGCCAGTCATCTGCTCGGATATCGGCGGTATGGCCGAAAAGGTTCTACATGACGTAAATGGCCTACATGTCCCTGCTGGTAGCACTGCTGGATGGCAAAACATCTTGCATCGTGCTGCGCGTGAACCTGAACTGTGGGATAGGCTGCACACAGGTATTCGTGCTCCTTTAACGTATGCGGAATGCGCGCGCGCACATTTTGAATATTTTGGAAAGCTGAAGTGACTGTCTCATTCGCACCCGGTTCTGGGGTAAATATTGCGCATACGCTGCCGCAACTTCATAGAGACTCTTGGGTAGAGGCTCCTGTTGTTATTCAAGCGGTACTTGCTCCACACAATTTAGTTCAAGTCGGTGCTTTTACTGGAATTTATGGGGGCAAACTAGGACACTGCAAGGTTGGTCGCTACTGTTCAATTGCGCCTGGAGTTGACATAGCATCCGATCAGCATCCTGCGGATTGGTTATCAACCTCAATGGTGCAATATGTGCCGAATGTCCATGGGTGGGGTACTTGGCTAAACGAAAATAAATATGTTGCTGAGCTGCCAAAAAATCGATTCAATTCTAATAGCTGTGTGGAGATCGGTAACGATGTTTGGATCGGACAAGGTGTTTTTATAAAATCTGGAGTCAAGATCGGTAATGGCGCTATTGTTGCAGCACACAGTGTAGTGGTAGCTGATGTCCCTGACTATGCCATCGTGGCCGGGGTTCCTGCTGTAGTCAAAAGGTATCGCTTCAATAATTCGGTTATCGCTAGGATGAGCGAGGTGAAATGGTGGGACTACAATGTCCAGGCAGTCGCTTCGAAACTTGATTTCTCAAACGTCGAAGCAGCCTTGTCGATCTTAGTGGCCGAGATTGAGGAGGGGCGGTTAATTAAATATGAAGGTCCACGTTTTAAATTGGTGAAGGATAACTAAATGAAGCCGTTTCTTCTCGGTTTTGCGCCCTCCGTCGAGGATAGCGGCATGCTTGACACGATCCGGGCCTATCAGTTGGTAGGCGATAATACCGGAAATTTGGCATTTTGTTATGCCATTAGCCGACTGTTGGGAGGTGGTCTTAAATCCAAGCTCTGGCATATGCCGTCAGCCGAAATAAGTCGAACAGGAGATGTTGGGGTTTTAACGTTGGCTAATCAGCTTGGTCCACATGCTGATCTCGGTTTTCTTGTGAATAATTTCAGGAAATTAGAGTGTCGGCTTGTAGGTATTGGTTTGGGTGCGCAAGCGGGTAATCTACAACAGGAGGTCGATATCCCGGCAGGGACATTGGACTGGATTAGGGAAATTCAGGAGCGTTCGCCTACTGCCGCACCTAATATTGCAATGCGCGGAGAGTTCAGTCGGCGTTCGTTGGAGCGGTATGGTCTCGCTGATAAAACGGTTGCTCTTGGTTGCCCAACTTTGTTCATCAGTCCAGAAGTAAAGCTGGGTAAGACGATTGCTGAGCGCTTTACGGGGAATCCGCAAAATATTGCGGTAACGGCGGGACACCAACGTTGGGGCCACCTTGCTCGCTTGGAGGCGTCTCTTGTACAGCTGATGGGCGCAAATAAGGGGGCGTATATTTGCCAAAGCCCTTTGGAAATGGTTCAGATAGGCCGTGGAGAAGCTAAATGGATAACGCAGGAGCAACGGGACCTTTGCCGTAATTACGCTTGCCCGCAGTTATCGGACGAAGAGTTTACGAAGTGGACTGAACAGCATGCCTTTAGCTTCTTTTCTGCGGCAGCGTGGCTTGAGTTTGTGCGCAGGTTTGATTTCGTAATTGGAACCCGAATTCATGGTGTGATGCTTGCTCTGCAAGCAGGCATACCAGGACTATGTATTGCACACGACTCTAGGACTAAAGAGCTATGCGAGACAATGAAAGTACCGCACGTTGCCGCATCTGAGGTGATCGGGGGAATTCGACGTGACGAGCTTCCTCGATTGTTTCGTTTTGATCCAGATGAGTTTGACGCTAATCGCGCTCGGTTGGCTGGGGAATACTATAAGTTCTTTCAGAATAATCGGCTTGTGCCTGCTCCATATTTTTCGCAAATCGCTTCTAGCTACGTTAGCTGAAGCCGCATAAGTGCTAATGGTTGGCAAGTATATTTTAGAATGGATGAGGGGGGGGCTGCGCCAAACAGCGCGGCCGTCGAGCAGAAATTTCGAAGCCCTATCGGAAGCGATAATCTTCAGTAAAGGCGAGAGTGCATCTATTAACTACTTGCTTCGCCCTTATCTCGAAGCAAAAGGACTGCGGGCAGATATTGTCGATCCAGAGTCGGTGGCGCCTTGTCAACTTGCTGCTGCTGGGTGTCGCGTTCTAATTATCTCTCGGTACCTAACGAAAGCGTGGATTCCAGAACTGTTTAGTTTTAAATCAGTCGGTGGGCGCATCATTTATTTTATGGATGACGACCTGATGGATCGGAGTGTCCTGATTGACCTGCCGGCAGCGTATGCTCGAAAAATAAAAAGACTCGCCTCCGACCATTTTGAGCTTCTAACGAAATTGTGCAGTGAGTTCTGGGTGGGATCGCCTTATTTAGCGGAAAAATATTGGCAATGGTCGCCTACGGTGCTTGACCCAAGGCCGAGTCATGCCGAAATGCGTAAAATAGAAGCGACGACGGTTTGCTATCATGGAACTGCTTCACATCAGGGAGAGCTAAAGTGGCTGGCACCAATACTCGGAGAGGTGTTGACCCAAAACGCAAAGATCGCATTGGAGCTATTCGGCGATAACGCAGTAAATAAGCTCTACCGTGATTTTCCTAGGGTGTCAGTATTGCACCCTATGAATTGGGCTAATTATCTTGAATACACTCGCGTCATATATCGAGACATTGGTCTTGCACCTCTTCTTTCTGAGGAATTCAATAAAGGAAGAGGTCCTACTAAGTTTTTTGATTATGTACGGATGGGGGCAGTAGGACTATATACGAATGTTGCGCCTTATCGAGGATTCGTTCGACACGGTATTGATGGGCTTCTCCTGCCGAATGAACCTGGTGCTTGGAAAGAAGCAATTTCCATGTTGGCTGAGGATAAGACACTTCGCTTAAAGATGGCTGCAGCGGCGAAAGAACGCGCAACGCAAATGGCGTGGGGCAATAAATATTAGAGCATTAATTATTTATGATCTAGTACGATTAGAATATTAAGTGTTTGTGATCTAGTACGTCCAGTTGCAAAGAACCTAAAAATGAAAAAAATCACTAAAGCTGTTTTCCCGGTCGCAGGCCTCGGCTCGCGCTTTTTACCGGCCACCAAGGCCAGTCCAAAGGAAATGCTCCCGATCGTGGACAAACCACTGATCCAGTACGCCGTCGAAGAAGCCGTCGCCGCCGGCATCACCGAAATGATCTTCGTCACCGGCCGCAACAAGCGCAGCATCGAGGACCATTTCGACAAGGCCTACGAACTGGAAAGCGAGTTGGAGCGCAACAGCAAGCACAAATTGCTGGAGCTGGCGAAGGACATCCTGCCGTCGCATGTGTCCTGCCTCTACATTCGCCAGGCGCAGGCGCTAGGCCTCGGACATGCGGTCCTGTGCGCCGAACCGGCTGTCGGCGATGCGCCGTTCGCGGTGATCCTGGCCGACGACCTGATCGACAGCGAGCCCGGTGCGATGGCGCAGATGGTCCGTACCTACGAGCAGACTGGAAGTGCGGTATTGGGCGTCGAGACCGTGGACTGGGAGCAGACCGGTTCCTACGGCATCGTCGAGGCGGCACAGCGTGACGACGACAAGACCCGGATTTCCAGTATCGTCGAGAAGCCGCACCCGAGCGTCGCCCCGTCGAACCTGGCCGTGGTCGGCCGCTACATCCTGACGCCGGCGATTTTCGAGAAGCTGCGTGCCGTGCGCGCCGGCGCCGGCGGCGAAATCCAGCTTACCGATGGCATCGCCGCGCTGCTCAAGGATGAGCCAGTGCTGGCACAGACCCTGGCCGGCACGCGCTATGACTGCGGTTCGAAGCTGGGCTACCTGAAAGCCACGCTGGCCTATGGCATGAAGCATCCCGATGTCGGTGCGGACTTCAGCAAACACCTCGCATCGCTGCAGGCCTGATGTGATCGGTATTTTCTCGGGCGGGATCTGGCGCCTGCCGCATCTGGCCGCGTTTATGGGCAAGGAAGTCCGCAGGCTGCGCCTGACCGCAATTGCCGATCCACGGGGCCTCGACGCAGTGGCCGGCTGGGGCCGCCGCGACACCGCGCAACAGGCCCGCGCCTACGCCGCCCGCCACAAGCTACCCTTCCTCGCCCTCGAAGACGGCTTCCTGCGCTCGGTCGGCCTGGGCGTGGCCGGCGCCGCGCCGCTGTCGCTGGTCGTGGACGATCTCGGCATCTATTACGACGCCACCGAACCGTCGCGCCTGGAGGCGCTGATCGCCGGGCTGGCGCCCGACGAGGAAAAGCAGGCGCAGGCGCGCCGTGCGCTGGGGCTGATCCGCCGCCACAAGCTGTCGAAGTATAACCACGCGCCCGAGCGTGCGCTGCCGCCGCTGGCCGCGCCCCATGCCGCGCGCGTGCTGGTCATCGACCAGACCGTGGGCGACGTGTCGGTGCGCCTGGGAGGGGCAGACCACGCGCGCTTCGGCGCGATGCTGGAGGCGGCGCTGGGCGAGAATCCACAGGCCGAGATCTGGGTCAAGACCCATCCCGACGTCCTGAGCGGCAAGAAGAGCGGCTACCTGCCGGCGGCCGCCTTGTCCCCGCATGCCGACGCGCGCCTGCAGGTGCTGGCCGACGACGTCTCGCCGCTCGGCCTGCTCGCGCAGGTCGACAAGGTCTACGTGGTCACTTCGCAGATGGGTTTCGAGGCGCTGATGCTGGAAAAGCCCGTGGTGTGCTTCGGCCAGCCCTGGTATGCGGGCTGGGGCCTGACCGACGACCGCCATCCCGGCATGGAAGCGCTGCGGGCGCGCCGTCCGGTGCGGCGCACGCTCGAGCAGCTGTTCGAGGCGGCCTACCTGCACTACGCGCGCTACATCGATCCGGCGACCGGTGCGCCCGGCAGCATCTTCGACGTCATCGACTGGCTGGCGCGCAACAAGGCCGCCAACGATGTCGCGCGCGGCACGCTGTATTGCGTCGGCATGAGCCTGTGGAAGCGCGCGATCGTGCGCCCCTTCCTGTCCGGGCCGTCGTCGCGCCTGCGCTTCGTGCGCTCGGCGCAGGCGCTGGCGCGCCAGTCCTTGGCGCCCGACGCGCGCATCGTCATGTGGGGCATCCGGGAAGAGGCGCGCCTGGGTGCGCTCGCGCGCGAGCGCGGCCTGCCGCTGTGGCGCATGGAAGACGGCTTCCTGCGTTCGGTCGGTCTCGGCTCGGACCTGTTCCGCCCGGTGTCGCTGGTGCTCGACACCTCGGGCATGTACTACGATCCGGCTTCCGGCAGCGCGCTCGAACACTTGCTCGCCACCCAGGAGCTCGACGCCGACGACCTGGCGCGCGCCGCGCGCTTTCGCCAGGCTTACGTGTCGATGAAACTCAGCAAGTACAACCTGGCCCGCTCGGCGTTGCAAGTGGAGGCGCGCGGCCGCCGCGTGTTGCTGGTGCCGGGCCAGGTCGAGGACGATGCCTCGATCATGCGCGGCTCGCCCGCGGTGCGCACCAACCTCGACCTGCTGCGGACCGTGCGCGCGGCCAACCCCGACGCCTGCATCCTCTACAAGGCGCATCCGGACGTGGTCGCGGGCAACCGCCGCGGCGCCGTGCCGGCCGAGGAACTGGCGGTGCTTGCCGACGGCTGCGTCAACGAGGCCAACATCATCGACTGCATCCTCGCCGCCGACGAAGTCCACACCATGACGTCGCTGTCCGGCTTCGAGGCCTTGCTGCACGGGCGTGCCGTGCACTGCTATGGCGGCCCGTTCTACGCGGGCTGGGGGCTGACGAACGACCACTTCGCGCTGCCGGCGCGGCAGCGCCGGGTCGGCCTGGATGGTCTCGTGCATGCCGTGATGCTGGCCTATCCGCGCTATGTGCTGCCCGGTGCGCCGGGGTTCGCCTCGGCCGAGCAGGTCATGCACCACCTGGCCCGCCAGGCGAACGGCGCCGATGCGGCGCTCGACACCGGCTGGCTTGCCCGCAAGCTGCGCAAGGGGAGGGCATTGCTGGAATTGTTACGCGGAGAGTTGCGCTCACACAACGCTTAGGCGTTGAAATAGAGCATTTATTTCCGCAATGTTACAAAGCTTGAGTTTTCGGGCGGTAGGATTTCCTATAATCAAGCCGCCGTTCCCGTCCAGCCTTCCCTCATGAATGCACGCCTCGATCCCAGGCAGCTCGCCCGTTACCAGATGGGCGACTATTCCGTCCCTGGTTACTACAATCTGCTGCAATGCCGCCGCATCCTGATGCTGCAGGGCCCGATGGGCACGTTCTTCAACCGGGTCGCGGCCTGGCTGGGGGAGCAGGGCGTGGCCGTCAAGAAGATGAACTTCAATGGCGGCGACTGGTTCTTCCACCGTAAGCTCGATTCGGTCGATTACCGTGGCGCGCTCGCCGATTTTCCCGGCTACCTGCGCCTGTTCCTCGAGGTGCACCGGATCGACGGCATCCTGTGCTTCGGCGACTGCCGCCATTATCACAAGGCGGCGAAGACGGTGGCCGACGAGATGGGCCTGTCCTTCTTCGTCTTCGAAGAGGGTTACGTGCGGCCGGACTATGTGACGCTCGAATGCGGCGGCGTCAACGTCCATTCGTTGGTGCCGCGCAGCCCGGCCTTCTACCTGTCGCTGCCGGACGTGCCGGTCCCGAAACCCGCGCCGGCGCACCCGAGCTTCGGCCGCGCGGCCTGGTCGTCGATGTTTTATTACGCGGCCGGGCGGCTGCTGAAGTCGCGCTATCCGCTGTACCGCCACCACAAGAAGTTTTCGATCCGCTACGAGGCGCGCGCCTGGTGCCGTTCCTGGGCGCGCAAGCACCTGAACCGCTGGCGCGACAAATCCGTGTTCGAGAAGCTGTTGAGCGAACACGACGGCCAGTATTTCGCGGTGGCGCTGCAGGTGTACAACGACAGCCAGGTGACCACCCACAGCCCGTACGCCGACGTGCGCGATTTCATCCGCGAGGTGGTCGCGTCGTTCGCGGCCCATGCCGACGCGCGTCACCACCTGGTGTTCAAGCATCACCCGATGGACCGCGGCCAGCGCGACTACCGGCGCCTGATCGGCGAACTGTGCGAGCGCCACGGCGTGCACGGCCGCGTGCATTACGTCCACGACGTGCACCTGCCGACGCTGCTGCGCCATTCGCGCGGCGTGGTCACGATCAACAGCACGGTCGGCTTGTCCAGCCTGTACCACTACAAGCCGCTGAAGTTGATGGGGCGCGCCCTGTACGACATGGACGGCTTGACCTTCCAGGGTGAGCTGGCGCAATTCTGGACGGCGGTGACGCGCTTCGACCGCGGGCTCTGGCGCCGTTTCCGTGCCTACCTGATCACCCAGACCCAGCTCAATGGCGCCTTCTACGGCCGCGATTTTTACACGCTGCTGGCCGAGGGTGCGCCGGGAAGCGCGCATCCGGCGCCCTTGCAGCTGGCCGCGGCTGTCGCCGACGATGAAGCCGACGAGCTGCAGCTGAACGGCGCCTGAGCCTCGGCGCCTTAGAGCGACATCTTCAGCATCAGCAACACGATATTGCCTTTGCCCTTGCGCATCGACAGGTGGGGCACGTAGGTGGCCGTCAACTGGGCCTTGTGGGTGCCGAACGAGGCGACCGGCAGGAGTGCGGGGAAGGGACGGCCCTCGAACCAGTCGTGGCGCCGGATCAGGAGCGCGGTCAGCCCGGCGCTCACTTCGTATTTCGACACCACCGGAAACACCCACTGGTACACATAGCCCGCCATCCACTGCGGCCGCTCGTTCGAGTCGCGAATGCGGATGACGTAGACCCCTTCGTCGTTGCCGCGCTCGTTGCGGATGCTGCGCCCGATGCCGCCGCCCAGGGTGTTCTCGTTCATCTTGTTCAGCTGCTTCTCGGTGTAGGTATCGCGGTCATGCCAGGCGTAGCCGGACAGGTAGACGTCCCAGCGCGCCCTGCTGGGCGATTCGCTGTCGATGATCATTGCGGAGCGGAACGGATTCTCGGGCACGGCCAGTTCCCCGCCCGCCTGCGCCGCACCGGCGAAGAGTCCGGCAGCGCACAGAAAAGATGTGACGCAGAAAAATTTCACATTTGAAACGATACCCATAGAGCCCCCGATGACAGTGGACGTGCATGAACCGATTCCACGGCAAACCTGCCGCGTAGTTGCAAGACATCCCTGCCAGCTATTATTTCCCTTTGGAATCAAGGGGTTTGAGGTTCTTGTGCTCTGCTGGACCGTTTTTATTGTAGAGCTAGTATGCGCAACGCGTAGCACAATTGATAGCGATTTTTACAATACTTTCCTATTTTGCCCTTCAGAAAAATTAACAATTAGAATAATTCCGTGAGGCAACTTTTTCGGCCAAGTATGAATTGGCAGGACTTTTCCTGCTTGTTCTAGATATAGCCGTGCGGCAATAGCAGCGATAATCGAGACTTGACCGATTAAAGGACGGCAGGGGAACAGGCATGGCGGACAGCGACGCAGAAAAGACAGAAGACGCGTCACCCAAGAAGCTCGAGAAAGCGCGCGAAGAAGGCGACGTTCCCCGGTCGCGCGAACTGGCGACCTTTGCCGTGCTGATGACGGCCGGCGCCGGCCTGTGGATCACCGGCGGCAGCCTGGTCGGCCGCCTGCAGGGCGCGCTCGAGTCGGGCCTGAGCCTGAACCGCGAGCAGATCTACAACCCGAGCGTCCTGCTCGAGCGCATCGCGGCCGACGTCGGCGGCGTGCTGCTGGCCTGCCTGCCGCTGGCCTTTGCCATCATGCTGGTCGCGGTGGCCTCGCCGCTGATGATCGGCGGCTTCAACTTCAGCACGAAAGCCTTCGCGCCCAACTTCATGAAGCTCAATCCGATCAGCGGGCTGGGCAACATGTTCTCGGCCAATGCCCTGGTCGAACTCCTGAAGGCGATCGCCAAGACCCTGCTGGTCGGCGCCGTGGCCTGGGTGGTCGTCGTGAGCGAGATGGATGCGGTGCTCGGCCTGGCGGTGGAGCCGCTGGGCACCTCGACCGGCCACCTGGCCAGCCTGATGTGGCGCGCCTTCCTGTTCATCGTCGGCGCGCTGGGCGTGATCGCGGCGATCGACGGCCCGTACCAGATCTGGCATTACGCCAACAAGCACAAGATGACGCGCCAGGAAATGATCGAGGAAGCCAAGGAGTCGGACGGCAATCCTCAGATTAAAGGGAAGATTCGCCAGATGCAGCGGCAAATGGCGCGCAACCGCATGATGCAGAATGTGCCCACTGCCGACGTCGTGGTGACCAACCCGACCCACTACGCGGTGGCGCTGAAGTACGCCGACGGCCAGGCCGGTGCGCCGCGCGTGGTCGCCAAGGGCGTCGACGAAGTGGCGGCCAAGATCCGCGAGCTGGCCAAGGAAAACAAGGTCGCCATGCTCGAAGCCCCGGCCCTGGCCCGTGCGCTGTACAAGCACACCGAGATCGACGACGAGATTCCCGAGAAGCTGTACTCGGCCGTGGCCGAAGTGCTGGCCTACGTGTTCCAGCTGCGTAACTACAGCAAGGCCGGCGGCCACTATCCGGATCGCCCGACGAAGCTGCCCGTGCCGCCGGAGATGGACCCGCTGGACCCGGCGTCGCAAAAGCCGCAACAACCGCAATAAACGCAACAACCGCAATAAACCGATACCGATAACGGAGCAATTCGATGAATAGTTTGAGACTGCCCGCCTGGCTGAGCGGACTCGGCGCCCGGGGCACTGCCCTGGCCGCGCCGATCCTGATCATCCTGCTGCTGGCGATGATGATCCTGCCGCTGCCGGCATTCATCCTCGACCTGTTCTTCAGCTTCAATATCGCGCTGTCGGTGATCGTGCTCTTGACCGCGCTGTACACGGTCAAGCCGCTCGACTTCATGGCCTTTCCGGCGATCCTGCTGGTGTCCACGATGCTGCGCCTGTCGCTCAATGTGGCCTCGACGCGTATCGTGCTGACCGAAGGCCATACCGGTGGCGCCGCTGCCGGCAAGGTGATCGAAGCCTTCGGCCACTTCCTGATCGGCGGTAACTACACCGTCGGTATCGTGGTGTTCGTCATCCTCACCATCATCAACTTCACCGTCGTCACCAAGGGTGCGGGCCGTATCGCCGAAGTGGGCGCGCGCTTCGCCCTGGACGCGATGCCGGGCAAGCAGATGGCGATCGACGCCGACCTGAACGCCGGCATGATCGGCGAAGCCGAGGCGCGCAAGCGCCGCGCCGAAGTCGGCCAGGAAGCCGAGTTCTACGGCGCCATGGACGGTGCTTCGAAGTACGTCAAGGGCGATGCCATCGCCGGCATCATGGTCACCCTGATCAACGTCATCGGCGGCCTGATCGTCGGCGTGGTGATGCACGACATGGCCGTCGGCGATGCCGCGAAAACCTATACCTTGCTGGCGATCGGCGACGGCCTGGTCGCGCAGATTCCTTCGCTGATCATCTCGATCGCGGCCGGTATGGTCGTCTCGCGCGTGGCCAACGACCAGGACATCGGCGGCCAGATGGTCGGCCAACTGTTCGCCAAGCCCGAGGTGCTGTACATCACCGGCATCATCATCGGCGGCCTGGGCCTGATCCCGGGCATGCCGAACCTGGTTTTCCTGCTGCTGGCCGGCGCCCTCTGCGGCAGCGGCTACCTGCTGGCCAAGCGCGCCAAGGATGCGCCGCAGCGCGAAGCCGAAGCCGCGGCCGATGAAGCGGCGGCGGGCGCGGCCAAGGCAGCATCCGCCGAGACCGAGGAAGCGACCTGGCAGGACATCATGCCGGTCGACACCCTGGGCCTGGAAGTGGGCTACCGCCTGATCCCGTTGGTCGACAAGACCCAGGGCGGCGAGCTGCTCAAGCGCATCAAGGGCATCCGCAAGAAGTTCGCCCAGGAAGTCGGCTTCCTGGCGCCGCCGGTGCACATCCGCGACAACCTGGAACTGAAGCCGTCCGCCTACCGCATCACCCTGAAGGGCGTGGAAGTGGGCGCCGGCGAAGCGGTCAACGGCCAGTTCCTGGCGATCAACCCGGGCATGGCGAGCGGCACGCTGCCGGGCCAGCAGACGACCGACCCGGCCTTCGGCCTGCCGGCCGTCTGGATCGAGGCCAGCATGCGCGACGAGGCGCAGAACCTGGGCTATACCGTGGTCGACGCCGGCACGGTTGTCGCCACCCACCTGAACCACCTGATCACGACCCACGCGTCGGAACTGCTGGGGCGCATGGAAGTGCAGGCCTTGCTGGATCACCTGGGCAAGGAATCGCCGAAGCTGGTCGAAGACCTGGTGCCGAAGGTGGTCTCGCTGTCGACCTTGCAAAAGGTGCTGCAGAACCTGCTGCTCGAAGGCGTGCACATCCGCGACATGCGCACCATCATCGAGACCCTGTCGGAACACGCGCCGCAGACCCAGGACCCGAACGATTTGACGGCGCTGGTGCGCATTGCGCTGGGACGCGCGATCGTGCAGCAGCTGTTCCCGGGCACCAACGAACTGAGCGTGATGACCCTGGACAACCGCCTCGAGCGCCTCCTGATGCAGGCCCTGGGCGCGGGCGGCGACGGCACCGGCATCGAGCCGGGCCTGGCCGACACCATCGCCCAGCAGGCCCACCTGGCCTCGCAGCAGCAGGAGGCGATGGGCCACACGCCGGTGCTGCTGGTGCCGGGCCCGCTGCGCGTGCTGCTGTCGCGCTTCCTGCGCCGCGCATTGCCACAACTGAAGGTCTTGTCGCATTCGGAGATTCCGGAGACGAAGACGATCCGGGTGACCAGCCTGGTCGGGGCGCAGTAATTCATTTAAAGAAGTGGCTAGCGGAAGGCACCGTTAGGGCTGACATGATCATTAAAACCGGAGTATTTTTCTGAGGACGGACCTGAATCCACGTTCTTTGATGAATTTCGGTGATGAAGAATGCGCATAAAAGAAGCACGGAAGGGCCATCGGGCCGAATCGTTAACCCCAGGAACTCAGAAGAAAGTACTAGTTCTATTGTTTGGTAGTCTGGAAATTGAACGATTATGATGACAGCCCGCTAATTAGCTCGTCGCAAAGCACGGACCTGAGTGCGCGCCAGAAAGCGTCGGCTTTTTTACTAGCAGAAGCGGCTTGAGCTTCCCTACACTCCGTCCGCTTTTGTCAAAAAAAATTTACATTTCTCTTTGAGATGCAAATCAGGAATTTTTAATAAAGTCAATGACTTATGTCATGCTCGCCTGTCAAGCCATTGCCAGCGAATTTCCCATTAGGAAACGTTTGACGGCTTCTAACGGACGAGATGCCATGTGTGGCAACTTCACAGATATTCAAGGCTGATGCCGTTAAAAGCTTAAGCCATGGTGAAACAGCGATATCTGGACCGAAGGGTAATTCAACTGATAACATAGTGATACCTTTCAACGTTTAGAAGGGTCACTTGTACAAGGTACAATGTGATCCTGAATGTTGTAGCCCGCTCCCGTAGTCGGAGCCTGACATGTCCAGGTATTGGCATGGCTAGCATGATTACGAATCCGTTCGGCATCAATCGTACCGAATTGCATAGCGAAGGTGCATAGACGGCTAGAGGAGGCATGGCGCTGCGCACTGTCGTCAATTATGCGTGATTCTTCGGAGTGCCCGGGCAGCGCTAGAGATCTATCCTTTTGAGCCTAGGGAGGGTGGCTACTGATCGGACTGCACAGATGAGCCAATCGAGAGCATCAACGTGACAGCATCTACGACATTAAAAGGCTGTCATGAATTTACTATTTAATACGCACACTACTATTAGATGCGTAAAACTAGGAGCTCAAGAGATCGTCGCTCAGAAAAATGGCTTAATGACATCAGCAGTATCTGTTAAGCATCAAAACGATGTGTTTCGAGTTGCTATGCAAAAGGGTGGCCGTGGCTTTAAGCTGCAAAAACGATGAAGTAATAAGTCGTGCTGCCTCCTTTTATTGCATTGATTAAATAATTAAAGAATGGCTATGAGATAAATCATAGTAAGTGGGGTGTGCGAGCAGTCACTCTGCTTGAGCAATATCTCTCTGACGTAGCATTAATGTATTTGTAATGCAGGACACCTAATAAGGCAAACAAATTATGAAAGTAGCAAGCAATACACCATCTTCGTTTCATCTACATAACGGCTTCGAGTTTGTGCAATTAGGAGATGGACTTGATGACGTATCCCTGATTGTACTCATGCTTGAGAAAAATTGGGGAAGCAGTAGCATAGATAAGATCAAGGCTCTTACGCACTGGATTTCTTCCTATCCACAAGAAATACCTTGCTATGTTGTCGGTTGCGAGTCGACCATTCCGAATAAATCTTTCAAAGATTACGGCCATAAGGAGCGCGATGACGCGGTACGGGCCTTTTGCGATGAGGTTCTCGCAAGATCCAAGTCAATTGGTGTGCGCGGGGAAATAACTTGTGCGTATCTGACGGAGGTGCTTGGCTACCGTGACGATCAGGTAGATATTATTTACACGCTAGGTGCTGACGATAATGTTGAACAGTTGCGCCGTTTTCTGAGGAAAAATAATTGTCCAAACGCTTTTGAGAAAAACATGTTGGCTTTTCAGGATAAGCCTTACGTTTTGTATGAGAGGGCAATTGGCTTCGAACGAGATATCACCATCTCAAAGCCATATATTACGACAATTGATGATGCTGCAAGATTGAATGCCGATATCAGGATCGATGGACAGGTGAAGACGCTTTGGTGCGAGACTAATAAAATATATGGTCAGTTCTTGCTGGCAGAACGGACAGATGCATTTCTATGTGCAATTCTTCCGTTCGCGATGAGGGTTTGTAAGGATATTGTTTGCGAAGCTCCTGTGAGCGAGCAGTTCTTGCACAACCTGAATGAAATCTTGGTCCCACAGCTTTGCGCCCACGATCCGCGGCTATATAAAGTAAAAATAACGGCCGCAACTGATTCATCACTCTTGATTCGAGGAAATGCCGTGGCGACTGGTATGTCATGTGGTGTTGATAGTTTTTATACGGTAAGTTTGTATAAAGACTCGATTTATAAGTCGATGAATCTAACGCATCTGTATTGCGGAAACTATTTGTACGGGAATGATGGTCCAATATACGAGAGAGCAGAAATGGTAGCGCAAGATCTCGGTCTGCCCTTGGTTCGCACGGCGACAAATATTAACGAAGCACTTCGTTTGCCGCATTTGTACACTCATTTTTTTAAAACAATGTTCGGTGTCTTGTCGCTGAAAAAATTGTTTCGTACATATTATTATTCAACTGCAGAAGACTTTAGTCATTTTGGGCTGAAGGATAATAGTATCAGGGATACTGCGCAGTTTGAGTTGTTGCTTTTATACACGTTTAGTTGTGTGGAGTTTCAGGTGGTTACAGGTGGAGTAAAAAGCGAACGTCTTGAAAAGACGCGTTCGATTTGTGCGCTCTCAACTGCTCAAAAATTCCTGAACGTTTGCCTTTATCCGGCAGAAAAACGGAACTGCGGAAAGTGTGGAAAATGCATGCGTACCCTGCTTATGCTGGATATGGTGAACTCACTAGATCGCTTTCAGGATGTGTTCGACATTGAAGCCTATCGGAAGAATCGTCTTGATAGTTTCATTTATCTTGTAGGGTTAAAAAACTCAGCTATGTTTTCGGAGGTTTACAAATATTTTTCGGAGACTGATCGTCTGATGATAGAGCAAGCTGAAGTTGCTGCTGAAGAAGCAAACCAATGAAGGAAGGTTAAGCAAAAAAAGTAAAAGTACAATCTTTAACTTATCTCTGGACGTGTTTGTGAAGAGTTGCCAACCGAGGCGTTTGAACTGGTGACAGATGTGCTTAAGTAAAATGAGATCGCCGCCTCGGCGATCTTATTCAATAAGATCGTTCGCGTACTGATGCGCTTTCGGCACTTAATAACTCGGTTGGCATTTTCGTTGGGCTATAAAGATGTCATAATTTTACGCCGGCACGCAAGCATCGTCGGATACATCCAGATCAATTACCGTTGACCAAGAGCTAATAACAGGGTGTGTACGAAATTAACTCCTAAAAGTTAGTCTGCTGAGTAGTATTCTGGCCTCTGCCAGCCAGACCCAAGCAGCCAAAATGGCTAGTTTGCGGTCGTGGTGCATGATGGTGCGTCGCCAGCGTTCAGTCCACGCGTGCGTCCGTTCGACAACCCAACGCTTTGGCAGGACCACGAAGCCCCTGTCGATTCCTGCAGCCGGGACGGCCCCTTGTGCGGTGTTGTGCAAGGTTCCCGTCGTGCCGTTTCTGGGACGCCGTATGACTTCGACGCGGATCTGGTGCCGCTGCTCGATCTCGCGGGCACACTTTCCAGCGTAGGCGCCATCGGTGTAAAGCGTTGCAAGTGCGGGCGCTTTTGCGCACGCTTGCGCCACAACCGCCGCGGCAGCATCCCGGTCCTGCACACTCGCAGCGGTGACGCTAAGTGCGATGATCAAACCCATCGTATCGACGACGAGGTTGCGTTTTCGACCTTTGACCTTCTTGCCTGCATCGAAACCGCTTTCGCCACCCTGCGGCGAGCTGCGATTGGATTGGGCATCAATGACGGCCGCTGTCGGCGCCTCCGGGCGCCCGATACGTGAGCATCATTGCTCGCGCAACCGATCCTGCATCTGCTCAAACACGCCTGCTGCGGCCCAACGTGCGAAGGTTTTGTAGACTGCCTGCCAAGGGGGGAAACGTGGCTGGCAACAGCCGCCGGGCGCAGCCTGTACGCAAAATGTAGGAACAGGCATTGACCAGCTCGCGCCGGCTGTAGTGAGCTGGTGTGCCCCGCTGGCCTGGAGCGCGCTCGAATAAGTCGGCGACCAGGTCCCATTTGGCATCGGTCAGATTAGTGCTGTAGAAAGGGACATTCTCGCGCCGGTGTGCCGCCGTGTAGCCGTAGCGTTTGGGTCCTTTATCGGCCGTTGGGTACGCCCGGCGCTTCACCTTGAGCCGCACGATCCCTTCTGCGCGCAATGCGCGCCGGATCGTCGCTTCACACACGTGCACGCCACAGCGATGCGCCAGCTCGCCGGCAATCTCCGCCAGGCTCACCTGCGCATGCTCGGACACGATTTCGTGCAAAGCTGCGATATGCACAGAGTTCAACGCTGACGGCCTGCCGCCGAGATTCGTCGGCGGCTGAGAATCGGATAGATCTTTGCTTGCTATGGCATGTCCTCCCATATCAGGGAAAGCATGTCACCGTTACGACTTCTAGTTTGTCTACACCCTCTAAGGTGCTACGGGCGTGTGATCTGGGAGAGGCACACCGACAATACTATGGAGCGGCTCAATTTGCTCACTTGTAGCCGGTGACGTTGTCAAATGGTGATAGGTGTCTACGAAATACAGCCTGTGCGCCTCGGTAGGAGACGTCGCCGCAGGGCTCTCAAGCCAACCTCCCGCAGAATTAGCCCCATTTCCCCATCCTTTTCGGTAGATGGTTGCTTCACGGCATCGTCAATAATCTCTTCCGTAGACAGGCGAACCATGCCTGCAACGAACAGACCAGAAGCAGTGCGGAGAAAAAGATGAATGTGAAGAAATTTACAGCGGCAACATCCCGGGAAGCCTTGCGCAAGGTGCGCGATGCGCTCGGGCCTGACGCCGTCATCCTCTCGAACCGGCCCGTCGACGGCGTGGTCGAGATCCTCGCGCTCGACAACGACGACGTCGCCTCGCTCGCTTCCCCGGCCGCCGAATCCGACATGGCCGCGCCCCAGCCGCGCCTCGACCACCTGCACGCCTTCGAGCCGGAAGCCCCGGCTTTCGTGAACCGCCGCGCCGCAGCGCCGGCACCCGCCCCAGCGCCGGAGCACGTCTTCGCCCCGCGCCGCGCCGCCCAGATGGAGCCGGAATTCGAAGCCGCCTTCAGCGCGCGCCGCGCGCCTGCGCCGGCCGCGGAGCCGGCCTTCGACATGGCCGCCATGACCCAGATGATGCAGGCCGCGGTCGCCCAGGCGCGCGAATCGGCCGCCGCCGAGATGAACGGCATGATGAGCGAGATCCGCGCCATGCGCGGCATGATGGAAAGCCAGCTGGCCGAGCTGTCCTGGGGCAGCACCCAGCAGCGCGAGCCGCAGAAGGCCGTCGTGCTGCGCGAGATGCTGGCGGCCGGCTTCTCGGCGTCGCTGTCGCGCTACCTGATCGACAAGATGCCGGCCAACAAGGATGCCGCAGAGGCGATGCGCTGGATCAAGACCGTGCTGGCCCGTAACTTGACCACCATGGCCGACGAAGACTCGCTGCTGGACAAGGGCGGCGTGTTCGCCCTGGTCGGCCCGACCGGCGTCGGCAAGACCACCACCACCGCCAAGCTGGCGGCGCGCTGCGTGATGCGCCACGGTCCCGAGAAGCTCGCTTTGATCACCACCGACGCCTACCGTATCGGCGGCCACGAGCAGCTGCGCATCTATGGCAAGATCCTGGGCGTGATGGTGCACTCGGTGAAGGACGAGGCCGACCTGCGCATTGCATTGAAAGAGCTCAAGAACAAGCACACCGTGCTGATCGACACCATCGGCATGTCGCAGCGCGACCAGATGGTCACCGAGCAGGTGTCGATGCTGGCCGGCGCCGGCGCGGATGTGAAGCGCCTGCTGTGCCTGAACGCGACCGCCACCGGCGAGACCCTGAACGAAGTGGTGCGCGCCTACCAGGGCAGCGGCCTGCACGGCTGCATCATGACCAAGCTCGACGAAGCCGCCTCGATCGGCAGCGTGCTCGACGTCGTGATTCGCCAGAAACTGAACCTGCATTACATCTCGAACGGCCAGCGCGTGCCGGAAGACCTGCACCTGGCCGACCGCGCCATGCTGGTCGACCGCGCCTTTCGCGGCCGCCGCGACGCCGGCAACCAGTTCGACGACGCCGACCTGCCGCTGGTGATGGCGCATACCGGCAACGTCGCCGGCGACAGCAGCCTGCGCGGGGTGCGCCTTGGCTAGTTTCGACTTCGACCAGGCCGAAGGCCTGCGCCGGATGCTGGCCGGGCCGAAGCCGCGCGTGGTGACGTTCCTCTCGGCCACGCCGGGCGACGACAAGGCCGCGATGCTGGTCAACCTGGGCGCCTCGCTGGCCCAGGCCGGCAACGAGGTGATGATCGTCGACGCCTGCCAACGCGAGTTGGGCGTCGCCCGCCACCTGGAGATGGAACGCCACGTCAGTTTGATGCAGGTGGCGCGCCAGGAGTGCGCGCTGAACCAGGTGGTCCAGCAGGCGCCGCAGGGTTTCCAGGTTGCCCTGCTGGCGCGCGACGGCGTCGTGCCGCGTACCGGAAGCGATGAGCAACGCCGCCTGGCGAAGGCCTTCGACGTCATGGTGAAAGGGCAGGGCGGCATCGTCATCGTCGACGGCGAACTGAACCGCGAAGGCGGCTTCGCCGTGCCGATGCTGGCCGATTCCGAAATCGTGGTGCAGGTCTCGAACAGCGCCACCTCGATCACCAACGCCTATGCGCTGATCAAGCGCCTGGCCCAGGAGTTCGGGCGCCGTCCTTTCGGCATCCTGATCACCGGGGCCACCGAGGCTGAGGCCAAGGTGGTTTACGATAATATGGCATCGGCGGCAAGTCGTTACCTTGCAGTAACCTTGAGTTCCATGGGCTCGGTGCCGGCCGACGAATACCTGCACCGCGCGGCCCGCCTCGGGCGCACCGTGGTCGACGCCTTCCCGCTGGCCGGGGCGTCGGTGGCGTTCCGCCGGCTCGCCGGGCGCTTCGCCTTGCCGGGCATGGCCCAAGTGGGGCGCCACGGCGGCGCTGGTTTTGACGCCGGTTTCAATGTACGCGTCGGCTCTTAAGAAAAAAGCACAAGCATGTATACCGTCAAAGGGAAAGCGGACAAGAATCACTTGCTCACCCAGCACCAGCCGCTGGTCAAGCGCCTGGCGCACCAGATGAAGGCCAAGCTGCCGCCCTCGGTCGAGGTCGACGACCTGATCCAGGCCGGCATGATGGGCCTGCTCGACGCCATCAACCGCTACGAGGACAACCACGGGGCCCAGTTCGAGACCTATGCCGTGCTGCGCATCCGCGGCGCGATGGTCGACGAATTGCGCGCCAACGACTGGATGCCGCGCAGCACCCGCCAGAACATGAAGAAAGTGGAGACCGCCATGACCACGCTGCAGCAACGCCTGGGCCGCCCGCCGAGCGAATCGGAAGTCGCAAAATCGCTCAACCTGCCGCTCGAGGATTACCAGGACATGCTGTTCGAAGGCGGCGGCCACCAGCTGGTCTATTACGAGGACTTCCACGAGGACGACGGCAACGACAGCTTCCTCGACCGGTACGCGGTCGACGACGCCGACCCGCTGCGCGCGCTGCTCGACACCGACTTCCGCTCGGCCGTGATCGAGGCGATCGACAACCTGCCGCCGCGCGAGAAGATCCTGATGGGCCTCTATTACGAGGAAGAGCTGAACCTGAAGGAAATCGGCGCCGTCCTCGGCGTCTCCGAATCGCGCGTGTCGCAGCTGCACACGCAAGCCGTGGCGCGCCTGCGTGCCTCGCTGCGGGAGAGACTGTGGACTTCGCCAGCCTGATCGGCCTGGCGCTGGCGCTGGCCGGCCTGTTCGTCGGGCACACGCTCGACGGCGGCCGCTTCGCCTCGCTGTTCCAGCCGGCGGCCTTCGCCATCGTCGTCGTCGGCACCTTCGGCGCGGTGCTGCTGCAATCCGAAGCACGCAGCTTCCTGCGCGGCATGCGCATGCTGCGCTGGGTGTTCTTCCCGCCGCGCAGCCAGCGCCAGCCGCTGGCCAGCGCGATCGCGTTGTGGAGCCTGACGGCGCGGCGCGACGGCCTGCTCTCGCTCGAGCAGTACATGGGCACCAAGGATCCGTTCATCCAGAAGGGCCTGCGCCTGGTGGTGGACGGCATCCAGCCCGAGAAGCTGCGCAACCTGCTGGAAACCGAGATCAACGCTTTCGAATTCGCCGAGCGCCAGGCCGCGCGCATCTGGGAATCGGCGGCCGGCTACGCGCCGACCATCGGCATCCTGGGCGCGGTGCTGGGCCTGATCCACGTGATGGAAAACCTGTCCGATCCGTCGCGGCTCGGTTCGGGCATCGCGGTGGCGTTCGTGTCGACCGTGTACGGCGTGGGGCTGGCCAACCTGTTCTTCCTCCCGGTCGGCAACAAGCTGAAGGCCATCGTCGCCGACCAGGTGGTGCAGTACGAGATCCTCACAGAGGTCTTCCACGACCTGGCCAGCGGCAACCACACCCGTGTGGTGGAAGAGCGCGTGGCCAGCCTGCTGGCGAAGCGCTGACATGGCGCGCAAACGCTACGACGATGCGCAGCCGCATGGCGAGGACCGTGACCGCTGGTTGATTTCCTACGCCGACCTGATCACGCTGCTGTTCGCCTTCTTCGTCGTGATGTACGCCATCTCCATCGTCAACGAGGGCAAGTACAAGGTGCTCTCCGACGCCCTGGGCAGCGCCTTCGGCGGCAATCCGCAGACCCCGCAGGCCAGCAGCACGCTCGAGCCGCTACCGCTGTCGGGCATCATCGCGCGCAAGCGGGCGGAGGCGGCCAGGCGTGACCGCGAACGCATGAATACCCTGGCGCGCGACCTGGGCGCTTCGCTGGCGCCGCTGGTCGAATCGGGCAAGGTGCGCGTGGTGCAGACCGCGCGCGGCGTCAGTGTCGAGATCAGCGAGAGCGTGCTGTTCGCGCAGGGCCAGGCGGCGCTGGGCGAGGCATCGCGCGCGACGCTGGGCGTGGTCGCCGGCCTGCTGAAGGACGATCCGCATGCGATCGAGGTTGAGGGGCATACCGACAACGTGCCGATCGCCAATCCGTTGTTTCCATCGAACTGGGAACTCTCGGCCGTGCGCGCCAGCAGCGTGGTGCGGCTCTTCATCGAGAATGGCATTGCCCCGGCGCGCCTGACAGCGGTCGGGCATGGCGAGAACCGGCCGGTGGCATCGAACGAGGACGAGGCGGGCAGGGCGCGTAATCGGCGGGTGGCGGTGACGATCCTGGCGGCGAAGCCGGAGTGAAAGAAAATTTCAGTTTGTTGGTTCCGATGAAATAATCTTTCATCAGGCATTCTATACGGTGGGGTCAAGACCCCACCCTACGGGTAACAGGTTGCGTAGGGTGGGGTCTCGACCCCACGCGATCACCCTTCGCTACCACGGAACGTCAAACTCACCCCGCCCCTTGGCATTTCCGGCTCCCGCCCGCACAATGGAATCACACAAGCATATGGAGCACCCATGCAACGCCGACCCTTCCTGCTGACCGCCCTAACTGCGCTGACCGCGGCCAGCTTCCTGCCCGCACTCGCGGGCGCCGCCCCCGGAGACCCCCAAGTGGCAGTCCGAAACAAGATCGAAGTCGAATCCGTGAACGGCCGCGCGCTGGTGCACCTGACGGTGTACAACTACGGCAAGCAGACCATCTGGGTCCCGCGCGAGATGGCGGAAGAGAAGGAACTGAGCGGGCGCCGCTTCGACGTGCGCGCCTTCGACGGCCGGCCGCTCGACTACACCGGCAAGATGGTGAAGCGCGCGGCGCTGACGGCGGACGATTACGTGCCGGTCGCGCCGGGCAAGGAAGTGAAGAACACGATCGACATCACGCCCTCGTACGCCTTCGTGGCAGGCCGTCACAGCTACCAGATCGGCTATGACGGCCCTTACCTGGCCGATGTGAAGCAGCTCGACAAGCCGTCGCAAAGCCCCGCGCGGCCGCTGACCTTCATCCACATCGGCAAATAATCGGCAAATTAGCCGATCAATTCAACGCCGGGGTGTTCTCGGCGAAGTATTCGTGCGAGTCGGCGTTGTCGACGGCCAGCGACGGATTGCTGATCGCCAGGCTGGCCGCGCCGCTCTGGCCATACACGTGGTCGTCGGTGCCGGCGACGACGTTGAAGTGGCTCATCTCGTGCACCAGGGTGCCGCCCTTCGAATCGGTGCCGGTCAGCGGCGCGTTCCAGAAGGCGCGGCAGACGTAGATGCGGTAGGGCTGGGTCGGATACACGTAGGCGTAGGCGCTGTCGTTGCAGCCGCAGTCGACCACCACGTTCTGGTTGTCGAACGCGCTCTTGATCGCGTTGAAGTGCGAGCGCACGGTCGAGACGCGGCTCGAGGTCGCGGTGCCGAACCACTTGGTGTAGCGCGGCCCTATCGTGGTCTTGGCCATGTAGGTGACCGAGCCGTTGCTCATGGTCTTGGCGGTCGAGATCGCCGAGGCGATGGTCGACTGCTGCGAGGCGGTGCAGTTCGCGTAGCTGGTCGCGGCCGCGGTCACGGTGCCGCCCTGCTGCTTGAGCGCTTCCAGAATCGGCGAGGCCGCGCCGCGCGGCAGGCGGCCCTCGATGTAGAGCGCAGCGGCATCCGATTGCAGCTCGCCGATCTCGGCGCCGCCGGCGGCCGCGCTGACCTCGCCGCCGAGACGGCCCTTGTTGCCCAGGAACAGATCCGGCGAAGCGGTGCGGTAGCGGATCGCGTAGTCGCCCGTCACGCTCATGTCGTACAGGGCCGACAGTTCCACTTTCACCGTGTGCGAGGCGCCCGGCTTGAGCAGGTAGTAGTCGGCCGCGGTCGGCTTGGCGCGCTTGACCAGGGCGCCGGTGTAGATCACTTTCTGGCCGTCGCGGGTGATGTCGAACAGCGGCGCGCTCAGGCCCTCGAACGGGGTGCGCGACTTCAGCACATACTGCGGGCTGTTCGAGGTGTTCGTGATCGTCACCTTGACCACCACGTCGTCGCTCGCGCCGAGCATGTTTTTCTCGGGCGTGACCGAGACCTTCACGCCATTCGACCCCGCCTGCGCGCCAAAGGCCACGCCCAGTGCCGCGATACCGACTGCCGACTTCAGGATGCTGTTCCAGCTCATGTTTGCTCTCCGTATGTAAGTTGTCATGGCCAAGGTACGGCCTTGTTATTGACGAGTTCTCGCAGAAAGCTTGATCTCAATCTAACGAAAACTCACTTACATACTGAACATTTCATGAGCCGGCAGCAATGCGCATCGAATAGTGCGCAGCTTCTTTGCGCAAGACTAATAGATGTGCAGGTTTTTTAATATTTCGCTGGCTTTTGCTGCTCAGCCGTGCTAGTCATCCTTTACTGCAAGGGCGGTGTGTTCTCCCCGAAATACTCGTGCGAGTCGGCATTGTTGATCGCCCGCTGCGGCGCGGTGCGCGCCAGCTCGGCCGCGCCGCTCTGGCCGTAGACGTGGTCGTCGGTGCCGGCCACCACGTCGAAATGGCTCATCTCGTGCAGCAGGGTGCCGCCCATCGAATCGGTGCCGGTTAGCGGCGCGCTCCAGAAGGCCCGGCAGACATAGATGTTGTAGGGCTGCCCCGGGTAGACGTAGGCGAAATACGGCTCGTCGCAGCCGCAGTCGACCTTCACCGGCTTGGTCTCGAAGGCGTTCTTGATGGCCGTGAAATTGTTCGTGGCCGTGGTCACGCGCGCCGCCTCGTGCGTGCCGAACCAGTTCACGTAGCGCGGACCCTGCTGCTTGCGGCTGGTCAGGTATTCCACGCCATCGGTGGCCATCGCGGTGCCGGCGGCAAAGGCGTTCGTGATCGAGGCCTGCTGGGCGTTCGAGCACTGGCTGAAGCTCAGGCCGGCCGGGCCGCTGGGCGCGGCCAGGCTAGGCGTGACGATACCTCGCGGCAGGCGGCCCTCGATCCAGATCGCCGCCGGATTCGACGCGATGTCGCCGACCACGATGTCGGCCCCCGCCTTGGCGCTGGGCGCGGCATTGCTGGTGTGGTAGCGCACCGAATAAGCGCCCGTGACCTGCATCTCGTACAGCTTCGACAGCTCGACGCGGGCGCTGCGCGATTCGCCCGGTGCCAGCACGATGTAATCCGCTTCGGTCGGCGCCGCGCGCTTCACGTGACGGCCGAGATAGCGCACCGGCAGCCCGTCGCGCGTGATCTGGAACAGCGCGTGCTCCGCCGGCACGAAGGGCGTGCGCCACTTCAGCAGGCGCTGGGGCGTGCTGCCGGTGTTGGTCAGGGTAACGGTGACGTTGACGTCGTCGCCCTTGCCGAGCGCCGGCTGGTCGGGCGTGACGGTAACGGCGATCTCGCCGAGAGCATGGGCGGGCAGGGCGCAGGCCAGCAGCAGGGCGGCAGCGGTGTAAAGGGCAGGGCGTCGCATGGATTCCTCCGTCGAAAAATGACTCCAAGGAATACTGTGTGCCCGTTGGGAGTGATGGTGCTTGCGCTAAGGCAAGGTTTGTAGGGTGGGTTCTCGAACCCACGCGATACCAGGCTCGCGTTGTCGCAAACTTGATTCGTATACCGCAATCAATTGAACAGTCTCCTGAATGGCATGTGCCGGATGCACAATCCGCTTTTGCATCTGCAGACGGTGAGTCACCGTACTGACCCGTCCTTATGAAAGGCTTAAGGTGGAAACCAGCCATTTCGCCGTCACGCCGCCGTCACGCCCCGGCGGCCCGGCACGCATGCCGACCACATGAGGACAATATGAGCGCTACCGATCAAGAAAAGCATGAAGCAGAAACCCGCGTGACTGCCGCCGAGCCGAGAGCGAATGCGCAGTTCGAGGTGTTCAAATCGAAGGCCTCGGATGTGCTTTCCTCTCCGTATGTGCGTGGCGCCGCTGTGCTGGGCATCGCAGCGGCGGGCTATGCCCTCGTCAGACGCAAAAAAACGCCTGTATTCAGTTGGCCCAGTCGGTCGAGCAGGCCCAGTAGGCTCAGCAGGGCAGTGGAACGCAGCGACGACAGCGGCGATACGATGAAGGCGGGTAGTTTTATCGTTCCTCTGGCAGCGTTTCTTGCCTCGGCAGTGAAGAATGCCAGTGTTCCCGCATCCGCCCCGGTCCAGGAAGCAAAAGAATATGTTGTGACGCGTTCAGAGAACCGCACATCCGATGCAAAGGACGCGGATACAGTCGATGCAAAGGACACGGATACAGCCACAAGCACCCCGCCGCACCCAAGGTTCGAGCAAACTTCGAAGAGCTGGGTCGGCAGGCAGTGGCAAATCATTCTGGCGGCAGGAAATGCATGGATCGATGATTACGCCCCGAGCATGGGGGCGGCGCTGTCGTACTACACACTGTTTTCCCTGGCGCCGCTACTGGTCCTCGTCATCGCGATTGCCGGGTTGGTATTTGGACAGGACGCCGCACAAGGCGCAATCATCGCGCAGCTTCAAGGCATCATGGGGAAGGAAGGAGCGACGGCGGTGCAGGGCTTGCTTCAAGCCGCGCGTGAACCGTCCACCGGGATCGTCGCCAGTATCGTTGGCGGTTTTCTGCTGCTGCTGGGCGCCACGGCCATTTTCGCCGAACTGCAAACCGATCTGGACCGCATCTGGCGCGTGCCGGCGAAAGAAAAACCTTCAGGCATTTGGGGGTGGGTGCGCAGCCGCATCTTATCCTTCGGCCTGGTGCTCGGACTCGCTTTCATGCTGATGGTGTCCCTTGTCGTCAGCGCTGCGCTCGCGGCGACGAGCGAATGGTTGGGCGGGGGAAATGCAGCGGAAAGCGTGCTGGCGAGTGTCCTGAATTTCGCTGCGTCGTTTGCCCTCTTCACAGTGCTGTTTGCGATGATCTACAAGATCATGCCGACCGCGAAGATATCCTGGCACGATGTGTGGATGGGGGCCGCGGTAACAGCCTTGCTCTTCAACGTAGGCAAATCCTTGATCGGCTTGTACCTTGCGAAATCGAGCGTGGCCTCGGGCTTTGGCGCAGCCGGCTCTTTTGTGATTCTTGTCGCGTGGTTTTATTATTCTGCGCAGATTTTCCTGTTTGGCGCTGAATACACGTGGGTGTACGCAAACAGCAAAGGACGGAACGGTGGCGCCGGTCGCTCTTAGTCACCTGCTCACGGGATGGGTGGAGTTGGCCCCGGAAACAGAAACAGCAACGGCCGCGTCAGCGGCCATTGTTGAAAGATAAGAAAGTAAGCCTCAACCCAGCACGAACCGCCGCGACGCCCAATCGGAGCCGCTGAGTGCATCGCATTGAAAGGCAAGTATCAACGCCTGACCTGCTCGAATATCTCGTTCGATGTCACGGAAGCTGGATGTTGTTGGCTCTTGCCATCTCCAGCTCCATCGGACCGCTAGCCTGTCCAGCCGGCCTCGCCGATCCAGCGCAGGGCGCTCAGCGACGGCATGAACAGGTATTCGCCGCCCCTCAGGCGATTGAAGGTGGCGACGCCGTCCAGTCGGCGTCTCACCGGCGGCTGCGGCAGCGTGAAGCTGCCGGGCGTCTCGTGCAGGCCGACGACGGCGTCGCGCTCGGCACCAAGGTCGATGAAGTTGCCGCGGTTGATCCACTCCTGCTGGAGAAACTCGATGGTGTCGTAAGCGCGCGCGCTGATGAAGATGAAGAAGATGCCGCGGTCGCCATGCACATCGTCGGCCGCCGTCACGTCGCGGCGCCATTTGGGGCCGAAGGTCGAGGAGCGTCGAATGATGCGGTGGATGTTCACGTCGGTCAGGATCGTCAGCTTGCTGTCGCGCGGGTTCAGGCGCCGCATGTGGGACGCATGCGGGCATACGAAGCCGCGTGGGTCCTTCGAAAAATCGAAATCGTTGTTGCGAGTCGGGTCGGCGCCCAGGTCCGGATCGTCATGCTCGGGCGCGAGGATCAGCGGCGCGCCGCTGCGCCAGCGCCCGACCAGCTTGGCGGCCAGCAGCTCTTCCTCCTGCTCGCCGGAGGCATGGCTGCGCACGAAATCATTGAAGGCGCCGACCTGGCTGGCGTACTTGCGCAGCACCACGAAGGAGCCGTTGCGCCCCAATTCAGGCGGATCGGGCATCGCCACCGGCGCCCCGCTCTCGCTGTCTTCGCCGAGGATGAATTCGCCGGCCGCGATCGCACGCTCCTGGCCCGGCACCGGATCGACGCCGCTGCCGGCGACTGCCGGCTGCGAAATCGAATCGCGGAAGCCGAAGGGGTTCTTGGCGTCGGCATCGGCGCCGAAGGCATGGGTGCCGACCAGGGTCACGCCGTGCGAGCGCGCCAGTTCGCCCATGGCCTTGGCGCGCGCGACGTCGAGCGCGGCCTCGTCGCGCGCATAGATCGTCAGCGCGAGGTGGCAGGCGCCGGGGCGAAAGGCCTCGTCCCAGTGTTCGGGCGCATTGCCGCCGATGTCGCGCAGTTGTTCGGCGCGTGCCGCCATGCCTTGCTGGAAGGGCAGGGGAAAACTCTTCAGCGAGGATTCCGGCAGGCCCAGCGCCTTCAGGCCCTGGAAACTGAGAGCTGCGCCAATCCAGGCTTCGCGGTCGTCGGTCCAGCCAGCTGCGGAGGGAATGTGGGCGGCCAGGCGGCGCACCAGGTCGCGTCCTCCCTCCGCCTCGTCGATATGCAGCATCGCGTGGATGCCGACATAGGGTTCGGGGCGCGAGCGCAGGATCAGGGCCTGGATGTCGTCCAGGGCCAGCGTGACCCGTTCGCGCCGGAAGCGCGCCTTCAGATCGGTGAGCAGGCTCATGTCAGTAATCCACCCCTTCCGGCTGCGAGATCGCGGCCGTGAGCGTATCGAGCGCCTTGCGCGTCGTCTCGTCCGCGGGCGGATGCGCGGCCATGGCATCGAAGAAGGCATCCAGCGCCTTTTCCATGCGCTGGTAGCGGCGGGTATCGACCACTGTCACCTGCGGATTGGCGACGAACCAGCCGGCGGCGTCGATCTGGTGCGCGGCAATGAAGTCCTTCACTTGCGGACTGGCGATGCCGGGCCAGCCTTCCACGTTCGCAAACAGCAGGTCCATCAGTTCCGGGATCTTGGTCGCGAAATCGTTGATGTAGCTGTCCCAGTCGCCGTCATAGGTGGTGGCGAACAGGATGCGGGTGTCGTTGTCGAAGAAGACGAAACGCATGTCGTGCAAGGTGGAGACGCGCTGGGCGCCGTCCATATTGCCGTTGGTGAGATCGAAAATGCGGCGCAGGCGGTCGGCGCCGCCCGGCTTGAGCTGCGCGATGGCGGTCAGCTCGGACACGTTGCCGGATTGCTTGCCGGCGCGCCCGGCCGATCTGGCGCTGCCCTTCAGGTCGGGATTGTGCTTTCGCACCATCGCTTCCAGCGCGATCTTCGCAAGATGCGGCGCGTCGTGCGCCACCGCGTCGATGCGGCGCCTGACTTCCTGCAGCCAGGTTTCGTCGTCCAGGCGCGGATCGGTGGTTTTCTCGGTCATGGTTCTGGCTCCTCAGTCGGGAATGTCGGAAGGCTGCGATGGCTCCGTGCGCGGTCGCGCGTTCATCGTGTGGCGATATGCGCTCGAACGCTCATAGGCCGCGCGCCGGATGCGCATGATGCCGCCCAGCGGCCGGTGCGCCTCGATGCCGTTCCAGGGGTTGAAGGACAGGACGTCGTCGCCGTACACCTGGCGTCCGGGCGTGGCGCTGGGCTGCGCAGGGAAGCGCAGCGTGGCAATGGGGCGGTGCGGGGAACGCGCCTCGCTCCACGGTATGGCGGCGTCCTCGACCGGCATCGCCGCCAGGTCGACGCACAGCTGCGCCGACAGTTCATATTCCGCGCCCTGTTCGGCGAAGAAGGCGCTGACGGCGTCGCGCATGCAGGCGTCGTGCACCTCGCGCAGCGGCTGGCCGGCCAGCGCGCGTACCTCCGCGGACTTCGGCGCGAGCGCAAGCTTGGCGATGTAGTCGCCGAAGCGGATTGCCGCCTGCGTGTGGTAGGTCTCGCCGAGCGGATGGTGGTTGTCGCGCGCCAGGCCTTCGAGGGTGGCACCCGGCTCCAGGCCCAGTGCCTGCACCAGTTCCTTCGCGCCGCGCGCGGTGCCGGCGACCAGGCGCTGGAAGGTGTCCGGCGCATGCGCGTTCGCTTCGAGCAGCGCCAGCATCTGCTTGTACTTCGGGATGGTGCCGAAAGCGAGCACCGGGAAGTTCACCATCAGGAAGTCCTGGTTGGCGCCGGCAATGTCGGGCGACAGGCGTTCGCCGTCTACGCCCATCACCTTGAGCGCAAAGCCGCGCGGGGCGGGAATCTTGTCGGAGTGGATGTCGCCGGGCGCCGAGGACAGGCGCGCGACCACCTGGTAAGTGCGCGCCTCGGCAAAGATCCCCTGGCGCAGCTCGGGCGGCAAATCCGCATGGACCTCGAGCTCGCCCACCAGCAGGCCGTTCGACTTCGCATGGGCGTCGCGGATCCCGTGGCGGTGGCGCTCGAAGGCGCAGCGGTTGGTAGCCGCCATCCGTTCGACGATCTCTTCGGTCAGGCGCGCTTCGTCTTCAGCGACCGTTTCGACATCCGGGGTGTAGGGAAGGGGAAGCAAGATCATACCCTCCAAAAATTTGCTTTAAATGCATCATTGATGGGTATGTTAGGAGATAATTTGTTGCACCGCAACCGAGAGCACGCTCTAGCGTGCGGCTTGACGCTGCGGCCATCCGGGGCGTGCCCGGACCACCAACGCATCGGAGCTTGTGCGATGCGGGCAAGCCAAGCGGCGCCTGTCAGGCCGAACTGCACGCTCTCGTATCTGCAGCGTTGCCGGTTTAGAACGGTCCAGATGGGTCAGCTTTCGGCGCGAGGCGGCGCAATCGAGCGACGCCAGCTGGCCAGGTCTTGAGCGCACCCGGAAACAACAACGGCCGCATGCGGCCGTCATCAAAAGAGAAGAAAGTAAACCTCAGCCCAGCACGAACCGCCGCGACGCCCCGGCGCCAAAGGTCTGCCCGTTGGCCCCATACAAGGTCGATTCCGCGCCGCCGGTCGGCGTACGCAGCGCCTGCAGCACGGTCTGGTTATGCGCCATCTGGCGATTGATCAGCATGCCATTCACCCGGTTCAGTTCCTTGGCCTCCGCCGTGCGTGCCAGCAGTTCGGACCAGGATGAGCGCACAGCCTCGTCGCCGTGCGCCGCCAGCCAGGGGGCCATGCCCGCTTCCGCCGCGGGAAAACCCGCGCCGCCCAGGGTCGCGTGGCGCTGGCGCGAGAGTTGCGCCAGTTCCTGCACCAGCGCGACCTTGCGTGGCGTCACTTCTGCCAGTCCGTCCGCATCCGCCGCCACCAGCAGTTGCTGTTCCTGCTTCATCAGTTCCACCAGTGCGTCGATGCGCTGGCGTTCGGCGGGGAGGGTGGCGTTCGGACTGGTCATATCGCTTTATCGGTTGCGTGAGTGGAGCAGGTCGCGCACGGTATCGAGCAAGCCGTCCGCGATCCTTTCGGAATTGACTTGGAACTGCCCATCGGCAATTGCCATCTTGATACGTTCAACTTTCTTGGCATCGAACACTTCGTTCGCCTTGCCGGTACCGCTCGTTGCCTGGGCTTGCGACGACAGGCGTACGCTGTCGGTCTGGGCCGGGGCGGCGGTGGCGGCAGCCTTTTCCGCCTGCTTCGCGTTGGCTGCCGTGGTCTGATTCTGTTGTTGCAGGCCTTGCGGGCCTTTGAGGGTATCGTTGATTTTCACAGCATCATCCTTCTCTGTTCGGAGCAGGAACTCCGGGATCTGCACTGTGTAACGGCCGTACAGGCCCAAACTTTAGCGCGGATCCGCAAACAAAGAAGTTTTTTTACAATGCCACTTCGACGATGCCCCCCATCCGCGCCGTGCCGCTGATGATCGCCCCGCGCGGGGTGCGTACCTGCACCACCTGGCCCTCGCCGGCATTGCCAATCGCCTTGCCTTCGCCCGAGACCGAGAAGTTTTCCCCACGAGAAACGATACGCACCGCCTGGTTCTGCTGCACCACCGGTTTGCTCTTGAGCGAATCGAGGCGCAGCGGGGCGCCGGCCGGCAGCGAAACGATGGGCGTGCGGCCGATCGCCTGCGCCATCTCGGTGACGATCCCGTTCGGCATGGCGGCAATATCTCCCTGCATCGTGGTCAGCTGGCCGGCCTCGATGGCCTGGCCCTGGGCCAGCGGCACGGCGGCGGTCACGTAGTCGGCGATCACCGTCACCTGGGCCTGCAGGAACATGCTCCAGCTCGGGGCCGTGCAGCGCACGCCGACCGTGGTCTTGCCCCAGGGCCGGGCGCCCGGCTGCTGGAAGGCTTCCGGCGCCGGGCAGGCCGGCAGCGACAGGCGCGGGTCGACCGCGCCGATCTTCACTGTCACCTTGCCGGGCAGGCCGGCGCTTTGCGTCTGCAGATAGTGTTCCGCCACCTTGCGCAGCGCGGCGCCGTCCTGGCGCGCGCCTGGCGTCTGTGCCAGCGCCAGCGGCGCGGCCAGCAGCAGGAGGGTGAACAATCTCAAATTCTTGAACATGGCAAAAGAATGCTTTTCGATGCCTGCCATCTTAGGCGTCTTGATGCCGCAGTGAAACTTTGAATAGCCGGGGTTTGGGGCGCCTTATCGTTCGATTGGGTTGTGTTGCCCAAACGTATGATTCACGCTGTCCCAACCAGAAATCTGTCCGGAGGCGGCATGATCGGCAAACTCGACAACTACTTACGCTTCAACGAAACGGCGCTGTCCCTGCGGTCGCAGCGCCAGGAACTGTTGGCGTCCAACATCGCCAACGCCGACACCCCGAACTTCAAGGCGCGCGACATCGACTTCGCCAGCGCCATGCAGGGCGCCTTGTCGCGCGCGGCGAACCCCGGCAATCCGCTGGCCGCCACCAATGCGCGCCACCAGCAGCCGGCCGCCGACGGCAAGGCGCTGCCGGACGGCACCCCGGTGCTCTACCGCGGCGTGGTGCAGGGCGCGGTCGACGGCAACACGGTCGACATGGACGTCGAGCGCAACCAGTTCGCCGACAACGCGCTGCGTTACGAAGCCGGCATCACCATGATCAACCACCAGATCCGCGGCCTGCTGGCGGCGATCCAGAACGGTCAATAAGCCTTCAGAGGTCAGCCATCATGTCGCTCTTTAATATCTTCAATGTCTCCGGCTCGGCCATGAGCGCCCAGGCCCAGCGCCTGAACACGGTCGCCAGCAACCTCGCCAACGCCGACAGCGCCACCTCGAGCACCGGCGAAGCCTACCGCGCCAAGCAGGTCGTGTTCGAGGCGGTGCCGATGGCCACCGGCGGCACCGGCGTCAAGGTGCGCGAAGTGGTCGAAGATCCGTCGCCCCTGAAGCAGGTCTACGATCCCAAGCACCCGATGGCCGACGAGAAGGGCTATGTCTCGATGCCGAACGTGAACGCGGTGGACGAGATGGTGAACATGCTGTCGGCCTCGCGCTCGTACCAGAACAACGTCGAAACCATGAACGCGGCGAAAAGCATGCTGCTGAAAACCCTGACCCTGGGTCAATAATCCTAACGAGCCACCGATATGTCCACCGTAAACAGCGCCGCCGCCGGCACCTCGATCAACGACCTGATGGCGACCATGAACGCCAAGAAGACCGAGAAGGACGGCGTCCAGGCCGATACCGACAAGTTCATGACCCTGCTCGTGACCCAGCTGAAGAACCAGGACCCGCTGAACCCGCTCGACAACGCCCAGGTGACCAGCCAGCTGGCCCAGCTCCAGACCGTGACCGGCGTGAACAAGCTGAACGAGACGCTGGAGACGCTGAAGTCGAGCTACCAGTCGAGCGAGGCGCTGGCGGCGACCAACCTGATCGGCCATGGCGTGCTGGTCGAAGGCAGCAACCTGACGCTGGTGAAAGGCCAGTCGGTGTTCGGCATCGACCTGGCGACCGCGGCCGACAACGTGCAGGTGATCGTGACCGATCCGAAGACCGGCAAGGACGTGGCCACGATCGAGATGGGCGCGATGGAAGCCGGCGCCACCCCGCTGGCCTGGGACGGCAGCTCGGACGCGGTCGACGCCGCCACCCTCGCCGACGGCGGCTACACCTTCCGCATCGTCGCCACCCGCGGCGGCCAGCCGCTGACCGACGTCAAGGGCCTCACGCTCGACAGCGTGGCCAGTGTCAGCACCAATTCCAAGGACGGGGTCAAGTTGAACCTCGCGGGCAAGGGGGCCGTGACCCTCGCCGACATCAAACAAGTGCTTTAAATAAGCCGCTACCCCAATTCTTTCAGGAGAACCACATGTCTTTTCAACAAGGTCTGAGCGGCTTGAATGGTGCTGCGAAATCGCTGGACGTCATCGGTAACAACATCGCCAACGCCAGCACGGTCGGCTTCAAGGGCGCGCAGGCGCAGTTCGCCGACGTGTATGCCAGCTCGCTGAACGGCGCCGGCGGCATGACGGCCGGTATCGGCACCAAGGTGTCGCAGATCGCCCAGCAGTTCACCCAAGGCAATATCGAATCCTCGAACAACTCGCTCGACATCGCGATCAACGGCCAGGGCTTCTTCCGTACCGTGTCCTCGGGCATGGTGCAGTACACCCGCAACGGCCAATTCTCGCTGGACAAGGAAGGCTACATGGTCAACGCGGCCGGTTCGAAGCTGACCGGCTACGGCGTGGGCGTCACCGGCCAGGTGCTGGCCGGCGCCCCGATCCCGCTGCGGATCGACACCGCCAACCTGAAGCCGGTCTCGACCGCCAAGGTCGGCATCGAGATGAACCTCGACTCGCGCGCCGCGGCGCCGGCCGTGAATCCCTTCGACGCGGGCGACCCCAACACCTACAACAAGCAGACCCCGATCGACGTCTACGACACGCTGGGCAATCCGCACGTGCTGTCGACCTTCTACGTGAAGAACGGCTCGGGCACCTGGGACGTCTACGCGGCCAACGACGGCACCGAGATCACCAACCTGAAAGTGGCGCAGGCCGCGCAGGGCGACACCGCCGACTTCGCCGCCGTGAACGCGGCGCGCGCCGCCTGGGACGCGGCGACCAAGGCGATCCCGCCGGTGGCGGCGACGGTTGCCGCCGCGCTGGCGAACTACGCCACCGAAGCGTCGCGCATGGTGTCGGCGGCGGCCGGCACGGCCGGCGCCGACGCTGCCGGCCAGGCCGCGATCGTCGCCGCCGGCGCGGACGCGGCGCGCATCGCCGGCGCCTCGCCGGACCAGGTCGACAAGGCCATCGCGGCCGCGGTCAAGGTCCCGGCGGTGCCGATCGGCACCCTGCGCTTCGACGAGAACGGCGCCCTGAACGCGGTGACCACCCCGAACGGCGGCAAGTTCAACATCGACCTGCCGATCTTCCCGTCGACCGGCTCGGCCCAGACCCAGACGATGGAAATCGCCTACACCGGCACCACCCAGTACGGCACCTCGACCAGCGACAAGAAGCTGGTCCAGGACGGCTACACCGCCGGCAACCTGCAGCGTTTCTCGATCGGTGAAGAGGGCATCATCCTCGGCCAGTACAGCAACGGCCAGAGCAAGCCGCTGGGCCAGGTGGTGCTGGCCAACTTCACCAACCCCAACGGCCTCGAGCCGCTCGGCAACAACGCCTGGGCCGAATCGGCCGACTCGGGCACGCCGCTGGTCGGCGTGCCGGACTCGGGCAGCTTCGGCGTGCTGCAGTCGTCGGCGGTCGAGACCTCGAACGTCGACCTGACCGCCGAGCTGGTCAACATGATCACCGCGCAGCGCGTGTACCAGGCGAATGCGCAGACCATCAAGACGCAGGATTCGGTGTTGCAGACGTTGGTGAACATGCGCTAAGCGTGATTGGTTCGGCGCCGCGTTTGTTCAAGCGGTGAGGCCGCGTGGGTACGAGTACCCACCCTACGAAAAACGGTTTGGTAGGGTGGGTACTTGTACCCACGCGGTGGAACAGCAGCACATCGAAACGCATTACCCGGCACGTACAACGAAGGAAACAATCATGGACCGCTTGATCTACACCGCCGCCTCCGGCACCAAGCACATCCTGGAACAGCAGGCGACGACCTCGAACAACCTGGCGAACCTGAACACGACGGGTTTCCGTGCCCAGCTCGACACCTTCCGCGCCGTGCCGGTGCAAAGCGAAGGCCTGCCGACCCGTGCTTTCGTGGTCAACAACACGGTCGGCGCCGATTTTTCGTCCGGCCCGCTGCAGATCACCGGGCGCGACCTCGACGTCGCGGTCAAGGGCCCGGGCTGGATCGCGGTCCAGAACCCGGACGGCACCGAAAGCTATACCCGCAATGGCGCCCTGCAGATGAGCCCGAACGGCGTGCTGACCACGACCGGCGGCCAGACCATCATGGGCGAGGGCGGTCCGATCACGATCCCGCCGGACGTTACGGTCACCATCGGCGGCGACGGCACGATTTCCACGGTCTCGAACGCCGAGCGTCCGGCCGCGCCGGTCATCCTCGGCCGCCTGAAGCTGGTCAATCCGCCGACCCAGGACCTGGTGCGCGGCGACGACGGCCTGTTCCGCCTGAAGGATGGCGGCAACGCCCAAGTGGATCCGGCGGTCCGCGTCGCCGGCGGCGCCCTGGAGGGCAGCAACGTCAACGCGGTGGACGCGATGGTGACCATGATCGGGCTGGCGCGCAGCTTCGAAACGCAAATGAGCCTGATGAAGAACGCCGAGAATAACGCCGCGAAAGCCAGCCAGATCCTCGCTTTGAACTAAGTGTTTCTCCAGCATAATTCTATTATGCATGGCGGCCGGCACCTGCCGATCCCGCCGCCAAAAGGAGAAACCCATGATTCGTTCGCTGTTCATCGCCAAGACCGGCCTCGAGGCGCAGCAGACCAACCTCGACGTCATCACCAACAACCTCGCCAACGTCAGCACCAACGGCTTCAAGCGTTCGCGTGCGGTGTTCGAGGACCTGCTGTACCAGACCGTGCGCCAGCCCGGCGCCCAATCGTCGCAGCAAACCAACCTGCCGTCCGGCCTGCAGCTGGGCACCGGCGTGCGCGCCGTCTCGACCGAGCGCATCTTCACCCAGGGTAACCCGCAGGAAACGGGCAACTCGAAGGACGTGATGATCAACGGCACCGGCTTCTTCCCCGTGCTGCTGCCCGACGGCACCCAGGCGTACACCCGCGACGGTTCCTTCCAGGTCGATTCCAACGGCACCCTGGTCACCTCCAGCGGCTATCCGGTGCAGCCGCCGATCACGATTCCGGCCAACGCCGAGACGATCACCGTCGGCCGCGACGGCACCGTGTCGGTGAAAACGGCCGGCACCACCGCCACCACCCAGATCGGCAACCTGCAATTGATGACCTTCGTGAATCCGGCCGGCCTGGAATCGAAGGGCGAGAACCTGTACATGGAAACCACCGCCTCGGGCAACCCGAACGCGAACACCCCGGGCACCAACGGCGCCGGCGTGCTGATGCAGGGCTACGTCGAGACCTCGAACGTCAACGTGGTCGAGGAGATGGTCAACATGATCCAGACCCAGCGCGCCTACGAGATCAATTCGAAGGCGATCACGACCTCCGACCAGATGCTGCAGAAGCTGGCCCAGCTGTAATCGTTCACGTTTACATCATGAAGAAACTCGCATTCATCGCGGCCGCCCTGGTCCTCACCGGCTGCGCCACCACCCCGAGCTCGATCGTGCAGGAAACGCGCAGCGCGCGTCCGGCGCTGGCCGAGGTCGCGCCGCCGACCGATGGCGCCATCTATAACGCCGCGCGCTACCGCCCAATGTTCGAAGACCGCCGCGCGCGCCAGGTGGGCGACCTGCTGACCATCAACATCGTCGAGAAGACCTCGGCCAACAAGAGCGGCGCCAGCTCGGGCAACAAGACGGGCAGCGCCACGTTTGGCCTGCCGGGCCCGCTGCAGTCGAGGCTGGGCGCGAGCGTCGGCACCGAAGGCGGCATCAAGTTCGCCGACGGCGACAACCAGAGCGCCAGCAATGCCTTCACCGGCACCATCGGCGTGACCGTCACCGAGGTGCTTGCCAACGGCAATTTGATCGTCGCCGGCGAGAAGCAGGTCGCGATGAACAAGGGCATCGAGTTCATCCGCTTCTCGGGGCTCGTCAGCCCCGACACCATCCAGACGGGCAACGTCGTCTCGTCGACCGTGGTGGCCGACGCGCGCGTCGAGTACCGCACCAACAGCCGCATCGACCGCGCCGAGGTGAATTCGATGATGTCGCGCTTCTTCCAGTCGCTGCTGCCGTTCTGATTTTTCCGGAGTGATGATGCGTTTTACCTTTCCGCTGCTGGCGCTGTGCGCCGCTCTCGCAAGCACGATCGCCGCACCGATGGCCCAGGCCGAGCGCCTGAAGGACATGGCCAGCATCGCCGGCGTGCGCCAGAACCAGTTGTCGGGCTACGGCCTGGTGGTGGGCCTGGACGGCACCGGCGACCAGACCAGCCAGACCCCGTTCACCGTGCAGTCGATCATCGCCATGCTGCAGCAGAAGGGCGTGAACCTGCCGCCGACCGGCCAGCTGCAACTGAAAAACGTCGCGGCCGTGATGGTCACGACCTCGCTGCCGGCCTTTGCCCAGCCGGGCCAGACCATCGACATCACCGTGTCCTCGATCGGCAACGCGAAGAGCCTGCGCGGCGGCACCCTCCTGATGACGCCGCTACACGGCGCGGACGGCCAGGTCTACGCCATGGCGCAGGGTAACGTGCTGGTGGGTGGCGTGGGCGCCTCCGCCGGTGGCGCCCAGGTGCAGGTCAACCATCTGTCGGTCGGCAAGATCTCGGCCGGCGCCACCGTCGAGCGCGCGGTGCCGTCGAACCTGGGCGAGAACAACCAGATCCGCCTGGAACTGAACGACACCGACTTCGCTACCGCCAGCCGCGTGGTAACCGCCGTGAACGACCAGTTCGGCGCCGGCACCGCCACCGCCCTCGACGGGCGCGTGATCCGCGTGCGTACCCCGGCCTCGTCGGATGCGCGCGTGAGCTTCATCGGCCTGCTGGAAAACATCGACGTCAAGCCGGCCGCGGCCGCCGCCAAGGTGATCCTGAACGCGCGCACCGGCTCGGTGGTGATGAACCAGGCCGTCACCCTCGATACCTGCGCCATCTCGCACGGCAACCTGTCGGTGACGATCGGCGCCGACCAGAACGTCAGCCAGCCGGCCCCGGGCTCGCGCGGCCAGACCGTGGTCACGACCACCCCGACCGTGGAGGTCAAGAAGGACCCGGGCAAGGTGCTGCTGGTGAAGGGCGGCGCCTCGCTGGCGGAAGTGGTCAAGGCCATGAATTCGATCGGTGCGACCCCGCAAGACCTGCTGGCCATCCTGCAGGCGCTGAAGGCCGCCGGTTCGCTGCGCGCCGAACTCGAGATCATCTAAGGACGCCGCATGATCCCTTCCAAGCACGACCTGAGCAGCAAGTTCGCGCTCGACGTCCAGGACCTCGGCAAACTGAAGCAGTCGGCCAAGGCCGGCTCGAACGATGCCATGCGCGGCGCCGCGACCCAGTTCGAGGCCCTGTTCATCAACCAGATGATGAAGACCATGCGCGAGGCCACGCCCCAGGAAGGCGTGATGGACAACCAGCAGACGAAGATGTTCACGTCCATGCTCGACCAGCAGCTCAGCCAGAACCTGGCCAAGCGCGGCATGGGCCTGGCCGACGTGCTGGTGCGCCAGCTGTCGGTGCAGACCGACGCCAAGGCGCTGGCGATCGGCGCCGATGCCGGCACCGCGTCCGCCGTGGTCGGCAGGAACGGCGTCGCCGAGGCGCTCGACATCCCGGTCAAGGGCAAGCTCGGACCGCTGAAGGAAGGCCTGGACGCCGGCCTGCAGACCCAGGGCATCAACGGCGCCGGCCGGGTCCAGCCGGCCCACGTGCGCGCCTTCCAGGAAAAGCTCGGCGCCCACGCGGCCGCGGCGGAAGAAGTCACCGGCGTGCCGGCCAAGTTCATGCTGGGCCAGGCGGCCCTCGAAACCGGCTGGGGCCGGCGCATGATCCGCAATGCCGACGGCACGAACGCCAACAACCTGTTCGGCATCAAGGCCGGCCCGGGCTGGAAGGGCAAGGTCGCGACCGCCGTGACCACCGAATACATCAACGGCAAGCCGCACCAGAAGGTCGAGAAGTTCCGTGCCTACGACACCCCGGGCGACTCGTTCAAGGATTACGCGCGCATGCTGGCGAACAATCCGCGCTACGAAAAAGTGCTCGACAGCGCAGGCGACGCCTCGGCCTTCGCGCACGGCCTGCAGCGCGCCGGCTACGCGACCGACCCGCAATACGGGGCTAAGTTGTCAAAAATTATCAAGAACTCCCTGGCGTAACGAGTGTCCTGACCGCGGCGGCATTCAAGTTTTGGCAATGCCTGCCGTAGAACATAACAACAGATAGAGAAACGACATGTCCGGAAACCTCCTCAGCATCGGCAAGACTGGCCTGTACGCGGCGCAGACGGCGCTGGCGACGACCGGCCACAACATCACCAACGCCAACGTGGACGGCTACAGCCGCCAGGGCGTGGTGCAGGCCACGTCGACGTCGATGGAGTTCGGCTACGGATTTGTCGGCACCGGCACCAAGATCGCCGAGATCAAGCGCTACAGCGACGAATTCCTGAACAACCAGGTGCGCACCGCGACCGCCTCGAAATCCTCGCTCGACGCCTACTACAACCAGATCAGCCAGATCGACAACCTGCTGGCCGACACCACCTCGGGCCTGTCGCCGGCGCTCCAGAACTTCTTCTCGGCGGTGCAGGAAGTGGCCGGCAACGGCGCCTCCGGCCCATCGCGCCAGGCCCTGCTGTCCGCGGCCGAGACCCTGTCCGGCAGCTTCCAGCAGATCGACGCGCGCCTGGAAGAGATCGATTCCGGCGTGAACACCGAGATCGAGACCAACGTCAACCTGATCAACGCCTATGCGCGCCAGATCTCGGAGCTGAACGGGAAGATCGGCTCCTACGGCTCGATCGAAGGGCGCCAGCCGAACGATCTGCTCGACCAGCGCGACCAGCTGGTGATGGAGCTGAACAAGCACGTCAAGGCGACCGTCACGGCCGGCAGCAACAATGCGCTGAACGTCTCGATCGGCACCGGCCAGCCGCTGGTCGTGGGCCAGCAGTCGTTCCAGCTGGCGACCATGAAGTCGCCGACCGACCAGACCCGCCTGACGGTCGGCTATGCCACCGCCGACAAAGTGGTGGCGCTGCCGGAAAGCGCGCTCGCCGGCGGCGAACTGGGCGGCCTGCTCGAGTTCCGCACCAATACCCTGGACCGCGTCCAGAACCAGATCGGCCGCCTCGCGATCGGCCTGGCCTCGACCTTCAACGCCCAGCACAAGCTCGGCATCGATGCCACCGGCCAGCAGGGCAAGGATTTCTTCGTGCAGGCCCCGGCCTACGTCGGCGCGGCGGTAGACAACGCCATTACCAGCACCGCCAAGGTCGGCGCGGCCGTCACGGATCCCACCAAGCTGACCGACAGCGACTACAAGATTGAGTCCGACGGCACCGACTTCTACATCACGCGCCTGTCCGACCGCCAGAAGACCAAGGTCGAACCCTACGACCCGGCCGGCACCACCTTCGAGAAGGACGGCGTCGCCTTCACGATCACCGGCAACGCGGCCGCCGGCGACAACTACCTGGTGCGCCCGACCGCTTACGGTGCTTCCGGCATGGACGTGGCTCTGAGCCACGTGAACCAGATCGCCGCCGCCACCCCGATCGCGACCGCCGTCCCGAACGAGAACAAGGGCAGCGCCAAGCTGAGCGCCGGCGCCGTGGACAGCAGCTTCTTCGGCACGCCGCCCAGCCTGCCGGTCACGCTGCGCTACGACAGCGCCGCCGACAACCTCTCGGGCTTCCCGAGCGGCGCCACCGTGACCATGACCCTGAACGGCACGACCACCACCTATACCGGCGGCAGCGCGCCCTACAAGGCCAACGCCAGCTACAGCTTCAGCGGCATGAACGTGAGCACCAGCGGCGTGCCCCAGGACGGCGACAGCTTCACCATCAGCGCCAACACCGGCGCCAGCGCCGACACGCGCAACATCCAGGCCCTGGCCGCGCTGCAGACCACCAACATCTTCGACGGCGGCAAGGCGACCTACCAGTCGGCCTTTGCCCAGACCGTCAGCACGGTCGGCAACAAGACGCGCGAAGTGCAGGTCAACGCCAGCGCCAACGAAGCCCTGCTCAAGCAGGTGCAGGGCGCCGCGCTCGACGTCTCGGGCGTCAACCTGGACGAGGAAGCGACCAACCTGCTGAAGTACCAGCAGGCCTACCAGGCGGCCGGCAAGGTCATGCAGATCGCCAGCAGCATCTTCGACACCCTGCTGTCGATCGGGCGCTGATACGGCAGCCCGCGGAGAATAGAACATGCGCATCAGTACCCGAAGCATCTACGAGAACGCCACCACCCAGCTCAACACGCTGCAGTCGCAGATGGCGAAGACCCAGAACCAGCTGTCGACCAACCGGCGCATGCTGACCGCCGCCGACGACCCGATCGCCTCGGCGCGCGCGCTGGAAGTGACGCAGTCGCAGTCGCTCAACACCCAGTACGCGACCAACCGCGGGAACGCGAACGATTCGCTGGCGCTGGTGGAAAGCGCGCTCAGCGACGGCGCCGACCTGGTCATGGACGTGCAGACCCTGGTGGTGCAGGCCGGCGGCGGCGCGCTGTCGCGCGAGCAGCGCCTGATGATCGCGACCGAGATCGAAGGCCGCATGCAGGACCTGCTGGGCGTGGCGAACCGGGCCGACGGCAACGGCGGCTACCTGTTCTCGGGCTACAAGGGCAGCACCGTTCCCTTCGTCCAGACCGACAGCGGCGCCATCTACCAGGGCGACCAGGGCCAGCGCATGCTGCAGGTCGGCCCTTCGCGCTCGATCGCGATCAGCGACTCGGGCAACGCCATCTTCGAGAACAACCGCACCGGCAACGGCACTACCCAGACCATTATGGTCGACGGCAACAAGGGCGGGGCGGTCGCCACCTCGGGCTCGGTGACCGACGCCAGCAAGCTGACCGGCCACAACTACACGCTGGAATTCAAGGTCAGCGGCAGCCCGGCCGTGACCACCTACAGCGTGACCGACGAGAGCACCACGCCGAAGAACGTGGTGCTGGCCGACGAGCCCTATGTCGCCGGCAAGCAGATCGCCTTCGACGGCACCTCGTTCACGATCAGCGGCGCCCCGGCCGACGGCGACAAGTTCGAGGTCAAGCCGAGCCAGCGCGAATCGATCTTCACCACCATGACCGACCTGGTCGCGGCCCTGCGCGCATCCGGCGACGATACCACCAGCCTGGCCGCGCTGAACAACAAGCTCACGACCGCCAGCGAAGGCCTGAAGTCCTCGCTCGACAACATGCTGACCGTGCGCGCCTCGATCGGCTCGCGCATGAAGGAACTCGACTACCTGGAGGACTCGGGCGCCGACCTGGGCCTGCAGTACGCGGGCACCCTGTCGCGGCTGCAGGACCTGGACATCGTGAAGGCGATCTCGCAGTACGCGACCCAGCAGACCACGCTGGAAGCGGCGCAGAAATCGTTCAAGACCATGTCGGGGCTGTCGCTGTTCAACTACATCGGCTAAGCGCGCCGCGCTTTCGTCGGGTGGGTTCTCGAACCCACTGTGGCGGCCGGTGCGTTATCGCGCCGCCGCTGTCTTTCGCGTCGACCGGTTGAATGCGCAACCCGAAGCGGACACTCAGCTATCGAGCTTGCGTGCCTTGTCGCGCGCTTGCTCCTCTGGAGTCAGCGGCACGAAAGGTCCCTGCATACGGCGCTTCAAGTACCGCTCGCCATCCGGGGAATTGAAAGCCTTCCACAACCTGATGACGACATAGGCAATATCAACGACAGTGATCGTCAGACCAATTGCGCGTACGTTCATTGCTTTCTCCTCAGGTGTGCGGTTCAGGGAAAACGGGCCTTTGAAACAAGCATACCATGTTGTCAGGCTTGTAAAATTGGTTTTTCAGGAACGTCCGCCTTTAGCCGGTTGCAGCCCTGTTGGAGCGTCCGCTAACGACCCTTTACGGTCCTACACGTCGCCTCACCAGGACATTTCGCTCTCACATCAGTTGCACGCCTCATTCAATCGATTCGACACGAAGATCGCTGCTCCCATTTTGCGAGGCTTTACGTTCAACGGTAACTCGTACCGAAGACCGTTCTCCGCGTACGCTCACTTGATAAAGGTCATAGCCCGGAGTGAATTTATCATCGTGACTTATGCTGCTCTGTACAGACGTAATACCAACGAGTTTTGCAGAGCTAATCGGCCCTATCTGATTGATGACCTGCTGATCGCCTTTTACGAATGTAAGCACTTCTGCAGCATATGGAGCATTCTGCATCCACACGCTGCCTACCCATCCAGCCACCCCGCATGCAACTAGAAAGAGCGCGACCTTCTTTACCGTAATCTTCATTTGATGTGTGTTTTACTGGGTGTGATGCAGCACTGGCAAGGGCTGCTTCTGGCCGGTTGCGGACGTCCGGTAGCGTCCGCTTACGACCCGAAGCAGACCTTAATCGGCTGTCGCCAGACCCTTGCGGCTCCTGATCCATATCCATGCCCAAATACCCGCCGCCCCGACTGTGAAACCGCCTCCGCCAGCGATTGCAATGGATATTGGTCGAACGGGAGCGGCATCTCCTAGCAGCGCGTTGAGACTGAAATACGTGGCGATAGAAATCGCTGCAAAGATCACCCCCATCTTGCCGACCCGCCTTCCGGCGTAGCGCCATCGTTCCGTGCACAGTGCCCACATGACTCCTACCGCTACCAATGGGCTAATGACAGCGCAAAGAATGAAGCCTAAAAAGAGCAAAAAGGTAAAGTGCATACCTAACTCCACTGGTGACTACTTCGACGGTCGAGAACGTCCGCTTTTGGCTGCGTATTCAATCGGTCGGCGCGGCCCAGTCTACCCGGCTGTTGCTTGCTGAGCAACTACGGGGTTTTTGTTAGGCGCTTTCAATCTTGTCTACCGGGCTTAGTATTGCGCGAGCATACCAAGTATCTAGAGGGGTTTTCTTAACGTTCTCAAGTAGCCTGCGCACGTGCTGTTCTCGCTTCTCAATCACGTGCTTGTGGACTGCTTTAACGAGATCTTGAAAAGTAACTCTTTCGTTGCGATCATCTACGAACTCAACTCTTTTGACATTGCTCTTAATCCAATAGAAGGGCTCCGGTCTAGGGCCAATCACGAGTTCTGGAAGCGCGCTTTCCAAGTTTCCTTCACCTGCGTGCGCAACAATAGTATTGCGATATTTTATTATCTTGTCATGACAAGCGCGCATATGTGCCGGAATCACGCTTTTCTCTAGTTTTACCCTGCGCCCTTTGGCTTCCGCAAAACACTTTGCGTAAATTATGACTGCGCTGATCCATAGCGCCTTGATGACTCTTGGTACAGGGCCTTCAGTCGGCAGCACAAATTCATCGTGGAGTTTTGCGTTTGGCGGAGGTATAGACGTTCGTTCACCCTTCAATCTGAACGCTTCTTTAAGATACTCCTGAGCATCTTCTAAATCCAAATCGATGAGGGTATATCCCGAGTGCTGAATTGCTATATGGCCGTCCAGCGCGACCTTCGGGCAGATAGTTCCCTTATAGCGATAAGTCCTATCTAGTCTTCCAGTTAGAGCGCATAGATCGATTTGTTCGTCGAGATCAGGTAATTTCAGCATTGGATACCTCATTTTTGATATTCAGAGTCCGAACGGCCGCTTCTGGCCGGTCGCAATCCCTTGCGAAAGAAAGTGTACGGTGTATGTTGCTTTACTTCAAGATGAGTTTGCCGAAAGTCGTCGCTCCGCGCCAAGGCGCGCCATCAGCTCTGGCGAAGGTAATCCCGTCTGACTCCAGTCGCGCTCGCCGACACGCCGCACTCGCTGCTTCGATGCGGCCCGCGTACGCGTTCCGGCGCCGCCGTGGCATTCGCGTAACGCCGCCCCACGCTTCCCGCGCACCTTGACGCAGCGCGTGGAGCGCGCCGCCGCGCTCCCTACCATGGGCTGGCTCGACGAGCGACGTGCGGCGTTGGTCTGCAACGCCCTTCCTTCACCCCTTGAAAAGGAAACGCGATGATCTATCTGCTGGCGGCGATCCTGACCGGACACGCCCTGGGCCACTTCGTCCCGACCGGGCGCGGCACCTACCTGTTGTGCCTGCCTTTCAGCGCCGCCGTCTACCTCGTGGTGCGCCTGGTGATGGCCTCCATGAGCGACACGTCGGCTGCACAGGCGCCCGTCGAACTGATGCTGGCTGCCGGCCTGTTCTATTCGCCCCTGGCCATGCTGGGCGTGTACCTCGCGCGCCGCCGCGCCAGGCGCGGTTTCGACGATTAGAGAGGAACAGGCCAACCTACCGGTAGAAGTTCGACGGCGGCACCCCGAAGTGGCGCCGGAACATCGCGGCGAAGGCGCTCTGGCTGGCATACCCGCAGCCGAAGGCCACGTCGATGCCCTTCCTGCCCTGGGCCAGCTGCTCGAGCGCCGACAGCAGCCGGGCCTGCTCGCGCCAGCGCGCGAAAGTCATGCCGGTCTCCTGCGAGAACAGGCGGTGCAGCGTCCGCTCTCCCATGCCGAGCGCGGCGGCCCAGTCGCGCACCTGCGCCGGGTTGCCGGGCTGGTCGATCAGGGACTGGCAGAGCGACTTGAGCCGGGTGTCAAACGGCATCGGCAAGTGCAGGGGGATCGCGCTCGAGACGCTCAGCTCGTCGAGCAGCAGGCCGACCAGGCGTTCTTCGCGCGCGCCGAGGTCGCGGTCGAGCGGGATGCGCACCGCTTCCACCATCAGTTCGCGCAGCAGCGGCGAGACGTTGATGACGCAGGTCTGCCGGGGCAGGCCGGGCGCCGCCTGCGCATCGATGTAGGCGGTGCGCATCTCGACGTCGCCGGACATGATGACGTTGTGGCGCAGGCCGGCCACAATCCACAAGGCGCGGCTCGGGGGCACGACCCAGGAGCCGGCGTCCGAATGCACGATCATGACGCCCTTGATCGCGTACAGCAGCTGGCCGCGCGGGTGGGAATGCCAGCCGGTCACCGTCCCGGCAGGCAGGGTGTTTTCCATGGCGACCAGTGGCCGCGGAAGGTCGTGGAAGTCCTGGTGCCGGTTTTTCAAGGGTGTCGCCATGGCAGGAACTCTACACCTTTTGGCAGATGAGCGCGAGACGGCCTTGACCGGCGCGCCTACACTGGCGGGCTGGCGCTGCCTGCCCGCAGCTTTCGTCTTTCCCGCAATACGTACGCAATAGGTACGCAACACCGTCGCCCCATGACCACCAGGACTTCCATCGACAGCCCGGCCGCCGCCGCTACCGTGACGCCGGCAGCCGGACAACCCGGCACCACCTTCTTTGCCGGCATCGTCGGAACGGCTGCCTTCGCGCACTTCCTGAACGACATGATCCAGGCCATGCTGCCCGCGATCTACCCGATGCTGAAAGGCCAGTTTGCGCTCAGCTTCGGCGAGATCGGGCTGATCGGGCTGACCTACCAGGTCACGGCCTCGCTGCTGCAGCCCTGGGTCGGCCTGTACACCGACAAGCACCCGAAACCCTACCTGCTGCCGGCGGGGATGATGGTGACCCTGCTCGGCATCGCCCTGCTGGCCTTTGCCGGGAGCTTCGAGATGCTGCTGCTGGCGTCGGCCGTGATCGGCGTCGGCTCCGCCACCTTCCACCCGGAAGCCTCGCGCGTCGCGCGCATGGCCTCGGGCGGGCGCTTCGGCACCGCGCAGTCGGCCTTCCAGGTCGGCGGTAATTCCGGCTCGGCGATCGGCCCGCTGCTGGCGGCCGCCATCGTGATCCCGCACGGCCAGCCGGCGATCGCCTGGTTCATGGTCGCGGCGCTGGTCGCCGTCGCCGTTCTTTTCCGCCTGACCGGCTGGACGCTGACGCACGGGCACGCCCAGCTGAAAGGCCTGGCGCGCAACCAGAAGGCCGGGCTGGGCCGCGCCGAGGTGATCCGCGCGGTGGCGGTCATCTGCGTGCTGATGTTTGCCAAATTCGTCTACATCGCCTCGTTCACGAACTACTTCACCTTCTACCTGATCCAGCGCTTCGCCCTGAGCGTCGAGCAGAGCCAGCTGTTCCTGTTCATGTTCCTGGCGTCGGTGGCGATCGGCACCTTCGCGGGTGGCCCGGTGGGCGACCGCATCGGGCGCAAGGCCGTGATCTGGATTTCCTTCCTGGGCGTGGCGCCGTTCGCGCTGGCGCTGCCGTACGCCAACCTGTTCTGGACCGCGGTCCTGGCCGGCATCGTCGGCCTGGTGATGTCCTCGGCCTTCTCGGCGCTGGTGGTCTATGCCCAGGAAGCGGTACCCGGCCGCGTGGGCCTGGTGTCGGGCCTGATGTTCGGCTTGATGTTCGGCATCGGCGGCATCGGCGCCGCCGGCCTGGGGCAGCTCGCGGATCACAACGGCATCGTCTGGGTCTACGGCCTGACGTCCTTCCTGCCGCTGCTGGGACTGGCGACGGCGCTGCTGCCGGAGACGCGCAAGTAGCGCGACAGGCCTGCGCGCGTCGCGCGAAAAGACACAGGGCCGCTGCCGGAAAACCGGCGCGGCCCTGTTCGCTTCCTGCGAAGAAGGCGCCCGCTTACTTCACCGCGCGGCGGCGCCTTGCGTAGGCGGCGCCCAGCATGGCGACGCCGAACAGGGCGATGCTCGACGGTTCCGATACCGGCGTACCATTGATCGTCAGGCTGGCCGCGCTCAGCTTGAAGTTGTTCGATCCCCAGGCCTCGTCGCCGAACCACAGGTAGAACTTGCCATCCTGCGCAATCTTCGTGAAGACGTCGGCGTGGGTCTTGGCGTCGATATGGAACAACTGGGTGGTCTGGCCGTTTTTGTTGTTCATGTCCATCAGGTTGGATGTGCGGTGCGAAGGCGTGTCGGCGATGATGACGCGCCAGTCTTCAGCGACCGGAATGAAGCCCAGGAAGTAGTTGTAGTCGTTGGTCTGGCTGAAGCTCAGCGACAGCGACAGGCTGTCGATGCGCTTGTAGTCCAGGTGGCTGAAATCGAAGGTGTCGCTGAAGCGCGTGCAGCCGGTCTGCGTATCGCGCACCGTGATCGACGCGCTGTTCAGGGTGTCGCAGGATTTGCCTCCGGTGCTGGCCTTGTCGCCGCGGCCCGGTGCGCTGCCGTAGTTCTTGTCGATGCTGCCCAGGGTGATCACGCCGGCATTGGCGGAGAAGGTACAGGCGGCCAGCATCAAGGCAGGGAGGGCATGTTTCAGGATGGTGTTCATTGTCTCTCCAGGGAGTAGGTTTATTTGCAATACGAGTAACCAACTAGCAATATTAATGCCAGCAGGAAAAATATCGTAAGAAAACAACAACTTAGTCGTTGAAACGCATGGCGTCGAACGACAGTTGTAAGAAATTCCGACAGTCAGGCAACTGCCGCGCCGAGCGGAGGGGGACGCGAAGCGGCGCCGGCGCACCACCGGCGTCATGGCAAGCACGAGGGCGCCTAGCCAGGCAGGCGTGCGTCGCTGCAGACCATGGCCTGCAGCTTGTCCTGGGGCAGGGCCGGGCTGAAGTAATAACCCTGCATCTGGTCGCAGTCGTGCTGGCGCAGGAAGGCGAGTTGTTCCTGCGTTTCCACGCCTTCGGCGATCACCTCCAGCTTCAGGCTGTGGCCGAGGGCGATGATGGCGCGGGTGATCACGGCATGGCTGTCGTCCGGGCCGCCGTCGAGGAAGGAACGGTCGATCTTGATGACGTCGACCGGGAATTTCTGCAGCTGGCTCAGGCTCGAGTAGCCGGTGCCGAAGTCGTCGATCGACAGGCGCACGCCCAGCGCCTTCAGTTCGGCCAGCGCCTGGGTCGCTTCCAGCGGGCGGTCCATCAGCTGGCTTTCCGTCACTTCCAGTTCCAGCATGCGCGGATCGACGCCATGGCCTTCCAGCACCTCGGCCAGGTGGCGCGCGAACTGGCGCTGGCGCAACTGCCGCGCCGACAGGTTGATCGAGATGACGAAGTCGCCGATGCCCAGCGCGCGCAAGGTCTTGAGGGTGCCGCAGGCTTGCGCCAGCACCCATTCGCCCAGCGGCACGATGAGGCCGGTTTCCTCGGCCACGGGAATGAATTCCTCGGGCGAGACCAGGCCGTGTTCCGGGTGGCGCCAGCGCACCAGGGCCTCGGCGCCGATCACCTTGCCCGTGCGCAGGTCGACTTTCGGCTGGTAGTCGAGGGTCAGTTCGTCGTTGCGGATCGCCCGGCTCAGGCTGGCCTCGAGCAGCAGGTGCCGGTGCACGACCTGGTTCAGTTCGGTGGAATAGAACTGGCAGTTGTTCTTGCCCAGGCTCTTGGCGTGGTACATGGCGGCGTCGGCGGCGCGCATCACGCGGTCGACGTTGTCGCCGTCCAGGGGAAACAGGCTGACGCCGATGCTGGTGCCGGGCAGGATTTCCTTGCCGGCCACGGTGATCGGCGCGCCGACGCTGCGGCGGATGCGCTCGACCAGGTCGGCCACGTGCTGTGTGCTCGGCTGGTCGCGGATGACCAGCACGAATTCGTCGCCGCCGACGCGCGCGACCGTGTCGTCCTCGCGCACGCTGGCGCGCAGGCGGCTGGCGATCTCGCGCAGCACCACGTCGCCGGCTTCGTGGCCGAAGTTGTCGTTGATGTACTTGAAATTGTCGAGGTCGAGAAAGGCCAGCGCGCCCAGCAGTTCGTTGCCCACCGCGAATTCGATCGCGCGCTTCAGTTCGTCCTGCAGCAGGGTGCGGTTAGCCAGCCCCGTGAGCGGGTCGTGGTGGGCCAGGTGGTGCAGGCGGCGCTCGTAATGGCGGGCCTCGGTGATGTCGTTCATGACGGCCACGAAATGCGTCACCTCGCCGTCGACATTGATCACCGGATCGATGCGCAGGTCGTTCCAGAAGATCTCGCCGTTCTTGCGCTGGTTGCGCAGCACCGAGCGCACGCTGGTCTGGCGTTCCAGCGCGTCGTGGATGCGCTGGTGTTCGTGTACGTCGCAGCCTTCGACGCGCATGAAGCGCGGGTCGCGGCCCTTGATCTCGGCCAAGGTGTAGCCGGTCATCTGCTCGAAGGCGGGATTCACGTACTCGATCTGGTTCCTGCCGTCCGTATAGCAGGTGATGACGATCGCGTTGACGCTGGAATAAATGGCCCGCTCGCGTACCCGCATTCCCTGTTCGCTCTGCTTGCGCGCCGTGATGTCGAGCCCGGTGCCGAACACGCAGGGCAGGCTGCCCAGGCTGGTGGCGACGCAGTGGAACAGGAAGGCGGTACGCTTGCCGTGCTTGCCGACCAGCTCGGCCTCGTGCGCGGAGCCGCCCCTGTCGAATGCGGTGAGGATTTTCTCCACGATCGCCGGCCTTTCCTTCTCGTCGAAGAAGTATTTGACGTTCGTGGTGGGCAGTTCCTCGCTCGACATTTCGAGCGCTTCTTCCAGCTGGTGGTTCCACAGCAGCAGGTGGCCGCTCTGGTCGATCACGTAGAACACGCAGGGCAGGCCCTCGATGATGTCGGCCACCGGCAGGTCCTGGATCAGCGAATAGCGCGAGGGTCCGTGGCCGTTCCGGGGAATCATGATGACGCTGAAGCTGCCGGGCAGGTCCAGATCGTAGGACTGAGGCGCGACCGTGATCCGTACCGGCAGGCGCTTGCCGTCGGCGCAGATCAGGCTGCCGCTGGACTCGATATCGGTGCGCGCCGCGACCGGCAAGGCGGCGCCGTCCGGGTCATCGAACGCGACGATCCGGGCCAGCGTCTGGTGGCGGATGTCGGCTGCCGTGTAGCCGGCCAGCTTTTCGCAAGCCTTGTTCCAGCTCGTGATCGTGCCCTCGGCATCGACCACGAAGACCGCAAGCGGCAAAGGTGACAGGTTCAACGCGCCCTCCTGGACCGTTGTGCGCCCTCGTCCGGCCGGGCGCGTTTCGATCGGTCCATGATAGCGCAGCAAACGGTCGGGTGCGAGCGGTGATTTCGCACGTGCGCGGCAGGCAGATGGGGCTGGCTACCGGGTATTCGTGACCCCGGTTCATGAATCGCCTGGTTATTATTGATTGCCAGGCAATAATATCGAGCGGCCCTTAGCCGGCGGGAGCGGCCGGCAGGCTGGCGGGCGGCGCTGCGGGCGGCGGCACGCGCTCGGCTGCGCTGCGCGGAATGCGCCGTCCAGCCTCGATGCCTTCGTTGAACAGGTTGACGATCGGCGTGCCGAGGTAGGGCAGGGCCACGCTGATCGTCAGCAGCCCGACCCCGAGCGTGATCGGGAAGCCGATGCCGAAGATGTTCAGCTGGGGTGCGGCGCGCGTCAGGATGCCGAGCGCGACGTTGACGATCAGTAGCGCGGCAAGGATCGGCATCGACAATTGCAGGCCGGCCGAAAAGATGCGCGCACCCCAGCGCACCACTTCCAGCGGCGCGGTGAGCGACAGCGGCGTGGCCGAGATCGGCAGGCTGACGAAACTTTCCGACAGCGCCGCCAGCAGCACCAGGTGGGCGTTCACGGCCAGGAAGGCCATGGTCGCGACCATCGACATGAACTGGCTGATCGCCGCCGAACGGCCCTGGGTGGCGGGATCGAAGAAGGAGGCGAACGCCAGGCCCATGGTCGAGCTGGCCAGTTCGCCGGCATATTCGACCGCCGCGAACACGATCCGCATCGAGAACCCCATCGCCAGCCCGACCAGCAGTTCCTGCACCAGGATCAGGAGGCCGGCCCAGGAAGTCGGGTCGGTGGCGGGAATCGCCGGCACGGTGGGCGCGATGATGGCGGCCAGCAGCACGCCGAGCACGACCTTGACCGAGGTCGGCACGCTGGCGTGGCCGAGCACGGGCGAGGCCGCGATCAGGCCGAGGATGCGCGTGAGCGGCCACAGCAGGCCGGCGATCCAGGCGTTGATGTCCGCCGCGGCAAGGGTCAGCATCGACCTGCCACTAGCCGACCATGTTCGGAATGCCGGTGAACACCTGGCGCATGTAGTCGAGCATCACCGACAGCATCCAGGGCCCGGCCACGATCAGGGCGATGAAGACCGCAACCAGCTTCGGGATAAAGGAGAGGGTCTGTTCGTTGATCTGGGTCGCGGCCTGGAAGATGCTGACCACCAGGCCGACGATCAGCGCCACCAGCAGCAGCGGCGCCGACACCAGCAGCGTGATTTCCATGGCCGTGCGGCCCATCGTCATGACCGATTCTGGCGTCATCGTGGCTCCCTAGTTGAAGCTCTGGGACAGCGAGCCCAGCAGCAGTTGCCAGCCATCGACCAGCACGAACAGCATCATCTTGAAGGGCAGCGAGATCACCGCCGGCGACATCATCATCATGCCCATCGACATCAGCACCGAGGCCACCACCATGTCGATGATCAGGAATGGGATGAAGATCGCGAAGCCGATCTGGAACGCGGTCTTCAGTTCGCTGGTGACGAAGGCCGGGATCAAGACGCGCAGCGGCACGTCTTCCGGACCCTGCAGGGCCGGCGTGCGCGAGATCTTGGCGAACATCGCCAGGTCCGACTGGCGCGTCTGCTTCAGCATGAAGTCCTTCAGGGGCGCCGCGCCGCGGTTCATCGCTTCCGTCATCTGGATGCGGTTCTCCTGCAGCGGCAGGTAGGCCTCAGTGTAGATCTTGTCGAAGGTCGGGCCCATCACGAACAGGGTCAGGAACAGGGCCAGGCCCACCATCACCTGGTTCGGCGGCGCGGTTTGCGTGCCGATCGCCTGGCGCAGCAGCGACAGCACGATGATGATGCGGGTGAAGCTGGTCATCATCAGCAGGGCGGCCGGCAGGAAGGTGAACGCCGTCATCAGGAGCAGCGTCTGCACCGGCAGCGAATACTGGGTGCCGCCGCCCGGCGCGGCGCTGGTGGTGAAGGCGGGGATGCCCGGCTGGGCCAGTGCTATCAGCGGCAGCGCTGCCAGCGCCGTGAGGCCGGCGGCCAGCAGGAGTTTCTTATTTCGCATTACGTTTGTCGATCGTCTGTTTGAGCCAGTCGGAAAAACTCGTCGCCGACGGGGGCTGGCCGGCCAGCGTGGCGCCGGATTGTACGCCGCCCGCCGCTGCGGCCGCCTGTTTCGGCATCGTCGCCAGCGCGTTGATGCGGCCGGGCGAGGCGCCGACCACGATCCACTGGTCGCCGACTTCCACCACCATGATGCGTTCGCGCCCGCCGATGTTGAGCGAGCCGACCATGCGCAGGTTGCCGCCGCCGCCGCCCGCGATCTTCGGGCCATAGCGCTTGGCCAGCCAGGCCAGGGCGGCCAGCAGGGCCAGCACCAGCACCAGGGCGAAGATGGTCTGCAGCAGGCTGCCGGTCGAGGGGCCGGGCGCCGGCTGGGGAATCGTCACCGGATTGGCCGGGGTGCCGGGAATCGCGGCCGGGGCGCCGGGCACGACCTGGGCCGGCGGCGCGTTCGCAGGCGCTCGGTCGGCTGAACCTTGCGCCGTGGTCGGCACTTCGCCGACCGTGGTGACGCGTTCCTGCGGCGCGATGGAGGAGGGGGCGTCGCCCGGCGCCGGTGCCGGCGCGGTGGAGCGGGGAGCGTTGGCAGGCGCAGTACGGGCCGGGGCCGGGGCCGACGCGGCGGTTGGCGGCTGGGTGGCCGGCGTCGCGGTGTCCTGTTGCTGGCGCGCCGCGGGTGCCGCCGCAGCCGGCGGCTGCGCCGGCGCGGTCGTCGGTGCGGGCTGGGCGACAGCTGGCGATTCGGTCGAGCCGGGCTGGGCCGGCTGGGCCGCGCAGGCCGCCAGCGGCATCAGGCAGGCCAGCGACAGCAAGGCGCTCGCCCCGCGCCTGCGTAAGGAGAGAAAAGGCAGCCAGCCTGGGCTGGCTGCCTCAACGACACTCCCAATTTCATGTGCAGTCAGGCGGGCGGGGGCGAGCAGGGGCATCATTTATTCAATTTTCTGATCCGTTCCGAAGGTGTGATGATATCAGTGAGTCGGATACCGAACTTGTCGTTCACGACCACGACCTCGCCCTGGGCGATCAGGCAGCCGTTGACCAGCACGTCCATCGGTTCGCCGGCCAGGCCGTCGAGCTCGACGACCGAGCCCTGGGCCAGCTGCAGCAGGTTCTTGATGGCAATCTTCGTGCGGCCCAGTTCCACCGTCAGCTGGACCGGGATGTCGAGAATGAAGTCGATGTCGTTCGGCGTATCCGGACGCGGATTCTTGGTGCCGAAGTCCTGGAACACGGCGGCGCTGGCCTGCTGCTGCTTCTGCAGCGCGGCGGCTTCGGCGGCGGCCTGTTCGGCAATCGCGGCGCCCCAATCGTCGTCGAGGCTCTGGTCGTCCTGGGTGTCAGACATGGTGTTTCTCCTGAATTACTTGAAGCTGTCGCTATTGGCCAGTAGTTTTTCGACCTTCAGCGCGTACTGGCCGTTCGAGACGCCGTAGGAGCATTCCATCACCGGCACGCCGTCGACGGTGGCCTGGATGGTCTCGGGGACGCTGATCGGGATCACGTCGCCGATTTTCATGTTGAGGATCTCGTCGAAGTTCGCCTTGCCGTGGCCGAGTTCGGCCACCAGCTCGACTTCGGCGACCTGGATCTGCTGGGTCATCAGGCGGATCCAGCGCTTGTCGACTTCCAGCGCCTCGCCCTGGATGCTCGAGGTCAGCGCATCGCGGATCGGCTCGATCATCGAATAGGGCATGCAGAAGTGGATCTGGCCCGAGACCGGGCCGAGCTCGATCGTGAAAGTGGACGATACCACGACTTCGTTGGGCGTCGCGATGTTCGCGAACTGGGTGTTCATCTCCGAACGGATGTATTCGAACTCGATCGGGTACACCGGCTCCCACGACTTGGTATACGCCTCGAACACGATGTCGAGGATGCGCAGGATGATGCGCTGCTCGGTCTGGGTAAAGTCGCGCCCTTCGACGCGCGTGTGGAAGCGGCCGTCGCCACCGAACAGGTTGTCGACCAGCAGGAACACCAGGCCCGGATCGAAGACCATCAGCGCGGTGCCGCGCAGGGGCTTCATGTGGATCAGGTTCAGGTTGGTCGGAACCACCAGGTTGCGGATGAATTCGCTGTACTTCGAGACCCGCACCGAGCCCACCGAGACCTCGGCGCTGCGGCGCAGGAAGTTGAACAGGCCGATGCGCAACAAACGCGCGAAGCGCTCGTTGATGATCTCGAGCGTCGGCATGCGGCCGCGCACGATCCGCTCCTGGGTCGCCAGGTTGTAGGTGCGGACTCCCGAGGTGTCTTCAGGCGCGGAAACGTCGTCCTGATCGCCGTTGACCCCCTTGAGGAGGGCATCGACTTCTTCCTGTGAGAGGAAATTATCGGCCATGATGCGTCTTTACTGGATGATGAACGAGGTGAACAGCACGTCGGACACTTCCTGCTCGTCGCCATGCTCGTCGAACGGCGCCTGGACGACGGCCTTGATCTCGGCGGCCAGCTGCTGCTTGCCGGCGATGGTGTTGATCTCGGAGGCCTTCTTGCCCGACAACAGCATCAGCACGCGGCTGCGCACCTTGGCCATGTTGTCCTTGACCAGGAGCGCCTGCTCGGGACCGTCGACCTGCAGGGTGAACTGGATCTGCAGGTACTGGTCGCCTTCGTCGCCCGGCTGCAGGTTGACCACGAACTGCTCGATCGGCACGTACTCGGACTTGACGGCGGCCTTCTTCTCTTTCTTCTTTTTCTTCGGCGCTTCCTCATGGGCCTCGGCGTCGCCGCTGCCGTGCAGGAAGTACCAGCCCGCACCGGCGCCGCCGCCGAGCAGCAGCACGCCCGCGATCGCGATGATCATGAGCTTCTTCTTCGAGCCGCCTGCCGGCGCCGCTGCGTCTGCCGCGGGGGCGGACTTCGTTTTCGGATTCGCTTTCAAGATACCTCGGTGCCAGATGGATTGCGTAATGATGACATTATCGAGAAAAAGTGCGCGACGGCAAGCTTTGAAAAGAGGGGAGAAGGCCGGTCAGATCGAAGTTTGTGCGTAGGGTGGGTTCTCGAACCCACGCGGTTTCGCCGGGTGATCCGTGTTGGCGGTTGCCGGAAACGCAACGGGTGGGCATCCGCCGTACCGGTGGGTTCGAGAACCCACCCTACAAGGTCAACATCTTATGGATTACGCAAAGGTATCGACCGCCCCCGCGCCACCGAGGATGCTGGTGCGCTGGCGTGGCGCGGCTTCCGCCACGGCGCTGTCGCCGCCGGCGCCATTGCCGCCGCCGCTGCCCGGACGGCCCGAGCCCTGCTGGTTCTGCTGCTGGGAACCGTCGTTGCCCGCGTTCACGGTCGCGTTACCGAGGGCGATGCCGCTCTCGTTCATCATCTCGCGCAGGCGCGGCAGGGAGTTTTCCAGGGCCTGGCGCACTTCGAGCTGCTGGGCCGAGAAGGTCACGCTGGCCATGTCGTTCGAGACGTTCAGCACCACCTGCACCGGGCCGAGATCCGGCGGGTTCAGTTCCAGCGTGGCGCTCTGGTCCTCGCCGCCGACCATCCAGATCACCTTCTGGCCGACCTGGTTGTCCCAGGCTGGCGTGCCGACGCGGGCGCTGAGGCGGTCGGTCGGCAGGGCGCCGGCGGCCTGCGCCGTCTGCAGGGCATTGGCCTGGGTCGCCAGTTGGGTCACGGCCGCGGGCGCCGTGTCCTTCAGCGCGGCGGCGTGCGCCATGCTGTCCTGCAGCTTGGCCGAGAACTGGCCGGCATCGGCCTGTGCCTTGCCGGCCTGCTCGCCGGCCCGGGCCAGGTCGAGCGCGCGCAGGTCGACGCCGGGTGCGGCCTTGTCCTGCGGCTGGTCGGTCACTGCGCCGAGCGCATCGGCGTCGGGCTTGACGGCGCCCTTGCCGTCGTCGACGCCGGGCTTGCCCTTGAGCGCCGCCTGCAGGCCGCCGGCGGCGGATTCTTCCGCCACGGCCGGCGCTGCCGCCTGGGCTGGCTGGCCGAGGCTGGCCAGCATGGCCAGCATGTCGGTCGCCGCATCGGCGCCCTTGGCGTCGGCGTCCTCGCCATCCTTGCCCTCGGCGGCGGTCCTGGTCTCGCCTGCGCCGTGGGCGGCGTCCGCTTTCCCGGCTTCGTCGGCCTGGGTGCCGTCCTTCGCCGGCTCCTTTGCCGCTTCGCGTGCCGGCGCCTTCGCTTCGTTGGCGGCGGGTTGCGCCGGCGCCTGCGGTTTCGCCGCGGCCGGCGGCTGGGCGGCCGGCTGCGACTGCGGCGCGCGCGGCGGCGCGGCCAGCGCCTGGCGCTGCTCGAGCTGGCGCTGGGCCAGCTGGCGCGTCAGCGCGGCGCCGAAGTCGGCGCCCTCGGCCAGCACCGCGCTGCCGCGCATGTCGCGCGCCTGGCCATGCGTGGAATTGAGGCCGTTCGCGCCGTTGGCGCCGCTCACCTGGAACGGAAGGGAAGTGGTTTGCATCGTCATGATAGGTTCAACGTTGGTGGCGGACGGTGCGCGCGGCGTGGTCGTCCATCATTTTCTGGTCGCGCTTGTTCTCGACCTTCAGCGCCTCGGCCGCCGCCCGCTCGTTCAGCGTGCGGTAGGACAAGCGCTTGCGCTCGCTTTCCTGCCAGGCCTTCTTTTCCTGCTCGCTCTTGTACTTCGCATGCTTGAGCACTTCGCGCTGGCCGTTGGTCGCGTTGTCGAGCTTGTCGATAAAGGCGACGAAATTACGGTAGGCGAAGGGCGTGATGCCCGCCATCTGCGCCTGGTCGAGCTTGTTCGCGTAGTCGTCGCGGTAGCCCAGCAGCATCTGCAGTTTCGCTTCCGCTTCCTCGACCGCCTTCAGCGCGGCGCCGAGGCGCTTGGCGGCGGCGTCGGAATCGCGCTGGGCCAGCTCGATCAGGGTTTCAAGGGCGGAGGTATTTGCCATGATTCAAGTATACCGAGGCAAATATGGAATCAATCAGCCGAACAGAGCGCCTAATTGCCCCAAACTCTGGCCCATGTTGGTGTTCTCGTGGATTTCCTGGCACAGGAATTCCTCGATCTTCTCGTTCAGCGCGATCGCCTGGTCGAGCACCGGGTCGCTGCCGGGCGCATAGGCGCCGACGCTGATCAGGTCGCGCGAGCGCTGGTAGCGCGAATACAGCTGTTTCAGCTTGCGCGCCGACTGCTGGTGCTGGTGCGAGGTAATGCCGTGCATGGCCCGGCTGATCGACTGTTCGATGTCGATCGCGGGGTAGTGGCCGGCCTCGGCCAGGTGGCGATTCAGCACGATGTGGCCGTCGAGGATACCGCGCGCGGCGTCGGCAATCGGGTCTTGTTGGTCGTCGCCCTCGGACAGCACGGTGTAGAAGGCGGTGATCGAACCGCCGCCCTCCAGGCCGTTGCCGGCGCGTTCGACCAGTACCGGCAGCTTGGCGAACACCGAGGGCGGATAACCCTTGGTCGCCGGCGGTTCGCCAATGGCCAGGGCGATCTCGCGCTGCGCCATGGCGTAGCGGGTCAGCGAATCCATGATCAGGAGGACGTTCTTGCCCTGGTCGCGGAAGTGCTCGGCAATCGCGGTGGCATAGGCCGCGCCCTGCAGGCGCATCAGCGGCGGGCTGTCGGCGGGCGCGGCGACCACGGCCGAGCGGGCCAGGCCATCCTCGCCCAGGATCTGCTCGATGAATTCCTTCACCTCGCGGCCCCGTTCGCCGATCAGGCCGACGACGATCACGTCGGCCGTGGTGTAGCGCGCGATCATCCCCAGCAGCACGGATTTGCCGACGCCGGTGCCGGCGAACAGGCCCAGGCGCTGGCCGCGGCCCACGGTCAGCATGGCGTTGATCGCGCGTACGCCGACGTCCAGGGTGTCCTTGATCGGCGCGCGGTCGAGCGGATTCACCGGACGGGCGTTGATCGGGGCGACGTCGCTGGTGGCGAGCGGGCCCTTGCCGTCGAGCGGACGGCCGGCGCCGTCGACCACGCGGCCGAGCAGGCCCATGCCGACCGGCAGGTGGCGCGCGCGGTCGCTCGGACGGCGGCGCGGATGGTTCACCGTGCCCGGACGCGGCACCGGGGTCTCGACCGGGAACACGCGCGAACCCGGCACCACGCCCTCGACGTCGCTCTGCGGCATCAGGAACAGGCGCTCGCCCTCGAAGCCGACCACTTCGGCCTCGATCTTCGCGCCGTTCGGCAGCGGGATGGTGCAGGCGCTGCCCACCGCCAGGCGCAGGCCGACGCATTCCATGACCAGGCCGGCCACGCGCGTGACGCGTCCCGAGACCTGCATCGGCTCCACGAAGCCGACCAGCGCATCGCAGTCGGCCAGGTAGGATTTCCAGCGCGACGTGTGACGGTCCAAGGTTGCGGTGCTCATCAGGCGAGCCACTCCACGTTCTTGCCCAGCGCATGCGTCAGGCGGCTCCAGCGGGCCGCGGCCCCGGCATCGATCTGGTTGCTGGCGGTATCGACCTTGCAGCCGCCGCGCGCGATTTGCGGATCGGCGACGACGCGCCAACCGCCCTTGTCGAGTTCGTCGGCCAGGCCGGCGCGCACGATGTCGATGTCGTCGGGATGGAGCGCCAGCACGGCCGGCTGCTGCAGCACCGGCAGGTATTCGATCGCTTCGCGCACGATGCCGATGACCAGTTCCGGACGCACCTCGAAGGCGGTGCGCACCATCGAGCGGGCCAGGTGCAGGGCCAGGTCGAGCACGTCGGCGGCGATGGTCTCGTCGGCCTGGGCCAGCGCGTCGCTGAAGGAGGCCGCGACCGCGCGCAGGCTTTGCAGCTCGGTGGCGGCTTCGACGCGGCCGGCCTCGAAGGCTTCGGCATGGCCGGCGGCGCGGCCTTCTTCCAGGCCCTCGGCATAGCCTTCGGCGCGCGCCTGCTCGCGGATCGCTTCCAGTTCGGCGGCCGTCGGCAGCTGCACCGCCGGCATGGCCGCGGCGGCCTGCTCGGCGGCGAACTGCTGCGCCCGAGCTGCGGCAGCGCCAGCTGCGGCAGCTTGGGCGCGGTTTTCCTCCTCCTCTTTTTCCTTGATGCGGGCGGCGAGGGTGCTCGGCCGCTCGTCGCCGAAGGAAGTCATTTCCCAGCGCTTGAAAGCGCCCTGCAAGTCCTTGTTCATCATCGAATCTTAACTTAAACGAAGGAGTCTTCGCCCTTGCCGCCGAGGACGACCTGGCCCTCGTCGGCCAGGCGGCGCACGATCTGCAGGATCTGCTTCTGCTGGGCTTCCACTTCCGACAGGCGCACCGGACCCTTCGATTCCAGGTCTTCGCGCATCATTTCGCTGGCGCGCTGGCTCATGTTGCGGAAGATCTTCTCGCGCAGGTCCTGCGAGGCGCCCTTCAGGGCGACGATCAGCATTTCCGACTGCACTTCGCGCAGCAGCAGCTGGATGCCGCGGTCGTCGATGTCGATGATGTTGTCGAACACGAACATCTCGTCCATGATCTTCTGCGCCATGTCGTTGTCGTAGTTCTTGATGTTTTCCATGACCGCGCTTTCCTGCTCGCCGGCCATGAAGTTCAGGATCTCGGCCGCGGTGCGCACGCCGCCGAGCGAGGACTTCTTGATGTGCTCGTTACCCGACAGCAGCTTGGTCAGCACGTCGTTCAGCTCGCGCAGTGCGGCCGGCTGCACGCCGTCCAGGGTGGCGATGCGCAGCACGACGTCGTTGCGCAGGCGCTCGGTGAAGTGGCTGAGGATCTCGCAGGCCTGGTCGCGCTCGAGGTGCACCAGGATGGTGGCGATGATCTGCGGGTGCTCGTTGCGGATCAGTTCCGACACCGACTGCGCGTCCATCCACTTCAGGCTCTCGATGCCCGAGGCGTCCTTGCCGCCCAGGATGCGGTTCAGCAGCACCGCGGCCTTGTCGTCGCCCAGCGCCTTGGTCAGCACCTCGCGGATGTACTCGTCCGAATCGAGGCCGACCGTCGAGTGGGCGTCGGCCTCGTCGCGGAAGGCTTCCAGCACGTTGACCACCTGCTCGTGCTGCACCGACTTCATCGCGGCCATGGCGGCGCCCAGCTTCAGCACCTCGCGCGGGCCGAGGAACTTCATCACCTCGGCCGCTTCTTCCTCGCCCAGGGCCAGCATCAGGATTGCCGCCTTGGTGATACCTTCCTTGTCCTTGTCGCTCATTCCGCACCCACCCATGCCTTGATCACGTTTGCCACGATGCGCGGATCGTCGCGCGCCATTTCCTTCGCCAGCGCCAGGTTGGCGCGGTAGCTGCGCTCCCGTGGCGCTTCTTCCTCTTCCTCGCCGATCGGCTGGCCGTCTTCGCCCAGCTTGACCACGGCGTCGGGATCTTCTTCCTCTTCTTCCTTCTTTTCCTCTTCCGGCATCGCGACCGCCTCGTCGAACTTGTGCATCACCGGGCGCAGCAGCGGGCGCAGGATGCGGAAGTAGAGGAAGGCGATGATGGCGGCGATCAGCAGGTACTTGCCGACTTCCCATGCCAGCGGCAGGTTGGCCGGGTCCTTGTACCAGTCGGGGCCGGCTTCGTCCGGCCGGTCGACGCCGTCGAAGGGGGCATTCGCCACGCTCATGGTGTCGCCGCGCGCTTCCGAGTAGCCCATCGCCTGCTTGACCAGGTCGTTGATCTGGCTGACCTCGGCGGCCGACAACGGCTTGACCGTCACCTTGCCGGTATTCGGGTCGACCGAGCGGCGGTAGTTCACCACCACGCCGACCGTCAGGCGCTTGATGCCGCCCATCGGGCGCTGCTCGTAGCGAATGGTCTTGTCGACTTCGTAATTCGTGGTCGCGTCCTTGCGGGTCGGGCCAGCTGCCGGCGCGGCGCCAGCCGGGCCTGCAGCGGTACCATCCAGGGGAGCCGTGGCCACGCCCGGCGGCTGGTTCGACAGCGCGCCCGGGATGCCGTTGGCGTTGCCGGTCGTCGGGCCGGTCTGCTCCGAGGTCTGCTGGCTGCGGATCGCCTGCGGCTCCGGCGGCGAATTCGGCTTGTACATTTCGGCGGCGGTGTCGACCTGGGCAAAATCGATCTCGGCGGTCGCCTCGGCGCGCACGTTGTCCTTGCCGACGATCGGGGTGATCAGCGACTCGACCTGCTTGATGATGTTCTGCTGCACCGTCTCGACGTACTTGAGCTGGGTGGCGTCGAGCTGCTTGTTGAGGCCATTCTGCTTCGGCTGCTCGGACAGCAAATTGCCGTTCTGGTCGACCACGGTGACGTTGCCGACGGTCAGCTCGGGAATGCTGGAGGCGACCAGGTGCACGATGGCGCTGACCTGGCCCGGATCGAGGGCGCGGCCGGACTGCAGGTTCAGCAGGACCGAGGCGGTCGGCTTTTGCTGGTCGCGCACGAATACCGAGGGCTTCGGCAGCGCCAGGTGCACGCGCGCCGCGGCGACCGAGCCGAGCGACTGGATCGAACGCGCCAGCTCGCCCTCCAGCGAGCGCTGGTAATTGACTTGCTCCAGGAACTGCGACACGCCCAGCTTCTGGTTTTCCATCAGCTCGAAGCCGAGGTTGCCGCCTTTCGGCAGGCCCTGCGAGGCCAGTTTCAGGCGCAGGTCCGGCACTTGCTCGGCCGGCACCAGGATCGCGCTGCCGCCTTCGGAAAATTTGTACTTGACCCCCATCTGGTCGAGCGCCGCGGTGATCGCGCCGCCATCCTTGTCGCTGTAGTTGGCGTACAGGACGCGGTAGTCGGGCGACTGGTTCCACAGCCAGACCGCCACGATCAGGGCCAGTGCCGCCGCCACGCCGCCGCCGATGAGCACTTTCTTGCCCATGTCGGTCTTCAGGAAGGGTTGCGGCTGTGCTGGGGTGTCGAGCAGTTCGTCGGCGGTCGCGGCCATGGTGGTTGTCCAGGGTGGAAAAAAGGGATCAGGCAGGATTATGAAGCCGTAGGGCAACATTCAAACCCCGGAATAGGGGGTGGTTTCCCCTCTTGCTCACCGCAAATTATTGCTGTCGCGCTGGTAATCTGACAGCCTGACATCGCCCGGCCGCGTTTCGCGCACGGGCACGCAACGGAAAGACAGGAGAACCCATGAGCATAGGCGGAATCGGCGGCATCGACAGCAGCCGCATCGAGGCGATGATGGCCCAGTTGAAGGCGGCCGCCACCAAGCCCGCCGCGCCGAACCTGGCGCCGGGCAGCCTCGGCGGTATCGGCAACCTCGGCAACCTCGGCAAGCTCGGTGACCTGGGCAAGGCGGCCGACGTCGGCGCCAGCGAGGGCGCCTCGAAGGTCAGCTTCTCGGACGCGCTGAAGAACTCGCTCCAGCAGGTCAGCAATTCGCAGAAGCACGCGGAAGAACTGGGCCAGAAATTCGCGATGGGCGACGACAGCGTCAGCCTGTCGGACACCATGATCGCGATGCAGAAGTCGAGCATCGCCTTCCAGGCCACCGTGCAGGTGCGCAACAAACTGGTGTCGGCCTACCACGAGATCATGAACATGCAGGTCTGATCACCGCAATCAGGATGAGAAACGGGCCGCGTCTCCAGCAGGAGCGCGGCCCGTTTTGTTGTTAATTCGTAGGGTGGGCACTCCGTGCCCACGCGTTACGTGCGGCGCCTTGCACCGATAACGTTGAGGTGTCGCCCGCCAGCCTTGCCGCGAGCCGCCGTCCCGTCCGAGGCATGCACCGCGAGCGATAAGCCGCCGCCAACGCATCCCGGAGACGCCCGTAACGCGTGGGCACGGCGTGCCCACCCTACGGTAATGGCCTTTGCATTGCCGGATCGTTCAATCAGCTCAATCCAGCCAGCCTGGCGTTGCGCTCGCGCTCGAGCCTGGTGATGTAGCGCTGCACCGCCGCCATGTTCGCACGCGAAATATCCACGAACATGCAGCCGATGCGGCGGCTGGTCTTGTTGTTGAGCATGGTGACGTCGAGGGCGTTGCGCACCTGCAGCGAGGTGGTGACGGTGCCGATCTCAGGCAGCTCGATGCGGCAGCCGGTGAAGGTCTGGCCGATGGTCGAGTTCAGCATCATCTTGCTGTCGAGCAGGGCGACGCCGCCGCAGCTGATGTCGGCCAGCGGGAAGCTGGCGCTGCCGCCGCCCAGGTCGATCGGCAGCGGCACGAACGCCGGCACCGGGTTGGTCACCGGCGTCGGCATGCGGTAGAACTCGCGCCGCTGCAGGCGGATCAGCGAATCCGGGATCTGGGCGGCCAGCGCCGCCGTGCCTTCGAACTCGAGTTCCTGCAGGCCGCCGGCGCGGAACAGGATGCGGATCTTGTCGAGGTAGGTCTCGCACATCACCTGGCCGGTGCGCACGATGCGTTCGTTCTGCTCGCGGTTGATCGAGCGGTCGAGGATGAACAGGCCGCTGTCGGGATCGACTTCCAGGATCGAGGTGACGCAGACGTCGGCCTCGCCCTTGATCTTCATGCGGATCAGTTGTTTTTTCTCGCCGATCTGGCGCAGCAGCGCGACGATCTCCCTGCGCGACTGCACCTCGTAGTCGTGCCAGTTTTCCAGTTCTGCGTCATGAATTGCTTGCATCTTGTTCCGCCGGTGGTGCAGGTGAGTCGATGAGGAGCGCGCTGTCGGGAGGGGCGGAAAGCGGCCCGCCGGTTTGTTGCGCTGACTCAATATGATAAAGCCATGCCAACAGTTCTGCAATTGCGCGGTACAGGGCAGGCGGGATATGGCTGTCGAGGTCGATGTCCATCAGCAGCGACACCAGTTCCTTCGATTCGTGCACGAACACGCCGGCTTCGCGCGCGCGTTCGATGATTTGTTCGGCGACCAGGCCGCGGCCCTTGGCGACCACGGTCGGCGCCGCGGTCCCGGCCGCATAGGCGAGGGCGACGGCGCGCTGCCGGTGGAGGTGGACATCCTTGCCTGTGTCGTCGCTCATGCGTCCTCGTGGGCCTGGATGTGGAGCGCGGCCAGCTCGGTGCCGGCGGCCGCCAGCGCTTCCTGCAGGCGCGGCGCGCCCGCGCGCAGGGCGGCGGCCGAGTCGGTCGCCGCGTGCAGGGCGATGCGCAGCCGGCTGCCGTGCAGCGAGACGCTGGCCTCGATCTCGCCCAGGGCGGCGAAGCGCAGGCGCAGGCCGCTTTCCCAGCCCGGTTCGAGCCCGTCCTCGCCGCCTGCCTGGCCGTCCTGTTCGCGGTTTTTCTGCCGCCTTACCTGCCATTCGAAAGGCTGGCCGGGCGCGAGCTGGCCCTGCCACAGGACCTGGCCCTGCTCGTGGCTGGCGAGCTGCAGGTTGATCATGCGCGCGCTGGCCGGGTCGGTGGCCGCGGTGCCGGGGACGTTGCGCGCCTGCGGTTCCTGCGCCAGTTCGTTCAAGGAACGCTTGCCCTCGGCCCAGTCGGCCAGGTGCGATTCATAGAACAGCCCGCTGTGCGCGATCGCCTGGGCGAGCTTGCCGGCGAGCTGGGTCGCATCCGGCGCGCCTTGCGGCAGCAGGGGCGTGGGGCTGGTCACGGCGGCGCCGCCCTGGGTCCGGGCGCCGGCCGCGTGCTCGCCGGCGGCGCTGTGCAGCACCTGGGACAGCAGGCGCGCGGCCGGACTCAGGTCGGCGGCGGCGTCCTGGCCGCCGGTGTGGCGCAGCGGGGTGGTGGCCGCGGCCACGGCGGCGGCCAGCGATGCCGCCGTGCTGGCGCCGGGCGGCGCCGGCGCGGCGTGCAGGGTGGCGTCGCCGAGCTGGAAGGTGGGCTGGGGCGAGGCCGCCAGCACCTTCATCGACAGTTGGGCGCCGGGTTGCGTGCCGGGTGGCAACTGCATGCGCACCGCCATGTCGGCGACTCGTACCACGAAGCTGCCGTCGCCCAGGCGCGACAGCACGGAAACGGGAACTTTGCTGCCCAGCATGGTCGCCAGCGTGCGCTGCAGGGCGTCGAGGCGCGGATCGCCCGTGCGTTCGAGCGGCTGCGCCGGCCGTACCGGCTGCGTGGCGCTGACGCCGGGACTGGGCAGGCGCTCGACCATTTATGTCTATACGCTGCCGTAGGCGTTCGCGAGGCGGCGCTGGGTACCGGAGTTGTTGATCAGGGCCGACAGCTGGGCCATCCACGGCATGGTCAGGTCGCGGATGCGGCGGTCGTCGGCCAGGATGCGCTTGATGCAGTCGACCTTGGCCTGGCGGCCCTGCGGATTGAGCGCGACCGCTGCTTCTTCGCGTTTGAGCGTGTCGACGTGGACCGTGCAGCGCTGCTCGAGCAGCACCAGCTGGTCCCAGTCGCCGGCTTCGGCGGCAGCCCGCATCTGGCCGGTCAGGGCGGCGACGGCGGCGTATTCGGACAGCACTTCCTGGCCGGTCATCATCACGCGCTCGCCATGACAGGGTAGTGGGAGGCCAGCGCATCCGGCGCGGCCGGCTTCTCGCCGATCTGCGACCAGGCGTCGCGCATGTCGGCCAGCAGGGTGTGTACTTCTTCCAGCATCTCGGCCTTGTTCTGCAGGTTGGCGGTCAGGAGGCGCTCGGTCATATAGACATACAGCAGGTCGAGATTGGCAGCGATCTCGCCGCCCGCCTTCTTGTCGAGGCTGGCGCGCAGGCCGCTGTTGATGATGTCCAGTGCCTTCGAGATGGCGGCGCCTTTCTCGACAATCTGGCCGGCCGCCATGTGCCTGACCGCGTTCCTGACAGCAACGAGTGCGCCGTCGTACAGCATCACGATCAATTTGTGGGGCGAGGCGGCAATCACCGAAGTTTCCAGCCCTACTTTTGCGTAGGCGTTCACGCCGCGCTGCATCGATCCAAACATCAGAACCTCCAAATACTTCAGTAGTGTTGCGTTCGCGCTGAAGCGGGTCGGGGCGGCGTCGAGGCCGGCCTGCCATTCTTCAACCAGGGTAGTTTACTGGCTTAACGGCAGCTTCTAACGGGACTTGAGAGCCGGGAATACCCGTCATTTTGACCCTTTGTCAGGTGGATAACGAAACGGAGGTCTTGCGGGGGCGCAAGGAAACAACGCACCCGATCGCAGGCGGATCAATCGTTGCGCGGGACCTTGCGGCGTTCGTGGTGGCGGCGATGCTGGGGCGATTGCAGGGCGCGCGCCAGGATTGCGCGCGGCACGTTGCAGCTGTCGAGATACTTGAAAGCGAAATCCACTCCGCGGATATCGACCAGGTAGAGTGCGTATTCAGCCGTCAGGGCGGTTTGTTCGTCGGTTCGTCGTTGCATCATTTACTTCTCCCATGCCCGTTGGCAACCGGTGTCAGGCGGCGCTGGCGGGCGGCGTTGGCACAATGATATCTGCGTGCCTGGCGCACACTTCTGGAAGTTGTTAACAATTGTATCGGGTGTAGGACAAAGGCGACGGGCAGTGGTTCAGGCCTGCGTCGGGGAGCGGTAGGGTGGGCACTCCGTGCCCACGCGTGAACGATGAGCAGACGCCACCCGTCGTGGACGCCAACACGACGCTGGCTTCACGCGTGGGCACGGGGGCGCCCACCCTACGGCGCGCTGCGCAGGCGGCGGGCCGGAGCCTGGCCTTCGATGAAGCGGGCGGCGTCGTCGGCGTCCAGGGGGCGCGCGTACAGGAAACCCTGGCCCTGGTCGCAGCCGGCCTCGCGTAGCGCGTTGGCCTGGGCCTGGGTTTCGACGCCTTCGGCGATGACCTGCAGGTTCAGGCGGTGCGCCATGGCGGCGATCGCCTGGACGATGGCGCGCGAATCGCGGTTGTGCGCAATGTCCAGGACAAAGGACTTGTCGATCTTCAGCTTGTCGATCGGCAGGCGCCGCAGGTAGCTGAAGCTGGAATAGCCGGTGCCGAAGTCGTCGATGCTCAGCGTCACGCCGAGCGCTTTGAGCTTGTGCATGACGACCATGCTGCGCGCCGGGTCGGCCATCGAGACGCTTTCGGTCAGCTCCAGTTCCAGCAGGGCGGGCGGCAGCCCTGTGGTGTCGAGCAATTCGCTGACGATGGCGACGATGTCGCTTTGCAGGAACTGGCGCGCCGACAAATTCACCGCCACCGGCGCCGCGGCCAGGCCGGCCTGGCGCCAGGCGGCCAGCTGGGCGACGGCGCTCTTCACGATCCATTCGCCGATCGGGGCGATCAGGCCGGTTTCCTCGGCGATCGGCACGAATTCCTCGGGCGGGACCACGCCGTGCTCGGGATGGCGCCAGCGCAGCAGCACCTCGAAGCCGGCCAGCGCGCAGGTGACGAGTTCGATCTTCGGCTGGTATTGGAGGAACAGTTCGTCGCGTTCGAGCGCGCGCCGCAGTTGGCTTTCGAGCAGCAGGCGGCGCCCGAGTTCGCGCCGCTGTTCGGGCGCGTAGCGTTCGATGCGGCCGCCGCCCATGCCCTTGGCATGGCGCATCGCCGTCACCGCGTTGTTGAGCAGGGTGTCGGCATCCTGCCCGTCCTGCGGATAGCAGGCGTAACCGATGCTGCAGCTGATCGAGATGTCGGCATCCTTGCCGAAGGCATGGCGCCCGACTTCGTTCATCAGCTCGTCGAGGCGGGCCTGCAGGCGCTCGGCGTCGCCGGGGTCGTTGAGCATCATGACGAATTCGTCGTTGCCCGAGCGCGCCAGCATGTCGTCTTCGCGCAGGCGCGACTGCAGGGCGCGCGTGACCGCCACCAGGGCCTGGTCGCCCGCGACGTGGCCGAGCACTTCGTTGACCCGCTTGAAGCGGTCCAGGTTCAGGCAGGCCACGACCGCGCCGGCGCCGGATGCCTGCCAGGCCGGAATGCTCTCGCCGATCGTGCGCAGCAGCGCCTGGCGGTTGGCCAGGCCGGTCAGCGCGTCGTGGGTCAGCAGGTATTTCACCTGGCCGGCGGCGGCCGGCACCGGCGCATGCGCGGCGTTGTGCAGCAGCTGCTCGTGCAGTTCCTGGGCGGCGCGCGCCAGCTGGCGGTGGTAGATCAGCTCCTCGACCATGTGCGCCAGTTCGTGCAATTGCGACAACTGCTCGGCGCTGAAGCGGCGCGGACGGGTGTCGATCACGCACAGCGTGCCCAGCCTGTCGCGCTCGATCGAATGCAGCGGCACCCCGGCGTAGAAGCGGACGTAGGGCGGACCGGTCACGGCCGGATTGTCGGCGAAACGTTCGTCCAGGGTGGCGTCCTCGACCACCAGCGGCGCGTCGCTGAGGATGGCGTGGCCGCAGAACGAGATGTCGCGCGAGGTCGACTGGGCCGCCATGCCGCAGCGCGACTTGAACCATTGGGTATCGCTGCCGACCAGCGAGACCAGGGCGGTCGGCACGTCGAGCAGCTTGGTCGCCAGGCGGGTGATCCGGTCGAAGGCTTCTTCCGGACCGGTGCCGAACAGTTCGGTTGCATAGAGCGCCGCCAGGCGTTTTGCTTCGTCTACCGGGATCTGGGGTTTCTGCATATTTAACAATTCACCAGGGAGGCTGGTTCGTTCCGATGGGCCCATTACGCCAGAAGCGCGGGGGAATTGCAATGCGAGCACGACTGGAGTGCAGGATGCCGTGCCGATGAGATTGTGAAATTTTTTGCCAGTAATAGAAAATCGGCGCCCCAGCGCCGGCCGCGTGGCCTCAATATTTTCCGAAACCTGCCGTTGACGCTCCTGTCGCGGGAAGGACGTCATGTACCGGTTCGGTCCGCTTCAGGTAGCAAGTTGCTCATAAACATTTTTTTTAAAAAAATTTCCTCAAGGTTTTGCGGAGGGGTCCGTTAAAGAATTCAAGCGAGCTGATTCAAACGACGCAAGCAACGAGAACCGAACCCCGATAGCAGCACTAAACTGAACTGCCCACTGGAGAACTACCATGTCGATCATCAACACCAATATGTCGTCGCTGAACGCACAGCGCAACCTGACCAAGTCGGCCAACGAACTGCAGACCTCGATGACCCGCCTGTCGTCGGGCCTGCGCGTGAACAGCTCGAAAGATGACGCTGCCGGCATGTCGATCGCGGCCAAGATGGACTCGCAGATCCGCGGTATGTCGCAGGCGTCGCGCAATGCCAACGACGGCATCTCGATGATTCAGACTGCCGATGGCGCTCTGTCGAATATTTCCGACGCCCTGCAGCGTATGCGTGAATTGGCTGTTCAGGCCGCTAACGGTACCAACGGCGCAGACGAGACGTCGAATATCGATACTGAAATGGTTGCATTAAACGATGAGATCTCGCGTATCGCAAATTCAACCAAATTTAATGGTATTCCACTGTTGTCCAGTGCCGCCGCCGTAACGAAATCCATTCAGGTAGGTGCTGACGAAACACAAAAGATTGATGTGACGTTTGCGAAGAGCACCGGCTACACTGGCCTGACGAAGAATGCAACGATGGTTGACGCAGCGGCCGACGGGACCAACCCCGGCACTTTCGATGTCAGCACCACGGCAAATGCAGCCAAGTCGATTACGAATATCGACGCGGCCTTGAAATCTTTGAACACCGAACGCGCTTCGCTCGGTACCGCGCAGAACCGCATGGGCTACGCGATCAGCAACCTGGCTACCTCGGTCGAGAACCAGTCGGCAGCAAAGAGCCGCATCATGGACACCGACTACGCCGCCGAGACCAGCAAACTGAGCCGTGCACAGGTCCTGCAACAGGCCGGCACCGCGATGCTGGCCCAGGCCAACTCGGCACCGAACAACGTGATGTCGCTGCTGCGTGGTTAATCGACCGGTATAATCGATGTTTCAACTGTGCGGGCTCTGGCCCGCGCAGTCGTTTCTAGAGAGGTATTCCGATGTTGCAACCAATACAAAACGGAAGCCCGCCGGCCGTGGCCGGCAACCCGGCAAAGCCAGCCGCCGAGTCCGTGTCCAGGCCCGCTCCGGCGCCCTCGGAGCGCCCCGCGGCGCAACCGGACAAGCATGAGCTGGGTAATATCGTGGCCGACCTGAACAAGGTAGCGCAGGCTGCCGCGCAAGGCGTGCGTTTTTCGGTCGACGAGGACACCGGCCGCACCGTGGTCAAGGTGGTCGACACCCAGACCGATACCGTGCTGCGCCAGATTCCGACCGTCGAGGCGCTCAAGCTGTGGCGCTCGATCGAGCAGATGCAGGGCGTGATGTTACGGGACAAGGCCTGACCGCGGGTCGGGCGTCAACTGATGGGAGCTTGGTATGAGTATTAGTGCCGCCGGCATGTTGTCGGGACTGGACGTCGATGGACTCGTGACGTCCCTGATGGCGATCGAAAAGCAGCCGCTGCAGAACCTGCAGGCCAAGCAGGCCAGCTTCAATTCCAGGCTTTCCGCATTCGGCACGCTCAAGAGCGCGGTGTCGACCTTCCAAAGCGCCGTCAAGGCCTTGTCGGGCGATGCGCTGCAGGCGCTCACGGCCAGTTCCAGCAAGAGCGAGGTGGTCGGCGTCTCGGCCACCAAGGACGGCGGCGCCACCCCCGGCAGCTATGCGATCGAAGTGAAACAGCTGGCCCAGAGCGACAAGCTGGTGTCGGCGGGCATTGCAACGGGGGCGAAACTGAGCGGCGCGATGAGCATCCAGATCGACGGCAAGAGCGTGCCGCTGACGGTGACCGACGCCACCCTGGCTGGCCTGTCGAGCGCCATCAACAAGGCCAATGCCGGCGTCACCGCAACGATCCTGAACGACGGCACCGAGGACCGCCTGGTCATTACCGGCAACAAGACCGGCGTGAAGAATGGCCTCACCATCACCGGCACCGGCGACCTGGCCGCCTTCGCTACGGGCGCGGGCGGCATGACCGCGACCCAGAAGGCGCAGGATGCCGAGATGACCATCGACGGCATCGCCGTCTCGAAGTCCTCGAACACCGTCACCGACGCCATCAAGGGCGTGACCCTGAACCTGGCCCAGGTCAATGAAGACAATCCGGTCAACGTGACCCTGACCAAGGACACGGCCGCGGTCACGAAGTCGATCACGGCCTTTGTCGATGCCTACAATACCCTGGCGACGGCGGTGAACAAGCAGACCGCCTACAACGCGGCGACCAAGACCGGCGCCGTGCTCAACGGCGACTCGGGCGCGCGTTCGATCCTGACCAACATCCGCGCCGAGCTGGGCAAGGCGGTTACCGACGCTACCGGGCTGAAGACCCTGTCCGACATCGGCATCGCCTTCCAGCGCGACGGCACCCTGAAGCTGGAGAAGCCGGCCAAGCTGGAAACGGCGATCGCCAACAACTTCGAAGGCGTCTCGAACCTGTTCAATGCGAAGACCGGCGTCGCCACCCGCCTGCTCGACGTCACCGAAGAGATGCTCGGTTCGAAGGGCCTGTTCAAGTCCCGCACCGACGGCCTGAACGCTTCGCTGAAGAGCCTGGAAAAAAGCCAGGACCGGATGACGCTGCAGCTGGAGCAGACCGAAAAGCGCTACCGCGCCCAGTTCACTTCGCTCGACACCATGATGACGAACATGCAGAGCATGAACAGTTATCTCACCCAGCAGCTGGCGGCCCTGGCGGCCAACAGCGGCTACTGACCTCGGGCTCGCCCCCAACGGCGCTGCACCGCCGGTAAAAGAAAAAGCCATCCATACGGATGGCTTTTTTTTCGGCCCTTCTCCCGTCCTAAAACAGGCCCAGTTATTCGAAGCGATGCTGGAAGTGACCCGTAAGGAATATGGGGGGCAAGCTGCCCAAAAAGCATGAGCGAATCAATGGCATCCTAAAGACTGAGTTTCCGTCGCACCGCGCGGACGACTTGGTGGAAGCACGACGCATCGTGGCGCAGTCGGCGGCGATCTACAACCAGGAACGTTCGCATCAGGCCCTGAAATACAAGACGCCCGATGAGATTCATCGGGCGCTCTGGGGTCGGCAAGAACGATTTCTTCTAGCTGCTTAAAACTGTCAATCTATTGTAGGACCAGTCAGCTGCTCAGAAGCGCAGGAAGCCGTAGACCTTTTCCAGCCGGTGCCAACCAGTGTTGTGCAGGGCCTGGCTGGTATTCGCAGCGAAGTTCCGGTCGTGCTGGAAACGTCGGCAGAACACCTGCACCGTGCGCGCCAGCAGGGCGGGCGACGGCAGCTCCTCGCCCCCGGCGCACTGCGCGGCCAGCATGAATCTGACCATCCCGAAACGCGACGCCAGGCGCAGGTAGCTTTCGTAAGGCGTAGTATCGCCGAACGGGAACAGGTTGCTGAACATCTCGTTCAGCACATAGTGCTCCAGCATGAAAGGCGCGTCCCGCAGGGCCGCCGGCAGGCGCTCGATGCCGCGGCGGTAGTGCGCGACGATGGCCTCTTGCCGCGCTACTCCGCGGGCCTCGTCGGTACCTATACCCCTGGCGATCATTGCCAGGATTTCACGCTGCGAGCTGGAGTGCGTCGTCGAGAGCTTGGTCGACCACAGCGTGGCGAAAACGAGAGCCTGGGCCTCGTGGTTCGGCTGCAGGTCCTTCAGCGCCGTGGTAATCGCGCCTTGTTCCAGCCCGACGATGAGTTCTTCGATCAGGGCCGGAATGCGCTGCTGCTGGTGGTCCTGGATCGCCGTGGTGAGGCTTTCGCAGAAGACGCCGAGCACGGCCATCTTCTCCCACAGTGCCAGGCCTTCGCTGCGCATCAGCTGGAAGCAGAAGATGCGGATCTCGTTCATCATGTCGATGCTCAAGCCATGCTTGGGCTGGATGCTGCCGGCCGTGCTGTCGCGGACCATGATCTTGTTCTCGACAAAGTCGAAGGCGTCCGGGTGCAGCAGCGCCTGGCGCGCCGCTTCCGGGCAGGACAGGGTCAGGCTCTGTTCGACGCTGTTGGCGAAATGGCGCGTCGTGCGCGGGTAGGAAAAGCAGGTGTGCGACAGGTAGCTCTCGTTTAGGTTCTTTTGTACCGAACAGAGGCGCTCCTGCATCAGCGGGCAATCCGCGCTTTCCTCGTCAAGCTCGATGCGCGCGTAGCTGGTGTCGCCTCCTTCGCTGCGGGTGCGCTTGACCTTCGATTCGAAGACCGGCTTGAGTTCCGGGTGATTCGACTGGCGGTAAGCGTTAAAGGTTTTCTTGTCGATCGTGACGCGCCAACCTGCGCAGCAGCTGTCCTCGCAGCTGGGTCCGATGCAGCTGAACCGGCTGACGTACTGGGGAACAAGGGCGGTAAGGGAGCGCGAGGGATGAAGGATGGCCATGGTCGTCCGGTGAGAGGGCTGGAGGCGGGTATTAATGGTACTTCACGGAAAACGTGGGTTCAAGCAAATGGCCCGGATACATTTGTTTTCTTGTCGATTCGCGTGATTCTGTGTGATTCCACCGACAGGATGTCGAAACGTCATTTGGCAGACTAGAAAAGGCTTTCCTGCGCCACCACCACCCGGTTCTTGCCGCTCTGCTTGGCCTGGTACATCGCGCGGTCGACGCGCGCCAGCAGCGAGGCCTGGTCCTCGTTTGGCAGGCGCAGCGCGACGCCGGCGGAGAAGGTGATCAGGAGCTTCTCGTTGTCGTGCAGGAAGAAGTGCTTGGTGAGCTCGCGCTGCAGCCTCACCATGGTCAGCACCGCCGCCTCGACCGGCGTTTCGGGCAGCATGATCATGAATTCCTCGCCGCCGAAGCGCGCGATCACGTCGATCGAGCGCAGGGTGTTCTTCACCACTTTCGCCAGGTGGCGCAGGGCGTTGTCGCCGGCCAGGTGGCCATAGGTGTCGTTGAGCTTCTTGAAGTTGTCGAGATCGAGCAGGGCCACGCACAGCGGCGTGCCGCGGCGGTCGGCGCGGGCGCTCTCGCGCTCGAACACGTCGTCCAGGCCGCGCCGGTTCAGGGTGCCGGTCAGCTGGTCCTCGCGCACCAGTTCGCTCATGTGCTGGAGCTTCGCTTCGAGCTCCTTGATCCGGCTTTCCGCTTCCTGCACCTCGCGGTGCGCGGCCAGCATGCGGTCGCGCGAGGCCAGCGCTTCTTCCTGGGCCTGGCGGGTCTCGCGCAGCACCTCGTCGAGCACTTCGTTCAGTTCCGTGATGTCGCCTGCATGGCGGATGCGTTCGCTGAACCCGCCCAGCTTGTCGTGGAAGTCGCCGGTCGATGCGGCCACCGAGCCGAGACGGTCGATGAAGGTCATCATCATGTTCTTGACCGTGGCCTTCACGTCCGACAGGCCGTGCTTGAGCTGGCCCTGCTTGTAGATCACGTCCTTCAGGCTGCGCGTGGCGTCTTCCAGCGCGCGCTGGTCGATGGGGCCGGCGATCAGGTCCTGCACGGCGGCGATCTGGCCGCGCATCCAGCTGTCGTCGTCGAGCAGTTCGCTGACGTTTTCCAGCAGCAGCTTGAACAGGCGCAGCAGCAGTTCCTGCTGCTCGGCCGCGTCGCCGTTGTGCAGCTCGATCTGGAAGCACAGCTCCTTCAGGCGCGCCGCGATTTCCTGCAGCGCCGCCTCGCTGTGGGCGATCTTCACCGCCGCGCCGAGCGACTCGGCTTCGCCCGCCAGCGTCGAACTGGCCGGCAGCAGCGAGGCCAGGGCGAAGGCCAGCGTGCGGCTGAGCAGTTCGCGCAGGAGGGCGGTGTCTTTGCTCTCCATGCCGTAGGTGATGCCGGGCGGGATGCCGCGCCGCAAGTGTCTTTCGACCAGCTGCGACAGCGCGCGCGCATAGGCTTCCCAGTTGCGTCCCTTGACCGCGTGGTTCAGGCGGCGCCCGTACTCGGCCAGCTCGCCCGGGGCCTCGGTCAGCTGCACGGCGAAGCCGCCCAGCACTTCCTCGGGCGCCGGGCCGGTCAGCGGAATCGGCGCCGGAGGAGCAACGGCGGGCTTGGGAATGCCGGCGATCTCGTTGTAGATGTCGCGGTAGGCGTCGGGCGTGGGCGCGATGCGCCGCGTGGCGAGGCGGCGGAAGGCCTCGCGGGCGATCTCGACGGGGTGTTGGGCAGGAGTGGGCGGGTTGGACATGGTACAGCGAGTATTTACTTGATTTATCGCAATGATAATCAGGTTTTCTTTTCGTCATCGACTGAAAAGAGCCCAAAAAGTGGCTTACTTAGCAGTAATGCCCGTTTCCCTTATTCAACGAGCTGGTTGCGGATCGCGTAGGAGGTCAGTTCGGCGCTGGTCTTCAGGTTCATCTTGGCCAGCAGGCGCGCCCGGTATTCGCTGACCGTCTTGACCGAGAGCGAGAGTTCGCGCGCGATCTCGCTGACCGTCTTGCCGGAGGCGATCATGGTCAGGGTCTGGAACTCGCGGTCGGACAGGCTGTCGTGCACCGGCGCCTCGTGGTCCGTCCCGATCTGGCTGGCCAGCGCCTGGGCCAGGGTCGCGCTGACGTACTTCTGGCCGCCGGCCACCTGGCGGATCGCGGTGACCAGCTCGCGCGGGGCGCTCTGCTTGGTGAGATAACCGGCCGCGCCGGCCTTCAGGGCGCGGATCGCGTACTGGTCTTCGCGGTGCATGGACAGCATCAGCACCGCCAGCTCCGGGCGCTCCGCCTTGATCTGCTTGAGCACTTCGATGCCGTTGCGGTCGGGCAGGGAGATGTCGAGCAGCATCACATGGCAGCGCGACTTGCGGAACAGCTTGATGGCGTCGAGCCCGTTCTCGGCCTCGCCGGCGACGATGATGTCGCGCTGCTCGGCCAGGATCTGTTTCAGGCCTTCGCGCACGATGGCGTGGTCGTCGGCAATGAATACACGGATGGTTGCTTTGTCGGTCATTGTTACCTGGTGTCGAATCTTGCGTCGCTGCTTCTTGTGTCGGTTCGCGCGGGCGCCGGGGCCAGCCTGATCTTGATGGTCACCATCGTGCCACCTCCGGGCGCCGGCGACAAGGTCAGGGTGCCGCCGAGGGCGCGCGCCCGCTCGCTCATGCCGCGCAGCCCGAAGGAGTGCGGCTTGAGGCGGTCGGCCGGGGCGATGCCGCGGCCGTTGTCGCAGATGGCGAGGGTCAGGTGCTGGCGCTGGCGCCGCAGCGTGACCGTCACCCGGGTCGCGCCGGCATGCTTGGCGACATTCGTGAGCGCCTCCTGGAAGATGCGGAACAGCGCCGCCGCATGGTCGGGATCGAGTTCGATGTCGCGCTCCACGCTGCGGAAGACGCAGGCGATGCCCATCTGCTTCTCGAACTCGCGCGCCTGCCACTCGAGGGCGGCGACGATGCCGAGATCGAGCGTGGAAGGGCGCAGGTCGAGCGAGATGCGATGCACCGCCTCGATCGTGCGGTCGACCAGGTCGTCGAGGTAGCTCGCCTTTTCGAGCAGCCCGGGCTGGTCGTCGGGCAGGCGCGCGCTGAGCATGGCCAGGGCCATCTTGATGGCGGTGAGGTTGCCGCCCAGGTCGTCGTGGATTTCGCGCGCGATGCGGGCGCGTTCCTGCTCCTTCACCTGCTCGATGTGGTCGGTCAGTTCGGCCAGCCGCGCGCGCGAGCGCAGCACGTCCTGCTGCTCGTTCTTGCTCTCGGTAATGTTGGTCATGATGCCGTCCCACTGCACCGCGCCGCCGGGAGCGGGATGGGGCGTGGCGCGCAGGTTGATCCATTTGACGTCCTTCCAGGCGTCGATCCAGATCCGGCCTTCCCAGTTCCAGGCCGACAGGCTGACTTTCGACACCGCCATGGCCTCGAGATAGCCCTTGCGGTCGTCAAGCAGGATCAGGCGCAGGAACAGGTCGGGATCGGCCTGCAGCGCCGCCGGCTGCACGCCGAGCAGGGCGGCGCAGCCCTCGCTCAGGTAGGGGAAGGCGTGGCGGCCGTCGGCGCCGAGCACGAACTGGTAGACCAGCCCCGGCGTATGGTCGACGATGGCGTTGAAGCGGGCCTGGTATTCGGCCAGCGCGGCGGCGGCGGCCTGGCCGGGCGAGAGGTCGTCGCCGATCGCCAGCAGCAGCGCGCGGCCGTCGCGCTGGGTGCGCAGGAAGCTCAGCCGGGCCGGGTAGGTGCTGCCGTCGGCGCGGCGCAGGCGGGTGCGCAGGCAGCGCTGGGCGCCGATGTCCTCGCCGAGCCCGGCCAGCAGGCCGGCCAGCGTTGCGCCGTCCAGCTCGGGCGCGACTTCCATGATGCTGGCGCCGCGCAGGTCGGCGCCGTCGACGCCGAGGTTCTGGCGCGCGCAATCGTTCAGGTCGACCAGGGCCAAGGTGGCGGGGTCGATCAGGTAGATCTCCGAGGCGGCTTCCTGCATCGGGGCGGCGAGGGAAAGCGCGGCGCTGTTCATGGTCGTTCTGCTCCGGTGGATTTGCGGCGGCGCCGCCACAGCGAGACGAAGCGGCGCAGGGCGCGCGCGCTGCGCGTCGCCTGGCGGCTGCCGAAGGGCACCGACGGGCGCAACTGGCGCCGCAGCCGGCGCAGGGTGCGGCGCAGCGTGCTCTGCATGGCGGCGACGGCGCGGCGTGCGCGGCGCCAGGCGGCGCTGGCGCGCAGGCGTGTAATGAGCTGGTCCTTGAGCATAATGAAGCGATTGTGCCACCGTGCGAACCAGACCAGCGCCAGCAAGGCGGGCAGGGTCAGCACGTAGAGGCGCGCCACCACCACCGCGCCGCCGAGCTTGGCGAGCACGAAGGTGGCGACGCCCCATGCCGGATGGCCGTGGGCGATCGCCAGCAGGGCCAGCAGCTTGACCGGCAACAGCATCAGGCCGGGCAGGGCGAAGACCAGCAGCGCCGGATACGGCGGCAGGCGGCGCACCCGGTTTTCCACCCAGGCCAGCAGCGGCCAGTCGGCCAGCCCGGCAGCAAAGCGGCTGCCCAGGCGCCACAGCCATTCCTCGAGCAGGAGCAGCAGCGCCGCCACGTACAACAGCGGCGCGAGCAGCGGGGAGCGGGTGGCGGGGGCGGCTTTCATTTGCGCCATCATACGATAAACCGGCGCTGCCTCCGGCGCGATGCCATTACAATAAGGCTTATGAATAAGGCATTTGTAAAAGAGTCCGACAACGAGGACGACGATGACGCCGTCGCACTGGCGCAGGCCATTCCGGCCGGCGCCAAGAACTACATCACCCCTAGCGGCTACAAGGCCATCAAGGACGAGCTGCTGCAGCTGATCGACGTCGATCGGCCCGAGGTGGTGCGCGTCGTGCACTGGGCCGCCTCGAACGGCGACCGCTCGGAGAACGGCGATTACATCTACGGCAAGCGCCGCCTGCGCGAGATCGACCGCCGCATCCGCTTCCTCACCAAGCGCATGGATTCGGCTTTCGTGGTCGATCCGAGTGTCCATTATGGAAACGATCAGGTCTTTTTTGGCGCGACTGTTTCCTATTCGAATACAGCCGGCGAGGAGCACACGGTCACCATCGTCGGCGTCGACGAGCTCGACCCGCTGCGCGGGCGCATCAGCTGGGTCTCGCCGGTGGCGCGCGCGCTGACCAAGGCGCGCGAGGGCGATGTCGTCACGCTGCAGACGCCGCAGGGCGTGGACGAGCTGGAAATCCTGAGCGTGGAATATCCGGAACCGATCACGGATTGACGGTAGTCGGCAAGACCCGCAAGCCAGGCTCTCGAACGAGCGTTAGCTGACGCAGCCGGATTTTGTCCGGTGCGGCGGGACGGCATGCCCCATGGCTGGTAAGATGCGTGATTTGGCGCACCTGGCCCCCATGAATCAATTCCACGACACCGCGCGCGAGTCCGACGTCCTGGCCGCGCTGCGGCAGGCCACGGCCGCGCGCCACGAACGCCTCGACAGCGGCTTGCCGCTGTCCGCGCCCGACGCCACCCTGGCCGACTATGCGGCCCACCTGCAACTGCTGCGCGCCTGGCTGGCGCCGTTGCAAGCCTGGCTGGACAGCTACGACGACGGCCCGCAAGGCCCATCGGGGCTTCCCAGCGCCCCCCATCTCGCCCTGATCGAGGCCGACCTGGCCGATCCCGCGCTGGCCGGCCACGCCATGCCCGCGCCCGCCGGCGCCCCGGACTGGCCGCAGGGCGCCAGCGCCGCCTACCGCTGGGGCGTGGCCTACGTGGTCGAGGGCTCGCAACTGGGCGGCGCCGTGCTCTACAAGCGCCTGGCGGCGCAACTCGCCCCGCACCCGCTGCGCTACCTGCGCGGCGCCGGCGACGCCGGCCCTGGTCCGCGCTGGCGCGCCTTCATGGGAGCGCTGCGCGCCGAGGTGCGCGGCGAGGAAGAGGTCGCCGAAGCCTGTGCCGGCGCCTGCGACGCCTTCGACCGCATCCTCGGCTTGGCCTTTCACGTCGCTTGATGGCCCAGCCTGGCGCGCCGGGTTCGCGGCCAGGTGATGAAACTGCGGAAACTGCGGAAACTGCGGCGATAACACTGCGGCAGGCCCAGGCGTCCGCTCGGCTTCAGGTGATGCGCCGCACGTGCCGGAAGCGGGCGTAGCGTTTCACCAGGTCGTTGATCAGCTGGTCGCGCGTATAGCCGCTCACGTCGTGCTGCGGGTCGCCTTCGGCACTGTGCGCCATGGTGCGGTAGTGCCGGGTGTCCGGATGCGGGCCCGTGGTTTCGGCCCAGGCGAAGCTGGGCGCGCGGAAGCTGCGTGCGCGGATGGTGTAGCGGAAGGTGCCGCGGTCGCCGTGCGGCACGGTCAGCTCGAGATGGCCATCGGTTTGCGTCACTTCCGGCGCCAGGCCGGTTTCGCGGAACTGGCTGGCGACCGCTTCCAGCGCGGGACGCGCGGTGTCGTTCATGAAGGCCGTGATCTCGGCCTTGCCGTAGAAGTGGGTGATGCTGGCCAGCCGCTGCTGCCAGCTCAGGCCGTCGGCATCCGGTGGGGCATTCGCGGCGATCGACAGGTCCATCGACGCGCCCTTGGTCTCCGTCTGCAGGGCGCGCAGCAGCCCGTAGCAGATGAACAGCATGATCACGGCGAACGGCAGGGCGCTGGCGAGCGCGGCGGTCTGGAGCGCTTCCAGGCCCCGGCCAGCAGCAGCACGGCGCCGACCACGCCGGCGCAGACGGCCCAGAAGATGCGCTGCCAGACCGGCGGATTCGGCGCCGCGCCGGAGGTGATCATGTCGATCACCAATGCGCCGGAATCGGCCGAGGTGACGAAGAAGGTAATCACCAGCACCGTCGCCAGGCCGGAGGCGATCATCGGGAAGGGCAGCTGCTCGAGCATCGTGAACAGCGCCACCGGCATGTTGTCGGTGACCGTCTGCACGATCGGCGCGGCGCCGGAGAAGTCGAGCGCGATGGCGGTATTGCCGAACACGGTCATCCACAGGAAGGTGAACAGCACCGGCACCAGCAGCACGCCGGTGACGAATTCGCGGATGGTGCGCCCGCGCGAGATGCGCGCGATGAACATGCCGACGAACGGCGACCACGAGATCCACCAGCCCCAGTAGAACAGGGTCCAGTCGCCCAGCCAGGCATTCGGCTCGTAGGCGTACATGCGGAAGGTGCGCGACACGACCGCGCCCAGGTAGGTGCCGACGTTCTGCACGAAGGCCTGCAGCAGGAACACGGTCGAGCCCACCGCCAGCACGAACAACAGGAGCGCGATCGCCAGGATGATGTTCAGTTCCGACAGGCGCTTCACGCCCTTGTCGAGTCCCGTGCCGGCCGACAACGTCGCCAGGCCGGTGATGACAGCGATCAGGATGACCTGGACCGTGGTGTTGACGGGCATGCCGAACAGGTGGGCAAAGCCGGCATTGACCTGCAACACGCCGAAGCCGAGCGAGGTGGCGACGCCGAACATGGTGCCGAGCACCGCGAAGATGTCGATGGCGTGGCCGATCGGGCCGTGGATCTTCTGGCCGATCAGCGGAAACAGGCTGGAACGCAAGGTCAGCGGCAGGCCGCGCCGGAACGCGAAATAGGCCAGCGCCAGGCCGATCACGATGTAGATCGCCCAGGCATGCACGCCCCAGTGGAAGAAGGTCAGGACCATGGCCTGGCGCGCCGACTCGATGGTGCGTCCTTCGCCCACGGGCGGCTGGGCATAGTGCTGGATCGGCTCGGCGACGCCGAAGAACAGCAGGCCGATGCCCATGCCGGCGCTGAACAGCATGGCGAACCAGGACAGGTAGCTGTATTCGGGCTCGCTGTCGTCCGGGCCGAGCTTGACGTCGCCGTAGCGGCTCATCATCAGGAACAGCACGAAGATCAGGAAGAGGGCGACGGCCACGATGTAGAACCAGCCGAAATCGCGCACGATGCCGGCCTGCAGCATGGAAAACACGCTGCCGGCGCGCTGCGGGAAGAGGGCGCTCAACAGCGCGAAGACAAGGATGAGCGCGGCCGAGATGTAGAAGACGGGCGGGTTGACTTGCATTCGCGGCCGGGCGGCGGGGCTGGCGGCGTCCTTGAGCACTGGGTCAGTCATCGATTGGCTTTCTTTCGCGGTCCTGGCGACCGGGCTGGGCAGGACGCTGCCCAGCCTGTTGACATGGCCGCCCGAGGACGGGCGGGCGTGCGGGAGGCGGTATGCAAACCGGCGCGCACCTCGGTACACGCCACGGGCAAGCCGGGCGGCGCGGGGCGGCGCAAGCGCACGTGCGTTCGCCTTCCTCTGTCTTGCCAAGTTTACCACTCGAGGATACGGGCGCCGGGCACGATTGGATGTGCGCGCCAGGTAGGGAATGCGAATGGCGCCGGGCATGTCCGCCTCGCAGCGGCGGCAGTACCAAAAAAACAGCCCACGCGAGGTGGGCTGTTCGTTCCTGGCCGTGCGGTGTCAGGCCCGCTCGCGCTCGACCCGGTTGACGCCCGCCACGCGCCGCAGGTTGCGGATCAGGTGCGCCAAGTGCACCCGGTCCTTCACCTGGATGGTGAAGCGCAGTTGGGTCATCATGTTCTCGTCGTCCTCGTCCATGCCGACGTAAGTGATGTTGCCGTCCGACTCGCCGATCTCGGCCGCCACGCGCGCGAGGATGCCCTTTTCGTTGTTGATCAGCAGGCGGATGCGGCAGTCGAAGCGGCGGTTCAGCTCCTCGCCCCATTGCACGGCGATCCAGCGGTCGGGCTCCTTGGCGCGCAGGCGCTTGGCCGGCAGGCAGTCGGCCGTGTGCACCACCAGCCCCTGGTCGCGGCGCAGCTGGCCGACGATCTGGTCGCCCGGGATCGGCAGGCAGCAGGGCGCCAGCTGGACCGATACGCCTTCGCTGCCGTAGATCGTGACCGGGTCGATGTCGCCGGCCAGCGGCGCGCTCGACGGCAGCACGTCGGTTTCGCCTTCCATCAGGCCGAAGATGTGGCGCGCCACCAGCGCCGGCATGCGCTTGCCGATGCCGATGTCGGCGTACAGCTCCTCCATCGACTTGGCCGAGGATTCGGCCAGCACCTTGTCGATGGTGGCGGCCGGCAGCTCGGGCGCGATGCCGCGCGCGGCCAGCGCCTGGGCCAGCAGTTCCTGGCCCAGCTCGACCGATTCGTTGACGTTCACCGTGCGCAGGTGATGGCGGATCGCCGAGCGCGCCTTGCCGGTGCGGACGTAGTTGAGCCAGGTCGGGCTCGGGCGCGAATCCGGGTCGGTGACGATCTCGACGATGTCGCCGTTGTGCAGCTCGGTGCGCAGCGGCTGGGTCTCGTTGTTGATCTTGACCGCCACGCAGTGGTCGCCGATGCCGGTGTGGATCGAGTAGGCGAAGTCGAGCGCCGTGGCGCCGCGCGGCAGGGCGATGATCTTCGACTTCGGCGTGAACACGTAGACCGAATCCGGGAACAGGTCGACCTTCACGTGCTCGAGGAACTCGGCCGAGTCGCCGGTCTGCTGCTGGATGTCGAGCAGCGACTGCAGCCAGGCATGGGTGCGCTGCTGCAGGTCCGACATGTTCTGGTCGCCGGTCTTGTACAGCCAGTGCGCCGCCACGCCGCTCTCCGCGGTGCGGTGCATGTCCTGGGTGCGGATCTGGAATTCGACCGGGGTGCCGTAGGGGCCGATCAGGGTGGTATGCAGCGACTGGTAGCCGTTGATCTTGCGGATCGCGATGTAGTCCTTGAACTTGCCGGGCATCGGCTTGTACAGCCCGTGCAGGGTGCCGAGGGCCACGTAACAGTTCGGGATGCTGTCGACCACGACGCGAAAACCGTACACGTCGAGCACCTGCGAGAACGACAGGTGCTTGTTGCGCATCTTTTTATAGATGCCGAACAGGGTTTTCTCGCGGCCGTAGACCTCGGCATGGATGCCGGCCATGGCCAGCGTCTGCTTGACCGCCTCGAGGATCTTCTTGACCACCTCGCGGCGGTTGCCGCGCGCCGCCTTGACCGCCTTCGACAAGGTGCGGTAGCGCAGCGGGTAGAGGTGCGAGAAGGCCAGGTCCTGCAGTTCGCGGTAGATGTTGTTCAGGCCGAGACGGTGCGCGATCGGGACGTAGACTTCCATCGTCTCGCCGGCGATGCGGCGCTTCTTGGCCGGGACCATCACGCCGAGCGTGCGCATGTTGTGCAGGCGGTCGGCCAGCTTGATCAGGATCACGCGCACGTCGGACGCCATCGCCAGCAGCATCTTGCGGAAGTTTTCCGCCTGCGCCTCGACCAGGCTCTGGAACTCGATCTTTTCCAGCTTGGACAGGCCGTCGACCAGGTTCGCGACCTGCGGGCCGAAGCGCTCGATGAGTTCTTCCTTCTTGACGTCCTGGTCTTCGATGACGTCGTGCAGCAGGGCGGCCATGATGGCCTGGGCGTCGAGCTTCCACTCGGCGCAGATCTCGGCCACCGCGATCGGGTGCGAGATATAGGGTTCGCCCGACTTGCGCACCTGGCCGAGGTGCATCTCGTCCGAGAAGCGATAGGCTTCCTTGACCTTCTTCAGCTCGACGGGGGTGAGGTATTCGGAGAGTTTATCGACCAGTTGCGTGACCGATGCAACGCCGATGGCCGTAGGCTCGGCGGTTTCTTGCGGCTTGCCCGGGCGCTTGGCCCGGGCGGGGGGATTGCCTGAATGAGTCGAATCCGGGGTAGACAGGTTCATACGCTATGTCGATCAGCCGCAGTGTGGTGACAGAATAACAGAATTACGGGCCGACGATTTTGAGTGCGTGATGAGCAGGCCCGGCGGGCCTTGCCCATGTCCTTACATCGGCACCTTTTTCAGCATTTCCAGGCCGACTTTACCGGCAGCAATTTCGCGCAGCGCGACGACGGTCGGCTTGTCCTTGGCTTCGACCTTCGGGGTGTGGCCCTGCAGCAGCTGGCGTGCGCGGTAGGTCGCGGCCAGGGTCAGCTGGAAGCGGTTCGGGACGTTTTTCAGGCAATCTTCGATGGTGATGCGGGCCATGGTGGACTCCAAATAGATAGAAGTGCGGCGGCGCGAACGACGCCGCAGACATTACGATTGTTGCAGTGCGTGGATACCCAGTTGGGCAAACAGCGAGGCGTTGCGGGCGGCCTGTTGGGCGAAGCGGCAGCGTGTCGCTTGGACAATCGCCCGCAGCTCGGCCAGGGCGACGTTGAACTCTTCGTTGATGATAGCATATTCGAACTCGGGAGCGTGAGCGATCTCGCCCCCGGCGGCCAGCAGGCGGCGCGTGATGATGTGCGGTTCGTCGGTGCCGCGCTTGTGCAGGCGCTCTTCCAGCGCCGCGATCGACGGCGGCAGGATGAAGATGCCGGCCGCGTCCGGGAACTGCTTCTTGACCTGGCGCGCGCCCTGCCAGTCGATTTCCAGCAGGATGTCGGTGCCGGTCTTCATTTCCTTTTCCACGGTCAGGCGGCTGGTGCCGTAGTAATTGCCGTGCACCTCGGCCCATTCCAGGAATTCGCCGCGCTCGGCGCGGGCGACGAAGTCCTCGGCGGTGGTGAAGTGGTACTCGCGGCCGTCCTGCTCGCCCGGACGCGGCGGACGCGTGGTGGTCGAGATCGACAGCTTGATGCCCGGCTCCTGCGCCAGCAGCGCGTTGACCAGGGTCGACTTGCCGGCGCCGGAAGGCGCGGCGACGACGAACAGGCTGCCGGAGAAAGCGGTGGTGAGCATGGTGTGTTCCTTTGATTCTGTGTTTTCTTCGATTGCGGTTTGTTTACCGCGATTATTCATCATATAGCTGAACGCGTGGGCACGGGGTGCCCACCCTACGTTTGATGCGGTAGGGTGGGCGCCCCGTGCCCACGCGTTCAAGCGGCGCTAAAAAAGCCACGCCGCCAATTCAAATTGTACTTACTCCAGGTTCTGCACCTGCTCGCGCATCTGCTCGATGAGCAGCTTCAGCTCCATCGAGGCGTCCGCCAGCTCCTTGACCGAGGCCTTGGCGCCGAGCGTGTTCGCTTCGCGGTTCAGCTCCTGCATCATGAAGTCCAGGCGCTTGCCGACCTGGCCGCCTTTCTTCAGGATGTGGCGGGTCTCGTTCAGGTGGGCCGACAGGCGCGACAGCTCTTCCGAGACGTCGATGCGGATGCCGTACAGCGTCACTTCCTGGCGGATGCGCTCGAACACTTCCTGGCGCGTCAAGGTCGACGGGTTGCCGTGGCCGGCCAGGCCCAGCGCGTCCTGCATACGCTCGACCGCCTTTTGCTGGAACTGGGAAATGACCTGCGGGATCAAGGGGGTGATGCGCCTGACGATCGCTTCCATCGCGTCGATGCGCGACACCAGCATGGCTTCCAGCGCCGCGCCTTCGCGCTTGCGGCTCTCGACGAAAGCGGCGATGGTCTTCGCGGTGAGGGCGGCCACGTCGGCCTGCAGCGACTCCTGGCCGATGTGCGATTCCTCGATCACGCCGGGCCAGCGCAACAGCTCGGCGACCGACATTGGGGACGCCTGGGCGAAGTGGCGGCTGACCTCGCCCTGCAGCCGCGCCAGGTCGGCCAGCAGTTCCTGGTTCAGCGCCTGGGTGCCGCCGCTGGCCTTGCGGCCGAAGGACAGTCGGGCTTCGACTTTGCCGCGGGTGATGGCGGCCATGATCGCGGCGCGCAGGTCCGGTTCCAGCGCGCGCAGCTCGTCGTTGATGCGGAACTGAAGATCGAGAAAGCGCGAATTGACGCTCTTGATTTCGATCGTGAGGGTGCCGGCAGCGCCTTCGCTGGTGGCAACCGCATAACCTGTCATGCTTGAAATGCTCAATGGAGTCCCCGGTTTGTAGAGCGTCTGTACAACTCCCCTAGCGGCCTGCATTCGTCTCGCCGTATTGACGTTTTGTCCGCGGCGATGCGCCAGGTGCTGAGGTTGTTGCTGGACGCTCTTTATTCTTTACAAAGCCGACATTTATCCACACAATCGCCGTGTTATGCAAGGAACTCTTCAGTATGGCCGCACAAAATAACGCACCCTTGCCGGATGGGCTGGAGATTGCCGGATATCGTATTGTAAAGAAAATCGCGTCCGGCGGGTTCAGTATTGTCTATCTTGCATATGATGCCGAAGGCAGTGCGGTGGCCATCAAGGAGTACCTGCCGAGCGCGCTCGCGCTGCGCCAGCCGGGCGAGCTTGCGCCCACGGTCGCCAAGCCGCACCAGCCGCTGTTTCGCATCGGCCTGAAGTGCTTCTTCGAGGAGGGCAGGGCGCTGGCGCGCGTGAATCACCCGAACGTGGTGCGCATCCTGAACTTCTTCCGCGCCAACGAGACGGTCTACATGGTGATGGCCTACGAATCGGGCCACTCGCTGCAGGAGCACGTCGCGCGCGTGGTGGGCAAGGGCAGCCGCCTGAACGAGCGTTTCGTGCGCAAGGTATTTACCGGCGTCTGCCACGGCCTGCGCGAAGTCCACGCCAACAAGCTGCTGCACCTGGACCTGAAGCCGGCCAACATCTACCTGCGCAGCGACGGTTCGCCGATCCTGCTCGACTTCGGCGCCGCGCGCCAGGCGATCAACAAGGACCATCCCATGCTGGCGCCGATGTACACGCCGGGCTTCGCACCGCCCGAGCTCTACGCCAGGGGCGCGCCGCTCGGGCCATGGTCGGACATCTACAGCATCGGCGCGGCCCTGTTCGCCTGCATGAGCGGCGCGGCGCCGCAAGCGGCCGACGCCCGCGCGAACGAGGACAAGCTGGCTGCGCACTTCGCGCGCATCGAGGCGGCCTATTCGCCGGAACTGCTCGACGTGGTGCGCGCCTGCCTGGCGCTCGACCCGATGGCGCGTCCGCGCAGCGTGTTCGAAGTCCAGAAGGTGCTGCAGGCGGCGCCGGCCCAAGCGATCGCGGAAGAAGTCCCGCCCGTCCCCGCGCCGGCCGTGGGCGGCTTGCGCGGCCTGTTCGGGCGCCTCGGCGGTCTCGGGCGCGCAAAGGGCGGCAGCGCCAATTAAAGGAGCCAGGCATGCAGTTTTCCGTCTACCAGCAAAGCCACATCGGCGCGCGCCGCGTCAACCAGGACCGCATGGGCTACTGCTTCACGCGCGACGCGCTGCTGCTGGTGCTGGCCGACGGCATGGGCGGCCACCTGCACGGCGAGGTCGCCGCGACCATCGCGATGCAGACCCTGTCGATGATGTTCCAGATGCAGGGGCGCCCGGCCATCAGGAAGCCCGAGCGCTTCCTGGAGGAGGCCCTGACGCAGGCGCACCGCGACATCCACGCCTATGCGGCGCGCCACCAGCTGCCCGACACGCCGCGCACCACGGTGGTGGCCTGCCTGGTGCAGCACAACTGCGCCGTGTGGGCGCATTGCGGCGACTCGCGCCTGTACTGGCTGCGCGCAGGCCAGGTGCTGGCGCGCACGCGCGACCACTCGCACCTCGAATACCTGATCGACAAGGGCCAGGTCGACCCGGCGGATGCGCCGAACCACCCGGATCGCAACAAGCTCTACAACTGCCTGGGCGCCCATACTCCGCCGCGCATCGAGCTGTCGCGCCAGTCCGTGCTGCAGGCCGGCGACGTGCTGCTGCTGTGTTCCGACGGCCTGTGGTCGACGCTGCCGGACCACGAGATCGTGCGCAGCCTGGCTGCCGGCACGGTGGTGCAGGCGGTGCCCGAGCTGGTCGCGGCCGCCGTGGCGCGCGGCGGTGCGCGCGGCGACAACACGACCGCGCTGGCGATCAGCTGGCAGGGCGACGACGGTGCCGGCGCCGGAGCCGGCCTGCCGAACGTGGTCTCGACCCAGATGCTGGCCGCCGACCAGGTCAGCAGCACCATCGTCGGCGCAGGCGCCGAACTGGATGCCGCGCTGGATGTCGATCCGTTCGACGAAGACGCCATCGAGAAGGCGATCGCCGAGATCAACCGGGCGATCGAGAAGTCCTCCCAATTACTCAAATAGACAAAGGTCCACCATGACATTCGCAACCCGTCCGAGCGGCCGCGCCGTCGACCAGCTGCGCGACATTCGCATCACCCGCCAGTACACCAAGCACGCCGAAGGTTCGGTGCTGATCGAATGCGGCGACACCAAGGTGATCTGCACCGCCAGCATCGAAGAAAAGGTGCCGGGCTTCCTGAAAGGGAAGGGGCAGGGCTGGCTGACCGCCGAATACGGCATGCTGCCGCGTTCGACCCACAGCCGCATGGACCGCGAAGCCGCGCGCGGCAAGCAGACCGGCCGCACCCAGGAGATCCAGCGCCTGATCGGCCGCTCGCTGCGCGCCGCCTTCGACCTCGAAGCCTTCGGCGAGCGCACCCTGCACCTGGACTGCGACGTGATCCAGGCCGACGGCGGCACCCGCACCGCCGCGATCACTGGCGCCATGGTGGCCGCCCACGATGCGTTTTCGAGGCTGGTCGCCGGCGGCGTGCTGGCCGCGGTGCCGGTGAAGCACTTCGTCGCCGCGATCTCGGTCGGCGTCTACCAGGGCACGCCCGTGCTGGATCTCGATTACCTGGAAGATTCGGGCTGCGACACCGACATGAACGTGGTGATGACGGAACAGGGCCATTTCGTCGAAGTGCAGGGCACGGCCGAGGGCGCGGCTTTCGATCGCGCCGGCATGAACCGCCTGCTCGACCTGGCGCAGGCCGGGATCGCGGACCTGGTGCGGCTGCAGAAGCAGTCGCTCGGCATCGCCAAGTAAGCCATCACGGCCGCCGACCGTAGGGTGGGCACGCCGTGCCCACGCGTTACGCGCGTATCCGTGCGTCCGCAACGACAACGATTCGCCCCGCAACGCACGCGATCGACGCTGGCGCCAACATGACGCTTGTGGACACGTTGCCGTTGTGCGCATGGCCGGGCCTCGGCCGGGCCAACGCTGCTCATGCTTTCGCGTGGGCACAGGTGCCCACCCTACGGTCCGCGGCAACGGCTCCACCGGCGCGCGAAATCGCGAAAAGGTAAAATACCCCCTTCGTCTTACCCTCCCGCCACCACCATGACCCAACGCCTCATCCTCGCCTCGAACAACGCCGGCAAGCTCAAGGAATTCCAGCAGATCCTCGGCCCGATCGGTTTCACCCTGCACCCGCAGGGCGAATTCAACGTGCCGGAAGCCGAGGAGCCGCACGCCACTTTCGTCGAGAACGCCCTGGAGAAGGCGCGCCACGCTGCGCGCCTGACCGGCCTGCCGGCGCTGGCCGACGACTCGGGCGTGTGCGTGAACGCGCTCGGCGGTGCGCCCGGCGTGTATTCGGCGCGCTTTGCCGGCGAGCCGAAGTCCGATGCCCGCAACAACGAAAAACTGGTGGCGGAGCTGGCCGACAAGGCCGACAAGTCGGCGTATTACTACTGCGTGCTGGTCTACGTGCGCCATGCCGACGATCCGCAGCCGATCATCGCCGACGGCCGCTGGGATGGCGAAATCATCGCCACCCCGCGCGGCGAGAACGGCTTCGGCTACGATCCTTACTTCCTGATCCCGGCGCTGGGCAAGACCACGGCCGAACTCACGCCCGCGGAAAAGAACGCGCAGTCGCACCGCGGCCAGGCCCTGCGCGCACTGGTAGAGAAACTGAAATGATCCCGATTAAAATTGTAAGTGCCGCACCGGCAGCTGAGCCGCGCTCACCTGCCTCCGCTGCATTGCAATACCTGCAGCCGGGCGCGCTGAACCTGGCGGCGCTGCCGCCGCTGTCGCTCTACATCCACTTCCCCTGGTGCGTGCGCAAGTGCCCCTACTGCGATTTCAATTCGCACGAGGCCAAGGGCGAGCTGCCGGAAAAGGCGTACCTGGACGCCGTGCGCCTCGACCTGGAACAGTCGCTGCCGCTGATCTGGGGCCGCAAGATCCACACGGTCTTCATCGGCGGCGGCACGCCGAGCCTGATGTCGGCCGCCGGCATGGACCGCCTGCTGTCGGACGTGCGCACCCTGCTGCCGCTGGAGCTGGATGCCGAGATCACGATGGAGGCCAATCCCGGCACTTTCGAGGTCGAGAAGTTCCGCCACTACCGCGACAGCGGCGTGAACCGCCTGTCGATCGGCATCCAGAGCTTCAATGGCGAGCATTTGAAAGCCCTGGGCCGCATCCACGACGAGCGCGAGGCGCTGCGCGCGGTGGAGATCGCGCGCTCTACTTTTGAGAACTTCAACCTCGACCTGATGTACGCGCTGCCTTCGCAGACGCTGGAGCAGGCGCAACGCGACCTCCAGACCGCGCTCTCCTTTGCGCCCCCGCACCTGTCGCTGTACCACCTGACGATGGAGCCGAACACGGTCTTCGCCAAGTACCCGCCGCAGCTGCCCGACGACGACACCAGCGCCGACATGCAGGACATGATCGCGGAGGTCACTGCGGCCGCCGGCTTCGAGCACTACGAGGTGTCGGCCTATGCGCAGCCGGGCCGGCGCGCGCGCCACAACCTGAACTACTGGACCTTCGGCGACTACCTGGGCGTGGGCGCAGGCGCGCACTCGAAGATCTCCTTCCCGCACCGCGTGCTGCGCCAGGCACGCTTCAAGCAGCCGAACTCTTTCATCGAGGCGGCGAAACGCGGGAACCCGGTACAGGAAGAGCATGAAATCGCGCGCGCCGACATGGGCTTCGAATTCATGCTCAACGCATTGCGCCTCACCGGCGGCTTCGATCCGAACCTGTTCGGCGAGCGCACCGGCATGAGCATCACGGCGATCGGCAAGGCCCTCGATACGGCCGAGGCCAAGGGTTTGCTGTACCGCGACTTCAAGCTCATCCGCCCGACCGAGCTGGGCCAGCGCTTCCTGAACGATTTGCAGGAAATGTTCCTGAACGAGGCCGAGTAACAGTCCGGTCAGCCGCGCGTGGCGCCCGCCAGCGCGGCGATCGTCTTCGACAGCCCCGTGACGACGCGCGCCATGCTCTCGTAGTCGAGCTTGTCGGGCGTGTCCTGCGCCGTGTGATAGTAGGGATAGCGCATGAAGGCGGTGTCGGTGATCATCAGCGCCGGATAGCCGTGCCGGTTGTAGGCGCTGTGGTCGGACAGGGTCACGCCCATCGTGTGCGCCGGCGCGGCCAGGCCCTGTGCCGGGAAATCGGAGGCGTCGCGGAAGGCCGCCAGCGCCTGGCGCACCAGCGCCGAGGACTCGATCGTGCCGACGAAGGCGATGAAGTTGCCGGTATCCGGATACTGTCCGTCCAGCCCCGGCGGCAACCGCTGGCTGCCCGGCTGGTCCGTGTAATAGCCCATCGTTTCCAGCACCAGCGCGCCCTCGACCTGCTGCCCCTGGCGCTTCAGCTCGGCCGCATGGCGCATGCTGCCCATTTGCTCGCCCATGAAGAAGGGCGGTTCCTCGTTGACGAAGAAGACGAAACGCACCTCGGTGCCGGCGGCCGGCTGCGTGGTGCGCAGCAGGCGCGCCAGCTCGAGCACGGCCGCGGTGCCGCTGCCGTTGTCGTTCGCGCCTGGCGCGCCTTGCGCCGAATCGTAGTGGGCGCCGACGATGAAGATGCGCTCCGGCCGCTTGCCTTTGGCGACGTTGTCGATCGCCACCTCGATGTTGCGCACGCGTTGCCCGCCGGCCTCGTATTCCTGGCGCGCGGGCTTGTAGCCGGCGCGTTCCAGCGCCGTTTCGATGTAGCGGGCGGCATGCTCGAGCTGCTCGGGCTTGTTCGTGTTGTGTTCCTCGGAGGCGACGGCGCGCACATGCTGGCGCATGCGTTCGGCCAGGTCGGGCGCCGCGCGGGCGGACTCGGGGCTGATCGTCAAGATCGCCACCATGATGAGCAGGACGAGCGCAACGATGACTTTCCAGTGTGAGTGAAAAAAGTTCCGCATGGCAGTGGGCGGCGCCTCAATGGCGCCATCACCAATAGACCCGTCCAGTGTAGCCAAGTTCAGTTCAACAGGGCCGCACGGAACCGTTGCAAGCGATGGCCCCAAAAAAGGCGAAAAAAAACCGGGGCACAGGCCCCGGTTTCCGTTACGACATATGCCGGCGATCAGCGCGCCGCCTGCGCTTCCGGCGCAGGCTCGCCCCAGCCGCCGCCCAGCACGCGGTACAGCGTGACCTGGTTCTGCAGGCGCGCCAGGTTCGCTTCGACCGCCGACTGCTGCGCCTGGAACAGCGAGCGCTGGGCGTCGAGCAGGTCGAGGTAGCTGGCCGCGCCGCTGCGGTAGCGCAGGTCGGACAGCTTGAAGCGGGTTTCCTCGGCGGTAGCCACGGCGCGCTGGGCGCGCAGCTGTTCGCTGAAGGTGGCCTGGCCCGCCAGCGCGTCCGCCACTTCGCGGAAGGCGGTCTGGATCGTGCGCTCGTACTGCGCCACCGCGATGTCGCGACCGGCGCGGGCGACGTCGACGCCCGCGCTCACGCGGCCAAGGTCGAAGATCGGCAGGATCGCTTGCGGGGCAAAGGTCCAGCCGAACGAGCCGCTCTTGAACAGGCCCGACAGCTCGGTGCTGGCGCTGCCGGCGCTGGCGGTCAGCGAGATGCGCGGGAAGTAGTTCGCGCGCGCCGCGCCGATGTTGGCGTTGGCCGCGATCAGCTGTTGCTCGGCCTGGCGGATATCCGGACGCACGGTCAGGAGGTCCGAAGGAAGGCCGGCCGGCAGGTCCGGCAGCTCGGTCGTCGCCAGGGTGGCGCCGGCCGGCAGGTTCTCCGGGATCGGCTGGCCCACCAGCAGGGTCAGCGTGTTGGCATCCTGGGCGCGCAGGCGGCGCAGTTGCGCCAGCGTGGCGCGCGCCGTCTCGACCAGCGAGGCCGACTGCTGCAGTTCGAGGTTCGACGAGACGCCGTTCTCGAAGCGCAGCCTGGTCAGGCGCAGCGATTCCTCGCGCGTCTTGAGGGTCTGCTCGGTGAGCGCCAGCAGCTCGTCGTCGGCCAGCAGCGACAGGTAGCTGTTGGCGACCGAGGCGATCAGGCTGATCTGAGCGGTCTTGCGCGCTTCCTCGGTGGAGAAGTACTGCGCCAGCGCCGCTTCGGACAGGTTGCGCACGCGGCCGAACAGGTCGAGCTCGAAGTTCGACACGCTCAGGCCGGCCTGGTAGGCGCTCTGGATCGGCTGGTCTTCGCCGACGCTCTGGCGGTTGCCGGTGACGGCGGCCGATACGGTCGGCACGCGGTCGGCGCGGGTGATGCGGTACTGGGCGCGCGCCTGCTCGATGTTCAGGACCGCCACGCGCAGGTCGCGGTTATTCGCCAGCGACAGCTCGATCAGCTGGCGCAGGCGGGCGTCGGCGAAGAAGCGCTGCCAGGCGATGCTGGCCGGCGCTTCGGTGGTCGCGGTCGGCAGCGTCACGCCGCCTTCGGCCGGCAGCTGCGGGAAGCTGCCGGCAACCGGTGCGGCCGGGCGCTCGTACTTCGGCGCCAGGTTCACGCAGCCGGCCAGCGCCAGTGCCAGGACCAAGGGAGTGAAACGTTTAGTCTTGGATATCAGAGTCATTGAATTTTTTCCTTCACTACGCTGCCGGTGTCTTCGTGGTGCGTGTACAGCTCGTTCTGGCGCTTGCTGCCCTTGAACAGGGTGCGGACCACGACGAAGAAGACCGGCACGAAGACCACGCCCAGTGCGGTTGCCGTGATCATGCCGCCCATCACGCCGGTACCGATGGCGCGCTGGCCGGCCGAGCCGGCGCCGCTCGCGATCACCAGCGGCAGCACGCCGAGGATGAAGGCCAGCGAGGTCATGACGATCGGGCGGAAACGCAGGTGCGCCGCTTCGAGCGCCGCCTGCATCGGCGACTTGCCCTGCGCCTGCAGGTCCTTCGCGAACTCGATGATCAGGATCGCGTTCTTCGCCGCCAGGCCGATAATCGTGATCAGGCCGACCTTGAAGTAGACGTCGTTCGACAGGCCGCGCATCGACGCCGCCAGCAGCGAACCGAGCACGCCCAGCGGCACCACCAGCAGCACCGCCACCGGGATGGTCCAGCTTTCATACAGCGCGGCCAGGGCCAGGAACACCGCCAGCAGCGAGAAGCCGATCAGGATGAACACGGTCGAGCCGGACAGGATTTCCTCGCGCGACTGGCCGGTCCATTCGAAGGCGAAGCCGGGCGGCAGCTGGGCTGCCAGGCGCTCCATCTCGGCCAGCGCCTGGCCGCTCGAGTAACCCGGGGCCGGTTCGCCGGTCAGCTTCATCGACGGATAGCCGTTGTAGCGGATGGTCTGCATCGGGCCCGTGACCCATTCGGTCGACGCGAACGAGGACAGCGGCACCGGGCGGCCCTGGGTATTCAGCGCGTTGATGCGCAGCAGGTCGTCCGGCTGCATGCGGTTCGGCGCATCGGCCTGGACGATCACGCGCTGCAGGCGGCCCTGGTTCGGGAAGTCGTTCACGTAGCTCGAACCGAGCGAGGTCGACAGCGCCGAGTTGATCGCGCTGAAGGTCACGCCCAGCGCTTGCGCCTTGTCGCGGTCGATGTTCAGCTTGAGCTGCGGTGCGTCTTCCAGGCCTTCCGGACGCATGCCGGTCAGCACCTTGCTCTGCATTGCCATGCCCAGCATCTGGTTACGCGCCTTGACCAGCGCTTCGTGGCCGTTGCCGCCGCGGTCCTGCAGGCGGAACGAGAAGCCGGTGCCGGTGCCCAGTTCGGGGATCGGCGGCGGGCTCACCACGAAGATGAAGGAGTCGCGCAGGGCGCCCATGTGCATCGTGATGCGGTTGGCGAAGGATTGCGCGTCCTGGCCCTGGCCCTTGCGGTCGGCCCAGGGTTTCAGCGGGATGAAGGCGAGGCCCATGTTCTGGCCCTGGCCCGAGAACGAGAAGCCGGTAACGGCCACCATGTTCGCGTATTCCGGCTGCTTCATGACGTACTCTTCCATCGCGCGCAGCACGACGTTGGTGCGCTCGGCGGTGGCGCCCGGCGGCAGCTGGATGTTGGCGATCACATAGCCCTGGTCTTCGTTCGGCAGGAAGGAGTTCGGCAGGCGGGTGAACAGCAGGCCGACCACGCCGACCAGCACCACGAACACGACCATCCAGCGGCCGGCGCGGCCCAGGATCGAGCCGACGAAGCCTTCATAGCGCTTGGCGCCGGCGCTGAAGTTACGGTTGAACCAGCCGAAGAAGCCTTTCTTCTCCATGTGGTGACCGGCTTCGACCGGTTTCAGCAGGTGCGCGCACAGCGCCGGGGTCAGCGACAGCGCCAGGAAGGCCGAGAAGGCGATCGAGGACACCATCACCGCCGAGAACTGGCGGTAGATGTTGCCGACAGCGCCAGAGAAGAAGGCGAGCGGCACGAACACCGACATCAGGACCACGGTCACGCCGATGATGGCGCCCGAGATCTGGCCCATGGCCTTGCGGGTTGCCTGCAGCGGCGGCAGGCCTTCCTCGGACATGATGCGCTCGACGTTCTCGACGACCACGATGGCGTCGTCGACCACGATACCGATCACCAGCACCATGCCGAACATGGTCAGCACGTTGATCGAGAAGCCCAGGGCCAGCAGGGTCGCGAACGAACCGAGCAGGGCGACCGGCACCACGATGGTCGGGATCAGGGTGTAGCGGAAGTTCTGCAGGAAGACGTACATCACGACGAACACCAGCGCGACCGCTTCGAGCAGGGTATGCACCACCTGTTCGATCGAGATGTTGATGAAGGTGGTCGAGTCGTACGGGATGGTGTACTTCATGCCGTGCGGGAAGAACTTCGACAGTTCCTGCATGCGGGCCTTGATCAGGTCACCGGTTTCCAGTGCGTTACCGGTCGGCGACAGCTGGACGCCGATACCGGCCGACGGCTTGCCGTTCAGGCGCGCCGAGGTGGCATAGGCCTGGCCGCCGATCTCGATGCGGGCGACGTCCTTCAGGCGCACGGTGGAGCCGTCCGGATTGGCGCGCAGCACGATGTTGCCGAACTGTTCGACGGTCGCCAGCTGGCCGGCCACGATCACGGTGGCGGTGATCTGCTGGCCTTGCGCCAGCGGCAGGTCGCCGATGGTGCCCGAGGCGACCTGGGCGTTCTGCTGGCTGATCGCGGTGTTGACGTCGGTCGGCGACAGGTTGAAGCCGACCAGCTTGGCCGGATCGATCCAGATGCGCATCGCCTTCTCGGTGCCGAACAGCTGGGCCTGGCCCACGCCCTTGATCCGCTGGAGTTCCGGCAGGACGTTACGCGAGGCGTAGTCGCCCAGCGCCACCGGGTCCCAGTTCGGGTCGTCCGACGACAGGATGGTGAACAGCAGGAAGTTCGAGCGTGCCTTGTCGACGCGCACACCCTGCTGGGTCACGGCCGGGGGCAGGCGCGGGGTCGCGCGCGACAGGCGGTTCTGGACGTCGACCTGGGCCAGGTCGGGGTCGGTGCCGGTCTCGAACGAGATGGTGATCGAGCCGGTGCCGTTGGCCTGGCTGGTCGATTCCATGTAGATCATGCCTTGGGCGCCGTTCATCTCGCGTTCGATGACGGAGATGACGGAGTCTTCGAGCACCTGTGCCGACGCGCCCGGATAGGCGACGTTGACGACGATCGAAGGCGGCGCCACGGTCGGGTATTGCGCGATCGGCAGTGTTTTGACGGCAACACCGCCAAGCACCATGATGAACAGCGCGATCACCCAGGCAAAAATAGGGCGGTCAATAAAAAAGCGTGCCATGAAAAGTCCTGTTCCTTTTACTCAGTGACGACTCGGTCACCAATTACTGGCGGCTCTGGCCTGGCGTGGTCGCGCCGGCGGCCGGCGAACCGGTAGCCGGGGTGCGCGAACCGCCGGCGGCATTGACGGCCGCGGCGCCGGTCGCGTTCGGCTGGGCCGGGTTGCCTGCGGCGGCCGGAGCGGTGCCGGAGTTCTGCGGGGTCCAGGCCACCGGCTGCACCGGGGTGCCCGGCGGCAGCATCTGCAACTTCTGGAAACCGTCGACCATGACGCGCTCGCCTTCCTTCAGGCCATCGGTCACGACCCAGTTACTGCCTTCCTGCGACGCGATCTTGACGGTGCGCGGGGTCGGCTTGTTGTCGGCGCCGATCACCATCAGGGTGTCGCCGGTCTGGCCGCCACGCGTGACGGCCTGTTGCGGCACCAGGATGCCCGACGGCAGCTCGGCCTGGGCCAGGCGTACGCGCACGTACTGGCCCGGCAGCAGGGCGTTGTCCGGATTCGCGACCTGGGCGCGCAGGGTCACCTGGCCGCTGGTCGGATCCACGGTCACGTCCGAGAACAGCAGCTTGCCCTGGCGCGGCAGCACCGTGCCGTCGTCCAGCACCACGGTCACCGGGATGGCCGCGTCGATGCCCTTGCCGCCGGCCTGCTTGCGCAGGCGCTGCAGCTCGGAAGCCGACTGGGTGATGTTCAGGAAGACCGAGTCGGTCTGCTGGATCAGCGCCAGCTGGGTCGCTTCGGCGCTCGAGACCAGGGCGCCTTCGGTCACCAGCGCGCGGCCGATGCGGCCCGAGATCGGGGCGTAGACGTTGGAGTAACCGTAGTTAATCTGCGAAATCTTCAACTGCGCCTTGGCCGAGGCGACGTCGGCCTCGGCCTGCTTGGCGGCGGCCACGGCGTTGGTGTATTCCTGCTTGCTGATCGCATTTGCCTCGACCAGCGGCTTGTAGCGCTCGACGGTGGCGGAAGCCGAGGTCAGGTTGGCCTGGGCGCGGCCGACGGCGGCCTGCGACGCGTTCAGCTGGGCCTGGTAGGGTTCCGGATCGATCTGGTAGAGCGACTGGCCCTGCTTTACCATGCCACCTTCCGTAAACGTACGCTTGAGGACGACGCCGTTGACGCGGGCGCGGACTTCGGCCACGCGGATCGCTTCGACACGCGCCGGCAATTCGGTTTCAAGGGCGACCTGCTGGAACTTGGTCGTGATGACGCCGACTTGCGGCGGCGGCATCTGGCCGCCGGCGCCAGGACCGGCCTGGGCGGCGTCTTTCTTGCCGCAGGCCGACAGCAGGGTCACCGCCATCAGCGTGCAGGCGGCAATCCGGGTCAGGGACAGGGGAGAGGAGTGGGCAGAGCGCATTACGTGTGCTTCCTTCTGGTTTTATTAAAAAGACAAAACCGCCCTCATGAACCTCTTCGAGGTCCCTGTGCACGGTATGTCACTGGCTTTTGCGAAATTTTTTATATACTATCACGAGTGTATGTTTAACGTGTTGGACCACCTAAAAAAAGGTTCTTCGCGGGGAATGGGGGAAGACGGGATTGACGAACTGAGCAGGAGGTGGTGGCGGAGGTCTGATGTTGGTAGATTGATAGTCGCCAAACAAATCAGTCTGTCAAACCACCGCCATGCTCAATGCTATGCCGTCTGTCCCGTTTTGGGAAGGCCATATTGTCGATGCCGTCCACGAACAAGAGGACGGGTCGCTGTTAATCGTTCTCGATACCAGCCCTTCAAGCGAAGCTTTGTGCGGGGCATGCCGCCAGCCTTGCGCTCTGGTTCATGAGTGCCGAAGGCGTAAGGTGCGTGACCGCGACATTCTGGATAGGCGTGTCTGGCTCGATGTGCCGGTGCGGCGACTGGACTGCCATCACTGCGACGCACGGGTAGCCGAGCACATTGTTTGGCTCGACCGCCGGGCGCGCATCACGCACCGCGTGCGCCTCTGGGTGGAGGCGCTGGCACAGCTGCTTCCGATAGCCCATGTGGCCCGGTTGACCGGCCTGCACTGGCATACCATCAAGGACATCGATCATCGGCGCTTGCAGCACCTGCATGGTGGCTTCTCGGCAGAAGGCGTACGGCGCTTGGTCATGGACGAATTCGCCCTGCACAAGGGGCACCGGTACGCCACTGTCGCCCTGGATGCCGAACGAATGCGGGTGCTATGGGTGGGAGAAGGCAATAGCCGGGAAGCGATTCGGCCGTTCTTCGAGTTGCTGGGAGAGGAAGGCTGCCAGCGGATCGAAGCCGTTGCCATGGATATGAACACGGCCATGGACCTCGAAGTTCGCCAGCAATGTCCAAACGCAGAAGTCGTCTACGACCTGTTTCATGTGGTGGCGCGCTTCGGTCGCGAAGTGGTCGACCGGGTTCGTGTCGACCAGGCCAATGCCTTGCGTGCCGAACCAAAAGCCCGCCAGGTCATCAAGCGCAGTCGCTGGCTGTTACTGCGCAATCGTGACAACCTCAAGGCCGAGCAGGCCGTCAAGCTCGAAGAGCTGTTGGCTGCCAACCAGCCCTTGGCAACGGTTTACCTGCTCAAGACCGAGCTGAAGGAAATCTGGTATGCGCCATCAGTCCGGGACGGTGCCCGGCGGTGGAAAGCCTGGCTCAAGCTCGCCTTGCAAAGCCAGATCGCACCGCTGATCCAGTTTGCCAAACGCCTGGCCAAATATCGCCGCGGCATCCTGGCATCAGCCATCTATCCGATGAGCTCATCGATCCTTGAAGGCGTCAACAACCGCATCAAGGTCATCAAGCGCATGGCCTACGGTTTTCGGGACGCATCCTACTTCTTCCTGAAAATCAAGGATGCGTTCCCCGGCAAAGTGCGATGAACCTAAAAAAACGGAGAGAAGATGGCCCGCAGAACCAAGGAAGAAGCGGCCGCTACGCGAGACAGCATCCTCGATGCAGCAGAGCAATTGTTTGTAGAACAGGGAGTATCGCGAACGACCTTGCAGCATATCGCAAGCGCTGCCGGTGTGACGCGCGGCGCGATTTATTGGCATTTTGACGACAAAGGCGCGCTCTTCAACGCGATGATGGAGCGCGCCACGCTGCCGTTCGAGTGCGCGCTGACCGTGCTGAACAAGGCCAGCGAGACCGATCCGCTCGACGACCTGCGCAGTTTCGTGCTGGAGATCTTCCGGGTAACCGAGCAGGATCCGAAGGCGCGCAGGGTGTTCGAGATCGCTTCGCTGAAGGTGGAATTCGTGAGCGAACTCGACGCCGTGCGGGTGCGCCGCAGCCAGAGCAAGAAGGAGTGGATGGCCCATGTGGAAGAACGCATTAAACTGGGCATCCGCGGCGGACAGATCCGTGCGGACGTGAATGCGCGCGTGCAGGCACTCGGCCTGTGGTCGATGATGGATGGGTTGATCCGCAACTGGATGTTCGAACCCGGCTCCTTCAGCCTGCTCGAGACCGGCGGACAGGTGTTCGATACCCTGCTCGACGGTATTCGCGCCAAGCAAACGGAATAAAGAGCGCGGAATAAAGAGCGCGGAATAAAAAAGGCGCGGACCAGCCGCGCCTTTTTTCTGCCATGAACTGCCGATCAGCGCAGTTCTTCGATCATCTTCTTCAGCTTGGCCGAATCGGCCACGAAGGCGCGGATGCCTTCGGCCAGCTTCTCGGTCGCCATCGCATCTTCGTTGAGCATGAAGCGGAAGTTCTTCTCGTCGACGGCGATCTTTTCGATGGCCACATCGGCGTCCGCCACCAGCTTGCGCTCGACCGGCGCGTCGGTGTCGGCCAGCTTCTGCAGCAGGTCCGGCGAAATGGTCAGCAGGTCGCAGCCTGCCAGTTCCAGGATCTGCGAGGTGTTGCGGAAGCTCGCGCCCATGACTTCGGTGTCGTAGCCGAATTTGCGGTAGTACTGGTAGATGCGCTTGACCGACTGCACGCCCGGATCGTCCGCGCCTTGATAGTCGGTGCCGGTCGACTTCTTGTACCAGTCGTAGATGCGGCCCACGAAAGGCGAGATCAGCTTGACGCCCGCTTCGGCGCAGGCCACGGCCTGGCACAGCGAGAACAGCAGGGTCAGGTTGCAGTGGATGCCGTCCTTTTCCAGGATCTCGGCGGCGCGGATGCCTTCCCAGGTCGAGGCGATCTTGATCAGCACGCGCTCGCGCGAGACGCCGGCCTTTTCGTACAGGGCGATCAGTTCGCGGCCCTTGGCGACCGTGGCTTCGGTGTCGAACGACAGGGCGGCATCGATCTCGGTCGAGACGCGGCCCGGGACGTACTTCAGGATCTCGACGCCGAAGGCGATCAGGAGATTGTCGACGATCGCCTCGACCGATGCGCCGTTGGCGCCGGCGACGGCCTGTTCCAGCAGCGGACGGTATTCCGGCTTCTGCACGGCCTTCAGGATCAGCGAAGGATTGGTGGTCGCATCCTGCGGCGCGTAGGCCTTGATCGACTGGAAGTCGCCGGTGTCGGCGACCACGGTGGTGTATTGCTTCAGTTGGTCGAGCTGGTTCATATAATTTGCCTATTTAATAATGCTACCGAATAATATTTGCATGCTGCTTGTAGGGTGGACACCTGTGCCCACGCGGTACGGCGCTGGTTCGGTCGAAACGTCCAACCGCGCAGCGCCGACATCAGCAGTCGGTCGCTTCCAGGAACGCCGCGACCATCGCTTCCAGCCCCGCGCGGTCCTCATCCGAGAAGCGGTCCAGCTGCGGGCTGTCGATGTCGAACACGCCGACCAGCTTGTCGTTCTTGACCAGCGGGATCACGATTTCCGAGTTCGAGGCCGAGTCGCAGGCGATGTGGCCCGGGAAGGCGTGCACGTCCGGCACGACGATGGTCTTGCGTTCGACGGCGGTGGCGCCGCAGACGCCGCGCCCGAAGGGAATGCGTGCGCAAGCCGGCTTGCCCTGGAAGGGGCCGACCAGCAGGTCCTGGCCTTCGCCCTTTTTAGCGGGGACGGTGAGGTAGAAACCGGCCCAGTTCAGGTCGGCGATGGTGTCGTAGACGAGCGCGGAGAACTGCGAGGCGTTCGCGATCAGGTCGCGCTCGCCTTCGAGGACGCTGGTGACCTGGCGTACCAGCAGGTCGTAGTCGGGACGGGTGCTGCGTTCTGGGTTGATGTGCATGGCGCTGTCGATCAGGCTGGACGAAAAGCACTATTCTACAGCCAGCACGCGCGGCCGGCAGGCGGCGAATCGGAGCGATCAGGATGGGCCCGATCCCGCCTGCCGCCTGCCGGGCTTACCGGACAGTCTTGCGCCGCAGGCGGGCTGCCGCCAGCAGGCCGGCGCCGAACAGGGCCAGCGTCGCCGGTTCGGGGACCTCGGCCGGAAGCTCTGCACCCTCGCGCGCGAGGTAGCCGGTGGCGCCGGCGCACGGTTCGGGGCGGTGCCAGGGGCAACCGGCCTCGATCATTTCGTAGTCGCTGTTGGCGTCGACAATGGTAAATGTCCGGCCGACCGACTCCATGTAGAGGTGGCTCTCGCTGTCGTTGAGGTAGATCGAACCGCTCAGGAAACCGTCCGCCCCGAAGCTGAGCTGCAGGTCGATGTAGCCCAGCTGGCTTTCGAAGCCGCCATCCTGCAGCGACCATTGCACGCCGTAGGGACCGGGGAAGGTGTAGCGCAGGTTCAGCAGGCCGGGCGGCGGAAGATCGTCGTTGAAGTGCTCGAAATAATAGTTCAGCGTGCCGGCCTGGACCGTGGCTTCGTCGAACTCGAGTTCGAGGGTGATGCCATACGGCGTTTCGTCGTTCGTCGCCTGCCATTGGTAGATGACGCCCGCCTGGCTGCACAGCGGCAGCAGGGACAGCGCGGCGGCTGCAAGGTAAGACAGAATTTTCATGACCCCTCCTTGGTTTTGGTGCTGTCATCCATAGCAAGGAGCGGGCCAGACGCTCAATTGCTCGCCAAGTGCTTGAATACGCTCGCTTTCCGGCCGACTTGTGTCATGCGGCCCGCGATCCTGTAAAGATTTTCGACGGGCGCCGGGCTGGCGCTTACCCTGCCGATGCCGCCGGTTCCGGCGCCGCCTGTCCGTTGACCGCACGCCGCAGCTCGTCGAGCGTGGCCGGTTTGGTCAGGTGCAGGTCGAAACCGGCGTCGAGGGCGCGGCCGATGTCGTCCTGCTGGCCGTAGCCCGTCAGTGCCACCAGGCGCGGCGCCAGGCTCAGGCGCCGCAGCGCGCCCGCCAGGGCGTAGCCGTCCATGTCCGGCAGGCCGATATCGAGGAACGCCACCGAGGGCGCGCAGCGCGCCGCGACGGCCAGCGCCTCGGCCCCGCTGTGGGCCACGCAGACCTCGTGCCCGAGCTGGGCCAGGATCGCCGCCGTGGCGGTGGCGGCGTCGAGGTTGTCGTCGACCAGCAGCACGCGCTCGGGCGCCGCATCATGGGCGCCAAGCCGCGTGGCGGAAGGCGCCGGCGCCGGCGCCAGCGGCAACTCGACCACGAAGCGGCTGCCGCGGCCGGGACCGTCGCTGTGGGCGCGGATCCGCCCGCCGTGCAGCGCGACGATCTTGTGGACGATCGCCAGGCCCAGGCCGAGCCCGCCGGTGCTGCGCGCAAGCTGCTGCTGCGCCTGGTAGAAGGGTTCGAACACGCGCGCCAGCAGCTCGGGCGGCATGCCGATGCCGCTGTCGGCCACTTCCAGCCGCGCCCAGCCGTCGCACTCGCTCAAGCCGACCCGCGCCTTGCCCTTGCCGAAGCGCTCGGCATTCGACAGCAGGTTGTTCAGGACCTGGGCCAGCCGGCTTTCGTCGCCGTGGACCCACAGCGCGGCGGGCGCCGCCAGCTCCACGATCATTCCGGGGCGGCTGGCGGCGCCGTGGCGCACCAGCTCGGCCAGGTTCAGCGGCCGCGGATCGAGCCCCATCTTGCCGGTCGCGATGCGCGACACGTCGAGCAGGTCGTCGACCAGCCGCTTCATGTGCTGGACCTGGCGCCGCATGATGCCGCGTTCGCGCTCGCTTGCCCGGTCGCCGCGCAGGTCCATCAGGTCGAGCGAGGCGACGATCGGGCTGAGCGGATTGCGCAGTTCGTGGCCGAGCATCGCGAGGAATTCGTCCTTCACCTGGCCGGACTGGCGGCTTGCCTCGAGCGCCTGCTCGAGCGAGGCGAGCAGGCGCGAACGCTCCTGTTCGTGGGCGGCGCGCTGCCTCGCCGCGGTCTCGATGGCCTCGCCCATCAGGCGGAATTCCTTGACCCGCGAGGGCGCCACCGTCGCCTGCTCGCCGGTGCCGAGCGCGGCGGTTGCCGCCTGCAGCGTGCGGAAGGTCCTGGCGATGCGCGCCGACAGCAGCCAGGCAATGCCGATGCTTGCCAGCAGGGACAGCGCCAGGCCCCAGCCATAGAGGGCAATGCCCTCGAGCGTCGCACTTCCGACCGTCGTCGTCGGCACGCTGAGCGCGACGCTCCAGCCGTAGCGCGACAGGCGGGTATAAGCGGTGGTGACCGCTTCGCCCTCGAGCGTGGTGGTGGCGCCGATGCCTTCCGGCGCGCGGCTGCGGATCAGCCTGGCCAGCGAGGCGCTGGGCGGGGTGGCGACGGTCTGTTCGTGACGCGACGAGCGGGCGACGATCGCGCCGGAAGCATCGATAATCGCGATCACCGATCCGGCCGGCGCCCGCTGGCGCTCGATCACGCGCAGGATGCGGTCTGGCTGGAGCGCGCCGGTCAGCGCATACAGCCGGCCGGCGTGGTCGCGCACGGGCACGCGGACCGGGAAGGCCGGCCGCCCGCGCGGCCCGCGCGCCACCTGTCCGACCAGCGGTTTTTGCACGGCGAGCAGTCGCTGCAGGCTGTCCGGATCGGCGATGCGTCCGCCGGCGGCGCCGAAAGGGCTGGTGGTGCGGAACAGGATCTTGCCCTCGGCGTCGGTGAGGATCACGGTCAACCATTCGGGATGGGCAGCGGCCTGCCGGGCCGCGATGTAGTAGAAGCCGCGGATGTCGCCGGCGCCGATGGCCGGCGCCTGGGCCAGGTTGGCCAGGGTCGAGACCGCGCCGTCGAGTTCCGCGTCGACGGCGCTGGAGAGGGCGCGCGCCAGGTCGAGCATCGCGCGCTCCTGCTCGCGCTGCTGGTACTGGCCGGCGGCATGCAGCGACCACAGCCCGAGCAGGGCGAGCGGCAGCAGCCCGATCGCGCTGAGGAGGATGAGCAGCCGGCGCAGCGAAATGGTCATACCGGATGGCGACGGCATAGCTTAACCCTGGGTAAAAAAACATTATACGGCGAAACGCCGGGCTTGTTTTCCCGTCAAGGGGGGCTTCAGCTGGCGGGCGCCACTTCCAGCAGTTCGAAATGCAAGGTCACGAATTCGACGTCGTCATGCAGGTCCAGGTGCGGCAGGCAGCGGACGTGGACTTCCCTGAATTCGTCCGCGCTCGCAAAGGTCTCGCCGCGCCAGACGTCTTCCGGAATGTCGCCGAAGCGGACGACGCGCACCTCGGTCGCGCGGATCGTGCAGCGCCGGCGTCCGCGCAGGTCGTGGACGTCGATCAGGTCGCCGGCCGCATAGGCGCCGTCGCCCAGTTCGCCATAGCCTTTGTAGTAGTCCTCGACGGTGTCGGCGGTGACGGTCTTGCGTCCGGCGATCACGTCCAGGACCAGGCTGTCGTCGTCCGCGTGCGCGCCCCAGAAGGTCAGCTTCTTGCGCAGGCCCATGAATCAGCCGATGAAGGAATCGAACTGCATGTCGAACTCCTGCAGCGCCTTTTGCGCATTCTGCATCTTGCGCCGGAACTCGGGGCCGCGCTGCAGGGCCAGGCCGACCGCCAGCACGTCGATCACGACCAGGTAGGCCAGGCGCGCCGAGATCGGCGTGTAGGGGTCGATGTTGAAGACCAGGTCGATCGGGATCAGCACGGTCGCCATGTCGGCCAGCGGGGTGCCCGAGGGCGCCAGCACGATCACGTCGGCGCCGCCGCGCCGCGCCAGCTTGGCCGAGCGTACCAGCGAGGGATTGTTGCCGCGCTGGGAGATCGCCACCACGCAGTCGCCTTCGCGCAGCAGGGCGGCGGCGATCGAGTGGATCGCCGGGTCGGTGTAGGACACGGTCGGCACGCCCGAGCGGAAGAACTTGTGCTGGGCGTCGGCCGCGACGAAGCCCGAGGTGCCCTGGCCGTAGAACTCGATCTTGTTCGCGCGCGACAGGATGTCGAGCGCCTTCTGCACCGACTCGGCATTCAAATTGTTGCGCAGGTCGAGCAGGGTGTTGATCGAGCGGCTGCAGATCTTGTTCACGAGGTCGGCGGCCAGGTCGTCCTGGGCCGGCTGCTCGTTGGCGGCGGGCAGGGCCAGGGCCAGTCCCTGCGCGAGTTTCAGCTTGAATTCGTGCCAGCCGTCGTAGCCGAGGGTGCGGCAGAAACGCACCACGGTCGGCTCGGACACCTGCGCGCTCTTGGCCAGCGCCGTGATGTTCTGGCTGACGGTGGCGCTGGGTGCTTCGAGCACCGCGAGCGCGACCTTGCGCTCGGACTTCGACAGCGAATCGAGCTGGGTGCGGATGGAGTCGAGCAGCATGATGAAATCAGTCCTCAGGCAGCGGTGAAGCAGGGGTTTCGCGTTGCATGGCAACGCGCCTGCGGAACGGTCCGGCCATGCTTGGCCGGATTCCTTGCGCTCTAATATTCAATCTTCTGGAAGCGCTTCTTCGCGCCACTGCAGGCCGTCGCGGCCGATCAGGGCCGACGAGGCGGCCGGGCCCCAGGTGCCCGAGGCATACGGCACCGGCGCGGTATCGTCCTGCTCCCAATGGTCGAGGATGGGCTCGACCCATTCCCAGGCCGCTTCCAGCTCGTCGCCGCGCATGAACAGGGTCAGCTGGCCGCGCAGGACGTCGAGCAGCAGCCGTTCGTAGGCTTCCATGCGCGGCGCCTTGAACTGCTCGCGGAAGTCGAGTTCGAGCTCGGCCTGCTTCAGGCGCATCGAGTCGCCCGGGGTCTTGGCCATCAGGTTCAGCGACAGGCCTTCGTCCGGCTGCAGGCGGATCACCAGGCTGTTCGGCTGGAAGCTCGAGGTCGGCTGGTTGAAGATCGAATGCGGGATCTGCTTGAAGCGCACCACGATCTCGGCCAGGCGGTCGGCCATGCGTTTGCCGGTGCGCAGGTAGAAGGGCACGCCGGCCCAGCGCCAGGTGTCGATCTCGGCCTTCATGGCCACAAAAGTCTCGGTCTTCGAGCTTTTCGGCGCGTCCGGTTCGTCGCGGTAGCTCGGCACGGCCTGGCCGTCGACGAAGCCGGCGCGGTACTGGCCGCGCACGATGTTCTGGGAGAGGGTGGTCGGGGTGAAGCGCTTCAGCGAGCGCAGCACCTGCAGCTTGGCGTCGCGCACGGCGTCCGGCGCGATCGAGGTCGGCGGCTCCATCGCCACGATGCACAGCAGTTGCAGCAGGTGGTTCTGCAGCATGTCGCGCAGCGCGCCCGAGGTGTCGTAGTAGCCCAGGCGGTTGCCGACGCCGATCTTCTCGGCGATGGTGATCTGCACGTCCGAGATCCATTCGCGCCGCCACAGCGGCTCGAACAGCACGTTACCGAAGCGCAGGGCCAGCAGGTTCTGCACGGTCTCCTTGCCGAGGTAGTGGTCGATCCGGTAGATCTGCGATTCGGCGAACACCTTGCCCACGTCCAGGTTGATCTGCTTGGCCGACGCCAGGTCGCGTCCCAGCGGCTTTTCCAGCACCACGCGCGAGTTCGGTGTGGCCAGGCCGGTTTCGGCCAGGTTGTCGCAGATGCGCGCGAACAGGCTGGGCGGCGTGGCCAGGTAGTAGACGCGCGTGATGTCCTCGTTCTTGCGCAAGGCCTCGACCAGCGGCGCATAGGTCTGGACGCGGGTGGCGTCGAGCGCGACGTAGGTGATGCGCTGGAGGAAGCGCTGCCACTTTTCCTCGACCACGGTCTCCTTGATGTGCGGCCTGGAGTGGGTCTCGATCATGTCCAGGAAGGCTTCCTGCGAACTCTCGTCCTTGCCGACGCAGATGATGCGCGCGGTCGGCGGCAGGTCGTTGGCGACGTCGCGCGCATACATTGCGGGCAGGAGCTTGCGCATCGAGAGGTCGCCGCTGCCGCCAAAGAAGACGAGGTCGAAATCGGAAAGAGCCATGGGTATCAGGACAAAGAGTAATGGGAGTCGTGTGTAAATTTACTACACAGATATGCGCTTAGCAAGAAATTCTACTACGTGTATTGGAGAGGATCGATGGTGCCATAGGCTCGGGAGGTGGGGCGCGCCAGTCGCTGGGAGGAGGCGTAGGGTGGGCGCCCCCGTGCCCACGCGTGAACGATGAGCAGACGCGGCGCTCTGTCAACGCCAACATGAGGCATGCGTTACGCGTGGGCACGGGGCGCCCACCCTACGGCCTGTGCGCACGCCGGCAGTGACATGCTGCCGGCGTTGGCTCAGCGCCGGTAGTCGGGCTGCACCACACCCGGCACGTCGACCCGCAGCGCCAGCACCTTGCCGGTCAGCGGATACTGCTCCTTCTCCGCATTCGAGCGGCCGTGGCTGGCGGTGGTGATGTAGAGCGTACGCAGGTCGGCGCCGCCGAAGGCGAGCCCGGTCGGGCAGCGCAGCGGCAGCTGGACTTCGCGCAGCAGTTCGCCCGTCGGCGACAGCTTGAGCAGGCGCCCGCCCTCGAACATCGCGATCCAGTAGTTGCCCTCGCTGTCGACGGCGGCGCCGTCGGGGCGGCCGCCATAGTCCGGCGAGTTCTTATCGGTCGAGAAGGTGACGAGGTTGCGATTGAGCGCAGCCGCGCCGGCATCGGGATCGAAATCGTAGACGTCGATGCGGTGGCTGGTGGTGTCGGCGTGGAACATGGTGCGCCCGTCCAGGCTCCAGGCCAGGCCGTTCGAATTGGTCATGCCGCCCGACCAGGCCAGGCGCAGCTGGTCGCGTTCGAGCACGTACATCTCGGCGGCCGGCTTGTCGCGCGGCTCGTACATGGTGCCGACCCAGAAGCGGCCCTGCGGATCGACGCGGCCGTCGTTGAAGCGCACCATGCTCGTGTCGTAGGGAGCCGGGCAGATGTCGGTGACTTCGCCGCTGGTCGTATTCAGGCGCACGAAGCCCTGGCGGGTGGCGACGACCAGGTTGTTGTCGCCGTCGGCGGCGATGGCCGAGGGTTCGGACGCCATCTTCCAGGACGAGAACTTGCCGCTGGCCGGGTGTACGCGGTTGACGGTGAGCCCGTTGATGTCGACCCAGTACAGGGCCGACTCGACGTCGTGCCACAGCGGGCATTCGCCGACCTGCATCGCTTCGTCGTGGACGACGTCGATCTTCGCATTCTTCATGGTGGTGTCCGTGTCCCCTTCTATGAAAGTTAAAAACTTAAACGGCGGCCTTTGCGCGCGCGATCAGGCCATTCGTGGAGCTGTCGTGTTGTTCGGGATGCGCCTCGCCGGCAAGCTCGGCTTCGATCTTCTTGGCCAGCACCTTGCCCAGCTCGACGCCCCACTGGTCGAAGCTGTTCAGGTCCCAGATCACGCCTTGCACGAAGGTCTTGTGCTCGTACAGCGCGATCAGGGCGCCCAGCGTGGCCGGGGTCAGGTATTCCATCAGGATCGTATTGCTCGGGCGGTTGCCGGGGAAGGTCTTGTGCGGCGCCAGGCGTTCGATCTCGGCGAGCGACAGGCCCTGTCCCTGCAGGTCCTTGCGCACCTCGTCGATGTCCTTGCCCTTCATGAAGGCTTCCGACTGCGCAAAACAGTTCGCCAGCAGCGCGGTGTGGTGGTTGTGCAGCTCGTGGGCCGGGCGCAGCGCCGCGATGAAGTCGATCGGCGTCAGGTCGGTGCCCTGGTGCAGCAGCTGGAAATAGGCGTGCTGGCCATTGGTGCCCGGTTCGCCCCAGATCGCCGGGCAGGTCGGGGTGTCGACCGGCTCGCCGTCGCGCGTCACGCGCTTGCCGTTGCTTTCCATGTCGAGCTGCTGCAGGTAGGCCGGGAAGCGGTTCAGGTCCTGGTGGTAGGGCGCGATCGTGACCGAGGTGGCGCCCAGGAACTGGCGGTTCCAGAAGCCGACCAGGGCCAGGATCATCGGCATGTTCTGCTCGACCGGCGCGGTGCGGAAGTGCTGGTCCATCTCATGGGCGCCGGCCAGGAAGTCGGAGAAATAGCCGAAGCCGACGGCGAGCGCCACCGGCAGGCCGATCGCCGACCAGACCGAATAGCGGCCGCCGACCCAGTCCCAGAACGGGAACATGTTGGCCGGATCGATGCCGAAGGTCTTGATCGCCTCGACGTTGGTCGACACCGCCACAAAATGTTTGGCCAACGCCTCTTCAGGCGCGTGGGCGAGGAACCACTTGCGCGCGGTCTGGGCGTTCATCATGGTCTCGGCCGTGGTGAAGGTCTTCGAGGCGATGATGAACAGGGTGGTCTCGGGATCGACCTTTTCCAGCGCCGCGTCCATGTCATGGCCGTCGACGTTCGAGACGAAGTGCAGCGCCAGGCGCGGATGGCTGTACTGGCGCAGCGCCAGGCAGACCATCTTCGGGCCGAGGTCGGAGCCGCCGATGCCGATGTTGACGATGTCGGTGATCGGCTTGCCGGTGTGGCCCAGCCATTCGCCGCTGCGCACGGCGTCGGTGAAGGTCTTGATGCGCGCCAGCACGGCGTGCACATCGGCGGCGACATCCTGGCCATCGACCGTCAGCTTCAGGTCGCGCGGGGCGCGCAAGGCGGTGTGCAGGACGGCGCGGTTTTCGGTGTTGTTGATCTTCTCGCCGGCGAACATGGCGTCGCGGCGCTGCTCGACGCCGCGCTCGCGCGCAAGGCTTGCCAGCAGTTCAAGCGTGCGCCCGTCAAGCCGGTTTTTTGAATAGTCTAGGAACAGGCCGGCGGCCTCGGTCGACATGCGTTCGAAGCGCTGCGGATCGGCTGCGAACAGGTGGCGCATCTGCCAGTCTTCGGCCTCGACGGCGTGGGTTTCGAGGGCCTGGAAGCTGGCGGTGGTAGTCAAGGAAGGCTGGGACATGGCTCGCGCGAGATATTGTTTTAGACAGATTATCGAATAATACAGGAATCGTTCGTAAATTCACTACACAATGCTTGAGTGCGGGCGCGCGGCTGTTGATCGATCTTTCAACCTTGCACCGCGTGGGCTCGAGAGCCCACCCTACAAAAACGTCACGCGCCCGCCGCCTGGGTTTCGTAGGGTGGGCACTCGTGCCCACGCGGTATGCCACGTATGCACAGCCGCAAAATCGACCCCGCCCGCAAACCCCATCCCAATTCTGTAGTAAAATTTCAGAGTCAAATTTTCGAAGGAACGATTATGGCGCTGCACCCTGTAGTTGAACAGGTAACGAACCGGATCATCCAACGCAGCCGCGCCTCGCGCGCCGCGTATCTTGCGCACCTCGAGGCGGCGCGGGTCAAGGGTGTGCAGCGCGGGGCGCTGTCGTGCACCAACCTGGCCCACGGCTTCGCCGCCTTCCCGGCCAACGACAAGCTCAAGCTGCGCGAGCAGAAGAAGCCGTCGGTGGCGATCGTCTCGTCCTACAACGACATGCTGTCGGCGCACCAGCCGTTCGAATACTTCCCGAAAGTGATCAAGGAAGCCGTGCGCGACGTCGGCGCCGTGGCCCAGTTCGCCGGCGGCGTGCCGGCCATGTGCGACGGCGTGACGCAAGGCCAGCCGGGCATGGAGCTGTCGCTGTTCTCGCGCGACACGATCGCCATGTCGACCGCCGTGGCGTTGTCGCACAACATGTTCGACGCCGCCCTCTACCTGGGCATCTGCGACAAGATCGTGCCGGGCCTGCTGATCGGCGCGCTGCACTTCGGCCACATCCCGGCCGTGTTCGTGCCCGGCGGCCCGATGACCTCGGGCATCTCGAACAAGGAAAAGGCGGCCATTCGCCAGCGCTACGCCAAGGGCGAAGCCACCCGCGAGGAACTGCTGGAAGGCGAATCGGCCTCCTACCACGGCGCCGGCACCTGCACCTTCTACGGCACCGCCAACAGCAACCAGATGCTGATGGAGATGATGGGCCTGCACTTGCCGGGCGCCGCCTTCATCACCCCGGGCACGCCGCTGCGCGACGCATTGACGGCCGCGGCCTCGCACCAGGCGGTCTCGATCTCCCAGCAGGGCGGCAACTACATGCCGGTCGGGCACATCGTCGACGAGAAGAGCATCGTCAACGCCATCGTCGCACTGCACGCGACCGGCGGCTCGACCAACCACACGCTGCACCTGGTGGCGATCGCGCGCGCGGCCGGCATCGTCATCGACTGGAATGACTTCGACGCGCTGTCAAAAGTGGTGCCGTCGCTGACCCGCATCTACCCGAACGGCGACGCCGACGTGAACCATTTCCAGGCCGCCGGCGGCCCGGGCTTCGTGATCCGCGAACTGCTCGACGCCGGCCTGGCGCACGAGGACGTCAACACCATCCTCGGCCACGGCCTGCGCCAGCACTGCAAGGAGCCCTTCCTGGGCGAGGACGGCAAGGTGGTCTGGCGCGACCTGCCGGAGCAGAGCGGCGACGAGGCGGTGCTGCGCAAGTACACCAACCCGTTCAGCGACAACGGCGGCATGGTGCTGGTCCAGGGTAACCTCGGCCGCGCCATCATGAAGGTCTCGGCGGTCAAGAAGGAGCACCATGTGGTGGAAGCCCCTGCGCTGACCTTCAATTCGCAGGAAGACTTCATGCACGCCTACAAGGCCGGCCACCTGAACCGCGACTTCGTGGCGGTGATCCGCTTCCAGGGCCCGCGCGCCAACGGCATGCCGGAACTGCACGCGCTGACCCCGGCGCTGGCCAACCTGCAGGACGCCGGCCACCACGTGGCGATGGTGACCGACGGCCGCATGTCGGGCGCGTCGGGCAAGGTGCCGGCGGCGATCCACGTCTCGCCCGAGATCCTGGCCGGCGGTCCGCTCGGCCTGGTGCGCGACGGCGACATCCTGCGCGTCGACGCCACCAACGGCACCCTGCAGGCCCTGGTGCCGGAAGAGGTCTGGGCCCAGCGCAAGCAGGCCAGCGCCGACATCTCGTCCAGCCACATCGGCATGGGCCGCGAGCTGTTCGCGATGTTCCGCAACGGCAGCAGCGCGGCGGAAGAGGGCGCGGCGACCTTCCCGCTGCCGTCGCCGAAGCACACCACCCTGCCGCTGCACGAGGGCGCCGACAGCGGCGAAATCATGCCCGGCTCCGACGAAGACTTCCTGTTCAGGACGAATAAGTAACCACCACTGCGAACCACGACTGCGAACCATGACTACGAATATGACCGTACTTGACATTATGCGCTCGGCGAGCGTGATTCCCGTGATCGCCATCGACGACCCCAGCCACGCCGTCCCGCTGGCGAAAGCCCTGGTTGCCGGCGGCATCCGCGTGCTCGAAGTGACGCTGCGTACCGCGCACGGCCTGCAGGCGATCCGCGACATGGCCCAGGTCGAAGGCGCGATCGTCGGCGTCGGCACCCTGACCCAGCCGGAAGAATTCGCCGCCGCGCGCGATGCCGGCGCCGTGTTCGGCGTCTCGCCGGGCCTGACCCCGTCGCTGATCGCAGCGGCCAAATCGAGCGGCCTGCCGTTGCTGCCGGGCGTGATGACGCCGTCGGAAGTGATGGCCGCGCGCGAAGCCGGCTTCAAGCAGTTGAAGCTGTTCCCGGCGGTGCCGGCGGGCGGCGTCGGCATGCTCAACGCAATCGCCGGCCCGCTGCCGGACATGACCTTCTGCCCGACCGGCGGCATCTCGATCGACACGGCGCCCGCTTTCATGGCCTGCAAGAACGTGGCCTGCGTCGGCGGCTCCTGGCTGACCCCGAAGGACGCCCTGGCGGCCGGCGACTGGGACCGCATCACCGAGCTGGCCAGGGCCGCGGCGGCCCTGCGCAAGCAGTAAGTCGCTGACGCAGGAAACGGCGCGCGCGTCCTGGCTGCGTATTAGTCAGGCAGCCAGACGACCGTCGTATTCATGTTGCCGGCACTGTCGGCGCCGATCACCAGCAAGCGGTTGCCGACCCTCACCAAGGCTTGCACGTTCACGGCTGGCGAGATGCGGGCCAGCAGCCTTGGCTCGCTGGCCGCCAGGGGGCCGGTACCGGCGGTGTCGAAGAGTGTCGTGAAGCTAGCGTCGCTCCTGCCTTCAGGCCAGAATTGCCCACTCTGGACGATGCTGGCAATCAGTTGTCCGGAAGTGCCGCCATACACACCGGCATTGCCGCGGGTCGGCAGCAGCCACGGCGCCTGCAGCTCGCTGGCCTGGAGCGTGGCGCCGGGCAAAAGAACCGGGTTGCCATTGGCGTCGAGGCGAACCGCACCGATGCCGGACAAGTCCGAGCAGGTCATCGCCAGTCCCGGCTGCAGCGCGACCGTGTTCAAGAATCGGCAATTGTCGAAGGTAATGCCCAGAACCTGGTCGGTCACGCTGGCGCCGGTGCCGGTATCGATCATCGCCAGGCGCCAGCTGGGCTGCAGGTTGCTTGCATACCAGGAAAAGGCGAGCCGGTTGCCGTCGAGCGCCATCTTCAGCCTGGACATGTTGATCGAAGCCGGCGGTGTCACGGTCGATACCGGCCCCAGCGCCAGGCCATTCGCATCGACATGCCGGGCCACCAGCCAGCGCCTGGATGTTTGACCGTCCCAGGTGGCGCGCACCCAGCCTATCCAGACGCCAGTGTCGTCGCTGGCGACACGGTAGCTGCCGTTGTCGTTGTCGTTGCCCATCTGGGCATCGTTCACGACTTGCACCGCCGGCCGCACGATGCGCTGGCCGGTCGCATCCAGCCCGACCATCGACAGCTGCTGGTTGCCGATGCGCGTAAAGAGCCTGATTTCGTTGCCGACGCGGATTGCGCGCGGCTCCGAGAAGAAATTCGTCCCGGGGAACAAATCCGTGCGCGCATAGGTGCGCGCGGCCACGACTGTGCCGCGGGCGTCGAGCTGGGCCACCGCCAGGCCCTCGTTCGAAGGCTGGTTCGGAATCTGGCCGATGGCAACCGCCGAGGTGTCGAAACCGACCACGTCGCCGACATATTGCAGCGGCGGGCCGGAGAGCGACGAACCGGCAGGCGCCGCAGCCAGCACGGTATCCGTATGGCCGAGTCCCTGCGTCAAGCCATCCCAGTTCTCGAGAATTTCGGTGACGACGCGGTTCGGCAGGCCGGCGGTATCGTTCGGTTCTTCGAGGCGGCTCTTGACGATGCCGATGCCCGGCGCATACCAGGTACTCTGGAGCGACTCGTACACCGGCGAAAGGGTACCGCTCTTGCTGTACTTGACGCGCGCACGCAAGCGCGTGTCGACGTGGACGGCCTTGACCTGGCGCCGGTTCGGCAGATCGAGCATTTCTTCACCGATCACCGTGCTGTACACGGCAACGTCGAGCGCGTCGTTGACGTTGTCGCCATCGACGTCGGCGCCGCTGTCGGGGATGTGCTTGTCGATGCTGGCATACTGGTCGTTGACCTTGACCGGCGAGCGCAATTCGATCACGTCGACCGCCTGGGCCGGCGCGTTCGCGGAGAATGCGATCTGGTTGGTCGACATGTAGGCTCCGCCTTCGTACCGGATCGGGTTGCTTTCCGCCTCTTCGTTGAACGGATGCGTGCCGCTCTCCGTTACGTCGCTGCCGGATGCCGCATGGGTGACGATGTTCGTATAGGTAGTGAAGTCTGGCGCGCGTTCGCCGGCGGGCTTCTCGACCCCGTGGTACGTCCAGACCGCGCCGGCACGCAAGACGCGCAGGGATGCGGCGTCTGCATACAGCGTGGCGCCGACCGTCGGTGCCGCAGGCACGAGCCCGCTGACGGCAGACGGCGGGGGCGGGGTTGGTGCCGGTGTCGGTGTCGGTGTCGGGCCTGGCGCTTGCGTCGTGCCGCTCCCGCCGCCACCGCATCCGCCAAGCGCAGCGGCAAGCGCCACAACCAACAAAAACTGGTTCGAAACCATGTGTTCTCCGTTGTAATTTTAATTATTGGTAAGCACTCTACAGTATAGAAAGCTTGACAACCAGACGCCGTGTTTTAGATGAGCAAAAAACTTGCAGTCCGTGGCATCGGGCTGTGCCGTAGCGGATTTTTAGAATGGCGAGGACGAGACGTTTGAACAGGAAGTTCAGCGATGTCGGCAATGGATCGGTTGCGGCCGGTCGGGAATGCGAGGCGGTCGCGCTCCGGCGAAGTCGTTCAACAGGGTATTCTGGCAATCTGCATTAAGATTGCTTCACCGTTCACTCTTCCGAAAGTGCCCGTTGGCGGCTGCACCTTTTCCTCGTCTACGCTCACCTCCCTGGCGCCCACTGACTGCGGGTGAAATCGCCATGGCCTCGCTGCTGTTTCGCAACGCCATCGATTATTCGCGCGTGCGTATCTATGCCCGCCGCTACATGCCGTTCCAGCCGAAGAACTGCGCGATGACGCCGAACGGCAGCATGTATTTCCACGCCTCTTGTTTCCTCGACGACTATGCCCAGGCCGAGGTGAAGGTACAGCACTGGTTCATCCATGAAATGGTCCACGTCTGGCAGCACCAGCTGGGCTACCCGGTGCGCCTGCGCGGCGCCGTGCGCGTCGGCTTGCGCTACGACTACGAGCTGGCCGAGGGCGCGACGCTTGCCGACTACAATATGGAAGCCCAGGGCGACCTGTTGGCCGACTACTTCGTCCTGAAATTCCTGCGCCGCCCGGACGCGATGCGCCAGCGCCAGTACGGCGGCCAGTTGGCGCTGTACGAGCGGGTGCTGGCCGGTTTCCTGGCCGACCCGCTTGATCGCGCCAACCTGCATCGCGGCTGGGCCGGACGCCTCGCCCGCTTCGCCTGAAGGCGAGCGCGTGCCGCCTTACCAATTCTGCATTTGATTTTGCTCAACACTGCTGCGTAGCAACATCGTAGGCTAGGAGTCTGCCTGCTTTGCTGTTTTCGCCCGCCATGACGCTCCCGCTGACCCTGCTCCTGATCCTCCTGCTCGCGCCCCCGGCGCAGGCGGCGCGGCGCGTCGGCGAGGCCCAGGTGCGCGAAGGCGCGAACGGGGTGCCGTGCTTCACGATCTCGCAGCGTGAGGAACAACGCGGCGGCGTTCCGGACTTCCAGTCGGTGACGGTCAGCGAGGCCGGCGGCAAGCTGATGTGGCGCATGGCGATGCCGCGCGAGCGCACTTTCCCGGTGATGAACAGCATGTGCATTCCCTATGGCGGACGGGTGCAGGCCTTGCCGCAGACCCCGGCCGCGGCGCTGGCGCCGGGCAAGGCTTACCTGGTGCAGGTCGAGGCCCGTCCCGGCCGCAAGGCCTCCATGCCGCTGCGTTACCAGGCCCGTTTCTGCCTCGTGAAAAAACCTGGCGGCACGACCGGCCTGTGTCCCGTCCCGGGCGAGGCGCTGGCCACGGCGCGCTGAAGGGCGCCGGTGTCAGTGTTTTTCTTCGGTGTCGGTGCCGGGTGAAGCAAGCAGCAAGCGCTGCCCGGCAAGGTCGATCAGGACCCGGCGCCGGGCGAAAAACGGCGCTCCCAGGATGCCGGCGAACGGCGCTCCGCTGAAATTCATGCGTTCGGCCTGGAAGGCTTCCATGGGCTGCCCGCTCTCGTCCCGGACATCGCGCAGCAGCCGCGGATCGCAAGCTTCGCGCGCTGCATCCGCGTCGCTGCATGCGGGGGCGGAGGGCGCGAGCATTGCGGCGTCAACGAGATTGACGGAGGTGCCGGTGTCCAGCACGAACTTGAGCGGTTTGCCATCGATGCGCAGGGTGACGCTCGGTCCTTCCTTGCCGTAGGCGAGACGCAGGGTCCGCCACCCGGGATGCCCGGCCGCCGGGCCTTCTCCAGGAGCGTAGATCACCAGCCGCGCCTGGGCGTAATCGAACAGCAGCGGCCGCGCGCCAAAGGCGCCCAATCCGATCGCACCCGCTTTCCGCGCCTTTGTCAGCGCGGCCTCCGGGCCCTCCGGCGCGCCGCCCCATTCGGTATGGATATGGCCCTGGATCGGCCCGATAGGCGTCGACCCGATCACCACCTGGTTGGCGACGAGATTCTGGACCTCGAAGACATCGTCGTGTATGTCGCGGAATTTGCTCTTGCTGTCGAGCAGGGTAACGGAACCCGATTCGCTGACGGTCGTTTGCGGAATCGAGATGCCCAGCGCGCCGCCCGAATCGATCATCAAGCGCGTCGTGGCCGCGCCAATTTTTATCGTGGTGAACGGAAGCCCGTTGATGAAGGTGAGCGCGGCCACGTCGGCCGCAGCCGCCGCATGCAGGTGCAGGAGCGCACCCATCAGGAAAATTGGCAACCTTGTGTTCCAGCGTCCCATGTCCATCCTGTCCGTCGATAAAAAAAGCATGATAGCCGAGCATGACGGCCCGAACATGTGCCGATTGTCACGGTGGCGCATGCTCGAGGCCCTGGCGCCGGATCCCGTCAACGCCGCACGCCGCGCCCGATGTGCGCCGTCATCCGCGCGAGCGCGCCCGCCAATGCGTAGCACAGCACCAGCACCGGCAGGTAGATGGCGAAGGTCCAGTCCTGGTTTTCCCCCAGCTGCGCGCGGTAGATCGCCACCGCCGCCAGCACGACGAACATGTGCGACAGGTAGAGCTCGTAGCTCATCTCTCCCATGCGCGCCAGCCAGCGCAGGCCGCGCCGCGGCGCCGGCGGATGCGCCTGGAAGGCGAACAGCAGCAGGCAGGCGCCGATGCACATCCAGTAAAGGCTGGACTGGAACAGGTGGCGATGGACCAGCTCGCCCCAGCCGAGCGCCGCCAGCAGGCACAGCGCGCCGGCCAGGGCCAGCATCAGCGCCTGTCCGCGCGAGGGTGTCCAGCGCCGCGCCAGCAGGGCCGCCAGCACGCCCCAGGCGATCGCCGCCATGCCGGGCAGGTAGGCCTTTTCGCGCCAGACCTCGTCGCTCGCCGGCACCAGGTCGCGCAGGGGCGACAGCGCCAGCGCCCACAGCACCAGCAGCCCGGCCAGCAGGCGGCGCGGCAGCCACAGGCACAGCAGCGGAAAGCCGAGGTAGAAGGCCTCCTCGATCGACAGCGACCACAGCACGTCCCAGCCGGCCGGCGCCCAGCCGGTGCGGCCCTCGTACCAGTTGAAGGTGAAGCTTAGGGCCGAGCCCAGCAGGCCGGCGATGCTTTGTTCGCCGGGCTCGGGCGCAAAGCCGGGCACGCCGAGCCAGGCGAGAATGCTCAGCAGCGCCAGGATCGGGAGCAGCAGGGGCAGGATGCGCCTGGCCCTGGCCGCGTAGAAGTGGCGCAGCTCGACCCGTGCGAGTTCGCCGTCGCGCTCGATGATGCGCGTCGCGATCAGGAAGCCCGAAATGACGAAGAACACGAACACGGCTTCGTAGCCGTTGAAACTGACGGCATTGATCAGCCGTTTCGGCCACCATTCCCCCAGCAGGCTCGGGCCCAGCGGCAGGCGGAAGGGCAGGGCGAGGTGGTGCACGATCACCAGCAGGATGGCCAGTCCGCGCAGGCAGTCGATGCCGAAGTTGCGCGGGCGCGCGGGCGCTCCTGCGGGAAGCGCGTGCTGCACGCCGGCGTGCGTCGTTGTCGGCAGGGTAGTCATCGTGCGGCCGTGTCCCGTGGTGGCTGGGCGAGCTGTTCCAGGATCGCATGGGCCGCGGTGACGCGCGCCGCTATCGGATAGTTTTTATTCGCCAGCATGACGATGCCGATCTTCCGTTCCGGGATGAAGGCGGCATAGGCGCCGAAGCCGCGCGTCGCGCCGGTCTTGTTGAACAGGGTGCCGGGTGGCGCCGGCAGGGGAGCGAGCTTGGCGACCGGGTTGGCCTGCTCGATCATGGCCGGGGAATTCCCTTCCAGCAGGCGCGCCAGGCCGAGGGGCGCGCGGTACTGCTCCCAGCCGAGTCCCTGCACCATCGGCCCTGCCTGGTAATAGCCGACCTGGGTGCCTTCCACGGCCTGGCGCAGCGGCGCCGCGAGCAGGCGTGGATCGATATTGGCCTGGATGAAGCGGATCATGTCGGCGGCGCTCGACTTCACGCCGTAGCTCTCAGGAGCGAAAACGTCCGGCCGGACCCGCACCGGCTTGCCTTCCTTGTCGTAGCCCCAGGCATAGTTCGCCATCGAGCCGGCGGGCACGCGCACGTGACTGTGCGCCAGGCCCAGGGCCGGGAACAGCTGCCGTTCCAGCGCCTCGCCGAAGTCGCGTCCCAGCGCCATGGCCGCGATCCGTCCGAACAGGCCGATGCTCGGATTCGAGTAGCGGCGTTGCGTGCCCGGCGCAGCGTCCGGCTCCCATGCGACCAGCCAGGCGAGCATCTGCGCATCGTCCTGCACGGCGTCCGGCACCTGCAGCGGCAGGTTCGCCGCCGTGTAGGTGCCCAGTTCCAGCAGGGTGGCGCGGTCGAGCGCGCTGCCCTTCAACTGCGCGATGGTGCGGCCGGGATGGTCGTCGAGCGACAACTTGCCTTGTGCCTGGGCGTAGGTTGCCAGCGTCGCCGTGAAGGTCTTGCTGATCGAGCCGAGTTCGAACAGGGTGTCTTCGGTCACGGGCGTGCCAGCCTCTTTGGAAGCCAGGCCGTAGTTGAAGAATAGCGCCTCGCCGTCGACCGTCACGGCCACCGCCATGCCGGGCACTTCGTGCTGCGCCAGCACCGGGCGCACCGCCCGGTCGACGATGGCGCGGATGGCGGTGGCGTCGGCGGCCGTGGCCAGGGAGCAGGCCAGTGAACAGACCAAAGCCATGGCCAGGCGAGGGAAGGGACGGCGGACGCTCATGGTGCACTCCTTTTTTGTGTTTGGTGTCGGCAGGCAGTATAGGCACGCCGGTCCAGGCCGGAACAGGGTGGTCGTCCCTCCGAACCGGCATGTCGTCACATGGCCGACTTCACGGCCTCCAGGTAGCGTTCGCTGACCGGCACCACGGCGCCGCAGCGCAGCAGCAGGCGGTAAGCGGCCTCGCCCGTGCTGTCGAGGCGGGCAATCTGGCCGCGCCGCACGATGGCGCCGCGGTGCACGCGCAGGAAATCCGCGGGCGGGAGCAGCGCTTCCATCCGGTTGAGGGTGATGCGGTGCAGGACACTGCGTCCCGCCAGGTGCAGCTCGACGTAATTCGCGGCCGCGCCGAGCCAGAGCACATCCGCGATCCCGATGCGCTCGATGCGCCCGACCGAGCGCACGTTGACGTGGTCCACGCGCCCGGCGCCAGCGCCGGCATCGCCGGCATCGACATAGTCGCGCAGGGCGGCGCCGTAGGCTTCGCGCTGGCGCTGGTGCAGCATGGCCGCGCTGCGCTCGACGGCCTGGGCCAGCCGGGCGTCGCTCAGCGGCTTGAGCAGGTAGTCCAGCGCATGCACCTCGAAGGCCTCGATCGCGTGTTCGCTGTGGGCCGACACGAAGACCACCAGCGGCGGCTCGCGCAGGCGGCTGAGCTCGCGCGCCAGCACCAGGCCCGACTCGGCCGGCATCTGGATGTCGAGGAAGACCAGGTCGACGTCCTGGCCGGCGAGGACGGCGCGCGCGGCCGCCGCGCCGTCGCATTCGGCCACCAGGACCCAGTCCGGATGGGCGGCCATCGCCAGGCGCAGGTTGGCGCGGCCCGGCGCTTCGTCGTCGACGATCAGGTAGCGCCTCGTCATTCAGTCCACCTCCGCCAGCGGCAGGCGGACCTCGGCGACGAAGCGCTCGCCTTTCATCCCGGCGTGCAGCGAGGCGCCCGGATGCAGCAGGCGCAGGCGCTCGCGCGTGTTGGCCAGTCCGAGGCCCGCGCCGGGATTCGGCGACACGCCGCTGCCGGCGGGATTGGTGACGCGGATCGCCAGCGCGTCGCCCTCGCGTGCGAAGTGCAGTCGGATGTCGCCCGGTCCGGCGCGGCAGTCGAGGTCGTGGCGCAGGGCGTTCTCGACCAGCGGCTGCAGCAGCAGGGGCGGGCACTCGACTGCGTGCAGCAGGTCGTCCGCGCCCTCGACGTGCACGCGCAGCCGTTCGCCGTAGCGCAGGCGCTGCAGGTCGAGGTAGTCGCGCACGAAATCGAGTTCGGCCGCGACCGTGGTGCTGCTGCGCGCGCTGGCCGACAGCGCGTAGCGCAGCAGGTCGCTCAAGCGGCCGATGGCGCCCAGGGCCAGCGCCTTGTCGCCGTCGCGCACCAGCGCACTGATCGCGTTCAGGGCATTGAACAGGAAGTGCGGTTCGAGCTGGGCGCGCAGGGCGAGGGTGCGCTGCTCCTCCAGCGCCAGGCGCAGGCTGAACATGTCGGTCTGCGCGCGCCGCCAGGCCAGTTCGCGCTCGCGCGCGCGGCGCCAGTAGTGCAGGGCGAGGATGGCGGCGAAGGTGCCGGTGGTCGAGAACCAGCCGACCAGCAGCATCTTGCGCAGCAACTGCCAGGGTTCGCCGAGGCTGGCGGCGTCGAGGTAGCCGCGCAGCCAGGCCATCCAGGTCCACTGCGTGGGCTGGAACACCAGGACCAGCCCGACGAACAGCAGGAGGACGTTGCGCGGACGCTCGATCAGGCCGGGCCAGCGCGCCAGGACCAGGCTCAGGCCGACGCTGAGGACGAGGAGCGGCAGCGCGTACTCGGCGAACCAGGTCACGAACAGGGCCGGATAGTGGCTGTCGACACCGCCGCGCAGGTTGTCGCTGTAGGTCTGCAGGGCGCCCAGCGCGCTGATGGCCGTCCACGCGAGCAGGGCGAGGGCGACGGTCCTGGCTGCCGGCGGGAGCGCAAAGAGGGGGAAAGGAAGGCGGGAAAGGAGGCGATGCTTCATCGATAAAAGTATATCAGTGGCAACTGTGGCCGGGCCGCCGCCGCGCCGCCGTCCGTCCCGCGGAAGCGGCGTTTCGTCACCCTCCTGCTGCCGGCCCGCGCGCGCCGCCGCAGAATCGACCCACCTGTCCGACCACCCCACCGACGATTACAAGGAGCACGCTTGAAACCACGACTCTCCGCCCTGGCCCTGGTCCTCTGCCTGGCATGCGGCGGCGCCGCCGCCACGCCCGCGTCCTACCAGCTCGACGGCACCGAAGTGCGCGACATCCACGCGCGCGCACTGGAGCGCGATTACCAGCTGCTGGTCGCGTTGCCCGAGTCCTATCGCAACACAAATCGCAACACAAATCGCAGCACGAATCGCAACACGACCCGGCGCTACCCGGTGTTGTTCGTCACCGACGCCAACTACGCCTTCCCGCTGGTGCGCTCGATCGCCCAGCGCCTGGCGAAACACGCCGGCATGGAGGAGGTCATCGTCGTCGGCCTGTCCTACGCCAAGGGGGACAGCGCGGTCCACAGCCGGCGCCGCGACTACACGCCGAGCACGCTGCGCGGGTCCTCCTACCGTTCCGACATGCCGGGCCGCGCGCCGGCCTTCGGCGAAGCCGGCGCCTACGGCCGCTTCATTGCCGACGAGGTGTTCCCGCTGGTCGCCGCCCAGTACCGCGCCGACATGGGGCGCAAGGCCTTCGTCGGCCATTCCTACGGCAGCCTGCTGGGCCTGGAGGTGCTGCTGACCCGGCCCGCCACCTTCGAGCACTACATCCTCGGCAGCCCGTCATTGTGGTTCGACCGCGGCGTGATGTTCGAGCGCGAGCAGGCCTATGCGCGCTTGCGGCGCGACCTGCCGGCCTCGGTCTATTTCGGCATCGGCGCGCGCGAGACGCTCGCGCCCGGCAAGCGGCGTTCGCGCCTCGAGGAAGAGGCCGACATGGTCGCCGACCTGAAGGAATTCGACGCCGCCCTGAACGGCCGCCGCTATCGCGGCCTGCAGACACGGCTCGAGGTGTTCCCCGGCGAGGACCACGCGAGCGTCTTCCCCGTGCTCTTCACGCGCGGACTGCGCGCCTGGCTGGACCGGGCGCGCTGAGGGAAGCGACGCGTCACGGGCCGGGCAGGATGTTCTGGTTGGTGCGGAACAGGTTGTCCGGATCGTACTTCGCCTTGATTTCCTTGAGCCGGCGGTAGTTAGGGCCGTAGGCTTCGGCGATGCGGTCGACTTCGTCCTCGTTGAGGAAGTTGATGTAGACACTGCCGGCCGCATGGGGCGCCGCCGCCTTGAAGAACTCGCGCGCCCAGGCCAGGCAGGTGGCGTCGTCCTGCGCATCCTCCCAGCGCGTGTGCACGTTCATCGCGTACAGCGCGGTACGGTGCGGGTAGGCCATCTCGTCCGGGGCGCGGGTATTCGCCGCGCCGCCGATCAGCCCGAGGAAGATCTCGCTCTGGCTCGAGGGCAGGCGGCCGGCGTAGGCGATCACCACCTCGAGGGCGGCGTCGCTGAGCGTGTTGAAGTTGTGCGACTTCCAGTAGTTGCGCGCCGGCGGCACCAGCAGCGGATCGAAGACCTGCTGCCAGGCGCTGTAGGGCACGGCGCCGACGTGCTCGCCGACCGGCTCGCCGAAGGCGCGCACGTCGGCGATCGCGCCCTGCACCCGATCCGCAGGCAGGGGCGAGAAGAAGGCCAGCGCCACGATGCCGGTGCCGTGCACGGCCGGCGGCAGGAAGGGCAGCGGCGGCGCGCCGCGCAGCACGGCCCAGACCGACAGGTCATCGTCCATGGCCTCGACGTAGTCGCGGTACTTCCTCAGCACCGATGCGGCCTGGGCAAACGGGAAGACGATCAGGCCGCCGGTGACCATGGGACCGACCGCGTGCAGCGCGAATTCGAAAGTGGTCACCACGCCGAAATTGCCGCCGCCGCCGCGGATCGCCCAGAACAGGTCGGGATGGTTGTCGGCGTCGATGTGCAGGGGGTCGCCGCTGGCCGTGACGATGTCGGCGGCGACCAGGTTGTCGACGGCCATCCCGTATTTCCGCGTCAGCCAGCCGAAGCCGCCGCCGAGCGTCAGGCCGGCCACGCCGGTGGTCGAATTAATGCCGAGCGGCGTCGCCAGCCCGTAGGCCTGGGTCTCGTGGTCGACGTCGCGCAGGAGGGCGCCACCCTCGACCCAGGCCCGCTTCCTGTGCGGCGCCACCTGTACCGAGCGCATCGCGCCCAGGTCGATCACCAGGCCATCGTTGACCAGCGCGCTGCCGGCGATGTTGTGGCCGCCGCCGCGCACCGCCAGCCGCAGGCCGTGGTCGCGCGCGAAATTGACGGACGCGCGCACGTCGGCCGCGCCGGCGCAACGCACGATCATGGCGGGACGCTTGTCGATCATCGCGTTCCAGATCCTGCGGGCCTCGTCGTACGCCGGCTCGCCCGGCAGCAGCACCTTGCCCCTGAGCCCGCCCTGGAGTTCCTCGACCTCGCTTACCCCTACGGTATCCATTTCCTGCCTCCGCATTGGTTCGTTGACGAACCTTCATCATAGGGAAGCGGTGGAGGGATGCAAGCAAGGTCGGCGCCGGGCCGCTGCCGTTCGGGAAGCGCTCCGTCCCGGCCTACCGTGCGGCCAGGAAGGCTTTCACTTCCGCCTGGAAGCGTTGCGGCTGGTCCCACATGATGAAGTGGGCGCTGTCCGGGATGCGTTTCAGGCTCAGGTGCTTCACCGGCGCATAGCCGGCCTGGTAGACGGCGTCGAACTGCGCCGCCGGCAGCGGGACGGTCTTCGGTTGGACGTACAGCACCGTCACCGGCACGGCGATCTTCGGCAGCTCGGGCACCAGGTTGGTGACGATCAGCTCGCGCATGGCCCGGCTGCCCACGTCCTGGTCGCTGGCCAGCACGTCGGCGGTCGCGCCGGCGCGCATGGACGCGGTGTCGACCATGCCGGCGATGGTGTCGGCGGCGTGCTTGCCGCGCTGCCCGGGGGTGGCGCTGCGCAGCTGGGCTGCCACCGCGTCGGCGACGGCGGCCACGCGTTCGGGCGGCGCGCCGGGGCCGGCAAAGAAGCTGCCCAGGTGCGGAAACATGTCGACCACCATCAGGCGCGACAGGACATCCGGATGGCGGCTGGCCAGCATCAGGCCGATGGTGCCGCCCATCGAGTGGCCGATGACGGCCGGCTGCTTCAGGCCGGCTTCCTTGATGTAGCGGGCGATCTCTTCGGCCGCCGGCGCGGCGACCGGGCCTTCCCTGTTGGCGCCGGCGGGCTGGCCGGCAAAGCCCGCCAGCTGCACCAGGTGGTAGCGGTAGCCCGGCAGCGCGGCCACGGTCGAGGCCCAGACACGCGGGGAGGAATTCAGGCCCGGGACCAGGACCACGTCCGGCCCCGCGCCTTCGGTGCGCACCGTGATCCGGTTTGATTCGAAGGGCGCGGCCAGCGCCGGCAGGGCGGTCAGGACCGTCGCTGCAACGGTGATAAAGCGACGACGCGAAAACACGGTGGAACGCATACGATTCCTTTGACGATGAGGATGAAAAATCCGGTGGCTCACTCGTGGCGCAGGCAATCCACCGGCAGCAGGCGCGAGGCGCGCCGCGCCGGATAGAAGCCGAAGAACACGCCGACGGCGGTGGCGAAGGCGCAGGCGACGATCACCGCGCGCAGCCCGACCGCGACCTCGAAATCGGCGTAGGCCGTCACCGCCGCCGCGCCGGCCGCCGCGATGGCGATGCCGACCGCGGCGCCGGCCAGGCAGATCACCACGGCCTCGACCAGGAACTGCAGCAGGATGTCGCGCGGCTTGGCGCCGATGGCCATGCGGATGCCGATCTCGCGGGTGCGCTCGGTCACCGACACCAGCATGATGTTCATGATGCCGATGCCGCCGACCAGCAGCGAGATCCCGCCGATCACGCCCAGCAGCAGGGCGATGCCGGTGCTGATCTTCGAACCGGTGGCGGCGAAGGTCGCCAGGTTCTGCACGCGGAAGTCGTCCGGGTCGTCGAGCTTGATGCGGTGGCGGTCGCGCAGCGTTTCCTTCATGTCCTCGACCGCATCGGCCAGCGCGCCTTCGGAGCGGCCCTGGGCCGCGATGTAGTGGACGTTGTCGGGGAAGGGGCCGCGCACCATGTAGGCGCGCGCCGCCGTGATCGGCACCAGCACCATCTCCGACAAGTCGCCGCCGTCGATCTGGCGGCCCTCGCCCTGCAATACGCCGACGACCTGGAACGCGACGTTCTCGATGCGCAGGTAGCGCCCCAGCGGGTCGAGCCGGTAAAAGAACTGGTCCGCCACCTTCTGCCCGATGACCACCGTGCGCGCGGCCGCACGTACGTCGTCGTCGGTGAACATGCTGCCCTGGTCGACCTTCCAGTTGCGGATCCTGAACATGGCCGGGGTCACGCCGAACACCAGGCTGGACGCGGTCTCGTTGCCGGCGGCGAGCTTGAAGCTGCCCTGCAGGGCGGGAGCGGCGCCGGCCAGGCTCGGCAGGCGGTCCAGGGCGTCGGCATCAAGCAGCGTCAGCGAGGGCGCGGCGCCGGCGCGCATGCGCTCGGCCTGGGTGCGGTCGCCGCCCGGGAACACGTAGACCATGTTGGTGCCCAGCGCCTGCAGCTCCTTCGCGATGAAGCGCTGCATGGTGTCGCCCAGCGCCAGCATCAGCACCACCGAGGCGATGCCGATCACGATGCCGAGCATGGTCAGTGCGGTGCGCAGGCGGTTCGCCGCCATCGAGCGGAAGGCTTCCACCATCACCTGGTAGAGCTTCATGCCTCGCTCCCGTGGATGCGCTGGTCGTGGCCGGCGGCGAGCTGGCGCAGGCCTTCGGCGGCCGGACCGTCGTACAGCACGCGGCCGTCCTTCAGGCGCACCAGGCGCCGGCTCCAGGCGGCGATGTCGGGTTCGTGCGTGACGAGCACGATGGTGATGCCGCGTTCCTTGTTCAGCTGCTGCAGGCCGCGCATGATCTCGTCGCTGGTCTGGGTGTCGAGGTTGCCGGTCGGTTCGTCGGCCAGGATCAGCGGCGGATCGGCGACGAGGGCGCGTGCGATCGCCACGCGCTGCTGCTGGCCGCCCGAGAGCTGGTTCGGCGTACGCTTGCCGAAAGCGGCCAGGCCGACGCGCTCGAGTTCCTGCTGCGCCTTGGCCAGCGCGTGCGAGCGCGCGGCGCCGGCGTAGATCAGCGGCAGCGCGACGTTCTCGAGGATGCTCATGCGCTTGATCAGGTTGAAGCTCTGGAAAACGAAACCGATGGTGCGGTTGCGGATCTCGGCCAGCTGGGGGCGCGTCAGCGCACGCGTGTCGGCGCCGTCGAGCAGGTAGTCGCCGCCGCTGGCCTGGTCCAGGCAGCCGAGGATGTTCATCAGGGTCGACTTGCCCGAGCCGGACTGGCCCATCACCGCGATGAAGTCGCCGCGCGCCACCTGCAGGTCGATCCCGAACAGCACCGGGGTCTCGACGCTGCCGGAGACGTAGCTCTTGGTGACGGCGCGGATGTCGATCAGTGCATCGGTGTTCGCCTTCGTCATCACATGTCCTGGTTCGGCTGCAGCGATCGGGTGATGATGCGCTCGCCCGGCTTCAGGTCGCCGCTCACGATCTCGGTGTAGCGGAAGTTCGACAGGCCGATGCGCACGTCGACCGGCTGCGGCTGGTTGCGGGCGTCGAGCTTGTAGACCTTGAACAGGCGCGCCGTCTCGCTCCTGTCCTGCAGCGCCAGATCGTCGTCCTGTGCCGCCGCGGGTGTCGCCGCGACGGTCTTCACGGCCGCGTTCCTGTCGTCCTTGTTGCCGTCTTTCGCGCGCTTGCGTTCCTTCTCCAGCTCTTCGTCGGACAGGCGGAAACGCAGCGCCGCGGTCGGGATGCGTAGCGCCTTCGGCCGGGTGTCGGTGACCAGGCGGACCTGGGCCGTCATGCCGGGTTTTAGCAGTTCGTCCTGGTTGTCGACGTCGAGCACGACGTTGTAGGTGACGACGTTCTGCACCACGTTCGGCGCCAGCCGGAACTGGCGCATGACGGCGTTGAATTCGCGGTTCGGATAGGCGTCGACCACGAAGCGGCCCGGCAGGCCATCCTTGAGTGCGCCGACGTCGGCTTCCGACACGCTGGTGTCGATCTGCATCTTGGTCAGGTCGCGGGCGATCTGGAACAGGTTGGGCGTGTTGAACGACGCCGCGACGGTCTGGCCGAGGTCGATGGTGCGCTTGATGACCACGCCGTCGATCGGGCTGCGGATCACGCTGTTGTCGAGGTCGGCCTGGGCGCGGTCGACCTGGGCTTTCGCCAGCAACAGGTTGGCGCGCGCCACGTCGAGTTCGCGGCGCGATTCGTCGAGCGCCAGGCTGGAGACGAAGTTCTGGGCCAGCAGTTGCTGGTTGCGCTCGTACTTGGCCTGGGCCAGCCGCAGCGAGGCCTGGTTCGCGGCCAGGCTTGCGCGCGCCTGGCCGACCTGGGCGTTGAAGATGGTCGGGTCCAGCTTCAGCAGCACCTGGCCTTTTTTCACGCGGTCGTTGAAGTCGGCCTTCAGCTCGACCACGGTGCCCGACACCTGCGAGCCGACGTTGATCAGGGCCACCGGGTTGATGGTGCCGGTGGCGGTGACGGTGTGGGTGATGCTGCCGGTATCGACCGCGGCGAAGCGGTATTTCAGCGGTGGGACCTCGGGCTCGCCGCCGCGCTTGACCAGCACCAGCGCGACCGCGCCGGCCACCAGCAGGCCAGTTGCCAGGGCCATGCGCTTCTTCGTGAAGATCTTCATCTGTATCTGCCTGTGGTGTATGCCTGTGGTGTATGGCTGTGGTGTATGCCTGTAAACAGCTGATGCTTGCCATCAATTCATCCAGTGTCAGATATTTCTGTTTTTTCAGCAATGTCTGATGGATATGTATGGGGCGAAATCGGATATGCATGCCGGCCGGAGCGCGGCGCGCTGGCGAAAAGCCATGCCGAAAGGCGGGAGCGGGGAGGGCCGATCCGCTAAAATGTCGCCATTTCTCACCCATCTTCTTTACATCATGACTCAGGACGAACTCAAGCAAGCTGTTGCACGCGCCGCCATCGACTACGTGGTCGAGGGCGAAATCATCGGCGTGGGCACCGGCTCGACGGCCAACTTCTTCATCGACGAGCTGGCGAAGATCAAGGACCGCATCAAGGGCACCGTCGCCTCCTCGGAAGCGACCGCGGCGCGCCTGCGCGGCCACGGCATCCCGGTGTTCGACCTGAACGAGGTCGAATCGATCGCCGTCTACATCGACGGCGCCGACGAGATCACCGACGAAGGCGCGATGATCAAGGGCGGCGGCGCGGCGCTGACGCGCGAGAAGATCGTGGCCTCGGTGTCGCAGCAATTCGTGTGCATCGCCGACGGCTCGAAGCTGGTGCCGACCCTGGGCAAGTTCCCGCTGCCGGTGGAAGTCATCCCGATGGCGCGCGCGGCCGTGATGCGCCAGCTCGCAAGCCTGGGCGGCCAGCCGCGCCTGCGCACCAAGGCCGGCAGCGATGAGGCCTTCATCACCGACAACGGCGGCGAGATCATCGACGTTGTCGGCCTGCAGATCGCCGACCCGGTGGCGCTGGAAACGCAGATCAACGGCATCGTCGGCGTGATCGCGGTCGGCCTGTTCGCCGCACGCGGTGCCAACGTCTGCCTGCTCGGCACCGCCGAAGGCGTGAAGACCCTTACTTTTTGATCCTTTTCTGATCCTGTCCTGATCCTGTACGGATTCGTCCGGAGACGCGATGAAACGACTGCTGGCGCTGCTGGTTCCCGTCCTGTTGGGCGGGTGTGGAATGTTCGGGCCGGCGCCGGCGCCGCTCGCAGTCGAGGCGCCGCAGCAATCGGCGGCGCCGGCCGGCGTCGATGTCGTGCCGATCGAGCGCGTGCCCCATCGCGTCGGCGTCTCGTCCAGCACCGTCGAGCGCCTGGCCCGGCAGCATGCCTGCACCAGCCCGCAGGGCGCCGGCCTGCTGACCGAGGAAGGCCCGATCGAGGTTTATCGCATTCAATGTGCGGATGGAAAAGTGTTCATGGCGCGTTGCGAATTGCGCCAGTGCCGAAAAATGTAGCGCGCTCCCCACGAAATGCATCCATCCCGGGCATTCTGATAGTTGCATAGGCGCAGTTACGGCCTATCATGTATATTGTTGTCTTTAACTGACTGGCTAGTCATTATTTCGGTGCGAGGATCGTCTTGCGCTGCGCCAGTCGGTACATCGATTGCCTACACCCATGAATGCACTTTCCGCCTACCTCGACCGGGTCGATCCGAACCGTGTCACGCTGCAGCGTTTACTGCTGCTGAGCCTATTCCTCTGCTACCCGCTGTCGCGCATCGTGCCGGTGGAGTGGGGCTGGGAAAACGGCGTGGTCGAGAATGCCCAGGTGCTTGTGTTGCTGGCCGGCCTGGTCTTTGCCGCTCATGCATGGCGGCAGGGTCCTAAAGGCAAGGCGGCCGCCCTCGCGCTGTGCGTGGTGCCGATTTGGCTGCTGCTGGTCGGGCGCGAGCTGAGCTGGGGTTCGGTCTTCCTCGAGCCATCAGGTTTCGGCGACGACGGCCCGATCTACCGCTCCCGCGTCCTCTGGTACCGCCCGCTGGTGCCCCCGCTTGCCGGCCTGATGCTGGCCGCCTCGCTCTACCTCGCCTGGCGCCACCGCCTGCACCGCTTCCTGTTGGAAGTCGTGACCAGCGGCCGCTTTCCCTGGGGCTGTGTGCTGCTCGTGCTGGGTGCGGCACTCGGTTCGACCATCGGCGAAGGCCACGTGCCGGAACTGGTGCGCAGTTTCTTCGGCCACTCGCTCGTGTTCGAGGAAATGGCCGAGCTCGTCGGCTACATGGCGATGGTGACCGCGCAAGGCATCGTGCTGCGCTACAAGGCGCCGGTGCCGGTTGCTGCAGCGGCCAAGGCGCCGCTGCGCGAGCGTGCAGCCGAAACCGAAACCGTCGACTAAGTACTCGACCGGAAATAAATGTGAATTTTGGCAAACAGAACCGGATGCGGTGCAAGGCGACGAGTGCGCCGCAGTGCGAGCACTGCAAGCACGAGTCAACGCAGCAACGCGCCGGTTATGGCAGCCAAAAACACATTTATTTTTGGGTGAGTACTTAGATTAGTGCTTGGCGGCGCTTGGCTGCGCCGCGTTTTTCCTCGCTGCGCGACAATGAAGCGTCCCATTGTCGCGGAGGAGTCCAGTGAGCACGCACACCGTCTGCACCATCGGCCATTCGAACCAATCGATCGAGGAATTCATCGCGCTGCTGCGGCTGAACGAGGTCGACTGCGTGCTCGACATCCGCACCGTTCCCAAGTCGCGCCACAACCCGCAGTTCGGCCAGGACCAGTTGCCGGGCTCGCTGGCCGAGGCCGGCATCGCGTATCGCCAGATCCCGGGCCTCGGTGGCCTGCGCCGTCCGCGTCCGGATTCGCCCAACGGCGGCTGGCGCAACACCTCGTTTCGCGGCTACGCCGACTACATGCAGACGCCGGAATTCGGCAAGAACGTGGACCTGGTGATCGAACTGGCGCAGACGCAGCGCTGCGCCCTGATGTGCGCCGAAGCCGTGCCCTGGCGCTGCCACCGCTCGCTGGTGGGCGACGCACTGCTCGTGCGCGGGGTCGAGGTCGAGGACATCATCGGCAAACAAAAACGGCGCCCGCACAAGCTGACGCCGTTTGCGCGGGTGGAAGGCACCCGCATCAGTTACCCCCCAGAAGGCGGGGAGCAGCTGGGACTGGAGTTGGACTGATTACGCGGTCGGCGGCACGTAGCCGACGGCCTGGTCGGCGCCTTCGCCGAAGAAGTGCTTTTCCATCTGGGTGGCCAGGTACTTGCGGGCGCGGTCGTCGGCCAGGTTCAGGCGGTTTTCGTTGATCAGCATGGTCTGGTGCTTGAGCCAGGCCTGCCAGGCTTCCTTCGACACCTGCAGGTAGATCTTCTTGCCCATTTCGCCAGGTACGGGCGGGAAGTCCAGCCCTTCGGCTTCCTTCTTGAGTTTGATGCAGTTGACGGTGCGGGCCATGATTCTTGCTCCTGAAATTCGTGAGTAAAGGGAACTTCAAACAAACCTGCTGCGCGTTGCACTGTCGCCCTGCGATGCTCGCTGTACAACCGTACAGCTGCGCTTCTCGGCCAACATTGCTGCCGCTCGCGACGGTTTATTCGAAGTTCTAAAACAGCGATTATAAAGTCTTGATGAAAATCTGGGACTTGCGCTGCCAGTTGTACATGTGGGCGCGGTCCTTCGGCAGGTCGTCCACGGTGGCCGGCTGGAAGCCGCGCTTCTTGAACCAGTGCGCGGTGCGCGTGGTCAGCACGAACAGCTTGGTGAGGCCGGCGGCGCGGGCGCGGTTCTCCATGTGCTTGAGGATGCGCTCGCCGTCGCCCTGGGCCTGCACGTCGGGGTTCACCGTGAGGCAGGCCATCTCGCCCATCTTCGCTTCCGGGAAGGGGTACAAGGCGGCGCAGCCGAAGATCACGCCGTCGTGCTCGATGACCGAGAACTGCTCGATCTCGCGCTCGATCAGCTCGCGGCCGCGGTAAACCAGGGTGCCGTCCGCCTCGAGTGGCTCGATCAGCTTGATAATTCCGCCGACGTCCTCAATTGTGGCCTGGCGCAGGCTTTCCAGGTTCTCGTGGCTGATCATGGTGCCCACGCCGTCGTGGGTGAACAGTTCGAGCAGGGCCGAGCCGTCCATCTCGAACGGCACGATGTGGGCGCGGTCGACGCCGCTGTTGCAGGCCTTGACCGCGTGGCGCAGGTAGAAGGACGCGTCCTGCGGCAGGAAGCCGGCCTGCAGCACGGCCTCGGCCTGGTGCGAGGACAGTTCGCGGATCTCGGCGCCGGCGGCATCGACCATCATCGGCGTTTCGGTGATGTAGATCAGCTTGTCGGCGTGCAGGGCGACCGCGGCCGAGGCTGCCACGTCTTCCATGGTCAGGTTGAACACCTCCCCGGTCGGCGAGAAGCCAAGCGGGGACAGCAACACCAGGTTGTCCTCGGTCTGCAGGATGGGGGCGATCTTGTCGGCGGCGATCTTGCGCGTCACGCCGGTCAGTTCGAAGTCGACGCCGTCGATCACGCCGAGCGGGCGGGCGACGACGAAGTTGCCCGACACGATGCTGATCTGGGCGTTCGACATCGGCGTGTTCGGCAGGCCCTGGCTGAAGGCCGCCTCGATATCGAGACGCAATTCGCCCGCGGCTTCCTTGGCGCATTCCATGGCGGCGGTGTCGGTGATGCGCACGCCGTTGTGGAAGCGGCCCTCGACGTTGCGCAGCGCGAGCTGCTCGGCGACCTGGGGCCGCGAGCCGTGCACGATCACGATACGGATGCCGAGTGCGACCAGCAGGGACAGGTCCTGGGCCAGCACCGGCAGGGCGCCGGCAGCCACCAGTTCACCGGGAAAAGCAACGACAAAGGTCTTGCCGCCAAAGGCATGAATATACGGCGCGACAGAGCGCAGCCACTGGACGAATTGGGTAGGGTTTTCCATTTGCCGCATTATAATTCGCTGCGCGACTTGCGCACCAAATACCTCGTAAAAACAATGTCTGAACAGAGTAACAAGCCTTCGCCGGACGCGGCGCGCGCAGTATCTTCCCAGCCTGAGTCGAACCCGCGCCGCGAGCGCGCCGCGGGAGATTTACGCGCGCCGATGACGCAGACGCCGGAAGGGCGTTTGCAGACGAAAGGCGAGCGCCGGCATCCGAGCGAGGGCGGTGCGCAGCAGCCGCAGGCAGGCCAGCAAACGGGCCAGCGCGGCGCACAGCGCGCGCCAGCGCCACAGGCCGGGCAGGGCGCCAACGCGCAGCGCGGACCGCGTCCGCAGCAGGGCGAACGTCGTGCGCAGGAGCGATCGGCACAGGACAGGCCGGCGCAGGACGGCCAGCGCGCGCAGGGAGAACGCCGCGAACGTGCCCCGCGCGAAGGTACGCAGGCGCCGCGCGTACGCAATCCGCTGCCGCCGATCACCTATCCCGAGGACCTGCCGGTATCCGGCCGCCGCGCCGAGATCGCCAAGGCGTTGATGGCGCACCAGGTCGTCATCGTCTCGGGCGAGACCGGTTCCGGTAAGACCACCCAGCTGCCGAAGATCTGCCTGGAGCTGGGCCGCGGCGAGAAGGGCCTGATCGGCCACACCCAGCCGCGCCGCATCGCCGCGTCCTCGACCGCGAAGCGCATCGCCCAGGAACTCGGCTCGCCGCTCGGCGAACACGTCGGCTACAAGGTGCGTTTCAACGACACCCTGCAGGCAGGCGCCTCGGTCAAGCTGATGACCGACGGTATCCTGCTGGCCGAGACCCAGACCGATCCGCTGCTGCGCGCCTACGACACCATCATCATCGACGAGGCGCACGAGCGCAGCCTGAACATCGACTTCCTGCTCGGCTACCTGAAGCAGCTGCTGCCGCGCCGTCTGGACCTGAAGGTGATCATCACCTCGGCGACGATCGACGCCGAGCGCTTCGCGCGCCACTTCGCGCAGGAAGGCAAGCCGGCGGTGCCGGTGATCGAGGTCTCGGGCCGCCTGTACAAGGTCGAGGTGCGCTACCGTCCGGTCGAGCGCGATCCGGTCGTGGTGGGCGGCGGCGTCGACAACAAGCCAATGCCAAAGGCGCAGCAGGCGCGCGAGAAGCGCGACCTGATCGACGCCGTGGTCGATGGCGTGGATGAACTGTGCCGCATCGGTTCGGGCGACGTGCTGGTCTTCCTGCCCGGCGAGCGCGAGATCCGCGACTGCGCCGAAGCCCTGCGCAAGCAGCATCCGCCGCACGTCGAGATCCTGCCGTTGTTCGCCCGTCTGTCGGTGGAAGAGCAGGACCGCGTTTTTCGCACCACCAACGCGCGCCGCATCGTGCTGGCGACGAACGTGGCCGAGACCTCGCTGACCGTGCCGGGCATCCGCTACGTGGTCGACGCCGGCCTCGCGCGTGTCAAACGCTACAGCTTCCGCAACAAGGTCGAGCAGCTGCAGGTGGAGCCGATCGCGCAGTCGGCGGCGAACCAGCGCGCCGGCCGTTGCGGCCGCGTGGCCGATGGCGTCTGCATCCGCCTGTACGAGGAAGAGGATTTCAACCAGCGTCCGAAGTTCACCGACCCCGAGATCCTGCGTTCGTCCCTCGCCGCCGTCATCCTGCGCATGAAGTCGCTGCACCTGACCGACGTCGAGACCTTCCCCTTCATCGAGCCGCCGCAGGGCCGCGCGATCGCCGACGGCTACCAGCTGCTGCAGGAAGTGGGCGCGGTCGACGAGACCAACGAGCTGACGCCGCTGGGCCGCAAGCTGGCGCGCCTGCCGCTCGACCCGCGCGTGGGCCGCATGATCCTGGCGGCCGTGGACAACGACTGCCTGACCGAGATGCTGATCATCGCGGCCGCGCTGTCGGTGCAGGATCCGCGCGACCGGCCGATGGAGTACCAGCAGCAGGCTGACGAGAAGCACAAGAAGTTCGCCGACGAGAAGTCCGAGTTCATCAGCTACCTGAAGATCTGGAGCTGGTTCGAGGACGCGATCGCGCACAAGAAGTCGAACCGCCAGCTGCAGGAAAACTGCCGCGCCAACTTCCTGTCGCAGCTGCGCCTGCGCGAGTGGCGCGACGTGCATTCGCAGCTGCTGACCATCGTGCGCGAACAGGGCTGGCGCCTGAACGGGGCGGCCGCCACCTACGAGCAGCTGCACATGGCGCTCTTGACCGGCCTCCTGGGGAACATCGGCTTCAAGGGCGAGGACGAGCCGGGCGCGGGTTATCTCGGCGCGCGCGGCATCAAGTTCCACATCTGGCCGGGTTCCGCGCTGACGAAAAAGGCGGGGCGCTGGATCATGGCGGCCGAACTGGTCGAGACCACGCGCCTGTACGCGCGCACCGTGGCCCAGATCCAGCCCGAGTGGATCGAGAAGATCGGCGGGCACCTGCTGAAGAAATCCTGGGGCGAGCCGCGCTGGGAGAAGAAGCCGGCGCAGGTGTCGGCGCTGGAGCGCGCGACCCTGTACGGCATCGTGGTCTACAGCGGCCGGCGCATCAACTACGCGCTGCACAACCCGTATGAAGCGCGCGAGATCTTCATCCGCGACGCGCTGGTGGCGGGCGACTACGAGACGCGCCTGCCGTTCTACGCGCACAACCACAAGCTGGTGCGGGAGATCGAGAACCTCGAGCACAAGTCGCGCCGCCAGGACGTGCTGGTCGACGACCAGCTGATCGCGGCCTTCTACGACGCCGAGATTCCGAAGGACGTGGTAAACGGCGCCGGCTTCGAGAAATGGTACAAGGACGCCTCGCGCGACAATCCGAAGCTGCTGTACCTGAACCGCGAGGAGTTGATGCGCCACGAGGCGGCCGGCGTCACCACCGAGCTGTTCCCGAAGACGATGAACGTCACCGGCATTGAGATGGGCCTGTCCTATCACTTCGAGCCGGGCAGCCTGCGCGACGGCGTCACGCTGGCGGTGCCGCTGTTCGCGCTGAACCAGATCCCGCTCGAGCGCGCGGCCTGGCTGGTGCCGGGCATGCTCAAGGAGAAGGTGCACCTGCTGCTGAAGTCCTTGCCGCAGAAGCTGCGCCGCCACTGCGTGCCGCTGCCCGACTACGCGGCGCGTTTCGTCGACCGCATCAACGCGGCTGGCACGTTCGGGCGCGGCGATTTGATCGACGTCTTGATTCTTGATGTGCGCGCCGAGACCGGCGTGAACGTGCTCACGGGCGACTTCAAGCTCGAGACCCTGCCGGCCCACCTGTTCATGAACTTCAAGGTGATCGACGAGCATGGCCGCCAGCTCGACATGGGCCGCAACCTGGCAGCCTTGCAGGCCGAGCTGGGCGCCCAGGCGCGCGAGAGCTTCCAGAAGATGGCGGAAACCGCACCGGCGGCGATGGGTGGGATGCGGCCCACGGTCGCCACGCCGGCTGCCTGGGGCAAGGGCAAGACGCCGTCGACGCCGACGACGCCCGCTGCGGCTGCGTCGGCGGCGCGGGACAAGAAGAGCGGTAATGCGCCTGCAGCTGCAGCTGCGTCCGCGGCTGCCGCCGCGCCGGCGGTCAGCCAGCATACCGGTTTGACCAGCTGGAGCTTCGGCGAGCTGCCGGAGCTGTTGGAGATCAAGCAGGGCAAGCTGACCCTGATCGGCTTCCCGGCCCTGGTCGATAAAGGCATGCATTGCGACATTGAGGTCTTCGACGACCCGAACGTGGCGGCGCGCACCCACCGCATCGGCCTGCGCCGCCTGTTCGCGCTGCAGTTGAAGGACCAGTTGAAGTTCGCCGAGAAGAACATCCCCGGCCTGCAGCAGATGGGCATGCAGTTCATGGCGGTCGGTTCGCAGGAAGAGCTGCGCGACCAGATCATCCAGAAGGCGATCGACATCGCCTGCCTGCAGGACCCGCTGCCGCATGATGCCGCGTCCTTCAACAAGCGCAAGGACGAGGGCAAGGGCCGCATCGGCCTGCTCATCAACGAGATCGCGCGCCTGGTCGGTTCCATCCTGGCCGAATTCCACGGCATGCCGAAGCGCCTGAACGGCTTGCCGCAGGCGGTGGCCGCCGACATGCAGGCGCAATTGCAGGGCCTGGTGCACAAGCGCTTCGTTGCCGACAACGAGTACAGCCAGCTGGCCCACTTCCCGCGCTACCTGAAGGCGATGAACGTACGCCTGGAAAAGCTGCGCGGCAACCCGTCGCGCGACGCGCAACTGATGGCGGAATGGCAGAACGCCGCCAGCCAGTACCAGCGTATTTCGAAGCAGCCGGGCAAGAACAACGACCCGCGCATGACGGAGTTCCGCTGGATGCTGGAGGAGTTGCGGGTGTCGCTGTTCGCGCAGGAGTTGCGTACGCCGATGCCGGTGTCGGCCAAGCGGCTGCAGAAGGTGTGGGAGTCGATGATCCGCTAAGGATCGCGCGCGATGCCGGGGCCATTCTTGTGCCCGTATCGCAGTTCGGTAGGGTGGGCACTCTGTGCCCACGCGTTACGCACGTCTCCGTCGCCTACGTCGGGATAAGTATCGCTCGCAACATATCCGCGAGTCAAAACTTGATCGTATCAGGCGATATTGCGCGAGCGATAGGTCGAGGTCTGTGACCGAAAGATGCGCCGGTAATGTGTGGGCACGGGGTGCCCACGCCGGCCGCGCCCACCCTACGGTTGTGGCCGCTGACCTGAGAAGAGGTCCGCCACCGCTTCCGGCGGCGGATCGTCCGGCCATTGTCAGCCGATATTGCTGCCCCTGATCTTGCTCAGGTCCTTGTCGTCGCCCAGGTTGCCAGGACGCGGATCGAGGCTGCCGCCGCCGGCGCCGGCGCCCAGCGCAGAGCCCGCGCCGCCAGTCGTCGCGCTGCTGCCGGCATGGCCAGCGCCCAGGCCGCCGCCGGCGCCCATGCTGGCGGCCGATCCGCCCAGGCCGCCGACCGTGCCGCTCATCACCACGCCCGGACCCATGGTCGGGGCGCCGCCGCGCGCGGGATCGGTGCCGTAGAAGCTGTGGATCTGGCTGGCCCAGTTCATGTCGCTCATGTCGGGCCAGGAATCCTTGTTGAAGCCGGGCGCGGTTTTCAGGCGCTCTTTCTCGACGTTCAGCACGAAGCGCTTGTTGACGGTGTCCAGGTGCAGGGCCTGCCAGGGCACGGCGAACAGTTTTTCGCCCATGCCGAGGAAGCCGCCGAAAGCCAGCACGGCGTAGGCCACCTGGCCGGTGTTCATGTCGAGCATGATTTCCTTGATGTCGCCGAGGTCTTCCTCGGCGCCGTTGACGACGTTGTCGCCGATCAGGGTGTCGGCCCCCATCAGCGCCGGTCCGGGACCGGCGCTGCCGGTGTCTTTGTACATCCCATACTTGTCACGATCTGCGTAGCCCATCTCGTTCTCCCTGTATGTGTGTTGACATTCCCTGCAAGCTCCCTCCAACAGCATAGGAGCGCGGCTTGCAATACCCATGATATGACTCAATCGCGCCGCGGCGCGCGCGCTTGTCACGGCGCTGTCATGCGGGTATGGGACCCTATGGTCGCGCTATGCGAGCTGGCGCACAGAAGGAACTCAGCCGTATGGTTATTCTGCCAAGTAATGTTTCGGAGGCCATAAAGATGACTGTCACATCCCGCTGCAACTATGCTGGCCCACTGGGCAAACTGATCCCGACCCGTTCGATCCCGGCGCTGTTCGCACGCCTGCTGCGCCGCCGCTGATCGCCAGCGCCGCCGGCGTCAAGATGCCGCGCCAGGACCCTTGGTCCCGCGCGGCCGGAAATGCTTCCACTCAGGGATTGCCCGCTCCCCCCGCCACGCCGTACACCTGCCCGGTCGTATAGCTCGACTCGTCCGCCGCCAGCGTCACGAAGGCCAGCGCCAGTTCGGCCGGCTGGCCCGGCCGGCCCAGCGGCGAATCCTCCCCGAATTTCTTCAGGTTTTCCTGGGTCTGCCCGCCCGACACCTGCAGCGGCGTCCAGATCGGCCCCGGCGCGATCGCGTTCACGCGGATGCCTTTCTTGCCCAGCTGCTTGGCGAGCGACTTGGTGAAGGCCACCTGGGCCGCCTTGGTCTGTGCATAGTCGAGCAGGTTGGGAGAAGGGCTGTAGGCCTGCACCGAGGCGGTGTTGATGATGCAGCTGCCCGGCTTCAGGTGCGGCACGGCCGCCTTGGTGATCCAGAACATCGCATACACGTTGGTCTTGAAGGTCCAGTCGAACTGCTCGGTGGTGAGGTCGAGGATGGAATCGGTCGAGTGCTGGCGCGCCGCGTTGTTGACCACGATGTCCAGTCCGCCGAGCTGGCGCACCGCCTCGTCGACCAGCTTGCGGCAGAAGGCCTCGTCGCGGATATCGCCCGGGATCGCCACCGCCTTGCGGCCCGCGTCCTGGATCAGCTTCACGACCTCGCGCGCATCCGCCTCCTCGGCCGGCAGGTAATTGATGGCCACGTCCGCGCCCTCGCGCGCAAAGGCGATCACGGCCGCGCGGCCGATGCCCGAGTCGCCGCCGGTGACGAGCGCGCGGCGTCCCGCCAGGCGCCCGCTGCCGCGGTAGGTGGTCTCGCCGTGGTCGGGCCGCGGCGTCATCTTGCCGGCCAGGCCGGGCCAGGGTTGCGACTGGTTGGGGAAGGGCGGCCTCGGATAGCGTGCGGCGGCGTCGCGCGCGCGTCCGGCGGGCGGCTGGCCGGCCGCTGCGTCCTGCTGGGCAGCCGCGGGCAAGGTTGTCGATGCGGCGGCCGTCGCGGCAAGACCGGTGGCGACGGTGCCGACGAAGCGCCGGCGCGAGGCTTGCGGCTCCTCGGCCGGCTTCCTGTTGTTCGAATCCATGTGCGCTCCTGGCGGGGAGTAGTGGAAGGCCGCGACCTGGCGGTCACGGCGGCTGTAACCGATGGTAGCGATTCCGGCCGGCGGGCGGCATACGTTTGAAATGCCGCGCCGATGCGAACCCGGCCGATCGGTTAGACTCCCGGGCTGAGCAAATCCGGGTAGTGACAGTGAAACGAATAACGATCATCGCGGCGCTGGCGGGCGCCGGCATCCTGGCCGGCGGCGCGGCCCTGTACTTCAGCGGCGGCGGGCAGGAAGGCGCCCCGCGGCGCGCACTCTGGCTGGCGGCCGAGGCGCCGACCAAACCCGCCTGGACGGCGCGCGTGACGCCGCTCGCAGGCGACGGCGGCAACGGCGTCGTCGACGGCGCGGCCGCCGCCAGCCGCTTCAGCGACCCATTCGGCGTGGCGCTCGACCTGCAGGGGAATGCCTACGTCGCCGACGCCGGCGACAGCAACCGCATCCGCCGCATCGCCCCGGATGGCGCGGTCTCGACCTTTGCCGGCGGGCGCGAGGGCTTCGCCGACGGCGTGGGCACGGCCGCCGCCTTCCACACCCCGTCGGCGCTGGCGCTGGACCGCAAAGGCAACCTCTACGTGGCCGATACCGGCAACCACGCGATCCGTAGAATCGCGCCCGACGGCAGCGTGAGCACGCTCGCCGGCGACGGCCAGCCCGGCTACCAGGATGGCCTGGGACGCGCCGCGCGCTTCAACGGCCCGGTGGGCCTGGCGGTCGACAAGGAGGGCAACGTCTATGTCGCCGACACCTACAACGACCGCATCCGCCGCATCGCCCCGGACGGCAGCGTCACCACCGTGGCCGGCAACGGCCTGCCGGGCGCCGGCGACGGCATGGCTTCCGTGGCCGGCTTCGACACCCCGACCGCCGTCGCGGTCGACAAGAAGGGCGTGCTCTACGTCGCCGACACCGGCAACGACGCGGTGCGCCGCATCGATGCGGACGGCATGGTCGCGACCATCGCCAAGCCGATCGAGAACGATCCGCAGCCGGTGCTGCGCCGCCCGAGCGGGCTGGCGCTGACCGGCGACGGCTACCTGTACGTGAGCAGCGGCGCGGGCGGGCGCATCGTCCAGATCGCACCCGACGGCACCTCGCACGCGCTGACGGACATTGATCGTCCGCCCGAGGCCAGCTACGGCAGCGACGGCACGGTGCGCCTGTACGCGCCGCGCGGCATCGCGGTGCGCCGCGACGGCAGCCTGGTCGTGGCCGACGGCCAGGCGCTGCGCGTGTTTTCCCTGGCCGAACCGAAACAGGGAGAGCCTGCGACACCGATACGGGCTGCCGCGTTCACGCGCAGCGAACCCATGCCCTGGCCGGTCGGCCCGCAGCAGGAAGTGCACGAGGTGGTCGGCGTGATGGGCGAGGTGCGCGGCAGCTACGACGGCGAAAGCCGCCACCACTTCCACGCCGGCCTGGACATCCGCGCCGACATCGGTTCGCGCGTGCTGGCGGTGCTGCCCTCGAAGATCAGCGATCCCTATCCGAACTGGGGCTTCGGCTCGCTCGGCGAAGGCATGAGCCTGGGTCCCTTCTCCTACATCCACATGCGGGTCGGACGCGAAGCCAACGGCAAGGCGCTCGACGAGCGCTTCCAGCTGCTGGCCGGTTCGAACGGCAAGCCGGAACGCGTGCGGGTGCGGCGCGGCACCCGCTTCGCCGTGGGCGAGGCGCTCGGCACCATCAACCCGATGGCCCACGTGCACATGGATTACTACCCCGGCGGCGCGGTGGTGAATCCCCTGACCCTGCCTTTCGTCGGCCTGCGCGACACCATTCCCCCGACCATCCAGGGCATCGCCCTGTACGACGCCGCGGGCAAGCGCATCCGCCCCGCGCGCAAGGGCCAGCCGCTGCGCGTCGCGCGCACCCAGGGCGAGGTCAACATCGTGGTCGACGCCTACGACCAGATGGACGGCAACCTGGCGCGCCGCCGCCTCGGCCTCTACAAGCTGGGCTACCAGGTGCTGCACGCAGACGGCACGCCAGTGGCGGGCTTCGAAGCGCCCCTGATCACCCAGGTCTACGACCGCCTGCCGCGCGAGCGCGAAGCGGTGAAGCTGGTGTACGCCGACAGCAGCGGCATCACGGTCTACGGCAGCAAGGTGACGCGCTTCGCCTATGCGGTCAGCAATACGATGCAGGGCGGACAGGCGCTGCCGGGGAGCTGGAAGGTGGCCGACCTGGCGCCGGGCGAGTACATCCTGCGCATCCACGCGGCCGATTATGCGGGCCTGGTCGCGACGGCAGGACGGGATCTGCCGGTGACGGTCGAGTAGGACCCGTTCAACGAATGCTTGAACACTGTTGGCGGCTGCGCAGGAGCTGTTTGAACGCGTGGGCACGGGGTCCTGCGCGGCCCGGCCCACCCTACGGGAATGCATCGATCGTAGGGTGGGTTCTCGAACCCACCGAACGTGTGCGTCCCGATAACAATGTCTTGCCTGAGACCCGTAGGGGAGCTCAGCGTAGCAGCTTCAGCCCCGGCGGCAGCGCCTCGCCCAGCATCCGGGTCTCGCTCGCCTGGTCCAGTTCCACCACCTCGCGCACCATGGCCGACCAGGTCGCGGGCGCACCGGTCGACGACAGGCGCCGCAGCACCTGTTCGCGCACGGCTTCCGCGATATCGCGCGAACGGTCGCCCGTCATGCGCGCGATGTGGGCGGCGGCGAAGCCGGCCGGCTCGACCTTCTTCCAGTCCAGCTGCAGGAGCTGGCCCAGCCATTCTTCCGCGACCTCGGCAGGGGCGACTTCGTGCGCGCTGCCGTGGAAGGACTGGCGCGCGCCGACGCGGCCCAGGGCCCACAGGTAGCGCGTATAGGTTGCCGCCGTCTTCGCATCGAGCTTCGCGCCTGCGGTTGGGATGGCCATGATCTGCTCCATCATCCAGTTGCCGATCTCGGCCTTGTAGGCCGACGGGATGCGCTCCAGCGAGGCGCCCAGGCGCAGCATGTCGTCCTCGCTGCCGTCGACCAGGGTGATCGGGCGCTTGCCGCGTTCGGAGGCGTCGGCCTGCAGGTTGAAGGCGAAGTCGTCGAGCAGGCGCAGCTGGGCTTCGGTGTCGAGGCCGCCGGCCACGCGGCGCCACAGCGTCCACCATTCGGCGCGCACCTGGCCTTCCTTGTGGTACTGGACGCCGTTCTCGAACATCGCCCACAACTGCTCGATGCGCCAGCCGTCGAGCGGATGGCCGAAGCCGGGACGCAGGGAGTAACCGGCCAGGTTCAGCCAGGCGCGTTCGTGCTCGCTCGAGCGGCGCCGGCCCCTGGCGCGCTCCATCAGCGCGTCGAACAGGCGCCGCAAGAGCGGCGTGGTCCAGCCTTCGCGCCGGCCCAGCAGGTGTTCCAGGCTGGCGCGCAGCTGGCGCACTTCCTTCGGGTCGACCTGCTTCGAGCGGGTGCCGAAGATGCGGTCGATCTTTTCGATGGCAGCATCCAGGTTGGCCGGCATGGCCTCGATCTCCGGCGTCTCGGCGGGGTCGCCGCCCTCGGCTTCGCGCAGCTCGAAGGCGAGTTGCCAGCGCTGGCCGCTGCCATCTGCTGCCACGCAATGCACCTCGAGGGAGCCGACTTCGCTCAGCGTCGTCACCAGCTGCACCGGCACGTCGCTGCGCGCCGCCGCGCCGGGCGCCGCGCGCAGCACGGTGGCAATCGGCGGCAGCCGCACCACGTCGCCCGGCGCCAGGTCGACCAGCGCGCCCGGCTGCGGCGCCTGGCCGGCGTCGGCAATCGTCGACACCAGGTGGAAGCGCACCGGCCGCCCCAGGCGCAGCGCGAAAGTACGATCGGCCAGCTGTACTTCGGTGGCGGCCGGCGTACCGCGCGGCAGCAGGCAGACGGCGCGCAAGTGGCCATTCGTCCCACGCTCGCCTTCGAGCAGCAGGTAGTAGCTGCGCGCCGCGCCGCTTTCGATGGCGGGCGCCTGGCCCTGGCGCGCCAGCGAATAGGCAACGCCGCCGCGCGCCACGGCCACGTCGGGATCGTCGTTGTGCAGGACGCGCAGGGGCTGGCCGCGCCAGCGTCCCAGCACCTCGGCCAGGCGTTCGGCCAGCGCGGCGCCGCGGAACACGCCGCCGTTGAGCAGCAGGGTGTCCGGCACCGGCAGGGATGTATCGTCTTCCGGCAGGTCGAGGGCTTCGCGCGCCGCTGCCGCGTGCTGGCGCAGGAAGCTCGCCAGGTGGCGCGTGACGGCCGGGTCGCTGGCGTAGGGCAGGCCGAATTCGACGATGCCGGCGCGGGCGCGTTTCGCCTCTTCCTGCGCCTCGTTGAGCGGGAAGAAGCCGTCCAGCACCACGCGCGCGATGTCCTCGCGCCGCAGTTCGGCCTTGCGGCTGCCGCCGATCAGGCGCGCGCCGGCGCCGAGCAGGGTGACGGTGACAAACTCCGGCGCGTCGGGCGCCAGCAGCTGCTCCTTGGCCGCGCGGCAGCGTTCTGTCAGCTGGGCCAGGCGCGCCGCCGACAGGCGTTCGCGCGGCGCTGCATTGCCAGCCGCCGCGCCGGCCGCCTCGTTCATGCGCGCCTCGACCAGGTGGGCCAGGGCGAGGTCCATGTTGTCGCCGCCGAGGATCAGGTGGTTGCCGACGCCGATGCGCGTGAGCGCCGGTTCGCCGTCCACGAGTTCGACCTTGACCAGGCTGAAGTCGGTGGTGCCGCCGCCGGTATCAAGCACCAGCACCAGGCGCGTGCCGGCCAGGTCCTGCGCCAGGCTGGCGCGGTGGCGGTACAACCAGTCGTAGAGGGCGGCCTGCGGCTCTTCCAGCAGGCGCAGTTGCGGCAGGCCGGCCAGCTTCGCCGCTTCCAGCGTGAGGGCGCGCGCGCCTTCGTCGAAGGAAGCCGGCACGGTCAGCACCAGTTCCTGCCGTTCCAGCGGGTGAGCAGGGAAGCGGATGTTCCAGTTGGCGCGCAGGTGGGCCAGGTAGCTGGCGCTGGCCGCCACCGGCGAGACTTTCGGTACGTCGGGTTCGGCGCCCCAGGGCAGGATCGGCGCCATGCGGTCCACGCCCGGATGCGAGAGCCAGCTCTTGGCGCTGGTTACCAGCCGGCCCGGCGTCGCCGCGCCGAGGTTGCGCGCCAGGCGGCCGACGGCCACCTGCGCCACGCCCGCCACGTCGGGCAGCAGCCAGGGCAGCTGCAGTTCGCCGGCCGCGAGCTCCCCTTCGGCCGGGTGGTAGCGGTTCGAGGGCAGCAGCGGCTGCCCGGCCACTTCGCCGGGCGCCACCAGCTGCTCGATGGTGAACAATTCGACCTCTTGTGCCCCCGGTGCGGCGTAGGCCAGCACCGTGTTCGTGGTGCCGAGGTCGATGCTGACCAGGTAGGGCGTCACTGGGCCTCGGGTGCGGTACGAACGTCGAACTCGACCTTCCAGCGCTGGCCGTCAGGCGACAATGCCGCCAGCTCCAGCGTGCCCGCTTCGGTTGCCAGCGCGTGCAGTTTCACCTGCACCACGTCGCCCGGCGTGCGGCCCTCGGCCGGCAGCGTGGCCTGGATCTCGTTCAGTTCCTGCAGCTCGTCCGGGCCCCAGAAATCGAGCACCTCGCCGATCTGGTCCTGGCGGCGCGTGGTCGAGCCGAAGAAGCGGAAGTGGACAGGCTCGCCCACCACCAGGCCGAATTCCTGGCCCGGCAGTTCCAGTTCGCTGCCTTCTTCCATGCCGAAGGGCGCCACGCACAGGGCCTGGATCGGCGGCTCCATGCCGGGGATCGCCGGCATCGACGATTCCACGCCGACGTAGTAGGAACGGGCCGTGCCGCCGCGGATGCGCACGCCGCCGCCGCGCCGCGCATAGCTGTAGTAGGCCGCGCCGCGGGCAACGGCCAGGTCGAGGTCGGCGCCTTCCAGCATGCGCGCCGGTTCCGCGCCTTCCATGTAGAGCCAGTCGTTGATGGTGTCCATCACGCGTTGGGCCAGGATGCCGGACTTGAACACGCCGCCGTTGAACAGCACCGCGCTCGGATGCAGGAAGGTATGGTCGGCGTTGACATTGCCAGCGAAGCCTTCCAGTTCAGCGGTGGCGCCGGCCTGGCGCGCCAGGAAGGCCGCCAGGTGCTTGGTGACGGCGGCGTCCTGGGCGTAAGGCAGGCCGAGTTGCGTCAGGCCGGCACGGGTACGCACGGCAGGACGGGCGCTCGCTTCCACGCGCGGGAAGAAACCATCAAGGATGAAGGTCGTGACTTCCTCGCGCGTCAGCTCGGTGCGGATCGAGCCGCCGATGAGCTTCGAGCCGCGGCTCGGCACCACGATCGGCCAGGTAGTGGCGTTCGCGTCGGCCAGCAGGTGTTCCTTGGCGCCACGGCAGCCGTAGGTGAGGGCGCGCATCTGCCAGGCGTCGAGCTGGGTGCCGTTGGCGGCCAGCTTGCGCGCGACCAGGTGCGCCAGCGCCAGGTCCATGTTGTCGCCGCCGAGCAGGATGTGGTCGCCCACGGCCACGCGATGCGGCTCCAGCTTGCCTTCGCGTTCGAGGATGGCGATCAGCGAAAAGTCGCTGGTGCCGCCGCCGACGTCGACCACCAGCACGATGTCGCCGGCTTTCACCTGCTTGCGCCAGGCGCCGTTGCTGCCCTGGATCCAGCTGTACAGCGCGGCCTGCGGTTCTTCCAGCAGGGTGGCGGAGGTGTAGCCGGCGTTGCGCGCCGCTTCCGCGGTCAGTTCGCGCGCGCCCGGGTCGAACGAGGCCGGAATCGTGACGGTGACCTGCTGCTGGTCGAAGGGCGCTTCCGGATGCGCCTGGTCCCAGGCGCGGCGCAAGTGCTGCAGGTAGCGCGTGGACGCTTCCAGTGGCGAGACGCGCGTGACTTCTTCCGGCGCATCGCTCGGCAGGATGGCGGCGCGGCGGTCCACGCTCGGGTGCGAGAGCCAGCTCTTGGCCGAGGACACCAGGCGGATCGGCGTGGTGGCGCCGCGGCTGCGCGCCATCTCGCCGGCAATGGTGGTCTCGCCTTCGGCGCTCCATGGCAGGGCCAGTTCGCCCGGCGCCAGTTCGTCCGGATGCGGCAGGTAGAGGAAGGACGGCAGCAGCGGCAGCGCGTCGACGGTGCCGGGCGCGGTCAGCTGCGGCACCGGCAGCACGCCGTGCGCGGTCTTCTCGCCGTCGCTCTGTTCCAGGTCGACATACGAGAGCGCGCTGTGGGTCGTGCCCAGGTCGATGCCGATGGCGTAACGGGCGCTCACAGTTCCACCTCCGCGGGAGCGATCACGCTGGCGTCGTGTTCTTTCGCCAGCTGGGGAAGACGGACATCCGTCGCGCGCCAGCCGCGGTGCGACAACGTGCCCTTGAACGGGGCCTTGCCGACCACGTTGCCGGTCAGGCGCACGCTGGCGGCATCGAAGCCTTCTTCCAGCGTCACGCGGGCGCCTTCCGCCTCGCTGCGGACGGGCTGGATCGTGAAGTGTTCCTTCAGCACGCGGGCGCAGCCTTCGTGCACGACGCGGGCGGCGGCGCCGATGTCGGCGTCGGCGTAGGCAGCCAGGTTCTCGTTGGCGAAGTCGATCAGGCGCGCTTCGCGCTGCAGCAGGGTCAGCAGCTGCAGGGCGGCTTCCGGCGTCGTTTCGCGCAGCACGGTCGGGGCCGGAACCGGCGCGGCGGGTGCCGGGGCCGGAGTGGGTATCGGGGCAGGTGCGGGAGCAGGTGCGGGAGCGGGCGGCGCGGCCACAGGGCCGACCTGGTCATCGCGCAGGCGCGCGGCGAATTCGGCGTCGCCGACGGTCTTGAAGAAGCTGCCGAAGGCAAGGGACAGCCGGCTCCAGAAGCCAGGCAGTTGGGTCGGTGTATTCATTCTTGATGTTCTATAGGGTAAGGGACGGGAGCGCTGTCAGGCAGCGTCGGGAGCCCAGGTCCGGAAAACGCGAATGATATCAGTTCAGCGCGCAGTGCAACCACAAGCGGGATGTGCAGCGGGGACGCCGGGGCGAGGCTGTGGACGCGCGGGCTTGGCCTTGGCAGGCCATGAAACATTGCCGGATTTTATGGCGCGTAAATACTTATCCGGATTTCGTCCCGTGCGCGGTATGAAAGGCGCATAGTGTCATCTGTTTCGCCGGATCCCTTCGCGATCCTGCATTCGAGCGGTGAGCTGAAACATCGTTGCCGCTTCCTCGCCTGCACCGCCAGGCTCCGCACTCCCATCCGACGTGGCCGCCGCTGGCGGCCCGACCAAGAAAAGGTACACCATGTTTCCATTCTCATCATCCGTTACACCCGCGGTCCGTATGCACCTGGATTCCCAGGCTGCTTTTTTCAACGACCTGTCTAAATCGATGACCGACGCTTTCCAGAATATCTGCCAGGCCAATATGCAGCTCGGCCAGGCGATGTTCGAGGAAAGCGTGATCGCCAACCAGCGCCTGCTGACCACCCAGAACAGCAGCGATGCGTTCAGTGAAGTCGCTGCCCGCGCCCAGCCGGCCGCGGACAAGCTGCGTTCTTACCAGCAGCATCTTTCGCGTCTTACCGCCGACACCCAGGTCGACCTGGCCCGTGTCGCCCAGGAGCATGTCCAGGAAACCGCCCGTACCGCCCATGCGCTGGCGGACGAGGTGACGCGCACGGCGGTGGAGGAAACCGACCGCAGCATGCGCAAGCAGGAAGAAGCGCTGAAGAATTTCCGCAATCCCTTCGAGAGCGATGCGCCGCGCGGCAACGGTAGCGCCCAGCCCAAGGCGGCTTCCCAGCCGCAGCGCGAAGGCGCGGGCGCCAGCATGCAGGTCGACAGCCAGGCCGGCAACGCGTCGTTCCATGGCAGCGTGCAGAGCCAGTCAGGACAGTCCGCACAGCAAGCGGCCAACAAGAATCCCGGCAAACCGAACTGAGCCGGCCCACGCTTCGCCGACCCCGCTTCGGCAGGACGGATGGACGCCCATAAGCGGCGCCATCATGTCTGCGATGCACCAGCCAGCAAGGCCTGGCTGTAGGCACCGAAATCATCCAGCCCACGCTTGATGATCGTCACCAGCGCCGGCAAAGGTGCGGCCTGGTGATCCCATTCGGCGCGGCAGAATTCACCGGTGCGCTTCAGGTCTTCGGCCAGCGCCGCATCGATCCAGCCATGCCCGGCCAGCAGGGTAATCACTTCGCGCTCGTCCTGCGGCTCGCCCAGCCCGGCCTCGGCAATCACATAATCCCCCATCTCCACCGTCGCCTCCCAGGCCCGGATCACGTTGAGCGTGGCCGCGTCCTGGCGCGTGATGTCGCCCACAAACGTGGTCGGGTCCTTCTCGTACTCCTCGCGGGCGCGCCGGCAGCAGCGTTCGATGGTGCCGGTCTTGTCGATCAATACGGTGTCGTCCATGTGTGCTCCTTCAGATGAGGAAAAGCAGGGCCGCCACGGCGGTCGGCCCCAGCGCGCCGGCCAGCAGGCCGAGCGCGTTGATCGACTCGTCGCTGAAGCCGTTGCGCAGCAGCGCGGCGCCGGCCGGGTTCGGGGCGTTGGCGATGACGGTCAGGCCGCCGCCGGCGACCGCGCCCGCCACCAGCATGTACTGGGAATGTTCGGACAGGCCGGCGATCAGCGAGCCCAGGTAGGTGAGGGCGGCATTGTCGGTGATCGCGGTCAGGCCCAGCGCGCCGAAGAACAGCGCGGTCGGTCCCAGGCTCGAGACGATGGGCTGCAGCCACCATTGCTGCATGCCACCGAGCACCACCAGGCCGGCCAGGAAAAAGCCGACCAGCAGCCCTTCCTTCAGGATCAGCGGATCCTGGTGCCGTTCGTAGGCCTTGGTGAAGCCCAGGAACAGCATGAACAGGCCGAGGAAGAGCACCGGATGGTGGGCCAGCAGCACCACGGCGGCCAGGAAGCCCAGGTGGATCAACGAGACCTTGAGCGGCACGATCTGTTCGCCGCCGGTCGGGGCAGGGGGCGGCGCCAGGTGCTTGCGCAGCAGCAGGACGATGACGGTGGCGTTGATGAACACGGCCACCGCGGCGCGCCAGCCGAAGTGGGCGAACATATAGGCGCTGTCCCAGCCCCAGGTGCCGGCCACCATCAGCACCGGCGGCGCGGCGTAGGAGGTCAGCGTGCCGCCGATCGAGACATTGACGAACAACACGCCCAGCGCGCCGTACTTCAGCGCTTCCGGTACGCCGGGGCGGAATACCTGGGGCGCGAGCATCAGCGCCGCCAGCGTCATCGCCGCCGGTTCGGTGATCAGGGAACCGGCCAGCGGCACCAGGGCCAGGCCGAGCCAGGCCAGCATGACCTCGGTGCGCAGCGGCGCCAGGCGCGCCGTGGTGCGCAGCAGCGCGCGCACGGCGTCGAGCACGGGGCGCGAGGCGGCGATCACCATGACGGTGAAGACGAACAGCGGTTCGGTGTAGTGGCGCGACTCGGCATAGCCGATGGCCGCGTCCGGCCCGGAAAGGAAGGCCATCGCCACGATCAGGACGAAGGCCCAGAAGCCGAATACGACCTCGACTTCGCCCAGCAGGTGGAACAGTCCGGCATGACGCGGATGGCGGTCGGCCAGGATCTCGAAACCCTTGGCGGCGAAGGTATGGACGAGTGCGCAGGCGAACAGGATGGCGCCGACCAGCTGGATCGTCGTCATGGCTGGCCTCGGTCTGCCACGGTGTATTGCGAGTAAAAGAGATCTACGAACATTGTCAGGTGGATAATCAGTGAAGCGCCATTATTTCATCTTTTGATGCGGATCGGATGGAAGAGGATGGCTAAACAGAGCACGTAGGCCTCGGCGCGCACCGGCACAAGGTGAAATCCTGCATGGACAGAATATACACATCTTGCCAAAAGCTGAACGAACGAGTACTGTATATCCATCCAGTACTTTTGCATTTGCCTCCATTATGTCTTCCTTACAAGAAATTTCATCACCGGAAGAATTGCACCCATCCCTATGGCGCGCCTCGCAGCTGGCGCGCGCCGGCACCCGCTGCGTCGACAGCGGCCACCCTGTGCTGTCGAAGCAGTTGCCGGGCGGCGGCTGGCCGGTCGGCACCCTGGTCGACCTGCTGCTGCAGCAGAGCGGCATCGGCGAAATGCGCCTGCTGCGCCCGGCCCTGGCGGAAGTCGCGGCGCGCCGCATCGTGCTGCTGCAGCCGCCCCATCCGCCGCAGGCGCTGGCGCTGGCCGCGCTCGGCGTGCCGCCCTCGCAGCTGATCTGGCTGCGCGCCAGCCGCACCAGCGACGCCCTGTGGGCGGCCGAGCAGGTGCTGCGCAGCGGCAGTTGTGGCGCGCTGCTGTTCTGGGCCAACCATGTGCGCGGCGACAGCCTGCGCCGCCTGCACCTGGCCGCGCAAAGCGGCGAGACCCTGTTTTTCATGATGCGCCCGCTCGCCGCCGCGCAAGACGCTTCGCCGGCGCCGCTGCGCCTGTCGCTGCGGCCGGCCGCCGGCGGGCTCGAGGTCGGTTTCGTCAAGCGCCGGGGGCCGCAGCGCGACGCGCCCCTGTTCCTTCCACTTACTCCTTCTTTGCTCCAACGACATGCGTTTGTGGATCGGCCTGCACCTGCCCCAGTTACCGCTCGAGGTCTTCAGCCCGAACTGGTCCAGTGACGCCGGCAGCGTCGTGCTCGAGCAGGAGCGCGTGCTGGCGGCCTCACCGGCTGCGCGCGCCGCCGGGATAAGCCACGGCATGCGCCGCGGCGGCGTATTGATGCTCATGCCCGAGGCGCGCCTGCACGTGCGCGCCCCCGAGCGCGAAGCCGAGGCCCTGCACGCGGCGGCGCTGGCGCTGCTGCAGTACACGCCGCTGGTCACGATTGCCGAGGAATCGACCTTGCTCATCGACATCGGCGCCAGCCTGCGCCTGTTCGGGGGCGTGCGCGCGTTGTGCCGGCGCGTGCGCGCCAGCCTGCGCGCCCTCGGCTTCAGCGGGGTGCTCAGCTGCGCGCCCACCGCGCGCGGCGCCTGGATGCTGGCGCGCCGGCGCGCGGGACGGGTCTTGCGCATCGCTTCGCTCACGCGCCGGCTTGATGCCTTGCCGAGCAGCCTGCCGCCGCCGGCGCGCCCCTATACCGCCTGGTTCGAAGGCATCGGCTGCTTCGACCTGGGCGCCATGCGGCGCCTGCCGCGTCCCGGCCTGCAGCGGCGCTGCGGGCGCGAACTGCTCGACATGCTGGACGCCGCCTACGGCATGGCGCCCGAGCTGTTCGAATGGATCGCGGCGCCGACGCGCTTCCACGCCAAGATCGAACTCTTCGACCGGCTCGAGAATGCCGAGGAGTGCCTGCTTGGCGCCGAACGCCTGGTGCAGCAATTGACCGGCTGGCTGTGCGCGCACCAGCTCGCCGTCGAGCGCATCACGCTCCTGCTCGAGCACGAGCGGGGCAGGGTGGCGCGCCCACCGACGCCGGTCGAGGTCGCGCTGGCCGAGCCCACCTGGCGCGACGAGCACCTGGTGCGCCTGCTGCGCGAGCGCCTGGCCAAGCTGGTGCTCGACGCCCCCGTGATCGCCCTGGTGCTCGACGCCAGCCAAGTGCAGCCGATGGCGCCGCCGAGCGAGTCGCTGTTCCCCGAGCCCGGCGGCAGCGAGGAAGACCGCCTGCGCATGCTGGAACTGCTGGTCGCGCGCCTCGGCCCCGAGAACGTGCTGCAAGCGCTGCCGCAGGCCGACTACCGGCCCGAGGTGGCGAACAGCTGGGTTCCGGTGCAGCAGAAGGTGCGCGAGAAGGAGCGTGCATCGCAGATGCCGCCCGACGTCGACAGCCTGCCGCGCCCGACCTGGATCCTGGCCAAGCCGATCGCGCTCCTGATGCGCAACCACCGGCCGTTCTACGGCTCACCGTTGAGGATGGTCTCGACGCCCGAGCGCATCGAGGCCGGGTGGTGGAGCCAGACCCAGACGCGCGACTACTTCATCGCCGAGGGGCAGGACCATGCGCTGTACTGGGTGTACCGGGAGCGCATCGTCGGAGCGGGCGAGGATGCGGAGCCGAGGTGGTTCCTGCATGGCTTGTTCGGGTGAGCGCTCTGCGACAGCGGAAACGACGCTACAGCTTCTCGATCTGCCGGTTGATCGCCTTCTGCGCCCGCTCGTTACGCTCGCTGTAGCGGTCCGTCAGGTAGTCCGTCCGCCCGCGCATCAGCAGCGTCATCTTGAACAGCTCTTCCATCACGTCGACCACCCGGTCGTAGTAGGCCGACGGCCGCATGCGGCCAGCCTCGTCGAACTCCTTGTAGGCCATCGGCACCGAGGACTGGTTCGGGATCGTGAACATGCGCATCCAGCGCCCCAGCAGGCGCAGGGTGTTGACCACGTTGAAGGACTGCGATCCGCCGCAGACCTGCATGACGGCCAGCGTGCGGCCCTGGCTCGGGCGGATCGCGCCCATCTCCAGCGGAATCCAGTCGATCTGGTTCTTCATCACCGCCGTGATCGCGCCGTGGCGCTCGGGGCTGCACCAGACCTGGCCTTCCGACCACAGGCACAGCGCGCGCAGCTCGGCCACCTTCGGGTGGGTCTCGGGTACGCTGCCGACCATCGGCAGTTCCATCGGGTCGAAGATTTTCACCTCGGCGCCGAAGTGTTCCAGGATGCGCGCCGCCTCTTCGGTGAGGAAGCGGCTGAAGGAGCGTTCGCGCAGCGAACCGTAGAGCATCAGGATGCGCGGCGGGTGGCGCATGTCGCCGGCTGGCGCGAGCTTGTCCATCGTCGGCAGGTCCAGCAATGCCGGCTGGATGTTGGGGAGATCGGAGAGTTTGTCCATGTTGATTCCTTAGCTTAGTTCAGCTCAGGCGCACCGCCAGTGCGCTCAGGGTGACCAGGAGGATCGGCAGCGTCAGCACGATGCCGACCCGGAAGTAATAGCTCCAGGAGATACGGATACCTTTCGTCGCCAGCACGTGCAGCCAGAGCAGGGTGGCCAGGCTGCCGATCGGGGTGATCTTCGGACCGAGGTCGGCGCCGATGACGTTCGCGTAGATCATCGCCTCGCGCACCACGCCCTGGGTCGCGGTGGCATCGATCGCCAGCGCGCCCACCAGTACCGTCGGCATGTTGTTCATGACGGATGACAGGATGGCGGTGATGAAACCGGTGCCGAGCGCGGCGCCCCAGATGCCGTAGCCGGCGCAGCGTTCGAGCAGTACGGTGAGGTGATCGGTCAGTCCCGCGTTGCGCAGGCCATAGACCACCAGGTACATCCCCAGCGAGAACACGACCACCTGCCAGGGGGCTTCGCGCAGCACTTCCCGGGTCGAGATCCGGTGGCCGCGTGCGGCCACCGCCAGCAGGAGCACGGCGCCCACCGCGGCCACGGCACTGATCGGCATCCCGGCAGCGTCCAGCCAGAAGAACCCGATCAGCAGCAGCGCCAGCACCCACCAGCCGGCGATGAAGGTCGCGCGGTCGTGGATCGCCTCATCCGGATGCTTCAGGGAGGCCAGGTCGTAGTCGGCGGGGATGTCCTTGCGGAAGAACCAGACCAGCGCCCCCAGGGTAGCCGCCACCGACACCAGGTTCACCGGCACCATCACCGCGGCATAGCGCGCGAAGCCGATGCCGAAGTAGTCGGCCGACACGATATTGACGAGGTTCGACACGACCAGCGGCAGGCTGGCGGTGTCGGCGATGAAGCCGGCCGCCATCACGAAGGCCAGTGTCGCCTTCGGCGAAAAGCGCAGGGCGGCCAGCATGGCGATGACGATGGGCGTGAGGATCAGCGCCGCGCCGTCGTTGGCGAACAGCGCGGCGACAGTGGCGCCGAGCAGGACCAGCAGCACGAACAGGCGCCTGCCATTGCCTCCACCCCAGCGCGCCACGTGCAGGGCGGACCATTCGAAGAAGCCCGCCTTGTCGAGCAGGAGGCTGATGACGATCACGGCGACGAAGGCGCCGGTGGCGTTCCAGACGATGTGCCAGACGACCGGGATGTCGCTGATGTGAATGACGCCTGCGAGCAGGGCGACGATGGCGCCGATGGAAGCGCTCCAGCCGATGCCTAGCCCGCGCGGCTGCCAGATGACGAAGCCAAGCGTTACCAGGAAAGTGAGGATAGCGGTCAGCACGCGTATTCTTCAGGCTGCGAGGCGGCCAATACCGCCGATACGATCGAGCTCGGCCTTGAGCCGCGCACGGTCGCTTGCCAGTTCGTCCAGCGGCAGGGCCAGGAAGGCCTCGATGCGCGCGCGCAGGATCGCATAGGCTTGCTCGAAAGCGGCGCCGATCTCTTCTTCCGTTCCTGCCGCATGGCTGGGGTCGTCGACGCCCCAGTGCGTTCGCAGGACCGGACCGAGATAGGCCGGGCAGGTTTCGCCGGCGGCGCTGGCGCAGACTGTCACCACGATGTCCGGCATGATCGGCAGCTCGTCCCAGGATTTGCTGTAGTAGCCGCCTGTGGCGATGCCTTTGGCCGCCAGCAGGGCCAGCGCCCGCTCGTTCAGCTTGCCGGTGGGCTGGCTGCCGGCGCTGATGGCGCGCCAGCCGTCCGGCGCCAGGTGGTTGAAGACGGCTTCGCCGATGAGCGAGCGGCAGGAGTTGCCGGTGCAGAGGAAGAGGACGTTCACGTCAGGTCTCGTCAGGTGGGTGGTAAGTGCTTGCTTACGCCCCACAGGCGCCGGGTGCACAGGCAAGCTTGGTGGCCGTGCCGCAGGGCGCACCGCCGCAGCAATTCTCCGTGAGAAAAGCGAGCAGGGCATGCATCGTGTCGAACTGCGCGGCATACATGATGAAACGGCCTTCCTGGCGAGGGACAATGAGCCCGGCGCGGGTCAGCTCTTTCAGGTGAAAGGAAAGCGAGGAGGACGGCATGCTCAGTGCCTGCGCGATCCTGCTTGCGGCCAAACCTTCGGGCCCGGCCTGCACGAGAAGCCGGAAGATCGCCAGCCGCGCCTCCTGCGCGAGGGCCGCCAGGGCCGTTACCGCATCCTTGTTGTCCATCGTCGCTCCACTAACCGATTCGATATTTCCAGTATAGTCGAAATATTGGCGCGCAGGATCTGGTACCATCCTTGCACGCATCCCCAATCGCGTGCAGAGTAGCGCCTTCATTGCAACAGAAGGACATCATGCTCACAGAACGCGTCGAGTTCCAGGGTCCGCACGGCAAGCTGGCGGCCAAGCTGGACATGCCCGACGGCACACCGCGCGCCTACGGCGTCTTCGCCCACTGCTTCACCTGCAGCAAGGACGTGCTGGCGGCAAACCGCATCTGCCATGGCCTGGCCGAGCGCGGCGTGGCCATGCTGCGTTTCGACTTCGCCGGCCTCGGCGCCAGCGCCGGCAACTTTGCCGACACCAATTTTTCGTCGAACGTGGAAGACCTGGTCGCGGCCGCCGCCTTCCTGCGCGAACATTTCGAGGCGCCGCGCCTGCTCGTCGGCCACAGCATGGGCGGCACGGCGGTGCTGGCCGCGGCGGCCCGCATTCCCGAATCGACCGCCGTGGTGACGATCGCCTCGCCGAGCGATCCGCACTACGTGGTCGACCAGCTGTTCTCAGAACATCTCGCCACGCTGGCCGAACAGGGCGAGGCGCGGGTCAGGCTGGCGGGGCGCGATTTTCATATCCGCCAGCAGTTCGTCGAGGATGCCACGCAGCATGCATTGAGCGAACGGATCGCCCATCTCGGCCGCGCGTTGCTGGTGATGCATGCGCCGAACGACGATACCGTCGATATCGCCAACGGCCAGCGCATTTTCGAGCTGGCGCAGTATCCGAAGAGCTTCGTATCGCTCGACGGGATGGACCACCTGGTCACAAGCAGGGACGATGCGGCGCAGGTGGCCGCGCTGATCGCGGCGTGGAGCGCGCGGTTTATCGAGAAGGTGTGATGTGCCGCGGCGGCGATCGTATCGCCGCCGTGGCAACCGTAGGGTGGGCACTCCGTGCCCACGCGGAAGCCGGCACAGAGTTAGCGTGATTTGTACGTGGGAATTGGATAAGCCGCAGCGTCACCCGAGGAGGCGCCGCGACACGATCACGGAGCCGCGATAAGACAGCCAACATGACGCGAGCGTTCGCGTGGGCAAGGGGTGCCCACCCTACGATCGCGACCGTGTGAGTGACGTGGAGCGCTAGGCGATGCCGGCCGCCTTATTCGTCGAAGTCTTCCGCCAGGTTCTTCCACCCGCGGCTCTTGGCAAACGCCGCGAACTCCTCCGGCGCTTCGAGCACGATCAGCTTGCGGTCCTGCAGGCCCGGATCGCTGTGGCCGAAGTCCGGGCCACGATAGCCGAGCGCGCGCAGGCGGTCGATGAGCTGCTTCACCAGGACCTTGTCCTTGTAGAGCCCGGCATCGATGGGCTGGGCGAAGTCCACGTACACGTCGATGATCCCATAACCCTCGTCGAAAATGCGGATCGCCTTGACGTCGTGGGTTTGGCCGTTACCGTCCGTGGCCTTGAAAGGCCCGGACAGTTCAATGTCTGAAGAGTCGGTAGTCATACAGCCAGCATACCACCGACCCCGATTTACTTCAGCGCCTTGTAGATCGCTTCCAGGCGGTCCGGCGTGCCCGGGATGCGTTCCAGGCGTGGGTAGCGCAAGCCGTCGTGGTAGTCGAGCGAGATGGTGCGCAGGTTGTTGCCCTTGCGGACCAGCAGTTCGATCGGCGCTTTCGTGCCCTTGGCTGCCTTCACCGCCGCCTTCAGCACGTCCGGCTTGTACACGCGGTTGTTCACGGCCACGATGGTCGTGTTGCCGGCGAGGCCGGCGCGGAAGCCCACGCCGTCCCAGATCACGTTGCTCACGCCGCCGTCGGCGCGCACCGAGAAGCCCAGCGAGTAGCTGAAGTCGGCCGACTTGCTGCGTTCTTCCAGGGCCTTGATGGCGTCGGTCGGGGTGTCGGTGTAGACCAGCTTCCAGCCGGCGCGCTGGAGGCCGTCGAGCGGCGCGCCCGGGCCGTGGCCTTCGACGCGCGAACGCAGGAAGGGCGCCCAGTCGAACTTCTGCACGCGGTCGAGTTGCGCGACGACGTCTTCGAAGGTGTAGAAGGCCGGCAGCATGCTGCCGTTATTGATGCCGTAGAAAGCGCGCGCGAAGTCGTCGAGCGAGCGCTTGTCGCCGGACAGTTCGCGGATCTTGGTGTCGACGTCGAGCCAGATCAGCGCGCCTTCCGAGTAGTAGTCCTCGCTGCGCTGCCAGTTGCTCCAGGCCAGCGCGTGGCGGCCGGCGATGATCGGGTCGTTTACCGTGTCCTGCATTGCGCGCCAGGCGCGGCCCTGGGTATTGTCGTAGCGCGCCGCGGTGGCGGCCAGCGCGTCGCGCGCGTGCGCCTGCGACACCAGGCCCGAACGGGCGGCGATGATGCCGCCCCAGTACTGGGTCTGGCCTTCGTAGACCCACAGCAGGCTGTTCTGCAGCGGGGTGTTGAAGTTCGGGACGTCCTGGCCGGCCGGGCGGCGGAACTTGCCGTTCCAGGAGTGGGTGTACTCGTGCGGCAGCAGGTCGCGCCCGGCTTCGCTGCGCGCCCAGTCGGTGAAGTAGCCCGGCTTGACGCCGTTCTCGCTCGACTGGTGGTGCTCGCGGCCGATGCCGCCGAATTCGTCCGACAGCGCCAGCAGGAAGTCGTAGTGCTGGTAGTGGTGCGAGCCGAACAGCTTGAGCGATTGCTGGACCATCGCGCGGTGGGCGGCGATCTGCTCGGGCTTGGCTTCCAGGCTTTCCGGATTGTCGGCGACCACGTTCAGCGAGACGCGCACCTTGGCGCCCGGGTCGAGGTCGTACTGCTTGAAGTGGCGGCCTGCGAACAGCGGCGAATCGATCAGGGTTTCCAGGTCGTGGGCCTTGAAACGGATCTCGTCGCCCTGACGTTCGGCGGTCTCCAACGCGGTGCCGTACCGCCAGCCGGCGGGAAGCGTCAGCGAAGGCTGGACCGTGATGCGGCGCGCCACGTAGCCGGCCGGGTAGAGCGTCACCGACGGCCATTGCAGGCCGATGATGTCGTCGGTCATGACGATGCGGCCCTGGCTCGAGTCGAGCGGCGACAGGAACTGGTATTCGACGTCCAGCGTCGACGCTCCCTCGGGCACGGTGACGTGGAAAGCGAACACCTCGACCGGATCGCGCGTCCACTCGACCGGCTTGCCGTTGGCCGTGAATTTCAGGCCTGCCAGTTGCGTCAGCGGGCCGCTCGGACCGTGGTTCGCCGGCAGCCACTGCGGATACAGGAAGGTCATCGGGCCAGGCTTGACCGGCACCGTCATGCGCATGCGGAAGATCTGCTGCGAGAGGTTGGTCGCATCGACCTTCAGGACGATGGTGCCGGGGTAGGGCTGGTCGACTGGCGCCGGTACGGCGGCCTGTGCGGGGAAGGCCAGCGCGAGCGCCAGGGCGAGGGTGGAGGCCGTCTTGGCGGCGAAGGAAAACGGGGCGAGAGTGCGCATCTTTTGATGTGTTCGGGTAACAAAACCGGACGAGTGTAGCACGCAGCCCGTGGGGAAACCCGATGAAATACTCCGAAACATCGTTGCAAATAAAATTTGCAAAACGGACTAAAAATCCGTATTTCGTATCCCTTGAAAAGCGCATTGGATGGCATTAGATTGGTCCCAACGGATGCTCACGATGAGGTCCGTCAACATATCGCTTAACTTTGAAAAGGATATTTATCATGCGTACTTTCGATCTGACTCCCCTGTACCGTTCCGCCATCGGTTTTGACCGCCTGGCCAGCCTGCTCGAGCAACGCGCCGAGTCGCAGCCGAGCTACCCGCCGTACAACATCGAGCTGGTCGCCGAGGACAAATACCGCATCGTGATGGCCCTTGCCGGCTTCACCCGCGACGAAGTGGAAATCGTCGCCGAGCGCGACACCCTGCACGTGACCGGTCGCAAGCAGAAGGACGAGACCCAGCGTACCTACCTGCACCGCGGCATCGCCGCCCGCGACTTCGAACAGCGCTTCCAGCTGGCGAACCACGTGAAGGTCACCACCGCCTCGTTCGACAACGGCATGCTGACCATCGAACTGGTGCGCGAAGTGCCCGAGGCCCTCAAGCCGCGCAAGATCGCGATTGGCGACGGCAACGGCACCATCGACAATGTTCAGCAAATCGAACAGCGTCAAGCCGCTTAAACGGCACTAGGCAGTAGCGAAAGAGGGTGCCCGCCGGGCGCCCTTTTTTACGTCCCGGGGCGGACAGAATTGTCCGGATGGGCGTGGGGTGGGCGGCTATGCCGCCCACCCTTCGTCCCATGCGATCCACGCAACGGCCCGCCCCAAAGATGAGTTTTAAGCATGTTCTAAGACAGATCGGCGACACTACAACCATCGATGATCCGTCATCGACCAACACCAACATCCAGGAGCACGTCCATGCAAAACGAAGGTGCAATCACTGCCATCACCGCAAAACGTCTCACGCTGGCGCTGTGCGCGGCGGGCGTTATTGGCGGCGCGGTCGGTGCGGTTGCAGTCAACCACAACAACGCTACCGCCCAGGCCACGCCGCCGGCCGCTGCCACGGCGGCGGCACCGGCTGCTCCGGTCCAGGCTCCCGCCGCGGTGGCAGGCGCACCCGCCGCCACCGTCACCCTGCCGGACTTCACCCGCATCGCCAAGCAGAACGGCAAGGCGGTGGTGAACATCCGTGTCATGGGCACCACCAAGACCAGTACGAACGCCATGCCGCAGATGGATCCGCGCCATCCGTTCTACGAATTCTTCCGTCAGTTCCAGGACCCGCGCGGTCCGCAACGCGACGCTCCCGTTTTCGGCGCCGGATCGGGCTTTATCGTAAGCCCGGACGGCGTCATCCTGACGAACGCCCACGTGGTCAAGGGCGCCAGCGAAGTCACGGTCAAGCTGGCCGACCGCCGCGAATTCCGCGCCAAGGTGCTCGGTTCCGACACGGCCACCGACGTCGCCGTGCTGAAGATCGACGCCAAGAACCTGCCGACCGTCCCGCTGGGCAATGCGCGCAACCTGCAGACCGGCGAATGGGTGCTGGCGATCGGCTCGCCCTTCGGCCTGGAGTCGACCGTCACCGCCGGCGTGGTCAGCGCCACCGGCCGCAGCCTGCCGAGCGACACCAACGTCCAGTTCATCCAGACCGACGTCGCGGTCAACCCGGGCAACTCCGGCGGCCCGCTGTTCAACACGCGCGGCGAGGTGGTCGGCATCAACTCGCAGATCTACAGCCAGACCGGCGGCTACCAGGGCCTGTCGTTCGCGATCCCGATCGAGGTCGCCTCGCGCATCAAGGACCAGATCATGACCACCGGTAAGGTGGAGCATGCCAAGCTGGGCATCTCGATCCAGGACGTGAACCAGGGCTTCGCCGATTCCTTCAACCTCGAGTCGCCCGAAGGCGCCCTGATCGCCAACGTCGAACGCGGCAGCCCGGCCGAAAAGGCCGGCCTGAAGACGGGCGACATCGTGCGCAAGGTGAACGGCCAGCCGATCATCGGCTCGGGCGACCTGCCGGGCTCGCTGGCGGTGGCCAAGCCGGGCGACAAGGTCGCGCTCGACGTCTGGCGCGACGGCAAGATCGTGCGCCTGAACGCGACCCTGGGCAATGCCGCCGACCGCGCCGCGCCGAGCGAGCGCGAAGCGCTGGCCGCGACCGACCAGGGCGCCAAGCTGGGCCTGGTCCTGCGTCCGCTCGAGCCGATCGAGCGCCGCCAGAGCGGCATCGCCTCCGGCCTCGTGATCGAGGACGCCCGCGGCGCGGCCGAACTGGCCGGCGTGGCGCCGGGCGACGTGCTGCTGTCGGTGAACGGCAAGCCGGTCACCAGCGTCGAGCAGGTGCGCGACGTGGTCGGCAAGTCCAGCAAGTCGGTCGCCTTGCTGATCCAGCGCGGGAATGACAGAATCTTCATTCCGGTGCGGATTGGCTGACGCAATGTAGTGTCTTCCGTCGCGCACCACTAACTTAACGGGACCTTGGGAAACCGACGTGTAGTAAGGTTGATCAAGGTTCCTAGATGGGGTGGATCATGCGGTTACTGTTGGTGGAAGACGATACGATGATCGGCGAAGTGGTGCTCGACCTGCTGCGGGCCGAGCACTACGCCGTCGATTGGGTCAAGGACGGCGAAATGGCCGACACGGCCCTGGTGCAGAACCAGAACTACGACCTGGTCCTGCTCGACCTCGGGCTGCCGAGGAAGGACGGGCTCGACGTGCTGCGCTCGATGCGCAACCGCAAGGACCGCACCCCGGTGCTGGTCGCCACCGCGCGCGATTCGGTCGCCCAGCGCATCGCCGGGCTGGACGCCGGCGCCGACGACTACGTTCTGAAACCCTACGATCTCGACGAACTGCTGGCGCGCATCCGCGCGCTGCTGCGGCGTGCCGCCGGGCGCGCCGAACCCATCTTCGAATACAAGAACATCTCGGTCAATCCCGCCACCCGCGAAACCCTGGTCGACGGCGAACCGGTCTCGCTGTCGGCGCGCGAATGGGCGGTGCTCGAGGCCCTGGTCGCCCGTCCGGGCGCCGTGCTGTCTCGTGCTCAACTTGAAGAAAAGCTCTACAGCTGGCGCGACGAGGTGAGCAGCAACGCGGTCGAGGTCTACATCCACGGCCTGCGCAAGAAGCTCGGCAGCGACCTGATCCAGAACGTGCGCGGCGTGGGCTACATGGTACCCAAGGCATGAAGGTGACGCATTCGCTGCGCGGGCGCCTGCTCTGGTTCCTGCTGGCGGCCATCACGCTGGCGGCGCTGGCGCAAGCCTCGATCGCCTACAACACGGCGCTGTCCGACGCCGACCAGATTTTCGACTACCACATGCAGCAGATGGCGCTCTCGCTGCGTTCGGGCACGCCGCTGTCGAACACCGAGGCGCGCGAGCGCATCGAGGATGCGCCGGGCAACGACGACCTGGTGGTGCAGATGTGGTCCCCGGACGGCGTCCAGGTCTTCCACAGCGTTTCGCGCGCGCGCCTGCCGCAGCGCGCGGTGCTCGGCTTTTCCAACCTCAAGGCGAACGGCACCACCTACCGCGTGTTCTCGATCCAGACCGCCGGCCAGACCGTGCAGGTGGCCCAGGACCTGGCGGTGCGCCGCAACATGGCCGGCAACCTGGCCCTGCGCACCCTCGGCCCGATCGCGGTCATGATGCCGATGCTGATGCTGGTCGTCTGGTGGGTGGTGAGCGGTTCGCTCGAACCGGTGGCGCGGGTGCGCAAGCAGGTCGCGGCGCGCCAGGCCGACGACCTGTCGCCGGTGTCGGAAGCCGGCCTGCCGGACGAGGTGCGCCCGCTGATGCACGAACTGAACCTGCTGTTCGACCGCGTGCGCACGGCCTTCGACGCCCAGCAGCATTTCGTCGCCGACGCCGCCCACGAACTGCGCACGCCGCTGGCCGCGTTGCGCCTGCAGGCGCAGAGCCTGGACCGCGCCGAGACCGTCGAAGCGCGCAAGGTGGCCGTCGCCCGCCTGACCGCCGGCATCGACCGCGCCACGCGCCTGGTCGAGCAGTTGCTGGTGCTGGCGCGCCAGGAAGCCTCGGCCGGCGACGGCGCGGCGGCCAGGCCGGTCGACCTGGCCGAGCTGGCGCGCCGCACCGTCGGCGACCTGGCCGGCCTGGCCCAGGCCAAGCAGATCGACCTCGGCCTGCAGCATGCCGACGAGGTCAGCATCGCGGGCCAGCCCGACGCCCTGCACATCCTGCTGCGCAACCTGGTCGAGAACGCGGTGAAGTACACGCCGGGCGGTGGCACGGTCGACATCGCGGTGCGCCTGCAAAAGGACGCGGCCGAGATCACGGTCGAGGACAGCGGCCCGGGCATCCCGCCTGACGAGCGCGAGCGCGTGTTCGACCGCTTCTATCGCGTCGCCGGCAGCGATGCCGCCGGCAGCGGCCTGGGCCTGGCGATCATCAAGGCCATCGCCGAGCGCCATGGGGCGACGCTCAGGCTCGACAAGTCGGAGCGGCTGGGCGGGCTGGCGGCGCTGGTGCGTTTTCCGTTGGGAAAAACCTGACTGCCTGACTGAGTGCCTAGCGCAGGTCCGTCGGCAATTCGCGCGACGGAAACTGGTGACGTCGCTCGGCAGGTTTGGTGAGCACGCGGCGCGCCACGTCGAAGGGCACGCCCAGGCGCGCCAGCTCGCGCGCAGGGGAGGGTTGGCCAAGCGCCAGCGGCGCGTTGACGATGGTGTGGATGAGCAAGGCGGTCTTGTAGTCGGTGCGGCGGTCCATGGCAAATCCTACCATGGCGCCCGCTTACATTTCGCAACACCCGTTACACCAATTGTGTGACGTGCTTCGGCGGAAAGATGTAATCTAAATTACAACTTTTAAACAAAGGAGCCCACCATGAAAAAGATCACCATTCCCGCCCTGATGCTCGCTGTTGCCATGGTCGCCACCGGCTGCAAGAAGGCCGACGACAATCCGAACATGGGCCCGGCCCAGGAAGCCGGCGCCGCCATCGACAACGCCGGCGCCAACGCCGCCGCCGAAACCCGTGAAGCCGCCGCGCGCGTCGACGCTGCTACCGATCGCGCCGGCGAGCGCATCGAGAACGCCGCCGACCGCGCCGGCGAGAACATCGACCAGGCCACCGACCGTGCCGGCGAGAAGATGCGTGAAGCCGGCGCCGAAGTGCGCCAGGAATCGCGCGAAGCCGCCCAGGACGTGAAAGAAGGCGCGGCCAAGGCCACCGACGCCACCGGCCGTGCCGTCGAGCGCGCCGGCGAAAAGATGCAGGACGCCTCGAAGTAAGCGACCGGGGCCGGACTTTTTATTGGAAACAGCCCCGGCATGCCGGGGCTGTTTCGTTTCAGACGATAGACGATCTTCCTGCAAAAGGCGGAACAGGCACACGATGCTGCAGGCAATCCAGGAATTGATGCGCCTGCCTTCGGGCATGGAATTCGATTTCAGCCAGCCGCCCGGCGAGCCGGCGCTGGCCCCCAGGGACGGCGTCGCATGGCGGGTGTTCGCCAACCCGATCGTCCTGTTCGTCGGCGGGGTGGCCGCGGTGCTGCTCGAGCTGGCCGAGCCCTCGGTGCGCTCGGGTGTCTGGGACCAGGGCGGCTTCCGACGCGACCCGGGCCTGCGCCTGCGCCGCACCGGCTTCGCCGCCATGATGACGGTCTATGGCCCGCGCTCGGCGGCCGAACAAATGATCGCGCGCGTCGTGCGCCTGCACGACCGTGTGACGGGGAGCACGCCCGAGGGGCTGGCCTACCGCGCCAACGATCCGCGCCTGCTCGACTGGGTGCAGGCGACCGCCGTCTACGGCTTCACCGAGGCCTACCACCGCTACGTCCAGCCTTTGTCCGCGCAGGAGAAGGACGCCGCCTTCGTCGAAGGCCAGGCTGCCGCCCGGCTGTATGGCGCGACCGGCCTGCCGCGCTCCTGGGCCGCGTGGGAAGCATTGCTCGCCGCGACCGCGCCCGGCCTGGAAGGCTCAAGCATCCTCGACGAGTTTTTGGCGATCATGGCCGGGGCGCCGATCGTGCCCGCGCCGCTGCGGCCGCTCCAGCGCCTGCTGGTACGCGCCGCGGTCGAGATGACCCCCGAACCGGTGCGCTCGCTGCCGCAGTTGCGCGGACGCGGCCTGCGCCGCGGCGAAGCGGCGCTGGTGCGTGCCTTCGCGCGTTCGGCCTGGCTGCTGCCGCTGGGGGATACGCCGGCGAAGCAGGCGGCGCGCCGCCTGGCACGCGCCTAGGAGTCTGCGCGGCAGAAGGTTTGATATGAGGTTGGCGTTGCGCAATCAGGTCGCGCCGGGTGCTTGATGTCGGATTCTCGCCGCGTCGTGTCGGATTTTCGTTCTCGCGGGTTTTCAAAGGCTGATAGCGGCGGATTTGCCCGCTCCTTTTCGCACTTCAGGTGGCGAATTGCCCCATCCGCCGCAAATTCAAAGCGGCACAAACGAGCTTCCACTCGGCCTTCACTTTCTGAAGGCCCCGCAAGCTGAAGCTGCGAAAGCCCAGCACATGCTTGATCCAGGCGTTGGGAGCTTCGACGATAGCTTTGCGTCGTCGATATGCCGCCTTTGCCAAAGGCGTCTGCATCTTGCTGCGCATGGCTAGCGTATGCGGGTTGGCCTTGGCGTCGATCTTGGCGAGATCCTGTCCTTCTCTGCCAAGAGCGACATATAGGTCGGTCGGGTGTGATGCCAACTGGGCAAACGTCGCCTCGGCCCGGTAGCCGGCATCGGCAAGTGTGATGCATGGAGCATGGCCTGTCGCGGCCTCGACGGCGGCGAGCATCGGTGCCAGGTTGCCAGCATCGGCTCCACAATTGGTAAGTTCAGCGGCGACGATGATATGGGCATGGGCATCGACCGCCGTCTGGCCGTTGTAGCATTGGTCAAAGCCGCCACCAGCACGTTTCATGATGCGGCTGTCGGGGTCGGTGAAATTCTCCTGCGCCGAGTCTTCCGGAATGCCGAAGTCGCGCTTGTAGCGGTTGCCGTTTTTGTTCTTTGGCTTGCCGTCCTTGTCGCGCGGGATGCGTTCGTCATCCTCGCTGCGCCCCTTGCTGCGATCCGCTTCGCGCTGCCTCGCTTCGAGCCGCTCGCGTGCCGCCTGAATCACCTTCAGCCTCTGCTCGCGTCGCTCAAGCTCGGCCGGAATATCCAGTTCCGGCTCATTGCGCTCGGCTGCATCGGTTTGCTTGGCACGCTCCATTAATTGATCGATCTGCGCCTTGAGCTCTGCTTCGGTGTCGATCATGCGCTGGTAGCTCATCGCCTTATGGCGCGACGCTGAGGCCTTGACCTTGGTGCCATCGATTGCGACTGTCCCCAACTTTACCATGCCGCACTCGCGCGCCAACTTCACCACCTGCACGAATAGTCCGGCCAACTCATCCAGATGCAAGGCGCGAAAATCGCAGATCGTCCGGTGCTTCGGAAAGTTACCGGCCGCGAGAACCCGGAATGCCACGTCCTCATGCAGCTTACGCGCGATCTTGCGCGACGAGAAGACACCGCTCGCGTAGGCATAGAGCAGCACCTTGACCATCATCCCGGGGTGGAACGGCTGGTTGCGCGGACCACCGCCGGCGTAGCGGACATGAAAAGCACTCAGGTCGAGCAAATCGACCGTATCGCTGATGAAATAAGCCAGATGCCCTTCGGGCAGCCATTCCTCCAGCGCGGGCGGCAACAAAAACTGCTGCTGAGGATCGTAGGGAAGATAACTGGTCGTCATCCTCCCTCAACGTTTGCCCTGCCTCATCCGATGACACGATCCTCTCTGCCGCGCAGACTCCTAGGCGCCCGCGTCCACCGCGTCCAGCGCCAGCCGCGCCATCGCCAGTGCCCCTTCATAGGACTTGGCCGCCGCGATGAACCTGCCGTTGTGGCAGAAGGTCGCATCCGGCACGCCGGTCACCGCCGCCAGGTCGGCGTCGCGCAGGCCGGCCCAGGACGCGGGCAGGTCGGCACGTGCCTCGAAGCTTTCCGGGCTGACCGATACCGTATGCAGCATGTAGCGCCGTTCGCCGATGCTGTGGCTGATGACGAACAGCACCTTCGGCATTTCCTTGCGTACCACGCTCGACCAGGGCAGGGCGCTGTTGTGCAGGTAGAGCAGGCGGCCGTTATGCAGGGTCTCGGCGTCGCGCACCTGTTCGACCGCGAGCAGGGCGCCGACGCGGTATTTCACGGCATTGACCATGATGTCGGTCAGCAGGGCCATCGCGCGGCGGAATTCCTGCAGGCGGTAGGCTTCGGTCGGCGCGCCATAGCCGATGCGCTCTTCATCCAGCCAGTTCGGGTTGAAGCCCGAGACGATGGCCGACAGGCCGTAGCCACCCGGCGCGTTCTTGGCGGCGCCGACGTCGGACAGGTCGAGGTATTGCACGATGTCGGCGTCGATCGAATACGCCATCTCGAGCGCGGTGCTGTCCTTCAGCTGGCAGCCCAGGTGGGCGGCGGCCAGCGCGGCGACGCAGCGCGCGCCGTATTCGCGCCAGACCAGGCCGGCGCTGGCATAGGGCACACCGCTGGCGCGGGCGCCGTCGAAGCCTTTCTGGTGGTGGTCGAAGCGGCCGCGGGCCGGGTCCCAGATGCCGCCGACGTCGACCGCGAAATCGGCCGCCTCGATGGTGGCCGTGTCGCGCGTGCGCACCAGTTCGGCCTCGGGATACAGGATGTTCAGTACGGCGCAAGCCCATGCGTCATCCGCATGGAACTTGCCATTGTGGGTCACGATGACCATGGAATTCCTCTTTTCTATCGATTTCTGGGCCGAATGATACTGTCTTTGGGACTGGTGCGCGAATGCCCCACAGGTGGGCAGCGGCGGGGGCGCCATGCAGCCGCATGCCCTGTACCGGTGCAGCGGGGAACAATTGCAACAAAAAAATAGGAAACGCCCAAGCCTTGAGGTATCGTGTGGTTCTTGAAGATCGGGCAACGTTTCCGATCATGAACGACAACATCCAGGCGACAGCCAGGTCGCCGCACATGCAATGGGGAACATGTAGATGAATGAGTTGGTCAGTACCATCAATGGAATTATCTGGAGCCCGGCACTGATCGTGCTGTGCCTGGGAGCGGGCCTGTATTTCTCGCTGCGCTCGCGTTTCCTCCAATTGCGCCATTTCCGTGAAATGACGCGCATCATGTTCGAGGGAAAGAGTTCGGAGCAGGGCGTCTCTTCCTTCCAGGCCCTGACCATGACCCTGGCCGGCCGCGTCGGCACCGGCAACATCGCCGGCGTGGCGACCGCGATCACCTTCGGCGGCCCCGGCGCCGTATTCTGGATGTGGGCGGTGGCCTTCCTCGGCGCCAGCTCGGCCTTCGTCGAATCGACCCTGGGCCAGGTCTACAAGGAGCAGATCGCCAAGGAATACCGCGGCGGCCCGGCCTTCTACATCGAGAAGGGCCTGGGCATGAAGTGGTATGCGCTGACCTTCGCCTTCGCCACCATCCTCGCCACCGGCCTGCTGCTGCCGGGCGTGCAGGCCAATTCGATTGCGGAAGGCCTGAAGACCGCCGTCGGCATCGACCCGAACGTCACCGCGGCGCTGCTGGCGATCGCGCTGGGCTTCATCATCTTCGGCGGCGTCAAGCGCATCGCCACCTTTGCGGAACTGATCGTGCCCTTCATGGCGCTCGGCTACATCATCGTCGCCTGCGTCATCATCTTCCTGCACATCGAGCAGCTGCCGGGCGTCCTGAAGCTGATCTTCAGCTCGGCCTTCGGCCTGGACGCGGGCTTCGGCGCCATCATCGGCATGGCCATCCAGTGGGGCGTGAAGCGCGGCGTGTACTCGAACGAGGCCGGCCAGGGCACCGGCCCGCATGCCTCGTCGGCCGCGGAAGTGAGCCACCCGGCCAAGCAGGGCCTGGTGCAGGGCTTCTCGGTCTACGTCGACACCCTGTTCGTGTGCTCGGCCACCGCCTTCATGCTGCTCATCACCGGCCAGTACAACGTCGAGGGCCCGAACGGCGTCGCGATGTACACCGGCGTGCAGGGCGTGGCCAGCGGCCCGGGCTACGTGCAGACCGCGCTGGAAAACACGATGCCGGGCTTCGGCGCGATCTTCGTCGCGATGGCGCTGCTGTTCTTCGCCTTTACCACCATCGTCGCCTACTATTACATCGCCGAGACCAACATCGCCTACATCGACCGCCATGCGCGCCATCCGTGGATGAAGTTCGCGCTGAAGGTCGCGATCATCGCCGCCACCGTCTACGGCACCGTCAAGACCGCCGACGTGGCCTGGGCCCTGGGCGACATCGGCGTCGGCCTGATGGCCTGGCTGAACCTGGTCGCGATCCTGTTGATGCGCAACGTCGCCTTCAAGTGCCTGCGCGACTACGAGGCCCAGAAGGCCGCGGGCAAGGATCCGCAGTTCGATCCGGTGGCGCTGGGGATCAAGAATGCGCATTACTGGGAGCGGCGTCTCGGCGAAAGCAAGGCCGCCGGCGAGACCGAGAAGGTCGTCGGTTAAAGGCACCGCGAAAAACGTAGGGTGGGCACGCCGTGCCCACGCGTTACGTGCGCATCCTTTCCGCGTTGGCCGGCACCGATCGCCCGCCAACCTCAAGCTCGGCCCGTTCGCCTCCAGCGCGCGCTTTGCGGGCGACAGGCCGCCGCCTGCGGCTACCGGCGCCGTGCGTAACGCGTGGGCACAGAGTGCCCACCCTACGGTTCCATCGCAAACGACAGCAGCTCCGGCTGCTGTTTTCTATTGGCTGCGCGGTTCCCGGGACTTGCCGATCTCCGCCAGGATCGCCATCAGCTGCCCGGTGTCGGCCGGCTTGACCAGGTGATGGGTGAAGCCGGCGGCGAGCGAGCGCCGGCGGTCGCTCTCGTGGCCGTAGCCGGTGACGGCGATCAGGACCGCATTGGCCGTCTCGGGCTGCGCGCGCAGGCGCCGCGCCAGCTCGTAGCCGTCAACGTCGGGCAGGCCGATGTCGAGCACGCAGGCATCAAGCCGCTCGCGGCGTGCGCGCTCGAGCGCGGCGTGCGAGCTGTGTTCGACCGCGACGCGGTGGCCCAGGCTCTCCAGCACCATGGCCAGCATCGCCGCCGCATCGGCGTTGTCGTCGACCACCAGCACCCGCAGGCCGCCGCCGGCCGGATCCGCCGCGCTCTCGGTGCCGTGCGCGGCGCCAGCCGCGGCGCCGGCGGCCAGGCGCGGCAGGCAGACGCGGAATACGCTGCCCTTGCCAAGCCCGGCGCTGTCGCAGGTGACGCTGCCGCCATGCAGCTCGACCAGGCTCTTGACGAGCGCCAGGCCGAGTCCGAGGCCGCCGGCGGAACGGTCGGAACTGCGTTCGGCCTGCGAGAACAGGTCGAAGGCGTGCGCGGCGAGGTCGGGCGTCATGCCGATGCCGTTGTCGGCCACCTCGATGCACACCTGCGTGGCCGACACGTCCGCGCTCAGCGTGATGGCACCGCCCTCGTTGGTGTACTTGGCCGCGTTGTTGAGGATGTTGGTGACGACCTGCACCAGCCGCTTCCTGTCGCCCATCACGCTCGCCGGCTCCGGCGCCATGTGCGTGTGCAGGCGATGGCGGCGCAGCTGGATCAGCGGCGACACCTGCTCGATGGCCTCGTGCACGACCTGGTGGAGGTCGACCGCCGCATTGTCCAGTTCGACCAGGCCGCGCGTGACGCGCGAGACGTCGAGCAGGTCGTTGATCAGGTGGCTCATGTGGTCGACCTGGCGGCCGATGATCTGGCTGGTGTGGCGCACGCGGTCTTCGTCCAGCTTGCCCATGCGTAGCAGGTGCGCCGCCGCGCCGATCGGCGCCAGCGGGTTGCGCAGCTCATGCGCGAGCATCGCCAGGAACTCGTCCTTGCGGCGGTCCGCCTCCCTGAGCTTTTCCTCGGCTGACTTGCGCTCGGTGATGTCGCGGAAGAACACCGCAAGCCGGCCTTCCGGCAACGCATAGGCCCGGATGTCGAGCCAGGTCGCACCGTCCGGGAGCAGCTGCAGGTATTCGAGATTGGCCGGCAGCCTGCTCGACTGCACGCGCCGGTAGAGTGCTTCGACCGGGCCGTCGGCCAGCTCCGGCATGGCCGACCACAGCTTGCGCCCGAGCAGCCCGGCGCGCGTCGTGTGCGACAGCTTCGCGCCGATCTCGTTGATCTGCAGGATGGTCCAGTCGCTGTCGAGCAGGGCGAAGCCTTCGGTCATGCTGTCGAAGATGTGCCGGCTCTGGTCGCGCTCGGCGCGCAGCTCGGCCTGGGCGCGCGCGCTCTCGACGGCGAACCAGGTGCGGTCGACCATGTCCTCGGCCATCGCGATCTGTTCGGGCGTCCAGTGGCGCGCCTCGGCGTGGTGCAGGCTCAGGACGGCGCGCAGGCGCCCTTCTTTCATCAGCGGGATGGCCAGGACCGCGCGGATGCCGCTCGCCCGGTAGGCCGCGGTATGGCGCGCGCCGACCGGGTCGGCCAGGATATCGTCGATGACGACGTTATGCCCGGCGCGCAGCACGTCGACGATGGCGGCGCCGAAGTCGTCCAGGTGCAGGCGCATGCCGCTCATCGAGCCCAGGCTGCCGTCGGTCCAGTCGCGACCGAGGGCGAGGTGCTCGGCCGTCTCGTCCGCCTCGCCGTAGACGACGCGGCCGCAGCCGACGGCCTTGCCGAGCAGCTCGCTGGCCGTGGCCGTGACTTCCTCGGGATCGAGCAGGGGACGGATGCGGTCGGCCAGCGCCAGCTGGAAGGCGTGGCGCCGCTCCGCGGCCTGTACCGATTCGAGCAGCGAACGCAGGCGCTCCTCGCTTTCGCGGAGCGCGATCTTGTTTACTTTTTCTTCGTGGATGTCGGTCGAGGTGCCGAACCAGCGCTCGATCCTGCCGTCCTCGCCCAGGTAGGGCTCGGCGCGCACCAGGAACCAGCGGTAGCCGCCCGCGGCCGAGCGGATGCGGTGCTCGACGTGGAAGCCGCTGCGCTCCTCGTAGGCGATGTTCCACGCCGCCATGGTCGCGGCGCGATCGTCGGGATGGACGAATTCCTCGGCCACGTGGGCCGGGGTGGTGGAATCGATGGGAACGCCGGTATAGGCCTCCCACTGGTGATTGAAATAGACGCCGCGGCCCGACGCGTCGATGATCCAGACGATCTGCGGAATCGACTCGGCCATCTGGCGGAAGTTGCGTTCGCTTTCGCGCAGCGCCTGTTCCGTCTTCACCTGCGCGCTGACGTCGCGGAAATAGAAGGACAGGCCGGTCGCGACCGGCGCGATCCGCACCTGGTACCACTTCTGGTGGTCCGGGTAGTACGAGGTGACCTCGGCGGCGGCCTGCTCGTGCATGGCCTTGCGGTAGGCCGTCTCGAAAGGCGTGCCGCACAGGGGAGGGTAGGCTTCCCAGATCGAGCGCCCGAGGATGTGCTCGCGCGCCACGCCGAGCAGCCGCTCGGCCTGCTGGTTCACATACGTGAATTCCCAGTCGCGGTTGACCGAATAGAAACCGTCCGAAATGCTTTCGAGGATGGCGACAGCTTCCTGCGCCATCTGCTGCGAGGAGTTCTGACTGTCGTGCATGGGAACTCCTTCGGCATTTTCGATAAACCTGGATTATATAGGTCGATCAACATGCCTGCTGCTGGACAGGGGAAATCAATTTCGTCAATGCCGGCCTACTTGGAAGAAGCCTTCCTGCCCGCGCGCAGCGCGGGCAGGATGCTCAAGCGGCCGGGCAGGGCCTGCTGCCGCGCCGGTCCTTCAGAACTTGTGCCACAGGCGTGCAAAGTACGCCGCGCCGTTCAGGCCGAACTGCACGCTCTCGTACTTGAAACCGTTGTCGGTCTCGTTCGGATCCTGCTCGGATGGCTTGACGTTGAAGATGTTGGTGCCGCCCACGGTCAGCTTGGTTTTGTCGCTGAAGGACCAGGTAAAGGCCAGGTCGGCCGAGGTCTTCGGTTCGTAGTAGGCGTTCGGCACCGGCGGGCCCGAGAAGGTGCCCAGGGTCTGCGCGCCGAAGTGGATGATGCGGAAGTCCGTGCCCAGCTTGCCCTGCGTATACTCGAAGCCGAGCGTGGCCTTGCGGCGCGGGCCGCCCTGTTCGATGAACAGGCGCTCGCGCTCGGACAGCAGCACGTCCTCGAAACCGGCCAGCGCGCTCGGCGCGTGCACGCCGGTCACTTCGGTCTTGCTAAAGTTCAGCGCCAGGAAGGTGTTCAGGCGGCCAGCTGCCAGCGGCATGCGGTGCGAGGCGGTGATGTCCAGGCCTTTGGTTTCGGTGTCGACCGAGTTGACGAAGAACTGGGCCTGGCCCACGCCCAGGGTCTGCAGGGTCGCGCCCAGCGCCGGGTAGTTCTCGGCGTCGAAGCGGCCCGAGAGCACGATGCGGTCGTCGATGTCGATGCGGTACAGGTCGGCCGTGACCGAGGTCGATGGCGACGGTGTCCAGGTCGCGCCCAGCGTGACGCTCTTCGACTTTTCCTCGGTCAGCTTCGGGATCCCGGCCGCGTTGGCGACCGCGCCGCCGTTCGGCGCCAGCACCACGTCGAGCGGCTGGCCGCTCACGAAGTCGGTGAAGGTCGACGAGAAGTAGACCTGCTGCAGCGAGGGCGCGCGGAAACCGGTGCTGGCCGAGGCGCGCAGCAGCACGTCGCCGCCGAGCTTGAAGGCGGCGGCGAGCTTGCCGTCGGTGGTCGAGCCGAAGTCGGAGAAGCGCTCGTGGCGCAGCGCCGCCTGCAGCTTCAGGCGTTCGGTGAGGTCGGCCTCGAGGTCGAGGTAGGCGGCGCTGCTGTGGCGGCCGCGATCGGTGGCGTCGCCCGGCTGGAAGCCCGGGAAGCCCTGGCTGCCGGCGTTGCCGCCCGCGCCCACGCCGTCGGCGTCGATGTAGGAACCCGGTTCGCCGGCGAAGATGCGGTAGTTCTCCTTGCGGTACTCGAAGCCGAAGGCGGCGTTCAGGCCGTTGAAGATGCCGCCGTAGTAGCGGCTGAAGTCGGCGTTGGTGGTCAGCTGCCTGAAGTCGAAGCCGCCGGCCGAGAACGAGTCCGGGCTGACCCCGCTGCCGCCGCGGATGAAGTCGAGCTGGGCGATCGAGGCGTTGAGCGTGTTGGCGATCGTGTAGTCGAGGCGGTTGTAGCCGTAGGTCTGCGAGAAGTCCGCGCTCCAGTCGCCGAACTTGGTGCGGTAGCCGAGGGTGGCGTAGCGGTCCTTCAGGTCGCCGTTGATGAAGGGGACGAATCCGTCTGGATACATGGCGGCCGAGTTGCGCGAAGGGATGTCGTCCGAGCCGACGCCGCCGCGCGCAAAGGCGGCCGACGACGCGTCGCGGCGCTGGGCGCCGGCGGTGAGGTACACCTTGCCGCCGCCGAGGGCGAAGTCGCCATTGATGTACACGGTCTGGTTCTCGGTCTTGCTGTCGCCGATGATGCGCGGGTTGCCTTCCTCGGCGCGGTTCGAGCGGCCGCGGTAGAGGTATTCGCCGGTCACGCCGAAGCTGCCGCCGGCGACCGGGATGCCGCAGTAGGCCGACGCCAGGTAGTTGTCGCCGTCGCCTTCGGTGTACTGGCCCCAGCCCGCGACCGCTTCGCAGCCCAGGTTCTTCTTGAGTTCGATGTTCATCACGCCGGCGATCGCGTCCGAGCCGTACTGGGCGGCGGCGCCGTCGCGCAGCACCTGCACGTTACGGATCGCCATCATCGGGATCGCGTTCAGGTCGGTGCCGGTGTTGCCGCGGTTGCGCGCGCCGAACAGGTTGACCAGGGCGGTGGTGTGGCGGCGCTTGCCGTTGACCAGGACCAGGGTCTGGTCCGAGCCGAGGCCGCGCAGGGCCGCCGAGTCGACCAGGTCGGCGCCGTCGGCGCCGCTCTGGCGCGTGGAGTTGAACGAAGGGGAGATGTTGGTCAGCGTCTGCGCCAGGTCGAACTGGCTGCCCTGTTCCGCCAGGCGCGTCATCGGGATGATGTCGACCGGGACCGGCGTGTCGGTGCTGGACGCGGCGCCGGTACGGCGGGTGCCGACCACGTGCACGCTTTGCATCGCGGCTGACTCGGCGGCGGCGGGCGTGGCCGGCACGGTGGACGCTTCGGTCTGGGCAAGGGCCGGTGGAACGAAAGCGGCCAGCGCGCCGCCGCCATACAGGGCAAGCAGCACCGCGCGGCGAAGCTGAGTTGGATTAACCACGAAACATCTCCAGTGAGAAAAATTTCATGCTAATCAATATTTACAAGCTCAACTACTGGCTGTGACTGAAACACAACGGATGCACCAAAATGGGGTGGGTGATGATGAGGTTGTCTATGCAGGATGCGTGGAAATGGCGGGTGTTATGGGGCGGATACGCGCATTCATGCGGTCTTGCGGCGTGTATTGCGGATGGTCAAACGTTGTGATGGTGGGTTCGAGAACCCACCCTACGGACCTGTATTGCGGATGGTCAAACGTTGTGATGGTGGGTAGGGTGGACACCCGTGTCCACGCTGTCTCACCGCATGCACGAAGACAGCTCTGTTCCAGTCGGATTGGGTGAGATGCGAGGGGTTTGTAGGGTGGGTTCTCGAACCCACCCGGTCTCACGGCGTGCATTGCCGATCATTCACCGTTGTACTGGTGGGTACAAGAACCCACCCTACAACGGATCACATCATCGCTCCGGCATCGTTCTCGGTGATTTTGCTGTTACGTATCACCGCGTGGGCACAGGTGCCCACCCTACGAATCCTCAGGCTGCCTGCCCGCGCAACGCCGCTTCGCTCCGCAACACCTTCGCCGCCTCGACCATGTTGCGCAGCGCCGCGCGCGTCTCGGGCCAGTCGCGTGTCTTCAGGCCGCAGTCGGGATTGACCCACAGCTGCGCCGGCGGGATCGCCGCGGCCGCCTTGCGCATCAGGCGCAGGATGTCGTCGACGCTGGGCACGCGCGGCGAGTGGATGTCGTACACGCCCGGGCCGATCGCGTTCGGGTAGGCGAAGTCGCCGAAACCGCGCAGCAGTTCCATGTCGGAGCGGCTGGTCTCGATGGTGATGACGTCGGCGTCCATCGCCGCGATCGCCGGCAGGATGTCGTTGAACTCGGCGTAGCACATGTGGGTGTGCAGCTGGGTGCTGTCGGCGATGTTCGAGGCGGCGATGCGGAAGGCGCGCGCGGCCCAGTCCAGGTAGTCGCGCCAGAGCGCGCGGCGTAGCGGCAGGCCTTCGCGCAGGGCCGGCTCGTCGATCTGGATGATGCCGATGCCGGCCGCCTCCAGGTCCGTCACTTCGTCGCGGATCGCCAGCGCGATCTGCAGCGCGGTGGTGGCGCGCGGCTGGTCGTCGCGCACGAACGACCACTGCAGGATGGTCACCGGGCCGGTCAGCATGCCTTTCACCGGACGCGCGGTGAGGCCCTGGGCATAGGCGCTCCAGGCCACCGTCATCGCCTGGCTGCGCGCGACGTCGCCGAACAGCACCGGCGGCTTCACGCAGCGCGAGCCATACGATTGCACCCAGCCGTTGGCGCTGAAGGCAAAGCCATCGAGCTGCTCGCCGAAGTACTCGACCATGTCGTTGCGTTCGGCCTCGCCGTGCACCAGCACGTCGATGCCCAGCAGCTCCTGTTCGCGCACTGCCTGTGCGATCTCGCGCCGCATCGCCGCTTCGTAGTCCTCGCGCGCCAGGTCGCCGCGTTTGAAGGCGGCGCGGGCGGCGCGGATCGCCGCCGTCTGCGGGAACGAGCCGATGGTGGTGGTCGGGTAGAGCGGCAATTGGAAGCGCGCGGCCTGTGCCGCCTGGCGCACGGGGAAGGGGCTGGCGCGGCGGTCGGCACCTGGGGCCAGGCTGGCGAGACGGCGCGCGACTTCCGGCTTGCGCACGCGCGGGCTGGCGGCGCGCGCCTCGGCCGCGGCGCGCGAGGCGCACAGTTCGGTCCAGACGCTGCCGTCGCCCTCGACCAGCGCGTTGCGCAGGACGCGCAGTTCGTCGAGCTTCTCCTCGGCGCCGGCGAGCCAGCCGCGCAGCTCGGCATCGATGGCGGCGTCCTCGCGCAGCGACAGCGGCACGTGCAGCAGCGAGCAGGAAGGCGCGAGCCAGAGTTCGCCGCGGCGCTGGGCCAGCGGCCGCAGCAGGGCCAGCGCGCGGTCGAGATCCGTGCGCCAGATATTGCGGCCGTCGACGATGCCGGCCGAGAGCACCTTGTTATCGGGCAGCCAATCGGCCACCGCCTGCAGCTCGTGCGCGGCGCGCACGCCGTCCACGTGCAGGCCGGCCACCGGCAGCTTGCAGGCCACGCTCAGCTGGCCTTCGAGCGGCGAAAAATAGGTGGCCAGCAGCAGCGGGACCTGGCTGGTGGCCAATTGGTGATAGGCGCGCTCGAAGGCGAGCAGCCAGGCGCCCGGCAGGTCGAGGCCGAGGATGGGTTCGTCGAGCTGGACCCAGGCCACGCCTGCACGCTTCAGTTGCACCAGCAGTTGCACGTAGACCGGCAGCAGCTCGTCCAGCAGGTCGAGCCGGTCGATGCCGTCCTCCTTCGCCTTGCCCAGCCAGAGGAAGGTCAGGGGGCCGAGCAGCGCTACCTTGACCTGGTGGCCGAGCGCCTGCGCCTCGGCGACCTCGGCCAGCAGGCGGTCGGAGGCCAGCGCGAAGCGGGTGGCGCGGTCGAACTCGGGGACCAGGTAGTGGTAGTTGGTGTCGAACCACTTGGTCATTTCCAGCGCCGGCTTGCCGCCGCCGTGCCCAGCGCAGCAGGCCGCGCTGTCATGCTGACCCTCATGCCTGCCAGTGGGTTCGCGGGCGACGCCGCGCGCCAGCGTGAAGTAGCGCGCCAGCGTTGACTCGCCGCCGTCGAAACCGAAGCGCGCTGGCTCGCAGCCGAACAGCTGGATGTGGTTGGCGACGTGGTCGTAGAAGGCGAAGTCGCCGACCGTGACGAAGTCGAGCCCGGCCTGCGCCTGCTGCTGCCAGTGGCGTGCGCGCAGGGCGGCGCCGACCGCTTCCAGTTGCGCCTCGTCCGTTTCGCCGCGCCAGTGACCTTCGAGGGCGAACTTCAGCTCGCGTTGCAGGCCAATGCGTGGGTAGCCGAGGGTATGAATTCTAATCATGATAATCTCAATTTGTATGAACAATGCTAAGGATTGTCGTCAGAACTCGTGCATAATTCAAACGAATAAATTTTGAGAAAACGTGAAAATAATTCATGGCGACTTCCATCCTTGAACTGCGCCACCTGCGCACCCTGCTGGCCCTGAAGGAGGCCGGCACCATTTCGCGCGCGGCGCAATTGCTGAACGTGACGCAATCGGCGCTGTCGCACCAGGTGCTGGCGCTGGAGCGGCAGTACGAGACCGGCCTGTTCGAACGCAAGTCGGCGCCGGTTGCCTTCACCGCGGCCGGCCAGCGCCTGCTGGCGCTGGCCGAGCAGGTCCTGCCCCTTGTCGGCGCGGCCGAGCGCGACCTGGCGCGCCTGGTCAGCAACGCCACCGGCAAGCTGCGCATCGCGGTCGAATGCCACACCTGTTTCGACTGGCTGATGCCGTCGATGGACGCGCTGCGCGCGCGCTGGCCCGAGGTCGAGCAGGACATCGTCTCCGGCTTCCAGGCCGATCCGATCGGCTTGCTGCACCAGGACCGCGCCGAGGTGGCGATCGTGTCGGAGCTGGACGAGAGCGAGACCGAGGTCGACTTCCACCCGCTGTTCGAATTCGAGATGGTCGCGATCCTGCCGCTGAACCACCCCTATCTCGCCAAGCCGCACCTGACGGCCCAGGATTTCGCGACCCAGGCATTGATTACCTACCCGGTGCCGGACGACATGCTGGACCTGGTGCGGCAAGTGCTCAAGCCCGCCGGGGTCGAACCACCGCGGCGCACGACCGAGCTGACGGTCGGCATGCTGCAACTGGTGGCGAGCGGACGCGGACTGGCGGCCTTGCCGCTGTGGGCGGTCAACGGCTACCTGGAGCGGGGCTATGTGGCGCGCCAGCGCATCGGGCCGGACGGCTTGACGGGGCGGCTGTATGCGGTGACGCCGAAGCGGCTGGCGGGGAATGCCTGCTTGCTCGATTTCGTGCAGGTGATGCGCGAGACCTCGCTGTTGTCCTTGCCGGGGATTAGCCTGTTGTAGGCGGGCTTCGTGAGACGGTCGGGCTGCGTGAGGCGGTCGCGCTGTGCGGGCGTGGGTTGGACGCGTGGGCGGCGCGCACGCCGCGGAGGCGCATCTGTTGAAGGTGGAGCCGCCCACCTACGCGGTGCATGATGGCCGTGGTGGCGGAATCGGTAGCGTTCAGTCGACGCGCTGTGCCAGCCCGCCGACAAGCACAGTATCAGCCTCCAGCGCGCCTTCCAGCGCGGTGCGGATCACGCAATTGCGTCCGGTGGCGCGGCCCTGGCGCAGCGTCAGGCCCTGGCCGAGCGCCAGGGTGAGGGCGCCGGCTGCGACGCCGGTGGCGCTGTCTTCCAGGCCCGGCTCCAGGTGGTTGAAGTTGCGTCCTTCGACTTCGCCGTCGCCGCTGTTCTTTTCCGTCCTGCACCAGACGTAGCAGCCGTTCACGCCGACTTCTTTCCCCCAGACGTGGATCAGGGCCAGGTCCGGCGCCAGGCCGTACAGCGTGTCCACGTCAGCCACTTCCAGCAGCAGCTTGGGGCTGCCGACCGAGGCCACACGCGGGGCGGTGGCCAGGGCCAGGTCGGGCGCGGCCAGCAGGCGCTCGGGCAGGAGGGCATCGATGTCCAACAGCGTCTCCACCCGCGGCGCCTCCTGGCGCGCCAACTGCACGAAGACATTCTCGCCATCGGGCATGAGCAGCAAGGACTGGCCATGCATCGCTGTTTTCACTTTCAGGGGCTGGTGTCCCCCGTGGCGCTCGAACAGCAGCTGGGCCGCCGCCAGCGTGGCATGCAGGCACAGGGGACTGCGCATGTGCGGATAGACGAAGTCCAGCACCGCCGCTGTATTAAGTCCGTCGCACGCGAGCCCGTCGCCCGGATCGAGGAACACGCAGGTGAGATTGCGCTCGCGCGCCAGCGCCCGGCGCCACCCCGGGTTGCCGTTGCCGCCCACGACGACGAGCGCCGGATTGCCTTCGCCGGGCTGCTCGCCGAAACACACGAACTCATGAACTTGCATTGCTGGTCCTTGCCAAAGTGATCTCGTCAGTGATACTGTGTTTTTATACAGTACTTTTGTGCGGTTTGCACGTTTTAATTTTTCTCAACTCATCTGCCAGCCGATCGACCAATGCCTTCGCCGCCCGACCCATCGATGCAGGGCCTGCCCGACTATGCCGAGCTGTTCTGCCTCTCGAATTTCTCCTTCCTGCAAGGCGCGTCGCACGCCGAGGAGCTGGTCGAACGGGCGGTGCGCCTGGGGTATGCGGCGCTGGCGCTGACCGACGAGTGCTCGCTGGCCGGCGTGGTGCGCGCCCATGCCGAGGCGAAGAAGGCGGGGCTGCCCTTCATCGTCGGCGCCCACTTCCACCTGAAGCAGCCCGACGGCAGCCAGGCCGGCAGTACTGCCCTCTCGCTGATCCTGCTGGCGCAAAACCGCAACGGCTACGGCAACCTGTCCGAATTCATCACCCTGGGCCGCACGCGCAGCGAGAAGGGCAGCTACTTCCTGACGCCGCAGGATATCGCCGATCCGCAGGGCGAGCTGGCCCACTTGAAGGGCATGCCCGACTGCCTGGCGATCCTGCTGCCGGCCTATCCCGGCCACGACCGGGCCGGCGTCGACCGCCTGCACGAGCAGGCCGCCTGGATCGCCGCGCACTTCCCGAACCGTGCCTGGCTCGGCCTGACCCTGCTGCACCGCGCCTTCGACGAGGCGCACCGCCTGACGGTGGAAGAGGTGGGCTGGCAGCACGGCCTGCCCATCGTCGCGCTCGGCCATGTGACCATGCACGTGCGTTCGAGGAAGCCGCTGCAGGACACGCTCACCGCCACCCGCCTGAACAAACCCGTGGCCGAATGCGGCTATGGCCTGGCGCAGAACGCCGAGCAGCACCTGCGCGCGCGCCTGCGCCTGGCGAACATCTACGCGAAGGAAGCGCTGAACGAGACGCTGCGTATCGCTTCCGCCTGCAGCTTCTCGCTCGACGAACTACGCTACGAATACCCGAACGAGGTGGTCCCGCCGGGCCAGAGCGCGAGCAGCTTCCTGCGCGCCGAAACGTATATCGGCGCGCACCGGCGCTTCCGCGAAGGCATCCCGGCGAAGGTGCAGGCCCAGATCGAGCACGAACTGGCGCTCATTGCGGACATGCAGTACGAGCACTACTTCCTGACCGTCTACGACATCGTGCGCTTCGCCCGTTCGCAGGACATCCTGTGCCAGGGCCGCGGCTCGGCCGCCAATTCGGCGGTCTGCTACTGCCTCGGCATCACCGAGGTCGATCCGGCGCGGGCGAACCTGCTGTTCGAGCGCTTCATCTCGAAGGAGCGCAACGAGCCGCCGGACATCGACGTCGACTTCGAGCACCAGCGCCGCGAAGAGGTCATCCAGTACATCTACGCCAAATACGGCCGCACCCGCGCCGCGCTGGCCGCGGTGGTGATCAGCTACCGGCCCAAGAGTGCGCTACGCGACAGCGGCCGCGCGCTCGGCATCGACCTCGCCATCATCGAGAAGGTCTGCAAGAACCACCACTGGTTCGACAGCAAGGCCGACCTCCTGAACCGCCTCGCCGAGAGCGGCCTCGATCCGGAGGCGCCGCTGTCGCGCCAGTGGGCGACCCTGGCCCAGCAGCTGCTGAATTTTCCGCGCCACCTGTCGCAGCACCCGGGCGGCTTCGTCATCGCCCAGGGCAAGCTGTCGCGCCTGGTGCCGATCGAGAATGCGGCCATGCTTGACCGCAGCGTCATCCAGTGGGACAAGAACGACCTCGAGGAACTGGGCCTGATGAAGGTCGACGTGCTGGCGCTGGGCATGCTGTCGATGCTGCGCCGCGCGCTGGCCCTGGTCAGCCTGCGCCAGGACATGCCCTTCGAGATGCAGGACATCCCGCCCGACGATGCCGCTACCTACGACATGATCTGCGCCGCCGACACGGTGGGCGTGTTCCAGATCGAGTCGCGCGCGCAGATGAGCATGCTGCCGCGGATGAAGCCGCGCGTGTTCTACGACCTCGTCATCGAAGTGGCGGTGGTGCGGCCCGGCCCGATCCAGGGCGGCATGGTCCACCCCTACCTGCGCCGGCGCCAGGGCCTCGAACACGTCGTCTATCCGAGCCAGGAGATGCAGATCGCGCTCGAGCGCACGCTGGGCGTACCGATCTTCCAGGAACAGGTGATGCAGGTGGCGATCCTCGGCGCCGGCTTCACGCCGGGCGAGGCCGACCAGCTGCGGCGCGCGATGGCCGCCTGGAAGCGCAAGGGCGGGCTGGAACAGTACTACGACCGCATCGTGCGCGGCATGCTCGAGCGCGGCTACGACCTGGCCTTCGCCGAGCAGATCTTCAGCCAGATCCAGGGCTTCGGCGAATACGGTTTTCCCGAGTCGCACGCGGCCAGCTTCGCGCTGCTGGCCTATGCCAGTTCCTGGATCAAGTGCCACGAGCCGGCGGCTTTTCTTTGCGCGCTGCTCAACAGCCAGCCGATGGGTTTCTACAGTCCCTCGCAACTGGTGCAGGACGCGCAGCGCCACGGCATCGAAGTGCGCCCGACCGACGTCAACATCAGCGGCTGGGAGTCGACGCTGGAGGAGCTGCACGACCGCAGGCGCCAGCCGGCGGTGCGCCTGGGCCTGTCCCTGCAGCGCGGGATGCGCTTCGAGGCCGCCATGCGCATCGAGGAAGCGCGCGCGATCAAACCCTTCGACAGCGTGGCCGACCTGGCGCGGCGGGCAGGGCTGGACCGGAGCGATTTGCAGGTGCTGGCCGGCGCGAATGCCTTGCGCTCGCTGGCCGGGCACCGGCGCGAGGCGCTGTGGCAGGCGGTGGGCGCGGTGCCGGACAAGGACCTGCTGCGCCCGACCTCGGTGGCCGAAGAGATGCCGGCGCTGGCTGCGCCTTCCGAGGGCGACGAGATCGTCGGCGACTACCGCGCGCAAGGCCTGACCCTGGGCCGCCACCCGCTGGCGCTGCTGAGGAAGCAATTGCTGGCGCAGCGCTTCATGCCGGCATCAAGCCTGAACGAGTACGCCGACGGCCAGCTGGCGCGCGGCTGCGGCATCGTCACCGTGCGCCAGCGTCCGGGCACGGCGAAGGGCGTGCTGTTCATCACGCTGGAAGACGAAACGGGGAACGTCAACGTGATCGTCTGGCCCGACCTGGTCGAACAGCAGCGGCGCGAAGTGCTGGGCGCGAACCTGCTTGGGGTCTACGGCATCTGGCAGAGCGAGGGACAGGTCAAACATTTGGTCGCCAAGCGGCTGGTCGACCTGTCGCACCTGCTGGGAAGATTGACGACCAATAGCCGCGATTTCTGCTGAGGGGATTTCGGCTGACAGCATAGCGGCTGACGGCATGGCGGCAGGCACGCAGCGCCGCCCGGCGTTGACCCTGCCGGTTTTGTTTCCTATAATTCCAGGCATCCACATGCGCCTGGAGTTCCCGGGCGCCTCCAGGAGGACGACCTCCCCCTCATCGAGGGCAACTGCTTCGGGACGACCCGCTCTGTTTTTACAGGAGTGTGTCATGGCCTGGATAGTGCTTGTACTTGCCGGGATTCTCGAGGTCGCCTGGGCCTATTCGATGAAGCTGTCGGATGGCTTTTCCCGACCCCTTCCCACCGTTCTCACGCTGGTCCTGATGACAGCCAGTTTTGGCTTGCTGTCGTTCTCGATGCGCACTCTGCCGCTCGGCACCGCCTACACGATCTGGACCGGCATCGGCGCGGTCGGCGCCTTCATCGTCGGCATCACCGTCCTCGGCGAACAGCTGACGCCGCTGCGCGTCATCGCGGCCGTCCTGATCGTCAGCGGCCTGGTGCTCATGAAGCTGTCCAGTTCCTCCTGAGGCAAGGGCCGCCTTTCCGTATCGCTTCCCGCAGCGCCTCCTACTCGCTGGCCGCTTCGCGCAGGCGTTCGGCGCGTTCCTCGCTCAGCGGATGGCTGGACATGAAGGACTCCGCCGCTTCCCAGATCCAGCCCGGCGCCTCCTTGCCGCTTTCTTCCAGCTCCGGCCCATACTCCATGCGTTCGAACAGGTCGGCCAGGGGGAGGGTGGAAATGCCGTTCTTGCGCAGCAGCGCGATGGCGTATTCGTCGGCCTCGGCTTCCATCTCGCGCGAGTAGCTCAGGCTGGCGAGCACGCCGGGCAGGGCGGCGACGCCGCTGAAGTCGCCGAGCAGGCTGGCGCTCAGGGCGGCTGCCAGCGAGGAGCCGGCCAGGACCCGCGTGCCGTGGCGCAGGCGCACGTGGCCGATCTCGTGCGCCAGCACGCCGGCCAGCTGCGCGGCCTCGGTGTCGCCGATCGTGCCGCGCTTGCCGACGACCAGCCGCACCATGAGGTCAGACATGATGATGCTGCCGTCGGGCAGGGCGATCGCGTTGGCGCCGAACGCCTTGACGTCGTGGATCAGCAGGCGGACCGGCACGTCGGCCGGCGCAACGCGGCGCATGAGCTGCTGGACCTCGGCCAGCCATTCGTCGCTCAGGCGGCTCTGGCGCAGCACGCCGCTGGCGCGCAAGGCATCGACGGCGCTCTCGCCGAGCGAGCGGTCGACCGATGGCGGCAGCGCGTCCGCGATCTTCCTTGCGGCCGTCGGTATGCCCCAGAAGGTCGTGACGAGGATGAGCGCCACCAGCAGCACCAGCGCCGCCAGCACGGCCCAGGTGTGGGCGGTCAGCCGCACCGTGCGCGAGGCACGGTAGCCCAGCGCCGCGCGCAGCATGCGGCCCGCCTCGGGCTCGTCCACCTCGCAGCGTGCGCCGTCCGGAAAATACAGTACCGTCGGCGTGCCTTCGAAGGGTTCGGCAACGCGGGTATCGCCGCAGGCATAGCTGCGGTCGATGGCGCCCACGAGCGTGATGGCGCCGTCGCCGACGCCCAGGGCGACCTCGTGGCGGCGCGCGCTGCGTCCGTCGAAAAAGTATGCGGTCGTCATGGCGCTCACCAGGACAGGTCGAGGCCGACGAAGTCGGCGGCGCCGTCGCCCGCCGCGCCGCCGCCCGCCGTGACGCGCGAGACGACGTGGTCGAAGCCCTCGTCGACCTCGAGCGCCAGGTGCTCCAGGCGGTAGCGGTAGGCGCTGACCACCGCGAACGGCCGGTACAGGCCGAGGGTGAGCAGGGTCAGGGCCAGGTTCTTCAGCTGCAGGCGCGCGAACCCGCGTGCCGACAGGGTCGAGACCAGGCGCACGCCGGGAAAGGACGTGTGCCGCAGGCACAGGTTCAGGATGCGCACCTGCTGGTAAGGTCCGAGCAGGACATAGGCCATCAGGGCCATCCCTGCGCCCACGGCCACGCCGATCCCCACCGCGGCGCTCTCGGCCGGCATCAGCGCGCCCAGCGGCATCGCCACGACCGCGGCCAGGAAGGCGACCATCACGATCGAGGTGGCCAGCAGGGAGCCGCGCACGTAGATGCCGAAGAACCCGGGCACGGTCAGTTCGTTGCTGGAAGCCTGGTCGCCATAGGCCACGTAGCCGTACTGGTAGTGTTTCATCCAGGCGTACATGAGCGGCCAGCCGAGGTAGAGCAGCCAGGCCACCGTCACCCAGGGCGTTTCGCCGTACACCGCCACCAGCACGCCAGGCAGCAGGAAGACGGCGATCGGCGCCAGGTAGACCCGGTAAGCCATCGGCACCGAGCCCGAGAAATGGAAATGCAGGCCGCGGTAGCTGGTATGGCCGAGACGAAAACGCAGGGCGCTGCGGATCAGCCAGGGCAGGGAGACCAGCAGCACTGCAATGGTCGCCAGGCCGGCCGTGACCGAGATGCCGAACGCGTAGTGATAGGCCGCCAGCAGCAGCACCGCCAGCACCCTGCCGCGCAGGATGGCCTTCGGACTGCCGTGGAAGTCGAAGCGCGCGCCGGCCAGCACGGTATTCCGGTCGAAGTATTGCAGCCTGCGCACTTTGGCCCAGGCCGAGTAGATGCCGAGGCTGGCCAGCGTCAGCAGCAGGTTGACGACCCAGATGCGGAAATACTCGCGTCCGCTGCCGGTGAAGCTGAAGCGCAAGGTGCGCGCGGCGGGCGGATGCTCCGCGGGCACAGTCGCATCGACCGGGAGCGCGTCGGCCGCAACGGCAACATCATGCATGACATGTTGTAAATGAGAAATGGTAACCAGCAATGTCGCCGTTTTGTGGTCTGCCTGTCAATGCCTTTTCGCCGCCGAGCTGCCGCGTCAGCTGCGGTGCATACCGCAGGCGACAAACCGTTGCGGCCTTGCACACTCGGCGCAGGCATGTTGCCTTTTGCCGACGCGACAGGCCGAATCGTCCGCCGCGTGTCCTATACTGGATCTTCATCCGTTCAACCAGGAGATTGCCATGAAAGCGATTCATCCTGTCTTTGCAGCACTGGGCGCCGCGCTCGTGCTGTCCAGCACTACTGCCCTGGCCCAGTCGCTCAAGAAAGTCGATGGCGTGCTGGCCGACGCCGCCGGCATGACGGTCTATACCTTCGACAAGGACCAGGCCGGTTCAGGAAAAAGCGTCTGCAACGGCGAATGCGCGAAGATGTGGCCGCCGGTGCCCGTCACCGGCGACACCGTCACCTCGCCGTATTCGGTCGTCACGCGCGACGACGGCGCCAAGCAGCTGGCCTACAAGGGCAAGCCGCTCTACCTGTTCGCCAAGGACGCCAAGCCCGGCGAGCGCAAGGGCGACAAGATGAAGGACGTCTGGCACGTGGTGAGCGACTGAGCCCGGCAGGGACGGCGCGGCTTATCGTGTGCCGCGCGGCGGATCAGGGGCGTACAGTGCGCGAACCACTTTCCTTGTTTGGAGGCGCGCATGTTCAGCCCTGAAGACTTCGCCCGGCTGCAGTTCCTGGTCGGCCGCTGGAAAGGCCATAGCGCCGACGGCAAGGAGTTCTACGAGGAATACGGGCGGCCCGCGCCGAACGTATTCCAGTCGCACCGCTACGCCAGCGCCGCCTTCGACGGGCGCAGCGACGGCAGCACCATTTCGTTCAAGGATGGCGAGGTGATCTCGCAGTGGGGGGAGTTCACCTGGAAGGCCGCGCGCATCGACAACGACGGCGCCGTGTTCGAGCCGGTCAACGCACCCGCCCGTTTCGAGTGGCGCCGGATCGACGATGCGACCCTGGAAGCCCACCAGCGCTGGAACGCCGAGGGCAAGGAACAGCAGCATACGGTGCGGCTAACCCGGATCTGAAGCCGCAGGGCCTGGGCCATCCGCCTAGGGCGCGAGTCCCAGCCACTTGCGGTACGAGCCGTAATGGTGGATCACGAAGCCGCCAAAGGGCTGCATCGCGCCCACGCTTTGCGCCGTCACGCCCAGCTCGCGTTCCAGGTCCGCTTCCTTCAGGTGGTGGAAGGAGACTTTCTTGATCGCGTTCGGCAGCGTTTCCACGCCGATCAGCACACGGCGCTCGATGCGCTCGGCATAGCGCAGCTCATCCATCGCATGGCTGACGATGCCGTCGCCGCCCAGCGCGCGGTCGCGGTAGTCCATCAGCGCTACGTAGTCGTAGATGTCCTGCACGTGCTGGCTCACCGGTTTGCGCTGGCCCTTCCATTCGATGGACAGGCCGTCCAGCCAGAAGGGGATCGCCGGGCCCATCGGCAGCGCTTGGTTCGATGCGCGCTTGGCCTGCATCAGCGCGTCCGACAGCGCCACGAACTCGGCCAGCAGGTCCATCTTGCGGGTGGCCCATTCGTCCAGGATGTGCGGCTCGATGTCGACGTTGATGCCGTCGAAGCGTTCCTCGGGCGCGGCCGCCTTGTTGTAGTCGAGGACGCGCTGCAGCATCGCCAGCGCCTCGGCCCGATGCTTGGGCAGCACGTAGCGCTCGGTGCGCAGGTAGCCCGAACCGAGCAGGGCGTAGGCCTTCAGGCCGGAGGCGTGCAGGCGCCGGATCAGGCGCCGGTAGAGCTGGGGCTGCGCGACGATCAGGTTGCGTTTGTCGAAGGCGTCGGCGTACAGGAAGACGGTGTCGATCGACTTCGACTGCAGGAAACCGATCGCGCGGCCGGCCGCGGCCGGGTCCTCGAGCATCGCATACGAATCCTCTTCCCAGGTCCAGATCGCGCGCGGGCCGATGCGCTCGGCGGCGTGGGCGCCGTGGGCAAAAGCGGCGGCGGCAAGCGCGAGCAGCAGGGTAGCGAGCAGGCGTTTCCATAGACGATTCACAGGCGCGTCTCCACGTGGTACTGGCCGACACCGACCGGGCGGCCGGTGGCCGGGTGCGAAGGCAGGACCGAAACGAAATAGCTGCCCGGCGCCACCTTGTCCACGTCCGGGCGCAGCCTCACCGTGCTGGACTCGCCGGGGCCGAGGGCAAGCGCAGGCGCGGCGGTCTCGTTCAGTTCCAGCCCGTGCTCGTTGGTGATGACGAGCAGCGGCACGAAGTCGGGCGAGGCGTGGGCGCCGTGGTTGGTGAAGGTCGCCTCGAACACGGCTTCCTTGCCGCCGGCAACCCGGCGCAAGCTGGTCACGCCGATGTCGCCCGCGCTGGCGGCCAGCGCGGTGCCGCGCAGCGTGCGCTCGCCGCCATAGGCGGCCAGTGTCGCATCGGCGGCGGGCAGCAGGGCCGCGCTGCGCCCGGCGGTGCCGTTCGCTTCCAGGAAGCCGCGGAACTGGGCCTGGGCCCGCGCCAGCGCCGCGGCGTCGGGGTTACGGTCTGTCTGCATGCCGTCGCCGATGGTGTACAGCTGCCCCTGGGCCAGGTAGGCCGTGCCCGAGACGAAGTCGCTCATCTCGGTCTTGGTCTGCTTCAGCGGAATCACGTGCAGGTTGCGGAACGACTGTTCGGTGTCCAGCCCGGTGCCGATCCAGCTCACCTCGGCCGGCGACTTCAGGCCGTGGTTGTTGGCCAGGTAGGCCAGCAGCGAGGGCGCGATGTCGAATTGCGAGGAGACCGCCTTGATCGCGCGTGGTGCCTTCAGGAGCGGCGAATAGACGATCAGCGGCACGTGGTAGCGCTCGATGCGGGTGTCCATCGGCAGCTCGGGCAGGCGGTGGTCGCCGGTGATCACGAAGATCGTGTTCTCGAAGCCCGGCAGCTGTCGTGCGCGCGCAAAGAACAGGCGCAGCGCGTCGTCGGTGTAGAGGATGCTGGCGAAGATGTCGCGTCCGTTCGCGTGGATCGGCGAGGGCGCCAGCTTCAGTTCGGCCAGGCGCGCGTCGACGCGGCGCAGGTAGTCGTCCTTGCCCGGAAAGGTGAAGGGACTGTGCATGCTGGTGGTCTGGAGGATGCTGACGAAACGGCCGGCCGGGGCCTGCGCCTCGCGTGCCGCCGCCACTTCCACCAGGTCGCGGTCGGCATAGCCCCAGTCGTTGCTGCGCTTGTGTGGCGGGCCGAAGTCCTTTTCGCTGACCAGGGTGTCGACGCCCTGGCGGCGCAGGAACAGGCCCTCGTTGTCGAAGTCCAGGTTCGAGCCCGAATAGAAGCGCAGGCGGTAGTCCTGCTTCTTCAGCACGGTCAGCAGCGATTCGTGGCGCGGCAGCTTGTCGCCCCGGGCGGCCAGGCCGTTCTCGCCGAAGGGCAGGGAGCCGAACACCGTGGTCAGTACGCCGAAGGTGCGGCCCTGGCCCGACAGGAAGTTCTCGAAATACAGGCTTTGACCGGCCAGCTCGTCGAGGAAGGGCGTGAAACTGCCCAGGCGCGCGCCGGGACCGGAGAAGCTGCGGCCCAGGCCTTCGACGATGATGAAGACCAGGTTCGGCGGCGCCGCGCCGGGGCGCGCTTCGAACAGGGGACCGAGCGTATCGGGCGTGCGTTCGAGATGTGCGAAGGGATGGGCCGGGTCGCTGCCCGACCAGGGCGTCTGCGCCTTGACGTGCGGCGCGGCGGCGTCGGCATCCGGCGCATGCAGGCCAGCCAGGTTGTTGTCGATGAAGAAGGCGGTCTTGTTCAGCAGGTATTCGGCATCGGCATCGCTGCGCGCGACCGGCGGCACGAAGCGCTGCGGCAGCAGGGCGAAGCCGGCCAGGCTGGCGGCCAGGACGATGGCGGCGCCGCGGGCGGAGGCGCGCGGCCACCAGTCGCGCAGCGTCAGCGCCAGGCCCAGCCACAGCACGGCCAGCGCGGCCGGCGCGGCCACGCCCAGCAGGGGGCTGATCTGGAAACCGCCGGCCACGGTCGACTTCACTTCGTCGCCGGAATAGGCGAACAGGTCGGCGCCGAGCGGCACGCCCGAGATCCAGTGGTATTGCAGCAGCGCCGCGTGCGCCAGCAGCAGCAGGCTCCAGACCACGCCGAGCAGGACGGTGCGCCAGCGGCGCGAGGGGACCAGGGCCAGCGGCAGCGCGCCAAGCAGGAAGACGAAACCGAAGCGCAGCAGCGACAGCAGGTCGTTGCCGAGGCCGGCGCCGAACAGGCTCGACTGCGCCACGCCGGCGCCGCTGGCATGGATCGCTTCGGCGATGCGCAGGCAGAGCCAGGCCAGCACCAGGGCCGGCAGGGCTTCGAACGGAAAGGCAAGCGCGCGCCCGAGGCGCTCGAACACGCTGGGACGCACGCTTACCACCGGCGGTACAGGCCGATCGAGACGCCGCGTTCGCGCGCGTCTCCACTGTCGCGCGAGAAGCTGGCGCCGACCTTGGTGCCCCAGTCGCGCGACCAGTAGCGCACCCAGGTCAGGCTGCCGCCGCCCGAGCGCGCGCGGCCGCCGGCCAGCGACAGCGGATCGTCGCTGCGGCCGCGGTTGGCCGTGGCCTCGAGATAGCTGTCGGCGTCGCCGGCGTAGTAGTAGCGCGCCATCAGGCGGTCGCCGCTGCTGTGCGAATCTTCCGACACGATGTTCTGGTGGCGCAGCTGGATGTACCAGTTGCCGACGTACTTGCCGAGCGTCGCGCCGTAGATGTTGACGCGCGAATCGAAGCCGAGCACGTCGTCGCTGAGCGAGACTTCCCAGCCGCTGCCCAGCGACTGCCAGATCTCGACCCGGCCCGAATTCTCGGGGAACAGGCGGGCGGCGGGCGCGCGCTGGTAGCGCAGGTTGGCGTAGGCGCCCGGCCACAGGTCGGTGTAGGCGTCGAGCGCCCAGGCATAACCGCTCTGGTCGAAGCGGTGCGCGCGCAGGGTCTCGAAGCCGATCGAACCGCGCTGCATGTAATGGCGCACGCTGGCGGTCTGGTCGTTCCAGCGCGGGCCGCTGCCCACGTCCGTCCAGCTGCCCGACAGGCTGGCCGCCCACGCATAGCCGGCGGCCAGGGCCGCTTCCGGATTGCCGGCGCGCGGCTGCGGCGATTCGGCTGCAAGCGAGGCCGCAGCCATGGCGGCATCGAAGGCGTCGATCTCGGCCGCGTTGCCGCCGACGGCGCGCGCCTTGGCCAGGTCGGCGCGTGCTTCCGCAATCCGACCGGCGGCGCGGTAGGCGCGCGCACGCGCCAGCCAGCCGGCCGCATCGCTTGGCCGCAGCGCGACCAGGCGGCTGTAGGCGGCGATGGCTTGTTCGGGCTGGTCATGCCACTGGTGCATGTTGCCGAGCGCGAGCCAGACGTCGGCGTAGTCGGGCGAAGCCTTGGCCGCCGCTTCCAGGTCGGCCTGGGCCTCGGCCCAGCGGTCCAGGCGCGTGTAGGCGATGCCGCGTCCCAGCAGCACGTCGACGTTGCCGGGCGAGCGCGCCAGCAGGACACCGTAGGCGGCCACGGCCAGCGCCGGCTGGCCGCCATTGGCCAGCGCGCGCGCCTGTTCGTACTGTTCGTCGAAGGAAGCGTTGGTGGCGGGCTGGATCTGTGCGGTGGACTGCGGAGGAGGCTGGAAATCGATGGGCATTGGCTGCGAAAAATGTAAGCGGGATGGGTGCGCACTGCCATAGGGACAGTGCCATGGCGCAACTCTGCCCGAGCGCCGCAGGAGCGTCAAGACGCGCATGCGCGCAGCGCGCACAGGTGTCGCGTGGCGTCGTCAAACGTGGTCAGGGTATACAGGGAAATTGCAGCGTTGGCATCGGGTTCCGTCCCGTGAGTCCGTGACGTCTCCCGTAGGGTGGGCACTTGTGCCCACGCGGATGGAGCGAACCGATAACAGGGCAGGCAACAGCCCCGATAGCGTGCGCAGGTTTTCGATTGGCGAGCTGGCAGCAAGATTACCGCGCGCGATATCGCAGCCACCAACGATCACCGCGTGGGCGGCGAAGCCGCCCACCCTACGGGTACGTCATCCACGTCGATGGTGACGCATCAAACAAAAAAGCCGCCCGAAGGCGGCTCCTCATCATCCAACCAGAGAGCCGGTCAGAACTCTTCCCACTCGTCCGCACCGGCGGTCGCAGTCGCACGCGCCGCCGGCTTGGCCGGCGCTGCAACCACCGGCGCCTTCTTCACCGGACGCGCGGCCGGCGCGGCGCGCACGGCCAGGGCGCGCGCCGGGGCGGCAGCCGCGGCCTTGGCAGGAGCGGCGTGGGCGTCGAGCTTGAACACGCCGACCACCTGGGCCAGCTTGGCGGCCTGGTCCTGCATCGAGGCGGCGGCGGCCGCCGATTCCTCGACCAGGGCGGCGTTCTGCTGGGTGACCTGGTCCATCTGGCCGATGGCGGCGTTGACCTGCTCGATGCCGCCGGTCTGTTCCTGGCTGGCGTGGGTAATCTCGGCCATGATGTCGGTGACGCGGCGGATCGATTCGACCACCTGTTCCATGGTCGCGCCGGCCCGGTCGACCAGCTTCGCTCCGAGGTCGACCTTGTCCACCGAGTCGCCGATGAGAAGCTTGATTTCCTTGGCCGCGGCGGCCGAACGTTGGGCCAGGGTGCGCACTTCGGAGGCCACGACGGCGAAGCCGCGGCCCTGTTCGCCGGCACGGGCCGCCTCGACGGCGGCGTTCAGCGCCAGGATGTTGGTCTGGAACGCGATGCCGTCGATGACGCCGATGATGTCGACGATCTTGCGCGAGGATTCGTTGATCGAGCCCATCGTGGTGATGACTTCGCCGACCACGGCGCCGCCCTGGACCGCGATTTCCGAGGCCGCGATCGAGAGCTGGTTGGCCTGGCGGGCATTGTCCGCGTTCTGGCGCACGGTGGTGGTCAGTTCTTCCATCGAGGCGGCGGTTTCTTCCAGCGCGGAAGCCTGCTGCTCGGTGCGGGCCGACAGATCGAGGTTGCCGGCCGAGATCTCGGTCGAGCCGGTGGCGATGGTGTCGGTGCCGGTACGTACTTCGCCGACGATGCGCACCAGGCTGTCGTTCATGTGACGCAGGGCGCGCAGCAGGGCGCCGGTTTCGTCCTTGCTGCTGGCGTCGATGCGGCGCGTCAGGTCGCCGCCGGCGACGGTTTCGGCCACTTCGACGGCGGTGCGGATCGGACGGGTGATGCCGGTGGTCAGCAGCCAGGACAGCGCGGCGCCGAGCAGGACCGCGCAGGCGGTGAGGGCGCCGATCACGGTCTGGCTACGCTCAGCCTTGGCGTCGATCGCCTTGGCGGTCGCATCGATGCTGGCGCGCTGCATGACGACCAGTTCCTGCAGCAGTTCCTGGTACAGCTGGGCGGCCGGGGTGAAGCTCTTGTCGAGCAGGCGCGCCGCTTCTTCCTCGTTGCCATCGGCCTTGGCCTTGACGGCGCCGTCGCGCGATGCGCTGTACAGCTTGCGCTGCTCGAGGATCTTCGCGAACTGGGCTTTTTCCTGCTCGCCATCGATCAGCGGCTCGATCTGCTTGAGCAGTTCGGCCGCCTTTTTCACCGAGGCGGCCGAGTCTTCCTTGAAGTAGGGGCCGAGCGCGGGGTCGCTGCTCTTGACGATGGCGGCGGTACGGCGGATCGAAGCGAAGTTCAGGGTATACCAGTCGGTGATTAGGCGTTCCTTGGTCAATGGCGCGGACATCATTGTCCGGGTGCCGTCAGCCACTTCGTTCAGGCGCCACACGCCGGCACAGGCGATGAGCACGGTCATGGCCAGGATCAGCGCAAAGCCGAGACCCAGGCGTTTGCCGATCTTGATGTTGGAGATGAAACCCATTACAGCATTCCTTCTGGTATTGGTGAGAGAGAGAGAGAGGGGCGTCATCGTCGCTCGTCCGGGGGTGGAAAACCTGCCTGACAATGCATGCCGGAAACCCTTGCAGGCTGGGGATTCTACGGAGAAATAATGCTCATAGCCAATAAAAAGAGACGAAAGGAAATTTTTACGACACTTTTAGTGATTGAGCATACACTGTTAATTGTTAAATATTGCTTTGCGGAAACTGGCTTGTTACGCTTGCGGCCCTCGAAAGTTTGCAATAGATTTTTGTCTCACCCTCTGCGCATCAGCGCGCTTTCACTGAAGAAGCTCATGAAATCATCGACCCGACTCCTGCAACACCTGTTCCTGGCCGCCGCCAGCCTCGCCGGCGCTGCGCATGCCGCCGCCCTGCCGCCGCAGATCGCCGCCCAGCTCGACAAGGACTACCCGGCCGTCGAAGCCCTGTACCAGCACCTGCACCGCAATCCCGAACTGGCCTTCGCCGAACACGAAACCGCCAAGACCCTGGCCGAGCGCGTCAAGGCCCTCGGCTTCGAAGTGACCACCGGCGTCGGCGGCACCGGCGTCGTCGCGATCCTGAAGAACGGCGCCGGCCCGACCGCGATGCTGCGTACCGAGATCGACGGCCTGCCGGTGCAGGAAAAGACCGGCCTGCCGTTCGCCAGCACCAAGACCGTCAAGAACGCCGCCGGCGAGACCGTCGCGACCATGCACGCCTGCGGCCACGACGTCCACATGTCGGCCTGGTACGCCACCGCCAAGCTGATGGCCGAAAACCGCAAGCTGTGGAGCGGCACCCTGATGCTGGTCGGCCAGCCGGCCGAAGAGCCGCTGACCGGCTCGGCCGCGATGCTCAAGGACGGCCTGTTCACCCGCTTCCCGAAGCCGGACTACGCGCTGTCGATGCATGACGAAGGCACCCTGCCGGCAGGCACCGTCGGCTACCACGCCGGCCACTTCCGCGCCTCGGCCGATACCGTCACCATCACCCTGTTCGGCCAGGGCGGCCACGGCGCCACGCCGCAGGAAACCCGCGACCCGGTCGTGCTGTCGGCACGCGTCGTGATGGCCCTGCAGACCCTGATCTCGCGCGAGAACAACCCGGCCGACCCGGTCGTCATCACCGTCGGCAGCATCCACGGCGGCACCCAGGCCAACATCGTGCCGGACCAGGTCAAGCTGCAGCTGACCGTGCGCACCTTCAAGCCGGAAGTGCGCCAGCGCGTCCTGGCCAGTATCCAGCGCGAAGTGAAGGGCGAGGCGATGGCCGCCGGCATGCCGAAGGAGCCGCTGGTGGAAATCAAGCCGGGCGCCGACTCGGTCTACAACGATCCCGAGCTGACCGCACGCGCCGTCACCGCGATCCAGGGCGCCCTGGGCGCCGACAAGGTGGTCGAGATGCCGGCCAAGATGACCTCGGAAGACTTCGCCAACTACGGCCAGGCCGGCGTCAAGGCCATCCTGCTGCACGTCGGCGCCGTCGAACCGGGCAAGCTGGCCGCCGCACGCGCCGCCGGCAAGTACCCGCCGGGCACCCACTCGCCGCAGTGGGCGCCGGACTTCAAGCCGACCGTGCGTTCGTTCATCGCGGCTGAAACCGCGATACTGCTGGACCTGCTGAAGCCGGGCCAGAAGTAATAGGGAAATAAAACTGCGGCATGCCTCATCGAGGCGTGCCGCGGCCACAAACGATAACGCCGGCGTCATGCCGGCGTTATCGTTTGTGGATGGGGCGACGATGACGCACTCGCCGTCACAGCGTGGACTCGGGAGTCCACCCTACGATGCCTTGCCGTTGTAGGGTGGACTCCCGAGTCCACGCGGTATCACCATCCGAACACCCGCGCCAAAAAACGCCCGGCGAACCGGGCGGCTGCATCGATCACGCCAAGCCGCGATCAGAACGCTTCCCACTCGTCCGCACCCGCGGTCGCGCGCGCCGCCGTCTTGACCGGCGCCGTTTTCAACGGACGCGCGGCCGGCTTGGCGCGCACGAGGGCGCGTGCGGGTGCGGCCACGGCCGCAGCCACGGCCGGAACGACCTGCGCATCCAGCTTGAACACGCTCACCACCTGCGCCAGCTTGGCCGCCTGGTCCTGCATCGACCCGGCCGCGGCCGCCGATTCCTCGACCAGGGCCGCGTTCTGCTGGGTCGACTCGTCCATCTGGCCGATCGCCGCGTTGACCTGTTCGATGCCGCCGGTCTGTTCCTGGCTGGCGTGGGTGATCTCGGCCATGATGTCGGTGACGCGGCGGATCGATTCGACCACCTGTTCCATGGTCGCGCCGGCCTGGTCGACCAGCTTCGCTCCCTGGTCGACCTTGTCCACCGAGTCGCCGATGAGGGTCTTGATTTCCTTGGCCGCGGCGGCCGAGCGCTGGGCCAGGGTACGCACTTCGGAGGCCACGACCGCGAAGCCGCGGCCCTGTTCGCCGGCACGCGCCGCCTCGACGGCGGCGTTCAGCGCCAGGATATTGGTCTGGAAGGCGATGCCGTCGATGACGCCGATGATGTCGACGATCTTGCGCGAGGATGCGTTGATCGAGCCCATGGTGGCGATCACCTGGCCGACCACGGCGCCGCCGTCGACGGCCACGTTGGAAGCGGTGATCGCAAGCTGGTTGGCCTGGCGCGCATTGTCCGCGTTCTGGCGCACGGTGGTGGTCAGCTGTTCCATCGAGGCGGCGGTCTGTTCGAGCGCGGAGGCCTGCTGCTCGGTGCGGCTTGATAAATCGAGGTTGCCGGCGGCGATTTCGCCGGACGCGTTGGCGATGGTGTCGGTGCTGCCGCGGACCTCGGTGACGATCGCCACCAGGCTCTCGTTCATGTGGCGCAGGGCGCGCAGCAGGGCGCCGGTCTCGTCGCGGCCGTTGGCCTCGATGCGGCGCGACAGGTCGCCGCTGGCCACGGTCTCGGCCAGCGCCACCGCTTCGCGGATCGGACGCACGATGCCGCGCGTGAGCAGCCAGGACGACACGGCGCCGAGCAGCACCGCCAGCACCGCGAGCGCGCCGATCAGCTTCTGGCTCGCGGCGGCGCTTTCCTGGTTGGCCTGGGCCGCGGCGGCGATGTGCGCGTGCTGCATGGCGACCAGCTGCTGCACCGATTCCTGGTAGGCCGTCGCGGCCGGGGTGAACTGCTGGTCGAGGATCTGCGCCGCGAGCGCCGCGTCGCCGGCGGCCTTGGCCTTCACCGCCTCGTCGCGTGCCTTTGTATAGATCTTGCGCTGCTCGCCGATGCGGTCGAACAGGGCTTTTTCGGCGCCTGCGGCGATCAGGGGTTCGATCTGCTTGATCAGTTCGGTCGAGCGGGCGCCGGTCCTGGCGGCGTCTTCCTTGAAGTAGGCGCCGAGCGAATCGTCGCTGCTCTTGGCGATCGCCGCGGTACGGCGCACGGCGGCGAAGATCTGCGTATACCACTCGGTGATCATGCGTTCCTTGGCCAGCGGCGCGTCCAGGACGGCGGCGCTGCGCGCGGCGCTGTCGTGCAGGCGCAGCATGCCGACGGCGGCGATCAGCAGGGTGGTCGCGAGCGTCAGGGCAAAGCCGGCGGCGAGGCGTTTTCCGATATTCAGATTGTTGAAGAAACCCATGATGGTCAGATATAACGATGGCGGGATCTTCATATTTCATTGATGAATATCAATGTCTATTGCATTGTGGAAAACACTTATATGAACTAGCGCAAGGAGGAAGTTTGCTGTTGTCATTACGAAACAGCTCTCGGTCAAGCGCGATGCCGCAGGCTGAAAACAGTGCATTCCAGCATGCTTCTCCCTCGCGATGAAGAAGTGTTGGCCTGTTTAAGGTATAATTTCTATTTCCCGCGCGTGCCGTTCGGCACCTTCAGCACAATGACCAAATTTGTATTCGTCACTGGCGGCGTCGTGTCTTCCCTGGGCAAGGGGATCGCGGCCGCTTCCCTCGCCGCGATCCTCGAATCGCGCGGCCTCAAAGTCACCCTGCTCAAGCTCGATCCCTACATCAACGTCGACCCCGGCACGATGAGCCCGACCCAGCACGGTGAAGTCTTCGTCACCGACGACGGCGCAGAGACCGACCTCGACCTCGGCCACTACGAGCGCTTCATCAGCACCCGCATGAAAAAGGTGAACAACTTCACCACCGGCCAGATCTACGAATCGGTGATCCGCAAGGAACGCCGCGGCGAGTACCTCGGCAAGACCGTGCAGGTGATCCCGCACATCACCAACGAGATCCAGGATTACATCCGCCGCGGCGCCGAAGGCGTCGACGTGGCGCTGGTGGAAATCGGCGGCACCGTCGGCGACATCGAGTCGCTGCCCTTCCTGGAAGCGGCGCGCCAGCTGTCGCTGCGCGTGGGCCGCAAGGGCGCTGCTTTCGTGCACCTGACCCTGGTTCCGTACATCTCGACCGCCGGCGAACTGAAGACCAAGCCGACCCAGCATTCGGTGCAGAAGCTGCGCGAGATCGGCATTTCGCCGAACGCGCTGCTGTGCCGCGCAGACCGCCGCATCCCGGACGACGAGCGCGCCAAGATCTCGCTGTTCGCCAACGTCGAAGAGCAGGCCGTGATCTCGGTGTGGGACGTCGACACCATCTACAAGGTGCCGCAGGTGCTGAACGACCAGGGCCTGGACGACATCATCCTGGAAGCGCTGGGCCTGGAAGCGCCGGCGGCCGACCTGTCGATGTGGACCCGCCTGATCCAGACCATGGAGAACCCGAAGCACGAGGTGACCATCGGCATGGTCGGCAAGTACGTCGACCTGATCGAATCGTATAAATCGCTGACCGAGGCGCTGCGCCACGCCGGCATCCACACCGAAAGCCGCGTCAACATCGAATACCTGGACTCGGAAGAAATCGAGACCAAGGGCTGCGATCACCTGGCCAAGTACGACGCCATCCTGGTTCCGGGCGGCTTCGGCAAGCGCGGCGTGGAAGGCAAGATCATGGCCGCGCGCTATGCCCGCGAGAACAAGATCCCTTACCTCGGCATCTGCCTGGGCATGCAGGTCGCGCTGATCGAGTACGCGCGCCACATGGCCGGCCTGCCGAACGCCAACTCGACCGAGTTCGACCTGGACACCGACCAGCCGGTCGTGGCCCTGATCAACGAATGGCAGAACCACGACGGCAAGGTCGAAAAGCGCGACGAGAACTCGGACCTGGGTGGTACGATGCGCCTGGGCGCCCAGACCTGCGCGGTGAAGCCGGGCACGCTGGCCGCCGAGATCTACGGCAGCGTCGTCACCGAGCGTCACCGTCACCGCTACGAGGCCAACAACTACTACCTGCCGAAGGTGGAAGCGGCCGGCATGGTGGTCGCGGCGCGCACCCCGAACGAAGACCTGTGCGAGATCATGGAACTGCCGCGTGAAGGCGAAAATGCGCACCCGTGGTACATGGGCGTGCAGTTCCACCCCGAATTCAAGTCGACCCCGCGCAGCGGCCATCCGCTGTTCACTTCCTTCATCCAGGCGGCCCTGGCGCACCAGGCGGCCAACCCGAAGGTGGCGGCGAACGAACAAGCTTTGCAAGGAGACGTAGCATGAAACTGTGTGGTTTCGACGTAGGCCAGGAACACCCGATCTTCCTGATCGCCGGCACCTGCGTGATCGAGTCGCGCCAGATGGCGCTCGACACGGCCGGCACCCTGAAGGAAATCACCAGCGCGCTGGGCATCCCCTTCATCTATAAATCGTCGTTCGACAAGGCCAACCGCTCGTCGGGCAAGTCGTTCCGCGGCCCCGGCCGCGAAAAAGGCCTGGAGATCCTGGCCGACGTGCGCCGCGAGCTCGGCGTGCCGGTGCTGACCGACGTGCACGACGAAGAGATGATCGCCGAAGTGGCGAGCGTGGTCGACGTGCTGCAGACCCCGGCCTTCCTGTGCCGCCAGACCGATTTCATCAACGCCTGCGCGCGTTCGGGCAAGCCGGTCAACATCAAGAAGGGCCAGTTCCTGGCCCCGGGCGACATGAAGAACGTGATCGACAAGGCACGCGCCGCCGCGCGCGAAGCGGGCCTGAACGAAGACAACTTCATGGCCTGCGAGCGCGGCGCCTCGTTCGGCTACAACAACTTGGTCTCGGACATGCGTTCGCTCGCCATCATGCGCGAATCGAACTGCCCGGTGGTGTTCGATGCCACCCACTCGGTGCAGCTGCCGGGCGGGCAGGGCACGTCCTCGGGCGGCCAGCGCGAGCACGTCCCCGTGCTGTCGCGCGCCGCGGTGGCGGCCGGTGTCGCCGGCCTGTTCATGGAAACCCACCCGGATCCGGCCAATGCGCTGTCGGATGGCCCGAACGCCGTCCCGCTGGGCCGCATGAAGGAACTGCTGACGACCCTGGTCGAGCTCGACCGCGTGGTCAAGCGTGCGGGCTTCCTCGAGAACAGCTTCAAGGCATAATTAGATAATTCGATTATCAAGCATGAAAGTCGAGGCGCCTGTGCGGCGCCTCGACTTTCATGTGCGCCACGATTTTTTACCTTTTGGAGAGTAAACCATGAGTGCTATCGTTGACATCATCGGCCGCGAGATCATCGACTCGCGCGGCAATCCCACCGTCGAATGCGACGTGCTGCTCGAATCGGGCGTGATGGGCCGTGCCGCCGTGCCGTCGGGCGCATCGACCGGTTCGCGCGAAGCGATCGAACTGCGCGACGGCGACCCGAAGCGTTACTTCGGCAAGGGTGTGCTGCAGGCCTGCGAGAACATCAACACCGAAATCAGCGAAGCAATCATGGGCCTGGACGCGAACGAGCAGGCCTTCCTCGACCGTACCCTGATCGACCTGGACGGCACCGAGAACAAGAGCCGCCTGGGCGCGAACGCGATGCTGGCCGTGTCGATGGCCGTGGCCAAGGCCGCCGCCGAGGAAGCGGGCCTGCCACTGTACCGCTACTTCGGCGGTTCGGGCGCGATGCAGATGCCGGTGCCGATGATGAACGTCATCAACGGCGGCGCCCACGCCGACAACAACCTGGACATCCAGGAATTCATGATCATCCCGGTCGGCGCGCCTTCGTTCAAGGAAGCCATGCGCTACGGCGCCGAGGTGTTCCACACCCTGAAGAAGATCCTGCACGCCAAGGGCCTGGCGACCTCGGTCGGCGACGAAGGCGGCTTCGCGCCGAACGTGGCCAACCACGAGGAAGCGATCAAGCTGATCATGCAGGCGATCGAGGAAGCCGGCTACCAGGCGGGCAGCGACATCGCCATCGGCCTGGACTGCGCCGCCAGCGAATTCTACAAGGACGGCAAGTACGTGCTCGAAGGCGAGGGCCTGACCCTGTCGTCGACCGACTTCACCAACATGCTGGCGACCTGGTGCGACAAGTACCCGATCATCTCGATCGAGGACGCGATGGCCGAAGGCGACTGGGAAGGCTGGGGCATCCTGACCGAGGCCCTGGGCAAGAAGGTGCAGTTGGTGGGCGACGATTTATTCGTCACCAACACCAAGATCCTGAAAGAAGGCATCCAGAAGAACATCGCCAACTCGATCCTCATCAAGATCAACCAGATCGGCACCCTGACCGAGACCTTCGCCGCCATCGAGATGGCCAAGCGCGCCGGCTACACCGCCGTGATCTCGCACCGTTCGGGCGAAACCGAGGACTCGACCATCGCCGACATCGCCGTCGGCCTGAACGCCCTGCAGATCAAGACCGGCTCGATGTCGCGTTCGGACCGCATGGCCAAGTACAACCAGCTCCTGCGCATCGAGGAAGACCTGGGCGACGTGGCCAGCTACCCGGGCCGTGACGCGTTCTATAATCTGAAATAAGCCTGAAGTAAATCAACATCGTTCCACCACCGCCGGCCGATTGCAATGATCGGCCGGCGTATCATTTTCTGTCATGCGCCTGATTACGCTCGCCCTTGCCGCCTTGCTGTTGCTGATCCAGTACCCGCTGTGGTTGGGAAAGGGCGGCATGCTCGCCGTCGCCGACCTGCGCGACCAGGTCGCGCTGGCCCAGGCGCATACCGACGGGCTCAAGGCGCGCAACGCCAAGCTCGACTCCGAGGTGCGCGACCTGCGCGAGGGCCTCGGCGCCGTCGAGGAACGGGCGCGCCTGGAACTGGGCATGATCAAGCAGAACGAGATCTTCGTGCAGGTGCTGCGCAAGGACGAGCAGCCGGTCGAATCGATGACCGTACCGCCGCCTCCGCCGCCGCCGAAAGAGGCCAAGAGCACCGCCCCCGGCCCGACACACTGAACACCATGACTTCCCCGACCACTCCTGATGGCGCATCGGGCGATGCCGCCGCTTCCCTGACGACGCTCGAGGCGCTGGCCGCCTGGCTTGCCGCCGCTTTCGAATCCGGCGACACCGCCGTGCTGGTCGATGCCTTGGTCGTCGCGTCGCGCGCCGAAGGGACGGCCCACCTGGCGGCGGCCGCCGGCCTGCCGCAGGCTGAACTGCGCGCCGCTTTCGCCAATGGCGAACTGAGCCTGGACGCGACGCTGGCGATCATGAAGGTGATCGACCTGCATTTGCCGGGCGAGGCGCACTGATACCACAGGCTTCGGCGGCGTAGGGTGGGCGCCCCGTGCCCACGCGTGAACGATGAGCAGACGCAGCGTGTTGTAGACGCCAACACGACGCCGGCTTCACGCGTGGGCACGGGGGCGCCCACCCTGCGCTTGACGCACGCAAGGCGCTCCGTTTGCCCTAGAATGTTCGCTATCTCTTCACTGAAAAGCGAGCGCACCATGAGCCAGCAACATGCCGCAGGACCGTTCGACGTGACCGTCACTCCGCAAGGCCAGCCCGCGGTGCACGATGGCGTGACGACCGGACGCATGACGATCGACAAGCGCTATCACGGCGCGCTGGAAGGCAGCGGCGTGGGCGAGATGCTGTCGGCGATGACGACGACCGAAGGCTCGGCCGGCTACGTGGCGATCGAGCGCGTGAGCGGCAAGCTGGACGGCAGGAGCGGCAGCTTCGTGGTCCAGTACAGCGGCACGATGGCGCGCGGGGCGCAGGCGCTGTCGATCACGGTCGTGCCCGATTCGGGCACCGGGGAACTGGCGGGGATTGCCGGCACGATGCGCATCCGCATCGAGGAGCGCCAGCATTTCTACGAATTCGATTACGTCCTGCCCGAGGCTTAGCCCCGGGCAGGAGCGGACGGCACGCGGCGGGCAGGCGCTGCCCGCCGCGGTCATCTTAGTCCGACGAGGCCTCGCCCTGCGTCGCGCCGGCGCCTTGCTCCAGGAAGGAGCGCAGCATCCAGGCATTCTTCTCGTGTACGTCCATGCGTGCGGTCAGCATGTCGGCGGTCGGGAAGTCGTCCAGCTCGTCGGCGATCTTCACGCCTTCGCGCATGGTGCGGACGATGATTTCGTTGCCGTCGACCAGCTGGCGGATCATTTCCTTGGCCGAGAGTACTTCCGGCTCTTCCTTGATGTTCGACAGTTCGGCATAGCGCTTCGACGTGGCCGGGGCGAAATGGCCCAGCGAACGAATGCGCTCGGCGATTTCATCGAGCGCATTCCACTGCTCGGTGTACTGCTCCTCGAACATCACGTGCAGGGTCGAGAACATCGGCCCGGTGACGTTCCAGTGGAAGTTGTGGGTTTTCAGATAAAGCATGTAGGCGTCCGCCAGGACGGTCGAGAGCGACTCGACGATCTTCGCGCGGTCCTCGGTATTGATGCCGGTATCCATGTGCATTGCGATTCTCCTGTGGTCAAGTATCAGTGCGGGTGGAAGTTGTAGCACTGCTAACAAATCACAGCTTAGCACCGGCGCGAAAATCATGCGGTACGATAACCCGGTTCAATGCCGGTACATGGGCCGCAGCTCAGGCGGGGGCGAGCGTCTGCAGGATCGCACGGACGGCATCCGGAATCGGCACCGACTTGTTGCTGCGCCGGTCGACGTAGACGTGCACGAAATGCCCGGCCGCGGCCGGCAAGCCATCGTCGTTGCGGTAGAGCGCGATCTCGTAGCGCACGCTCGAATTGCCCAGTTTGGCAACCCGGACGCCGACGTGGATGAGGTCGGGGAAGGAGATGGAGCTGAAGTAGGAGCAGCCGGTCTCGACGACGAAGCCGACGATGTCGTCCTTGTGGATGTCGAGCACGCCGCGGTCGACCAGGTAGCGATTGACCGCGGTGTCGAAGAAACTGTAGTAGTTGACGTTGTTGACATGCCCGTAGCTGTCGTTGTCCATCCAGCGGGTCGGCAGGGCGACCATGTGGGGAAAGGCGGAGCGGGGCGTGTCGCGCATCGTCAGGGGTTCCTTTGATTAGTGTTTCGTGTCTTCGGCCGGCGTCATCGCATCCGACGCGATCGGGGTGGCGAACAGCTGGGCGCAGTCGACCTTGTCGAAGGCGTAGTGCTTGCCGCAGAAATCGCAGTTGATGCCCAGTTCGCCCAGGTCGGCCAGCGCCGACTCGACTTCTTCCTGGCCCAGCATCTTGAGCATGTTGCCGACCTTTTCGCGGGTGCAGCTGCAGTGGAACTGCGGATGCTGCGGGTCGAACACGCGAATCGTTTCTTCCCAGAACAGGCGGGTCAGCAGGGTCTGGATGTCGGTCGTCAGCAGCTCTTCCTGCTTCAGGGTGCTGCCCAGCATCACGGCGCGGTTCCAGGTTTCCAGGTCTTCCTCTTCGGTCGCCTGTTTCACCTGGTCATCCTTGCCGGTGTGGCGCGGCAGTTTCTGCAGCAGCAGGCCGCGCGAGACCTGGTCGTCGGCCGCCAGCCACAATTTGGTGTCCATCTGTTCCGAGCGCAGCATGTAGTTCTCGATGACGGTCGCCATGTTCTCGCCGTGCAGCGGCACGATGCCCTGGTAGGGCTGCTGGCCCGGCACCTTGTCGGCCGGATCGAGGGTGATCACGAAACGGCCGCGGCCGTTCGCGTTCAGCAGATCGGTCAGGCTGGCGTCGTCCGCCACCTCGGCGTCCGGCGCCAGTTTTGCCGTGGCGCGGATGCGCAGACCGGCGTCGCATTCGACCACCAGCAGGCGCACCGGGCCGTCGCCGTGGATCTGCATCACGATCGCGCCGTTGAACTTCAGGTTGGCCGACAGCAGGGCGCTTGCCGCCACCATTTCGCCCAGCATGGCGCGCACGGCCTTGGGGTAGCCGTGGCGGGCCTGGATCTCGCGCCAGGTGTCGGAAATCTCGACCAGCTCGCCGCGCACGGCGGCGTTGTCGAAGATGAATTTCTGCAGGGTGTCCTTGGTGTCTACTGTCGTCATTGTCTATCCGATTTGCTTGAGCTGCGCCTTGAACAGCTGGCCGCGCGCCACATAACTGGCGGCATTGGCCTGCAGGCGCAGCAGGTCTTCTTCCGTGAGGGTACGCACCGCTTTCGCCGGCGTACCGATGATGAGCGAGTTGTCGGGAAATTCCTTGCCCTCGGTAACCAGTGCTCCGGCACCGACCAGGCAACCCTTGCCGATCTTTGCGCCGTTCAGGATCACGGCCTGGATGCCGATCAGCGAGCCATCGCCCACCGTGCACCCGTGCAGCATCGCCTGGTGGCCGACGGTGACGCCTTTGCCGAGCGTGAGCGGGTAGCCCATGTCGGTGTGCATCACCGTGCCTTCCTGCACGTTGCTGTTCTCGCCGATCGTGATCCGCTCGTTGTCGCCGCGGATCGTGACACCGAACCACACCGAGGCATTCGCCTCGATCGTCACTTTGCCGATCAGGTTGGCTGAATCGGCCACATAGGCCGACGCATCGATCTCGGGCGCATGCTCGCCCAGCTGGTAAATCGCCATGGATGTGCTCGCGGAAGGTTGAAGTACTGCTATTTTACGCCCTCGCGCCCGCCATCGCCCGATTGGCCCCATATGAAGATGACGGGCAGGAATTCAACGGCTTGCGTATAATTGAACGATCGTTCTTTTTTGACTGTCGACCCAGCCATGAAACCTTCCCGTTCCGAATTCCTCACCGTGCGCGGCCTGCGCACCCACGTGCGTCACTGGGGCCGCGAAGGCGCGCCGAAGATCTTCATGGCGCATGGCTGGATGGATGTGTCGGCCTCGTTCCAGTTCATTGTCGACTGCCTGGAAGGCGACTGGCACATCATCGCCCACGACTGGCGCGGCTTCGGCCTGTCGGAGCGCAGCCACTCCGACACCTACTGGTTCCCCGACTACGTCGCCGACCTCGACTTCCTGCTCGACCATTACTCCCCAAGCGAGCCGGTGAACCTGCTCGGCCACAGCATGGGCGGCAACGTCGTCAGCCTGTACGCCGGCGTGCGCCCCCAGCGCGTGAAGAAATTGATCAACCTCGAAGGCATCGGCCTGATGGGCAGCGTGCCCCAGCAGGCGCCCAAGCGCATGGCGAAGTGGCTCGACGAGCTGAAGAACCCGCCGACCATGAAGGGCTACGCCAGCCTGGAGGAGGTGGCGGGGCGGCTGCAGAAGACCAACCCGCGCCTGCCGGACGAGCGCGCGACTTTCCTGGCCGAACACTGGTCGGCGCGCAACGACGCGGGCGAGTACGAGATCCTGGGCGACCCCGCGCACAAGATGAACGGGCCGCTGCTGTACCACCTGGACGAGATGATCGCGGTCTGGAAGAAGATCACCGCGCCGGTGCTGTGGATCGAGGCGGCGGAGACGGAGATGTGGCGCTGGATGGGGCTGCAGGAAGAGATGCGGGCGGAAGTCGACCGGCGGCTGGCGCACATGGCGTCGGTCGAAGCCCATGTCGTGCCGGAGGCGGGGCACATGGTGCACCATGACCAGCCGGCGGTGCTGGCGCGCCTGATCGAGGCGTTTTTGACGCGTTGAATCGGTGATATGCACGGGGACGTGGGGCTGTTGCCTGTGCTGTTCGTGGTGCGCGCGATCCGCGTGGGCTCGAGAGCCCACCCTAATGTGATGGACTCCACCCTCCTGATATCGGCATCATTGTGCCAAGCGTGCCAGATTGGGCTGGCAAGCTAAAACAAGAGGGGGAGTCACCATGAATGCTAGCGCAAAAGTCGTTGGTTTGGATATTGCGAAGGACGTGTTCTTCGCGGTCGGGCTCGATGGACACGGCAAGCGGGTGTTCAAGCGTAAGCTTTCTCGAGACCAGGTGCTTGCGCAGTTCGCGCAGATGGCCCCGGCGATGATTGGTATCGAAGCCTGCGCAGGTTCGCATTACTGGGCACGCAAGCTCGTGGAAATGGGGCACGACGCCAAACTGATTGCGGCCCAACACGTCAGGGCATATGTCACTGGTAACAAAAACGACATGAACGACGCTGCTGCAATTGCCGAGGCACGCTCGCGCGGTTCGACCAAGTATGTGCCGATCAATACGGCTGCACAGCAAGATTTACAGATGCTGCACCGCGCTCGCAGCGCCCTGATGACAGAACGGGTGGCGATGATCAACAGGATCCGGGCATTTGCCGGCGAATATGGCCGGGTATTTCCCAAGCGCGTGGAAAGATTGCGCGACGGACTGAAAGCATGGCTGAACGATCCGGACAATGGTTTGTCTGGTATGGCCCTGGAGACATTCCGGGAGCTCAAGGCCCAGCTGGACGACAAGGACGAGAGGATTCAGGCGTACGACCGACGTTTGAATCAGGCAGCCAGGTCGGAACTGGCGAAGAAACTGATGGAAGTGCCGGGTGTAGGGCCGTTGACGGCAACGGCAGTGCAGGCAACGATCGCCGATCCGCACCACTACAAGAGCGCGCGAGACTTTGCAGCGAATTTAGGCCTCGTGCCACGCGAGCATAGCAGTGGAGGCAAGCAGCGCTTGTATGGCATTACCTGCAGGGGCGACAGCTACCTGCGCACCCTGCTCATACACGGAGCGCGCAGTGCGCTGAGAACAGCAAGCGGCAAGCCCGACAAGCTGCTGCAATGGGCAACAAGGCTGGCAGAACGGCGCAGTTTCAACGTTGCCGCGACTGCGCTGGCCAACAAGATGGCCAGGGTGATCTGGGCGCTGATCGCGCACGGACGTCCTTATGTTCCGGCCTGGTCGAAAGACACGCCCAGGCCGGCCTGAAAAGACTGTCGAGTAACTCAGCAACAACAAGGAGCAATCGCCAAGTTTGCGACGAGAAGAACGAATGATGCCAACAGGTCGAACCGGCGTCGGGTGAATCCGTAAACTGTAGTGGCCATCAAGGCCGTCACCCTATGAGGATCCTGACGCGCGTATCACATCAGGGCCAGAGCACTGGAAACGCTCAACATACAGGCCGAATAGATACAAGCAAACTCTTCCTAACGGCAAAAATTCAATCTTCTTCTTGCAAATCGGGTGGAGTCCATAGATACGGGATGCGTCGCGGGCCGAAAACCCGCGACGCGAGGGACGTAGCGTGGGCGGGTCTCCCGCCCACGCGTTCAACCGGCCTTAAATGACTGCAAACAATATTTGCACTCGCGGCCTTTCATGCAAATATCGTTTGCATACGGCTTATAGGTGCCGCACCTCCGCCGGCGGCGTTGTCCAGTTATCGTTGCGCCCATCGAAATACCTTACCGGCGCCGCAATCAATTCCTCGACGGGTGCATCGTCCAGGCTGGCCACCGTCACCGCCACGAACGGTCCCATCGCCGGCGATTCGCCGGTCGAGAACACGTTGATGCCGCAGCCACGGCAAAAGTAATGCCCGTCGCGCCGCGTGTGGAAGCGGTATTCGCCCAGCGCCTGCGCGCCTTCCAGTAGACGGAATTGCGATGGCGTCACGGGCGCCGCCCAGAAGCGCATCTTGGTGCAGATCGTGCAGTTGCACTTGATCGTGCCCGCGGCCAGGTCGATGTCCGCTTCATAGCGCACCGCGCCGCAGTGGCAGCTGCCGTGGTAGGTCTTCATGTCGCTCGTCATGGATGTGAAAAAGGCAACTCTAGCATTGTCCAGGCACCCACAGGAAGAGGCGTCCCGGCCGCGTCGCACCGCGCGGCGATTGCGGCGTACAATGTCCGCTCCGTCCAGTATCCGCAAGCGCGCCGCCCCATGCTGAAAGTCGACCTTCACTGCCATTCCAACGTTTCCGACGGCGTCCTCACGCCTGCCGCCGTGGCGGCCTATGCGCGCAAGGGCGGCGTCGATGCCTGGGCGCTGACCGACCACGACGAGGTCGGCGGCATCAAGGCGGCGCGCGCCGCGGCGGAGGAAGTGGGCATGCGCTTCGTGCCGGGCGTCGAGATTTCCGTCACCTGGGCCAACCAGACCGTGCACCTGGTCGGCCTGCACGTGGACGAGGACAACCCCGAACTGCTGGCGGGCCTGGCCGCGACCCGCCACGGCCGCGATGCGCGCGGGCGCGAGATCGCGGCGCAACTGGAAGCGGCCGGCATCCCCGGCGCCTACGAGGGCGCGCTGAAATACGTCGGCAACCCGGACCTGCTGTCGCGCACGCACTTCGCGCGTTACATCGTCGAGACCGGCTTTTGCAATACCACCCCGGAGGTCTTCCGCAAATACCTGACCGAAGGCAAGCCCGGCTACGTGCCGCACCGCTGGGCCACACTCGAAGAAGCGATGGACTGGATCCGCAGCGCCGGCGGCATTCCCGTGATCGCACACCCGGGCCGCTACAAGTTCGACGCCACCGCCGAGGGCGCGCTGTTCGACGAATTCCGCCAGCGCGGCGGCAATGCGATCGAGGTCGTGACCGGCAGCCATACGCCGGATCAATATGCAACCTATGCCGAGGTGGCGCGCCGCTACGGCTTCCTGGCCTCGCGCGGCACCGATTTCCATGCGCCGGGCGAGGCGCGGGTCGAGTTCGATGCCCTGCCGCCGCTGCCTGCCAGCGTGACGCCGGTCTGGCACGACTGGTTCTGAGACCTGCCGGGTTCCGCGTAGGGTGGGGTCATTGATGCCGGGGCATCAATGACGTGCCCACGCGGAAACGATGAGCAGACGCAGCGCATTGTAAACGCCAACACAACGCCGGCTTCACGCGTGGGCACGGGGCGCCCACCCTACGGCGCGGATACATCGTCCGTGTCACGTTCCTTAAGCCCGCCATAAGCGTCTACCCTTGAATTTTCCCGGGCCCAGCCTTATCTTGGCAGCCTGTTAATGACATCCTGTCGAGGTTTTTTTCCATGAAGCGCATCGTATTGTTCCTCGCCACCAACCTCGCGGTTGTGCTGGTGCTCACCGTTGTCCTGAACCTGCTGGGTGTCGGGCGCGCGGTGTCGGCCGAGGGCATCAACGTCGGCGCCCTGGCGGTCTTCTCGCTGGTGGTCGGCTTTACCGGTTCGATCATCTCGCTCCTGATGAGCAAACCGATGGCCAAGTGGTCGACCGGCGCGCGCGTCATCGAGCAGCCGCAGAACTCGACCGAACTCTGGCTCGTCAACACGGTCCGTAAACTCGCCGACCGTGCCGGCATCGGCATGCCCGAAGTGGCTGTCTACGACGGCGAACCGAACGCCTTTGCGACCGGTGCCTTTAAAAATTCCGCGCTGGTGGCCGTGTCCACCGGCCTGCTGCAGGGCATGACCGAAGACGAGGTCGAGGCCGTGCTCGGCCACGAGGTGGCCCACATCGCCAACGGCGACATGGTCACGCTGACCCTGATCCAGGGCGTGGTGAATACCTTCGTCGTGTTCCTGGCGCGCGTGGTCGGCTTCTTTGTCGACAAGGTGCTCCTGCGCGGCAACGACGACCGCGGCCCCGGCATCGGCTACATGGTCACCGTATTCGTTTGCGAAATCCTGTTCGGCCTGGTGGCCTCGATCATCGTGGCCTGGTTCTCGCGCCAGCGCGAATTCCGCGCCGACGCCGGCTCGGCCAAGCTGCTGGGCTCGACCGTGCCGATGCAGCATGCGCTGGCCCGCCTGGGCGGCCTGCAGCCGGGCGCCTTGCCCTCGTCGATGAGCGCGTCCGGCATCTCCGGCAGCGGCGGCGGCTGGGGCGCGCTGTTCTCGACCCACCCGCCGATGGAACAACGCATCGCCGCCCTGCAGGCGCTGCGCTGACCAGAAAGGAACCCGATGAGCCAATTCTTCCAGATCCACCCCGAGAACCCGCAACCGCGCCTCATCAAGCAGGCGGCGCAGATCCTCCGCTCGGGCGGGGTGGTCGCGCTGCCGACCGATTCGGCCTATGCGCTGGTGTGCCAGTTGGACGATAAAAACGCGGTCGAAAAGCTGCGCCGGGTGCGCGGCATCGACGACAAGCACCACCTGACGCTGCTGTGCCGCGACCTGTCCGAGATCGCCCAGTACGCGCGCGTCGACAATGCCCAGTACCGGCTGCTGAAGGCGACCACGCCCGGCCCCTATACCGTGATCCTGGAGGCGACCAAGGAGGTGCCGCGCCGCCTGTCCCACCCCTCGCGCAAGACCATCGGCCTGCGCGTGCCGGAGAACAAGATCACGCTGGCCCTGCTCGAGGAACTGGGCGAGCCGCTGATCGGCACCACCCTGCAGCTGCCGGGCGACGACCACATGCTGTCCGACCCGGACGAAGTGCGCGAGCGCCTGGAAAAGCAGATCGAGCTGGTCGTCGACGGCGGCGCCGGCACCCTGGAAGCCACCACCATCATCGACCTCACCGGCCCCGACCCTGTGCTGCTGCGCGAGGGCAGGGGCGATCCGGCCGCCTTCGGTCTCTGATCGCTCACCGTCCCGGTCACGGGAATCCATCGGCGGGCGGCCCGACCGGCCGCCTGCCGTCCGCCACGCCAGGCTCTGCTAAAATCGCCCCCCATGGTTGAAAATTTCCGAAACATCCTGGTGTTCGCGCTGCCCGTGCTGTTTGCGATCACCCTGCACGAGGCGGCCCACGCCTACGCCGCCCGCCGCCTGGGCGACAACACGGCCTATGCCCAGGGCCGCATGACCCTCAATCCGCTGGTGCACATCGACCTGTTCGGCACCATCATCATTCCGATCGTGCTGTACCTGACCAGCGGCTTCGTGTTCGGCTATGCGAAGCCGGTGCCGGTGCAGTTCGGTAACCTGCGCAACCCGAAGCGCGACATGGCCTGGGTGGCGCTGGCCGGACCCGGCGCCAACCTGCTGATGGCGCTGATGTGGCTGGTGTTCGGGGTGCTGCTGACCGCGTTCGGCGTCGACGAGGAGTTCCCGAACAAGATGGCCCAGGCCGGCCTGGTGACGAACCTGCTGATCTTTGCCTTCAACCTGTTCCCGCTGCCGCCGCTGGACGGCGGGCGGGTGCTGACCAGCATGCTGCCGCACCGGCTCGCCTTCAAGTTCGCGCGCATCGAGCCCTACGGCTTCTTCATCCTGCTGGCGCTGCTGTACTTTAACTTGCTCGCGTTCTGGGTGCAGCCGGTGATGTGGCTGGGCGCGCAGGCGGTCAAGCTGATCGCTTCGCCGCTGACTTTCCTGTTAATGTGATGCACGCGCCGACCGTTCATCCATCGTCCTGGGTACGCCGCTTCGCGCCGCTGGTGCCGCCAGGGGAGGTCCTGGACCTGGCCTGCGGCAGCGGCCGCCACGCGCGCCTGTTCGCGCAGCTTGGCCACCCGGTGCTGGCGGTCGACCGCGACCCGCAAGCCCTGCAGGCCGCCGCCGCTCCCGGCATCGTCACGCTGGCGCATGACCTCGAGGCGGAAGGCGCGCGCTGGCCGTTCGCGGCCGGCCGCTTCGCCGGCATCGTCGTCACCAACTACCTGCACCGGCCGCTGCTGGCCGACCTGGCCGCCAGCCTGGCGCCGGGTGGCGTGCTGGTCTACGAGACTTTCGCGCTCGGCAACGAAGCCTTCGGCAAGCCCTCGAATCCCGCCTTCCTGCTGCGTCCCGGTGAGCTGCTGGAGCTGGCCGCCGGCGCCGGCCTGCGCGTGCTGGCCTACGAGGACGGCGTGGTCCGGGAACCCAAGCCGGCCCGGGTGCAGCGCCTGTGCGCGGGCGGCGCAAGCTTCGTTCAAACCGAGGCCCGGCTCGACCATTTATCTGCGGTTAATGAACCATAGCACCGGGCTATCCGCTACAATCAGATTTTTATTTTCCGACACGTACCAGAGATTATGATTAAGGGCAGCATAGTAGCAATCGTCACGCCGATGTTTGAGGATGGCAGTCTCGACAAGGACAGCCTGCGCAAACTGATCGACTGGCATGTGGCCGAAGGCACCGACGGCATCGTCATCGTCGGCACCACCGGCGAGTCGGCGACCGTCAGCCCGGAAGAGCACTGCGAGCTGGTCAAGCTGGCCGTCGACCACGTGGCCGGCCGCATCCCCGTCATCGCCGGCACCGGCGGCAACTCGACCGCCGAAGCGATCGCGCTGACGCGTCACGCCCGGGAAGTCGGCGCCGACGCCTCGCTGCAGGTCGTTCCTTACTACAACCGTCCGACCCAGGAAGGCATGTACCGCCACTTCAAGGCCATCGCCGAAGCGGTGGACCTGCCGGTGATCCTGTACAACGTGCCGGGCCGTACCGTGGCCGACATGAGCAACGAGACTATCGCGCGCCTGGCGCCGATCGACAACATCGTCGGCGTGAAAGATGCTACCGGCAATATCGGCCGCGGCATCGAGCTGCTGAAGATGGTCGATGCGTCCTTCGCCGTCTACTCGGGCGACGATCCGACCGCGATGGCGCTGATGTTCTGCGGCGGCGCCGGCAACATCTCGGTGACGGCCAACGTGGCGCCGCGCGCCATGCACGAACTGTGCGAAGCGGCCATGGCCGGCAATATTGCCCGCGCCATCGAGATCAACAACAGCGTGCTGCAACTGCATGCCAAGCTGTTCGTCGAGCCCAACCCGGTGCCGGTCAAGTGGGCGCTGGCGGAGATGGGCAAGATGCCGGCGGGCCTGCGCCTGCCGCTGGCGCCCCTGTCGGCGCCGTTCCACGACACCGTGCGCGTTGCGCTGCGCGAGGCGGGCCTCCTGCCGCAATCCTGAGTCCCGCAAGGGTGTTGGTTTACAGATCTGAAATCGTAACGATATGACTACTCGCAACAAGAAGACCCTCGCGACCCGCGTTTCCGCGCCGACCGCAGCGCGCGTGCTGGTGCTTTCCGCACTGGCCCTGAACATGGCGGCATGCACCACCGTGTTCGAGTCGGACAAGGTGGACTACAAGTCGTCGAAGAAGGCGCCGCCGCTGGACGTGCCGCCCGACCTGACCCAGCTCCAGAAGGACAATCGTTACGCAACGCCGGACAAGAGCGGCGTCGCCACCGCTTCCGGCTTCCAGCAATCGCAGGCTGCCGGGGCAGGCAGTGTGCCGTCGGCGCAAGCCGCCGGTACAGCTGCCGGTTCTATTGGTCCCATTTCGACCGAGGCCGTGCGTGTCGAGCGCGCCGGCGACCAGCGCTGGCTGGTGGTCAAGCAGACGCCCGAGCAGCTGTGGCCGCAGGTGCGCCAGTTCTGGGAAGATGCCGGCTTCGGCCTGGCCAGCGAATCGCCGGCAACCGGCGTGATGGAAACCGAGTGGGCCGAGAACCGCTCGAAGATCCCGCAGGACTTCCTGCGCAGCACGATCGGCAAGGTCTTCGACCGCGCCTATTCGACCGGCGAGCGCGACAAGTACCGCACCCGCCTCGAGCGCCTGCCGGACGGCTCGACCGAAATCTACATCAGCCACCGCGGCGCCGAAGAGGTGCTGACCGGCGCCCAGAAGGAAACCACGGTCTGGACCGTGCGTCCGAACGACCCGACGCTGGAAGCCCAGTTCCTGGGCCGCCTGGTGGCGCGCCTGACCGGCGCCACCGCCCCCGAGCAGGTGCAGGCCGCCCAGGCCAAGGTCGAGGGCGCCGCACCGGCGCCGCAGCGCGCCAAGCTGGTGGGCGACCACGTCGAAGTCGACGAAGGTTTCGACCGCGCATGGCGCCGCGTCGGCCTGGCGCTCGACCGCGTCGGCTTCACCGTCGAAGACCGCGACCGCGTGCAGGGCGTGTACTTCGTGCGCTACGTCGACCTCGACGCCAAGAGCAAGGACGGCTTCTTCAAGCGCCTGTTCACCTTCGGCGAAGACGAGAAAGCCAAGGAAGCCCAGCGCTACCGCGTGCTGGTCAAGGGTCTTGAAAACGGCAACAGCAGCGTCGTCACCGTCCAGGACAACGAGGGCAAGGCGGATGCGTCGCCGACCGCGGCCAAGATCCTGTCGCTGCTGAATGACGAGTTGAAGTAATAGTGCTGCTTGCTTGAGCCAGAGAGCCGGCCCGTGTGGCCGGCTTTTTTATTGGCGCGCACCCGGCGTTTGGCGTTGTTGCTTGTGCGACGTGCATGCGTACGACCGCGTGGGTACGAGTACCCACCCTACGCCCTCATCAACGTTCGCAACGCGGGGTTTGTAGGGTGGGTACTCGTACCCACCGATTGCGGCTTCACCGAAGTCGCACACAAACCTCCAGGCGAAAAAAAACCGGCCCGCAGGCCGGTCTTGCATCAGAAAGAATCTGATTACTTGGTGGTTGCAGCAGCGTCAGCAGCAGCGTCAGCAGCGGTCGAAGCAGCCGAAGCGGCTTCCGAAGCAGCAGCCGAAGCGGTAGCGGCAGCAGCGGCAGCGTCAGCAGCCGGGGTTGCAGCAGCGTCGGTGGTTGCCGGAGCAGCAACGTCGGTGGTGGTGGTTGCGGTGGTGTCAGCAGCAGGAGCTTCGACAGCAGCCGGGGTTGCCGGTGCTTCTTCTTTCTTCGAGCAAGCAGCCAGGGCAACAGCCATCAGGGAAACGATCAGCAGGGACTTTTTCATGATTTTCCTTTTAATTCAAAAGTGGAGTACTTCTTGTTGTTACGATGAATAATTACCGGTAATTATCGCTCGCTGGAATTCTCGTGTACTTGCACATGAAGCAACAGTGACGCATATACAACGGAACCTTCCTAACCCGATATTATAGCCAAATTTACTCATTCGCAATAGAAAACACATGCCAAAATGTAAGTATTTTGTTACTTGTTAAGGTTCATTTTGTTACAAGATGCAACAGGAATGATGAGGGCTTTCAACAAGGCAAAATGCGTGACAAAAACTACAGTCCGGTGACCGTTGGCGTGAGGATGAGACCCGATTCTTCCCAGATCGCGGCGAAGCGGTGGGCGGGCAGGTCGGCCGCCCCGGGCGCCTCGAAGTCGGCCTCGCCGCGCAGGTGGTCGCTGTGAAAACGGCGCAGCACGTGCACGTCGTCGGCGATGCAGAAGGAATCGGTGAGCTGGCGCAGCGTACGCGGGGTCTGGCGGCATTCGACCAGGTGGCCATGGTCGCGCAGCAGGCGCAGGAAGCGCGGGTAGTGACGCTCGATGTGTCCGCTGTCGTGCATGGCGAGACGCAGGTGCCCGCCGCCGCCCAGGAAGGCGCGCAGCCGGGCGTCGGCCTCCAGCGCGCCGAGCGGGAAGACGGCGAAATCCGGGTCGAACATGTCGAGCCGCTGGCGCGCGCGTTCCAGCACCGCGCGCCACTGCGTCTCGCAGTCGCGCCGGGTGTCGAAGCGGATCGCCGGCGGCTCGCTCACCGTCGCTTGCTTAGCCGAGCTCGATCCAGCCGTCCTGGTACCAGGTGTACAGCGCCTCGAGCACGTCATCCGACGCTTGCTCCAGCGCCGCACCGTCGAGCCGGCGCTCGTTGGCCAGCACGTCCAGCACCACCTTGTCGGCACGGCTCACGGCGAACGACTCGCCGTTGATGAAGACGTGCTTGCCGCGGTAGAGCATCAGGGTCTTGGCGGACAGCTTCAGGCCCTTTTTCGCGGCGCTTTCCATGAAGCGGCCGACGGTGAGCGGCTTGGACGGACCGGTGAAGAACACGTTGTGCTTCGGCTCGGACATGTATTCGCCGAAGAAGATCGTCACGTCCTCCTCGTCCCAGCGCACCTTGTTGAGTTCCTCGGTGATGGTTGCGAGCATTTCGCGCGGGATCTCGGCCGGGTTCTTTGCCGGCTGGATGTCAGGGTCGGCATAGCGGCCGGGCAGGTCGATCGAGTCGGCCATGAATTGCAGGAAGGCTTCGCCCAATTCCTGGAACGAAGGCGAGCGGAAACCGATCGAATACGTCATGCACTCGCCCTCGGCAATGCCGTCGTGGGCATAGTGCGGGGGCAGGTACAGCATGTCGCCCGGCTCGAGCACGAATTCCTCTTCCGGGGTAAAGTTGGACAGGATCTTCAGCGGCAGGCCTTCGACCAGCGACAGGTCTTCCTGGGCGCTGATCTTCCAGCGGCGCTTGCCGTGGGCTTGCAGCAGGAACACGTCATACGAATCGAAGTGGGGACCGACGCCGGCGCCGTCGGTGGCATAGCTGATCATCAGGTCGTCGAGGCGTGCGTCCGGCAGGAAGCGGAACTGGCGCAACAAATCGTCGGCCTTCTCGTCGTACAGGTTGACGCCCTGCACCAGCATGGTCCAGTTCGGCTGGGTACGGGGCGGCAGTTCGGTCAGCGGGCCATGCTGCATGTTCCATTCGCCGTCGATCTGGGTGACGAGGCGCGATTCGACGAAGTTCTTGGTGGCCAGGTCGGCCAGGCGCTCGAACTTGAGCAGGGGCTTGAAGCCGGGGATGGCGCCGCGGATCAGGAGCGGTTTCTTGTGCCAGTAATCACGGAGAAACTGGGCGGGAGTAATATTCCCAAGGAGCTGTAATTTTTTCATGCGTCATTATAACCAGCCGCACCAGGGGCGGCAGCGGTCAGCGGGGTATAATCCGCACCTTACACAGAAAGGATGTGCGATGAAGATTGCCAAGAATACGGTCGTGTCGGTCAACTATAAACTGTCGGATGCGCAGAACAACCTGATCGAGGAAGGTGTGCAGCCGATGGTCTACCTGCACGGCGGCTACGAGAACACCCTGCCGAAGATCGAAGAGCATCTCGACGGCAAGGAAGTCGGCTATTCGTCGACCCTGCAGATCGAGCCGGAAGACGCATTCGGCGACTACGACGCCGAGCTGGTCAAGGTCGAAGACCGTTCGCGCCTGCCGGAGCCGCTCGAAGTCGGCATGCAGTTCGAAGGCATGGCCGAAGGCGCGCCGGACGACGAGCCGACCATCTTCACCGTCACCGAAATCGCCGACGACAAGGTCGTGCTGGACGGTAACCACCCGCTGGCCGGCATGGCCCTGCGCTTCGAGCTGTCGGTGATCGACGTGCGCGCCGCCACCGAAGAAGAAGTCGCCCACGGCCACGTGCACGGCGCCCACGGTCACCACCACGGTGAAGACGAAGGCGACGACGACAGCGAGCCGGGCGACCAGTTCCGCAGCCAGCCGCTGCACTGATCGTTACATGAAGACCGGGACGCAATGTCCCGGTTTTTGTTTGGGCGTCCGTGCGATGTCGGTACTGCGGGTGTGCCTTGTCGGCGTTTCGTCATGAGGACGCCGCGGGTGCCGGTTCGCGCAGTCGCGATGCGGGCGTTCGCGTGGGCACGGAGTGCCCACCCTACGGTCACCGCCTGCATGCTGCGGATGTCACAGGTACTCAGCGATTGTCGATCGTAGGGTGGGCACCCCGTGCCCACGCGGAACGCGCGGCCGTGTCAGCTCCGTTTCGTTCACGCTGAAGCCGCCGGCTGCCAGCGCGTCCAACCGATCAGCCTGCGGCCTGACTCAATCCGCCGCATCCTTCACCACGAACAGCGACTTCGTTCCTGGCTTCACCTCGACCTCCACCGCCTGCGCATCGACCGACAGGTGCCCCAGGTTGCCATGCCATTCGATCTCCGGCTGTTTGCCCTTGGCCAGCGTCCCGCTGTCGACCAGCAGCACCTTGCCGTCGAACTTTTTCGCCAGCGCCTGCACCTGCCTGCGCGTGAAGCCGAAGCCGTCGAACACGCCGGTATTGCGACGCAGCAGGGTGCGCGCCTCCGGTTCCGCGAAAGGCTTCAGGTCTCCTTCGGAGAACAGGACGATCGCATCGACCTTGTCGCCCTTCGCCAGGGTAAATAGACGGTTCAGCCAGAAGCGGTTGGCGACCAGCCGGTCCTCGTATTCGCTGTTGCGGCCGGCCGCGGCCAGGTAGTGGTTGTTATTCGCCGGCAGGTTGACGCTGGCGTAGAGCACCTTGCCCACGGTCCAGTGGGCGTTCTCGGCATAGCTGCGAAAGCGCGGGCTCATCGACAGCCGCGTAAGGGGCAGCGTGGCTTTGCCGAGCGAGTGCGGCTCGCCATGGAACAGTTCTCGCAGGCGGTTCAGGCGCTCGATGGCGTTGGTGCGGCCCGCCGAGTTGCGGCAGCCGGTCCAGTCGCTGCCGGCCGGCAGCACGATGATCGGCCGCTTGAAGCGTTCGACCAGGTCGCGCCGCTCCTGGTAGAGGCGGTCGCCGCAAGGCTCGGCCGCATGCTTGATGCCGGTGACGACGACAAAGGCGTTGGCCTTTTCCGTGGTGTCGGCCAGCGCCTGCCTGAAGCGCTTGTCGTTCTTGGCGTCGAAGCTGTGGCCGATGACGCCGAAGCGGTGGGCGTCGCCATCGTCCTTGCGTCCGGCCGCCGCGGCCGGCAGGCACAGGGCCGCGCACAGGGCGGCGGCCAGCAGGGCGGTGGGACGCAGGCGGCGCATCAGGCGGCGAGACGCTTGAGCTCGTACAGACGCTCGAGCGCTTCACGCGGGGTGAGCGCATCCGGGTCGAGCGCGTCGAGGGCGTCGAGGAGGGCGGAGGATACGGCAGGAGCAGCCGCCTCCGGTGCCTGTTCCGCCTGTTCCGGCTCGTCGCAGGGCAGGGCGAACAGGTCGAGCTGGGGCGTGGTGTCGAGGGCCTGCGATTCCAGGCGCGCCAGGTGCCTGCGCGCGGCCTTGATCACCGCCGGCGGCACGCCCGCCAGTTGCGCCACCTGCAAGCCGTAGCTCTGGGAGGCCGGACCGCCCTGCACCGCGTGCAGGAATACGATGCTGTCCTTGTGCTCGACCGCCGACAGGTGCACGTTGGCCGCGCTCGGGTGGGCTTCCGGCAGCTGGGTCAGCTCGAAATAATGGGTCGCGAACAGGGTGAAGCTGCGGCTGGAGTCGATCAGGTGGCGCGCGATCGCCCAGGCCAGCGCCAGGCCATCGAAGGTCGAGGTGCCGCGCCCGACCTCGTCCATCAGCACCAGCGAGTGCTCGGTCGCGCCGTTCAGGATCGCGGCCGATTCGGTCATCTCGACCATGAAGGTCGAGCGTCCGCCGGCGAGATCGTCGTTGGCGCCGATGCGGGTGAAGATGCGGTCGATCGGGCCGATGGTTGCGCTGGTGGCAGGCACATAGCTGCCGATGTAGGCCAGCAGCACGATCAGCGCGGTCTGGCGCATGAAGGTCGATTTACCGCCCATGTTCGGGCCGGTGATGAGCAACAGGCGCCGTTCGTTGGACAGCTTGCAGTCGTTGGCGATGAAGCGCTCGATCTGCTGCTCGACCACCGGATGGCGGCCCTCGACGATGGTCAGGCAAGGCTCGGCCACCAGTTGCGGTGCGCACCAGTTGTTCTGCAACGCGTGGCGGGTCAGCGCCACCAGGGTGTCGATCTGGGCCAGGCCTTGCGCCACCGTCTGCAGCTGGCCGATGTGCGGCGCCAGGCAGGTCAGCAGCTCGTCGTACAGGACCTTTTCGCGCGACAGGGCGCGGTCCTGGGCCGACAAGGCCTTGTCTTCGAAGGCCTTCAGTTCCGGCGTGATGTAGCGCTCGCAGTTCTTCAGCGTCTGGCGGCGCCGGTAGTCGTCGGGCACCTTGTCGGCCTGGCCGTTGGTGACCTCGATGTAGAAGCCGTGCACCCGGTTGTACTCGACGCGCAGGTTGGCAATGCCCGTGCGCTCGCGCTCGCGCGTCTCGAGGTCGACCAGGAACTGGCCGGCGTTCTCGGACAGGGCGCGCAGCTCGTCCAGCTCGGCGTCGAAGCCGCGCGCGAACACGCCGCCGTCGCGCACCATCGCCGCCGGCTCTTCCGCCACCGCGCGTACCAGCAAATCGAGGCAGGCCTCGGGCGGGGCCAGGGCGTCGTGGATCTCGCGCAGCAGGCAGGAGTCGCCCGGGATGAAGCAGCGCGCCACCTGCGCGCGCAGCGCCGGCAGTTGTTTCAGGCCGTCGCGCAGGCTGGCGAGGTCGCGCGGACGCGCCGACAGCAGCGCGATGCGCGTGGTGATGCGTTCGATGTCCGGCACCTGGGCCAGGGTCGACGACAGGTGGCCGCTCGCGTCGGCCTGGGCCAGCGCCTCGATCGCCTCGTGGCGCGAGCGCGCCACCGACTGGTCGCGGCGCGCGTGGTGCAGCCAGTGGCGCAGCAGGCGCGAACCCATCGCGGTGCGGCAGCCGTCGAGCAGCGAAAATAAAGTAGGCGACTCCTGGCCGCGGATGGTCTCGGTCAGCTCCAGGTTGCGGCGCGTGGCCGCGTCCAGGCCGATGAATTCGTTCTCGCTTTCGACCGTCAGGCTGTTCACGTGCTGCAGGCCGCGGCCCTGGGTCGAGTGCGCATAGCGCAGCAGCGCGCCGGCCGCGCCGAAGGCGGCGCCCAGGCCGTCGGCGCCGAAGCCGGTCAGCGTCGCCACCGCCAGCTGGTCGACCAGCGCCTTGTGACCCTTGACCACGTCGAAATGCCACTCGGGTACGCGCTGGGTGTGGGCGACCGGGCTGTCCTCGAACAGGTCGCCGTCGTCGGCGCGCAGGATCTCGGCCGGCGCGATGCGTTCCAGTTCCTGGGCCAGGCGGGTGTTGACGGTGCGCTCGTCGCCGGAGAATTCCATCAGGCGCAGCGCGCCGCTGGCCAGCGACATCCAGGCCAGGCCGACGGTCACATTTTTACGTTGCGCCAGCGTGCAGACCGCCAGCAGCGGCCGCTCGGCCTTTTCGGGCAGCAGGTCGGAATCGGTCAGGGTGCCGGGCGTGACCACGCGCACCACCTTGCGCTCGACCGGGCCTTTCGAGAGCGCCGGGTCGCCGATCTGCTCGCAGATCGCGCAGGATTCGCCGAGTTTCACCAGCTTGGCCAGGTAGGGATCGAGCGAATGGAAGGGCACGCCCGCCATCTTGATCGGATTGCCGCCCGAGGAACCGCGCGCGGTCAGCGTGATGCCAAGGATGCGCGCGGCCTTTTCGGCGTCTTCGAAGAAGAGTTCGTAGAAGTCGCCCATGCGGTAGAACACCAGCATGGTGGGGTAGTCGGCCTTGATGCGCAGGTATTGCTGCATCATGGGTGTGACTTTTTCTGCCGGACTGCTCTTGACTGCGGCGGCGTTGATGTCGGATGAAACGGTGGTCATGTCGGTCGTATTCGGTGAGGCAGGGGCATTGACTTGCCAAGACCGTCATTTTAACCGCATCGGCTGGGCTGCGAGGTGTTGGAATGCCGAGCCGGACAGCGAGTCTGGCGACGGGGGGCCGCAGCTTTGGTTCTCGCGGGATTTTCCGTCCTCATGCGTCAGTTCGCCCGTCGGTGGTGGTGTTGGCGACGCCAATCGTGATGACAGAGCAACTACTTTTCCTGCGGATACACTTCCCGGTTCGGTGCGTCAAATGGTCGCGAGGGACGCCTTTAGTGGTAGGGCTGCGCGAGATTAAGCCAATCCCCACCTTGGCGACCACTGCTTTGGGTTGTTGATCCGAGTTAAATGTCCAGCCTGCCAAAGCCGGATGATGACGACTCTCTCATTCACTACCAAGGCATGAACATGGCAAACGACGCATACTTGCAGATCGACGGCATCAAAGGCGAAAGCGCCGACTCGAAACATAAGGATTGGATCGAAGTGTCGAATGTGGACTGGAGCGTTCACCAGCCGCGCGCACTGTCGATCTCTTCGTCCGGCCATATTGCCGGCAAGGCCGAGCTGTCGGAAATCTCGTTCAAGAAGCTGGCCGATCTCTCGTCGCCGCTGCTGCAACAGACCTGTGCAACCGGCAAAACCATTCCCAAGGCCAAGTTCGAGTTCATGCGCGCGGATGGCAATGGCGAGCCCATCAAGTATTACAGCATCGAGCTCGAGAATGTCATGGTGTCGTCCGTCAGCCCGTCATGCGGCGACGGCGGCATTCTGACCGAGCGTGTGTCTCTCGCTTATTCGAAGATCAAATGGAGCTATACGCAACAGAAAGTTGCCGGCGGCGCGAGCGGCAATACCTCTGGCGGGTGGGATGCCGCTACCAACAAGATTGCGGCATGAGGCCGGCCCATGCGGCCCGTTCTCTACGAAGGCGACCTTGGCGAGCTGCTGGCAAAGTATCTAGGACGTTACGCCGGCAGGGATCAAGAGTGCGTCGCCTTTCCGCAAGCAGTGACAAGCGTCGGTCACACCAGCCAATGGCAAGCCGGCGCGAGAGTGATCGAGCAAAGCCACATTGCTCCGGGCACAGTGATCGCCAATTTCAAATTCGAGAACGGCCGGGCACGCTTCCCGAATCAACATGGCTACCATGTCGCGATCTTTCTCGAATTCGGCAACAGGCGGCCGGGCGGCGGCTATACGCATTTTTGGGTGCTCGACCAGTGGCAGGGCAAGACTGTAGCGAGGCGGAACAAGAATGCCTGGACGGCGGAGCAAAGCGAGCGGTTCCATATCCGGCCGAGCGACGACGCGGAACAGTATTACATCGTGAACGTGCCATGAAGACCATTCTTTTCATCTTGTTTGCAATGTGCCTCCAGCCGGTGGTCGCTAAAACGGTTGAATGCCCCAAGGCTTCGGAAGGCAAGCCGCTCGCAGGTGTCGGCGCTTACTTCGACAAGCAGACCGAAATCCAGGGCGTACGCTTCGGCGAAAAGGGCGGCTATCGCGTCGAGCTGCCGTTAAACGTGCAGTGGCTTGTGTGTGAATACGGCGCTATTGGCGGGACGCAGCGCTGGATCGAAGTGAAGCCCAACGACAGTGTTCAACGTTGCGTGCTCCGCGTTCGGGAAGTGAAGAGCAGGCCGCAGGACGCGAAGCTGACTTGCGAATAGCCGGGCGGTAAAGCGGCCTGTCGTGCCTCCTGGTGCTCAGTAGCCGCGACCGGGGCAGCATCCATCAGGCGGGCATGGCCACTTTTCCGGTTCATCGCACTTTGCCGGGGAACGCATCCTTGATTTTCAGGAAGAAGTAGGATGCGTCCCGAAAACCGTAGGCCATGCGCTTGATGACCTTGATGCGGTTGTTGACGCCTTCAAGGATCGATGAGCTCATCGGATAGATGGCTGATGCCAGGATGCCGCGGCGATATTTGGCCAGGCGTTTGGCAAACTGGATCAGCGGTGCGATCTGGCTTTGCAAGGCGAGCTTGAGCCAGGCTTTCCACCGCCGGGCACCGTCCCGGACTGATGACGCATACCAGATTTCCTTCAGCTCGGTCTTGAGCAGGTAAACCGTTGCCAAGGGCTGGTTGGCAGCCAACAGCTCTTCGAGCTTGACGGCCTGCTCGGCCTTGAGGTTGTCACGATTGCGCAGTAACAGCCAGCGACTGCGCTTGATGACCTGGCGGGCTTTTGGTTCGGCACGCAAGGCATTGGCCTGGTCGACACGAACCCGGTCGACCACTTCGCGACCGAAGCGCGCCACCACATGAAACAGGTCGTAGACGACTTCTGCGTTTGGACATTGCTGGCGAACTTCGAGGTCCATGGCCGTGTTCATATCCATGGCAACGGCTTCGATCCGCTGGCAGCCTTCCTCTCCCAGCAACTCGAAGAACGGCCGAATCGCTTCCCGGCTATTGCCTTCTCCCACCCATAGCACCCGCATTCGTTCGGCATCCAGGGCGACAGTGGCGTACCGGTGCCCCTTGTGCAGGGCGAATTCGTCCATGACCAAGCGCCGTACGCCTTCTGCCGAGAAGCCACCATGCAGGTGCTGCAAGCGCCGATGATCGATGTCCTTGATGGTATGCCAGTGCAGGCCGGTCAACCGGGCCACATGGGCTATCGGAAGCAGCTGTGCCAGCGCCTCCACCCAGAGGCGCACGCGGTGCGTGATGCGCGCCCGGCGGTCGAGCCAAACAATGTGCTCGGCTACCCGTGCGTCGCAGTGATGGCAGTCCAGTCGCCGCACCGGCACATCGAGCCAGACACGCCTATCCAGAATGTCGCGGTCACGCACCTTACGCCTTCGGCGCTCATGAACCAGAGCGCAAGGCTGGCGGCATGCCCCGCACAAAGCTTCGCTTGAAGGGCTGGTATCGAGAACGATTAACAGCGACCCGTCCTCTTGTTCGTGGACGGCATCGACAATATGGCCTTCCCAAAACGGGACAGACGGCATAGCATTGAGCATGGCGGTGGTTTGACAGACTGATTTGTTTGGCGACTATCAATCTACCAACATCAGACCTCCGCCACCACCTCCTGCTCAGTTCGTCAATCCCGTCTTCCCCCATTCCCCGCGAAGAACCACTTTTCCTGCCACATCCGGATTATCAGCACAGCCGCCTTTTCGTTCAGTCTTTCTGCCGGCAATTTGCGCAGATAAGCCAACGTGCTGGAGCGCATGGTCTTCGGCGACTGCTTCGGCGTTGGTCTCGGTCGTCCGTCCGTGTAGCACCAAAGCCCGCTCTCAGTGGCGTCGTGAATCCCCATGAGATATCTGGTGGCTTCGTCGACCGTCGCCTGGCGGTTGGCTGTCCGAACTGGCGGGTCCAGCTGTTGCAACAACTGTGCACCGCTCATCCAAGGCGTTGGTGCCGGCACGACTTTCGCAGGCGTTCCCGGCATCCGGAACGGATGTTCCTTATCGCGGTTCTGCGCTTGGCTGGCACCTGCGAGCAGCACGGCGAGCAAAACGGCAGCCGTCCGGCATCTGAACGGGTTACGCATCGTAGCCGAAGGCCAGAAATTCGTTCCATTCCTGATGATTCGCGTCCTGCGACTCACCCTTGATACCGTCGATCTGCAAGTACACATCGATAGCCATGGCGTCTCCTCCAAATGATCAGAGGAGTATCCAGCTCTTGAGGAAATGAGAATTGCACACCGTCAATCAGTTGGTGGGCAGACGTCAAGCGACTTCAAGCCAGCATACCCGGCGCATCGCGCTAAACACGCATGCCCGCCATGGTCCAAGGTCCAATTGCACCGCACAGAACAGCATTCCTACAATGCAGCGCAGATCCGGGCGCCGGATGCATCGCCGCGCTCTTCGAGCGATGCAGGCATGTTGGCCCATCGAGCATCATCGAGTCCGGTTCGTGCATACCCTTGTCAAGGAGCCGCGCCATGAATGCGCCCTATGCGCCCGATCCGGATCTCGAACAACGCCTGTTCAGGAAGCTGCTGGACGTCTTCATCCGGGCCGGACTGGCGTTCGCGCTGGCGGCCTTGTGCTACCGGGTGTTCTCGCCGTTCATTTCGCTGATGGTCTGGGCCCTGATCCTGGCGGTGACCCTGTATCCGGGCCATCAAAGGCTGGCACGCGCGCTGGGTGGGCGGCAGGGGCTGGCTGCCACCCTGATGGTGGTGGGCGGGATCGTCCTGATCGGCTTGCCGACTGCCGTGCTGATGTCCTCGGTGGGCGAATCGGCCCAGCACTTCATCGTCAGCGTGCGCGGCAACGTGATCAGGATTCCGGCCCCGCCGTCGACGGTGGCCGGATGGCCTGTCGTCGGCGAACGCATCCACGGCTTCTGGTCGCAGGCGCACACGGACCTGCCGGCATTCGTGCGCAGCGTGCAGCCGCAACTCGGCGGCCTGGCCAGGATGGCGCTGGGGGTGGTCGCCAGCATGGCCAGCGGGGCGCTGCTGTTCCTGGCCTCGTTCATCGTGGCGGGCATCATCATGGCCTTCGGCCAGGCCGGGTCCGACAGCATCCGTGCGATCTTCGCCCGCATCGTGGGCGTCGGGCGCGGCGACGAATTCGCCAGGCTGTCCACCGAGACGATCCGTGCGGTGGCGCTGGGCGTGCTCGGGGTGGCGTTCATCCAGGCCATCGTCGTCGGTCTGGTGATGGTGACTGCCCGCATACCGTTTGCCGGCGTGCTCGCCTTGCTGGTCCTGGTGCTGGGCATCGCCCAGGTCCCGGCAGCGCTGGTGACCCTGCCGGTCATCGTCTACCTCTGGGCGAGCGGCGACTACGCCACCACGCCGGCCATCGCCTACACCGTGCTGCTGCTCGTCGCCGGCATGCTCGACAACGTGCTCAAGCCGCTCCTGCTGGGGCGGGGTGTCCATGCGCCGATGCCGGTCATCCTGATCGGCGCGCTGGGCGGCCTGGCGAGCGCCGGCATCATGGGAATGTTCGTAGGCGCGGTCCTGCTCACCGTGGGCTACCAGTTGTTCATGGCATGGGTGGCCGCCAATCCGGACGTGCCGGCGCCGTCGCCCGGATTGCCCGCGCGCGGCTGAGCAGCGTGTCGTGCCCATGCATCGGCCAGGCTACGGGCATGCGTCCGCGCCTGTTCGTCAACCGGCGCTGTCCGCCTTGTTCAATGCCACCGTCTCCGCATCCAGCAGCAGGTTGTTCACCAGTTCCACCAGCACTCCCGGATCGACCGGCTTGGACAGTACCGGCACGCCCGGAATCCGGATCGACAGTTCGTGGCCATAGGCGGACACGATCAGCGCCGGCAGGGTGGGGCGCCGGGCGCGCAGTTCGAGCAGCAGTTCCTCGCCGTTCATGCCGGGCATGCGGTAATCGGTGACGACCAGGTCGATGGAGGAGGAGGCGAACAGGCCGAGCGCCTCCTTGCCGCCGCCGGCCGCCAGCACGGCAAAGCCGGCAGCCTCGAGGTAACGCTGGAGGATGTAGCTGACGGCCGGGTCGTCCTCGACCAACAGGATGCGTTTCAAAATTATCCTTCGTGCTGGAAGCCGGATGCCGAGCCCTTGCGGGCCTCGACCTTCAGCGAGATGCGGATGCGCTCGGCGAGGTCGGCGAGGCGGTAGGGCTTGGCCATGGTCGTCCAGGTCGGACCGGCGTTGGCCGTGACCGGCAGTTCGCTCATGTAGCCGGTGGCGAGGATCACCGGCACGTCGGGCTGGCGCTCGCGCACGAGTTCGGCCAGGCGGATGCCGTTCATCCCCCCTGGCATGATGATGTCGCTGAACAGCAGGTCGATGTCGCCGTAGCGTTCGACCAGTTCCACCGCTTCCTCGCCGCTCTGGGCCGCCAGCACCCGGTAGCCGAGGTCGCGCAGGTGGTTTTCCGCCAGTTCGCGCACGTCGTGGCTGTCGTCGACCACCAGGATGGTTTTCCGGCCGAGGATCGCTTCCGGGCTCCAGTTCATGCCCTTGTTCCCCACCCGGTCGGCCATGATCTCCATGCCCGACTGCTGGGCCAGCGGGAAGATCATGCGAATCGTGGTGCCCTGGTTCGGCACGCTGTCGATCTCGAGCCGGCCGTGCGACTGCTGGACGAAGCCGTGCACCATCGCCAGTCCGAGGCCGGTGCCCGGGCCCTTGGTGGTGAAGAAGGGTTCGGTGGCGCGCTGGGCGACTTCCGGCGGCATGCCTTCGCCCTCGTCGATGACGCAGATGACGACGTAGGTGCCCGGCGCCAGCCCGTGGCGCTCCAGGCGCTCGCTGTCGGCCATGGTCGAGGTGGCCACCGTCACGCGCCCGCCTTTCGGCATGGCGTCGCGCGCGTTGATCAGCACGTTCAGCAGCGCCATCTCCATGTGGGTGGCGTCCAGCGTGCACGAGGGCAGGCCGGGCTTCAGGTCCAGGTGCAGGTCGACCTTGTCGCCGAGCGTGCGCACCAGCATTTCGCTGAACTCGACCACCAGCGAATTCAAGTTCAGGCGCTTCGGCTCCAGGCGCTGCTTGCGCGCGAAGGTGAGCAGTTGCTGGGTCAGCTTGCTGGCCTTGTCGCTGGCCAGGCGGGCGCGTTCGATCGACTGCAGCGTCGCCACCGGGTCGTGCACCGAGCTGCCGGCCACCTCCAGGTTGCCGGCCACGACCTGCAGCAGGTTGTTGAAGTCGTGCGCGAGGCCGGCGGTGAGCTGGCCGATCGCTTCCATCTTCTGTGCCTGCAGGTAGGACTGCTCGGAAACGCGGCGCCGGGTGATGTCCATCTGCGAGGCGAACCAGTACAGCAGCTTGCCGTCGGCGTCGAACACCGGGCCGCAGAACAGGCCGTTCCAGAACGGCCGGCCGTTGGCCTTGTAGTTCAGGATGTCGACCGCCACCGCGCGCTGCTCCTCGACCGCGACGCGCAGCTCGGCCACGGTGGCGGGGTCGGTCTGCTCGCCCTGCAGCAGGCGGCAATTGCGCCCCAGGACCTCTTCTTCCCGGTACATGGTCAGGTCGAGGAAGGCGCGGTTCACGAAGACGATCGGGTTGTCCGGCTGGTTCGGGTCGGTCAGGACCATCGGCATGCGCGTCATCTCGATGGCGGCGAAGAAGACGTTGCCGCGGTCCTCCAGGCCGGGGCGCGACACCTGGCTCGCTTGCCAGTGGCGGATGCCCACGTCGCCCAGCGGATGGTAGCTGTTGCCCTCCAATTGCCCGAGCGCTGGCACGCCCTGGCTCTGGCCGCCGCCCTCCTGCTCGGTGGGCATGTGCTCGCGTTCTTGCTTGCTGCCGCCGGTGGTCATCTTCCTGTCCCTTGTCGTGTGATCGATTCAAGGTCAATGACGGTCCGACCCCATCGGAAATTATAACAATGCGACCATGGCGGCGGCGTCCGCCGTGCGGCGCCCGTGCGGAAGTGCTATTGTGCCAACGATAAAACATTTTTTCGCATCTCAGAATTCCGTCCAGCTCACCGATGAACCACCTGCCAGCCCATCCATCCGACCCGCACGCCGGCGACCTCGCATTTGCTTCCGGCGGCGGCGAGATGGGCGCGGTGCTGCGCGGCCTGGACTGGCGCGCCAGCCCGCTCGGGCCGCTCGCCGGCTGGCCGCAGCCGCTGCGCACCGCCGTCGGCATCATGCTGGGATCGAGCCAGCCGATGTACGTCGCCTGGGGGCCGCAACTCTGCCTGCTCTACAACGATGCCTACCGCCAGATCCTCGGCGCGCGCGCGCGTCGGCCGGAACGCATCCTCGGCCAGCCCTTCCGCGAAGTCTGGGCCGACATCTGGGAGACCGTCGAGCCGATGCTGGCGGCGGCGCTGCGCGGCGAGCCCTTCCAGGTCGAGGACCATCCTTTCGTCCTGCAGCGCAACGGCTACCCCGAGCAGATGTACGCCAGCCTTTCCCTGAGCGCGGTGCGCGATGAGCGCGGCGTCATTGCCGGGGTGTTCTGCGCCTGCACCGAAACGACGGCCAAGGTGGCCTCCCAGGCCGAGCGCGACGCCGCGCTGGCGGAACTGGCGGCCAGCAAGGAAAAGCTGGAAATCGCCGCCGATGCGGCCCAGCTGGGCATGTTCGAATTCGGCATGCGGACCGGCGAAGTGGTCTGGAGCCCGCGCACGCGCGAGCACTACGGGCTGCCGCCCGGCGTCATGCCGACGGTGTTTACCCTGAACGAGGCGCTCCATCCGAAGGACCGCGTGCGCGTCGGGGCGCGTTTCCAGGCGCTGCTGGCGCCGACCGGAGCGGCGCTGGAAGAGGTGTACGCCGACGAGTTCCGCACCGTCGGCCGGTTCGACGGCCGCGAGCGCTGGATCAGCGTGCGCGGCCGCATGATCCGCGACGCGGCCGGGCAGGCGCTGCGCCTGATCGGCACCACGCTCGACATCACCGAGCGCCGCCGGGTCGAGGAGCGCCTGCGCCTGCTCGACGAGATCGGCGAGGCGACCCGCATCGCCGCCGACCCGGCGGCGATCATGGAGGAGGCCACGCGCCTGCTCGGCGAGCACCTGGGCGTCACCCGCGTCGCCTATGCCGACCTCGAACCCGACAACGACCGCTTCACCATCCGCCACGACTGGCACGAGGCCGGCGTGGCGAGCAGCGTCGGCGTGTATTCGCTCGACCTGTTCGGCTCCCGCGCCACCTCCAACCTGCGCATCGGGCGCACGCTCCTGATCGACGACGTCGATGCCGAGCTGTCCGCCGGCGACGGCTTCGAGATGTTCAACCGGATCGGCATCAAGGCCATCATCTGCTGCCCGCTGGTCAAGCAGGGCAGGCTGGTGGCGATGATGGCGGTGCACCAGCGCCATCCGCGCGCCTGGACCGAAGGCGAAGTGGCGCTGGTCGAGGCCGTGGTCGAGCGCTGCTGGGCCCACATCGAGCGGGTGCGCTCGACCGAGGCGCTGCGCGAGGCCGACCGCCGCAAGTCCGAATTCCTGGCGACGCTGGCGCACGAGCTGCGCAACCCGCTGGCGCCGATCCGCAACGGCCTCGAGCTGCTGCGCCTGGCGGCGAACAAGCCGGAAACCCAGGCCAACGTGCGCGCCATGATGGAGCGCCAGGTCGGCCACATGGTCCACCTGATCAACGACCTGCTCGACATCGCGCGCGTCTCCAGCGGCAAGCTGGTGCTCAAGACGGAGCCGGTCACGCTCGAGGCGGTGGTGGCCGGCGCGGTCGAGACCAGCCTGCCGCTGGTCGAGGCGGCCGGGCACGCGCTGTCGGTGCGCCTGCCCGAGGCGCCGCTCCCGCTCGAGGTCGACCGGGTGCGCATCAGCCAGGTGCTGAGCAACCTGCTGTCGAACGCGGCCAAGTACACGCCGCGCGGCGGGCGCATCGCGGTCGAGGCGCGGGTCGAGGACGGGCAGGCCGTGATCGCCGTCAGCGACACCGGCATCGGCATCGGCATCGGCGCCGAGTCGCTGCCCGCGGTGTTCGACATGTTCACCCAGGTCGCGCGCAGCATCGACCGCTCGCGCGGCGGGCTGGGCATCGGCCTGGCGCTGGTGCGCCACCTGGTGCAGTTGCACGGCGGCAGCGTCACCGCGGCCAGTCCCGGTCCGGGCCTGGGCAGCACCTTCACCGTGCGCTTGCCGCTGGGCACGGCGCCGGCCCCGGCGCGCGACCCGGCGGCCGCGCCGGCGCCGGCCGTGCCCATCCGGCCCTTGCGCGTGCTGGTCGCGGACGACAACGTCGACGCCGCCGACACGCTGCGCGCGCTGCTGGAACTGGGCGGCCACGAGGTCCGCGTGGCGCACGACGGCCGGGAGGCGGTCGAACTTGCCGGCAACATGCAGCCCGAACTGGTCTTCCTCGACATCGGCATGCCGCGCATGGGCGGCTACCAGGCGGGGCGCGCGATCCGCGGCCTGCCGGGGCTGGCGGCCGTGCCGCTGGTCGCCGTGACCGGTTGGGGCGCCCAGGAAGACCGGCGGCGCTCGCGCGAGGCCGGCTTCGACGCGCACCTGCTCAAGCCGGCGATGCCGGAGCAGGTGGCGGCGATCCTGGCGCGGGCAGCGGTGCAAGGCTGAGCCGGGAAGGAATTGTCGTCCTGGAATCGTTGTTCATCTTCAATCCTTCAGCCGGGTTGCATAAAACTTTTTACAATGCGCTAAAAGCGTGTCACTCTTCGTCCAGACTTGCGCCTTGACCAATCGACCTGCCGACGATGCACGATCCTGCGAACGCGCCCGTTACGCCACCCGCCGAGCCCGGCATTGTCCCCGGGAGCCTCGACTTTCCGATCGTCGACAAGCGCGAGCGGTTGCCGGAAACAATCGGGAACGCTGAAGTCTCGTTCGAGGAACTTCTGGCTTTCAACGAGGAACTCCGCTCGGCCATCGAGGAACTGGAAACCAGCAAGGAAGAGCTGCAATCGGTCAACGAGGAGCTTGTCGCCGTCAACGATGAACTGAAGGTGAAGGTCGAGGAGACCGGCAAGGCCAACGACGACCTGAACAACCTGATCGCTTCGACCGACATCGCCACCATCTTCGTCGACAGCGGCCTGCGCATCAAGCGCTTCACGCCGCGCGCGGCCGACCTGTTCTCGATCATCGCCTCCGACGTCGGCCGTTCGCTGCTCGACCTGACCCACAAGCTCGACTACGACCAGCTGGCCGAGGACGTCGGCGCCACCTTCGACACGCTGCGCCTGGTCGAGCGCGAGGTGCGCTCGATCGAGGGCCGCTACTACATCGTGCGCCTGCTGCCCTACCGCACCAACGAGGACCGCATCGAAGGCGCGGTGATGACCTTCTTCGACATCACGGCGCGCCGCCAGGCCGAGGAACAGGCGCGCGCCAGTGAAGCGCGCATGCGCCTGGTGGCCGAGAGCGCCTACGACTACGCCATCATCACGATGGACGAGGAGGGCCGCGCCACCAGCTGGAACAAAGGGGCGGAACAATTGTTCGGCTACGGCGAGCAGGAAATGCTCGGCCAGAAGCTCGACATGCTGTTCGTGCCCGAAGACCGCGCGGCCGACGTGCCGGCCAGGGAGCTGCGCCGCGCGCGCGCGGACGGCCGCGCCGAGGACGAGCGCTGGCACCTGCGCAAGGACGGCAGCCGCTTCTTCTGCAGCGGCGTCACCACGCCGCTGCGCAACGGCGACATCAACGGTTACGCCAAGATCGCGCGCGACGTGACCGCGCGCGAACGCCAGGAGCAGGCGCGCGAGCATGCCTCGGCCGCGCGCGAGCAGGCGATGCGCTCGGACGCCGCCAACGCGGTCGCGCTGAAGGACGAATTCCTGACCGTGATGGCGCACGAGCTGCGCCATCCGCTGAACATGATCAACATTAACATCGAGCTGCTGGCGCGCATGCCCGAACTGCGCCTCTCGCCGACGTTCCTGCGCGCCGCATCGATCATCCGCAATTCGGTGATGAGCCAGGCCAAGATCATCGACGACCTGATGGACATGTCGCGCGTGCGTACCGGCAAGCTGTCGCTGACGATGGCGCCGGTGTTGCCCGACATGGTGGTGCGCGGCATCGTCGAGGTGATGCGCGCCGATCCGGCCGCGAACGACGTCGACATCGCGCTGAGCGGCGGCGTCGACGGCGTGTACGTGATGGCCGACGCCGTGCGCCTGGAGCAGGTCCTGATGAACCTGCTGAGCAATGCGCTGAAGTTCACGCCCAAGGGCGGGCGCATCGAGGTGCATCTCGGCCGCGAGGAAGGCCAAGTGCGTATCGACGTCGTCGACAGCGGCCAGGGCATCGCGCCGTCCTTCCTGCCGCACGTGTTCGACATGTATGGGCAGAGCGTCGCGGTGACCACGCGCTCCAAGGGCGGGCTGGGCATCGGCCTGGCGCTGGTGCGCGAGATCGCCGCCCTGCACGGCGGCCGCGTCGAGGCCCACTCGGAAGGCATCGGCAAGGGCGCGCGCTTCACCCTCTGGCTGCCACTGCTCGACAGCGATGCCGCGCCGCTGCCGGGCGAGGGCGGCAGGGGCGACGACAGCATGGCCGGGCTGCGCATCCTGGTGGTCGACGACATGGAAGAGATGCTGCTCATCTTCAAGTCGTTGCTCGAGACCAGCGGCGCCATCGTGTTCGAGGCCACCAGCGCCGCCAAGGGCCTGGAGATCCTCGAGCGCGAACAGGTCGACCTGCTCATTTCCGACATCTCGATGCCGGAGATCGACGGCTACGACTTCCTGCGCCGCGTGCGCGCCAACCCGAAACTGGCCAAGTTGCCGGCGATCGCGATCAGCGGCATGCGCCGCGACGGCGACATCGCCGAGGCCCGCGCGTCCGGCTACTCGGCCCACCTCGGCAAGCCGCTGTCGGTGGAGCGGCTGTCGGTGATCGTGCACGGCCTGCTGCCGCGCCGCGAGACCGGCGAGAACGCCTGAGGCCCGTCGCTCCTGCCTGGGCGGGCGGCTGTCCGGGTGGTGACGGTAATTTTTACATTTTCCGGGTAGATATTTAACAATAATCCCGTAAGTTATTGATTCTGCATGGGCTGCCGGCCGTGGTGCAGAACTTGCTTCCTCCTTTCAATCACACGAAAGGAGCGTCATGAGCAAAGCCAAGCACCACCTTGCCGCCGCTGCGGCCGCCGCGATCCCGTTGATTGCCTGCCTCTTCCCGGCCGGCGCCGGGGCCACCGTCATCGCCAGCAACACGCGCTACGGCGTGTTCGACGGCAGCGAAGGAACGCGCAGTTTCAACGTCGGATTCCACGGCAGTATCCTCGACCTCAACCTCATCGTCAGCCTGTCGAAATGCGACGACCCGCCGCTCGGACCGCAAGGCGGCGCCTGCCGCGGCCAGGGCGCGCCCTACGAGGACGAATTCTCGCTGGCGCTGATGGCGCCGGACGGCACGACGGTCGACCTGGTGCGCGCCTACGACACCTACGGCGCGGGCAACGCCGGCGCGGGACGGGTGCGCCTGGTCTTCGACGACGAGGCGGAGCAGGACGCCGGCCCGCATCTCGCGGCGGGAAGTTTCCGTCCGGCCGGCGCGCTGTCCGCCTTCGACGGCATGGACGTGTATGGACGCTGGACCTTGCTGATCCAGGATTTCTTCCCGGGCGATCCGCTCGAATTCTTCTCGGCGCGGCTGGACGTCGAGACCGACCCGCCGGCGCCGGTGCCGGAGCCGGCCTCGCTCGCGCTGCTGGGACTGGGATTGCTGGGGATGCGCGCGGTGCGCAAGCGCTCGTGAGTACGTCGTCCTAACGCGCCACGATGAGCTTCACGCCCAGCGCGACGAACACGGTGCCGGCGATGCGGTCGAGCCACTTGCCGGCGCCGGGCTTGCGATTGAGCCAGGCGCCAATCGCCCCGGCAAAATAGCCGAGCAGGCCGAACAGGATCGCCGCCTGGAGCGTGAAGGTCACGCCCAGGGCCAGCATCTGGCCCGGCACCTGGCCGTTGGCGGGAATCACGAACTGCGGCAGCAGCGAGAGGAAGAAGAGCACCACTTTCGGGTTGATCGCGTTCGCGACCAGGCCTTTGGCGAACAGGCTGCGCAGCGTCTGCGGCGCTTGCGCGCCGTCGGCGGCCTTGCTGCCGCCCTGGCTGCGCAGCGCGTTCCAGCCCAGCCAGACCAGATACAGCCCGCCGCCCACGCGCAGCGCCGTGAAGGCGACCGGCGAAGCGGCGATCAGCGCGCTCACCCCGAGCACGGCCAGCAGCGTGTGGCTCAGGCAGCCGAGCGCGCACCCCAGGCCGAACACCATGCCCTGCCTGCGGCCCTTGGACATGCCCAGGCCCAGCACCATCAGGTTGTCGGGGCCCGGGGAGGCGGTGATCAGGACGGCGGCGAGCAGGAAGCCCAGGAATTGTTCGGGTGCGAGCATGGCGGTATTTGTAGGGTGGGCGCCCCGTGCCCACGCGTGAACGATGATTTGACGCTGCGCTTCATAAACGCCAACACGACGCAAACGCCACGCGTGGGCACGGGGCGCCCACCCTACGTTGATCGATTATCGTGCGTCAACGACGCATTTGGCAATCGATGACACAGCCGCGGATCAAGCCTCCGCGACGCGCTTGGCGATATGCGCCAGCGCCTCGTCGACCTGGTCGATCAGGATCAGGCACAAATCGCCCTCGCTCAAACGCGCCAGCGCGCGGTCGATCGCGACGAACTCGCCCTGGATCTCCTCGACGTGGCCGGTGCGCACTGCGCCCTGCAGGCCCTGGCGCAGCAGCGCCACCACTTCGCCGTCGGCGCGGCCGCGCTGGCACTGGTCTTCATACAGCAGGACCTCGTCGAAGGCCGCGCCCAGGATCTGGGTCTGCTGGGTGATGTCCTGGTCGCGGCGGTCGCCGGCGCCGCTGATCACGACCGAGCGGCGCCTGGCCGGCATGTTCTCCACCGCCGACACCAGGGCGGAAATCGCGTCCGGGTTGTGGCCGTAGTCGGCGATCAGGGTCGCGCCACGATAGTCGAAGACGTTGAAGCGGCCCGGCGCATTGTCGCTCTCGCCGACAAACGTCTTCAGGCCGAGCGCGATCTTGTCCCAGGAAATGCCGACGCCCCAGGCCGCGGCCACCGAAGCCATCACGTTCTCGACCTGGAAGCCGACCACGCCGCCGCGGGTGATCGGCACCTCGGCCAGCGGGATGCGGTGTTCGAACTTGCCCTGGGCGCAGACCAGGAAGCCGTCCTCGACGAAGACGGCGCGGCGGCCTTGCGCGCGGTGCATGGCCATCAGCGGCAGGGTGCCGTCCTGGGCGAAGAAGGTGACGTCGCCGCGGGTGAAGCTGGCCATGTCGGCGACGATCGGGTCGGCGGCGTTCAGCACCGCCATGCCGCCCTCGGCGACGTTCTGCACGATCACGCGCTTCAGGATCGCCAGGTCTTCCAGCGTGGTGATGTAGTTCAGGCCGAGGTGGTCGCCGGCGCCGACGTTGGTCACCACCGCCACCTGGCAGCGGTCGAAGGCCAGGCCTTCGCGCAGCAGGCCGCCGCGCGCGGTCTCGAACACGGCCGCGTCCACGTCCGGGTGCAGCAGCACGTTGCGCGCGCTGCGCGGGCCGCTGCAGTCGCCGCTGTCGATGCGGCGGCCTTCGATGTAGACGCCGTCGGTGTTGGTCATGCCGGTGCGCAGGCCCGAGGTGCCGAGCATGTGGGCGATCAGGCGCACGGTGGTGGTCTTGCCGTTGGTGCCGGTCACGGCGACCACCGGGATGCGGCCGTCGTCGTCTTCCTCGAACAGCATGTCGACGATCGCTTCGCCGATCGCGCGCGGCTTGCCGAACGAGGGCGCCAGGTGCATGCGCAGGCCCGGCGCGGCGTTTACTTCGACGATGCCGCCGCGCTGGTCTTCGATCGGTTTCAGGACGCTGTCGCAGACCAGGTCGACGCCGCAGATGTCCAGGCCGACCATGTGCGCCGCCGCGATCGCGCGCGCCGCCACTTCCGGATGCACGTCGTCGGTGACGTCGGTGGCCGAGCCGCCGGTCGAGAGGTTGGCGTTGTTGCGCAGGATGACGCGCTGGCCTTTTGGCGGCACCGAGTCGGCGTTCATGCCCTGCTTGGCCAGGCTGGCCAGGGCGATGTCGTCGAAGCGGATCCTGGTCAGCGAGGTCGAGTGGCCGCTGCCGCGGCGCGGGTCGAGATTCACGGTGTCGACCAGCTGGCGCACGGTGTGCACGCCGTCGCCGACCACGCTGGGCGGGTCGCGGCGCGCGGCGGCCACCAGCTTGTCGCCGATGACCAGCAGGCGGTAGTCGTGGCCCGGCAGGTAGCGCTCGACCATGACGTCGTCGCGGAATTCGGAGGCGGCGTTGAAGCCGGCCACGATCTGTTCGCGGGTCGTGATGTTGACCGTCACGCCCTTGCCCTGGTTGCCGTCCTTCGGCTTGATCACCACCGGCAGGCCGATTTCCTGGGCCGCCGCCCAGGCATCAATCGGATCGGTCACGGTGCGGCCCAGCGGCACCGGCACGCCGGCGGCATCGAGCAGCTTCTTGGTCAGCTCCTTGTCCTGGGCGATGGTCTCGGCGATCGCGCCGGTGGCGTCGATCTCGGCGGCCTGGATGCGGCGCTGCTTGCTGCCCCAGCCGAACATGACCAGGCTACCCTCGGTCAGGCGGCGGTAGGGGATGTTGCGGGCCACGGCGGCCTGCACGATGGAACCGGTCGACGGGCCGAGGCGCACGTCCTCGTCGAGGTCGCGCAGCTGGGCGAGCGCCGCCTGCAGGTCGAAGGGCGCGTCGCTGCGCGCGGCCTCGATCAGTTGCCGGGCCAGTTCCAGTGCCAGGCGGCCGACGTCTTCCTCGGAGTACTCGACCACCACCTGGTAGATGCCGGTTTCGACGGTGGCGGTGGTGCGCGAGAAGGTCACCGGGCAGCCGGCCTGGGCCTGCAGCTCGAGCGCGGCGATCTCGAGTACGTGCGCCAGCGGGATGGTGTCGTCGTGGCCGAAAGGCTGCAGCTGGCCGAGCTGGGGGAAGCGGGCGCGCAGGCGCGTCTCGAAGCCTGGCAGGCTGCCGATCGATTCTTCCTCGGGCGTGCAGGCGACGATGGCCTCGACCGAGGTGTGGTGGCTCCAGAGGTTGGGGCCACGCAGGGCCCGTACGCGTGATACTTCCATAAACCTTCAATCCTTTTAGGGACAGCCGGCCTGTGCCCGGGGGCGGGCAGCGGCGGCGTCATGTTCTTCGGCTCCGGCGCACCGGGCCGTGTGTTCAATAAATCGTTTTCTTCGGCGTGGCATCGAAAGCGCGCAGGCCGCCGCAGATCAGGTCGTGCGGCAGGTCGAGCGCCCAGGCCGCGGCGACCGCCGCGAGGATGCTGGCCGGGTGCTTGACGGTGGCCGGCTTGATCTTGCCGAGGTCGAGCAGGGCGGTTTCACGCGCGCCTTCGGCCAGCATGATGTGGTTGTCGCGGGCGAAGACGACGCGCTCGCCGGCGGCGCGGTGGGCCTGCATGGCGTCGTTCTGCTCGTCCATCGCGTAGAAGATCACGCGCCCGTCGGACAGTTCGGCCAGCTTGACCACTTCGGGATCGGCCGCGTTCAGCACCGCCGCGCCTTCGGAGAGGATGACGTCGACCTGGCTGCGCACGACGTTGGCCAGCGCCTCCTGGTCGCGGATGTGGAACTCCGCCACGTCGTCGAGCTTGCCCATGTCGGTCACCACGCCCACCGTGCAGCGGTCGTAGGGCAGGCCTTCAAGCAGGATGCTGCGCGCGTTCGATTCGAACACGGCCGCTTCCATGTTGCGGTTGATGAGCAGGCGTTCGCCCGCGGCGAAGCCGGTGCAGTCGCCTTTCTGCACTTCGCGGCCGTCGAGGTAGAGGCCCTCGCCGTTGGCCACGCCCGCATGCTTGCCGGCGGCATTGAGCAGGCAGCCGAGCAGGCGCGCGATCAGGCTGGTGCCGAGCGTGCCGGTGACGCCCACCAGCGGGATGCGGCCGGTCTCGCCGTCCGCGAACAGGTGTTCGACGATGGCCTTGCCGACGTTGCGCGGCTCGCCGCTGGCCGGCTTGATGTGGGCCAGCAGGCCCGGGCTGGAATTGACTTCGATGATGGCGCCGCGCTGCTCCTGCAGCGGGCGCGTGATGTCTTCGCAGACCAGGTCGATGCCGGCGATGTCGAGTCCCACCACGCGCGCTGCCAGGGCGGCGGCATGGGCCACGTCCGGATGCACGATATCGGTGACGTCGTCGGCGACGTTGCCGTTCGGCTGGATCAGTACGCGCTGGCCGTCCTGCGGAATCGCGTCGGGCGTCAGGTTCTGGCGCTGCAGGTCGAGCAGGATCACCGGGTCCTTCGGATCGACGCGGCCGAGCGGGAATTCCTCGCTGTCGCCGCGGCGCGGGTCGATGTTGATCTGGCTGTCGCACAGCGCGCTCACGCTGGACTTGCCGTCGCCCGTCACCCACAGCGCTTCGCCGCGCGCGGCGGCCACGACCTTCCTGCCGACCACCAGCAGGCGGTGCTCGTTGCCCGGAATGAAGCGCTCGACCAGCACCGCGCTGCTGTCGCCTTCCTTCGCTGCGATCGCATAGGCGGCGCGCACGTCGGCTTCAGTCATCAGGTTCAGGGTCACGCCGCGGCCATGGTTGCCGTCGACGGGTTTGATTACCACCGGCAGGCCGATGTCCTGGGCTTCTTCCCAGGCCGCGTCCGCGCTGCGTACCAGGGCACCTTCCGGCACCGGCACACCGCACGAGGCGAGCAGGCTCTTGGTCAGGTCCTTGTCGCTGGCGATGCCTTCGCCGATGGCGCTGGTGCGATCGGTCTCGGCGGTCCAGATGCGGCGCTGGGCGGCGCCGTGGCCGAGCTGCACCAGGTTGCCTTCGGTCAGGCGGATCGAGGGAATGCGACGATCGGTGGCGGCGTCGACGATGTTGGCGGTCGAGGGGCCCAGGCAGTAGCGGTCGACCAGCTCGGTCAGCTGCTTCACGGTGGCGGGCAGGTCGAAGGCTTCGTCATTGATGGCGGCCATCATCAGGCGGTGGCCGGCCTCCAGCGCGGCGCGGCCGACAACGGCGTCGCGGGTGCGGAAGGCCATCTTGTAGACGCCGTGTTCGCCGGTCGAGCGGGTCTTGCCGAAGCCGGTCTTCATGCCGGCCATGTTCTGCAGCTCGAGCACGATGTGTTCGAGGATGTGGCCGGCCCAGGTGCCGCCGTGCAGGCGTTCGATGAAGCCGCCGCGCTCGCCGACGCCGCAGCGGTGTTCGACCAGGCCCGGCAGCCAGCCCGTGAGGCGTTCGGTAAAGCCAGGCAGTTTATTCGAGGGGAAGTCTTCCAGCTCGCCGATGTCGAGCCAGGCCTCGATCACCGGACGGTAGGTCCAGATGTTCGGGCCGCGCAGGTGAGTCACACGGAGAAACTTGATGTCATTCTTCTTTGTCATGTATCGATGTCTTGCCGCCACGGTCCGCTCGTGCACCATGATGGCGTTGCCTATGTTTTTCTGCCTGTGCGTTACCGCACCCAAACGGGTCGATGCGGGTCGCTGCGGTACGCATGCTGTATACTTTTGCCGGCGCGAAGCTTACAGCGGCGCGCCGGATTCTGCCAATTCGCTTTCGTCGCCGGTTTTCCGGCACTCGCAGCGACGTGCCAAGGTGTCAACCCCGGCAAAATAATTCCACCTTTCAAGTAAACCGCCGAGCCGGTCACCGCGTTACCCCTCTATTCAGGACTAGCCCGTCAAGGGCGGCATCACATAATGACAACTCAACAACTTGCTTCTCCGACCGCGCTGGCGCTCGCCGCCAGTTTCCTGCCCGATGCGTGGCAGGATGAGGTGCGGAAACAGCTTGCACCAGGGGAAAACGTTTTAAACAGCGTGGAGGTTGACCTCGACGCGAAATTACGTTTCGTCAAAGGAATTATTGTCGTCACGACAAGCCGTCTGCTGGCGCGCGCGCCGGGCGACACGGCCTGGCGCGCCTGGCCCTACCAGCCGGGCCTGGAACTGCGCCACCACGACCACGCCGGCGTCGGCCACATCGAACTGGTCGACCAGCAGGGCCTGCTGGCGTCCTGGCGTTTCACGCTGGGCCAGAACCTGCACGCGATCCGGGTGGTGGACGGCTTCAACGAGCAGGTGAAAAGCGTCGCCACCGGCGTCGCGGTGCAGCCGCCCGAGCAGCACACCTGCCCGAGCTGCAAGGCGCCGCTCGAGCCGGACCAGGAAGATTGTCCGATCTGCACCAAGGTGCTGCACACGCCGCCCTCGACCTGGACCCTGTTCCGGCTGTGGCGTTTCGCCAGGCCCTACAAGGGCCAGCTGATCCTGGGCTTCCTGCTGATGCTCGGCTCGACCGGCGCCCACATGATCCCGCCCTACCTGACCAAGCCGCTGATGGACAATGTCCTGATCCCGTACCAGAACGGCCAGACCATCGACACCTCGCTCGTCTTTCTATATATGGGCGGCCTGTTCGGGGCGGCGCTGCTGGCCTGGGCGCTGGGCTGGGGCAAGACCTACGTGCTGGCGCTGGCTTCCGAGCGCATCAGCGCCGACCTGCGCTCGACCACCTATGAACACCTGCTGCGCCTGTCGCTGGAATACTTCGGCGGCAAGCGTACCGGCGACCTGATGGCGCGCATCGGCAGCGGCTCGGACCGGATCAGCGTGTTCCTGTCGCTGCACCTGCTCGACTTCCTGTCGGACGTCCTCCTGATCATCATGACGGGCGTGATCCTGTTCTCCATGAACCCCTGGCTGGCCCTGGTCACGCTGGTGCCGCTGCCTTTCATCGCCTGGATGATCCACGTCGTGCGCGACAGGCTGCGCACCGGCTTCGAGAAGATCGACCGCGTCTGGGGCGAAGTGACCAATGTGCTGGCCGATACCATCCCCGGCATCCGCGTGGTGAAGGCCTTTGCTCAGGAAAAGCGCGAAGCCGCGCGCTTCCGCGAGGCGAACAAGCACAACCTGGCGGTCAACGATAAGTTGAACAAGGTCTGGTCGCTGTTCTCGCCGACGGTTTCCTTTCTTACCGAACTCGGCCTGCTGGTGATCTGGTGCTTCGGCATCTGGCAGGTCTCGCGCGGCGACATCACCGTCGGTACCCTGACAGCCTTCATCGCCTACAGCGGCCGCTTCTACGTGAAGCTCGATTCCATGAGCCGCATCGTCTCGGTGACGCAGAAGTCGGCCTCGGCCGCCAAGCGCATCTTTGACATCCTGGACCATGTCTCGAGCGTGCCGGACCCGGTCGACCCGATCAAGGTCGACAAGGTGCAGGGCAACATCGAGCTGCGCGAAGTCGGTTTCCGCTACGGCAACCGCGCGGTGAACCGCGGCATCTCGCTCAACATCAAGGCCGGCGAGATGGTCGGCCTGGTGGGGCATTCCGGCTCGGGCAAGAGCACCCTGGTAAACCTGATCTGCCGCTTCTACGACGTGGCCGAAGGCGCGATCCTGCTCGACGGCAAGGATATCCGATCGTTTGCGGTGGCCGATTACCGGCGCAACATCGGCCTGGTGCTGCAGGAGCCTTTCCTGTTCTTCGGCACGATCGCCGAGAACATCGCCTACGGTAAACCACATGCGACGCGCGAGGAGATCATTGCCGCCGCACGCGCCGCCCACGCCCACGAATTCATCCTGCGCCTGCCGCAGGGCTACGATTCGATGGTGGGCGAGCGCGGCCAGGGCCTGTCGGGCGGCGAGCGCCAGCGCATCTCGATCGCGCGCGCCCTGCTGATCGATCCGCCGATCCTGATCCTGGACGAAGCGACCTCGTCGGTGGACTCGGAAACCGAGAAGGAAATCCAGAAGGCGCTCGACAACCTGGTGCAGGGCCGCACCACGATCGCCATCGCGCACCGCCTGTCGACCCTGCACCGCGCGGATCGCCTGGTCGTGCTGGACCGCGGCGTGGTGGTGGAAGAGGGCAGCCACGACGAACTGATGGCGCGCGAGGGCGCCTACCACCGCCTCTACGAAGCGCAGGCGCGCAACGTGGACCAGGACATGGACGACGGCAACAAGGACGATTAAGAATGACTACCCCGTTTCAATTGCGCCGCGACAGCTTCGGCAAACTGGTCTTCACCAGCACGGAAGGAGAGGAAGTGATCGGCATCACGCCGGTGCGCGCCTTCCCGATCCAGGCGCCAACGCGCGGCATTTCGCTGCTGCGCGACGGCGGCAAGGAAGTCGCCTGGATCGACGACCTGGCGGCCGTGCCCGAGGAGATCCGCACGCTCGTCACCGAGGAACTCGAAGGACGCGAATTCATCCCCGAGATCCTCACCATCAAGAGCGTGTCGAGCTTCGCCACGCCCTGCACCTGGCTTGTGGCGACCGACCGCGGCGACACCGCGTTCGTGCTGAAGGTCGACGAGGACATCCGCCGCGTGGGCGAGGCTTCGCTGCTGATCGCGGACAGCCACGGCATCAATTTCCTGGTGCGCGACATGTTCAAGATCGACAAGGGCAGCCGCAAGATTCTGGATCGCTTCTTGTAAGCGCACCAAAAAACGCACTGAAACCGCCGCACGGCCAACAGGCCCCGCGGCGGTTCTTTTTTCGAGTACTTCCTCCAATCGTCATGCCGTTTGCTTGCCCGCCCGGCGCCGGGCTGCTAATGTCGTTAACATGTTAACGATAATGGAGTCCGCGATGAGCGCCGAACCGATCCGCATTGCCACCGCCAACGGCTTCGAGCTCGGCGCGCGGCTGTTCCGCGCACCGCAGGCGCGCGGCTGTTCCGCGCACCGCAGGCGCGCGGCCTCGTGCTGGTCCATCCCGCCACGGCGGTGACGCAAGGCTTTTATGAGGCTTTCGCCCGCTACCTGTGCGGCCTCGGCCTGCACGTGCTGACCTACGACTACCGCGGCACCGGCCAGTCGCGGCCGTCCGATCTGCGCGGCTTCGAGGCGACGATGTCGCAGTGGATGCTGGAAGACGTCGGCGCGGTGACGCGCTGGGCGGCGGCGCGCTTTCCCGATCTGCCGCTGCTGGCGGTCGGGCACAGCGTCGGCGGCCACGCGATCGGCCTTTCGCCCGAAACCGGCAGGCTGCGCGCGGCACTGCTGGTGGCCACCCATGCCGGCATCACGCGCACCATCCGCGGCCGCGCCGAGCGCCTGCGCGTGTGGTGCGTGATGCGCTTGCTCGCGCCGCTGCTGTGCGCGGTCTGCGGCTACATGCCGGGCCGGCGCATCGGGCTCGGCGAAGACCTGCCGCGCGGCGTGATGCTGGAGTGGAGCCGCTGGACCACGCTGCCGCGCTATTTCTTCGACGACCCCGCACTCGACGCGGCCGGGCGCATGGCGCAGGTGCGCATCCCGCTGCTGGCGCTCGGTTTCGGCGACGACCCCTGGGCCAATCAGCAGGCGATGGACATCCTGCTGTCGCGCTACACCGGCGCGCCGCTCGAGCGCCGGCAGGTCGATGCGCGCGCGCTGGGCCTGGCCGGTATCGGCCACATGGGCTTTTTCCGGCGCCGTTGCGAAGCGGCGCTGTGGATCGATGCCGGCGCCTGGCTGCTGGCCAGGCTCGGCGCGCCGCGCGCGGCGGCCGGAGCGACGGCATGAAAGACAGCATGAAAGACAGCACAACGCCCGGCGCCAGGCCGCCGCGCCTGGTCTACCTCGTCAACCGCGCCCAGCGGGCGATCGCGCGCTGGATCGAGTGCCGTCCAGACGCCTGGGAAGGCGCCAGCGGCGCCCAGGCCGGGCTGCTGTTCGTGCTGGCCGCGCGCGACGAGGCGGCCATCGGCGAGATCGCCCAGGCGCTGGACGTGGCGCCGGCCGCCGTGACCAACCTGTCCAAGCGCATGCAGGCGGCCGGGCTGGTCGAGCGCGTCGGCGATGCCTTCGACGCGCGCCTGACGCGCCTGCGCCTGACCGCTGCCGGCCGCCAGGCCAGCGACCGCGCGCACGTCGTGCTGGCCGAACTCAACGCGCAACTGACGGCAGGCTTCAGCCAGGACGAGCTGCAAGTGGTGGCGCGTTGGCTGGAACACAGCGCGCGCGTGACCGGAGCGGGGCAGGGAGCGGACGCCTGAGGCGTGCGCGCTTGAAGCGCGGCGCGCGCTGGCTTATCCTGAACGCCAGCGTTGGCCAACGGGAGCGATCATGATCTTGCAAGGTGGATGTTATTGCGGCGCAGTGCGCTATGTCGTCGACGGCGACACCTTCAACAGCACCCTGTGCCATTGCAGCGATTGCCGGCGCATCGCCGGCGCGCCGGCCGTGGCCTGGTTCAGCACTGGCATGGATGGTTTCCGCTTTTCGCAGGGAAACGCCGCCACCTTCCGTTCGAGCGAGCACATCCTGCGCAGCTTCTGCGCGACCTGCGGCACCACCCTGACTTTCCAGGACGGCCGCTATCCGGACGAGATCGACATCGCCAGCGCCACGCTCGACGACCCGGCGCGCATGCCGCCCGGCGACCATACCTTCGATCAATATCGGCTGCCGTGGATGCGCATGAGCGATGGCCTGCCGGCCTATCCGCGCACGCGTTCGGAAGGCCAGGGAGGAGAGCGACCGGCTGGGTGAAGCACAGCACATACGGGGGCGGGCGGCGGCGCTAGAGTTGGCGAACCGTCACCTGCCAGGAGGCATCCATGGATTCGATCAACCAGCAACAGCCGGAAACCAACCGCCGCGACCTGAGCGGTCTTGATGCCATCGCGCGCATCCGCGACACCGCCGATACGGCCAAGACCTGCTTTTTCTGCACCGGCGGGAATACCGGTCCCAGCCGCGGCGTGCGTCCGATGAGCGTGCTGCAGGCGGATGAAGCCGGCAACCTGTGGTTCATGAGCGCCAGCGACAGCCACAAGAACCAGGAGCTGGCCGCCAACCCCGCCGTCATCCTGTTCTTCCAGGAAAGTAAGCACGCCGGTTTCCTCCAGCTGGACGGCGAGGCGACGATTTCGCGGGACAAGGCGAAGATCAAGGAACTGTGGGACTTCACGCTGAAGACCTGGTTCACGGAAGGCGAAGACGATCCGCGCATCACTCTCATCAAGGTGACGCCGCGCGAAGGCTATTACTGGGACAACAAGCATGGCCAGGCAGTGGCCGGCGCCAAGATGCTGGTCGGCGCAGCGGTCGGCAAGACCCTGGACGATTCGATCGAAGGCCGGCTCACGCTCTAGGCTTATCCCATCGACTATGCTCACAGGGTAATTTTTCCTTTGATATAGCGCAAACTGTTGCACGGTGACATACTCTTTGCGTTGAGCATTTAACCACGACGGTCACGCCGCGCGCGGCCGTCCCGCCTGGAGCCCTGGATGACCTTTACCGAATCGATCGAGCAATGCTTCAAGAAATACGCCACCTTTGATGGAACCGCTTCGCGTTCCGAGTACTGGTGGTTCTTTCTGTTTATTGTCGTCGGCAACTTCGGCCTCAGCCTGATCAGCGATGGCCTGTCGATGCTGTTCTCGATCGCCACGCTCATCCCGAACATCGCCGCCGCTACCCGCCGCCTGCATGACACCGACCGCAGCGGCTGGTGGCAGCTGATCTGGTTCGTCCCCATCGTTGGCTGGATCATCCTGATCGTGTTCCTGGCCCAGGAGCCGCGTCCGAACCGCTACGGCGTCGTCAGCCGCGTCATCGCCTGAAAGGAAATGAGACGATGGTGCCCACGATGCGACGGCCCCGGCCGTTCGCATCGTGGGCACCCGTGCACCCGATTTGCGTCTAACCAGTAGAATGGGCCCACTTTTGAACAGAAGGGGGTTTCATGAAACGGACAGCATTGATCGCGGGCGTGACCGGCATCGGCGGTAATCATCTCGCACGCGAACTGCTTGCCAATGGCTGGGAGGTGGTCGGCCTGTCGCGCCGCGCGCCGAAGGACTTGCCGGGCGTGCGCCACGTCGCAGCCGACTTGATGGACCCTGCCGCCCTCGGCCGCGCGTTGGCGGACCTTGCGCCGACCCACGTCTTCATCACCACCTGGATGCGCCAGGACACCGAAGCCGAGAACATCCGCGTCAACGCCGCGCTGGTGCGCAACCTGCTGGACGCGCTGTCGCTGCAGAAGAGCGTGCGCCACGTCGCCCTGGTCACCGGCCTGAAGCACTACCTCGGCCCCTTCGAGGCCTATGCCAGCTCGGGCACGCTGCCCGACACGCCGCTGCGCGAAAGCCAGCCGCGCCTGCCGCTGGAGAATTTCTATTACGCCCAGGAAGACGAGGTCTACGCCGCCGCCGAACGCGACCGCTTCACCTGGTCGATCCACCGCCCGCACACCATCATCGGCCTGGCGGTCGGCAATGCCATGAACCTGGGCACCACGCTGGCCGTCTACGCCAGCATCTGCAAGGAGACCGGGCGCCCGTTCCAGTTCCCCGGCTCGGAGGCGCAGTGGAAAGGCTTGTCCGACGTGACCGATGCGCGCATGCTGGCCAAGCAGCTGGCCTGGGCCGCCGATACCGACGCGGCGAAAAACGAGGCCTTCAACATCGTCAACGGCGACGTGTTCCGCTGGAGCTGGCTGTGGCCGAAACTGGCCGACTGGTTCGGCGTGGAGGCGGCCGGCTACAACGGGCAGGTCCAGCCGCTGGAGGCCGCGATGGGCAACGACCACGCGCTCTGGCGCGAGATCGCCACCCGCCACGACCTGGCCGAGCCCGACCTCGACCGCCTGGCCTCGGCCTGGCACACGGATCTCGACCTCGGCCGTCCGCTCGAAGTCATGACCGACATGGCCAACAGCCGCCGTCTCGGCTTCAGCGCTTACCAGGCCACCGACGACTCCTTCTTCGACCTGTTCGCGCGCCTGCGCGCCGAGCGGCTGATTCCATAAGCGGAGCCTGACGGGGAGGCCGGCCGTGGACATCGCCCGCACTCCGATGCACATCGTGCTGGTGACGATCGGCTCGGCCGGCGACCTGTTTCCCTTCCTGCGCATGGCGCTGGCGCTGCGCGCGGCCGGGCACCGCGTCAGCTTCCTCGGGCCGGAGCAGCACGGCCCCTTCGTCGATGCCGCCGGCCTGCCTTTCCACGGCCTGCCGGCGGACGAGGCGGTGCTCGACCATCCCGACCTGTGGCATCCGACCCGCGGCCTGGCCGTGGTCTGGCGCGCGACGCGTCCGGCCATGGCGCGCGTGCCGGCCTTTGTCGAGGCGTTGCCGGCAGGGGAGAAGTGCACCATGCTGGTCCACCCGCTGGCCTTGCCCGAGGCCGACCTGTGCCGCGCCACGCGGCCCGGCCTGCGCATCGCCGCCGCCTATCTCGCGCCGTCCAACCTGCCGACCGTGCACGACCCCTTGATGCTGGGCCCCTGGCGCGTGCCGCGCTGGGTGCCGCACGGCTTGCGGCGCCGGCTGTGGCGCGGCATCGGCGCGCGCCTGCTGGACCCGGTGGCGCTGCCCGACGTGAACGCGGCGCGCCGCCGGGCCGGCCTGGCGCCGGTCGCGTCCCTGGTCGACTACATTCCGGGGGTGGCCGACCTGTCGATCGCGCTGTTTCCCGAGTGGTTCGCGCCGACCCAGCCGGACTGGCCGCAGCCGCTGGTGCGCAGCAGCTTCCCGCTGTACGACCCGGACCCGGACGCGCCCTTGTCCGAGGAGTTGCGTCACTTCCTGCGCCAGGGCGGGCGCCCGCTGGCGTTCACGCCCGGCACCGGCAACCGCCAGGCGCGCAGCTATTTCGAACACGCGGCCGAGGCGGCGCGCCTGCTCGGCGAGCGCGCCGTGTTCCTGACGCCGCACCGCGACCAGCTGCCGGACCCCTTGCCGCGCCACGTCCTGTGGCAGGACTACGTGCCGCTGCGCGCCTTGTTGCCGCAGGTGTCGGTGCTGGTGCACCACGGCGGCATCGGCACCACGGCCGAAGCCCTGCAGGCGGGCACGCCGCAACTGGTGGTGCCGCTCGCGCACGACCAGTTCGACAACGGCGCGCGGGTCGAGGCGCTCGGCGTGGGGCACAGCCTGCCGGCGACCCGCGTCAGCTCTAGGCGCCTGGTGCGCTGCCTGGGCAAGCTGCTCGACGACGAGCACCTGCGCGGGCATTGCCGGGCTGTGGCGCAGAACTTCGGAAGTGATCCCGGCATGGACGCGGTGGTGACGGCGCTGGAAACCTTGTCCACCGCGCTGTCCACCCGACGGGTGTATTGACCGCGCCCTGGTAGGGTGGGTTCTCGAACCCACGCGGTCTCACCGGCGGCGCAGCGGCGATCTCGCACGACGCCCTCGGCGCGCGTGCTCATCGGTTGCATGCATGCGTCCACGCAGCGCATGTGCCGTACCGCGTGGGTTCGAGAACCCACCCTACGAAAGCGGTGCGTGTGTTACCGCACCGTCTTCCCCGGCCGGGCACGCTTTAATGACGATAACGAAGGAAACAGGAACAACGATGCGCCGAAAAACCGAGGACAACCCGAGCAAACCGGCACAGGGCGGCCAGGGCCGCCCCGGCTACGTGCGCGTGCGCGGGGCGCGCGAACACAACCTGAAGAACGTCGAACTCGAGATCCCGCGCGACGCCCTGGTCGTGTTCACCGGCGTCTCCGGCTCGGGCAAGTCCTCGCTCGCCTTCGGAACCCTGTACGCGGAAGCCCAGCGGCGCTACCTGGAATCGGTCTCGCCCTACGCGCGCCGCCTGTTCCACCAGATGCCGGTGCCGGAAGTCGACGAGATCGACGGCCTGCCGCCGGCGGTCGCCCTGCAGCAGCAGCGCGGCTCGCCGACCACGCGCTCCTCGGTCGGCAGCGTGAGCACCCTGTCGAACTCGTTGCGCATGCTGTATTCGCGCGCCGGTGACTATCCGCCGGGCCAGGAGCTGCTCTACGCCGAATCCTTCTCGCCGAACACCCCCGAAGGCGCCTGTCCCGAGTGCTCGGGCCTGGGCCGCGTGTACGAGGTCACCGAGCAGTCGATGGTGCCGGACGATACGCTCACCATCCGCGAGCGCGCCGTGGCCGCCTGGCCGCCGGCCTGGCACGGCCAGAACCTGCGCGACATCCTGGTCACCATGGGTTTCGACGTCGACACGCCCTGGCGCGACCTGCCGAAGAAGGACCGCGACTGGATCCTGTTCACCGACGAAACGCCCACCGTCCCGGTGTACGCCGGCCTCACGCCCGAGGAAACGAAGCAGGCCCTGAAGCGCAAGGACACGCCGAGCTACCAGGGCACCTTCACCGGCGCGAAGCGCTACGTGCTGCAGACCTTCGCCAACACCGAAAGCGCCTCGATGAAGAAGCGCGTGGCGCGCTACATGGTCAGTGCCGAGTGCCCGCTGTGCCGCGGCAAGCGCCTGCGCCAGGAAGCATTGTCGGTCACCTTCGCCGGCGTCGACATCGCCGACATCTCGCGCATGCCGCTGGCGCGCCTGCACAGTCTCCTGCAGCCCTATGCCAGCGGCGATGCCGCCGCGCATTTGCCACACCTTGCGCGCCAGGCGAAGCTGCATCCCGAGCAGCTGATCGTCACGCGCCGCATCGCCGAGGACCTGGTCGCGCGCCTCGACGTGCTCCTCGCCCTGGGGCTGGGCTACCTGGCGCTGGAGCGCAGCACGCCGACGCTCTCGCCCGGCGAACTGCAACGCCTGCGCCTGGCGACCCAGGTGCGCTCGAACCTGTTCGGCGTGGTCTACGTGCTCGACGAACCTTCGGCCGGCCTGCACCCGGCCGATACCGAAGCCCTGCTCACGGCGCTGGACCAGTTGAAAGCCTCGGGCAATTCGCTGTTCGTGGTCGAGCATGCGCTGGACGTGATCCGCTGCGCCGACTGGATCGTCGACGTCGGCCCGGCCGCCGGCGAGCGCGGCGGCGAAGTGCTCTACAGCGGCCCGCCGCAAGGGCTGAAGAAGGTCGAGGCCTCGCAGACGCGCCGTTACCTGTTCGACACGGCGGCGCCCGAAGCGCGCACGCGACGCGCGCCGGCCGCCTGGCTGCGCCTGGCAGGCGTGACCCGCAACAACCTCGATAAACTGGACGTCGACTTCCCGCTCGGCGTGCTCACGGCCGTGACCGGCGTCTCCGGTTCGGGCAAGTCGAGCCTGGTCAGCCAGGTGCTGGTCGAGCTGGTGGCGCAGGCGCTGGGGCAGGGCGCGCCCGCAGCGGAAGTCGAGGAAGGCGACGAGCTGGAGCAGGAAGCGGCGCTGCCGCTCGAAGGCCGCATCGTCGCCGGCATGGACGCCGTGCGGCGCATGGTGCGGGTCGACCAGAAGCCGATCGGGCGCACGCCGCGCTCGAACCTGGCCACCTATACCGGCCTGTTCGACCAGGTGCGCAAACTCTTCGCCGCAACCAAGACGGCCAAGGCGCGGCGCTACGACGCCGGCCGCTTTTCCTTCAACGTCGCCAAGGGCCGCTGCGAGAACTGCGCCGGCGAGGGCTCGGTCATGGTCGAGCTGCTGTTCCTGCCCAGCGTGTATGCGCCTTGCCCGGTCTGCAACGGCGCACGCTACAACGCGAAGACGCTGGAAGTGACCTACAAGGACCGCAACATCGCCGAGGTGCTGGGCATGACGGTGGACGCGGCATTTGACTTCTTCGCCGGCGAGCCGCTGGTCGAGCGCTCGCTGGAAGTCTTGCGCGAGGTCGGGCTGGGCTACCTGCGCCTGGGCCAGCCGGCCACGGAATTGTCCGGCGGCGAGGCGCAGCGCATCAAGCTGGCCACCGAGCTGCAGCGCACCGGGCGCGGCAACACTTTATATGTGCTGGACGAGCCGACCACCGGCCTGCACCCGTCCGACGTCGACCGCCTGATCGTCCAGCTCCAGCGCCTGGTCGATGCCGGCAACACGGTGGTGGTGGTCGAGCACACCATGCGCGTGGTTGCCGCCTGCGACTGGGTGATCGACATCGGGCCCGGCGCCGGCGACGAGGGCGGGACCGTGGTCGCGGCCGGTCCGCCCGAGCAGGTCGCACGGAACCGGACCAGCCGGACCGCGCCTTACCTGCGACCCTATTTACAGTTGTAAGTACAATCGCAAAGGATGAGCCCGCGCACGCTTGAGCCGACCAACAATTTCACAATTGCGTTAAACTTAGGATATTTTTCTTAAGATAATCGCAACGAATGACCGGCTCCTCCATCGATAATTCCCAGTTTCGCCGCATCCTGACACGCAATGTCGCGCTGCCCCTCGGCCTGAGCGTGCTGAGTGCCGGCGTGTTCGTTGCGATCATCGCCTACCTGATCAATGTGCTCAATTGGGTCGAGCATTCGCAGCGCGTGATCGGCAGCGCCACCGAAGTCAGCAAGCTGGTATCCGAAATGGAAACCGGCATGCGCGGCTACCTGATCGCCGGCGACGAAAGCTTCCTCGGTCCCTATGTGGTCTCCAAGCCCAAGGTCGAGGCCGAACTGGACGGGCTCATCAAGCTGGTCGACGACAACCCGGCCCAGGCCGACCGCCTGACGCGGGTGCGGCGCGCCCACGCCGAATGGGTCAAGTACACCGAAGAGATGATCGAGCGCCGCCGCACGGGGCAGGACGTGACCGAGTCTGTCAAGAGCGGCCGCGGCAAGATCCTGACCGACGACATGCGCGGCCAGTTCAATGCCTTCATTGTCAACGAAACCGCCGTGCTGCAGGAGCGCAACGAGGACGCGCGTTCGGTGACGACCTGGTCGGTCGGCTTCTACTTGCTGTTCACCCTGATCGTGGGCGGCACCCTGGCCGCCTTCGGCCGCCGCGAACTGGTGCGCCTGTCGGATTCGTACACGGAAGTGCTGGAGAACGAAGCCGAGCACAACGCCGAGCTGCGCCACCAGGGCTGGCTGCGCAGCGGCCAGGCCGAGCTGGCGGCGAAGAGCGCCGGCCTGCACACCCTCGAGGGCCTGGCCCCGGCGGTGCTCGACCAGGTGGTGCGCTACCTCGGCGGCTCCGTCGCCGCCATGTATGTGCGCAGCGACGACGGCGTGCTGCGCCGCATCGGCGCTTACGGCTTCTCGAACGAGGAGGAGCGCGCGAAGATCATCGCGCCGGGCGCCTCGCTGGCCAGCCAGGCGGCCAACGAGAACCGCCTGCTGACGATCAAGGAACTGCCGGAAGACTACATCAAGGTCGCATCGAGCCTGGGCGAAACCGCCCCGCGCGAAGTGGTGATCGCGCCGTTCGCGAACTTCGGCAAGGTCAAGGGCGTGCTCGAGATCGGCTTCCTGCACGGCGTGCGCGAGCGCGACATCGAGTTCCTGAAGCTGATCGGCGACGCCGTCGGCTCCTCGGTCGCGGCCGTGGTCTACCGCCAGCGCCTGCAGGACGCGCTGTCCGAAACCCAGGCCCTGAACGAGGAACTGCAGGTCCAGCAGGAAGAGCTGCGCACCGCCAACGAGGAACTGGAAGAACAGTCGCGCGCGCTGGAAGAATCGCAGACCAGCCTGGAAAACCAGCAGGCGGAACTGGAGCAGACCAACGACCAGCTGGCCGAACAGGCCCTGAACCTGGACATGAAGAACGCGGCCCTGACCGAGGCCCAGGAACAGCTGCGCGCGCGCGCCCTGGAACTGGAACGCGCCAGCCGCTACAAGTCCGAATTCCTGGCCAACATGTCGCACGAGCTGCGCACGCCGCTGAACAGCTCGCTGATCCTGGCGAAACTGCTGTCCGACAACGTGCCTGGCAACCTGAACGAGGAGCAGGTCCGTTTTGCCCAGACCATCTATTCGGCCGGCAACGACCTGCTGCACCTGATCAACGACATCCTCGATATTTCGAAAGTCGAGGCCGGCAAGCTCGAACTGCTGCCGGAAGACCTGCCGCTGCGCCGCACCGTCGAGGGCCTGGGCCGCACCTTCGAACCGCTGGCCAAGCAGAAGAACCTCTCCTTCAGCCTGACGGTCGAGCCGAACGTGCCCGCCACCATCCACACCGACCGCCAGCGCCTCGAGCAGGTGCTGAAGAACCTGCTGTCGAACGCGGTCAAGTTCACCGAGCAGGGCGCGGTCAGCCTGCACGTGGGCGCGACCGACGAGGGCTGGGTCCAGTTCAGCGTCAGCGACTCCGGCATCGGCATCGCGCCCGAACAGCAGGAACGCATCTTCGAGGCCTTCCACCAGGCCGACGGCACCACCAGCCGCCGCTTCGGCGGCACCGGCCTGGGCCTGTCGATCTCGCGCGACCTGACCGGACTCCTGGGCGGCACCCTGGTGGTGGCGAGCACACCGGGCGAGGGCAGCACCTTCACCCTGAGCCTGCCGAAGAGCGGCGCGGTCTCGGCCACGCCGCCGCCGCCGCGCAACGAGCCGCAACTGCCGCGTGCCCCCCGGCCGAGCATTCCGGTGCCGCCGCCGGCGGCCGCCCCGGCCTCCGACGAAGCGGCCTCCGCGCGCTTCCCGGACGACCGCGAGCAGAGCGGCGAGGGCGTGCGCACCGTGCTGGTGGTCGAGGACGAGCCCGACTTCGCGCGCATCCTGTACGACCTGGCGCACGATCTCGACTACCGCTGCCTGGTGGCGCTGACCGCCGGCGAGGGCCTGGAGCTGGCCGCGTCGCAAAGCCCGGACGCGATCCTGCTCGACATCCGCCTGCCGGACGGTTCCGGCCTGTCGGTGCTGCAGCAATTGAAGGACAATCCGGCCACCCGCCACATCCCGGTGCACGTGGTGTCGAGCATGGACAACGGCGGCGAGGCTCTGCACCTGGGCGCGATCGGCTATGCCCTGAAACCGACCACGCGCGAGCAGCTCGAGCAGGTGTTCCGCAAGCTGCAGGAAAAATCGGCGCAGCAGATCAAGCGCGTGCTGCTGGTCGAGGACGACGAGCGCCAGCGCGACAGCGTGGTGCAGCTGATCGCCGACGAGGACGTGCGGATCGCCGCGGTCGGCTCGGGCGAGGAAGCGCTGGCCCTGCTGCACGACCAGATCTTCGACTGCATGATCATCGACCTGAAGCTGCCCGACATGCAGGGCAACGAGCTGCTGCAACGCATGTCGCAGGAAGAGCTGTGCTCCTTCCCGCCGGTGATCGTCTACACCGGCCGCAACCTGACGCGCGACGAGGAAGCCGAGCTGATGAAGTATTCGCGCTCGATCATCATCAAGGGCGCGCGCTCGCCCGAGCGCCTGCTCGACGAGGTGACCCTGTTCCTGCACAAGGTCGAATCCCAGCTCTCGACCGAGCGCCAGCACATGCTGAAAGCCGTGCGCGGACGCGACCGTGTGTTCGAAGGGCGTACAATCCTGCTGGTCGACGACGACGTGCGCAACGTGTTCGCGCTGACTTCCGCGCTCGAACAGCGCGGCGCCAACGTCGTGGTCGGACGCAATGGCTTCGAGGCCATCTCGAAGCTCGACGAGGAGCCGGGCATCGACCTGGTGCTGATGGACGTGATGATGCCGGGCATGGATGGCCTGGAAGCGACGCGCCGCATCCGTGCGGACGGCCGCTTCGAGCGCCTGCCGATCATCGCCATCACCGCCAAGGCGATGAAGGATGACCAGGAGCAATGCCTGGCCGCCGGCGCCAACGATTACCTGGCCAAGCCGATCGACCTGGCCCGCCTGTACTCGCTGCTGCGGGTCTGGATGCCCACGATGGAGCGCGTTTGAAGAATCGTCCGGACGACATCGACATCGAACTGCGGATGCTGGTTGAGGCGGTCTACCTCAAGTACAACTACGACTTCCGCGACTACACTGGCGCCTCGCAGAAGCGCCGCGTGCTGGTGGCCATGCGCGAAATGGAATGCGCCACCGTGTCGGAACTGCAGGCCAGGGTGCTGCACCAGCCCGAGGCGTTCTCGCGGCTGCTGCAATACCTGACCATTCCCGTCACCGAGATGTTCCGCGACCCGGAGTATTTCGCGGCGATCCGCAGCCAGGTCGTGCCGCACCTGCGCACCTATCCTTCGCTGAAGGTCTGGGTGGCCGGCTGCAGCACCGGCGAGGAAGTGTATTCGCTGGCCATCCTGCTGCACGAGGAGGGCCTGCTCGAGCGCACCACGATCTATGCGACCGACATCAACCCGGAATCGCTGGACGCGGCGCGGCGCGGCGTGTTCCCGCTCGACCGGATGCGCCTGTTCACCGAGAATTACCAGAAATCGGGCGGGCGGCGCGCCTTTTCCGATTACTATACGGCGGCCTATGGCGGTGCATTGTTCGAGCGCGCCCTGGTCGAGAACGTGACCTTTGCCGACCATTCGCTGTCTACCGACAGCGTGTTCTCGGAAACCCATTTCATCAGTTGCCGCAACGTGATGATCTACTTTAACCGGCGCCTGCAGGACCGCGTGCTGGGCCTGTTCCACGAGTCGCTGTGCCACCGCGGCTTCCTCGGCCTGGGCAGCAAGGAGAGCATCGACTTCTCCACCTACGCGGGCCGCTTCGAGCCGCTGGCGCGGCGCGAGCGCCTGTTCCGCAAGGCGGCCGAATGATGGCAGCCGCGGACAGGTTCGGCCCGGTCCTGGCCGGGCGGCGGATCGAGGCGCTGGTGATCGGCGCCTCGGCCGGCGGCGTCGACGCGCTGGTCGAGCTGCTGCCGGCGCTGCCGGCCGCCTCGAAGCTGGCGACGGTCTGCATCCTGCACGTGCCGAGCGACCGCGAAAGCCGCCTGGCCGAGCTGTTCGACGCGCGCCTGGCGCTGCCAGTGCGCGAGGCGATGGACAAGGAGCCGGTGGAGCCGGGCACCGTGTATTTCGCCGGCGCCGGTTACCACCTGTCGATCGAACAGGGTCATGTATTTTCACTCAGCTGCGAGCCGCCGGTGCACTATGCGCGCCCGGCCATCGACGTGCTGATGGAGTCGGCCGCCGACGCCTACGGCCCGGCCCTGGCCGGCATCCTGCTCACCGGCGCCAATGCCGACGGCGCCGAGGGCATGCAAAGGATCAGGCAGCGCGGCGGCCTGACCGTGGTGCAGGACCCGGGCGAAGCGCAGGCCGCCACCATGCCCGCGCAGGCGATCCGCCTGAGCGCGCCGCACCTGGTCCTGCCGCTGGCCGACATCCGGGCCTTGCTGCCCCTGCTGGAGATAACAACATCATGAGCGTCCAAGAGCCAAGCAAACTGTTAATCGTCGACGACCTGCCGGACAACCTGCGCGCCCTCGACGCCCTGATCCGCGACGAGCGCCGCCTCGTATTCCATGCCCACTCGGGCGAGGAGGCGCTGGCGCTGCTGCTGGAGCACGAGTTCGCGCTGGCCATCCTGGACGTGCAGATGCCGGGCATGGACGGCTTCGAGCTGGCCGAGCTGATGCGTGCTACCTCCCGCACCCGCCATATCCCGATCGTGTTCGTCTCGGCCGCCGGGCGCGAGCTGAACTACGCCTTCAAGGGTTACGAAACGGGCGCCGTCGACTTCCTCTACAAGCCGCTCGACCCGGATGCGGTGCGCGGCAAGGTCAACGTCTTCGTCGCGCTCGACCAGCAGCGCCGCGAGACCCAGCGCCAGGTCGAGGCGCTCGAGCGCAGCCGGCGCGAGCAGGAACTGCTGGTGCAGGAGCTGAACGCGACCCAGGCCGAGCTGCAGCGCTCGCTGCGCATGCGCGACGAGTTCATGTCGCTCGTCGCCCACGAGCTGCGCACGCCCTTGAACACGCTGTTCCTGGAAACCCAGATGCGCACCCTGCACCTGAAGCGCGGCAACCTGCAGGCCTTCAACGCCGAGCAGATGGGGGCGATGATCAAGCGCGACGAACGCCAGATCAAGGCCATGATCCGCCTGATCGACGACATGCTCGACGTCAGCCGCATGAAGAACGGCACGCTGTCGGTGCGCCCGGCCCAGGTCGAGCTGATGGGCATGCTCGAGCGGGTGGTGGCCGACCTGTCGCTGCAGGCCGCGGCCAGCGGCTGCGCCATCACGCTGGCGCCGCACGGGCCGGTGTCCGGGCACTGGGACGAATTCCGCATCGAGCAGGTGATCGTCAACCTGCTGACGAATGCCCTGCGCTACGGCGGCGGCTGCAACGTGGAGGTCAGCGTGCACGTCGAGGGCGGCTGCGCCAGCATCGACGTCGCCGACCAGGGCAAGGGCATCTCGCCCGAGGACATCGAGCGCATTTTCCAGCCCTTCGAGCGCGGCACCCGCAACGGCGAGCCGAAGGGCCTGGGCCTGGGCCTGTACATCTCGCGCCAGCTGGCGACGGCCCACGGCGGCGAACTGACGGTGCGCAGCACCCCCGGCCAGGGCTCGACGTTCAGGCTGTCGCTGCCCTGCAACGAGGTGGTTTCCTGCACCGAGGTCACGGCCTAGGGAAGGGCCCCATTCGGGCGGTGGTTGCAAAGACCGCCCATTTCCCTCACACTGACTGGTCTCTTGCGAGACCGACATCCTGTCCATGCAGGTCCTGTCACCTCTGCACGATAGCTAAAATTAATCGAAGGCATCCGATCAATTAATTTTACAAAGCATCAGCAAGAGTCTACACTCTCTTTTATCAACTTTTGACCCACCAACAGGAGATTCCATGTCCCTTATCAATACCGAGATCAAGCCGTTCAAGGCAACCGCTTACCACAACGGCAAGTTCATCGATCTGACCGAAGAGCAGTTCAAAGGCACCTGGTCCGTCCTGATGTTCTACCCGGCCGACTTCACCTTCGTCTGCCCGACCGAACTGGAAGACCTGGCTGACTTCCAGCCGGAATTCGAAAAGATGGGCGTCAAGGTCTACGGCGTGTCGACCGACACCCACTTCGCCCACAAGGCATGGCACGACACCTCGGACGCCATCAAGAAGGTCAACTACCCGCTGATCGGCGACCCGACCGGCACCCTGGCACGTAACTTCGAAGTCATGATCGAAGAAGAAGGCCTGGCACTGCGCGGCACCTTCGTGATCAATCCGGAAGGCCAGATCAAAGTGATGGAAGTGCACGACAACGGCATCGGCCGCGACGCTTCGGAACTGATGCGCAAAGTCAAGGCTGCCCAGTACGTGGCCGCTCACCCGGGCCAAGTCTGCCCGGCCAAGTGGACCGAAGGCGCCGAGACCCTGACCCCGTCGCTCGATCTCGTCGGCAAAATCTAAGGTGGCGGTGGACCTCGATAAACCTACTGCGCGTCGGATTGGCGTCCTGCGCCGCCAAGGCGATAGCCCGCTGTACTTCCGTACAGCTGCGCTTCTCGAACGCCACTCCTTCCGCTCGCTACGGTTTCTCGAGGTCCCGATAAGCCAACTAGTAGCACAGTAAGACCCAAGTAATACCTTAGCAATACCTCGTAGTACGGACACTCGCTCACCTGCGGGTGTCCATCACTGAATAAAAGGAATAACCATGCTCGAAGCAACCCTCAAGAAGCAGTTACAAGCCTATTTGGAAAAAGTGGTGCAGCCGATTGAGATCGTTGCGTCGCTTGATGACTCGCCGAAAGCGCGGGAAATGGAAGAACTGCTCAAGGAAATCACTTCCCTGAGCGACAAGATTACTTATCGCGATGGCGGCAGTGCGACCCGCAAGCCGTCCTTCGCCATCAACCGGGTCGGCACCGACATCGGCATCGAATTCGCGGCGATCCCGCTGGGTCACGAATTCACCTCGCTGGTGCTGGCCCTGCTGCAAGTCGGCGGACACCCGATCAAGTTCGATGCGCCTGTCATCGACCAGATCAAGAACCTGAAGGGCGACTTCGTCTTCGAAGCCTTCATCTCGCTGTCCTGCCATAACTGCCCGGAAGTGGTGCAGGCGCTGAATTCGATGTCCATCATCAATCCGCGCATCAAGGTCACGACCATCGACGGCGGCCTGTTCAAGGATGAAGTCGAGTCGCGCCAGATCCTGGCGGTGCCGATGATGTTCCTGAACGGCGAGCACTTTGGCCAGGGCCGCATGAGCGTCGAGGAAATCCTCGCCAAGCTGGACACCGGCGCCGGCGCCGCCAAGGCAGCCGAGCTGAGCCAGAAAGACCCGTTCGACGTGCTGATCGTCGGCGGCGGTCCTGCCGGCGCGGCCGCGGCGATCTACTCGTCGCGCAAAGGCATCCGTACCGGCGTCATTGCCGACCGTTTCGGCGGCCAGGTGATGGATACCCTGGCGATCGAGAACTTTGTCTCGGTCAAGGAAACCGAAGGGCCGAAGTTCGCGGTGGCGCTGGAAGAGCACGTCAAGCACTACGACGTCGACATCATGAACCTGCAGCGCGCCGCCAAGCTGGAAAAGAACGAGGATGCGAAGCTGTTCGAAGTGACGACCGAGTCCGGCGCCGTGCTGAAGGCCAAGTCGGTGATCATCTCGACCGGCGCCCGCTGGCGCGAAATCAACGTGCCGGGCGAGAAAGAGTACAAGAACCACGGCGTGGCCTACTGCCCGCACTGCGACGGCCCGCTGTTCAAGGGCAAACGCGTGTCGGTGATCGGCGGCGGTAACTCGGGCGTGGAAGCGGCAATCGACCTGGCCGGCATCGTCGAGCACGTGACCCTGATCGAATACGGCGCGGAACTGCGCGCCGACGCGGTCCTGCAGCGCAAGCTCTACAGCCTGAAGAACGTGAACGTGATCAAGAGCGCCCAAACCACGGAAATCCATGGCGACGGCAAGAAGGTGACGGCCCTGTCGTACAAGGACCGCAACAGCGGCGAGATCCACCGCGTCGAACTGGCCGGCGTCTTCGTCCAGATCGGCCTGGTCCCGAACGCCGAATGGCTCAAGGGCACGCTCGAGCTGTCGCCGTACGGCGAGATCGAAGTCGACGTGCGCGGCGAAACCTCGATCCCGGGCGTGTTCGCGGCCGGCGACGTGACCACCGTGCCGTTCAAGCAGATCGTCATCGCCGTGGGCGAGGGCGCCAAGGCTTCCCTGGCATCCTTCGACTACCTGATGCGCCTGCCGACGGAAGAGACCGAGGCGCTGGACGCCAAGGCAGCGTAAGACGGTGCGGCCCGCGGGCCGCATGCATGAAAGTGAAAACGCCATCCCGACATTGTCGCGATGGCGTTTTTCGTAGGGTGGGCACTCGTGCCCACGCGGTACGGCGCTTGCTATGTGTCGGCAATTGAAAACAACGGTGACACATCGCCGGGCTGCGCCTCGTGCCGCGTGGTTTCAACCCGTGAGACCGCGTGGGCACAAGTGCCCACCCTACGAAAACCAAGCGCGACATACAAAAAGCGCCATGCCACGTCAGTGGTACGGCGCTTCCCTTATCGTGCGCGGCTTCAGGCCGCGGCTACAGTAGAATGGGCTATCGAACTTGCCTCGCAGGCAAGTATTCGGCCCGAAATCAGTGGAACATCATCAGTGCCGCGCCTTGCAGGGCGTTGGTCTCGTACAGGAGCCAGGCGGCGGCGCTGGCGAGGGCAAGTTGCAGTGCGGTCAGGGTGGTGGGGATTGAGCGCATCATGATCGTTCTCCGGGGCGGTGTGTCGTTCGTTGTTTTCGTTGTGTACAGTGCCATCTTAGACACACTTGCGCTTTCCGGACATCGGCGCGGACTCCGCCGTTGTGTAGGAAAAAGCCTTGTCCCCCTGTCTCAACATGAGCGGGCACGGGCGAACGGCGGCGCCGACAGCGGCGCTCCTACATCTTTCATGGCTTGTCTCCTATAGCCGGGTTCGCGCGCGCGACCTAGAGTAGGGCCATCATGACCCGACACGAACCCAAACTCCTCCATAACGGCCTCCTCGCGGTGCGCCGTAATTCCATCCGCAAGCTGCTGCGCTCCGTGTTTGGCATACAACACCTGCGCGAAGGGCAGCAACGCGTGATCGACAGCGTCCTGGACGGCAAGGATACGCTGGCGATCATGCCCACCGGCGGCGGCAAGTCGCTGTGCTACCAGATCCCGGCCCGCATGCTGGGCGGCACCACCGTCGTGGTCTCGCCCCTGATCTCGCTGATGAAGGACCAGCTCGGCAAGCTCGAGGAGCTCGGCGTGCGCGCCTGCCAGGTCAACAGCAGCCTGAATGCGGAAGAAGAGCACCAGGCGCTGGAGTCGATCAGTGGCGGCACCTGCGAAATCGTGTTCTGCACCCCCGAGCGCCTGGCTTCGCCGGAGTTCATCGCCATCTTGAAGGGCGCCAACGTGAGCCTGGTCGCCATCGACGAGGCCCATTGCATCTCGCAATGGGGCCACGACTTCCGCCCGGCCTACATCGAGATGGCGGCGGCGATCGCGGCCATCGGCAGCCCGACCGTGCTGGCGCTGACCGCCACCGCCACCGACGAGGTGATCGAGGACATCGGCCGTCAGCTGAACCGGACGCGCATGAAGGTCATCAATACCGGCATCTACCGGGCCAACCTGCACTACAGCGTGCTGCAGGTAACGAGCCTGGACGAGAAGTTCGCCGAGGCGCGCCGTCTGGTGGCCGAGACCGAGGGCGTCGGCATCGTCTATGCCGCCACCGTCAAGGCGGCCGAGGAAATGCACCGCATCCTGGAAGAGGCGGGCGAGTCGGTGACGATCTACCACGGCAAGTTGCCGGCCGCCGAGCGCCGCGCCAACCAGGACCTGTTCATGAACGACGAGCGGCGCGTGATGGTCGCGACGAATGCCTTCGGCATGGGCATCGACAAGCCCGACACGCGCTTCGTGGTCCACCTGCAGATCCCGGCCAACCTCGAATCCTATTACCAGGAGTCGGGACGGGCCGGGCGCGACGGCGGGGACGCCAAGTGCACGCTGCTGTTCCTGCAAGACGACAAGCGCGTCCAGCAGTTCTTTCTGGTGAAGCATTACCCCGACGCGGCGGAGATCCGCTCGGTCTACGAGGCCGCCAGGGAACTGGCCGAGGAGGGGCCGGTGACCAGCGAGCGCATCGAGGACAAGCTCGGCGACCTGAACGAAGCCAAGGTCAAGGTCTGCCTCAAGCTGCTGAAAGACGCCAAGCTGGTGCGCCAGAACCGCAAGCTCGAATTTGTCCTGACCAACGCCGAACCGAAGGCGGTCACCTTCGAGCAGCTGGCCGAGGTCTACGTGCAGAAGCAGGAACACGACCGCGAGGCACTGGAGAAGATGGTGAGTTACGCGGTGAGCGGCTTCTGCCGCTGGAAGCTGCTGCTCGACTACTTCGGCGACGAGGTCGAGGGCTTCGAGAAGTGCTGCCGCTGCGACAACTGCCTGAACCCGCCGGCGCTGGCGCTGGAAGACATCGAGATCCGCGACGACGAGTTCGACCACGAGCCCGAACCGGAACCGGCCGGCCCGCAGTTCGACACCGGCATGCGTGTGAAGGTGGCGAAGTACGGGGAGGGCGTCGTGACCAGCGTGGCCGGCGACCAGGTCGGCATCGATTTCCCGGACGGCGAGCACCGCAGTTTCATGGCAGACTTTGTCTCACCTGCATAACGCGAAAGGACCGTATGGGCGACATGGTAGTGGTGCGCAAGGAAGGCCTGTACTGCGTCCCTGGCCAGTTCTATATCGACCCCTGGCGGCCGGTGGACAGGGCCGTGATCACGCACGCGCACGGCGACCACGCGCGCTACGGCCACGGACGCTACCTGACGGCCGCGCCCGGCGTGCACGTGCTGCGCTCGCGCCTGGGCGAGATCACCGTCGACGGGCTGGAATATGGCGAGCGCATCGTCCACAACGGCGTCACGATCTCGCTGCACCCGGCCGGCCACGTGCTGGGTTCAGCCCAGGTACGCATGGAATGCGGCGGCGAAGTCTGGGTCGCCTCGGGCGACTACAAGGTCGAGCCCGATAAAACCTGTGCGCCCTTCGAACCGGTGCCCTGCCATACCTTCATCACCGAATCGACCTTCGGGCTGCCGATCTACCGCTGGGAGCCAGAACAGAGCATTTTCGACGACATCAACCGCTGGTGGCGCAAGAACGCCGACGAGGGGCGCTGCAGCGTGATCTTCGGCTACTCCTTCGGCAAGGCCCAGCGCATCCTGTCCGGGCTCGATCCCGCGATCGGCCCCATCGTCTGCCACGGCGCGGTCGAACCGCTGAACCGGGTCTACCGCGAGGGCGGCATCGCCCTGCCGCCGACGCTGATGGTGAGCGACGTGAGCAAGGCGGACTTTAAGCGTGCGATCGTGGTCGCGCCGCCGTCCGCCTCCGGCTCGCCCTGGATGAAGCGCTTCGGCGACTACAGCGACGCCTTTGCCAGCGGCTGGATGCAGTTGCGCGGGGCGCGCCGGCGGCGCGGGGTCGACCGCGGCTTCGTGCTGTCCGACCATGCCGACTGGCCCGGCCTGATGTCGGCCATCGGCGCCACCGGCGCCGGGCGCATCATCGTCACCCACGGCTCGATTCCGGTGCTGGTGCGCTGGCTGTGCCAGCAGGGGCTGGATGCGGCCGGCTTCGACACGGAGTATGGCGACGACGATGACGACGTCGCGATCCCGCCGCAGCCGGCCGAGGAATCTGTCCAAGGACAGGAGGCAAAGGAAGCAAAGGAGGCGAGCGATGCGTGAATTCGCCCGCCTGTACGCCGAACTCGACGAAACCACCGCCACCAACCGCAAGCTCGAAGCCCTGCAGCAGTACTTCTCGACCGCGGCCCCCGAAAACGCCGCCTGGGCGGTCTACTTCCTGGCCGGCGGCAAGCCGCGCCAGGCCGTGCCGACGAAGCTGCTGCGCCAGTACGCCATCGAATACGCGGTGCTCGACGAGTGGTTGTTCGACGAGTCGTACAACGCGGTCGGCGACCTGGCCGAGACCATCGCCCACATCCTGCCGCCGCCGGAAAAGCGCAGCGACGTCGGCCTGGCCGTCTGGATGGAGGAGCGCATCGGTCCCTTGCGCGGCGCCGACCCGGGCGCCATCCGCGAAGCCCTGTTCAGCTACTGGAACGAGCTCGACTGGCGCGAGCGCTTCCTGTTCTGCAAACTGATCGGCGGGGGCTTTCGCGTCGGCGTCTCGAAACTCCTGGTGACGCGCGCGCTGGCGCACATCGCGGCGGTGGACAGCAAGCTGATCGCCCAGCGCCTGATGGGCTGGACCGACGGCAGCGTGCGGCCCACGGCGCCACGCTTCCTGCAACTGATCGCCGCGCAGAGCGACGAGGAGCACAAGCTGCGCGGCGGCCAGCCGTACCCCTTCTTCCTGGCCCACCAGCTGCAGGGCGAGCCGGCGGCGCTGGGCGACCTGGCCGACTGGCAGGTCGAGTGGAAGTACGATTATCGCTGCTATTTAAAAATGGCTCACTGGAATGTGTTATCCGAGGTAAGATTAGGTGTCTCAACAATGACGTAAGGATCTTGTGGCTTCGAGTATCTTGGAACAGGCAGACACAGCGCGCTACACGGGGCGTTACGAACTGTTCTTCACGCGATTGGTGTCGTCCGATACAACGGGCATAGGCAATCCAGTGTCGCCTTTCGACCGTCAGTTGCAATTGGTGGAGGGCATGCCATTCTTCGTGACAACCGACGGCAAATATCCGTTGGACGACCTGAACGCGTTCTTCAGGTACTTACCAAGTGACGGCTGCCACTCCCCTAGAACTTGGCTGGCGTACGCGAGGGACATCGACGCGTTCCTCACCTTCCTGCACGACGTGTACGAGGTCCATTGGTTGGACGCCGATAACAGGCATCTCACTCATTATCGGCAGATTCGGCGTGGGGACGACGCTGAAAAGCACAATACGAAGATCAGCGGTTCGTCGTGGAACCGTGCTCTGGCAGCACTTGAACGGCTTTATCGGTTCGCAGTAGAAGAAGGCTGGATCGACCGAACCCCGTTTCGATACCGGGACACAGTAGTACGGACCAGCCACAGTGGTGCACCGGCCGGTGTGAGGCGTAACCGACTCCGGGATCCTGAACACGCGAGCGGCGACACGATACGTTGCATCACTCTTGAACAATACCGAATTTTCCGGGATGTGGGGCTCCGGGGTCTGCTTCCTGATGGCACACAGGAACCCGGCGTGGAACGACGGCACTCCATTCGTGATGCGTTGTTCGCTGACATGCTGATAGAAACTGGTCTTCGGGTCACTGAAGCGGCAGGGCAACTCACTTGGGAAGTCCCGGAGCTGGCGCCGCACCGCGCAAATAGCGGCAGCGTTGAATGTGCCCTTGCGCCTGCCCTGGCAAAGGGCCGCAAGTCCCGGAAGGTTCGAGTACATGCTCGGCTGCTACGAAGACTCCACGAGTACATCGAGATTGAACGTGCCAATGTGATTTCGGAGCAAAACGAGACGCCGGATGCCATACGCGTATCGCGCGTTTCCGTAACGGAGTTCGTCTATGAAGGAGCAAAGAAGAGAAGTAAGTTCGCCGAGGTTTCCCTTGGCGCTCGCCGACGCTTTGTTGAGCGTCATAAAGACGGGTCCGTTCAGCCCGTCGCACTTTGGCTTGGAGAGCACGGCTCCATGTTATCGCCCGAGCGCTGGCGCGATATCTTTGCAGCTGCCTCTAAACGCTGTACAGACATGGGTTATCCGATGGACGTGTCACCACATACGTTACGGCACACCTTCGCGGTAAACATGCTCGAAAAGCTCATCCGAGCGATGCTTGCGACGACCGACCATAACGAACTAAAGAGCGCGCCAGGAGCTCGAGCCTACAGGCGACTGATCGGTGACCCATTGCGACAACTGCAACGAATGCTTGGTCATCGTTCGATCACGACCACGTATCGCTACCTGACACATCTTGACGAAGCAGTTGAAATTGCTCTGAAGGCACATGACGCTCTGCAGAGCGAACTCCATCCCAATGAGCTAGAGGTCGCATGAGCCGCCATAACTTTAAGTCCATAGCGCCGACGGCGGATGCGTCGAAGACTTCGCAGATCGGCTTATTGAGGTTCGCGGTGTCCACCTTGTCGGGCAAGGCAGAAATGGACTTCACAGCACTCCGCGGAACGCGCCTGGAGCGGGACATAGTGCTGGCTTTTAGCAAAACGCTCGAAGGGCTGCGTGTCATGGCTGGCCAGGCGAATCGTACCAACCGGGACCTTCTGGGATTTCTGAAAGATCTGGCAGAGCGGGACCCAGATGTCGTCAGGACGGAGGACCTCACTGCAAGGATCTTTGATGACTGGGTTCTGCGAACGATGCCTCAAGGGCCAGCTTCTGGGTGGTCGGCGTACGATACCTGCATGGACGTCTTCCGCGTGCTTAAAGAGTTGCCCGAGCATGCGCTAAACGGGCCCGCCAAGGAGCGATTGGGATATATCCATCCGCAGGGCAGTCCAACCCGTACCCCGAGGGACAGCTACTCCCCACATGTGGTCGATCAGCTGGTAGTTGCATGCCGCGAAAGAATCCCAAAGATAGTCGCGCGACTGGCGGTCGAAGCAGAGCAACTGCTGTCCTCTGGCACTGACCCGCGGGGGCGCGACATCGAGGCGTGGTGCCAACCGGCGAATCAGGCTTGGCTTGCGAACGAGATCGGTCCCCTGCCGTCCACTTACCTTGCCCAAGGTATGAGGACGTCGTTACGAGAGCGGGGAGCGGAGTCGCTGACATCGGTAAACACGAGGATCTTCCCAACTCCCATTGATCTCACCCCGTTCTTTATCCTGATCGCACTTGAGACCGGCTGGACACCCGCCGAAATCATGGAGCTTCATGTCGACTGCCGAAGCAACATCACTCGAAATCATGTGACGCTTACAACGACAAAGTACCGGGCGGGGCATAAGCGGCACAGTGAACGGTTCAGGGCAAATGGATACTTCAGTGCAGGCGGCCTAGTTGCAAAGGTCATCGCAATTACCGAACGCGTGCGACGATTCACTCAACTACCGTTCCTTTTCGTTGCGGCATCTGGTCCAAGAGTACATCAGGTTCGTTTTCGTGCCCAAGTAAAAGAGGCGTTAGGGACATTCTGCGCGGAGATCGGGCTTGCGGGCGACGACGGCACGCTTCTCACGACTTTAGAGCCAGCGCGTCTTCGTAAATCCCACAAGGAGCGCTGGTATAAGACTACTAGCGGGCAAATCGACAGGTTCGCACGTCAGGACCACAGCCGGGCCGTAGCAGCTGCGAATTACGGAAACATTCCCGCGCTTGCTGAGACCCACGACTCAACAATTGAAGACGCGCAGCGTGCGGCGATGCAGGCTGTACTGCAACCTCGAGTCGCGGTATCGACAACTGCGGAAGGGATTGCCGAAGAAGCTGGGCTGGACGTCTCAGACGCCAAAGAACTGGCGACAGGCGCGCGTGATATGTGGGTGTCCGGATGTCTGGACTTGCACACATCGCCCTTTGGCAAGAAGGGGGAGACCTGTACATCGCGACCCGGAATATGCCTTGAGTGCAACAACGCTGTGGTCCTTGAGCGACATCTGCCCAAAATCTTAGCGTACCGGACTTGGCTTGAAAACGAGCGGGAGACCATGGGTGACGCCGAATGGAACCACTTGCACGGCATGGGCTACTTGAATATTGAACGTGTCATCTTGCCGAGATTTCCCGAGCCGATGATCACGCAAGCGCAAGCGGTTGCTAACGCTGATCACGACGTCCCTATCCTGCCTCCGGCAATCATCTTGAATGGGATGGTGTAATGCCTGAGCGCGCGCGTACGAAGCCCAAGATCCAAGGCCACCCAAACCAACGAGTCCCCGACAACGCGCTTGTGTTCGCTGGGTTTGCAACGAAGTCGGGCGAGCCCAGCGTACTCCGGTTCGGACAAGACGTATGGCATGTGAACGAGGTCATTCTCGCCCCCAATCAGCACGATGTTCCGTACCGAATTGACTTTGCCCGAGTCGGTCCGGCGGCAATCCAGGTCGCCCTCAAGGAGTTTTCCTACACACGTGTCCGCTTCGCGGCAGGGGGCTATCGCGTCAGCAAGCCGGCGACTATGCACTCAAATACGACAGGACTGATTAGGACTTTCGCAGCTTTGCATGAAGCAGAAGGAATAGAGTCCATGGCCGAGGTTACCCAAGAGATGTTGGACTGCTGGCTGGCTCGCTCCAAGGTCGAAGGTATACCCGTGGAGGCTCACGTTTATCAGTTGAAGCTTCTCTACGCCTATCGTGATCATATTTCGGAACCGCTGCAATTCAACCCATGGAGAGGACGCAGCGGCTCTCGCGTGACCGGCGTGCAGCATGGCGCCAAGAATCCAGAGAACACGACTCCGCGAATTCCAGAGGCCCTTGCCGGCCCGTTGTTGCAATGGGCGTTTCGGTATATCGACGAATTCAGCGCAGACATCATTCACGCTTTGGAAGCTCAGCTGAACAAGCGTCCGGCGGCCGACGGTATCAATGCTCGGCGCGTCGAGCAACGACTGGAGCAGTACCTGACACACTTAAGGGTCACAGGGGGCGGATTGCCGTCGCATTCTCCCGTACTTCCGACAGACGACCAATTTGAGGCGCTAGTCAATGACAGGAAGACGAGGGCTGCCACTGGTTGGGTGACCCGTACGCGGGCTTGGGCAAGTGAAACCATGAGTGATGCGCAAATTCTCCTTGCTGTAACCCACCTGAAGAAAAAGATTATCGGCGAAAGTGCGACCAATTCAGCGCACATTCAGGGGCTCTTGCTACAGGCGGCCGATGAAATCGGATTGGACTGGCAGTGTGCTGCGAAATTGCCTAGGGAAACGCTGGTTATGCTCCGACGCGGCTCCCTTATCGGCAAGGCGCTGGTCCGGGAGATGACCATGCTGGTACTCGCAGGATTTATTGTTGTTGCGTATTTGACCGGCATGCGTGACTCTGAAGTACAAGATATGCGTCGAGGATGTTTGCGTCGACAGGGATCGGATGACGGTGGCCACACACGTTGGTATATCCGGAGCCGTGTGTGGAAAGCGCGCAACGTGATGGGAGATCCGGAGCAGTGGGTCGCGATCGATGAGGTAGCAAAAACGGTTCAGGTCATTGAGCGCTTGCACGAGGTCATGGGGTCACCGAAGGAATGCTATTTGTTCGGGCTCAGGCTCTCCGATTCGTTCAAGCAGAGCCGCGACGATCTGCCAATTGGGCAAGGCATCGGTCGTCTGCTCGACCTGTTCCGAGACCATGTCAACGTCCTGGCGAAGCGCTCAACGATGACACAACCCATTCCGGAATGGGAAGGGCAGGTTTGGAGCTTTGGTTCCCGACAATTCCGCCGCACCCTTGCGTGGCACATTGTCAATCGTCCGTTTGGCACTGTGGCAGGTATGCGGCACTTCAAGCATCTTGGAATACAAATCATGGAAGGCTACGGTGGCATGAGTGCCTCCGGTTTTGCAGCCGAGTTGGACGAAGAGCGGATGCTTGGCGCGCTTGACAGTCTGGTCGACCGATACGATGACTGGCATCGGGGAGTAAAACTCGCCGGACCAGGAGCGGTCGTACTCGAGCGTGAATTCGAATCCATACAGACATCGATCGGAGGCGGACCCATGGTCGCCGACGGAGCACGGTTGCGCGCGCTGCTCAAGCATCGAGCTAAGCACTTGTATCCGGGCTTGTTGAGCGACTGTAGCTTTGACCCGAACTATGCACAGTGCGGTGGTTCCACGGCACCGCGCCGTGAAGCATGCCGCCCGAACAGTTGTGCGAACTCTTACGTCACAGCCGAGCATAAGGTGCGCTGGCTGAAGCACGCCGGAGAACTCGATCAGTACCTTGTCCATCACAAAGAGCTGCCGAGCGGACAGATCGAGCGGATTATGCAAGCTCGCCAGGAAGTGTCCATGGTGCTGGAGGAAGACACACGGAAGGAAGAGAGGTCAAATTGACGAATCAGAAACCGTCTAAGGTGTCAGATGAGGCCCGTGCAAAGATTAAGGCTGCAGCGACGCGCCTCCTTGCCGGAAAGCCCATCGTATCGAGCAGTCATGAACTGACCGCAACCAACCTTGCCGTGGAAGCGGGGATCGGGAGGGCGACGCTCAATCGCGCTATCGACTTACGTGACGAGTTCTTTGCAAATGTAAAGCAGCTTCAAACCAACGCGGCAGCCTCCCACCCGCAGGTTGTTGCAGATCGCCTGCGGGACGAGTTGGCGAATGTCGAGGATCGGTATCGCGAGGAGATTCGCTCTCTACGCGCGCTCAACGAGAAGCTGGCAAATCAGGTTCAGGTCCTCACGTTGTTGCTCCAACGTCACGAAAACCAGGCACATAGAGCGGGCGGGGCGCGGGAGAACCTAGTTTCGACAAACGTTCACTTGATTGAGTCGGCCAAAGGTGGGTGAAGTGTACTGTTAATAGCGGACACTCTTGTTTCAAGCTCGGTTACTTAGAGCGCCTAACAAAACCCTGTAGTTGCTCAGCAGGCAACAGCCGAGTACACTGAGCAGTTCCGACCGTCCGCTATCGGCCAGGAGCAGTCATCAGCCCAGCATTGGGGAGCATCGTGTTGGCCGATTCCCATATCGGATTTAGCCGGTCTGTAAATCGCAGTGCCGCTGGTTGTTGGAGGAACGTACTCTAGTTAAGGGCTGTGACCCGGCTGGTCGTGCTTGCCCACCGAATGCACGGTGGGCCGAAAGCGTGCACGCATCAATGCAGACGTCACGTCAAGGACAGTTGTAGCAGTTACAAACGAACTTAGCTCATTAATTGTGTCTCGCAGCGGCATCGTAAAGAGCCAAGTATTCGTTTACCATCCGATCAATACCATGATGTTGTTCGACGAACTTGCGACCGGCTGCACCATGCCGTTTTCCCATATCCGGATTTTGAACATACTCAGCAATTGCTTCTACGAGATACTCGGGACACGGCGAGTCTACCAACATGCCGGTTATGTTTTCCTTGACGATATCGGGAAGTCCGCCCACACGGGAAGCAATTACCGGCACTCCGGTTGCCATCGCTTCCAGCGCCGCTACTGGCATTGCTTCCGAGAGTGACGGCAGTACAAACACGGAGAATGTTTTCATAATTTCCGCGATGTCATTGCGAGCCCCTGGGGTAGATACTAGATGAGCAATCCCCAAGGCGGAGATTTTTTCCTTCAATGGCGTCAACAGCGGCCCGTCGCCAATAATGGTCAGTGACAGTTCCGGCCTGCTCCCCCTTAAACGGTCCAGCAAAAGGACAAAGGCGTCAACAAGGGCCGCCTGATTTTTCACCTCAGACACACGACCTACCGTCCCGATCACGAAACGGTTCGGCCGGGAGGCATGTGCAGGCCCTGGGGGAAGCTGCATCGAACCTGGCGAGAACTTGTCTGTATCGACCCCATTTGAAATGCAGGAGATTTTCGACCGGGGCACGCGAACGATGTCCGCAAGCCAGCTTTGCAAGTCACTGGACACCGCAATGCAGGAATGCATCAACAGCGCCATCACACGGCGCAATACGTTGTACTTGAGATTGCGTCCGTCTGCTTCGTTCAGGTTACGACCGTGTTCGGAATGGAAGCGGACCGGCACGCTTGCCAACATTCCTGTCGCCGTATATTCGACGGCACTTATGCAGTAGGTATGCAAGATCGTCGGACGTAGCGTTCTGAGCAGTTTCCAGAGCCTGAGGTGCGCGGAAAGGCCCAGACCGGCTGGTTTGTCGAGGCTATAAACAGGCGTGCCGGTGCCCTCGATTTTTTCCACAAAAGCGGAATACCCGCTGATGCAGATGATAGCGTGGCGATATCTCTGTCGAGGGATGCGGCGGATACACTCGGCAAGCAGCATTTCCAGTCCGCCAAAATCGAACCGGTAAATGACGTGCACGATGAGCGGCGCATCCTTCCATGCAGCATCGGGGAAGCCTGGCCTTGCCTGGATGGTTCGTGTCTGGTCAGCCGTTTTATTTTTTTGCCACATCGCCGTGTTGCGCAGTTGGCGGCTTACGCCTTATATTTGCCAACGGACCGTGCATCGCGCATGATCCGATCGCCGGCGCCACAATGACAGTTTGGACAGTCAACCGAAAATGCGGCACGCGAAGCTGCAGTATGTGTCGGCGTGTACAGCATGTCGCGCAGGCGCATGTCATGCAGGTTTCCGAGCTTGAACGTGACGTAGCACAGCTGCACCGTACCATCTGCGCCCACCCATATCATTTCGCGGGCGGCACAGGGAACCTTCATTTTCGGACCGAGCAGCAACCAGTCCGGCATCGAACGAATCGCTTCAGGTGTATGGCGAATCATCTCGGGGTACTGCTCTTTTAACATTAGCAAGTCATTGATAACGACATCAATCGCTTCCCTGTCCTCATCGCGGAACTGGAGTTCGCGATCCGGACCCTCTGTAAAGTAGGGCAAGGAGTAGTGCACCATATCGACCTGCAAGGTCGTGTTGTACTTGCGCGCAAATTCGAATGCCTCCCGGAGGGATTCCCGATTACAGGTTTGGCGCCGCAGTAACCAGTTGAGCTGCATCTTGACTGTATCGCCATACTTTTGCCTGACATCGGCAATACTCGCCTCCATTCGCCTTGCGCGCCCGGGCCTCTGGGTGTACTCGTCGTATTCGGCGCCAACTCCGTAAAAACCGATGGACAGGTCTCTCAGCCCTGCCGCATACAGCTCGTCGATTCGAGACGAGAGGACGACGGCATTGGTGGTTACCATAGGCGAAAGCCCAATTTCTTTGCAGTAGGCGACGATCCTTGGCAGATCCGGGTGAAGTAGCGGCTCCCCGCCGTAGAGCCGGACATTGTAGATGCCCGCTTCCCTGGCATCGTCGAGCACGTCCCGGATGTGTTCCCAGCTCAACTGCGAACCTGCCATGAAATCCCGGCCGTATTTGCACCCCTGGCAGCGCAAATTGCAATAACTTGTTAGGGCAAGCATGATCAGATGGGGACTTGGTCGAATCACCGAGGGAGCGATCCTTCCAACCGAATGTTGTTGCCTCAACATCCAAGTTTCTACCTTGGCGGCCGCGTCTCGGACGGCGGGTTGGGTTCGAAGAGCTGCACCCACCTGATGGCGCATCGCGTTCCACAAAACGTTAGAAATTTTTCCGCTTCCCATGTGGAGTTACCCTTTCAAGTTAACTTTTAGTGATTACGTCATAGCAATAACCATGCCACATAGAAAATATGATTCAATTCAGTGCGTTAAGATTTTCCTGAAAAAAACGTGTAAAAGATTCCGACACCGTAAAATCGCATGAGTCTGTGACGGCGTGACTCGAGACGACCGCTTAGTACAGCCACTGCTCAAGGGGCCAGGTTCCACGAATCGGAAGTGACTCGTCTTTACATTAATCAACAAGACCGCTGCTTTTGGAGACAATGCCCCCGTTCACTGAGCATTTTGAGTGTCGGCTCTCGGCCCAGGCTGTGTAAAAACGTAGGCCGATGTAAACGAAACCGATCCGGTAAACGTTGAGGAAGTATCTCATCACTAGGGTCCCAAATGAAGCGCTTTATTGAAGGCGAAGAACGCGGACAAGGCACGCTGCTGCCTGAGCATTTGGACGACTACGTGACTGAAGATAATCCAGTCCGTGTAGTTGATGTTTTTGTCGAAGAGCTTGATCTTGCCAGTATGGGTTTTACGCGGGTGGCGCCGGCGAAGACAGGCCGACCTGCCGGTTCTGTCGCATTAGGGAACGTCGACGGGTCAATCGGGTAAACTGCGGCGCCCGAACCCAGGACGAATCGATATGCTCAACTTCAAAGGGATGCGTTTTCCTATCGACGTGATCCTGGTCTGCATCCGTTGGTATGCAGCCTACCCGCTGAGTTACCGGCACCTCGAGGAGATGATGGAAGAGCGCGGCGTGTCGGTCGACCATTCGTCGATCAACCGGTGGGCGGTTCGTTTCCTGCCGCTCATCGAGAAGATGGCCCGGAAATACAAGCGCCCCGTCGGTGGCAGCTGGCGAATGGATGAGACCTATATCAAGGTCAAAGGGGTCTGGAAATACCTCTACCGCGCCGTCGACAAGCAGGGCAAGACTGTCGACTTCCTGCTAACGGCCAAGCGCGACATGCCTGCAGCGAAGCGCTTCTTCGAAAAGGCGATGGGTGCGAACGGCAATCCCGACAAGATCGCGATGGACAAGAGTGGTGCCAATAAGGCGGCGATCGACGAGGTCAACGCTGGTCGCGACGTCCGGATTGCGGTACGCCAAGTCAAATACCTCAACAACATCGTCGAGCAGGACCATCGGGCTATTAAGCGGGTGACCAGGCCGATGCTCAACTTCAAATCGTTCCGGTCCGCCAGTTCGGTGCTGGCTGGAATTGAGCTGATTCACATGATCCGCAAAGGTCAGTTCGAGATCGACGGCGCCGAGGCGATGTCGTTCGCCGACCAATTTTCTGCGATGGCAGGAGTGGTCCGTCCAGTGTGAGGGGCGCAGCTCCGTTTTCGGCCAATTTCCGCCGTTTGATCAACAACGCGACAGAACCTGTCGAGGATCGGTATCGCGAGGAGATTCGCTCTCTACGCGCGCTCAACGAGAAGCTGGCAAATCAGGTTCAGGTCCTCACGTTGTTGCTCCAACGTCACGAAAACCAGGCACATAGAGCGGGCGGGGCGCGGGAGAACCTAGTTTCGACAAACGTTCACTTGATTGAGTCGGCCAAAGGTGGGTGAAGTGTACTGTTAATAGCGGACACTCTTGTTTCAAGCTCGGTTACTTAGAGCGCCTAACAAAACCCTGTAGTTGCTCAGCAGGCAACAGCCGAGTACACTGAGCAGTTCCGACCGTCCGCTATCGGCCAGAAGCGGACATTGAGCCAGTTGAAAAATCAGCCGCGTCGGGGTCTATCGCTGTCGCACATCAAATCTTTTCTGCTACGTAGAACCCATCCTTGTTACACGCTGGTTCCAGGCCTTACCAAAGTACATAAGAGGGCGGCTTTGTTGCGCAAATCAGGCTCGACCAGCGTAGCTCCCGCAGGTCTGGTAGCCTGAGCGGATGAAACCAGCCCCACAGAAGTACCGCACGACCAACTGGAAGACGTACAACGAAGCCCTCAAGTCACGCGGTTCGCTGCTGATCTGGCTTGATCCGAAGATGAACTGGCACGGCCAGCCGAGCGGCAAGCGCGGGCGCAGCCAGACGTTCAGCGACGAGGCGATCCAGTTCTGCCTGAGCATCAAGTGCCTCTTCAATTTACCATTACGGCAGGCCATGGGCATGGCGCAAAGCCTGCTGCGCTTGGCTGGACTTCATTGGCCGGTGCCGGACTACAGCACGGTAAGTCGGCGGCAAAAAACACTACAGGTGGCCATTGGCGCCACGCCGACTACGACAGGCTTGCATTTGCTGGTGGACAGCACGGGCATCAAGATGTTGGGCGAAGGCGAATGGAAGACGAAAAAGCATGGCGCGGACTATCGCCGCCAGTGGCGCAAGGTGCACCTCGGGATCGACGCGTCCACGCTCGAGATCCGGGCGATGGAAGTAACCGACAACAGTATCGGCGACGCGCCTGTCCTGCCAGCGCTGCTGGATCAAATTCCAGCCGACGAGTCCATCGCCAGCGTTAGTGGCGATGGGGCTTACGACACGAAGGACTGTCACGAGGCGATCGCCTTGCGCGCCGCCCATGCCATCATCCCAACCCGCAAGAACGCCAAGCCCTGGAAGGCGAACCGCTGCGGTGCCGATGCACGCAACGAGATCTTGCACACGACGCGCAGACTGGGTCGGGCGATCTGGAAAAAGTGGAGCGGCTACCACCGGCGCAGTCTTGTCGAAACCAAAATGCGCTGCTTCAAGCTGTTGGGCGAACGGGTCATGGCACGCGACTTCGATCGTCAGGTGGCCGAATTGCAGATACGCGCTGCCGTGCTCAACCGCTTCACTCGGCTGGGTACCCCGGTCACGGTCCCAGTGTTGTAAAACTGATTACAAACAGCGTCAGCTCGGCCTTCACTCGATTTGCTCAACAAAGCCGATATGATGGTCGCGTCAGCTGGTGGATGCATCCTTGGCTTACGCTCGACAAGGTATTTGGCGCGGAAGCCGCGGTGACGCTGTCCTGGTGGCTACTCAAGCAAGTCCATGCGCAGCTGGTCAAGGATTACCTCAACATTCAGCATTATTACTTAGACCGAACCGATGTCGAGCCAGTGGAGGTCGATATAGGTGCCTCGGCGGACGAAACCCTGCTGTATGTATCGCTGGCCAGGGCATCGGATGGACAGCAGCCCGCACAGGAAGCCGATCTCGTCGAGACGCCCGCAGCACTTGCCGAGGATGTCAGTACGGGAACCGTCAGGCTGCCGCAGCTGCGACGACGATACTTTTTCAAGCTGCTGGAATATTGCGGTGTTGAGATCGCTCAAGGTAAAGGCTCAGAGATCAAGTTGCTGCGCAAGGCCAAGCGGCCGTTCCGACTGGGCGACCATTACGGCAACAATCCGACAATTCCCGCCTTCCTCGCCGCGAATATCCTCAAGCGCTTGGAAATCACGAGCGAGGAATGGATCGAGGCGATCGCCGCCCAATGAACGTCGCAAGCTCCGCGGCTCGGCTATACACAACATGAATTTGAGTGAGAGAGGGAAGATTGTGGCGAGCTCGGCAGCTGTAGATCAGGGGGCTTCGCAACCGTGCACGCAAACGTCCAGCTAAGTTGCATGCCGATCGGGCCTACGCTTCACGTGCATATCGGGCTTGGCTGCGCCGACGGGGCATCGCAGCACGTATTGCGCGATACGGCGTGGAGGCGCGTGAAAGGCTAGGAGCCGTTCAATCCGGTGAATGGTCCTCGATAGGGCGGAAATTCAACGCGTACCGCTCGTCGTCGACGTAGGCCACGAAAATCTTGACGTCCAGTTTCTTGCGGAAGATGGCCTCGAAAACCGCATTAAATAATGAGGAATCGGCGTTGGCGCCGATGTAGATCTCCTTGATGCATTCCTTTGGAATATCGAAGAGATGTACCTTGTTGATGTCGTTGTCGACAGATGGTTCGTCATGCGCACCAAAGGTCCTGAATATTCTCACTTCCTGCTCATACGCCCATTCGAGGGACTTGTAGCAGAGCAGTCTGTCGTAGAGATCCTCGGCATCCTCTTGAACGGCGATACGCCTAGAGGTGTAGATCACGTTGTGCGGCCGCGTAGATTCGCCGAGCCCGTTCTGTTGGTAAAACCATGGATGGGTGTCGTCCAAGCCCAGCACATATCCTCGATGCGAATTGCAATAATGCGCCCACATCAACAGGCTATCGTTCGTCCGCGACAGTGACAGCACACCCTGCGACCGGTTCAGGTAATCGCTTAGTTCCCGTCCAACCGCGTGCGGCGCCATGGAATGCTTTGCCTGCTCGAGCAACTCGGCCTTGGTTTCCTCGAGAAGCTGCCTGTCCTGTTCGCTTTTGGGAGCGAGGTTCGCAGCTTCCCTCTCCAAGTTCTCTTTAAACGTCTGGAAAGCATCCGTCCGGATGAGCAGCGCGGACTCGAACGGGTCGTTTAGGCTGCAAGGCTGAGTGAAACGAATCTTGAGATTCTGAAGTACATCGATGCGCTCAGGGCTAAGGTACTTGTAGAGCATGCGTAAAGTCGGTAGATCTGAATACGCTAGTTTAACCCACGGGTTGATGCGGATTGTTCAGGGAACAGGCAGGCCGCCGACTGTAAGCACCGCACTGCAGTGCCTAACGCTGCGCGCAAAGCAACTCTGACTTAACCGGATAGGTCCGCTCTGGGTCGGACCCGGTCCTTCGTGACAGTCTGCGATTTTTCGGCCATGTTGACCTGCTATGCTGAGATCAAGGGCCGAGATTGGCCAGAACCGGACGTCTGCTCAGTATGCGAAATTATTATTTATGGGCAAATGACTTCCCTGCCGTGGGCGACACTTAGCTTGAGCAATATCAATGTGCGTTCTAGCGATGGTGATAGGCATTGAAACAGTCAGCTACGATTAAAACGTTCAACGAGTCCTCATATTTGTCCTCGATTCGCCTCATGATGACCGGCACAAGGTCCTTGCTTGAACAATGCTAGCCAATTAAGCAGCCGCCTTAGGCAGACTGACCGATTCGCCAACATTGCGCCTACTTATTTTTGCTACACGCCTTAGGATAACTAGGATCTGATCAAATTGAACTGGTTTGAGTAAAAACCTGTCAAACCCGGCTGTCCAAGCATCTTGTGCTATGCCGCTGTAGTAGTGACCGGTTAGCGCAACAAGCAATGTATCGTTGGCACGAGGCATCGATCGAATTTTCTTGCTCAACTCGAGAATTGTTAATTGGTTCAAGAAAAGTTCAGTGAAGATAACATCGGGTGTACCTGCTTCAATCAATTCAAAAGCTTCGGTGTAACTTTTGGCAGTTTGTACTTTACAACCGGTCAACTCGAGCAAGGCTTTTAAGAGGAACAGTAAGTCAACATCGGAATCGATGAGCATCAATTGCAGCTCGATTTTTGAGGACATAATTTTTGGACTCCGCAAAGTATTAAGACTTCAGAAGATGAAGTGACAGTCTTGCGCTGCCGTACTTTTACGTGGCGCTACTATTGCATATACAGCAATCCTTGTTCACTCTCCATTATGAGAGATTGCGCTAGAGTCACTCTTCGTTTTTAACTCATTCCAACAAGTGAACAGGCGCCAGACTTTGCTTCAACAGCGACGAAGGAGGGGCATCGGGACGGTCATTTCATAATGCACCGAAACATCGGCGCACCGGCGAAAGAATCGCTCGTCCGTGTGCTAGCTGAGCTACAACCCAGCTGGCAACCGGTGTAGCTGGATGTCCAGGTTCATTTTTCGAGCGTGATCAAGTACCACACGATGTGGTTGGTATGATCACCTTTTAAGCGCGCTCTTGGCCGTTGGATCGGGTTGCCTTTTGACCACCTAACTATCACACAAGTTTGACAAAATTGTGACTTTTAGTGAGGATCGAACACTAGCGCATGAGGTAAAGTGGTGGTTCTCCGTTGTGGGGCAGATGGTTGAAAAGAATCACTGCCTCTTTTTTCAATGCCGGCTTAGCGCTTCCAACGGAAAGTAGCTGCAGCCTTGTGGATGCTGTTTTTGTATTTCCACCACAGTTCGGAACCGTAAACGCGCCCTGCCGCGCAACGTTGAGCCGCAGTTTCTACCGATGCTAAACGGCCTTGCTAGTCAACCCCTGAGTACGAAAACCATGTGGCAGCTGGATAAAGATTTTTACCTGCTGCAATTGCACGGGTTTTGCAACGATATTTTTGACTTGTTATGTAAGCGTGCCTTCGTAGGCTAAAAGTACTTAAGTTCCATCGTCTACTTTGCTTTGTAAGAACAATCAAAAAGCAAGTTGACTCATACAAACGGCCTACGTATTTGAAATAACGTGACCCGGCTGTAGTTGTCCAAAAATAGACAGTGAGCTAGACAATGAGAGCATAGGAGACTGCACGATGTTGAACAACGAACCTAATTGGACTTATCGTGATCTGCTGAGCTGTACACTAGCCGAGGTTGATGCCCAAATGCGCAGAGCTGCAGACGCTCATCAACGTGAGGATGCGCTTGCTAAGGCTTGTGGGGCTATCGGCTTGTGGTTGCGTTTAACCGATGAATCAAGGAATCCTGAAGACATTGGGCTTTTAATGGGGCGGATCAACGCAGCTCTTCCATTGCCTAGAATGGACAGCTATTGTGCACTGGGCAGCAGTAAGCTACCAATGGTAGCATGGTCAGCGTCTGATCAGCAGTATGTAATCAGTAAGGCGCCGCGAGGAACTGAACATGATTGAACGACGTGACAAAGCTACGGCCTTCAAAGTCGATATTGCAATCCATATGATGAGAACTAGCGGAAAATTGGCTGTTGCACGTTTCATGGACAAGCACTGCGTGCCGCTCGACGTTACCATGCGCGTCCTAGGGGAGACATCAGGTGGCACAAGACAGAACTCCTTAGAACAAAATCCTTTGTTAAGTCCGGTACACCCGACAAAAGGGAAACCTTCAACTGTGTAAAGCTGTCGCAGGTCATGGTGTTGGCGATACATCCGAAAGGTCATCGCGTTCTGTACCAATGCGCTTGGGGTCGCGCTAAAGCCTCAGTCGCAAATTTTTTCTCGTTGTTAATGCTTGACTATAGGGCTAATCTTTTCCTTGCCCTACTACATATGTTTTTGACCTAAGAGCAGCATGTATAGGTCAGTCATGGCAGCCGATTTCAATTGCTATCTATCGCGCATCTGCTTAGAAGCGTATGCATGCTCTTCATGCAACTGACAGCATCTGCATTGGGGCGCCGTGAACCATTAAAAGATCAATTTTCCCTGCCTTCCACGCAGCTTCGATATCGAGCTCGATTTCTGTCATCGCAGCATCGTTAACGTCACAGAAGCTCTGCACGCCATATCCGCGATTCCGTCCATGTCCCTTGGCCAGGTATAGCGCCATATCGACGAGATTGATCGCTCGCTCCCAAGAAACTGCCGACGAACCTGGCGTCAAGGGGAAGGGTGCAAAGCCAATTGATACATTGACTGACAATTTAGTGCCCTGGTAATCAATGCAACGGGCTGGAATGCCCGTAAGCAGGCGGTATGCGACATCCTCCAGGCTTCCTCGACGCACTGAGGGCAGGAAAGCCAGGAACTCTTCACCTCCCCACCTCACGATCATGTCTGTTTCGCGCAGGATGTCACGCATTGAACTAGCGATCTCTTTAAGCACTGCATCCCCAGCGGCATGTCCATGGGTATCATTGATGGTCTTAAAATGATCAACGTCAAGCAAGAAAATCGCGCTGACCATGTCTTCGCTGGAGCTCATAGTCCGCTGAACGATTTCCTGATGCCCGCGCATGAACTCTTGGAAATGGCGTCGGTTATACAGTGCAGTCAGGGGATCCCGAGCACTCTGCTGCTTGAGCTCCTGATTCTTGGTTTCGAGTTGCGCGTTGGCTTGGCGCACTTTGCGATACAGCGCTGCCACAATGATCGAAACTAGAGCGGATACTACTGCCAGCAACCACCAGACACGCTGCTGAAGTCGACGGTTGTCAATTTCTACCGACTTGACTTGATTTTCCTTGCGCAGCATCTCGATCTGGCGCTGCCTGCTGTCTGCCTCGTACCGTTCCTGCAGCTCAGACATCGCTTTCTGGCGGCGCTCCTCGAAAAGCTCGCTCAGCAGTGTGCGCTCACGCTTGTAAGCAGTCACCGCGCTGGGAAAATCCCCTGCATTTGCCAAGGCATCTGCATACTCACCCATTACCATTTGCAGTTCTGGTTTACTACCCGCTTTCTCGTACTGGTTCATGCCCAACTGCATGTATTTCTTCCCTTCGAGCCGACGTCCCATGTGCAGATAAGCTTGGCCAATGTTCAAGCGTGCAGTCGCAGCCAAGGGCTCGTCATTGAAGCGGTTCGCTTGCTCTAGCGCCTGCTGAGCATACGACAATGCTTTCGGGTAGTCATGCAGTTTCAAATAGCAATCGGCCAAGTTGACCAGCGAGACGCCAATCAAGGGACCTGCATCGAGTTTGCGCTGCAGCTGGAGGGCAGTGAGCATAGCCTTCAAGGCACGCGGTAGTTGATTGGAGTCCATCGCGAGCGCATATTCAGTGCTCTTCAGAAGCGCCAGACGCCCAAGCGAGTTAGTCTTTTTTGCGGCAATCACCGCTTCGTCCAGCAACGCGAAACCCTTGTCGTACTCGCGCATACGGTCATACAACAGCGCGAGCGAGCGCAGTGAAATTACGGCCAGCAGCGGATCACCGCTGTTGCGTGCGACCGTAGTGGCGGACTGGAGCTTCTCGAGTGCATTAGTGAAGTTGCCCTCGTCAACGTATGAATCCCCAGATGCGATGAGCAGCAAAACACGAAGGCGGGCGTCCTTGGTGTTGCTGGCAAGTTTTTCGGCTTCCCAGACAAGACGATGTGCTTCAGCGACTTTGTCTAACCGAAATAGGGCATAAGCCTTTGCAAGAGAGGCACGTGCGATAACGTCGGTGTCGTGAAGACGTGCACCGATATTCATTGCACGATCAGACAGTGCAATGGCTTCCGCATTTCGTCCTGAACGATGCAGGGCGTCACTGGACGCGCTCAGAAACGCGGCTTGCTCGGCCGGGCTTGCGCGCTCTACCTCTGGCTTTATTTCGTCGAGCTGACGCAGAGCACGCTGAGGCGAAATACGTGTAACTTCTTCAATCTCAACCAAGCGCTCACGCAGCGGTGTCATTTGAGCAAATGCTGGTCCGCCTACACAAAGAAGTACGGCCAGCACCGCAATGGCGCGACAGTGCGGAAAAATTTGATAGCGACGATACAACATGGTTCCAGGCCTTGATAAATGGCCCTTCTGCGGGCGCCTAGGATTTATTATAAGATAGTTTCCCAGTGGAAACTTATATGATGTGGCGAATTTGCGTCGATACGACAATTAACCTAACTCTTCGTTTCACGCGGTCGGTAAGACGTCGCGGACATGCGCGCATATTGAACTCGCCTGACGAGCCAGCTCCTGCCAGTGTCGAAACGCCTGCTGGTTGCAGCCTTGCATAGCTTATGTGTCCAGTATGTTTCTTTCGTTGACATCTGAAGCAAGCCCCCCCGACACCGAATTTTATTTCGTTTGATCAACTGTAAGGAAGATTTTGTTGTAGGATTGAGGAGCCATTCTCCGACTGCGCGAGCGCGCCCACGACACCGACAGAGCAGACATGCCCCTTAGCATTGAGACCGATTTGGTAGACCTCGCAAACAGAAGGCTGCAAAAAAGCCAGTGGGTCGTCATAGTGCTTGTCCTGTCAGCGGGCATCGCCGGATATATCGCCGTTCTCCCATACGTCGGAAAGCTTGTCAGTCCTGCACTCGGCACAATCGCGATGCAGAGTGTAGGGCTTGCAATCACGAACCTGCTTACCGCCTTGCTCCTGCTGGGGCAGCTGCAACTACGTCGTTCTGTCGCCGTCTCTCTACTTTCCTTTGGTTACTTTGTCTCTTCTGTGTGCGCTTGCGTCTACACCTTCCTTTTCCCGGAACTCATTGCCTTTTCCGAGGTTAGCGAGAGCATTCAGCTGAACGACTGGCTCTACCTTATCTGGCACGGCACGTTTTCTCTAGCAGTGCTCGGCTATGCATTAACAAGCATGGAGCTGTCAGGCCCATTGCTCCGGCGCCAGCTGATCGTGCTCGTTTTTATCTTGTCGGTTGCCGGGGTCGCCGTTCTTTCCGGGCTCGATACCATCGTGCCTGCGCTAGCGGCGAACCGTCATGCGGCAAACTACGAAATTGGAATCAGCGTTGTTATCCTCATCTCACTGTGGGGGTTTGCAGCAGTGCTGGCAAAGCGGCCCTGTACGCTGCTCGACGGATGGCTGAGCGTGGCTATGCTGACATGGATTTTCGACGTCGCGCTGGCGACTTCGTTCGAGAACCAGTCATTCGACCTCGGGTTTTATGTCGGCAGATTGGCTAGTTTGCTGGGCTCGATTCTGATGCTAGGCATTCTTGGCATGGAAAACCTGACCATGAACGCGAGACTTAGGGCGGCAGTCGACAGCATTATCGAGGTCCGCGTTCGCGAAAAATCCAACACACTACTCGCGGCAGTTCTACGCAAGCTGCCTGAGGGTGTTTTTGTCTTCGATGAAAGCCGGGACTCTCCCATCATCAATGAACGTGGGATGGCACTTATCAGTACCCGCGCGACGGGCAATGAGGGCGGCCATGGCAATTCCAGTTTCATGGATCTGGTCGTCGCCCAGGCCCGTCGAGTCGGCGCCCAGGGCTCGTTTGAAGGTCAGATCATGGAACTGTTCGATGATGACGCTAAGCGGGTCGTTTCGGTAAGTGGCACGGCGATACATGATGCCGCAGGTGGCCTAGCAGCGAAAGTTGTCGTCGTCAATGATGTTACCGAGCGGATTCAGGCCGATCAGGCGCTGCAGCGTTACCTCGCGCGCCTGCAGGCCCTTCTGGAAAACACCCCCTTGACTGCTGTTGAATGGGATCGCGATCGTATCGTGCGCAGGTGGAGCAAGCGTGCAGAAGAGCTGTTCGGCTATTCGGCTGCCGAGGTAATCGGCAAGTCGATCGATACGCTGAAATTCGTTCATCCAGATGACATCCCGGCCGTACACGCGATAGCGGAGGCGCTCATCAGCGGCGAAGCGAACTACATCAAAAGCGAGAACCGCAACCTCACGCGTGATGGGCGCGTCATTGAATGCGAATGGCATAATTCGGTCTTGCGTGATGAATCGGGTGAGGTCGACGCCCTCTTTTCCCTCGCTCTCGATATTACCGAGCGCAAGACGGCAATGGAACAGGTCAAGGAAGCCGAGCAGCGAAAGGATACGTTCATTGCCACGTTGGCGCACGAACTGCGCAATCCTTTGGCGCCAATCGCCAACGCAGCTTCTCTTCTGCTAAGTCAAGGTGCAGATCCGGCGCGAGTCACGTGGATCGCCTCGATGATCAGTCGGCAGAGCACTCGCATGGCGCGCTTGCTCGATGACCTGCTCGATGTATCGCGTATCAGTCGCGGCAAGATCCAACTGCGTAAAGAGCTGGTAGATATGACCAGCCTGGTACATGAGGCACTTCAGGTTAGCATGCCTCTTCTCGAGGCCGCACGGCACCATGTCGAAGTCAAACTACCGGACGGACCGATATGGGTCAATGCTGACCCGGTGCGAATTGCACAGATCATGTCGAATCTGTTGAACAATTCGGCTAAGTACACGCCGCCAGGCGGGCGAATCGAGGTCCAGTTGCAGGCGGCAGACCAAAGCTGCGCGTTCATCGTTCGTGACAACGGCATCGGCATCGAATCCAAAATGTTGCCCCACGTCTTCGAAGCATTTGTACAGGTGGGAAGTGCGCGCCACCTGGCACAAGGAGGCCTGGGAATCGGCTTGTCGCTTTCGCGGGGACTGGCAGAGCTGCATGGCGGAACGCTAACTGTAAAGAGCGAAGGGAAGAACAAAGGTTGCACGTTTACCTTCGATTTACCCTTGGCGGCTAACCAGCAGGCGGCATTTGCTCCATCCACGAACGACGCGGCAACGTCGAAGTTGAACACGACTATATTGGTCGCCGATGACAACGTCGACGCAGCCGACTCATTAGCTCTGTTGCTTCGCGCCCGTGGTGCGGATGTTGCAGTAGCCTATGATGGAGACCAGGCCCTGCAAATGTTTAGCGAGCGTCGATTTGACGTTGCCATTCTCGACCTTGGCATGCCATGTACCGACGGGCTCCAGGTCGCACGGCAGCTCACGCTCATTTCACCAAGACCTTTTCTTATCGCATTGACGGGACGCGCCCGAAAGGAAGACCTTGCAGAGTCAGCCTCCGCCGGTTTCGACGAACACTTGATCAAACCAGTAGATCCAGAGCATCTCGTTGCTGTCCTGCGGCGCGTCTCCTCCTGAGCAGACAGAGCACGGGTTAATTCTCGACGATTGTTCTGCTAATGGTACACGTAGTGTCTGCTTTCAACGAAAAGTGCAACTCTTCAAACACTGTTTTGCACATTAATACTGAACACATGCGCGATTATGGACTGAATCGCCATGGCCTCTTTAGACACGCGAGCGCTGCTATGGACCTCTCCAACTATGTCTGCTTTGGGTCGTTAGCGGACGTACGCGGGCAGAGTGCGGGTGTTAAGATTGCGACCGTGTTCGCAGATGGATTGAATGCCATGGCCGAGCACTTCTGACTAGACTTCACGAATAGGAGGTGCACTGCCTTGCACGGATCGTGCGAGATTTTGCCCGGTACCGGGCATTCTGCCTGTACGATCGTGCAAGGTTTTGCCGGTAATGTGCGATATAAAGCGTCTCGACGAATCGCTCTGTATCGGCTGCACTTTGTGCATCCAGGCCTATCCGGTGGATGCGATTATCGGCCAGCCAAGCAGATGCATACCATAGTGCCGAGCCCGTGCACGGGGTGCGACCTGTGCCTGGCGCCGTACCCGCCGACTGCATTAGCATGGTCCCGTTGACGGGCGAGCCATGGGTTGGGCCGCTTGGTGGCCGTCCAGCACTGCCGGAACGGCATCACTAACGACCTGTGCGAGTTCCGCGAAAAGACGCTGGCGCCAAGCAGCTGATTGCGCCGGAACCGCAGGATGCTTCTCCGGCGCCGGCGCTGACGATAAAAATTCGCCGGGCCCCGGGGCGCGACGGATTGTGCACGCAGCCGGTCCGGGCTTCCCCGGCTGCGGTGCTTCGTTCAGGCGATCCGGACCAAACCGCCACCGGCCGCACCAGCGGCGCGCGCCGGTTGGCGGCTTCGTGCCGGCAGGTGATCGTTGGCCGCATGCGCATCGCCATCGAGCTTGAACACGCTCACGACCTGGTTCAGGGCGATTGTCTGTTCGCTCAGCGCCTGGGCAGCTGCCGCCGCTTCCTCGACCAGGGCGGCGTTCTGCTGGACTGCACTGTCCATTTCCGCAACCGCACGGTTGACCTGATCGATGCCCGCACCCTGCTCCGAAGTCGAGGCGTTAATTTCGGTCATGACCTGCATGACCCGCTGGACGCTGGCGACGATTTCCTTCATGGTCGCGCCCGCCTCATTGACGAGGACGCTGCCGGCCTCGACGCGCTCGCTCGAAGCGCCGATCAGGGTCTTGATTTCCTTGGCCGCCGTTGCCGAACGCTGGGCCAGGTTGCGCACTTCGGAGGCGACGACGGCAAAGCCGCGTCCCTGTTCACCGGCACGGGCCGCTTCCACTGCCGCGTTGAGCGCCAGGATATTCGTCTGGAACGCGATGCCTTCGATGACGCCGATGATGTCCGCGATCTGTTTCGACGATTCCGTGATCGATGCCATCGTGCCCACCGCGCGCTCGACGACGTCGCCGCCCTTGACCGCAATGTCGCAGGCACTGGCGGCCAGCTGGTTTGCCTGGCGCGTATTTTCCGCGTTCTGTTTCACCGTCGAGGTCAGTTCTTCCATCGATGCCGCGGTTTCTTCCAGCGCGCTGGCTTGCTGTTCGGTACGGCTCGAGAGGTCGAGGTTGCCCTGCGCGATTTCGCTCGACGCCACCGAGATCGTCTCGGCGCCGCTGCGCACTTTCGCCACGATGCCCGTCAGGCTGGCATTCATCGTCTTGAGCGCGTCGAGCATCTGGCCTGTTTCGTCGTTCGATGTCACGTCAATGCGGGCCCGCAGGTCGCCCCCGGCGACCGCCTGTGCCACCTTGACTGCGTGGTCGATCGGCCGCACGATCGAGCGCGACACAACGACCCCGGCGAGGATCGCGGCACCGGCACCCAGCACCATGGCCAGCAGGCTCAGCGATGTCGCGCGCTCGCTGCTCGCGGCAGCTTGCGCAACATTGTTTTCTGTTTTGGCCACGATCTGCTTGCGTACCTTCACCAGTAATTCGGACGGCGCGCGGTCCTTGCCCTTGACGGCATTGTCACCTGCTGCCGAATCGAAGCCGGCGGCCTCGAATTGCTCGAAACCTTTGCGGTAGTCCTGGCCCATCTGCGCGTGCGCCTGTGCGAACTGTTCGAGGACCTCGCGCTCCTGGCCAGACGGCAGCGCCTTGACCAGGCTTGCCACTTCGTCGGCCACCTTGCGTTCGCCGTCCTGGAACGATTTCCAGAACCTGGCGCGCTGGGCATCATCCTTGCCACGCAGGAGCGTATTCTTCCATTCCTGAATCTGGGTCTTGAAGCTCGATTGCAGGGTCTCGACTCCTTGGGCGTGGCTGTAGCTGGTCACTGCCCCCTCGTAGGTACTGATGGAACGGTTCAGCTCTGCCAGGCCGAAGAAACCGGCGCACGCCACCACCAAGGCGACGGCTGCGAAGCAGAGAGGAAGTTTACGGCTGAGTTTCATACAAGTACTTTCGTGGAAGGCTGCTCAGAAATGGGTTGGACGTCGACGACCGCCAACGTTAAAGGCAAGACCATGAGTCTACGTAAGAACATTCCTACAGGCAATAGAAATGACTGCATAAATTTTGCCTTAGACATATATGTGTGAGCTCAGCAACAACGGCGTGGCAGCGTGTCCCAAGAAGGGCTAGAAGAGTACGAGATTTTCGGGAGACACCTACTTTGCCTTCCGGCCCACCGACTCCAAAATTCGACGCTCCTGCACCGCTGCATCAATCTCCCCATTCACGTGCAGGGCGTTGATGACTTCCGCTTCAGGAATCCGGATGGAACCCTTGAAGGCGTATGCTGGCAGCCGCCGTGGCTACAGCTTCTTTTCGCTTGGCCAACTCCGCAGCCCTGGGACCGGCACTGGCCGCGCTGCTCATCGTCTATTCGGTGTGGGACCTCTTGCGCGATCCCGCAAACTCACTGCAATCGGGCATGACCCGCGTGCTGTTTGCCGGATTGGCTGCAATAGGATTTTGGCCGCTCATTTCCAGCTGGTCCGCGCAGTTTCGAGCAGCGTGGATACACTAGATGTTCTCCAGTGGCGTCATCCTTGCAACCGCCCAGCTCGACGGCGGTCTCGTCGAGGGAGTGGGGGGTATCGTCATCGGCCTTTTCCTGATTCCATTTATTGCCAACGGGTCCGGCCGTTTTGCAATGGTCATCGCACCGCCGGGTGTACTATTTATCCTGTGCAGCGTCGTGCAATGCACCTTGCCTGAGCTGGCGAGGGGCCTGCTCCTGCACGGCTCCGCAATCGCGGTGGCTTTCATGCAGATGCGCATTTCAGTCGCCATTCGCAGTCATGCCTTGTCGGTTGAAACGAAGCTGCTCCAGGACGCCACGTATGACCCGCTGACCGGCATCCACAACCGCAGCTGGCTGGCCCAGCAGGCCGCGCAGGCATTCTCTGCAGTCCGGCGCTATCGCACGACCTCGTCTTTGCCGTGCTCGAAATTGATTTTTTCAAGCGCGTTAACGATACGCATGGTCACGAGGTTGGCGATGAGGTTCTGAAAGCCGTGGCGCAAACAATCGAAGACGCACAGCGATTTCGCCTAGGGTGGCGTTTTTACACAGCCTGGGCCAAAAGCGGACATTCGCGCCGCATCACTGCAAGTCAGCTTTACATATCGTCATTGACTGGGCGATCGGCGTAAGCTGCGACCGGTAGCTCAAAGCTCTAGCGCGCAAGTCGTTGATTCGCCCTACGATCTCCTCACAAGACGAACCCAGCTGAGACAGCGCTGACTTCGGCGCGCATCGTGTGTCGGTCATGGGCCTGTGGAATATCCCCGAAGTCTTTCCCCCAATACCAGCGGTATTTTTTGCTGACAAGCAACTTAACTCTGCTACTATATCGTTACTCGTTATATCGGAATGCAATGTACCGAATAAAGATATATCGGGTGCCAATGCAAAAAATGAGGAGTACGCATGTCGACGCACGATTACTTGAAATACCTTCCTCTGTCAGAAGCGACCTATTACATCATGGTCGCCCTCAACGAACCCCTGCATGGATACGCCCTCATGCAAAAGGTCGAGGTGATGAGCGAAGGCACCGTGGTCATTGGGCCCGGCACCCTATACGGCGCCTTTGCCACTTTGGAAAAGCAGGGCTTGATTGTGATGGTCAAGGAAGAAGCACGCCGTAAGTCTTATGCATTGACAGACCGAGGGCGGGACGTGCTGGCCGAACAACTGCGCCGGTTGAACATCATGGTTCGAAGCGGGAATGAAACTGCTACGTTTTTGAAGAAGGAAAATGGAGTATGAGCGATCAATTGGTCACTAAGTTCAAGATCGTCTTGGATGACAACGACGAGGCACTGGACCGTTGGCTGGAGGAATTGGCGCATCAAGGGCTGCACTTGCAGCGCGTCGACTGCCTGCGTTCTAGATGGGTATTCAAGCGCGGCGAACCGGCGGAAATGACCTATCGCCTTGACTTCCGCGTATGGAAGGCCTCCGCAGATTACCTTCAGTTGTTTGCCGACGCCGGATGGGATCATGTTGACAGCTCGGTTGGCTGGCATGTGTGGCGCACCCCGCGGAACGCCACGCGCACGCCGGAAATCTTTACTGACACAGCATCGCAGGTCGCCAAGTATAAGCGTCTGCTGTGGGTGCTCATTATCTGCCAGTCAATCTTTTACTTCGGGCTGATCGACCAAGGTGCACGTGCGTGGGATACGCCTCTGCTGATGGTTCGCAACGTCGTATTGATCGCCGTTGCCCTGTTTGCAACTGGGCGCATGCTGCTGCGCATATGCAAGCTGCGCTCTATCAGTTCCTAACGCCTAGTCGTCGCTCGCCCACTTGCAGTCGGAAGCGGAGGCTCTGGTGCGTGGCCTCCAACTAAAATTAACTTTGAAATCGAAGGGGGCAGGATGTTTTTAGTTTCTCTGTTTTACTTCGTGGCGGGGGCCGCCGTTCTAGTGTACGGCTTCAAAAAAAATAACCGAGACTTGCTTGCGATAGCGGCCTTTATATGGCTTGCACCCGGCGCAATGGAAGAAATTTCAAGCGGGTTTATCGAAGGCTATACGACCTCGAAGGCGGAGGTTGCATTTACACCTATTCGACAGCCGCAGGGTTGACTGAGGGAACTGCAATGTCCTCTTTGGGTCGGAAGCAGACACGAACTGTTGGAATATCCAACTTTACACTCGTGAAGAACGCATCCCCGGGGGGACACATAAAGGTTGAGCTACCCGTAAGAGCCGAGCTCATTTGACCGCGTTGGCGAATTACCTATCGCCGTAAACACGGATCAAGCACTGTGCATCAAGCAGAATTGCGAGGGGTCTTGCAGATCAGCTTCATTTTTCGCTTTGCCTCTTCTGGAGTTAGCCCTACTGCTTCACCAGCCTCGTTAATATAGACTGGGTGCTCTACAGAATCCTCTTCATACGAGCGAACTTCCAGAACCTTTGTCCAACGCCATGTTTGTTTTTTTTCCCGTCTAAAAGGTTCCAACACAGAAATATCAACGATTTTTGCAAACTTGTTAGCTTTCAAACGCCGGCAAAAATCTAGCACGTCGTTGCTATCCCAAAGAATCGAGGTCTGGTAGACCCAAAGGCGCCCTTCCTTTAGACCATAGTTGACGAAGACGTAAGGCATTCCGAAAGTAAGGGTTGCAGTACGCCAGGTCGAAAATCTAGGCCCTATTGAGAACATCGGTGCCTCATGAGCCTCATGCGTCGTAATCATCTGCTTCCCCGAAAGTCATCAATGAACACTATAGATTGTAGCCCTAAAGTGTTCGACGTGAGTACATCGTACCTTTTGTGCGGAGGTACATGTGGTGTTACTCAAACGGTTTGGACTAGGACTGCAGAAAGCACGGAAGAGCCGCGAGCTAACTCAAGGTCACCTCGAATAACCCGCTTTCCACATCAGCAATGCAATGTGAAGCGTGATTCCGCGTTCCAGCATCGCCTTGGTAGCCGGATTTTGAAAGCGCCGAGCATGTCGGGCCGAGCATATTCGGCAGCCGCAGGCTGCCAAACTGCCGTTTTAGAACGGCGCCAGGCCTCGTTCTTTCAAAAACACGAGTCGCTTGAGGTTGTAGCTGGCAGCCTTCAACTGCAAGACGAACGTGGTGCGCACAATTCCCAGACAGCGCACCAGTTTGCCACCCATTTGAGCCAAGGCGCCAAACACGTGCTCGACACGAGCACGTGGGGTCGCAATTGCGCGATTGCGCCGTTTCTGCGTCTCGGAAATGCCTTTGGTCGCATGGCCGCGCCGCTGAATATGCACGCGCCAGCCGGCTTCCTTCAACCGGGCTTCGCGTTCAATGCTGGGGTAGCCACGGTCGGCATAGACATCCCGGCTGGTGTTGCTCAGGTCGAGCAACTCCTCGAAGACACTGGTATCGGCCACGGCAGCATGCGTGATGGCGATCTTGCGGATCAGCTTGCAACGCTTGTCGACGCTGGCGTGCAGCTTGTAGCCAAAGTGGTTCTTGCCGTGCTTTTTGGTCCACTTGGCATCGACATCCTTTTGCGCGCGCTTGTGCGGTTTCCAGCCCAGCGGCATCGTGCCTTCCTTGACCATTTCAGCTTCCTCTCGCTTGTTGCGCTGGACCGGGGCCTGGACCAGCGAGGCGTCGACGATCTGGCCGCAGCGAGCCAGATAGCCTTGCGACAGCAGTTGTTGCTGGACCTGCTCGAATACCTGATTGCCAACGCCAGCCTGGGCCAGCCGATCACGAAACAGCCAGATCGTCTTGGCGTCCGGGATGCTGCTGCTTTCGGTCAGGTCCAGAAAACGCAGGAAGCTGCGACGGTCCAGCAACTGATACTCCAGCGCGTCGTCGGCCAGGTTGTAGAGCTGTTGCAGCACCAGGATCTTGATCATCAGGACTGTCGGGTACGGCGGTCGGCCGCCCTTGGCGCGCGAAGGACGCGGCGCGGCGGCATCGATGCGTGCCGCCAGCGCCTCGAAATCCACGTGCTCGACCAGGCCTACCAATGGATCGCCCAGTTTTGCACGCCGATCTTCACGCTCCTGCTCGGCAAATAGGCTGACCCGGGGTTTCATCATGACGGCACTCGCTGGCTTGGTTCGATGTCAGGATTCTACCCAGCCGTACGCATCTTGGCCGAGGTTTTTCGAGATGGCCTCAAGAAGACTTCTCGGAGGTGTCGAGCCGAACGTACCTGAGTAGCTTAGAGCGTGGAATGAAGGCACCTACGATCACAAAAGTTGACCAAATCGCTACAGTAATCGGCGTACATCCTTTGTCGCTGATTGCGTATGCATACCTTCCTTCGAGCCAGGCAGAACGAGACCAATTATGGGCTGCAATTGCTGCGGAGGTAACATCGTTTGACAGCAGTACTGCTCCAGTTGCTGCGGGCGAGGCACATTAGGATAGGCCGATCCAATTATTGAGAGCGATGAGCTACTTTCGATCGTTGTGAGCACGTCTGCAGCAACTCACTGATTGTTAACGAATTTTGGCGCTCTGGTCTTGTCTTTAGCCCATCATGAGCGGCGTGTCTCAAAAAGTCGATCTGCTGAGGTCTTGAGCCTGTCTCAAGGGTTCTGACCGGGTAAGATGGCTTTGGCTACTAGGCATAACCGGTGTTTCTGGGCCTCAATCGAGTATGAGACACGTACATTGAACCACGATAAGTACGACGGCATCCGCGCCCAGCTGGTGCGGCGCGGCGGCCAGAACTACCTGTGGTCGCGCGGCGAGGATTTGATCTCGGAGCGTTTCCCGGAGCTGTGCAACGTGCGCCTGCCGGAGGGCACCGTGCTCGATGGCGAGGTGCTGGTCTGGGACCACCTGCATGACGTACCGGCCCCGTTCGCCGAGCTGCAGCGCCGCATCGGCCGCAAGACCCTGTCGGCCAAGCTGCTGGCCGAGCTGCCTGCGGTGCTGGTCTGCTACGACCTGCTGGAACTGGACGGCGTCGACCTGCGCGCGCTGCCCCAGATTGAACGGCGCGCGCTGCTGGAAACCCAGGTCGCCCAGCTCGACCAGCCGCAGATCAAAATCTCGCCGCTGGTGCATGCCGATTCCTGGGAAGCGCTGGCCGAGCTGCGCGCCGAATCGCGCGCGCGCGGCGTCGAGGGCATGATGGTCAAGGCGAAAAGCGCCCAGTACGGGGTCGGACGCACCAAGGACGTCGGCACCTGGTGGAAGTGGAAGATCGACCCCTACACGGTGGACGCCGTGCTGATCTATGCCCAGGCCGGCCACGGCCGCCGCGCCTCGCTGTATACCGACTATACCTTCGCGGTCTGGGACGGCGAGGACGGCGAACGCAGGCTGGTGCCGTTCGCGAAAGCCTATTCCGGCCTGACCGACGCCGAGATCGCCCAGGTCGACAATGCGATCCGCAAGACCACGGTCGAGAAGTTCGGCCCGGTGCGTTCGGTAAAGCCGACCATGGTGTTCGAGATCGGCTTCGAGGGCATCGCCTTGTCGCCACGCCACAAGGCGGGCATCGCGGTGCGCTTCCCGCGCATCCTGCGCCGGCGCGACGACAAGCCGGTCGAGGATGCCGATACCCTCGATACGCTCAAGGGCCTGCTCGCGGCGGCGCGCGCCTGAGCGCGGCGCGATCATTCTCCGCCGGCGCACAGCCATGCCGGGGCAAGCGCGCGCCTGCCGGGAGGGATTGGGCGTAGATTGGACTGCTCGAACCAGTCCCTCGTCTCGCCGCCGACAGCGCAGCGCCCCGCGTCGAGCACGACCGCAACAGGGTGGCGTTGCCGATCGAAAGCGTGAGCATCATGAACGAGACTAACCCGGGAACCACTTTCCGCGGCTTGCCCTTGAGCGAAGAGCAGGAGCGGGAAATCAGGCACTACATCCATACGAAAGAGCGTCAGGGCGCACCTTGGGACACGCCCGAATTGCAGGCGATGCTGCGCGATATGCTGGACCCGCCGGAAGTGGCCGACGACGATCTCCAGTCATCGGAGGACAGCACGGCCGCCGAGCGCACGACGGCGCGGCACGAGGAATCGATCGAGGCCGATCACACGCTTCCCCAGCATGCGCGCTAATGCAGCCGCCTGCGCTTGTGGAAATACATCTGTTTGTCTGCCAGCACCACATAGTGTGACAGAGGATGCTCGTCCCACGGGTCGCACTGCACCACGCCTGCGCTGATCGACACCGGGTAGGGCCGCTCTCCCATCAGGTTGAAGGCGCGCAGGTTGGCCTGGATACGCTCCAGGATGATGTCGGGCTGCTCGTCGTCCAGCGTGAAGGCGGCGAATTCGTCGCCCCCCAGGCGCGATACCACATCGGCCTGGCGGAAGGACTGGCGGAACACGAGCGCGGCGTCGCAAATGAGGCGATCGCCGATGTCGTGGCCGAGCTTGTCGTTGATGCTCTTGAGGCCGTCGATGTCGGCAAAGATGACGGCGCTCTTCGTGCGCTTGCGACGGGCTACCTTGAAAATCTGTTCTGCCTGTAGAAAAAAGCCGCGCCGGTTGTACAAGCCTGTCAGCACGTCGGTCAGCGACAGCGTGCGCATCTCGACCGCCGCCTCGTCCCGCTGCGCCAGTTCCGTGGCATGCGCCTGCGAAGTGGACGCGAGCTGTGCCTGCTGGTCCGATACCCGCCGTTCCAATGTGCTGCGCGCGTCGATCTTGCCCAGCGCGGCGGCGCCCAGTTCCAGGATGGACAGCAGCGCCTGCCGGCTCCCGTCGCGCTGTGCCTGGTCCAGGTCGTGCTGCCACGCAACGGCAAGGCCCGCGACGGCGTCCTGCGCCGGCAGCGCCAGGGCCAGCATGCGCGCGCTGCCGTTCTCGCACTGGCCGCTGCTTGCGCCGGCGGGAGGCGTCACGCCGGACAGCACGGACATGCCGGCATCGTAAAGCGGGTGGTCGGCCCCGGTGTGCCGGGCCGCGCCGCGCTGATCGAACCCGACGGCGTCGAGCCGCGCGCCGCGCAGCAGCAATAGGGCCGAATCGGGGTGGAGCAGGTCGGTCAGCGTGCGGCCAAGCAGGGCGAGCGAGTAGTCCGTATCGTCGGTCTGGAACAGCTCGCGCGCCAGCGCCAGGAGTTTGCGCAGCTGGTCCGCGTCGAGCGGGCGCGGCGTTTCAGGTGCGCTCTTCATTGCCCTTGCTCTTGGCCGTTCGCCGGCCGGGCCGTCGCCAGGCCGGGCTCGCGGCGGGCATAGTCGATCGCGGCCGCCAGCTGCTCATAGCGGTATGGCCCGTACCGGTAATAGCCGCTTTCGTAGGCGATCCCGTGCTCCGCCATCCGCAGCGCTTCTTCGGGGGTTGGGCCGGGCCATTGCCGCCAGTGGTGGGGCGCCGTTTCTTCCCTTAGCCCGGGGCGCGCACGGTCGAGCCTCGCATAAGCGAGCGCGTCCGCCAGCCGGTCGTAGGTGTGGGATTCGTAGTGATAGGCGCGGCCGTCGAACGAGATGCCCAGCGACGAGGCGGCTGCTGGCAGGGTAGGGGAAGTTTCCATGGCGTTCTCGACGAGAGAGGGGAAAGCGGCGCGGGTACCAGAACTCGATCATCACCAAGGCTGGCCTTGCGGCATGTGCGCTGCATCCGCACAGCGTCCGCCTATTTGTCCGCAGGGCCGGAAAGGCCCGGCGTGATTGCTTCCGACGCCACCTGCTCTTCGCTTGGCTTGCGACGCAATGCCGGCGCGTCGAGCACGCGCTCGATGACGCGCGGCGGCACTTCCTTGTATTCCATGTACGATTGCGCGATTGAGCGATTTCGTATGGACAGAATGTTGATGCCACGTACGACCGCATTGGCAAGACCGGCGTCGGTCCGCTGTTGACGTTTAATCATTGCATCATCTCATTCAGGGGGCTGGCGATGGCATGCCAATGTGTCGATTGACGATACACGCATCGCGTCACTTCGCCTAGCGTTTTCTCGTGGGATGCCGCACGTCAATGTCCCGACGTTTTGCCGGGATCGCGATACACTCGGGCGAGAACAGCAGCCTTGACCAGCCCCGCGCGGCCCCGGCCGCCACGGCGGCATACTGGAATGTAAGCGACATGACACAGGAAACCTTGAATCACAATTATTTCGATCCCTTCCGAGGCCGGGCCGCCTCGTCCGCAGCTGCGGGGGCATGAGCGGCCCGACGCCCGCAATGGTGCGCGCCTGGTTCGCCGCGCGCGGCTGGAAAGCCTTTCCGTTCCAGCGCGAAGTATGGAAGGCTGCCCTGGCCGGGCAGTCCGGGCTGCTGCACGCGAACACCGGCGCCGGCAAGACCTTCGCGGTCTGGCTCGCCGCCCTGCAGCGCGGCGGCCTCGCCAAGGCCAAACGGGCGGGCGGGCTGCGCGTGCTGTGGATCACGCCGATGCGCGCACTGGCCGCCGACACCCAGCGCGCACTCGAGGAATCCGCGGCCGAGCTGGCGCCCGGCTGGACGATCGGCGCGCGCACCGGCGACACCGGCTCGGCCGAGCGCGCACGGCAGTCGCGCAGCTGGCCGACGGCGCTGGTCACCACGCCCGAGAGCCTGTCGTTGCTGCTCTCGCATGCCGCCGCCCGCGAGCAGTTCAAGCACCTCGACATGATCGTCATCGACGAGTGGCACGAGCTGATGGGCAGCAAGCGCGGCGTGCAGGTGCAGCTGGCGCTGGCGCGCCTGCGCACCTGGCGGCCGGAGCTGGTCACCTGGGGCGTCTCGGCGACGATGGGCGACCTGACGCTGGCACGCCAGGTGCTGTTGGGGGATGCGCCGGGCGTGCTGGTCGAGGGCGATACCAAGAAGCAGATCGTGGTCGACTCGCTGATCCCGAAGGACGTCTCGCGCTTTCCCTGGGGCGGCCACCTGGGCATGCAGATGCTGCAGCCGGTCATCGACGAGATCGAGCATTACGACGCGACCCTGGTGTTCACGAATACCCGCGCCCAGTCCGAGATCTGGTACCAGAACATCCTCGATGCGCGTCCCGACTGGGCCGGGGTGATCGCGCTGCACCACGGCTCGCTGGCGCGCGAGGTGCGCGACTGGGTCGAGATGGGCCTCAAGAAGGGCGAACTCAAGGCCGTGATCTGCACCGCCAGCCTCGACCTGGGTGTGGACTTCCTGCCGGTCGAGCGCGTGCTGCAGGTCGGCAGCGCCAAGGGCATCGCGCGCCTGCTGCAGCGCGCCGGGCGCAGCGGCCACGCGCCGGGGCGGGTCTCGCGCGTCACCCTGGTGCCGACCAACAGCCTGGAAATCCTGGAGGCGGCGGGCGCCAAGGTCGCGGTCGCCCAGCGCAGGATCGAAGGGCGCTATGTGCCGAACAAACCCTTCGACGTGCTGGTGCAGCACCTGGTGACGGTGGCGCTGGGCGGCGGCTTCCGCTCCGGCGAGCTGTTCGAGGAAGTGCGGCGCGCCTGGTCCTACCGCGAGCTGACCGAGGAAGAGTGGCAGTGGGCGCTGGATTTCGTCGCGCGCGGCGGGCAGAGCCTGACCGTATACCCGGAGTACCGGCGCGTGCTGCCGGACGAGGAGGGCGTCTATCGCGTACCCGATGTCGCCATTGGACGGCGACATCGGATGGGCATCGGCACCATCGTCTCGGATGCGACCATGCAGGTGAAGTACGTCAGCGGCGGGCGCATCGGCAGCATGGAGGAATCCTTCATCTCGCGCCTGAAGCCGGGCGACCACTTCCTGTTCGGCGGGCGCATCCTGGAGTTCGTGCGCGTGCACGAGATGACGGCGTTCGTGAAACGCGCGACCGGCAGCCGCGGCGCGATCGCGCGCTGGCAGGGCGCGAAGATGCCGATGTCCTCGGAGCTGGCGCACGCGGCTCTCGAGCAGCTGCGCCAGGCTGGCGAAGGGCGCTTCGAGGGGCCGGAAATGCAGGCGATCCGGCCGCTGATCGAGATCCAGCAACGCTGGTCGGCGCTGCCCACCCGCGACACCCTGGTGCTCGAGACCATGAAGAGCCGCGAAGGCTGGCACCTGTTCGTCTATCCGTTCGCCGGGCGCTCGGTGCACACCGGGCTGGCTTCGCTGTTCGCCTGGCGCATCGGACGGCGCCAGCCGATCACCTTCTCGATCGCGGTCAACGACTACGGCTTCGAGCTGCTCTCGCCCGATCCGGTCGACTGGGCCGGCGAATTCGACGGCGAGACCGGGCTGGAAGTCGGCCTGTTCGAGACAAGCCGGCTGCTGGAGGACGTGCTCGAGAGCCTGAACGCGACCCAGTTGTCGCAGCAGCGTTTCCGCGAGGTGGCGCGCATTGCCGGGCTGGTGTTCCAGGGCTATCCGGGCCAGCCGAAGTCGACGCGCCAGGTGCAGGCCTCGTCCTCGCTGTTCTTCGAGGTCTTCCGCAAGCACGACCGCGCCAACCTGCTGCTCACGCAAGCCGAGCGCGAGGTGCTGGAACAGGAACTGGAACTGACCCGCCTGCGCGACACCCTGGTCGAGCTGCATGCCCGGAAGATCGCCTACCGCGAGGTGCGGCGCGCCACGCCCTTCGGCTTCGCCCTGATGGTCGAGCGCTTCCGCGAGAAAGTGAGCACCGAGAAGCTGTCCGACCGGGTGGCGCGCATGGTGCGCGAACTGGAAAAGGCGGCCGCCGCATGAGCGCGGGTTCCGCTCACGTCGCCGTCGAGGTCGCGGGCGAGCGCCTGCTGCTGTTGCCGGAAAAGGCGGTCTACTGGCCGGCGCGGGAGATGCTGGTCATCGCCGACATCCACTTCGGCAAGGCCGCTTCGTTCCGCGCGCTCGGGGTGCCGGTGCCGCGCGGGACCACCACCGAGAACCTGAACGCGCTCGACGCCCTGGTCCAGGCCCACGGGGCGCGCGAGGTGATGTTCCTGGGCGACTTCCTGCATGCGCGCGCAGCGCACGCGTCGAGCACGCAGCAGGCGATGCTGGCCTGGCGCCATACCCGGCCGGACCTGCAGCTGACCCTGGTGCGCGGCAACCACGACCGCCACGCGGGCGACCCGGCCGCCGCCCTCGGCATCGCGCTGGTGGACGAGCCGCACGCGGCCGGCCCCTTCGCCTTCTGCCACCACCCCGACCTGGACACGCCCGGCTATGCGCTGGCCGGCCACGTGCACCCGGCCTGGGTGCTGGCCACGCGCTTCGACGCGCTGCGCCTGCCGTGCTTCGTGGTCGGGCGCGGGCGCATGATCCTGCCGTCCTTCGGCTCCTTCACAGGCGGGCACGTCGTCACGCGCGAGGCGGGCGACGTCATCTACGTCACCTCGGGCGAGGCGGTTCACGCAGTAGTACGCTAGCAAGCCACGTTTCGCGCCGCTCGCCCCCTGTTTCGTCGCCGTCGTCGCGGGCTTCGTCGCAGGCGGCTTGCCCGGCAGGAGCCGCATCGGCACAATGCGCTCATTCCTTTTCATTAACATGAGAGCGCCGATGTCCCTCCATTCCGACTCCGACGGGGTCCACCGCTCCCTGCTGGCGCGCATGCTCCCGGACCTGGGCGTCGCCGCCGCCATCAGCATCGCGGCGGCGGTCTGCATCACCCTGGTCGTCGGCCAGCCCGAGACCCTGTACGAGCAGCTCGTGTATTCCTGCTTCATCGGCGTGGGTGCCTTTTTCATCGTCGACCTGGCGCGCCTGCGGCTCTGGCCGGGGCCGGGACGCCGTCCCGGCCAGTGGGCCGCCTTCCTGCTGCTGATGCTGGTCACGGCCGCGGTCACGCACTACACTGGCACCAGGCTGGGCGGCCTGCTGTTCGGCCACCAACCGCCGGCCCTGGTCGACTACCCGACCATCGGCCGCCTGAGCATGGTGGTCCTGACCTTCCTCTGCATCTGCCTGATGGTGCTGCTGGTCGAACACCGCGAGCGCGTCGCCCGTATCCGGCGCGAGCACCAGGAGGCGCGCCTGCGCGCCGAAGTGGTCGAGCGCCAGGCGGTGCAGGCCCAGTTGCGCCTGCTGCAGGCGCAGATCGAGCCGCACATGCTGTTCAATACCCTGGCCAACCTGCAGGGGCTGATCGCGCTGGACCCGGACCGGGCCGGCCTGATGCTCGACCAGTTGATCCAGTACCTGCGCGCCACCCTGGGCGCCACGCGCTCGGAGCGCACCACGCTGGAACAGGAATTCGCGGCGATGGACGCCTACCTCGGGCTGATGCAGGTGCGCATGGGCGAGCGACTGGCCTACCGCCTGGCGCTGCCGCCGGCGCTGCGCGCGGCTTCCCTGCCGCCGCTGCTGCTCCAGCCGCTGGTCGAGAACGCCATCGTGCATGGACTGGAAGCGAAGATCGACGGCGGCGAGATCCTGATTTCCGCCCATGCCAGCGAGGGCCTGCTGGAGATCACCGTGCGCGACAGCGGGCTCGGCCTGAACCAGGCCGGGCAGGCTGGCACCCGCCGCGGTGGCGGCGTCGGCGTCACCACCACCCGCGAACGCCTGCAGGTGCTGTACGGCGAGCGCGCCGCCGTCGTCCTTGCCCAGGCGGAGCCCGAAGGCACCATCGTCCGACTCACCCTTCCACTGGAGACCCCATGAGCATCCGCGCCCTGATTGCCGAAGACGAACCGATCCTCGCCGCCACCCTGGCGCGCAGCCTGCAGCGCCTGTGGCCGGAGCTGGAGATCGCCGCCACCGCGCCCAACGGGCTGGCCGCGGTCGAGCAGGCGCTGGCGCTCAAGCCTGACGTGCTCTTCCTCGACATCAAGATGCCGGGCCAGACCGGACTAGAGGCGGCCGAGGAGCTGGCCGAGCGCTGGGACGGTCCCGAGCCCTTCCCGCAGGTGGTGTTCGTCACCGCCTACGACGAGTACGCGGTCCGCGCCTTCGAGCAGGCCGCCGCCGACTACGTGCTCAAGCCGGCGAACGAGGCGCGCCTGGCGCGCACGGTCGAGCGCCTGCGCGCGCTGCTGGCCGCGCGCCAGGGCAACGGCGGCCTGGACGGTCTGCTGACCCAGCTGCAGGCGTTGCTGCCGGCGGTGGCGGCGCCCGAGCGCCTGACGGTAATCCGCGCCGCGGTCGGCAACATGGTGCGCATGATCCCGGTGGAAGAGGTCGTCTTCTTCCAGGCGGTCGACAAGTACGTGAACGTCGCTACCGCCGACAGCGAAGCCCTGATCCGCCTGTCGCTGAAGGAATTGCTGCCCCAGCTGGACCCGGAGCGCTTCCACCAGGTCAGCCGCGGGACGGTGGTGAACATGCGCTGCGTGTCGGCCGCCTCGCGCGATACGATGGGGAAGGTGGTGCTGGTGCTGCGCAACCGTCCCGAAAAGCTTCGCGTGAGTCCGGTTTACGCGCATTTATTCCGCCAAATGTAAGGTCATCGGATCTAATACGGCTGTGCTCGCTGCGCACGGTACGCTGGCGCACGGTCGGCGCGCGCCCTCAGGCGTACCTTGAAGGCCAGGTATCGGACTTGTCCTATCCGATGGAGGCAATCATGAAAGTACGAGCTACCCTGTCCAGCCTGCTGTGCGCATTGTTGCCGCTGGCTCCGATGGCGCTGGCGCCGCTGTCGACGCAGGCACAGTCACAGTCACAGGCAAGATACGACGCGCGCGACAGCCTGGCCACGCCGGTGATCCGCGGCTTCAACGTCGAGGAGGTGCCGCGCATCGCGCCCGGCGTCGAGCTGCACTTCGACCTGTACGGCACGCCCGGCGGCAACGCGACCGTCAAGATCGACGGCGCAACGCGCAACCTGCACCTGACCGAGACCGATCCCGGCCAGTACGTCGGCACCTATACCGTCGGCGCCCACGACCGCATCAGGAACGACAGCAGGACCAGCGCCGACCTGCGCCTGGGCACCCGCTTCGCCAGCGAGACGCTGCGCGAAACCCTGGTGCGCAACGGCGCGCCGCCGGTTGCGCGGCGCGAGCTGACGGCCCAGCGCACGACCACGGCGCCGAGAACGGCGCGCTACTGTACCAATTGCGCGACGGTCGAATCGGTGAACGTGGTCCGGGCCGAAGGGGAGAGCAGCATGCTGGGCACGGCCGGCGGCGCCGTGGTCGGCGGTTTGCTGGGCAACCAGGTCGGCAGCGGCAGCGGCCGCACCGCGGCCACGGTGGCCGGCGCCGTTGGCGGCGCGATGGTGGGGCGCAGCGTCGAACGCAATGCCCGCGCGAAGGATCGCTACGAAGTGGTGGTGCGCTATGCAGGCAACGGCGCTACCCAGACCCTGCAGTACGACAACGATCCGGGCTTCCGTGTCGGCGAGGCCGTGCGCGTGAACGACGGCGTGCTCTCGCGCGACCAGTAAAACCGCGCAAGCGCCAGTAACAAAAAAAACAGCCCCGGAGGTTCACGGTCTCCTTGCGAAACCGCGAACTTCCGGAGCCGCCCATCGGCCGGGCCTGTCCCGGCGATGCGGGCCGCTCAAGCCGTGGCCAGGATCTGGTCGTCGCCGGCGGCGTCGAGTTCGGCCTTCTGCTTGGCGCCGGCCTGCTTGGTGCGCGAACGCGAGGGCGGCAGGCGGCGCAGGGTCTTGAGGGCCTCGGCGTCCTTGATGCCGATGGTGCGCTGGTCGACGGTGATCAGGCCGATTTCGTTAAAGGCCGACAAGGTGCGGCTCACGGTCTCCAGGGTCAGGCCGAGGTAGCTGCCGATCTCGTGGCGCGTCATGCGCAGGTTGAACAGCTTGCTCGAGTAACCCATTGCCGCGAAGCGGTCGGCCAGCGACACCAGGAAGCGCGCCACCCGGGCTTCGGCCGACAGCGCGCCGAGCATGCCGATCATGGCCTGTTCGCGCACCAGTTCGCGGCTCATCACGCCGTACATCAGGTTTTCCAGCTCCATGTGCACCCGGCCGAGTGCGGTCAGCTTCTTGAACGGCAGCAGGATCAGGTCGCAGTCCGACAGCGCCACCGCTTCCGAAGCATAGTGGCGGGTGTGGATGCCGTCGACGCCGAGCATGTCGCCCTTCATCGGGAAGCTCAGGACCTGCTCGTTGCCGAACTCGTCGATGAGGACGGTTTTCAGGAAGCCGGAGTTGACGATGTACAGGGTGTCGAAGGCCTGGCCGATGGTGTGGACGCGCTGGCCGGTCTTGAACTGTACGTGCTGGAACAGCAACTCTTCGGAGTTGACCGAGACGGCGGCCTGAATATGGAGCAGGTCGCAGACCTCCTTCAGGTTGGACCACAGCCGGCCTTGTCGTTGGCGCCCGGCTTCCATCGGGGCGGAATGCATGGTCGACGTGCTGGCACTGCGTTGATCTGTCGTTGGCTGGGACTGCATGCTCATCTCCAGTGAAGAAAACTTTCGGGCTTGGCCATGCGGGCCTTGCCGGTGCTTCAATAGGAATCCAGAAAAGCGGCAGGCTTGGCTTACGGTGGGAAAGTAGATCGCAAGCAAGTCGAAACGCTGGATTCAGTATGCCAACACGAGTTCGGCAGGGGTATCAGCAATGGCTGAATGTGTAGGTAGGAGGGTTGGTAGGACTGTAGGAATATTCTTACCGAAAATGCGTACTACCGAGGGAAGGGCGGGGAAGGAGATACCGGGCAGGATACCGCTTTGCGCAAGCTGCGTGTGGCGCCGGTGGCACGAATGCGACTGGACGGTGTCAAATTGTGTTGACCCGGCGCTTCTTGCCCGGGCCGCTGTACTAGGCTTTCATGGGCGCCAACAGGCGGTGCGCCACCGCATACTGCACCATTTCCGACAGCGAGGTCATGCCCATCTTCTGCATGATCCGCGTCTTGTGGGTGCTGACCGTCTTCACCGACAGGTGCAGGTTGTTGGCGATCTCGGTGATCGACTTGCCCCCCCACCAGCAGCGAAAATACCTCGAACTCGCGGTCCGAGAGTTGTTTGTGCAACAGTTGTTCGTTCGGCGCCATGATGTTCAGCGCCAGCTGTTCGGCGACCTCGGTGCTGATGTAGGGCCGGCCGGAGGCGACCTTGCGGATGGCGCCGACCAGCTGGGTGCCCGCGCTTTCCTTGGTCAGGTAGCCCTGGGCCCCGGCGCGGATCGCGCGCACCGCGTATTGTTCTTCCTCGTGCATGGTGAGGATCAGGATCGCCAGCTTCGGCGCTTCGCTGCGCACCTGGCGGATCAGGTCGACGCCGCTGCGTCCCGGCATCGACAGGTCGAGCAGGAGCAGGTCGAAGCCGCCCTGGCGCACCAGCGACAGCACCTCGAAACCGTTGGTGGCCTCGCCGACGATCTCGACGTCGAGCGCGCCGTCGAGGATGCGCTTGAGCCCCTCGCGCATGATGGTGTGATCATCTGCGATGACGATTCTTATCATGTTGCTTCCCCCCTTGGGCCGCGGCATGCCGCGGCCGTCTCTTCGATTTAACCACGCGCCGCTTCAGCTGGCGGCCGGTTCGCTGATCAGGCGGTGCACCAGCACCGGCTTGGTCGTTTGCGACAGCACCTTGTTGGTCACGCTGCCGAGCAGGAGCTGGCCCCAGCCGCTGCGCCCGTGCGAACCCATGAAGATCAGGTCGCAGCCCTGCTGCTCGGCGACCTCGACGATCTTCAGGGCGGTAGCGTCGGAAAACGCCGTCATGCAGCTGTGCTGCAGGCTGGCGGCGGCGCAGGATCGCATGATGCGGCCCATGTAGTCCTCGCCCATGCGCTTCATTTGCGCCACGTATTCCTCCTCGCTCGGGTAGGAGGGTGGAATGATCTCGACGTAAACGGGATATTGGTACTCCGGCGCGACGAACAGGGCCAGCACTTCGGCGCCCATTTGCTGCGCGAACTTGACGCCGGCGCAGGCCGTGTGTTGCGACACGGCCGAACCGTCGGTGGTGATCAGAATTTTCCGGTACATGATGAGCCCTCCCTGAGGCACCTATTGTGGCGCCTAGTACGCGGTCGTTTGATTGTGATAGCGCAACCAGTTGATTTTGGTCAAACATGAGCTCGCTTGAGCAAGAGCCCCCGGGAAAACGGCGCACAATCGGCACGACCACAAAAACAACACCTGGCTTGTGAAAAGATTCAGTAACCGCCCGGTTTTATTGTCGCGGAATTAAGTTTCCTTGTCCATTTTGTTGTAACGCGATCTCCGACATTTACCTACGGCAACTGCGCTGCTACACTCGCCAACTACTATTTGGGCTTTCAGCGAGGTGGTTCACGCGCGCGAAAGTCCGCATTACCCATCGGACCAAAGCACGCAGACCGCGACATTTATATTATGGAGAAGCAGGGATTATGACCGACGCCGCTGACGATTTCGACGCACTTTTCGAGGAAGTGGCGGCCCAGCGTGCCAGTGCCGCGCCGGCTCCCGCCGCGCCTGCCCCGGCAGCCGCCAGCGCCGACGAGGACGACCTGGAAGCGCTGTTCGAGCAGGTGGCCGCAGGCCAAAGCGCCGCCCCCGCCGCCGCATCGGCCGCCGCCCCGGCAACCGATGTGGCGCTTAGCGCCGTACCTTCCGCCGAAGGCGAGGGCGACAAGAACATGTACGAACGCCTGGGCGGCATCGTGCGCCTGTTGCACGACTCGCTGCGCGAGCTGGGCTACGACCGCGCGCTGACCGAAGCCTCGTCGCAGATCGTCGACGCCCAGGACCGCCTGGAATACGTCGCCACGCTGACCGAACAGGCCGCCAACAAGGTGCTCAACACCCTGGACGACGGCATGCCGGCCCAGGACAAGCTGTCGAAGCAGGCCCAGGACATGGAAACGCGCTGGGACGACCTGTTCTCGGGCAAGCTTAGCCTGGAGCAGTTCAAGGCCCTGGCCGGCGACTCGCGCCAGTTCGCGCAAGCCGTCTCGGAAGCGACCGAAGCCGAAAAGGCGCGCCTGCTCGAGATCATGATGGCCCAGGACTTCCAGGACATCACCGGCCAGCTGATCAAGAAAGTGGTCGCGATCACCAAGACCGTCGAGAACGAGCTGGCCCAGCTGCTGCGCGACAACGCGCCGCCGGAAACCCGTGCCAAGCTGGCCGAGAAGGAAGCCGCACCGGCGCCGCTGATGCAGGGCCCGTCCGTGCCGGAAGTGGCGCTGGACCAGGACAATGTCGACGACCTTCTTGCCGAGCTGGGATTCTAATGGACGATATGCTCAAGGATTTCGTCGTCGAGGCGATGGATCTGGCAGTCAATGTTGAAGAGCATCTGCTGCGCCTCGAACGCGACCCCGAAAACAAGGAAACGCTGAACGCGGTGTTCCGCTCCTTCCACACGATCAAGGGCGGCGCCGGCTTCATGGGCCTGCCGGCCCTGGTCGCGGCCTGCCATTTGACCGAAAACCTGTTCGACGCGCTGCGCACCGGCGCCGCTCCCGTGACGCCGCTGGCGATCGAGGCGGCGCTGCAGGCCTCGGGTTTCGTGGCCGACCAGCTGGGCGACCTGAACAACGGCACCGCGCCGGAACAGCTGGCCTCGATGCCCCAGGACCTGGAACGCATCCTGATGGACGCGATCGAAGGCAAGGCCGAGGCCGCGCCGGCAGCCCAGGTTGCCCCTGCCGAACCTGCGCCTGCAGTCGCGTTTGCAGCCGAGCCTGTGCCGGCCGCCATGCCGGCACCTGCCGCCGCCGCGGCGGGCGAGGACGGCCTCGACTGGACCGCGATGTACAACGCCGTGGTGCCGGCCGCGAACGCGATCGGCGCCGACGCATCGGCGCCTGCCGCGCCGGCCCCGGCCGCGCAAGCGGAAGCCGCGCCTGCCGCCGCCCCTGCCGCAGCCGGCGCCAAGCCGGGCTGGGACGGCATCGAGCGCCGCCAGGACAACAAGGTGGCCGAAGCGCGCGCCGCCGCCGCCCCGGCCAAGGACGAGAGCATCCGCATCGACGCGGTCAAGCTCGACGCGCTGCTGGAAGTGGCCGGCGAATCGGTGCAGGCCGCCAACCAGGCCGCCGTGCTGCTCGAGCGCCTGTCGCAGTTCAAGTTCGAAGGGCAGGCCGCGACCCTGATGGCGACGCTGACCGAAACCCTGGAGCGCGCCTCGCGCTACTCGGCCGAACTGCAGCGCGCCACGCTGGCGACCCGCATGCAGCCGGTGGGCCGCCTGTTCCAGAAATTCCCGCGCCTGGTGCGCGAGCTGGCGAAAGACCTCGGCAAGGACGTCGAGCTGACCATCGAAGGCGCCGAGACCGAAGTCGACCGCGTCGTCGTCGACAGCCTGTACGACCCGCTGGTGCACATGCTGCGCAACGCGCTCGACCACGGCGTCGAGTCGCCGCAGGACCGCCTCGCCGCCGGCAAGCCGGCCAAGGCCTTCATCCTGCTGAAAGCCTGGCAGGAAGCGAACAGCGTCATGATCGTGCTGCAGGACGACGGCAAGGGCATGGACCCGGTCAAGCTGCGCAAGAAGGCTTTTGAGAAGGGCCTGATCGGCGAGAACGGCGCCCCGAACGACGAGGACGCCTACCAGCTGGTGTTCCTGCCGGGCTTCTCGACCAAGGAAGTGGCTTCCTCGGTCTCGGGCCGCGGCGTGGGCATGGACGTGGTCAAGACCGCGGTGGAAAAGAACCGCGGCGCGATCCGCATCGATTCCCAGCTCGGTTCGGGCACCAAGTTCGCGATCCGCCTGCCGATCGAACTGTCGATCGTGCCGACCATGCTGGTCTCCACCTCGGGCGCCTCGCTGGCGCTGCCGATGGCGGTGGTCGAGCGCGTGGTCGAGCTGCCCGAGACCTTCTCGAACGTCGGCGGCGCCCCGGTGCTGAAGGACCAGGGCCGTCCGCTGCCGGTGCGCTCGCTGGCCGGCGCCCTCGGCTACGAGGAAGCCCCGGAACGCGTCGGCATCGTCATCAACGCGCCGCAGCCCTACATCCTGGCGGTGGAAGCGGTCGACGGCACCGCCGACCTGGTGATCAAGCCGATGACGGCGCTGACCGTCGAAGGCATCACCGGCACCGCGCGTTCCGCTGAAGGCGAACTGGTGCTGGTGGTCGGCCTGTCCTTCCTGATGGACGGCTGCCGCAGCACGGTGCGCATGGCCGCCTAAGGCCCCGGGAACGCACCTTTTCGGTGAAATCGGGCCAGCGGGCCCATGCAACAAAAAGCCTGTGCATTTCCTGCACAGGCTTTTTTTATTTGCATACCTATCTTTACGTGCAAATAAAATTTGCATTGAAATAGAGTAATTGGCAGGATCATGCGGAAAGGGGGCGCTTGCCGCACTGCACAATTATGTGCATAATCAAAAGCGCTCCCCATTTTCAGGCGCCTGCCACAGGAAACCGCATGTTAAAGACCCTCTACGACAAACTCTGGGATGCCCACGTCGTGCGTGCCGACGCCGACGGCACGACGGTGCTGTACATCGACCGCCACCTGGTCCACGAAGTCACCAGCCCGCAGGCTTTCGAGGGCCTGCGCGAAGCCGGCCGCGGCCTCTGGCGCACCTCCGCCAACCTGGCGGTGGCCGACCACAACGTCCCGACCACCGACCGCCGCGAAGGCATCGCCGACCCGACTTCGCGCCTGCAGGTCGAGACGCTCGACGCCAACACCAGGAGCTTCGGCCTCACCTACTTCAACATGAACGACAAGCGCCAGGGCATCGTCCACGTGATCGGCCCGGAGCAGGGCGCCACCTTGCCGGGCATGACGGTGGTCTGCGGCGACTCGCACACCTCGACCCACGGCGCCTTCGGCTGCCTGGCGCACGGCATCGGCACCTCGGAGGTCGAGCACGTGCTGGCGACCCAGACGCTGCTGGCCAAGAAGTCGAAAGCCATGCTGGTGCAGGTCGACGGCGCGCTGCCGCCGGGCGTGACCGCGAAGGACATCGTGCTGGCCGTGATCGGCAAGATCGGCACCGCCGGCGGCACCGGCTACGCCATCGAATTCGCCGGCTCGACCATCCGCTCGCTGTCGATGGAAGGGCGCATGACGGTCTGTAACATGGCGATCGAAGCGGGCGCGCGCGCCGGCATGGTGGCGGTCGACGACACCACCATCGATTACGTGAAGGGCCGTCCGTTCTCGCCAGTCGGCCCGCAGTGGGAGCAGGCGGTCGCCTACTGGCGCACCCTGCACACCGATCCGGGCGCGAAGTTCGACATGGTCGTCACGCTCGACGCCGCCGAGATCCGGCCGCAGGTCACCTGGGGCACCTCGCCCGAGATGGTCACCTCGATCGACGGCCGCGTGCCCGATCCCGAGCAGGAAAAGGACGCGGTGCGCCGCGACGCCATGGAAAAGGCGCTGACCTACATGGCCTTGACGCCGAATACCGCGATCGAGGACATCCGCATCGACAAGGTCTTCATCGGCTCCTGCACCAACTCGCGCATCGAGGACCTGCGCGCTGCCGCCGCCGTCGTGCGCGGCCGCCAGCGCGCCTCGAACGTCAAGCTGGCGCTGGTGGTGCCGGGCTCGGGCCTGGTGAAAGAGCAGGCCGAGCGCGAAGGTCTTGATAAAATCTTCAAGGCCGCCGGCTTCGAGTGGCGCGAACCGGGTTGCTCGATGTGCCTGGCGATGAACGCCGACCGCCTCGAACCGGGCGAGCGCTGCGCTTCGACCTCGAACCGCAACTTCGAAGGTCGCCAGGGCCAGGGCGGACGCACCCACCTGGTGTCGCCGGCCATGGCCGCCGCGGCGGGCATCGCGGGTCACTTCGTCGACGTGCGCGCCCTCTGATTCGCATTCTTTCATTCACATTCAACGCATCGACAGAACATGAAAAAAGTATTCGCCCTCTCCCTGATTGCCATCGCTCTCGCAGGCTGCAACACGATTTCCGGCTTCGGCCGCGATGTGCAGAAAGTCGGCCAGGTGGTCACCGGCGCCGGCGGCAAGTAACAACGAAGACAACAGATTCGGGAGCAGGAGCATGGATAAATTCACCGTACACGAAGGCCTGGTGGCGCCGCTCGACCGCGCCAATGTCGATACCGACGCCATCATTCCGAAGCAGTTCCTGAAGTCGATCCGGCGCACCGGCTTCGGCCCGAACCTGTTCGACGAATGGCGCTACCTCGACCACGGCGAGCCGGGCCAGGACTGCAGCAACCGCCCAGTGAACCCGGACTTCGTGCTGAACCAGCCGCGTTACCAGGGTGCGTCGATCCTGCTGGCCCGCAAGAACTTCGGCTGCGGCTCCTCGCGCGAGCACGCGCCCTGGGCGCTGCAGCAGTACGGCTTCCGGGCGATCGTCGCGCCGAGCTTTGCCGACATCTTCTTCAACAACTGCTACAAGAGCGGCCTGCTGCCGATCGTGCTGACCGAAGCCCAGGTCGACCAGCTGTTCAACGAGGTGAAGGCGTCCATTGGTTTCAAGTTGACTGTCGACCTGGAAAACCAGGTGCTGCGCACGCCCGACGGGCGCGTCAAGCTCGAGTTCGCCATCGACGACTTCCGCAAGTACTGCCTGCTCAACGGCCTGGACGACATCGGCCTGACCCTGCGCCACGCCGACGAGATCCGCGCCTTCGAGGAACGCCACCTGGCGCGCCAGCCCTGGCTGGCCAACACCATCTGAAAGACGAACGCATGACGACGCATAAGAGTAAGATCGCCATCCTGCCGGGCGACGGCATCGGTCCCGAAATCATGGCCCAGGCCGTGCGCGTGCTGGAAGCGCTCGGCGAATCCTTCGAGATGGAGCGCGCGGAAGTGGGCGGGGCCGGCTACGCGGCCCATGGCCATCCCTTGCCCGAGTCGACCCTGAAGCTGGCGAAAGAAGCCGACGCGGTCCTGTTCGGCGCCGTCGGCGACTACAAGTACGACACGCTCGAGCGCGCGCTGCGCCCCGAGCAGGCGATCCTCGGCCTGCGCCGCGAGCTGGGCCTGTTCGCCAACCTGCGTCCGGCCATCCTGTATCCGGAACTGGCCGGCGCCTCGACCCTGAAACCCGAAGTGGTGTCGGGCCTGGACATCCTGATCATCCGCGAACTGACCGGCGACATCTATTTCGGCAAGCCGCGCGGCGTGCGCGAATGCCCGGACGGCCCGTTCAAGGGCCAGCGCGAAGGCTTCGACACCATGCGCTATGCAGAAGGCGAGATCCGCCGCATCGCCCACGTCGCTTTCCAGGCCGCGCAAAAGCGCGACAGGCGCGTGACCAGCGTCGACAAGGCGAACGTGCTGGAAACCTTCCAGTTCTGGCGCGACATCGTCACCGACGTGCACAAGGATTATCCGGACGTCGCGCTCGAGCACATGTACGTCGATAACGCCGCGATGCAGCTGGTGCGCGCACCGAAGAAATTCGACGTCATCGTCACCGGCAACATGTTCGGCGACATCCTGTCCGACGCCGCCGCCATGCTGACCGGTTCGATCGGCATGCTGCCCTCGGCCTCGCTGGACGCCAACAACAAGGGCCTGTACGAACCCTCGCACGGCTCGGCGCCGGACATCGCGGGGCAGGGCATCGCCAATCCGCTGGCGACCATCCTGTCCGCCGCGATGATGCTGCGCTTCTCGCTGGGTAAAACCGAACAGGCCGACCGCATCGAAGCCGCCGTCAAGCGGGTCCTGGCGCAAGGCCTGCGCACCGCCGACATCTACGAGGAAGGCACGACCCGTGTCTCGACCGGGCAGATGGGCGACGCGGTGGTCAACGCGTTGGGCTGAAGCGGCGTTAATGCGAAACGCTTAGAATAACGCGATGCGGGCTGCGCGCCCGCACGCAATGTTGACAATCCGAGAACCGTAGGGTGGGCGCCCCGTGCCCACGCGTGAACGATGATCATCATTGAAATGTGAAGGAACAAAATGAAGTTAGTAGGCCTAGTGGGTTGGCGCGGGATGGTCGGGTCGGTCCTCATGAAGCGCATGCAGGACGAGGGCGATTTCGACCATATCGAGCCGGTGTTCTTCACCACGTCGAACCCGGGCGGCGACGCCCCGAAGATGGCGAAGAACGAGACCAAACTGAAAAGCGCGCTTGATGTCGCCGAACTGTCGAAGTGCGAGATCATCATCTCCTGCCAGGGCGGCGACTACACGACGGAAGTCTATCCGCAGCTGCGCGCAGCCGGCTGGAACGGCTACTGGATCGACGCCGCCTCGACCCTGCGCATGAAGGACGACGCCGTCATCGTGCTCGACCCGGTCAACCTGGACGTGATCAAGAACGCCATGGGCCGCGGCGTGAAGAACTTCGTCGGCGGTAACTGCACCGTCTCGTGCATGCTGATGGGCCTGGGTGGCCTGTTCAAGAACGACCTGGTCGAATGGATGACGTCCATGACCTACCAGGCGGCGTCGGGCGGCGGCGCCCAGCACATGCGCGAACTGCTGACCCAGTTCGGCACCATCAACAGCAGCGTCAAGCACCTGCTGGACGACCCGGCCTCGGCCATCCTGGAAATCGACCGCACCGTGCTGGCGACCCAGCACGGCCTGAGCGCCGACGAAACGAAACAGTTCGGCGTGCCGCTGGGCGGCAACCTGATCCCCTGGATCGACAAGGACCTGGGCAACGGCCAGTCGAAGGAAGAGTGGAAGGCCGGCGTCGAGACCAACAAGATCCTCGGCCGCGGCGAAGGCTTCGGCAAGGGTGACGCAAATAAGGCGATCCCGGTCGACGGCCTGTGCGTGCGCATCGGCGCGATGCGCTGCCACTCGCAGGCGCTGACCATCAAGCTGAAGAAGGACGTGCCGCTCGACGAGATCAACGACATTATCGCCTCGGACAACGAGTGGGTGAAGTTCGTGCCGAATACGCGCGAAGCCTCGATCGTCGACCTGACCCCGGCAGCCGTCACCGGCACCCTGCGCATCCCGGTCGGCCGCGTGCGCAAGATGTCGATGGGCCCGGACTACCTGTCGGCCTTCACCGTCGGCGACCAGCTGCTGTGGGGCGCCGCCGAGCCGCTGCGCCGCATGCTGCGCATCGTGCTGGACAAGTAAGTTGTTCGGAGCCGGCGCCGCAAGCAAACCACGGCGCTGGTTTTCGTAGGGTGGGCACTCGTGCCCACGCGGTGCGGCTTTCGATCAATCGATATTCCGGCACAATCAAGGCGCAAACGTATTGGGATGGCAGAGTTCACGATTCATCATCCGCACCATACCGCGTGGGCACGAGTGCCCACCCTACATTGATCACCCGATCACACCCGTTAACACCCCGCCAATTCCCCGCCTTCCACGACGATATCGATTCGTCATCGTTCGCGCATCCCTCCCACAGTTTGACCTCGCTACGCCCCGTGGAGCTTGCATGCCACAGTGCATGATGATATGTTGAGACTTCCGGGAAACCGTCCTTTCCGCAGCTAACCATTTCCGCTCTCAACTATGTCATTGAACCGCCGCCCTCAGATCGTGTCGTCCGCGTTGAAAACACTCACCGCCGCGGTCGCCAGTGCAGTGCTGCTGTCGTCGGCGGCGACTGCAGCGGGATTGGGAAAGCTGACCGTACTGTCCGCCCTCGGCCAGCCGCTGCGCGCCGAGATCGAGCTGACGGCGGTGTCGAACGAGGAAGCGAAGGGCCTGGTCGCCAGGCTGGCGTCGGCGGATGCCTATCGCGCGGCGAACATCGAATTCAATCCGGCGCTGCTGTCGCTGCGCTTTAACGTCGAGCAGCGCGGGGGACGCCAGTTCGTCCGCATCACCTCGACCCAGCCGCTGAACGAGCCGTTCGTCGACCTGCTGCTGGAGCTGGCCTGGGACAACGGCCGCCTGGTGCGCGAATACACCTTCCTGCTCGACCCGGCCGACCTGCGCGCGCCGCAGCCGGCCCAGGTCGCCGCCGGGTCTGCCGCCGGAGCTGCCGCCGGTTCCGCCACTGCCGCAGGACGTCCGCGCGCAGCCACGCCGGCAGCCGAGGCGCCGGCCCAGCCGGCCCCGGCACCGGCCCGTCCGCAGAGCGGCGCCCGCGCCGACGAGACCGCCGCCACCGGGAATGCCGCGCCACGCGCGCCTGCCGCGGCGTCGCGCTACCGCGTCAAGTCGGGCGATACGCTCAGCGGCATCGCCACCCGCATCAAGCCGGTCGACGTCTCGCTCGACATGATGCTGGTCGCCCTGTACCGCGCCAACCCGGACGCCTTTATCGGCAACAACATGAACCGCCTGAAGTCGGGCCAGATCCTGTCGGTGCCCGCCGGCGATGCCCTGCGCGACATCGACGGCGGCGAAGCCCGCGGCACGGTCGTTGCCCATGCGGCCGACTTCAACGCCTACCGTGCCAAGCTGGCCGGGCAGGTCGCCACCAGCACGCCGGCGCGCGAGGCCCCGGCCGGGCAGAGCGCGACCGGGCGCATCACGGCCAAGGTCGAGGAACGCCCGACCGCCGCCAACGAATCGCAGGACCAGCTGCGCCTGTCGAAGGCGCTGCCGGCGCCGGCGGCAGCGGGTGAGGGCGATAAAGCCGGTGCAACCACCAGCGCCGAAGACACGATCGCCAAGGAAAAGGAACTGGCCGACGCCCAGCAGCGCGTCAAGGAGCTGGAAAAGAACGTGAACCAGCTCGAAGAGCTGATCACGGTAAAGAGCGGCACCGGCGCCGCCGCCACCCAGCGCGCAGCCGAGGGCATGAAGCCGACCCAGCCGGCCGAGAGTTCGGCTGCAGGCGCCGCTGCAGGTACGGCCGCGACCGAAGAAGCCGCCAAGCCGGCGCCGAAGATCAAGCCGAAGACCAAGCCCGCGCCGCAGGAAAAGTCGCTGCTCGACACGCTGATGGACAACATCGTCTACATCGGCGCCGGCGCGGCCGTGCTGCTGCTGGCCGCGCTGGGCCTGTCGCAGCGCCGCCGCAAGCAGGCCGCGCCGAAGGTGGCCGCCGCCGAGCCGAGCATCCTGGGTGGCGCCGCCCAGCCGGCGTCAGGCCAGGCGCTGTTCGCCGAGACCGGCGGCCAGAGCGTCGACACCAACGACAGCGTGTTCAACTCCAGCTTCGCGCCGTCGGCAAGCCAGCTCGACACCAACGAGGTCGATCCGCTGGCCGAGGCCGAGCTCTACCTGGCGTATAACTTCGACACCCAGGCCGAGGACATCCTCAAGGAAGCCCTGCGCAACGATCCGCACCGCCATCCGGTGCGCCTCAAGCTGCTCGAAATCTATGCTGCGCGCAAGGATGTGCGCGCCTTCGAAACCCAGGCGACCGAGCTGTACAGCCTGACCGGCGGCAAGGGCGACGAATGGGCGCAGGCCGCCAGCCTGGGCCGCGCGCTCGATCCGGCCAATCCGATGTACGGCGCGGGCGCCGCGGCCGGCGGCTTGGCTGCCGGCGCAGGTATTGCTGCCACTGCCGCTGCCGCTGCCGCCGCACCCGAGGCGAATCCGCAAACCCTGCTGTCGCAGCAGCTCGAACAGGCTTTCCGCAACCGCGGCGAGCACACCGAGATCGTCGAGCCGGCCGCAACGCTCGACGCAGTCACCGGCGCGCCGCTCGACACCACGTTCAATTTCGACAGCCTGGGCCTGGGCGCGGACGCCACCGCGCTGCCGCAGGCGGGCACGGAAGCGAAAATCGACCCGAAAGCCGACGCCAGGGACGACAACCTCCTCGACTTCGACCTGGGCGGCCTGAGCTTCGAACCGGTCCCGGTCGCCGAACCGGGCGCGGTCGCATCTGCCGACGCCACCGCGGTTCCCGACCTGCAGTTCGACATGGAGCCGTTCGCGCCGCTGGAACCGGCGCCGGCGACGGCCGCGAGCCCGGACGTTCCGGTCACCAGCCTCGACGACCTGGCGTTCGACATGGAGTTCGACGCGCCGGCCGCCCCGCAGGCGGCCGCGGCCACGGCGACCCCGCAGGACGACGACGACGGTTTCGTCCTCGACCTGTCGAGCAGCGGTCCGTCGACCGACATCGACATGGCCCAGCTGGCCAAGGAATTCGAACTGCCGCCGCTGCCGGACGTGCCGCAGACCCCGCAGGCGGCCGAGCTTAAGGACCCGCTGTTCGACCTCGACGCCATGGACTTCAGCCTGGCCGACGCTGCCCCGGTGACGCCGGCCACCCCGGCCGCGCCAGGACAGAACTTCGACTTCTCGACCGATCTCGACTTTGCCACGGCGACTCCGGAGGCAGCCGTCGCCGATGCGGCCACTTCGGGACAGGCCAGGGACCCGCTGTTCGACCTCGACGCCATGGACTTCGGCCAGCCTGCCGCGCCTGCCGCGCCGCAGGACGATCCGTTCGCGCTGCCGGACGTGCCGGCCATCCCGAACCCGGGCACGCCGGTGCCGCGCTTCGACATGTCGGGCTTCGACCTCGACCTGCCCGCGGGCGACCTTGGCGACCTCGAGCAGGCGGTCGAGAGTGCGCCCCAGGAGCAGGGCATCCCGAACGGGCTGACCCCGGCCCAGATGGAGATGGAGACCAAGCTCGACCTGGCGATCGCCTACCAGGAGATCGGCGACAAGGAAGGCGCGCGCGAGCTGCTCGATGAAGTCATCAAGGGCGGCAGCGGCGAGCAGGCCAGCCGTGCCAGCGCCATGCGCGCAAAATTGGCTTGATGCGTAGCGTGAGGCGCATCGCACTCGGACTCCAGTACGTCGGCACCGGCTGGAATGGATATCAGAAACAGCCGACCCGCGACACCGTGCAGGACGCCCTCGAGATCGCGCTCGCGAAGTTCGCCTGCACGCCCCTGCACACGACCTGCGCCGGCCGTACCGACGCCGGCGTCCACGCGGTCGAGCAGGTGGTCCACTTCGACACCGAGCTGGACCGCACGATGCAGAGCTGGGTGCGCGGCACCAACACCTTCCTGCCCGATTCGATCTCGGTGCGCTGGGCGGCGGAAGTCGCGCCAGACCTGGAGGGCAACCAGTTCCACGCCCGCTTCTCGGCCCGTGCGCGCACCTACCACTACGTCCTGTACAACAACCCGAATCCCTCGGCGCTGCTGGCCGGGCGCGCCGGCTGGGTGTTCCGCCCGCTCGACGTCGAGCGCATGCGCGCCGCCGCGCGCCACCTGATCGGCCTGCACGACTTCAGCTCGTTCAGGGCTTCCGGCTGCCAGGCCAACACGCCGGTGAAGGACATGCAGGAAATCTCGATCGAGCGGCGCGGCGACATCATCGTCTTCACCGTGCGCGCCAGCGCTTTCCTGCACCACATGGTGCGCAACATCGTCGGCGCCCTGGTCTATGTCGGCACCGGCCGCAACGCGCCCGACTGGATGGCCGAGGTGCTGGCCGCGCGCGACCGCGACGCCGCCGCGCCCACCTTCATGCCGGACGGCCTGTACTTCGCGAAAATCGATTACGATCCGAAGTGGGGGCTGCCGCAGGAGCTGCTCTCGCCCTTGCCCTGGCTGTAAATTGTAGGTTTATCCATGCATCGTACCCGCGTCAAAATTTGCGGCATCACCCGCGCACAGGACCTCTTCGCCGCCGTCGCTGCCGGCGCCGATGCGCTCGGCTTCGTGTTCTACCCGAAGAGCCCGCGCTACGTGAGCCTCGACACCTTTGCCGCGCTGGGCCGCGCGCTGCCGCCCTACGTCAGCTCGACCGCCCTGTTCGTCAACCCGACGCTCGACGAGGTGAGGGCGGTGGTGGAGGCGGCCCCGGTCGCGCTGCTGCAGTTCCACGGCGACGAGACGTTTGAACAGTGCGCGGCGATCGCGGACGCGGTGAAGCGTCCTTTCGTGCGGGCCTACCGCGTCAAGCCGGACACGACGCCTAATCAGCTGCTAGAATGCGAACTCGCATACCGCGCCGCCAGTCCCTGGTTTTCGAGCCTGTTGCTCGACGCTTACGTGGACGCCTACGGCGGTGCAGGAAAGGTCTTCGATTGGTCTCTTATCCCAAAAGAGCTCGCGCCTCGGGTCGTTTTGAGTGGTGGGTTGAGCGTGCAGAACGCGACTGACGCGGTGGCCAGCGTACGTCCCTACGCCGTCGACATCAGCAGTGGTGTCGAGGCGAGCAAGGGGATCAAGGACGCCCGCAAGATCGCGGACTTCATTGCCGCGGTGCGGGCAGCCGATGCCATCATCGAAAGCGAGCACGATCATGAAAGACACCAACCTGACCCGAGGAACTGAGGGCGCCGCCGCCGCATTGTTCCAGACCCCTGATTACCAACTGCCCGACGCGCGCGGCCATTTCGGTCCTTACGGCGGCAGCTTCGTCGCCGAGACCCTGTCGCACGCGCTGGCCGAGCTGAACGAGGCCTATGCCCGTTTCTCGACCGACCCCGAATTCCTCGAAGAATTCCGCTACGAGCTGGCCCACTTCGTCGGCCGCCCGTCGCCGGTGTACCACGCGAAGCGCTGGTCCGAACTGGCCGGCGGCGCGCAGATCTACTTCAAGCGCGAAGACCTGAACCACACCGGCGCCCATAAGATCAACAACGTGATCGGCCAGGCCTTGCTGGCGCGCCGCATGGGCAAGAAGCGCATCATCGCCGAGACCGGCGCCGGCCAGCACGGCGTGGCCACCGCCACCATCTGCGCCCGCTTCGGCATGGAGTGCGTGGTCTACATGGGCAGCGAGGACGTCAAGCGCCAGGCCCAGAACGTCTACCGCATGAAGCTGTTGGGCGCGACCGTGGTGCCGGTCGAGTCGGGCAGCAAGACCCTCAAGGACGCGCTCAACGAAGCGATGCGCGACTGGGTCACCAACATCGAAAACACCTTCTACATCATCGGCACGGTGGCAGGTCCGCACCCGTACCCGATGATGGTGCGCGACTTCCAGTCGGTGATCGGCGAGGAATGCCGCGTGCAGATGCCGGCCATGACCGGCCGCCAGCCCGACTACGTGCTGGCCTGCGTCGGCGGCGGCTCGAACGCGATGGGCATCTTCTACCCCTACATCGACGAGCCGGGCGTCAAGCTGGTCGGCGTCGAACCGGCGGGCGAGGGCATCGAGAGCGGCAAGCACGCGGCCTCGCTGAGCGCGGGCTTCCCCGGCGTCCTGCACGGCAACCGCACCTACCTGCTGCAGGATGCGAACGGCCAGATCATCGAGACCCATTCGGTCTCGGCCGGCCTGGACTATCCGGGCGTCGGTCCCGAGCACGCCTGGCTGAAGGACACGGCGCGCGCGCAGTACGTGTCGATTACCGATGACGAGGCGCTGGCCGCCTTCCACGACTGCTGCCGCATCGAAGGCATCATCCCGGCGCTGGAATCCTCGCACGCGATCGCCTACGCGGTGAAGCTGGCGCCGAGCCTGAAGAAGGACGAGATCATCCTGGTCAACCTGTCGGGCCGTGGCGACAAGGACATGCACACGGTGGCGCAAAGGATGGGGCTGGATTTCAGCTGATCCATCGTTGAACGCTTGACGCGATATGCAAGCGTTCAACTACGAGCTGCAGTCCACGACCGTCCCGACTACCAAGATAGAGAAAACAACCATGTCCCGCATCGAACCCACCTTCGCCGCCCTGCGCGAACAGAACAAGACCGGCCTCGTCACCTTCATCACCGCCGGCGACCCCGGCCCCGACCTCACCGTGCCGCTGATGCACGCCCTGGTCGAGGGCGGCGCCGATGTCCTGGAACTCGGCGTTCCCTTCTCCGACCCGATGGCCGAAGGCCCGGTCATCCAGCGCGCCTGCGAGCGCGCCCTCAAATTCGGCATCGGCCTGCAGGATGTCTTCGGCTTCGTGCGCGAATTCCGCAAGACGAACGCCACGACGCCGGTGGTCCTGATGGGCTACGCCAACCCGATCGAGCGCATCGGTCCCGAGGAATTCATCCGCTGCGCGAAGGAAGCCGGCGCGGACGGCGCCATCGTCGTCGACTACCCGCCGGAAGAGTGCGAGGCCTTTGCCGAGGCCATGCGCGCCAACGACCTCGACCTGATCTTCCTGCTGGCGCCGACCTCCACCACGCAACGCATCCAGCAGGTGGCGCGCTACGGCAGCGGCTTCAGCTACTACGTCTCGCTCAAGGGCGTGACCGGCGCCGGCAGCATCGATACCGAGGACGTGGCGCGCCGCGTCGCCGCCATCCGCGAACACGTGCGCCTGCCGATCGGCGTCGGCTTCGGCATCCGCGACGGCCAGACGGCGAAGGCGGTCGCATCGGTGGCCGACGCGGTCGTCATCGGCAGCCGCATCATCCAGGAGATCGAGAACGCCGGCGCCGCAGCTGCCGTGCCGGCGGTACGCGATTTCGTGAGCGGCATCCGTACGGCGCTGGATGGGGCTTAAACACGATCCTTTTGAGCGAATTTCCTGAGGTCGATCAAGCGGGAGTGCACAGCCGGCGCGGCATGCCACTCCCCTGACCGGGCTATATTGGTTTCCCCACTTCAATATTGCTCGGAGTCAGCAAGATGACAAAGCAAATCCAACGTGTTTCGTTAGTACAAAACGCTAAGACGATGTCGGTGCTGTATCTCGTGCTATCCGCGCCCATGGTCGCCATTCTGCTTGCCGTGGCGTCCGTGACCGGCCAGGCAGGCATGTCTGTCGCCGCCATGATCGCGTTCCCGCTGTTGTACGCCGCTTCAGGCTTCGTGTTCACGCTGATCGGCGCATGGATCTACAACCTCGTGGCGTCGATGGTGGGCGGATTCGAGTTCACCACCAAGGAAGTCAGCATCAAGTAGATCTCGCCCGCGTTGCAATCAGGCCGGCCGTGCGGTAACGCGCTGCCGGCTTTTTGTTTGCCAGACTAGGCCTGCAAGGTTCTAGCCTTGGTACCCACAATTTTCCTTGTCTTGTTGCTATCGAGTACGGTACATTAACCAAACTCAATGTTTGTACGGACGAGGCATTCCATGAAGAAGCAAGTAGTCAGTGTATCCATTCTGCAAAACGCCAAGGTGATGGCAGCGCTGTATCTGGTCATTTCGATCCCGCTCACCCTGTTCATGACCATTCCCGCGCTGCTGACGCAGGGCGTCGGGGTGTCGCTGATGGCAGCGGTGCTGATGCCCTTGTTCTACACCCTGTTCGGCTTCGTGTTCACCCTCTTTGGCGCATGGGTGTATAACCTCATTGCGGCGCGCATCGGCGGTTTCGAGTTCACCACGGCCGAGGCGGGCAGGAACTTCGCCAAGGACTAATTGTCGGAATTTCAAGCGGTCGACAAGCCCGGCGCTAGCGGCTACACTACGCGCCACCCCAAGAATTGCCGCAAAGGAGAGAACATGAGTTGGTTGGAAAAACTGCTGCCCCCCCGAATCCAGCGCTCCGATGCTGCCAACCGCAAGACCATGCCGGAAGGCCTGTGGGTCAAGTGCCCGTCGTGCGAAGCGGTCCTGTACCGCGCCGACCTCGAGTCGAACCTGCACGTGTGCCCGAAGTGCGACCACCACATGCGCATCCGCGCCCGCGAGCGCCTCGACGCGCTGCTCGACGCGGAAGGCCGCTACGAGATCGGCCAGGAAACCCTGCCGGTCGACACCCTCAAGTTTAAAGACAGCAAGAAATACCCGGACCGCCTGAAGGCCGCGATGGATGCCACCGGCGAAACCGACGCGCTGATCGTGCAGGGCGGCTCGATCATGAGCCTGCCGGTCGTCGTCGCCTGCTTCGAATTCGAATTCATGGGCGGCTCGATGGGCTCGGTCGTCGGCGAGCGCTTCGCGCGCGGCGCCCAGATCGCGCTCGAGCAGAAGGTGCCCTTCATCTGCATCACCGCCACCGGCGGCGCGCGCATGCAGGAAGGCCTGCTGTCGCTGATGCAGATGGCCAAGACCACCGCCATGCTGACCAAGCTGTCCGAGAAGAAACTGCCCTTCATTAGCGTGCTGACCGACCCGACCATGGGCGGCGTCTCTGCCTCGTTCGCCTTCATGGGCGACGTCGTGATCGCCGAGCCGAAGGCCCTGATCGGTTTCGCCGGCCCGCGCGTCATCGAGAACACCGTGCGCGAGAAACTGCCGGAAGGCTTCCAGCGCGCCGAGTTCCTGGTACAGAAGGGCGCCGTCGACATGATCGTCGACCGCCGCAAGATGCGCGAGGAAATCGCCCGCCTGCTGGCCCTGCTGCAAAATCAGCCGGCCGAAAGCATCGCCTAAGTCCTTGTAGAATTACGAAACGGCCGGCCTCCGCCTTGCGGACTGCCGGCCGTTTTTTTCTCCGTTTGAGTTTCATCCTTACCACGATCCCATGCAAAACCTCCCCACCACCTTGCCCGACTGGCTGGCGCTGATCGAGTCGCGCCACGCCGAAACCCACATCGACATGGGCCTGGAACGCGTGCGCGCCGTCAAGGAACGCATGGGCCTGGCTTTCGAATGCCCGGTCATCATGGTCGCCGGTACCAACGGCAAGGGCTCGACCTGCGCGATGCTCGAATCGGTCCTGTTGCACGCCGGCTACCGCGTCGGCCTGTACATCAAGCCGCACTTCCTCGACTTCAACGAGCGCGCCCGCATCAACGGCGAGATGGCGAGCGACGCCATGCTGGTGGACGCCTTTAATGTCGTCGAGGCGCAACGCGGCGACATTTCGTTGACCTATTTCGAGTTCACCACGCTGGCCATCATGCACCTGATCTCGAAGGCCGGCGTCGACGTCGCGATCCTCGAGGTGGGCCTGGGCGGGCGCCTGGACGCGGTCAACGTGGTCGACGCCGATGTCGCCATCGTCACCAGCATCGACATCGACCATGCCGACTACCTGGGCGACACGCGCGAAGCGATCGGCTTCGAGAAGGCCGGCATCTTCCGTCCGGGCAAGGCCGCGATCTGCAGCGACCCGATGCCGCCCAGCACGCTGATCAAGCATGCCGAGGACATCGGCGCCGACCTCTGGCTGATCGGCCGCGATTTCAATTACCAGGGCGACCAGCAGCAGTGGAGCTATGGCGGACGCAGCCAGCGCCGCAATGCGCTGGCCTATCCGGCCTTGCGCGGCGCGAACCAGCTGCTGAACGCCTCGGCCGCGCTGGCGGCGCTGGAAGTGCTGCGCCTGCAACTGCCGGCCGGCGCCCAGGAAGTGCGCACCGGCCTGGCCCTGGTCGAGCTGCCGGGACGCTTCCAGGTGCTGGCGGGGCGTCCGACCACCGTGCTCGACGTCGCGCACAATCCGCATGCGGCGGCCACGCTGGCCCAGAACCTGGGCAACATGGGCTTCCACCGCTACACCTACGCCGTGTTCGGCATCATGGCCGACAAGGACATCGAGGGCGTGATCGCGCCGATGGCGCAGTACGTCGACCACTGGTGCGTGGCCGACCTGCCGTCCCCGCGCTCGGCCAAGGGCGAGGATCTGGCGTGCCAGCTGGCCGCGCTGCGCCCGGCGGGTGCGAAAGAGGGCGACTTTTCGGTTACAAACTTTGCCGATCCGGCCGCCGCCTTCGCAAATGCCGTCAGCCGTGCCGGGGAGAATGATAGAATTGTGGTCTTTGGCTCGTTCTATACCGTCGCCGGCGTGATGGCGGCCCGAAAAAACTCTCTTCACTGATTAAAGACGCATGGGCTTGTTCTCGATCTTTAGTAAAAACAAGCAAGAAAGCAGCGCCCAGGACAGTGGCCGTTTTTCCCGCGATGACGACAATCTCGCCGAACGCGCCCGCGCCAAGCGTGCCGCCTACGCGGGAGAGGCCGCGGCCGCTTCGCGCCGCAGCCGCAGCGGCGGCGATCCCATGCTGCCCGAGAAGAAGCGCGCGCGCCGCCGCCTGGTAGGCGCGATCGCCCTGGCGCTGGCGGCCGCCGTTGGCCTGCCGATGCTGCTCGATTCCGAACCGCGCCCGCTGGTGGGCGACATCGCGATCCAGATTCCCGCGAAGGACAAGGCGCCGGCGCTGCCGGTGCCGTCCGACCCGGTGCCGGCCGCCGAGAGCGTCGACCAGGGCGAGGAAATCGTCGAGGCGCCGCCTGCCCCAGCCCCGGCCGCGCTGCCGCCGCCGGTCAAGACCGTCGAGGTCGCCAAGGCCGATCCGAGGGAGCCGGTGCGGATCGAACCCGAGCCGAAGCCCGAGCCGAAAAAGCCCGAGCCGAAGAAGCCCGAGCCGAAGCCGGCCGAGCACAAGAGCGAACCGAAGAAGCCAGAACCGAAGGTGGCCGAGAAGCCCGTCGAGAAGCCGGCGCCGAAGAAAGCGGAAGACAAGCCGCTGCCGGCGCGCGCCAAGGACGAGGATGCGGCGCGCGCACTGGCGCTGCTCGAAGGCAAGAGCGCCGCGAAGCCGGCCGAGAAGCCCGCCGAGAAGTGGGCCAACAAGCCGGAAGCCGCCCAGCGCTTCGTGGTGCAGGTCGCCGCCCTGGCGAGCCAGGAGAAGGTCGAGGAATTGCAGGCGCGCCTGCGCGCAGCCGGCGTCAGCGCTCATACCCGCAAGTCGGGCGAGCTGATCAGGGTGCAGGTCGGCCCGTTCGGCAGCCGCGAAGAGGCCGAGAAGGCACGCGCCAAGCTCGGCGCCCAGGGCTTCAGCGGTTTCCTGGTACCGGTTTAAGCTTGGTCGGGGCGGCGTGACGATTTTCGATTATCTGGTATTGTTCGTGCTGGTTTCCTCGGTCGTCATCAGCACCATGCGCGGCCTGGTGAAGGAGATCCTGTCGCTGCTGGGCTGGGTGATCGCCTTCGTGGTGTCCAACGCCTACGGCGCGCAACTGGGTCCGATGTTGCCCGAACTGATCCCCGGCGAAACGCTGCGCCTGATGGTCGCTTTCGTCGCCCTGTTCCTCGGCGTGCGCATCCTGATGGGCCTGCTGTCGCTGGCGCTGGGCGCCGTGATCGAGGCCTCCGGACTGTCGCTGGCGGACCGTGGCCTCGGCGGCCTGTTCGGCCTCGCGCGCGGCGTTGTAATCGTGCTGGCCGCCGTCATATTGTGTTCGATGACTTCCATCCCCCAACAAGATTTCTGGAAGGACGCGCTGCTGTCTCCGCTGGTGGAGACCGGCGCGCGTACCGTCAAGCCCTTCCTCCCTGCTGCGCTGGCGCAGCACCTGCAGTTTTGAACTTTTCCGTAACAGCATTCTGTTCTTAGGAGCACACCATGTGTGGCATCGTCGGCGTCGTCTCGCAAACTCCCGTCAACCAGCTGTTGTATGACGCATTGCTGCTGTTGCAGCACCGCGGCCAGGACGCGGCGGGGATTGCAACCAATCACAGCAGCATGTTCTCGATGTACAAGGCGAATGGCCTCGTGCGCGACGTGTTCCGTACCCGCAACATGCGTTCGCTCCAGGGCAACACCGGCATCGGCCACTGCCGCTATCCGACCGCCGGCTCGTCGAGCGAGGAAGAGGCGCAGCCGTTCTACGTGAACGCCCCGTTCGGCATCACCCTGGCCCACAACGGCAACCTGACCAACCAGGCCGAGCTGAAGGAGGCGCTGTTCCGCAACGACCGCCGCCACATCAACACCAATTCCGACTCGGAGGTGCTGCTCAACGTGCTGGCGCACGAGATCCAGGAAGCCGCCGACGGCTTCTCGCTCACCCCCGAAGCCGTGTTCAAGGCGGTCGGCGTGGTGCACCGTCGCGTGCGTGGCGCCTACGCGGTCGTGGCCCAGATCGCAGGCCACGGCATGCTGGCCTTCCGTGATCCGTTCGGCATCCGTCCGCTGTGCCTGGGCATGAACGAAGGCGAGAATGGTGTCGAATACATGGTCGCCAGCGAATCGGTGGCGCTGGAGGGCATCGGTTTCCGCTTCGTGCGCGACATCGCCCCGGGCGAAGCCATCTTCATCGGCGAAGACGGCCAATTGCACGAGCGCCAGTGCGCCGAGAATCCGTCGCTCAATCCCTGCGCCTTCGAGTACGTCTACCTGGCGCGTCCGGATTCGGTGATCGACGGCGCCTCGGTCTACGCCACCCGCCTCAAAATGGGCGAATACCTGGCCGACAAGATCCGTAAGGAAATCCCGGTCGAGGACATCGACGTCGTCATGCCGATTCCCGATTCCTCGCGCCCGGCCGCGATCCAGCTGGCGCTGAAGCTCGGCGTCGAATACCGCGAAGGCTTCATCAAGAACCGCTACATCGGCCGCACCTTCATCATGCCGGGCCAAGGCATGCGCAAGAAGTCGGTGCGCCAGAAGCTCAACGCGATCGGTTCCGAGTTCAAGGACAAGAACGTGCTGCTGGTCGACGACTCGATCGTGCGCGGCACCACCAGCCGCGAGATCGTGCAGATGGCGCGCGACGCCGGCGCCCGTAAAGTGTTCTTCGCCTCGGCCGCGCCGCCGGTGCTGTTCCCGAACGTCTACGGCATCGACATGCCGACCCGCGACGAACTGATCGCCTACGGCCGCACGGTCGAGGAAGTCTGCAAGGAAATCACGGCCGACCGCCTGGTGTACCAGGACATCGACGCGCTGAAGCGTTCGATCTCGGACGTCAACCCGGCCCTGACCAACTTCGAGGCGTCCTGCTTCGACGGCGTCTACGTCACCGGCGACGTCACGCCCGAGTACCTGGACAAGCTGGAGCACCATCGCCACAAGAGTTCCGGCAAGTCCTCGGACGACGTGGTGCGCACCCAGCTGAACCTGAATCCCCCGGTCGCCGCCGAATAACGCTGGGACGACTGCATCATGAGCGACACCAAACAGTACGGTTTCACCACCACCATCCTGCACAATGATCGCCGCAAGACGATCGAGCAAGGCTCGCTGCACAAGCCGGTCCACACCTCGGTGGCCTTCGGCTACGGCGATGCGCGCCAGCTTGCCTCTGTGTTCCAGGGCAAGGAGCCTGGCTTCCGCTACGGCCGCCAGGGCAACCCGACGGTCGCCGCACTGGAAGACAAGGTCACGAAGATGGAAGACGGCGTCGCCACCTTGTGCTTCGGCACCGGCATGGCCGCCATCGGCGCGCTGTTCCAGGCGCTGCTGCGCGAGGGCGACCACATCGTCTCGTCTTCCTTCCTGTTCGGTAACACCAACAGCCTGTGGCAGACGGTGGCGGGGCAGGGCGTGCAGGTGAGTTTTGTCGACGCCACCGACGTCGCCAATGTCGAGGCGGCGCTGCAGCCGAACACCCGCTTCGTGTTTGTCGAGACGATCGCCAATCCGCGCACCCAGGTCGCCGACCTGGCGCGCATCGGCGCGCTGTGCCGCGAGCGCGGCATCCTCTACGTGGTCGACAACACCATGACCACGCCGTATCTGTTCCGTCCGAAGACGGTCGGTGCCGGCCTGGTCGTCAATTCGCTGACCAAGTCGATCGCCGGCCACGGCATCGCCCTCGGCGGCGCGCTGACCGACACGGGCCTCTTCGACTGGAGCGCCTACCCGAACATCGCCGCCAACTTCCGCAAGCAGCCGCCCGCGGCCCAGGGCATGGCCCAGCTGCGCGCGAAAGCCCTGCGCGACTTCGGCGCCTCGCTCGGGCCGGAAGCGGCGCACCACATTGCGGTCGGCGCCGAAACGCTGGCGCTGCGCATGGAGCGCACCACCGCCAATGCGCTGGCGCTGGCGCGCATGCTGGAAGCGGACCCACGCGTCGCCGCCGTCCACTATCCGGGCCTGGCATCGCACCCGCAGCACGGCATCGCGGACGAACTGTTCCGCGCCGGCGGCTCGCTGCTCAGTTTCGAGCTGAAGGACGGCATCGACTGCTTCGACTACCTGAACCGCCTGAAGCTGGCCATCCCCGCGAGCAACCTGGGCGACACGCGCACCCTCGTGATTCCGGTGGCGCACACCATCTTCTTCGAGATGGGGGCCGAGCGCCGCGCCAGCATGGGCATCGCCGAGTCCCTGATCCGGGTCTCGGTGGGCATCGAAGATACCGAGGACCTGCTGGAAGACTTCCGGGCAGCGCTGGACGCCTGATCGACCTCAATCACCTGACTGGACGACGCGAATACATGAAAAAGAATGCGCTGACACTTGCGGGCCTGCTGCTGGCCGGCCTGCTGCAGGCGGGCCTGGCCCATGCCGGCGAACTGGAGAATGCCAAGGCCTTGTTCGAGCAGAAGAAGTATCCTGAAGCAATGGCCGTGTACACCAAGCTGGCGAACGCCGGCAACGTCGAAGCCCAACAGCTCCTGGGCCAGATGTACTGGTATGGCGAAGCCGGCACGGTCGACGAGGCCAAGGCGACGATGTGGTTCCAGAAGGCCGCCGCCGGCGGCAACAAGGTCGCCGACGCGTCGCTCGAGATCATGAAGCAGCGCGTGGCGCGCCGCGCCGACATCGATTACTGGATGTCGAAGTACGACGGCGAGGAACTGCGGTCCGGCAAGTTCCGCTGCCCCAAGCCGCGCGTGCCCGCGATCTCGAAGCAGGCCGAGGAGATCGACCGGGTCTCGAATGCGATCAACAAGTGGCAGGACTGCTACAACGGCTTCGTGCAGAACCTGAACGCCGCATCGCCGCTCGACAAACAGATCCCGCCTGACGTCGCCAAATTGATGAACCTGGCGGAAATGGAAAAGGCCAAGGCCCACCTGGCCCAGGTCCAGGAAAACCTGTCGGAAGACGCCAAGGTCGGCGCCAAGATGGTGCTGGCCGACGTCGCCGTATGGCGCAGCGCCACCGAGGCCTACATCGCGGAGCACAATGCGATCGTCAACAAGGCGCCGAAGGACCAGTCGTTGCGCACGAAGTAAGCGCAGAGGTAAGGCAAAAAGGCCGCGTCAGCGGCCTTTTGTTTTCGTAGGGTGGGGTCTCGACCCCACGCGGTACAGCGATTGATCAGCCGCGCCATGTCGCGCAGCAGTGATACGGTCGGCCTGCCGGATGAGGTGGCGAGTTGCAAGCCTTGCGCCGCGTGGGGTCGAGACCCCACCCTACGGAACCCGGCAATGCGACGCTTCGCCAATACCGTTCCCCGCACAAATCCCATCAAGCAAAAAGGCCGCGTTAGCGGCCCTTTCAGCGTTCGACTTGGTATGTGCGGCTCAGTGCCAGCTACGCATCAGCCCCACCGCCAGCCCTTCGAGCGCGAACTCGTCTTCCGGTTCGACGCGGATCACCTTGAAGTCCGGGTTTTCCGGCAGCAGTTCGATCACGTCGCCGGTCTTGCGGTAGCGCTTGACGGTCACGTCCTCGCCCAGGCGGGCGACGACGATCTGGCCGTTCTTGGCGCTGTCAATTTTCTTGACCGCCAGGAAGTCGCCGTCCATGATGCCGGCGTCGCGCATCGACCAGCCGCGCACCTTCAGCAGGAAGTCGGGGCGGGCGCCGAACATGGCCGGGTCGACGTTGTAGGTTGCCTCCACATGTTCCTGGGCCAGGATGGGCGAGCCCGCGGCGACGCGGCCGACCAGCGGCAGCGACATCAGCAGGGCAGGCGGGATGGCCGGAACCGCTGGCTCCGATGCCGCCCCGATCAAGCGGATGCCGCGCGAGGTGCCCGAGACGATCTCGATCGCGCCTTTGCGGGCCAGCGCCTGCAGGTGCTCCTCGGCCGCGTTGGCCGACTTGAAGCCCAATTCCTTCGCGATTTCGGCGCGGGTCGGCGGGAAGCCGGTGTTGTCGATCGCTTCCTTGATCAGGTTGAGGATCTGTTCTTGCCGTGCAGTGAGCTTGAGCATGGATGTACCACTGGTTATCGATTCAGACTGTATTTTTGTACAGTAGTCCGAAGAATGCAAGGGGAATCGGCCTTTTTCCGGCATTTTTCCGCGCTTTTTCGGGCGTGGCTGTCGCGAAAGCGGGACGGCAGGCCCCGGATTGTGTTGCTGTCCGCTTCGGGTTATAATTGCAGGCTTTCCCTTCCCACACTCGTCTTGACGCCGAGGTGGGCATTTGTTTAAACGTCCTCAAGGAGTGTTGCATGCGTCATTATGAAATCGTTTTTATCGTCCACCCGGACCAAAGCGAGCAAGTCCCGGCGATGATCGAGCGTTACAAGACCACGGTGACCAGCCGCGGCGGTAACATCCATCGCGTGGAAGACTGGGGCCGTCGCCAGATGGCTTACCAGATCCAGAAGCTGCCGAAGGCACATTACATCTGCATGAACATCGAGTGCGACAACGAGACCCTGGTCGAGCTGGAAACCGCATTCAAGTTCAATGATGCCGTGCTGCGTCACCTGACCGTGAAGATGAAGAAAGCTGAAACCGCTCCGTCGCCAATGATGAAGTCGGTCCAGCGCGAAGACGCAGCCAAGAGCCACCGCGCAGAAGCTCCGGCTGCTGCCCCGGCCGCCGCTGCCTAAGGTCTTTCGCCAGATTTCGTGGACGGGCCCAGTGCCCGACGTGCAGTGAACCAGCTCCAGGTCGTCGCTACCATCGCTGAACGCGACCTGTTGCGCTACACCCCCGCCGGCGTGCCGGTCGTCTCGGCAATCCTGATGCACAGTTCGCAGCAGGTCGAGGCAGGGGTGACGAGGTTGGTCGAGTTCGAGATTTCCGCGTTCGCCGCGGGCGAGATTTCGGGCCGATTCGCCAGCGCCGAGCTCGGCGCCGCACACCAGTTCACGGGATTCCTGGCCAGGAAGAACCGCAACAGCAAAGCCCTGGTGTTTCACATCATTGATTTCAGTGCTGCCGCTTAATTACCCAGCGGCCCACCTTTTAGATATACAGGAGCCTCAAAATGGCATTCGGTAAAAAGTTCGACAAAAACAAAGCCAAAGAAAAACTGAAGCGCAAACAGCAGAACCCGCTGTTCAAGCGCAAGAAATTCTGCCGCTTCACCGCCGCCGGCGTTGAACAGGTCGATTACAAAGACGTCGACACCCTGAAGGACTTCGTCCAGGAAAACGGCAAGATCATGCCGGCACGCCTGACCGGCACCAAAGCGCACTACCAGCGTCAAGTGGACACCGCGATCAAGCGCGCACGTTACCTGGCCCTGCTGCCGTACACCGACCTGCACAACGCTTAAGTCGCTACGGCAACGAGCACAAGTAAATACTGGAGAATAATATGCAAGTTATCCTGCTGGAAAAAGTCGTCAACGTCGGCAACCTGGGCGACGTCGTCAAGGTCAAGGACGGTTACGCACGTAACTTCCTGATCCCGCAAAAAATGGCCCGCCGCGCTACCCAGGCTGCTGTGGCCGAGTTCGAAGTCAAGCGCGCCGAACTGGAAAAAGCTGCTGCCGAGAAGCTGGCTGCTGCACAAGGCCAGGGCGAAAAGCTGAGCGGCATGACCATCACCATCGCGCAGAAAGCCGGCGTCGACGGCCGTCTGTTCGGTTCGGTCACCAACTTCGACATCGCTGAAGCCCTGAGCAAGCAAGGTTTCGCCGTCGAAAAGGCGCAAGTGCGCATGCCGACCGGCCCGCTGAAGACCACCGGTGAGCACCCGGTTGCTGTCGCTCTGCACACCGACGTCGTGGTGGATGTCACCATCGCTGTCGTGGGCGAAGCTGCCTAAGCAAGTATGACCGCACAGCTCCTTTGGAGCTGTTGCAAAAAGGAAAAAGCCGGGCTTGCCCGGCTTTTTTTATTCCCAGAAACTCGCCAATTATTTCAGCCGTGTGACCGGAGAAGGTATAATGCCCGCCATGAATACCCCCGCAGATCCGCAAATCGAATCGCTGCGCATCCCCCCGCACTCCATCGAAGCAGAACAGTCCGTCATCGGCGGTTTGCTGCGCGATAATGCGGCCTGGGACCGCATTGCCGACTTCATGCACGCGGACGATTTCTATCGTTACGATCACCGCATCATCTTCGAACAGATGGTGCGCCTGATCAATAGCGGCAAGCCGGCCGACGTCATCACCGTCTACGAGGCGATGGTTTCGCTCGGCAAGGCGGAAGACGTGGGCGGCCTGCAATACCTGAATGCGATGGCGCAGAACACGCCGTCGGCCGCCAACATCCGCCGTTACGCCGAGATCGTCCGCGACCGCGGCGTGCTGCGCAAGCTGATCACCGTTGCCGACGAAATCTCGGGCAATGCGTTCAATCCGCAAGGCAAGGAAGTCAAGCAGATGCTTGACGAAGCCGAATCCAAGATCTTCGCCATCGCCGAGCAGGGCGCGCGCGGCGCCCAGGGCTGGACCGCGGTGCAGCCGCTGCTGACGCAGGTCGTCGAGCGCATCGACGAACTGTATTCGCGCGAGAACCAGGGCGAGATCACCGGCGTGCCGACCGGCTTCATCGACCTCGACCGCATGACCTCGGGCCTGCAGCCGGGCGACCTCGTGATCGTCGCCGGCCGTCCCTCGATGGGCAAGACCGCGTTCTCGGTCAACATCGGCGAGAACGTCGCGATCGAAGCCGGCCTGCCGGTGGCCGTGTTCTCGATGGAGATGGGCGGCGCCCAGCTGGCCATGCGTATGCTCGGTTCGGTCGGCCAGCTCGACCAGCACCGCCTGCGTACCGGCCGCCTGAACGACGAGGACTGGCCGCGCCTGACGCACGCCATCCAGAAAATGAACGATGCCCAGCTCTACATCGACGAGACGCCGGCGCTCAATCCGATCGAGATGCGCGCACGCGCGCGCCGCCTTGCCCGCCAATGTGGCAAGCTCGGCCTTATCATCGTCGACTACCTGCAGCTGATGCAGGGTAGCCAGCCGGGCGACAACCGCGCGTCCGAGATCTCCGAGATCTCGCGTTCGCTCAAGGGCCTGGCGAAAGAATTGCATTGTCCGGTCATCGCACTGTCCCAGCTGAACCGCTCGCTGGAACAGCGGCCGAACAAGCGTCCCGTGATGTCCGACTTGCGCGAATCCGGCGCTATCGAGCAGGATGCGGACGTGATCATCTTCCTGTATCGCGACGAGGTCTATAACCCCGACTCGCCCGATAAGGGAACCGCCGAAATCATCATCGGCAAGCAGCGTAACGGTCCGATCGGGGCCATCCGACTGACCTGGATAGGCCAGTACACCAAGTTCGGCAACTACAGCGGCAACCTCGCCATCTACCAGGGCGATTAAGCCGATATTGCGTCGCCGTGGTCCCTGTTGGTCCACGGCCCCTCGCAGTCCCAAGAGTTTTACAACGGAGAGTTAAATGTTTGGACGCCTGATGCCCACTGAGGGCAAGTTTTTTGATCTGTTCAACCAGCACGCCGCTTTGTGCGTGAAGGGTGCACAGGAAATGGTTGGTCTGATGACCAACTTCGACGACCTGGAAAACCGCACCCACGCCGTGGAGAGCATCGAAAAACAGGCGGACAAGATCACCTACGCCACCGTCGACCTGCTGCACAAGACCTTCATCACCCCGCTCGACCGCGACGACATCCACAAGCTGATCACCCGCATGGATGACATCCTCGACATGATGGAAGACGCGGCCCAGACCATTTCCCTGTACGACCTGCATGCCGTCACGCCGGAAGCCAAGCGCCTGGCCGAGCTGTGCCTGGCCGCCTGCCAGAAGGTCCAGGAAGCCGTGGCCCTGCTGCACGACATGGGCAACGCCCAGAAGATCGTCGCCATCTGCGAAGAGATCGACCGCTTCGAGTCGGACGCCGACCACGTCATGCGCGCCGCCATGTCGAAGCTGTTCCGCGACGAACCGGACGTGCGCAACCTGATCAAGATGAAGGCGATCTACGAGATCCTCGAGACCGTCACCGACCGCTGCGAAGACGTCGCGAACATCATCGAAGGCATCATCGTCGAAAACGCGTAACGCGTACCCAGAACAAGAATAATTATGGAATCTCTACATATCAGCATTTACGTGCTGGGTATGCTGGTGCTGCTGGCACTGGTATTCGACTTCATGAACGGCTTTCACGATTCGGCGAATGCGATCGCCACGGTCGTCTCGACCGGCGTGCTCAAGCCCCAATCGGCCGTCGCCATGGCCGCCTTCTTCAACTTCATGGCCATTTTCGTGGTCAGCATGAAGGTGGCGCAAACCATCGGCAAGGGCACCATCGACCCTCATGTGGTCGACCATTACGTGATCTTCGGGGCCCTGGTCGGGGCCATCGTCTGGAACATCATCACCTGGTACTACGGCATTCCTTCGTCCTCCTCGCACGCCCTGATCGGAGGCCTGGTCGGCGCTGCGGTCGCCAAGTCGGGCACCGGCGCCCTGATCGCCGCCGGCCTGTGGAAGACCGTCATCTTCATCGTCGTCGCGCCGCTGCTCGGCTTCGTGCTCGGGTCGATCATCATGCTGATTGTCTCCTGGGTGTTCGTGAAGAGCACGCCGCGCAAGGTCGACGTCTGGTTCCGCCGCCTGCAGCTGGCCTCGGCCGCCGGCTACTCGCTGGGCCACGGCGGTAACGACGCGCAAAAGACCATGGGCATCATCTGGATGCTGCTGATTGCCGCCGGCTACACCAACCCGGCCGACACGCATCCGCCGGCCTGGGTCATCATCTCCTGCTACGCGGCGATCAGCTTCGGCACGCTGTTCGGCGGCTGGCGCATCGTCAAGACCATGGGCCAGAAGATCACCAAGCTGAAACCGGTCGGCGGCTTCTGCGCCGAAACCGGCGGCGCCATGACCCTGCTGATGGCGAGCTTCTGGGGCATCCCGGTCTCGACTACCCACACCATCACCGGCGCCATCGTCGGCGTGGGCGCCTCGCAGAAAGCCTCGGCCGTGCGTTGGGGCGTGGCGGGCAACATCGTCTGGGCCTGGATCTTCACCATCCCGGCGTCGGCCTTCATGGCGGCGATCGCCTGGTGGATCGGCACCCACATCATGTAATCGCGGTCTCGCCTGACCCGACAACGCCCGGCCACGCGCCGGGCGTTTTCGTTTCTGGCGCCCTCATCATTTCTGGTGCCGTGTCAAGGCGCAAACCAGTACCAGGCGGCGCCGATGTCGATGGCCTTGTACAGCACCAGCACCGCCAGGATGCCGGCCACGATGGCCCGATACCCCCTGGGAAGCCTGCCGAAACGTCGCGCGATGTCCTGGATGAGCGCCTTCATGGTGTCCTCGCCTTTAATGATGGGGAATGTTGCTGCGTCAACCGATCATCGTGACCAAGGTGTTTCCCCACAAGTGGGCAAGTCAAAGGCCATGCGACTTGCCGCGCCGGATTCCGTCCGCCTGCGCGACGGCGTTCATCCGCCGCGGTGCCGGCGTGTCATACTCTGTTCCTGTGCCTCGACATGCTGGAACCCGATGGACTTGCGTATCGACAAGGCGACGGCGGCTGCACGCTGGCGTCGTGCACTCGGCCGCCTGCGCCCCTTCCTCGCATTCGTGCGCCGGCGGCTGCCGCTGCTGCTGGTGTGGCCGGCGCTCGCGCTGGCCGCGATCGGCGCGTTATGGGGCTATGTGCTGCTCGACCTCCAGCACGACCAGCGCGACCGCCAGGTCGAGCTGGAGCAGCAGGTCGATGCCTATACGCGCAGCATGGTCATCCGTGCGCGCCGCTCGATCGACGATACCGACCGCCTGCTGCTGCTGTTGCGCCACCAGTGGGCGCATGCCGGCAAGCAGTTGCGCCTGGAGGGCACGATCGATGCCGGCATCTTCTCCGAGCAGTACATTTCCGCGGTGGCGATCCTCGACCGCAACGGGATCGTCACGACCTGCTCGCAGCCCGAGGTCGTCGGCAAGTATTTCGGCAACCGGCCATATTTCGCCGCGCCGCAGAGCACCGCCGGCGACAGGCTGTACCTGAGTGGTCCCCTCGCCGGCAAACTGACGGGCCAGGAAGTCATCGCCTTCTCGCGCCCGCTGCTGACGCCGGAAGGGAAGTTCGACGGCATCGTGCTGGTCGCCGTCCTTCCGTCCTTCTTCACCCAGCACTACGCCGAGCCGGTGCTGGGCGAATATGGCTTTACCGGGCTGGTGCGCGACAATGGCGCGATGCTGGCCACCCGTAGCGGGAGCATCGTCCACACCAGCCGCTCGCCCTTCCTGCTGGCGCCGCTGCCGGCCGAGCGGCCGGTGGGCGTCGCCCGCCTCGATGGCCGGCGCTGGTTCGCGGACGGGCATACCCGGATCGTGGGCTGGCATCCGTTGCCTGACGTGGGCCTGGTCGGCATGGTGGGCGTGGACGAGAACGCGGCGCTGGCGCCCTATCGCGCCAGGCGCCAGGCCGCCATCAACAACGCCTGGTGGAACACCGCCTGGCTGGTGCTGGCCGCGCTGCTTGCCACCAGCCTCCACGTGCACGCGAAGTGGAAGCAGCACCAGATCGAAACCATCCGCGCCACCTACCGCCGCGCGACCGAGGAAGCGGGGGAGGGCTTCTTCATCAATCGGCCAGTGCGCGACGCCCGCGGCGTGGTGCGCGATTTCGACATCGTCGACTGCAACCAGTACGGGGCCGACATGTTCGGCAAGCACCCGGTGCAGCTGATCGGGCACCGCCTGTCCGAGTTTTACCACGGCAAGCTGTTCGAGGCGGCCTGCACCCGGCTGTGCCAGGCGCTCGAGACCGGCGTCTACGACCAGGAATTGCCGGTGCACCAGGCGCCGGACCAGCCGCTGAAGGCGCAATGGATCCGCTACAAGGCGGTGCGCGCCGGCGACGACCTGGCGGTCACGATCCGCGACATCAGCGAGAGCAAAGCGCACCTGTCCGAACTCGAGCGCAGGAGCAATTCGGACGCGCTGACCGGCCTGCCCAACCGTTACTGGATCCAGCACTACCTGCCGGGGGCGATCGAGCATGCGCGCGCGGGCGGGCAGCGGCTGGCGGTGCTGTTCATCGACCTCGACGGCTTCAAGACCGTCAACGACGTGCTCGGCCATGCGGCCGGCGACGAACTGCTGCGCACCGTCGGCAAACGCCTCAAGACCGCGGTGCGCCCGCGCGACCATGTGGTGCGCCTGGGCGGCGACGAGTTCGTGGTGGTGCTGGAACAGGCCGGCAGCGTCGAGGATATCGAGCAGGTCGCCGGGCGCGTGCTCGGCGCCTTCCGCGACGGCTTCCACCTGCAGCAGTCGACCCAGGTACTGAACGCCTCGATCGGGATCAGCCTGTTTCCCGAGCATGGCGACGATGCCCAGACCCTGCTGAAGAACGCCGACATCGCGATGTATTCGGTCAAGACGGGCGGCAAGGGCGACTTCCGCTTCTTCCAGGCGCGCTTTTTCGAGGCCATCCGCACGCGCCTGGAAACCGAGATGGAACTGCGCCACGCCCTCGACCAGCGGCAGTTCGTCGTGCACTACCAGCCGCGCGTCGACCTGGCCGCCGGAACGGCCTCGAGCATGGAGGCGCTGGTGCGCTGGGAGCGCCCTGGCAAGGGCTTGACCGGGCCCGACGGTTTCATCCCCCTGCTCGAGGAGACCGGGCTGATCGTGCGGCTGGGCGAGCAGGTCATCGACAGCGTCTGCCACCAGCTGGCCCACTGGGCGCGCGACGGCGGGGCGCTGGTGCCGGTCTCGGTCAACGTCTCGCCGCGCCAGTTCAGCCAGTCCGACATCCTGGCGCTGTTTCGGGGCGCCATCGAACGCCATGGCATCGACCCCGCGCTGCTCGAAATCGAGGTGACCGAGTCGTCGATGATGCAGGAGGGAATCGTGGAGTCGGCCGTGTTCCGCCAGCTGCGCGAACTCGGGATCAAGCTGTGCATCGACGACTTCGGCACCGGCTACTCCTCGCTGTCGCAACTGCAGCGCCTGCGCTTCGACGTCCTGAAGATCGACCGCGCCTTCGTGCTGCGCATCGAGAACCCGGAAGGCGACACCCTGATCGCCTCGATGATCGCGATGGCGCATGCGCTGGGCATGCGCGTGGTGGCCGAGGGCGTCGAGAGCCAGGCGCAGATGCAGCTGCTCAAGACGCTCGGCTGCGACGAAGGGCAGGGCTATTTCTTTTCGCGCCCGGTGCCGCCGGGGGAAAGCCAGCCGCAGGCCGGGCGCGCGTTCGAGACGGCGGGTGGGGTGAGGTCCTGAAACCGGGTGTTGATTTTCGTAGGGTGGGCACTTGTGCCCACGCGGTCTCACCCTGTATGGGCGGCGCCAATGAACGCGAGCCGCCATGCTTGCGGACCGGTTATCTGCGTACGCAATCGGGTATCCACCGCCGTACCGCGTGGGGACAAGTCCCCACCCTACGCCTACCTCACCGATCCTAGACGTAAAAAAAACCTGCGAACCTTCCGGCGCGCAGGTTTTTTGTTGAAGCGGCGACGCTTACAACACGTCGCTCGCGTGATCCGCCAGGCGCGAACGCTCGCCGCGCGCCAGGGTCACGTGACCGCTGTGCGACCAGCCCTTGAAGCGGTCGACCACATAGGTCAGGCCGCTCGAGCCCTCGGTCAAATACGGCGTGTCGATCTGGGCGATATTGCCCAGGCACAGGATCTTGGTGCCGGGGCCGGCGCGGGTGACCAGGGTCTTCATCTGCTTCGGCGTCAGGTTCTGGGCCTCGTCGATGATCAGGAACTTGTTCACGAAGGTACGGCCGCGCATGAAGTTGAGCGACTTGATCTTGATGCGCGAGCGGATCAGGTCCTGGGTGGCCGCGCGGCCCCAGTCGCCTGCGTCGTTGTCCGACTTGTTCAGCACTTCCAGGTTGTCGTCGAAGGCGCCCATCCACGGCGACATCTTTTCTTCCTCGGTGCCCGGCAGGAAGCCGATGTCCTCGCCGACCGGCACCGTCACGCGGGTGACGATGATCTCGTTGTACTGCTTGGTCTCCAGCACTTGCGCCAGGCCGGCGGCTAGGGCCAGCAGGGTTTTACCGGTACCGGCCTGGCCGAGCAGGGTGACGAAGTCGCACTCCGGGTTCATGAGCAGGTTCAGCGCGAAGTTCTGCTCGCGGTTGCGCGCGGTGATGCCCCAGACGCTGTTCTTGGTGTGGGTGTAGTCGCGCAGCACCTGCAGCACGGCGGTCTTGCCGTTGATCTCTTTCACCTGTGCGTAGAACGGCGCTTCTCCCCCGTTCTGCTCGAGGTAGACGAACTGGTTCACCAGCAGGCTGGGGATGAAGGGGCCGGTGACGCGGTAGAAGGTGGTGCCGTTGCGGGTGTCTTGCCACGACTCCATGTTCTTGCCGTGCTTGTCCCAGAAGTCTTCCGGCAGCTGATTGATGCCCGAATACAGCAGGTCGGTGTCTTCCAGCACGTGGTCGTTGAAATAGTCCTCGGCCGGCAGGCCCAGGGCGCGCGCCTTGATGCGCATGTTGATGTCTTTCGACACCAGCACGATCGCACGATCCGGTTGATCCGCGGCCAAGGCTTTCACCACGCCGAGGATCTGGTTGTCGGCCTTGCCGGTCGGCAGGCCTTCGGGCAGGGCGGGGCCGTTCTGCAGCCTGGTCTGGAAGAACAGGCGGCCCTTGGCATCCTTGTTGCCCAGCTTGGCCAGCTCGATGCCGGCCTCGATGGCGTCGTCGTCGATGTCGGCGATCAGGGCGTCCAGCGTGCGCGACACCTGGCGCGCGTTACGCGCGACTTCGGACATGCCCTTCTTGTGGTCGTCGAGCTCCTCGAGCGTCATCATCGGCAGGTAGACGTCGTGTTCCTCGAAACGGAACAGGCAGGTCGGGTCGTGCATCAGCACGTTGGTGTCTAGCACGAAGACCTTGGTGGCACCGGCCTTGTCGGCCTTGCGGCTGGCCGAGGACTTGACGTTGACTTCGACCGGCTTGTGCTTGACCGGATGCGGCACGTCGATGTCGGTTTCGCGCAGCTTGGCGACCGTTTCCGGCTTGGCGGCACGCTCGGGCGCCGCCTGGGCGCTTGGCACCGCGGCCAGCGGCGTGGCCTTGGGCTTGCGGGCACGGGTGGATTTTGCGGCGGGCACGGCCTTGCCGCTGATGAGGTCTTCGACCGGATCGGCCTCGACCGGCGCTGCGCTCACGGCGCGCACGGGAGACTTGCCGGGTTCGGCCTTGGGGTAATCGCTGACCGGCAGCAGGGTGGCCGGTTTGGTCGGGATTTTGGGTAGTGGCATCAGGTTCTCAATCTAGAAAAAGTGGAGGACGCCTCGCGCCAGCGCGTCGCGGGACGCGCTGCCGGGCGGGATCGATGCAACTGGAAAATACTTGGGGGCGCGGACCAGGGCCGGATGAGCACCGGCTTGGCAGGCAGCCAGATTGGAATGATGCAGGGATAAAACGCTTCGACTCAAAATAGGTGGTTGGACCAGCAGGTTGATCGACTGGGAGCCATCCGTTCAGGGCTGGCTCTTCACAAATTCCAGCACTTCATCGACGTGATCGTTGACTTTCACGCCACGCCATTCTTTCACCAATCGGCCTTGAGCGTCAACGACAAACGTACTGCGCTCGACCCCCCTGACTTTCTTGCCATACATGTTCTTCATCTTCATGACGCCGAACTGGTTGCAGACCAGTTCGTCAGGGTCGGAGATCAGTTCGAAGGGAAGGCCCAGCTTCGACTTGAAGTTCTCGTGCGAGCGCAGCGAATCGCGGCTGATGCCGTAGATCTCGGTGTTCGCGGCGAGGAATTCCTCGTGCTTGTCGCGGAAGGCCATGCTCTCGGTGGTGCAGCCCGGGGTATTGTCCTTTGGATAAAAATACAGCACCGTGTACTTCGCGGGACGCCCGCCAAGCTGGAAGGTCTGGTCGCCGGTCATGGCGGCACTAAAGTTCTCTACGGTTACTGCGCTGGGGCTGTCGGCCACGTGGATTCTCCTGGACTGGTATCGGGCTATCTGGTTAGCCCTCATCATAATCTGCGGCGCTGCCGGGCGGTAGTACTTACACCGTCGAATTGGCACGTTTGCAGCGCGTTGGCGGACTAGATGGGGCCGAAAAATTGCCTTTCAACCACAATAGTCGGAATTTACACGAGAAAACCGGAGGAGGGTGGTTCGATTGGGGACAGGTGCAAAGGATATTTGCACAGGGAGCGGAAGAGGCAAATATCGTTTGCCGTGGGATAGAACGATGAGCAGACGCAGCGCTTTATGAACGCCAGCATAATGCAAACTTTACGCGTGGGCACAGGGGCGCCCACCCTACGATCCTCATGGTTAGCGTAGAAGTACCGTATCTATGGACTCCACCCGATTTGCAAGAAGAAGATTGAATTTTTGCCGTTAGGAAGAGTTTGCTTGTATCTATTCGGCCTGTATGTTGAGCGTTTCCAGTGCTCTGGCCCTGATGTGATACGCGCGTCAGGATCCTCATAGGGTGACGGCCTTGATGGCCACTACAGTTTACGGATTCACCCGACGCCGGTTCGACCTGTTGGCATCATTCGTTCTTCTCGTCGCAAACTTGGCGATTGCTCCTTGTTGTTGCTGAGTTACTCGACAGTCTTTTCAGGCCGGCCTGGGCGTGTCTTTCGACCAGGCCGGAACATAAGGACGTCCGTGCGCGATCAGCGCCCAGATCACCCTGGCCATCTTGTTGGCCAGCGCAGTCGCGGCAACGTTGAAACTGCGCCGTTCTGCCAGCCTTGTTGCCCATTGCAGCAGCTTGTCGGGCTTGCCGCTTGCTGTTCTCAGCGCACTGCGCGCTCCGTGTATGAGCAGGGTGCGCAGGTAGCTGTCGCCCCTGCAGGTAATGCCATACAAGCGCTGCTTGCCTCCACTGCTATGCTCGCGTGGCACGAGGCCTAAATTCGCTGCAAAGTCTCGCGCGCTCTTGTAGTGGTGCGGATCGGCGATCGTTGCCTGCACTGCCGTTGCCGTCAACGGCCCTACACCCGGCACTTCCATCAGTTTCTTCGCCAGTTCCGACCTGGCTGCCTGATTCAAACGTCGGTCGTACGCCTGAATCCTCTCGTCCTTGTCGTCCAGCTGGGCCTTGAGCTCCCGGAATGTCTCCAGGGCCATACCAGACAAACCATTGTCCGGATCGTTCAGCCATGCTTTCAGTCCGTCGCGCAATCTTTCCACGCGCTTGGGAAATACCCGGCCATATTCGCCGGCAAATGCCCGGATCCTGTTGATCATCGCCACCCGTTCTGTCATCAGGGCGCTGCGAGCGCGGTGCAGCATCTGTAAATCTTGCTGTGCAGCCGTATTGATCGGCACATACTTGGTCGAACCGCGCGAGCGTGCCTCGGCAATTGCAGCAGCGTCGTTCATGTCGTTTTTGTTACCAGTGACATATGCCCTGACGTGTTGGGCCGCAATCAGTTTGGCGTCGTGCCCCATTTCCACGAGCTTGCGTGCCCAGTAATGCGAACCTGCGCAGGCTTCGATACCAATCATCGCCGGGGCCATCTGCGCGAACTGCGCAAGCACCTGGTCTCGAGAAAGCTTACGCTTGAACACCCGCTTGCCGTGTCCATCGAGCCCGACCGCGAAGAACACGTCCTTCGCAATATCCAAACCAACCACTTTTGCGCTAGCATTCATGGTGACTCCCCCTCTTGTTTTAGCTTGCCAGTCCAATCTGGCACGCTTGGCACAATGATGCCGATATCAGGAGGGTGGAGTCCATCACATTAGGGTGGGCGCCCCGTGCCCACCGTTTTTCGTCACCGGCTCAGGCCGGATCGATGATCAGCGCCAGCGTCACCTTGCGTCCTTCGCCCATCAGCACGTTATAAGTGCGGCAGGCGGCCTGGCTGTCCATGCTTTCCACGCCGGTGTGGCGCGCGCTCAGGCTGGCGATCAGGCGCGGGTGCACGAAGCGCTGGCGCTCGCCGGTGCCGAGGATGACGACGTCCGGCTCATCAAGCGCGATTTGCTCGAAGTGCTCGCCCGTGAGGTCCTCGAAGCGCGTCACGTTCCAGGGACGCGGCGGCGTCTCCGGCATCACGAGCAGGCTGTAGTTGAAACGTTCCGCATTGATTTCGACACCCGAAGCGTCGTAGCCGGTCACGGTCTGGTATTGTTGAGTGTTGTCGGAGTGAAGCTTCATGTCGTCGGTGGCTTGGGGCGGCATGCGCCGCAGTGATGGCGGGAAGCGCCGCGCTGGGCGGCCATGGAAGACGATTATAAACTTTTCGTCGCGCAGGCCGTTTTCGCCGGCGATTGGTGCAAGGTTGCGCAAATGAGGCGCTTTCGGCAGAATGGTATTTTTCGCACTGCAACATGCAGGCCAACCACGGGTGACAATGTGAGACCGATTCGCAAATCGAACAAGCTGGACGACGTGTGTTATGAAATCCGCGGCCCCGCGCTGGAAAAGGCGCGCCAGATGGAAGACGACGGCCACAAGCTCATCAAGCTGAATATCGGCAACCTGGCCGTCTTCGGTTTCGATCCGCCCGACGAGATCATGCAGGACATGATCCGCAACATGCACGGCGCCGCCGGCTACACGGACTCGAAAGGCCTGTTCGCGCCGCGCAAGGCGGTCATGCACTATACCCAGCAGAAGAAGATCTCGGGCGTGCGCATCGACGACATCTACCTGGGTAATGGCGCATCGGAACTGATCGTGATGGCCATGCAGGGCCTGCTGAACAACGGCGACGAAGTGCTGGTGCCGGCGCCGGATTATCCGCTGTGGACCGCCGCCGTCAGCCTGGCCGGCGGTTCGCCCATCCACTATGTGTGCGACGAGCAGGCCGACTGGCTGCCGGACATCGCCGACATGCGCCGCAAGATCACGCCGAACACGCGCGCGATCGTCGTCATCAACCCGAACAACCCGACCGGCGCCCTGTATCCGCGCGAGATCCTGCTCGAGATCATCGAGCTGGCGCGCCAGCACGGCCTGATCATCTATGCCGACGAGATCTACGACAAGGTCCTGTACGACGGCAACGTGCACGAGTCGATCGCCTCGCTGGCCGACGACGTGCTGTTCGTGACGCTCAACGGCCTGTCGAAGAACTACCGTTCCTGCGGCTACCGTGCCGGCTGGATGGTGATTTCCGGCGACAAGCGCCACGCGAAAGACTATATCGAGGGCCTGAACATGCTGGCCTCGATGCGCCTGTGCGCCAACGCGCCGGGCCAGTTCGCGATCCAGACCGCGCTCGGCGGCTACCAGAGCATCGACGACCTGGTCCGCCCGGGCGGCCGCCTGCTCAAGCAGCGCGACCTGGCCTACAAGCTGCTTACCGAAATTCCGGGAGTGTCCTGCGTCAAGCCAAAAGCGGCGCTCTACATGTTCCCGCGCCTGGACCCGGCGATGTATCCGATCGCCGACGACCAGCAGTTCATCTGCGAGCTGCTGGCCGAGGAAAAGGTCTTGCTGGTGCAAGGCACCGGCTTCAACTGGATCGCCCCGGACCATTTCCGGCTGGTGTTCCTGCCCAATTCCGACGACCTGACCGACGCCTGCGGCCGTATCGCACGCTTCCTCGACGGTTACCGACGACGCCACGCGCGCTAGAACAGACACGAACCACATGAAACCCATCAAAGTTGGCCTCCTCGGCATCGGCACCGTCGGTGCCGGCACTTTCAACGTCCTGCAACGCAACCAGGAAGACATCCGGCGCCGCGCCGGCCGCGGCATCGAGATCACCATGGTCGCCGCGCGCAACCTGGAACGCGCGGCCCAGCTGACCGGCGGCCAGTGCCGCGTGGTCGACGATCCCTTCCTGGTGGTGGACAGCCCCGAGGTCGACATCGTCGTGGAACTGATCGGCGGCTACGAATTGCCGCGCGAACTGGTACTGCGCGCGATCGCCAACAACAAGCATGTGGTGACCGCCAACAAGGCCCTGCTGGCCCTGCACGGCAACGAGATCTTCGCCGCCGCCCAGGAGAAGGGCGTGATGGTCGCGTTCGAGGCGGCGGTGGCCGGCGGCGTGCCGATCATCAAGGCGCTGCGCGAAGGCCTGACCGCGAACCGCATCGAATCGGTGGCCGGCATCATCAACGGCACCACCAACTTCATCCTGTCCGAGATGCGCGACAAGGGCCTGGATTTCGCCACCGTGCTCAAGCAGGCCCAGGAACTCGGCTATGCCGAAGCCGACCCGACCTTCGACATCGAGGGCGTGGACGCGGCCCACAAGCTGACCATCATGTCGGCGATCGCCTTCGGCATTCCGGTCCAGTTCGACAAGGCCCACGTGGAAGGCATCAGCCAGCTGCAGGCCGACGACATCCGCTACGCCGAAGAACTGGGCTACCGCATCAAGCTCCTGGGCATCACTCGCCGCGCCGACACCGGCATCGAGCTGCGCGTGCACCCGACCCTGATCCCGGCCAAGCGCCTGATCGCCAACGTCGAGGGCGCCATGAACGCGGTGCTGGTCGAGGCCGACGCGGTCGGCTCGACCCTGTATTACGGCAAGGGCGCCGGCTCGGAACCGACCGCGTCGAGCGTGATCGCCGACCTGGTCGACGTGACGCGCCTGGCCACGGTCGACCCCTACTGCCGCGTGCCGCACCTGGCTTTCCAGCCGAACCAGATGAGCGACGTGGCGATCCTGCCGATGTCGGAAATCACGACCAGCTATTACCTGCGCGTGTACGTGAACGACCAGCTCGGCGTGATGGCCGACCTGACCCGCATCCTGGCCGACGCCGGCATCTCGATCGACGCCGTGCTGCAAAAGGGCACCCGCGGCGGCGCCCGCACCGACATCATCATGATCACGCACCAGACGCGCGAGAAGAACGTCGATGCCGCCATCGAGCGCATCGAGGCGCTTGTTTCGGTCGTCGGCAAGGTCATTCGCATCAGGCTGGAAACGCTCAGCTGACCGGGGGCGCCGCTCCGGCGTCGGGCAGGAGGTTCGGCTAGCCGGGCACCTGGCCCGGCCGCCAGGGGCGGATGGTTTCCGTCAGGCCCAGTTCGGCCAGGTATTCATCGGCAAACTCGTCCACGCAAGCGCCGGAGACGGCGCCGTCCTCGTCGAGCGAGGCGGTGGTGAGCGCGAGCAGTTCCTGCTCGATGTCGTCGAACAGCGCATCCGGTGCGCCGTGTTGTGTGGTTTGGAGGTTGGGCGAATTCATCCGAGCATTCTACTCACGCTGCACTGCACAACAAGTCATACGCTGGCCGCCCTTGTCTTGTCTCAAGCGCGTTGAAGCGTGTCAATGGCGCTGCATTTGCACGGTGGACATTGCTCTTTGTTTGCCGATTTCTTGTCCCCATCGTTCTTTTTGCTTTGTGCGACCGCAAGGAGCCTGTTGCCCTTGCGGCGGGTATCGCGCTGCGCCACCGGAAGTATTACTATTCGGCCGGTACGTTGCACCGCAGGAAATATTGATGTGCAAGCCAGGCCGGTGCTGTAGATTACGCAGCGTTCGCTTATTGAAACCCGCTTATCGAGCCCCCGTTTTCCGAGACCCGCTTTCGAGACCCGCTTTTGAGACTGAGAATGAGCCAATCGAGCCAGTTTTCCCTGCTGACCCAGCGCCGTTTTTCGCCCTTCTTCTGGACCCAGTTCCTGGGCGCCTTCAACGACAACCTGTTCAAGACCGCGCTAATGGTCGCGCTGACCTATGACGCCCTGTCCTGGACCACGCTGTCGCCAAGCCTGTTGAACAACCTGATCCCGGGCCTGTTCATCCTGCCCTACGTGGTCTTCTCCGCCACTGCCGGCCAGATCGCCGACAAGGTCGAGAAGGGCAGGCTGGCGCGCTTCGTCAAGCTGCTGGAAGTCGCGATCATGGCGATCGCCGCGATCGGCTGGCTGACCCACACGCTGTGGCTGCTGATCGCGGCGGTGGTCGGCATGGGCGTGCATTCGACCCTGTTCGGCCCGGTGAAGTACGCCTACCTGCCGCAGCACCTGAAACCCGAAGAACTGGTTGGCGGCAACGGCGTGGTCGAGATGGGGACCTTCGTCGGCATCCTGCTGGGCGAAGTGATGGGCGCGCTGCTGGTGGCCCAGAAGCCCTGGGGAATCGAGCTGGTCGCGTGCGGCAGCCTGCTCATGGCCTTGCTGGGCCTGGCGGCGAGCTGGCGCATCCCGGCGTCGCCGGCGCCGGTCCCTGAACTACGCATCAGCAAGAATTTCGCGGCCGAGTCGGTGCGCAACCTGCGCTATTCGGCCCAGAATCGCACCGTCTTCCTCTCGATGCTGGGCAATTCCTGGTTCTGGTTCTACGGCGCCCTGGTGCTGTCGCAATTCCCGGTCTTCGCCAAGGACTACCTGCACGGCGACCACAGCGTCTTCGTGCTGCTGCTGACCGTGTTCTCGCTCGGCATCGGCGCCGGCTCCCTGTTGTGCGAAAAACTGTCCGGCCGCAAGGTCGAGATCGGCCTGGTGCCCTTCGGCTCGATCGGCCTGTCGGTGTTCGGCATCGACCTGTATTTCGCCAGCCAGGCCTTCACCAACACCGTGACGGTGGACGCGTTCGCGCTGCTGGCGCTGCCGGGCACGCTGCGCATCCTGGCCGACCTGGTGCTGATCGGCGTCTTCGGCGGCTTCTTCATCGTGCCGCTGTTCGCCCTGATCCAGACCCGCTGCGACCCGAAGCACGTCTCGCGCACGATTGCCGGCATGAACATCCTGAACGCCGTGTTCATGGTGGCCGCCGCCGGCGTGGCCATCCTGCTGCTGGGGCAGGGCTTCACGATCCCGCAGATGTTCCTGGTGACGGCCCTGCTCAATGCCCTGGTGGCGATCTACATCTTCTCGCTGGTGCCGGAGTTCCTGATGCGCTTCCTGGCCTGGCTGCTGATCCATACCATCCACCGCGTGAAGACCGTCGACGTCGAGCGCATTCCGGAAGAAGGCCCGGCCGTGCTGGTGTGCAACCACGTCAGCTATGTCGACGCCCTGGTCATCGGCGCCGCCAGCCCGCGCCCGATCCGCTTCGTGATGGATCACCGCATCTTCAAGACGCCTTTCCTGGGCTGGATCTTCCGCACCGCCAAGGCAATCCCGATCGCCCCGGCCAAGGAAGACCCGTTCCAGATGGAGCGCGCCTTTGTCGACATCGCCGAGGCCCTGCACCAGGGCGACCTGGTCTGCATTTTCCCCGAAGGCAAGCTGACCTCGACCGGCGAGATGAACGAATTCCGTAGCGGCGTCGCCCGGATCGTCGAACGGAGCAAGGTGCCGGTGATCCCGATGGCCCTGCGCGGCCTGTGGGGCAGCGTTTTCACGCGCGACCCCGGCAACCTGTTCGAGCGCTCGTTCGCACGCGGCTGGCGCTCGAAGCTGGCGCTCGCCGTCGGCGTGCCGGTGCCGCCCCAGGAGGCGACGCCCGAGTACCTGTACGAGCAGGTGCGCACCCTGCGCGGGGACTGGAAATAGGGCGCGTTGCCGTAGCCGACTGGCTCGTCATGGACGGCGGCAGCGCGCTTGGCGGACCTCAACAGATAACGTGTGACAAAAACCTAAGAAATTTTCCTGGCTCTGGTATAATTGCTGGCTAGTCGGGGCGTAGCGCAGCCTGGTAGCGTACCTGCATGGGGTGCAGGGGGTCGGAGGTTCGAATCCTCTCGCCCCGACCATAGAATCAGTGGAAAAGGTCAGCTTTCGAGCTGGCCTTTTTTATTTCTGTTCCGGGGCGTACCGTCGATGGCGGCCTTGTCTTGTTACGTTGCCCGTCCTGCCGTCCATTCCTTACGCTCCAAGTGCGGACTGGTTCCCGCATTATTCTCCCCCTTCAATAAAGTTCCCTGAACTCATCAGGTTTCTACGTATGATTCGACATCGCGCAATGTCGCTCGCTGCGCGCGGCTTGTCCGTAACGGTCGAGCTCGATAGATTGGGCGTTCCGCCGGAAAGCCGCACGCGCGGCACCGGTGTCCATCGAAAAATATTGAGGAGCGCAAACATGAAGATGATGTTGCAGTCTCGGTCCAGTCCCGTGTATCCGGCGCCGCGTGCGCGCGGTTCGCTCATGCAGTCGCTGGTGCAGTCGCTAGGGCAGTCGGTGACGGGCTCGCTGGCGGCCTTGCGCCGGACGCGCCGTGGCGTGCTGGCCGCCGGCGCGCTGGCGCTGGCCGGCCTGGCCCTGCCGCTGAGCGTCCATGCCGACAACAAGGGCTTGTGGGACACCAGCCAGCAGTGGGTCGGCACCTGGGGCACGGCGCCCGCCGGGCCGCCGCTGCCGGCGCAGACGCAAACCTTCACCGACCAGACCCTGCGCCTGATCGTGCACACCAGCATCGGTGGCTCGCAGGTGCGCATCCGCGTGTCGAACGAGCTCGGCACCACGCCGCTGCGCATCGGCGCCGCCCACATCGCGCTGCGCCAGAGCGGCGCCGACATCGTGCCGGGCAGCGACCGCGTGCTGACCTTCAGCGGCGCCACCTCGATCACGGTGCCGCCGGGCGCGCCGGTGCTGTCCGATCCGGTCGCCCTGAACGTGCCGGCGCTGGGCGATCTCGCCGTCAGCCTCTACCTGCCGGGCGAGGTGCAGGCCACCACCATCCATGGCTCGGCCTTCCAGACCAACTATGTGTCCCTGCCGGGCAACTTTACCGGCGCGGCCACGCTGCCGACCCAGCGCACCATTAACGCCTGGCCTTTCCTGACCGAGGTCGACGTCGATGCCCCGGGCGCGGGCGCCATCGTCGCCCTGGGCGATTCGATCACCGACGGCGCCGTGACCACGATCGACGCCAACCGCCGCTGGCCCGACCTGCTGGCCCTGCGCCTGCAGACCACGCGCGACCAGGTCGCCGGCGCCAAGGCCAGCCCGGGCGCGCCTTCGGCCTCCACGTCGGCCGCCCTGCAGGCGCTGAACAGCCGCTTGGGCGTGGTCAACCGGGGCATCGGCGGCAACCGCCTGCTGCGCGACCCGGGCGAGCAGCCCCTGTTCGGCCGCGCCGCCCTGGCCCGCTTCGACCGCGACGTGCTGGCCATGGCAGGCGTGCGCTACCTGATCGTCCTGATCGGCATCAACGACATCGGCCATCCGGGCACCGGGACGATTCCGGTTTCGGAAAGCGTGACCGCCCAGGACCTGATCGCCGGCTACCGCCAGCTGATCGCGCGTGCCCACGCCAAAGGTATCCCTGTCTATGGCGCGACGCTGACGCCGTTCGAGGGCACGGTCTTCCCCGGCTATTACACGCCCGAGAAGGAAGCGGTGCGCCAGGCCGTGAACAACTGGATCCGTTCCAGCGACGAGTTCGACGCCGTGATCGACTTCGACCGCGCCGTGCGCGACCCGTCCCACCCGACGCGCATGCTGCCGGCCTACGACAGCGGCGACCACCTGCATCCGAATGACCTGGGCATGCAGGCGATGGCGAATGCGATTCCGCTCGAATTGTTCCGCGGTAGTGTGGCGGCGCTGCCGGCCGGGCAGCAGAAGCGCAAGTGAGTTTGCGGGGGTAGGGAGCGCGCCGTTTGGTTCGTCAGACGGCGCGCAAGCGTGATCGAGAATGTGTGCATAGAAATTCTTTTGCGTATCGGTTCAGCTGCGGGCGAGATCACGAGGCGCAGGCCATCAAACGATGAGACCGCGTGGGCACAAGTGCCCACCCTACAACTGCAACATCCAGACGGCGCGCATGAAGCACGCGAGCGTGGCAAAGGACAGCGGTCGATGGCGCATAGTCGATGCAATCACGTCGTGCAGGCGTCATCGGGAACGCGCGGACAGAAATAGTCGTTCGCGGATTGGTTCGATCGTGGGCGAGATCACGGCGCGCAGGTTTATCAACCGGTGAGACCGCGTGGGCACAAGTGCCCACCCTACGAAAGTTCAAGCGGCGCCGCTCACATTCTCGTTCGCGCCTCCTTTCGCCTGTAGGGCTCGGTCTGCTTGAGCAGGCTGCAGACCGCATCGACGACCTGCTCGGGCAGCAGTTTTTCCAGGCAGTCGTGGTGGCCCTGGGGGCAGACGCTGCGTTCGCAGTTGCGGCAGTCGACGTCGTGGTTCAGCACCCGGCTCGGCACGCGCCAGGGCGTGTGCTGGGGATTGGTCAGGGCGTAGAGGTCGACCACGGGTGCACCGACCGCCGCCGCGAGGTGGGCCGGGCCGGTGTTGTTGCTGACCACCAGCGAGGATTGCGCCAGCAGGGCGCCCAGTTCGCCGATGCCGAGTTGTCCGGCCAGCGAATGCATGGACGCGGCGCCGGGCGGCGCGACCTGCGCGATCAGCGCCTCCTCGTGCGTGGCGCCGGTGAAGACCAGTGGACAGCCGAGCCGCTCGACGAGAGCGCGCGCGAGCGTGCGCCAGTGATGCGCCGGATAGCGGCGCGAGGGCGCGCTGGCGCCGGGATGCAGCACCAGCCAGCGCCCCTCCGGATCGATGCCGGCCTGCCGCAGGCGCGCGCGTACCGCATCGTGGTCGGCTTCCCTCGGGGTGAACGCCAGGCGCTCGTCGGCGATCTCGGCGCCGACGTGGCGCACCAGGTCGAGCTGGCGCTGCACTTCGTGGCGGACCATGGCGCCCGGCTCGGGATCGGCGATCCAGTCGGTCAGCAACTGGTAGGGCTTTTCCCGGCAATAGGCCAGGCGCAGGGGGATGCCTGCGAGCTGGCACAGCAGGGCGGCCGGCAGCGCGCTCTGGCTGTAGCAGGTGAACACGACGGCCGCGTCGAAGCGCTGGCGGGCGAGCATGGCGATCCAGTCCAGGTGCTGCTGCGATGCGAGGACCGCGCTGCTCTTCATCCAGGGCGCTTCCCAGGCGATGGCGGCGTCGACGTCGTCGAGGTAGGGCGCGAGGGCCGCGCCCGCCGGCGAGCTCAGGAGCGTGAGGCGGCGCTCGGGGGCTTGGGCGCGCAGGGCCCGCAGCGCCGGCGTGCACATCAGGACGTCGCCGAGCGCGTCGAGGCGCACGCACAAGACGTGCCGCGCCTGCGTCCAGGAGGAGGAAGAGGAGGCGGGGGAGGACGGGGCGGGCGTCATTCGTTTTCGTGGCTGGCGATGAGCACGGCGGCCGCGTAGAGATCGGGCGCCATGCGGGTGGGGATGCGGCGCGGGCCGAGGCGCCATTCGCTTTCGTTGCCGTTGTCGAGCAGGATGGTGCGGCAGCCGGCGCGGTTGCCCGCTTCGACATCGTGCAGGATGTCGCCGATCATCCAGGACGAACGCAGGTCCACGCCGTGCTCGGACGCCGCCCGCAAGAGCAGGCCGGGCAGCGGCTTGCGGCAATCGCATTCGATGGCATAGGCGGCAACCGTGCCGCCGGGATGATGCGGGCAGTAATAAAAGCCGTCGAGCAGCAGGTTTTCGCGAAACAGCAGGTCGGCAATCCGGTCGCCGACCGCGTGCATCGCGTCTTCCGGGAAGCGGCCTTCGGCGATACCCGCCTGGTTGCTGACGACGAACAGGCGGTAGTCGAGCCGGGTCAGCAGGCGCAGCGCGGCGCCGGCGCCGGACGCCAGGCGGATGCGGCGCGGCTCCACGTTGTACGGCAGGTTGTCGATCAGGGTGCCGTCCTTGTCGAGAAAGATGGCTTTCATGTCAGGGCCAGGAGGTTTCACGCATCGGCAGCACGGTCAGTTCGGCGATCACGGTCGCGGGCGGCATGCAGAGGACCGCGCGGATGGCTTCGGCGACGTTCGCCGGGTCCTGGAGCTGTGCCGGGTCGAGCTCGGGAAAGCGTTCGAGCAGGAAGGGCGTACGCATGCCGCCGGCCACGACGGCGGTGACGCGGATGTTCTGCGGACGCAGCTCGGCATGCAGGGCATGCGAGAGTCCGAGCAATCCCCATTTGCTGGCGTGGTAGGCCGCCGCGTTGGGCCAGGCGCGCTTGGCGGCGGTGGAGGCGACGTTGACGATGTGGCCGCCGCCCAGGGTGCGCATGTGGGCCGCGGCGTGCTTGGCGAGGAGAAAAGGGCCGTTCAGGTTGGTGCCGATGACGCGCAGCCATTCTTCTTCGGACAATTCGGAGATCGGCAGGATGACGTCGGTGCCGGCATTGTTGACGAGGACGTCGAGCCGGCCCATGGTGTCGACCGCTTCCTCGATCGCGCGGCGGGCGGCGGTCGGGTCGGCGACGTCGAGGCCGATCGGGTGCACGCGCACGCCGGCTTCGCGCCATTGCGCCGCCGCGGCAGTCAGCGCCTGGGGACGGATGTCGGCGGCGACGATGTCGGCCCCGGCGCGCGCCAGGGTCGACGCCAGCGCCGCGCCCAGTCCGCTGGCCGCGCCCGTGATGAAGACGGCCTGGCCGCGAAGCGATGCCGGGGTGTGGTCCTGCCTTGCTGCCTGCGCTACAAGCATGTCTGCTCCTGAAGAGGGTAAAAAAAAGTGGACATTCCGCTAAAACGTGGAAACTCCGCTGAGGTGGCGTGCGCGCGTTTCCTCGAGCACGGCGGCGTAGATGGCGGCGGCCTCCTGGGCCACGGCGCGCCAGGTGTAGTGGCGGTAGGCGCGGCGCAGGCCTTCTTCTCCCATGCGCCGCGCGAGCGCCGGATCGGCCTGCAGCCGCGCCAGCCGTTCGGCCAGCGCGCGCGGGTCGCGCGAGGGGATCAGGAAGCCGGTCACGCCATCGACCACGGTGCTCTTGATGCCGCCGACCTCGGCGCCGATCACGGGACGCGCGCAGGCCATGGTCTCGACCGGGGTGATGCCGAAGGGCTCGTACCAGGGCGTGGTGGCGAAAACGTCGGCGGCGCTGAAATAGTGGCGCAGGGCGGCGCGTGGCTGCTGGCCGACGAAGCGCACGTGTTCGGCGATACCGAGCTGGTGCGCGAGCGTGCGCAGCCGCGCCATCTCGGGCAGGTCCCGTCCGTCGGGACGTTCGTGGTCGCCGCCGACCACCAGCAGCTCGGCATCGACACCGTGACGGTCGCGCAGCAGGGCGACGCCCTGGATCACGGTGTCAACACCCTTGCGCGGCACCATGCGCCCGAGCTGCAGCACGACGAAGCGGCCCGGGGCGATGCCGAGCCGCGCGCGTGCCTGGTCCTGGGGTTCCGGCCACAGTTCCTCGGGATCGAAGCCGCAGGGCGCGATGCGGATGCGGTCGGCGTGGGCGCCGTACAGTTGCTCCATGTCGAGCCGGTCCTGCGGGCACTCGGCGATGATGCGGTCGGCGTGGCGCATCAGCGCGCTTTCGATGCACATGCGCGCCGAGGGAAAGGCGTCGGCCGCGCCCTGGGCCAGGCGGCGCACGTGGCCGAGCGCGTGGAAGGTGATGACGAAAGGGATGCCGAGGGTGTGCTTCAGGTGCTGGGCGACCATGCCCGACATGAAGAAGTTGGCGTGGACGATGTCGTAGCCGCCCTGCTGGCCGCGCGCGGCACGCGCGCAGAAGCGGGCGACGAAGCGCGAGAAGTGACCGATGTAGGGCAGCATGTGTTCCTTGGGCACGTAGTGGGCCGGGCCGGCCGGCACGTGCACCACGCGCACGTTGCCGGGGCAGCGCACCAGGGTCTTCTGCGATACCGCGTCGCGGCGCGTGAAGACGTCGACCAGGTAGCCGGCCAGCGCCAGTTCGCGCGCCAGGTTGGCCACGTAGACGTTCTGTCCGCCGCAATCGATGCTGCCCGGCTGCGCCAGCGGCGAGGCATGGTCGCTGATGATGGCGATGCGGCGCAGCGGCGCGCCGGCCGGCGCCCGGGCGGGATGTTCGTTCAGTCTCATGCGTCCTCCCGCTAGCCGCCGTGGCCGGTCACGTAACGCAGCGCGGCATCCCAGTCGGCGCTGAAGCGCTCGATCGAGAAGCGCTCCTGGGCGCGGCGGCGGCCGGCCTGTCCGATGTCGCGCGCCAGCGAGGGGCTGCGCAGCAGTTCGCGCATGCATTCGCCGAGCCGCTCGAAGCGGGTGTCGGAATAGCCGTTGGCGCCGTCCTCGATCACGGTGGCCATCTCGGCCGTGGCCAGCGCCACCACCGGCATGCCGACCATCATCGCCTCGATCACGGACAGCCCCAGGCTGGAGTAGCGGATCGGACTGAACAGGAAGCGGTAGTGCGCGGCAAAGGCCGGCAGGCGGGCATGCTCGATTTCGCCGATGCCGCCGAGCTCCTCGGCGGCCATGCCGACCAGGTCGAGCGGCAGCTCGGCGCGCGCGCGCAGGAACAGGTCGGGCCCCATGCGCCGGCCGCGCCGGCCGAGGTGGTTGCTGATCACCAGGCCGCGCGCGAGTTCGCCCCGGTAGCGCACGCCGTCCGGCACCAGCACGCCGTGTTCGATCACGCGGGTAGGCGTGCGGCCGTTGTCCCACATGAGCGCGTTGAACGGCGTGACGTGCACCAGCAGCACGTTCGGGTCGTCGACCAGGTGGGGCGTGTCGGTCGGGTGGGCGCGCGGCGGGTCGTGTTCGAGGTAGATGCGGGGCAGGGCGCGCTGCGCCGGCGTGAGGAATTCGTACTGGTCCTTTTCCCACTGGTGGTCGTCCTGGAACAGGATGCAGTCGAACTCCTGGCCGCGCACGTTCGCCAGCGGCAGGTCGTGCACGTTGTCGCCCCAGGGAATATGGCCGCAGCGGCCGCCGTAGCCGGGCGGACGGCCGGGTTTCGAGAGGACGAAGAACTCGTGCGGCGCCTGCGACAGGTAGTACAGGTAGCTGCCGTGGGTGTGCCAGGTAAGGACCTTGAGTCGGCGCATGGGAACCTCAGGTGAAACGGACGCGGTAGCGGATGGCCCCGGCCAGGCGCCAGAACACGGCCAGCGGAGGGATCAGGGCCGAGGTCACGATCATCTCGGCGATATGGGATGCGGTTTTCGCGGTGCCGCGCAGGCGCGTCAGGCACAGGCGCGCGGTCAGGACCAGCCAGGCGAGGCCGGCCGCGAGCGTGACGCCGGCGCTGCCGGCCAGCAGCGTCACCAGCAGCGCCGCCACCGCCAGGTAGTGGTCCCAGCGCGGCATGGGCTCGATCCTGGCGCGGTACAGCTCCGGGTGCTTCTTGTAGAGCAGGGCGTCGAACACGGCCTTGCGCGTTTGCAGCAGGCTCACGCCCCAGGGCGCGGGCCGCAGCGGGTGCACGACCAGCGCCTCGGGCGCGCGGGCGATGCGCGCGCCGATGCCGAGCAGGCGGAAATACAGGTCGCTGTCCTCCCTGCAGGGCTCGGTGAAGCGTTCGTCGAAACCGTCCAGCCGCTCGAGGATGCTCTTGCGGCAGAAACAGTTGGCGGCGACGAACTCGGCGGTTTCCAGGCGGCGCGCCTCGCGCTGGTAGTCGGTGAGCTTGCGCGGGACCGGCATCTCGATGCGCCCGCACAGGACGTCGACCTGTTCGTCGAAGGCGCCCAGGCCCTGGGCCAGCCAGGTGACCGCGGGCACGGTGTCGTCGTCGGTGAAGGCGACGATCGGCGCCTGGGCCGCGCGCCAGCCGAGGTTGCGCGCGGCGGCTGGACCATGCTGACCGGAATTGGCCAGGTAGACCAGGCGCGGCCCGCGCTCGACCGTGCGTGCGCGCCAGCCGGCGACCAGGTGCAGGGTGTTGTGGTTGGGTTCGTCGTCGACGATGATGACTTCGTAGGCGCCGGCCGGCAGCGTCTGGCGGGTGAGGGCATCGAGGCAGCGGTCGAGCAGGTCCATGCGGCCGCAGGTTGGCACCACGACCGAGACCGCTAGCGTGCTGCTGGTCGTCGCTGCATTCGTTGTGGGCATCCTCGTCTCCATGTCGATTGGTCGCCAGGCGGTTGCCAGGGCGGAGCGCCAAGGCGGGGCGCGCTCTACCTCGCCATATCCTTGTCCATGCGCTGCTGCAGCAGCCACAGTCGTGCGTACATGCCCTTGTGGCGCAGCAGCTCGGCGTGATTGCCCTGTTCGACGATGCGGCCGCGATCCATGACGACGATCACGTGGACATTAACGATGGTGGACAGCCGGTGCGCAATAATCAGGGTGGTTCGATTGCGCGACAAACGGTCGAGTTCCTGCGTGATGGCGTGCTCTGAATCTGAATCAAGTGCCGACGTCGCTTCGTCGAAGATCAGGATGGGCGGATCCTTCAGGATGGCGCGGGCGATCGCGATGCGTTGCTTTTCTCCGCCGGAAATGGTGACGCCGCGTTCGCCGACCGGCGTGTCGTGTTCCTTGGGCAGCGAGACGATCAGCTCGTGCACGTGGGCCGCGCGGCAGGCGGCCACCACTTCCTCGTGGGTGCTGCCGATGCGGCCATAGGCGACGTTGTTGCCGATCGTGTCGTTGAACAGGGCGGTGTCCTGCGGCACCACGCCGATCGCACGGCGCAGGCTGGTGGCGCTGACCGTGCGGATGTCCTGGCCGTCGACCAGGATGCGGCCGTGGGACGGATCGTAGTAGCGCAGCAGCAGGCGGGCCAGCGTGGACTTGCCCGAGCCGCTGCGTCCGACCACCGCCAGCGTGGTGCCGGGGGCGATGCGCAGGCTGAGGTCGACCAGCACCGGGCGCGCGGGCTCGTAATGGAAGCTGACGTGCTCGAACACGACTTCGCCGCGGCCCATGCGCAGCGCCGGCGCATCCGGCGCGTCGCCCACCTCGGGGCGCTCGCGCAGCAGTTCGAACAGGCGCTCGGTGTTGACCCAGGCGTCGCGCGCCTCGCGGTAGACGAAGCCGAGGGCATTGAGCGGCAGGCAGACCTGCAGCGCGTAGGCGTTGATCAGGACCAGGTCGCCCACGCTCATGCGGCCCGCCATGACCGCCTGCCCGGCCAGCAGCATGATCGCGCCCACGCCGACCGCGATGACGGCGCTCTGGCCCACGTGCAGGGTGAACAGGGCGCGCTGGTTGCCGGCCCCCGCCTCGCGCCAGTCGCGCATGATGGCCGCGAAGCGCTCCGCCTCGAGCGCCTCGTTGGTGAAGTACTTGACCGTGTCGTAGTTGATCAGGCTGTCGGCCAGGCGGCCCTTGGCCGTGGAATCGAGCTTGTTGACGCGGCGCTGGTAGACCACGCGCCGCGCCGTGAACACCAGGGTGAAGCCGGCATACAGGAGGAAGGTGACGAGGATGATGCCGGCGAAGCCGGCGGCGTAGCGGTTGAGCATGATGGCCAGCACCAGGCCGATCTCGACCAGGGTGGGAACGATGGTGAACAGGCCGACGCCGAGCAGGAAGGCGATGCCGCTGGTGCCGCGGTCGATGTCGGGCAGCAGGCTGCCGAGCTTGCGCCGCGCGTGGAAGCGCGGGCCGAGGGCATGCAGGTGGGCGAAGGTCTTTTGCGCATAGGCCGACACGGCGGCCAGCGTCACGCGTGCGAACAGCAGGTCGCGCCATTCGTTGAACAGGGTCGACGAGAAGCGCAGCAGGGCGTAGCCGGCGAGAAGGTAGGCCGGCAGACGGGCCGGCAGGCCGCCCTGCGGGAAGGCGTCGATGATGCGCTTGAGCAGCAGCGGCACGGCGACGGTGGCGAGCTTGGCGACCAGCAGCAGGACCACGGCCGCGACGATGCGCCAGCGGTGGCGCGCGAGCACCTGCCACAGCTCGGCGCTGATGCGCGTGTCCGCCCGCTTGTGGTTGGCGCTGCCCGTCATCGCTCGCGTCCCGTGATGGCCTGGTCGTTGGACCGTGAACGCGCGTGGCCATCGCATTCGATTGCTGTGATGGCTCAAATACTGCTCGGTTATTTCGAGAAGCTTGCCAGGCGGGATGAACACGCGCAGTCCCGAATCGGTTCCCGGAGACGCAGCGCAGGCCGAAAGCGGCAGCATGCAGATCCCAGAAAGTTTCTCAGCTTGAGAAGGATTTGTCCTACAGCGAGCCTAAGAAAAACCGGGAAGGAGAGCATCAAGCAAGCCGCGCGGATAAAAAAACCGGCCGCCTTGCGGCAGCCGGTTGAGGAAGCCCGGCGGGCGCCGGAACTTATGGGAGCAGGTAGGAGTCAGCTCAAAGCGAAGGTCTTATTTGCGCGAGAAACCGGTGTCGTCGTCCATCTTGCGGTCGCCCGCGAGCTTGTTCGCGCCTGCCGGGCTCCGCGGGTAACCGCCGGCCGCGTCGTTCGAGTCGTGCACCGGATTCGGTTCTTGCTGCATGCTGGCGCCCGGACGCCAGCCCTCGCTTTCGGTGGTCGGACCGCTGTTGCCGGGGCTGCGCGGCAGGCCACCGGTGGTGTCGTTCGACTTGTGCATTTCTGCCTGGCCCTCGGTGCCCAGCTCGCGCCCGCCGGCGCCGGTCTGCGAGCCGCCGCGGTCGGTGCTTTGCTGGGCGCCCTGGACCGAGCCGCCCTGCATCGCGCCGCGCGGGGGCTGTTGCATCGCCCGCAGGGCTTCCTGCTGCACCCCGTGGTGATGGCCGAGCGAGCCGCCCTGCAGCTCGGGCTGGCGCGGATCCTGCGGGTTCATCCGCTGCGTGGCCTGGGTGTTGCCGGCATGTTCGCCCTCGCGATGCAGGAGGTCGGTGCCGTTGTCGGCAGCGCGGTGCCCGACCGGCTGTTCGATCTGGCCATAGGCTTGCGAGCGCTGCTCCATCTGCACCTGGTGGCTGTCGGTGATGCCCTGCTGCGGCCCGCTGCCGCCGCTCTGCTGGGTCTGCATCGAGCCGCCCGGCAGGTCCCAGCGGCTGCTTTCCTCAAGCCAGGGGCCGGGACCGGCGCCGCTCTGCTGCGTGCCCATCTGGTCGATGCCCTGGCGCCCCTGCTGCTGCGAAGCGCCTTGCGGGTAGGTGTGGTCGAGCGGTGCGTCGGGACCAGTCTTGCCTTTGGCGTTCTTGTTCCACTTCTCGTTGCCGCCGTTGTTGGTCTGGTTGTTCATCTCGCTGCGTTGGTTCGCGTCCATATCGTTTCCTTTCAAAAAAACGTGTTCGCTGGCGGGGCATGGGAACCCGGTGCGCCGTTGGCGCCGCCTGATCCCGCCATGATGCGCGCCCCTTCCGACATCCAGTATAGGAAGACGCAGCGGTAGTGTGTAGGACTAGAACTGATGGGTATTTTTGTCGAGCGGCAGTACATTTCGTAAGTGCATTTTCTCCTTCCTTAAGTCCTACAAAGTCATCTGAAAACGTCCTATACCCTCATCCAATTGCCCTGCCTAAGATGAATTCAACCGGACGCTCATCGGCGAATTGCGGATGGGCATCGGGTACACCTGCCGCAGGACGCGGCGGTTTTACAAGTGAACAGGGAGAACATGATCATGGCTAACCAAGGTAACAAGCAGGGCGGCAACCAGTCCAACAGCCAGAGCAGCGGCACCCGTAATCGCGGTTTCGCTTCGATGGATCCGGCGCGCCAGCGCGAAATCGCCAGCCAGGGTGGCAAGGCAGCGCACCAGAAGGGCACCGCCCATGAATTCACTTCGGAAGAAGCACGCCGTGCCGGCAGCATGAGCCACGGCAACCGCCAGTCGGCCAGCGCCGGCTCGTCCAGCGGCTCGCGTACTTCGTCGAAGAGCCGTAGCTCGAAGTAAGGGCAAAACGGGGCCGCACGCCCCGTTGACCAAGGCCGTGCCGGCAGCACGCGCCTCTTACCGCCGATCGGGGCGGTAGGCAAACACACTGCAGGACCGCAAGACGGGGAGCCCAGTGCTCCCCGTTTTCTTTCCAAAGATACACACAATTCAGGGATGGGATCAGGTAGAATCGCTGCGCCTTTTCAACCCAAACTGAGGAACATCGTCGTGAAAGAAGCGGTCATTCGTCAAGTCAAGAGCATGTCCATGTCGTGCGATCGCGTCGGCAATACGCTGCTCGCGAAATTTTCCACGCAAGGCGCAAGCGACGTCTGCCTGCACATCCCGGCCAACATCGTGTTCTGGCTGATCAAGCACCTGCCGGTGAACCAGGATCCGACCTTGCAGGCGCCGCCGGCACCGCCGCAGATCACCCAGTTCGACTGGCAGAACCCGAACAATCCCCGTGCGATCAGCCTGAACTGCCGCGAACTGCCGGGCAAGCTGCGCATGGCGTTCAACCTCGACCGCAAGCCGGACCTGGTCCTGGTGCTCGACCGCAGCAACGTCGAGCTGCTGCGCCAGATCCTGGTCATGTACAGCCGCGAGCTGATCAACCTCGACGCTTAAGCGATCCCGCATCCAGCCGGAAAAGGGGCGTGGTCAAATCCGCAATACGTGCGGTACGCGCGGTTCGCGTTATCATGCTCCACTTTGTGAACAGGCCAACAAAGGATCAGCCATGCCTATCAAAATCAGCCAGCATTTCGACTCCGGCGCCATCGAGGTGGTCGCCTGCGAGAATGCGAAACAGATCGACCTGAACCTGCGCCGCGACAACAACGCGGACATCCACCAATGGTTCCACTTCCGCCTGCAGGGCGCACGTGGCCAGGCTTGCACGATCCGTTTCCTGAATGCCGGCCAGGCAACCTATCCGAAGGGCTTCGAGGACTACCAGGTGGCGGCCAGCTACGACACCGAGAACTGGTTCCGCGTGCCGACCAGCTTCGACGGCCAGGTCATGACCGTCAACCACACCCCCGAGCTCGACAGCATCTACTACGCCTACTTCGAGCCCTACACCTGGGAGCGCCATCTGCGCCTGCTGGGCGAAGTGGCCGAGAACCCGATCGCGCGCGTGCACGACATCGGGACCACGCTCGACGGCCGCGACATGAACCTGGTCGTGATCGGCAATCCTAAGGCCGAGAAAAAGATCTGGGTCATCGCGCGCCAGCACCCGGGCGAAACCATGGCCGAATGGTTCGTCGAAGGCATGATGGATGCGCTGCTCGACGACGCCAACCCGATCGCGGCCAAGCTGCTGCAGCGCGCAGTGTTCTACATCGTGCCGAACATGAACCCGGACGGCTCGGTGCGCGGCAACCTGCGCACCAACGCGGCCGGCGCCAACCTGAACCGCGAGTGGATGACGCCGACGCTTGAACGCAGCCCGGAAGTACTGTGCGTGAAGAACAAGATCCACGAAACCGGTGTCGACATGTTCTTCGACATCCACGGCGACGAAGCCTTGCCCTACAACTTCGTGGCCGGCAGCGAGATGCTGGCGGACTTCACCCCGGAGCGCCTGGCGGAGCAGAACGTCTTCATCGAGCGCTACATGGCGGCCAGCCCGGACTTCCAGAATGTCTACGGCTATGCGGCCAGCAAGTACAACGAGGAGTTGCTGACCCTGGCCTCGAAGTACATCGGCCACACCTTCAAGTGCCTGTCGCTGACCCTGGAAATGCCGTTCAAGGACAACGCCAACCTGCCGAACCCGTACACCGGCTGGAACGGCGCACGCAGCGCCGCCCTGGGCGCCGCGATGCTGCAGCCGATCCTGCAGTCGCTGGACTGATCGCCGGCATCGTCCATGGGCGTTGAAATCGAACGCAAGTTCCTGGTCGATGGCGACGCCTGGCGCACGCTGGGCGAAGCGACCCTGCTGCGCCAGGGCTATCTGAGCGCGGATCCGGCACGCACCGTACGCGTGCGCATCGACGGCGAACGCGCTTTTCTCACCATTAAGGGCAAGAGCGTGGGTGCGTCCCGCGGCGAATGGGAATACCCGATTCCCGTGGCCGAAGCCGCGGAGCTGCTGGACGGCCTGTGCCAGCAGCCCCTGGTCGAGAAGGTGCGGCGCCGCATCGCAGCCGGCCCGCACACCTGGGAAGTCGACGAATTCCTGGGGGCGAACGCCGGCCTGGTGGTCGCCGAGATCGAACTGGCCTCCGAAGACGAGGCCTTCGACAAGCCCGACTGGATCGGGCGCGAGGTGACGGGCGAGGCGCGCTACTTCAACTCCAACCTGATTCGTCACCCTTATTCGCAATGGAAAGATTTGGCATGACCCTGATCACGCGGCGCACGGCGCTGGCCCTTGGATTCGCATTGATGTTGCCGGCAGGCGCAAGCTTGGCCGCCGAGCCCGCAAAACCCGCAGCCAGCTACTTCCCGCCGGCCGGAGAATGGGCGCGCAAGGCGCCGGCCGAGCTGGGCATGGATCCGGCCGCGCTGGCCGCCGCCGTCCAGTATGCCCAGTCGCACGAGACCGAGCGCGCGCTCGATTTTTCCGACCAGGAAAAAACCTTCGGCAAGCCCCTGGGCTCGCTACCGACGCGCCGCGCCCATACCAACGGTGTGGTGATCTACAAGGGTTATGTCGTGGCCGAGTTCGGCGACACGGCTTTCGTCGATCCGACCTATTCGGTGGCGAAGAGCATGCTGGCCACCGTGGCCGGCGTGGCGCAGCGCGACGGCCGCATCGGCGCCCTCGACGAGCCCGTCGCGAAGCGCGTCAACGATGGCGGCTATGCCTCGGCGCGCAATGCGCAGGTCACCTGGAAGCAGCACCTGCAGCAGGAAACCGAGTGGGAAGGCAGCCTGTTCGGCAAGAATGCCGACTTCATCGGCAAGGCTGAGTTCGGCGCGGGCGAGCGCAAGCCGCGCACGCTGCAGGCGCCGGGCAGCTTCTACGAGTACAACGACGTGCGCATCAACCGCTTCGCACTGTCGCTGCTGCGCGTGCTGGACAAGCCGGTGCCCGAGGTGTTCCAGGAGCAGGTGATGGACGTCATCGGCGCCTCGAACACCTGGAAATGGGTGCCTTACCACAACAGCTACGTAGAACTGAACGGCAAGCAAGCGCCCTCGGTCAGCGGCGGCACGCGCTGGGGCGGCGGCATGTGGATCAATTCCTGGGACATGGCGCGCTTCGGCTACCTGTGGCTGCGCGGCGGCCAGTGGAACGGACGCACCGTCGTGCCGGCCGCCTACGTCAAGGAAGCCTTGACCCCGAGCGCCCACGGTCCGGACTACGGCTACCTGTGGTGGCTCAATACCAAGGGCAAGAATTTGCCGGGCCTGCCGGCGAACGCCTTTGCCGCCCTGGGGGCAGGCAGCAACACCATCGTGATCTCGCCGGATCACGACCTGGTGGTGGTGTGGCGCTGGCATGCCGGCAACCCCGCCGAGTTCACCAAGCGTGTGATCGCGGCGATCCGCTAATAAAATAAGAACGAAAAACAACGCCCCACGACTGCGCGAAGCAGTCGTGGGGCGTTTTCGTTACGCCTTGCTTTTAATTAGTGGAAGTGCTCGGTCCCGGCCGGGGTGTCCTCCGGCATTTCGGCGTGCACGAGTTCCCCCGTCGGGTCGGCGAACAGCGGCGCGCCGCAGTCGTCGCAATACTCGACCACGTAGCGCTCGTTGATGCGCTTGACGTGGGTGACGCCGGCCTCGTTCAGGTAGGCGATGATCTCGTTGACCGGCGTGAGCGGCGGCGGCAGCGTGCCGCCGAAGCCCGCGCCTTCCATCGGGCTGCCTTCCTCGTCTTCCTGGCCGTACAGCGGCCAGACGATGCCGTACACCACTTCCGGACTCTGGCGCATGGTGAAGCCGACGCGGTATTCGTCGACCTGGCCGTCGGCCGCTTCTTCGCCGAAGCCGGCGATCACGGCGCGCAGGTCGGACGGCTCGACGTCGAGCGTGTTGGTCAGATAGTGCACGGCGGCGCGGATCGAGACCGGGCGGATCAGCTTGTCGGCTTCGCGGCAGGCGACGTAATAGGCTTCCGGCAGCAACAGCTCGACGCCGCAGCCCGGCAGCAGGCGCGCGACGTTGGCCGTGGCCTGGTCGCGCCAGGCCAGCAGCGCGTTGTTGCGCTCGGTCTCGAAGACGAGCTGGTGCTGCGGCTCCTGCCAGCGGAACAGCGGCGCGCCCGCCGGGGCGACGATGGCGACCAGCAGGTAGCGGGTGTCGGCCAGGAAAGGCGCCGTCTCGGGCGCACGCACGGCCGGCTTGATGCTGCTGCCCTTGTGCGCGGCCTGGGCCAGCTTGTGGGTCAGCGCATAGGTTTCGGCATGGCTGCGCGGCAGCTGGTCGATCGCGTACAGGGTCGGGGCCATCGCCATCCGCGTGCCTTCGGCCAGCAGGTGGGCCGAGAAGTGGGCCGACAGCGTGTTCAAGAGCTCTTGCGGAATGGTGCCGGAACCGATCGAAAAACGGGTCCAGGCCAGGATCGGCGCGGCCACCAGCAGGGCTTGCCAGGCAACATCCTTGCCGTCCTGCTGCTCCACCATGGTCGAGGATTCGCTGACCGCTTCGACGCCGTCCATCAGCACGTCATAGGCGGCGAGATCGTCCTTGAACAAGGCGTTGAGCGCGGCGTCGATGCTGTCCTGGTGGTTGGTCTTGAGCAGCTTTTGCAGTTGCGTATCCAGTTGCCGTTCCCAGGCCCGTTCTTCGACGCGGCTGGCGGACTGCACGATGGCTTGGGCAATGCTGGAGAGACGCTGGCTTTCTGCGGAGAGTTTGTGGGATGAATCTTTGGAGGGACGACGCATGGCGCTGAAAGAGTCTCTTTGTAAATAGGTGAGGGACGAAGTCCAAGGGAAGCACTGGTTTATTCTGGCGGATGGGATTGGCCATGGAAAAAAGCGGCCGGCAAGGCGCAAACCACAGCCATACCGTGTGGTATGGCGAGGATTTGCAACGCAGCAGGGCGTTTTTTTCCGGGCCAAGACGGCCGCCACGAATAAATCAGTACTTCCTAAAGGGTCATGATAAACCCATATCCCCGGTATTGTAGTTGATTCGGCCACATGCCACGAACACAACGGCAGTCCTGCCGTCAACGCGGACCCGCAGCTCGCCCCAGTTCTTGTTGTGTAAAGCGCACGTGCCCGCTGTTTTGCACGCGCGCTCAGCCATGATTCGCGTACAAAGCTTGCCAAGCTGGGCAATAAAAATCATAATGCGAATCGTTCTCATTAAATTTACGCGATCCGCGCCCCGGCGCCAGGACCTGACGGCACCCCAATAATATGAATAGCAAAGCAGCTCCAGCAGTGCAGCAAGCCACCTCTTTCATTCGCAGCCGCAAGCACGCACGCAGCGCGGCCCCTTGCCTGACCGGTTCCGCGCTGGCGGTGCTGGCGACGCTGGCGGCGCCGGCGGTGCAGGCCGAGGGCGGCTACAAGGACATCGATCCGGCGGTTCCCGTGGTCGAAATCAACGGTGCCGCGCACCGCGACGTGCAAACCCCGGTGATGTCGAGCTCGGACAAGTTCACCGCGCCGCTGCTCGATACGCCGAAGTCGGTCACCGTCATCGGCCAGGAAGTGATTTCCCAGACTGCCGCCGTGTCGCTGGCGGACGCGCTGCGCACTGTGCCGGGCATCACCATCGGCGCCGGCGAGGGCGGCAACCCGGTCGGCGACAACCTGTTCATCCGCGGCTACAACGCCCAGACCGACACCTACGTCGACGGTATCCGCGATTCCGGTTCGCAGTCGCGCGAAGTCTTCAACCTCGAGCAGGTCGAAGTCGTGAAGGGCCCGAACTCGGCCTACGGCGGCCGTTCCTCGGCCGGCGGCGGCATCAACCTGGTCAGCAAGAGCGCGCAGGCCGACAATTTCTCGAACGCCAGCGTCGGCGTCGGCAGCCACGACTACCGCCGCGTCACCGGCGACATCAACCGCACGCTGGGCAACAACGCCGCCTTCCGCCTGAACGTGATGGCGCACGAGAATAACGTGGCCGGCCGCGACGTCGTCGGTGGCGATCGCTGGGGCATCGCGCCGACGGTCACCTTCGGCCTGACCGGTCCGACCAAAGCGATCCTGAGCTATTACCACCTGACCACGAGCGAGATCCCGGACACCGGCATCCCGTTCAACAACCCGTTCTCGAGCGGCCCCAACGTCGCCCGCAACGGCAACGGCACCCCGGTCAACGTCGACCGTTCGACCTTCTACGGCCTGGCCAACCGCGACTTCCGCGACACCAAGACTGACATCGGCACCGTCGACCTGCGCCATGATTTCGGCGGCGGCCTGGTGCTGCGCAACGTGACGCGCTACGGCAAGTCGAAGAACGACTATGTCTGGACCCAGCCCGACGATTCGAAGGGCAACGTGATCCTTTACGATACCGTCTGGCGCCGCGCCAACACCCGCTTCACCGACACCGAGACGGCCGCCAACGCGACCAGCCTGTCGGGCAAGCTGGTCACCGCCGGCATCAAGCACAGCTACAACGTCGGCGTCGAGTTCAGCAAGGAAACCACCGAGCGCGGCACCTACGTCTTCACGCCGGGCACCAACAACCTGCTGACCAACAACACCGTCTGCGCGAGCTCGGGGCCGGCCACCGGCTACAACTGCGCGCCGCTGAACAACCCGAACCCGTACGATCCGTGGGTATACACCCGCAGCGTGGGGCCGGCCATGAACGAGATCGAGACCACCACCCGCGCCGTCTACGCTTTCGACACCATCGAATTCAATTCGCAGTGGATGCTGAACCTGGGAGTGCGCTGGGACGACTTCACGAGCAAACTGAACGTGAGCAACGCACCGGCCTCGAACGCCCGTGTCAGCAGCACCTTCGACACCTACCAGGCCGGCCTGGTGTTCAAGCCGTCCGCCAACGGCAGCATCTACGTCTCCTACGCCACCTCGGCCACCCCGCCGGGCAACGACGGCGGCGACGGCATCGATGGCCTGACCGTGGCGATCCAGAACCTGGAGCCGCAAACGAGCAAGAATTTTGAACTCGGCACCAAGTGGGAAGTGCTGAACGGGCGCCTGTCGCTGAACGCGGCCATCTTCCAGAGCAAGATGGATAATGCCCGCGTCACCTCGCCGGACGGCACCAGCCAGAACGTCGGCAAGAAGGACCTGAAGGGCGTCGAGCTGGGCTTCTCGGGCAAGCTGACCAATGCGTGGCAAGTGTTCGGCGGCTACACCTGGCTGGATGCGATCGTCAAGGACAACGGCTTCGTCAACGTGGCGCCGAGCGGCAGCCCGGCGGTGTACCAGCCGTCGCCGTACAACGGCAACGTGTTCCCGACCACGCCGAAGCAGAGCGCCTCGCTGTGGACCTCGTATGCGTTCACCAAGGACATCAGCGCCGGTATCGGCATGAACTATGTCGACAAGGTCTACGCCAACGTCAACAATACCAAGTACGCGCCGGGCTACACCCGCTTCGATGCGATGGCCAGCTACGCGGTCAACAAGAACGTGTCGCTCCAGCTGAACATCCAGAACCTGGGCGACAAGGTCTACTTCGACCGCCTGTCCTCGCCGCACTACGCGGGTGTGGGCGCCGGCCGGTCGGCGACCCTGACCGCGAACCTGAAGTTCTGATGGAGGGGCCTGGCTCCAGGCGACCAGTCATGAATTCGTAGTTTTGCACGGCCCTCCTGGCTTGAAGCGGGGAGGGCCGTGCTGTTTTCGAAAGGAAGCGACAAATGATGGTGCACATTCCCGGCGTCCTGAGCCCGGAACAGGTGGCGCAGATGCGCAAGCGCCTCGAAGAGACCGATTGGGTCGACGGCCGCGCCAGCGTCGGCCCGCAGGGTGCGCAAGTGAAACGCAACCGCCAGCTGGCCGAGGGTTCGCCGCTGGCCGTCGAGCTGGGTGGCATCGTCAGCGCGGCGCTGATGGCCCATCCGCTGTTCTTCTCATCGGTGCTGCCGCTGCGCATCCTGGCGCCTTATTTCAACAGCTATGGCGGCGGCGAGCACTACGGCCTGCACGTCGACGGCGCGATCCGTGCCCAGCGGCCCGGCATGCCGCCGGTGCGCGCGGACGTGTCGACGACCGTCTTTCTGAGCGAGCCGGAAGAGTACGAGGGCGGCGAGCTGGTCGTGGTCGACGCCTACGGCACCCACGAAGTGAAACTGCCGGCCGGCGACGCCATCGTCTACCCGGCGGGCAGCGTGCACCAGGTGCTGCCGGTCACGCGCGGCGAGCGCATCGCCTCCTTCCTCTGGACCCAGAGCATGGTGCGCGACGACGGCAGGCGCGCGATGCTGTTCGATCTCGATACCAACATCCAGAAGCTGCGCGGGACGTATGGGGAGTCGGATGCCACGGTCGGGTTGACCGGGCATTATCACAACCTGCTGCGGATGTGGGCGGAGGTGTGATCTCCGCCCACGCGCTACGTCAGAACGCGTAATCCACCCGCGCGTACATCGAGCGGCCGTTGATGCCGAACGGGCAGGTCTCCCAGCAGTGCGTAAAACCCATCTGCGGGAAGGGCGCGGCGCGCTCGGGATCCCAACGCGTCGGATAGGTGTCGAACAGGTTGTTCACGCCGGCCGAGACACCGAGCGCCTTGCTGAACGCATAGCGCGCCGTCAGGTCGACGATCCACTTCGCGTCCCAGGTCTGCACGAAAGGCGCCGTGAAGCCCTGGCCCTGCACCTCGCCGAAGTAGTTGGCGCGGCCGGTCACGTTCCAGGCGCCGACGGTGTAATCGGCGGCCACCACGTGGTGCTGGCGCGGCTGGCCACGCTCGATCAGCGTCACCTGGGCGTCGTCGAACAGCTGGACGCCGCTCAGCACCGGCGACTGCGAGTTCCGCGCCTTTACCTTGGTCTTGTTGAAGCCGAGCTGGCCCGACAGCACCAGGGTCGAGCCTTGCCCGCGCGTGGTGTGCTGGGCCACCAGGTCGAAGCCGTCGGTGGTGGTGTCGATCGCGTTGGTAAAGAATTGCGCCTGGCCCACGCGCAGCGGCGCCAGGAGCGCGCCGATCGGGCAGCGCACCGGATCCGTGCAGACATTGCCAGCCGCATCGGTTTCCGGAGCGATGTTGCTCGAGAAGACGATGCGGTCGTCGATGTTGGTGCGGTACAGGTCGGCGGTGACCGAGAAGTTCTTCGCCGGACGCAGGACCAGGCCGATGCTGGCGTTCTTCGAGGTTTCCTCCTTCAGGGGCGCGATGCCGAACGCCTGGGTCACGGCACTGTTCTCGCGCGCGGTGAGGGTCTCGGTCAGCACGCCTGCGTTGTTCAGGTTGGTCGAGACCGAGCTGTAGAACTTCTGCTGCACGCCCGGCGCGCGGAAACCGGTGGAGACGCTGCCGCGCACGCCGAGCACGGGCGAGGGGTCCCAGCGCGCGCTCAGCTTGCCCGTGGTGGTCGAGCCGAAGTCGGAATAGCGCTCGTAGCGCACCGCGCCACCGACCGAGACCTGCTCGCCGAACTTGCGCTCGAGGTCGAGGTAGAGGGCGATGTTGTGGCGCGCCTCGTCGACCTCGGTGCCGGGCGTGTAGCCGGGGAATCCCTGGATGCCCGAGGCGGCGATGCCCCCGGTGCGGTCGCGGATGATCTTGGCCGGGTTGTTGCTGCGCCCGTACTGGTAGGACACCGGGTCGCCGGCCTCGATCTCGTAGCCGTCGCGGCGCCATTCGAAGCCGGTCGCCACGTATAGCGGCGCGCCCGCCAGCTGGACCGGACCCTTGAAGTCGAGGTTGAAGGTGGTCTGGTTGAACTTCAACGCGCCGGTGTCGGCCTCGAGCGGCGACGCGCGCAGGTTGTCCTCGTACCAGTAGCTGACGTTGATCGAATTGCGCTCGTGGAAAGCCAGCTCGCTGCGGCCATGGTTGACGCTGGCGTCCATGCTCCATTCGCGGCCCAGCTCGTGCCGGTAGCCGAAGGCCAGCGAGGCGTCCTTCACCGTTGTGATGATGTTCGGCAGGTAGCCGTTCGGGTAGATCTCGGGCACGGTGCGCGCGTCCTCGGCCGGGCGGAAGAAGCCGCCCGAGTCGCCCTTGCGCCGCGAGGCGCCGCCGAACAGGTAGAACTCGCCGCCGGTGCTCGGCACCGGCAGGGCCGAGTTCAGCCACAGGTAGGCGTCCTTGGCGTTGCTGTCGCCGATGCGCTGGGTCACGCGCGGCGGATCGACGCGCAGCGTCCACGCCGGCGCGATTCGTCTCGTTGCGCTTGCGTCCTTCCAGCGACAGGTTCAGATAGCCGCCGTCGCCGCCCAGGGCGAAGCCCTTGTGCACGCTGGCGGCATAGTTGTCGCCGTCTCCCTCATCGGTGGTGCCGATGTTGGCGCTGAGCTGGCCAAGGTCCGCGCCTTTCTTCAGGATGATGTTGATGACGCCGGCGATCGCATCCGAGCCGTACTGCGCTGCCGCGCCGTCGCGCAGCACCTCGATGCTCTGGATTGCGGACAGGGGAATCGCGTTGATGTCGGTGCCGGCCGAGCCGCGCCCGATGGTCTGCTGCACGTTCACCAGCGCCTGCTGGTGGCGGCGCTTGCCGTTGATCAGGACCAGCAGCTGGTCGGGGCCGAGGCCGCGCAGGGTGGCGGGACGGATGATGTCGGTGCCGTCGCTGATGAAGGTGGTGCTGAAGTTGAAGGATGGGTCCAGGTCCTGCAGCACCTTGCCCAGTTCCTGCATCCCGGTCGACTGCATGTCCTTCAGGTTCACCAGGCCCACCGGCACCGCGGTGTCGAGCGCGGTCTTGGCCTGGGTGCGCGAGCCCAGCACGATCACCTGGGCCGTCGGTTCGGCTTCCTGGGCCAGCGCCGGCGCAAAGGCCGCCATGATCGCGGAAGCGAGCAGCGCGCGTCGTAAGTGTTGTTTCTTCATTATTGTTCGTCCCCTGTCTTTGTTACGCCGTCAATTGTGTCTATGTGTCATTTGTAACGACAACTCATCATAACTGGATGTTATGCGTTGGCAGGCGTTAGTTATGCTGCATGGAAAGCGTGGACAGGCTGCTACACCCGACAATTGTTGCCTTGACAAAGGCGGGCGTGCGAGGATGAGCGTTTCGAATTTCATTCGCTCCGATGACGCCCATCCTCGTCCCCATCCAGCTGTCCGATGCCCCGGCATTGCGCGACTTCGAGACCCGCAACCGCGCGTTTTTCGAGGCCACCATCAACGCCCGCCCGGCGGCCTACTACGACACCGGAGGTGTCGAGCAGGCCATCGTGCTGGCGCTCGAGGACGCGCGCTGCGACCGCGGCTACCAATACCTGCTCAAGGACGGGAAGGGGACGATACTTGGACGGGCGAACCTGGGCGGGGTGCGGCGCGCCCACTTCCATTCGGCAACGCTGGGCTACCGGATCGCGCAGTCCGAGTGCGGCAAGGGCCATGCCGGCGAAGCGGTGCGCCAGGTGCTGGCGATCGCCTTCGGCGAACTGGGTCTCGCCCGGCTCGAGGCCGACTGCCGGGTCGAAAACGCCGCCTCGGTGCGCGTCCTGCTACGCAACGGCTTCACGCAGTTCGGCCACTCGCGCCGCAGCTTCGCGCTGCATGGCGTGTGGTACGACAGGCTGCATTTCGAGCGCCATGCAGCGGGCTGAATGCGCTCAGCGGCGCAGCAGCAGCATGCGGGCGTAGATCAGGCGCACGCCGACGTGGATGACGGCGCCCACCAGCGCAAAAACACAGGCGGCGATCGTCGGCAACACGGCGCCGAAGGTCCAGGTCATGCCGAGCACGAAGCCGAGCACGTATTCGGCGCGGTAGATCGGGTAGAACAGGGCGATCACGGCCAGGGACAGGGCCATCATGTCGGTGGCGTCGTGCTGCCCGGCCGTAAACAAGATGGCGAGCGTGGCGCCGAACAGCAGGGCGCCGCCGAATGCGCCCCGGATGCGCGGCGCGCTGGCCGGATCGCCGGCGCGGCGGCGCTCGATGCGTCCGAGCAGGTACCAGGCGAGGAGGGGCAGGCTCAGGAGGCCCCACCAGTTCGACAGGGCAGGCATGCCGGGATCGGCCAGCAGGTGGTGGGCGGGCACGCCGCCGTCGAGGTGCTGCCAGCCCAGCAGCAAGGCCATGATGGCGGTGATGACGATCGTCGCGGTCGTACGCATGCGGCCTCCCTGTTTTGTGTGGGATCCATTTTCCTGATTATTGGTTCAGTTTCAAGAAAAACCGGGTATGCATGTCGCGCTGGCGCGCGTTGGCCTTGCCGGCAGCGCAAAACGCGCTCAGCCGGGTGTCGCCCAGGTGGACGTGGTCGTCGGCGCCGCCTCCGCCAGCGCCCTGCCTAACGCGCTCATGTCGGCGGGTTTCACGAAGTAGTGCTGGAAGCCGGCCGCCTTGGCGAGCACCTTGTCGTGTGCCTGCCCATAGCCTGTCAGGGCGATATACAGTGCGTCCCTGGTTCCGGGAATCCCGTGCAGCCGCCGCGACAGCTCGTAGCCATCCATGTCGGGCAGGCCGATATCCAGGATCAGGGCGTCCGGACGCAGGGTGTGCGCTTCCTCGAGGGCGCTTCGTGCGTTCTCGCGGATCGTCACGTCATGGCCTTGTGCCTGGAGCAGCGCTCCCAGCGATTCCGCCGCATCGGCATTGTCGTCGACGACCAGGATGTTCAATGGCCGCAGCGCACGCTCTTGCGCCGTGGCCGGGGCGAGGCCGTCGGCGTCCCCCCGTTCCCTGCTCAACATCGGAAGCGACAGCGTGAAGGTACTCCCCTTGCCGGGGCCCTCGCTTTTGGCGGTGACATTGCCGCCATGGAGCGTCACGATGCTCCTGACAAGCGCCAGGCCGAGCCCGAGGCCGCCCTGGGACCGGTCCGGCGTGCGTTCCGCCTGCGTGAACAAATCGAATACATGCGGTACGAGCTGCGCATCCATGCCGATGCCGTCGTCGGCAACGCTGATGCAGACGCAGGGCGCTTGCACTTCCATGCAGAGCAGCAGATGACCGCCCATCGGCGTGTATTTCGCCGCATTGTTCAACAGGTTCGTCAACACCTGGATCAGGCGCGTGCGGTCGCCCAGCACGAGGACATCGTCCGGCGCGAGGCGCACGGTGAACGCATGCTGTCGCGAGTCGATCAGCGGCGTCGACTGCTCGATCGCGCTATGGATGACCTCCTTGACGCCGAGCGCCGACTTTTCGATGGACACCAGGTCGCGCGTCACGCGCGACACGTCCAGCAAGTCGTCGACCAGGTCGGTCATGTGCCTGACCTGCCGCGAGATAATCGCGCTATATTTCTTGATCGTGTTCTTGTCGGGGCTGGCGACCGCCAGCAGGTTGGCCGCCGTACTGATCGGCGCCAGCGGATTGCGCAGTTCATGCGCGAGCATGGCGAGAAATTCGTCCTTGCGCCGATTCGCCGCTTCCAGGTCCTCTTCCGCTTCGCGCTGGATGGTGATGTCGGTGTTCGTGCCGAACCAGCGGATGATTTGCCCGTGCTGGTCGCGGATCGGTACCGCCCGCGACAGGAACCAGCGGTATTCGCCATTGGCGCTGCGCAACGGGAACAGGTCTTCCCACGCGACCTGTTGCTCGACGATCTGGCTGCGGTACTTGGCCTTGGCCGCTTCCACGAAGTCGGGATGGTGCACCTGTTCCCAGCCCCATCCGCGCATCTCTTCCAGTGTCGTGCCGGTGTACTCGAACCAGCGGTTGTTGTACCAGAAAATGGCGCCGTCGCTGTCGGCCATCCAGGCCAGCTGCGGGATGTTTTCCGCCAGGGTGCGAAACTGCACTTCGCTTTCCTTGAGCGCCGACTGGGCCTTCCTGATCTCGCTGATGTCGAGGATATAGGAGACGCCTTCCTCCCTGTTGCCCCGGTAGTTGGCGGCGCCCACATACACTGGCAGGCGGCTGCCGTCCTTCCTGAGGTATTCCTTCTCGAACGCTTCCACGCTGCCCGTCGACTGCAGGATCTCCAGGCTCTTCCTGTCCACGTCTTCCCACTCGGGCGGCGTCAGGTCGCGCCAGGACAGGCCGTTGCGTTCGAAGTCCTCGCGCGAATAACCGAGCATTCGCAGGAACGCGTCATTCGCCTTGACGATGCTGCCGTCGTAACGATACTGCATTACCCCGATGACGTTCGAATCGGTAATGGTCTTGAACTGGAACTCGGTGCGTTGCCGTGCTTCTTCCGCCAGTTTCTGTTGCGTGATGTCGAGGGCGACGCCCGGCATCCACGCAGGCTGTCCATCGGCGCCGACATCGATCTTGCCGCGTGCATGGATGTAGCGGATGCCGCCGTCCCGGAGACACAGGCGGAACTGGTATTGGTAGGGCTTGCGCGTGCCGAGCGACTCTGCAACATGCGCCTGGACCCCCGCGAGATCGTCGGGATGGATGGGAGCGAGATAGGCCTCCAGCGGACCGCCCCTGGCGTCCTGCTCGGAGATCTCGAACAGCTTCGCGAAGTTGCAATCGGCAAAGACGCGGTCGGCCTGGATGTCCCAGGTCCAGGTGCCGATTTCCGCGGCGCTCAAGGTGCCTTCGAGCCGCAGTTGCGCGTCCTGCAGTTGTGCGCGCAGGACTTTCTGGGCATGGATATCGGTGCAGGTGCCGATCCAGCGTTCGATCAGGCCAGCCCGGTTCCGGACCGGCAGGGCGCGCGCCAGCACCCAGTGATACTCGCCCGAGCGATGCCGCAAGCGGTACTCGATGTCGTAGGGCTCGCCGGTGGCAAGGCTGTGTTCCCAGGCTTGCGTGGTGCGCGGCAGGTCGTCGGGATGCAATATGGATCCCCAATTCTGGCCGATGGTGGCCCCGACCGGCATGCCGGAAAATTCATAATGTTGCCGGTTGTAGTAATCGTGATAACCGTCCGGCAGGGCTGACCAGACCATCTGCGGCATGGCATCGGCGATCAGGCGGAAGCGGGCTTCGCTTTCCTCGACTGCCTGCTGCTTCAACACATGTTCCGTGACGTCTTCGACGCTATGGATGATGTAGGCGACTTCGCCCGTCGGACCGAATATGGGGCTGTTGAGCGGCTTCCAGTACCGGACCTCGAATTCCCCCTCGGCCGAATCCGGTATGGGAATATCGTATTTTTGCAAGGGCATGGCGTCGGCGCACCGGTTCTGCAGTACCCGCATCAGCGACGCACGCAGGTTGCGGGTGCCGGTCGCCGTGGGATCGGCGGGATTGTCCGGAAAGACGTCGAAAAGGTGTCGTCCCAGGATCTGTTCCCGCGTCGTCAGCGTTGCGCGCAGGCGTGCCTCGTTGGCGGCGACCATGATGAAGTCGGGCGTCAGGACCAGGTAGGGAACCGGTGTTGCATCGAACAACAGCCGAAAATCCGGCTCGGCCCCATCAAGCAAGTCAGCACCTGTGGCCATATTGCAAGTCCTTCGATCGCATCGCACGTGCCCCCGTTCGATCTCGTCTTGAAGTGGAACAATGATAAGTGGATTTGCAAATGGCGTCGCGCCCGATTGTGTGGAAGCAGGGGCGGCTTGCCGCCAGCCCGGTGGGAAGCGCTCGATAGGGCGGCCCAGCCAATCAGGCGAGCTCAATAGAAGCGTATGATCGTTCCATGGGCTGTCAGCCTGAAGCCGGTTCGATCTATTGCTTAAGGAGAACAATCATGCGCGTTTTCATATTGGCGGCAGCAAGTGCACTGTGCCTGATTGGATGTGCGACCCCACAAGACCGGGCACTGGCCCAGCAAGCGCAAGTGGAACGCATGATGGCCGAATACGGGCCCGCATGCGCGCAGGTGGGTTTTACGCCGGACACCGACCCCTGGCGGGAATGCATCCTCCGGTCGGCCGGGCAGGACGGCCGTGCACGCGGGGGCGTATCGACCTCCATTTTCGGCGGCCTGGGAAGTGGCGGGCGCAGTGGCATCGGTATCGGCATCGGCATCGGACGCTAGCGAACGCGAAAGAGGGAAGAAAGAAAAAAGGCCGGAACCTTTGCAGGTTCCGGCCTTTTTGTCGCTCGTTCAGGCTCCCCAGCGGGGGCGCCTGACGGCGCTTTTGTTACTGCATTACGCAGCCAGCAGCTGGCGCAGCACGAACGGCAGGATGCCGCCATGCTTGTAGTAGTCGACTTCGATCGGGGTGTCGATACGCAGCAGCACTTGCACTTCCTGGGTCTCGCCGTTTTCGCGGTGGATCACCAGGGTCGCCAGTTGTTGCGGCTTGATCTCGCCTTCCAGGCCCTTCAGGTCGTAGGTTTCCTTGCCGGTGATGCCCAGGGTTTCGACGCTGTCGTTGCCGATGAACTGCAGCGGCAGCACGCCCATGCCGACCAGGTTCGAGCGGTGGATACGCTCGAAGGAACGCACGATGACGGCCTTCACGCCCAGCAGCTGGGTGCCCTTGGCTGCCCAGTCGCGCGACGAGCCGGTGCCGTACTCTTCGCCGCCGAACACCATGGTCGGGGTGCCTTCGGCCACGTACTTCATGGCCGCGTCGTAGATCGACATCTGTTCGCCGGTCGGCTGGTGGATCGTGATGCCGCCTTCGACTGCGGAACCGTCGGCCTTCGGCGGGATCATCTTGTTCTTGATACGCACGTTGGCGAAGGTGCCGCGCATCATGATCTCGTGATTACCGCGGCGCGAGCCGTAGGAGTTGAAGTCGGCCTTCAGCACGCCGTGATCCTTCAGCCACTTGCCTGCAGGACCGTCTTCCTTGATCGAACCGGCCGGCGAGATGTGGTCGGTGGTGATCGAGTCGCCGAACACGCCCAGCGCGCGGGCGCCGGTGATGCCGGTGGCGGCCGCTTTCGGGGTCATCTCGAAGTCGGCGAAGAACGGCGGTTCGGCGATGTAGGTCGATTCCGGCCAGTTGTAGACTTGGCCTTCGGTCGACGACACGCGTTCCCACAGTGCGCCCGGGTTGCCCTTGACGTCGGCGTAGTTCTTCTTGAACACTTCCGAGTTCATCGCGAAGCGCATCAGTTCGCCCACTTCCTGCGACGACGGCCAGATGTCGCCCAGGTAGACGTCGACACCGTTGGTGTCCTTGCCGACCGGCTCGGTCATCAGGTCGCGGGTCATGTTGCCGGCGATCGCGTAAGCGACGACCAGCGGCGGCGAGGCCAGGAAGTTCGAACGGATGTTCGGGTGGATACGCGCTTCGAAGTTACGGTTGCCCGACAGGACGGCGGCGGCGATGATGTCGTTCGACGTGATCGCTGCGTTCAGTTCCGGGGTCAGGTCGCCGGCGTTGCCGATGCAGGTGGTGCAGCCGTAGGCGGTCACGCCGAAGCCCAGCTTTTCCAGGTAGGGCAGCAGGCCGGCGGCGGTCAGGTACTCGGTCACGACGCGCGATCCCGGCGCCAGCGAGGACTTGATGTGCGGAGCGACGGTCAGGCCGCGCTCGACGGCTTTCTTGGCCAGCAGGCCGGCAGCCAGCAGCACGCTCGGGTTCGAGGTGTTGGTGCACGAGGTGATGGCGGCGATCAGGACGTCGCCGTTCTTCACGCGCACGCCGTTGGTGGTCTCGTAGACCTTCGACAGGTCTTCGGCCGACTTGTTGAAGCCGTTCTCGGTGGTCGGCTTGCTGAACAGTTCGGTGAAGGTGTTCTTCACGTGGCCCAGCTCGATACGGTCCTGCGGACGCTTCGGACCCGCCAGCGACGGGGTGACGGTCGACAGGTCGAGGGTCACGACGCGGGTGTAGTCGATCTCGCCTTCCTGCGGGATGCCGAACATGCCCTGGGCCTTGTAGTAGTTCTCGAAGGCAGCCAGTTCTTCTTCGGTACGGCCGGTGCCGCGGAAGTAGTCGACGGTCGCTTCGTCCACCGGGAAAAAGCCCATGGTCGCGCCGTATTCCGGGGCCATGTTGCCGATGGTGGCGCGGTCGGTGGTCGACAGCGAACGGGTGCCTTCGCCGAAGAATTCGACGAACTTGCCGACGACTTTTTCCTTGCGCAGCAGTTCGGTGATGGTCAGCACCAGGTCGGTCGCGGTGCAGCCTTCGCGCAGCTTGCCCTTCAGGTTGACGCCGATGACGTCCGGGGTCAGGAAGTAGACCGGCTGGCCCAGCATGCCCGCTTCCGCTTCGATGCCGCCCACGCCCCAGCCGACGACGCCGACGCCGTTGATCATGGTGGTGTGCGAGTCGGTGCCGACCAGGGTGTCCGGGTAGTAGGTGTCGCCATTCTTCATGACGCCACGTGCCAGGTATTCCAGGTTGACCTGGTGGACGATGCCGAAGCCCGGCGGCACGACGCCGAAGGTGTCGAATGCCTGCATGCCCCACTTCATGAACTGGTAGCGCTCGTTGTTGCGCTGGAATTCCAGTTTCATGTTCAGGTCCAGCGCGCCCGGCTCGCGGAAGTGGTCGATGGTGACCGAGTGGTCGACCACCAGGTCGACCGGCACCAGCGGCTCGATCTTCTTCGGATCGGCGCCGGTCTTGGCGGCGACGTTGCGCATCGCGGCCAGGTCGGCCAGCAGCGGCACGCCGGTGAAGTCCTGCAGCACGACGCGGGCGACGACGAACGGGATCTCGTCGGTACGCTCGGCGGTCGCGCCCCAGTTCGCCAGCTGGCGGACGTGTTCTTCGGTGACCTTCTTGCCGTCGCAGTTACGCAGAACGGACTCGAGGACGATACGGATCGACACCGGCAGGCGCGACAGGTTCACGCCCAGGCTTTCGCCCAGCGCCGGCAGCGAATAGAACTGGCCGGACTGGCCGCCCGCGAGCGGGAAGTCCTTCAGCGTGTTCAGGGTGTTGCGAGACATAAGCTCTCCTTCAGTAGGGGTCTCTTGTTATTGCTTCAGTACGACGTAATCAGCAACGGTAGGGTAACGCGCAGTATTGGCGCTTCTGTGTGTCAGCTTTTCTTTTCCTCCAGCCCGGCCGTGACGAGCGGCTTGGCCTGGTCGGCGTTCTTGCATTCGTTGGCCAGCTGGCGGTTCAGCTTCGAGTCGAGCAGGATGCCCTTCGACGGGATGCCGATCCAGACCAGGCCGTAGTTCTTGTTCTCGAAACGCAGCGCGCCGGTGGTGGTGCCCACCCGCGCCAGGCGGTGCAGGCGCTTCTTCCAGCGCAGCGCGATGTTCGAGTCGTCCTTCTCGTTCGTGTAGATCGTGATCTTGTTGCCCAGCTCGCAGGCGTAGTCGGTGACCCGGGTGTCGGTGATGTCCGGTTCCGGCTCGTCGATAGGAGAAGTAGCCGCAGCAGCAGCGGCTGCCGCCCCTGCTGCTGCTGCCCCTGCGGCGGCTTTCTTCGCCTTCGAGGACTTGGTCTTTGCCTTCGACTTGAGGACGTCGGCGGCTTTCGGGTGGTTCTTTTCGGGGGCTGCCGATGCCGGCGCGGCGCACAGGCCGAAAGCCGCGAGCACGAAGGTGCCGGCGGCGAGGAGGTGTTTGACTGGGGTGGCCATCAGTTGGATTCCGTTTGGTTGACGATTGCCGTCGCGGATTCGGGCAGCGCCAGGCCGGCCAGCTTCGCGCGCTGCAAAACGGTCCAATAATATCGGTAGCTGGCGCGGTCATGCAAGCGCCCATGCTGAGCGATCGGTCCCCAGTTCACGGCCATCGCTTCCTGCAGGATGTTGGTGGCTTCGTTCACCTCCGACAGCCGCGGCGTGAACGCCTTCAGGATCGGCTTGATCTGGTCCGGATGGATGCTCCACATGCGCGTGAAACCGAATTCGGCGCCAGCGCGTTGTGCGTCGTTTGCCACAACCGCGCTGTCCTTGATCTCGGTCGTCACATTATGCGAGGCGACCTTGCCGTGCGCATGACATGCCGCAACCATTTCCAGCTTGGCGCGGACAACTAATGGATGCGAAAACTGTCCCGGAGTGCGCATCGCGCTCGCCGGCACCGCGCCGTAGTGGGCGGAGACGAAATCCATGATGCCGAAGGACAGGCATTCGACCTGGGGCAGGGCGGCGATATCGTAGGCTTCGCGCAACGCGCCATGGGTTTCGATCAGCACGTGCACCGGCAGCGCCGCGCGCCCGGCCGGCACCGCGGCGCGGTTGATCACCTCCAGGGCGCGCCGCACGTCGGCCACGCCGTTCGGCTTGGGCAGGACCACGTAGGCCAGGCGGTTCGCGGCGGCGCCGACGATGGTGGCGACGTCCTGTTCGAAGAAGGGGCTGTCGATGTCGTGCAGGCGCACGCCGATGCGGTTGTGGCGGTTGTCCTCGCTGTTCACCAGATCGGCGACGAGCTGGGCGTGCGCGGCCTCGTTGCCGGCGGCGGCGCCGTCCTCGCAATCGAAGGTGATGTCGAACAGGGGACCAAGCTCTTGTTGCAGGGTCATCGACTTGCGCATCAGCTTCTCGGAGCCGCAATAGTGGTCGCAGGCGGGAAGCAGGAGCGGCTGGCGTTTGCCCTGGAATAAAACCTCGGAAGGATGCATGTATATATCGGTAGAGACGCTGGCGGGAAATGAAGAAGCCGCCGCGCCCTGTTCAGGGGCACGGCGGCTGCGGCGCACGGTCGGCTTGGCCGGTTCCATGGACGCCGCGTCGTAGTTAGGCCAGCAGGTGTGCCACGCCTTCACGCTCTTCAGTCAGTTCCTTCAGCGTGAGGTTGATGCGCTCTTGCGAGAACTCGTCGATCTCCAGGCCCTGGACGATCTTGTACTCGCCGTTTTCGGTGGTGACCGGGAAGCCGAACATCACGCCTTCCGGGATGCCGTACGAACCGTCCGACGGGATGCCCATGGTGGTCCACTTGCCGTTGGTGCCCAGCACCCAGTCGCGCACGTGGTCGATCGCTGCGTTGGCGGCCGAAGCTGCCGACGAGGCGCCGCGCGCGTCGATGATGGCGGCGCCGCGCTTGCCGACGGTCGGCAGGAAGGTGTCGCGGTTCCAGGCGTCGTCGTTGATCATGTCCTTGACCGACTGGCCGTCGACGGTGGCGAAGCGGTAGTCGGCGTACATGGTCGGCGAGTGGTTGCCCCAGACGACCATCTTCTCGATCGCGCCGACCGGCTTGCCGGCCTTGGCGGCCACTTGCGACAGGGCGCGGTTGTGGTCCAGGCGCAGCATCGCGGTGAAGTTCTTGGCCGGCAGGTTCGGGGCCGACTTCATGGCGATGTAGGCGTTGGTGTTGGCCGGGTTGCCGACGACCAGCACTTTCACGTTGCGCGAAGCGACGGCGTCCAGCGCCTTGCCCTGCACGGTGAAGATCTGTGCGTTCGCTTCCAGCAGGTCCTTGCGCTCCATGCCGGGGCCGCGCGGACGGGCGCCGACCAGCAGGGCGACGTCGGCATCCTTGAAGGCGGTCATCGGGTCGCTATGGGCGGTCATGCCGGCCAGCAGCGGGAATGCGCAGTCGTCGATTTCCATCATGACGCCCTTGAGCGCCTTCTGTGCCTTCTCGTTGTCGATCTCGAGCAGCTGCAGGATGACCGGCTGGTCCTTGCCCAGCATGTCGCCGTTGGCAATGCGGAACAGCAGGGAATAGCCGATCTGGCCGGCTGCGCCGGTGACGGCAACGCGCATTGGGGTTTTAGCCATGATGAATCTCCAAAAGTGGGAATGAAAACGGTCGAAGCCGAGGATACGCCTGTTCGGGAAAACTGCAATGATACCAAAACCGCACCGCGTCCAATTGGGCAGCGGCGGCCGCGCGGCGCTTTTCGCCGGAGCGCGGCCAGCGGCGTGCTGGCGTCCGATCGACCGCGAGTGTAGTCCTCGGTAGTTCTACCTGTCAATTGATATCATATGTCTTATATAAGACACATGTCATTGCCATGCATACACTGGACGGGGCAGTGCTTTTGTGGTGAAATCGCGGTCTATGAATCCTGTCTCGTCCAACCCGCCCAGCGACGGCACAAGCGGCAACGGCTCGCCTTCGTTCCGCCCGCTGTACCAGCAAATCAAGGCGCTGATCACCCAGAGCCTGCAAGCGGGCGAGTGGAAGCCCGGCGAACTGATGCCCAGCGAAGTCGAACTGGCAGCCCGCTTCAAGGTCAGCCAGGGCACGGTGCGCAAGGCGATCGATGAGCTCGCGGCCGAAAACCTGGTCGTGCGCCGGCAAGGGAAGGGCACCTTCGTTGCCACCCACCACGAAGAGCGCGCCCACTTCCGTTTCCTCAAACTGATGCCCGACGAGGGCGTTCCCCACCATCCCGACAACCGCATCGTCGAGGTCAAGCGCATCCGTGCGCCGGCCGAGGTCGCCCGTTTGCTCGAGCTGAAGTCGGGCGACGCCGTGGTCTACATCAAGCGCGTCCAGTCCTTCGACGGCGCGCCGACGATCCTGGAAGAGCTGTGGCTGCCGGGCCAGCTGTTCAAGGGGCTGACCGCGGAACGCCTGGTCGAGTACAAGGGTCCCATGTATGGATTGTTCGAATCCGAATTCGGCACGCGCATGATCCGCGCGACCGAGAAGATTCGCGCGGTCGGCGCCGACAGCGCGGCCGCGGAGTATTTGCAGGTGGCCGAAGGCACCCCGCTGCTGTGCGCGGACCGGGTCTCGTTCACCTATGGCGACAAGGCAGTGGAATTGCGGCGCGGATTGTATCTGACCGCGAAGCATCATTACCAGAACGAGTTGTCGTAAGGCGTAGCGGTTTTCGTAGGGTGGGCACCCGTGCCCACGCGGAACGGGGATCATTGTTGGCCCAACGACGATTCGTACAAATGGCAAACCCGCAGCGGTGCGGGGATGCCCCGATCACGGTCCCGGCGCCGCGAACGGATGTGATGTGACCGCCGCCCGAGCGTGCCGGCGCACGTAACGCGTGGGCACGGAGTGCCCACCCTACGGGGCGCCGCGAAGGAATTTGCCAGGGCCAGGTCGGTCCCGGCAGCAATCGCTTCATGCGATTAAAATATGTTGGTTTGGAGAAAGCGCCGAACAAAACCCTGTTCCTCGCGCTGCATCCTGATAATCGGGCTTCGGTTATTGGTGCGGATCAAAAAATCGGCGAAAATTAAGGGTTATTTAAATTTTGTCAGTTAAGGAGGTGTTGTATGTCCGAAGCCATAACAAAGCAGCAAAAGAGGGGGCAGCCGATTCGTAATGTCAACATTACCGACATCACGATGAACTATCGCCAGCCGCCCTCGGCGATTGTGTCGATCCTGCACCGCATCAGCGGGTTCGCCATGTTCCTGATGCTGCCTTTCCTGCTCTACCTGCTGCAGGAAAGCCTGCGCTCGGAGATTTCCTTCGCCCACTTCGCCGGTGTGGTCGACAACGTCTTCGTCAAGATCATCCTGCTCGGCCTGTCCTGGGCCTACCTGCACCACTTCACCGCCGGCATCCGCCACCTGTTCATGGACAACCACATGGCCCTGGACAAGGACGCGGCGCAGAAGACCGCACGCTGGGTGCTGGTCATCAGCCTGGCGCTGACCCTGATCGTCGGCCTGAAACTGTTTGGAGTATTCTAATCATGGCAACCAAGAATAATATCGGCCCGCGCCGCCTCGTCGTCGGCGCACACTACGGCGTCAAGGACTGGCTGGCGCAACGCGTCACCGCGATCGTGATGGTGGTCTACACCGTCATCCTGCTGGGCACCTTCCTGACCGCACAGAATTTCACCTACGAAGGCTGGGCTTCGCTGTTCTCGCGCCAGTGGTTCAAGCTCTTCACGGCTGTCACCTTCTTCGGCCTGTTCTACCACGTGTGGGTGGGCGTCCGTGACATCTGGATGGACTACGTCAAACCGGCCGGCATCAAGCTGGCCCTGCAGATCGCCACCGTGCTCGTGCTGATTGCCTACGCCGTGTGGACTGTGCAAATTCTCTGGAGCGTGTAATCGTGGCAGCAATCAATACTGCAATCCCCACCCGTCAATTCGATGTGGTCATCGTTGGCGCCGGTGGTTCCGGCCTGCGCGCCGCACTGCAACTGACCGAAGCCGGCCTGAACGTGGCCGTGCTGTCGAAGGTGTTCCCGACCCGTTCGCACACCGTGGCGGCGCAGGGCGGCATCGGCGCTTCGCTGGGCAACATGAGCGAAGACGACTGGTACTGGCACATGTTCGACACCGTCAAGGGCTCGGACTACCTGGGGGACCAGGACGCCATCGAATTCATGTGCCGCGAAGCACCGAAGGTCGTCTACGAGCTGGAACACTTCGGCATGCCGTTCGACCGCAATCCGGACGGCACCATCTACCAGCGTCCGTTCGGCGGCCACACCGCCAACTTCGGCGAGAAGCCGGTGCAGCGCGCCTGCGCGGCCGCCGACCGTACCGGCCACGCCCTGCTGCACACCCTGTACCAGCGTAACGTCCGTTCGCGCACCCACTTCTTCGTCGAATGGCAGGCCCTGGACCTGGTCCGCAACGCCGACGGCGACGTGCTGGGCGTGGTCGCCCTCGAAATGGAAACCGGCGACGTCATGATGCTGCAGGCGAAGACCACCATCTTCGCCACCGGCGGCGCCGGCCGTATCTTCGCCGCGTCGACCAACGCCTTCATCAACACCGGCGACGGCCTGGGCATGGCGGCGCGCGCCGGCATCCCGCTGCAGGACATGGAGTTCTGGCAGTTCCACCCGACCGGCGTGGCCGGCGCGGGCGTGCTGATCACGGAAGGCGTGCGCGGCGAAGGCGGCATCCTGATCAACTCGAACGGCGAGCGCTTCATGGAGCGCTATGCGCCGACCCTGAAGGACCTGGCGCCGCGCGACTTCGTCTCGCGCTCGATGGACCAGGAGATCAAGGAAGGCCGCGGCGTCGGCCCGAACAAGGACCACGTCCTGCTCGACCTGCGTCACATCGGCGCCGACACCATCAAGAAGCGCCTGCCGTCGATTCTCGAGATCGGCCACAAGTTCGCCAACGTCGACGCGACCAAGGAACCGATCCCGGTCGTCCCGACCATCCACTACCAGATGGGCGGCATCCCGACCAACATCCACGGCCAGGTCGTCACCCCTGACGGCACCGGCGGCCAGAAGGTCGTCAACGGCCTGTACGCGATCGGCGAATGCTCGTGCGTCTCGGTGCACGGCGCGAACCGCCTGGGCACCAACTCGCTGCTCGACCTGGTCGTCTTCGGCCGCGCCGCCGGCAACCACATCGTCGGCCAGAACCTGAAGGCGCAGGGCAACCGCGCGCTGCCGAAGGACTTCGCCGACTACGCGCTGGACCGCCTGAACCGCCAGGAAACCTCGACCGGCGGCGAAAAGGTGCAGCACGTCGCCAACGACATCCGCGCCACGATGCAGAAATACTGCGGCGTGTTCCGTACCCAGGAACTGATGGACCAGGGCGTCAGGGAAATCATGAAGCTCGACGAGCGCCGCAAGCACGTCTCGTTCAAGGACAAGTCGAAGGTGTTCAACACCGCCCGCATCGAAGCGATCGAGCTGGACAACCTGATCGAAGTGGCCAAGGCGACCATCGTCTCGGCAGCGGCGCGCAAGGAATCGCGCGGCGCCCACGCCCACAGCGACTTCCCGGAACGCGACGACCAGAACTGGATGAAGCACACCCTGTTCTACTCGGAAGGCAACCGTCTCGACTACAAGCCGGTCGTGACCAAGCCGCTGACGGTCGATACCTTCAAACCGAAGCCACGTACGTTCTGATCCACGCAACATTATTGATGAGGACGGGGCACAAGCTCCCGTCCTGACTAGATAGGTAAAACATGGCACGCACAGTCCACCTGAAGATCTACCGCTACGATCCGGACAAGGATACGAAGCCTTACATGCAAGACGTCACCGTCGAATTGAAAGACACCGACAAGATGCTGCTCGACGCACTGCAGCGCATCAAGTCCGACGTCGACGACTCGCTGGCCCTGCGCCGCTCCTGCCGCGAAGGCGTCTGCGGTTCGGACGCGATGAACATCAACGGCAAGAACGGCCTGGCCTGCACCACCAACCTGAACGAGCTGAGCCAGCCGATCGTGCTGCGTCCTCTGCCGGGCCTGCCGGTGGTGCGCGACCTGATCGTCGACATGACCAACTTCTTCAAGCAGTATCACTCGATCAAGCCGTTCCTGATCAACGACTCGATCAAGCCGGAGAAGGAACGCCTGCAGTCGCCGGAAGAGCGCGAAGAGCTCGACGGCCTGTACGAGTGCATCCTGTGCGCCTGCTGCTCGACTTCCTGCCCGTCGTTCTGGTGGAACCCGGACAAGTTCGTCGGTCCGGCCGGCCTGCTGCAGGCCTACCGCTTCATCGCCGACTCGCGCGACGAAGCCACCAACGAGCGCCTGGACAACCTGGAAGACCCGTACCGCCTGTTCCGCTGCCACTCGATCATGAACTGCACGGACGTCTGCCCGAAGGGCCTGAACCCGAACAAGGCAATCGGCAAGATCAAGGAATTGCTGGTTCGCCGGGCGATCTAAGGTCCTGGCTGCTGCGGCCGGCGCCGTATTGCCGGCCGTGGAGCGGTGGGTTCGAGAACCCACCCTACGAACCCCGGCAACGGAACCGTAGGGTGGGCAGGTCTCCTGCCCACGCGTTCAGCCAGCGGTAGATCCGCCACGCATCGTAGGGTGGGTTCTTGAACCCACGCGGTACGAAGCAAGCGCACCATTGCGCGTGCAATCGGACACATCCGTCCGTGTAGGTAACAAGCAGGGCGAACAGTCAAGCGTCCGTCCCGCGTCGCAAAAATCGGATATCCTCCGCCTGATTGCGCCCATTGTATTGTCATAAATACAGTAGAAATACGGTACTGCCGAATGACGGCAGCCGGAGTATAGTGTTGACCCAACAAGGGACTCTAGTGTGAAAGCACAGCAAAACCCGCAGCACATCACGCATCAATCCGACCCCACCAACCGTGCCCGCCTGCGCTGGCGTGCACGCCGGGGATTGCTCGAGAACGATCTGATCCTCACGCGCTTCCTGGATGCGCACGAAGAGGAGCTGACCGACGAAGAGGTCGATGCGCTGACCCGCTTGCTGGACCTGGCGGACAATCCGCTGATGGACCTGCTGCTGGGCCGCGCCGAGCCCGAAGGGGACGTCGACCTGCCGCATGTGCGCGCCCTGGTGGCGCGCCTGCGCGAAGCGTAAGCGAAACCCGGTTTCGTTTTATATTTTGTAGATCCACTCCCAAGAAGGAAGTGCCATGAATATCTCTGATACCAAAGCCACACTGTCGTTCTCGGACGGCAGCCCATCGGTCGACATGCCGATTTACAAAGGCTCGATCGGCCCGGACGTCATCGACATCCGCAAGCTGTACGGCCAGACCGGCAAGTTCACCTATGATCCTGGCTTCATGTCGACTGCCTCGTGCAATTCGAGCATCACCTACATCGACGGTGACAAGGGCGAGCTGCTGTACCGCGGCTACCCGATCGAACAGCTGGCAGTGAACTGCGACTTCCTGGAAACCTGCTACCTGCTGCTGAACGGCGAACTGCCGAACGCCGAGCAGAAGGCCAAGTTCGAGAACACCGTGACCCGTCACACGATGATTCACGAGCAGATGAACTTCTTCTTCCGCGGCTTCCGCCGCGACGCGCACCCGATGTCGGTGCTGGTCGGCACCGTCGGCGCCCTGGCCTCGTTCTACCACGACTCGCTCGACATCAACGATCCGGAACAGCGCGAAATCTCCGCGATCCGCCTGATCGCCAAGATGCCGACCCTGGTCGCGATGGCCTACAAGTACTCGATCGGCCAGCCGTTCGTGTACCCGCGCAACGACCTGTCGTACAGCGCCAACTTCATGTACATGATGTTCGCCAACCCGTGCGAAGAGTACAAGGTCAACGACGTGCTGGTGCGCGCTCTGGACCGCATCCTGATCCTGCACGCCGACCACGAGCAGAACGCATCGACCTCGACCGTCCGCCTGGCCGGTTCGTCGGGCGCGAACCCGTTCGCCTGTATCGCCGCCGGCATCGCCTGCCTGTGGGGCCCTGCCCACGGCGGTGCGAACGAAGCCGCACTGACCATGCTGAAGGAAATCGGCTCGGTCGAGAACATCCCGGCCTTCATCGAGAAGGTCAAGGACAAGAACTCGGGCGTGAAGCTGATGGGCTTCGGTCACCGCGTCTACAAGAACTTCGACCCGCGCGCCAAGCTAATGCGCGAAACCTGCCACGAAGTGCTGAACGAACTGGGCCTGCAGGACGACCCGCTGTTCAAGCTGGCCATGGAACTGGAACGCATCGCCCTGGAAGACGAATACTTCGTGTCGCGCAAGCTGTACCCGAACGTCGACTTCTACTCGGGCATCGTGCAGTCGGCCCTGGGCATCCCGGTCTCGCTGTTCACCGGTATCTTCGCAATGGCCCGTACGATCGGCTGGATTGCGCAGTGGAACGAAATGATTGCCGATCCGGAACAGAAGATCGGCCGTCCGCGCCAGCTGTTCGTCGGTTCGCCGGTGCGTGACGTGCCGGCCATGGACAAGCGCTGATTTTCACGCTGCGTCATCAGGAAGCGGGCTGCGGCCTAATGCCAGTCAGTTAAGCTGACTGGCATTTTTCATTGGAAACTTGGATCTGCACTGTTTGACGACTCTGGGATAGGACCGCGTTCGACGTTCTGGCAAGAGATAGGCGCGTGCCTGCTCGCGTAGCAGTGCCAGACGCTTGGGGAAGGTGCCAGGCGTTTGCAGAGGCCAGTGGTACAGGGCCGTGGTAATGGCCAGGGCCAGCCACTGGAAGCTTAGGCGTTGTGGCGGTACGTGTAGTTCATCGGCCATTTGGGCAATTTCATGGCGCAGCAGGTTGTAGGCGATGAGCGTGCCCCATACTTCCTGGCGTACCAGCGCAGGCAACTTGCTGCGCAGTGTCGTCGCATTCTTCTGCATGCCTTGTTTGATTTCCCTGAAACCCAATTCGATCTCCCAGCGCTGCATGTAGTGCGCAACGATCTCACGCGCTGGAAAACGGTGCGCGTCCCACAGAGAGGTAAGGTACTGCCGGCGCTCTCCACCAACCATGCAGGTAATGAGTCGTGCTTGCCAATGCGATGGCAAATCCGGTCGCTGCTTGCGTGCCTGCTGGGATACCTCGAAACTCACCAGGCAGTCGTCAGGGGCAAACTGGCAGACCACTTCATAACGCAATCCGCTTCTAGCCCGCATGAGCCAATGTCTTTGCTCACCTGCCTGCTGCCAGTCCAGAAGAAGGGTTGCCGAGAGATAGGCACGATCGAAGATCGTCAACGATCCATCTGGCACCTTATGCATTAGTGATTTGGCAAAGCTCAGCTCTGAGGTGCCATAGTCGCCAAACTCGGCAGCGCGGATCAGGTGAGTGTAGGTGTCCATCAAGCAGACTGCGCGCAATTGTGGCCAAGCGCCTTTGCAATGCGCGTTCGAGCCTCGGCCAAACTTTTCACCGTTGGCTGGTGTGTCGGGCAGCGACCACACCACGCCGTCGACGGCGTAACTGCGCAACCCATGAAACAGCCCTTGTTCAGGTATGGCAGTGCTCCCCCAGCAGCTTGCCAAGCGTTCGAACAACCATGCCATCGGTGCCTCACCAAGGCGCTCTCGCCCTGCTACAGCAGCACTGGGCACGGGAGCACTGGGTGTCGGGCCCTCGGCCAAATCGAGCTGCTGGACGATATGCCAGATCGGTTCATTGCGAAACAGAGCCAGGCCGATGACCAGCCAGACCATGCGTTCGGCCGGCAAGCGCCGCCGCCGCAATGACACTGTCCTGGTCTGCTGCAAGGCTTCGTCGATCCAGGCTGGATCGATCAGGCTGGCGAAGCGTTCAAACTCATGCGGTGCCAGCTCAGCCGCATAGTCCAGGTCAAGTTGGAGAGCCATAATAAAAAACGGATTCACGTTGATCGTGAATCCGTTTTAGCTCAAACCGCCGACTGGTCAATGCCTTAAGTGACCGGCATTAGGCTGCGGCCCGCTTTTTTATTGTCAAGCCGGCACGGGTGGTGTTGACGGAATGGGCAGGGGGGATATACTGGGCTCTTGTGCGGCTGATCGAATCGCACGCGTTGTGGGAGGTGGGTTCGAGAACCCACCCTACGCAAAGCCGGATCCTACACCTTGTTCGACACCGCATGCGTTGTACCGCGTGGGCTCAAGAGCCCACCCTACGAAAGTCAAAGACCATGAACCAACTGAGCAATTGCCAGCATTGCGGTTCGCCCCTGAACGAGGGAGGTCTTTGCGTGCCCGTTCGTTTCGATCGTTCTTCCCGCGCGCCGTCCGAGCGCGCGATCATGGCCGCGCGCGCGGTGCAGCGCTTCGCGCGAAATCTCGCCTGGCTCTCCGGGGCTCGGCGAGGATAAACCCGGTCGGCGCCACGCCACCCGTCCTCCCGAGCCTCTCCCTCGTATCGACCTTTGCCCGCGCCTGCGGGTACGTTTCCCTTATCCGGCCGCCATGGATGCGGCCACACACACTGGAGTTAGAACATGAGACCGAACATCATCGTATCGTCGCTGGACATGGAGCGCCTGGAGGCGCTGATCGATTCGCTGCCGGCGGCCCAGGCCGACAACTGCGCGAACCTGCTGGAGGAACTGTCGCGCGCCGACATGGTGGAGCCGCAGGAGATCCCGCCGAATGTCGTCACCATGAATTCGCGCGTGCGCTTCGTGCTCGACGGCCAGGCCGAGGAGTTCGACATGCAGCTGGCCTATCCGAAGGACGTGAACGGCGCGGCCGACAAACTGTCGGTGCTGACCCCGGTCGGCAATGCGCTGCTCGGCCTGAAGGTGGGCGACAGCATCGAGTGGAAACGTCCCGACGGCGGCGCCTTCCAGGTGCGCGTGCTCGACATCGTCTACCAGCCGGAACGCGCGGGCGAATTGCACCGCTGAGTTTGTTTGAGCGGCGGCGGATTGCGCGGCGGCTTTAGCGACACTTGCCGCGGATCTTCGCCACCGCCACGAAGGGCAAGGCCAGCAGGCCGCCCAGGAAGAAGGTCGGCTGCCGCTTCAGGCCATCCGGATGCAGGCAGTCGGGCACCTTAGCTTCCGAAAATTCGCGCCCGAACTCCTCGTAGGGCGTGCCGCTGATGGTGTCGCCGTCGACCTGGCGTGGATGCTCCCTGGCTTCGTCCAGCGTCGCCCTGACGGCCTTGCGAATGGCGTCGTCATCGATACGCGCGCGCAGCGGCGCCGATGCCGGCAGTTCCGGTTTCTTCGCTCCGCTCAGTTCGGATTCGACGGGGATGGACGCCGAGGCAGGCTGCGCCGCCTGGACGGGGAGGGCGGCAATGGCAAGGCAGAACAGGCAAACGGCAGGTCGGCGCATGGTTGGCTGAATCGGAAGGACGTTGGCAAATGTACACGAACATCGACTGCATGTGGTGGTTTGTACATTCGGTTACATGCTGCTGTGTACAATCGACACTTTCAGTCAACGGAACATGTCCATGAAACGCCTGCTGCTCGCCTGCTGTCTGCTGTTCTCCATGATGACCGCCCATGCGGACCCGCACCTGAAGCGCCAGGTCGATGCCTTCGTCGACCGCTGGCACGACGACGCGGCCCATGCGCGCATGAGCTACTTCGACAAGATCGCGAAGGACGGCATCTACATCGGCACCGACAAGACCGAGCGCTGGCGGCGCGACGAATTCAAGGCCTGGGCGCGTCCCTATTTCAAGCGCAAGTCGGCCTGGGCCTTCAAGGCCATCAAGCGCCACGTCTACGCCTCCGACGACGGATCGATGGTCTGGTTCGACGAGCTGCTCGACACCCAGATGGGCGTCTGCCAGGCCAGCGGCGTCATGCGGCGCAAGGGCGACAGCTTCGAGATCGTGCACTACCAGCTGTCGATGGCGGTGCCGAACGAGGTGGGCGGGCAGGTGACACGCCTGATCAAGGATTTCGAGGCCAAGGACGGCTGGAAGGAAAGCCGGCGCTGAACCCCTGTGGTATCGTGATGCCCCTGTAAAACGCATCCTGTTCCACACGTGAGCAACACCTATATCGGCCGTTTCGCGCCATCGCCCACCGGACCGCTGCATGCCGGTTCGCTGGTGGCGGCGCTGGCCAGCTACCTCGACGCGCGCGCCCACCACGGCCAGTGGCTGGTGCGCATCGAGGACATCGACGAAGGCCGCAGCGTGCCTGGCGCCGACACGGCGATCCTGGCGCTGCTCGATTCGCTCGGCATGCATGCCGACGGCGAAGTGGTCTGGCAGAGCCGCCGCAAGCAGCGCTACCAGGACGCCGCCGACCGCCTCGGCAGCCTCGCCTATCCCTGCGGGTGCAACCGCCGCGAGATCATCGACTCGCGACTCGGCGTTGCGCCCGACGGCGCCGCGATTTATCCGGGCACCTGCCGCGCCGGCCTGCCCGAGGGCCGCGGCATGCGCAGCCTGCGCCTGCGGGTGCCGGACGCGGGCCAGGATGCGATCACCTTCACCGACCGCTTCATGGGGACGCTGACCCAGCACCTGGCCCTGGAGGCCGGCGACTTCGTCCTGAAGCGTGCCGACGGTTACTGGGCCTACCAGCTGGCGGTGGTGGTCGACGACGCCGACCAGGGCGTGACCGACATCGTGCGCGGCGCCGACTTGATCGACTCGACCGCGCGCCAGATCTACCTGCAGCGCCTGCTCGGGGTGCCGACGCCGCGCTACCTGCACGTGCCGGTGGTGCGCAATGCCGACGGCGAGAAGCTGTCGAAGCAGACCGGCGCGCTGGCGGTCCTGCCCGGCGACGAGCCGGCGGCGGTACAGGCCCTGCTCGAGGCCGCGCGTTTCCTCGGCCTGCCCCTCGAACGCCCCGATACGCTCGCCAGCTTCTGGCGTGCGGCGATTCCCGCCTGGTCAGCGCTGCTGGCCGAGCGGGAGGTGCGCCCCTAGTTGTCCGGCGCCTGGGCCCGGCGGCGGCGCGCCATCATCCCCAGGCTCGCCAGGCCCATCCCCAGCATGCCCCAGGTTGCCGGCTCCGGAATCGGCGCGGCGACCATGAAGCCGCGGATTTCCCCTTGCGGATAGCGGTTGGTGTGGATGTTGAGGTAGGCCTCGCTGGCGTTGATGGCGTCGATCAGCGCGGCGCTCGCCGACTGCGGCGTGCCGTTGTACGCGGCCAGGAAGGCCGGATCGTAGACGCTGGCGTCGCTCAGGTCGAAGGCGTGGGTGTACAGCCCGCCGCTGACGCCGAGCGGGAAGTCGACGAAGGGCAGCGCGACCGGCGCCACGCCGGTGAACGACGCCGTCGTGCAGCAGTGGATGTGGGCCGCGACGGTGTCGCTGAGCAGGTCGCGGAACGGCACTTCGGCGCGCAGGATGGTGCCGTCGAGTTCGAACGTGGCCACGCTCGAGCCGGGCGAGCCGTTCGGCGGGCTTTCGCCCGGGCCGCTGGCGGTCGCCTTGATGATGGTCTGGGCCTGCGCCAGGACCGGCGCGCAGGCCGCGGCCGCGGCCAGTGCAAGTATGGTCAAGCTGCGTTTCATGGTAGACCTCCTGATCAGGAAAGAATCCAACGCGCCACGACGTGACGCTGCACAAAAAACTAGCACGCTGGATGGAGGGGGACCACACCATACGGATGGGCACTGGCTACTGAACAATTGGCTCGGCCGGGAATGTTACCGCAGCAGTGAAACGATGCAGGACTGCTTGGATCATGATTCAATTTTGGCAGCAAATGCCGAAAAACCGAATCATGTTTCCTCAGACTAGGCCGCTACTTTTTCTTCTGGATCGTGATGTCGCCGTCGGCTTCCAGGAAGGCCGTTTGCATGTCGTGGCGCGGGCAGTCCGCCGCGCGCAGGGCCTGTTCGAGGTCGGCCTCGGTGATGTGGCAGCGCCGCACGATCTTGTCGAAGAACTGGCCGTCGCGCCCGATCAGGACCGCGGTGCCGTCCAGCACCTTGGCCATGCCGCGGCTGTTCGCCGACAGCATGGCCACCAGCGTGTTCAGCGCCAGCAGCGTGGCCGCGATGATCAGGCCGCCGCCGAGCGAATTGTCGCCGCCGGTCATCGAGTTCGACACCGCTTCCGACAGCAGCAGCATGACGATCAGGTCGAAGGGCGTGAACTGCCCGACCGTGCGCCGGCCCGAGAGGCGCACCATCACCAGCAGCACCAGGTAGACGACCGCCCCGCGCACGATGAATTCCCACCACGGCAAATCCATGTCGAACATAAGACCTCCGGCAATGACAAACTGATGGGCTCATTCTAATCAAGCCGGCAACAAGATGCCGCCCGCTTCGGCCGCGGCAATGCCGGGCGCCACATGCCCGTTCGTCCGCTCAGTCGTGGCGGTAGCTGCGCAGCCGGAAAACGGCTTTCCCGTCGACGCGCTCGCAGCGGCCGCTCATCGTCTCGCCCGGGGTCAGCTGGACCGTGACCGCGCTGCCGTTTGCCTTGCCGGCGCAGGCGGCGTGCGCTTGTGCGGGGATGTCGGGCAAGGGCGGTGGCGCTGGCGGCGCCGGCGGTGCGGGCAGCGTGGGAAGCGCGGGCGGCGGCGGCGGTGCGATCGCCGTTGTCATGCTGCCGGGAAGAGGTGCGGCAGGCACGGGCGGCGGTGCTGGAGGGGCCGGCGGTGCGGGAGGCGCGGGCGGTGCAACACAAGGGCCGCTGCCTGCCGGCCGGCAGTCGATGCGCACTGCCGCTTTGCCGGCGCCGGCGGTGCACAGCAGGGCCAGGAACAGGGGCGGGACAAGTAAACGAATATGCATGATGTTTCCTCCTTCGGTCCGGCGCGAGCGGGCGTCGCGCCACACAGCCATGGTGCGCGCGAAATGTGGAGGAAAAATGGAGACTACAGTTCGAAGCGGTAGCCGACGCCGTAGACCGAGACGATCGGATCGAGCCCCGGCGCCAGCGCCTCGATCTTGCGCCGCAGGTTCTTGATGTGGCTGTCGACCGCGCGGTCGTGGACGTCGAGCCTGTCCTGATAGGCCAATTCCAACAGCTGCGCGCGCGAGAACACCTGGCCGGGGCGCCGCGCCAGCGCCGCCAGCAGGTCGAATTCGCTCGGCGTCAGGTCGAGTGGCGCGCCGCGCACGAGGGCGCGGCGGCCAGCGGCGTCGATGGCAAGGATCTGCTCCTGCGCCTCTGTCCGCGCGCGGCGCAGGATGGCCTTGATGCGCGCCACCAGTTCGCGCGGGCTGAACGGCTTGCACAGGTAATCGTCGGCGCCCAGCTCCAGGCCCAGCAGGCGGTCGATCTCCTCGACCCTTGCCGTCACCATGATGATCGGCAGGTCGGAATGCTCGCGCACGGCGCGGCACAGGGCCAGGCCGTCGAGTCCGGGCAGCATCAGGTCGAGCACGATCAGGGCCGGGGGATTGGCACGGATCGCAGCCAGGGCCAGCGCGCCGTCGCCGAACACGGTCGGGACCCAGCCGGCGGCGCGGACGTAGTCGGCCATCAGCTCGGCCAGCGCCGGTTCGTCCTCGACGATGTAGATCGCGGCGCTCATGGCCCCTCCAGCGCGAACGACAGCGTGGCGCGCAGGCCGCCGAGCGGCGAGTGCGCGAGCCGCAGGCTGCCGCCTTGCGCCTCGACCAGGCGCAGGCACAGCGCCAGTCCCAGCCCGGCCCCGCCGCCGGCGCGGCTGCGCGAGGTGTCGACGCGGTAGAAGCGTTCGCCCAGGCGCGCCAGGGCATCTTCCGGTACGCCGGGCGCGCTGTCGTCGAGCATCAGCTGCAGGCTGTCCCCTTCGATGCGCGCCGACAGCGCCACCCGGCCACCGGCCGCGGTGTAGCGCAAGCTGTTTTCCAGCAGGTTGCGCAGCACTTGGCGCATCCGGTCCGGATCGGCCGCGACCGTCGCCCGCGCCGGCGCGGGCTTGACGTCGAGCGCCAGGCCGGCCGCGGCGAAACGCTCGCCGTAGGCCTGGGCTTCCTGGAGCGCGAGCTGCCACAAATCGACGGGTTCGCGCCGCAGGTCGAGCGCGCCGACGTCGGCGCGCGCCAGCGTGTACAGCTCGTCGATCAGGCGGTTCAGGGCCAGCACCTGGCGCAGCATCGCTCCGACGTGGGCCGGGTCGGCGCTGCGCACGCCGTCCTGGACCGCCTCGAGCTGGGCGCGCAGCACCGCCAGCGGCGTGCGCAGCTCGTGCGAGGTGTCGGCCACCCACTGGCGGCGCGCCGCTTCCGCGCTGGCCAGGCGGCCGGCCAGCATGTTGAAGTGGCCCGCCAGTTCGCCCAGCTCGTCGCTGCGGTCCTGCGGCAGACGGGTCTCGAAGCGGCCTTCGGCGAGCGCGCGCGCGCCCTCGGCCAGGCGCCCGATCGGACGCCGGAAGTGGGCGGCCAGGAAGGTGGCGGCAAGCGCGCTCAGGATGACGGCCGCGGCGGAGATCGGCCACAGGCTGGCGCGCAGCTGCTCCAGGAAAGCGTCAGCCAGGGCATCGGTCGGCCCGGCCGCGGGCGCGACCGCCAGGAAGCCCGCCGTGCGGCCATCGACCAGGATCGGGCGGCGCGCCAGCGGCAAGGCGCCCGGCTGCTGGCCCGCGAGCCACCGGCCCTGCGCGTCGAGCAGGGCGATGCGCCGGTCGAGGCTGGACGGCATGCCGTCGATTCCAGGCGCCGGGGGCGGCAGCGGCGGCAAAGGCGGGGCCGGCGGCGCGGGCAGGGCGGGCAGGGCGGGCAGGGCGGGTGGAGGCGGCGGGACAGGTGAGGTGTGGGGGAAAGCGGCAGCCGGGCCGGCAGGCCGTGGCGCCGGTGCGGGCGGACGCGGGGCGGCTGCCGGAGCGACGTCGGGGCGCGCTGTGCGTGCGTCTTTCAGCCTGCCCAGTTCGGCCGCGATCCAGCCGCGTTTGTCCCCGGACGGAACGAAGCCCCAGCCGCCGTGGGCGGCATAGCGTCGCGCCAGGTCGGCGTTCAGTTCCGTCAGTCGGTCGAGTTCGATCTCGGTCGCATAGACGCCGAAGCTCTCCAGTACGTTCTGGCGCAGCAGCCAGACGGCGCTGGCCGCCACGGCCAGGATGGCCAACAGGACCGAGATAAACAGGCGAAGGCCGATCGAGATCTTCAAGGAGGCGCCAGGGCGGATTGAAAGCACCCCATTCTAGGCGAAGCCGCGGTCCAGGTCATCACAAGGAAAAACGCCCTGCGCCGGGTTGGCGAGGGCGTTGACGGAAGACGGAACAATACGCTTAGAAGCGCACGTTCGCCGTCAGGCTGGCCGAGCGCGGCGTGCCCGGGTTGTAGCGGTAGCCGCTCTTGTTGATGCTGGCGACGTAGCGTTCGTCCGCCAGGTTGTAGACGTTCAGGCGCAGGTCGACGTTGCGGTTGATCGCGTACGAGGCCATGGCGTCGAACACCCAGTACGACTCGGTATAGGCCGGGGTGCCTACCGCGCCATCGGTGCCGCGCAGCAGCTTGTCGCTGAAGCGCGCGCCGCCGCCGATCTTCAGGCCCATCGGCAGCTGGTAGGAGGTCCACAGCGTGAACGACTGCTTCGGCGTGTAGGTGAGCTGGTTCTCGCCGTTCGCGGTGAGCAGGCGCCCGGCCTCGACGTTGGTGTCCATGTAGAGGTAGCCGGCGCTGACCATCCAGTTGCGCGCCAGTTCGCCGGTGGCGCCCAGTTCCACGCCCTGCACGCGCTTCTTGCCCGACTGCGACCAGGTGAGGTCGACCGGATCCTGCTCGACCTCGTTCTTCACCTCGCTGCGGAATAGGGCGGCGGTCAGGCCCAGCTTGCCCCGGAACAGGTCGAGCTTGCCGCCGACCTCGGTGGTGAGGGTTTCCTGCGGGTCGTAGATCGGGTTCTGGGCGCTGTTGGCGTTGCCCGAGACCGTGAAGTTCGCGCCCGGCGGCTGCTTCGAGGTGGCCGCCATCGCATAGACGCTGCTGTTGGCGGTCGGCTTGTACAGCACCGACAGCTTGCCGTTGACGACCGTGTCGCCGACCGTGAAACGGGTCGGCGTCAGCACGTTGCTGGTCAGCGCGACCACCGTGTAGTCGCCGCTGTAATGGTCGGCGCGCAGGCCGGCGTTGACGATCCATTGTTCGCCGAACTTGATGGTGTCGAAGGCGTACAGGCTCTGGGTGTCGATCTCGCCCTGGTTGAAGGCGCCGGTGCGGCGCGGCGCCAGGCCGGTGACCGGCACGCCCGCATCCGGACGGTAGAGGTTCGCCGCCGGCAGCGTGCCCAGGCCGGTGAGGCCGTGGGTGACCTGCTTCTCGCTGGTGAACTCGATGCCGGTCACCAGGGTGTGGCGCAGGCTGCCGGTGTCGAACTGCGAGGTCAGCGCGGTCTGGTTGGTGAGGATGCGGTTTTCCTGGTCCTTCACGGTGCGGGTATTGCGCACCAGGGTCCAGGTCGCGGGATCGGCCGGGTTGACCAGGGTGAGGTTGGCGCCGCTGGCGAGGAAGGCCGACAGCAGGTAGTCCTGGCTGGTGCGGCCGTAGCGCGCAATGTTGTGCAGCCTGAAGCGCGGCGAGAAGTCGTGCTCGACGCGCACGGTGGCCATGTCGGCTTTCACCTTGTCGTAGTCGCTGTGCGAGCCGTAGAAGTTCTGCGGGTCGACCGGCGCGGCGTTCGACAGCTCTGGCTTGTTCGCGCGGTCCGGGCTGGTGTAGCCGGGCAGGCCCACGGTCGGCACGCCGCCGTCGGGGATGTTGTCCTGCTTGACGTGCAGGTAGTCGAGGATCACGCGGGTCGGTCCGTTCAGGCCGAAGGCGATGCTCGGCGCCACGGCCCAGCGCTTGTCGTTGACGACGTCGCGCGCCGCACGGCCCGAATCCTGGGCCATCGCATTCAGGCGCAGGGCGATGCCGTTTTGCGCGACCAGCACGCGGTTGATGTCGGCGGTGAGGCGCTTCTGCGAGGCGCTGCCGACGGTGGCGGAGGCGCTCGAGACCTCGTCCAGGCGCGCCTTCTTGCTCACCAGGTTCACCGAGCCGGTCGGCGCGCCGCGGCCATTGTCGGTGCCGGCCGGGCCCTTGACCACGTCGATCTGCTCGAGGTTGAAGACGTCGCGCGAGATCGAGCCGACGTCGCGCACGCCGTCCACGAAAATGCTGCCCGAGGTGTCGAAGCCGCGCATGAAAATGGCGTCGCCGGTGTTCGTGTTGCCGTTCTCGCCCAGGAAGAAAGCGCCCACGCCCGGGGTGTTACGCAGCGCCTCGGTCAGGGTGAGGGCGCCTTGCTGCTCGATCAGTTCCTTCCTGATGACCTGCACGGATTGCGCGGTGTCGACCAGCTTCTCGGTGTACTTCGGCGAGGACGGGCGCTCGGCGAGGAAGCCGCCCTCGCTCTTGCCGGCGACTTCGACCTTTGCCATCGGCACGGCGCTGGAGGCATCGTCAAGGGCGGGCGCCGTGGTCTCGGCGGCGCCGGCCGCGAGCGGCAGCAGCATGGTCGCGAGCGCGGCGCTCATCTGGACCTGGAGGCGGCTGACGGCGTGGTTGTGGGCATGTTTGCGGCTGGTGATGGCTTGCATGGATGGTCTGTTTTCTCTCTGATTGTTATGGGGCCCGCCGTGCGCGGGGCCGGCTTGTCGAACTGAGCAATATGGTAATGAGAATCGTTTCATATGTAAACGAGAATCGTTATCATTTGCATTCAGTGCGCTGAACGAAGTGCGATCTGGATGAGCGCGGCCGAGCTGCTGTCACGGCCCGGTCATACGCGGCAGTTATATTTTTCGCATGATTGTCAACAGGAGCCAACCGTGCTGAAACATGTAACGAACCGAGCTTTTTCCCGCCGCGCGATCCTTGCGCTGTCGCTCACCGGGCTGGGCCTGGGCCTGCTCGCCGGCTGCGGCGGCGACCGCGACCTGGTCAATCCGGGCGCTTCCTGGCCGCCGGCGCGCACCGTGACCGCCCACCGCGGCGCCTCGGCCGTGCGCCCCGAGCACACGCTCGAGGCCTACCGCAAGGCCATCGAGGATGGCGCCGACGTGATCGAGCCAGACCTGGTGGTGACGAAAGACGGGGTGCTGGTGGCGCGCCACGAGAACGAGATTTCCGGCACCACCAACGTGGCCGAGCGGCCCGAGTTCGCCGCGCGCAGGACGGTCAAGACCATCGACGGCATCCCGGTGACCGGCTGGTTCACGGAAGACTTCACGCTGGCCGAACTGAAAACCCTGCGCGCACGCGAGCGCATTCCGGCCAACCGCCCGGCCAACGTCGCCTACAACGACCAGTTCCAGATCCCGACGCTGCAGGAAGTGATCGACCTGGTGCAGGCCGAGAGCAAGTCGCGCGACAAGGTCATCGGCCTGTATCCGGAAACCAAGCACCCGAGCTATTTCAAGGCGATCGGCCTGCCGCTGGAAAAGCGCCTGGTCGACCAGTTGGCGGCGGCCGGCTACCGGGGCAGGGAGGCGGCGGTCTTCATCCAGTCCTTCGAGGTGGCGAACCTGAAGGAGCTGCGCGGCATGACGGCCATCCGCCTGGTGCAGCTGATCGACAATCCGGCCAACCCGCCGGCGGCGAACGGCACGCCGCGCAACGCGCCTTACGACTTCGTGCTGGCGCGTAACGGCCGTACCTACGCCGACCTGGTGACGGCCAGCGGCCTGAAGGAAGTGGCGACCTATGCCGACGTGGTGTCGCCCTACAAGGACGTGATCATCCCGCGCAACGCGGCGAACAACCTGAGCGCGCCGACGGCTTTTGTCGCCAACGCGCGCGCCGCCGGCCTGGCCGTGCACACCTGGACGCTGCGTCCCGAGAATCCCTTCCTGCCGGCGAACCTGCGCGCGGCGCCGCTCGACTCGCCCAGCCAGCGCGGAAATAGCGTGACCGAGATCCGCGCCTTCCTGGACGCCGGAATCGATGGCTTCTTTACCGACGACCCGGCGGTAGGGCGGGCAGCGGTGGATGGCTATGTGAAGAAGTGAGGAAAGGGGGCGTTCAGTACACATCGCGCCGGTAGCGGCCCTCGGCCGTCAAGGCGTCGAGGGCATCCGGCCCCAGCGCGTCGGCCAGCGCCTCGTGCACCCCGGTCGCCATGCCCTGCAGGCTGCCGCACACGTAGATCGCGGCGCCGCGTTCGACCCAGGCGCGCAGTTCGCCGGCGCGTTCGCGCAGCAGGTGCTGCACGTAGCGCGGCCCCGCGCCGTCGCGCGAAAAAGCCAGGTCGAGGCGCGCCAGCTTGCCGTCTTCCAGCCAGCCTTGCAGCTCGTCGCTGCAGAGGAAGTCGTGGGCGGCGTTGCGCTCGCCGAAGACCAGCCAATTGTCGAAGACGCCGCCGCCGATGCGCGCTTTCAGGTGGGCGCGCAGGCCGGCCAGGCCGGTGCCGTTGCCGACCAGGATCAGGGGGCGCGTGGCGTTCTCGCCCAGGCGGAAGCGGGCGTGGCCGCGCACGCGCAGGGCGATCTCGTCCTCGAGGCCGGCGTCGAGGCACAGCCAGCCGGACGCGGCGCCGGCGCTGCCATCGGCATGGCGCTGCAGGCGCACCAGCAATTCGATGTTGCCTTCGCCCGGGATCGAGGCGATCGAGTATTCGCGCGGCAGTTCCGGGTCGCTCGGGGCGCTGACCTGCACCAGGTCACCCGCTTCCCAGGCGGGCAGCGAACCCTCCGACGGTGTCAGCGCGATGCGGTACAGGGGCGCGCCGGCGCTGCCGGGATTGAGCAGGGTGCGATCAAGGATGCGCCACTTGCCATAGGCCGGCGCTTCCCAGTCCGGCGCGTCGCTGGTGCCGGCCAGGTGGCTGAGCTGGTGCTGCCAGCCGGCGATCGCATCGACGTTGCCGCGGTCGACCTCGATGCGCTCGAACAGCGGCGTGGCGCCGCGCCCCCGCAGCCAGGCGTCGAGCGCGCGGCCGAAGCCGCAGTAATTCGCGTAGCTGCTGTCGCCCAGGGCCAGCACGCCGTAGTGCAGGCGCGACAGGTCGGCGTCGCCGGCCATGGTCACGCCGGCGAAGCGCGCCGCCGCGTCGGGGGCGTCGCCTTCGCCATAGGTGCTGGCGATGAACAGGACGCGGCTGGCGCCGGCGAGCAGCTCCGGCGTCAGCGTCGAGATGCACAGCGCGCGGGCGTCCAGGCCGCCGGCGGCCAGGGTGGCGGCGGTCTGCCCGGCCAGGTATTCGGCGCTGCCGGTCTGGCTGGCGTGCACCACCAGCCAGTCGGCGCCGCTTGCCGGCAACGGGCGGCGGGAACCGATGCGGGCGCGCCAGATGGCGGCGCACATCGCCAGGTAGCCGCCGGACAGGGCCAGCGCGCCGCCCAGGCGCACGGGGTCGATCGTCAGCATCATTGCAGCAGGTCGCGCCAGGCGGCGGAAGTGTGTTGGACCAGGCCGCCGTCGCGCCGGACCAGGTAGCGGGCGGCGATGCCGCGCGCGTCGGCGAAGGCGATGCCGTCCCCGGCGCCCATCACGGTCAGCGCGGTCGAGAGCGCGTCGGCCGCCATGCAGGTGCTGGCCACTACCGTGCAGGAAGCAACGCCGTTGGCGATCGGATGGCCGCTGCGCGGGTCGAGGGTGTGCGACACGCGGCGCGCGCCCTGGTGGAAATAGCTGCGGTAGTCGCCCGAGGTGGCGACCGCCAGGCCATGCAGGGCAGCGACGACCTGGCCCGGGCCGGCGTCGGCATCGGCGCCGGCATCGGGCACGCCCTCGATCTCGACCCACCACGGGTCGCCGTCCGGCTTGACCCCGGCGCCGCGCAGCTCGCCGCCGACCTCGACCAGGTAGTGGCGCACGCCGGCCTGTTCGAGGCAGGCGCCCAGGCGGTCCACGGCGTAGCCCTTGGCGATCGAGGAAAAATCGAGCCGGGCGCCGCCCGGCTGCAGCAGGCGGCGGCCGGCGCGGTCGAGCCGTGGAGTGGCGCTTGCACGCCGCGCCAGTGCCTCCGCGACGGCGCCGGCCGAAGGCGGCGCGAAGCCGGCGTGGCTGTGGCGTCCTCGCGGACCGAAGCCCCACAGGCCAACCAGGGCGCCCGCGGCCGGATCGTAGGCGCCGGCCGTGTCTTCATGCACCCGCAGCCCGAAGTCGATCACGTCGTAGAAGCCGGACGGCAGCGCATGCCAGCTGCCGGCATCTGCCCGGTTGTACTGCGACAGCAGCGAGTCCTCGTCCCAGTGGCTCATCTGGGCCACGACGCCGTCCAGCTCGCGCTGGAGCAGGGCGTCCAGGTCCGCCGTCGCGCCGGGCGGCACCGCCATCCGGGCCGACCAGCTGGTGCCCATGGTGAGGCCGCCCGCCTGGCGCAGCCGGCTGCCCGGGGCGGGCAGGGCCAGGTCGATCGCGTGGGGGACCAGGACGTCGCGCATGCTGCTTTACGGCTTGGCTGCTGGCCGCTGCTTACTGCGGCAGCACTTCGAAGGTGGCCGCGTAGGTGTAGCGCTTGGCGCCCGCCTGCGGCTTGTCCTTGCCTTCGCCGTGCGGGAAGGCGGCGCTGAGCCAGTACATGTTCGGCGCCGTCACGGTGAACGAGGCTTCGCCCTTGGCGTCGGTGTTCAGGCGCTGTTCGCCGGCGCCGCTGCGGTACTTGGCGGTGCCGCCGATCACGCTGAACGGCAGGTTGGCGGCAGGCTTGCCGTCGAGCTGGAAGCGCACGCGGATCGGCTCGCCGACGCGCAGGTCGGACGGGTGGGTGACCGGGATCATCTCGAGGCCGACGCCGCTAGGCTTGAGTGCGGTCTCGTTCATCTTGTTGGCCGAGACGAAGGTCTCGATGCGCGCCAGCGTGTTGGTGGTCTGGACGTCGGTGGCACCGGCCGGGACCTGGGCGCCGGGGCTGCCCTGGGCGCCGCGGAAGCGCTTGGTTTCGCCGTTCAGCTTGTAGCTGCCCATCACGTTGTTGTTGACGATCGCCAGGCGGTAGGTGCCGTCCTTCGGCAGGCGCAGGTCGAGCGTGCTGCGGAACTTGCCCAGCACCGCGCCTTCGGCCTTGGTGGTGACGCCGTCCGGATCGGTGACCGTCAGGTTGTCCAGGCGCAGCGGGGCATGGTTGAATTCGAACAGCTGGTTCGAGATGCCGGCGTCGAGCGAGACCCAGGCTTCCTTGGCGTCCACCATGGCGGCGTTCGGCAGCAGCCAGGGGCTGTGCGCCTGGGCCGTCAGCGAGAGGCCGGCAAACATCAGGCCGAGGGCGATGGTCTTGGTGAGGCGGTGTTGTTGCATGGGGTTCTCCTGTGGTGTTGTCTGGTCTGTCATTGCATCTGGAGCGACACGGCGCCCAGTTCGTCCTTGCCCGCCGCGCTGGCGCTCAGCTTGCCCTTGCCGGTCCAGTTGAATGGGACCTTCACGACTTCGCGCCCGCCCGATTCGCGCGACGCCTCGACCACCAGCGTGTAGTCGCCGGCCGCCAGCTTGTCCAGGCCATGGCGTGCGGCGTCGAACTTCATCGTGTGCGCGCCCGGCGGACGGGTCGCGCCGCTGACGCCGTCGATCGGCATGGTGGCTTCGCGGCCGGCCTTGCGCCACCAGCTGCGCAGGTCCTTCAGCCACTTCTCGCCCTCGCGGTTCTTCATCTTGAGGTCGTACAGCACGGCCAGGTTGGCGGCCACGCTCTGGTCGGCACGCTCGATCCAGATCGCGACGTAGGGCTTGTGGTATTCGGCCACGTTCAGGCGCGGCAGTTCGAACTTGACGGACAGGTCGGCCGCCAGCGCGCTGCTGGTGACCAGCGGCAGCGACAGGACGGCGAGCGATGGGGACAGTTTCATGAATGCCTTCTTCATATCAGTGAACGAATAACAGCGCGAGCACGGCCGGCAACACGATGCCGAGGCCGATCACGGGCCAGGTCGACGGCCGGTTGGCCGCGTGGTACTTCAGGATCAGGAAACCGGTGATGCAGAACACCACGCAGGCGAGCGCGAAGATGTCGATGAACCAGCTCCATACCGGACCGGTGTTGCGCCCCTTGTGCATGTCGTTGAGCCAGGAGATCCAGCCGCGGTCGGTCTTCTCGTATTCGGCCTTGCCGTCGACGCCGATGCGCAGCCAGGCGTCGCCGCCCGGGCGCGGCAGGGCGACGTAGGCGTCTTCCTCGGTCCATTCGGCGGCGCGGCCGCGCAGGTCGACCGCGAAGGCGCCGCCGGCCCAGCTGGCGATGCCGTCCGGCAGCGGCGCCTCGGCGTCGGCATGTTCCTCGGCGAAGGCCCGCAGTTGCGGCAGCAGCGCCGGCGGGACGCTGGCGGCCAGTTTCGTGACCTCGGGCGTGGCGCCGATCTGGGCCGCGTGATTCAGGGTGAAGCCGGTGATACTGAAGAGCAGCATCGCCATCAGGCAGATCGCCGAGCTGATCCAGTGCCACTGGTGCAGCTGCTTGAGATAGACGGCACGGCGGGCACCGGGAAGGGCGCCTGGCGTTGATAGGGAAGATGGTCCGCTTGAGCTCATCTTCAAATGATAACGATTATCATTTACCTGGTCAACAGCGCAATGCGGTGTGAAATGTGGCTTTACAATTAGAAATAATTAATTTCTACCCTCAGAGTCCGCCTCATTACTGCGCTTGCGTTACAATGTTGCGGGCCAAGCCCCGCCATGCCGTGGTCGGGAATTCCTTTGCCTTGTAACACGCCCTTCCCCCACAACTTGATGTAGTAAGTGCGATCCGCTAACCGGTCAGGCCGTGTCGCGGAAGGTTAGATTAACCCGCCCCATACTCGCGAAGCGCGAAGAAAGGTGAGCAAGAATGATGCAGCAACAGAATGCGAACTCGTACCTGTTCGGCGGTAATGCGCCCTACGTGGAAGAGTTATACGAAGCGTACCTGAACAATCCGGGATCGGTTCCGGAAAACTGGCGCGCATACTTTGACCAGATGCAGCACGTGCCAGCGGTCGACGGATCGAACCGCCCGGACGTGGTCCACTCGTCGGTGGTCGCTTCGTTCGCGGAACGCGCGAAACAGGGTCCGATCCGCACCGTGATCGCTTCCCCGGACGCCGAACTCGGCCGCAAGCGCGTGGCCGTCACCCAGCTGATCGCTGCCTACCGCTACCTCGGCTCCCGCTGGGCCAATCTCGACCCGCTGCAGCGCCAGGAACGCCCACCCCTCCCGGAACTCGACCCGAGCTTCTACGGCTTCACCGAAGCGGACCTCGACACCGTCTTCACCATCAGCAATACCTACTTCGGCAAGGAAACCGCGCCACTGCGCGACATCCTGAACTGGCTGCGCGACACCTATTGCCGTTCGATCGGCGCCGAGTTCATGTACATGAGCGATCCGACGGAAAAGCGCTGGATGCAGGAGCGCCTGGAATCGATCCGCTCGACCCCGACCTTCTCGGCCGACAAGAAAAAGCACATCCTCGAGCGCCTGACCGCGGCCGAAGGCCTGGAGCGCTACCTCCACACCAAGTACGTCGGCGCCAAGCGTTTCTCGCTGGAAGGCGGCGAATCCTTCATCGCCTCGATCGACGAAGTCATCCAGCGCGCCGGTGAAAAGGGCGTGCAGGAAATCGTCATCGGCATGGCCCACCGCGGCCGCCTGAACGTGCTGGTCAATACCCTGGGCAAGAGCCCGGCCGACCTGTTCGAAGAATTCGAAGGCAAGCACGCCGACGACCTGCCGGCAGGCGACGTGAAATACCACCAGGGCTTCTCGAGCGACATCTCGACCCCGGGCGGCCCGGTCCACCTGTCGCTGGCCTTCAATCCCTCGCACCTGGAAATCGTCAACCCGGTCGTCGAAGGTTCGGTCAAGGCGCGCATGGAACGCCGCGGCGACCGCAAGGGCAAGGAAGTGCTGCCGATCCTGGTGCACGGCGACGCCGCATTCGCCGGCCAGGGCGTGGTCATGGAAACCCTGAACCTGGCCCAGACCCGCGGCTACGGCACCGGCGGTACCGTCCACATCGTCATCAACAACCAGATCGGTTTCACCACCTCCGACCCGCGCGACGCCCGTTCGACCATCTACTGCTCGGACGTGGTCAAGATGATCGAGGCGCCGGTGCTGCACGTGAACGCCGACGATCCGGAAGCGGTCGTGCTGGCATCGCAGATCGCGATGGACTACCGCACCGAATTCGGCAAGGACGTGGTCGTGGACATCGTCTGCTACCGCAAGCTGGGCCACAACGAGCAGGACACCCCGGCCCTGACCCAGCCGCTGATGTACAAGAAGATCGCCAAGCACCCGGGCACCCGCAAGCTGTACGCGGAGAAGCTGGCTGCCCAGGGCACCATCCCGGCCGAGGCCGGTGACCAGCTGGTCGCCGAGTACCGCAACGCGATGGACGCCGGCAAGCACACCGTCGATCCGGTCCTGACCAACTTCAAGGGCAAGTACGCCGTCGACTGGGCGCCGTTCCTGAACAAGAAGTGGACCGACGCCGCCGACACCGCCGTGCCGCTGACCGAGCTGAAGCGCCTGGCAGAACGCATCACCAAGGTCCCGGAAGGCTTCAAGCCGCACTCGCTGGTCGAGAAGGTCCTGAACGACCGCGCCAACATGGGCAAGGGCGAGATGAACCTCGACTGGGGCATGGGCGAGCACCTGGCCTTCGCCTCGCTGCTGTCCTCGGGCTACGCGATCCGCCTGTCGGGCCAGGATGCCGGCCGCGGCACCTTCGTGCACCGCCACGCCGTGCTGCACGACCAGAACCGCGAGCGCTGGGACCAGGGCATCTACCTGCCGCTGGCGAATGTCTCGGACAACCAGGCCAACTTCACCGTGATCGACTCGGTGCTGTCGGAAGAAGCGGTGCTCGGCTTCGAGTACGGCTACTCGACCGCCGAACCGAACACGCTGACCATCTGGGAAGCCCAGTTCGGCGACTTCGTCAACGGCGCCCAGGTCGTCATCGACCAGTTCATCGCCTCGGGCGAAGTGAAGTGGGGCCGCGCCTCGGGCCTGACCATGATGCTGCCGCACGGCTACGAAGGCCAGGGTCCGGAGCACTCGTCGGCCCGTATCGAGCGCTTCCTGCAGCTGTGCGCCGACAACAACATGCAAGTGGTGCAGCCGACCACGGCCGCCCAGATCTTCCACCTGCTGCGCCGCCAGATGGTGCGCCAGTTCCGTAAGCCGCTGGTGATCTTCACGCCGAAGTCGCTGCTGCGCAACAAGGACGCCGGCTCGCCGCTGACCGACCTGGCCAAGGGCGGTTTCCAGACCGTGATCGGCGAAGTCGACGAGAAGATCGAGGCCTCGAAGGTCAAGCGTGTGCTGGTCTGCTCGGGCAAGGTCTACTATGACCTGGTCAACACCCGCAAGGCCCGCAATGCCAACGACGTGGCGATCATCCGTATCGAACAGATGTATCCGTTCCCGCACAAGTCGTTCGCGGCCGAGCTGAAGAAGTTCAGCAACGCGACCGAAGTGGTGTGGACGCAGGATGAACCGCAGAACCAGGGTCCGTGGTTCCAGATCCAGCACAACATCTTCGAAAGCATGGACGAAGGCCAGCGCCTGGCGTATGCCGGCCGTCCTGCTTCCTCGTCGCCTGCGGTCGGCTATGCCGACAAGCACGTGGCGCAGCAGAAGGAACTGCTGGAAACCGCGTTCTCGAAGCTCAAGGGTTTCATCCTGACCAAGTAAGAAGACACACCACGCCCCCGTGCGCGCATGCGCCGGGGGTTTTGTACAGAATACATAACGGAGTTACATAAAAATGGCACAAATCGAAGTCAAGGTCCCCCAACTGTCGGAATCGGTTGCTGAAGCGACCCTGCTGTCCTGGCACAAGAAAGTCGGCGAGTCGGTTGACCGCGACGAGAACATGATCGACATCGAGACCGACAAGGTGGTCCTGGAACTGCCGGCCCCGAGCGCCGGTGTGATCGTGCAACTGATCAAGAACGACGGCGCCACCGTCACCTCGGGCGAAGTCATCGCCATCATCGACACCGAAGCCTCGGCCCAGACCAGCCCGGTCGCCGTGCGTTCGGCCCCGGTGCAGCAAGCCCCTGAAGCACCGGCCGCCGCTCCGGCAGCCGCCTCGACTGGCTCGAAGGGCGACGTCGCCATGCCGGCCGCCGCCAAGATCCTGGCCGACAACAACATGAGCGCAGCCGATGCCACCGGCACCGGCCGCGACGGCCGCGTGACCAAGGGCGACGCCCTGGCTGCTGTTGCCAACAAACCTGCCGCTGCTGCTGCACCTGTTGCTGCCGCCAAGCCGGCCCTGCAGCAAGTCGCCGCCCCGGTCGCGAACCTGGGCGACCGTCCGGAAGAGCGCGTGCCGATGAGCCGCCTGCGCGCCCGTATCGCCGAGCGCCTGCTGCAGTCGCAGCAGACCAACGCGATCCTGACCACGTTCAACGAAGTGAACATGGCCCCGGTCATGGAACTGCGCAACAAGTACAAGGACAAGTTCGAGAAAGAGCACGGCGTCAAGCTGGGCTTCATGTCCTTCTTCGTCAAGGCCGCCGTTGCCGCACTGAAGAAGTACCCGATCCTGAACGCCTCGCTCGACGGTAACGACATCGTCTACCACGGCTACTTCGACATCGGTATCGCCGTCGGTTCGCCGCGCGGCCTGGTGGTGCCGATCCTGCGCAACGCCGACCAGATGTCGATCGCCGAGATCGAGAAGAAGATCGGCGAATTCGGCCAGAAGGCCAAGGACGGCAAGCTGACCCTGGAAGACCTGTCGGGCGGTACCTTCTCGATCTCGAACGGCGGCGTGTTCGGCTCGATGCTGTCGACCCCGATCATCAACCCGCCGCAGTCGGCGATCCTGGGCGTGCACGCCACCAAGGACCGCGCTGTCGTGGAAAACGGCCAGATCGTCATCCGCCCGATGAACTACCTGGCCATGTCGTACGACCACCGTATCATCGACGGCCGCGAAGCCGTGCTGGGCCTGGTCGCCATGAAGGAAGCGCTGGAAGATCCGGCGCGCCTGCTGCTCGACCTGTAATTCCGCAGCAACGTAGCAGGTAGGTATTTAAGTAGTACCCGGACATGCGCGCCGAGCGCGCATGTTCACCGACTAGTGAGGACTGCCATGATCTCCGATGAAATCCGGCGTTTGCACGAGCTGCACCAGGCCGGCGCCCTGAGCGACGCCGAATTCGAACAGGCCAAGGCCAGGGTGTTATCGGGTGCGGCACCCGGCGCCGGCACCAGCGCCGGGCCGCGCGTCAACCTGAACAAGGGCGCGAGCGAGTTCAAGGCCGGCTGCACCGTGGTCGAAACCCAGTTGCGCGCGCTGCGCCGTTCGCGTACCGACCGCTGGATCGGCGGTGTCTGCGGCGGCCTGAACGGCGTGCTGGGCATCGAGGCCTGGGTCTGGCGCCTGGTCTTCGTGCTGTTCTCCCTGCTGACCTCCGGGTTCGGCGCACTGGTCTACCTGCTGATGTGGATTTTTGTCCCAGAAGAATAAATAAGGAAGCTATTCATGAGTAACGAGAAACAATTCGACGTCGTCGTCATCGGCGGCGGCCCTGGCGGCTACATCGCCGCCATCCGCGCGGCCCAGCTGGGCTTCAAGACCGCCTGCATCGACGAGTGGAGCAACGCGGCAGGCAAGCCGGCCCCGGGCGGCACCTGCACCAACGTCGGCTGCATCCCGTCGAAAGCGCTGCTGCAGTCGTCGGAACACTTCGAGCACGCCGGCCACGCCTTCGCCGAGCACGGCATCAACGTGTCGAGCCTGGAACTGAACCTGCCGCAGATGCTCAAGCGTAAGGATTCGGTCGTCAAGGCGAACAACGACGGCATTCTCTACCTGTTCAAGAAGAACAAGGTCTCCTTCTTCCACGGCCGCGGCTCGTTCGCCGGCAAGGCGGAAGGCGGTTACACCATCAACGTCACCGGTCCGAGCACCGAGACCCTGACGGCCAAGAACGTCGTCGTCGCCACCGGCTCGAACGCACGCGAACTGCCGGGCGCACCGTTCGACGAGAAGATCATCCTGTCGAACACCGGCGCGCTGGCCATCGACGCGGTTCCGTCGAAGCTGGGCGTGATCGGCGCCGGCGTCATCGGCCTGGAAATGGGTTCGGTGTGGCGCCGCGTGGGCGCGGACGTCACCGTGCTCGAAGGCCTGCCGACCTTCCTGGGCGCGGTCGACGAGCAGATCGCCAAGGAAGCGCACAAGCTGTTCACCAAGCAGGGCCTGAAGATCAACCTGGGCTGCAAGATCGGCGCGATCACCAAGGGCGAGAACAACGTCACCGTCGCCTACGCCGACAGCACCGGCGCCGAGCAGACCGCGACGTTCGACCGTCTGATCATCTCGATCGGCCGCGTGCCGAACACCACCGGCCTGAACGGCGAAGCCGTCGGCCTGCAGCTCGACGAGCGCGGCTTCGTGGTCGTCGACGACGAATGCCGCACCAGCCTGCCGGGCGTGTGGGCGGTGGGCGACGTCGTGCGCGGCCCGATGCTGGCGCACAAGGCGGAAGAAGAGGGCGTCGCGGTTGCCGAGCGCATCGCCGGCCAGCACGGCCACGTCAACTTCAACACCATCCCCTGGGTCATCTACACCTCGCCGGAAATCGCCTGGGTCGGCAAGACCGAGCAGCAGCTGAAGGCCGAAGGCGTGGCGTATAAAGCCGGCACCTTCCCGTTCATGGCCAACGGCCGTGCGCGCGCGCTGGGCGACACCTCGGGCATGGTCAAGTTCCTGGCCGATGCCACGACCGACGAAATCCTGGGCGTGCACATCGTCGGCCCGGTCGCTTCGGAACTGATCTCGGAAGCCGTGGTCGCGATGGAATTCAAGGCCTCGTCGGAAGACATCGCCCGCATCTGCCACGCGCACCCGTCGCTGTCGGAAGCCGTCAAGGAAGCCGCGCTGGCGGTCGACAAGCGTTCGCTGAACTTCTAAGACGACAATCGCATGTCGGTAGGGTGGGCGCCCCTGTGCCCACGCGTGAACGATGGACATTGTTGGCTTGATTCCTGTGCCAACGCCATGCAAACGTCACGCGTGGGCACGGGGCGCCCACCCTACGTTTATCCACGTTCGTGGCTACGACGGTCACGCACGTCTTGAATTGCACATCTCATGAACGTCCAAGAGTATTACCAGCACGCGCTGACCGAGCGCGGCTTCAAGTCCGACCCAGCCCAGGCCCGTGCGGTCGAGCGGCTGCAGCAGGCGTACGACGACTGGGTCCAGTACAAGGCCCAGCGGTCGTCCGCTTTCAGGCGCCTCATCAACCGTCCCGAGGTGCCGAAGGGCGTCTACATGTGGGGCGGGGTGGGGCGCGGCAAGTCCTTCCTGATGGACAGCTTCTATTCGGTGGTGCCGGTGGTGCGCAAGACGCGCCTGCACTTCCACGAGTTCATGCGCGCCGTGCATGGCCAACTCGACGAGCTCAAGGGCGTCGCCAATCCGCTCGACGAGGTCGCCAAGCGCATCGCCAAAAAATACCGCCTGATCTGCTTCGACGAATTCCACGTCTCGGACATCGCCGACGCGATGATCCTGTATAACCTGCTCAATGCCCTGTTCGACAACGGCGTGTCCTTCGTGATGACCTCGAACTACGAGCCGTCCACGCTGTATCCGGACGGGCTGCACCGCGACCGCATGCTGCCGACCATCGCACTGCTGCAGGAAAAGCTCGACGTCATGAACGTCGACGCCGGCAACGACTACCGCAAGCGCGCGCTCGAGCAGGTGCAGGCGTACTACACGCCGCTGAACGCCGCGTCGGACCACCTGCTCCGCGAGGCCTATGCCAAGGTGGCCGACACCGCCGACGAAAGCCCGATCGTCCACATCGAGAACCGCGAGATCCGCGCCCTGCGCCGGGCCGGCGGCGTGATCTGGTTCGATTTCGCGACCCTGTGCGGCGGGCCGCGTTCGCAGAACGACTACCTGGAACTGGCCACGCGCTTCCACACCGTGATCCTGTCCGGCATCCCCGTGATGTCGGCCGGCCAGTCCTCGGAAGCGCGCCGCTTCACCTGGCTGATCGACGTGTTCTACGACCACAAGGTCAAGCTCATCATGTCGGCGGCCAGCGAACCCGAGGAGCTGTATACCCAGGGCATGCTGGCGAACGAATTTCACCGTACCGTCTCGCGTATCATTGAGATGCAGTCGCGCGAGTACATGCTCGCCGAGCGGCGCGGCGCGGCCGACGCCATCGCATGATCAACAAGGTAACAAGGCCACAAGGAACAAGATGAGAAAAGCACAGTCCCTATTGCGCAGCGCAGCCTGCACCCTGGTCCTGGGCTTGCTGGCCGCCTGCGCCAGCGAGCGCCAGGCGCCGCCGCTGGCGCCGGCCTCGCCGACCACCTCGGTGGCCCAGGCCGACGAACGCCTGTCCGCGGTCGCCGCCGAGCGCGCCGCGATCGAGGCGCGGTTTGCCGAGCGCGAAGCCGTCTGCTACGAGAAGTTCTTCGTGAATAACTGCCTGGACCAGGCCAAGGAAACCCGCCGCAGCGCGCTGGCGGTGCAGCGCGCAATCGAGATCGAGGCCGAACGCTTCAAGCGCCAGCACAAGGTCGAGGAGCGCGACCGCGCGATGGCCGAGGCCGAAGCCGCCTACCAGGCGGAAGAGGCGCGCCTGGCCGCCGAGCCGCCGGCCCCGCCCAAGGCGCCGAACCTGACCCCGCCGCCGCGCCCGGCGCCGGTGGCCAACCGCATGGCGCGCCACAAGCAACGCGCGCAGGAGGCTGCTGCGAAGGAAGCGGCCGATGCCCCGAAGCGCGCCGCCAACGCCGCCGCCTACGAGGAACGCCGCCGCAAGTCGGAGGAGCGCCAGCGCGACGTCGCCGAGCGCAAGGCCGAACGCGAGGCGAAGCAGGCGGCCAAGGCCGAGCAGGACAAGGCGGCTGCAGAGAAAACGTCACCGGCGCAGTAGGGTGGGCACTCCGTGCCCACGCGTGACGCACGCATCGCGTTGGCGCAATCTGGCACCCCGTGCCCACGCGTGAAGCCGGCGTCAAGTTGGCGTTTTCAAAGGCGCCGCGTCTGCTCATCGTTTACGCGTGGGCACGGAGTGCCCACCCTACGGGCCTACGCTGGCTTGACCAGTTTCACGATCGCCATCGAGCAATTGCCACCCTTGCCCTGGGAACGCTCCGTCGCCTTCTCGATGAGCATCTCCGAGGCCTGGCGTGGCGTCGAGCGCGACAGTGCGGCACCGAGCTCGGCGTCGGTAAAGAAATGCCACAGGCCGTCCGAGCACAGCAGGAAGTGGTCGCCCGCCGCGGCGCCGGTGTGCATGCCCACGGTCACGAATGGTTCCTTGCGACTATTGCCCAGCACATTGAGCAGTAATTTCGAGCGCCGGTGGTTGCGCGCCGCGTCGAGCGGCAGGCGGTCCCCCACCAGGTGCTCGATGTAGGCGGCGTCGCCCGTGCGGTGGCTGCACTGGCCATTCTCGAAACGGTAGAGGCGCGAATCGCCGACGTGGGCCCAGACCGCCTCGCCGTGGGGCGAGAGCAGCAGCCCGACGAAGCTGGCCTGGGCCTCTTCGCCGGTGGTGACGGAATTCATCTGGATGACGAGGTGGGTTTCCCGCACGATCTCGCGCAGCAGCTGGGCCAGGCGCTCCGGATGCGGGCCGTCGCCCGGCTTGAAACTGTCGAACACCTGCTTGGCCGTGTGCAGTACCTGCTCGGCTGCCGCCGCGCCGTTGATGCCGTCCGACAGCACCGCCAGCACATGTCCGGGCGCGCGCGCGCCGGTCAGGATGGCGACCCGATCGTTCTGCCGCGGACGGTTACCGATGTGTTGCGCAGTCCCCGCTTCGATCTTGAAGAGATTCATAAACTTGATGCTTTCCGTGGCTTGACAGCCATTGTTTGTTGGCGGCAACGTCGCTGTAGATTAAACTATGCACCGAGAAGCCACCGTGTTGCAAGCCGTAAGGTGCACGCGGCACGGCGCCAGCCTGCTGTCCCGCCATCCCCCGCCTGTTGAAAAACCTGTTTGGAACCGCCATCATGACCGATGTCCAAGACATCCAGCGCCGCATTATCGAACTCGACGTCGAACACCGTGACCTGGATGCGGTCATCGCCATGCTGACGGCCGATGGCCATGCCGACCAGCTTCAGCTGCGCCGCCTCAAGAAGCGTAAACTGCAGCTGAAAGACCATATCACCCTGTTGAAGATGCAACTGGTGCCGGACGTGCCGGCGTAAGTTCTCTTCGCATCAAGAAACGCCCATTTTGACCGATCACCTCCCTGTGCCAAGCGTCGCGTCGTCGGACGTGTCCGCCGACGCGACGCCATCCGCTCCTGTCGGCAAGTACGACGAAGAACTCGACCGCCTGTTCGGCGTCGGCGGCCCGCTCGCGCCCGCCGTCGGCACCTTCAAGCCGCGCCAGTCTCAAACCGAGATGGCGAAAGCCATTGCCCAGGCCATCGCCGACCAGCAAGTGCTGATGGCCGAGGCCGGCACCGGCACCGGCAAGACCTTCGCCTACCTGGTCCCGGCGCTGCTGTGGGGCGGCAAGACCATCGTCTCGACCGGGACCAAGAACCTGCAGGACCAATTGTTCCTGCGCGATATCCCGACCATCCGCAAGGCCCTGAAGGCGCCGGTCTCGGTAGCCTTGCTCAAGGGCCGCTCCAACTACGTCTGCCACTTCCACCTCGAGCGCACCCTGCAGAACGGGCGCCTGACCTCGCGCGACGACGTCGGCCACCTGCGCGAGATCTCGCGCTTCATGAAGATGACGAATTCGGGCGACAAGGCGGAACTGGCCAAGGTGCCGGAAAACGCCAGCGTCTGGAACCTGGTCACCTCGACGCGCGACACCTGCATGGGCGCCGAATGCCAGTACTACCAGGACTGCTTCGTGATGAAGGCGCGCAGGGAAGCCCAGCAGGCGGACGTGGTGGTGGTCAACCACCACCTGTTCTTCGCCGACGTGGCGCTGAAGGACACCGGCGTGGCCGAGCTGCTGCCGTCGGCCAACACCATCATCTTCGACGAGGCGCACCAGCTGCCCGACACCGCGACCCTGTTCTTCGGCCAGTCGGTCTCGACTTCCCAGGTGCTGGAACTGTGCCGCGACGTGCTGGCCGAAGGCCTGGCGCACGCGCGCGGCGGCCCGGACTGGGCCAAGGTCGTGACCGTGGTCGAGAAGGCCGCGCGCGACCTGCGCCTGACCTTCCCGGAAGGCAGCACCCGCCTGTCGCTGCCGCAAGTCCTGCCCGGTTCGGCCTTCTTTCCCGCCCTGGAAAAGCTCAAGGAAGAACTCGACGGCCTGATCGAGGTACTGGAAGAAAACGCCGAGCGCGCCGAAACCCTGGAAGCCTGCCGCGTGCGCGCGGTCGAGCTGAAGGCGTCCTACGACGCATGGAAAGCCGATCCCGCGCCCAAGGGCAAAGTGGTCGAGGGCGACCAGGCCGTGCTCTGGGTCGAGGCCTTCAATTCCTCGTTGCAGCTGCACAAGACCCCGCTGTCGATCGCGCCGATCTTCCAGAACCAGCGTGAAGGCACGCCGCGCAGCTGGATCTTTACCTCGGCGACGCTGGCGGTGAAGAACGACTTCAAGCATTTCTCGGACCAGATGGGCCTGACCGGCGAGCCGGCGCGCACCTGGCCGAGCCCGTTCAACTACGGCGAGCAGGGCATCCTGTACGTGCCGACCGGGTTGCCGGAACCGAACTCCTTCCAGTACACCGATGCGGTGGTCGACATCGCGCTGCCGGTGATCGAGGCGGCGGGCGGGCGCACCTTCTTCCTGTGCACGACCATCCGCGCGGTAAACAAGGTGGCCGAGCGCCTGCGTCTCGAGTTCGCCGAGCGCGGCCTGGACTTCCCCCTGTTCGTGCAGGGCGAGCGCGGCCGCACCGAATTGCTCGACTCCTTCCGCAACGCCGGCAACGCGGTGCTGGTGGGCAGCCAGAGCTTCTGGGAGGGCGTGGACGTGCGCGGCGAGGCGCTCTCGCTGGTCATCATCGACAAGCTGCCGTTCGCCCCGCCGGACGATCCGGTGCTGGCGGCGCGCATCGAGGTGATGGAAAAGCAGGGCCTGAACGGCTTCATGCACCACCAGCTGCCGGAAGCGATCATCACGCTCAAGCAGGGCGCCGGGCGCCTGATCCGCGACGTCGAGGACCGCGGCGTCCTGATGATCTGCGACCCGCGCCTGATCAGCAAGCCCTACGGCCGCCGCATCTGGCAGAGCCTGCCGCCGTTCAAGCGGACGCGGGTGCAGGAGGATGTCATCAAGTTCTTCAAGCCGGACGCGCAGTAGGGTGGGCGCCCCCGTGCCCACGCGTGAAGTCTGCGTCATGTTGGCGCGAAAGGCAGGCCAACAATGCCCACCGTTCACGCGTGGGCACGGAGTGCCCACCCTACGTCTGTGCCGTTACGGCACGATCACCACTTTCCCCGTCACCTTGCGCTCGGCCATGTCGTTCAGGGCCTGCGCCGTCTCGCCCAGCGGGTAGCGCTTCGACACCAGCGGCTTGAGCTTGCCCTCGGCCATCCAGCCCAGCATCTCGCGCATCGCGGCCAGGTTCGCCTTCGGCTCGCGCTTGGCGAACTCGCCCCAGAACACCCCGACCACCGAGGCCCCCTTCAGCAGCATCAGGTTCCAGGGCAGTTTCGGGATATCGCCGGCGGCGAAACCCACCACCAGGTGCCGGCCGCGCCAGGCGATCGAGCGCAGCGCCGGCTCGCTGTAGGGGCCGCCGACCGGATCGTAGATCACGTCGGGGCCGCGGCCGCCGGTGGCCGCCTTCAGGGCCTCGCGCAGGTCTTCCTTCGTGTAGTCGATCAGCACGTCGGCGCCGTGGGCGCGGCAGACCTCGAGCTTCTCCGCGCTGGAGGCAGCCGCGATCACGCGCGCGCCGAGCGCCTTGCCGATCTCGATCGCCGCCAGGCCGACGCCGCCGGCCGCGCCCAGCACCAGCATGGTTTCGCCGGCCTTCAGCTGCGCGCGGTCGACAACCGCGTGGTGCGAGGTGCCGTAGGTGAGGGTGATGGCGGCGGCGATGTCGAAGTCCATGCCCGGCGGCATCGGCATCATGACCTCGGCCAGCGCGCGCACCTGCTCGGCGAAGGCGCCGACGCGGGTGAAGCCGATCACGCGGTCGCCCGGCTTGAGGCCGTTCACGCCGGCGCCGACGGCGCGCACGGTGCCCGCGAATTCATTGCCGGGAGTGAAGGGCAGCTCGGGACGGTACTGGTACTTGCCCTGCACCGTCAGCACGTCGGGGAAGTTGACCCCGGCCGCGCGCACGTCGACCACGACTTCGCCGGCATCGGGAACGAGGTCCTGCAGGTCTTGCAGTTCCAGGCTGTCGGGCGGGCCCCAGTCCTTGCATACGATGGCTTTCATTTGCATCTCCTTGGTGGTGGTTGTTCTATGGATCGCAATGATTATGCCTCACGGAATGCTTCAGTGTGCCGGCAGCGCGGTGTCCGGCGCGTTTGTGCGCCCGCAAAATGGGGAGGGTCCGCGACGCTACAGTGATGGATGCGCATGCGCGCCAGCCGGCGTATTGAACAGGGGAAAGGCAATGACAATTCGGTACGGCTGCTTCTTCAGCTACGCCCATGGGCGCCATGCGTTGATGCAGCGGTTCAAGACAGCGCTGGCCGATGCGCTGCGCTGCTACCTCGAACCATATTTCGACAACGAGGACGAGCTGTTCGTCGACACCGAGCAGCTTGGCGGCGGCGACGATCTCGATCGCAAGATCGCCCGCGCGATGTGCGAGAGCGTCTGCATGATCCTCATCTACACGCCGAAGTACGAGGCGCATGCCTACACGCGCCGCGAGTACGCTGCAATGCGCCTGCTCGAGGCCGAGCGCAGCAAGTGGTACACGCTGCCCAGCCACCTGATCATTCCGGTGATCATGACCCAACATCCCGACAAGCTGCCGCCGCAGATCGCGTCGTCCAGCTTCTATGTCGACTTCTCGCATTTCACGATGGCCACCGCGGACCTGAAATCGAATCCCGATTTCCTTCCCGACATCGACAAGATGGTGAAACGGATCGCGACGCACTACCAGTACCAGAAGCTCTACATGCCGCCTGGTCATGATTGCAACCAATTCGTGCTTCCCGATGTCCCACCTGAATGGCGCGCCATCCCGGATCTGACTTTTCCCAAAAAATGAGGAGCTACATGGAAATCAACCGCATAACGCTTCCGCCGATCCCCAGCCCCGGCGAAGTGACGACCTTCTATTCGTTCGAAAGCGGCACCGCGCGCAGCGTCGCGCTGGCCCATGCGGCCGTGCTGCTGGCGGGAGGCCAGAATGCGACGGTACCGGTACTGATGATCGACTGGGACACCGAGGCGCCCGGCCTGCACCATTATTTCCCGCCCCAGGACGAGCGTTTCGAGCACATGCACCCGGCCGCCGGCGCCGCGCGCCCCGGCCTGCTCGAATACTTCGAGGCCTGCCGCGAGCAGCTGCAGTCGCTGGGCCGCGCCGGCGCCGACCTCGACCACGAGGAGCGTGCCCGCCTGGTGCTTGAGGCCATCGACTGGGAAGCCTACGTCGAACGGGTCGACCAGAGTCGCTCGCTCTACCTGATGCGCGCCGGCCGCTTCGACGACAGCTATGGCGAACGCGCCGACCGCATGGACTGGGATGGACTGTTCGCCGCCTGCCCGGCGCTGTACCGCGCCTTCGCCGCCCACCTGGCGCGCCATTTCCGCCACGTGCTGATCGACGCCCGCGGCGGGCGCTCGGCGGCGGTGAGCGTGTGCACCACGCTGCTGCCGGACCGGCTGGTCGGCCTGTTCACGCCCGGCGGGCGCAGCCTCGACGGGCTGGCCGGCGTCGTCACCCGCGCCGTCGAGTACCGCTGCAGCCACGAGGACGAGCAGCGGCCGCTGCTGGTCTACCCGGTGCCTTGCCTCGACGGCGCCGATGCCGAGCGGCGCGCCCTGTGGCGCCGCGGCGACCCGCAGCGCGGCGTCCAGGGCTACCAGAGCGTGCTCGAACAATTGCTGCGCAACTGCTATGGCCTGTCCCAGCTGTCGCTCGACAGCTACCTCGACGAGGTGCAGCTGCACGCGCTCGGCGTCCCGTCCGAACCCTTCGCCGGCACGGTCCAGCGCGACACCGACCGCTATTCGAGCGCGCGCAGCGTCGCGGCCCTGCTGGGCTGGGTGGGGCAGGGGCGCTTTCCCTGGCAGTCGCGTGCCGAGCTCGACCTGCTCGCCGCCGTCGCCGCGGCCCGCGCCGCGCTGGCGGCCGGCGAGCGCAGTGCGGGCGGCGGCCTGCTGGGCGGCAGCGCGCCCGATCCGAACGCGGCGCCGCTGGCGCGCGACCTGCTGCGCCTGGGCGAACTGCACCGCCAGCAGGGACGCACGGCCCTGGCCCAGGAATGCTTCGAGGAGAGCACCGCGCTACGCCAGCGCCTGCTCGGCGACGCCCATCCCGACACCCGCGCCAGCCGATCGGCGCTGGCGGCGCTGCTGCGCGAGAGCGGCCGCCTGCGCGAGGCGCGCGCCCAGTACGAACTGCTGGTCGAGCATTGCGCCCAGGACGCCGGCGCCGAACACGCCGAGACCTTGAGCGCCCGGTCCGGACTGGCGGCCACGCTGGCGGCGCTCGACGAGTTCCCGCGCGCGCTGGCGCTGCACGAACAGGTGGTCGAGGCCTGCGAGCGCCTGTTCGGCCCGGGCCATATCGTCACGCTCGACGCCCTTGCCGGACAGGCGCGCACCCTGGCGCGCCAGGGCGAGTATTCGCGCGCGCGCATGGTCTACGAACGCGTGCTCGAGGGACGCCAGCGCATCCTCGGCACCGAACACGAGGACACGCTGCGTTGCACCCAGCTGCTGGCGGCGCTGCTGCGCGACATGGGCGACCTCGGCAACGCGCGCAAGCTCCAGGAACTGGTGGTGCGGGTGCGCGAGCGCCAGGCCGGACCGGATGCGCCCGCCACCCTGCAGGCGCGCGAGGCGCTGGCCGAGATCTTCGCCGCCCAGGGCGACCTGGCCGCGGTGCGCGACATGCAGCAGTCGCTCGCCACCGCCCGCGAACGGCGTTTCGGTTCCGAGCATCCCGACACCCTGAGCATCCTGCTGCGGCTGGCTTCGACGCTCTCCGAACAGGGCGAGCTCGAGGAAGCGCGCCGGCTCCAGCAGCACGTGGTCAGCCTGCACGAACGCCTGCGCGGCATGGACGATCAAGAAACCCTGCGCAGCAAGCAAATGCTGGCCCGGACCCTGTCGAGCCAGGGGCATAGCCAGGCCGCGCGCCGGCTCGAGGAAAGCGTGGAGGAGGGCAGCAGCCGCCTGTTGAACATCCGCGCGATGTCGGCTGGATTGCCGGATTCGTCCGGCCTTGCCACCTCGGGCCTGGGTGCGCCGGGCCCCGCTACGTCGGGCATGGCGTTGCGCAGCCCTGCCCACGGCGTGGCGGCGGCGCGTGTGTCCGCCTCGGGTGTCGCCACGCCGGGCGTCGCTACGTCGCGCTTCGCGGCGCCGCATGTCGGCACACCGGGCGTCACCACGGCGGGCGGCCTCGCGCCGCGGCTGGTGACGCCGGCCGAGGATGCGCCCGGGTTTTCCGGACCCGGCGCGCCGGCCTCGCATGCCGTGCCCAGCTCCGCGCATGCGGCCTTGGGCCAGGCCGGCTTTCCCCGCTCGGGCACGGGTGGCACGGGTGGCACGGGTGGCACGGGTGGCACGGGTGGCATGGGCGGCGGCGGACAGCGCGGCGGGCGCGAGGGGTCCCACCAGCCGTCCCCGGATATGCTGGACCATAAGTTGACGCAATTGCAAAAGTTGATCGACAGCGGACGCGCGAACGAAGCCCGGGCGCTTGCCGACAGCCTGCGCGAAACCATCCTGCGTCCGACCGTTGCCCAGCCGCTGCGCCGGCGCGGGATCACGATGATCAAGCAGGTCTACCTCGACGATGGCGACAAGGATGCCTTGCTGGCCTTCACCGAAGACGAGGTCGCTTCGCTCGAAGGCGCGCTGATCGAGGCGGCGGGAGGGCGGTCGCTGGCGCTGCGCTAGCATGTTGCCGGGCTTGCCAGCTTTGCCCGGCAGCGTCGTATGCGGGCAACGGCGTTCCCGCCCGCAGGGCAGAATTTATGTACCGCCGGCGCGCGACGCGGCCGTTGCTTCAGGTAAAATCGCGTGATGCGAATTCTTATCAGTAACGACGACGGCTACCTCGCCCCTGGTATTAACGCCCTGGCTGACGCCCTTGCGGCGGTGGCCGAGATCATCGTTGTCGCGCCGGAAAGCAACCGCTCCGGCGCGTCCAACTCGCTTTCGCTCGACCGTCCGCTGTCGGTCACCAAGGCTGCCAACGGTTTCTATTTTGTCAATGGAACCCCGACCGACTGCGTCCATATCGCCCTGACCGGCATGCAGGAAGCGCCGCCCGACCTGGTGGTGTCCGGCATTAACAACGGCCAGAACATGGGCGACGACACCCTGTACTCCGGCACCGTCGCCGCCGCCACCGAGGCTTTCCTGTTCGGCATTCCGGCGATCGCGTTTTCCCAGGTCCACTCCGGCTGGGCCCACATCGATGCCGCAGCAAGGGCGGCGCGCGACATCGTCCTGCGCCGTTTCGAGATGCTGCCTGCGCCCTACCTACTGAACGTCAACATCCCGAATCTCCCGTACGAGGAGCTCGGGCCGCTTACGCCGACCCGGCTCGGACGGCGCCACCAGGCCGAGCCGGTAATCCGCTCGCAGGACCCGCGCGGGCGCGAGATCTTCTGGATCGGTGCGCCCGGCGCCTGCCGCGACGCCGGGGAGGGGACCGATTTCCACGCAACGTCGCAGGGGCGGATCTCGATCACGCCGCTGCAGGTCGACCTGACGCACAGGCCGCAACTCGAGCTGCTGGCCCAGGGGCTGACATGACCGACCGCGCCGACAACCCCGAAGGGAAGCGTTTTCCTTTGCCGCTGTCCTCGGTGACCGGAGGCGCGCGCAAGCCGGGCGCGCCGGCGCCGGTGGCGACGCCGCAGACCGCGACCCAGAACGCGGCACGCGCGGTCGGCGCCCACGCCCAGCCACCCAAGCCGCCGCAGCCGGGACCGAAGCCGCCGGGCTACGCGCCGCCCGCGCAGGCGGCGCCAACCGCCCAGCGCTCGGAACTGATGGCGACCGAGGCAATCCGGCGCGCGATGGTGGCGCGGGTGGCCGGGCAAGGCGTCAAGGATGCGGCCGTGCTGGCGGCACTCGAAGCCGTGCCGCGCCACCTGTTCATCGAACCTGCACTGTCGAGCCAGGCATATATCGACGCCTCGCTGCCAATCGGGCACAATCAAACTATTTCCCAGCCTTATATTGTTGCGCGTATGATTGAGGCGATGCGCGACGGCAAGTTTTCAAACGGCACCGTTCCCAGCCGCGTGCTGGAGATCGGCACCGGTTGCGGCTACCAGGCGGCCGTGCTGGCGCGCGTGGCGAAGGAGGTCTACTCCATCGAACGCATCAAGCCGCTGCACGAGCTGGCCAAGGCCAACCTGCGGCCCTTGCGTATTTCCAATCTGCGTTTGCACTACGGAGATGGTATGCTCGGGCTCGCGCAAGTCGCGCCCTTCGACGGGATCATCCTGGCGGCGGCCGGCCTGGAAGTGCCCCGTGCACTGCTCGAACAGCTTGCCATCGGCGCGCGCCTGGTGGCCCCGGTAGGGGGGCAGGTGCAGCATTTGCAGCGGATTACCCGCACCGGCAAGTCCGAATGGACCAGCGAGACGCTGGAAGCCTGCCATTTCGTCCCCTTGCGCCCCGGCACCGTCTAAGCGCTGCCCGTATGTGATAGGTAATAAAGAGAGAATGAAACAACCACCCCGTTTAGTCCTGCTCACCCTTCTGCTTGGCCTGCTCGCGGGCTGCAACACCGCTACCCGCAAGGCGCCTGTCGTCGAGCGCCCGATTTCGTCGTCCAGCGCGGCCCGTCCGGCGACGCCGCGCGTGGAAGCGCCGCGCCCGGACGCTCGCGGCACCTATACCGTGCGCCGCGGCGACACCCTGCTGCGCATCGCGCTCGACCATGGCCAGAGCTACCGCGACCTGGTGGCCTGGAACAACCTGGCCAACCCGGACGACATCAAGGTCGGCCAGGTGCTGCGCGTCGATCCGCCGGGCGAGAAGGTCGCCGCCGGTAACAATGTCGTGACCCAGCCGGTGCCGATGCCGCCGCAAGCGCCGCGCAAGACCGCGCCGCGCGCCGACAAGAAGCCGTATAGCGAAGAAAACGTCGCGGAAAGCCAGCGCGGCGAGAAGGCCGAGACCGTTGTCGCCAGCGCCGCGGCGCCCGCCGCTTCGCGCGTGGGCGCCACCGTCACCGCCACCGACGACGAGAAGCTGAGCTGGATGTGGCCGTCGGACGGGCGTATCATCGCCACCTTCGACGAAGGCAAGAACAAGGGGATCGACATCGCCGGCCGTCCGGGCCAGCAGGTGATGGCCGCCGGCGCCGGCAAGGTAATGTATGCTGGCAGTGGCATCCGGGGTTATGGTAACCTCGTCATCGTCAAACACAGCAACAGCTTGCTGTCGGCCTATGCCCATAACCGCGCCATTGTCGTGAAGGAAGGCGACAACGTGACCAAGGGCCAGGTGATCGCCGAGATGGGCGATTCCGACGCCGATACGGTGAAGCTGCACTTCGAGATTCGCCAGCAGGGCAAGCCAGTCGATCCGGCGAGGTTCCTGCCCAGCCGCTAGAGAGGGCCAATGACGCTGCCGCCGCACTCCCAGGACCACGACGCTTCGGACGATCTGCCTGACGAGCTGGAGAGCGACGGCGCGTCCGGCGGCGCTGCGCCCGGCGAGGGCGGGTCCGGCGACGAGGCGGCCGATAGCGCGGACGTGCTTCCCGGCGCCGGCGTCGACAGCGTCGACGAACTCAAGACCGTGCTGGCCGCCGAGCTGTCCACCGACACCACCCAGCACTACCTGAACCAGATCGGCACCCGGCCCTTGCTCTCGGCCCAGCAGGAGACGCATTACGCAACCCTGGCCAAGGCCGGCGACTTCGACGCGCGCCAGAAGATGATCGAGCATAACCTGCGCCTCGTGGTCTCGATCGCCAAGCACTACATCAACCGCGGCGTGGTGCTGCTCGACCTGATCGAGGAGGGCAACATCGGCCTGATGCGCGCCATCGACAAGTTCGAGCCCGAGCGCGGTTTCCGCTTCTCGACCTACGCCACCTGGTGGATCCGCCAGAGCATCGAGCGCGCCATCATGAACCAGGCGCGCACCGTGCGCCTGCCGGTGCACATGGTGCGCGAACTGAATGCCGTGCTGCGCGCCAAGTACCACCTCGAGGCCCAGCACCACGACGGCAAGGATGCCAGCGTCGAGGATATCGCCAGCCTGGTCGGCCGTCCGGTCGAGGAAGTGCAGGACATCCTGGCGCTGTCCGAGCACGCCGCCTCGCTCGACGCCCCGCTCGACAACGATCCCGGCTCGAGCCTGATGGACATGCTGCCCGGCGAAGCGGACGACAGTCCCGACGCGCGCGCCGAGCAGCACGAGATGACCCTGCTGGTGCGCGACTGGCTGACCCGCCTGCCCGAGAAGCAGCGCGTGGTCGTGATGCGCCGCTTCGGCCTGGACAACGACGACCCGGCCACGCTCGAAACCCTGGCCGAGGAGATGGGCGTGACGCGCGAGCGCGTGCGCCAGATCCAGCAGGAGGCGCTCGTCAAGCTCAAGCGGGCGATGGCGGCCCGTGGCGTCGTGCGCGATTCCTTGTTATGATGCGGCGGTTTTGCGTCTGATCTGGCGGTTGTCCAATTTTGTGGCCGCAGGCCGCAGTTGAAGTTGGTGGTGCGCCGTTTGATGCGCCAACAATGATCACCGTTCCGCGTGGGCACGGAGTGCCCACCCTACGTTCTCTCTCCGATTCGCGTTACCTCATCTCTATCAATGCAAGAAACTTTTATCGAAATTAAGTCGCTGGACGCGGATGCGCGCGGCGTCGGCCACCTCGAGAACGAGGACGGCACCCCGGGCAAGGTGATCTTCGTCGAGGACGCACTGCCGGGCGAGCGCGTCAGCTACGAGGTCAAGCGCAAGAAGAAGAACTGGGAGTCGGGCCGCATGGTGACCCTGCAGCGCGCCTCCTCGATGCGCGTCGAAGCCCGCTGCGAGCATTTCGGCTATTGCGGTGGCTGCTCGATGCAGCACCTGGAACCGACCGCGCAGGTGGCGATCAAGCAGCGCACGCTGGAAGATAACCTCTGGCACCTCTCGAAGGTCAAGGCCGGCAACATCATGCGCCCGCTGCAGGGCCCGACCTGGGGCTACCGCTTCCGCGCGCGCCTGTCGGTGCGCCACGTCGAGAAGAAGGGCACGGTGCTGGTCGGCTTCCACGAGCGCGCCTCCTCCTACGTGGCCGACATCCGTTACTGCCACATCCTGCCGCCCCACCTGGGCGGCATGCTCATGCCGCTGCGCGAACTGGTCGGCTCGCTGTCGATCTACAACCAGATGCCGCAGATCGAAGTGGCGGTCGGCGAGGAAACCACGGCGCTGGTGCTGCGCATCATGGCGCCGCTAAGCGCCAAGGACGAGGAACTGGTCAAGGCCTTCGCCGACGAATGGGGCATCCAGTGGTGGCTGCAGCCGAAGGGCCCGGACACCGTCTACCCGTTCTACCCGCTCGACCAGGAGCTGTACTACACGCTGCCCGAGTTCGGCGTGCGCATGCCCTTCAAGCCGACCGATTTCACCCAGGTGAACCACCAGATCAACCGGGTGCTGGTGCACAAGGCCCTGCGCCTGCTGGAAGTGCAGAAGGACGAGCGCGTCGCCGACCTGTTCTGCGGCCTGGGCAATTTCACGCTGCCGCTGGCGACCCAGGCGCGCGAGGTCGTGGGCATCGAGGGCAGCACCACGCTGACCACGCGCGCGCTGGAAAACGCGAAAGCCAACGGCCTGGCGGAGAAGACCACCTTCTACACGCGCAACCTGTTCGAAGTCACGGCCGCCGACCTGGTGGCGCTGGGCCGCTTCGACCGCATGCTGGTCGATCCGCCGCGCGACGGTGCGATCGCGCTGGCGCTGGCCCTGGCCGAGCTGCGCGAAAGCGGCCAGACCGCCTTCCTGCCGAAGCGGATCGTGTACGTCTCGTGCAGCCCCTCGACGCTGGCGCGCGACGCCGGGATCCTGGTGCACCGCGCCGGCTATGTGATGCAGAAGGCGGGCGTGGTCAACATGTTCCCGCATACCTCGCACGTCGAATCGATCGGCGTGTTCGAGCTGCCGGAAGGCGACGCCGCTTAAGCCTTAGGCGCCGGCCCGGTTCGCGCTGGCGCCGCCTGCCAGCAGCGCAAACAGCCGGGCCGGGTCGGCCGGCTTGACCATGAAATGGTCGAAGGCCGGGCTGGCATGCGGCGCCGCCTCGCGCTGCCCGTAGCCGGTCAGCGCCAGCAACAGGGCGTTCGCGGTTCCCGGCAAGGCGCGCAGGCGGCGCGCCAGTTCATGTCCATCCATGCCCGGCAGGCCAATGTCGAGCACGCAGGCATCGAAGCGGCCCGCCTGCGCGGCCAGCAGCGCCTCCTTCGGATCGTGCAGCACGGTGACGCGGTAGCCGCTCGATTCGAGCAGCATCGCGATCGTCGTCGCCGCATCGACATTGTCGTCCACCACCAGCACATCGAGGCCGGCCGCCGGCGCCGGCGCGAACACGTGCGCGGCTGCGGTGTCGGCGTCCACTGCCGCGGGCGCGGTCCGGCGCGGCAGGCGCACCGTGAAGCGGCTGCCGGCCTCGTCCCCGCCGCTGTCGGCGCCGACGCTGCCGCCATGCAGTTCGACCAGGCTCTTCACCAGCGCCAGTCCCAGGCCCAGTCCGCCCTGGGTGCGGTCGGGCGTGCGCTCCGCCTGGGCAAACAGTTCGAACACCGTCGGCAGCAGCGCGGCGTCGATGCCGATGCCGTTGTCGCTGACCACGATCGCGACCTGTTCGGGCGTGACCGTCATCGCCAGGCTGAGGCGGCCGCCTTCCGGCGTGTACTTGGCAGCGTTGTTCAGCAGGTTGGCCAGCACCTGCACCAGGCGCTTGTGGTCGCCCTCGACGAACGCCGGCTCGGCCGCCAGGTGCAGCGCGAGCGCGTGGCGGCGCGCCTCGACCAGCGGGCGCACCTGTTCGGCGGCGTCGGCCACCACGCGCTTGAGGTCCACCGGCGCGCTTTGCAGCACGACCAGGCCGCGCGTCACGCGCGAGACGTCGAGCAGGTCGTCGATCAGGCCCGTCATGTGCGCCACCTGGCGCGTGATGATGCCGCTGGTGCGGGCGATGCGCTGGCCATCCGCCTGTCCCATGTTGAGGATTTGGGCCGCCGCCGCGATCGGCGCCAGCGGGTTGCGCAATTCGTGCGCGAGCATGGCGAGGAACTCGTCCTTGCGGCGGTCGGCCGCGCGCAGCGCTTCCTCGGCGCGCACCCGTTCGATGGCGCTCCAGGTGCGCTCGGCGACGTCGGCGACGACCCGCACCTCGTCCTCGCTCCAGGCACGCGGCGCGGCATGGTGGACGAACAGGCAGGTCATCACGGCGCCGTGGCGGTTCAGCGGCGCCCCCACGGCCGCGTGCACGTGGCGCGCCGCGAATGCGGGCCAGACCTGCGCGCCGCCAGTGCGCGGGTCCTGCGCCAGGTCGTTCGACACCCACAGGTCGCCGCGCTCGAGCACGGCGAAGTTTTCCTGCCCAAAGGCGGCCGTGGGGTGGGTGCCGCCGAGTGCCTCGACGCCGTCGACGTGGTTGGTGTGGAAGGTCAGCAGCTTGCGCCCGGCGTCGAAGTCGCCGAACACCACGCGGCTGACCTGCAGGAAGCGGGCAAGCTGGGCGCCGCTCTCGCGCAGGATGGCGTCGACGTTGTCGAGCCGGCGCAGCAGGTCGGCCAGGTTCAGCTGGAATTCGAACACGGCCAGCAGCGAGGACTGGCGCGCCACCGCGGCGCGCAGCGCCTGGCCCGCATTCGCGCGCTCGTTCGCGCTCCAGACGTGCTCGGCGATGTCCGAGGCCAGCTTGCGGTCCTCGAGACTCCAGTGGCGCGGGCTGTCGTCGAGGACGTTCATGGCGCCCAGCAGGCGCCCTTCGCGCGCGTAGGGTTGCACCAGCAGCGCGCCGATGCCGAGGCTGGCGTAGGCGGCGGCATACGGCGCCGTGCGTGGATCGCTGGCAATGTCGTCGATCGCCACCTGGCGGCCCGCGCGCAGCTCGCGCAGCACTTCCTGGCCGAAATCGTCGAGCATGGCTTCCCGGCCGACCAGGTCACCGGCCCCGGTGGGCGTCCAGTGGGCGTGGATGCGGAAACGGCCGATGCTCTCGTCGTTAATGCCGTGGAAGATCTGCGACGCGCCCAGGTAATGCCCCAGCATGTCGTTGGCGACGGCGGTGATCTGGTCGGCGTCGGTCAGGCCGCGCAGGCGCTCGGCCAGCTGTAGCTGCAGCGCCTGGCGGTTTTCGAGGGCGAAGCGGGCGGTGGTCTCGTTGATCACGCACAGCGCGCCGGCCACTGCGCCGCTTTCGTCGCGCAGGGGCGAGTAGGCCAGGGTGAAGCGGCCTTCGAACGGTTGGCCGTTGCGGGTGATCGTGCGCGCCACGTCTTCGCCATAGGTCGGCCGGCCAGCCAGGGCCTGCTCGACCAGCGGCTGCACGCCGTTCCACAATTGCGGCCACACCGCGCGCAGCGGACTGCCCAGTGCCGCCGGGTGCTTCGCTTCGAGAAGTTCGATGTAGGCGTGGTTGTAGAGTAGCGCCAGCTCCGGCCCCCAGGCGATGAACATCGGGAAGCGCGAGTCGAGGATCATGCCGACCGAGCTGCGCAGCACGGGTCCCCAGGTGTTGGGATGGCCGGCGGGACTGCGTGACCAGTCGCGCGAGGCGTAACCGACGCGGATGGCGCTAGCGCTGGCGAGCAGGTCGAAGGGGCGAGGTGCTGCTTGCATGCATTGTTACGCGAGAAGAAAGCCCAATGATACGTTGAATCTGCTGCGCATAACCATGCGGAAGTATTTTTATCCGCCAGGCATTAAAAAAAGCCGACCCGCAGGTCGGCTTTCGTGATGCTGTTGCGCTTAGTCGCGGTCGCCGCCGGCGAAGCCCAGCAGGGCCAGCAGGTTGCTGAAGATGTTGTAGACGTCGAGGTAGATCGCGAGGGTGGCGCTGATGTAGTTGGTTTCGCCGCCGTTCACGATGCGCTGCACGTCGTACAGGATGAAGGCCGAGAAGATACCGATCGCCAGGACCGAGAACACGATGGTCAGCGCCGGGATCTGCAGGAAGATGTTGGCCACGCCGGCCAGCAGCAGCACGATCACGCCGGCGAACAGCCAGCTGCCCATGGCCGAGAAATCACGCTTGCTGGTGGTGGCGATGCTTGCCATCACGGCCAGCACGACGGCGGTGCCGCCGAAAGCGGTCATGATCAGCTGGCCGCCGTTGCTGTAGCCCAGGGTATGGCGCAGCAGCGGGGTGAGCATCAGGCCCATGAAGAAGGTGAAGCCCAGCAGCACGGCCACGCCGACGGCGGAGTGCTTGGTCTTTTCGATGGCGAACATGAAGCCGAAGGCGACCGCGAGGAAGATGACGAAGCCCATGCCGCCGCTGAGCATCGGCAACTGCATCGACACGCCGATGAAGGCGCCCAGCACGGTCGGGACCATGGACAGCGCAAGCAGCCAGAAGGTGTTGCGCAGGACTTTGTTGCGCGCGACCTGGCCTACGGCCACGTCGTAAGCGGGTTGCTTTTGCAGGATGGGGTTCATGTTGCCTCCGGTTGGATGATTGGTATTCCACTCAAGCATAGCATGGCGTACGTACCGCAAGTTCCAGTCTTAAGCCAAGCATAAGTCAGGCCGCGCAAGATGGCAGCCAATTTCATGCTTTAAGTCAATGCCTGTCGCCTTGCTTGCGGATCGATGCTGCATTGACAAGGCGGTTTTCGGCCGCCACTCTATCACTTTGCGGCGTGCCGCCGCAATATCGGCTATATGGGGCGAGGTATGGTAAAATCAAAGGTTGATTGAGTTCTCAACTTCTCGATTTAAACCTTTCTTTTTATTGGAGTTTTACATGGCAATCGAACGCACCCTGTCGATCATCAAACCAGATGCAGTTGCAAAAAACGTGATCGGCCAAATCTACAGCCGCTTCGAAGGCGCTGGCCTGAAGATCGTTGCCGCTCGCATGACCCAGCTGTCGCAAGCTGAAGCCGAAGGCTTCTACGCCGTGCACGCTGCCCGTCCTTTCTTCAAGGACCTGGTCAACTTCATGATCTCGGGCCCGGTCATGATCCAGGTGCTGGAAGGCGAAGGCGCCATCCTGAAAAACCGCGACCTGATGGGTGCAACCGATCCGAAGAAGGCTGAAGCCGGCACCATCCGCGCCGATTTCGCCGATTCGATCGACGCCAACGCCGTGCACGGTTCGGACGCTGCCGAAACCGCCGCCGTGGAAATCGCTTACTTCTTCCCAGCACTGAACGTCTACTCGCGTTAATTGGTCAGGGGGAGCGCAGTCCGGGCGCGCCCCGGTCGACTTCTCCCCGGACTAATTGAAAAGAGTAAACCGCTTGACTTCGGCCGATGGCCGCGGGCAAGCGGGCTCTGTAATACATAGGAATATTGCCATGACGACTCTCACCAACCTGCTGGACTTCGATCCCGCGCAACTTGTCGCTTACTGCGCCGAATTGGGTGAGAAACCGTTCCGCGCCAAGCAACTGCAACGCTGGATCCACCAGTTCGGCGCGTCGAATTTCGACGACATGACCGACCTGGCCAAGTCGCTGCGCGAAAAGCTGAAGACCCGCGCCGAGATCCGTGCGCCGGGCATCATCAGCGACCATACCTCGAGCGACGGCACCCGCAAGTGGCTGGTCGACGTCGGCAACGGCAACGCCGTGGAAACCGTGTTCATCCCGGAAGAAAACCGCGGCACGCTGTGCATCTCGACCCAGGCCGGCTGCGCCGTCAACTGCCGCTTCTGCTCGACCGGCAAGCAGGGCTTCAACCGCAACCTGACGGTCGCCGAGATCATCGGCCAGCTGTGGATGGCCGAGTTCGAGCTGCGCCGCACGAAGGGCATCGAGCCCGGCCCGAAGGGCGAACGCCAGATCACCAACGTGGTCATGATGGGCATGGGCGAGCCGCTGCTGAACTACGAGCCGACCGTCACCGCGCTGAAACTCATGCTCGACGATAACGCCTACGGCCTGTCGCGCCGCCGCGTGACCCTGTCGACCTCGGGCGTGGTGCCGAACATCGACAAGCTGTCGCAGGACGTGCCGGTGGCGCTGGCCGTGTCGCTGCACGCGTCGAACGACGCCCTGCGCGACATCCTGGTCCCGCTGAATAAAAAATACCCGCTGCGCGAGCTGATGGCCGCCTGCAAGCGCTACCTCGAGTTTGCGCCGCGCGACTTCATCACCTTCGAATACTGCATGCTCGACGGCTTCAACGACAGCGACGAGCACGCGCGCGAACTGATCGCGCTGGTGAACGATCCGATCGTCGGCGTGAACTGCAAGTTCAACCTGATCCCGTTCAATCCCTTCCCGGAATCGGGCCTGACCCGTTCGAAGAACCCGCGCATCAAGGCCTTCGCCGAAGTGCTCATGAATGCCGGCATCGTGACCACCGTGCGCAAGACGCGCGGCGACGACATCGATGCCGCCTGCGGCCAGCTGGCGGGCGAGGTCAAGGACCGCACCCGGGTCGCCGAGCGCATGGAAAAGATGGCCGAGTACCAGAAGAAGTTCGGCGCCGACTTCGGCCGCATCGTGGAGATCCCTTCTTGAACGCGGCGGGTCGGACCGTAGCAAACCGTCTTGCGGCCGCGCTTGCGCTGGCCGTGCTGGCCGCCTGCGCCAGCCCCGGCAACGCGCCGGCCGAGCTGAAGACCGTGTCCGACCAGACCGCGGCCGAGAAGCGCGCCGCGATCCGCCTGCAACTGGCGGTCGAGTACTACCAGCAGGGCAAGTACGACATTGCCCTCGACGAAATCAAGAAGGCCATCGCGGCCGATCCCGACTACGCCGACGCCTACGGCGTGCGTGCGCTGATCTACACCGCGATGGGGCAGCTGCCGCTGGCCGAAGAGAACTACCAGCATGCGCTGCGCCTGGCGCCGCGCAATCCCGAGCTGGCCAACAACTACGGGTCCTTCCTGTGCCAGAGCGTGAACCGCCCGCTTGATGCGCTGCGCCAGTTCGAGTCCGCGCTGAAGAATCCGGCCTACCGGACGCCGGTGAGTGCCCTCGCGAACGCCGGGCTGTGCAGCCTGAAGACCCGCCAATTCGACGCAGCCGAGCGCTACCTGCTCGACGCCTTGCGTTACAACCCCGACCTGCCGGCGACCAGCGCCGGGCTGGCACGGGTGTACTACGAGCGGCGCGACTACCAGCGCGCCGGTTTTTTCATACACCGCCTGACGGAGGTGTCGAAGCTCGACACCCTGTCCGCCGACGCCTTGTGGCTGGCCATCCGGGTCCAGCGCAAGTTGGGCGACCGCTCGATGGAAGCCAGCCTGTTGGCGCAGCTGCGGCGGCGCTTCCCCGGCTCGCCCGAATTCGCGGCGTACGAGCGCGGGGCATTCGATGAGTGAGACGACAATGACTTCAGAGCGCGCAGACCAAAGCGCCACGCCCGACAACCACCCCCAGCACGGCCATCCCGGCGCGACCCTGGCGGCCCAGCGCGAAGCGATGGGCTGGTCGGTCGAGCAGGTGGCCGAGCAGCTCAAGCTGGCGGTGCGCCAGGTGGTGGCGATCGAGGCCGGCGACTATGCGTCGCTGCCCAGCCCCGCGGTGACGCGCGGCTTCGTGCGCGCCTACGCCAAGATCCTCAAGCTCGACGCCGCGCCGCTGGTGGCGATGATCAAGATGGACGAGCCGGCCCCGGTGGAAAGCGGCCCGGTCGTGCGCCGCGAACGCCCGACCTCGTTCTCGCATTCGCGTTTCCCGACCCACGGCAGGCGTTCGAGCCTGCCGTTGCGCTGGGTCGGGGCCGCCGTGCTGGTGGCCGCCGCCGCCGGCGCCGCCTGGCATTTCGGCCTGATCGCGCTGCCGGGCGGCGAGGTTGCGGACGGCGGCGAGGTCATCACCACCGTGCCTGCCGACAGCGTCGGCGCCGGCGCCACGGACGGCGCCGCCCATAACCCGACCGTGCCGCTGATCTCGGTGCCGGCGCCGGGCGGCACGCCTGCACCGGCCACGCCGGCCACGCCGAACACTGCGCCGAACACTGCGCCGAACGCCGCACCAGGCGCTGCCCCGGCCACTGCCGCGCCGGGCGCCAACGCGCCGGCTGCGAACGCTCCGGTTGCCAATGCCCCGGCTGCGAACGCGCCGGCCGCGGTCGTCACCGCCACCCCGGCCGCAGCCGCCGCCGGCGCCAATACCCTGGTGCTGAACGTGCGCGAAGACTCGTGGATCGAAGTGCGTCCGCAGGGCGGCAAGGCCCTGATCTCGCGCCTGGTCAAGGCTGGCAGCACCGAGACGTTCGAGGTGCCGGGCAGCGCGACCCTGGTGGTCGGCAACCCGAAAGGCGTCTCGGCCACGCTGCGCGGCGCCGCCGTCGAGCTGCCGCAACTGCCGGGCAAGACGATCGCGCGCGTGACGATCAAGTAACGAACAGACCAGCGATCAACAAGCCGTACCTGCAAAGAATCGAAAGCCCAGAATGACTTCAACGAACCTGCCCATTCCATCCGGTCCGATGGCGCGCCGCGCCAGCCGCCGCGTGCTGGTCCAGCACGGCGCGCGCAAGGTCTGGATCGGTGGCGACGCCCCGGTCGTCGTGCAGTCGATGACCAACACCGACACCGCCGACGTGATCGGCACCGCGATCCAGATCAAGGAGCTGGCGCGCGCCGGTTCCGAGATGGTGCGCCTGACCGTCAACAATCCGGAAGCCGCGGCCGCCGTGCCCCTCATCCGCGAACAGCTCGACAAGATGGAGGTGGATGTGCCGCTGGTCGGCGACTTCCACTATAACGGCCACCTGCTGCTGCGCGACTTTCCCGAGTGCGCGCAGGCGCTGTCGAAGTACCGCATCAATCCGGGCAACGTGGGGCAGGGCGCCAAGCGCGACACCCAGTTCGCCCAGATGATCGAAGTGGCGATGAAGTACGACAAGCCGGTGCGCATCGGCGTCAACTGGGGCAGCCTGGATCAAAGCCTGCTGGCGCGCATCATGGACGAGAACGCCGCACGCGCGAACCCGTACAGCGCCCAGGCCGTGATGTACGAGGCCCTGATCACGTCGGCGATCGAGAACGCGGTCAAGGCCGAGGAGATCGGCCTGGCCAGGGACAAGATCATCCTGTCGTGCAAGGTGTCGGCGGTGCAGGACCTGATCGCGGTCTACCGCGAACTGGCGCGCCGCTGCGACTATCCGCTGCACCTGGGCCTGACCGAGGCCGGCATGGGCAGCAAGGGCATCGTCGCCTCGACCGCGGCCCTGTCGGTGCTGCTGCAGGAAGGCATCGGCGACACCATCCGCGTTTCGCTGACCCCGGAACCGGGCGGCGACCGCACCAAGGAAGTCGTGGTGTCGCAGGAAATCCTGCAGACCATGGGCCTGCGCAAGTTCACCCCGATGGTGATCGCCTGCCCGGGCTGCGGCCGCACCACCTCGACCGTGTTCCAGGAACTGGCGGACAATATCCAGACTTTCCTGCGCGAGCAGATGCCGGAGTGGAAGAAGGTGTATCCGGGCGTGGAGGCGATGAACGTGGCCGTGATGGGCTGCATCGTCAACGGTCCGGGCGAGTCGAAGCACGCGAATATCGGCATCAGCCTGCCGGGCACCGGCGAATCGCCGGCCGCGCCGGTGTTCGTCGACGGCCAGAAGGTCGCCACGCTGCGCGGCGAGCGGATCGTCGAGGAGTTCCAGAACATCGTTCTGGAGTATGTGAAGAAGAATTACAGCAAATAAGGTAGGGTGGGTTCTCGAACCCACCGGTCGTGCCGTTGCGTACCGTAGCGCGTGACGACGCCCGATTGATCGAATGCCGTACCGGTGGGTTCAAGAACCCACCCTACAGAACCGAAGAACGCAAACATGTCCAAACCCGAAAAAATCGCCGCCATCAAAGGCATGAACGACATCCTCCCGGCCGATGCGCCGCTGTGGGAGCTGTTCGAAAACACCGCCGAAACGATCCTGAAAAGCTACGGCTACCAGAAGATTGTCACCCCCATCGTCGAGGAAACCCGCCTGTTCGCGCGCGCCATCGGCGCCGTGACCGACATCGTCGAGAAGGAAATGTATTCCTTCGAGGATTCGATGAACGGCGACCAGCTGACCCTGCGCCCGGAAGGCACGGCCGGCGTGGTGCGCGCGGTGATCGAGCATAACCTCGTCTACGAAGGTCCGAAGCGCCTGTGGTACAAGGGCCCGATGTTCCGCCACGAGCGTCCGCAGCGCGGCCGCTACCGCCAGTTCTTCCAGTTCGGCGCCGAAGCCGTGGGCTTTGCCGGTCCGGACATCGACGCCGAGCTGATCATGCTGTGCCGCCGCCTGTGGGACGACCTGGGCCTGCAGAACGTGCGCCTGGAACTGAACTCGATCGGCAACGCCGAGGAGCGCAACCGCCACCGCGCCGACCTGATCGCCTATTTCGAACAGCACATGGACGTGCTCGACGCCGAAGCCAAGCGCCGCCTGCACAGCAACCCGCTGCGCATCCTGGACACCAAGAACCCGGCCATGCAGGAGATGGTCAATGGTGCCCCCCAGTTGCTGGCTTACCTCGGCGAGGAGTCGCTGGCCCACTTCAACGGCCTGAAAAAACTGCTCGACCGTAACAACGTGCAGTACACCGTCAACCCGCGCCTGGTGCGCGGCCTCGATTACTACAACCGCACCGTGTTCGAGTGGGTCACCGACGAGCTGGGCTCGCAGGGCACGATCTGTGCCGGCGGCCGCTACGATCCGCTGATCGAAACCTTCGGCGGCAAGAACACGCCGGGCGTCGGTTTCGCCATGGGCATCGAGCGCATCATCGAGCTGATGAAGTCCAAGGGCGAGCCGCTCCCGCCGAGCGGGTGCGACGTCTATATGGTGCACCAGGGCGAGGAAGCCCAGATGCAGGCCTTCATCCTGGCCGAGCGTTTCCGCGATGCGGGCCTGGATGTTGTGCTACATTGCGCAACGCCGAGCGGCGCGGGCAGCTTCAAGAGCCAGATGAAGAAGGCCGACGCCAGCGGCGCCGCGTTCGCGGTCATCCTCGGCGAAGACGAGGTCGCCAACAGCGTGGCGGCGGTGAAGTCGCTGCGCGCGGTCGAGGGCCAGTCCGGCGAGCAGCAGCAGGCCAGCGTGCCCTTCGACGCGGTGGTCGACCACGTGGTCGACGCCATCATCGGCGCGCACGACCATGACCACGACCACGTGCATTACCACCCGTAAGACAGTACCAGAAGCATTCAAGTCTCCGATCCATCGATAACTATTAGACGAACCATGGCATACGACCTCGAAGAACAAGAACAGATAGCCTCCTTCAAGGCTTTCTGGTCCAAGTACGGCAACCTGATCATCTGGGTGCTGATCATCGCGCTCGGCTCCTTCGCCGCCTACAACTTCTGGAACCAGCACGTGCGCAAGCAGTCGGTGGAAGCGTCGGCGCTGTACGACGAATTGACCGACGCCGTCACCGCGAACGACAACGCCAAGGCCCAGCGCGTCGCGTCCGACATCCAGGACAAGTTCAAGCGCACCGCCTACGCCCAGATGAGCGCCCTGGGCGCGGCCAAGACCGCCTTCGAGGCGAACGACCTGAAGACCGCCAAGACCCAGCTGCAATGGGTGGTCGACAACGGCGACGACGAATACCAGTCGGTCGCCAAGCTGCGCCTGGCCGGCGTGCTGCTGGACGAGAAGAACTATGACGGCGCCATGAAGCTGCTGGACGGTAAGTTCCTGCCGCAGTTCTCCGCCGAGGTGCAGGACCGCAAGGGCGACGTGCTGGTCGCGCAGAACAAGATTGCCGATGCGCGCAACGCCTACGTGGCCGCGCTGGCCGCCATGGGTCCGAAGCATCCGGGCAGCCAGCTGGTGCGCATCAAGCTCGAAGCGATCGGCGGCAGCGCCCCGGCCGAGCCGAAGGCAGCGTAATCCTGCACTTGAATTAAGGTAACCCCACAGCCAGGGCCTGCCTTTCGGCAGGCGCTGGCTTTGCGTCCTTATACACTTCAGACTAAGAACAAGGCTAAAGAAAATGCGTATTACCCGTAAGCTGGTTGGTGTCGGTGTCCTGGCCCTGATGACGGGCTGCTCGACCTTGAGTTCGCTCAACCCGTTCTCCTCGAAGGACAAGACCAACGAGCCGGCCAAGCTGGAAGAACTGAAAGCGACCATGGCCGTGCGTACCGCGTGGAAGCTCGACATCGGCAAGGCCCGGGGCTACCAGTTCTCGCCTGCGCTGGCCGGCAATACCCTGGTCGTGGCCAGCGCCGACGGCGCCATCGTCCGTGTCGAAGCGCTCGATGGCCGTGCGATGTGGCGCATCAAGGCCGGTTCGAACCTGACCGCCGGCGTGGGCACCGACGGCAACGTGATCGTCGTCGGCGGCGCCAAGGGCGTCCTGATGGCCTTCGACATGGACGGCAAGGCGCTGTGGAAATCCCAGCTGTCGAGCGAAATCCTGTCGAGCCCGGCCGTGGGCGAGGGCGTCGTCGTGGCGCGCTCGATCGACAACCGCATCGTCGGCATCGACGCCAGGACCGGCGAGACGAAGTGGACCGTGCAGCGCCCGTCGCCGCCGCTGACCCTGCGCAATGCGCCGGGCATGGTGGTGCACGACCGCGACGTGATCGTCGCCCAGCCGGCCGGCAAGCTGACCTCCTTCCTGCTCGCCACCGGCGCCCCGCGCTGGGAAGTCGAAGTGGGCGTGGCGCGTGGCGCCACCGAACTGGAGCGCGTCACCGACATCGGCGGCGCACCGGTGATCTTCGAATCCGACGTCTGCGCCGTGTCCTACCAGGGCCGCGTCTCCTGCTTCGACCTGGCCTCGGGCTCGCCGCGCTGGAACCGCGACCTGTCCTCGGAAGTGGGCGTGGCCGTCGACCAGCGTTTCGTCTTCGCCGCCGACGACCGGGGCGCGCTGCACGCGTTCGCCCGCGACACCGGCACCAGCGTCTGGAAGAACGACAAGCTTGCCTTCCGCGGCCTGTCGACTCCGCTGTCCTACGGCCGCGCGGTCGCGGTCGGCGACTACCAGGGTTATATCCACTTCCTGTCGCGCGAGGACGGCGTCTTCCTGGCGCGCGCGGCGCTTGACGGGAGCGCCGTCAGCGGCACGCCGCTGGTGGCCGGATCGAACCTGATTTTTCAAACACAAAATGGAACTGTGGCCGCGATCGCGGTCGAATAGAATAAATACATGAAGCCGGTAATTGCACTCGTTGGTCGCCCGAACGTCGGAAAGTCGACCCTATTCAACCGCCTGACCCGTTCGCGCGACGCGCTGGTGGCCGACCTCCCTGGCCTGACGCGCGACCGCCACTACGGCGAAGGGCGCATCGGCGAGCGTCCGTTCCTGGTCATCGACACCGGCGGTTTCGAGCCGGTCGCGAAGGAAGGGATCATGCACGAAATGGCGCTGCAGACGAAGCAGGCGGTGGCGGAAGCCGACATCGTCGTCTTCATCGTCGACGGCCGCCAGGGCCTGACCCCGCATGACAAGACCATTACCGACTTCCTGCGCAAGTCCGGCCGCAAGGTCATGCTCGTCATTAACAAGTCCGAGGGCATGAAGTACACCTCGGTCACCGCCGAGTTCTACGAGCTGGGCATGGGCGATCCTTACGTCATCTCGGCCGCCCACGGCGACGGCGTGCACGACCTGGTCAACGAGGCGCTCGACCTGGCCTTTGCCCAGCGCCCGGAAGACGAAGAAGAGCTGGAGCCCGCCGACCGCGGCGTGAAGATCGCCCTGGTCGGCCGTCCGAACGTCGGCAAGTCGACCCTGATCAACACCCTGGTCGGCGAGCAGCGCGTGATCGCCTTCGACATGCCGGGCACCACCCGCGACTCGATCGAGGTCCCGTTCGAGCGCGACGGCAAGCACTACACCCTGATCGACACCGCCGGTATCCGCCGCCGCGGCAAGGTGTTCGAGGCGATCGAGAAGTTCTCGGTCGTCAAGACCCTGCAATCGGTGTCGGAAGCGAACGTGGTCGTGCTGATGCTCGACGCCCAGCAGGACATCTCGGAGCAGGACGCCCACATCGCCGGCTTCATCCTGGAGTCGGGCAGGGCGCTGGTGGTGGCCGTCAACAAGTGGGATGGCCTGACTTCCGACCAGCGCGACCAGGTCAAGATGGACATCGACCGCAAGCTCGACTTCCTCGGCTTTGCCGAGCTGAAGTTCATCTCGGCGCTGAAGGGCACCGGCATCAAGCAGCTGATGACCGCGGTCGACGCGGCCTATGCGGCAGCCACCGCGAACCTGTCGACGCCGCGCCTGACGCGCGCGCTGCAGGAAGCGATCGAGAAGCAGGAGCCGAAGCGCAAGGGCAGCACCCGTCCGAAGATGCGCTATGCCCACCAGGGCGGCCAGAACCCGCCGGTCATCGTCATCCACGGCAATGCGCTGGAAGGGGTTACCGAGCCCTATAAACGTTACCTGGAAAAGCACTTCCGCGACACCTTCAGCCTGGTCGGTACGCCCCTGCGCATCGAGCTGCGCAGCGGAAAGAACCCGTTTGCCAAGGAACAGAAATAATCGGACTGAAATGCAGGCGAGAAATCGGCCACGCATGGGCCTGTTTAATAAATCCTTAAGTCTAGCAGTACGACAAAAAGCATTAAAACAGGTTACAGTAACCGCAGGCCATCATTCGCAAAGCTGAATCTTGCCCCGTGCACTTGAAAAGGAGGCATTTGCCTCCAATTTTTAAACTACAACAACATTACGGAGCTGTTATGAGCAATAAAGGGCAACTGTTACAAGACCCATTCCTCAATGCCTTGCGCAAAGAGCATGTACCCGTCTCGATCTACCTCGTCAACGGGATCAAACTGCAGGGCCATATCGAGTCCTTCGACCAGTACGTCGTCCTGCTCCGCAATACCGTGACCCAAATGGTGTACAAGCATGCCATTTCCACCGTCGTGCCGGCCCGCGCCGTCAATCTCAACCTCGATTCCGAAGCTGAGTAAGGCCGATGGCTGACGCCCCCGGCACTCCCATGCTGCGCGCCGCGCTGGTCGGCGTCGATTTTGGCGCCGTCGACTTCGGCGCCAGTCTCGAAGAGCTGGCCTTGCTGGCGCGCTCCGCCGGCGCGGAGCCGATCACCACGATCACCGCTAAACGCGCCAGCCCGGATCCCGCGTATTTCGTCGGCAGCGGCAAGGCCGACGAAATCGCCCAGGCAGCCACCGTCGACCACGTCGACATCGTCATCTTCAACCACGCACTGTCGCCCGCGCAGCAGCGTAACCTCGAACGCCGCCTGAACCGCCGCGTCATCGACCGCACCAGCCTGATCCTCGACATCTTCGCCCAGCGCGCCAAGAGCCACGAGGGCAAGCTGCAGGTGGAGCTGGCCCAGTTGCAGCACTTGGCCACGCGCCTGATCCGCGGCTGGACCCACCTCGAACGCCAGAAGGGCGGTATCGGCCTGCGCGGTCCCGGCGAAACCCAGCTCGAGACCGACCGCCGCCTGATCGGCGAGCGCGTCAAGGCATTGCGCGCCCGCCTGACCAAGCTGCGCAAGCAGCACGAAACCCAGCGCCGCGCGCGCAACCGCAACGCCACGTTCTCGGTGTCGCTGGTCGGCTATACCAATGCCGGCAAGTCGACCCTGTTCAATACGCTGACCAAGGCCGGCGTCTACGTCGCCAACCAGCTGTTCGCGACCCTGGACACCACCAGCCGCCGCCTCTACCTGAACGACGAGGTCGGCAGCGTGGTGATCTCCGACACCGTCGGTTTCGTCCGCGAGCTGCCGCACCAGCTGGTCGCCGCCTTCCGCGCCACGCTGGAGGAAACCATCCATGCCGACCTGCTGCTGCACGTGGTCGACGGTTCCTCGGACGTGCGCATGGAGCAGATCGAACAGGTCAACGACGTCCTGCGCGAAATCGGCGCCGACCATATTCCCCAGATCCTTGTATGGAACAAGATTGATGCGGCCGACCTCCAGCCAGGGGTCGAACGTGATGAATATGATAAAATCAGCCGCGTTTTTATCAGCGCCCGCAGCGGCGCCGGCCTCGATCTGCTGCGTGATGCGATCGTCGAGGCAGCCTCGCAGGGAGCCCCGCAAGACGCATTCGAGGCTTCTTCCGCGCCAGGCCTGAGCCCTGAAAACGAAGAGCAGGACGATGCCGCGCCGGATTTCTCCCCGGAGAATCCCGGCGAAAGTATTCCAACCTCCACCCATCTCGGGCCCCATTAAAAGCCTATGTTCGTTTCCTTACTTAAACGGTTCGGCCTCAAATTGTCGCTGAACGATCCACGTTGGGGCCATCGCCCCGACGGTGACCACAAGGCCCAGGAGGGCCGCCGTCCGGGTGAAGGTCCACCCGACCTTGACCAGATGTGGCGCGACTTCAATGCGCGCCTGAACCGCCTGTTCGGCAGCCGCGGCAACAACGGCGGCGACGCCGGCGGCCCCTACCGCGGGGAAGGGCGCGGCACCGGCATCACCGCCACGGTGATCGCCTTCATCATCGCCCTGATCTGGCTCGCCAGCGGCGCCTTCATCGTCCAGGAGGGCCAGGTCGGCGTCGTGACCACCTTCGGCCGCCTGTCGCATACCACCGGCGCCGGTTTCAACTGGCGCTGGCCGGCCCCGATCCAGGCCCACGAGACCGTCAACGTCTCGCAGGTCCGCACCGCCGAGATCGGCTACCGCGACAACGTGCGCAACAAGCAGCCCAACGAATCGCTGATGCTCACCGACGACGAGAACATCATCGACATCCAGTTCGCCGTCCAGTACACCCTGAAGGATCCGGTGGCCTGGGTCTTCAACAACCGCGAGCAGGACCTCACGGTGCAGCAGGTCGCCGAGACCGCGATCCGCGAAGTGGTCGGCAAGAGCAAGATGGACTTCGTGCTCTACGAGGGCCGCGAGAAGGTCGCCGTCGACGTCCACAACATGATGCAGCAGATCGTCGACCGCTACGCGCTCGGCGTCCTGATCACCAACGTGACGATGCAGAACGTGCAGCCGCCGGAGCAGGTGCAGAACGCCTTCGACGACGCCGTCAAGGCCGGCCAGGACCGCGCCCGCGCCCGCAACGAGGGCGAGGCGTATGCCAACCAGGTGATTCCGCAGGCTAGAGGCGCCGCCTTCCGCCTGCAGCAGGACGCCGAAGCCTACCGCTCGATGGTGGTCGAGAACGCGACCGGTAACGCGGCCCGCTTCAACCAGGTGGTGGTCGAGTACGCCAAGGCCCCGGCCGTGACGCGCGACCGCATGTACCTCGACACCATGCAGCAGATCTTCAGCAACACCAGCAAGGTGATGGTCGATGCCAAGTCCGGCTCGAACCTGCTGTACCTGCCGCTCGATAAACTGATTGCCCAGGTGTCCGCGAACAGCGCCGCCGTCGGCAGCGCCCATTCCGGCCCGGTGCAGTCGCCGCAGCAGGATTCGGCGTCGTCGCAGGCAGTGACCCAAGCCCTGGATGCGGTGCGTCAGCGCGACAGCCGCAGCCGCGATACCTCACGTGACCGGGAGACCCGTTGATGAACCGCCTCGTAACCCTTTTCGTGGCGGGCTTTATTGCCCTGATGTTGCTGTCCTCGACCGTCTTCGTGGTCGACCAGCGCCGTTTCGCCATCGTCTTCGCCCTGGGCGAAGTACGCGAGGTGATCGCCGAGCCGGGCCTGCACTTCAAGCTGCCGCCGCCGTTCCAGAACGTGCTCTATCTCGACAAGCGGATCCTGACCCTGGATACGCCGGACGCCGACCGCTTCATCACGTCCGAAAAGAAGAACATCCTGGTCGACGCCTTCGTCAAGTGGCGCATCGTCGAGCCGCGCCTGTACTACGTCAGCTTCAGCGGCGACGAGCGCGCCGCGCGCAACCGCATGTCGCAGATCGTCAAGGCGGCCCTGAACGACGAGATCACCAAGCGCACCGTGCGCGAAGTGATTTCCGGCGAACGCGGCCGCGTGATGGATGCGGTGCGCGACAAGGTCGTGGCCGAGGCCAAGCAGATCGGTGTCGGCATCGTCGACGTGCGCCTCAAGCGCGTCGACTACATCGACCAGATCAACGACTCGGTCTACGACCGCATGCGCGCCGAGCGGGTTCGCGTGGCCAACGAACTGCGTTCGACCGGCGCCGCCGAATCCGAACAGATCCGCGCCGACGCCGACCGCCAGCGCACCGTGATCCTGGCCGAAGCCTTCCGCGAAGCCGAGAAGGTCAAGGGCGAGGGCGATGCGAAAGCGTCCGCGATTTATGCGGAAGCGTTTGGGAAGAACCCGGAGTTCTACAAGTTCTACCGTTCGCTCGAAGCCTATCGCGCCAGCTTCAAGGACCAGGGCGACGTGATGGTGATCGACACGAACTCGGAGTTCTTCAAGTACTTCAAGAATCCGGGCAGCAAGTAAAAGGAAGCCGCGCTCAGCGCGGCTTTTTTATTTGCGCGTAGGGTGGGCGCCCCTGTGCCCACGCGTAAACGTCGAGCAGATGAGACGTCAACAAGGCCGACGGGACGCATGCGTCACGCGTGGGCACAGGGGCGCCCACCCTACGTTTGAATCGAGGGGCGCGGAGGGGCTTGATTCGCCTCATGAATGGCATATACAACCGATTTCCAGTCGCCATTTGGCAACTTGCCAAGCCCATCTGACATCATCGGCTGCCTGTCCCGTTTCATTTTCGGGTAAAATTGCCGATTCGGCGCTGACTTCGTCTTGCACGAGCACGCCACATTGCCTCATCTTTAACAACTCATCCGCTGTCGCCCATGCCGAACTGGCTTTTGCCTGAGAATATCGCCGACGTCTTGCCGTCCGAAGCGCGCAAGATCGAGGATCTGCGCCGCCTGATGCTCGACACCTTCCGCCTGTACGGCTACGAGCTGGTCATGCCGCCGATGCTCGAATACGTCGAGTCGCTGCTCGCCGGCGCCGGCCAGGACACCGACCTGCGCACCTTCAAGCTGATCGACCAGCTGTCCGGCCGCCTGCTTGGCCTGCGCGCCGACATGACGACCCAGGTCGCGCGCATCGATGCGCACCTGCTGAACCGCGCCTCGGTCACCCGCCTCTGCTATGCCGGCAGCGTCCTGCATACCCGTCCTTCCGGCCTGCACGCGACCCGCGAGCCGATCCAGATCGGCGCCGAGATCTACGGTCACGCCGGCCTCGAAGCCGACGCCGAGATCCAGGAACTGGCATTGAGCTCGGTCGCGCTGGCCGGTTTCACCGACGTGCGCCTCGACATGTCCCACGTCGGCATACTGCGTGCGCTGCTGGCCGAAGACCAGGCCGCGCACCGCGACGAAACCCGGATCACCGCGCTGCTGCGCGCCAAGGACGTGCCGGGCCTGGAAGAAATCACCCGCGATTACGCACCGGCGACGCGCGACGCGCTGCTCGCGCTGCCGAACCTGTACGGCGACGTCGAGGTGTTGGCGAAGGCGAAGGACGTACTGCCGGCGCTGCCCGGCGTCACCCGCGCGCTGGCCGAACTGGCCGCGCTGGCGGCATCGGCCATCGGCCGCGCCGAGGTGGCGATCGACCTGGCCGACCTGCGCGGCTACCAATACGAAAGCGGCGCCATGTTCGCGCTCTACGTGCCCGGCCTGCCGAACGCGGTGGCGCGCGGCGGCCGCTACGACCACGTGGGCGAAGCCTTCGGCCGCGCGCGTCCGGCGACCGGCTTTTCGCTCGACCTGCGCGAGCTGGCGCGCCTCTTGCCGACGGCCGAGCGCAAGCATTCGATCCGCGCCCCGTGGGGCAACGCGCCCGAGCTGCGCGAAAAAATCGCTGACCTGCGCAAGGCAGGCGAAGTCGTGATCCAGTCCATGCCGGGTCACGATAATGTTCAGGACGAGTTCGAGTGCGACCGCGTGCTCGTCCTCGAAGATGGAAATTGGATTCTCAAAAACTTAGGTTAAGTGATGTCAAATACTACCGTGGCAAAGAACGTCGTCGTCATCGGCACCCAGTGGGGCGATGAAGGCAAGGGCAAAATCGTCGATTGGCTGACCGACCATGCGGCCGGCGTCGTTCGTTTCCAGGGCGGCCATAACGCCGGCCATACGCTGGTCATCAAGGGCCAGAAAACCGCGCTGCAGCTGATCCCCTCGGGCATCATGCGCGAAGGCGTGGCCTGCTACATCGGCAACGGCGTCGTCGTCTCCGTGCCGGACGTGATGCGCGAGATCGACAAGCTGCAGGCCGCCGGCGTCGAAGTCGCGTCGCGCCTGAAGATCTCGGAAGCCTGCCCGGTCATCCTGCCTTACCACGTCGCCATCGACAAGGCACGCGAAGCCAAGCGCGGCGAGAACAAGATCGGCACCACCGGCAAGGGCATCGGCCCGGCCTATGAGGACAAGGTCGCGCGCCGCGCGATCCGTATCGCCGACCTGTTGAATGCGGATCGATTTGCCGAGAAGCTCAAGGAAAACCTCGAGTACCACAACTTCGTGCTGACCAACTTCCTGGGCGCCGAAGCGATCGACTTCCAGCAGACCTTCGACGACGCGATGGCCCTGGTGCCGCGCCTGCGCCCGATGGTCGGCGACGTGTCGTCCGCCCTGTACGCAGCGCATAAGGCCGGCGGCAACCTGCTGTTCGAAGGCGCGCAAGGCTCGCTGCTCGACGTCGACCACGGCACCTATCCGTTCGTCACCTCGTCGAACTGCGTGGCCGGCAATGCCGCCGCCGGCGCCGGCGTCGGTCCGGGCATGCTGCACTACATCATGGGCATCACGAAAGCCTATACGACGCGCGTCGGTTCCGGCCCGTTCCCGGCCGAACTGCCGACCGACCAGGGCGTCGGCGAACACCTGTCGCGCGTGGGCCACGAGTTCGGCACCGTGACCGGCCGCGCCCGCCGCTGCGGCTGGTTCGACGCCGCGCTGCTGCGCCGCTCGGTCCAGATCAACGGCGTCACCGGCATGTGCCTGACCAAGCTCGACGTGCTGGACGGCATCGAGTCGCTCAAGCTGTGCACCGGCTACAAGATCGACGGCCGCGACGTCGACATCTTCCCGGTCGGCGCCGAGGAAGCCGCGCTGTGCCAGCCGGTCTACGAAGAGATGCCGGGCTGGACCGAGTCGACCGTCGGCGCCAAGTCGATGGAAGAGCTGCCGGCCAACGCCCGCGCCTACATCAAGCGCATCGAAGAACTGGTCGGCATCCCGATCGACATGGTGTCGACCGGCCCGGACCGCGAAGAAACGATCGTGCTGCGTCACCCGTTCGCAGCCTAATTAAAATAAGGACCTCAAAAAACCGTAGCGAGCGGCAGCAGTGTTGGCCGAGAAGCGCAGCTGTACGGACGTACAGCGAGCATCGCAGGCCGACAATGCAACGCGCAGTAGGTTTTTAGAGGTTCAAGAATAGGAAATACCTGAAATGAATACCCCTGCATCGACCGACAAGGACCTCTGGGTTTCCTGGGACGAGTACAACCGCCTGGTCGAGCGCCTGGCACTGAAAGTCTACGAATCGAACTGGAAGTTCGACATGGTGCTGTGCCTGGCGCGCGGCGGCGTGCGTCCCGGCGACGCGATCTCGCGCATCTTCGACGTGCCGCTGGCGATCCTGTCGACCAGCTCCTACCGTGAAGAAGCCGGCACCAAGCAGGGCAACCTCGACATCGCCAAGTACATGACGATGACCAAGGGCCCGCTGCAGGGCAAGATCCTGCTGGTCGACGACCTGGCCGATTCGGGCGTCACCCTGCAGAAAGTGCGCGAGCACCTGACCGAGAACTATCCCGACGTCACCGAAGTGCGCTCGGCCGTTCTCTGGGTCAAGGGCACCTCGGCCTTCAAGCCGGACTACCACATGGAAGACCTGCCGCACAATCCGTGGATCCACCAGCCGTTCGAGGACTACGACGGCCTGCGCCCGCACCAGCTGTCGGCGTGGCTGAAGAAGTTCGAGCAGTAATCGCAAGGAGGGCGGCCAGCGGCCGCCACCTGCCGTGGAAAAAGGCCAGTGCGTTCACGCGCCTGGCCTTTTTTCTTTACGCACGTCATGCAGGCAACAGCCCCGGTGCAAATCGGTTAAGATTGCCGCGAATGCCTGAATCGTCGGGAACCCAAGAACAAGAACACCCATGACACAAAGCTTTTTCCAGACCTTCATCCTCCTCATCCTCGTCACTGACCCATTCGGCAACGTTCCCTTGTTTGCTGCCGCCCTCAAAGAAACGCCGCTGCAGCGCCGTCCACGCATCGTGGTGCGCGAATGCGCGATCGCCTTCCTGCTGCTGTTGATCTTCATGTTCTTCGGGCAGCACTTCCTGGCCGCGCTGCACCTGAGCCCGGTTGCACTGCGCATCGGCGGCGCGGTGATCCTGCTCATCATCGCGATCCGCATGATCTTCCCGCATCCGGACGGCGTGCTCGGACGCAGCGAAGGCGGCGAGCCCTTCATCGTGCCGCTGGCGATTCCGGCGCTGGCCGGCCCGTCGGCGCTGGCCACCGTGTTGCTCTTCAGCGCGGAAAGCGTGTCTGAGACCATGGTCCACGTGGCCGCGCTGGCGGCCGTCGGCGTGGTCTGGCTGGCGGTATTCCTCAGCGCCGAGCGCCTGCAGCAAAAGCTCGGTCCGCAGGTCATGACTGCCTTCGAGCGCCTGATGGGCCTGATCCTGACGGCGATGTCGGTCGAGATGCTGCTTGGCGGTATCCGCGAATTTGTCCAGACCCTCTGATATGAGCGAACCTCGCCCCGGGGCAACGGCCCCGCCCACCCAGGACGCCGCGCTCGATGTGGGTGCGCTGATGTTCCTCAGCGGCGGCGGCAAGGTCGGGGCGATGATGCGCGCGCACGACTGGTCGCGCTCGCCGCTCGGCCCTCCACCAAGCTGGCCGCAGGCGCTGCGCACGGTCGTGGCGCTGATGCTGAACTCGAAGTTCCCGATGTTCGTGGCCTGGGGCGAAGAGCTCGGTTTCCTGTACAACGACCCCTATGTCGAGGTCCTGGGCGAGAAGCATCCGGCTTCGCTCGGTGCGCCCTTCAAGGCGATCTGGGGCGAGATCTGGGGCGACATCTGGCCCATCGTCGAGCGCGCGCTGCAGGGCGAGGGCACCTATTGGGAAAAGCTGCCGCTCCTGATGAACCGCCATGGCTTCGACGAGCAGACCTGGTTCACCTTCTCGTATTCGCCGGTGCGCGATGAAAGCGGCGTGGTGGCCGGCATGTACTGCGCCTGCGTCGAGGTCACCGGGCAGGTGCTGGCCGAGCGCTACCGCCAGCAGGAAAACGAGCGCCTGATGACGCTGTTCGAGCAGGCGCCCGGCATCATCGCCGTGCTGCGCGGGCCTCAACATGTGTTTGAGATCGCAAACAAAAGTTATATCGAGGTCGTCGGGCGCGGCAACCTGGTCGGCAAGACTGCGCGCGAAGTCTTGCCCGAGGTCGAAGGGCAGGGTTTCTTCGAGCTGCTCGACGAGGTCTACAACACCGGCAAGCCGTTCGTCGGCCACGCCCTGCCGCTGAAGCTGGCGCGCGAAGCGGGCGCGCCGCTCGAGCAGCGCTACCTCGACTTCATCTACCAGCCGATCCGCGATCCGTCGGGCCAGGTGGTCGGCATTTTCGTGGAAGGCAGCGACGTCACGCTGCGCAAGCAGGTCGAGGACGAGCTGCGCGCGGCGAACCGCCAGAAGGACCAGTTCCTGGCCATGCTGGCGCACGAGCTGCGCAACCCGCTGGCGCCGATCACGACCGCCGCCCACCTGCTGAAACTCGGCCACCTCGACGCCAAGGGCGTGCGCAACGCCAGCGAGATCATCGCGCGCCAGGCCGAGCACATGACCGACCTCGTCAACGACCTGCTGGACGTCTCGCGCGTCACCCGCGGCCTGGTCACGCTCGACAAGGAAGAGCTGGACGTGAACGCGGTGGTGTCCGGCGCGGTCGAGCAGGTGCGCCCGCTGATCGAGTCCAAGCGCCACGCGCTGACCATGCAGCTCTCGGGCGAACCGGTGCACGTGCTGGGCGACCGCACGCGCCTGGTGCAGGTCCTGTCGAACATCCTGAACAACGCCGCCAAGTACACGCCGCCGGGCGGGCAAATCGCGCTGCGGGTCACGGCGCACGGGGGCCGGGTGACGGTGACGGTGGCCGACAACGGCATCGGCATCGAGCCCGACGTGCTGCCCTATATCTTCGAGCTGTTCACCCAGGCCGAGCGCACCCCGGACCGCTCGCAGGGCGGGCTGGGCATCGGCCTTGCGCTGGTGAAGAGCCTGGTCAACCTGCACGGCGGCACTGTCGATGCCCGCGCCGCGCCCGGCCGCGGCAGCGAGTTCGAGATCTGCCTGCCGCGCCTGGACGCGTTGTCCGGCGCAGCGGCCGGGCAGGAAACCTACGCGGCCGAGGTCGGCGACCAGCCGCTGCGCGTGCTGGTGGTGGACGACAACCAGGACGCCGCGCAGATGCTGGCGACGGTGCTGGAAGTGCAGGGCCATGCGGTCGCGGTCGAATACGATGGCCGTGGCGCCTTGCAGCGCGCGCGCCGCGAGCGGCCCGAGGTCATGCTGCTCGACATCGGCCTGCCCGATACCGACGGTTATGCGCTGGCGCGCCAGCTGCGCGCCATCCCCGAATTGCGCGGCGCGGTCCTGGTCGCACTGACCGGCTATGGCCAGCAGGAAGACCTGCGCCAGGCCGAGGAGGCCGGCTTCGACCATCACCTCGTCAAACCCGCCGACCTCGGCCGGGTGTCGGAAATCCTTGCATCGGTACAGCAGGCCAGACGCTGAGCTTGTGCGAAATGCCCGAGTAGGGAATACTGCGACAGCCCACCAATGCCGGCAGGCAAGCGGTGGAGCCGCATAATCACTCCCAACGAAGGTTATACATGAATCGATACGTCTCCACCCTGGGGCTGGCCCTGGTCCTGTCCACCGGCGCCGCCTGGGCCGCCGCGCCCGCCGCCGCTTCGGCAGCCGCACCGGCGAAGCTGCAACTGCAAAAAATCGACAGCGTCGTCGGCAAGGGCAAGCAAGCTGTCGCCGGCAACACCGTCACCGTCAAGTACACCGGCTGGCTGTATTCGCCGCAGGCGCCGCAGGGCCATGGCCCGCAGTTCGACACCTCGGTCGGCGGCGCGCCGTTTACCTTCCCGCTCGGCATGGGCGCGGTCATCAAGGGTTGGGACCAGGGCGTGGTGGGCATGAAGGTGGGCGGCAAGCGCACCCTGATCATTCCCGCGGAGCTGGGTTATGGTTCGCGCGGCGTCGGTCCGATTCCGCCGAATGCCAACCTGATCTTCGACGTCGAGCTGGTCGACGTGAAATAAGGCAAGACCTGTAAACGACACCCAATATTGGGTGTCGGAAATTCTTACAATGAAAGCATGTTTTCCGAGTGTTAAGTAGCTAACATATTGAAATCATGCATTATTTTCCTTCTGGCACGGTTTCTGCTAATCACTATGTACACGGTGTGGGACGTCCGTGAAAGATTAGTCAACTAAAAGGAAAAACAAATGCTGAATCGGAATCTGTCGTTGAAGAAAATTGCAGGTAGTGTTGTCGCCGCTGGCTTTGTGTTCGGCATGGGCTCAGCCCACGCAGGCTCGATCGCCGCGACCCCGGGTTCGATCGTCACCCCGGCCATCACGTCGGGCGCGCTGCCGGATACCCCAGGCGCACACGTCGATCCGAACAGCCCGGCCTCGAAGTTCTCGGGCGTGGTCAGCATCAACATCCGTTACGACGGCCAGTCCTACATCTGCTCGGGCGCCCTGGTGGGCAAGCGCCAGGTGGTCTCGGCCGGCCACTGCGTCGACACCAACGGCAACGGTTCCTATGTCGACCTGAAAAAGCCAGGCAGCGACGTGCGCGTGGTCTTCAACGCCGCCTCCAGCGGCCCGGGCACCGCGGTCATCAACGCCAGCTCGTTCGCCGTGCACAAGGACTACCAGGGCTTTAACAACTGCCCGGACGGCAGCCTCGGTTGCGTGAACGACGACGTCGCCGTCATCACCCTGGCCCAGGACGCACCGGACAGCGCCAAGATCTACAAGGTCGCCGTCAACCCGATCAACGCCGGCACCCACATCACCATGGCCGGCTACGGCACCTCGGGCGACGGCGTCAACGGCTACTACATCAGCCCTGACTTCCGCGTCAAGCGCACCGGCGAAAACTACGTCGACCTGATCGACCTGGACGACGAGCAGGACTTCGAAGGCGGCAACCAGGAAGTCTACTACGCCGACTTCGACGGCGCCGGCCGCGACACCTTCTGCGACTTCTTCGGCGTCTGCACCCCGGTGCTGCCGAATGACCGCGAATCGGGCATCGGCGGCGGTGACTCGGGCGGCCCATCTTTCGTCGAAATGTACGGCGAACTGATGCTGGTTGCTAACAACACCTTCAGCGGCCGCTTCACCTCGCTGGGCTACAAGGAAGGCACCTTCGGTACCTACTTCGGCGGCATGATCATGGGCGGCTACAAGGACTTCCTGTACACCGCAACCGGCGGCAACATCACCCTGGTTCCGGAACCGACCAGCGTTGCCCTGCTGGGCCTGGGCGCCCTGATGCTGGGTGGCGCCGCTCGTCGCCGCAAGCAGAAGTAATCTGCCCGGCTTAGTCGGGATATCAAGCAAAAGCGGCCTGCGGGCTAATGCCAGTCAGTTAAGCTGACTGGCATTTTTCATTGGAAACTTGGATCTGCACTGTTTGACGACTCTGGGATAGGACCGCGTTCGACGTTCTGGCAAGAGATAGGCGCGTGCCTGCTCGCGTAGCAGTGCCAGACGCTTGAGGAAGGTGCCAGGCGTTTGCAGAGGCCAGTGGTACAGGGCCGTGGTAATGGCCAGGGCCAGCCACTGGAAGCTTAGGCGTTGTGGCGGTACGTGTAGTTCATCGGCCATTTGGGCAATTTCATGGCGCAGCAGGTTGTAGGCGATGAGCGTGCCCCATACTTCCTGGCGTACCAGCGCAGGCAACTTGCTGCGCAGTGTCGTCGCATTCTTCTGCATGCCTTGTTTGATTTCCCTGAAACCTAATTCGATCTCCCAGCGCTGCATGTAGTGCGCAACGATCTCACGCGCTGGAAAACGGTGCGCGTCCCACAGAGAGGTAAGGTACTGCCGGCGCTCTCCACCAACCATGCAGGTAATGAGTCGTGCTTGCCAATGCGATGGCAAATCCGGTCGCTGCTTGCGTGCCTGCTGGGATACCTCGAAACTCACCAGGCAGTCGTCAGGGGCAAACTGGCAGACCACTTCATAACGCAATCCGCTTCTAGCCCGCATGAGCCAATGTCTTTGCTCACCTGCCTGCTGCCAGTCCAGAAGAAGGGTTGCCGAGAGATAGGCACGATCGAAGATCGTCAACGATCCATCTGGCACCTTATGCATTAGTGATTTGGCAAAGCTCAGCTCTGAGGTGCCGTAGTCGCCAAACTCGGCAGCGCGGATCAGGTGAGTGTAGGTGTCCATCAAGCAGACTGCGCGCAATTGTGGCCAAGCGCCTTTGCAATGCGCGTTCGAGCCTCGGCCAAACTTTTCACCGTTGGCTGGTGTGTCGGGCAGCGACCACACCACGTCGTCGACGGCGTAACTGCGCAACCCATGAAACAGCCCTTGTTCAGGTATGGCAGTGCTCCCCCAGCAGCTTGCCAAGCGTTCGAACAACCATGCCATCGGTGCCTCACCAAGGCGCTCTCGCCCTGCTACAGCAGCACTGGGCACGGGAGCACTGGGTGTCGGGCCCTCGGCCAAATCGAGCTGCTGGACGATATGCCAGATCGGTTCATTGCGAAACAGAGCCAGGCCGATGACCAGCCAGACCATGCGTTCGGCCGGCAAGCGCCGCCGCCGCAATGACACTGTCCTGGTCTGCTGCAAGGCTTCGTCGATCCAGGCTGGATCGATCAGGCTGGCGAAGCGTTCAAACTCATGCGGTGCCAGCTCAGCCGCATAGTCCAGGTCAAGTTGGAGAGCCATAATAAAAAACGGATTCACGTTGATCGTGAATCCGTTTTAGCTCAAACCGCCGACTGGTCAATGCCTTAAGTGACCGGCATTAGCCTGCGGGCCGCTTTTGTTTTTTAGGGCACTCCTCGAGCCGTGCGCGGCAGCGTCCAGCCCTCGTTGTATGCTGGTCCCATCAATTGATCAAGCGACAGCACTCATGAGAACCTGGAGAATCGCCATCGAAAAAGCCGCCCTCGACCGCAGCTGCGCCGGCGCGCGCGCGAGCGGCGGCCACTGGCACAGCGAGGGGCAGCCAGCCCTGTACGCGGCGATGACGGTGGAACTGGCCGTGCTGGAAAAATTCGTCCACACCGAGGAGGTCGACGAGGAGCCGCTGGTGCTGGTCGCGATCGACCTGCCGGACGATCCCGAACTCGGGCTCGACGTCGCGGCAGAGGATTTGCCCGAGGGCTGGGACTCGCTCGACGACGGCGGCAGCGCCACCGCCTTCGGCACGGCCTTCCTCAAGAAACGCGAACACCTCTACATGCGGGTGCCGTCGGTGATCGTGGGGGAGGGCGCGAATCTCGTGATCAACCCGGCGCACCATGCCTTTGACCAGGTGAAGCTGAGTATTGCGCGGACCTTCAGTTTCGATCCGAGGATGTTCAAGCGGTAGGGGCAGTTACGGGCCGCGTGCCAGCCGGCGATGAGAAGGCGTAGGTTCAAGAACCCACCCTACGAAACCCGATGTTGGCGTAGGGTGGGTTCTTGAACCCACACGGTCTGACACGTTGAAAATCGGCGAAATGGTCAGCACAAAAAAACGGCGCCACCGGCGCCGTTCTGCTTTGCCAATTTACTTCCCCAACATCGACACCACATTGTCCGCCCCCGGCGCCCCAAACGCCTGCTGCTTGAGCACATGCAGCTGGTCGCGCACCTGGGCCGCCTTCTCGAACTCGAGGTTCTTGGCGTGGTCGACCATGAGCTTCTCGAGGCGCTTGATCTCCTTGCTGATCTGCTTCTCGCTCATGCCCTCGACCTTCGCCGCGGCTTCCGCCTCGGCCAGACCGGTAGCGCCCTCGGCCATGGCCTTCTGCGCGGCATTGCTGTAGACGCCGTCGATCATCTCCTTGATCTTCTTCTGCACGCCCTTCGGGACGATGCCGTTGGCTTCGTTGAAGGCGATCTGCTTGGCGCGGCGGCGTTCGGTCTCATCGATCGCGCGGCGCATCGAGTCGGTGATGTGGTCGGCGTACAGGATCGCCACGCCGTTCAGGTTACGCGCGGCGCGGCCGATGGTCTGGATCAGCGAACGCTCGGAACGGAGAAAACCTTCCTTGTCGGCGTCCAGGATCGCCACCAGCGACACTTCCGGCAAGTCCAGGCCTTCGCGCAGCAGGTTAATGCCGATCAGGACGTCGAAGGTGCCCAGGCGCAGGTCGCGCAGGATCTCGACGCGCTCGACGGTCTCGATGTCGCTGTGCAGGTAGCGCACCTTGATGCCGTGGTCGCTCAGGTACTCGGTCAACTGCTCGGCCATGCGCTTGGTCAGCGTGGTCACCAGCACGCGTTCGTCTTTCTTGATGCGGTCGTTGATCTCGCTCATCAGGTCGTCGACCTGCGACAGGGCGGGGCGCACGATGACCTGCGGGTCGACCAGGCCGGTCGGGCGCACCACCTGCTCGACCACGTTGTCGGCGTGCGCATTCTCGTAGTCCGCCGGCGTCGCCGACACAAAAATCGTCTGGCGCATCTTGCCTTCGAATTCCTCGAATTTCAAAGGCCGGTTGTCCAGCGCCGAGGGCAGGCGGAAGCCGTAGTCGACGAGGTTGGTCTTGCGCGAGCGGTCGCCGTTGTACATGGCGGACAGCTGGCCGACCAGCACGTGCGACTCGTCCATGAACATCAGCGCGTCCTTCGGCAGGTAGTCGACCAGGGTCGGCGGCGGTTCGCCCGGCATCGCGCCCGACAGGTGGCGCGAATAGTTCTCGATGCCCTTGGTGAAGCCGATCTCGGCCATCATCTCGAGGTCGAAGCGGGTGCGCTGCTCCAGCCGCTGTTCCTCGATCAGCTTGTTCTCCTTGCGGAAGTAGTCGAGGCGGTCGCGCAGCTCGGCCTTGATCGACTCGATCGCGCGCAGCACGGTCGAGCGCGGGGTCACGTAGTGCGAGCCCGGGTACACCGTGAAGCGCGGGATCTTCTGGCGCACGCGGCCGGTGAGCGGGTCGAACAGCTGCAGCGACTCGATCTCGTCGTCGAACATCTCGACCCGGATCGCCAGTTCGGCGTGCTCGGCCGGGAAGATGTCGATGGTATCGCCGCGCACGCGGAAGGTGCCGCGGCCGAAGTCCATCTCGTTGCGCGAATACTGCATCTGGATCAGGCGCGCGATGATGTCGCGCTGGGCCACCTTGTCCTTGTGGCGCAGCGTCAGGATCATCTTGTGGTATTCGTTCGGATTACCGATACCGTAGATCGCCGACACCGTGGCGACGATGACGACGTCGCGTCGCTCCATCAGCGACTTGGTGCACGACAGGCGCATCTGCTCGATGTGCTCGTTGATCGACGAGTCCTTTTCGATGAACAGGTCGCGCTGCGGCACGTAGGCTTCCGGCTGGTAGTAGTCGTAGTAGGAGACGAAGTACTCGACCGCGTTCTGCGGGAAGAACTCGCGGAACTCCGCATACAGCTGGGCGGCCAGGGTCTTGTTCGGCGCGAACACGATCGCCGGACGGCCGGCCTTGGCGATGACGTTGGCCATCGTATAGGTCTTGCCGGAACCGGTCACCCCGAGCAGGGTCTGGTACATCAGGCCGTCCTCGATGCCCTCGACCAGGCCGTCGATCGCGGTCGGCTGGTCGCCGGCCGGCGGGAAGGGCTGATGCAGCTTGAAGGGTGAGTTCGGGTAAGTGATCACCGTCGGTTCGGGGCCGGTTGCGGGAGCGCTTATGCTGGATACTTCAGCCATGTTTCAAGACCTTTGCTAGAATGGGGATCCGCCTGCGGCACTGCAACATGCTTTTTGTTGCAGAGCCGTTGTCTATACAACAGCTGCGAACCCACCGACAATTCAGTTTATCACGATGACTTCTTCAGCCTCCGCCAGCCTCTTCGGCGCCATCGACATGGCCCCGCGCGACCCTATCCTGGGCATCACCGAAGCATTCAACGCCGACACCAATCCGGCCAAGATCAACCTGGGCGTTGGTGTCTACTATGACGACAATGGCAAGGTGCCGCTGCTGCAGTGCGTGCAGAAGGCGGAAGCGAAGCTGATGGAGCAGCCGGCGCCGCGCACCTACCTGCCGATCGACGGCCTGGCAGCGTACGACAAGGCTGTGCAGGAACTCGTATTTGGGGCCGACAGCGCCGTAATTCAAGAGAAGCGCGCGATCACCGTGCAAGCCCTGGGCGGCACCGGCGCGCTGAAACTCGGCGCCGACTTCCTCAAGCGTTTCTCACCCGAGTCGGAAGTCTTCATCAGCGACCCGAGCTGGGAAAACCACCGCGCCCTGTTCGAGAGCGCCGGTTTCATCGTCAACAACTACACCTATTACGACCCGGCCACCCACGGCGTGAACTTCGAGGGCATGCTGGCCTCGCTGAACAAGATGCCGCGTGGCTCGATCGTGGTGCTGCACGCCTGCTGCCACAACCCGACCGGCGCCGACCTCACGCAGGAGCAGTGGGGCCAGGTGATCGCGGCCGTGCAGCAGAACGGCCTGGTTCCTTTCCTCGACATGGCCTACCAGGGCTTCGGTTCCGGCATTGCGGAAGATGGCGCCGTGGTGCGCCGCTTCGTCGAGGCCGGCGGTCCGCTGTTGGTGTCGAACTCGTTCTCGAAGTCCTTCTCGCTGTACGGCGAGCGCGTCGGCGCGCTGTCGGTGGTGGCCTCAAACGCCGAGGAAGCGGCGCGTCTGCTGTCGCAGCTGAAGCGCGTGGTGCGCACCAACTACTCGAACCCGCCCATCCACGGCGGCAAGGTGGTCGCGACCGTCCTGTCGACGCCGGAACTGCGCCAGATGTGGGAAGACGAGCTGGCCGGCATGCGCGTGCGCATCAAGGAAATGCGCGAGGCACTGGTGCAGAAGCTGGCCGAGAAGGCCCCGGGCCGCGACTTCGCCTTCGTCCGCGAACAGGTCGGCATGTTCTCGTACTCGGGCCTGACCAAGGAGCAGGTCGGCAAGCTGCGCGAGCAGTCGATCTACGCGGTCGACACCGGCCGCATCTGCGTTGCCGCGCTGAATTCGAAAAACATCGATCTCGTCGTTGACGCAATCGCCAAAGTCCTCTAAAATCTTGGCTCTTCGAACTTGAACGCAAGTGCAGAGCGAAGAGCAAGCTAATCCCTGATAGCTCAGTCGGTAGAGCGACGGACTGTTAATCCGCAGGTCCCTGGTTCGAGTCCAGGTCGGGGAGCCAGAATTCAGCAGAAGTAAAAGCTGCAAAACGAAAGCCACATCCAAGGATGTGGCTTTTTGTTTTGCATCGGCGCTTCATGCGTGTTGCATGTCGGCATCTTTTACATCGAGCAACAACAAGGTCAACCAAGGGACTGCCCCGGACATGGGCCGCGAGCGCCGTCGCCGACAAGGCGGGCGACTACCACTTCTTCTGGCAATATTCTGGCGTTCACGGGTACGCTTTGCCCCAGGCCTTCCTCCGCGCCGGCACGGACGAGGGCATGACCTCGCTGCTCAACGCCGGCACCGTCAGCTGCTGCAACATGTATCCCGGTGCCTTCAGCCACATGGGTTCGTACAGCTTCACCAATGTCGGCGCGGGCGAGATCCTGCGTTTCACGTTTGGCGGGCAAAGCGCCGATAGCGAGTCGGTCCTGCGCGGTTCGCTGGGGGTGATCCAGTACACGATCGCGAGCGAGGTCCCCGAGCCGGCCTCGCTGGCCCTGGTGGGCCTGGGCCTGGGCCTGGCCGGTGCCGCCGCCCGCCGCCGCCGCGGCAAGCATTGATCGTCCGAAAGGCGCTGCGCGCGCAGCCCGAAGGCTAAGCGAGGCCGATGGCATGGCGCCGCACGAATTCGCGTACGGCGCTTTGCGTAATGCCGCTGAGCAGTTATAATTCGTTTCATCAATTCCCTGATAGCTCAGTCGGTAGAGCGACGGACTGTTAATCCGCAGGTCCCTGGTTCGAGTCCAGGTCGGGGAGCCAAGAATTTGGAAGTACACGAAAAGGGCCGCATCGCAAGATGCGGCCCTTTTTGTTTTTGGCGTTCTTCAGGGCGCTGCCGTTTACTATCCCGCACAATCCTTGAGCCGGATCAGTTGTCCTCACGAATAGTCGATTTTCTCGCGGAATTTTTCCTCGGACCACTAGCTCTAACATGCAGCCTCATCATTCGGGCAGCCGTTGTCTGGCACGCATCATCCGATGGATGAGCTTTAGACGAGTGAAAGAGAAAGGTGGTTTGTATGAGCAGCAATGCAATTGGCTTCATGAGCTACGTGCGGGCGGATGACGAGCATGACGCGGGTTATCTGACGGATTTCAGGGAGCGCTTGAGCGGCGAGGTGCGTGCACAGACGGGCATGCGCTTCGACATCTTCCAGGACCGGCACGATATCGCCTGGGGACAGAACTGGCGCGAGCGAATCCGCGACTGCATCGAGTCGGTCAACTTCCTCATCTGCATCATCACGCCCAGTTTCTTCCGCAGCGACGCATGTCGGGAGGAGTTCGAGCGCTTCGTCAGGCTGGAGCGGGCGGTCGGCCGCAGCGACCTGATCCTTCCGGTCTACTACATCGACAGTCCGCTGCTGAACGATGAGGCGCAGCGCATGGCGGATGCCGTGGCAAGCCTGGTTGCGATGCGCAATTATGTCGATTGGCGCAACCTGCGTTTCGAGCCCCTCAGTTCGCCCGCAGCGAAGAAGATGCTGGCCAGGCTGGCGTCGGATATTCGCCTGGCGATGGATAGCCGGCCCGTCGAGGGCGATCCCGGGCGCCGACTCGCCTTCGATAGCGTGGCGTGAACCGCGCCCACGGCTTTCCTGGCTGCGCACGAAGCGCCGGCTGGCTGCTGATCGTTGCAACCGCTCCGGTCGCCCAGCCCGGCGCCCTGGCGCTTCCTGGTCATTGCGTTTTCCGCGATAACCAGGACTGCGGCCGGAATCACGAGCAGCAGCCTGAGCATGTTGGCTGGCGCGCCGAACAGTTTCGGCCAGTCGGCCTCGAGCACGGCGTCCAGGGTGCCGATCATGAGCGAGAGCAGCAGCAGGAATCCCGCGGTCATGCCGATGCGCGTCGCGCAGAACATCGACCTTGTGCGCTGGCGGTAGGCATCGATGTCATCCTTCATGATGACGCCGCTCCTGCCGTCGGCGCCGTTGCGGAAGGCGTCGATCAGTTCGCGGTAGCGCGTCTGCGTCGCGGCATGGCGCTGTTCGAGCAACTGCAGCAGCCATGCCGCGAAGACCAATGCCGCCGATGGTCCGACCATCTCCATCACCTTTTTCAACTTGAACGCCACTTTGTCACCTTCGCCCCACGGCTTGCCTGTGCATGAAAATCCGCGGCGTGCGGATACGCTTGCAGTCGTGGCTATTACATCGCAGCCTGGCGCCGTCCGGTATAAGGCTTGCGCCTACAGGCGTGTCGGCCTGCGCCCAAGCATGGGATCGGATTGTGTGACGGGGAGGGGCGGAACTGCCGGGGGGGGAGGATGGCGCGGCGTCGGCAGCCGCGCCTGCGGACCCTGTGTGCGGTCCGCTATTGGCGGGCGTTACTTGTGGCCCGACACCGGCTTGACCTTGCCTGCCGCTTCCAGCGCGCGCTGGCGTGCGCTGTCGATATCGCCGGCGCCGGCCAGCGCCACGCCCATGCGGCGGCGCGCGAACGATTCCGGCTTGCCGAACAGGCGGATATCCGCGCCCGGCACCCGCAGGGCCTCGGCCACGCCCTCGAAGGCGATGCCGGCTTCGTCGAGCTGGCCGTAGATCACGGCGGAGGCGCCCGGCGTGCGCAGCGCGGTGTTCACCGGCAGGCCCAGCACGGCCTTGGCGTGCAGCTCGAATTCGCTCTGCAGTTGCGTGACCATGGTCACCATGCCGGTGTCGTGCGGGCGTGGGCTCACTTCCGAGAACCAGACCATGTCGCCTTTCACGAACAGCTCGACGCCGAACACGCCCAGGCCACCGAGATTGCCCGTCACCTTTTCCGCGATCTCGCGCGAACGCGCGAGGGCCAGTGCGCTCATCGGATGCGGCTGCCAGGATTCGACGTAGTCGCCCTGCACCTGCCTGTGGCCGATCGGATCGCAGAAGGCGGTCTCGACCTCGCCGTTCGCGCCCAGCGAACGCACGGTGAGCAGGGTGATCTCGTAGTCGAAGTCGATGAAGCCTTCCGCGATCACGCGGCCGCTGTCGACGCGGCCGCCGGCGGCGGCGTAATCCCAGGCAGCGCGCACGTCGGCGGCGCCGTCGAGCTTGGACTGGCCCTTGCCGGACGAGGACATGACCGGCTTGACGACGCAGGGGAAGCCCACCGCCGCGCAGGCCTGTTCCAGCTCGGCCAGGTTGCTGGCGAAGCGGTAGGGCGAGGTCGGCAGGCCCAGTTCCTCGGCCGCCAGGCGGCGGATGCCTTCGCGGTTCATGGTCAGCTGGGCCGCGCGCGCGGTCGGGATGCAGGTGATTTTGCCCGCCGCTTCCAGTTCGGCCAGCTTGTCGGTGGCGATCGCTTCGATCTCGGGAATGACGAGGTCGGGCTGTTCCTGCTCGATCAGCGCGGCCAGGGCATCGCCGTCGGTCATGTCGATCACATGGGCGCGGTGCGCGACCTGGTGGCCGGGCGCGTTCGGATAGCGGTCGACCGCCACCACCTCGACGCCGAGGCGCTGCAGCGCGATGATGACCTCCTTGCCGAGTTCGCCGGAGCCGAGCAGCATCACGCGGGTGGCGGAAGCGGAGAGGGGAGTGCCGAGTATGCGGGAAGTAGTCATGGTCGTGATTGAAGTGTGGTGAAGCCGTGCGGCCAGGGTGGCGAGACTATAGCAAAGCGGGGCGCAGCGGGTGCGGGTTGGGATTTTTCGCGAGACACTGGCTAAAACGAAAACGGCCGGCTATAATATTGCCTCAATTCCCTGATAGCTCAGTCGGTAGAGCGACGGACTGTTAATCCGCAGGTCCCTGGTTCGAGTCCAGGTCGGGGAGCCAGAACAAGAGAAGGCCGCATCGCAAGATGCGGCCTTTTTCGTTTGCAGCCGCAATTTGGCCACCGCCTGCCGTCCCGTCTGCGCCCTTGTGGAAAGACTGCTACGATCATCTTTTCTATCGAAGCAAGCCCAGAAGGGAAGTACCACATGACACGCAGTTTCAAGATCGCCGCGATCGCCGGCGACGGTATCGGCAAGGAAGTCCTGCCGGAAGGCCTGAAAGTCCTGGAGGCGGCCGCCCGGCGCTTCGGTCTCGCGCTCGAGTTCACGCAGTTCGAATGGGCCAGCTGCGACTACTACCTGAAGACCGGCGACATGATGCCGCCCGACTGGAAGGAGCAGCTCGCGGGCATGGATGCGATCTATTTCGGCGCGGTCGGTTGGCCGGCTACGGTGCCGGACCACATCTCGCTCTGGGGTTCGCTGCTGAAGTTCCGGCGCGAGTTCGACCAGTACATCAACCTGCGCCCGGTGCGCCTGTTCGAGGGCGTGCCTTGCCCGCTGGCCAACCGCAAGCCGGGCGACATCGATTTCTACGTGGTGCGCGAGAACACCGAGGGCGAATACACGAACCTGGGCGGCATCATGTTCCCCGGGACCGAACGCGAGATCGTGATCCAGGAGTCGGTGTTCAGCCGCCATGGCGCCGACCGCGTGCTCAAGTACGCCTTCGAGCTGGCCCGGTCGCGCGCGCGCAAGCACCTGACGGTGGCGACCAAGTCGAACGGCATCGCGATCAGCATGCCCTGGTGGGACGGCCGTGCCGACGCCGTCGGCGCCGGCTACCCGGAAGTCACGGTCGACAAGCAGCACATCGACATCCTCACGGCCCGCTTCGTGCTGCAGCCGCAGCGCTTCGACGTGGTGGTGGCCTCGAACCTGTTCGGCGACATCCTGTCGGACCTGGGCCCGGCCTGCACCGGCACCATTGGTCTCGCGCCATCGGGCAACCTGAACCCGGAGCGCAGCTTCCCCTCGCTGTTCGAACCGGTGCACGGCTCGGCGCCGGACATCGCGGGCAAGGGCATCGCCAACCCGATCGCAATGATCTGGTCGGGCGCGATGATGCTGGGCTTCCTGGCCGACGCGCCGGATGCGCCCGCGGGGCTGCGCGAGGCGCACGACGCCATCGTCGGCGCGATCGAAGAGGTGCTGCGCACCGGACCGCGGACCGGGGACCTGGGCGGGACGGCGAAGACGGTGGAGGTGGGGGATGCGATTGCGACGTTGGTAAGCTGATTTGGTAGGGTGGGTTCTTGAACCCACGCTGTACGGCGCTCGAAACAAGGAGGCGATGATCTCGCAACAACGCGATGATCATCGGCCTTTTCTGTTGGCAGGTGTTTCGACGTGCACGCGTGGTACGGCGTGGGTTCGAGAACCCACCCTACGAAAACCGGGTGAACGCCGTGGTAGGGTGGGCACCTGTGCCCACGCGGTCTCACCGGTCGAGCATTGCCAGCGCATCCGATAGAGCGCAATTGGAAGAATGCCGCCGTCAAGGGTGGACACGGGTGTCCACCCTACGAAACCCGCATGTTCAAGCATCCACGCTGGCGGGAACCTTCCCGGTCTGCCCCAATCCCTCGCGCGCCAGCGGCGACAACCTGTCGAACCACGGCGCCGCGCCTTCCAGCTGGTGCGCCAGCTGCAGCAGCCTGTCCTCGGCCCCAAAACGTCCGACGAACTGCACGCCCAGCGGCAGGCCGTCCGCTGTCCAGTGCAGCGGCACCGACATTGCCGGGGTGCCGGTCAGGTTGGCCAGCTGGGTGAAGGGTACGAAGCGCAGGCTGTCGCGCGCGATGCGGTTCACCGTGCCTTCCAATAGCCCGAGCCGGGCCAGGATGCCCAGCAGGCCGCTGCGCTGCAGCAGGTCGAGCACGAACTGCTCGGCCGCCGGCGGATCGCCTTCGCCGTGGCGCAGCGGCGGGGCGGCCAGGGTCGGTGTGAGCAGCATGTCGTAGCGCGCGTGGAAGCGCGCGAGATCGCGGCTGAACGTATTCCACTTCGCCAGCTGGGCCGTCAGGCGCGCGCCCGACATGGCGCCGCCCAGCGTCGCCAGCAGGCGGCCCGTCAGCTCGACGTCGCCGGTCCCGGCGCCCAGTGCCCGGCCGCGCGCGACCATGGCCGGCACCTGGCCGAAATAAATGTGCAGGAAGCTTTCGGCCAGCGCCGTGCCGTCGACCCGCGGAGCGGCTTCCTCGACCTCGTGTCCGAGTCCGCGCAGCAGCTTGGCCGTGCGCTGCACCGCGGCCACCGCTTCCGGATGGACCTCGGTGCCGATCGGCGAGGCGGTGGAAAAGCCGATGCGCAGCTTGCCGGGATCGCGCCGCATCAGGTCGGCGTAGGAGCCGGACGGCGGGGCGATGTCGAACGGGTCGCCCGGTTCCGCACCCTGGAGGATGTCGAGCGCCAGCGCCGAATCGCGCACGCTGCGCGAAAGGACGCCTTCGCTGGAGGCGCCGAACCAGACTTCGCCGATCGCCGGGCCCGAGGACACGCGGCCGCGCGATGGACGCAGCCCGAACAGGCCGCAACAGGCAGCCGGGATGCGGATCGAGCCGCCGCCGTCGTTGCCGGCCGCCATGGGAACGATGCCGGCCGCCACCGCCGCCGCCGCGCCGCCGCTGGACCCGCCCGGGGTGCGGCCCAGGTCCCAGGGATTGCTGCTGCGGCCGTACAGCTGCGGATCGGTGACGGCCTTCAGGGCAAACTCGGGCAGGTTGGTCTTGCCGAACACGACCAGGCCGGCATCCAGGTAGCGCCGCACCACGCTCGCGTGTTCGGTCGGTACGTAGCCGAGCATGGAGCGGCTGCCGAAGCTGGTCGGCACGCCGGCGTAGTCCTGCACGCCGTCCTTGATCAGGAAGGGGACGCCTGCCAGCGCGCCACCCATGGCGCGGTCCAGTTGGGCGCGCGCCTGGGGTTCGAGCAGGCGGCAGACAGCGTTGATGCGGCCGTGGACGGCGGCGTTGCGGTCCAGTGCCAGGGCCAGGAGTTCGGATGCGGCCACGTCGCCGCGGGCGACGCGCCGGGCCAGCGCGGTGGCATCGTGTTGCAGGTATTCGGCGTAGTCCATGCGACAATCCTTTATTGTAGGAATGTCCAGCATGAAATAAATTCGTCAAATTTGTCAAGTCGACAACGCGTAAAAACTTTTTACTTGCGTTTCTTCGCGTTCGACGTAAAAGTGCGGGTATAGAACTCAGGCGGCTTTTTCGCCACCCAATCGATGAAGGCGCGGATGTCGTCGTGGCTGCGCAGCGCCTCCCAGGTGTGATACGAACGCAGTAGTTCGCGTTCGGACAAGGCGGAGTGGATCTTGCGATGGCAGATCTTATGAATGGGGAACTGTTCCTTGCCCTTGAAGGTCTTCGGTACGAGGTGGTGACGGTCGATGTTGACCGTGCCGAGCTCGCGTCCGCACAGGGGGCATACCGGGGCACTCATGCATTCCTCGCCGCTCGAAAACATCGTCCTTCCCATATGATGGCGCCGGTGGCGGGCGCAAGTACCGCTCTGCACAATTGTCAAATTTGACGAGCTCGCTGTTGCACATTGGTGTAGAATTAATGCTTCCCAAAAAGCAAATACATGACGGGATTCCTGACAGCAGATAGGGTGTAGGGCAATGATCGAAGACGAAACCAGCCGCTGTTCCATTCTCTTGATCGACGACGAGCCTTTCTCCCAGCAGATCATCGAGCATGGCTTGCGGACTTGCGTGAAGCACGTCCTGCGTTACGAGTCGAACGCCGCGCGCGCAGTCGAGCTGGTGTTGGAAATCGGCGCGACGGTGGTGCTGGTCGACCTGCGCATGCCCGAGCTCGACGGCTTCGAGGTCACGCGCCTGCTGCGCGCCAACCGCGAGACCGAACACATCCCCGTCATCCTGCTGTCCTCCGAAGACGATCCCGAGATCAAGGCGCGCGCCTTTGCCGCCGGCGCCAACGACTACATGGTCAAGTGGCCCGACCCGCGCGAGCTGGTCGCGCGCGTGCAGTACCACAGCGCCGCCTGCATCGCGCGGCGCGAGCGCGACCAGGCCTTCGTCTCGCTGCGCCACAGCCAGGAAGAGCTCGCCGCCAGCCAGTCGGCCCTGCACCAGGCGCAAAAGATGGAGGCGATCGGCCAGCTCACCGGCGGCGTCGCCCACGACTTCAACAACGTCCTTCAGATCATCGGCGGCAACCTGCAGCTGCTCAAGCTGGTGGGTGGATTGAACGACGCCGCCCGTGCCCGCGTCGAGATGGCGCTGGCCGGCGTCGAGCGCGGCGCCAAGCTGTCCTCGCACCTGCTGGCCTTCGCGCGGCGCCAGCCGCTGCAGTCGGTGGTGCTCAATCCCGGCCACCTGCTGCGCGAGATGGACGACATGATGCGCCGCGTGCTCGGCCCCAGTGCGCGTATCGTCACCGACATCGATCCGTCGCTGGGCAGCACCCTGGCCGACCCCAACCAGCTCAACAATGTCCTGCTGAACCTGGCCATCAACGCGCGCGACGCGATGGACGGCAGCGGCACGCTGACCATCCGCGCCGCCAACGTCGACGCCGCCGACGCGCCGCCCGAGGTGCCGGCCGTCGACTACGTGATGATCGAGACCGCCGACACCGGCAAGGGCATGCCGCCCGAAGTGCTGCAGCGCGCCTTCGAGCCCTTCTTCACGACCAAGCCGGTCGGGCAGGGGACCGGGCTCGGCCTGTCGATGGCCTACGGCTTCGTCAAGCAGTCCGGCGGCGAGATCCTGCTGCGCAGCCAGGCCGGCATGGGCACCAGCGTGTGCATCTACCTCCCGCGCAGCGAGGTCGAGGCGGCGGCGCCGGAGCCGACCGTGGACACGCCGCTGTGCGGCGGCCTGGAGACAATCCTGGTGGTGGAGGACGAGGCGGATGTACGCACCTCGACCTGCGCGATCCTGTCGGCGCTCGGCTACGAGGTGCTGGAGGCGCCGGACGCCGCCCGCGCGGTGGAGCTGATCGAGAGCGGACGCCACATCGACCTGGTGTTCACCGACGTGATCATGCCGGGGCCGGTAAGCAGCCTGCAGCTGGGCGAAGTGCTGCGCCGCTGCCTGCCGCAGGCGCAGATTTTGTATACCTCGGGATATGCGGAAGGCGTGCTCGCGCACGAGGGGAAGCTCAGTCCCACGGTGCACCTGCTGCAGAAACCCTATCATCCGGACGCGCTGAGCGCGCGCATCCGTCATCTGCTGCGGCGTAACCGCAAGGCCCCGAAGGCCACCGGCCATTCGCCGGCGCGGGCCTCCTAGAACGCCCGATCAGGCCCCTGATGGCGGCTTGCGTCGCCTGGTTGTTTTTCTCTTGATTCACGAAACGCGGCAGGAGGCTTCCTGCCGCGAGGGCATCCTAGCTCGGCCGCACGTAGCGCTGCGAGCCCGGCGGCGGTTCGTTCAGCACCGCCCAGAAGATCCCGAGATCGGCGATCGCGCGCACGAATTCCTTGAAGTCGACCGGCTTGACCACGTAGGCGTTGACGCCCAGCTCGTAGCTGCGCACCAGGTCCTGCTCTTCCTTCGAGGAGGTCAGCATCACCACCGGCATGCTCTTCAGGTGGGCGGTGCTGCGAATCTTGTCGAGCACCTCCAGGCCGTCGATCTTCGGCAGCTTCAGGTCGAGCAGGGTGACGGCGGGATTGCCTTCGGCGCGCTGGGCGAACTCGCCGCGGCGCAGCAGGTAGTCGAGCGCCTCGGCGCCATCGCGCACCACCACGACCTCGTTGGCGAGCTGGCTCTTCGCCAGCGCCACCAGGGTCAGTTCGAGGTCGTGAGGATTGTCTTCGACCAGCAGGATCGGTTTTAGCATGATGGTGTGTGGCTCTTAAGGTAATGCGAGTTTGCGCGGGATACTGAACGAGAAAGTGGCGCCCTGGCCCTGGGTCGATTCGGCCCAGGCGCGCCCGCCGTGGCGCTCGACGATGCGGCGCACGTTGGCCAGGCCGATGCCGGTGCCCTGGAAGTCTTCCATCCGGTGCAAGCGCTGGAACACGCCGAACAGCTTGTGGACGTAGTCCATGTTGAAGCCGGCGCCGTTGTCGGCGACGTGGAACACGGTGTCGCTTGCATCCTGCTCGGCCCAGACGCGGATCACGGCCGGATCGCGCTGGCCCGTGAACTTGACCGCGTTCGAGAGCAGGTTGGACATCGCCAGGTGCAGGAAGGTCGGGTCGGCCACGACGCGCGGCAGCGGCGCGATGTCCCACTCGATATGACGGCCCTGCAGGTCCATCGCCATCTTGTCGATGCATGAGTCGACCAGGTGCGACATGTCGACCTCGACCGGGCGCAGCGCGGCGCGGCCCATTTGCGAGAAGCTCAGCAGGTCGTCGACCAGCTTGCCCGCCAGGCGCGCCGACTCCTTGATGTTGGTGAGGAAGCGCTGGCGCAGGTTGCCATCCTCGCTGCCGCTCGATTCGAGCAGCAGGTCGGAAAAGCCGACGATGTGGCGCAGCGGCGCGCGCAGGTCGTGCGAGACCGAGTACGAGAAGGCTTCCAGCTCCTTGTTGGCGCGGCCCAGTTCTTCGGCCAGTTCGGCCATCTGCTCGGCGCGCTCGAGGGCGATGCCCAGCAGGGCGCTGCGGAATTCGCCGGTCAGCTCGATCTCGGCGACGTGCCAGGGCAGGCTGATGCCGTGGATTTCCTCGCGCCAGGCGGCGAAGCTGGTGCGCGGCGTGAGTTGCACCATGGTGCCCGGCACTGCTTCCTTCTCATGCGGGTTGCCCGCCCATTCGATGGTGTGCACCAGCTCGGGGCGGAACCACAGCAGGTAGTGCTTGTGCACGCGCGAGATCGGCATCGCCAGCAGGCCGCTGGCATTGCGCGTGAGCCGGGCGGCGGCGCGGAAGTGCAGCGACAGCGCATCGGTGTGGAACACGTCGCCGCCGTGGCCCTGCTGCTCGAGCCAGCCGACGATGTCGTGGATGTCCTCGTCGTCGGGCGTGTCGCCGTAGGTCAGCACGCGCTCGTCGGCGACGATCGCGACCCCGCCGGCGCGCGCGAAGCGCAGTAGCTCGGGAAACACTGTGCGCATGTTGTCGATGATGTCGGCGCCCTTGGTCAGGTTGGCCAGCATCGCCACCATCATGCGCCGCACTTCGAGGCGGAACTGCAGCTCGGCGGCGTCCTCGCGCGACTCGATGCACAGCGCCAGGACCTGGCCCAGCTGCTCGCAGGCGGTGCGCTTCTCGAACTCGAGCGGAGCCGGCCCGGCGTTGTGGCAGGAGATCAGGCCCCACAGCTGGCCCTTGACCACCAGCGACACCGACATCGATGCCAGCGTGCCCATGTTGCGCATGTATTGCAGGTGCACCGGCGAGACGCTGCGCAGGGCGGCGAACGACAGGTCGTTCGGCGCGCCCGTGACCGGATTGAGCGCGGGCAGCAGCGGGGCCGGGGTGTAGTCGGCGTTGTGGATCAGGCGGATCGGCGACAGCGTGTACAGCTCGCGCGCCTGGGTCGGGATGTCCGTGGCCGGGAAGCGCTGGCCCATGTAGGAGTGGTAGCTGTCTTCCTTCGACTCGGCCATCACGTGGCCGTGGCCGTCGCGGTCGAACTGGTAGACCATCACGCGCCCGTAGCCGGTGACCATGCGCACGTGATACGCCGCCAGCGCGGCCAGCGACTCGACCGACTCGCTTTCGTTGACCTTCAGGAGGAATTCGCCGAGCAGCGGATAGAGCTCGCGAAAGCCCGCCGGCGCGTCGCGCTCGACGGCTTCGAACTCGGCGATCACCAGGCCATCCCAGGCATGGGCCAGGACATCGAAATGCTGGCCGTTGCCGGCCGTGACCGTGCCGAGGTAGAACGGACGGTTGCCCAGCTTGCCGCCATCGAGCCCGGGCGCCAGGCGCGTGGCGGCCGCCTCGCCGATGACCTCGGCCAGCGGACGCCCGCCGGCGGCGGCGGCGTCGACGCCGAGCCAGCGCGACAGGTTGGCACTGGCCTGCAGCACCTGCAGCGCGGGCGAGAGGGTGAGCATGAACCCGTGCGGCTGGATGCTGCCGGGGGTGCGGATCGGTTCCTTGTCGCAGCTGGACAGGTCGAGCGGTACGGATGGGCCTGTTTTCATGATGCGCGAGCTCGGCACGGCTGGGTTACGAAACCGCTATTCTAGCGTGAAAGCCAAGCCTGGATGTAAGGCAATGCCCTGTCATTACGCCGCGAAACCGACATTGGCACGGACAGCAATGATTTCGAGACAAATCGTGCTTGACGCCGGTGGGTGCCGGGCTGCGCAGGGATGATTTGCGCGTGGCAGGATTGCAGATATTGGAGTTATCATAAGATGTTTCCCTCACCGCAGGCGCGCCATCCGCCCATGAACAAGAGAATTCACGTCAAGCAGGACCTGACCGAAGAACAGCGCTTCCAGTACCTGATCTCGGGCATCCGGGATTATGCGATCTACATGCTCGACCCGGAAGGCCACGTCAGCAGCTGGAACAGCGGCGCACGCCGCTTCAAGGGCTACGAGGCGCCCGAGATCCTGGGGGAACATTTTTCGCGCTTTTACACGCCCGAGGACCGCGCCAGCGGCCTGCCGGCGCGTGCCCTGGCCACCGCGCTGGCGGAGGGTAAATACGAGGCTGAAGGCTGGCGCGTGCGCCAGGACGGCACCCGTTTCTGGGCCAGCGTCATCATCGACCCGATCCACGACGAGCACGGCAACCTGCTCGGCTACGCCAAGATCACGCGCGACATCACCGAACGCAAGAAAGCCCAGGACGCGCTGCGCGCCAGCGAGGAACGCTTCCGCCTGCTGGTGCAGGGCGTGTCCGACTATGCAATCTACATGCTGTCGCCGGAAGGCGTGGTCAGCAACTGGAACGGCGGCGCCGAACGCATCAAGGGCTACTCCGAGCAGGAGATCGTCGGCCAGCACTTTTCCAGCTTCTACACGCCCGAGGACCGCGAAAGCGGCCTGCCGGCGCGCGCGCTCGGCACCGCGCTCAGGGAAGGGCGCTACGAGGCCGAAGGCTGGCGCATGCGCAAGGACGGCACCCGTTTCTGGGCCCACGTCATCATCGACGCCATCCACGACGAGGAGGGCGAGCTGATCGGCTTTGCCAAGGTCACGCGCGACCTGACCGAGAAGAAGGCCGCGGCCGACGCCCTGGCCGAAGCCAACGCGGCGCTGTTCCAGGCGCAGAAGATGGAATCGATCGGCCAGCTCACCGGCGGCATCGCCCACGACTTCAACAACCTGCTGTCGGTGCTGGCCAGCGGCCTCGAGGTATTGACGCTGCGTAGCGGCGGCGGGGCCGACGCCAAGACCCTCGACAGCATGCGCCGCGCGATCGACCGCGGCGCCACGCTCACCCAGCAGTTGCTCGCCTTCGCGCGCCAGCAGCCGCTGCAGCCGGAAACCCACAGCGTCAACCGGCTGATCTCGGGCTTCGAGTCGGTATTGCGGCGCGCGGTCAACGCCGCGATCGATTTCGAGGTGCACCTGGCGCCGGAGATCCGCGCCACCGTCATCGACAGCGCCCGCTTCGAGTCGGCCCTGCTGAACCTGGTGGTGAATGCGCGCGACGCCATGCCCGAGGGCGGGCGCCTGTGCATCGATACCGGGAACGTGGAGCTGGCCGAACGCGAAGTCAACGGCCTGGCCCCCGGCGCCTACGTCAAGGTGACGGTGGCCGACACCGGCACCGGCATGTCGCCCGAGACCGCGGAGCGCGCCTTCGAGCCCTTCTACACCACCAAGGAGGTGGGCAAGGGCACCGGCCTCGGCCTGTCCCAGGTCTACGGCTTCATCAAGCAGTCCGGCGGCGAGGTGAAGATCCGCACCGCACCGGGCGAGGGCACGTCGATCTCGATCTACCTGCCGGCCGCGCCTGGCCAGGACCTGCCGGCCCAGCAGGAAATTACCGAGACGGTGCTGATCGTCGAGGACGAGCCGGACCTGTTGGACGTCGCCTCGGCGCTCTACATCAGCATGGGCTACCAGGTCCTGACCGCCTCCAGCGGCCAGGAAGCACTGGCGCTCCTGCAGAGCCGCGACATCGACATCCTGTTCACCGACGTCATCATGCCGCACGGGATGAACGGCGTCGAGCTGGCGGCTTATACGCGCAAGCATTATCCGGATGTGAAGATCATCCTGGCCTCGGGCTATCCGCTGCCGGCCCTGAAGCTCGAGCACGCCAACCTGAGCGACTTCGCCTTCGTCAACAAGCCCTACCGCCTGTCGGACCTGGCGCGCGCGCTGCGTTCGGCGGCATGACAGGGTAGAGGGCGATCAGTTCGGGGTGGGAGTGCGGCCGTCGTCGTGCGCTGCGCGACGCGGTGCGTTCATTCAAGCGTTCGACCGCGTGGACACGGGTGTCCACCCTACAACGGCTACAACCATAAGGTTTTGCGCCCGGCTTTTCGTAGGGTGGACACCTGTGTCCACGCGCTACGGCGGTTGATCCGAGCCAAACCTTGCGCCGCGAAGCGCCGGGCAATCACAAGCCAAAAATGATATCGCTGATCCGCTCGTAGATCGGATCCGCCGACGGCCCCTTGTTTGGCCAGTTCAGGATATCGAAGTGGTCGTACCCCCGGTAATTCCCGAGAAAATTCCAGGTGCCGCGCACCGGCGTGCCGTCGAACTCGCGCACCGGGTGGCCGGCCGGCGCACGCATGCTGGCCGTGTTCACCACGCCGTCGTTGGCGAACCATTCGCTGTCGACGCGTACCCGCCCCGGCGCGCTTTGCGTGTAGCCGCCCATGCCGTGCTGGCGCACCGAGGGCACGATCCATTCGCCGGCATAGGTCTTGAAATAGGGGATCATGTCGACGCGCGGGTACTGGTGGTTCGAGCTCTGGATCGGGGCGATCGCGCGGTCGGTGCCGTTGCAGCACCAGGCGCCGGCCTCGGTCGCCAGGGTGCCGACCGAAAAGTAGTAGACGTGGGGCGAGGTGCGCGCCCACAGGTTGAAGTCGCGTGCGCCGTCCGGCGCCAGTTCCCAGCGCTGGAAATCGGCCTCGATCAGGTCGCGCAGCGGCGAGCGCAGCTGGGGCAGGATGTCGAGCACGGCGTCGCGCAGCGTGGTGCCGTTGTGCGGCGCCGAGAGGGTGGTCACGCTGCGCACCCAGCCGGTCTTGCCGCCCTGGTAGAGCTCGCCGTCTCCCTTGCCGGGCGCGCCGTGTTCGAGCAGCTCGACCAGGGCGCGGAGCGTGGTGCCGCCCTGGCTGTGGCCGATGAAGTGGAGCGGGTGCGCGGCATCCCAGGCCGGGTAGAGCGCCAGCGGATAGCCCTGCGGGTTGTTGGTGGGGTCGGCGGCCCAGCATTTCCCGAAGGGCTTCTGTTCCTGCCCGGGCAGCGGCGTGCGCGAGTGATTCAGGCCATAGTCGACGCAGCTGCCCTTGATCTGCGCGTAGAGCTCGGCGGCGCGGTCCCAGTTCGAGCTGATCGCGCCGACGGTGGCGGTGAACACCGTGCGCGGCCCCTTGTAGAGCCGCAGGTGGCCGGCGATGTCGTGGTAACCGCCCCAGTACAGGTAGCCGCTGGTGGGGAAGGCTTCGGGTCCGAAGCCGAGGAAGCCGTGCACCAGCACCACCGGATCGTTGTTGGCGGCGCGCGCCGGCCCCGCCGGCAGCAGGGCCAGCGCCAGCATGGCGAAGAGGATCCGGGTGAAGCACCGCATGAATGGCTCCGAATGGTGGTGTGCCCCATTTTCCGGGCTCGACCGCGGGACGGGTTTGCGCCATGTCGCGTGTGCTGCGTGTAAACGCATCCGGCGCACCACAAGGGTGCGCCGGCGGCTTGACTGTACAAATTACTGGATGAAATAAACGGCGAGTTATTCTGCCGGCGCCGCTGCAGGCTGGGCCGCCGGCTGGGGCGTCGGCACCGTGCTGCCCACCGCGCCCGGCGCGTTCGGATCGGCCGGGGCGGCGATCGAGGCCGTCATCGAGGCCTTCTCGGCAGCATCGAGGCGCTCGCCGTTCCACACCACATAGTCGTCGACCGAGTACAGCTTGCAGGGCTCGGTGCTCTTGGCCGAGCAGGTCGCCAGGGCGCGCGCTTCCGGCGCTTCGCCTTCCTCGGCCCAGGTCCAGGCGCCGCTCGGCGACACCGCGAACGCGCGCGGCGTCATCTTGGTCAGGTAGTCGGCATAGGCGCGGCGTCCGTTCTCCGACAGGAAGGGCACGGCCTCGATATCGTCGAGCTGGGCGTAGTTGGTGCGCGCCGGGGTCGGCGGTGGCGGCACGTTGTAGACCACCTCGGTCGGCATGCCGATCTGGCGCAGGAAGCGCATGGTGTCGTCGAGCCAGATTTTCTCGCCGTCGCGGCTGGCCAGCATGCCGTGGGCGTCGCGCTTGAACGAGGGGAACTCGACCAGGCGCGCCTTGCCGCCCGCCTGCTGGAAGGCTTCGTGCATGCGGTTCGCCAGGTCCGGGCCGAACAGCGAATCGTTCTCGCCGTACATCCACAGGCTCGGGATCTTGTTGTTCGCGCCGTACTCGGCGAAGGCCGAGACCAGGGCCGAGCGCCAGCCGCAGCCGGCGCTGTCGTCGCGCAGGCCGCCGGCGAAGTTGATCAGGCCGCGCACGCCGCGCAGCTGCTCGGTGCCGAGCGCCATCGTGGCCAGGCCGCCGTAGGACTGGCCGGCGACGATCACATGCTCGGCGTCGACCCAGCTCTGGGTGCGGGCGTAGTCGATTGCCGCACGGATGTCCTCGGCCTGCAGGTAGCCGTTGGCGGTCATGTCGCAGCCGCGGTCGCGGTAGCGGCCGGTCGAATTGGCGAAACCCTGGCGCATCGGCACCATCACGGCGTAGCCGCGTTTCACGAAGGCGGCGGCCATGTAGTAGAAGCGGTCGCGCGGCTGGGCGCTCGGGCTGCCCGGATCCTTGCCGTGATTGATGACGAGCAGCGGGAAGGGGCCGGGGCCGTTCGGACGGAACACGGTGGTCTCGAGCATGGCGCGGCCGTCGCGGCCGGCCGGCACCTGCACGACCCGTTCGTTCATGCGGTAGTCGAGCTGGAGCTCCTGTTCGATCGCCAGGCCTGGCAACATGGCGAGGCTGGCGAGGAGGACGGTGGCGATGCGGCGGACGGCTGCTGGGCGAACTTGGAACATGGGCGACTCTGGAAAGTGTCTGCCGGTGCGACAGATTGCTTGGCGGAATAAGTTGATTCTAGGCAGGCCGATGGCCTAGGGCAATATCCGATTGGGCAATTCCAGAGCTAAATTTTCGCGTGTGGCAAAGATGCTTACATAGATCAATAGCGAACGTTTACAAGCTTGCCCGAAGAGCAAGGAAATAAGTGAACAGGCGAACAAGGTTGCCTCTTGTATAATCGCCCGGTGAGCCGGCGCGCTGCCGGCTTCTCGTTGCCGGTCAGGCGCAGGACCCCGGCAGTGTCATCGTCGTTTCATGCTGTATGCCGGCCCAGGAGGACCCGACCACAATGCGTTTCCGGAACCGGCTGCTGATCCTTGTCGTTACCCTCCTGGTCCCCTCGTTCATCGGCGCTGCGCTGGCGGTCGCCTATGTCTACGAGGAACAACAAAAGGACCAGGAGCGCAACATTGCCGAGACCGGCCGGGCTTTTGCCCTGCTGATCGACAACGAGATGCGCCACCACGAAGGCATCCTGCGCACGCTGGCGGCCTCGCCGGCGCTGGCCAGCGGCGATCATGCCGAGTTCCACGAGCATGCACGCCGTGCTGCCGAGGGCGTCGACGCGGTGGCGGTCCTGTATGGCCTGGACGGCAAGTCGTTGCTGAACACCAATCGCCCACTGGGAATGCCCCTGAGCGGGCGCGATCCCTCGAACTTGCCGGCGCTGATGCAGCGCCTGGGCGGCGAACAGACCCTGATCTCGGACCTGTTCTTCTTGCCGCGGCTGCAGCGTTACGACTTCATGATGCAGGTGCCGGTCGTGGTCGACGGCAAGACCCGCTACCACCTGGTGCTGGGCATCCACGTCGGCATCCTGCAGCGCCTGGTACAGCGCCAGCAGTTCCCGGCCACCTGGAGCGTCAACGTGACCGACCGCAACGGCCGTATCGCGGCCCGCTCGCGCGACCCCGGGCATTACGTCGGCATGCTGTTGCGCGAGCAGACGCGCCGGCACCTGGCCGCCACGACCCGGAATTTTTTCTTTGACAGCAAGACCCTGGAGGGCGTCCCGGTGCGCACCCTGGCCAGCACGGTACCGAATTCCCAGTGGCGGGTCCTGATCAGCATTCCGAACGCCGAGGTCCGGCGCGTGCCGCTCGAGGCCGCGGCATTGCTGGCGGCGATGATGGCGCTGCTGCTGGTGCTGGCGGTGGCCGTCGGACGCTGGTTTGCCCGCCGCGCGGTGGCGCCGGTCGAATACCTGGGCCGTTGCGCCGACCGCCTGGCCGACGGCGAGGAGATTCCGTATCGCCCCTACGGGCTGGAGGAAGTCGATACCGTGGCCTGGCGCATGGTCGAGGCCAGCAAGCAGATCCGGCGCTCGAAGCGCGAGCTCGAGCACCGTGTCAACGAGGCGATCCTGGCGACCGAGCAGGCGCAGGGCGCGCTGCTGCGCGGCCAGAAGCTCGAGTCGCTGGGGCGCCTGACGGCCGGCATCGCGCACGAGTTCAACAACCTGCTGCAGACCCTGACCACGGCCCTGCAACTGGCGGCGATGCAGGCCAGGGAGCCGAACCTGCAGCGCCTGATCGAGACCTGCAGGCGCACCGTCGCGCGCGCCACCACGCTGACCGGCCAGCTCGGCTCCTTCGGCCGGGTGCAGGAGGGGCGGCTGGTGACGGTCGATGCCAACGCCCAGCTTGCCAGCGCGCTGAACCTGATCCGCGGCGCGGTCGGCGACAAGGTCCGGATCGAGACCGCGTTCGAGGCCGGCCTGTGGCCGGTCACGGTCGAGCCGCTGCAGTTCGACCTGGCGCTGCTGAACCTCGCGATCAATGCGCGCGACGCGATGCCGGCCGGGGGCACGCTGCGCATCGCGGCGCGCAAGGCCGAGCAGGCGTCCCCGCCGGGCCTGGCGCCGGGCGACTATGTGCACCTGACGGTGTCCGACGAGGGCGCCGGCATGACCCAGGAAGTGCTGGCGCGCGCCCTCGATCCGTTTTTCACCACCAAGCCGACGGGGCAGGGCACCGGACTGGGATTGGCCCAGGCCTATGCCTTCGCCACCCAGGCGCAGGGCACGCTGACCCTGCACAGCACGCCCGGCAAGGGAACCCGCGTGCACATCTACCTGCCGCGCGCCGACGAATCGGCGGCGGACGATGCGGCCCCTGCGGCGGCGCACGGCGCCGTCCGGCCGGCCGAGACGTCCGGCGTGCCGGCGGCTGCGCCGGGCGCCGCGCCGGGCACCGATGCGGATACCGCGTCGGCTACCGCGCCGGCTACCGTGTCGGATGCCATGACGCCTGCCCCGCCGCTTGCCGTACCCGACAGCGCGCCGGACGGCGCCGCGCCCGGCGCCGGCGCCACCGTCCTGTTCGTCGAGGACGACGCGCTGGTGCGCGAAGCGGTGGTCGAGGGCTTGCGTGCCGCCGGCTTCACGGTGCGCGTCGCCGTCAATGGCGAGGAGGCGCGCGCGCTGCTCGAGCGCGGCGCGGCCGTGGATATCGTGTTTTCCGACATCGTCATGCCGGGCAGCATCAGCGGCATCGACCTGGCGGCGCTGGTACGCGAACGCTGGCCGGCGTTGCCGGTCGTGCTCGCCACCGGCTACACCGAACGCCGTGTCTCGATCCCCGACGTGAAGATCCTCGCCAAGCCCTACGACCTCGAACAGGTGATCGGCCTGCTGGGACGTCTTACCGGGCGCAGATAAGCAGGCATTTTTGTTCCCTTGCAACGCGGCGCGCCCGCCTCGGGCAACTTACTAGAATGGGCGCGGGAGTGTTCCCTGGCTTGCGAGGAGGCGATCATGATCAAGGTGGCGGTTATCGTTGGCAGCACCCGTCCCGGGCGCAAGGCGCTGGACGTGGCGCGCTGGGTGATGGAGACGGCGGGCAAGCGCAGCGATGCGCAATACGAGCTGGTCGACATCGAGGATTTCAAGCTGCCCCTGCTCGACGAGCCGGTGCCGCCTTCGATGGGCCAGTACTCGCAACCGCACACCCTCGCCTGGGCGGCGAAGATCGCCGAGTTCGACGGCTTCGTGTTCGTCACGCCCGAGTACAACCACGGCACCTCGGGCGCACTGAAGAACGCGATCGACTTCCTGTACAAGGAATGGAACAACAAGGCCGCGGGCTTCGTCGGCTACGGCAGCGCCGGCGGCGCCCGCGCCATCGAGAGCCTGCGCCTGGTGATGGGCGAACTGATGGTGGCCGACGTGCGCGCCCAGGTGATGCTGTCGCTGTTCACCGACTTCGAGAATTTCGCCACCTTCAAGCCGGCCGCCCACCAGGCGAAGTCGGTCGACGCCATGCTCGACCAGGTGGTGGCCTGGAGCGGCGCGCTGGCGGCGCTGCGCCAGCAACAGGGCCAGCCTGCGTAAGCGGGCGGGCGGCGGGAGCCGCCCCCGGGCTGCTACAATCGGCGCCTTTTGCCCGAGCGCCGATGAGCCAGCCCCCAAGTTCCCGCCGCGCCACCTGCGCCGCCTGCCTGCGCGCGCGACCGGCCTGCATTTGCCGCTGGGTGCGCCCGGTGGGATCGCCGGCCGCCTTGCTGATCCTGCAGCACCCGCTCGAAGTGGCCAACGCCAAGAACAGCGCGCGCCTGCTGCACCTGAGCGTGGCCGGCAGCGTGCTCGAGGTAGGCGAGACCTTCGAACCGGCGCGCCTCGACGCGCTGCTGCATGCGGACGGGCGCACTCCCGTGCTGCTCTACCCGGAGACGCCCGCGAACAGCCAGTCGTCCGCGAACAGCCAGTCGCCGGCGCCGGCCCCTTTGCCCGCGCCGGAGGAAATTCGCCTGGTCGTGCTCGATGCAACGTGGCGTAAAAGCCGCAAGATGCTGTACCTGAACCCGGCCCTGCAGCAGCTGCCACGCCTGGCGCTGCGCGACATGCCGGCCTCGCACTACCGTATCCGCAAGGCGCATGCGCCCGACCAGCTGTCCACCCTGGAGGCCAGCGCTTACGCCCTGGCCCAGCTCGGGGGCGACGGCGCGCCCTATGCACCGTTGTTCGCGGCCTTCGACGGTTTCGTCGAACAACAGGCAGCGTTCGTGCCGCGCTTGAATTGCAGGGAATAGCAGCGTACCATACTGTGTAAATATACAGTACAGGTGCCGCATGGCCGATCGCGAACGAACAATTGACCGGGAATACAGCGCCGAGCAGATCGTGCTCGCGCCAGCGCCTGCCGCCACGAAAGGGCGTGGCGCCGTCTCCAACATCCAGGGCCGTTACGACGTCAACGGCCGCGAACGCTTCGATGACGGCTGGGCCGTAGTGGAAGAGGGCGGCGCGCCGGCACCGTTCAAGACCGTCGTGACCGACGAGGTGGCAAAGTCCATCCTCTCGCGCAACAGCTCGCCCGACATCCCGTTCAATGTTTCGCTCAATCCCTACCGCGGCTGCGAGCACGGGTGCATCTACTGCTTTGCGCGGCCGAGCCACAGCTACCTCGGTCTCTCGCCCGGCCTGGACTTCGAGAGCCGCATCTTCGCCAAGGTCAACGCGGCCGAGCTGCTGCGGCGCGAGCTCGCCAGCCCATCCTACAAGCCCGAGCACATCGCCATCGGCGTCAACACCGACGCCTATCAACCCTGCGAGCGCGAACGCCGCATCACGCGCCAGGTGCTCGAAGTGCTGCACGAATGCCGGCACCCGGTCGGGCTCGTCACCAAGTCCTCGCTGATCGAGCGCGACATCGACCTGCTGGCGCCGATGGCGGCCAATGCCCAGGCCTGTGCGGCGATCACCCTCACCACGCTCGACTCGGAAATTTCGCGCACCCTCGAACCGCGCGCGCCCACGCCGGCGCGGCGCCTGCGCACCATCCGCACCCTGACCGACGCCGGCATACCGGTGAGCGTGAGCGTGGCGCCGATCATCCCCTTCGTCACCGAACCGGAAATCGAGAAGATCCTGGAAGCGGCGCGCGACGCCGGCGCGGTCAGCGCCCATTACGTGGTGCTGCGCCTGCCCTGGGAAGTAAATCCGCTGTTCCAGGAGTGGCTGGAAGCGCACTTCCCGGAACGCGCCCAGCGTGTGATGAACCGCGTGCGCGACCTGCGCGGCGGCAAGGACTACGACAGCGACTTCGGCCGCCGCATGCATGGCGAGGGCATCTGGGCCGACCTGATCCGCCAGCGCTTCGACAAGACCGTCGAGCGCCTCGGCCTGGGGGCGTTGCGCGGGCGCTTCGAGCGGCTCGACACGTCGCAGTTCCGGCGGCCGCTGGTGGTGCCGGCGTCGAACGGCAGGCAAAAGGGCAAGGCCAGCGCGCAGATGGACTTGTTCTGAACTTGTAGTGTTCCACGTTTGATCCAGGTTGGCGCACCTCGCCGTTGCTGGAACCGCTCTTCAGGCCCGCTTGTCCAAATGGACATACCGACAGCGCCATGCGAGGAGAGCCGCGATGAGAGGGGAGAGCAAGGGAATCCGACTAGCCGAGCTGGTCGAGCGTTTCGGCGGCCAACTGGAGGGCGACGCGGACATCGAAGTCATGGCCATCGCGCCGCTGGACCGTGCCGGCGCTTCCGACATCAGTTTTCTCAGCAACAGCAAGCTGCGCACCCTGGCCGCGCAGAGCCATGCGGCGGCGCTGGTGCTGTCGCCTGCCGATGCGCCGGAAGTCGCGGCCACCTACGAGGGCGCGCGCATCGTGAGCCCCAATCCCTATGCCTGGTATGCACGTGCGGCGCAGTACTTTGTTTCCCAGCGTGAAGCGCCGCCGGCCCCGGGCGTGCATCCGACGGCCCTGGTGCACGCCAGCGCGCAGGTCGACCCGACGGCCCATATCGGCGCCTACGTCACGGTCGAGGCGGGCGCGGTCGTCAAGGCCGGCGTGGTGATCGGTCCCGGATGCTACGTCGGCCGCGAAGCGGTGCTCGGCGAGGGCACGCAACTCTTCCCCAACGTCACCTTCCACGCGCGCTGCATCATGGGCGCGCGCGGGATCGTCCACTCCGGGGCCGTGATCGGCGGCGACGGCTTCGGTTTCGCGGTCGACGGCGGCGCCTACATCAAGATTCCGCAGACCGGGCGCGTGGTGATGGGCGACGACGTCGACATCGGCTGCAACACCACGGTCGACCGCGGCGCGCTGGACGACACCGTGATCGAGGACGGCGTCAAGCTCGACAACCAGATCCAGATCGGCCACAACTGCCACATCGGCGCCCACACGGCCATGGCCGGCTGCGTCGGCGTGGCCGGCAGCGCCAACATCGGCAAGCACTGCACCTTCGGTGGCGCGGCCATGATCAACGGCCACATCGAGATCGTCGACAACGTCCACATCACCGGCGCGACCATGGTGCCGAACTCGATCAGGGAGCCCGGACGCTATACCGGCTACGTCCCCGCGTCCAGAAACGCGGACTGGGAGCGCAATGCGGTCCTCGCGCGTAACCTGACGACGATGCGCGACAAGATCAAGGCGCTCGAGAAGGCGATCAAGGCGCTGACTGCGGAAAAGTGAGGACGTGAAAGGAGCGCTGCGTTGCAGACCCGAGAAAATGCCTTGCGCAAGCGCGGCCGCTGTGCGGCAAGGCTGCGGGAGGGATAGCCTGATGGGCGCTGCGCCGTCCGTCAACGCGCCCTGATACCGCGCCCTAATACCGCGCCCTAACACCGCGCCCTCATACCGCTATGGTGCAAGCACAGATCAGTGCTCCGCCAGCTCCACCAGGTGACGCTCGATCTCGAACACGTGCGGATCGTTCTTGCCCAGCTCGCGCAGGGCCTTGGCCAGCTCCAGCAGGTATTCGCTGTTCGGGCCGCTCGGTCCGCGCGCCTCGGCGATCTGGCGGGCGATCGCGCGCTCGCTGGCCGGGCCGAGGAAGGCCGCGTTCTCGTGGGTCGCAATGTAGACCAGGCCAAGGGCGCTGCTGCCGTCCTCGAAGCCGATCTCGGTTGCCAGGCGCAGGTAGCCGTTCTTTTCGCGGTGGTCGAGGTGGGCGAATTCCTCGGGCGTGACGAGGTAGGCCATGCCATGGCACACCGCCCCGGGCTCGGGCACCAGGGTGACGACCCGGCCCGGCGCGGTTTCCGTGCCGCGGTGGTCGTGCGAGCCCTGCCAGAAGCGGCGGCTCCAGCCCGTGATGTGCGCCGGGCGGCGTTCGAGGAAGGGGAAGTCGGCCTTGTAGATCAGCGAACCGTAGCCGAACAGCCAGACGCTGGCGTGGCTGTCGAACCTGTCCATGCGCTGGTTGATGGCGATGGTGTTGTGGGACATGATGCGGTGCCGGGAAGGGAAAAAGCGATCGCTCGATTCTAGCGCAGCTGCCCGATGGCGGCAGGCAAGGACTCAGGCGCCGTCCACCCGCCGACGTTTCGACGCAACATAGGGAAACAGGAAATCGATGAAGCTTTCCGCCGCCGGCGACAGTGAACGTCCGGCGCGCGTATAGACGAAGAAGCGGCGCGTGAGCATGGGCTCCTCGAGCGGACGCATGTGCAGCCGGTAGAGGCGCGCCAGCGGTTCGGCATAGGGCAGGCAGACCGTGACGCCGAGCCCCGCGCTGACCATCGCCAGGGCCGTGGTCATGAAGTTCACCTCGTTCGCAGGCTTCAGGGGCAGCTCGCGCAGCAGCGCGTGCATGTCGGCCAGCAGCCGTTCGGTGAACTGGCCTTGCAGGGCGATGAAGGGGAAGCGCGTGACGTCCTGCCAGGTGACGCGCTCGGCCGCTTCCAGCGGATGGCCGGGTGGAAAAACCAGGGCGAAAGGCATCTCGAACAATTGCCTGGCCTCCAGCAGCGGGGTCGGCTCGCGCTCGGGCCCGATGCCGATGTCCGACTCTCCCGACAGCACGCGCGCGATCACGCTGTCCACCTCGCTGTCGGCCAGGCGCACCTCGATGTCCGGCAAGCCGGCGCGATAGGCCGCGATCGCTTCGGGCAGCAAGGTGCAGCACATCAGTTGCGGCGCCGCAATGCGAACGATGCCTTTTCGCAACTGTGTGTGATCCGCGACGTTCGCCAGCGCACCGTCGAGATCGTCGATCATCTGGCTAAATAGCGGATACAGTTCGCGCCCGATGTCGGTCAGGGTGATTTTGCGCGTCGAGCGGTCGACCACGCGCGCGCCCAGGGTCTGCTCGAGTTCCTTGATCAAGCCGGACAGGGCCGACTGCGTGACGTGCAGGCTTTGCGCCGCCAGCGTAAAGTTACCGGTCTTGGCGACCGCCACGAAGGCACGCATCTGGCGCAGGGTAGGATTCATAAGATAATCCGATAAATGGGTCGGAAAATATTGATTGTATGATAGTCCGTTTTCATCTTTAATGGCGGCAACAACGCAACAACAAAGGAAAACGCCATGAAACTCGCCACCCTCAAAAGCGGCGGCCGCGACGGCACGCTGGTCGTCGTCAGCCGCGATCTCGTCACCTGCCAGGCGGTCCCGACGATCGCGCGCACGCTGCAGGGCGCGCTCGACGACTGGGACCAGGTCGCGCCGCGCCTGCAGGCCGTCTACGACCAGCTCAACGCCGGCACCGCCGACGAGGCCGAGTCCTTCATCGAATCCGCATGCCATTCGCCGCTGCCGCGCGCCTACCAGTGGTGCGACGGCTCGGCCTACATCAACCACGTCGAGCTGGTGCGCAAGGCGCGCAACGCCGAGGTGCCGGCCTCCTTCTACACCGACCCGCTGATGTACCAGGGCGGCTCGGACCGCTTCATCGGTCCCTGCGACCCGATCGCCGTGATGTCGGAAGACTGGGGCGTCGACCTGGAAGCGGAAGTGGCGGTCGTGACCGGCGACGTGCCGATGGGCGCCAGCCTCGAGCAGGCGGCGAGCGCGATCCGCCTGGTCATGCTGGTCAACGACGTTTCGCTGCGCAACCTGATCCCGAACGAACTGGCCAAGGGCTTCGGCTTCTACCAGTCGAAGCCGGCCAGCGCCTTCTCGCCGGTGGCCGTCACGCCGGACGAGCTGGGCGACGCCTGGCGCGACAGCAAGCTGCACCTGCCGCTGCGGGTCACCCTGAACGACCAGCTGTTCGGCAAGCCGAACGCCGGCGAAGACATGACCTTCAGCTTCGCCCAGCTGGTCGCGCACGCCGCGAAAACGCGCGAACTGGGCGCGGGCAGCATCGTCGGTTCGGGCACGGTCTCGAACAAGCAGGGCAACCTGCACGGCTCGAGCATCGCCAACGGCGGCGTCGGCTACTGCTGCCTGGCCGAGGTGCGGATGTACGAAACCATCGAACACGGTGCGCCGAAGACGCCGTTCCTGCGCTTCGGCGACAGCGTGCGCATCGAGATGCTGGATGTTACCGGCGCGAGCATTTTCGGCGCCATCGATCACGAAGTCGCGCATTACCACGGGAGGAAGGAATGAAGCTCTACACCTATTTCCGCAGTTCGGCAGCCTACCGGGTGCGGATCGCGCTGAACCTGAAAGGCCTGAACTACGAAGCGGTGCCGGTGCACCTGCTCAAGGGCGGCGGCGAGCAGCGCCAGGAGGAATACCGCAAGATCAACCCGAGCGGCCTGGTGCCGGCCTTCCAGGACGAGCGCATCACCCTGACCCAGTCGATGGCGATCATCGAATACCTCGACGAGCGCTTCCCGGCCGTGCCCCTGATGCCGCACGACGCCCCGGGCCGCGCCCGCGTGCGCGAGCTGGCCCAGATCATCGCCTGCGACATCCACCCGCTGAACAACCTGCGCGTGCTGCGCCACCTGGTCCAGGAGCTGAAGCTGAGCGAGGAAGCCAAGACCGAGTGGATCCAGCACTGGATCCGCGAAGGCCTCAGTGGCCTGGAAGCCCACCTGGCGCGCGATCCGGCGGCCGGCCCGTTCTGCCACGGCGGCTCGCCGACCATGGCCGACTGCTTCCTGGTGCCCCAGGTGTTCAACGCCCAGCGTTTCGGGATCGACATCAAGGCCTACCCGAACATCGCGCGCATCGACGCCCACTGCGCCGAAGTGCCGGCCTTCGCCGCCGCCCACCCGTCGAAGCAGCCGGACGCGGAATAAGCATCACCGCCGATCATCCGCCAGGCATGCGCTGCCCACGCGGTGATCGCCGGCGCGGGCAAAACCACGCCCCGCGCCGGCACCCACCGCCGCGCTGCCCACGCGGCGATCCGCAGGTCCTCAATGCCGGGTCGACCGATCCGGCTCCGACGGCGTCGAGATCTCGTCCAGCGTCCGGTCGATCTGGGCCGAATGCTTGGTCGCCATGTCCCCCAGCGAGACGATGCCGACGACCTCCTGCGAGTCCTCGTCGATCACCGGCACGCGGCGGATCTGCACGTCGCCCATCTGTCCCAGCACCTCGTCGACCGTCTGGCGCGTGGTGCAGGTGCGCACGTCGGTGCTCATCACGTCGCCGACGCGGGTGGAGCCGGGCGCCTGGCCGGCGGCGACCGACCGCACCGTGATGTCGCGGTCGGTGATCATGCCGACCAGCTTGCCGCCGTCGAGCACGGGAATCGCGCCCACGTTCAGCTCGTCCATCATCTGCGCGGCGCGCTGCACCGTTTCCTGCGGCGAAATGGTTTCCACGTCGCGCGTCATCACATCCTGGATCGTTTGCATGGGTACACTCCTTGTCGAGGTGGGCGGAAGGTCCGCGGGAGGCATGGATCATGCCGCGAATCGCGCAAGGGGCACGCCAGATTGAAGCGCGGAATCGTCCCCGCTGCGTCCCCGCTGCGCGGCCGCGCGCCATCCTTGCCTGCGCTACAATCCGCTTCTTTTTTCCGCCGCCACGCCATGACCGATACGACCATCCCCGCCGCCATCCTCGCTGCCCTGGACCTCGCCGATCCCTCCTGGCGGCCGCACCTGCTGCGCGGCCTGGAAGCGGTCGCGCGCGCCAATCCCGGCTACCTGCCGGCGCTGGCGGTCGACACCTATCTGCCGACCGAAAACCGCCTGTTCGCGGCCTTCGCCCAGCCTTTGGACCAGGTGCGCTACGTGCTGGTGGGCGAGGGACCTTACCCGCGCGCCGAGAGCGCGACCGGGGTCTGCTTCATGGATGGCGCCGTGGGCGAGCTGTGGAGCGACAGCGGCCTGTCGAAGCCGGTCAACCGCGCCACTTCGCTGCGCAACTTCATGAAGATGCTGCTGGTGGCGGACGGGCAGTTGCAGGTCGATGCAACAGGCGGGGCGGCGATGGCGCCGGTGGCCGCCGCGGCGCTCGCGAACGGGGCGATCGGCACGCTGGCCGAGCTGCAGCGGAACCTGGAAGGCGAGGGTTTCCTGCTGCTGAATGCGTCGCTGGTGTTCCGTTCGCATGTCAAGCCGGTGATCGATGCGCGGGCCTGGCTGCCTTTCCTGCAAGTGGTGCTGGCGGTGCTGTCCGAGCGGCCAGTGCCGCCGACGCTGGTGCTGTGGGGAAAGATCGCCGAGGAGTTGCGCAAGTTGCCGGAGACGGCGAAGTTTCCGCAGGCGGTAGCGGAGCATCCTTATAACCTGAGCTTCATCGGGCACCAGGGGATGCGGGAACTGTTCGGGCCGATGCAGTTGTTGCGCAAGCGGTGAATGAGGGAGTCGGCGCGGTTTCGCATGGCAGGCGGCGCGTATCGCCGCGTGGGCAGCGCATGCAATGCGCATAGTCGCCGGATTCCGGTGGAGCTGCCCACCCTACGGGTATCGGACAGGCGTAGGGTGGGCGGCTTCGCCGCCCACGCGTCGAACGTTGCTGGATGCTCCGCAACACAGGTTCCTGCACCGACGGACAACACCCTGAAACCGCCCGGGCGGTTTTGGGGGCTTCCAAGACAAGCCCCCCGGAATTTGCTATACTTGACTAAATCGTTCAACTAATCCGGTTTTTATCCGCTGCCATCCACAAGATGCTGTGGAAGCTGTAATTAGTGAACAAGAGCAATATTTTAACATTAACCGGGGTTATGATGCGTCTGACCACCAAAGGCCGTTTTGCTGTTACTGCGATGATCGATCTTGCCATGCGTCAAGGCAATGGTCCCGTCACGCTGTCGGGCATCAGCCAGCGCCAGGCCATTTCGCTGTCCTACCTGGAGCAGCTGTTCGGCAAGCTGCGCCGTCACGAGATCGTCGAGTCGATCCGCGGCCCGGGTGGCGGTTACAGCCTGGCTCGCCCGGCCGAAAAAGTGACGGTGGCCGACATCATCATCGCGGTCGACGAGCCGCTCGATGCGACCCAGTGCGGCGGCAAGGAAAACTGCCACGGCGCCGACGCCGCCAGCGGCACCCGTTGCATGACCCATGAGCTGTGGACCACGCTCAATGCCAAGATGGTCGACTACCTGGACTCGGTTTCCCTGCAAGACCTGGTCGACCAGCAAAAGCAGAAAGAACAAAACGTCGTGGTGGTGCACCGCACCGCCGCTGCCACCGTTGGACAAAACTGAAGCAAAGCAAACTGGAGTGAACTGATGAACGCGCCTTTGGACAAAAAAATCGAGCAGAGCTTCGTGACTGCGCCGCATTTCCCGATCTACATGGATTACTCGGCAACCACGCCGATCGATCCTCGCGTCGCCGACAAGATGATTCCCTACCTGCGCGAGCAGTTCGGCAATCCGGCTTCGCGCAGCCACATGTACGGCTGGAGCGCGGAAGCGGCGGTCGAGGAAGCGCGCGCCCACGTGGCGGCCCTGGTCGGCGCCGATCCGCGCGAGATCATCTGGACCTCCGGCGCGACCGAGTCGAACAACCTGGCCCTGAAGGGTGCCGCCAACTTCTACAAGACGAAGGGCAAGCACATCATCACCGTCAAGACCGAGCACAAGGCGGTGCTGGACACCGTGCGCGAACTCGAGCGCCAGGGTTTCGAAGCAACCTACCTGGAGCCGCAGGACAATGGCCTGATCACCATCGCCCAGCTGGAAGCGGCGATCCGTCCGGACACCATCCTGGTCTCGGTGATGCTGGTGAATAACGAGATCGGCGTGATCCAGCCGATCGACGCGATCGGCGAACTGTGCCGCTCGAAGGGCATCATCTTCCACTGCGACGCCGCGCAGGCGACCGGCAAGGTCCAGATCGACCTGGAAAAGACCAAGTGCGACCTGATGACCTTCACCGCGCACAAGACCTATGGCCCGAAAGGCGTCGGCGCCCTGTACGTGCGCCGCAAGCCGCGCGTGCGCCTGGAAGCGCAGATGCACGGTGGCGGCCACGAGCGCGGCCTGCGTTCGGGCACGCTGCCGACCCACCAGATCGTCGGCATGGGCGAAGCTTTCCGCATCGCCAAGGAAGAGATGGACAGCGAGCTCGAGCGCGTGAAGGCGCTGCGCGACCGCCTGGCGAAGGGCCTGATGGAAATCGAAGAGGTCTACGTCAACGGCGACATGGAACACCGCGTGCCGCACAACCTGAACGTCTCGTTCAACTACGTCGAGGGCGAGTCGCTGATCATGGCGATCAAGGACATCGCCGTGTCCTCGGGTTCGGCCTGCACCTCGGCCTCGCTGGAGCCGTCCTACGTGCTGCGCGCCCTGGGCCGCAGCGACGAACTGGCGCACAGCTCGATCCGCTTCACCATCGGCCGCTTCACGACCGAGGAAGACATCGATTTCGCGGTCAACCTGCTGAAGTCGAAGGTCGGCAAACTGCGCGAACTGTCGCCGCTGTGGGACATGTTCAAGGAAGGCATTGATCTCAATTCGATCCAGTGGGCAGCCCACTAATTACTTAAGAGAATTCTAGGAGCACTACCATGGCATATTCGGACAAAGTACTGGACCACTACGAAAACCCGCGCAACGTCGGCGCCTTCGGCAAGGACGACGAATCGGTCGGCACCGGCATGGTCGGCGCCCCGGCCTGCGGCGACGTGATGAAGCTGCAGATCAAGGTCAACGAGCAGGGCCTGATCGAGGACGCGAAGTTCAAGACCTACGGCTGCGGCTCGGCGATCGCCTCGAGCTCGCTGGTGACCGAGTGGGTCAAGGGCAAGACCCTGGACCAGGCGCTGGCGATCAAGAACACCCAGATCGCGGAAGAACTGGCGCTGCCGCCGGTGAAGATCCACTGCTCGATCCTGGCCGAAGACGCGATCAAGGCCGCCGTCGCGGACTACAAGACCAAGCACCCGAGCGCGTAAGACGAAACCAAGCTGGAGGAACCACATGGCAATCACACTCACCGAAAAAGCTGCGAAGCACGTGAACCGCTACCTCGAGCGCCGGGGCAAGGGGATCGGCCTGCGCTTCGGTGTGCGCACGACCGGCTGCTCCGGCCTGGCCTACAAGCTCGAGTACGTCGACGAAGTGGCGGACGAAGATAACGTCTTCGAGTCGCACGGCGTGAAGGTCTTCGTCGACCCGAAGAGCCTGCCCTACATCGACGGCACCGAGCTCGATTTCGCCCGCGAGGGCCTGAACGAAGGCTTCCGCTTCAACAACCCGAACGTCAAGGACAATTGCGGTTGCGGCGAGAGCTTCCGGATCTGATAGGCATGCAGAACCATTTCGAGCTGTTCGGGCTGCCGGCCCGGTTTGAGGTCGACATGGCCGCCCTGGATACGGCCTACCGCGAGGTCCAGGGCCGCGTGCATCCGGACCGCTTCGTGAACGCCACCGATGCCGAGAAACGCGTCGCGATGCAGTGGGCGACCCGCGCCAACGAGGCCTACCAGACGTTGAGGAACCCGCAGAAGCGCGCGCAGTACCTGTGCGAACTGAACGGCGTCGACCTGCAGACCGAGTCGAACACGGCGATGCCGATGGCCTTCCTGATGCAGCAGATGGAATGGCGCGAGGCGCTGGGCGATGCCCGCGCCGCCAAGGACGCCGAGGCGCTGGACGAACTCGACGCCCAGGTGCGCGGCGAACGCAAGACCATGCTGGCTCAGGTCGGCAAGGAGCTCGACGCGGGGAACTACCAGAAGGCGGCCGAAGGCGTGCGCGCGCTGATGTTCCTCGATAAATTCGGCGACGAGGTACAGTACGCGTTCGAGGCGCTGGAGAGCTGATCGGTGGGCGGCCATGTGCCGCCCATGCGCACGATGGAGCTGCTTTTCGTAGGGTGGGCTCTCGAGCCCACGCGGTACGTCCTCCGATCTGCGATAGCGCCTGAACATGTCGCCAATCTCTCCCGGCTGCTGGTTTCGTGCGATGGTCCGTTTGCTCGACATGTGAGACAGCGTGGGCTCGAGAGCCCACCCTACGAAAACCGAACGTCCGCGTCCAGGTCAAGTCCCCAAGAACAACAACCAGGTAACACACAATGGCACTTTTGCAGATTTCCGAACCCGGCATGTCGACCGCACCGCACCAGCACCGGCTGGCGGTGGGCATCGACCTGGGCACCACCAACTCGCTCGTGGCGACCGTGCGTAGCGGCAGCCCCGAAGTGCTCAGCGACGAAGAGGGCCGCGCGCTGCTGCCGTCCATCGTGCGTTACCTCCCGAACGGCCATGCCCACATCGGCCACAAGGCGCGCGCCCACCAGACCACCGACCCGAAAAACACCGTGGTCTCGGTCAAGCGCTTCATGGGCCGCGGCCTGAAAGACATCGCCCACGCCGAGAACCTGCCTTACGATTTCGTGGACGCTCCGGGCATGGTCCAGATCAACACCGTCGGCGGCGTGAAAAGCCCGGTCGAGACCTCGGCCCAGATCCTGGCCACGCTGCGCCAGCGCGCCGAAGACTCGCTCGGCGACGAGCTGGTCGGCGCGGTCATCACCGTGCCCGCCTACTTCGACGACGCCCAGCGCCAGGCGACCAAGGACGCGGCCCAGCTGGCCGGCCTGAACGTGCTGCGCCTGCTGTCCGAACCGACCGCGGCCGCGATCGCCTACGGGCTCGATCACGCCAAGGAAGGCGTCTACGCGGTCTACGACCTGGGCGGCGGCACCTTCGACATCTCGATCCTGAAGCTGTCCAAGGGCGTCTTCGAAGTGCTGGCCACCGGCGGCGACTCGGCCCTGGGTGGCGACGACTTCGACCACCGCCTGTTCTGCTGGATCAACGAGCAGGCCAAGCTGGCGCCGCTGTCCGACGAAGACACCGCAACGCTGATGGTCAAGGCGCGCCAGGCCAAGGAACTGCTGTCGACCAACGACGAGACCACGATCGACGCCATCCTGAACTCGGGCGAGATCGTGCACGTGACGATCACCGCCGCCACCTTCGCCGAGATCACCAAGCACCTGGTCGCGAAGACCATGAACGCGATCCGCAAGGCCATGCGCGACGCCAACGTCAGCGTCGAGGACGTCGACGGCGTGGTGATGGTCGGCGGCGCGACCCGCATGCCGAGCGTGCGCCGCGCGGTCGGGGACTTCTTCCACACCATTCCGCACGCGAACATCGACCCGGACAAGGTGGTGGCCCTGGGCGCCGCCATCCAGGCCAACCTGTTGGCCGGCAACCGCGCCGAAGGCGACGACTGGCTGCTGCTCGACGTGACCCCGCTGTCGCTGGGCATCGAGACCATGGGCGGCCTGGTCGAGAAGATCATCCCGCGCAACTCGACCATCCCTTGCGCCCGCGCCCAGGAATTCACCACCTTCAAGGACGGTCAAACGGCCCTGGCGGTGCACGTGGTGCAGGGCGAGCGCGAGCTGGTGACGGATTGCCGTTCGCTGGCGCGCTTCGAGCTGCGCGGCATCCCGCCGATGGCGGCCGGCGCCGCGCGGATTCGCGTCACCTACCAGGTCGATGCCGATGGCCTGCTGTCGGTCTCGGCGCGCGAGACGCGCTCGGGCGTGGAAGCCTCGATCACGGTGAAACCGTCCTACGGCCTGGGCGACGACGAGGTCGCGCGCATGCTGCAGGATTCGTACAGCTCGGCCCAGGTCGACATGCAGATGCGCGCGCTGCGCGAAGAACAGGTCGAGGCCGAACGCATCCTGCTGGCCACGCAGTCGGCGCTCGATACCGATGCCGAGCTGCTGAGCGCGGACGAACAGGCGGCGGTGGCGAAGCTGGTGCAGGGCGTGCGCGATGCGATCGCGCAGTCGAACGACGCCGCGCTCGAGCCGGGCGCGCGCCAGAACGCGCTGCACGACGCGGTGCACGCGCTGGCCCACGGCACCGAGGAATTCGCCGCGCGCCGCATGGACAAGAGCGTGCGCAGCGCCCTGGCCGGCAAGTCGCTGGACGAGGTGTAAGCACTGCGCGAACGTGTGGGATGGATGGGCGGCCGACCGTAGGGTGGGCACCCCGTGCCCACGCGAACGCATGAGCCGCGTTGACGCTTTTCGAGCCGCCAACTCTGCGCAGCGTGAGCGTATGAAAGGGAGTTGCGTTAGCGCGTCGTTCCGCGTGGGCACGGAGTGCCCACCCTACGGAAGCGTCCACGGCTCCTCCCTAGAACAGTATAAACAATTTACGAGGTAACCCAAGTGCCACAAATCGTCATCCTGCCCCACCCGACGTTCTGCCCCGACGGCGCCGTCCTGGAAGCCCCGGCCGGCAAGTCCGTCTGCGACGTCCTGCTCGAGAACGACATCGAGATCGAACACGCCTGCGACCGCGTCTGCGCCTGCACCACCTGCCACGTGATCGTGCGCGAAGGCTTCGACTCGCTGAACGAGCCGGAAGAAAAAGAAGAAGACATGCTCGACAAGGCCTGGGGCCTGGAGCCGAACTCGCGCCTGTCCTGCCAGGCGATCATCGCCGAGGAAGACCTGGTCGTCGAGATCCCGAAGTACACCATCAACCACGCGGCTGAAAAAAGCCACTGACAGGATCCGTCATGAAGTGGACTGACGTATTGGCGATCGCCGAAGCACTCTACGAAAAGTACCCGGACGTCGATCCGACGACCGTGCGTTTCGTCGACCTGCACAACTGGGTCGTCGGCCTCGACGGCTTCGACGACGACCGCACCCGCGGCGGCGAGCGCGTACTGGAAGCCATTCAGGCGGCATGGATCGATGAAGCACGCTAAGCACACCAACACCAAGGCTCCGGTCGCGCAGGAACTGCCGCCGGAGGTTCGTCCAGGCCAGTCGATCGAGCTGCTCAAGGAACTGCACATCCTCACGCGCGATGGCAAGCTGAACCAGGATAGCCGCCGCAAGCTGAAGCAGGTCTACCACCTGTACAACTTCATCGAGCCGCTGCTGAACGATGTACGCGCGGAGAAGAACGGCGTCTCGCTGGTCGACCACGGGGCGGGCAAGTCCTACCTCGGCTTCATCCTGTACGACTTGTTCTTCAAATCGCTGGACGACGCCTCGCACATCTACGGCATCGAGACGCGCGAAGAACTGGTCGCCAAGTCGACCGAACTGGCGGCGCGCCTGGGCTTCGCGAACATGTCCTTCCTGCCGCTGTCCGTGGCCGAGTCGACCACCTCGAGCAAGCTGCCGCCGACTGTCGACATCGTCACCGCGCTCCACGCCTGCAACACCGCGACCGACGACGCCATCGATTTCGCGCTGAAGAAAAAGGCCAAGCGCATGGTGCTGGTGCCGTGCTGCCAGGCGGAAGTCGCATCGGTGCTGCGCAAGAACAAGGGCCGCGACCTGAAAAGCCCGCTCACCGAGATCTGGCGCCACCCGATCCACACCCGCGAATTCGGCAGCCAGGTAACGAATGTCTTGCGCTGCCTGCAGCTGGAAGCGCACGGCTACCAGGTGACCGTGACCGAACTGGTGGGCTGGGAGCACTCGATGAAGAACGAGCTGATCGTCGCCACCTACAAGAACCTGCCGCGCCGCCGCCCGTCCGAACGTTTGCAGGAAGTGCTGGCCACGCTCGGGCTCGAAGAGATGGGCCAGCGTTTCTATGCCTCGCAAGCGGAGTCCGCCGAGGCAGGTTCCGACGCCGTATCAACCCAAAACTGACACCCATGAGCGAACAACACTGGATCGACCTGCGCAGCGACACCGTCACCCAACCCTCGCAGGCCATGCGCGCGGCGATGGCCGCCGCGGAAGTCGGCGACGACGTCTATGGCGACGACCCGACCGTCAACCGCCTGCAGGACTACGCCGCCGATTTGTTCGGCTACGAAGCCGGCCTGTTCGCCCCCAGCGGCACGCAAACCAACCTGATCGCCCTGATGACCCACTGCGGCCGCGGCGACGAGTACCTGGTCGGCCAGGAAGCGCATACCTACAAGTACGAAGGCGGCGGCGCCGCGGTGCTGGGCTCGATCCAGCCGCAGCCGATCGCGAACCAGCCGGACGGCTCGATTCTGCTCTCCGACATCGAGGCCTACATCAAGCCCGACGACATGCACTTCGCGCGCACCCGCCTGCTGGCGCTGGAAAACACCATCGGCGGCCGCGTGCTGGGGCAGGACTACGTCGCGGCCGCCACCGCGCTGGCGCATGCGAAAGGCCTCGCCACCCACCTCGACGGCGCGCGCGTCTGCAACGCGGCCGTCAAGCAAGGCCTCAGCCTGCGCGAGGTGATGCAGGGTTTCGACACGGTGTCGGTCTGCCTGTCCAAGGGCCTGGGCGCGCCGGTCGGCTCGGTGCTGCTGGGGCCGAAGGGCTTTATCGAGCAGGGCAAGCGCTGGCGCAAGATGCTGGGCGGCGGCATGCGCCAGGCCGGCGTGATCGCGGCGGCCGCGCACTACGCGCTCGAGCACAACGTGCAGCGCCTCGCGCAGGATCACGAGAACGCGGCGACGCTGGCGCGCGGCCTGGGCGAGATCGACGCGCTGAGCGTGTCGGCCCCGCAGACCAACATCTTCTGGCTCGATGTGCCGGCCGCGGCCTGCGCGCCGCTGCGCAAGGCGCTGGCGGAGCAGGGCATCCGCGCCACGGTCGGTCCGCGCATGCGCATCGTGACCCACCTGGACGTGTCGGCCGCCGATGTCGCGCGTACGGTCGCGGCCTTTCAATCCTTCTTCAAAGACTGGCGCGCCTGATGACCGACGAAGGAATCCGCCTGGCCAAGCGCGTGGCCGAACTGGTGCCATGCTCGCGGGCCGAGGCCGAGCGCTACATCGCCGGCGGCTGGGTCAGCGTCGACGGCGTGGTGGTCGAGGATCCGGCCACGCGCGTCACCCCGTCGCGCCAGGTAGCCGTGCTGCCGGGCGCCAGGGCCGAGGAGCCGGCGCCGGTCACGATCCTGCTGCACAAGCCCTCGGGCGTGAATGCCGGCGTCGGCGCGCGCGGCGCGAACGCGCTCGACTGCGTCGCGGCCGAATCGCTGTTCGCCACCCACGGCGCGCCGCGTTTCCTGAAACGCCACCTGGCGCGCCTGACCCTGTGCACGCCGCTGGAAACCGATGCGACAGGCCTGGTCGTCTATACCCAGGACTTCCGCGTGGCGCGCAAGCTGGTCGACGATGCGAGCCGGGTCGAGTACGAATACGTGGCCGAGGTCGATGGCGGCATCCGTGATGGCGGCCTGGCCCTGCTGAACCACGGTCTGCACTTCGATGGCCGGCCGATCGCGCCGATGAAAGTCAGCTGGCAGAGCGAAGGCCGGCTGCGCTTCGCCGCCAAGGGCGTCAAGCCCGGCCAGATCGAGCACATGTGCGCCGAGGTGGGATTGACGCTGACCGACCTGAAGCGCCTGCGCGTGGGCCGCATCCCGATGGCCGGGCTGCCCGAGGGGCAGTGGCGCTACCTGGCCGAGTACGAACGGTTCTGAGCGCCCCATATCGTTACGGGCCGAACCGCCTTCGGCCTGTAACGATGTGGGGGCGGCGGGCCGGCATGGGCGATAATGCTTGTCGTCCATTCAATCCCGCGCCGCATGAGCATCCAACCCCTGCTTGACCTGATCAACCTGGTCCCGCGTGACCTGATCCTCCCGCCCGCCAATCTCTTCCTGGTGATGCTTGCCGGCCTGCTGCTCTGGCGCCGCTGGCCGCGGCTTGGACGCAGCATCGCCGGCACCGGCCTGGCGGCGCTGTTCCTCCTCTCCAGCACCGCGGGCGCGCGCTTCTTCGTGGCGCCGCTGGAAGCGATGACCGCGCCGCTCGCAGCGCCCGAACAGGCCGGCGCCGAGGCGATTGTGGTGCTCGCCTCGGGCCGGCTGCGCCACGCGCCCGAATACGGTGGCCTCGACATTCCGGATTATGTCGCCCTCGGCCGCGTGCGCTATGCGGCCCACCTGCAGCGGCGCACCGGCCTGCCGATCCTGGTCAGCGGCGGCAACGGCGCCAGCGGCATCGATCCGGCCCCTGACGATCGCGCCTATTCGAAAGCCCATGCCATGGCCGTGGCGCTGCGCGAGGATTTCGGCGTGCCGGTGAAATGGATCGAGCCGCGCTCGCGCGATACCGGCGAGAACGCGGCCTACAGCGCGGCCATGCTGCGCGCCGACGGCATCCATCGCATCCTGCTCGTGACCGACGCCATGCACATGCCGCGCTCCTGCGCCGCCTTCGAGCGCGCGGGCATGGACGTCGTCGCGGCGCCGACCATGTTCTTCGGCAGGCAGTCGCAGGGGTTCGGCGCCTGGATTCCCAGTCCGGAGGGCGTGCGCCGCGCGCGCTATGCGATGTATGAACTGCTCGGCCTGGCTTGGTACCGGTTGCGCTCGGCGGGGACGGGTGCCACCGATGGGCCCGCCACTAAGCCGCCAGGCAAGCAAGCGTCGATCGAAACGAAATGCTGCGGGGAGTGAGAGCGAGGAGGGCAATGCGCTTGCCGAACATCCCGGTTCGCACTTTGATTTGCCTCAGTGCCTAGCGCAAAAGAAATGGACGCCTGTCAGCGGATGAATTAACGTCGATCAATGCTGTAGAGCCTGTTCTTCCTGTCGACATTGATGCCTGGCTCGGCTGCGCGAAGGGTGGTCTGACTCAACCGGAGCGGTCGGCGTGGCATGTTGAAGCGAGCGGAACCGAGAATGAAAACGCAATGCAAAGCTGCGTCGTTTTGCCTGCTGGTGGCGGCGGTCGTCCTCGCCTTCCAGCGCGAGCCCGGCGCCCTGCTGGCAGGCGCGATCGCGCTGCAGTTGTATGCGCTGACCCAATGGCAGGCCAACTGGTACGAGCGTATCGCGCTGCGGTCCTGGAGCCGGGTGCTCAGGCGCCGCTACGAGACCTCGCTGGCGGGCGTCCTGTGCGCGATGGCGAGCATGCCGCTGTTGATCGGCTACTTCGCCCTGGCCTGAACAGCTTGCTTCTTCGGCAGCGCAATCAAGCGCGTCCCCGCGATCCGGTCGTGCAGGAACTGCCGGTCCTTGTCGAGGAAGGCGGTGAGCGCCCAGGCCACCAGGCCGATCCCTAGGGCGACCGCCCATTCCTTCGCATGGTGCAGGTCGAGCAGGGCGCCCACCGCGAGCGCCGGGGCGAACCAGCCCCAGGCCAGCAGGTAGCGGATCGCGGCATTCCTGAAGGGCACCTTCGCGTGGCCGACCTTGACCACCTTGATGCGCCAGGTCTTCATCGCCAGCGTGAAGCCGCTGCCGCTCCAGGCGTGGACGAAATAGGCGCCCGTCACCAGGAACAGGAAGGCCATCAGGGCGGCACGGTAGCCGGCCTCCTGGCGGTTGCCGGTGGCGAAGATGAACACGAAGACGGCGAGCGCCTCGACGGCGGTGAGGAGGAAGGCCTCGTAGGCCATCGCGATGAGGCGCCGCTTGACCGTCGGCGTGCCGATCACGGGATGGGCTGCGGGAGCTGCTGCGGAAGATTCAGCCGTTTGCATTCGATACGCCTGGAGTGACCGTGGGTTGGGCGCCGGCGGCGGGCGCGCTCGGGGCGGGTTCCGCGGGCGCGACTGGCGCCGCCGGAGCCGGCGCGGCCGGTGCGGCGCCCGGCGCACTCCCGGGTGCAGCCCCGGGCGGCATGCCGGGTGCGGCAGGGGCCGGGGCCGGCTGGGTGAGCGCCGGCGTGTTCGGCAGCGTGCCCGGCGGATGCAGCGAGATGCAGGAAGCGCCGCGGCGCGTGGTGCCGGACGGGCAGGGCGTGGGCGCCACGATCGTCGGTTCCGAAGCAATGGCGGCCGGGGCGTTCTTGCGCCTGGCGCTCTGCTCCAGGCGCCGCTTCTGCGCGGCCGGCAGCTGCTTGTAGCTTTCCCAGGTCGCGGCCTTTTCGCCCGGCGCCAGCTTGCGCACCTTGCTGTAGTTCTCGCGTGCGAGACTGCGTTCTTCCGGCGTCAGGCGGATCCACTGGCGCATGCGGTCGTGCACGCGCCGTTGCTCTTCCGGATTCATCGAGGCGAAGCGGCGCGACATCTCGAGCCATTTGCGCTTGCGCACGCCGTCCATCGCATCCCATTCGGGCTGGAGCGGCGCGAGCGCGAGCTGCTGGGCGTGCGTGAGATCGCGCCAGAGCGGCTTGTCGAGGTTCCTGGCGCCAGCGGCGCCGGCTTGTGCGGAGGTCGCGACGGCGGGGGCGAGTCCGGAATCCGGATCGCCGATGCCCCAACGCTGAGAAATGGCCCAGGCCGCCAGTCCGGCCACCACCACCGCCGCGACTGCGAGCCAGGCGCGGCGGGGTTTGGAATCGCGTTTCGTCATTGGTGGCGCTGTTGCGACTCCAGATAGGCGTTGAAACCTTGGTCGAGATAGGCGGTCAGCGGCAGCTCGTCGGCCAGCACGGCGGCGTCGAGCTCGGCCAGTTCGGCGATCTGCTGCTGTTGCTGGTACTGGTAGACGCCGCCCAGGCCGACGACCAGCGCCAGCATCGGTACCGCGACGGCGAGGCGTCCCAGGCCGGCGCCGGAGAACAGGGTGTCGACATCGAACCAGCTACGGCGCCAATCCTGCTTCGCCGGCGCGGCCAGCGCGACGGGCAAGGCGTCGGGCTTCTTGCGCGACAGCGCCAGGGCGCGCGCGGCGGCCAGGCGCTCGGTGGTGGAAGCGGGCAGCGCGTCGAGGTTCTCGTTCAGGGCGTGGCGCACCTTGTACGCCAGGTTGATGTCGTCGGTATTCATAGTTTAATTCCCTTGGCCCGCAGGGCATCGGCAAGCGCGTGGGTCGCGCGCGAACAATGCGTTTTGACGCTGCCCTCGGAACAGCCCATCGCCTCAGCCGTTTCGGCCACGTCCATATCCTGCCAGTAACGCATAAGGAAGGCTTCGCGTTGACGCGCCGGGAGTTTTTGTATCTCCGCTTCGATCAGGCGCAAAGTCTGGGCCCGCTCGACCTGGTCCAGGCTCGATTCCGCCGCCGCCGAACCTTCCTCCGCCTCGTACGAGGCGAGTATATCAAAGTCCTCATCGTCCTCGTCCTTCCGGCCGAAGCCCGAGAACAGGCTGACCCAGGTGTTGCGGACCTTCTCGCGGCGGAAATAGTCGAGAATGGTGTTCTGCAGGATGCGCTGGAACAGCATCGGCAGTTCGGCAACCGGCTTGTCGCCGTATTTTTCGGCGAGCTTGATCATCGCATCCTGCACGATATCGAGCGCCGCCTCGTCCTTGCGCACCGCATACACGGCCTGCTTGAACGCGCGCCGTTCGACATTCTCGAGGAAGTCGTTGAGTTCTTTGTCTGTCGCCATGCGGATGAGAGGGGGTGATGCGCTCCGAGTACGTAGCTCGTGCTTATTGGAAAACTGACGAATCCTAGCAAAAAACCACCGGCCATGCACCGGAATTGCTCAGTTACGCCGCCTGGACGGCCGCGGCGCTTTCAAAAACTGCATGAGGATAGTCGAAATGATTCGTTGTCGCCTCAACAGGGCATGGCTAAGCTGAATTGCACGCTCATTCATACCGCTACTCATCTTGACCGCCATGCCACTCGATACCGTCTCCCGCCAGGATTTCGACATCCGGCCCCTGAACGCGCCGCTCGGCGCCGAGGTCCTCGGCCTCGACCTCGCACGCCCCCTGTCCACCTTCGACCTGGCGCGCGTGCACCGCGCCCATCTCGACCACCATGTGCTGGTCTTTCGCGATACCCGCATCACGCCGGCCCAGCAGGTCGAATTCAGCCGGCGCTTCGGCGAACTGCAGATCCACGTGCTGCGCCAGTTCCAGCTGGCGGAGCATCCGGAAGTGCTGGTGATCTCGAACATCCGCGAGAACGGCGAACCGATCGGCCTGGGCGACGCCGGCCACCTGTGGCATTCCGACCTGTCGTACAAGGCCGTGCCGAGCCTGGGCTCGATGCTGCACGCCCAGGAGTTGCCGCCCGACGGCGGCGACACGCTGTTCGCCAACCAGCACCTGGCCTGGGATACGCTGCCGGGCTGGCTCAAGCGCGAAGTCGAACACGCTCAGGCCGAGCACAGCTACCTGGCGCGCTACGAAGACCTGCGCAAACTGAATCCCTGGCGTCCCGCGCTGACCCAGGCCCAGATCGACGAGGTGGTGCCGGTGCGCCACCCGGTGGTGCGCACCCATCCGGAAACCGGGCGCCGCGCGCTGTTTGTCAGCGAACACTTCACGACGCGCATCGTCGACATTCCGGAAGACCGCAGCCGCGCACTGCTGGCCGCGCTGTTCGCGCACAGCGTCAAGCCGGCATTCATCTACCGCCACCAATGGAAGCCGCACGACATGGTGTTCTGGGATAACCGCTCGCTGCTGCACCTGGCGGCCGGCTGCCCGCCGGACCAGCGCCGCAAGCTGTACCGCACGACGATCGCAGGCGATGTCCCATTTTAAAGAGCGCCTAACAAAACCTCCATGGCTGCGTTGCATCGTCTCGCCGTACCCGCGTACTGTCTTCGCCGATGCGCCGGCGGCCGTATCCCTTGCCCTAAAGGTCTTGTTAAGCGCTCTAAAGCAAACCACCCCGGAGAACCCATGTTCCGTTTTTCCAAAGTCGCCGCCGGCCTGGCCGCGCTCGCCCTGGCCGCCGCCGTGCCGGCCCATGCCGAAGGCAAGATCCGCATCGCCGAGCAGTTCGGCGTGGTTTACCTGCTGCTCAACGTCGCCCAGGACCAGAAACTCATCGAAAAGCACGGCAGGAAGCAGGGCGTCGACATCGATGTCGACTGGATCAGGCTGTCGGGCGGCGCAGCCGGCAACGATGCGCTGCTGTCGAATTCGGTCGACGTGGTCGGCGCCGGCCTGGGACCGCTGTTCACCGTCTGGGACCGCACCGCCGGCAAGCAGAACGTGCGCGCCGTGGCCTCGCTCGGCAACTTCCCGTATTACCTGGTCAGCACCAATCCCGCGGTCAAGTCGATCGCCGACTTCGGTCCCAAGGACCGCATCGCGCTGCCCGCCGTCACCGTCTCGGTGCAGGCGCGCATCCTGCAGATGGCGGCGGCGAAGCAGTGGGGCGCGGCCCAGTTCCGCAAGCTCGACCCGCTGACCCAGGCCGTGCCGCACCCGGACGCCACCGCCGCCGTCATCGCCGGCAAGACCGAGATCAACGCCCACTTCGGCAATCCGCCTTTCCAGGACCAGGAACTGGCCGGCAATCCGAACGCGAAGGTCGTGCTCGATTCCTACGAGGTGCTGGGCGGCCCGAGCTCGGCCACGGTGCTGTATGCCACCGAGAAGTGGGTCAGGGAGAACCCGAAGACCTACCGCGCCTTCCTCGACGCGCTGGTCGAGGCCGCGCAGCTCGCTTCCAGCAACCCGGAAGCCGCCGCCGACGCCTACCTGCGCGTGAACAGGAACAGCATCGACCGCGCGCTGCTGGTGAAGGTCCTGAAGGATCCGAAGGTGCAGTTCAAGGTGGCGCCGCAGAATACGCTGGGCCTGGCGCAGTTCCTGCACCAGGTCGGCGCGATCCGCAAGAAGCCGGCGAGCTGGCGCGATTACTTCTTCGCGCATCCGGCGCTCGCTTCGGGGAGCTGACATGACAATGCCGACCCTGCAGGTCGTGCCGCATGGACCGCTGTTGCGGGCCGAGCACGTTACCATCGACTACCCGACCGAGCGCGGCGTGGTGCGCGCCACCGAGGACGTGAGTTTCGAGGTGCACCGCGGCGACCGCTTCGTGCTGCTCGGGCCTTCGGGCTGCGGCAAGTCGACGCTGTTGAAGGCGGTCGCCGGCTTCGTCGCCCCGCGCGCGGGCAGCCTGCGCCTGTGCGGCAAGCCCGTCACCGGGCCGGGACCGGACCGCATCGTCGTGTTCCAGGAATTCGACCAGCTGCCGCCGTGGAAGACGGTGGAGGCGAACGTGATGTTCCCGATGCTGGCGGGCGGCACAGGCAAGAAAGAGGCGCGCGAGCGCGCGCGCCACTGGCTCGGCAAGGTCGGCCTGGCGCGCTTCGGCGACGCCTATCCGCACACGCTCTCGGGCGGCATGAAGGCGCGCGTAGCGATCGCACGGGCGCTGGCCATGCAGCCCGAGATCCTGCTGATGGACGAACCCTTCGCCGCGCTCGATGCGCTCACCCGGCGCAAGATGCAGGAAGAACTGCAGGCGCTATGGCAAGAGATCGGTTTCACCATGCTGTTCGTGACCCATTCGATCGAGGAAGCGCTGGTGGTCGGCAACCGCATCCTGCTGCTCAGCCCGCACCCGGGCCGCGTGCGCGCGGAACTCAACAGCCACCAGTTCGACCTGGGCAGCGCCGGCAGCCCTGAATTCCAGGCCGCGAACGAACGCATCCACCGCCTGCTGTTCGGCGCAGCCGCCGTTGCGGCGTCCGGCATTCCTTCCACCGCTCCCGGCTACGCCGCCCATCCATGACAGCCTTCCGCGAACCACCCATCCGTCCCGAGTACGAACTCGCCCTGGCGACGCCCATCTTGGGTGCTGCCCCGCTGGGCGCATCGATGCAGGCCGCAGCCGGTCCTCGCTGGTTTGCCTTCGGCGAGCTCGCCTGGCTGCGCAAGGCGGCCTTGTTGCTGGTGCTGGCCCTGCTCTGGGAAGCGCTGGCGCGCTGGTACGACAACGAGCTGCTGCTGCCGACGGCCCTGGCGACGGGCAGGGCGCTCATCGACGGCATCGCCACCGGCGAACTGTTCGGCTACGTGGCCGTCTCGTTCGCCGTGCTGACCCAGGGCTACCTGGCCGGCATTCTCGGCGCCTTCCTGCTGACCTGGCTGGCGGTGTCGAACCGGCTCGGGCGCGAACTCATCGACACCCTGACCTCGATGTTCAACCCGCTGCCGGCGATCGCCTTGCTGCCGCTGGCCCTGCTGTGGTTCGGCCTGGGCAAGGGCAGCCTGATCATGGTGCTGATGCATTCCGTGATGTGGCCCCTGACGCTGAACGCCTGCGCCGGTTTCCGGGCCGTGCCCGAGACGCTGCGCATGGCCGGGCGCAACTACGGCTTGAAAGGCCTGCGCCTGGTGCTGCAGATCCTGGTCCCGGCGGCGCTGCCGGCCATCCTGTCGGGCCTGAAGATCGCCTGGGCGTTTGCCTGGCGCACCCTGATCGCCGCCGAGCTGGTGTTCGGCACGACCTCGGGGCAGGGCGGGCTCGGCTGGTTCATCTTCCAGAGCCGCAACGAGCTGTTCACGGACAAAGTGTTTGCGGGGCTGGCGGCGGTGATCCTGATCGGGCTGGCGGTCGAACATATCGTGTTCCAGACGCTCGAGCGGGTGACGGTGAGGCGGTGGGGGATGCAGCGCTAAGGGTGCGCTACGTCACGGTGGGTTCGAGAACCCACCCTACGACCGTGGTCTGCATACGTACGACCGCGTGGACACAGGTGTCCACCCTACAAAATCAAAACGCCGCGCATCGTAGGGTGGGTTCTCGAACCCACCGTTCATCGCGATGCCCCTGCACCGCACCACGCCGGTGCACCGCCGAGCCCGCCAAAGCGCCTCCCGCACCCCGCGAATCATTCCTTTCTTTTTATCTTGACCAAAATGGTGCAACGCAGTAAGGTGTTCCTTACGCTTTGCACCCCCGAAGCTTCATGGTCAGCCAGGCCGGCACACAAGGCCTTCCTGTGTTGACACGCTTTCATTTGTAGGCAGTTTGCTCCAACCCGCGCCACAAGCGCGAGAGATGCGTCGAGCCGCTACAGACACTCAGCCAAACGAGTTGCGTTTAGCGCCGTCATGAAGGGTATCTGCCGATGCCCGGATCGAACGTCGTGCGCGCAGAAAGAAGGGAAGCTGGAGCGCTGTGGGGCAAACCGCATTTCGTTAGGAACGAGCATCCGATCAATCTCCCTATGGGTCTTGAAAGGAACGATTCATGAATAACGAAGCCTCAGCCCCCACATTGACGGGTGCTGAAATCGTCGTCCGTTGTCTTGCCGAGGAAGGTGTCAAACACGTCTTCGGTTATCCCGGCGGCGCAGTCCTGTATATCTACGACGCCATCTTCAACCAGGACAAGTTCCAGCACGTCCTGGTCCGCCACGAGCAGGCAGCCGTGCACGCGGCCGACGCCTATTCGCGCAGCTCCAACACCGTCGGCGTCGCCATCGTCACCTCGGGTCCGGGCGTGACCAATGCCGTCACCGGCCTCTCGACCGCCTACATGGATTCGATCCCGATGGTCGTCATCTCCGGCCAGGTGCCGAGCCATGCGATCGGCCAGGATGCCTTCCAGGAATGCGACACGGTCGGCATCACGCGTCCGGTGGTCAAGCACAACTTCCTGGTCAAGGACGTGCGCGAACTGGCCAGCACCATCAAGAAGGCCTTCTACATCGCCCGCACCGGCCGTCCCGGCCCCGTGCTGGTCGATATCCCGAAGGACATCACGGTCAACAAATGCGCCTTCGACTATCCGCGCGAGATCGAGATGCGCTCGTACAAGCCGGTCGACAAGGGCCATGCCGGCCAGATCCGCAAGGCGGTCCAGCTGCTGGCCGGCGCCGAGCGCCCGATGATCTATGCGGGCGGCGGCGTGATCCTGGCAAATGCCTCGCCCGAACTGAACCGCCTGGCCGACCGTCTCGGCGCGCCGATCACCAACACATTGATGGGCCTGGGCGGCTCGCGCGCCAGCAGCGAGCATTTCGTCGGCATGCCCGGCATGCACGGCACCTATGAAGCGAACATGGCGATGCAGCACTGCGACGTCCTGATCGCGATCGGCGCCCGTTTCGACGACCGCGTGATCGGCAACCCCAAGCACTTCGCCAGCCACCCGCGCAAGATCATCCACATCGACATCGACCCGTCCTCGATCTCGAAACGGGTGAAGGTCGACATTCCGATCGTCGGCAACGTGAAGGACGTGCTGACCGAATTCCTGGCCCAGCTCGACGCTGCCGGCAATACCCGCGGCAATCCGGAAGCCCTGCGCAACTGGTGGAAGCAGATCGACGAATGGCGCGGGCGCGACTGCCTGAAGTACGAGAACTCCGACCTCGTCATCAAGCCGCAGTCGGTCATCGAGAAGCTGTGGAAGGTGACGAAAGGCGATGCCTTCATCACCTCCGACGTCGGCCAGCACCAGATGTGGGCCGCCCAGTACTACCCCTTCGACAAGCCGCGCCGCTGGATCAATTCCGGCGGCCTGGGCACGATGGGCGTGGGCTTGCCCTACGCGATGGGCGTGCAGATGGCCAATCCGGACGCGACGGTCGCCTGCGTGACCGGCGAAGGCTCGATCCAGATGTGCATCCAGGAGCTTGCCACCTGCAAGCAGTACCGCCTGACGCCGAAGATCATCCTGCTCAACAACCGCTTCCTGGGCATGGTGCGCCAGTGGCAGCAGATCGACTATGGTTCGCGCTACTCCGAGTCCTACATGGATTCGCTGCCGGATTTCGAGAAGCTGGCCGAGGCCTATGGCCACGTCGGCATGCGCATCGAGAAGCCGGGCGACGTCGAGGGCGCACTGCGTGACGCCTTCGGCATGAAGGATCGTCTCGTGTTCATGAACTTCATCACCGACCAGGCCGAGAACGTCTGGCCGATGGTCAAGGCGGGCAAGGGCTTGTCCGAAATGCTGCTCGGATCGGAGGACCTCTAAATGAGACACATCATCTCGGTCCTGCTCGAGAACGAAGCAGGCGCACTCTCGCGCGTCGTCGGCCTGTTCTCGGCGCGCGGCTACAACATCGAAACGCTGACCGTGGCGCCGACCGAAGACGCGACGCTCTCGCGCATGACCATCGTCACCACGGGATCGGACGACATCATCGAGCAGATCACCAAGCACCTGAACCGCCTGATCGAGGTGGTCAAGGTGGTCGACCTGAGCGAGGGCCAGCACATCGAGCGCGAGCTCATGCTCATCAAGGTGAGGGCCGTCGGCAAGGAGCGCGAAGAGATCAAGCGCACCGCCGACATCTTCCGCGGCCGCATCATCGACGTGACGGAGAAGACCTACACGATCGAACTGACCGGCGCCAAGAGCAAGCTCGACGCCTTCATCGACGCCATCGACCGCACGTCCATCCTCGAGACCGTACGCACCGGCGGCTCGGGCATCGGCCGCGGCGAGAGGATCCTGAAGGTCTGACCGGCCAACAGCCCGATCGAAGCCGCGATCCGTAGGTGGGCACTTTGTGGTGCCGGCATTTAGCCAGCCCCACTGCCCACGCGTAACGCCTGATCCGCCGCCTGCCGTACAAACAGGTCCGTAGGGTGGGCACCCCGTGCCCACGCGTAACGCATGAGCCGCCACCTGCCTGACAAATGAACAGCCATTAACCTGGCACCAGCAAATAACTTGAAAATACAGGACAACACCATGAAAGTTTTCTACGACAAAGACTGCGACCTCTCCCTCATCAAAGGCAAGAACGTCGCCATCATCGGCTACGGCTCGCAAGGCCACGCCCACGCCCAGAACCTGTCCGAATCGGGCGTCAACGTCACCGTCGGCCTGCGCCGCGGCGGCGCTTCCTGGGGCAAGGTCGAGCAGGCCGGCCTGAAGGTGGCCGAGGTCGACGAGGCGGTCAAGAATGCCGACGTCATCATGATCCTGCTGCCGGACGAGAACATCGCCCAGGTCTACAAGGAAAACGTCGAGCCGAACGCGAAGCAGGGCGCAGTCCTCGCCTTCGCCCATGGCTTCAATGTCCACTACGGCCAGGTCGTGCCGCGCGCCGACCTCGACGTCATCATGGTCGCGCCGAAGGCCCCGGGCCACACCGTGCGCGGCACCTACCGCCAGGGCGGCGGCGTGCCGCACCTGATCGCGGTCTACCAGGACAAGTCGGGCGCCGCGCGCGACATCGCGCTGTCCTACGCCATGGCCAACGGCGGCGGCCGCGCCGGCATCATCGAGACCAACTTCCGCGAAGAAACCGAGACCGACCTGTTCGGCGAGCAGGCCGTGCTGTGCGGCGGCACCGTCGAGCTGATCAAGGCCGGCTTCGAGACCCTGGTCGAAGCCGGCTACGCGCCGGAAATGGCCTACTTCGAGTGCCTGCACGAACTGAAGCTGATCGTCGACCTGATCTACGAAGGCGGCATCGCCAACATGAACTACTCGATCTCGAACAACGCGGAATACGGCGAGTACGTCACCGGCCCGCGCGTCGTGACCGCGCAGACCAAGGAAGCGATGCGCCAGTGCCTGAAGGACATCCAGACCGGCGAATACGCGAAGAGCTTCATCCTCGAGAACAAGGCCGGCGCCCCGACCCTGATCTCGCGCCGCCGCCTGACCTCGGAGCACCAGATCGAGGAAGTCGGCGCCAAGCTGCGCGCGATGATGCCGTGGATCGCGAAGAACAAGCTGGTGGATCAGTCGAAGAACTGATCGTCGATTGAATGCCCGGGCGGCCAAGCGGCAGCCCGTGACGGCACCCGTAGGGTGGGCACCCTGTGCCCACGCGTTACGGGCGCCTCCTTGCACCTGAGGTCCAAGAATGTCGCTCGCGCAGCATGCCTCGTATGCAACCGAGGCATCACGTTCGTGGCCCATGCGAGGTTCGCGAGCGACGCTTCACCGTCATCGGTGCACGCATGCGTCCGTAACGCGTGGGCACGGCGTGCCCACCCTACGATACCGTCCCGTTTTTCCGTCTCCCAACAACGACGCGACAATTCGAGACAACTGTTACCGTTTAGTTCAGTTGCAAGTTTCCATTACAAAATCACGATAGAAGTCATCGTCCCGGTATCGTATAACTGACCCTCGCATTTGTTATACATACTGGAGAACAACAATGAGTCTTTCGAAATCCCTCGTCGCCGCTGCCCTGGTGCTGGCGTTCCAAGTGCAAGCCCAGGCCCAGGCCCCGGCCACCGCCGCGCCCGCCACCAGCGGCACCCTGGTCGTGGTTCCCGCCTACGGCGAAGTCAAGCATGCCAACGACCAGGCCGTCATGACCTTCGCCGTCGAGGAGCACGACAAGGACAAGGCGGCGGCCGCCGCGCGCGTGAATCGCAAGATGAAGGAAGGCACCGAGATCGTGCGCCGTGCCGATCCGCAGGCCGAGCTCAAGACCATGGGCTATTACACTTATCCCGTCTATCCGGAAGTGCCGCCGATGCCGCAGCCGGCCAGCCGCGCGGCCACCAAGCCGGTGCCGATCGCCTGGCGCGTCGGCCAGTACCTGGAAGTCAAGACCAAGAACCTGGATGCGCTGCCGAAGACCGCCGCCGCGGCCCAGAAGGTCCTGCAGATCAATGGCGTGAATTTCGGCCTGAGCCCGGAGCTGGAAAAGCGCCTGGACGACCAGCGCATCGCCGCTACCTACCGCAACCTGAACGAACGCATCGCCTCGATCGCGCGCGCCATGGGCCGCCAGCCGTCCGAGGCCGTGCTCGATACGGTTGATTTCGAGGGTTCCGGCAACTACGTGCAGGAGCAGGCGCGGCCGGCGGCAATGATGATGTCGCGCGCCAAGCAGGACATGGCGGACGAGATGCCCGAGCCCAGCTTCGAGCCGGGCGAGACCACCCTGCAGATGCGTCTGGTCGGCAAGGTGAAGTTCAAGTAAGCAAATTCTTGGCGCGCCGGACAGCTTCCATTCGTATCCGTTCGCTAACATGCCGTCCTCGCCTCTATAATGCGGGGAACGGCGCTTTGTTTGCGCGCACTTGAATACGGATCACTATGCCAGCCTTCCCACGACGCAAAAAAAACGGAGGGGCGCCGCGCGCGCCACGATTCTCCCGCCTCAGGCGCTTCGGCCGCCGGGCCGAGGATAAACAGGGGCAGCGCGGCCGCGGCATCTACCTGCTGCCGAACGCCTTCACCACCGGGGCCCTGTTCTGCGGTTTCTATGCGATCGTGATGGCGATGAACCAGCGTTTCGAATACGCCTGCTGGGCGGTGTTCATCGCCATGGTGCTCGACGGCCTGGACGGGCGCGTGGCGCGCCTGACCAATACCCAGTCCGAGTTCGGCGCCCAGTACGACTCGCTGTCCGACATGGTTTCCTTCGGCGCCGCGCCGGCCCTGGTCATCTACGAATGGTCGCTGCGCGGCCTCGGCAAGCTCGGCTGGATCGCGGCCTTTGTCTATTGCGCCGGCGCGGCCCTGCGCCTGGCCCGCTTCAACACCAACATCGAAGTGGTCGACAAGCGCTTCTTCCAGGGCTTGCCGAGCCCGGCGGCCGCGGCGCTGGTGGTCGGCTTCATCATGATGATGACCGACCCGGACATCAACATCAGCGCGCGCAAGGTCGACTGGGTGAGCTGGTGCATCGCCGTGTTCGCCGGCCTGACCATGGTATCGAACGTGCCTTTCTATAGCTTCAAGGACGTCAACTTCCGCAAGTCGGTGCCATTCATCGTCGTGTTCCTGATCGCGCTCGGCTTCGCCCTGGTGGCGATCGACCCGCCGAAGGTGCTGTGGCCGATCTTCGTGATCTACGGCCTGTCCGGCTACGCGGTGTTCGTCTGGCAGCGCGCCAAGGGCAAGAAGGTGTCGATCATCCCGACCGACGACGGTCCGCTCGACGAGCGGCGCTAATCCGCGTCCGCAGGCGCGCGTGCACGGCGCGCCGCAGTCTCCTTCATCTACCAGGGAAAGCGGTCGCGCACCTCGAACATGGGATCGGGCCCATTCTGCATCATGCGCACGACGCCGTTGGCGTCGAAATGCACGTGCATCAGCGAGTTCCACACGCCCGATTCCTTGTAGCGATAGGACCAGACCTCGTAGTCGTGCATGGCGATGCGCGAGGTTTCGGCCGGCCGGCCGATGGTGCGCAGCACGTTCGCCTTGGTGGCCTGGTCGATCCGGATGGTGGCGAACTTCTCGCCGGTCAGCACCTGCTCGTACGACACCAGCCGTCCGTCCGGCCCGATGCGCGCCATCCAGGTGAACTGGCCCATCGGCCCGGTCGCGTACTCGAGTTCCCGGCTGCCGTCGGGCAGGGGGTAGACGTTGGTCGGCTGGCCGAGCCTGGCGGTGACCGCTTCCACCGGGTCGCCGACGGCGGGTGCGCCGCGCATGAAGGCCGGGCCGGCGCAGCCGGCAAGCACGATTGCGGTCCAAATCGTTGCAATTCTTATCATTTTGTGCATCATGCACCTCGCGTAAGGCATGAAAAACCCTATGATGCCCCAGCTTTGGCGCAGCAAATGCTGGTGACGCCAATCGTTTTCGCATATACTGGCGGGTCTGTCCGCAAGGGCAGTTTTTTTGAACATCCCACGGTGCGCTGGGTTCCGACTCTTGCACCGCATGTGAAAGGTAACATCATGACCGTAGAAAACATCAACAAAGCCGCGATCATCGCGGACAACGCACGTGGCCAGAACGACACCGGTTCGCCGGAAGTCCAGGTTGCACTGCTGACCGCACGCATCAACGAACTGAACGGCCACTTCAAGGCCCACCAGAAAGACCACCACTCGCGCCGCGGCCTGATCATGATGGTCAACCGTCGTAAGAGCCTGCTGGCTTACCTGAAGGGTAAAGACCTGAACCGTTACCGTGACCTGATCGCCAAACTCGGCCTGCGTAAGTAATTTTTGCGTCAGACGGTTTAGCAAGGAAATGCCTGCGCCAGTCTCCACTGACGCGGGCATTTTTTGTTTTAAGCGTTTGTTGTTTAGTTGTTTTGAAGTAAGGCGGCGAGGCGACTAGCCTGTTTCTGAGGCCGTCCGCGGTGAGGTGAACGACAGCTCCTGAAAATCTGTCGGCAAATAGAAAGGGATTACCCATGTTTAACAAAGTTACGAAAACCTTCCAGTACGGCCAACACACGGTCACCCTGGAGACCGGTGAGATCGCTCGTCAGGCATCCGGCGCCGTCGTGGTGTCGGTCGAAGACACCGTCGTGCTGGCAACCGTGGTCGCAAAGAAAGACGCGAAGCCGGGCCAGGACTTCTTCCCCCTGACCGTCGACTACATCGAGAAAACGTACGCTGCCGGTAAAATCCCGGGCGGTTTCTTCAAGCGCGAAGGCCGTCCATCCGAAAAAGAGACCCTGACCTCGCGCCTGATCGACCGTCCGATCCGCCCGCTGTTCCCGGAAGGCTACCTGAACGAAGTCCAGGTCATCATCCACGTGCTGTCGGTCAACCCTGAGATCGATCCGGACATCCCGTCGATGATCGGCGCCTCGGCTGCCCTGGCCGTGTCCGGCATCCCGTTCAGCGGCCCGATCGGCGCCGCGCGCGTCGGCTACGCGAATGGCCAGTACATCCTGAACCCGACCACCACCGAGCTGAAAACCTCGCAGATGGACCTGGTCGTGGCCGGTACCGAAACCGCCGTGCTGATGGTCGAATCGGAAGCCCAGCAACTGTCGGAAGAAATCATGCTGGGCGCGGTCGTCTACGGCCACGAGCAGATGAAGGCCGTCATCGACGCCATCCATGCCCTGGTCGAAGAAGGCGGCAAGCCGGAAGTCGAGTGGACCGCCCCGGCCAAGAACGAAACCCTGATCGCACAAGTGGCCCAGCTGGCCGACGCGAAGATCCGCGACGCCTACCAGACCCGCGAAAAGACCCTGCGCCAGCAAAAGCTGAAGTCGCTGTCGGGCGAAGTCATGGCCGACCTGGCTGCCCAGGGCGTCGAAGCCGATGCCGCCGAAGTCGGCAACATCCTGTTCGACATGGAAGCCAAGGTCGTGCGTTCCCAGATCCTGGAAGGCGAGCCGCGCATCGACGGCCGCGACACCCGCACCGTGCGTCCGATCTCGATCCGCACCAGCGTCCTGCCGCGTACCCACGGCTCGGCCCTGTTCACCCGCGGCGAAACCCAGGCCCTGGTCATCGCCACCCTGGGCACCGCGCGCGACAGCCAGAAGATCGACGCGCTGATGGGCGAGTACACCGACGACTTCATGATGCACTACAACATGCCTCCGTTCGCCACCGGCGAAACCGGCCGTGTGGGCACCCCGAAGCGCCGCGAAATCGGCCACGGCCGCCTGGCCAAGCGCGCACTCGTGGCTGCCCTGCCATCGCCGGAAGAGTTCTCGTACTCGGTGCGCCTGGTGTCGGAAATCACCGAATCGAACGGTTCCTCGTCGATGGCATCGGTCTGCGGCGGCTGCCTGGCGCTGATGGATGCCGGCGTGCCGATGAAGGCGCACGTCGCCGGCATCGCCATGGGCCTGATCAAGGAAGGCGGCCGCTTCGCCGTCCTGACCGACATCCTGGGTGACGAAGACCACCTGGGCGACATGGACTTCAAGGTCGCCGGCACCGCGCAGGGCATCACCGCGCTGCAGATGGACATCAAGATCCAGGGCATCACCAAGGAAATCATGCAGGTCGCGCTGGCGCAAGCCAAGGACGGCCGCCAGCACATCCTGGCCGAGATGCAGAAAGCCATGCCGACCACGAAGACCGAACTGTCGGACTTCGCACCGCGCCTGATCACCATCAAGATCAACCCGGAAAAGATCCGTGACGTGATCGGCAAGGGCGGCGCCGTCATCCGCGCGCTGACCGAAGAGACCGGCACCCAGATCGACATCACCGACGAAGGCGTGGTCACCATCGCTTCCGTCGACGCTGCCGCCGGCCAGGAAGCCAAGCGCCGCATCGAAGAGCTGACCGCCTCGGTCGAAGTGGGCAAGACCTACGACGGCACCGTGCTCAAGCTGCTGGACTTCGGCGCCATCGTGCAAGTGATGCCGGGCAAGGACGGCCTGCTGCACATCTCGCAGATCGCCAACGAGCGCGTCAACGCCGTGGCCGACTACCTGAAAGAAGGCCAGCAAGTGCGCGTGAAGGTCCTCGAGACCGACGAGCGCGGCCGCCTGAAGCTGTCGATGAAGGCTGCGGATCCGGTGGAAGCTGCTGCGCAGTAAGCATCTGAGCAGCGGCTTTGTGCCGCTCCAAACGAAAACCGCCAGTGCGTGAGCCTGGCGGTTTTTTTTTTTTCAGCGCAATTCGGGTCACATCGATTTTACGAACAGCACGAGCAGTGCGATGAGGATTCCAAATATCGCACCGGAGGTAAAGCTTTTGTACACGTCATGGCGTTTTTCTTTGGTGTCGTCTTCGCTAATGGCAGGTTTTTCCATTGGATTACCCAGTCGTGACGTTGAACTTGCTATTTCCTGGAGGGCAGGGTGGAAGCCTCGACCAGATACAGCCTGGCCTGATTGTTGTTGAGATCGCTGATGCAGGCCAGCCTGCGCTGTTCCAGGCCGTTCATGATGGCACCGCCTCCGAGCGAGGTATGGAACGCACATTGCGCGTCTCGATACTCCGCGAATCTCTTTTTTGAAAGGTTAAGCTGGTCCTTCGCTTTGGTAATGTATTTCTCATCCTCGTCCCATGTCAAAATTGCCGTTAAAACGGACGATTCCGCTTTGCGGACGGCTGCTTCACTCTGACGCGCTTGGCTCATCAGGCATGTGCGAATCTCTGCCTGCGAGTAAGCGGAGCAATGCTCCAGGGCGGCAGACTGACCCACGGTGTCTCCAGCCGCTGCCGGGGTGGCTGCACAAACGTTGATGGCGAACGCGATGGCTAGTGGGATTCGCATTGAACGTTTCCACCTTTCGTTATCAAGGTCAGGGCATGATCGAGCTTCCTGGCATAGTTGGGGTCGCCACCGCCGTTGTAGCGCTGAGCGATCATCGTGGTCGAGATCGGACGCCAGCCAATAATGACCCTTTCAAGGCGGCCTTTCTGGAATTTAAGGGTTTGCCCAACTTGTAGTGTCGACACCCCGTTGTTCAATTGTTTCAGGATTTCAGGGGTGCTTCCATGCTTCCTGGCGAGCTTCGCAAGGCTGTCGCCAGGGCTTACTTTGACCGCCTCAACCATTGAAGCGTCGGCAGCGAGCACTGTTCTATGCTCGAAATACGCCATACGCATGAGCAAGTAAGCTACACCTGCGCGTATGTTATGGCTCGGAATCGTCGTCACACTCCCAAAGCTGAGCCTTGCCTGCCAGCTCGGCGGCAAGATCAGTTCTCCACCTTCCGTTCCGGATAGTAGTGCCTTCAAGCCGGGATCGCCGGCGACGCCGATCTGCATTGGCTTCGTCTTCCATTCGCGGTTCGCTGCGCCGGTTTCGGTCAGGAACGATTGGAAAGCAATCGCGATTGTTGCGCCTCCAAGGCCAGATGAACTTGGGCCGGATCAAGAGGGGATGCTTGTGTGCGATACGGCTGCGCGGAGGCTTGATGGCTTTTTGTTACATCGGCACCGCAAGCCATGCCACGTTTAGTATGCATACTCGACTCTGCCGTGTCGTAGAGTATCGTTAATAGATGTTATAGTTGGTCATTTTTCCAATCATGGGAACAGTGCGCCAGTCTTCCGCGCACGACCCGAACCATCCAAAACCGACCGAGGACAAGAAGAGATGACCACGAAGGACAACGCCGCCCGCATCAGCCAGCTTATCCAGGATCACGAAGCCGAGATCGGCTCGCAATGGATTGCCCAGCTTGAAGCCCTGACAGTGCGCGGCACCGCCAGCTCGAAACAGCAACTGCGTGACCACTGCCAGCAGTTCCTGGCCACCTTCGCGACCGCCACCCGTGGCGGCGAGCTGGAGAACATCGAACACCGTTCCTGGGACGAGGTGCGCGACCTGCTGGCCGAGATCTCGTCCACCCGCGCCAAGACCGGCTCGACCCCGAGCGAGACCGCGACCTTCGTGTTCTCGCTGAAGCAGCCGGTGTTCTCGCAACTGACCGCCGCCTACGCCGGCCAACCCGAGATCCTGGCCGCCGCCTCCTGGTCGATCAGCACGCTGCTCGACAAGCTGGGCCTGTACACCATCGAAGTGTTCCAGAAGGCCAAGGACCAGATCATCGTGCGCCAGCAGCAGGAACTGCTGGAGCTGTCGACCCCGGTCGTGAAGCTGTGGAACGGCATCCTGGCGCTGCCGCTGATCGGCACCCTGGACTCGGCCCGCACCCAGGTGGTGATGGAAAACATCCTGCAGAAGATCGTCGACACCGGCGCCGTCATCGCCATCATCGACATCACCGGCGTGCCGACCGTCGACACCCTGGTCGCCCAGCACCTGATGAAGACCATCGCCGCCGCGCGCCTGATGGGCGCCGACTGCATCATCAGCGGCATCCGTCCGCAGATCGCACAGACCATCGTGCACCTGGGCGTGAACCTGGAGGACGTGATCACCAAGGCCACGCTGGCCGATGCCTTCGTCGTCGCGCTCGAGCGCACCGGCACCACCCTGATCACCAACAAAGCCTGAGCCGATGGAACGCATTCCTATTCTCCGGATGGGCGACCTGCTGCTGGTCACCATCCAGGTCGACATGCACGACCGCCTCGCGATGACGCTGCAGGACGACCTGACCGAGCGCATCGTGCGCGACAGCGCCAAGGGCGTGCTGATCGACATCTCGGCGCTCGACCTGGTCGATTCCTTCATCGGGCGTATGATCAGCAACACCGCGGCGATGGCGCGCGTGCTCGATGCCCAGACGGTGGTGGTCGGCATGCAGCCGGCCGTCGCCATCACCCTGGTCGAGCTGGGCCTGACGCTGCATGGCGTGAAGACCGCGCTGAACGTCGAAAAGGGTATGGCCCTGCTCGGAAAGAACCTGAATAGATGAACGCTGCAACCGCAGTTGAATTCGACACGGAGCTACTGGACCGCAACCGCCAGCTGCGCGCCGACCGCGTCACCTTGCCGCTGCGCGGCGACGAGGACGTGGTCGGCCTGCGCAAGCATGTGCGCGAGCGGGCGGTGGCGATCGGCCTGTCGCTGGTCGACCAGACCAAGCTCGTCACCGCCGCGAGCGAACTGGGGCGCAACACCATCAAGTATGGCGGCGGCGGCGAGGTCCATCTCGACAAGCTGGTCGACGGCTTCCGCAACGGCATCGGCCTGCTGTTCGTCGACAACGGGCCCGGCATCGCCGACCTCGAGCTGGCGCTGCGCGACGGCTACACCACCGGCGGCGGCCTCGGGCTGGGCCTGGGCGGCTCGAAGCGCCTGGTCGACGAGTTCGACATCGATACCCGGCCTGGCGAGGGCACCGCGGTGCTGGCGGTGAAATGGAAACGCTGATCAGTTCGCTGGATACCCAGCTGGCGTTCGCGATCACCCATGCCAGCGACATCGCGGCCGCGCGCCGCGCCGGGCAACGGCTTGCCACCGAGCTCGGCTTCGACGAGACCCGCGCCGGCCAGCTGGCGCTGATCGTCACGGAGGCCGGCACCAACCTGCTCAAGCATGCGGGCGAGGGCACGATCTACGTGAACGTGTCGCAGTCCGAAGGCGTGCCCGGCATCGACGTGCTGGCGGTCGACGCCGGCCCCGGCATCCTCGACCTCGACGCCTGCCTGCGCGACGGCATGTCCACCGCCGGCACCGCGGGCACCGGCCTGGGCGCCCTGAAGCGCCTGGCCGACGAGTTCGACGTCTGGTCGCAACCCGGCAATGGCGCGCTGTTCTTCATGCGCCTGTGGAAAGATGACTCGGTACCTGGAATGTGCCGGGTTGACGTGGGGGCGCTGACGGTGCCGCTGGCGGGCGAGGATGCCTGCGGCGACGGCTGGGGCGTCGCCTGCGACGGCGCGGGCGCCACGCTGCTGGCGGCCGACGGCCTCGGTCACGGGCCGGAAGCGGCGGCCGCCGCCAACGCCGCGATCCGCGAGCTGCAGCGCCTGCCCGGTTCGGCACCGGGGCGCCTGGTCGACGCCGCCCACCAGTCCCTGCGCATCACGCGCGGGGCGGCGATGGCCGCCGCCCGCATCGACTTCGGCGCCGGCATGCTGCACTTCGCCGGCATCGGCAACATCAATGCCTGCGTGATCGACGGCGACGGCCGCCGCGCGCTGGTCTCGCACAACGGCATCGTCGGCCACAACGTACGCAAGATCCAGGAGTTCTCCGTGCCTTGCCCGCCGGGGGCGCTGTGCATCATGCACTCGGACGGCATCCAGACCCAGTGGGACCTGGACAAGTACCCCGGCCTGCTGGGGCACAGCCCGGCGCTGATCGCGGCGGTGCTGATGCGCGACTACATCCGGCGCCGCGACGACGCCATGGTGCTGGTGGTGCGCAGAAGGGCGGGGCGCGTATGAACGGACGCATCCTCAACGTCGCGCTGGAATCGGACCAGGACGTGGTGCTGGTGCGCCAGCGCGCGCGCCAGGTATCGAGCCTGCTCGGCTTTTCCAGGCAGGACCAGGTGCGCATCGCCACCGCGGTGTCGGAAGTGGCGCGCGCCGCTTCCCAGTTCGGGCCCGGCGCGCGCGCCGTGTTCGCCCTGGCCGGCCAGGGCGCAGGCCAGTACCTCGAGGTCAGCGTCGCCGCCGCGGTGGGCAATCCCGGCCAGGCCAACGCCGGGGCCGATCCGGCGATCGTCACGGCGCACCGCCTGATGGACGGCTGCGAGATCGCCGATGGCCCGCAGGGCATGCGAGTCGTGATGCGCAAGACCCTGCCGCCGCAGCCGCCGCTGGGCGCCGCGCGCCTGGCCCAGATCGGCGCCGAACTGGCGGCCATGCCCGCCCCGAACACCTACCAGGAGGTGCAGCAGCAGAACAACGAGCTGGTCGAAACGCTCGCCGAACTGCGCGAGCGCCAGGAAGACCTGCTCTCGCTCACCCGCGAACTCGAGGACACCAACCGCGGCATCGTCGCGCTGTACGCCGAGATCGAGGACAAGGCCGAGCGCCTGCGCCTTGCCGACGAGATGAAGTCGCGCTTCCTGTCGAACACCAGCCACGAGCTGCGCACGCCGCTGTCCTCGATCCGCGCCCTGGCCAAGCTGCTGCTCGACCGCATGGACGGCGACCTGACCCCGGAGCAGGAGCGCCAGGTGCGCTTCATCGAGACCGCCGCCACCAACCTGTCGGAACTGGTGAACGACCTGCTCGACCTGGCCAAGATCGAGGCCGGCAAGGTCGAAACCCACCTGGCGCCGGTGGTGGTGGAGAACCTGTTCCGCGCCCTCAAGGGCATGCTGCGCCCGCTGGTGACGTCCGACCGCGTCGAACTGGTGTTCGACACCGGCGGCATCGAGGCGCCTTTCGATTCGGACGAGGGCAAGATCTCCCAGATCCTGCGCAACTTCATTTCGAACGCGCTCAAGTTCACCGAGCAGGGCTCGGTGCGCGTGAGCGCCAGCTACGACGCCGATACCGATACCATCACCTTTGCCGTGACCGACACCGGCATCGGCATCGCGCCCGACCACCTGAAACTGATCTTCGAAGAGTTCACCCAGGTCGAGCATCCGCTGCAGCGCCGCAGCAAGGGCACCGGCCTCGGGCTGCCGCTGTGCCGGCGCCTGGCCGACTTTCTCGGCGGGCGGGTCGACGTCACCAGCCGCCCCGGGGTCGGCTCGACCTTCTCGCTGACGCTGCCGCGCCAGTATCCATTTCCGCAGTCCGACAGCGCCGACCATACCGAATCATGACCGCGAACCCGACCCTCATCCTCAACGTTGACGACAACGACGGCGCCCGCTACGCCAAGACCCGCATCCTGCAGAGCGCCGGTTTCCGGGTGATGGAAGCGGCCAACGGCACCGATGCCCTGGCGATGGTGCGCGAAGAAGACCCGGCGCTGGTGCTGCTCGACGTCAAGCTGCCCGACATCAATGGCATCGAGGTGTGCCGCCGCATCAAGTCCGATCCGGACACCAACTGCGTGCTGGTGCTGCAGACCTCGGCCGCGCTGACCGGCCGCGCCGACAAGATCCGCGGCCTGGAGGGCGGCGCCGACAACTACCTGGCCGCGCCGATCGAGGCCGACGAGCTGGTCGCCAACGTCAACGCGCTGCTGCGCATGCGCCAGACCCAGGACGACCTGCGCGAGAGCGAGGAGCGATTTCGCCAGCTGACCGACAACATCGAGGACGTGTTCTGGATGTTCTCGGCGCCCGACGGCGTGCTGGCCTATGTCAGCCCGGCCTATGCCAAGATCTGGGGCCGCAGCACGGAGTCGCTGCGCCGCAACCACCTGAGCTGGCTCGACGGCGTCCACCCGGACGACCGCGCCCGCCTGCAGGGCCGCTGGGCCGCGCTGGCGACCGAGCCGCATTACGAAGACGAGTTCCGCGTGGTGCTGGCCGACGGCGCCACGCGCTGGGTGCGCGACCGCCTGTTCGCGGTGCGCAACGCGCGCGGCGAGGTCTACCGCGTGGCGCGCGTCACCAGCGACATCAGCGCACGCAAGGAGATGGAAGCGCTGCTGCGCGCGGCCGACGCCAACAAGAACCAGTTCCTGGCCACGCTGGCCCACGAGCTGCGCAATCCGCTGAGCCCGATCCGCAACGCCGCGGCCCTGCTCGGCGTTACCGGCACCAACGCGGCCGAGCGCCAGAACCGCGCGCGCGAAGTCATCCTGCGCCAGGTCGACCATCTCGCGCACCTGGTCGACGACCTGCTCGACGTCGCCCGCATCTCGGAAGGGAAGATCGTGCTGCGCCGCGAGGAGGTCAACCTGGGTGCCGTCATCGCCCAGGCGATCGAGACCGCCGGCCCGCTGATCGCCGCGCGCGAACATCACCTCGAGATCAGCCAGCCCGAGCGCCGGGTCTGGGTCGCGGGCGACCCGGTGCGCCTGGCCCAGTCGATGGGCAACCTGCTGCACAACGCCGCCAAGTTCACGCCCAAGGGCGGCCGCATCCGCCTGGCCGTCACGCTCGACGGCGAGACCGTGCGCATCGCCGTGATCGACAACGGCATCGGCATCGCCGAGGACAACCTGCCGCGCATCTTCGGCATGTTCGCCCAGGCCGCGGTGCCGCCCGACCGCGCGCCGGAAGGCCTGGGCATCGGCCTGTCGCTGGTGTCGCGCCTGCTGGAGATGCACGGCGGCCAGCTGCGCGCCGAAAGCCCCGGCATCGGCATGGGCAGCACCTTCACGGTGGAGCTGCCGGTGCTGCGCGTGACGGGACCGGAAGAGGCCGCCGCGGCGCCCGCGGAAAACACGGGCATGGCCGGCGGACTGCGCGTGCTGCTGGTGGACGACAACATCGACGCCATGGAGATGATGGGCTTCCTGCTGGCCGAGATGGGCCACGAGGCCTGGACCACGCACGACGCCAGCCAGATCGTGCCGCTGGCGCTGCAGCACCGGCCGCAGGTGATCGTGCTCGACATCGGCCTGCCGGGCGCCGACGGCTACGAGCTGGCGCGCATGCTCAAGGCGCATCCGGAACTCAAGCACATCCGCCTGGTCGCCCACACCGGCTACGGTTCGCCCGAAGACCGGAGAAAAGCCCAGGAAGCCGGTTTCGACGCCCACCTGGTCAAGCCGGCCGAGCTGGAAGACCTGGAAAAGGCGCTGCGCGGGTAAGCAAGGCGCGGGAACCGAAGTACATCACATCGGCCGGGCACGGATAGCCCGGCCGATGTCGTTTTTATTCTATCTTGCCAGACAGGCAAGGCTAGAATACGTGTCATGCGCTCCCCCATTTCCCGCCCGCCCATTACCCGCATGTCGCTGCCCGACGCGGGCGCGGCGCCTTTCCTGCGGGCGACTATTTCGCGCGATGCACGCGGTTGCGGGCTGACCGGGCCGGCGCTGCTGAACCGCTTCCCGGCAGGCGCCTACTGCAGCATCACCTGGTTCCTGGAGGGCAGCGTCGAGCTGCTGTCCTGCGGCGGCGATGCCGGGCTGCGCCAGCCGCTCGCGCGCTGCGTCGTCGGCGGTTGCCAGACCGCGCCTTTCACGTCGCGGAACCAAGGCGAGGTCCACGCATTCTTCGCGATGTTCTACCCTGATGCTTTCCACGCCCTGTTCGGCGTCGACCTGGCGCGTGTGCAGAACCGCTTCGCCGATGCGCGCGAGGTGCTGCCCGCACACGCACTGGGCCTGGTCGATGCCGTGTTCGCGGCCTCGAGCGACGACGAGCGCCGCCGCCTGATCGAGGATTTCATCGCACAGTGGGCCCATGGCGCCGCGTTGCCGGCCTGGACCCGCATGCGCCGCCTCGGCGGACGGCTGACACTGGCGCTGGCGAGCAAGGTCCTGGGCATCGGACCGCGCCAGCTGCAGCGCGTCGCGCCGCGCCAGGCCGGCGCCAGTCTGCAGACACTGGCGCGGTTGTGGCGCGGCGAACGCAGCTTCCTGCGTGCCCAGCGCCAGTACCTGGCGGGCCACGAGGTCGACATGGCCGACCACGCCCTGGTCAACGAGTACGCGGACCAGTCGCACATGGTCCGCGATTGCAAGGCCCAGACCGGCCGCACGCCGCTGCAGCTTGCGCGCGACGTGCAGAGCGAAGAAGCGGACTGGATCTACCGACTGGAGTTTTCCCTTGACGACGATAACCCGCCCACCCGGCCCGCGTGACCGCGCTTTCGGCATGCGTTCGCTGCGGCGCATGCAGGACGATTTCCTCGGTTTCTGGCGCGATGCCCACGAACGCCATGGCGACATGGTGTACGTGAAGTTCGGCCACGTCGACTATTACGCCCTGCGTCATCCGGAGCAGATCCGCGAGGTGCTGGTCGAGAAGGCGCATGCTTTTGTGCGCTGGGAGCGCCATGTCGAGGTGCTGGCCCAGCTCCACGGCCAGAGCCTGCTCATCACCGAGGGCGCGCAGTGGCGGCGCCAGCGCCGCATGCTGCAGCCGGCCTTCAGCCCGAAGCGTTTCGACGTCTACGCCGGCCAGGTGAGCGCCGCCATCGACGAGGCGCTCGAGGCCATGCCGGGCGACGGCGCCACGGCGCTGGACTTCGAGCACGCGATGAACATGCTGGCGGCCGACGCCATCCTGCGCACGATGTTCGGCACGCGGGTCGACGCCAGTTCCGGCGACCGGACCGCCGGCATCGAACGCGCGATCCGCACGCTGGTCGACACCGGCTACCGCGAGATGTTCCTGCCTTTCGCCCTGCCGGACTGGCTGCCGTATCCGGGCCGGGGCGCGAAGCGCGCCGCGATGCGCCTGCTCGACACCCTGATCCGTTCGCACATCGCCGCGCGCCGCGCGGCTCCGGACAGGCAGGACGACCTGCTCGGCATGCTGCTGGCGGCGGTGGACGCGGAAGGAGAGAGCGGGGACGCGAGCGGGGAGCAGGGCAGCGCCATGCTGGACGACGAAGGCGTGCGCGACCAGCTGATGACGACCTTCCTGGCCGGCCACGAGACCACGGCGGCGGCGCTGACCTGGGCCGGCTGGGCGCTGGCCGCGCACCCGGAAGTGGCGCGCCGCGCCGCCGAGGAAGCCGACCGCGTGCTCGGCGGCCGCACGCCGGGCTACGCCGATCTGGCCCGGCTTCCCTACATCGGCATGGTGGTCAAGGAAGTCATGCGCCTGTACTCGCCGTCGCCAGGCCTGCTGGCGCGGCGCGCGCTGGAAGACGTGCGCATCGGCGATTACCTGCTGCCCAAGGGCAGCGTGGTGTCGATCATGACCGTCATCCCGCACCACGACGCGCGCTGGTTCCCGCAGCCGGAACGCTTCGACCCCTCGCGCTTCGACCCCTCGCGCTTCGACACCTCGGCAGCCCACGACATTCCGCGCGGCGCCTACTTGCCTTTCGGCGCGGGTCCACGGGTATGTATCGGCAACGGCTTCGCCGGCGTCGAGATCACGCTGGCGCTGGCGATGCTGCTGCAGCGCTTCAGCCTGCGCCCGGCGCCGGGGCAGGGCGAACCGAAGGCGCGCATGGGCGTGAGCCAGCGGCCCGAGGGCGGGCTGCGGCTGGTGCTGGAGCGCAGGCCGGACTCGAAAGCCGCCGCGGCGCCGCTTGCCGAACCGGTGCACGGCTGTCCTTTCCACGCCGGGGCCTGAGCCTGCCGCATCGGCCACGGCGCCGACACCGCGCCCATCCGGAAGCGCTGCTGGCTCCCGGAGCGTTAGCGCGCCCGGCGGTGAACTTTGCCTCTCCGCGTCGCTCTTAATCGGATTGGGACGACGCTCCGCAAGCCGTCCCGCATGTGCCCGATGGGAGGGATCGCCCATGACAGCGTCAACCAGGACCAGCGCGCCGCTGGTGCTCGCGTCCGTCCAGGCGGGGCGCAATACCGCGTCGGAGGTCGTGCAGGCAAAAGCACCCTGGCGCGAGGCCCTGCTGGAAGCCTACCGGCGCCGCAACGCCGTGCTCGACGCGATCTTCTACGATATCGGCGTGGTCACGCCCGCGGAAGCGGCCTCGGTCGCGCCCTGGCTGGCGCGCGAAGGGGCGCTCCTGATCGTGCCACCGTCGGGCGCCGGCAGCCTGCGCATCTGTCCGGACATCGAGGACTTCGCCAGGAACGGCGGCATCCAGACTCGCATCCTGGCCGTGGCCGGCGTCGGCAGCTCCGCACTCGGCACGGCGGCCTTTGCCCGCAACGTGGCCGATGCCTTCGGCGAGCCGGTGGCGGCCCTGGTCTCGGGCTACGGACTGGCCGACATGCTGACCGAAGCGGCCGGGGGCTGGTTCTGGTTCGGCACGCTCAACCGCCTGCGCCACCAGTACGAGGGCATCGACGAACTAGCGCGCGGCAATGCCTGGGAACTGGACACCATGGAGGCGATGAACCCGGCGCGCACCAGCCTGGACACGCGCACGCTGTACCGGGTGCTGACCGACCGGCGCTTCCGCTTCGGCCTGCTGGTCGGGCATTCGAAGGGCAACCTGGTGATCTCGGAAGCGCTGTACGCGCTACGCGACGAGCACCAGGACGAGGAGCTGGGGGACCTGGCGATCGTCACGATATCGGCCGCGATCGCGATGCCGCCGCGCTACCGCAGGATCATCGACGTGATGGGCGAGGTCGACTGGTTCGGCGTCATGAATTCGAACGCCGCGATCAGCATCGAATACCGGCCGCGCAATGCCTGGCACTACACGAACACGGACCTGGACTGGCACCTGCCGGTGCGCGAGGTCATGAGCGCGTTGCGGCGCAAGCCGGGGATTGCGTTGGGACAGTGAGGTTTGGAGGCGCCGCGGGAATCCATCGGTCCTACACAGGTTGTGGGCACTTGTGGCCACGCGGTCTTTCGTATTTCGGAATACCCGTACGCACGCTCCGACCAAACAAAAACGCCCGCGCGAGGCGGGCGTTCGAACCGGACGAAACCGTCCTTATTTGTCGCTGACGGTGAACTCGCCGAACTGCTTGAGCTGCTCGCCCACCGCGGCCGGATCGCCGACCACGACGATCGACTGCTTCTCCGGCGCGAAGTACTTCGCCGAGACCTCGCGCACCTGCTGCGGGGTGACCTTCTCGATCAGCGGGACGTACTGGCCGAGGAATTCCGGCGGCAGGCCGACCAGCCAGTTCTGCGCCAGCGTGGTGGCGACCGAGCGCTGCAGCTGGTTGCCGATCAGGTAGCCGCCGGCGACATAGCGCTTGTTCATCGACATTTCGTCGGCCGGCACCGCTTCGGAGCCGATGCGCTTGTACTCCTTGAAGTACTCGTTCAGGGCCGCGCCGGTGACTTCGTTGCGCACGTCGGCGCCGCCGACGATGGCGCCGCCCGCGCGGCTCATGCGCGCGCCGGCCGAGGCGCCGTAGGTATAGCCCTTCTCCTCGCGCAGGTTGATGTTCACGCGGCTCGAGAAGCCGCCGCCGAGGATGGTGCTGGCCAGGCGCAGCGGCACCTGGTCGGCGGCGCTGGCGGCAATCCCCGGGCCGCCGATGCGGATGGTCGACTGCACGCTGCCGGCGCGCGGCAAGAGGATGCGGGCCGGCTTGGCGTTGGCCGGGACCGGGGCGACGTCAGCCACGGCCTGGCCTTGCGCCTTCCAGTCGCCGAAGGCCGCCTGGGCCAGCTTCATCGCCTCGGCTTCCTTGACGCGCCCGGTGACGACCAGCAGCGCGCGGTCCGGACGGAAGCGCTTGGCGTGCTCGGCGCGCAGCAGGTCCCGGCTGACCGAGTTGATCGCTTCCGCGGTCGGGTCGGTGTGGCCGTAGGGGTGCGCGCCGTAGACCGCCTGGCTGATGGCGCGCTCGGCGCGGAAGCGCGGCGTGGTTTCGGACACGCGCAGCGCCTGCAGCGCATTCGCCTTGGCCAGTTCGACTTCCCTATCCGGGAAGGACGGGGTGCGCGTGACTTCCGCCAGCAGCGACATCATCTCGCCGGCGTGCGAGGCCAGGGCGTTGGCCGAGACCACGATGCCGTCGGCCGCGGGACCGGCGGCCACCGAGCCGCCCATGCCCTGGGCCGCTTCGGCGATCGCGCGCGAATCGCGCTTCGCGCTGCCTTCGTTGAGCATGCCGGCCAGGATGCTGGCGAAGCCCGGGTGGGCCTTGTCGTCGGCGGCATAGCCGGCGCCGCGCACGGCCAGCACGAAGTCGACGCGCGGCAGGCCCTGGCGCGGCACGACCCAGACGGTCATGCCGTTGGCCAGGGTCTTCTTGACGATCTGCGGCGTCGGGATCGGCTTGTCCTTGCCGTAGGCCGGCATCGGCAGCGACTTCGCGGAAGTGGGAGAAACGGCCTTTGCCGCGGACGGGGCGTCCCCGGCGACGGCCGGGGCGAACGCCATCGCGATGGCGAATGTGAGCATCAGTTTTTTCATCGATGCGCTCCTAATTATTTCTTGTCGCCCGCAGCCGGTGCGGCCGGGGCTGCAGCCACCGCCGGCTTGGCGACGGGCTTGCGGTCAATGACGGTGCGGTTGTTCTTCACCAGGTAAGTAGCGGCGACGCGCTGCAGGTCGGCGGAGGTAACGCCCTCGATCCAGCCCGGGATCTTGTTGACGACGTTGGCGTCGCCCCACAGGGTCTGCAGCTTGGCCAGGGTGTCGGCGCGGTTGATGAAGGACTCGAGCGAGTTGTTCCAGTCGGCCAGCATGCGCGTCTTGACGCGCTTGAGCGTCGCCTCGTCGACGCCGTCGGTGACGACCTTCGCCACTTCCTCGTCGATCGCGGCCAGCACGGCGTCGGCGTTGCTGCTCGGCTTGTACAGCGCGAACACGGTCAACAGGGTCGGGCCGTCGTAGGTCCAGGGGTCGACCAGGCCGAACAGCGAATCGACGTTGAGCGCGATCTCGCGGCCCTTGACCAGGCCCTGGTACAGGCGCGAGGCGTCGCCGCCGGCCAGCAGCTCGGCCAGCACCGCCATCGGCGCCTGGTCGCGGCTGCCGCGTTCCGGGATCTTCCAGGCCGCCGCGATCGCCGGCACCTGGGCCAGCGCGTCGGTCTGTTCGATGCGCTTCTCGGTCTTGTTCATCGGTTCGGAGAAGTCGCCGCTCTTCGGTGTCGGACGCGCGGCGATGGAACCGAAGTACTTCTGCGCCAGCGCGAAGCCCTGGGCCGGGGTCACGTCGCCCGAGATCGCCAGCACCGCGTTGTTCGGGCCGTAGTAGTCGCGGTGGAAGGCGCGTACGTCGTCCAGGCTGGCGCCTTCGAGGTCCTCGAAGCTGCCGTAGCCGTCGTGGTTGTTTTCCCACTTCTGGAAAGCGTGCTGGCTGATGTCGATCCACATGAAGCCGCCGTAGGGCTGGTTCTTCACGTTCACGCGGATCTCTTCCTTGACCACGTCCTGCTGGTTCTTCAGCGTCTTCTCGTTGAAATCGAGGGTCTTCATGCGGTCCGCTTCCAGCCACAGGATCGGTTCCAGGGCCGACACCGGCGCGGTCTCGATGTAGTTGGTGAAGTCGGGCCGGGTCGAGCCGTTGTTGCGGCCGCCGCCGGCGGTGATGGTTTTATCGAAAACGCCCTTGGGGGCGTTTGGTGTCCCTTGGAACATCAGGTGTTCGAACAGGTGCGCGAAGCCGGTGCGGTTGCGCGGCTCGAGGCGCATGCCGACGTGGTAGACGACCGAGACGCCGACGGTGGGCGAGCTGTGGTCTTCGGAGACGACCACGGTCATGCCGTTGTCGAGTTTCTTCACATGGACCGGCAGGTCCCACTTGTCGGACGTCGCCGCGAGGGCGGACATCGACAAGCCGAGCCCGGCCAGCAGGACGGGGAGTTGGCGCATGCGCATTGATGACCTCAATAAATGGCTGAAACGAAATAGCGACCGCACCCGGGGCGCGGAGCAATTCATCTTAACGCAACGACATGCCAAAAAGTAATTTTTTGCGTATGTATATCGGCGTAGGAGACCGGCGATTCGGCAGTGATTCAGCAGTGATCCAGCGGCGATTCGGGCAGCCTGTCGGCGGATTCTGCGGTCTGTCGCATTCCGGGGCGCAGCGACGGAAGCGAGGGCTATAGTGCAGTGATTGCCAGTCTCGCTAGATTGCTTTAGTACAATTTATTACTGGAGTAGGGCGAGGCTTGCTGGTAGTGTTGCGGCTGCATGTCATTGTATTGACGAGGCTGCAACACAAGACGACACTGGAATCGGATACGGAGTATGTTCATGCACAAGTTTTTCAAGTTCGCGCTCGCGCTGTTCGGCCTGCTGGCGCTGGTGCGCCTGGCCGCGGCCGCGCCCGAGACGGCAGACGAAACCCGCGCCATCGACGCCCGCGTGGTGCGCGTCAAGCTCGACGGCCTGGTCGACCTGCGCATCCGCCAGGGCAGCCCGGCGGTGCTGGTGCTGCGCGGCGATCCGCGCTGGCTGGAAAAACTGACCACGGTGCAAAGCGGCGACACGCTCCACATCGGCACCGCGACGCGCGGCGTGCGCCTGCAGCGCGCCAGCGCGCTGCGCGCCGAGCTGGTGCTGCCGCGGCTGCGCGAGGTGAGTTCGGACAGCGTCGGCACGACCGAGATCACGGGCTTCTCCGGCGACGAGCTGGACCTGTCGCTGGACGGCGCCGGCTCGATGGACGTGAACGCCAATTACCGCCTGATCAGCGCCAGCCTGGGCGGCGTCGGCAGCATGAAGCTGGCCGGCATGCAGAGCGAGGGCATCGAGCTCGACCTGCAGGGCGCAGGCTATGTGACCCTGGCCGGGCGCAGCAAGTGGCTCAAGGCCGACCTGGCCGGCCTGGGCGGACTGGACGCCCAGCAGTTCACCGCCGAGAGCGTGACGCTGGACCTGTCGGGCCTGGGCAATGCGACCGTGACGGCGCAGCAGAACGCGAACCTGAACCTGTCGGGCATGGGCTCGGTCACAGTCTACGGCAAGCCGCTCAACCGCAAGGTCAGCGTCGACGGACTGGGCAAGGTGAGCTGGAAATGACATCGTGGCGGCGCCGGGGATGCGCGCCGCAAGAAAACAAGGGTGGACTACGAGCGTCAGCGCTCCAAGAGACCGGTACCACGCACGAGACAATGAAAACATATACCGTAGCGATCCTGCTTGCGCTTGGCCTGCTCGGCCCGGCGCACGCGGGTTTTCCCGAGGGAGCAAGCGCCTACAACGCGCGCAACTATACGCTGGCGATGAAGGAGATCGCGCCGCTGGCGCGCGCCGGCAATCCCGACGCCCAGCACCTGCTGGGCCTGATGTACTACATGGGCCGCGGCGTGGCGCGCGACTACAAGCAGGCCTTCGCCTGGCACCTGAAGGCGGCCCAGCAGGGCAAGGCCGACGCCCAGTACGTGGTCGGCGCCATGTACTACACCGGCAACGCGGTGCCCCAGGACCAGAAGCACGCCGTCACCTGGTTCCGCAAGGCGGCCGAGCAGGGCCATGCCGAAGCCCAGCACGCGCTCGGGCTGATGTACCGCTACCACGTCGCCGGCGTGCCGGCCGACCCGGTGATCGCCTACATGCTGTACAACCTGGCGGCGGCCAGCGGCCACCAGAATGCCATCAACCAGCGCGCCGCGATTGCCAAGACCATGACCCAGGAGCAGATCGAGGAGGCGCAGGCCTTGTCGCGGACCTGGAAGGTGGGCACAAGCTTGCCGGCGCAGTCGAAGACGGGTGGCAACTGAGGCGGGCAGCGAGGCCGGCGCCCGCACGCCGCAAGAAGAAGCGGTCGGCCTGCCGGTTTTGCGGAGCGGGCCGGAATGATCTGCGCTGCGATAGGGACAGGACATGCGATTCAATATCTACGGCCGCTTCCAGCTGGAGGTACGGCGCGAGCAGGAGCGCTGGATGGCGTACCGGCTCACCTCCGGCACGCGCGTGCCTGAAGACGAACTCGTGATCCCGGCCGAGCTCGGGGAGCACGAGCTGGCCGTCTACCTCGACGACATCTTCCACGAACTGGCGGGGCCGGGCCAGTCCATCGAGGTGGTTGTTGGCCCTGCCGCATCAGCAGCGCCAGCGGTGCCGGCGCTGCAGCGGCGGAACTGAAACAACCCGTCTCACTTCACCTTTTCCACCTTCACCGGCGCCGCAGCCGCCGCACCGAGCGCGCGGAACAGCGTCAACGGCACCGCATTGCCCATCGCCTGGTACCCCAGGTCGCTCGGGTGCAGGTGGTCGCCGCTGTCGTAGGCCGGCAGGAAGCGCGTCGGGTGCGCCGGGTCGCGGGTGGCGAGGTCGAAGTCGATCACGCCGTCGAACTCGTCGGTGGAGCGGATCCAGGCGTTCACGGCCTGGCGCACGACTTCCTTCTCGGGCGAATAGTAGCCTGCGCCTTCGAAGGGCGTGAGCGTGGCGCCGAACACGGCGATGCCCTTGGCGTGGGCCCGCGCGATCACCTGGCGGTAGCCGGCGATCAGGTCCTCGGCCGTCACCGGGTTGGCCGGCGAGCTGTTGCCGATGTCGTTGATGCCGATCATCAGGGTCATGTACTTGACGCCGGCGGTGGCGAGCACGTCGCGGTCGAAGCGCTCGAGGATGCTGCGGCCGGCGAGCGGGTTCGGCGAATCGGCCAGCAGGCGGTTGCCGCTGATGCCGCGGTTGACCACGCCCAGGCGGCCGTTGAGGCCCAGGACCGGGTCGCGCACGGTCTGCAGGCGCCGCGCCAGCCAGTCGGGCCAGCGGTTATTGGTGTCGACCGTGCTGCGGGTACCGTCGGTGATCGAGTCGCCCAGGGTGACGATGGCCGGGCCGGCGCTGTCGACGTCGACTTCGGTGAGGAAGGGCCAGGCCGTGATGGTGCGCTGCACCGGCAGGGTGGCGGCGGCCGTGAAGTCGCCCGGCAGCGAGACGTAGTTGGTCTGCAGGCCGGTGTTGTGGATCGTGGTCGCTTCCACCGTGCCCGGCAGGTAGAGGCTGACCGCCAGGTCGCCCAGCGCCGGCACGTTCAGCTCGACCGGGTCGGACAGCACCGGCGCGCCGGGCGGGATCACGATCGCCGTGCGGCCGCTGAAGGTGAGCACGCGGTCGGTGCCCGGCGCGATGTCGGAACCCGAGGCCCGTACGCCGATGCGGGCGGCGCCGATCCGCAGCGGCGTGCTGCCGAACTCGTTCGAGACGCGGATGCGCACGCGGTTGCCGCCGATGCTGGTGTGGACGATCAGGCGCAAGGTCTGGTCGGTGAAGACCTGCGCCGTGCCGGCTGCCGGCGGGCCGGCCGGGCCGGTGCCCCAGGTGCCGGTCCAGCGTTCGGTGGTCCAATCCTGGGCGCCGGCCGGCGGGCCGGGCAGGGCGAGGGCGGTGGCCAGCAGCGTGCCGGCCAGCAGCATGCTGCGGCGCGGACGGTCGACGGGGAGGGAGTCGGAGAAACTTGCTGCGGTACGTCGCAGCCAGTCGGACAGGGAGGACGGAATCAGTTGCATGATCGTTCCTTTGCTTATTGGTGGAAACGGTTTGAATGCTTCAGCGCGCGTCCTCCAATCTATGCGGCGCGCATGGGGGCGACAAGGTGGCTACGGACGAGTTCGTTGTGCTAACTCTAAAGTTCCCCAAAAAGCTCATGCATTAAAGAATTTGTTTGCGTTCGAGCACAAGAAAAGGAAATACATTCGCCGCCGAGCAACAAATGAGGCAGGAACAGGGAAGGCGGGCTTGCCGTACAATTGTCCTTTTCTCAAGAGGAGGCCGAAATGCGCGCAATCGAAATTACGCAACCGGGCAAACCGGAAGTGCTGCAGCCGTGCGAGCGGCCGCTGCCCGAGCTGAAAGCAGGCGAGGTCTTGATCCGTGTGCACGCGGCCGGCATCAACCGGCCCGACGTGCTGCAGCGCATGGGCCACTATCCGGTGCCGCCGGGCGCCTCCGACCTGCCGGGCCTGGAAGTGGCCGGCGAGATCGTCGACGGCGAGCTTGGCGACAGCGGTTTCAAAAAGGGCGACATGGTCTGCGCCCTGGTGCAGGGCGGCGGCTATGCCGAATACTGCGCGGCGCCGCTGGCGCAGTGCCTGCCCGTGCCGGAAGGCTTGAGCGCCGTCGAGGCGGCCTCGCTGCCGGAAACCTTCTTCACGGTCTGGACCAACGTGTTCGACCGCGCGGGTTTATCGGAAGGCGAAACCCTGCTGGTGCAGGGCGGCACCTCGGGCATCGGCGTGACCGCGATCCAGCTCGCTACCGCGCTGGGACACCGGGTGTTCGCCACCGCCGGCAGCGACGAGAAATGCCGGGCCTGCGAGGAGCTCGGTGCCGAGCGCGGGATCAACTACCGGACCGAGGATTTCGTCGCGGTGGTGAAGGAACTCACGGGCGGGAAGGGCGTCGACGTCGTGCTCGACATGGTCGCCGGCGACTACGTGGCGCGCGAGATCGACTGCCTGGCCGACGACGGCCGCATCGCCCTGATCGCGCTACTCGGCGGCGCGAAAGCGAATGTCGACCTCGGCCAGGTGCTGCGCCGGCGCCTGAGCATCAGCGGCTCGACCCTGCGCCCGCGGCCGGTGGCCTTCAAGGGCGCGATTGCGCGCAAGCTGCGCGAGCAGGTGTGGCCGCTGTTCGCGCAGGGGAAGATCAAGCCGGTGATCTACAAGACCTTCCCGCTCGCCCAGGCGGCCGAGGCGCATGCGCTGATGGAGTCGAGCACGCACGTCGGGAAGATCGTGTTGCAGGTGGTTTGAGATCGCACCGTTCCTCGTCACTGAACCATACCGGTTTCATTGACGTCCTTTTAACACACCCGCTCAGCCATAGTTTGACCGCCCCCGGAACGGGGGCTAGAATAGCGGGTTATTTGACTGTGGGGTTATATGCGTCCCAAACTCGTCGTAGGTAACTGGAAGATGAACGGCAGCCGCGCAGCGAATGCGTCGCTGCTCGCTGGAATTGTCGCCGGACTGGACAACGCGAACGCCACGTGCGCCGTGTGCGTGCCGGCTCCGTATCTGCAGCAATGCGCGGACACCCTGGCGGGCGGCAAGCTGGCCTGGGGCGCGCAGGACGTGTCGGTTCACGCCAGCGGCGCCTATACGGGCGAAGTGGCGGCCTCGATGCTGGCCGATTTCGGCTGCAGCTACGTGATCGTCGGCCACTCGGAACGCCGCGCCTACCATGGCGAAACCGACCAGGTCGTGGCGCAGAAAACCCTGGCCGCGCTGAACGCCGGCCTGACCCCGATTGTCTGCGTGGGCGAAACCCTCGAGCAGCGCGAAGCGGGTCAAACAAATGTTGTAGTCGGCCGACAATTGTCTGCCGTGCTGGAACTGCTTGACGTCGACGCTGCCGCGCGTATCGTGGTCGCCTACGAGCCGGTGTGGGCGATCGGCACCGGCAAGACCGCCACCCCGGCGATGGCGCAGGAAGTGCATGCCCAGCTGCGCAGCCAATTGCGCGAGCGCAGCGCCGCAGCTGGCGAGCGCGTCGCCATCCTGTACGGCGGCAGCATGAAGCCGGACAATGCGGCCGAGCTGATGGGCCAGGGCGACATCGACGGCGGCCTGATCGGCGGCGCGGCGCTGAAGGCGGCCGACTTCCTGGCGATCATCGGCGCCGCCGCCTGAGTGCCGCACTAAAGAATTTGCAACGTAGTTAAACTTGGAATGGAACTGTAATGAACGTGATGTTCAATCTTGTTATTGTCGTGCAGGTGATCTCGGCCCTGGTCATCATCGGCCTGGTGCTGCTGCAGCACGGTAAGGGCGCCGACATGGGCGCCGCTTTCGGCTCTGGCGCATCGGGCAGCCTGTTCGGCGCCAGCGGTTCGTCGAACTTCCTGTCGAAGTCGACGGCGGTGGCCGCGGCGATCTTCTTCGCCTCGACCCTGGCCCTGGCCTACATGGGCAACACCCGCACCGTTGCCACCAGCGGCGGCGTGATGGAGCGCATGAATAACAACGCCGGCTCGGGCGTGCCGAACGCCACCACCCCGGCCGCGCCGGTGAACGACGTTCCTGGTGCGCCGGCTGGCGCGCCGACCGCTCCTGCAACGGCGCCGGCCGCCGACGTGCCGGCCGCTCCGGCCGCCGACGTCCCGGCCGCTCCGGCAGCTCCGGCGCCGGCAGGTCAGAAGTAATCGTAGTATCCTTATGCGCGCGCCGGCTGGTGCGCGCGATGCGGTCGCCCCAGGGTGGGCCGCGGGGCAGGGCCGGCAGCGGCACCTGCCCATGAAACGACAGGCCTTCACGGCCTTGCAGTGCCCCGGCGGCGCCGAAAACGGCGGTCCGACGGGATTCTCGAACTGACAAGATGTGTTTTGCTTCATGCAATACAAAAAAGTTCGAGAAAAACCAGTTTTTTCCTTGCGCCACCTCAATTTGTGCATTGAAAGAAGGTGTTAAGGCAGGGTATAATACTGGTCTCCAGCCGACGTGGTGAAATTGGTAGACACGCTATCTTGAGGGGGTAGTGGCGCAAGCTGTGCGAGTTCGAGTCTCGCCGTCGGCACCAAGATAAAAGAAAGCCAGCAAGGGCGATGAGCAACCGCTCTCCAGCCTGAGCTGGCTTTTTTACGAGGATCAGTCGTACGGTCCTGGTAGCAGGGCGAAGTGGTTGGCCAGCAGCAAATGTGGTTTTGGTGCCCGCTGGGCACCGAGACCACATTTATTCCTGGACAGTGCTTTACGGCCAGGATTGCGCGATACGGCGCTGCAGGCAATGCAGTGGTTTCATTAACCGATCGTTCAAATAGGCTCCATCGTGAACCTCGAAAATTACTTCCCCGTTCTTCTCTTCATCCTGATCGGCGTCGGTGTCGGCGTCGCTCCCCAGGTGCTCGGCTATCTCCTCGGCCCGAACCGTCCCGACGCTGCCAAGCTCTCTCCTTACGAATGCGGCTTCGAAGCCTTCGAAGATGCCCGCATGAAGTTCGACGTTCGCTACTACCTGGTGGCGATCCTGTTTATTTTGTTTGATCTGGAAACGGCATTCTTCTTCCCATGGGGCGTCTCGATGCGCGAACTGGGCTGGACCGGGTTCATCACGATGATGGTGTTCATCGCCGAATTCGTCGTTGGTTTCTGGTACATCTGGAAGAAAGGTGCCCTTGATTGGGAATAAGCCATGGCTATTGAAGGCGTATTAAACGAAGGTTTCATTACCACCACAGCCGACAAGCTGATCAACTGGGCACGCACGGGATCGATGTTCCCGATGACGTTCGGCCTGGCCTGCTGCGCGGTCGAGATGATGCATGTGGGCGCGGCCCGCTATGACCTCGACCGTTTCGGTATTGTGTTCCGCCCCTCGCCGCGTCAGTCCGACGTGATGATCGTCGCCGGCACGCTGTGCAACAAGATGGCGCCGGCGCTGCGCAAGGTGTACGACCAGATGGCCGAGCCGCGCTGGGTGATCTCGATGGGCTCCTGCGCCAACGGCGGCGGCTACTACCACTACTCGTACTCGGTGGTGCGCGGCTGCGACCGTATCGTGCCGGTCGACGTCTATGTCCCGGGTTGCCCGCCGACGGCTGAAGCCCTGCTGTACGGCATCATGCAGCTGCAGAACAAGATCAAGCGCACCAACACGATCGCGCGTTAACACTGCCGGATTCACCATGACGACAAAACTCGAAGTCCTCCAACTCGCCCTGGAAAAAGCACTGGGCGAGGGCGCCGCCATTTCGACGGCGCTCGGCGAAGTGACCGTGGTGGTCAAGGCCGCCGATTACCTGCGCTCGATGCAGATCCTGCGCGACGACCCGTCGCTGAAGTTCGAAGAACTGATCGACCTGTGCGGCGTCGACTACTCCCAGTACGGCGAAGGCACCTGGGACGGCCTGCGTTTCGCCGTCGTCTCGCACCTGCTGTCGATCGAACACAACTGGCGCGTGCGCGTGCGCGTGTTCTGCCCGGACGATGAGATGCCCCTGGTCGAATCGGTCACCAGCATCTGGCGCGGCGCCAACTGGTACGAGCGCGAAGCCTTCGACCTGTACGGCATCCTGTTCGACGGTCACGGCGACCTGCGCCGCATCCTGACCGACTATGGCTTCATCGGCCACCCGTTCCGCAAGGACTTCCCGATCTCGGGCTACGTCGAAATGCGCTACGACCCCGAACAGAAGCGTGTGATCTACCAACCCGTGACGATCGAGCCGCGTGAAAACATCCCGCGCGTGATCCGCGAAGAAACCTACGGGATGAAATAATGGCTGAGCTTAAGAACTACACCCTGAACTTTGGTCCGCAGCACCCGGCAGCGCACGGCGTGCTGCGCCTGGTGCTGGAACTGGACGGCGAAGTGATCCAGCGCGCCGACCCGCACATCGGCCTGCTGCACCGCGGCACCGAGAAGCTGGCGGAAACCCGCACCTACCTGCAGTCGGTGCCTTACATGGACCGCCTCGACTACGTGTCGATGATGTGCAACGAGCACGGCTATGTGCTCGCCATCGAGAAGCTGCTCGGCATCGAAGCGCCGATCCGCGCCCAGTACATCCGCGTCATGTTCGACGAGATCACGCGCCTCTTGAACCACCTGATGTGGCTCGGCGCGCACGCGCTCGACATCGGCGCCATGGGCCCCTTCCTGTACGCCTTCCGCGACCGCGAAGACCTGTTCGACGTCTATGAAGCGGTCTCGGGCGCGCGCATGCACGCGGCCTACTACCGCCCGGGCGGCGTCTACCGCGACCTGCCGGACACCATGCCGCAGCACAAGGAATCGATCATCCGTTCGAAGCAGGCGATCGCCAAGCTGAACGAAGACCGCCAGGGTTCGGTGCTCGACTTCATCGAAGCCTTCACCAAGCGCTTCGACGGCTACGTCGACGAATACGAAACCCTGCTGACCGATAACCGTATCTGGAAGCAGCGTACGGTCGGCGTCGGCGTGGTGTCGCCGGAAGCGGCGAAGGCCATGGGCTTCACCGGCGCCATGCTGCGCGGCTCGGGCATCGCCTGGGACCTGCGCAAGACCCAGCCTTATGCCGTCTACGACAAGCTCGACTTCGACATCCCGGTCGGCACCAACGGCGACTCCTACGACCGCTACCTGGTGCGCGTGGAAGAAATGCGCCAGTCGAACCGCATCATCAAGCAGTGCATCGCCTGGCTGCGCGTGAACCAGGGTCCGGTCATGGTCGACAACCACAAGGTCGTGCCGCCGAAGCGCGAAGAGATGAAGTCGAACATGGAATCGCTGATCCACCACTTCAAGCTGTTCACCGAAGGCTTCCACGTGCCGGAAGGCGAAGCCTACGCCGCGGTCGAGCACCCGAAGGGCGAGTTCGGCATCTACATCGTGTCCGACGGCGCCAACAAGCCGTACCGCCTGAAGATCCGCACGCCCGACTATGCCCACCTGCAGAGCCTGGACGAGATGGCCCGCGGCCACATGATCGCCGACGCCGTCACGATCATCGGTACGCAAGACATCGTTTTCGGCTCCATTGACCGATAAAGTCCGAAAGGCAGAAGAGATTATGTTGTTATCCGAGCAGTGCTATAAAAAAATCGACCGTGAGCTGGCCAAGTATCCGGCCGACCAGCGCCAGAGCGCCGTGATGGCCTCGCTGGCCCACGCCCAGGTCGAACTGGGCTGGCTGTCGCCCGAAACCATGCAGGAAATCGCCGACTACATCGGCATGCCGGCCATCGCCGTGCAGGAAGTGGCGACCTTCTACAACATGTACAACACCCGCCCGGTCGGCAAGCACAAGATCACCGTGTGCACCAACCTGCCGTGCGCGCTGTCCGGCGGCGAGCGCGCCGCCCAGCACCTGAAAGACAAGCTCGGCGTCGAATTCCGCGGCACCACCGAAGACGGCCAATTCACCGTCCTCGAAGGCGAGTGCATGGGCGCGTGCGGCGACGCACCGGTCATGCTGGTGAATAACCACCGCATGTGCTCGTTCATGAGCAACGACAAGATCGACGCCCTCGTTGAGGAACTGAAGAAATGACCAGCCTGCACGACCGTCACATCAATCCGCTGATCCTGAAGGACCTGAACGGCGAGAACTGGCACCTGGAAGACTACGTCAAGCGCGGCGGCTACTCGGCCCTGCGTCGTATCCTCGAAGGCAAGATTGCGCCGGAACAGATCATCGCCGACCTGAAGACCTCGGGCCTGCGCGGCCGCGGCGGCGCCGGTTTCCCGACCGGCCTGAAGTGGAGCTTCATGCCGCGCCAGTACCCGGGCCAGAAATACCTCGTCTGCAACACCGACGAAGGCGAACCGGGCACGTTCAAGGACCGCGACATCATCCGCTACAACCCGCACGCGCTGATCGAAGGCATGGCCATCGGCGCCTACGCGATGGGCATCACCGTGGGCTACAACTACATCCACGGCGAGATCTTCCAGGAATACCTGCGCTTCGAAGAAGCGCTGGAAGAGGCGCGCGCCGCCGGCTTCCTGGGCGATAACATCATGGGTTCGGAATTCTCGTTCCAGCTGCACGCCCACCACGGTTACGGCGCCTACATCTGCGGCGAAGAAACCGCGCTGCTGGAGTCGCTGGAAGGCAAGAAGGGCCAGCCGCGCTTCAAGCCGCCGTTCCCGGCCTCGTTCGGCCTGTACGGCAAGCCGACCACGATCAACAACACCGAGACCTTCGCGGCCGTCCCGTTCCTCCTGAACATCGGTCCGGAGAACTACATGGGCCTGGGCAAGCCGAACAACGGCGGCACCAAGATCTTCTCGATCTCGGGCGACGTCGAGCGTCCGGGCAACTACGAGGTCCCACTGGGCACCCCGTTCGCCAAGCTGATGGAGCTGGCCGGTGGCATGCGCGGCGGCAAGAAGATCAAGGCCGTGATCCCGGGTGGCTCGTCCGCGCCGGTGGTTCGCGGCGACGTCATGATGGACACCGACCTGGACTACGACTCGATCGCGAAAGCCGGTTCGATGCTCGGTTCGGGCGCCGTCATCGTCATGGACGAGACCCGCTGCATGGTCAAGTCGCTGCTGCGCCTGTCCTACTTCTACTACGAAGAATCCTGCGGCCAGTGCACGCCGTGCCGCGAAGGCACCGGCTGGATGTACCGCATGGTCCACCGCATCGAACACGGCCAGGGCCGTCCGGAAGACATGGAGCTGCTGAACAACATCGCCGACAACATCAAGGGCCGCACCATCTGCGCCCTGGGCGACGCCGCCGCGATGCCGGTTCAGGCAATGATCAAGAACTTCCGCGAGGAATTCGAATATCACATCGAGCACAAGCACTGCCTCGTGCCCACTTACCTTTAAGCCAGGTCAGGTAACGACAAATGGTTGAAATTGAATTAGACGGCAAGAAAGTCGAAGTCGCACCAGGTTCCATGGTGATGGACGCCGCAAACAAACTCGGGACCTATATCCCGCACTTCTGCTATCACAAGAAACTGTCGATCGCAGCGAACTGCCGCATGTGCCTGGTCGAGGTCGAGAAAGCCCCGAAACCGCTGCCGGCCTGCGCCACCCCGGTCTCGCCGGGCATGATCGTGCGCACCCACAGCGACAAGGCCGTGCACGCGCAGAAGTCGGTCATGGAATTCCTCTTGATTAACCACCCGCTGGACTGCCCGATCTGCGACCAGGGCGGCGAATGCCAGCTGCAGGACCTGGCCGTCGGCTACGGCAAGGGCGAATCGCGCTACCAGGAAGAAAAGCGCGTGGTGGCCCCGAAGGAAGCCGGCCCGCTGATCTCGATGGAAGAGATGAGCCGCTGCATCCAGTGCACCCGTTGCGTGCGCTTCGGCCAGGAAGTGGCCGGCGTCATGGAATTCGGCATGCTGGGCCGCGGCGAGCACTCGGAGATCACCACCTTCGTCGGCAAGACCGTCGACTCGGAAGTGTCGGGCAACATGATCGACCTGTGCCCGGTCGGCGCCCTGACCTCGAAGCCTTTCCGCTACTCGGCACGTCCGTGGGAACTGCAGCGCCGCAAGTCGGTCTCGCCTCACGATTCGCTCGGCACCAACCTGATCGTCCAGGTCAAGGGCGGCAAAGTCATGCGCGTGCTGCCGCTGGAAAACGAAGCCATCAACGAATGCTGGCTGTCGGACAAGGACCGCTTCTCGTACGAAGCCCTCGACAACGCAGACCGCCTGATCAACCCGATGATCAAGCAGGGCGGCGAGTGGATCGAGACCGACTGGCAGACCGCGCTGGAATACGTGGCCCACGGCCTGCGTAACATCCGTCACGAGCATGGCGCGGACAGCATCGCCGCCGTCGCCACCGCCCACTCGACCGTCGAGGAACTGTACCTGCTGCAGAAGGCCATGCGCGGCTTCGGCGTCGAGAACGTCGACTTCCGCCTGCGCCAGACCGACTTCGCCCTCGATGGCGCCGTCACCCCGTGGCTGGGCATGCCGATCGCCGAACTGTCGAACCTGAAGCGCGCCTTCGTCATCGGCTCGTTCCTGCGCAAGGACCACCCGCTGGTCGCAACCCGCCTGCGCCAGGCAGTCAAGGGCGGTGCCAAGCTGTCGATCCTGCACGCGACCGACGAGGACAACCTGATCCCGACCTCTGCCAAGATGATCGCCGCCCCGGGCGACTGGCTCGCCGCGCTGTCGGAAATCGTCTCGGCCATCGCCGCCGCCAAGGAAACCGCGGCTCCGGCCGGCTTCGAGCACATCGAAGCGGGCGACGCCGCGAAAGCCATCGCCGCTTCGCTGGTCGCGGTCGGCGCCGAGTTGCCGGGCGCCATCCTGCTGGGTAACTCGGTCACCCACCATCCGGACGCGTCGAAGATCCACGCTGCCGCGCAATGGATCGCCAACGCCACCGGCGCCAAGTTCGGCTACTTCGTCGAAGCGGCCAACACCGTCGGCGGTTACCTGGTGAACGCCGTCTCGAACAAGGCTGCCGACCTGTTCAGCGTACCGAAGAAAGCTTATGTGCTGCTTAACACCGAGCCGGAACTGGACGCGGCCAATCCGCAGCAAGCCCGCGCCGCCCTGAACGGCGCCGAGATGGTCGTCGCCATGTCGCCGTTCAAGCATGGCCTGGACTACGCCGACGTGCTGCTGCCGGTCTCGCCGTTCAGCGAGACCGCCGGCACTTTTGTGAACTGCGAAGGCCGCGCACAGAGCTTCAACGGCACCGTGCGTCCGCTGGGCGAGACCCGTCCGGCCTGGAAAGTGCTGCGCGTGCTGGGCAACCTGCTGGGCGTGTCGGGCTTCGACTACGAGAATTCGGAATCGATCCGCGACGAAGCGCTGGGCAAGGGCGTGTTCGACCACGCAGCCAAGCTGAACAACGTGGCCAAGCTGGCCCCGGCTGCTGCCAAGCGTTCGGAAGAAGCCGGCGCGCTGCAGCGCATCGCCGACGTGCCGATCTACTTCGCCGACGCCATCGCGCGCCGTTCGGAACCGCTGCTGCGCACGGCCGACGCCAACGCGCCGCTGGTGCGCCTGCCGGCGGCAGTGGCCGAGAAGCTGGGCGTGAAGGCCGGCGACGCGGTCAAGGTCACCCAGGGCAACGGCTCTGCCGTGCTGGTCGCCGACGTCGACGTGCGCCTGCCGGCGAACGTCGTGCGCGTGGCCGCCGCTCATCCGGCAACCGCGACGCTGGGCGCAATGTTCGGCTCCATCAACATTGAAAAAGCAGGGGAGGGCAAGTAATGGCAACGCCCGGTTTTATCGATAACATCTATACCAGCGGCGACGCGCTGCTGGGACCGACCGCGTGGACGTTCGTCTGGACCGTGGTCAAGATCCTGTGCGTGCTGCTGCCGCTGATGGGCCTGGTCGCCTACGCCACCCTCTGGGAGCGCAAGCTGATCGGCTGGATCCACATCCGTCTCGGCCCGAACCGCGTCGGTCCGGGCGGCCTGCTGCAGCCGATCGCCGACGCGGTCAAGCTGCTGGTCAAGGAAATCGTGATCCCGACCCGCGCCACCACCAAGCTGTTCATCCTGGGCCCGATCATGACCATCATGCCGGCCCTGGCCGCCTGGTCGGTCGTGCCTTTCGGTCCGGAAGCGGCGCTGGCCAACGTCAACGCCGGCGTCCTGCTGCTGCTGGCGATCACCTCGGTCGAGGTGTACGGCATCATCATCGCCGGCTGGGCTTCGAACTCGAAGTACGCCTTCATGGGTGCGATGCGCGCCTCGGCCCAGATGATTTCCTATGAAATCCCGATGGGCTTCGTGCTGGTCGTGGTGCTGATGGTCTCGGGTTCGCTGAACTTCTCGGACATCGTGCTGGGCCAGGACCGCGGCATGTTCGCCGACATGGGCCTGAACTTCCTGTCCTGGAACTGGCTGCCGCTGCTGCCGCTGTTCTTCATCTACTTCATCTCGGGCCTCGCGGAGTGCAACCGCCACCCGTTCGACGTGGTGGAAGGCGAGTCGGAGATCGTCGCCGGCCACATGGTGGAATACTCGGGCATGTCGTACGCCATGTTCATGCTGGCCGAATACGCCAACATGATCCTGATCGGCACCCTGGCATCGATCATGTTCCTGGGCGGCTGGCACGCACCGTTCGGCTTCCTGGAATTCGGCGGCGCCTTCGGCGGCTTCTTCTGGCTGTTCGTGAAGACGTTCCTGATGGTCTCGGCGATGGTCTGGGTCCGCGGCACCTTCCCGCGCTACCGCTATGACCAGATCATGCGCCTGGGCTGGAAAGTGTTCATCCCGGTGACCCTGGTCTGGCTGGTGCTGATCGCGGCCATCATGCAGACCTCCTGGAATATTTGGAAGTAAGGAAGCGCATTCAAATGAACCGAATCAAAGAAATCCTCGGCAGCCTGATGCTGACCGAGCTGTTCAAGGGTCTGGCGCTGACCGGCAAATATGCCCTGTCGCGCAAGATCACGGTGCAGTACCCGGAAGAGAAGACGCCGATGTCGAACCGCTTCCGCGGCCTGCACGCCCTGCGCCGCTACCCGAACGGGGAAGAGCGCTGCATCGCCTGCAAGCTGTGCGAAGCGGTGTGCCCCGCCATGGCCATCACGATCGAGTCGGCGCAGCGCGAGGACGGCACCCGCCGCACCACGCGCTACGACATCGACCTGACCAAGTGCATCTTCTGCGGCTTCTGCGAAGAGTCCTGCCCGGTCGACTCGATCGTGGAAACCCACGTGCTGGAATACCACGGCGAGAAGCGCGGCGATCTCTATTACACCAAAGAGATGCTGCTGGCCGTGGGCGACCGCTACGAGGCTGACATCGCCGCCGCCCGCGCGGCCGACGCCAAGTACCGATAACAAGAAGAGGCCCGGTTTAGTCATGGAATTTAAAACTGTTTTGTTCTACGTGTTCGCGGCCATCATGGTGCTGTCCGCGCTGCGCGTCATCACCGCCAAGAACCCCGTGCACGCGGCGCTGTTCCTGGTGCTCGCGTTCTTCAACGCGGCCGGTATCTGGTTGCTGCTGAAGGCCGAGTTCCTGGCCATCGTGCTGGTCCTGGTCTACGTCGGCGCCGTCATGGTGCTGTTCCTGTTCGTCGTCATGATGCTCGACATTAACCTCGACCGCATGCGCGAAGGCTTCCTCGGCTACCTGCCGATGGCCCTGATCATCGGCGCCGTCATCGTGCTGGAAATGGCCGCCGTGCTGTGGAACGGCTACAGCGGCTTCGCCCAGAGCCCGGAAGCGGCCGCCATGAACATCGGCGGCACCCGCGAGCTGGGCCGCCTGATCTACACCCGCTACATCTACGGCTTCGAGATCGCGGCCGTGATCCTGCTGGTGGCGATCATCGCCGCCGTGGCGCTGACCCTGCGCAAGCGCAAGGACAGCAAGGCCATCGACCCGGGCGCCGCCGTCCGCGTCAAGCGCAACGACCGCCTGCGCGTCGTCAAGATGGATGCCGTGAACCAGCGCGCCATCGACGAAGCCGCCGTGGCCGCAGCTGCCGCGGTTGCAAACCCGGCGCAGAACAAGGAGCAGAACTCGTGACTTTATCGCTTGCACACTACCTGGTCCTGGGCGCGATCCTTTTCGCGATCTCGATCATCGGTATCTTCCTGAACCGGAAGAACATCATCATCCTGCTGATGGCCATCGAACTGATGCTGCTGGCAGTGAACCTGAACTTCATCGCCTTCTCGCACTACCTGGGGGATGCGGCGGGGCAGATCTTCGTGTTCTTCATCCTGACCGTCGCGGCCGCCGAATCGGCGATCGGCCTGGCGATCCTGGTGGTCCTGTTCCGTAACCTGGACACGATCAATGTGGAAGACCTCGACAGCCTCAAGGGCTGATGGGTTCGGATAAACAATAACGATTAAGGTTCAACATGGCGGGGCAACTCTCTTCCTCAATGTTACTGGCGGTGCCCTTGGCGCCGCTCGCAGGCTCGGCGATTGCCGGCCTGCTCGGCACCAAGTTCCTTGGTAACGTGGTCGGCCGCAAGGTCTCCCACACGGCAACCATCCTGGGCGTACTGATCGCGCTGATCATCTCGGTCCAGACCCTGATGGCCGTGCTCGACGGCGCAAGCTTCAACCAGGACATCTACACCTGGATGACCGTCGGCACGGTGAAGCTGGCCGTCGGCTTCCAGATCGACACGCTGTCGGCGATGATGATGTGCGTGGTGACGTCCGTCTCCCTGATGGTGCACATCTACACGATCGGCTACATGGCCGAGGACGAAGGCTACAACCGCTTCTTCTCGTACATCTCGCTGTTTACCTTCGCGATGCTGATGCTGGTCATGTCCAACAACTTCCTGCAGCTGTTCTTCGGCTGGGAAGCGGTGGGCCTGGTCTCGTACCTGCTGATCGGCTTCTGGTACACCCGTCCGACCGCGATCTTCGCCAACATGAAGGCCTTCCTGGTCAACCGCGTCGGCGACTTCGGCTTCATCCTCGGCATCGGCCTGCTGCTGGCCGCGTCGGGCTCGATGCAGTACACCGAGGTCTTCGCGCAAGCCGACAAGCTCGCCGGCATGACCGTGCCGGGCATCGGCTGGCCGCTGCTGACCGCCGCCTGCATCTGCCTGTTCATCGGCGCGATGGGTAAATCGGCGCAATTCCCGCTGCACGTCTGGCTGCCGGACTCGATGGAAGGCCCGACCCCGATCTCGGCACTGATCCACGCCGCGACCATGGTTACCGCCGGCATCTTCATGGTGTCGCGCATGTCGCCGCTGTTCGAGCTCTCCGACGGCGCACTGTCGTTCATGATCGTCATCGGTTCGATCACCGCGCTGTTCATGGGCTTCCTGGGCATCATTCAAAATGACATCAAGCGCGTCGTCGCTTACTCGACCCTGTCGCAGCTGGGCTACATGACCGTCGCGCTGGGCGCGTCGGCCTACTCGGTGGCCGTGTTCCACCTGATGACCCACGCCTTCTTCAAGGCGCTGCTGTTCCTCGGCGCGGGTTCGGTCATCATCGGCATGCACCACGACCAGGACATGCGCAACATGGGCGGCCTGCGCAAGTACATGCCGATCACCTGGATCACCTCGCTGCTGGGCTCGCTGGCCCTGATCGGTACCCCGTTCTTCTCGGGCTTCTACTCGAAGGACTCGATCATCGAGGCCGTGCACGCGACCAATATCCCGGGCGCGGGCTTCGCGAACTTCGCGGTGCTGGCCGGCGTGTTCATCACCGCCTTCTACTCGTTCCGCATGTACTTCCTGGTGTTCCATGGCGAATCGCGCTGGAACAAGCCGCAGCCGCATAGCCACGGCCACGATTCGGACGCGCACAACGAAGAAGACGCGCACGACGACCACGGCGACGATCACCACCACCACGGCCTGCAGCCGGGCGACAAGCCGCATGAGTCGCCATGGGTCGTGACCCTGCCGCTGATCCTGCTGGCGATCCCATCGGTCATCATCGGCTACCTGGCGATCGGTCCGATGCTGCACGGCGACTTCTTCAAGGGCGTGATCTTCGTCGGCGAGAACCACACCGCGATGGAAACCCTGCGCGAAGAGTTCCACGGCGCCGCCGCGATGGCGATCCACGGCCTGCAGACCGCACCGTTCTGGCTGGCACTGGCAGGCGTCGTCTGCGCCTACTACTGCTACATGGTCAACCCGCGCGTCCCGGCCTGGTTCTACAGCAAGTTCAAGTTCCTGCACACGCTGCTGGACAACAAGTACTACATGGACAAGTTCAACCAGGTCGTGTTTGCCGGCGGCGCGCGCGCCATCGGCGGCGGCCTGTGGAAAGTGGGCGACCGCGCGCTGATCGATGGCCTGGTGGTCAACGGTTCGGCGAAGCTGGTCGGCTGGTTCGCGCTGCTGACCCGTACCTTCCAGACGGGTTACATCTACCACTACGCGTTCGTGATGATCGTGGGCGTCCTCGCGACCCTGCTGTACTTCTTCCCGTTCTGGCGCTAATCACAGGCAAAGAAAAAGACAAATGATGCAGTCTACGATCTCTACATTTCCTCCTTACCTGAGCCTGGCTATCTGGCTCCCGATCCTGTTCGGCGTGCTCGTGCTCGCCGTGGGCCGCGACAAGAACGCCGGTTTCGTGCGTCTGCTGTCGCTGGTCGGCGCCGTCGTCAGCCTGCTGCCGACGATTCCGCTGATTACGAACTTCGATAACGCCGCGCACGGCATGCAGTTCGCCGAAACGGCGCCGTGGATCGAGCGCTTCAACATCTTCTACCGCCTCGGTGTCGATGGCCTGTCGCTCTGGTTCATCCCGCTGACCGCCTTCATCACGATCATCGTGGTGGTGGCCGCCTGGGAAGTGATCCAGGAACGCGTGGCCCAGTACATGGGTTCCTTCCTGCTGCTGTCGGGCCTGATGATCGGCGTCTTCGCGGCGCTGGACGGCGTGCTGTTCTACTTCTTCTTCGAAGCGACCCTGATCCCGATGTTCATCATCATCGGCGTCTTCGGTGGCCCGAACCGCGTGTACGCGGCATTCAAGTTCTTCCTGTACACGTTCTTCGGCTCGCTGCTGACCCTGATCGCGATCATCTACCTGTACAACGTGTCGGGCACCTTCAACATCGTCGAATGGCACGCGCAGCCGCTGTCGATGAAAGAGCAGATCCTGATCTTCATCGCCTTCTTCATGGCCTTCGCCGTGAAAGTCCCGATGTGGCCGGTGCACACCTGGCTGCCGGACGCGCACGTCGAAGCGCCGACCGGCGGCTCGGTGGTGCTGGCCGCGATCATGCTGAAACTGGGCGCCTATGGTTTCCTGCGTTTCTCCCTGCCGATCGCCCCGGACGCCTCGCACTACCTGGCCCCGGTCGTCATCGTCCTGTCGCTGATCGCCGTGATCTACATCGGCCTGGTCGCCATGGTCCAGAAGGACATGAAGAAACTGGTTGCCTACTCGTCGATCGCCCACATGGGCTTCGTCACCCTGGGCTTCTTCATCTTCAACGAGATGGGCGTGCAGGGCGGCATCATGCAGGCGATCTCGCACGGCTTCGTGTCGGGCGCGATGTTCCTCTGCATCGGCGTGCTGTACGACCGCATGCACTCGCGTGAAATCGCCGACTACGGCGGCGTCGTCAACACGATGCCGAAGTTCGCCGCCTTCGCCGTGCTGTTCTCGATGGCCAACGCGGGCCTGCCGGCCACCTCGGGCTTCATCGGCGAATTCATGGTGATCCTGGCCGCCGTGCAGTTCAACTTCTGGACCGGCCTGCTGGCAGGCACCGCCCTGATCCTGGGCGCCGCCTACTCGCTGTGGATGGTCAAGCGCGTGGTGTTCGGTCCGATCGGCAACAAGCACGTCGCCGAACTGGTCGACCTGAACAAGCGCGAGTTCGCCATCCTGGCGGTGCTGGCAATTGCCACGCTGTACATGGGCCTGTACCCGGCGCCGATCGCCGACACCCTGCAGACTTCGGTCGCAGACCTCCTGCAACACGTGTCCGTGAGCAAGCTCCCGCAGCTGCCTCAATAAATCGATATGAACGAGATGACCAACACTTTGCTACCGGCGGTCGACACCAACCTGGTGCCGGTCTATGCCGAAATCTTCCTGCTGATCGCGGCTTCCGCGATCCTGCTGATCGACCTGTACCTGAAGGGGTCGCGCCGCAACGTGACCTATTACCTGTCGCTGCTGACCCTGGTCGGCTGCGCGGTGTTCAGCTGGGCCGACTTCAACAGCGGCGCCACCGTCTACACGTTCAACCACATGTACGTGTCGGACCCGATGTCGAACCTGCTCAAGCTGTTCACCTACCTGGCGGTCGGCGTCACCCTGGTCTACTCGCGCCAGTACGTCGGCGAGCGCGGCATGCTCTCGGGTAACCTGGGCGGCGAGTTCTACGTGCTTGCCCTGTTCTCGATGCTGGGCCAGATGATCATGATCTCGGGTAACAGCATGCTGTCGATCTACCTGGGCGTGGAACTGATGTCGCTGTCGCTGTACGCCCTGGTGGCGATGCGCCGCGACCACGCGGTCTCGACCGAAGCGGCGATGAAGTACTTCGTCCTCGGCGCACTGGCCTCGGGCTTCATGCTCTACGGTATCTCGATGATCTACGGCGCCACCGGTTCGCTGGACGTGAACGAGATCGCCGCGCGCAGCGTGGACGGCGCCAACACCACCATCCTGGTGTTCGGCCTGGTGTTCCTGGTCGCGGGCATGGCCTTCAAGCTGGGCGCGGTGCCGTTCCACATGTGGGCGCCGGACGTCTACCAGGGCGCGCCGACCGCGGTGACCCTGCTGCTGGGCGGCGCGCCGAAGCTGGCCGCGTTCGCGATGCTGATGCGCATCCTGGTCGAAGCCCTGCCGAGCATGGCCTACGACTGGCAGCAGATGCTGCTGGTGCTGGCCGTGCTGTCGCTGGCCATCGGCAACCTGACCGCGATCGCCCAGACCAACATCAAGCGCATGCTGGCCTATTCGTCGATCGCCCAGATGGGCTACGTGCTGCTGGCGATGATGGCCGGCGTCGTCGGCGACGACACCAGCAACATGGCGACCGCCTACAGCGCCGCGATGTACTCGTCGATCACCTACGTCCTGACCACCCTGGGCAGCTTCGGCGTCGTCATGATGCTGGCGCGCGCCGGCTTCGAAGCCGACCTGCTGGCCGACTTCAAGGGCCTGGGCAAGCGCAGCCCGTGGTTCGCCGTCGTGATGACCATCCTGATGTTCTCGCTGGCCGGCGTGCCGCCGATGATGGGCTTCATGGCCAAGTGGGCAGTGCTGCAGGCAGTCGCCAACGCCGGCCTGGTCTGGCTGGCCGTGATCGCCGTGCTGTTCTCGCTGATCGGCGCCTTCTACTACCTGCGCGTCGTCAAGCTGATGTGGTTCGACGAAGCGGCCGATGCCAGCCCGATCGTCACCCCGGCCGACATGCGCGTCGCGCTGTCGCTGAACGGCATCATGGTCCTGGTCCTGGGCGTGATCCCGGGCGCACTGCTGGGCACCTGCCTGCAGGCGATCCGCGCCACCCTGGCGTCCTAAGCCTTGGACGTCTCGCTGGCAGGTTGGCTGGTCCTGGCGGTCGCCGTGGCGGCCGCCAACCTGCCGTTCGCGAACGAACGCCTGTTCGGGTTCCTCCCGCTGCCGCAAGGCAGGGGAGGGATGGCATCCCCGCCAGGCGCCCCTTCCGCTTCCTCCTCTTCCGCTTCTCCAGCCGCCCCGGCACGCACGAAGTCCTTCTTCGCGCGCCTGCTCGAGCTGCTTGTCTTATACTTCATCGTCGGCGCACTGGCCTGGCTGCTTGAATCCTCGATCGGCAACGTGTTTGCCCAGGGTTGGGAGTTCTACGCGATCACCGGCTGCCTGTTCGTCGTGCTGGCGTTTCCGGGATTCGTTCTCCGCTACCTGCGCAAGCGCCACTAGAGCGCCTGATAAAACCCCGATGGCGGCGTTGCACCGTCTCGCCGTACTTGCGTGCTGTCTTCGACGGTGCGCCTTGCCCTCGGGGCTTTATCAGGCGCTCTGGATCTCTCTACAATCCAACCTGGGAGCGTAATGGATTCTCATCTCAAAGAAGTACGCCTCGACGGCGAAGTTGCCTATGACGGCAATTTCCTGAAAGTCTCGCGTGACCGTATTCAACTGCCTGACGGCAAAATCAGCCACCGCGAATACATCCGCCATCCGGGCGCGGTCGTGATCCTGCCCCTGTTCGACGACGGCCGCGTGCTGCTCGAACGCCAGTTCCGCTACCCGAACGACCGCGTCTTCGTCGAATTCCCCGCCGGGAAGATCGACCCGGGCGAGGAGCACCTGGCCTGCGCCCGGCGCGAGCTGGAAGAAGAAACCGGCTACACCGCGACCGACTGGCGCTACGTCTGTACCATCCACAACGCGATCGCCTATTCCGACGAGCACCTGGAATTGTTCCTGGCGCGCGGCCTCACCGCCGGCGCGCCGAAACTGGACGAGGGCGAATTCCTGGAAACCTTCACCGCCACCGTGCCCGAGCTGCTCGAGATGGTGAAAAGCGGCCAGGTGACCGACGTGAAGACCATCATCGGCGCCTTCTGGCTCGAGAAGATCAGCAGCGGGACCTGGACGCCGGCCAGAGTCTAAGAATGAAACTGCCGTTCGCGCTGGCGATGCTGGTGTGCTGCGCGCCCGGCATGGCGGCTGAACGAACTCCCTTCCAGGCGCGCTGCGAGGACACGATCGGCGACAGCATCTCGGTGCTGTCCTCGCGCCAGAACGGCTACCGCGTCGACAATACCTACTCGTTCCACGGCCTGACGCGCATGAAGGGCAACCGCGCGCCGGGCAGCTACGTGCTCGGCCTGACGCGCGCCGAGAGCCGCGTCGCCATCGCCGTGCACGGGCGCATGCTGTCTGACCCCGCCACCGGTTACGAATGCGTCGCGCCGCGTCTCGACGTAAACCTCTACTACCTCCCGATCGTTGTCTATGTGGGGCGCGAGTTTGTGCCCGGCAGCTGCGCCTACCGGGAGATCCTCGCGCACGAGATGCGCCACCTCGAGGTCTACCAGGATTTCCTGCCGCGCGCCGAGAAGACCGTGAGCGAGGCGCTGGCGCGGCGTTTCGAGGGCAAGCCCCTGTATGCGCCGGCGGGCCAGGCGCGCAGTTTGCTGCAGCGCGAGATCGACAGCGGATGGATGCCTTTCATCAAGAAGGAAATGGCAAAAGTAGAGATCCTGCAGGCAGCTATTGATACTCCGCAGGAATACGCGCGTCTCGGCAAAGTTTGTGCAGGTGAGGTACAGTCTCTTATTAGACCGGCAAAACGTAAGAAAACAACATGAATTCACAAGCACCACGCTATTTCGCCTTGATCCCCGCTGCCGGCGTCGGGGCGCGCATGGCCGCGAACGGACCCAAGCAATACCTGAAAATCGGCGGCAAGCCGATGCTGCGCCATGCCATCGACGCCTTCCTGTTCAGCGAACTGATTGCCCACACCTATGTCGTCGTCAGCCCCGACGACCCGATCATCGACAGCATCGTGCCCAGCCACGGCGTTACCGTGCTGAGATGCGGCGGTGCAACACGGATGGAATCCGTCCAGAACGGCCTGGCGGCCCTGAACGGCACCCTGCGCGAAAACGACTGGGTGCTGGTGCACGACGCCGCGCGTCCGGGCCTGGACGACGCCCTGATCGAAAAGCTGATCACCAACACCGCCGAACATCCGGTCGGCGGCGTGCTCGCGCTGCCGGTGGTCGACACCGTCAAGCGCTGTGTCGCCGGCGAGGTCGGCACCGTCTCGCGCGAAGGCATGTGGCTGGCGCAGACACCGCAGATGTTCCGCTACAAGCTGCTGCGCGACGCGCTCGCTCATGTGAGCAACCCCGCGCGCAATCCGCACCAGATCACCGACGACGCTTCCGCCGTCGAGGCGCTGGGCCTGTCGCCGAAACTGGTCGAAGGCCATCCGCGCAACCTGAAAGTCACGCTGCCGGGCGACATCCGCATCGCCGAGATGTACCTGGCAACGACCCAACCCGAATTACTGTAACCGAACCATGGCACTTGCATCCTACAACCCGACCCCGCCGTTCCGCATCGGTACCGGCTATGACTGTCACCGGCTGGTCGAAGGCCGCAAACTGATCGTCGGCGGCGTGACCATCCCGCACCGCCTCGGCCTGTTCGGCCACTCCGACGCCGACGTGCTGCTGCACGCGATCATCGACGCCCTGTTCGGCGCCGCCGCGCTGGGCGATATCGGCAAGCATTTCCCCGACACCGACCCGATGTTCGCCGGCGCGGACTCGCGCACGTTATTGCGGGAGGCGGCGACCCGCGTCCTCGCCACTGGCTACACCATCGGCAACGTCGACGCCACCATCATCGCCCAGCAGCCGAAGATGGCGCCGCACATCCCGCACATGGTTTCGCGCATCGCCGAAGACCTGGGCGTTTCGCCGCAACAGGTCAACATCAAGGCCAAGACCAACGAGAAGCTGGGCTACCTCGGCCGCGAGGAAGGCATGGCCGCCGAGGCGGTTGCGCTGCTGATCCGCGCCGGCGCGTAAGCCGGACGTTTCGGCTCGCCTGCCTCGTACGGCGTGGGTTCGAGAACCCACCCTACGAAAACCCGGGCGCCGTTTTTCATCGATGGGCTCGACGTTGTACCGCGTGGGTTCGAGAACCCACCCTACGCAAATCCGGGCGCCGTTCTTATCGATGGCCTTGGTACGGGCGTAGGGTGGGCTCTCGAGCCCACGCGGTCGTACAGCGCCGCTGTCCCGAGGTGTGCCGCGAAGGCGGCGGCCGCAACCCAATACGCCCCTTCAAATCCCGCCTCGCCAGCAAACCCGTCACATCGTTGCTAGAATCCCATCCCTGATCGACACCCACGCGTCCGAACGGGGAAACCATGAATACCAACAACGAGATGTCGCCGCGCGCCGCCTGGCTGCTGATCCTGGCCGCCAGCGCCATCCTGATGATCACGATGGGCGCGCGCCTGACCACCGGGCTCTTCCTCTCGCCGCTGAACACCTCCACTGGCCTGGGCGTGGCCACGATCAGCTTCGCGATGGCGGTCGGCCAGTTCATGTGGGGCGCCTCGCAACCGGTGTTCGGCGCCGTGGCCGACAAGTACGGCTCGGCGCGCGTCATCATCGTCGGCGCCTTGCTGCTGGCCGGCGGCCTGGCCGCCACCCCCTTCGTCAGCTCTGAGTGGGGCCTGCTGGTCACCCTCGGCATGCTGTCGGCCGCCGGTGCCGGGGCCGGCAGCTTCTCGATCCTGATCGGCGCCACCGCCCAGCGCTTGCCGGCCGCGCGCCGCCCGTTTGCCTCCGGCTTCATCAATGCCGGCGGCTCCTTCGGCCAGTTCGTGTTCTCGCCGCTGATGCAGGTCCTGATCGCCGGTCCCGGCTGGATCATCGCCATGCTGACCATGGCCGCGACAACCCTGCTGACCATCCCGCTGGCCTGGTTCATGCGCGGCAAGAGCCCCGCGGCGAACACGGTTGCGGCCGCCGGTGCCGCGCCCATCACCGGCATCGGCCTCACCGAACAGCTGCGCCAGGCCCTGCGCGACCGCAGCTACCTGTGCCTGCACGCGGGCTTCTTCACCTGCGGCTTCCACATCGCCTTCCTGGTGACCCACCTGCCGGGCGAGGTCGCGCTGTGCGGCCTGCCGGTCGGCGTCGCCGGCACGGCGCTCGGGCTGATCGGCCTGTTCAACATCGCCGGCAGCCTGAGCGCCGGCGCGCTGTCCACGCGCTACCGCATGAAGAACCTGCTGGCCCTGATGTACGCCAGCCGCGCCCTGATCATCGTCATCTACCTGCTGGCGCCGAAGACGGCACTGACCTTCTACCTGTTCGCCGCCGCGCTCGGCTTCACCTGGCTCGCCACCGTGCCGCCGACGGCCGGCCTGGTCGGCAAGCTGTTCGGCACGCGCTACCTGGCCACGCTGTTCGGCCTGACCCTGCTGTCGCACCAGATCGGCGGCTTCTTCGGCGCCTGGCTGGGCGGGCTGGCGTTTGTCCGCTTCGGCGACTATAGCTGGATGTGGTACGCCGACATTCTGCTCGCCCTGCTGGCGGCCCTGGTCAACCTGCCGATCCGCGAGGCGCCGGTGGCGCGCGCGGGCGTGCTGCCGGCGGCGAAGGCCTAGGCGATGGCGCGCGACACCTGGGCCTACCGCGAAGTGGCCGTGCATTCCGTGCGCGATGGGCGGAGCAGCAGGCTGCGCATCGCGCCGTTGCCCGGCCAGGCCTTTGCCCCGACCATGCGCGTGCAGTGCGCGGCCGCCTTGCGCGATCCCGAACGCTATCCCGAGGGCACGCGCTTCCTGCTGCAGGCCAAGCTCACCGACCGCCTGGGCGGCGAGCCTTTCCTGTATGCCTGGCATGGCGATCCGGTCCAGGTGCTGAGCGCTGCGCAGGCAAAGAAATTTCTTGCGGCCTTCAGGCGTGGGCGCATCTGAAGAGGACGCCCCGCACGCGCCGCCGCGAAAATGGTTAACATCGAGACTTTACAAACGAACATGAGGGGAAACTATGGCAACGAAAAAAATCGCCGTCGTCGTGGGCAGCCTGCGCAAGGAGTCGTTCAGCCGCAAGATCGCCAGGACCATGATGGCCCTGGCCCAGGACAAGCTGGAGATGGAGATCGTCGAGATCCGCGACCTGCCGCTGTATAACGAGGACGACGAGACCGCGACCCCGCCACAAGCCTTCACCGAATTCCGCGACCGCATCCGCGCAGCCGACGGCGTGCTCTTCGTCACCCCCGAGTACAACCGTTCTGTCACGGCGGCCCTGAAGAACGCGATCGACGTCGGCTCGCGCCCCTACGGCAAGGCCGCCTGGACCGGCAAGCCCTGCGCCATCGTCAGCCAGTCGCCGGGCGCGCTGGGCGGCTTCGGCGCCAACCACCATCTGCGCCAGATGCTGCCTTTCCTGAACATGCCGGCCATGCCGGCGCCGGAAGCCTACCTCGGCGGCATCGCCACCAAGTTCGACGGCGACACGCTGACCGACGACTCGCTGCGCGGCTTCCTGCAAACCTTCGTCGACACCTTTGCCGGCTGGGTGGAAAAACATGCAGGCTGAGCAGCAGATCGCGGCGGCCGAGGGCCAAGGCCCGCGCCCGATCGCGATCCGCGAGATCGACCACGTGGTGCTGCGCGTGGTCGACCTGGAGCGCGTCGAGCGCTTCTACCGTGACGTGCTCGGCTGCACGGTGGCGCGCCGCCAGGAGGCGATCGGCCTGATCCAGCTGCGCGCCGGCAGCTCGCTGGTCGACCTGGTGCCGGTCGACGGCAAGCTCGGCCGCATGGGCGGGGCCGCTCCCGGCAAGGAAGGGCGCAACCTCGACCACGTATGCTTCCGCGTCGAGCCCTTCGACGAGGCGGCGATCCGCGCCCACCTGGCGGCGCACGGCGTCGAGGCCGGCCCCCTTGATTCCCGTTTTGGCGCCGAAGGCGACGGCCCCTCGATCTACCTGCAGGATCCCGAGGGCAACACGATCGAGCTGAAGGGACCGCCTTCGCAATGAAGCAGCACAAGCAGGACCGCACCTATACCGAACCCGATACCTTCGGCAAGCCATCGGCGGGCTGGCGCGCGCGCATGCACGAGGTCATCTTCGGCATCGACACGCCGGCGGGCCGCAACTTCGACATCGCACTGGTGTGTGTCGTTCTGCTCAGCATCGTCGTCGTCATGCTCGAGAGCGTGCCGCAGGTGCGCGCCCGCCACGCCGGCGTCATGCATGCGCTCGAATGGGCGTTCACGCTGCTGTTCACCGTCGAGTACATCGCGCGCCTGATCTGCGTGCAGAGGCCGGCGCGCTACGCCACCAGCTTCTACGGCCTGGTCGACCTGGTCTCGGTCCTGCCTACCTACATTTCCCTGCTGGTGCCGGGCAGCGGCGCCTTGCTCGACATCCGCGTGCTGCGCCTGCTGCGGGTATTCCGCATCTTCAAGCTGACCCTCTACCTCGAAGAGTACACCCGTCTCGGAGAAGCGCTGGCCGCCAGCCGGCGCAAGATCATGGTCTTCCTGTCGGTGGTGCTGATGGCCATCGTCATCCTCGGCACCTTGCTGTACGTGGTCGAAGGCCCGGAGAGCGGCTTCACCAGCATCCCGACGGCGATGTACTGGGCCACCGTCACGATGACGACGGTCGGCTACGGCGACATCACGCCGCACACCCCGCTGGGCAAGCTGATCGCATCCTTCATGATGCTGCTCGGCTGGGGCATCCTGGCGGTGCCGACCGGCATCGTCACCGCCGAGATGACCTCGCAGCGCCTGGGCCGCCGCGGCCCGCGCACGCCCGAGCGCAGCTGCGCCGCCTGCGGCAGCACGGAGCACGATCCGCGCGCACGTTTCTGCAAGGATTGCGGCGCCGCCCTGTCGCCGCCGCCCGGCCCCGCGGCCTGAAGCACGTTTGAGGGGCCGCAAGCGCCCGACACTTCGCTCCCCTAGTCTTGAGGCTCTTGTGGAAGACGGCCCGGCAAGCTCGCCAGGCCGCGCTTCCACTGGACTCCACGCGCGCCGCTACTTGCGGCGCCGGGAAAGTTTTGACACAAACCACAACCATTTCACGAGGCGACGCATGTACCCATTTTCCCAATCGGTGAACCCGGCGGTACGCACCCACCTGGATGCGCAGACCGCTTTCATGAACGACATGTCGAAATCGTTTTTCCAATCCTTCCAGCAGATGTGCGACCTGAACATCCAGCTGGTGCAGACCATGCTCGAGGAAACCGCCCTGACCAGCCAGCAATTGCTGACCGCTGACCGCCAGAGCGAGCTGATCAGCGCAGCCGCTTCGCGCGCCCAGCCGGCCAGCGAAAAGCTGCGTGCCTACCAGCAGCACATCTCGCGCCTGGCCGCCGACGCCCAGGTCGAACTGGCCCGCGTGACCGAGCAGCACGTGCAGAACACCTCGCGCACCGCACGTGCGCTGGCCGACGAGGTGGCGCGCAACGCCTCCGAGGAAACCGAGCGCGGCCTGCGCAAGCAGCAGGAAACCGTGCAGCGCTTCGTCGATCCTTTCGTGCGTTCCGGCTACGGCGGTAATGGCGAAGCCCGGTCGCAAGGCAATGCCGGCGCCGGCGCCCATGCCGCGCAAGGCCAGAGCATGCAGCGCGGCGACGGCAATATGGCCGGGAAGAGCGCGCACAGCGCCTGATTATTTGCTTGACCCCGCCGGCCTGTCCTGACGGGCCGGCGGGTTTGCCTGCTGCTCGTCCGCCAGTCTCGAACCGGTTGGCGGCGGGTGCCAGGGCGGTTGCCACAGGGCGGTTGCCCCGACGCTGTCCCGGCCTATGGCCCTGTCTCCGCATTCGCCTTCGCGCTCATCTCCACTTTCAGTTCCATCTTCGTCTCTAGCTTCGTCCCTGGCCTCGTCTTCCGCCCGAACGGCAGTCCGAACAGCGGACGCAGCAGCTTGATGCGGCGCACCGCCTCGAAGATGGCGAAGCTGAGCGTCAAGGTCAGCACCGTCAGCAGCACGCCTTCGATGCCGGGCGCCAGCCTGGCCGGCTTGAGCCAATGGGCAAGGGCGACGATCAAGGTCTGGTGCACGATGTACACGGGGAAGACCGCTTCGACCAGGTAACGCCGGGCCGGGCCGTCGCGCTCCAGGTGGCGCGCGCCGAAGCCGCAGGCGGCGGCGATGGCGCTCCAGGCCGTCGTCGCATACACCGTTGCCATCGGCGCGAACATGGCCTCGAAGTCGATCCCGGGCACTTCGGCCTTCCACAGTGCACGCCAGATCACGATGGCGGCCCAGCCGGTCAGCGCCAGCGCCAGGGCATGCCAGCGCAGGGCGACGAAACGCGTCCAGCTGTGCGGAGCGTGGGCGAACAGTGCGCCGAGCAGGAACAGGAACAGGTAGGTCGCGTGGTTGAACGGGTCGTTGACGAACATGTGGGTTTCGCCGAATTCCCGGAGCAGGCTCACGCGCGCCAGCGCCAGGCAGGCGGCCGGCAGCACGATCAGTTTCCAGCCGTGGAGTTGCGCCGCGGCCGCGTTTGCCCAATGCGACAGGCGCGCGCCGCCGGCGGCCAGCAGGACCAGGACGGCGCCGTAGGCCCACAGGTAGGGCGCGAACCACAGGTGGTTCCAGGTCGGCAGGAACAGGCAGCCGTCGCCGTCGCAGAAGTCCTGGTAGCCCTGCACGTACAGCGCCATGAAGCGCAGGTAGCCGCCGCCGAAACCGAGATCCTCGACCACTTCGAAGTAGGACTGTGGCGGCACCACGACCAGCATCCCGAACAGCAGCGGCAGCAGCAGGCGCAGGCTGCGCCGGCGCAGGAAGGCGCGGCCGCCCAGGCGCCGCAGGGACATGGCGGCGGCCGCGCCGCCGACCAGGAACAGCAGGCCCAGGCGCCACGGCGAGGACAGCAGCATGAAGGGCTCCAGGCCGGGACTGGCGAAGTCGCTTTTCACGTGCCAGTCCCAGCTGACGTAGTACATGCCCACGTGGTAGAGAACGAGGATGAAGAAGGCGATGATGCGCAGCCAGTCGAGGAACAGCAGGCGCGGCGTCGATGTGGGAGTGTGCATGGCCGGGGCGATGGGTTGAAAACGTCCAGCCTAGGTCCGGGCCGCGCGCGGCGCGAGCGCTATGTGGCCAGGCGCGTGCGCGCTGGGGCGAAGCGCAGCGGATCAACCCGGCGCTGCCGATCAGCCCAGTGCCGCCATCACGGCCGCGCGGTACTGCCTGCTGCAGGGGACCAGGGCCCCGCCGCGCAGCTGCAGCGCGCAGTCGCCGTGCGGGCGCGCCAGCACGCGCTCGATCCAGCCAACCTGGACCGCCGCGCGCCGGTGGCAGCGCACGAAGCCCGGGCCGAGTTCGGCCAGCAGCGCCGCCATGGTCCTGCGCAGCAGCGGCTGGGCGTCGCGGGTATGCAGGATCACGTAGTTGTCGGCGGTTTCGATCCAGCCGATGTCGGCCACGGGCACGACCGCGGTGCCGCCGCGGCCGGGCACCAGCAGGTGGGCCGGCTGCTGCATTGCCTGCATCTGCGCCTGCATCTGCGCCTGCGGCAGCGCCTGCGCCGGCGCCGCCAGCCGCGTGCGCACCCGCGCGAGCGCCCGCTGCAGGCGCGCGCCGTCGAAGGGCTTGAGCAGGTAGTCCGCCGCGCCGGTGTCGAAGGCCGCCACGGCGTAGGCGTCGAAGGCGGTGGTGAACACCAGCTGCGGCATCGGCGGCGCCAGGCTGGCCGCCAGCGCCATGCCCGAGCCGCCCGGCATCTGGATGTCGAGGAACAGCACGTCCGGCCTGTCGTCGGCCAGCCGGCGCCGCGCCTCGGCCGCGTCGCAGGCTTCCAGCACCTCGGCCACGCCCTCGAGCTGGAGCAGGCGCCGCAGCCGGGCGCGCGCCGGGGCTTCGTCGTCGACGATCAGGACGCGCATGGCAGCCGCATCTCGGCGCGCACGCCGGCCGGCGCCAGCTGCGACAGGGTCAGGGTCGCGCCAGGCCCGTACAGCTTGTCCAGGCGCGCGCGCAGGTTGGCAAGCCCGACCCCGCCGCGCCGACCGCCGTCTTCCGCGCCGTCTTCCGCGCCGTCATCCGTGTCAGCCGGCGCACCGGCCAGGGTGCCAGCGTCGTCCTCGACCCGCACCACCAGGTCCGCGCCGTCGCGCAGGGCCGATACCGCGATGCTGGTCGGCGCCTGGCGCTGCTCGACCGTAAGCTTGAAGACGTTTTCGAGCAGGGGCTGCAGGCTGAGCGCGGGCAGGGGCAGCGGCAACAGCTCGTCGCCCACCCGCCAGTCCAGCCGCACCCGGTTGCCGAAACGGGCACTCATCACCTCGGCATAGGCGCGGGCCAGGCCGAGCTCGGCCGCCAGCGGGGACTGCGCCTGCTCGCCGGCCTGCAGGGTCGCGCGCAGCAGTTCGCACAGCCGCACCAGGGTCGCGTCCGCCTTGTCGACGTCGGTATGCATCAGCGAGGAAATCGTGTTCAGCGCATTGAACAGGAAATGCGGCTGCACCTGCTGCGCCAGGCGCTGCAGTTCGGCCTGGCGCAGCAGGGCGGTGGCGCGTTCCAGGCGCAGGCGCTCCTCCAGCATGCGGCGCCAGGACTGCAGTCCGAAGGCGATGACGGTGAACAGGCAGACGAACAGCGAGACCTTGGAGATTTCGTAGACGAACAGTTGCGGCCAGGGATCGTGCCGGTAGACCTGGCCCGCCAGCGCATACACGGCATGGCGGATGCCGAACACCAGCGGCACGAAGGCGAGCCAGTACATCGGCAGCCAGGCGGCCTGCAGCGCGAACCAGCGCCAGGGCCGGTCGAGCAGGCCGGCGTGGCGCGCGGTGGCGCGCCGCTGCACCAGCCAGAGCAGGCTGATGACCAGCGCCGACGAGCCTTCCCAGAGCAGCGGCTGCCACAGGGCGCTGCCGCCGTCGCGCCGGTAGTCCTGGATGGCGATCAGGGTCATCAGCGCCCAGAACAGGCACCAGGCGCAGACGACGACCCGCGTATTGCGTGTGGAAAGCACGAGGAACCCTTGAACCCTGTCGAGATTCCGCGATCATCATTTATTTTTGGCAAGGTGTCAAAGCCTCACGGCTCGGGCGCATCGCCGCGCCGCGCCTCCTCGTCGGCCCGTTCACGGTCGAGCCTGGCTTTCATGCCCGCCACGTCGGCCATGAACTCGTCCACCGTGGCGTCGGGCGTGGCGCGCATGTCGGGCGGCAGCAGCACCGACATGTAGAGTTCGTCCGCCAGGCGGCCATTGCGCTGCTCGTTGCTGATGAGGACCAGTCCCGAGCCGAGCACGGCCAGCGCCGCGCAGATGATGGCGAAGCGGCGCCGCGGCTGCGGTTTCACCGTCATCAGGTGGAAGTAGATCATGCCGGCCACCAGCGCGATCGCGACATGCGAGCCGTAGCGCGTGAACACCTCGATCGAGTAGGCGTAGCCGACCGCGCTCGAGGCCAGCCGGAAGGCCATCAGCACCGCCACGCCGCAGCCGAAGATGAACAGGTGGCGCCCGAGGCGGGCGTGGCGCCCGAACAGGCGGTTGCCCAGGGCCCACAGGCCGGCCCAGACCAGGCCGGCGCCCAGCCCGTAGGCCAGCGCCTGCAGATAGCGGAACAGGCGGAACGGCTGGGTGTCCGCCAGCCACATGGTGAACAGGGCCACCAGCGCGATCAGGAAGGCGCCGGCCAGGCCGGGCAGGGCGCCTTCCCAGCCGTGCATGGTGCGGTCCAGCAGTTCGGCCGGCACCGGGAAGTCGGCCGCGCGCACCCGCAGCGTCGTGTGGCCGAGGCGCACCACGGTGTTGCCTTCCAGCGGCAGCGTCTTGATGCGCTTGCCGGCATGGACCATGCCGTTCCTGGTACCGAGGTCGCGCAGCACCAGGCCGCCGTTGCCGTCGCTGTCCACCTGGGCATGGCGCGGCGCGGCGTAGGTGTCGTCGAGGATGTAGTCGTTGTCGTAGCCGCGCCCGATGCGGATCGGCAGCGTGTCGACCCGGTGGCGGTGCAGCACGTCGCCGTTGCGCGCGAGGGTCTCGATGAACCACGGGCCCGTCATAGTTGCCCGCTGCGCCCGAGCGCGACCAGGAAGGCGCGGGTGACGCGCATGCCGTTGTCGTAGGAAACACCGGCCACGTCGAGCCGGCTCTGCAGGCTGGCTTGCGGGTTGTCGGTGCTGGCGGTCAGCAGCGTGAAGTTGTACAGGCCGGGGAACTTGCGGTAGGCGCGCACGCACACCACGGCGCGCAGCGGCAGCGTGTTCGAATGCACGAAGCGCTCGCTGCACAGGGGGCCGGTCAGGCGCGCGTCGCGCGTGCTGCCCAGGCGGTCGACACGGAACTGGCTGCTCGCCAGCGCCGCGAAGCGCAGCGGGTGCAGGTTCGGCGAGCGCAGGTACTGGTGGGTCATCGACACATGCCCGGTCTGCTGGGTGTCGGAGACGTAGATCGCGGACTCCATCGCGCAGCTCATGGTGTCCGCGCTGTAGGACGTGTCGGCCTTCACGTTCGAGCGGCCCCAGCAGCGCACCTGGCCGGATTCGCGCACCGGCACCCGGTACGGGCCCATGCTCTTGATCGACAGCGGCGAATCGAGCAGGCGCGCTACCATCGCGCGCTGGTGCGCCAGCAGCTGGGCCGCGATCAGCGGATTGAAATCCTTCGGCGGCGCGCCCTGCAGGGAGACCTGGCGCAGCAGTTCCTGTGCGTACTTGACCGGCACCAGGAAGCTGACCGCCTCGCCGTCGCGCCGCTTGGAGACGTTGATGCCGGCCACGGTGCCGCCGGCGGTCACGCTGGGGCCGCCGCTCATGCCCGAATTGATCGGCCCGCTGAAGATCAGCTGGTCGTAGAAGCTGCGGCTGACCACGCCGTTGTAGGCGCCTTCCGAGATCGCGAAGCCGAGGTCGAGAGGATTGCCGAGCGAATACAGCGGCTGGCCCTGGGTCAGCTTCACCGGCTGTTCCGGCACCAGGAAGAAGCCGCTGCCCTTGCGGTTCACGCGCACCACGGCCAAGTCGTGCAGCACGTCGACCGCCATCAATTCGATCGGGCCGCGCTTGCCGTCGGTGTCGACGTACTCGCCGGTGTAGACGTCCGGGTCGAGCGCCATCTGCGACACCACGTGGTAATTGGTCAGCACGAGGTTGCTGTCGCCGACCAGGAAGCCCGAACCGACCGTCGACTGGGTGCGGCCGTTACGCAGCAGCATGCGAATCTGCAGCAGGTCGCCCTGGGCGGAGGAATACAGTTCCTGGGCGGCCGAGGAGGGCGGCGGCAGGGTGGTGGTCTCGTCGGTTTCGCCGGGGCCGGGGGCGGGCGGGGTGGCGGCGGGCGGCGTGGCCGGCGGGGTGACCAGGGGCGGCGCCGGGGGCGCCGGGGTTGCCTGCCTTGAGGAAGCGGGCGGCGCGGCGGTGCGCTTGGCCGGCGCGGCCGGCTTGTCGCCGGTCGCGGCGGTGGAGATGCTCAGGCAGGACAGCAGGGCAAGGCTGGCGGCGCGTCGCATGGTGTCGTCGGCGCTTGGCGCGGCAGGCGGGGCCGCTGCCCGCGCTTCTTAAAGGTGGCAGACAGCGATCATCTTGCCACCAGATCAGCCTTCGTGCAGAACCTTACAGTTCGCCATCTTGCGCCACGACTTCGGCGGGCGTCATCATGTGGCCGAGCTTGGCCTGCTTGGTGTCCAGGTAGCTGTTGTTGAAGGCGTTGCGGTTGACCAGCAGCGGCACGCGCTCGGTCACCTCGATGCCGAGGCGGGTCAGGGCATCGATCTTGCGCGGGTTGTTGGTCATCAGCTTGACCTGCCCGATGCCGAACTGTTCCAGCATCGGGCGGCAGAGTTCATAGTTGCGGGCGTCGGCGTGGAAGCCCAGCTGCAGATTGGCCTCGACCGTGTCGGCGCCGGCTTCCTGCAGGCGGTAGGCGCGAATCTTGTTCACCAGGCCGATGCCGCGGCCTTCCTGGCGCAGGTAGAGCAGCACGCCGCGGCCTTCGGCGGCGATGCGCTTCAGGGCGCCTTCGAGCTGGGCGCCGCAGTCGCAGCGCTGCGAGAACAGCACGTCGCCGGTCAGGCATTCCGAGTGCACGCGCGCCAGCACCGGCTCGCCGTTGCCGATGTCGCCCAGCGCCATCGCCAGGTGTTCCTTGCCGGTGGCATGCTCGACGAAGGCGTGCAGCGTGAACTGGGCCCAGGGCGTGGGCAGGGCGCAGGACGTGACGTAGTCGAGCAGATTTTCGCTGGCAGGCGCTGGTGCGGTCGTAGTGTTGGACATGCTGGTCTTGGGACAAATGGCTGTAGCCGGTAAGTATAAAAGAAATCGGCTCTTCCCGTGCGGTCCGTGGCCGTGGCCGCCTGTGGCTGCTGGCTCCCCGCCGCCGCGGCGTGGTACGCTTGCGCTTCAGTCAACACGTGAGCAATATGGACCAGGATAGCAACAACACCACGGGACCGCGCCCGCGGCAGGGCAGGCGCCGCTCGCTGGGCAGCTGGCTGGCGCTGGCGTTTTCGCTGCTGTCGATCGTCCTGACCCTGTTGCTGGTCGAGGTGGTCGACATCGCCGCCACCGGCCAGGTCGAGACCAGCATCGGCCAGGGCCTGCGCGAACTCGCCCTCCAGACCGCCGACAAGCTCGACCGCGGCATGTTCGAGCGCTACCGCGAAGTGCGCCTGCTGGCCCAGCGGCGCGACCTGGCGCCCGGCAACGCCAGCCCCGCCGAGCGCCGCGCGGTGCTCGACAGTATCCAGGACACCTACGGCTACTACGACTGGGTCGGCATGGTTGGCATCGACGGCCGGGTGCAGGTCGCCGGGCACGGCCTGCTCGAAGGGGTGGACGTCTCGCAGCGGCCCTGGTTCCGCAACGCGCTGCGCGGGGTGAACGTCGGCGACGTGCACGAGGCTGTGCTGCTGGCGCGCCTGCTGCCGCAACAGGACGGCGAGCCGCGCCGCTTCGTCGACGTCGCCTTCCCCTATCTCGATCGCGACGGCAAGACCATCGGCGTGCTCGGCATCCACCTGTCCTGGCAGTGGGCGCGCGCGGTCGAGCGCTCGGTGATCGCGCCGGTCGCCGCGCGCGGCGGCCGGGTCGACGCCCTGATCCTCGGCAGCGACGGCACCGTCCTGCTGGGACCGAAAGGCCTGCAAGGCCAGCTGCTCGACCTGCCCAGCTTCCAGGCCGCCCACAACGAGGACGCCGGCTTCGTCGTCGAGCGCTGGCCCGACGGCCAGTCCTACCTGGTCGGCTACGCCAGCAGCAATGGCTTCGACAGTTATCCCGGCCTGGGCTGGACCGTGCTGGTGCGCCAGGCCGTCGACGACGCCTACGCGCCGGCCCTGGCCCTGCGCCAGCGCGCCATCTGGAGCGGCATCGCCCTGGCGGCCCTGTTCTCGGTGGTCGGCGTGCTGGTGGCGGGCCGCATCACCCGCCCGCTCGGCCAGCTGGTGCGCGACGCCGGCCGCATCCGGCGCGGCGAGAGCGTGCAACTCGACACGAAGGGGCGCACCTACGTCGAGGTCGAGCGGCTGTCGGATACCCTGAACGCGCTGGTGGGCGACCTGGTGCGCGGCCGCGCCGAGCTGCAGGGCCTGAACGCGACGCTGGAGCAGCGGGTCGAGGCGCGCACGGCCGAGCTGGAACGGGCGCTGGTGGCGGTGCAGGCCAGCGAGCAGCGCGTCGGCGCCATCGTCGAGGCGGCCCAGGACGCCTTCGTCGGGGTCGACCTGCGCGGCCTGGTCACCGACTGGAACAGCGCGGCCGAGCGCATGTTCGGCTGGAAGCGCAGCGAAGTGCTGGGCTGGCCGATGGCCGAGATCCTGGTGCCCGAGCGCTTCCGCCCCAGCACCGCGCGCGCCATCGACCAGTTCCGCGCCACCGGCCACAGCGTGCTGCTGGAGCGGCGCGCGGAACGCATCGTGATCAACCGCCAGGGCGACGAATTCCCGATCGAGATGACGGCCGGCCTGGCCAGCAGCAACGAGGGCGTCTTCTTCGCCGTCTTCCTGCACGACATCTCCGAGCGCAAGAAGATCGAGCGCATGAAGAGCGAGTTCGTCGCCACCGTCTCGCACGAACTGCGCACCCCGCTGACCTCGATCCGCGCCTCGCTGGCGATGCTAAGCGAAGGCATGGCCGGCGAACTGCCGCCCGACGTGGCGCGCCTGGTGACTGTCGCCTTCGAGAGCAGCGAACGCCTGGTGCGCATGGTGAACGACGTGCTCGACCTGCAGAAGATCGAGGCCGGCGTCATGCATTTCGAGCGCCGCGCGCAACCCTTGCTGCCAGTGGCCGAGCACGCCCTGGAGGCGATGCAGGGCTATGCGAAACAGCTGGGCGTCACCCTGCGCCTCGAATGCCGCGAACCGGCGCGCAAGCTTGCCGCCACCATCGACCGCGACCGCCTGGTGCAGGTATTGACCAACCTGCTGTCGAACGCGATCAAGTTCTCGCCGCGCGGCGGCCTGGTCACCCTGGTGCTGGCCGCGCACGAAGGCTGCGCGCGGCTGTCGGTGTGCGACCAGGGCCCCGGGATCCCGCCGGAATTCCAACCGCGCGTGTTCCAGCGCTTCGCCCAGGCCGATGGCGCCGACACGCGCCAGCAGGGCGGGACCGGACTGGGGTTGAGCATCACCAAGAGCCTGGTCGAGGAGCATGGCGGCAGGATCGGGTTCGAGACGGCGGAGGGGCAGGGGACGACGTTCAGGGTGGATTTGCCGCTGGCGCACGACCAAGAGCGTCTGCCGGGTGGCAGGCGGCAAGCCTCCGGGTTGACCTGAACATCGCCCGCGCTCTGCGGTCGAACACGGGTCTTCAGTTTGGCGGGAGGTCGAACCATGCTTCTTCATACCGCACCCGATGGGACACAGGTGGCTGCCCGCGAACTCCGCCGCGAACCATGGATACCGAGGCGAGCCGCCGTTTGCCTGTTCGTTGGATTCTGCCTGGTCTGGTTCTACACGCTGGGCGCGCGCACGCTGGTGCCGAGCGACGAGGGGCGGTATGCGGAAATTGCCCGCGAAATGGCCGCCAGCGGCGATTTCCTCACGCCTCACCTCAACGGCATCAAGTATTTCGGCAAGCCGCCCCTGCAGGCGTGGGCGACCGCGCTGGTCTTTTCCGCGTTCGGGCTCGGGGAGTGGCAGGCGCGTCTCTGGACGGGGCTGTGCGGACTGGCCGGCATCGTCATGGTCTACCTTGCCGGCAGCCGCTTGTACGGCAGGGCCACCGGCATCACGGCGGCACTGGTCCTGGGCTCGAGTTTTTTCTGGGCCGGGGCCGGCCATGTCGCGTCCTACGACATGGGCTTGAGCGCGATGCTGGCCTGCGCCTTGTGCGCCATGCTCATCGCGCAGCGCCCGGCCACAACCCCGCGCGCGCGGCGCAACTGGATGCTCGGCTGCTGGGCCGCCATGGCGCTGGCGGTCCTGTCGAAGGGCCTGGTCGGCATTCTCCTGCAGGGCATGGTGCTGGTCGTGTACACGCTGGTGTCGGGCGACTGGCGAATCTGGCAACGTCTGCATGTCGTGCCCGGCCTGGCGCTGTTCCTGGCGATCGCCGCGCCGTGGTTCGTGCTGGTCTCGCTCGAGAATCCGGAATTTCCGGCGTTCTTCTTCATGCGCGAACATGTAGGCCGCTTTACCAGCGACGTACACAGCAGGTACCAGCCGTGGCATTATTTCCTGCCCTTCCTGGTCGTGGGCATCGCCCCGTGGTTCGGCGTGCTCGCGCAAAGCCTGCGCCACGGGTGGCGCGCCGGCGCCGCTGGGTTCGATCCGGGCCGTTTCCTGGTGGTCTGGGCTGGTTCGATCTTCGTTTTCTTCAGCCTCTCGAACGCCAAACTGCCGGCCTATATCCTTCCGGTCTTTCCGGCGCTGGCGCTGCTGATTGCCCGCTATCTCGACAGTGCTTCGCACAAGGCGACGATCGTCGCGGCAGCCCCGCCTGCCACGCTGGGCGCGGCCGTCCTCGTGTTCCAGTGGATCGGTCCTGCGCTGAACAACATGCATGCGCTGGCGCCGGCGCAACGAGGCATCAGGTACTGGATCGCCGGCGCTGCCGCACTGCTCGTGTTGGGCGGTATCGCTGCCGCGTGGCTGGCGCCTCGCGCACGCGCATGGGCGTTGACCGTTCTCGCCGCGGCGGGCTTCCTGGCAGGGCAAGCGCTCATGCTCGGACATGAGTCCTGGGGACGAGACAAGGCGGGCGTCGCCCACCTCCCGGCCATCCGGTCGGCAATCACGCCGCAAACGCCGCTGTATGCGGTGGGGCAGTACGAATACGCGCTGCCGTTCTACCTCGGGCGCACGATGATCATGGTGCACAGGGCCGAAGACGCCATGCGGCTGGACCTGGAGCGGCGGCCGCATTTGTGGATATCCAGGCTCGACACCTTCGTCGCCACCTGGGAAGCGCAGCGCGCACGCGGCATCAAGGCCATCGCCTTCGTGCGCCCGGACATCTACGCGGACCTACGGCGGCGTGGGGTTCCCATGCGCGTGATCGGACAAGACGCGCGGCGCGTGATCGTCACGAACGATGTGCCGGCGGAACGGCGCTTCCCGACGAGGCCTGGACTTTCCTAGTTCGCTCATTCGTCGACCTCGCGACGCATTTCCAACAGATGGTGTCGCTTGATGACATCAAAAAATTATTAAATGGCAATATTTTGTTCGGATGAGTATCATACGGTGACAAAAAGAACATTAACCACATTAACGTCCTCGCAGGCTCGCCGTCACCGAACAGATATGAAAATCAAACAGATTATCGGCGTAGTAGGTTTTTCCATACTTGCCCAATCGCACGCACAAACCGTCGACCCAGAAACTCCCGCAGTCGATAGCGATACCAAAAGCCCGGTCGTGGCCATTCCGAAGCCCGTGGCGGGCATCGCGAAACAATACAAATTCATGGGCAAGTCCTTGTCATCTTCGTGTCACAGGGATAGCGACAAGATGCTGAACACTGCGACGCTGCTCGTCGTCGCAGGCCATGAAAACTGCAAGACAGCGTATTCGGGACCGAAAGGCTTCTACATCGTCTACAAAGGCCTGCAGAAATATTATATTGCCGAGGCTGATCTGGAGTTGTCCGAGGAAGAGGCAGAGTCGGTCAAATCGCTCTCTGAAGAACAGAAGGCAGGATTTTCGAAACAGGCAGAGTTGACTGCGATTCATGTGCGCCAACAAGAGCTTTCCGACATACTCGACACCTTCAATCGTCACAAGAAGAGCGGCTTGACGGTGGTTTCCAGCGGAATTGCGGACGTCAGCGAGCACACGGAGGGGACGAGCTTTTCGATCGAAGTGCTGAATCAGGCGAAGAAGCCAATCAAATATGTCTGGTTCACCGTCGTGGGCTATAACGCAGTGGGCGACCCTGTACGTAACCGCTCTGGCGCATCGACGACAGTCAAAGGAATCGGCCCGATTGCTCCCGGTGCTTCCGCCTCCTACGAGTGGGACTACCTCTGGCACACCGATATCGTCGAATCGTTCAAGATCCCGAAAATCAAGATCCAGTACATGGATGGTTCGTTCCGCGAAGTGCAAAACGTTAAGGCGATTACGCTGAGCAGATCTCAACGCATGACTTTTCAGGAAGTACTCGACAACTAGTAGGTGGGCCCGTTGACGCGCAGATTGATGTTCAATCGGCGTGCGCGTCAACGCTTACCGCTCGTTGCTCCCTGTTCCTGGATGTAGGCAGGCTTTTCAACGCCAGCCGTGCAAGGCAACCCCGGCAAACCCCGCCCAGGCACCCAGATCGCGTTCCAGTTCCGGCAGCAGCCTGCGCAGCCTGTCCTTGTCGCCATAAAAGCTGGTGGCGCTGCCATCGAGGATGCGCTCGCTGCTGAAGCGATACAGGGAGCCGGCGGCCGCTTTCGCCGGCTGGCGCAGCAGCACCAGCACCGGCGTCTCCCCGGCCTGGGCCAGCAGCAGATCCCCGGCTTCGCCCGCATCGGCCCGCACGTAACGGCGCTGGCGCTCGGCGCCGACGCTCCCCGCTTCGAGCGCAATGTGCACGCGCTTGTTGTGCACCGCCGCCCAGTCGAGGAAGGGCACGGCGAAGCGGACGATCTCGTCGGGCGCGGTGCGGTAGTCCATCACGGCCAGGCCGTCCGCGACCTGCGCCAGGCCGTCCAGCAGTGCGGTCTTGTCCCACCACCAGAACGGCACCACGAATTCGAGCGGCATGGCGCCGGCCGCCTCGCGCAGGGTGCGCGCCATCGCCAAGTACTCGCGGTCGCGATCGTTCGGGGCCAGCACCGCGTCCGGCAGCAGGTAGGGTTCGACGTCGAACTGCATTGCGCGCAGGCGTTCCTCCGGCGCAGACTCGCGGTTGTAGGCGGCAAAGGCGCGGGCACGGTCGGCGGTGGCGGCGCGGTGATTCGGCAAGGCCATGTGCGGGTCGCCTTCGACGCTGGTGACCGTGATGCCGGCGCTGCTTGCCTTGCGCACGAAGGTGCGCAGTTGCTGCGGATCGCGCACTCGGGGACCGTCGAGGGTGACGACGATGAACAGTTCGCCGATGTTTTCGCTCTTGGCCCAGGCCAGCAGGGCGTCGCCCTTGTCCATCCATTCGCCGCGGTCCCAGATCCAGGTCGAACGCGGGGCGGGCTTGGCCGGCGCGACAGGTTCGAGCCGCAGCGCGTCGAGGTCCAGGGTGGCGGCATGCGAGGGGCATAACAGCACGAACTGGCGCCAGTTGGCGCGGTCCAGTCGGGCCGGCAGGGGCAGGGCGACGCTGCGCGGGGTCTGCGTGGCCGCGAGTTCGCCGAGCGCATACGACGACTCGCGCGCGCTCGATGCGGCGTCGGCGGCCTGGAGCGCGAAGCTGCCGCTGCCCGAGAAGTCTGCGCCCAGTGCGAAGGCACCCAGCGCGAGCTTCCACGGCCCGTCCAGCAGGACGCCGGCCGGCCGCGTGCCGGCGCGGCATTGCAGGCGCAGCTTGCCGTCCTGATGGTTGATGCTGACCCGCTCCTCGATCCCGAAGGGGCGCAGCTTCGCATCCGGCAGCAGGTTCGCGCGCAGCGGCATGGTCACGCGACGTGGCGTGGCATTGGCGGGAGCGGGCTGGGGCAGGTCGTGGCTGCTTGGCACGAAACGCTTCTGGTCCGCCGGTCCGTAGAGCAGGATGGTGCGTGCCGGACGTTCTCCGGCAGGCAGCGGGTACAGGGCGTCGACCTGGCTCACATCGACGCCGAGCGGCGTGGCGCGGCAACCGGGCAGCGATTGCGCGCTGGCGACGACGACCAGTTCGCCCGGACCTGGCAGGGCGGCGCGCGCGGCGTCGGCCGGGGCCTGGGAGGCCGGACAGACCTGCAGCGAGGCGGCGTGCGCGGAAGTCATCAACAGGAAGAGCGACGCGAGGAAGATCGTTTTCATGAGGCGCTGCCCGGCGGCCGGGTCGAGGTCGTCTCGCTTGGTGGGCTGGTCGGCGGCGCGGCCTTGGCGTGCGCATCGACGCCGACGCCCTTGCGCTTCATCGCGCCCCAGCTCGCTTCCTTCTGCACGGCCCAGCGCCACAGGCCGACCAGGCGCCACCAAGTGTTCAACTGGCGGTAGCCGAAGTTCTCCAGGATCACGACCAGGCCCAGCAGCATCAGCTGCTTGCCGCGCGGGTAGAGGTGGAAGGACATCTCTTCCAGCATCAGGCCGGAGGCCGACAGCAGGATGCCCAGGCCGAGGGCGACGAACAGGAAGGCGCCGAAGGCTTCCCAGGAAATCAGGCCGGTGAGGAAGGCGTAGGCCATGAAGATGTAGCCGCCCAGCTCGATCACCGGCCCCAGCCACTCGAAGAAGAGCATGAAGGGGAAGGCGACCCAGCCGGGGACGCCGCCATTCTTTGAAAACATCAGGCCCCAGTTGGCGCTCAGGCTTTCGGCCAGGCCGCGCTGCCAGCGCACGCGCTGGTTCTTCAGCGTGGCCAGGTCTTCGGGCGCCTCGGTCCAGCAGACCGGGTCGGGCACGAATTCGATGCGGTAGGGCTGGCGCTTCTCGCGCAGGGTGCGGTGCATGCGGACCACCAGTTCCATGTCTTCGCCGATGGTGTTGGGCCGGTAGCCGCCGGCCAGCACCACCGCGTCCTTGCGGAAGATGCCGAAGGCGCCGGAGATGATCAGCATGCCGTTCAGGGCCGACCAGCCGAGGCGGCCGAACAGGAAGGCGCGCAGGTACTCGACCACCTGGAACAGGGCCAGGGGGCTGCGTGGCAGGCCGACCCTGGTCAGGAAGCCGCCGCTGATCTCGCAGCCGTTGGCCACGCGCACGGTGCCGCCGGTGGCGACCACGGTCGGGTCGCGCAGGAAAGGCTCGGTCACCTTCGCCAGGCTGTCGCGCTGCAGCACCGAGTCGGCGTCGACCCCGCAGAACAGCGGATAGCGCGAGGCGTTGATGCCGGCGTTGAGCGAGTCGGCCTTGCCGCCGTTAACCTTGTCGATCACGCGCACGTTCGGGTAGCGCGTCGAGCGGTAGATCTGGCGCACCTCCTTGGTCGGGATCTGGCGGCGGTAGGCTTCGGGGAAGGGCAGCAGGGCGAATTCGCGCCGCAGCACGTCGAGCGTGCCGTCCTTCGAACCGTCGTTGATGACGATGATCTCGAACTCGGCATAGGTCAGCTGCAGCATCGAGCGGATCGAGGCGGCGATCGTGGCCTCCTCGTTATAGGCCGGCACCAGGATGCTGACCGGCGGCTCCAGGCCGGAATAGGCGCGCGGCAGCTCGCCGATGAAGGCTTCCTGTCCTTTGCGGTAGAGCGCGCGCAGCGAGAACAGGTTGAGCAGCAGGTAGCCGCCGTTGAGAAGCACGAAAAACGCCAGCACGAACCAGGTGATGAAGGCGACCAGCAGGTTGTCGGTATTCATGCGGCCCCGCTTTCGGCCATCGCCTGCGACAGCATGTCGGCCGCGAAGCGGTCGGTAAGCCCGGCGCGCAGGCTTTCCAGTTCGGCGCGCGGCAGCGCCGGCAGTTCCAGCAGCGCCTGGGCGGCGCGGTAGCGCACCCACCATTCGCGGTCGCCCAGCAGCGCCACCAGGCGCTCGGCGTCGGCCCGTTCGCCGACCCGGCCCAGGGCGCGCGCGGCCTGCACCCGCACCTGCCAGTCCGGATGCGCGAGCAGCGCGCGCACCTCGGCAATGGTCTCGGGCGTGCGCACGCTGCGCAGGGCGGCGATCACGACCGGCATCGCCTCGCTGCGGAGGGCTTCGGCCAGCAGGCCCGCCGGCAACGTGGCGTTCAGGGCTTCGGCGATGCGCAGGCCGCGCGGCAGGCGCGCAGCCTCGAGCCGGGGCAGGTGTTGCGCCAGCGCGGCGCCGGCCGCTTCGCCCGCCTGCTGCAGGATCCCGGCCGCGAGCGACAGCGCCCAATCCTCGCGCGCGATGAACAGCGGCACCATGTAGTCGCTGGCCGCGCGTGGGTCGACCCGCACCAGCGCCCACAGGGCGGTCAGCGACATCGTGTCGTCGGGCAGTTCGGCCATGCGCATCAGGCCATCCCAGGCCTGGCGGTCGCGCAGGTGGCCCAGCACCAGCGCCGCCAGCAGGCGCGCCGGGCGGGCGCCGCGTCCCAGCAGGGTGCGCGCATAGGCGTCGATGCCGGCGCGGCGCGCGACCTCGTTCAGGGCCTCGTTCGCTTCCCCGCGCAGCGAGCCCTGCAGGTGCGCCCAGAGGCGCAGGAAAGGCAGGCGTTCGCTGGCGCGCAGCGGCGGCAGCGTGGCCGGGATCTCGCCGACGATGGCGGCGTTCAGCACCGGGCGCCAGCGCGTCAGCGCGCGCGCGTCGATGCGTTCGCGCCGGCGCAGGCTCATGCGCATCACGATGATCTGCAGGCCGAGCAGCGCCGTCAGGAGCAGTGCGGCAAAACCGGTCCAGACCGCGGCGGTGATGAAGATGTCGGATTGCGCCGCGCCGGCCACGGGAAGGGCCTGCATGCTAGGTACGCAGCCGGGCCGCGGCGCGGGGGCCTCCCGCTTGCCGGGGCATGCTCATGCGCCGGTCCTCAGGAAGCGGCGCACGCGGGCCAGCAGTTCCTGCGGCTGGAAGGGCTTGATGACAAAGTCGTTGGCGCCGGCGTCGAGCGCGCGCACGGTGTCGCGCTCGGTGTTCTTGGCCGTCAGCATCAGCACCGGCACGTCGCGCCAGGCCGGCTGCGAGCGGATCAGGCCAACGATCTCGAAACCGTCGACGTAGGGCAGCATCACGTCGAGCAGCACCAGTCCCGGCGCTTCGGCGGCGGCGATGTGGGCGCTGGCGGCGCGCCCGTCGGCCAGGTGCACCACCCGGTAGCCCTGGCGCTCGAGCATGAAGCGCAGGACTTCGGCGATGTGTTGGTCGTCCTCCACGACGAGGACGGTTGGAGCGGCGGGCACGGTATTTTGCATGCGTTCTGGAAAGCGTAAAGACCGCTGCCATTATAACGAAGGTGCACCGCTGCGGGGCACGCCCGGCGGAGGCTCAGCGCCGGTCCCGGCGCAGCGGATCGAGCAGCCCGCGCAGGGCATTGTGGTCGAGTTCGTACATCAGGGCCAGCAGTTCGCCCAGTTCGCCGCGCGGGAAGCCTTCGCGCGCGAACCAGCCCAGGTAGTGGCCGGGGAGGTCGGCGATCTTTTGCCCTTTATATTTACCGTAGGGCATTTCGCGCGTCAGGAGCAGAGGCAGGTGTTCGGGTTTCATCGTGGACGCCACTTTAGCAAATCCGGGGAACGCGGTAGCATGAAGACGACGTACTCGCTGGGAGAATGCCATGGACAAGGATTTCGACCTGGACCGCTTCGTCGCCGCGCAAGACCCGGTGTACTCCGACGTACTGGCCGAACTGCGCACCGGCCGCAAGCGCACGCACTGGATGTGGTTCGTCTTTCCCCAGCTCGAAGGGCTGGGAAGCAGCGAGATGGCGCGCAAGTACGCGATCCGATCGAGCGACGAGGCCGCCGCCTATCTGGCCCATCCGGTGCTGGGCCCGCGCCTGCGCGAATGCGCGCGCCTGGTCACCACCCACCCCGACATCGCGATCGGGCAGATCTTCGACAGCCCCGACGACCGCAAATTCCATTCCTCGATGACGCTGTTCGCCGACGTCGCGCCCGACGAGGCCGTGTTCCAGACCTGCCTCGACATCTTCTTTGACGGCGAGTCGGACCCGGCGACGCTGGCGCGCCTGTAGACGCACCGGCCCGTCAGGAATTGAAGTCGATCGGCACCGGCATGCGCGGCGGCTGCCAGCGGTAGCGCGCGTCGAATACGTCCTGGCCCGGCTGGTCGCCCTGCCATTCGATCCCGAGCAGGTTGGTCAGGCTGTGGGCCAGCCAGTCGCCGCGCACCGGCAGGCTCAGGCTTGAGCCCGGCGCGGTGTCCTGGTAGGAGCTCCAGACCATCAGCGGGATGCGGTAGCCGTCCGGCGTGGTGGCGCTATGGCCGGCGCGGTCGATCGTGTGGCCGACTTCCTGGCCGTGGTCCGACAGGTAGACCCACATCTGCTTGCCCGGCGCGTGGCGGCTCATGTCGAGCGTGGCGGCGACCGTCTGGTCGTGGTAGCGCACCGCCGAATCGTAGTCGTTGCGCAGGTCGCGCAGCCAGCCGGGGCGGCCTTCGCTGCGCAGGCGGGCGTCGACCAGGTCGGCCGCGTGGGCGAAGGGCTGCATGCCGGCCGGGCGGCGCATCGCGTAGTTCGGATGCAGGCCCAGCATGTGGAGCACGATCAGCTTGCGCGGGGCGCGGTCCGCCAGCGCGCTGCGCATCGCCGGCAGCAGGTGCTCGTCGAGTGCTTCGGACGAGCGGCCGGGCTTGCGGTTCAGGATCTCGACGTTGTCGGCCAGCAGCGCGTGTTCCTGCTCGATCGCCAGGTCGTTGTGGTTGCTGATCCACCAGGTGCGGTAACCGGCCGCGCGCGCCAGCGCCAGCAGGTGCACGCGCTCGCGGTCGTCTGGCTTGCCGAAATAGAAGAGGTTGCGCAGGGCCGGCACGGTCGAGGCGTTCACCGACCAGGCGTGGCGGAATACCTCCATGCGCTCGCCCAGCTCGTGCTGGCGCGCGAACAGCGCCGGCGAGGTCGGACGCGCATAGCCGTAGCTGCTCATGTTGTTGCGGTTCATGCTTTCGCTGATCACCAGCACCAGGGTGTCCGGGCTGTCCTCGGCCAGGCTCGGCGCGAGCTGCCTGGCCGCGGCCAGCAGGCGCTGGCGCTGCTGGCCCAGTTCGCCCCATTGGTGGCGCAGATCGCCGATATCCTGTACCCATTGCGCCCAGAACACGGCCGGATGGTGGCGCCGCCACGGCTTGCTCACGAAAGCGCCCAGGATCAGGGCCAGCATCAGCACCGCGATCGCGATGCGCCAGCCGCGCGGCTCGGGCAGCTTCGGCGGGGCCCGCCACCACAGCCGGATGCCGGCCACCAGCACGGCGCCGCACAGGAAGGCGAACAGCGACCATTCGACCAGGTCGCGCCAGTACATGGCGGCGAATTCGCGCGACTCGCCCGGGGTGGTGTTGGCGACCGCGCTTAAGACCATCGAGCTGTTCGGCAGCGCGTCGTAGGCGGACAACAGGAAGCCGCGCACCGCGCCGTCGAGCACGAAGGCCAGGCCCAGCGCCAGGCAGGCCAGGCCCTGGAGGCGGCGCCGGCGCGCGCTGCGCATCGGCCACCACAGCCAGAACCAGCCGGGCAGGGCCAGCACCAGCACCTGCCAGGCGCGCGAACCGGCATGGCCGGCGTGGACGGCGGCCAGCACGGCGAGGAAGGGCAGCAGCAGGGGCAGCGCCCGCCGCAGGTGGGCAGCAAGGCGCGACGCGAATGTTACGCGCGCAACGCGGTCATCGACGCAGGATGTCATCGCCTGGTAGGAATCGTAAAAATGGAGGAAGCGGCTGAAGGAAGGCCGGTGTCAGGCTGGCGCCTGGATCCCGCAAGGCGGACAAGCGGCGGTATGGCTCAAGCGGAGTGCGACATGTTTCGAGTGTTTCATGCGGGCTCGTACCTCAGAGGTTCAACTGCGTGCGGTGCTATGACGTGCGTTTCGACTACGTGCTGGGTCCGCGACAGGCATCCTGCGCGCCGCAAGTGTATACCGTCGAGGCCGGCTTGCGGGTTCTGATCGGAAAATTTTTATGGCCGTGGCCAGCTTGTCATGCGCGCAGGAAGCGCGCCCGTTGTGCGTATAATCCGCAGGTAATCTGTCCACTCATTAAGAAACCAACAATTCATGGCTTCATCTTCCGATAACATCAGCATGGCGGTGTTCTGCGACTTCGAGAACGTCGCACTCGGCGTGCGCGATGCGAACTACGAGAAATTCGATATCAAGCCCGTTCTCGAGCGGCTCCTGCTCAAGGGCAGCATCGTCGTCAAGAAAGCCTATTGCGACTGGGATCGCTACAAGGGCTTCAAGTCCACCATGCACGAAGCCAATTTCGAGCTGATCGAGATTCCCCACGTGCGCCAGTCCGGCAAGAACTCGGCCGACATCCGCCTGGTCGTCGACGCGCTCGACCTGTGCTATACGAAGTCGCACGTGAACACCTTCGTCATCATCAGCGGCGACTCCGATTTCTCGCCCCTGGTGTCGAAGCTGCGCGAGAACGCCAAGCAGGTGATCGGCGTGGGCGTGAAGCAATCCACCTCGGACCTGCTGGTGGCCAATTGCGACGAATTCATTTTTTATGACGACCTGGTGCGCGAAGTGCGCCGCGCTGCCGCCAAGCGCGACGAACGCAAGGCCCAGCCGCAATCGAAGCGTCCGAGCGAAGACAAGCGCAAGGAAGAGCTGGAAGCGCGCAAGGTGCAGGCCCTGGAGATGGTGGTCGAGACCTTCGACGCCCTGGTATCCGAACGCGGCGATACCGGCAAGATCTGGGCTTCGCTGCTGAAGGACACCCTCAAGCGCCGCCGTCCGGAATTCTCCGAGGTGTATTACGGTTTCCGTACTTTTGGCAACCTGCTCGAGGAAGCGCAGGTGCGCGGCCTGTTCGAGTTCGGCCGCGACGAGAAGTCCGGCACCTATGTGTACCGCAGCGCCGCTCCGTCCGTGCTGGCGGAACCGGCGCCGCTCGAGACCGCACTGGTGGAAGCCTCGGCTGCCGAGCCGGCCGAACCGGTCGAACAGCAGGCCGCGCCTGAAGAAGGCCGTGCCGAGGGCCGCCGCCGTGGCGGACGCGGGCGCAAGGGCGCACAGCGTGCCGAGACGCCGGTCGTGGCCGTGACGCCGGACGAGCTGGGCGAAATGGAAGCGGCCGTGCCGCCAGCCCAGGATGCCCAGGCGCAGGCGCCAACCCAGGCGGCGCTTGACGACAGCGCGGTTGCCACCGACGCCGTTGCCGCCGTGGCGGAAAATGCGCCTGTCGACACCGCTGCGGCCGAGGCGCCGCCGGCGCCGTTGAAGGAGCGCCGCCGCACGCCGCGCAAGCCGGCTGCCAAGAAGACCGCTGCAGTTGCCCAGGGCGATGCCGCCGCCGCCGAACTGGCGCCGCTCGGCGCCCCGGCCGAGGCCGCCGCTCCGGCTGCCGCCCCCGCCGCGCTGCCGCCCGCCGAGGGCGCCGCCGCCGAAGCACTGGGCGCACTGGTGCCGGAAGCAGGTTTCCCGCCAATCGGCGAGAATGAGGTCAACGCTGCGGGCGAGGGTGCGGCTGGCGAGGCGGGCGACCAGCCCGCGCGCAAGAAGAACGCCAAGCCCGGCGCCAAGCCCGCGCACAAGGCGCCGGCACGCAAGCCGGCCACGCGCAGCCGCCGTCCGGCCAAGCCGAAGACGGTGGACAACGCGTAAGGCAGCAGCAGTCGTACAGCAGCAGTAATACAGCAGCAGGGCGCCGGGGCCGGCGTCCTGGCGCCGCCGCCTCGCGCGTCGCGCGCCGGGGAGCTGGCCGCGGCGCGGCCGATCGTGCTCGACCGTTGTGAAAGGAAAGCCATGCGTGTCCTTGCCGGTGTGCTCATCTCCCTCCTCGTGGCCGTCCCCTACGCCGCGGCTGCGCCGCCGGCGCCGGCCTCCACCCATCCCATCCTCGGCATCTGGAAGCTGTCGCTGCCGGACCTGCGCTGCTCCGAGGTCTACCGCTTCCGCGGCGACGGCACCACCCTCGTCACCAGCGCGGAAGAGGTGTCCGAGAGCGAATACAGCATTCCCGACCAGCCCAGCGCGAAGGGCTTCTACAAGCTCGAGGACCGCATCGTCAAGGACAACGGCAAGAAGGATTGCGCCGGCGCGATCATGAAGGTCGGCACGCGCGCGACCAATTTCGTGCGCTTCCACCCCTCGGGGGAGCTGTTCCTGATGTGCAGCGACGAGTCGATGGAGGCGTGCATCGGGCCGTTCGAGCGCGTCGAGGGCGAGGAGGCGTGACGTTGTAGGGTGGACACCTGTGCCCACGCGGTCTCACCGGTCGCGTACACGGGATACCGTTATCGCCGGATTGCTCGATCTGCCTATCTTTGCGCGCATCGCGGTTGATCAAACGCTCTACCGCGTGGGCTCAAGAGCCCACCCTACGAAAACCGGCAACGCATGCGGTCCGGCGACGCCAGCGCCGCATGGATGCATCAGGTGAAACAGCGTGGGTTCGAGAACCCACCCTACGAAAGGCGCACCGCCACTTTCCAGGCCGTCAATACGGCCATTCCCTTGGTGACCTGCCGTCCGTTCTCAGTTATATTGCTGGGCGAAACGACAACACCTTCGGATTTACATGTCACCGGTTCTCCTGTTCTGCATCCTCATCGGCTATTTTGCGCTCCTGCTCGGCGTGGCCTGGGCCACCTCCCGCAACGCCAACAACGACAGTTTCTTCATCGGTAATAAAAGCAGCAACTGGATGCTGGTTGCCTTCGGCATGGTCGGCACCACGCTCTCGGGCGCGACCTTCATCAGCGTGCCGGGCAACGTCGGCGCCGATGCCTTCGGTTATGGCCAGATCCTGATCGGCTACGTGATCGGCTACATCGCCGTCGCCTACATCCTGCTGCCGCTGTACTACCGCCTGCAACTGACCTCGATCTACCACTACCTGGACGTGCGCCTGGGAAGGCGCGCCTACCAGAGCGGGGCAGGGTTCTTCATCGTCTCGCGCCTGCTCGGCTCGACCGCGCGGCTCTACCTGGTCGTCAACATCCTGCAGGCGATCATCCTCGACAGCCTCGGCATCCCGTTCTGGCTGACCACCCTGGTCATCCTCGGCATGATCCTGATGTACACCTACCAGGGCGGCGTGAAGACCATCGTCTGGACCGATACCCTGCAGACCTCCTGCATGCTGTTCGGCCTGTTCGCCTGCGTCTGGTTCCTGCTCGACCAGATGGGCATGTCGATGACGGAAAGCCTGAACGCGATGCAGTCGCAGGGCCTGGCGCGCATCTTCACGATGGACGTCGACAGCCCGAACTTCTGGCTCAAGCAGATCGTCGCCGGCATCTTCATCGTGCTGACCATGACCGGCATGGACCAGGAAATGATGCAGAAGACGATTTCGGTGAAGACCCTGAAGGATTCGCAGAAGAACCTGCTGAGCCTGACCGCGGTGCTGGTGGTCGTCCTGTCCGCCTTCCTGTTTTTGGGCGGCCTGCTGTACCTGTACGCGCCGGCGGTCGGCGTCACGGCCACCGGCGACAAGATCTTCCCGGCGATCGTCATGGGCCACTTGCCAGCCGCAGTGCAGATCATCTTCTTGATCGCCCTGGTCTCGGCGCTGTTCCCGAGCGCGGACGGTGCGATCACGGCGCTCACGTCCACCTTCTGCATCGACATCCTCGGCATCAAGCGCCGCACCGACCTGTCGGTGGAAGCGCAGGAAAAGCTGCGCCGCCGCGTGCACCTCGGTTTCGCCGGCCTGTTCCTGCTGCTGGTGATGGGCTTCAAATGGATCGACGAACCGAGCATGATCGTCATCATCCTGAAGCTGGCCGCCTACACCTATGGCCCGCTGCTCGGCCTGTTCGCCTTCGGCATGCTGACCAAACGTACGCTGACGGACCGGCTGGTGCCTTTCGTGACCATCGGCGCGCCGATTCTCTGTGCGCTGCTTGAGCACTATCAACAGTATTTGCTGGGCAATTACCGCCTTGGCCTTGAACTGTTGATCCTCAATGGCATACTCGTATTTGCCGGTTTGTTCGCGATCTCCCGCAAGGAGACCGCGGACGAGGCGGCGGTCCGGAAGCCTTTTACTGCCTGACGTCCCCGGCGCATCACGTTCCAATCCTTTTAGCGGAGTTCCGATGTCCTTCAAGCCCTTGTCTTCCCTGCGCCGCGGTATCGGCATGCTCTGGCGCGGCCTCGACGCCACGCGCCGCTTCGTGCTGAACATGCTGTTCCTGCTGATCCTGATCGTGTTCCTGGTGGCGCTGTTCGGCGGCGGCGCCAAGCCGCTGGCGGACAAGACGGCGCTGGTGCTGGAACTGCGCGGCGACCTGGCCGAGCAGAACACCGGCAGCGTCGGCGACCAGCTGTTGTCGAACATCGGCGGCGAGACGCGCCGCACCATCCAGTTGCGCGACCTCTTGACCGTGCTCGATGCCGCCGCCAAGGACGAGAAGATCGGCAGCGTGGTGCTGATGCTCGACGAGCTCGACGGCGGTGGCCTGGCCATGCTGCGCGAGGTCGGCGCCGCCATCGACCGCGTGAAGGCGGCCGGCAAGCGGGTGGTGGCCTGGGGCGGGATGTACGACCAGAAGCGCTACCTGCTGGCCTCGCACGCCAACGAAATCTACGTGCACCCGATGGGCATGGTGCTGATCGAAGGTTTCGGCCGCAACCGCAACTATTACCGCGACGCCCTCGACAAGCTGGGCGTGACCGTCAACCTGATCAAGGTCGGCACCTACAAGAGCGCGGCCGAGCCCTTCATCGCGAACGGCCCTTCGCAGGCGGCGCTCGAGGCCGACGCCTACCTGTACGGCGCGCTGTGGCAGAACTACACCGCCATGGTCGAGAAGAACCGCAAGCTGGAAGCCGGCGCGGTGGCGCGCGGCATCGAGCAGCTGCCGCAGCTGATGGAAGCAGCCGGCGGCAGCGCCGCCCAGGTCGCGCGCAACCTGAAGCTGGTCGACGGCATCAAGACCAAGGACGAAGTGCGCGCGATGATGATCCAGCGCGGCGTCTTCGACGCGTCGATCGAGTCGTTCCGCCAGGTGTCCTACCACGACTACCTGCAGCGCCATCCGCAAAAGCCCTTCGGCGACGCGGTCGGCGTGATCGTCGCGGCCGGCGAGATCACTGACGGCCAAGGCGGCCCGGGCGTGATCGGCGGCGTCTCGACCGCCAACCAGATCCGCCGCGCGCGCGAGGACGACCAGATCAAGGCCGTGGTGCTGCGCGTCGATTCGCCCGGCGGCAGCGCCTACGGCTCCGAGCTGATCCGGCGCGAACTGGAACTGACGCGCGCCGCCGGCAAGCCGGTCGTGGTCTCGATGGGCAACGTCGCCGCCTCGGGCGGCTACTGGATGTCGATGGCGGCCGACGAAGTCATCGCCGACCCGGCCACCATCACCGGCTCGATCGGCGTGTTCGCCATCCTGCCGACCGCCGACCGCGTGGCCGACAAGATCGGCGTGCGCACCGGCGGCTACACCACCACCTGGCTGGCCGACGCCTACAACCCGCTGCGCCCGATGGACCCGCGCTTCGGCCAGCTGGTCCAGGCCAGCATCAACAACGTCTACCGGGAGTTCACCACCAAGGCGGCGGTGGCGCGCAAGACCACCGCGGCGAAGATCGACGAAGTGGGCCAGGGCCGCGTCTGGACCGGCGCCCAGGCCAAGGAGCGCGGCCTGGTCGACACGCTCGGCAGCTACGGCGACGCGCTGCGCTCGGCCGCCAAGCGGGCCAAGCTGGGCGAGGACTTCCGCGTCGCCTACGTCGAGCGTCCGGGCTCGAAGTTCGAGCGCTTCCTGGAAATGATGGGCGCCTCGACCCAGGCCGCCGTCAACATCCAGGTCAAGCTGGGCATCCTGCCGGACGCGCTGCCCGCGGGCGCCGTGGCCGGCGTGGCGAAGGACCTGGGCTGGCTGAACGAGCTGGCCGACGGCAAGAAGCCGTTCGCCGCCGTCACCCATTGCTTGTGCGAATTGCCGTGATGGCGTGCGCATGGGTGTGAACGCGGGCTTGAGGGTGGTGTGAATTTGTAACCGCTGTTACATACCAAGGGAAACGGGCGCAGGGTAACCAGCGCCCGTTTTCTTTTATTTGTTTCGCTAACTGCGGCTAAGTTCTACCTATGGTGTAAATCGGTGTAAAGAGGATGCCGCAGCGCAGGCTTGCGCGTCATTTCTGGACCCGGCGCTATGTACGTTACGAAACATATTGAGCCGCCGCCCCATGTTACATTCCAAGCTGATTACTTGTGCATTTGTCAGCAGTTCAGTTCGGTCAACAAGGATGAGCATGGATTCTCCCGTATCCCCCAACAAGACTTCCACCACCCCGCCACGGACCAAGCGTGGCCGGATCGCCGGCAGCATCGTCGCGGTCCTGGCCATGGTGGCGCTCGGCGCCCTGGCCTGGTACCTGACGCACCGCGCGCCGGCTGGCGCCGGCGGTCCGGGTGCGGCCGGCGGCAGGCCGGGCGCCGGTTCTGCAGCCGGTCCTGCGGCGGGCGGGCCGGGCAGGGGCGGCGGGGGTGGGCGCGGCATGCCGGCCACCACGGTCGGCGTGGCCACCGCCGAACAGGCCGACATCCCGGTCATGTTCGACGCGCTCGGCACGGTGGTGCCGGCGGCGGTCGCCACCGTGCGTCCCCAGGTCTCGGGCGTGCTGCAAAAGATCCACTTCACCGAGGGCCAGCAAGTGAAGGCCGGCCAGGTGCTGGCCACCATCGATCCGCGCACCTTCGAGATCTCGGTGCTGCAGGCCACCGGCCAGCGCCAGCGCGACGAAGCCCAGCTGGAAAGCGCGCGCCTGACCCTGTCGCGCTACCAGACCCTGCTGGAACAGGACTCGATCGCGCGCCAGGAAGTCGACACCCAAGCGGCCCTGGTCAAGCAACTGGAAGGCACGGTCACCACCGACCGCGCGGCCGAGAACCAGGCGCGCCTGAACCTGAGCTATACCCAGGTGAAGGCGCCGATCGCCGGCCGCGTCGGCCTGCGCACGGTCGACATCGGCAACCTGGTGGGCAGCGGCGACGCCAACGGCATCGCCGTCATCACCCAGTTCTCGCCGATCGACGTCGAATTCGCCGTGCCCCAGGACCAGGTGCCGGAGCTGCAGCGCCGCATCGCCCAGAGTGCGACCCTGCCGGCCACGGCGCTCGACCGCACCCGCAGCAACGAGCTGGCCCAGGGCCGCTTCGCCGCGCTCGACAACCAGGTCGACGTCCAGACCGGCACCGTGCGCGCCAAGGCGCGTTTCGAGAACGCCGACAGCAAGCTGTTCCCGAGCCAGTTCGTGAACCTGCGCCTGCAGGTGCGCACCATCGAGGACGCGGTCGTGGTCCCGGTGAACGCCTTGCGCCACGGCGCCGACGGCGACTTCGTGTTCGTGTTGAACGAGCAGCAGAAGACGGTGTCGATGCGCCCGGTGAAGCGCGGCCAGGCGACGGCGGACCGGGTCCAGGTGACCGAAGGCCTGAAGCCCGGCGAGCGCGTGATCACCGAAGGCGCCGACCGCCTGAAGGATGGCGCGAAGGTGACGCTGCCGGGCGAGCGGCCGCAGGGTGCGCAGGGAGCACAAGGCCAGCGCCGCCAGCGTGAAGGGAATGCGCAATGAAGGTCGTCGTAGGGTGGGCGGCTTCGCCGCCCACGCGTTCAACGAACGTGTGCGTATCCGCGCACGCGATGTTTGCCAATGATGTGATGCCGCTCCCCGACCGATCACCCGCCGGTTGGACGCGTGGGCGGCATAGCCGCCCACCCTACGAGGTGCTGCCATGAGCCCGTCCGGACCATTCATCCGCCGTCCGGTCGCCACGGCCCTGTTGATGCTGGCGATCGTGCTGGCCGGCCTGGTCGGCTACCGCTTCCTGCCGCTGTCGGCCCTGCCGCAGGTCGACTTCCCGACCATCCAGGTGCAGACCCTGTATCCGGGCGCGAGTCCGGAGGTGATGTCGCGCACCGTGACCGCGCCGCTCGAGCGCCAGTTCGGCCAGATGGCGGGCCTGACGCGCATGAGTTCGACCAGCGCCGCAGGGGTCTCGGTGATCACGCTGCAGTTCGGCCTCGGCCAGACGCTGGACGTCGCCGAGCAGGAAGTGCAGGCTTCGATCAATGCCGGCGGCTCGCTGCTGCCGGCCGACCTGCCGGCGCCGCCGGTCTACGCCAAGGTCAACCCGGCCGACGCGCCGGTGCTGACGCTGGCGATCACCTCCGATACGATTCCGCTGACCGAGGTCCAGAACCTGGTCAACACGCGCCTGGCGCTGAAGATCAGCCAGGTCTCGGGCGTGGGCCTGGTCACGCTCTCGGGCGGCCAGCGTCCGGCCGTCCGGATCCAGGCCGACACTGAAGCTCTGGCCTCGTACGGCCTGGGCCTGGATTCGCTGCGCACCGCGATCACGGCGGCCAACGCCAACAGCGCCAAGGGCAGCTTCGACGGCCCGACCCGGGCCTACGCGATCAACGCCAACGACCAGCTGGTCACCGTCCAGGACTACAAGAACCTGATCGTTGCCTACCGCAATGGGGCCCCGGTGCGCCTGGAGAACGTGGCGCAGGTGGTCGACAGCGCCGAAAACGTGCGCCTGGGCGCCTGGGCCAACCTCAAGCCCGCGATCATCCTGAACGTGCAGCGCCAGCCGGGCGCCAACGTGATCGCCACGGTCGACGCCATCAAGGAGCGCCTGCCCGAGCTGCAGGCCAGCCTGCCGGCCGCGCTGCGCCTGGACGTGCTGAGCGACCGCACCACGGGCATTCGCGCCTCGGTCGAGCACGTGCAGATCGAGCTGCTGCTGGCTGTGGTGCTGGTGGTGCTGGTGATTTTCGCTTTCCTGCACAGCGTGCGCGCCACCGTGATCGCCAGCCTCGCCGTGCCGATCTCGCTGATCGGCTCGTTTGGCGTGATGTACCTGCTCGGCTACAGCCTGAACAACCTGTCGCTGATGGCGCTGACGATCGCCACCGGCTTCGTGGTCGACGACGCCATCGTGATGATCGAGAACATCGCGCGCTACATCGAGGAGGGCGAGAAGCCGATGGCGGCCGCCATCAAGGGCGCGGCCCAGATCGGCTTCACCATCATCTCGCTGACGGTCTCGCTGATCGCGGTGCTGATCCCGCTGCTGTTCATGGGCGACGTGGTCGGCCGCCTGTTCCGCGAATTCGCGGTGACGCTGGCGATTACGATCCTGATCTCGGGCGTGGTGTCGCTGACCCTGGTGCCGATGATGTCGGCGCGCTGGCTGCGCAGCCACGAGGAAGAAAAGCCAGGCAAGTTCGCGCGCAAGACCCAGGCTTTTTTCGATCGCGTGATCCAGAAGTACGACCGCGGCCTGGACTGGGTGCTGGCGCGGCAGGGCCTGACGCTGATCGTCGCCCTGGCCACGCTGGCGCTCACGGCCCTGTTGTGGGTGGTGATCCCGAAAGGCCTGTTCCCGACCCAGGACACGGGCCAGCTCCAGGCGCGCGTCGAAGCGCGCCAGGCGATCTCCTACAACGCCATGGCCGAGCTGCAGCAGCGCGCCGCCAAGGCCATTCTCGAGGATCCGGAAGTGGCGTCTTTGGCCTCCAATGTCGGAGTCGACGCCGCCAATAGCACCATGCTCCACACCGGCACCATGCTGATCAACCTGAAGCGCGATCGCAGCTCAGACCCGGACGAGCTGATGCAGCGCTTGCGCAACCGCGTGGCACAGGTGCCCGGCGTGACGCTCTACCTGCAGCCGACCCAGGACCTGACGATCGACGCCGAGACCGGCCCGACCCAGTACCGGGTCTCGCTCGAGGGCGCCGACAACGCCACCGTCGTCGAGTGGGCGAAGAAGCTGGTCGCCCGCATGCAGCAGCAGAAGCAGCTGCGCAACGTGACCACCGACGCCGGCGCGGTCGGCGCGGCGGCCGTGGTCCACATCGACCGCGACACCGCCTCGCGCCTGAACATCACCGCGTCCGCCATCGACGACGCCCTGTACAGCGCCTTCGGCCAGCGCATCGTCTCGACCATCTTCACCGAGACCAACCAGTACCGTGTGATCCTGGAGGCGCAACAGGACGAAGCCATGTCGCTGGCTGCGCTGGGCCGCCTGCAACTGCGCACCGGTTCCGGCGAGCCGACCCCGCTGTCGGCGGTGGCCACCATCCGCGAGGAAGAAGCGCCGCTGCAGGTGACCCACGTGGCGCAGTACCCGGCCACCACGATCGGCTTCGACACCGCCGCCGGCACCTCGCTCGGCCAGGCGGTCGACGCGATCCGCGCGGCGGCCGAGGACATCAAGCTGCCGGCCTCGGTCACGCTGACCTTCCTCGGCGCGTCCGGCGCCTACGAGAACTCGCTGTCGAACCAGTTGTGGCTGATCCTGGCGGCGGTGGTCTGCGTCTACATCGTGCTGGGCGTGCTCTACGAGAGCTACATCCACCCGCTGACGATCCTGTCGACACTGCCCTCGGCCGGCGTCGGCGCGCTGCTGGCGCTGTGGGTCACCGGACAGGGCCTGGGCGTGATCGGCATCATCGGCATCATCCTCCTGATCGGCATCGTCAAGAAGAACGCGATCATGATGATCGACTTCGCGATCGAGGCCGAGCGCGATCAAGGTAAAACCCCGCTCGAGGCGGTCCGCCAGGCCGCGCTGCTGCGCTTCCGTCCGATTCTGATGACGACCCTGGCCGCGCTGTTCGCCGCCGTCCCGCTGATGTTCGGCTGGGGCGAAGGCGCCGAGCTGCGGCGTCCGCTGGGCCTGGCCATCTTCGGCGGCCTGATCGTGAGCCAGCTGCTGACCCTGTTCACCACGCCGGTGATCTACCTGGCATTCGACCGCACCGCGCGCCGCTGGACCGGAAAGGCGCCGTCGAAACCGAAAGAGGCGGGCGCATGAATCTGTCGAAGCCCTTTGTCCAGCGTCCGATCGCGACCGTCCTGCTGACGCTCGGGCTGGCGCTGGCGGGGATTGCCGCCTTCTTCGTGCTGCCGGTCTCGCCGCTGCCGCAGGTCGACTTCCCGGCGATCTCCGTGTCGGCGTCCTTGCCCGGCGCGAGTCCCGAGACCATGGCCAGCAGCGTCGCCACGCCGCTCGAGCGGCGCCTGGGCGTGATCGCGGGCGTCAACGAGATGACCTCGAACTCGGGCAGCGGCTCGACCCGCATCAACCTGCAGTTCGAACTGAACCGCAAGATCGATTCGGCCGCGCGCGAAGTGCAGGCCGCGATCAACGCTTCACGCGCCGACCTGCCGTCCACGCTGCGCAGCAACCCGACCTACCGCAAGGTCAATCCCTCGGACGCGCCGGTGATCATCCTGGCGCTCACGTCGAAGACCAGGACGCCGGGCCAGATCTACGACGCCGTCTCGAACATCGTCCAGCAGCGCCTGGCCCAGGTGCCGGGCGTGGGCGAGGTCGAGATCGGCGGCGGCTCGCTGCCGGCGGTGCGCGTCGAACTCAACCCCTACGCGCTGAACCGCCTCGGCGTCTCGGCCGAGGACGTGCGGGCGGCGATCCAGTCGAGCAACCCGAACCGCCCGAAGGGCGCGATCGAGGGCGGCGGCAACCGCCTGCAGATCTATTCCCAGGTCGATACGCCGACCAACGGACGCACCGCGGCCGACTACCGCGACCTGGTCGTGGCCTGGCGTAACGGCGCGGCGGTGCGCCTGCTTGATGTGGCCGAGGTCATCGACGGGCCGGAAAACATCAACACCCTGGGCCTGTTCAACGGCGAACCGGCGGTGATCGTGCTGATCACGCGCCAGCCGGCCGCCAACGTGATCGAGACGGTCGACGGCGTGCGTGCGCTGCTGCCCTCGCTGCAGGCCCAGCTGCCGGGCGACATCACCCTGCAGGTGGCCTCGGACCGCACCAACTCGATCCGCGCCTCGCTGCACGAGATCGAGTTCACGCTGCTCATTTCGATCCTGCTGGTGGTGCTGGTGGTGAGCGTGTTCCTGCGCAGCGTGCGCGCCACCGTGATCCCGGCGGTGGCGACCGTGGTCTCGCTGCTGGGCACCTTCGGCGTGATGTGGCTGCTGGGGTTCAGCCTGAATAACCTGTCGCTGATGGCGCTGACGGTGGCCACCGGCTTCGTGGTCGACGACGCGATCGTCGTACTGGAAAACACCGCGCGCCACATCGAGAAGGGCATGGACCGCATGCAGGCCGCCTTGCTCGGCGCGCGCGAAGTCGGTTTCACCGTGCTCTCGATCAGCCTGTCGCTGGTGGCGGTGTTCATCCCGCTGCTGTTCATGGGCGGGCAGGTCGGGCGCCTGTTCCGCGAGTTCGCGGTGACGCTGTCGGCCGCGGTGATGATCTCGCTGGTGATCTCGCTCACCACCACGCCGATGATGTGCGCCTGGCTGCTCAGAAAAGGCCACACCATCGAGCGGCCCCAGGGCCGGCTGTCGCGCTGGGCCGAGTCGGGCTTCGACTGGATGCTGCGCGTCTACGAGCGCGCGCTCGACTGGGCGCTGGCCAGCCGCGCGCTGGTGATGCTGATCCTGGTGTTCGTGATCGGCCTGAACGTCTACCTGTTCGCGGCCGCGCCGAAAGGCTTCTTCCCGCAGCAGGACACGGGCCAGATCAGCGGCGGCATCCGCGCCGACCAGAGCATCTCCTTCCAGGCGATGCAGGCCAAGATGCGCCAGCTGGTGAACATCATCAAGAACGACCCGGCGGTCGACACCGTGGTCGGCTTCACCGGCGGCGGACGCGCCGGCGGCGGCTTCATGTTCATCAACCTGAAGCCGGCGTCCGAGAGGACGGAGAAGGGCCAGGCCGTGATCGCGCGCCTGCGTCCGCAGCTGGCCAAGGTCACCGGCGTGTCGCTGTTCCTGAACCCGGTGCAGGACCTGCGCATGGGCGGGCGCTCCAGCAACTCGACTTACCAGTACACGCTGAAAAGCGACAGCAGCCAGGACCTGAAGGAATGGGCGTCGAAACTGGCCGACGCCATGAAGCGCCAGCCGGCGCTGGTCGACGTCGACACCGACCAGGCCGAGAACGGCGTCGAGATGTTCGTCACCATCGACAAGGAGAGCGCAGCGCGCATGGGCATCAATACGCGCGACGTCGACAATGCGCTGTACAACAATTTCGGCCAGCGCCAGGTGTCGACCATCTACGACGAATTGAACCAGTACCGCGTGATCATGGGCGTGGCCCAGCGCTATGCGCAGTCGCCGGAAGCCCTGAATGACGTGTACGTGCCGGCGCGCGCCGGCGGTTCCGGCGCCGGATCAGGTAACAGCGCCAGCAACGCCATGACCAGCAACGGCACCCCGGCGCCGGCATCCACGCTGAGCGCCACGCGCGACGCTTCCAGCGGCTCGGCCCTGTCCAGCAGCGCATCGACCATGGTGCCGCTGCCGGCCATCGCCAGCTTCGCCGAGAGTTCGACGCCCACGTCGGTCAACCACCAGGACGGCGAACTGGCGACCACGGTCTCCTTCAACCTGGCCGAGGGCTACAACCTGGCGGACGGCCAGGCCGCGGTGCGCCAGGCCGAGGCCGACATCGCCATGCCGGCCAACGTGCGCGGCAGTTTCGAAGGCACGGCGCGCGCGGCCCAGGACTCGAACAAGGAGCAGCCGCTCCTGATCCTGGCGGCCATCGTCGTGATCTACATCGTGCTCGGCATCCTCTACGAAAGCCTGGTGCACCCGATCACCGTGCTCTCGACCCTGCCGTCGGCGGGCGTGGGCGCGGTGCTGGCCCTGCTGCTGTTCGACATGGAGTTCTCGATCATCGCCCTGATCGGGGTCTTCCTCCTGATCGGCATCGTCAAGAAGAACGCGATCCTGATCATCGACTTCGCGCTGGAGGCGGAGCGGGCGCACGGCTGGAGCGCGGTGGAAGCGGTGCGCGAAGCCTGCCTGCTGCGCTTCCGCCCGATCCTGATGACCACCCTGGCCGCCGCGCTCGGCGCGCTGCCGCTGGCAATCGGCTTCGGCGAGGGTTCCGAGCTGCGCCAGCCGCTGGGCATCGCCATCATCGGCGGCCTGGTCGCGAGCCAGTTGCTGACCTTGCTCACCACGCCGGTGGTCTACGTCCTGATGGACAAGCTGCGCCGCCGCACGCCCGGCGAGCGCGAACTGAGCCGCCACCCGCTCGAGGAAGAACAGGCCGTCCCGTCCCCATCGAAATGAGACTTTTTATGCATGCAACGACGCCAATCCGACTGACCCTGCTTGCGCTTGCCGCGGCCCTTGCCGGCTGCAGCGTCGCCCCCGCCTACCAGGTCCCGAGCACGCCGCAACCGGCGGCGTTCAAGGAGCTGGCCGGCTGGGTGCCCGCCGCGCCAGGCGACGCGCTCGAGCGGGGCCCGTGGTGGCAACTGTTCGGCGATCCCGTCCTGAACGAACTGGCCGGCGGGGTCGAGGTATCGAACCAGAACGTGGCCCAGGCGGCCGCCAACTATGCCCAGGCGCGCGCCCTGGTGCGGCAGGAGCGCGCGGCGCTGTTTCCCTCGCTGAACCTGCAACTGAGCGCCGACCGTTCCGGCGTGCGCGGGCAGGGCGCCGATAACGCCTACCGCCTGAACCTGGGCGGCAGCTGGGAGCCGGACGTCTGGGGCCGCCTGCGCGCCGGCGTCACCAGCGCCCAGGCCAATGCCGAGGCCAGCGCGGCCGACCTGGCCAGTGCCCGCCTGTCGGCCCAGGGCGAGCTGGCCGCCAACTACTTCGCGGTGCGCCAGCTCGACATCGCACGCAAGCTGCTGGCGGACACCATCGCCGGCTACGAGCGGGTGTTCACGATCACGCAGAACCGCTTCAAGGTCGGCATCGTCGCCCGCACCGACGTGCTGCAGGCCCAGACCCAGCTGGCGAACGCCCGCAACGACGAACTGGGCCTGGTGCGCCAGCGCGCCCAGTTCGAGCACGCGATCGCCATCCTGCTCGGCAAGGCGCCCAGCGACTTTTCATTGGCGCCGCAACCTGGGTGGCGCCCGACGGTGCCCGAGGTGCCGGTGGGCGTGCCGTCCACGCTGCTGCAGCGCCGTCCCGACATCGCCGCCGCCGAACGCGACGTCGCCGCCGCGAACGCGGAGATCGGCATCGCGCGCTCGGCCTACTTCCCGAACATCGGCCTGTCGGCTGCCGGCGCCACGGCCGGCGGCAGCTTCTCCGACCTATTCTCGGTGTCGAACGCGGCCTGGTCCTTCGGCCTGTCGGCCGCGCAGTCGATCTTCAACGCCGGCGCCACCCGCGCCAGCGTCGCCGGCGCCGAGGCGCGCCACCAGGCGGCGGTCGCGCGCTACCGCCAGACCGTGCTGAACGCCTTTGCCGACGTCGAGGACCAGCTCACCGCCACCCGCGTGCTAAGCGAGCAGCTGGCGCTGCGGCGCGAGGCATCGGAAGCGGCCGACCTGGTCGAGCAGCAGATCCTGAACCGCTACAAGGCGGGGCAGGTGAGCTATACGGAAGTGGTGCAGGCCCAGGTCACGGCCCTGAACGCGCGCCGCGCGCTGGTGCAGCTGCAGTCCGACCGCCAGACGGTGGCGGTGGCGCTGATCCAGGCGCTGGGCGGCGGCTGGCACGCGGGAGACCAGATAGCTCAGCCTTGAAACGGGGCAGGGCGCACCCATGTCGAGTTATCAATCACTCGAACCGGGTCCGCCATGTTCAACTTTCGTCATCCGAAGCCGGTCGTCGACGGCCGCGCCGTCGCGGTGCAGGTGGTGCAGCAAAAAGCCATGAGGCCGGCGACCACGGTGCTGGTCGCCGAAGCCACGCCTGCGGCGCAGGCGGCCACGCCGCCCGAGGAGCGCGCGGCCGCGCAGGATCAGTAATATTCGTCGCGCGCGCCGGCCTCGCGCCGGCGCAGCAGCTGCCAGCCGAGCACCCCGAGCGCCAGGCCGGCGCCGACCAGCAGCGCCGTGTTGCGCTGCCCGTCCGGCTGGCGCTGGCCGCTGTGGATGCCATCCGCTCCGCCTTGCGGGGAGTAGAGTGCGCCGGTGGTGTCGGCGGTGCGGTCGGCGCGTTTGGCCCAGGCGTCCATGAAGCGGCCCAGCAGCATGGCGGGCAGGGGCGCCGCCAGTTCGCTGATTTTCATCAGGGCCAGCGGCGCGCCGATCACGGTGGTGTCGCGCGGCTGCTCGGCCAGTGCGACGATGGCGTCGGCGACCTTTTCCGGCTCCACCGTGCCGGGCGGGTAGGACAGCTTCGCGCCCGTGTAGTTGGCCGCATGCCGGAAGCCGGGCGTATCGACGAAGGTCGGGTAGACGTCGCAGATGTGGATGTGGGGATGCTCGCGCAGCTCGGCGCGCAGCGCCTCGCTGAAGCCGCGCAGGCCGAACTTGCTGGCGGCGTAGGCGGCCGAGTAGGGCGAGGCGACGAAGCCGCCGAAGGAAATCATGTTGACCCAGATGCCGTGGCCCTGCTCCAGGAAGACCGGCAGCACGGCGTGCGCGTCGTGCATGTGGCCGAGCAGGTTGGCCTCGACCACGCGCCGGTGGTCTTCCAGCGGCACGTCCGGGTATTTGCCGACCACGCCGATGCCGACGTCGCTGAACCACAGGTCGATCTCGCCCAGGATGTCGCGCGCCTCGCGCGCAAAGGCGGCGACGGCATCGGCGTCGGTCACGTCGACAGTGCGCACCTCGGCGCTGCCGCCGGCATCGCGGCACTGGCGCGCGACGTCGTCGAGGCCCTCCTGGCCGCGCGCGCCCAGGACCAGCATCGCGCCCTCCCTGGCGAAAGCGATGGCCGTGGCGGCGCCGATGCCGCTCGATGCGCCGGTGATGACGACGCGGGTGTTTGCTTGATTCATTCTGCTCGCCTTTCTCCGGGTTGTCGTGTGCGGCCGCGTGGGCCGGCACCCCGGCGGTCCGGGAGGCGGCACAGGCGGCGCGCATGGCCAGCCATTGCCGGCCGGCCGCGCTGTCATGATGCCTTAATTGCACCATTTCCGGTCGCACGACTCGCAAGGCGCGGCGGCGAGGCGTGTGGCTTTTCCGCGCTGTTTACTCGCTCCCGTCGTCCGGCTGCTGTGCCGGGGCGATGCGGATGCCGCGCCGCGCCAGCGCTTCGCGCAGCAGGAACTCGATCTCGGCGTTCACGCTGCGCAGGTCGTTGGCGGCCAGGCGCTGCAACTGCTCCCACAGGGCGGGATCGATGCGCAGCGGGTAGGACTTTTTTCCAGGACTTGCCACTTCGTATCGCCTCGTGTCGATGATCAGTTATACAGGGTGCCGGCATTGACGATGGGCTGCGTCTCGCGGTCCGAGCACAATACCACCAGCAGGTTGCTGACCATGGACGCCTTGCGTTCCGCGTCCAGTTCGACGATCTCGCGCTCCGCCAGTCCCTTCAGGGCTTCCTCCACCATGCCGACCGCGCCGCGCACGATCTGGGCCCGGGCGCTGATGATCGCCTGCGCCTGCTGGCGGCGCAGCATGACCTGCGCGATCTCGGGCGCGTAGGCCAGGTGGGTCAGCTTGGCGTCCACCGTCTCCACGCCTGCCGCCTCGAAACGGTCGGTCAGTTCGCTGCGCAGCGCCGCCGTCACCTCGGCCGCGCCGCCGCGCAGGGTCAGCTCGCCCGGCGCCAGGTCTTCGCCTTCGTCGTAGGCGTACTGCGCGGCCAGGTGGCGCAGGGCCGCTTCCGCCTGCACGCTCACATAGCGTTCGAAGCTGTCGACCTCGAACATCGCCTGCGCGGTATCGCGCACGCGCCAGACCACGGCCGCCGCGATCTCGACCGGATTGCCGCGCTTGTCGTTCACCTTGATGGTCTGGATGTTCAGGTTGCGCGCGCGGACGCTCAGGCGGTGCTTGCGATACAGCGGGAAGGCCCAGCGCAGGCCTTCGCTGCGGTCGGTGCCGACGTAGCGGCCGAACAGGGTCAGCACCGCCGTTTCGTTCGGCTGCAGCATGTACAGGCCGCTGAAGGCGAGGATGCCCAGCACGACCAGCAGCACGCCCGGCAGCACCGCGCCGCCGCGCAGCAGCATGGCGCCGACGCCGATGGCGAGCAGGCCGGCGCCGGCGCCCAGGTAACCGTTCATCGACGAAAGCGCGGTTTCGTGCCGTTTGTTCATGGTCATTGCTGGTCTCCGAAGTGATCTAAAAGTGATATCACTTTAAGATCAATTTTTCCGCTCGTCAAGACATTCATTGAACAGACGCCCCGGCCCGCCGGCGTTCCCATGCGCATTGCATATTCCGCGAAAAACGTCATCCATTCCCGGTTTTCTGCAGCCTGTCACAAACGGCTGACATTGCTTTTCATCAAAGATAGATTAACAACGAGGAAATACTATCCGTCGATCCGCCCCGGCAGGACGCGGCATCGCACCATCTATAACTAGGGAGAAGCAACGATGTTATCGATCAAGCAGCTCAACAAGACCTACGCCAACGGCGTCAAGGCCATCAACAATGTCAGCCTCGAGATCCCGAACGGCATGTTTGGCCTGCTGGGACCGAACGGCGCCGGCAAGTCCTCGCTCATGCGCACCATCGCGACGCTGCAGGATCCCGACAGCGGCAGCATCCATTTCCACGGCCTCGATGTCCTGCAGAACAAGGAAGGGCTGCTGCGCCAGCTCGGCTACCTGCCGCAGGACTTCGGTGTCTACCCGAAAGTCAGCGCGGAGCGGCTGCTGAACCACTTCGCCGTCCTCAAGGGCCTGACCGGCAAGGGCGAGCGCAAGGAAGCGGTCGAGGGCCTGCTGCACCAGACCAACCTGTGGGAGGCGCGCAAGCGCGCCCTCGGCACCTATTCGGGCGGCATGCGCCAGCGCTTCGGCATCGCCCAGGCCCTGCTCGGCGCGCCGCGCCTGGTGATCGTCGACGAGCCGACCGCCGGCCTCGACCCGGACGAACGCAACCGCTTCCTGAACCTGCTGGCCAAGATCGGCGAGCAGGTGGTCGTGATCCTGTCCACCCACATCGTCGAGGACGTGACCGACCTGTGCCCGCGCATGGCGATGATCGCCAAGGGCACGGTGCTGCTGCAGGGCGAACCCCAGGCCGCGATCGACACGCTCAAGAACCGCGTCTGGCGCCGCACGATCAGCCAGGAAGCGCTGGCGGAATACCAGGAACGCTTCAAAGTGCTGTCGACGCGCCTGGTGGCCGGCCGTCCACAGATCAACGTGTATGCCGAGTCGCAGCCGGACGACGGTTTCGTCAGCGTCGAGCCGGACCTGGAAGACGTCTACTTCCTCCAGATCCGCAACGCCGGCCGCGCCGCGCAAGCGGCCGCGCCGGCCGCATCGACCGACCACACGCCGGCGATGGCATAAGGGGCGGCCATGCTGAGAGAATTCTTCAAGTTCGAACTCGCTACCCAGTTGCGCCAGCCCCTGCTGTGGGTCTGCGCGCTGCTGTTCGGCGCGCTGGCCTTCGGCGCCACCACCACCGACGCGATCCAGGTCGGCGGCGCCATCGGCAACGTCAACCGCAACGCGCCGCTGGTCGTGGCCCAGCTGCTCGGCTCCTTCAGCCTGATCTCGATGTTCGTCGTCACCATCTTCATCGCCGGCACCGTGCTGCGCGACGCCGACGTCGGCATTTCCGACATGCTGTTCGCCACGCCGATGAAGAAGCACGACTACCTGGTCGGCCGCTTCGCCGCCGGCCTGGTGGCCTGCCTGTTCATCTTCGCCCTGATCGTCGCCGGTTCGATGCTCGGCCCGCTGATGCCCTGGGTCGACGCCCAGCGCGTCGGCCCCTTCCCGGGCAGCGCCTACCTGTGGGCGCTCGGCGTCATCGTGGTGCCCAACCTGTTCTTCATCGGCGCGGTGCTGATGCTGCTGGCCTCGACCACGCGCTCGATCATGCTGGTCTACGTCGGCGTGCTGGCCTTCTTCGTGCTGTGGATCGTCGCCGGCCGCTTCACCGCGGATATCGACAACGAGTGGATCGCCGTCCTGACCGACCCCTTCGGCATCCGCGCGCTGGGCCGCGCCACCCGCTATTTCTCCACCGCCGAGGCGAACGCGGGCCTGCCTGACTTCGCCGGCTACATCCTGGCCAACCGCGTGCTCTGGGCCGGCGTCGCGCTGGCGCTGTTCGGCCTGACCCTGGCCCTGTTCAAGCCGCAGCGCGCCGGCACCGGCAAGCGCCTGTTCGGCAAGGCCAGGATGCCGGCGCCGGCCGCGCCTGCCGCTGCTCCCCGTGCGCTGCCGCGCATCGAACCGCGCTTCGGCCGCGCCACGCGCTGGGCCCAGTGCCGCCACATCTTCGCTTTCGACGCCGCGGCCGTCTTCAAGAGCGTGCCTTTCCTCGTCATGCTGCTCTTCGGCGTGCTGAACATGGTCGGCTCCGCCTCCCAGATGGACCGGATGTTCGGCACCGACGTCTATCCGATGACCCACCTGATGATCGACATGATGGAGGGCAGCTTCAACTTCATGCTGCTCATCATCGTGACCTTTTACGCCGGCGAACTGATCTTCAAGGAACGCCAGGCCAGGATCGCCGACGTCGTCGATGCGATGCCGACCCCGAACTGGGCGCCGTTGGTCGCCAAGAGCCTGGCGCTGGTGGGCGTGGTGCTGGCCTTCCTGTTCACCGGCGTCCTGGCCGCGATCGCGATCCAGCTGGTCAGGGGCGGCGCCCCGGTCGAGCTGGCGCTCTACGCCAAGGGCATGCTGGTCTCGAGCGTTCCCTTCATCCTCCTGGGCCTGATCGCCATCGTCCTGCAGGTGGTCACGAACAACAAGTTCGCCGGCTACGCCCTGATGATCGTCCTGATGGTGTCGCAGGTCGTCGCCCTCGTCATGCACTTCGACCACAACCTGTACAACATCGGCGGCCTGCCGCGCACGCCGTACTCGGACATGAACGGCTACGGCCACTTCCTCGCGGGCTGGGCCTGGTTCGCGCTGTACTGGACCCTGTTCACCGTGGCAGCCCTGATCGTGGCCCAGGCCTTCTGGGTACGCGGCCTGTCGGTCGACTGGCGCACCCGCTTGCGCACGGCCGGCCAGCGCCTGAAGGGGCCTTCCGGCGTGGCGCTGGCGGCCTGCGGCATCGCATTCGCCGGGGTCGGCGCATGGATCCTCCACAACACGAACACCCTGGCGCGCTACGAGGCCGGCAACGTGGCGATGGACAAGCAGGCCGAGTACGAAAAGACCTACCGCAAGTACAAGGACCTGCCGCACGCGAAGATCGTCGACGTGCGCGCCAACGTGGATATCTATCCGGAGGAGCGCCGGGTCGCGATCCGGGGCCGCTACGTCCTGGAGAACAAGACGGGCAAGCCGCTGGACACGCTGCGCCTGCAGCGCAACCCGGATGTCGCGACCACCCTGTCGGGACTGCCCGCGCACAAGGTCGAGCTGGACGACAGGAAGTTCGGCTTCACCATCATCAAGCTGGACCAGGCCCTGGCGCCCGGCGCCCGCCTGCCGCTGGACTTCGCGGTCGACGTGCGCCGTCCGGGCTTCACGAACGGCGGGACGGCCGATACCATCAACCTGAACGGCACCTTCTTCAACAACCGCGAGTTCTTCCCGCAGATCGGTTACCAGCCGGGCGGCGAGCTGACCGACCGTAACGAGCGCCGCAAGCGCGGCCTGGGCGAACCCGAGCGCATGGCCAAGCTGGAAGACAAGGCGGCGCGCGCCAACACCATGTTCGGCCAGGATGCGGACTGGATCGATTTCGAGACCGTCGTCTCGACCAGCGGCGACCAGGTCGCGCTGGCGCCGGGCTACCTGCAGAAGTCGTGGAAGGAAAACGGCCGCAACTACTTCCAGTACAGGATGGACCAGAAGATGATGCCGTTCTTCGCCTACCTGTCGGCCGACTGGGCGGTGAAGAAGGGCGAGTGGAAGGGCATCCCGATCGAGATCTACCACGACAGGAAGCACGCCTACAACGTCGACCGGATGATCGCGGGCACGCAGAAGTCGCTGGACTATTTCACGACCCGGTTCACGCCCTACCAGCACAAGCAGGTGCGCATCCTGGAGTTCCCGAACTACCAGAGCTTCGCCCAGTCCTTCGCCAACACGATCCCGTTCTCGGAGTCGATCGGCTTCATCGCCGACCTGCGCGACAAGGACGCCATCGACTACGTGTTCTACGTGACGGCCCACGAAATGGCGCACCAGTGGTGGGGCCACCAGGTGACCGCCGCCAACGTGCAGGGATCGAGCATGCTGATCGAATCGCTGTCGCAATACTCGGCGCTGATGGTGATGGAGAAGGAATATGGCCGCCAGCAGATGCGCCGCTTCCTGCGCTACGAACTCGATCGTTACCTGAGTTCGCGCGGCGGCGAGCTGATCGAGGAACTGCCGCTGGTGCGGGTGGAAAACCAGGCCTACATCCACTACCGCAAGGGCAGCCTGGTCTTCTACCGCCTGCGCGACGAGATCGGCGAAGAAGCCCTGAACCGCGCCCTGAAGCGCTTCTTGCAGGACAAGGGCTACCAGGAGTCGCCGTTCGCTACCTCCGCCGAGCTGGTCGACTATATCCGCGCCGAAGCCCCGCCATCGAAGCAGGCCCTGATCACCGACCTGTTCGAGAAGATCGTCTTCTACGACAACCGCGTGCTGGAGGCCAGCGCGAAGAAGCGCAGCGACGGCCAGTGGGACGTGACCATGAAGCTGCACCTGGCCAAGACGGAGGCCGACGGCAAGGGCAAGGAGAACCCGCGCGCCTACGACGAACCGGTGGAAGTCGGCGTCTTCGCCCGCGCCAGGGGCGCCAAGGAAGCCGACGAAAAGGTGCTGCTGCTGGAGAAGCGTGCGCTCTCGGGCGCGAATCCGGTGCTGACCGTGACGGTCAAGGAACAACCGTTCGAGGTCGGCGTCGATCCCTACAACAAGATGATCGACCGGGTGTCGCGCGACAACCGCAAGGAGGTCAGCATCGAGTGAAGGGAGGGAAGGGGCGAGGCGGGCGCACGATTGCTGACCGCAAGGTCAGCAATCGTGCGCGTTGTTAATATGATATTGGCGATAATAAAAGTGTTGTCGCGCCAGACAAAGTCTGGCGGACATTTTTTGAACAACACTTTTCTATTGGAGAACCCATGTCCAGCCCAGCCACGCGCGCCGTCCGCCCCTCCCTGAACAAGATCGTCGTCAATGCCGTCAAGGGCGCCATCCTGCTGGGCGCCGCGACGGCCGGCATGGCCCAGGCCCAGCAATCGCCGGCCCTGGACCGTATCAGCATTTCCGGCGGCGCCTTCTATGCCGATCCCGAGATCCACCTCGGCGGCGACACCCGCTACGGCCGCGTCGACACGCCCGACGAAAAGATCGGCCACGAGAGCCTGCCGCGCGCCAAGGCCGAGCTGTTGTTCGGCGACAGCCACGGCCTGTCCTTCGATTACTTCCGCTTCAGCAAAGGCTACGGCGCCACGCTCGACGGCGACACCGTGTACGAAGGCCGTCCGGTGAGCGGCAGCATCGAGGCCGACGCCAAGCTGCGCCTGGAGATGGCGCGCCTGGCGTACAAGCTGTGGTTCGGCAAGGAAAAGAGCGTGTTCGGCGTCGGCCTGGGCGCGGCCTACCTGCGCGCCAAGATTTCCGGTTCGGCCGATGCGCAGGTGAGCGCATCCAACCCGCCCGAGACCTATACCTGGAGCGGCAGCGGCTCGTCCAGCGATGGCGTCTGGGCGCCGACGATCGAGCTGGCCTGGCGCTACGCCCTGAACGACAAGGTGCGCCTGTACGCCGAAGCGGGCGGCGTCAAGAAGAACGGCGGCACGGTCGAGGGCCACGTCTACAATGGCGCCGCCGGCGTCGAATGGCTGGCCGCCCGCAACGTCTCGCTGATGCTCGACTACGGCATCCAGAAGATCGACCTGCACCGCAATGGCGAACGCACTGCCGACCTCGACCTGAAGCTGACCGGCCCCTCGGCCTTCGTCAAGGTCCGCTTCTAAGACTGGATTCAAGGGCGAGGTCCGAGAGCCGGACCTCGTACCTGCTTTTCTTTCGCCATATCCTGTCGAGAAATCTTACGAAAATATTATTAATTTTCGGGCAATTATCATAACTCATTGTTTTTTATAAATATTTTCTCTCAGGCACATTTCCTGCTAACGAATGGTATTGCACGATGTTTTACCCTCGGTATCAGTGTGACATCCCTCGCATTGCTCCCGAAACTACCATCACCGGTCGGGATAACGACCATTCACTTGACAGGAATGCGCAATGAATCTGATGAAAAGTCTGAAAAAAGCAGCTGCTGCCGTCATGTTCTTCTCGGCAGGCGTGGCGAATGCGGGGCTGTACCAGTTCGATCTCACCGGCGATTACAACGCCAGCTGGCAGCTGGACTCCACCCTCGCGTCGGATGTTCCCTATCCCGGCCTCGGCTTCACCGTCTATGACGTCTTCGGTAACTTCCCGGGTTCGTGGTTCGACGTGGCCGACCTGACCTTCTTCAACGCTTCCATCGGCGGCGGCATGGAGATCCTCGACTGGTACGGCGACACGCTCCTGCTGAGCACCGACGGCCTCCAGCTCTACACCGGTTCCGAATACACGCCGACCTTCAAGCTCGGCACCTTCAACCTGACCCAGTACCTGGGGACCGGCGTCTACACCCTGACGGTCACCGACCTCGATGCCACCCCGGGCGAGCCGTCGCCCGTGCCGGAGCCGGCCACCACCGCGATGCTGCTGGGCGGCCTGGGCGCACTGTACGCCGTCCGCCGGCGCCGCCAGCAGTAAGCCTCAGGCAAGCCTCACTCGGCGCGCCTTGCCCACTTCTGCGCCAGCACGGCGCAGACCATCAGCTGGATCTGGTGGAACAGCATCACCGGCAGGATGATCATCCCCAGCGCCGAAGGCGCGAACAGCACCTTGGCCATCGGCACGCCGGTGGCCAAACTCTTTTTCGAGCCGCAGAACACGATCGTGATCTCGTCCTCTTTCGAGAAGCCCGCGCGGCGGCTGGTCCAGGTGGCCAGGCCCAGGGCGATCGCCAGCATCAGGCAGCTGACGCCGATCAGCGCGAACAGGGTCCAGCCCGAGACGTGTTGCCACAGGCCTTCGGTCACGGATTCCGAGAACGCGGTGTAGACCACCAGCAGGATCGAACCCTGGTCGACGTAGCGCAGCACCGGCTTGTGACGGTCGATGAAGGCGCCGATCCAGGGGCGCAGCAACTGGCCGGCAAGGAAGGGCAGCAGCAGCTGTTCGACGATGCTCAGCACCTGCGACCAGCCCGAGCCGCCGCCGGCCGCGCCGCCGTCGCTGACGATCAGCGCACCGACCAGCATGGGGGTGAGGAAGATGCCGAGGAAGTTCGAGGCCGAGGCGCTGCAGACGGCCGCCGCCACGTTCCCGCGCGCCATGGCGGTAAAGGCGATCGAGGACTGCACGGTCGAGGGCAGCACGCACAGGAACAGGATGCCGAGATACAGGTCCGGCGTGAGCAGCCCCAGGGCCAGCGGCTTCATGGCCAGGCCCATCAGCGGGAACATGACGAAGGTCGAGGCCAGGACCAGCAGGTGCAGGCGCCAGTGCATCAGGCCGGCGACGATGGCTTCGCGCGAGAGCTTGGCGCCGTGCAGGAAGAACAGCAGGCCGATGGCGACCGTGGTGACGTCGCCCAGCGCGACGGCGACCTGGCCGCTGGCGGGCAGGAAGCTCGCCAGCACGACCATGCCGAGCAGCGCCACGGTATAGGCGTCGAGCGCGAGCTTGTGCGCGAGGGTGGAGAGGAGGGTGGCGAGGCGTCCCATGGCGTTCCTTCGAAATGCCAGCCCGGCGGGCAATCCTCCATTCTAGCCAGAATGCACGAGTTGCGGGGCACGCGGTACGCTCCATGCATCCTGTATGGACGGCGAAAAACCTTTTTCCGGCCCCGGCCAAGGGCTATACTCGCGCTTGTTCCAACTCATCCGGGGTCCTACCTTGTTCAAATCGATCGTCCTGCCCGTCGCCCTGATCGGCGTGGCCGCCCATGCCGTCGCCGACGAAGGCCAGTGGCAACCGCACCAGCTGCCGCAGCTGAAATCCGAACTGAAACGCATCGGCATCACGATGCCGGCCGAGAAGCTGGCCGACCTGTCGAAGCATCCGATGAGCGCGATCGTCTCGCTGGGCGGCTGCTCGGCCTCGTTCGTGTCGCCGGACGGCCTGGTGGTCACCAACCACCATTGCGCCTACGGCGCCATCCAGCGCAATTCGACCGCGGAAAAGAACTACATCGTCGACGGCTTCCTGGCCAAGACCCGCGCCGAGGAACTGCCGGGCGGTCCGAACACCCTGGTGTACGTGACCGAGAAGGTCGAGAACGTCACCGATCGCGTGCTGAAGGGCCTGGGCGGCAGCATGAGCGGGCGCGAGCGCAGCGAAGCGATTTCCGCGCGCATCAAGGCCTTGATCGCCGAGTGCGAGAGCGACAAGGCCTACCGCTGCTCGGTGCCGGCCTTCCACCGCGGCCTCGAGTACTACCGCATCAAGCAGCTGATGATCCGCGACGTGCGCCTGGTGCACGCGCCGTCGGACAAGATCGGCAACTTCGGCGGCGACATCGACAACTACGAGTGGCCGCGCCAGACCGGCGACTACAGCTTCCTGCGTGCCTACGTCGGCCCCGACGGCCGCCCGGCCGATCCGTCGCCGAACAACGTGCCCTACAAGTCGAAGGACTTCCTGGTGGTGTCCGCCGAAGGCCTGAAGAACGGCGACCCGATCCTGCTGGCCGGCTACCCGGGCCGCACCAGCCGCTACAAGCTGCCGTCGGAAATCCGCTTCGCGCGCGAGGTCGACTACCCGGCCAAGGTCGCGACCATCACCGCCGACCTCGACGTGATCGCTGCCGCCACCCGCGGCAACGCCGCCTGGGACGTGCGCTACGCCAGCGTCGCCAAGAGCCTGAACAACGTGCTGAAGAAGACCCAGGGCCTGCTCGACGGCTTCGCGCGCAAGGACATCGCCGCCATCAAGGACGTGCAGGACGCCGAGTTCCGCGCCTGGTACGGCAAGAACGGCAGCGCGGGCAACCTGCTGGCCGACCTGGACGCCGTGATCGCGTCGGACATGGCGCTGTCGCGCGAGGAAGCGGCCTATGCCGAGGCTACGCATAGCGACCTGCTCAAGAGCGCGCGCACCCTGTACCGCCTGGCCCAGGAGCGCCAGAAGCCGGACGCCCAGCGCGACGCCGGCTACCAGGAACGCGACCTGTCCTTCATCAAGGCGCGCCTGACCCGCCTCGAGCAGTCCTTCGTGCCGGACGTCGACCAGGCGCGCTGGGCCGCCGCATTGACGCGTTATGCGAAGATCGACCAGAAGCTGCGTCCGCAGGGCCTGGACGCCCTGGCGCCGAACGCCGCCAGCCTGGACGCCTTCTACAAGGGCACCGAGCTGGCCGACACCGCCAAGCGCCTGGCCTGGATGAACGCGGACGTCGATGCTTTCCGCAAGTCGAACGATCCCTTCATCCAGCTCGCCGTGCGCCTGAATGAGGTCGCCGACGCGCTCGAGAACCGCCGCAAGGACATCGACGGCAACCTGGACCGCACCATCCCGCAGTACATGAGCGCCGTCATCGCCTGGAAGAAGTCGCAGGGTAAACCGGTCTACCCGGACGCCAACTCGACCCTGCGCGTGACCTACGGCACCGTGTCGCCGTACGCGCCGCGCGACGGCCTGGTCAAGGGCCCGTTCACGACCGTCGCGGGTATCCTCGAGAAGGAAACCGACAAGGACCCGTTCCTGGTGCCTGCAACGCTGAAGAAAGCGGTGCTGGAAAAGCGCTATGGCGCGTTCAAGGACCCGGTGCTGGGCACCGTGCCGGTCAACTTCCTGTCGAGCGCCGACACCACCGGCGGCAACTCGGGTTCGGCCGTGATGAACAAGCGCGGCGAACTGGTCGGCCTGAACTTCGACTCGACCTACGAGTCGATCACCAAGGACTGGTACTTCGACACCGCGATCACGCGCGCGATCCACGTCGACATCCGCTACATGCTGTGGGTGATGAAGGAGGTCGACGGCGCCGACAACCTGCTGAAGGAAATGACGATCAAGTATCCGAAGAAATAAGCAGTCTGGATCGATCGAAGAACCGCGGCCGGAGCGATCCGGCCGCGGTTTTTTTATGCTGGATTGCGGGAACACGTCCGGCATACCCGCCTGGCGCTGCCCGGCTGCGAACAGGGGTGTCCGGAACCGGACGGTTCGGCTTGCGCATTCGGGCGCCAGCTCGCATAATCGCCCGCTGACCTGCCGCCGCGATGCAGTACGCCATGCAGCAGCCTCGATCCGTCCGCGCACGGCCCCGCCTTCCCATCGACACGCCCGAATGAACGAAACACTCGCCGTCCTCGGTTTCAGCACCACGCCCCTCGAACTGGTCTCGTTTGCCCTGGCGGTGACGACCGTGCTGCTCAACGTCCGCCAGAACCACTGGGCCTGGCTGTTCTCGATCACGTCCTCGGCCACTTATGCGGTGGTGTTTTTCGACGCGCGCCTGTACGGCGACAGCGGCCTGCAGCTGGTGTTCATCGCGGCCTCGGTGTGGGGCTGGTACCAATGGCTGCGCGGTGCAGCAGAGACGCGGCTGGTGGTGACGCGCCTCGGGGCCGCCGGCTGGGCCTGGGCAGTGGCGGCATGGGGCCTGGGTTTTCTCCTGCTGTCCTGGTTCCTGAAGAACTACACGAACACCGACGTGCCGCACATCGACGGCTTCCTCACCGCCGGCAGCCTGGTCGGCCAGCTCCTGCTGGCGCGCAAGAAAGTCGAGAACTGGCACGTCTGGATCGTGGTCGACGTGCTCTACGTCGGCCTCTACCTGTACAAGGACCTGCACGTGACGGCCGTGCTGTATGCGGTGTTCGTGCTGCTGGCGGCGCGCGGGCTGCGCGCCTGGAGCAATATCGCGCGAGTGGCGCAATGAGTGTGTTCTCGATGAACGCGCCTTTGCGCATCGCCGTTCTCGGCGCCGAGTCGAGCGGCAAGTCGACCCTGTGCGAAGCGCTGGCCCGGCGCTACGCTACCCTCTGGGTGCCGGAATACCTGCGCGAATTCGTCGACACGATGGGGCGGGTGCCGTTCGAGGACGACCAGTTCGGCATCGCGCGCACCCAGCGCGAACGCGAGGACGCCGCCGCCGCGCAGGCAGGACGTTACCTGTTCTGCGACACCACGCCGCTGATGACGGCCCTCTACAGCCGCGTCTACTGGGGCAGGGTGGATGACCGACTGGGGGAACTGGCGCGCAGCCACGATTACGCGCTGACCCTGGTGACCGCCACGGATACGCCATGGACGCCGGACGGGCTGCAGCGCGAATCGGAAGAGGTGCGCCAGATGGTGCACCGGATGGTGCTGGCCGAGCTGAACGAACGGGGCATCCCGTTCGTGTTGATCAGCGGAGACCTGCCGCGGCGTCTGCGGCAGGTGGAGCTGGCGTTGGCAGCCCTTTAGAAGTCGAACTGCGCCGACACGCGGAAGGTGCGCGGCGCGCCCGGCAGCAGGTAGCCGCCCAGTTGCTGGGTGACGTCGCGCCAGTAGAACTTGTCGAACAGGTTGTCGACGCGGGCGCGCAGGGTCACGTTCGTCGTTCCCATCTTCAGGCCGTAGGACGCGCCCAGGCCGAACACGTGGTAGCCCGGCACGTAGACCGTGTTCTCGGGATCGAAGGACTTCTTGCCGGCATACTGCCACTGGCCGCTGACTTTCAGGCCCGGCAGTGCCGGCACCGCATAGTCGGCCCACAGGGTCGTCTTCAGTTCCGGGACGTTGGTGGCGCGCTTGCCGTCGTAGCGGGCGTCGCCCGTGCCTTCCTGCTTCGCGCGCAGCGCCATCAGGGTCGCGCCGTAGGTCAGGTCGCCGCTGCTGCGCTGGGCCGCCAGTTCGAAGCCGCGGTGCTGCTGGTCGCCGTTGCGGACGAAGGTGTCCGCCGCGTTCGTGTACTCGAGGCCGGTCGTGATCTGAAACAGCGCGGCGCTCAAGGCGACGTCGCCGAACTGGCCCTTGGTGCCGAGCTCGAACTGCTTCGAGCGGTTCGGGCCCAGGTCCTCGTTCTCGTTGGTCGTGCCCATCTCGGCCACGCCGCCCGACTGCAGGCCGTGGGCGACGGTGCCGTAGACGTTCCAGTTCGGCGTCAGGCCGTAGACCAGCGAGACGCTCGGCAGCACATAACTGGCCTTGCTCGACGTCCAGCCCAGTTCCGGTTCCGGCAATTGGCTGCTGTCGATTTTGGTGTAGCGCAGGCCGGCGTGCAGGGTCAGTTCCGGCGTGAGCGTCACGATGTCCTGCACGAACAGCGAACGTTCGCGCTCGGTGTAGCGTTCCGAGACCGGGCCGGTGCTCGGGTTGCCCGGCGCCGGATCGACGATCAAATTGTTGTAGATGTTGCTGTAGCCGGCGTAGTCGTAGACGTAGTCGCCGTAGCTGTTGTGGCGCTCGGCGTACCCGAGGCCGGCGGTGAGCACGTGGCGCAGGCCGCCCAGCGCGAAGCGGCCCTGGACCTGGGCCTGGACGCCGAACGGGGTCTTGCGCTCGCCAACGCTCTGGTAGTCGTAGACGTCGTAGTCGCCGTTCGAGCAGAAGCCCGGATAGTAGCCGTCGCCCTCGTTGCTGCAGCCGTAAGGGAAGGCGGTGTAGTCGTCGCGCTTGAACCAGTGCTTGTTGGCGGTAACGGTGGCGCGCCAGTCGGCGTTGAGGCGATAGTCGAAGCGCAGGCCGAAGTTGGCGCTGTCGGTGTCGACCGGCCTGGTCCAGGGCTGGGCATTGAGCAGGGTCTTGGCCGAGACGCCGCGCGGCAGTGCGACACCGCGGATCAGCTGGTAGCCCGGCGCGGTGACCTGTTCCTTGTGCTGGAAGTCGGCATCGAGCTGGAGCAGGGCGTCCGGGCTGATCTGCCAGTCGAAGGCGCCGGACACGAACTGGCGCTCGCCATCGGCCCCTTTGATGTAGGAGCGCAGGCGCTCGGCGGCGGCGTTCACGCGGTAGCCGAAGCGTTTATCGTCGAACCGCCCGCCGAGGTCGACGGCGCCATACAGGGTGCCGCGCTCGCGCGCTTCGACGGTCGCCGAACGCAGATCGTTGTTGGTCGGGCGCTTGGTGACGAAGTTCAGGATGCCGCCCGGCGCCGCCAGGCCGGACTGCATGCCGGCCACGCCCTTGAGCAGCTCCAGTCGCTCCTTGTTCTCCAGCGGGATCTGGGTATCGGCGGGAATCGCGATGCCGTCCTTGCGGTAGCCCGAGTTATTGTTCAGCATGAAGCCGCGCACCGAGAACTGCTCGGCATAGCCGACCGCGTTGTAGGCGTCGCCGACCGAGGCGTCGTAGGCGAGGGCATCGCTGGCGCTGCGGATCGACAGGTCCTGCATCCGTTCGCGGCCGAAGGCGCTCACCGAGGCCGGGGTGTCGATGATCGGCATGTCGGCGAAGCCGCCGACGCTGGCGCGGTCGCTGACCGTCCACTTGCTGCCGCTGACGACCACCGAGGGGATGGCCTGCGCGTTTTCCACGGTCTCGTCGGAGGCGGCAGCGGAACCGGATATGGCGAACGCCTGCGCGATCGCACAGGCGAGGAGGGAATGCTTGAATACAGGTTTCATGAGTTTGCTCGTTTTCGCGCACCGCGTCGGCGGCGCACTGCTTTCAAAAAAGCCGGAGCCAACGTGGGGGAAGGGCAAACAAGGATGTCGAACTGCGTTGCGCTTTCCTTCGCTGGCATTATCCAGATCAGGTACGAAGGGTATCTCTCACCCGGAACGCGAATTCCAGGACCCCTAGCGAAGGCGCGAGTGTACCACGGGCTTCTTGCGCCGTGGTGGTTCTGTCAATGGATGGGGGTGCGCGTCTCGGTCGCGAACAATTGATCCTCGTAGGGTGGACACCTGTGTCCACGCGGTATGGCACAGACGATCAATCGAAACGTGACGATGGAAGGCTACGTAGGGTGGGCTCTCGAGCCCACGCGGTCTCACGGCTTGGGCAAATGGAACCTCAAGCGAAGCCGGGGCGGCTGGATGACGGGGAGTTCCTGTCGCGTTGCGGTATGCACCAGCACGACCGCGTGGGTTCGAGAACCCACCCTACGAAAAACACACCTCACGCCTCGGCCGCCTCGCGCAGCGGCGCCGCATGCCCGGAGTGCGCACGCCCGTGCAGCAGGTGGCGCTGCAGCGTCGTGCGCGCGGCGTCGCCGATCGTGCGCCAGTGTTCGCGGCGCTGGGCGGCGCGCTTGCGGTGCTTGGACGGCATGTCGGCCAACGGCTTCAGGTAGAAGGGAAGCGTGATGCGCCAGGTGTCGCCCGGGAGCTCGGTCCCGCCCAGGATTTTCCAGAAGCCGTCGTAGGCATTCGCGAAGTGCTTGAGTTCCAGTGGGTCGTAGGCGATGTGGGCGGTGCACTTGACCGCCGCCACCTGCTCCATGCCCAGGGCCTGGGCCACGCCCTGCATCGCGGCGAAGCAGAAGAAGCTCGGGGAGTTGTTCGGGAAGGCATTCTCGAAGGCCTCGAAGGCCGCGCCGGAATCAAGCCAGCGTCCCTGGTTGCGGGCAACGAAGGGCAGCAGGCCGGCCGGCAGCCCGGCGATGGCGCCGGCGACCCAAGAAAAGGACAGCCGGTGCAGCACCTTGCCGTCGGCGACCAGGGCGATGGTCAGGTCGCCCTCGGCGTTCATGCGCGAGGCCATCTCCAGGCGGATCAGGAAGCGGCTGCCGTTCGCCTCGTGCTGCCAGAGCGCCAGCCCGCCGCTCGCGTACACCGCCTGCTTGTAGGCGGCGTCGAAACTGCTGTCCTCGAAACGGTAGTGCGCCAGCACGCACTGCACGCGCTGGCGCGCGCTCAAGCCCTTGACCAGGTAATCGCGGTGGCTCAGGTGGTGGAACAGGTCGTCGCTTGCGACCGCGGCAAGATGGTTGCGCACGACGTCGAGCCGGCACAGCGCTGCGTGCTCGCGCCAGTACAGCAGCACGCGCGAACTACGCAGTACCGACAGCAGGCGCGAGGAGAGGGGCAGCTGGCCGCGGCGGGCCAGCCAGTGCTTGGTCAGGTGAGCGAAAATCATGGTGGCGCTCCGTGAAAGGCGGTAGTCCACGCTATGGTGGCTTACCTCCCTGGCGCTAGCGGTGATATTGCTCAAGGGAAATAAGTTCTTTGAAGCAATCTTTTCGACGCTACGACGGCGGTTCGCGAACACGGTGTCGGCTCCTTCAGGTGTGCTTTTCTCGTTGAACACTACGGTTCGTTTCTTGCCAGAATAGCACGAGCCGCGCGCGGCCCCGCCGATTTTTGCCTGATACTGCCGGTTCGACGATGGCGGAGGACACCATGACTTATGAACTGTTCTACTGGCCCAGCATCCAGGGCCGCGGCGAATTCGTCCGGCTGGCGCTGGAGGAAGCGGGCGTCGACTATGTGGATGTGGCGCGCGGCCCGAAGGGTGTCGAGAAACTGATGGCGGCGCTGAAGGAGGACGCGAGGCCGGCCTTTGCGCCGCCTTTCCTGCGTGTCGAGGGGATGACGATCGGCCAGACGGCGGCGATCCTGATGTTCATCGGCGAGCGCCATGGCCTGGCGCCGAACGACCCGGCGGGCCGGATCTGGACCCAGCAGCTGCAACTGACGATCGCCGACCTGGTCGCCGAGGCGCACGAGACCCACCATCCAGTCGGGGCCTCGCTCTACTACGAGGACCAGCAGGCCGAGGCCTTGCGCCGCGCACGGGAGTTCACGGCGCAGCGCATCCCCAAGTTCCTCGGCTATTTCGCCCGCGTGCTGGGGAAACAGGACTACCTGCTGGGACAGGAGGTGACCTATGCCGACCTGTCGCTGTTCCAGGCGCTCGAAGGCCTGGAGTACGCATTTCCGAAGGCGACGGCGAAAGAGCTGAAGCGCCATCCGCAGCTCGATGAACTGCGCCGGCGCGTCGCGGGCAGGCCACGCATCGCCGCCTACCTGGCTTCGGATAGACGCATCCCCTTCAACGAAGAGGGGATCTTCCGCCGCTATCCGGAGCTCGACATCTAGGTCAATCCCACGCCGGTGCGAAGTCCGGGCTGACCAGGCGCTCGCCGCGTTCGAGGGCATCGATGGCGGCGACGGCGTCCGCATCGAGCTGCAGGCGGCTTGCTGCGAGATTGCTTTCGAGGTTGGCGCGCAGGGTCGAGGAGGGGATTACGGCGTAACCCTTCGCCAGCAGCCAGGCCAGCGTGACCTGGGCCGGCGTCGCCCCGATGCGGTCGGCGATCGCCTGGATCGCCGGGTCGTCCAGCACCTTGCCGTAGGCGAGCGGCATGTAGGCCGTGACGTGGATCCCGTGCTCGCGCGCGAATGCGGCCACCGCGCGGTTCTGCAGGTAGGGGTGGAGTTCGACCTGGTTGGTGGCGATGTTCTGCGCGCCGACGGCGTCGATGGCTTCCCGCATCAGCGGGATCGTGAAGTTCGAGATGCCGATGGCACGCGTCAGGCCGCGCTCGCGCGCCCCCATCAGCGCGCGCATCGATTCGGCCACCGGGACCGCCGCGCCGGGCGAAGGCCAGTGGATCAGCGTCAGGTCGACCGTGTCCATGCGCAGCTTGCGCAGGCTTTCTTCCAGGCTCGGGATCAAGGCGTCGGCCGCCAGGTGTTCGGTCCAGATCTTGGTGGTGACGAAGACCTCGCCGCGCGCCACGCCGCTCTGCGCGAGGGCCTGGCCGACCTCGCTTTCGTTGTCGTAGATCTGGGCGGTGTCGATGTGGCGGTAGCCGAGGTCGAGGGCGTTGGCGACGCTGTCGATGGCCTGCTGGCCTTGCAGGCGGAAGGTGCCTGCGCCGATCTGGGGCATAGTCATTTGCTTGTTCATGTGGTTTCCTTTGTTGTGATTAAACGAGTTCCGTGGCCCGCTTGGACTGCGAGCGGGTGCTGCGGGCGGCATCGCGCCGGTCGAGGCGTCCGGCCAGTGTGGCCAAGGCCAGGGCGCCGGCCACGACCACGGCGCCGATCGGCGGCGTGGCCATCAGTCCGAGGTTTTCGACGATCAGGCCGCCGCCCCAGGCGCCGAGCGCGATGCCGAGGTTGAAGGCGGCGATGTTCAGGCCCGACGCCATGTCCAGCGCTTGCGGCGCGTCTTTCTCGGCGCGCTGCACCACGTAGAGCTGCAGGCCGGGCACGTTGCCGAAGGCGACTGCGCCCCAGGCCAGCACGGTGGCGATCACCAGTACCGGGTGCGGCGCGGTGAATGTCAACACGGCCAGCACGGCGGCGAGCAGCGCGAACACGATCTGCAGCGCGCGCACCGGTCCCTTGCGGTCGGCCAGGCGCCCGCCCCAGATATTGCCGGCGGCGACAGAGACGCCATAGACCAGCATCACCAGGCCAACGCTCGAGGCGGCGAAGCCGGCCACGTCCTGCAGGATCGGGGCGAGGTAGGTGAAGGCGACGAAGGAGCCGCCATAGCCGAGCGTGGTGATGGCGTACACCAGCAGCAGGCGCGGTTTCTTCAGCACCGCGAACTGGGCCGCGAGGCTGGCCGGCTTGGCGTCGCCGATCGAGGAGGGCACCAGGATCGCGCTGCCGATCATCGCGATCACGCCGAGCAGGGCCACCGCCAGGAAGGTCGACTGCCAGCCGAACTGCTGGCCGATCCAGGTGCCGAGCGGCACGCCGGTCACCAGCGCGACGGTCAGTCCGGTGAACATCAGGGCGATGGCGCGCGCGGCCTTTTCCTTCGGCACCAGGCTGGTGGCGATGGTCGAGCCGATCGAGAAGAAGACGCCGTGCGCCAGGCCGGTCAGCACCCGCGCCGCCATTAGGGCGGCATAGCCCGGCGCGACGGAAGCAACCAGGTTGCCGGCCGTGAACAGCAGCATCAGGCCGATCAGGAGGCGCTTGCGCGGCACGCGCGCGGTGAGGGCGGTCAGCACCGGCGCGCCGACCGCGACGCCGAGCGCGTACAGGCTGACCAGCAGCCCGGCCGATGGCAGGGAGACGCCGAGGCTGGCGGCGACGTCTGGAATCAGGCCGACGATCACGAATTCCGTCGTCCCGATGGCAAAGGCGCTCAAGGTAAGCGCCCAGAGTGCGAGTGGCATGTTGCTCTCTCTATGTGAAAAGAAAGAGCGCAGTGTGATGGATTCGTCCTTCGCGAAAAATCCTTTGCCCTACAATACACTTTTGACTGGGAGTCACGAATGATCGACGTAGAGGCCTTGATTGCATTCTCCGCCGTCATGGATGCGGGATCGTTCACCAAGGCCGCCGAGCGCCTCGGCCAGACGCCGTCCGGCGTCTCGCGCACCATCGCGCGGCTGGAACATCACCTCGGCCTGACGCTCCTGCACCGCACCACGCGCCGCCTGCAGCTCACCGACGAAGGCGCCTGGCTGCTGGAACGGGCTCGCGCCTTGCTGGCCGACCTGGCCAACACCGAGGCGGAAGCGGCCGCGCGCCGGTCCCAGCCCTCGGGCCTGGTGCGGGTGAACGCCGCCACGCCGGCCTACGATCACCTGCTCGCGCCCCTGGTGCCGGCCTTTCTCGATGCCTATCCCCTGGTGCAGCTGGAGCTGACCAGCGGCGAAACCGTGGTCGACCTGATCGAGGAGCGGGCGGACGTCGCGGTCCGTATCGGCCAGTTGCCCGACTCGACGTTGAACGCGCGCCGCCTGGGCAGCAGCCGCATCCGCGTGCTGGCCGCGCCGTCCTACCTGGAGCGCCACGGGACCCCGGCGGGCGTGGCCGAGCTGGCGCGCCATCGCCTGCTCGGCTTTTCCGCGCCGGCGTCGCTGAACACCTGGCCGCTGGTGCACGATGGCGCCGAGGGCTACACGATCGCGCCGGCCGTCACCGCATCGAGCGGCGAGACGGTGCGCCACCTGGCCCTGAACGGCGCCGGCATCGCCTCGCTGTCGGACTTCATGACCCGCGCCGACGTCGCCGCTGGACGCCTGGTGCCGGTGCTGGCGGATGCCGCGCTGCCGTGGTCGCAGCCGGTCTGGGCGGTGTTCTACAAGCAGGGCGCGCTGGCGCCACGGGTGGCGGCGCTGGTCGAGTTCCTGGCGCGCGAGCTGTCGTTCGTGCTGGATGAATGAGGGTGCAGGACGCCTCTGGCGCAGCGCAACATCGAGACTGGTTGCACGAACTTCAAGGCCCAGCTAGGCTCAATAGAGCAGTACCAGAACCCACCGCAGTGGTCACCCATCCTGAAAGGAAAGCACCATGAGTTCGGAAGTCAAGCCGGTCGAAGAAGGCATGCACACCATCACCCCGCACCTGGTCTGTGCGAACTGCCGCGAGGCCATCGAGTTCTATAAAAAGGCCTTCGGGGCCGAGGAAGTCATGTCCATGCCCATGCCCGACGGCAAAGTCGGCCACGCCATGCTGCGCATCGGCGACTCGCCGCTATTCCTGGCCGACGAATTCCCAGACTATGGTTCCTTCGGGCCGCTCGCCCTGAAAGGCTCGCCGGTCACGATCCACCTGTCGGTGCCGAACGTCGATGCGTTATGGGAAAAGGCGGTGGCGGCCGGCGCCACGGTGCGCATGCAATTGGCCGACCAGTTCTGGGGCGACCGCTATGGCCAGCTCGACGATCCCTTCGGACACCGCTGGTCGCTGGCCCAGCACATCCGCGACGTTTCGCCGGAAGAGATGGAAGAGGCGATGAAGCGCGAGTGCGCCTGAGGAAAGGTTTGGCCCGCGAAAAGGGGCATGCACGGACCGCGCCGGTAAGCGGCGCAGCCCAGGCAGGCCTGCGTGAAGCGGATGACGCCCGCGGTTCCACGGGTGCCGCCGCCTGCCTCAGACCGCGGCCGCGCTCAGATGCTGGTAAAGGATGGTGCTGCCGATGACGATCAGGACCACGCCGCCGGCCAGCTCCGCGCGCTTGCCCGCCAGCGCGCCCAGGCCGCGGCCGAGCATCACGCCGAGCGTCACCATGAGGAAGGTGGCGAAGCCGATCGCGGCCGAGACGACCAGGATGTCCGCATCCACGAAGGCCAGGCCGGCGCCGACGATCAGCGCGTCGATGCTGGTGGCGACGCTGGTGACCGCCAGGCGCAGGAAGGAGTGGCTCGAGGGTTTCTCTTCCACGGCATCCGGCGCGCTGAGGCCTTCGCGGATCATGCGCAGGCCGAGCGCGGCCAGCAGCACGAAGGCGATCCAGTGGTCCCAGGCCTGCACATAGGGCGCCGCGGCCTGGCCGAGCGCCCAACCGAGCAGGGGCGTAAGGCCCTCGATCACGCCGAAGATCAGGCCGGTACGCAAGGCCTCGCGCAGCTGCGGACGTTGCAATGCGGCGCCCTTGCCGACGGCGGCGGCGAAAGCATCGGTGGACATGGCGAAGGCGAGGGAGGCGGTTGCTGCAAGATTCATCGGGGTCTCGTTGCCGGGCGAGCACAAAGGCAAGCCGCGCGGCCCGGACAACGCACGCGGTCTTGCCAAAGGTCTTGCCAACCGAGCGGCATGCGCAGTCCGGATACACGGCTCCGGACGCGGCGTCGGCTGCCCGTACCACGGCGACTGATGTTTGCTGGCCGAGTATGTTGATACGGGAACTTCCTGGGAAGGAAGCAGGCTACTCCCCAATGGGTGCCGCCATTATAACCGAAGGGGCGCTGCTCCTCAGCAATAAATATGTGAACATTTGCACAAGAACGCGGGGCCACGTAGACTGTCTTGCTTACCGCGCGATGTGCACGTCGTCGTGGCGGCGGACCCACATTCACCCGCCGGCCGCGTGCCGGCCAGCCCAGGGAGACCAGCTTGGATACCATCGATCACGACAACGGCATGCACGACATCGAGATTGTCGTCGTGCCGCCCACGCACGACCTCGGCGACGGCTTCAAGGTGCGGCGCGCGCTGCCCAGCCGCCAGCGCCGCATGGTCGGACCCTTCGTCTTCCTCGACCAGATGGGCCCGCACGTGTTCCAGCCCGGCCAGGGCCTGGATGTGCGGCCGCACCCGCACGTCTGCCTGGCCACCGTCACTTACCTGTTCAGCGGCGAGATCCTGCACCGCGACAGCCTGGGCAGCGTGCAGCCGATCAAGCCGGGCGAAGTCAACTGGATGACGGCCGGGCGCGGCATCGTCCATTCCGAGCGCACCGCCAGCGAACGCCGCAGCCAGGGTTCCGACCTGTTCGGCCTGCAATGCTGGGTGGCCCTGCCGCGCGCAAGCGAGGAAAGCGATCCTGGCTTCGCCCACATCGACGCGGAGGACTTGCCCTTCATCGAGGATGGCGGCGTCAGCGCGCGCGTGGTGGCCGGCAGCTACTGGGGCAAGAAGGCGCCGGTGCCCACCCATTCGGACATGTTCTACGTCGACCTGCACCTGCAGGCCGGCGCGCGCATCGCGATGCCGGCGGAATACCACGAGCAGGCGCTGTACATCGTCGAAGGGCAGCTCGACCTGGGCCGCGACGGCGTGTTCGAGGCCGGGCAACTGGTCGTGCTCAAGCCGAAGACCGAGGTGATCCTGTCCGCGCCCGGCCCCGGGCCGACCCGCGCCATGCTGCTCGGCGGCGAACCGATGGACGGTCCGCGCTACCTGTCCTGGAACTTCGTCGCCAGTTCGGAAGACCGCATCGAGCAGGCACGCCAGGACTGGCGCAACGGCGCCTTTCCGCAGGTGCTGGGCGAGACCGAGTTCATTCCGCTGCCCGAGACGCCGGGCCGCCCGGTCCGCTACCCGTGAGCCCAGGCAGGGTACGCGCCGGCGCTGCGGCGGCGTGGTCATATGAGTAATGAATTTTCAAAAGGAAACATGCAATTGGAATATCGTGTCAATACCGGCCATCCCTCGGCCGCCGGCGTGCAGCGCATCGCCGCTTTTTCCGACGGCAGCGAAGGCGGCAACCCGGCCGGCGTCTTGATCGGCGCCGCCCTTCCGTCCGCGGCCGAGATGCAGCGCATTGCGCACGAGATCGGCTATTCCGAGACCGCCTTTGCCGCGCCGCTGGAGGAGGGCGGGGAGGACGGCTACCGGGTGCATTATTTTTCGCCCGAAGCCGAGGTGCCGTTCTGCGGCCACGCGACCATCGCACTGGGCGCGGCGCTGGCGGCGAGCCGGGGCGACGGCGTCTTCGCGCTGACCCTGAACGACGCGCGCATCACGGTCGAGGGCAGGCGCGGCGGCAATCATGCCGGACACCTTGTTTCGGCCGCCCTGCAGTCGCCGCCCACGCGCAGCGCCCCGGCGCCGCTCGCGGCGGTCGCGGACGCGCTGGCGCTGTTCGGCTACCGCGACGACGACCTCGATCCGCGGATCCCGCCGGCGCTGGCCCATGGCGGCGCCGACCACTTGGTGCTGGCGCTGAAGAGCCGCGCGCTGCTGGCGGCGATGCGCTACGACCTGGATGCGGGGCGGCGTTTCATGCGCGGGCTCGGCATCGTCACCGTGGTGCTGGCCTGGGCGGAATCGGATTCGCTGTTCCATACACGCAACCCGTTCGCCGCCGGCGGCGTCTACGAGGATCCAGCGACGGGGGCCGGCACGGCCGCGCTGGCGGGCTACCTGCGCGACCTGGGCTGGCCGCACGGCGGACACATCGAGGTGGTGCAAGGCGAGGACATGGGCATGCGTTCGCGCCTGCGCGCCGACATCGGTGCGGCGCCCGGCAGCTCGATCCGGGTCTCGGGCACGGCGCGCCGTTTGTGAGTCACGTTGGATTAATAACTGACTCGCGGGTTTTGTCAATTTGGAACTAAAGGGTAAAAGCCGCTTTGCTCAAAGCATAAATATTTCCCTAGGGATTGATAATTATCAGGAAACAAGAATTCTTTCCTCACTTAATTTAAATTTCTAGGAGTAACCGTCATGGAGCTGTGCCAAGCAAACCTCACCACCCAAGCGAACGCTGACGCGATCCGCCCGTTCGGTGGGCAGCAGGCCGTGCACCAGGCGGTCGAGCGTCTTCCGTTCACCATCCGCCGCGTCGAGACCGAGGACGAGCTGCTCAAGGCGGTACGCATCCGCCACGCCGCCTACGCACGTCACGTGCCGGATTTTGCCCGTGCGCTGGCGTTGCCCGAGGCGGCCGATTACGAAAGCGATACCATCGTTCTGCTGGCCGAGTCGAAGCTCGACGGCACGCCGCTGGGCAGCACCCGCATCCGTACCAACCTGTTCCGTCCGCTGGACGTGGAGCAGTCGGTCGAGCTGCCGGAGTGGCTGCAAGGCTGCCGCCTGGTCGAGGCGACCCGCCTGGGCGTGGACGACGGCCGTGCCGGGCGCCTGGTCAAGATGGCCCTGATCAAGGCCTGCTTCATGTATTGCCAGCAGAACGATATCGAATGGTCGGTCGCCAGCGGCCGCGCGACGGTTGCGCGCCAGTACGAGCAACTGATGTTCGTCGATGTGTTCCCGGGCCAGGGCCTGATTCCGCTGCGTCATGCCGGCAACATCGAGCACCGTGTGATGGCGTTCGAGCTGGCCAGTTTCGAGGCGCGCTGGGCCGCTGCGCGCCATCCGATGTTCAACTTCTTCCTCGGCACCCGCCATCCGGATATCGACGTCGGCCCGCGCGCCGTGCCGCGCATCGCCCGCGCGCGCGTCCCGCAGCCGGCGCCGGAAGCCGGCTTCGCGGCGCGCGAACTGGCTTTCGCCTGACTAGATATTGCATGACGGCATCAACCTAAAGCTGTATCCTTGCGTCTGACCGGCAGCGGATGTTTCGCCGCCGCTGCCGCCCGCATGTGATACCGCTTATGCCAAACATCTCGTCACCGAAACCCAGCACCGCTTCCTTCTCAGCCCACGGCCTGATGGAAAAGGTGCTCGCCGTCTTCGCGTACTATCTGATCCCCATCGGGATCGGGCTGTTTTCGCTCGTCGCCCTGGCGTTCTGGCACAACCAGTACAGTGTGAGCGCGCCTGCCACGCTGCCGCTGCGGGTGCTGGTCCAGCAGGAGGCGGAGGCGATGGCGCCGCCCCTCGGCGCCGTGCTCGCGGGCCTGCAGGCCCGTCCGGCCGCTTCCAGCTACGATACCCATCTGTCGGAGCGCCCGGTCTGGTTCGCTTTTGCGCCGATGGCCGCCTCGATCGAGCGCGACGTGATCGAGTTCCCATCGCGCCACGCGCAGTCCATCCGTTGCTGGGATGCGACAAGCCAGGCGCTGCTCGGCGAGGCCACGCGCGACCACGCGACCGGTGCGCTCGATGCCGTCAAGGCGGGCTTCGCCCTGCGCATGGCGCGCCTGCCGGCCCAGGTCGTCTGCGTCGCCGATTTCGCCGGCCCGGCACGGCTGAGCGTGGAACAATGGGCCGCCGACGAGTTCGAATTGTCGATCGAGCAGTATCACCGCAAGTCGGGGCTGCTCGATGGCGGAATGATCGTGCTGGCGCTGTTCGTGCTGCTGACGGCCTTCATCAACCGCCAGCGGCTGTACGTCCTGTTTGCCGGCTGGCTGATCCTGAACCTGCGCGTGGGCGCGCTGTCCGCCGGCTGGGACATCCAGTGGCTGGGCCAGACCCTTCCGGCCGACTGGTTGCTGCTGAGCCGCACGGTCACCATCACGCTGTACGGCATCGCCACCCTGACGCTGTACCAGTACCTGTTGCGCGAAAGCCTCGACGACCTGCGCTACTCGGCGCCGATGCGCATCATGCAATGGTTGTGCATGCCGATGCTGGTGGCGGCGATCGTGGTGCCGTTCCGGATCTTCCTGCCGATGTTGTGGGTGATCTGCACCTGCTGCCTGTCGCTGATGACGGTCGGCCTGTTCAAGATCATGGTCGAATCGCGCAACCGCGTCGCCTCGTGGTTCGCCGCCTCGTTCGCGCTGACCTTCCTGGCCTCGCTGGCGGAGATCGTCGCGGCCGCGCTCGGCGTGCGCGAAGTGGTCGGGGTCATCAACAGCGTCACCGCCGCGCTGGCCTCCAGCCTGCTGGCCGCGCTGGCCGTCGCCGAGCAGATGCGCCTGGAGACGCAAAAGCGCATTGCGGCCCAGGCCGAGCTCGAGCATGCCTACGAGGCGATGCCGGTCGGCCTGTTCACGCTCGACCTGCATGGCCTGTTCCTGTCGGCCAACCCGGCCCTGTGCCGCATGCTGGCCTGCGAGACGCCCGTCTCCAGCCGTACCCTGTGGCAGCAGTTCTTCGACGAGGCCACCTGGTTCAGCCTGCGCGAGCAGGTGCACCAGCAGACCCATGTCGAGATGGAGATCGCCAGCCGCGAAGGCGAGCGCCGCTTCCTGGTGCGCGCGACGCTGGCCCATGGCCGCATCGAAGGCGTGCTGGAAGACATCACCGAAAAGACCAAGGCCACCGAACAGCTCAAGTTCATGGCCAACAACGATCCGCTGACCCGCGTCTTCAACCGCCGCGGCATCGAGAAGGCCTTCGAGCACGCCGCCGTCTCGCTGGCGGCGGGCAAGCCGCTGGCCGTCGCCTATATCGACCTCGACCGCTTCAAGCTGATCAACGACCTGTTCGGCCACGCCGCCGGCGACGAGGTGCTCAAGCAGGTCTGCGAACGGATGGCGATGATGCTGGCCGGCGGCCAGCAGATCGGCCGCGTCGGCGGCGACGAGTTCGTGATCGTGATGCCCGACACCGCGATCCCGCTGGCCTCGCTGATCTGCCGCGGCATCGTCGAGCGCATCGGCGGCACGCCTTACCGGGTCGGCGACAAGGCCTTCCACGTGCGCGGCTCGGTCGGCCTGATCGAGGTCTCGGACGGCATGCCGATGAAGGACGCGATCTCGACCGCCGACCGCGCCTGCCGGGAAGCGAAGGAAGCAAGCGACGGCCTGGTGGTGTACGAACGCAACGCCCGCGCCTTCCACGAGCGCGAGGCCGAGCTGAACCTGGTGGCGAAGCTGCAGGGACCGCACGCGACCGAGGGCCTGTTCATCGAGATGCAGCCGATCATGTCGCTCAAGTCGCCGCACGAGTCGCTCAACTTCGAGGTGCTGCTGCGCATGCGCGGCGCCGACGGGAAAGTGATGCCGGCCGGTCCGCTGATCGGCGCGGCGGAGAAGAGCGGCCGCGCCGGCGTGATCGACCGCTGGGTGCTGGCCACCACGCTCGGCTGGATCGCCGAGAATGCCGGGCGCCTGCCGAACACGCGTTTCGTCTGCATGAACCTGTCGGGCGCCTCGCTCAACGACGAGCGCTTCGTCCAGGACACGCTCGAGATCCTGGCGCGCCACGTACATGTCGCCAGCCGCCTGTGCATGGAAATCACCGAGAGCGTGGCCCTGCACGACCTCGACAACACGCGCCGCTTCATCGACCAGGTGCGCAACTTCGGCGTCAAGGTGGCGCTGGACGACTTCGGCGCCGGCTATACCTCCTTCTCCTACCTGAAGGAGCTGCCGGCCGACGTGCTGAAGATCGACGGCAACTTCATCGTCAACATCAACGCGCACCCGGCCAACGTCGCCATCGTCGAAGCCATCGTCAATCTGGCCGTGAACCTGGGCATGAAGACGATCGCCGAATGGGCCGAGGACGCGGCCACCGTACAGACCCTGGCCGAGATCGGCGTCGACTATGTGCAGGGTTGGGCCGTGGCGCGCTCGCAGGCACCTGAGAAAATCCTGAACGCGGCCTCGTCGGCCAGCTTCATCGACGACGCGGTCCTGCTCGAGATGCTGCCCTCGCTGGGCAACGCCGCCGCGCTCGACCTGCGCGGCTTCATGCGCTCCTACTAGCAGGAAGAACTAGCAGGAAGGGGCGGCAGAACGGTTCCGCCAATCGGTGGACCGTTTGAGAGGTATCAGCGGGTGTCCCCGGTGTTGCCCGGCTGCCTTGGTCCGCCGCCCATCCGCACTACACTGCAAGGATTGCACGACCGGACGCACCGCCAGGTGGCGCCGGTCCGATGCGTGCGCAGCCTGGCGGCGATGGGAGGCCAGCATGAGGTGCCAGTATCAAACTCGCCAGTATCAAACTCGTCAGCATCAAACTTGCCAGCATCGAACGACGCGCAGCCACGTCCTGTCGCGGTTGGCGCTGCTGTGCGCGGCGCTCGCGCCGACCCTGGCGGGCGCCGCCGAAGCGGACGCCAGGCGCCTGCTGAAGGCGATGTCCGATTACCTGGCGGCGCAGAAGGCGATTTCCTTCGAATTCGACTCCAGCCTCGACCTCGTCAGCGCCCAGCAGCAGAAGCTGACGCTGGCCGCTTCGGGCAGCGTGGTCATGAACCGGCCGGACAAGCTGCACGTCAGCCGCCGCGGCGGCTTTGCCCACATGGAGATGAGCTTCGACGGCAAGACCGTGACCCTGCTCGGCAAGAATTCGAATATGTACGCCCAGGTCGAGGCGGCCGGCAGCATCGACCAATTGGTCGACGTGTTGCGCGACAAATACCACCGGCCGGTGCCGGGAGCCGATTTGCTGATGTCCGATCCCTACAAGGAATTGATGCCGGAGGTGACTGAGGTCAAGGACCTCGGCAGCGGCGTCATCCGCGGGGTGGAGTGCGACCATCTCGCTTTCCGCGCGCGCGAGGTCGACTGGCAGATCTGGATCGCCCAGGGTGCGACGCCGTATCCCTGCCGCTATGTCATCACCAGTAAGAAGGTCACCGGCGCGCCGGAGTACCGCATCGACATCCGCGACTGGAAGACCGGCGCCAAGGTGCCCACCGATGCGTTCAGGCTGGCCATTCCGGCCGGCGCCCAGAAGCTGACACCCGACAAGGTCCAGGAATTGAGCGACATCCCCGCCATCTTCAAGGCCACCGATGCGGCGAAAGGAAATCCATGAAGATCATGAAACGGTATGGGCCCGGCGTGCTGGCGCTGTTGGCGCTGGGGCTGGCCCTCGAGGCGGCCGAGCACGCCGGCGTGCCGAATCTGCCCAGCGTGGTGGCGCCGGCCGGGGCGGTCGTCGGACGACCGCTGACGCCGGTCAGCTATGCGGGCGTGGCGTGGCGCGGCGCACGGCAAGACGGTGCGCGGCCGGCGTCTATTATTGCTAGGCGGGCAGGCAGGCAGCGTCGGCGGCGGCAAGATCGGCGGGCGCGGCGGCTTCGCCAGCAGCGATCACCGCGTGGGCGGCGCCCACGTCACGTCGACGCCAACCGTCCTGCGCAGCCGCCCACCCTACTGGAGGGTGGCCAGTTGCGGCTGTGGCTGGCGGTCGGCGTCGAGCAGCATCATTTGCGCGCGTGCGGCCTTCAGGGTCGCCACGTCGCGCGCCAGCGGACGGTCGCGCGTGGGCATGCGCGGGCGCCAGTCGTGCTGCTGTTGCATTCGCGGGGTGGCGGCGTAGCGCTGCAGGGGCACGCCCTGCGGCTCCACGCCCGATCCGCTGGCGGTTGCCGACGTGCTGCCCGACCCGCCCTGGGACGCGGATTCGGACGTCGATCCGAACGACATGCGCGTCACGCGCGCCGCGCCTTCGCAGGGCTGGTCGGTCAGGGTCACGTGGCCGGCGCGGTCCACGCATTTCAGTACTTCGGTGCCCGCCAGCGCGGCGGGGGCGGCCGCGACGGCGGCCAGCATCAGGCAGAGGTGAGAGGCCAGTTGTTTCATGCTTGGCTCCTTGTTCGATGGAGCCATTCTCCGGGCCGAGGCCGCCAGCCTCTGTTCGTTGCCTCACCCTGTGCAATGTATTGTCAAAAAAACTATTGTTGGGTTAGCCCGGCCGCTGGGCGACCAGCTGCACCTCCACCAAAAAACCGTGGTGCAGGGCCGGCACCGGCACCACCGCGCGCGCGGGTTTGTGGTCGCCGAACACACCGGCATAGGCGGTGTTAAAAGCCGGCCAGTGCTCGACGCCGGCGAGGTAGGCCGTGCACTGGACCACGTCCCCGAAGCTGCAGCCGGCCGCGCGCAAGACTTTCTCGCACTGGTCGAAGACCGAGGCGCACTGGGCGTCGAAATCGCTGTCCGGCGGGATCTCGCCGCGCGCCGGCAGGATGCCCGACAGGAAGACCAGGCCGCCGGCTGCGACCGCCTGCGAATAGTGGCCGGCGGGCGGCGGCAGCGCGGGCGACTGGATGAACTCCATCAGGCGCCCACCAGCTGGGCGAAGCGCGACAGGTCGACGTTGCCGCCGCTGATCAGGACGCCGACGCGCTTGCCGGCGACCGGGTAGACGCCGTGCAGGGCCGCCGCCGCGCCGAGGCAGCCGGTCGGCTCGACCACCATCTTCATGCGCTCGGCGAAGAACTTCATGGTCTCGACCAGCTGGGCATCGCTGACGGTGACGATGTCGTCGACGCGGCGCCGGATCACCTCGAAGTTATGTTCGCCGACGTGGGTCACCATGGCGCCGTCGGCGATGGTGTCGGGCACGCCGATGTGGACGATCTCCCCGCGGCGCAGCGACTGCTGGCCGTCGTTGCCGGCTTCCGGCTCGACGCCGATCACCTTGCACGCGGGCGACAGGCCCATCGCCGCCAGCGTGCTGCCGGCCAGCAGGCCGCCGCCGCCGAGCGGCACCAGTAGCACGTCGAGTTCGCCGGCTTCCTCGAACAGTTCCTTGGCGGCCGTGCCCTGGCCGCAGATCACGTCCGGATGGTCGTAGGGCGGAATCAGGGTCATGCCACGTTCCTCGGCCAGGCGGCGGCCGATTTCCTCCCGATTCTCGGTGTAGCGGTCGTAGAAGATCACTTCGCCGCCGTACTCTTTCGTCGCCTGGACCTTCAGCGCCGGCGCGTCCTTCGGCATGATGATGGTGGCGCGGATGCCGGCCAGGCGCGCCGACAGCGCGATCGCCTGGGCGTGGTTACCCGAGGAGAAGGTCAGCACGCCGGCGGCGCGCTGCGCATCGGTGAAGCGCGCGATCGCGTTGTAGGCGCCGCGGAACTTGAAGGCACCCATGCGCTGGTAGTTCTCGCACTTGAAGAAGACCCGGGCGCCGGCGCGGGCGTCGAAGGTGGAGGAGGTGAGCACCGGCGTGCGGTGGGCGGCGCCTTCGATGCGGGCGGCCGCCTGTTCGACGTCGCTGTAGTGCAGGGGTGTGGTCATGATGGTCTTACGAAGAGAGGAATCAGGAAGCCAGCGGCAGCGCCAGCTGCACCAGCAGGCCGCCGCCTTCGCGGTTGCGCACCGTGAGCTCGGCGTTGTGGCGGGTCACCACGCGCTCGACGATCGCCAGCCCCAGGCCGGCGCCGTTGGCCTGGCCGCGCGCCGTGTCCAGGCGCGTAAAGGGTTTCAGCAACTGGTTGATCTGGTCGGGCGGCACGCCGGGGCCATGGTCGCCGATCTCGACGACGGCGCGCCGGCCGTGGGGCGTGGTGCGCACCTGGCAGGAGAACTCGATCTCGGTGACGTCCTTGCCGGGCGTCCTGGCGTAGCGGCGCGCGTTCTCGACGACGTTGTTGATCACGCGCCGCAGGTCGGTCTCGTTGCCCATGACGCGGATGCCTTCCGTGATCTCGGTGCTGGTGCGCACGTCGGGCATGCGCGCGGCGTGCATGGCGCTGTCGGCGAGCAGGCCGGACAGGTCGACCGGCACGAAGGTCGCGGCCTCGGTCGGCTTGGCGTAGTCGAGGAACTGGCCGATGATCGCGTCCATCTGCGCGATGTCCGACTGCATGCCTTCGCGCGCCTCGACCGGCAGGTTGGCCATCTCGACTTCGAGCTGCATGCGCGCCAGCGGCGTGCGCAAATCGTGCGAGATGCCGGCCAGGATCACGGCGCGGTCCTTTTCGACCTGGGCCAGGTCCTCGACCATCTGGTTGAAGCTGCGGTTGGCCTCGATGATCTCCTGCGGCCCCTTTTCGGGCAGCGGCGCCGGGCGTTCGCCCTTGGCAAAGGCGCGCGTGGCCGCGGTCAGGCGCGCCAGCGGCAGGTTGATCAGGCTCGAGATGAACGCCGCGCCGAGTAGCGACAGCACGCCCACCACGCTGGCCCAACCGAGCCACTGGACGCGCGTCAGGCCGGCCAGGCGCTCGCGTTCGAGCATCAGCCAGTATTCGTCGTCCTCGATGTTAAAGCTGATCCAGAAGCCGGCCATGCCGTTCACGCGGCTGGAAAAGCGGGTCTGCTGGCCGAGCTTTTCGCGCACGGCGGCGGCGATGTCGGGCATCAGGGCGTTGTCCGGCGGCGGCGCGACCTCGTCGGTGGGCTCGAGCGCGAACACGCGGATGCCTTCGTTCGACACCAGTTCGATCAGGAGTTCGAGCCGCGCCTCCGGCGCCGAGTGGGTGAGGGCGGCCTTGGTGAGGGTCACCACCGACACCACCAGCTCGGCCGTCTGCTGTACCTGCGGCCCGCGCTGGAACACGTTCAGCATCCCGATCCACGAGCCCATCGACAGCGTCGTGAGCAGGGACATCAGGAAGAAGGTGCGCCAGAACAGGCCGCTGCGCAGCCAGAGCTTGCGGCCGGGGCGGGACGTCAGGAACGATGCAGGCACTAGCGCGGCTGTCCTTCAGGGATGAAGACGTAGCCCAGGCCCCAGACGGTCTGGATGTAGAGCGGGCTGGACGGGTCCGGTTCGATCAGCTTGCGCAGGCGCGAGATCTGGACGTCGAGCGAACGGTCGAACACTTCGTATTCGCGGCCGCGCGCCAGTTCCATCAGCTTCTCGCGCGAGAGCGGCTGGCGCGCGTGGCGCGCGAACACCTTCAGCACCGAGAATTCGCCGGTGGTCAGGGGCACGGTCTCGCCGTTCTTCTTCAGCGTACGGGTGCCGAGATCCAGCACGAACTGGCCGAACTCGAAGGTCTGCGGGGTTTCCGAGGGCGCGCCGGGGATTTCGTCCGGGCCCTTGCGGCGCAGGACGGCGCCGATGCGGGCCACCAGTTCGCGCGGGTTGAAGGGCTTCGGCAGGTAGTCGTCGGCGCCCATTTCCAGGCCGACGATGCGGTCCACGTCCTCGCCCTTGGCGGTCAGCATGATGATCGGGGTCTGGTCGCCGGCGCCGCGCAGGCGGCGGCAGATCGACAGGCCGTCTTCGCCCGGCAGCATCAGGTCCAGCACCAGCAGGTCGTAGCGCTCGCGCAGCCACAGTTTGTTCATGGCCGGCGCGCTTTCGGCGGTGACCACCTGGAAGCCCTGTTCGGTGAGGTAGCGGCGCAGCAGGTCGCGCAGGCGGACGTCGTCGTCGACGACCATGATCTTCGCGTTATGGCCGCCCGTGTTGCCCGTTGCGCCGGCCGAATTCGTATTGGAAGATGTATTCATATGCTGTCAATTTGTCAGATTCATGTCGCTATGGTAACTTCTCTGCGCTTTAAATAAGGGCCATTCGCGTAGGGCATTACATTGTGTTACAAACTTTACTCAATTGGTCTTATACCCCGGCTGCATTCCACATACACTGGGACCCATGAAATACAGCTTACTTCGTACCGTTATCGGGTGCGATTTATCCAGTACAGCTTATCTGTTTATCCGGCATCGCGGAAGAGGAACACCATGAAAGACGCGCTCACCAAAACCTATGCAGCAGCCCAGGCCCCGGGGCCCCGGCTTGCCCGCCTGGCGCGCCGTGGTCTCGCTGTCTGCATGCTCGCCTGCGTCGGCCTCGGCGCCGCGCATGCACAGAACCACGGACGTCGCGACGACGTCCAGCTGTCCCCGCCGCCCTCGATGCGCGGCGAACGTTTCCAGGCCCCGCCGCCGCAGATCGAGCAGCCGCGCGAGCAGCGCATGTTCGAACAGCAGCAGCGCGCGATGGAAGAACAGCAGCGCCGCCAGGCCGCCCAGCTGCAGTACGAGCAGAGCGCGCGCGATGGCCGCCGCGGCGGACGCCTGACCCCGGACGAGCGGCGCGACCTGCGCCGCCAGATCAACGAGGCGGGAATGGATATCTATCCGAACGCGCAGCGCCGATGATGGTGACCTGCAAAACAAGAAAGCCGGGTTCGCCCGGCTTTTTCTTTGCCCGCTCGTCCAGGAAAACGTCCCGCTCGTCCCCTGTCAACGCATTGCTCTTGATGCAAGAAGTATTGTTTCGAGCGAAATATTGTTGATCAATATTTATTTATTGGCGACAACATGATAGGCTAGCCCGCTTCACCCCTTGCCGCATCGGTCAGCCCAAGGGCGAGTCACACTCACCTGGAGCGCAAACGTGTCCGATCCCGCCGCTGTGCTTACTCCTGCCAATCCTCCCGGTACGCCGGCGACGCGGTTTGCTGCCACCGGTCCGGCGCATTGCATCGACCAGCGCCCGGACGGCGTGTACGCCGATCCCGCCGTGCTCGGCACCACGTTGCTGGCGGCGGTCGACGGCATCCTGCGCGCCGGCCGCTACTTCACCGGCCTCGACTATCCGGTCCTGATCAAGGCCCTGTTCGACAGCGGCCCGGCCCTGCCTGTCGGGCCGGACGGCGTGGCGCGGGTGCGCCTGGCCGACGACATCGTGCCGTTCAATCCCCAGCGCCGCGCCCTCTACCGTTCGGTGCGCATCATGGGCGGCGCGGCCGAGTACTGCTTCGAGCCGGTGCACCTGGCCGGCGCCGACGGCGAGCCCGAGGTGGCGGCGCGCCTGGACATCGACGAATTCGTGGCCGACATGTGGCTCAAGGGGATCCGTTTCGGCATCGACATCGCCGCGGTGCGCGCCGCGATCGCGCTCGGCAACGCCGGCCGCATCGTCGTCGCGCGGCGCCTGGAGCCGGTGGCGGGGATCGACGCCAGCGTGGTCGAGGTGTCCGAGGACATCCACCGCAGCAACGCGCCGCGCCAGCTGGCCAACGGCAAGCTCGACCTGATGAGTTTCCAGAACCGCTTCCCGCAGGTAAAGGCTGGCGCCCGCCTGCTGCAGAAGCTGCCGCCCCAGGCCGGCACGCCGGGCTTCGAGATATCGGGCATCCGCATTGCGCCGGCCGCGCCGCGCGACCTCGATTTCGCGGCCTGTGCCGGGGCCGGCACCAGCGTCGAGAAGCACGCCGGGGACGATTACCTGGTCGCCCTGCGCACCGGCTTCCTGAACGTGGACGGCAAGACGCGCCGGATCTCGGTCGACGACAGGATCGTCAGTCGCGACGGCGTCAGCGTGCGCACCACCGGCAACCTGCAGCTGAGCGGCGACTTCGAGGAATTCGGCGAGGTGCAGGAAAAGCGCGTCATCGAAGGCACCAGCATCACCGTGCATGCCGACGTCTATGGCGAGATCGTCTCGCGCGGCGGCGCCGTGCGCCTGCGCGCCAACCTGGTCGGCGGGCGCGCTTATAACCGGCAGGGCGACATCGTGGTCGACGGCGTGGCGTCGTCGGCGACCATCCAGGCGCTGGCCGGCACCGTGACCCTGCAGCGCGCCGAGAACTGCGTGGTCGCGGCGACCCGCGTCTGCATCGAGCAGGCCGTCAACTGCGACATCGTCGCCGACGAGGTCGCGATCGGGAGCGCCGAGGGCTGCGCGCTCGCCGCGTGCCGGGTGCGCATCGACAGTGCGGCGCCATGGCGCGACAGCGAGATGCTGGTCCATGCGCTGCTCGCCGAGTGCGGCCGCATCGACGAGGTGGTCAAGCAGGTGCGCACGCGCCTGGCCCAGATCGAGGACGGCATCGAGCGCAACAAGGCCGAGCTGGCGCGCCTGTGCGCCGAGCCCGAGGTGCGCAAGTACCTCGGCATCGCAGGGAAGGTACGCAGCGGCGAGATGCGCCTGAATCCGTCACAGGCCCAGCAGTTCCAGCGGATGGGCCAGGCGGCCGGTCCGGCGCTGGCGAAGATCGGCGAGGTCGGCGCGGCGCGCAAGTCGCTCGACGCCGAGCTGGCCGAAGGGCAGGCGCTGCTGGCGCGCTTCGAGGCCCAGCGCGCCGAGCGTGCCGGCCTGACCCGGGTCGATATCGGCCAGCTGGCCGGCGAAACCCAGGTGCGCACGCTGGCCTTCGATCCCGACGCGCCGCCCCTGCACCACATGGCGCCGCGCGAGATCCACACGCGCCTGCGCGGCGCCGAGGGCGCGCGCCTGTACACCGGCGCGAGCGGCGCCTATCGCTGGGAGAATGAAGGCGGTACCAAAGCACAGTGATGTCGTAGGGAAATGTTGACTGCACTCAAGAGAGGAGATGGCGGCGCGGCTTAGCATGGGGTCTGTTCGTGAAAGGAACCATCATGCACAAGGACACTGCAATCTCTCGCCCGGCGGGCAATGAATTTCTCAGCTTCACGCTCGGCGGCCTCGAGTACGGCCTGGATTTCGGCAAGGTGCAGGAACTGCGGGTGCTCAAGTCGCTTGAGCGCTTCGCCGACGGCGGCGAGATCATCAGCGGCGTGGCGGTATCGCGCGGCGTCATCATGCCGATCGTCGACATGCGCGCGGCCTTTTGCGGCCACCCGGTCGTCACCACGCCGATGACCGACGTGATCATCCTGAAGCTGTCGACCTGCGTGATGGGGATGGTGGTGGACGGCATCACCGACGTGGTGACGCTCCAGGCCGACCAGATTTCGCCGATTCCCGGCGCTGACGGCGGCGCCATCGATTACCTGATCGGGCTCGGTGTCGCCAATGGAAGGCGGCTGATCCTGGTGGATATCGACCGGTTGATGTCGATCGATCGCGGGGTGAAGGGTGGGGCGAGGCAGGTGGCCTGATGGTGGCTTTGCCTCTGTTCGAACGGTGGACACCGGTGGGTTCGAGAACCCACCCTACGATGAGCGGCTTGTAGGGTGGGTTCTTGAACCCACGCGGTAGAACATGTGAATCGCCGAGTCGCGACCGGCAGTTTTGTAGGGTGGGTTCTTGAACCCACCGTTGAGCGCCCGAATAATCGACCGCTTACGCCGCCAACCCCTCCAGCTGCTCCTGCAACTCCAGCCACTCGTTCTCCAGCGCCCCCAGGTCGCGCACGCAGAAGGCCTGGTCCGCGACCAGGTTCTTCAGCTCGTCCTTCTTGTCCGCCTCGTAGATCGCCGGCTCCAGCAGGCGCGCGTCGATCTCGGCCTTCTTCGCATTCAGCTTCGCCATCTGCTCTTCCAGGCGCTTGATGCGGTTCTCGATCGGCTTCTTCAGGGCCGCCATGCGCTGGCGCTCCTCGGCTTCCAGACGCTTCTGCTCCTTGCGGTCGACTGAAGAAAGAGCCGATGCTGCGGCCCCGGCTTGCGCCGGCGCCTTCGCATCTTTGGACACCGACGGCAGTACTTCCGTCCCCTTGCCCAGCTTGGTCTGGAACAGCCAGTCCTTGTAGTCGTCCAGGTCGCCGTCGAAGGGTTGCAGCTTGCCGTCGGCGACGATGATGAACTGGTCGGTGGTGGCACGCAGCAGGTGGCGGTCGTGCGAGACCACGACCAGCGTGCCCTCGAACTGGGCCAGGGCCAGCGTCAATGCCTCGCGCGTTTCTAAATCTAAGTGGTTCGTCGGTTCGTCCAGCAGCAGCAGGTTCGGACGCTGCCAGACGATCAGGGCCAGCGCCAGGCGCGCCTTTTCGCCGCCCGAGAAGGGCCGGATCGGGCTGGTCACCATGTCGCCCGGGAAGTTGAAGCCGCCCAGGAAGTTGCGCAGTTCCTGCTCGCGCGTGGTCGGCGCGATCTTTTGCAGGTGCCACAGCGGCGATTCGTCGTGGCGCAGCATCTCGACCTGGTGCTGGGCGAAGTAGCCGATTACCAGGCCCTTGCCGAGCGTCGCCGTGCCACTAAGGGGCGCCAGTTCGTTGGCGATCGTCTTGATCAGCGTCGATTTGCCGGCGCCGTTCACGCCCAGGAGGCCAATGCGCTGGCCGGTCTGCAGCGAGAAGTTCACGCGGTGCACGATCACCTTGCCGTCGACCTGGTCGCCATGCTGGTCGAGGATCGGGTAGCCGGCATCGACGTCTTCCATCACCAGCAGCGGGTTCGGGGCCGACAAGGGCTCGCGGAATTCGAAGGAGAACTCGGCGGCCGCGCGCAGCGGCGCCAGCTCCTCCATCTTCGCCAGCGCCTTCATGCGGCTCTGGGCCTGGCGCGCCTTGGTGGCTTTCGCCTTGAAGCGGTCCACGAACGATTGCAGGTGGGCGCGGGTGCGCTGCTGCTTCTCGTAGGCGGCCGCGGCCAGCACCAGGTGGGCGGCCCGCTGGCGCTCGAAGGCGGAGTAGTTGCCCGAGTAGCGTTTCAGCTTCTGCTCGTCGATGTGGACCACGACGTTGACGATCTCGTCGAGGAAGTCGCGGTCGTGCGAGATGATGATCAGGGTACCTGTGTAGCGCTTGAGCCAGTCCTCGAGCCAGATGATGGCGTCCAGGTCCAGGTGGTTCGTCGGTTCGTCCAGCAGCAGCAGGTCGGACGGGCACATCAGCGCCTGGGCCAGGTTCAGGCGCATGCGCCAGCCGCCCGAGAAGCTCTTCACCGGCTGCTGCATCTGGTCGAGCGAGAAACCCAGGCCCAGCAGCAGCTGTTCGCCGCGCGACTGCACGGTGTAGGCGTCGGCATCCGCCAGCGCGCTGTGCACCTCGCCCAGCGCCATGCCGTGCGCGGCCTGGTCCGGATGGGCTTCCAGCCGTTCGAGTTCGGCCTGCAGGCGGCGCAGGTTGATGTCGCCGTCGATCGCATAGTCCAGCGCCGGCCGGTCGAGCGCCGGCGTTTCCTGCGCCACGTAGGCCATGCGCCACTTGGCGGGGAAATCGATCTCGCCCTGGTCGGCGTGCAGTTCGCCGCGCAGCATGGCGAACAGGCTGGATTTGCCGGCGCCGTTGGCGCCGATCAGGCCGATCTTGTCGCCGGGGTTCAGGGTGAGGTCGGCGCTCTCGAGCAGCGGCTTGGTGCCGCGCATCAGGCTGACGTTCTGGAAACGGATCATTGTCGTTAAAGCCTTGGGGTACGTAGGGTGGGCAGGTCCTCTGCCCACGCGTTCAAATCATGCCAGCGTTGCGCATACGCCTTGAACGCGAGAGGTGACGCACGGTGGACGCCCGCGGTGCGCAGCGTCCGCCATGCCATCATTGTGCTTGCAGCTGTTCGGCGGTCAGCAGGAACACGGCGTCGTCGCCCGCGCTCGTGGTCAGCCAGGTCAGGCCCAGGTGGCCGAAGGCGGCTTCGGCGAATTCGACCTCGTTGCCGATCTCGACCACCAGCACGCCTTCCGGCGTCAGGCGTTCGGCGGCGCCGGCGACGATCTTGCGCACCAGGTCCATGCCGTCCTCGCCGCCGTGCAGGGCGATCTGCGGCTCGCGCAGGTATTCCGGCGGCAGCTTGGCCATCGACGACGCGTTCACGTACGGAGGATTGGTGACGATCAGGTCGTACTTCTTGAACGGTACGTTCTGGTACAGGTCGGACTCGATCGGGTTCACGCGGCCTTCCAGTTTGTACTCGCGGATGTTGCGCTCGGCCACGGCCAGCGCGTCCTTCGAGATGTCGACCGCATCGACCACCGCGTTCGGGAAGGCGTCGGCCATCATGATCGCCAGGCAGCCGGAACCGGTGCACAGCTCGAGCACGTTCTCGACAGCCTCGCTGTCGCTGACCCAGGGGCTGAAGCGGTCAGGGATCAGCTCGGCGATGAAGGAACGCGGCACCAGCACGCGCTCGTCGACGTAGAACTCGTAGCTGCCGAGCCAGGCCTGATTCGTGATGTAGGCGGCCGGCACGCGCTCGGTCGCGCGGCGCTCGATGACGGACAGTACCTGCAGCACTTCCTCGGGCAGCAGCTTGGCGTCGAGGAAGGGATCGAGCCGGTCGAGCGGCAGCTTGAGGGTGTGCAGCACCAGGTAGGCGGCTTCGTCGAAGGCCTCGGCGCTGCCGTGGCCGAAGAACAGCTTGGCGGCGTTGAAGCGGGAGACGGCGTAGCGCAGCAGGTCGCGCGGGGTGCTGAAGGTCGTGGTGGTCATGGCTTGTTCTTTCTTTAGGCGGCCAGCAGTCCAGGGGCAAGCAAGGTCTCCAGCGTGCGGCGGTAGACGTTCTTCAAGGGATCGACGAAGCGCAGTTCGACGTGCTCGTCGATCTTGTGGATGCTGGCGTTGGGTGGGCCGAATTCTATCACCTGGGGGCAGATGCGGGCGATGAAGCGCCCGTCGGAGGTGCCGCCGGTGGTCGACAGCTCGGTCGTCACGCCGGTCTCGTCGTGGATCGCCTTGCAGACCGCGTCCGACAGCGTGCCCTTCGGCGTCAGGAAGGGCAGGCCGGACAGCGTCCACGCCAGGTCATACTCGAGGCAATGGCGGTCGAGGATCGCGTGCACCCGCGCTTCCAGGCCCTCGGCGGTCGACGCCGTCGAGAAGCGGAAGTTGAAGTCGATCGTCATGTGGCCCGGAATGACGTTGGTGGCGCCGGTGCCGGAGTGGATGTTCGAGATCTGCCAGCTGGTCGGCGCGTAGTATTCATTGCCTTCGTCCCAGACCTCGGCCGCCAGTTCCGCCAGCGCCGGCGCGGCCTGGTGGATCGGGTTGCGCGCCAGGTGCGGGTAGGCGATGTGGCCCTGCACGCCCTTGATGACGAGGTGGCCCGAGAGCGAGCCGCGGCGGCCGTTCTTGATCATGTCGCCCAGGATGTGGCTCGAGGTCGGCTCGCCGACGATGCAGTAGTCGAGCGTCTCGCCGCGTTCCTCGAGGATGTCGCAGACCACCACGGTGCCGTCCACGGCCGGGCCTTCCTCGTCGCTGGTGATGAGGAAGGCGATCGAGCCCTTGTGGTCGGGATGGCTGGCCACGAACTCCTCGCAGGCGACGACCATGGCCGCGATCGAGGTCTTCATGTCGGCCGCGCCGCGCCCGTACAGCTTGCCGTCGCGGACGGTCGGCGTGAACGGATTCGAGCCCCATTGCTCGACCGGGCCGGTCGGCACCACGTCGGTATGGCCGGCGAACACCAGCACCGGGGATTCCGTGCCCTTGCGCGCCCACAGGTTGGTCACGCCGTTCGAGGCGATGGTCTCGCAGCGGAAACCCAGGGGCTCCAGCAGCTCGGCCAGGCGCTGCTGGCAGCCCTTGTCGTGCGGCGTGATCGAATCCAGCGCGATCAGCTCCTGCGCCAGGTCGAGGGTGCGCGAGGGCTTGGCGATCATGCTGCCTCCGCGAACAGGCGGGCGTACTGGTCGGCGGAGAAGCCGACATTCAGGGGACCGGCGCCTTCGAGCACCGGGCGCTTGATGACGGACGGATTCTCCAGCATCAGCTCCAGGGCCGCGGCCTTGTCGGTAATGGCTGCCTTGCGCTCGTCCGGAAGGTTACGCCAGGTCATCCCCTTGCGGTTGACCAGCACCTCCCAGTCCAGCTGCTCGAGCCAGCCAACCGCGAGTTCGCGGCTCAGCCCCTGCTTCTTGAAGTCGTGGAACTCGAAGTCGTGGCCGTGCTCGGCCAGCCAGGTGCGTGCTTTCTTGACGGTGTCGCAGTTGGGGATTCCGTAGAGGGTCTTTTTCATTGGCGTAATTAGTGCGTGGCAAGACTAGCTTGCGGTAAAGCGGTGGTTCGGGAAGCGGCGAGAATAGCACAGGCCGGGGAGGGCTGTTTGGTTGATATTCTTGGGAAATTTCTGTGCGACGTGGCTGCGTGAATGGTGGGCACGGGGCGCCCAACCTACGAATACGCCGCAGCTGTAGGGTAGGCGCCCCGTGCCCACCTGTAGGCCGATCAGGCAATACAGTTCAGCCGTTGAGCGTGAACTCGGTAAACGTCGGCGCCGCCGGCTCGTCCGGCTTGTTCTGCTCCTCAGCCCCCTTGGCCGGCCCATTGTTCATCAGCCACAGCAGGTTGGTCGCCGAATCGGCATTCGCCAGCGCCTCTTCCTGCGTCACCAGCCCGGCCTGCACCAGCGCCAGCAGCGCCGCTTCGAACGACTGCGAACCCGGCGACAGGCTCTTGTCCATCGCTTCCTTGATCTGCGAGAGTTCGCCTTTTTCGATCAGGTCGGCGATATAGCGGGTATTCAGCATGACTTCGACCGCCGGCTGGCGCGTGCCGCCGGCCGCTGCGCGCACCAGGCGCTGCGAGACGATGGCCCTGGTGGCCGAGGCCAAATCCTGCAGCAGGGCGGGGCGGTTCTCGATCGGATAAAAACTGATGATGCGGTTCAGGGCGTTGTAGCTGTTGTTCGCGTGCAGGGTGGCAACCACCAGGTGGCCGGACTGGGCGTAGGCCAGCGCCGCGGTCATGGTCTCGCGGTCGCGGATCTCGCCGATCAGGATCACGTCCGGCGCCTGGCGCAGCGAATTGCGCAGGGCGATCTCGAAGCCGAGGGCATCGCTGCCGATCTCGCGCTGGTTGACGATCGATTTCTTGTTCTTGAATAGGTACTCGATCGGGTCTTCCAGGGTCAGGATGTGGCCGGTGCGGTGCTCGTTGCGGTAGTCGAGCATCGAGGCGATCGTGGTCGACTTGCCCGATCCCGTGGCGCCGACCACCAGCAGCAGGCCGCGCTTTTCCATGATCAGTTCGGACAGCACGGGCGGCAGGCCCAGTTCGCCCAGCGGCGGAATGCTTGCCGGTACGAAGCGGAACACGGCCGAGATGCTGCCGCGCTGGCGGAAGGCCGAGAGGCGGAAGCGCCCCAGGTTGGGCACCGAAATGCCCATGTTCAGCTCGTTGTTGCGGTCCAGTTCTTCCAGCTGTTTCGGCGTCGTCACTTCCGACAGCAGCGAGCGGATGTTGTCGGGATCAAGCTTGTGCTGGTTGATCGGGATGAGGTTTCCGTTGATCTTGATGTGGACGGGCGAATTCACCGCGAAGAACATGTCCGAAGCGTTCTTTTCCTTCATCAACTGGAACAGGCGTTCCACCATCATGGCTATCGATCCTTTGCTTCGCGGTAAATAAACGGTGCAAGGATTCTAACCCACTGCACCACGCTTGGGCCAACAGGCGCAGGCGCTCAGGACGCGCCGTCGCGCCAGCGCGCCAGCGCCTGGCGGCCGCTGTCCAGGGTCGGCAACAGGACCAGGTCGGCGATCGGCGCCAGGCCGGCGATGCCGGCGCCGCCGGCCCAGAGCGCCACCTGCGGCGGCAGCAGCGCACGCAGCTCCTGCAGCGATGCGGCCAGTTGCCGGCGCGGGTAGGCGGCGGAAAACGACAGGGCGACGATGTCGGCCCCGTGCATGGCGGCGGCGCGCAGGATGCTCGGCAGGGGCGTGTCGGTGCCGAGCGACATGCAGCTGGCGTCGTCCAGCGCGAGCAAGGCTTCGGCCATCATCAGCCCCAGCCCGTGGGTTTCGCCCGCCAGGGTGGTCAAGAGGATCTTCGGCGCGCGTCCGGCGGCGGGCAGCGCGCCGATGGCCTGGCGCAGGACGCGCGTCATGACCTCGGTATAGAAATGTTCGTCGGCGACGTCGAAACGGCCGCCTTCCCAGCCGGTGCCGACCGCCGCGGTCAGGGGCGCCGCGATGGCCTCGACAAAGCGGTCCAGCCCCTGGCGCACCAGGTGCTGTTGCAGCGCATCCTGCAAGGCCGCGGGATCGCGCTCGAGCGTGGCCAGCAACTCGTCGAGCGGCGCGCGATCCTGTCCGTCGGGCCGGTCCTGCCGGTCCGGGGCCGGCGGGCGCGCCAGCAGCGCGGCCAGCTGCGCGGCCGGGAGTTGCGCCAGGCGGCCCGGCCGCAAGCCCTGGTCCATCAGGCGCTTCATCAGGCGCAGGCGCTCGACCTGCTCGCGCGGGTAGCAGCGCTCGCCGTTGGCGTCGCGTTCCGGCGCCGGGAAGCCGTAGCGCTTTTCCCAGACGCGCAGGACGTCCTTCGACAGCCGGGTCTCGCGCTCGACCGCGGCGATGCTGAGGGGAGAGGGGGTGTTCATGATGGCAGGCATTCTAACCGCCGCGCTCCCGCCGCGGGAAGCCGCATTCGCCGCGCCGCGGGCCTCATGCGATGGTCCAGTCGGTCGCCTTGCCCATGGCATTGCAGGGCAGCCGGGCGCCGAGCGTCAGCGCCCGCGGGCGCTCTGCGGCCGGCAGCCGGGCGTCGATCCAGGCGCGCAGGCGCTCGACGAGCGCGCGGTCCTCGACGTTCCCGGCGCGCGGCACGATGAAGGCCTTCAGGCGGATGCCTTCGTCGGGCCGCATCAGGCGCACCGCGGCGTCGAGCACCTCGGGGTGTTCGAGCAGCACCTCGCGTACCTGCGACGGAAAGACGTTCACGCCGCCGACCTGGACCGCGCCGTCGCAGCGCGCGCCGACGGCGAATTCGCGTTCGCCGCGCCAGGAGAGGGTGTCCTGGGCGGCCAGCGTTTCGGCGCCGCCACCGGGAAGGCTGCGCAGCAGCGTGCTGCCGTCCTGGCCGCCGCGTGCCAGGTAGGGAAACAGGCGGTAGTCGTCGCGGTGCGAGCGGCGCCAGCCCAGCCCGCCGGTCTCGGAAGAACCGTAGACCTGGAACAGCGCGGCCAGTCCCTGCCCGGTCGCCGCGGCGCAGACGCTGTCCGGGCAAGGCGCGGTCGAGCTGACGCCGACGACATCGTCCCGGAAGCGCTCGCCCGCGGCCACGGCCGCCTGCCAGAACTGGGGATGGGCGATCACCAGGTCGCCCGGCATCGCCAGGTGCGCGAGCTGGGACGGCAGGCGGGCGCGGATGCCGAGCACCGCGTCCGGCGCCAGGCCGAGGTGGCGCGGCAGCAGCTGGGTGAACAGGAAGCCGAAGATATGGTGGCTGGGGACCGCGGCCAGCACGCGGCGCCGGTCCGGGAACAGGGCGGCAAGCGCCGTTGCCTCCTGCTCCAGCTTGTCCAGCGCGTGCAGGCAGCGCTTGGGCTGGCCGGTGCTGCCGGAGGTGCTGAAGACCATGTCGGCGTCGCGGTGCCGCAGCGCCAGCGTGGCGATATCGGCCCAGTCGCCCAAGGTACGGCGCGCCAGCAGGTAGTCTTCGATGCCGCTGTGGTGCATCTGCAGCGCCGCGGACAGGGCGCCGGCGACGTGCATGAACTCGAGCGAATCGAGACCGAGGTCGTGTTCCAGCGACAGCGATTCGTCCCAGGCGCGTGCCTGGAGCAGGGGATCGTGGCGCAATGCCGCCAGTTCGGAGGCCACCAGGTCGCCGATGAAGCGGACCAGGGCGGGCCGCGCCGTCCACCACGGCGCAGGGAGCGTAGCCGGGCCGTGCATGGTCTTACAGGCGCTTGACGAAGATCCAGAAGGTGCCGTCGCTGATCGCCTTCTTCATGTGGATCTTCACCTTGGTCGGGTTCATCTTGTAGTCGAACACGTATTCGAACATGGTGTTCAGGGTATTGGTGCGCACGCCGGCGTCGAACACGCCCTTGAACTTCGAGGTGTTGGTGCAGGGCGCGACGTCACGGAAGAAATTGCTGCCGATGACGGAGGCGGCATTGCGTCCGGTGATCTGCGCCTCGGCCTCGTTGTAGCGCAGGATCTTGCCCTGCGCGTCGAGCTGGATCGCGCCGAAGGCCAGGTCATCGATCTGCTTGGCCGACATGGCCGACAGCTTGTTGTCGATGTCGTCTTTTCCGAATGCGATCACGGTCATGTTTGCGGTCATGCTGTTCCTCCAAGATGGTTGGCTAGTTTGTCTAGGACAAACAGAATTATACGTTACTTTATAGAAATAAAAAGTGTCTTTATGAAATTTTGTCCTGGACAATGAAGCTGGACGGACGCAGGGGCGAGCATGAGGCACGCGGTGCGCATCGGGGGCAAGATGGGGAAGCGGAAGGGAAGGAGGCGCCGGCCTGCAGGAAACAGGCCGGCGGGGGGCGGGCCAGCTTGCGTGGCCCGGATGCGGCGCGTGGTGCGCCGCCTGGAATCAGATGCCGCGCAGCAGCTCGTTGATGCCGGTCTTGGCGCGGGTCTTGGCATCGACCTGCTTGACGATCACAGCGCAGTACAGGCTGTACTTGCCGTCGGCGGAGGGCAGCGAACCCGAGACCACGACCGAGCCGGCCGGCACGCGGCCGTAGGTGACTTCGCCGGTTTCGCGGTTGTAGATCTTGGTCGACTGGCCGATGTACACGCCCATCGAGATCACCGAGTTCTCTTCGACGATCACGCCTTCGACGATTTCCGAACGGGCGCCGATGAAGCAGTTGTCTTCGATGATGGTCGGATTCGCCTGCATCGGTTCCAGCACGCCGCCGATGCCGACGCCGCCCGACAGGTGGACGTTCTTGCCGATCTGGGCGCAGGAGCCGACGGTGGCCCAGGTGTCGACCATGGTGCCTTCGTCGACGTAGGCGCCGATGTTCACGTAGGACGGCATCAGGACCACGTTCTTGCCGATAAAGGAGCCGCGGCGCGCGACGGCCGGCGGCACCACGCGAAAGCCGCCCTTGGCGAAGTCGTCGGCGGTGTAGTCGGCGAACTTGGTCGGGACCTTGTCGTAGAACTGCATGCCCGAACCGCCTTCGATCGGGGTGTTGTTCTCGAGGCGGAACGACAGCAGCACGGCCTTCTTGATCCACTGGTTGACGATCCATTCGCCGCCTTCCTTCTGCGCCACGCGCAGGGTGCCCGCGTCGAGGCCGGCCAGCACGTCGGCCACGGCGTTGCGCACGTCGGCCGGAGCGGTCGATGGGCTGAAGTCCGCGCGCTGTTCCCACGCGGTGTCGATGATGTTCTGGAGTTGTTGGGTCATGATGGGTAATCTCTTTATCAGGAAGCTGCGCGCAGGGACTGGCAGAACTGGACGATACGCGTGGCCGCTTCCAGCCCTTCGTCGACGCCCGCCACCAGCGCCATGCGGATGCGGTTGCGGCCCGGATTGGTCCCGTGCGCGTCGCGCGCGAGATAACTGCCGGGCAGAACCGTCACATTATATTCGGCGTAGAGACGGCGTGCGAACTCGGTGTCGGAAAGGCCGGTGCGCCGCACGTCGGCCCACAGGTAGAAGCCGGCGTCGGGCAGCTCGACGTCGAGCACCTCGCGCAGCATCGGCGTGATCAGCTTGAACTTTTCCTTGTACAGCGTGCGGTTGTCCTGCACGTGGGCTTCGTCGTTCCAGGCCGCGATCGAGGCCGCCTGCACCGGCGGCGACATGGCGCCGCCGCAGTAGGTGCGGTAGAGCAGGAATTTCTTCATCACCTGCGGGTCGCCCGCGACGAAGCCCGAGCGCATGCCCGGCACGTTCGAGCGCTTCGACAGGCTGGAGAACACGATCAGGTTCTGGTACGGACGGTTGCCTGCGCTGCGTCCGAGCTGGTGCGCTGCCTCCAGCGCGCCCAGCGGCGGCGTCGAGCCGCTGTAGATTTCGGAATAGCATTCGTCGGCGGCGATCACGAAGCCGTGGCGGTCGGACAGCTCGAACAGTTCGCGCCAGTCTTCCAGCGTCAGCACGGCGCCGGTCGGGTTGCCCGGCGAGCAGACGTAGAGCAGCTGCACGCGCGCCCAGACATCGATCGGCACGCTGCCGTAATCGCAGGCGAAGTTGCGCGCCGGGTCGGAGTTCACGAAATAAGGCGTGGCGCCGGCCAGGTAGGCGGCGCCTTCGTAGATCTGGTAGAACGGGTTCGGGCACAGCACCAGCGCATCGGGGCGGCCGGCGTCGATCGCCGCATGGGCGATCGCGAACAGCGCCTCGCGCGAGCCGTTCACCGGCAACACCATGGTGGCCGGGTCCAGCGCGGGAATCGCGTAGCGGCGCTCCAGCCAGCCGGCGATCGCCGCGCGCAGCGGCTCGCTGCCGACCGTGCTGGGGTAGCTGGACAGGCCGGCGATCGCATGGGTGAGCGCCTTTTCGATGAAGGCCGGCGTCGGGTGCTTCGGCTCGCCGATGCCGAGGCTGATCGGCGCATAGTCAGCGTGCGGCGTCACGCCGGCGAACAGTTCGCGCAGCTTTTCGAACGGGTAGGGGTGGAGTTTTTCGAGATGTGGATTCACGACGGGTCCGTGGGCGCTTTTGCAGAAATGGATTTTCGATTATAGCGCCGGCCCGCCGATGCCGTTGCTACCATCCGAATGTTCACTTGCAGTAAGATTGACTACCGAATCAAGGAGCGAAACGACCGTGCCGATCAACACCATGCGGCGCCTTACCGGCCACCAGCGCAGCGCGGCGGCGAATCGCCAGCTGGGCCTCGTGCTGGCGTTTGTCGCCGGCGCGATCAACGCAGGCGGCCTGCTCGCGGTCGGCCAATACACCTCGCACGTGACCGGCATGGTCTCGTCGGTGGCCGACAACCTGGTGCTGGGCCGGCAGGACCTGGTGCCGGCGGTGCTGGCGGCGGTCGCGGCCTTCGCGCTGGGCGCGGCCAGCACCGCGCTGATGGTCAACTTCGCGCGCCGGCGCCGGCTCTACAGCGAATATGCGCTGCCGCTGCTGGTCGAGGCGGTCCTGCTGCTGGCCTTCGGCGTGCTCGGCGCGCGCGTGGCGGCGCCGGCGCTGCCGTTCACGGTCGGTCTGCTGTGCTACATCATGGGCTTGCAGAACGCCCTGGTGACCAAGCTCTCCCACGCCGAGATCCGCACCACCCACATGACCGGCATCGTCACCGACATCGGCATCGAACTCGGAAAGCTCGTGTACCCGAACCGCGACCGCGGCCAGGCGCCGGTGCTCGCCAACCGGCGCCGCCTGGCGCTGCTGTGCGCGCTGCTGGGCGCCTTCCTGGCCGGCGGCCTGGCCGGCGCGCTCGGCTTCAACTACGTCGGCTACCTGTCGACGCTGCCGCTGGCCGCGCTGCTGTGCGCGCTGGCGATCGTGCCGGCCTTCGACGACCTGGCGCGCTCGTTTGCCGGCGGACGGACGAAAGGCTAGGCGGCGCGTTCGCGCCAGGCGCCAGGATTCAGTCCCGACCATTCCTTGAACGCGTGGGTGAAGGCGCTCTGCTCCTGGTAGCCGAGCAGGAAGGCGATGTCGGCCAGCGACAGGCCCGGCTGGCGCAGGTAATCCTGCGCCAGCGCGAAACGCGCGCCGTCGAGCACGGCCTGGTAGCTGGCGCCGGCCTCGCTCAGCTTGCGCTGCAGGGTGCGCGGCGACAGCCCCAGTTCCTCGGCGATGGCGGGCAGGCGCACCCGGTCCTGGGCCAGGTTGCGGATGATGGCCGCGCGCACCTGGTCGACGATGGCTGCTTGGCTCGCGGTGCGCTGGCTGAGCAGGCGCTCGGCGTGCTGCTGCAGCACCGGATACATCCCGACGTCGGCGTTCGGCACCGGCAGGGCGAGCAGGGCGGCGTCGAACTGCGCGGTATTCGCCGGCGCCCCGAAGCGCGGCCGGCCGCCGAACACACGCTGGTACTCGTCCATGGGAGCGTCGCTCGCGTGCATGAATTCGACCTGCGCCGGCGGCAACTGGCCGCCGGCGAGCCAGCGCCCGAAAGTCTGGATGCCGGCGAAGACGCTCTCCACCAGGTGGCGGCTGGCCTGCGGGTAGTGGCTGATCCATGCATAGCGCGCCAGTTCGCCCTTGACCCCGACCTCGATCTGCGAGCGCCCGAGTTCGTGCGCCAGCGCCTCGTAGCGCATGGTCTGTTCCAGTGCCTGGCGCAGGTCGCGGCAGGCCAGCAGCACCAGGCCGTAGACGCTGTAGGTGCCCAGCTTCACGCATTCGCCGACGTGCAGGCCGAAGTGCGGATCGTTCGCGAGCAGCGCGCCGGCTTCCAGCAGTGTCACGTAGTCGGTGGCGGGCAGGGAATCGGGCAGCGGGCTGACGCTGGCGAGCGGCAGGCCCGCGCCGCGCGCCAGGGCGTCAGGCGTCACGCCACGGGCGGTTGCCGCGTCGAGCAGGGGCTGCAGGTAGGAGCCGGTGACGCGCCGCGGCGAGTCTGGAAGCGGCTCTAGCGCCGGTGCTGGCGCGATCGAACAAGGCTTTGTCATAAAGGAGCAATACGCGCTCGGGGTTCTCGCTTACGCTGATAGAAATATCGACAACAAGTATAAGGGGAATCCCGCATGAGGCGATGGAATGGCTGGGGGGAAGAGACGGTCGAGGTGGCGCTGAACGAGCAGGCGCTGGCCTTCCTGGAAGCGCGCATCGGCAAGGGCACGCCGCCGCGCGACGCCGGCTTCGACCAGGCCTGCGCTTCGCTTCCCGCGAGCCGCCTGCCTGCACATCCCCTGGTCGATACCTCGACGGCTATCCGCGCCCTGCATGCGCTGGGCCAGAGCCTGCCCGACTGGCTGCGCCTGCGCCACGGCTGCCTCGGCCTCGTGCCCGACGGCGTCGCCTTCCCCGAGAGCGCCGAGCAGGTGCGCGCGCTGCTGGAATACGCGCAGGCTGTTGGTGCGGCCGTGATTCCCTACGGCGGCGGCACCAGCGTCGCCGGCCACGTCAACGTGGCCGACGCGGCGCGCCCGGCGCTGTGCATCGACATGCGGCGCATGCGCTCGCTCCTCGCCCTGGACCGCGAAGCGCAACTGGCCACCTTCGGCGCCGGCGTCACCGGCCCCGACCTGGAAGCGCAACTGCGCGCCCACGGCTACACGCTCGGCCACTTCCCGCAGTCCTTCGAATACTCCACCCTCGGCGGCTGGGTCGTGACGCGCTCCTCGGGCCAGCAGTCGCTGCGCTACGGCCGCATCGAACAGCTGTTCGCGGGCGGGCGAGTCGAGACGCCAGCCGGCACGCTCGAGATCCCGACCTTTCCCGCATCGAGCGCCGGCGTCGACCTGCGCGAGATGGTGCTCGGCTCGGAAGGGCGCCTGGGCATCCTGACCGAAGCGACGGTGCGGGTGACGCGCCTGCCCGAACACGAGGCCTTCCACGCCGTGTTCTTCCCCGACTGGGAGCGCGCCGAACGGGCGGTGCGCGCGCTGGCCCAGGCGAAGCTGCCGCTGTCGATGCTGCGCCTGTCGAACGCGCCGGAGACCACGACCATGCTGGCGCTGGCCGGCCATGCGCGCCAGGTCGGCCTGCTGGAGCGTTACCTGGCCTGACGCGGCTGCGGCGCCAGCAAATGCATGCTGATGATCGGCGCCAGCGGCGCGCCCGGCCAGGCGAAGCCAAGCATGCGCGCGGCGCTGGGCATTGCGCGTGCTGAGAACGGCGTGCACGTCGGCCGCGCCCTGGGCGAACGCTGGCGCCAGGGACGCTTTCGCAACGTCTACCTGCGCAATACGGCCTGGCGCCATGGCTATGCGATCGACACCGTGGAAACCGCGGTCGACTGGCCGGGCGTGGCGCGCATGGTGGGCGCAGTCGAGGCGGCGGCAAGCGACGCTTTCGTGGCGCACGGCGAGCGCGTGCATGTCTATACCCACCTGTCCCATCTCTATCCGCAGGGCGCCAGCGTGTACTCGACCTTCGTATACCGACTGGCCGGGGATTTCGAGACGGACCTGGCGCGCTGGCGCGATCTGAAGCGCGCGGTGTCGGAAGCGATCGTCGCCGGTGGGGGCACCATCAGCCACCAGCACGGCGTGGGCCTGGATCACGCGCCCTGGCTGGCGGCGGAGAAGGGGGAACTGGGGCTGAATGCGATGCGTGCACTGTTCCGCCAGTTCGACCCCAGCGGCTGCATGAACCCCGGCAAGCTGGTGCTGCCGTGAGCGCGCTCTGGCCCCGCGGCTGGCGCGCCGCGCTGCCCGAAATGCTGCAACGCGAATGGGATCTGCTGGTGATCGGCGGCGGCATCACCGGCGCCGGCATCCTGCTCGAAGCATCGCGCCGCGGCCTGCGCGCCCTGCTGGTCGAGCAGCGCGACTTCGCCTGGGGCACCTCCAGCCGCTCGTCGAAGCTGGTGCACGGAGGCCTGCGCTACCTGGCCCAGGGCCACGTCCGGCTCACGCGCGAGGCGGTGCGCGAACGCGAGGCCTTGCTGCGCGCCGCGCCCGGCCTGGTCGAGCCGCAGCGCTTCGCCTTTCCCGACTACGGCGCCAGCCGCCGCAAGCGCCGCACCATGCTCGCCGGGCTGGCCCTGTACGACCTGTTCGCCGGCCGGCGCGAACGGCACTGGATCGATGCCACCGACTTCGCGCTGCTGGCGCCGAACGTCGCGCGCGCGGATCTTTCCGGCGGCATGGTCTACACGGATGCCAAGACCGACGACGCCCGCCTGGTGCTGCGCACCCTGGCCGAGGCGCGCCGCCATGGCGGCGTCGCGGTCAATTACATGAGCGTGCGCTCGCTGGTCCACACCGGCGGCAGGGTGGCGGGCGCCGTGCTGCGCGACGACGCCGGCGCGCAGGCCGTGCACGAGCTCCACGCGCGCTTGGTGGTCGACGCCAGCGGCGCCTGGGCCGGGCAGCTCTCGGCGAACGGGCCGCGCCTGCGCCCGCTGCGCGGCAGCCACCTGGTGCTGCCGGCCTGGCGCCTGCCGCTGGCGCAGGCGGTCAGCCTGATGCATCCCGTCGATGGCCGTCCGGTGTTCGCTTTTCCCTGGGAGGGCGCGACCCTGGTCGGCACCACCGACGTCGACCACCGCGAAGGCCTGGCGAGCGAGGCCGCGATCACGCGCGCCGAACTCGACTACCTGCTGGCCGCGCTGCGCGCGCAGTTCCCGCAACTGGACCTGGGCGAAGCGGACGTCCTCGCCACCTATGCCGGCGTGCGTCCCGTGGTCGATAGCGGGCCAAGCGACGCGCCTTCCAAGGCCGGGCGCGAGCACGCGGTCTGGTGCGGCGCCGGCCTGGTGGGCGTCGCCGGCGGCAAGCTGACCACCTTTCGCGCCATCGCCCTCGACGTGCTGCGCCAGGCGCGGCGCCAGCTGCCGGGCTGGCAGGATGAGCTCGCACCCGTCCCGATTTACGAGCAGGTCGCCTTGCCGCGCGCGCCGCGGCGCATGCCGGCGCCGCTGCTGCGCCGCCTGGCCGGACGCCATGGCGCCCAGGCGCAGGCCCTGGTCGACGCCGCTGGCGCCGGCGAGCTGGAGACGATTCCCGGCACCGAGACCCTGTGGGCCGAGCTGCGCTGGGCCGCCCGCGCGGAAGGCGTGGAGCAACTCGACGACCTGCTGCTGCGCCGCACCCGCATCGGCCTGCTGCTGCGCGGCGGCGGCCTGGAGCACGCCGAACGCATCCGCGCCATCTGCCAGGGGGAACTCGGTTGGGACGACGCCCGCTGGGACCACGAGCAGGCGGCGTACGCCGCGCTCATCGCCCGTCACTATGGCTTGCCCGGACAGGAGCGACCATGAAGATTGAACCGACCATCCTCGCCATCGACAACGGCACCCAGAGCGTGCGCGCGCTGCTATTCGACCTGCGCGGGAACATCGTCGCCAAGTGCCAGGTGCCGCTCGAAGCCTATTTCTCGTCCCAGCCCGGCTGGGCCGAGCACGAGCCGGAGGATTACTGGCAGGCCGTGTGTCGCGCCTGCCAGGGCCTGTGGAGCCAGCCCGGCGTCGATCGCGCGGTGGTGCAGGCGGTTGCGGTGACGACCCAGCGCGGCACGGTGGTCAACCTGGGACGCGACGGCAAGCCGTTGCGCCCGGCCATCACCTGGCTCGACCAGCGCCGCACCGACCAGGTGCCGCCGATCGGCCCGTTCTGGCGCGCCGCCTTCAAGCTGGCGCGGGTCGACGGCACCATCGATTATTTTCGCGGCGAGGCCGAGATTAACTGGATCCGCGCCCACCAGCCCGAGGTCTGGGAGGCGACCGACAAGTTCCTGCTGCTGTCGGGCTACCTGAACTGGCGCCTGTGCGGCCGCTTCGCCGATTCCAGCGGTTCGCAGGTGGCTTATCTACCGTTCGACTACCGGCGCCACCGCTGGGCTAACCGGCGCGACTGGAAATGGCAGGCGCTTGCGGTGGAAGCGCGCATGCTGCCGGAACTGGTCGCGCCCGGTACGCAGCTCGGCACGGTCGAGGGCGCGGCGGCCGACGCCACCGGCATCCCGCCCGGTACGCCCCTGTTCGCGGCGGCCGCCGACAAGGCCTGCGAAGTGCTGGGCGCCGGCTGCAACGAGCCCCACGTCGGGTGCTTAAGCTACGGCACCACGGCCACCATCAACACCACCAGCCGCCGCTACGTCGAGGTCACGCCTTTCGTCCCGCCTTACCCGGCCGCGATTCCCGGCGCCTACAGCACCGAGGTGCAGGTATTTCGCGGCTACTGGATGGTCAACTGGTTCAAGGATCAGTTCGGCCACCACGAACAGATGCGCGCGCTGCTGGAAGACGTGGCGCCCGAGGCCTTGTTCGACCAGCTGGCGCAGTCGGTGCCGCCCGGCTCCATGGGCCTGATGCTGCAGCCCTACTGGACGCCGGGTATCCGCGTGCCCGGACGCGAGGCGAAGGGCGCGATCGTCGGCTTCGGCGACGTCCACACCCGCGCCCACGTGTACCGCGCGATCCTGGAAGGGCTGGCATATGCGCTGCGCGAAGGGAAGGAGCGCATCGAGAAGAGGAGCGGCGTGCGCATTACCGAGCTGCGCGTCTCCGGCGGCGGCTCGCAGAGCGACGTCGCGATGCAGCTGACCGCCGACATCTTCGGCCTGCCGACCGCGCGCCCGCACGTGTACGAGACCTCGGGCCTGGGTGCGGCCATCAACGCCGCCGTCGGCCTGGGGCTGTATCCGGACTTTGCCGCCGCGGTGGCGGGCATGACCCGTGTCGGGCGGGTGTTCGAGCCGGTCGCCGCCAACCGGGCGGTCTACGACCGGCTGTACAAGGAGGTTTATCGCAGGATGTATCGGAGGTTGCAGCCGCTGTATCGGGACATTGCGGCCATTACGGGGTATCCGCGCGTGGCGTGAGGGGCTGAAAAGCGCTATGCCAAAGGTTTGGGGGCGCCAGCGACTATGACTGATTTAGCTCGACCGTCCGCTTCCGACCCCGAAGCGGAAGTGCGCGAAACAGGAATTTGTGTCTATTGGCTAGATTCGCGCGATGGCTCAGCCATTACCTCTCGGATGGCTTCCAACCAGTCGTCCACATTGCAGGGTCTGCCGGCTTATCTCCTACAAAAATCTTCATACTCATGCTTCCTAAAAGTGCTCCGATTTCCTCTGCATTGGTCAATGCATAGTATTTTTCCAGGAAACGAAACATGGCCTTGTAGGCCATCAAAGTATTCAGGTTCTCCATGACGCACTTCCCTTCCGAGCTGGTTGATGGCCGCTTCCGGCTGGCAGCTATCCGTCGCGATCAGCCGCTGCAACCCAAAGCGGAACTTGTGCTGGCAGCGATAACCTCGTATCAGTTTTTAGTGGAAATTCGCAGGAATCGAAGCACGATCTCCTTTATTTTTGAGAACCAGCCTACCTCCCTTTTGGCGCCTGGCGGCATCTTTGTAATTTTAAGTTCCGCCTCGGGGCGAAATACAATAGAGCGGCCGTCTTCATGGTACTGAACCCCATCAATATTTTTAGGGAGTTTGTCAAGAAGGAGATTCAATTGCTCGGCAACACATGTAAGGGAAGTAATTGCAATTAGCCCTGAATAAGAGAGCTCTACGATGCACTTGTCGTCTGAATGATTTAGGGCGGGAGCTAGATCTCTTCCAGTGTATCGAAGGCTTCCCTCAGTAGCGAACCCATGACTCTTATCCCTTATCGATGCAGGCGGCGTTAGACCATTTGCTCTAATGGATTTCAGGTAGTGTGGTTTTGTGCCGTGATATATGTTCAGGGGACTATGTTCCTCTAGAGGTACAATAAAATGCCCTGCAAAAGGGCGAGGTGCATGCTCGCCTTTTTGATATATGATAGCTTGTTTTAGCCCCCAGTTAAGCCCGCATTCATTGCAATTGAGGCCATTATTCGCGTTCAAATATATAGGTAGGGCGTTGGGAGGGGATAACTGACGCTCATTGCCCAGATATGAAGTCCTTCCAATATAGTTCCAGCACCTACACGTCGAATGGGACTTGGATGCGCAGTACACATCGATGCAAATGAATGGCTTGCCGCATGTGGGGCAGTGGGATACCTGTCCGATCGCGGTATTAACTGATGTTTCACAGTGAGGGCAAATGCTAGCTATCATCCGGTTTTCCAAATATCGGCGGCCTGTATTTATAGGATTGTCCTCAAATTTCCGTATTGTTGTCTTTGATAAGCTGATGCATTAAATTCTTGAGTGGCCGCTCTTGGTCGAGAGTAAACTTTCAAAAATGGATAGCAATGGCTCGATGTTTATCAGGCAAGCAAGATGTTGTGTCGACACTCTTCCGTAAGCCTGGTATCAAGCGCAATTCAAACCTTGCCAACTATACATGCGCGTCAACGGTGACGTGCAGTCAAGAGAAAACGTATGCGTTCTCGCGCCACAGCGCCGCCGAGAGCATCCGGCGCCTACGACAGCGCCGGCTCCGCCATCTGCGCACTCCCGGTCCGCACCGCACGCACCCCATTACGTCCCGCATCCTTGACCGCATACATGGCGCGGTCGGCGCTGACGAAAAAGTCCTTCAGGTCGTCGAGCTGGGTCGGCACGATGGTGGCCACGCCCAGGCTCGCCGTCACCCACTCGGAGGTGGTCGAGCGCGGGTTCGGGATGTGCAGCGATTCGATGTGGGCGCGGATCGCCTCGCCCAGCGCGATGGCGGCCTCGAAGCCGGTCTCGCCGAACAGCAGCACGAATTCCTCGCCGCCGTAGCGTGCGGCCAGGTCGGTGGCGCGTAGCGCGTGCGACTGCAGCGCCATCGCCACCTGCTGCAGGCAGGCGTCGCCGGCGGCGTGGCCGAGGCTGTCGTTGTAGCCCTTGAAGTGGTCGACGTCGAGCACGATCAGCGACAGCGGCTGGCTGCTGCGCACCGCGCGCTGCCATTCCTTTTCCAGGAAGGCGTCGAAGTGGCGGCGGTTGGCTATTTTTGTCAGCGGATCGACCAGCGCCGCGCGCTGCAGCGCGGTCTCGGACTGCTTGTGGTGGGTGATGTCGTGCAGCAGGGCGACGAACAGCGGCGGGTCGGCCGTCATCGGGGTCAGCGTCAGGTCCATCGCGCGCAGGATGCCGTCGCGCTGGCGGATCAGCACCTCGCGCGCGCCGCGGCAGTCGGGCGCGCCGGTGCCAGTGTTGGTGCCGGCGACGCTGCGCGTGAAGAGGTCGAGGTATTCCTGGACCACGGACGGGGCGAGCAGGCCGTCGAGCGTGCAGCCGGCCAGTTCGCCCGGTGCATAGCCGAGGTAGCGGTCGCATGCCGGATTCGCGTACTGGATACGTCCGCTCGGCTCGATGATCATCAGGCCTTCATCGATGCTGTTGACGATCAGGCGCAGGCGGTCGGCCTGTTCCTGCTGCGACAGGCTGGTGCGGCGGAACTGCAGCTGGGCGCGCACCCGCGCGCACACTTCGGCCAGGCGCAGCGGCTTGGTGATGTAGTCGGAAGCGCCGATGTCGAAGGCGGCGACGATGTCCTCGGTCTCGCTGCGCGCGCTCATGAAGATCACCGGGATGGCGCTGGTGACCGGGTGCGCCTTCAGGCGCCGGCAGACCTCCATGCCGTCCATGCCGGGCAGGTTGATGTCGAGCAGGACCAGGTCGGGCAGGGCGCGCTGGGCGATGTTCAAGGCCCGTTCGCCCGAGTTGGCGACGAAGGTCTGGTGGCCCTGCTGCAGCATCATGGAGCGCAGCGCGCCCAGGTGCGCGGGCGCGTCATCGACGATGAGGACGGCGGCCTGGCGCGGCGACGCGGCGGACACGGAGGCGAAGGTGGACATGGGCGAGCGGTGTAGAGCCGGTTTTGATATCGTGCAAAATCATACCGCGATGTTGCTACTAGTGGTAACTTTTGTTGCCATTAGGATAGCTTTTATTGTTGTGCCTTCCCAACCGCGGATCGCCCATGCTTTGTAACCGCGGCTCGGCAAAAAAAATGGTTCTTCGCGGGGAATGGGGGAAGACGGGATTGACGAACTGAGCAGGAGGTGGTGGCGGAGGTCTGATGTTGGTAGATTGATAGTCGCCAAACAAATCAGTCTGTCAAACCACCGCCATGCTCAATGCTATGCCGTCTGTCCCGTTTTGGGAAGGCCATATTGTCGATGCCGTCCACGAACAAGAGGACGGGTCGCTGTTAATCGTTCTCGATACCAGCCCTTCAAGCGAAGCTTTGTGCGGGGCATGCCGCCAGCCTTGCGCTCTGGTTCATGAGTGCCGAAGGCGTAAGGTGCGTGACCGCGACATTCTGGATAGGCGTGTCTGGCTCGATGTGCCGGTGCGGCGACTGGACTGCCATCACTGCGACGCACGGGTAGCCGAGCACATTGTTTGGCTCGACCGCCGGGCGCGCATCACGCACCGCGTGCGCCTCTGGGTGGAGGCGCTGGCACAGCTGCTTCCGATAGCCCATGTGGCCCGGTTGACCGGCCTGCACTGGCATACCATCAAGGACATCGATCATCGGCGCTTGCAGCACCTGCATGGTGGCTTCTCGGCAGAAGGCGTACGGCGCTTGGTCATGGACGAATTCGCCCTGCACAAGGGGCACCGGTACGCCACTGTCGCCCTGGATGCCGAACGAATGCGGGTGCTATGGGTGGGAGAAGGCAATAGCCGGGAAGCGATTCGGCCGTTCTTCGAGTTGCTGGGAGAGGAAGGCTGCCAGCGGATCGAAGCCGTTGCCATGGATATGAACACGGCCATGGACCTCGAAGTTCGCCAGCAATGTCCAAACGCAGAAGTCGTCTACGACCTGTTTCATGTGGTGGCGCGCTTCGGTCGCGAAGTGGTCGACCGGGTTCGTGTCGACCAGGCCAATGCCTTGCGTGCCGAACCAAAAGCCCGCCAGGTCATCAAGCGCAGTCGCTGGCTGTTACTGCGCAATCGTGACAACCTCAAGGCCGAGCAGGCCGTCAAGCTCGAAGAGCTGTTGGCTGCCAACCAGCCCTTGGCAACGGTTTACCTGCTCAAGACCGAGCTGAAGGAAATCTGGTATGCGCCATCAGTCCGGGACGGTGCCCGGCGGTGGAAAGCCTGGCTCAAGCTCGCCTTGCAAAGCCAGATCGCACCGCTGATCCAGTTTGCCAAACGCCTGGCCAAATATCGCCGCGGCATCCTGGCATCAGCCATCTATCCGATGAGCTCATCGATCCTTGAAGGCGTCAACAACCGCATCAAGGTCATCAAGCGCATGGCCTACGGTTTTCGGGACGCATCCTACTTCTTCCTGAAAATCAAGGATGCGTTCCCCGGCAAAGTGCGATGAACCAAAAAAATGGACGCCGGTGGCGTCCATGTCGTGGTGCTTCTGCAACTCGCCGCCTGAGCTGCCGGCGGCCGGTTGCTTACATCGCGGCGGCGATCAGCTTGCCGAGGATGGCGATGCCTTCGCGGATGCGTTCCGGCGGCACCGTCACGAAGGACAGGCGCAGGGTGTTGGTCTCCGGATCGTTGGCGTAGAAGGGCGCGCCCGGCACGAAGGCGACGCGGGCGGCGATCGCCTGGTCCAGCAGCTTCATGGCGTCGATGTGCTGCGGCAGGGTGACCCAGATGAACATGCCGCCTTCCGGGCGGGTCCAGGTCACGCCGGCCGGGAAGTGCTCGTCCATCGCGTCCAGCATGGCCTGGCACTGGTTGCCGTACAGGGTGCGGATGCTCGGGATGTGCTGGTCGAGGAAGCCGTCCTTGACCACGTCGTGGACCACCATCTGGGTCAGCTGGGCGGTGTGCAGGTCGGCAGCCTGCTTGGCCAGCTCGAGGCGGCGCACCAGCGGCAGCGGGGCGCAGACGTAGCCGAGGCGGATGCCAGGGGTCAGCACCTTCGAGAACGAACCCATGTAGATCACGCCGTCCGGGTTCATCGCCACCATCTTCGGCATCGGTTCGCCCTTGTACGACAGCGCGCCGTAGGGATCGTCCTCGATCAGCGGCAGGCCGAGGCGCGCGCAGGTCTCGACCAGTTCGCGGCGGCGCTCGATCGACAGCGTGCGGCCGGTCGGATTCTGGAAGTTCGGCAGCGAGTACAGCAGGCGTGCGCCATCGGCGACGGGCTCGATCGAGGCCGGCACCAGGCCGTGGTCGTCGGTGGCCACCGAGCCGAACTCCGGACGGTAGACCGAGAAGGCCTGCAGCGCGCCCAGGTAGCTCGGGGTTTCGACCAGTACGCGGCTGCCTTCGTCGATCAGGACCTTGCCGATCAAATCGAGGGCCTGCTGCGAACCCGACACCATCAGGATCTGCTCGGGCAGGATCTTCGTGCCTTCCGTCGACAGCGAGTTCGCAATCCATTCCTTCAGCGGGCCGTAGCCGTCGGTCGGGCCGTACTGCAGCGCCACCTTGCCGGCGTTGCTCAGCACGCGGTCATAGGCTTCCTTCATGCGCTCGACCGGGAAGGTCGCGGGCGAGGGCAGACCGCCGGCGAAGGAGATGATCTCCGGGCGCTGGGTGATCTTCAGGATCTCGCGGATGAACGAGCTTTGCAGCTGCTGCGCGCGCTCCGAAAACTGCCACTGGATGGGATTGGGATTCTCGATTTTCATGCTTGTCTCACTGGAAGGACTGCCGCTGGTGCGCAGTCGTTAATGTACGCACGCCGGGTAGGCGGCTGTAAAAGACCCGGCCGGGTAGGCCGGGCCTGTGATCAAACGTGCTTCTTGATTGGGTCGATCAGGCGATTTCGACGATCGCCTCGATCTCGACGCAGGCGCCGCGCGGGATCTGGGCCACGCCGAAGGCCGAACGGGCGTGCTTGCCGGCGTCGCCGAAGACTTCGCCGAACAGTTCCGAGGCGCCGTTGGTGACCAGGTGCTGCTCGGTGAAGTCCGGGGTCGAGTTCACCAGGCTCATCAGCTTGACGATGCGCTTGACGCGGTTCAGGTCGCCGCCGCAGGCATCCTGCAGGGTGCCCATCAGGTCGATCGCGATCGCGCGCGCCGCAGCCTGGCCGTCGGCGGTGGTCTTGTCCTTGCCCAGCTGGCCGACGTTGACCGAGCCGTCGGCGTTCTTGGCGATGTGGCCCGAGATGAAGACCAGGTTGCCGGTCTGGACGTACATGACGTAGGCGGCGGCAGGCGCGGCGGCCGGTTGCAGGGTGATGTTCAGTTCCTTGAGCTTGTCGTAGACGGACATGGATGTTTCCTGTTGCGGTGAATGAGACCGGTATTGTACGACTTGCCAGCTGTGAAAAACACAATCTCGCTGCCGAGGCCGGTCAATGATGTTGCTCTTATGACATAATCGGAGGCTTCTTTATCCGGAATCGGAGTGCCCGCTTGCCATCCTTGTCGACTACCCACCCCCGGCGGCGCCCGCGCGTCTGGCTGGGCCTTGCGATGGCATTGGTCGCCTGGCTGTGCGTCTGCGCGCTGCCGGTGTGGAAAATCATGGAATGTGCCGGCGAAATCGTGCGCGGCCGGGCCAGTCTCGGCTGGCAGGCGGCGCCCGGCCGGATCGTCTATGCGGAACTGCGCGCGCACGGCAAGGGAGGCAAGATGCCGGCGATCGGCTACAGCTACCGGGCAGGCGGCCGGACCTGGGTCGCGCACCGGATCGAAGCGACGTCCGGCTACAGCCCGCTCCAGGCGACGAAGCTGGTCGAACGCTTCCCGCCCGGCGCCGAGGTCACCGCCTACCACGACGGCCAGGGCGAGGCGGTGCTGATCCGGGGCGTGCGCGCGAGCTCCTGGTTCGGCCTCGTCCTGTCGCTGCTCTGGCTATGGGCCGTCCTTGCGGTCACGTGGTACGAGGCTGCGCGCGTCGTCGCCCGGCGGCGCATTCCCGGCGCTTGACTGGGCGTGCATGACCTTTCGGTTGCCCTCCGAGTCGTATTCGGAATTCAATATTTCTTGGTGTTATCATAATGAATTGCCGCTGAGCGGCGCGACAGAAGAGGAAGGCCCACCATGACTGCGGTACTTGCGCTCAAGCTCTTCCTGGTTCCTCTGCTGATCTGGCTCGTGACCCTGGCCGGACGGCGCTGGGGGCCGGCCGTGGCCGGCTGGCTGTCCGCCTTTCCCATCGTGGCCGGGCCGATCCTGCTGACGCTGACCCTGGAGCAGGGCCCCTCGTTTGCCGCCAGCGCGGCCGAGGGCACGCTGCTGGCCGTGGTGGCCATCCTCGTCTTCAGCCTGGCCTACGCCTGGGCCTGCGTCCGTTACGGGGTAGGCGGCTCCATGCTGCTGGCCTTGCTTGCCTATGGCTTGGCGGTGGCCGCGCTGCAGGCGCTGCGCCTGCCGCTGGGCGTGGCCTTTGCCCTCGTCTGGTGCGCCCTGCTGCTGGCTGGGCGCCTGTTTCCGGCGCTGCCGGCCGATGGCGGCGGCAGCCGGCGCAAGGACCTGGGATGGCGCATGGGGGCCGCGGCCGTACTGGTGCTGCTTGTGACGGCCGGCGCCGCCCACCTGGGCGCGCGCCTCTCCGGTTTCTTCGCGATGTTCCCGGTGATGAGCACGGTGCTGGTGGGCTTCGCCCATGCCGGCACCGGGCGTGGAAGCGCCGTCGCGCTGCTGCGCGGCATGGTAGCGGGGTATTTCGGCTTTTCCGTGTTCTGCGTCACGCTGGCGATGCAGTTGCGCGCGGGCGGCGTCGGCGCCGCCTTCGCGCTGGCGCTGGCCTGCGCCCTGGCCGTGCACCTGGTGGCGCGGCGCATGCTGGCGGGGCCGGTGCCGGTGGGCCTGCCGGCGTCCAGGGTATAGCGCGATGGCGCCGGCGCCTGGTTCGGCGCCGTGATCGCTATCGTGTTGCGGGCCATACAAAGTTTCTTGTATAAAAGACCCTCTTGAAATCGATGTTGGCAACCCAATATCTGCTGCCATCCGTTCAACCAACCTGTATTACCAACGAGGAATAAGATGGCTGTCGCCGAAAAAGAGACCCTTGGCTTCCAGGCAGAAGTAAAGCAACTGCTGCAACTGATGATCCACTCCTTGTACTCGAACAAGGAAATCTTCCTGCGCGAACTCATCTCCAACGCGTCCGACGCCGCCGACAAGCTGCGCTTCGAGGCGATCAACAATGACGCCCTGTACGGCAACGATCACGAGCTGAAGATCCGCGTCAGCTTCGACAAGGACGCGAAGACGATCACGATCTCGGACAACGGCATCGGCATGAGCCGCGACGAAGTGATCTCGCACCTGGGCACCATCGCCAAGTCGGGCACCAAGGAATTCTTCAGCAAGCTCTCGGGCGACCAGAAGCAGGACGCGGCCCTGATCGGCCAGTTCGGCGTCGGCTTCTACTCGGGCTTCATCGTCGCCGAGAAGATCACCGTCGAGACCCGCCGCGCCGGCGCCGGCGCCGATGAAGGCGTGCGCTGGGAGTCGACCGGCGAAGGCGACTACAGCGTCGAGCAGATCGAGAAGACCGGCCGCGGCACCGACGTGATCCTGCACCTGCGCGCCGGCGAAGAGGAGCTGCTGTCGAGCTGGAAGCTGAAGTCGATCATCCGCAAGTACTCGGACCATATCTCGCTGCCGATCGTGATGCAGAAGGAAGAATGGGACGAGGAGCAGAAGGCCACCGTGCTGAAGGACGAGGTCGAGACCGTCAACCAGGCCAGCGCCCTGTGGGCCCGCAGCAAATCCGACATCACCAAGGAACAGTACGACGAGTTCTACAAGCACGTCTCGCACGACTTCCAGGAACCGCTGACCCATACCCACAACCGGGTGGAAGGACGCAGCGAATACACCCAGCTGCTGTACGTGCCGAGCCACGCCCCGTTCGACCTGTGGGACCGCAACAAGCGCGGCGGGATCAAGCTGTACGTGAAACGCGTCTTCATCATGGACGACGCCGAGCAGCTGATGCCGGTCTACCTGCGCTTCGTGAAGGGCGTGATCGACTCGAACGACCTGCCGCTGAACGTCTCGCGCGAGATCCTGCAGGAGTCGCGCGACGTCAAGGTGATCCGCGAAGGCTCGACCAAGCGCGTGCTGGGCATGCTGGAGGAAATGGCGAACAGCGAGGAGCAGGAAGGCAAGGACAAGTATGCGACCTTCTGGACCGAATTCGGCCAGGTGCTCAAGGAAGGCATCGGCGAGGACGCGACCAACAAGGACCGCATCGCCAAGCTGCTGCGCTTCGCCTCGACCCAGAACGACTCCGCCGAGCAGACCGTCTCGTTCGAAGACTACGTGGGCCGCATGAAGGAAGGCCAGGACAAGATCTACTACGTCACCGCCGACAGCTACAACGCCGCGAAGAACAGCCCGCACCTGGAAATCTTCCGCAAGAAGGGCGTCGAAGTGCTGCTGCTGACCGACCGCGTCGACGAATGGATGCTGTCCTTCCTGACCGAATTCGAGGGCAAGGAACTGGTGTCGGTGGCCAAGGGCGGCCTGGACCTGGGCAAGCTGGAAGACGAAGCCGAGAAGAAGGAACACGAAGAGACCGAGACCCAGTACAAGGAACTGGTCGAGAAGATGAAGGGCGCCCTGGCGGACAAGGCCAAGGACGTGCGCGTCACCTTCCGCCTGACCGATTCGCCGGCCTGCCTGGTGGCGGACGAGCACGAGCTGTCGGCCAACCTGGTGCGCATGCTCAAGGCCGCCGGCCAGAACGCGCCGGAATCCAAGCCCATCCTCGAGATCAACCCGAACCACCCGCTGGTCACGCGCCTGAAGTACGAGGACGCGGAAAGCACGCGCTTTGCCGACTGGTCGCACATCCTGTTCGATCAGGCCATGCTGGCCGAAGGCGGCAGCCTGACGGATCCGGCGGCGTTCGTGAAGCGTCTCAACGAGATGCTGCTGGCGACCAAGTAAGCAGGCACCATCCTGACCAAGCCGGGCCGCGTGCCCGGCTTTTTTTATGCGTGCCCACCCTACGAATTCCCGGATACTGCCTGTCGAACAGGCTGCAAGATCTCACCACCGCGCCGGCGCCGGCCGCACGCGCGCCGCCAGCCGCTCGAACCCCGCCTGGAACCAGTGCCTGCGGTGCTCGGTCAACTGTCCGAGACCCCAGGTCGCCAGCACGATCAGCACGCTCAGCAGCGCAACGTCGGCGCCGCTGGCCGGGTCGTGCGCGTACAGCCCCAGCCACAGGCCGATCACCAGCGCGTGCACCAGGTAGAGGGTGAAGGTGTACGCGGACAGCGCCCGGATCGGCCGTTCGAAGCGCAGCAGCCTCGTGAATCCGGCGTGCCTGGCGCACCAGAAGTTGGCGAGCACCAGCAGGCAGACCAGGTAGTCGGCCAGGTAGCGGTCGGCGCTCTTCAGGGGCACCGCGGGGAAGGGCCAGGTCGCGCGCGCCAGTTCGCGCAGTCCGGTGTCCAGGCCGGACAGCTTGAAGGCGGCCAGCAGCACCAGCGTCGCCAGCCAGCCCAGCAGGGCCGGGCGGCGTGCGAGGGTGTGGGTTTTCTGCCAGCGGTAGAGCAGCACCCCGCTGGCCCAGACAGGCAGCAACAGCCACAGCTTCGGGCCGAGCAGCAGAAACAGCGAGCCGCCGACCACCAGCCGGCGCCTGCCGCGCAGGTAGAACAGGGCGCCGAACAGCACGTAGTACCAGACTTCGAAGCCGAGCGACCAGTAGGGCGCGAGCAGGGGCGGGGTCTCGCTGATGGTCCACAGTTCGCCCATGAACAGCAGGTGCAGCGGCAGGTACAGCCAGGGCTTGGCGAGCTGGTAGAAGCGCTCGGTATCCGCTTCCCCGAGCGCCACCAGCAGGCCGGCGCCGAGGAAGGACAGCAGCAGGACCGGCAGGGCGACCGAGTAGATGCGCGTGCAGCGCGCCAGGCAGTAGGCGCGCAGCGACTGGTTCTTCTGCTCGGTGGTATAGGCGATCACGAAGCCGGAAAGGACGAAGAAGACCATCACCGCCTCGCGCCCGAGGTCCGGCACCCAGGCGTCGGCGCCGCGCGTGATCACGCCGAAAGGCCCGTAGTGGCTGACGACCACCAGCAGCGCCGCCAGCAGGCGGCAGCAGTCGAGGTAGAGGGACAGCGGGCGGGCGAGGGGCGGAGAGGAAGCTGCCATAAGCTTACGGTTGTGTACGCCAGTGAGGGCATCATACCCCATGTTGCAGCGCACACAACGCGCGCCTGGGCGCCGTGGGGCTTCAGCCGCCGCGCAGTCCCGCGCAGAAGTCCAGCAGCATGCGCTCGCCGTCCGGCCAGTCGCCGTAGCCGCTGTCGGCGTTCACGTGGCCGGCTGCGCCGATCTCGATGAAGCGCGCGCCCCAGGCCTCGGCGAACGCGCGCGCCCGTTCGCGGCTGACGAAGGGGTCGTCGGTGCTGGCCACGACCAGGCAGGGGAAGGGCAGCGGTGCCATCGGCACCGGGGCGAAGCGGTTGCTGTCGATCGGGTAGGACGGGGCCTCGACGTCGGCCGGGGCGACCAGCAGGGCGCCGGCCGCGCGCAGGGGCGAACCCGATGCGGCCCAGTGCGCCGCCAGCATGCAGCCCAGGCTGTGCGCGAGCAGCACCGGCGCGCCCCGGCAGGCGGCGACGGCAGCATCGAGTTCGGCCACCCATTCGTCGCGCTGCGGATTGTTCCAGTCGCGGTGCTCGACGCGCCGCAGGCGCGGATAGCGCGCTTCCCACAGGGTCTGCCAGTGCTGCGGCCCGGAGTTCCACAGGCCGGCGAGAGTCAGGACGTCGCAATCCATGGCGCTTCCTCGGTTCGTTCCGTTGTCGTTCCGGCCATTCTACGCGCGCGCCTGACGGCTCGGCGCCGTGCAGCGGGGGCGTGCAGCCTGGCTAGAGCGCCGTGCGCAGCGCGAACAACTCGGGGAACAGCACCACGTCGAGCATCTTGCGCAGGTAGCTCACGCCGGCCGTACCGCCGGTGCCGGTCTTGAAGCCGATGATGCGCTCGACCGTCGTCACGTGGCGGAAGCGCCAGAAGCGGAAGGCGGTCTCGAGGTCGACCAGCTTTTCGGCCAGTTCGTACAGGCCCCAGTGCTTGTCGGGTTCCTGGTAGACCACCAGCCAGGCCGCCTTGACCGATTCGTCGGCTTCGGTCGGCAGGGTCCAGTCGCGCTCCAGGCGTCCGGGCGCGATCGCGAAACCGCTGCGCGCGAGCAGCATCACCGATTCGTCGTAGACCGAGGGTGTATGCAGTTCGCGCTCCAGGATCGCATGCGCCGGCGGGTTCTTCTCGTGCACGGCGAGCAGCTGCGGGTTCTTGTTACCGAGGATGAACTCGAGCGCGCGGTACTGGTGCGACTGGAAGCCGGAAGAGGCGCCGAGGTAGGGCCGGATCGCCGTGTATTCCGAGGGCGTCATGGTCGCCAGCACGTCCCAGGCGTGCACCAGCTGGTCCATGATGCGGGCGACACGCGCCAGCATCTTGAAGGCCGGATCCAGTTCGCCCGCGCGCAGTTGCCCGCGCACGGCCTGCAGCTCGTGCAGCATCAGCTTGACCCACAATTCGCTGGTCTGGTGCTGGATGATGAACAGCATCTCGTTGTGGTTGGGCGAGAGCGGGTGCTGGGCCGACAGGATCTGGTCCAGGCCCAGGTAGTCGCCGTAGCTCATCGACTCCTTGAACTCCATCTTCGCGCCGTGCCACTCGGCCGGCTTGTTTGCTTGGTCGCTCATGCTGGCCTTCAGGTCACGGCGCCGCGCTCGGCGCCCACATCGTAGTCTTCGCGGTCGAGGATGTCCTTCAGGATCTCGACGGCGTCCCACACGTCCGCGAAGCTGGTGTACAGCGGGGTGAAGCCGAAGCGCATGATCTCCGGTTCGCGGTAGTCGCCGATCACGCCGCGCGCGATCAGGGCCTGCATCACCGCGTAGCCGTGCGGGTGGGTGAAGCTGACCTGGCTGCCGCGGCGCGCGTGCTCGCGCGGCGTCACCAGGCCCAGCGGATGGGCGGCGCAGCGCGACTCGACCAGTTCGATGAAGAGGTCGGTCAGCTGCAGCGACTTGGCGCGGATCGCGTCCATCGTCGTTTCCTCGAACACTTCCAGGCCGCACTCGACCATCGCCAGCGACACCACCGGCGGGGTGCCGCACAGTGCGCGGCCGATGCCGTCGGCGGGCGCGAAGCCGTGCGCCATCGCGAACGGCTGGGCGTGGCCCCACCAGCCCGACAGCGGGTGCGCGAACCGGGCCTGGTGGCGGCGCGGCACCCAGATGAAGGCCGGGGCGCCGGGGCCGCCGTTCAGGTACTTGTAGGTGCAGCCGACGGCGAAGTCGGCCTCGGCGCCGTTCAGGTCGACCGGCACCGCGCCGGCCGAGTGGGCCAGGTCCCAGACGACCAGCGCGCCGTTCTGGTGCGCGTGGCGGGTGAGGGCGGCCATGTCGTGCTGATGGCCGGTGCGGTAGTTGACATGGGTCAGCATGACGACGGCGCAGTCGGCGTCGATCGCGGCCGGGAGTTCCTCGCTTGAATCGACCAGGCGCACGCTGTAGCCGCGTTCGAGCCAGCTGGTCAGACCCTCGGCCATGTAGATATCGGTCGGGAAGTTGCTGCGCTCGGTGACGATGACGCGGCGGTTCGCGGTTTCTCCCTGGGCCTGGATGCGCACGGCGGCGGCCAGGGCCTTGAACAGGTTGAGCGAGGTGCTGTCGGTGACGACGACTTCGTCGGCGCCGGCGCCGACCAGGGGCGCCAGGCGCGCGCCCAGGCGCTTGGGCAGGTCGAACCAGCCGGCCGTGTTCCAGCTCTTGATCAGGTCCTGGCCCCATTCGCGCGCGACCACCTCCTGGGCGCGCTGCAGGGCGGCGCGCGGGCGGGCGCCGAGGGAGTTGCCGTCGAGGTAGATAACGCCGGCAGGCAGGTCGAAGCGCTGGCGCAGCGGCGCCAGCGGGTCCTGGTCGTCGCGTGCGAGACAGGCGGCGCGGGTGGTGGTGAGTTCGCTCATGGATGATTAGTTGGGTAATGGCCGACATGGCCGGGCCGGCCGACGGTCAGCAGTTGTATAGGCCGGACAGGCATTCGGCGGGCAGTGTAGCAAGAAAAGGGCATCCGGAGACGGTGGAAAAATGTCGCTTTGCTATCTTTTTCGGCCGATTCGGTGCGCGCGCGAAGTTTTTTCGACTTTTTTCAACAATTTTTGCCATCAACCCTAAAGTTCCCGCCGAGTCCGCCGTAAAGGGTACAGAGGCAGCAACAGGGCGGCCGAAAAATTTTCAAAAATATTTTTCAAAAACCCTAAAGTTGTCCGGAACGCTGCCGTTAATGGTGCAGAAGGGTATAAGGCGGGACTGAAAAAAATTTCAGAGCCACCCTAAAGTTTCCGATTTGGTTGACGTAAACCAACACATGATGCTTCTGCCGGGTTTGCTTCAAGCTGCAAAACGGCAAGTCTCGTAACACCGCATCCGCCTCCGTTTTCATAGGAGCGCCTCCCCCATCCGAGAGGGTTTGTCAGACAAACTCCTACGGATGATCTCGCCTTTGCCGGACGCAAAATACAGTGTCTGTCCGATTCCGCAAATGTTTCTCTACAGTCAGAATCTATCTCACTGGCAACACAATCACGCCAGGAACAACGAAACAACGGAGAGTGGAAAATGACTGCAAACGACATGATGGCTGAAATCCGCGATGCGAACCTGAGCTACCTGATGCTCGCGCAGCAGATGATCCGCGCCGACAAGGTCACCGCGATTTTCCGCCTCGGCATCTCGGCCGACATCGCCGACTTGATCGAAGGCATGAGCAATGCCCAGATCCTGAAGCTTGCCGGCGGCAACATGATGCTGGCCCGTTTCCGCTTCGATGACACCGCCATCCTGTCGATGCTCACCAGCCACAGCAAGGACCGCGCCCTGGCCCAGTCGCACGCCGCGATCCTGATGGCTGGCCAGCCGGCCGAAGAAATAGCCTAAAAGCTCACCTCCGCTTCGGTTCGATAGTGTAGGATAGCCGGACTGAAGCAGGAGTTGCAGGATGAGCAAAAAAAGCGTCGTATCTGAAGCGCAAGAAATCCAGCTTGCCATCGAGTTGATCCAGCTGGGCGCGCGCCTCCAGCTGCTCGAAACCGAGGTGTCGCTGTCACGCGAGCGCCTCATCAAGCTGTACAAGGAACTGCGCGGCGTCTCGCCGCCGAAGGGCATGCTGCCTTTCTCCACCGACTGGTTCCTGACCTGGCAGCCGAACATCCATTCCTCGCTGTTCATCAACATCCATAACTTCCTGGCCGAGAACGCCGGCGCCACCGGCATCCAGGCCGTGATGAAGGCCTATAAACTCTACCTCGAACAGATGCCGGCCGAGCCCGGCGAAGAGCCGCTGCTCTCGCTGACCCGCGCCTGGACCCTGGTCCGCTTTTTCCAGAGCGGCATGCTCAGATTGACGCCCTGCGGCAAGTGCAAGGGCAAGTTCGTGGTCGATAGCCTCGACCTCAACAGCGACTACCTGTGTGGTTTGTGCCACATGCCTTCGCGCGCCGGCAAGACGCGCAAGGCGAGGGACGCCGCCGCCCGGCAGGCGGACGCGCAGCCCGACGCCTGAACGTTACCCATTTCATATGATGCAGTTCGCGGCAGGACGGGCGGCGTGAGTCTCCGGCGCATCCTGCGCGCGCCGGCCATCCAGGCCCTGCTGTGCCAACTGGCGGCCTTTCCGCTGACCCTGCTGGTCGTGTTCCTGCTGGCGCGCGCCGGCGCCCACCCCTCCTATTTGACCGCCGCCCTGGTCCAGGGCGCGTGTGCTGCCGCGCTGGCCGGTTGGCGGCGCCTGGCGCGCTGGTGGCTGGCGATCCAGCTGCTGTTTCCGCTGGCGGTGTTCGGTGCCAGCCAGTTCGAGGTCCCGCCCTGGCTGTTCCTGGCCGTGTTCCTGTTCATGCTGGTGCTGTACTGGTCGACCTTTCGCACCCAGGTGCCTTACTACCCCTCCGGGCGGGAAGCCTGGGAGGCGGTGGCGCGGCAGTTGCCGCAGGGGAGGGAGCTGGCGGTGATCGATATCGGCAGCGGCCTGGGCGGCCTGGTGCTGCACCTGGCGCGGCGCCGGCCCGACGTGCGCGCGACCGGCATCGAGCTGGCGCCGCTGCCCTGGCTGGCCAGCTGGCTGCGCGCGCGCTTCGCGGGCAGCCGCGCCGTGTTCCTGCGCGGTGACTACGAGTCGCTCGATTTCGCCGACTACGACGCCGTGTTCGCCTACCTGTCGCCGGCCGCCATGACGGCCCTGTGGCACAAGGCACGGCGCGAGATGCGCCCCGGCAGCATGCTGATGAGTTACGAGTTCGCCATTGCCGAAAGCACAGCAAGCATCGCGGTCGACGTGCCGGAGACTGGTCGAACTCTCTATATATGGCACTTTTAGGCGACATTCCCGGCACTTTTACTTGCTCACAGGCCATTCTCCCGCTATTGTTCCAGCTATTGTAGTTCCCTGCGTAAATGTTTTTTTCGGGATGCGAAATCCCTGAACATCCGAAGCGTCCGCCCGCTGGTTATTCCTCTGGAGCAGTGTCTTGTTAGTTATTATTGGTTACGTCATTGTCTGTGCCTCGGTGTTCGGCGGCTTCATCCTGGCCGGCGGTCACGCGGCCGTGCTGTTCCAGCCGATCGAACTGCTGATGATCGGCGGCGCGGCCGTGGGCGCATTCTTTGTCGGTAATAACAACAAGGCCATCAAGGCCACCATGAAGGCGCTGCCTTCGGTGTTCAAGGGCTCGGCGTACACCAAGGAAATGTACATGGAGCTGATGGCGCTGCTGTTCGACGTGCTCTCCAAGGTGCGCAAGGAAGGCCTGATGTCGATCGAAGGCGACATCGAGGCGCCCGAGGCCAGCCCGCTGTTCTCCAAGTACCCGCTGGTGCTGGCCGACCACCACATCGTCGAATTCATGGCCGACTACCTGCGCCTCATGGTCTCGGGCAACATGGACGCCTTCCAGATCGAGAACCTGATGGACAACGAGATCGAGACCCACCACCACGAGGGCGCGGTGCCGGCCCACGTGATCGCCAAGCTCGGCGACGGCCTGCCGGCCTTCGGTATCGTGGCGGCGGTGATGGGCGTGGTGCACACCATGGAATCGGTGGGCCTGCCGCCGGCCGAGCTGGGCATCCTGATCGCCAAGGCGCTGGTCGGCACCTTCCTCGGCATCCTGCTGGCCTACGGCTTCGTCGGCCCGCTCGCCAACCTGCTCGAGCAGAAGCTCGACGAGTCCTCGAAGATGTTCCAGTGCGTGAAGGTCACGCTGCTGGCCAGCCTGAACGGCTATGCGCCGGCGCTGGCGGTCGAATTCGGCCGCAAGGTGCTGTACTCGACCGAGCGCCCGAGCTTCGCCGAGCTGGAAGAGCACATCAAGAAGTCCAAGGGCAAGTAAGCCGCACGCTGTTCCCACCATTCACTGACCTACACGAGTACCCATGGCCGACGAAGGAATGCGCCCGATCATCGTCAAGCGGATCAAGAAGACCGCCGGCGGGCACCATGGCGGCGCCTGGAAGATCGCCTACGCCGACTTCGTGACGGCGATGATGGCCTTCTTCCTGCTGATGTGGCTGCTCGGCTCGACCTCCAAGGGCGACCTCGAGGGCATTTCCGACTTCTTCAAGAACCCGCTGAAGGTGGCGATGTCGGGCGGTTCCGGCTCGGGCGACAGCTCCTCGGTGATCAAGGGCGGCGGCGCCGACCTGACGCGCCGCAATGGCCAGGTCAAGCACGGCGAGACCCCGCCCGAGCACAAGACGTATGACCTGAACGCTGCCAAGGCCGCGCTCGAACGGGCCGAGGGCGAGCGCCTGCGCACGCTCAAGACCAAGATCGAATCGATCATCGAAGCCAATCCGACGCTGAAGAAGTACAAGAACCAGCTGCTGCTCGACATCACCAGCGAAGGCTTGCGCATCCAGATCGTGGACGAGCAGAACCGCCCGATGTTCGCGCTCGCCAAGGCCCAGTTGCAGCCCTATACCCGCGACATCCTGGAAGTGCTGGGCATGGTGCTGAACGACGTGCCGAACCGGATCGGCCTGTCGGGCCATACCGATTCGACGCCGTACTACAGCGACGCCGGCTACAGCAACTGGGAGCTGTCCGCCGACCGCGCCAACGCCTCGCGCCGCGCGATGGTGGTGGGCGGCCTGGCCGACGAGAAGATCCTGCGCGTGGTCGGGCTGGCCGCGGCCGCGCCGCTCGACCGCGCCGACCCCTTCAATCCGATCAACCGCCGCATCAGCATCATCGTGATGAACAAGCGCACCGAAGACGCCGTCATGCGCGACGCCGCCACGCTCGACGTGCCGGCCGAGGACGGCGAGGCGGCGGCGAAGGCCGTCACCGCGGCCACGCAATGAGCTGCCTCGTCTGACAGGAGGACAATAATGACAAGAAAAAAGATTTTGGGCTCGCACGTCAAGCGGCTGCTCTCCGGCGTGTCGGCGCACGGGCGACGCCACCTCAGCGAGGTCGAGACCGACCTGCTGCAGACCGAGCTGCTGCTGGAAGAAGCGATCGAGAAGCTGACCAGCAGCTTCATGGCCATCCATGGCGCGGTCAGCGCGCGCCAGGAGGCGATCGACCGCCTGCTGGCGGGCGGCACGCCGACTCCCGAGGACAGCGCCGCGCTGGCGGCGATGAGCGGCGAGATCGGCGGCCACGTGAACACGGCGATCACCAGCATGCAGTTCCAGGACATGACCAGCCAGCTGATCGACCGCACCCTCAAGCGCGTGACCGGCCTGCGCGAATTCCTCGGCACGCTGGACGAGCATGGCTCGGACATCGCGCCGGAGACCGGCAGCGAGGAAATCGTCGATCGCCTCGGCAAGGTCAGCATGGCGCTGGCCATCCAGTCGCTCGAACTGCGCAGCGTGCTGCGCAAGTCGGTCGAGCAGCGGCACCTCGAAAGCGGGGACATCGAACTGTTCTGACGGTTCGCCCACCACAACAACCATCCCCGGCAGTGTACCGGGCACAGAAAACAGCAGGAGCAAAACATGGCTAAAACAATTCTCGCGGTCGACGATTCGAGCTCGCTGCGCCAGATGGTGGCGTTCAGCCTGAAGGCGGCCGGTTACCAGGTGGTGGAAGCGGTCGACGGCCAGGACGGCCTGGACAAGGCGCGCCAGCAGACCGTGGACCTGGTCCTGACCGACCAGAACATGCCGCGCATGGACGGCCTGGCGCTGATCAAGCAGCTGCGCGGCTTGCCCGAGTACCAGAAGGTGCCGATCCTGATGCTGACCACCGAGTCCTCGGACGAAATGAAATCGAAGGGCCGTGCGGCCGGCGCCAACGGCTGGCTGGTCAAGCCGTTCGACCCGCAGCGCCTGATCGAGGTCGTCAAAAAAGTGATCGGCTGATGCGGATGCATCGCCCACCGCACCGGAATCTGTCATGACGATCGACATCAGCCAGTTTTACCAGGTCTTTTTCGACGAAGCCGAAGAGCTGCTCGCCGAAATGGAGCGGCTGCTGCTGGCGGTCGACCTGGCCGCGCCCGACGCCGAAGACCTGAACGCGATCTTCCGCACCGCCCACTCGGTCAAGGGCGGCGCCTCGACCTTCGGCATCACCGACATGAGCGAGGTCACCCACGTGCTGGAATCCTTGCTGGACCGGATCCGCAAGGGCGAGATGGCGCTCACCTCGCAGCACGTGGATGCCTTCCTGGCCGCCAAGGACACGCTCAAGATGCAGCTCGACGGCCACCGCAACGGCGCCGCGGTCGACCAGGACACGGTCGCCAACGTGCGCATGGTGCTGCACGACCTGTCCGAGGGCCTGGTGCCGGTCGCTTCGCTGGTAGCGCCTTCGTTTCTCCACGCCGAGCCGAAAGCCCAGACCGGCGAGGGCGCGCACCGCTACAAGATCGAGCTGCCCAGCGTCGCCCAGCGCGACATCAACGCCCTGGTGGACGAACTCGGCCTGATGGGCCGGGTCTCGGTCACGCCGCTCGAGGGCGGCCGTAGCGCGCTGATCATCACCACCCACGAGAGCCTGGACGACATCGTCGCCATCTGCTCGTTTGTCCTCGATCCGGACGACCTGAAGATCTTCGAGGCGCCGCCGCTCACGCTGGAACAGCGCGCGCTGGAAGCGGCCGAGCGGGCCCGCATCGAGGACGAGCAGGGCTACGGCTTCTTCGACCCGGCCGACGAGGCGCCGGCCGCCACCGACGAGCGCTCGGACGACGAGCGCGGCTACGGCTTCTTCCAGCCGATCGAGCAGATCCGCGCGATGGCGGGCGCCGAGGCCCAGCCGAAGGCGGTCGTGGCGGCGGCAGCCGTGGTGGAGCAGCACGAAGAGAAGAAAGCGGTCAAGAAGGACGAGAAGGGCGCCGAGTCGTCCTCGATCCGCGTCTCGGTGGAGAAGGTCGACCAGCTGATCAACCTGATCGGCGAACTGGTCATCACCCAGGCCATGATCGAGCAGCGTTCCAGCGGGCTCGACCCGATGCTGCACGAGCGCCTGCTGTCCTCGGTGTCCCAGCTGACGCGCAATACCCGCGAGCTGCAGGAAGCGGTGATGTCGATCCGCATGATGCCGATGGACTTCGTGTTCTCGCGCTTCCCGCGCATGGTGCGCGACCTGGCCGGCAAGCTCGGCAAGAAGGTCGACTTCATCACCCATGGCGCTGCGACCGAACTGGACAAGGGCCTGATCGAGCGCATCGTCGATCCGCTGACCCACCTGGTGAGGAACAGCATCGACCACGGCATCGAGATGCCCGATGCGCGCGCGGCGGCCGGCAAGTCGGAGGCGGGACGCCTGTTCCTGTCGGCCGGCCACCAGGGCGGCAACATCGTGATCGAAGTGGCCGACGACGGCGCCGGCCTGAACCGCGAGAAGATCCTGGCCAAGGCCGCGCAGAGCGGCCTGGCCGTGTCCGACAGCATGAGCGACTCGGACGTGTGGCAGCTGATCTTCGCGCCAGGCTTCTCGACCGCCGAGATCGTGACCGATGTCTCGGGGCGCGGCGTCGGCATGGATGTTGTCAAACGTAACATCACGGCCATGGGCGGTTCGGTCGATATCCGCTCCGCGCGTGGCTTTGGCACCACGATTTCCATCTCCTTGCCCCTGACTTTGGCGATTTTGGATGGCATGACAATCCGTTGCGGTGAGGAAATCTATATCCTTCCACTTGGGTTCGTCGTCGAGTCGCTGCAGCCGCGCCGCGAGGACATCCGCGACATCGCCGGCCGCGGCCAGGTGCTGAAGGTGCGCGGCGAATACCTGCCGCTGATCCCGCTGTACGGCGTGTTCGACATCGCGCCGCGTTCGATGGACCCGGCCGAGGGCATCGTCGTGATCCTGGAGTCCGAAGGCCGCCGCGCCGCGCTCCTGATCGACGACCTGGTCGGCCAGCAGCACGTGGTGGTGAAGAACCTGGAAGCGAATTACCGCAAGGTGTCCGGCATCTCGGGCGCGACCATCCTGGGCGATGGCGGCGTCTCGCTGATCCTCGACGTGGCCGCCCTGGTGCGCTCGTCGCGCCAGCTGGCCGACGAGGCGCTGGCCCCGTCAATGAATTGAAAACAAAAGGAAAAACATGTCCATTACCCAACATAACCCGGCGCAGGGCGCCGACGCCGGACTCGAATACCTGGCCTTCACCCTCGGCTCGGAAGAGTACGGCATCGACATCCTGAAAGTGCAGGAAATCCGCGGCTACGAAGCCGTGACCCGGATCGCCAACGCCCCCGAATTCATCAAGGGCGTGATCAACCTGCGCGGCATCATCATCCCGGTGGTGGACATGCGCATCAAGTTCAATCTCGGCACCCCGACCTACGACCAGTTCACCGTCGTCATCATCCTGAACATCGGCGGCCGCGTGATGGGCATGGTGGTCGACAGCGTGTCCGACGTCACGACCCTGACCCCGGACCAGATCAAGCCGGCGCCGGACATGGGCACCGCCTTCAGCACCGACTACCTGATCGGCCTGGGCACCGTGGACGAGCGCATGCTGATCCTGGTCGACATCGACCGCCTGATGTCGTCGGCCGAGATGGGCCTGGTCGACAAGCTGGCCGCTTAACCGGCGGGCAGGGTAGGGCACCGAGCAAGGCAATCGCGGGCTCGTACTGACACCCGCAACGAACACGAAGGTAAGGCAAAGTGCCGCTACATAAATCCGACACGGTCAAGGAATTTGACTTCACGCGCGCCGACTTCGAGCGGGTGCGCGCCCTGATCTACCGCCAGGCCGGCATCTCGCTGGCCGACAGCAAGGAGGAAATGGTCTACAGCCGCCTGGCGCGGCGCCTGCGCGCCACCGGCATCCAGTCGTTCGCGACCTACCTCGACGGCCTGGAAGCCGGCCGCATGGAGCAGGAGTGGGAAGCCTTCACGAATGCGCTGACCACCAACCTGACCTCGTTCTTCCGCGAAGCCCACCACTTCCCGCTGCTGGCCGAGCACGTGCTGCGCCTGCGTGGCCGTGCCGGCGAACCGCTCACGATCTGGTGCTCGGCCAGCTCGACCGGCGAGGAGCCGTACTCGATCGCCATGACCGTGTGCGAAGCCTTCAACACGCTCACGCCGAACGTGCAGATCGTCGCCACCGACATCGACACCAACGTGCTGGCCACGGCCAGCGAGGGCGTGTACGGCGTCGAGCGGGTGGAGAAGATGTCGCAGGAGCGGCTCAAGCGCTTCTTCCTGCGCGGTAAGGGCCGCCATGAAGGCATGGTGCGGGTGCGCCCGGAACTGCGCCAGCTGGTCACGTTCCGGCAACTGAACCTGCTGGCCGACAGCTGGCCGGTGAGCGGCCAGTTCGATGCGATTTTCTGCCGCAACGTCATGATTTATTTTGACAAGAACACCCAGCGCAAGATCCTGTCGCGCTTCGTGCCGCTGATGAAGCCGCATGCGCTGCTGTTCGCCGGCCACTCCGAGAATTTCCTCTACGTTTCCGACTCGCTGCGCCTGCGCGGCAAGACGGTCTATGAACTCAACGGCAAGGGCGCCTGAAGCGTACTCCACCATGCATTCGAACAGCCACTTCGCCACCAACGTCTATTACGACCGCACTTTCGACGTCGAGGCGGCCAAGATCCTGCCGGGCGAGTACTACTACACCGGCAAGAACATGCTGATCGTGACCGTGCTCGGCTCCTGCGTGTCGGCCTGCATCCGCGACCGCATCACCGGCCTGGGCGGCATGAACCACTTCATGCTGCCCGACGGCGGCGGCGACGCCGGCAGCCCGGTGTCGGCGTCGATGCGCTACGGCAGCTATGCGATGGAAGTCCTGATCAACGACCTGCTCAAGGCGGGGGCGCGCCGCGAGAACCTGGAAGCGAAGGTGTTCGGCGGCGGCGCCGTGCTGCGCGGCTTCACCGCCATGAACGTGGGCGAGCGCAACGCCGCCTTCGTGACCCAGTTCCTGAAGACCGAGCGGATCCCGGTGCTGGCCGAGGACCTGAACGACATCTACCCGCGCAAGGTGTACTTCTTCCCGCGCACGGGCAAGGTGTTAGTAAAGAAATTGATGCAAACCCAGAACGATACGCTGGCCAAGCGCGAGCTCGACTACGCCAAGCGTCTCAAGGTCGAGCCCGTCGGCGGCGAAATCGACCTGTTCTGACCCCGAAAGGAAAGACGATGAAAACCAAGGTACTGATCGTCGACGATTCGGCCCTGATCCGCAGCGTGATGAGCGAGATCGTCAATTCGCAAACCGACATGGAAGTCGTGGCGACCGCGCCCGATCCCCTGGTGGCGCGCGAACTGATCAAGAAACACAACCCCGACGTGCTCACCCTCGACGTCGAGATGCCGAAGATGGACGGCCTCGACTTCCTGGAAAAGCTGATGCGCCTGCGCCCGATGCCGGTGCTGATGGTGTCCTCGCTGACCGAGCGCGGTTCCGAGATCACGATGCGCGCACTGGAACTGGGCGCGGTCGACTTCGTGACCAAGCCGAAGATCTCGATCCAGACCGGCATGCGCGAGTACACCGAACTGATCACCGACAAGATCCGCGCCGCCGCGCGCGCCCGTGTCAGGGCGCGCAGCGTGCACCAGGCCCCGGCCCCGAGTACGCTGCAGGCGCTGCGCAGTCCGTTGATCTCGTCGGAGAAGCTGATCATCATCGGCGCCTCCACCGGCGGCACCGAGGCGATCCGCGAATTCCTGATGCAGATGCCGTCGGACTGCCCGGGCATCCTGATCGCCCAGCACATGCCGGAAGGCTTCACCAGTTCGTTTGCGCGGCGTCTCGACTCGCTGTGCCGGATCAGCGTGACCGAAGCGGCCGGCAACGAGCGTATCCTGCCGGGCCATGCCTACATCGCGCCGGGTCATTCGCACCTGCTGCTCACGCGCTCGGGCGCCAACTACATGACCAGGATCGAACAGACCGATCCGGTCAACCGGCACCGGCCGTCGGTCGACGTGCTGTTCCGTTCGGCGGCCTTGGCTGCGGGCAAGAACGCGGTCGGCGTGATCCTGACGGGCATGGGTAAGGACGGCGCTGCTGGTATGCTGGAGATGAAAAACGCCGGCGCGCACAACTTCGCCCAGGACGAGGCCTCCTGTGTCGTGTTCGGCATGCCGCGCGAGGCGATCGCGATCGGCGCCGCCCACGAAGTGGCGCCCCTGCAAGCCTTGCCCGGACTGGTGCTGGGACACCTCGCGGCCCAGGGCGGACGCGCGTTGCGGGTTTGATCCGGATCGTTGCGTTTTACACCGGTTTTATCGCCGTACGGCAACAAAAATGCTATCCTTGAGGCTGCTTGTTGCAGCGCCTCAAGCCACACTAACCATAGTAAAAGAATCAACGGAGTAATTCATGGCTGATCCAAAGATGCGTTTCCTAGTTGTTGACGATTTCTCGACGATGCGGCGCATCGTCCGGAACTTGTTGAAAGAACTGGGTTACGCCAACGTCGACGAAGCGGAAGACGGCGTCATGGCCCTGGCCAAGCTGCGCAGCGAGCAGTTCGACTTCGTGGTCTCGGACTGGAACATGCCCAACATGGACGGGCTGACCATGCTGCAGAACATCCGCGCCGATCCCGCGCTGGCCAAGCTGCCGGTGCTGATGGTGACCGCGGAAGCGAAGAAGGAAAACATCATCGCCGCCGCCCAGGCGGGCGCCAGCGGCTACGTGGTCAAGCCGTTCACGGCCGCCACGCTCGACGAGAAGCTGAACAAGATCTTCGAGAAGATGGAAAAGGCCTGACATGTCGGAGCAGACGCTGGACGCGGCTTCCCAGGAAGAGATGCTAAGCCGCATCGGCCACATGACGCGCGCGCTGCACGACAGCCTGCGCGGCCTGGGCCTGGACAAGCTGATCGAGAAGGCCGCCAGCGACATTCCCGACGCGCGCGACCGCCTCGATTACGTGGCGCGCCTGTCGGAGCAGTCCGCCAAGCGCGTGCTCGACGCCACCGATACGGCCGGCCCCCTGCAGGACGGCATCGAAACCCGCAGTGCCGAGCTGCGCGGCCAGTGGCAGGCCCTGCTCGACAGCCAGCCTGAGGGCGATGCCGGCTGGCGCGCCCTGGCCGAGCGCACCATGGCCTCGCTCGCCGAATCCGAACGGGCGGCCGTCGCCACCCGCGGCCAGCTGATGGACATCATGATGGCCCAGGACTTCCAGGACCTGACCGGCCAGGTGATCGGCAAGATCACCTCGATCGCGCAAGACCTGGAAAAGCAGCTGGTGCAGGTGCTGATCGACTTCGCGCCGAGCGAAATCAAGCGCGAGCTGGACAGCGGCCTGCTGAACGGGCCGCAGATCAAGCCCGAGGGCAACACCGACGTCGTGGCCGACCAGGGCCAGGTCGACGACCTGCTCGACAGCCTCGGGTTCTGACCGGGGGCTGGACGCGCCGTCCGGATGCCTGTTCCGGCCTTCTGTTCCATTCGCGCCGCTTTTCATGCACCACAAAAACTACATCGTTCGCGAACCGCTGCTCGATCCCGCGCAGCGCGTCATCGGCTACGAGCTGCTCTGGCAGCAGGGCGGCCAGCCGGTCCTCGACACCGACCTGGAACAACTGGTCGGCTTCGTCGCCGCCCACGTCCAGCACGAGGAGCACGGCTGGCTGCTGCGCGACAAGGTCCTGTTCCTCGACGCCGTTCCCGCCATGCTCTCGACCGACGCGCTGTTCGCGTTGCCGCCCGAGCGCACCGTGCTGAGCCTGCAGGCGCGTTACCTGATGGACCCGGACACCCGCGCCGCCGTGCAGGCGGTACGCGCCGGCGGTGTCGGCATTTCGCTGCGCGGCCTGGAAGTCGGCAACCTCACCAAAGCCTTGGTGCCCTACGCTTCCCACGTCGAGATGCGCTTCGCCGGCATCGACGTGGCCGAGCAGGCCCGCACCTATGCCGCGGCCAAGCAATCCTCGCTGCGCATGATCGGCCGGCCGGTGAGCAACTGGATCGACTACGATGCCTGCGCCGCACTGGGGCTGGAAGCCTTCGTCGGCAAGCTGCACCTGACGCCGCGTCCGGGCAACCCGGTCAAGGGCCTGAACCCGACCCAGGCCATCATCCTGCAGCTGATGCAGATGGTGCAGGAGAACGAGGACATCCCGAAGCTGGAGGGCGTGCTCAAGCGCGACCCGGCGCTGACCTACAAGCTGCTGCGCAACATCAACTCGGCCGGCTTCGGCGCCGGCCGCGAGGTGCAATCACTCCGCCAGGCGATCGCCCTGATGGGCTACGCGCCGCTCTACCGCTGGCTGACCCTGCTGCTGGCGAGCGCCAGCACCAGCGGCTATTCGCCGGTGCTGATGGAGACGGCGGTGGTGCGCGGGCGCCTGACCGAGCTCCTTGGCCAGAAGGCCCTGGCCAAGGGCGAAGCCGAGAACCTGTTCGTCGCCGGCATGTTCTCGCTGCTCGACCGCCTGCTCGGCCTGCCGATGAAGGAAGTGCTCGACACCGTGCCGCTGCCGGCGGAAGTGGTGCGCGCGCTGCTCGCGCGCGACGGCCTGTACGGGCCTTACCTGGCGTTGGCCGAAGCCTGCGAACTGAGCTCGAACCTGGTGGGTTCGCTCGCCGCCGCGCTCGACCTCAGCCCGCTGGAAGTCAACAAGGCGCACCTGTCGGCGCTGGCCTGGGCGCAGGCGGTGACACAGTAAGGGAAAGGTTCTTCGCCCGCATGCGTGATCGGTTCATGCTTTTCGTAGGGTGGGCACTTGTGCCCACGCGGTCTCACGACATGCATTGACGCGCCCTCATCCAAGGTCCCTAAGCGGGCTTCTCCCATCCTGCGGACTTCAGCGCATCGCAAGCGCCGTACCGCGTGGGCACGAGTGCCCACCCTACAACGGCAACCTCAAATCTCTCAAGCCGGCTGGCGATCGCGCCCGCTGCCGATCAGCCGCTGCAACTGCTGGTGCATCTGCATCTCGATCTGCTCGAAACTGCAGCCGATCTGCACCTGCTCGCCCAGCAGGAAGCTACGGAAAGGCCGCAGCAGGCGCACTTCGAGGTCGGCGACGATCACCAGCGCCGGTCCCAACTGCAGGCGCACGCCCTTCAGCTTCTTGCCGACGTGGAGGCCCACCGCCTGGTCGGGCGTGGCGCGCAGGCCGACGCCGCCGGTCGAGTAGTCGCACAGCGGCAGTTCGTACTGCTTGTTGAGCAGGGTGAAGGTGGCGGCGTAGTTGCCGTTCAGCGGCGTATCGCAGCGCTGGGCCGAGCGCCGGTTCAGCACCAGGCAGGATTCCGGGAACACGGCAGGTACCATGTTCGGCTGGCCGGGCAGGGCGGCCCAATCGCTTTCCAGCTCGAACTGCAGCTTGGCGTTGCCGCCCAGCGCGGCGACGAAGGTGGCGCGGCCGGACGCCAGCGGCTCGTCGCCGACCAGGTCGAGCACGAAGTGCGGCTCTTCCGGATCGACCGACGCGATGCGCGCCAGCCGCGGCTCCGGCAGGTTGGCCGGATAGATGGTCAGGGGCTCGCCGGTGTCGGCCAGGGCGGTGAAGGTCTCGCCGATGTCGAAGGGGTCGCGCATCGCGTGCGGCGACGCGTTCGGCGCCATGCGCGCCAGTACGTCAGCGGGACGGGGCGGCCCTTTGCGGGGCGGACGGGAGGGGGAATCGGTCACGGCGACTATCCTTGCAGCGAATATCTCCGGCTGTTTTGCCGGTGCACGGCAGTATAAACCGCCGTGCATGATGTTGCAAAAAATAAATAGTTATTTGCAAAAGTGCAGCGCCGCCGTGGTCCTCAGATTTCGAGGTTGTCGATCAGGCGCGTGGTGCCGAGCTTGGCGGCGGCCAGCACCACCAGCGGCGTGCCCTGCGCCAGGTCGCCGGCCGAAGGCGGCTGCAGGTCGATGCGCTTGCGCACCGAGATGTAGTCCGGCTTCCAGCCGCGGCTCGACAGCTGGGCCATCGCGTCGCGCTCGACCGAGAATGTGTCGAGGTGGCCGGCGCGCATCTCGCCCGCGACGAAATTCAGCGCGGCGTACAGCGCCGGCGCTTCGGCGCGTTCTTCCGGCGACAGGTACATGTTGCGCGAGGACAGGGCCAGGCCATCTTCGGCACGGTAGGTCTCGGCGCCGATGATCTCGGTCGGCAGGGCGAACTGGCGCGCCATGTTACGCACGATCATCAACTGCTGGTAGTCCTTCTTGCCGAACACCGCCACGCGCGGCTGCACGCAGGAGAACAGCTTGGTCACCACCGTGCACACGCCGTTGAAGAAGCCCGGACGGAATTCGCCTTCCAGCGTGTTGCCGAGGGTGTCGGGCGGCTGCACGCGGTATTCCTGGGGCTCCGGGTACAGGTCCTTCTCGGTCGGCGCGAACAGCACGTAGACGCCTTCCTTTTCCAGTTTCTCGACGTCGGCCTGGAAGGTGCGCGGGTACTTGTCGAAGTCCTCGTTCGGGCCGAACTGCAGGCGATTGACGAAGATGGAGGCGACCACTGGGTCGCCGTGCTTGCGCGCCAGGCGCATCAGCGACAGGTGGCCTTCGTGCAGGTTGCCCATCGTCGGCACGAAAGCGGTGCGCAGTTGGCCGCGCAGCTGGTCGCGCAATTCGTCAATGGTGGAGATGATTTTCATGGTGAGTGTGTGCGAAAGTAGAGAGCGCCCGGGCCTTCAGGCCGGCGAATAGGCCAGGCGCACGTAGATCGGCGCGAACGGTTCGGCCTGGGTGATTTCGACCAGGGTTTCCTTGGCCAGCTCGAGCAGGGCGACGAAATGCACGACCACGATGGGCACCGTGGCGTGGCCGGCGAACAGTTCGCCGAATTCGACGAAGCGCTGCGACTGCAGTGTACGCAGGATGGCCGACATGTGCTCGCGCACCGACAGTTCCTGGCGCCCGATGCGGTGGTGCTGGGTCAGCTTTGCCCGGCGTAGCACGTCGAGCCAGGCGCGCTGCAGGTCGTGCGGATCGACGTGCGGCAGCACCGGCGCCAGGCCCTGTTCGACCGGCAGCGAGGGACGCTGGAAGTCGCGCCCTTCCTGCGGCAGCGTGCCCAGCTGTACGGCGGCCAGCTTGATCTGCTCGTATTCCAGCAGCCGGCGCACCAGCTCGGCGCGCGGGTCGCCGACGTCCTCGACCAGGTCGTCCTGCCTTTTGGGTAGCAACATGCGCGACTTGATCTCGATCAGCATGGCCGCCATCAAGAGGTACTCGGCCGCCAGCTCCAGGTTGCTTTGCCGGATCTGTTCCACGTACTCCAGGTATTGCAGGGTCACCTGCGCCATCGGGATATCGAGGATGTTGAAGTTCTGCCGGCGGATCAGGTAGAGCAGCAGGTCGAGCGGCCCCTCGAAGGCGTCGAGGAAGATCTCGAGCGCGTCGGGCGGAATGTAGAGGTCGTTGGGCATGCGCAGCAACGGTTCGCCGTACAGCCGCGCAATGGCGGCGGCGGCCGCATCGTCGAGCGCGGTGGCGTCCGGCGTAGCGACACCCGGCGTGGCGACGCCCGGCACGCCCATCTCCTGCACGGGGTCGGCCAGCGCTTCGGGCGCTGCGCCCGGCGTGGCCTGCTGCGGCGTCATGCCTGTGGTGCCTTAGACCTTGGACTGGTACGGGTAGGCTTGCTGGCGCAGGCGCGATTCCTGGATGCGCGCCTGTTCGTCCAGCGAGATCGGCGCCTTGTCCCACAGCAGGTTGCGGCCTTCGATCTGGCGCTGCTCCATGCCAGGGGTCTTGGACTTCAGCTCTTCGATGAACTTGGTGTGGTCGGAAACGTAACCGGTAAATTTAGGCATTTTCTTGCTCAATAAAAAGAAAGCCGGGACGGCGAGGCAGATTGTTCTGCCCGGCAGCCCCGGCGTCAAGGTTTACGAATGCAGCGCGTTCAGCTGGCGGGCGATGATGTCGTGGTTCAGCCACAGCACCGGGGCGATCTTTTCCGACGCGCCGTGGAACATCAGCGGACCGGCGCCTTCCAGCACCAGCGAGGACAGGTGGTCGGTGATCAGGGCCTTCTTGTCCTTGTGCAGGTCGGTGATGGCTTCCGAGGTGCCGATCATGACCTCGGCCAGGGCCGGGGTGTTGTCCATCGGCCAGGCTTCGAAATTGCGGAACTGGGCGCTGGTGGCGTCGTTGTTGTATTGCTCGATGGTGTCGAGCAGCGACTGCAGCGAGGTGCCTTCGCCCAGCAGGTCCTGGCAGATCGCCCATTGCTTCTCTGCCCATTCGCCGCCGCCTTCCTTCTTCAGGGCCAGCAGCAGCGGGAACAGCGAGAGTTCGACGCCGACGAAGATGTCCGACGAGTTGGTGCGGATTTCCGGGCAGTTGAAGACGGTCGCGGCGATGCCATCCTTCCAGGCGGCTTCGGCGATGCTTTCCAGGCGCATCTTGGCGTAGCCCTGGGTGTAGTTGGTGTAGGTCTGCCAGACGTACTGGCCGCCGATCAGGATCTCGGTGCCGTGGTAGCCGTAGGCGGTGTAGCGCACTTCGCCACCGGCTTTCTTGACGCGCTCGCGGATCGGCGCGGAGGCATCGATCAGGTACTTGAGCGTATTGGCCGTGACTTCGTCGAAGTTCATCAGGATCAGCTTGCCCAGGTCGCTGTCGAGCAGGGCGCGCGAGGATTCGAAGCGCTCGCCGCGGCCCTTGTAGATGCGGTTGGCGATCGCCAGGAAAGCCTTGATCTTCGGGATGCCGCCGGCCATGGTGTGGGCGAAGAAGACGTTGGCGCCTTCCGGGATCAGTTTATCGATCTCGGCCATGGCCTGGGCCGCGCTGGTGGTGAAGCGGCGCACGCCGGCTTCGCGGCAGCGCTCGATCTTTTCCCAGTCCAGCTTGTCGTCTTGCCAGGTTTTCAGCTTGATACCCGACAGCAGTTCGGTCGGGTTCTGCTCGCCCTCCGGGGCATCCATGTCGAAGCCGGCCATCAGCGGGATGTTGACGATGCGGCCACCCAGCTTTTCTTCCGCTTCCGCGTGTTCCTCGGCGGTCAGGGCGCGCAGGGCGCCGGACTCGTCGCGGCGGCCGACGGTGATGCCGACGATGGTCATGCCCGCCTTGCGCGCCTCATCGATCAGGCCATTCACGTAGCCACGGCCGAACAGTTCGCCGAAGAGAACGAAGACGTCGCCCTTGCGGAACACATTGGCTTGTGGAATATGACGGAGGGGATTCAATTCGGTCATTTTATTATCTGCCTATCAAAAGAGTTTGAAGGGGGCGTCTGGAGCGCAAGTTTCTGGAAAAACACGGCATTATAACGCCGCCTTGCGCCCGGGGAATGTGTTTCCTCAGAGGCGGCGGAAGGATTTCGCAGTCCTGCGCAACCCGCCTGCGCGGGCTGGCGGACCGGTTCTTGTTGTACCGAACCTTGCTTAGCGGATGCGCATGCCCGGGGTCGCGCCCGGCATCGGATCGAGCAGGTACAGGCCCGGATTGGCTTTCTCGTCGGCGCTCGATGCGCACAGCACCATGCCTTCCGAGATGCCGAACTTCATCTTGCGCGGGGCCAGGTTGGCGACCATCACCGTCAGCTTGCCGACCAGGTCTTCCGGCTTGAACGCCGATTTGATACCCGAGAACACGTTGCGGTGGCGGCCTTCGCCCACGTCCAGCGTCAGGCGCAGCAGCTTGCCGGCGCCTTCGACGTGTTCGCAGTTGACGATCCTGGCCACGCGCAGATCGATCTTCGCGAAATCATCGATCGAGATTTCCGGCGCGAGTTCCTCGATGTCGGCGCCTGCCGGAGCTGCCTCAACGGCGGTGGCGTCGCTGGCTGCTTCGGCTTGGAGAACGGCGTCCGAGGCCGGGTTCGGGGCAGGCTTGTCGAACAGGTTCTCGATCATCTTCGCATCGACGCGCTGCATCAGGTGGCTATAGACGCCGATGGTGCGGCCCAGCATGGTGTCGTAGACGGCCGCGCCTTGCGTGTCGGCCCAGGAGAACGCGGCGTCGCCCAGGAATTCGGCGACGCGCGCGGCCACCTGCGGCAGCACCGGCGACAGCATCACGGTCAGCTGGCGGAACAGGATCAGGGCGACGGTGCAGACTTCGTGCAGCTCGGCGACTTTCGTTTCGTCCTTGGCCAGCAGCCAGGGCTTGTTCTCGTCGACGTACTGGTTGGTGACGTCGGCGATTTCCATGATCTCGCGCAGGGCGCGGCCGTATTCGCGCGCCTCGAAGGCGGCGGCGATGGAAACCTGGCGCTCGGCGCCATCGACCGTCAGGGCCTTCGCGATCCAGTCCTGCGCGCCGGCCGACAGGTCGGACGCCAGCTTGCCGTCGAATTTCTTGGCGATGAAGCCGGCGCAACGGCTGGCGATGTTCACGTACTTGCCGATCAGGTCGCTGTTGACGCGGGCCACGAAGTCGTCGCCGTTGAAGTCCAGGTCCTCGACTTTTGCATTCAGCTTGAACGCCAGGTAGTAGCGCAGCCACTCCGGGTTCATGCCCAGTTCCAGGTAGCGCAGCGGCGAGATGCCGGTGCCGCGCGACTTCGACATCTTTTCGTTGTTGACCGTCAGGTGGCCGTGGACGGCGACCTTCAGCTTGTCGATGATCGGGTGACCCGAGAAATTCAGCATCGCCGGCCAGAACAGCAGGTGGAAGGACACGATGTCCTTGCCGATGAAGTGGACCTGTTCGGCGTCCGGGTCCTTCAGGAAGGCCTCGAAGTCCATGCCGTTCTTGTCGAAGTAGTTCTTCAGCGAGGCCAGGTAGCCGACCGGCGCGTCCAGCCAGACGTAGAAGAACTTGCCCGGCGCATCCGGAATCGGGATGCCGAAGTAAGGCGCGTCACGGGAAATGTCCCAGTCGGCCAGCTTTTCGCCGGCTTCGCCCAGCCATTCGGAGACTTTATTCACCATTTCCGGCTGCAGGCGGCCCGGGGTGTTCAGCCATTCCTTCAGGAAGGCGAAGCAGCGCGGGTCGGACAGCTTGAAGAAATACTGTTCCGACGGCTTCAGGATCGGGGTCGAGCCGGTGAACACCGAGAACGGATTGATCAGCTCGGTCGGCTGGTAGGCGGCGCCGCAGACTTCGCAGTTGTCGCCGTACTGGTCCTTGGCGTGGCAGGTCGGGCACTCGCCCTTGATGTTGCGGTCGGCCAGGAACATGCCCTTGACCGGATCGTAGAAACGGTCGACGGTCTTGGTGACGATCAGGCCTTCCTCGCGCAGCTTGCGGTAGATGGCTTGCGAGAGTTCGACGTTTTCCGGCGAATCGGTCGAATACCAGTTGTCGAAGGCGATGTGGAAGCCGTTCAGGTATTGCGGGCGGCCGGCGGCGATTTTTGCCACGAATTCCTGCGGCGTGATGCCTTCCTTCTCGGCGGCGATCATGATCGGCGTACCATGGGTATCGTCGGCGCAGACGAAGTGCACTTGACGTTGCTGGTCGCCGTCGCGCTGCATTCGCTGGAAGCGGACCCAGATGTCGGCCTGGATGTACTCCATCATGTGACCGATATGGAAGGCGGCATTGGCGTAGGGCAGGGCAGTGGTGACGAACAGCTTGCGGGTCATGGTCGGAAACGCTCGGGACGATAAAAGAAAACATTTTACCAGCGGATGGCACTAACGGGGATGGCCCTACCTGCCCAGGGGGTATTCCAGGCAATTCCGGCAGCCACCCGAAGCGGGGGCCTGTTTTTTGCTACACTGCGCGCTATCACATCCGGAGATTCACATGAGCATCACAGCAGACGACGTCAAAGCGGCATTGTCAAAAGTTATCGATCCGAATACGGGCAAGGACTTCGTGTCCTCCAGGTCGATCAAGAATATCCAGGTCGATGGCGCCGACGTCGCCTTCGACCTCGAACTGGGCTACCCGGCCAAGAGCCAGGTCGCAGCCCTGCGCACGTCGGCCGTGAACGGCGTGAAGGCGATTCCGGGCGTCGGCAACGTCAGCGTCAGCGTCCAGACGAAAATCCTGTCGCACGCCGTGCAGCGTGGCCTGAAGGTCATGCCGAACGTGAAGAACATCATTGCGGTGGCTTCCGGCAAGGGCGGCGTCGGCAAGTCGACCACCGCCGTCAACCTGGCCCTGGCCCTGGCCGCCGAAGGCGCCAGCGTCGGCGTGCTCGACGCCGACATCTACGGCCCGTCGCAGCCGATGATGCTGGGCATTAATGCTCGTCCGGAAAGCCTGGACGGCAAGAGCATGGAGCCGCTGGAGAACCACGGCGTGCAGGTGTCCTCGATCGGCTTCATGATCGACCCCGACGAGCCCATGGTCTGGCGCGGCCCGATGGTCACCCAGGCCCTGCAGCAGTTGCTGCAGCAGACCAACTGGCGCGACCTGGATTACCTGATCGTCGACATGCCGCCGGGCACCGGCGACATCCAGCTGACCCTGTCGCAAAACGTCCCGGTCACCGGCGCCGTCATCGTCACCACCCCGCAGGACATCGCCCTGCTGGACGCGCGCAAGGGCCTCAAGATGTTCGAGAAGGTCGGCATCCCGATCATCGGCGTCGTGGAAAACATGAGCACCCACATCTGCTCGAACTGCGGCCACACCGAAGCGGTCTTCGGCCACGGCGGCGGCGAAAAGATGTGCAAGGACTTCGGCGTCGACTTCCTCGGCGCGCTGCCGCTGACCATGTCGATCCGCGAGCAGGCCGATTCGGGCCGTCCGACCGTGGTTGCCGATCCGGATGGTCCGGTCGCCGCCGTCTATAAGGACATCGCGCGCAAGGTTGCCATCAAGGTTGCCGAAAAAGCGAAGGACATGAGCAGCAAGTTCCCTAGCATCGTCGTCAAGAACGATTAAGTACCTTTCTCTTTAAGTGCGTATTTCTGCACTTCGCGAGCGCCTTCGGGCGCTCGGCGCGCTTCCGGAGCACGAGGCGCGCGTCCTGCGCGACTGGGTGCAGGGCGCGCCGCACGAGCGCGGCCGGCGCCGGCCCGCCGACTATCTTCCCAAGACCGTACGTGCAGCCTTGCCGGCGCTCGATGCCGAGCTGGCGGGTCTGGTGCGCCTGCTCAGCGAACATCCGGCCGAGGACGGATCGGCGCGCCTGCTGGTCGGCCTGGCCGACGGCCAGGCGGTCGAGACCGTGCTGCTGCCGCGCGATGGGGTGTGCGTGTCGAGCCAGGTCGGCTGCGCGGTCGGCTGCCGCTTCTGCATGACCGGGCGCGAAGGCCTGCTGCGCCAGGTCGGCAGCGGCGAAATCGTCGCCCAGGTGGTATTGGCGCGCAGCATGCGGCCGGTGAAGAAAGTCGTCTTCATGGGCATGGGCGAACCGGCCCATAACCTCGACAACGTGCTGGAAGCGATCGAGCTGCTGGGCGTCGAGGCCAACATCCCGCACAAGAATCTCGTATTTTCCACCGTCGGCGACCCGCGCGCCTTCGAACGCCTGCCGCAGGGCCGGGTGAAACCGGCGCTGGCGCTGTCGCTGCACACCACCCGGGCCGATTTGCGCGCCGAACTGCTGCCGCGGGCGCCGCGCCTGTCGCCGCAGGAACTGGTCGAATTCGGCGAATACTACGCGCGCCTGTCCGGCTATCCGATCCAGTACCAGTGGACCCTGCTGGAAGGCGTGAACGACAGCCAGGACGAGCTGGACGGCATCGTCGCCCTGTTGAAGGGCAAGTACGCCATCCTCAACATGATCCCCTACAACACCATCCCTGACCTGGACTACCGCCGTCCGAGCTGGGACCAGGCGCGGGCGATCGCCGCCCACCTGCACGCGCGCGGCGTGCTGACCAAGCTGCGCGACTCGGCCGGCCAGGACGTCGACGGCGGCTGCGGCCAGCTGCGGGCGCGGGTCGGGCGCAAGACCATTCCCGTGCGCGGCGTGACGGCCTAAGTACTCACCCAAAAATAAATGTGTTTTTGGCTGCCAGAACCGGCGCGTTGCTGCGTTGGCTCGCGCTTGCAGTGCTCGCACTGCGGCGCACTCGCCGCCTTGCACCGCATCCGGTTCTGTTTGCCAAAATTCACATTTATTTCCGGTCGAGTACTTAGCGGACGGCGCGCTTCGCGCCCGGCGTTTATGCTCATGCCCTGATCTTTCACCGGGAGGCATGGATGAGCAACAGGTACAGCGCGCTGGTCGTCGGCGCCAGCGGCATCATCGGCAACGCCGTCGTGCGCGAACTAAAAGGGCGTCCCGACTGGCAGGTGCGCGCCTTGCCGCGCACTTTCGTGGACGGCGTCGAGACGATCAAGGTCGACCTGCTCGACGCTGCCGCCACCGCGCAGGCGCTGCAGGCCGCGCGCGACACCACCCACGTGTTCTATGCGGCGCTCAAGGGCGGCGCCGACCTGCTCGACGAGGAGCGGATCAACGGCGGCATGCTGCGCAACCTGCTCGACGGCCTGAAGGCGGTCAGCGCGCCGCTGCAGCGGGTGGTGCATTACCAGGGCGCCAAGGTCTACGGCGTGCACCTGGGCCCGACCCAGGCGCCGTTCTATGAGGACGATCCGCGCCACATGACGCCGAACTTCTATTATGTGCAGGAAGACCTGCTGCGCGAGCGCGCCGCCGCGGGCGACTTCGAGTGGGCGATCCTGCGCCCGGACGTGGTGGTCGGCGACATCGCCGGCAACCCGATGAACATCGTGATGGTGATGGGCGTGTTCGCCGCGCTCAGCAAGGAAGCAGGCGTGCCGCTGCGCTTTCCGGGCACGCACAAGGTGTATTCCGGCGTGCTGGCCCAGACCACGGATGCCGACTGGATGGCACGCGCCAGCGTCTGGGCCGCGCTCGACCCGGCGGCGCGCGGCGAAGCCTTCAACCTGGTCAACGAGCCTTTCCGCTGGGAGCGCATCTGGCGCCGGGTGGCCGCGGCCTTCGGCATGGAAGCCGGCCCGGTCCAGCCTTTCTCGCTGGCGAAGCAGATGCCCTTGCAGGGCGCGGCCTGGTCGCGCCTCGCGGAGCGGCATGGCCTGCGGACCCTGCCTTACGAGAAGCTGGTCGGCTGGTGGTTCGGCGACTTCGTCTTCAATACCGAATTCGACATGGTCTCGGACATGGGCAAGATCCGCCGCGCCGGCTTTACCGAGGCGGTCGAGACCGAGGCCACGATCGAGCGTGCCATCGCGCGGCTGCGGGCCGCCAAGCAGTTGCCTTGAAATGCAAGGGGGCGCTGCTGCCGGCTAATCCAGGATCCGCTTCAGGTCGTCGAGCGAGAAGGGCTTCGGCACGCTGAGTGCGCCGATCCCGGCGGCGCCTTCCACCTGTCCGTAGCCCGAGGCGATCACGAGCTTCAGCCGGGGTCGGGCTGCCTTGGCGCGGCGCGCGAGCTCGACGCCGTTCATTCCCGGCAGCTCGTAGTCGGTGATCAGGACGTCGTACTGATTGCGCTCGAGCAGGGCCAGGGCCTCGGCCGGGCTGGCGGCGCCGTCGACGCGCTGGTTCAGCATCTCGAGGACCGAACAGCTCATGGTGAGCAGGTCCGGATCGTCGTCGACGAACAGCACGCGCCGGGTCGCCTCGACCTGTTCCAGCGGACTGACCGGCGCGCTCTCTGGCGCAGGAGGCGATCCGCCCGCGGGTTGCGACAGCATCTGGCGCACCTTGCGCGCCAGCTGGTCGCGCCCGTAGGGCTTGGACAGCAGCTGCACGCCGGCGTCGAGCTTGCCGCCGTGGACGATCGCATTTTGCGTATAGCCCGAGGTGAACAGCACCTCGATGCCCGGATTGATCAGGCGTGCCTGGCGCGCCAGTTCCGGGCTGCGCATCTCGCCCGGCATGACGACGTCGGTGAACAGCAGGTCGATCGGCATGCCGCTGTTCAGGATCGCCAGCGCGTCCGCCGCATTGTCCGCCTTGACCACCTTGTAGCCCAGGCTGCGCAGCATTTCCACCACCGTCGCCTGGACCGCGGGATCGTCCTCGACCACCAGGATGGACTCGCTGCCGCCGGTGGCGGGACCGCTCTTGACGATCGGCTCGCTCACCTCGGCCTTCCAGGAGCGCGGGAAGTACATCTTGATGGTGGTGCCGTGACCGGGCTCGCTGTAGATCTTGAAATGGCCGCCGGTCTGCTTCACGAAGCCATAGGCCATCGACAGCCCAAGGCCGGTGCCGCGGCCTTCCGGCTTGGTCGTGAAGAAGGGCTCGCAGGCGCGCTCGAGCACATCGCGGCTCATGCCGCAGCCGTTGTCCGACACCGCGATCAGGACGTACTGGCCCGGCGTGAGGTCGTGATGCGTGGCCACGTACTCGTCGTCGAGCATGGCGTTGCCCAGTTCGATCGTCAGCTTGCCGCCACCGGGCATCGCGTCGCGCGCGTTGATCGCCAGGTTCAGGATGACGTTCTCGAGCTGGTAGGGGTCGACGCAGGTGTTCCACAGGCCGCCGCCGCGGATCGTCTCGACGGCGACGGTCTCGCCCAGGGCCCGGCGCAGCAGTTCGTCCATCTGCTGGACGATGCGGGCCGGGTTGACCACCACCGGCTGCAGCGGCTGGCGGCGGGCAAAAGCGAGCAGCTGCGAAGCGAGTTTCGCGCCGCGCTCGACCGCGCCGAGCGCGGTATCGAACTGGCGCAGCGCCTGCTGGTCGTGCGCGGCGGCGTCGCGCAGCAGCTGCAGGTTGCCGCCGATGACCTGGAGGATGTTGTTGAAGTCGTGGGCCACGCCGCCGGTCAGCTTGCCGATCGCCTCCAGCTTCTGCGAATGCTGCAGCGCGGCCTGCGCCGTCTGCAGTTCGGCGGTGCGCTCTTCGACCAGGCTCTCGAGGCCCTTCTGGTATTTCTGCACTTCGTCCTGGGCCCGCTTCTGCTTGGTGACGTCGGTGCCCTGCACGAAGATGCCGACCGCCGCGCCCTGCGCGTTCAAGATGGGCTGGTAGACGAAGTCGATGTAACGAGTCACGAGCTTGCCGGGGCCCTCCCGCAGCTCGAGCTGGACGCTTTGTCCGACCACGGGAATGCCGGACTGGTATACCTTGTCCAGCAGCTCGAAGAAACCCTGGCCGTCGGCGTCGGGCAGCGCTTCGCGCACGCTCCTGCCGATCAGGTCGCGGTTGCCGGTCAGGTTGCGGTAGGCGTGGTTGGCCAGTTCGAAGACGTGCGCAGGTCCCTTGAGCACGCAGATAAAGCCGGGAGCCTGTTCGAACAGGCTCTGGAAGAAGGAATTGCTCAGCTGGAGTTCGTTGGCCAGCGCCAGCGCACGGCGCGCATCCTCGAGGGCTTCGGTGCGGGCGACGATGGTCTGCTCTAGCTCGGCCTGCTTCTCGGCCAGGTAGCGGGTGTTGAGGACCTGCTCGGTGACGTCGCTGCCCTGCGAGAAGATGCCGAGCACCTCGCCGTTCTCGTCGAGGATGGGCTGGTAGACGAAGTCGATGTAGCTGTCGACCACGCGGCCATCGGTACCGCGCACGGCCAGCGGCATGCCGCGGCCGACGTGCGGCTTGCCGGAAGTGTAGACGCCGTCGAGCAGTTCGAAGAAACCCTGGCCCTCCAGTTCGGGCAGGGCCTCGCGCACCGGCTTGCCGATGATGTCGCGGTAGCCGGCGAGCCGGTGGTGCGATTCGTTCTGCAGTTCGTACACGTGGCCGGGGCCGCGGAAGAAGCAGACGAAGCCCGGGGCCTGCTCGACCAGGCGCAGCAGGTGGCGGCTCTGTTCGGTGCGCGCCTGGAGCAGGGCGTCCTGGGCGCGCATTTCGCGTTCGCGCGCGTCGCGCGTGTGGGTGACGTCGCGAGTGATCTTGCCGAAACCGATCAGGGCGCCGTTGTCGTCGTAGAGCGGATCGATGACGACGTGGGCCCAGAAGCGCGTGCCGTCCTTGCGCACGCGCCAGCCCGTGGTTTCGAAGATGCCTTCGGCTTGCGCGGTCGCCAGGGCCTGGCGCGGCACCCCGGCCGCCCGGTCTTCCTCGGTGTAGAAGCACTCGAAGGAGCGGCCGATGATGTCCGCGGCCGCGTAGCCCTTGGCGCGCTCGGCGCCGGCATTCCAGGTGGCGACGCGGCCTTCGGGCGAGAGCATGAAGATCGCAAAGTCGCGGATTTTCGCAACCAGCGTCGAGGTGAGGTTGGCTTCCAGGGTGGACAGCAAAGGCGAGGCCGTTGACATCGCGATTTCCCGCAAGTTGAAAACGCCGGATTTTATGCCAATCCGACCATCTTTGGTGTCCTGGAGAATAATCTTAAAAATGACAACCCGGCCGTCGGTGCACATGGCGCGGGTTCGGCCCGTCAAAAGCGTCTTCTGTCTGCGCCAGAATAAGTCCAGTAGGAAATTTCCTGCATACACTCGCCTTTGGACTGACTTCGCCAAGGCGGCTGCCCGCCGCCTCTGCCTCCATGAACAGTACCTCCGCGCGCTGGAGCGGCCGTTACCTGGCTGCGACCCACTGGTTCATTCCCGCCGGCCTGCAACAGCAGGCGGCGACGCTCACGCGCGCCGAAAACGTGGTGAACGCCGCGCTGCTGGCGGCCACCGCCGGGCCCTTCTATGCGCTGGCCTATTACCTGCTGGGCTTCGGCGCGGCCGCCACCGAGATCCTGCTGTGCTGTGCCTTCATGCTCACCTCGCCCGTGCTGCTGCGCGTCAGCGGCAGCATCGGCGCCGCGCGCGAACTGTTCCTGTGCGCGCTGTTCTTCAATTTCACCTGGCTGAGCTACAACCTGGGCGGGATCAGCGCGCCGACCTCCAGCTGGCTGGTCACCGGCCCCCTGGTCGCGACCTTCCTCGGCGGCATCTGGAGCGCGCTGTTCTGGCTGGCGATGAGCTGCGGCGCGGCCAGCCTGATCTATATGCTGGGGGTGGGCGGCCATGCGCTCCCGCAGCACCCGGTCACCGACATGGCGCTGCTCTACCTGGTCTGCCATCTCGGCCTGTTCGTCGTGGTGCTGGTCTTCGCGCTGCTGTTCGAGCTGACCAAGACCCAGGGCTTCGTCAAGCTCGAGCAGGCGCTGGGCACGATCAACGAACTGGCGATCCGCGACGAACTGACGGGCGTGCACAACCGCCGCTACCTGATCAGCCTGATCGAGCGCGAAAAGGAGCGCAGCGACCGCACCAGCCGCGCATTCTGCCTGTGCCTGCTCGACATCGATTTTTTCAAGCGCATCAACGACACCTACGGCCATAGCGCCGGCGACACCGTACTGCGCGACTTTGCCCGGATCGTGCAGGGGCAGGTGCGCGCCAGCGACAGCTTCGGGCGCTACGGCGGCGAGGAATTCCTGCTGATGCTGCCCGAGACGCCAGCCTGCGACGCGCTGGTGCTGGCCGAGCGCGTGCGCGCCGCGATCGCCAGGCTGCGCTGCATGGACGGTCCCAGCGAAATCTCGCTGACGGTCTCGATCGGGGTCGCCGAGTTCCGCATGGGCGAGAGCATCGGCAGCGCCATCGGCCGCGCCGACGAGGCGCTGTACCTGGCCAAGTCGAGCGGGCGCAACCGGGTGGTGTGCCACGGGCAGGGCGACGGCCTGGTCGCGGCAACCCTGCGCGATGGCGCCCCGGGCGACGCGGCCGGCACGCGCGACCTGGGCGCGAGCGTCGGGCGCCTGCTCGACGGCGCCCACTGCGACCAGCTGACCGGCCTGCTGAACCGGCGCCTGCTGCGCGACCGCCTGCGCCACGCGATGGACCGCGCCGACCGCAACCGGCGCCTGATCGCGCTGCTGCTCCTGAACATCAACAAGTTCAAGGAGGTGAACGATGCCCTTGGCTTCGAAGCCGGCGACGCGCTGCTGGTGCAGGCCGGCGGCATCCTGCGCGGCTGCCTGCGCGACTGCGACACCGTGGCGCGCTGGAGCGGCGACGAGTTCGTGGCGCTGCTGGAGGACCTGGGCAGCGAGGCCGATGCGCGCCAGGTCGCCGAGAAGATCCTCGACCGCTTCGGCCTGCCGCTGGCGGCGAGCGGGCGCGAATGCTTCATCACGCTGTCGGTCGGCGTCGCGCTGTACCCGGCCGAGGACTGCGACCTCGATGCCCTGCTCAAGCGCGCCGACATCGCCATGCGCAGCGCCCGCGCCTGGGGCGAGAACAGCGTGCAGCTGTATTCGAGCGCGGTGAGCGCGCCGCAAAGCGAAAGGCTGGCGCTGAAGAACGGCCTGCGCGAAGCCCTGACGCGCGGCCAGCTGTTCCTCGAATACCAGCCGCAGGTCGACCTGGCGACGCGCCGCGTGGTCGGGGTCGAGGCGCTGCTGCGCTGGCAGCACCCGGTCTACGGGCGCATCGATCCGGGCCGCTTCATCCCGCTGGCCGAGGAAACCGGCATGATCGTGCCGATCGGCGACTGGGTGCTGCGCACCGCCTGCGCCCAGAACCGCGCCTGGCGCGATGCCGGCCTGCCGGCCCTGAAGACGGCGGTCAACCTGTCGGCGCGCCAGCTGCGCACGCCCAGCATTGCCGCCCGCGTGCTGGAAATCGTCGAGGCCACCGGGCTGCCCTGCGGCTGCCTCGAACTCGAGATCACCGAAGGCGTCCTGATCGACGACCTCGAGGGCAACCGGCGCATCATGAGCGAGCTGCGCGCGGCCGGCGTGCTGGTGTCGATCGACGACTTCGGCACCGGCTACTCCAGCCTGAACTACCTGTCCGAGCTGCCGGTCGACATCCTCAAGATGGACGGCCTGTTCGTCCGCCGGCTTGGCCAGGACAGCCGCTCGCGCGCGTATGCGATCGCCCAGGCGATCGTCTCCATGGCCCACAGCGTCGAGCTGAAAGTCATCGCCGAATGCGTCGAGACGAACGAGCAACTGGCCGACCTGTGCGCCATGCATTGCGACGTCGCCCAGGGGTACCTGTTCGACCGGCCGCTGGCGCCCGAACAGGTGGCGACGCTGCTGGCGCGCGAGGCCGGGCAGCTGGCGGCGCCGCTGCCGGCCTGAATCCTTCTTTCCAATCCATCGAGGAGCACATCGTGCACGAGGAAACGCTTCACTTCGAGCGGGCCGACGACGTCGCCGAGCTTTCGCGCTGCGGCGCACTGAGCGGCAACGTCGCCCAGTTCGCGCAGCCGCGCGGTCCCGACCTGATCCGCCGCACCGAGGCGCTCGACGCCTGGTGCGCGCTGCGTGCCGCGCATGGGGTCTGGCAGTATGCGCGCGCGGTCGACGGCGCACCCGGGCCCGAGGCCCAGGTCAGGGAGGAGGGCGCCCGCGGCCTTGCCGCGCCTGCCGACCCTGCGCCCGGCGTGAATTTCGCTTCGCAGGACTACCTGTCGCTGGCCTCGCACCCCGCGGTACGCGACGCGGCGCAGCGCGCCCTGGCCGATTGCGGTCCGCACAGCGCCGGCTCGGCCGTCCTGCAGGGGAACAGCCGGCTGTCGCTGGCGCTCGAGGAGGCGCTCGGCGAGCTGCTGCATGCGCAGCACGTGACGCTGTTCCCGACCGGCTGGGGCGCCGCCTTCGGCCTCGTCACGGCACTGGTCGGGCCGCGCGACTACGTCGTGATCGACCAGCTGGCGCACGCCTCGCTGCGCCAGGGCGCGGCCGCAAGCACGCGCAATGTCGCGCTGCACCGCCATCTCGACACCGGCCACGTGCGCGAGCTGCTGGCCGCGATCCGCGCGCGCGACACCGAGAACGGCATCCTGGTCGTCACCGAGGGCCTGTTCAGCATGGACAGCGACGTGCCCGACCTGCCGCTGATGCAGCACCTGTGCCGCGAGTACGGCGCCACGCTGCTGGTCGACGTCGCCCATGACCTCGGCGCGCTGGGGCCGGGCGGCGCCGGCAGCATCGGCGAGCAGGCGATGCTGGGCAAGGTCGACATCGTGATGGGAGCGTTCTCGAAAACCCTCGCCTCGAACGGCGGCTTCGTCGCCTGCGCCTCGCGCGCGGTCAAGCGCCAGCTGCAGCTGTTCGCCGGACCGCATCTGTTCTCGAACGCGCTGTCGCCGCTGCAGGCCGCCTGCGTGCTGGAAGCCCTGCGCATCGTCGCAGGGCGCGAAGGCGAGGAGCTGCGCGCGGCCCTGTTGCGCAACGCGCTGGCGCTGCGCGCACACCTGGCGGAAACCGGCATGCGCTGCCTCGGCGTACCGTCGGCCATCGTGCCGGTCTGGATCGGCAGCGAGCCGGTGGCGCGCCTGGCCGGGCGTACGCTGGCGCGCGCCAACGTGCACGTGAACGCGGTCGAATTCCCCGGCGTGCCGCTGGGCGCGGCGCGGCTGCGCCTGCAGGTGATGGCGGCGCACCGGAAGGAGCAATTGCGGCATGGCGCGCGCCTGGTCGGCGCGGCGGTCAACGGCGCCGGCGCGGCGCTCGGCGTGGAGCCGGCGCGCGGACCCGGACGCGGGGAGCGCTCCCGTGGCTGAGGCGATGGACCCCGGCGGCGCGACCCTGCTGCACAGCCTGTTCGAGCGCGCCGCGCGCACGCCCGCGCGCATCGCCTACACTTTCCTGCGCGAGAACGGCGCCGCACTCGATGTCTCCTACGCCGACCTGGCCGCGCTGGCGGCGGCGCTGGCGAGGCGCGCCGCGCCGGGCGAGCGCGTGCTGCTGCTGTATCCCACCGGCCTCGAGTTCGTGACCGCCTTCCTGGCCTGCCTGGCCGCCGGCCAGGTCGCGGTGCCGGCCGCGCCCGCGCACCGGCGCCGCGACGACGAACGCCTGGCGGCGCTGCTGGCCGATGCCAGGCCGGCGCTGGTGCTGGCCGCGCCGGACAACGCGGCCCCCACCCGTGCGGCGCTGGCGCGTGCCGGCTGCAGCGCGCCGCTCGTTTGCGACGCCGTTTGCGATGCCGCGCCGGCCGGCGCCCGCCCGCCGTCCTTGCCGGCCGGCGCGGCGCTGGCCTTCCTCCAATACACGTCCGGATCGACGGCCCAGCCGAAAGGCGTGGAGATCACCCATGCGAACATGGCCGCCAACATCGCGGCGATCGGGCAGGCCTTCGGTTTCGGGCCGGACACCGTGATGGTGAGCTGGCTGCCGCCCTTCCACGACATGGGACTGATCGGCAGCGTGGCTGCGCCGCTGGCGCTGGGCTTTCGCTCGGTGCTGATGGCGCCCGGCGCCTTCCTGCGCCGTCCCGCGCTCTGGCTGGAGGCGGTCACGCGCTACCGCGCCACCTGCACCGGCGCACCGAACTTCGCCTGGGACCTGTGCGTGCGCCGGGTCGGCGCCGAGCAGGCCGCGCAGCTCGACCTGTCCAGCGTCGAGGTGCTCTACAGCGGCGCCGAGCCGGTGCGCGCGGCGACCCTCGAACGCTTCCTGGCCGCCTTCGGCAAGCGCGGCCTGCGCCGCAGCGCGCTGTTTCCCTGCTACGGCATGGCCGAGGCGACCCTGCTGGTGGCCGGCGGCCCGCTCGGGCGCGGCCCGCGCATCCTGACGCTCGACGCCGGCGCGCTCGAACGGGGGCAGGTGCGGCTGGCGGCGCCGGGCGACCCCAGCGGGCGCGCGATCGTCAGTTGCGGCCCGCTGGCGTGCGGCGTGACGGCGGCTGCGGTCGATCCGGCCAGCGGCGAGCGCGTCGGACAGGACCGCGTCGGCGAGATCTGGATCGCCGGAGCGGCCGTCGCGCGCGGCTACCACGGCCGGCCGCAGGAAAGCGCCCAGGCCTTCGGCGCCCGGGTGGTGGACAAGGGGGAGGGCGCGGCGGCGCCTTTCCTGCGCAGCGGCGACCTCGGCTTCCTGCGCGACGGCGAACTGTTCGTCACCGGACGGCGCAAGGACGTGATCATCGTCCATGGCCGCAACCTGTACGCGCAGGACGTCGAGGAGCTGGTCGAGCGCGCGGCGGACGAGCTGGCGCCGAACAGCTGCGCCGCCTTCGGCATCGACGGCGCCGACGGCGAAGGGCTGGCGCTGGTGGTCGAGGCCAGCCGGACGCTGGCGCGCAGCGGCGACGTCGAGGCGCTGGGCCGGCGCATCCGCGGTGCGGTGGCGGCCGGCATCGGGGTGCCGCTGCACACGCTGCTGTTCGCGGCGCCGGGGACGTTCCCGCGCACCACCAGCGGCAAGGTCCAGCGCGCGCGCTGCAAGGCCCTGCTGGCGGCCGGCGCACTGCAGCCGCTGCGCGTGCGCGGCCGCCCCGACCTCGAGGCCAGCGCCGCGCGCGCCGATGCGCTGGTCGGCTGGCTGCGCCAGTACGGCGCGCGGCGCATCAATTCGGCGCTCGACGACGCGCGGCGCTCGCTGGCGCCGCACCTGGTGCTCGACCTCGGCAACCGCGGCCTGCTCGGCCTGCAGGCGCCGCGCGAGCTGGGCGGGCAGGCGCTGGCCACCGTCGACCTGGTGCGCGTGATGGCCCAGCTGGCCGCGCTCGACCTGACCCTGGCCACGGTGGTCGGGGTGCACAACGGCCTCGGCCTGCATCCGCTGCTGCGCTTCGGCTCGCCCGAACTGCGCGCGCAATGGACGCCGGTGCTGGCCGCCGGCCGCCAGCTGGCCGCGTTCGCGCTGAGCGAGCCGCAGGCGGGATCGAATCCGCGCGCGATCGGCACCCGGGCGGTGCGCGCCGACGGCGGCTGGCGCGTAAGCGGCGAGAAGCACCTGATCGGCCTGGCCTCGTGGTCGGGCGTGCTGACCGTGTTCGCGCGCGCCTTCGACGCGGCGGGCAGGGCGCTCGGAACCGTCGCGCTGCTGGTGCCCGAGGACGCGCCGGGGCTGGCGCAGGGGCCGGAAGCGCTGACCATGGGCATGCGGGCGATGGTGCAGAACGCGGTGCGCTTCGAGGACGTGTTCGTGCCCGACGCCCAGGTGCTGGGCATGCCGGGCGCCGGCATGGAGGTGGCGCAGGATGCGATGGCCTTTTCGCGCCTCGGCATCGGCGCGCTGTGCGTCGGCGCCATGCGCCGGTGCGCCCAGCTGATGCTGCGCTATGCCGAACGGCGCGACATCGCCGGCGGGCGCCTGCTGGACAATGCCGTGACCGCGCTGCGCCTGCACGAACTCGGGTGCGCGATCGAGGCCGGCGAAGCGCTGGTGACGGCATTGGCGCGCGCCGTCGACGACGGCCGGGAATTGCCGCAGGATGCCTGCAGCGCCTGCAAGTGCGTGTTGTCGGAACTGCTGTGGGAAGCGGCCGACCAGCTGATGCAGATGCTCGGCGGGCGCGGCTACCTGGAGAACAACCACGCGCCGCGGCTGTTGCGCGACGCGCGCGTGCTGCGCATCCTCGAGGGCCCGAGCGAAGCCCTGTATGCACACCTGGGCGCCCTGGCGCGCACGCCCGGCAATCCGCTGGCGCGCTGGATCGGCGAGCTGTCCGCGGCCCCTGGCGCGGCGCCGGAGCGCTTGCCCGCCGCCGGCGCCGGCCAGTGGCAGGACTGGCGCAACGGCGAGTTCGCCGCCTGGACGCTGCTGGCCGCCGGCGCACGCGGGGAGGCGGCGCAGTGGGCCGCGCGCAGGCTGGAGCGGCTGCGCCAGGCGATCGTCATGGAGCAGGCGGCGGTGCAGGCCTGCTCGCCAGGTGCCGCGCTGCTGGCGCGCGTGGCCGCCCATGCGCTGGCGATCGGCGATGTCGAGCAGGGGCTGGCGGGCGAAGAACACCGGCTCGACCCGCTGCTGCGCCGCGAAGCGCCGCCAGCCGCGCGTGCGGTGGACAAGCCGCTGCCGCCGCCGGCCGCACCGGCACCGGCGCTTGCCGAGGCAGGCGGGGGAGCCGCGGATGCGGCGCCGTCCACCGTCGAACTGGTGCGCGCCTGCGTGCTCAAGTGGCTGCGCGAGGGCGCGGCCGAGCCGCGGGACGGCGAGCAGCCGCACCAGGCGACCGGGACCCTGCGCTGCCTGCCCGTGCTCGAAGTCGGGATCGACACGTCCTTCGGCGACCTGGGAATCGATTCGCTCGCTTCGGTGCCGCTGGCGCTCGAACTGGAGACGGCCAGCGGCGTGCCGATCGGCGCCGAGCTGCTCTACGACTACCCGACGGTACGGGAGCTGGCGGCCTATATCGACATCCAGCGCGACATCCAGCGCGACAGCCAGCGCGACAGCCAGCGCGACAGCCAGCGCGGCGGCGCTCCCGCGCCGGCCACGGCGGGAGCGGGAAATTAAGGAGGGCATCCTCGCCACGGACGGCGCCGCGCGGAGAGCCCGGCGCGGTAAAATAGCCGCTTTACCCTTTCGCTTTTTACCATGACCGTCCGTACCCGTTTTGCCCCGAGCCCGACCGGCTATCTCCACCTCGGCGGCGCGCGCACCGCGCTGTACTCCTGGGCCTATGCCCGCCACTTCGGCGGCACCTTCATCCTGCGCATCGAGGACACCGACCTCGAACGCTCGACGCCGGAAGCGGTGCAGGCCATCCTGGACGGCATGCAGTGGCTGGGCCTGTCGCACGACGAGGGCCCGTTCTACCAGATGCAGCGCATGGACCGCTACCGCGAGGTCATCCAGGGCATGCTCGAGGCCGGCACCGCCTACCTCTGCTATTGCTCGCCGGAAGAAGTCGAAGCGATGCGCGAGCGCATGCGCGCTCTAGGGGAAAAGCCGCGTTACGACGGCACCTGGCGTCCGGAGCCGGGCAAGACCCTTCCGGAAGTGCCGGCAGGCGTCAAGCCGGTGGTGCGCTTCAAGAACCCGCTGGACGGCGAAGTCACCTGGAACGACGTCGTGAAGGGCCCGATCACGATCGCCAACAAGGAACTCGACGACCTGATCATCGCGCGTCCGGACGGCACGCCGACCTACAACTTCTGCGTCTCCGTCGATGACTGGGATATGAAGATCACCCACGTGCTGCGTGGCGACGACCACGTCAACAACACCCCGCGCCAGATCAACATCCTGCGCGCGCTCGGCGCCGAGCTGCCGCAGTACGGCCACCTGCCGATGATCCTGGGCCCGGACGGCCAGAAGCTGTCGAAGCGCCATGGCGCGGTGAGCGTGATGCAGTACCCGGAACAGGGCTACCTGCCGGAAGCGATGCTGAACTACCTGGCGCGCCTCGGCTGGAGCCACGGCGACGACGAGATCTTCTCGATGGAGCAGTTCACCGAGTGGTTCAACCTCGAGCACCTGACCGCCTCGGCCGCCCAGTTCAATCCGGAAAAGCTGGCCTGGCTGAACAACCACTATATCAAGCAGGCCGACAACGAACGCCTGGCCGGCCTGGTGCGCCCGAAGATGGAAGAGCAGGGCGCGCAGTTCGACGGTGCGCCGGCGCTGCCGACGGTGCTGGCCCTGATGAAGGAGCGCACCAACACCATCAACGAACTGGCCGACGCGGCCATGCTGTTCTACCGCCAGCCGCAACCGGACGCGGCGCTGCTGGCCCAGCATTTGACCGATGCCGTGCGTCCGGCGCTGGCCGCTTTCGCCGAGCGTTGCCAGACGGTGGAGTGGAACAAGGCAGCCCTGGCCGCCATGCTCAAGGAAGTGCTCGCCGCGCACGGCCTGAAGATGCCGCAGATCGCCATGCCGCTGCGTCTGCTCGTTACCGGCCAGCTCCAGACCCCGGCCATCGACGCCGTGCTGGAACTGTTCGGCCGCGACACTGTTTTGGCTCGCGTGAACAAAGGTTTGTGATTGCGCAAAACGGGGTTTGCGAAATGCAAGAACCCCGCTATAATGCTCGCACTTCAGCAGCACACGGTAACACAGCAGCACAGTGAGTACAGTGAAAAGGGGGGTATAGCTCAGCTGGGAGAGCGCTTGCATGGCATGCAAGAGGTCAGCGGTTCGATCCCGCTTACCTCCACCAACTCTGAAGTGCAGTACGGTTGTTCCAGGGTCCCCATCGTCTAGAGGCCTAGGACATCACCCTTTCACGGTGAGTACCGGGGTTCGAATCCCCGTGGGGACGCCAAGGTTTTTGGCGAGGTTTGCCAGAAAGCTGCGCCAGCGGCAGCAGTAGTAGAAGTAAAAGCAGTATGTTATAATGTTGTTTTCCCGTAGGGGGTATAGCTCAGCTGGGAGAGCGCTTGCATGGCATGCAAGAGGTCAGCGGTTCGATCCCGCTTACCTCCACCACGTAGGAAAAACAACGCGCAGCAATGCGATGACATACAGTCCGGGTCCCCATCGTCTAGAGGCCTAGGACATCACCCTTTCACGGTGAGTACCGGGGTTCGAATCCCCGTGGGGACGCCAAGAATTTGGTAGGTGCAGTAAAGTAGTATCGGAACAGTTTTAGGTCCCCATCGTCTAGAGGCCTAGGACATCACCCTTTCACGGTGAGTACCGGGGTTCGAATCCCCGTGGGGACGCCAGAATATGGTAATTAGTAGTAAAAAGCAAAAGCCGCCTTGAGCGGCTTTTTGCTTTTTTGCATTCGGCAATCCTCCAGCGGGAAGCGCCGATGAAATCGGCTAGAATGGCGCGCTTCTCCTGCCGCATCTCCTCATCGAACATGTCTTCCCAACTAGAGCGCACTCCGACGCTGACCATCTTCTGCAAGGTCGTCGACAACTACGGCGATATCGGTATCTGCTGGCGCCTGGCGCGCCAGCTGCAACACGAGCACGGCGTGGCCGTCACGCTGTGGGTCGACGACCTGGCGAGTTTCCGCCGCATCTGTCCCGAAGTCGCGCCAGAGTCCGATCTCCAGGTGGTGCAGGGCGTGGCCGTGCGCCGCTGGCGCGGCCAGGACGGCGCCTACACGCCGGACCAGGTGGACGACATCGTCATCGAATTCTTCGGATGCGATATTCCTCCCGGCTACATCGAGGCGATGGCCCAGCGCGAAGCGCGTCCGGTTTGGCTGAACTACGAGGGCTTGAGCGCCGAGGAGTGGGTCGAGGGCTGCCACCGCCTGCCGTCGATGCACCCGCGCCTGAAGCTGACCAAGCACTTCTTCTTCCCCGGCTTCACGAGCAAGACCGGCGGCCTGCTGCGCGAGCGCGATCTCGGCCGCGAGCGCGCCGCCTTCCAGTCCGATCCGGCGCAGCACCGCGCTTTCCTGCGCGGGCTGGGCTTGTCTGAATCCGAGATCGATGCCTTCAAGGTGTCGCTGTTCTGTTACCCGTTCGCGCCGGTGGCGCAACTGTTCGAGGCCTGGAAGAACAGCGCGGAGCCGATCGCCTGCCTGGTGCCCGAAGGCGTCGCGGCCGAGGCGGTGCAGGCTTTCCTGGGCGCCCCGGCGCGGGCCGGCGCGAGCGCGACGACCGGTGCGCTGACGCTGCGCGTGCTGCCGTTCGTGGCCCAGCCCGATTACGATCGCCTGCTCTGGGCCTGCGACCTGAACTTCGTGCGCGGCGAGGATTCCTGGGTGCGCGCGCAATGGGCTGGCCGGCCGTTTGTCTGGCATATCTATTTTCAGGAAGAGAATCTGCACCACAAGAAATTGCGCGCCTTCCTGGACCGTTATGCGCCCGGACTCGACAGCCTGCAGGCTTTCTCGCTGCAATGGAACGGCGCCGGTCCCGCTGCGGCGTGCAGCCAGGACTGGCCGACCCTGTGGTCGGACCTGAAAAACGAACTGCCGACCGCCCTGGAGCGCACGCTGGCGTGGGAAGCGCGAATGTGGGAAAACGGTGACCTGGCGACCAATCTGCTGGAATTCGCCGGATCACTTCGTTAGGCGCGGCGTCCATTACATGGTATGATGCCCTGTTACTGCAACCCCTTTTATCGATCATAAATCCATATGAAACCCGCAAAAGAAATCCGTGTTGGCAACATCATCATGGTGGATGAGAAGCCTTTTATCGTGCTGCGTTCCGACGTCAACGGCTCGAGCCGCACGGGCTTCACCTACAAGTGGAAGATGAAGAATCTTCTGACCAATGCTCCGCTGGAAAACGTGTTCCGCGGCGACGACAAGTTCGACGTCGTCATCCTGGACAAGAAGCCGGTCACCTATTCGTACTTCGCCGACCCGCTGTACGTCTTCATGGATGAAGAGTACAACCAGTACGAGATCGAAGAAGAAAACCTGGGCGACGCGCTGGCCTACCTGAAAGACGGTATGGAATGCGAAGCCGTGTTCTACGACGGCAAAGCCATCTCGGTCGAACTGCCGACCATCATCGCCCGCCAGGTCATCTACACCGAGCCGGCAGTCAAGGGCAACACTTCGGGCAACGTCCTGAAGGAAGCCAAGATCGAGAACGCGATCGAAGCCCACCAGCACACCGTGCAAGTGCCGCTGTTCGTCAGCAACGACGACGTCATCGAAATCGACACCCGCACCAATGAATACAAGAAGATCGTTCGTAACTGATCGAACTGCCTGTAAAAAAGAACGCTGCCCGCATACGGCAGCGTTTTTTTTCGTCCGTACATCTAGCAAGGGCAAAGCGTGTCTGGCGGCAAGCACTGCTATGCTGGTGTTTTATTCAGCATAAGGGAGACGGCATGGATCGCAGGGACTTCGTTCGACTCGGCATGGCTGCCGGCGCTTTGACCGGCGCGCCGGCACTGGCGGTGGCGCCGAAAACGCGGCCGCGGGCCGAGGCCGACATCCTGGAGGCGGGCGTCAGGGAGCAGGGGGCGGCGATGGCGGCCGGCAAGCTGAGCGCCCGGGCGCTGGTGGGGCGCTACCTGGCGCGCATCGCCGCCATCGACCAGGCCGGCCCGCGCCTGAACGCCGTCATCGAAACCAATCCGGACGCACTGAAGATCGCCGCCGACCTCGACCGTGAGCGCGCCGCCGGCAAGCTGCGCGGACCGCTGCACGGCATTCCCGTGCTGTTGAAGGACAATATCGCCACCGGCGACCGCATGTGCACCAGCGCCGGCTCGCTGGCGCTGGACGGCGTGCGCGCCCGCCGCGACGCCTTCGTGGCCGAGCGCCTGCGCGTCGCCGGCGCCGTCATCATCGGCAAGACCAACCTGTCGGAATGGGCCAACATACGCTCGACCCATTCGGTGTCGGGCTGGAGCGGGCGTGGCGGCCAGACCCGCAATCCCCATGCGCTCGACCGCAATCCGAGCGGGTCGAGTTCCGGCTCGGGCGCGGCGGTCGCGGCCAGCCTGGCGACCCTGACGGTCGGTACCGAGACCGACGGCTCGATCGTTTCGCCGGCCTCGATCTGCGGCGTGGTCGGCATCAAGCCCACGTTGGGTCTGGTCAGCCGCAGCGGCATCATCCCGATCGCGCACTCGCAGGATACCGCCGGCCCGATGACGCGCAGCGTCGCCGACGCTGCCCTGATGCTGGCCGCCATGACCGGCGTCGACGGCGACGATGCGGTGACGAAGGAAAGCGCCGGCAAGGTCGGCGACTACGCGGCGGCGCTGCGCCTGGACGGTCTGAAGGGAAAACGTCTCGGTGTCGCGCGCAATTTCTTTGGCGGCAACCCGGCCGTCGACGCGGTGATCAATAAGGAGCTGGAGATCCTCAGGGCCCAGGGCGCGGTCCTGGTCGACGTCACGCTGCCGAACACCGACAAGTACGGCGCGACCGAGCTCGAGGTGCTGCTCAACGAGTTCAGGCCCGACCTGGAAGCCTGGCTTGCCGCCTACGCGCCGCACGCCCCAGTAAAGACCATGGCCGACATCATCGCCTTCAACGAAAAGCACGCCGCACGCGAGATGCCGCATTTCGGCCAGGAGCACCTGATCGCCGCCCAGGCCAAGCCGGGAGTGAACAGCCGCAGCTACCGCGAGGCGCTGGCCAACAATCTGCGCTATGCGCGCGAAGAGGGGATCGACCGCATCCTGCGCGAGGAGCGCCTCGACGCGCTGGTCGCCCCGACCGACGACCTGGCCTGGCTCACCGACTACATCAAGGGCGACCACTACGGCATGAGCTTCTCGTCGCCGGCCGCGGTGGCGGGCTATCCGCACATCACGGTGCCGGCCGGCCTGGTCCATGGCCTGCCGATCGGCCTGTCCTTCGTCGGCGGCGCCTACACCGAGGCCAGCCTGATCGGCATGGCCTACGCCTACGAACAGGCCTCGCGCCGCCGCCGCGCGCCGGCCTTCCCGGTCTCGGTCAACGTCAAGGCCTGATGGAGGAGGCCTGTCAGCCCTTCTTGGCGCGCTCGAAGGCGGGGCCCCACAGCGGGTGGCCTTGTTCGCCCGGTTCGAGGTTGAACTCGGGGTCGATCTTGAGCGCCTTTTCGAAAGCCTGCTGGCACTGCTTCGGGCGGGAAGTGACGCAATAACTGAAGGCCGTGTACTTGAGGGCCGTGGTGCGGGTGCGCAGCGGTGCGCCGCCGCGGATGTCGCTCGAGCTCAGGCGCTTGATGGCGCCGTTGAAGTCGCCTTCGTTGTAGAGGCGGATGCCTTCGCGCAGCGCGACCTGCTCGCGCCCGGAGGATGCCTCGCTGCGCGGCTCGGCCCGCGGACGGCTTTCGCTGCGTGCTTCGGGACGGCTATCGGTCTTCGGGTGGTTGCGCTCGGGCTGGCGTTCGAACAGGGGCGCCAGTTCGGCGCAGCCGCCAAGCAGGCTGGCGCCGAGCACGGCCCATAACAAACGGTGCTGCAGGAAATGCTGCATCCTTATTTGCCTCCTTCGGCCGGAGCCGTGAAATCGTGTTCGATGAGGGCGCTCTCGGCGCCGCCGGCGGTGATCGTCATCACGTGCTCGGCAAAGTTCGGGTTGACGATCCGGATCGTGTGCTGGCCCTCGCCGAGCGTCAGGCGCTTGACCGGCGGGCTGACGCCGCGGTCGACGCCGTTGACGTAGACAATGCCCCAGGGCTTGATCAGCAATTTGTAGGTGGTGCCGTTGACGACGGCGTCGGCCTGCCGCGCGGCGCCAGCGGCAGCCGGGTGTGCGCCAGGCGGCGCGGCATCGAGGCGGGACGCTTGTGCGGCCGTGGCAAGTTCGCCTGCCGTTTCCGCCTGGGCGGGGCTGGCGGCCGACGTGACCAGCGCTTCGCCGGCATCGAGGCCGCGCGTGGCCTGTTCCTGCGCCGGCCCGGACAGGGCCGCCACGTCCGCCGTCCCTGTCGTCTTGTCCTGGTTCAGGTGCGCGTACAGCGCGCCGCCGGCCGCCAGCAGCACGACGGCGGCGCCCGCGACCATGGCCCAGCGCTCCAGTACTCCCCTGGTGCGCGGCGCCGGCGGCTGCTGGCGTGGCCTGGTGGGCATGGTGGGCGTGGCCGCGCCCGGCGTGGCGGGATGGGACGACGGTTTCAGCGGCGTGGCCGCCAGGGCAGGGCGCGCGTATGCATCCGGCGCCGGCTGTGGCTGCGGCGGCGCCTCCGCGGTCTCGTCCGGCGCGGCCATGGCCGGCGCATCCGCGGCCCTGTCCAGCGCGATCGTGGCGTCGTCCGGCGCGGGGGCGTGCTGCAGGGCGCCATCCCGGCCTGCTTCGTGGAAGACCAGGGCGTCTTCCACCACGGGCTGCGGCGTTGCCGTGATGTCCGGGTCGCGCTCGTCGAGGCTCGGCGCGGCGTGGACGGCGGCCGGGGCCGGCATGGTCGCGCCGACGGGCGCGGTCTCGGCAGCGACAGGCGCCGCCTCGGCCTCGATCCCCAGCATCGCGCGCAGGTCGGCGATGCTCTTCGGGCGCAGGCGCCCGTTCGGGCCGAGGCAGCGGTCGATGGTATGCGTGAGCTGGTCGCTGTAGTCGTCGTACAGGCGCGGGCCGAGCGGTCCTTCGGGCGGCAGTTCGGCGCTGATCGCATAGTGAACCACCAGCGCCAGCGCGTGCAGGTCGGCGCCGAGGGTCGCTTCGGTCGCGGACTCGGGCGCGTCGGCAGCCGGCAGCAGCAGGGCCTCGCCGCTATCGAGCATGACGACGCTGTCCGGCGTGATCGGTCGGTGCGGGGCGCCGCTGGCGTACTGCTGCTCGAGCGATTGCAGGACCTGGCGCAGGAGCTGGCGGCACCACGCGTCGGTAACGAGCGCAGGGCTGTGCTCGACGATATCGCGGACCTTGCGTCCGTCCGCGAACGGGGTGTAGATGGCTGTGCTGTGACTGGTCATTTTGCTAATCGTTTATTTTTAGCAAAACTATGCCAGATTTGGAGCGAGCGTGCCGCTTTCGGCTCAACCGTGCGCGGCCCTGACTCCGGGTGTGCTTGTGTGTTTACACGTCGAGGAAGCGCATCTTGAAACTGCGGCCCTTGAAGCTGCCGAATTCCGGGCCCAGGCGGTTGCCGGCGCTCAGGCGGCGGAAGGCGTGCTCGGCCACGCTGCGTTCGAGCGCGACATAGGTCTGGAATTCCGTGACGTTGATCTTGCCGACCTGGTCCTTGACGAGGCCGGCGTCGCCGGTCAGGGCGCCGAGCACGTCGCCGGGACGCAGCTTGTCCTTCTTGCCGCCCGAGATGACGAGGGTCACCATCGGCGCGGAAAGTAGCGTTGCCTCGGCTGCATCCTCATCGTCAAGCTCGTCCAGCTTGTGCCAGGTCACCGGCGCATCCTGGTATTCCTCGATCAGGCGCACCCATTTCTTTTCGTTCGGCGCGCACAGCGACAGCGCCAGGCCGCTCTCGCCGCCGCGGCCGGTGCGGCCGATGCGGTGCACGTGGACCTCGGCGTCCTTCGAGACGTCGACGTTGATCACGGCTTCCAGGTTGGCGATGTCGAGGCCGCGCGCGGCGACGTCGGTTGCCACCAGCACCGAGCAGCTGCGATTGGCGAACAGCACCAGGATCTCGTCGCGCTCGCGCTGCTCGAGCTCGCCGTACAGGGCGAGCGCCGAGAAGCCCTGCTCGCGCAGGGAATCGGCCAGCTCGCGGCAGTGCGCCTTGGTGTTGCAGAAGGCCAGGGTCGAGACCGGGCGGAAGTGGCGCAGCAGGCGCGCCACCGCCGCGTCGCGCTCGCCGAAGTCGACTTCGTAGAAGCGCTGCTCGATGGTCGAATCGTCGTGCTGGCTCTCGACCACCACTTCGAGCGGGTCGCGCAGGAAGCCGGCGGTGGCGTGGCGGATGTCGTCCGGGTAGGTCGCCGAGAACAGCAGGGTCTGGCGGCGCTCGGGGCAGCCGCGCACGATGTTCGCGATCTCGTCATAGAAGCCCATGTCGGTCATGCGGTCCGCTTCGTCCAGCACCAGGGTCTGCACGCGCGACAGGTCGAGCGTGCCGCGGCCGAGGTGGTCGCGGATCCGGCCCGGCGTGCCGACCACGATGTGGGCGCCATGCTCGAGCGAGGCGATCTGCGGGCGCATCGCGATGCCGCCGGTCAGCGTCAGGATCTTGACGTTGCCGACGCCGCGCGCCAGGCGCCGCAGTTCGCCCGCGACCTGGTCGGCCAGCTCGCGTGTCGGGCACAGCACCAGGCCCTGGACCGCGAACCAGGCCGGATTGAGCTTGTGCAGGATGCCGATGCCGAAGGCGGCGGTCTTGCCGCTGCCGGTGGCGGCCTGGGCGATCAGGTCGCGGCCCTCGAGGACGGCGGGCAGGCTCTCGGCCTGGATCGGCGTCATCTCGCGGTAGCCGAGGATGTCGAGGTTGGACAGGAATTGCGGCGCGAGCGCCAGCGAAGAGAAAGGATGGGTCATGGTTTCCGGCGTTATGCCGGAGTCGCCGGCGCCCAGACCGGCAGGCCGGTCAAATCGAGGTTGTCGTCGCGGCGCCAGACAGGCAGGCCGGTGGTGTCGGTTTCTTCGAGCAGGGTGAGCTGCTCCTGCTTTATGGCGGCACGACGGGGACGGGGAGTGCGCTTGGGCTCAGGATGGGGAGCGACAGCGGGAGCGACCAATGGTGCCGCCGGCTCGAAGCCCGGCAAGTCGATCGTCGCGTTGTCTTTCTTGTCTCTCATCTGGCTCAACGGATTGCAGTGCGGCTGCCCCAGAAAACAAAAGCCCGGCTACAAGAGTCGGGCTCGTTTTTCTTACTCGTTACTTACTGATTACTGCTAGTGTCTGGTTGCGGGGACAGGATTTGAACCTGTGACCTTCGGGTTATGAGCCCGACGAGCTGCCAGACTGCTCCACCCCGCGTCTGAGGTAAGCATTGTACCGCGTCTGGCGGCCTGACGCAAATCGAAGCTTCAAGCCGCCTGGCAGGAATCGCTCAGGCGACGCGCAGGCGCCATAGCGAGGTCACCTCGGCCGAGCGCGCCGCGTGCAGCGGGTCCTCGGCGTCGAAGGCTTTCGTATGGGTCGGACGCACGTCGTGGCGCCCGGCCACCGCCAGGCCCGCCGCCGCGATCCAGCCCAGCAGCTGCTCGCGCGTGCGCAGTCCCAGGTGCTCGGCCAGGTCGGAGATGATGAGCCAGCCTTCGCCGCTCGGCGCCAGGTGGGCCTTCAGGCCGCCGAGGAAGCCGCGCAGCATGCGGCTGTCCGGATCGTAGATCGCGTATTCGATGGCGGAACTCGGTTTGCCCGGCAGCCAGGGCGGATTGCAGACCACGACGTCGGCCTGGCCTTCCGGGAACAAATCGGCCTTGACGATCTCGACCTGTTTCGACAGGCCCAGGCGCTCCACGTTCTCGCGCGCGCAGCCGAGCGCGCGCTCGTCCATATCGGTCGCCACCACGCGCGGCAGGCCGCGCCGCGCCAGCACGCTCGACAGCACGCCGGTGCCGGCGCCGATGTCGAAGGCCAGCTTCGCATGCGGCGGCAGCGGCGCCTGCGCCACCAGCTCGACGTATTCGCCGCGCACCGGCGAGAACACGCCGTACCAGGGGTGGATGCGGTCGTCCAGCGCCGGGATGGGCACGCCCTTGCGGCGCCATTCGTGGGCGCCGATCAGGCCCAGCAGTTCGCGCAGCGAGGCGACGCTAGGCTCGGTCGACGGCCCCCAGGCTTCCAGGCAGGCTTCCTGCACCTCCGGCGCGCGGCGCAGCGGGATGCCGTAGCCGGCGTCGAAAGGAATCAGCAGCATGGCCAGCGTGCGGGCGCGCTGCAGTTGCGCCAGGCGATGGCGGTGGAACTGCTCGGTCGGCGTGGCCGGGGCCTTGCCTGCCTTGGCACGCTTGGCGCGCGAGCCCTTGTGATCGATGCGGCGCGCCAGCGCCTGCACCAGCTGGCGCGCGTTCTGGAAGTCGCCGCGCCAGAGCAGGGCGGTGCCGTCCAGCGCCAGGCGGTAAGCGGTGTCGGCGGCCATGGTGTCGTCGGCGATCACGACTTTCTTCGGCGCCGGCCAGCCGCTCTCCGAGCGCCACAGCGCCGAGCGCTGCTCGCCGCCTTCGGTCCATTCTATGCGCGTCATCTGGTGATCAGTGATGGTGGTGCCAGTCGGTGCCGTTCGATGCCAGGAAGGACTTCACGGCGTCCGCGTTGCCGGTCGCGTGCAGCTTGACTTCGCCGCAGCCGCAGATGCCCTGGTAAGGCTGGATGTGCGAGCAGGCCGAGACCTTCTGCAGGTAGACGGTGACGGGCTTGGCGCACTTGGCGCATTTGAAGGTAAGAGTGCGGGCGGGTTTCATGGGTGTCCGAGCGTATTGAATGCAAAGCGCGCATTGTACAAGGATGGCGGGCATCGGGCGGACCGGACACTCACGACGGGCAGCACGGCCCTGTCGGATCAGTCGACGATCTCCACCTCGGCCTCCAACCAGACGCTTGGCCTGGCTTTCAGCACCGACGCAGGGTTCGGATGCAAGCTGAATTGCATCCGCTCTGGCGTACCGCTTACCCGGATCTCGGCCCTGGAGTCCGCGAGCGGTTGTGGACCGCACAGGTGGTGGGCGCAGGCTGGGGCGGCGCCGGGCGGGATGACGTCGACGCCGGCGGTCGCATAGGCGCCGCGGCTTGCGGACACGGCCTTTGCACCCCACACCGACACCTCCAGGTTCCCTCCCTTCCTGGGCATGCTGCAACCCTCGATCTTCGCGGGGTTGAACGAAGCGGGTGGACCGTTATCGGCATACACGGGAATCTTGCCGCCGACCTTGCACAGCGTGCTGAACTTGCTGATCACACCATTTTTCGCCTCGATCAGGCGCACCGTGACCGTCATGTCGGCCTGGCGCAGCAGCGGCGCCAGCGGCGGTGGCGCCGGGGTGGCGCGTGCCGGCGAGATGCTTGCCAGCATCGACATGGCCAATAAACCGTTCTGGAGCAAGCGGCGCGCGCCGTGCGCGCCAGGGTATTCAATGTTCTTTGCCATCGCCACGCACCCGAGCAAGACAAACCGAAAGTAGCATGATAAACCGGAAACTTCCCGATGCAGTCGATTCCAAGCGACCGGGCATCTGTTACTGCTCCCGAACCGGAAAACCGCGTTTGCAGGGCTGTGCTATCGTCGTTGCCAGACTGTCACGAGCGAATCGACACCATGCCGTCTCCCGCACGCGATGCGCGGGCGGGAAGCGGCGCGGCTATCAGGAGAAAGCATGAACCGTTTCAAAGACAAGACCGTCCTCGTCACCGGCGCCGCTTCCGGCATCGGCCTGGCCGCCGCGCGCCGCTTCCTCGACGAAGGCGCGCGCGTCGTGATGCTCGACATCGACGAAGCCAGCCTCAGGGAAGCTAGCAGGGAGCTGCCGCAGGACCGGGTGCTGGTGCAGGTCGGCGATACCGCCGACAAGGACACCGCCGTTGCCGCCGTCAAGGCGGCCGTCGAGCGCTTCGGCGGCCTGCATATTTTGATCAACAACGCCGGCATGGCGACCGAGGGCGACATCATGCAGACCAGCGAAGAAGACTTCGCGCGCGTGATGTCGGTAAATGTGGCCGGCTACTTTCACATGGCCAAGGCGGCGATGCCGGAACTGGTGAAGACGCGCGGTGCGATTGTCATGACTTCTTCGGTCTCGGGCCTGGGCGGGGACTGGAACCTGTTCGCCTATAACACCTCGAAGGGCGCCGTCAGCAACATGGTGCGCGCGATGGCGATGGATGCGGGCAAGGACGGCGTGCGGGTGAACGCGGTCAATCCGAGCTTCACGGACACCGGCATGACCCAGGACATGGTGAGCGATCCCGAGTTGGTTGCCAAGTTCAGGGAACGCATGCCGCTCGGCGCGCCCGAAGACGCGGCCGGCGTCGCCGCGGCGATCGACTTCCTGGCCAGCGAGGATGCGCGCCTGGTCACGGGCGTCAACCTGCCGGTGGACGCCGGGTTAATGGCGTCGAATGGACAGCCGCCGCAGTAAGCATCGTCCCGGGCACGCGCCCTCCCTTACACCCCCACGCTGATCGCGCTGCTTCCGCCGCCGTTTGGCCGCACCTGGATCTTGGCCGCGATCCGTTCCGTCATCTCGTGCACGTGCGAGATGACGCCGACCTTGCGGCCCATCGACTGCAGGGCATCGAGCGCGTCCATCGCCACGCCCAGGGTCGCGCTGTCGAGCGAGCCGAAGCCTTCGTCGATGAACAGCGACTCGACCCGCACCCGGTTCGAGGACAGCGAGGCCAGGCCCAGGGCCAGGGCCAGCGAGACCAGGAAGGATTCGCCGCCGGAGAGGGAATTGACCGAACGGATCTCGCCGCCCATGTCGTGGTCGCGCACCAGCAGGGCCAGCGACGGCGCGCCGGCATTGTCGACCCGCTCCAGGCGGTAGCGCTTCGCGAGATGGGACAAATGGCTGTTGGCGTAGCCGAGCAGGACTTCCAGCGTGAACTGCTGGGCGTAGTTGCGGAACTTCTTGCCGTCGGCCGAGCCGATCAGCTCGGCCAACTTGCCCCAGCGCGCCTCGATCGCCTGCTGGCGCTCGATCTCGGCCAGCATGGCCTGGGCCTTGACCCGGCGCTCGTCGTCCTGGGCCACCTGCAGGCGCAGCGCGGCGGCCTGCTCGTGCGCCGTCTTGCGCTCCGCCGAAACAGTCTCGAGTTCGGCCGCCACCGCGTCGAGTTCGCGCGCCGCCGCCTGCGGGTCGGCGCTTTCCTCGTGCCGCAGGCGCTCCCTGCCGCGTTCGGCCAGCACGGTTGCCGCCTTTGTCACCGCCCCGTCGAGCTCGGCCAGTTCGGTGCGCTCGGCCGCGATCCACTGGGCGCCGACCGCGAGCAGGCTGGCCAGCGCCGCCTGGTTCTCGACCGGTTCCAGCCCGTCGTGGTGGGCGGCGTAGTCCTCGAGCCAGTCGGCCAGCTTCGTCGCGGCATCGCGCGCCTCGTCCTGCAGGGCGGCGATGCGCTCGCCGGTCTGCACGATGCCGGTCCGGATGCGGGTTTCCAGCTGGGCCGCTTCGTTGGCAGCGCCCTGGCGCGCGGCCAGGGCGTCGCGCGCGGCGGCGAGGCGGCGGCGCAGGGCTTCCTCGACTTCCTGCACCGGGCAGCCCTCGAACAGCGCGGCGCGTTCGCGGCGGCGTTCGCCCAGCGTTGCCTCGCTGCGCGCCCAGGCGTCCTGCGCGGCGGCGGCGGCCTTGGCGGCGTGTTCCGCGCGCAGGCCGGCATCGCGTGCGGCTGCGTCGAGTTCGGCCAGGGCGGTGCGGTGGCGGGCCAGTTGTTCGGATTGCGCCTGCCAGGCCGCCACCTCGGCGCCGCGTTCGCGGTGGCAGGCGGCCGGATCGGCGCGCCAGCCGTCCTGCCAGCCGTCGCCGCAGGCTGCACTCAGCACCGGATCGAGTTCGGCCAGCAGTCCCGCGAGCAGGGCGCTATCGCGTGCGGCCGCCTCGGCTAGCGACTGGCGTGCGTGGACCGCGTCCTGGTGCGCGCTGCGCGCCGCCTGGGCGCCGTCCTGCTGGCGCTTGTGCTCGGCCTGGCCGGCATCAAAGGCCGCCTGTGCCGCGTCGCGCGCCTGAGCAGCCTTGCGCGCCGCCTGCTGGCGCAGGTCGATCGCGCGCAGGGCGTCGCGCACCGCGTTCAGCTCGGCGCCGAACCAGTCGGCGCGCCGTGTTTCGCCAGGTGCTTCAGGCGCCAGCGGGTGGTCGTTCCAGGCCTGTTCCAGCATGGCGGCGTCTTCCGCCAGGCCCGGCCGTTCTTCCAGCAGGGCTTCCAGGCGTTCCTCGCTTGCGGCCAGTTCGGCGCGGCGCGCGGCCTGGGCCGACAAATTGGCGCGCACCTCGGTGCGTTGCCGTTCGACCTGCTGGCGCAGGGCGTCGAGCACGGCGTGCAGGCGCACGTCGGGATGGGCGTAGGGGTGTTCAGCGCTGCCGCACACGGGGCAAGGGTCGCCTTCAACCAGCGTGGCGCGCAGGTCCTCGACCTTGGCCGCGCAGGCCAGTTCGGCGGCGCTCAGGGCCGCTTCGGCCTGGGCGCTGGCCGCGGCCAGGGCGGGCGCGGCGTCGCTTGCGGCCGCCAGCGCGGCCCGGGCCGTCTCGCGCGCGGCGCTGCTGCGTTCGCGCTCGGCATCGATGCGTTGCAGGTGCTGGCGCGCGGCCGCCAGTCCGTGCCAGATCTTCTCGGCGCTGGACAGGGCGTCGCGCCGCCCTTCCAGGGCGTCGCGCTCGTCGAGCAGGGCGCCCTGGTCGAAGCCGGCCAGTGCCTGCTGCGCCGCCTGGCGGGCGGCGTCGAGCTGCCCGATGCGCGCCGCGGCCGCCTCGACGCCTTCCTGGGCGGCGGCTGCGCGGGCGGCGGCATCGACCAGGGTGCGCTCGGCCTGGGCCAGCCGCGCCGCGCTGCTGCGCTCCTGCTGGGCTGCTGCCTCGGCCCTGGCGAACAGCTTGTCCCATTGCGGCCATTGCGCCGCCAGCGCTTCCAGGCGGCGGTGGGCGTCGATCCAGGCGGCGCTGCGCGCCTCGGCCGCGCGCGTGGTGTCGAGCCGCTCCCGCGCTTGCGCCAGCGCGGCCTGGGCTTCCTGCGACTGCGCCGCGGCCTCGTCGCGCTGCTGGGTGGCTGTCCGGTGCGCGTCGACCAGCGTGGCGATGGTGGCGTCGAGCGCCTTGGCCGCGTCCAGCTGCGGCGCCGCCGCCAGCTGCGCCGCTTCCTGCGTCTGCAGGGCATCCTGGGCCGCCTGCACCTCGAGCACGGCCTGGCGCGCCGCGTCTTGCACGCGCTGCACTTCGCGCTGGCCGTTGGCAAGCGCAGCCTCGGTGTCGACGCGTTCCTTTTCCAGCCGCGCCAGTTCGGTCATCAGCGGGCGCGCGGTCTGCACTTCGTCGAGCGTGGCCAGGTGGATGCGGCGTGCCCCGGCCGTCTCCAGCCGGGCCCTGGCGTCGGCCAGCGCGGCTTCGGCCTCGGCTTCGCCGCGGCGCAGCCGGTCGCGTTCCTGGTGCCAGCGCAGCTGGGTCTCCAGCAGGGTGCGGCGCAGTTCGACCGCCTGCAGGGCTTCCTCGGCGGCCGCGTGGGCGCCATCGAGTTCGGCGCGTGCTTCCTGCGCCAGCGGGGCCTGGTCGGCCAGGCGCGCGCTCAAGCGGCGCACGGCTTCCTGCTCGAGCTTGTAGCGCTCGTAGGCGCGCTTCGAAATCTCGCTGTAGACGGCGCTGCCGGTCAGGGTTTCGAGCAGCTCGCCGCGCTCGTTCTCGTCGGTCTTCAGGAAGGCCGAGAATTCGTTCTGCGCCAGCAGCACCGAGCGCGTGAACTGCTCGAAGGAGAGGCCGACGCGCTGGGCGATCTCCTGCGCCGCCTCGGTCTTGGTCGCGCCCAGCGGCGCCAGCTCGGGCAGGCGGTGCAGGCTCATGGTCGGCGGCTGCAGCAGGCCGCCGACCTTGTTGCGCGAGCGGCGCACGCTCCAGCGCGCGCGGTAGCGCAGGCCGTCGTTGCCGACGAAGTCGACTTCGGCGTAACCCTCGGCGGTGCCGCGCCGCAGCAGGTTACGTGGATCGAAGGTGGAGACGCTCTCGCCGCCGGCGTCCGGCAGGCTGCCCGCGCCGCGGCCGCCGCTCTTCGGCAGGCGCGGCGTGTTGCCGTAGAGCGCCAGGCAGAGTGCGTCGAGCAGGGTGCTTTTACCGGCGCCGGTCGGGCCGCTGATGGCGAACAGGCCGCTCGAGGCCAGCGGCTCGGCCTCGAAGTCGACGTTGAAGTCGCCGGCCAGCGAGGCCAGGTTGCGGCCGGCGATGCGCAGGATCCTCATGCGCCCTCCTTGCCGTCGCTCAACATAAGTTCGGCAAAAGCAGACAATTGTTCATCCGGCGCATCCTCGCCGTAGCGTTGCCGCCACAGGCGGCGGAAGATGTCGTCGGGCTTCAGCTCGGCCAACTGGTCGAGGGTGAGCGCATCCGCACCTTCAGCCGGACCGACGCTCTTGCGGGTCGGTTCGATCTTCGCCAGGCGCACCGGCTTGCCGGCGATTGCCGCCTCGACCTGGGCGCGCAGGCCCGGCTCCGGACCGTCGAGCAGCACCCGTACCTCCAGGTAGGGATGGCAGGCGGGCGGCAGGTCAGGATCGAGTTCCAGGGCTTCGAGCGCGGCCAGCACCTCGGGCAGGGGCGCGGGCCTGGCCGGCACGCGCAGCAGCTCGACCGCGCGCGGCACGAGAATCGGCGTGACTTCCTTCGCGATGGCGCCCTCGAGGTCGATGCGCAGCACCTGGTGCTGATAAGCGACTTCGGCGAACGACATCGGCAGCGGGCTGCCGCAATAGCGCAGGTGTTCCTTCTTGCCGACGCGCTGGGCCAGGTGCAGGTGGCCCAGCGCGGCATAGGCGATCTCGGGCGCGAACATCGAGGCGGGCAGGGCTTCGGTGCCGCCGATCACGATGCGGCGCTCGGAGTCGTTCGAGGACTGGCCGTCGACCATGTGGCAGTGGCCCATCGCCAGGATCGCCTGGCCCTCGGCGCGGCGGCTGCGCGCCAGCGCGAAGGCCTGGCGGTAGAGTTCGGCGATGCCGTTCAGATAGGCGTCGCCCTCGACCTCCACGCGCGGCACGTCGCCCGGACGCAGGAAGGGAATGCCGAGGCACCAGGCCTTGACCTCTCCGCCGCGGTCGCGCAGCGGCACCAGCAGGCGCTCGAGGTCGACGGCGCCGTCGCTGGCGCGCACCACGTTGCCGATCACGACCGTGCCATGGGCTTCCAGCAGCGGTCCCGGCGCTTCCAGCCGGCCCGGCGAATCGTGGTTGCCGGCGATGACGACGACCTGCAGGTGCGGCGTGCGCGCCTTGGCCCGCTGCAGGAAGCCGTAGAGCTGGCGCTGGGCGGCGGACGACGGATTCGTGTTGTCGAAGATGTCGCCCGCGATCAAGAGCGCGTCGACGTCTTCGGCCACGATGGTGTCGAGCAGCCAGTCGAGGAAGCACTGGTGTTCGTAGGTCCGGTCGTAATTGTGCAGGGTCTGGCCGAGATGCCAGTCGGAGGTGTGCAACAGCCGCATGGGGAGTGGAGAGGAAAGGGAAGTCGGGAATCGGCTGAACTATAGCGCAGCTGGAGACAAGCTTCACAACCGGCTGCAAAAAATCGCCACGACCGGCGGCAAGTCTTGCTCGAATCTCATTACAATATTTACATGAGTGAATTGCACCTATCCATTAACGCGGCGCGTGCGCTGCACCTGGCGGCCCAGGGGTTATTGCAGCCGCGCCGGCGCAAGGCCGTCAAGGACGACGTCCTGGCGGCAATCCGCCGCATGGGCATGTTGCAGATCGACACCATCAACGTCGTCGCCCGCAGTCCCTACCTGGTCCTGTGGAGCCGGCTGGGCGATTACCGGCCCGAGTGGCTGGACGAGCTGCTGGCCGAGGGGCAATTGTTCGAGTACTGGGCCCACGAAGCCTGTTTCCTGCCGATCGAGGACTACGGCCTGTACCGGCACCGCATGCTCGATCCGGCGGCGATGGGCTGGAAGTACTCGGCTACCTGGATGCGCGAGCGCGCCGGCGAGGTGGCGGCGCTGCTGGCGCATATCCGCGGGCACGGTCCGGTGCGTTCGTCCGACTTCGAGCGCACCGACGGCAAGGTCGGCGGCTGGTGGGAGTGGAAGCCCGAGAAGCGCTCGCTCGAAGTGCTGTTCACCTCGGGTGCGCTGATGATCGCGCGCCGCCACAACTTCCAGCGCGTCTACGACCTGGCCGAACGCGTGCTGCCCGGCTGGGACGACGCCCGCATGCCGCCGCTGCCCGAAGTCAGGCGCACCTGCGCCCTGCGCACGGTGCGCGCGCTCGGGCTGGCGCGCGCCGCCTGGATTCCCGACTACCACCGCACCCGGCGGCCCCACGTCGATCCCGAGGCGCTGGTCGACGCAGGCCTGCTGCTGCGCGCCCGGGTCGAGGGTTGGCGCGAGCCGGTCTACATCCATCCCGACCATGCCGAGCAGGCGCGCCTGGCCTCCGAGGGCCTGCTGGCGCCCACGCTCACCACCATCCTGTCGCCTTTCGACCCGGTGGTCTGGGACCGCCGGCGCGCCCTGGAACTGTTCGGCTTCGACTACCGGCTCGAGTGCTACACGCCGGCGCCGAAACGCCGCTACGGCTACTTCACGCTGCCGGTCCTGCGCCGCGGCGCGCTAATCGGGCGCATCGACGCCAAGGCGCACCGCCGCGCCGGCGTGTTCGAAGTCAAGGCCGCGCTGTTCGAGCCGGGCTTGCGCGCCAGCGAGGCCCTGGTGCGCGAGGTCGCCGCAACGCTGCTGCGCTGCGCGCGCTGGCACGGCTGCGCGGAAGTCCAGGTCGGGCGCGCCGAGCCGGCGGCGCTCGGTGTGCGCCTGGCGCAGGCGCTGGGTGCGCCGGCCAGCGAGGTCGCCGCATGAGCCTGCCCAGCGCCCCGCGCCAGCTCGTCGATGCCGGCGGCCAGCCCCTGTTCGGGCGCTACCAGGGCGCCCCCGGCGCGCCGGCCTGGGCGCAACTGGCGCCGCCGCATGCGCGCGGCCGCTTCTGGCGCCGCCTGCACCACAAGCGCTGGCATTTCGTCTCGCTCGTGACCGACGAACTGTTCGTCGGGCTGGCGATCATCGACATCGGCTGGAGCAACAGCGCCTTTGCCTATGCCTTCGACCGGACGCGTGGCGCGATCGTCGACGCCTTCTCGCCGGTCGGCCTGCCCGGCCTCACGAGCCATGTCGGCGCGACGGCCGACGAGGGCGCCTGGTTCGCGCTGCCGGGACGGCGCATCGCCATCGAGCCCGACGGCGCCGGCGGCCATCGGCTGCGCCTGCGCGCCGGGCGCTTCCGCATCGATGCCGACTATGGCAGCGCCGGGCCGCGCCTGCTGGCGGTCGGCCAGGTGCGCGACGGCGGCACGGTGCACACGACGCAGAAGTCGCCCGGCCTGCTGCTGGCCGGATGCGCCGAGGCCGGCGGACGGCGTTTCGGCCTGGACGGCGGGGTGGCCAGCTTCGATTACTCGAACGGGCTGCTCGGGCGGCGTACCGCCTGGCGCTGGATCTCGGCGCACGACCGCCGGCTGGGCCTGAACCTGCAGAGCGGCTACTTCGGCGACGCCGAAAATGCGCTCTGGATCGACGGCGAACTGGTTCCCCTCGGCACGGTTCGCACGGACGTCGAGCCCGGCGGTGCCTGGACCATGGCGACAAGCGACGGCCTGCTCGACCTGCGCTTCACGCCGGAAGGCACGCGCCGCGACGACAAGAACCTGTTGCTGGCGGAAAGCCGCCTGACCCAGCACGTGGGCCGCTTCGACGGCTGGGTCAAGGCCGCACCCGATGCGCCAGTCTGTGAAATTTCCGGGCTGACAGGACTGGCCGAAGACTATAGCGCGCGTTGGTGAAAAGTTAACGCATTCCGAACGCATGGCCCGCGCGGCGGTTGACCGGATTCTCCGGCCCGATCCCAGCAAGTTTGCGGCAGATCAAACGCCATGCGGGAGTGGCTCCTTACACTACTAGTTCCTTCAGGCTGAAGAGAAGCAAAGCAATCACCGCCCAGCCTGTCATAACCAGTAAGTCCAGCCAGGCCGCATGCTTCCGCGCGAAGCATGGGCGTGCGTATGGGCGCCGAGAGGAGACCGAATGCTAACCGCGACCTATACGCTCGTTGCGCTGTCCGTCGAGCAAACGAATATGCGCGTCAGCCTGCACGCCGTGCAGCAACTCGTCCAGAAGAGCTATGCGCGCCAGACCGCGCTCACCCATGGCCAGGCCGAGTACGTCTGCGATACCCTGCGCGGCCTCTACGAGCAATGCCAGCGCCGCAAGCTCGACAACTTCCTGCTGCCGGCCTTGCGCCGCGCCAGCAGCGGCGCCGAGGCGCTGGTGGCCGGGCTCGACCAGCTCAGCCGCGACGCGGCCGAAGCCCTGGGCAGCGCGCGGCGCCTGGCACAGGGCGGCATCGACAACGAAGAGCGCGTCGAGGCGTTCTGCACGGCCGTCGAGCGCTTCTGCGCCGCGCTGATGCAGCGTTTCGAACGCGAGGAGCTCGAGCTGTTCCCGGTGGCGCGCGCGGCCATCGCAGGCGAAACCTGGTTCGCGATGGCGCACCAGATGCTGGCCTACGATGCCTACCGCCAGGAGCACCGCGGCCGGCCAGGGGCGCCGCCGGCCAGCCGCGCCGCACGTCCCGAGCATGCCCATCGGCAAGGTGTGCCGGCGTCCTACATGCACTAGCGGGACGGCTTTTCCTGTAGCGTGCGGACTGTCGCTGGATGTTAAACGTAGGGTGGGCACCCCGTGCCCACGCGTGAACGATGAGCAGACGCGGCGCTTCATATGCGAGAAAGATGCGCAGACGCGGCGCTTCATGACGCCAGCACGACGCAGCCTTTACCGATTTCCTTGTTTTTAAGCGGAAGGCCGATCCGAAGGCGCGTTGACCGGCGCGCGCCTGTCGGGTGCGCTCGAAAAGGCCGCCATCGTTCTTTGCTATGATGGCGGTTTTGGAAGTGCGATTTCATCATGTTCGAATTCCTATTCAAGCGCCAGGGCGAGAAGCCCGGCAATTCGCCGACCGCGGCGGCGGCCAAGCCTGCCGGCAAGGGCGCGAAGGGCGCGGCCGACGCGCAGGCCGGGCAGGGCGCCGCCCAGCAGAATCCGGCCCAGCCGAAGCCGTCCCAGCAGGTGCGCGAGCAGCAGGCCGAACAATTGCGCCAGCTCGACGGCGATGAAACGCGCGCCGTGGAATTCATCCTCCGCTCCGACTTTTCCGAACTGCGCCTGGCCGCCGCCGAGCACGTCCACAGCCGTGCGGCCCTGGAGCGCGTGCACGGGGCGATGCGCAACCTGGACCGCCGCGTCGCCAAGCTGATGCAGGGGCGCCTGGACGCGATCCGCCACCACGACGCCGAGCTGGCGCGCGGCCAGGCTACCCTGGCCCAGGCGCGCAGCCTGCTGCAGGACGCCTTGCTCACGCCCAACCACGTGGCTGAACTCGACCGCAAATGGGCGGTCATCGCCGCCCCCGAACTGGCCGAGGAATTCGCGGCCCTGCGCACCCAGCTCGGCGCGCGCCTGGAAGCCCAGGTGCAGCTGCAGCGCGCCATGATCGACCGCCTGGGCGCGCTGCGCGCACTCGGGACGGCCGGCCTGGCCGCCCCCGAACTGGCCGCGCAACTGGAAAACCTGGCCCAGGAACAGGACGCCGCCCTGGCCGCGCCCGAGCAGGCCTCGCTGCCGCGCACCCTGGTGGCCGAGTTCGGCACCGAGCTGGGGCGCCTGCGCGCCAGCCTGGCGACGCTGGAACAGGCCCAGGCCGCCTTTGCCGCGCGCGAAGCCGCACTCGCCGAATGGCAGGCCCAGCCGGTGGCCGAACTGCAGGCCGACAAGCTGCGCCAGTCCTGGCTGAAGCTGCCGGCGCTGCCGCAGGGCGCCGCCGCCGGCGCGCTGCAGGAACGCTTCGAGGCCTGGCTGGCGACCCTGCCGCAGCCCGAGCGCAAGGTACGCGAAGCGTCGGCGCCGGACGCCGCGGCGTCCACGCGTGCTCCGAAACCTGCCCCGAAGGGCGCCGACCAGGCCTTCATCGACACCATGGACGCGCTGGAAGCGGCCCTGCAGCAGGGCTCGCTCGGCACCGCCGCCGAACTCGACAAGACGTTAAAGGACAGCAAGGGCAAGGGCATGCGCCTGAGTGCCGCCCAGGCCGAGCGCCTGAACCACCTGCGCGCCGAACTGAAGCGGCTGTCGGACTGGGCGCGCTGGGGCGGCAACGTCTCGCGCGAGGAACTGATCAAGACCGTCGAGGCGCTGTCCACCCAGAACCTGCCGATGGCCGAACTGGCCAAGAAGGTCGGCAGCATGCGCGAGCGCTGGAAGGCACTCGACAGCCTGTCCGGCGCGGCCCCGAAGAGCCTGTGGGAACGCTTCGACCACGCCTGCAGCGTGGCCTATGCGCCGGCGGCCGCCCACTTCAAGCACCTGGCCGACGAGCGCCACGCGAACGCCGCGCGCGGCGAGGCGATCGTGCTTGAGGCCAATGCCGAGATCGCGCGCCTGGAGTCGGGCGAAGCCGACTGGAAGCACGTGGCCGGCACCGTGCAGCGCCTGCGCCTGGCCTGGAGCCACCTGGGCGCGATCGACCGCAAGGACAAGAAACGCCTCGACCAGCAGTTCGCCGCCGCACTCACCACGTTGCAGGGCCCGCTGGAAGAACAGCGCAAGAGCGAGATGGCCGGCCGCGAGGAATTGATCGACGAAGTCGCCGCCATCGACCCGCACGACCGCCATGCAGTCGACCGCCTGCGCGACATCCAGGCGCGCTGGCAGGAACATGCACGTGCGCTGCCGCTCGAGCGCAAGGCCGAGCAGGCGCTGTGGCAGCGCTTCCGCGCTGCCTGCGACGAGCTGTTCGCCCGGCGCAAGGAAAGCGCGCATGCGGCGGACGCCGAACGCCGCGCCCACGAGGCTGCCAAGGAAGCGATCAGCGCCCGCCTGGAAGCTGCCGCGCCCGAAGCCACGCCCGCCACCGCCGGCAAACTGCTGCGCGAAGCCGCGGCCGAGTGGCACGCCATCGGCCCGGTGCCGCGCGCCCACGAGGCACGGGTCGAGAAGCGCTACCACGAGGCCGTTGCCAGGGTCCAGCACCATGCGGACGTGACGCGCCGCGCCGCCGGCCTGGCGCTCGCCGGTGCCTTGCGCGACAAGCTGCGCGCCTGCCAGGAACTCGAGGATTCGCTGGCGCAGCCAGGCCAGCAGGTGTCCGCCGACGACTGGCGCAGGCGCTGGGCAGCCCTGCTGCCGGCCGGCGCCGACGACGACGCCGTGCTCGACGCGCGCTTCGAGGCGGCCCTGGCCGCCCTCGAGGGCGACCGCGCCGGCTATGCGCGCCTGCTGGAAGAGAACCGCGCCACGCTGCTGCAGGAACTGCTGCGCCAGGAAGTGACAAACGGCATCGACAGCGGCGCCGAGTTCGCGCGCGAGCGCCTGAAGCTGCAAGTCGAGGCGCTGCAGTCGAGTCTGCAGGCCGGCGACAGGCACGGCCACAAGCATGGCGACAGCCACGGTAGCAAGGGCGGCGGACTGCGCCAGCTGATCGCGCTGCCGGCCCTGGTCGACGGGCGCACCGCGCTGCGCATCGAGCAGCTCGTCATGCGTACCGCACGGGAGGGCAAATGAGCCAGGTGAGGGTACAGGCCGGGGACTTCGACCTCGGCCAGGAACTGGCGCGCCTGCGCGAGGGAGACGCCCGCGTCGGCGCCGTGGTGAGTTTCGTCGGCACCGTGCGCGACATGAACGACGGGTCGTCGGTCTCCGAGATGGAGCTGGAACACTACCCGGGCATGACGGAAAAGGCGCTGGAAGACATCGTCGAGCAGGCGAAAGCGCGCTGGCCGCTCTACAATGCGCTGGTGATCCACCGCGTCGGCCCGCTCGCGCCGCTGGAGCAGATCGTGCTGGTCGCCGTCAGCGCGGCCCACCGCGGCGAAGCCTTTGCCGCCTGCGAATTCATCATCGACTACCTGAAGACCGACGCGCCGTTCTGGAAGAAGGAGCAGACCCCGGAAGGCGCGCGCTGGGTCGATGCACGCCTGTCGGATGACAGCGCCAAGGCCAAGTGGAAGAGCGCATGAGGACCCGCGCTTGAGCTGGCTCGCGGTCGGGGCGGGCGCCGCGATCGGCGCCTGGCTGCGTTGGGGACTGGGCCTGTGGCTGACCAATGTGCACGCCTCGATCCAGGCCGGCACGCTGGCGGCCAACCTGGTCGGGGGCTACCTGATCGGCATCGCGCTCGGCTTTTTCTCGCATCATCCGCACCTGAGTCCCGAGTGGCGCCTGTTCGTCGTCACAGGTTTCCTCGGCGGCCTGACCACCTTCTCCAGCTTCTCGGGCGAATCGGTGGCGCTGATGCAGCGCGGCGAGTACGGCTGGGCGCTGGCGCATATGCTGCTGCACCTGGGCGGCTCCATCCTGCTGTGCATCGCCGGCTTTGCGACCTGGCGCGCGCTGCGCGGCTAGGGTCCGTCCGGATTTCCGCTCGGTTTGAACACCTGGAATCCCGTGCCAGGGAAGAGTTCGTCGCTCTCCCAGTACTGGAATATCGTGTCGTTGCCTGCGTTGATACGGTAAAAGAAGTAGCGAAGGGTGTGGGGTGTGGGCTTCGCCGCGCCGGAAAAGGCCATGATGACGGTGTCCTTGGCGACATAGATGTACCGCGGCGCCGTTTCGTTCGTCCATTCGAGCTTCGTCAGCTTTTTCAGCACAGGATCGTCGTACACCAGGACGCCGCGTTTCATCTTGCCGGGTAAAAAGACGTTCAGTACCCGGACCGTGTTGCCCACGCAGTTCGAGTGCACGGCGTCGCCGATCGCGTCATCCATGTCGAACAGCGGCCTCTTGTTTTTGCTTCCCTCCTGAAGGTAGAACGAATACTGCCCGTCCGCTTCCGATTGACTGATGAGCTTGACTTCACGCGCCCCATCCACGCCAACGTCACAGCTCGCCAGGATTGTGGATTCAGCCAAAATATCGCGGCCCCTGTTTCCAAGCCGGCTATTCGATATGCCGGGATCGGAAATGACGCCTATGTCGATGAGAAAGCGCGCTGCTTCTTGCGTTTCGCCGCAATGCAGCGCGCACTTGATCGTCACGCTCATCCAATACCGGCTGGGGATCTGCAGCGTGTTTATCACGGAATAGTCCGCTGCCAGTTGTTCGGACAAGCGGCGCCGGCCTGCCGGCGACGTGTCGAACCAGTCGCTTCCGTCTTCCTGCCAGGGCGTCCAGCCGCGATGCCGGAACTGGGCCTGCAAACGCTCGACCATGTCGACCGTTTCCTCGAATGGCAGGGCTTCCAGCATGGGTGAAGTCGTCAGGCTGCTGACCTTTTCCCTTTCATAGGCTACGGACGCGAATTTTGTGGGGGGCAAGAGGAAGCCGTGCTGCGGATCATTGAACTCGATGACGACTGCCGGTTTGTCGATGAATGTCCATCCGGCGCCACTCTCGTCGTCATGGGGATTGCCGTAGCCGTTCACGACCGGATACGTCGATCCCTTGACCACTTCGTCGTAGTGCTGCCCAATCCGCAAGGACAGCAGGGTCGGATCGGGCTCGTCCAGCCACCAGCCCATGCCCACGGCGCCGATCGAGATCACGATGACGACAGAGGTTTTTTTCACCTCAGGCCCCACCATGGTAGATTTCCGTAATGGACCGTTCGACGGCCAGTCTTTCCCTTCCCTGCAACAGCTTGTGGAACTGCTTGGCCGCTGCGAGCACGAATTGCATTCGTTCGTCCTTGTCCCAGAGCCGCGCAGCCGTTTTCTTCGTGAACCAGGTTGTCAGCCCGGGCTGTGTGTTGCAGTGCGCGGACAAGCTGAGCTTGATCTCGGCATGACGGCCTGAGGGCAGGCCGGTTACCCAGGCGAACTGGTTGCCTGCCAGGGCAGCTTGGGTTGCCGGATTATCGTAAATGATTTTTTGCAGGATATTCACCTGCTCATGATGTGCCAGCGCCTGCACGCTCTCCTCGATCCTGCCTTCGACAAGTGCTGTGAATCCTTTGATGATGTCATCTTGCGCTGTCCCGAAGCGGAGCATACCCGGCTTCAGCTTCCATAACACCTTGTGTTCGATGCTTTGCCTGTCCTTCAGGCACCGTCCGAGGTGGGCGAGGCGTTCCCGGTCCGACTTGTCGCTTGCCAGCATGAAGAAGCGGTGTAGCGGATAAATATCCAGGAAGAGGTGCAAGTTTCCGAGCGCCAGTTCCGCGTACATCTGCTCGGATCCCATCCCCGCGCCGAGTTCGTACAAGTTCTTGCTGAGGAATTCGAAGCTGTCCTGTCCGGGACGTTTTCGGATCTCGGCGCCCGTGTCGGCGATGGTGCGCGCCGCATGCAGCAAACCGCAGCCGACCTGCTTGGAGGCGAAGGCCGCCAGTCCCGCCCATTGGAAGCGCCGGTCCGTCAGCCATAGGAACGCGTAGGCGGAGTTGATGCGCCGGTTGATGCGGACCGGATCGTCGACCAAACGGCCCGTTCTGGCATCGGTCAGCCATTTTTCCGCCTCCGCCTGACAGCGTAGCCACAGGCTGGCACAGCCTTTCACCGGAACCTCGACCGCCTTGATCACTTCGCCATTCTTGAGGACTGGCCGGATCGTGCATTCGGGTAGGGGCGTCGTGTTGCAATCGAGGGGAACCGCGTCGTTGCCGTGCAGGATGAAGGGGCCGTTCATCTAGGACGGGTCGGCGATATGCCAGGCCAGGAGTGCCGCGCGGTCGGCACGGCTCAAGGGCCGGGTGAGTCCGTCTTCATCGGTCACCCCCTCGATCTGCTTGTCGGCGAAGTCCAGGCGGTAGGGACGGTGCCGGTGCGGCTGTTGGGTCGCCTCGTCCACAAGACGCAGGGGAAGCTCGTCCGTGGTCGCCATGCTCTTCGGTAGCCGTGCTTGCGCCGCTTTCATCGCGGCCGGCCCGGTCAATTGGTCTTCCTCCGCTGTGATGAGCTGCGACCTGTGCGTTTGCACTGCGATCAGGCGTGGCGGTGGATTGCAACGGCACACGCACAGGTCGTTCTCCAGCGCTGCCTGCCTGCCGTTCCACTTGTCGGAAAGGCGCGGTCCGTCGCAGAGGATCTTGCCATCCGCGTGGCAGGCAGGACAGGCAACGGTATCGCCTTCCAGTGCCATACGGACACCATTGATGGAACAGAAGGACGTCGCCGTCGTAACGACGCCGCCGACCGTTGTCTTTGCCCCCAGGGTAATGTGATACCGCCGCATTGCGCCTCCTGCCTTGAAATGAGCTGTTCAAGCGAGAAGGAAAATGTAGCGTGCCTGGTCGTACGCGGATTGATGCCGCACATTCGTATAAAACCTGGACGCGCGAGCGCGGTCATCCTCAAGAAGCGTCCTTGCTTGCTCGCAGCGGACTGTTATTTCTCAATGACGCATCAAGCTTCGCTGGCAAAGTTTCGGCTGGACAATAACCGGAGCCAGCCATGACCGATGCCTACCGCCCGACCGCCGCCTTCGTCGGTGCTTCCTGGGGTGCACTGCTGATCGGTGCGATCGCCTACCTGATCGGCCTGTGGAACGCCCAGATGCAGCTCAACGAGAAAGGCTATTACCTGACCCTGCTCATGTACGGCCTGTTCGCCGCCGTCTCGCTGCAAAAGATGGTGCGCGACCGCAGCGAAGGCATTCCCGTGACCAACCTGTACGCCGGCCTGTGCTGGGTATCGCTGCTGGCGGCCCTGTTGTTGCTGACGGTGGGCCTGTGGAACGCCACGCTCGAACGCAGCGAGAAGGGCTTCTACACGATGTCTTTCCTGCTCAGCCTGTTTGCCGTGGTTGCGGTGCAGAAAAACGTGCGCGACGTGGGCGCCATCGCTGCCGCGCCCACGGTTCGTCCGAACGAGGCGTGAGCGATACCCGTAGGGTGGGCGCCCCGTGCCCACGCGTGACGCCTGCATCGTGTTGGCGCCTATAAAACGCAGCGTCTGCTCATCGTTTACGCGTGGGCACGGGGCGCCCACCCTACTTGCCTTTCGCGATCTTCGTTACCCAGGCGCCGCGTCCGTCCTGCTGCGCCACAGCGAGTACGCGATACCGGCCGCGATCAGCATTGCCGTCACCGCCAGCGACAGCCAGGCCGGCACCTTGCCGCCGAACACGAAGTCGCCCAGGAAGATCTTCGAGCCGATGAACACCAGCACCGCCGCCAGCGAGTACTTCAGGTAGCGGAAGCGCTGCACCACGTCCGCCAGCGCGAAGTACAGGGCGCGCAGGCCCAGCACCGCGAAGATGTTCGAGGTGTAGACGATGAACGGGTCGCTGGTGATCGCGAAGATCGCCGGCACGCTGTCGACCGCGAAGATGACGTCGGTGAACTCGACCATGATCAGCGCCAGCAGCAGCGGGGTCGCGTACCAGAGCTTGCGCCCAGGCTGCGACGGGTGCGGCAGCCGCACCAGGAAGTCGTGGCCATGGGTGGTTTCGCTCACCCGCAGGCGGCGCCGTAGCCAGGCCAGCAGGGCGCTGTCGCGCACGCTGTCCGGGTTCTCGGACACGAACAGCATCTTGATGCCGGTGACGACCAGGATCGCGCCGAAGATGTAGAGCACCCAGTAGTAGCTGGCCACCAGGGCCGCGCCGGCGCCGATCATGATGCCGCGGGTGACGATCACGCCCAGGATGCCCCAGAACAGCACGCGGTGCTGGTACAGCGGCGGGATCGCCAGCGTCGCGAAAATCAACGAGATGATGAAGATGTTGTCGAGCGAGAGACTCTTCTCGATCAGGAAGCCGGTGTAGAACTCCATCGCCTTTTCGCTGCCGAAGCCGTGCCAGACCCACAGGCCAAAGGCCAGGCCGGCGCTCAGGTAGAGTGCCGACAGCTTCAGGCTTTCCTTGACGCCGATGACGTGGTCATCGCGGTTCAGGACCCCCAGGTCGAAGGCCAGCAGCAGGACGACGACAGCCAGGAACACCAGCCACATCCACACCGGTGCGCCCAGCCAGACGATACTGAAGAAGTCCATGGCATCAGCCCTCCGTGACGGCCTCGCCGTTCGCCGGCACCGACCAGCGGCGCTGGGCGCGCCGGATCAGCAGGCCTTCGCGGCTGTCGATCAGGCGGTCGGCGTGGACGATGTCGAGCATCGCCTTGAGCACGTGCATGCGCAGCAGCGGGTCGGCGACGTCGTCGAGCAGGCGGTCGAGCGTCGCGTTGTCGATCTCGATGTCGGCGGCGTCGCGGCGGCGCGCGGCGTCGAGCAGGTCGTCGCACAGGGCGACGACGGCGTCGTCGAAGCGCTCGGCATCGACGCCGAGCCGCTCCAGGATCGCGCTGTGCTCCAGCGCCTTCATTTCCGACGGCGCCTGGTGGCCGTCGACGATCATCGACAGCGCCAGCAGGCGGCAAACGGCGTCGGGGCTATCGGTGGCATACAGTCGCATGGTGTCCTCGCTTGGGTGGTGGTTGATGAATGTCAGCTTAGGCGAGCACGGGACATTGAGAAACCGATAAAACCTTGAGGAATCCTCAGGTTTTTTCGAAGGATTGCAGGTTGGTGGTGCGTCGCCGCCTTGACGATCTTGAAAATTCAGGGCATCTCCCACATGTTCTTCCCAGTTAAATTACACTCACTAGGGAGCAACAACATGCGGCAAGATAAATTGACGACCAAGCTCCAGGAAGCACTGGCGGATGCCCAGAGCCTGGCGGTCGGCAACGACAACCAGTACATCGAATCGGTCCACCTCTTGAGCGCGCTATTGAACCAGGACGACGGCGGCGCGCGCTCGCTCCTGCAGCGTGCCGGCGTGAACGTCGGCGGCCTGACCAATGCCCTGCGCAGCGCGCTCGAGCGCTCGGCCAAGGTCTCGGGCACCGGCGGCGAAGTGCTGCCGGGGCGCGACCTGGTGGCCCTGCTGAACCTGGCCGACCGCGAGTCGCAGAAGCGCGGCGACCAGTTCCTGTCCAGCGAAATGGTGCTGCTGGCGCTGACCGAGGACAAATCCGAGGCCGGCCGCCTAGCGCGCGAAAACGGCCTGGCGCGCAAGTCGCTGGAGTCGGCGATCTCCGCCGTGCGCGGCGGCGAGAACGTGAATTCGCAGGACGCCGAAGGCCAGCGCGAGGCGCTGAAGAAATACACCCTCGACCTGACCGAGCGCGCCCGCATGGGCAAGCTCGACCCCGTGATCGGCCGCGACGACGAGATCCGCCGCGCGATCCAGGTGCTGCAGCGCCGCACCAAGAACAACCCGGTACTGATCGGCGAACCGGGCGTCGGCAAGACCGCCATCGTCGAGGGCCTGGCCCAGCGCATCGTGAACGGCGAAGTGCCCGATTCGCTCAAGGGCAAGCGCGTACTGTCGCTCGACATGGCGGCGCTGCTGGCCGGCGCCAAGTACCGCGGCGAGTTCGAGGAGCGCCTGAAGTCGGTGCTGAAGGAGCTGGCCCAGGACGAGGGCCAGACCATCGTCTTCATCGACGAGATCCACACCATGGTCGGCGCCGGCAAGGCCGAAGGCGCGATGGACGCCGGCAACATGCTGAAACCGGCCCTGGCGCGCGGCGAGCTGCACTGCGTCGGCGCCACCACCTTGGACGAATACCGCAAGTACGTCGAGAAGGACGCCGCGCTCGAGCGCCGCTTCCAGAAGATCATGGTCGACGAGCCGAGCGTGGAGGCGACGATCGCCATCCTGCGCGGCCTGCAGGAGAAATACGAGCTGCACCACAAGGTCGAGATCACCGATCCCGCGATCATCGCCGCGGCCGAGCTCTCGCACCGCTACATCAGCGACCGCTTCCTGCCCGACAAGGCGATCGACCTGATCGACGAGGCCGCATCTAAAATCAAGATCGAGATCGACTCCAAGCCGGAAGTCATGGACAAGCTGGAGCGCCGCCTGATCCAGCTGAAGATCGAGCGCGAAGCGGTGAAGAAGGAAACCGACGAGGGCTCGCTGCGCCGCCTCGAACTGCTCGACGAAGAGATCGCCCGCCTCGAGCGCGAGTACAACGACTACGAGGAAATCCTCAAGTCGGAAAAGGCGGCGGTGCAGGGCACCACCCACATCAAGGAAGAGATCGAGCGCATCCGTCACCAGATGGAGGAAGCCAAGCGCCAGTCGAACTGGCAGAAGGTCTCCGAGCTGCAGTACGGCCGCCTGCCGGAACTCGAGGCGCAACTGAAGCATGCCGAGGAAGCGGCCGCGGGCAAGGACGGCGAACTCGAAAAGCCGAAGCTGCTGCGCACCCAGGTCGGCGCCGAGGAGATCGCCGAGGTGGTCTCGCGCGCGACCGGCATCCCCGTGTCGCGCATGATGCAGGGCGAGCGCGACAAGCTGCTGCACATCGAAGAGAAGCTGCATGAGCGTGTCGTCGGCCAGGACGAGGCGATCGAGGCGGTGTCGGACGCGATCCGCCGTTCGCGCGCCGGCCTGTCGGACCCGAACCGTCCTTACGGTTCCTTCATGTTCCTGGGCCCGACCGGCGTCGGCAAGACGGAATTGTGCAAGGCGCTGGCTGCCTTCCTGTTCGACACCGAGGAAGCCCTGATCCGCATCGACATGAGCGAATTCATGGAGAAGCATTCGGTCGCCCGCCTGATCGGCGCGCCGCCGGGCTATGTCGGCTACGAGGAGGGCGGCTACCTGACCGAGGCGGTGCGGCGCAAGCCCTACAGCGTGATCCTGCTCGACGAGATCGAGAAGGCGCACCCGGACGTGTTCAATGTGCTGCTGCAGGCGCTGGACGACGGCCGCATGACCGACGGCCAGGGCCGCACCGTCGACTTCAAGAACACGGTGATCGTGATGACCTCGAACCTGGGGTCGCACAAGATCCAGTCGATGGACACCGACGAGCCGGCGGTGGTCAAGCTGGCCGTGATGGCCGAGGTGCGCGGACACTTCCGCCCCGAGTTCATCAACCGCATCGACGAGATCGTGGTCTTCCATGCGCTGGACGAGCGCAACATCGGCGACATCGCCCGCATCCAGCTGCGCAACCTCGAAGCGCGCCTCGAGAAGATGGAAATGGCGCTGGATATCGACGACGCGGCCCTGCAGAAGATCGCCGAGGCCGGCTTCGATCCGGTGTATGGCGCACGCCCGCTCAAGCGCGCGATCCAGCAGCAGATCGAGAATCCGCTGTCGAAGGCCATCCTGGCGGGCAAGTTCGGGCCGAAGGACACCATTCCGGTGCGCGTGCGCGGCGGCCAGCTGGTGTTCGGCGAGGAGCCGCAGGTGGAGCTGGCGAAGTAAGCCAGGTTTTTACTCACCAAGAAGGGACGCGGATTGCGTCCCTTTTTCTTTGGCCGCCTGGCGTCTCGTTTTTTCTGCAAGTGGCGCAAGCGGGTTGAATAATATTTTTGAAATTTTTCTATTGGAAAGGTATAACGACATTTTCTTTTGGGCGGAGCAAGCATGGACCAGGCAATCGCGAAGGGAGAATCGGCGGTACAGGACGCAATCGTTGCCGCGCTGGCGGAATACTGCTATGCGGAGCGGCTGCGTTTCCGGCATACCTTGCCTTATTCGAATCAGCAGGGCTTCAAACCGGGTCGTGTCTGTGCCGATATGGCGGCCGTGCTGTCCAACAATACGCTCTTGATCCTCGAAGTAAAGGCTGCGGCTACGTCAGCCGAGAAGACTGTCCTCGGTGCGTTCAAGAAGGTTGAGCATCAGTGGAAAAGTTATCGGTTTTTTGAAAAAGAACTGAAGGTTCCCGTGCATTATGCGTTCAATACCGTCGAGACGCTGGCACACGCAACCCCGGCGCCGTTCAGCCCCTTCATGTGTGTGCAGACTTTGTCCGAGATCGGCCTGGCCAAGCCGAGCGCCGTCAGCTCAGACGGGAAAGTCGCTGAAGTGGCCTGCAACCTGTTTCAATATATCAGGAGCGACAAGTTGCGCGGCAGCGAAGATGCTGCCATCGCATTGCTCGGCTTTCTGACCGCTCCCCTTTCCAATTCCACGCTGGTGCTGGCATTCGCTCCGGATTCCGGCATCACGGCGCTGAGCGCCGCACAATTGGGTGTGCTTCAGCGGCAGATGCTTGAAACGCCGCAACAGATCGATGCGAACGCCTTCCCTGCCATTGCCGCATATATTCAGAGTTTTGCGGTGGAAAGCTCATCGACGTCGAAGGACGAGGACGAAGCGAAGAACACAAAAAAGAAAGGGGACGAGCTGCTGGAAGAGTTCTCGCTTTTCGTGAAGGAACACTTCCGCGGCCCACGCGGCAGCTCCAAGCAGCCCGAAGCGAAGCAGCAACCGGCGAAGACAATCGGGGCTGCCAAGCCAGGGTCAAAGCGCTAGCGCTTGAATCGCTCTCGCCGTCGCATTTGCGTGGAAGAAAAAGTGGGGAGCTGGTCCCCAGCAAACTTGTTCGCATTTGACTACACTGGCTGCTGTCTTGATTTCCGGGAAACATAAAATGACAAGCAGCCTGCGCCAGGACGCCCGCGTCATCGCCCTGGTCGGCACCTCGCACGGGGTGTCGCACTTCTATCACCTGATCCTGGCCGGCTTGTTTCCCTGGCTGAAGGAAGCCTTCACGCTTTCTTATTCCGAGCTGGGCCTGTTGATGACGGTGTTCTTCGTCGTCTCGGGCATCGGCCAGGCCTTGTCGGGCTTCATCGTCGACCGGGTCGGGGCGCGCCGCGTGCTGTTTACCGGCCAGGCGCTGCTGGGCCTGGGGGCGCTGGTGCTGGCGTCGGCGCCGAACTACGCCGTGCTGCTGGCCGGTTCCTTCGTTGCCGGCTGCGGCAACGCGGTGTTCCACCCGGCCGGCTATACGCTGCTGAACCACGGCGTGTCGAAGGAGCGGCTGGCCTATGCGTTCTCGGTGCACGGGATTTCCGGCAACATCGGCTGGGCGACGGCGCCGATCTTCCTGGCCGGCGTCGCCACCCTGTCGAGCTGGCGCACGGCGCTGCTGGCGGCCAGTGCGATTCCCTTCCTGATGCTGCTGGTCCTGTTCCTGAACCGCGCCGTGCTGCCGAACCGGGCGACCGTTGCGAAGCCGGGCGAGCAGCAGGGCAGTTCCTTTGCCTTCCTGCGCCTGCCGCCGGTGTGGATGTGCTTCGGTTTCTTTTTCCTGACCTCGATCGCGCTGGGCGGCATCCAGGCCTTTTCCTCGACCAGCCTGGTGGCGTTGTACGGCATCACGCTGGGCACGGCGGCGACCGCCTACACCACCTTCATGCTGTCCTCGGCGGCCGGCATGGTGGCCGGCGGCTTCCTGGCCGCGCGCGCCCACAACCACGACCGCACCATCGCGGTCGCCTTCCTGTTCGCGGCGGCACTGGCGCTGCTGCTGGCCGCCGCCGTGGTGCCGGGGCCGATGGTGGTGGTGGTGATGGGCGCGATCGGCCTGGCGACCGGCGTCGCCGGTCCCTCGCGCGACCTGTTGATCCGCGCCGCGGCGCCGCCGAACGCCACCGGCCGCGTGTTCGGCGTGGTCTATTCCGGCCTGGACACCGGCATGTCGGTCGGCCCGCTGCTGTTCGGCGCGCTGATGGACGGCGGCCACCCGGCCGCGGTGTTCATCGGCGTGGCCCTGTTCCAGACCCTGGCGATCGCCACCGCGATCGGCGCCGGCAACGCGCGCGCCAGCGTGCCGCAGAAGGCCTGAGACGGCGGGTCTCGGCAGGCTCGGTGAATGAAAACGCGCACCGCGAGTGCGCGTTTTTTGTGTCCGCAGCGACCAGAGCTGTAGGGTGGGCACTCCGTGCCTACGCGTTACGGACGTGGCCGGTCGTCAAAGGCGGCGACGGGGCGCTCGCAAAGTATGCAATGGACGCAACGGGGCCGAGCTTGAAGTCGGCGAGCAATCAGTATCAGCTATCGCAAAAAGCATGCGCACGTAACGCGTGGGCACAGCGTGCCCACCCTACGTTGAAGGCTCGCTCCAGGCAAACCCAAATCGCCTTCCTCGGCTAGCGTGCCTGTTGCTTGTTTGCGGCTTATTTTCGCTTATTGCGCGTCAGCGACATCAGTGCCAGGCCGCCGAGCATCAGGGCGATGCTCATCGGTTCGGGCACCTCGGAGCGGGTGTCGGTGGCCGGCAGGGTGGGCGCCGACACGTCGACCAGCACCGGCGCGCTGCCGCTGCCGGGCACCAGCGCCGGGTCGGGCGGCGTGGCGACGACCTCGGGCGGGGACGGCTGCGCGGGCGCCGGGGCAGGCGTCGGCGCCGGTGCGGGTGCGGGAGCTGGCTGCGGCTGCGGCGTCACCGCGGCAGCCAGCGTGATGGTCTGCGACAGCAGGTCGCCCGTCTTGTTGCCGGCTGCGTCGAGGAAGTTGACCTTCAGGTGGGGCGCATCCAGCGACGGGGCGCCGCCGCTGAAGGTGAAGGTGAACACCATGTCGTCGCTCAGGGCGATGGCGTCGCCGCTCAAACACAGGGCGCGGTTGCTGCGCTTGGCGCCGTTACCGCCGCCGCAGCCGTTCGCGTTCAGCTCGCGCGCGCTCAGGGTCCAGTCGCCGGCGCCGGCCGGCGCCGCGCTCACACGCACGCTTTGGTAGCTGCCGATGTCCTTCAGGCTCAGGGCCGACAGGCTGACCGCCCGCGTCCAGTCGCCCGAGTGTTTGGCGGCATCGATTTCCAGGGTCAGGACATTGTCAGTCCAGCTGGTGGTGAAGACGACGTCCTGGAACGTCAGTACACCCGCCTGCGCGGGGAGGGCGCCGATGGCGAGGGCCAACGCGAGGCTGTACTGGCGGAGCAAGGTTTTCAAGATGGCTTCCTGGTGAGAGGGCTGGCGCTCGCCAGTCCGGACTTGTCGAATGAACAGGTCGCCATGCTGCCGACGAGTGTGCTTTATGTCAATACAATATTCCTGATTGAAACAGAATATGTGATCAGGCAAGCATTTCCAGTCGATCAGCAATAGGCTTGATGAACGCGCTGAATCACTCAAATTTCACGATGCGAAAAGATCGCTTCATAACGTGAAATCCTCTGCTGCGCACGCACCGCCTTTCCCTTCCATTTTAAGAAATTCCTTTCCGGATCATGAAATAGATGGTTCAAGTAGTTGAATTTATTAGGTAAAAAAACCTTTTGCTGTCTTATATAAGAGTTGTTGTGCTGTGCACCAATGGGTCTATGATTTCACTAACGGATTTCACTTCGCAATGCATCTTTTATCTAATCAGGAGAGACAACATGGCTACTCGTGAACAGCAGATCACCGCCCTGCAGAATGACTGGGACAGCAACCCGCGTTGGAAAGGTGTGGTGCGCAATTACACCGCCGCCGACGTCGTGCGCCTGCGCGGTTCGATCCAGGTCGAGCACACGCTCGCCAAGCGCGGCGCCGAGAAGCTGTGGGATCTCGTCAACAATGAGCCCTTCGTCAACGCCCTCGGCGCCTTGACCGGCAATCAGGCGATGCAGCAGGTGAAGGCCGGCCTGAAAGCCATCTACCTGTCGGGCTGGCAAGTCGCGGGCGACGCCAACCTGGCCGGCGAAATGTATCCGGACCAGTCGCTGTACCCGGCCAACTCGGTGCCGATGGTCGTGCGCCGAATCAACAACACCTTCATGCGCGCCGACCAGATCCAGTGGTCCGAAGGCAAGGACGACATCGATTACTTCGCCCCGATCGTGGCCGATGCCGAAGCCGGTTTCGGCGGCGTGCTGAATGCCTTCGAGCTGATGAAGTCGATGATCGAGGCGGGCGCCGCCGGCGTCCACTTCGAAGACCAGCTCGCTTCCGTGAAGAAGTGCGGCCACATGGGCGGCAAGGTGCTGGTGCCGACCCGCGAAGCGGTCGAGAAGCTGACCGCCGCGCGCCTGGCGGCCGACGTGATGGGCACCTCGACCCTGGTCGTGGCCCGCACCGACGCCGAGGCAGCCGACCTGCTGACCTCGGACATCGACGACAACGACAAGTCCTTCTGCACCGGCGAACGCACCGTCGAGGGCTTCTACAAGACCCGCCCGGGCATCGAGCAGGCAATCTCGCGCGGCCTGGCCTACGCACCGTTCGCCGACCTGGTCTGGTGCGAGACCGGCAAGCCGGACCTGGAATTCGCGCGCAAGTTCGCCGAAGCCATCCACGCCAAGTTCCCGGGCAAGCTGCTGGCCTACAACTGCTCGCCGTCCTTCAACTGGAAGAAGAACCTGGACGACGCCACCATCGCCAAGTTCCAGAAAGAGCTGGGCGCGATGGGCTACAAGTTCCAGTTCATCACCCTGGCCGGCTTCCACGCCCTGAACTACGGCATGTTCAACCTGGCCCACGGCTATGCGCGCCGCCAGATGTCGGCCTTCGTGGAACTGCAGGAAGCCGAATTTGCCGCCGCCGAGAAGGGCTTCACCGCGGTCAAGCACCAGCGTGAAGTCGGCACCGGCTACTTCGACGCCGTAACCCAGACCATCCAGCAGAACCAGAGCTCGACCACGGCGCTGCACGGCTCGACCGAAGACGAACAGTTCTTCGACGAAAAGAGAGTCGCGTAAGCCCCGTCGTCGATACATCTCCAGAGTTGCCGCAGCGCCCAGCCGGGCCTGCGGCTTTTTTTCGTTCATGTCCTGTTTCGGCGGCCGATTTGGGCGGTCGGCTTTTCTAGGCGATAATGACGCCTGTTATCGCCGTTCCTTCGAACGGCGCTTTAGATTCTAGGATTCCCAATTTATGTTGAGCTACCGCCACGCCTTCCACGCGGGTAACCATGCCGACGTCCTCAAGCATTTCGTCCAGGTGCAGCTGCACCTGTATATGAACCAGAAGGATGCGGCCTATACCTATATCGACACCCACTCGGGGGCCGGCGTGTATGCGCTCGACAGTACCCAGGCCACCAAGAACGCCGAATTCGACACCGGCATCGGCCCGCTGTGGAACCGCAGCGACGTGCCCGCGCCGCTGGCCGACTACCTGAACCTGGTGAAGGCGATGAACCCGAGCGGCAAGATGCGCTACTACCCGGGTTCGCCTTATGTCGCCGACCAGATGACGCGCCTCGAGGACCGCCTGCGCCTGTTCGAACTGCACCCGGCAGACAGCAAGATCCTGGCGGATAACTTCCGCAAGGCCGAGGCGCACCGCGCCGAGCAGGGCGAACGCGCGCGCGGCCGCCGCGTCATCATCGAGCGCGGCGACGGCTTCGGCAGCCTGAAGGCCCTCCTGCCGCCGCCGTCGCGCCGCGCGCTGGTGCTGATCGACCCGCCCTACGAGGTCAAGGACGATTACCGCAAGGTGCGCGACGCCCTGGATGAGGCCCTGGGCCGCTTCCCGAGCGGCATCTATGCGGTCTGGTATCCGGTGCTGCAACGCATGGAGTCGCGCCAGTTCGCCGACAGGCTCAAGCGCCTGCCTGCCAAGGAATGGCTGCACGTGACCCTGACCGTGTCGACCCCCGGCCCGGACGGCTTCGGCCTGCACAGCAGCGGCATGTTCATCCTGAATCCGCCGTACACGCTGGAACCCCTGCTGCGCGAAACCATGCCTTACCTGGTGCAGGTGCTGGGCAAGGATGCCGGCGCCAGCTTCCTGATCGAGCGCGGCACCCAGGTGACGGGGGCGGCGACGGCGCGCACCGGCACAGCCGGCGGCGCGCGCATGCCGGTCGGCAACGCACGCCGCGCCAGCCCGCTGTCGGGCAGCGGCAGCCTGCGCCTGCCGGGGCAAGCCATGCCGCAGCGTTCCGAGGCGGGGCAGGGCGGCGCCGAGGGCGCGCCGGGCAACAAGGCGGGCGCACAGAACCGCGCCAAGCGCTTCTCGCGTCCGCAGGGCGAGGGCGACGCGGGACGTCCAGTGTCGCGTTCGCGCGACACCACCCAGCGTGGCAGCGAGCGTCCCGACGAGCGCTTCGATCCTTCGCGTGGCGAGAACCAGCCGAGGTATGCCGACCAGCGCCGTCCGTCCGGTCCGCGCCGCGAGGCTGGCGTGGGCGGCCAGGGCCAGGGCCAGGGCCAGCGCCCGGGCAAGCCGGCGCCGGGGCGCACCAGGGGTGGAAATCGCGGCTGATGTCGCGTTCGACACAGCAGCTGTAGCCGCGCGGCGCACCGTCGCGCGCGTTTCGATGTAAAAATGTAAAGACTCGCGGAATGGTGTATATTCGCCAAGGGTATGCGCATGTGCGCACCCTTTGCTGCGCCTGCCGCGCAGCAAAAGTTTCCAGGAGTGTTACATGCATGCCGAAGCAACGGCAGTATCATCCATGCCGTCCGACGAATTCTTCCTGGCGCGCCAGCCCATCCTTGGGCGCGACCAGCATCTGGTTGCCTTCGAGCTGCTGTTTCGCGCCGCGGGCGAGCACGAGGATGCTCGCCTGACCGATGGCGCCGCCGCCACGGCGGCCGTGATTTCGCACGCGTCCCAACTCGGCCTGGAACAGGTTGTTGGCGAACAATTGGCGTTCGTCAATGTCGACGAGGTCGTCCTGATGAGCGACTTCGTCCGATTTCTGCCTCCGCGTAAAGTTATCCTCGAAATTCTCGAAACCGTCAAGCCGACCGAGCAGTTGCTGGCGCGCGTGGCGGAGCTGAAATCGCTCGGCTTCACGTTCGCGCTCGACGACGTGGTCGACCATACCGAGGAAGTCGACAAGCTGCTCGGCCTGGTCGACGTGGTCAAGATCGACCTCAAGGGCGTGCACCGCAAGGCGCTGCGCCCGCTGGCGGCCTCGCTGCGCGCGGTCGACAAGAAGCTGCTGGCGGAAAAGGTCGAAACCATCGAGGAATTCCAGCTCTGCCTGGAACTGGGCTTCGAATATTTCCAGGGATATTACTTTGCCCGCCCCGTGATTCTCAGCGGCCGCAAGATCGCGCCGTCCAAGCTGACGATCCTGCGCCTGCTCGAGCTGCTCAATGCCGAAGCCGACGACGCCGCCATCGAGACCGCGGTCAAGCGCGATGCGCTTACCAGCCTGAACCTGCTGCGCCTGGTGAACAGCCGGGCGGCCGGCAGCGGCCAGCGCATCGAATCCGTGTCCGAGGCGACCACCAGGCTGGGCCGCAAACAACTGCGGCGCTGGCTGCAGATCCTGCTCTACAACACGCCCGGTGCACCGGTGGAACTGAATGCGCCGCTGCTGCAACTGGCCACCACGCGCGGCAAGCTGCTCGAGCTGATGTCGCTGCACGTGCATCCGGACAATGTGGTCTGCGCCGAGCGCGCTTTCACGGTCGGCATCATGTCGCTGGCCGACGCGCTGTTCTCGATGCCGATGGCCGACATCCTCGACAACGTCGAGCTGGCCGACGACGTGCGCGCCGCGCTGCTGCACCGCGAGGGCACCTTCGGGACGATGCTGGTCGTGGTCGAGCGGCTCGAAAAGGCCGATACCGGCCGCCAGTTCACCGCCGCGCTGCGCCGGCTGGGGTTGACCTCGAAGCAGGTGCGGGAGATCGAGCTGGAGGCCTTCGACTGGGTGCGCGAGCTGGCCTACGAAGCGGCCTGAGCGGCTTGCGCATCCGCGTCGCGAACGCATCAATACATCGCTTCCGCCGACGATTTCGGGGCCGCTGCCGCTGAGTTGACGGTGATCCGGCGTGGGTTCGAGAACCTACCCTACGAAACCGGGTGCGCGAGCTGGCCTACAAGGCGACCTGACGGGGTTCGATTTGTATGGTGGGCTCTCGGGCCCACGCGGGATCACCGCCTGATCCGCGGCACAATCAACCGGAGCAGTTTTGTAGGGTGGACACCTGTGTCCACGCGATAGGGCGCATGCGCGTCGCGAGCGCATCAATACATCGCTTCCGTCGACGATTTCGGGGACGCTGCCTCTGAATTGACGGTGAACCCGCGTGGGTTCGAGAACCCACCCTACGAAACCGGGTGCGCGAGCTGGCCTACGAAGCGGCCTGACGGGGCTGGATTTGTAGGGTGGGCTCTCGAGCCCACGCGGGATCGCCGCCTGATCAGCGGCACAATCAACCGGGGCAGTTTTGTAGGATGGACACCTGTGTCCACGCGGTAGGGCGCATCCGCGTCGCGAACGCATCAATACATCGCTTCCGCCGACGATTTCGGGGCCGTTGCCGCTGAGTTGACGGTGATCCGGCGTGGGTTCGAGAACCCACCCTAATGTGATGGACTCCACCCTCCTGATATCGGCATCATTGTGCCAAGCGTGCCAGATTGGACTGGCAAGCTAAAACAAGAGGGGGAGTCACCATGAATGCTAGCGCAAAAGTGGTTGGTTTGGATATTGCGAAGGACGTGTTCTTCGCGGTCGGGCTCGATGGACACGGCAAGCGGGTGTTCAAGCGTAAGCTTTCTCGAGACCAGGTGCTTGCGCAGTTCGCGCAGATGGCCCCGGCGATGATTGGTATCGAAGCCTGCGCAGGTTCGCATTACTGGGCACGCAAGCTCGTGGAAATGGGGCACGACGCCAAACTGATTGCGGCCCAACACGTCAGGGCATATGTCACTGGTAACAAAAACGACATGAACGACGCTGCTGCAATTGCCGAGGCACGCTCGCGCGGTTCGACCAAGTATGTGCCGATCAATACGGCTGCACAGCAAGATTTACAGATGCTGCACCGCGCTCGCAGCGCCCTGATGACAGAACGGGTGGCGATGATCAACAGGATCCGGGCATTTGCCGGCGAATATGGCCGGGTATTTCCCAAGCGCGTGGAAAGATTGCGCGACGGACTGAAAGCATGGCTGAACGATCCGGACAATGGTTTGTCTGGTATGGCCCTGGAGACATTCCGGGAGCTCAAGGCCCAGCTGGACGACAAGGACGAGAGGATTCAGGCGTACGACCGACGTTTGAATCAGGCAGCCAGGTCGGAACTGGCGAAGAAACTGATGGAAGTGCCGGGTGTAGGGCCGTTGACGGCAACGGCAGTGCAGGCAACGATCGCCGATCCGCACCACTACAAGAGCGCGCGAGACTTTGCAGCGAATTTAGGCCTCGTGCCACGCGAGCATAGCAGTGGAGGCAAGCAGCGCTTGTATGGCATTACCTGCAGGGGCGACAGCTACCTGCGCACCCTGCTCATACACGGAGCGCGCAGTGCGCTGAGAACAGCAAGCGGCAAGCCCGACAAGCTGCTGCAATGGGCAACAAGGCTGGCAGAACGGCGCAGTTTCAACGTTGCCGCGACTGCGCTGGCCAACAAGATGGCCAGGGTGATCTGGGCGCTGATCGCGCACGGACGTCCTTATGTTCCGGCCTGGTCGAAAGACACGCCCAGGCCGGCCTGAAAAGACTGTCGAGTAACTCAGCAACAACAAGGAGCAATCGCCAAGTTTGCGACGAGAAGAACGAATGATGCCAACAGGTCGAACCGGCGTCGGGTGAATCCGTAAACTGTAGTGGCCATCAAGGCCGTCACCCTATGAGGATCCTGACGCGCGTATCACATCAGGGCCAGAGCACTGGAAACGCTCAACATACAGGCCGAATAGATACAAGCAAACTCTTCCTAACGGCAAAAATTCAATCTTCTTCTTGCAAATCGGGTGGAGTCCATAGATACGAAACCGGGTGCGCGAGTTGGCCTACGAAGCGGCCTGAGCGGCCTGCTTTCGTAGGGTGGGCTCTCGGGCCCACGCGGGATCACCGCCTGATCCGCGGCACAATCAACCGGAGCAGTTTTGTAGGGTGGACACCTGTGTCTACGCGATAGGGCGCATGCGCGTCGCGAGCGCATCAATACATCGCTTCCGTCGACGATTTCGGGGACGCTGCCTCTGAATTGACGGTGATCCGGCGTGGGTTCGAGAACCCACCCTACGAAACCGGGTGCGCGAGCTGGCCTACAAGGCGACCTGACGGGGTTCGATTTGTAGGGTGGGCTCTCGAGCCCACGCGGGATCACCGCCTGATCAGCGGCACAATCAACCGGAGCAGTTTTGTAGGGTGGACACCTGTGTCCACGCGGTAGGGCGCATGCGCGTCGCGAACGTATCAATACATCGCTTCCGTCGACGATTTCGGGGACGCGGCCTCTGAATTGACGGTGAACCCGCGTGGGTTCGAGAACCCACCCTACGAAACTTCCGTTGACGACTTCGGAGGCGTCGACTCTGAATTTGCGATGATCCCGCGTGGGCACAGGTGCCCACCCTACGAGACCCGATTCGTTATTGCCCCAGGAACAGGAAGACCGTCGGCTTCTTGTGGAAATCCGGCGCCTTGCCGGCGGCCAGTTGCGCCTTCCACTTCGCCGCCGTCAGGGTGCGCACCGACTCGGTAGCCAGCGACAGGTCGGTCGCCACGCAGACCAGGGTGCCCGGCTGGCAGGTATTCACCAGCGCTTCGAGCATCTGGCCGTTGCGGTAAGGCGTTTCGATCAGCAGTTGCGTCTGCTTCTCGGTACGCGAGCGTGCTTCCAGGTCGCGGATGCGCTTGGCGCGCGCCGCCGCGTCGGTCGGCAGGTAGCCGTTGAAGGCGAAGCTCTGGCCGTTCAGGCCGCTCGCCATCACGGCCAGCAGCAGGGACGAGGGGCCGACCAGCGGGCGCACCGCGATTCCGTGCTGGTGGGCCAGGCGCACCAGGTCCGCGCCCGGATCGGCCACGGCCGGCACGCCGGCTTCCGAGACCAGGCCGGCATCCTCGCCCGCCAGCAGCGGTTCGAGCAGGATGGAGAGGGCGGCCGGCGGCGTGTTCACGTTCAGCTCGGCGATGCGGATGTCCTGCAGCGGGCGCGCCAGCGGATGGTCGATCGCGACCAGTTTCAGGAAGGCGCGCGCCGTCTTGGCGTTCTCGGCCACGAAATAGCCGAGCTGGGAAGTGAGCGCCTGGACCTGGCCGGGCAGGACGTGGTTGAGGGCGCCGGGTTGGGCGTCGGTGGGGCCGAGGGTGTTCGGGATCAGGAAGAGGGTACCGGGCATAGCGAAAAAATGTGGGTGGATCAGGTGCCGAAGAAGGGCATGCCGGCGCGGCGCAGCATGCCGGTCAGGGCGATCAGGGGCAGGCCGGTGAGGGCGGTCGGGTCGGTCGACTCGATGCGGTCGAGCAGGGCGATGCCCAGGCCCTCGTTCTTGGCGCTGCCGGCGCAGTCGTAGGGCTGCTCGATGCGCAGGTAGGCGTCGAGCTCGGCGTCCGGCAAATCGCGGAAGCGCACGAAGACCCGGACGTTCTCGACCTGGGCGGCCAGCGAGGGATCGGCCACGCGGCCATCCCACAGGCACAGCGCCGTATGGAAAACGACCTCGCGGCCGCGCATCTTTTGCAGCTGGGCCAGGGCGTTCGCATGATTGCCGGGCTTGCCGATCTGTTCGCCGTCGAGCGTGGCGACCTGGTCGGAGCCGATCACGAGCGCGCCCGGCTGCAGGGCGGAGACGGCCTGGGCCTTGGCGCGCGCCAGGCGCAGCGCGGTTGCCTCGGGCGCTTCGCCGGGCAGCGGCGTTTCGTCGACGTGGGGCGCGATCGCCTCGAAATGCAGGTGCAGGCGCGAGAGCAGGTCGCGGCGGTAGGCGGAGCTGGATGCGAGGATGAGGCGCGGCGGGACGGAACTTGGTATCATAGCGGCCTGGGTCGAGGATTCATAAGTAAAACAGATAGATAACGCGTCCCGGCAAGCCAAGCTTATAAATCACGACACGCCTGATCGGGCGGTGGGCGTATCGGCAACAGACGAGGGCGCAGCGGGCCAAAAAATCGCGTAAGTCTTTGACTGTGCGGGGACAAGCCTGTTATTATCGCAGGTTTTCCGGGGACGTTTTCTGCAATGAGCGCTTTTGTCATCGACGCCTTTGAATTCTGCCGCACCAATGGCTATCGCGAAGGGGTGACGCCGGTTGCGGAAATGACGCGCCTGGCCGCCGATTGTGCCGACAACAGCGGCGAGATCGCCTGGTCCATCCAGGGCGGCACCACCCCGCAGGGTTACCCGACGATGACCCTGTCGGTCTCGGGTCCCGTCCAGCTGGCGTGCCAGCGTTGCCTGACCCCGTTCGGCTACCGCATCGATTCGTCCACCCAGCTGGTGCTGGGCCGCGACGACGAGGAAGCCGACCAGATCGAGGAAATCCTCGACGACGAAAGTATCGACGTGATCGTCGGCAGCCGCGAATGCGACATTCGCCAGCTGCTGGAAGACGAAGCCCTGCTGGCCCTGCCACAGGCGCCGAAGCACGAGCAGTGCCCCGACACCAGCCTGTTGGAGTCGCTGAAGTCCGAAAAGGTCTCGCCCTTCGCCGGCTTGAAGAACCTGAAATCCGAATAAAGAATCAAGTAGTTGTAGTTGTTGTACAGAACGTGTCAAACGCGTGCACAGTCGAGTATGTCAGGGCAGCGTTTCATACAGAGTCGGCAATCGAAGGATTGCCGGTGGGATACTCGATGCGCATGTTTTTTGCAAATCGAATGTGTTAGAATTTTAGAACTTTAGTATTAGGAGTCATCATGGCAGTTCAGCAGAATAAGAAGTCCCCATCGAAGCGCGGTATGCACCGTTCGCACGATTTCCTGGTTGCCCCTAACCTGGCAGTCGAGCCGACCACCGGTGAAACCCACCTGCGTCACCACATCAGCCCGAACGGCTTCTGCCGTGGTCGCAAAGTCCTGAAGACCAAGAACGACGAGTAATCGCCGTCTTGCTTTTCTGTACCATGAAAGCGGTGCAACGTATCTCAAGTGCGTGGCGCCGCTTTTTCTTTATCCCCGGCCGCACCATCCGCACCGTCATTTCCACGGTTGCCGTCTCGGGCTGGCGTCCTGCCGGCGAGCGCATGCATCCAGCCGCCCGCCCCCTGTGAGCCGCGGTTCGTACCTCCAAAATGACAATTAAAATTTCCATCGACTGTATGGGCGGAGACCACGGTCCCTCCGTTACGATCCCTGCAGCCCTGTCGTTCCTGAAACAGCAGCCCGAAGCCGAACTGATCCTGGTTGGCCTCGAAGACGTGCTGCGCGCGGAACTGAAGAAACACAACGCCGACGCGAACCCGCGCCTGACCGTGAAGCACGCCTCCGAAGTGGTGGCGATGGACGATCCGGTCGAGGTGGCCCTGCGCCGCAAGAAGGATTCCTCGATGCGCGTCGCGGTCGAGCTGGTCAAGGACGGCACGGCGAACGCCTGCGTCTCGGCCGGCAACACCGGCGCCCTGATGGCGGTCTCGCGTTATGTCCTGAAGACCATGGCCGGCGTCGACCGTCCGGCGATCTGCTCGATCCTGCCGAACCAGAAGAACGGCCCGACCTACATGCTCGACCTCGGCGCCAACGTCGACTGCGAGCCGCACCACCTGCACCAGTTTGCGATCATGGGCTCGGTCCTGTTCTCGGCCATGGAAGGCGTGCAGCGCCCGACCATCGGCCTGCTGAACGTGGGCACGGAAGAGATCAAGGGCAACGAGGTCGTCAAGAACACCGCCACCCTGCTGCGCGCCGACCACGAGCGCGGTTCGCTCAACTTCTACGGCAACGTCGAAGGCAACGATATCTTCAAGGGCACGACCAACGTCGTGGTCTGCGACGGTTTCGTCGGCAACGTCACCCTGAAGGCGGTCGAAGGCCTGTCGCGCTTCGTGAAATCCGTCTTCAAGCAGAATGTGCTGTCGATGATGGGCGCGGTACTCGCCCGCAGCGCATTGAAGAAGCTCAATCCTGAGCGCTATAACGGCGCCAGCCTGCTCGGCCTGAAAGGCCTGGTGTTCAAAAGCCACGGCGGCGCGAATGCCTACGCCTTCGAGTGGGCGATCAAACGCGCCTTCGATGCGGCGAAATATAATGTACAAGAGCAATTGTCGGCGATGATAGCCGAACTGATGCCAGACACGCCTGACGCCACGCGCCAGGGCTGATTTCACGGAACAAGGGTGGAGACGTAATGACTGTCTACAGCAAAATCATCGGTACCGGCAGCTACCTGCCGGCGCGCAGGGTCAGCAACGACGAGCTGGCGGCGCAACTGGCCGCCAAGGGCATCGAGACCTCGGACGAGTGGATCAGTTCGCGCAGCGGCATTTCCGCGCGCCATTATGCCGAGCCCGAGCAGAAAGCCTCCGACCTCGCGGTCGAGGCGGCCCTGCGTGCGCTCGAGATGGCCGGCAAGACCCCGGCCGACATCGACATGGTGATCGTGGCCAGCTCCACTCCGGATTTCCCGGGCAGCTTCCCGAGCACCGCCTGCATCGTCCAGCGCAAGCTCGGCATGGGCAACCACAGCGCGGCCTTCGACGTGCAGGCCGTCTGCAGCGGCTTCGTCTATGCGCTCTCGACCGCCGACGCCTTCATCAAGTCCGGCATGCACAAGACCGTGCTGGTGATCGGCGCCGAAGTGTTCTCGCGCATCCTGAATTTCGAGGACCGCACCACCTGCGTGCTGTTCGGCGACGGCGCCGGCGCGGTGGTGGTCGAGGCGTCCAGCGAGCCGGGCATCCTGGCCGCCAGGCTGCACGCCGACGGCACCCATTCCGACATCCTGGCGGTCAAGGGCGTCCCCGAGGGCGGCCCGACGGCGGCCAACGGCGGCTTCCTGCACATGGATGGCCAGGCCGTGTTCAAGCTGGCCGTCACCGTGCTGGAGGAAGTCGCCACCGAGGTGCTGGACGCGGCGAAGATGCAGCCGTCCGACGTCGACTGGCTGATCCCGCACCAGGCCAACATCCGCATCATGAAGAGCACCGCCAAGAAACTCGGCCTGCCGATCGAGCGCATGGTCGTCACCGTCGACGAGCACGGCAACACCTCGGCCGCCTCGATCCCGCTGGCGCTCGACATCGCCGTGCGCGACGGCCGCATCAAGCCGGGCGACAACATCCTGATGGAAGGCGTGGGCGGCGGCTTCACCTGGGGCGCGATCCTGGCCCGCATGTAACGCCGTGCTGATTCCGCAAGTAATTAAGTAAGGACTAGAAGAAGATGAGCAAATTCGCATTCCTGTTCACCGGCCAGGGCGCGCAAGCGGTCGGCATGCTGAACGGCTTCGCCGGCAACCCGATCGTCGAGCAAACCGTCGCCGAAGCCTCCGATGCCCTGGGCATGGACATCGGCAAGCTGATCGCCGAAGGCCCGAAGGAAGAACTCGACCTCACCACGAATACCCAGCCGGTGATGCTGACCGCCGCGGTCGCCGTCTACCGCGCCTGGATCGCCGCCGGCGGTCCACAGCCCGCCGTCGTGGCCGGCCACAGCCTGGGCGAATACTCGGCCCTGGTCGCCGCCGGCGTGATCGACTTCAAGGACGCGGTGCCGCTGGTGCGCTTCCGCGCCCAGTCGATGCAGGAAGCGGTGCCGGTCGGGCAGGGCGGCATGGCCGTCGTGCTGGGTCTCTCGGCCGACGACGTGCGCGCAGCGTGTCTCGAAGCCGCCCAGGGCGACGTGGTCGAAGCCGTCAACTTCAACGAGCCGACCCAGATCGTGATCGCCGGCCACACGGCCGCCATCGACCGCGCCTGCGAGATCGCCAAGGCCAAGGGCGCCAAGCGCGCCATGAAGCTGGCGGTCTCGGCGCCGTTCCACTCCTCGCTGCTCAAGCCCGCGTCGGACCGCCTGCGCGACTACATGGCCAAGCTCAGCTTCAATGCGCCGCGTATCGATTTGATCAACAACGTCGATGTCGCTATCCTGAACGATCCGGAAGCGATCAAGGACGCCCTGGTGCGCCAGGCCGCCGGTCCCGTGCGCTGGGTCGAGACGATGCAGAAGATGGCCGCGAGCGGCATCACCCAGGTCATCGAATGCGCCCCGAGCAAGACGCTGATCGGCATGGCCAAGCGCATCGACCCGGTGCTGGCCGGCGAAGCCCTGGTCGACCAGGCCGCGCTCGAGCGCGTGCTCGAAGCCGTCAAGGCAGCCTGAACGAATTCGCACTAGATAAGGACAAGAATTAGATGAATCTGCAGAACCAAGTCGCCCTCGTCACCGGCGCATCGCGCGGCATCGGCAAGGCCATTGCCCTCGAGCTGGCCCGCCAGGGCGCGAAAGTCGTCGGCACCGCCACCAGCGAAGCCGGCGCCGAAGCGATCAGCGCCTACCTCGCCGAATTCGGCGGCAAGGGCATGGTGCTGAACGTCACCGACGCCGAGCGTTGCGCCGCCGTCGTCGACGAAGTGCAAAAGACCTTCGGCAGCCTGTCGATCCTCGTCAACAATGCCGGCATCACCCAGGACAACCTGGCCATGCGCATGAAGGACGAGGAGTGGGACAGCGTCATCACGACCAACCTGACCGCCGTCGGCCGCCTGTCGCGCCTGGTCCTGCGCGGCATGATGAAGGCCAAGCAGGGCCGCATCATCAACATCACCTCGGTGGTGGGCGCCTCGGGCAACCCGGGCCAGATGAACTACGCCGCCGCCAAGGCCGGCGTGGCCGGCATGACCCGCGCCCTGGCGCGCGAGATCGGCAGCCGCAACATCACCGTCAACTGCGTGGCGCCGGGCTTCATCGACACCGACATGACCAAGGCCCTGGGCGAAGGCCAGCACGAAGCGCTGCTGACCCAGATCCCGCTGGGCCGCCTGGGCCAGCCCGAAGACATCGCCCACGCGGTGGCCTTCCTGGCCGGTCCGACCGCCGCCTACATCACCGGCACCGAACTGCACGTGAACGGCGGCATGTACATGAATTGATGCGGAAAAGCGCCGGGCTGGGCTTTCATCGCGTTTTGGCCTGTTCGTATCCCGGCGAATTCTCATCTTTTAGCAGACGTTTCGGCTGAAATAACGTCAGACGCCGAAAATAGTTTTTCGGCGCGCAAACCTGATAAAATGCGCGCACTTTCCGCAACACATACCTAATGGAGCCATAACATGTCGGATATCGAACAACGCGTTAAAAAAATCGTCGCTGAGCAACTGGGTGTTGCAGAAGCCGACATCAAAATCGAGTCCTCGTTCGTTGACGACCTCGGCGCTGATTCCCTGGACACCGTTGAACTGGTGATGGCCCTGGAAGACGAGTTCGAAATGGAAATCCCTGACGAGCAGGCTGAGAAAATCACCACCGTCAAGCAAGCTATCGACTACGCAACCGCGCACGTCAAGGCCTAAGCTGTTTTAAGTTTTTCGGGAGAATCGCTTGAGTCGTTCACGCAACCGCCGCGTCGTCATTACCGGCCTGGGCTGCGTTTCACCTATCGGCAACACCGTTGCCGAAGCGTGGAGCGCCGCCCTGGCAGGCAAGTCGGGCATTGCCAACATTACCAAGTTCAATGCCGAGCCGTTTTCGACCCGTTTTGCGGGTGAGGTGAAGAACTTCAACGTCGAAGACTACCTGCCGGGCAAGGAAGGCCGTCACATGGATACCTTTATCCATTACGGCATGGCCGCCGGCATCCAGGCCCTGCAGGATTCGGGCATCCAGGTCACCGAAGAGAACGCCGACCGTATCGGCGCCATCGTCGGTTCGGGCATTGGCGGCCTGCCGATGATCGAGGCGACCAAGGAAGAGTATGACGGCCGCGGTCCGCGCCGCATCTCGCCGTTCTTCGTGCCGGCATCGATCATCAACATGATCTCGGGCGACCTCTCGATCAAATTCGGGTTGCGCGGGCCGAACCTGGCCATCGTGACCGCCTGCACCACCGGCCTGCACTGCATCGGCGCGGCGGGCCGCCTGATCGAGTATGGCGACGCCGACGTGATGATCGCCGGCGGCGCCGAGTCGACCATTTCGCCGCTGGGCCTGGGCGGTTTCGCCTCGGCACGCGCACTGTCGTCGCGCAACGACGATCCGGCCACGGCTTCGCGTCCCTGGGACCGCGACCGCGACGGCTTCGTGCTGGGCGAGGGCGCAGGCGTCCTGGTGCTGGAAGAGTACGAGCACGCCAAGGCGCGCGGCGCGAAGATCTACGCCGAGCTGCTGGGCTTCGGCATGAGCGCGGATGCGAACCACATCACCGCGCCGGTCGAAGACGGCAGTGGCGCGAGCCGCTGCATGGTCTCGGCCCTGGCCAACGCCGGCCTGAACGCCGACCAGGTGGATTACATCAACGCGCACGGCACCTCGACGCCGCTGGGTGACCTGGCCGAAGTGCAGGGCATCAAGCGCACCTTTGGCGACCACGCGAAGAAGCTGGTGGTCAACTCGACCAAGTCGATGACCGGCCACCTGCTGGGCGGCGCCGGCGGCCTCGAGTCGGTGTTCACGGTGCTGGCGATCCACAACCAGGTCTCGCCGCCGACCATCAACCTCTTCAACCAGGATCCGGCCTGCGATCTCGACTTCGTCGCCAACACCGCGCGCGATATGACGATCAACTATGCCGTGAAGAACAACTTCGGATTCGGCGGTACCAACGGTACCCTGGTCTTCGGTAAAGTCTGAACCTGCTCCGCCCGGCTCTGTCTAACAGGGCCGGGCGCCTGACCCTGCCGCACACCGCGCGCGGCAGGCGTTCCGCATTTCCCTTCCTTTCTCATGACCGCGATCGCCATCAGCGCGTTCGTTGCACCTTCGCGCCGCCTGCGCATTGGCCTCGGCGTGGCCGCGCTCGTCCATCTCGGCGCCGCCATCCACATTGCCGGCGCGTGGTCGGAAGACCTGGCTTTTGCCTTCCCCTGTGCACTCTTTTTCCTGCTCGCAGCGATCTCCTTGCTGTACGGATGCACCACCCTGACAAAGACGCACCGGATTGATGTATCTGGAACCGGCGCGGTGCGCCTGACGGTACAACAGAAGGTGGGAGCCGGCACTGCAATCGACGCCGCCACCGCCGTCACGCTGTTGCCGGGAAGCCTGTTATGGCCGCAACTGATGCTGTTACGGCTGGGCGGCGCGCGCGACCGATGCTGGGTCGTGCCGGTATTGCGCGACAGCCTGGCCCCCGACGAATACCGCGCTTTGCGTGTTGCGTTCGGCACCTTATACGGACGAACTGTTACACCGGAAAGCGTCTCCGAAATACTTTGAACTTATTGCAGCCGGCCAACTCTTAGAAATGAGAGGGGCCTTGAGAAACCGTAGCGAGCGGAAGGAATGTTGGCCGAGGAGCGCAGCTGTACGCACGTACAGCGAGCACCGCAGGCCGACAGTCCGACGCGCAGTAGGTTTATCAAGGACCCTCGGCTTGCCGCGGTTTATGGGACACGGTCAGTGACGACAGAACGCGAGGGTGATCAACTGCTGGTCGAACGCGTCCAGGCCGGTGACCGGCAGGCGTTCGATTTGTTGGTGGCGAAGTATCAGCGCCGGCTGATGCGGCTGGTGTCGCGCCTTGTGCACGACCCCGCCGAAGCCGAAGACGTGGTGCAGGAAACGTTCATCAAGGCGTTTCGCGCATTGCGCCATTTTCGGGGCGAGTCGGCGTTTTATACCTGGCTGTACCGAATAGGCATCAACACGGCAAAGAATTTTCTCGTCACACAGGGCAGGCGCGCGCCGACTTCCACCGAAGCGGATACGGAACGTGCTGAAGCGTTTGACGATGCGGACAGTTTGCGCGACATTAATACGCCGGAATCGGTGTTGGCGAGCAAGCAGATCGCTTATACGGTCAATGCCGCGATGGAGGCGCTGCCGCTGGAATTGCGGACTGCGATTGTCCTGCGCGAAATTGAGGGTTTGAGCTACGAGGAAATATCCGAAGTGATGGCTTGCCCGATCGGGACGGTGCGCAGCAGGATATTCCGGGCACGCGAAGTCATCGCCGAAAAATTGAAGCCCCTGCTCGATTTTCCGGGTGATAAACGTCGGTAGGTAGCGATGATCGCACCAATACCTTGCACAACTTTTTGATCACACGGCTACCGTGATGGAACTACCGATGGATACCCACAAAAAAAACCGCGAACACATCTCCGCTTTATGCGACGACGCCTTGCCGAAGGATGACCTGGAGCTGGCCGGCGCAGCCCTGCGCACGGCGGACGGTAGCCAAGCGTGGGAAGTGTATCACCTCATCGGCGATATGCTGCGCACGGCTGAAACGCCGCCGCTCTCGGGCGGTTTCTCGGCCAGGCTCGCCGCCCGCCTGGCGGCCGAGCCGCTGCACCCGCGCCGCAGCACGGCGGGCGAAGGAGAGGTGGCCAAGCCGATGGCGCTGGCCGCTTCCTCGCCGTCCAGCTGAACCCAGGCCGCTTCCTTCCCGTTCCGGCCCTCTCGCCGGACCGATGCGTCAGCGCGGGCCTCCCTGCCCATTCGCGCGACCTCCGCGACCTCTTTTTCCGCATCCCGCGGCCCACGCGGCGGCTGCGCGACAAGGCACCGGGTTTTGGCTTACCATTACGTCAATTCCTGACCTGACCCTCCACTCCCATGACAAGCAAAACTGTTAGCGTCGTCCTGTCGGCCCTGCTGGTTGCCTCTGCCGGTCTGTCCCTGTCCGGCGCGGCCCATGCCGCCGCCCCCGTTCCGACCCCGGTCGTGACCGGCCTGCCCGATTTCTCCGACCTGATCGACAAGGCCGGACCGGCGGTGGTCAACATCCGCACCACCGAGCGCGTGCGCCTGGGGCAGGGAGGTCCGGGCGAGGAGGAGATGCAGGAATTCCTGCGCCGCTTCTTCGGCCAGCCCATCCCGCGCCGCCGCGCGCCGCAGCAGGGCCAGGAAGAAGAGGTCGAGCGCGGCGTCGGCTCCGGCTTCATCATCTCGGACGACGGTTACGTGCTGACCAATGCCCACGTGGTCGAAGGGGCCGACGAAGTCACCGTCACCATGACCGACCGCCGCGAATTCAAGGCCAAGGTGCTGGGCGCCGACCGCCGTTCCGACGTCGCCCTGCTGAAGGTGGGCGCGACCAACCTGCCTTACCTGCGCACCGGCGACTCGAGCAAGATCCGCGTCGGCGAATGGGTGATCGCGATCGGTTCGCCCTTCAACCTCGACAATACCGTGACCGCCGGCATCATCTCGGCCAAGTCGCGCGACACCGGCGATTTCCTGCCGCTGATCCAGAGCGACGTCGCGGTCAACCCGGGCAACTCGGGCGGCCCCCTGATCAACATGCGCGGCGAGGTCATCGGCATCAACTCGCAGATCGCCACGCTCTCCGGCGCCTACAACGGCATCTCGTTCGCGGTGCCGATCGACGAAGTGATGCGCGTCGCCGACCAGCTCAAGAAGACCGGCCGCGTCACGCGCGGGCGCCTGGGTGTGCAGATCAGCGAAGTCACGAAGGATGTGGCCGAGTCGCTCGGCCTGGGCAAGGCGCGCGGCGCCGAGGTCTCGATGGTCGAGCCGGGCGGCCCGGCCGAGAAGGGCGGCATCAAGGTCGGCGACATCATCCTGCGCTTCAACGGCCAGCCGATCGAAACCACGCGCGACCTGCCGCGCATGGTGGCCGCCAGCAAGGTCGGCACCAAGGCCACCGTCACCGTCTGGCGCCGCGGCGCCCAGCTCGACGTGCCGGTCACCATCGTCGAGCTGGAAGACGAGAAGGCCGCCGCGAATAAGCCGCAGTCGAACAAGCCCGCCCCGGGCCCGGCGCCGAACGCGCTCGGCCTGCACGTATCGAACCTGACGCCCGAACAGCGCCGCGAGCTGCGCATCGAGGGCGGCGTGCTGGTCGACTCGAGCGAGGGCAGGGCAGCCATGGCCGGCGTGCGCGCGGGCGACCTGATCCTGCAGATGAACAACGTCGAGATCAAGGACGCGGCCCAGTTCAACGCCCTGGCCGGCAAGCTCGATCCGAAAAAGAGCGTGGCGGTGCTGGTGCGGCGCGAGAACATCACGCAGTACCTCGTCATCAAGCCGACGGCCGCCAGGTGATGCGCGACGTGGTCACGTTCACGCTTTATTCGCGCAGCTGGTGCCACCTGTGCGAAGACATGCTGGCGGCGCTGCGCAAGCTCGAAGCCCCGGGGCGGCCCTTCGAGGTCGCCGTGGTCGACGTCGATGCCGACCCGGCACTCGTCGAACGCTTCGACGAGCTGGTGCCGGTGCTGTTCGGCGACCTGGCCGAGCCCGAGCTGTGCCACTACTTCCTCGACGAGACGGCGGTGCGGCGTTACGTCGAGCGCTACCAGCCGATCGCCATGGGGGCGTAAGGTCTGCATCCATCCAGGCGGTTGCATACAATTTCACGCAGCCGGGACCGTAGGGTGGGCGCCCCGTGCCCACGCGAACGCCGGCGCAGATTCAGCGCTGGAGCGCGGCCGGATGCGGCTGAAAATCGAACGGGAGCTCGCGGCCATGCACGAAACGCCGTCGCAAGCACGCTTCCGGTCAGGCATTTATCGCGCCAACAAACCGCCAGCTTCCATGTGGGCACGGGGTGCTCACCCTACGGTTAGCGCCGCTGATTCCGGTATATGGTTTGTCTTTCCCGCCAATTGGATTCCTTTCCCTCAGAAACCGGGCTTTCTACCCTGAAATCCGGTAAAATGCCTGGTTTGAAAAAGCTTCTGTCGACTGTACATCAGCTTCTCACGTTGCGATAAGAGCGACCGACAAAATCCTCATGGCCGCGTTGCATCGTCTTGCCGTACGCTCGTACTGTCTTCGACGATGCGCCTTGCTCTAAGGCTTTTGTCAGTCGCTCCATGGCGCTCGCCTGGGGACGGACCAGTCCGCATGGGGCGCTTTTTTTTGTATTGCGCTGGCATTTTGCGGCGCCGGTCGCCGCCTGGCCGCCTGCCTCGCCTTTTTTGGTTTTGAGCATTGTTAATGAACAACATACGTAACTTCTCCATCATCGCCCACATCGACCACGGTAAATCGACCCTGGCCGACCGCATCATCCAGTTGTGCGGTGGCCTGTCGGACCGCGAAATGGACGCGCAGGTGCTCGACTCGATGGACCTGGAGCGCGAGCGCGGCATTACCATCAAGGCGCAGACCGCTGCCCTGCAGTACAAGGCGCGCGACGGCCAGACCTACAACCTGAACCTGATCGATACCCCGGGCCACGTCGACTTCAGCTATGAAGTCTCGCGCTCGCTGTCGGCCTGCGAAGGCGCGCTGCTGGTGGTCGACGCGTCCCAGGGCGTGGAAGCCCAGACCGTCGCCAACTGCTACACCGCGCTCGACCTTGGCGTGGAAGTGGTGCCGATCCTGAACAAGATCGACCTGCCGCACGCCGACCCGGAGAACGCCAAGAAGGAAATCGAGGACGTGATCGGCATCGACGCGTCGGAAGCGACGACCTGCTCGGCCAAGACCGGCCTCGGCGTGGAGGACGTGCTGGAAGACCTGATCAAGCGCGTGCCGCCGCCCAAGGGCGACCCGGAAGCGCCGCTGCAGGCCCTGATCGTCGACTCCTGGTACGACCCGTATGTCGGCGTCGTCATGCTGGTGCGCGTGGTCAACGGCACCCTGCGTCCGAAGGACAAGATCCTGCTGATGGCGACCGGCTCCCAGCAGCTGGTCGAGAACATCGGCATCTTCACGCCGCGTTCGGTCTCGCTGCCGGAACTGTCGGCGGGCCAGGTGGGCTTCATCATCGCCGGCATCAAGGAACTGACCGCCGCCAAGGTGGGCGACACCGTGACCCTGGCCAACAAGCCGGCGCCCGCGCCGCTGCCGGGCTTCAAGGAAGTCCAGCCGCAGGTGTTCGCCGGCCTGTTCCCGGTCGAGGCCAACCAGTACGACGCCCTGCGCGACTCGCTGGAAAAGCTGAAGCTGAACGACGCCGCCCTGATGTACGAGCCGGAAGTGTCGCAGGCGCTGGGCTTCGGCTTCCGCTGCGGCTTCCTGGGCCTCTTGCACATGGAAATCGTGCAGGAACGCCTGGAACGCGAATTCGACATGGACCTGATCACGACGGCGCCGACCGTGGTGTACGAGGTCGAGATGCGCGACGGCACCCAGATCCGCGTCGACAACCCGTCGAAGATGCCGGAGCCGTCGAAGATCAACGAGATCCGCGAACCGATCGTCACCGTCAATCTCTACATGCCGCAGGAATACGTCGGCTCGGTGATGACGCTGTGTAACGGCAAGCGCGGCGTGCAAATGGACATGGCCTACCATGGCCGCCAGGTCAAGCTGGTCTACGAGATCCCGATGGCCGAGATCGTGCTCGACTTCTTCGACCGCCTGAAGTCGACCTCGCGCGGCTATGCCTCGATGGACTACGAGTTCAAGGAAAACCGCGCCGCCGACGTGGTCAAGGTCGACATGCTGATCAACAGCGAGAAGGTCGACGCGCTGGCGATCATCGTGCACCGCGCCAACGCGCCTTACCGCGGGCGCCAGGTCGCCGCCAAGATGCGCGAGCTGATCCCGCGCCAGATGTTCGACGTGGCGATCCAGGCAGCGATCGGCGCGACCATCATCTCGCGCGAGAACGTCAAGGCGATGCGCAAGAACGTGCTGGCGAAGTGCTACGGCGGCGACATCAGCCGTAAGAAGAAACTGCTTGAGAAACAAAAAGCTGGTAAGAAACGCATGAAACAGGTCGGCTCGGTGGAGATTCCACAGGAAGCCTTCCTCGCCATCCTTCAAGTGGAAGATAAATGAACCTGCAACCGATCCTGGGGAATTTCGCGCTCATCCTGTTCGTGCTCATGGTGGTCACGGGCATCATCTGGTGCCTGGACACCTTCGTCCTTGCCAAGAAGCGCCGCGCCGCGGCCGACGCCGCCCTGGCCGAGTACGACGCGCGCAACGCCAAGCTGCAGTCGGAAGGCATCAAGGTCGACAGCAACGGCAACCGCGCCGCGATCGAGCAGGCGCATCTGCGCCAGCCGACCTGGGTCGAGTACTCGGGCAGTTTCTTCCCGGTGATCGCCCTGGTGTTCATCCTGCGTTCCTTCCTGTGGGAGCCCTTCAAGATCCCGTCGAGCTCGATGGTGCCGACCCTGCTGGTGGGCGACCTGATCCTGGTGAACAAGTACACCTATGGCATCCGGCTGCCGATCATCAACAAGAAGATCATCGAGCTGAACGACCCGCAGCGCGGCGACGTCATGGTGTTCAAGTACCCGAAGGACATGAGCCAGGACTACATCAAGCGCGTCATTGGTGTGCCCGGTGATAAAATCACCTACGAGAACAAGCGCCTGACGGTGAACGGCAAGCCGGTGGAGTACACCCCGCTGGACGATTATCTCGACGACGAGCGGCCGGTCTACCACAAGCAGTTCGTCGAAAAGCTGCCGGGCAGCGAGCACCGTATCCTGAACACCGATCCGGCACGCTCGTTCAACCTGGAGAACGTGGAGAACTTCCCGCAGCGCGAGGCCTGCGACTATTCGTACGACCAATTTACCTGTATCGTACCCGAAGGCAACTACTTCATGATGGGCGACAACCGCGACAACAGCGCGGACAGCCGCTACTGGGGTTTTGTGCCGGACAAGAATATCGTCGGCAAGGCTTTCCTGGTGTGGATGAACTTCGGTGACCCGAAGCGCATCGGCAGCATCAAGTAAGCCTGCCTGGACCGCACGTTCGGAGGAAGCAGGATGCAGGACCGGAAACAGCTTACCCTGGGCAGGCAAGGGGGCATGTCGCTCACCGGCCTGATCCTGGGATTGATCGTCGTCGGATTGGTCGCGGTGCTCGCCATCAAGGTGATCCCGTCGTGGCTGGAATACCGCTCGATCAAGGACGGCATCGGCCGTGTGAAGGAAGAGGGCGGCAGCGTGGCCGAGATGCAGAAAGCATTCGACAGGTTTGCCGACATCAACAACGTCACGTCCCTGCGTGGGCGTGACCTCATCATCAGCAAGGACGGCGGCGAGCCCGAAATCAGCTTCGCCTACCAGAAACGCATTGCGCTGACCGACAACGCCAGCATCGTGATCGACTACGACGGCACCACCGACCCGAGCGGCGTGGTGGCCGCCAGCGCCGACTGAGCACGATGCCGAACGGGGCGGACAGCCCCGGGAATGCGCAGGGAAGGAAGCCGGAATGCCGCCGTGGCGTCGTTCCGGCTTCAGGCTTTTTCTAACCCATCCGCCGACCCGTACTACGAAAACAACGACAATGAATCTTCAGTTATTGCAAACTCGCCTAGGTTACACGTTTCGGGACAGTGGCCTCTTGCAGCAGGCCCTGACCCATCGTAGCCACAGCAGCTTGCATAACGAGCGCCTCGAATTCCTGGGCGATTCGATCCTCAACTGCGTGGTCGCCTCGATTCTCTACGAGCGCTTCAACAACCTCGACGAAGGCGACCTGTCGCGCCTGCGCGCCAACCTGGTGAAGCAGCAGTCGCTGTACGAGATCGCCCAGAAGCTGGAGCTGTCGCAATTCCTGCGCCTGGGCGAGGGCGAACTGAAGTCGGGCGGTTTCCGCCGTCCGTCGATCCTGGCCGACACCCTCGAGGCCCTGTTGGGCGCAATCTTCCTCGATGCCGGCTTCGACGCCGCGCGCGACGCGATCCGCGCCTTCTACATCCCGCTGCTCGACTCGGTCGATCCGCGCACCCTGGGCAAGGACGCCAAGACCCTGCTGCAGGAATTCCTGCAAAGCCGTAAGATTTCCCTGCCGACCTATAACGTCATCGCCACCCACGGCGCCGCCCACAGCCAGGAATTCGAGATCGAGTGCCTGGTGCCGAAGCTCGGCATCCAGGTGTTCGGCCGTGGCGGCAGCCGCCGCGCCGGCGAGCAGGCCGCCGCCCGCGCCGCACTCGACATGGCCGAGCAGGCGCTGCGCAAGACGCCGGCCTCCGGCCGCAAACCCAAGCCGCGTGCCGCCCAGCTGAAACTGGCCGGCATCGCCACCATCCAGGGCGAGGGCGCCGACGACGGCGCCCCCTCGAAACCAGCATAAGCAATCAGCATGAACACCGAACTCCCACACGACGATAACGACGACAACGACGACGCCGGCAGCACCGGCGGCACTCCCGAGAACTTCCGCTGCGGCTACATCGCGATTGTCGGCCGCCCGAACGTCGGCAAGTCGACGCTGATGAACGTGCTGATCGGCGCCAAGGTCTCGATCACCTCGCGCAAGGCCCAGACCACGCGCCACCGCATCACCGGCATCCAGACCCATGACGACGCCCAGTTCATCTACGTCGACACGCCGGGCTTCCAGACCCGCCATGCGAACGCGCTGAACAAGACCCTGAACAAGACGGTCTCGAACACGCTGACGGCGTCCGACGTCGTCCTGTTCCTGGTCGAAGCGGGCACCTTTGGACCGGCCGACCAGCAGGTGCTCGACCTGCTGCCGAAGAACGTGCCGGTGATCCTGGTGATCAACAAGTCGGACCGCATGAAGGACAAGGCGACCCTGATGCCGTTCGCGCAGAAGGTGGCGTCCCTGCGCGACTTCACCGCCATCGTGCCGGTCTCGGCCAAGCTGCGCTTCCAGGTCGACGCCCTCGAGCGCGAGATCCGCAACCACCTGCCGGAAAACCCGCCGATCTTCGGGCCGGACGACATCACCGACCGCAGCGAGAAATTCCTCGCCGCCGAGATCGTGCGCGAGAAAGTGTTCCGCCTGCTGGGCGACGAGCTGCCCTACACCAGTACGGTGGTGATCGAGCAGTTCCTGCAGGAAGGCAACCTGCGCCGCATTTTCGCCGCCATCCTGGTCGAGCGCGATACCCACAAATCGATGATCATCGGTAACAAGGGCGCCCGCCTGAAGGAAATCTCGACCCAGTCGCGCCTGGACATGGAAAAGCTGTTCGGCGGTCCCGTGTACCTGGAGATCTGGGTCAAGGTCAAGTCAGGCTGGGCCGACAACGAAGCGGGCCTGCGTGCCTACGGCTACGAGTAAGCGCCCCCGGTTCGCCCACCACGCATGACGAGCCACGACAAGCCCCATCCCGATCCCGCCGCACTGCCGGAAGCCGAGGTCAGGCTGACCGACATGCAGGAAGCCGGGAACCTGCCGGCGCCGGAACCGCAGGTGGCGGAAGCCGGCGTGCCCTATGTGGTTCCGGCGGCGGCCACTGAGGTTGTCCCCGCGGCTGTGCCGGAAGCCGTTGCGGCGCCGGTGGCGTCCGCGCCTGCGTCCGCACCCGCTCCGGCCGTCCCGCGCCGCAGCCGCACCCCGGTGCGCGAAACCCGCGTCACCGGCCAGCCCGCCTTCGTTCTGCACAGCTATCCCTACAAGGAAACCAGCCTCATCGTCGACCTGTTCACGCGCGACCATGGCCGCATCGCGGTCGTGGCCAAGGGCGCGAAACGGCCGCTGTCGAAGCTGCGCGGGGTGCTGCAGACCTTCCAGCCGTTGTCCGTCTCCTGGAGCGGCAAGTCCGAGCTGCGCACCCTGATCGACGCCGAATGGGTCGGCGGCATGCTGCCCCTCGAGCGCACGGCCCTGTTGTGCGGCTTCTACCTGAACGAACTGCTGGTGAAACTGCTGGCCCGCGACGACGCCCACCGCGTGCTGTTCGACCACTACGTTTCCACGCTTAACGAACTGGCGCACGACGAACCTGCACAAATCGTCTTGCGAAAATTCGAAAGGGCCTTACTTAAGGAAACGGGCGTCGCCGCCGATCTTGCCCGCTCGACCACCACGCGCGAACCGGTTGCGGCCGATGCCAGCTACGTGGTCGACCCGGAACGGGGCGCGCGCGAAGCCCGGGTGTCCGATGTCTGGCCCGTGGTGTCCGGCAAGACCCTGCTCGACATGGAGCGCGAGGACTATGCCGATCCGGCAACCCTGGCACAGAGCAAGCAACTGATGCGCTTCCTGCTGGCGCACCACCTGGGCGGCGCGCCGCTCAACACCCGGCAGATTTTGATTGATTTGATGCAGTTATAAGAAAAGAGCACAGATGAGCTTCCTCGAACCCGTCGGCCCCGTCATCGACCTGGGCGTGAACATCGACCACATCGCCACCGTGCGCAATGCGCGCGGCACCGTCTATCCGGACCCGCTGCGCGCCGCGCTGCTGGCCGAGCAGGCCGGCGCCGACCTGATCACGCTGCACCTGCGCGAGGACCGCCGCCACATCAAGGATGCCGACGTGCTGGCGATCCGCCCGCAGCTGGCCACGCGCATGAACCTGGAAGCGGCGGTCACGAAAGAGATGATCGACTTCGCCTGCCGGGTGAAACCCCAGGACGTCTGCCTGGTGCCCGAGCGGCGCGAGGAAGTGACGACCGAGGGCGGGCTGGACGTGATCCGCTACTTCGACGAGGTCGAGGCCGCCGTGAAGCAGCTGAAAGGCGAGGGCATCCGCGTTTCGCTCTTCATCGACGCCGACGCGGCCCAGATCGAGGCTGCCGCGAAGACCGGCGCCACCGTGATCGAGCTGCACACCGGCCGGTATGCCGAAGCCGAAGGCGCGGAAGTTGCCCGTGAGATCGAGCGCATCAAGGTCGGCGTCGCCGCCGGCATGAAGCACGGCCTGGTGGTGAATGCCGGCCACGGCCTGCACTACACCAACGTGCAGCCGATCGCGGCGATGAAGGACATCGCCGAGCTGAACATCGGCCACGCCATCGTCGCCCACGCGCTGTTCGCGGGCTGGGAAAACGCGGTGCGCGAGATGAAGGCGATCATGGTCGCGGCGCGTCTTGGCGTGAGCCTGGGGGCAAAATGATCTACGGCATCGGCACCGACATCGTCCAGATCTCGCGTGTCGAGGCGGCGCTCGCGCGCAGCGGCGAGCGCTTCGCCGAAAAGATCCTGGGCCCGCAGGAACTGGAGAAATACCATGCGCGCCGTGCGCGCAGCGCAGTGCGCGGCCTGCGTTTCCTGGCCACGCGCTTTTCGGCCAAGGAAGCGTTTTCGAAAGCCATCGGCCTGGGCATGCGCATGCCCATGACCTGGCGTTCGGCGCAGATGCTCAACGACCCGAGCGGCAAGCCGGTCATCGTGTGCAGCGGCGCGCTGGAAGAATTCATGCGCAACAACCGCTTGAGCGCCCAGGTGACGATCAGCGACGAAGCCGACTACGGCGTCGCCTTCGTCATCGTCACCCGCGACGAGCAGGCCTGAACCAATACGACGCAAGCGATACCAGTGACCAAGGAAGTGCCATCCTCCGAATCGCCGGACCACCCGGCGCCCGACAACGCCAACAAGGTAGCGGAAGCGCCGGTGACCTACGTTGCCGCCAGCGGAGCGGCCTTGCCGGCCCCGCATCCCGCCGCGGACAAGCCGGCGCCCGCCCACGGCGCCAGGACTGACACCGCGCGCCCGCGTCCCGACGCGCGGCAAGCCATGAAGGAAGAGCTGACGGCGACCCTGAAGGAGGACGCCGCAGGGCCCGTGCAGCCTACCGCCGACGCGCGCGAGCAGGTGCTGGCCACGGTCGCCAAGCTGCCCGGCCTGCCGGGCGTGTACCGCTACTTCGACGCCAACGGGAACGTGCTCTACGTCGGCAAGGCGCGCAACCTCAAGAACCGCGTCTCGAGCTACTTCCAGAAAAACCTGTCGAGCCCGCGCATTGCGATGATGGTCTCGCAGATCGCGCACCTGGAAACGACGGTCACCCACAGCGAGGCCGAAGCCCTGATCCTGGAAAACAACCTGATCAAGGCGCTCAAGCCCCGCTACAACATCCTGTTTCGCGACGATAAGTCCTATCCCTACCTGAAGATCACGGGCGGCGATTTTCCGCGCATGGCCTATTACCGCGGCGCCCTGGACAAGAAGAGCCAGTACTTCGGTCCTTTCCCGAGCGCCTGGGCGGTCAAGGAGTCGATCCAGATCCTGCAGAAGGTGTTCATGCTGCGCACCTGCGAGGACAGCGTGTATGCGAACCGCACGCGGCCCTGCCTGCTGCACCAGATCGGGCGCTGCAGCGGCCCCTGCGTGAACCTGATAGCCAAGGACGAGTACCGGGTCGACGTCGAGAACGCCGCCAAGTTCCTGCGCGGGCGCCAGACCGAGGTCATGGAAGACCTGCAGGCCAAGATGCATGGCTTTGCCGAAAAGCTGATGTTCGAGCAGGCGGCCGGCGTGCGCAACCAGATCCAGTCGCTCTCGCGCGTGCTGCACCAGCAGAGCATGGAAACGACCGGCGACGCCGACGTCGACATCATTGCCGTGGTGGTGCAGGGCGGACGCGCCTGCGTCAACCTGGCCATGGTGCGCGGCGGACGCCACCTGGGCGACCGCGCCTACTTCCCGACCCAGGTCGGGGAAGCGATCGCCGAGCAGTCGATCGAATGCGAAGTGCTGGCCGCCTTCCTGGTCCAGCACTACACCGACAAATTCATCCCGAACTGCCTGATCCTGAACATCGAGTTCGACCAGCCGGAACTGATGGTGGCCCTGACCGAGCAGTGCGGACACCGGATCAACCTGATCTTCCAGCCGCAGGGCCAGCGTCGTCAGTGGCTTGAGCTCGCTCAAAAGGGCGCGGAGATATCCCTGGCGCGTCTGTTGTCTGAACAAGGGTCGCAGCAGTCGCGCACTCGCGCCCTGGCTGAAACCTTGTCGCTGGACGCGACCGACCTCGAGTCCCTGCGTATCGAGTGTTTCGACATCAGCCACACGGCGGGCGAAGCGACGCAGGCGTCCTGCGTGGTCTTTCACCACCACGCGATGCAGAACTCGGAATACCGCCGCTTCAACATCAACGGCATCACGCCGGGCGACGATTATGCCGCCATGCGGCAGGTGCTCACGCGCCGCTACGAGAAGGTCGCCAGCGGCGACGGCGTGATGCCCGACGTGGTGCTGGTCGACGGCGGCAAGGGCCAGGTCGAGATGGCGCGCCAGGTGTTTTCCGAACTCGGCCTCGACATCGGCCTGATCGTCGGCGTCGCGAAGGGGGAGGGCCGCAGGGTCGGCCTGGAAACGCTGATCTTCGCCGACGGCCGCGCGCCCCAGGAGCTCGGCAAGGAATCGGCCGCGCTGATGCTGGTCGCCCTGATCCGCGACGAAGCGCACCGCTTCGCCATCACCGGCATGCGCGCCAAGCGCGCCAAGGCGCGCCAGGCTTCGCGGCTGGAAGAGATCGAAGGCATCGGCGCCAAGCGCCGCCAGCGCCTGCTGGCCCGCTTCGGCGGCCTGCGTGGCGTGATCGATGCGAGCGTCGAAGACCTGTGCCAGGTCGAAGGCATCTCGACCGCGCTGGCGGAAGAGATTTATCGGCAGCTGCACTGAGCGGTTCACCCTGCGAACGCACCGGGAACGCTCGCGTCCCCGACGTTGTCGTAGGGTGGGCTCTCGAGCCCACGCAGTACCACGGTTGATCATTCGCGACTGTGCGCGGAGCCGTGCACCGTCCCGTTTGGTCGGCGCACCGTATACGTATCCGTTCGCTTACTCGACCGAGCATGCGCCCTACCGCGTGGGCTCTCGAGCCCACGCGGTACCCCGGTCGATCATTCGCGGCTGTCCGCGGAGCCCTGCACCGTCCCGTTCGGTCGGCGCACCGTACACGATCCGTTCGCTTACTCGACCGAGCATGCGCTCTACCGCGTGGGCACAAGTGCCCACCCTACGAAAAGCCAGCACGAGACCACCGAGGGCGTTCGCGCACCTATGTTTCCGTAGGGTAGGCTCTCGAGCCCACGCGGTACGACAGTTGATCAATCAAGGCTGTTCGCGGAGCTTCCGAGGCGTCGGAAATCCTTGAAGCATGCCGCCGCTCCTTCGCTCATTTGTTCGACCGATCACCCGGGGTCACCGCGTGGGCACAAGTGCCCACCCTACGAAAAGCCCCGCCGCGCTGGTCGCCCCACCCATTACAGCCGAGCTCAACTAGTCCAATTTGCAATACCCATGTAGACTAGCGGCGCACGCTTTTTTAACGGTAAGCCAGTTCGCGCCTTTTATGCCTTTTAACATCCCGATCCTCCTGACCTGGTTACGTGTAGCACTCATTCCCCTGGTTGTCGGCGTCTACTATCTTCCCGAGCACTGGCTTACCCGTCCCGAGCAAAACCTGGCGGCGACGCTCGTGTTCATCGTCGCGGCGGTCACCGACTGGTTCGACGGTTTCCTGGCGCGGCGCTGGAACGAGACCTCGGCCTTCGGCGCCTTCCTCGACCCGGTCGCGGACAAGCTGATGGTTGCCGGCGCCCTGCTGATGCTGATCCAGCTCCAGCGTGTCGACGCCGTCATCGCCTTCATCATCATCGGGCGTGAGATCACGATCTCGGCGCTGCGCGAATGGATGGCCGAGATCGGCGCCCGCAAGTCGGTCGCGGTCAGCTCGCTGGGCAAGGTGAAGACCGCGGCCCAGATGGCCGCGATCCCGATGCTGCTCTTCCACGAGACCCTGTTCGGCCTCGATATGCAGTACTGGGGCAAGATCCTGCTGTGGGTCGCAGGCGTATTGACGGTATGGTCGATGTTCTACTACCTGCGCCGCGCCTGGCCGCTGATCAAGGAAAAAAGCGGGAACATGTAAGATTACTTCTTCGTCATCCTTGACGTACGGATCAGATAGTCTATAATGCCTGCCTGTTGCGAACGACATCGCAGCAAACGAAAGACAAAGCGGGAGTAGCTCAGTTGGTAGAGCGCAACCTTGCCAAGGTTGAGGTCGAGAGTTCGAGACTCTTCTCCCGCTCCAACGTTTGCGATGAAGTCGAAGCGATAAGCAGTAGTAACAAGTTGTCTTGGAAGTTGAAACGATTTCTGCGATAATGCGTGACTCCAGAATGCGGGAGTAGCTCAGTTGGTAGAGCGCAACCTTGCCAAGGTTGAGGTCGAGAGTTCGAGACTCTTCTCCCGCTCCATTCAGGAGCATCAGTAGTAAAGTTGGCAGTAAAACACTCCGTGCGGGAGTAGCTCAGTTGGTAGAGCGCAACCTTGCCAAGGTTGAGGTCGAGAGTTCGAGACTCTTCTCCCGCTCCATGAAGCGAGTGTCGTTAGCAGGACTCCTAAGCGGGAGTAGCTCAGTTGGTAGAGCGCAACCTTGCCAAGGTTGAGGTCGAGAGTTCGAGACTCTTCTCCCGCTCCAGAATTCAGAGAAGACGTTGCTTCTCATGTTGATTTGGCACCATAACCCGCCAGCTCAGCAGTCTTACCATATACTCTGGCGAGGTAGCAAAGCGGTTATGCAGCGGCCTGCAAAGCCGTCTAGACGGGTTCGACTCCCGTCCTCGCCTCCAGAAAAAACGCGATCCGCCGGCTCTTGCCGGCGTTTTGCATTTCTGCCTCAGTTCAAGATTTCCATCATGAGCACCCGTCGCGACACTACCACCCTCAAGGACGCCTGCGCGCTCACGCTGCGTGTCTGGCGCCAGGCCTGCCCCTTTTTCCTCAGCATCGAGCTCTGGCTGATGGTGCTGGTCGCCGGCGCCACCGTCGGCGGCCTGTTCCTCGCCGTCCTGCACGATGCGCGCAGCCTGCTGGCCTTCGGCTTCGCGCTCGGCTACGTCGCGTTGCGCGCGGTCCTGCACGTCAGGCGCATCCTGAGCTGGCCATTTGTCTGATGGCCAGGCCGGGCCGAAGGGAAGAGCGGCCCGAGGCGGGAAACGAAGCAGCGGACGCCATTCCGGCGCGGGCGATCGCGTCTTCGCTTGATTTTCCTCATCGCACGGCCGGCTCAGCAGTCGTACTATGAAGTCTGGCGAGGTAGCAAAGCGGTCATGCAACGGCCTGCAAAGCCGGTCAGACGTGGTTCGACTCCCGTCCTCGCCTCCAGAACACCAGCACATGTTCAGCACATCGCCGGCAACAGCCGGCGATGTGCTTTTCCGCCTTTCCCGTCATCCAGTTTCCTGAAACCGAACGGCCGAACGTGCGGGCGATTGAAACGCCTCTCCTGCAAGAAGCCGGCAGCGGCCGATGAGGCGACACGGCCCGCATGGGGTAAGATGGCATGTTTCGCACAGTCTCCGCCGCCGGCCGCCGCCTATGGAATTCCGCCAGATTCATTATTTTATTTCCCTGTACGAAGAGGGCACGGTCACCCGCGCCGCGCTGCGGCTGAACATCGTGCAGCCTGCCCTGAGCATGCAGATCAGCAAACTGGAAGAGCACCTCGGCCAGAAGCTTTTCGAGCGCACCAAGCAGGGCATGGTGCCGACCGCCGCCGCGCGCCAGATGTACCGCCTGTTCCTGCCCATCATGCGCGATTTTTCGAATGCCCAGGCGCAGATGCTCAGCAGCGAAGGGGCCATCCGCGGCCATGTGAACATCGGCCTGATCGCTTCGATCACGGAAGGCGTGCTGGTCGACACGCTGAGCGAATTCTCGACCAAGTACCCGGAAGTCGGCGTCTCGGTCAGCGATGGCTATACCAGCACCCTGACCGACTGGGTCGCCGGCGGACGCCTGGACGCGGCCATCGTCAACAAGCCGCGCCGTCCGCTGGCCCTCGATGTCGAGCACATCGTCGACGAAGAGATGGTCCTGATCACGGGGGCGGCTTTCGCGCCCAGCCTGCCGGCCACGCTGACGCTGCGCCAGTTGCCTTCGCTCGGCCTGGCTCTCGTGCTGCCCACCCGTGGCCACGGCCTGCGCAGCAATATCGACAGCTTCGCGGAGGGCGAGAACATCGAACTGACGCCCAAGTTCGAGATCGACTCGCTGGTGGCGACCGTGAAGCTGGTCGAACAGACCCAGGTCGCCACCATCGTGCCGCGCGTCGCCGTGCACCGCCAGCTCGCCAACGGCAGCTTGCGCGCCCATCCGATCGCCTCGCCGCGCCTGGTGCGCCGGGTGGTGAGCGTATCGCACCCGCGCCGGCCGCTGAACCCGGCCACGCGCCTGTTCATTTCCATGCTGGCGGCAAACATGCGCCTGCGCACGCCCGGCGGGCAGCAGGGCGAGGAACAGAAGGCGGAAAGCGAATAAGGAGGGCTGCTCCGGCCGCAGCGGCGGCCGGGAGCAGGCAGGGAACGTTCAGCGCGGCCCTGGCTCAGACCAGCCCGGCGTTCCGATAGATGTGCTTGGTCTCGAGGAAGTCGGCCAGGCCTTCGTAGCCGTGCAGGCGGCCGATGCCGCTGCGCCGGTAGCCGCCCGTTTCCGCCTCGGCGAACAGGCGGTTGTGGTCGTTGATCCAGACCGTGCCGTTGCGCAGGGCGCGCGCCAGGCGCATGCCGCGGTCGCCATCGGCCGTCCAGACGCTGGCCGACAGGCCGAACACCGTGTTGTTGGCGCGCGCCACCGCTTCCTTCTCGTCCTCGAATTTCTCCAGCACCAGGAAGGGGCCGAAGATCTCTTCCTGCGCGAAGAAGGCATTGGCGTCGCCGTGCGCGACCAGGGTCGGGCTCAGGAAGTGGCCGGCAGCCAGCTTGCCGCCGCCGCGCGTGCCGCGCAGCACGACCTCGTCGCACATGTCGAGCGCGCGCTCGACGTCGCTGGCGACCCGGTCCAGCGCCTCGCCATCGATCAGCGGCCCCATCCCCGCGCCCGGGGTGTCGCCGGGCGCCACCACGATGGCCGCCAGGGCCGCCTTCAGGTCGCGCTTCATCTCCTCGTAGCGCGAGGCATGCACCAGCACCCGGCGCGCGGCCGTGCACTGCTGGCCGGAGATGATCGTGGCCGCGGTCGCCAGGCGCTGCGCCACGTTCTGGATATCGGCGTCCGGGAACACCAGGCAGCTCGACTTGCCGCCCAGCTCCAGCGACAGTTTCTTCATGGTCGGCGCGGCGGCCGCCATGATGCGCTGGCCAGTCTGGTTCGAGCCGGTGAAGCTGAGCACGTCGACGTCAGTCGAGGCCACCAGTTCCTGCGCCACCTCGCTGCCGCGTTCCAGCACCAGGTTCAGCACGCCGCGCGGCAGGGACTCGATCGCCGCCAGCTCGCGCAGGACCTCGGCGGTGATCTGCGCGGTCTGGTGGGCCGGCTTGATCACCGTGGTGCAGCCGGCCGCCAGCGCCGGCGCCAGCGAACGGATCAGCAGGACGACCGGCGCATTCCAGGGAATGATCAGGCCGGCCACGCCGGCCGCCTCGCGCAGGGTCGCCGAATAGGCGCCCGGTTCGACTTCCATGAAGTGGCCCGGCATGTGGCGCGCCAGGCCCGCGTAATAGCGGATCTCGGAAATCGCCGCCGCCATCTCGCCGCGCGACTGCGCCAGCACCTTCCCGTTTTCCTGGGTCAGCAGGGCGGCCAGCTCCTGGCGCTTTTCCAGCCGGTCGGCCCAGGCCAGCAGCACCATCTGGCGCAGGCGCGCGTCGTGCGACCAGAGCGAAGTCTCGAAGGCGCGGCGCGCGGCCGCGATCGCCTGCCGCGCGTCTTCCGTGCCGCTGGCGGCATGGCTGCCGATGACGCTGCCGTCGGCCGGATTGCGGCTCTCGCCCGTGGCGCCGCCGGCGGCGCCCTGCCACTGGCCGTCGATGTAGTTGAGTGCGTTCAGCGTGCTCATGCCGGCGTCCCTCAGGTGCCGTTGAAGACCGGGGGGCGCTTGGCGTGGAAGGCCTCGACGCCTTCGCGGAAGTCGTTCGAGGAGCGCAGGCGGCTGTAGCAGTGGCCTTCCAGCTCGATCGCCACCGACAGCGGCGAATCCTCGGTGTCGTTCAACAGCTTCTTGGCGGTGCGCTGGGCCAGCGGCGAGAAGAAGCGCAGCTCGTCGACCAGGCGGTCGGTGGCCGCTTCCAGCTCGGCGTCCGGCACGATCTCGGTGGCCACGCCCCAGTCGTAGGCCTGCTGGCCCGGGATGCGGCGCGAGCGCATCACGATGTCCTTGGTGCGCGTGATGCCGACCATCTTCTGCAGGCGCGCCGAGCCGCCGGAACCCGGGATCTGGCCCAGCTTCTGCTCGGGCAGGGCGTAGAAGGTGGTGTCGGTGACGATGCGGAAGTCGCAGGCCAGCGAGATCTCGAAGCCGACCCCGAAGCAGAAGCCGCGGTTCGCGGCGATCACGGGTTTACTGCAGCGGGTCGGCGCCGCGATGTTCCAGGCCAGCTTCGAGACGTGCTCGGGCGAGGCTTCCAGGAAGCCCCTGATGTCGCCGCCGCTGGAGAAATGCTGGCCTTCGGCGCGCAGCACGATCACGCGCACCCGCTCGTCGGCGTCGAGCGCCTCGAACACCAGGCGCAGCTGCTCGCGCTGGGGCATGGTGATGATGTTGAACTGGCCGTTCGAGAGCACGATGTCGGCGCGCTGGCGCTCGGCGTCGATCTCGACACGGAAGTTGACGAGGTTCTCGAGCAGGCTGTGGGCGGGGTGGTTCAGTTGGGTCATGCTGTTCTCCTGGATGTTATTCAGACGTTATTGCGATGTTATAGCGATGTGATTGCGGGCTTGTCAGATGCTGGTCTGTTCGTCGCCGCCTGTCTTGCTCATGCCTTCCCAGCGGCGCACCAGGCCGTCATGCGGCAGGTCGAACAGGTCGAGCAGGCGGCCGACCGTGTGGTTGACCATGTCGTCGAGCGAGTCCGGGCGCGTGTAGAAGGCCGGCACCGGCGGGAAGATGATGCCGCCCATTTCGGTCACGCTCGTCATGTTGCGCAGGTGGGCCAGGTTCAGCGGCGTCTCGCGCGCCACCAGCACCAGCCGGCGCCGCTCCTTGAGCATGACGTCGGCCGCGCGCGCGACCAGGTTGTCAGCCAGCCCGTGGGCGATGCTGGCCAGGGTCTTCATCGAGCAGGGCGCGACCACCATGCCGGCCGAGCGGAAGGAGCCGCTGGCGATCGTGGCGCCGATGTCCTTGACGTTGTGGACCACGTCGGCCAGCGCCTCGATGTCGCGGCGCCCCATGTCGAGCTCCTGCTGGGCCGTCATCACGCCCGAGCTGGAGATCACCAGGTGCGATTCGCAGGCGCCAGAAGCGCGCAGGGCTTCGAGCAGGCGCACGCCGTAGACGGCGCCGCTGGCGCCGGTGATGGCGACGACCAGGCGCGGCTTGTTCATGTGCGCACCAATGCCTGCTGCCAGTCGATCGCCGCGCCGCGGACGACTTCCTGCTCGAGGTCGACTTCAAGCTCGCCCGGGATGCGCACCTTGGTGAAGACATGGCCGCGATAGGCCACCGGCCTGGTCGCATCCAGTCCCATCTTGGCGCCGATGCCCTGCAGGTGCGGCGGCGGCACCTCGTCGCCATGGCCGACGGTGGTGGACGGGTCGAGCACCGAGCCCTGGGCGCCGGCAATGACGACCAGGTCGCGGTCGGCCTGGAAGCGGGTGGCGACCGCCCACTCGACCTGCTGCGGGTCGTGCACGTCGACGTCCTCGTCGACCACGATCACCTGCTTGATGTCGTAGTGGGCGCCGAAGGCGCCGAGGATGACGTTCTTCGGCTCGCCCTCGCGCTGCTTCCTGAATTTCACGAACAGGTGGTAGCGGCCGACGCCGCCGACCGACAGGTGCACGTCGAGCACGCCGGGGAAGCTGCGCTGCAGGTGGGCCAGCATGGTCGCTTCGCGCGGGATCGAGCCGAGCAGCAGGTGCTCCATCTCGGCCGGCACGATGGTGTGGTAGATCGGGTTGCTGCGGTGGGTGACGGCTTCCACCACGATCACCTCGCGGTTTTCCTGGGCGCTGTAATACTTCGGGAATTCGCCGAAGGGCCCCTCGGGCTCGCGCACCTTCGGCAGCAGCTTGCCCTCGATGACGATCTCGGCATGCGCCGGCACCCGCACCTCGCTGGTCAGGCATCTGGCGACCGGCAGCGGCGCGCCATGCAGGGCGCCGGCGATCTCCAGTTCGTCGTAGTCGATCGGGGTGATCGCCTGCGAGGCCAGCAGGGTCAGCGGGTCGGCGCCGATCACCACCGCCACGTCGAGCGGCTGGTCCTGGGCCTCGGCGGCCTTGTAGAAGGCCAGCAGGTGGCGCGGCAGCATCAGGATCGCCATGCGGTCCTTGCCGTGCACCTGGATGCGGTTGATCGAGACGTTCTGCACGCCGGTGACCGGATTGCGGGCGATGACCAGGCCGGCCGTGATGTAGGGACCGTTGTCGTGCTCGCTGTGGGTCGGGATCGGCAGCAGGGCGTGCAGGTCGATGTCGTTGTGGACGACTTGCTGGCAGGGCGCGCTCCCGGCCTCGACCTCGCGCCAGGGCAGGGGATGGTCGGCGGCGTGGCGGAAGGCCGCCAGCAGGCCGGCCTGCTCGACGCCCATGGCCTCGGCGATCCAGGCGCGGCGCGACACGAAGCCGGACACCACGGGAATCGCGTGGCCGCCTGGCTTCGGGAACCAGGCCGCCTGGCTGCCGTCGAGGCGCTTGGCGATCGCGGCCAGGCGGTGCTCGAGCGGCACGCCCTCGCGGATCACGGCCAGGCGCCCGCTCGCTTCCAGGTGGGCCAGCCACTGGCGCAGGTCGCGCGCCTTGCCGTTCGGGATGGCGTCGGTCGTCATTGGATGCTTTCCTCTTTCTGGTTGCCCGCGTTTTGCTGTTGGTTTTGCTGGCCCTCGCCGGTCGCCGGCAAGACCTCGTATTCGCCGGCCACCAGCTTGCGCCGCAGGATCTTGCCGACCGGGGACTTCGGAATCTCGCGCACGAACACGTATTCGCGCGGGCGCTTGAAGTTCAGCAGGTCCGAATGCTGGCAGTATTCGTTCAGCGCGTCCGGGCTGACCTCGCCGCGCGTCTTCACGAAAGCCACCACCTTCTGGCCCCAGCGTTCGTCGCGCAGGCCGGCCACCGCGACCTCGTCGACCGAGGGGTGCAGGGACAGCACCGACTCGATGTCGACCGGGGAGATGTTCTCGCCGCCGCTGATGATCATGTCGTCCACGCGCCCGGTGACGAAGAGGTCGCCGTCGGCGTCGATGTAGCCGGTGTCGCCGGTGAAGTACCAGCCGCCGCGGATCGATTTCGTATCGGCGTCGGGCCGGTTCCAGTAGCCCTCGAAGGCTTCGTCGCCCTGCAGGTCGCAGATGATCTGGCCTTCCTCGCCCGGCGCGACCCTGCCCTCCGGCGACTCGGCCGAGAGCGGCACCACGCGGATGCGGGTGTTGATGCCGGCGCGCCCGGCGCTGCCGGCCTTGCGCGTGGCGTCCTGGTCGATGGCGAAGGTGTACACCTCGGACGAGCCGTAGTGGTTCACGAAGAGCTCGGGCCGGAAGGTGTCGGTCAGGCGCTTGAGCAGCCCGTCCGGCATCGGCGCGCCGGCGAAGCCCAGCTTGGTCACCGAGGAGATGTCGACCGCCTTGCCGGCGGCGAGCTGCCTTTCGCGCCAGGCCAGCATGTCGTGGTAGAGCGTCGGCACGAGATACAGGTTGGTCACGCGCTCGCGCTCGATGTAGCCGAAGGCGGCGGCGCAGTCGAACTTCGGCACGCAGACGAACAGGCCGTCGATCAGGGCCATCGCCAGCAGCGAGCGCACGCCCATCGTGTGGTACAGCGGCATCACGCCCAGGGTGCGCTCGCCGCGCCGGTAGAGGTTCTGGGCGACGTGGCCGAGGGCCGCCGCGCGTTCGGCGCGGTGGCGGCGCGGCACGCCCTTGGGCTTGCCGGTGGTGCCCGAGGTGTAGAGCATCAGCGAGATGTCTTCGCCGGCGGCCTGCAGGATGGGGCTGGCGGGCGCCTGCTTGACCAGGTCTCCGAAAGCCAGCGTGCCGCCGGCGACGCCGCCGACGGCGATGCGCGGCAGGGCCTGGGCGGCCGGGCTGCCGGCCACGGCGTCGGCGCTGACCGCTTCGAACACCACGGCCTTCGCCTGCGAGTCGGTCGCGCAGTACTCGACTTCCTCGGGCTTGGCGCGCCAGTTCAGCGGGGTGGCGATCACGCCCAGGAACTGGCAGGCCCAGTGCAGGGTCGCCATCTCGATGCGGTTCTGCAGGACGATCAGCAGGTGGTCGCCGCGCCCCAGGCCCAGCGCCGCCAGGCCGGCCGCGGCGCACTGGATGCGCTCGTACCACTCGGTATAGGTGAGGCGCTGCTCGCCGTCGACTACTGCCGGCGCGTGGGGGCTGCGCTCGACGCTTTGCAGGAATGTGCGTCCAAGATCCAGCACGATGTTCTCCTCCTTTTGATTTCGAATGTATTCCGTTATGCGTTCACCAGGCGGCCCGGTTCGGCCGGGCCAGGCTCGGCATGGCCGGCGGTGTCGGGCGCCAGTCCGGCTCCATGGGGGACGCCGCGGCGCTCGGCCGCCGTCTCCAGCACGGCCTTGACGATATTGGTGTAGCCGGTGCAGCGGCACAGGTGGCCCGAGAGCATCTCGCGCACCTCGGCTTCCGTCGGATCCGGCTTGCGGCGCAGGTAGTCGCTGCAGGACATCAGGATGCCGGCGGTGCAGAAGCCGCACTGCAGCGCGTGGTTGCGGCGGAAGGCCTGCTGCAGGTCGGACAGCTCGTCCTGGCCCCGGTTCAGGCCCTCGACGGTGTCGACCTGGCAGCCTTCGGCCTGCACCGCCAGCGTCATGCAGGAGCGTCCCGCGACGCCGTCGATGTTCACGGTGCAGGCGCCGCAGACGCCGTGCTCGCAGCCGACGTGGGTGCCGGTCGCGCCCAGCTCGTGGCGCAGGAAATCCGAGAGCAGGGTGCGCGGCTCGCAGGCGCCGGTGCGGCGCTGGCCGTTCAGGACCAGCTCGATGCGTACGAGGCCGTCTTTTCGGTAGGTCTTCATGGGTTTGCCTTATGAGTTGCCTGTTCGATCGCGGCGCGGCCGAGATGGCGCACCAGTTGCCGCCTGAACCTGGCCGAGGCGTGGTGGTCGTCCTTCGCTCCCAGCTCCCAGGCGAAATCGTTGATGGCGGCGTCGAGGTCGGCGCCGCCGATGCGGCTCCAGCTGCGCACGCGCGGCCGGTCCGAGACCCCGCCGACGGCCAGGCGGATGCTGTCCGGGCCCACCACGGCCGCGACCGCGCAGATCGCGAAGTCGCCGTGGCGCCCCGAGAACTCGTCGAAGGCGTAGCGCAGGCCTCGCCGGGCCAGCGGGTAGCGCACTTCCTCGACCAGCTCGTCGGAGGCGCGCGCCGTCATCAGCATGCCCTGGAAAAAATCCTCGGCCGCGACCACGCGCCGGCCGCGGCGGCTGCGCAGCACCACCTCGCCGCCCAGGGCCAGCAGGGCCAGCGGCAGCTCGGCGCTGGGGTCGGCGTGGGCGACCGAGCCGCAGACGGTGCCGCGGTTGCGGATCTGGAAGTGCGAGATGTGCGGGAAGGCCTGGGCCAGCAGCGGCACCTCCCGGGACAGCGTGGCGCGCCACTCGACGCTGCCCTGGGTCGCGGCGGCGCCGATCGCCAGGTGGCTGTCGGTGGTGCGGACGTAGTTCAGGTCCGGCACGCGCGAGATGTCGATCAGGACGCTGGGCTGGGCCAGGCGCAGGTTCAGCACCGCCATCAGCGACTGGCCGCCGGCCAGGATGCGCGCGTCCTCGCCGGCGTCATGCAGCAGGGCGACCGCTTCCTCGGCGCTGTCGGGACGGGCGTAGTCGAATGCTTGCGGTTTCATCGTTTCACTCCAAACAGGGCCAGCAGGCGCCGCCACAGGCTGCGCCTGGCTACAGGTGCGGCTGCAGGTGCGCCACCGGTGGTGCCCGCAGCGCCGGCTTCCTTGCCGAGCTGCTCGAACAGCTGGTTCAGCACGATCTTCGCCGCGCCCTCGAGCATGCGGCTGCCGACCGCGGCGACCTTGCCCGACACTTGCGCGGCATAGTCGTAGCGCAGCAGGGTGCTTGCGCCTTGCGCCTCCAGCGTGACCAGGCCGCTGCCGCTGGCGCTGCCCACCGAGGACAGGCCGGAGCCCGCCAGGCGCAGGCTGCGCGGCGGATCGAGTTCGGACAGGGCGACCTCGGCGGAATAGCGCGCCTTGATCATGCCCACGCCCACGGTGACGTCGGCGCGGTAGCGGTGTTCGCCGGCCGGCTCCAGGGCATTGCAGCCGGGGATGACCTTGGCCAGGGCCTGCGGGTCGAGCAGCACCCGGAACACGGCCTCCGGCGCGGCGTCGAGCACGACCTCGCCGCGTGCGGCCAGGGCCTTGCCGCCCTTGGCCGGCCTGGCGGCCGCGCCCTGGGCGGCATGGGCGCCCGCAGGCGAGTCGGCGGCCAGCGGCGCATGATCGGACGCTGCCGGCGCCGCCGGCGCGACTTTCGCGTTCTGCGAGGGCGGAGGCTCGTCGAAGCCGATCAATTCCATCACCTTCGAGGGCGTCAGCGGCAATACGATGTCGGCCACGCCGAGCGCGTCGGCCACGGCGTTGCCGATGCAGGGCGGGGTGCTCATGTTGTTGCCTTCGCCCAGGCCCTTGGCGCCCAGCGGCGTGAAGGGAGAAGGCGTTTCCAGGTGGATGATCTGGGGTTCCGGCACTTCGCAGGTGGTCGGCACCAGGTAGTCGGCGAAGGTGCCGGACTGGAAGCTGCCGTCCTCGCCGTAGCGGAATTCTTCCATCAGCGCCGCGCCCAGGCCCTGGGCGAAGGCGCCGCGGATCTGGCCGTCGGCCAGCGCCGGGTTCAGGATCTTGCCGGCGTCGTGGGTCGTGATGTAGCGGTCGATGGTGACGCGGCCGGTGTGGCGGTCGACCTCGACGCCGCAGGCGTCGAACGCGAAGCCGTAGGCGGCCGAGGTGTTCACGCGGTCCTGCTCGTCTGGCGCGCCCAGTTCGGGCGCGGTCCAGAAGGCGGTCTCGCGCAGGCCCGGCTCGACGCCTGCCGGCAGCAGGGCCGGCGCCCAGTGCGGGCTGGCGGCCATGCGCAGGAAGGGCAGCGACCTGCCCGGATCGCCCTGCACGTGCACCTTGCCCTCGGCGAAGACGACCTCGCCTGCGGTGACGCCAAGCTGCGGGGCGGCGATCGCGGCCAGCTTGTCGCGCAGCTTGACGGCGGCCAGGTGGACGGTGCCGGCCACCGCGCCGGCGAAGCGGCTCGAGTAATTGCCGGCGGCGACGGACCAGGCATCCTTTTGCGTATCGAATTCGACGTTCACTGCGACGCCGTCGGGCACGATGCCGAAGACGTCGGCGACGACCTGGGCGCAGACGGTGCGGTGGCCCTGGCCGGCCGGCGCCGAGGCGATCGTGACGTTGATGCCGCCGAGCGGATCGATGGCGACGCTGGCCGAGGCGATCGCGCCGTTCTTCGGCCCGGCCTTGGCGCGCGCCTCCTTCGGCAGCACGGTGGTGATGTAGCCCATGTTCGAGATCGAGGGCTCGACGATGGCGGCGAAGCCGATGCCGTACAGGCGGCCTTCGGCGCGGGCGCGCTCGCGCTTCGCGTACAGCTCGGCCAGGCGGCCTTCGCCCTCGAGCAGTTCCAGCGCGCGCTGGTAGTTGCCCGAGTCGATCAGGGCGCCGGCCGCCGCATGGTAGGGGAAGGCGTCGGCCGGGATGAAGTTGCGGCGGTAGAGTTCGAGCTGGTCGATCTTCAGTTCGACCGCGATGCGCTGCATCAGGCGCTCGAGCGCGAAGTAGACCTGGGGACCGCCGAAGCCGCGCACCAGGCCGGCCGGGGTCTTGTTGGTCAGGACCACGCGGTTGCGCACCGCCAGGTTCGGGATCGCATAGGCGCCGGTCAGGCAGCCGTGCATGCGGTAGAAGGTGGCCGGCTCGGGTGCGCGCAGGTAGCCGCCGCAATCGTCGAACTGGTCGTAGTCCAGCGCCGTGATGCGGCCGTCGGCTTCGACGGCTGCGCGGATGGTCGAGAGGCGGTTGGTGGCCGAGGTCAGGCCGGACAGGTGCTCGAGGCGGTCCTCGACCCACTTGACGGGCGCGCCGGCCTTGCGCGAGGCCAGGCACATCAGCACCGCGTACTGGAACACCGCGTGCTTGACGCCGAAGCTGCCGCCGGAATCGCGGAAGGTGCGGTGGCGCAGCTTGTGGCCGGGCACGCGCAGGGCCAGCGCCATCACGGTATGCAGCGAGAACGGCCCCATGAAGTTGGAGGCCACGTCATAGCCTTCTTCTTCCGACAGCCAGTCGGCCACGACCACCGCGCCCTCGATCGGGGTGCAGGAATTACGCGGGTAGCGCACCGTGAGTTCGACCGTGTGCGCCGCATGCGCGAAGGCCGTTTCCGGGTCGCCGTAGCGGAAGCTGCGGTCGCTGACCACGTTGCTGCCGACGCCTTCGTGCAGCACCGGCGCGTCGGGCAGGATCGCCTCGTCGATCGAGGTCACCGGATCGAGCGGACGATAGTCGACCGTGACCAGGTCGGCCGCATCCTCGGCCAGGTAGCGGTCCTCGGCGATCACCACCGCCACCGGTTCGCCGACGTAGCGCACGCGGTCCACCGCCAGCGCCCACATCTCCATCGGCGCCTTGACGCCGACCACGAAGGGCTTGGACCAGGCCTGGATGTCGCGGCCGGTGAGCACCGCGCGCACGCCGGGGGCGGCTTCGGCGCGGGCGGTGTCGACGCCGTTCACGACGGCGTGGGCGTGGGGCGAGCGCACCACGACCGCCTGCAGGGTGCCCGGCTTGACGCCGACGTCGTCGCCGTACTGGCCGCGGCCCACCAGCAGCGAGGCGTCCTCGATCCGCTGCATCGGGCGGCCGAGGAAGGGCTGCTGCGTCTCTTCGGTGCGGTGGTGAATCTTCATTTCCATGCTCTCAAGCCTCCCTGCGGCGATGCCTTGTTTGCTCGATTTCAGTATAAGGATGGCTACGCATCACGACAAATAATGTTTAATGAAGTTATCCATCAGAAATCGTGATGCTCGGAACCCAGTCCGGTTTGTCGCCCGTGTCCGGTGTTACCGATGGCCGGCGGTGTCGCGCGTTTCGATGCCGAGCGCGCGTTTTTCCTCCTCGCCCATCCCGGCGTGGCCGCTGCCATGGAACAGGGTGCGCCAGAAGCCTTTCTTCAGGTCGCTGGTGCCGAACAGGGCGTCGCAGATCGGGAAGGTCAGGTTGAAATTGCGGGTCGCCATCAGTTCCGGATGATGGTGGATCACGTGCATGCGCCGCACCGTGTTCACCAGCGGCAGGCGGTCGAGGAAAGGACTGTCGACCACGTGCGAGGCGGTATGCAGGGCCTCGTACATCAGGAAGTAGGCGGCCATGGTCAGCATCGCGATGTAGCCGGCGTTGGCCGACCATAACCAGCCCACCAGCAGGGCCGGCGGCAGCGCCGCCAGCACGAACATCACCGGGGCGAAGGGCGGAAACAGCAGGGCCCGCCATTCGCGCTGGCCTTCGTACTCCAGGGTCACGTGGGTGAAGAACTGGTGGTGCACCGCGCAATGCCGCTTGTAGACGGCATTGAAGTACTTGCTCGGTCGGTGCAGCAGGTAGCGGTGCGCCGCCCATTCGGCCCAGTTCCCGAACAGGAAGATCGGCAGCACGATCATCCACTCCTGCCAGCGCGCGTTCTCGATCTGCAGCGCGCAGTACGCGATCACGCCGCCGGTGAACAGCAGGGTGAAGCCGAGGTGCATCTCGCCCCGGTACCAGGACGGCGTCGCGGCGACGTAGTCCTGGCGGAAGCGGTGGGAGCGTTCATGGATCTTCTGGTCTTTCGCATGCATGGCTGTCTCCTCCATGTTGATTTCTGTCGATACGTGCGATGCTCAGTGCTGCTCGGCCGGTTCGTCCAGCTTGCCGATGGTCTCGGGCACGACCAGGGCGCCGATCAGGAACAGCACGCTGATCCCGGTCAGGAACAGGGCCAGCGACATCGGCACATCGGCCGGCATCGGCGAGGCGAGCGAGACGAAGGTCGGCAGCACGCCGCCGATGGCAAAGCCGATGTTCCAGGACAGGCCGGTGCCGGTGGCGCGGATCGTGGTCGGGAAGCGCTCGTTCAGGAAGATCAGGATCGGCGCATAGCCCATGCTGCCCAGCATGCTGAAGACGATCACGTAGAAGCCCAGGGTCACGGCGTCGGTCACGCCCGGCATCAGCAGCGCAATGGCCGGCAACAGGATCAGGCGCAGCACGCCGACCCAGACGAAGGTCTTCTTGCGGCCGATGAGGGTGCTCAGGTGGCCGGTGGCGATCGAGGCGACGATCACGCCGATACTGGCCAGCATCAGGATGAAGCCCGCGGTTTCGGCCGGGGTGCCGTTGACCACCTTCAGGTAGGTCGGCAGGAAGCCCGAGGTCAGGTAGTAGCCGGCGCCGCCGCCGATGGTCAGCAGCAGGTTGACCAGCAGGACGTTGCGGTACTGGCCGCTGAACAGGGTGCGGACCGGGTTGGCCATCGGGGCGCTTGCCGCCTTGCTGCGGGCCTTGGCTTCCTGCAGCTTCTTGAACATCGGCGATTCTTCGAGCTTGCTGAAGATGGTGATGCCCAGCACCGCGCTGATGATGCCGGTGAAGAACATCCAGCGCCAGCCCCATTCCTCGAACTGCTCGCCCGGGAAGGCCGCCGACAGCCCGTAATAGGCGATCGAGGCGAACAGGGCGCCCAGGCCCGCGCCGCCGCCGCCGATCAGGCCGGAGACGGCGCCGCGCCAGCGCGGGGCCACCGACTCGGTGCCGATGGTGTGGGTCGCGGCCACCACGCCGCCCACGAACACGCCCTGGATCAGGCGCAGGATGATGAACAGGATGGGCGCGGCGATGCCGATGCTGGCGACCGTCGGCAGCAGGCCGAAGGCGGCCGTGGAGACGCCGACGCCGATCATCGAGGCGATCATGGCCGCCTTGCGGCCTTTGCGGTCGGCATAGGAGCCGAACAGGGCCGAGCCGAGCGGGCGCATCAGGAGGGTGACGCCGAACGAGGCGTAGACCGCCGCCAGCGACAGCATCGCGTGTTCGGACGGGAAGAAGAGTTTGCCGATGATCGGCGCCACGAACAGCAGGATGAAGAGGTCGTACAGGTCGAGCGACCAGCCGATACACGAGGCGACCACTGCCCTGAGTGTATGGCGGTTGTTTTCCCGCTCTGTGATGAGGGTTTGGTTGGTGAGCACAGCCATTTTCGTCTCCTAGGTATGTATGACTTCCGACGCCTGCGGCGCCATGGATTTGCTGCTGGAACTGCTATCGGGCTCGCGGCTGGGGGAGTGTCAGCCGCCTTCGGCCAGCGCGCTCCGGCGCGGGCTGTGGCCGGCGCGGCGCGCCGCGAGGATGGCGTCGGAGATCTTCTCGGCCATCATGATCGTCGGGATGTTGGTGTTCGCCGAAGGCAGGCGCGGCATCAGCGAGGCGTCGACCACGCGCAGGCCCGGCACGCCGTGCACCCGGCCCGCGCCATCGGTGACGGCATCGCGCTCGCTCGCCGGGCCCATGCGGCAGGTGCCGCTGGCATGCCAGACGCCGAACACGCTCCTGCGGATGAAGTCATGCAGGGCCGCCTCGTCGGCGAGCAGGGCGCTCATGCGCTGGCCGCCGGTGACGAAGCGCTCGACGATCCAGCGCCGCAGCGGCGCCGGGACGTCCAGCGCGGCGCCCAGCACCCGGGTCAGCAGGGCATTGGCCGGCGTATGGCGGCTGAGCGCCTTGACGCGCTTCGAGAAGGCGGCCGGGAAGAAGTCGCCGGCGTGGCGGTGCAGTTCGCTGTTCTGGACCACCTCGGCCAGGCGGCGCACGCCGACGGCCATGCGCCGCAGGTCGCGTTCGTCGGACAGGAGATTGAGTTCGACCTCGGGCGGCAGCCCCGGGTCGCGCGAAGCGATGCGGACCTGGCCGCGCGAGTAGGGCCGGTTGCACCACAGGAAGAACAGGCCGAGGCGGTTGCCCAGTGCATGCCAGGCGGCGCGGGTCGCGCTCGACAGGTACATGTCGGACGCTTCGCAGCCGTCCACATTGGACGAGAATCGGGCGGCGGTCATGCTGGCGCGGCGGCGCGACAGCGGCATCCGGAATTCCGGGTCGAGGAAATGGCAGAAGGTCAGGGCCGGATGGTCCTGCAGGTTGCGCCCGACGCCAGGCAGGTCGGCGACGACGCGGATGCCCAGCGCGGTGAGCAGGGCGGCGTCGCCGATGCCCGCGTGCTGCAGCAGGGCGGGCGACTGCAGGGCGCCGGCCGAGACGATCACTTCGCCGGCATCGAAGCGCACCCGCGTGCCGGCCGCGTCGATCACGTTCACGCCGCGCGCGGCGCCGCCCTCGATCAGCAGGCGTTCGACCCGCATCCCGGCCAGGATCGTCAGGTTGGGACGGGCGCGGGTGGCCGCGTCGAGGTAGCCGACCGCGGTCGAGACGCGGCGGTCGTCGATGTTCGAGAAGGCGGCAGGGAACAGTCCGTCGCCGAATTCGCCGTTCTGGTCGGCCAGGTAGTCCAGGCCAGTGCGTTTCAGGCCATCGGCGAAGACGTGGCAGAAGCGCGGCCAGTCGGCGGGCCCGATGCGGCGGATCGGCACCGGCCCGGCGTTGCCGTGCAGGGGAGACGCGCCGAAGTCGAGGTCGCGTTCGAGCTTGCGGAACCAGGGCAGCACCTCGTTCCAGCTCCAGCCGGCCGCGCCGCCTTCGGCCCAGGCGTCGTAGTCGCGCGGCAGGCCGCGGTTCGCGGCCTGGACGTTGATGCTCGAGCCGCCGCCCATGACCCGGCCCTGTTCGTAGACCTTCAGCGGCGAGCCGGCGGTGGCGCGGGCCTGCAGCGCCGGCCAGATGTAGCGGTCGCCGCAGAACAGCGGCATCGGGTAGCTGTCGAGGATCTCGCCCGGCACCGCGCCGGGCGGGGTGTCGGCGCCGGCTTCGATCAGGGCGACGCGCACGCCGGGATCGGCGGACAGGCGATTGGCCAGCACACAGCCTGCCGAGCCTCCGCCCACGATGAGGTAGTCGTATCGTTCCTGCGCCGTCTCCACGTGCGTCTCCTTCCATGTCTGGTGCAGGGACGGCGCCGTCGAGCTGCCATGCCGCTGCTTATATGACAGAAGGGTAACGCGGAACGGCCATCTGTTCTAATAATGTTTGTTTATATGTAATATCAATTAATCTGATGGATCACGGCAGGGCCGGGCCGCCCCGACGTGCTCAGGAGTGCTCGACGATGAAGCGGCCCGCCTCGGCAATGACGCGCCCGGCGGCTTCGCGGTAAGGCGAATGCCCACACCCCGGCAGGATCAGCAGTTGCGTCTGCGGCGCCAGGCGCGCGATCCCGCGCACCTGTTCGAGCGTGCCGTATTCGTCGTCCTCGCCCTGGATCGCGAGCAGGGGCACGCGGATGCGGGCGACTTCCTCGCGGATGTCCCAGGCGGCGAACGCCGGGTCCAGCCAGGCATCGTTCCAGCCCCAGAAGGCCGAGTCGACGTCGAGGTGATGGCGCGCCAGCCGTTCGCGCAAGGCGCCTTCGAGGAATGCGCTGCGCGCCTGGCGGATCGCGGCCAGGCCGATGTCCTCGACCATGATGTGCGGCGCCATCACCACGATCCCGCTCAGAGTGTCATCGTGATGCGCGCCGTGCAGCAGCGCGATCGAGGCGCCGTCGCTGTGCCCGAACAGCCAGGGACGTTCGATGCCCAGTTGCGCCAGCAGCGCCGGCAGCACTTCCCAGGCCTGCTGGTGCATGAAGTCGAAGGGCAGAGGTTCGTCCAGCGGGCGCGGCGTGGAGCGGCCGTAGCCATAGCGCGAGTACACCAGCCCGCGCAGGCCGTTGGCGCGGCAGAAGCGCTCGGGAAAATCCTTCCACAGCGCCACCGAGCCCAAGCCTTCGTGCAGGAAGACGACGGTCGGGTAGCGCGAGTCGGGCAGGCCGACCCAGGCGATTTCGTGGCGCAGGATGCGGCCGCGCCAGGCGACGTCGGCAAAGTCGGAAGGCAGGTCGGGCGGGGAAGTCGGCATGGCTGGAAGCGGATGGGTTGGCAGGAGCGCGCCGGCAAGTCCGGCAGGCCGGGATGCGGGGCATTCTAGCATGGCGAACCGGCACGGCTGCCGAATCGGATACCTTGCGTAATTCAGATACCGACCGGTATAATGCGCGCCCGCTTTTCCTGCCTGTTCGTGCAATCGTCCCCCATGAGCCCTTCCATCCGTCTGCGCCCCGGCGTGTCCGCCTGCCTGTCTGCCTGCCTGTTTGTCTTGAGCGCCTGCACGGCCGGCCCCGACTTTCGCCGGCCCGACACGCCGGCCGCCCTGGCCTCGTTCGCGTCGGCCGATGTTGCCCAGCCGAGCAAGACGGTCGAAGCAGCGCTCGACCCATCCTGGTGGGCGCTGTTCAAGGACCCCGTCCTGGTCGAACTCGAACGCGAAGCGATCGCCGCCAATCTCGACCTGCAGGCCGCCGCGGCGCGCGTCGAGCAAAGCCGCGCCGCGCTGCAGGTCAGCGGCGCCAGCCTGCTGCCGAGCGTGGGCGCCGGCGCCTCCTACACGCGCCAGCGCGCCAGCGAGAAGGGTACGAATGCGCTGGCCGGGAAGACCGCGTCCTCGCCCTTCAGCCTGTCGCAGGCCGGCTTCGACGCCAGCTGGGAGCTCGACCTCTGGGGCCGCGCGAGCCGCCTGCAGGAGGGGGCCGCCGCCCAGGTCGAGGCCGCGCACTACGACGCCGCCGCGATGCGCGTGTCGATGACGGCCGAGGTCGCGCGCGTCTACCTGGAGCTGCGCGGCGCGCAGAACGATTTGCGCGTGGCCCGCTCGAACGCCGAGATCGCGGCCAAGAGCCTGCACGTGGCCGAACGCCGCCGCGCCCAGGGCGTGGCCACCGAGTTCGACACCTCGGTCTCGAAAGCCCAGCTGGCCAGCTTCGAGGCCGCCATTCCCGAGCTGGAACAGCGCCGCGACGCGCTCATGAATGCGCTGGCGCTGCTGCTGGCGAAACCGCCGCGCGCGCTCGACGCCCGCTTGTCCCCGGCTGCCGGACTGCCCGGCCTGCCGGCAGAAGTCCCGGTGGGCCTGCCCTCGGAACTGGCGCACCGCCGTCCCGACATCCTGCGCGCCGAAGCCCGGCTGCACGCGGCGACCGCGGCGATCGGCGTGGCCAGGGCCGATTTCTATCCGAGCATCAGCCTGAACGGCAGTTTCGGCTTCCAGGCCCTGTCGTTGTCGAACCTGGGCGACTGGGGCGCGCGCCAGTTCGCGCTCGGCCCGGTGCTGCACCTGCCGGTCTTCGAGGGCGGGCGCCTGGCAGGCAACCTGGCCCTGACCGAGGCGCGCCAGCAGGAAGCGGCGATCGGCTTCCAAAAGACGGTGCTGGCCGCCTGGCATGAAGTCGACGACGCCTTGTCGGGCTACCGCCGGGTGCAGCAGCGCGCCGAGCGGCTGGACGTCGCCGTGCTGGAAAACCGCAAGGCGCTCGCCCACGCCGAGCGCCGCTATGCCCAGGGCGCCGCCGACTATCTCACCGTGCTGGTGACCCAGCAGCGCCTGCTCGACAGCGAGAACGCCGCTTCGCGCGGGCGCACCGAGATGGCGCTGGCCATGGTCGCGCTGTACAAGGCGCTCGGTGGTGGCTGGGAGCCGCAGGCATGACGGCGCATCCCCTCGCTGCACCCGCCGCGAGCGCGAACGGCGCGCCGCCGGCGCCGGCAATCGTCCCGCCGGCCGCCGCGCCCGCGGTCCAGCCCTTCGGTGCGCGCCTGCTCACCGGCGTGTTCGGCGTCTTCGTGGCCGCCATGATGTCCGGCCTGAACAGCCGCATCGGCGGCCTGGCCCTGGCCGACATCCGCACCGCCTTCGGCATGGGCGTGGACGACGGCAGCTGGATCAACAGCCTGTACGCGGCCTTCGAGCTGGCGGCGATGCCGTTCTCGGCCTGGTTCGCCGTGACCTTCTCGTTCCGCCGCTATCACCTGGCGGTGGTGGCAGGCTTCGCGCTGTTCGGCATCCTCACGCCGCTGGCGCCGAACGTGACCGTGCTGCTGGCGCTGCGCTGCCTGCAGGGCTTCTTCGGCGGCCTGCTCATCCCGGTGCTGATGGCCGCGGCGCTGCGCTTCTTCCCGCTGCCGCTGCGCCTGTACGGCCTGGCCCTGTACGCGATGACCGCGACCTTCGCGCCGAACGTCGCGACCTGGCTGTCCGCCGCCTGGACCGATGGGCTGCACATGTGGCAGCTGCTGTTCTGGCAGACCGTGCCGCTGGCGCTGTTCTCGCTGTGGGCCGTGGCCTGGGGCATTCCCCAGGACCCGGTGCGCCTGGAGCGCTTCAGGCAGATCGACCTGCCCGGTCTCGTCGCGGGCCTGGCGGGCCTGGTCATGATCGGCATCGGCCTGACCCAGGGCGAGCGCCTGGACTGGTTCAACAGCCCCCTGGTGTGCTGGCTGTTCGGCGCGGGAGGAGGGCTGATGGCGATCTTCCTGGTCTGCGAATGGTTCCACCCCATGCCCTTCATCAAACTGCAACTGCTGGGCCGGCGCAACCTCGGCCTGGGTTTCACGGTCTTCGTCGGCCTGCTCGTCGTGCTGCTGTCGAGCTCCCTGCTGCCGGCCAACTACCTGGGCCACGCCTGGCATTTCCGCACGCCGCACTTGGCCGTGATCGGGCTGGAAGTCGGCCTGCCGCAGTTCGTGCTCGGGCCGGCGGTGTCCTGGCTGCTCTATAAGAAATGGATCGATGCGCGCTACGTGTTCGCGGCCGGCCTGCTGCTGATCGCGTCGGCCTGCCTGGCCGGGTCGCGCATTACGCCCAACTGGATGGCCGACCAGTTCGTGCTGGCCCAGGCGCTGCAGGCCTTCGGCCAGCCGATGGCCGTGATCTCGCTGCTGTTCCTGGCCACCAGTGTGGTGCAGCCGATGGAAGGGCCGCAGGTCTCGGGCATCGTCAACGCCCTGCGCGTGCTCGGCACCCTGGTCGGCAGCGCCGTGGTCGGGCGCCTGCTGGCCGTGCGCGAAGCGATGCACGCCAACGTGCTGCTGGACGGGGCTGCGAACGGGCCGCGCCTGGCCGGCGCGCTGCCGCCCGAGGCGCTGGCCGGCGTGGCGCACCGCGTCTCGCACCAGGCTTTCGTGCTCTCGATCGCCGACAGCTATCTCGTGCTCGGCGTGCTGGCGCTGCTGCTGGTGCCGCTGGTGCTCTCGCTCCAGTACATCGCGCCGCCGGCCCTGCCTCCGAAGCACAACTAAGAACAAAGAATCACCAAGAACCATACCGACATCATCAAGGAAAACCATGTCGCTACCAAAAACCGCAAAAATCACCGTTGCCGTGCTGCTCGCCGCCGTGCTGGTCGGCAGCGCCTATTCGTACAGTTACGGTGGGGGCCATGGCCCGCGCCAGAGCACCGACGACGCCTATATCTCGGCCGACTACACCCTGGTCGCGCCCAAGGTCGCGGGCAACGTCGCCGAGGTCCTGGTCGAGGACCACCAGGCGGTGAAGAAGGGCCAGCTGCTGGCGCGGATCGACGACCGCGACTACCTGGTGGCGGTGGACATGGCGAAGGCCGACCTGGCCCAGGCCGAAGCGGACCTGGCGCGCCTGCGCGCCGCCATCGCCCAGCAGGGCAGCGCCATCGAGCGCGCCGCCGCCGCGATCGCCGCCGGCAACGCGACCCTGAAGTTCGCGCAGGCGAACGAAGCGCGTTACCGCGACCTGTCTTCCGACGGTTCGGCCACCCTGCAGGACCGCCAGCAGGCCGAGTCGCAAGCGGAAGCGGCGGCCGCCCAGCACAAGGCCGACGTCGCGGCGCTGTCCAGCGCGCGCCAGCAGGTCGGGATCCTGGAGGCCCAGGTGGCCCAGGGCGAAGCCCAGGTGGCGCGCAGCAAGGCCGCGCTCGAAGCGGCGCAATTGCGCCTCTCGTACACGCGGATCCATGCGCCGATCGACGGCGTGGTCGGCCAGCGCACCGTGCGCGTCGGCGCCTATGCCCAGGTCGGCGCGGCCATGCTGGCCATCGTGCCGCTGCAGTCGGCCTATGTCGAAGCCAACTTCCGCGAGACCCAGCTGGCGGGCATGCGCGTCGGCCAGGCGGTCGACATCGCGGTCGACATGCTGCCCGGTACGACCTTGCACGGCCATGTCGCCAGCCTGGCGCCGGCCAGCAGTGTTTCCTTTTCTCCCATTGCACCGGATAATGCGACCGGCAATTTCACGAAAGTGGTGCAGCGCCTGCCGGTGAAGATCCTCATCGATCCGGGCCAGGATGCGTCGCGCCTGCTGAAGGTCGGCATGTCGGTGACGCCGACCGTGATGCTGGAGGGCGGCGCGCACTGACTTCCGGCTGCCGCTTCCGCGATCCCGGCGCCAGCGCCGGCTTGAAGAGAACAGAGGACCATGACCGAACGCGACGCCGCCAACAAGGAACAACCCGTGCCCAGCCGGCCCGCCCGCCTGACGCGCGAGCAGAGCCGGGCCCAGACCCGCGAGCGCCTGCTGGCCTCGGCCGCCGTCGTGTTCGCGCGCGAGGGCTATGCCGGCGCCTCGGTCGACCGTATCGCGGAAGAGGCGGGGTACTCGAAGGGCGCGCTGTACTCCAACTTCGCGTCCAAGGACGAGCTGTTCTTCGAACTGTTCGACTACTACGCCGGCGGCCAGGCCGACGAGCTGTGCCGGCGCCTGGATGCGGCTTCAGGCGCGGACGAGGCGATCGCCACCGTCTGCGCCTGGGCCAGTGGGCTGCAGCACGAGCCCGACCTGCGCCTGCTGGTGCTGGACCTGACGCGCCTGGCGCGCAACGACGCCGCCTTGAGCGAGCGCCACCGGCGCCTGTTCGACGAACAGTGGAAGGCGGTCGGCTCGCGCCTGGCGAAGATCTTCCCGGAAGGACGCTCGCCGGTCGCGCCGCTGGTGCTGGGGGCGCTGGTGATGGAACTCACCTACGGCAACGCGATGCAGCTGCACGCGGAGCTGCGCGCGGGGGACCTGATCGGGGTCGCCCTGCGCGCCTTGCGCGACGCGCACCGGGACCAGGCCGCACCATGATCCTGAAGACCGCACTGCTGTTCGTCGCCACCGCCATCGCCGAGATCGTCGGCTGCTTTCTTCCCTATCTGTGGCTGCGCAAGGGCGGTCCGACCTGGCTGCTGCTGCCGGCCGCCGCCAGCCTGGCGCTCTTTGTCTGGCTGCTGACCCTGCATCCGGCGGCGAGCGGACGGGTGTACGCGGCCTACGGCGGCGTGTACGTCGCCACCGCCCTGGTCTGGCTGCGCTTCGTCGACGGCGTCAAGCTGTCGACCCTGGACTGGGCCGGCGCGGCGATCGCCCTGTGCGGCATGGCGATCATCGTCTCGGGCTGGAGCCGGCAGGGCTGAAGCCCCGGGGCAGCTCCGGCTTCCTTCCTTCGCACCGTCCGCGTTCGCGGGCCTTGCGGCGCCGTCGTGCGCCGTCCCGCTTTCTTCGTTCCCACGCCGCTTGCGCATGCGGCCCGCTTGGTCGTCGCTAATGATTTTGAATTCTCATCTTTTAATGATACTGAATTCTCATTATAATTAGCTCAGCCGAACCCGGCCTGACCAACAAGAACCCCTTGCCATCCGATAAGGAACCGCACCATGCCTCACTTCGTCTGCAAACGCACGCCGCTCACGCTGTCCCTCATGCTGGCCTTCGGCCCCCTGGCCGCGCATGCCCAGACCGACAGTGCCCGCCTCCACGCCGATCCGGACAGCATCCCGACGGTGGTGATCTCGGCCAGCGCGCTGGGCGTGCTGAGCGACGACATGGTGACGCCCGTGACCTCGCTCGGCGGCGGGGAACTGGTCCGCGCCCGCGAATCCACGCTGGGCGAAACCCTGGGCAGCCAGCCCGGCATCACCTCCAGCCACTTCGGCGCCGGCGCCAGCCGCCCGGTGATCCGCGGCATGGACGGCCCGCGCGTGAAGATCCTGTCCGACGGCGCGGAAATCCAGGACGCCTCGACCATCAGCCCCGACCACGCGGTGGCGTTCGAGCCGGTCCTGGCCGAGCGCATCGAAGTGCTGCGCGGCCCATCGGCGCTGGCCTATGGCGGCGGGGCGGTGGGCGGCGTGGTCAACATCCTGGACCGCAAGATCCCGACCGCGATGCCGGAAAAGCCGATCGAAGGCTCGATGGAACTGCGCGCCAATACGGTGGCGCGCGAGAAGACCGGCGCCTTCGAGCTGACCGGCGGCGCGGGCAACGTGGCGATCCACGCCGAGGGCGTCAAGCGCGATGCGAAAGCCTACCGTGTCGGCAGCGGCTGGGAAGAGGGCGGGCGCGTGGCCGGCAGCTTCAAGAAAACGGAAACTGGCAGCGTCGGCCTGTCCTGGATCGGTGAGCGCGGCTACCTCGGCGCGGCCTTTACCAAGGAAAGCACCGAGTACGGCATTCCGGGCCACCACCACGAATTCGGCTCCTGCCACCCGCACGGCGACCACCTGCATTGCGGCGGCCACGAGGAAGAGGAAGGACACGATGACCACGACCACGACCATGAGCACGAGGAAGGCGAGGCGGCGCCGGTCGTGAAGCTCGACAGCGAACGCTGGGACATCCGCGGCGAATACCGCGAGCCGCTGCCCGGCTTCAGCAAGCTGCGCGTGCGCGCCTCGATCACCGACTACCGCCACGACGAGCTCGAGGACGGCGTCGTGGCCACCAGCTTTTTCAACAAGGCCCACGACGGCCGCGTCGAGCTGGAGCACAAGCCCCTGGCCGGCTGGCGCGGCGTGATCGGCGCCCAGACCAGCTCGCGCGACTTCAGCACGGTCGGCGACGAGGCCTATGTGCCGTCCACCGTCACGAAGAAGCACGGCGTCTTCGTCACCGAGGAATACAAGTTCCAGGATTGGCGCTTCGAGGCCGCCGCCCGCCACGAGTGGCAGGACATCGAGGTGGACGGCGACACCCAACGCGACACGGATGCCCGCGCCACCTCGCTGGCTGCCGGCGCGGTCTGGAAGTTCAGCCCGCAGTATTCGCTGCGCGCCTCGGTCTCGCGCAGCCACCGCCTGCCGACCGCCGAGGAACTGTACGCCGACGGCGTGCACCTGGCGACCAGCACCTACGAGCTCGGCAACGAGAATCTCACCAGGGAAACCTCGAACAATGTCGACCTCACGCTGCGCAAGTTCGCGGGCGCCACCACCTTCTCGCTCAGCGCCTTCCACAACCGCGTGAAGAACTACATCTACGCCAATACCCTGGATAACCACGAAGGCTTCCAGCTGGTCGAATACGCCCAGCGCGACGCCACCTTCACCGGCCTGGAAGGCGAGGTGCGGCGCAAGCTCTCGCCGGTCTTCAGCGCGACCGTCTTCGGCGACATGGTGCGCGCCCGCTTCGAGGACGGCGCCAACCGCAACATCCCGCGCATCCCGCCGCACCGCTTCGGCGCGAAGTTCAACGCCGACTGGCAATCCTGGCACGGCATGGTGGAGCTGGTGCGCGTCGGCCGCCAGGACGATGTGGCGCAGTACGAGGGCGAGACCGGCGGCTACAACATGCTCAACATCGGCACCCACTACACGACCCGCATCGGCAACGTGCCGGCCCAGTTCTATGCGCGCGTGAACAATCTGACGAACGAACTGGCCTACAGCCACACCTCCTTCATCAAGAACGCGGCGCCGCTGCCGGGTCGCAACCTGACGGCAGGCCTGCGCCTGGTCTTCTGACCGTAACAAGGAAAAGGCAAGGCGTGGCCGGCCACGCCTTGCGGAGAATCGCATGAAAAAACTGATCAGGCTGGGCGACTACGCGGGCATTGCCGCTTCCATGCTCTGCCTCGTCCATTGCGTGGTCGCGCCGCTGCTGGTGCTGGCCTTTCCGGTGCTCGGCCTGGGCGGTCACGACCACGCCTTCCACGACATGCTGCTGGCCGCGGTCACCCTGCCGGTGCTGCTGGCGCTGCTGCCCGGCTACCTGGCGCACCGCGATCCGCTGGTGCTGCCGGTCGGGCTGGCGGGGCTGGCCTGCTTCCTGGCCGCGGTCTTCCTTGTCGGCCCGCGCTACGGACAGGGCGCGGAAACGGCGCTGGCGATTGCCAGCAGCGTGCTGCTGGTTGGGGCGCATCTGCGCAACCATCGGGGGTGCAAGCGTTGTGTCGCGGCCAAGCGGGATGGCAAGCCGGCGCATTGACCATGGAGAAGGTGGGCACGGGGCGCCCACCCTACGGGATGCATCAATCGTAGGGTGGGCGCCCGTGCCCACCGCTTTCGCTAGCTCAGCGGCACTGGCTGCACAAGCCGTACAGCGTCAACTCGTGCGACTCCAGCACGAAGCCTTCCGGCGTCAGTTTCTTCATGTCCCCCGGACAGGCGTGGACCTCGTACACCTTGTCGCAGCCGCGGCAGTGGAAGTGGTGATGGTGCTCGTGCCCCGCGATCTCGTAGCGGTCGCCGCCGCCCGGCAGCGACACGGTCGCGATGTCGCCCGCTTCCAGCATGGCCTTGATGTTGCGGTAGATGGTGGCCATGCCGATCCCCGGCACCGCGCCTTGCGCGTGTTCGAGTATCTCCTGCGGTGACAGCGGGCGTCCGGCGGCGGCAATGCATTCCTGGATGGCCTTGCGCTGTCGCGTGTTTCGTTCCATTCGATCGGTCCTTCGGCCGGCAAGGCGGCAACGTGAATCCGGTAAGGGATAATCTCGTATTATCGCGCGATTCGCGCCCGGCCGGTACTTTGCCGCGCCGCGCGCCTCAAGCGTGGCCGCGCCATACGACCCGGTCGCGCCCGGCCTGCTTGGCCTGGTACAGGTGCGCGTCGGCCGCCTCGAACAGGGCGCTGGCCGTCTCGCCGCCAGCCGGCTCGCAGGTGGCGCCGCCGATGCTGGCGGTGACGTAGGGCGCCGCGCGCGAGCCGGCGTGGGCGATCGCCAGCAGCGCCACCGCCTCGCGGATCGTGTCGGCCACGTGCCGGGCCTGGCCGGCGTCGGTGCCCGGCATCAGCAGCACCAGCTCCTCGCCGCCGTAGCGCGCCGCCAGGTCGGCCGGGCGCCGCATGTGGGAACCCGCTGCGCGCGCCACGGCGCGCAAGGCCCTGTCGCCCGCCGGATGCCCGTACAGGTCGTTGAACTGCTTGAAGCAGTCGATGTCGAGCAGGGCCAGCGACAGCGGCTCGCCGGTGCGGCGGGCGCGCTGCCATTCGAGCGCATAGACCTCGTCGAAGCGGCGCCGGTTGGCCAGTTCCGTCAGGCCGTCGACGTTGGCCAGGTGTTCCAGCATGCAGCGCTGGCGCACCAGCTGCAGGTGCAGGGCCACGCGCGCCAGCACGACGGTCGCGTTGAAGGGCTTGGCGATGTAGTCCGAGGCGCCCATCTTCAGGCCGGCGGCCTCGTCCTCGGGGCGGTCCAGGCCCGAGATGAAGATCACCGACACGTGTTCTGTGGCGGGCGCGGCGCGCAGGCGGCGCAGCACCTCGTAGCCGCTCATGTCGGGCATCATCACGTCGAGCAGCACCAGGTCGGGCACGTGGCGCGCCGCGCGTTCGAGCGCCTGGGCGCCGTTCTTCGCCAGCAGCACCGTGTACTCGGGCTGCAGCAGCTCGCACAGGACGTCGCGGTTGATGGCGTCGTCGTCGGCAACCAGGACCTTTTGCGGTTCGGTATTCATGCCGGCTCCTCCATGCGCAGGCCGAGGCGGCGCGCCAGTTGCGCCAGCGGCGCCAGCGCGGCCTGGTATTCGAGATCCTCGACCGCGGCGGCCACCGCCGCGACCAGTTCGGCGTGTTCCTCACCCGGCAACAGGGCGCGCAGTTCGGCGGCGGCGTCGCCGGCGCGCGCATCGTCTTCCAGCAGCCAGGCTTCGAGCCGCTTGACGAGCGCCGGCAGCGCGGCCGGCGCCTCCACCCGCGGCGCACGCGGGCTGACCAGTTCGCCGAAGCCGTCGAGCACCGCGGCCAGTGTATTGGCCAGCACCGCAGCCAGCGCATTGGCCTGCTCCTGCACCGCTGCCGCCGATGCCGCGCTGTCGCCGCCGCGCAGCGCCGCTTCCAGCTGCCCGGCCTGGCCCGACAGGGCATGCGCGCCGACGTAGGCCGCGCTCGACTTCAGGTTATGCGCCAGCAGCTGCAGCGGCGCGTTGTCGCCGGCCGCCAGCGCCTCGGCCAGCTGGCGCGGCGCCTGGCGGTATTCCTGGACGAAGCTGCGCACGCGCTTGAGCAGGCGCGCCTGCTGGCCGTCGACCCCGGCCAGCGCGCTGTCCCAGTCGACGCCCGCGATCGCCGGCAGCAGCACGGGATCGACCGACGCAACCGACTCGGCCCGTTCGGCATCGGACAGCGGCATCCCAGGTTCGGCCCGGCCGGCCAGGCGCGCGGCGTCGATCCAGGCGAGCAGGGTGCGCAGCAGCTGCGCGGGGTCGATCGGCTTGGTAATGTGGTCGTTCATGCCGGCCGCCAGGCTCTTGTCGCGGTCGCCCGCCATCGCGTGCGCGGTCATTGCCACGATCGGCAGCGCGCGCAGGCGTTCGATGGCGCGGATGCGGCGGGTGGCGGTCAGGCCGTCCATCTCGCGCATCTGGATGTCCATCAGCACCAGGTCGTAGTCGCGCTCCTGCACCATGCGCAGCGCTTCCAGCCCGTGCACGGCGACGTCCACCTGCACCGGCGCCGCGGCCAGGAAGTCGAGCGCCACTTCGCGGTTGTTGCTGTTGTCCTCGACCAGCAGGACGCGCGCGCCGCGCAGCCTGGCCAGCTCGCGCGCGCCGGTGTCGAACCGCGCCGGGGCCTGGGCCGGCGCCAGATCCGGACGCAGCACCTGCAGCAGGCTGTGATAGAGCAGGGCCGGGCCGACCGGCTTGGTCAGGAAGCCGTGCAGCGGCAGCTGCCCTTCCTGCTGCAGCACGGTTTCGCGGGTGCAGGCGCTGACCATCAGGATCGCCGGCGGCGCCGCCAGCGCGGCCTGGGCGTGGATGCGGCGGATCATCTCCACGCCGTCCCAGCCCGGCATCATGTAGTCCATCAGGACCACCTGGTAGGGCATGCCGCGTTCGCTGGCGCTGGCGAGCAGCGCCAGCGAACGCTCGCCGGAATCGACCGCGTGCGCGGCCACGCCGAACGCGTCGAGCATCTCGACCAGCGCCTCGCGCGCGGTCTCGCTGTCGTCCACCACCAGCACGCGCATGGCCTGCAGCGGCGCGACCGGCGCTGCCACGGCACCTGCCGCGGCCTCGTCGCCGACGCCGAGCTGCACCGTGAAGCTGAAACTGCTGCCCACGCCCGGGGTGCTGGCCACCGCAATGGCGCCGCCCATCAGCTCGACCAGCTGCTTCGAGATCGACAGGCCCAGGCCGGTGCCGCCGTACCTGCGGGTGATCGAACCGTCGGCCTGGCTGAACGACTGGAACAGCTGGGCCAGCTGGGCCTCGTCCATGCCGATGCCGGTGTCGCTGACGCAAAAGCGCAGGGTGACGGCGTCGGTCGTGCGCGTGGCCACCTCGACCGCGACCACGATCTCGCCGCGCTCGGTGAACTTGACCGCGTTGCTGGTCAGGTTGATCAGGATCTGGCCCAGGCGCAGCGGGTCGCCCAGCAGGCGCGCCGGCACGCCGCGCCCGACCCGGAACACCAGTTCGACGCGGCGCGCGTCGGTCTTCACGGCGGTCATGTTCGACAGGTGTTCCAGCAGTTCGCCCATGTCGAAGGGCACGCGCTCGAGCGTCATCTTGCCGGCCTCGATCTTGGAAAAGTCGAGGATGTCGTTGACCAGGCCCAGCAGATGCTCGCCGGCGCCGAGGATCTTGCCGAGGTAGTTGCGCAGCTTCGGATCCGGGTCCGCCATCAGGGCCAGGCGGCTCATGCCGATGATCGCGTTCATCGGGGTGCGGATCTCGTGGCTCATGTTGGCCAGGAAGTCCGATTTCATGCGCGTGGCCGCTTCCGCGCGCAGCATCGCGTTCTGGATCGCCTTGGTGCGCAGGCCCAGGATGCGCATGAAGATCAGCATGTCGATCGCGTTCCCGAACTGCAGCGCGTGCATGGTCCAGAAATTGGCGGGCAGGGCGCCGTTGATGACCTGGCTCAGCACCAGCGAACTGGAAAAGCTGATGGTCCAGCCGGCCAGGAAGTAGATGCCGACCCGGTCGCCGCGGCGCGCGCGCATGAAGGCGCCGGGCAGCCCGAGCAGCATCGGCATGATGCCCAGGGTGCTGACGATCGCGACCAGCAGGTCTACCCCGATCAGGCCCGAGCCGTAGGCCAGCGCCGCGATCACGCACAGGGCGGCGCCGGTATGCATCAGGCGGCCGAAGACGCGGTCCATGCCGGGACGGGCCAGCGCCTGGCCGACGAACAGGTAGGCGCCGCAGGACGACATCAGGGCGAACAGGCCGCCGGCGTGGATGTTCAGCCAGGCGTGGTTGCCCCAGAAGTACTGGCTGCCCAGGCCGAAGAACTCGGCCGAGAACAGCGAGGTGCCGGCAACCAGCAGCGCGAACTTGGCGAACAGCGGCTCGCGCAGGTTGATCCATTGGGCCAGCGCGTAGAGCAGCAGGCACAGCGACAGGCCGGCCAGCAGGCCCTGCAGCATCTGCTCGCCGACGGCGACGTGGTAGAACACGCTCGGCTGCGAGAAGCGGATCGGCAGGATCATGGCGCCGGTGTTCTCGATGCGCAGGTAGAGCTCATGGCGCGTGCCGGGCACCAGGTCGAGCAGCAGCGCCGGCGTGCGCGTGCTGCGCGCGGCGGCGTCGGGCGGCTGCAGGTTGCCGGCCAGGCCGTGCTGGCGCACGCGGCCATCGACCGTGAGGAACATCTCGACGCGGTTCAGCACCGCATAGTCGATGTCCATGATCCAGCGGCCGACGCTGCCGGCGGGAACCGCGAGCGGAATGCGCAGCCACAGCACGTCGCGGTGCACGCCCAGCGTGGCATAGGCCAGGCGCGGGGGCGCGAACTGCGCGCCGCGCGCCAGCACGGCGTCGATGTCGAGCCGGCCGCCGGGATCGGCCAGGGTGGTGACGGCGGGCCAGGCCTCGAGCTTGCCGACGCGGTCGTCGAGCACCAGCGGCGCCGCCGGGGTTGCCGGGCTTGCCGACGCGGGCGGCGCCGGCAGCACAAGAAGGACCAGGAGGACCGGGAGGACCAGGAGGACCAGGAACGGGGCTGCGCAGGCTGCACGCAGGATGGACCAGCCGGGCAGCGCGCGCGCCATCATGCCTCCTCGCGTTGTTCTCGTTGTTTGCGTTGCCCCGCAGCGGCGGGCTGCGGCGGACGCAGGCGCTGCTCGAGCGCATTCATCCACTTCGGCGCCGCCGGGTCCAGGTCCCAGCCTTGCACCGCCTGGTCGACCTGGTTCAGCAGCGCGTCGGGAAGCTTGAGCGGGCGGGTCTGGTTCATCAGCAGCCTGACCGTGAGGCGGTAGCCGAGGATGCGGGTGCACAGGCGCGAGATCGAGAAGCCGGCGTGCACGCGGCGGCCCAGCCAGTCGATGCCGCGCACGGCCAGCATCGCCAGCACGAACAGCGCCTGCGACAGGAGGGCCACCGGCCCGTCGAGGCCGAGTTCGCGCGCATTGCGGCGACCGCACAGGTAGCGCGTCAGCAGCACCGGGAAGGGTTTCAGCAGGCGCGACGGAATCTCGTCCTGCATCGCACGCATCAGGGCCATGGCCAGCGCCGGGCGCGGGTCCGGCGTCGCGTAGGGCAGGCCGGCGGCGGCGGACTCGCGTCCGCGCGCCTGCAGCCGCTCGAACAGCGCGGCCGCCGCGTCCATGTCCTCGACCAGCAGCGCCTGGTCGATGCCGAGCAGGTGGCCGACCACGTTCCAGCCGTGCAGGTAGGCCGCTTCCTCTTGCGCGGTGAGGCCCAGGCCCAGGCGGCGCAGGGCGCGCAGGAACACGTAGTGGAAGGTCAGCAGGGTATAGGCCAGCTCCTCCTGGTTGCAGGGCAGGGCATGACGTTGCACGTCCCAGCCGCGCGCGTACAGGGTCTGGTGCAGGCCGGGGCCTTCGGGCGCCAGCGGATCAATCAGCTGCGGCAGCGCCGCCGGCTCGCCGCCGGCCACGGCCGCCGCCGGGTGGCCGCGCATGATCAGGTGGCGGATGGTGGCGTGGATCAGGCGCACCTTGAGCACCTGAGCCACGCCGCCGCCGTCCGGCGCGCTCAGGCCGCCGCGCAGCATCACCGGGAAGATCATCGCGGCGGTGGCGCGCACCCGGTAGTCGGTATGCCGCTCCAGCTGACCGGCGCTGTGCAGCACGCTGGCCAGGTCGACCGGCACGTAGCACTCGGGCAGGCTGGCGCAGAACAGCAGGGTGCAGGACAGCACGCTCATCCCGACGAACACCTCCTCGGCCTGGCCGATCAGTTCGGTGTCGGCCCAGGCCGGCAGGCTGCGCGCAGCGCGCACGAAGTCCTCGAGCACGGCGGCGACCGGCGCCGGGGTGGTGCTGCTTGCGCGCCAGCCGGCCAGGGCGCCGTTCGTCTGCCAGGAGCCGATCTCGCGGTTGACGATGTCGATCGCCTGCCAGCGGTCGATGCCGCAGTCCAGGATGCGCGCGATGGCGTCGTCGGCCAGCGGATCGGCGCGGTAGCGCGGATCGAGCGCGCTGGCCGGATCGAGCATGGCGCCCATCATGCCTCCCGGGCGACGACGGTCAGGCGCGTGGCGGCGGCCGGGGTGGCTGGAACAGCCGGAACCGCCGGAACCGCAGCGAGCGCCGGCATCTGCCAGCGGCTCCAGCCGAACAACGCGGTGAGCAGCGGGATGCCCATCGCGAACAGGGCGATGGTGCGGGTCTCGACCGGCACGCCGAGGCAGGCCTGGAACACCATGTTGCCGCCGTAGATCGCCAGCGGCACCAGGGTATGGATGCGCGAAACGGTAGCAGCCGCGACCGGTGGACGGCGGCGCAGGCTCAGGCGGAACAGGAAGACGATCGTGAACGAGACGAACATCCAGCCGACGAAGCCCTGCAGGGTCTCGCCGAACCACCAGCCGTCGGGCTTGTGCATGACCCAGGCCTTGAGCTTGAACACCAGGTAGGGATCGGCGCCGAGGTCGTAGGCGGTGACGATCATCGCCGCCAGGAAGGACTGGGTCAGGGTCTGGCCGAGCGGCGTCGCGCCGTCGACCGGGGTCTGCCACACCATCAGGTTGGCGAGGACGTAGGCGATGTAGGTCAGGACGAACCACATCAGCGGGATCACGAAGGGCACGCTGCCGACCGTCGGGCCGAGCACGTCGGTGTAGGTGTAGTCGCCGAAGAACCAGCCGTATTGCGAGCCGAGCTCCTCGGCGCCCCAGCCGAGGGTGACCGCGATCAGCACGAAGTGCAGGGCCGCGCGTCCGCCCAGCAGGTGGATCGCGCTGCTCCAGGCGCAGGCGAACATCGCCAGCGAACCGACGATCAGCATGCGCGTGGTGTCTTCCAGGCCGCGCGTGGCCAGGGCCGCGAGCGACAGGGCCAGCAGGATGAAGGTGATGCGGGGGAGGTGGCGCTGCAACGACTTCATGACGCGATCCTTTATTCGTATTGGAGACGGGTGATCAGAAGCGGTAGTCCATGCGCACGGCGAGCGCGCGCGGTTCGCTCGGCACGGTCATGCCGAAGCTGTCGATGTTGACGGGGGCGACCTTGTCCTCGACGTTGCGCACGCGCAGCAGCACGCTCCAGGGGCCGCCCTGGGGCGCGTAGCCCAGCGTCAGGTCGCTTTCGCTGCGGCCCGGCACGCGGTAGCGCAGCAGCTGGCTCGGGATGCCGATCTGGTAGTCGCTGGAGATGCGCGAGAAGGCGCCGGCGGTGAGGGTGCCGGCGCCGACCCGGAAGCCGTGCTCGACGCCCAGGGTCAGCACCGCGCTCGGTGCGCGGTCGAGCTTGTAACCGGCCCAGGAGTGCAGGCCGTCCGGGCTGTAGGACACGTAGTGGGCGTCGAGCAGGGCCAGGGTGGCGGACAGGCGCGAGGCGGACGTCGGCTTGAGCATGCCTTCGAGTTCCAGGCCCTTGACGCTGGCCACGCCGGCATTGCTGGTGACGTAGCGCGGCACGCCGTTCACCATCGCCACGCCCGACAGTTGCAGGTCGCTGTAGTCGTAGCGGTAGGCCGCCAGGTTCAGGCTGGCGCGCTTGGCCCAGAAGCGGCTCTTCATGCCCACTTCATACGAGGTGAGCGTTTCGGGACGGTAGACCAGGGTTTCCGCGGGCACGGCGATGGCGGCCGGGCAGCCGGCGCTTGCTGCGCAGCCGTCGTTGAAGCCGCCCGACTTGTAGCCGGTAGCGACCGTGGCGTAGAACAGGGTGGCGGGGCCGGCGTCGGCTTCCAGGCCGAGGCGCCAGGTGGTCTTGCCTTTCTCCAGCGCGGCGACGTTCGGCATGGAGAAGTCTGTCGCCGGGTCGAACGTCGGGCCGGCCTGCAGGTTGGTCGAGCCGCTGCGCGACTTCTCGTCCTCGGTGCGGCGCGCGCCGGCGGTCAGGCGCAGGTGGTCCAGCACGCGCCAGGTGGCCTGGCCGAACACGGCGCGGCTGGTCGAGACCACGGGACCGGCCGGGAACACGTAGTAGGAGGGCAGGCCGATCGGTTCCAGGTCGCGGAAGGTGGTCAGCTGCTTCATGTCTTCGCGGAACCAGTAGACGCCGGCCTGCGCCGAGACCGGGCCATTTCCGCTGGTGGCCAGGCGCAGCTCGTGCGAATCCTGCTCGTATTCGCCGGCGAAGGACTGGCGCACGCCGAGCGCGAAGCCGGGCACGATGCGGTAGTAGTAATTGACCAGGAAATCGTGGTTGAAGGTGCGGTGCGCGCCCAGGTAGTGCAGGGTCGCCGGGCCGAGCCGCCATTCGAGCCGGGCCGACAGGCCTTGGGTATCGCGCCGGCTGTGGCCCTGCTCGGGCACGGCATTCGGCGGCACGAAGCCGTTCGTCAGGCGCGCGCTCGTGCCGGCATCGTAGGGCACCGGGTTGCCGGTCTCGACGCCGCGGTAGAAGTTGGTGTCCGGGACGATCACGTCGTTGTTGTCGTGCTGGACCGTGCGGTCGTAGCGCAGCAGCAGCGCGGCGTCGGCGCCGATGCGCAGCCTGGCCGACAGGCGCGCGGCACGGCTGTCGCGGTCCAGGCCCAGTTCATGCGGCGTGCCCTGGGCATTGCGCAGCAGGCTGTCGCGGCGGTCGACGGCGAGCGCCGCGCGCAGCGCCAGCGCGTCGTTCACCGGGACGTTGAGCATGCCGCTGGCCTTGCGGCTATCGTGGTTGCCGAGTTCGACGCCGAGCGCGCCCTCGCGCACGTCGCCGGGTTCATGCGAGATGACGTTGACGACGCCGGCCGTGGTATTGCGGCCGTACAGCGTGCCTTGCGGGCCGCGCAGCACCTCGACCCGGTCGACGTCGAGGAAGTCGAGGTTCTGGCTGTGCGGCCGGCCGATGTAGGCGCCGTCGAGCATGAAGGCGGCCGAGGGGTCGCCTTTCTCGGTGGCGTCGGCATTGCTGACGCCGCGGATGGTGATGCGCAGGCCGTCGGCGGCCGGGTCCAGGTGCACGCCCGGCAGGCGGGCGCCGAGGTCGGATGGACGAGAGAGGCCGGATTTGGCGAGTGCGGCGCCGCTGACGACCGACAGCGCCACCGGCGTCTTCGATTCGGGCGCCGCCGTGCGCTGCGCGGTGACGAGTACTTCCTGGATCTGGCCGTCGTCGACGGCGGGTGCTACCTGCGCCTGCGCGCCACCCCAGGCCAGGCCCGAGATGGCGGCAGCCAGCAGCGTAAGGTTCGAACGAACCTGACGGTTGGACATGCTTTCCCCTAGTTCTGTTTCTATATCCGGCGCCAGGCGCCGGTATCGCCGCGTGTGTTTTATGGCAACACATCATTCGGCTGAGCCAAGCCTCGAAGTCTATCAGGACATGTAACCGCGAAATAGCTTTTTCAGCCATTGACGTAAGGAAACGACAATGCGGCGAGGAGAAGATGTCAAAATGCCAAGCGGTGGCGCCGCGGCGCTAGAGCAGGCGATAGCGCGCCCGGTAGGGCTGAAAGCCGACGCGCCGCTTGAATTCGCGCAGTCCGTGATTGGCGCCGAACCAGGTGTCGTACATGAACCAGTTCACCTGGCGCGCCTCGATCAGGCCGCAGATGATGTTCGACAGCAGCAGGTACATGATGCCGTCGTTGCCCTTGTAGCCCATCAGCTGGTCGGTCGCCGCGAAGTTGCCGAACATGGCGACGTTGCAGTAGGCCGCCAGGCGTCCGTCGGCGTCGAACACGCCGTGGCATGCGCAGTGCGGCTCGTCCGGATAGGCGCTGCGGCGCTGCAGGTAGGCGTCGTCCATCGGCCGTCCCTGGCGCTCGGGGCTCGAGGTGTGGATGGCGTGGATCTCGTCGAGGTAGGCGTTGCGGTCGATCGGCCGCGTTTGGTAGCCGCGCGCCACCGCCTTGCGGCTTTGCGGTCCGGCGTGGCCGCGCGCGCGCACGCTGTCGAGGTAGGAGCCCGGGGTGCCGAAGGCGGCGAGGTCGACCAGGGCGACGCCCATGCCCTTGTTCGGAAACAGCTTGTAGCGCGGATGCGGGCGCGTGAAGTTGGCGTACACATCGGGAATCGCCGCCGGGTTCAGGCGGCGCTCGAAACACAGCTGCGCCACCGGCAAGCGCGCGAGTTCCAGCACCAGGCTGGCTCCTCGCATCAGTTTTGCTAATGCTTGAGGTGTTTGCATAAGGTCACCTTATGGAGGGCGGCCCGGCCCGGGCCGCCGGCGCCGAGGGGCCGATAAGCGGTCGCGGGGGTGCCGCGCAAGACGATGGAAAGACATCCCTGGCTCCTGGGTTGTGGTTGTTCGTCCGGCTGTTGTCGCCGGTTCGATTTGGAATCCCTGCGTTTGGCAAGTTGGAACATCAGATAACTGAACAGTTCCCCGGCGACGGCTGATCCCGCACAAACTGCCGGCAAGGCCGAGCCCTAAGCTGACTCCATTTCCTGATCCAGGCGAGTTGCATGGAAGAGATCGAGACCATGTCCGCGCATCGGCCCACGCGTCCGCCGCGCGTGAGCGTGCTGGTGCCGAGCTTCGAGCAGGCCGCCTTCCTGCCGCGCGCGCTCGGCAGCCTGCAGGCCCAGACGCTGGCCGACTGGGAAGCCATCGTCATCGACGACGGCAGCCAGGACGACACTCTGGAGGTGCTCGCGCCCTGGCTGGAAGACCCGCGCCTGCGCCTGGTCCGCAATGCGCAGAACGAGGGCCTGGGGCGCACCCTCAACCGCGGCCTGGACCTGGCGCGCGCCGACCTGGTCGCCTACCTGCCGGGCGACGACCTGTTCTACCGCGAGCACCTGGCGCGGCTGGCGCAACTGCTCGAGCGCGACAGCGGCGCGGTGCTGGCCTGGTCCGGCATGCGCCACCACTACAACCGCGCCAGCATGGCGCCGCTGCCCGGGCAATGGCTGCAGCTGGTGCAGTGCATGCACCGCCGCTGCCCGCTGCGCTGGACCGAGCGCGCCGAGCTCGAATCCGACGACCTGGAACGCCTGTTCTGGGCGCGCCTGCGCACGCGCGGACGCGCCGTCGGGGCCGGCGCCGTCACCTGCGAATGGGTCGACCATCCCGACCAGCGCCACAAGCTGATGCAGGAACCGGAGGGCGGCATCAATCCGTTCCGCCAGCGCTACCGCGTCGCCGGGCCGCTGCGTTTTTCCACCTCGACCGGCAACGCCGTCGACGAAGCGGCGCAGTTCGGCGCGGCCCGCGTCCAGCCCGTGGCGCTACCGGAAAAGGATGGCATGAAAATCCTGCTGGTCGGCGAACTGGCCTATAACGCCGACCGCGTGCTGGCGCTGGCCGAGCGCGGCCACGCGCTGTACGGCCTGTGGATGCGCCGGCCGCACTGTTACAACACGGTCGGGCCGCTGCCGTTCGGCGGCGTGGAAGACTTGCCGTATGCGGGCTGGCGCGAGGCGGTCGCGCGGCTGCGGCCGGACATCGTCTACGGCCTGCTGAACTGGCAGGCGGTGCCCTTCGTGCACGAGGTGATGCTGGCCACGCCCGGCATTCCCTTCGCCTGGCATTTCAAGGAAGGGCCCTTCATCTGCCTGGAGAAGGGCAGCTGGCCGCAGCTGGTCGACCTCTACCGCCGCGCCGACGGACGTCTGTTCAGCAGCCCGGAAATGCGCGACTGGTTCGATACCGCCGTGCCCGGGCTGTCGCTGACGCGGCCTGCGCACGTGCTCGACGGCGACCTGCCGCGCCGCGCCTGGTTCGACCGACAATTCGCGCCGCGCCTGTCCGCCGGCGGCGGCGCGCTGCACACCGTGGTGCCGGGGCGCCCGATCGGCCTGCACCCGCAGGCCGTGGCCGCGCTGGCGGCCCAGGACCTGCACCTGCACTTCTACGGCGACTATACCCAGGGCCAGTGGCGCGAATGGATCGCCAGGACGCAGGCGCTGGCGCCGCGCCACCTGCACCTGCATCCGAACGTCGGCCAGGAACGCTGGGTGGAGGAATTCTCGCGCTACGACGCCGGCTGGCTGCACGTGTTCGAGAGCGGGAACGGCGGCGAGCTGCGGCGCGCCAGCTGGGACGACCTGAACTATCCGGCGCGCCTGGCAACGCTGGCGGCGGCCGGCCTGCCGATGATCCAGCGCGACAACCCGGGCGCGATCGTCGCCACCCAGGCGCTCGCGCGCCGCCTCGACATCGGGCTGTTCTACCGCGACATCCCGGAACTGGCCGAGCGCCTGCGCGACCGCGCGCAGCTGGCCGCCATCCGCGAGCGGGTGCTGGCGGCGCGCGAAGAATTCTGTTTCGACAGCCACGTGCCGGCGCTGGTCGCGTTCTTTCGCAGGGTGATCGCGCGCCCGGGGGCGGGAAGCCGGACGCCGGGTTGATGCACCCGGGCCGCGTTCAACCGCCCGACGATTCCTGCATGCGTCCAAAAAAAGCGGCGCGAGCCTGTCCGCTCGCGCCGCCGCCGGCATCGCACCGCCACACACGGTGGCGCGCCAGTCTCAATAGGACATCGGCACCCGCAGCATCAGCGTCACGTCCGGCGTGTCGCGGGTCAGGCCGGCGCCGACCGCCACGCTCAGGGTCTTCTTGTCGGTCAGGCGGTAGGAGTAGCCGATCAGGAGGGTGCCGAGCTGGGTGCGCACCGAGCCCGGCACCGGAATGCCGCGCTGCTTGGTGCGGCCGACCGAGTTGTGGTCGTAGCCGACGCTGAACGAGGCCTTGTCGTTCAGCGCCAGGCCCATGCCGAAGTTGAAGCCGAACACCCCGCCCGGCGCCACTTCGCCGAGCGGCTCCTTCTCGCCGCCCAGCACGGTGCGCTCGACGTTGCTGCGCTTGAAGTTGTGCAGGTAGCTGACGCTGCCGAAGAACACGGCCGGGTCGGACGGGAACAGCCAGGTCAGGCTCGGCTGCAGCGAATAGAAGCCCGAGCCGGTCGGCAGATCCAGCGGCAGGCCGGTCCCGGTCACGTTCTCGCCGATGCAGCGGCGGGTGCAGTCGGTGACGACCTCGAACGGGTCCTTGCCGGTGCGCGACTTGAAGCGCAGGCCGCCGATGAAGAAGGGCTTGTCGACCCCGCCGTCGTTGAGCTGGTAGCGCGCCGCCAGCTCGATGTCGCCGAGGTCCTTGCCGCTGGTCTCGAAGGCGCGCTCGACCGCGGTGCCGGTGAACACTTCGCGGCTGACGGTGGCGTCGCTGCGGTAGACATAGGGCAGCTTGGCCTCGACCTCGAAGCGGTTAGTGAGGCCGCGGCGCAGGGTGACGCTGGCGGTGGCGGTGTTGCGCTTCACTTCGCGCACGTCGACCAGGCCGATCAGGAGCGCCGGGATCACGGTGTAGCCGACCAGGGCCACGCGGTTGCTCGACGAATAACCGTACTGGATGGCCGGCTCGAAGACGTACTTGCCGCGCGGCGTCAGCACCCCGGGCTGTTCGAAGATCGGCGCCACCTCCGGGGTGCGGTTCTCGGCGGGCGGGCGGCCGACGGCGGCTGTGTTGATGCCCGCGGCCGGCGCGCTGGCCGGTCCGCCCACCGGTGCGGCGGGCGCCGCCGGCTGCGGCGTGGCCGGACGCGCGGGTTGTTGTGCGACCTGCTGCGCGGCCGGCTGGGCCGCCGGCGCCGGCCGCTGCCCGTTCTGCTGCTGCTGCTGCTGTTGCGGCGGCGGCTGCTGGGCCGTACGCTGCTGTTGCTGTTGCTGTTGCTGTTGCTGTTGCTGTTGCTGTTGCTGTTGCTGCTGCTGTTGCTGTTGCTGCCCGGCGCCGCCGGTGCCGCGCAAGACGTCGAGGTTGGTTGACGGCAGCGGCAGCGCCAGGCCGGCCGCCAGCGGCGAGGCTGCCGCCGGGTTGGCCGGGCCCATGCCGGCGCCGCGCGTGGCGTCCAGCTGCCCGGCGTCGATCGCGGCGTCGATCGCGGTCCCGGCCAGGGCAGGCTGGGCCGGCTGTGCCGGGAGCGGCGGCACGGCGGCCTGGCGCGCGCTGCGCACGTCGCGCTCGAGTTCATCGATGCGCGCGCGCTGGGCTTCGAGCTGCTGGCGCATGGCCTTGACCTGTTCTACCAGCTCGTCGACGGATTGCGCCTGCGCCGGCATGGCGCTGAAGGCCGCGCCGACGGCGAGCGCGCCGACACACAGTGCCGGGAATTTGTGCATAAATCGCTCCATGTTCGATACGCCGTCAGCGGGGTGAGACGGCTGTTGACAAAGCATTATTCAATCCTTCGGCGAAATTGAGCGCACGTAACATTCCGGCGGTGTTGACGGTGGCGTTGAGCGTCGTCTGGCTGTTGATCAACTGGTCGTTGAGGGTGTTCTGGATGATGGTGCCGCCCAGCAGCGAAGCATTCGCGTCGCCGCGCAGGGCGCTGGCCACGCCGTTCTGGATCAGGCGCAGTTCGCCCAGCGCCTCGTTCGACACCAGGCCGTTGCCCTGGGCCAGCTTGCCGATGTCGCCCAGCTGCAGCTCGTTGCGCTCGACGACGTTGCCGTTGATGCTGACCATGCGCTCGATGCCGAGCGTGACCAGCAGGCCGTCGGCGACCAGGAAGCCGCCGCGCGCTTCGTCCAGCGTTTGGCCGTCGACGGCGTTGGCGGCGACGAACGGGGACGCCGCTGCTTGCACCGGATCGGCGGGCGGCGCGTCGTCCGCCAGCGCGGCGCCGGGCAGCGCCAGCAGCAGGGATAAGGCAAAGGGTAGCCGCATGATGGTCTCCTCAAAAATCGCCGGGACCGAATTTCGGCAGCGTGTAGGTGGTGTCGATGGCGCGGTTCACGCCCTCGCCGAGCGGCGCGCGCGGCGCGTTGCGCCAGTCGGCGGCCAGGTTGAATGCGGCCTGTTTCGGACCCTCGTGGATCACGAACAGGATGCGGTTGGCCCACATCTGCTCGAAGCGCGCGCGCGGAATGGCGCGCGTGCCGCGCGACGGGTCGCCCAGCAGGATGCGGCCGTCCTCGGCACCCTTGACGACCACGAAATGGTGGTAGCCATTGTCGGAAACGAGCACGATCGCGGGCAGCTTCGCTTCGATCAGCTTGTCCAGCGGGAGCTGGAAACCGTTGGCGGTGAAGCCCCGGCTTTTCAGGAAGCGCTGCATGTCGAGCAGCGAAAAGCCTTCGCGGCGGATCTTCTGCTGGTCGCCGCCGAGGAACATGTGCTGAAAGGCGTCCTGCTCGCTGGTCGGGACGCCGTAGTGGTGGGTCAGCAGCGTGGCCAGCGCGGCCGAGCCGCAGCTGAAGTCGTACTGCTGGCGCAGCGTGGCCTGGAAGCGCAGGTCCTTCATGCTCTTGACCGGCATCCCGACCCGCATCCCGCTCGGCAGGGCCATCTCGGCCGCGTCCGCGATCGACGGGACCGATCCACCCACGCCGCCCAGCAGCAGGGCCACGCTCGCGATGAAAGCAGGGCGCTTCATTGGAACTGCAGGTTGATGACGGTGGCGTTCTGGATCAGGACGTTGGCACCGCTGTTCTGGATCACGACGGGAATTCCCGACATGTTGGCAAACGAGCCGGCATCGATCGTGTTCGATCCGGTGTTGACGTTGACCGCGCTGTTGTTGGCGACGTCGCCGTTGAGCCTGGTGTCGTTGAGCACCGTGTCGGCCTTGCCGCGTTCGTGGTCGAGGCGTTCGAGGTCGACGGCGTGAACGGTCTCGCCACCGATGTTCGGCGTCTCCTTGATCTCGGTCGGCATGGCGGTGAATGCCTTGGCGTCTTCCAGTGCCGGCAGGCTGCCGAGTTCCCGTGCGTCGAGCAGGACCGGTTCGGCGGCGTGGGCCTGGCCTGCGACGACGGCTGCGAAGGCGAGGCCGCAGGCCTGGCGCATCCGCGCGCTTGCAAAAATCGTTTTCATCGTTTCTCCTGATCGGCTGTGGCCTGCCGCACCCTGGGGGCGGCAGGCCACGTTCCTTCTACTGCTGCTTACTTCGTTCTACCGCGCTGCATGTGTAGCGTGGCGATTACGGGCCAACCTGCATGTTCGACTGCACGTTGACGCTTTGCTGGATCAGGGACGAGAAGCCGTTGTTCTGGCTGATCACCATGATGCCGGCAGCCGACTGGCCGACGCTGGACATCGCGTTCGACATGTCGAAGGTGCCTGCCGAGACGGTGTTGGTGCCGCCGTTGCCGCCGGTTGCCGAGCCGCCCATGCCGCCGGTGCCGGTGCCCGCGGTGTTGGTGCCGCCCATGCCGCCTGCGCCGCCGGTGCCGGTGCCGCCGGTGCCGCCCGCGCCGCCGTTACCGGCGGTGGCGCTGCCCGAGGTCGACGAACCGCCGGTGGCCGAACCGGTCGTGGCCGTGCCGCCGGCCGCGCCCGAACCCGAGGTGTTCGAAGCCATGCCGGTGCTGCCGCCTGCGCCGCCGGCGCCGCCAGCCGCGCCCGAGCCGGCGGTCGAGCTGCCGCCCGAACCCGCGCCGCCGGTGCCGCCGGTCGCTGCGCCGCCTGCCGCGCCCGCGCCGCTGGTGGTCGAGGCCATCGCGCCCGAACCGGCGGTGCCGCCGCTGCCGCCGGCCGCGCCCGCGCCGCCCGCGCCGCCGGTGCCGGTGCCGGCCGTGGCGGTGTTGCCGCCGCCGGTCACGGTGCCGCCGGTGCTGCTCGACGAGCCGCCTTCGGCCGAGCCGCTGGCGCCGCCGGTGTTGTCCGGGGTGCCGGCGCCGCTGCCGCTCGAGGCCATGTTGCCGCCGCTGGAGCTGCCAGCGCCCGAGGAGTCGCCGCTGCTCGATGCGTCGCCGACGGTCACGCCGCCGCCCGATGCGCCGCTGCCGCCCATTGCGCCTTCGGCGCCGTTGCCGCCGCTGCCGCCGGTGGCTGCGCCGGCTTCGCCGCCCGCGCCACCCGTGCCTGCCATGGCCTGGCCGGCGTTGCCGCCATTGCCGCCTGCCACGTTACCGTTCGAGCCGCCTGCGCCGCCGAGGCCGCCGACGCCGCCCGCGGCGCCCGAGCCGCTCTCTGCGTTGCCGGTCGCGCCGCCTGCGCCGCCTGCGCCGCCGGTGGCGCCGCCAGCCATCGCGTCGGCATTGCCGGTGTTGCCGCTCATGGCGTTGCCGCCGGTCGAGCCCGACGCTGCCTGGCCGCCGGTGCCGGCCGCGCCCGCGCCGCCGTCGCCGTTGGCGTTGCCGCCCATGCCGTTCGCGCCGTTGCCGCCGGTTGCGCCTGCGGCGTTGGCGCCGCCGGTGTTGCTGGCGACGTTACCGATGTTGCTGATCGCGTTGCCGCTGACGCTGCCGTTCAGCGAGCTGGTGGCGGTCGCGCTCGAGGTGTTGAACGAATTGGCCATGCTCGAGGAAGCGGTGCCGCCATTGTTGGCCGCCGCCGCCGCCTGCTCGCTCGCCGTGGCGCTGCCGGAGCTGCGGTTCTGGCCCGAGTTGTCGCGCATCGACGAGTCATTGCCCTGGTTCGAATTGTCGGTGGTCGTCGTCGTCGTGTTGGTCGACGAATCGTTCCCCTGGTTCGAGTTGTCGCGCATCGACGCGTCGTTGCCCTGGTTCGAGTTGTCGGTCGTCGTCGTCGTGGTGACGGTCGAGCTGTCGGTGAAGGAAGCAGTGCCGCCGTCGTTGGCAGTCTGGCCGCTACCGCTCTGCGTGACGGTGGTCGAAGAGTCGGTGGTCGGGTCCGTCGTCTGGGCATGGGCGTTCAGGCCGAAGGCGAGCGACAGGGCGGTAACGAGCAAGGTCTTGTTCATGCAAATTCCCCTAGGGTGTGTGGTTGAGTTCCGACTGGCAGTCGTACCAGCTACCCCGGCTTATGCAAGACCAATGCCAGCATCGGATCAATTGTCCTCAAGTCATTGAATTCGCAGCACAAGTCCACTAGGAAATGACAGAATTGCGAATAGTCATTGTTGTCAGGAATTTAATGCAAGGTGGGTGTGCCGAATATGGGACAGTTGTGTGCCGTTTCGCGGAGCTCGCGGTGGACACTCCTGCGGCAAAGTGTTCACCCGCCATGCATATGACGCGTGACAGTTTGTGCCGACGCGGGGCTGGGATGAACTCCTACAGGCGCGTGCGCAGGCCGCCGTCGGCGCGGCGCGCGAAAGGCGAAGGAGCGGATGGGGAGGGGAGGAGCGAAAAGGCGCGGCCCGTCAGGGCCGCATGCCGTGCTTGGCGAGCAGGCGGTACATCGTGGTGCGCGAGACGCCGAGGTCGCGCGCGGCGCGGCTGACGTTCTGGCCGCTGCGGTCGAGGCAGGCGCGGATCGCCAGGCGCTCCGAGCTGCAGCGGGCGTCGTCGAGCACCGCCTCGATCGGCGGCGAAGGCATGGCCAGGTCGAGGTCGTCGGGTTCGATCCACTTGCCGTCCGCCATGACCATCGCGCGCCGCACGCGGTTGATCAGCTCGCGCACATTGCCTGGCCAGTTGTGGGCCGCGATCGCGGTGACCGCCTTGCTGCTGAAGCCCTTCAGGCGCGCCGGCCGGTCGGCCGCGTACAGGTGGAAGAAGTGCTCGGCCAGTTCGACCAGGTCCTCGCGCCGCTCGCGCAGCGGCGGCACCGTGACCGGCAGCACCGACAGCCGGTAATACAGGTCTTCGCGGAAGTCGCCCCTGGCCACGGCTTGCTGCAGGTTCACGTGGGAGGCGGAGATCACGCGCACGTCGACCGGAATGGCGCGCGTGGCGCCGAGACGGATGATGGTCTTGTCCTGCAGGAAGCGCAGCAGGTTGGCCTGCAGATCTTTCGGCAGGTCGCCGATCTCGTCGAGGAAGAGGGTGCCGCCGTTGGCCGACTCGATCAGGCCGACCTTGTCGCGCGCCGCGCCGGTAAAGGCGCCGCGCTCGTAGCCGAACAGCTCGGAATGGATCAGGTTGGGGGCGATCGCGCCGCAGTTGATCGGCACCAGCGGGCCGGTGGCGCGCAGCGACTGGCGGTGGATCGCCTGGGCGGTGAGTTCCTTGCCGCTGCCGCTCTCGCCCCAGATCAGCACCGGCGCATCGACCTTGGCCACCCGCTCGACCTGGCCGCGCAGGCGCTGCATGGTCTCGCAACTGCCGATCAGGGCCGAGGGCGTCGAGCCGGGACGCGGACGCGGCCGGCGCAGCAGTGCATGCCCGTGCACATGGCCCAGGGTATGGACCAGGCGCCGCATGTCGAGCGGCGTCGTGTGGTAGTCGCACAGGTAGTCGGCGACCAGGTCGCGGCAGGCCGGGAGCATCAGGCTCTCGGCGCGCAGCACGCCGACCCACTGGACCTGGCTGTGCTGGCGCAGGAAGCGGTCGACTTCAGGATGGGGGCGGGCGCCGATCACGTGCACCAGCAGGCCGACGAGATAGGCTTCCTGGCGCAGCGCCGAACGCGCTTCGTCGAGGCTGGCGACGACGCGGATCTCCCAGTCGGGCATGTCGGCGCGCAACATGGCGGCCGCGCCGGGGCTGTCGGGGGCAATGCAGAGTAGGCGCTTCGGGGTCATCCATTCTCCTGGCAGAACCGCAACGACCCGCAGGCGCGGGCGCTTGTCCCGCACCGCGCGGGCATTTCCGTGTAACCGGAGGTAAGCATACCGCATGGTGGGAGTTGTACGCCCGACAATTGAAATCGTCGTCTCATGTTACCAACTCGGCAATATCTCGCCCTTGACGGCGGCGCTCGCCTAGTGCAGGTCGAGCAGGTCGGCGCGCGGATAGCCCCACTGCGGAACCGGTGCCGGGCAGGGCGTGCCGGCCTCTGCCTGCTGCACGTAGGGCAGGCTCGAGAAATTTCGTTGGCCGCGCGGCGCATAGCGCACGTCGGTGGCGACACCGCCGCTCACCGACGGCGTGCGCGCGAAGTGCAGCCAGGCGTCGAAGCGGCAATCGGCCGCGCGCAGCGCCTGCAGGCGCGCCTTCGAGCCGCGCTCCTCCCAGGTCCAGGACAGTCCGCCCAGCGCCTGGCCGACGTATTCGCCGTGGATATTGAAGGGGCAGGCCGCCGCCGGCGTCACGCCCGGCGCCAGGCTCAGCACGCCGCGCCGCACCCGGTAAGCGTCGCCGCTGCCGGTCACGCTGATCACGGTCCAGCACAGGGGATTGGCGGGAAAGGCCGACAGCGCCGTGTCGAGGATGCGCGCGCCGGGGTCGAGCCGGGCCAGGTTCGCCGCCACCTGTTCGCGCGCCAGGCGCGCGCTGCCGGCCTGTACCAGCACGAAGCCGAGCACGAGCGCCACGCCGGAGACCAGGGCACTGCGTTCGCTCGCGCGCCGGGTCAGCCAGGCCGACAGCAGCCAGATCGCCGCCAGCGCGGCGAACGACCCCCACTGCAGGAAGCCGGCCAGGGTGAACAGGCCCGGCACCACCAGCAGCAGCGCCAGGAAGGTGCGCCGCAGCCAGGGCCGCGCCACGTGGGCCGCCAGCGGCGTGCCGAGCGCGACCCAGAACACCGGCTCGACGATGAACACGATGTCGCCGTAGAACCAGCGCGGATCGAAGGGGGCGAACGGATGGATGCCGTAGACGTTCATCGCGTCCATCCCGAAGTGCAGCAGCAGTCCGAGGCCGATGCTGGCGCCGACGCCGAGGCGCGCTTGCGGGCTGGTGCGCAGCAGGGCGCGCGCGGCCGGCCACAGCAGCCAGATCGCCGCCAGCAAGAGCAGCGCCTGAGGCAGGGCGTACAGCAGCGTGTGCGTGTGGCCGCGGTGATGCAGCAGGTAGCCGAGCGGCTCGGGCGCGAGCAGCGTGAGCACCAGGTCGAGGTCGGGAAAATTGCTGGCGATGGCCGCGCAGGTGAGCAGCAGGCGGCGGCGCGTGCCGGCGCGCCCGGCATCGGGCTCGCGCGGCAGCAGTCGGTGGGTCAGTTCGCCCAGCGCGAGGCCGGCAAGGGAGTGGGTCAGGTTATCCATCGAGCAATCTTATCATCCTGCACACAACGTTGCGGCTGCGGTACGGAAGCGCCTGTCGATACATGTTCGCATTGTAGTTGGAGCAAGTTTTCAAGTTAACAGGCACGTGCTCGCGTACAATCCGCCTTTGGATATTTGCCGTACGGAAACAAAGGAGAGCGCAGTGCGTACCAATCTGCCGGTCACCGGGATCGAATACCCGATGAAGGAAGGCCAATCGATCGTCTCGAAGACCGACACCAAGGGCCGGATCACTTACGTCAACCCGAGCTTCATCGAGGTCAGCGGGTTCAGCGAGGAAGAGCTGCTGGGCAAGCCCCATAACATCGTGCGCCATCCGGACATGCCGCCGGAAGCCTTCGCCGACATGTGGGGCACCCTGCAGGCCGGCCGCCCCTGGACCGCGATGGTCAAAAACCGCCGCAAGAACGGCGACTTCTACTGGGTGGTGGCGAACGTGGTGCCAGTCAAGGAGGGCGGCCAGGTGATCGGCTACATGTCGGTGCGCACGACGCCGACGCGCGAACAGGTCGAGGCCGCCGATGCGCTGTACCGCAAGTTCCGCGCCGGCCAGCAGGGACGGCTGGCGATCCGCGGCGGCCAGGCGGTCAAGACCGGCCTGGCCGGACGCCTGCGCGACCTGCGCCGGCTGCCGCTGGGCCGCCGGCTCGGCCTGGTCATGGGCGCGCAGGCCGCGCTGCTGGCGCTGCTGGCCGTGGCGGCGGACGGCGCGCCGTGGCGCCTGCTGGCGGGCCTGGGCGTGCTCGGCACCCTGGCCGCCTGGGCGCAACTGCAGCGCAGCATCGTGGCGCCGCTGCGCCATGCCACCGATACCGTCTACGCGCTGGCCGGCGGCGACCTGTCGCACTCGGTCGAGGTCGGCCGCGACGACGAGATCGGCCAGCTGCTGCTGGCGCTGCGCCAGATGAACATCAACTTGCGCGCCATCGTCGGCGACGTGCGCGGCAACGTCCACACCATCGAGCAGACGACGCGCGACATCGCAGCCGGCAACATCGACCTGGCCGGCCGCACCGAAGCCCAGGCCGCCAGCCTGGAGCAGACCGCGGCCAGCCTCGGCCAGATCGCGGCGGCGGCCACCCGCAACGCCGACAGCGCCCAGCGCGCCGACGGCCTGGTCGATGCCGCGGCCGACGTGGCCGGACGCGGCGGCGACGCCGTGGACCGTGTCGGCGGCACCATGGGCCAGATCAGCACCTCGGCCACGCGCATCGTCGACATCATCGGCCTGATCGACGGCATCGCCTTCCAGACCAACATCCTGGCCCTGAACGCCGCGGTCGAAGCCGCCCGTGCCGGCGAGCAGGGGCGCGGCTTTGCCGTCGTTGCCGGCGAAGTGCGCAGCCTGGCCCAGCGCTCGGCCGGCGCCGCCAAGGAAATCAAGGCCCTGATCGACGACTCGGTGCACAAGGTCGGCCAGGGCAACGCGCTGGTGGGCGAAGCCGGCCAGACCATGCGCGAGGTGGTTTCCTCGGTGCAGCAGGCCGCCACCATCATGCACGACATCACCCTGGCCAGCCGTGCCCAGGGCGGCGACATCGCCCAGGTGAACGCGGCGATGGCCGAACTCGACGCGATCACGCGCCAGAATGCGACGCTGGTGGAGCAATCGGCCAGCGCGTCGGCGAACGTGGCGGAAGAGGCGGCGCAGCTGGGACAGGCGCTGTCGGTGTTCAAGCTCGGCCGGAGATAGGACGCCTGCCTCCGCCGGATTTGATGCAAGTCAAGGATTTTGCCGACCTGCATCAATAGACTCCTGCCATCAAGCTGTGCCGCGCCGTGCGGTACGGCAGGCAGCAGGAGTCACTCAACATGCTTCACCAGGAAATCCCGTCGTCGTCCACCCGCATCGCGCCGCTGGTGGCCGCCAGGTCCGTCGAATTCGACCCCGAGCTGGTCCAGCGCCTCGGCAAGAACGGCCCGCGCTACACCTCCTATCCGACGGCGGACCGCTTCGCCGACACCTTCAGCTACCGCGACTACCTGCACGCCGTCGCCTCGGTCCGCACCCGCGGCGGCGCGCGACCGCTCTCGCTCTACCTGCACATTCCGTTCTGCGACACGGTCTGCTACTACTGCGCCTGCAACAAGATCGTCACCAAGAACCGCGACAAGGCCGCGACCTACCTCGGCTACCTGAAGCGCGAGATCACGATGCAGGCCGGACTGTTCGCCGGCATGAACGAAGTCGAACAGCTGCACTTCGGCGGCGGCACGCCGACCTACCTGAGCGACGAACAGATGGGCGAACTGATGGCCCACCTGCGCCGCAGCTTCCGCTTCGCCCCCGACGAAGCCGGCGAGTATTCGATCGAGGTCGATCCGCGCACCGTGTCCGCCGAGCGCGTGCACAGCCTGCGCGCCCAGGGTTTCAACCGCATCAGCCTGGGCGTGCAGGACTTCGACCCCGACGTGCAAAAGGCGGTCAACCGCGTCCAGCCCGAAGCGGAGACGCGCGCCATCATCGCGGCCGCGCGCGCGGCCGGCTTCCGCTCGGTCAGCATCGACCTGATCTACGGCCTGCCGAAACAAAGCCTGGAAAGCATGGCCGTCACCATCGGGAAGGTGATCGATGCCAGCCCGGACCGCATCTCGCTTTATCACTATGCCCACCTGCCGCACGTGTTCAAGCCGCAGCGGCGCATCCTCGACGCCGACATGCCCTCGTCGAACGAGAAGCTGGGCATGCTGGCCCTGTGCATCGAGCGCCTGACCGATGCCGGCTACGTCTACATCGGCATGGACCATTTCGCCAAGCCGGACGACGACCTGGCCGTGGCCCAGCGCCAGGGCCGGCTGCACCGCAACTTCCAGGGCTATTCGACCCATGCCGACGCCGATCTGATTTCCTGCGGGGTGTCGGCCATCAGCGCGGTCGGCGCCACCTACAGCCAGAACGCCAAGACCCTGGAGGCGTATTACGAGGCGCTCGACAACAACGAGCTGCCCGTGGTGCGCGGCATCGCGCTGGGCATGGACGACCTGCTGCGCCGCACCGTGATCCAGAAGCTGATGTGCCAGTTCGAGCTGTCGATGTCGGCCATCGAGCTGGCCTTCCCGATCGCCTTCGGCCAGTATTTCGCGGCCGAGATGGCGGTGCTGCGCCACCTCGAGCGCGACGGCCTGGTGACCATCGACGGCGACTGGATCTCGGTGACCATGCGCGGGCGCCTCCTGATCCGCAACGTCTGCATGGTGTTCGACCGCTACCTGGCGGTGCCGGGCACAGTGCCACGTTACTCGCGCACCGTCTGAGGCCATGAGCGCCAGCCTGTTCCCGGTGTTCGTGGTCGGCCTGCTCGGCAGCGTCCACTGCGCCGGCATGTGCGGCGGCATCGTCGGCGCGCTGTCGTTCGCGCCCCGGCGTCCGGGCGCGGGCGCCACAGTGATCGCTTTGCATCCGGTGGCCGCCGCGCCGGCCGCCGTCAACGTCGCCGCCTACAACCTCGGGCGCATCGCCAGCTACATGACGGCCGGCGCGCTTGCGGGTGGAATCGCCGAAGGCGCCAGCGCGCTGTCGGGCCTGCCCCTCTTGCAGGCCGGCGCCTACTGGCTCGCGAACGTGATGCTGGTCGCCATGGGCCTCTACCTGATGGGCGCCTGGTCCGGCATCGCCCACGTCGAGCGGGCAGGGCAGTGGTTGTGGCGCCGCGTGCAGCCGCACCTGAAACGCATCGGCCCGCCCGACACGCCGGGCCGCATGCTCGCGGCCGGCGCCCTCTGGGGCGGGCTGCCCTGCGCCATGGTGTACAGCGTACTCGTCACCGCGATGCTGAGCGGCTCGGCCGTCTCGGGCGCGCTGACCATGCTGGCGTTCGGACTCGGCACGCTGCCGATGATGCTGGCGCTCGGGCTGCTCGGTGCGCGCCTGCGCGGCTGGCTGGGCCTGCCGGCGGTACGCATCGCCTGCGGCGCGCTGGTGCTGGGCTTCGGCGCGCTGGGCCTGCTGCGCGCCGCGGGCGGCCTGCCGCCGAGCTGGCTGCACACGCTGTGCCTGACGACCGGGGTTTCCCCATGAGAGACGGCAGCTTGCCGGACAGCGCACCCGTCGTGGTGCAGGATGGCTGCTTTCACTGCGGCCTGCCGCTGCCACCCCTGCGTCACTGGCGCACGACCGTCGGCGGCGTCGAACGCGCCATGTGCTGCCCCGGCTGCGCCGCCGCCGCCCAGACCATCGTCGACGCCGGCTGCGGCGATTTTTACGAGACCCGCGACGGCTATGGCGCCACCGTCGAGAGCCTTGACGCGCCCGAGCTGGCGCTGTTCGACAATGCCGACAACACGGGCGAAGGCGGTTTCACGGTCGAAGGCATCCGCTGCGCCGCCTGCGTCTGGCTGATCGAACGCCGCATCCAGGCCGTGCCCGGCGTCCGGGAGGCGCTGCTGAACGTCAGCACCGAGCGCCTGCAGGTGCGCTGGGATCCGGCGCAGTGCAAGGTGAGCGACATCCTGCGCGCGCTGCGCGCGATCGGCTACACGGCCTATCCCTACGACGCGAAACGCCACGGCGAACAGCTGGAACGGGCGCGCCGCCGGCTGTTCCGCCAACTGTTCGTCGCCGGCCTGTCGATGATGCAGGTGATGATGTATGCGGTACCGGTCTACATGGCGAGCGACGGCACCATGGACGCCGACATGGCTGCGCTGATGGGCTGGGCGTCGCTGCTGCTGACGCTGCCGGCGGTCTGCTATTCGGCGCTGCCCTTCTTTCTTGGGGCCTGGCGCGACCTGCGCCGCGGCCTGCCGGGCATGGACGTGCCGGTGGCGCTGGGCATCGCCGCGGCCTTCGTGGGCAGCACCGCGGCCCTGGTCAAGGGCCGGGGCGAGGTCTATTTCGACTCGATCACGATGTTCGTCTTCCTGCTGCTGGCCAGCCGCTACCTGGAGCTGCTCGCCCGCCGGCGCGCGGCCGGTGCGCTCGAAGCCCTGCAGCAAGGCATGCCGGCGTCCAGCCTGCGCATGCCGGGCTATCCGGACAACCGGGCGACGGAACTGGTGGCGGCAGGCAGCCTGCAGCCGGGCGACGTGGTGCTGGTGGCGCCGGGCCAGGCGGCGCCGGCCGACGGCGTCATCGTCGAGGGCGAGACCGAAGCCGACCTGTCGCTGCTGAGCGGCGAAAGCCGTACCCGCCGCATGGGGCCGGGCGATGCGCTGCCGGGCGGCGCGGTGAACGTGGCGCAGGCGGTGGTGCTGCGCGTGGGCGCGGCGGCGCGCGACAGTACGCTGGCGCTGCTGGTGCGCCTGGTCGAGAAAGCCGGGCAGGGCAAGCCGGCGCTGGCGCTGTGGGCCGACCGCGTGGCCGCCTGGTCGGTCGCGGCCCTGCTGGTGCTGACCGTCATCGTGTTTGCAAGCTGGCAGATGATCGACCCGGCCCGCGCCTGGCCGGCGGCGATCGCGGTGCTGGTCGTGACCTGTCCCTGTGCGCTGTCGCTGGCCACGCCCACCGCGCTGGCGGCGGCCACCGATCGCCTGCTGCGCCGCGGCGTGCTGGCAGTCAGCCCGCACACGCTGGAAACCCTGGAACGCGCGACCCACGTCGTGTTCGACAAGACCGGCACCCTGACCCTGGGCCGGCCGGTGCTGCGCGCAACGCGTACCGTCGGCGGCGTCGACGCGGACCGGGCGCTGGCGCTCGCCGCCGCGCTGGAGGCGGGCAGCGCGCACCCGCTGGCGCTGGCGATCCGCGCCGCGGCGCCGGCGGGCACGCTGCAGGCGCATGGGATCGACTACACGGTCGGGCAGGGACTCGAAGGGGACATCGACGGCGTACGCTACCGCCTCGGCAGCGCTGCCTTCGTGGCCGCGTTGACGGCACGCGATTTGCCGCTGGTGGACGAGGGCGAGGGCAGCGCCGTCTGGCTCGGCACGGCCGGTGCCTGGCTGGCGCGCTTCGACATCGCCGACGGCCTGCGGCCCGAGGCGCTCGAGGTGGTGCGCCGCTTCGAGGCCGCCGGCAAGACCGTGGTCCTGCTGAGCGGCGATGACGCACGCACGGTGGAGGCGGTGGCCGGCCAGCTCGGCGTCAAGGTCGCCGCGGGCGGTCAGCTGCCCGAGCAGAAGCTGGACTTCGTGCGCCGTCTGCAGGGCGAGGGGGCGGTCGTGGCGATGGTCGGCGACGGCATCAACGACGCCGCGGTGCTGCGCGGCGCCGACGTCTCCTTCGCAATGGGCGGCGGCGCGGCCCTGGCCCAGCTGCATGCGGACGGCGTGCTGCTCGGCGACAGCCTGCTGCCGCTGGTCGACGCCGCCGCCACTGCGCGGCGCACCCTGCGCATCATCCGCCAGAACCTGGCCTGGGCCAGCGTCTACAACCTGGCCGCGATTCCGCTGGCGGCCACCGGGCTGCTCAATCCCTGGCTGTCCGGCATCGGCATGGCGGCCAGTTCGGCCATCGTCGTGCTCAATGCGCTCAGATTAAGGAAATAAGAATGGAAGCGCTGTATCTGCTGATTCCGCTCAGCCTGGTGCTGGTCGCCGTGGCGATCTGGATCTTCTTCGGGGCCGCCGACAGCGGCCAGTTCGACGACCTCGAAGGCCCGGCGCTGCGCGTCCTGCGCGACGACGACCGCGCCAGGCAATCGGATTGATTCTTTCTCGACAATTAGTTTCCTTGCGGTTACTCTGGATTTTTTTACAAGCTTGCGAGGGAACGATGACGAAATCGATGCGGCGCCTGGTCCTGGCGGGATGGATACTCGGGGCGACCGGCGCGGCCGGGGCGGCCAGTGCAGCGCAGGGCGCCGCTTTCCAGCCCTGCGACGATGCCGCCGGCAAGCCGGCGCTGGCCGGCAGCCTGTGCGCGGTCGAACAGGTGCCGGGCGATCCCTCCGGCCTGGCGGGCGCGCCGGCCGCCGACGTCCGGCTCTTCGTGCGAAAGTTCCCTGCACCGGGCAAAACGCGCGGCCAGGTCTGGCTGATCGCCGGCGGTCCCGGCGAGTCGGGTGCATCGTTCTACGGTCTGGTGCCGCAGTTGCGCAAGGCGTTTCCCGGCTTCGACCTGGTCATGCCGGACCACCGCGGCACCGGTTTCTCGACCCGGCTGTGCCCGAACGAGGAAGGACCCGCGTCGGCCGGCGGCACGGCCCTGGCCGGCGCCGAATGGGCGAGCTGCTTCCGGCGCCTGAACGAGAATCCGGCTTATGCGCGCCAGTTCTCCGAAACGAATGCCGCCCATGACCTGAAGGCGCTGCTCGAGCGCAGCCCGCGAAAGGGCAAGACTTTCCTCTACGGCGTGTCCTACGGCACCCAGCTGGTGCTGCGCACGCTGGCGCTGGGCGCGGCGGATGTCGACGGCGTGGTGCTCGACTCGCTGGTGCCGCTGCAGGACGACGCCACGGCCGACCTGAGCCGGCGCTCGCTGGTGACCGATGCCGTCGGCCGCGCATGGCTCGGGCGCTGCGACAGCGATGCGCATTGCCGTGGCCAGGTCGGAGAACCGGCCGAGACGGCCTACCGCCGGCTGCTGGTCCGCCTGGAATCCGATACGGCCTTGCGCGAGGCGGTGCCGGGCAAGAACCTGCGGCGCTTCTTCGGCGCCATGCTCGACGTGCCGGTGGCGGCCGCGATGATGCCCCACATCGTCAAGGACATGAACGCGGGGAAGGGCGGCTGGCTGAAGCACGCGATCGGCGCGATCGAGCACGAGGCGGCCAGGCTTGGTTCCTTCCCGCAGTCGCCGCCATCGATCCCGCTGGTGTCGATGATCAGCGTCGCCGAGAACAACCTGCGTCCCGGGATGCGCGCCGAGGACGTGAAGGCGGAAGAGAAGGACCTGCTGTTCGTCAGCCCCTTGCCCGCCCTGCTGGTCGAGCCGGGCCTGCCGGTGTATGCGCGCGACGCCCAGTTCAACCGCCCCCCGGCACGCCTGCCGCGCACGCTGGTGATCCAGGCCGCGCTCGACCCGAAGACGCCGCACGGTGCGGCGCTGCGTCACGCCGAGGTGCTGCGCAAGGCCGGCCCGGTCGAGGTGACGACGGTCGAGAACGGCGCGCACTTCGTGCTCTGGACGATGCCGTCCTGCTTCGAACAGGCGGCGCGCGCCTTTGTGGACGGCGCGCCGCAGCCCGAGGCGGTATGCAGGAACCAGACGGTGTATGTGACCGGAAGCTGAGCCTTACATGGTCGGCCCGCGCCCGGTATGGCCTTCCTTCTCGATGCGCTCCTGGCACTGGATGCAGGTCTGCACGGTCGGGGTGGCCAGCAGGCGCTCTTCCGGGATGTCGCAGCCGCAGGAGACGCAGATGCCGTAGCCGCCCGATTCCAGCCGGCCGATGGCGGCGTCGATCTCGTGCAGCAGGGCGGTTTCGTGGTCGGCGAAATGCTGTTCGTCGTGGGCCGTCATTTCGGCTTCGGACGCGTCGTCGCCCTGCGCCATGTGGGCGCCCGGCGCAATCGGCGGCGGCGTGTCGCCGTCGCTGTCGGTGCGCGCGCGGACCGTGGCGAGGGTTTCTTCGCGGGCTTGCGTCAATCGTTTCGAGACTTCGTCGTGCAGGGATGGCGAGATGGGCATTGGATTTTCCTGTCGATGAGTAGGAGGCGTAGGGTGGGCACGCCGTGCCCACGCGTTACGTGTTCATCCTTGAACCGGCGGCCTCGACGACTCGCTCCGGGGCTTGTCGGTCGACTGCGAGCGCCAACACTGTTCTGTTTGACCCGCCAACACCGCTCACCGTTCCGCGTGGGCACAGCGTGCCCACCCTACGCCCTGTATTCCCAGTGAAACCGAACATTTTGATTCACATCAAGGATTTTTAAGGTCCAGAAATCTACTCTCCCGGCTGTGATCGCAGTCAATCCATCGGGAGAATATCTTGGAAGGCAGTCTAAACTATAACTACAAGATCGTGCGCCAGTTTGCCATCGCCACGGTCGTGTGGGGCGTCATCGGCATGGCCGCCGGCGTCTTCATCGCGGCCCAGCTCGCCTGGCCCGCGCTCAACTTCGACATCCCCTGGCTGTCCTACGGCCGCCTGCGGCCGCTGCATACGAACGCGGTGATCTTCGCCTTCGGCATCTGCGGGCTGTTCGCCACCTCGTATTACGTGGTGCAGCGCACCTGCCAGGTGCGGCTGTTCTCCGACAGGCTGGCCAGCTTCACCTTCTGGGGCTGGCAGGCGGTGCTGGTGGCGGCCGCGATCACGCTGCCGATGGGTTTCACGCGCGGCAAGGAATACGCCGAACTCGAGTGGCCGATCGCGCTCCTGATCACGGTGGTCTGGGTCGCCTACGCGGTGGTCTTCTTCGGCACCATCGTCAAGCGCAAGGTCCAGCACATCTACGTCGCCAACTGGTTCTTCGGCGCCTACATCATCGCGGTCGCGGTGCTGCACATCGTCAACGGCGCGGTGGTGCCCGTCTCGGCCTTCAAGTCCTACTCGGTCTACGCCGGCGTGCAGGACGCCATGATCCAGTGGTGGTACGGCCATAACGCGGTCGGCTTCATCCTCACCGCCGGCTACCTGGGCATGGTCTACTACTTCATCCCGAAGCAGGCCGAGCGCCCGGTGTATTCCTACCGCCTGTCGATCGTGCACTTCTGGGCGCTGATCTTCACCTACATGTGGGCCGGCCCGCACCACCTGCACTACACCGCGCTGCCCGACTGGACCCAGTCGCTGGGCATGGTGTTCTCGCTGATCCTGCTGGCGCCAAGCTGGGGCGGCATGATCAACGGCGTGATGACGCTGTCGGGCGCCTGGCACAAGCTGCGCTCGGACCCGATCCTGAAGTTCCTGATCGTCTCGCTCTCGTTCTACGGCATGGCGACCTTCGAGGGACCGATGATGTCGATCAAGACCATCAACTCGCTGTCGCACTACACCGACTGGACCGTCGCCCACGTCCACGCCGGCGCCCTGGGCTGGGTCGGCTTCATCACGATGGGCTCGATCTACTACCTGATCCCGCGCCTGGCCGGCAAGAAGCAGATGTATTCCGTGCAGCTGGTCGAGACCCACTTCTGGGTCGCCACCATCGGTATCGTCCTCTACATCGCCTCGATGTGGATCGCCGGCGTGATGCAGGGCCTGATGTGGCGCGCCGTGAACCCGGACGGCACCCTGACCTATACCTTCGCCGAGAGCGTGAAGGCGACCTATCCCTACTACGTGATCCGCTTCACGGGCGGCTTCCTCTACCTGTCGGGCATGCTGCTGATGGCCTTCAACACCTGGAAGACCCTGGCCGGCACCGTCAACGTGGATGCGCCGATCCCGCAGCCGCACAAGCCGCAGCATGACGCTGCCCACGTCGAAGCCTGCGCCGTCGAGAACCGCGTACCGACGCACGTCTGAACTGGAGTCGAGAACAATGAAAAACTTTACCCATGAATGGATCGAGAAGAACCCCTGGCTCCTGATCGGCCTGGTGATCCTGGTGATCTCCTTCGGCGGCCTGGTCGAGATCGTGCCGCTGTTCTTCCAGAAGTCGACCACCGAGCCGGTCGCCGGCCTGAAACCCTACTCGCCGCTGCGCCTGGCGGGGCGCGACATCTACATCCGCGAAGGCTGCTACAACTGCCACTCGCAAATGATCCGCCCGCTGCGCGCCGAGACCGAGCGCTATGGCCATTATTCGGTGGCCGGCGAATTCGTCTACGACCACCCCTTCCAGTGGGGCAGCAAGCGCACCGGTCCCGACCTGGCGCGCGTGGGCGGGCGCTACAGCGACGAATGGCACCGCACCCACCTGGACAACCCGCGCGACGTGGTGCCGGAATCGAACATGCCCGGCTATCCCTGGCTGGCAAAGACGAAGCTGAACCCGGCCGAGATCGTGCCGAAGATGCGCGCGATGCAGCTGCTTGGCGTGCCGTACGGCGAGGAAGAGATCAAGAACGCCCCGGCCGAAGTGACCGGGAAGACCGAGCAGGACGCGCTGGTCGCCTACCTGCAAGGCCTGGGCACCCAGATCAAGACGAGGAACTGAGATGGCTATCGAACAAATCTTTGACAGCGCGAGCAGCGTGATGACGGTGGTCTCCTTTGCCACCTTCATGGGCATCGTGTTGTGGACCTTCCTGCTCAAGCGCAGCGCCGACTTCGACCGCGCGGCGGCGCTGCCCTTCGCGGACGACAAGGAGGACGAGCATGTCTGATTTCACGAGCGGCTTCTGGAACTGGTACGTCGCCCTGATCACGATCGCCTCGATCGCCGGCTGCGCGATCCTGCTGTGGTCGCAGTCGCGCTTTCGCGTGAAGGTCGGCAAGGACGGCCAGCCCGAGAAAACCACCGGCCACGTCTGGGACGAGGACCTGACCGAACTGAACACCCCGATGCCGCGCTGGTGGATGGGCCTGTTTTATTTGACCATCCTGTTCGGCGTCGGCTACCTGGTGCTGTATCCGGGCCTGGGCAGCTATGCAGGCAAGCTTGGCTGGGCCTCGACCGGCGCGTACAAGGCGGAACTGAAGAAGGCCGAGAGCGACTACGGTCCGCTGTTCGCGCGCTACGCCAGCCAGGACCTGAAAGCGGTCGCCGCCGACCCGCAGGCGCGCGCGATCGGCGAGCGCATGTTCCTGAACTACTGCGCCCAGTGCCATGGCTCGGACGCGCGCGGCAACAAGGGTTACCCGAACCTGACCGACTCCGATTGGCTGCATGGCGGCGAACCGGACACCATCAAGCAGACCATCATGGCCGGCCGCATCGGCCAGATGCCGCCGATGGGCGCGACGCTCGGCTCGGACAAGGACATCGAGGCGGTCGCCCATTACGTGCGCAGCCTGTCGGGCCTGACGGCCGATCCGGTGAAGGTCGCCTTCGGCAAGCCGAAGTTCATGGCCTGCGCCGCCTGCCACGGCGCCAAGGGCGAGGGCAACCCGATGCTGGGCGCGCCGAACCTGGCCGACAAGGTCTGGCTGTACGGCGGCAGCGCCGACACCGTGATGGAAACCATCCGCAAGGGCCGCAGCAACACCATGCCGGCCTTTGGCGAATTCCTGGGCGAGCCCAAGGTGCACGTGCTGGCGGCCTACGTGTGGAGCCTGTCGAACCCGACCGTTGATACGGTTGTCGAGAACAAGGTAGCGGCAAAATGAACGCCCCCCGTGAAGCGGTCGTCAAGATGTATGCCGCGCGCGAGGAGATCTACCCGCGCGAGGTGAAGGGCCGCTACGCCACGCTGCGCTGGGCCTGCCTCTGGCTCACGCAGCTCCTGTTCTACGGCGCGCCCTGGCTGCAATGGAACGGCCGCCAGGCCATCCTGTTCGACCTGGGCACGCGCAAGTTCCACCTGTTCGGACTGGTGCTGTGGCCCCAGGACTTCATCTACCTGGCCGGCCTCTTGATCGTCTGCGCCTATGGCCTGTTCCTGGTCACCGCCGTGGCCGGGCGCGTGTGGTGCGGCTTCGCCTGCCCGCAGACGGTATACACCGAACTCTTCCTCTGGATCGAGCGCAGCATCGAGGGCGCGCGCAGTGCCCGCATCCGCCTCGATCGCCAGCCGTGGACGGTCGAGAAGATCTGGAAGAAGGGGGCCAAGCACGCGGCCTGGCTGGCGGTGGCGCTGTGGACCGGCTTCACCTTCGTCGGCTACTTCACCCCGGTGCGCACGCTTCTGGGCGAGATCGCGAGCTGGAGCATCGGCCCCTGGGAAGCCTTCTGGGTGCTGTTCTACGGCTTCGCCACCTACGGCAACGCCGGCTGGATGCGCGAGCAGGTCTGCAAGTACATGTGTCCCTACGCGCGCTTCCAGAGCGCGATGTTCGACAAGGATACCCTGATCGTCACCTACGACCGCGCTCGTGGCGAACCGCGCGGCCACGGCGCACGCACGGAAGCGGCCAAGACCGGGGACTGCATCGACTGCAGCATGTGCGTGCAGGTCTGCCCGACCGGCATCGACATCCGGCGCGGCCTGCAATACGAATGCATCGGCTGCGCCGCCTGCGTCGACGCCTGCAACAGCGTGATGGACAAGGTCGGAAAACCCGCTGGCCTGATCCGCTACGCCACCGAGAACGCGCTCGCCAAGGGCTGGGGCACGCGCGAGGTGCGGCGCCGCCTGGCGCGCCCGCGCGTGCTGGTCTACACCGCGGTGCTGGGTCTGCTGGTCGCGGCGATGACGACCTCGCTGGCCCTGCGCACCCCGCTGAAGGTGGACGTGATCCGCGACCGCGGCTCGATGGGACGCGAGGCGGAGGATGGCCGCATCGAGAACGTCTACCGCCTGCAGCTGATGAACACCAGCGAGGCGCCGCGCCGCTATCGGCTGGCGGTAAGCGGCATGGCCGGCGCCGCCATCGTCGACGCCGACGTCGTCGCGCTCGACGGCGCCAGCACGCGCGCGGTGCCGGTGCGGGTGCGTGCGGAAGGGGCGGGCCAGCCCGGTTCGCACCGCATCGCATTCACCGTCACCGCGCTCGACGACCCGGCGGTCGCGGTGCGCGAAGAAGCGGCCTTCATCGTGCCGCGCTAGCGCAGTTCAAGTCGAAAAGGAAAATATCATGCAAGCGACTTCATCCCCGGCTGCGGGCACGCCCTGGTACCGCCACCGCTGGCCCTGGTTCATCATGCTGGGCCCGCTGGCGGTCATGCTGGCCACCGCCGTCACGGTCGTGCTGGCGCTGCGCACGCCGGACGCGGTGGTGGTCGACGACTACTACAAGCAGGGCAAGGCCATCAACCAGGACCTGCGCCGCGACCACGTCGCCACCAGCCTCAAACTGGTGCTCGACGCCCGTTTCGACGCCCGCAGCGGCATGCTGGCGGGACGCCTGCACAGCTTCGGGCGGCCGATGCTGGCGCCGTTCCGCATCTACCTGGCGCACCCGACCCAGCCGCAGAAGGACCTGGCGCTCGAAGTGCTGCCCGACGACTACGGCCATTTCCGCCTCGAGGTGCCGGGCCTGGAGATGACGCACTGGCAGGTCGTGGTCGAAGGCGAGGGCAGGCAATGGCGCCTGGCGCGCAGCTGGAGCCCGGGGAAGGATGCGGGCCTGAAGATCGCCGCTGACGAGGTCGAGCCTTGATGTTGCTGTTGTAGGGTGGGCTCTCGAGCCCACGCGGATGCTACCGGTGCGCACCGCACCGTTTATCTGGGCCCGTGGCCGCCGCGATGGTGCCGATATTCACGTGGTGAGACCGCGTGGGCACAAGTGCCCACCCTACGAAAAACTCGGCACAGTCGTAGGGTGGACTCCCGAGTCCACGCGGTATGGTGCCGTTGAGAACCGTACCCTTTGCCGGAGCCAGTGTCCCGGGAACGTCGCCGGTGAGGCGCGTGAGCACAAGCGCCCAAAGGAGCCCCGTGCACCGCAGCTGTAAAGACTGTCCTTCCCCAACTCTTCCATGTTAGATTTTCGTCACGGCAATCTGCCGTACGACCAACTAGAAGAGACATCCATGCCCGCACGCTCCCAGCGCCTCCTGCGCACCGCCATCGCCTCCCTGTTCGTCCCGCTCGCCATCGCCGGCGCCACGCTGCCGGCGCTCGCAGCGCCGGCGGCAGTGGCGGCTTCTTCCTCGCCGGCCGTCAAACCGAACGCCGCCTTCGACAAGTGGGCCGACCAGTTTGCCCAGGACTGGGTGCGCGGCAATCCGCAGTTCGCCACCGCCACCCAATACTTCAGCGGCGCCGAGCAGGATGCCCTGGACCGCCAGCTCACGCCGCAGACCCCGGCCCAGCGCAAGAAGATGATCGCCAAGGCAAAGGAAGGCATCGCGCGCCTCGACAAGTGGCTGGCCGGTCCGCTGGACGAGACCCAGCGCATTTCGGCGGCGGTGATGCGCTGGTCGCTGTCGAACACGGTCGCCAACGAACCCTTCGAGGACCACGGCTTCGTGTTCCAGCAGTTCAGCGGCGCCCAGGTCAGCCTGGTCAACTTCATGACCCAGACCCACCCGATGCGCCGCGCTTCAGACGTCGACAGCTACCTGGCGCGCCTGGAGCAGGTCGGCACGCGCATGGACGAGGCCCTGGCGCGCGCCCGCGCGGCCACCGCCAGGAAAATGATCCCGCCGCGCTTCATCCTCGAGCGCGCCCAGTACCAGGTCGACACTTTCCTGAAGCCGGCCGCCGCCCAGAACGTGCTGGTGACTTCGCTCGAACAGCGCACCGCGGCGCTGCAGGACCTGGCGCCGGAAGCGCGCAGCGCGGCGATCGCGCGCGCGACCCGCATTGTCGAGGACAAGATCCGCCCGGCCTACAGCCGCGTGCAAGCCTTCATGGCCGAGCTGCATCCGAAGACGAACGACGCCGCCGGTATTTCGCGCCTGCCGGACGGCCTGGCCGCCTACAACCGCGCGCTGGCGAACTACACCAGCACCAACCTGACGGCCGAGCAGATCCACGCCATCGGCCTGCGCGAAGTGGCACGCATCGAAGGCGAGATGGACAAGCACCTGCGCGCGCTCGGCTTCAATGAGGGCAGCATCGAGGCGCGCATGAAGGCGCTCGACGCCACCTTCCAGCCGAAGGGCGAGGGCGATCCTCGTCTCGCCATCCTGGCGCAGTATGCCGAGATGGTGAAGGATGCAGAGCGCCGCAGCGCCTCGCTGTTCAACCTGAAGCCGCGCGCGCCCGTCGAGGTGCTGCGCGAGCCGCCGCTGACCGAAGCCTCGGCCGCCGCCCACTACAGCCTGCCGGCGCCGGACGGCAGCCGTCCCGGCGTGTTCTGGGTCCCCCTGCGCGGGCCGACCTTCGACATGATCCGCATGCGCAGCCTGTCCTACCACGAAGCGGTGCCGGGCCACCATTTCCAGCTGGCGATCCAGCAGGAACTGAAGGGCATCCCGAAATTCCGCAGCCAGCGCATCTTCAGCGGCGGCAGCGCGCACAGCGAAGGCTGGGCGCTGTACACCGAGCGCCTGGCGGTGGAGCAGGGCTGGTACGAAGGCGACGTCCCGGGCCTCTTGGGGGCGCTCGGCTCCGAGCTGTTCCGCGCGCGCCGCCTGGTGGTCGACACCGGCCTGCACACCAAAGGCTGGACGCGCCAGCAGGCGGTCGACTACGGCATCAACGTCCAGGAAGTCGACCGCTACGTCGCCTGGCCGGGCCAGGCCACCGCCTACATGATCGGCATGCTGCGCATCGTCGAACTGCGCGAGAAGGCCAAGGCCGAGCTGGGCGAGAAGTTCTCGCTGCCGGGCTTCCACGACATGGTGTTGAGTAGCGGCTCGGTGCCGCTGGACGTGCTGGGCCAGCTGGTCGACCAGTGGATTGCGAAGGAAAAGGCGAAGGCGTAAGCGCTGACGCGATCGTTGGTTGGGCACGCCGTGCCCACGCGAACCGTCGGCCGATCGACTGCTTCCGTCCGGATGACGATGCCGGCAAGGGCGTAGGGTGGACACCTGTGTCCACGCGGTAGGGCGGCTGATCAGCCGCCTCGACAACAAGAACCGCGCGTGGCCGCGTGCGATGACACGGCGTGGACACAGGTGTCCACCCTACGTTAATCTGGACACTTCCGTCGACCACTCAACAAGGAGCGCAGCATGGAAACCCAGGAATTGCACCGCGGACGCCTGATCGACCACCTCCAGCTCGTCGTGCGCGACCTGGCCGCAGCCCGCAGGTTCTACGACGCGGTCTTCGAGGTACTGGGCGTGCCGCTGGGCGGCGAGGGCGAGGATTATTTCTGGGCCGACGAGCTCTTCGTCTCGACGCCCGGCAGCGAGGCGGCGCAGGGCGTGCTGACCGGCCGCCACCACCTGGCCTTCCAGGCCGCCGACCGCGCCATGGTCGACGCCTTCTACGAAGCGGCATTGCGGGCCGGCGGCAAGGACAATGGTGCACCCGGCGAGCGCAACTACCATCCGGGCTACTACGGCGCCTTCGTGATCGATCCCGACGGCAACAACATCGAAGCCGTGTACCACGGCCCGGCCACGCGCAGCGCGCAATCGGTCAAGGTGACTTTCTAGACTCGGTCACGCCATCGGGCTGCACTGCTCGGTGCCGGCGGCGATCGCGCGCAGGTGGGCCGGTTCGAGCAGCGTGACCTCGCGCTTGTCGACCGCGATCCAGCCCTGTTTCTTGAAGCGCGACAGCAGGCGGCTGACGCTTTCGATCGTCAGGCCCAGGTAATTGCCGATGTCCTCGCGCGACATGCGCAGGGCGAAACTGGTCGAGGAATAGCCGCGCGCGGCGTAACGTGCCGACAGGTTCACCAGGAACACCGCGAAGCGCTGCTCGGCGCGCATGTTGCCCAGCAGGAGCATGACGTTCTGTTCGCGCGTGATCTCCTGGCTCATCATGCGGTGGAAGTGGCGCAGCAGGGCCGGCACTTCGCCGAACAGTTCCTCCAGCCGCGAGAACGGGATCTCGCACACCTCGCTGCTTTCCAGCGCAACCGCGTCGCAGTGGTGGCGGTCGCCGCTGATCGCATCCATGCCCAGCAGTTCGCCGGCCATCTGGAAACCGGTGATCTGCTGCTCGCCCGCCGCGTTGACCTGGTAGGTCTTGAAGTGGCCGAAGCGCACCGCGTACAGGCTGCGGAAGGGTTCGCCCATGGCATACAGGCGCTCGTCGCGCTCCAGGCGCCGGCGCCGGCCGATGATCTTGTCGAGCCGCTCGATGTCCGCGTTTTCCAGGCCCATCGGCAGGCAGAGCTGGTGCATGCTGCAGGCGCTGCAGCTGGCCTTCAGCGCCTGGATGCTGATCGGGGAGGAAGCGGGGGGAGGGGTGACTTGGGTCATCGGTCTACGAATAGTCGCGGTCAATACGGGAATTATAGTCCGGTCCGGCGCCGTGGCCAGTCTTTTGCCGCAAGCTGTCCAGTTGGAAAAGCCTGATAAACAGGCGCAATGGACGCGGGGCTGTGCGTGCACATGCGGGTCAAGGTCAGGGAAAGATGCCAATTGTGCGCTTGCCAAGCCGTGCTAGATTCTGGACACCGCAGATCACGAGGAGGGTTCATGTTCGGCCTATCGGCGTTGGATCTGGCACGCATCCAGTTCGCTTTCACGATGTCGTTCCACATCCTGTTCCCCGCAGTGACCATCGGCCTGGCGAGCTACCTGGCCGTGCTCGAGATGTCCTGGCTGCGCACCAGGCGCCAGGTCTACGTCGACCTCTATCACTTCTGGCTGAAGATCTTCGCCGTCATGTTCGGCATGGGCGTGGTCTCGGGCATCGTGATGGCCTACCAGATCGGCACCAACTGGAGCTATATGTCCGAGTTTGCCGGCAGTATCATGGGGCCGGTGCTGGCCTACGAGGTGCTGACCGCCTTCTTCCTCGAGGCCGGCTTCCTGGGCGTGATGCTGTTCGGCTGGAACCGCGTCGGCCCCCAGCTGCACTTCGTCGCCACCTGCATGGTCGCGATCGGCACCCTGATCTCGGCCACCTGGATCCTGGCCGCCAACAGCTGGATGCAGACACCCCAGGGTTATGCCATCGAGGGCGGGCGCATGGTGCCGGCCGACTGGCTGGCGATCGTCTTCAACCCCTCGTTCCCGTTCCGCCTGATGCACATGGTGGTCGCCGCCTACCTCACCACGGCGCTGATCGTGGGGGCGGTCGGCGCCTGGCAGCTGTTGCGCCGGCGCGACAATCCGGCGGTGCGCAAGATGCTCTCCATGGCGATGTGGATGCTCCTCATCGTCGCGCCGATCCAGGCCGTCATCGGCGACTTCCACGGCCTGAACACCGCCGAGCACCAGCCGGCCAAGCTGGCGGCGATGGAAGGGCACTGGCAGAACGAGCCGGGCGAAGCCATCCCGCTGTTGTTGTTCGGCATACCCGACATGGAGGCCGAACGAACCCGCTACGCCGTCGGCATCCCGCGCCTGGGCAGCATCATCCTCACCCACAGCTGGGACGGCCAGTTCCCCGGCCTGAAGGACTTCCCGAAGGACGAGCGGCCGAATTCCCTGATCGTGTTCTGGAGCTTCCGCCTGATGGTCGGGCTGGGCCTGCTGATGATCGCGCTCGGGCTGTGGAGCCTGCTGCTGCGGCGCGGCGGGCAGCTCTTCACCAAACGCCTGTTCCTGCGCGCGGCCCTGTGGATGGGGCCGGCCGGGCTGGTCGCCATCCTGGCCGGCTGGGTGACCACCGAGGTCGGGCGCCAGCCCTGGGTGGTGTACGGCGTCCTGCGCACGGCCGACGCGGTGTCGCCGCACGGCGCCCCGGCCCTGGCCCTGACGCTGGCGATCTTCGTGGTCGCCTATTTCTTCGTGTTCGGCGCCGGCACCGCCTACGTGCTGCGCCTGATGCGCAAAGGGCCGCAGCATTTCGCGCTGAACCGCGCCCCCGAGGGCGGCCCGGGCGAGGACCGTACGCCGATGCGTCCGCTCTCGGCCGCCGACGTGGGCAACGACGACGAGGGCACGGCCGAGGGGGCGGGCGACGCCGCCGACGGGGAAAGGAGCTGAACCATGGGCATCGACACCTCGGTCATCTGGGCCGTCATCATCTACTTCGCCGTCTTCATGTACGTGCTGCTGGACGGCTTCGATCTCGGCATCGGCATCCTGTTCCCTTTCGTCAAGCAAAAGCGTGACCGCGACACGATGATGAACACCGTCGCCCCGGTCTGGGACGGCAACGAGACCTGGCTGGTGCTGGGCGGGGAAGGGCTGCTGGCGGCCTTTCCGGTGGCCTATTCGATCATCCTGTCCGGCCTGTATCTGCCGCTGATCTTCATGCTGGTCGGCCTGGTGTTTCGCGGCGTGGCCTTCGAGTTCCGCTTCAAGGCCAAGGAGCACGAACGTCACCTGTGGGACAAGGCCTTCATCGGCGGCTCGGTAACGGCGGCCTTCTTCCAGGGCGTCTCGCTCGGCGCCTTCCTGGACGGGATCGCGGTGTCCGGGCGCAGCTACGCCGGCGGCGTGCTCGACTGGATCGCGCCGTTCCCGATCCTGGCCGGCTTCGGCGTGCTCATCGCCTACACCCTGCTGGGCAGCACCTGGCTGATCATGAAGACCGAGGGCGAGCTGCACGACCGCATGGTGCAGGTGGCGCGTCCCTTCGCGCTGATGCTGCTGGGCGCCATCGTGGTGGTCAGCATCTGGACCCCGCTGCGCGACCCGGCGGTGGCCGACCGCTGGTTCACCTTCCCGAACATCCTGTTCCTGGCGCCGGTGCCGGTGCTGGTCATCCTGTCGATCGCGCTCCTGCTCGGCTCGCTCAAGGGCCGGCCGCACCGCTGGCCTTTCGTGGCGGCCCTGGCCCTGGTCTTCCTCGGCTACACCGGCATGGCGATCAGCATCTGGCCGCACATCGTTCCCCCGCACATCACGATCTGGGAAGCGGCATCGCCGCCGGCCAGCCAGGGCTTCGCGCTGGTGGGCACGCTGTTCATCCTGCCGGTCATCCTGATGTATACGGTCTGGTCGTACTGGGTGTTCCGCGGCAAGGTCAAGGCCGACGCGGGGTATCACTGATGCGCCCGCGCTCGCGCGCCGGGTCGGACGCCAACGGGCAGGCCGGCAAGCGCCCGGCGCCGCTGTGGCTGCGCCGCCTGGGCTGGATGGCCGGCCTGTGGGCGGCCGGGGTGGCGGCCCTGTTCCTGGTCGCGGGGCTGATCCGGATGATCATGCATGCGGCCGGCATGCGCTGAGCGGGCAGCAAGGAACACAGCAGGGAACCCGACAGGGAACACGACAATCAGCTCGACAGTTACTTGTTGGTAAGTGTCGAGATATGCAAGCGGTTTCAAACGTGCGCGCCTCTACGGGGTGCAGGGACTACACTTTCGATAAAGATTTATTAACGGAGCGTCTCAGTGTCCATGCAGTCTGCATTACCCCAACACACTTCCACTCCGGCTAATGACGCCGTCAGCGCCTTGGTCGCCGTGGCGCATCCCTTGTCCAGCGAAGACCAGGCCCGCGCCGACCTGTACGCCCTCGCCGCGCGCCTGTTGCTGGCGCCGCCGGGCGAGGTCCTGCTGGGGCAACTGGCGGCGGCCGACCCGATCCTCTCCGAAGGCGGCGACCCGGCGCTCGAACGGGCCTGGGAAAAGCTGGTCCTCGCGTCCGGCGTCATCGACGCGCAAGCGGTGGCCGAGGAATTCGACCGTCTGTTCGTCAGCGATGGCACGCCGACCCTGAATCCCTACGGTTCGCTCTACCTGTCCGGCTTCATGAACGATGCGCCCCTGGCCGAGCTGCGCAGCGACCTGGCGCGCTTCGGGATCGGGCGCGTGCGCGGCGTCGCGGAATTCGAGGACCACCTGGGCGCGCTGTGCGAGACCATGCGCGTCCTGGTCGCGGGTGCGCCTGGCATCCGGCGCCAGCCGCTGGCCGAGCAGAAGGCCTTCTTCGAGGCCCGCATCGCGCCCTGGTACGAGCGCTGCCTGGACGACATCCGGCGCGCCGAGGGCGCCAACTTCTACCGCGTCGTGACCGACTTCGTCGGTGCGTTGCTGGAGATCGAAGCGGCTGGCTTCGCCGTGGACGATGGCTACGATGACTAACCCGAAACAAGCGAAGGACGAGGCGATGAAACACGAGCACGCACCCGCAGCGCAGCTGGCCGCACAGGCACAGCCCGATCCGGCGCGCCGCAGCTTCCTGAAGGCCGCGCCGCTGGGCGCCCTGGTCGCGGTGGCCGGCGGCGCCGAGGCCAAGCCCGAAATGAAACCGGTCGAGGCCGCCAAGCCGCAGGTCAAGCGCGGCTACCACGAGACCGAACACATCCGCCGTTACTACCAAACCGCCGCCTACTGGTGAGCGAGCCCGGAGACCAGACATGTCCTTAGTGAAGAGTTCGAGCAAGCAGGGCGCCAACCGGGGCCTGAAACGGCGCAAGTTCCTGGTCGGGGCCGGCGTCGCGGCCGGCGCCGGCGCCCTGGCGCGCCAGTTGCCGCTGAACGTCATCGAGCCGGCCCAGGCGGCCGACCCGGTGGCCGATGCGCCGGTCAAGACCGAGATCAAGCACACCGTCTGCAGCCACTGCTCGGTCGGCTGCTCGGTCGAGGCGGTGGTCGCCAACGGCGTCTGGGTGCGCCAGGAAGCGGCCTTCGATTCGCCGATCAACATGGGCGCCCACTGCGCCAAGGGCGCCTCGGTGCGCGAGCACGGCTTTGGCGAGCACCGCTTGCGCTACCCGATGAAGCTGGTGAACGGCAAGTACACCCGCATCTCCTGGGACCAGGCGATCAACGAGATCGGCGACAAGCTGCTCGAGCTGCGCCAGAAGTCCGGCCCCGACGCGCTGATGGTGATCGGCAGCTCGAAGCACAACAACGAGCAGGCCTATTTGCTGCGCAAGTTCGTCTCGTTCTGGGGCTCGAACAACTGCGACCACCAGGCGCGCATCTGCCACTCGACGACCGTCGCGGGCGTGGCCCAGACCTTCGGCTACGGGGCGATGACCAACTCGTTCAACGACCTGCACCACAGCAAGGCGGTGCTCTTCATCGGCTCGAACCCCGCCGAGGCCCACCCGATCTCGATGCTGCATTTCCTGCACGCCAAGGAACTGGGTGCGAAGATGATCGTGATCGACCCGCGCTTCACGCGCACTGCGCGCTTCGCCCACCATTATGTGCGCGTGCGCCCGGGTACCGACATCCCGCTGGTCTGGGGCATCCTCTGGCACATCTTCAACAACGGCTGGGAAGACAAGGAATACATCGCCGCGCGCACCTACGGCATGGACGACGTGCGCAAGGAAGTGGCGAAATGGACGCCGGACAAGGTGTCCGACATCACCGGCGTGCCGGAAGCGACGGTGCGCACCGCCGCCGAGATGCTGGCCACCAACCGGCCTTCGTCCGTGGTCTGGTGCATGGGCATCACCCAGCACCACGTCGGCACCGCCAACGTGCGCGCGCTCTCGATTCTCCAGCTGGCGCTGGGCAACATCGGCATTCCCGGCGGCGGCGCCAACATCTACCGCGGCCACGACAACGTGCAGGGCGCGACCGACGTCGGCCCGAACGGCGACTCGCTGCCCGGCTACTACGGCCTGGCCGAAGGCGCCTGGAAGCACTTCGCCAACGTCTGGGGCGTCGACTACGACTGGATCCTGTCGCGCTTCGGCTCGAAGGAACTGATGGAAAAGCCCGGCATCACGGTGTCGCGCTGGTTCGACGCCGTCAACGAGCAAAACCAGTACGTCGACCAGCCGTCGAACCTGAAGGCCGTGTTCTACTGGGGCCACGCGCCGAACAGCCAGACCCGCCTGCCCGACATGAAGGCGGCCATGCAGAAGCTCGACATGCTGGTCGTGGTCGACCCCTATCCGAGCATGACGGCGTCGATGCACGGCCGCACCGACGGCGTCTACCTGCTGCCGGCCGCCTCGCAGTTCGAGACGCAGGGCTCGTGCACCGCCTCGAACCGCTCGATCCAGTGGCGCGAACGCGTGATCATGCCGCTGTTCGAGTGCAAGACCGACCACGAGATCATGTACCTGTTCGCCAAGAAGCTCGGCTTCCATAACGAACTGTGCAAGAACATCAAGGTCGTGATGAACGAGCCGGTGGTCGAGGACATCCTGCGCGAGATCAACCGCTCCTGCTGGACCATCGGCTACACAGGCTGCTCGCCCGAGCGCCTCAAGCTCCACATGGAGAACAAGCACACCTTCAACCCGACCACGCTGCGCGCCGACCACGGTCCCTGCAAGGGCGACTACTACGGCCTGCCGTGGCCGTGCTGGGGCACGCCGGAAATGAAGCACCCCGGCACCCCCATCCTGTACGACCTGAACAAGAGCGTGGCCGAGGGCGGCCTGCCGTTCCGCGCCAACTGGGGCGTCGAGCACAACGGCGAGAGCCTGCTGGCGGCCGACGGCTCGACCAACAAGGACAGCCAGCTCGACGTCGGCTACCCCGAGTTCGACCACGTGTTCCTGAAGAAGCTGGGCTGGTGGAACGAACTTACTCCGGCCGAGCAGGCCATGGCCGAGGGCAAGAACTGGAAGACCGACCTGTCCGGCGGCATCATCCGGGTCGTCATCTCGCACGGCTGCGCGCCGTTCGGCAACGCCCGGGCCCGCTGCAACGTCTGGAACTTCCCGGACCCGATCCCGACCCACCGCGAACCGCTGATGTCGCCGCGCCGCGACCTGGTCGCCAAGTACCCGACCTACGACGACAAGGCCAACTTCCTGCGCCTGCCGACGCTCTACAAGGCGGTGCAGGCCATGGATTACTCGAAGGACTTCCCGCTGATCATGACCTCGGGCCGCCTGGTCGAGTACGAGGGCGGCGGCGAGGAAACCCGCTCCAACCCCTGGCTGGCCGAACTGCAGCAGAACATGTTCGTCGAGATCAATCCGAAGGACGCGGCCCAGATCGGCGCCCGCATCGGCGAATACGTCTGGGTCGAGACGCCCACCGGTGCACGCCTGAAGATGATGGCGATGGTCACCGAGCGGGTGCCGATCGGCCTGGTGTGGGCGCCGTTCCACTTCGGCGGCTGGTGGATGGGCGAGGACCTGGAAAAACACTATCCCGAGGACGGCGCGCCGACGGTGCGCGGCGAAGCCATCAATACCGGCTGGACCTACGGTTACGACGCCGTGACGATGATGCAGGAAACCAAGGTGTCGATGTGCCGCGTGGTGCGTGCCTGACGCGGCGGACATGAGCAGACAACGACAAGCAGAGCAGAGGAGGCTGACATGGCCGCGAGGATGAAGTTTATTTGCGATACCGAGCGTTGCATCGACTGCAACGGCTGCGTGACCGCCTGCAAGAACGAACACGAGACGCCCTGGGGCGTGAACCGCCGGCGCGTGGTGACGATCAACGACGGCGTGCCGGGCGAGCGCTCGGTATCGGTCGCCTGCATGCATTGCACCGACGCGCCCTGCCTGGCGGTGTGTCCGACCAACTGCATCTACCACACCGAGGACGGCATCGTCCTGCACAGCAAGGACCAGTGCATCGGCTGCGGCTACTGCTATTACGCCTGCCCCTTCGGCGCCCCGCAGTTCGCCGGCAGCGGCCTGTTCAACCACCGCGGCAAGATGGACAAGTGCACCTTCTGCGCGGGCGGCCCGGAGCCGGACACCTCGGAAGCCGAGTTCAAGAAATACGGCCGCAACCGCATCGCCGAAGGCAAGCTGCCGGCCTGCGCCGAGATGTGCGGCACCAAGGCCCTGCTCGGCGGCGAAGCCGACCTGATCGCCGACATCTACCGCCAGCGCGTCGAGACCCGCGGCTACGGCCCCGAGCTGTGGGGCTGGAAGATCGCCTATGGCCGCCCGAAGCGCGGCGGCGAGATCAAGGCCAAGGGCGACCTGCCGCGCGAAAACCAGGAGGTCGGCGACTTCCAGAACGGCGGCGGGAGGTTCCCACAATGAAAAAGCCCAGCTACCTGATCCTGGCCTTGCCGCTGCTGCTGTTGACCGGCTGCCTGGAAGTCGACCAGCATCCCGAGTGGATCCGCGGCGAATACGCGGGCAAGGAAGACAACCGCCATTTCCAGACGCATTTCCACAATGACCGCCTGGCCTGGTCGGCGACGATCCAGAACCGCAACCAGAAGCAGAACGAATACAACCGCGCCAATCCTTGAGGAGCCCTACCATGCGAGCGAACCTGTTTGCCCTGCGCGCCATGCTGGCTCTGGTGGTGGCGTTGCTGGGAATATCGACCCTGCCGGCGGCCTGGGCCGGGGTGCCGAACCAGCGCGCCGAGCCGGCCTACGCCGAAGAGCAGACCATGCTGCAGATCGAGGGCGATTCGCGTGCCCGCGAACCGGGCCTGATGTCTTCGGAATCCGGGCGCGTGCACATGGACCGCCACTTCCTCGGCCAGTACGGCGAGAGCGAAGGCAACGTCATCGTCCAGCGCGGCGGGAATACCTGGCGCACCCTGCGCAACGGCCCGATCGCCTCGATCGCCGGCACCATCCTGATCGGCGTGCCGCTGTTGATTTTCCTGTTCTACAAGGCGATCGGACCGGCGCGCGAAGAGCCGCAGTCCGGACGCAAGCTGCAGCGCTTCAGCCGCTGGGACCGCCAGGTGCACTGGGCCACGGCGATCAGTTTCATCCTGCTCGCCATTACCGGCCTGATCATCACTTTCGGCAAGAAGATCATGCTGCCCTGGATGGGACACAATTTCTTCTCCTGGGTGGCGTGGATCTCGAAATACGTGCACAACTTCATCGGGCCACTCTTCATCCTGTGCTCGATCGTGATGTTCATCACCTTCCTGCGCCGTAACTTCTACAACCGCAACGACCTGGAGTGGGTGAAGCAGGGCGGGGGACTGGTTTCACACAAGCACGTGCCGGCCGGCTACTTCAACGCCGGCGAGAAGAGCTGGTTCTGGTTCGGCGTCACCCTGCTGGGACTGGTGATGTCGATCACCGGCCTGGTGCTGAACTTCGTGAACTTCGGCCAGACCCGCTACGTCCTGCAGGTTGCGAACTACCTGCACGTCATCGGCGCCACCTTCTACATCGCGGCGGCCATGGGCCACATCTACATCGGCACCTGGGGTACGCCGGGCGCCTACGAGGCCATGCGCCACGGCACCGTCGACGAGAACTGGGCCAAGGCCCACCATTCGCTGTGGTACGAGGACGTGAAAGCGGGCGTCCCCGGCACCCCGCCCGGCCCCGCGGCAGGCACGCCGCCGGGTACGCAGGGTGTGCCGCGCACACCGCCGCCGCCCCGTCCGGGCCCCGCACACTGAGGATTGCAATGAAACGAACCAGCTTCCTGATCCCCTGCGCGCTGGCAGCAAGCGCCCTGTTCGCCACCGGCTGCAGCCGCAACACGGCGCCCGCCAGCGACGGCGTGATCCAGACCAAGTTCCCCGGCCAGGTGACCGCCGGCGGCGGCACCAGCGGCGAGATCATCGCCCGCACCGGGCGCCCGGTGACAGACGCCATCTATGCCGGCGGCACCCCGGGCATTGCCGGCGGCGCTGGCGGGAATACCTCGGGTGCCGCGGTCGGCGGCACCACGCGCGAGACCGGGCAGGGCCCGAGCTCGGGCGTGACCCCGCCTTCGGGCGCGATGCAGGGTACCCAGACCCAGCCGGGCGACACCGGCACGCCGAGCGGGCCCTCGGCCCAGGACCTGAACAAGGGCGCGGCCAGCAACGCGGCGCCCCAGGGCCCGGCGGCGCCGAACCAGTTGGAGAAGAAATGATGAAACGATGGATTGCCGCACCCGCGGCGTTGGTGGCCGCGCTGTTGATCAACCCGCTGCTGGCGCAGGGCGCCTGGGCGGCGCTGGCGAAACCGGCGCTGACGCCGGAGCAGCAGCAGGCTGCCGCCGCCAAGAAGGCCGAGGCCGACGCCAAGGCCGCGAAGGACAAGGAACTGCTGTCCGCCTCGATGGACGCGGTCAGTGCGCGCTGGCGCTCGCAGGCGGCCAGCAAGGGCTGGAAGATCAATCCGCCGACGGCGATCGCCCAGGCGCCGGCGCCCGGCATCCAGGCGCCCGGCACCGCCGCGCCTGCCGGCGGCGCGCCCGGCGTCGGCTCGTCCGGGGTGACGCCGCCGAATGCCGGCGTGGTGGCCGCCGCGCCGGCCAACGCCGCCCCGGGCACCTCGGCGGCGGCGCCGGGCCGTGGCGCAGCGCCGCTCAGCCCGCAGGCGCTGCAGTCGGCCAACGTCCCGATCAAGAGCGAGAAGCTGGGTACCGCGGCGCCGAGCGAAGACGTCAAGAAGGCGCCGACGAAGTCGGTGCCGAAAGGCGCCTCGCCGGCCGTGGACAAGGGCAACGCGGACGCGGTGCAGAACAAATGAAGATGGCCAGCATGCCGATCGCGGTGATCATGCAGCGCCGCGCCGTCCAGCACCGCTGGGTGGACGAAGCCTGGGCCGCGGTCGGCGTCGTGCCCGACCGCGGCAACCTGCCGCCCGTGCAGGTGCTCAGCGAAAGCCCGGAGCGCGACTATTACCTGGTCTCCGGCCTGGAACTCGAGCTCTATACCGACGAGAACGAGGGCTATTACGAGAACTGCATGGCGCCCGAATCCAAGGTGTTCGTGCTGTGGCGCATGGAAGAGGGCCGCGCGATGCCGGTGCGCGCGTCGGTCAGCTACGTCGAGGGCACCCGTATGTTCGATTCCGGCGAATCGGCCGACGGCGTCACCATGCCGGCCGAGATCTACGCCTGGGTCGCGGGCTACCTGCGCGAGCATTACCAGCCGAAGCCGCGCCGCGGGCGCCAGCATGGCTAGGGAGAACGGCAAGGATGCCTGACGAAGGATTCCTGCGGCGCTGGTCGCGCCTGAAGGCGACGGGCGGCGAACCGGCCGAGGCCCCGGCGCGTCCGGTGCCGGCGGGGCCCGCCGCTGCGCCGCCAACGCCGCCGACGCCGCCAACGTCATCCGTCGCGCGCCAGGCAGGTGCCGCCGGCACGGCGCCGGCCCGCGAAGCGCCGACCCTGGACGACGCCGCGCGCCTGACGCCCGACTCCGATTTCTCCGCCTTCGTGCGCCAAGACGTCGACAAGGCGGTGCAGCGCCTGGCGCTGAAAAAACTGTTCGCCGATCCGCACTTCCACGTGATGGATGGCCTGGACATGTACATGGACGACTACAACAAGCCGAGCCCGATGTCGGCCGCGATGTTCGCCGCCCTCGAGCATGCGAAGAGCGCGCTGCGTCCCTCGGAGCCGCACCGCCCGCAGGTCGCGGTCGACGCTGTCGATGCAGCGGCCGCGCCCGCACTGGAAGCGGCCGCCACCGATCCGGCAGCCGGAGCCCAGCCCGCACCGGTACCGGACGAGCCGGCCGCCGTGACTGCCGGCGACGGAGCTTCCAGCGACCATGCCGTCCGGCACGGCGACACCCGGCTGCTCGTCCAGCAACACACCGACGACACCGACGCACCACCCGCCTGCGCACAGGCAGGCCTTTACCAGCAATCCCTGCAAGGACAAGCATGAACATCCGATTCCTAGAAGGGCAGGCCGGCGATCCGCTGCAGGAACGCCGCAATGCCCTCGCCAAGACCGCCGCCATCCTGGCGGCCGACGCCATCGCCCCGGTCGACGCCGTCGACTCGGTCAGTTACCGCTCGCTCGGGCGCACCCTGGTCGTCGGCAGCGCCGCCCAGGCCTTGCCCTGGGCCGACCACCTGGCGGCCAGCCTGCCGGTCACCGTGCTGCTGATCGATGGCGCAGAGGAGGAAGCGGCACGCGCCTATCCGGTCTTCGCCGCGCCGGCGGTGGCCGTGGCCGGCTGGCTGGGCGCCTTCGAGGCGCGCTGGCAGGCGCCGGGGCAGGCGCAGCAGCAGGGCAAGTTCGACCTCGTGCTCGACCTCTGCCCGAGCCCGCTGATCGCGGCCCACCAGCACCCGCACGGCTATTACGCCCCGGGTCTTGACGAGGCCGCGCGCCGCGCCGCCGCGGCCGAGCTGGTGGAGATGACCGGCGAATTCGAGAAGCCGAAGTATTTCCGCTACAAGGAGCGCCTGTGCGCCCATAGCCGCAACGGCCAGCCCGGCTGCAACGCCTGCGTGCAGATCTGCTCGGCCAAGGCGATCGCCGGCGCGGGCGACAAGATCCGCGTCAATCCCTACCTGTGCGCCGGCTGCGGCGCCTGCACCACGGTCTGCCCGACGGGCGCGCTCGGCTATGCCTATCCTTCGGCGGCCCACACCGGCAGCCGCATCAAGGCTGCGCTGGCCGCCTACCGCGAAGCCGGCGGCGAGGACCCGGTGCTGCTGCTGCACAGCGACGCCGGCGCCGGCCTGCTGGAACGCCTGCAGGCCGACGCCGACGGCGGCATCCCGGGCCGGGTGATTCCGCTGGCGCTGCACCACACGGCCTCGACCGGTATCGACGTCTGGTTCTCGGCGCTGGCCTATGGCGCGGCCGGCGTCACGGTCCTGATGACCGGCGAGGAGGCGCCGCAGTACACCGCCGCCCTCGACCACCAGATGGGCATCGCCCACACCGTGCTCGACGGCCTGGGCTATGCCGGTCCGCACTTCCAGCTGCTGCGCGTGCACACGCCCGAGGAACTCGGCCTGGCCCTGCGCCATGCGCCGCGCGGCGAAGCGCCCGCCGAGAGCGCCGGCTTCAACCTGGCCGCGGACAAGCGCAATACCCTCGACTACGCGCTCGACCACCTGCACCGCCACGCGCCGCGCCAGCCGCAGGACGTGGCGCTGCCGAGCGGCGCGCCGTTCGGGGCGATCGCGGTCGACACCAAGAAGTGCAGCCTGTGCATGGCCTGCGTCGGCGCCTGCCCGTCCTCGGCCGTGATGGACACGCCCGACCTGCCGCAGCTGCGCTTCGTCGAGCAGAACTGCGTGCAGTGCGGGCTGTGCGCCAACACCTGCCCGGAAAACGCGATCGCCCTGGTGCCGCGCATGAGCTTCGGCGAAACGCGCCGCAAGACGGTGATCCTGAACGAATCCCAGCCTTTCCACTGCATCCGCTGCAGCAAGCCGTTCGGCACCCTGCACATGGTCGAGAACATGTTCGCGCGCCTGTCGCAGCACAGCGCCTTCACCGGCAACCTCGACCGCCTGCGCATGTGCGGCGATTGCCGCGTGATCGACATGATGCAGCCGGAAGGGGAATTCGCGGTGCCGCTGCGCCGGCCCGGCGGGCCTGTTCCGCGCAACTGAGGGACTGGTTCCGTATACGCAAGCCTGGCATGGTCCACGGCAGGCTCGGCATTCCATGGCGGCCTGTCCAGGTCTGCGTAGGGTGGGCACGCCGTGCCCACGCGGAACGATGCGTATCTCCGGCAGCGCCTGACAACGCGTCTGGGAATGGTCGAGACGTATCGAGTGATGATACGAAAGCGCCAACACATGGCCGCTAATCGGGTTTGAATCGCGCAAACGCGACGCGGCCTTTCGAGTGGGCACAGCGTGCCGACCCTACGGTATTTTCCGCACCAGGCGGTACTACGACGGGGATTTTCATTTCGATAACCATGCACCGTACAGGCCGGCGGCGCACAGTAGGCGAATGCCTCCTGCGCAGCGAAACCTGGCGTCGCGCCTAACCCGTGGCACAATGTATGCAAACAGACAATAAGCAGCCGGGACAGGGCCGCCATTGGCAGGCTGCGTCCCCGGCCACTGTGATCAGCAACCAGGAGACAACATGACCCCGTACCAGCGTTTCGCCCAGGCGCGCGACTTCCTGCAACAGCACCGCACCGACTACGACACCGCCTATGCCGGCTACCGGCCGCCCCAGCTCGACGAGTTCAACTGGGCGCTCGATTTCTTCGACGCCGAGGCGAAGAACAACGACACCCCGGCGCTGTGGGTGGTCGAGGAAGACGGGCGCGAGCAGAAGATCTCGTTCGCCGACATGTCCGCGCGTTCCAGCCAGGTCGCGTCCTGGCTGCAACAGTGCGGCGTCGAGCGCGGCGACCGCGTGCTGCTGATGCTGCCGAACCGCGTCGAGCTCTGGGAAATCATGCTCGCCGGGATCAAGCTCGGCGCCGTGCTGGTGCCGACCACCATGCTGGTCTCAAACGCCGACCTGCAGGACCGCATGGAGCGCGGCAAGGTGCGCCACGTGATCGCGCAGGTGTCGGAGGCGCACAAGTTCGAGGGCTTGAGCGGCAACTTCACCCGCATCGCGGTCGGCGGCAGCATCGACGGCTGGCACGACTTCGACGACTGCCGCCGCGTATTGTCTGTGTTCACGCCGAAGGGCGTCACGCGCGCCAGCGATCCGCTGCTGCTGTACTTCACCTCGGGCACCACGGCGCGCCCGAAACTGGTCCTGCACAGCCACCAGAGCTACCCGGCCGGCCACCTGTCGACCATGTACTGGATCGGCCTGCAGAAGGGCGACGTCCATTGGAACATCAGTTCTCCCGGCTGGGCCAAGCACGCCTGGAGCTGCTTCTTCGCGCCCTGGAATGCCGGCGCCACCGTGTTCGTCTACAACTACGAGCGCTTCTCGGCCAAGGCCGCGCTGGAAACCGTGCTGCGCTGCGGCGTCACCTCGCTGTGCGCGCCGCCGACCGTCTGGCGCATGCTGATCAAGGAAGACCTGAGCCAGTGGAAACCCCCGCTGCGCGAGCTGGTCGGCGCGGGCGAGCCGCTCAATCCCGAGGTGATCGAGCAGGTCGAGCGCGCCTGGGGCATCCGCATCCGCGACGGCTTCGGCCAGACCGAGACCACGGCCCAGATCGGCAACCCGCCGGGGCAGGTGGTGAAGCCGGGTTCGATGGGGCGGCCGCTGCCGGGCTACCGGATCGCGCTGCTCGACCTCGACGACCAGCCCGCGCAAGAGGGCGAGATCTCGGTGCGGCTGGACGCGCACCCGATCGCGCTGATGCTGGGCTACGAGGGCGACGAGGACAAGACCGCGGAGGTCATGCGCGCCGGGCACTACCACACCGGCGACACCGCCACCGTCGACGAGGACGGCTATTACTTCTACGTCGGCCGCAACGACGACGTCTTCAAGTCCTCGGACTACCGCATCAGCCCGTTCGAACTGGAGAGCGTGCTGATCGAGCACGAGCAGGTGCTGGAAGCGGCCATCGTGCCGAGTCCCGATCCGGTGCGCCTGTCGGTGCCGAAGGCCTTCATCACCCTGCGCCAGGGTGTCGAACCGTCGCGCGAGCTGGCGCGCGAGATCTTCGCCTTTGCCCGCGAGCGCCTGGCGCCCTACAAGCGCATCCGCCGCATCGAGTTCCGCGAGCTGCCCAAGACCATCTCCGGCAAGATCCGTCGCGTCGAGCTGCGCAAGCAGGAGGAGGGACGAGAAGCCGGACGGGACGCGTCGCCACCGGCGGGTATTGAGTTCCGCGAAGAGGACGTCGGCAACTGAGGGCAGTCGCCGCGGTCGAATCGGGATAATCCAATTCAAGGAGACCGCGGCGATGCCAAGCTTATCGAGAATCACGCCCTGCCTCTGGTTCGACCGGCAGGCCGAGGAAGCGGCCAACTACTACGTCGGCATCTTCCCGCATTCGCGCATCCATGGCATGTCGCGCTACGGCGAAGCCGGGCGCGAGATCCACGGCATGGCGCCCGGCACCGTGCTGACGGTCGCCTTCGAGCTCGACGGCCAGGCATTCACGGCCCTGAACGGCGGGCCGACCTTCATTTTCAACGAGGCGGTCTCCTTCCAGGTTCAGTGCGATACCCAGGAGCAGATCGATTTCTACTGGGACCGCCTGGGCTACCAGGGCGACCCGGCCGCCCAGCAGTGCGGCTGGTTGAAGGACCGCTACGGCGTCTCCTGGCAGATCGTGCCGCGCCAGATGGACGCCTTGCTGACCAGCCCCGACCAGGCGCGCGTCGACCGCGTGATGAGCGCCCTGCTGAGGATGAAGAAGCTGGAGGTCGACGCGCTGGTGCACGCGGCGGGCTAGGGTGTATCTGGCTGAACGCCGAGGAGCGGAAACACAATTGTCGCCGCGACGAGTAGGGTGGGCGCCCCGTGCCCACGCGTGGAGCCTGCACATGATCAGCCGTCTTTGCACGCCAGCATCGCAGAATCATCTGCATAGCCACGCGCTTTTACGCCAACATGACATGACTTTCACGCGTGGGCACGGGGCGCCCACCCTACTATTGTCATGCGCTAGCTGAACGCGCAAACGGCCCCCGTCCACGCTGCTGGCAGAACCAAAACGGCTTGAATTCAGCCAGATAGACCCTAGCCGGGGTCCTGCCGTACCGGCTCCGCGCTGCGCGCCGCCTTCACGCGGCCGACTGGAACCACTGCCGGCTCGCCTCGTCCGCCGGAAAAAAGCTTTCCAGGCGCAGCTCGTGCACGGTGACGTCGTGCGGCGTGCCCAGCGTGGTAATGGTCGTGAACAGGTTCAGCTCGACCCCGTCCTTGCGCAGCCTCATCGGCAGGAAGGGTAGGGCGGCGCGGTCCAGGTTGGGCTGGCGCGCCGCGGCGTCGATGCCGGGCAGGGCCATCAGTTCGCCCAGCAGGCGCGTCGCTTCGCTGCCGGGGCCGTCGCCCATGGCTTCGCGCTGCACCCATTGCAGCAGATCGGCGGCCACGTCTTCCCAGTTGAGCAGCCAGGGCCGCAGGCCGTCCGCAGACAGCGTCAGCTTCAGGACATTCACCGAGCCGTCGCGCGGGAGGGGCGCATCGGGCGGCATGCCAAGCAGCCAGCGCATCATGCGCGCCGCCGGGGCGTTGTGCATGACCAGGTTCCACAGGCGGTCGACCACCAGCGCCGGGTAGGGTGCCTGCTGGGCCAGCATGAACTCGAGCGCCTGCATCACGGCAGCCATGTCCGGGTCGGACAGCGCGCGTTCGCGGTAGGCCGGGGCGAAGCCGGCGGCGAGCAGCATCGCGTTGCGCTGGCGGAGCGGGATGTCGAGCACCAGGCCGAGCCTGAGGATCAGGTCGCGCCCCGGCTGGGCGCGGCCGGTCTCGAGAAAGCTCAGGTGGCGCTGCGAGATGCCGCTGTCCACCGACAGGCGCAGCTGGCTGATCCCGCGCTTGCCGCGCCAGTAGCGCAGGGCCGCCGCGAAGTCGCTGAAGTAATGGGCGCCGCCCGTGCCCGCCTCGATGCCCGCCCTCCCTTGGTCCATCATGCCTCCCCGCTCGGTGTCTGGCGATTCTGCGCGATCGCGTCCGCGAACTCAAGCAGTTCGCGATTGACCTCGGCCATGTGGGTGAGCGTTCTCCTTTCGCGCTTAGGCGGCATGGTCGAGGAAGCCGGTGACGCTGGACAGGCGGCCGTCGCCGCCGACGGTGGCCACGTCGGTGCCGCGCGCGACCGCGGCGCCGCCCGGTGCATGCAGGGTCCAGGAGAAGCGCAGCACGTCGTGGTGGCCGTCGGCCTGGCCGGCCAGCTCGAAGCGGTGGCCGGGGAAGTGCTGCTGCGCGGCGCCGATCAGGGCGTCAATGCCGTCGTGGCCGGCGCCTGCCATCAGCGGGTCGAGATAGCTGGCGTCGAGCGTGAACAGGCGCGCGACCAGGGCGCGGCGTTCGGATGCGTTGCGTTCGTTCCAGGCTGCCAGGTACTGGCGGGCGAGCGAGTCTGCGCGGTCCATGATGTTCTCCGTTTCGTTGATGAGGGACGACGGAGTCCATTCTCCGCAGTCCCGCGCGGACCGGCGATTACCTCTCAGGTAATGAAGGAACCCGGCGCAAAAGACCCCGGCCGGGCGGCCGCCACGGCAGGGGTGCGGCGCGCGGGCGAAAATCGTACAATAATGGTAATCATGCAATGCCAGTGAACCAGCCGATCCGCCGCCAGACTGTCGAAACCCACATGCCCACCAAGACCGCAGCCAAGGCCGATCCGGCCTATGAAGTGAAGAAGTCTCCGATCCACGGCAACGGCGTCTTCGCCCGCCGTCACATCGAACCCGGCGAACGCATCATCGAGTACCGGGGCGAGCGCATCGGCTGGGATGAAGCGACCGAGCGCGCGGCCAGGGCCGGCGGCCCGATCAACCATACCTTCTATTTCACCCTGAACGACGGCCGCGTGATCGACGGCGGCCGCCGCGGCAACGACGCGCGCTGGATCAATCATGCCTGCACGCCGAACTGCGAAGCCTACGAGGACGACGGGCGCGTCTACATCCACGCGCTGCAGCCGATCGAGCCGGGCGAGGAGCTGAACTACAATTACGCCCTCATCTACGACGAGCGCCACACGCCGGCGCTGAAAAAACTGTTCGCCTGCCGTTGCGGCACCCCCGGATGCACCGGGACCATGCTCGCACCGAAGCGGCGCCAGAAGAAAAAGGCTTGAAGCCAAGGAACCAAGCACACACCATGAAGCCCATCGTCCGCAGTCTGCTCGAAACCGATCTCTATAAATTCACGATGTGGCAGGCCCTGCTGCACCGGCACCCGAACGCGCACGGCGAATACGAATTCCGCTGCCGGAACGAGCCGGCCTATCCGCTGGCCGAGCTGAAGGAAGAGGTCGAGCGCGAACTCGACCACCTGTGCGAAATGCTGTTCACCGAAGAAGAGGTCGAGTACCTGCGCGGCCTGCGCTTCATCAAGAGCGACTTCGCCGACTTCCTGACGGTGTTCCGCTTCCAGCGCAAGTTCATCACCGTCGAAACCGACGGCCCGCACCTGCGCATCCGCGCCGTCGGTCCGGTCGTGCACGTGATGGGCTTCGAGATCTACGTGCTCTACATCGTCAACGAGCTGTATTTCCGCCGCTTCGACCAGGAGGCCGCGCTTACCGAAGCAAGGAAGCGCCTGGCCGAGAAGATCGAGCAGCTGCGTGCCTTCGACCGCGAGCCGAAGCTGGCCAGCTCGTTCTCCTTCTTCGACTTCGGCGTGCGCCGCCGCTTCTCGGGCGACTGGCAGGACGAAGTGGTGTCGACGCTGGCGCGCGAGCTGCCGCAGTTCTTCAAGGGCACCTCGAACGTCCACCTGGCGCGCAAGTACAACCTGGTGCCGATCGGGACCATGGCGCACGAATACATGCAAGCCTTCCAGTCCTTCGGCGTGCGCTTGCGCGACTTCCAGAAGGCGGCGCTGGAAGACTGGGTGCAGGAATACCGCGGCGACCTGGGCACGGCGCTGACCGACGTGGTCGGCATGGACGCCTTCCTGAACGACTTCGACCTGTACTTCGCCAAGCTGTTCGACGGCCTGCGCCACGATTCGGGCGACCCCTTCGAGTGGGGCGAAAAGGCGCTGGCGCACTACGCCAAGCTGCGCATCGACGCGCGCACCAAGCGCCTGGTGTTTTCCGACGCGCTGACGGTGCCGAAGGCGCTGGCCCTGTACCGCCACTTCGCCGACCGCGTCATGCTCGGCTTCGGCATCGGCACCCAGCTCACCAACGATACGCCTTATAAAGCCCTGAACATCGTGATGAAGCTGGTGCGCTGCAACGGCCAGCCGGTCGCCAAGCTGTCCGACACGCCGGGCAAGTCGCAGTGCACCGACGAGACCTTCCTGGCCTACCTGCGCCAGGTATTCAACCACCCCGAGCAGAAGGCCGGGCAGTCCTGATCCTTCAGGCGGCGCGCGCGGCCGGCTCCAGCAGCAGGTCGGACAGGCCGGCGCGCACCACCTCGGCGGCGTATCGTGGGCACAGGGCGCGATGAGAGTCTGCTACATTCTCCATCGTCAGCCACGATCAGAAATACGACCAGGAGCGGCCACCATGCACATCCAGCGTATCGACTTCGACGAGGTCTTCGACGCCGACCCCGGCCGCGGCGACTTCAGCTTCCGCAACCGGGCCGGCGTGCGCTACGGCGTCAGGCTCAGGCGCGGCGTGGTACCGCCCAGCGGCGCGTCCTGGCTGATCGCCTTCGCCAGACCCGACGACTGGTCCAGCGTGCTGGGCTGGGCCGCGCCTGGCGAAGCGGTCACGCTCCGGGAGGGCACCTTGCTGGCCCTGTTCTCGGGTGCGGCCACGCTGGCATGGTTCACGCCTTTCCTCGTCTTCGGGACCGGCTACTTCTTCGGTATGGGCGCGGCGCTGGCAGTCTTGCTGGCCCTGGGCTGCTGGGCCGGCCTGGCAGGCGGACGGATCGTCGCGCGCGACCGCGCGGTACGGCGCGCGCTGGCGCGGACCGTGGCGACCGTCACATGACGCAGTGCGCCTGTTCACGGGCCCGTTCGCCCAACACCTGACGACGCCGCTGCTGGCCGCGGCGCTGGCCGGCGCCTCGACGCCTCCTTCCGGCGGCCTGCCGGGCTCGCGCGCGTTCCCCGCGCCGTCCAGCGGTTATACTAGAGCCTAGCCGGGAGCCCGGCGCGAGCCTCCACGAACGAGATGAAAATCGGTACTCAAGCTAACTTCACGCTGCCCGCCAGGGCGGCCCTGGTCCTGCTGTCGGCACTGGCGCTGCCGGCGCTCGCCTCCGACGACCCGGCCGCCGACATCGAGGGCGTTTACAAGCGCCGCTTCATGAACGCCATCAATGCCGGTCCCGACCGCCCGGCCGAACGCTACCTGGCCGAGGACGTCGTCGAGATCGTGCGCGAGGACGCGGACCACGTCTACCTGCGCGCCCACCTCGAATTCGCCAACGGCCACATGTGCGGCGTCTGGGGCATCGCCCAGCGCGAAGGCGAGAACTTCGTCTACCGCCAGCAGCAGGCGCCGGTGGCGGGCGAGACGCCGTGCACCCTGCGCGTCAACGTCACGCCGGGCCGCATCGTCCTCGACGACCGCGACGCCGCCGGCCTGGCCACCTGCCGCGCCCAGTGCGGCGCGCGCGGCACCCTGAGCGGCTACGTCATCGAGCGCAAGGCGCGCCGGCCGATCCGCTACATGAACCGGGTAAAGGAGTCGCGCCAGTACCGCGAGGCGGTGCACGAGTACCAGGGGATGCAGCCGCCGCGGTATTGAATCCGGTAGCGCCCGCCGGGCGCTTGCCGTTCCGTCATCATGCGGTCACATTCGGGGGCTAAGCTGCGCTGCCCGCTGAGCCTGCCGAGAGGCGAGCCGGGCGCCGAGCCCGCCTTACCGAATGCGCATGAAGATACCAGCCGCTCCGACGCCGTCCCGCACCAATACCTTCCTGGCCATCCTCTGGCCCGTCCTGGCCGCCCTGTGCTGCGCGGCCCTGTGGTCATTCACCATCCTGCGCGCCGAGAGCGACAGCGAGCGCACGCGCCTGCAGCTGCTCAAGGAAGCCGACACCTATGCGCAGGCTTACGAGCAGTACGTGACGCGCTCGATCGCGCAGATGGACCAGATCACGATGCAGCTCAAGCACAGCTGGGAGCAGGGGCAGCGCGCGACCCTGCTCGAGGACATGCGCGCCGACGGCATGTTCACCGACGAGGCGTTTGTCGCGGTCGGCATCGTCGGCGCGGACGGCAAGGTGCGCTCGGCGAGCCAGCCCGGCGCGCTGCCGGACATCGCGCCGGATGCCGCCTTCTTCGCGCAGCACAAGAACAGCAACTCGACCGCGCTGCGGGTCGACGTGGCGCCCGGCGGCTTCGACCCGGCGCGCGAGGTGGTGCTGTTCACGCGCCGCCTCGATCGCGCCGACGAGGAGTTCGACGGCGTCGTGGTGATGGCGGTCGACGCCGCCTATTTCACCTCCTTCGTAGGCCAGTCCACCCTCGGTGCGGACGGCCTGCTGGCGATGGCCGACACCGACGGCCGCTTCTGGATCGAGCAGAGCGGCTCGGCTTCGACGCGTCCCGGGGGACCGCGCACCCTGCGCCCGGGCAGCGTCGCGGCCGCGGGAGCGGGACCGCGCCTGGTCGGCAGCGCCGGTTTCGGCGACGGCGTGGCGCGCGCGCTGGGCTGGCGCGATTCGGCCGTCTACCCGGTGGTGGCCATGGTCGCGCTGTCGCAGCGCGAGGGCGGCGCCGCCGCCCAGGAGTACTGGGAAGAGAGCCGTGGCCGTGCGATCGCGGGAACCGTCGCCCTGGCGCTGCTGGCGGCGCTCGCAAGCCTGCTGTCGCTGCGCGCGGCGGCGCGCGAGCGCGAGCACGAAGCGGTGCGCCTGGCCTACCGCACCGCCACCGAGAGCGCCAACGACGGCTTCTACATGGCGGCCCCGGTGCGCGACCGCCGCGGCCAGATCGTCGACTTCCGCATCGTCGACTGCAACGAGCGCGGCGCCGCCTTCTATGGCCTGCGCCGCGACGACCTGGTCGGGCGCGCGGTGTCGAGCATGGACCGCGGACTGCCCGGCGCTGAGCTGGTGGCGAACTACCGGCTGGCGATGGCGACCGGTTTCTTCGAGGAAGACCGGCGCCTGCCGCGCGACGACCGGCTGGCGATCGCCTGGGGCCGGCGGCGCCTGGTGCGCGTCGGCGACGGTCTGGCCGTGACGCTGCAGGACATCGGCGAGCGCAAGAAGCACGAGGACGAGATGGAACGCATGGCCAACGAGGACGCGCTCACCGGCCTGCGCAACCGCAGCTGGCTGCTCAAGCACGTGCCGACGCTGCTCGACGGCGCCGCGCGCGAGGGCGGCCTGGCGCTGCTGTTCGTCGACCTCGACGAATTCAAGCAGGTCAACGATTCGCACGGCCACGCGGTCGGCGACGGGCTGCTCGCCGCGGCGGCGCGCCGCCTGGGGGCGCTCTTGCGCCCGGGCGACGAGGTGGTGCGCTTCGGCGGCGACGAGTTCGTGGTGCTGATGCGCCCGGCCCGCGACGAGTTCCAGGTGGCGGCGGTGGCCGAGCGCATCGCCGCCGCCTTTGCCCGCCCCTTCGCCCTCGGCGAAGGCCTGCAGGCGAGCGTCGGCGCCTCGATCGGGATCGCCATGTACCCGCGCGACGGGCTCGACGCCGGCGCCCTGATCCGCCATGCCGATATCGCCATGTACGCGGCCAAGCACGAGGGCAAGGGCCGGCACCGCTTCTATGACCAGGGCCTGTCGGGCGGCATCCGCAAGCGCGCCCGCCTCAAGCAGCAGCTGATCGAGGCGATCGCCGGCGACCAGTTCCTGCTGCACTACCAGCCGCGCGTCGATCCGGTGTCGAACGCGCTGCTCAGCATGGAGGCGCTGCTGCGCTGGCGCCATCCGGAGCAGGGCATGGTGGCGCCGGGCGAATTCATTCCCTTCGCCGAGGCCAGCGGCCTGATCGTGCCGATCGGCGACATCGTCATCGAGCAGGCCTGCGCCCAGCTGGCGGCCTGGCGCGCCCAGGGCGCGTGCCTGGTGCCGGTGTCGATCAACGTGTCGGCGCGCCAGTTCGAGCGCGGCGGCATCGTCGGGCGCATCGAAGGCGCGCTGGCGCGCCACGGCGTGCCGCCGGCCCTGCTCGAGGTCGAGATCACCGAATCGGCGATGATGGGCGACCGCGACGAGATCCTGGCCGAACTGGCGGCCCTGCGCGCGCTCGGCGTCAAGCTGCACATCGACGACTTCGGCACCGGCTACTCCTCGCTGTCGCAGCTGCGCACGCTGCGCATGGACGTGCTGAAGGTCGACCGCGCCTTTACCGCCGAACTCGACGGCGGCGGCGAGGGCCGGGTGTTCTTCGAGGCCATCGTCTCGATGGCGCACGCGCTCGGCATGGCGGTGGTGGCCGAGGGCGTCGAGACCGCGGCCCAGCTGCAGGCCCTGCGCGAGCTGGGCTGCAACGAGGTGCAGGGCTACTACATCTCGCGGCCGCTCGGCGCCGAGGACCTGGCCGCGCGCTACCTGGCGTTGCCGCTGCCGGCCTGCGCCTGATACCGACGCCGGACATGCCGGCGCCGGGTGTACGGCACCAATTTCCGCCCGCCGTCTGTATACTCGGGCGCACCACGTTGACAAGGAAGGACACCATGTTCGCAGCAGTGGACCTCGGATCGAACAGTTTTCGGCTGCACGTCGGCGAGCCGGCCGGCGGCGAGATGCGCATCGTGCGCAGCGCGCGCGATCCGGTGCGCCTGGCCGCCGGCCTGGCGCCGGACGGCAGCCTGGGCCCGCAAGCGCTCGACGCCGCCGTGCGCAGCCTCGAGGGCTTTGCCGCCATCCTGCACGGCTACCGGCTCGACGCCGTGCGCGTGGTCGGCACCAACACGCTGCGCGTGGCGGCCAACGCCGCCGAGGTCCTGGCGCGCCTGGAGGAGGCGATCGGCCATCCGGTCGAGGTCATCTCGGGCGAGGAAGAAGGACGCCTGATCTACATGGGCGTGGCGCGCGCGCTGGGACGGCCGGACGAGGCGCGCCTGGTGATCGACATCGGCGGCGGTTCGACCGAGGTGGTCGCCGGTGTCGGGGATGCGGTGCTGCGCGTCGAATCGTTCAGCATCGGCACCCAGCCGCAGGCGGCGCGCTGGTTCGGCGGCGGCCGCATCGATCGCGCCGCTTTCGAGGCCGCCGTGACGGCGGCGCGCGCGGTGTTCGAGGACGCCGCGCCCGGTTATCGCACCCACGCCGCCGGCGCGGTCTACGGCTCGTCCGGCACCATGCGTGCGATCGCCGAAACCATCGCGAAGAACGGTTTTGGCGACGGCACGCTGTCGTTGGCCGGCCTGCGCGCGCTGGCCGAACGGCTCGTCGGTTTCGGCCACGTCGACGCGGTCGCGCTGCCCGGCCTGAAGCGCGAGCGGGTGGTGGCCGTGGTCGGCGGCGCCAGCGTGCTGCTCGGGGCGATGGAGGAACTCGGCGTGGAGCGCGTCGAGGCCATCAATGCCGGGCTGCGCCTGGGCGTCCTGTCCGACCTGGAACTGCGCGCCCGCCACCAGGACCGGTGCGCGCTGGCGATCGGCGACTGCATGCGCCGCTTCGGCGTCGACACCGGCCGCGCGCGCCGCGCCGCCGCCATCGCGCGCCACTTCCACCGCCAGCTCGACCAGGCCGACGAAGGCGGCGCCGACCACCTGGCCTGGAGCTGCCTGCTGCACGAGGTCGGGCTGGCGGTGTCGCACACCGGCGCCCACAAGCACGGCGCCTACATCGTCGAGCATGCCGACCTGCCGGGCTTCACTACACGCGACCAGCGGCGCATGGCGGCGCTGGTGTTGGGCCACAAGGGCAACCTGCGCAAGGTGCGCGAGGCGCTGGCCGAACCCGCCTTCGCGCGCATGGCGCTGGCGATGCGCCTGGCGGTGGCCTGCATGCATGCCCGGGTCGACGGCGAATTCGACGCGCTCAGGCTGGCCATGAACGGCCGCATCGAGGTCGAGGCGGACGCCGCCTGGCTGGCCCGGCACCCGACGCTGCGCGCCTGGTTCGAGCGCGAACGCGCAGCCTGGGAAGAGGTCGGCCGCAAGTTCGTGCTGCGCGAGGTGTCGTAGGGTGGACACCTGTGTCCACGCGGTGTGGTGCCGCTGCGGGCCGCGCCATCAAATACAAATGGCAGTTGCGTAGGGTGGGTACTCGTACCCACGCGGTCTCGCCGTTCGCATGTGTCGCTGTCACCATGATCGGGCCGCCAGCGCCGCCGATATGCTCGGATGACACGGAACGCATCGGTGCCATGACACGTGGGTACGAGTGCCCACCCTACAAAATCTGGCCCGCTCAGCGCAGCTTGCCCACCAGCTCCGGCCCGACCGCCAGCTTGATGAAGGCCGGGTCGCCGCCGGGTTCCGGCTCGGCGCCGCGAATCCACAGTACGTTGCCCTTGCGGATCTTCCATGGCTGGGCCGCGCCAGCCAGGATGGTGGATGCCGTCTCGCCCAGCCGCGGCTGGTGGCCGACCAGCAGGGCGGGGAAGCGGTGGTGCGGCCAGCCGCAGGCGTCCAGCATCGCCTCGACCGTGGAATCGGGGCCGAGCGCCTCGTGGATGGTGTAGCGTCGTCCGAGCGCATCCGCGGTCTGGATGCAGCGCACGGTCGGGCTGACGAAGATGCGGCAGCCTTCGGGCAGCTGGCGGTCGAGCCAGGCGCCCATGCGCGCGGCGTGGCGGATGCCCTTGGCGCTCAGTGCCCGCTGGGCGTCAGGTTCGCCGGCCTCGGCCTCGGCGTGGCGCCACAGGATCAGTTCCATGTTTTTTCTCCTTGTCGGATTCGGCCGGCGCGGCGGCGCCGAGCAGGTCCATCAACAGTTGCTGGGCATTGCAGGGACGCTGGCCGGATCGCGGCTTGCGGCGCCGGTAGTGGCCGTCGCTGCCGAGCTCCCAGGCGCTGGTATTGTCCTTCAGGTAGGGGTGCAGGCCTTCGCGCAGCACCCGCTTCTTGAGGGCCGGCGCGCGCACCGGGAATGCCACTTCGACCCGGCGCAGCAGGTTGCGGTTCATCCAGTCCGCGCTGCCGAGGTAGACGTCGTGCTTCAGGTTGTTGCGGAAGTAGTAGATCCGGGTGTGCTCCAGGAAGCGCCCGACGATCGAGCGCACCCGGATGTTCGCGGACAGCCCCGGCACGCCGGGACGCAGCGCGCAGGCGCCGCGCACGATCAGGTCGATCCGCACGCCGTCGCAGGAGGCCTCGTAGAGCGCGCGGATCACGGTCTCGTCGGTCAGCGAATTCATCTTGGCGATGATGCGCGCCGGCGTGCCTTCGCGCGCGAGTGCCGCCTCGTGGCGGATCGCGCGCACGATTTCCATCTGCAGCGAGAAGGGCGCCAGCCAGATGCTGGCAAGCTGCTTGGGCCGGGTCAGGCTGGTCAGGTGGATGAAGACTTCGTTGACGTCGGCGCTCAGGTCCGGGTCCGCCGTCAACAGGCCGAAGTCGGAATAGAAGCGCGCCGTGGTCGGGTTGTAGTTGCCGGTGCCGAGGTGGGCGTAGCGTTTCAGGCCCGTCGGTTCGCGGCGCAGCACCAGCGCCATCTTGGCGTGGGTCTTCAGGCCGACCACACCGTACACCACCTGGGCGCCCGCGTGCTCGAGCCGCTCGGCCCAGTTGATGTTGGCCTCCTCGTCGAAGCGCGCCATCAGTTCGACGATCACGGTGACCTCCTTGCCGCGGCGGGCGGCGCCGATCAGCGCCTCCATCAGCTCGGAATTCATGCCGGCGCGGTAGATCGTCTGCTTGATCGCCACCACCGCCGGGTCGCTGGCGGCGGCCTGGATGAAGTCGATCACCGGCTGGAAGGACTGGAAGGGGTGGTGCAGCAGCAGGTCCTGGCGCGCAATGGCGCTGAAGATGTCGTGTCCGGCCAGGCGCGCCGGATAGCCGGGCGCGAAGGGCGGGAATTTCAGTTCGGCGCGGCCGTCGTTGTTGACGACTTCGAGCAGGCGTCCCATGTTGACCGGGCCGTCGACCTGGAACAGGCGGCTTCGGTCGATGCCGAACTGCTCGAGCAGGAAGTCGGACAGGTGGGCCGGACAGTTGCGGCCCACTTCCAGGCGCACGGCGAAGCCGTACTGGCGGCTGTGCAGCTCGCTCTGCAGGGCCTGGCGCAGGTTCTTGACCTCCTCCTCGTCGACCCAGAGGTCGCTGTTGCGGGTGACGCGGAACTGCGAGCAGGCAAGCACCTCGCGCCCGGTGAACAGGTCCGGCAGGTGGGCCTGGATCACGGACGACAGCAGGCAATAGGAAATCCCGGGCGTGTCCGACAATTCGTCGGGCAGGCGGATCACGCGCGGCAGCACGCGCGGCGCCTTCATGATGGCGATGCCGGTGCCGCGCCCGAAAGCGTCCTTGCCGCTCAGTTCGACGATGAAGTTCAGGCTCTTGTTGATGACGCGCGGGAAGGGATGGGCCGGATCGAGGCCGACCGGCGTCAGCAGGGGCCGCACCTCGCGGTCGAAAAACTGCTTGACCCAGGCGCGCTGGGCGGCATTGCGGTCGCCCCGGCGCAGCAGGCGGATGCCGTGCTGCGCCAGCCGCGGCAGGATGGTCTCGTTCAGCAGCGCGTACTGGCGCGCGATCAGGCGCCGGCATTCGTCGCTCGCGGCGCCAAGCGTGGTGCCGAGGCCGTCGGGGATGCCGTCCGGCCCGTTCTCGAGCTGGTGGGCGGCCAGCAGGCTGGCCACGCGCACCTCGAAGAATTCGTCGAGATTGCTGCTGACGATGCACAGGAAGCGCAGCCGCTCCAATAGCGGAACCCGCTCGTCCTCGGCCTGGGCCAGTACGCGGCGGTTGAACTCGAGCAGCGACAGTTCGCGGTTCAGGAATGGGGCCGCGCGCTCGGGGGCGAGCTGGGCCGGCGGATCGGATTGCACCTTCTTGTCCATGTGCGGGCACGGAGTCTGTCGAAGGCGTCAGTCTAGTTGTCGAATATGACAGGGCGATTACCGGCTGTCGGGTGCGGCCATCGGCTTCTGGTATCCTCGTCCTTGCAATTCCTGCAAAGCCACTACAAGGAGATTGTCTTGAAAGCCATCGCCGCATTCGTGTTTTCCGCCGCCGCCCTCGCGGCGCCCGTCCTGCACGCCCAGGAAGCGCCGCAGGTCGCCCCCGCCACTGAAGCGGCCACGCGCTGGCTGGCCGTGATGGACGCGGGCAAGACCGCCGAGGCCTGGGACCAGGGCGCGCCGGTCATGCAGTCCGCGATCACGCGCGACACCTGGAACCAGGTCGGCACCCAGGCGCGCGCGCCGCTCGGCGCGGTCAAGTCGCGCAAGCAGACCTCGGCCACCTTCACCAAGAGCCTGCCGGGCGTGCCCGACGGCGAGTACGTCGTGATCCAGTACGCCACCGACTTCGCCAACCGCGCCGGCATGACCGAAACCGTCGTGCCGATGCGCCTGCCTGACGGCAGCTGGAAGGTGACGACCTACCTGATCCGCTGACGTCTGGCTGCAAGCCTGGCCGTCGACCTTCAGGCGCCGCTCGGCTTCAGCCTCCACAGCTGGGTCGGCAGCGCCGCCGGGGCGTCGGGTTTGAAGAAGCTCGAGTCCTGGATGTGCGAGGTGGTCACGTACACCGTGCCGTCCGGGCCCTGGGCGAAGGTGTCCGGCCAGCGCAGGCGCTTGTCCTGCACCAGCGTGCGGATCGGGGCCTGCGCGCCGGCGTCGAGGTCGCGCGCCCGCACCGAATCGACTTCGACCGAGGTGAGCAGCATGACGTTCGTTCCGCGCGGGATCAGGAGGCCGTCCGCCACCTCGTTCAGGCCATAAGGCTCGACGCTGCCCGACACGTCCTCGCCGCGCATCCCGGCACCGACCAGCACCCTGGTGGGAATGCGGTACAGGGTGTCGCCCTTGATCGCCTGCCAGTACAGGTACTGGCCGTCGCCCGAGAGTTCGATGCCGTCGGCCGAGAACTCGACGCCGCGGCCGTCCGGGCGGCGCAGCTCCTTGCCGTCCGCCTTCGCGTTCAAGCCCTTCTTCATCTGGGTCGACGGGTCGCCGTCGAGCACGCGCACGGCCTTGCCGCTGCCGAGGTCGACGACCAGGATGGCGCCGACCACGCCCGAATCGGTAATGTAGGCATGGCGGCCGTCCGGCGCGAAGCGCACGTCGTTCAGGTAGGAGCCTTGCGGCGCCGCGTCTTCGTTGAACGCGATGGTGCGCACCGCCCTGTTGCTCGCCAGGTCGACCTGGACCAGCTTGGCCCCGCCCGAGACCAGGTGGCTTTGCGCCGGCGCGGCCGGATCCAGCACCCACAGGCTGCCGCGCCCGTCGGCCACCACGCTCTGCACGCAGACCCAGTGGTCTTCGGGCGAGATGTCGTCCTTCTTCGCGTTGCGCCAGGCGTTCCATTCCTCGTCCGGATAAGGCTTCAGGCCGCCGTCCGGCAACAGCTCGGCCACCGACACCGCCGTGTCTTCGGTCCAGCGCGGGAAGTTGACGAAGATGCGATTGTCTTCCGAGACCGAGACCCCGGTCACCTGGTGGCCGAACGCGGCCACCTGTTCGATCGTGAATCGGCCTTGCTTGAAGTCCTGCGTGGATGCCTGGTCGGTCATGGGATGCCTTTCGAGGAGTGTTCGATGTGTGGGTCAGGCCGCCTTGCGCAGCTTGCGCTGGCTGGACGCCGGCGGCGTCGGGTTTTCCTGTTCGCGCGCGAGGCGCTGCTGCAGCATGGCCAGCACCGCCGCTTCCTCGGGCTGCAAGGTGTGCAGGTCCTCGGTCAGTTGCTGCTCGGTGCGCTCGCGCAGGGCTTCGAGCACGCTGCCTTCGAGATAGGCGTCGAGCACGGCCGGGTGCACATAGCATTTGCGGCAGACCGAGGGCGTGTTGCCGAGCTTTTCGGCGACCGACTCGATGGCGCGCACGATGTTCTTCTTGGCCTGGGTCTCGGAATCGAACTTCTCGAATTCCTGTAGGGCCATGGCGGCCAGCACCGTGCCCGACCAGGTGCGGAAGTCCTTGGCCGTGTAGTCCTCGCCGGTGATGGTGCGCAGGTAGTCGTTGACGTCGCTCGAATCGATGCTGTGGGTGTCGCCATCCTCGTCGACGTACTGGAACAGTTCCTGGCCGGGCAGGTCGCGCGAACTGCGGATGATGCGCGCCAGGCGCCGGTCGTGCACGTGGATCTTGTGGTACACCCCGCTCTTGCCGCGGAAACGGAACTCGACGTCGCTGCCGTCGACCTTCACATGGCGGTTGCGCAGGGTGGTGATGCCGAAGGATTTATTCGTGCGCGCATATTCCTCGTTACCGACGCGCATCATCGTCGCCTCCAGCAGGTAGACGATGGTCGCCAGCACCTTTTCGCGCGGCAGGCCGGGTAGCTTGAGGGCGCGGTCTACCTCGGCGCGGATCTGGGGCAGGGCCTTGCCGAAGTTGATCATGCGCTCGTACTTCACCTCGTCGCGCACGTTGCGCCACTTGGCGTGGTAGCGGTACTGCTTGCGTCCTTTCGCATCGCGCCCGGTCGCCTGCAGGTGACCGTTGGCCTGGGAGCAGATCCAGACGTCGATCCAGGCGGGCGGAATGACGAGCGCCTTGATGCGCTTGAGCGTGGCCTCGTCCTCGACCGGCTCGCCCTTGGCGTCGAGGTAGCGAAAGCCTTCGCCGTCCTCTTCGCGCCGGATGCCCGGCTTGCTGTCGGTGACGTAGCGCAGGCCGGCGGCCTTGGCGGCGGCTGGCGGGTCGGCCAGGGGAAGGGTGTTCTCGGCGGCTTGGTCTGTGCTCATCGTGGATACCGGTCTTGAGTGGTGCGTACGGATCGATCTTACGCTTCTCGCATCGGCGCACTGTACGGGACATAACGCAGGCGCCTGCCGGGAGGAGAGCGATATCGTCGGCCCAGGCGCGTTGGGACGTGAGGATCGATCAAAGATAGCGTTTTATATGCCTTAAGCGCTTTTCTATGATGATTTCTATATAGGAAAACCTATTATGGAAGTACCGATACCGCCTATAATTGCTTATCTATGAGAGGTTGAGATGCCGAAAAAACTACTGGACAAACAGTCTTTGCCGACCCTGGTGGCGGAGCGCCTGAACCTCTGGGGCCGCTGCATTCGAACGCAGCGCCTGCGCCAGCGGATCAAGTCCGCAGATTTATGCGAGCGGATGGGTGTTTCGCAGGCGACCCTGCGCCGTCTCGAGCAGGGCGATCCCGGTGCCGGTGCGGGTATCTACATGACGGCGCTGCTGATACTGGGCGTCATCGACTCGGCGGCGCCCGCCATGGATCCGGTTTTCTGGCTCGATGCGGGTGCCGGCGCAAGCCGGCGCGTACGCAACCGACAAGATGAGATTCAAACAAGTGTTGATTACTTCTAAACCTTTGTTTGTCTATCTCCAACGCCCGGACACGGAAGAGTGGGTGACGGTCGGACGCTACCAGGCCGGCGCCGCGGGCAGCGGCTATTTCCGGTATGCGCCGAGTTACGCCGACGCCGGCTTGAGCTGGTCGATCGATCCGGTGAACTTGCCCTTCCAGCCCGATGTCGAGTTTGCCGCGCCGCGCTATGGCGGCCTGCACGATATCCTGCGCGACGCCTGTCCGGATGGTTGGGGCCAGGCCTTGCTGCGCCGGGAGCACAACCTGCCCCAGCACACGCCACCGGCGCGCTTCCTGGTATTGGCAAGCAACGCCGATCGCTGGGGCGCCATCGCTGTCGGCGCGCGTCCCAAGCCATCGGTAGCGGCGCTGGCCACGCCCAGGCTGCCGCAACTTCACAAGGTGATCGAAGAGCTGGCCGCCCTGAATGCGCAGCAGCCGCCGGTCCATGCGCAGTTGCGCCGGCGCCTGGTGCAAACCGCCAGCGTCGGTGGCGCCCGGCCCAAGGCGACGTTGCAGGACGAGCAGGGCGACTACTGGCTGCTCAAGCCCGCCCTTGCCAGCGATGTGGCCGATATTCCAAGCCTGGAGCATGCCGCCCAGCGCTGGGGCGCCTTGAGCGGGCTGCGCTTTGCGGCCACGGTCCTGCATCCGTCCGGCACCGGGAGCAACAGCGGACACAGCGCGCTACGCGTACGGCGCTTCGACCGCAACCGCGAACGGCGCGCGATGTGCGTCAGCGCCGCCACCTTGTTGCAGGCCGAATACCCGGGCAAGCTGTCGAATGACCGCTGGAGCTATCCGCGCCTGGCCGAAGAGCTGCGCCGGATCGGTGCGCCGGCGGAGGACCGCCGCGAGCTGTTCGGCCGCATGGTGTTCAACGCGGTCTGCGGCAACGATGACGACCATCCGCGCAACCATGCGGTCGTGTTCGATGCCGCGGCCGGGCGCTGGCGGCTGGCGCCGGCCTTCGATGTGGTGCCGAATCCGGTCGACACGCCGCCTTACCTGGCCATGCAGCTTTCCAGCGGTCGCTTCGACATCGCGCGCGATGCGCTGCTGGCCGATGCACACCGGTTCGGCTTCGACAACCGGGAAGCGGCAGGAGCGTGGCTCGACGCATTCCTCGTGCGTGTGGCGGGCAGCTTCGACGAGGCCGCGCTGCACCTGGACCCGCGGTGGCGCGAGATGCTGGCGCAGCGTTTGCAGCAGAACCTTTCTCTTTTGCGTAGGCGCGGGTAGACGGACCTTCGGACGCGGCGCGGTCAGGTCCGCAGTTTTATCGCGGCGTCGATTACCGATACCGCGCCTCCACCAAATCTATCTCCCTCAACAACTTCCTCGCAATATCATCCGACACCTTGCGCTGATGCGTCAGTTCCAGGATCGCCTCGCGCTCCGCCTGCAGCGCCGCCAGCCGGTATTCCTTCTCGGCCTGCTCGGCCACCCGGATGCGCGACGGTTCGTTCGCCCCGGTCGTGCCACCCAGCCGGTGCTCGTACACGCCGCGCACATGGTCGACCGCGCTGGCGTGGATGTCGGCGTGTTCGCTCTCGCCCAGGTGGGCATGGCCGACGCGCTCGATGGCCGCGATGGCCGCGATCGCCGCGTTGTGGCGCGCCAGGTCTTCCTGGGCGGCTTCGGTGGTTTCCTCCGGCACCTCGAGGCCGCGCAGCACGCGCGGCAGGCCGACGCTGGCGACGACCAGCGAGACGATGATCACCGCGCTGGCGAAGAAGATCACCAGGTCGCGCGCCGGGAAGGGCGCGCCGCTAGGTAGCGCCAGCGGCAGAGTCAGCACGCCGGCCATGGTGATGGCGCCGCGCACGCCGGCCAGCGAAGTGGCCAGCACCAGGCGGAAGTTCGGCGTGTAGACTTTCTGGCCCTGCAGGCGGGCGTTCAGCAGGGTCAGGCGCAGCGAGACCCAGACCCAGACCAGGCGCAGCAGGATCAGCGCCAGGCTGATCAGGAGGGCGATGCCGAACAGTGTCAAAGGGGTCAGCGCCGCTTCCGGGCCGGCGTAGCGCAGGGCGCGCGCGATGATCTCGGGCAGCTGCTCGCCCAGCAGCACGAACATCACGCCGTTCAGCGAGAACTGCACCGTGTCCCAGACCACGGTGCGGCGGATGCGGGTGGTGGCCAGCGCGCGGCCGGACAGTTCGACGTAGCTCATCGTGACGCCGGCGGCGACCGCGGCCAGGATGCCCGAGGCCTCCAGGTGCTCGGCGACGAGGTAGGCGCCGAAGGGCAGCAGCAGGTTGACCAGGATCGGCGAGCCGGGTTCTTCGCCGAAGCGCTGGCCGACCACGCGCTGCACGAACGAGACCACGACCGTGATCGCCACGCCGCAGGCGATGCCGGCCAGCGCCACCCACAGGAAGGTGACCGAGGCCGAGGCCAGCGAGAAGGCGCCGGTCATGGCGGCGGCCACCGCGAAGCGGAAGCACACCAGGCCGCTGGCGTCGTTCAGCAGCGACTCGCCTTCGAGGATGTGCATCAGGCGGTGCGGCACGTGGATGCGCGCGGTGATGGCCGAGACGGCGACCGGATCGGTCGGCGCCACGATGGCGGCCAGGGCAAAGGCGACCGCCAGCGGAATGGCCGGCACCAGCCAGTGGATCAGGAAGCCGGCGCCGACCACGGTGAACACCACCAGGCCCAGGGCCAGTTCGAGGATGGTGCCCTTGTCGCGGAACAGGCCGATCTTGGGAATGCGCCAGCCGTCCAGGAACAGCAGCGGCGGCAGGAACAGGAGGAAGAAGATTTCCGGGTCGAGGATCACGCCGTGGCCGAACACGCCCGAGATCACGGCGCCGAGACCGATCTGCACCAGCGGCAGCGGCACCCCGAAAGGCAGCATGCGCACCAGGTAGCCGCTACCGATTACCGCCAGCAGCATCGCCAGCACTACACCTACCGAATCCATCGAACCTCCTTGTTGTCGAGGCTCGATGATACGGCATTGTCGGTCTGCCATGCAGCGCGCACCGCAGGATGTGCCGCCTGCCTGGCCGCGAAAAGGCGCTCAGGCAGGCGGCGGGCAGCGTAAAAACCTGCGCCGGCTAGCGCGGCTGGTGCTGGGCCGCCGCCTCGGCCAGCAGGTCGGACAGCTCGACCGTATTGACGGGCTTGACCATGTAGTGGTCGAACCCGGCCGCCTGCGCGGCGTCGCGGTCCTGCTGGCGGCCATAGCCGGTCATGGCGATCAGGGTGGCGCCGGTCGATTGCGGCATGCGGCGCAGGCGGCGCGCCAGTTCGTTGCCGTCGAAGTCGGGCAGGCCGATGTCGAGCAGGCAGACGTCGGGCGAGAACACGCGCGCCACGTCGACGGCGTCGGCGGCGCAGTAGGCGATCTCCACGGTGTGGCCGGCCGCGCCCAGGAACAGCTGCAGGGTATGGACGGCGTCCAGGTTGTCATCCACCAGCAGCACCTTGAGCGGCGTCGCGGCCTTGGCCTGGCCGCGGGTCTGGGCCACGGTCAGCGGCATTTCCTGGGTGTGGCGCGGCAGGCGCACGGTGAAGGTGCTGCCCTTGCCCAGGCCCGCGCTCTCGGCCTTGACGGTGCCGCCGTGCAGCTCGACCAGGCTCTTGGCCAGCGCCAGGCCCAGGCCCAGGCCGCCCTGGGAACGGTCGGGCGTGCGCTCGGCCTGGGTGAACAGGTCGAACACGCGGGCGACGAGCTGCGGCTCCATGCCGATGCCGTCGTCGTGCACGGTCAGCACGTAGTCGGGGCCGTCCTGGCCCAGGCGCAGCTCGATGCGGCCGCCTTCGGGCGTGTATTTGTTCGCGTTGTTCAGCAGGTTGGCCACCACCTGCACCAGGCGCTTGTGGTCGCCCTTGACGCTGGCCGCCTCGTGCGGCAGGTCGAGCACCACCGTGTGGCGACGGGTCGAGATCAGCGGCCGGATCTGTTCGGCGGCGTCGTCCACCACCTTGCGCAGGTCCAGCACCTGGGTCGAGAGCGAGACCAGGCCGCGCGTGACGCGCGAGACGTCGAGCAGGTCGTCGACCAGGCCGGTCATGTGCTCGACCTGGCGCGCGATGATGGCGCAGGTCTGGGTGATCTGGGCGTTGTCGGAGTGGAGCAATTTCAGCAGGTGCGCGCCGGTGCTGATCGGCGCCAGCGGGTTGCGCAGCTCGTGCGCCAGCATCGCCAGGAACTCGTCCTTGCGCTGGTCCGCCGCGCGCAGCTCGCGCTCGGCCAAACTGCGCGCCGCTTCCTTCTTCTGCAGCGTGGCCGCCATCTCGTCCAGCGCCTCGGCCAGCTGGCCGATTTCCTCTCGCTCGTAGGCGATGCCGGAACGGGCGTCGAGGTCGCCGGCGGCGATGCGGGTGGCGGTGTCCTTCAGTTTGCGCACGCGCTGCACGATCAGCACGTCGCCGGCGAGCCAGGCGGCCAGCAGGGCCAGCATGGTGGTCGCGGCCAGGCCGACCAGCGACATCAGCTGGGCGCGGCGCGCGCCGGCGGTCACGGTCTCGGTCGGAATCCCGATCGTCACCGTGTAGTCGGTGAGGGCCGGTCCGCCCACGCGGGCGAAGGTGTGCAGGCGCTCGACGCCGTCGTCGTCGCGGATCACCAGCGCGCGCCGGCCGGCGCCGTGCATGGCGTCGCGCATGCGGCCGGATACCCGGGTGCCGAACCAGCGCTCGGGGTCCGGACGGCGCGAGATGATCGTGCCGTTGGCGTCGGTCGTGACCAGCACCGAGCCGGGCGGCAGGTTGATGTCGTTGACGAAGGTGTCCAGGCCGGCCAGGTCCATCGCCGCGAACACCACCGCGACCACGGTGCCGCTGCGGTCGATCACGGGATAGGTGAGGTTGATGGTGTGGCGCCGGATCACGCGGCCGAACACGTAGTCGCCGGCGATGAAGCGGCGCTCGGCAATCGCGCGCTTGAAGTGGCTGCGGTCGCCCAGGTTCACCGGGTGCAGCATCGGCACCGCGCTGCAGCTGATCTCGCCGTTCAGCTGGATCAGGCCGAAGTTGACGTAGCCTTCGTTACGGTCGAGCACGTCCGCCAGCAGGGCGTTGCAGCCGCTGGTGGGCCCGAGCAGGTCGGGCACGCTGGCCAGGTCGACCAGGATCTGGCGCGCGCGCTCGATCGATTGCGCTTCGTTGGCGGCGGCCAGGTTGGTCAGGCGCCGCAGGTTTTCCTCCGAGGCATGGACCGCCTGCTCGCGCTCGCGGATGCCGCCGACGATGGTCATCATGGCCAGCGGCAGGATCGCCAGCGCGACCAGCAGCATCAGCCTGCTGCGCAGGCTGTTGAGGCGGAAGAGGCCAGGCCGGTTCATTTTCGTGCCGCGAACCTGTCGCCGAACGCGATCACGCGGCGCACGCCTTCCATCAGCGTGGCGACGTCGTCGCAAATGTAGCCGATGCGGATGTAGCCGGGCACGCCGAGCGCGTCGCCCGGCATGATCGCGACCTTCTCTTCCTCGATCAGGGCTTCCGCGAACGCCACCGTGTCATGGGTGAGGGCGCGGACGTCGCCCCACAGGTAGGGACCGGAATCGGGGCTGTCCATGACGATCCACGGTACCTCCGCGAAGCGGCGCACCACCATGTCGCGGCGTTCGCGGTACTCGTCGATCATGTGCTGCTGCACGCCGGCCTCGAAGGCGGCCACGGTGGCGACCTGGGACAGGTGCGAGGCGGCGGCCGTGATCGGGCCCTGCAGGGTCTGCATGGCGCCGACCAGGGGCGCCGGGGCCAGCGCGAAGCCGATGCGCCAGCCCATCATGGCGTAGCTCTGCGAGGCCGAGAAGATGGTCACCACGCCCAGCGTGCGCCAGTCGCACAGGGCGGCCAGGCTGGTGTGGACCGGGTCGAAGGAGAGGTGCTCGTAGCTTTCGTCGACGATCACCTGGGCGCCGGTCGACGCGACCCAGTCGCGGATGTGCTCCAGTTCGGCGCGGGTGTAGACCTTGCCGCTCGGGTTGTGCGGGTTGTTGATGATGACGATGCGCGCCGGCTCGCAGGTCGCCAGGATCTCGGGCGTGATCTCTGCCGGCAGGTCGACCAGAATCGGGCGCAGGCCCAGCAGCTGGCAGGTGGCGACGTAGGCCGGCCAGTGCGGCTTGAAGATCAGCACGCTGTCGCCCGGGTCGCTCATCGCGTACAGGGCCTCGTACAGGGCCTGCTTGGCGCCGTTGGTGACGATGACTTCGTCGGCATGCGCCTCGACGCCGTTTTCCTTGCGCAGCTTGGCGCACAGGCGCTCGCGCACGTCAAGCGCGCCGACGACGCTGGTATACGGCATGGTGCGGACCTGTTCCACCGCCGCGCCGACGGCGTCGAGCACGGTGGGTGGGGCCGGGAAGTGCGAGATCGCGATCGAGAAGTCGATCACTTCCCGGCCTTCGTTCCGCATGGTTTCGACGCGGCCGTGCATGGCGGTGGTCGCCAGGGGCCGTGAATTGGCAATCCGTTGTGAGATCTTCATCGTTTTTATCGAGGTGGTTATCGGTTGCAACTGTGTCTCATGTGTGTCGGCCCGGCACAACAATTTCTTGATTGTACTAAATTCTGAGGCGCGCACGACAGCCAATCGAACTGCCAGGTCAACACCGGGTAGCGAACCGTGTATGGAAGCCTGCAATGCGGTGGAAGTATTTGACATCTAAACTATTTGCTCATCTAATATGCTGTAGAAAAGACAACCGGAGCCGCAATGAAGATCGTGTGCGTGGGAGGGGGACCGGCCGGCCTGTATGCCGCACTGCTGCTCAAGCAGGACGATCCTGCGCACGAGGTGACGGTGGTCGAACGCAACGGCCGTGACGACACCTTCGGCTGGGGCGTGGTGTTTTCGGACCAGACGCTGGGCAACCTGGAGGCGGCCGATCCGCCCACCGCCCGCGCCATCCTGAACGCCTTCAACCACTGGGACGACATTGCCATCCATTTCAGGGGCCGCGCCATCGTCTCCGGCGGCCACGGATTCTGCGGCATCGCGCGCAAGCGCCTGCTGGCCATCCTGCAGGCGCGCTGCGAGGAGCTCGGCGTGCGGCTGCTGTTCGACAGCCCGGTCATGGACGAACTGGAACTGGCGCGGCGCCACCGGGCCGACCTGGTGCTGGCCGCCGACGGCATCCACAGCCGCATCCGCACGCGCCACGCGGCCGTCTACCAGCCGCAGGTCGAGCAGCGCCACTGCCGCTTCGTGTGGCTGGGCACCACGAAAAAGTTCGACGCCTTCACGTTCGCGTTCGAGCATACGCCGCACGGCTGGTTCCAGGCGCACGCCTACCAGTACGACGGCGAGACCTCGACCTTCATCGTCGAGACGCCGGACGAGACATGGCGCGCCAGCGGGCTGGAGGACCTCGGGGTCGAGGACACGCTGGCCTTCTGCGAGCGCCTGTTCGCGCGCCACCTCGACGGCCATCCGCTGATGGCGGCCGCCGGCCACGTGCGCGGTTCAGGCATGTGGACGCGCTTTCCGCGCATCGTCTGCCGCGAATGGGTGCACTGGGAACAGGTCGACGGCTGCCGCGTGCCGCTGGTCCTGCTCGGCGACGCCGCCCACAGCGCCCACTTCTCGATCGGCTCCGGCACCAAGCTGGCGCTGGAAGACGCGATCGAGCTGGCGCGCCGCTGCAGCGGGCGCGGCGTCGCCGAACTGCCCGAGGTGCTGGCCGGCTACCGCGAGGCGCGCGCGCTCGAAGTGCTGAAACTGCAAAGCGCCGCGCGCAACTCGATGGAATGGTTCGAGAACGTCGAGCGCTACAGCGCCATGGAAGCCGAGCAGTTCGCCTATTCGCTGCTCACGCGCAGCCAGCGCCTCTCGCACGAGAACCTGCGCCTGCGCGACCCGGCCTACGTCGCCGGCTTCGAGCGCTGGCTGGCCGAACGCGCCTGCGTCCAGGCCGGGGTGAGCCTGCCTGTTGCTGCACCGTCTGCGGAACCGGCGCCGCCGCCGATGTTCACGCCCTACCGGGTGCGCGGGGTCACGCTGAAGAACCGCATCGTCGTCTCGCCGATGGCGCAGTACTCGGCCGTCGACGGCACGGTCGGCGACTACCACCTGATGCACCTGGGCGCGCGCGCCCTCGGCGGCGCCGCGCTGGTGATGGCGGAAATGACCTGCGTCTCGGCCGAGGCCCGCATCACGCCCGGCTGTCCGGGCCTGTATTCGCCGGTGCACACGCTGGCCTGGCGCCGCATCGTCGACTTCGTGCACGCCAACAGCGACGCGAAGATCGGCGTCCAGCTGGGCCACGCCGGCGCCAAGGGCTCGACCCGGCGCGCCTGGGACGGCATCGACCTGCCGCTCGAGTCCGGCAGCTGGCCGCTGGTGGCCGCCTCGCACCAGCAGTACATCGCAGGCGTGTCGCAGTGGGCGCGCGAGGCCAGCCGGATCGACATGGTGCGCATCCGCGCCGACTTCGTGCGCGCGGCGATGGCGGCGCGCGAGGCCGGCTTCGACTGGCTGGAACTGCATTGCGCCCACGGCTACCTGTTGTCGAGCTTCATCTCGCCGCTGACCAACCGCCGCCAGGACGACTACGGCGGCAGCATCGAGAACCGCTGCCGCTTCCCGCTCGAAGTGTTCGCGGCGTTGCGCGCGGTGTGGCCGCGCCAGCTGCCGATCAGCGTGCGCATCTCGGCCCACGACTGGACCCCGGGCGGCCTGACGCCCGACGACGCGGTCGTCGTCGCGCGCCTGTTCCGCGACGCCGGCGCCGACATGATCGACTGCTCGTCGGGCCAGGTCAGCCGCGACGAAAGCCCGCAGTACGGGCGTATGTACCAGGCGCCGTTCGCCGACCGCATCCGCAACGAGGCGCACATTCCGACCATCGCGGTCGGCGCCATCTACGAGGCCGACCACGCCAACGGCATCATCGCCTCGGGCCGGGCCGACCTGTGCGCGGTGGCGCGCCCGCACCTGGCCAACCCCGCCTGGACCCTGGCCGAGGCCGCGCGCATCGGCTACACGGGCGCCGCCTGGCCCAGGCAGTACCGCGCCGGCAAGGCCCAGCTCGAGCGCAACCTGGAGCGGGAGCGCCAGCAGGCCGCGGCCCTCGCGCCGCGCGCCGCACCGGTCCCTGACATCTGAATCCCAACCTGGAGTACACCATGCGATACCTGAAGGGCGAGCCGCACGCGCTGCCCGGCCACCGCGGCAGCCTGGCAGGCTATCCCGCCCAGCACTTCCTGTTCGAGGTCGAGAACGGCGTCGCCACGCTGACCCTGAACCGCCCCGAACGCAAGAATCCGCTGACCTTCGATTCCTACGCCGAGCTGCGCGAGCTGTTCCGCGCGTTCGCCCGCGCCGACGACATCCAGGCCGTGGTGCTGGCCGGCAGCGGCGAGAATTTCTGCTCGGGCGGCGACGTCCACGAGATCATCGGGCCCTTGACCCGGCTCGACATGCCGGGCCTGCTGGCCTTTACCCGCCTGACCGGCGACGTGGTGAAGGCGATGCGCGCCTGCCCGCAGCCCATCGTGGCCGCGATCGACGGCGTCTGCGCCGGCGCCGGGGCCATGCTGGCCCTGGGTTCGGACATCCGCTACGGCACCGCCCGCAGCAAGACCGCTTTCCTGTTCGCGCGCGTCGGCCTGGCCGGCTGCGACATGGGAGCCTGCGCACTGCTGCCGCGCGTGATCGGCCAGGGCAGGGCGGCCGAGCTGCTGTACACCGGGCGCGGCATGGGCGGCGAGGAAGCCGAGCGCTGGGGCTTCCTGAACCGCTTGTGCGCGCCGCATGACCTGCTGCCCGAAGCCCAGGCCTTCGCCGCCGCGCTCGCGGCCGGCCCGACCTTCGCCCACGGCATGACCAAGAAAATGCTGCAGCAGGAATGGAACATGGGCGTGGACGAAGCGATCGAGGCCGAAGCGCAAGCCCAGGCGATCTGCATGGCGACCAACGATTTCCACCGCGCCTATCACGCGTTCGTCGCGCGCGAACAGCCGCGTTTCGAGGGGGACTGAGATGAGCGACACGGCTTACCTGGACTGGCCGTTTTTCGAGCCGCGCCACGGCGCGCTGGCGCGCGAGCTCGACGCCTGGGCCACGCAACACTTGTCCGCCGCGCATGGCGCGGATGTCGACCACGCCTGCCGCACGCTGGTCGCGCAACTGGGCGCGGGCGGCTGGCTGCGCCACGCGGTCGGCGGGCGCGACTACGGCGGCACGCGCGACGCCATCGATACGCGCGCCATCTGCCTGATCCGCGAGACCCTGGCGCGCCACGCGGGCCTGGCCGACTTCGCCTTTGCCATGCAGGGCCTGGGCAGCGGCGCCATCGCCCTGTTCGGCAGCGAGGAACAGAAGCTGCGCTACCTGCCGCGGGTGGCGGCCGGCCGGGCGATCGCCGCCTTCGCGCTGTCCGAACCCGAGGCCGGCTCGGACGTGGCGGCCATGGCCTGCGCCGCGCGCCTCGACGGCGACCAGTATGTGCTGGACGGCGAGAAGACCTGGATTTCGAACGGCGGCATCGCCGACTTCTACGTGGTGTTCGGCCGCAGCGGCGAGGCGGACGGCGCGCGCGGCATCTCGGCCTTCATCGTCGACGCCGATACGCCGGGCCTCACGGTCGCCGAGCGCATCGAGGTGATCGCCCCGCATCCGCTGGCGCGCCTGCGTTTCGAGCATTGCCAGATTCCGGCGTCGGCCCGCATCGGCGCGGGCGGGCAGGGCTTCAAGGTGGCGATGGCCACCCTCGACGTGTTCCGCACCTCGGTCGCGGCCGCCGCGCTCGGTTTCGCACGGCGCGCCCTGGACGAGGCGCTCGAGCGGGCAGCCTCGCGCCGCATGTTCGGCAAGACCCTGGCCGACTTCCAGATCACCCAGGCCAAACTGGCCGAAATGGCGACCAGGATCGACGCCGCGGCCCTGCTGACCTACCGCGCCGCCTGGGAGCGCGACCAGGGACGGCGCGTCACGCGTGCGGCAGCCATGGCCAAGCTCACCGCCACCGAGAACGCGCAAGCCGTGATCGACGCCGCGCTGCAGATGTTCGGCGGCCTGGGCGTGGTCAGCGGCCAGCCGGTGGAAACGCTCTACCGCGAGATCCGGGCGCTGCGCATCTACGAGGGCGCCAGCGAAGTGCAGCAGCTGATCATCGCGCGCGAACTGCTGGCCGACCATGCCGCCGCCCAGGCGGCGCGGGGGCGGGCATGAGCGAACTGATGCAGGTGTTGCAGCCGCCCGGCTGGCCGCGCCCGAAGGGCTACGCCAACGGCGTGGCGGCGCGCGGCTTGCAGGTGCACGTCAGCGGCATGGTCGGCTGGGACGCCGAAGGACGCTTCCATTCGGACGACTTCGTCGCCCAGACGCGCCAGGCGTTGGCGAACATCGTCGCCGTGCTGGCCGAGGCCGGCGCCGGACCCGGGCATATCGTGCGCATGACCTGGTACGTGCTCGACAAGCGCGAATACCTGGGCGCCGGCGCGGCGCTGGGCGCGGCCTACCGCGAGGTGATCGGGCGCCATTACCCGGCGATGAGCGCGGTGCAGGTGGCGGCGCTGATGGAGGACCGGGCGAGGGTGGAGATCGATGTGACGGCGGTGATCCCGGACAACTCGCCTGACAATTCGTCTGACAACCCGCCCGACTGAGCGCCGTCATGGGGGCGTTTCTGGTACGGTTGTTTTAAACGTAACATTGGAGCGACCATGAACCAGATCGTACGTGTAGTGGAAAAAATCGAAGACGCCGAGGCCGCGCGCCAGGCGCTGCTGGCGGAGGGATTTGACGCGAACGGGATCGAGATCAGCCATACCGGCGACGAGGCCGGCCCGTCCGAGGCGAATTTCACGGTGGGCGATTCGCCGGCAGTGAAGGGCGGCACCGACTACAAGGACGTGTACACGCCGGGGTTGGAGATCAGCAAGTGCGTCATCACCGTCACCGCGGCGAACGCCGCCCAGTTGGAGCGTGCCGCGGCGATCCTCGAGCACCACGGTGCCAAGGACAACGACCCGGCGCACGCCGCGGCCCGGCGCAGCGGGATGGCATAACGTTGAAGCGAGCGGAAGGGACGTAGGGTGGGCGCCCCGTGCCTACGCGTGAACGATGCGTCGACGCAGCGCTTCATGGCCGCCAGTACGAGGCAGGCTTCACTCGTGGGCACGGGGAGCTTCATGGAAGCCAACATGACGCGGACGTCACGCGTGGGCACGGGGCTTGATGACGCCAACATGATGCAGACGTCACGCGTGGGCACGGGGCGCCCACCCTACGCTATATTAGCTCCAGCTCAGATCCGTCTTGCTTAGCGGCAGCTCACGCACGCGCTTGCCGGTCGCCGCGAAAATCGCATTGCAGACGGCCGGCGCCAGCGGCGGCAGGACCGGTTCGCCCAGGCCCGTCACCGGGTAGTCCGTCTTCAGGAAGTGGATGTCGATCTTCGTGGGCGTGTCCGGCATGCGCAGCAGCTGGTAGTCGTGGAAGTTGCTCTGCACGACGCGGCCCTTGTCGATGTTCAGCTCCGGGAGCATCAAGGTCGACAGGCCGTCGATCACCGAACCCTGCACCTGGTTCTCGGCGCCGCTCAGGTTGACGATCTGGGCGCCGATGTCGCTTACCACCACCACGCGGTCGACCTTCAGCTGGCCTTCCTTGGACACCGTCACCTCGGCCACTTCGGCCACGTAGCCGCGGTGGCTGAAGTGGAAGGCGACACCCGCGCCCTGGCCGGGGCCGAACTTGCGCTTGCCCCAGTCCGCCTTCTCGGCCACGGCTTTCAGCACGTTGCGCATGCGCGATACGCTGTAGGGTTGGCCGCGCTCGCCGGTGCCCGGCACGATGTCCTTGTCGCCCAGCAGTTCGAGACGGAACGCGACCGGATCGCGGCCGGCCGCATGGGCCAGCTCGTCGATGAAGCTGTGGAAGACCCAGGAGAACACGCTGCTGCCCGGCGCGCGCCACGGTCCCATCGGGATGCGGCATTCGAGCGCGGTCTGTTCCAGCAGGCAGTTGCCCAGCCAGCGGCCCGGGAACTCGTCGCCGGACAGGCTGCCGCCGCTGCCCGGCTGCAGGATCGACTTGCCCTCGCGTTCGACGCGGTTGGCGAAGGTGACGAAGTGGTTGTGCCAGCCGACCAGCTTGCCATTGGCGTCGACTCCGCCGCGCAGGTGGTGGAAGCCGCCCGGTCGGAAATGGTCGTGCTGCAGGTCGTCCTCGCGGGTCCAGGTCAGCTTGACCGGCGCGCCGGCTTTCTGCGCAATCGCGGTGGCTTCGACGATGAAGTCGGAACTTAAGCGCCGGCCGAAGCCGCCGCCGCTGCGGATGATGTGCAGCGTGATCTTTTCCTTCGGAATGCCGAAGGTCGTGGTCACCAGGGCCTGGCCGGAACCGGGGTTCTGGGTCGGCGCCCACAGCTCCAGCGTGCCGTCCTGCTTGAACCAGGCGGTGCAGTTCTGCGGCTCCATGCTGGCGTGCGAGATGAAGGGGTAGCTGTAGCTCGCTTCGACCGTTTTCGCGGCGCCGGCGAATGCCTGCGCCACGTCGCCGTCCTTGCGCAGCGTGGTCGTGCCCGGCTTGCCGGCGGCCGCCTTGGCCTGGGCCGCGAAGTCCGCCCAGCTGTGGTTCGCGCCGACGCCTTCGTCCCACTTCACTTCCAGCGCGCGGCGCGCCTTGAAGGCGGCCCAGGTCGAGGTGGCGACGATCGCCACGCCCGGGCGCAGGCCGTTCAGGTTGTCGGTGCCCTCGACGATGAAGGCATCCTTCACGCCGGACATGGCCTTGATCGCGTCCAGGTTGGCGTTGACGGGCTTGCCGCCGAATACCGGGCATTTCGCGTAGACCGCGTACAGCATGCCGGGCAACTGGATATCGATGCCGAACAGGGGCTTGCCGCTGACGATCGCCGCATTGTCGACGCCGCCGATGCGGGTGCCCAGCAGCTTGTAGGTCGCCGGGTCCTTCAGCTGGACCGTGGCCGCATCCGGCACCGGCAGGGTGGCGGCCAGCGGCACCAGGGCGCCATAGCCGAGCTTGCGTTTCGAGGGGCCATGCACGACCGCGCCGTGGGCCGCGCCGCATTCGGACACCGGGACGCCCCAGGTCTGGGCCGCTGCCTGCACCAGGACGGTGCGCGCGGCGGCGCCCAGGCGGTGGAAGTTTTCGTAATTGGTCGGGGTCGAGGTCGAGCCGCCCGCGCCCTGGCTGCCGTAGGCCGGATTCAGGTCGCCCTGGACAATGCGCACGTCCTTCCAGTCGATCTCGAGTTCTTCGGCAATCACCATCGGCAGCGAGGTCTTGATGCCCTGGCCGATTTCCGGCTGTTTCGACACCAGGGTGACGATGCCCTTGCGGTCGATACGGATGAAGACGTTCGGCGTAAAGGCGTCGGCGGCGGCCGGGGCGGAGGCGGGCGCGGCGAGCGCGCCGCCGGCGCCCATGCCGATCACGAGGGCGCCCGCGCCCATGGCGCCGGTGCGCAGGAAGCGGCGGCGCGAAGCGGAAACCGGGGCGCTCATTTCTTGCCCTTTCCGTTGGCGGCGATCTCGGCGGCGCGGTGGATGCCGGCGCGGATGCGGGTGTAGGTGGCGCAGCGGCACAGGTTGCCGGCCATGGCCTCGTCGACCTGGGCATCGGTCGGTTTCGGATGCTGCTTCAGCAGGGCGCAGGCGCTCATGATCTGGCCCGACTGGCAGTAGCCGCACTGCGGCACGTCGAGTTCCTGCCAGGCCTGCTGCAGCGGGTGCTGGTGGTGCTTGTCCAGGCCCTCGATGGTGACGATCTTCTGGTTGCCGAGGCTGGAGACCGGCGTCAGGCAGGAGCGGGTCGGCACGCCGTCGATGTGGACGGTGCAGGCGCCGCACATCCCGGCGCCGCAGCCATACTTGGCGCCGACCAGGCCGAGCGAATCGCGCAGGGCCCACAGCAGCGGGGTGTCGGCGTCGACATCGACCTGCTGCCGTTTGCCGTTGATGTTCAGCGTAATTTGACTCATGGGCTCATCCTTGCCTGATAATAAACTTGAGCATGCTACCAAAACCCGGCAATAAAAAACCCGGCAATGACCAGTTTATTGTTGGCAAATTGTTGCAGCCGCGACGGCGTGGTACATCCACGACGCCGTCGCGTTCGCTATGCGGATTGCATGGTGCTTTTTTGTTAACTGCATATAATCGCCGCTGATATGACAACAGGCGAGAGACCATGTCCGAGATGCAGTTTGCGAGCAATGTGCGTGACCTGAGCGATGCCACCGGCGTCGACGCCGGCTTCCAGTTCGAGTTTTATTGCGAGCGTTGCAGCGACCGCTGGCGCACCCACTTCCAGCCCTACCGCAGCGCCCAGGCCTCGGGCTGGCTGCAGAAGGGCGCCAGCATGTTCGGCGGCATGCTGGGCAATGCCAGCCGGGTCCTCTCGGGGATGGCCGAGGCAGGCTGGCACAGCGCACGCGACGCGGCCTTTACCGAGGCCATCGCCGCAGGCAAGGCGCATTTCAACCGCTGCGGAAATTGTCACGACTATGTGTGCGGCACCTGTTTCGACGCGGCGAACGGCCTGTGCTTCAACTGCGCGCCGAATGTCCAGGTGAAGATCATCCAGGCGCGGGCGGCCGGCGAAGTGTCCGCCGCGTCCGAACGCGCCACGGCCGAGGGAAAGGTGCGGGGCGGGCGCCACGCCGTCGACGAGGCGATGCAACTGGTCTGCCCGCAATGCCGGGCCGAGACCCACGGCGGCAAGTTCTGCCCGGAATGCGGCTTCAGGATGGTGCAGCAGGTCGCTTGCACGAGCTGTGCGACGATGCTGCAGCCGGGGACCAAGTTCTGCACGGAGTGCGGGACGCGACAGAGCTGAACGGGCCTGCGCCGGCCCCGCCTGCATGGCCGAGAGCGCCGCGTTCAGATCCCTTCCGGATACGTCTCCGGCGGTTCGCCCGAATGCCAGCCGCTGGTGGCGTCGAGCGGCACCAGGGCGTCGGTGCGGTCGATGTGGATGATGGCGTCGAATTGCTGGGCCATCTGGGCGTTGAAGTAATGGCTCTGGCGTTCGCTGCGCGGCAGGTAGAGCACGCCGATCGCGCGTTCCAGCCGGCGTTCGAGCATCAGGCGGCGCACCGGGGTGTCGTCGCGCAGGTTCAGGTAGTAGCGCGGCAGGCCGACCTGGTGCAGCAATTCCTCGTAGCTGCCGTGCAGGGCGGGGCGCACGCGCTTGCGCTCGGCCGGGCCATCCCACTCCGACGCGGCCGTGACGTGGCCGTCGTAGGTCGAGAAGCCGATCAGGCAGGTCTGGCCGGGGTAGGCCTTGCGCGCCAGTTCGCCGACGTTCCATTCTCCCAGGCCGCCCACTTCGGTCGCGCGGGCGTCGCCGATGTGGGAATTGTGTTCCCAGACCACGATCTTCGCCGGCTCGCCGTCGCGCGAGAGGTGGCGCGCCAGCGCGTCCAGGGTTTCCGCCATGTGGCTGTCGCGCAGGTTCCAGGACGAGATGCGGCCGCGGAACATGGTGCGGTAGTATTCTTCGGCATTCTTGACCAGGCGCGCGTTCTGCTGGGCGTAGAAAAAGGCGTCTTCGGCGGAGGCACCGTCGGCCTGCATGTAGTCGAAGGCGCGCTGCTGCAATTCCTGCAGCTGGGTCAGCACCCCTTGCTGGCAGGATTCCGACAGGCCGACGCCGGTGGCATAGCCGTAGTGCTGGCTGTCCTCGCCGTAGTGGTCGAAGCAGGCATAGCGGCGCCGCGCTTCCGCTGCGGCGGTCGGGTCGACTTGTTCGAGGTAGTTCAGTACTTCCTTTACCGACGTAAAGAGGCTGTACAGGTCGAGCCCGTAGAACCCGACCTTCGGGCCGGCGCGCACGCCCTCGTTATGGGCGCGCAGCCAGTCCACGAAGGTGGATACGTCGGTGTTGCGCCACATCCAGGCCGGGAAGCGCTCGAAGCCGGACAGCGCCTCGTTCGCGGAGCCGTCGCGGCCTTCGCCGCGCATGTAACGGTTGACGCGATAGGCATCGGGCCAGTCCGCCTCGACGGCCACGGCGGTGAAGCCCTTTTCGCGGATCAGGCGCTGGGTGATGCGCGCCCTTTCCTCGTAGAAGTCGTGGGTGCCGTGGGTCGCTTCGCCGATCAGGACGAAGCGGGCGTCGCCCACGAGGTTCATCAGGGCGTCGTAGTCGCCCGGCCCGCCGTCGAGCGGGTGGGCGGCATCCGCCAGGGCGGCGGCGCTGATGTCTGTCGCGGTCACCATGACCTCGGGTCAGTGCGGCTCAGTGCAGGAAGCGGCTGCCCGGCTTCTCGCGCGACGCGGCGTCGCGCGGGATCACCCCGCGTTCGATGAAGTGCTTCATGCGGGCGAGGTCGTCGTCCATCTGGCGCTTCGGGTCCGCGCCGAGCAGCACCGCCAGCCCGTGGCCGACCATGCCGGCCGGCGGCGTGTACGACAGGCGCACGGTGGCGAGGGTGCCGCCGCGGTAGGGCTCGAAGGTGACCGAGCCGGCGTTCGCGATCTGGGCGCCCGGTTCGCTGCGCCAGGCCAGGCGCTTGCCCTTCGATTGTTCGGTCAGCACCGAGTCCCACTCGAACTGGCTGCCGGCCGGCCCCTGCACCACCCAGTGCGAGCGGCGGCGGCCGGTGTCGCGCACCTCGACCACGTGCGACATGAAGCGCGGGAAGTTCTCGTAGTTGCTCCACATTTCATAGACGTCCTCGGGCGAGGCATCGATGCGGATCGATTTCTCCAGCTCGACGCTCTGGCCGCGGCCGCGGCCGCTGCCGAGCAGGCTCGACAGTCCCTGGCCGCCGGCGCCGCCGGCGTTACGTGCGGCCAGCGCCAGCCCGGCCAGGCCGAGCATGCCGGCCAGCGGCGAGCGGCGCATCAGGCCCAGCAGGCCGAGCAGGCCGCCACCGACCACCGCCGGATTGCGCAGCAGGGCGTTCAGGTCGTCGCGGCCGTGCAGGTTCAGCGCGCCCATCATGCTGTCGCCGGCCTGGCTGGCCAGGCGGCTCAGGCGCGAGCCGGCGACGTCGAGTTCGTCGCCGGCCTTGTCGGCCATGTGCGAGACACCGTTCACGGTATCGTTCCAGACCCGGTGGCCGGCGCCGTTCGGCTTGGCCGACTCGAGCATACGGTTGGCGCGGGTGCCGGCCTCGTCGGCCAGGTCGCCGGCGGCGTCGCCGGCCTGGCTGGCCATCGCGCCGACGCGTTCGCCGATGCCGTGCCAGACATTGCCCAGCGCGCTGCCGGTGCGCGAACCGGCGTTGCGGATCGCGGCGGTCGACATCGAGCGGCGTGCGCTGCCGCGATCGGGGTCGAGCATGTACATCAGCAGGGCGCCGGCGGCGGCGCCGCCCAGCAGCTTGGCAAGATCGTTCGTGTCGAAATCGAAACCGGTCTCGGTGCTCGTCTGTTTCATGTTCTGTCCTCTCTGTTGGGTTGTTGATCAGGCCGGCGATCGTCCTGGTGGCGCCAGGCCATCGCCAGCAAATCCTGTACTTCCTCGTCGCTCGTCTGGTCGAACGTGTCGTACCACTGGCTCACCGCGCGAAAGCGCGGCGGCGCCGCCAGGCAGACCAGTTCGTCCACGTCCGGCGCCAGCGCGCGCAGCGTCTCCGGCGGCGCCACCGGCACCGCGACCACCACGCGCGCCGCCTGGCGCCGGCGCGCGACCTGGACCGCCGCCGCCATCGTCGCGCCGGTCGCGATGCCGTCGTCGACGACGATCGCGACCCGACCCGCCAACGCCGGCTCGGCACGCCCGCCCCGGTACACGCGGGCGCGCCGCTCGATCTCGGCCAGCTCGCGCGCGGCGATCGCATCGACCTCCTCGCGCGTCACGCCCATCAGGCCGGGCACGCCCGGCTGCAGCACCTGCACCCCGCCGCTGCCGACGGCGCCGATCGCGTACTCGGGCTGCCAGGGCAGGCCGAGCTTGCGCACGATGAGCAGGTCGAGTTCCAGCTCCAGCGTCATCGCCACCGCGAAGGCGACCGGCACGCCGCCGCGCGGCAGGGCCAGCACGATGGCATCGGGCCCGGCTGCGGACCGCGGCGTCGCGGCGTGCCGCGCATACGGGGCCAGCCTCCTGGCCAGCAACATTCCGGCCTGGGCGCGATTCTTGAAACGCTCGAGGTCCGTCATGTCGTGCACTCCGAGCCATCCAACCGGCTGTACCACTGCCGGCTGTACTACTGGCGGCTTTACTACTCCAGCTTTACTACAGGCGCCGCTGCCGGCCGCCGCGCTTGCCGCCGCAAGGCTTACTGGATGGTCAGGCGGCGCGCCTCGCTGCCCTGTTTCTTGGGCAGCGTCAGGTGCAGGACGCCGTTTTCCAGTTTCGCCTGTGCCGCCGTATCGTCGACCTCGGTCGGCAAGGTGAAGCTGCGCATGAACTTGCGTGCTGAACGTTCAGAATACACCACGTTTTCGCCCTCGCGCCGCTCGTTTGCCTTGCGGCATTCTCCTTCGATCGTGACGCGCTGGCGATCGATGGCGACCTTCAGGTCTTCCTTGTCGACGCCCGGCATCTCGGCCTGGATTTCGTAGGCCTGTTCGGTCTCGCTCATGTCCAGCCGCGGCACGGCGGCGCTGTCGCGCAGGCCGCCGCCGCCCTGCGCCAGCGGTGCGAAAAAGTCTTCGAACATGCTTTCGACGAGGCGGCCGAACTGGTCCTCGACCGCACCCGAGCGATAAGCCGACAGTGGCGTACTGCCTCTTCTGACGAGATTCATGATAGGCCTCCTTTCATCATGATGAACATGCGCGGCATGGCGCCGCACCTGATTTATAGGGCAGCGCCGCCGCGTTTTCAAGGCGCGCGGAAGAAGAGGGAACGCGTTAGTGCGCGGGTAATTGCGCAGGGCTAGCGGACATGCGGAAAGAGGGAACCAGTGGCGCGCCGGACGGTCTGAACCAACCGGAGCGCGCCGGTGGAGCGCTCAGCCGAGCTGGCGGCGGTGGAAGCGCAGGTGATCCTCGACGAAGGTCGAGATGAAGTAATAGCCGTGGTCGTAGCCGGCATGGCGGCGCAGCGCGAGCGGCTGGCCGGCGGCGCGGCAGGCGGCCTCGAAGGCGTCCGGGTTCAGCTGGTCGGGCAGGAATTTGTCGGCCAGGCCCTGGTCGACCAGGATCCCCTGCGGGAAGCGCACCGGGCCGCTCGCGACCAGTTCGGTCGCGTCGTACGCGTGCCAGGCCGCGCGGTCCGTGCCGAGGTAGCCGCCGAAGGCCTTTTCGCCCCAGGGACAGCGCGAGGGCGCGGCGATCGGCGCGAAGGCCGAGACCGAACGGAACAGCTCCGGATTCTTCAGTGCCAGCACCAGCGCGCCGTGGCCGCCCATCGAGTGGCCGAAGATGCCGCAGCGGGCCGGGTCGGCGCCGAACTCGCGCATCACCAGTTCGCGCAGTTCCAGGATGTAGCTGTACATGCGGTAGCGTTGGGCCCATGGCGCTTGCGTGGCATCGACGTAGAAGCCGGCGCCGGCGCCGAAGTCCCAGCTGTCGGTCTCGCCGGGCACGCCGGCGCCGCGCGGGCTGGTGTCGGGCGCCACCAGGATCAGGCCTTCCTCGGCCGCGACGCGCTGGGCGCCGGCCTTGGTCATGAAGGTCTCTTCGGTGCAGGTCAGGCCGGCCAGGTAGAACAGCACCGGCAGCTGCTTGCCTTCGGCGCCGGGCGGCAGGTAGACCGAGAACTTCATCGGCAGGCCGATGGCGCTCGAGTCGTGCTGGTAGAAACGCTGGGTGCCGCCGAAGCAGGCGTGTTCGCTCAGGAGTTGTGTCATGTTGTTATCCGTTGTTGGGTGACGGTGCAAGTATGCCAGTTTGGTTCAGTTTGGGGCGGGCAACGCGTGGCGTTTCGATTGATCGGATGTCGTACCGCGTAGGTTCGAGAACCCACCCTACGTAAAACCGGTTTGTAGGGTGGGTTCTTGAACCCACGCCGTAGAATGCTCGATCAGCCGAAAAGCCGCGCGCCAGCCTTCACACGATCCCGAACGCCCCGAGCACGGCCCCGGCCCCCAGCACCCACAGCAGGTGAATCCTGGTGCGCCAGACCACCACGCAGCTCGCAATGGCCAGCAGCCACAGCGGCCAGTCGGCCGCGCCGCGCGCGCCCGAGCTGGCCAGGATCCAGGCGGTCGACAGCAGCATCGCGATCACCATCGGCGCCATGCCCTGCTTGAAGGCGCGCACGGCGCGCAGTTCGCGGTTGCGGTGGCCCCACTGGGCGACCTGGTAGGTGAAGACGGTCGAGGGCAGCATGATGCCGATCATCGTGGTCGCGACGCCAAGGAAGGCGGCCGTGGTGCTGCCGGCGTTCATGCCGACCTGCCAGCCCATCAGCGCCACGAACAGCACGTTCGGGCCGGGCGAGGCCTGGGCCAGGGCGATCGAATCGTTGAACTGGGCCTGGGTCAGCCAACCGCGCTGCTCGACCAGGAAGCGGTGCATTTCCGAGGTGGTCGCGATCGCGCCGCCGAGCGACATCAGCGACAGCATCAGGTAATGCGCGAACAGGTTGAGCCAGTCGTGCCAGGACAGGCTCAGGGCGACGGCCTGGGCGCTCATGACTTCAGCTTCCGGTAGCTCAGGATGAAGCCGAGGCCGCCGAGAAGCGGCAACACGGAGATTAGCGGCGCCTTGACCAGGGCCAGCAGCACGAAGGCCAGCGCGCCGATGGCGATGCACCAGGCCAGCGGCATGGGATTGCGCGCCAGCGCATTCGTGAGTTTCAGGCCGGTGGCGGCGATCAGCCCGGCGGAGACCGCCGCCATGCCGCGCAGGGCGCCGGCGACGTACGGATTGCCGGCGAAGCGGGCATGCACGGTGGCCAGCAGCAGGATCAGCACCAGCGGCGCCGCCAGCAGGCCGGCCAGGGCGGTCATGGCGCCGGCCAGGCCGAAGTAGCGCGCGCCGATCATCATCGACAGGTTGACCACGTTCGGTCCCGGCATGATCTGGGCCACCGCCCAATCTTCGATGAATTCGTCCTGGGTCAGCCAGCGCCGGCGCTCGACCATCTCGCGCTGGACGACCGCCATCACGCCGCCGAAGCCCTGCAGGGCCAGCAGCGTGAAGGCGATGAACAGGTCGGGCAGGGTGGCGGGGCGCGGATGGTCGCTGGATGGCTCGGTCGTCATGCAGCGATTATCGCCTTGATGTTTCTACTACGCAACTAACCGCCTCCGATCCCGCGCATGACCTTGCCGCTGCCGCCGCACTGGGGACAGGGCTTGCCGTCGGCCTGCTTGCCGCTGCCCGAGCAGGCGTCGCAGATGTCTTCGCCGGCGCCGGGCGTACCGGGCGCGGCTTCGTCGCCAGGGTTCATATCCGGTTGAGATGTCGTGCTCATGGATGCCTCGCTGGTGGATTGATGGGAACAGCGCGGCCATTCTAGGCGTCCTGGGAAATGGATGGCGCAAGGATGGATGGCGGGATGCGAAGGGGAGGCGGCGCCGCTCTTATTTGTTTTTCGATGGAAAAATGACATTGACATTGGCGCTTCTTGATCAATACTCCTTTACGCAAGGAGTTTAACGACGACAAGGTGGGGGACGGATGGCGCAGAGTGCAGACCCAGGCGGCGTTGCCGTACTGGACGCGGGTGAGGCCCGTACCGATGTCCGGCAGCGCGTGATCGTCGACGACGGGATCGCGGTCCAGTCGAATGCCAACACGATGTGCGCGGTCGAGTACCTGCGCTCGCGTAATGTCGCGTGCGCCGTGATCGAACGGGTCTTGCTGGAACCGGCGCGACGCCGTGCCAGTCAGTAAAAGTTGCTCTGCAGGTTGGATATGCGATATCAGAACTGCATCTTTGTGGCGCCGCAAGGGCCTCGCTTATACACAAAAATTTCTTTTTTTTAATTCCAGCACACTTGCACGCCAGTCTCTGGAAATGCGTGCAAGTCATTGATTTTCCTTGTGTTCGGCATTGCACGCCGTTTGGGCATTTTGTTGAAAGCCGCATCCTGCCGCGCTTTCGCGATGTCAAGCCCCGGCTTTTCCACAAAGTTATTCACAAACTTTGTGGATATCCCGAAAAGCCCTTTAGATTCGCCCACTTAGCACAGCTTGTTAGGGGAAGGTTTGAAGAGGCGGCGAGACAGGTGCGCGCTTTTTGCCACAAGCTTGTCGATTTGGAATGCAAAATGCACTTGCGAAAGCGTACTGGACAAATGTACAGTTGAGCTGTCCGCTCCCTGTCCTTCTTCCATGACCGTCGCCGCCGCACCCTCAACGATCTCGTCCGACCCCACGACCGCCGACGATCCTTTTGCCAGCTTGAATCCGGCGCAGCGCGCCGCCGTCGAGCACGACATCGGGGCGCCGGCCACGCGGCCGCTGCTGGTGGTGGCCGGCGCCGGCTCCGGCAAGACGAATACCCTGGCGCACCGGGTGGCGCGCCTGATCCAGGGCGGCGCCGATCCCCAGCGCATCCTGCTGCTGACCTTCTCGCGGCGCGCGGCCAACGAGATGACCCGGCGCGCCGGCAATGTCCTGCAGCGCATCATGGGCAGCGCGGGTCGTGCCACGGCGCAGGTGACGACGCTGCCCTGGGCCGGCACCTTCCACAGCATCGGGGCGCGCCTGCTGCGCGAATTCGCCGGCCGCATCGGCCTGGACGCGTCCTTCACCATCCACGACCGCGGCGATGCCGAAGATTTGATGGGCCTGGTGCGCCACGAGATCGGCCTGACCCAGACCCAGAAGCGCTTTCCGCTGAAGGGCACCTGCCTGTCCATCTATTCGCGCGTGGTCAATTCGCGCGAGCCGCTGGCCCAGGTCCTGCAAAGCACCTTCCCCTGGTGCAGCGAATGGGAAGACGAATTGAAGCGCCTGTTCGGCGCCTACGTCGACGCCAAGCAGGAACAGAACGTGCTCGACTACGACGACCTGCTGCTGTTCTGGGCCGAGATGGCGCTTGATCCCGAACTGGGACCGGAACTGGGCGCGCTGTTCGACCACGTGCTGGTCGACGAATACCAGGACACCAACCGCCTGCAGTCGGCGATCATCAGCGGCATGAAGCCCGATGGCCAGGGCGTGATGGTGGTCGGCGACGACGCCCAGGCGATCTATTCCTTCCGCGGCGCGACGGTGCGCAACATCCTCGACTTCCCGAAGCAGTTCTCGCAGCCGGCCGAGGTGATCACGCTGGACCGCAATTACCGCTCGACCCAGCCGATCCTGGACGCCTCGAACGCCGTGATCGCCGCCGCGCTCGAGCGCCACGCCAAGACCCTGTGGACGGACAAGGCCGCGACCGGCCTGCCGCAATTGGTCCTGATTCCCGACGAGGCCGAACAGGCGCGCTGGGTCTGCAACCGCATCCTCGAGCACCGCGAAGCCGGCATCAAGCTCACCGCCCAGGCGGTGCTGTTCCGCGCCGCCAGCCACAGCGCGGCACTGGAGCTCGAACTCATGCGCCGTAACATTCCTTTCGTGAAGTTCGGCGGCCTGAAGTTCCTGGAAGCCTCGCACATCAAGGATGTGCTGGCGGTGCTGCGCTTCGCACAAAATCCCAGCGGCCGGCTGGCGGGATTTCGCGTGGCGCAACTCATCCCCGGCATCGGTCCGGCCACCGCCACGCGCCTGCTCGACGCTGTCGCCGCGGCGCCCGAGGCCGTGCAGGCAATCGAGGCCTTCGAAGCGCCGGCCAAGGCCCAGGGCGACTGGCAAGCCTTCGTCGCCCTCTACCGGCGCCTGCGCACGCCCGGCCTGTGCTGGCCGGCGGACCTGGAGCTGGCCAAGGAGTGGTATTTGCCGCACCTGGAGCGCCTGCACGACGACGCCCCGGTGCGCGCGGCCGACCTGGAGCAGCTGACCCAGCTGGCCGGCGGCTATGGCAACCGCGAGAGTTTCCTGGCCGAGATCACGCTCGATCCGCCCGAGGCGACCAGCGACCGCGCCGGCCCGCCGCTGCTGGACGAGGACTACGTGATCCTGTCGACGATCCACTCGGCCAAGGGCCAGGAGTGGAAGTCGGTCCACGTGCTGAACGTGATCGACGGCTGCATTCCCTCCGACATGAGCACCGGCAGCGCCGAGGATATCGAGGAAGAGCGGCGCCTGTTGTACGTGGCGATGACGCGGGCGAAAGAGCACCTGCACCTGGTGGTGCCGAACCGCTTCTTCATCAAGCAGCAGGCGCAGATGGGCGACCGCCATGTGTACGCGACCCGCACCCGTTTCCTCACGCCGGCCATGCTGAAACATTTCGAGGAATGCGTCTGGATCACGGCCGATAAGTTGCAGTCGAGGAAGCCAATGCCGGACAGCGTGCGGATGATGGTGCGCGAACGAGCGCGCAATGCCTGGAAATAGGCAGGGGCGGGCACGCCTTGAGCGGATCCAGACGCACGATTGCTGACTTATCCCCTAAGCAGTATTTTTGTAGGAATCTTCTTATAGAGTCTTACAACACCTCCGAAGCATTCGTGCAAGCCCTTGATTTATAAGGGTCTTGTTTTTGCCTCCAGAACGGGCATTTTATTGAAACCCGCATCAATACTGCGCTTGCGGCTTGTCAAGAGCCCCTTTTCCACATACTTATCCACATTTCTTGTGGATATCGAAGTAAGTCCAATCAGATCAAGTACTTATACGCTCATGTAAATGCGATGCATGCAGTGCATCTTGTCATCGTATTGGGATGCCCCATCAACCCCAAGGGACCCCGACATTCGCGTAAAGAGCGAGCAGGCGCTCGCGGTACCGCAGATCGCTGAAGTCTTCCATCATCCAGGCGCGTCCGTTCTTGCCCATTGCGGCGATGCGGCTGCTACTGCTCGCGGCGAGGCGACGCAGCACCGCCGCCAGGGCGTCCACGTTGCCGGCTTCAAACAGTTCTCCGGTCTCGCCTGAACGCACCAGTTCCGGGATGCCGCCAATGGCCGAGCCGACGACCGGCCGCTCCAGTGCATAGGACTCCATGATGCTCATCGGGGCATTCTCATACAGTTCGGATGGCAAGACCACGGCGCGCGATTGGCGGATGGCGTCGAACAGGGCTTTACCGCTCAGGTAGCCCATGAAGGTAACGTCGGCTTGCAGCGCGTGGGCGAGCGCCCTCAGGGGCTGCTCTTCGGGACCCGTGCCGACAATGCGCGCCGGCACCCGTGCCTGCGCGGCTGCCCGGACAAACGTTGCCAGCCCTTTGTCCGCGCTCAGGCGGCCGACGAAAGTGAAGGCACTGCCGGGGACACCCTGCGGCTTCAGCGCGCCGGCGTCGACGAAGTTTGGGATATGCACGAAGCGTTCCCTGGGATAGCCCCACTCGACGAATTTTTCGAGGAAGAAGCGGCTGGGCACGATGAAACGGTCCACATTCCGCGTGTACGTGCCGAGCAGGCGATGCAGCACCGATTCGGCGAACACGACGGCGCTGACCGTGGACGAGCCTTTTACACAGCGATTGGTGAGCACATTCCAGACTTTTCCTCCCTTGCAGCGTTCGCAAATGCCATCATGGGTCAGCATCTTGTAGGCGGGACAGGCCAATTTCAGGTCGTGCAGCGTCAGGAGCGTGGGAATGCCTTGCTCCCTCAGCGCGCCAAAGATCGAGGGTGAAATATGGTGGTAGACATTATGTGCATGAGCGATGTGCGGCTGCACGCGCTGTGACAAGGCCACGATCTTGCGGCGCGCCTCCAGCGAAAACACGACCTTGTGCGCCATCGTCAGTTTTTCAGCGAGCGAGTAGTCGTGGCCGAACTCGATCTCGTCGATGAAATAGTCGCTCCACGGTGAAGACAGGTTCAGAGGGTGACGCATGGCGAAGGGAATCACATCCCAGCCAATCTCTGCAAACAGGCGGTTCTGCTCGAGGAAGACGACCTCGGCCCCGCCGCGCCGGTAAAAATAGTTGTTGATCGATAGCAGCCGATTCGACGGAAGGCAGCGGTTCATGGGCCTTCCTTCCGTGAGACGTGGACCATCCAGGCGTTATTCATGCGCGATTCCTTGTCGTTCATTAGTCGTCCAGGGCCGGGCCCAATGGTGGGTGATTGCGGCGCAGTTCCTCGAAGCTCGCACCCAGCGCGGTATTCGGTACCAGCAGGGTGGCGACGCGCCAGTCGGCGGTGGCCAGCAGGTACCTGCCGCTGCCGATGCCCGGGGCATAGGCCATGCCCCAGTCGCGGCCCAGGCCCGGGTAATAGTCGGCTCCCGCGTTGACGACGTAGCGTGCACGGGAGCGGTCGTCCGGCTTGGCGGGGTCCTCCAGCACCAGGCGGAACTCGAGCGCGACGAAGACCGCGCGCACGTCGCCCGGGTTTTCCAGCAGCACGGTCCTGCCGTATCCATGAAGGAAATAGGGGTACTGCGGCCTGACCGAGTGCCCGCCACCGGCTTCGTCGCGCACGTCCAGCCGTGTCCCGTTACCGGCGATGCGGAACGGGTACTCCCAGCGGTCCGAATGCGGGATGTGCGCGAGGTCGGCCAGGCGCCACTTCCGGCTGTCGTCGGACAGGGTGTACAGGCGCAGGTTGCGCACCTGGACCCGCGTATTGCCGGCGGCATTGCCCTCGGCCTCGAAAGCGGTGTACCAGCTGAGAGCGGCGTGGCACCACTCCGGCCGCGCGCCGCGCCACCAGGCGGGCAGCATGGCGCCGCGCGGGGTGTACTGGACGATCTGCGGAGCACGTTGCCAGGCGTATTCCGGGGCGATCGGCAGCGCCTCGCTGGCCCGGCGCATGTCGTCGATGACAGCGTCGATGTCCTGTCCGCGCACCTGCAGCGCGAGCGCCGCGAGCGCGAGCGCGCCCGCTGTCTTGCCGATGCCGAAAGGGCGACTCATTGCACTCCCGCGTCTTCTCTGGCGGTATCGGCAGCGATGGTGCACGCATCTCCCTCGCCGACGGGATCGGCGCTGTGTTCCGGCTGCCCGCCACAGACCTGGCGGTACACGCCGGCCACGGTCGTGGCCAGGTGGGCATAGGAACGCGTCGCCCGCACCCAGGCCGGCCCGCGCGCCGCCATGTGCCGCCGCGCCTGCTCGTCGTTCAGAAGGGACACGACCGCTTCGGCGAACGAGGCGGCGTCGAGCGGCACGCAGATTCCGGCGCCGCTCGCTTCGATGACGAGTTTCTGGTCCGGACTGTCATTGCCGACGACCGGCACGGACAAGGCCATGTATTCGACCGCCTTGGTCGGCGACGAGGCGTCGAAGATCTCGCCGCGCGGAATCGGGGACAGCCCGAGTTCGGCCGCACGCACCCAGGCCCAGGCCTGGCGCCGCGAGAGCCAGCCGGTCCAGACAAGGTGGTCGGCCACGCCGAGGCGCACGGCTTCCTTGCGCAGCCACGCGCGCTGGTCCTCGTCGGCGGTGTCGCCGGCCATCACCAGGACCACGTTGGGTACGCGCAGCCTGACCTGCGCCAGCATGTGCAGCAGCAGCTCGGGCTTGCGTTCCCTGTCCTGCAGGCCGAGATAGACCAGCGTGCGCCGGCCAGCGAGCGCCGCGGCCTGCGCCGGCGGCGCCAGCCAGGCATCGCTGTCTTCCGTGTCGACGCCCATCGGCACCGGCGTCATCCTCGATGCCGGCACCCCGGCGGCGGCCAGCCGCGCCTTCATCGCCTCGGACTGGACGAACACGTGGTCGGCGCGCGGCAGCACGATGCGGTAGAGAATGAAGCGACCGGCAAGGCCTTCGACCAGGGGATACCAGTATTTCATTCCGGCGCGCGGGCCCCGCGCGCGGGCACGCCCGATATGGCCTTCGGATTGCAGGTAGGACAGCCAATACACGAAAGGAATCCCCTTGACGCGCGCCGCCGCGAGCGCGACCAGGGCCGAGAGCGACATGTCGCGGACCTGGATGCAGGCATGGTGCGCCTTGTCGGCGCGAACGATGCGCTGCACGTTCAGCCAGAGTTTCGCAAGGTGTTGCGCCGGCCGGCTCCGTGGGCGCCGGCAGCCGAACACCGCGCCGCCGTCCCAGACCGGGCCGACCTCCTCGCCGCATTCGGCGGCATCGGCAACGATGTCGGTGCCGATGCCGTGGCGGCGCAGATATTTGCCGAATAACACGGTAACGTCGGCGCGATGGGTAGGCCAGGACTCATAGGTAAGAAAGAGAATGCGCATGGCGGGTGTCGCTCCGGGTAGGGTCATGGTTGGCGAGGGGCGCGCAGGACGTCCGGATTCCTGAGGATCTGGGCCAGGAAGCCGAGCACGAGCGCGATCACGATCTGGAAAGGAAAGATGGTGAGCATCGAATCCTTGTAGGGAATAAAGGCGACGAACACCGCCAGCGCGGCCTGGATTCCCAGCAGCGTGCAACGCGTCTCCGCATCCTGCGTTCGGGCGTACAGGCGTCCCGCCTGGCGGAAGGCGACCAGGAAGACGGCGAGGTAGAGCAGTGCGCCGAGTACGCCGACGTCCCACAAGAGCGCCGAGGCGGCGGTCAGGCCGATGCCGTACCAGGGAAACCGCGCGCCGATCGCGCCGGAAGGCACGTTCGGATCGGTTGTCCAGTAGGAACTGCTGAGGCCATGTCCGAGGAGAAAACCGGCCGGGTCATGCGAGCCTTGCCGCTCCCACCAGAAATCCAGCGCACTGGAACGGTTCAGCAGGAACTGGCCATAGCCCTGTTCCGCGACGTTGTATCGCAACATGCTGTCAAAGCCGTCGCCGACGGCGCCGCGCGAGAAGTAGCCGAAATACAAATAGACGAAAGCGGCGGTCACGAGACCGGCCAGCACCATGGCGGGAACGAAGCGGCCGGGCCGGGCGACGATATCTTCCTTGTAGAGCACCAGCGCCACGAGTGGAAACAGGAACACGACAAATTTCACTTCGCCAAGTGTGACGCAGGGCAGCATCAAGGCAATGAAGGCCATGAGCTTACCGGTCGACAGCAGGCCCACCCGCCAGCGGGCCCAGGCAAAGGCGATCAGGATCAGCACAAAGCCCACCATCTCGGCCCCGGGGCTGCCCCCGCGGATGTTGGCGCCGAACGTCCCCGCGATGACGTCGGTGACTTCGCTGCCCTGGTCCGAGCGCATGCTGGCGCGGATCGGTACCAGCACGATGGCCTCGTACAGCACGAAGGGTAGTTGCAGCAGCCCGATCCCCAGCAGGCTGACGCGCAGGCGGCGCGTGTCCTTCCACGTCAGCGGAACCAGGGCCAGCGCCAGCATGATGCCGAGGGACTGGTAATAGCGCTTGGCGCCGGCAACCAGCGCGGCCGGGCCGTTCCAGTTCAGCAGCGTCGTGGCGAGCGAGAGCAGCACGAAGACGAGGTAGAGCCACATGAACAGCGGCAGGCGCGGGCGCGGCAGGGCATGCAGTAGGACGGGGACGAACAGGATCATCGACAGCAGCACGATCCCCCATTGCATCTTGCCAGCCACGCCGCCGGCCAGGGACAGCAGGGTCCCGCTGCCCAGGCCGAGCACGATCGCCAGCCACATGTTCAGCTTCGGAAACAGCAGCAGCAGGGCGCTCAGTATCGCGCCCGCGCCCAGGGCGATCAGCAGCGGGTGCGCGGTGGCGGCGATCATGCCGGTCAGGACCGCGGCCGCGCCCAGCGCCAGCGCGACACACGCCGACAGCAGCGGCGGAGGATGGTCGGACCGGCGCGCCGGTACGCCGGACCCGGTATCCGCGGTGCGCGGCAGGACCTTCATGGGCGACCCTCGCCGAGCAGGGCGCGGCGTCCGTCCCCGGACACGGCGCCCAGCATGGCCGAGATGAAGCGCTGCTGAGCGACGAAGGCGGCGCGGGTATCGGATCCGATGCTCGAGACCCGCACCAGAACGCCGTCCGGCACGGTGCGCTCGAGGGCGTACGCGAGCTTGATCTTCTTGCGCTCCCAGTCGCCTGCGCCGAGCCGGTCGCCGACCACGACCCAATAGGTGACGGCCTCGCGGCGGGCCTGGCGTTCGGCGATCATGCGCTGGGCCGGGATGACGCCGAAAGGTGTCGCGACGGAGCCGGGAGCGGAGCTGTGGACCGCGAAGCCCTGGCCCTGGTAGCAGCCCTCGGGCAGGTGGACCTGGAAGCTGTCGGACTGGTCCCGTCCATAGGCGACGACAAGCATGATGCGTTCGCCCTGCGGGTCGACGTAGACACGGGACAGGGTCTGGGTATAGACCGCGTCGATGGCGCGCTGCAGCGCCGGCTCGACCAGGACGGTGGATGCCGACCGGTCCAGCCGCCACGCGCCGAAGGATTCCGGTACCACGGCGTCGAGCGCAAGGCGGGCGCGGGTATCGGCCAGCATCGCATTCGGCGCGGCCACCCTGGCCAGCAGCGCGGCCAGCGCCATCAGCAGCAGCGCCAGCATGCCGTTGCGCTTCGGGCGCGCGGTCATGGCGTACTCCCTGTGGACACCCGGTGCGCGCGCGGGCCGGGGGCGATCATGCGCAGGGCGCTGTCGAGACCGATGATCAGGGCCAGGGCCGAGGCGAACAGGACCAGGCCGGCGAAACCGTGCAGGAAGCCCTGGCCGGCTTCGTCGCCGATGTGGTAGGTGACCAGCGTCAGCGCCACGACGCGGATGACGTTGGCGAGCAGGGAGATCGGCACGATGCACAGGGCGAGTACGATATTGCGTAGAGGCGACGAATAGCGCACCACGTTCATGTACAGCAGACCCATCGCTTCCAGGGTGAGCACGGTTTGCAGCCCGGCGCAGGCGTCGGCCACCAGCAGCTGGTAATAGCCGATCTGGAGCAGCACGCCGTTGCGCGAGATCGGATAGCCGGCCGCGTAGAGAATGTGTTCGGTCAGGAAGGAGACCATCAGCTTCATCGGCAGGGTGATCATGGCGACGACGCTGCCCGGCATCGGCAGCAGGAAGCACAGCAGGAAGAAGGCGAACCAGAGCTTGCGCACGACTGCAAGGCCGCGCTGGATAGCGATGATTCCCGCCAGCAGCCAGATCGCCGAACCGATTTCGAGAATCAGGATCGACTGCGAACGGCCAGCCACGTAGGCCAGCAGCCCGGTCGCCACCATCGCCCAGCCCGGTGCCGGGCTGCCACGCTCGCCGGAGGAGGCAGGCGGCCAGTTACGCCACATCATCCACAACGCCAGGCCGAGTATCAGCGGTCCGTGCGCCTGGTCGTCGTTGCGCCAATGGCCGCGGACTAGATCGAGCAGCGTCGGCACGTACAGCAGCACCAGGCCGGTCCAGAAGGGCATCCAGGTCGGGATGTTCGACCGGATCGCCGCGATCCACGGCGCCGGCAGGAACGGGGATGCGGCGCGCATCATGCCTCCGCCAATACGCTGCCGACCAGGGTCACGCCGCCTTGCCTGAGCTGGGCGGCCGCGGCATGCAGGTCGCTCTGGCGCGTCGCGTTCCTGGTCGCGACCAGGAGGGCGGCGCCGACCCGGGACGCGATCGTGAAGCAGTCGCTGCCGACGGCCGTCGGCGGCGTCGTGCACAGCACCACGTCGAAGCGCGACATGACCTGCACGCACAGTTCCTGGAAGGAGGAGCGGTTGAGCAGCTCGAGCGGATTCGGCGCCTGCGTGCCCGAGGGAAGCACCGACAGGTCGACAAAGGGCGCGATCCGCTGGATCGCATCGCCCGCGTGGCGCCTGCCCAGCACGTCCGACAGGCCGGGCCTGCCGCCGAGCCTGAAGGTGTCGTGTGCGCTCGGCGCGCGCAGATCGCAATCCATGAGCAGGGTCTGCTCGCCGAGCTGGGAAAACACGACCGCCAGGTTGGCCGCCAGCATGGCCGCGGCGCCACTGCCCGCGCCGACGCCTACCACGGCCAGGCCGCGGCGGCTGGCGCTGAACCAGCGCAGCATCAACTGGCTGCGCAGCGCGCGCAGGGCTTCCACTTCGGGGCTGAAGGGCTGGTACGCCGCGATCAGGCGGTCCGTGAACGCCGATTCACCCGTGCGCAGATAAGGGTACTGGAACTGCTTGGCGAGCACCTGGCGGATGTCCTCCGCCTCGACCAGGCCGAGCTCGATGGCGGCTTCGCCGAAGCGGATGCTGCGCAACTTCTGGTGCAGCAGGATGCGCTCGGCGTCTTCGGCGCCGATCTTCCCGGCCTCGACCAGCAGCATGCCAATGGTGCGCTCGGCAACGGGCTGGCTGAAATCGGAACCGCGCCTGGACAAGGGTTTGTTGACGACGTTCATATTCATCCTCCCGTGATGACCCGGCGCGTCCATGACAGGACCGGCGTGCCCTGGGTATCGGCCTGGCTGGCGCCGATCGCTACCTGGCCGAGGAAAGGAAGGTCATCCGCAATCAGGTCCGCGTGCGAGCGGACACGCCGGTCCAGCATCTCGATCACGATAGCGGCGCCGGCACCGAGCAGCAGGCCAAGCATCAGCGCCAGGGCCAGGTTCAGCGATAGCCGCGGGCTCGAGGGCGACACGGGCGCCAGGGCTGGACTTAGCACTGCCACGTCGGCCTGGTTCGACTGTCCTTCGAGGCTGGTCTGGTTGAAGCGGCCGAGCAGCGCGTCATAGGCCCGTTGTGCGTTTTCCAGGTCGCGCGTGAGCACGGCCAGCTCATCGCGCGTGCGGTTCAGTTCAAGGACCTTCGCCTTCTGGTCCTGCAGCGCGGCCACGATCCCCGCCTCGCGGTTGCGCAGGATCGTGGCGCCCGAGGTCACGCTGTTCGAGGCCGTGCGCACCTGGGCCGCGAGCGCCGCGCGGATCTTGTCGACCTCGGCCTTCGCGCTCTGGTGGAGCGGATTGTTGGCGGCCAGCCTGCTGTCGATCTCGGCGAAGCGCGCCTCGGCCTGGGAGAGCTGGGCGCCGAGGGTCTGGACCAAAGGATTGGCGACAACGTCGGGGATGTCCGCCGGATTCCCACGCATGACCTCGCGCTGCCGGGAGACGGCGTCGGCGAGCTGGCCCTGGACCACGACGAGCTGGCTCGACAAATCGTTGAGGCGCGCGTTTTCGACGTCCATGCGGACATCGACCGAGACCAGGCCATGGTCTTGCTGGAACTTCGAGAGGCGGCTTTGTGAGCGCTCAAGGTTGGCGCGCAAGGTTTCCATCTGTTCGCTGAAGTAGGCCGTGGCCTCCTTCAGCGGCTGGACCCGTAACCGGATCGCCGTCTCCTTGTATTCCTGGGCAAACGCGTTCGCCACCGCGGCAGCGAACTCCGGGTCGCTTCCCTGGTAGCTCAGGCCGATCACGCTGCTCTCGCGCGAAGGCACCACCGACAGGTTTTTCAGCAGGATGCCGGCAAGCCAGTCCTTGATGTCGCCGCGCCCCTCGCGCTCTTCCTGGAATTTGCGCCGCACCGCAGGCGCGTCCTGCATCCGCAGGCGCTCGACGACACCCGTCGCCACGCTCCTGCTCTGGATGATGTCGACCTGGGTCGCCATGTAGCCGGGCATCATCTGGGCCGGGATCGTGGAGCCGGTCACCGGGTCGCTGCCCTTGAAGTTCATGACGAGCGCCGTGCTCGCCTCGTAGGTCTTCGGCAGGACCAGCGTCAGGACGAGCGTCGTGAGCATGGTCGTCAATAGCGTGCCGAGGACGATCTTGCGCCGGGCGTAGAGGATCAGCAGAAGCTGGTTGAGGTTCATGGAGAAACTCGCTGGTGGAAGATGAAGAAGGTCAGAACAGCGACTCACGGACGAACACGACATCGTCCGGTCGCAGCACGTCGCCATGGCCGGCGTCAATGATGTCGAGCCCGCCGTGCCCGTTGAGACGCTTGATGCGCACGCCGCGTTCGGTGCCGCGCGGATTCAACCCGCCGCCGGCCGACAGCGCCTGGATGACCGTCATGTTCTTCTCGAGGCGGTAGGCCCCGGGGCGCTGCACTTCGCCATAGATGTAGAACTTCGGCGCACGCTCGACGTAGATGATGTCGCCGCCCTGCAGCTCGGCGTTGACCCGGAGGTCGCCGCTGTGCATCATGTCGGGCAGGTCGATCACCTCCTTGTACGGTTGACCTGCGCGATTGCGGACCAGTACCGCCGTATCGCCGCCTTCGGGGCTGATGCCGCCGGCGAGTGCGAGCATGTCGACCAGGGTGCGCTTGCCGTCCATCGGATAGCGTCCCGGGCGGTTCACGAGTCCGAGCACGGACACCTGCTGGCTCTGGAACGAAGATACCTGGATGTTGACCTGGGGCCGGCGCACGAAGCCGCCGCTCTCGAGCCGCCTGGCGATCGTGCGTTCGGCCTCGGCCGGAACCAGGCCCTCGACGCTGACTTCGCCGATCAGGGGGAACGTAATGGCGCCGGACTCGCCGACCTTGGCTTCGAGGCTCAGGTCGGGATTACCGAAGACACTGATCTTGAGCACGTCGCCGCGGCCGAGCGGGAGGTCGGCAGCGGCGGCGAGGGCGGCAGTCATGGTGAGGAACAGGGCGGTCGCGAAATGGTAGAGTGTTTTCATGGCAGAGGTCTCCGATGGATGAACAGGAATGCCGCCATCAGCGCAAGCCGGCGACGCCTTGCTCGATATGCGCGGAAGCGGCGTTCGCCGACGCTTTCCGGCCCGCGGCCGGGCCATAGCCGTCCTGGTAGTCGACCCGCGCCTGGCGCCGCAGGCGCTCGACTTCCGCGGCGATCGCCTGGCGTACGCGCGCGCCCGTCAGCTGGTCCGTGATCTCGGCGGACGCTTCCGGCCTGCTGAGCGGCGTATCCTTCACGTAGGTGAGCGCCGCCACCAGGACACCGGAAGCGGTGCGGATCACGAACGGCTTGCCGCCCACCAGCGCATCGATGTTGTCGCGGATGGCGGGCGGCAGGTCGGCGCCCGTGGGTGTGCTGTGCTGCAGCGAAAACCCGGTGTTTTTCGCGGCGAGCGCGCGCTCGACCTCGTCCAGCGATGGCGCCCTGTTGACCAGCGCCTTCATCTCGTCGTCGAAATGGGCGTTATCGACGAGGATGTGGCGCATGTCGTACTGCTTGCGCTGGGCGAACAGCGCCGGATGTTTCTCGAAATAGTCGTCGATCTCGGCCTGCGTCGGCTTGACCGGCTGGCCCACGACCTTGCGCAGATAGGCCTGGGCGACGATCTGCTCCCTGGCTTTCTCGATCGCCTGGACCACTTCGGGATCGCGGTGCAGATCCTCCTTCATCGCCGCATCGACCAATACGCGGCGATCGACCAGGGCTTCGACGGCGCGCCGCTGCGCGACGGGCGAATCGGTCGCGAGGCCGACGGCGCCGGCGGCGCTCAGTTCAGCATTTACCTGGTGCACGGTGATTTCGTGGTCGTCGACTTTGGCCACCCATTGGGCGTTGGCGCCTGGCGTGGGCGGACGCCGTTCGCAGGCGGCGAGGGCGAGCAGGCAGCAGGCCGCTGCCGCGGTGCGCCTGGCGAGATGAAGAGAGCTGGTTTTTTTCATGATCATTTTCCGTAAACTGGAAGTCTCATCGAACATGTTGCGGGTGTCAGAATTGGTACTGGGCCTGAAGAGAGGCCCCCTTCCGGGAATACTGCTGCGCCCGGTTATTGCTGTTGCGGTCGAATGCGAATGCCGATAGCTGAAACCGCAGGGCCCGGCTGGGGGCGTGGCTGAGCGTGAGCGTCGCGCTGCGGCTGGTATCGGAGATGCGCACGGGCGCACCTTCGAAGTCGCGCTGCTCGTAGCGCAGCGCGGCGCGCAGCGAGGTCTTTTCGCTGATCAGCCAGGTCGGCGCCAGCGACGCGCCCGTGTTCAGCGAATAGAACGCCAGCACCTCGTCGGCGGCGGCGACCTCGCGCCAGAGGCCAGCCTCGACCAGGGTCTTGCCCGATGGCTGCCATGTCGCCTCGATGCGTGCGCTGGGCCCGCTGAAATCGGCCACGCGTGCGCCGCGCGCCTTGCGCGCGCTCCAGCCGAGCAGCATCTCGAGTCGCGTCTTTCCGGAATAGCGCCAGTCGATCCGGAATTTCGCGTCGCGTTGCCGGTAGCGTTCGGCGCCGCCGTCGGCCGTACGCCGCTCAGGGTAACGACCGTTCAGCAGGCCGGCGACAATCCCGATACTGTTGCCGGAGCGGGCCAGGTAGTCGACGCCGGTTTCCCAGGTTTTTTCCGAGATGTTCCCGAAGCGCTGGCTGGCGAGATCGTGGTCGAGCTGGAAGCTCGCGCCGCCCATGCGCAGGCGCCATGACGGCGTCAGCAACCACGCGCCGTCGCCATGGCCGCGCCGGGTACGGCGCAGGTTGCGTTCGAGCGAGTCGATGCTGGTCAGCTGGTTGAGCGCGCGCACTTCGCTGGCGCCCAGGGTGCCGGAGAAGTCTTTTCCGGCCAGCCAGTGCCAGGTCGCCTGCAGGTCGCGCCCGCTATGGTCGAGCGCCTTGAAATAAGCGTAGGCAGCGCGCGAGAAGTCGGCACTTGCTTCGAAACGCTGGCGCGACAGGCGGTAGTCCATCTTCAGGCCGGCGTGGGCGGTACGCACCGTGTCCGATCCGCTTGCGCGGCCTGCGAGGGCCTTGTAATCGATGTCGTCCGGTAGGCCGAACACGTTGTCGTCATAGGCGATGGAATAGGCCACATAAGGCATAAAGCTGTCCTGGGCCCATGCGCCACCGGCCGCCATGCAGCCGACGGCGACCAGCGCCGCGATGCGTGCGGCGTGCACGGGAAACTGTCGGTCAATACGCATTCGGATCGGTCCAGACGGCGACGGCGGTCATCAGCAAGATCTTCAGGTCGAATCCGAGCGACCAGTTCTCGATGTAGTGCAGGTCGAACTGGACGCGGCGATGCATCTTTTCGACCGTATCGGTTTCGCCGCGCAATCCGCTGATCTGGGCCCAGCCGGTGATGCCCGGCTTGACGTTGTGGCGCCCGAAGTATTCCGAGATGATCGAGCCATACTCGATGTTGTGCTCCACGGCATGCGGACGCGGACCAACAATCGACATGTTGCCTAGCAGAACATTGAACAGTTGCGGTAACTCGTCCAGGCTCGTGCGGCGCAGCAACTTGCCGAGGCGCGTGACACGCGGATCATTGCGTACCGCCTGGATCACCTTGCCACTGGGCGGCGCGCCCGCGGTCATCGAACGGAACTTGTAGACTTCGAACACTTCGTTGTTGAAACCGTGGCGCCGCTGCTTGAAGATGACCGGACCTTTGCTGTCGAGTTTGATCGCCAGTGCAATCAGGAGGAGCAAAGGGCCCAGCAGCAGGAGCAGCGAACTGGATATGGCGAGATCCTCGATGCGTTTGGCCGCGCCCATCTGCTTGATGACCCGGCCATTGGCGATGGTCACGACCGGCATGCATCCCAGTCTTTCCATGTTAATTCCGGAAAATTGCCAGATCATGTCGCTGGGAACCAGGTCGATCTGGACGGGCACGGTGCGCAGCTTCCTGAGCAGACTGTCGATACGGTCCGATGCCACCCATGGCAGGGCGACGACGACCCGGTCGACATGATTGCGGCGAATGAAGTGCAGCATCGCATCCGTCGAGCCGAGCATTTTCGAGCGTAAGGAGGCCGGGACTTCGCGCTGTATCCGGTCGTCGAACACGCCCAGGATATCGACCTTGCCCGGCAAGATGGCGCTGTGCGGCACTCCCTGTATGGCCGCCAGCATTTTCTCGGCGTGTTCGTTGGCGCCGACGACGACGACCGATTCGGTCAGCCTGTTGCCGCGGGCCGCGTTGCGGATATGGCGGATCACGACGATCCGGTTCAGCAGGAGCAGGATGGCGGCTGCCCCGATGCTGAAGCCGAGCCACGCCCTCGAATAGAAATGCAGGGTGCCCGACAGGTAGCCGCAGAACAGCATCAGGAGCAGGGCGGCGGCGCTGCCGGCCAACAGCGAACTGAGCAATGTGCTTGGCGTCGCGATCGAACGCATATCGTAGGCCTGCGCAACGTGCAGCGACACCACGGTCAGGAGCGTGCTCAGGTAGATGAAAAGATGGCTTTCGGGCAGCACGTGGGCGACATAGCCGAAACGCAGGTAGTAGCCGCCGAACCCCGCCAGCAGCAGGACACCGATGTCGGCGAGTCTGAGTGCATTCATCAGGACCGGGAGCTTATGCTTTCCGGAATGTTCTGGATGCCGGTGCCTGGCGGCCGCAGCTTGTGGCTCGGCTGCGCTGACCCGCGGCTCTGGTTCGTCTTCCGCTACCTCGACGGTTTGTTCGAATAAGTTGTTCATGTCTGTTCGCGTCCAGTTGTACAGTTGGCATAAGGATTTCTGTTTTGGATTCTGTTGTCGGCCCTGGTTACCGGGCCCCTCAAGCTGGGGCGATCCCTTCGGCTCGAGCACTGGATAGGACTCTGCTGAATCGTTGTTGGCCAGGATCCGGCTCTTTTCTTCAAAGCCAGTTCCTGGCCTGCTAGTTATAGGATTTCGTAATGGACTGCGACTAACTTTCCAGGACAGACCGGCCTGCGCGCATCAGGCCGGGGCTTGGCCAGCCGGTGGACGGGCCTTGCGACGGCGGCCCGCATAGCCGATGACCGCCAGGCCGATGCCGAGCATGGCGTAGGTTTCGGGTTCCGGAACCGGGGAGACGTTGATATTCCCGCCATAGGAACCACCCGCGGTGCCGAGGATGCTGCCGCCGACCTTGAGCGAGTACTTGCCCCCGTCTAGCGCCAGTCCCGAGAGCAACCACAGGTCCAGGCCGCCGCTGTTTTCCTGCGAGCCGTTGAGCACCAGGCCGGCGCTGTTGTACAGGTCGAACGAGGTGATGTTCAGGTCGAAGATGTTGCGGGTAGCGATCGATGTCACGACCGCGTCTAAGTCCGACTGGCTCAGGAACTCAAAGTTGTAGGTGTCCAGGAAGGTCTTGCCGTAATACTCCGTTCCGTTGAACGCGTTGCCGAAGTTCTTCGTATTGACCAGGTTGAGGTTGGTGGTCAATTCATAGTCGGCAGCGCTTGCGGTGACGGCCGCCGCCGCCAGTGCAATCGCTGTAAGTAATTGCTTCGTGGATTTCATGGACTGCTCCTTCGTCAAGGTCAAAAAAGCGCCGGATTCGACGCGGTGATGAGATCGTCGCGATGCTTCAATCGCTATCCGCATACGACAAGCTCGGTTCGATCGACAGGGGAAACCTCGCGCCCGTAGACTGTCGGAAAGTTGCTGTACGTCGCTGCAGCACGATGGGGGGCGAGAACGGGCGTGACTCGCCTGTTGCGCGCCGTTGCGCGGCGCGCGAATCATCGTATTCATGGTGGTGGCTTCCGCCTGGAGCTGGTTATTGTTCGGACAGGTCGACGCCTTCGTTGTGGATCAGCGGCCTTCTGGGGGCGGCAGCCCTGCCGAGGATCCGGGCATACACGGCGCGTGTCTCGCTTGCGATGTGCTTCCAGCAGTAGGACTCGGCGACGCGCTGCTGTACGGCGGCGGCTTCGGCCACGCTGCGTTCGCGCAGCATCCTCGCGCGCATCCGCCCGGCCAGGCTGCGGACGTCGCCCACGGGATAGAACTCGACCCCGAGATGGCCCAGTTCGCGATTGGCCGGGATGTCGCTGGCGATGGCGGGCAGGCCATGGCTCAGCGCTTCGAGCAGGGCGATGGGCAGTCCCTCGTGCGAAGAAGGCAGCACGAACAGGCCGGCATGTGCATACAGCTCGCGCAGGCCCGGCCCGGATTGAAAGCCGGTGCAGACAACGTTCGGTGTCTGCCGCGCGGCGCGCAGCACGCGGCGCATGTACTCGTCAGGGTGGTCCGCCGCGCCTACCAGCACCAGCTTCCAGCCATTGACTTCGGCCAGCGCGAAGGCCTCGATCAGGTCGAGGTGGCGCTTTTCGGGCACCAGGCGGCTTACCAGCAAGACATAGCGCCCTGGTTGCAGGTCGAAGGTCTGCATCGCCTGCGTGCCAGGCGGGCTATCTGGCAGCTCGACGCCGTTCGGAATGAAGGTGCTGCCGCGCTGGTACTTGTCGCGCACGAGCGAGCGGATCAGCTTCGAGATAACGATCCGTTCGCTCGACCATCCCATGCCGAAGCGCTCGCCGAGGCGCAAGACGAAGCGCGCCGCGCGTCCCCACTTCTGGCGGTCATAGTCCGGGCCATGGTGCGTCACGACGACGCGCAATCCAAGCAGGCGCGCCAGCGGGGTGAACAAGGCAGGGCCGATTGCGTGGATGTGCAGCACGTCCGGACGGCGCCATGCGGCCAACAGGACGCCCGCGAAGGTATGGGCGATTGCTTCCAGGGCGCGCTGGCGCGGTGCCCACAGCCGTGTGAAGCGGATGCCTTTCCAGACGTCGGGATTGGACGCCGGCTGGTAGCTGCCGCGTACCACGACCTCGACCTCGCAGCCCATCCTGGCCAATTCCGTATACAGGTGTTCGGCATGAGTTTCCACGCCTCCCTGGACCTGAGGAAATCCTCGCAAGCCCAACACCATTACCGAGATATTGTCGTTCATTACGACTCCACGAGATGATTAGCGAGGGATGTTGGCTTGGGGGAGGAAATTGATCTAGTTCTATTACCTAGAAATCAATTCTAATTTACTAAAAGGTGGTGTCAATACGTTATTGATTAACCCGCCATGAATACAACGGGTTAAAAATTTTTCTTCAACTGGTTGCGCAGTGTAGGAGAAGTCTGATAGGAAAAAAGGACAAATGTCGAGCTGGATGTAGGACAACCAAATAATATTTGCCACATGCGTCATCAGGGCATGCAGGATACGACGAAATACCAATGCAACAAAGTTTACAAAGATATTAATTATTGGAAAGTAGGGTTTCTATAAAATAATCTTTATGAGGCGAAAATAATAGAAATTGGCTGACGAAATTGTCACAAAAAATATTTCTCAAAAGAATGGATTACAGGCTATCTGCCATAACTGGTAGTGCATCGTGTTTTTCATAAAGCATGCACCTGGCTGATCTGGCCGCCAGCGAAAATCTGAACGGTAGAGTTTCTCTTTTCCGTTAAGGAAATGTTCGTAAGGGACGGTGTGAAGCAACGCCGTGTCCGCGCCTGCAGCCGCGGCGAGGGCAGAGCAGGTGGTACAGCAGAGGGCGCGAGGCACGCTTCTTTCCAGCAAAATGCCTTTTTTCCCTTACTGATTTAAACGGCCGAGTTCACGTTCTAAATACTACTCGGTTGCTCTTTATTGCAAGTTATTCCATGGAGATAAGCGTAACGGCCAACCGGTAGGCCGCACGCATTAAATGTTGCTTATGAGTATTTGGCTTTCGTGATCGGCGTGCGGCGCATAGCATGGACGTGGCGCAAGTAACAGTCAGGAAGACTAAGTTACTGAATGTGAAGGAATATTTACACAGCAGGAAATTGTCGTTTATTGGTATCAATCTTGTTGATATAAGTCATCAATTCCTTATGTTAAGCACAACCGGCGAAAATAAATTCCGTAAAGAATATTGACGCTCGGAATTTTGAACATATACTGCCCCCTGTCAACCAGTGCGGTAAGGAAATGTTCTTGTTGTGCTGACAATTGTTATTAGCGCATTGACACGCGCTTTTATGGTTGTGACCAGGAGTCCAGGCAAGCCCGGACTGTGTGGTCATGGCAAAAAGGGAAATTGATGAAGTCTTTTTACAAGTTCGCTCCGTTGTTCGCCAGCGGGATCTTTACAGTCATGGCAGCGCAGGCTGCTACGCCGGCTTACACCATCGATACTGTCATCAAGGACATGTCGCTTGCCAATGAAGCCATTCCGATCAACCCGACGTACGACTGGCAGTACCGTCCCAACATGATCCAGTACGAGCCGAGCGGCGCATCGCTGCCGACCTGGTGGACGGGCAATCGTCCCGACTGGTGCTACGAGGCGTTGACCTGGTACACGGCGTTCGAAGCGCAGGGAAACAAAGCTACCAATTCGCGCGTCGAGGTGCGTAACCTGCGCATGTATGTCCTGTCCAGCAAGACGGGCCGCTGGACCCGCACGAATTCGGTCGTGGCGCCCTACACTGACTTGTGGACGTACCCGTTCAACTATGTCGGCGACATGCGGATCTCCGGCGCCCGCAAGGAAGCCGACGGCGGCTATGCGATCAAGCCGAAATATCCGAATTTCCACCACGGCTATGGCACGTCGTACACGCTCAGCGATCCACGTGACGTCCGCGCCGTCTTTGTGGCCATGGACTTCCGCCTCGTCGTTGACAATCCGAAGAAGGCGGACGACCGCGCCAAGGCCCGCTATGTAGTCAATGCTGGCGCCGACTATTATCCCGGCAAGGGCCAGGACTGGAGTCTCGGTTATGCCCCGGGTATCGGTAGCGGGCGTTACGTTCTTGCCACCAACTCCTGGCGTACGGCCACGCTGCTCGTGCCCAACAAGAATCTCGGGGCCAGCATGACCGAGATGCGCAACAACCCGCCTCCGCTGAAATAAGCCGGGTCGCGGTCGTTGTCATGGCCGCGGCAATGCCGGCATTTCACGGTCGAGCTTGGGCGCCGCCAATGCGTATCCCAGTGCGATCAACCAGGGAATGACCAGCCAGCCGCCCAGCGCGCAAGCAAGAAAGTATTCTCGCGCGTCAGGGCGGCCTTTTTTTTGTGCGATCAGGCCAGGCCATAAGTAGACGTACAGGGCTGAACCGATCGCCAACAGGACGATCCTGCCTGCGTACAGCACGATTGCAGCCAGGACGATCAGGGCCACGAGATGAGGGTTGCGCATGTGTTCAAGCCGTTCAAGGATTCAAACATGACTCGATAAAGCCGAGGCGTTGCGCCGGTGTCGAGATGGGCGACGCCGACTTGACAGCGATGGGCGCGGGCGGCGGACGGGGCGAACGCCTCATCGCGTCGCCGCCCGGTCTGCCATGGCATGTTCAACCAGCTCGAGGAAGCGCGGCTCGATCGCCGACCACAAGTAGCGCTTGCCCGAGAGGCGCGCTGCCCGCGCTACTTCCTGCAAGCGTGCGCGTTCCTGGACCACGGTAGCGATGGCGGCGGCGAACGCTTCCTTGTCGTAGTCGAAGATCCAGCCGTTGTCGCCGTGGATGATGTAATCGGAATGGGTGCGAATGCGGCTGCCGAGCACAGGCAATCCGGCAACCAAGTATTCGAACAGCTTGGTCGGCGGATTGAAACGCCACCACAAGCGATCCTCCCAGATGCAGATGCCGACGTCGGCATCGGCCAGGTAGGCTGGAATCTCGCTGCCGGGAACCCGCCCGACGATGCGCACGGCGTCGGCAATGCCGAGCTCGACCGCGCGCTGCAGGCAGTAGGCCAACTGCGCGTCGCTCGCGCCGACGATGGTCAGGGCGGCGTCCAGGCCCCGCCCGCGCGCCAGCGCCAGTCCGTCGAGCATGACATCGCGCCCGCGTTCGCGCATGACGGTGCCGGTGTAGATCAGGCGCAGCTGGCCGCTGCGCCTGACCTGCGCCAGAACGCCGAAGCGGTCTTCGACGCCCATGTACAGGAGTGCGAGGCGACGCGCGGCGACGCCGTGGTCGGCAAGGTCCTGGAAGTGCGCTTCCCCGATCGGCATGACGGCCGCGACGCGGTCGGCGCCGGCGTAGCTCAGTTTCAGCAGCGCTTTCGACACCAGCCGCCGTAGCAGGCCGCGGTGTTCCTGGGAGAAGAAGTGGGATGGGTGCTCGTTCCAGTACAGGAGTGTCGGCAGGCCGCGCAGCAGCCAGGCGGTGATCGCGAGCTGCGAGCCCAGCAGTACCACGAGATCGGCCGACCGGCCGCGGCAGAAGCGGGCACACGCCCGCATGTAATCGTACTGTTCGCGCATGCCCGTGCCTGCGGTGCTGATCACCTGGATCTCGAGCGGCAGGTCGGCAAACTCCTGCTCGAAGAACGCATGACGCAGCAGCAGCGTCACACGATAGCGGGTCGCAAGGGCGCGGATGCGGTACCTGAAATCGAGGTAGCCGGGTTGCTCCTCGTAGAACCAGGTGGCGATGACGACGTGCCGGGTGGTTTCAGGCTGGTGCGCACAGCCGGCGAACGCGCTGCCCTCGGCTACGCCCTGATGCCCTGGAAACGACATCGCGTGCTCTTGTGTCATGTCAGCTCCTCACTCGTCGTAATTGCGCCAGCATCAGGAGGTAGGTCAGGCCCAGCACCAGGGTCACGCCGCTTGCCTGCACGATGAAGCGCTGGCCGATGGTCCAGGCGAGCAGGACGAACGTGGCGCCCACGGCGCCAGCGGCCAGCAGCCCCGGCAGCAGCGCCATGCCCAGCTCCGCATAGCGGAAAGCGATGACGCGGCGCAGGTACAGCCAGCCTGTGCCAATCGTGAAGACGCTGCGTACCGCCTGGGCCAGCACGAAAGCTTCCCAACTCAGGAAGGCGGCGACCGCCAGGATGGCCAGTCCGCCCAGGTTGCGGATCAGCGCATAGCGGAAACTGTCGGCCGCATCGCCTGCCACCATGAGCATCGGCCAGGTAAATTGATGAAATGGAAAAAGCATGCCAACGAAGCAGAAACTTTGCAGGATCCAGACCGCGCCGGCCCATTGCTGCCCGAACAGCAGAGGAATGACGACAGGCGCAAAGAAATACAAGGCCGCGTACAGCGGCACGATCAGGTAACTGCCATACCGGATCGCCTGCACAAACATGTTCCACAGGACGGTGGCGTTGCCGTTGGCCCTGGCGAGCAGGGGCCCGGCAATGTAGCCGGCGGTACCGCCGAGCAGTTCGATACTGATGGTGTAGAGTTTCTTGCCAATGGAATAGAAGCCGAGCTGCTGCTGGCCCACCGCCAGCCCGACGATCAGCTCGTCGACGTTGGCGGTGAACACATCGAGCAGGCGGCTCCCCGCCATGTAGCGGGTGTAGTTGAATACCTTCCGAAAGCCCCGCCAGTCGCAGCCCCAGTCCGGACGCCAGTTGCTCGTCCTCCACATGATCGCGGCCATGACCACCATCTCGGTCAAGTGCTTGAATACCAGGCTCCACATGCCGGCGCCGGAGGCGGCCAGCGTCACCCCAACGACGCCGCCCGCGACCATGCCGATCAGGGAGCGGATGGCGATCGCCCTGAATTGCAGGGCGGCGCGCTGGATGGCATCCTGCACCGAACTAAGCGCAACCAGGGGCAACACCAGGCCCAGGTAGGGCAGCATGTTGGCGGCATCGTGCCTGGCCATACTGTGGAGTAAGGGGGGACCCGCCAGCGCCAACAGTATGTACATGGCAAGGGTCACGTAGATCTGGAACCAGAAGATCTGGTTGCGCGCCGCTGGCGTATCTTCCTTGTAGATCAAATACTCGGCCAGGCCCATTTCGGCGACCGCGCTGAGGATGGTGATGATTGCCGCCACGAACGCGACCGCGCCGATGTCATGAGCGTCGAGCAGGCGGGTCAGGAGAGCGAAGACGATCAGGGAAGTGAAGCGACCGCCCCAGTTTTTTACGACCGACCAGATCAGGCTATAAAAAACTGGGCTTTTCGTCATGTGGCGCCGCCATATGAACTTCGCATTCCATCGTGGAAATGGCGGCGATTCAATGAACTCTAATCAAGCACGTCCGCTGGTAAAGAAGTATGGAGGCAAGCACAGGCGTGGTCAAATCAAAAATTGTCCTGTTGCTAAGAAAAACAACAGTGGCTTCGTCTGGTAATTTACGACACTTCCTCTTCCCCGACGAGCCGCCTCAATCGCTCCAGCTCGGCCAGGAAGCGCTCGCAGGCCAGCGCCGGCGGCCAGGGCTCCCAGGGTGCACCACCGTAGGCCGCGGCGAGGGGATCGTCCTCCAGCACGGCGGCGCGGATCTTCAGGGTGCGCCGTACCTCGTCGCGCGACCAGCCGGCCACGTGCACCGCCTCGCTGGCGGCGGCCAGGCGGTCGGCGCGTTTGTGGCGCGCGTGCTCGGCCGCGGTCCAGGAGGGCAGGCCGTAGCGCAGGAAGACCACGTGTTCCAGCCGTTTCGTGAGCGCACGGAAACCCTCGCCGAGGAAGGGCTTGATGACGGACAGCGCGTCGAAGCCGAGCAGGCCTTCCTCGGCGTCGTGCAGCAGTTCGCGCAGTTCCAGCAGGGGATCGACCCGGCCGCCGAGCGCGGCGCGCTGCAGCAGCATGACCGTGATCGAATGCTGGGCCACCGATAATGGGAACTGATATCCCCCCAAAAGACTATAACAAATTGCAAGGCCTCCTATGACGAAGCTGGGTGCCAAGATTGTTATGTTTAATATTTTGTATAACATTTCGCATTAGCATCGCGTACAGGTCTTTGTGTTGTGAAGATGCAACATCTACATGATTGTTTTGACCTACATGTGCATAGGTTGAAATTTTCCGCGACACGTCAGCTTGATCTTCCTGGACATCGTCAACCTTGAGCTAGCATTGAACAAAGCCCGTTGCGCATTACTAACTACTTGCCGAAACGTGGGCCTAAAGGTTGCAAGCATCGCCAGTGTATCGCGTGTCGGTGATGCTTAATCTATCGTTATCGCTTTTGGCTCGACATTAGAATTAGCTAAATTCGCGATAGCGTTCTACGGCTGCTGGTAAAGAGATGAATTCTTACCGTTCACTTGTTCAAAAGCTGCCGTGCCCGTATGAAAAACTTTGTCGAAAAGGACGCTCGTAATTACTGATTCCTTGTGTGGTTGTAGTCGGCCCCAGGGGCGAATTTGTTGATTATTTGCTATCCGGCGATCGACATCACGCATTATTATTGTTGAGATCATGTTGTACACATGGGGGTGAGAATAAGTTCCTTCCTGCACTAATGCTGCAACGGTTCGCATTGTGCACCATAGAATATTCCATACCTGAGGCAATGAAAGCCGATCTAGACAGTACCTAATTGCTCCGGCTACCTTCTCCGTGTATAGCATTTGCCTTTTAAATCTGTAGCGGTCACAAAGTTCACCGAAGTAGCGTTCACACTCCGCCTCTGCAATCAGGTACCAAAGGGCCGAAGCAGATGCAGGATCGAATTTTCCTATGATCAGTTCGAGAGCGTTCATTAAAGACGCCGGGGTCATTTTGCGTTCGTCAAGGACTAGTATCCATGTTACGTCATTGGGTAGAAATGTGAGATAGCTGTTGTCTCCAATATTAGGAAACGGACGATTACAGCTTGACGGAGATGGGATGATTATTTTTTCGCTGTGCAGGTGGAGATATATCTCCGTCGTAAGACTTGGTGTTGGTGCTAGCGTTCCGATTTGGGCACTGATAGGAGCTATCGTATTGTTGTTCCATTGCTCGCCAGCGGCCGAGAGGAGGCTGTATAGCAGAAATGCGTTAGTATAATCTAGCTGATTGTAATCAATGACAGTACGAACCTTTTGAGAAGATGCTTCTGATACCTGATCGAGGGGCAATTCGGGCGGTTTGCTTTGTTTTACTGCTTGTCTATCAATGCAGTTGTCGCAGCGATACTGCCTATTTCTTTTCGCTACTCGCGTCACTGATTCAAAATGCGTGCGACTGGTGACCTGTATAGGGTTTGTGCATTCCTCGCAACGTAAATAAAGAATATAAGCAGAGCTGTTTTCTTTTGTGAGGGAATGCAGAGCTGCCCGGCTCTTTCGGGTCTGTATTGTTAGCTGGGCAAGGCTAGAACACCATTTTCCGTGCTCGTTCAAAGACCAGTAAGCTAGGCATAATTCGTTGATGTAGTCATCATTGGTAAAAAAACAAAGAAGTGGCGATCGGGCGATGGTCATGATGATGTAATTTTTCGGACAGGCAAAAATTTCTTCGATGAAACTTTTATGAGTCAAGTTGTAAATTCTGAGTATACTCCGAAGACTAAGTGATGCCGGAAGGACATGCTTTCTCCCTTTGTTGGGAGATCTCAGTTGGATCCTGGGCTAGCATTTGGAAAAGTATTGCGAGTAGTTCGTACAGAAGCGGGCCTAACGCAAGAACAGTTAGCCCTTGCAGCTGGAGTTGATCGCTCTTTTGTTAGCATGGTTGAGCGAGGTGTGAACCAGCCAACCATTCGGATGATTTTTAGGTTCGCAGCTGCACTCGGGGTAGCGCCAAGCCGTTTGGTTGAGCTAACTGAGGCCAAAGTCCTTTTGTCTTAGTCGAAACCAACTCGTTGAGCTCAATGCTGCAGAAGCCAGCCATTGCGCAGCGGTATCGCGGGCGCCGATTTCAGAACAGCTCAATCCGCTGAGCTTGTTCGTTATCAGGTAGGTAAGTTTTCCTGTGATTTAGGATGCGATGAACCTCGACCTTTCCCAAAGGCCCATCCGTGCCAAAGATCACCTTGCTCCAACGATCAAACCTGTCCGAAGACCAGTGGCATTCCATGCTCATCTCGCTTCTCCGGGGAGCTGCCGCGCTACAGGTCGCGGCCGCGCACCTGCGCGCTCAGGTCTACCCCGGCTTCAGCACTGTCCAGGACCCTTCGCTCGCCTTCCAGGCGCTTGCCTTCGCCAGCGGGTTCGCGTATCTGGCGGTGATCGTGTTCTTCGTTCTCAGCGGCTGGCTGGTCGGGGGCAGTCTGCTCAACCGCCTCGACACCGATAACGCCATCTCGAATTACGCCATCGATCGGGTGACTCGATTATGGATCGTGCTGATACCGACCTTTGGCGTCATGTTGCTGTTCGGCCTGGCCACAGGCGCACTCGATCCATCGAAGCTGTCATTCGCGCCGGACAATGCGTACTCGGTTACTGCGTTGATCGGAAACCTGCTTGGACTGCAAAATATTCTGGTGCCTGAGTTTGGAGGTAATTTTCCGTTGTGGAGCCTAGCGAACGAGACTTGGTATTACGTGCTGTTTCCTCTACTCGTCATGCTATTTCGTACCCGGTCCACGTGGCGCCGGGTCCTGATCCTGTTGACGGTTGCCGCTATCGTACAACTGCTGAACAGCGCAATCCTGCTGTACTTTTCGATCTGGCTGCTGGGTGCAGCATTCTCACGCGTGCGGATCGAATGTGGCCCGTTCCTGCGCTGGACCTTATTTCTTGGACTCATCGGCGCGGCTGCCGCTATCCGCCTGAAAGGGAAGAGCGACATCAGTGTGGACAGCTTTGTCCAGTACCTGTTATTCAGCATGGTCTTCGTGCTGTTTCTGTCGAGCATGCAAGTCACGTGGGCACGTACGCGAGCTAACGAGTGGGTCAACCGCGTCGGGCGATTCTTTTCGGAGTTCTCGTTTACGCTGTATGTCCTGCACATTCCACTGATGGGGCGATGCTGCACCTTGCAGCGCCCGTCCTTGGCAACGCCAAGCTCGATCCTCACCGGCCGCTGCATTTGTTGGTGTATCTGCTCCTGTATGTTGGGCTCGTCGTCGGCGCCTTCCTGTTTCACCTGCCGTTTGAAGCCAGGACCTATCAGGTCCGGGAATGGCTGAAGACGACGTTACGATTCCGGAGCGGCGCCGTCCGGGTTTGATTTCCGGCGCCGCCGCATAGCCAGGGCAGGGAACTGCAGGACAAGTGGCGTCGTTGACAACAACGGACGCCACTTGTAGCATCCCACTTAATCATGAAGCACCTCTCTCGTCCATCGCGGCTATTCGCTGCGACGATCACCCTTTTCAGCATCCTGTTCATGCAGCTTGCTGTGGCGGCGTACGCCTGCCCGGCGCTGAGCGTGCAGCATGAAAGCGAAGTCGCGCGCATGTCGGCCTACGTGCCGCCAGACGAGATGCCGGCCTGCCACGAGATGGACCTGGTGCAGCCCAGCCTTTGCCACGCCTACCACCAAGCGGACAACCAATCGCTCGACAAGCCAGGGGTGCCACCACTGCAACCGTTCCTGGCCGTCGGTTTCGGCTTGCCGCTGCTGCCGCTGGACGTCGCTTACCGACCAGACTCCACCCCCGCTAATCCTCCTTTCCTGACGCGAACAACGTCACCGCCCCTGGCGATCCGCCACTGCTGTTTCCGTATCTGATCCTCCTGCTTGCCAAGTCTGTCGTCGCTGTGCCTCGCGCACTGGCGATGTTGTGCGTTGCATCCTTGGAGGTTCCATGTTTATCCCATACATCGCGCCCGTGCTGGCGCGTCATCGCGCCTGTCGACACGGCGCACGGCTCGTACTCGCCTCATTGATCTCCGCATTGTGCGGCGGTGCCGGCGCGGCCAACAGTCCGCTGACACTGCAGGAGGCGCAGTTCCGCGCTGTAGAACGCTCCCGCCTTCTTGCCGCCAAGGACTACGCCGTCCTTGCATCGCGAGAACAGGCGGCCGCTGCCGAGCGATTGCCCGACCCGGTCCTGAAGGTCGGCGTCGACAATGTACCGGTCGAAGGACCGGACCGGTTCAGCACGACGCGCGATTTCATGACCCAGCGCCGCATCGGCCTCATGCAAGACCTGACGCGCGCCGACAAGCGGCGCTTGCGCGCAGAGCGCTTTGAGCGCGAAGCCGACAAGACATCGGCGGAAAAGACTGCGGCCGCCGCCGCGATCGAACGCGACACGGCGGTGGCCTGGCTGGAACGCTATTACGCTGAGGCGATGGCAGGGCTGGTCGCCGAACAGGAACAGCAGGCGGGCCAGGAGGTCGCGGCGGCCGAGGCTGCATACCGTGGCGGACGCGGCGCACAAGCCGACATTTTCACCGCCCGCGGCGAAGCGGTGGCCCTGGCTGATCGCGCCCGCGAGCTGGGACGGCGCGTCGCCAACGCCAAACTGGCGCTCGCGCGCTGGATCGGCGAGGCCGCGCAGCTCCCCCTTGAAGGCAAGCCGGTGCTTGACGCCGTTCCGCTCGATCCGGGGACGCTGGAGACCCAGCTCGGCCATCATCCGGAAATCGCCGTCCTGCGCAAGCAGGAAGACATTGCGGCAACCGAGGCGGCGCTGGCACGGGCCGACAAAAAGCCAGACTGGAGCGTCGAAGTCGCATTCCAGCAGCGCGGACACGCGTACTCGAACATGCTGTCTGTCGGTTTGTCCGTTCCCTTGCAGTGGAATCAAAGTAACCGGCAGGACAGGGAGGTATCGGCACGGCTGGCACAGCTCGAGCAGGCGAAGGCCGAAAGCGAGGATGCGCTGCGCGCGCACGTAGCCGAGGTGGGGGCCATGCTCAATGAGTGGCAGAGTAACCGGGAGCGCCAGACGCGCCTAGAGCAGGACCTGCTTCCGCTGGCACGCTCACGGACCACGTCAGCTGTCGCGCAATACCGCGGAGGCAAGATGTCGCTCGCCGACGTGCTCGCGGCGCGGCGCAGTGAACTCGATGCGCGCTTGCAGGTGCTGCAGCTGGAGGCGGACACTGGCCGTCTCTGGGCACAGCTCCGGTTCCTGGTCCCTGCGGGCAGACAACACAATGCTAACCCGGGTACCGACAGGAGGCAGCAATGAACAGGAAAACCATGGCGATTGCCCTGCTGGCGGTGCTCGTCGTCGGGGCAGGGGGGTATGGCGTCTATCGCCTCGGGATGAACAAGGGAATGGAAGCCACGGCCGGAGCAGCCCCGGCGGCGCACGCAGGTGCGGGCGGCGCGCTCGATCCGGCGACCGGAAGGAAGGTGCTGTACTGGCATGACCCGATGGTGCCGGGGCAGAAATTCGATAAGCCAGGCAAGTCTCCTTTCATGGACATGCAGCTCGTTCCCGTGTACGCCGATGCGCCTGCGGACGAGGGCAAGGTCTCGATCAGTCCGGTGGTGGAACAGAATCTCGGGATGCGCACCGCCGATGTCACGCGGGGCAAGCTGACCATGAGCGTCGAAGCCGTCGGCACTGTCGCATACAACGAGCGCGACGTCGCGCTGGTGCAGGCGCGCAGCGCCGGCTTCGTCGAGCGGCTGTTCGTGCGGGCGCCGCTCGACCCTGTAAAAAAGGGCCAGCCGCTGGCGGCGGTGTATGTGCCGGACTGGGTCGCGGCGCAAGAGGAATTCCTGGCGGTGAAGCGCATGCCCGGGAACGGCCTTGATGGCCTGTTGGATGGCGCCCGGCAGCGCATGCGCCTTGCAGGCATGACCGACGCCCAGATCCGAGCTGTCGACGCCGGCGGGAAGGTGCAGCCGCGCGTGACGATCAACGCCCCGGTCGGCGGCGTCGTGTCCGAGCTGTCGGTACGCGAGGGAACGACGGTCGCCGTCGGCGCACCGATGTTTCGGATCAATGGACTGGGCACCGTCTGGGTCAACGCGGAAGTGCCGGAAGCGGCCGCGGCGCAGGTGCGCCCCGGCACCCTCGTAGAGGCGCGCACCCCATCCTCGCCTGGCACCGTGCTGAATGGCCGGGTCAGCGCGATCCTGCCGGAAGTCGATCCGGCAACCCGAACCCTGCGCGCGCGAGTCGAACTAGAGAATCCGGGGCAGCGGCTCGTGCCGGGCATGTTCGCGACCGTGCGCTTCACGCCGGCCGCGGGCACGGACACGCTGCTCGTACCGACCGAAGCAGTCATCCGGACGGGACAGCGCAGTGTCGTGATGGTGGCGCTCGGGGAGGGCAAGTTTGCGCCGGTGGAGGTCGAACCCGGCACCGAGGGCGATGGCAAGACCGAGATCCGCCGTGGGCTCGCGGCAGGACAAAAAGTGGTGGTCTCAGGCCAGTTCCTGATCGATTCGGAAGCAAGTCTGCGCGGAACCGCGACTCGCCTGGCCGAGCCCCCGAAAGCTGATCAAGTCTCGCAGGCCCCGCAAGGCGTGCAACCCCGACCGGCCGATACGGTTGCGGGTACGGGCGCAGATACGGGGGCCGGACGCCATCGCGGCGAAGGCAAGGTCGAGAGCATCGACAAGGACGAAATCGTACTCTCGCACGGGCCGATTCCAAGCCTGCAATGGCCACCGATGACGATGGGCTTCAAGCTGCGTGCCGGCGGATTGCCGGGCGAGTTCGCTGTCGGAGACCCGGTGACGTTCGAGTTCCGGCAAAGCGGCGAAGGCGAGTACGAGATCATCAACATCACCCGGACGCCCGGGGAGAAGAAAGGCTGGAAATGATCACCCGACTGATCCGCTGGTCGATCGCCAACCGCTTCCTGGTGCTTCTGGCTACGGCAGGCATGACCGCATGGGGCATCTGGTCCCTCCAGCGGACCCCGCTCGACGCGCTTCCCGACCTGTCCGACGTGCAGGTCATCATCCGCACCACCTGGCCCGGCCAGGCGCCGCAGATCGTCGAGAACCAGGTCACCTATCCACTGACGACCACCATGCTGTCGGTTCCCGGGGCGAAGACCGTGCGCGGTTATTCGTTCTTCGGCGACTCCTTCGTCTACATCCTGTTCGAGGACGGGACCGATCCGTACTGGGCACGTTCGCGCGTGCTGGAATACCTGAACCAGGTCCAGTCGCGGCTCCCGACGCAAGCGAAGCCCGCACTCGGACCGGACGCGAGCGGCGTCGGATGGGTCTATGAATATGCGCTGGTCGACCGCAGCGGCAAGATGGACCTCTCGCAGCTGCGTGCGCTCCAGGACTGGTTCCTCAAGTACGAATTGAAGACCGTATCCAACGTGTCAGAGGTCGCAAGCCTGGGCGGCATGGTGCGGCAGTATCAGATCGTGCTCGATCCTGCGAAGCTGCGGGCCTACAACATCGCGCATAACGTGGTGATCGAGGCGGTGCAGAAGGCCAATCAGGAAGCCGGTGGTTCGGTGCTCGAGCTGGGCGAAGCTGAATACATGGTACGTTCGAGCGGTTATCTCCAATCGCTCGACGACTTCCGCAAGATTCCCCTGATGACCTCCGAGGCCGGTATTCCTGTGCGGCTCGGTGACGTAGCGCGAATCCAGCTGGGTCCGGAAATGCGACGCGGCATCTCCGAGCTCAACGGCGAAGGCGAGGTTGCAGGCGGCATCATCGTCATGCGCTCAGGGAAAAATGCACTGGAAACCATTGATGCGGTGAAAGCCAAACTGGCGACCCTCAAGCCAGGTCTGCCGCCTGGAGTGGAGATCGTTCCCACTTATGACCGATCGCACCTGATCAGGGGGGCGGTAGACAATCTGCGCGACAAGCTGGTCGAGGAATTTGTCGTCGTTGCGATTGTGTGCGCAATCTTCCTCTTTCATCTGCGCTCGGCGCTGGTCGCGATCGTCACACTGCCGATCGGTATTCTGGTCGCCTTTATTGTCATGCACTACCAAGGGGTGAACGCGAACATCATGTCGCTGGGCGGGATCGCGATTGCGGTCGGGGCGATGGTGGACGCCGCCGTGGTCATGATCGAGAACGCGCACAAGCATATCGAAGCATGGGATCACGCCCATCCGGGAGCGAAGCTGGAAGGGGAGGCTCGCTGGCGGGTCATTGGAGACGCCGCAGCGGAAGTCGGCCCAGCGCTGTTCTTCTCGCTGCTGATCATTGTGCTATCGTTTATTCCGGTGTTCACATTGGAGGCGCAGGAAGGACGCCTGTTCTCGCCGCTCGCGTTCACGAAGACCTACTCCATGGCAGCGGCTGCAGGTCTGGCCGTGACCTTGATTCCGGTATTGATGGGTTACCTGATCCGCGGGCGTATTCCCGAGGAGCACAAGAATCCGCTGAATCGCTTCCTGATCGCCGTCTACCGGCCCCTGCTCGATGGCGTACTGCGCTTTCCCAAGGCGACGCTGGTCGCTGCCGCCGTGATTGCGGCCATCACTATCTGGCCGATGACCCGGCTCGGCGCAGAATTCATGCCGCCTCTCGACGAAGGCGACCTTCTGTACATGCCCTCGGCGCTACCGGGGCTATCGGCGGGCAAGGTGTCGCAACTGCTCCAGCAGACCGACCGCCTGATCAAAACGGTACCGGAAGTGCAAAGCGTCTTCGGGAAAGCGGGACGGGCCGAGACGGCAACCGATCCTGCGCCACTGGAGATGTTCGAGACCACGATCCAGTTCAAGCCCAGGGATCAATGGCGGCCGGGCATGACCACGGATAAGCTGGTCGAGGAACTCGACCGCGTGGTCAAGGTGCCCGGGCTTTCCAACATCTGGGTACCACCCATCCGGAATCGCATCGACATGCTGGCCACCGGCATCAAGAGTCCGGTCGGCGTCAAGGTGGCCGGTACCAGCCTGCAGGAGATCGATCGCGTTGCTGGAGAAATCGAACGGATCGTCAAGACGGTGCCCGGCGTGTCTTCGGCACTCGCTGAACGTCTCAATGGGGGACGTTATGTCGACGTCGACATCAACCGCGACCAGGCAGCCCGGTACGGCTTGAATATCGCCGACGTGCAGAGCATCGTGTCGGCAGCGATTGGGGGCGACAACATCGGCGAGACTGTCGAAGGCCTGCAGCGCTTCCCGATCAACGTTCGCTATCCGCGCGAAATCCGTGGTTCAATCGAAAACCTGCGGCAATTGCCCGTCCTGACGCCACGCGGGGCACAGATTCGCCTGGGTGATGTGGCGGCAGTTCGCATCAATGACGGCCCACCCATGCTCCGGAGTGAAAACGCGCGCCTGTCCGGGTGGGTGTACGTCGACATCCGGGGACGCGACATGAACTCGGTGGTACGCGACATGCAGCAGGCTGTCGCAAAGGAGGTCAAGCTGCAACCGGGTTACTCGATTTCCTGGTCAGGTCAGTTTGAATACCTGGAACGCGCCAGTGCGAAGCTCAAGATCGTCGTGCCGGCAACGCTCCTGGTGATTTTCATCCTCCTCTACCTGACATTCAAGCGCTTCGACGAGGCAATCCTGATCATGGCCACCTTGCCGTTCGCACTGGCCGGCGGTATCTGGCTTCTCTGGATGCTCGGACACCACCTGTCGGTCGCCAGCGCGGTCGGCTTCATTGCACTTGCCGGCGTAGCGGCCGAGTTCGGGGTGATCATGCTGCTCTACCTGAAGCATGCCTGGGAAGCCCGCCTGGCTGCCGGGAAGTCATCCGAAGCCGATCTGTTGGATGCCATTCAGGAGGGAGCGGTTCAACGCGTGAGGCCAAAAGCCATGACCGTCGCGGTAATCATCGCGGGCCTGGTCCCCATCATGATCGCCCACGGCACCGGTTCCGAAATCATGCAGCGTATTGCGGCGCCAATGGTTGGCGGGATGCTGTCCGCGCCCTTGCTGTCGATGTTTGTGGTTCCGGTCGTTTATATGTTGATGCGCCGTCGGGAGCTGCGACAAGAGGATATCCCGAAACCTTCACGCAACGAGGTCAGTTATGAAAGCACATGAACGATGTCGTCCGGTCACGGACGAAAAACTCTGCTTTAGCCACCTTGAGGAGAATCTCATGAAACGTTTCGCCCCGCTGTCCCTTATCGCTGCATTGACCATTCCCGGCGCTGCCTTCGGCCAGGCAAGTGATATGAAGGGTATGGACATGAAACAAGGCTGCATGGACATGAAGGATATGAAGGGCATGGATATGTCGGCATGCAAGCGCATGACGAAGGAGAAGACGTCCGATAGCAAAGTCCAGGGCACGCCAAAAAAAGGAGCAGTGCATAAAACGTCAGGCGTAGTGAAGGCGCTGGATCAGGCCAACGGCAAAGTGACGCTTGCACATGACCAGGTCAAGACGCTCAACTGGCCGCCAATGACGATGAGCTTCGGCGTCAAGGACAAGTCATTGCTCCAAAAGCTGGCAGTCGGCAAGAAGGTTGACGTGGAGTTCACCCAGCAAGGGTCGAACTACATCATCTCATCTGTCAAATAACGCGCGTACGACCGTTCATGCTCGTACCAAGTCATCGAGCGCAGTGACAAGCTGGGGCAGCCGCGGTCGCGGCTCTGGCATGTCATCGCGTCCGGACATGACAATCTGCCGCGCTGCGCGCAGCACCGTACAGAGCCGGGTGTCTGCATCAAGTTCGTTTCAACTTTCTAGTGTGTGCGCTTGTCGCTGCAAGCATGCTACATTGTCCATATGTGCAGCAGGCTACGATCATTTTTCTTGTGCCTACTAATCGTTTCCTTACCAGTGCAGGGCATTGCGGGAGTAGCGAGGTTCGCGTGCGGCATGTCTCACCATGCTTCAGTCGTCTCCAGTACCGAGCCGGATGCGCCATTGGCGGTTGCCGCCGCAGACGCCGGCAGTCAGGCGGTCACTCACGAACATGTCGCCGCGGCGGCGCAGGGCGCTTCTTCACCTGATGGAGACTGCGCGTCTACAAGCACGGATGCGCATGAGCGGTCCAGTTGTGGTACCTGCGCGGGCTGCAGCATTGGCGCATGCGCGCCGCCCCCCGTGGCCCTTGTGACCGCAGTGGAAGAACCGGCCAACGGACTTCAGCAACTCTCCCCATCCTCTTTTACCGGGCATATCCCCGCCCGCATCGAACGCCCACCTCGTCTTCTCACGCCAACCGGGCGTGACGACTCTTCGCGGCTAGTGCCGGCGAACGTTTCCTGAACCTGCTGCTCAGCCCTTGCTGCGCGCCTGTGCGTCCTTGACCCATAGGGCGGCGCGCGGCCCTGCGGCTTTGTTCCACCAGCAGCGCGCGGTGCCTGCCGAGTCGGCTGCGAACCTGGCCTGCGCACGCGCCGGGAGCGTAGGCATTGGTCTGGCACCCGCTGCGCCAGAACTTTCAATTCGTATCGGAGGACCATATGAAGTATGTAGATGTATCTGAAGCGGGCGTCAGCAGTTGGCGCCGCCGCTTCCTGCAGGGCCTCGGTGCTGTGGCTGGGCTTGCAGGTTTGAGTCCGGGCGCACTGTTCGCTGCCCAGGAGGACCGCCGGGTCCTGCGCGGCAGCAATTTCGACCTGGAGATCGGGCCCGCAGCTGTTAACTTCACCGGCGCCGACCGCATTGCCACGGTGGTCAATGGCCAGCTTCCTGCGCCGACGCTCTACTGGACCGAAGGCGACACCGTGACGATCCGGGTCACCAACCGGCTCCCAACGGTCAGTTCGATCCACTGGCACGGCATCCTCCTCCCAGCCGAGATGGATGGTGTGCCGGGACTGAGTTTCGCCGGCATCGAGCCCGGCCAGACGTTCACGTACCGGTTTGACGTCAAGCAGAGCGGCACCTATTGGTACCACAGTCACTCCGCGTTCCAGGAGCAGACCGGCCTGTACGGTCCGATCGTCGTGATCCCGAAGGGAGGGGAGCGCGTAGCTGCAGACCGCGACTACGTGGTGATGCTTTCGGACTGGACCGACGAGAAGCCCGAGCGTGTGCTGGCGAACCTGAAGAAGATGAGCGACTTCTTCAACAACAAGCAGCCGACCTTCGGCGAATTCGTGCGTGACGTGCAAACGATGGGGTTTTCCGCAGCGGTCGACAAGCGCAAGATGTGGAACCAGATGCGCATGATGCCCAACGACTTCAGCGATGTGACGGCAAGCAGGAACATCAGCGGAGCGCTTCGGTACCTGATCAACGGCGCCACGGCGGAGATGAACTGGACCGGCCTGTTCCGCCCGGGCGAGAAGGTCCGCCTGCGTTTGATCAACGGCGCGGCGACGACCATCTTCGACCTACGTATCCCGGGCCTGAAGATGACGGTCATCTCTGCCGATGGCCAGGATGTGGAGCCCGTCACCGTAGACGAGATACGCATCTCGGTCGCGGAAACCTACGATGTCATTGTCGAACCGAGCGAAGAAAAGGCGTACACGGTGTTCGCTCAGTCGATAGGACGTTCGGGGTTCGTGCGCGCGACGCTCGCGCCACGAGCGGGCATGCAGGCTCCTGTTCCTGCCGTGGACGAAGCGCAGTGGCTGACCATGACGGACATGATGGGTGCGATGACCATGTCTGGCATGCACGGCGGTGGGCATGGCGGGCATGGAACGGATGCACAGGCGACGGGCGGCGGCTCGTCATCCCCCGCGCGAGCGGCCGCCGCGTCATCCCATCAGGGTCATACGCAACAAGCCGCTGCCCCAGCTGACGCTCATGCCGCGCACGCGCAGATGTCCTCGCCCGCCAAGCCTGTCCAGCCTCCCAAGGTCACCCATGCCCGCACGGAATATGGACCAGGCGTCGACATGCACGTCGATATGCCGCGCACCAACCTCGATGACCCGGGCGTCAACCTGCGCGGAAATGGCCGCCGTGTCCTGACCTATGCAGACTTGCGGACGGTAGGCGGGACGGTCGATCCACGGGAGCCGACACGCGAGATCGAGCTTCACCTTACCGGCAACATGGAGCGGTTCATGTGGTCGTTCGACGGCCAGAAATTCTCCGAGGCTCTGCCGATCCATTTCCGGTATGGCGAACGGCTGCGCATCGTCCTCGTCAACGACACGATGATGAATCACCCGATTCATCTGCATGGCATGTGGAGCGACCTGGAGTCCGAAAACGGCGAGTTCCAGGTCCGGAAGCACACGATCAACGTGCAGCCGGCCCAACGGATCGCTTACCGCGTCACGGCCGACGCACGTGGCCACTGGGCCTTCCACTGTCACCTGATGTACCACATGGAAGCCGGAATGTTCAGGGAGGTGGTCGTATCATGAGGACTCCTACGATGAAGTCAATGCCCGCCGTCCTTGTCCTGGCTGGTCTACTGTCAGCGAATGCAATGGCGCAGACTACGCCGCCATCGGGACAACACCACCAGCCGTCCCAGCCTGTCACGGGACAGGACATGTCGACGATGGACCATTCGAAGATGGGGCACGCACCACCGGCGCAATCGAGTGCAACGCCATCGCAGCAGGCGCCCACCGCCCCGGCGTCACCAAAAGCCGTAGAAGCTGGTCACGCCGGTCACGGGAGCCCGGCCCCGGCGCCGCAGGCGATAACCTCAGTCCAGAAAGTGGAACCCCAAACACACGATGCCGGGCATGCAGGCCACGGTACGCAGCCACAAAGTGCGCCGGCCGCCAAGCCCAGTGCCGCCCCCGTCCACATGCCTGGCATGGATCACTCGGCGATGGGGCATGGTGCCAGTGCTGGCCAGACTGGGCAACCGGCTCCAGCGGCGAATGCTGCGCCCATGGGTGGGCACGGCATGATGATGGGACCGATGCAGGGAGGTAAGCCTCCTCCAGATGCGCGCGATCCGAACGCCTACAACGAAGGGGCGCGGCACGCCAATTTCGGCAACCACGAGATGCACGACAACGCCCCGTTCGGGAAAGTGCTGGTCGACAAGGCTGAGGTGGCGAAAGGCGATGGCGAACGCGGCCAAAACCTGGAAGTCGAGGCGTGGTACGGCAACGACTACAACAAGGCTTGGGTGAAGCTCGAAGGCGAGCGCCGCGGCGGGGCGCTCGAAGCGGCCCGTACCGAACTGCTCTGGGACCGCGCATTCGCGCCGTTCTGGAGCACCCAGCTGGGCATACGGCACGACGCCGGCGAAGGCGGCGGAAGGGACTGGCTCGCCTTCGGGGTGCAGGGCCTCGCGCCGTACTGGTTCGAGACCGAGGCGACAGCGTACTGGCGGTCCGGAGGCGAGCTTGCGGCGCGCTTTGCGGTGAAGTACGAGATCTTGTTCACTTCCAGGGTGATTCTCGAACCAGAGTTGGGTGCAAACCTGTACAGCCGGGCCGATCCCGAGCGGGGCACTGGAAAAGGCCTTTCCGATCTCGGCTTCGGACTGCGACTTCGGTACGAAATAACGCGCAAATTTGCGCCTTACATCGGTGTTACCTGGGGCCGGCAGTTCGGGGAAACCGCCGACTACACGCGTTTGCGCGGCGGCCAACGTAGCCAGACGCAGGCAGTAGCTGGACTGCGGCTGTGGTTTTGAGTCTATATAGGGTGAGGCGTTAGCAGCCCAGGGAAAGGGATGTCCTGTGGGCGACACTGAAACCAACTTTTTTTAGGAGAGCATCATGCATCAACACTACGAGAGCTGTATTGAAGCGTGCAACGATTGTGCTAACGCATGCGACATGTGTGCGGCAGCGTGTCTGCAGGAGGATGACGTAAAGATGATGGCGCGCTGTATCGCCCTGGACATCGATTGCGCGCAGCTGTGCCGGTTGGCTGCGGCAATGATGGCAAGGGGCAGCGAAGCTGCAAAGCTTGTTTGCGAGGCGTGCGTGTCGCTTTGTGACATGTGTGCGGAAGAGTGCGGCAAGCATCAAATGCAGCATTGCCAGGAATGCGCTGCCGCATGCCGCAAGTGTGCCGCCGAGTGCCGTCAGATGGCATCCGCTTGAGTTGAAGCGAGGCGACTGCCGCTGTCCTGGGCAGTCGTTAAGCGCTTCTTCACACTAATGCATGACGCGAATATGCGTCGGCCTTTTTGCGCGCAAAAGAATCTTGTATGGCCGGGTGTTGTAAAAACACATTTTTATTGCCAACGTGTAGACTTCTGGCTACATTGGAAAGGCGGCAATATGTATAGACATGTTGGCTGTCGGTTCTCCCGCTCCGGCTTGGTCCCGCAGCCTCGGAAATGTGTCAGCTTCAGTTCAATAGCTCCTACAAAAATAAACCCGGAGGGTAAATGGCTTACAAGTACGTCCCAAGAACGACTGCCGCGCTTGCAATGATTGTTCTGCAGCAGAGCGCATATGCACAACAGCCAGCCACAGGCGATACCGCTGAACCGGCAGGAATGCAGCGCGTCCAGGTCACCGGGAGCCGTATCAACCTACGGCAGGAACAAGTCTCCGGGGTGGGTCCCGTCACCGTGATCGATGCGGAAACCATCCAGCGCTCCGGTGCGATCTCGATCGAAACACTTTTGCAGCGGCTTCCGTCCTCTGCCGGCACGGCGGGCAGCCAGACCAGTGCGTACTGGACCAGCAACGGCTACGGCACCACCCAGGTCAACCTGCGCGGCCTGGGAATCGACCGGACATTGGTACTCCTGAACGGGCGCCGGGTCGTGTCCGGCGGGACGGGGGCGAACAGCTCGGTCGACCTGAACATGATTCCGGTGGCGATGATCGAACGGATCGAGGTCCTGAAAGACGGCGCCTCGGCCATCTACGGCGCCGATGCGGTGGCCGGCGTCGTCAACATCATCACCAAAAAGGCCTTCGACGGCGTCGAAGCCTCGGTGCGCTACGGGAAGACCGAGCGCGGCGACGGCGCCGAGAAGTCGGCGGACGTCGTCTGGGGAACCAGGAGCGAGCGCGGTTCGCTGATGGCATCCCTGAACTATTCCGAGAGCGAAGCGGTCAACCTTGCCTCGCGCGCGCCTTGCTCACTTTTCGAGGACGAGGGAGAGCTGGTGTGTTCGGGCAGTTCGTCCACCATCGGCGGGCGTGCGCGGCTGGCGGATGGCCGCCGGGTGAACTTCAACCAGGACCCCAGCGGCAATCCGCGCGGTTTCGAGGCCTACAGCGCGGCCAGGCACGCCTATAACAGCAACCCGTTCCTCAATGCGGTGAACCCGATCAAGCGCGTCGGCGCCAGCGCCTTCGGCAACGTGCGCTTGAACGACAAGGTCGACCTGTTCACTGAGCTCATGTTCACCAACCGCCAGTCCAGGCAGCTTGCAACGCCCGGCGCGATTGGTGTTTATCGGCCGATTGAAATCGCTGCAAACCATCCCACCAATCCGACCGGGCAGAACCTGACGCTGGAGCGCCGCCGCGTGGCCGAAGTTGGCCCGCGCTACTTCTTCCAGGAGACGAACACCTTCCGGGTGCTTGCCGGCCTGAAGGGTGAGATCGGAGAGAAATGGGACTGGTCCGCGTCCATCAACTGGGGACGAAACACCGGCGTTGACGGGATGACGAACATCATCAACCTCGATCGCGTCGACGCGACCCTCAACGCCGCAACCTGCGGCAGGGGGCCGGCCGCAGCCCCATGCGGCAACTATCTTGGCTACGGCAACCTCAGCCCGGCGGTGCTCGAATACATCCACTTTACGACCCGCGACCATGGTGGGAACGACCAGAAGAGCTTCAATGCAAGCATCAGTGGCGAGGTGTTCTCGTTGCCAGCGGGGCCGGTCGGTTTTGCATCCGGCTTCGAGTACCGGCAGGAGCGCGGATGGCGTGACCCGGACGCCCTGATCGTGTCGGGCGCCGCCAATACGCCTGCCCAGGATGCGATCGCCGGCGAGTACAGCGCGCGCGAGGTCTTCGCAGAGCTGGCCGTCCCCTTGCTGGCCAAGCTGCCCCTGGTCGATTCCCTGACCCTGAACGCCGCGGCGCGGTACTCCGACTACAGCCTGTTCGGGTCGCAGGCCACCTACAAGCTCGGTCTCGACTGGCAGGTCATCCCGACGTTGAAAATGCGCGCTAACCGCTCGACCGCATTCCGCGTGCCGAATGTCCCTGAACTCTTCGGCGGTGTCTCCGAGGGTAACCTGACGACGACCGATCCATGCAACAACTGGAATACGTTAGATGCGAACTCCGCGGTCTACAAGAACTGCCAGGCGTCCGGCCTGCCTGCCGGATTCAGGCAATTCGGACCGTCGATCCTGACGACAGGCGGTGGCAACCAGAACCTGAAACCGGAAGAGGCGGACACGTTCACCGTCGGCGCCGTCTGGACGCCGTCCAAGGCATTGACCCTGACGCTCGACTATTTCAATATCAAGATCAACAACGCGATCGAAACCGTCCCCGGCTCGACCAAACTCTCGGTCTGCTACAACTCCCCGGGGCTGGCACACATCTTCTGCGGGCCGCAGAGCTTTACGCGCGATCCGCGTACGGGTGAAATCAACTTCCTGTCGTCCCAGCCCGAGAATGCGGCACAGCAGCGCGTCGCCGGGATTGACCTTGGCGCCATGTATGACTTCAACCTGTTCGGGTGGTCGTCGTCAGTTACGGCGGACGTTTCCCGTCTTAGCGAGTTCGACGTGACGCCGTTCCCTGGCGGCGAGGTCATCGAGTATGCCGGCAAGATAACTGGCGGCCGCGGCAGCTACGCTAAATGGCGGTCGACAGCGTCCTTGACCACGTCGAACGGCCCGTGGTCGGGGTCTTACACGGTCCAGTACATCGGCAAGGCTGACGACATCAACGCTGCCCCAAGCGATATCGGCTCCCGCGCGCCGAGCATCGCCTACCACAACGCCAGCCTGAAATATGCATTCAATAAGGCGATTGCCCTGTCGGTCGGCATCGACAACCTGTTCGACAAGCGCCCTCCGTATATCCAGAGCTGGACAGACGGAAACACCGACACGATGACCTACGACCTGCTTGGCCGCCGCTGGCACGTTCGCCTCGGCTACAAGTTCTAGGCACTGGGTGACACCACGCAGGCCGCTGCGCGTGCATAATGCGCGGCGGCCGCGCGGTGGACAGTCTGCCCTGCCGGGTAACACAACTCAAACACGAACACTATGCAATTAGCCTTCTGGGTGCGACGCGCCCATAAATGGATCGGACTTGTCATTGGGGTGCAGGCACTGCTCTGGATGATCAGTGGCCTGTACATGGTCGTCGTCCCGCTCGAGGTCGTCCACGGCGACCATCTGGCGCACGTCCCCACTGAACGGCTCAACCCGTCGGCAACCCGCATCACGCAGGCACGCCTGCACGAGCTCTACCCTGGCATTACCTCCCTCCGCATGAAGAGCCTGCTCGGGAAGGAAGCCTATGAAATCAAGCAGGGCCAGCAGACCACCCTGGTGGACGCCGCCGACGGCAAAAAGCTCAGCCCGCTCGGCCGGGAGGACATCGTCGCGCTCGCCGATGCGGCCTATGTCGGCGAAGGCAGCATCCGCGGCGTGGAGTGGGTCACCAAGGCACCCCAGGAAGTCGGTGCACGACCTGTGCCCCTGTGGGCGGTCCATTACGACGAGCCGGGCAAGACGACGCTGTATTTTTCGCCTTTTACCGGTGACCTCGTCGCGCGGCGCCATGAACTCTGGAGGTGGTTCGATTTCCTGTGGATGTTCCACATCATGGACTATGAAGAACGAGAGAACGTGAACAACACGCTCCTGCGCGTCGCCTCGATCTCCGGGCTGGCGTTCGCGCTGAGTGGAGCCTGGCTGCTCTTCTACAGTTTCACGCGGAGGAAGGCGGTATGAGTCACTGGATGCGACGCCTCCACAAGTGGGTGGGACTGATCCTGGCGATTCAGTTCGTCCTGTGGATGTCCAGCGGGGTCATGATGAGCCTGCTCGAGGCGGACAAAGTCGCCGGACGCGAATTTCGCGTCAAGCCGCCGGCGCCGCCGGCATGGCCGCGCGATGTCATGAGCACGGACGCGGTGCTGGCTGCCACCAAAGAAAACATCATGACCATCGGTTCAGGCTGGGTGCTCGACCAGCCGGTCTACCGCCTGCAAAACGACAAGCGCAGCTGGCTGGTGAGCGCGAGCGACGGAGCCGCCATCGTAGTCGACGCACAGCTCGCCGCAAAGATCGCGTGGGCGTCTTACTCCGGCCCCGGCAAAGCCGGCGCGCCTCGGCTTCTTTCGTATACGCTGGAAGCCCGCAGCCATAAGGAACCGGTCTGGCGCATCGACTTCGATGATGCCGACGAGACGTCGGTCTATGTGTCGAGCAGGTCGGGCGCCGTGCTCGAACATCGGAACAGTACCTGGCGCCTCTTCGACCTGTTCTGGATGCTCCACATCATGGATTACAGCGAGCGGACAAACTTCAACAATCCCTTGCTGGTCGCGAGCGCGATCGGCGGCTTGTGGATGGCCTTGACGGGCGTATGGCTGCTGTTCGTGAGCGTCCGCCTGGCAGAGTTCATCCCCAGCCGCTGGCGTCGAAGCCGGACCGTGAACCTGGTCGCCACTAGCGGGAGGCCGCAGCGTTCGATCGATGCTGTACAGGGCGACACGGTGTTCCAGGCGCTTGCCCGTTCCGGCCTGCAGTTGCCGTCCAATTGCGGCGGCGGACAAAGCTGTGGCCTGTGCGAAGTCCGGTGCGTCGGAAATGTACCCGCACCGACAGGCGCCGACCGCGCGCTGCTGTCGCCCGCTAAACTCGAGGCGGGTTACCGTCTGGCCTGCAACCTGCCAGTGAAGCGCAGCCTCGACATCGACGTTGGGGATGCCACGGCCCTGGCCGACGAGCGGGCAGGGGTCGTCACCAGCGTCAAACCCCTGTCGCCCTTCCTGCGTGAGATAACGGTGCGCCCGAACGCGCCGGTCGCGTGTCGTCCGGGGGCATACGTCCAGGTCCATGTTCCCGTGTATGAGCGCGATGCCACCCATCTCGAGATTCCCGAGGACCATCATGAGGACTGGCGGACAGTGGGCACTCTGGCAGCGCTCGCGAACGATGCGCCGGTTCGCCGTTCGTATTCGGTGGCAGTGCCGCTCGAGCGCTGCGACGGGCAACTGACTTTCCTGGTCCGCTTCGTACCTGGTCCGAAGCCGGGCAGGGGATCGGGTTACATGTACACGCTGAAGGTCGGCGATGAAGTCCATTTCAGCGGCCCGTTTGGTGACTTCGCCCTCAAGGAAGGCGCGCGCGAGAAGGTGTTCATTGGTGGTGGTGCCGGCATGGCGCCGTTGCGCGCAATGATCCATGAGCTGCTGGCAAAGGGCGCAACGGAGCCACTGCACTTCTGGTACGGCGCACGCAGCCGCCGCGATGCTCCTTATGTGGAAGAGATGCGGGAGTTCGCTTTGAAGTATCCGAACTTCGATTGGAATCTGGTGTTGTCGGGAGAAAGCGACGAGCCTGGCATCCAGAATGGACTAGTGCACGAGGCGGTGCTGACGGGTCTTTTGCGCACGCACCCGAATGTAGATTCGCTGGAATTTTATGTCTGCGGTCCGCCGGCGATGCTTTCTGCGACTCGTGAAATGCTTCGAGGACTAGGCGTCGAAGACGCACGAGTGGCCTACGACGACTTCAAAATTTGAGTGTTCGTGTTGACTGTGCCTATCTTAAAACCGTCGCATCATCCCCAATAGGGACACAACGGCTTAAGAGCAATAGGATGGACGCCCCCACCGGTAACGGCATCCATGCGCCAAAGTGGATGTGGCGAGCAACCACTTGGACCGAGGGGGGCGTCACCATGAAATAGTGGAGCGGTGCGGCGGAATCGGACTTGCGCGAGAATTACTTGAGTGAGGCGCCCAGCCATCGATCCAGATCGTCGAGCAGTGGTGTCGCGCTGATCTGACAAACCTGCCATCTGGCCGGACCTGCATGAACGCCTGCGCCCTATTGCACATCTTCCCTGATTTGCCGCTCCATGTCGGGTGTCAGCTCGGTGGAGCGGGCGGGCAGCACGGTGTTGCCACGCTTTCCCTTGCTCTCGATATCCTGGATGAGCAATTTCATTTCAGCGATCTCCCTGACTTGGGAAGCAATGATGCTGTCCGCCAGCTTGCGCACGCGCGGGTCGCTGATGCTTGCCTTGCGAGCGTTGTTGATGGCAATCGAATGGTGGGGAATCATCGACTTCATGAACTTCACATCATCGATGAAAACCTGGCCCCGATTCGCAGCAAGCAATGCAATGCCTGCGATAGCCGCCGCCACCACGACCGTGATTTTGGTACGTGTGCCTTTGTACATCGACCACATAAAACCCAGCATCACGACGGTCATGACACAGCCCATCACCAGAGACGCGACCAGCCGGTTGACGGCGAAAAAGACATGATCGAACACGTACACCAGCTGATACATCAGGAAGAACATGATGACCACTGAGGTGACGATCATTGCCGCAAATTTTCCCCAACCCATTCCCATGTGCATATCGTGCCCTTGCTTGTCCATAAAGCCTCCTGATGTCAATGTGATTCCTGATTTGCTGTAATCCTGGCGGCCGGGCCCGGCCCGGCCAGCTCGATGCCGCGTCGTTTAATGCGCATGCACGCCTTCGCTCTGTTCATTCGGCCCATGTCCGGCACCTTGCATCGCCGAACCGTCGTCGCGCCGAGCGCTCGACGCGCTTCCATGCGAATGCCCACCGCTTTGCTCGACAAGCTTACGATACGCAGCCTGGTCCATCGACGGAAGCCTCTGCAAGAAGGCCACCAGGCTCCAGATATCGCGGTCCTGCATGCTTTTTCCCCATGCCGGCATGCCGGACGCCTTGATACCATGCTTGATGATCCAGAACGCAGCGGCCGGCTCGACGGGATGGCGCACCAAGTTAGGCGGCGACGGATATAGGCCCCGACTGAGTTCCGTAGGCCCTTTTCCCGGTGCTTGGTGACACTGCGCACACATCGCCTCATAATTACCCGCCCCCTTGGTGACCAGCTCCTGCTCTCCAAGTGGCGGCACCTTGATGTCATCGGCACGGACGCTTATTGAACGATCGCGGGCAAACTCGATCATGGAAAGCACTGACCTTGAGTGGCGCACGTCTGCTGCAAAACTATAGGCACCCGACCATAGGACGGCGGCAGCAACAACGACCAGGACTGCGATTGTGACAAGGGAAGTCGTCAAAATTTCCTTACCAGAAGCTTTCATTCTTCTCTCCTAGGCAATTTTCTTGGGAGGTCGAACCAATAGCAGGCGCGCCCATACGTCCAGACCGTCGCATCTGGTCATATCGAAGTTGTGGAATGCCTTGAGGTCGCGGATGCGTGTCCGCTTCCCCGCACAGTATCGGCTGCCGTCCGAAGCGCGGCGCCTGTTCAGAAAACAGGCATCGGGGCCGCGCACTGCACATTGTTGCGGTAATGGCAACCTTAACAGAACTTCTGCACCCAGGCCGCACTGTTCGCGAATGACATTTTGCGTCTTGCGCATTGTGCATAATCGTCCTCTAAGCGCCGTCTCGAGCATCGAGAGCAAAATTGCGATGAGGCTTTCTACGCCGCTGGGAAGCGGAGGGCAGCCGGCGGGCATGGCGACGCAGTTCCAGGGCAGGAAGTCGCCGACCCGATTGACAGGATGATCGGCGATATGCGTCAGCACATGACGCACCCAGGCTTCGGGGTCGATCCCGTTCAGCTTGGACGTACCAATCAGCCCATATATGGCAGCGGCGCGTTCGCCGCCGCTGTCGGCGTCGGCAAACAGGAAGTTGCGCCGGCCAGCGCGACACGCGTAGCGCCCGCTCGGCGGCCGAGTTGGCGATCTCGATGTGGCCACCGTCGACATACCGGGTGAGCGCCGGCCAGAGCTTGAGGGCATAGAGGATTGTCGCTGCCGTATCGGATTTATGCGACAGCGTTGAGAGTGTGACGTGCAGGAAGCGTTCCAGGTGGTCGAGCAGCGGTTTCGCGTGCAACTGGCGTGCGGCACGTCGTTCGTCCGGCGGCTTGTCTCGGGTATTCTCCTCGACGGCATCAGCTCGCCGATCCGGCGCAGCGCCTCGGTGATGAGCGATCTCAGCCGTGCCACGTGCGAGTCATAAATTTGCGGCGTGCGTGTGCCCAGCACGCAGCTTCGCGGACGCGGCCAGTGTCGTACACGGCATTGAAGCCGGTATAGGCATCGGCCTGGAGCACGCCGTGGAATCGGCCAGGTGACCTTGCGGATGCTCTTCCTTGCGGCCGGGCGAGTAAGCGAACCACACCGCTGGCGGGTCAGCATCGCCGCTGGTGCGGTCGTCGCGCACATAGGGTTACAGGCGCGCCGTGCGGGTCTTGCCGTTGCCTGGAGCGAGCACCGGCAGCGGCGTGTCAGCATGCAGTTTCGTTGCGGCGAAGACGTGGCGGCGCAGTGTATCGACCAGGGGACGCAGCAGCGTGCCAGCGGCGCCGACCCGGCTGGCCAATAGGCTGCGTTCGAGCTCGACCCCTTCGCGAGGCGTAGATCACGCTTTGGCGGTACAGCGGCAGATGGTCGGCAAACTACGCCACCAGCACGTGGGTCAGCAAGCCAGGGCCGGCCAGGCCGCACTCGATGGCCCGGCAGGCCACCGGCGCCTGTACGATCGCATCGCAGCAGGCGCAGGCCAGTGTGGGACGTACATGGCGAATTACGCGGAAGCCGGCTGGCACGTATTCAAGCTGCGTCGACACGTCTTCGCCCAGGTGTTTCAAGTTGCCGCCGCAGCTTGGCCAGCACCAGCTTCAGATGCTCGATCTCGGCGGTGCGCGTCGACAGCTCGGCGCCCAGATGCGCCGCACGAGCTACGCTTTGTGCCGCCCGGACTTCGCTTGCCCGCAGCATGGCTTGCAAGGCAGCGATATCGTCGGGCAGGAAGACGGCGTTGAGCATGTGTCGAAGTTTACGCGGACCACTGCAGGTCTACACATTCATTTCCACGTTACTCCAAGCGACACGACGCCTGGCGGACAGCTTGGCATGGTATCCCTTCCATAAGCTGCCAGCGTCGAGACGCCAAGCCAGGCGTAGAATCCACGGTCGCTCGGGCGCCGACTACTTCGCCTTACGTGACGACCAGTGGACGTGAACAATCGTCCAGTGATCCCCATTCTTCTCGAGGACTGCCGTCTCCGTGCCAAACACGTGAACCGGCTTTCCGCGGGCAGTTCCCGTTGTTTCGGTTTCTTCCCACACGATCGCCGTCTTGCCATCGATGCGTTCGGTCTGCTTCAACACCTTGCGGGTCGCGCTCTTCGCGAACTCCATGTCGCCACCGAGGTGGTGGCCGGCATATTCTTCACGCGAGCGTTCCACATAACCAGATTCATAGATCGTGATCTCGGGTGCGAGCAGACTGGTTGCCTTTGCCTTGTCGCCACTGGAGAGAGCCGCATGGAATGCCGCCAGGGTTTCTTTCGGCGTTGCAGCCAGGCTGCTAGCCGAGGATGCGAATAGCGTTGCTACGAGGAGGGCTCCTGCCGTGAATTGCAATCTCATTGTTAGTCCTTTTAGGTTGAAATATGTCACGATGCCATTGGCGGTGAGGTCGAACTCAAGATGGCGGCTGCCACGATGACTGCGAGCAGAATGACCGCCTCGATCTGAAGGACAAGCGCGAACTTGTGAGTGGTAGCTCGGTCAGTTGCTCCGGTTCTGCGGAGCTGTGCCAACAGGCCAGGCATGACGATGAAGCGATTCATACCTCCAAGCGCTGCGGCGGCAAAGACCAGGCCAACCTTGATGAGCAACACGGTTCCATATGGATTACCGAAAACCTGATCTGGACTTCCAAGTCCACGCCATGCGCTCAGAATGCCGGTGACGAAGATGCCGATTAACGCGATGGTTGCCGAGGTCGAAAGCGCCTCGACGTAGCGCGCAGACTCAGTACGGTTTGCCTGTCCAGCGTCGGGCTCGGCGCGCAGCACGATCAAGCCGGCGACGATCACTTCGCCCACCCAGAGACTGATCAAGACGAGGTGAACCCAGTCGACTGCGACTGCCCAGGTGAAATCCCCCCCGGCGCCGGCATGGCTGACGATGCTGCGGCTGTACAGGAACAGTGCCAGCGCACCGAGCCGCAATATGGAAGCCAGTCGGAGTCCGCGTCTCCCGGAAGCCACTGCAGTACCGATTCCGGCCACGATCAGTGCTGCAGCACCAAGTATCCAGGCATAGCCGTAGTGTGTTGCCGTGATGACGGACTGTACCGCAGGGAGGGCCTCTGCAATCGGCACCTCAGCCATGGATGCTGCCTCGAGCCACAGCGTTGCAACATATGCCGAGATGGCCACCGCTAAACCGACAAGCATCGCCTTGCGCAAGCGGGGCAACATGCCGGTTGCCCAGGGCGAGCTCGCCCTGGACAGCCAGAGGGACGCGGCCCCCGCACCCACGAGCGTGGCGACCGACAGGTTCAGGACGACGGTCGCCGCCCGCTGGATCAATGCCAGGTCTGATTCCATGTCACTTTACCCGGAAAGCGAACTCACCTTTGACCTTGTGTCCATCGCGCGTGACCGTACTCCATTGGACGCGATATGCGCCCGAATGCAGGGCGGGGACGGTGGCGACCAGTACTTTTGGGTTGGCAGCATCGAGCACCTTCTTTGAAGGCTCGACGACCGCGCCTTTTTCGTCGACCAGCTTGACTTTGCTGAACGGCAGCTCCACCTGCTCATTGAATTGCAGGCGCACCTGCGTTGGAGCCGGGCTAACCACGGCATTAGCCTGCGGCATCGATGCCTCAAGTTTCGCATGAGCGAGGGCGGCGGAAGTGAAGGCACATCCGAAGGCAGCCACCGCTGCAACCACAAGGTTCTTTGCTTTCATTTAATTCTCCAGTTGGGGCCCCTAGTCCGTTGACTGCGGGGCCGGTCATAGGTCTGCTTATTGGGCCATGGCCAGCTGGACGATCGTTACAGCGCCATTGACGCGATCGGCTGCGAACTTGACCTTGTTGCCAACTTTCACCTGGTCGAGCATGGCTGGATCCTTGACGCGGAAGACCATGGTCATCGCGGCCATGTTGAGGTTTTTCAGCTCGCCGTGACGCAGCGTGATCTTGCCGGCTTCCTTGTCGATCTTTTTGACTTCGCCATCGGTCAGTTCGGCGGGCGCCGCAGCCTGGCTGCCGGAGTGACCGGCATGCGCGTCGTGGGAACCGTGGCTACCGTGCCCGCTTTCCTGGGCAGTTGCGATGGAAGCGGCGGCGCTCATGGCGATGGCGATGGTCAGTTTCGAAAATGCGTTCATGGTGTTCCCTTTCGTTCGTTTAAAGTCGGTTAGTTGTAGTGCTTGAAAACCTTGGTGCTGCCGTTGGCCTGTACCAGCAAGACGTCGTACGGATCCTTGCGCGGCCCTTCCATTCCAGGCGAGCCGAGCGGCATCGCCGGCACGGCCAGGCCCTTCGCCTTTGGTTTTTGTGCGAGCAAACGCTTGATGTCGCTGGCAGGCACATGGCCCTCGATGGCGTAGCCCTGAACCATGCCGGTATGGCAGGAGCCGAGCTTGTCCGGAATACCGCCGCGTGCGCGGTAATCGGATGGGTTCTCGACGTTGACGACACGCGCGGTAAAACCATTCGCCTTCAGGTGTTCTACCCAGGCGCTGCAGCACCCGCACGATTCGCTCTTGAACACCTCGATGACAGGGGCTGCAGCTATCGCAAATACGGGCGTGAATAACGCAACTGCGAGTGCAACCTGGTTGAATAATCGTTTCATGAAACAGTCCTTTCGTACCTGGTCGGTACCCGAGTGGTACCTGAGTTGATGACGTATTCTGGTTAGTGATGACCCTGGTGGCCAGTCGGCTTACGAACGGTTACCTCGATGTCCGCAGGCTTCACGGCGGGCATGGCCTGGCCGCCGGCAGTCTGGCTGCGCACGGCAGCCGGCGGCTCTCCCTTCCACTCGTAGGCAACCGTGCCTGCCGGGTGCTTGTACCAGCCCGGATCCTTGTAGTCGCCCGGCTTCTGGTCCTTGCGCACTTTCAGAACCGTGAACATTCCGCCCATTTCGACCCCGCCGAAAGGCCCCTGGCCGGTCATCATCGGCAGGGTGTTTTCCGGGATCGGCATCTCCATGTCGCCCATGGAGCCGCCTTTGTCGCCCATCACCATGTAGTCCGGGATCAGCTTGGTGATCTTCTCGGCGACACCGCGGTGGTCTACGCCGATCAGCGTCGGGACGTCGTGTCCCATGGCGTTCATCGTGTGGTGCGACTTGTGGCAATGGAACGCCCAGTCGCCCGGTTCGTCGGCGACAAACTCGATGGCGCGCATCTGGCCTACCGCGACGTCGGTCGTGACCTCGGGCCAGCGCGACTCGGGCCGGGTCCAGCCGCCGTCGGTACCGGTCACTTCGAACTCGTGTCCATGCAAGTGGATCGGGTGGTTCGTCATCGTCAGGTTGCCGGTGCGGATGCGCACGCGGTCGCCCTGGCGGACGTTCATTGTGTCGATGCCCGGGAAGACGCGGCTGTTGAAGGTCCAGATATTAAAGTCGAGCATCTCGTTGACCCGCGGTGTATAGCTGCCAGGCTCGATGTCGTAGGCGTTCAGCAGGAACACGAAGTCCCGGTCCACTGCGTGGTGCTTCGGATTTTTTGGGTGGGTCACCCAGAAGCCCATCATCCCCATCGCCATCTGCACCATCTCGTCCGCATGCGGGTGGTACATGAAGGTGCCCGGGCGCCGTGCCACGAACTCGTAGACGAAGGTCTTGCCCGGCTGGATGCCGGGCTGGTTCAGGCCCGTGACCCCGTCCATGCCGTTCGGCAGGCGCTGGCCATGCCAGTGGATGCTCGTGTGCTCCGGCAGGCGGTTGGTGACAAAAATGCGGACGCGGTCGCCCTCGACCACTTCGATGGTCGGCCCCGGGCTCTGGCCGTTGTAGCCCCACAGGTTGGCTTTCATGCCAGGGGCGATCTCACGCACCACCGGCTCGGCAATCAAGTGGAACTCCTTGACGCCATTGTTCATGCGCCAGGGGAGCGACCAGCCGTTCAGGGTGACAACCGGGTTGTACGGGCGGCCGTTAGGAGGCAGCAGCGGTGGCTGCGTCGCAGCGGTGGTCATGATCGGCGCCTCCGGCAGCGTGGCGGCGCCTGCACGGCTTACCAGCCCGGCACCGACCAGCGCCGCGGCACCGGTAAAGAAATCTCTACGAGAACTCATATTGCTAATTCCTTGTTTAATGTTCGGGGGCTGCTTCGGCAGACGAGGTCGAGGCGAGCGAGACGGATGACCCTCCGCTTCCGCTGATGGCAGCCTGCAGATCGGTTTCGGCGATCCAGTAATCGCGCTGCGCTTCGATGGCAGCGTTCACGCCGGTAATCTGGGCGCGTGCATCGGCCAGCAGCTCGAAGACACTCATCAGCATGCCGTTGTAGCGAAGCAGGGTCTCTTCGGAGATCTTTTTCTGGAGTGGGACGACTTCGTCGCGATAGTGCCTGGCGACGTCGTACGTGGTCCGGTAGGCCGAATAGGCTTCGCGCACCTGCGAGCGGGCGACGGTGGCGGTATCGGCCGTACGGTGCACCGACTGCATGTAGAGCGCCTCGGCCTTGGCGGTGCGTGCGCCGCCCCAGTCGAAGATGGGCAGGGCCAGCTCGATCTCGTAGCCGTTCTCGCGCGGGGAGCCGGACTTGCTCGCGTTGGCGTAGCCGGCGTCGAGGACGTTGACGAATCCGGTCGCTTTCGTCAGACCCAGGGCGCGCGCCGTTGCCTCCGTGTCCAGCTTGGCCAGGCGCACGTCGAGACGCTGCTGCATTGCGGTCGCCTCGATATTGGCGGCATCGCGCGGAGCTGCCGGCAGTTCAGGGAGCTTGTCCGGGAGCTGGAAAGCCGTGTTGGCTCCCCAAACGCCCATCAGCCGCGTGAGCTGCTCGCGCGCCGCCGTTGCGTTGTGGCGGGCTCGGGCGAGCTGCGCTGTTGACTCGGCAGAGAAGACCTGCTCGCGTGCCTGATCCAAGCCGCTGAGGTTGCCGACCTTGGCCATGCGCTGCGCCAGCTCGGCACTTGCCTGGGCTGCGTCGCGAACCTGTTCCGCGTAGCGGGCCGCCTGCACAGCCGCCACGGCGTTGAAGTAAGCCTTGCGTGTGTCGGCAGCCAGGCGAACCGCTTCAGTAGCCGCGACGAGCTTGGCGCTTTGGAAGCGGCGCGATTCGATATCCCGGCGCAGTGGAATGGTGACCAGACCGACCAGGTCGATCATGACGCTGCGCTCGATCTCGGTCTCTCCGCCGCCCGACATGCGCCCAAAACTGAAGCTTGGGTTGCTCATGCGGCCCGCCTGCACGAGGTCGGCTTCGGCTACACCCAGGTTGGCGAGCGAGGCGCGCAGGCCCCGATTGTTAAGAAGGGCGATACGTACGGCACTGTCGGCCGACAGCGGTTGCTTCAGCATTTCAGCAAGCTCAGCCTGCGCAGGCTCGCTCTCGCCAGTTACTTTCGAGAGGCGGATGTCCTGGCCTGTGCGCTCGGCCGTCAAAGTCGAGACTGCGTCGAGGCCGCCGTCCTTCGAGAAGGTAGCGCAACCGCTCAGAACAAGGACCGCAACGCCTGCAGCAATGGCACGCAGTGAAGGAATTGGTGGCTTTATTGTCATTGGTGCCTTGGCTTAGTGATGTTTGCTGTGGTCGGCAGCAGGCTGAACGGCTGGCTTCGCAGCGGGTGCCGGCGCCGCATGTCCGGCGTGTGCGTCGCTGCTCGCTGGCGCAGGGTTGGTCCCGTGCGCGGCGCCATGCCCGCCATGCCCGGGGCCTCCAGCCACAGTGTCGTTTGCGGTTCGCCAGACCTTGTCGGGCGTAACATCGCTCTCTTGCGGCCGAGGCAGGGAAGCGCTCGTGAAGGCGGATTCGTACAGTGCAGGCGGAACGGCAACGCGCGGATCTGCCGGGTCAGGCGCGTGCGGGGATTGCTGGGCCAGTGCGGAAACAGGCACAGCCAGCAGGGCGCCAATAGTGGCGACCCAAAGCTTGAGTTTCATTGTCAGTCCTCAAAATCGGAAACGGGCGTGCTCAGGTGCTTGCTTCAGCACGCGCTGATGCTCAAGAGGCGCAACACCGGCGGCTGCAAACAGCCGGGTCAGCTCTTGTTTCGATTAAGCGGATTGATGCCGGGGAGGGCGCTGGGGGCCGTCCTGGATGAAGCCCGCGAGGAAAGCCGCAGGCGAAGCGACGGCTGCATCCGAGCCGTCGAATGAAGGAACAGCAAGATCGTTCGATGGAGGTGCGGCCGCGCCGAGGCAGAAGGACGAGCAAGCGCTGCAGGAGCCGTGCGATTGCTTCTCAACATCTGGGACAGAAGGTTCTGTATCGGAAGATAGCTCAGCCGTATGGCTTGATTGCTCCCCGCCGTGGTGAGCATGCTCGTCAGCCATCGCTTCATGATGCGAGACCGACATACCGACCGGTGTCTGCGACTGGTGATGAACCGGCGCGCAAGACATGCCAAGGCTGCCCGCGACCGCATGGAGCGGCAGCACGGCAATCAACAGCCAGAGCAGGAATGTCTTGAAGGTGCGGTTCATGGTCGAGCGGAGTATATCACGCCACTTTTCGATAAGTAATGCGGCTTAAGCATGATTAAAGGCGCGGCGGAATCGCCTCGACCAGCAGAGATGACGATGCACGGAGGGGAGGTTGAGAATCCGCTTGACCTTCCCGCCATGGGAAGGTCTAAAATTAATCGTGTCTGCGGCCTGGTAGCGACAGCGGCATTTCCTGCTGTCCTGCCGGGCGTCGTTCGCCGATGCCGTCGTAGACGAGCCAGAGCGCTAGCGTCCAGGGTTACGGACGCCCGGAACATGACTTTATTATTGTGGGGGCTGCCATGAAACACGCGCTGCACACGCATCCTGGGCACCAGCACGGTGGCCATTGTCACCATTCACATTCTAACCATTTGCACATCGGCGCTGGCACGGCTGTCGATCCAGAAGGTCCATCAGATGGGCAAACCCTGGCTTCCGCTGAGAAACCATACACCGACCCGGTATGCGGCATGAAAGTCGCGGACAGGTCGGATCGACGAATCGAGCACGAAGGCAGCGTGTATCACTTCTGCAGCATGAAGTGCATGGACAAGTTCCGAGCCGATCCGGCGGCCTACCTGCAGCGAGACGAGATACCGCCGGCTGAAGCGCCTGCGGGAACGATCTTTACCTGCCCGATGCACCCCGAGATCCAGCAGCCCACGCCTGGGAACTGCCCGAAGTGCGGCATGGCGCTGGAGCCCATGATGCCCTCGCTCGAGGACGAGGATAACCCCGAGCTGGCCGACTTTCGGCGCCGGTTTCGCTGGACCTTGCCGTTGACGATCGCCGTCACCCTGCTTGCCATGGCGGGGCACCGCATTTCCGGCGGTGGGCTGGCATATCAAAGCTGGATTGAGCTCGTCCTCAGTACACCGGTCGTGCTATGGGCCGGCTGGCCATTCTTCCTGCGCGGTGCCCAGTCGATCAGGAACCGCAGCCCCAACATGTGGACTCTGATCAGTCTCGGAGTTGGCGCCGCCTACGGGTACAGCGTCGTCGCGACCCTCGCGCCCGGATTGTTCCCTGCGACGTTCGCCGAGCACGGCCGTATTGGCGTCTACTACGAGGCGGCCGCGGTGATCGTATCGTTGACCCTGCTAGGCCAGATCCTGGAGCTGCGCGCCCGCTCACAGACCTCGGCAGCCATCAAATCCCTGCTTGGCCTCGCGCCCAAAACAGCCCGCCGCATTCGAGCGGACGGAACCGAGGAGGATATCGAACTTTCACATGTTCATATTGGCGACCTGCTGCGCGTGCGGCCGGGGGAGAAGGTACCAGTCGATGGCACGGTCCTCGAAGGTGAGAGCGCGGTCGACGAAGCGATGCTCACCGGAGAACCGCTACCGGTAACCAAGCGGCCCGGGGACAAGGTCATCGGTGCGACGATCAATGCCAGCGGCAGCCTGGTCATTCGCTCCGAACGCGTAGGCTCGCAAACCATGCTCTCCCAGATCGTCCAGATGGTGGCGCAGGCGCAGCGCTCGCGGGCGCCCATGCAGCGGCTGGCTGACGTCGTGGCCGGCTATTTCGTGGTCGTGGTCGTCGTTATCGCACTGCTTACCTTGTTCGGTTGGGGCCTATTCGGGCCCGAACCCAGCTGGGTCTACGGGTTCGTCAACGCCGTCGCCGTCCTGATCATCGCCTGTCCCTGTGCCCTCGGCCTGGCGACGCCGATGTCGATCATGGCGGCTACAGGCCGTGCTGCAACCCAAGGGGTCTTGTTCCGGGATGCCGCAGCGATCGAAGCGATGCGCAAGGTGGATACCATCATCGTCGACAAGACAGGCACGCTCACGGAAGGCCGGCCGGCCTTCGACCGCGTCATTGCTGCGTCCGGGTTCCAGGAGGAAGACGTTCTTCGGATCGCCGCCAGCATCGACCAGGGCAGTGAGCACCCGTTGGCGCACGCGATCGTCGCCGAGGCCCGCCGGCGCAACCTGGCGCTGGATAAACCTGAAACGTTCGAGTCCTCCAGCGGGATCGGCGTTCGAGGAAAGCTCAATGGGCAGCAGGTCGCCCTGGGCAATACCGCGCTCATGGACATCGAGAAGGTCGATTGGCGACCGTTGCAGCCTGCTGCGGAAGACCTTCGGCAAGTGGGCGCAAGCGTCATGTACCTGGCGTTGCAAGGCAAGCTCGTCGGACTCATCGCGGTGTCTGACCCGGTCAAGCAGACTACCCCGGAAGCTTTGGCAACGCTTCGGGACGCGGGGATGACGGTTGTGATGGCAACGGGTGACGGTGTCACCACCGCGCAAGCGGTCGCTGCGAAGTTGGGTATCGCTCAGGTTTATGGCGAGGTCAAGCCCCAGGACAAACTGGCCCTGGTAGAGCGGCTGCAACAGCAGGGGAGAGTGGTAGCGATGGCTGGCGATGGCATCAACGACGCGCCTGCTCTGGCGAAAGCCAACGTCGGCATCGCGATGGGGACGGGTACGGATGTCGCCATCAACTCTGCCCATGTCACCCTGATCAAAGGCGACCTGCGCGCGATTGCCAGGTCCCGCCTGCTGTCGCTCGAGACCGTGCGCAACATGCGGCAGAACCTCGGCTTTGCATTTGTCTACAACGCACTCGGGATCCCGCTCGCCGCGGGCGTTCTGTATCCATTCACCGGGCAGCTGCTGTCGCCAATGATCGCCGCCCTGGCGATGAGCCTCAGTTCAGTATCGGTGATCGGGAACGCATTGCGGCTGCGCGGGACGGCTGGCGGGACGAAGGAAACAGGATAGGTCTGGCAGGGCAGGTCTCTGGCCTGTCCCGGAGGTATGCGAAAATGCGTGGCTCCGCAAACAGAGGCCCATTGCATTTGCATGCTGCTCTTGCTGTGCTCGTGACGAACTGCGCCGCGGGGCTTATCTTATTCTTCGCGCATAAACCATGAATGTTGTCGTCACAAGTGAAACGCTCGACCTTGTCGCCTTTGTCGGCGCCATTTTTGCCCTCGTCGCGCTCGGCTGTGTCGTGTACTGGGAAGTGCAGCGGCGGCAGCAACGGAGGCGTCAGATTGCACGCGCGGAATCCGCAGGCCGAAGAAGCAAGAAACGGGCGCGAGCCAAGAGGTAAACCAGGGCTCCGGATGCGACACCAATTCCAGGGCCCGTGGCCCGGAGCGCCACATTTACTATTTCAGCTTGAGAATTCGACGTGCACCCGTCAATACGATCACGCCGATGACAGTACCGACAATCAGGTCTGGATAGGGAGAGCCGGTCCAGGTGACGAGGGCTCCCGCAGCAATCACCCCGATGTTTGCAATAACATCGTTTGCAGAGAAGATGTAGCTTGCCTTCATGTGCGCCCCACGATCACGTTTCTTGGCGATCAGCACCAGGCAAGTCACGTTCGCGGCCAGTGCTACGGCGCCCACACCCATCATCAGTCCGGATTCCGGTTCGCTGCCGAAGAAGGCGCGGCGTACTACCTCGCTCAACGCACCCAGCGCGAGGACCATCTGCAGCCACCCTGCCAGGTGTGCCGCGCGCGTCTTCAGCGCTGCCGCCCGGCCGACGGCATAGAGAGCCAAGCCATACACGGCAGCGTCGGCAAACATGTCAAGGGAATCAGCTATCAGCCCAGTCGATTCGGCGATCAATCCCCACACCAGCTCTACCACGAACATGATGGCATTGATCACAAGAAGCAGCCGTAGCGTCTTCGCTTCCGACGCATCTCCGGCCTTGTCTGCCGCAAGATCCTCTTGGGATGAGTCCGGTTGGGATCCGAGCAGGTGCGCGCCCAGTTTCAGCGGCCCGAGCTTGGCCAAGATGGGAGCGACCTCTCCCGTATGCGCAACACGGAGCTGCCGTTGCGAGAGATCGAAGTTAAGGGATTGGATGCCACCGACGTCCGCCAGTGCCATGCGGATCATGTTCTCCTCCGAGGGGCAATCCATCTTCGGAATCCCGAGCGTACTCAGCATACGTCGGCTGCCGGCCTTTGGCTCGACAGGGCGCGAGCCGCGCAGCTCGACACCCAGGCGCAAGGGTTGCAGCACCTCGACAAGTTCATCTGCCTTGCCTTCGTGCAGCACAGTGACAGTACGGGTATTGAGGTCAAAAGTGATGTTGTCGATGTCGTCGAGTTTGCCCAAAGCCATCCGGATCAGATTTTCTTCCGACGGACAGTCCATTTTGGAAACAAACAATTCGGTTTCGAGGCGGGTCGTCGGATTGGTTTGATCTTGTGTCATTTCGCTGAGCCTTTTCGTCGCTGGATTCACCAAGGATAAACCTTCAAGCAGCTTCAACGTCAAGCGTGCTCCCGGGGCTGACTCTGCTTCAGCCAAGGAATCTACGAAACCTCATGTGGCGGCGTCAGGGCGTCAATGATCCGGCAATCGGCAGCTCGCCCGCCGCGGCATGAAGCCAGCAGGCGAGAAAGATGTTCCTTCAACAGGTTGAGGTCCCTGATCTTTTGCTCAACCTCCGCCAGATGTCGCTCGGTCAGCGTAGTCACGGCACAGCAGTCACCATCGCCCTGGTCGGAAAAGGCCAGCAGGCTTCGTACCTGATCGATCGTGAAACCGATCTCCCGTGCGCGGCGAACAAACGTCAGCCGGGCCACATCTTCGCTTCCGTAGAGCCGATAGTTGCTGCCCGAGCGGGATGGCGACTCGAGCAAGCCGATTTTTTCGTAATAGCGGATGGTAGCTGCAGGGGTCTGCGTTGCTTCGGACAGCTGACCTATCGTGAAAGTATGTGACATGTGCTTGACCTTGAAGTGGCTTTAAGGTTTATAAAGGTCATTTATTAATCCGTCAAGCCAATTCAATCATGCGCACCAAGATGAAGTGTTCTGTCATTGCTGCACTGCTGGTCATATTTGCCGCAGGACCGGCCTTGGCTGAAGGCACAGCGCTCACACTCGCTGAAGCCATCGCCAGGGCCCGGAACCAGGCGCCACAATTGCAGGGTGCCGATGCAGCATTGCGCGCGGCAGATGCCAATGTAGGGCTGTCCTCCCTTAGACCGAATCCGACACTGTCCGTCGAGGCCGAAAATGTACTGGGCTCGGGACGCTACGCCGGTTTTGGCGGGGGCGAGAAGACATTTTCGCTATCAATGCCACTGGAGTTGGGCGGCAAGCGGGGCGCGAGGGTGCGCGTGGCAGAAGCCGAGCGTGGCGCGGCACGAATCGGCAGGCAGGTCGCTCAAGCAGACCTGACCTTTCAGATTACCGAAGCCTTCGTTACCCTTGCCGCCAGCGAGAGGTACGTGGAGATCGCGAAAGCCAGCCATGCGCTGGCTGAGCGCGCCCACCATGCTGCCCGTGAGCGCGTACGCGTCGGCAAGGCGTCGCCTATTGAAGAGCAACGGGCCGATGTGCTGCGTATTAACGCAGAAGTTCGGCTGGACAAAGCAATACGCGCCACCCGGCTTGCCAGCGCAACGATTGCACGACTGACAGGCAGCACGACGCCGGTTGCGATTACATCGACCTGGTTCGAACGAACCGACGCAGCGGTGGTTGGGCAGCCGGCAGTCTCGAGCCTGGCGCTCGCCGCTGCCGAGGCCGAGCTGACGGCTGCGAACGCCCGCGTCGACGCGGCCAGGCGCGACCGGATCCCCGACGTGACGCTGACCGCCGGCATGCGTCGCTATGGCGAATCGTCCGAGAAGGCGGCTGTTCTTGCGCTGTCGGTCCCGCTGCCATTATTCAATCCGGGCACCGCCGCGATCGCACGCTCCCGGGCGGAATACGACCGCGCTTCCGCCGCGCGCCGCGCCGTTGCACTGGAATTCGAGCAATCCACCGCGCAAGCGGAAGCCGATGTAGCTGACGCACTGGCCGCTGCACGCGCCGCCACTGGCCCCGCGTTCGCAGCTGCGGAAGAAGCGGCGCGTATCGCGAGGATTGGCTATGCCGAGGGGAAATTCCCGCAACTCGAATTGATCGAAGCCGAACGCTCATTGGCCGCCACGCGCGAAAGCTCAGTCGACGCTCTCGCCGCACTACACACAGCCCGGGCACGTCTCGCCCGGCTACAAGGTTCCAACTCTCCAATTTATAAGGATTGACCATGCAAGCGGTATTTCGATCCGGCCTTTGCGCCGCGATGATCCTGTTGGGCGCATGTTCCCCCAAACAAGAGCCAGCTAATTCCAAAGAAGCCGCAGAGCAAAGCGAGAAAGCGTCGAGCGAAAAGGGCGAGAAGGAAGAGAAGGAAGAGAAGGAAGAAAAAGGTCGACCTGAACCCAAGGCCGGGGAAGGAGGCGAAGCTGCCGAGAAGGAAGGCGAGTCCGAGGCCAGGGAAGACTTCGTTACGCTGTCAGATCAGCAGATCCGGGCTGCAGGAATCGAGGTCATGCCGGTTCGCCAGTCCTTCGCTGGCGCGGTCGAGGCGCCGGCAGTGATCGCCGCGGACCCCAGGCATGCGGCCGTTGTTTCCAGTTCCGTCGGCGGCCGGGTAGTCGAGATCCGACGCAACCTTGGCGACCCGGTCGCGCGCGGGGATGTACTCGCCGTGATCGAGAGCCGGGACGTCGCCCAGCTCAGGGCCGATGTCGAAATCGCCAAGCGGCAGCACGAGCTGGCCCAGGCTACCTCCGCCCGCGAAGAACGTCTGTACGGCGAAAAAGTCACCTCACGTCAGGAATTCGAGATCGCGCGTAATGCTTCCCTGGAAACGCGAACCCGTCTGCGCCTGGCCGAGCAGCAGCTCGCTGCCGCAGGAGGAACAGGTGGGGGGCGGCTCAATCGCCTGATGCTGCGCTCGCCGATCAAAGGTAACGTCACGGCACGGCAAATCGCCCTGGGCGACATCGTAGCGCCGGACGCGCACCTTTTCGAAGTGGCCGACCTCAACGAACTCGCCGTCGAGCTTTCGTTGTCGCCGAACGATGCTGCCCGCGTCACCGTGGGCACCGCGATGGATGTGTCGACTGATGGCCGTACCGGCGCGGGTCGCATTACGCACGTATCGCGCGTGCTCGATCCTGCAACGCGCCAGGTGCGCGCGATCGCACGGCTGTCGAATGGCCAGGGAAACTGGCGCATCGGCGAAACCGTCACGGCATCGATTGCACTCGAGGGTGGTGCCGGCGGCGGCCAGCTGGCGATTCCGAGGACCGCGGTGCAAACCGTCGAGGACAAGCCGAGCGTGTTCGTCCGGGAAAAAGAAGGGTTCGCGATCAAGCACGTTGTCCTCGGCGGTAACGCGGCCGGCTACGTCAAGGTGGCGTCCGGCCTCGGAGGTGACGAACAGATTGCGGTCAGCAATACTTATCTGCTGAAGGCGGAGCATGGCAAGGGAGAGGCAGGGGACGATGACTGATTTCCTCGTTCAACGGCTCCTGAAGGATATCCAACCATGATTGCTCGCATCGTCAACTTTTCCGTTGCGCGGCGGTGGCACGTCCTCATTGCCACGATCCTGCTGTCGATCCTCGGCGCGTTTGCACTGACGCGCCTGCCGATCGACGCCGTACCGGACATTACCAACACGCAGGTGCAGATCAATGTCGTCGCACCGGCGCTCGCGCCGGCCGACGTCGAGCGGCAGGTCACCTATCCGATCGAAACGGCGTTCGCCGGCATACCCGGGCTGGAATCCACGCGCTCGCTGACCAGGCATGGATTTGCACAGGTAACGACGGTCTTCAAAGATGGCACGGATATCTATTTTGCGCGCCAGCAGATAGCGGAGCGGCTGCGCGCCGTCGAGCGCAGCTTGCCTCCCGGTGCGACCGCCAGCCTGGGCCCAATTGCGACCGGCCTCGGTGATGTCTACATGTGGACGGTGGAATACGCCGCCAAGCCGACTCCGAAAGCGAACTCGGCGACCGGATTGCAGGCCGATGGCAGCTATATCACCCCGGAAGGGGAAGTGCTGCGCAGCGCTGCCGAGAAGGCCACCTACCTGCGCACGGTGCAGGACTGGATCGTCGCACCGCAGCTCAAGAATACAGAAGGGCTGGCGGGCGTCGACGTCATCGGGGGCTACGTCAAGCAGTATGTGGTCACGCCGGATCCGCAACGACTTGCGGCCCTGGGAATCAGCCTGACGATGCTGGGCGAGGGGCTCGAGCGCAACAACACGAGCGCTGGCGCCGGCGTGGTCATCCAGAACGGAGAGGCTCTTACAGTCAAGGCCGACGCCCGCATCACGTCGGCCGAAGAACTGGCGAAAACCGTCATTACTACCCGCAGCGGCACGCCAGTGCTGGTTTCGCATGTCGCTACGGTCGGCCTGGGGCAGGAAGTGCGTTTCGGCTCGGCGTCCGAAGGCGGCCAGGAGGTCGTTGTCGGTACTGCCGTGATGCGCATCGGCGAGAACAGCCGGACGGTCGCCGCGGCCGTGGATGTCCGACTGAAGGAAATTGCACGATCCCTGCCGCCGGACTTGCTGATCCGGCCAGTGCTTGACCGCACCCGGCTGGTCGATGCCACCATCAAGACCGTGGCAACCAACCTCACCGAGGGCGCTCTTCTGGTGATCGCGGTGCTGTTCGCGCTTCTCGGAAACCTGCGGGCGGCGCTGATCGCCGCAGCCGTGATTCCGGTCACCATGCTGATGACCTCGGCAGGCATGCTCGAGGCAGGACTCTCGGCGAACCTGATGAGCCTGGGCGCGCTGGACTTCGGCCTGATTGTCGACGGCGCCGTGATCATCGTGGAGAACGCGCTGCGCCGCATCGCGGAACGCCAGCATCAGACCGGCAGGATACTCACCAAGGCGGAGCGTCTCGATACCGTCGCCGCCGCCGCGCGCGAGATGATCCGGCCAAGCGTCTATGGCCAGGCGATCATCATTCTCGTCTACGTCCCCCTGTTGACCTTCCAGGGGGTGGAAGGGCGGATGTTCGCACCGATGGCGGTAACGGTGATTCTGGCCCTGGTCTTCGCTTTCATCCTCTCGCTCACCTTTGTACCGGCTGCGATCGCGCTCTGGCTTTCGCGCCATGTCGATGAGAAGGAAAACAAGCTGGTCAAGGCCGCCTCGTCGTCCTACGCACCCTGGCTGGACCGTGCGCTCGCCAAGCCCAAGCTGGTCGGCGTGCTCGCGGCTGCCGGTTTCGCAGGCGCGCTCGGTCTGTTCACGACGCTTGGACAGGAATTTCTTCCGACACTAGACGAGCAGGACGTGCTGCTGCAGGTGGCCCGCATTCCGGGAACGTCCCTGGACCAGAGCCAAGCCATGCAGTTTGCCGTCGAGAACGCGGTCGGGAAGCTGCCCGAGGTAAAGCTGGTCTTTTCCAGAACGGGTACGGCTGAACTGGCCGCTGACCCGATGCCACCGAACATCACCGACACCTTTGTCATCGTTAAAGACCGTTCGGAATGGCCGGAACCCGGGATGAGCAAGGCCGAGCTCGTGGAGAAGATCGAGAAAGCGGTCGCAGGCATCCCTGGGCAGAATTACGAGCTGACCCAGCCCATCCAGATGCGCTTCAACGAGCTGCTGGCCGGCGTACGGGGTGACATCGCGGTCAAAGTCTATGGCGACGATTTCGACGCCATGATCCGCACCGCCGAGCAGGTCGCCGAAAAACTGCGTGCTGTCGAGGGCGCGGAAGACGTCCGTGTAGAGCAGGTGCAGGGCCTTCCGCTACTCGATGTCCGGCTGGATCGCGACGCCATGGCCCGGGTCGGGCTGACCGCCCAGGACGTGCACGACACCCTGGCGGCAGCGGTTGCGGGACGTGAGGCCGGGTCGATCTACGAGGGGGACAGGCGTTTCGACGTGGTGGTGAAACTCGGCGAGCAGACCAGGAACGATGTCGAGGCCTTGCGCCTGTTGCCTGTGCTGACGCCAGGCGGCAGCTTCGTTCCACTGGGATCGGTGGCCATGCTGGAGACGGCGAAGGGGCCGAACCAGATCAGCCGCGAGAACGGCAAGCGGCGCGTGGTCGTTCAAGCCAACGTGCGCGGACGTGACATCGCCGGCGTGGTCGGCGAGGCGCGGGCCAGTATCAATGCGGACGTACGGGTGCCCGCCGGCGTATGGCTCGCCTGGGGCGGGCAGTTCGAAAACCTCGAGCGTGCGCGGATGCGCCTGGCGGTTGTGGTACCGGCCTGCTTCGCGCTCATCGTCCTGTTGCTGTACTCGGCCGTCGGTTCCTGGCGCGCTGCCGCGGTCGTGTTCACGGGCGTGCCTCTCGCCCTGATCGGGGGAATCGCCGCACTCTGGCTGCGTGGTCTACCGTTTTCGATTTCGGCAGCCGTTGGATTCATCGCACTGTCGGGCGTCGCCGTCCTCAATGGACTGGTGATGGCTGGTTCGATCGACGACCTGGCGAAACAGCTTCCGTGGGCGCAGGCGGTGCGCGAAGGCGCGCTGCGACGCCTGCGCCCTGTCTTGATGACGGCACTGGTCGCGTCGCTGGGCTTCGTCCCCATGGCACTGGCAACCGGCGCAGGCGCCGAGGTACAGCGCCCGTTGGCCACTGTTGTCATCGGTGGCCTGATCTCCGCGACGATCCTGACGCTGTTCGTGCTGCCGACCCTGTACCAGCGATTCGCCCGGCCGCCCGAGGCCGTGGCGGAGGGAATCTAAGCAGGCCATCAGGGTAGGTACATTTGCGCGCACATTGGAAAGGCATATATGGAAAAGCAATATGACGTGGCGATCGTTGGTGCGGGGTCGGGAGGATATATCGCCGCCATCCGCGCCGGACAACTCGGCTTGCCCGTTGCCTGCATCGCGCACTTGGCCACGGCGACGCACAAGGATTTGTCAAGGTAGTGGCCGACGCCCAGTCGGACCTTGTGCTGGGCGTGCATATCGTCAGTTCGCTCGCGTCGGAAATGATCGGTGAAGCGGCAATGGCGCTCGAGTTTTCCGCGCCTTCAGAAGACATTGCCCGGATCTGCCATGCGCACCCGACTTTGTATGAAGCAACCAGAGAAGCAGAGCTCGCTGTGGACAAACGCGCGCTCAACCTCTGATCGTGAACTTTGAAGGAATTACATAGTGACCAAACCTTTGAAACCCCTCGCTGCCGTAGTGTTCGCCGGGTTGATCGCCACTGTTGACCTGGCCACCAAGGCTGCGATCGTGGAGCGGCTGGCCTACGGTCAGCAGATCGAGTTGTTACCGTCCTTGAACATCGTCCATGTGATCAACCAGGGTGCAGCCTTCGGGCTTCTCGCCACGGCCGGCGGATGGCAACGCTACCTGTTCATCGTGGTGGCCGTACTCGCGTCGATCCTGATCGTTCGGATGATCAGGAAACCGGAAACGGGCTCCGCCGAAAGGATCGGTCTGGCGATGATCCTTGGCGGAGCGGTCGGCAATCTGGTTGACCGAACCGCGCGGATGGGCGTGGTTGACTGGATCGACGTGTATGTCGGGGTGCATCACTGGCCAGCCTTCAACATCGCCGATATCGGCATCACGCTCGGCGCTGCGATCATCGTGTTGCACGCACTGTTTGGTGTCCGCGCGGCAGCTCCGGCCGCCGACAAGACCCGATAGTCTTCCGGCTGCTGCGGCCCGACCAGTGTGGTGCGCCGGCGCCGCGGCGACAGGTCTGAACAGGGCCATGATCCGGCGTCGACAGAACAAAGATAATCAGATCTACAACAAATCGAGACCCATGTTTTCGCTCGGCGCGCGTTGTAAAATTTACCATCCTCCAGTGTTCTCTTCTCTGACCAAACAGCCAACAACTCCATGAAGCGCATATTTCTGATTATATTGCTTGCGCTTTTGCCGTTACAGTCTGGCTGGGCGGCAGGATGGTGCGTGATTTCCGAAGACGCGTCGATCGCCGCAGCGGTATCCGACATAACCGATGCTGAAAATCCAATTAAATCCCCGTTCGACTCTGGTTGCAGCGCGGCTTGTGTTTCGGCATGCGACTTGCAGCCGTTTGACAGCGGGTTTTCGGTGCTCAAGTGGTCGGAGCTGTCGCGCTCTTTTCCCGCTAGTCTCAATCAACTGAATTACCAGTCTCCGATACTCGACGGCTTGATACGGCCAAAATAGATCTGATCATTCCAGCCGGCAAATAGAGCCTGCGCCTGGTGGTTAACTCCATCATTCGACAAATCAAGCCATCGTTTCGCCAAGCCGAAGCACAGTTGTGCGGGTCATGGACGAAACCCGTACCGTAGCAATTTGCTCTCCTCGGCGATTCAGGCGACCCGATGATGGCACGAAGCGACGTCGGGGCGGACTTGATTCGAGCAGCGAAACCAGGCATTCAAGATATTCGCCAGCTAAACCCATTGCGTGCATACATGCCTTGCTCACGACCATAGCGGCCCAGAACTGGTCATGTCGAGAGCGAGTGCGTTCAACAAGCCATACTTTTAAAAGGAACTTTCAATGAAGACTCATATTAATTCCGTATTCGCCGTACTCCTCGCATGCGTATTCGTGCCGTTTGGAGCCCAAGCCAACGCTGGACAGGTGCCTGCTGAGATCGCCACGGAAGCGAAGACAGGAAGGGAAGCACCGTTCGGATACTCCTCCAATACGGCGCCCGAACGCGTTATCACAGTAATGCCTGGCAAGCCCAGATCGATCCATGTCAAGCGACTCGAGACTGTCCTTATCGTGGACGGTCCAAGAAGCGTTACCTGGACGTTCGATACCCTCGGTGTACCGGTGATTCCGCTGGCGGACATCCTCCCCAACGCAACAAAGGTAAAGATTTATGTTGAGGAAAATCCGATGTACGCCAATTAAGCGCTGCTCTCGGTGATCTTACAGATCACCATTTCTCGTTCGATGCCGTACGCGGCATCGAACCTGGAGAATATCCTTCTTTTTTCTGAGCAGGACACATGCCGCTACTTTGGTCGGGCTTCCTTCGCTTCCGAGAGGATTTCATATCCTCCTTTTGCAGCAATAAACGAAACCACTGTTCCAAGCAGCAGGTCGGGAATGTTAGATTTTGTCCACATCACCAACGCGCCCGATACCACGATCGCCCCATTTACGATTGAATCGTTATTCGTGAAAATAGCGGACGCTTTGAAGTTGACGTCCTGGCCGCGATGCTGCTTCAAGAGCCGGATGCAATAAATGCTAAGAAACGCATTTGCAGCGGCCATCCCCATCATGGCAGGTCCCAACGGAGCTTCACCGCCGAGGAAGCGACGGACAACCTCTATCAGCAACAGACAGGCAAATCCAATGAGGAGCCATCCGGACAATTGGGCTGCACGCGTCTTGATCGCGTCGGACCTGCCGACAGCGTACAGACTCACACCGTAGACGGCGGCATCCCCCAAGTTATCGAGGCCAGCGCCGATCACCGCGGTTGATGATGCCCAGGTGCCCCCACAACGCCGGCCAGGCACTGCCCCAGATTGATCAGTAAGACCTTCCATCGGATGCTGCGATCACGCTCGTTAGCAGCGTCCAGGCTTGGTTCGTCAGGGCTATCGTTCTTACTGTCCTTCATTTGCCCTCCGTAAGATATCAGAGGGAAGCACGCGTGGTCAGGCATCGTCAGGGCCAGGCGCTGCCGGCTGGATTAGAACAAGGACAGAATGGCCCATTCTACAGCGAACGCTCACCATTCTTGCCGCATGGGGTTATGGCTTTTTGCGGGAATGCTTCAGCACCTGCACGACTTTCGGCAATGCCCCATTTTCACATGTGGGCGGGGATATCTCGACCTTATCGTCAAGCTGGACCTCGATTGAGTCTGGTACTAATACGCTTACATATCTGTATGACCGGAGGTGAGGGGTTGTAATCAGCGCGTATCGATGGCTGGCAATCTCCGTGTCGCTGAGATTTGCCAAGCAGGCTGGGCGATTCGCGGTTAGCCTCTCTGCCGTATAAAGTTCGGTAACCCAGCCGGTTTTGCTGTTCGGCCCTAACCTTGGGTCGGCACAGCCGCCCAAGAGAACGAGCGCAGCAAATGGAACACTAAAGATTGTCTTGCTGATCATGATTGCTCCTTGTCAAGCTGACTATCTGCGGGCTTTTACCAAGTTGAATCCAAAACCAAGGCCAGCTGCGAGAAGCAGGGCCAGCTGCGCTGCATAAGTCTGTATCGTCGGGTAGAGGCCGAGAACCGGCATGCGCGGTCCCGTGACGGGTGTGGCCGTCAGCCATCCGGCTTCCTGCAGCCCTGCGATCCCTTTTCCGACCAGGACAACCGCCAGGGCAGCCACCAGCACGGAGCTGAACGAGAAGAATTTACCGATCGGCATGCGTGCACTGGTACGCAGGAAAATCACAGCAATCACCGACAGCAGGACCAGGCCCGTAACGAATCCTGTCAATAGTGCAGGGCCGTTGCCGTCGGCCGCGAGCGCCGAGTAGAACAGGACTGTTTCAAAGACTTCCCGGTACACCGCGATGAAGGCGAGGGCAAACAATGCCCATGCGGAGCGTTTTTCCATCGCTGCAGTCAGATGCTGCCTGAGATAGGCCTGCCACTGTCCGGCCTGGCCTTTCTGGTGCATCCATAGCCCAACCGACAGCAATACCGCCGCGGCGAAGAGCGAAGACAGGCCTTCGGTCACTTCGCGGCTTGCGCCACTGATGCTGACCACATAGGTGGCGACCAGCCATGTCAAGGCGCCGGCGGCCAGCGCCGAAACCCAGCCGGCGTGCACGTAGCGCAACGCCTGAGGACGCTCCGCTTTGCGCAGGAACGCGACCATCGCGATCACGATCAACAGCGCTTCGACACCTTCACGCAGGAGAATGGTCAGCGCGCCCACGAACACCGTCGTCGCGTCGGTCTTGTTCGCGCCGGTAAGGTCCTCGACACGTACGAAATACGCGTCCAGTTGCTGGGCGTATTCGGTCGCACGCGATACGTTGCCTTGTGCGACCGCGCCTCGATATAGCTGCATGGTTCGTTCCACGTCGACCAAAAGCTGGCGGTCGGTCGCGTCGAGCGTTGCCTCGAGTGGCTCGAAGCCGTCCAGGTAGGCCGATAAAGCGAGCTCGGTGGCCTTCGCCCGCTGATTGTTCTCTAAGGCATTCAGGCTGTCTTGCAGCAGCTTGCGCGCAAGGGCGATGCCCGTGCGTTCCTGCTGCGCCCGTACCGTTTCGGGATGGGTGCGGGCGTACGCCAGAATCGTTCGCGCGGTTGCCGGCGACGTTGCTTTTGCCAGCTCTTCTTCGGTTGCCGTCACCAGCGTGTTCATGTCGGAAATCGTGGCGGACGCGGCTTTGTTCTGTGCGAATGCAGACTCTCCAGCTGCGATATCCGTGTCCTTGAACGCCAGGGTGCCGACATGAAACGCCAGAGACCAACGGTCATGCTCGGACAAGCTTGCAAAGGCCGGCATCGAGGTGCCTTCAACACCCTGGCTGATCACCTGGTACAGGGCCATGAGTGACCGGGAACGGGCTCTTTCCTCATCCGTAAACGCGATCGGCTTGGGTTCGAGCTTGGCTGCGAGAGCCCCATCGCCGGCGCCGGTCGCGCCGTGGCATGAAGCGCATTGCGCCTGATACAGCGCCGCACCGCGGGCCAGATCGGGCATGGCGCGCGGCGCAACAGGGAAAGGGTAGGCCTGCAGCAGCAACCGGTTTGCCTCCCGCGCAAGCTGGGAAACCTGTTGCGGCGAGTCTTTCCGTTCGACCGCCTGCTTCAGTCTCGAGGCGGCAGCTGCCAGCTCTGCGTGCAAGGGATGCGGAGGCAATGCCTGCACCTGGTTCTGTGCCCGCGTCGAGAACTCCCGCATTTCGCGATATTCAAGTTCGCTGATAATCGCGCCGTTCTGGACGGCGCCAGCGTAGTCTACGGCGACATAGTCGAGCAACTGCCAGAGCTGGCGGACTTCTGCTTCTCGCGATGTGGGATTTGCGTGGGTCGCGCCGATCACGCAACCAAAGAACACGACGAGGGCTATCAGCCGACGCCAAATGGAGTACTTCATATCAGGGCACTTGTCTTCATGTACGAGAGCCTGACATTTAACACCTTCTAGCTACTTGAAGGTCAAGCGCATTATCCCTGCTGTCGCTGCCTGGGGCGGAAAGATCGGACTAACCAATGGTGCCAGGTCTTCCTGGCTCGTCGCAGGCTTCAGAAGTGCCGAGCGCATGCAGGATCTCGCATGGGCCCGTGCTGTCGGTGGCGACGCAGCGGCTCCGGAGGTCCCTGAGCTGCGTCTCCAATATCGACAGGTTTGCTATACGGTCGACGATGTGCCCGATGTGTTTGTCGAGGAGCGCGTTGACGTCCTGGCAGTTTTGTCCGGGGGCGTCGCGAAAATCGAGCAGCGTACGGATCTCATCGAGTGTCATGTCCAGGGCGCGGCAGTGCCGGATGAATAGCAAGCGCTCGGCATGAAGCTCGTTATAGGCCCGATAATTGTTCGACGACCGGTCGGGCGGGGCAAGCAGGCCAATCCGCTCATAGTAGCGGACGGTTTCAACCAGGCAGCCTGAGCGTTCTGCCAATTCTCCAATTTTCAAGAAAAATCCCGGTATGTTGGTTTAGTGCTTGACCCTGTACCCGCTACAGGGTGTTCAATGCAAACTATACACAGTTCTCAAGGAGTCGTCATGTCGGAATGCCAGGCCAAGTCATGCTGCGCGAAGTCTGCGCCAATCGAGACCACGGGTACCTCGCCTTTAGCCCAGGACCGTTCGCTGCTCATTCGCATCGATCAGATGGACTGCCCGACGGAAGAAGGACTGCTGCGGCAAGCGCTTGGGCGTATTGAAGGCGTCGGAAGGCTGGAGTTCAATCTTGTCCAACGCAGGTTGCGGGTGGAGCACAGCCTCGGCGACCCACAGCCGATCCTCGCGGCGGTGCGTGCGGTCGGCATGGACCCGGTGGTGGAACAAGCCGGTGACCAAAGCGGGGCAGCGGCCGGTACCGTCTTCCGGATCGAAAACATGGATTGCCCCACCGAGGAGGCGCTCATCCGTAGCAAGCTGTCCGGCCTGCCGCAAGTTGAACAGCTCGACTTCAATCTCGTCCAGCGCCGTTTGAGCGTCAGACACAGCGGGCCAGCAACGGCGGTCCAGGATGCACTGACGTCCATCGGCATGCAGGCGGTGCTCGTTGCGGCTGGACAAGGACGAGCCGAGGCGGTGCCATCCACTTCCCGAAAGCGGCAGTATGCGACGCTTGCACTTGGGTTGGCCGCGGCGGTAGGTGCCGAGGTCATTGCATGGACGACGGGCGATGAGAACTGGTGGCCAGTCATGCTGCTATCGCTGATCGCGATTGCGACGACGGGCCTGGGGGTGTACAAGAAAGGCTGGATCGCGCTCAAGAACCGCAATCTCAATATCAATGCCCTGATGTCGATCGCGGTGACGGGTGCCGTGCTGATCGGCCAGTGGCCGGAAGCGGCGATGGTGATGGTGCTGTTCGCGATTGCCGAGATGATAGAGGCGCGTTCGCTCGACCGGGCAAGAAACGCCATCCAGGGCCTGATGGCATTGACGCCCGAGCGGGTCAGCGTGCGCCTGGACGACGGTAGCTGGGACGAACAGGACGCCACCACAGTCGCGATCGGCGCCTTGGCCCGTGTCGCGCCCGGCGAGCGGATTGCCCTGGACGGGGAAGTGACCTCTGGCCAGTCTTCCGTCAACCAGGCGCCGATTACGGGCGAGAGCATGCCGATACCAAAAACGGTCGGCGACAAGGTGTTCGCCGGCACGATCAACGAAACCGGGTCTTTCGAATACCGCGTCACCGCGGGTCACAGCAACTCGACCCTGTCGCGCATCATCCGCGCGGTCGAGGACGCGCAGGGCAGCCGTGCCCCGACCCAGCGTTTCGTCGACCGGTTCTCCAGCATCTACACCCCTATCGTATTCGCCATCGCGCTTGCAGTTGCTCTCGTGCCGCCGCTCGTGCTGGGCGCCGAATGGATGCCCTGGATCTACAAGGCACTCGTGCTGCTCGTGATTGCCTGCCCCTGCGCCCTGGTGATCTCGACTCCGGTGACTGTGGTGAGCGGCCTGGCTGCCGCAGCACGCGCCGGCATCCTTATCAAGGGCGGCGTCTACCTGGAGCAGGGCGGCAAACTGCGCTCGCTCGCGCTCGACAAGACCGGTACGATCACCCAGGGCAAACCCGAGGTGACGGACGTGTTACCCCTGCAAGGCAATGCACAGACTCATCTGCAGCTTGCGGCCGCGCTCGCGGACCGGTCCGACCATCCGGTATCGACCGCAGTTAGCCGCCACTGGAAAAACTCCGGCCAGGGACTCCCCCTGGCTTCCGTGACCGAGTTCGAGGCGCTAACCGGCCGAGGCACAAAAGGGCGGATTGACGGGAAGTGGTACTACCTTGGCAATCACCGCCTGGTCGAAGAGCTCGGCATCTGCAGCGCCGCGACGGAAAGCGTCCTGTCGAAGCTGGAGGGTGAAGGCAAGACGGCGGTTGTCCTGTGCGATGAAACGTCGCCACTGCTGGTGATCGGGGTGGCCGATACCATCCGTGAAACCAGTCGCGAAGCGCTGGCCCAGCTTCATCAGTTGGGAATCCGGACGGTCATGCTCACCGGCGACAATGCGGTGACGGCCGCGGCGATCGCAAGGCAGGTCGGCATCGACGACGCCCGGGGGAACATGCTGCCCGAGGACAAGCTCGCTGCCATCAATGACGAGATCGCGCGATTCGGCACTGTCGGCATGGTAGGGGACGGTATTAACGATGCGCCGGCGCTGGCCAAGGCCGATATCGGGTTTGCAATGGGCGCCGCGGGCACGGACACCGCCATCGAAACGGCCGACGTCGCGCTGATGGACGACGACCTGCGCAAGATTCCTCAATTCATCCGCCTGAGCAGGCAGGCCGCCGCCATCCTGAAGCAGAATATTGTCGCAGCCCTGACGATCAAGGCAGTGTTCCTGGTCCTGGCGATCGCCGGTTCGGCCACCCTGTGGATGGCCGTGTTTGCGGACATGGGCGCAAGCTTGCTCGTTGTATTCAACGGGCTTCGGCTGCTTAAGGTACGGGAAGCACGCAGCCAGGTCAGCGGTCAGGCAGGCGCCGGCTCCCCAAGGCGGACGTTGCGAGCCGGCTGAGCTACACCAATGCGATAACGATATGGATGACAATGATGGGGGAGGGCAACAACATGCGCTCCTCACCCATCAACATAGTCCCACGTTACACCTCGGTCAGGGCTGCGAATCAGGTGGCCGTTCATTGCCCCGTACAGCTTTCCGGAAGGCGTGCTCACCAGCGCGGTAATCAATGCTACGGGAGACGCCATCCGGATCCAGTCATCGCCCCCGTCAGGACTGATAATCAATCCTTCGCGCCCGGCAGTGTAGACGCGCTCCCGCCAGTCGACATCGGTGGCCACGACGCGCAGATCGGTCGCAAGCCGGCCTGCGTTATGCCATCCGCAGAAACAGTCCATGGTGCGACGCACACCCTGACGCGTAGCGGCAAATAGCCAGCCGGTTCCGATTCCACTCGGCATGCTCGAATGTACGAGTTGTACGACCGTTTCGCGGGGGCCGCGATCCACGAGATGCCAGCTTGCGCCGGCATTTTGACTGCGGAAAATACCTTTGCCGGCAATGTATGCAAAGACGGTACGCGCCAGACCGGAATGTGCGTCAAGCGTGACAACGGTAGTAGCAGGCAGGCCCCTATTGCGCGACGCCCAGGTTCGCCCACCATCCTGGCTACGCCAAACGCCTGAGCCTGCAACGGAGACATAGATCGTTTTGGCGCTACCTGCGGAGATCGACACTGCCGCAATGTCACCTTTTGCGGTGACCGGAAATGCCACCGGAATCCAGGTTCGCCCCTCGTCCCGGCTGCGAGCAAGCGATGTTGCCGTCGCTTTCCAAAGCGTGTGACTGGCGTCGTCGAACTCAAGTGACACGATCGTTGCTAGCCTCGTGCGTAGCCCGGTCGGTTCAGCCGCGTTCGACAACCGTGCTAGCTGAACAGAGATGAACACTAGGCCCAACAGCGACAAAAAACGTGCGTTTTTCTGTCCGGTAGTCATGGTGACTTGTTCTCGGCCGAGTCACTGCGGTTGTATGGCCCAAGCTTTGCTAGATACCTCAGCAAAAGTCTCCGGCCAGCCAGTGTGGCGGGTTAGCCCAGGGATAAGGGGCACGCCGCGCCGCCGCTCTCGTAGGGAACAGGATAGCAGTTCCGCGAGCTACACGTGCCTTGCAGGGATGGTTCTATAAAGATCGAACCAACTCAGCCTGTGAGCCCATCCTGTTGGGCATAATTCGATGGTTGCAGGGCCCGCTCCACCAGCTCGATCAGGATATGAATGACCTTGATATGGAGTTCCTGCACCCGATCAGCGTAGCGTCCGGCGCTCGTGCAGATGCAGACATCCGCACATTGCTCGAGTTGCGATCCCGACCGTCCAGTCAGCCCGACTACCCTCATACCCTTGGCGCGGGCTGCTTGCGCAGCAAGGACAACGGAAGGACTACTCCCGCTCGTGCTGATTGCGAACAGGACGTCGCCAGGGCCACCGTTGCCCTCGACGAAGCGGGCGAAGACCTGGTCGTAGCCATAGTCGTTGGCGACGCAGGTGATGTAGCTCGGGTCGCTGATGGCCACTGCCGCCATCGCGGGTCGATTCTCGCGGAACCGTCCTGACAACTCTTCGGCCAGGTGCATCGCGTCGCACATCGAGCCGCCGTTTCCACACGAGATGACACGCCGCCCACCACGTAGCGAGTCGATGAGGAGGGCGGCCCCTGCCTCGATATTTGCGAGCTGGGTGGCGTCGTTGATCAGGTGATCGAGCGCTTCGCGCGCCTCGACGAGGTTTGCCCTGATATGGTCGATCATCGCTCTTCTCCTTCATGCTCATGGTGGCCGGCGTGCTCCGTATGCTCGGCATGGTCGTGACCTGCTGCCGGACCGAAGCTGTGCTCATCGATTGCCTGCTCGCACGGCGTCGTCTCGATCTGGATGGTGCTGTGATGGATGTCGTACTTGTTCGCGACAAGCTGGCGGACGGCGAGCAACAGGACCTGTGGATCGGCGACGTCGGCACGCTGGACCACATGTACCGTCAGGCTGGCTTTGCCGCTTGTAATCGACCACACATGCAGGTCGTGCACGCTCGCCACGCCCGGTACGCCGGCGATCGCTTGCTTGACTTCGTCGATGCCGAGCCCCTCGGGAACGCCCTCGAGCAGCACGTTCATGCTCGCCTTGAGCAGCGTCCAGGTGCGCGGCAATACCCAGAGGCCGATGGCAACGGCGATGGCCGAGTCGACCCAGGCCCAGCCGGTGTACCGGATCACGAGGGCGCCGATGATGACGCCGATCGAACCGAGCATGTCGCTCCATACTTCAAGGTAGGCGCCCTTGATGTTCAGGCTGCTATCTTTGCCGCTGGAGAGCAGCCGCATGCTGATGAGGTTGACGACGAGGCCGAACGCAGCCACTAGCAGCATCGTCCCCGATTCGATTTCCGGCGGGTTGTTCAGGCGCTGGTACGCTTCGTACAGGATGTACATCGCCACCAGGAGCAGCAGGATGGCATTGAGGGCGGCGGCGAGGATTTCGAAGCGGTAGTACCCGAAGGTGCGCTCGCTGTCTGCCGGACGCTTGCCGATGCGGATCGCGGCAAGCGAGATCGCCAGCGCTGCACTGTCGGTGAACATGTGCGCAGCATCCGAGATCAGTGCAAGGCTGTTGGTGAGGATGCCCCCGATAATTTCAGCGGTCAGAAATGCCGTGGTGAGGATGAGCGCAATCCAGAGAGGTCGTTCGTTCTGGCCTGGCTGTGCTGCATGAGAATGTCCTGAACCCATCGTTTTCCCCTTGTGTGTGATTATGATTGTGCTGCCTGCCGGGCGCGCATTACTTTCGCTTTGCCTTCGGTCTTGAACCCTTGCGCGGTTTCGTCCTTGCGGAATTGTTTCGATCCTTGTACTTGAGCCAACCGAAGAACAGCATAATCACGCCGAACAAAACCAGGCCTCCGATTCCGATCACTTCGAACAGGTAATCATGTGCTGCCTCAGCCGGCTGTTGTTGTAGTTTCATTTATTGCCTCCTTCGATATCAATCGACGCACCGTCCGTTTGACAGCAGTTCAATCCAGCGTCCGCCCCAGATAAATCAGCGTACGCACGCAAAGCATCAATACGATGGCGAGACCGGCGAGCGCGTCCAGCCTTCCCGCATCAGCGCCCAATCCACTAATGGCGATGCCGAGCGCAGCCGCAGTCGGTGCTGCAGACAGCAGCGCATCGGCCCTGTCGCTTCCGCCGCGGACATGAGCAGACGAGCGCGTTAGCGCAGCAGTGGTGGCCGCAGCGAGTGCACCAGGTGCCGCAAAGCCGGCCATCGTCATGGCATCGAGAGACTCGACGTGAAACAGGCCGTGCGCACCCTGCGCCGTCACGACTATGGCGAGCACCACGCAACACGCCCAAAGGATGAGCTGCACAGCTGAGAACATCGCATCACGGGCTCTGGACCGGGTCAGCTCGTCCGTCATCTCTTTCGAGGTCAGCCGAAATCCGATACTGGCCACATGATGTGAGGCTGCTCCCATCAGGACGACGCTTTCAAGAACGATTCCCCCAGTCGCGCAGCTCACGAGAGCAATCCCGTGGGCAGCCAGGTCCAGCTTGACAAGTCGACGGGTGCTGCGAGCGCACCCCTTCCGGTTGTCTCGACGCATTTTGTCCTCCCTGGCTGGGCCGCAAGAAATCCTCGCGGCCCAGTACGCTCAATGGACGAGGACTTTCGCCTTCTGCACCGGAACCTCATCGCTATCCGAGCGATGCGCAAGCCGGTAGAGCAGGGGAAGGACGAGCAGCGTCAGTGCCGTCGATGACAGGATGCCCCCGATGACAACGGTTGCCAGCGGCCGCTGTACCTCGGCGCCGGTACCGGTCGCGATGGCCATCGGTACAAAGCCCAGCGAAGCCACCAGGGCGGTCATGAGGACTGGCCGCAGCCGTGTCAGCGCGCCGTGCGTGATCGCCCGGTCCAGTCCCATGCCTTCCTCGCGCAAGGTGCGGATATAGGAAATCATCACCAGCCCGTTCAGGACCGCCACGCCGGACAGCGCGATGAAACCGACCGCTGCGGATATCGACATCGGGATGCCGCGCAGGGCCAGGGCGATGACGCCGCCAGTCAGGGCGAACGGGATACCCGTAAACACGAGCAAGCCATCCTTGACGTTGTTGAACATCATGAACAGCAGCGTGAACACGATGAACAGCGCAAGCGGCACGACCACCTGCAGGCGCGCCGTCGCCGACTCCAACTGCTGGAAGGTGCCACCCCAGCTCGTCCAGTAGCCCGCCGGTACCTGGACCTCTTTGGCGATCGCAGCCGCGGCTTCGGGCACGAAGGTGCCGATATCACGTCCGCGCACGTTGGCGCTCACGACAATGCGCCGCTTTCCGTTTTCCCGGCTGATCTGGTTCGGCCCAGGCGTGAATTCGAGGGTCGCCACTTCGCCCAACGGAATGTAGGACGCCGGGCTGCCCTCCTTGGCAGGCAGCGAAATGGGAAGCTGCCTGAGGGCGTCCAGATCGGCCCTCAGCGTTTCTGGCAGGCGGACGACGATATCGAAGCGGCGGTCGCCCTCGAACATGGTGCCGGCCTCGCGCCCCCCGGTTGCGATCGCCAGTGCCTCCTGTACGGCGCCGATGTTCAGGCCGTAGCGCGCCGTCTTCTCGCGGTCGATGTTCACAGTCAGCATCGGCAGGCCGCCCGTTTGCTCGACCTTCACTTCGGCCGCGCCGGGAATGCGCTGGAGTACCTCGGCAATTTCCTGGCCTGTCGAAGCAAGCACATCCATGTCGTCGCCGAAGACCTTGACGGCCACGTCGCTGCGCACGCCGGAGATCAGCTCGTTGAAGCGCAACTGGATCGGTTGGGAAAATTCGTAGGCATTGCCCGCGTACTTTTCCGTTTCCTCTTCGATCGCTTCAATCAGCTCCGCACGGCTCTTCTTCGGTGCAGGCCAGTCCGATTCGGGCTTGAGCATGATGTAGCCATCCGAGATATTCGGCGGCATCGGGTCCGACGCGATCTCCGCCGTGCCGGTGCGCGCGAACACCCGGTCGATCTCGGGGAACTTCGCCTTCAGGCCGGCTTCCACCTTCTGCTGCATTTCCACGGACTGGCTCAGGCTGGTCCCGGGAATGCGCAGCGCCTGCAAGGCCAGGTCGCCTTCGTTCAGGCTCGGAATGAATTCACTGCCAAGGCGCGTGACCAGCAGTCCCGACAGGAGAACAAGGACGATTGCGCTCGTGATGACCAGTGCGGCGTTGCGCATCACCTTCTCGAGCATCGGTGCGTAGGCGCGCTTGGCCATGGTCATGATCCTGTTTTCCTTTTCCGTGACACGCTTGCCGATGAACAGGGCGACTGCGGCCGGGATAAAGGTGATCGACAGTACCATCGCCCCGACCAGTGCCGCAACAACGGCGAACGCCATGGGATGGAACATTTTTCCTTCCACACCGGACAGCGCGAAGATCGGCAGGTAGACGACCATGATGATGAGCTGGCCGAAGATCAGCGGCCGCCTGGCTTCCTTGGCCGCTGCGAACACCTCATGGAAGCGCTCGGCGAGGGTCAGGTCGCGCTTATAGTGCTCCTGAGCATGCGCAAGGCGCCGTACGCAGTTTTCGACGATGACGACGGCGCCGTCGATGATGATGCCGAAGTCGAGAGCACCCAGGCTCATCAGGTTCGCGCTGATCTTGTAGGTCACCATGCCCGTGAACGTGAACAGCATCGCCAGTGGAATGACCATCGCAGTGATGATCGCCGCGCGAATATTGCCGAGGAACAGGAAGAGGATGACGATCACCAGGACGGCGCCCTCGAGCAGGTTCTTCTTGACGGTGTTGATGGCCTTGTCGACCAGCACGGTGCGGTCGTACACCGTCACTGCCTTGACACCTTTCGGCAGCGAGCGATTGACATCGACCATCTTGGCGGCCACCGCCTGGGACACCGCACGGCTGTTTTCGCCGATGAGCATGAACACCGTTCCCAGCACGACCTCGCGGCCGTTCTCGGTCGCCGCGCCGGTGCGCAGCTCGCGGCCGATATCGACGGTTGCGACATCACGTATGCGGATCGGGACGCCGTCGACGTTGCTGAGGATGGTATTGCGGATATCGTCGAGGGTGCGTACCTGGCCCGGCGCCCTGATCAGGAACTGCTCGCCGCGGCGTTCGATATAGCCGGCGCCGACATTATTGTTGTTCTGATCGATCGCACCGACGACGTCGGACAGCGACAACCCATAGGAACTGAGTTTCGCAGGGTCAGGCGCGACCAGGTATTCCTTGGCGTAGCCACCGATCGAGTTGATTTCGGTGACGCCGGCCACCTGGCGCAACTGCGGCTTGATGATCCAGTCCTGGATTTCGCGCAGGTCGGTCGGCGTGTAGGGCGTGCCATCGGGCTTTTTCGCACCCGGTTCGCTCTCCACCGTCCACAGGTAGATTTCGCCGAGGCCCGTGGAGATCGGTCCCATCATCGGCACAACCCCGCCAGGCAGGTTTTCCCTGGCCTCCTGTATCCTCTGGTTGACCAGCTGGCGGGCAAAATAGATGTCCGTCCCGTCCTTGAAGATGACGGTGACCTGCGACAGGCCGTAGCGCGACAGCGAGCGGGTTTCCTCCAGGCCGGGAAGGCCGGCCATCACCGTCTCGATCGGGAAGGTTACGCGTTGTTCGACTTCGAGCGGCGAATAGCCGGCTGCGGACGTGTTGATCTGGACCTGAACGTTGGTAATGTCAGGAACTGCGTCGATCGGCAGTTTTTGGTAGTTGTAGATGCCGACAGCAGCCATCGCGACGACGGCGACCATGACGATCCATCGGTGCTCGATGGCAAAGCGGATTATTCGTTCAAACATGTCTGGTTCCTCGCTCAGTGTTCGTGCTCGGCACTGCCTTTGCCTTGCTCGGCCTTCACAACGAAGCTCCCCGTTGCAACGTATTCTGCACCGGCAGTCAAGCCCTGGACGATCTCCACGACCTTGCCGTCGCTCGCGCCCAGGGTGACTGGCTGCGCCCGGAAGCCTTCCGCCGCTTTGACGAACACGACCGGCTTGTCTTCGATCGTCTGCACGCCATCGGCCTGCACTGTGACGGCGGCCTCCTTCTTGCCGCGTACCACCGAGACGTTCACGAACAATCCGGGGCGCCAGGCGAGTCCAGGGTTATCGACCACGACGCGGGCGGTCGCAGTCCGGGTCTGTTCGCCCAGCAGGTTGCCCACGTAGCTCACCTTACCGTTGACTGCTTCGCCGCCGGCCGGAGACCGGATGGTCACGCTCTGGCCGACACGGATCGTCTGCAGGTCCTTCGGGCTGACGGCAATCTGTACCCACACTTTCGACAGGTCGGACAGGACGAAGGCATTGGCGTCTTCCTTGACGGCCTCGCCCTGGACAAGGTGCTTTTCTACCACCACGGCGTTGAACGGCGCGCGTAATACATAGCGATTCAGGGCGCCCGAGCTTGACCCCGCGCCCAGCGCGGTCAGCTTCGACCGCGCCGACTGTGCTTCGATCTGGGCCTCGCGGTATTGCTGCTCGGCCTGCAGGAAATCCTGTTGGGCCGAGATCTTGTCTTCCCACAGCTTCTTCTCGCGTTCGTAGGTCACACGCGCAAGACCAACACGCTTGTCCGCCGCGAGGGCAGCGCTCCGCAGTTCAGCGAGCTCCGGGCTGGCAATCTCCGCCAGTGCCTGGCCCTTCCTGACGTCCTGGCCGAGCGCGGCGGAAACCGATTCGACGACACCCGCAACACGGGGAACCACGTGCGCTGTGCGGTCCTCGTTGAAGTGCACCTCGCCAGGGAGGGTCACGGCCGTGTCGACGCTGGCCGCGCTTGCCTTGGCGGTAACGATGCCGGCGCTCTGGATTTGCTGGGACGTCATCTTGACCAGGCCGGGCGCGGCGTCGACATGGCTTTCTTCCTTGCCTTCGGCATGCGCGTCTTCCTTGCCTTCGGAATGTCCCCCTTTGGCAGCAGATTTTGCCGTCGTTTCCTCAGCGTGTTCGGTTTCGCCCTCACCGGAAGGCGCGTCTTTCTTCCAGAACAGAATGGCAATCGCAAGAACAATGCCTACGGCAACAACGGCCAGGATGGAGAAGGCGGACTTTTTGTCGATGTTGAGCGTCATGGGGAGATCCTGTTGTCTGAGGGGGCGCCGTCGGTGTCGACATAGCGGCCAAGGTCTGCGACGGCACGGTAGCGGTCGTACAGCGCCTGGATGTACTGGGTGCGGGTCTGCAGGAGCGTGCGCTGGGCGTCGAGGACGTCGAGGAAACTGAACTTGCCTGCTTCAAATCCTGTGACGGCTGCATCGAACACGCGCTGTGCCCTTGGCAAAATGTCCTGGCGCATGGTGCGTACCTGTTCGCCGGAGAGCTGTGCCCGCTGGTAGGCAGCGGTCAGCGACTGGTGCAGGCGCAGCTGCTCCGCTGCGAGTTCAGTACGTGCCTTTTCAGCCCGGGAGAGCGACGCCTGGAGGCTGCCCTGGTTCCGGTTAAACAAGGGAATTGGCACCGAAACGCCGAGCACGGTTTGCGAGCGGCCGATTTCGTCATCTTTCTGCCTGCCGGCAATGAGCGTTAAATCGGGCATGCGCTGGGAACGGTCGAGGCCGACCTGCGCTTCCTCGCGCGCTACCTGCAGGCGGGAGCGCCGCAGCTGGGGCGAGGCGTCCAGCCGCCGTTGCAGCGCGTCCAGCGCCGGGGCAGGCGCCAGATCCAGCTCGGGGATCGCGAGGGGCTGCGAAACCGCAGTGGTCTCCCCCCAGTAGGCGGCCAGCGTGTGCAAGGCGATCGACAGTTCGCTCTGGGCCTGGGAAAGCTCGAGCCGGGCCGATGCCTGGGCAACGCCAGCGCGGTCCTGCTCGACAGGCGACACTCGCCCGGCTGCTACACGCCTTTCCGCCGCATAGGCAGCCTTGCCGGCCACGTCGAGCGACGCCTGAGCCACTTGCAGTCGCTCCTGCGCAGCAAGTGCGTCGAAATAGGCGGCGGTGACATCGGCGCGCAAGTCTGAGCGAGCAACGCCAAGATTTCCCAAGGCGAGGCTACGCTCGCTCTCTGCGAGCCTGATGCGGGCGGAGCGCTTGCCTCCGAGTTCGAGCACCTGGCTAAGCTGGACTGTTTGGGTGCGGGTGCCGCGCTGGGTTCCCTCGCGGACAAACGAGACCTCTGGATTGCGAAACACGCCGGCCTGGCGGCGCGTGCCCTCGGCAATCGCCACATCGAGCGCGGCTGCGCGCAGTGTTGGATTGGCCGCCAAGGCCTTGGCAACGGCCTGATCGAGCGTCAGGGGCGGGCTCGTGGCCGGGGATGCCTGCTGGGTTGCCCCAGGTAAAACTGGCTGCGCTGTCATCTGCGCAGCACTCGGCAGCGCCTGTGCAAATAGCACAGCCGCCCCAAGGACGAAAAATTTGGGATGCATGAATAACTCCGGTTATTGAAAACGAAGGCTATTCAGCAGCGATACGTATCGGATGGCCTTCCGGCCTACCGCACAACGATGAGTGGATGTATACGATCTGCCGCCGAATCAGACGGCGGCGATCCATTGAGGCCGCTCGGGCCGATCGGAGTACAAGGAAGAATAGTGCAGCGAAGTAGCCGGCCGTACGAGGCAAGCAGGCTCGAGGATCGCTATGGCGACAGGAAGAGCATCGAAGGACAACGAGACGTGGGCGCAGGACGAGCAGTGTGAATGCACGCTTGCTTTCTTCGCCGAGCCTGAGGGCTGGTCCTTCCCGTCGAATGCGACTTTGTGACCATCGGCTTCGGACGAGTGGTGTCCGAAATGCTGAGCGGCGCGGCCCGACTCATGCTCGCAATACGCAGCGACCACGCTCCAGCTGAGCTGAAGAGCGAGAATCGTTAGGACGAGGTAGATGAAGCGTCGGGCGGCCATGGAGAAAAGTATAGCATGGGGCATCGTTTTGCTTTGGCACCTTACGCGGAGGGCTAGTGAGCGAGCGCAGCAAAACGGTGCCCAGCTATAATGCTGCAGTGTTGCTTCTGGATGAGAACTGCGTTGATACTGAAAACTACACTGCTTTTTGTCGCCACCGCCATCGCCGAAATCGTCGGCTGCTTCCTGCCTTACTTATGGCTGCGCAAGGGGGGCTCGATCTGGCTCCTGGTGCCGGCTGCGGCCAGTCTCGCGATTTTTGTCTGGTTACTTACTCTGCATCCAGCAGCTAGCGGCCGGGTGTACGCAGCCTACGGCGGCGTCTACGTCGCGACCGCCCTGGTCTGGCTCAGATTCGTCGATGGGGTGAAGTTATCGACGCTGGACTGGGCGGGCGCGGCAATTGCCTTGTTCGGCATGGCGATCATTGTCTCTGGGTGGAGCAAGGGAAGCTGAAACAGCTGTATCGAAGGAAACCAGGACGGGGAGGCGCCTGATTTCCTTCACGATTCAGATTTTTTGTATTTGCCGGTTGATCGCTTTCTGGGCGCGCTCGTTACGTTCGCTATACCTGTCTGTCAAATAGTCCGTGCGACCCCGGGTCAAGAGGGTAAATTTGAATAACTCCTCCATGACGTCGACCACGCGGTCGTAGTACGCCGAGGGTCTCATGCGCCCCTCGTCGTCGAACTCCTTGTAGGCCATTGGCACCGAGGACTGGTTCGGGATCGTGAACATGCGCATCCAGCGGCCGAGCAGGCGCAGGGTATTGACCACGTTGAAGGATTGCGAGCCGCCGCAGACCTGCATGACTGCCAGCGTCCGTCCCTGGCTCGGGCGGATCGCCCCCATCTCGAGCGGGATCCAGTCGATCTGGTTCTTCATCACTGCAGTGATGGCACCATGGCGCTCCGGGCTGCACCAGACCTGACCCTCGGACCACAGGCACAGCTCGCGCAATTCGACGACCTTCGGGTGCGTCTCGGGCACGCTGCCGACCATCGGCAACTCCATCGGATCGAAGATCTTCACCTCGGCACCGAACTGCTCGAGGATACGCGCGGCCTCGTATGTAAGAAAGCGGCTGAAGGAGCGTTCGCGCAGGGAGCCGTAGAGCATCAGGATGCGCGGCGGGTGGTTCATATCGCCAACCGGTGCGAGCTTCTCGATAGTTGGCATGTCGAGCAGCTCCGGCTGGATGTTGGGGAGGTTTGGACTCTTGCTCATTTGATTCGCTTTCCCTCTGCATCGATGACAACCTCGCCGTCTTCTTTTGTGAAGGCACCTTGTTGCGGCAGCGGCAGAATATCCAGTACGACCTCGGAAGGACGGCACAGGCGGACGCCAGCTGGGGTTACCACGAACGGGCGGTTGATCAGTATCGGGTGCGCCAGCATCGCATCGATCAGCTGGTCGTCGGTGGTGGCGGGGTTGTCGAGGCCAAGCTCGACGAAAGGCGTGCCTTTCTCGCGCACAGCCTCGCGCACGGACACGCCTGCCCGTTGGACCAGGTCGACGAGCGTTGCACGGTCGGGTGGGTCCTTCAGGTACTCGATGACGGTCGGCTCGATCCCGGCATTGCGAATCAGCGCAAGGGTATTGCGCGACGTGCCGCAATTCGGGTTGTGGTAGATGGTGACGTCCATGGTTTTGTAAGCTTTCTTAGCTCAGGCGCAGGGCAAGCGCGCACAGGGTAACGAAGAGGATCGGCAGCGTCAGCACGATACCGACCCGGAAATAGTAGCCCCACGCGATATGGATGTTCTTCGCGTCCAGCACGTGCAGCCAAAGCAGGGTGGCGAGGCTGCCGATCGGCGTGATCTTCGGTCCGAGGTCGGCGCCGATGACGTTCGCGTAAACCATCGCTTCGCGCACCACACCGGTGGTGGCGGTGGCGTCGATCGCGAGGGCGCCCACCAGCACGGTCGGCATGTTGTTCATGATCGAGGACAGGATCGCCGTGATGAACCCGGTGCCGAGCGCCGCGCCCCATACACCATACTGTGCGCACTGATTCAACAGGTCGGTAAGGTAGTTCGTCAGCCCTGCATTGCGCAGTCCATACACGACCAGGTACATGCCAAGCGAGAATACGACAACCTGCCACGGTGCGCCGCGCAACACCTCGCGCGTCGAGATGCGGTGGCCGCGTGCGGCCACCGCCAGCAGCAAGGCTGCGCCGACTGCCGCCACGGCGCTGATCGGGACGCCGATGTCGTCAAGCCAGAAAAAACCGACCAGCAGCATCGCCAGCACCCACCAGCCGGTCACGAAAGTAGCGCGGTCATGGATGGCCTCTTCGGGGCGCTTCAATTGCGCCAGGTCGTAGTTCGCTGGAATGTCCTTGCGGAAGAACCAGGTGAGCGCGGCGAGCGTTGCTGCTACCGACACCAGGTTGACCGGCACCATCACCGCCGCGTAGCGGGCGAAGCTGATGTCGAAGTAGTCGGCCGAGACGATGTTGACCAGGTTCGATACGACCAGCGGCAGGCTGGCGGTATCGGCAATAAAACCGGCCGCCATCACGAAGGCCAGCGTGGCTTTAGGCGAAAAGCGCAGCGCGGCAAGCATCGCGATCACGATCGGCGTCAGGATCAGGGCTGCGCCGTCATTCGCGAACAGCGCTGCCACCGCGGCGCCGAGCAGGACCAGCAGGACGAACAGGCGCCGCCCGTTGCCTTTGCCCCAGCGCGCCACGTGCAGGGCCGCCCATTCGAAGAAGCCCGCCTTGTCGAGCAGCAGGCTGATGATGATCACGGCAACGAAAGCAGCGGTCGCATTCCAGACGATGTCCCAGACCACCGGGATGTCGGCGACGTGGATGACGCCAGCGAGCAGGGCAACAACGGCGCCTGCGCCAGCGCTCCAGCCGATGCCCAGCCCCCGGGGCTGCCAGATGACGAAAATAAGTGTAGCGAGGAAGATCAGGAATGCGATGAGCACAAAGGGTCCTAGTCAGCAGGTCAATAAATTTGAGGCGTCGATAACAGCGTCCCGCGTGGTGCGGGACGTCGAGCTCAGGGCAGCAGGGTGCCGATGCGGTCGAGCTCGGCCTTGAACCGGGCCTTATCAGCTTTCAGCTCTGCCAAAGGCAGCGCCAAAAAGGCTTGCGTGCGGGCCAGGATGATTTCATAGGTTCGCTCGAATGCTGCTTCGATCTCCTCGTCGGTTCCGATGACGTGGCTCGGGTCTTCCAGGCCCCAGTGCGTGCGCAGCACCGGACCGAGGTAGGCAGGACAGGTCTCGCCGGCGGCACTGCTGCAGACGGTGACGACGATGTCGGGCGTGACGGGAAGCTCGTCCCACGACTTGCTGTAGTAGCCTTCAGTCGAAATCCCTTTACGGTCCAGGAGGGCGACAGCGCGCGGATGCAGCCACCCGGTGGGTTGGCTACCGGCGCTGATCGCCTTCAAGCCTTCCGGGGCCAGGTGGTTGAAAGTGCCCTCGCTGAGGACGGAGCGGCAGGAGTTGCCAGTGCAGAGAAACAGTACGTTCATGTGGTTTGTGGTCGGGTCAAAGTGTCAAATAGGGGCGATACGTGGCCGGCATCATTCCGCCTTGCATACATTGCCTGCGGCCGCGTCGCAGGGCACGCCCCCGCAGCAGTTCTCGGTCAGGAAGCCAATCAGCCCGTTCATTGTTTCGACGTTCGCCGAATAAATCACGAAGCGTCCGTCCTGCCGGGAAGAGAGGAGCCCGGCATGCGACAGCTCTTTCAGGTGGAACGACAGCGACGAGGACGGAATGTCCAGGTGCTCGGCGATTTTGCTCGCTGCGAGACCTGCCGGCCCAGCCTGTACAAGCAGCCGAAATACCGCTAGACGGCTTTCCTGTGCCAGGGCCGCGAGTGCTGCGAGTACTGCTTTGGTATCCATGGCTTTCCAATCATGTGCAAGATATCAGGATCATACACGCTTGATACGATGGTTCCAAGAATATCGAAATATGTTGACAGCTTATGGCAAGGGTTTTATTCTTTGTTCGTTGATTGACGAATTACGAAGGATGGACATGACGACCTGCTGTGCTCCGAAGGACGGGACCGCCGCGCCCACGATTGACGCTGATGAGCTGGCGATGCTGTGCAAGGCGCTTGCGCATCCGGCACGGGTCCAGCTGCTGAACTACCTTTCGGCTTACGGCGCCTGCTACTTCGGCAGCCTGGCTGATGTCCTGCCGCTGGCCGCGTCGACGATTTCGCAGCATGTCAGCGTGCTCAAGCAGGCAGGACTCATCATTGGTTCGGCCGACGAACAGCGCGTCTGCTATTGCGTGAATACGGACCGGTTGGCCCAGCTGAAACAGATGATCGGCAGTCTCTAAAGATTTTTTGCCTCATTGTTCGTAGTTCGACGAACTACTAATGGAATCCTTAACCACAGCAGCAAACTTGATGAACTGGGAGACACCATGGACAACATCCTCAACAACAGCCTTCCTGTAGCGGTGCTTGGCGCAGGACCTGTCGGCCTGGCCGCGGCTGCCCACCTGGTCGCGCGCGGCTTCACCCCGCTGATCCTGGAGGCGGGTGCGCAGGTGGCGAGCAACCTGGCGAGCTATCGCCAGGTTCGCCTGTTTTCGCCATGGCAGTACAACGTCGACAAGGCAGCCCACCAATTGCTCGTGGCAGCCGGCTGGCAGGTACCGGATCCGGAAGCTTTGCCGACGGCTGGAGAAATCCTCGACGGGTACCTGCTGCCTCTTGCAGCCCTTCCTGCGATCGCCGCGAACCTCCGGCTTTCCCATCGTGTGGCCGCAATCACCCGGGCCGGGTTCGACAAGGTAAAGACGCGCGGTCGCGAGAGCGCCCCGTTTGTTATCCGCGCGGCGACGCCTGAAGGCGAGCGCGAGTACTTGGCCAGTGCCGTGATCGATGCTACCGGTACATGGTCGCAACCTAATCCGCTCGGTGCCAACGGGCTGCCGGCGCAAGGCGAAGTCGCACTGCGCGACCGGATCGCTTACGGCATGCCGGACGTGCTTGGAGCCGAGCGGCAACGCTACGCCGGCCGGCGTGTACTGGTTGTCGGGGCCGGTCACTCGGCTGCGGGATCCCTGCTGGCATTGGCGACGCTCGCCGAGGAGGTGCCGGGCACACACCTGGTCTGGGCAATTCGCGGACGTCAAAGCGCGAAGCTGTTCGGTGGCGGCGATGCCAACGGCCTGCCGGCACGCGGACAGCTGGGCATGCGGCTGAAGGCGCTGCAGCAATCCGGCCGGCTGGAGTTACACCAGGATTTCCGGATTCAGTCGCTACTGGAGACTGCCGGCGGTATTACGGTGCGCGGCGAAGCCGGGGCTATCGACATCGGTGGCATCGACGAGATCGTCGCCGCTACCGGCGCCCGCCCGAATCTCGACATCACACGCGAACTACGAGTGCGCCACGACCCTTGGCTCGAGAGCACCGACCTGCTGGCACCGTTGATCGACCCGAACGAGCATAGCTGCGGCACGGTGCGACCGCACGGCCACCGCGAGCTGGCTCATCCTGAGCAGGGTTACTATGCGGTTGGGGCCAAGAGCTACGGCCGCGCGCCCAACTTCTTGATGGCAACCGGTTATGAGCAGGTGCGTTCAGTCGTAGCAGCTTTGGCGGGCGATTTGCTTGCTGCCGACGACGTGCAGCTGGAACTGCCGGAAACCGGCGTCTGCAGCACGAGCCAGGTATATGACAGCGAGCCGGCGGCATCGATTTGCTGCGGCGGGCCCGCGCGAGAGCCGTCGGCTGGCTGCTGCCTTGCGGACGCCCAGGCCAAGGCCGCAGAAAAACCTGGATGCGGCTGCGCCGCCCAGCCGGCATCGAGTTCAGCGGTCAGGACGGAGTGCTGCGCGTAAGCCGTTTCGATTCCGGCGGCGCCCGGTGCCGCCTTCTCATCAATGAGGACGTATGAATTCTCAGTGGCGCACCATTGGCATCCTTGCCTGTACACAGATCATCTCGTGGGGATCGCTGTACTACGCTTTCAGCATTCTTGCGCCGAGTATCCAGCGTGAGCTTGGGTGGAGCCCAACGCTCGTCTTCGGCGCCTATTCGTGGAGCCTGCTGATCGCCGGCCTGGTAGCGACGCCGATCGGCATCCTGCTCGATCGCCATGGTGGCCAGCTGGTGATGGGCACAGGGTCAGTCGTTTGCGGCATCGGTTTTTTCCTCTTGAGCGAGGCCCGCAGCCCGGTCGTCTACGTGACGTCCTGGACCATCCTCGGCCTTGCGATGGGCCTGACGCTGTACGAAGCGGCATTTGCAACGATTAACCGCAGATTTGCCGCGACTGGACGTCAGGCGATCTCGACCTTGACCTTGTTTGCCGGCTTCGCCAGTACGATCTTTTGGCCACTGACACAGGAGCTGAATACCTTAGTGGGATGGAGAAACAGCTACCTTTGGTTCGGGGCCACCCAATTGCTGGTCTGCCTTCCACTGCACCTGATGTTGGGCCGGGAGCAATCCAAGTCAGCAGCCATGACGCAGACGAGCAGGCGCAGTCACACGCTGGCCGAGGCCGTGCGCCATCCAGCATTCTGGAAGCTGGCATTGGCGTTCTCGGCAAACATTTTTGTCTTCTCCGCATTGTCGGTGCACCTGATCCCTCTACTACAGGAGATGGGGCACAGTGCTCGCATCGCGATCCTCATGTCGATGCTGATCGGCCCCCTGCAGGTCGTCGGCCGGATCCTGGAGCGTACGGTTGCACGCAACACCGCACCTCAGCTGGTCGGCAAGTTCTGTTTCAGCGCGTTGCCGGCAGCGCTTGCCGTCATTCTCCTGTTTGGCGTCCAGGCATGGGCGATCGCGTGCTTCTGCATCCTCTACGGCCTCAGCAACGGCGTCATCACGATCGTCCGCGGTACCTTGCCGCAAGCGATGTTCGGCAGCGAAAACTACGGTGCCATATCTGGTGCCATGGCGGGCCCCGCGCTGCTGGCCAAGGCCAGCGGACCGATTATTGCAGCGTGGGTGATTAACCAGGGCGGGACGCCGACACTACTGATCGCAACCCTGTTTGGTGTCGCCGTCGTATCGGTTGCTCTGTACTTTTCGGCGGTTGGTAGAGAGGCGTTACGGGTAACGGCAACTGACGTTCCCCCAGCTTGATCTGAGGCGACTCTCTATCGGCAATACCGACTCATGACGGGCCATTGACACAGCGGCGTTGCAGCACAGCGGTAAGTAGAGAATCACTTGGCCCTTCTCATCTCACGTTTCGAAGCAAAATGTCTGTCGCTGGTGTGGGTGACGTTCGAGTCGGCAGCCTGCACACGCTGCGCATTTTTCACGACTGAACCTCGTCGGCGCCCTGTTTGCTTACGATTTTCTGGCAAGCTCCTGCAAATTTAGACCCAACTTCTCTAATAAAGACAACATGGTGGCCACGTCGGCCTCCGCTATGACCAGACGTTGTCCGGGCTTATAGCTCGAATCTCCGGACTTCTCCACGTACTTTTGATCAACGATTCCCTCGCAATGAGCCAGCAGGTGGCGCTTTTGATAGAGCACCTTCAGTGCTGTTAGCTCTTCAGGTGTCAACCACGTTTCGTAACCGAAGCCTACCGCTGCACGCCAGAGTGCACTTCCATCATCAATGCGCTGGAAGGTATTGAAAGCCGGCTTTCCATAAGGCTCGTACAGCCCCTCGCAGTAGCGCTGAAACGCGGTTACCCCGTCTGAAAGACACGTTTCGCGTATTGAGCGGCAGATAAGTTCCGCGTCGTCCTTTCCAATACTTAACGTAAGTGCTTGCCTGACAATGTCTTCAGTGTTGAACTTCGCCCGGATCTTGCGAAGCGAGTCCTGATAGGTCCGGGTTACTGAGTTCACACCGCAGGAGGGGCAAAAATACGCACTCCCGATGACAGCAAAGCGGCATGTGCAGTGATCGCATTCGATTTCAAGCTGCATGGCCTCTGCAGCTTTCGCAGGAATAGTATGGGTTCGGTAAGATCCCCCCTCGAGCTTCAAGGACATGGAGATGAAGCTTGCCTCCGGTCGCCTTTGGTTGAAGCGCTCTACGTCTGCACTTAGCGCCTGATTCAGTTGTCCCGAGAATACTTGGAGAGCCTCAGACTTGGCATGCTCAACTTGCTCGATTGTGTACCATTGATCTGCGCCTGCCTCGTGACCGCACATTGGGCACCAAACGGCTTCATCGGTGACGATATTCTGCCAATCCTCGGCATTGACCTTGAAGACGAACTCGCACGTTTCTGCAGGGCATTGTTTATCGATATAGCCTTTCTCGTCAGTCTCAATTTCAACAGAGACAGACATGCTCGCGAGGTGCTCTAGATCTTTCAGGGTATTTTCAAACATTATTTTCCCTTGCCGCGAAGTGTTGTGATTGTCTAGCGCTTGGTTAATTGCCGGGGCCAGAGCTCTCCATCGTGATGCCCAACTCCGCTTGCAGCAGGTCACGCACGAGTAGCTCGAAATCGATCGGCGATAGGGTGCGAAAGTCGTACATGCCGTCAGGCTTGGAAGGCCGCGACCAAGGCGTCCATATGTGGCTTGTCTTTTTCTGTAATGGCGTCTATCAGATCTTTGACCGCATGCTCCAGGTCGAAGATCAGCTCGTTGTTTCCAGCGAGCCGATCCATTGTGTTGCCGTGGCTGAAGTAGTGGAAGATCTTAAGGATCCGCTTCGCACGCTCGACCCCGAACAGAATCTCGGCCCGCTCGTCGACTTGCTCCGATTCCTTTGGACCAGGAAGCCTGGAGTATGTGTAGAGCTCGATAAAGCGCCTCATGGCGTTTGGCAGCAGCATCAGCACTTCGTGGACAGTCTTATCTGGAGCCTTGTGGAAACGATGAATGACCTCGAACAGGAAGTGATATTCAGACTGATAGCGTGCGAGCGAGGCAGGCATGTCCTCTAGCGCCGAGGAGGTCTCGGCGATTCTTCTGATCAGGTATAGCCGCGCTCCCTGTTTGCTCGCCACGGGCTTGATTTCTCTGAGCAGGTTGAAGAACTCAAAGTTGTGCGTGGAGATGAACAGTTGCTTGCAGGTCGTCTGCCAAGGAGCATTCTTGTCCTGCTGCTCGAAGAACAGTGCCCGGATGGCAGCGGTTACTTGAAAGATGTGATTGGCGTCGAGGCTCGAGATGGGATCGTCGATATAGACGAGGGTCTCCTTGAATTCCGCGGGCTTTATCTCCTGCAGCTTTGTCAGGAAGTATGAGAATGCAACTGCCGTGCGTTCCCCGTCACTCATATTCTTGGCAATGGCCCCCGTCTTCCGGATCAGTTGAAAGCGGTCCTGGCCTGCCGCATCCTTGACGACTTGGATCTGGACGGCCTCACTGCCCAGCATGGACGCCAAGCGTTCGTTGATTTTTTCCCGACCTTGTTGCGCTTGACTGATCTGAGCCTGAAGACTGCTGATCTCCGGCCGCAGCCTTGCTGCATAGGTCTTGAGACGATCGGCCCGCTTGGCGAGCCGCGCTTTCTGTTGCTCCAGGCCTGTGGCAGCTTGGTCGTCCACAAATTGTTGGACGTAGTGGTATCGTGCCTGCCTCAAGGCAGCCGCTCGCTCCTTAGTGAAGTTCGAGGCCAACTCGTTGTTTTGCTTGATGACGAGGTTCACTATGGCAATCGCATCTTTGATCCCTTTTTCCAGGCCAGCAGCCAAAGGTGTAGGCGTCATGGCCTTGCGCGAATCGTCTGCCTTGCGTTGCACTTCGGCAGCGAGTTCCCCTATCGCTTGGTTGAACGCGTCGATGGCCGAGGGCAGCGCTTCGACGGCAGCGGTGTAACTCTCACGAAATTGAGCGTTGAGTTCGGCAGCCTTGGGCCAACTCAGGCTGAAGACCGCCGCCTTCACACGTGCAAGAAGACCATCGATCCGCTCCTTGTGGTCCGCCAGATCTTTCGAAAAGTGCGCGCGAAAGGCTTCGAGGCGATCTTGGGACAAGTCGTTCCCGCAAAATTCGCATGTTCCGGCGCCAGAATGCAGGGTCAGGCCGCCCTGGACCCAGCGTTCAACGGCAGGGTTCTCCTCAAGGTGCTTGATGGTATTGGAGAAACTTGGCGTGGCGGCGAGAACCGTGACGGCTTCCTTGTGGAGATCTTCGATCAACGGAGAAGCGCGCAGTTCCTCAACAGTGCTGGGCTTCTTCGAGTCGGGCGTCAACGCGAGCTCGATAGCATCGGTGAGTTCCTTTTCCGCCAAGAGTTGGGTCTCAAGGATACCGACGGCGACAAGGTCCTGCCCGAGATGTGCGGCCGTGTAGGGATCAACCTTCAGACGTTGGCGAATGAACTTGGCAGTGTCGGTCTTGGCCTGCGCTATCCGCGTCTTCACCTCTTCAAACTTGCCGTCCAGCTTGCGCTGGACCTCGTCGGAGCGCTGGATTCGCTTGCTGATCTGATCAATCTTCCGTTGCGCTTCCTCGGATTCCTTTCCGAGCAGCAGGATGGGGTTGAAGCTCCCGCCATCGAAATGCAAATTAGCGCGGACGAAATCCGAATTGAAAACACGAACCGACAGGTTGCACCGACTGAAGTTCTTCTCAGTGATCGAGTCATCGGCAGTTCCAAGCGTGAACTCACAGCCGGATAAATCAGGATTGGCCGATTTGGCCTCAAGCTGAGCGAACAGGCGGGAGAGGGTGGTTTTCCCAGAGTAGTTCCAGCCGTAGATGAGATTCTTGATCCCGAAGTCTTGTGTCCCTGCCGGCTTGTTGTAGCTCTGATAGACGCCGAGCCCCTTGATCTTCTCAATGCTCTTCAGCATGTCGCTTCCTGATATTTGACGCAAGATTACCGTAAGCGTCTAGTGACCCCCACGTTGCGGAAGTGAAAGTCCGCTTCATGACGCTGCTGACCTTCATCGTTACCGGCGAGCGTTTGCATACCAACTTAGGCCGATAACAGACGTCGCTCAACAGCCAGTGTAAGAGGGAAATTGTCTTGAGGGCAAGTGACGTTTTTATTCAGTTAGTGAAGATTTTGTTCAGCCAGTGATGGCTTTTTTCATTTTTCACACCGGCGCCGCTGCGCCTGTCCTTGCGGCCCGCGGCCGGCGGCCTCGACATTGGCTTCATCAAACGCCGAGGCCGCAGCGTGACGCGCTGCTGTTCCTGCCACTGACCCCTTTCTTTCTTTGATCCAACGCCATGCGCCTGTGGATCGGCCTGTATTTGCTCCAGTTACCGCTCGATGTCTTCAGCTCGAACTGGTCAACTGACCTGGGGGGCGTGCTCGAGGGGGAACGGGTGCTGGTCGCTTCGCTCCACGCGCGCCGCCAGGATCGGCATGGGCCTCGGCGACGTGCTGACGCTCATGCGCGAGGAGCGCGTCGTCGAGCGCTCCTCCGAGCGCGAGGCAGAAGCCCTGAACGCGGTGGCGATGGGGCTGATGCAGTACACGCCGTAGGTGGCGCAGGCTGCGGAATCGACCTTGTCGATCGACGTCGGCGCCAACCCGCGCCCGTTCGGTGGCGTCCGGACCTTGTGTCGGCGCGTGCGCGCCAGCCTGCGCGCGCTCGGCTCTTCACGCTACCTCAGCTGCGCACCTACCGCGCGCGGTACTTGGATCCCGGCGCGCAAACGCGTCGGCCGCGTACCCACCCATCGCGTCTCTCGGATGGCGTCCACTGCCTCACACCAAAACTTTTCAGATCGACGATACTACGGCAATGTAGGATGGAGGCAGAACCTGGACTCCAGAAGGCATCAGGCACAGTCCTCCGCTGGAGGCTGAGCGAAGATGTCATGATTGACACACCGTATTATTCACTGATGCAACTTGAACTCCTAGATAAGCCGGATGGGCGTACGTCAATTTTGCTGCCGTCGGGCTACGTCCTTGATTTGCTGGCTCCAGACGCCACTGGTTTGCCGATTACTGACATCGCATTGTGTCTTGCCTCGCAACCCCGGTGGGGTGGTGCTGCAAGACCGTGGTATTCGGTTGCCGAACATTCAGTTATGGTGTCGCGTCTCGTACCAGAGCCTCTGGCATATGCAGCTCTCATGCATGACTGTGAAGAGTTTCTCGGGGATTGGCCATCGCCTGTAAAGGTAATGTTAGGTCGTGAGTACGTTAAATCACACATCAAACCTGTAAAGGACGCACTGCGCCGCCGATTTGGTTTTGATGACGAAAGTCCTATAATAAAACACGCTGACCTCATAAGTATGGCCACCGAGCTGCGAGATTTGCTTCCGCCAGCGTGGGTTGATTGGGGGCACCTTCCGGCAGCTCATGCCGCCAGAATTGTACCAGTGGGCCCGGACCGCGCCTATAGCTTGTTCCTTGAGCGTTTTGATGAGCTGAAGCATTTAGCACAAACCCATCACCCTTGAAAAATAACCAAGCACGGTTGAAAAATATCTAAGCTGCACGGCTGGGAGTTCAACGACTCCCACTTCTGCATCGAAAGGTGAGTTAGCATTGCATATTCCTCCGAACTCACATTCTCAGCAAGGCTTTCGCAGTCACTCGAAAGTGCGCCAAAGAAAGCTCTGGCGCAAAAAGTCTACTTATAGCGTTCCTTGCTTATTCCCGATCAAGCCTCTCCACAATTTTCGAGATGGCCGTCATGAAGCCGGGACTAAATATAGTTAGAGGGCCTTTTGTTACTGCCCCGCTGTCCGCGTCCCCTACCCAACCGTTCCTTCGCATCGTCTCGGCGCTAATCGCATTCCTCAACGCGAAGATTTCTTGTTCTAAAAGAAAGTCGATTGGCCCATGTGTCTCGACTGTAAAGACTGCCTCGTCTCGCTTTCCTGAAAGATTGATCACGACTTTTTCTTTAGCGGCGACTTTCAACACCTGATTCTCGTTACGAAGCTTTTTGTTCTCTGATATGTACTTTTGGACAAGAATGCGCGTTACTGAATCGCTGATTAGCGACAATACGTTATTTTCAAGATTGGTAGGCCGCTGCGCGGGCGGGGCATGCCCCCCTGCATTTGCAAACTTTTGCCAGGTATCGATAAGTGTACGGTAAACCGCGCCAGTCGCATTGCGGATGGGCTGTGCTTTAGGGCCGCCGCGCCCACCAGATAATGTACCAATCATACTGTAACTGTAGTCGTAGCTCTTGCGCTCGAACTGTTCCTTGCAAACTTGATTGATAATGTCTAGCGAGTCTCTTGTGCGCTGTGACTTTGCTCCGGCCTGTAACCGCTGCAAAACCTGCTCTGGATCGAGAATAGTATCATTTCCCATTATTTCTCCACGCGCATCATCGCAATTCGGGGCGGCTGAAGAGGCGGTGGAGTCTCCTTAAGAGTGGTAGCATCTATCTTGCTTCGTTTAATATTAGTCAAATTCAGCCGATTTCCAGCTGACGCCAAGTTAATGATCTCGTTGCTCGCCCCGAATAAGCCAAGAGCAGAGAGTCGCTCTGCGCCTTCGATAAACGGGACAGCTTTTCCGATGCTTCCCGCATATGCCTGGAGCAGACTGGTCATATGGAGGATAACTGACGGCAACTCCTTTTCACTTAGCTTGAAAAACAGGGGTTCCTTATCGTTCATTATCAACATCCGATCGAACGCGTTGCCTGCTTTGAGCACGGCTTTTTGAGCGTCTTCGTCGACGTAGATGGTAGAGCCAACGGCCGTGGTCAAAATCTGCTCTAGTTCCGAGCATTCGCTAACGTTGATTTTTACCTCATCCATGCCTCCGACTGCGAGAAGGACGACATCGCTATTCGGATCAGCGGCGGCATCGATAATATGTTTGCACCGTACAATTAGTTTCATCGTTGCCAGCGAATCCTCAGCGATTTTTTCGTTTCCGTCATATATGACACTTAATGAGTGACGAAGCTGTTCCAATCTAGCATGGTGTTCGAACACCTTGTTGAGTCTCTGGCATTCGAGCATAGCTGACTCGAGGGCCGTAATCTCAGAGGAAGTCTCTAAATAGCGATGGCCGGAATCTCCAAGATTAAAATGGAGAAGGTTCCAATGATGCACGAGAGCCTGAAGGAATGCTGGGCCAGTCATAAACCACCTGCAACGTACACAGTTTTTTTGTTGAGGGTAACCGGGAGTGGCACCGTATGACACGACCCCTGTATCCTCATCAATGATCTTGCCGCCACTGGCGCACCCCATTCCACCTTTCGCACATAAGCCAAGATTTGTCCTTATTAACGACGTGCCCCCTTGGCTGAACGCATCTTTTATAGCTTGGGTTACTGAAACATCAACGGTCGCAGAGTTTACCTCAAGTTGTTTGAGACTTGCGTCCTTCACCCACCTAATCCAGCTCTTTTGTTCTGCAGTCTCATCCTTAATCCGCTCGGATGCACATTCCATGACGTCGCTAACATAGGAGATGCCAGACTTTTTATAGTACAAGGTCATCAAAATACGCGCATGTCCAGCAATGCACTCAGATAGAATCTGCATCTCAACGCCGCCCTCGGTCGCTAGATGTGTAATGAGTGATACGCGAAGGGAGTGTAAGGAATATAAACCACAGTTCCTCCCTCCGTCTTCCTCGTAAACAAATTGTAATCGTGCGCCGTCGACAGTTGTATGTCCGTTTCTAGCACAAATTACTTCTAACTCTTCTAAGACCTTGATCCATAAAACAACTAACTTGCCGTTTGCGATCGGCCAAGTTCTTTCATTTTGCGCAGCGCACGGATCGCGGAATAAAAAGCACATGCTTCCCATCTGCTGCTTTTGCAATTCCGTTTTGGTTCCAAGCACTTTTTCTGGTAGCGCCGTGCATGGGACCAGGGCGCTAATTGGGTTGTATTTTCTTTGCCAATCTCGCAGTCGCTCGCACCAGTACAAAACTTTACCGTGTTGCCACGGTACTACGTAGCCACGATCCCATTGCTCCTGACCTCTGTCTTGAGTTTTGTTTGTGTTTATAAACAGGCCCGCGAACACTTTGCCTGAAACGCTGTCGGGCATGCGACGAAACACACCCGCATGCCGCTCGATGTTCCCGATATTACAAGCCAGTGTAGAGTTGCTCTTGCGAAACTGTCCTGCCCGATAGATTAACTCATCCCTCCCGTTCCTCCCGCATGTGCTTCCCTCATACCACCACGAGTCTGCCTCACCGCTGTCCAGCATCCTTACCTGATAAGTACGAAGAGGGAGTTCAAGTTTAAGCAACATAGCAATGGTGCGCCCGGGATACCAAATTTCGTAAACCTGCTTAGATTTGGTGATTTGTTTGCGTGATCCTTTAGCGAATATTGTACGGATTCGCCAAACACAATCAGGATCATCCTTGTCGATTTTTTCGGGATCGACCTGAAACCAGTCGGCAGCCGGAAAGGATCTTTGTGCCCATTTCAAATCACCGAAGTTTTTTGCTCCACTTGGGCATATTAGTTCGCGCACGTATCGTATGTACCGGCTAGGCAGGACCTCCTTATTCGAATGCGCACCTTGGCCTTTCGCAGCTGGGATGTCGGCGCCTTGATCAGCAAGGAAATTTCGAAAGTCTCCCGATACTACCCGTCGACCAAAATCGTCTTCGGCGGAGTAGTAAGTCTCCAAAACGTAGTCGATGAATTCAATTGCTTTGGAGAAATGGGCGCGCGCGTGCCTGGAGCCGACCGTACTCAGGGCTGTTTCGCGGTATGACGGAACTGGATTATTACGTTGCCATTCAGCTGAAAGCAAAGTCGATGGATCTGAGGGGAGATGCTCAGCCGATACGTAGTCAATGAAAATTTCCCTGATCGCAGTCTGTGCAGCGCCTAAATTTGCCGTGGTAGAAGCCAGCCAGTTGACGGCGTACACCCTCCACTGTTCAAAGTTGGGATTGACGCGAATGAGATAAGTTAGCTCAGGATCCTGCAACGCGCCAACCCGAACCCTGCGGTTAACAGGATTCTTGGAGCGACTCGTGGCAGTCCCAGATTTGATACTAACAAAGTTATTCTTGTATTGCGCCTTCCGTATCCGGTGCCCATGGTTATCGATTTCGACAAAGTCGTTGCCACGGTCAAGTACGTACTCGATGAACGCGTTAATTGCGACACATTCTTTTTTGCTCGCAGCCGTTCCACGCTCTTTTGTGGAAAATTTAAAAAAGTCGGGTGGGGAATATCCGTTGGTTAGGAAGGCCTGTGGGGTAAGTTTTACGTTCCCAGCCAGCAGATAGCGGGCGAAGAAAGTGTGTAAGGCGAGATGTAGACTTTTTCGATGTTCTGGTTGGAAGTTTAGATGGCCGATTACTAGTTCGCGCCACTGCCCGAGTTCCGGGTGGAGCGCTAGCCATAAAAAACCGGTTTTGTCATTGGTTGGGGCGAAACTCCACAGTTCCATGGCGAAACGGTACTTCCGCCAACACTCGATTTCTTCGATGAGGGCTTTCGCTTCTCCCAAATCGGTGATCTTGAGGACGCCTACAACCTCTGGAACGGTTGGGATCCTTTTTAAGTTTTCAAAAAGTCGATCGCATGCGGCAACTACTTGGGCCGGCACCTGCTGGGTCCAGCTCTGGCGCCACAGCTGCATCGAACTAGTTACCCGGTTATTTTTTGCGCTTAATGACTTGCCAGGGCCAAGAAATTCTTTCATTCCCTCCGCTTGAATCATCTCGTAACTTGGCAATAGATTAGTGCGCTGGAAACAATTTTCGATATAGTCGACCGTTTCCTTTCGGTCTTGCTCTCTTAGTATCTGAGGAGGTGTTCTCGTATAGCCGTTCGCGAACTCGGCCCAAGCCTCGATCAAGGCGCGATTTGTGGGACGATAGATTGACCTATCTTGAAAAGTTGGCCCTCCTAGAGGTCCGGAGATCGCACCAAGACCGCGCATTGAAAAATCTCGGCTACCGGTCTCAAACTGTTTCGTACAGACGGTATGCAAAATCTTGAGGCGTTCTATTGCTTTTAATATAACGGGATCTTTTGAATTTCGGTTCGCTAGCATCCTATTGACGAGGTCCTCTAGCGTTTTGTCTGGATGTATGGAGGGTACTGCTTTACTACTGTCGAGTGATCTCTTTGTAACACTGTCCTTTTTTACGGATGTGTTCTTGTCCCGCGTCGTTCCACCCGCAAATAGCGCCCACGCTTTTATTAACTCACGATGGCGCGGCTTATATATTGATTGATCTGTAAGGATAGGTCCGCCACACGAGTTGCAGTGGTGCGAGACGTTCCGTTTTGAGAAGTCTTTTGACCCAGCTTCGAACAGTTCTCGACAGACCGAATGGAGGATTTCGAGCCAGTTTATAGCCCGTACGGCAAATTGACTTGATCGGTTGTTATTTCTCTTAATTTTCCCCAGCAAACCTTCGAAAATCACATCGGGGTGAGTAATCTCAGCAAGGGGAGTAGAATCGCTGCGTTGTTTAGTCAAACCGTTTTCCTCTATTTCTACGTTGTGGCGCACTCCATATATGGGTGCGGCTACGATCTTCCGAGCCTGTCCAGATGTCAATCAGATTTGTCTGACGGTTCAGTGCCTGGTCGTCGTTAGCGCCCGCGCTTTCTTCGTGCAGAATTCTTCGCGTTGCGGCGTCCAGCGATTCAGTAACCTGTTCCACCGTTGGTACTCTGTACACGTCTTGTGATAGCAAAGAGCTATGCCCAAACATTTCTTGCGCATCGTATTTATCGATGCCGGCCTTGTTTGCACGTATACCAACGCTGTGCCTGCCTCCGTGTGGAGTAGTGCCATGGAGTTTGCCATGGGGCAGTCCGATCCGTGTTACTGCTCGCTTCCAGGTCGCGCAAAATGCGCCAATAGTATATGGCTCCCCTTTGTGCTTTCCTTTGTGTGACACGAACGCAAACGGGTGCCGCGCGCTATCGATGCCGAGTCGCGCGCGCTGCTCCATGTAATTATGGTAAGCGTATAGGAATGCTTCAGCCATATCAGTGGGCAGCCAGTGAACATGCAGAAACTGTGCTTTCTCGTCTGTAAACGCGCGGCCTTTGAACCCGGCGTGGTAATTGCCGTGAGCTGTCGTGCGAGGCGCATATCGCGGATGAAATATCTGAAGGTACGCTTGGCGGTTAGCAGCCCTACGGCCGTTTACCTTAGGATTTTCCGGTGCCTGTCCTTCCACAGGATGATAAATTCGAACTAGAGCTTCTCCTGGCCGCGTGGGATTTTCCATTACGTCTCCAGTCCATAGTTGGAATGGTTCTGATAGCCTCCTGGCGCCGTATACGAGCAATAAAGCGATGCAGATGCCGCGCCAGTCAAATTTTTCAAGGATATCCTCTTCATCTGTCTTGCCATGTCGAACGAAGCCATCGCGGAATAAAGCGGTTTCAAAATCTGGTGGAAACGCCTTAGCAGCGCTAGCCTTGCCCAGCGGCTGTCGCCGTAATTTCATACTTCTTGCTTGTCCCAGACTTGCGGATTTCTTAGTGGTCAGCCTAAGATGGCCTAAGAATGAAAACTGATTTTGACGATACCATGCAATCCAGTTAAACCGCTGCGCGGAAGTAGTTGCATCAGTCCAGGGATTTAATGAAAGTGGAATATAGTTCTTTATTACCATCCAATCCGAGAATTCTTCGAGCATACGTAGCTTTGGGTTTACCGTTTTGGCGCTAGACGGAAACCAGCATAGCAAGCTCGGATCGTTCTCTGTCTCATCGAATGTTCCGTTATAGAGCGAGTTGACAAATCCCCCGAAAAGATCAGTCGGCTTTAGAATTTTCCCATTTGCATCGATATAATCGATGAGCTGCCCGACAATTTCACAAAGCTTCACCATCCATGACTGACTGCGTTCGTGATGACGCGATAGGAAATAGAAAAGCAAGGGCTCTAGTACATTTACCTTTTCTGCAGTAAGCATGACGATCACCGGTAGACGGACGAAGCCCCCAGTAACGTCCAGCTTCACTTTGACCCAGATACGCGCATGCTTCAAACTTGCCCCCAACTAAGGATTGATAAAACTGACGTCGGCCGATGACGGTGATCCATTGCTCAGCCGGTTGTGCACGGCCGTACTTGGACCTCGCGCTGGAGACGGTGTTGCCAATATGCAATGCTTAGCTACAGTGGGCGCCTACGTGACGTGGTAGCGAGATAAGTTCGTAGCACGCTACGAGGTCGCCGCCGCGATGCCGGGTGTCAACGATTGTTATTGTTACTTTTATTTCAGTCGAGAACAATGCCGGGCGGGAAAAAACTGTCTGAGCGGGCAGGGGTATGAGCCAGTGTCAATGACGAAGAGCTGGAATTGTTATAGATGAGTTTGGGCCCATAACAGCGGCCAGGCCGAGTGGCCGCCCCAGCGGTAGGTGCGGGCCAGGCCGAGGGCCAGGTCGGCATCGTCCCAGTCGAAAGGGGTGGGATTGAGCAGGTCGAGGCGCTTGCCGGAAGGCATGCGCACCCAGGCGCGTTGTTGCAGTATGTGTTGTGGCATTTGTTGCAGCATTTATTGCACCATTCATTGCACCATCATGCGCGTCCCGCAGCGGCCTTGCCGTGGGGTGCGCAGTGGCGGGTGGCGGGCCGCGTCGCTTCAAGCATGCATTCTCCGTGGATCCTTGTGGTGTCGATGGTTCGATTCTACACATCGGTGCGGTAAACCGTCCGCATTGATCCATGCGAACATGGAGGCGAATGGCGGGCCTACACTGGATCGGTGTGATTTTTCAGGAGGACGCGTGGACAGAGCGCAAGGACGGATCGATTGCGACGTACTGGTCGTCGGCGGCGGCATCAACGGCGCGGCCATCGCGCGCGACGCCGCCGGGCGCGGGCTGCGCGTGGTCCTGTGCGAAAAGGACGACCTGGCCCAGCACACCTCCTCGGCTTCGAGCAAGCTGATCCATGGCGGCCTGCGCTACCTCGAACACTACGAGTTCGGCCTGGTGCGCAAGGCGCTGGTCGAGCGCGAAGTGCTGCTGCGCAGCGCGCCCCACATCATGCGTCCGCTGCGCTTCGTCATGCCGCACGACGAAAGCGGGGGCGCGCGCCCGGCCTGGCTGATCCGCGCCGGCCTTTTCCTCTACGACCGGCTGGCGCGGCGCGAATTCCTGCCCGGTTCGCACGCGGTCGACCTGCGCAGCCACCCGGCCGGCGCCCCGCTCCAGGCGCGCTACGTGCGCGGCTTCATGTATTCCGACGGCTGGGTCGACGATGCCCGCCTGGTGGTCCTGAACGCGCTCGATGCGCGCGAGCGCGGCGCCACCGTCCTCACGCGCACGCGCTGCCTGGCGCCGCAGCGCCACGCGACCCACTGGAGCGTCACCCTGGACGGCGGCGACAGCCAGCTGCGGGTGCACGCGCGTTGCCTGGTGAATGCCGCCGGCCCCTGGGCGGCGCGCTTCCTCGACGGCATGCCCGACCTGCCCGGCGGGCGCGCGCTGCGCCTGATCAAGGGCAGCCACATCCTGGTGCCGCGCCTGTTCGAGCATCCGCATGCCTACATCTTCCAGCATCCCGACGGGCGCATCGTGTTCGCGCTGCCCTACGAGGGCGCGTTCACCCTGATCGGCACCACCGACGTCGACTACCAGGGCGACCTCGACAAGGTGGCGACCAGCCCCGAGGAAGTGTCTTACCTGTGCCAGCTGGCGAGCCGTTATTTCGTGCGCGCGGTGACCCCGAGCGATGTGGTCTGGAGCTACGCCGGCGTGCGTCCGCTGGTGGAGGACGCCGCGGCCAGCGCGCAAGCGGCCACGCGCGACTTCCGGCTGGAGACCAGCACCGCCGGCGCACCGCTGCTGTCTGTGTTCGGCGGCAAGATCACCACCTGCCGCAAGCTGGCCGAGCAGGCCGTGGACTGGATCGGCCCCGCGCTGGGCAAGCCGGCCCCGGCCTGGACTGCCGGCGCCTGCCTGCCCGGCGGCGACGTGGCCGGGCAGCGTCCCGACAAGCGCGGCGTGCTGGAGTTCGGCGCCTGGACCGCGGCCCAGGCCGCGCGCTACCCCTGGCTGCCGCCGCAACTGCTGCAGCGCTACGCGCGCGCCTACGGCACCCGCATCGACACCCTGCTGGCGCGCCGCAACAACCTGGCCGACATGGGGCAGGAAGTCGTGCCTGGCCTGTACGTGGCCGAGATCGCGTACCTGGTGACCCACGAATGGGCGCGCAGCGCCGCCGACATCCTCTGGCGGCGCAGCAAGCTCGGCCTGCACGTCGCGCCCGGCAGCGCCAGCCGGCTGGACGAGTGGCTCGTCGCGCGCCAGCCGGCCCTGGCTTTCTGAAGGCCGGACAGGGCGCCGGCGGCCACCGCTGCGGCTCACCGCAGTGGCTCACCCCAGTGGCTCACCACATTAGATGCCGTTGCGCTCCAGCCAGCTGTCGATCTCCGGCACGCGTTGGGTGCGCACCTTCAGGCGGTCCTGGATCGCCGCGACGGCGGTCTCGGCGTCGCGCCTTGCGTCGGGCGCCAGGTGCTTCTCGGCATAGGCGCGCACCTTGTCCACCATCTCGCTGCTGGACGAACCGCGCGCCAGCATCGGGAAATAGCGGCTGCGCGACGTGGCGTCGACGCGCTGGTTGACGGCCGCCATGTTGGCGATCGCGAAGTCGAAGGCCATCTCGGGATAGTTCGCGGCGACGGCGGCGATCATCTCGGCGCCGATGGTCGCGCCCGGCTCGTCGGTCAGCGCCAGCGCCAGGGCGCGCCCGGCCAGCAGCGGATCGTTGACGCTGGCGAGCAGGCTGTACATGGTGTCCTTGACCAGCGGCGAGGTCTCGGCGCGCGCGGCCTTGCGCATCGCTTCCCAGGTCGGCGCATCGGCGTGCTGGGCCACCACCGCCAGAATGCTCTTGCGTAGCGCCGGCGGCACGGCTTGCCCATCGCTGTCCATCGCCGCGTGGCGGCGCCGCGCCTCGGCGATGGTCGCGCGGTCGCCGAGCTGGCCGAGGATCTCGATCAGGTCGGCGCGCAGGTTGACGCGCGAACTCGCTTCGCCCGGCTGGGCGTTCCAGCCGACGCGCGCCATCACCGGCGCCAGGCGCGCCAGCGCGTAGTCGGCGAAGCGCTGGCGTCCGGGATCGGCGGCGTCGTAGTCGGCGTGGATCTGGGCGAAGGTCGCGGCGATCCGGGCCCAGACCTGGGGCGCGGCGTCGAGCGGCGTGGCGCGCGCCAGGTCGAGGAAACCGGAGGCCGGCTGCAGCCCGGCCATGCCCAGCGCCCAACTGTCCGAGAGCAGGCCGAGCTGGTCGATCGGGGGCAGGGCGGCGAAGCCGGCGCTCAACCGGGCAAAGGCCTTCGGCGCGTACAGGGTGCGGTAGTAGCCGCTCTGGCCGGCATTCACGACGACGGCGCCGCAGCCGGGCAGCGACAGCGTGCCCTTGCCGCCCGCCACCAGCGTGCTGCCCTGTCCGCCAGTGCCCGCACCGGCGATCTGCGCGATGACCGGCACGCGCCAGGACAGCGGCTTGCGCTCGGGCTGGTCGCGCGAGAACTCGCCCTGGCTCAGCGCCACCGTGCTGCGTCCCTCCTTGCACACCGGGTCGGCCACGCGGATCAGCGGCACGCCCGGCTGCAGCGTGAAGTCGTGGGCGATCGCCGTCACCGGCTTGCCGGCGGCGCGCTCGATCTGCCGCCACAGGTCGTCCGAGACCGTGTTGCCGTAGGCGTGCTCGCGCAGGTAGGCGCGCACGCCGCGGCGCCAGGCATCCTCGCCGACGTAGGCCTCGAGCATGCGGATCACCGCTTCGCCCTTCGAATAGGTGATCTCGTCGAAGGCCTGGCTGGCCTGCTCCACGGTCTCCACATGCTGCACCACCGGGTGCGTGGTCGCCACCGAATCGCGGGCCATCGCGTGGTCGCGGTTGCGCACGGCGTTCAGCGCGGTGTGCCATTCCGGATGCAGGCGCGCCGTCATGCGGCCCTCCATCCAGGAAGCGAAGCCCTCGTTGAGCCAGAGATCGTCCCACCAGCGCATCGTGACCAGGTTGCCGAACCACTGGTGCGCCATCTCGTGGGCGGCGGTGGCGAAGATCTCCTGGCGGTCGACCTGGGTCGAGATCGCCGGGTCGAGCAGCAGGGCGTACTCGAAGCTGAAGATCGCGCCCCAGTTTTCCATGGCCGAGAAGAACTGGCTGCGCCCCGGTCCGGCCACGTTATCCAGCTTGGGCAGCGGATAGCGCACGCCGAAGTAATCGTTGAACTCGCGCAGGATGTCCTTCGAGGCGTCGAGCGCGAACTGCGCCTGGGCCAGGGCGCCGCGCCGGGTCACCATGCCCAGTTCGGTGCCGTCGACATCCGCCGTGGCGCGCTCGAAGTCGCCCAGCGCGAAGAACAGCAGGTAGGTCGACATCTTCGGCGAATCGGCGAAGCGCACCCGCACGCGGCCGTCGGGCAGCGTCGTGGCGTGCGTCACCGGCATGTTACTGACGGCCATCTCGCCGGCCGGGATGGTCGCCTGCAGGGCGAAGCTGGCCTTGTAGGCCGGCTCGTCCCAGGACGGGATCATGCGGCGCGCATCGGAATTCTCGAACTGGGTGAACAGGGCGCGCTTCTTCCCTTCTGCGCTGTCGTAGTCGAGCGAGAACAGCCCGGCGGCCTGGGTCTGGACCACGCCGGTATAGTCGAGCGCGAGGCGGTAGCGGCCCTTCGCCAGCGGCGTCGAAAAACTGAAGGTCGCGGTCTGCGCCGCCTCGTCGACGGCGATGCGCGCGCTTTGCCGCGCGCCACCGGACCTCGGCGTCAGGGTCGCGCCGGAAAATGCCAGCTCGGCCGCGTTGAGCGTGATGCTGCGGGTCGGCGCCAGCACCTCGAGGTCGATCGCGACCCGGGCCGCGAAGCTGGCGCCCTGCGCATCGGGCGTGATCGCGATGTCGTAGTGCAGCGGGCGCACGCCGCGCGGGAGCTGGCTGGTCGCTTCGGCAGCGGCCGCGGCAGGTAGGGTTGCGGGCGCGGGGGCTGGATGGGCTGGATGGGCCGGCAGGGCGGCGCCGGCCAGGGCCAGCGCGACGGCTGCGGCGATGGGGCTGTGGTGCATGGAATGCTTTCGTCGGGTGGGTCTGCGACGGCGGCGCGGACGGCGGCCAGCTTCATGGATCGAGACATCGGCATCTTGCGGGCAATGGATGTCGATGTCAATCTATCAAGCCTGCCGACGCCAGCCAGGGCTGCCTGGGGTATGATCGGAACAGGCCCGGTTCCCCGCGCCACGACAACAATAAATTCGCAACAAATTCGCAACAAATTCGTGACAACAACGAAGGAGACCCATGAAACTCTACATCAGCAGCTACGCGCCCAATCCGCGCCGGGTGAGCATGTTCATCGCCGAGAAGGGCATCGCCGGCATCGAGACCGTGATGGTCGACATCATCAAGGGCGAGCACCGCAACGTGGACTACCTGGCCAAGAACCCGCTCGGCCGCGTCCCCGCGCTCGAATTCGACGACGGCCGCGTGCTGAGCGAAACGCGCGCGATCTGTACTTACCTCGAAGGCCTGCAGCCGGAACCGAACCTGATGGGCCGGGACTTCGAGGAACGCGCCTTCATCGAGATGGCCGACCGCCGCATGGAGCTGCACCTGCTGCTGGAAACGGCCAGCGCCGCGCGCCACACCCATCCCGCGCTGGCGGCGCTCGAGCAGCCCCAGTTCGCCGACTTCGGCGCGGCCCAGGGCGAGAAGATGCGCATCACCGCGCGCTGGCTCGACCAGGTGCTGGCGCGCCAGGAGTACGTTGCCGGCGAGCGCTTCACGATCGCCGACATCACCGCCTTCTGCGCGCTGGAGTTCGGCCGCGGCCTGCTGAAATTCAAGCCGGGCGAGGAGGGGATGGAACACCTGCAAAGCTGGCGCGACCGCATCGCGGCAAGGCCGAGCGCGCAGGCGTCGAAGTAAGATCCGCAGGGGGAAGGCTCGTCGTCCGGTCCACTGGACCGGACTACTCCGGAAGATTCGCGCCCCTACTCGTGGCCGCTATGCGATCAGGGCTGGCACGGCCCTCCTGGTCTCAGGCCGTATGGAGCTTCAGGGTTTCCAGCATCGGCCCGGTATCGCGGATGATCTCGGCCAGCGGCCACTCGAACGCGATGGCATTCACATTGTCGGCAACCTGCTGGACTTGGTCGACTCCAAGCTCCGGATCCGCTGCCGAGAACCAGAGCTCGTCAAAGGACATGTCCGAAGCCACGATGGGACGATAGATCCAGGCTTGCAAGACAGCTTTGCCAACGGGCAGGCTGACGGCGTCAGGTTCCCCGCTGAAGCCATATTTCTGCCTCTCGCTGGGTGCGAACCCCTGGTCGACATACAGGCACAGGTACAGCCCCACGTCGCTCGGTTGCGCGAACTCGCCATGGGTCCGCGAATAAAGATGATTCGATGCGAGCAGCGGGACATAATCCCAGGCCCAGGTGGTGCTGGGCTTGGTGGATTTTCGCGGCATGGAAGAATGCAGCGGCTCCCAGCTCTTGAATTCGCAGTTGAGCTCCGTGGCGATATGATCCATGGTCGGCAACATGCGGCGGTAAAAGGCGACCGAGATTCGGTGCGCCTGCTGGAGTTGGTCGATTAGTCGTTCTGCGGATTGCAACGTCATTGCCATTCTTCTGCCTTCAGTGTCGTTCGGTTTGTAAGTTCAGCAAGAGGATGCCAGACGGGGAGGCAGGACAAGCGCGGATAGTCCAGATACAGGGTTCTCCAGTCGTCGGTAATGCCTTCGCCAAAGCCTAGGATCTCGTCAAACGGCCGGGCGCGCTTGACTAGGCCATACAATGCAAAAGCCTCGATCCAGTCGGAATAAACAGCACGGTCGCCGGAAGTGCCTGTATTTGCCAATGCCGTCACGGCAGCGCATACGCCCTGCCATTCGATCACGTGGACGATCAAGCCCGATGTCGAGAAATCCAGTTCGAGCTGTCTTTTCCATGCTTCCCATTCGGGCACGTTGCGCCCCAGCGCGATGAAGTGCAGCGCACCCGTCTCGTTCGCTTGCCTGTCGTCCAGCAGCAGCGCTTCGATCTCGGCTTTCCATTGCGCCAGGCGCTGCCCGCCACCGGACGGAGGTTTGACCTCCACCAGGATGGTCGCGTTCTCGAATTCGATCAGCACATCAGGCTCCACGAAACGCCGCCCGGCGCCTGTCGGCAGCTTGGGCCAGAAGCGCATTTCGTGGAAAGCACCCAGTTCGTCAGCATGCTTTTGTGAGATCAATGCCGCCATGACGCCGCCGATGGCGTCGGGGGAAAGATAGGGGATTCGGCTGAAGAAAACCGACGTCAGCAAGTCCTCGCGATGGCGAAACAGGTCGCGCCAGCTATGGTTCCCTTCGCTCGACACGATGCGGCCTGCTTTGCCCTGAAGAATCGCCCTTAGCAATGCTTTATCCTTTATTTGTTGTCGCCCGCCCAGCCCACCGCGGCAGGTTGCGACGGTGGCGCAGGGCGGATTAAATTAGACCAGTAATTAGCCCAGTAATCGGTTCAGATGTGCAACTTATCCTGCTAGCCCACCCGCTTGTACCACCCCAGGTGCCCGAAGATCGGCAGATAATCCGCCGTGTGCGCATCGCTCGCAACGAGTTCGCGGTCGATCCCCAGCACCCCGAAGCGCGCCAGGCTGTCGTGGAACAGGCGCAGCACGCGCTGGCGCAGCACCGGGCCGAAGTCGGCCAGGGCGCGGCAGCAGACGATGGCCTGGAATTCGTTGAACGAGGCGTCCGTCACCAGGTTGTATTGCGCCCAGGTGATGCGCGCGCGCAGGCGCGGCAGCAGGCGCGCGCGTCCGTCGCGCACCTCGAAGTAGTCGCCCAGTTGCCCGCTGCCGCCGCTGCGCGCGTAGTTGTCCTGCAGCCCGGGCAGCTCGGCGGCGTCGATGGATGCCTCGCGCACCTCGGCCAGCAGTTCGTCGTTGGCCAGGGTCGCGAAGATCTCGGTGCGCGCCAGCAAACCTTCCTCGGCCAGCAGGATCGCCAGCGACCAGGCTTCGCCCACGCCCGCGCACTCGGCCAGCCATACCTTGGGCACGGCCGCCGGGCGCAGGCTGGCGCTGAGGGCGATGCGCGCCTGGTTGGCGCGCTCGGGACTGGCGAACAGCGCGGCCGGGGCCACCGCCAGCGCGCGCAGCAGGTGCGAGGCCGCGCCCGGCTCGTGCAGCACGCGTTCCTGCAGCGCCGATACCGTGTTCAGCGCGCGGTCCCGCAGCACGCCGAGCACCTTGCGCCGCAACAGGTGGCGGTCGTAGTCGCGGAAATCGTGGCCGTGGCGCTGAAGTAAAGCTTCCAGCAACAGGTCGATCTCCAGGTCTTCCACCGCCGGGTCGGTGGCGCAAGCCGTCCCGAGGCCCGCGAACGCGTTCAATGCAGCCACACCCGCATCAGCGACAGCAGCTGCGCCACGTCGACCGGCTTGGTGATGTAGTCGGAGGCGCCGGCGGCGATGCACTTGTCGCGGTCACCCTTCATCGCCTTCGCGGTGAGGGTAATGATCGGCAGCGACTTGAACTTCGGGATGCGGCGGATCGCGCGCATCGTGTCGTAGCCGTCCATCTCCGGCATCATGATGTCCATCAGGACGATCTCGATGCTCGGGTCCTTCTCCAGCACCTCGATGCCGTCGCGGCCGTTCTCGGCGAACAGCACCTGCATCTGCTGGCGTTCCAGCAGCGAGGACAGGGCGAAGATGTTGCGCAAATCGTCGTCGACGATCAGCACCTTGCGCCCGGCCAGCCCGCTGTCGGTGGCGTGGATCTCTTCCAGCATCTTGCGCTGCAGCTCGGGCAGCGAGGCGTGCGAGCGGTGCAGGAACAGCGCGGTCTCGTCCAGCAGGCGCTCGGGCGAGCGCGCGTCCTTGATGACGATGGTCTTCGCATACTTCTTGAGCTTGGTGACTTCCTTGCGCGACAGTTCCTGGGCCGTGTAGATGACGATCGGCAGGTCGCGCAGCCCGGGCTTCTTGCCGATTTCGTCGAGCAGGTCGAAGCCGGAGATGTCCGGCAGCGTCAGGTCGAGCACCATGCAGTCGAAGTGGGCGCCGTCCAGCGCTTCCAGGGCGGCCTTGCCGTCGCCCGCGGTGACGATGTGCAGGTCGGCGTCGCCGATCAGCGAGACGATGGCGTCGCGCTGGGCCGGGTCGTCCTCGACCACCAGCAGCGAACGCTTGCCGCCCATCAGGAACTTCTGGATGCGCGTGAATTCCTCCTGCAGCGCCTCGCGTCCGACCGGCTTGTGCAGGTAGGAGATTGCACCCTGGCGCAGCGCGCGCTCGCGTTCGCGCAGCGCCGACACCACGTGTACCGGGATGTGGCGGGTGCTCGGGTCGCGCTTGAGGCGGTCGAGCACCGTGAAGCCGTCGATGTCGGGCAGGTCGATGTCGAGCAGGATCGCCGACGGCAGGTAGTCGCGCGCCAGCGACAGCGCCGAGTCGCCGCGGTGGGTGACGATGCCCTTGAAGTACTTCTCGCGGGCGAATTCCAGCACCGCCTTGGCGAAGCGGTCGTCGTCCTCGACGATCAGCACCGACGGGTCGCCCGGGCCGATCAGGCCGCGGTCGTCCAGCATCGAGGCGTATTCGACCAGGCCGCCGGAGGAGGGCGCCGGCACTTCGATGGTGGCGACGGCGCCGCTGTCGTCGCTGCCAGCGGCGATCGCCACCGGCGGTGCCGGCGGCGTGGCCTTGGGCGGCGCCAGGCGCGCCGGCTGCGGCTGGCGGGTCTGTTCGTAGTTGATGAAGCCGGCGCGGTTGTACGGCAGGTACAGGGTGAAGGTCGAGCCGGCGTTGACGATCGATTCGACGCGGATTTCGCCGCCCAGCAGGCGCGCCAGTTCGCGCGAGATCGACAGGCCCAGGCCCGTGCCGCCGTACTTGCGGGCGGTCGAGCCGTCGGCCTGCTGGAAGGCCTCGAAGATCAGCTGCAGCTTGTCCTGCGGGATGCCGACGCCGGTGTCGCTGACCGAGAAGGCCAGCACCGCGTCCGCGTGCAGCAGGTGCGGGTGGTCCTGCGTCCAGCCGCTCGTGACCAGGCTGATGTTCAGCGATACCTGGCCGTGGCTGGTGAACTTGAAGGCATTCGACAGCAGGTTCTTCAACACCTGCTGCAGGCGCGTCGTGTCGGTCATCACCGCGGTCGGCAGGTTGTCGGCCAGCTCGACCTTGAAGCCCAGGTGCTTGGCCTCGGCCATGTGGCGGAAGGTGCGGTCGACGTAGTTGCGCAGGTTCGAGAAGCGGTATTCCGAGACGTCCAGGGTGACCGTGCCCGACTCGATCTTCGACAGGTCGAGAATGTCGTTAATCAGGGTCAGCAGGTCGGAACCCGAGCCGTGGATGGTCTTCGCGAATTCGACCTGCTTGCCCGACAGGTTGCCTTCCGGGTTGTCGGAGAGCTGCTGGGCCAGGATCAGGAGCGAATTGAGCGGCGTCCTCAGTTCGTGCGACATATTCGCCAGGAACTCGGACTTGTACTTCGAGGACAACGCCAACTGGGTCGCCTTTTCTTCCAGCGCCAGCTTGGCCTGTTCCACCTCGCGGTTCTTGCGCTCCACCTCGATGTTCTGCTCGGACAGCAGGCGCGCCTTTTCCGCCAGTTCCTGGTTGGTCTGCTGCAGTTCCTGGGCCAACGACTGCGACTGGGTCAGCAGCGATTCGGTACGGCTGTTCGCCTCGATCGTGTTCAGGACCACGCCGATCGATTCCATCAGCTGGTCGAGGAAGGACAGGTGGGTCTCGGTGAAGCGGTCGAGCGAGGCGATCTCGATGACCGCCTTGACCTGCTGTTCGAACAGGATCGGCAGCACGACGATGTTGTTCGGCGGCGCCGAGCCCAGGCCCGAGGACACCACGATGTAGTCGCGCGGCACGTCGGTCAGCCAGATGCGGGTCTTCTCGACCGCGCACTGGCCCACCAGGCCTTCGCCCGGCAGGAAGGAGGTCGGCAGCTTGCGGCTGGAACGGTAGCCGTAGGACGCGATCATGCGCAGGCGCGGTTCGAGCTCCTGCGAATCCATCATGTAGAACACGCCGTGGTGGGCCGACACCAGCGGCGCCAGTTCCGACAGGATCAGCTTGGTCACCGCCTGCAGGTCGCGCTGGCCCTGCAGCAGTCGCGTGAAGCGCGCCAGGTTGGTCTTCAGCCAGTCCTGCTGCGCGTTCTTCTGCGTGGTTTCCTTCAGGTTGCGGATCATCTCGTTGATGTTGTCCTTCAGGTAGGACACCTCGCCGCGCGCCTCCACCTGGATCGAACGCGAGAGGTCGCCGCGGGTCACCGCCGTCGCCACCTCGCCGATCGCGCGCATCTGGTTGGTCAGGTTTGCCGCCAGCTGGTTGACGTTCTCGGTCAAGTCCTTCCAGGTGCCCGCCACGCCGGACACGTTGGCCTGGCCGCCGAGCTTGCCTTCGGTACCGACTTCACGCGCCACGCGCGTCACCTCGGATGCGAAGGAGGACAGCTGGTCCACCATGACGTTGATGGTGTCTTTCAGTTCCAGGATCTCGCCCTTCACGTCCACGGTGATCTTCTTGGACAGGTCGCCGCGCGCCACCGCGGTCGTCACCGCCGCGATGTTACGCACCTGGCCCGTCAGGTTCGAGGCCATGAAGTTCACGTTGTCGGTCAAGTCCTTCCAGGTGCCGCCCACGCCAGGAACATATGCCTGGCCACCGAGCTTGCCTTCGGTGCCGACCTCGCGCGCAACGCGGGTCACTTCGGATGCGAACGAGGACAGCTGGTCCACCATGACGTTGATCGTGTTCTTCAGTTCGAGGATCTCGCCCTTCACGTCCACCGTGATCTTCTTGGACAGGTCGCCGTTTGCCACCGCGGTCGTCACTTCCGCGATGTTACGCACCTGGCCGGTCAGGTTACCCGCCATCGAGTTCACGCCGTCGGTCAGGTCCTTCCAGGTGCCGGCCACGCCGGGCACGTTCGCCTGGCCGCCGAGGCGGCCTTCGGTACCGACCTCGCGCGCCACGCGGGTCACCTCGGAGGCGAAGGAGTTCAGCTGGTCGACCATGACGTTGATGGTGTTCTTCAGCTCGAGAATCTCGCCCTTCACGTCCACGGTAATTTTCTTGGACAAGTCGCCGTTCGCCACCGCGGTCGTCACGTCCGCGATGTTACGCACCTGGCCGGTCAGGTTACCCGCCATCGAGTTCACCGAGTCGGTCAAGTCCTTCCAGGTGCCGGCCACGCCCTTCACCTGCGCCTGGCCGCCGAGTTTACCTTCGGTGCCGACCTCGCGCGCCACCCGGGTCACCTCGGAGGCGAAGGAGGACAGCTGGTCGACCATGACGTTGATCGTGTTCTTCAGTTCGAGAATCTCGCCCTTGACGTCCACCGTGATCTTCTTGGACAGGTCGCCGTTTGCCACCGCGGTCGTCACCGCCGCGATGTTACGCACCTGGCCGGTCAGGTTCGATGCCATGAAGTTCACGTTGTCGGTCAAGTCCTTCCAGGTGCCGCCGACGCCGGGCACGTAGGCCTGGCCGCCGAGTTTACCTTCGGTGCCGACCTCGCGCGCCACGCGCGTCACCTCCGAAGCGAAGGAGCGCAGCTGGTCCACCATGACGTTGATGGTGTCCTTCAGCTGCAGGATTTCGCCGCGCACGTCCACCGTGATCTTTTTCGACAGGTCGCCGTTCGCCACGGCGGTCGTCACTTCCGCGATGTTACGCACCTGCGAGGTCAGGTTGCCCGCCATTGAGTTCACCGAGTCGGTCAGGTCCTTCCAGGTGCCGGCCACGCCCTTCACCTGCGCCTGGCCGCCCAGTTTACCTTCGGTACCGACCTCGCGCGCCACGCGCGTCACTTCCGAGGAGAAGGAGGAGAGCTGTTCCACCATCGTGTTCGCGGTCTGCGCCGCGCGCAGGTACTGGCCCTTCAGCGGGTGCCCGTCGACTTCGAGCGCCATGGTCTGCGACAGGTCGCCCTTTGCCACTGCGCCGATGACGCGCGCCATTTCGGTGGTCGGGCGCACCAGGTCGTCGATCAGGGTGTTGACCGAACTGATGATGGTGCTCCAGCCGCCGACCACGCCCGGCACGTCGGCGCGCTGGGTCAAGTGGCCCTCGCGGCCGACCACGCGCGACACCTTGGTTACGGTCTCGACCATCTTCTGCTTGGTCTCGATGATGTCGTTGAGCGTGTCGGCGATCTTGCCCGATACGCCAGTCCAATCGGAAGGCATGCGTACCGAGAAGTCACCCTTTTTCAGGGCCATCAGGGTGGCCAGCAGGAGTTTGACGTCCAGCTGTTCAGCCATGTCGGTCATTGTGTTCATCGACGGTCGTTCCTCGTTTTGGGTGGGTATGGTGCGGTGTTGTGGTTCAGGCCGGTCCTGGTGAAAGTCGTGGACGAGCGCTTTGGAAAGTGTTACACAGAAACTATGGAAAGATACTCTTGTGCGAAATCAAGTCAACCCCTGGATCCCTTGATACTTGCACAATTGAAATAAATATTGGACAAGCGCGCGGAGGTTAGCGTAAATAGATTTTCCCGGTCGCACGGTTGATGTGACCAAACAATGTTCGTTGCGCAACTGCGACATCGAATATGCCTGTACAACACGCTGAAGCTTGTTAAAATTGCCAGTATGCATGCTTTCGTGGCTGCTTTGCACTAGCATATACAAGTCATCACTGAGAAAGAAGCGAGCACTATGGTCGAGACTGCACAACTGGTGCAGCTGATGGAGACGCAGGACCCTGGCGGCTGGAGCCAGATCCTCTTCGGGCTGGCGCGCCAGCTCGGCTTCGATCAGGTGCTGTATGGCATGGTCGGCTCGCGCCATGCCCAATTCGAACGCGCATTCTTGCGCAGTAATTATTCGTCCGCGTGGCGCGAGCGCTACGATGCCTCGCGCCTGGCTTATGTCGACCCGACGGTGGGACATTGCCTGAGCAGTACCTTGCCGATCGTCTGGGAGCCGGCCGTCTTCGACGGGCCGGAGGGCAGCGCGCTCTACGAGGAGGCCTGCGTCTACGGCATCCGCACCGGCGTGACGCTGCCGGTGCATGGGCCCAACGGGGAGTTCGGGGTGCTCAGTTTCGCTTCGGATGCGCCGGCCGGCAGGGAATTTTCGCGGCATATCGCGCAGGTGATGCCGGCCCTGAGCCTGGTGCGCGATTATGCGTTCGCGTCCGCGATCCGCTTCCTGGGCGGCGGTGCCAATACCGCTAGCGGAGATACCGTGCCGCGCCTGACCCGGCGCGAGCTCGAAGTGCTCAACTGGGTCATGGCGGGCAAGTCGTCCTGGGAGATTTCAAAGATTACGAATTGCTCCGAGGCGACCGTAAACTTTCACCTGGCCAACGTGCGCCAGAAATTCAACGTCAATACCCGGCAGCAGGCGGTGGTGAAGGCGATCGCGCTCGGACTGATCAGCCCTGAAGATCGCCATCGTTGAGCTTGCCGTTGACGTAGAGCTTCAGCAGGATCGCGACCGGTGCCGGAATCGCCAGCCCGGTCTCGAAACGGCTGCCGCTCGACTGGGTCACGCCGAAACGGCCCCAGAATTTTTCCTGGCTCTCGCGCTTGCTGATGCGGAACTGTCGCAGGTCCACGTGCGCGGCGCGCGGCGGTTGCGGCAGCGCGGCCGGGATTGCGGCCGGCATGGCGCCCGGTTGCATGGTCGGGCGGGCAAGCATGGATTCGCAGACGAAATCGTTCGGCATGGTGCGGTCTCCTCGTTGTTCAGTAGCAAAGCTTTAGTATTCCACCGTCGTTTCCCCCAGCCCACCTAGCAGTCCTGCTAGTTCCGTTTCTGCCCGGATTGCATGACGCTTTATGCGCTTCGCATATTTTTTCATCAAAGACATAGGGAGAACGAAAATGGCACTGCAGATCAATATCGCAGCACGGCGCGAATTCAAGTCCCGCGATTTGTGGGAAATGCATACCCTCCGCGCAAAGGTGTTCCAGGGCCGCCTGGGCTGGGAAGTGCCGGTCCTGTCGGGCATGGAAATCGACGGCTACGACGCGCTCGAGCCGCACTACATGATGATGCGCGAGCCCGGCGGCGGCGTCCTGCGCGGCTGCTGGCGCCTGCTCCCGACCGAAGGGCCCTACATGCTCAAGGACTCGTTCTCCCAGCTGCTGCACGGCCAGCCGGCACCCTGTCACGAGCGCATCTGGGAACTGTCGCGCTTCGCCATCGAAACCGGCGGCAGCGGCCACTTCGGCTTCTCGGAAATCACGATGGAGTCGATCGCGGCGATCATCCGCTACGGCCACGAGCAGGGTATCGAACGCTACGTCACGGTGACCACCACCGCGATCGAGCGCCTGCTGCGCCGCGCCGGCGTGGTCACCGAGCGCCTCGGTCCGCCGCTGGTGATCGGGGTCGAGACCGCGGTCGCGCTGTACGTCGACATCGAGCCGACCTGCCGGGTGCTGTTCGATACGCGGCTGGCGAGCTGAGGTAGCCGACGTGACTGCGGCGTCAACGTAGGGTGGGCACTCCGTGCCCACGCATGACGCACGGTCCCGCAGTTCGCGGCGGAGAAGTGTCGCCCGCAAAGCATGCGACGGACAGTGCGTCGGCTACGTTCGGCGTTTCGAGCGACACCTCGCGGTCAACGCAAGAAGGATGCGTACGTAGCGCGTGGGCACGGCGTGCCCACCCTACGTCACTTCAGCTGTTTGAGCAGGAAGGTATAGGTCAGCGCCCACATGCGCGCGGTCTGGGCATTGTTGGCGGCGCCGGCATGGCCGCCCTCGGTGTTTTCCCAGTACAGCACGTCGTGGCCCTGGTCCTGCATCAAGGCCGCCATCTTGCGCGCGTGGCCCGGGTGCACGCGGTCGTCGCGGGTCGAGGTGGTGAACAGCACGCGCGGGTAATGCTTGTCCTTGAACACGTTGTGGTAGGGCGAGTACTTGCCGATGAATTCCCACTGCTTCGGGTCGTCCGGGTCGCCGTACTCGCCCATCCAGGACGCGCCCGCCAGCAGCTGGTGGTAGCGGCGCATGTCGAGCAGGGGCACCTGGCAGACCACGGCGTTGAACAGGTCCGGCCGCTGGGTCAGCGCGGCGCCGACCAGCAGGCCGCCGTTGCTGCCGCCCATGATGCCGAGGTGGCGCGGGCTGGTCACCTTGCGCTTGATGAGGTCCTGGGCCACGGCGATGAAGTCGTCGTAGGCCTTCTGGCGATTGCCCTTCAGGGCGGCCTGGTGCCAGCGCGGCCCGAATTCGCCGCCGCCGCGGATGTTCGCCAGCACATACACGCCGCCCTGGTCGAGCCAGGCGTTGCCGATCATGCCGCTGTAGGAGGGCTTGAGCGAGACCTCGAAGCCGCCGTAGGCGTACAGGACGGTCGGATTCTTGCCGTCGAGTCTGGCCTTGCGTGCCATGACCACGAAATACGGCACCATGGTGCCGTCCTTCGAACGCGCTTCGAACTGCTCGACCTTGTAGGGGCTGGCGTCGAAGTAGGCCGGCATGGCTTTCAGGCGCTCGCGCGCGTCAACCCCGACCTGTCCCAGGTAGAGCGTGCTCGGATGCAGGAAGTCGGTCACGGTCAGGAAGTACTGGTCGGACTCGATGTCGTCGAGCGCCGACACGGCGAGCGTGCCGATGGAGGGCGCGGCGACCTCGCGCCGCTGCCAGGCCTTGCCGTCGCGGCGCAATTCGACCACGCGGTTCTTGACCTTGTCGAGGACGGTGAGCAGCAGGGCGTTCCTGGTGACCGTCACGCCGTCGAGCGAGGTGGTGGGGCCCGGCGTGAACAGCGACTCGAAGTTGCGCTCGCCGCGCAGGAAGCCGGCGAAGTCGATCGCCAGCAGGCTGCCCTGGGGCCAGCTGCGGCCATCCACGGCCCAGTCAGAGCGCAGTTCGACCAGCAGCTGGTCGCGCACGGCGTAGGCGTTGGCATCCAGCGGCTTGTCGATCTTCGCCAGCTTGCCGCCGTCGCGCAGGAACAGTTCGCCCGTGTAGAAGTCGATCTGGCGCGACACGAATTCGCGCTCGAAGCCGGGCGTCGCATCCTTCCAGGCCGAGGCCGACAGATCGGTGGCCTGGGCTTCGAACACGGTGCGCGCGTTCGCCAGCGGCTCGCCGCGCTTCCATTCCTTGACGATGCGCGGGTAGCCCGAGCTCGTCATCGAACCGGCGCCGAAGTCGGTGGCCACGAACAGCGTGTCGCGGTCGATCCAGCCGATGCTGCTCTTTGCTTCGGGCAGGGCGAAGCCCCCGGCCACGAAGGCGCGCTCCTCCAGGTCGAATTCGCGCACCACGCGGGCGTCGCCGCCGCCGCGCGAGAGCGACACCAGGCAGCGCGTGCCGCGCGGCTCCAGGCAGGACACGCCGGCCCAGACCCAGTTCTCGTGCTCGTCGCGCGCCAGCTGGTCGAGGTCGATCACGGTTTCCCAGGCTGGCGCCTCCTTGCGGTATTCGGCCAGGGTGGTGCGGCGCCAGATGCCGCGCACGTGATGGGCGTCGCGCCAGAAGTTGTACAGGTAGTCGCCGTGCTTGCCGGCGTAGGGGATGCGGTCCTTGGCGTCGAGGATGGTCTGCAGGCGCGCGCGCAGGGCTTCGTGGGCGGCGCCGCCCAGTTCGCGCTCGGTGACGTCGTTGTGCGCGCGCACCCAGGAGAGCGGCCTGTCGCCGCCGACGTCTTCGAGCCAGCCATGCGGGTCGGGCGCCGCGCCCTGCGCCTGTGCCGATGCGGCGCCGAGCGCCGCCAGTCCGAGTGCCACTTTCGCTACCATTTTTCGCATCTGGGTGTATGTACTGTTGAGCGCCGCACGGCGCGCCGATCGCGTATATTACCAATTATTCAAGCGGCCCCATCCTGTACGATACCGGCGATGACTCTCTCTATCACCCGCAGCATCGGCGCGGCTTTCGGCATGCGCGGCACGCGCGGCACCACGCGCCTGGTGCTGTGGGGCGCCGGCGTCTGGTTCGCGCTGCTGGTCGGCGCGCTGCTGCACATGGTCGCCAGCCGCAGTGCCGAGGAAGAGGCGCGCCGCCGCTTCGAATACAACGCCCGCGCCGCCCAGGAGCGCCTGGCCACCGCGATCCAGTCGTATTCGGAGGTCACGCGCGCCCTCGTCGCCCTGTTCTCGTCCAGCCCCACGCCGGTGACGCGGCTGCAGTTCAACCGCTACGTGGCGCTGCTCGATTTGCGCGCCACCTACCCGGCGATCGATGCCGTCTCGTACTCGCAGGAAGTGCCCGACAGCGCGCGCGAGGCTTTCGTGGCCGCGGTGCGCGCCGACCGCAGCCTCGATCCGCTCGGCTATCCCGGCTTCGACATCGGCCCGCCGGGGCGGCGCCCGAGCTACAACGTGCTGACCTACATCGAGCCGCCCGAGAAGCTGGCCGAGAAGTTCGGGTTCGACATCACCGCCAATGCGGCGGTGGCGGCCGCGATGGCGCAGGCGCGCGATACCGGCACCATCAGCGCCTCGGGCAGTCCGATCATGGTCTCGACACCGGTGCCGCACATGGCGCTGGGCATGCGCGCGCCCGTCTACCGCGGCGCGGCCGTGCCGCAGGACGTCGAAAGCCGGCGCGCCGCCTATGTCGGCGCGGTCGGCATCGCGTTCTCGGTGCCGGAGCTGGTCGAGCGCGCCCTCGCCAGGCAGCAGGGGCCGGAGCTGGCCCTGAGCCTGTTCGCCGCCGCCAAGGGCGCGCCGCCGACCCTGACCCTGCTCGCAAGCGACCGCCTGCTGTACGGCGACGCGTCCGTGCGCACGGCGCCGCCCGGCGAGGACTACTTCGCCGAGGTGCTGCCGGTCGACTTCAGCGGCGCGCTCTGGAAGGCCCATTTCAGCGCACGCAAGCGCGACCTGTATTCTTCCTTCGACCGCTGGCTGCCGCTGCTGGCGCTGGCGGTCGGCTTCGTCGGCGCGCTGCTGGTGTACAGCCTGTTCCTGTCGCTGTACTGGTCGCGCCGCGGCGCCATCGAGCAGCGCGTGCTGCTCGACTCGGTGCTCGACAACGTCGACGCCTACGTCTACATGAAGGACCGCGACCGCCGCTACCGCTACGTCAACGCCAAGATGGCGCAGGCGCTGGGCCTGCCGGCCGAGCGCGTCGTCGGCCGCCTGGACCGCGAGGTGATGCCGCTGGCCCAGGCCGACAGGAGCTGGGAGCGCCAGCGCATCGTGTTCGACGGCACCCGCCACGCCAGCCAGATCGAGGTGGTGCTGGCCGACGGCAGCGAGCGCCAGCTGTGGGAAGTGAAGGTGCCGGTGCGCCTGGACGGCGACGTCAGCGGGGTGCTGTGCGTGGCCACCGACGTCACCGAACTGCACCAGCTCAAGGCCCAGGCCGATGCCGCCAACCAGGCCAAGAGCGACTTCCTGTCGAACATGAGCCACGAGATCCGCACCCCGATGAACAGCATCATCGGCATGACTCACCTGGCCCTGAAGACGGCGCTCGAGCCCAGGCAGCGCGACTACCTGGAGAAGATCTGGCACTCGGGCCAGCACCTGCTGGGCATCATCGACCACATCCTCGATTTCTCGAAGATCGAGGCCGGCCGGATGGAGCTGGAAGTCCTCGATTTCCAGCTCGAGGCCCTGATGCGCAACATCGAGACCCAACTGGGCGAAGCCGCCGCCGCCAAGGGCTTGCGGCTGGTATTCGACATCGATCCCGAGCTGGCCCGGCCGCTGCGCGGCGACCCGCTGCGCCTGGAGCAGGTGCTGCTCAACTTTACCGGCAACGCCATCAAGTTCTCCGAGCGCGGCGACATCGCGATCCGGGCTAGAGCGGTGCGCGCCTACGGCCACGAGACGGTGGTGCGCTTCGAGGTCCAGGACCGCGGCATCGGCATCGCGCCCGAGCAGCTGGGGCGGCTGTTCACCTCCTTCCACCAGGCCGACCCCTCGACCACGCGGCGCTACGGCGGCACCGGACTGGGACTGGTGATCAGCAAGCAGCTGGCCGAGCTGATGGGCGGCGAGGTCGGGGTCGAGAGCACGCCGGGCCAGGGCAGCACCTTCTGGTTCACGGCGCGCCTCGGGCGCAGCGACGGCGGGCGCGAGCCGGCCGGGGGCGCGCCAAGGCGCGGCGCGGCGCCGGCGCCGTCCATGCAGGCCAGCGCGGTGCGCCTGGACGGCCGCGCCATCCTGCTGGTCGAAGACAATGTGTTCAGCCAGCAGGTCGGGCGCGAACTGCTCGAGCAGGCGGGGGCCAGCGTGACGGTGGCGGACAACGGCAGCGAAGCCCTCGACGCGCTGCGCCGCCAGGCCTTCGACTGCGTGCTGATGGACGTGCAGATGCCGGTGATGGACGGCTTCGAGGCCACGCGCCGGATCCGCGCCGACGCGCGGTTGCGCGACACCGTGGTGATCGCGATGACGGCCAACGCCGGCGTCGAGGACCAGGCGCGCTGCATGGCGGCCGGTATGAACGCCTTCCTGACCAAGCCGGTCGCGCCCGAGCACCTGGCCGCGACGATCCTGCGCGCGATCCGGCGCGGCCCCGCCGTGCAAGGCCCCGCCGTGCAAGTCCCCCCTGAGCGCGATCATGCCGGGCAGCAGGGCGGGCGCCCGCCTGCGGCGGCGGACTTGCCGGGCGGCGCGCCCGCATCGCCGGCCGCCGCCGAGACGCCGGCGCCGGCGCCGCTGCTCGATACCGGCGCGCTGGCCGCCACCTTCGGCGACAACCCCGAGAAGATGCGTAAATACGCCTTCATGTTCCTCGACAGCGCGCGCGCCGGGCTGGCCGAGCTCGACATCGCCCTGGTGTCGGGCGACCTGGCGCGCGCCGGCGCGGTGGCGCACCGCATGAAGTCCTCGGCGCGCGCGGTCGGCGCCTTCAGCTTCGGCGAGGTTTGCGAGGAGATCGAGCAACAGCAGCGGCGCGGCGCGCTGGCCCAGGCGCGCGCGCTGGGCGCACGGCTGCGCAGCCTGTTTGCGCGGCTGGAGCGCCAGGTGGGGACTGAACTTGGCGCCCGCGCCACGGACACCAAGTAAGCGGCCCGACCGCCTTCCTCCGCCGCTCCAAAAAGAGTATGCTGTGGCGCCTGACGCCCAACCATACTGCTATCTCTCCACCGATGTCCTCCACCATTACGCCCGGCCTGCTGATCCTGCACGGCAACCAGATGGAAATGCTGCGCGAAGCCGTCTTCGACTGGCTGCGCAATCACCCGCTCGGGCCCCTGGAGCAGGAGACCATCCTGGTGCAGTCGAACGGCTTCGCCGAGTGGCTGAAGATCGCGCTGGCGCAGGATCTGGGGGTGTGCGCCGCCACCCGCGTGGCGCTGCCGGCGCGCTTCCTGTGGGAAGCCTACCGCGCCATGCTCGGGCGCGAGCGGGTGCCGCCGCGTTCGCCCTTCGACAAGGACCCGCTGACCTGGCGCCTGATGCGCCTGCTGCCGGCGCTGTTGCAGGAACCGGTGTTCGCGCCGCTGACCCATTTCCTGGGCGACGGCTGCCCGGAGCGCCGCCTGCAGCTGGCCGAGCGCCTGGCCGACCTGTACGACCAGTACCAGGTCTACCGCGCCGACTGGCTGACCGACTGGGAGATCGGGCGCGACCAGCTGCGCCGCGCCGGCGGCGAACCGGTGCCGCTGGCGCCGGACCAGTGCTGGCAGGCGCGCCTGTGGCGCGCGATCCACGAGAGCATCCCGGCCATGCAGCGCGGCACCGGCCGCGCCGCCATCCACGAAGTGTTCGTCGCCAAGATCCTGTCCGGGGCGCCGCCCGTATCAACCCTGCCGCGCCGGGTGGTGCTGTTCGGGATGTCGGCCCTGCCTTACCAGACCCTGCAGGCGATCGCCGCGCTGTCGCGCCATACCCAGGTGCTGCTGGCGGTGCCGAACCCCTGCCAGTTCTACTGGGGCGACATCATCGAGGGCCGCGAACTGCTGAAGGCCGCGCACAAGCGCCAGCCGGAACGCGCCGGCGTCGACCTGGCGTCCTTGCCGATCGAGGAACTGCACGCGCACAGCCACCCGCTGCTGGCGAGCTGGGGTCGCCAGGGGCGCGATTTCGTGCGCATGCTCGACGAATTCGACAACGAGGAAGGGCGCCCCGAGACCGCCGGCGCCACCAAACTGCGCATCGACCTGTTCTCCGATGGCGAAGGAGCCAGTTTGCTGGAGCAGGTGCAGGCGGCGGTGCGCGACCTGCTGCCGCTGTCCGAACACCCGCGGGTGCCGCCGGCGCCGGATGACCGCTCGATCGAGTTCCACCTCACCCACAGCACCCAGCGCGAAGTCGAGGTGCTGCACGACCAGCTGCTGTCCTGGTTCGCCCGCGACCCGACGCTGCGCCCGCGCGACGTGGTGGTGATGGTGCCCGACATCGACACTTTCTCGGCGCCGATCCACGCGGTGTTCGACCAGCACCGCAGGAACGACCCGCGCCACATTCCCTTCGAAATCGGCGACACGCGCGACCGCAGCGTCAACCCGTTGCTGGTGGCGCTGGAGTGGCTGCTGCGCCTGCCGCAGCAGCGCTGCCGCCAGAGCGAGGTGCGCGACCTGCTCGACGTGCCGGCGGTCGCCGCGCGCTTCGGCATCTTCGAGGACGACCTGCCCACCCTCGGCCACTGGATCGAAGGCGCGGGCGTGCGCTGGGGCCTGGACCGCGAACACCGCGCCGGCCTGGGCCTGGGTGCCGCCGGCGAGCAGAACGCCTGGATCTTCGGCGTGCGGCGCATGCTGCTGGGCTATGCCAGCGGCGCCGGCCAGCGCTTCGGCGACATCGAACCGTATGCCGAAGTCGGCGGCCTGGACGCCGCGCTGGCCGGTTCGCTGGCCCAGCTGGTCGAATGCCTGCTCGAATGGCGGGCGCGCCTGGCGCAGCCGCGCACCCCAAGCGAATGGGGCGTGGAGGCCAGGGGGCTGCTGGCCGCCTTCTTCGATGGCCGCGACGAGAAAGACCGTCTGACCCTGTCGCAGCTGAACGAAGGCCTGCAATGCTGGCTGGAGATGGTGGAGGCGGGCGGCTTCGACGAGCCGGTGCCGCTGGCCGTGCTGCGCGAAGCCTGGCTGGGCCAGATCGACCAGCCGACCCTGAACCACCAGTTCGTCTCCGGCGGCGTCACGTTCTGCACCCTGATGCCGATGCGCGCCGTACCCTTCCGCGTGGTCTGCCTGCTCGGCATGAACGACGGCGACTTCCCGCGCCGCGCGCCCCAGGCCGATTTCGATTTGCTGGCGCTGCCGGGCATGCACCGCCCGGGCGACCGCTCGCGCCGCGACGACGACCGCTACCTGATGCTGGAAGCCCTGCTGGCCGCGCGCGACAAGCTCTACCTGAGCTGGGTCGGCCGCAACGTGCGCGACAACAGCGAGCAGCCGCCCTCGGTGCTGGTGGCCCAGCTGCGCGACTACCTGCGCGCCGGCTGGGACCTCGACCCGAAGGAAATCACGACCGAACACGCGCTGCAGCCCTTCAGCCGCCGCTATTTCGAGGAAGGCGGCCTGCTGACCTATGCGCGCGAGTGGCGCATGGCCCATGGCGCGCAGGAGGACGGAGCCGCGGCGTCCGTGGGCGATGGCGACGCGCTGCCGCCCTACGAGCTGGAGCCCGACTTCCGCCTGAAGCTGTCCGACCTGGCCAGCTTCCTGAAGCAGCCGGCGCGCTACTTCTTCCGGCGCCGCCTGGCCGTGATGTTCGGCGAGGCCGAGGTGGTCGGCGAGGACGAGGAACCGTTCGCGCTCGACGCCCTCGAGCGCTACTTCCTCGAAGACAGCCTGCTCGACGACGCCGGCACGCTGGAAGAGATCGGCGAAGTGCGCGCGACCCTGGATGCGCGCGCCGAGCGCCTGGCGCGCGAAGGCGTGCTGCCGATCGGCCTGGTCGGCCGCCAGTGGCAGCAGCAACTGGTAGACGGCCTGGTGCCGGTGCGCACCGCCTGGCTGAAGCTCGGCGCGCTCTTCCCGCAGGCCGCGCCCAAGCTGGCGGTCAGCCTGGAACTCGGCGGCCTGCAGCTGGACGACTGGATCGACCGCCTGCGCAGCAATGGCGAGCAGACCGCCTGGCTGATGCAGATCTCCTCGAAGGTGCTGGACAAGGCCAACAAGCCGCGCGGCGACAAGTTGATCGTGCCCTGGCTGCGCCAGCTGGCCGCCGGCGCCGCTGGAACCGAGGTCAGCGGCTACCTGGTCGCGCGCGACGCCGTGGTCACCATGGCGCCGCTGGACAGCGCGCAGGCGTACGACGAACTGGCGAACCTGGTGCGCCTGTGGCGCCGCAACCTGGACGCGCCGCTGCCGCTGGCCTGCAAGACCGCGCTGGCCCAATTGAACGAAGGCGACGCGCGCACCGTGTACGAAGGCGGTTTCGAGCTCTCGGGCGAAGTCGACGATCCCTGCCTTGCCCGGCTGTGGCCCGATTTTGCGGCCCTGAGCGCCAGCGGCGAATGGCCGGCGCTGGCCGAACGATTGTATGGCGGCCTGACCAACTGGCTCGAACAGCATGTCAAGGTGACCAAGCTCGATGGAGAACAAGCATGAGCCAGCTGCTCGACGCCCTCGCTTTCCCGCTGCACGGCTCGCGCCTGATCGAGGCCAGCGCCGGCACCGGCAAGACCTGGACCATCGCCGCGCTCTACCTGCGCCTGGTGCTGGCCCACGGCGGCGACGCCGCTTTTGCCCGGCCCCTGCTGCCGAACGAGATCCTGGTCATGACCTTCACGCGCGCCGCCACGCGCGAACTGTCGAACCGGGTGCGCGAGCGCCTGGTGCAGGCGGCCGCCTACTTCCGTGGCGAACTCGAGGTCGACGATCCCTACCTGGAACAGCTGGTGGACAGCTACGAAGGCGAATCCGAACGCCTGGTGGCCGCGCACCGCCTGGTGCTGGCCGCCGAGACCATGGACGAGGCGGCGATCTTCACCATCGACGCCTGGTGCCAGCGCATGCTGCGCGAGCACGCCTTCGACAGCGGCAGCCTGTTCGACGAGGAACTGGTCAGCGACGAGCGCGCGCTGTTCGAGGACGCCGCCCACGACTACTGGCGCCAGCACGTCTATCCCTTGAACAGCCAGGGGCTGGCGGCCGTGCTCGATACCTGGCGCGACGTCGACAGCCTGAAATCCGCAGTGCGCGACCTGGTGCAGCGCACCGCGGTGCTGGGCGCGCCCGATCCCGAGCCGCTGGCAAGCCTGGTGGCGCGCGTGCAGCGCGCCCAGCAGGGCGAGCTGGCGCGCCTGAAGGAAGGCTGGCTCGAGCGCACCGACGCGATGGAAGGCTGGATCGCCGGCCACCGCGAGGTGAACCCCAAATGCTTCAACGGCAACAAGATGCGCGCCGATTCGCTGGTCAAGTGGTTCGAGGCCCTGCGTGCCTGGGCCCGCGATCCTGTCCTGGTCCTGCCGGACAAGGAGCGCATGACCGACACCGCCTGGAAGCGCCTCACGCCGGACGGCATCGCGGACGCCTTCAGCAAGGACTTCAGCGCCGAGGTGCCGGACTGCTTCGACGCCACGGCCGCCCTGCGCGAAGCCTTGCAGGCGATCGATCCGCTGGCCCATGCGCTGCTGCGCCACGCCGCCGGCCACATCGCCGCGCGCATGGCGGAACTGAAGCAGCGCACCCGCCAGTTCGGCTTCGCCGACATGCTGGTGCGCCTGAAGGAGGCGCTCGAGGGGCCGAACGGCGAGGCCCTGCGCCGGCGCATCGTCACCCAATATCCGGTCGCGCTGATCGACGAATTCCAGGATACCTCGCCCGACCAGTACCGGATCTTCGACTTGCTGTACCGCGTGGCCGACAATGATCCCGGGCAGGGCCTCTTCCTGATCGGCGACCCGAAGCAGTCGATCTATGGCTTCCGTGGCGCCGACATCCACAGCTACCTGGCCGCGCGCCGCGCCACCGCCGGCCGCCACTACCAGCTCGGCACCAACTACCGCTCGACCTCCGCGCTGGTGGAAGCGGTGAATCGCCTGTTCCAGCACGCCGAGGGGCATGGCGACCACCCGGGCTATGCCGCCGGCGCCTTCCGCTTCCGTAAAGGCGAAGTGAATCCGCTGCCCTTCGAGGCGGTCAAGGCGGCCGGACGCAAGGCCCAGCTGGTCGGTGTCGACGGCCCCTACCAGGCGCTGGCCATGTGCGCGACCGGCGTCGAGGACATGAAGGTGGACGAATACCGCGAATTCTTCGCCCAGCACTGCGCCGAGCACATCGTCAAGCTGCTGAACGACGAGCGCGTGGGTTTCCAGGAGGAGGGACGCTTTACGCGCCTGATGCCGGCCGATATCGCGATCCTGGTGCGCGACCGGCGCGAGGCGGCGGCGATCCGCCACGCCCTGATGCGGCGGCGCGTGGCCAGCGTCTACCTGTCGGACAAGGATTCGGTGGTCGAGAGCGAGGAGGCGCACGACGTGCTGCGCTGGCTGCACGCGGTGGCGAACCCGCTCGACGGCCAGCTCGCGCGCGCGGCGCTGGCCACGCGCACGGCCGGCCTGCCGCTGGCGGAACTGGCCAGGCTGTCGAGTGACGAGACCGCCTGGGAAGAGCGCGTCGAGCAGCTCAAGGCGCTGCACGCATGCTGGCAGCGCCAGGGCGTGCTGGCCATGCTGCGCCGCTTCATCCACGAGCTGGGCCTGCCGGCGCGCCTGCTGCGCGAACCCGGCGGCGAGCGGCGCCTGACCAATCTGCTGCACCTGGCCGAGCTGCTGCAGGAAGCCTCCACCCAGCTCGACGGCGAGCAGGCGCTGATCCGCTGGTTTGCCGAACAGGTCGAGGGCCTGGGCGAGGGCGGCGACGAGCGCGTGCTGCGCCTGGAATCCGACGCCGAGCTGGTGAAGGTCATCACCGTGCACAAGTCGAAGGGCCTGGAATACCCGCTGGTCTACCTGCCGTTCGCCGTCACCGCGCGCAAGACCGACAAGCGCAACCGCACCTTCTTCGAATACGTCGACGAGGAGGGCGGGCGCAGGATCGACCTGGCCATGTCCGACGAGGCGCTGCAGGCCGTGGACCGCGCGCGCCTGGAGGAAGACCTGCGCCTGCTGTACGTGGCCCTGACCCGCGCGCGCCACTTCCTGTGGCTGGGCGTGGCGGCGATCGCGGCCGGCAGGAAGGGCGAGAACCGCCTGCACGAATCGGCGCTGGGCTATTTGCTCGGCGGCGGCAGCGCGGTTGCCGGCGACCGGCTGCACGAGCACCTGCAACGGCTGCGCGGCGACTGCGCCGACATCGCGCTGCACACGCTCGATCCGCTGGACGGCTGCACGGTGCTCGAGCGGGTCGAGACGCGCGCCCCGCTGGTCGAGCCGGCGCCCTTCGACGCCCAGTTCGAGCGCAACTGGTCGGTCGGTTCCTTCACCTCGATCACGCGCCATACCGTGGCGGCGGCCCCGCCGCAACGCGCGGCCGAGGAGACCCTGCTCGAGGAAGACGAGGTCGCGGTCGCCGCTCCGCGCGGCGAGGACGCGCCCTGGCACCGTTTCCCGCGCGGTTCGGTGCCCGGCAACTTCCTGCACGAGCAGCTCGAGTGGATCGGCCAGGAAGGTTTCGATAGCGTCGACGACCCGCATTTCGACGCGCGCCTGGCCCAGCGCATCGAGCGCGCCGGCTGGGGCAACCGCCTCGACGACGCGCTGGCCTGGCTGAAGACGATCGTCACCACGCGCCTGCCGCCGCTGGGAGCGAGCCTGTCGGAGATCGGGATCATGAGCGCCGCGCCCCTGCCCGAGATGGAATTCTGGTTCCCGAGCGAAGGCCTGGCCGTGGGCGAACTCGATCGCCTGTGCCGGCGCCGCCTGCTCGGCAATACGCCGCGCCCGACCCTGCCCGAGCGCGAACTGCACGGCATGCTCAAGGGCTTCGCCGACCTGGTGTTCGAGCACGAGGGACGCTACTGGGTGCTCGACTACAAGTCGAATGCCCTGGGCAACGGCGACGCCGCCTACACCCGGCGCGCGATGGAAGAGGGCATGGCCGGTCACCGCTACGACATCCAGGGCGCGATCTACATGCTGGCGCTGCACCGCCTCCTGAAGAGCCGCCTCGGCGAATCCTATGATCCGGCCGCACAGCTGGGCGGCGCGGTCTTCCTGTTCCTGCGCGGGATCGCCAACAGCGCGACCCATGGCTGCTGCCTGCTGGAGCCGGACCTGGTGCTGCTCGATGGCCTCGACCGCCTGCTGGCCAAGGAAAGTCTCGTATGAAGGAATCCGTGAAACACGAAGTCAAGCAAGAAGCCCGGATCGACGCCCTGTGGGCGGAAACCGCGCGCCTGACGGACAGCGGCGAGCTGCGCCGCCTGTCGGGCGCCTTTGCCCGTTTCGTCGCCTCGCTGGGCGCCACCTCGCCGGCGCTGCTGCTGGCGGCGACGGTCCTGTCCGAACTGGAAGGCCGCGGCCACAGCTGCCTGCAATTGTCCGACCTTGCCGGCGACCCGGCCGGGCTGCTCGGCTGGAGCCAGGAGCAGTGGAAGGGCCTGGCGGACACCGTCGCGCCGCTGCCGAGAACAAGCAAGGCCTGGGCCGCCCAGTTGGCCGCCTGCGAGCAGGTCTGGCGCGTGGGCGACCTCGACTACGGCGAGCCGCTGGTGTTCGACGGCGAGCGCCTCTACCTGCGCCGTTACTGGCGCGACGAAACCGTGGTCGCGGCCAGCATCCGCGCCCGCGCCGCCGCCACGCATCCGGTCGACGTGGCCAGGGTGCGCAGCTGGCTCGACCTGCTGTTCTTCTCGCAGCGCGCCAGCGAGAAACCCGACTGGCAGAAACTGGCCTGCGCCGTGGCCCTGCGCGGCTCGGTCGCGATCATCACCGGCGGCCCCGGCACCGGCAAGACCTATACCGTGGCGCGCCTGCTGGCGCTGCTGTTCGCCACCGCGCCGGACGCCGCGCGCCAGCGCATCGCCCTGGCCGCGCCGACCGGCAAGGCCGCCGCGCGCCTGAAGCAGTCGATCGACAAGGCGCTCACCGAACTGGCGGACCGCGTCGGCGATGCGCTGCCGCTGCGCCAGCTGACCGAGCGCATGGGCGCCGCGCGCACCCTGCACAGCCTGCTGGGCGCACGGCCCGACAGCCGCGCCTTTGCCCACCACGCCGGCAACCCGCTCGACGTCGACGTCCTGATCGTCGACGAAGCCTCGATGGTCCACCTCGAGATGATGGCCTGCCTGCTCGACGCGCTGCCGCCGGGCGCGACCCTGGTCCTGCTGGGCGACAAGGACCAATTGGCCTCGGTGGAGGCGGGCGCCGTCCTGGGCGACCTCTGCCACGACGCCCAGTCCGGCGGCTATAGCCGCGAGACGGCCGACTACGTGCGCATCGCCAGCGGCGAAGAGCTGCCCGGGGAATTCCTCGGCGGCGCCGGCCCGCTGGCCCAGCAGACCGTGATGCTGCGCCACAGCCGCCGCTTCGGCGGGCCGATCGGCCAGCTGGCGCTTGCCGTCAACGCCGGCGACGCCGCGCGCGCCGAGGCGGTGCTGCACGGCGGCGACGAAGCCGTACGCTGGATCGAGCACGCGCACCAGCACCAGGTGGTCAACCTGGCCCTGGAGGGCTACCAGCCCTACCTGGAGGTGCTGCGCGCGGGACCCGATGGCGCCGTCCACGAGGACTGGGTGCGCGCCGTGCTGCAGCACTTCGAAGCCTTCCGCATCCTGTGCGCGGTGCGCGAAGGCGAGTGGGGCGTGTCCGGCCTGAACACGGCGATCGAGGGGCGCCTGGAGGCGGCCGGCCTGCTGCGCCGCGGCGGCGAGTGGTACGTCGGCCGGCCGGTGATGGTGACCCGTAACGACTACGGCACCGGCGTGTTCAACGGCGACATCGGCCTGACCCTGGCCGATCCGGCGCGTCCCGGTTCGCTGCGGGTCTACTTCCTGGAAGGCGACAAGGTGCGCTCGGTGCTGGCCACGCGCCTGCGCAACGTCGAGACGGCGTATGCGATGACCGTGCATAAATCGCAAGGCTCGGAATTCCGCCACACGGTGCTGGTGCTGCCCGAGGACCGACACGGCATCCTGACGCGCGAGCTGGTCTATACGGGAATCACGCGCGCCAGTGCGGAATTCACGCTGGTGTCGCCGACGGGCGCGGTGCTGGCCGAGGCGGTGGAGCGAAGGACGCACCGGGCCAGTGGCTTGCGCAGCCTGATCGAGCGGTGAATAGGTAGCCTTTCTCGAGAAATGCCTGGCGAAGGTCTCATGCCGTTCAGCCGTAGGGTGGGCACGCCGTGCCCACGCGTTACGTGCGCATCCTTTCCGCGTAGGCTGCAACTTTGCGCCCGCTAACGTCAACCCCGGCCGGGTTCGCGTCCATAGCTAGTTCTACGGTCGATCAGTCCCTGCATGTGACTACCGGTAACGTGCGTAACGCGTGGGCACGGAGTGCCCACCCTACGGCTTCATCGATACGCCCAGCACACCGGTGCCGGATCGCCGCACATCGCCCCTGAAACGCCGCGGCCCCTGTCGGTTCGGCCGCCGCTCCGGTATCATGTGGGGATGAATCAACAATCCTTTCTACCGTTTGTCATTGGTGTCGCCGGCGGTAGCGGCAGTGGCAAGTCGACGGTAACCCAGCAAGTGCTCGCGTCGTTCGGCGCCGAGATGGTGTCGGTGGTGATGCAGGACGATTACTACCGCGACCAGTCCGACCTCACCCCCGAAGTACGCCGCAAGCAGAACTACGACCACCCGCAGGCCTTCGACTGGCCGCTGCTGGTGCAGCACGTCAAGGCCCTGCGCAATGGCGAGGCGATCGAGATGCCGGAGTACGACTTCACGATCGACAACCGCTCGAACAAGACCATTCCCGTGAAACCCGCCCCGGTGATCGTGATCGAGGGCCTGTTCGCCCTCTACGACGCGGACCTGCGCAACATGATGTCGCTGAAGATCTTCGTCGACACCGCGTCCGACGTGCGCTTCATCCGCCGCATGCAAAGGGACATCACCGAACGCGGCCGCACGGTCGAGAGCGTGGTCGGCCAGTACCTGGAAACGGTGCGCCCGATGCACAAGCAGTTCATCGAGCCGACCAAGCGCCACGCCGACGTCATCCTGCCGCACGGCGCGAACGGCCCGGCGGTCGATGTGATTACCACCAAGGTGGCGAGCGTCATCGGCCAGTTGAAGCGGCCCTGATCCCGACGCCGGGAATGCTCCCGGCGCCAGTTTCGCCGCGCCCACAGCGGCATCCTGCTTTGACGTTGTAGCAATCAGGAAATTGCAATACTATCCAGAACTTTCGGGTGTGCCGCACCCTATTGTTCCGCGATTACCACTCCATTGCAAGGACCTGATTTCATGAAGACGCTCCCCTCGAAGCTCCTGCTGGCCGCCTGCCTGTCGTCGGCTTTCCTGGCGCCGGCCTCCGCCGCCACGCCAGCGGCCGCCGCGCCGCAAGCCGGCCTGAAGGTGGACTTCCAGAAGTTCACCCTGCCGAACGGCCTCGAGGTGATCTTCCACATCGACCGCTCCGATCCGGTGGTCGCCGTCAACCTGACCGCCCACGTCGGTTCGGCCCGCGAAAAGGCGGGGCGCACCGGCTTCGCCCACCTGTTCGAACACCTGCTGTTCCTGGAATCGGAAAACCTGGGCAAGGGCGGTCTCGACAAGATGACCGCGCGCATCGGCGGCTCGGGCGCCAACGGCTCGACCTCGCAGGACCGCACCAACTACCTGCAGACGGTGCCGAAGGACGCGCTGGAAAAGATGATCTGGGCCGAAGCGGACAAGCTGGGCTGGTTCATCAACACCGTCACCGATCCGGTGCTGGCCAAGGAAAAACAGGTCGTCAAGAACGAGAAGCGCCAGGGCGTCGACAACGCGCCCTACGGCCACACCCGCTACGTCATCAACAAGGCGCTGTACCCGGAAAACCATCCCTACAACTGGCAGGTGATCGGTTCGCTCGAGGACCTGCAGAATGCGACCCTGGACGACGTCAAGGAGTTCTATCGCCTGTGGTACGTGCCGAACAACGTGACCCTGGTGATCGCCGGCGACTTCGATCCCGCGCAGGCGCGCAAGTGGGTCGAAAAATACTTCGGCGAGATTAAGCGCGGCGCACCGGTCGAGGCGATCGCCAAGCGCCCGGGCGTGGTGAAGCAGATCGTCAAGCTGGCGCATGAAGACAACTTCGCGAAACTGCCGGAACTGACCATGGCCTGGCCGACCGTCGAGGACCTGCACCCGGACTCATATGCCCTTGAGGTGCTGGCCGAGTACCTGTCCGAGACCAAGCGCGCGCCGTTCTACCAGGTGCTGGTGGAAGACGCCAAGCTGGCGCCGACAGTCCAGATCGGCAACCACACCGCGGAACTGGCCGGCCAGTTCATGCTGAACGTGCGCGCCTTCGAGGACAAGCCGCTCGACCAGGTTGCCGCCGCGGTCGACCAGGCCTTTGCCAAGTTCGAGAAGGAAGGCATCTCCGAGCGCGACCTGAACCGCATCAAGGCCAGCCTCGAGACCCGTTTCTACAACGCGATGTCCAGCGTGCTCGGCAAGTCGGCGTTGCTGGCCGAATACAACTACCTGACCGGCAATCCGGGCCAGGCCGAGGAAGGCATCAAGAAAACGCTGGCCGTTACCCCGGCCGACGTGCGCCGCGTGTACGACACCTATATCAAGGGCAAGCCTTATGTCGCGACCAGCTTCGTCCCGAAAGGCAAGCTGGCGCTGGCCCTGAGTGGCTCGAGCAAGGCCGACGTCGTCGAGGAGAAGGTGGTGCAGGGCGCCGAGAACGCGGTCGACCCGAGCGCGAACGCCGAATACGCCCGCACCCCGTCCAGTTTCGAACGCAGCAAGGAGCCGCCTTACGGCGCGGCGCCGGTGGTGAAGGTGCCGCAGGTCTGGGACACCAAGCTGGCGAACGGCATGCGCGTGGTCGGCATCAAGAACAAGGAGGTGCCGCTGGTGCAGTTCGATATCGCGATCGACGGCGGCCTGCTGCTCGACCAGCCGGAAAAGGTCGGCGTCGCCAACCTGATGGCGCGCCTGATGACCCAGGGCACCGCGAAGAAAACGCCGGAAGAGCTGGAAGAAGCGATCCAGCAATTGGGCGCATCGATCGACGTGTCGGCGGGTGCCGAGGACGTGCGCATCAGCGTCACGACCCTGGCGCGCAACTACCAGGCTACCCTCGACCTGGTCGAGGAAATCCTGTTGCAGCCGCGCTGGGACGAAAAGGAGTTTGCCCTGGTCAAGCAGAGCGTGCTGAGCCAGATCCGCCAGCAGGAAGCCGACCCGAACGCGCTGGCGGCCATCCACTTCGGCAAGCTGGTCTACGGCAAGGACGATCCCCGTTCGCGCAACATCCTCGGCACCACCGAAAGCGTGAACGCGATCACCATCGACGACCTGAAAGCCTACTACCGCGCCAACCTGTCGCCGTCGGTGGCGCGCATGCACGTGGTTGGCGCCTTGCCGAAAGCGGCCATCGCCCGCTCGCTGACGCAGCTGGGCCGCGACTGGAAGGCCCATCCGGTGAAGCTGCCGGCGGCCGTGGCGGCGGGCGAGCGCCCGGCCGCCAAGGTGTATTTCGTCGACGTGCCCGACGCCAAGCAGTCCGTGCTGCGCATCGGCTACCGCGCGCTGGCGGCGACCGACCCGGACTTCTACCCGGCCACCGTCACCAACTACATCCTGGGCGGCGGCGGCTTCGCCTCGCGCCTGACCCAGCAGCTGCGCGAAGGCAAGGGCTACACCTACGGCATCAGGTCGTCCTTCACCGGCAGCGAGAGCGCCGGGCCCTTCACCATCGCCAGTGGCGTGCGCAGCAACGTCACGCTCGAATCGGCCCAGCTGGTGAAGCAGGTGCTGCAGGACTATCCCGCAACGTATTCGGCGGCCGACCTGGAGACGACCCGGAACTTCCTCGTCAAGAGCAATGCACGGGCCTTCGAGACGGCGGGCGCCAAGCTGGGCATGCTGGACAACATCAGCAAGTACGGCTGGCGCGCGGATTACGTCAAGCAGCGCGAAGGGATCGTCAAGGCGATGACGCTGCCGCGCGTGCAGGCCCTGTCGCAGAAGTACCTCGATCCCTCGAAGATGGTGTGGCTGGTGGTGGGGGATGCGAAGACGCAGCTGCCGCGGATGCAGGAGCTGGGGTTTGACGAGCCGGTGCTGATTGCCCGGTAATCGCTAGACCGGGCGCGCCACGCTGCGGCATTGTTCTTCGGTCGATGCCGCAGCGGCAGGGGCACGCTTTCTTCGCTGATTGTTTTTCTTGTAACTAACTGTGCTATATTTTCGTGAATTACTTTTTCGAAAGGGTTCACAATGAAGATGACCTTCCTGGCACGCGCGTCGAGCGTCGCTGCATTCCTGCTGATCTTCGCGCCCGCACATGCCCAGATCCGCACGGATCAGGGAACCGATGTGTCGAAAAGTTGCGAACAGGGACTGGCCCTACCGGCGCCTTACGGTGAGTCGGACTTGAAAGGCAATGCCAAATTTCCGGCATACTGCAAATGCTTCATGAGCAAGTTCGAAGTGCGCGCGATGAAAGCTGCGAAATACATGCAGGCCAATCCCGGCAAAGCGCCGCCAGGGACGCTGGAACAGTCGAATGCCGAGGAACTGGAGATGCGTAATTCCTGCCGTAAGCAATTCGGTTTGCCGCAGGTGGTGTTTCCGAAGTAAGCCGGGCGGTTCGGCGCAGCGCGGTTGCATTCATGCCGCGCCTGCCGTAGCCCGAACCGCGGCACGCGATGTCGTGCCTGGACTTGCCTACTCATCGCGCCGGCTGTGGCTCCATGGCCAGCTTCCCTTACGCCTGGACCGAAGTGTTGTTATATTGATCCCCTGATCAATTTGCCAGACGGACGCCGCCGGCGTCCAGGCCAGCAATTCCATGACAACAGAACGCCCCTGGTACTTCGGCTGGAACATCGTCGCCGCCGCCACCCTCCTGACCACGCTGACCGTCGGCATGCGCCTCGGCATCGGCCCCTTCTTCCTGCCCATGGTCGAGGACCTCGGCTTTTCGCGCAGCCTGCTGGCCTCGATCATCGCCATCGGCATGCTGTGCTACGGCTTGGCGATGCCGCTGGCGGGCTACCTGGTCGGGCGTTACGGCACCCGCTTCGTGCTACTGCTCGGCACCGCCATCGTCTTCGTCTCGATCGCCTGGACCGTCAACGCGCGCACGCCGTTCAGCTTCCTGCTGGCCTTCGGCGTGCTGATGTCGGTCGGCCTCGGCTTCACCAGCCCGGTCGCGCTCACGCCCATCATCAGCCGCTGGTTTACGCGCCAGCGCGGCATGGCGCTGTTCTTCCTGTCGACCGGCTCGATGGCCGGCATGGCGATCCTGACGCCGGTGCTGGCCTCGGCGATCGGTGCGGTCGGCTGGCAAGCGACCCTGGTCGGTTTTGCGGTGGTGTTTGCGGTGGTGACGATCCCGGCGGCGCTGTTCTGCATGCGCGAGACGGCGCCTGCGCATACCGACCTGCTGCCGGAGCAGATCAACGCCCAGGCGGCGAGCGGCAAGCCGGCGCCGGTCAGCCTGTCGTTCGGGGAAGCCGTGCGCACCTCGCCGTTCTGGAAGATCGTGATCGGCCTGTTCGCCTGCGGCTTCAGCATGAACCTGCTCGGCACCCACGGCGTGCCGATGCTGATGGACCATGGCTTCGATGCGATGACGAGCTCCTACGGCATCGGCCTGATCGGCCTGGTGGCGATCCTCGGGACGCTGGTGCTGGGCCGCCTGTCGGACCGCCTGCCGCGCCGCAACATCCTCGGCACCATCTACCTGGTGCGCGGCCTCGGCTTCTTCGCGCTGCTGGTGGTCGGCACCCACTGGGAGCTCTACATCGCCGCGGCGATCGGCGGCATGGTGTGGGCCGGCAGCATCGCGACCTCGTCGGCGATGCTGGCCGATATCTATGGCGTGCGCCTGGTCGGCGTGATGTACGGCACCGCCTACCTCGGACACCAGGTCGGCGCCATGCTCAGTTCCTGGCTGGGAGGCTGGGGCTATGAGCACTTCGGCACCCACTGGGTGGCGTTCGGCATGTCCGGCGTGCTGCTGGTGATCGCCGCCTTCGTGTCGCTGCGCCTGCCCTTGAAGGGCTTCACGCTGATGGCGCCCGCCGTTTACGCGCGCAACTGAAGCCTGAACAGACTTGGCTTAAAGCGCCTAACAAAACCTTCAGGGCAAGGTGCAGCGCCGCAGCGGCGGACCGCGAAGACAGTACGCGTGTACGGCGAGACGATGCAACGCAGCCATGAAGGTTTTGTTCGGCGCTCTTAGTCGATCAGGAAGAAGGCGAGGGCGCCATACGTGACGGCGGCCGTCGCCATGACAAGCGCGAGGCCGAGCCAGGGATACCACCCGCTGCGGCCGGGTTCCTGGTCGTCTTGCGTAGCGTGATTGGCGGTGATATCCGCCGGAATAAGGTATTTCATACGATGCCGCGTCTAAGTAAAGATTGCAGCGTGGAAGTATAGCTTTACAGAAAATTATTTTAAAGAAAGGCAACTCCTTGCGTTGCATTTTTGCCACGGCGTCTGCGGAGCGCGTCGCCACCCGGCAGTGGCAGGCAAAATAAAGGGACCTCCACATCGCGGACGTCCCTTTTCGTTGCTGCATTGCCGCCCTGCGGCGGCATGGATCAGTTGCGGCGCTTGCGCGTCACCACCGCCTTTTTCTTCTTCGGCGCCACCACGACTTTCGACTTGCTGCGCGACGAAGCCTTGGCCTTCAGCTTGACGCGGCCGGCGCTGGCCTTGATGCGCGGCGCGCGGCTGCTCGCCTTGGCAACCGAGCGCGGCGCGCTGGCCACGACCGGGTCCTTGCCGTTGATGAAGCGGCGGATGTTCAGCGCGTCCATGATGCGCGCCGACGAAGCGCCGGCGTTCAGCAGGACCATGGTCGCGTTCTTGCCGCCGGCCTTGATGCTCATGATCAGGCAGCGGCCGGCTTCCTGGATGTAGCCGGTCTTCGAAAGGCCGATTTCCCAGCCCTTGGCGCCGACCAGGCGGTTGGTGTTGCGGAATTCGACTTCGCGGCTGTTGATGCTGATGAGGTTCTTGGCATCGGTGGTGCGGTCGGTGATTTCCTTGTACTTGCTGGCGGCATTCGCCATCTTGACCAGGTCGGCCGCGGTCGAGCGGTTGTTCGGCGACAGGCCGGTCGGCTCTTCGATCACGGTGTTGCTCATGCCCAGCGCGGCGATCTTGCGGCGCACGGCCTCCTTGAACGCCGGCAGGCCGCCCGGGTAGGTGCGGCCCAGCGAGGCGGCGGCGCGGTTGTCGGAAGACATCAGGGCCAGTTGCAGCACGTCGCCGCGCGGAATGCTGGCGCCGACCGGCACGCGCGAGGTGCTGTGCTTGAGCGTGTCGACGTCGCTGCGGTCGATCTCGATCAGTTCGTTCATGTCCTGCTTCGCGTCCAGCACGACCATTGCGGTCATCAGCTTGGTCAACGAAGCGATCGGGACGACGGCGCTGGCGTTCTTTTCCAGCAGAACTTTGCCGGTGTCATCTTCTACCACCAGGACCGATTGCGAACCGAACGGCACCGCGACTGCGGCGGCAGACGAGATCGACAACAGGACAGCGGCAAACAGTTTTTTCATCATGGGTGTCGGTGTCGGGTATGGGGTCGGGGTGGGGCCAGGCTGCCGTTGCGGCAGCCGTTTTACGCGTCATGCGTAAGGCTCACCTAAGTGTTGAAAGATAGCACTGCGATTTCTGCATGTCCATGGCGCACAGGCAAAAAGCGGGCTCATGTATGAAAATTGCTCAAAAAAAAGACCCTGCGTTGTAGCAGGGCCTTTTTAGACTGGCAAGGAAGTGCTTCACTAAGCGCATCGATCCGTCAATACGCCGATCGCGATGCGTTTATTTCGACTGGTAGATCTTGTCGAATTCGCCGCCGTCGTCGAAGTGTTTTTTCTGGGCGTTGCGCCAGCCGCCGAACAGCTCGTCCACCGAGAACAGCGCGATCGGCTTGTAGTTGGCGGCGTACTTCTTCATCACGGCCTCATTGCGTACGCGCAGGAAGTGCTTGGCGCCGATTTCCTGGCCCGCCGGCGAGTACAGGAAGTTCAGGTAGGCGGTGGCCGGCTTGCGCAGGTTGCGGCGGTCGACCACCTTGTCGACCACGGCCACCGGCGACTCGGCCAGGATCGAGGTCTGCGGGTACACGACTTCGAAGTTGTCGCCGAACTCCTTGCGCACCATGCTCACCTCGTTCTCGAAGGTCACCAGGGCGTCGCCGATCTGGCGCTGGGTGAAGGTGGTGGTGGCGGCGCGGCCGCCGGCGTCCAGGATCGGCACGTTCTTGAAGATGCGGGCGACCAGGTCGCGCGCCTGCGCTTCGTTGCCGCCTTTCTTGAGCACCGAACCCCAGGCCGCGAGGTAGGTGTAGCGGCCATTGCCCGCGGTCTTCGGGTTCGGGATCACGACCTGCACGCCCGGCTTCGCCAGGTCGTCCCAGTTCTTGATGCCTTTCGGGTTGCCTTTGCGGACCAGGAAGACCATGGTCGAGTAGTAGGGCGCGGCATTGTTCGGGAATTTCTTGGCCCAGTCCTTCGTGACCAGGCCGCGGTCGGCCAGCATGTCGATGTCGTTGGCCTGGTTCATGGTCACGACCGAGGCTTCCAGGCCGTCCGCGACGGCGCGCGCCTGCTTGCTCGAGCCGCCATGCGACTGCTTGATGGTAACGGTGTCGCCGGTGGCTTTCTTGTAGTCGGCGATGAAGGCCGGGTTGACGTCCTTGTACAATTCGCGCGCCACGTCGTAGGACACGTTCAGCAGCTCGACATTGGCGGCGCTTGCCGACAGCGGCAGCGCGGCGCCGGCGGCCAGCGCCAGGATCAGGCGGCGCAGGGGCAGGAAGGATTTGTTCGGCATATGTTCTCGCTTTTTAGAATGCTTTGAAGACAGTGTGCATGTTCCGTAAATTCGGAACAAAACGGAAGAATACTTTTGTCATATGCTTAGAGGCTGATCGAGGTATGCATGGCATCCGGCAGACTAAGCCGCTTTCGGTGTATAGTCCGGTCAGGCGTTATCCCAACAGGAGGGCGCGTTCGAAAGCAACGGCTACAAGTCACGTTTTAGTGGGTCAGAAGTATGGGTATCGACATTCGCAAAGCAGCACCGGCCGACGCCGCTTCCGCCTGCGCGCTGTTGCGCCGCTCGATCGAGCAGGGCTGCGAGCCTGACCATCGCGGCCGTCCCGACGTCCTCGATTCCTGGCTCGGCAACAAGACGCCGGAAAACGTCGCCGCCTGGTTCGCCTCCCCGACCAACCACGCCATCGTCGCCGAGCAGGACGGCCGACTGCTGGGCCTGGCCCTGCTGACCCAGGCCGGCAAGCTGGCGCTGTGCTACGTCGAGCCGGACGCCCTGCGCATCGGCGTCGGCCGCGCCTTGCTGGCGGCGGTGGAAGCGCAGGCGCGCGCCTGGAACATCCGCAAGCTCTTCCTGCACAGCCCGGAGAGCGCCGCCATGTTCTTCGAGCGCCACGGCTATGCCAATTCCGGCATGGACAAGGCCTGCTTCGGTCTCGACTGCAACCTGATGTGGAAGTCGCTCGACGCCGACCAGGACTGCGGCAGCGCCCAGAGCAAACGCTTCTGCAATTGCAGTCAATAAATAAAGCAGCATCTTTTTGCTGCGAAATTCATTTGCAACCAATTCGCAACGTGTAACGGCTTTTTTCTGCGAAGTTGTTAAGTTATAGTACGCAACTTCGCATTGATGAGTACGTTATGTCTTCCCGTAGAGATTTCCTCCAACAAGGCATGCGCCTGTCCGCCCTCGGCGTGCTCGGTCCTGCCTTGTCAAGCAATGTCCTTGCCGCGCCACAGGCGCCGGCCGACCTGACGCCTCCGCCCGACCTGTTCGACGCCCAGGTGCTCGACCTCGACTTCTGGGTCAAGCCGCGCACGCTGAGCGTGACCCGTCCGGCCAGCGGCGAAAAGGCGAAGCTGCTGTACTGGAAGGATGGCGAGGTGATCGACTCCGCCTACCAGCAACTGTGCCACCTGCTGCGCGACGTCAACGGCAAGGAAACCGCGCCGATCGATCCGAAGCTGCTGGAGATCCTGTGGAGCACCCAGGCCTTCATCGCCCGCTACGGCCTCGAGCAGCCGCTCGAGATCCTGTCGGGCTACCGCACCCCCGCCTCGAACGCGCGCCTGATCGAAGCCGGCGTGCCGGCGGCGCGCAAGTCGCTGCACATGACGGGCAAGGCGGCCGACATCCGCATTTCCAGCCTGACAGAGGAAGTCCTGGGCGGACTCGTGCGCAGCTTCCGTACGGGAGGAGTGGGGTATTATTACCGTTCCGGTCCCAAAGGCGGCTGGATCCATGCCGATACGGGGCTCAACCGCACCTGGAAGGGCTGATGTCCACGCGGTAGGGGCCGCCAACTTGCACGGGTTTTCGCTGTCGAAGGGCCGGGCCGGCAATGTATACGCCGGAAGACCCGACATCACTGACGGAAGGAGAAAACGATGGCAACGATGAATGCACCCACGATGGATCGCCGTACCAGCCCCGAGCGTCGCCTCGCCTTGCGCGAAGGCCGCCGTTCGGCCATGTCGGCCATGGATTACCTGGCGATGGCGCTCCTGATCATTGGCGGCCTGAACTGGGCAATGGTCGGCCTGTTCGATGTCGACATCGTCGCCACCATTTTCGGCCCGGGCAGTCCGGCAACCCGCCTGGTCTACGTGGTGGTGGGCCTGGCGGTGCTGTACTCGATCTACACGACGGCGAAGATGGCGTCGGCCAAGCGCCATTGACGGCGCAGGCAAGGACAACGGTGCCGGGGCGCTTGCGTATCGGCCTGATCTCCGATACCCATGGGCTCCTGCGTCCGGAAGCGCTGGACTTCCTGGCCGGCTGCGACCACATCGTCCACGGCGGCGACATCGGCAAGCCGGACATCCTCGAGCGCCTGGCCGCGCTCGCGCCCCTGACCGTGGTGCGCGGCAACAACGACCGCGAGCCCTGGGCCCGGGACCTGCCCGCGACCGCCTTGCTGCGCTTCGGTCCGGTATCGCTGTACGCGATCCACGACCTGAAGGAACTCGAGATCGACCCGGCCGCGCTCGGCGTACGGGTGGTCGTGTCCGGCCACTCGCACAAGCCCGCCTGCGTCGAGCGCGCGGGCGTTCTCTACATCAATCCCGGTAGTGCGGGGCGCCGCCGTTTCAGCCTGCCGATTTCCTGCGGCGAACTGGTGCTGGACGGGGAAGCCGTACGGCCGCGCATCGTCACGCTCGTCGACGGCTAGGTCACGAACGCCGTGGCCGCGGCGCACGCTGGCTGCCGCGCTAACCCGGTGCGGACCAGTCTGCAATGGCAAACCGGCAAACTTTGCGGATAAGACACAAAATCATCCGCTTGCGATAACTTCTTCAGAAACTACTTTAAGTGTGTGTATGGCTCTGTTAGCATCCTACGCTTGCATGGAGGAAAACATGGGCGAAGTGAGCAGGAATGACGCACGAACCGACCAGACTACCGCCAATCATGTGGAGGACGCGCTGCAATTGTGCGCCCGCCAGGGCATCCATCCGGCCTTGCTGCTGATGGAGCGGCAAGGCGTGCCGCGTCCCGTCGCGCTGCGGGTGCTGTGCTCCCCCGACCATTTCCGCAAACAGGACCGGCGTCGCGCTGCCAGGCCGGTGCGCTAAGCCAGTACACACGGTCGGACGGAAATGCCTTAGCATACGTTTTTGGTGTTCGTATTCGATTCGCATTTCATGACCGCTTCCGCTGACAATCCGCCGCGCTTCCGCCCCCGCCCCTGGATCCACCTCGAAACCCCGCAAGACGTCGAATTCTGGATCGACGAGCACAACCAGGCGATGCAGGAGCTGATCCGGCCGCAGGAGACCGGTTACGGCATCTGCTTCACGCTGGCCGAAGGGGGCAACATCTATATGCAGACCGCCGAGGACGCGGTGGTGCTCGACGTCGAGCCGGACGCGAGCTGGATTGCGCCGCTGATCGTCGCCGCCACCGGGGCCGAGCCGCCGCCGGGCCAGTACTGGCTGCTGCCGGCCGACCGGCTGGTGCAGCTCATCATCGGGCTGTCGAGCCTGGTCGCCAGCACCACGCTGGTGGTCGGGCACCGCTTCGGTTCGCATGGCCGACGCATGATGTACTGACGAAACTTTTTTCGCGCACCGTCGCGCTTTCGGGTTATAAAAGAGGCAGACGCTTTTTCCAGGAGAGCTGCCCGATGCGCAAGGAACCCTTCCACCATTCCCGCCGTGCCTTCGGGCTGGCCGCCGTGCTGCTGGCGCTGGGCGCCGTGCTGCTGGCGCTGGGCGCCGTCATGCCGGCTACCGCCGCCGACGATCTGCTGGACACGGCCAGGGCGCGCGGCACGCTGCGTATCGCGTTGGAAGGAACCTACCCGCCATTCAACTTCCGCGACCCGAAGACCGGGCAGCTGGCCGGCTATGACGTCGAGGTCGCCCAGGCGGTGGCCGCCAGGCTGGGCCTGAAACCGGCCTTCGTCACGACCGAGTGGGCCGCCATCCTTGCGGGTCTCGCCGCCGGCAAGTACGACGTCATCGTCAGCCAGGTCGGTATCACCGACAAACGCCAGCAGGCTTTCGACTTCTCCCGGCCGTATACGTATTCGAGCCCGCAGCTCATCGTGCGCAGGAACGAACAGGCGCACTACGCCAGCCTCGAAGACCTGAAGGGCAAGAAGCTCGGCGTGGGGCAGGGCAGCGTGTTCGAGCAGCAGGCGAAACGGGTGCCGGGCATCGAGGTCAGGAGCTACCCGGCGGCGCCCGAGAACCTGCAGGACCTGGCTTTCGGGCGCGTCGACGCGGCGCTGAACGACAGCCTGATGGTGGCGTATTTGCTGAAGAATTCGAAGCTGCCGATCCGGGCCGGTGCGCGCGTCGGCCAGGTCGAGCGCATGGGCATCGCCATGCGCAAGGGGAACCCGAAGCTGAAGGCGGCGATCGACGGCGCGCTCGGCGCAATGGAGGCCGACGGCAGCCTGAAGGCGATCTCGACCAAGTGGTTCGGCAGCGACGCCAGCCGTCCGGCGCCTGCGGTTCCTGCCGCGCCTGCGGCTCGATAAGTCCCGCACGATGGAGCTGATCGCGCTGCTGGAAGACGCCGCGCCGGTGATGCTGCAGGGCGCCGGCTACACGCTGCTGTTCGCACTGGCCGCGATGGCCGGCGGCCTGGCGATCGGCTTTCCGGTGGCGCTGCTGCGCCTCGCGCCCTGGGCCCTGCTGCGCTGGCCGGCGGCGCTCTACGTGAGCGTCATGCGCGGCACGCCGCTGCTGGTGCAGATCTTCGTCATCTATTACGGCCTGCCGAGCGTGGGCATCGAATTCTCGCCGGTGACGGCGGGCGTGCTGGCGCTTTCGCTGAATGCCGGCGCCTACCTGTCGGAGAGCGTGCGCGGGGCGATCGCCAGCATCGGCCAGGGCCAGTGGCGCGCCAGCTTCAGCCTCGGACTGGGCTATGGCCAGACCCTGGTGTACATCGTGCTGCCGCAGGCGCTGCGGGTGGCGGTGCCGTCGATGAGCAACACGCTCATCAGCCTGATCAAGGATACCTCGCTGGTGTCGGTCATCGCCCTGACCGAACTGATGCTGGCCACGAAGGAAGCGATCGCGACCAGCTTCCGGCCGCTGCCGCTCTACCTCGCGGCGGCCGCGATCTACTGGGTGCTCAGCCTGTTCTTCGAAGGGCTGCAAAGGCGCGCCGAGCGGCGCCTGAACCGCGCGCACGCGGCACGTTGAGGGTTGTCGGGAATGTTCGGCCCGTGTCGAGACGTAGGGTGGGCGCCCCGTGCCCACGCGTAAAACATGCGCCGTGTTGACGTTTATCGCGCGTCGCGTCTGCTCATCGTTCCCGCGTGGGCACGGGGCGCCCACCCTACACTAGCCATTAGAAGTGGTGATACATCCCCACCGCGAAGCTGCGCGTTTCGATCCCGGTCTGCGGCATGGTGCTGCCCGCGGCCAGCGGCAGGGCCACGCCGTTGAGGACGATGGTCGAGGCGCCGAAGTTGCGCACCGAGCCTGCGCGCGCGTACAGCGCGGTACGGCGCGACAGGTCGTAGTCCACGCCCAGCATCAGGCCCAGGGCCGAGGATGGCGCCAAGCGTCCGGCATTGTCGCGCGCGCCCTCGGTGTCGCGGTAGACGGCCGAGGCGCGCCAGGTCAGGCGGCCCTGCGGCAGGATCGCGCCCAGCGTCACCAGTTCGGCTTCGCCGGCCTGGGCCGTCTTCGGCCGGATGCGTGCGTAGGAGGTGGACAGCACGACCTTGCCATTGTCGAAGATCGCGCCCGCCGACGGGATGTCGGTGCGCACGCTCTGCGCCGGCAGGCCGGCCTCGACGACGACCGGGCCGCTCCAGGTCTGGATCAGGCTCGCGGCCAGGTAGAAGGGGCCGTGCTGGTAGGAAGCCACGCCGCCGCGCGTGCCGACCTTCGGCGCGTTCGCGCCGGTCGGGTTGGCGGCGTAGATGAACTGGGCCGCCACCGGGCCGAGGGTCGGCGTGGCATAGGTGATCGATTTCGGCACGCGCACCGGCAGGGTGGCGGCGCCCGGACCGAGGTCGGTGTTGGCTCCGGCGCCGCGCGGCGTCTGCATGGCGCCGCCGCCGACCCAGGTGTAGACCGAATTCGTGTTCACCAGCATGAAGGGATCGATCAGGAGCGGCAGCATCGCATTGATCTGGTTGCCGATGCGGACCGCGCCCCAGGTGCGCGAGCGCAGGCCGACCCAGGATTCGCGGTTGAACAGCGCGCTGGCCTGCTGGGTGCCGGTGTCGGCATTGAAGCCGGCTTCGAGCTTCATCTCCGCCTGCAGCCCGCCGCCCAGGTTTTCCGATGCGTACACGCCGAGCTTGGAACTGTAGTTGCCGCCGCTTTGCATCTGCCAGCGGCCGCTCGCATGGTCGGTCGTCGCATACATCGCGCCCAGGTCGACGGTCCCGTAGACGCGTACGGCATCCGCGCCGCGACCGTATTCGGGCAGCTGGGCCAGGCGGGTCATCAGGTAGGAGGGGGCGGCCTGCGCATGGGCGGCCGGGGCGAAGTTGGTGGCGAGGATGGCGCAGAGCAGGACGCGGCGCAGCGGGCGCTGGCCAATGGAGATGCGTGACATTTGGATAATATTGGTGAGAATTGCAGAGTGGCATTATCCCATAGGGTTAAATGGCGGCCTCAAGCAAAGACGCCAGGCTTGACAATTGTTGTTATAAAGCAACATTCGTTTAGTGTGGGGTGGGCACTTGTGCCCACGCGGTCTTTCGTGTCGATGCCAACCCGAGCGCCAGCAAAACACCGCGGTCGCAAACACATACAAGAACAAAAACAAAAACAGCCCGCAAGGCGGGCTGTTTTCAACACGACGACCGAACCGTCTTACATGTTCGGGTAGTTCGGCCCGCCGCCGCCTTCCGGCGTGACCCAGACGATGTTCTGGGTCGGGTCCTTGATGTCGCAGGTCTTGCAGTGCACGCAGTTCTGGGCGTTGATCTGCAGGCGGTCCTGGCCTTCGTCGGTCTTCACGAACTCGTAGACGCCGGCAGGGCAGTAGCGCTGCTCGGGCCCGGCGAACTTGGCCAGGTTGACGTCCACGGGAATCGCCGGGTTCTTCAGCGTCAGGTGTACCGGCTGGTCTTCCGCGTGATTCGTGTTCGAGATGAACACCGACGACAGGCGATCAAAAGTCAGCTTGCCGTCCGGCTTAGGATAGACGATGGGCTGGAACTCGGATGCCGGACGCAGGCACTCGTGGTCGGCATGCTTGTGACGCAGGGTCCAGGGCGCCTTGCCCTTGAACAGGATCTGGTCGATGCCGGTCATGAAGGTGCCCAGGTACAGCCCCTTGCTCATCCACGGCTTGAAGTTGCGCGCCACGTGCAGTTCCTCGTGCAGCCAGGACGCCTTGAAGGCTTCCGGATAGCTCGCCAGTTCGTCGTGCTGGCGGCCGGCTGCCAGGGCGGCAAACGCCGATTCCGCGGCCAGCATGCCGGTCTTGATCGCGCCATGGCTGCCCTTGATGCGCGACACGTTCAGGAAGCCGGCGTCGCAGCCGATCAGGGCGCCGCCCGGGAACACGGTCTTCGGCAGGGATTGCAGGCCGCCGGCCGTGATCGCGCGCGCGCCGTAGGAGATGCGCTTGCCGCCTTCGAAGTAGCCGCGGATCGCCGGGTGCGTTTTATAGCGCTGGAATTCCTCGTACGGCGACAGATACGGGTTCTGGTAAGCCAGGCCGACCACGTAGCCCACGGCCACCAGGTTGTTCTCCAGGTGGTACAGGAAGGAGCCGCCGTAGGTGTCGGAAGGCAGCGGCCAGCCGGCGGTGTGGATCACCAGGCCCGGCTTGTGTTTCGCCGGGTCGATCTCCCAGAGTTCCTTGATGCCGATGCCGTAGGTCTGCGGATCCTTACCGCGGTTCAAATCATATTTCGCGATCAGCTGCTTGCCCAGGTGGCCGCGCGAGCCCTCGGCGAAGAAGGTGTATTTCGCATGCAGCTCCATGCCGAGCTGGAAGTCGGGACCGGGCTCGCCGTCGCGCTTCACGCCCATGTTGCCGGTGGCGACACCTTTGACGGAGCCATCCTCGTTGTACAGCACTTCAGCCGCCGGGAAGCCCGGGAAGATCTCGACGCCCAGGCTTTCGGCCTGCTGGCCCAGCCAGCGCACCACGTTCGCCAGCGAGACGATGTAGTTGCCGTGGTTGGTGAGGGATTTGGGCACCATGAACGAGGGTGTCGCGTAGGACTTGGACTCGGTCAGGAACAGCACCTGGTCTTCGGTCACGGGCGTGTTCAGCGGCGCCCCGAGTTCCTTCCAGTTCGGGAACAGCTCATTGATCGCGATCGGGTCCATGACCGCGCCCGACAGGATGTGGGCGCCCAGTTCGCCGCCTTTTTCGAGCACGCAGACCGAAACGTCCTGGCCTTTCTCGCTGGCGAGCTGCTTCAGGCGGATCGCCGCAGACAAGCCAGCCGGGCCGCCGCCGACGATGACAACGTCGTACTCCATTGCTTCGCGCGGGCCGTATTGTTCGAGGATGTTGTTAGGCTCTGTCATGGTCTTCTGATGGGTTAAAAAAATTTAAGCACGAGTGTGCGGGTTTTTGGGGCCATTTGCAACTTAGCCAGCTATTTTAGAGCCAAATTTAGATGCTGCAATCTAATAGCTGATTCTGTGACATCATTATGCTTAGGTCGTACGTCGCGCAGCACACATCAGCAACCACCAGCACAGGAGCCAACGTGGGCATCGAAGTGAATTATGAGGGGAAGATTGCCATGGTCACCGGCGCCTCGAGCGGCCTCGGCGCACGCTTCGCGAAAGCGCTGGCCGGCGCCGGCGCCCAGGTCGTGCTGGCCTCGCGCCGCATCGAGCGCCTGAAGGAGCTGCGCGCCGAGATCGAGGCCGACGGCGGCGCCGCCCACGTGGTCGCGCTCGACGTCACCGACCTGGCCAGCATCAAGTCGGCGATCGCCCATGCCGAGACCGAGGCCGGCCCGATCGACATCCTGGTCAACAACTCGGGCGTGCAGAGCACCCAGCGCCTGCTCGACGTCACCGAGGACGACTACCAGTACATCATGGACACCAACCTGCGCGGGGCTTTCTTCGTCGCCCAGCAGGCGGCGAAACGCATGATCCAGCGCGCCAAGGGCGATCCGCGCAAGCAGCACCGCATCGTCAACATCGCCTCGGTCGCCGGCCTGCGCGTGCTGCCGCAGATCGGCGTCTACTGCATGAGCAAGGCCGCCGTGGTGCAGATGACCAAGGCAATGGCGGTGGAATGGGGCAAGTACGGCATCAACGTCAATGCCATCTGCCCCGGCTACATCTCGACCGAGATGAACGAGGAATATTTCGAGACCGAGCAGGGCAGGAAGCTGATCGAGCTGCTGCCGCGCAAGCGCCCCGGCAAGCCGGAAGACCTGGACGGCCTGCTGCTCCTGCTCGCGGCCGACGAAGCCCACTTCATCAACGGCGCCATCATCACGGCCGACGACGGCATGACGGCGCAGTAGGATTCGAAGTAAGATTTTTGTAACGAACGTGGCAACACGAGAAACAGGAAGCATGAGCAACAAGAAGCTGGTACACACGATGCGGATGCCGGTCCGCTGGGGCGACATGGACGCGATGGGCCATGTCAACAATACGGTTTATTTCCGCTACATTGAAACGGCGCGCATCGCCTGGCTCGACCAGGTCGGCGCCTTGCCCGACCCGACCGGCACCGGCCCGGTGCTGATCAACGCCCAGTGTTCGTTCCTGAAGCAGCTGAAATACCCGGCCGAGATCGAGGTGACGTCCTGGGTCGGTCCGCCGGGCCGTTCGAGCTTCGAGGTCGCGCACGAGATCCGCCTGGTCGGCGCCGACGGCCAGGCCGGCGCGCTGCATGCGCAAGGCGCCGCGAAGATCGTGTGGGTCGATTTCGCGGCGGAGAAGTCGGTGCCGTTGCCGGACGCGATACGGGCGTTGTTGCCGGCGGACTGAGCACGGCTGGCGGCAGTACTCCTGCTCCAGCGAAGCGCCTGCGGGCGCTTTTTTTTCGCCTAGCCGCAGTACGGCCCCCGTCGCACGACACGCGTGCTAGAGGATTCTCTCGGGCTTTTGTGACAATTCGTGAGTTTTTGTGAGCTTGTACTGTGGCAAGATCGCGCCTTTGTCGCCAGGGAAGGGCGCAGGCCGCGTGTCGCCCGTGGGCCGGCAGTCATCCGCCCTGCATGACAGTGTTGCAAAACAACGCCGCTTTTTGCAGGACTGTTCCTACAAGCAAGGCCGCCGATTATAATTCCGTTCAATAACTGACGGCGCACGCTTGCGCACATGTCTTTCCACTGCCGGTTCGATTATGTCTAAACACGAGGTCGCATTTTCCATCGCCCGGCATGCCGCGTGGGCACCCGGCGTGACCTCGCCCGAGCAATGGGCTGCCTGGGCCGATGCGCCCTGGCCGCTGGCGCGCGGGGAAGAGCCGAAGGTGCCGCGGATGCCGGCGATGCTGCGCCGCCGCGCCGGCTTCCTCGGCCGCATGGCGCTGGAAGTCGCCTACGAATGCCTGGGCCAGGAGACCGACGTTCCGACCGTGTTCTGCTCGCGCCATGGCGAAGTCGGACGCGCCGTCGACCTGTTGGGCGACCTGGCGCGCGCCGAGCCCTTGTCGCCGACCGCCTTCGGCCTGGCCGTGCACAATGCCAGCGCCGGCCTGTTCTCGATCGCGCGCGCCGACCGCGCCAACCACATCGCCCTGGCCGGCGGCCAGGCGAGCATCGAGCATGCGGTGATCGAGGCCTGCGGCCTGCTCGCCGACGGCGCGCCCATGGTGCTGCTTGTGGCCTGCGACGAGCCGCTTCCAAGCCTGCTGTCCCGCTTCGAGGATTGCGACGAACAGCCATGGGCCTTCGCCTGGGCGATGGTCCCGGCCGGCCCCGATGCGGTACGCCTGTCGTGGAGCGCCGGAGAAGGAGCGGCCACCCGCATCCCGGGCGGCCTGGACGTGCTGCGCTTCCAGTTGGCGCAAGGGCAGGGCGCGCCCCTGGTGCGCCACGCCTGCGGCCAGCGCTGGACCTGGAGCCGCGATGCTTGACAAGGCCTGCCTCGGCTGGCGGGTGGTCGCGACCGGCCTGAGTTTCGCGCTGTTCGGCCTCGGCGGCCTGCTGCTGCGGGTGCTGGTGTTCCCGCTGCTGGCGCTGTGCGTGCGCGATATCGACGCCCGCATGCGCGCCGCGCGCGCCGTCATCCGCCTCAGCTTCCGCGCCTTTGTCGGCATCATGCGCCTGCTGGGCGTGCTGCGCTACGAAGTACGCGGCATCGAGAAGCTGGACCGCGAAGGCCAGCTGATCCTCGCCAATCATCCGACCCTGATCGACACCGTGTTCCTGATCGCTTTCGTGCGCAACGCCGACTGCATCGTCAAGGGCGGACTGTCGAGCAATCCCTTCACGCGCGGCCCGGTGCGGGCGGCGCGCTACATCTGCAACGACCGCGGTCCGGAACTGGTCGAGGACTGCATCGCCTCGCTGCACGCCGGCGGCAACCTGATCATCTTCCCGGAGGGCACGCGCACGCCGCGCGACGGCGCCGTGGAGCTCAAGCGCGGCGCGGCCAATATCGCGGTGCGCGGCGCGCGCGCGGTCACGCCGGTACTGATCCGCTGCGAGCCGCCGACCTTGGGCAAGGGCGACAAGTGGTGGCATGTCCCGCCGCGCCAGGCGCGTTTTTGCATCGAGGTCAAGGACGACATCGGGGTCGAGCGCTTCGCGGCGCCCGGCGTCAGCGAGGTGATGGCGGCACGCCGCCTGACCGAATACCTGCAACGTTATTTTATGGAAGAAGGCCAGCAACATGCTTGAACAGGAAGTGAAGGAACTGATCATCGATGTCCTCCAGCTCGAGGACATTGCCCCCGCCGACATCGACAGCGAGGCGCCGCTGTTCGTGGAAGGGCTGGGGCTGGACTCGATCGACGCGCTGGAAATCGGCGTGGCGCTGCAGAAGCGCTACGGCATCACCCTGTCGGCCGAATCGCAGGAGACGCGCCGTCATTTCGCATCGGTGCGCGCGCTGGCAGCGATGATTGAAGCTAACCGCAAGAAGTAGGAGAAGGCCATGGTAGTCATTAACGATATGAACCGCGACCAACTGTTTGTCTGGATCGCCGACCTGCTGGCCGAGATGTTCGAGCTGGACCGCGACGCGCTGACCCCGGCGTCGAACCTGTACGCCGATCTCGACATCGACAGCATCGACGCGGTCGACCTGGCCGTGAAGCTCAAGCAGATGACCGGCAAGCGTCTGCAGCCGGAAGTGTTCAAGACCATCCGCACCATCGACGACGTCGTCAACGCGCTGCTGGGCCTGGCCGAAGAGCAGGCGGCTTAAGTACGTGGCCTGGAATGTCCTGGCGGCCGCGCTGACGCTGCTGTATCCGCTGGCGATCTGGCTCGGCCACGGCAGCATCGAGCCGCGCTGGCTGGCCGGCCTCTTGCTGCTGACCGTGGCCACCCGGCTGCCGGCGCTCAAGCTGAACGCCTCGGCGCGCTGGTCGGCAGCCGGCGCGCTGGCGCTGGTGGCCCTTGCCGTCGCCTCGAACGCGGTGCTGCCGCTCAAGCTCTATCCGGTACTGGTCAACGGCGCGCTGCTGGCGGCCTTCGGCTACAGCCTGGTGTCCGGCCCGTCGATGGTGGAGCGCCTGGCGCGCCTGCGCGAGCCGGAGCTGCCGCCCGCGGCGGTGGCCTATACCCGGCGCGTGACCCAGGCCTGGTGCGCTTTCTTCGTCGTGAACGGCGCCATCGCCCTGGGCACCGCGCTGTTTTCCCCGGAAGCCGTCTGGTCGCTCTACACGGGCGTCGTCTCCTACGTGCTGATGGGTTTGATGTTCGGCGGCGAATACCTGCTGCGCATGCGTTTCAAGCGGCTGCATCATGTCTGAGTTCTTTGCCCGTATCGCCGCGCGCGACCCGCTCGCGCTGGCCGGCTGGCGCGGCGGCGACGCCGTGCGCCACGGCGCCTTGCTGGGCCGCGTGCGCGCCTGGAAAGCGCTCGGGCGCCGCACCGAAGCGACCCAGGTCGCGCTGTTCCATGACGACAGCCTGGAGTTCGCGGCCGCGTTGCTGGGCGCCTGGCTGTCCGGCAAGACCGTGTGGATGACCGCCGACGCCTTGCCGGCCAGCTGCGCCGCATTGGCCGGCGAGGTCGGCGCCTTCTGGGGCAGCTTCCCCGATTCCTGGGCGCCGAGTGCGCCGGCCGACGGCGACGACTGCCGCGCTCCCTGGGACGCCCCGGCGCCGGACTTCCCGGCGATGGTGGTCTACACCTCGGGCAGCACCGGCGCGCCCACGCCGATCCGCAAGCAGCTCGCGCAGCTGCTGGGCGAAGTCGAGGCGCTGGACGCCCAGTTCGGACCCGGGCTGGGCGGGCTTGATGTGCTGGCGACGGTCTCGCACCAGCACATCTACGGCCTGCTGTTCCGCGTCCTGTGGCCCTTGCTCGCCGGACGCGCGATCCACGCCGAGCGCCACGAATTCCCCGAAACCCTGGTCGAGGCGCTGGCCCTGCGTCCCTGCCTGCTGCTGGCCAGCCCGGCGCACCTGAAGCGCCTGCCCGAGCACCTCGACTGGGGCCGCGCACGCGGCCGGCTGCGTGCCGTGTTCTCGTCCGGCGGCATGCTCGAAGCGGGTGCCAGCCTGCACGCGCGCGCGCTGCTCGGCCGCGCGCCGATCGAAGTCTACGGCAGCTCGGAAACCGGCGGCGTCGCCTGGCGCCGGCGCGGGGAAGCCGCCGACGAGGGTTGGACGCCCTTGCCCGGCGTGGCCTGGCGCGTCGATGCCGAGGGCCTGCTCGAGGTGAACTCGGTGCAGGCGGGGCCAGGCTGGCAGCGCCAGTCCGACCGCGTCGAAGCGCTGGACGGCGGGCGCTTCCTGCTGCGCGGCCGCGCCGACCGCATCGTCAAGATCGAGGAAAAGCGGATCTCGCTCGATGCGGTCGAGCAGGCCTTGCTGGCGACCGGCCTGGTGCGCGAGGCGCGGGTGCTGGCCTGTCCCGAGACCGGCACGGCGCGCCAGGCGCTGGCCGCCTTCGTGGTGCCCGCCACCGCCGGCACGGCGCTGCTGGAGGAGGGCGGCAAGAACGCGCTGAACCAGCGCCTGCGCACGCTGCTGGCGCCGAGCCTGGAAGCGGTAGCCCTGCCGCGGCGCTGGCGCTACCTGGACCGTTTGCCGGTGAATGCCCAGGGCAAGACCACCCAGGCCGAGTTGCTGGCCCTGCTCGACGGCGCCGCCGAACGCCCGCGCCATCCGGCGCTGCGCCTGCTGGAACAGGAGCCGGCCCGTGTGCTGCTGGAGCTGACGGTGCCGGCCGAGCTGCTGTATTTCGACGGCCATTTCACGGTCGCGCCGGTGCTGCCGGGCGTGGTCCAGGTCGATTGGGCCATCCATTACGGCCGCCACTACCTGGGCCTCCCGGGCGGCTTCGCCGGCATCAATGCCCTGAAATTCCAGCAGATGATCCGGCCCGGACAGCCGGTGCGGCTCGAACTGGTGCACGACGCCGCCAAGGGCAGCCTGAATTTTCGCTATTTCTCCGAAGCGGGCGCGCATGCGAGCGGCCGCGTACTCCTTGGGACCTGAACCAGCATGTTGAACAAAAAATTTTCGCCGCAGCGCCAGAGTGCGTTCGAAGCCCGCTTCGAGGCGCAGAAGATCGCCTATGGCCCGGTGGTGTTCCAGTGCGTGCGCTACGCCTGGAAGCGCGGCATGCTGCAGGCGATCGCCGACGCCGGCGACACCGGCCTGTCGGTCGAGGAGCTGGCGCAGGGCGGGCGCTGGACCCCTTATGTGCTGAAAGTGGTGCTGGAGACCTGCCTGTCGGCCGGCGTGGTCTACCTGAGCGAAGGCCGCTATGTGCTCGACAAGACGGGGTTCGTGGTCCTGACCGACCCGATCACCCAGGTCAACATCGACTTCAACCACGACGTCTGCTACCAGGCGCTGTTCGACCTGGAACGAACGCTGGACGCGGAAAAGCCGCTGGGCCTGAAAGTGTTCGGCGACTGGCCGACCCTGTACCAGGGCCTGTCGCAGCTGCCGGAGCCGGCGCGCACCAGCTGGCTCGCCTTCGATCACTATTATTCGGACACCTCGTTCCCGGAGATCATGCCGGACGTGTTCGCGACCGCGCCCAAGCGCGTGATGGACATCGGCGCCAACACCGGCAAGTTCACGCTGGCGGCGCTGGCGGCGAATGACGCCGTCAAGCTGCACCTGGTCGACCTGCCGGGCCAGCTCGCCGTGGCCGAGTCCAGGCTGATCGAAGCCGGCCTGCGCGAGCGTGCGCAACTGCACCCGACCGACCTGCTCGATTACGCCAGGCCGCTGCCGGCCGAGATGGACCTGATCTGGATGAGCCAGTTCCTGAGCTGCTTCTCGGAAGAAGCGATCGCCAGCATCTTCCGGCGCGTCGCCGCGGCGCTGGCGCCGCGCGGCCAGGTGCTGGTGATGGACACCTTCTGGGACCGCCAGCGCTACGACATCGCGGCCTACTGCCTGATCAACACCTCGCCGTACTTCAACAACCTCGCCAGCGGCAACAGCAAGGTCTACGAAAGCGGCGACTACATCCGCCTGGCGCAGGAAGCCGGCCTGGAGCTGGTGACCGCGCGCGACGGCATCGGCTACTGCCACTCGCTGCTGCGCTTCGCAAAGGCGGCCTGACGTGTTCGCTCCCTGTGTCGTCATCCCGGTCTATAACCACGAGCACGCGATCGGCAAGGTGCTGGACCAGGTGCTGGCGCACGGCCTGCCCTGCATCCTGGTCGACGACGGCAGCTCGCCCGGCTGCGCCGCCGTGCTCGACGCCCTGGCCGCCGCCCACCCGGGCCGCGTGGTGCTGGAGCGCCACGCCGTCAACCAGGGCAAGGGCGGGGCGGTCCTGAGCGGCTTCGCGCGCGCCGCGCGCGACGGCTACAGCCACGTGCTGCAGGTCGACGCCGACGGCCAGCATGCGGTGGGCGACATCCCGCGCTTCCTCGACGCCGCGCGCGCCCGGCCGCAGGCGGTGGTTGCCGGCTGCCCGCTGTACGACGAGTCGGTGCCGGCGCTGCGCCTGTACGCGCGCTACCTGACCCACGTCTGGGTCTGGATCAACACGCTGTCGCTGGCGATCCGCGACTCGATGTGCGGCTTCCGGGTCTACCCGGTAGCGCCGGTGCTGGCGCTGGCCAGGCGCCGCCGCCTCGGCCTGCGCATGAACTTCGACATCGAGATCCTCGTGCGCCTGTACTGGGACGGCGTCGAGGTGGTGAACCTGCCGACGAAGGTAGGTTACCCGGAAGACGGCATTTCGCACTTCAAGGCCTGGACCGACAACGTCCTGATCACGCGCCTGCACGTGGCGCTGTTCTTCGGCATGCTGCCGCGCATTCCCTCGCTGCTGGTGCGCAAATGGCGCTGAGCCCGGCCAAGGACACGCGCCATTGGGCCGCCATCAACGAAGCGAGCTTCGTGGCCGGCATGCGCCTGCTGTTCTGGGTCTGCCGGGTGTTCGGGCGCTGGCCCTTCCGCGTCGTGCTGTATCCGGTGCTGCTGTGGTACGTGGCGACCCAGGGCCGCGCACGCCGGGTCTCGCAGGACTACCTGCGACGCGTTGGCGCGCCCGCCGGCCTGATGGGCGTACTGCGCCATTTCGGCGCTTTCGCCGACGCCATCCTCGACAAGATGCTGCTCTGGGGCGGCCTGTTCGATTTTTCGCGCGTGAGCGTGCACGGCGCCGAGCCGCTGCTGCAGCGCATCCGCGCGCGCCAGGGCGCGCTGCTGGTCTGCGCCCACCTCGGCAACCTCGACCTGTGCCGCGCGCTGTCACTGCGCACGCCGGGCCTGAAGATCACGGTGCTGGTGCACACCCGCCACGCCCAGGCTTTCAACAACATGCTAGCCAAACTCGACCCGCGCAGCCAGCTCAACCTGATGCAGGTGACCGAGATGACGCCGGCGATGGCGATGGCGCTGTCCGAACGCATCGCCCAGGGCGAGTTCGTCGTCATCGCCGGCGACCGCGTGCCGGTGTCCCACAATCCGCGCGTTGCGCTCGCCCCTTTCCTTGGGCAGAGCGCGGCCTTCCCGGTCGGCCCCTACGTGATGGCCTCGGTGCTCGGCTGCCCGCTGTACACCATGTTCGCCCTGCGCCAGGGCGACAACTACGAACTCCACTTCGAGCGCCTGCGCGAAACGGTCAGCCTGCCGCGCCGCGAGCGCGACGCCGCGCTGGCGGAACTGGCCGGCGACTACGCCGCCCGTCTCGAGCGCCACGTGCGCAGCGCGCCGCTCGAGTGGTTCAACTTCTACGACTTTTGGCATTTGCCCGGATCGGAACGTCCCCATGCAGCTCACTGACCTGAAGACTCCCCAGCGCGCCGTGCGCTTCGACCGCGAGCGCCTGGCGCTGCGCGACATCGTCGACATCGCACGCGGCAGCGCCCGTCCGGAACTCTCCAGCGACCCGGCTTTTCGCGCGGCGATCGCGCGCGGCGCCGACTTCCTCGACCGCCTGCTGCGCGAGGATGGCGCCATCTATGGCGTGACCACCGGCTACGGCGACTCCTGCACCGTGCCGGTCCCGATGTCGCTGGTGCCGGAATTGCCGCACCACCTCTACACCTATCACGGCTGCGGCCTCGGCGCGTATCTGACCCCGGCGCAGACGCGCGCCGTGATGGCCGCGCGCCTGGCCTCGCTGTCGAAAGGCTTTTCCGGCGTCAGCGTCGGCCTGCTCGAGCAGATCGTGCGCCTGTTCGATGCCGGCCTGTTGCCGCTGATCCCGAGCGAAGGTTCGGTCGGCGCCAGCGGCGACCTGACCCCCTTGTCCTACCTCGCGGCCGTGCTGTGCGGCGAGCGCGAGGTGCTGCGCGACGGCGTGCAGGTGCCGGCCGCCCAGGCGCTGCCGGACGCCGGCATCACGCCGCTGCGTCTGCGCCCGAAGGAGGGACTGGCGATCATGAACGGCACCGCCGTCATGACGGGTCTCGCCTGCCTGGCCTGGGACCGCGCCGAGTACCTGACGCGCCTGGTCACGCGCATCACCGCGCTGGCCTCGTTCGCGCTGGACGGCAACGATCACCATTTCGACGAGACCCTGTTCTCGGTCAAGCCGCACGCCGGCATGCAGGGCGTGGCCGCCTGGCTGCGCCAGGACCTGGAATACGCCGGCCAGCGCGAGCGCAACGGCAAGCGCCTGCAGGACCGCTACTCGATCCGCTGCGCGCCGCATGTGATCGGCGTCCTGGCCGACGCACTGCCGTTCTTCCGCGACGCCATCGAGAATGAACTGAACAGCGCCAACGACAACCCGATCATCGATGCCGAAGGCGAACGCGTGCTGCACGGCGGCCACTTCTACGGCGGCCACATCGCCTTTGCGATGGATGGCATGAAGAATGCGGTGGCGAACCTGGCCGACCTGCTGGACCGCCAGATGGCGCTGCTGGTCGACGCCCGCTACAACGGGGGCCTGCCGGCCAACCTGACCGGCATCGAGGGCGAGCGCGCCGCGATCAACCATGGCCTGAAGGCCCTGCAGATCAGCGCCTCGGCCTGGACCGCGGAAGCCCTGAAGCTGACCATGCCGGCCTCGGTCTTCTCGCGCTCGACCGAGTGCCATAACCAGGACAAGGTCAGCATGGGCACGATCGCCGCGCGCGACTGCCTGCGCGTGCTCGAGCTGACCGAGCAGGTTGCGGCAAGCCTGCTGGTCACGGTGCGCCAGGGCGTCTGGCTGCGCCAGCGCGTGGATACGCAGCGCGCGTTGCCGGCGCCGCTGGCGCGCATGATGGCGCTGCTGGGCCAGGATGTGGCGCCGGTGCTGGAAGACCGCCGCCTCGACCGCGAGCTGCAGCTGCTGCTGGGCCGCATCCGCGACCAGGCCTGGAGCCTGTATGCGTAAGGCGAAGAGCCCGAGCCGCTGGTCGGCCGAGGTCGAGATGCAGGTGCAGTTCTTCGACCTGGATCCGATGCAGATCGTCTGGCACGGCAACTACGTCAAGTACCTCGAGGTCGCCCGCTGCGCGCTGCTCGACAGGATCGGCTACAACTACGAGCAGATGAAGGACTCCGGCTACATGTGGCCGATCATCGAGATGAACCTGCGCTATGCCGGTCCCGCCACCTTCGGCCAGCGCCTGCTGCTGCGTGCCGAGATCGTCGAGTGGGAAAACCGCCTGCGCATCGATTACCTGATCCTGGATGCGGACAGCGGCAAGCGCCTGAACCGCGCCACCACCACGCAGGTGGCGGTCGATATCGCCAGCGGCGAGATGTGCTTCGTCTCGCCCCCCATCCTTTTCGAGAAGCTTGGAGTACAGGCACCATGAAACGAATCCTCGCCTTTGTCGTGTTGGCGACCGCCGCCATCGGCGGCGGTGCCAACGCGGCAGCACCTATCACTAAGATCCAGTCCATGCTGGCCAAGCCCGAGCAGCTGTGCGGCCGCTTCGAGCAGACCAAGCGGCTCGCCGGCATGAAGAAGCCATTGGCCTCGAGCGGACGCTTCTGCGTCGTCGCCGGCAAGGGCGTGCTGTGGCGCACGCTGAAACCCTTCCCGAACACACTGCGCCTGAAGCGCGACGAGATCGTCCACCTGCAGGGCGAGCGCGTGTCCATGCGCCTCGATGCCAGCCAGGAGCCGACGGTACGCATGATCAACGGCGTGCTGTTCTCGCTGCTGGCCGGCGACCTGGGCCAGCTCGATTCCCTGTTCGAGGTCGACGGATCGGTCGCGGGCGATTCCTGGAAGGTGACGCTCAAGGCGCGCAGTCCGGCGCTGGCGCGCGCGATCGGCGCCATTTCGCTCGACGGCGGCGCCTACGTGCGCGGCATCCGCATGGTCGAGGAGAGCGGCGACCGCACCGACATCAGCTTCACCGACATCAAGACCGGCCCCGGCGCGGTCTTGCCTGAAGAGGCGGCGCTGCTGTGATGACGCACAAGCGCCTGGCGCTCCTGTGGGCGCTGATCGTCTGCCTGCTGGTCGGGCACAACGCCTGGCTGTGGCTGGGCAAGCGCGTCGTGCCCGATACCGACATCCTGGCGCTGCTGCCGCTGGAAGAGCGCGACGCGGTGCTGCAGGAATCCTTCACCCACATGGTCGACAGCGCCCAGCAGCGCGTGGTGGTGCTGGTCGGCGCGCGCGAGTGGATTGATGCCGGACACGCCGCCGATGCTTTCCGCGCGGTGCTGGCGCCGCATGCCGAACTGATCGCGCTCGACACCGTGGGCGAGGAGGGCCAGGCCAACTGGCTGGCCGGCCTGCAGCCGCACGCCACGCTGCTGCTCGGCGCGGCCCAGGAAAAGCAGCTGCGCGAGGAGCCGGCCGCGTTCTGGACCGGCAATGCGCTGGCGCGCCTGTACAGCGCCTTCTCCGGACCGAAGCTGGGCGCCTTCCGCGACGACCCCTTCGGCCTGTTTGCCGGCTGGGCCCAGGAACGTGCCGGCGAGACCCCGGTGCGTCCGCGCGACGGCCGCCTGTTCGTCGCCGGGGAAGGGCGCCAGTACGTCCTGCTCACCTATACGATGAAACCCTCGGCCTTCTCGCTGGGCGCCCAGCAGCGCGTGGTGCCGCTGCTGGATGAGGCCACCCAGGCCGTGCGCCAGGCCGTGCCCGCGGCCGAGGTGATCAAGGCCGGCGTGGTGCTGCACGCGGCGGCCGCCGGCAGCCAGGCCAGCCGCGAAGTGCATACCATCGGGCTCGGCTCGCTGATCGGCATCGTGCTGCTCACCTGGCTGACCTTCCGCTCGGTGAAACCGATCGGCCTGACCCTGCTGGCGATCGGCGTCGGCTTCCTGGGCGCGCTCTCGGTTTGCTGGCTGCTGTTCGGGCGGATCCACCTGCTGACCCTGGTCTTCGGCGCCAGCCTGATCGGCGTGGCCCAGGACTACGGCATCTATTTCCTCTGCCACCGGCTCGGCGCCGACCGCGGGCTCGATTCGCCGCGCCTGCTGCGCCGCCTGCTGCCCGGCCTGGGCCTGACCCTGCTGGCCGCCGTGATCGGCTACATGGGCCTGGCGCTCACGCCTTTCCCAGGCCTGCGCCACATGGCGGTGTTCTCGGCACTGGGCCTCGTGTTCGCCTGGCTGACCGTGGTGTGCTGGTTCCCGCTGCTGATCAAGGCCGACACCCTGCGCGCCGGCCCGATCGCGCGCCGCTACCGCGTCGTCATAGCGAGGTGGCCGCGCTTCTCGAACGGGCCGCTGACCCTGGTGCTGGCCGCGCTGCTCGGCGTGTTCGTGGCGCTGGGCTGGTCGCGCCTGAAGACCAACGACGACATCCGCTCGCTGCAATCCTCGCCGGCCGCGCTGGTGAGCGACCAGATCAAGCTCGGCAAGCTGCTCGACGCGCCGAGTCCGGTCCAGTACTACCTGGTGCGCGGCGGCTCGCCTGATGAGGTGCTGCAGCGCGAGGAGGCGCTCAAGCGCCGTCTCGATCCGTTGGTCGAGGAAGGCCATATCGCCGGTTACCAGGCGCTGTCGAACTGGGTGCCGTCCGCGCGCGCCCAGGCCGAGCGCCTGGCCCTGGTCGACGCCAAACTGCTGGGCGCGAACGGTCCGCTGGCGGCGCTGGCGCGCGAGATCGGCGAAGACGCCGACTGGGCCGCGCAAACGGCCGCGCACCTGCGCAGCACCGCCGCGCCGATGCGCCTGGAGGCCTTCATGCGCGCCCAGGCCAGCGAGCCCTGGCGCCACCTCTGGCTGGGCAAGGTAGACGGCGTCTACGCCAGCATCGTCGGCCTGCGCGGCATGCAATATGCCTCGATTCCCGTGCTGGGCCGCGCCGCGGAGGGCATGGAGGGCGTGCAGTGGGTCGACAAGGTCGGCGGCATCTCCTCGGTGCTGGGCCGCTACCGCGCCTACATGGGCTGGGTGGTGCTGGCCGCCTACGCGGTCGTGTTCGTGGTGCTGCTGCCGCGCTACCGCGGCCGCACCTGGCGCGTGCTGGCGCCGACCGCGCTGGCCAGCGCCCTGACCCTGGCGCTGCTCGGGTATGTCGGCCAGGGCCTGCAGTTGTTCCACGTGCTGGCGCTGATGCTGCTGCTGGGTGTCGGCGTCGACTACGGCATCTTCATGCAGGAGGAGCACGAGCGCGGCACCGATGCGCCCTGGCTCGCGGTCGGCCTGTCGGCGGCCAGCACCCTGCTCGGGTTCGGCCTGCTGGGCCTGTCCGGCACCCCGGCGCTGCAGGCTTTCGGTCTCACCATGCTGCTCGGCACCGCGCTGGTCTGGCTCGGCGCTCCCTGCTTTACCGTGACCAAGGAGGAACCTCATGTATCGGCTGTCCTGGCTTAAGGCTTTCGTATTGTGTGCCGCCCTGGCAGGCTGCGCGACCAAGGAAACCGGCCCGGCGCGCCTGGGCCTGCGCCTGGCGCCGGCGGCGCTCGGCGAAACCATCAGCGTGCAGCAGCACCTGACGGTGCAGCGCGGCAGTGCAACGAACGACCTCGACGCCGCGCTGGAAGTCGATTCCGCCAAGGTCAACCTGGTCGGGCTGGCGCTCGGCATGCGCGTCCTGAGCCTGCAGTACGACGGCCGTGAACTGACCGAGTGGCGCCACCCGATGCTGCCGAGCCAGGTGCGCGCGGCCGACGTGCTGGAAGACGTGCAGCTGACCCTGTGGCCGGTCGAGGCGATCGCCAAGGCGCTGCCGCCCGGCTGGAAGATCGAAGAGCAGGGCCTGCGCCGCACGCTGCGCCTGGACGGCGAGGTGGTGGCCACCATCACCTACAGCGGGACGCCGCGCTGGCAGGGCACCGCGGTGCTGGACAACCGGCGCTACCAATACCGGCTGACCATCGTGTCGGCCACCGAATGAGGTCCGCAATGCTTTACCTGAACGACTGCGCGCTCGTCTGCGCCCTTGGCGACGAGCGCGAAACGCTGAAGCGCCGCCTGCTGGACGAGGCCGTGTCCGGACTGACCGTGTCGGACGCCTGCTCGCCCGGCCGTCCGCTGCCGTTGGGGCAGGTCGCGAGCGCGCTGCCGGATGTGAGCCACCTGCCGCTGCCGCTGAGGAGCCGCAACAATGCGCTGGCCCTGGCCGCCATGGCGCAGATCCGTCCCGCGGTGGACGCTGCCATCGCGCGCTACGGCGCCGCGCGTGTCGGCGTCATCGTCGGCACCAGCACCTCGGGCGTGGGCGCGACCGAGGCCGCGCTGGCCGCCCACCTGGAAACCGGCGCGCTGCCCGAGGACTTCCACTACGGCCAGCAGGAGATGGGCTCGCCGGCCGCGCTGCTGGCGCGCGAACTCGGCACCCAAGGCCCGGCCTATGTCCATTCGAGCGCCTGCTCATCGAGCGCCAAGGCGCTGGCCAGCGCCGCGCGCCTGATCCGCATGGGCCTGGTCGACGCGGTCGTCGCCGGTGGCGTCGACACCCTGTGCCGCTTCACGGTGGCGGGCTTTTCCGCGCTCGAATCGGTCAGCGCCGTGCGCTGCAATCCGCTCGGCGCCGGCCGCAACGGCATTAACCTGGGCGAGGGCGCCGCGCTGTTCCTGATGAGCCGCGAGCCGGCTGCGGTTGCCCTGTGCGGCTGGGGCGAGTCGTCGGACGGGCACCACATGTCGGCGCCCGATCCGGCCGGCGGCGGGGCGCGCATCGCCATGAGCGAGGCCCTGCGCCGCGCCGGCATCGAAGCGTCCGCCATCGACTACATCAACCTGCACGGCACCGCGACGGTCCAGAACGACGCGATGGAGTCGCGCGCGGTGGCCGAGCTGTTCGGCGAGCGGGTCGCGGTCAGCTCGACCAAGCCCTTGACCGGCCATACCCTGGGCGCGGCCGGGGCGGTGGAGGCGGCGTTCTGCTGGCTGGCGATGCAGGACGATAATCCCGACGGCAAGCTGCCGCCTCACCTGTGGGATGGCGTCCCCGATCCGGCGCTGCCCGCACTGAACGTGGCGGCGCCCGGCGCCCGCCTGGGGCGGCCGATCCGCTACGCGCTCAGCAATTCCTTCGCCTTCGGCGGCTCGAACGCGGCCCTGGTGTTCGGGAGGATGCAGTGAGCCTGCCCGACATCCATTCCCTGGTGCCGCACAGCGGCGCCATGTCGCTGCTCGACACCCTGCTGGCGGTCGATGCCGAGACGCTCACCGCCCAGGTGACGATCCGGCGCGACACCATGTTCCTGGTCGACGGCGCGGTCGGCGCCTGGGTCGGCGTCGAGTACATGGCGCAGGCGGTGGCGGCCCACGCGGGCCATGCGGCGCGCCAGCGCGGCGAACCGGTGCGCGTCGGCTTCCTGCTCGGCAGCCGGCGCTATGCCTGCGCCGTGCCGGCGTTCGCGCTCGGCAGCGTGCTGCACATCCACGTGCAGCGCGCGCTGCAGGGCGAGAACGGCCTGGGCGCCTTCGATTGCCGCATCGATGATGCGAACGGCGGTCTCGAGCTGGCGACCGCCACGATTACCGTGTTCCAACCCGATCATGTTGAAGAGTTTTTGCAACGGAGTTCCGAATGAGTAGTATCGACAAAACTGTGTTGGTGACCGGTTCCTCGCGCGGCATCGGCAAGGCGATCGCGCTGCGCCTGGCGCGCGACGGCTACCAGGTGGTGGTGCATTGCCGCAGCCGCCGTCTTGAGGCGGATGCGGTGGCCGCCGAGATCGAAGCGGCCGGCGGCAAGGCCCGCGTGCTGCAGTTCGACATCGCCGAACGCGAGGCCACGGCCGCCGCGCTGGCGGCCGACATCGAGGCCCACGGCTGCTACTACGGCGTGGTGGCGAATGCCGGCGTCGCGCGCGACACCGCCTTCCCGGCCATGACCGGCGAAGAGTGGGACCAGGTGCTGGGCACCAATCTCGACGGCTTCTTCAATGTGCTCAACCCGCTGGTGATGCCCATGGTCCAGCGCCGCAAGCCCGGCCGCATCGTGACCATGGCCTCGGTGTCCGGCCTGGTCGGCAACCGCGGCCAGGTCAACTACAGCGCGGCCAAGGCCGGCATCATCGGCGCCACCAAGGCGCTGGCGCTGGAACTGGCCAAGCGCAACATCACCGTCAACTGCGTCGCGCCCGGCCTGATCGAGACCGACATGATCGACGAGGTGCCGATGGAAGAAGCGCTGAAGATGATCCCGGCGCGCCGCGTCGGCCGCCCGGAAGAGGTGGCGGCGGCGGTCAGCTACCTGATGTCGGACGACGCCGGCTACGTCACGCGCCAGGTGCTGTCGGTGAACGGAGGCCTGGCATGAACCGCCGCGTCGTCGTCACCGGCATGGCCGGCATCAGCCCGCTCGGCAACGACTGGGCCAGCGTGCGCACCCGCCTCGGCGAATACCGCAACGCCATCGTGCGGATGCAGGACTGGGCCGACTACGAAGGCCTGAACACGCGCCTGGGCGCGCCCGCCGCGCCCTTCGAACTGTCCGAGCGCTACAACCGCAAGGCCACGCGCAGCATGGGACGCGTGGCGCTGCTGGCCACCCGCGCCAGCGAACTGGCGCTGATCGACGCCGGCCTGCTCGAGCATCCGCTGCTCACCAGCGGCCAGATGGGCGTCTCCTTCGGCTCCTCGGCCGGCACCACCAGCGCGATCGGCGACTTCGGCCGCATGATCGAGGAGCGCACCACGCGCGGTATCAACGCCACCACCTACATCAAGATGATGGCGCACACGGCGCCGGTCAACATCGGCGTGTTCTTCGGCCTCACCGGGCGCGTGTTCACGACGTCCTCGGCCTGCACCTCGGGCAGCCAGGGCATCGGCTACGCCTACGAGGCGATCAAGGCTGGCCGCCAGGTGGCGATGATCGCCGGCGGCGCCGAGGAGCTGTGCGCGACCGAGGCGGCGGTGTTCGACACCCTGTTCGCCACCAGCACCCGCAACGACACCCCGGAAGCCACGCCGCGTCCCTTCGACACCGAACGCGACGGCCTGGTGATCGGGGAGGGCGCCGGCAGCCTGATCCTGGAGGAGCGCGAGCACGCCCTGGCGCGCGGCGCCACCATCTACGCCGAGCTGGTGGGCTTCGGCACCAACAGCGACGGCACCCACGTCACCCAGCCCAACGCGGCGACGATGCAGGTGGCGATGCAGCTGGCGCTGCAGGACGCGGGCCTGGCGCCGGATGCGATCGGCTACGTCAACGCCCACGGCACCGCGACCGCCCAGGGCGACCTGGCCGAGACCCAGGCCACGCACGCGGTGTTCGGCAGCCGTATGCCGATCAGCTCGCTGAAGAGCTACATGGGCCATACGCTCGGCGCCTGCGGCGCGCTCGAAGCCTGGTTCAGCATCGAGATGATGCGCGAGGGCTGGTTCGCGCCGACCCTGAACCTGAACGAGGTCGACCCGCAGTGCGGGCAACTGGACTATATCCGGGGCGAAGGACGAAGCCTCGACTGCGAATACGTCATGTCGAACAACTTTGCGTTCGGCGGTATCAACACGTCGTTGATTTTCAAACGATGTTCTTCCACCACTTGAGAAGGGAAACAAGAATGAAAACTACCCGCCGCGCACTGCTGGCAGCCTCGATCGTCGTTGCACTGCCGCTGGTGACGGGCTGCGCCACCAGCATCAAGGCCTCGTCCACCCACAATCCAGCCCCGGCTACCGCCTTCAAGTCCTATGGCCGCATCGACGTCAAGCCGGTGGCCTACAAGGCCGGCTACAACGGCAACCCGGCCGCGCTGGCGAAGATCGGCGCCAACCTGGAGAAGAACCTGGCGCCGTCGCTGCAGCAGTGGAACAGCCGTCCGGCCAACGGCCGCACCCTGACCGTCGAGCCGATCGTCGAAGAGATGTCGTTCAAGAGCACCACCAAGCGCGTGTTCCTGGGGCCGCTGGCCGGCAGCTCGGGCGTGCTGATGCGCGTGACCTTCCGCGACGAGACCGGCAAGGTCGTCGCCACGCCGGAATTCTTCCAGCGTTCCAGCGCCATGAGCGGCGGCTTCACCCTGGGTGTGAACGACAACATGATGCTGACCCGCGTGGCCCAGCTGGCCAGCAACTACATCGTCGCCAACTACGACGCCGCGGTCGGCGGCCCGTCGGGCGCCGACGACAACGCCGTTGCCGCGAACTGAAGTTCCGCCGGCGCGGCCCGGCAGCAGGCGGGGCCGCGCCTTCCCACTATCCTTGAAAGCAAATAACAACATGAAAGAAATTATTCTGAGCATCGCCGTCACCGCAGCCGCCTTCGGCAGCACCCTGCCGGCGCAGGCCCGCGACACCAAGCTGATGCTGCCGCTGGAAGCGGCCATGTCGGCGAACAACGCCAGGGAGCGCCTGGGCGACTCCGTGAAGTTCTACTTCGGCAAGCAGGCGACCCCGAAGGTGCTGCAAAAGCTCTCCACCGACCAGACCAGCCAGAAGACGAATGCCTTCGGCAAGTCGGCCGAGACCGCCTGCAACTGGGCCTTCCTGTCGGCCATGCTGCGCCTGCAGGCACGTGCCCAGGAACTGGGCGCGAACGCCGTCGTGAACATCGTCAGCAACTACAAGAACATCGAGAATTCGAGCGAGACCGAATTCGAATGCCATGAAGGCGCGGTGATGGCCGGCGTCGCGCTCAAGGGCGATTTCGTCAAGATCAAGCAGTGAAGCAGGCCGGCGGCGCGATGGCGAAGCCCGATACGCTCGTGTGGCTGAGCGACACCGCGCTGCTGCCCGCGTCCGCCTGGACGCGCTACGCCGCCTGGCTCGGCGAATCCGAGCGCGCCCGCCTCGCGCGTTTCGTGCGCGCCGAGCGCCGCCGCCAGTTCGTCGCCGGGCGCGCACTGCTGCGCCTGGCGCTGGGCCGGCTGCTCGGCCTGGCCCCCGAAGCCTTGGCGATCGAGGAAAGGCCGGGCAGAGCGCCCGCGCTCGTTTGTCCGGCCGATGCCGGCGTGTCCTTCAGCATCTCGCACAGCGGCTCGTGGGTGGCCTGCGCGGCGAGCACCGCCACCGAAGTCGGCCTCGACATCGAGCGCATCGATCCCGCGCGCGACGTCATGGCGCTGGCCGAACAGAGTTTTTCTCCCCAGGATGTCGAGGCCCTGCGCCTTTGTCCGCCGGAAGAGCGGATGATGATGTTCTACCGCCTGTGGTGCCGGTACGAGGCCCATATCAAGCTGGCGCGCCTGCCCGGCGGCGACTACCCGTTCGCATTCCCCGGCCTGGCCGGCGCGCTGAGCTGTGCCGCGCCGCTTCCCGCCGCGCCGCAGCCCTTGCTGGTGTCCCTCGAAGGCCCCTAGGGGCTATCTGACTGAATTCAGGCGTTTTGGCTCCGCCAGCAGAGTGGGCGGGGGCCGTTTGCGCGTTCAGCTAGCGCATGACAATAGTAGGGTGGGGTTATTGAGGCCCCCAGCCTCAATAACCCCACCCTACGCGTCGCGGCAACAATTGTATTCCCGCTCATCGGCGTTCAGCCAGACACACCCTAGCGCGCCACGCCCACCAGCTTGTGCACCAGCTCCGACGAGGTCGAGGCCGAGAATTTGCGCATCAGCTTGGCCCGGTGCATCTCCACCGTGCGCGGACTGAGATCGGTCTCGCGCGCGATCACCTTGCTCGTTTTCCCTTCCACCAGCAGCGCCGCGATCTCGCGCTCGCGCGGGGTGAGTTCCGCCGTCACCGGGCGTTTCTCGCTCACGTCCTCGAAGGTCCAGACGCCGGCGCCGAGCGGCTCGGCGGCGTTCAGCGCGCGTCCGGTCACATGGCACCAGAACAGTTCGCCGTTGCCGCGGCGCATGATCCGTTCGTCGGAATAGCGGCCACGCGCGTTCATGATCGGCACGATGCGGTCCCCGGTGCGCAGGAATTCGTCCATCGTCGGGTAGAGCACGGCGAAGGACTGGCCGTCGAGCTGGCCGCGCTCATAGCCGAACATGCCGGCGAGCGCCGCATTGCAGGACTGGATCACACGGTTCACCGAAATGCACATGCCGACCGGCGCATGCTGGAAAATCATTTCGTAATCGATGGCGTATGATGGATTCATCTGGTGCAGGCCTGTGAGGGACAGGGAGCGGGGCGGGGTTGCTCCGGCCCGGTATTTCTACGGTATTGTGCTTTCGAGACGCGTATTCTATGCTGGATTCTCTACTCTGCAGTACATAAAAAGCGTTTGCTTAACCTATACAAGGGACGGGTATGAACAAAGTGTATCCTGATGCGAGATCGGCGCTGGCCGGTATCGTCCAAGATGGTCAGACGATCGCCGTCGGCGGCTTCGGCCTGTGCGGCATTCCCGAGGCGCTGATCGAGGCGCTGCGCGATTCGGGCGTCAAGAACCTCACCGCGATTTCGAACAATGCGGGCGTCGACGGCTTCGGCCTCGGCCAGCTGCTCGAAACCCGCCAGATCAGGAAGATGATCGCTTCCTACGTCGGCGAGAACAAGGAGTTCGCACGCCAGTTCCTGGCCGGCGAACTCGAACTCGAATTCACCCCGCAGGGCACGCTGGCCGAGAAGCTGCGCGCCGGCGGCGCCGGCATCCCGGCTTTCTTTACCAAGACCGGCTACGGCACCATCGTCGCCGAAGGCAAGGAAACCCGCGAATTCGACGGCGAGCATTACGTCATGGAACGCGCGCTCTTGCCCGACGTCTCGCTGGTCAAGGCCTGGAAGGCCGACAAGGCCGGCAACCTGGTGTTCCGCAAGACCGCGCGCAACTTCAATCCGAACGTGGCCACCGCAGGCAAGGTCTGCATCGTGGAAGTCGAGGAACTGGTCGAGATCGGCGAGATCGATCCGGACCAGGTGCATACCCCGAGCATTTTCGTGCACCGCATCGTCCACAACCCTTCGCCGGAAAAGCGCATCGAACAGCGCACCGTGCGCACGAACTGATCGGAGACAGAACATGGCATGGACTCGTGATGAAATGGCCGCGCGCGCAGCGAAAGAGCTGCAGGACGGCTTCTATGTGAACCTGGGTATCGGCCTGCCGACCCTGGTCGCCAACTACGTACCGGAGGATATCGAGGTCTTCCTGCAGTCCGAGAACGGCCTGCTCGGCATCGGCCCCTTCCCGACGGACGAAGAGGTCGACGCCGACCTGATCAACGCCGGCAAGCAGACCGTGACCGCGCTGCCGGGCGCTGCCTACTTCAGCTCGGCCGATTCCTTCGGCATGATCCGCGGCGGCAAGATCAACCTCGCCATCCTGGGCGCGATGCAGGTTTCCGAGCGCGGCGACCTGGCCAACTGGATGATCCCGGGCAAGATGGTGAAGGGCATGGGCGGCGCGATGGACCTGGTGGCCGGCGTCAAGCGCGTGGTCGTGGTGATGGAACACGTCGCCACCGCCAAGGACGGTTCCACCTCCCACAAGATCCTCAAGAAGTGCGACCTGCCGCTGACCGGCGTGGGCGTGGTCGACCGCATCATCACCGACCTGGGCGTGATCGACGTCACCGAGACCGGCCTCAAGCTGGTCGAGCTGGCGCCGGGCGTGAGCAAGGAACAGGTGCTGGCGGCCACCGGCGCCGAGCTGGACGTGTCGGCGGTCTGATCCATTTCAGGCGGTAAAACAAAAGGGCGCTGGATTTCCAGCGCCCTTTGTCATTCCGAGACCCGGAGGGATCAGAGCTTCCAGACGTACTGCACCGGAACCCAGGCCGCCTGCGGCTTGCCGTTGACGGTCCCCGGAGTAAAGGTGCACTTCGCGATCGCGACGCGGGCCGCTTCATCGAGCGACACGTCGCCGCTGGACTTCAGCACGCTCGACTGGGAGACGCTGCCGTTGGGCTCGATCCTGAAGCGCAGCGTGACCGTGCCTTCCACGCGCTTGGCCAAGGCCTCGGCCGGATAGTGCGGCTTGGCGCAGCTGTGGAACTGGGCAATCGGCTTGGTCGCGACGGCATCGGCGGCCTGCGCCTGCTGCCCCTTTTCATCGACCGCGGCCGGCGTCTGCGCGCAGCCGGCGATGCAGGCCACGGCCAGGCCCAGTACGGGGATTGCGGCCTTCCAGTTCAGGGCCTCGGTGTCGGGACGTACCAGTCGTTTGATGCGTTGCATGAGATCTCCTCCGTTGGCCGCCTGGGCCAGGTGGTGGTGGGAAAACTGGAGCTTCTCCAGTTCGGAAAGCGCCAGCGCGAGGCGGCGTGGTTCGCCCAGTGCGCTTGCGGCCAGGTCGTCCGCGATGTGTTCGCGTTCGACGCGGATACGGTGCGAGATCCACCACACAGCCGGGTGGTAGAAGAGCAGGGTTTCGATCGCGCTCTGGACCAGGTTGACCAGGTAGTCGCAGCGCCTGACGTGCGCCAGTTCGTGCGCCAGCAGCGCTTCGAGCAGATGCGCCGGCATGCCCGTCACCAGCGCGGCCGGCACCAGCACCACCGGCCTGAGCCAGCCGGCCGTAACCGGGCTGGCCAGGTCCTCGACCACGCGCAGCCCGACCTGGCGCGCGATGCCGAAGCCGCGCGCCATGCCGGCAACGCGCGCCTGCCAGTGCGCATCGGTGCCGTGCCCGCGCGCGGCCTGCCTGACCCACAGCAGTCCGAAGACCATGCGCAGGCCCAGCAGGGCGGCGCAGCAGGCCCAGGCGCCGACGATCCACGACAGGCTGCCCTGCAACAGGCCGCTCCAGCCGCCCGCCTGGGCCGCGCCGCCGTCGGCCAGCCATTGGCCGAGGAGCAGGGCGGCGCTCGTCGTGGCCGCGTCGTCGCCGGCCAGGCGCAGCACCAGGGCCGTGGCCGGCCAGAGCAGGCACAGCAGCAGGCCGCCGCAGGCGACCAGGTAGCGCGCTTCGGCGCGCGCATTCCTCAGCGCCGTCAGCAACAGCGCCGTGGCGCAGCCGACCAGGGCGCCCTGCCAGAGGAAGTCGACCAGCACCCAGCCGAGCTGGGCGACGAAAGCCTGGGCCGTCATTTGTCTTCCTCCTTCAGCAGCTTCTCGATCTCGGCGCGCTCCTTCTTCGAGATCCCGCTCTTGAGCGCGGCCATGACCAGGGCCTTGGCGGAGCCGGCGAAGGCGCGCTGCATCAGGTCTTTCAGGAGGTTGGTCTGCAGCGAATCCTGGGGCTGGGCCGGCGCGTAGACGTGGGAACGTTCGCTCTCGTCGCGGATCAGGATGCCCTTGCCGTGCATGATCTGCATCAGCCGCAGCACGGTGGCATAGGTGACCTCGGGACGGTGCTTCTGCATCGCCTCGTGCACCTGGCGCGCGGTGGCCGCGCCGAGCGGCCACAGTACCTGCAGGAGATCGAGTTCGGCCGCGGTCGGCTTCGGGATGTCGGGTGTGCTGGGCATGATGGTTTCCTTGGCAAGCTTGCTGAAAACCAGAATAGCTTGTCTAGAAACGATTGTCTACTTAATTCGTGTGCGGGATGAGACGAGTAAAAATATAATAGACAATTCTGTCTAGATTCGCCTATGCTCGGACTTCCAATGCCTAGAGGAGACTTCATGCTGAAGCAATTCGCCATCGCCGCCGCGATCGCGGCCCTGCCCGCCGCCCAGGCCTCGCCCTTGCCGTCCTACCCCTTCGTGCACGTGAGCGCCGACGCATCGGTCTACCGCATGCCGGATATCGGCGCGATCGATTTCGAGATCCTGGCGGCCGACGCCGACCCGGCGCTGGCGCGCGGCACGGTCGAGACCAGGATTGCCGAGATCCGCGCGCTGCTGGAGGGGCAGGGCGTCCCGCTGGACGACCTGGAAACGCGCGACGTGCGCAAGGAGTTGCGCAAGGGTGTGCCGGTCGAGGCGCCGGTGTACGAAGTGCGCAGCAGCGTGCGCGTGAACATGCGCGACCTGTCGAAGTGGCGCGCGGTGGTGGCGCCGCTGCTCGGCATGCCGAACCTGAACAGCTTCGCGACCTCCTTCGACACCAGCGAGCGCGAGCAGGTCGAGGCCGAACTGATGACGAATGCCTTGCGCGACGCGCGCCGCCGCGCCGAACTGATCGCCAAGGGCGCGCGCCGCAAGCTGGGCCCCGTCACCGCCGTGACGCCTGGCGGGGTGAAGAACGTCGGCTACAGCATCGGCCTGCTGCGCGCCGACTTCATGGAGCGCCGCGGCAGCGCGGCGCGGGTCGAGGCGAGCGAGTACCTGGCCGTCGAGGCGCTGAAGCTGGTGCAGCCGGTCGACGTCGTTTTCAAACTCGAATGAGCGCTATCGTTTGAGTACGTTCAGCACGGCGAGGCTCATCGCCTGGGCCGCGGTCTTGATCGACGGTTCCGGCACCGGCGCGTAGAAGGGCGAGTGGTTGAAGGCGACCGGCTTGCCGCCTTCGCGCGCCGCTTCCGCCACGTCCTTCGGGTCGTACACGCCGGTGAAGAAGAACACCGAGGGGATGCCCTGGTTGACGAACTGGGAGAAGTCCTCGCTGGCGGTCATGGCGGGCATGCGCTGGGCCTTGTCCGCGCCGAAGGCATCCTTGAACACGGGTTCGAGCTTCTGCACCAGCGCCTCGCTGTTGACGATCGTCGCGCCGCCCGGGATCAGCTCGACCTGGGGCGCAGGCGCATTCGCCATCGCGGCCGAGGCCACGGCGATGCGCTTGACGCCGTCAAGCAGCTTCGCGCGCACCTGCGGGCTGTAGGAGCGGATAGTGCCGCGCACCTGCACGCTGTCGGGGATGATGTTGCCGACCGTGCCGCCATTGATCGCGCCGATCGTCACCACGCCGAATTCCTTCGGGTCCTTCTCGCGGCTGACCACGGTCTGGACGTCGACGACAAAACGCGCCGCGATCGCGATCGGGTCGATCGCCTGGTCGGGCGCCGAGCCGTGGCCGCCGCGGCCCTTGAACACGATCTCGATCGCGTCCGAGTTCGAGGATACCGCGCCCGCGTTGTAGCCGACCGTGCCGTGCGCCAGCGGCCAGGAGTGCAGGGCAAACGCATAGTCGGGCTTGGCGAAACGGGTGAACAGGCCGTCGGCCAGCATCGCTTTTGCCCCGGACACCGTTTCCTCGGCCGGCTGGGCGACGAACATCAGGGTGCCGCTCCACTGCGACTTCATGTCCAGCAGCGTGCGGGCGGTGCCCAGCCAGGCCGACATGTGGATGTCGTGGCCGCAGCTGTGCGCGGTGAAGCTCTCGCGGCCGTCGCTCGTCGCTTTCGCGCGGCTGGCCCAGGGCAGGCCGGATTTTTCCTCCATCGGCAGGCCGTCGAGCTCGGTGCGCACCATCACGGTCGGGCCGGGGCCATTCTTGTAGATCGCGACGAGGCCGGTCTTGCCGACTTTTTCCGTCACCGTGAAGCCGAGCTTGCGCATCTCCGCCGCCAGCTTGCCGGCGGTGCGCACTTCCTGGAAGGCCAGTTCGGGATGGGCGTGCAGGTCCTTGTAGATGCCGTCGAGCCAGGGGTAGCTGGCGTTCACGCTGGCGGCGACCTGGGTCTTCAGCGGGGCGGGCTGCTGGGCCTGGACCTGTGCCTGGGCACTCGGGGCGAGCAGGGACAGGGCGCTCATGGCGGCAAGCGGGGCGGTGTGGCGCAGGCGGATCTTCAAGGCGGCTTCCTTCGGTAAAAGGTGGGGAACGCGAGGGCTGAGTTTCTAAAATGATACATCGTCCCCGCGCCGAATTCTTGCCGTCGTGTGCGGAGTCTACCGTGCCGCGTCATCGGAAAAATGCATTTACTATAAGTCGACCTGCTGCGCTGCCATATGGGCACGGCGTGGCCCAACAGACACATATTCCCGGAAAGACCAAACCATGGACGATCCCATCGAAGCGAAAATTTCCCGGCGCGGCCTGCTGAAGACCGGCGCGCTGGCGGCCACGGCCGCGGCGGTGCCGCTCGGCGCCGCTGCCCAGGCGCCTGTCGCAGCCAATAACGCGACGGCGCCCGCCACGCCGCCGGTGGCCTCCACAGTCAGGCTGCGCGTCAACGGCCAGGTCCACGAGCTGAACCTGGACACCCGCACCACGCTGCTCGACGCCCTGCGCGAGCACCTGCACCTGAGCGGCACCAAGAAGGGCTGCGACCAGGGCCAGTGCGGCGCCTGCACCGTGATCGCCGACGGCCGCCGCATCAATTCCTGCCTCAGCCTGGCCGTGATGCATGACGGCGGCGAGGTCACCACCATCGAGGGCCTGGGCCAGCCCGGCAAGCTGCATCCGATGCAGGCGGCCTTCGTGAAACACGACGGCTACCAGTGCGGTTACTGCACGCCGGGGCAGATCTGTTCGGCGGTGTCGGTGCTGGACGAGATCCGCAAGGGCCTGCCGAGCCACGTGACGGCCGACCTGAACCAGAAGCCGCTGCTGTCGGTCGACGAGATCCGCGAACGCATGAGCGGCAACATCTGCCGCTGCGGCGCCTACTCCAACATCATCGAGGCGATTTCCGAGGTCGCCGGTGCCAGCACAGGAGGCAAGGCATGAAGGCATTCACCTACCAGCGCGCCCGCACGCCGGCCGAGGCGGCGCTGGCCGCCGAGCGCACGCCGGGTTCGCGCTTCGTCGCCGGCGGCACCAACCTGCTCGACCTGATGAAGCTCGAGATCGAAACGCCCCCGCACCTGATCGACGTGAACCACCTCGGCCTGGACCGGATCGAGGCCACGCCCCAGGGCGGGCTGCGCATCGGCGCCCAGGTGCTGAACGTCGACCTGGCGGGCGACGCCCGGGTGCGGCGCGACTACGGCGTGCTCTCGCGTGCCCTGCTGGCCGGCGCATCGGCCCAGCTGCGCAACAAGGCAACCACCGCCGGCAACCTGCTGCAGCGCACGCGCTGCCCGTATTTCTACGACACCGCGCAAGCCTGCAACAAGCGCGTGCCGGGCAGCGGCTGCTCGGCCATCGGCGGCTACAATCGCAACCATGCGATCGTCGGCCACAGCGAGGCCTGCATCGCGACCCACCCGAGCGACATGGCGGTGGCGATGCAGCTGCTCGACGCCGGCGTCGAGACCGTGCGCGGCGACGGCAGCACGCGCGTGATCCCGATCGCCGACTTCTATCGTCTGCCCGGGAATACCCCGCACATCGAGAACACCCTCGCGGCCGGCGAGCTGATCACCGCCGTGACGCTGCCGGCGCCGCTCGGCGGACGGCATTTCTACCGCAAGGTGCGCGACCGCGCCTCGTATGCGTTCGCGCTGGTGTCGGTGGCGGCCGTGGTGCTGCCGGACGGCAGCGGCCGCGTGGCGCTGGGCGGCGTCGCCCACAAGCCCTGGCGCGTCCCGGCCGCGGAAAGCGCCATGCCGGGCGGCGCGCATGCCGTGGTCGAGCGCCTGCTGGCCGGCGCGAAACCCACCGACCAGAACGCGTTCAAGGTTCCCCTGGTCGAGCGTACGCTCGCCGCCGTGCTGGCTGAAGGAAGGAAAGCCTGACCATGAAATTCACGACACCCGCCACCACCAATCCGATCGACCAGCTGAAGGTCGTCGGCCAACCGGTCGACCGCATCGACGGCCCCTTCAAGACCACCGGCACCGCGCGCTACGCCTACGAGCAGCACGAGACCGTGCCCGACGCCGCCTACGGCTACGTGGTCGGCGCCACCATCGCCAAGGGGCGCATTGCCTCGATCGACGTCGAGGCCGCGCGCCGCTCGCCGGGCGTGCTCGCGATCGTCACGTACCAGAACGCCGGCCAGCTCGGCAAGGGCAAGTACAACACCGCGAAGCTGCTGGCCGGGCCCGAGGTCGAGCACTACCACCAGGCCGTGGCCGTGGTGGTTGCCCAGACCTTCGAGCAGGCGCGCGCCGCCGCGCCGCTGGTGAAGGTCAGATACGTCGAGCAGAAAGGGGAGTACGACCTCGAGCGCGCGAAGAAGAGCGCCAGGCTGCCGAAGACCGACGACAAGCCGGAAACGAAACACGGCAACTTCGCCGCCGGTTTCGCCGGCGCCCCGGTGAAGCTGGACGCCACCTATACCACGCCGGACCAGTCGCACGCGATGATGGAGCCGCACGCCTCGGTCGCCGCCTGGAACGACGGCAAGCTCACGCTGTGGACCTCGAACCAGATGATCCACTGGGGCACCCAGGACATGGCCAAGACGCTCGGCATCCCGGTCGAGAACGTGCGCCTGATCTCGCCCTACATCGGCGGCGGCTTCGGCGGCAAGCTGTTCCTGCGCGCCGAGGCGCTGCTGGCGGCGCTCGGCGCGCGCGCGGCGCAGCGGCCGGTGAAGGTGAACCTGACCCGCGCCGTGATGTTCAACAACACCACGCACCGGCCGGCGACCATCCAGCGCATCCGCATCGGCGCCACCCGCGAGGGCCGCATTACCGCGATCGCCCACGAAAGCTGGTCCGGCGACCTGCCGGGCGGCCAGCCCGAGACCGCCGTGCAGCAGACGCGCTTGCTGTACGCGGGCGAGCATCGCCTGACGCGCCTGAACCTGGCCGTGCTCGACCTGCCCGAGGCGAACGCGATGCGCGCGCCGGGCGAGGCGCCGGGCATGATGGCGCTCGAGATCGCGATCGACGAGATGGCGGAAAAACTGAAGATGGACCCGGTCACCTTCCGCATCGTCAACGACACCACCAGCGACCCCGAGAAGCCGGGCCGCAAGTTCTCGCAGCGGCGTTTCGTCGAGTGCATGCGCCAGGGCGCCGAGCGCTTCGGCTGGAACAAGCGCAATGCCCAGCCGGGCCAGGTGCGCGACGGCCGCTGGCTGGTCGGCCTGGGCGTGGCCTCGGCCTTCCGCAACAACATGGTCATGAAGTCGGCGGCGCGCGTGCGCCTCGAACGCAATGGCAGCGTGACGGTCGAAACCGACATGACCGACATCGGCACCGGCAGCTACACCATCATCGCCCAGACCGCGGCCGAGATGATGGGCCTGCCGCTCGAGCGCGTGGCGGTGAAGCTGGGCGACTCGACCTTCCCGGTGTCCGCCGGCTCGGGCGGGCAGTGGGGCGGGAACAGCTCCACCGCCGGCGTCTATGCCGCCTGCGTCAAGCTGCGCGAGGCGATCGCGGCCAGGGCCGGGCTGGACGTGGCCACGGCCGAATTCGTCGACGGCGCGGTGCGCGCGGGCGGCCGTTCGGTGCCGCTGGCCCAGGTGGCCCAGGGCGGCGAGATTGTCGGCGAGGACACCATGGAGTACGGCGACCTCGACAAGAAGTTCCAGCAGTCGACCTTCGGCGCCCACTTCGTGGAGGTCGGCGTCGACGTCGACACCTGCGAGGTGCGGGTGCGGCGCATGCTGGCGGTGTGCGCGGCCGGGCGCATCCTGAACCCGAAGTCGGCGCGCAGCCAGGTGATCGGCGCGATGACCATGGGCGTGGGCGCGGCGCTGATGGAGGACCTGGTGGTCGACAAGCGGCGCGGCTTCTTCGTGAACCACGACCTGGCCGGCTACGAAGTGCCGGTGCACGCCGACATCCCGCACCAGGAAGTGGTCTTCCTCGACGAGACCGACCCGGTATCCTCGCCGATGAAGGCCAAGGGCGTGGGCGAACTGGGCATCTGCGGCGTCGGCGCGGCGGTGGCGAATGCGATCTACAACGCGACCGGGGTGCGGATCCGGGATTATCCGATCACGCTGGACAAGCTGCTGAGCAAGATGCCGTTGCGCGCGTGATGTCGCGATGTTGCGAGCGTAGGGTGGGCGCCCTGTGCCCACGCGTAAACGATGAGCAGACGCGGCGCTTCATGAATGCCAACACGACGCAGACTTCACGCGTGGGCACGGGGCGCCCACCCTACGTCCTGCAACGTCGGCCAGCACGGCATCCTGCCGTAAACGAAAAGAGCCCCGCAAGGCGTACAGCCTGCGGGGCTTCGTTCCGTTAGCCTGCCGGCTTAGAACTCGTAAGCGCCGATGTCGTGGGCGCCGCCGCGCGGACGGGCGACACCAGCGAAGTCGAGCGCCGGGGCCGAGGTCGCGCTGCCCTTGTTGACGGCCGGCGAGGTGCTCTTCAGGCGATAGTCACCGGTGCCGTTGGCCTGGTAGTTCACGAACTGCGGTTCGGCCGCGACGGTGGCGCTGACAGTGCCCTTCACCAGCCAGGCGCGGCCGGTATTGAACACCAGGTTGTTGGCGTAGCGGTTGTTCTTGCCGACCGTGCCCATCTCCGTGATGCCGTAGGCATTGCGGTAGACGATGTTGTTGGCCACGTAGTTGTTGCTGGTGCCGGCCGAGGTCGCGCCGCTGTCGCCGTGGCCGATCACGATACCCATCTTGTTGCCGAAAATGGTGTTGTTGACGTAGATGTTCGACGTCGCGCCGTGCCAGCTGTTGATGCCCACCGAAGCCACGCCCGAGATGATGTTGTTCGAGACGACGTTGTTCTGGTTGGTCAGGTAGATGCCCTGCACGGTGTTGCAGCTTTGCGCCGCGACCCATTGCGCGCCGATGTTGCGCACGACGTTCGAATCGATCACCGCGCCGCCGCCCGGACCCCAGGCGTCGATCGCCGCGCCGCCGCCGCCGTTGCAGCCGCCGCTGACCTTCAGGTCGTGGACGAAGTTGTTCGCGATGCGTTCCTTGCCGCCCTCGGCCAGGATGCCGATACGGCCGCTGCCGGTGATGTCGAAGCCTTCGATGTCGACATAGGCGCCTTTCGAGTTCCAGCCCATGCCGGTGCCCGAGAAGACGATCTTCGCACCCCACTTGACGTCGGACACGAACCTGATGCGGGCGGTGGCGGTGCCGCTCTTGGTCGTGCGGATGCCGGCGCTGCCGGTCGAGGGCGCGGCGACGTTGTAGGTGCCCGGCGCCACGTGGATCACGTAGCCGGCTTTCGCCAGCGCGTCGGCGCGGGCAATGGTCTTTACGGGCTTGGCTTGCGTGCCCGGGTTCGAGTCGGAGCCGGTCGGGGACACGTACAGGTGGCCGGTGACGGTGGTGGCGGTAGGCAGCACGGCGGCGGCGGCGACGGTCGGCGCGCTGCTGGCGGCCGGGGAATCGAAGGCTGGCTCGACGAGCGTCTTGGCGGTCTGGGCCGAGGCAGCGCCGGCAAAGGCGAGCATGATGCTGGCGGCCAGGACGTGGTGGATACGAGCGGTTGCAACAGAAGCGAATGTCATCAAAACTTACCCTTGCTAAATAGCGTGAAAGAGTAAGCTTTGAGGGGTGGAAACTTCCTTAGTTCAACAGTTTTGAGGGAAAATTTCCGCGCATTATCAATGCGTACATACAATTTCTATAGAGCAAATCAACCCATCGGGCTGGGCGGCCGGCGCCATCCGTCGCAGCGCATCCGCGCCAGCTTGCCGCCGGGCCGCCGCGCTATTCCTTGAAATAGACGACCTGGTGACTGGTGGCCAGCAGCTCGCCCTGTTCGCTCCACATTTCGGCGCTCTGGTCGAAGAAGCCGTTGCCGAAGCGCAGCGCGCGCGCCACGCCCAGCAGCGGCGCGCTGCCCAGGGCTGCCAGCTGGCCGGCGTCGGCGTGGAAGTAGGTGGTCAGCGCGACCGTACCGATCGGCACCCACTTTGGACGGCGCACGAAAATGCGCGGGTAGAAGGCGTCGCACATCGCCGCCAGCGACAGGAAATCGAGCGGCCGGCCGGGCGTGTCGCGGATCCAGAGGCGGGTCTGGGAACTGTCGGTGTGTGCGTGCGCGACCAGCGGGGCGCCGTCGACGAAGCGCATCTCGTAGCGCGCGGTCCAGGCGGCGCGGGCGATCGGCGCGGCCGGTTCGATGCTGACGGGCGGCGGCACTTCCGGGAAGGCGGCGTCGAGGGCGGACCAGGTCTCGCGGCGCACGGCGGTGACGAAGGTGGCAAACGCCGCCACTTCGCCTTGCTGCAGCAGTTCGACCTGCCAGTGCTGGGTCGTGCGGTTGGTGCGCATGATGCGCGCCTGCACCGAAAAGCCGCCATCGGCGATCGGCGCGGCGAAGTGGACGGTCTGGGATACCGGGTCGCCCAGGCGCTGCGGATGGCGCATCACCGCGTTCATCAGCGTCGCCGCGATCACGCCGCCGAAGGGGCCGACCATGTTGCCGTAGTCGGGATGGGTCTGGCCCTGCAGGGCCGTGCCGTCCTCGCCCGTCAGGGCGATGGCGGTGTCGAAGACGTGCCGGGTGCTGCTGTCGTTGCCGTGTGCATTCATGTCGCTGTCCCCTTTATTCGTGCTTGTCTTTCCAGCAAGCGATCTTAGCATTGCCCGGGCGGGAGTGCCGGAGCGGGACGCGTTCGGGAAAAATTCGGGACGTAAAAAAACCGCGCCGAGGCGCGGTTTTTTGCTGCGAAGAGCGTGGATCAGGCGGCTTCGCGCACCGGCTGCAGGCCCTTGGCGTCGTCGTCGACGTAGGTGCCCGACAGCACGGCGTGCATGCGCTCCTTGTCCAGCTCGTTTTCCCACTTCGACACCACCACCGAGGCCACGCCGTTGCCGACGAAGTTGGTCAGGGCGCGGCATTCGCTCATGAAGCGGTCGATGCCGAGGATCAGCGCCATGCCGGCCACCGGGATGGTCGGCACCACGGCCAGCGTTGCCGCCAGGGTGATGAAACCGGCGCCGGTGATGCCCGAAGCGCCTTTCGAGGTCAGCATCGCCACCGCCAGGATGGTCAGCTCCTGGGTCAGGGTCAGCTCGGTGTTGGTTGCCTGGGCAACGAACAGGGCGGCCATGGTCATGTAGATGTTGGTGCCGTCCAGGTTGAACGAGTAACCGGTCGGGACCACCAGGCCCACCACCGACTTCGAGCAGCCCAGCTTTTCGAGCTTGCGCATCAGGGCCGGCAGCGCCGATTCCGACGAGCTGGTGCCCAGCACGATCAGCAGTTCTTCCTTGATGTAGGAGATGAACTTGAAGATCGAGAAGCCGGTCATCTTGGCGATGAAGCCGAGGACGACGAAGACGAACAGGGCGCAGGTCAGGTAGAACGAACCCATCAGCTTGGCCAGCGGGATCAGCGAGGCCAGGCCGTACTTGCCGATCGTGAAGGCCATCGCGCCGAAGGCGCCGATCGGGGCCAGCTTCATGACGATGTTCACCACGCCGAAGATGGCGTGCGAGAAGTCCTCGATGATGCGGGTCGTCGCGCGGCCGCGCTCGCCGAGGATCGACAGCGCTGTGCCGAACAGGATCGCGATCAGGAGCACCTGCAGGATGTCGCCCTTGGCGAAGGCATCGACGAAGGTGTTGGGGATGATGTTCATGATGAAGTCCACCGTGCTCTGGTGCTGAGCCTTTTCGGTGTACTGGGCGATCGACTTGGTGTCGAGGTGGGCGACGTCGACGTTGAAGCCGGCGCCCGGCTTGGCGATGTTGGCCACGACCAGGCCGATAACCAGGGCGAAGGTGGACACGACTTCGAAGTAGAGCAGGGCCTTGCCGCCGACGCGGCCGACCTTCTTCATGTCCTGCATGCCGGCGATACCGGCGACGACGGTACAGAAGATCACCGGAGCGATGATCATCTTGATCAGTTTGATGAAACCGTCTCCCAGCGGTTTCATCTTGGTGCCCAGCTCGGGGTAGAACACGCCGAGCAGTACGCCCAACACGATGGCGAACAGCACCTGTACATACAGGATTTTATAGAATGGCTTTTTCATGACAACTCTTCACGAGAGGTTGATGGTGAAGACATCATCACAAAAACCCACAGGCGTGGATATTGTGGATATCCGCATGTCCGTGAATGGCCGTCATAGCGATTCGTGATTACCGTATTGATGGCAGGTATCAAGAATCGACATGACAAATGATGGTGCCGCGGTGCACTGTTAGAGTGCGTATTTGAGTTCGCGGTTCCGTAGGGTGGGTTCTCGAACCCACGGCGTACGGCGCGTGCGTGTCGCTGCATCGCCATCCATCGGGCTCGCGACGCACGAAAGCACGGTGGGTTCGAGAACCCACCCTACGGGCTGAGCGGAGGCAAGTGGTATCGCGTGCCGGGGTTGGTAGGGTGGACTCCCGAGTCCACGCGGTACGGCGCTTGCGTGTCGAACTGCTTGCAAGCGGCCGGGAACGCATCGACACGAAAGACGGCGTGGACTCGGGAGTCCACCCTACAAGTGCATCACTGGTGGCGTAGGGTGGGTTCTCGAACCCACCGTTACGGGCGGCGGTAGATCGTCCCGCCCTTCATCACCAGCCCGACCTGGCGCAGCGCGCCGATGTCCGCCGTCGGATCGCCCTCGACCGCGACCACGTCCGCCAGCGCGCCGGGCGCCAGGCGGCCGAGCTCCTTGCCCTTGCCGAGGATGTCGGCCGCCACCGAGGTCGCCGCACGCAGTGCCTCCACAGGCGTCATCCCCAGGCGCACCATCCACTCCAGCTCGCGCGCATTGGTCCCGTGGGCGAACACGCCGACGTCGCTGCCGTTGCCGATCAAGACGCCGAGCTTGCGCGCCAGCGCAAAGGCGCGCGCCGCTTCCTTCATCGAGGGCGTCGGCGCACCGCCGCGCACGTGCTTCTGGAAGTATTCGCCGATCGCCTCAGGCGCCGTCAGGGTCGGGATGTAGGCGGTGCCGCGCTCCTTCATCAGGCGCAGGGTCGCTTCGCTGGCGCCGTAGCCGTGCTCGATGGTGTCGACGCCGGCCAGCACCGCCATGCGGATCGCTTCGTCGGTGCTGGCGTGGGCCGCCACCTTGCGTCCCGTGACGTGGGCCGCGGCTACCATCGCCTTCATCTCTTCCAGCGTGAAGGTCGGGCGGCTGCTGCCGTCCACGCCGGTGCGGTAGTCGGCATAGAACTTGATCCAGTCGGCGCCGTGCGAGGCCTGCTCGCGCACGGCTTTCGTCACTTCGTCGACGCCGGTCGCTTCCTGGGCGCCGTAGGGAATCTCCATGTCGGGCCGGTAGCTGCGCTCGGCCGGGCCGTAGCTGAAGCTGGCGACGATGGCCTTGGTGGCGATCAGCAGGCGCGGACCCTCGATCACCCCCTGTTCGATGGCGCGCTTGACGCCGACGTCGGCATAGTTCGCGCCTTCGGTGCCGAGGTCGCGCAGGGTGGTGAAGCCGGCCTGCAGCGTCTCCCTGGCATGCTTGCCGGCGAGGAGGGTGCGGAACTCGACCTGCTCCTTGATCACCTGGTCGTCCCAGGTGGTCTCGTTGTAGGGATGGAGCAGCACGTGCGAATGCAGGTCGATCAGGCCCGGGATCAGGGTCTTGCCGGGCAGGGCGATGCGCTCGGCGTCGGCAGGGGCGCTCACGCGGTCGGCCGGGCCGACTTCCTTGATGCGGCCGTTCTCCACCAGCACCGCCCAGCCGGCGCGCGCCTGGCCGTCGCCGGTCCAGACCCGGTCGGCCGTCAGGAGGATGCTGCGCGGCTCGGCGGCGTGGACCGCCTGGACCGCATGGGCGGCAACGGCAAGCACGGCAAGGGTGGCGAACGCGAGTGTGCTGGTCCAGCGAGGCATGGCATTCTTCCGAAGCTTGTGAAGATGTAATCATAATGGACGAGGCTGCCTTTGCGTCCAGTGCTTGCGGTATCCTTGCGGCTTCGCGCGTTAAAGAACACATAGAACACATCCCGCATGAATCAGGCAGGAACACCCAACGTGACGCCGCTGTTGCAGCAGGCGGTCGCGCTCCACCAGCAAGGCCGGCTCCAGCAGGCCGCACAACTGTACGGCGAGGTGCTGCGCCTGGCGCCGCGCCAGTTCGACGCCCTGCACCTGCTCGGCGTGATCGCGCGCCAGCAGGGCGATGCGGCGCGTGCGGTGACGTTGATCGAACAGGCGCTCGCGCTCAAGCCCGACCAGGCCAACGCCCATTGCAACCTGGGCGCCGCGCTGCACGACCTCGGGCGCGGCGAGGAGGCGCTGGCCAGCTACGACGCGGCGCTGCGCCTCAACCCGCGCTACGCGATGGCCTGGGCCAACCGCGGCAACGCCCTGCGCCGGCTCGGGCGGCCGCGTGAGGCCATCGACAGCTACGAACGCGCGCTGGCGCTGCAGCCGCGCTATCCGGAAGCGGCCTGCAACCGGGCGGCGACGCTGCTCGACCTGGGCGAGCCCGCGGCCGCGCTGGCCGGCGCCGAGCAGGCCCTGGCCGGCCAGCCGCGTCATGCCCAGGCGCTGTGCGTGCGCGCGAATGCCCTCTACCTGCTGCGCCGCCTGCGCGACGCGCTCGACAGCTACGAGCATGCGCTCGCTCTCGACGACACGCTGGCCGAAGCCCATGCGGGCCGCGCCATGGCCCTGCACCGGATGCAGCGTTTCGACGAGGCCCTGCGCGCCCACGACCGCGCACTGGCCCTGCGTCCGCAGCACGCGGGCACGCGCGAGCAGCGCGCCGCGACCCTGGCGGCGCTGGGGCGGCGGGTCGACGCGGTCGCGGAGTACCGGGCGGCGCAGCGCCTGCTCGCGGCCCAGGGCGTCGATTCCGCCGATTCCGCCGATGTCGGCCGCATCGCCTTCGCGCTCGCCGCACTGGGCGAGGGCCAGGCGCCGGAGCGCGCGCCGCAGGACTACGTGAAGGCCCTGTTCGACCAGTACGCCGGCCACTTCGACCAGCACCTGACCGAGGTGCTCGACTACCGCACCCCGCAGGCCATCGACGCGGCGCTGGTGCGTGCCGGCGTGGCGGCGGACGGCGACGTGCTCGATCTCGGTTGCGGCACCGGCCTGTGCGCGCCTTTCCTGCGTCCGCGGGCGCGCAGCCTGCTTGGTGTCGACCTGTCCGAACGCATGCTGGACAAGGCGCGCGAGGCCGGCCTGTACGACCGCCTGGCCTGCGCCGACATCACGGCCTTCCTGGACGATTGCCGCGACGCCTACGACCTGGTGGTCGCGGCCGACGTCTTCGTCTACTTCGGCGAGCTGGCCGCGCTGTTCGCCCAGGTGCGCGCCGCGCTGCGGCCGGGCGGCGTGTTCTGTTTCTCGACCGAGACCTGCGACGGGGATGCTTTCGTGCTGCAGGCCTCGAACCGCTACGCCCACGCGAGCGCCTACCTGCGCGCGCTGGCGGCGGCGCAGGGCTTCGAGATCCTGCTGCTGGACGCGGCGCCGCTGCGCAGCGAGAACGGCGCGGCCATCGTCGGCCAGGTCGCCGTCCTGCGCGCGCCTATTGCATGAGGCCGTCGAGCTCGGCCGCGATGCGCTGCGCGAGCAGGTGGATGTGGTAGCCGTCGACGAAGCCGTGATGGGCCTGGACCGAGAACGGTAGCGCCAGGCGGCCGCCGGGACCGTCCTTGAAGCGGCCCCAGGCCAGCGAAGGGATGTCGGGCGCGCCGAGCGTGGCGGCCGGGTGCTGGATCGCCGTGAAATCGAGCCAGGGAATGCAGGTGATGAAGACCTGGTCCTTGACCTGGCGCGGCGAGAGGGCGGCGTACTTGTTGTTCAGCGCCTGCATCGTGCTTGCCTCGTCGCGCGCGGCCACGCTGCGGGCGACGAATTCGCGCAGGTCGTCGGACCAGTCGAACAGGGCGAAATTCAGGTCGTGGTGCTGGTTGGTGACCGTAAAGGAGGGCATCAGGCGGTCGATCTCGATGACCTCGCCTTCGAAGACGCGGTAGCGGAAGCTCGGGATCGCCAGCACCGCGCGCAGCACGGCGCACAGCAGGACGTGGAAGGGACCGAGCTTTTGTTCCTTGCACCAGGGCCGCAAGTCCGGCAGGTCCAGCGTGAAGCTGAGGTTGACCGCCGGGCTGTCCATGCGGTCGAAGAGGTCGAAGCGGTCGCGCCGCCGTTCAAAATGCTGCATGCAGATCCTGCCAGTGACTGAAAAGGCAGGATTGTCGCACGTAGGGTGGGTTCTCGAACCCACGCTGGATCATCGCTTGCGGATACGCGGCATTGGCCAGGTTTGTGTTCGCCTCTGATCCATCGGCCAGACCGCGTGGGTTCAAGAACCCACCCTACATAAACAGCAGGTTGTAGGGTGGACACCTGTGTCCACGCTGTCTCATCGGTTGAATACAAGCGCCGTCGGCTACGCTCACATTCGCCTCCGATCAACCGGTCAGGCCGCGTGGGCACAGGTGCCCACCCTACGACAAGATTACTGCGCCGCCCAGCCCCCGTCCATGTTCCATGCCACGCCGCGCACCTGGGCGCCGGCCGGCGAGCAGAAGAACACCGCCAGCGCGCCCAGTTCGTCGGGCGTGACGAATTCGCCCGAAGGCTGTTTCTCGAGCAGCAGGGCGCGGCGCGCCTCGTCGTTCGACAGGCCCTCGCGCGCGGCGCGGTCGTCGACCTGCTTCTGCACCAGCGGGGTCAGGACCCAGCCCGGGCAGATGGCGTTGCAGGTGATGCCGGTCTGGGCGTTTTCCAGCGCAGTCACCTTGGTCAAGCCGACCAGGCCGTGCTTGGCGGCGACATAGGCCGACTTGCCGGCCGAACCGACCAGGCCGTGGACCGAGGCCAAATTGATGATGCGGCCCCAGTTCTTCTGGCGCATGCCGGGCAGGGCCAGGCGCGTGGTGTGGAAGGCGGAACTCAAGTTGATCGCGATGATCGCGTCCCATTTCTCGGCCGGGAAATCCTCCACGTTGGCCACGTGCTGGATGCCGGCGTTGTTGATCAGGATGTCGACGCCGCCGAACTTGGCGCTGGCGAAGGCCATCATCGCCTCGATCTCGTCCGGCTTCGACATGTCGGCGTTGTGGTAGGCGGTCTGGACCCCGTAGGCGTCGCCGACGTCGATGCGCAGTTTCTCGATCTGCTGGGCGTCGCCGAAGCCGTTGAAGACGATGTTTGCTCCCTGTTCGGCCAGCGCGCGTGCGATCCCCAGGCCGATGCCGGAGGTGGAGCCGGTCACGAGTGCCGTTTTACCGGATAACATGCTTGATTTCATTGTTCCCTCCGTAAGTGTTGGAATCGGGGTGTCTCCTCAGAATTGGTAGAATTCTAATCGCACTGCCAGCTAAAATGTTGGCGACGGCGGTAGAGGCAGACAATATTGTCAGGATGGAGCAGGCGATGGCGCAGGGACGGAACGAAGCGAGAGTGAAAAGCGTGCAGTGCAGCTCGCCGGCCGGCCTGCACCGCATCGCCTACAAGGAGTGGGGCGATCCCGCGAATCCACGCGTGCTGGTCTGCGTGCACGGCGTGACCCGGGTCGGCGACGATTTCGACGACCTGGCGCGCGCCCTGTGCGACCAATACCGGGTGGTCTGCCCCGACGTCGCCGGCCGCGGCCGCTCGGAGCGCCTGCGCGACCCGCGGCTGTACGCGGTGCCGCAGTACGTGGCCGACATGGTGACGCTGATCGCCCGCGTCACCGCAAACAGCGAAGCGGGCCGCGTCGACTGGTTCGGCACCTCGATGGGCGGCCTGATCGGCATGGTGCTGGCCGCGATGCCGGGCACGCCGATCGACAAGCTGGTGCTCAACGACATCGGCCCGGTGCTGGACCAGGGCGCGATGCGCCGCATCGCCGACTACATCGGCCAGGACCTGCGCTTCCCGGACTTCGAGGCCGGGGCGCGCTTCGTGAAAGAAGTCTCGACCTCGTTCGGACCGCACTCGGACGACGAATGGAACAAGCTGGCGCGCGACGTGCTGCGCCAGGCGCCGAACGGCGAGTGGGTGCGCCATTACGACCTGGCGCTGGCCGAGAGCTTCCGCGCCATCACCGATGAGCGGGCCGGGCGCGACCAGGCCGCGCTGTGGCGCGCTTTTGACGCCATCCGCTGCCCGACGCTGCTGGTGCGCGGCGCGCTGTCGGATTTGCTCTCGCGCGAGACCGCGCAGGAGATGACCACGCGCGGGCCGCACCCGAAGCTGGTCGAGATCCCGGGTGTCGGCCATGCGCCGACCTTCGTCCATCCCGACCAGATCGCGATCGCACGCGAATTTTTACTGGGCTGACCAGCCCTTCGTTTTAGAAAGAGACCATGGAAATCAAACGTCACCACGTAGGCAAGCGCCTCTCCGAAACCGCCATCCACAACGGCACCGTCTACCTGGCCGGCCAGATCGCCGAAGACACGACCCAGGACATCGAGGGCCAAACCCGCGAAGTGCTGGGCCACGTCGACCGCCTGCTGATGGAAGCCGGCAGCGACAAGACCTGCATCCTGATGTGCCAGATCTACATCTCCGACATGGCCCACTTCGCCGGCATGAACGCGGTCTACGACGAATGGGTGGCCCAGGGCCACACGCCGCCGCGCGCCACCGTCGAATCGAAGCTGGCCAATCCGGCCTGCCTGGTGGAGATCGTCGTCACCGCCGCGCTGCGCTAGGCAATGGTATCCACCGCCGCGCTCGGCGACGCCACCACCCAGCTGATCCAGGGTCTCAGTCCCGAGGAATGCGCGCGCGTGCAGCACGCGCTCGATTATGCCGCTGCCGCCTATGGCGAACGCGTCATCGCCTCGGGCCAGAACGCCTTCGAGTTCTCGCTCGGGGTGGCCGGCACCCTGGCTTACCTGCGCAGCGACGTCGAAACGCGCATCGCCGGCCTGCTGTTCGAGCTCGCCCTGTTCGAGCCGGAGCTGGTCGAGAAGCTCGAGCAGCTGTTCGGCGCCGAGGTGGCGACCCAGGTGCGCGGCGTCCAGCAGCTGATCCGCCTGCGCGACCTGACCCTCGGCCAGCCGGCGGTCGGGCGCGGCAAGAACGCGGCCCAGGAAGCGGCCGCCCACATCGAGACCCTGCGCAAGATGCTGCTGGCGATGGCGTCCGACATGCGCGTGGTGCTGGTGCGCCTGTCCTCGTGCGTGACCATGCTGCGTTATTTCGCCGAGCAGAAGCGCTTCGACGATGTCACCCGCGACTACGGGCGCGAGGTGATGGACCTGTACGCGCCGCTGGCCAACCGCCTCGGGATCTGGCAGCTGAAATGGGAGCTGGAAGACCTGTCCTTCCGCTTCCTGCAGCCGGAAACCTACAAGCGCATCGCCAAGATGCTGGAAGAAAAGCGCATGGCGCGCGAAGGCTTCGTGCAGTCCGCGATCGAGCGCCTGCAGGGCGAACTGCAGGCGGCCGGCATCAAGGCCGACGTCAGCGGACGGCCGAAGCACATCTACAGCATCTGGAGCAAGATGCGCGGCAAGGACCTCGATTTCTCCGAGCTCTACGACGTGCGCGCCTTCCGCGTCATCGTCGCCGACATCAAGGCCTGCTACACGGTGCTGGGCCTGGTGCACAACATCTGGACCCCGATCCCGAAGGAGTTCGACGACTACATCTCGCGTCCGAAGCCGAACGGCTACCAGTCGCTGCACACGGTCGTCACCGCCGAGGACGGCCGGCCGCTGGAAGTGCAGATCCGCACCCAGGAGATGCACAACTTCGCCGAGTACGGGATCGCCGCCCACTGGCGCTACAAGGAAACCGGCGGCTCGACCTTCAAGGGCGAGAAGTACGACGAAAAGATCGCCTGGCTGCGCCAGCTGCTGGCCTGGAAGAGCGACGTCGCCGACGCGGTGGCGGGCGAGGACGTGCAGAAGGAGTGGGTTGAGAAACTCAAGGCGACGACGCTCGACGACCGCATCTTCGTGCTCACGCCGCAGGCGCGGGTGCTGGAGCTGCCGGTGGGCGCGACGCCGATCGACTTCGCCTACCACCTGCACAGCGAGGTCGGCCACCGCTGCCGCGGCGCCAAGATCGACGGCGCGATGGTGCCGTTGAACACCCCGCTGAGGAACGGCCAGACCTGCGAGATCATCACCGCCAAGGGCCCGGCCGGCAGCGCCGGACCCTCGCGCGACTGGCTCAGCCCGGGCTATGCGGTGAGCAGCCGCACGCGCTCGAAGATCCGCGCCTGGTTCCATGCGCTGGACCTGGCCGAGACCCTGGCCCAGGGCCGGGCGCTGGTCGAAAAGTCCCTGCAGCGCGAGGGCAAGACCGCGGTCAACCTGGAAGCGCTGGCGCACAAGCTCGGTTTCGCCAAGGTCGACGAGTTGTTCATCGCGGTCGGCAAGGAAAAATTCAGCCTGCGCCACGTGGAAGCGGCGCTGCACGAAACGGTCGAAGCGCCGCCGCTGGAAGACGCGGCGGTGGTCAACAAGAGCCGCGCCTCGAGCGTGGAGCAGGGCGCCAAGTCCGGCGTGCTGGTGGTCGGCACCGAGGGCCTGATGACGATGCTGGCCAGGTGCTGCAAGCCGGCGCCGCCGGACCCCATCGTCGGCTTCGTCACGCGCGGCAAGGGCGTCTCGATCCACCGCCTGACCTGCAAGAATTTCGCCGAGATGCGCGCCAAGGCGCCCGAGCGGGTGATCCAGACCGAATGGGGCGCGGCGCTGTCCGACACGGTCTATCCGGTCGACATCTTCATCCTCGCCGGCGACCGCCAGGGCCTGCTGCGCGACATTTCCGAGGTGTTCTCGCGCGAGAAGATCAACGTCACCGGCGTCAACACGCAAAGCGCGAAAGGCCAGGCGCGCATGGTCTTCACCGCCGAAATCGGCTCGACCAGCCAGCTGCAGAAGGCGCTGGCGGCGATCGCCGAGGTGTCGGGCGTGCAGGAAGCGCGTCGCCAATGATGGCGACGCGCTTCCGTAGGGTGGGCGCGGCCGGCGTAGGCACTCCGTGCCCACGCGAACGTGTGATCCGTCGACTGCCGCGCAGGCGGGCGTACCACCGAACGCCATCGCGGCATCGCGCCCACGCCATGACATGATACAAACCGCCGCACCCGCCCATCAAAACCGTATCATATGACGATGCGCCGCACCCTCCACCTCGGCACCAGGCCCAGCCTCTGGGGCCACGCCTTCGTCCGCTACCTGCGCAGCTGGTGGTACATGTTCCACCTCGGCGCCATCGCCCTGGTCACGGCCCTCTCGCCCTCGACCTACAGCCGCGCCACCCGCCACGCCACCGCGCGCTACATCCATGCCGGCACCTGGCAGGTGCTGCCCTGGTTCACGCTGCTCTCGGCCCTGATCAGCCTGGTCATCATCCGCATCGTGCTGGTGACGGCGCTGAGCTACGGCCTGTCGCGCTACGCGCTCGAGATGGTGGTGCGGGTGCTGGTGCTGGAACTGATTCCGCTGTCGGCCGCGCTGTTCGCGGCGCTGCGCGCCGGCATGGCCTTCGACGCCACGGCCCTGGGCCTGGCGCGCGCCGGCCTGCCCACGGCCGACATCAACGCCGAGGCGCTGCGCCGCCTCCGGCGCGACCTGGTGCCGCAACTGTTCGCCAACGCCTTCTCGGTACTGAGTCTGGCGATGGTCAGCTCCACCATCGTGCTGGTGCTGGCCTACCTGAACGTCTATGGCCTGTCGCCCTGGGGCCTGCCGGACTACACCCGCACCGTCGGCCGCGTGTTCGATCCCGTCGTCACTACCGGCTTCGTGCTCAAGACGGTGCTGTTCGGCCTCGCGGTGGCGGTGATCCCGACCGCCGCCATCCTGGAACTGCAGCGCTACCCGCGCCGACTCGCCTCGAGCGTGCAGCCGGGCGCGCTGCGCCTGCTGTTCGTGCTGCTGCTGATCGAGGGCGCCTCGCTCGCCATCAAATACATCTGATACCCATCCGCCACCATGATCGACAACACTCCCGACGAACCGGCCAACGTGGAAAGAAAGGCGATGATCCTGCTGGTCGTCGTCGCCGCCCTGATCGTCGCCTTCATCCTGTACGTGATGTACGCGCGCGGCGTGTTCGAGCCGACCCAGAAGCTGATCCTCGAGACCGATAACTCGGAGGGCGTCATCCCCGGCATGGACGTGACCTTCGCCGGCTTCCCGATCGGGCGCGTGCGCCTGGTCGACCTGGCCAAGGACGGCAAGGTCAACATCGTGATCGACGTGTCGAAGGACGACGCCAAGTGGCTGCGCACCTCGAGCGTGTTCACGCTGGAACGCAGCGTCGTCGGCGAGACCCGCATCCGCGCCTTTACCGGCCTGCTGGAAGACCCGCCGCTGCCGGGCGGAGCCGTGCGCCCGGTACTGCGCGGCGACGTGACGGCCGAGATCCCGGGCCTGGTCGCGACCGCGCGCTCGGTCCTGAACAACCTCGACAACCTGACCTCCGAGGGCTCGGCCATCAGCGGCAGCCTGGACAACATCCAGACCGTCACCGGGCGCCTGTCGGGCAAGTACGGCCTGCTCGGCGGGGCGCTCGGCGACGACGAGGCGGCGAAGTTCGTGCAGACCCTGCAGCGGGTCGACGCGCTGCTGGCCAAGACCGACCAGCGCCTGTACGGCAAGAAGGGCATGGTCGAGGACGCCCAGGCCGCGGTGATCGAGTTGCAGGGTGTGTTGCAGGATGCGCGCGCTACATTGAAGCGGGTCGACGCGGTGCTGGTCGAGGCCCAGGCCGTGGGCGCGAACGCGCGCGTCGCCACCGAGGACCTGGGCGCCCTGCGCGGCGAGGTCGACGCCAGCCTGCGCAAGGTGAACCGCCTCGTGGACGAGGTCAACCGCAAGTGGCCTTTCGGCCGCGCCAGCCAGGAGATCAAGCTGCCATGAAGACTTCCGTGATCCTGTGCGCGCTGCTGCTGGCGGCCTGTTCCAGCAAGCCGCTGGCGCCGAGCTGGCAGGCGGACGCGAAAGACGCGATCGATGCCTATACCGACGATTATTTGCGCGGCCATGGCGCCGCCGCCGAAGCCGACTTCGCACGGGCACGGCGCGAAACGGCCAGCACCGGCCGCGCCGACCTGGTAGCCCAGGTCGAACTGGTGCGCTGCGCCGCGCGCGCCGCCAGCCTCGAATTCGACGACTGCCCCGGCTTCGCCGCGCTGGCGCCGGACGCCACGGCGCAGCAGCGCGCGTATGCCGCCTACCTCGCCGGACGCTGGGAGGGGCTGGACGCGGCGCTGCTGCCGGAACAGCACCGCCCGGTGGTGGCCCAGGGCAGGCTGCCCGCCGCGGCCGATCCGCTGGCGCAGCTGGTCGCCGCCGGCGCGCTGCTCAAGGCCGGACGCATCACCCCAAGCGACATCGAGACGGCCACCGAAACCGCGTCCGGCCAGGGCTGGCGCCGCCCGCTCCTGACGTGGCTGGGCGTGTCGCTGGAGCGGGCGCGGGCGGCGGGCGACACGGCTGCCGTCGAGCGGATCGAACGGCGCATCGCGCTCGCGTCCGGGACTAGTACGCCCACTACCGGCGCCTCCGCTAACGGCGCGGTGCGCTGATGGGCCTGGCCGACCTGCTGTTCCGGCGTGCCGCGCATCCGCGCTTTGCCGCCTTTGGCCGGCGCTTCGAACCGGATCGCCGTTGGCTGGTCCCGGCCAGTCGCGCTGGCGATGTCGCGCTTGCCGCTTTGCGCGGCGATGCGGCGCTGATCGCTTTTCTCGGCACATGGCCTGGCGTTTCCTTCAACCGCGGCGTCTACCGCAGCCTGGCCCCTGCCGAGATCGCCGCATATGCTGCGCGCGTGGCCGCTGCGTGGCCGGCATACGCGCAGCGGATTTGTCCCTTCGCCTACGACTGGCTGAACCGCATCTATTGCGTCGATTTCGACGCCGTTGCCGATGGCGCCCCAACGCTAGTGATGTTCAGTCACCTGAACGACCTGGTGGTCGACATTCCCATGAACCTGGAGGAATTCCATAACACCGCGCTGGTTGCGCACTACGACTCGGCGCTGGAGGCGCCCCTGTTCGGCCGCTTCCTGGCGGCGACCGGGAAGCGGCGTCTCGAACGGCAAGCCTGTGCCGGCATGGCGCTGCCCCTGTTCATGGGCGGCGAGTATGAAGTGGACAACATGAAACCGACCGACGTCGAGGTCGATTGGCACGTCACGGCGCAGTTGCTGTGCCAGGCGAGAGCGCTGCAGCCGGGCGCAGTGATCGGCAGGGTGTCGGTAGCGACGAGCTGAAGCGGCTGGGCACTGGCGCAGGACCCGGCGAGCGGCGCCGCTGATCCGGTCCGCCTTCTGCTAGACTGGCCCCATGGCTATATCGTCGACTTCCCGTGAGCATCGAGTGCGTTGCATCCCGCAACGCTGGCCACGCTTTTGTGCGGCGTCGCTGTCAGCTGGCTGCTGTTCTACTTTCTGCAGGCCTCCGAGCATGCCAGCCACGATGCCTCGGTCGACCGCCGCGTCGACGCCCGGGCTGCGGCGGTGTCCCGCAGTTTCGACGATGCCGCGGAAGCGGTGCGCGCGGTCAATCTGCTGTTCAGTTCGACCAGGGATGTGAGCGACGCCCAGTTCGCGGCGTTCGCGGCGCCGCTGGCCAGCACCCATCCCTATATCCAGGCGCTGACGATGTTCCACTTCGTGCGCGGCGACGAGCGCGCCGCCTACGAGGCGCGGCGGCGGCGCGACTGGCCGGGTTTCGAGATCCGCGAACGCCGCGGCCGCGGTTTCGTGCGCGCCGCCGAGCGTCCCCTCTACCTGGCGCTCGACAAGATCATTCCGGTGCCGGTCGACCACGTCGCCCACGGTTACGACATCTGGGCCTTTCCGCCGCACCGTGCGCTCGTCGATCGCGCGCTGGCGAGCGGTTCCTGGACCGCCAGCGGCGTGGTGCGCCTGATCGAGCCGCACGGCGGCCACGGCATCGTGATCGCGCTGCCGCTGCGCAGCGCCGATTCGGCCGGCGGCCAGCCCGATGGGGTGACCGAGGTGGTGGTCAATGTCGCCGACCTGGTCGAGCAGAACCTGCTGCGCGCCAGCCTGCTCAGGCACGGGGACGTCGAGCTGGCCTTGTTCGGCAGGGCCGACGGCGAAGCCGGCGGTAAGGGCGCGATGCTGGAAGTGGCGCGCTTCGGCAGCGCCTTTCCCGGCGAGCGGCCCTGGTGGACCGGCCTGGCCGGCTCCCACATGGTCGAGCGCAAGCGCCGCTTCGACGTCTACGGCCAGCCCTGGGAGCTGCACGCGCGTACGCGCGAGCCGGCCTCGCTGCACGCCGGGTCGATCGCGCTGCTGGTGGTCAGCCTTGCATTCTCGCTGGCCCTCACAAGCTATGTCCAGGCCAGCGTCAGCAGCAGGCGCCGGGTCGAGCAGCTGGTCGACCTGCGCACCGCCGACCTGCGCCGCGCCTCGGAGACCATGCGCCTGTATTTCCGCGCCATCGAGTCGAGCGCGAACGCCGTGGTCCTGGTCGACGCCAGGGGCGAGGGCTACCCGATCGAGTACGTCAATCCGGCCTTCGAACGCATGCGGGGTTACCGCGCCGCGGAGCTGGTCGGCAAGCCGCTCGAGGACCTGATCGACACCCTGCCCGAGCAGGCGGCCGTGTACGAGCTGCAGAACAGCATGCGCAAGGAGCGCGAAGGGCATGCGCTGCTGCGGCTGCGCCGCAAGGACGGCAGCGAACTGTTCGCCGAGGTGTATGTGGCGCCGGTGCTGGACGAGCGCGGCAGGGTCGAGCATTTCGTCATCACCGAGTACGACGTCACGACCACCAAGCAATACGAGGCCCAGCTCGAACACCGGGCGCGCTACGACACCCTGACCGGGCTGCCCAACCGCGTCCTGCTGGGCGACCGCATCGAGCGCGCGATCGCCTATGCGCGCCAGCATGGGCAGGCGCTGTGGGTGGTCGCGCTCGACCTCGACCAGTTCAAGTACGTCAACGACAGCCTCGGGCATCCCGCCGGCGACCGCCTCCTGAAGCTGGCCGGCCAGCGCATCTGTACCGCCGTGGGCCCGACCGACACCGCGGCGCGCACCGGCGGCGACGAATTCGTCCTGCTGCTGGTCGACCGCGCCGGCGCCGACCAGGCGGCGGCCACGGTCGGCGACGTGCTGCACGCGGTCGGCCAGCCGTTCGAGCACGAGGGCCAGCGCATCCACGTCGGCTGCAGCGCGGGCATCGCCAGTTTTCCGGCCGACGGCGAGGACGCCGAAACCCTGGTCAAGCACGCGGAGATCGCGATGTACGGCGCCAAGGAGGCCGGGCGCAACACCTTGCGCTTCTACCTGCCCGGCATGAACGAGCGGGTGCTGGACCGCCTGGCGCTGGCCGAGGCGCTGCGCGACGCACTGCGCGACGGCCAGTTCGAGCTGCATTACCAGCCGCAGCTGGCGCTGGCGTCGGGTCAGGTCGCCGGCATGGAGGCGCTGATCCGCTGGCGCCATCCGGAGCTGGGCATGCTGGGCCCGGACCGCGTCATCGCGCTGGCCGAGGACACCGGCCTGATCGTGCCGATCGGCGCCTGGGCCTTGCGCCGTGCCTGCCTGCAGGCGGCCGCGTGGCAGCGCGCCGGCCATGGGCCGCTGCGGGTGGCGGTCAACCTGTCCTCGCGCCAGTTCAGGGAGCCCGGGCTGGCCGAGCTGGTGCGCGCCACCCTGGACGAGACCGGGTTGCCGCCTTCCTGCCTGGAGCTCGAGCTGACCGAAAGCCTGGTGATGGACGACGTCGAGCTGGCGATCGCGACCATGCACGAACTGAAGGCGATGGGCGTGCAGCTGGCGATCGACGACTTCGGTGCCGGCTACTCGAGCCTGGCCTACCTGCAGCGTTTCCCGATCGACGTCCTGAAGATCGACCGCTCCTTCGTGCGCGACATCGAGACCGATGCCGGCAGCGCGGCCATGGTCTCGGCCATCGTCTCGCTGTCGCACGACCTTGGCATGCGGGTGATCGCGGAAGGCGTGGAGACTGCGCCGCAGCGCGACTTCCTGCGCGAGCGCGGCTGCGACGAGATCCAGGGCTACCTGTTCAGCCGCCCGCTGCCGGCGGCCGGGTTCGAGCGGCTGCTGCACGAGGCATCAGCACGGGTCTGAACACCCGGGATGGCAGGACGGCGCCGTCAGAGGGCGTGGCCGAGCGACGCGACGCGGGGGCGCATGGCCGGCCTGGCTTCGACCGGCGGGCGCAGGGCCCAGGGCAGGGCGTTGTGGATGGTGGTGGCCGCGATCGCCGCCTGTCCCGCCGCCACCGCGATCTGGTTCAGGCCCATCACCACGTCGCCGATCGCATACAGGCCGGGCACCGTGGTGCGCTGGTGGTCGTCGACCACCAGCTTGTCGCAGTCGCCGGTCTCTGCGCCCAGGTCGGCGGCCAGTTTCGAGCGCGCCGACTCGCCCAGCATCGGGTAGAACACGTCGAATTCGCGGCTTTCGCCATCGGCCGTGTTCAGGACCGGTTTCATCTCCGGGCTCATCGTCACGCCCAGCAGCGGCGATTCGACGTAGCGCACGCCGGCCACTTCGATTTGGCGCCGCTCGTCCTCGCTCAGCATCGATTCCTTGCCGCGGTCGAACAGGGTGACGTCGGCGCTGAAGGAGCGCATGAAGAGCGCGTGTCCGACCGGATTGGTTTCCGAGGTGACGACGGCGATGCGCCTGTCCATCACGTCGTAGCCGTCGCACACCGGGCACAGGCGCACCGCGCCGGCCGCCACCGCCTCGCGCCAGTTCTCGATCGGCAGGCCGGCGTCGGCCACGCCGGTGGCCAGCAACACGGTCAGGGCCCGGATAGGGCGGGTGTCGCCTGCGTCGTCGAGGTAGTCGCCCACGAACATGCCGTCTTCCAGGCGTAGCCCGACGATCTCGCCGTGGCGAACCTCGCCGCCATAGCGTGTCAGCTGTTCGGTGAGGTTGACCAGCAGCTGCGAACCCGGCACCCCTTCGGGAAAGCCCGGATAGTTGTGCGAGACGGGGATCAGGCAGAGCCGGCTGTTGCCCTTGTCGACCAGGACGATGTTGCGGGTGAAGCGGCGCAGGTAGATGGCGGCCGTCAGCCCGCCGGGGCCGCCGCCAATGATCAGCGTGTCGAAGACGTGTTCGGTGATGTCATCCATGCGCCGATTATCGGGAAGAGGGCGAGCGGCTCCTATCGGCGCGCGAGCCCAGCCCGGGTAAGAAGATACTTACAACGTGCCTACAGCGACTTGCCGTCCAATGCTTCTGGCTGCAGGGTCACGTGGTCGATGCCGTGCTTGTCGAGCAGCATGGCCTTTACGCGGCGCAGCACGGCCGGCCATTCGGCCAGGTCGGCGATCTCCAGGTGGCCGATCAGGGCCGGGTGGCCGGGCGACATGTCCCAGACGTGCAGGTCGTGCACCGAGAGCACGCCCTCGACTTCGGCCAGGTCGGCGCCGACCTGCAGGTAGTCGATGCCGTGGGGCACGCCTTCCATCAGGAAGTGGTAGGACTCGCGCAGGATGCCGACCGTGGACTTCAGGATCAGCAGCGACACGAAAATCGAGAGAATCGGGTCGATCCGCACCCAGCCGGTGAAATAGATGATGGCGCCGGCGGCGATCGCGGCCACCGAGCCGAGCAGGTCGCCCAGCACGTTGACCAGGGCCGCGCGGGTGTTGATGCTGTCGGTGTCGCGCGAGAGCACCCAGGCCACCACGATGTTGATGGCCGCGCCCAGCGCCGCCACCACCAGCACCACGCCGCCCTGCACCGGCTCCGGGTGGCTCAGGCGCTGCACCGCCTCGTAGACGATCCAGGCCACCAGGGCCAGCATCGCCAGGCAGTTGACGAAGGCGGCGAGGGCTTCGGCGCGCACGAAGCCGAAGGAATGGCGGCTCGACGGCGGCCGCCTGGCGATCAGCTGGGCCAGCAGGGCCAGGCCGAGGGCGGCGGCATCGGTCACCATGTGGCCGGCGTCGGAAATCAGGGCCAGCGAATTCGAGACGAAGCCGGTGACGACTTCGACCAGCGCGAACACCAGGGTCAGCACCAGCGCAAACGAGAGGGCCTTGTGGCTGCGCGACTCGATGGTATGGCCGTGGCGGGCGTCGCCGTCGAGGTGGGCGTGCAGGTGTTCCGAGGTCGGGGCGTGGTCGTGGGCTGGCTGGGATGACATGGGTGTTGCGTAAGATTTCGACAATCCCGAAGTGTAATGGATATCGGCCGCGGTGGCCGAAGGAAGGGAGCGGCTGCGGGCCGGATTGACTTAACTCCAATCAACCCTTGCACGAGCGGCCTGCTGTCTCTATAATGCACGTCATCGGGCGGTTAGTTCAGCTGGTTAGAATACTTGGTCGACATCCAAGGGGTCGCAGATTCGAATTCTGCACCGCCCACCAGAACATCAGATAAGCGCGGGGAACTACGGTTTTCCGCTCTTGTCGTCAGTAAGAGCGAGAAAGGCACAAACGGTTATGACACCGCGAACTACAACCTGGTTGTGGGGGAATCGCTAGACGCGGTACGGTGGCCTTTTGTCCGAACAGACTCGACAACACTGAAGAAAACGCGCCTGGTGCGCGTTTTTTTTCGTCCCTATTCTTTCCATTTCAAATTTATCAATGTTAGCGGGCGCAAGCGGCGCCGATTGGAGATCAAGATGTTGAATGTGCGACTCCCGGACGGCTCCAGCCGTCAATTCGAAGGACCGGTCACCGTTGCCCAGGTGGCCCAGAATATCGCCCCGAGCCTGGCCAAGGCGGCCCTGGCCGGCAAGGTCGACGGCAAGGTGGTCGACACCTCCTTCCTGATCGAGTCCGATGCCGATCTCGCCATCGTGACCGACAAGGATCCGGAAGGCCTGGACGTCATCCGTCACTCGACCGCCCACCTGCTGGCCTATGCGGTCAAGGAACTGTTCCCGGAAGCCCAGGTCACCATCGGCCCAGTCATCGACAACGGCTTCTACTACGATTTCTCGTACAAGCGTCCCTTCACCCCGGAAGACCTGCAGGCGATCGAGAAGAAGATGCAGGAGCTGGCCAAGAAGGACGAGCCGGTCACCCGCAAGGTGCTGCCGCGCGACGAAGCCGTGGCCTACTTCAAGTCGATCGGCGAAGACTACAAGGCCGAGATCATCGCCTCGATCCCGGCGAACGAGGACGTGTCGCTGTACTCGGAAGGCGGCTTCACCGACCTGTGCCGCGGCCCGCACGTGCCCTCGACCGGCAAGCTGAAGGTCTTCAAGCTGATGAAGCTGGCCGGCGCCTACTGGCGCGGCGACTCGAACAACGAGATGCTGCAGCGCGTCTACGGCACCGCCTGGGCCAAGAAGGAAGACCAGGAGCAATACCTGCACATGCTGGAGGAGGCCGAGAAGCGCGACCACCGCAAACTCGGCAAGGCCCTGGACCTGTTCCACTTCCAGGAGGAGGCGCCGGGCCTGATCTTCTGGCACCCGAAGGGCTGGACCATCTGGCAGCAGGTCGAGCAGTACATGCGCAAGACCTACCAGAGCACCGGCTACAGCGAAGTCAAGGCGCCGCAGATCATCGACGTCTCGCTGTGGAAGCAGACCGGTCACTGGGATAACTACCGTGACAACATGTTCACGACCGATTCCGAGAACCGCACCTATGCCTTGAAGCCGATGAACTGCCCGGGCCACGTGCAGATCTATAACGCCGGCCTGCGTTCCTACCGCGACCTGCCGCTGCGTTACGGCGAGTTCGGCCAGTGCCACCGCAACGAGTCCTCGGGCGCGCTGCACGGCCTGATGCGCGTGCGCGGCTTCACCCAGGACGACGGCCACGTGTTCTGCACCGAAGACCAGATCGCCGGCGAAGTGACCGCCTTCCACGCCCAGGCGATGAAGGTCTACGACGACTTCGGCTTCAGCAACATCGACGTCAAGATCGCCCTGCGTCCGGAAAACCGCATCGGTTCGGACGAGGTCTGGGACCAGGCCGAGGAAGCCCTGCGTTCGGCGCTGCGCAGCTGCGGCGTGGAGTGGACCGAGCTGCCGGGCGAGGGCGCCTTCTACGGCCCGAAGATCGAGTACCACCTGAAGGACAGCCTGGGCCGTCCATGGCAGGTCGGCACCATGCAGGTCGACTTCTCGATGCCGGGCCGCCTGGGCGCCGAGTATGTTGCGGAAGACAACACCCGCAAGGTCCCGGTCATGCTGCACCGCGCGATCGTCGGTTCGATGGAGCGCTTCATCGGCATCCTGATCGAGAACTACGCCGGCGCGCTGCCGCTGTGGCTGGCTCCGGTCCAGGTCGCGGTGCTGAACATTTCCGACGCGCAAGCCGATTACGTCAAGCAGGTGGAGGCGAAGCTGCGTCAAGCCGGCCTGCGCGTTCACGCTGATTTGCGGAACGAGAAGATTACTTATAAAATTCGCGAACATTCCGTCCAAAAGCTGCCTTACATCCTGGTGGTGGGCGACAAGGAACGTGAAGCGAATACGGTGGCCGTGCGTGCCCGCGGCAACGTCGACCTGGGTGTCATGTCGGTCGACGCGCTTGTGGAGCGTCTGGTAGGCGAAGTCGCTGCGAAAGCGAAATAAACGCTACAATACGTCCGGTCAAATTTAATACTTTCGAAGGAATAGACATAGCTACTGACAAACAGCATCGCATCAACGGCGAAATCACTTATCCGGAAATGCGCCTGAACGGTGTGGACAACGAACCGCTGGGCATCGTGAGCCTGGCGGAAGCGTTCCGCATGGCCGAGGAAAAGAACGTCGACCTGGTGGAAATCGCGCCGAACGCGACGCCGCCGGTTTGCCGTCTGATGGACTACGGCAAGTTCAAGTACTCGGAGCAGAAGAAGGCCCATGAAGCCAAGCTGAAGCAGAAGGTCATCCAGGTCAAGGAAGTCAAGTTCCGTCCGGGTACCGACGAGGGCGACTACAGCATCAAGCTGCGTAACCTCATCAAGTTCCTGGACGAGGGCGACAAGACCAAGATCACGCTGCGCTTCCGCGGCCGCGAGATGGCGCACCAGGACATCGGTTTCCGCATGCTCGAGCGCCTGAAGGCCGACCTCGAGGCTTACGGCCAGGTCGAGCAGTTCCCGAAGATGGAAGGGCGCCAGATGATCATGATCATCGCGCCGAAAAAGAAGAAGTAATTCTTCGTTTCGCCAGATTCGCCATGGGCCAGGTCCGGCGCCGCAGCGCAAGCTGCCGCGCCGGGCCTGGCCTTTGTTGTTTTGGTTTTGGTTTTTCGTAGGGTGGGCTCTTGAGCCCAAGCGGTCTCACCGTGTCCGTGCCTGCGCCGTCAAAACGCATCCGGGATGCGGACGAATCGATGTTTGCTTCTGCCGCGGCTGAGCGACCGCTCTACCGCTTGGGCTCGAGAGCCCACCCTACAAACCCCTGATCCACAACACTATTTCCCCGCAACCTGTGCTAGAATCTACGGTTCCTGTTTCTCGAAACAGGTTGTAGTGGGTTCACACTCGCTGCAAAACAAGTGAAAGCAGGCATCCAAGAGCGGCGTTGCCGCCACCTGCAATCCTGTTACATATGAGGCTGTCCGTCAAAGGACAGAAGACTATGCCAAAAATGAAAACCAAGAGCTCCGCGAAGAAGCGTTTTCGCGTGCGTCCGGGCGGTACCGTCAAGTCGGGCATGGCGTTCAAGCGTCACATCCTGACCAAGAAGACGACCAAGAACAAGCGCCAGCTGCGCGGCACCCGTAACATCAATGCGTCGGACGTGACCAGCGTCTACCGCATGATGCCATCTGCTTAATCTCACACTAAGGAGCGAATATGCCTCGAGTAAAACGTGGGGTTACTGCACGTGCCCGTCATAAGAAGGTTCTTGAACTTGCCAAAGGCTACCGTGGCCGTCGCAGCAAAGTATTCCGTATTGCCAAGCAAGCAGTCATGCGCGCTGGCCAGTACGCATACCGCGACCGCCGCAACAAGAAGCGCGTCTTCCGCGCACTGTGGATCACCCGTATCAACGCTGCATCGCGTTCGCACGGCATGACCTACAGCGCATTCATGAACGGCCTGAAGAAGTCCGCGATTGAACTGGACCGTAAAGTCCTGGCCGACATGGCTGTGCACGACAAGCCGGCGTTCGCCGCGATTGTCAACACCGTCAAGGCCAAGCTGGCTGCCTAAAGCAACCGGTTAGCAAGACCGGCGCCGCGCGAGCGGCGCCTTAGAAGCGGGGCAGAGGTTCAGACCTGTGCCCCGTTTTTGATTATAAGTACCCGAAAAGAGCAGCGGCCTGTCGCGTTTTCGCAACTGCCAGCCGCGCCATTCCCAGGTCCTTGTGGCGCCTCCCGCCACCCAAAAACAGGAAAAGAATACGCATGAACTCGCTGGAAGAACTCGTCGTCTCGGCACAGGCTGACTTTGGCGCCTCGCTCGACGCGGCCGCGCTGGAAAACGCGAAAGCCAAATACCTGGGCAAGACCGGCCAGGTGACCGAACTGATGAAGGGTCTCGGCAAGCTCGAGCCCGAACAGCGCAAGGCCCAGGGCGCCCTGATCAACGCCGCAAAAGAAAAAATCGAACAGGCACTGACCGCGCGCCGCGAGGCCCTGGCCAACGCCCAGCTGGAAGCGCGCCTGAACGCGGAAAGCATCGACGTCACCCTGCCGGGCCGCGGCCGCTCGATGGGCGGCATCCACCCGGTGATGCGCACCTGGGAGCGCGTCGAGCAGATCTTCCGCTCGATCGGCTTCGACGTGGCCGACGGCCCGGAAATCGAAACCGACTGGACCAACTTCACCGCCCTGAACAGCCCCGAGAACCACCCGGCGCGTTCGATGCAGGACACCTTCTATATCGAGGGTGAAGACAGCACCGGCAAACCGCTGCTGCTGCGCACCCACACCAGCCCGATGCAGGTGCGCTATGCCCGCACCCACACGCCGCCGATCAAGGTGATCGCGCCGGGCCGCACCTACCGCGTCGACTCCGACGCCACCCACTCGCCGATGTTCCACCAGGTCGAAGGCCTGTGGATCGGCGAAGACATTTCCTTCGCCGACCTGAAGGGTGTCTACCTGAACTTCGTGAAGGCTTTCTTCGAAACCGACGACCTGCAGGTGCGTTTCCGTCCGTCCTACTTCCCGTTCACGGAACCGTCGGCCGAGATCGACATCGCCTTCGGTTCGGGTCCGCTGAAAGGCCGCTGGCTGGAAGTGTCGGGCGCCGGCCAGGTCCACCCGACCGTCGTACGTAACTTCGGCCTGGACCCGGAACGGTTCATCGGCTTCGCGTTCGGCTCCGGCCTCGAGCGCCTGACGATGCTGCGTTACGGGATCAACGACCTGCGCCTGTTCTATGAGGGCGACCTGCGATTCCTCAAGCAGTTCAACTGAAAATGGCACATGGAGGGAGCCGTCGAGCATGCTCCGGCCTCCTCGGTCATTGATAAGAAAACCTGATAAATAGCGCAGCTACAAGGTAAAAAGATTATGCAATTCTCCGAAAACTGGCTCCGTTCCCTGGTCGATCCGAAAATGAATTCGGACGAACTGGCCCACCTGCTGACCATGTCCGGCCTCGAAGTCGAGGAAGTCGAAGCCGTCGCGCCGCCGTTCTCGAACGTGGTGGTGGCCGAAGTGGTCGAAGTGGCGAAGCACCCGAACGCCGACCGCCTGAATGTGTGCCAGGTCGACGTCGGCACGGGCACCTTGCTCAACATCGTCTGCGGCGCGCCGAACGTGCGCGCGGGCATGAAGGCGATCTGCGCCAAGGCCGGTGCCGTGCTGCCGCCGGGCGCCGACGGCAAGCCCTTCGAAATCAAGGTCGGCAAGCTGCGCGGCGTCGAGTCGCAGGGCATGATGTGCTCGGCCAAGGAACTGAAGATCTCGGAGGAGAGCAGCGGCCTGATGGAGCTGCCGGAAGACGCGCCGGTCGGCGCCAACATCCGCGACTACCTCGGCCTGAACGACCTGAAGTTCACCATCAAGCTGACCCCGAACAAGGCGGACTGCCTGTCGGTGCTGGGCGTGGCGCGCGAAGTGTCGGCCCTGACCGGCTCGCCGCTCAGCTTCCCGGCCCCGCGCCCGGCCGCCGTCACCACCGACGAGGTCCTGCCGGTGAAAGTCTCGGCGCCGGAGCTGTGCGGCCGCTTCTCGGGCCGCGTGATCCGCGGCCTGAACGCGAAAGCCGCGACGCCGGAATGGATGAAGCGCCGCCTGGAACGCTCGGGCCAGCGCTCGGTGTCGGCCCTGGTCGACATCTCCAACTACGTCATGCTGGAAGCCGGCCAGCCCTCGCACGTGTTCGACCTGGCGAAGATCCACGGTTCCATGGACGTACGCTGGGGCAGGAAAGGCGAGAGCGTAAAACTCCTGAACGGCAACACCGTGGAAGTCGACGAATGGGTCGGCGTGATCGCCGACGAGAAGGAAATCGAATCGCTGGCCGGCATCATGGGCGGCGATTCCACCGCCGTGACCCTCGACACCACCGACATCTACCTGGAAGCGGCCTTCTGGTGGCCGAACGCGATCCAGGGCCGCGCCCGCCGCTACAATTTCTCGACTGACGCGGCGCACCGCTACGAGCGCGGCGTCGATTTCGCCGGCACCGTCGATAACATCGAGCGCATCACCGCGCTGATCGTCGAGATCTGCGGCACTTCGGACACGAAAATCGGCCCGGTCGACGACCAGGTCGTCAACCTGCCGCAGCGCGCGCCGGTCGTGCTGCGCACCGCGCGCGCCGCGAAGGTCATCGGCGTCGCCATCACCGACGACATGGTGGCCGACATCTTCACCCGCCTGGGCCTGCCGTTCATCCGCGAGGAAGGGCAGTTCGCGGTCACCGCGCCGTCCTACCGCTTCGACATCGAGATCGAGGAAGACCTGATCGAGGAAGTGGCGCGCGTCTACGGCTTCGAGAACATTCCGGCCAACCCGCCGGTGGCGCCGTCGGCGATGCTGATCGAGCCGGAAAACACGCGCTCGCTGTTCGCCGTCCGCCACCAGCTGGCCGACCTGGGTTACCAGGAAGTGGTCAACATGAGCTTCGTGGAAAGCGCCTGGGAGCAGGACTTCGCCGCGAACGAGCAGCCGATCAGGCTGCAGAACCCGATCGCCAGCCAGATGAGCGTGATGCGCTCGACCCTGATCGGCGGCCTGCTGGCCAACGTGCGCTACAACCTGAACCGCAAGGCCGGACGCGTGCGCGTGTTCGAGGTCGGCGCCGTGTTCAAGCGCAACCCGGATGCCGTCGACGGTCCGCTGTCGGTGGCCGGCTTCGACCAGCCCAAGCGCGTCGGCGCCATCGCCTACGGTCCGGCGCTGGACGAGCAGTGGGGCGCGGCGACCCGCGCGGTCGACTTCTTCGACGTGAAGGCCGACCTGGAAGCCCTGTTTGCCCCGCGTGTGGTACGCTTCAATAAGGCTGAGCACGCAGCGCTGCATCCGGGCCGCTGCGCGACGGTCGAAGTCGACGGCAAGGTCGTCGGCTTCATCGGCGAACTGCATCCGCGCTGGCTGCAGAAGTACGACCTGCCGCAGGCGCCGGTGCTGTTCGAGGTCGATGCCGCCGCGCTGCAGGCGCGTTCGGTGCCGCGCCACACCGAGATTTCGAAGTTCCCGGGCGCCACGCGCGACCTGGCGCTGGTGGTGAAACAGGACGTGCCGGCCCAGGCCGTGCTCGATTCCCTGAGCGCCGCCGCCAGCGTGCATCCGAACGGCAAGATTCTGCAAGCCGTTGTTTTGTTTGATGAATACCGCGGCAAGGGGCTGAAAGCGGACGAAAAATCGCTTGCTTTCCGCTTTAGCTTGCAAGATACTCAATCGACCTTGCAGGACGACGCCGTGGAGGCCGTGATGGCTGCCGTGGCCGAGGCGGCAAAAGAAAAACACAGCGCTAAATTGCGCGGGTAATTTCCAAAACGTTTGATCTGAAGGCAGGGCTTCAAAATTAACCATAACGACGTAGACACGGCCGTATTCCAGGAAGCACTGGCGGCCGACCTGCATCGCGCGATGCAGGTGGCGCGGGTACGGAAGGAAGCCGAGAAGGACCTGCCGACCCTCACCAAGGCCGAGCTGGCCGAACTGCTGTTCGAGCAGGTCGGACTGAACAAGCGCGAGGCCAAGGACATGGTCGAGACCTTCTTCGACGAGATCCGTAACGCGCTCGAGCGCGGCGAGGCCGTCAAGCTGTCGGGCTTCGGCAACTTCCAGTTGCGCGACAAGCCGCAGCGGCCGGGCCGCAATCCGAAAACCGGGGAAGAGATCCCGATCACGGCGCGCCGCGTCGTGACTTTCCACGCCAGCCAGAAACTGAAGGGCATGGTCGAAGAGACCAGTCCGGCATCCCTGGCGCGCGCTGCATAAGTGAGCCATGAACGACCGTCCGAACAAGAACGAACTCGCTGCCTTGCCGCCGATCCCGGCCAAGCGCTACTTCACGATCGGCGAAGTCAGCGAATTGTGCGGGGTCAAGCCGCATGTGCTGCGCTACTGGGAGCAGGAATTTACTCAGCTGAAGCCAGTCAAACGTCGTGGTAACCGCCGTTACTACCAGCACCACGAGGTGCTGCTGATCCGGCGTATCCGCGAGTTGCTGTACGAGCAAGGCTTCACCATCAGCGGCGCCCGCAATCGCCTCGACAGCCGCGCCAGCGACCTGGCCGGCGGCATCGAACCAGCCCCGATCGAGGAAGCGCCGACTGTCGACGTGCCGAAACTGCGCGAAGAGCTGCTCGGTATCCTCGCATTGTTAAAACACGGTTCCCGGCCGGCTTAGCGCCTCTCCACTCAGGGAAGCGATTGATGGCGACATGCACGCCAGCAATGCTTATTTCTGACCGGAATACGCTCTTAAGTCCAGCTTAACTCATGCATTCGTGCGGTTGTTGTACTAAAGCCGCGAAGTGCTAAAATGTTACATGCGCTTAGCTCATCCAACGCATGACAGCCGGGCGTGAAAACGTTCCTCCGGCTCTTTCCTGTGCCAGGAAAATTTAAGGGAAGACAATGATACGCGTTGCCATTTGTGACGATCACCAGATAGTTCGAGCAGGTTTCAAACAGATTTTCTCGTCCTCCGGCGAGTTCGAAGTCGTCGCCGAAGGCGCCACCGGTCGCGAGGCGCTGGACATTGCCCGTCGCGAGATCTGCGACGTGCTGCTGCTCGACATCGCCATGCCGGACCAGAGCGGGATCGATATCCTGCGCACCATCCGCCAGGGCCAACCCAACCTGCCGGTGCTGATTCTCTCCGGCTATCCGGCACAACAATATGCGCTCAACCTGTTCAAGATGGGCGCGAACGGTTACCTGAACAAGGAGTGCGACGCCGACGAGCTCAAGACCGCCGTGCGTACCGTCTACCAGGGCCGGCGCTACGTGTCGTCGACCGTCGGCGAACTGCTGGCCCAGAGCTTCGACCGCGACCCCAACACCGCGCTGCATACCGAGCTGTCGGACCGCGAGTTCCAGGTCTTCCTGCGCCTGGCCAAGGGCGCGACCGTGTCCGACATCGGGAATGCGCTCTCGCTGTCGATCAAGACCGTGTCCACCTACCGCACCCGCATCATGGAAAAGATGGGCCTGCAGTCGAACAGCGACCTGACCTACTACGCAATGAAGAACAACCTGCTCGACTAAGCAGGATGCGGACGCCGTCCGGCGTCCGCCTTCGCCGGACCTATTCGGCAACCTGCGGCAACATGCGGCCTCATGCCGCACCTGGCGCATGCCGCACGCAAGTCCTCGCGTCGTGACCGCGCTCCGGTTCACTGCTTGCCGCTCACGCGCTTTCTGTTTCCTCCCGCCTACAATCCAGCCCCCTGGCGGCTGCGCTCGAACCCGTACGGGGCTATAATCGCCCGGTCCGCCAAAGTTGCGCGAAAGGAACCCAGTCGATGTACTTCACCCTTGATCCTGCTCCCCAGCGCGCGCGTGCGCTGCCGCTGTACAAGACACTGCTGTGTTTTGTCTGCGTGCTGATCCTGGTGGTCAATGGCTACTTCCTGCTGCGCAACCTCGACGGCCTGAAGGCCGCCAACAGCCTGCAGGAGCGTACTTCCCAGGTCACCGACGAGCTGCAGCACCTGAACCTGCTCGTGACCGATGCCGAAAGCAATCTGCGCGGCTATTTCCTGTCGGGTTCGGATCTCTACCTGGGCAGCGTGCAGATGGCGCCGACCCGCATCGACAGCCAGTTGCGCAAGCTCGGCACCTTGCTGGCGGATAATCCCTCGCAGCAGAAGAACCTGTCCCAGTTGCGCGAGCTGGTCGAACGCCAGCTCGGCATGATGCAGCAGGCGCTGACCATCTATCGCCAGGGCGGGCTGAACGACATCCTCGCCATCACCGGCGCGCCCAGCGACGGCGACAGCGACGAGATCCGCCTGCAGGTGGTGATCATGCTCAGCGAGCAGAACGAGTTGTTGAAAGCGCGCAGTGCCGGCTTCTACGGCCAGTACCAGCATGCCGTCATCCTCGGCCTGGGCATCAACGCGGCCGCGATCTTCGTGCTGCTGCTGTTTTACCGCCTGATCCGCAGCAGTTTCGCCGCCCGCATCGACGCCGAGCACGCGCTGCAGCAAACCAACGAACAGCTCGAACTCATCGTTGCACGGCGCACCGAGCAGTTGTCGGTGCTGTCGCGCCACCTGATCCACGTGTCGGAAGAAGAAAAGGCGAAGCTGGCGCGCGAACTGCACGACGAAATGGGCGCCAACCTGACGGCGATCGGCATGGACCTGAACAGCGTCGCCGAGCAATTGCAGGGCAGTCGGCCGGACCTGGCCGCCATGCTCGTCCGGGCGCGCGGCACCCTGGTCGACACCGTGCAGCTGAAGCGCCGCATCGTCGAGGACCTGCGCCCGAGCCTGCTCGACAACCTGGGCCTGGCCGCCGCGTTGCAGAGCTATTGCGAGGATTACGCCCGCGTCACCGGACTCGACTGCGACGTGCTGGTCGAAGGCGACATCGATGCCGCCGGCCCGATGCATGCGATCGCGCTGTTCCGCATCGTCCAGGAGTCGCTCAACAACATCGCCAAGTATGCACGGGCGCGCAACGTCATCGTCCACCTGGGCCGGGAAGACGGGGAGCTGAGCCTGGAAGTCACGGACGACGGCATCGGCATCGCGCCGGACGCCTTGATGCGTTCGAAGTCGCATGGCCTGCTGGGCATGCGCGAGCGCGCGCTGTTGTTGGGAGGCAAACTCGACGTCAGTCGCGGCGTCAACGGGGTAGGAACCTGCGTACGCGCCAGCATTCCGCTGGACGGCGGGGGTGACGGTCCGGCAGCGCACCTTGCGCCGGACATGCCGGCCGTACCGGTCTACCCGGTGGATGCTCCCAAAGCAAAATCGCCGGTCCCATCGCCAGTCTTGCCGGCGATGGGGAACGACGATCTCGGGGAAGGCCTCGGCCTGGAAGTGGCCTCGGCAGGTGAAAGGGGCGGCCGCGCCTGACAGGCGCCGCGCCCCTCGCCATGCTCGCTTAGCGAGCGGCCACGTCCATCAGCAGGCGGTCGTATTCGGTCTTGGCGACCTTGTAGCATTCGCCGGCGTACTCTTCCAGGCCGGCGCGGTCGAGGACGGTGATATTGCCGCGGCGGTACTGGATCAGGCCCTCGTCCTGCAGCTTGCCGGCGGCGGCGGTGATGCTCTCGCGGCGCACGCCCAGCATGATGGAGATGAGTTCCTGGGTCACTTTCAGCTCGTTGCCCGGCGAACGGTCCAGGCGGTCCAGCAGCCAGCGGCACAGCTTCTGCTCGATCGAGCTGTGGCGGCCGCCGACGGCGTTCTGGGCCATCTGGGCGAACAGGGCGTTGGTGTAGCGCATCAGGAGCTGGGGCAGGGCGCCGCCGGCCATGAAGGCATCACGCAGGTACTGGGTTTTCAGGCGGTAGCCGTAGCCGGCGCTCTGCACGACGGCGCTGCACATGGCGCGCTCGCCCATGAACAGCGACACGCCGACCACGCCCTCATGTCCTACGACGGCGATCTCGGTCGTGGCGCCGTCTTCCATCACATACAACAGCGACACGATTGCCGTCGTCGGAAAATACACGTATTCCAATTTACTGCCATACTCGAACAGTTCCTTGCCAAATGGCAGGGGAACCAGTTCCAGGTGCTCGAACAGGGTTTCCAGGTCTTGGCGCGGGAGCGCGGCCAGCAGTTCGTTCTGCTGGGTACCGCTGACACTGACAACTGGACGCGACGCAGCTTTGATTGCCTCCTTGGTCGAAGGAATCTGGTTGACCGATTGCGCTTTTTGCGTGGCACCACCAAGTTGAGCGTTGTTCATTTTCTGTCCTCTTATCTCTAGCTTTACTACGTCAGGGGCGATTGCTGGAGGCACTGTTGACATTGCCTCATCGCGATGTGTGTACATTAAAGCTATCGTCTGTTGCCGAACATAAGATTAGGGGTTGCCCCTGTGTAGGCTGGACGTAGGATGTTTTGTCAGTCCAGTCCTACTAGGAAAGATGCGGCAAATCATTGCCCGGTTTTTCCTTTTGTTTGGGTCCGGAAAGAATTTGGACCATAATGTGCGCCAACGCTTTTTTCTCCATCCCGTTCGCGCATGCACATCCTGCTCGTGGAAGACGACGCCGTCCTTGCCGACGGCCTGAGCCGCACCCTGCAAGCCCAGGGCATGCAGGTCGAGCTCGCCTGCGATGGCCTCCACGCCGACACTCTCCTGCAGCGCAATGCGCCTGCCGTCGCCGTGCTCGACATTGGCCTCCCCGGTATCGACGGCTTCGAAGTGGTGCGGCGCCTGCGTGCGCGCGGCGATGCCACCCCGGTGCTGCTGCTCACCGCGCGCGACGCCGTCGAGGACCGCGTGCGCGGCCTGGAAACCGGCGCCGACGACTACCTTGTCAAACCTTTCGCCACCCCGGAACTGGTGGCGCGGATCCGCGCCCTGGCGCGCCGCAACGCGCCGAAGAGCAATATCCTGGCTCTCGGCAACATCGTGCTCGACAGCGGTGCACGCCGCGCGCGTGTCGGAGAACGCCCGCTCGAGCTGTCGGTGCGCGAGTGGGCCGTGCTCGAATACCTGCTCCAGCACGCGGGCCGGGTGGTGTCGAAGCAGCAGATCGTCGATGCCATCGCGCCCTGGGGCGAGGACCTGACCCTGAACGCGGTCGAGGTCTACGTTTCACGCCTGCGCCTCAAGCTCGATGGCGCCGGCGTCACCCTGCGCACCATCCGCGGCTTCGGCTACCTGCTCGAAGCGCTGCCATGAGCGCGCCTGCATGAGCACGCCTTCATGAGCAGCATCCGGCTGCGCCTGCTCAAATGGCTGGTCGCGCCCATCCTGGTCGTCAACCTGGGCGCCGCCGCGCTGACCTACCTGCTGGCCTGGACCCCGGCCCAGCTTGCTTTCGACGAGGGTTTGCGCGCCGCCGCCGGCGCGCTGGCGGCGCGTGTGCAAAGCGCGGGCCCGGGGGCGCTGCACGAGGCCAGCCCGGCCGCCGATGGCGCCGGCGAGACCAGTTGGGCATCCTTGGTTGACGCCGACGGGCGCGTGCTGGCCGGCAGCGCCGCGCTGCCGCGGCCCCGGAATGCGGGCCTGTTCGATGCGCAGCTACAAGGCGAGACCGTGCGTGTCGCGGTCGCCGGGCTGGAGTGGCAGGGACGCAAGGCCTGGGTCAGCGTGGCGCGCACGGTGCGCGCGCGCCAGCAGGTGCGCGCCGCCATCGTGCGTTCGCTGGTGCTGCTCGAAGGGCTGTTCAGCCTGGCATTGGTCGGGCTGGTCTGGTTTTCGGTCGGGAATGGCCTGGCGCCGCTGGCGCGCCTGCGTGCGCGGCTCGATGCGCGCGGCAGCGCCGACCTGGCGCCGCTCGACGACGCCGGCATGCCGCGCGAGCTGGTCCCGGTGGTCGACGCCTTCAATGCCCTGCTGGGCCGGATCGAGGCCGGCGCCCGTGCCCAGGACGAGTTCCGCGCCAATGTGGCGCACCAGTTGCGCACGCCGCTGGCCGGCCTGAAGCTGCAGCTCGAGTGGCTGGCCGCACGCCATGCGGGCGACCCCGAATCCGCGCGCTCGACCGCGCTGCTGCTGGGCGCGGTCGAGCGCATGATCCGCCAGACCAACCAGCAGCTTTCGCTCGAACGCGCCGAGCCCAATCGCTTCGCGCGCGCGCGCCTGGCGCCGCTCGACCTGTCCGAACTGGTGGCCGAGACGGTCGGCCACTTCGTCCAGCAGGCGTCGACCAAGGACATCGACCTCGGCTTCGAGCTGGAACCGGCCCGCATCGAGGGCGACCGCTTCCTGCTGCGCGACCTGGTCGACAACCTGGTCGACAACGCGCTGCGCTATACGCCGGCCGGCGGGCGCGTGACCGTCACCTGCGGGCCAGGGACGGCGGGCAGCCCTGGCAGCGAGCTGCGGGTCGAGGACAATGGCCCTGGTATTCCGGTCCACCTGCGCGAGCGCGTGTTCGAGCGCTTCGTGCGCTTGGACGAGCACAGCACGGGCAGTGGCCTGGGGCTGGCGATCGTGCGCGACATCACCAACCTGCACGGCGCCGAACTGCGCATCGGCGCCCCGGAGCAGGGCAGCGGGGCCGTGTTTACCGTCCAGTTCCCTTGAGCAGGCGCCGGCGCGCGCGGCGGTGCGGACAAATGCGGCGCCCGTCCGGCGTCGGCGCAGCAGCGTCGCTCGCGTCGGCCTCGATGTCGTCCTGGCGGCCGGCCTCGCCCGGCACGGTATCGGCGCCGGCCTTGAACTTGATCGCGAGCGTGAGCAGGATGCCCAGGGTTCCGATGGTTGCCAACAAAGCGTCGAGCATAGCGTCCTCAGGTCAGGGTCAAGGGGGCGGCGTTGCCGCAAGCATTCGCCTGGACCGGAGGGAGACGCAGTGTTCCGCCCGCGCCCCGGCACTTCCTGCGATCGCTCCCAGTCTGCAAGGCGGGAATCGTCGGGTCCATGAGGCGATCTTAGGTCGGCTCCGAACGCTAGGCAATCTGGCAATTCCGGTGCTAGACTTCGGCAATTCCGAATGCTGGAGACGAACATGCGCTTCGACCTGACCGACCTGCGGGTGTTTTTGAGCGTGGTCGAGTGCGGCAGCCTGACCGGCGGCGCCCGCGCCATGCACCTGGCGCTGGCCTCGGTCAGCGAGCGCATCGCGGGCATGGAAGAGACATTGGGCGCGCCGCTGCTGGAGCGCAACCGCCGCGGCGTGCGCGCCACCGCCGCCGGCGAGGCCCTGGTTCGCCATGCGCGCACCATCCTGGGCCAGGTCGAGCAGATGCGCGGCGAACTGCGCACCTATGCCACCGGCCTCAAGGGGCGCATCCGCCTGCTGTCGAATACCGCCGCCATGGCCGACTTCCTGCCGCCGCAACTGTGCCGCTTCCTGGCCGCCCATCCGGACCTGGCGATCGACCTCGAGGAGCGGCCCAGCCTGGAAATCGTCCAGGCCCTGGCCGACCGCCGCGCCGACCTGGGCATGGTTGCCGACGTGACCGATCTCGGCTCCCTGCAGACCCACCTGGTGGCCAGCGACCAGCTGTTCGTGGTCGTCGGCCGCGCGCACCGCCTGGCGCGGCAGCAGGACGTCGTGTTCGCCGACATCCTCGGCGAGCCCATCGTCGGCATGAAGGACACCGCCCTCGAAACCCACCTGTCCGAACGCGCCGCGCGCCTCGGCCGCCAGCTCGACTACCGCATCCAGTTGCGGAGTCCCGACCACGTCGGCATGCACGTCGCGGCCGGGATCGGCATTTCGATCCTGTCCGGCGCCCTGGCGCGGACGCTGCGGCATGACCTGGCCGTCCTGCCGCTGGCGGAAGCCTGGGCCGCGCGCCGGCTCTACCTCTGCAGCCGCGACTTCGCCGCCCTGACGCCGCACGCGGCTTTGCTTGCCCAGCAATTGCTGGAGCGGACGCCATGAGCGGTCCCGGTAAATCCGCGTTCGCTTGTCAGGATTCTGTCAGCATTTCCTCAGGGTAATGCAAGCTTCCTCGGGTATTATTCTCCTGCGGCAACTTTTCTTTCCGCGCGCGGCATTCGCGAGCAGCGCGCCCCGACCCGAGGATTCCATGAAACGCCAGGCTGGCTTCACGCTCATCGAACTGCTGATCACGCTCGTGGTCGTCGGCATCCTGACCGCGGTCGCGGTGCCTGCCTATGGCAACTACGTCCTGCGCACGCGCCTGACCGACGCCTATGCCGGCCTGGCGGGCATGCAGCCGCTGGCCGAGCAGTTCTGGGCCAACGAGCGCAGCTACGACGACATGGATGCGCCCGGCGTCAACGTACTGCCGGCGGCCACCGAGAACTTCACCTACGCCTTGAGCGATTCCAGCGACACCGCCTACACCGTGACCGCCACCGGCCGCAACGGCGCCGCCGGCTTCGCCTTCACCATCGACCAGAACGGCAACCGCGTCACCACCGCCGCGCCCGACGGCTGGGACACCAGCGACACCTGCTGGATCAGCGACAAGGACGGCAAGTGCAGCGAATGACGCGGCGGACCAGGGCGCGGGCACGCGCGGCCGGCGGCTTCACGCTGACCGAGTCCCTGATCGCGCTGGCGATCCTCGCCGGGCTGCTCGCCTTTGGCATGCCGCGCATGGCCGCCTGGGTGAATGCCAGCCGCGCCGCTTCCGCCGCCCAGTTCTATGCCGAAGGCTTCGCGCTGGCGCGCGCCCAGGCGCTTGCGCACAACAGCGCCAGCCGCCTGGTGCTGAGCGAAAACGCAGGCAATGGCCAGCTCGACTGGCAGGTCGACATCTGCTTTCCGCGCCCGGATACCCCATGCAACGAAGACGGCGGCGGCTGGTCGAGCACGACCGACCCCGCCGCGCGCGACCCGGAAGGCGAGGCCGGCTTCAAGTCGGTGCTGCGCCGCGCCGACGCGCTGCCGGGCACCGACGTGCTGGTGCAGACCGTCGGGCCGGACGACGCCGAGGCCGTCTACTTCACCCCGCTCGGCTGGGTCGACCCGGCCGTGGCGCCGCGCGTCGAGCGCATCGACCTGGAGCCGGCCAGCGGGCGCGAGGACGATTTTCGCGCCGCCGCCGTCGTGCTGACCCTGGCCGGGATCGCCGCCAAGTGCCAGCCCGACGCGCCGGATACCGATCCCCACAGGTGCCCGCCATGAGAATGCATCCACTTCGGCGCCAGGCCGGCGTCTCCCTGATCGAGGCGCTGCTCGCCGCCGTGCTGCTGGCCATCGGCCTGCTCGGCACCATCGGCCTGCAGGCGCGCGCCTACTCGGCCCTGTCCGACGCCGGCCTGCGCGCCGAGGCGACCATCGCCGCCGACCAGCTGCTCGGCGTGATGAGCGCCGATCCGACCCACCTGGGCGACTATGCGCTGGCCGCCGGCGCGGAGCCGGGCGAGCGCCTGGCGGCCTGGTACCAGGACACCCGCGCCCGCATCCCTGGCGCCAGCATCACGGTCAGCGTGGAGGAGGGCAGCGCACCCGACCCGAACGAAGTCGTGATCGCGATCGGCTGGCAGCGCAAGGACGATGCCCCGCGCAACCGCCACGAGGTGCGCGCCTTCCTGTCGGGGGCGCTGTGATCGCTCATCTTTCCGTCCGCCGTCCCTCGTTCCGCGCCGCCGGCTTCTCGCTGGTCGAGCTGCTGGTCAGCGTGCTGGTCGGCCTCCTGGCCCTGGTGTTCGCCACGCGCCTGATCACCGGCGCCGAGCAGAACAAGGCCTCGGCCCTGGGCGGGTCCGACGCCATGCAGAACGGGATGCTGGCGATGTTCTCGATCAGCGGCGACGCCCAGCAGGCCGGTTTCGGCCTGAACGACCCGATCCTGATCGGCTGTAACACGCGCTTCACCGATACCGGCGGCTACGCGCTCGCCAGCGCGCCGCGCGGCGCCAGCGCCACCGTGCGCCCGCTGGCGCCGGTGGTGATCGAATCCGGCGGCGCTGGGCCCGATCGCATCAGCCTGTACTCGGGCAGCTCGATGAGCGGCACCGGCACCCTGCGCGTGACCAGCGACTATATCGGCGGGACGCGCCTGAACGTCGACCGCGTGCCCTACGGCTTCAACGAGGGCGACGTGGTGGTGGTCGCGCCGGACAACGTCGGCAGCGGCAACTGCGCGCTGGCCCAGATCTCGGACGATCCGAGCGACCACGCCGCGCCGCCGGAACAGCAGTACGTGATGGTCGCGGGCGGCGCGGGCTTCCGCTACAACAGCGGTTCGCTCGGCGCCAACTACACCGGCGGCACCACGCGCGTGTTCAACCTGGGACCGGCGAAGACCCTGGCCTTCCATACCTGGTCGGTCGACAACGGCTTCCTGCGCCTGCGCTCGACCGACCTGGCCGGCGCGAGCGCCGAGCCGAGCACGGTGGCCGACAATATCGTCTCGATCAAGGCCCAGTACGGCTTCGATACGCGCAGCGGCGCCGCCTTCATCCCGCAGGACGGCCTGCGGGTGGCGCGCTGGTCGGCAACCATGATCGACGCCGACGGCGATACGGTCGTCGGCAGCGCCGGCGACTACCAGCACATCGCCGCGCTGCGCATTGCCGTGGTGGCGCGCAGCGCCGCGCGCGAGCGTCCGGACGCGGGCGGGCAGTGCAGCGCCAGCAGCGCCAAGCCGGTGGTGTTCGCCAGCGCCGTGCCGCAGGGCGTGACGGCCGTGCCGATCACGGTCGAGGTCGCGGCCAGCGCCACCGACACCGCCTGGCGCTGCTACCGCTACCGCGTCTTCGAGACCATCGTCCCGCTGCGCAACGCGGGCTGGAGGCCATGAACATGCATCGTATGAATTTCCATCGCCAGGCCGGCCTGGCGCTGCCGGTCATGCTGATCATCCTGCTGGTGATGCTCATCTCGAGCATCTACCTGCTCAAGTCGAGCAACTCGACCACCCTGACGGCCTCGAACCTGGCCTACGACTCGGCCCAGAGCCGCGCGGTCGACTTCGGCCTGCACGCCGGCTTCAAGTGGCTGAGCGAGACCGCCGGCGGCAACAAGGCGCTGCTCAACGAGGACGTGCCGGACCAGGGCTACCTGGCCACGCTCGACCCCCGCCAGGGCGTGCGCTCGGACGCTTTCTGGAACGGCAAGCGCACGGTGACCCACGAGGGCCAGCAGATCGAGTACGTGGTGCACCGCCACTGCCTGCTCACCGGACCCTACGACGGCAACGGCAACGCCTGCGTGCAGACCGCCGACAACGGGTCGAGCGGCGGCACCATCGTCTCGCCCGGCGACAGCCTGGCGGCCGACTCGCCGCAGTTCGCATCGACGCCGAAGGTGCACTACGTGGTCACCGCGCGCCTGTCCGGCGCGCGCGGCGGCAACGTCGTCAACCAGCTGGTGGTGCTGATCGGCGGCTGACGCCGCGGCAAGAACATTCCGGCCGCCAGGCCGGTCAACGAGAATGGAATCGCGCATGAATCGCCTGTTTTCCCTGTTAGTCCTGGCCCTCCTGGCCCCGCTGGTCCAGGCGGCGCCCACCAGCATCGCCCAGGTGCCGCTGCTGAACATCAGCGGCACCGGCACGGTCAAGCCGAACCTGATGCTCCTGTACGACAACTCGGGTTCGATGACCAGCACGTACACGCCGGACTACGTGAACGACACCAGCAGCTGCCGCGCGCGCGCGACCATGGCCAACGGCATCCGCGCCTGCCGTCCGGGCGATCCGCCCTACATGAGCCCCGACTTCAACCGCCAGTACTACAACCCGAAGGTGCGCTACCTGCCGCCGGTAAAGGCGGACGGAAGCTCCTACCCATCGCAGGACGCAGCCGCCACCGGCAGCTGGACCGCGGTGAAGACCGACCCCTTCAACGTCGACAAGACCGACCTGCTGGGCCGCAACGTCGACACCACCGACCTGGTCGGGGGCTTCCCGGACCTGCGTTGGTGCGATGGATCGAGCTGCGGCTACAACACTTCCGGCTACACCTATCCGAACGACAGCCGCTATACGGCCGAGTACTTCGCCGCCAACCCCTACTACTATACGATCAACGTCGCCGAGTACTGCACCGACACCACGCTCACCAACTGCCGCGTAACGGCAGTGGGCGCCGCCGCGCCGGCCGGCTACCCGGAACCGGCCCGGGTGCGCTTCTGCAGCGACCGCGCGCTGACCAACTGCCAGGCCAAGTACGTCGGCAACTACAAATACCCGCGCTACTCCGACCCGAACCGCAACCCTGACTGGTTCGGCACCATCACCATCGGCGCCTCGTCGACCACCAACTCGATGACCATCAGCAGCGTGCAGGTGGTCGAGCCGAACGGCACCTTCACCCTCACCAACACCGCGGTCACCGCCGCCAACGGCACCGACACCAGCGCCAGGCGCAATGCCGTCGCCGCCGCGCTGGCGGCCTCGATCATCGCCAAGAGCGGGCTGGCCAACCAGTACACCGCCTGCCTGCGCACCGCGACCGGCGGCGTGCCGGCCTGCTCGAGCTTCGGCATCAGCCTCGAGGCCAGCAACATCGTGGCCGTGGTGCCGATCAGCTGCCCGGCCGGCAACACCGGCAAGACGGTCGGGACCAATGCCTGCAGCCTGGTCAACGACGGCAGCCGCTCCGGGCGCGACCTGATCGTCAACTCCGGGACCCGCGTCACCGCGCTGCTGAGCGTCAGCGGCACCGCCAACAGCTCGAAGAAGCAGGTCCTGGGCGGCGTCAGCCTGGGCGGCGTATCGCTGTTCTCCAGCTCGCTGAGCCTGGACCTGCGTTCATCGAGCTCCTCGGTCGCGACCCAGATCAAGAACAAGATCGGCACCACCAAGGGCGTCACCGCCTACATCGGCGGCACGAGCGCCAACACCGCCGGCCCGATCTGCTCCGCCGCCAACAGCTCGACAGTCTGCCTGGTGACCGGCGACATGGGCATGATCGGCGCCAACATCGCGCTCGGCTCGCTCTCGAACAACGGCAGCAGCCGCGATCCCAACCTGAGCTTCGGCGCCAGCGCCGGCGTCAGCGACGGCGTCCCGACCGAGGTCACGCCGCTGGGCGCCTCGGTGTTCGTGCGCACCGACATCGTCTCGACCCGCAACAGCTATCCGAAGGACCTCAAGCGCACCGACTGCGTCGGCGCCACCTGCACCTACGCCGAGGAGATGACCAACTTCGCCAACTGGTACGCCTATTACAAGACGCGCAACCAGATGATGAAGACCGCGGTCGGCCAGGCCTTCCAGCCGATCGCCGACAACTACAACGTCGGCATCGTCTCGCTCTCGACCGCCGCCGCCCAGGGCACGATCCGCCAGCCGCCGAAACCGTTCACCGGCACCGACCGCAGCGCCTGGTACAGCGCGCTCTACGGCATGAGCCCGAGCGGCTCGACCCCGGTGCGCCAGGCCCTGCATGCGGTGGGCAAGATGTACGCCAACCGCTCGCCCTACAAATACGCGGCCGGCAGCGAGGTGGTGCAGTTCCCCTGCCAGCAAAACTTCACCTTCGTCACCACCGACGGCTACTGGAACGGCGGCGCCGCCGACGGCGTGGTCAGCAACGACAACGTCGAGAGCGCCGCGCGCTTCTGTTCGCGCGCCAAGGGCTGCGTCGACCCCAGCAACCAGGCCGCCAACTCGCTGGCCGACGTCGCCCTGTACTGGTACAACGGCGGCTCGAACGACGGCGTGGCTTCGCTGCGCGACGAGCTCGAGGACTGGAACGCGCCGGACGGCCTGGTGGCCGCCGCCGCCGGCGAGAACACCCGCCTGCACATGAATACCTACGCACTCGGCCTGGGCGTGGACGGCATCATGACCTACGATGACAAGTACGACACCGCGCCCAAGCCCGGCAGCGACTTCTACAAGCTGATCACCGGCGTGACCACCGGCTGCCCGTGGAACAACAACGGCCCCTACGTCTGGCCGAACCCCTACACCGACGTCTCCGACGGCGGCGCGGCCTACCAGTCGCGCGTGGACGACCTGTGGCACGCCGCCATCAACGGCCACGGCAAGTACTTCAGCGCCTCCGACCCGCTGCAGGTCATCGACGGCCTGCGCGCGGCGCTCTCGAACATCGAGGTGAAGATTGGTGCGGCGGCCGCGGCGGCGACCTCGACCCCGAACATCTCGCAGCAGGACAACGACATCTTCTCGGCCACCTTCACCACGGTGCGCTGGTACGGCGAGCTGTCGGACAAGAAGATCGACACCGTCACCGGCATCGTCGGCAAGGACGTCAGCTGGAACTCGTCGGAGACTGTCGGGCGCAAGGTCGGTCCCGATACCGACACGCGCCGCATCCTGATGGCCGGCACCGATCCGAATCGCCCGGACAGCAGCGACGGCATGAAAGACTTCGACTTCTCGGTCATGACCGAGCTCGAGCAGGGCTGGTTCAAGGAGAAGTGCAACGGCCTGGCCCAGTGCGCCACCCTGTCGGACGCGGGCCGCGCCATCGTCAACGACGGCGCCAACATCGTCAACTGGCTGCGCGGCCAGCAGCAGCACGCCAACGACACGGTGCTGCGCGCCTACTCGCAGACGCCGACGATCCCGGCCGGCCTCGCGGCGCCGCTGCCGATCGTGCTGGGCGATATCGCCTCGTCCAAGCCGGCCTACCTGCGCGAGCCGCGCAAGGCCTATACGCGCAACGGCTACAACCAGTACAAGCTGGACAACGCGAGCCGCCAGCCGACCGTGTTTGTCGCCGCCAACGACGGCATGCTGCATGCCTTCGACGCCGGCACCGGCGAGGAGATCTGGGCCTACGCGCCGCGCATCACGATGAAGAAGCTGTACAAGCAGGCCAGCACGACCTACGGCACGGCCCACCAGTTCACCACCGACGGTTCGCCCGAGGTGGCCGACGTGATGATCGGCGGCGAGTGGCGCAGCGTGCTGGTGGCCGGCCTGAACGCGGGCGGACGCGGCTACTACGCGCTCGACGTCACCGATCCCGACAACCCGAAGGCGCTGTGGGAACTGTGCGCCGATGCCGCGGTGTGCAGCGGCATCAACTACGACGCCGACATCGGCCTCTCGTTCGGCAATCCCCAGTTCGGCACCTGGAAGGACGCCGCGAACGCCGAGCACTGGGTGGTGTTCCTGACTTCGGGCTACAACAACATCCCCGGCAGCGACGGCGTCAGTGGCGGCAACGGCAGGGGCATCCTGTACGTGGTCGACATCGCCACCGGCCGCGTGCTGTCGAAGACCGCGACCCCCGTGACCGCCGCCGACCGCAACTACGTCCAGACCCCGTCCGGCTTCGCCCGCATCACGGCGATCAGCAGCAATCCGAACACCGACCCGCTGGTGACCCATGTCTACGGCGGCGACAACGACGGCTATATGTGGCGCTTCGACTTCACCACCAAGGGCAACCCGACGGTGCTGAGGATGGGCGGCAGCGGCGGCGGCCAGCCGGTCACCACGCGCCCGGACGTGACGATGTGCCAGGTCGCCAGCGTGGCCGAGGACGGCAGCCAGAGCACCAGGCTCGAACGCGTGGTGGCCTTCGGCACCGGCCGCCTGCTCGACCAGGTCGACATCGGCAACACCGAGGTCCAGAGCGCCTACGTGCTGAAGGACGCGGGCGCGAGCATCCCGCCGGCCGAGTGGCGCAGCGCCTCGAAGATGGCGCAGCAGACCCTGCGCCGCATCAGCGGCACCAGCACCGCCTATTCGATCAGCGGCACCGCGATCGATTTCTCGACCCAGCACGGCTGGTACGTCGACTTCGCCCTGAACGACGGCGAACGCGTGAACCTGGATCCGAAGATCGTCTCCGGCGGCCTGAACATCGTGACCAACCTGCCGAGTTCCTCGTCGAGCTGCAAGGTGGGCGGCACCAGCAACGTCTACCAGCTCAACGTCTGCACCGGCGAGCCGCTCGGCCAGACGGTCAAGGACAGCACCGGGCAGAGCTTCACGATCGCCGGCCAGACCCTGTCGAATGCCTCGGCGGCGGTCGGCTTCATCATCGTGCGCCTGCCGTCCGGCGCGCTGAAGATGATCACCACCACGGCCGACGGCAACACCATCACCTCGGGCGTGGCCCCGGCCGAGTCCGAGGGCGCCTCGCGCGCCGGCTGGCGCCGGGTGCGGGAATAACACGTGGGGTGCACCGGCCGCTGGCTCCGCACCCCATTCATTTCACACGATCCGCCCCGGAATCGGTAAAATCGAGGGTTTTCTTCATTGGGGCCATTGGGGCTCGACTATGTCCAACGAACTTGACATCCTTGCCACGGACGGCGCAGGCGCCGAGGCGGCCAGTGGGGCCGCGTCAGCGGCGACACGCCAGCCGGCTCTTATTTCTCGCGAAGTCGCGCGCCGCCGCACCTTCGGCATCATCTCCCACCCGGACGCCGGTAAAACCACCCTGACCGAGAAGCTGCTGCTGTTCTCGGGCGCGATCCAGCTCGCCGGCACCGTCAAGGGCCGCAAGAGCGGCCGCCATGCGACCTCCGACTGGATGGACATCGAGAAGCAGCGCGGCATCTCGGTCGCGTCCTCGGTGATGCAGTTCGAGTTCCGCGACCACGTGATCAACCTGCTCGACACGCCGGGCCACCAGGACTTCTCGGAAGACACCTACCGCGTGCTGACCGCGGTCGACTCGGCGCTGATGGTGATCGACGCCGCCAAGGGCGTGGAAGAGCAGACGATCAAGCTGCTCGAGGTCTGCCGCATGCGCAACACCCCGATCGTCACCTTCATGAACAAGCTCGACCGCGAAACCCGCGACCCGCTCGAGCTGCTCGACGAGCTGGAATCGGTGCTGAAGATCGAGTGCGCGCCGGTGACCTGGCCGATCGGCATGGGCAAGAACTTCCGCGGCGTGTACCACCTGCTGAACGATACGATCATGCTGTTCAAGGCCGGCGAGGAAAAGGCCGACGGCGCCTTCGAAATCGTCAAGGGCATCGACAACCCGAAGCTGGCCGAGATGTTCCCGCTCGAGATCGAGCAGCTCAAGATGGAAGTGGAGCTGGTGCACGGCGCCTCGCATCCCTTCGACCTGGAGCGCTTCCTGTCGGGCGTGCAGACCCCGGTGTTCTTCGGTTCGGCGATCAACAACTTCGGCGTGCGCGAGATCCTGTCGGCGCTGGTCGACTGGGCCCCGGGCCCGCGCGAGCGCGACGCCACCGTGCGCGCCGTGAAGCCGGAAGAGCCGAAGTTCTCGGGCTTCGTCTTCAAGATCCAGGCCAACATGGACCCGGCCCACCGCGACCGCATCGCTTTCCTGCGCGTGTGCTCGGGCCGCTTCGAGAAGGGCATGAAGGTCAAGCACCTGCGTTTGGGGCGCGAAGTCAAGCTGTCGTCGGTCGTGACCTTCATGGCATCGAGCCGCGAACAGGTCGAGGAAGCGTATGCGGGCGACATCATCGGCCTGCCGAACCACGGCAACATGCAGATCGGCGACAGCTTCTCGGAAGGCGAGATGCTGACCTTTACCGGCATTCCTTATTTTGCCCCGGACCTGTTCCGCACGGTGCGCATCCGGAATCCCCTGAAGGTGAAGCAGCTGCACAAGGGCTTGCAGCAGCTGGGCGAGGAAGGCGCGGTCCAGGTGTTCAAGCCGGTGCTGGGCTCGGACCTGATCCTGGGCGCGGTCGGCGTGCTGCAGTTCGAGGTGGTGGCGAGCCGCCTGTTGAATGAATACGGCGTGGACGCCGTATTCGAGTCTTCCAGCATCAGCAGCGCGCGCTGGGTGTCGAGCGACGACAAGAAGGCGCTGGCCGACTTCGAAAACCAGCTCGGCCACCAGGTCGCCTACGATGCCGCCGGCAACATGGCCTTCCTGGCGACCTCGGGTGTCAACCTGCGCCTGACCCAGGAACGCTGGCCGAAGCTGACTTTCCACGCGACCCGCGAGCACGCGGCCAAGCTGGACTGATACGGCAAGAGCGCCGGCCGGGCGCCGGCCGCTCCTGCGAAACGGATCCACATCGTGGATCCGTTTTTTTTTTGCGCTGTGACTGCGGCTGGTGCTTTGATTCCATGCGTGAGTAATTTATATTGCTCGAATGTGGCAATCTCAAGTTCTCGAAAAAGTTTACAGATTGCCACGTTCTGGCATATAGTTATTCATAATAAGAGAATAACTACTTTCGGAGGTGGAGTATGGCGTTGCTGCATCGTTGTCACCTGCTGTTCCTGGTCGCGGGCTTGCCCGTCCCGGCGCTGGCCCAGCAGTCGGAGCCGGCGGAGCCCGTCGCCCGGGTCGAAGTCAGGGGCGGCGCGGCGCGCCATGACCCGCGGCGCGACGACACCGCCGCGCGCTTCGTGCTCGGCCGCGAGGAGATCGAACGCTACGCCGACACCAGCGTGTTCGACCTGTTCAAGCGCATTCCGGGCGTGACGGTGACGGTCGGCGCCGGACGCCAGGCGCAGGTCAGGATGCGCGGCCTGGGCGAGGGCTACACCCAGGTCCTGCTGAACGGCGAGCGCACGCCGGCCGGGTTTACGCTCGACAGCCTGGCGCCCGAGAGCATCGAGCGCATCGAGGTGCTGCGCGCCGCCATGGCCGAGTTCCCGACCGAGTCGGTGGCCGGCACCATCAATATCGTCCTGCGCAAGAAGGTGCGTGCGCGCGAGCGCGAGCTCAAGCCGGGTTATCTGTTGTCGCGCGAGTTCCGCGGACCGACCTTCAGCGCCCGGCTGGCGGACCGGGGAGAGCGCTCCTCGTGGTCGTTTACGGCCAGCGGCAACCACGACGCGCTTGCACGCAAGTCGACCGGCAGCGAGCGCAATACGCGGCCGGACGGCGTGGTGGACCTGTGCAGGACCACGCTGCTGCGGGAACAAGGGCGCATGAACCGCCTGAACCTGGAACCGCGCTTTAGCTGGACGCTGGAGAACGGCGACACGCTCGCCTGGGAGACCCTGGCCAACGGCAGCGGCTTTCGCAACCATGGACATGCGCTGGTGAGCACCGCGACCGGCGCGGCGCCGCCGGTGCCGGACCTGCATACCTTCGGCGAGATCGACGACAGGATGCTCAAGTCCGACCTGCGCTGGACCCATGCCCTGGCATCCGGCGCGAAACTCGAGACCAGGATCGGCGTCGAGGGCAAGCGCAGCAAATCCCTGGAGCGCCGCGTCGGCGCCGACAGCCTGGGGCGTCCCGCCACGAACGGCAGCGTGCGGGCCGATACGCGGCAGAAGGGCGCGAGCAGCACCGGCAAGTACAGCCGCAGTGTCGAGGGCGGCCACGTAGTGGCCCTCGGCTGGGATGCCGGCGTCAACGCGAGCGATGACCTGCGCGCCGAGCGCGACGCGATCCGGGCGCTGCCGCCCGCCCAGCCGCCCGAGGAAGACTTCGCCGCCCGGGTGGCGCGCGCCGCCGTCTATGCGCAGGACGAATGGACGCTGACGCCGCGCTGGTCGGTCTATCTCGGGGCGCGCTGGGAGGGCGTGCGCACCCGCGTGAGCGGCAACACCTTCGCCCCGGCCCGGGTGCGCTCGAGCGTCCTGAGCCCGATCTTCCAGACCCTGTGGAAGCTCCCGGGCAGGGAAGGGGAGCAGGAGGGCCAGGGCAGTCAACTGCGCCTGGCCCTCAGCCGCACCTACAAGGCGCCCGACCTGTACAGCCTCGTGCCGCGCCGTTCGGCCTGGGAAAACAACAGCGCCACCGAGGCCGATTACCAGGGCAATCCGAACCTGGAACCGGAGCTGGCCTGGGGCGTCGACGCCGCCTGGGAGCATTACTGGGCACAAGGCGCGATGGTGTCGGTGAGTACCGCGTTGCGGCGCATCGACAACTACACCAGCAACCGCGTCTATTTCGACGGCACGCGCTGGATCTTCACCCCGGTGAACGCGGACCGCGCCGTCCTGCGCAGCCTGGCGCTGGAGACGCGCTTTCCCTTGCGCGCGCTGCTCCACGGTGCGCCCGCCATCGACCTGCGCGCCAGCGTCAGCCGCAACTGGTCGCGGGTCGAATCGGTGCCCGGACCGCACAACCGGATGGAGCAGCAGACGCCCCTGAGCACCAACCTCGGCATCGACTACAAGCGCGGCGCACTGGCGGCCGGCGGCAGTCTTGCCCACCGCCGCGGCGGCTTCGTCCGGGTCGCGGCCAACCGCGGGTTTTATTCGGAAGCGCGGACCGACCTCGAGACCTATGCGGTGTGGACCTTGTCCCCGACAATCCAGCTGCGCGCGGTGCTGTCGAACCTGCTGGGCGAGCACAACCGGTTCGGGCCGAGCTACACCGATCCGGCCAGCGGCACGGAGACGCGCGCCTGGGATTATCCGGAGAGCGTCAAGCTGCGCACCACGCTCGAGATGACGTTCTGAGCGATGGTCACATGGCCGGGGCGTGTTCGCCGGCCGGCGGCGCCGTCTCGATGCGCGTCACCACCTGGGTGGCGACGCTGCCGTCCGGCGCGGTCACGCGCAGCTGCACCGGCATCCAGTCGTGCCCGGGCGCCAGCCACAGCTCCAGCCGGGAGCGGCGCGCTCCGGCAGATTGGTCCAGCTCGGCCAGGCGCACCGTGGACAGGGTGCCGGCGCCGGTGGCGAGCTGCTCGCGCCCAAGCACCTGGAAACGCACAACCTCGGCGCCGTCCGGAGCGCCGACCACGATCTCGATCGTGTCCTGCATCTGCTCCGGCTGGGCCAGGCCGATGCCGGCCAGCTGCATCAGCACCGAGGCCCGGTCCTGGCTGCCCAGGTGCAGGGGCGCACTGCCTCCGTTCGATGCGAAGACGATGCGTCCGTTCGCGCGGTCGAAGCGGGTGATGCGGTCGCTGCCATCGTCCTGGTGCTCGCTGGCCTGCAGCGGCGCGATGCCGGCGTCGTCGCCGCCGCCTTCGCTTTCGAGCAGGCCGAGCACGCCTTCGACGCGAAGCTGGTAGCGTCCGGCGTCGGCTTCCCAGACGATCTGCGCCTCGCCCTCGCCCTCGTTTGTCGGCGGGCGGCCGGGCCGGGTGCGGCTGACGCTGTAGAGCAGGCGCGCCGCGGGCGGCGTGCGCACCAGGTAGCGTCCGGGCATTCCCTGCGGCGCGTCGCCGGCCGCGGCTGGCGGCGGCGCTGCCGGCGCGTCCGCGGACGGGGATGCAGAAGGGGCGGAAGGCGCAGGCAGGAGCGGCCGCAGTGGCGGCAGGGCAGGGGCAGGGAGAGAGGGACGCGCGGCCGCGGTGGCCGGTTGCGAGGCCGGCGCCGACGGTGTGTGCGGTGGGGCCGGCTGGGCGGCTTGCGGCTGCCGCGGCGGCGCCACGTCCGCCAGGCGCAGCGTGATCGCTCCGCCGGCCGCGTCGCGCTGGTCGACGTCCAGGCGCGGCCCGATCCAGGCCAGCGCGAGCAGGTGCAGCAACAGGGATAGCCCGCACAGCGCCAGCAGGCGCCGGTGCCGGGCCAGGTGGACGGCGATCTTCATGGCGCTAGTTTAACTGCGCGAACGCAATTGTCCATGGCGCCACGTCGACGGCCCCGGCAGGAATGGTCTTGATTTCGCGCAACAGCGGGGCCGGGGCGATGCCGTAGATTGGTCAAATGCGTTGAAGAAATTTTGCGCGTTGCCGACATCGAGGGCCTTATGACGATCATCCCGCTTCTCCCCGCCGCGGCCGGTCCGGCCGTGTTCCCATCCCTCACCCGCGGCGTCCCATCATGCTCGCCCGTCTGAAGATCGGCCCCAAGCTGCTGCTGGCGCCTGCGGTCGTGCTGGTGCTGCTGGTGCTGCTCTCGAGCGGCGCCTGGTATGCGATGGTGCGGCAGAACGATTCGCTCGAGGTCATCGTCCACCAGCGGGCCGTCCAGATGCGCGCCGCCAGCGACCTGGTGGTGGCGGCCCAGCGCGGCCATGCCCAGGTCTACCAGTTGCAGACCTGGATCGCCGGGAGCTTCCCGAAGAAGCGCCTCGAGCCGCTGATCCGCGAGATCCACCGCCAGCACGCCGTCACCGAACGCGGGTTGGCGCGGGTGGTGGGCATGACGCAGGCCGGCAGCGCCGAGCGCCGCTATGTCGAGCAGGCGCGCGAGGCCTACCGCGCGTATACCGCGGCGGTGCGCGACGTGCTCGAGATCGTGCGCGACGACCAGTCGATCGGGGCCAACGCCATGAGCAAGGCCGACAGCGCCTTCGCCGTGGTCGCGCAGCGCCTGACCGAATTGTCGGAACTGGAGCAGGCGCTCTCGCGCGCAGCGTCGGACAGCGCGGCCGCCGACTTCCGCATCATGACCTGGGCGATGCCCTGCGTGATCCTGCTGGCGGTGGCGGTGTCGCTGCGCATCACGATGGCGGTGCGGCGCGCGCTGCTGCTGGAGATCCGCGGCATCGGTGCCGCCGCGGTGGACCTGGCGAGCGGCGACCTGACGGTCAAGGAGCGGGTCTACGGCAACGACGAGATCGCCGATACGTCGCGCGCGCTCGACGCCAGCATCCGCAACCTGAACTTCACCCTGCGCACCATCCTCGAATCGGCGCGTTCGATCGGCAGCGCCTCGCGCGACATCGCGCTCGGCAACCTGAACCTGACCACGCGCGCGGTGTTTCGCGCCAGCTCGCTGGAACACACGGCGTCCTCGATGCAGGAGCTGGCCGCCACCGTCAACCAGACCGCCGACAGCGCGCAGGCCGCGAACCGCCTGGCCGCCTCGGCATCGAGCGTGGCCCAGGAAGGCGAAAACGTGGTCGACCGCCTGGTGACGACGATGGAATCGGTCAAGGGCAGCGCGCGCCGCGTGGACGACATCGTCGGCCAGATCGACGCGATCGCCAACGAGACCGGTACGCTGGCGCTGAACGCGGCGCTGGAGGCGGCGCGCGCGGGAGAGGGTGGCCGCGACTTCGCCCTGGTGGCGAGCGACGTGCGCTCGCTGGCGCTGCGCGCCGGCGCCGCGGCGCGCGAGATCCGCGAGCTGATGGCGCAATCGGTGGCCGAGATCGAGGGCGGCACCGCCTGGGCCGCCCAGGCCGGCAACAGCATGGCGACCATCGCCATGTCGGTGCAGCAGGTGGGCGACATCGTCAGCCGGATCAGCTCTGCCAGCGCCGAGCAGGCCAGCGGGCTGAACGAGGTCAGCGAGGCGATCGTGCAGATGGACCAGGTCACGCAGCGCAATTCGACGCTGGTGGAAGAGGCGGCCGACGCGGCGCGCACCCTGCAGATGCAGGCCCTGACCCTGTCGCGCGCGGTGGCGGCATTCCGGCTGGACGAGGCGGTGACGGCGCAAGCGCCGCCGCCTGCGCCCGGGAAGCACGAGAAGCAGAGCGCGGTGTGCAACTGGTCGCGGCTGGTGACCGAGGCTGCCGTACAGGCGCCGGGGGGCGTGGAGCGGCGCAAGCATGCGCGGCCGCATCTGCACCTGGCTTCGCGGCGGGATTGACGGGCGCCGGGATGGATTCACGCCGAACCGGTCGGCGGCGGGATTGATCGTAGGGTGGGCGCCCCGTGCCCACGCGTGACGCCTGCGTCGAGTTGGCGTTCATGACGTAGGGTGGGCGCCCTGTGCCCACGCGTGACGCCTGCGTCGAGTTGGCGTTCATGAAGCGCAGCGTCTGCTCATCGTTCCCGCGTGGGCACAGGGGCGCCCACCCTACGCCCCGCCGCCGTCCATGAAAAAAGCCCCGCCGGCGCTTGCGCGCCACGGGGCTTCTTCACATCACGTCAAGTCGGCGCGGATTACTCGTAATCGCTGATCGGCGCGCAGCCGCAGAACAGGTTGCGGTCGCCGTAGACGTTGTCGGCGCGGCCGACCGGCGGCCAGTACTTCTTCTTGCGCAGCGATGCGACCGGGAACGCCGCCACCTCGCGGGTATAGGTGTGCTGCCAGTCGTCGGCGGTGACGACTTCCGCGGTGTGCGGGGCGCCCTTGAGCGGGTTGTCCATCTTGTCGTACTCGCCGCGCTCGACCTTCACGATCTCGGCGTGGATGGTGATCATCGCCTCGATGAAGCGATCCAGTTCCGCCTTCGACTCCGACTCGGTCGGCTCGATCATCAGGGTGCCCGGCACCGGGAAGCTCATGGTCGGGGCGTGGAAGCCGAAGTCCATCAGGCGCTTGGCCACGTCTTCGTTGCTGATGCCGGTCTTGTCCTGCAGCGGACGCAGGTCGATGATGCACTCGTGCGCGACCAGGCCGTCGTGGCCGGTGTACAGCACCGGGTAGTGCGGAGCCAGGCGGCGCGCGATGTAGTTGGCGTTCAGGATCGCGGTCTCGGTGGCCGCGGTCAGGCCTTCCGCGCCCATCATCGCGATGTACATCCACGAGATCGGCAGGATCGAGGCCGAGCCGTAGGCCGCGGCGCTGACCGCGCCGATGCCGGCTTCGTTGCGGACGTATCCGGTCGACAGCTGGTTCGGCAGGAACGGTGCCAGGTGGGCGCCGACGCCGATCGGGCCGACGCCGGGGCCGCCGCCGCCGTGCGGGATGCAGAAGGTCTTGTGCAGGTTCAGGTGGCTGACGTCGCCGCCGAAGGCGCCCGGCGCGGCCACGCCGACCATCGCGTTCATGTTGGCGCCGTCCACATACACCTGGCCGCCGTGCTGGTGCACGATCTCGCACAGTTCCTTGATGCCCTCTTCGAACACGCCGTGGGTCGACGGGTAGGTGACCATTACGCAGGCGAGATCCTTGCTGTATTGCTCGGCCTTGGCCTTCAGGTCGGCCAGGTCGACGTTGCCGTTCTCGTCGCAGGCGGTGACCACCACCTTCATGCCGACCATGCTGGCCGACGCCGGGTTGGTGCCGTGCGCCGACGACGGGATCAGGCAGACGTTGCGGTGGCCTTCGCCGCGCGACTCGTGGTACTTCTGGATGACGAGCAGGCCCGCGTACTCGCCCTGCGAGCCGGCGTTCGGCTGCAGCGAGATCGCGGCGTAGCCGGTGGCAGCGCACAGCATGGCTTCCAGCTGGGCGATCATCTCGCGGTAGCCGACGGTCTGGTCTTCCGGTGCGAACGGGTGGATGTTCGAGAACTCGGGCCAGGTGACCGGGATCATCTCCGAGGTCGCGTTCAGCTTCATGGTGCACGAACCCAGCGGGATCATGGTGCGGTCCAGCGCCAGATCCTTGTCGGCCAGGCTACGCAGGTAGCGCAGCATCTCGTGCTCGGCGTGGTAGCGGTGGAAGGTCGGGTGGGTCAGGTAGGCGCTGGTGCGGGCCAGGGCGGCCGGGTAGGCGTCCTGCACGTCGCTGTCCAGGGCGTCGATATCGACCTGCTTGCCATTGCCGAAAATCGAGAACAGCAGGGCCAGGTCGTCGCGGGTGGTGGTTTCGTCCAGCGACACGCCGACGTGCTCGCCGTCGATGCGGCGCAGGTTGACGCCGGCGGCTTCGGCGGCGGCGTGCAGCGCCTGCGCGTCGCCCTTGACTGTCAGGGTGTCGAAATAGCTCGTGTTCAGGACTTCGACGCCGAGCGACTTCAGGCCGGCGGCCAGGATCGCGGCCTGGCGGTGCACGCGCTGGGCGATGCGCTTCAGGCCTTCCGGGCCGTGGTAGACCGCGTACATGCCGGCCATCACGGCCAGCAGCACCTGGGCGGTGCAGATGTTCGAGGTCGCCTTTTCGCGGCGGATGTGCTGTTCGCGGGTCTGCAGCGCCAGGCGGTAGGCCTGGTTGCCCTGGGCGTCGACAGTGACGCCGACCAGGCGGCCGGCCATGCTGCGCTTGTATTCGTCGCGGGTGGCCAGGTAGCCGGCGTGCGGGCCGCCGAAACCGAGCGGCACGCCGAAGCGCTGGCTGTTGCCGACGACCACGTCGGCGCCCCAGTCGCCGGGCGCGGCCAGCATGGTCAGGGCCAGCAGGTCGGCGGCAACCACGACCATTGCTCCAGCGGCGTGCAGGTGCTCCACGGCGGCGCGGTAGTCGCGCACTTCGCCGTTCACGCCCGGGTACTGCAGCAGCACGCCGAAGCAGGTCTCCTCCAGCTTTTCGATGTCGGCGGCGGGCACGACGCGCACCTCGACGCCGATCGGCTTGGCGCGGGTCTGGACCACTTCCAGGGTCTGCGGCAGCACGTCGTCGGCCACGATGAAGACCTTCGAGGCCGACTTGCCGACGCGCTGGAGCAGCGTCATCGCTTCGGCGGCGGCGGTGCCTTCGTCGAGCATCGACGAGTTGGCGATGCCCATGCCGGTGAGGTCGGTGATCATCTGCTGGAAGTTCAGGATCGCTTCCAGGCGGCCCTGCGAAATTTCAGGCTGGTAGGGCGTGTAGGCGGTGTACCAGGCCGGGTTCTCGAAGATGTTGCGTAGGATGACCTTCGGGGTATGGGTGCCGTAGTAGCCCTGGCCGATCATCGACTTCATGACCTTGTTCTTCGACGCCAGCGCCTTCAACGTGGCGAGCGCGTCTTCTTCGCTGCGCGGCTCGACGAACTGGCCCAGGTCCAGGACGTCCTTGCGGCGGATGTTCGCGGGGACGACGGCGTCGATCAGCGCGGCGCGCGATGCGTAGCCGAGGGTCGACAGCATGGCTGCCTGTTCGGATTCGGAGGGACCGATATGGCGCGGAATGAACGCGTCGCGTGCTTCAAGTTGGGTGAGGCTGGTGCGGGTCATGGTAGAGGCCAAAAGAGCTGGCGCGGGAAGCGCCGTGGGATTGGGAATTTGGACAAGCAAGGGTGGTGCGCGGACCGCGCACCACGGACGCCGGCGGAGCCGGCGCGTCATTCAGGGTTCGATCAGTGATCGGTGGTCTTGCCGTAGGCGTCGGCGTCCATCAGGCCGTTGATCGCGTTGGCGTCGCTTGGCTGCAGCTTGAACAGCCAGGCGCCGTAGGCGTCCTGGTTGATCGAGTCCGGCGCGTCGGCGACCGGCTGGTTGACGGCGGTGACGGTGCCCGAGACCGGCGCGTAGATGTCGCTGGCGGCTTTCACCGACTCGACCACGGCGGCGTCGTCGCCGGCGGTGAAGGCCTTGCCGACCTGCGGCAGTTCGACGAACACGATGTCGCCCAGGGCGTCCTGTGCGTATTCGGTGATGCCGACGGTCAGGGTGCCGTCGGCTTCGAGACGGACCCACTCGTGGGACTCGGTGTATTTCAGGTCGGCTGGGATGTTCATGTAGGGGGCTCCTGGTTGGGATGAGGCGTAATTATATGTCTGGGATGTTCGATTCAGGCGGCCAGCACTTTGCCGTTGCGCACGAATGGCAGCTTGACCACGGAAGCGGCCAGCTTCTTGTCGCGGATCTCGACGTGGACGGTGTCGCCGACCTGCACGTCCATCGGCACGCGCGCCAGCGCGATCGCCTGCTGCATGGTCGGGCTGAAGGTGCCGCTGGTGATTTCGCCGGCGTTACCGGAGGCGGCAATCACTTTCTGGTGGGCGCGCAGGATGCCGCCTTTTTCGCGCAGGATCAGGCCGACGAACTGGGTCTGCTGGCCTTTCGCCTGCAGCGCCGCCTTGCCGATGAAGTCGCGTTCCGAAGCCAGGTCGACGGTCCAGCCCAGGCCGGCGTCCAGCGGATTGACGTTCTCGTCCATGTCCTGGCCGTAGAGGTTCATGCCCGCTTCCAGGCGCAGGGTGTCGCGTGCGCCCAGGCCGGCCGGCTTGACGCCGGCGGCGATCAGGGCGTTCCAGAGCGCTTCGACCTGGGTTGCCGGCACGCCGATCTCGAAGCCGTCCTCGCCGGTGTAGCCGGTGCGCGCGACCATGGCTTCGCCGAAGGCGGTGTCGGCGACGATCGCGACGTTGAAGGGCTTCATGGCTTCGGTGGCGGCCCGGGCCTGGGGCAGCACCTGCCAGACCTTGGCGCGGGCGTTCGGGCCCTGCACGGCGACCAGGGCGATGCTGTTCTCACCGTCGCGGCGCTGGGTGATCGTCAGGCCGCTGCCGGTGGCGTCGTTCTGCTGGCGCATCCAGGCCACGTCCTTCTCGGCGGTGCCGGCGTTGACGACCAGGCGGAACCAGTCTTCGCGGAAGAAGTAGACGATCAGGTCGTCGATCACGCCGCCTTCGGGATTGAGCATGGCCGAGTACAGCGCCTTGCCCGGGGTCTGCAGCTTGTCGACGTTGTTGGCCAGCAGGCCGCGCAGGAAGTCACGCGCGTTGGCGCCCTCGAGGTCGACCACGCACATGTGCGAGACGTCGAACATCCCGGCGTCGCTGCGCACGGCGTGGTGTTCTTCGATCTGCGAACCGTAGTTGACCGGCATGTCCCAACCGCCGAAATCGACCATCTTGGCGCCGAGTGCGCGGTGTGCGGAATTGAGCGGGGTCGCTTTGAGCGTCATGGTGTCCTCAGGGCAGAAATATAGGGGAGCTGCACGCCGCCGCGGTGCGGCCTTGCGTGTGCTGCGCGCCCCTCTGTCCTTGGTACCTGAGAGATAGCGGATGTCCGCCTGCCCCTTCGGTGGGCCGGGCTGTTCGCCGGCCGCTCTCCAGAGTTGGTCCGGCCCGCATCGCGCGCCGACCCCTGACCGGTCCTTTTGCCTGAGAGTTTTTGGGTGATGCCCCTTCGGCGGCAGCGTGATGCTGCGCTCTCCCGGTCAAGACTGTGGAGGATAGGCGAGCCTTGGGTGGCTGTCAACAAAAGGAGGGGTTTGCCGCCCGCGCGCACCGTTGGAGGGCGTGCGCGCGGGCTTTTTCCTCCATTTGTTACACTGGGGCCGTCACTTTTCGGGTAAAAAGACTATGAGCGAAGATCAGACCAAACACGAGAAGGAAGCCTGGTTCACGCTGTCGGGCGACGTCAACAGCGACATGGTGCACCGGGTGTTCGAGGCGGTCGGCCACATGACCGAGGATGGGATCGAGCGGGCCCACGTGCTGGTGCAGTCGAACGGCGGCTACGTCAGCGACGGGCTGTGCCTGTACAACTTCATGTCGAACTCGCCGGTCGAGTTCGTGATGTACAACGGCGGGGCGGTCGCCTCGATCGCCGTCATCATGTACCTGGCCGGCAAGAAACGCTACGCCAGCGAGACGGCGCGTTTCATGGTGCACAAGTCGCACGCGACTGCCTCCCCGGGTTCGCGGCCGGATGCGCTCAACATCATCGTCGAGGGCCTGCGCGCCGACGATGCGCGCACCGAATCCATCCTGCGCAAGCACATCGAGCTGACGCCCGATCAGTGGGCCATTCACCAGTACTCCGACCTGCACCTGAACTCGCGCGACGCCAAGAGCGCGCGCATGATCGACGACGTCGCCGATTTCGCGCCGCCCAAGGGGGCCATCCTGCGCAATATCTGAAGGCGCGTCGCGCGGCCGGCAGGGCTGTCACCGCTGCGGCGGTGAAGGCCGCTGTCGGCCTTTTTTATGGCGCTGTCACCGTTAGCTATGGATGAGCAGTGAACTGTCGAGCTCATTCACGGTCCAATCCGCATCGTCATCGATACGGGTCGACCATGAAAGCGCCTCGCTTCACGAAGTGGTTTGCGGCCTTGCCCGCACTGAACGGGCCCCAGCGGCTGCGCGTTCTCGACGCCTTGCGACCGGCTGCCGGGCTGCACCAGGTGCTCGCGCTGATCGCGCAAGTCAGGTCGGCCGGACGCTGCTGCCCCCATTGCCGGTGCGAACGGTGGCACCGGCATGGCCATGCCAACGACCTGCAGCGCTACCGCTGCCGCGCGTGCCGACGCACCTTCAATGATTTGACCGGCACGCCGTTGGCAGGTTTGCGGCTGCGTGGAAAATGGCTGGCTTATCTCGATGCGCTGCGGGCATCGCGCCCCGTGCGGGCGGCGGCGGACGGCGTCAAGGCACACCGTAACACCGCTTTTCGCTGGCGGCATCGCTTCCTGGAGCGGTTAAAGGCGGACCGGCCAGAATCCCTGAACGGTATCGCCGAGGCCGACGAAATGTTCATCCTGGAATCCCAAAAAGGTTCGCGCAGGCTCGATCGGCCGGCGCGCAAGCGGGGTGGCGCGGCCAGCAGGCGCGGCATTTCACGCGAACTCGACTGCATCCTCGTGGCGCGTGACCGCAACAAGCAGACCGTCGATGCCGTCACCGGCCGCGGCCCCGTCAGCAAGCTCCAGCTCGAGCGCCACCTGCTGCCTTTCCTGGACAAAGATGTCTTGCTCGTGACGGACGCGAACGCCGCCTATCGTGCTTTCGCCCGTGCCCACGGTATTGCGCACCAGGCCATCAATGTGGCCGCCGGCGAGCGTGTCCGGCCAGGCCCGAAGGGCGCCATCCACATACAGAACGTCAACGCCTATCACCAGCGCCTGCGCGCATGGCTGGCGCCCTTCCATGGGGTCGCATCGCGCTACCTGCCGAACTACCTGGGATGGCGCCGAATGCTTGATGGCGGCAAGGTTACTTCTGCCGATCAGTTGTTTCGCCTTGCAATCGGGCTCATCCACAGCGAACGGTGACAGCGCCTTTTTTTATGGTGCTGTCACCGTCATGTCCTGAAAATACCCGGCGCGGCGCGCGGAAATGTTTTCGGCGGCCGGAAAATAGTGCCAATTCCAAGCGATATGGTGGCGATTATTTCGTGCAAATAATATTTGCAGTCGAGCTAACTCGACAATAAAACATTTGCATATTCCGCGTTTTTTGCAAACGCCGATATATTCCGCAAATCGATAAATGGAATGTAATAAATTAAAAAAGCCTGGAACGCATTGCGTGCCAGGCTTTTTATTCATCTACCGTCGCGTCAGCAGACAGTAGAAAGCGAATTAACGCTTGTTGTCGTTCTTGTGGCTTTGACGGCCGGCTTCGGCGTGCTGCTCAGGGGTGCCGCCGCGCATGCCCGAACCCGAGCCGGAACGCGAACCCGAGCCCGAACCGGACTGCTTGTTGCCGTCGTTCTTGTGGCTCTGGCGGCCGGCTTCGGCGTGCTGCTCAGGCGTGCCGCCGCGCATGCCGGAACCCGAGCCCGAACGCGAACCCGAGCCCGAACCGGACTGTTTGTTGCCGTCGTTCTTGTGGCTTTGACGACCGGCTTCCGCGTGCTGCTCAGGGGTGCCGCCTTGCGTGCGTTTTTGATTCGAGGCCATGATTATTCCTTTCAATGTTGAAATACATTTACTCGCCGAATAACTGCGTCGGATAAGTGAGCAGTTGATTCGGTAGTGCAATCATGCGATTCATACTGCTGAACCGGTATCGGATGATCGCCAGAGTCCGTGTAGGAAAGACTCCTACACATTAAAAATAATCATTTCCCCCAAATAGTTCAATCTAATTCGCACGCCGGCATTAAAACGCGTTTTAAAACTCTTCCCAGTCGGCGTCGGATTCGGCCGCGCTGCGCTGCGCCGGCCGTGCCGCCTTGGCAGCGGCCGGGGCGGCGGCGCGGCGCGTGGTCGGCACCGGGCGCAGGGCCGGCTTGCCCGCGATCCGGACCGGCGCCGGTACGGGCGCCGCCGCTGGCCTCGCGGCGGTCTTCGGAACGGCGGGTTCGGCCAGCACGAAGCCGCTGGTGGCGCGCGCCAGCGCCGTGGCCTGGTCGCGCACCGCGGCGGCGGCGGCGGCCGACTGTTCGACCAGGGCCGCGTTCTGCTGGGTGGCCTGGTCCATGGCGGCGATCGCGCCGTTCACCTGTTCGATGCCGGACGTCTGTTCCATGCTGGCGTCGGCGATCTCGGCGATGATGCCGGTCACGCGCTTGACGCTGCCGACCACTTCCTCCATCGTCTTGCCGGCGCGGTCGACCAGCGCGGTGCCGGCGTCGACCTTGGCCACCGAATCGTCGATCAGCGCCTTGATTTCCTTGGCCGCCGCCGCCGAGCGCTGGGCCAGGCTGCGCACCTCCGAGGCCACGACCGCGAAACCGCGCCCCTGTTCGCCGGCACGCGCCGCCTCCACGGCGGCATTCAAGGCCAGGATATTCGTCTGGAAGGCGATACCGTCGATGACCCCGATGATCTCGGCGATCCGCTTCGAGGAATCGTTGATCGACGCCATGGTGTCGACCACGTCGAGCACCACCTGGCCGCCCTTGACCGCCACTTCCGAGGCCGAGATCGCGAGCTTGCTGGCCTGGTGCGCGTGGTCGGCGTTCTGGCGCACGGTCGCGGTCAGTTCCTCCATCGACGAGGCCGTCTCTTCGAGCGAGGCGGCCTGCTGTTCGGTGCGGTTCGAGAGGTCCAGGTTGCCGCTGGCGATTTCGCCGCTGCCGGTGCCGATCTGCTCGGCGCCGGCGCGCACCTCGGCCACCATCGCCGCGATCCTGGCGCCGAGGCTGGCCAGCGTGCCCATCAGCTTGCCGGCGTCGCCCGGCTGGACGTTCTCGGCGCGCACCCGCAGGTCGCCGTCGAGCAGGCGCCGCGCCAGTTGGCTGGCGTCCTGCAGCGGGCGCGTCGTTTCCCGCGCCAGCCAGAGCGAGAGCGCCACCGCCAATCCCAGGGCGGCGGCAAGCGGCAGCACCACGGCCGCGCGCAGCGGCGAGCTCCCGGCCGGCGTCGCCAGCAGCATCTGCGCGGCGAAGACGGCATAAAGCAGGGCAAACGCGGCATGGATCTTGAGCCGGCTGTCGAGTTGGCGTATGAACTTCATGAAGCGCTCCTGGCGGGTGGGATAAGTTGGGCTTGGCTTGACCTTGTTATGTTAGGGAAAGGAAATGTCGCGAATTTGTCTAAGGTCAATAGAAAACAGGCCGTTAATGAACTGTGACCCAAGCTGTGACCCCAGACTGTGGCCCCCGGGCGTCGCACTCGCCCACAAGGAAATGGCGCGATCTCCGCCGTTCCGCTGTTGCCATATGGCAAGAATGTGCAACAATGGCAGGGATGGCCCGCCTGTCGAAGGACTTCACCATGGCTCACGCTTCCAACGAGACATCCAGCACCCGACCGCAACCCGCGCCGCCGCGCGAGATGCTGTTCGAGCTCGTCCGTACAGCGGCGAGCGGGGCGGGCGGGCAGTTGGGCGCCATGGTCAACCGGCTGGTGACGGTCCTGCTCGACATGACCACGGCCGGCAACGATGCCCAACTGGTCTACCGGCGCACGCGCGCCGGTAATCTCTTGAAGAACAATTCCTACGCCTTCATCCACCTGGCCAGCCAGGCGATCGAGCGCTCGCTCGCGCAGGCGGCCGCCGAGCTGGCCCCGGCCCTGGCCCCGCCTCCGGACGCCGGCCTGGACAATCTGAGCCTGGTGCCGCTCGAGGTCATGGACACGCGGGTCGCCTTTGGCGCGCTGTGCCGCCCGTTCGAGATCGCGCATTCCGAAGTGCTGGCCAGCCTGTGCGTGCGCCTCGGCCTGCTGCTGGGGCGCGAGGTGCTGCGTCCGAACCAGAATCCGCTGCACCCGGAAGTTTTCCTGACCGCGGTGCACGAGGCCTGGTGCGAATTCGAGCCGGATACCGGCGCGCACGAGCTGCTGCTGCCCCTGCTGCAGCCGGATCTTTTTCTCGACCTCGGCGAGCTGCTGGAAGCGGCCGACAAGACCCTGCGCGCCCACGGCAAGCAGGCGCGCGAGCGCTTCCACATCCGCAAGACCGACGACACGGCGGCGGCGCGCGCCAGGCGTTCCGGCATGGATGCCGCGCTGGCCCAGCAATTGCGCAAGCTGCTGGGCGATGCCGACGGCGAGCCGGCGGCGCCCCTGGTGCCCGAGCTGCCGCACATGCCGCAGGGCAGCGGCTGGCGTCCGAGCGCGGCGGCCGGTTTCAGCGCGGCCGCGCCGGGCGTCCCGGGCGCCGGCGTGGCGGGACAGCATGCGGCAACGACGGGCCAGCCCGGCGCGCAAGCGTTCGCCGGCACGGCGCCGCCTGCGGCCGTGGGACCTGGCCTGCAGGCGATGCCAGGCGAGGCGCCTACCGGGACGATCGCCGCGGGCGCAGTGCCGGGCGGCTTGCCGCTGTTCGTGGTGGCGGGGCAGGGCAGCGCGGCGCCGGCTGGCTTCCTGGCCGGGGCGCCGCAAGCGGCTGCCGGCGGCCCGAACGTGGAGGGCGGGGTGGCGGCAGCCGGCTTCATGGCGGCGGGCGCTCCCTTCTTCGCAGCCGCCGGACTGCCCGGCCAGCCGGGCCTGGCGCCTGGCGGGACGCCGCAGCCGCAGGCCGGCAGCCTGCTCGACCTGCTCGCCGCGATCCAGCTGGTCGCGCCGGATACGCCGGCGCCGGCCGCAATGGCAGGCATCAGCGCAGGAACCAGCACAGGCACCAGCGCGAGCGCGGGCCCGCACCAGGTGTTCTACCTGCCGCGCCTGAAGCAAAGCCTGCCCCAGGGCAGCCTGTCGCGCGGCGAGGAAAACACGCTCGACCTGCTGTCGCGCATTTTCGAGACCGTCCTCCTCGACGACAGCATTCCGCTCGAGACGCGCGAATTGATCCGCTTCCTGCAGGTGCCGGTGCTGAAGGCGGCCCTGCTCGACCAGAGCTTCTTTTTCGAAGAGATGCATCCGGCGCGGCGCATGATCGACCTGCTCTCGCGCATGGGCTGGGAGCAGCGCCAGGCCGCGGACGACCCGGTGGTGCAGGCGATGCGGCGCGGGGTCGACCGCATCGGCCGCGAGCCGGGCGCGGAGCCGCAGGCCTTTGCGGCAGCGGTGGCCGAGGTCGAGGCCGAGCTGGCGGCCGAGGAACAGGCGACCGAGGCCGCCATCGCCCAGCCGATCGCGCGCGCCACCAAGGTGGAAAGGCAGACTGTGGCGGCCCGCTCGGCGCGCCGCGTCGTCGAGCAGCGTTTGGGGGACGGCGCCCTGGTGGCTGTGGTGGCGCGCTTCCTCGAACGCCGCTGGGTCGACGTGCTGACCTTCGCCCACCTGATCGACGAGGAGCGGCCCGGCGCGGTCGAGAACGCGACCCGGGCGATGGACGACCTGGTCTGGACCGTGAAGCCGAAGGCGACCCAGGAAGAGCGGCGCGCCCTGATCGCGAAACTGCCGCCGCTCCTGGCCACGCTGAACAAGTGGCTCGACGCGATCAAGTGGCAGGACGCCGACCGCCTGCATTTCTTCGCCGAGCTGGCCGAATGCCACCTGCAGATCGTGCGCGCGCCGCTCGAGCTCTCGCCCGAGCGCCAGCTGGAACTGGCGGTGGAGGCGGCCCAGCAGGACGCGCTGCGCCGCATCGCCCAGGAGCAGGCCGCGGCGGCCGGTGAAGCGGCCGCCGAAGAGGACGGGGACGAGGCCGCGGCCCGGGTCGACGACCTGGAACGCGGCATGCGCCTCGAATTCGCCGAGCCCGACGGCAGCGTGCGCAAGGTCAAGCTGGCCTGGGTCAGTCCGCGCCGCACGCTCTTCATCTTCTCCACCGGACCGCGCCAGGAAGCCTTCTCGCTGCCGGCCGAGAAGCTGGTCGAAGCCTTCCGCAGCGGCAGCGTCACCCTGGTCGCCATGGAAGGGGTGGTCGGCCGCGTGCTGACCGAGGCGCTGCGCGAGGCGGTCAACGACCCGGCGCCGCTGTCGGCGCTGGCCTGAACGGCAAGGGTGTCCTGCTAGAATGTCCGGATCGATTCGCGGGGCACATTCAGCATGGGCTACTACCTTTACATCGTACGCACCGAGTCGGGAAAGCCGCGGCGCATCCCGAAGGACGAGCTCGACCAGGCGCTGGCGCGGATGAACGGCAAGCTTGCCTTCCTGCCCGGCAGCGAAGGCACGCAGCTCTACATGCCCGTCCTCGGCGACGAGCGCGACCTCATCGTCTGCGAAGACGAGGAGCTATGGGCGAAGAACCCCGGCGAGCCCCTGGTCGAGGCCATGATCGAACTGGCCGGCCACCTCGGCGCGCGCGTGCGCAACGACGATCTCGAGACCCTGCGCAGCCCGAACGACAGCTACGTGCACCCGGACGACAAGGCCGAGCGCGACGCCGCCATCGCCGCGGCCCGCCGCCCGCCCAGCATGGCGCGTGGACGCAAGGTGGCGACCGGCGTGAAGCTGCTGTTCCTCGGCGTGGTGCTGGTGCTTGCCCTGGTGCGCCACTTCCAGGGGCCCGGCTGATGCGCCGGGCTAGCGTCGTCCGCCGGCCGTCGCTACTGTTTCATTTCGTTAATCTTCTGTAGAATGCCGCCGCCCCGGCGCTTGCCTGCCGTGTCCGCCATAGTCCAAACTTGGCCGAAATGCAAGCGACAGGTGGTATGATGCATTCTTTAACGATTCCCGAGTAGCCGAAGCAAGGTGCGCCTATCCTCCATTAAATTGTCGGGATTTAAGTCTTTCGTCGATCCCACCAATTTCCAGGTGCCTGGTCAATTGGTCGGCGTCGTCGGCCCGAATGGATGCGGCAAGTCGAACATCATCGATGCCGTACGCTGGGTGCTGGGCGAATCGAAAGCCTCGGAACTGCGCGGCGAGTCGATGCAGGACGTGATCTTCAACGGCTCGACCCACCGCAAGCCCTCGGGCCGGGCCTCGGTCGAACTGGTGTTCGACAACAGCATGGGCAAGGCGGCCGGCCAATGGGGCCAGTACGCCGAGATCGCCGTGAAACGCACCCTGACGCGCGACGGCACCTCCACCTACTACATCAACAGCCAGCCGGTGCGCCGGCGCGACATCCAGGACATCTTCCTGGGCACCGGCCTCGGGCCGCGCGCCTACGCCATCATCGGCCAGGGCATGATCGCGCGCATCATCGAATCGCGCCCGGAAGAGCTGCGCGTCTTCCTCGAGGAAGCGGCAGGGGTCTCGAAGTACAAGGAGCGCCGCCGCGAGACCGAGAACCGGCTGTCGGACACGCGCGAGAACCTGCTGCGGGTCGAGGACATCCTGCGCGAACTGAACGCCAACCTGGAAAAGCTCGAAGCCCAGGCCGCGGTGGCGAACCGCTTCCACCAGCTGCAGGCCGACCAGGAAGAAAAGCAGAAGCTGCTCTGGCTGCTGCGCAAGAACGAGGCCGAGGCCGAGCAGAAGCGCTACTTCCGCGAGATGGAAGAAGCCCAGAACAACCTGGAAGAGCAGACCGCCAAGCTGCGCAACGTCGAGCTGGAACTGGAACACCTGCGCCAGCACCATTTTTCGGTGGGCGACCGCCTGCACACGGCGCAAGGCGCGCTGTACCAGACCAATTCCGAGATCGGCAACCTGGAGGCGCAGATCAAGTTCGTGGTCGAGTCGCGCACCCGCCTGCAGAACCAGCTCGGCACGCTGGCGGCCCAGCGCGACGGGTGGCTGGCCCAGGCGGCCGAGTACGAGGAGCAGATCGGGGAAGCGAGCTTCAACGTCGAGGAGCTGGCCGCGCGCGCCGAAGGCGCCCAGATCGCGGTCGAAGCGGCGGGCGAGCGCCTGCCGGAACTCGACGCAGCCTGGCGCGAAGCGCAGCGTAAAGCCGACGAATCGCGCGCGCGCATCATGCAGGTCCAGCAGCGCATCGAACTGTCCGCGGCGCATCAGCGCAATGCCGCGAACATCCTGAACAATCTCGCCAGCCGGCGCGAGCGCCTGCAGCAGGAAAAGAACGGCCTGGCGCCGCCCGACAGCACCCAGCTGGCCAACCTGCGCCTGCAGTTCGAGGAAAAGCAGCAGGCGCTGGAAGAGCAGAGCATGCTGCTGGAAGAGGCGGGCGAGCGCCAGGAGCAGGTCGAGACCGAGCGGCGCGAAGCGCAGGCGGCACTGGCCGCCGAGAGCGCGGCCAACGCCCAGCTGGAGGCGCGCCTGTCGGCCCTGAAGGGCATGCAGGAGCGCGTCCAGGCCCAGGGCAAGGTCCAGCCCTGGCTGCAGAAGCACGAGCTGGGTGGGCTGCCGCGCCTGTGGAAGCAGGTGCAGGTCGAGGAGGGCTGGGAGACCGCGCTCGAGGCCGTGCTGCGCGAACGCGCCGGCGCGCTCGAAGTGTCGAACATCGACTGGACCCGCGCGTTCTTGAACGATGCGCCGCCGGCACGCATGGCGATGTATTCGCCGGCGCCCGCCGCGCCGGCCGCGGCGGAAGCGCCCGGCCTGAAACCCTTCGCCAGCCTGCTGAAACTGAACGACCCCGGCCTGCGCGGCGTGCTGAACGACTGGCTGCACCTGGTGTTCGCCGCCGACGATGCGCAGACCGCCTTCGCGCAGCGCGCGCGCTTGCCGCAGGGCGGTTCTTTCGTGACGCGCCAGGGTCATGTGGTGTCGCAGTCGAGCGTCAGCTTCTACGCCGCCGACGCCGAGCAGGACGGCATGCTGGCGCGCCAGCACGACATCGAGAACCTGGGCAAGCAGTTGCGCGCCCAGGCCCTGCTGCTGGACGAGGCGCGCGCGCGCGCCACCCGCGCCGAGGCTGCCGTCACCGACCTGCAGCGCCGCCTGCAGGACGCGCGCGGCCGCGTCGCCACCCTCACGCGCGAAGTGCACGCGCTGCAGATCGAGGTGGTGCGCCAGGGCGAGATCGAGGCCCGCTTCAGCCAACGCAGCAGCCAGATCAACGCCGACCTGCTCGAGATCGCCGCCCAGGAAGCCGAACAGCGCGAGGTGCAAGCGAATGCGGAGGCCGAGTTCGAGGAGCTCGACATGGAACTGGCCGAACTGCAGGGCAGCCACGAGGATGGCCAGAGCGTCTTCCTGCAACGCGAGGCGGCGCTGGCCGAGGCGCGCGACAAGCTGCGCGAACTCGAACGCGGCGCCCAGGAGGCGCTGTTCGCGGAGAAAACCGGCCGCGCCAGGATCGAGGAACTGCGGCGCAGCATCGCCACCGCCCAGCAGCAGGCGGCCCAGGTGGCGGAGAGCCTGGAGTCCGGCAGGGCCGAACTGGCCGCGCTGGAAGCGGGCACCGCCCACGAGGGCCTGCAGGAACTGCTCGAGCGCAGGACGGACCAGGAAAAGGCGCTGGCCGATGCGCGCCACGAACTGGACCAGGTGGCCCAGCAGTTGCGCCATGCCGAGGAGTCGCGCATGGGCAACGAGCGCAGCCTGCAGCCGCAGCGCGACCGCATCACGGAAATGCAGCTCAAGGAGCAGGCCGCGCGCCTGAACCAGGAGCAGTTCGCCGAGGCGCTGGCCGCCACCGGCGCCGACGAGAAGGCGCTGGCGGAAAAGCTCAATCCCGAGATGAAGCCGCAGTACCTGCAGGGCGAGGTGACGCGCCTGACCAATGCGATTGCCGCGCTGGGTGCGGTGAACCTTGCCGCGGTCGAGGAACTGGCCACCGCCACCGAGCGCAAGCGCTTCCTGGATTCGCAGAACGCCGACCTGAACGAGGCCATCGCCACGCTCGAGGACGCGATCCGCCGCATCGACAAGGAAACGCGCGAACTGCTGCAGGACACCTTCGACCGCGTGAACACCCACTTCTCGGAGCTGTTCCCGATCCTGTTCGGCGGCGGCCAGGCGAAACTGGTGATGACCGGCGACGAGATCCTCGACTCCGGCGTGCAGGTCATGGCCCAGCCGCCGGGCAAGAAGAATGCCACCATCCACCTGCTGTCGGGCGGCGAAAAGGCGCTCACCGCAACGGCCCTGGTGTTCTCGATGTTCCGCCTGAACCCGGCGCCGTTCTGCCTGCTCGACGAGGTCGACGCGCCACTGGACGACGCCAATACCGAGCGCTTCTGCCGCATGGTCAAGCGCATGTCGGAGCATACCCAATTCCTTTTCATCTCCCATAACAAGATTGCGATGGAGATGGCCAATCAACTGATCGGTGTGACGATGCAGGAGCAGGGCGTATCGCGCATCGTGGCGGTGGACATGGAGTCCGCCGCGAACTTCGCACAAGAGGCACAAGCAGCATGACAGACTTCCAAATGAGCTTGATCGCGGCGGGCGGCGTATTCGTCGTCGGCGTCATCACCTACAACAAGTGGCAGGAGTACAAGGCGAGAAAAACCGTCGAGCGCGCCTTTGCCTCCGACCATGACGACGTCCTGATGCGCACCGGCGCGACCGGCGGCGACCGCCAGGAGCCGGTGCTCGACGTCGGCATGCCCGGCGCCGAAGCCGTCGAGCCGAGCTATGGCGCGGCGGCGAATCCCGAGACCGTGAGCGACGTTCCCGTCGCCGGCACGGCGCCTGCCGCCGCACCAGCTGCCGCATCGGCTGCCGCACCAGCTACCGTGTCGTCCGGCGCTGCGGGCGCCGGCGCGTCCGACGCCGCCGAGCCGCTGGCGCCGCTGGCGGGCGCCGCGACCGCGCCTGCCGCCGCCCCCGCGCCTTCGGAAGCGGCCGAGAAGCTGGTCGACCCGCTGATCGACTGCATGATCCCGCTGAAGCTCGAAGGCGCCGCGCGCGGCGACAGGATCCTGCCGTCGCTGCTCAAGCTGCGCCGCGTCGGCAACAAGCCGATCCACTTCGTCGGCCTAGCCGTCAGCGGCGAGTGGGAGCCGATCGTCCACGGCGGCGTTTATACCGAGCTGCAGGCCGGCGTCCAGATGGCGACCCGCACCACGGCCCTGAACGAACTCGAATACTCGGAGCTGGTCACGCGCCTGCGCGCGGTGGCCGACGAGATCGGCGCCGAGCCGGACGTGCCGGACATGATCGAGGTGATGAGCGATGCGCGCACCCTGCACAAGTTCGTTGCCGGCCACGACGCCCAGCTGGGCGTGAACCTGCGCTCGAACGGCGCGGCGTGGGCGATGACGACTCTGATCGGCGCGCTGGAAAACGCCGGCTTCGACGTCGGCCCGAGCGGCCGCTTCGCGATGCCCGACGGCGCGGGCGGCATGCTGTTTACGCTGTCGACCAACGTCAACCTCGGCGCCGAGACCACCGACCGCCTGACCCTGCTGCTCGACGTGCCCTGCGTGGCCCCGGCCCGCGACGGCTTCGGCGCCATGGTCAAGTGTGCGAAAGCGCTGGCGCTGCGCCTGGACGCGACCATCGTCGACGACTTCGAGCAGCCGCTGCTCGACGCCGCGCTGGACGAGATCGCCGGCCAGGTGAAGGACTTCTACCAGGAGATGGAAGCGGCCGACATCCCGGCCGGCTCCACGCGTGCACTGCGCCTGTTCAGCTGAGGCCGCGATGAGCGTAGCGCAGGATTATCTCGGACGCATGGCGTGGCTGGTCAAGGAACTGAACCGCCACATCTACAACTACCACGTGCTCGACGCGCCGACCATTCCCGACGCCGAGTACGACAAGCTGTTCCGCGAGTTGCAGGAACTGGAAGCGGCGCACCCGGAAGCGGTGTCGAACGACACGCCGACTTCGCGGGTCGGTGCCGCGCCCATCCCCGAGTTCAGGCAGGTGACGCACGCGGTGCCGATGCTTTCGCTGAACAACGGCTTCAGCGACGAGGACATCGACAACTTCGACCGCCGCGTGCGCGAAGGACTCGACGCCGGCCAGGTCGACTACGCGGCCGAGCTGAAGTTCGACGGCCTGGCGATGAGCCTGCGCTACGAGAGCGGCGTGTTCGTGCAGGCCGCGACCCGCGGCGACGGCTATACCGGCGAGGACGTCACGGCGAACATCCGCACCGTGCGCGTGATTCCGCTGCGCCTGCATGGCGACGACGTGCCCGCCGTACTCGAGGTGCGCGGCGAAGTGCTGATGTTCAAGCAGGATTTCGAGCGCCTCAACGAGCGCCAGCGCGAGGCCGGCCAGAAGGAATTCGCCAACCCGAGGAACGCCGCCGCCGGCAGCCTGCGCCAGCTCGACGCGCGCATCACGGCCCAGCGCAAACTGCGCTTCTTCGCCTACGGCATCGGCCTGCTGGAAGGCGCCGAGATGCCGCAATCGCATTCGGCGGTGCTGGACTGGTTCGAGCGTCTCGGCCTGCCGGTCTCGAAAGAGCGCGCCGTGGTGCGCGGCTGCGAGGGTTTGCTCGGCTACTACCGCAGTATTGGCGAAAAGCGCGGCGCTCTACCTTACGAGATCGACGGCGTGGTCTACAAGGTCGATCGCGTGGCGGACCAGCGCGCGCTCGGCTTCGTCTCGCGCGCCCCGCGTTTCGCGCTGGCGCATAAATTCCCGGCCGAGGAAGCGCTGACCGTGGTCTCGGCGATCGACGTCCAGGTCGGGCGAACAGGAGCGATCACTCCTGTCGCTCGACTTGTACCGGTCTCGGTCGGCGGCGTGACCGTCACCAACGCCACCCTGCACAACGAGGACGAGGTGCGGCGCAAGGACGTGCGCATCGGCGACACGGTCGTCGTGCGCCGCGCCGGCGACGTGATCCCGGAAGTATTGTCGGTGGTGCTGGAGCGCCGCCCGACGCCGGAACCGGCCGTGTACACGCTGCCGGCCCAGTGCCCGGTGTGCGGCTCGCACGTCGTGCGCGAAGAGGGTGAGGCGGTGGCGCGCTGCTCGGGCGGCCTGACCTGCGCCGCCCAGCGCAAGGAAGCGATCCGCCACTTCGCCGGACGCCGCATGATGGACATCGAAGGCCTGGGCGACCGCTACATCGACAGCCTGGTCGAGTGCAACCTGATCCACGGCGTGGCCGACCTGTACAAGCTCACGCTCGACGACCTGCTGAAGATGAAGCGCCTGGCCGACGAGCGCGATGGGACCACACCCGAGACCGTAAAACAGGGCAAGGTCGCGACCAAGTGGGCCGACAACCTGCTGGCGGCGATCGAAGCGAGCAAGCGCCCGCCGCTCGAGCGCCTGCTGTTCGCGCTCGGCATCCGCCACGTCGGCGAGTCGACGGCGAAGACCCTGGCCGACTGGCTCGGTTCGCTGGCCCTGGTGCGCCGCGCGCCGGCCGCGCTGCTGCGCGTGCTGCCCGACATCGGCGGCACCGTGGCCGAGGCGATCGCCGATTTCTTCGCCGAGGAAAAGAACCAGATCGCGCTCGATGCGCTGCTGGAAACTGGCGTGGCGCCGCAGGGCGAACACGCGCCGAAGGCGGCGCTGCGCGAACGCCTGGACGAGGTTCAGCTGCTCGCCGCGCTCGGCATTCCGAAATTGACCGAGCCGCGCGCGCGCCAGCTGCTCGACGGCCGCACGCTGGAAGACCTGGCCTTCCTGAAGGTGTTCGGCGTGTTCGGCCTGCCCGAGGCCCTGGTGGCCTCGCTGGAAAGCTGGATGGCGGTCGAGGCGAATCGCGAGGCGCTGATGAAGCTGTCGAGCCTGCGCCGCGAACTGCTGGACGCGCTGCCGGAAGAGGCGGCCGCGCCAGAGGGCGCATTGGCCGGCAAGACCTTCGTGCTGACTGGGACCTTGCCGACCATGTCGCGCGACCAGGCCGGCGCCCTGATCGAGGCGGCCGGCGGCAAGGTGTCGGGCTCGGTGTCGAAGAAGACTTCGTATGTCGTGGCCGGGGTTGAGGCGGGCAGCAAGCTGGAAAAGGCCGAGGCGCTGGGCGTCACCGTGCTCGACGAGGCCGGCCTGCTGGCGCTGCTGGGCCAGGCCAACCAATAATCCGCCCCAAGGGGCAGCAGCATGAAGGGGAGCAGCATGACGCAGATTCGCAAGGCAGTGTTTCCGGTCGCGGGGCTCGGCAGCCGCTTCCTTCCCGCCACCAAGGCGCAGCCGAAGGAGATGCTGCCGATCGTCGACAAGCCGCTGATCCAGTACGCGGTCGAGGAGGCGGTGGCGGCCGGCATCACCGAGATGATCTTCATCACCGGCCGCAACAAGCGCGCCATCGAAGACCACTTCGACAAGGCCTATGAGCTCGAGTCGGAACTGGAAGCGCACAACAAGCAGGAATTGCTGGACGTGGTGCGCAAGGTGATCCCGAAGAACGTCACCTGCATCTACACGCGCCAGTCGGCGCCGCTGGGCCTGGGTCACGCGGTGCTGTGCGCGCGGCCAGTGGTCGGCAACGAGCCGTTCGCCGTGCTGCTGGCCGACGACTTCATGGATGCCGGCGGCGGCAAGCCGGTGCTGGCCCAGATGACCGAGCTGTACGCCTACGAGAAATGCAGCCTGCTGGCGGTGCAGGAGGTGCCGCGCGCGCAGACCCGCCAGTACGGCATCGTCAGCGCCTCGCCCTATCGCCAGGACCTGGAACTGGTCTCGAACATCGTCGAGAAGCCGCAGCCGCAAGAGGCGCCCTCGACCCTGGCCGTGGTCGGCCGCTACGTGCTGTCCGGCGCGATCTTCGACTACCTGGAGAACCTGGGAGCGGGCAGCGGCGGCGAGATCCAGCTCACCGACGGCATCGCCGCGCTGATGCAGGCCGAGCGCGTGCTGGCCTACCGCTACGCCGGCCAGCGCTACGATTGCGGCTCCAAGCTGGGCTACCTGCAGGCGACCGCCGCGATCGGCCTGAAACACCCCGAAACCGCCGCCGGCTTCGCCGACTTCCTGGCCCGGCTGGCAAAGGAGGACGGCCATGGCCGTGCGTGAGATCCTGAAGATGGGCGACCCGCGCCTGCTGCGGGTGGCCGAACCGGTGCGCGCCTTCGGCACGCCGAAACTTGCGTCGCTGGTCGCCGACATGTTCGACACCATGCATGCCGCCAACGGCGCCGGCCTGGCCGCGCCCCAGATCGGCGTCAACCTGCAACTGGTGATCTTCGGCTTCCGCCACAACGCACGCTACCCGGATGCGCCGGAGGTGCCGGAGACAGTGCTGCTCAACCCGGTGCTGACGCCGCTGTCCGACGAGATGGAAGAGGGCTTCGAGGGTTGCCTGTCGGTGCCGGGCCTGCGCGGCAGCGTGCCGCGCTATACCCGCCTGCGCTACGAGGGCGTGGACCAGTTCGGCAATCCGATCCGGCGCGAGGCGCAAGGCTTTCATGCGCGCGTGGTGCAGCACGAGGTGGACCACCTGCTCGGCATCCTGTATCCGATGCGCATCCGGGACTTTTCTCGCTTCGGCTACACCGAGGTGATGTTTCCCGGCCTCGATGCGGGAGCGGACGATTGAGTTCTTGTGTATCGAGGATTGTTTGCTTGTTCCTGTCCCTGGCCGCGCCGCTGGCGCAGGCCGATAACCCGTTCACGCTGGTCGAGCCTGCGCCGAAGCGCGAACTCTGGATCGATTCGGGCTTTCTCACGGCCCACTTCGAGCGCGGAAAAGGCCTGAACGGCAACAACAAGGGCCTGGCCGCGGAATACCGTTTCTCCAGCACGCTGGCGGCCACCGTGGGCCGCTTCCACAACAGCGACCGCGCGTGGTCGAACTACGCCGGCGCGATCTGGCAGCCGTATGCGCTGGGCCCGGTGCGCGTCGGCGCGGCGCTCGCGCTGTTCGACGGCTACCCGCGCATGCGCGGCGGCGGCTGGTTCCCGGCCGTGATCCCGACCCTGACCCACGACTGGGAGCGGATCGGCGTCAACGTCGGCATCGTCCCGAGCTACAAGGACCGGCTCTACGGCGGTATCTCTGTGCAGCTCAAGCTCAAGGTGTTCGAATGATGGAGACGACGAACGCGGCATCCGGCCTGCGGGTGGAAGTGGCGGGAGACGTGCTGCTGGTGGTGCCGCCGGACCGCATGACCGAAGCGGCGCTGCGCCTGTGCCAGGACCGCATGCTGGCGCTGGCGCGCGAGACCGGCCTGCGGCGCGTGCTGTACGACGCGCGCGGCATGAGCGCGCCCGAGGCCCATATCGCGCTGATGCAGCAGGAGCTCGACGGCCAGCTCGGCGACCTGAAGCTGCGCCGCGCGATCGTGGTGCCCGGCACGCGCATCGCCTACCTGGCGCGGATCGCCTTCTTCGAGGGCGAGGACCGGGTGTTCTACGACGACGTCGAGGCGGCGCTGGCGTGGCTGCGTAGTTGAATGCCTGGTCGGTATGCGTACCGACCGTGCGACACCGCGCTGCTATCGGCATCGCGGTCTGCGGGCGGTGATCCCGCGTGGGGACAAGTCCCCACCCTACGAAGCTCCGCCGGCCGGGCGCGTCACGCCTCCTTCGGGTAAGGGCTCTTCCCACCCTCCGCGATGAAGCGGTCGATCCGCTCCTTCAGCACCGGCAGCGGCACCGATCCGAGCTGCAGCACGGTGTCGTGGAAGTTGCGGATGTCGAACTTCTGGCCCAGCGCCTGTTCGGCTTTCGCGCGCGCTTCCATGATCGCCATCTGGCCCAGGTAGTAGGACAGGGCCTGGCCCGGCCAGGAGATGTAGCGGTCGACTTCGGTCGTGACCTCGTGGTCCGACAGCGCGGTGTTGGCGCGCAGGTAGGCCTGGGCCTGCTCGCGGGTCCAGCCCTTGGCGTGGATGCCGGTGTCGACCACCAGGCGCGAGGCGCGCCAGGCCTGGTAGCTCAGCATGCCGAATACTTCGTAGGGCGTCTCGTAGATGCCCATCTCGGTGCCGAGGCGCTCGGTGTACAGGGCCCAGCCTTCGCCGAAGGCCGAGATGTACGCCCTGCGGAAGCGCGGCACGCCTTTTTGCTCGAGCGCGACCGGCATCTGGAAGGCGTGGCCGGGGGCGGATTCGTGCAGGGTCAGGGCCGGCAGGCTGTAGAGGGCGCGCGCCGGCAGGTTATAGGTGTTGACCAGGTAGACGCCGGGGCCGCCGCGGCCGGCCGTGTAGTAGGGCGCCTGGTCGTCCGGCACCGGGCGGATCGCGAAGCGCTGGCGCGGCAGGTAGCCGAAGTACTGGCCGGCCTTGGCGTCGAACTTCTTCGCCACCCAGGCCGCGCGCATCAGCAGTTCTTCGGGGGTCTTGGCGTAGAAGCGCGGATCGGTGCGGAGAAAGTTCTGGAAGGCCGCGAAGTCGCCCGTGAAGCCGGTCTGGCGGATCACCTCGTCCATCTCGGCGCGGATCTTCGCCATCTCGGCCAGGCCGATGCGGTGGATCTCGTCGGCGCTCATGTGCGTGGTGGTGAACTCGACGATCTTCGACTGGTAATAGGCCTTCCCGTCCGGCAGGCTCACGGCCGCCAGCACGTCGCGTGCCTTCGGCATGTATTCCTCGCGCATGAAGGCCAGCGCCTTGGCGTAGGCGGGCTGCACATGGTCGCGGATCGCGGCGGCGGCCTGTTCGCGCAGTTGCGCCTGTTCGGCGGCCGGGATCGAGGCCGGCATGGTCTTGAACGGGGTGAAGAACACGGTGTCCTGCGGCTTGGCCTCGACCACCGAGGCCAGCGTGGCGTCGCGCCCCGCCAGCGTCACCTTCGGCGGCGTGAAGCCGCGCGCCAGGCCGGCGCGCATGTTGTCGAGCTGCTCGCCGAAATAGCGCGGGAAGCTTGCCAGCTGGCGCAGGTAGTTGGCGTAGTCCTCGCGCTTGTTGAAGCCCTGGCGCGCGCCATAGGTCACGTCGGTCCAGAAGGCGCTGTCGGCATTGACCGGCTGCTCGTACTCGCGAAAGCGCAGGTCCTCCACGAAGGCGGCGATCTGGGCGCGGTAGACCTGGTAATTGATGCGTTCGCCCGGCGAGAGGGCGGCCGCCTCCAGGGCGTCGAGCTGGCGCAGCACGCCCTGCCAGTGGGCCAGGCGCGCCTGCTGGGTGCTGGCGTCGACGCGCGGCAGTTCGGCGCGCACGCTGCCGCGCGCATCCTCGTCGGTGGCAAGGCGCTCGCCGATGCGCCATTGCCATTCCGCCTTGTAGATGGCTTCGAAACGCGCATCGGCCCCCGGTTTGCCGGTGGCCGCATGCGCGTCGGTGTTCGTCATCATCAGGATTCCTGCCGCGACCATGGCGGCAACCAGCGTATGCTTCATGTTCTCCCCATTCTCTTCTCGATTGCACAACAATTGCTGTTTTGCATTATGTCGTAGAGCATGGCCCGAGGCCACGCTTTTTTCTTTTCGAAAGAAGGCGCAGTGTTTTTTTCGCGTACCGGTATTTGTTTATAAAAATTGTCCACTTAACCTCTATAATCGAGGATCAGCCAGCCAGTTGGCAGGCCTGCGAATTAACAATGACAGCTGACCTGCGAGCATGGATCATCGAGAAGGCGAACGGCCCCGGCGGCCGGATGGCGCCGGCATAAGGAAACAGAGCGACGCGCCTGGGGACGGGCGACAAGTCGACGTGCTGGTCCAGCCCTGGCTGCGGCTGGGCGAGCAACTGACGCCGCTGATCGGCGAGAGCGGGTTTTGCGCGCTCTTCGGCCGGGCGTTGCGTCTGACGAACACGAGGTTCGAATTCCTGGGCCGCTGCGATCCGTCGCGGCCCGTGGGCGACCTGTTCGCGTCCCTGACCAGAACCCTGAACGAGGCAGGACCGGAGCATGCGGGAGCGGCCAACGCCGCCCTGCTTGACACTTTTACAGCGCAGTTGCGGACCCTGATCGGGGACGCGCTGACGAATCAGCTGTTACACGTCGCAACGGATGGCGGGGATGGGCAGAAGCATGAACAGGAGCAGAAGTAAATGAGCGACAAAGTAGCCTTGGGCCTGTTGAGTACCGGAGTGCCGGGCCTGGATGTGCTTCTCGAGGGAGGGCTGCCCGAGTTTTCGTTCAACCTGGTGGCCGGCCCCCCGGGTAGCGGCAAGACCACGCTGGCGCACCAGATCATGTTTTCGCTGGCCACGCCCGAGCGGCGCGCGCTGTTCTTCACCGTGCTGGGCGAGCCGCCACTGAAGATGCTGCGCTACCAGCAGCAGTTTTCTTTCTTCGACGTGGCCAAGGTCGGCCCGGCGATCCGCTACGTGAACCTGGGCGAAACCCTGCGCCAGGGCGACTTCAGCGGCGTACTCGAGCGCATCATGGCCGAGGTCGAGGACTTCTCGCCCTCGCTGGTGTTCGTCGATTCCTTCCGCTCGGTGGTCCAGACCGCCAGGAGCGGCAACGAAGGCCTGGCCGACCTGCAGTACTTCATCCAGGAACTCGGCACGCGGATGACGACCTGGCAGGCCACGACCTTCCTGATCGGCGAGTACATGCACGCCGATCCCGAAGCGAACCCGATCATGACGGTGGCCGACGGCATGTTGTCGCTGACCCAGGCGCACGAGCAGAGCACCGTGGTGCGCAAGATGCGTGTGGTCAAGATGCGCGGCCATCCGCACCTGGCCGGCTCGCACAACTTCCGCATCACGGGCGACGGCCTGCGCGTCTACCCGCGCGTGCTGCCGCCGCTGGCGGCCGACCGCCTGCCGGGCCACCCGGTCGACGGCGAGCCGTGCCGCATCCCGACCGGGGTGCCGGGACTGGACGCGCTGCTGCACGGCGGCCTGCCGCAGGGCCACACCATGCTGGTGGTCGGGCCGACCGGCGCCGGCAAGACCATCCTCGGCACCAGGTTCCTGCAGGAAGGCGCGCGCCGGGGCGAGAAGGGCGTCGCCCTGTTCTTCGAGAAGGGCACGGCGCGCCTGCGCAATGCCGAGCTGGCCGCGATGGTGCAGGACGGCAGCGTCGCCGTGGTCGAAAGCCGCATGCTCGACCTGACCGTGGACGAACTGATCGACGAGCTCCAGGACACCCTGCAGCGCACGGGGGCGAAACGGCTGGTGATCGATTCGCTGTCGGAATTCTCGCTGTTCATGGCGCCCGAGTTCCATGCCGACCTGCGCCAGGCGGTGTTCCGCCTGCTGGCGGTGGTCGCCAAGCACGGCGTGACCACGCTGGTCACGACCGGCCTCGACGACGTCTTCACCGAGCTGCGCTTTGGCCAGTCGAATATTTCCTACCTGACCGACGCGATCGTCGCGATGCGTTATGCCGAAGTGGACGGCAGCCTGCGTAAGTTCATGTCCGTGGTCAAGGTGCGCGGCAGCGGGCACAGCCATGACCTGCGCGGCTACACGATCACCGACGACGGCCTGGACATCGACGAGCACCCGACCGACCTCGACGGGATTCTGACCGGGCGGCCGCTGGCGCGCGGAACGGGCAGATAGGAGATGAGGGAATGTTTCACGAAGACGATAAAAAAGGCTCCATGCAGCGTTCCCTGACTGACGAATCGGCCGCCCCCGGCCAGGACGCCTATACGGCGGCCCTGCTGCGCCACATCGGCGCCCTGGAGAGCGAAGTGGCGCGCCTGCGCGCAGCCGCGCGCGAGAAGGAAGCCCTCGAGCGCAGCGTCGAGCGCCTGCGCGAGGCCAACGAGCACCTGGTGCTGGCGGCGATCAACGCCCAGGGCTCGCGCGACGACGCCGAGGCCGCCAACCGGCGCCAGAACGAATTCCTGGCGATGCTGGCGCACGAGCTGCGTAATCCCCTGGTGCCGATCAGCATGTCCTCGATGCTGCTGGAACGCTCGGCGAACGCCTCGCCCCAGCTGCTGAACTTTTCCAAGGTGATCCGGCGCCAGGTCGACCACATGGCGCGCCTGCTCGACGACCTGCTCGACGCCGCGCGCATCAGCAGCGGCAAGATCACCCTGAACCTGGAGCCGATGGCGCTGTCGAACGCGATCGACCAGGCGCTCGAGACCGTGCTGCCGCGTATCCGCGAGCGCGGACAGCACCTGTTCCTGGACCTGCCGCCCGAGCCGGTGGGCACGCGCGGCGACCGGGTGCGCCTGACCCAGGTCTTCACCAACCTGATCGGCAATGCCTCGAAGTACACCGGCGACGGCGGCAACGTCCACGTCGATGTCGCGGTCGAGGACCAGGAAGTTATCGTCTCGGTGCGCGACAACGGCACCGGCATCGCGCCCGAGGTACTGCCGCACATCTTCGACCTGTTCACCCAGGGGCCGCGCTCGCTGGCGCGTTCCGAAGGCGGGCTGGGTGTCGGCCTGAACGTGGTGCGCAACCTGGTCTCGATGCATGGCGGGACGGTGCGGGCAGACAGCGATGGCCTGGGGCAGGGCAGCCGCTTCGTGGTGCGCCTGCCGCTGTGCGCGCTGGACCAGGCCGCGCCGCCGGCCGATGCGATCGCGTCCGGGCAAGGAGCGGGACGCAGTCGCGTGCTCCTGGTCGAGGATAATGTCGACGCCGCCGAAACCCTGAAGGCCTTTCTCGAGATGGAGGGACACGAGGTCGAGACCGCGCACGACGGCACGACCGGTCTCGCCACCCTGATGGCCCAGGACTTCGACGTGCTCGTGTGCGACATCGGCCTGCCCGGCATGGACGGCCTGGAAGTGCTGGCGGCGCTGCGCGCCTCCGGCAAGGCCGCCCAGCCGATGGCGATCGGCCTGTCGGGCTATGGCCAGGCAGAAGACCGCGCGCGCGCCCTGGCCGCCGGCTTCGACCATTACCTGGTGAAACCGGTCAGCCCGGACGCGCTGCTGGCGCTGGTGGCGGCGCCGCGCTAGCGCCGGCTGGCTCGCCACGCCCCGGCTGGGGCTGACGACTGTTGCTGTTGGTCAAAGCAGCAGTCCCATCCCTGACTAGATTGGAGTTTTGCTCGAACAACGCCAATCGAAAGGGGAGTCATGATTACCAGATATAAGATCACGCTCGGGTCAAAGACGACGACCGGCGGCGAAGTCATTTCCGCCAACTCGCGCTACACCATCCTCGGTGTGCCCGTCGCCTACGCCGACGACTCCGTGTCCTGCCCCGCGTGCAACACGATCGGCGTCATCAAACCCGACGGGCCCCGGCTCAGCGACACCTTCGATGGAAAAGAAGTCGCGTTGAGCGACGACCTGTGTATCTGCACATGCAATCCGCCGCCCCGCCTGGTCGCCAACCAGACCTTTTCCTACCAGCAGCTCGACGCCGACTGGCATGCCGACAAGGCCGCTGCCGCCGCCGTAGCTGTGGCGACGTACAACACGGCCGATAGCAATCCCGATAAGCGGGACGGCATTCCGCTCCTGCTGCTGAACCCGGATACCGAGGAGCCCTACCGGCATCGCCGATACCGGCTGGAGCTCAGGGACAAGGTTATCGAGGGAACGACCGACCAGAACGGCGCGACGAGGCTGCTCACGGCCGACGAGCGGGTGTCGTTCGTCAGGTGGCATGTCGACGACGCGAATGCCTCTTCCTGATCTCATTCGCACGGTCCGCTGTCCATGAGGAACGCCCATGCCGACCACCTACGTCCCTGGTAAGCCCAACCCCGATTTCCCAAGACACAAATACCACGGCATCGCTGTTGGCCAGAACCTCAAACCGGTCAAGGACTGTCGGGTGCATCACTATGTCGGGCCGGCTGCGACAGTGGAAATGGGGATCGCCAGTTACCAGCTGAGCGCCGAGCACTTGTGGCTGACTTTCCAGAGGGAGGCCGAGGACATCGTCAAGCTCGACGGTGCCTTCATCGCGGACGGCACTGAGCGCAACCGGCGCATTAACGCGGCCTACGCAAAACTATGGCTGGCCGACAACCGTTTCCAGTGGGCGGGCCTGGCGGCGTTCGCGTCGAAACAGGTCGGCTGCGGTTTGCTCCATGCGCGACAGCTGGCGGAGAAGAGCCGAGACGAGCTGCGCGCGGTCGTGCACTGGGCAGCCGGCAGCACGGACGCTGCCGGCATGAGCGCAATGCCGGCAACGATCAGGAACAGTGCGGACGACATGGCCGAGCGCCTGGGGTTCGGGAACCTGCATCTCTTTCTCGACATCTATCCGCTGCACCGTTTCTACATGGAGCGCGGGCCGAAGGAGTTCGATCGCTACCTCGCCAACAGGCAGGCCATCGCCAGGAAGGTCAGGTGGGATGTCGGGAGCCAGCTGAAGTTCGGGTTTCCCTTCGGCCAAATCCGCACTGGCTTTGCACAGATAGAACAAGGAAATCTAGCGCGCAGCGTTGAGTTTCTGGCTCGCCATGAACAGGTCAATGTTCTGCAAGTGATCATGTACAACGATCCGCGCATGCAGGACGCACTTGCCAACAACCAGTTAGCTTGGGCAATAGGGTTTCCGTCCGGGGTGTACATGGAGGTGCAGCTTACGCTGGCGGCGCAGTGCAAGGCGAAAGAGGGCTGGACCTCATACTTTCCGCGCTTTAAAGATGCGAAACTCTGGCTGGCGGACGAGCGGATGAAGTTTGTCCTCAAGGCAGCGAAACGTTTCGATGAGTTGTTGAGAAGCAGGGAGCTGCCCTATGTCGAGGAGTCTCTGCGCAAGATTGCCGCAGGAGGGGGCATAGGATGAAGCGGTGGAATCTCGTGCCAATACTGGTAGCTGCTGCGGTTGTGCTCGGGCTCGGCGTTTGGCGGTGGTCGCCCACACCGGCGGTGCCAACCTTGCTGATATTCCGGATTGGCCAAAGTTTCGACGAGGTCGTCAAAGCGTCCACCTACCCCGTGCTGCAACGGTCGGCGGTTCCCGAAGCCGAAACAGGCATGGCAGGCGTTACTGCCGTCACGGAACCGTCGGTCATCCTATGTTTCAACGACCCACAGCATGGGTTCATACTGCCGCCGACAAAGTTTGCGCTGGTCGGCTACACGCAGAATGTCGTTACTGATGCTTCCACTTCACCCATGCTGGACAAACTGCCCTTCGACCAGGCGGTCTCCATCCTCGAGAACCTGCAAAACCAGTTCAAGGCAGGCGGCTGGGAACCCTGGACTGTGGACGGCAGCAAGTGGTTCGACCTGACGCCGGAAGGCAAGAAGCGGCTGTACCAGCGCATGTTCGAGCCGGGCTACAGCCAGTCAGCGGAATTGCGCGTCCCAAAGAAATACGGCATGGTTTTCCGGCTCAAGTGCACGGACGGCTGCTGGCCCGGTGAGAAGCCGCCCAACCTGTTCCTGATCGACGTGGGGCTGAGCCCCGACATCGTTGGGCGGGAGCCGGGCGACCTCCAGGTCTGGAACAAGGCTTTCCCCGGCAACGCGGCGCCGACAGGACCGGCGCGGTTCAGCTGCCCGAATGGCCGCGCCCGCTAGCGTGCGGCAGCGCCAGCCATTCCTCGCGACTCATCTCGTACACCGCGTGCGGGCTGTCGTACCAGCTTTCCTCGCCGCGGTAGCGCATGCCCAGGCGTTGCATCACCCTGGCCGAATCCAGGTTGGCCGGCTTGCAGACCGCGCACAGCAGCGGCGCCTCCAGCGTCTCGAAGGCCCAGCCGGCCATGGCGCGCGCCGCCTCCGACGCCAAACCTTGACCCCACTTGTCCGGCACCAGGCGCCAGCCGATCTCGTGCGGGTTGGCCGGATCGCGGCCCAGGTACTGGATGCAGCCGGCGCCGATCACGCGCCCGGTGCCGCGCTCGACGAAGGCCCACCAGGAGAAACCGTACAGCGCCCAGCGTTCCTTGACGATCTCGATGGCGGCGCGGGTCTGTTCCAGCGTTTCCGGCTGGCCCGAGATGAAACGCATTACTTCGGGCAGGCGGTTCATCGCGTATAGGCCGTCGAGGTGACGCTCGTCGAAGGGTTCCAGGCGCAGGCGGTCGGTCGTCAGTATCGTCATCGTGCGTCTCGTTCGCAAAAGAAAAGGGCCGGCGAACCGGCCCTTCGATCAGCGCGCGCTTACTGGTGCGCGTGGTGGGCGGCGGTCAGGCGCCGCATCAGCGGCAGCACGGCCAGCGCGATCAGGGTACAGATCACGGCCGCGATGCCCAGCTTGTTGAACAGGCCGGTGTAGATCGGCAGGGTCTGTAGCGGGTCGGTCATGCCTTGCGGGACGCTGGCCAGGTTGGCGACCACGCCGCCCAGGTACTGCGAGATACCGGTGGCGACGAAATAGGCGCCCATCATGAAGCCGCCCATGCGCGCCGGCACGTAGCGTGCGACCATCGCCAGGCCCAGGCCCGAGACCAGTAGCTCGCCCAGCGAATACAAGCCGTAGCCGGCGATCATGATCCACGACGAGGTCAGGCCGTTCACGGCGAAGGAACCGGCGAAGCCGTAGGTGAAGAAGCCGAGCGCGACCACCGAGAAGCCCAGCGCGAACTTGGCGGCGATCGACAGGTCCGAGCCGGTACGGCCGGCGCGTGCGTACATGAAGGCAAGGATCGGGCTCAGGACCATGATCCAGATCGCGTTCAGGGCCTGGAACTGGGCCGGCGACCAGGTCCACAGGTGGGCGCCCAGCACGGTGAATTCGAGGTCGACGTTACGCAGCGCGAACAGCGACAGCGAGGTCGACATCTGCTGGTAGAAGATGAAGAAGAACACGGTCTGCAGGGTCAGGATCAGGGCGGCGACCAGGCCGGCGCGCTCGCTCGGTACGCTCTTCCTGATCAGGTGGGCGAAAATGCCCAGCACCACGACACCGGCCAGGTAGACGAAGATCCGCGCCAGGCTCTGGTACTGCAGGATCACGGCCGAGACGCCGACGGCGACCACGCCGCCCGCCAGCACCATGCCGAGCTTGCCCATGTCGAGCGGCAGTTCGTCCGGCTGCGAGCCGACGTGGCGGATGGTGGCGCGCATCATCATCACGGTCAGCAAACCGACCACCAGGCCGACGCTGCAGACGGCGAAGGCGACGTGCCAGCCGAGTTCGTTGCCGTAGGTGGCGTTGACGTAGTCCTTGATTGCCGGGGTGGCCAGCATCGAGATGGTCGAGCCGACGTTGACGGCCATGTAGTAGATGGTGAAGGCGCTGTCGATCTTCGAATCGTCGCCTTCATAGATCTTGCGCACCAGGTTGGCGGTGTTCGGCTTGAACAGGCCGTTGCCGACCACGATCACGCCCAGCGCCGAGAACAGGAACCAGGTGTTTTCGGTCGGCACCGCCATCAGGGCGTAGCCGAGCGTCAGGATGATGCCGCCGAGGATCATGGAGCGGCGGGTGCCGAGCACCTTGTCGCCGATCCAGCCGCCGATGGCCGGTGCGACGTAGATCAGGGCCGCGGCGGCGCCCCAGACCAGGTTGGCGCGGCTGTCTTCGAAGCCGATGCGCTGCACCATGAAATACACGATGAGCGCCTGCATGCCGTAATAGCCGAAGCGCTCCCACAACTCGATCAGCGCCACCGTCATGAACGAGCGGGTCTGGCTGTACGGCAGGATTTCCGTTTTCAATTTCTCTCCTTGTTGAACGCGCGCCCGGCCCGTGTCCGGCGCAAGCGTTGCATGCTACGCCACGACAACGCAAGATGCAATCCTGAAAGACAGGGGAAAGAAGAAGAGAAGGGCACCGTGGAGGAGGAGGGGAGGCAGGGGGCTCGTAGCGTGGGCTCTCGAGCCCACGCGGCACGGCATTCGAGCTGTCGAAACGCGCCAAAAATGACGGTACGCCACTGCAGCCGGCACGGATTCGAACGGCTCGGGTGCGCGGCCAGTGAGGCCGCGTGGGCACAAGTGCCCACCCTACGCATCCGTGGTGTCGCCGCCCCGGCGGTACGCGTCTCAGGCCGCGAGCGCTGCCCGCTCCGCCAGCAGCGCCACGCAGGCCTGCGGCGGCAGCGGGCGGCTGACATAGTAGCCCTGGATCTCGTCGCACTGGTAGGCTTCCAGCGCGCGCACGTGGCCGATCGTCTCGACGCCCTCGGCCACCACTTTCAGGTTCAGGCTGTGCGCCAGGCTGATGACGGCCTTGGTGATCGCGGCGTCGTCGCCGTCGGTCGGCAGGTCGCGCACGAACGTGCGGTCGATCTTCAGCGCGTCCAGCGGGAAGCGCTTCAGGTAGGCCAGGCTCGAGTAACCGGTGCCGAAATCGTCGACCGACAGGCGCATGCCCTGGGCCTTCAGCTGCGAAAGGATCGCCACCGCCGCTTCCGGGTCGGTCATCAGCATCGATTCGGTCAGCTCGAATTCCAGCAGGCGCGGGTCGATCCCGGCCGCGGCGACGATCGCGCCCACGGTCTCGGGCAGGCCGGGCTGGGCCAGCTGGCGCGCCGACAGGTTGATCGCCACCGGCGGCACGCGATCGAGCGTGAGGGCCCATTCGCCGAGCTGGCGGCAGACTTCTTCGATCACCCATTCGCCGACCGGCAGGATCATGCCGGTGTCTTCCAGGATCGAGATGAATTCGAGCGGCGAGACCAGGCCGCGTTCGGGATGGCGCCAGCGCAGCAGGGCCTCGAAGCCGCTCACCGCGCCGCTGTCCAGGCGCAGCTTGGGCTGGTAGTGCAGTTCGAACTCGCCGCGCTCGAGCGCCAGGTGCAGGTCGGTCTCGATCTGCAGGCGCTGGGCCGCGTTCGCGTGCATCTCGGCGAGGTAGAAGCGGTAGTTGTTGCGGCCGCTGTTCTTGGCGCCGTACATGGCCGTGTCGGCGCTTTTCAGCAGGGCCGAGGCGGTGGCGCCATCCTCCGGGTAGCCGGCGATGCCGACGCTGGCCGAGACGAACAGCTGCTGCCCCTGCAAGATGAAGGGACGCGCCAGCGCCTCGACGATGCGGGCCGCGGTCGCCTCGGCGTCCGCCAGCGCATCCAGGCGCGGCAGCACCACCGCGAACTCGTCGCCGCCCAGGCGCGCCACCACGTCGTCCGCGCCCACGCAGTCCTGCAGGCGGCGGCTGGCCTGGGCCAGCAGTTCGTCTCCCACGCTGTGGCCCATCATGTCGTTCACGCTCTTGAAGCGGTCGAGGTCGATGAACATCACGCCGGCGCGGTGGCCGCAGCGGGCGGCGGCGGCGATCGCGTCCTCCAGGCAGCCGGCCAGGCGGTGCCGGTTCGGCAGGCCGGTCAACGCGTCGTACTGGGCCAGGTAGGTCAGGCGGTTGCGCGCGTCTTCGCGTTCGATCGCGGTTGCCAGGATGTTGGCCAGGCTGTTCAGGAAGCCGTCCTCCTGTTCCTGGAAGGTGCGCTGCTCGGGCGCGTACACGCCGAGCGCGCCGTACAGGCGGTCGCGGCAGACGATGAAGACTTCGATGCCGCTGCCGGCGGCGCGCGTGCCGAGCAGCGCGGCGCTCCAGTGCGCCAGCTGCTCGGCGGAGTCCGGACCGGCGACGTGCGCAAAGCGCGCGCCGATCGCATCGGCCGGAAAGCCGGCGCCGGCCTGCAGCACCGCCGCGCCAGCCTCGGTGTCGAAGCCGAACAGGGCGGCGTGGCGCACGTCCAGGCCTTCGCAGGCGACCGCCGTCGCCATCTCGAACAGTTCCTGCAGCGGGCCCGCTTCGAGCGCCTTGCGTCCGAAGCGGGCGATCAGGCCCTGGCGCTTGGCGTTGTCGACGATCGCGTCCTCGAATTGCTTGCGTTCGGTGATGTCGAAGTCGATGCAGATGTATTTCTCGAGCTGTCCGGCACTGTCGAGGATCGGCACGATGGTGCGGCGCCACTGGCGTTCGCCGTCGCGCGCCGGCACCGCCACTTCGCCGTTCCAGACGCTGCTCGACGGCGTCCAGCCGCCGGCGGCATCGGCCAGCGGCTCGCCGATGCGCGCCAGTTCGGCGCCGACCAGTTCCTCGCGCGCATAGCCCGAGCAGCGCACGAACTGCTCGTTGACGGCGGTGATGCGGCCTTCGCGGTCGAGCTCGCACACGATCGCCGCCTGGTCGAGCGCGCTCTTGTGCTGGACCAGGGAATTCATCAGGGCCGCGATGCGCTGGCCGTACTGGTCGCGCATGCTGGCCGCGCTGCGGTTCACCGCCAGGATCGCCTCGCGGATCTCGCGCGGGGCGCCGGCGCTCAGCGCCGCTTCCGCCGCGGCGGCCTGCTCGTCGCCGTAGAAGCGCAAGCGGCCGAGATTCTCCAGCCAGCGCTTGAGCAGCCAGCGCGCCAGCGTCAGGCTGATCGAGAGGGCGATCGCGGCCAGGCCGGCCGACTGCAGCAGCAGGGTCCACAGCTGCGCCGCGAGCTTGCGCTCGTCGAAGGAGAGGCGCAGCACGCCGTAGTCCTTGCCGCCGACCGCGACCACGCGGTTGACGTCGAACAGCTCGCGTCCGACGCGCTCGGTCAGCCAGTCCGGCGCCGGGGCGTGATGGTCGATGGCCGGTGCGTCGACCCGGATCACGCCGCCGCCGAGGTCGATGAAGACGGCGCTGCGAAACGGCGACTGCACCATCATCGTCGACAGGGTGCGCTTGACGGTGTCGTAGTCGCCGATCACCGCGCTGTCCTCGACCGCGCGCGAGGCCACTTCGACCAGGGTATAGGCGGTGTCCTGGGTCTCGTCGATATGCTGGAGGAACTGGTGGCGGTAGAAGATGCCGAGGCCGGTGCCGACGAAGATCAGCATGCTCAGCGCGAACAGCGTGAACACGCGCCCCACGAGCGAGCGCGGCAACAGCATGAGGTGCAGGCGCCTGAACATCGACCGCTCGCCTAGCGCAGTTCGGCCGGGGCGGCCTGGTAGAAGCTGCGGTAGGCGGCGTAGTCGGCGTCGCCGGCGGCGACGAAGGAGAGCGGCTCGGGTGCGTGCACCAGTTCGGCGGCGGCTTCCAGGATGCGGCGGCCCTCGGGGTCGCGGTGCATGTTCAGGAAGGCCTCGGCCACGGCGCGCACCTGCTCGGCCGGCACGCGCGGCGAGGCCATCAGCGCCAGGTCGTTGAACGGGGCCGAGCTCCACAGCACGCGGAAGCGCTTGTCCTCGCGCCCGCTGTAGTTCCCCACCAGCTGCGAATTCGCGCCCGCGGCCTTGGCGCGGCCGCTGAACAACTGGGTGAAGGCGGCGTCCATGTTGCCTGCAAAGGCGACCGTGACCGGCACGTTCTGGCGCAGCAGCTGGGCATAGGTCATTTTGTAGGCGATCAGTGCTTCCGGACCGGGAAACACCACGATGCTGTTCGCCAGGTCGCTTAAGCGCCGCACCGGCGAATCGACGGGAACCACGATCTGGGCGCGCACGGGCTCGGCGTTGCGGCGCCCGAACACGGTCCAGCCCATCTTCGTGCGCTCCGGGCTGAACAGGTGATTGGTAAAGGCGAAGTCGACTTCCTTGGCCAGCACGAAACTGGTGGTGTCGGCCGAGGTGCGGCCGAGCTTCAGGTTCAGCTGCACGCCGCTCTTGGCGGACACATAGCGCACGATCGGGTTCCAGAAGCTGGCCGAGACCTGCAGGTTGTACTGGTTGACCGGCGAGAAGTTATACGTCGGGGGCTCGGCGGCCGCGGCCTGGCCGCACAGCAGGGGAAGCAGGAGCAGGGCCAGGCCTGCGCGGGTCATCGTACGCATGGTGTCGGAGAGCAGGGGGAGTCGAACGTGCGCGGGAATGCGCTGGCGGACGACTATAGCACATTTCGTACAGACAATACCTACAAGAAACATTGCAGCGTTGCAATAACGAGACTGTCGATGGCGTTGCCCAATCGACAGCTTTTCCGGTATGGAAATGCTGTGGCGTGGGATGGGCGCCCCTGCGCCCACGCGTGCACTCAGAACTGCTCGTCCGGCCGCAGGTAGCGCCACTGGCCCTGCGGCAGTTCGCCCAGCTTGACGCGGCCGATGCGCACGCGCTTCAGGCCGATGACCTTCAGGCCGACCATCTCGCACATGCGGCGGATCTGGCGCTTCTTGCCTTCGCGCAGGGTGAAGCTGAGCTGGTCCTCGTTCTGCCAGCGCACCTTGGCCGGCAGCAGCGGCTTGCCGTCCATCCACAGCCCGTGGTTGAGCTTTTTCAGGTCGCTGTCGGGCAGCCTGCCCGGCCGCGTGTATTGCACGCGCACCAGGTATTCCTTGTCGATGCTGGTGTCCTGGCCGATCAGCTGCTTGGCGATGCGCCCGTCCTGGGTCAGCACCAGCAGGCCCACCGAGTCGATGTCGAGGCGGCCGGCCGGCACCAGCGAGCGCAGCTGGGTCGGGTGGAAATGCTCGTCGGCGGGGTCCTCGGCCCAGCGGTTCTCCGGCTTGATCAGGGCGACCGCCGGCGTGTAGCCGTCCTCGGCCTGGCCGCTGACGTAGCCGACCGGCTTGTTGATCAGGATCGTCACGCGCTTGGACTGCTCGGCCGCGGCCTGGCGCTCGACCGTGATGCGCTGCGAGGGCAGCACCTTGCTGCCCAGTTCGGAGACCACCTTGCCGTCGACCCGCACCCAGCCGCGCGCGATCCATTCATCGGCTTCGCGGCGCGAGCAGAGGCCGAGTTCGGACATACGTTTGGACAGGCGGAGCGGTTCGGTCATAAGGCAAAAACAAAAAAGAAGAAATCAGATGGCCAGCGCGTCGAGCAGCTCGGTCTCGAGCTGGACCTGCACGCGTGGGTTGTTCAGGTTCGGGCCGTCGATCAGGAACACGTCCTCGACGCGTTCGCCCAGCGTCATGATCTTGGCGGTGTGCAGGTTGATGCGATGGCGGGTCAGCACGTTGGCGATCGCATACAGCAGGCCGGTGCGGTCGTGGGCGGCGATCGAGAGCAGGTAGTACTGGCCGCGCTCGTCCGGCCGCAGTTCGACGGTCGGCGTGATCGGGAAGTGGCGCGACAGGCGCGACAGTCGCGCGCGGGTCGGCGGCGGCAGCGGCGCGTTCGAGCCCAGCAGCTCGCACAATTCGTGCTCGATCAGGCTGATGATGTCGCGGTAGTGCTTCGCGAAGTTTTCCTCGGTGACGAGGAAGGTGTCGAGCGCATAGCCGTCGCGCGTGGTGTGGATCTTCGCGTCCAGGATGCTGAAGTTCTTGCGGTCGAAGTAGCTGCAGATGCGCGCGAACAGGTCGGGCTGGTCCTTCAGGTAGACCGTCACCTGCAGGCCTTCGCCGATCGGCGCCAGGCGCGCCTTCACCACCGGCTTGGCGCTCTTGATCCTGTCGTGCAGGCAGCGCGTCTGCCAGGCGATGTCGGAGGCGTCGTGGCGCAGGAAGTAGACCACGTCGAGCTGGTCCCAGAGCGCCTCGTGGGCGTCGGCGGGCAGGCCGAACAGGCGCAGCGTGGCCAGCGCTTCCTGCTGGCGCATGCGCAGTTCGCGGTCGGCCGAATGCGGCTCGCCGCCGAGCACGCGCAGGGTGATCCGGTACAGGTCTTCCAGCAGCTTGGCCTTCCAGGCGTTCCACACCTTGGGGCTGGTGCCGCGGATGTCGGCCACGGTCAACAGGTAGAGCGCGGTCAGGTGGCGCTCGTCCTTGACCACGCCGGCAAAGGCCTGGACCACGTCCGGGTCCGACAGGTCCTGCTTCTGGGCCACCTGCGACATGGTCAGGTGCTGCTCGACCAGGAACACCACCAGTTCGGTGTCGGCGTTGGACAGGCCGTGCTCGCGGCAGAAGTCGAGGGCATCGACGCGCCCGAGCTCGGAGTGGTCGCCGCCGCGGCCCTTGGCGATGTCGTGGAACAGGGCGGCCACGTACAGCAGCCAGCGGTCGCGGAAGTTGGCGATCAGCTGGCTGCAGAACGGGTATTCGTGGGCATGCTCGCTCATCGTGAAGCGGCGCAGGTTACGCACCACCATCATGATGTGCTGGTCCACTGTGTACACGTGGAAGAGGTCGTGCTGCATCTGGCCGACGATGCGCCGGAAGTTCGGCAGGTAGCGTCCCAGCACGCCGAAGTCGTTCATGCGGCGCAGCGCGTGCACCAGGCCGACGGGGGCCTTCAGGATGCGCAGGAAATTCGCCTTGTTGCCCGGGTCGGCGCGGAAATCCGCGTCGATCAGGTTGCGCGCATGCCAGAGCGCGCGCGTGGTGCGCGCCGTCATGCCCTTGATGTCGGGGCGCTCGGTCATGGCGACGAAGATCTCGAGCACCGCCGGGGGGTGGGTCTCGAAGGTGTCGTCGCGCGCGATGTCGATGAAGCCGTTGACCTCGTTGAAGCGCTCGTTGACCGGTTTCGGCACGGTCGGCTGCGGGAACAGCCGGGCCTCGATGTTCTGCAGCAGGATGGTGTTGAGCTGGGTGACGGTCTTGGCGGCCCAGTAGTAGCGCTGCATCAGGTATTCGCTGGCGCGGCGCGCGCCCGGGCCGGGAGCGTCCGAGCTCAGGCCGAAGGTCTCGGCGATCGCGGTCTGGACGTCGAACAGCAGGCGGTCTTCGCGCCGGCCGGTCTGCAGGTGCAGGCGCACGCGGATGTCCTTGAAGGCGCGCTCCTTTTCCATCAGCTGGCGCGCCTCCATGCGCGTGATCAGGCCGCGCGTGGCCAGCTGGCCCCAGGAGTTGGCCAGGCTCGATGCCTTCGCGACCCACAGGATCACCTGCAGGTCGCGCAGCGCGCCCGGGCTTTCCTTGCAGTTCGGCTCCAGCGCGAAGGCGGTGTACTCGTATTTTGCATGGCGCAGGCGCATCTCGGCGGTCTTGGCCTGGAAAAAGGCCTGCGGGTCGAGCGCCTCGCGGTAGCGTTTCTGGAGCTGGGCGAAGAGCGCCGCGTCGCCGGTCACCAGCCGCGCTTCGAGCAGGCTGGTCTGGACCGTGATGTCGGCGCTTGATTCGAGCATGCACTCGTCGACCGTGCGGATGCTGTGGCCGATCTCCAGCCCCAGGTCCCAGAGCAGCTGGACCAGGTTCTCGAGCCTGGCCTGGGTGATCGCGTCGGGCGGGGCGCCGAGCAGGATCAGGACGTCGACGTCGGAATGGGGAAACAGTTCGCCGCGCCCGTAGCCGCCGACGCCGACCAGGGCGGTGTTGGCGGGCAGGCCGGCCGCGCGCCAGGCTTCGACCAGGATGCCGTCGACGCAGCGGCGCAGGCTGCGCAGCAGCTTCTCGGGCCGGTCGTCGCGGCGAAAGCGCTCGAACAGCGCCTGGCGTTCGGCCTTCAGGCGTTGCTTCAGTTCGGGACGGGCCTGGTCGAGCTGCGCGGCGGTCATGGCGCGGCCTTTATGCCGGAACGGCGGCCGCGGGCAGCACGATCGCCGGCGGCGGCGGCGTGCCCTCGGACATGGTCAGGACCTCGTAGCCGGTCTCGGTCACCAGGATCATGTGTTCCCACTGGGCCGACAGGCTGCGGTCCTTGGTCTTGATGGTCCAGCCGTCGGGCAGGGCCTTGATCTCGCGGCGGCCGGCGTTGATCATCGGCTCGATGGTGAAGATCATGCCCGGCTCCAGCTTTTCCAGGGTGCCCGGTTTGCCGTAGTGCAGCACCTGCGGCTCCTCATGGAAGACGCGGCCGATGCCGTGGCCGCAGAACTCGCGCACCACGCTGTAGCCGTTCTTTTCGGCGTGCTGCTGGATCACGTGGCCAATGTCGCCCAGGTAAGCGCCAGGTTTGACTTTCGAGATGCCCAGCCACATGCATTCGTAGGTGACTTCGGCCAGGCGCTTGGCCATGATCGACGGTTTGCCGATAAAGAACATGCGGCTGTTGTCGCCATGGAAACCATCCTTCGTGATGACGGTGACGTCGATGTTCATCACGTCGCCGTCCTTGAGCGGCTTGTCGTTCGGGATGCCGTGGCAGATCACGTCGTTGAGCGAGGTGCAGACCGACTTCGGATAGGGCGGATAACCCGGCGGCTGGTAGTTCAGCGGGGCAGGGGTCGTGCCCTGCACGTTGACCATGTATTCGTGACACAGGCGATCGAGTTCGGCCGTCGTCACGCCCGGTTTCACGAAAGGCGTGATGTAGTCGAGCACTTCGGCGCCGAGGCGGCCGGCGATGCGCATGCCTTCGATTTCTTCCGGGGTTTTGATGGAGATGGACATATGAAAATGGGTAAGGCCGGGTCGGCTGGGACAATAAGCGAAACGGACGGTATTTGGTAACAGGGCGTAACAGCCGGGCTGTCGTTGCGCGCGCTGCAATATTCTTCGCATTATAAGTGAAGCGCTGCGCAGGTGCGACCTGCCCCGCAAGGGCAGGGAGTGCAGCGGGCCCGGCGTGCGCGGCCCTGCGGCTTGTCCGTACGTGACTCTTGAAATACAGGCCAAATCCCGCTAGAATCTCGGGTTGCTTGGGCTCCGGTCCGGCAATGTTGTCAAAGTAGTCTATTTTTTTTATTCAAATCGCGAATGCGACCGCCAAAGGGTGCCCTTGAGGTGACTGGTCGTATTCAAGAATTTAACCCTGGAGAATTACATGTCCGTTACTATGCGCGAAATGCTGGAAGCCGGTATCCACTTCGGCCACCAGACCCGTTTCTGGAACCCGAAAATGGCACCGTTCATCTTCGGTCATCGCAACAAGATCCACATCATCAACCTGGAAAAAACCATGGCGATGTACCAAGATGCGATGAAGACCATCAAGCAGATCTCGGCCAACCGCGGCACCATCCTGATGGTCGGCACCAAGCGCCAGGCCCGCGACATCATCGCCGCCGAAGCGCAACGCGCCGGCGTGCCTTACGTCGACCAGCGCTGGCTGGGCGGCATGCTGACCAACTTCAAGACCATCAAGACCTCGATCAAGCGCCTGAAGGACATGGAAGCGCAAGTCGAATCGGGTGAAGTCGAGAAGCTGTCGAAGAAAGAAGCGCTGATGTTCTCGCGCGAAATGGAAAAGCTGCAGAAGTCGATCGGCGGCATCAAGGAACTGGGCGGCATCCCTGACGCGATCTTCGTCGTCGACGTCGGCTACCACAAGGGCGCCATCACCGAAGCCGGCAAGCTGGGCATCCCGGTCATCGGCGTGGTCGATACCAACCACTCGCCGGAAGGCGTCACCCACGTGATCCCGGGTAACGACGACTCGTCGAAGGCAATCACCCTGTACGCACGCGGCGTCGCCGATGCGATCCTGGAAGGACGCGCCAACGCCACCAACGAAGTCGTTGAGATGGTCAAGGCCGGCGGCGACGACTTCGTCGAAGTCTCCGAGCAGGCGTAATTTCCAGGCGGGCTTCATGCCTGCCTTACAGCTCCAAAAGGGGTGCCGGTGTTCTGAGCGCCCCTTTTTTCAAGCAAAAGAATACCCCGGGCGGACGCCACGATCCCTGGCGGCCGCATCTTAGGAATCACATTTAGGAGAATACACATGGCAGCGATTACTGCAGCGATGGTCGGCGAACTGCGCGCGAAAACCGACGCACCGATGATGGAATGCAAGAAGGCACTGACCGAAGCCGACGGCGACATGGCACGTGCCGAAGAGATCCTGCGCGTCAAGCTGGGCGGCAAGGCATCGAAGGCATCCTCGCGCGTCACCGCCGAAGGCGTGGTGGCAACCTACATCGCCGGCAACGTCGGCGCGCTGGTCGAAATCAACAGCGAAACCGACTTCGTCGCCAAGAACGACGACTTCCTGGCCATGGCCAACCTGGCAGCCAAGCTGGTCGCCGAGAACAACCCGGCCGACGTCGCCGCCCTGGCAGCCCTGCCGGCCGACGGCAAGACCTTCGACGACGTGCGTACGGCACTGATCGGCAAAATCGGTGAAAATATGACCGTGCGCCGCTTCCAGCGTTTCGAAACCACCGGCAAGCTGGCTTCCTACCTGCACGGCACCCGTATCGGCGTCATGGTCGAGTACGAAGGCGCGGACGAGCAAGTCGGCAAGGACGTGGCAATGCACATCGCCGCGATGAAGCCGGTCGCCCTGTCGGCTGAGCAAGTTCCTGCTGAACTGATCGAGAAAGAGCGTTCGGTCGCCGAACTGAAGGCCAAGGAAGACGCCGAAAAGGCCGCCGCCGAAGGCAAGCCGGCCCAGTCGCCGGAAATCCTGGCCAAGCGCCTGGAAGGCTCGGTTCAGAAGTACCTGAAGGAAGTGTCGCTGCTGAACCAGGCATTCGTGAAGAACGACAAGCAGTCGATCGAGCAGATGCTGAAGGCCGCCAACACCACCATCAAGGCGTTCACGATGTACGTCGTGGGCGAGGGCATCGAGAAGAAGGTCGACGACTTCGCAGCAGAAGTCGCGGCCCAGATGGCTGCCAACAAGCAGTAATACGAAAGCGGGCCGCAAGGCCCGTTTTTTTAACCTGGCCGTTTATCGCGGCCGGGTGATCGTGGGGTGGGGCGCGACATGTCCCGCACGGTACGCGCGACGCGGTCCGGATCGCCTCCCGTAGGGTGGGCACTCCGTGCCCACGCGAAACGATGCGATAAGGGACGCCGGTTCATGGTGTAGAGCATGCGTTACGGGAATATTTCCCGAGGCGTTGCGATAACGCCTGCATCGCCGACCATTGTGTTGCCAACATCGTGCCGACGTTCGCGTGGGCACGGGGTGCCCACCCTGCGGGGCGTGCGTGCGCGCCCGTTTCGCCGCCATCTGTACATTTCACAGATGAGGCCGTCAGCCACGCGCCGGCGGCCGGAACCGAATTCGAATCAACACAACAGGAGCCCGCTTCATCATGACAAAACCAGCCTACCAACGAGTCCTCCTTAAACTGTCTGGCGAAGCGCTGATGGGCGACGATCCGTTCGGGATCAACCGCGCCACCATCGATCGCATGGTGGCCGACGTGGCGGAAGTGGCGAAGCTGGGCGTCGAGCTGGCAGTCGTGATTGGCGGCGGCAACATCTTCCGCGGCGTCGCTCCCGGCGCCCAGGGCATGGACCGCGCCACCGCCGACTACATGGGCATGCTGGCCACCGTCATGAACGCCCTGGCGCTGGCCGACGCCATGCGCCACGTCGGCATCACCGCGCGCGTGATGTCGGCCATCGGCATCGAGCAGGTGGTCGAGCCCTACGTGCGCCCGAAGGCGCTGCAATACCTGGAAGAGGGCAAGGTCGTCGTGTTCGCCGCCGGCACCGGCAACCCCTTCTTCACCACCGATACCGCGGCCGCGCTGCGCGGCTCGGAAATCTCGGCCGAGATTGTTTTGAAGGCAACCAAGGTCGATGGCGTATATACTGCCGATCCGAAGAAGGATCCGCATGCGACGCGCTACGAGTCGATCTCGTTCGACGAAGCCATCGCCAAGCACCTGCAGGTGATGGACGCTACCGCGTTCGCCCTGTGCCGCGACCAGAAGCTGCCGATCAAGGTGTTTTCCATCGTCAAGCCGGGCGCGCTCAAGCGCGTGATCATGGGCGAAGACGAAGGTACACTGGTACACGTTTGATTTAACTCTGAAATACTGAATAACAGGAGAGCAGCATGTCCTTAGCTGACGTGAAGAAAAGCGCGCAAGAGCGCATGACCAAGTCGATCGAGACCCTGAGGGCCGACCTGGCCAAGGTCCGCACCGGCCGCGCCCACACCGGCATCCTCGACCACGTGATGGTCGACTACTACGGTTCGCCGACCCCGCTGAGCGGCGTGGCCAACCTGAACCTGATCGACGCGCGCACCATCGGTGTCACGCCGTACGAGAAGAAGATGCTGAGCACGATCGAAAAGGCGATCCGCGACGCCGACCTCGGCCTGAACCCGTCGACGATGGGCGACATGGTCCGTGTGCCGACCCCGCCGCTGACCGAAGAGCGCCGCAAGGAAATGGTCAAGCTGTGCAAATCGGAAGCCGAGGACGCGAAGATTGCCGTGCGCAATATCCGCCGCGACGCCAACGAGCAGCTCAAGAAGATGGTGAAGGACAAGACCGCGTCGGAAGACGACGAGCGCCGCGCCTCGGACGAAATCCAGAAGCTGACCGACAAGTTTGTCGCCGACATCGACAAGCTGGTCGCCGAGAAGGAAAAGGAAGTCCTGACTGTTTAAGCGCGGGCGGTCGGACGCAAAAGCCGGCCCGGCTGTCGCCCGGCCGTTTTTTCGCCCGACCAGGCTCCCGCCCGGCCGTTCCGATTCCTGATTCGCGGCCGGGCGCTTCGCTTTATTTCTGGTATCACCGTCATGGCAATGGATTTATGATCTTCAAGAGTTCGACGACTGCAGTACCCGATGTGCTGCCCGTCCCGCGTCATATCGCGATCATCATGGACGGCAATGGCCGCTGGGCGACCAAGCGCCTGCTGCCGCGCGTGGCGGGGCATGTAAAGGGCGTCGAGGCCGTGCGCGGCGTCGTCGAGGCCTGCGTGCTGCGCGGCGTCGAGTACCTGACGCTGTTCGCGTTTTCCTCGGAAAACTGGCGCCGTCCGGCCGAGGAAGTCTCGCTGCTGATGCGCCTGTTCGTCACCGCGCTCGAGCGCGAAGTGTCGAAGATGCACGCCAACGACATCCGCCTGAAAGTCGTGGGCGACCTGTCGCGCTTCGACCCCAAGCTGCAGGAAATGATCGCCAACGCCGAGCGCAAGACCGCCGGCAATACCCGCCTCACCGTCACCGTCTGCGCCAACTACGGCGGCCGCTGGGACATCATGCAGGCCACCAGCAAGATGGTCGCCGCCAACCCCGGCGTCACCGAGTACACGGAAGAGATGCTGGCGCCGCACCTGGCGATGGCCTATGCGCCGGAACCCGACCTGTTCATCCGCACCGGCGGCGAAGAGCGCATCTCGAACTTCCTGCTCTGGCAGCTGGCCTATTCCGAGCTGTACTTTACCGATACCTACTGGCCGGATTTCTCGGCCGAATCCCTGGACGCGGCGATCGCGTCTTACCAAGGCCGCGAGCGCCGTTTCGGCCGCACCGGCGAACAAGTGGCGAACAATACCTGATGCTGAAAACCCGGATCATCACCGCGCTCGTGCTGCTGGCAGTCCTGCTGCCGGTCCTGTATTCCAACAATTTCACGGCCTTCGCGGTGGTGGCGACCGTCTTCTTCGGCGCCGCGATCTGGGAATGCTTCCGCCTGTTCAACCCGACCTCCAGCAAGGCGCCGGTCGTCGCGGCCTTCTGGACCGCCGCCTTTGCCTGGGCCTTCTTCGGCCCGAACGCCGGCAACCCGGTCTTCTGGTTTGCCATCTCGCTGCTGCTGTGGGCCCTGCGTTTCGCGCCGTCGCTGAAGATCGGCCTGCCGCCGCTCGACTCCACCGCCAACACCCTGCTCAGCGTGGTCTACGCGGTGTCGCTGGTCGGCTGCTTCGCGGCGATCGTCGCGCTGTACGCGTATTCGCCGCTCTACCTGCTGTCGGTGATGGCCATCGTCTGGGCCGCCGACATCTTCGCCTACTTCTCCGGCAAGGCTTTCGGCAAGCGTAAACTCGCGCCGTCGATTTCGCCGGGCAAGTCCTGGGAAGGCGCGATCGGCGGCGGCATCGCCGTGCTGGTCATCGCCACCCTGGTCATCGCGTTCGGCGGCCAGGCCCTGGCGAATACCTTCCCGGTGCGCGTCCAGGCCAGCCTCGGCTGGGCCGCCACCTACGCCATCCTGGTCCTGATCGTCGCCGCCAGCGTCGTCGGCGACCTCTTCGAATCCCAGCTCAAGCGCCGCGCCGGCATGAAGGACAGCAGCAACCTCCTGCCCGGCCACGGCGGGGTGCTCGACCGCATCGACGCCCTGGTGCCGGTGCTGCCGCTGGCGGCGCTGATCGGCGCCTGGCTGTAGGTTCACACGGAGTTTCACATGCAACGCATCACCATCCTGGGCGCCACCGGCTCGATCGGCGTCTCTACCCTCGACGTGCTCGCGCGTCACCCCGACAAGTACGAAGTCTATGCGCTGAGCGCGCACAGCCGCGTGGCCGAGCTGGCCGCGCAGTGCCGACAATATCGGCCGGCGCGCGCCGTCGTCGGCACGCCCGAAGCGGCCGCCGAACTGGCGCGCCTGCTGGGCGACCTCGCGGTCGACGTCGCCTGGGGCGAGGCGGCCCTGTGCGAGATCGCCAGCGCGCCCGAGACCGATGCCGTGATGGCGGCCATCGTCGGCGCCGCCGGCCTGGCGCCGACCCTGGCCGCCGCCCGTGCCGGCAAAAAAGTGCTGCTGGCGAACAAGGAAGCGCTGGTGATGTCCGGCCAGCTGTTCATGGACGCGGTGCGCGAGCACAAGGCCACGCTGCTTCCGATCGACAGCGAGCACAACGCGATCTTCCAGTCGCTCCCCGGCAGCTACGCGCGCGAGCCGGATGCGGCCGGCGTCGCCAAGATCCTGCTGACCGCCTCCGGCGGCCCCTTCCTCAACCGCGCCGTCGAGACGCTCGAAGCCGTCACGCCCGAGGAAGCCTGCAAGCATCCGAACTGGTCGATGGGCCGCAAGATCTCGGTCGATTCGGCCACCATGATGAACAAGGGCCTGGAAGTGATCGAGGCCCACTGGCTGTTCGGCGCGCCGGCCGACCGGATCGAGGTCGTGATCCACCCGCAGAGCGTGATCCACTCGATGGTGTCGTATGTCGACGGCTCGGTGCTGGCCCAGCTCGGCAACCCGGACATGCGCACCCCGATCGCCCACGCGCTGGCTTTCCCGGAGCGCATCGATTCCGGCGTGGCCCAGCTCGACCTGACCGCGCTGGCCGCGCTGCAGTTCCACCGGCCCGACTTCGCGCGCTTCCCCTGCCTGGCGCTGGCCTTCGACGCCCTGCGCGCGGGCGGCACCGCGCCGGCCCTGCTGAACGCGGCCAACGAAGTGGCGGTCGAATCCTTCCTCGCGCGCCGCATCGGTTTCCGGGACATCGACCGCGTGGTGCGCCGCGTGATGGACGAGAACGCGCATGGCGCGGCGCATGACATCGAGGCCGTGATGGGGCAGGATGAACGTGCGCGCGCGGCGGCGCAGCAGATCGTCGCCGCCATCGCGCGCCATTGAACGGAACGACCACCCGCAAGCACGCGGAATCACGCGGAACCAAGACATCATGAACTTCCTTTACACGGCCGTGGCCTTCGTGCTCGCGCTGGGGCCGCTCATCATCTTCCACGAACTCGGGCACTACCTGGTCGCGCGCCTGTGCGGCGTCAAGGTGCTGCGCTTCTCGGTCGGCATGGGCAAGGTCGTCTGGTCGCGCCGTTTCGGGCGCGACCAGACCGAATGGGCGCTGTCGGCCCTGCCGCTGGGCGGCTACGTGCAGATGCTCGACGCCCGCGATCCGGCGACCGCGCCGAAGCTCGAGGCCGACCTGGCGCGCGAATTCACGCGCCAGAGCGTCTGGAAGCGCATCGCCATCGTCGCGGCCGGGCCAACCGCCAACTTCCTGCTGGCCATTGCCCTGTTCGCTGCGCTGTTCATGCACGGCACCCAGGAGCCCAGCACCCGCCTGGCCGCGATGGACGCCGACACCCCGGCGTACGCGGCCGGCCTGCGCGGCGGCGACGCGATCCTGGCCGTGAACGGCGAGCAGGTCGCTTCCTTCTCCGAGCTGCGCTGGGCCGTCACCCACCTGGCGGTGGACCGCGAGCCGGCCCGCTTCGACGTCAAGGGCGCGAACGGCAACCAGTACGCCGCCACCATTCCCGCGAGTGCCTTCGGCGCGGTCGATCCCGACGGCGACGTCATGGGCGCGCTCGGCATCGATGTCTGGATCGGCATGGCGCAGGTCGAAGAGGCCGTCGCCGGCGGTCCCGGCGCCCGCGCCGGCCTGCGCCGCGGCGACGTGATCGAGGCGGTCGACGGCAAGGCCTTGCGCGACGCCGGCGACTTCGTGCGCACCGTGCGCGCCGCGCCGGAACGCGCGCTGGCGCTGCGCGTGCGCCGCGACGGCGCCATCGTCACGCTGCCGCTGACGCCCGAGCGCGATCCGAAAGGGCAGGGCGTGGCCCAGGTCCAGCTGGCGAGCGCGGTCGATTTCGTGACCGTGCAGGACGGCCCGTTCGAGGCGCTGGCGAAGGGCGCGCGCCGCACCTGGGAGATGACGGCGCTGACCTTCAAGATGATCGGCAAGATCGTCACCGGCCAGGCGTCGCTGAAGAACGTGACCGGTCCGCTGACCATTGCCGACTACGCCGGACAGACAGCGCGCATGGGCCTTGCGACGTTTTTGGGCTTTATCGCGGTGGTCAGCGTGAGCCTGGGTGTAATGAATCTGTTACCAATTCCAGTGCTGGATGGTGGCCATTTGCTGTATTATTCGCTGGAAGTTTTGACCGGGCGTCCCCTGTCCGAGCGAATCCAGGCATTCGCTCAACGCGCAGGGGTAGGCCTGCTGTTCATGCTGATGGCGCTCGCCGTCTTCAATGACCTGGGAAGACTGCTCTAGTCTTTCCGCGGCACCGGCAAACAAGAATATGTATGTTGTCCAATGACTGACCCGTTGATTTAGCCAATGAATTCACAACCAGATCGTTTTGCCCTGCCGTTCATTCGCCGCAGCCTGATCGGCGCGGCCGTGCTGGCGCTGTGCGCCGGTCCTGCGCTCGCCGTCAATCCGTTCGTCGTCAAGGACATCCGGGTCGAAGGCATCCAGCGGACCGAGGCCGGCACCGTGTTCACCTATCTGCCGGTGCGCGTGGGCGAGACCTTCGATGACGAGAAGAGCATTGCCGCCATCAAGGCGCTGTACGCGACCGGCTTCTTCAAGGACATCCGCCTTGAAGAAGAAAACGGCGTGCTGATCGTGCTGGTCGAGGAACGCCCGGCGATCAACAACGTCGACTTCACCGGCGCCAAGGAATTCGAGAAGGACATGCTGGTCAAGGCCCTGGGCGAGATCGGCGTGGGCGAAGCCAAGATCTACGACAAGTCCGCGGTCGACCGCGCCGAACAGGAACTCAAGCGCCAGTACCTCTCGCACGGCATGTACGGCGTGAAGATCACCACCACCGTCACGCCGATCGAACGCAACCGCGTCAACGTCATGTTCAACGTCGACGAAGGCGAGGTCGCGCGCATCAAGCAGATCAACATCGTCGGCAACAAGGTCGTCTCGGACAAGCAGATCCGCGAGATCCTGCAGCTGTCGACGTCCGGCTGGTTCACCTGGTACTCGAAGGCCGACCAGTATTCCAAGACCAAGCTGACCGGCGACCTGGAAGCGATCAAGTCCTACTACCTGGACCGCGGCTACCTGGAGGCGAACGTCGAATCGACCCAGGTCGCGATCACCCCGGACAAGAAGGACATCTACCTCACCATCAACATCACCGAAGGCGAGAAGTACACCGTATCAAGCATCAAGATGGACGGCGAGATGTTCGGCCGCGAGGAAGAGCTGCGCCAGCTGATCCTGCTCCAGCCGGGCGAGACCTATTCGGGCGCCAAGCAGGAAGCCTCGATCAAGCTGATTTCCGCGCGCCTGGGCAACTTCGGCTATGCGTTCGCCAACGTCAACGCCGACCCGCAGCTCGACCGCGAGAAGCGCCAGGTGGCCTTCACCTTCGTGGTCGACCCGGGCAAGCGTGCCTACGTGCGTCACATGAACATCGCCGGCAACACCGTCACCCGCGACGAAGTGATCCGCCGCGAGTTCCGCCAGTTCGAAAGCTCCTGGTACGACGCCAGCAAGGTCAAGCTCTCGCGCGACCGCGTCGACCGCCTCAGCTACTTCAAGGACGTGAAGGTCGAGACTCCGGAGTCGCCCGGCACCACCGACCAGGTCGACGTCAACCTGACGGTCGAGGAGCGCCCGACCGGCAACTTCATGATCGGCGGCTCGTTCTCGCAGGCCGAGAAGTTCACCTTCACCGCCTCGATCCAGCAGGCCAACTTCGCCGGCAGCGGCAACACCGTCGGCCTCGACCTGAACACCTCGAAGTACAGCCGGACGATCGCGTTCTCGCAGACCAACCCGTACTTCACCGACGACGGCATCTCGCGCGCCTTCCAGCTCTACTACCGCACGACGCGTCCGCCGCTCTCGAACATCGGTTCGTACACGGTGCGCCAGACCGGCGGCAACCTGACCTTCGGCGTGCCGTTCTCGGAAACCGACACCGTCTACTTCGGCGCCGGCCTGGAGCGCACGACGCTGACCACCGACACCACCAGCCCGGCCCTGTACCGGCAGTTCGTGGCCCAGAACGGCGGCCCGAACGATCCGTCCGACGACCTGAACTATGGCGTGGGCACCGGCAAGAGCGTGTCGATTCCGCTGACCGTGGCCTGGGGCCGCGACAGCCGCGACAGCGCGCTGACCCCGAGCCAGGGCCGCTACCAGCGCGCCAACCTCGAGGTCGACGTGTTCGGCGACGCCAAGTACTTCCGCGCCGTCTATGAACACCAGTGGTACCGTCCGCTGACGAGCTGGATGACGCTGGCCGTGCGCGGCGAGTTCGACTACGGCAAGGGCATCGGCAAGGACGCCTACCCGGTCTTCAAGAACTTCTACGCCGGCGGCATCGGTTCGGTGCGCGGCTACGAGAGCTCGACCCTGGGCGTGGTCGATCCGGTCTATGGCGACGCCATCGGCGGCTCCAAGCGCGTGATCGGCAACCTCGAGCTGCAGTTCCCGTTCCCGGGCAGCAGCAAGGACCGCAGCCTGCGCTGGTTCACCTTCGCCGACGGCGGCCAGGTGTTCCAGGAGGACAACCCGATCCGCCTGAAGGAATTCCGTTATTCGGCAGGTATCGGCCTGTCCTGGATTTCGCCGGTCGGCCCGCTGCGCCTGTCGTTTGCGAAGCCGCTGAACGCGAAGCCGGGCGACCAGCTCGAGCGCTTCCAGTTCCAGATGGGGACGGGCTTCTGACATCCCCTGGAGCGTCACACTTTCACCGCGGAGAATCATGTTGAAAACTCTAAATGCCTTGCCCGGGACCTTGCTGCTGGCAGCCCTGTGCGCTGCTCCGCTGGCCCAGGCGCAAACGGCGCCGAGCCGCATCGGCTTCGTGTTCACCGAGCGCCTGATGACCGAGTCGAAGATGGCGAAGGCGGCCGACGCCAAGATCCAGGCCGAATTCTCCAAGCGCCAGAAGACGACCGAGGAGATGGTGGCGAAGTTCAAGCAGATGAGCGAGAAGTTCGACGCCGACGCCCCGCGCCTGACCGACATCGAGCGCACCCGCCGCGCGCGCGAACTGTTCGACATGGAAAAGGACGTGCAGCGTACGCAGCGCGAGTTCCAGGAAGACCTGTTCCAGCGCAAGAGCGAGGAGCGCGCCGCCATCGCCCAGAAGGCCTATAAACTGATCGAACAGATCGCCGAGCAGGAAAAGCTCGACGCCGTGCTGCAGGAAGCGGCTTGGTCGAGCCCCCGCATCGACATCACCGACAAGATCCTGAAACAGCTGGACAAGTAAGATTTTGGAACAAAAGAATATCCCCCGTGGCGTGCGCCTGGGCGACCTGGTCGAACGCTTCGGCGGCCAGCTGATCGGCAACCCCGACCTCGTCGTCTCCTCGATCGCGCCGCTCGACAGCGCCGACGCCAGCCAGATCAGCTTCCTCTCGAACAGCAAGTTGCGCGCCCTGGCGGCGCAAAGCGCGGCCGCGGCCCTGATCCTGTCGCCGCTGGACGACCCGTCGGTCGCCGCCACCTACGCCGGCAGCCGCATCGTCACCACCAACCCCTACGCCTATTTCGCGCGCGCGGCCCAGTACTTCGTGTCGCTCGAGGAACAGGCCCCGGCCCCGGGCATCCACCCGAGCGCCGTGGTCGATCCGAGCGCCGAAGTCGACGCCAGCGCCCACGTCGGACCGCACGTGACCATCGAAGCCGGCGCCGTCGTGAAAGCGGGCGCGGTGATCGAGCACGGCTGCTTCGTCGGCCGCGGGGCGGTGATCGGCGAGGACAGCCACCTGTTCGCCAACGTCACCTTCCACCGCGAGTGCATCATCGGCGCGCGCGGCATCGTCCATTCGGGCGCGGTGATCGGCGGCGACGGCTTCGGCTTCGCGGTGGAAAGCGGCGTCTACATCAAGATCCCGCAGACCGGACGCGTGGTGATCGGCAACGACGTCGACATCGGCTCGAACACCTCGATCGACCGCGGCGCCCTGGCCGACACCGTGATCGAGGACGGCGTCAAGCTCGACAACCAGATCCAGATCGGCCACAACTGCCACATCGGCGCCCACACGGCCATGGCCGGCTGCGTCGGCGTGGCCGGCAGCGCCAGGATCGGCAGCCGCTGCACCTTCGGCGGCGCCGCCATGGTGCTGGGCCACCTCGAGATCGCCGACAACGTGCACATCTCGTCGGGCTCGATGGTGTCGCGCTCGGTGCTCGAGCCGGGCCAGTACACGGGCTTCTATCCGCTCGCGAAGAACGCCGAATGGGAGAAATCGGCCGCGATCGTACGCAACCTCAACTCCATGCGCGAGAAGATCCGCACGCTGGAAAAAACAATCAAAAAGCTCTCGGAACAACATGACGACTAACACCGAAAAGATCACCCTCGACATCAACGGCATCAAGGAATACCTGCCGCACCGCTACCCGCTGCTGCTGGTCGACCGCGTGCTCGACGTCGAGCTGGGCAAGCGCATCACCGCCATCAAGAACGTCACCGCCAACGAGGAATTCTTCAACGGCCACTTCCCGCACAAGCCGGTGATGCCGGGCGTCCTGATGATCGAGGCGATGGCCCAGACCGCGGCGATCCTGTCGTTCATGACCATGAACGTCAAGCCCGACGAGAATTCGGTGGTCTATTTCGTCGGCATCGACAACGCGCGCTTCAAGCGTCCGGTCGAGCCGGGCGACCAGCTGAAGATGGAAGTCGAGATCCTGCGCGTGGCGCGCGGCATCTGGAAATACAAGGCAGTGGCCAGCGTCGACGGCAAGGTCGCCGTCGAGGGCGAACTGATGTGCACCATTCGCGGCGCCGCCGAGGCGACGATGAAAGGTTCGCAAGGAACGGAGCAGTAATGAGCAAGATTCATCCTACCGCAATCGTCGATCCGCAGGCCGAGCTGGACAGCTCGGTCGAGGTCGGCCCGTATTCGATCATCGGTCCCAACGTGCGCATCGGCGCGCGCACCGTGGTCGGGCCGCACGTGGTCATCGAAGGCCACACGACGATCGGCGAGGACAACAAGTTCTTCCAGTTCTGCTCGATCGGCGCCGCGCCGCAGGACAAGAAGTGGAAGGGCGAACCGACCCGGCTGGAAGTCGGCAACGGCAATACCGTCCGCGAGTTCGTCACCTTCAACCTGGGCACGGCGCAGGACGAAGGCGTGACCCGCCTGGGCGACGACAACTGGATCTCGGCCTACGTCCACCTGGCGCACGACTGCCAGGTCGGCAGCCACACGATCTTCTCGAACAATGCGCAGCTGGCCGGCCACGTGCACGTGGGCGACTACGCCATCCTCTCCGGCTACGCCGGCGTGCACCAGTTCTGCAAGATCGGCGCCCACGCCTTCATCGGCATGTACACCAGCCTGACCCAGGACGTGCCGCCCTTCGTCATGGTCTCCGGTAACCCGGCGGCCGCGCGCGGCGTCAACATCGAAGGCCTGAAGCGCCGCGGTTTCACGCGCGCCCAGATCGACGGCATCCGCGCCGCCTACAAGCACCTGTACCGCTCGGGCCTGACGCTGGAAGAAGCGAAAGCGGCGCTCGAGCAGGAAGAGGGTGCCTCGCCCGAGGCAGCGGCAGACGTCAAGGCGGTGCTCGACTTCCTCGGCACCATCACCCGTGGCATCGTCCGCTGACATCTCGTTAGCCCTGGTCGCCGGCGAGGTGTCCGGCGACATGCTCGCCGCACGCCTGATGGCAGGATTGCGCCCGGTCCTGCCGAACGCCCGCTTCCACGGCATCGGCGGCCCGCGCATGATCGAGCAGGGACTCGTCTCGGACGTGCCCATCGAAACCCTGACCGTGCGCGGCCTGTTCGAGATCATCCCGCGCTACCGCGAGATCAAGGGCATCCAGAACCGCCTGCGGGATCGCTTATTGGAAGAAAAGCCGGCCGCCTTCATCGGCGCCGACTACCCCGGGTTCAACCTCGGGCTGGAGGAGCAGCTGCGCGCCGGCGGCATCCCGACCGTGCATTTCGTCGGCCCGCAGATCTGGGCCTGGCGCGGCGGCCGGATCAAGAAGATCCAGCGCGCGGTCTCGCACATGCTGGTGATCTTCCCCTTCGAGGAGCAGATCTACCGCGACGCCGGCGTGCCGGTGACCTACATCGGCCATCCGCTGGCGGAGACCATCCCGATGATCCCGGACGTGGCCGGCGCCCGAGCGAAGCTCGGCCTGGCTGCCGATGCGCGCGTGGTGACGGTGATGCCGGGCAGCCGCATGGGCGAGCTGAAATACCTGGCCGAGACCTTTGTCCGCACGGCCGGCCTGCTTGCAAAACGCGATCCGGCCCTGACATTCGTGGTGCCGATGGCAGGCGACAAACAGCGCGCCTACTTCAACGAGATCGTCGCCAGGGCCGGCCTCCAGGATGTGCCGCTGACGCTCATCGACGGCCAGTCGCACGCCGCGATCGCCGCCGCCGACGCCGTGCTGGTGGCTTCGGGCACGGCGACGCTGGAAGTGGCCCTGCACAAGAAGCCGATGGTGATCGCGTACAAGGTGATGCGGGCGTCCTGGGAAATCATGCGCCACATGGGCTATTTGCCCTGGATCGGGCTGCCGAACATCCTGGCGCGCGAATTCCTGGTGCCGGAATACCTGCAGCACGCGGCCACCCCGGAAGCGCTGGCCGGCGCGGTCTGGCAGCAGCTGAACGACACCGCCCTGCGCGACCGCCTGGCGGGGCGTTTCATGGACATGCATCACAGCCTGCTGCGCAACAGCGCGCAGGAGAGCGCGCAGGCAGTCCTGCGCGTCATAGAATCGGACAAATGAGCAAGAAGCGTATCAATTTCTATCCCGGCCTGCCGCCCAGGCTGCGGCCGTTTACCGACCTCGACATCGTCTGCGGCGTCGACGAGGCCGGCCGCGGCCCGCTGGCCGGGCCGGTGTTCGCGGCCGCCGTCATCCTCGACCCGAAGCGCCCGATCGAGGGCCTGCGCGATTCGAAGAAGCTGACCGAGGCGCGGCGCGATGAACTGGCCCCGCAGATCAAGGAGAACGCGATCGCCTGGGCCATCGCCGAATGCTCCTGCGAAGAGATCGACAGCCTGAACATCCTGCACGCGACCATGCTGGCGATGCGCCGCGCGGTGGAAGCGCTGCGGACCGTGCCGACCATCGCCCTGATCGACGGCAACCGCTGCCCGCCGATGGACATCCGCGCCCACGCCATCGTCGAAGGCGACGACAAGTGCCACGCGATCTCGGCGGCGTCGATCCTGGCCAAGACCGCGCGCGACGCGCTGCTGGTGCGCCTGCACGCGCAGTACCCGGAATACTGCTTCGACCAGCACAAGGGCTATTCGACGCCGCTGCACCTGGAGCGCCTGCGCCTGCATGGCCCGTCGCCGGTGCACCGCCGCTCGTTCGCGCCGGTGCGCAACCTGCTGCAGGTCGACCTGTTCGGCGCCGCCGACATTGCGCATGAGGCGGCGCCGGCATGAAGAGCATCACCTCGCGCGACAATCCCTTCTACAAGGACCTGGTCAAGCTCGCCACCAGCTCGCAGGCGCGGCGCAAGGCCGGCCGTACCCTGCTCGACGGCGTGCACCTGTGCCAGTCCTGGCTCGACCTGCGCGGCGCGCCGGCGCATTGCGTGGTCTCGGACGAGGCCCTGCACAACCCGGAAGTGGCCGACATCGTCGCCCGCCTGGAGGGCATGCACGTCCACGTGACGGCGCTGCCCGATGCGCTGTTCAAGGCGCTCAGCCAGGTCGAGCACGGCGTCAACCTGCTGTTCCTGGTCGAAACCCCGCAACCGGCCGCGCCCGCCGCGATGACGGTGTCCGCCGTGCTGCTCGACGGCGTGCAGGACCCGGGCAACGCCGGTTCCATCCTCAGGAGCGCCGCCGCGGCCGGCATCACCCAGGTCTTCTGCAGCCCCGGCACGGCCTTCTGCTGGTCGCCCAAGGTGCTGCGCGCCGCGATGGGGGCCCACTTCGTGCTCGAGATCTTCGAGAACGTCGACCTGGCCGCGCTGGTCAGGGCCTCGAAGATCGCCGTGCTCGCCATGAGCGGGTATGCCGAGCAGCGCCTGTACGAGGTCGACCTGCGCCAGCCGGTCGGCTGGCTGCTGGGCCACGAAGGGCAGGGCGTCGGCGACGAGCTGATGGGGCTGGCCTCGCACCAGGTCGTGATCCCGCACGCGGGCCAGGTCGAGTCGCTGAACGTGGCGGCGGCGGCGGCGGTGTGCTTTTTCGAGCAGCTGCGCCAGCGCCAGGCATGGACGGCAGCGCTGCCTCTAGGGTAATCTCGTCCCGGAATCAACTTAAACATCACGCCGTGGAGTAGGGATGGACATCGCGCATTTGCACTTTCTGGTGGCCGAGGCCGACAAGGGCCAGCGCGCCGCCATGGCCGAGATGCTGGGCCGGCTGGGCGCGACCCGCATCACCGAGGTGCCCGACGGCCACATGGCCTTGCGCACCTTCCAGGCCGGCTTCACGCCGCGCGTGCACATCGCGATCATCGACCTGGACCTGCCGGGCATGGACGGCCTGGAGCTGATCCGCAACCTGGCCACGCTCGAATCCGACGTCAAGCTGATCGTCACCGGCGCCCAGCCGGCGAACCTGCTGTTCTCGGTCGAGACCCTGGCCCAGGTCTACGGCATCGACCTGCTCGGCAGCGCCGCCAAGCCGGTCGCCGCCGCCAGGCTCAAGCCGCTGATCGACAACTACCTGCCGCCGGCCCCGCCCGGCGCGGGCGGGGAGACGCCGCGTTTTTCCTTCTCCGACATCGGCCTGGGCCTGCAGAAGCGCCAGTTCGAACCCTTCTTCCAGCCGAAGATCGAGCTGGCCACCGGCCAGGTGAAAGGCCTGGAAGTGTTCGCGCGCTGGCGCCACCCCGAGCACGGCCTCCTCAGCCCCGCCGCCTTTATCGATGCGCTCGAACAGAACAACCGCGTCGACTTCCTCGACTGGAGCATGATCGAGATGTCGGTCGAACGCTGCCGCTGGTTCCACGACCAGGGCACGCCGATCTCGATCTCGATCAACCTGGCGCCCGAGACCCTGGCCCACCCGGCTTTTATCCGCCAGATCACGGCCTGCCTCGGCCGCCATACGGTGCTGCCCGACTACATCACCTTCGAGATGCCCGAGTCCTCGGTGCTGAACACCGATCCCCATTTCATCGAGCGCCTGGTGCGCCTGCGCATGATGGGCTTCGGCCTGGCGATCGACGACTACGGCACCGGCCGCTCGAACCTGCAGCTGCTGGCGCGCATCCCGTTCTCGGAACTGAAGATCGACCGCAGTTTCGTCGACGGCGCCTCGAAGCGGCGCCCGCTCGGCACCGTGCTGCGCTCCTGCCTGGGCCTGGCGCACAGCCTGGACCGCATGTCGGTGGCGGTCGGCGTCGAAACGCGCCAGGACTGGGACTTCCTGCAGGGCCTGGGCTGCACCTATGCCCAGGGCTACCACATCGCCAATCCGATGGAGGCGGGCGCCTTCCCGGGCTGGCTGGAGGAGTGGCGGCACTTCTTCTGAGCGCCTTCGCGCGCCGCGCCTGGCGCCTGCGGAATCGTAGGGTGGGCGCCCCGTGCCCACCGGGGCGGCAGGCATATGGCACACTGGTTCCATCTCTCGGGGGGCAAGATGAACATTCGATTACGCTGCCGCTGCGGCAAACTGCAGGGCGAACTGGACACCGCGGCCGTGGCCGCGCGCGCGAAGTGCTATTGCACCGACTGCCGCGCCTTTGCCCGCTTCCTCGGCAACGAGATCACACTCCTCGACGGCGCCGGTGGCACCGAGGTCGCGGCGGCGCTGCCGAGCGGCGTGCGCTTCAGCCAGGGCCTGGACCAGCTTGCCTGCATGTCGCTCAGCCCGAAGGGCTTGTACCGCTGGTATGCGCGCTGCTGCCGCACGCCGATCGGCAACACGCCGCGCGATCCGAAGTTGCCTTACGTCGGCGTGATCCGCGCCTGCCTGGCCGCATCGCCCGCCGAGCTCGACGCCGCGCTGGGCTCTTCCCACATTGCGACCAATACCCGCACCGCCTACCGCAGAGTGGCGGCGACGCCGGTGGCGACCGCGCTGGCGGCGGCCAGGATAGGCGGGAAGATCGTCAAGGCGCGCCTGACGGGAAGCTGGAAGGACAATCCCTTCTTCGTTCCCGGCAGCGCCACCCCGGTGCGCCAGCCCGAGGTCATCTCCGCCGAGCGGCGCGCGCAACTGAGCTGAATTCGGCTGAAGGAGGCCGCTCAGGCGGCGGCATCCTCCTCGCGGTCGACGTGGCTGGCTTTGCCGCCGCCAGCCGCGCGCCGCAGCACTACCGGCACCGACTTGTACGACGGCGTGCCGCTGCGCCGGTCGAAGTTGGCCAGCGCGACCAGGGCGTTCGCTTCCGGATAGTAGGCGGCGACCGAGCCGCGCGCGATGTCGAAGGCGACGGCGACGAAGTTGCGCACGATGCGCGGTTCGCTGGCGTTGTCGTGCGCCGCCACCGCCTCGATGTCGACCAGGTCGCCATGCTCGAGGCCACGCTCGGCCAGGTCGGCCGCGTTCGCGAAGATCACGTCGCGCCGGCCGGTGATGCCGCGGTAGCGGTCGTTCTTTCCGTAGATCGTGGTGTTGTACTGGTCGTGGCTGCGCACCGTGGCCAGCACCAGCACGTCGCGTGCGTCCGGCCGCGCCAGCGGACGCTCGTCCTGGCTGTCGAAGACGATGAAGTGGGCCTTGCCAGAGGGCGTGCGCCATTCGCGGCGCGCGGCCGGGCTGTCGAGGCGAAAGCCGCGCGGTACGCGCACCCGTTCGTTGTAGTCGTCGAAGTCGGGGAACACGGCCTCGATCGCGTTGCGAATGCGGTTGTAGTCGGCGATGAAGGCATCCCAGTCAATCTTCGAGTCGGGCAGGGTCGCCTTTGCGATCCCGGCGACGATGGCCGGCTCGGATTTCAACAGCGGGGACGCCGGCTGCAGCGTGCCGCGCGAAGCGTGCACCATCGACATCGAGTCTTCCACCGTCACCGACTGCGGCCCGCCGGCCTGGACGTCGAGCTCGGTGCGGCCGAGGCAGGGCAGCAGCAAGGTGTTCTTGCAGACCATCAGGTGCGAGCGGTTCAGTTTGGTGGCGATGTGCACCGACAGATCCAGCCTGCGCATCGCCTCGAAGCAGACCTGCGGGTCGGGCATCGCCAGCGGCAGGTTGCCGCCGAGGCAGACCAGCGCCCTGGCGCGGCCCGCGTGCATGGCCTCGATGGCCTCGACCGCGCCATGGCCCTTGTCGCGCGGGGCCTTGATGCCGAACACCCGCTCGAGCGCATTGAGGAAACCCTGGCTCGGGATCTCGGTGATGCCGACCGTGCGGTCGCCCTGGACGTTCGAATGGCCGCGCAGCGGGCAGATGCCGGCGCCCTCGCGCCCGATATTCCCGCGCAGGAGCAGCAGGTTCATCAACTGCTGGACGTTGCCGGTGCCGTGTCGGTGCTGGGTGATGCCCATGCCGTAGCAGACGATGACGCGTTTCGCCTTCGCATAGATGCCGGCCGCTTCCTCGAGGCTGGCGCGCGACAGGCCGGCGACCTGCTCGATCTCTTCCCACGAGGTGGCGTCGAGGTCGGCCACCAGTTCCGCGAAGCCGAGGGTGTGTTCGTCGATGAAGTCGCGGTCGAGCAGGCCGCCTGCTCCTCCCGCGCGCAGCGCGGCGTCCATCGCCAGCAGGGCCTTCATCATGCCTTTGAGCGCCGCGGCGTCGCCGCCGATCTTCAACTGGTAATAGTGGGACGCGATCGGCACCGCCTTCCCGACCGTCATCTCGAGCGCATGCTGGGGCGACTTGAAGCGCTCCAGGCTGCGTTCCTTGAGCGGATTGAAGACTACGATCGGCGCGCCGCGCAGCGAGGCGGCGCGCAGCGTGCCCAGCATGCGCGGGTGGTTCGTGCCCGGATTGTGGCCGAACGAGAAGATGGCGTCGCAGTGGTCGAAGTCTTCCAGCGTGACGGTGCCCTTGCCGACCCCGATCGCCTGCGGCAGGCCGACGCTGGTCGCCTCGTGGCACATGTTCGAGCAGTCGGGGAAGTTGTTGGTGCCGTATTCGCGCACGAACAGCTGGTAGAGGAAGGCCGCTTCGTTCGACGCGCGTCCGGAAGCATAGAACTCGGCCATGTTCGGGTCGGGCAGGGCGCGCAGCCCGGCGCCGATGCGGCGGAAGGCTTCGTCCCAGGACACCGGCTCGTAGTGGTCGGTGTCCGGGTTGTAGGCCATCGGGTGGGTCAGGCGGCCTTCCCATTCGAGCTGGAAATCGTCGCGCCCCCACAGTTCGCTGACGCTGTGCTTCGCGAAGAACTCGGGCGTGACGCGCTTGTTGGTCGCTTCCCAGGACACGGCCTTGGCGCCGTTCTCGCAGAACTCGAAGGACGAGCCCTCGCGCGGATCGGGCCAGGCGCAGCCGGGGCAATCGAAGCCCTCGGGCTGGTTCACCTGCATCAGGATGGTCGTGCGCCGCGTCGACATCTCGCCGCGCAGCGCCTTGGCGACCGCCTGCAAGGCGCCCCAGCCACCGGCCGGGCCGCCGTATTCCCCGATTCCCGGTACATCCTTTTTCGACATGGTTCCTCCTGAAACGACAAAGGACGATTCTAGGACGATCGGCGATTTTTCAGTGCACTGAAGACTCAGGGAAACATTTGGCCGGCTAGAGTTCGATGACCAGCTCCGGCCGGAAGCCTTCCTGCTCCCCCTTGCTCAGGTAGCCGAGCGGATTGGCGACCACGCGGCAGGACCAGGGCCGGCCGTTCTCGACGCCGCTGACGGTGTAGTCGTTCATGCAGTGCAGGTGGCCGTGCATCCAGACGTCGGCCAAGGGGAACAGGGCCTCCATCGCATTGCAGAAGCCCGCGGTGCCGGCGGCCAGGCCGTAGCGCGGGTCGGCGCTTTGCAGGCTGGGGGCGAAATGGGTGACGGCAACCGTCGTGCCGTCGAAGGGGACGGCGAGCGCCGCGCGCAGCCAGGCCTGGCAGTCGAGCGAGAGCGTGCGCATGTCCTCGGCCAGCATCGGCACGCCGTCGCGCAGCGTCGTGTTCTTGCTCAGATAGTAATTGGCCGCGCGGAAGGCCTTGCCGCGCAGTTGCAGCTGGCGCGTCAGATCGGTCTCGCGGCAGGCCAGGGCGTCGAAGTCGCTCCACAGCGTGGTGCCGATGAAGCGTACCCCATCGATAACGATGGTCTCGCGGTCCAGCCACTCGATGCCGAGTTCGGCGCAGAGCGCGCGCAGGCGGGCGTTGGTCGCGTCGAACTCGAGGCCGTCGTATTCGTGGTTGCCGGGAACGAACAGGACGCGCGCCGGGCTGGCGCCGGGACGCAGGGGAGAAAAACGTCCCAGGCCGAAATCCATGCCGTCCAGGCGCGAGCCCGGCTGGTAGGAGCCGATGTCGCCGGCCAGCACCACGACGTCGGTGTCGGGAGCGATCAGGGGCTGGAAGGCCGGGTAACGTTCGAGGTGAAGGTCCGAGAAAAGCTGTATGCGCATAGCCGGGCAGTATAAAGCCAAGTGCGCGGCGCCGGCGCGCCTGGCTTGAACCGCTATCGTCCGCCCGGCCTTCCGCCAAATCGCCCGCCTCGGTGCGGCGGCGTACAGAACGGGACGCAAGTGGCGTTTACGGTACATGCTCCATTGCAAGGGAGACCGTCATGAGCGACGAAACGAAGGAACTGCGGATCGAGAAACCCACCATGCCGGCGGGCGGCTGGGCCTCGGTGGCCGAAGTGAGCAAGGTCCTGCTCGACCAGCGCGTCGTGCTCAAGGACAGCGCCCTGCTGATGAAGCAGAACAAGCCCGACGGTTTCGCCTGCGTCAGCTGCGCCTGGGCCAAGCCGGCCAACCCCCATCCATTCGAGTTCTGCGAAAGCGGCGCCAAGGCGACCGCCTGGGAAACCACGAGCAAGGCGATCGGCGCCGACTTCTTCGAGCGCCACACGGTGACCGAACTGGAAGCCTGGTCCGACCATGCACTGGAAGAGCAGGGCCGCCTGACGGTGCCGCTGCGCTGGGACCCGGCGAGCGACCGCTACCGCGAGGTGAGCTGGGACACGGCCTTTGCCGAGATCGGCGCGGCGCTGCGCGGGTTCGAGCGCGAACAGGTGGTGTTCTACGCCTCCGGCCGCGCTTCGCTCGAGACCTCCTACATGTACCAGCTGCTGGCCCGCATGTACGGCAACAACAACCTGCCGGACAGCTCGAACATGTGCCACGAGAGCACCTCGGTCGCGCTGCAGAAGACCCTCGGCGTCGGCGTCGGCACCGTGGTGCTCCAGGATTTCGAGCAGACCGACTGCATCCTCTTCTTCGGCCAGAACGTCGGCGTGAACAGCCCGCGCATGCTGCACCAGCTGAAGGATGCGCGCCGGCGCGGCGTGCCGATCGTCACCTTCAATCCCTTGCGCGAGCGCGGCCTGGTCGCCTTCACCAATCCGCAGTCGCCGCTCGAGATGCTGACCGGGCACGAGACCACGATCAGCACCCAGTACCACCAGGTGCGTCCCGGCGGCGACACCGCCGCCATCATGGGCATCTGCAAGGCGCTGCTGGCGCTGGACGACGCGGCGCTCGCAGGCGGCGAACAGCGCGTGCTCGACGTCGAGTTCATCGCCGAGCACACGCATGGCTTCGCGCAGTTCGAGGACGCCTTGCGCCGCTGCGAGTGGACGGCGATCGAGCGCGAATCGGGCCTGGCGCGCGCGGCGCTGGAAAGCGCGGCCCAGGTCTATGCGCGCTCGAGCGCGGTGCTGGGCGTGTACGGCATGGGGCTGACCCAGCACGAGAACGGCGTGCAGAACGTGGCGATGCTGGTCAATTTGCTGCTCATGCGCGGCAACATCGGCAAGCCCGGCGCCGGCATCTGCCCGGTACGCGGGCATTCGAACGTGCAGGGCCAGCGCACCGTCGGCATCACCGAAAAGCCGGAGCTGGCGCCGCTCGACAAGCTGAAGGAGCAGTACGGCTTCGAGCCGCCGCGCAAGACCGGCATGAACACGGTCGAAGCCTGCGAGGCGATCCTGGCGCGCAAGGTCCAGGCCTTCGTCGGCCTGGGCGGGAACTTCGTGCGCGCCGTGCCCGAGACCGTGCTGATGGAAGCGGCCTGGCGCGAACTGCCGCTGACCGTGCAGATCGCCACCAAGCTCAATCGCAACCACGTCATCCACGGCCGGCAATCGTATGTCCTGCCTTGCCTGGGCCGCATCGAGATCGACCGCCAGGCGGCCGGGCCGCAGGACGTGACGGTCGAGGACAGCACCGCCTGCATGCACGGCTCGCGCGGCATGACCGAGCCGGTGGCAAGCACGCTGCTGTCGGAGCCGGCCATCGTCGCCGGCATCGCCAAGGCCACGCTGGACCCGAACCCGAAGGTCGACTGGGACGCCTGGGTCGCCGACTATGGCCGCGTGCGCGACGCCATCGAGGAAACCTGGCCGGATGTCTTCAAGGATTTCAATGCGCGCATGTGGACGCCGGGCGGCTTTCGCAAGCCGGTCGGCGCCGCGCACCGGGTGTTCGAGACCGAGAGCGGGCGCGCCCAGTTCACCGTGCCCGAGCAACTGCAGGGCGACCCGGCGATGGACGCCGCGCCGCCCGAGCTGCGTCTATTCACGATCCGCAGCGACGGCCAGTTCAACACGACGATCTATCACCTCGACGACCGCTTCCGCGGCGTGTTCGGCAGCCGCATGGTGCTGTTCATGGCAGCATCCGACATGGCGCGCCACGGGCTGGCCCAGGGCGACCTGGTGGCGCTGCGCTGCGCGGCCGAGGATGGCGTCGCGCGCCGCGTTGATGGCCTGGCGGTGGTGCCCTACGATCTGCCGCAGGGCTGCGTGGCCGGCTATTACCCGGAGCTCAATCCCTTGATTCCGCTGTGGCACCATGCGAAGGAGAGCAAGGTGCCGGCGGCGAAGTCGATCGATGTGCTGCTGGAGCGCAGCGCCGCTCCCATGGGATAGCCCGGGAGCAGGGGCCGAGTGCCCGTCAATACTCGCGCCGGTCCGGCTTGATCTCCTGCAGGATCGTGGTCGCGATCTCCTCGATCGACTTGGTGGTCGAGGACAGCCAGCGGATGCCCTCGCGTTTCATCAGCTGTTCCGCTTCGTTGACTTCGTAGCGGCAATTCTCGATCGAGGCGTATTTACTGCCGGCGCGGCGCTCGTTGCGGATCTCGGTCAGGCGTTCGGGCGTGATGGTCAGGCCGAACAGCTTGTGCTTGAACGGCGGCAGCGAGGAGGGCAGCTTGCCGCGCTCGAAGTCGTCGGGAATCAGCGGGTAATTGGCGGCCTTGATCCCGTACTGCATCGCAAGATACAGCGAGGTCGGGGTCTTGCCCGAACGCGAGACGCCGACCAGGATGACGTCGGCCTCGGCCAGGTTCTTGTGCGACTGGCCGTCGTCGTGGGCCAGCGAGAAATTGATGGCCTCGATGCGGTTCTTGTATTCCTCGGAATCCACGACGTTGTGGATGCGGCCGATAGTGTGCGTCGACTTGACGCCGAGTTCCATTTCCAGCGGCGCCACGAAGGTCTGGAACAAATCCATGTGCATGCCGTTCGAGGCCCGGATCACGCCCGACAGGTCGTGCTTCACCAGGGTCGAGAACACGATCGGGCGCTGGTTGTCGAGCGCATACACTTCATTGATGCGCCGCGCCGCGTCGCGCGCCTTGTCGAGCGTGTCGATGAAGGGAATGCGGATCTGGCGGAAGCGCATTTCGAACTGGCTCAGCACCGCGTGGCCGAAGGTTTCGGCGGTGATGCCGGTGCCGTCGGACACGAAAAACACGGTGCGCGTCGGGGCGGGAAGAGGGGGGCGGCTCTCTGCGGTCATGATGGTTTTTTTCGTAAATGCTGACAAGAATGCAGGATTGTGCGCTGTGAATCGGGGTCGCACGCGGTAAAATGCTCTGCAACGGTTTTGCATTGTGCTGCACGGCGCCCAGAATAACAAGAAAACACGCGCCCTCTGCCCAGCGCCTGCCCGACAGATTTCTATCATCAAGTAAGGGTGTTTTACCATGACTAACCTGTCTCAAGCAGCATCATTGAAGGAACCCGAACAGGGCAATGGTGTTTACGTTGCCTCGTTCGAGAACCTGCGCATGACCGATGTCGAATCGGTCGGCGGCAAGAACGCCTCGCTCGGCGAAATGATCAGCCAGCTCGCCGAAGCCGGCGTGCGCGTGCCGACCGGCTTTGCCACCACGGCCCAGGCCTTCCGTGACTTCCTCGGCCATTCGATCGACGGTGGCCCGTCGCTTGCCGACCGCATCGCGACCCGCCTGGAAGGCCTGGACATCGACGACGTGCGCTCGCTCGCCGCCGCCGGCCAGGAAATCCGCCAGTGGATCGTCGACACCCCGTTCCAGCCGCGCCTGGAACAGGAAATCCGTTCCTACTACGAGCGCCTGGTCGCCGACTCGGAAACGGAAATGTCCTTCGCCGTGCGCTCCTCGGCCACCGCCGAAGACTTGCCGGACGCCTCCTTCGCAGGCCAGCAGGAGACCTTCCTGAACGTGGTCGGCATCGACAACATCCTGGAAGCGATGAAGCACGTCTTCGCTTCGCTCTACAACGACCGCGCGATTTCCTACCGCGTCCATAAAGGCTTCACCCACGCCGAGGTCGCGCTGTCGGCCGGCGTGCAGCGCATGGTCCGCTCCGACACCGGCGCGGCCGGCGTCATGTTCACCATCGACACCGAATCGGGCTTCAAGGACGTGGTCTTCATCACCTCCAGCTACGGCCTGGGCGAGACCGTGGTGCAGGGCGCGGTCAACCCGGACGAGTTCTACGTCCACAAGCCGATGCTCGAGCAGGGCAAGTCGCCCGTCATCCGCCGCAACATCGGCTCGAAACTGATCAAGATGGAATTCACCGAGGAGGCGAAAGCCGGCCGGTCGGTGCGCACCGTCGATGTGCCGATCGAGCTGCGCAACCGCTACTCGCTGACCGACGCGGAAGTGGTCGAGCTGGCGAAGTACGCCGTCATCATCGAAAACCACTACGGCCGTCCGATGGACATCGAGTGGGGCAAGGACGGCCGCGACGGCAAGCTCTACATCCTGCAGGCGCGTCCGGAAACCGTGAAATCCCAGCAGAAGGCGACCGACGCCCAGCAGCGTTTCTCGCTGAAGGGCACCGGCACCGTGTTGACCTCGGGCCGCGCGATCGGCCAGAAGATCGGCGCCGGCCCGGTGCGCGTGATCACCGACCCGTCGGAGATGGAACGCGTGCAGCCGGGCGACGTGCTGGTGGCCGACATGACCGACCCGAACTGGGAACCGGTCATGAAGCGCGCCTCGGCCATCGTCACCAACCGCGGCGGCCGCACCTGCCACGCGGCCATCATCGCCCGTGAACTGGGCGTGCCGGCGGTCGTCGGCTGCGGCGACGCCACCGAGGTGCTGAAGGACGGCACTTTTGTGACCGTCTCCTGCGCCGAAGGCGACGAGGGCAAGATCTACGACGGCCTGCTGGAAACGGAAGTGACCGAAGTCTCGCGCGGCGAACTGCCGCCGCTCAAGACCAAGATCATGCTCAACGTCGGCAACCCGCAGCTGGCCTTCGACTTCCAGTCGGTGCCGAACGGCGGCGTCGGCCTGGCCCGCCTCGAGTTCATCATCAACAACAACATCGGCGTGCACCCGAAGGCCATCCTCGAGTACCCGAACATCGATGCCGACCTGAAGAAGGCGGTCGAGTCGGTCGCGCGCGGCCATGCCTCGCCGAAGGCGTTCTATGTCGACAAGCTGGCCGAAGGCGTGGCCACCATTGCCGCCGCCTTCTGGCCGAAGCCGGTCATCGTGCGCCTGTCCGACTTCAAGTCGAACGAGTACAAGAAGCTGATCGGCGGTTCGCGCTACGAGCCGGACGAGGAAAACCCGATGCTGGGCTTCCGCGGCGCCGCGCGCTACCTGGCCGAGGACTTCGCCGAATCCTTCGAGATGGAATGCCTGGCCATGAAGCGCGTGCGCGAGGAAATGGGCCTGACCAACGTCGAGCTGATGATCCCGTTCGTGCGTACCCTGGGCCAGGCCGAGAAGGTCATCGAGCTGCTGGCCAAGTACGGCCTGAAGCGCGGCGAGAACGGTCTGCGCGTCATCATGATGTGTGAAGTGCCGTCGAACGCGATCCTGGCCGAGCAGTTCCTGCAGTATTTCGACGGCTTCTCGATCGGCTCGAACGACCTGACCCAGCTCACCCTGGGCCTAGACCGCGACTCCGGCATGGAGCTGCTGGCCAAGGACTTCGACGAGCGCGACCCGGCGGTGAAAGCCATGCTGAGCCTCGCCATCAAGGCCTGCCGCGCCCAGGGCAAGTACATCGGCATCTGCGGCCAGGGTCCGTCGGACAACCCGGACTTCGCGGTCTGGCTGATGGAGCAGGGTATCGAATCGATGTCGCTCAATCCTGACTCGGTGGTCGAGACCTGGCAGAAGCTGGCGTCGATGTAAGCTGTAACGATCCAAACAAAAACCCGTCGGCCTCGCGGTCGACGGGTTTTTTATTTTTCTTTCCTTGCATGGCGGCGCACACCGTCATGCGGGCCTTGCATTAGATGTGACGGCAGTCCATCAGGCACTGGCGCTCCACCAGCAGGCAGTTATTGCCGGCGGCCTCGGTTTCGCAGTTCGTTCGTTCGAACGCGCAATACTCGCGGCATGCAAGGTCATCCATATGGGTCGCGCCGGCGCTTGCGGCCAGGCCGAGGCTGAACAGGAACAGTGCAACTTTTCGGTTCATTTTGTCTCCGGTGATTAATCGTGCGAATCGGCGATTCGCTCCTTGTATTGATCAGATGACGATCGACCCAAAGCGGGTTGATTGTTAAAAGCCATCACTTGATGTGTAACGACCTTATCACAAGAGAAAACCGAAAACATCTTGCAGTGCATTAATTCCAGGGTTTTTGGTGCGAAATACGGGATTTTATTCATTGCGCATAAGCGCGCGCGGCAGTCGTCCGTCTGGCAGGGCGAAAGAGTCCGGAAATCCGCTTATCGAGGGCTTCAATTTCAAACAACCGCCGGCCTGTTCTCCAGCGGATGGGTCATGGCCTCGCTGGCCTGCTCGATCACGGGTTGACGCACTTTCCGTAACATCTGCGCTCGTCGATCTCGTATCCGGTGCGGCATTCCTTGCACGATTTTATTCGGCCGGCATAAATACGGGCTTATCCCTCGGCTTACCTGTCGATCGCACCCTCCATTCCATGCCGCGATAAATCGGTTGACGCGGCCTTGGAGATCGTGAGATTTTGAACGCCCTTCGTCGTCCCGATATGGCGGCGGGTTTTTTTCAGTATGAGAGGGGAATTGAAATGAAACGTTTGTTGAGCGCCGTGGCCCTGCTTGGTGTCGTCATGTCGGGCGCCGCGTGGGCGCAGGATGCCGCATTCTGCAAGGCCGAGTGCGATACCGCCAGGACCCAGTGCACGGCCAATATCGCCAAGGCCTCCGGCGACGACGCCGTCCTGCTGTTGAAGCGCGAGGAAACGAACCACCTGGCGCGTACCGCGCAGGGCGCCGTGACCTCGAGCGGCAACCTGGCCCTGGAACGCAGCGGCCAGCAGAATCGCCGCGCCCAGCAGCTGGGCATCTGCGACGACAAATACCAACGCTGCACGCGCGCCTGCAGCGGCGCGGACAACAGCGGCTCGCCCATCATCCGCAAGCGCGCCAACGCGGGCTGAACGCGCCGACCCGGGTACGGATGGTTCCCGGGGCTCGCTCCAGTCGACGCATCCCTTGCGTAACAGACGTTGCCGATATGCCAATGCAGAGCGAAAGTCGGGGTACAATGGGGATGCGTTGTCAAACGTAAATGCGCTGGATCGGGTCTCCGGCGCTTTCCGCAATCCTTGAGAAACCGAAGCGACGACATGGACGATTGGGTGAACTGGATGGTTGGCGCGGGCATCCTGGTGGTGGCCGAGCTGTTTACGGGAACGTTTTATCTCCTGATGATGGCCATTGGCCTGGCCTGCGGCGGCATCGCCGCGCTGCTGGGCCTGTCGGGCCCGGCGCAGACCCTGATCGCGGCGGCGACCGGCCTGGTCGCGACCAGCATCCTGCACCGCAGCCGCTTCGGCCGCCCCGCGAAGACGCAGGCGACGCGCGACCAGAACGTCAACCTCGACATCGGCGGCCGCGTCACCGTGCATGCCTGGAACAACGGCCGTGCCCGCGTCATGTACCGCGGCGCGCTGTGGGACGTGGAGCTGGGCAATGGCGCCATTGCCGAGGCCGGCGATTTCCGGATCGTCGAAGTGCAGGGCAATCGCCTGATCGTGGCGAATTCATAACCAAAACTGATGCAAGTCACTCATCTATAAGGGATGCTCATGGAACTGTCTTTCGGTACGGTGGCGCTGGTCATCTTCATTATCGCCATGGTGTTCGTGATCAAGACCATCAACGTCGTGCCGCAGCAGCACGCCTGGGTGGTCGAGCGCCTCGGGAAGTTTCACGCGGTGCTGGCGCCGGGCCTGAACATCGTCGTGCCTTTCGTCGACCGCATCGCCTACAAGCACGTGCTGAAGGAAATCCCGCTGGACGTTCCGCCCCAGGTCTGCATCACGCGCGACAATACCCAGCTCCAGGTCGACGGCATCCTGTATTTCCAGGTCACCGACGCCATGCGCGCCTCCTACGGCTCGTCGAACTACATTCAGGCCATCACCCAGCTGGCCCAGACCACGCTGCGCTCGGTGATCGGCAAGATGGAGCTGGACAAGACTTTCGAAGAGCGCGACCACATCAACACCACCATCGTCAACGCCATCGACGAATCGGCCGCGAACTGGGGCGTGAAGGTGCTGCGCTACGAGATCAAGGACTTGACGCCGCCGGCCGAGATTCTGCACGCGATGCAGCGCCAGATCACCGCCGAGCGCGAAAAGCGCGCATTGATCGCGGCCTCCGAAGGCCGTCGCCAGGAGCAGATCAACATCGCCAGCGGCGAGCGCGAAGCGGCGATCGCCCGTTCCGAAGGCGAGCGCCAGGCCGCGATCAACCGCGCCCAGGGCGAGGCCAGCGCCATCGTCGCCCTGGCCGAGGCCAGCGCCGCCGCGCTGCGCCAGGTCGGCGCCGCGATCCGCGAACCGGGCGGCGAGGACGCGATGAACCTGCGCGTGGCCGAGCACTACGTCGACGCCTTCGGCAAGCTGGCCAAGACCAACAACTCGATCATCGTGCCGGCCAACCTCGGCGAGATGAGCGGCCTGATCGCCAGCGCGATGCAGATCGTGAAGGCGCAGAAGTGACCGCGGTGCCGGCACTCCGCGTGGTCGTGATCACCGGCGCCTCGGACGGCATCGGCGCCGAGATGGCGCGCCAGCTGGCCGCGCGCGAAGGGGCCGGGATCGCGCTGGTGCTGGCGGCGCGTAACGTGGCGCAGCTGGACCTGGTGGCGGCCGAATGCGCGGCCCACCAGGCGCAGGTGCTGGTAGTGCCGACCGATGTCTCGGTGCGCATCCAGTGCCGGCGGCTGGCGATCATGGCGGCCGAGCGCTTCGGCCGCATCGACGTGCTGGTGAATAACGCCGGGCGCTCGGCGCATGCGCTGTTCGAGGAAGTCGAGGACCTGGACTGGTACGAGGAGCTGATGCGGGTGAACCTGTGGGGCGCCATCTGGTGCACGCAGGCCGCGCTGCCGCACCTGAAGGCAAGCCGCGGCAGCATCGTCGCGGTGTCGTCGCTGGCGGGGTTGGTGGGGGTGCCGGGACGCACGGCCTACAGCGCCACCAAGTTCGCCATGACCGGCTTCTTCGAGGCGCTGCGCGCCGAACTGAAGGGCGCCGGCGTCAGCGTGACGACCGCCTATCCCGGCGTGGTCGCGACCCGGATCCGCTACCGCGGCTTCAACGCGCAAGGCGAGGAAGCCGGCGCCAGCGGGCTCAAGGAAGAGGGCGCGATGAGCGTCGAGGAATGCGCGCGCCTGATCATCGCCGGCATGGACGCGCGCACGCGCGAAGTGGTCATGACGGCCAAGGGCAAGCTCGGACGTTTCCTGAAACTGCTTGCTCCCGGCCTGGTCGAGAAGATGGCGCTGGCGGCGCTGGCCGACGAGCACCGGCCGCGCTGAGCGCAGGCAGCGAGCGAAGCACGATGAGCCAGCCGGGCGCCAGCACCCTCGACGTCGCAAAGGGATGGACGTGAGCGGGGAGGAGGCCGGCGCCGAGGGACTGGCGGCATTCATGCCGGCCTACGCGCCGTTGCTGCGCACGCGCGGCGCCGCGCTGGCCCTGCTGGCGCTGATGTTCGTGTCGACCCTGGTCGACGCGGCCGCCGAGGGTCACGACAACGCCGCGCTGCTGCTGTGGACCTTCGTGTCCGGTTTCTCGTCCAGCTTCCTGAGTTTCTACTGGTTCCGCCTGGACCGCGAACAGCGCGGCTGGCCGCGCTCGCGCTGGCTGAGCACCGCGGTCATCTTCCTCACGCCGCTCGCCATACCCTGGTACATCGCGCGCAGCCGGCCGCGTGGGCGCAAGCTGCGCGGCGTGCTGCGCTTCTTCGGCTACGTGCTGCTGGTGCTGCTGGCGTCGGCGCTGGGCGGGATGCTGGCGCTGCTGTTGTCGTAGGGGCGGCTCAGAAATCGATCGACCCCGACACCACCAGCGTGCGCGGCGCGCCGGCAACCAGGTAGCCGTAGCCCGGGTAGCCGCCCGCCGAGGCCCAGTAGTTCTTGTCGGTGACGTTGTCGATGCGCGCGCGCAGCGTGACGTCGCGGTCCATCAGGCGCGTGGTCCAGGTGGCGCCGATGTCCAGCCGTGCCCAGGACGGTACCTTCTGGGTGTTGGCGATGTCCGCGTACTGGCTCGAGGTATAGACGGTACGGGCATTGAGCGACAGGCCGGGCACGGTCGGGACGTCCCAGTCGGCGCTCAGGTTCACCTGGATTTCCGGGACGCCGATCGCCTCGTAGCCGTCCGTGGCGCCGCCCAGGGTGTTGCGCTGCTCGGTATCGAGCAGGGTGGCGCCGCCCAGCAGGCGCAGTCCCTTGGTGGGCAGGCCGAACACCGACAGCTCGACGCCGCGGTTGCGCTGTTCGCCGAAGGTGCCGAAGGTATTGTCCAGGATGTAGGCCTGCGGCTGGCCGGTCGTGAACAGGGCGATGCTGCCGCCCAGCTTGCCGCCGTCGACCTTCACGCCGACTTCCTTCTGGCGCGAGACGTAGGGCGCGAGCGGCATGTTGTCGTTGCTCAGGGGCGGAGCACCGAAGGGACTCGTGGCCACGCCACCCTGCTGCAGGGCCTCGATATAGTTCGCGTACAGCGACACGCCCTTTGCCGGCTTGTAGACCAGCCCGGCCACCGGGGTATTCACGCTCTTTTCGTAGCTTGCGCTCTTGGCGCCGCTCACGTAGTCGTAGCCATAATCCTTCAGCCGCTGGTGGCGCAGCCCGACCGTCAGCAACACCGTATCGTCCGCGAACGACAGGGTGTCGGCAATCGCCGCGCTCGACAGGATGGTCTTGCGGGTCAGCAGGGGATCGTTCATGTCGCCGCCGAAGTCCCAGGCGTCCGCCGGCGGCGCCGCCACGTCCACCGGGCGGTAGATGTTGGTCGACCAGCCGCCGAAGTCGCCCAGCGCATAGGCGTTCTTCGACTCCGAATGGAAGCCCGAGACGGTCGCCGACAGGCCGTGTTTCACGGAACCGGTGCGCAGCTCGGTGCGTGCGCCGATCTCGCCGGTCTTGACCTCGTCTTCGCGCACGTTGTCGAAGCGGGTCATGTTGGCGCTGCCGTCGACCGCCTTCACGGTGGCCGAGGCCAGGATGTTCGACTCGTCGCCCTTGCGCAGGCCGAGCGCGGCCCAGGCCACGCTGTTCGCGCCCAGGTCGACCTCGGCGCGCAGGGTGCCGAACACGTCGCGTTCCTTCGATTCGGTCCATGGCTGGGCCCAGTTGCTGCTCGCATCCGGCGCGGCGACGATCGGCAGGGTCGGGTCGACCGTCACGCTGGGGCGTGCGTTGAGCAGCTTGTGGTTCTGGTAGCCGGCGTCGGCCGAGACGCGGTAGCCGTCGCCGCGCCAGTCGGCGCCGATCGAGAACACGCTCAGCTCGCGCTCTTCGCGGTCGATCGCGGTCTCGCCGTCGCGGCGCACCGCGTTGATGCGCAGTCCGCCGCGGTTGTCCGGGCCGAAGCGGCGCGCGATGTCGGCCGCCGCATAGCCCTGGCCGCCGGATTCGACGCCCAGGGTGAGCTGGTTCAGCGGCGCGTTCGGGGCGCGCTTGGGCAGCAGGTTGATCATGCCGCCGATGCCGCCGCCGCCCGGCGCCGCGCCGTTGACGAAGCTGTTCGCGCCGCGGAAGACCTCGACCCGCTCCAGCAGCTCGGAAGCGACGAACTGGCGCGGCAGCAAGCCGTACAGGCCGTTGTAGGCCAGGTCGTCCGAGTTCACCGCGAAGCCGCGGATCACGTACAGCTCCTGGTAGTTGCCGAAGCCGCGGGCGACGCGCACCGAGGGGTCGTTCTGCACCACGTCGGCCACGCTGCGCGCCTGCTGGTCCTGGATCAGCGCATGCGTGTAGTTGGTGGTGTTGAAGGGCGCGTCCATGATGTCGACGTTGCCCAGCAGGCCAAGGCGGCCGCCGCGCGCGACCTGGCCGCCGGCGTAGTCCTTCGGCAGGCCCTGGCTGGATGCGTCGGCGGAGGCGGTGACGACCACGGTCTGGATCGGCGGCTCGCCGGTGGACTGCGCCGTTGCTTGATTCGTTGCCTGTTCTGCGGTCCCGGTTTGCGCGTGGGCCTGGCCGGCAAGGAGGAGGGCTGCGCCGAAGGCGAGGGGAGTGAGGCGGAAAGTCGAGTGGGTCATGTGCGGCGAAGTTGTTCGAAGTTGTTGTTAGATGAGAACGGTTCTCATTATTATGCGCGCAAAGCTTGCGGCTGTAAATGAGAACCATTATTATCTGCAGCTCGTCGTCTGTCTCGAACCACAATGTCCAATACATCCCTGCGCCGCTGGAGCTGGATCCACAAGTGGAGCAGCCTGGTCTGCACCGTCTTCATGCTCCTGCTGTGCCTGACCGGCCTGCCGCTGATCTTCCACCACGAGATCGGCCACCTGCTGGGCAACGACGTCGAGGCTCCGACCCTCGCGCCGGACCTGGCGGCGAATCCGCCGCGCGCCAACCTGGACGACGTCATCGCCGCCGGCAAGGCCCTGTACCCCGGCAAGATCATGATGTACATGTCGCAGGAAATCGACGAGCCGGCGATCTGGAACGTGACCCTGGGCGACCACCCGACCGACGAGCACTACAAGCCGATCGCGGTCGACGCGCGCACCGCGCAAGTCATCACCGAGCCGGCCTTCGAGGGCGGCGCCTTCATGTCGACCATGCTGCGCCTGCACGTCGACATGTTCGCCGGCCTGCCGGGCATGCTCTTCCTCGGTTTCATGGGCCTGCTGCTGATCGTGGCCATCGTCAGCGGCGTGGTGCTGTACGCGCCCTTCATGCGCAAGCTCGACTTCGGCACCGTGCGCGAAGGCAGGACGGAGCGCCTGAAATGGCTGGACCTGCACAACCTGCTCGGCATCGTCACCCTGACCTGGGCGCTGGTGGTCGGCGCCACCGGCGTAATCAATACCCTGGCCGACGTGCTGCTGAAGGTCTGGCAGGCCACCGAGATCGCGGCCATGCTCGAGCCCTACAAGAATGCGCAACCGCCGGTGCGGATGGCGCCGGTCGACGCCGCCGTGAAGACGGCCATGGCCGCCGAACCCGGCATGCAGGTCGCCTTTATCGCCTTCCCCGGCACGCCGTTCGCCAGCCCGCACCATTACGGCGTCTTCATGCGCGGCGACCAGGCGTTCTCGTCGCGCCTGTACAAGCCGGTGCTGATCGACGCCGAGAGCGGCGCCATCACCGACCACCGCGACCTGCCCTGGTACCTGACGGCGCTCCTGATCTCGCAGCCGCTGCACTTCGGCGACTACGGCGGCGGCTGGATGAAGTTCCTGTGGGCCCTGCTCGACATCGCGACCATCGTCGTCCTCGGCAGCGGCCTCTACCTGTGGATCAGGCGCGGCCGTAGCGCGAAAGCCGGCGCCAGGGCCGACAGCGAGGCCGATAACAAGGCGGCGCCCGCCGCCCAACCCGCGCTCGCGCGCAGCGGAGAATCGCGATGAACGGCCGTTTCATGGCGCTCTGGGGCATGCCCATCCTGCTCGGGATCCTGACCGTCATCGGCCTGGTCAGCGCCTTGCTGGGCGACGGCATCTGGGACACGGTCTCAGCCCTCGCCCTGGGCGCGCCGGTGGCAGTCGGCGCCTGGTTCAGCCTGCGCCGCAAGAAGCGGAGCGGCTGACCCGGGGCCAGGCGGGCCGAGGGCAGCGCGCCGAAGCGCCGGCGCTCCGGTCGGATCGTCCGGCACCGCTTAGGGCTTACTTTAGGGCTGACTGCTACGGCTTACTGTTGCTATTTCGAGAAGTTTGTCGAGAAGTTTGTGACGAGGGCATGAAATACCGCTCATCCGGGCGGTGTCCTGCGTTATAGTCGCTGTGTCAACGTATCGCCCCATGCCCGCCGCGCAGGTCCGTCGCGTCAGCAGGGTGCGGTCGACGACGCGTTGCTGTTCGCATTCTCTTGCCTGCACTGGTTTCGAGCATGACATCGACGATCCACACCTGGAGACAGCCTGGCTTGACGGGAACGCGCCGACCGCGGGCGTGGGTTGCCTGCCGTCTGTTCGCGTTCGCGCTGCTGGCATCGTCAACGTGTCCAGCGTCGGCGCAAACCCAAACCCAACCCCAAACCCAGGCGGCGGATGCGGGCTGGGCAGCGCTGCAGCAATCCTATTTTCCCGGCAGGCAGCTGGAGACCGCCGCTTTCGTGCGCCTGACTGCGCCGGCGCGCGCGCCCAGCGGCGAACAGGTTCCTTTCGCCTTCAGCATCGATCACCCGATGACTGAACAACGCTACATCAAGTCGGTGACCCTGATCGTCGACGGCAATCCCGTGCCGCTGACGGCGGTGTTCCACTTTACCCCGGACAGCGGCAAGGCCGAGATCGCGACCAGGATCCGTTTCGAGTCCGACTCCCCCGTGCACGTCGTGGCCGAAGCGAGCGACGGCAGGTTCTACGTGAATTCGGCGCTGGTGAAGGCGTCGGGCGGCTGCGGCGGTCCGGTGGCCGGTGACAACGCGGCGGCCATGGCCGCGGCCGGGAAAATGAAAATGGCGCTCGACGGTCCATTCCAGCGAGGCGCCGTCAACAAGGCCAGGCTCCTGGTCAAGCATCCGATGTACACCGGCCTGCAGCGCGACCTGGCGACGCATGGATTCCGGCCCGCCTTCTTCATCGACCGGATCGAAGTCAGCTACAACGGCAAGCCGGTGCTGAAGGCGGACACCTATATCGGCATCAGCGAGGACCCGTCGATCCAGTTCAGCTTCCTGGCGCGCGAACCCGGCGCCCTGCAGGTCCTCATCCGCGACAACGAAGGCGGACGCTTTCGCCATGCGCTGGATATCGGAACGTAGAGGCGGGGAGGCCGGATGCGGCGCCTGATCCTCGCGGCCTGGCTGGCGGCGTGCGCCTGCGCCCAGGCCGGCGCGGCGCCGCTGCAGGTGAGCCAGGTCGCCCCCGGCGTCTACGTGCACATCGGGCAGCACAAGGATATCGAGGACGGCTACGACGGCGATATCGCCAACATCGGCTTCGTGGTCGGGCAGGAAGCGGTGGCGGTCATCGACACCGGGGGCTCGTACGCCGTCGGCAAGGCCTTGCGCGAAGCGATACGGCAGATCACCCGGCTGCCGATCCGCTACGTGATCAATACCCACGTGCATCCCGATCACGTGTTCGGCAACGCCGCCTTTGTCGAGCCTGACCCTGACCCCTACCCGGACCCCGCCGCGCCGGCCGCGCCCCCGCGCCTGGTGGGGCACGCCATGCTGCCGCAGGCGATGCACGTGCGCAGCGCGACTTATCTGCGCAGCCTGGCGCGCGCGTTCGGCGCGCAGGCAGGGCAAAGCAGGCTGGTTCCGCCGGACCAGACGGTGGCGCGCCGGCTGACCCTGGACCTGGGCGGGCGCAAGCTGGAATTGACCGCCTGGCCGCGCGCCCATACGGACAACGACCTGACCGTGTTCGACGTCGCCAGCGGCACGCTGTGGACCGGCGACCTGCTCTTCGTCGAGCGCACCCCGTCCATCGACGGTGATGTCGCGGGCTGGCTCGCGGCCACCGGGGACCTGGCCAGGCTGCCCGCCGTCCGCACGGTTCCCGGGCACGGCCCGGTCGTCCGCGACAAGAACCGGGCCCTGGCCCGGCAGCGGGACTATTTAACGGTCCTGCTGCGCGACGTCAGGGCCAGCATCCGCGCCGGCAGCGACATGGCGGCGGCGATGGCGACGGCGGCGGCTTCCGAACGGGCGCGCTGGCAGCTCTTCGATGCCGTCAACCCGCGCAACGTCAGCGCGATCTACCCGGCCCTGGAATGGGAATAAGGAATGGGAGTAGCGAATGAGAGTCGAACATGCGCAGGCGTGACTTTCTCGGCCTGCCGCTGGGACTGGCCTTGCCGGCAGCTGCCGCCATGGCCGCGCGGCCTGCCGGGCGCGGGCGGGTCGTGGTCGTCGGCGCCGGCTTCGGCGGCGCGACCGCCGCCAAATACGTGCGCATCCTGGGCGGCGGGGACATCGATGTCACCCTGGTCGACCAGCACGCCGCCCTGGTCTCCTGCCCGGTCAGCAATCGGGTGCTGGCCGGCGAAAAGACGCTGGAGCAGCTGACGTTCGGCTACGACGCGCTGCGGCAGGCCCATGGCATCCGCTTCGTGCAGGGCCGCGTGACGGCGATCGATGCCGAGCGGCGCCGCATCGTGGTGGCCGGCAGTGGGCGTCCAGACGAGCGGCTGCCGTACGATCGGCTGATTGTCGCTCCCGGCATCGATTTCATCTACGACGCCTACCCGATGCCGGCCCGCGCGCAGCGGCAGATTCCCCATGCCTGGAAAGCCGGGCCGCAAACGCGCCTGCTCCGCCAGCAGCTGCTGGCCATGCCGAACGGCGGGGTGTTCACGATCGTGATCCCGCCGCAGCCGTATCGTTGTCCGCCCGCGCCCTACGAGCGTGCCTGCCAGGTGGCGTTCTACCTGAAAACGCACAAGCCGCGCTCGAAGGTGGTCGTGCTCGACGCCAACCCCGTGATCACCTCGAAACGCATCCTGTTCGAACGGGCCTGGCGCGACCTGTACCCGGGCATGGTCGAGTATGTGCCGGGCAGCGAAGTGCGGCAGGTCGAGCCGGCGACGAAGACCGTCAGGACCGTGTTCGACACGGTCCGGTCGGACGTGCTGAACCTGGTTCCGCCGCAGCGGGCAGGGCGGATCGCCCTCGACAGCGGCCTTGCCGATGCCGAGGGACGCTGGTGCGAGGTCGATTTCCTCAGCTATGCATCGAAGCGCCTGCCTGGCGTGCACGTCATCGGCGATGCGGTCGACTCCGGCCTGCCGAAGTCGGCCCACATGGCCAACGCCCAGGCCAAGGTCTGCGCGCGCGCCGTGGTGGCCCTGATGCGGGGCGAAGCGCTTGACCCGGCCCCGGCCTTCGACAACACCTGCTACAGCTTCGTCGACGACAGGCAGGCGATGCGCATCTCGACCCTGTACCGCTACGATCCGGCCAAGGCGAGCATGGAGGCGGTGGCCGCGGGGATCCTGTCGGACCATCCGTCGCTGCAGGAAGGCCGGGATGCCGACGCCTGGGCAAGGCGGGTCTGGACCGACGCGCTCGGCTAGCGGTTACGCCACGCTGCGCGTTCCGGGCCTGCGAAAGTTGTCGAAGGCTTAAGCATCTTTAAAGAAACTCCCCGTATAAAGTCGACATCGACCACATCGATCCACCACCTGCCTGGAGATTCGCATGAAGGACCTCATCCGCGCCAACAAGGGTTTCATCCTGTTCCTTTGCCTGTTCGGCGTGTTCCGAACGGCGGTCGCGGACTGGAACCCGATTCCATCTTCCTCGATGCGTCCGAACCTGCTGGAAGGCGACGTGGTCTTCGTGAATCGCCTGGCCTACGACCTGAAGGTCCCGCTGACCAACAACATCGTCACCCATACGGGCGAACCGCGGCGCGGCGACGTCGTCACGTTCGATTCGCCGCAGGACGGTACGCGCCTGATCAAGCGCCTGGTGGCGCTGCCCGGCGACGTGGTCGAGCTGCGCAACGAGCGCCTCGTCATCAACGGCCACGAGGCGCAGTGGGGCCCAGTCGAGCAGGTGGTCGAATCCTTCGGCGCGGCCGCCATCCCGGCGCTGCGCGTGCGCGAGCAGATCGATGGCCGCGCGCGCCAGGTCCAGTTCGTCCCGCAGATCAAGACGCCGGTGCGCAACTTCGGCCCGGTGACGGTGCCCGCCGGCCAGTACCTGATGCTGGGCGATAACCGCGACAACAGCGCCGACTCGCGCTACATCGGCTTCGTGCCGCGCGACCACCTGATCGGCCGTGCCGAACGGGTGCTGGTCTCGGCCGATACCCTCGGCAACTGGATGCCGCGTTTCGAACGCTTCGGCATGTCGCTGGGGGACTGAGCCGCGCTGCCGGAATTGGCATCAATTGGCAGAAAATAATTTCGAGAAGATAACTTTTAGCGGCAAGCTGGGTTACAATGCCGCATGACCCTGCCAGGAGTAGGGGATTCGAATGGCGCAGCAACCGTTCCGGCCGCAAGGCCGCGGTCCATGCGCAGCCGGCTTATCGGTCGTGGTCCGGTAAGCCTTGCCTTACTGCCGGCCACGCTCGGGTGCCGCTCTGCGGCGGTCGCGGCGCAGCCGTTCGATCAAGTCCAATGCCGAGAGTTGCCGTGCCGCTCACCCACCTGTCCAGACCTGGCCCGTCCATCGACCGCCATCGCGCCGAATTCGCGGACCCCGCACTCGAAGAGCGTTTCCTCCAGCACATGCTGCCGGAGCGTAACGCGCAACTGAAGGCCAGCATGCTGTTCTCGGCGGCTTTCTTCGTCGTGTTCGGGGTGACCGATATCGCGACGCTCGGCCCGACGTTCACCGCCTGGGTGCTGGTCGGCCTGCGCGTGGCGGTGGCGCTGGGCGCGCTGGGCGCCTGCGCCGGGATTGCCGCCCACCCCGATTCGGTGGCGCTGTCGGTGCGCGCCACCTGCTGGGTCCTGGTCGCTGGGCTCGCGGTGTTCACGGCGGTGTGCTGGTTCCAACCGGATTCGATGGCGTGGAACCTGATGTCGCTGTCCGTGATCGTCATGGCCGTGTATATCGTGTTTCCGAACCGCTTCCTGTATGCGGTGGCGATCGGCGTCGGCGCCAGCGTGGTATTTGCCGCGATGCTGCTGGTGCAGGGCCGCCTCACGGGGGACGACATGGTGGCCCTGGTCCTGCTGCTCGCTCTCGGCAATGGCCACGGCTATATCGCCGCGCGGCGCCTGCAGCTCGCCCAGCGCGAGCAGTTTCGCTCGACCCTGCTGCTGCAGGAGCTGGCCGACCGCGATCCCCTGACCGGTTGCCTGAACCGGCGCGTGCTCCAGGAAGGCATGCTGGACGCGGAGCTGGCCCGTGCCCGCCGCTACGGCAGCGCCTTGTCGGTAATCCTGTGCGACATCGACCATTTCAAGCGCATCAACGATACCCATGGCCACGCGGCCGGCGACCAGGTGCTGTGCGCCTTCGCCGCCTTGCTGCGCACGATGACGCGCGAGACCGTCGACAGCGTCATCCGCTACGGCGGCGAGGAGTTCCTGGTGGTCCTGCCGCAGACCGAACTGGCGGGGGCGCAGGCGCTGGCCGAGCGCATCCGCGACGCCTTTGCCAGGGCATCCTGTCCGCTCCCGGGCGGCGCCCGCGTGCGCGCGACGGCGAGCTTCGGCGTGGCCTGCGCGCCCGCGCTGCATCCGCATCCGCCGGCGCGCTTCGAGGACTTGATCGGCGCCGCCGATGCCGAGCTGTACGCCGTCAAGCGCGGCGGGCGCAATGGCGTGCGCGGCAGGATCGTGGCGGACCCGCCCGCGCTGCAGCGTTCCAGCGCCTGAAACCAGGGCTCGGACTTGCGTTGGCGGAAATATCTGTACAATCGCGGACCGCGCCGCTCTCGGCGGCGCACCACGTTTCCAGAAAGCCTACCCGATGTACCGCACACTGACCGTCATCCTGGCCTGCCTCGGCATGGTCGGGGCGCTCGCGATCGACACCTACCTGCCGTCCATGCCCGCCATCGGGCGCGAGTTCGGCGTCGGCCCGGTCGCCGTCCAGCAGACGCTGAGCGTCTTCCTGTTTACCTTCGCCTTCATGATGCTGTTCTACGGCACGCTCTCCGATTCCTTCGGGCGGCGCCGCGTGATCCTGGGCGCCCTCGCGCTCTACACCGTCGGCTCGATCGGCGCCGCGCTGGCGCCCAGCTTCGGCGTGCTGCTGGCCTGCCGCGCGCTGCAGGGCCTGTCGGCCGGCGCCGGCTCGGTGATCGGCCAGGCCATCGTACAGGACCGCCTGAAGGGCGCCGAAGCGCAAAAGATGATGTCGAACATCATGATGGTGTTCGGCCTGGCGCCGGCCATCGCGCCCATCCTCGGCGGCTGGCTGCACGTGCACTTCGGCTGGCGCGCGACCTTCGTGTTCCTGGCCGTGTTCGGCGCCGCCCTGATCCTGCTCTGCCTGAAACTGCTGCCCGAGAGCCTCCCGGCCGAGAAACGCCAGCCCTTCCATCCCGGCACCATCGCGCGCAACTACGGCAAGGTGCTGCGCCATCCGCAATTCCTGCTGATGTCGCTGTCGGTGGGCCTGGCCTTTGGCGGCCTGTCGCTGTACATCGGCTCGGCCGCGAACTTCGTGATGGAGATCCTCGGCCTGCCGGAGACGGCCTTTGCCTGGATGTTCATTCCGCTGATCGGCGGCATGGTGCTGGGTTCGGGCTGGGGCGGCAAGCGCGCCGCTAGAATGGCGCCGGCGAAGCTGAAATGGATCGGCTTCGGCATCATGGCGCTGGCGGCCGTGCTGAACATCGGCTACAACGCGCTGTTCCCGGCGGCCGTGCCCTGGGCCGTGCTTCCGCTCGGGATCTATACCTTCGGCCTGGCCGTGGCGATGCCGGCGATCCAGATGACGGCGCTGGCGCTGTTCCCGGACAACCGCGGCCTGGCCTCGTCGATGCTCGGCTTCATCCAGATGATGTCGTTCGCGCTGGTGTCGGGACTGGTGGCGCCGCTGCTGTTCGAGAGCGCCTTCCTGCTGGCCTGCGGGGTGGGGGTGGGGCTGGTGCTCAGTTTCCTGGCGTGGCGGGGGAGCAAGCTGGCGTAAGCTGTGCGGTTCGTTCACCGCCAGTTGAACGCGTGGGCGGGAAACCCGCCCATCCTACATCCTGCATTGACCCGTAGGGTGGACGGCTCGTAATTCAGGCCCCCGGCCTGAATTACCCCACGCGTCGATAGTTTGAAATCGAACCGGCGCGACGGGCGAACCCGTCTTCGGTTGGCTGTGATCGATTACCGCCGATGCTGCTTCATCGCCGAATCCACCTCGCGCTTGGCGTCGCGGTCCTTCTCGGTGGCGCGCTTGTCGTGCTGCTTCTTGCCCTTGGCCAGGCCGATCTCGCACTTCACGCGGCCGCCCTTGAAGTGCAGGTTCAGCGGCACGAGCGTATAGCCCGAGCGCTCGACCTTGCCGACCAGCTTGTCGATCTCGGCGCGGTGCAGCATCAGCTTGCGGGTGCGCAGGGCTTCCGGGTGGCTGAAGGCGGAGGCGGTGCTCAGGGCGCTGATGTGGGCGCCGAACAGGAACAGCTCGTTGCCGCGCACGACGACATAGGCTTCCTTGATCTGGACCCGGCCTTCGCGGATCGCCTTGACTTCCCAACCTTCCAGCACGATGCCGGCCTCGTAGCGGTCCTCGATGAAGTAATCGAAAAATGCTTTCTTATTGTCAACAATGCTCATGAAATAGCGAAAATTCGCGGGTCGGTTAAACTACTGCTGTCGCGCTTGCAAAATGTAAAACGCGAGCGAAATGCAACTTATCCAACATCATAACAAACGGTTGACCAATGGCAGTAGTGCACAAATCAGTTTTCTTAGGCTATAGCGCCGAGCAGATGTTCGATCTGGTCGCGAAGGTGGAAGATTATCCGAAGTTCCTCCCGTGGTGCGGCGGCGTCAAGCTCATCGAGCGTACCGAGGACAAACTGGTCGCGAGCCTGGCCATCAACTTCCACGGCGTGAAGCAGAGCTTCACCACCGCCAACCACAACCTGCGTCCGACCCAGATGAAGATGCACCTGGTCGACGGCCCCTTCAAGATGCTGGAGGGGACCTGGAACTTCAAGGCCCTGCGCGCCGACGCCTGCAAGATCGACTTCGACCTGCATTACGAGTTCTCCAGCGTCCTGCTGGCGCAGCTGGTCGGCCCGGTGTTCGGCATGATCGCCAACAGCATGGTCGATTCCTTCTGCAAGCGCGCCGAGGCGGTGTATGGCTGAGGTCGGTGCCGAGTTGCTCCAGGTCTATGTCTGCTACGCGACGCCGCAGCGCGAGTTCCTGCGTCCGATGCGCGTCGAGCCGGGCACGACCATTGGCGGGGCGATCGAGCAGAGCGGGGTGCTGGTCGAGTTCCCGGACATTAACCTGGTGACCCAGCCGGTCGGCATCTACGCGAAGAAGAAAACCCTCGAGACCGTGCTGCGCGACCGCGACCGCATCGAGATCTACCGGCCCCTGATCGCCGATCCCAAGGAATCGCGCCGCAAGCGTGCCGCGAAGAAGGAAGGCGCGGCACAACGCCAGGCCTGACTTGGCGGGCGGCGGCGGTCGCTTCGCCTGCGGATGTCGGGAAATGTTCGTTATCGCATCGGGCAAACATGTAGTTGCAATGCCGCAACCAAGTAGTAATCTGTAGGTTATTTCTTGTTATCATGATGGGCTTCCTCTGGCGTCGGCATCGTTGCGCCGCCTTGCCCGCGACCGTGGGCGGCATCGCACCAGGGGCGGCTTTCCTTCGCGCGTATTCCGTTCCCGTTCCTGTTCCCGATGCTGAGTGCACTAAGTCTCTTGTTGGTTACCACCGCGTTCTCGGTGGTCATGTTGCTGGTGCTGTCCTCGCTCGCCGGCAGCAAGGTCGACGGCGTGCGCGAGTGGGGCCAGGCCAATGGGCTGGCGATCATCGGCCTGCTGCTGTTCGCCTCGCGCGGCGTGCTGCCCGACCTGCTGTCGATCGAAGTCGCCAACGCCCTCTACCTGGCGACGATCGCGCTGATGTACGCCGGCTTTCGCCGCTATTTCGGCAAGCCTGTGCCGCGCCGGCGCCTGCTGGCGGGCGGGGCGGCGACGCTGCTGCTGGTCGGCGTTTTCCACTACGGCCGGGATTCGCTGCCGCTGCGGGCAGTGGCCGTCTCCAGCTTCTACGCCTGCGTCTGCCTGGCGATTGCGGCGAGCGTGCCGTCCACGGCCGACCGCCGGCTGCGCTATCCGTTCATGTTCACCCGCATCGCGGCCCTGGTGCTCGGCATCATCCACATCGCGCGCGCCGCGTTCTACGCCGTCGAGAGCTACGCGCCGCTGAGCTTTCTCGACCCCGCGCTCTACAACCTGGTCTTCTTCGCCTTCGGCACCATGGCGCTGCCGGCCCTGACGCTGGGCGCGGTGATGATGGCGAATGCCCGCATGATCGCGGAAACCGCCTACGCCGCCGATCACGACCACCTGACCGGCGCGCACTCGCGCCGCGCCTTCCATGCCTTTGCCGAGCGCGAGCATGCGCGCGCGCGGCGCCACGGCGAACCCCTGGCGCTGCTGCTGGTCGACGTCGACCACTTCAAGCGCATCAACGACACCCACGGCCATGCCGTCGGCGACGAGGTCTTGCGCGAGCTGGTGCGGCAGACGCAGGAAGTGATCCGCAAGATCGACTATTGCGCGCGCCTGGGCGGCGAGGAGTTCGCCGTGCTGCTGCCCGAGACAGGCCCGGTCACAGCGCACGCGGTGGCCGAACGCCTGCGCGCGGCGCTCGACCGTTCGTTGCAGCGGCCGCCCCCGGCAGCGCCGGTGCCCTACACCGCCAGCATCGGCGTGGCCCAGCTGGAGCCGGGCGAGACGCTCGACGCCCTGACGGCGCGCGCCGACGCCGCCCTGTATGCCGCCAAGTCCGCCGGACGCAACACGGTGCGCCATGCGCCCTCGGCGGCCGCGGCCGCGGCCGGGCTGGCGGAGCGGGGCGAACAGGCGCAGGAATCCGGCGCCACCACTTCATGATCTTGATGTCGCCACGGCGGGCAGGGAAGGAAACCGCAACCGGCGCCGGCACTGCCGGCAGGCAAGAAGTATTTGCTGGAAACTCTGTTGATTTACGTTAATATGGCTGGTTTGTCGATCCGCTGCGGCAAGGGCCGGCGCTCCGTGCGCGCCTCGTGACCTGCGCCCCTCGGGAGACCTAAGTACTCACCCAAAAATAAATGTGTTTTTGGCTGCCATAACCGGCGCGGTGCTGCGTTGGCTCGCGCTTGCAGTGCTCGCACTGCGGCGCACTCGCCGCCTTGCACCGCATCCGGTTCTGTTTGCCAAAATTCACATTTATTTCCGGTCGAGTACTTAGCCACGGGCATGTCCCCCGGCCGTCAAGAAAGCGGTGCAGGCACGCTTTCGCTTTTCCGTTGCTCCCTCATGTTGAATGCCCTAAGTTTATTGCTGGTTACCACAGGCCTGTCGGTCGTCATGTTGTTCGTGCTGACCTCGCTGGCTGGCAGCAGGATCGCCGGCGTGCGCGAATGGGGGCAGGCCAACGGGCTCGCGGTGCTGGCGCTGCTGCTGGCCGCGGCGCGCGGCATCGTGCCCGATTTCCTGTCGATCGAGGTCGGCAACGGCCTGTTCCTGGTGGCGATCAGCCTGATGCTGGCCGGCTTCCGGCGCCATCTCGGCCTGGCGGTGCCGGTGCGTGCGATGGCGATCGGCGGCGCCCTGGCGCTGGCGGCCCTGGTCACCTTTCACTACGGCGTCGATTCGGTCCCGCTGCGCACCGTCTCGATGTCGATCTACCACGGCGCGGTCTGCTTCACGATCGGCTGGAGCATCCCCCTGGCCGTGGACGCCCGCCTGCGCTATTCCCACCTGTTCACGAAGGCGGTCGCCTTTGCCCTGGCGTTCGGCCACCTGGTGCGCGGCAGCGCCTATGCGCTCCAGGCGGAAGTGCCGCTGAGCTTTCTCGATCCGTCGACCCAGAACCTGGTGTTCTTTGCCCTCGGCACGCTGGCGCTGCCCGGCCTGACGCTGGGCGCGGTGATGATGGCGAACGCCAGGGTCATCGCCGAGACGGCCTACGCGGCCGACCACGACCACCTGACCGGCGCGCCCTCGCGCCGCGCCTTCTTCGCGCTCGCCGAACGCGAGCACGCGCGCGCTGGGCGCCGCGGCAGCAGGCTGGCCCTGCTGCTGGTCGACGTCGATCATTTCAAGCGCATCAACGACACCCACGGCCACGGCGTCGGCGACCAGGTGCTGCGCGACCTGGTGCGCCATGCCCAGGACGTGATCCGCAAGATCGATTATTGCGCCCGCCTCGGCGGCGAGGAATTCGCCGTGCTGCTGCCGGACGCCGACCGCGACACGGCGCTGGCCGTCGCCGAACGCCTGCGCGCCGCGCTCGACCGCTCGCTGCAGCTGGCGGCGCCGGCGATCCGTGTTTCCTATACCGTCAGTATCGGCGCCGCGCTGCTGGAAGAGGGCGAGACCTTCGCCAGCCTGATGACGCGGGCCGACACCGCCCTGTACGCGGCCAAGACGGCGGGACGGAACCGGGTGATGTGCGCGCCGCCAACGACACCGGGCCTGCACACGCAGGGCGCGGTCGGCGATCTCCAGGGCTGAAGGGCGTGGCGGTAAGGCGGATCAGCGGCACTCGGCCGCCATCGCATTCGCGCGGGCGCTGCGCTGGGCGCGCTCGGCGTCGCTGAGGTAGCGCTTCTGGCCGTCCAGGCCGACCTCGGCCACCCGGATGCCCGAGTCGTACATCAGCTTGGCCTTGCGCACCTCGACGCAATGCTCGGCCTTGGCCGCCGTCGCGCGCGCTTCCTCTTCCTGCTTGGCCTGCGCGTCCTGGCCTTCCTTCTGGCGCTTGCGGAAGTCGGCCTCGCGTTCGGCCGGCGTCGGCGCGCCCTTCGGCTTTTCCGCGGGTAGCGCCGGTGTGCCTGCCGGCGTTGGGGCAGGCATCCCCGGCGCCGCCTTGGCGGCGGGCGCGGCCGCCAGTTGCAGCGACACGGCGGGCAGGCCCGGCGCCTTCAGGATGCGCGACGGCGGCGTGCCCGGCGGCGGTGGCTGGTCGGAATAATGACGCGTGCCGTTCGGCGCGACCCAGACGAATTGCGCCTGGGCCAGGCCGGCGGCCAGGAGCAGGAGGACGCCAAGCGCCGGAGCAAGAGCGCGGCGCGCGGCAGGGAAGGGCAGGGTGGACGGCATAAAAATATTTCCTTACGTAACTATTCAGGATTTCGCCACGATTCCCCGGCAGTGTCAATCGCGGCCGCGGCGGGCGGCGCATTTTTTCGGCATCGTGCGACGCAAACCACAGGTTTCTGTATAATTCGCTTTTGCGCCTATAGGAAAATGCTATGCGTCTACTCCAAAAAGCACTCACGTTCGATGATGTGCTGCTCGTCCCGGCCTACTCCAATGTTCTTCCGGCCGACACTTCCCTTCGCACCAAGCTGACCCGGAATATCTCGCTGAATATCCCGCTGCTGTCCGCCGCGATGGATACCGTCACCGAAGCGCGGCTGGCGATTGCGATGGCCCAGGAAGGCGGCATCGGCATTGTCCACAAGAATCTCCGCCCGGCCGACCAGGCGCGCGAAGTCGCCCGTGTGAAGCGTTTCGAAGCCGGTGTGCTGCGCGACCCGATCACCGTCCCGCCGACGATGAAGATCCGCGACGTGATCGCCCTGCAGCACCAGCACGGTTTCTCGGGCTTCCCGGTGGTCGAGGGCAAGCAGGTGGTCGGCATCATCACCAACCGCGACCTGCGTTTCGAGCAGGACTTGGACGCGGAAACCCGCACCAAGATGACCCCGCGCGAGAAACTCGTGTACGTCAACGAGGAAGCGGACACCGAGGAAGCCAAGCGCCTGATGAACAAGCACCGCCTCGAGCGCGTGCTGGTGGTCAACGAAGCCTTCGAACTGCGCGGCCTGATCACCGTGAAGGACATCCTGAAGTCGCACGAGCACCCGTTCGCATCGAAAGACGCGCAGGGCAAGCTGATCGTCGGCGCGGCCGTCGGCGTAGGCGACAAGGACAAGGAACGCGTGGAACTGCTGGTGAAGGCCGGCGTGGACGTGCTGGTGGTCGACACCGCCCACGGCCATTCGCAAGGCATCCTCGACCGCGTGAAATGGATCAAGGACACCTACCCGCAGGTCGACGTCATCGGCGGCAACATCGCCACCGCCGCGGCAGCCAAGGCGCTGGTCGAAGCCGGCGCGGACGCGGTCAAGGTCGGCATCGGCCCAGGTTCCATCTGCACCACCCGTATCGTCGCCGGCGTCGGCGTGCCGCAGATCACCGCGATCTCGAACGTGGCCGAAGCGCTGGCCGGCACCGGCGTGCCCTGCATCGCCGACGGCGGCATCCGCTTCTCGGGCGACATCTCCAAGGCCCTCGCGGCAGGCGCATCGACCGTCATGATGGGCTCGATGTTTGCCGGCACCGAGGAAGCGCCGGGCGAAGTCATCCTCTACCAGGGCCGCAGCTACAAGTCCTACCGCGGCATGGGCTCGCTGGGCGCGATGGCCGAAGGCTCGGCCGACCGCTACTTCCAGGACGTGACCGCCAAGGCCGACAAGTTCGTGCCGGAAGGTATCGAAGGCCGCGTCGCCTACAAGGGCAGCGTGCTGGCGATCATCTACCAACTGGTCGGCGGCGTGCGCCAGTCGATGGGCTACTGCGGCTGCGCGACGATCGACGAACTGCGCGAAAAGGCGGAATTCGTCGAGATCACCTCCGCGGGCATGCGCGAGTCGCACGTCCACGACGTCCAGATCACCAAGGAAGCGCCGAACTACCGTTCGGAATAAGAAGCGGCCGGAAACGGCCGCTTTTGGTATTGGCCGCCGCATAGCGCGGCACCGCTTTTGTAGGGTGGGCTCTCGAGCCCACGCGGTCTCACCATGTGAACATCCGCGTCGCGCCGACTGACCACCCACCGACAAGATTTCTACTTTTTTGACTGCCTCAATGCACAGCAAAATCCTCATCCTCGACTTCGGCTCCCAGGTCACCCAACTGATCGCCCGCCGCGTCCGCGACGCCGGCGTGTTCTCCGAAGTCTTCCCCTACGACATCGGCGACGAGTTCGTGCGCAACTACGGCGCATCCGGCGTCATCCTGTCCGGCAGCCACAATTCCACCCTGGAAGGCGACTCGCCGCGCGCCCCGCAAGCCGTGTTCGAACTCGGCGTGCCGGTGCTGGGCATCTGCTACGGCATGCAGACCATGGCCGCCCAGCTCGGCGGCAAGGTCGAGAACGGTAAAGTCCGCGAATTCGGCTACGCCGAAGTGCGCGCCCGCGGCCACACCAGACTGCTGAACGGCATCAACGACTTCGTCACCGATGAAGGCCACGGCATGCTGAAGGTCTGGATGAGCCACGGCGACAAGGTCCTGGAAATGCCGGAAGGCTTCAAGCTGATGGGTTCGACGGACAGCTGCCCGGTCGCCGCCATGGCCGACGAGGAGCGCCGCTTCTACGCCCTGCAGTTCCACCCGGAAGTCACCCACACCACCCAGGGAGAAGCCATCATCGGCCGCTTCGTGCACGAGATTTGCGGCTGCAAGAGCGACTGGAACATGCCGGACTACATCGGCGAAGCCGTCGAGAAGATCCGCCAGCAGGTCGGCACGGACGAAGTCATCCTCGGCCTGTCCGGCGGCGTCGACTCCAGCGTGGCCGCGGCCCTGATCCACCGCGCCATCGGCGACCAGCTGACCTGCGTCTTCGTCGACCACGGCCTGCTGCGCAAGGACGAGGGCAAGATGGTCATGGACATGTTCTCGAAGAACCTCGGCGTGAAAGTGATCCGCATCGACGCCGAAGCCCAGTTCCTCGGTCACCTGGCCGGCGTCACCGATCCCGAGCAGAAGCGCAAGATCATCGGCCGCGAATTCGTCGAGGTCTTCCAGGTCGAAGCCGGCAAGCTGACCAATGCGAAATGGCTGGCGCAGGGCACGATCTACCCGGACGTGATCGAATCGGCCGGCAAGGGCAAGAAGGGCCAGACCATCAAGAGCCACCACAACGTGGGCGGCCTGCCGGAAACCCTGAACCTGAAACTGCTCGAGCCGCTGCGCGAACTGTTCAAGGACGAAGTGCGTAAACTCGGCGTGGCCCTCGGCCTGCCGCACAACATGGTGTATCGCCACCCGTTCCCGGGCCCGGGCCTGGGTGTGCGCATCCTCGGCGAAGTGAAGAAGGAATACGCCGACCTGCTGCGCGAAGCGGACGCCATCTTTATCGAAGAACTGCGCAACACCCCGTTCGAACTGCCGGCGGTGGCCGGCATCGATCCGGGCAAGGCGCCGGTCAACTGGTACGAAGCGACCAGCCAGGCCTTCGCCGTGTTCCTGCCGGTGAAATCGGTGGGCGTGATGGGCGACGGCCGCACCTACGAGTACGTCGTTGCGCTGCGCGCGGTGCAGACGCTCGACTTCATGACGGCGCAATGGGCGCATTTGCCGCACTCGCTGCTGGGCAAGGTGTCGAATCGCATCATCAACGAGGTGCGTGGGCTCAATCGCGTTGTCTACGATATCTCCGGGAAGCCGCCGGCGACGATTGAGTGGGAGTAACGGAGTTCTCCAAGGTAATCGATTCCTGATTGAAATCCAAAAGCCGTTGATCATTCGAGTGATTGATCGACGGCTTTTTCATTGTTTGCAGGGCCGATTCGCGCATGTCCAACTGGTGCCGGGCGCTGAATGCTGTCGACCCCGTCGATTATCAGCAGCGCACAAGCGCACGCATGATTTCTTCGTGTCTGACTGTAACAGCCGCTCAAGCGCTTGCCGCGCAACGCGCCAGGAAAGCCCCGAACAGCTCGCACAGCAGGGGGATGCAGGTATCGAGGCGGTGCTCGCCGGGCACCAGGTGCAGGGTGCAGCGCCGCAGTCGGGCAAAGCGGATCGCGTTCTCGCAAGGGATGACCTCGTCGTCCCAGCCGTGCACGATTTCGGCATGGGTGGCCAGTATGGCGGGGGCCTGGGTCGGATAGCCCGGCATGTAGAGGGCGGGGGCGAGCAGGAACACGCCGTGCGCATCGACCCAGGCCGATGCTTCGGCGGCGACCCAGCCGCCCATGCTCGAGCCTGCCAGTACCAGGGGCTGGTCCAGGCCGGTGCAGGCATCCCTCAACTGTTCCAGCCGCAGCGCCGGATCGACCGTATGCGAGTAGTCGAGGCTGGCGACGTCCCAGCCTTGCTGCCGCGCCACCTCGGCCAGCGCGACGATCTTGCTGCCGTTCGGGCCGCTTTCTTTCCCGTGCATGAAATGCACCAATCCCTTGCTCATTGCAGCGCTCCGTTCAGGACGAGGCGATCAGCGACGCCAGCTGGTTACCCTTGCCGACCAGGTGCTGGCGCGCGTCGCGCGTGGTGTCGGTATGCGGGTCATAGTAACCGACGACGTGCAGCCGGGCGTCCCTGGCGCTCTGCCTGCCGTCCGCGGCGGTGTCGATGTAGCCGATCGTATGGTGGCGTGCATCGGTCAGTCTCTGTCTTTTCATGCGGGCTCCGGGGTGATGGTCGAGGCCGCCAGTGTCGGGGCGCAGGCGACAGGCGGCGTCGCAGCGGGCATGCGACAGCCCTTGTCGCGGCGTCCGCTAGACTGGCGCATCGTCGAATCGACTGGAAGGGCGGGTGCTGTCGCAGGTCTTGCGGGCGGGCCTGCCGCCGGCCGGTTCCCCATCCTTGAATCTTGAATGAAGGAGGCGCAGATGGCGCACATCGTATTGCTCGGGGATTCGATCTTCGATAACGCCGCGTATGTTCCGGCCGGGACGGAAGTCCGGGCCTGCCTGGAGTCGCTGCCGGGCCGGCCGCACCGCGTGTCGCTGCTGGCGCGCGACGGCAGCGTGATCGAGGACATGGCGGCGCAGGTGGCGCGCCTGCGCGAGCTGCCCGTTCCGGCCGACTGGCTGGTGGTCAGCTGTGGCGGCAACGACGTGCTGGGCCTGGTCGGCGCGATGCATTCGCAGGTCGGCACGGTGCTCGAGGCGGCCGAACTGCTGGCGGCGTGGCAGGCCGACTTCCGGCGCGCCTACCTCCACATGCTGGACCTGCTGTTCGCGCAGACCAGTCCGGTGGCGGTGGCGACGATCTACGATGCCGTGCCCGGCCTTTCGCCCGGCCTGCGCACCGCGCTGGCGCCATTCAACGACGTGATCGTGCGCGAGGCGGTGCTGCGGCGTTTGCCGGTGCTCGACCTGCGCGTGGTGTGCGCCGACCCGGGCGATTACGCCTCTTCGTCGCCAATCGAGCCGTCCGCCCAGGGCGGCCAGAAGATCGCCGCCGCGATCGGCGAGCTGGTGCATGCACAATCGCCCGCGGCGCCGCGCACGCTTGTCTATGGCAGCGCACGGCTGTCGGCGCCACCTGCGGCGATTTCTTGATGGCAATTATTTGCTAACATGACATTCTAAACAAACACCTATGGCCGCCGGCCCGCGGCCCGGACACACATGCCTGTACTGATCCAGCACATCGACGCGATCGCGCGCAAGAAGGGGCGCGACGCCCTCTACCTCGAGTTCCATCCGCAGCCCTTCAGGGAGTGGCGCGAATACCGCTTCGAAGACGACCGGGTGCGCGCCGAGCTGCTGTCCTGGCTCGACGCGCACGGCGTGCCCTGGACCCGCTGTGGTCCGTTCGCCGATCCGTCGCGGATGGTCCCCTATCTCGGCCAGGTCTACCTGGACGTTCCCTACGACGAGGCCTTGCCAGGGTACTGCGCGTTGCGCGACTACCTGGAGCATCCGGACGGGACGATGCGGCATGCCGGCGTACGCTTCTACGTCATGCCGCTCGATTACGCGATGGAGAATGCCGCGCATGACGAACCCGGTTTCTGGGAACGCTGGGCGGAAGACTTCTGATGGCCATCGACCGGCAGCCGCCCTGCGCCCCCGCGCCATTGCGCAAGGAGCTGGCCGGCGCGGGTGGGCCTCATCTGAATCTTGAATCGAAGGAAACCGGAATGCAGGTGTTGACCGACATCGTTGCGGACTATGTCCGCCGGAAGTGTGCGAACGGGACCGGCCTACCTGGGATTGTGCAAGGCGGTCGGCGAGCGCATCGGGCCTGCTGGCACGCCGATGCCGGTGTATGCGGTCGAGATGGCGCTGTTTGCGCATACGGAAGAGCTGCTGAGGGACGCCTTCCCCGAGGCCGCATGAGTCCCGGCAGCCGTGACTACCCGCGCGGCCTGGGCGGGCAGGGCGCAATACTCGGCCCGGTCCGTCCGTCTGATATCAGTAAGATGCCGGGAAACTACGTGCTACGGGACTTCGAAAGAAACTCGACGATCAGTTTGGCGATCTCTTCAGGCTTATCTTCCAGCGAGAAATGACCTGCCTCACCGACAAGCGTCAAATCGGAACCAAGAATGGCATCCTTGAGTCGATGCGCCCAATCGCTGACCTGCCAGGCATCGTTTTCACCCCAGATCAGCTTTACCGGGATGCGACCAAGTTCGTGCATCCGATCGGCGATCGCCATCGTGTGCTTAGGGTCGTAGTGTCGAATCTGGTGCTGGATGAGACTGCCTTGCCCGATGTCGCCCGAGATAAAGGAAAGATAGGTCTCGAGCGCGTCTGTATGGAATGATTCCTTATCGACTACTGCTGACTCCAGCCATTCCCGAAAATGCTCACGATGGATGTCGTTCGGTACCTTGACCAAGGCTTCCAGGCCTGCTTCGATTTGTGCTTTCGTTCGCTTCGATGGGTAGCTGTCGTAACTCACTACGTCGATCATTGTCAGCGTGCGTAATCGGTGGGGCGCAAAAATCCCCAAGCGCTGTGCAATACCGCCACCGATATCGTGGGCAACAAGGTGTGTGTCGGCGAGCCCCCAATAATCCAGGAGCTTTTCCAGGATCGGCACTTGGGCCGAAATTGATGTGTCGACTGCCGGATCCCATGGACGCTCGGAATGTCCATATCCAAGGAGATCGAATACATGCACCTTGTATCCTTCCTCGACCAGGTGAGGAACGATATTCCGCCAAATCAAGGACGATGATGGTGTTCCATGCAGCAAGACAACCGGGTCCCCCTCTCCGTACACTCCATAAGCAATACGGTTGTTTTCGATTAACACATGACGATTTGCAATAGATTCCATAGCGTTCCTTCATCTGAGTACTCATCCTAGCGTCCGCCTGGACATGACGCCAATGAATAGTTAAGATCGTTCAATCGGATTCTGTCATTTCGAGGGTATGAGTAAGCTCGACATTGGAAGCCTGGAGGCCTTGTGCGCGATCGCGGATCATGGAGGCGTTACCCGGGCGGCAGCGCGGCTCGCGCTCTCGCAATCGGCGGTTTCCCACAAGATCAAGCGGCTCGAGGCAAGCTTGGGGTGTGCGCTGCTGGATCGCACGTCCAGCACCTCCGTGTTCACGCGCGAGGGGGAAAAGCTCCTCATCTATGGCCGGAGAATCCTGGCCCTGCATGACGAAGCGCTGCTCAGCCTGACGAAACAAGCATTGCACGGAAAGATTCGTCTCGGCATGACCGAGGATGTGACAAACGCAGGGCTGGCTCGCATACTGGGCCGATTCATGCGCTTGTACCCGGAGGTGCGCGTCCATACCATTACTGGCCAGAGTCTGCGTATCGAAGATCAGCTTGAAGAAGGAATGCTGGATATCGGCGTTTTTCAACTCTTTGAAAACAGGGTGCAAACCTCGGACACGATGCTGTTCAAGGAGCCGCTATTCTGGATAAAGAGTCCCGATCTGCAGTTGGACTATAAGAAGCCTGTACCATTTTTGGCATTCGATGACGAATGCTTTTATCGCGAATGGGCGATGGACGCAAAACACCATCGAGAAGTCAATCTGGAAACCATTCTGACCTGTAGCAGCACATCGGGGATCTTGTCGGGCGTGTCATCTGGCTTGGGTGTTGCCTTGATCAGCAAACGACACGTGCGTCCTGAATTCGAGGTGATTAACGAGCCATTTCCTTCTCCACCGACAGTAGCGACTGTCGTTCGAAGTGGTGGTCAGTGTCGCTCCAGTAGTGTCGCCGCTCTTCGTGCCAGCATCGTGGACGAACTTGGGATCGACGAGAGATCCGGGCAGTCTCGCGGGAGGCAGTGAACCCTGCGCACCTGACGCCGGAGCGCGGCGAGATTCTCGTCGTCCTGAAGGAAGCACTGATTGCGCGTAACGGCGGCGGCGTTTATTCGCCCGGTGCCGCCATCGAAGCCAGCTTCGATTTCTAGGTACGCATCCAAAAATACATGTGCTGTCCGCCCGCATGCGGCGCCCCGACGCAAGACCCGGCGGCCGCGCCCGACAACGAATCGCATCCTTTGGCACAATGGCCCGTCTGCCATTTACATTGGATTGCTCACGTGAGTCAGGACTACCACTTCTACGAACCCGCGCACGGCCATGGGCTGCCGCACGACCCCTTCAATGCCATCGTCGGGCCGCGGCCGATCGGCTGGATATCGAGCCGCAGCGCCGACGGCGTCCTGAACCTGGCCCCCTACAGCTTCTTCAACGCCTTCAACTACGTCCCGCCCATCATCGGCTTCTCCAGCCAGGGGCGCAAGGACACGCTCAACAATATCGAGGCGACCGGCGAGTTCGTATGGAACCTCGCCACCCGTCCGCTGGCCGAGGCCATGAACCTCAGCTGCGCGCCGGCGCCGCCGGAGGTCGACGAATTCGCGCTGGCTGGCTTGACGCCGGCACCCGCGCGCGTCGTGCAGACGCCGCGCGTGGCGGAGTCGCCAGTGGCCTTCGAATGCCGCGTCACCCAGGTGATTGCGCTGCAAACGACCACGGGCGCCGATACCGGCAACCGGCTGGTGCTGGGCGAAGTGGTGGGCGTGCATATCGCCCGCCAGCTGCTGAAGGACGGCATCTACGATACCGCCGGCGCCGGGCACATCCTGCGCGGCGGCGGGCCTGCCGACTATTTCGAGATCACTCCCGCACAGTTGTTCCGCATGCACCGCCCGGGGTATCCGTTCGCGCGCTGAGGCAAGACCTTTCGCCAGCGTGACGAACCGTTCACGCCTGTCCCCTGATCGTATTGTCAGGATCGCTTACGAGCGGTAGCTGTCGTCCACCCGCTCGAGCTTGCGGAGCAGCGCGGGCCAGGCGAAGGCGCCGCCCAGCCCCGCGGTCTGGACCCGCATCGATTCGGCGGTGCCGGCCAGGATGTCCGGTGCGATCATGCGCAGTTCGCCGCCTCCCGCCTGGGCGGCCAGCTGGATCTGGCAGGCGCTCTCGAAAATGTACATCGACAGGAAGGCGTCGGCGATGCTGGCGCCGACCGTCAGCAGGCCATGGTTGCGCAGCATGAGGAAATTGGCGGTCCCCAGGTCGTCCTGCAGCCGCGGCTTCTCGGCGTCGTGCAGCGCCACGCCCTCGTAATCGTGATACGCCAGCGAGGCGAGCACGAAGGTCGATTGCTGGGAGATCGGCAGCACCCCGTCGCGCTGGGCGCTGACTGCCACGCCGGCGCGGGTGTGGGTGTGGATCACGCACTGCGCATCGTCGCGCGCGGCGTGGATGGCGCTGTGGATGACGAACCCGGCGCGGTTGACCGGCAAGGTCGACTCGGACAGCTTGTTGCCGTCCTGATCGACCTTGATCAGCGACGAGGCCGTGATCTCGTCGAACATCATGCCGTAGGGGTTGATCAGGAAGTGGTGTTCGGGTCCGGGAACCCGGGCGCTGATGTGGGTGAAGATCAGGTCGGTCCAGCCGTACAGCGCAACCAGCCGGTAACAGGCGGCCAGGTCGCAGCGCAGTTGCCACTCGTCGGCGCTGACCCGGTCTTGCATGGAGGGGATGTGCATGTCGGTCTCCTTGGTTGATGTGATGCGTTCACGCCGCCTCACCCTGCGCCTTCCTGCGCAGCGCCGACGGCGCCGCCCCGTAGGCCGCCGCGATGGTCCGGGAGAAGTGCGCCGGGCTGGAAAACCCCCAGCGCAACGCGATCTCGCCGATGGCCGCGGGCTGTGCGCCGGGGTGTACCAGGTCGCGATACGCCATCGCCGCCCGCTGCGCCCAGATATGCTCGGCCAGCGAGCTGCCTTCCCGTGCGAACAGGCGGTTCAGGTGGCGTACCGAGACCCCGGTGGCCCTGGCCACGTCGTGCGGGCTCAGATCGGGGTCGCGCAGGCGCCGGGCGACGTGCATCCTGGCGGCGAGGACGTGCAGCAGCGACTGGGGCAGGGCATCGGGACCGCGCAGGCGCGACTGCGCCATGGTCCGCAGCACGGTGTGGGTGCAGGCCGGCAGGGTGATGCTGCTTTCCGGCGTGGGCGCCCGCAGATAGCCGCGCAAGGTGCGCCGCAACTCGGCGCCGAGCGCGGCGCCGACGCCGCCATGCGGAGCGATCGTCAAGGGCAGGTCGTCCACGCGCAGGCCCCAGTATGCGTCCAGCTCGGCGGCCGGGATGTCGACCAGGAATTGCCGCATGTCGGAGAGGAAGGCCAGGGTGTAGGGGCGGCGCGTGTCGTAGACGATGGTGTCGCCGGCGGCCAGCGCGAACTGCTCGCCGCCCTGGATAAAGACTGCGGTGCCCTGCACCAGATGGCAGGCGAATACCGCGTCCTTCGGATACATGCCGGCCAGGCGCGCGCTGCGCTCGATTGCGTGCGCATTGCCTGCAATGTCGGCGAGGCGCATGGCCGCAAGCGCGACGTTGGTCTGGCGCGCGAGCAGGCCGCCCGGGGACGGCGACGTAGTGCGCAGGCCGACCAGCGCAGCGGCGTTATACCTGTCCCAGTAGGACAGCCGGTCGCCAGGCGCCACCGGCGCCGTCGAGGCATGGGTGGTGCAGGGGGAATCACAGGGTGAACGCGCGCGCATCGGGTCGTCTCCATCGGTCGCTGCCGCTTCCATGGCGGTTCGCAGCGTACTCCCGCAAACATAGCACGCCCGGCCGGATTTGCGGGGCCGACGGTGCGTCAGTCGCCCGATTCATGTCCCGCTCAGTCAATCATCGGGCCGCGACAGGCGCTATATTGGATGTTCCTTCATCCAACCTCACCAAGCAGGAGACTCCGATGGTAGACAAGGCCACCAACGAATTCTGGCGCGACCTGAATCCGATCGCCAACCCGTTCAAGCCGCACGCGCTTCCCGAGGCATTCATTGCGAATGCCGCGTCCGAGGACGAACGGCTCTACGTTCCGTTCACCGACACCGTGTCGTCGCGCCCGCTCTGGATCTCGCCGTCGGCGAACAAGTGGTGCGACATCCTGATGGCGAAGAAGGCCGGGCTGGTCAACCGCCACTACCATCCGCACGAAGTGTTCGCCTACACCATCTCGGGAAAATGGGGCTACCTGGAGCACGACTGGACCGCGACGAAGGGCGACTTCGTCTACGAAACGCCGGGCGAGGGCCATACCCTGGTCGCCTTCGAGCACGAAGAGCCGATGCGCGTGTTCTTCATCGTGAGCGGACCGCTGATCTGGCTCGACGAGCAAGGCAATTCGGCGGGCCATTTCGATGTCCACGACTACATCGCGATGTGCGAGGCGCACTACGAGAAAATGGGTTTCGGCGCCGATGTGATCAAGGGCCTGATGCGCTGACCGGCCGGGGCTGGGCCGGGCCGGTCGGCAACGCGCCGCTGGCGCTACTGCCCATCCTCGCCGGGGGGCGAGGCGGACTGGCGCGACAGGGACGCCGAGCGCATCTCGTGCTGCCCGGACGTTGGCCGCGTCGGCACATGCATCGCATTCTGGCGCAGGACCGACTGTGGCTGGGCGCCGGGGCGCGGTATCGATGCGCGCCTGGCGCCGGGCGGGAAGTCGCTGGGGCGGTTCAGGCCGGTGGCGACCACCGTCACGCGCATGGCGTCGCCCAGCGTGTCGTCGAAGACCGCGCCGAACTTGATGATGGCGTCGTCGTTGGTCTGGGCGCAGATCGCGTTCATCACGAGCTTGGTTTCGCGCAGTTTCAAGGTTTCCTCGGACGCGGCGATGTTGACCAGCACGCCGCGCGCGGCGCGCAGGTTGGCGCCATCGAGCAGGGGACACGCGATCGCCTCGGCGGCCGCCTTCACGGCACGGTCGTCGCCGGCGTGTTCGGCCGAGCCCATCATCGCCATGCCGGTCTGGCGCATCACGGTGCGCACGTCCTCGAAATCGACGTTGACCATGCCGGGCACGCTGATGATTTCCGCGATCCCGGTCACCGCCTTGCTGAGCACCTCGTCGGCGGCGGCAAACGCCTGTTTTTGCGTGACATCCTCGCCCAGGACTTCCTCGAGGCGGCTGTTCAGGACAATGATGAGCGAGTCGACGCAACGCGCCAGGGTCGCGATGCCTTCCTCGGCCACGCGCATGCGGCGCGGACCTTCGAAGTCGAAGGGTTTCGACACCACGCCCAGGGTCAGGATGCCCAGTTCGCGCGCCACTTCGGCGATCACGGGGGCGGCGCCGGTGCCGGTGCCGCCGCCCATGCCGGCGGTGATGAAGACCATGTCGGCGCCCTTGAGCGCCTCGGCGAGGAGGGCGCGTTCGCGCGTGGCGCTTTCGCGCCCGACCATGGGGTCGCTGCCGGCGCCCAGGCCGCTTTCGCCGAGCTGGATGCGCTTTTCGGTCTGGGTCTTCGACAGGGCCTGCGCGTCGGTATTCGCGCAAATGAATTCGAAAGTGGACAGTCCGCTCGATGCCATGTGGTTGACGGCGTTGCCGCCGGCACCGCCGACACCGATGATTTTGATGACCGTCTCCGGATGGGAAACTTTAGTTTCGGACAAGGAAAACTCCGTTTGAAGAAATGGCGATCGGCGGCAGTGGGCCTGCCGAGCCCATTAGCCTACTTGCTGGAGGGGCGCGCACGATAGCGCGTAAACGTTTCAGTCGAAACCATTTGTAAGAGGCCGTGCAATCCTGGCGAATTGCTGGCAACGGACCGCACCCCACCATTTGACCAGGCCGATCCGGGCTAGAGCGCCAAGACAGCAGCAGCCTGTGGCCCGGCTTCCCGGCGAGGGGCGGAGCGTTCCGTGCCGGGAGGGGGCGCAGCTTGTTGCATTGCAGGCAGCGCACAATTGAATCGCCGGCAAGAGGAAGTTATCTTAATTGCATGTTAAAGTAACACCAGCGAGGCTGCGGCGAGTGCTGGTGGAGGAGGTGCGTAAATATTGCTAGCACGTTCCCAAGTGAAATGCTAGTTGACATCGATATATCTTTTTGCTATAGTTCTGCCTCTCTTTAAAACAAAAATACCTAGTAGTAAGCGGTATTCCCTGTTTTCCATGCCTGGCATGGAAAATAACCCTTGGGCCTTGCGCCCACATCAAGATCGTTCGACGCATCGTTCGTCGACCATTCCGGTGCCCTGCCTTGCATGGCGCCAGCGTGCCTGAAAGTCCTGTAACCCAGCCTCTTTCAGACACGCACATGACACCCAGCACCGGCAGCGCTGCGCCGGACCAGCGGGTCCCTCCCTGTCCGTCGCCTGCGCGCGCCCCGTGCCGCGGGATCGCCGACGGCCCGGGGTGCGTCGATTCCCGCCGGAAGCCCGCAGACCCTGCTGCAGGTGTCATCCATTCGCACAATCGAAGGAGAACCACAACGTGGCAAAACAAATCGTCATCGACCATGTCTTCAAAGTGTACGGCGACCAGCCGGACGCGGTGCTCGAGCTCGTCCGCCAGGGCGCCAGCAAGCAGGACATCCTGGCGCAGACCGGGTGCACGATCGGCGTGTTTGACGCCAGCTTCACGATCGAAGCGGGCGAGATCTTCGTCATCATGGGCCTGTCCGGTTCGGGCAAGTCGACCCTGGTGCGCATGCTCAACCGCCTGATCGAGCCCACCGCCGGCCGCATCCTGGTCGAGGGCAACGACATCAACACGCTGCCGGACGCGCAGTTGCGTGCGCTGCGCCGCAAGGACATCAGCATGGTGTTCCAGTCGTTCGCGCTGCTGCCGCACCTGACCGTGCTCGACAACACCGCCTTCGGCATGGAGCTGGCCGGCATTCCCAAGGCCGAGCGCCACGAACTGGCCCGGCAGGCGCTGGAGCAGGTCGGCCTGGCCAGCTATGGCGCCAGCTATCCGGACGAACTGTCGGGCGGCATGCAGCAGCGTGTGGGCCTGGCGCGCGCGCTGGCGTCCGACCCGTCGATCCTGCTGATGGACGAGGCATTTTCCGCGCTCGACCCGATCATGCGCACGGAGATGCAGTCCGAACTGCTGCGCCTGCAGCAGGTCAAACGCCGCACCATCGTCTTCATTTCGCACGACCTCGACGAAGCCATGCGCATCGGCGACCGCATCGCGATCATGAAGGATGGCCACGTGGTGCAGGTGGGCACGCCGGAAGAGATCCTGCGCAAGCCGGCCAACGACTACGTGCGCAACTTCGTGCATGGCGTCGATGCCGCGGCCGTGTTCAAGGCCGGCGATATCGCCCGCAAGAGCCAGATCGTGGTCTCCGAATCGCCGACCCGCGGCTCGCGCGCCGCGCTGTCGATGCTGGAGGAGCAGGACCGGGCCTATGCCTACGTCGTCAGCCCCAAGCGCGAATTCCTCGGCGTGGTGTCGGCCGATTCGCTGCGCAGCGCCCTCGACGGCCACGTCGGACCGCTGGGCCTGGCGCATGCCTACCTGCCGGACGTGCAGACCATTCATGCGGACGAGCCGGTTGCCGGCCTGTTCGGCCAGGTGGCGCAACTGCCGTACGCGGTGCCGGTGGTCGGCAGCGACGGCAGCTTCCGCGGCGCCATCAGCAAGACGACCTTGCTGAAATTCCTCGACCGCGACACGCCCCCCATTGCCGAGCAACAGACACAGAAAGGACACCCATGAATCCGAATAGCACCCATGGCGTCGAAGCGGCGGCAGAGATGGCCGCGGACATGACAAACACGCCGGCAGTGGAGCAGGCCGCCCAGCAGGCCACCCAGCAGGCCGGCGAGGTCAATCCCTGGCTGCCGGCACCCCCGAGCGACACCGCCTGGCTCGATGCCGCCAAGCCGGCCGTCGCGCCCGAGCATGCCGGCGGCTTCCACCTGTCCCAACTTGTCGACGGCTCGCTGCCGCTGCAATCCTGGATCAACGATGGCCTGGGCTGGGTAGTCGAGCATTTCCGTCCGCTGTTCCAGGCCGTGCGCGCGCCGATCGACGCGACCCTGAACGGCGCCAGCCAGGTGCTGCTGGCCGCACCGGCACTGGTCGTGATCGCCATCATTGGCCTGCTGGCCTGGCAGTTCACCACCCGCACCCTGGCCGTCGGCACCGTGCTGGCGCTGCTGGGGCTCTCCGTGCTGGGCGTCTGGCCGGAAGCGATGATCACCCTGTCGCTGGTGCTGACCTCGCTCGCCTTTTGCCTGGTGATCGGCCTGCCCCTGGGGATCCTGCTGGCCAGCAACGACCGTGCACAGAACATCCTGCGCCCGCTGCTCGATGCGATGCAGACCACGCCCGCCTTCGTCTACCTGGTGCCGGTGGTCATGCTGTTTGGTATCGGTAATGCGCCCGGCGTGATCGTGACCATCGTGTTCGCGCTGCCGCCGCTGGTGCGCCTGACCAATCTCGGCATCCGCCAGGTGCGGCCCGACCTGATCGAAGCGGCGCGCGCGTACGGTGCTTCGCCCTGGCAGTTGCTGACCCGGGTGCAGTTCCCGCTGGCGATGCCCTCGATCATGGCCGGCATCAACCAGTCGCTGATGCTGTCGCTGTCGATGGTGGTGATCGCCTCGATGATCGCGGTCGGCGGCCTGGGCCAGATGGTGTTGCGCGGTATCGGCCGCCTGGACATGGGCCTGGCAACCGTCGGCGGCCTCGGCATCGTGGTGCTGGCCATCATGCTGGACCGCCTGACGCAGGCGATGGGCCAGCCGCGCCGTGGCGTGCGTCACTGGTACGAGACCGGCCCGGCCGGCTTCGTCCTGCGCCTGCTGCGCGGCCGCCCGCAGCGCGCCGATGCCGCGGCGCCGGGCGCCCCGGCCACGGCGCGATAAGCGAAGTTAAAGAATACGAAAGGATCCAGATGCATCAGACTGAACATTTCAAGGTAACCTACAACACGCAGCGCAAGTTCCGCTGGTTCTCGGCCCTGGGGCTGGCCGCGCTCGCCCTGAGCACCGGGCTGGCCATGGCGCAAACGCCGGCTGGCGCGCCGGCTACCGCGCCGGCTACCGCGCCGAATAACGAACTGCCCGGCAAGGGCATCAAGGTGCAGGCGCTGCAAAGCTCGGTCGCGGAAGAAACCTTCCAGACCATGCTGGTCGACCGCGCCCTGCAAAAGCTGGGCTACGAGACGCAGCCGATCAAGGAAGTCGACTATCCGGCCGCCCACATCGCGATCGCGAACGGCGACGCCACCTTCCTCGCCGTGCACTGGGACCCGCTGCACCAGGACTATTACGACAATGCCGGCGGCGACGCCAAGCTGCTGCGCACTGGCCAGTATGCCGGTCCGGCGGCGCAAGGCTACCTGATCGACAAGGCGACGGCCGAGAAGTACAAGATCACCAACATCGACCAGCTGCGCGACCCGAACCTGGCCAAGCTGTTCGACCACGACGGCGACGGCAAGGCCGACCTGACCGGCTGCACTCCCGGCTGGGGCTGCGAAGCGATGGTCGAGCACCACATGGACGCCTACAAGCTGCGCGACACGGTGCAGCACGTGCAGGGCAGCTATGCCGCGCTGATCGCCGACACCATCGGCCGCTACCAGCGCGGCGAACCGATCCTGTACTACACCTGGACGCCGTACTGGGTGAGCGGGGTGCTGGTGCCGGGCAAGGACGTGGTCTGGCTGCAGGTGCCGTTCTCGGCCAATCCGCGCAACGCCAACACCAAGCTGAACGACGGCAGCGACTACGGCTTCTCCGTGAATACCACGCGCATCGTCGTGAACCGCGCCTGGGCCGAGAAGAACCCGGCGGCGGCCAAGCTGTTCGAAGTCATGCGCCTGCCGATTGCCGACATCAATGCCCAGAACGAGCGCATGCGCACCGGGGAAAACGGGCAGGAGGATATCGCGCGCCATACGGAAGGCTGGATCAAGTATCACCAGCAGGTGTTCGATGGCTGGATCGCGCAGGCGCGGGCGGCGGCGAAGCCTTGATGTCGCCGGCAGTGGCGCGTGCCCGCGCCGCCTTGTAGGCGCTGTCACCGTTCACTATGGATGAGCAGTGAACTGTCGAGCTCATTCACGGTCCAACCCGCATCGCCATCGATACGGGTCCGTCATGAAAGCGCCTCGCTTCACGAAGTGGTTTGCGGCCTTGCCCGCACTGAACGGGCCCCAGCGGCTGCGCGTCCTCGACGCCTTGCAACCGGCTGCCGGGCTGCACCAGGTGCTCGCGCTGATCGCACAAGTCAGGTCGGCCAGACGCTGCTGCCCCCATTGCCGGTGTGAACGCTGGCACCGGCATGGCCATGCCAACGACCTGCAGCGCTACCGTTGCCGCGCGTGCCGGCGCACCTTCAACGACTTGACCGGTACCCCGTTGGCGGGCCTGCGGCTGCGTGGAAAATGGCTGGCTTATCTCGATGCGCTGCGGGCATCGCGCCCGGTGCGGGCGGCGGCCGACGGCGTCGAGGTACACCGTAACACCGCTTTCCGCTGGCGTCATCGCTTCCTGGATCGGGTGAAGGCGGACCGGCCAGCCCGACTAAACGGTATCGCCGAGGCCGACGAAATGTTCATCCTGGAATCCCAGAAAGGTTCGCGCACGCTCGATCGGCCGGCGCGCAAGCGGGGTGGCGCGGCCAGCAGGCGCGGCATTTCACGCGAACTCGACTGCATTCTCGTGGCGCGTGACCGCAACAAGCAGACTATCGATGCCGTCACCGGCCGCGGCCCGGTCAGCAAGATCCAGCTCGAGCGCCACCTGCTGCCCTTCCTGGACAGGGACGTCTTGCTTGTGACGGACGCGAACGCGGCCTATCGTGTTTTCGCCCGTGCCCACGGTATTGCGCACCAGGCCGTCAATGTCAGCGCCGGCCAGCGGATCCGGCCGGGCCCGAACGGCGCCATCCACGTACAGAACGTGAACGCCTATCACCAGCGCTTGCGCGCATGGCTGGCGCCTTTCCATGGGGTCGCATCGCGCTACCTGCCGAACTACCTGGGATGGCGCCGGATGCTCGATGGCGGGAAGATCACTTCTGCCGATCAGTTGTTTCGCCTTGCGATCGGGCTCATCCACAGCGAACGGTGACAGCGCCGCCTTGTAAGACCTGCCGCTATCCCCTATGATGGATGCAATTTCTATAATGCAACTATCAGTGGGGAACGGAATGGCAAGGTTTTCGGGCGCGCACAACAGCAAGCAGGTCTACCAGGCGGCGGAGACGTTCCGGGACCGCTGCCTCGCCGCGGACGGTTCACTGCTGTCGCAAGGCGCAGCGGTATGGACCCTGGCGAACCTGCAGGACTTGAAGCGACGCTTCAACGACAATCCGGAAGAGGGCAAACGTTCGTTCATCGAAAAATTTCGCGACCAGCTCCAGGACGCCTCGCCCGACGTCAAGCGCCTCGGTGCGGAAGCATTGTGCGTCTATCTCCTGTTTCCGTCGAAGATAGGCCCGGCGCGCAAGCGTGCGGCGGTCAACGAGGTGCTCGAGTGGGTAGGCGAGCAGATCGCGGACGATAGCGAGATCGTGCGTGCTTTCCAGGGCGGCCTGGGCGGCGCGGGGCTGGGCTACAACACGCGCCGGCCCTACGAACTCGGCTACCTGATCGAACTGGCGCTCAAGCTCAAGATGCTGGGCGCCGAGCGCCGCGCCGACCTGCTGGCCGATCCCTGGACGTTCCGCGAATTTGCCGTCGACGTCGAGGACGGCAAGTCGAAGCAGTTGCGCCATATCCTGCTGCATCTCCTGTTCCCCGAAGAATTCGAACGGATCGGCAGCGCCCGCCAGAAGGCCCAGGTGCTGGCGGTCTTCAAGCCGCTTGCCCGCTCCCCGGCCGACAACGAGGACCAGCAACTGCTGTCGATCCGGCAGCAGCTGGGAACGCTCCTGGGCCGGCCGCCGGAAACGCTCGACTTCTACGAAAAGCCCTTGGTATCGGCCTGGTACGACGGCTCCGACGAGGACGAGGACGACGCCGGTCCGTCGGTCGAGCTGGTCCAGCACAAGCGCCAGGTGGTGCTCTACGGCCCGCCGGGCACCGGCAAGACCTTCCAGGCCAAGCAGCTGGCGCGCAAGCTGATCCACGCGTGCGCGCTCGCGCAACTGGGACCGACCGGGTATTTCGAGTCCCAGGCCGCGATCGAACAGCGCTGCGTGGACAACGTGCACCGGCTGCAGCTCCATCCGGCATACAGCTACGAGGACTTCGTGCGCGGCCTGCACATCGTTCCCGGTGGCGCCACCGAGTACAAGCCCGGCCGCCTGTTGACGCTGATCGCCGAGATCGAGGAGCAGCGCAAGGGCGCGGGCCCGCACCTGCCGCATGTGCTGATCCTCGACGAGATGAACCGGACCGATCTGAGCCGGATGCTGGGCGAGTGTTTTTCGCTGCTCGAGAACCGTAACGAAACGGTCGACCTGCCCGGGCATGGCGTCGACGGCAAGCCGATGACGCTCAGGATTCCCGACGACCTCTACATCGTGGGCACGATGAACCTGATCGACCAGTCGGTCGAGCAGCTCGACTTTGCCTTGCGCAGGCGCTTCTTCTGGTTCCTGTGCCCGTTCAGCACCGCCGCGCTGCTGGTGGCGGCCGAGGCGCGCTGGAACGAGGTGCAACAGCGCAGCGTGCAGGCAGGCGGGAGGGGCGTTTCCTGGAACGACGTGAGCCAGGATTTCGCCGACCTCGCCGCCGCCGCCGCCGACCTGAACGCGCGCATCCGCGACAGCGCCGTCCTCGGTGCGCAGTACGAGATCGGGCATACCTACTTCCTCGATATCGTCGAATTCCTGCACGCGTCGCTGCCGTCGAAGGGTGCGCCGAAACTCTGGAACAGCAAGAACGAGCCCACGGATCCGATCCACCGGCTGTGGCGCCTGTCGATTTCGCCCCTGCTCGAACAGTACCTGGGTGGGCTCGACAGCCAGGCGCGCGAGCTCGAGCTTGCGGCGTTGCGCGCTGCGTTCCTGCGGCCGCGCGCCCCGGTCAAGTAAGCGGCGGGGGGCGGCATGGCCAGGAAAAAGGGGGCGGCCGAGGCCGTCAAGGCCCAGGCAATCAGGCTCTGCGTGACGGATTCGTCGTCGTTCGAAGCGCCGTCGGATGAAGCCGACAAATGGCTGCGCCGGCTGGCGCGCGGCGTCAGGGCCGGCGATTTCGTGGTCGCGCTGTCGGATGACGGCCAGGTCGAGGACGAGGAAATCGTGTATTGCGAGCGCGACGGCACCTGGCGTGCCGGCCGCTACATCGGCACCGTGGTGTTCGAAGGGCATACCCTGGTCATCGAGCCGCGTTTCGGGCGGCCCAGGATTCTCGAGTGGCTGTCCGAGATCCAGTCCATCGTCCTGGCGAAAATGCCGGGCGTGCTGGAGCGGCACGAGAACTTCATCGCGGCGCTGCTCGCCGTGATCTGGGGCCGGGCCTTCGTCGAAGCGGCGCGCCATGGCCTGCCGGCGCTGCGCCATGAAACCAGGACCGCCGGCACGATGCTGCGCGGAGCGCTCAGCGTGCGCGAGTCGATCCGCCTGCGCGCCGCCGGCAGCCCGAAGGTGGTGTCGGTGCGTCGCGAGCGGACGCTCGACCATGCGGTGAGCAACGTGATCGTCGCGGCCTACGCCACGCTGCGGCGCGAGCTGAAGGGCGCGCCGCTGCAGTGGCTGCCCGAGCGCGCCGCCGAGCTGCTGCCGCATCTCGTGGCCGCCGCCGGCGCCCACCCGCCGGTGCCCAGCAAGGCCGAGCTGGCCAGGATCCGGTACACGCCGATCACCGCCGGATTCGCCCGCTTTGCCGAGTTGTCGCGCCAGATCGCGACGCGGCGCGGCATGACGACGTCGGCCACGGACAGCGGCGAAACGCACGGCGTGCTGCTCGATGTCGCGGAATTGTGGGAGCTGCACGTTCTCCACGTGCTGCGCACGGCCTGCCGGCCGCTGGTGGTGCGCCATGGAACGCGGGACGAAAGCGGCCATGCCAGGCTGCTGACGAGCGAGATCGATGGGACCCGGATGGGCACGCTCATGCCCGACGCCTTGCTGTGCGAGGGCGAGGAAGTGCGGGCGATCGTCGATGCGAAATACAAGCGCATCCATGGCAAGCCGCAGCGCGACGACCTGTACCAGCTGGCGGCCTACCTGGCACGCTTTGCCGGCCGGGATGGGAATGCGGTCGGGGCGCTGGTCTACCCCGAGGACCCGGAACGCCCGGAGCGCGCCGATGTCGAGCGACGCAGTCCATGGCGCGTCGACGCCGGCAAGCGCTTCTGGTTCGTCGCGCTGCCCCTGGAACGCGGCGCGGCCCAGGCACGCTGCGCGCAGCTGGTGGCGCAGATGGTCGGCGCCTGAGGCCCGGACAGCGCGCCTATTCGCTCACCGCGGCAAAGGCATCGTCGATCGACAGGCCTTTCATGATCAGCTTGATCATGGCCTCTTTCTGGTAATTGTCGACCTGGTAGGTGCCCGGATTCGCCTTGTCCGCCCGGTACAGCATGTCGCGTGCTGCGGGATCGGACACCTTCCTGGCCGGCTTCTTTTCGGCGCGCTGGGCGGCCTCTTTTGCCTCGAGGTCGAATGCATTGACGATCCCGGCGCTGACCTGGCCCCAATCGTAGGCCAGCACCGCCGCCTTGTCCATCTCCCAATCCCTGCTCTCGGTGTAACCGATGCCCGGCTCGCCGCCGGCATTGACGCCGAGGCAGGCGAGGTTGGGCAAGCCCAGCTTTTCACAGATCAGCTGCACGACCAGCAGGCGGGTACCGATATTCGTCGGAATCGCCGCCTCGATATACGCCGCGTCCGGATAGGTCGCCCGGGTGCGCGCGACGATGTGCTTGTACTGGAGCGTGATGTCGCGTTCGTCGGCCGGTTTTTCCAGCTCCGCTTTCAGGTGGGAGAGAAGCACGGCGAAGTAAAGTCGGGCAAGCGCGACGCTGATGACGGTAATGTTGGTTGCTGGCATGGCTGGTGTGCGGATGGAGATTGTTGTTATAAAGAAATAATACCTGAAAGTACCGGGCTTTTGTGACCAAAGCCGCTTCAGGCCTCCCTCGCGCCGAGCACGGCGTCGATCGCCGCCAGCGTCGCCAGCGCGCCGCCCGCGAGCGCCACGCCCGGCAGCTTGCCGATCTGCGCTTCGCGCGGGTTGATCCGGATGAGCGATCCGCCGTGGCGCAGCACCACCCGGTGGGCGAAGTGGCGCACCGTCGGGATGCTCAGGCCGGCGCCGATCTCGATCACCACCGGGCGGCGCACCTGCTCGAGCCAGCCCTGGCAGCGCAGCGCCTGGGCGTCGCGCCGCTCGGCGAGCCAGCCGTGGTCGTCGAACATGGCAATGTTCGGGCGGGCCAGGCCGCCGCAGCGCGGGCAGGCGGGCAGGGCGCCGAGCAGCTCGCAGCGGCCGCCGTCGACCGCCGGTTCGAAGCCGGCCGCGGGCCACAGCGCGGGCGAACACGGCGCCAGGCATTGCAGGTGGTGGATCGAGCCGTGGCATTCGTCGATCCGCAGCGGATCGAAGCCCGCTTTCTGGAAATGGCCGTCGACGTTGCTGGTGAAGACGAAATAGCCGCGGCTGCGTGCTTCGCCCCAGGTGCGCAGCAGGCGATAGCCGTCGTGCGGCGTGGTGCGGCGGTACAGGTCGAGCCGGTGGCCGTAGAAGCCCCAGGCCCGGCGCGGGTCGCGCAGGAACGCTGCCGGCGTGGCGATGTCGATGAAGGCGGTGCCGGCCCTTGCGAGCGCCGGGTAGGCGCGCCAGAAGCCGGCATTGCCGCGGAAATCCGGCAGGCCCGAATCGACGCCCATGCCGGCGCCGGCGGCGACGACCAGGGCGTCGGCCTGCGCGATCAGCGCGGCGGCGTGCTCGATGGCGGCGCGCTGCGGCAGCGGCGCCCCTTTCATGTGCTGCGACGGCCCGCTCATGCCGGCAGCTCCGGGTTCAGGTGCGCAAACCGGGTCCCATCCTCGTCGAAGACGATGCGCCATTCGCCGCGTTGCGCCAGTGCGTGCACCAGCGCGCAGCTGCGGCCGTAGCCGATCCTGAACTGGCGCTGCAGGCGCGAGATGGGGTAGGGGAGGACGGTGTCGCCGGATTCGCGCAGTGCCCCGATCCAGGCGCAGGCCTGCGGCAGCAGCGGGTCCGCCGCGCCATGGGCGGCGCGGAACGATTCGGTATGCATGGTATTCCTTTCACGGCAAGTCTCCGCGCGGCCTTGCGCGGATGCGACCATGGTAAGCGATGCGGCGACAGCCGGTGTCGCAGCGCCGGCTCAGGCGAGCGGTGCGTCCGCCTCCTGGCGCCCCGCGAAGAATGCCCACAGGCGCACCATGGCCAGGGTATCGAGGCGGCAGTAGTCGAGCAGCTGCCTTTCGACCTGCCGCTTGCGCGCCGGATCGGCGTCGGGCGCGATCGCTTCGAGGAAGGCCTGCATCGCGGCGCCGCCATCCCGCACGCCGTCGAGCTGGTCGTAGCGCAGGTCGGGCGCCACCGCCGGCAGCACCTGCTTGATGCTCCAGCTGCCCTGCTGGCTGGGGTGGTAGTAGCGCTCGCGCGCGATCGGCAGCAGGTCGACCACGCGTGCATTGATCGCCAGCAGCGCCGGGCCCAGGTCGGGGAAGCGCGCGGCCAGTTCGGCGATGCGGGCGGTCTCGAAGCCGGCGTTGTAGACGAACACCGGGCCTGTTGCGCCGCAGGCAGCGAGCAGCGCTTCGGCGAAGTCACGCGAAGGATCGGCGCCGGACAGGTCGAGGAATGCGCTGTGTTCCAGGGCGCCGTTCGCGTCGAGCCGGTGCACGCTGAACTGGAAGGGAATCATCTGGAAGGGCCGGGTGCCTGCCCAGATCGGCACGGCGAAGGCGATGGTCTCGAAGTCAATGAAGCAGGCCGGCAAGCGATGCGGCGCGAGGTCGGCGGCGGCGCCCGCGGCGTCGAAGTACACCGCGTTCGACAGCGTGTGGGTCTTGACCCGCAGCTGCTTGTCGTTCAGGAGCGCATCCGGCACCTCGCGCATGTCGGCCGCGCCGTCCGCGATGTGCTGTTTCAGGGCGCGGCTGGCGATCCTGGGCAGCCACTGCACCGGATACCGCACCTGCGGGCCGTCGCCGCCGCAATGGCCGGCAAAGCCGCAGGCGTAGGGGCTGTCGCAATGCGCGCCGGGGCCGATCGCGGGTTCCCCGGCCTGCGCCGCGACAGCATGGGCGCGCGCGACCCAGTCCGCCACTTCGTCGTTGCGGGCAAAGGCGTCGGCGCTCAGGTCTTCCTCGACCAGCAGGCCGCGGTAGTCGCCCCGGCCCGGATAGACCCAGCTGCTGTCGATGCGGGCCAGCGCGATGCGCTCGAGCCGCACGCCGGCGGCGCGCGCCACGAAGGCCTGGATCGCCGCATCCTCGCGCTGGTAGTCCTTGACCGAGGTCGACGACTTCACCTCGACCATGCGCCAGCGCCGCGCCTCGGGGTCGAGCGGCAGCAGGATGTCGGCGAAGGCGAGGGCGCCGCCGGCGTCGAAGCCGGCTTCGAAGACCGGCTGGGCGCTGCCGAGCAGGGCCTGGGTGCGCGCCAGCGCGGCGTCGATGCCGTCCGACTCGGGATCGAGCAGCACGCCGCGCCGCTCGGGATCGTACAGGCTGCGCGCCAGGTCGCCGACCTGGTGGCCGGCCGCGAATGCGGCCAGGCTGGCGCCGTCGTCCTGGCGCAGTTCGGGGCGGTGCAGTTCGAGCCAGAGGCGGCGTTCGCACTGGCGGAAGGCCAGCAGCTTGGACTTGGACAGGCGTTTCGGCATGGTCGGGCAGGGGAAAAGGGATGAACGATTATGTCATTTTTGTTGTCAAAATGAAATAATATTTCATGGCCCGGTTCCTGGCTCCGTTCAGGCCAGGAAGCCGATCGCGCCTGGCGTGCACCCTTTCAGCGCGCACTCCTGTTCGAGGGCTGTCACCAGCGCGGCGGCGTGCGCGAACGGCGCGAAGCGGTGGCGCCGCGCGAGGGCGGCGAAGTCGCCGGGCGTCAGCCGCTCGAGGCGCCGCACGCGGGCCTGCTCGGCCGCTTGCGGGCTCGCCAGGCCCAGCGCCGCGCACTGCCGCGCCAGCATCAGCGCGCCCTGGTCCGGGCCGAGGTAGTCGAAGCGGATCTTGATGTCGAAGCGCCGCAGCGCGGCCGGGTCGATGTCGCCCATCAGGTTGGTCGAGGCGACGAAGACCCCGCCGAAGCTTTCCATGCGCGTCAGCATTTCGTTGACCCGCGTGACTTCCCACGATTGGCGCGCGCCGTCGCGGTCGCGCAGGAAGCTGTCGACCTCGTCGATCATCAGGAGGGCGCCCTCGCGATGCGCCTGCCGGAATGCCGCGGCGATCGCCTTTTCGCTGTCGCCCACCCATTTCGACATCAGTTCGGAGGCGCCCTTGAGCAGCAGCGGCATGTCCAGGCGCTCGGCCAGCCAGCGCCCGAACGCGCTCTTGCCGGTGCCGGGCGGGCCGTACAGGCACAGGCGCGCGCTGCCGCTGGCCGCGATGCCCTCCGCCAGCGCGGCCAGGTCGGTGTCGGCATGCAGGATCGCCGGGTCGTAGTGGGGCGGCAGCGCCGCGGCGGCTCCGGCCTCCAGTCCCGGATGGCCCTGGGCTTCCAGGGTGCGGCTCGCCAGCCATGCAAGGGCGCGTCCGCTGCCGGCGGCATCGAGTTCGCCGCGGATCGCACGCACCACCGAGGCCGCGCGGTCGACCACGGCCGGGGCCAGCGTCTCGATGCGGGCCAGGCGCGCCAGGGTCGGCGCGTCGACCAGGTCGCCGCAGGCGGCGTGCAGGATCCGTTCGCGCTGCGCGCGCGGCGGCACCGGCACCTCGACCAGCATGTCGAAGCGGCGCATGAAGGCCGGATCGATGCCGCCGATTCCGTTCGACAGCCAGAGCGTGGGCACGCGGTTCTGTTCCAGCGCGCGGTTCAGCCAGGCCTTGCGCCGCTGCGCGGTGCCGCGGCTGCCGAAGGGGGCGTCGCCGTCGCGGAAGACGTCCTCGACCTCGTCGAATACCAGCATCGCGCGGCGGCGGTCGAAGAAGCTTTGCGCGGCGCGGTAGGCGCGCAGGCGGCGTTCGCCGTTGACCGGGTCGCCGTCCTCGTCTTCGCTGGCGACCTCGAACAGCTCGCACCCGAGCTCGGCGGCGAGCGCGCGCGCCAGTTCGCTTTTTCCCGTGCCGGGCATGCCGTGCACGAAGATGTTGACGCCCTCGCGGTTGCCGGCCACGGCCTGCGCCAGGTAGGGCCGCAGGATGGCCAGCGCCTCGCCCAGGTGGGGAAAGTCCGCCAGCGCCAGCCGTGCCGGCGCGCTCGGCGCCACCGTATCGCGCAGCAGCGCCAGGGGATCGGTCTCGGAGCCGACCACCGATGCGGCGAACTGCTTCGACAGCAGGTCGAGCCTGGAGGTCAGCGTGCCGCTGCCGTTGCGGTCGAGGCTGAGCAGGCCGGAGCGCGCCAGCACGCCCTGGCTCGACAGCGCGCGGCGCACCTCGTCGAGCGGCAGGTCGAGCACCAGCGCCAGCACGTCGACCACCGCCAGCGGAGACAGGCTGTTGAGCATGTCGGCCGCCCTGTCGAGACTGGGTTCGTGGTGCAGCATGGTGGCGAAGGCCAGGATGGCGCACTCGGTGGCGTCGAGGCCGACCAGCTCGGCCAGCCGGGCAATGTTGGCCTCGAGGACCGCGGGCAGCGCCCGCTCCGTGTTGCGCTCGGCCTCGCGGTGCAGTTCGCGCAGCCGGGCGCGCACCGCCGCCGGGTCGAAGGCGCGGTCCTGCGGGTCGACCCACTCGTCCAGGCCCAGCACCTGCGCCAGGGCGTCGCACATGACGGCGCGCGAGCCGACCAGCTCGCGGTGCCCGGCGAGCGGGACCAGGATGCGCAGGATCCAGGTGCGGGTGAGGGGCGCGATGCCGCGGTGGGTGGCGTTGACGGTGCGGCGGCGGTAGGAAGTCATGGCGTGTTTCTCCGGTTGCTCTTGGAATGCCGCCATTCTCGGAGAGTATCCGACAGCCTGTGTCGCAGGGAATGCGCCACGGCGTTCGCATGGCTGCGCGGCCGGGCCGGGCGTTTTCCGTCGTCCATCGCGGGCGCGACAGTGTCGCCACGAGCGACCCGACGCCCGCTGTCGCAGGCCCCGGCTAAGCTGGCGCCTTGTACAAGCGAATATGGAGAACGAATGGAAGACGTATTCCTGGCCGGCGACGGCTTCATGCTGGTGTCCGGCGGCCAGACCGGCGCCGACCGCGCCGCGCTCGACTGGGCGATCGAACATGGCGTGCGCCATGGCGGCTGGTGCCCGAAGGGGCGCAAGACCGAGGACGGGGTGCTGCCGGAACGCTACCGGTTGCAGGAGACCCCGGCCGCGGCCTATCTGCAGCGTACCGAATGGAATGTGCGCGACAGCGACGCGACCCTGGTCTTCACGCTCGACGACAGGCTCGACGGCGGCTCGAAACGCACCGCCGCGTTCGCCGACAGCCTGGGCAAGCCCTGGCTGCACGTGCGCCCCGGCGTCCATCCGAAGTACGTGGCGCGCTTCCTGGCGCGGCACGCCGTGCAGGTCCTGAACGTGGCCGGCAAGCGGGAATCGTCGGCGCCCGGCATCGGCGAACTGGTGCGGCAGGTGCTGTCCCAGGCGATCGGGCGCAGCGGTCTCCCCAAGTAGGATATTTCCTACTTGCAATATTTTTGGTAACATTGAATTTTGAACCAGGAGCTGGCCGGCCGACCGGCGCAGCGCGGCGCAGTGGAGAATGTCTGATGGCAACCAACCAGCAATCGCTGCTGCGGCAGTGGCACATGTTGCGCATGGTGCCGCGCGCACCGGCCAGAATAACGGCGCAGGAATTGTGCGAGCGCCTGGCCGCGGCCGACTTCCAGGTGACCGAACGGACGGTCCAGCGCGACCTCAAGGAACTCTCGAACGTGTTTCCGGTCGCGGTCGACAACCGCGATAAACCCTATGGCTGGAGCTGGCTGCGCGAGGCGTCGAGCTTCGACCTGCCTGGCCTGACCGTGCCGGAAGCCCTGACGCTGACCCTGGTCGAGCAGCACCTGCAGCACCACCTGCCGCCAGTCACGGTCGACGCCTTGCGGCCGCATTTCCGCTCCGCGGCGCGCACCCTGTCGACGGTCGAGGACACGGCGCCGTCGCGCACCTGGCTGGACAAGGTGCGCAGCGTGCCGCCCCAGCAGCCGCTGCTGGCGCCCCGCATGGACGAGGACTGCCAGCGCATCGTCTACCTGGCGCTGATGCAGGACCGCCAGCTCAGGCTCCACTACCGCAAGCGCGATGCCGGCGCGCCGACCGTGTACGCCTCGGTCCATCCGCTCGCCGTGGTGCAGCGCGGCGGCCTGGTCTACCTGGTCTGCATGTTCGCCGGCTACGACGACGTGCGCACGCTGGCGCTGCACCGGGTCCAGCATGCCGAGGCGCTGTACGAGCCGGCGCGCCGCAAGGACGGGTTCGACATCGACGCCTATATCGCCTCGGGCGAGTTCGGCGTGATCGCCGGCGCCCCGGTCACGCTGCGCGCCGTGTTCACGCGGGCGGCCGGCGAGCACCTGCACGAGACCCCGCTTAGCGCCGACCAGGTTCTCAGCGCCGGCGCCGACGGCCGGCTGCACCTGGCCGCCACGGTGCCGAACACGCGCGCGCTCGTGTGGTGGCTGCTCGGATTCGGCGACGGCGTCGTGATCCAGGAGCCGGCCAGCCTGCGCGAGGAACTGGCCGGCATCGCGCGGCGGATGGCTGCGGCATATGGTGCCCCGGGCACCCCGGGCGCCCCGGCCGCGCCGGCAGCCGCCGCCTGACAGCGCGGCGCGCCTGCCTACAGCGTGTGCCTGGTGTGCGGGATGCCCAGTTCGTCGTAGATCTCGTAGATCACCTCCAGCATGTTCGCCAGCTCGGGCGAGCGGTCCATGTGGCGCGCGCTGAAGATGATCGGCGACACCGCGCTCAAGTCGTCGAGCGGGCGGTACACCACGTCGGTGCGGATCATGCCCTGCAGGCTCTGGGGGACGACCGCCACGCCCTGGCCGGCGCCCACCAGGCCGACGGCGATCTGCAGCTCGCGCACCTCGAGCACCGTCTGCGGCACCAGGTTGCGCTCCTTGAAGGTCGCCAGCACCTGGTCGGCAAAGCTCGGGCGCGGACTCTTCGGATAGACCAGCAAGGGTTCCTGCACCACCTGGGATAGCTTCACCGGCCCCTCGGCCATGCTCAGGCGATGGCCCGCGGGCAGGGCCACCATCAAGGCCTCCTCGCGCAGCACGATGCGCCGGATGGCCGGATCCTCGCTCTTGAGCCGTCCAAACCCGACATCGATCCTGCCCTCCTTGAGCGCCTGCAGCTGCTCCATCGTGGTCAGTTCATGGAAGCTGATCTCGAGCGACTGGTAGCGGTTGCGGAAGCGCCGCACGATCTCCGGCAGCAGGCCGTACAGGGTGGACGCGACGAAGCCGATCGCGAACTTGCGGTCGATCTTGCCCACGCGCTGGGTCATCGCCTTCAGGTCCGCGGCCTTGGCCAGCAGCTCGGCCGCGTGGGCGTGGAAGAACTTGCCGGCGTCGGTCAGGCGCAGCGGCCGCGAACCCTTTTCGATCAGGACCACGCCCAGCTCTTCCTCGAGCTGCTGGATCTGCCGGCTCAGCGGCGGCTGCGCGATGTTCAGGCGCTCGGCGGCGCGCGTGAAGTTCTTCTCGTCCGCCACGGCGACGAAGTAACGCAAGTGACGCAATTCCATCTCCATACCTCCAGGGTATTGAAACCATACTAAATCAGTGTTGGACGGCCATCAGTTTCGGGAATATCGTGTATTCACCTTACATATTATACGAACCGAATATGATTCGCGAAATCGAAACCACGCTGGTCGACGTCCCGACGATCCGCCCGCACAAGCTGTCGGTGGCGACCATGAACACCCAGACCCTGGTGCTGGTGCGCATCCTGTGCGAGGACGGCATCGAAGGCTGGGGCGAGGCCACCACCATCGGCGGCCTGAACTACGGCGAGGAAAGCCCGGAGAGCATCAAGGCCAACATCGACGCCCACATCGCCCCGCTGGTGCTGGGCATGGACGCGAGCGGCGTGGCGCCGGTCATGAAGAAGCTGCGCAAGACGATCCAGGGCAACCGCTTCGCCAAGTGCGCGATCGAGACCGCGCTGCTCGACGCCCAGGCGCAGCGGCTCGGCGTGCCGCTCTCCGAGCTGCTCGGCGGCCGGGTGCGCGACAGCGTGCCGGTGGCCTGGACCCTGGCCAGCGGCGATACCGCGAAGGACATCGCCGAAGCCGAGCGCATGCTCGAGGCGCGCCGCCACCGCATCTTCAAGCTGAAGATCGGCGCGCGCAGCCTGCGGGAGGACGTCGAGCACGTCCTCGCGATCAAGCGCGCGCTGGGCGACCGCGCCAGCGTCCGCGTCGACGTCAACCAGGCGTGGAGCGAACTCGATGCGGTGCGCGGCATTGCCCGGCTCGAAGCCGGCGGCATCGACCTGGTCGAGCAGCCGGTGGCTGCCTCCAATCGCGCCGCGATGCGGCGCCTGGCGGCGCGCTTCGATGTCGCGCTGATGGCCGACGAGGCCCTGCATGGCCCGCTCGACGCCTTCGAGATCGCCCGCATCGAGGGCGCCGACGTGTTCGCCGTGAAGATCGCCCAGTCCGGCGGGCTGGTGCCGGCGCAGCAGGTCGCCACCGTTGCCCAGCTGGCCGGCATCGGCCTGTATGGCGGCACGATGCTGGAAGGCGGCATCGGCACGGCCGCCACCGCGCACCTGTGCGCCACCTTCACCGACCTGTCCTGGGACACCGAGCTGTTCGGACCGCTGCTGCTGACCGAGGAAGTGCTCGAGGAGCCGCTGGTGTACGCCGACTTCGCGCTGCAGGTGCCGTCCACGCCGGGCTTGGGCGTACGCGTCGACGCCGACAAGCTGCGCCGCATGCGGCGCCAGTGATATTCAAACGGAGAACCCCATGCTATTTCACGTAACGATGGAAGTCCAACTGCCGCCGTCCATGCCCAAGGACCAGGCCGACGCGCTGAAGGCGGAAGAAAAGGCGCTCGCCGCGCGCCTGCAGGAAGAGGGCAGCTGGCGCCACCTGTGGCGCGTGGCCGGCCAGTACGCCAACGTCAGCATCTTCGACGTGCCGGGCAACGAGGAACTGCACGCCTTGCTGATGTCGCTGCCGCTGTTCCCCTACATGCGCATCGAGGTCACCCCGCTGTGCCGGCATCCGTCCTCGGTCCGCACCGGCGACCTGTAAGCGTCGAACCCTACACCTACCAGATCTATCAGGAGACAAGCATGAACCACCAACAAATCGACTTACTCGCCAAGCAATGGATCGTCGACGCCGCCGACGGCCCGGCCAACCCGCGCGTGCAGGCCATCGTGCTGCGCCTGGTCGCCGACCTGTGCAAGGCGATGGAAGACCTCGACATCCAGCCGAGCGAATTCTGGAAGGGCGTCGAATTCCTCACCAACGCCGGCAAGAACAACGAGCTGGGTCTGCTGACCCCGGGCCTGGGCCTGGAGCGCTTCATGGACATCCGCGCCGACGAAGCCGAGGCCCGCGCCGGCATCGAGGGCGGCACCCCGCGCACCATCGAAGGCCCGCTGTACGTGGCCGGCGCGCCGGAAGCCCAGGGCTTCGCCCGCCTCGACGACGGCAGCGAGAGCGAGCAGGCCGAGACGCTCTTCATGCAGGGCACCGTATTCGACGCCGACGGCAAGCCGCTGCCGGGCGCCAAGGTCGAAGTCTGGCACGCCAACCTGCTGGGCAACTACTCCTTCTTCGATGCGACCCAGTCGCACTTCAACCTGCGCCGCACCATCGTCACCGACGCCCAGGGCCGCTACGGCTTCCAGTCGATCATGCCGAAAGGTTACGGCTGCCCGCCGGGCGGCAGCACCGCCACGCTGCTCGGCCTGCTGGGACGCCACGGCCAGCGCCCGGCCCACATCCACTTTTTCGTCAGCGCCCCGGGCCAGCGCAAGCTGACCACCCAGATCAACATCGACGGCGACGAATACCTGTGGGACGACTTCGCCTTTGCCAGCCGCGAAGGCCTGGTGCCGCCGGTGACCCGTGTCGAGGACCCGGCCGCGATCGCCGCGCGCGGCCAGGACAAGCCGTTCTCGTCGATCGATTTCGATTTCCACCTGCACCGCGAGGTCGACGCCGCGCCCAGCGCGCAAGTCGAACGCCAGCGCGCCGCAGCGTGAGCCAGCCTGACAGGAGCATGCCATGATCCCCATCCATCCCGTACCCGTGCGTCCCGTGGGCAGCGAGGTCGACCTCGATGCGCTGCTGGTGGAAAACCACGACACCGGCGACCACCGCCTGCACCGCAGCGCGTTCACCGATCCGGCGCTGTTCGAACTCGAGATGAAGCACATCTTCGAGGGCAACTGGATCTACATGGCCCACGAGAGCCAGATCCCGAACAACAACGACTACTACACGCTGCACATGGGCCGCCAGCCGGTGTTCATCGCCCGCAACCGCCAGGGCGAGCTGAATGCCTTCATCAACGCCTGCAGCCACCGCGGCGCCCAGCTGTGCCGCCTGAAGCGCGGCAACAAGGCGACCTACACCTGTCCCTTCCACGGCTGGACCTTCAACAACAGCGGCAAGCTCCTGAAGGTGAAGGCCCCGGAAGACGCGGGCTATCCCGACTGCTTCAACAAGGAAGGCTCGCACGACCTGAAGAAGCTGGCGCGCTTCGCCAACTACAAGGGCTTCCTGTTCGGCAGCCTGAACCCGGACGTGCCGCCGCTCGAGGAATTCCTGGGCGAGGCGGCCAAGATCATCGACATGATCGTCAACCAGTCGCCCGATGGCCTGGAAGTGCTGCGCGGCGCCTCGACCTATACCTTCGAGGGCAACTGGAAGCTGCAGGCCGAGAACGGCGCCGACGGTTACCACGTCTCGGCGGTGCACTGGAACTATGCGGCGACCACCAACCGGCGCAAGGAAGCGGCCGAGCGCGAGGACAAGATCCGCGCCATGGACGCCGGCAAGTGGGGACGCCAGGGCGGCGGCTTCTACGCCTTCGACCACGGCCACATGCTGCTCTGGACCCAATGGGCCAATCCCGAGGACCGGCCGAACTACCCGCGCCATGCCGAGTACGCGGCGCAGTACGGCAAGCCGACCGCCGACTGGATGGTCGAGCGCTCGCGCAACCTCTGCCTGTACCCGAACGTCTACCTGATGGACCAGTTCGGGTCGCAGATCCGCCTGCTGCGCCCGATCTCGGTCGACAAGACCGAAGTGACGATCTACTGCATCGCGCCGAAGGGCGAGTCCGACGAGGCGCGCGCCCGCCGCATCCGCCAGTACGAGGACTTCTTCAACGTCAGCGGCATGGCCACGCCCGACGACCTGGAGGAATTCCGCGCCTGCCAGGCCGGCTACGCCGGCAGCGCCATGCCCTGGAACGACATGTGCCGCGGCGCCTCGCACTGGATCCAGGGTCCGGACGAGGCGGCCAAGGAAATCGGCCTGGCGCCCGTGATGAGCGGCGTACGCACCGAGGACGAAGGCCTGTACACGGTGCAGCACCGCTACTGGCTCGAGGTCATGCGCAAGGCCCAGGCCGGGCAAATGGCATCCGACAAGGGAGAACAGGCATGAGCACCATCGCCATCCACGACGTGGCCGCCTTCCTGTACCGCGAGGCGCGCCTGCTCGACGACGAAGCCTGGGACGACTGGCTCGAATGCTACCACCCGGACGCGCGCTTCTGGATGCCGTCCTGGGACGACGACGGCCAGCTGGTGAGCGACCCGCAGCGCGAGATCTCGCTGATCTACTACCCGACCCGCCAGGGCCTGGAGGACCGCGTGTTCCGGATCAAGACCGAGCGCTCCAGCGCCACGGTGCCCGATACCCGCACCAGCCACAACATCGCCAACATCGAGATCGAGAAGCAGGACGGCGGCGTGGTCACGGTGCGCTTCAACTGGCACACGCTGAGCCACCGCTACAAGACCGACTTCTCGTACTTCGGCATGTCGCGCTATGTCATCGATTTCGGCCACGAATCCGGCGGCGGCCAGCCGCGCATCCTGGACAAGTACGTCGTGCTGAAGAACGACTACATCCACCAGGTGATCGACGTCTATCACATCTAGACAGCTTCAGATCAGCTTCAAGCCAGCTTCAGTTCAGCTTCAGTTCAGCTTCAGTTCAGCTTCAGTTCAGCTTCACAACATCGCCGCAACGCAGCCCGGCAGGGCGGCCTGCGGCCTAGGAGACCGACGATGAGCCATCACATCGCCCTGCAGTTCGAAGACGGAATCACCCGCTTCATTGCGTGCAACGACAAGGAAACCCTGTCCGACGCCGCCTACCGCCAGCGCGTCAACATTCCGCTCGACTGCCGCGACGGCGCCTGCGGCACCTGCCGCGCCCACTGCGAGTCGGGCAGCTACGACATGCCCGAGTCCAGCTATATCGAGGATGCGCTGGAAGCCGCCGATGCCGCCAAGGGCTTCGTGCTGGCCTGCCAGATGCGTCCGACCTCCGATTGCGTGGTCAAGATCCTGGCCACCTCGCAGGCCTGCAAGTCCGGCGCCCACAGCTACCAGGGCAAGATCGCCAGCGTCGAACAGTTCTCGCCCTCGACCATCCGCTTCGCGGTCGACGTCGAGGAAGGATCGGCGCCCGGCTTCCTGCCCGGCCAGTACGTGAACGTCCAGGTGCCCGGCACCGCGCTGACGCGCTCGTATTCCTTCAGTTCGGCGCCCGGCGCCGGCCACGTCGAATTCGTGGTGCGTAACGTGCCGGACGGGCGCATGAGTGGCTACCTGGCAGGCCAGGCGGGCGAAGGCGACGCCATCACTTTCGTCGGCCCCTTCGGCAGCTTCTATCTGCGCCCGGTGACGCGCCCGGTGCTGTTCCTGGCCGGCGGCACCGGCATCGCGCCTTTCCTGTCGATGCTGCGCAGCCTGGAGCAGGGCGGCTTCGCGCATCCGGTGCGCCTGGTCTACGCCGTCACCAACGACTGCGACCTGATCGGCATCGACGAGCTCGACCGCATCGCGCAAGCGCACCCGAACTTCCGCTACGTGACCTGCGTCGCGGCGCCCGAGAGCGCGCATCCGCGCAAGGGCTACGCCACCGCCCACGTCGAGCCGGCATGGATGAACGACGGCGAGGTCGACGTCTACCTGTGCGGCCCGCCGCCGATGGTGGACGCGGTGCGCGGCTGGCTGGGCGATATCGGGGTCGAGCCGGCCAGTTTCCATTACGAGAAGTTCTCGCCGAACGCAGGAGCATGACATGAACGATCACGCAAACGCGCGCGCGCGCTTCAAGGACAAGGTGGTGGTGGTCACCGGCGCGGCCCAGGGCATCGGCCGCGGCGTGGCGCTGGCGGCGGCGCGCGAGGGCGCCCAGCTGGTGCTGGCCGACCGCGCCCCCATCCTGGAAGAAGTCGGCGCCGAAGCCCAGGCCCTGGGCGCTCTGGTCACCCTGGCGCAGGTCGACCTCGAGACCTATGCCGGCGCCACCGCGCTGGTGGAAACCGCGCTGCGCGAGTTCGGTCGCATCGACGTGCTGGTGAATAACGTCGGCGGCACGATCTGGGCCAAGCCCTACCAGGAATACGCGGAGGAAGAGATCGAGGCCGAGATCCGGCGCTCGCTGTTCCCGACCCTGTGGTGCTGCCGGGCCGTGCTCCCAAGCATGATCGCCCAGCGCGGCGGCGCCATCGTCAACGTCTCGTCGGTGGCGACCCGCGGCATCCACCGGATTCCGTACTCGGCCGCCAAGGGCGGCGTGAACGCCTTGACCGCCAGCCTGGCTTTCGAGCATGCCGGCGACGGCATCCGCGTGAATGCCGTGGCCACCGGCGGCACCGAGGCGCCGCCGCGCGTGGTGCCGCGCAACCCCAAGCCGCTGAGCGCGCAGGAGCAGGTCTGGTACCAGGGCATCGTCGACCAGACCGTCTCGTCGAGCCTGATGGGCCGCTACGGCAGCATAGACGAGCAGGTCGCCGCGATCCTGTTCCTGGCCTCGAGCGAGGCGTCCTACATCACCGGCAGCGTGCTGCCGGTGGCCGGCGGCGACCAGGGGTGAACATGACCAGCATATCCGTGAATGGCGTGACGCTCCACGTCCGCTGCGACGGCGACCGCAAGCGTCCGGCCGTCGTGCTGTCGAATTCGCTCGGCACCGATTTCTCGATGTGGGACGCGCAGGCCGCCGTGCTGGCGACGCGCTTCCACGTCCTGCGCTACGACACGCGCGGCCATGGCGCCTCCAGCGCCCCGCGCGGCCCCTACACGATCGCGCAGCTGGGCGCCGACGTGATTGCGTTGCTGGACCATTTCGACATCGAACGCGCGCACGTCGTCGGCCTGTCGATGGGTGGCGTCACCGCCCAATGGCTGGGCGTGCACGCACCCGGGCGCATCGGCAAGCTGGTGCTGGCGAATACGGCCTCGAAGATCGGCAGCGCCGAAGCCTGGCAGGCGCGGGCGGCGGCGGTGCGGGCGAACGGCATGAACGAGATCGCCGCCGGCTCGCCCGCGCGCTGGTTCACCCCGGCCTTCCTCGCGCGCCAGCCCGTGATCGTGGGGGCGATGCAGAAAACCGTGCGCGGCCTCGACCCGGAAGGCTACGCGGCCTGTTGCGAGGCCCTGGCCACGGCCGACCTGACGCCGGACCTGCAGCGGATCGCGGCGCCCACGCTGGTCATCGCCGGCGCCGACGATCCCGTGACGACGGTGGCCGACGCCCAGGCGCTGGCCGGCGCGGTCAAGGGCGCGGCGCTGGTGAGCCTGCCGGCATCGCACCTGTCGAACGTGGAGGCGCCGGACCGCTTCAGCGACGCCGTCGCATCCTTCCTGCTGGCCTGAAGCGGCCAGCGGCATACCTCCAGAGGAGACACGCATGCTGCAGACGGATCAACGCAGTGCGGCGCAGGCCGTGCCGGAAACCGGGCGGCCAGAGACGGTCCATGCTGGCCGCAGCTGGTCCGACTGGTCGGTGTCGAGCGTGACGGCGGGCTTCCTCGCCGTGCTGGTCTCGTTCACTGGACCGCTCGCGATCTTCTACCAGGCGGCCCAGGCCGCGAACGCCGACAGCGCCACCTTCGCCTCCTGGGTCTGGGGCATCTTGATCGGCGCCGCCGTCTCGGGCATCGTCCTGAGCTGGATGCTGCGCGCGCCCATCATCACCGCCTGGTCGGCGCCCGGCACCGCCTTGCTGATCGCGCTGTTTCCCGGCCTGTCGCTGAACGAGGCGGTCGGCGCCTACCTGACGGCCGCCGCGATCCTGCTCGTCATCGGCCTGTCCGGCAGTTTCGACCGCCTGATGGCGCTGGTGCCGAAGGGCGTGGCCAGCGGCATGATGGCGGGGATTCTGCTGCCCTTCGGCCTGAACGCCTTTCGCGCGACCGCCACGCTGCCGCTGCTGGCCTGCGGCATGATCCTGGCCTATCTGGTGTTCCGGCGCTGGGCCGCGCGCTACAGCGTCTTGCTGCTGCTGGTGGCCGGCGTGCTGCTGGCGCTGGCCCAGGGCGCCACGCATTTCTCGGGCGTCGCGCTGCAGCTGGTGGCGCCGCAGTTCATCCGGCCGGCCTGGTCCTGGGCCAGTACCTTCAGCCTGGCCTTGCCGCTAGTGCTGGTCACGCTCGCCGGCCAGTACCTGCCCGGCATGGCCGTCCTCAAGACCTCGGGCTACGACACCCCGGTGCGCCCGATCATGGGCATCAACAGCCTGGTGTCGCTGGCGGTGGCGGTGACCGGCGGGATCACGATCGCGATCGCCGCCATTACCGCCGCCATGTGCACCGGGACGGACGCCCACCAGGACCCGCGCCGGCGCTACGTCGCCGGCATCGCCAACGGCGTGTTCTACCTGCTGGCGGGCCTGTGCGGCGGCTCGATCGTGATGCTGTTCGCCGCCCTGCCGAAGGAGCTCGTGATCACGCTGGCCGGCCTGGCCCTGCTGGCGCCGATCGCCGCCAACCTGGGCGGCATCGTCGCCGCCGAGGATCACCGCGAAGCCGCGGTCGTCACCTTCCTGGCGACCGCCTCGGACATGCGCTTCCTCGGCCTCGGCTCGGCCTTCTGGGGCATCGTGATCGGCATGCTCGCGTACTGGATTCTTCACGCAAGGCGTTCGCACAAGGAGAGCAAATAAAAAAGCAGCAGGCAGGTTCGCAGTTCAAACGACATCAACGATAACGGAGACAGGTTCATGCGACACATCGACATACACAAGATCGCCGACGCGGCGGCATTCAACGGCTTCCACGCCAGGCTGCTGCTGTGGTGCGCCATCATCATCATTTGCGACGGCTACGACCTGGCGGTGGCCGGCATCGCGCTGCCGTCGATCATGCAGGACATGGGCGTGACGGCGCAGGACGCCGGCTTCATGGTCAGTTCGGCGCTGTTCGGCATGATGTTCGGCGCCATCTTCCTCGGCACGCTGGCCGACCGCATCGGCCGGCGCTGGGCCATCGTGATCTGCCTGGCGCTGTTCAGCGTGTTCACGGCCGCCGCCGGCCTGACCAAGGACCCCTACGTGTTCAGCGTGATGCGCTTCCTCGCCGGCCTGGGCATCGGCGGCGTGATGCCGAACGTGGTCGCGCAGATGACCGAATACTCGCCGCGCAAGATCCGGGCGACGATGGTGACCCTGATGTTCAGCGGCTATGCCGTCGGCGGCATGCTGGCCGCCGTCCTCGGCAAGGGACTGATCGAGCAGTACGGCTGGCAGTCGGTGTTCCTGGCGGCCGGCTTGCCGGTCCTCCTGATCCCCTTCGTCCTGAAATCGATGCCGGAATCGATGCCTTTCCTGGTCAAGCAGGGGCGCTTCGAGGAACTGAAGGCGGTCCTGCTGCGCCTCGCCCCGGACTTCCGCGCCCAGCCCGGCGACAGCTTCGCGCTTCCGGTCGTCGATCGCGCCTCGGGCGCGCCGGTCGGCAAGCTGTTCCAGGACGGCCGCGCCTTCAGCACCCTGATGTTCTGGGTCGCCTTCTTCATGTGCCTGTTCATGGTGTATGCGCTGAGCTCCTGGCTGACCAAGCTGATGGCCGGCGCCGGCTACAGCCTCGGTTCGGCGCTGACCTTCGTCCTGGTGCTGAACTTCGGCGCCGTGATCGGCGCGGTCGGCGGCGGCTGGCTGGCGGACCGCTTCCATATCAAGTACGTGCTGGTCGCCATGTATGCGCTGGCGGCGGTGTCGATCACCTTGCTCGGCTACCCGGTGCCGACCCCGGTCCTGTTCCTGCTGGTGGGCCTGGCGGGGGCGTCGACCATCGGCACCCAGATCGTGACCTATGCCTATGCCGGCCAGTTCTACCCGAGCGCGATCCGCTCGACCGGCATCGGCTGGGCATCCGGCGTCGGCCGCAGCGGCGCGATCCTGGCGCCGATCGTGATCGGCACCCTGGTGGGCATGGCGCTGCCGCTGCAGCAGAACTTCCTGGCGATCGCGATCCCCGCCGTCGTGGCCACGGTCGCGGTATCGCTGATCCGCCACGAACGCTCCGCCGCCGCATCGGCGCCGCTGGCCAGTCCGGCCAGTCAGACCAGCAAGGCTGCCTGAGCGGCTTTTTCGTTCAATCCGCGCGGTGCGGCAAACCGGCCCGCCGCGCATTTTCATACACAACCATGATCGACAAAACCTATGCATCGCTGGAGCGTGCCGTCGCCGACGTGCACGACGGCGCGACCGTCATGATCGGAGGCTTCGGCAACGCGGGCATGTCATCAAGACTGATCGATGCCCTCATCGCGCAAGGCGCGCGCGAGCTCACGATCGTCAACAACAACGCCGGCAACGGCGACACCGGCCTGGCCGCGCTGCTCGCGGCCAAGCGCGTACGCAAGATCGTCTGCTCGTTTCCGCGCCAGGCCGACTCGCACCACTTCGACGCGCTGTATCGCGCCGGCGAGATCGAACTCGAACTGACCCCGCAGGGCAACCTGGCCGAACGCATCCGCGCCGCCGGCGCCGGCATCGGCGGCTTCTTCACCCCGACCGGCTACGGCACCCTGCTGGCCGAAGGCAAGGAAACCCGCCTGATCGACGGCCGCCATTACGTTCTCGAGTCCCCGATCCACGCCGACTTCGCCCTCATCAAGGCAAACAAGGGCGACCGCTGGGGCAACCTGGTGTACCGCAAGACCGCGCGCAACTTCGGCCCGATCATGGCGATGGCCGCCAAGGTGACGATCGCCCAGGTATCCGAAATTGTCCCGCTGGGCGAACTCGACCCCGAGGTGATCGTCACCCCGGGCATCTTCGTCCAGCGCGTCGTGAAGGAGGCAACATGAACCGCTTTACCAGAGACCAGATCGCCGCGCGCGTGGCCCAGGATATCCACGAGGGCGCCTACGTGAATCTCGGCATCGGCCTGCCGACCAAGGTCGCCAACTACCTGCCGAGCGACCGCGAAGTCTTCCTGCACAGCGAGAACGGCCTGCTCGGCATGGGTCCGGCCCCCGCGCCCGGCGAGGAAGACGAGGACCTGATCAACGCCGGCAAGCAGCCTGTGACCCTGCTGACCGGCGGCAGCTATTTCCATCACGGCGACTCGTTTGCCATGATGCGCGGCGGCCACCTCGACATCTGCGTGCTGGGCGCGTTCCAGGTCTCCGAAAAAGGGGACCTGGCGAACTGGCACACCGGCGCCCCGGACGCGATTCCGGCCGTCGGCGGCGCCATGGATCTCGCCATCGGCGCCAAGCAGGTGTTCGTGATGATGGACCACCAGACCAAGACGGGCGAGAGCAAGATCGTGCGCGCGTGCAGCTATCCGCTGACCGGCGTGGCCTGCGTGAACCGCATCTATACCGACCTGGCGGTGATCGACGTCACGCTTGACGGCCTGCGCGTGCGCGAGATGGCGCCGGGGCTCACGTTCGACGAATTGCAGGCGGTAACAAACGCGCCGCTGCTGGCACCTAGCGCTGGCGGATGAGCAGCCAGGCAGCGGATACCAAGCCATAAGCGCAGTTATTCGAAGCATAAAGCCCTGTTTTTACAGGGCTTTTTCATTTTTGCCTATGCTGGCGCGGCGAAACCGGGGATAATGCCCGATCTCGTTTGTGCATTCATCTGGAATTCCCATGGAAATCAAAGTCAACTTCCTCGACAAGCTGCGCCTGGAAGCCAAGTTCGACGACTTCACCGTCATCGCCGACCAGCCGATCCGCTACAAGGGCGACGGCTCGGCCCCCGGTCCTTTCGACTACTTCCTGGCCTCGTCGGCCCTGTGCGCGGCATACTTCGTGAAGCTGTACTGCGACACCCGCAACATCCCGACCGAGAACATCCGCCTCTCGCAGAACAACATCGTCGACCCGGAAAACCGCTACGCCCAGATCTTCAAGATCCAGGTCGAGCTCCCGGCAGACATCTCCGACAAGGACCGCCAGGGCATCCTGCGTTCGATCGACCGCTGCACCGTCAAGAAGGTGGTGCAGCAGGGGCCGGAATTCGTGATCGAGGAAGTCGAAAGCCTGGACGCCGACGCCCAGGCCCTGCTGACCCTGCAGCCGGACGCCGCAGCGCGCACCTATATCCCGGGCAAGGACCTGCCGCTCGAGGAAACCATCGCCAACATGGCGGGCAAGCTGGCGTCCTGGGGCATCAAGATCGAGATCGCTTCCTGGCGCAATATCGTGCCGAACGTGTGGTCGCTGCACATCCGCGACGCGCATTCGCCGATGTGCTTCACCAACGGCAAGGGCGCGACCAAGGAAAGCGCCCTGGCCTCGGCCCTGGGCGAGTACATCGAGCGCCTGAGCAACAACCATTTCTATGCCGGCTCCTACTGGGGCGAAGAGATCGCCAACGCCGACTTCGTGCACTACCCGAACGAGCGATGGTTCCAGCCCGGCCCCGACGATGCACTCCCGAGCGAGATCCTCGACGCCTACTGCCTCGAGGTCTACGACCCCGACGGCGAGCTGCGCGGCTCGCACCTGGTCGACACCAACTCGGGCAACGTCGAGCGCGGCATCGTGTCCTTCCCCTATGTGCGCCATTCGGACGGCGAGACCGTGTACTTCCCGTCCAACCTGATCGAGAACCTGTACGCCAGCAACGGCATGAGCGCCGGGAACACCCTGGCCGAAGCCCAGGTGCAGTGCCTGTCCGAGATCTTCGAACGCGCCGTCAAGCGCGAGATCCTGGAAGGCGAGCTGGCGCTGCCCGACGTGCCGCAACACGTGCTGGACAAATACCCGGGCATCCTCGCCGGCATCAAGGGGCTGGAAGAGCAGGGCTTCCCGGTGCTGGTCAAGGATGCCTCGCTGGGCGGCCAGTATCCGGTAGCCTGCGTGACCCTGATGAACCCGAAGACCGGCGGCGTGTTCGCTTCCTTCGGCGCCCACCCGAGCTTCGAGGTGGCGCTGGAGCGCAGCCTGACCGAATTGCTGCAGGGGCGCAGCTTCGAGGGCCTGAACGACCTGCCGCAGCCGACCTTCGCCAGCGAAGCCGTGACCGAGCCTTATAACTTCGTCGAGCACTTCATCGATTCCAGCGGCGTGGTGTCCTGGCGCTTCTTCAGCGCGAAATCCGACTACGATTTCGTCGAGTGGGATTTCTCGGGCCAGGGCGAGGATTCGAACGTCCAGGAAGCCGCGACCCTGTTCGGCATCCTGGAAGAGATGGGCAAGGAAGTCTACACGGCGGTCTACGACCAGCTCGGCGCGACCGCCTGCCGCATCATCGTGCCCGGCTACTCGGAAATCTACCCGGTCGAGGACCTGGTCTGGGACAACACCAACAAGGCGCTGCTGTTCCGCGAAGACATCCTGAACCTGCATCGCCTGGATGACGACAGCCTGGCGGACCTGCTCGATCGCCTGGAGAACAACGAGCTGGACGAATATTCCGACATCGCCAGCCTGATCGGCATCGAATTCGACGCGAACACCGACTGGGGCCAGCTCACCGTGCTCGAGCTGCGGCTGCTGATCAACCTCGCCCTGAAGCGCTTCGAGGAGGCCCACGAGCTGGTCGGCGCCTTCCTCCAGTACAACGACAACACCGTCGAGCGCCGCCTGTTCTACCAGGCGCTGAACGTGGTGCTGGAAGTGGTGCTCGACGAGGAGCTGGAGCTCGACGATTACGTCGTCAACTTCCGCCGTATGTACGGCAACGCGCGCATGGACGCGGCGCTGGGCTCGGTGGACGGCAGCGTGCGCTTCTTCGGCCTGACCCCGACCAGCATGCAACTCGAGGGGCTTGACCGGCACCATCGCCTGATGGACAGCTACAAGAAGCTGCATGCCGCGCGGGCGAAGGCGGCGGCGTCCACCTGATAGGCGTTTCGTGGCCGGGACGGCACCAGCCGTCCTGGCCAGGGCGCTGCGGCCCTGGCGACAGGGTATTCATGGCCCTCAATCCTCGTGCGCCTCCACGCCGGCCACTACAGGCGCTGCCGCCGTGGCCAGGTAATTGTCCTTGAGCCGCACGTAATGCTCGGCCAGGTAGCGCACCTGGCCCAGCTCGTCCTCCGTCAAGGGCCGCACCCGCCGCGCCGGCCGTCCCAGGTAGAGAAATCCGCTTTCCAGCACCTTGCCCGGCGCGACCAGGCTGCCGGCGCCGACCAGGACATGGTCCTGGATGACGACGTCGTCCATCAGGATCGCGCCCATGCCGATCAGGCAGTTGTTGCCGATGGTGGCGCCATGGATGATCACCGAATGGCCGACCGTGACGTAGTCGCCGATGACCAGCGGCGTGCCGACCGGGTTGTGTTCGCTGCGGTGCGAGACGTGGCCGATGGTGAAATCCTGGATGTTGGTGCAGCGCCCGACATGGATGTGGTTGACGTCGCCGCGCAGGACGGCGTTGCACCAGATCGAGCTGTCGTCGCCGATGCGCACCTCGCCGATCACTTGCGCCGACTCGTGCACGAAGGCCCGCCCTCCGATCTCGGGGTGGAAATCGAGATAGCCGGTGATCGACATTGTCAGCTCCTGTGAATGTGCGGGGGAGGGCGCGCGGGCGCTTCCCGTCCTGTCGGTTTAGGCCGCCGGAACGCGAATAAGTTCGACCGGCCGGGACATCGACGCGCAGCAGGCTTGGCGCTGCCTGTGAGAATGCGAGGATTTTCGCGTGGGAAATTTCAGTATAGTCAGGACCGGCTGCCTGCTGCTGGCCGGCCCTCGACCGACTCTTCTCATCCCGGAACGCCATGTCTACAAGAAACCATGCAGGACGCATGCTCGTCCTTCTGTTGTGCGCCATCGCGCTCGCTCCCGCGGCCGCCAGGGAGGGCACGCAGGCCAGCGAGCGGCAGATCAAGCAACGCATCATCGACGAATCGATCGCCTCGTATCCGGGCCGCTGCCCCTGTCCCTACAACGTCACGCGCAACGGCAGCGCCTGCGGCGGCCGCAGCGCCTGGAGCCGCAAAGGCGGTTATGCGCCGATCTGCTACGAGCGCGAGGTGACCAGGGAAATGGTCAGCGAACGACGCAAGCAGGAGCGGGGTCCGGCGCGGGAGGAAAACAGCCGGCGCGTCGCGGCCGACTGAGCCGGTTCGGACGACGAATCCGGCAACGCGCAGACCTCGTCGATCTACGAGGTGCGCGCCGCCCCGCATCCGGCGCATAATGCACGCGTTCCCCAGGGAGGAAACGGATGCGCGACGCCATCATCATCGGAGCCGGCCACAATGGCCTGGTGTGTGCCTTCTACCTGGCCCGCGCCGGCCTGAAAGTCACCGTCATCGAGCAGCGCCAGGTCGTCGGCGGCGCCGCCGTCACCGAGGAATTCCACCCGGGTTTCCGTAATTCGGTCGCGTCCTACACGGTCTCCCTGCTCAATCCCAAGGTCATCCGCGACATGGACCTGGCCGGCCACGGCCTGCGCGTCGTAGAGCGGCCCCTGTCGAACTTCCTGCCGCTGGACGACCGGCGCTACCTGAAAGTCGGCGCCGGCCGGACGGCGGCCGAGGTGGCCAAATTCTCGCAGCGCGACGCCGCCAGGCTCGATGCCTACGCCAGTCACCTGGACGCCGCCGCCGACTTGCTGCGCGAACTGGTGCTGCAGACGCCGCCGAACCGGGTGCAAGGCAACTGGCTGGCCGCGCTGCCCGAGCTGGTCAAGGCCGGCAAGCTCGGCAACCGGATGCGCGGCCTGTCGCTCGCCAGCCAGCGCGAACTGCTCGACCTGTTCACCAAGTCGGCCGGCGACTACCTCGACGGCTGGTTCGAGAGCGCGCCGATCAAGGCCGCCTTCGGCTTCGACAGCGTGGTCGGCAACTACGCCAGCCCCTACGCGCCCGGGTCGGCCTACGTGCTGCTGCACCACGTCTTCGGCGAAGTGAACGGCAAGAAGGGGGCCTGGGGACACGCCATCGGCGGCATGGGCGCGATCACCCAGGCGATGGCGAAGGCGGCCCAGGCGCTCGGTGTCGAGATCCGCCTCGGCGACGGCGTGCGCGAGGTGTTGCTGGAGGAGGGGCGTGCCAGCGGTGTGGTCACAGGCAAGGGCGAGCGCTTCGATGCGCGCGTGGTCGTCTCGAACCTGAACCCGCGCCTGCTGTACACGAAGCTGGTCGATCCCGGCGCGTTGCCTGGCGACTTCCTGCGCCGCATGCAGGGCTGGCGCTGCGGGTCCGGCACCTTCCGCATGAACGTGGCGCTGTCGGAGCTGCCCAGCTTCCGCTGCCTGCCCGGCACCGAGGCGCAGGAACACCACGGCAGCGGCATCGTCATCGCGCCCAGCCTGCAGTACATGGAGCACGCCTGGATCGATGCGCGCCTCCATGGCTGGTCGCGCGAGCCGATCGTCGAGATGCTGATTCCGTCGACGCTCGATTCGACGCTGGCGCCGCCCGGCCAGCACGTGGCCAGCCTGTTCTGCCAGCACGTCGCGCCCGCACTGCCCGACGGGTCGAGCTGGGACGCGCACCGCGAGCGCGTGGCCGACCTGATGATCGACACCGTCGACCGCTGGGCCCCGAACTTCAGGCGTTCGGTGCTGGGCCGGCAGATCATGAGCCCGCTCGACCTGGAGCGCACCTTCGGGCTGGTGGGCGGCGACATCTTCCACGGCGCCCTGGGGCTGGACCAGCTGTTCGCTGCGCGGCCGATGCTCGGTCATGCCGACTACCGCGGTCCCATCGCCGGCCTGTACACCTGCGGCGCGGGCACCCACCCGGGCGGCGGTGTGACCGGGGCGCCGGGGCACAATGCGGCGCGCGAGGTGCTGCGCGACGTGGCGCGGCGGCGCGCATGAGCAGGGCGCTCCTGTGCGCGCTGTTGCCGCTGGCGGCGGTGGCCGCGCGGGCGGACGCACCGGCGGCCGACCTGGTCTACCGCAACGGCCATGTCTACACCGTCGACGGCCAGGACAGCGTGCAGCAGGCGCTGGCGGTGCGCGCCGGGCGCATCGTGTACGTGGGCGAGAATGCGGGCGTCAAGCCGCTGATCGGCAGGCGCACCCGCGTCATCGACCTGCGGGGCCGCATGCTGATGCCGGGCCTGGTCGACGCCCACATGCATCCGCAGTCGGGCGGCAGCCGCCTGCTCAACTGCAGCCTGGATTACCTGCCGCTCACCGTGCCGCAGTTCCAGGCCCGCATCCAGGCCTGCCTCGACCGCGACAAAACCACGGCGCCTGACCGCCCGCTGCTGGTGGTGAACTGGTTCCAGCAGGGGATGCGGCCCGTAGGCACGGTCACCACGGCCGCGATCCTGGACGCCTTGCGGACGGCGCGCCCGGTCATCGTGCGTTCCTCCTTCGGCCATTCGGTGCAACTCAATTCGCGGGCGATCGCGCTGGCGGGCATCCGGCGCGACACACCCGATCCGGCCGGCGGCAGGATCATGCGCGACGCGGGCGGCGCGGCAACGGGCCTGCTGGAAGACGCGGCCCAGGACCTGGCGATGCGCCTGCTGCCGCCCTTGACGGGACCGGAGAACCTGGCCGCGTCGAAGGCGGCGCTGACCGCGATGCGGCGCCAGGGCATCACCAGCTTCCTCGACGCCTGGACCGACATCGAGACCATGACGGCCTTCGCCACGCTGCAGCGCCAGGGTGGGCTCACCGCGCGCGCCCACTTCGCGGTGCTGGTCGAGCTGGACAAGGGAGCGAGCCCGCAAGGCGCCGTTGCCGAGGTGGTGAAACAGCAAGCGCGCTTCGACCAGGGACCGACCCGCGCCGCACCCTCGATGCAGGTGCGCCACGCCAAGCTGTTCATGGATGGCGTGATCGCCGCGCCCGCCTTCACCGGCGCCATGCTCGCGCCTTACCTGGTCAACAAGGGAACCGCAGACCAGCCGGACTGGCAGCCGGGGACGAGCAGCGGTCCATCGAGCTACTTCCCGGCGCCGGTCCTGCGCGCCACGCTAGTGGAACTGGCCCGGGCGGGCATCGACCCGCACATCCATGCCGACGGCGACCGTGCCGTGCGCGAGTCGCTCGATGCCGTTGCCGCGCTGCGCGCCACGGAAGAGGGGAAGCGGACACGCCCGGCGCTCGCCCATGCCGAGATCGTGGACCCGGGCGACTACGCGCGCTTCGCCCAACTCGACGTCACGCCCGTGCTGTCCTTCCAGTGGGCCAAGCCGGCGCCGGACACCGTTGGTGCGCTCGCTCCCTATCTCGGCCCGGCGCGCTACGCGACGGTCCAGCCGCAGGCACTGCTGCTGGACGCCGGCGCGCGCGTCGCCTACGGCAGCGACTGGCCGGTCGATCCGCTGGACGCGTGGTTTGCGCTGAAAGTCGCGGTCACGCGCACCGCCGCACCGGGCGCCGGCAAGGAATATGCCGGACGCCTGACCGCCCAACCCGGCATGCCGCGCGCGGCGGTGCTGCGGGCGGCGACCATGCACGCGGCCTGGACCCTGAGGCAGGAGGCCGCGACCGGATCGCTGGAGGTGGGAAAACTGGCCGACCTGATCGTCCTCGACCGTCACTTCTTCACCGTTCCGGACGAGGACATCGCCAGCATCCGGGTGCTGCAGACCGTGGTCGGCGGCAAGGTCGTGTACGAAGCCGGGGAACTGAACCGCAAGCCCTTCAGGCCATGAGATCGGCCACGATCTCCAGCGACTTCAGCCGTTTGGCCGGATCGAAGACGTCGCACACGATCATCAGTTCGTCGGCGCCGGTCTCGGCGACCAGCTTGTTCAAACCCGCGCGCACGGTGTCGCGGCTGCCGATCACGCTGCAGCCCAGCATCCGTCCGGCCTGGAATTTCTCCGCGGGCGTCCAGTAGGCCTCGATATCGTCGACCGGCGGCTGCATCAATCCCGAAACGCCGCGGAACAGGTCGGCAAACGCCATCTGCTGCGAGGTCGCCAGGTAGCGCGCTTCCTCGTCGGTATCGGCCGCGATGACGTTCACGCCGACCAGGGCGTAGGGCTTGTCCAGTTGCGCCGAGGGCTTGAAGTGGGAACGGTAATACTCGAGCGCCTGGTGCAGCATCTGCGGCGCGAAGTGCGAGGCGAAGCCGTATGGCAGACCCAGGTGGGCCGCCAGCTGGGCGCCGAACATGCTCGAACCAAGGATCCAGAGCGGCACCGCGGTGCCCGAGCCCGGCACCGCCTCGATGCCGCCGACCTCGCCGTCGGGCGCGAGGAAGGCCTGCAGCTCGAGCACGTCCTGGGGGAAGTTCTCGGCGCTGGCCGGGCTGCGGCGCAGGGCGCGCAGGGTGGTCTGGTCGGTGCCGGGCGCGCGGCCCAGCCCGAGGTCGATACGGCCGGGGAACAGCGTTTCCAGGGTGCCGAACTGCTCGGCGATCAGGTAGGGCGCGTGATTCGGCAGCATCACGCCGCCGGCGCCGACGCGGATGGTGCTGGTGCCGGCGGCGATGTGGGCGATCACGAGCGAGGTGGCGGCCGTGGTCACGGCTGGCATGTTGTGGTGCTCGGCCACCCAGATGCGGCGGTAACCCAGCCGCTCGGCATGCTGGGCCACGGTCCTGGCCTCGTCGAGGGCGGCGCGGCGGTCCGAGCCCTGGCGCACGCGGCCGAGTTCGAGAATGGAAAGTGGGGTCATTGCGGTGTCCTTGATGTGGGGTAGGCGCGCTGCGGAAGCGGCCGCGCCGCAAGGATGGACAGGTCGAAGGACAGGGCCGAAGGACTGGTCAACACATGGGGCGGCGCCTGGCCGGGACCGACCCGGCAGCAGCGCTGATGATCACCGGATGATAGTCGATTGCGCCGATTCCCGCAGAGCGCGGGCCAGTTTGGCGCCTACATCCCCGGCGCGGCCGTCCTGTCGTCCGCTTTCGTGCCGGCCAGCTTTTCCCAGTATCCCGGGGCGTTGTAGATGTCTTTCAGGTAATCGATGAAATGGCGGATCTTCGCCGGCAGGTAGCGCTGCTGCGGGTAGACGGCCTGGATCGGGTAGTCGTTGACCGCGAATTCGTCGAGCACGGTGACCAGTTCGCCGCGCTTGAGTTCGGCCTGGATTTCCCAGGTCGAACGCCAGCCGATGCCCAGTCCTTGCTTCACCCAGTCGAACAGCAGTTCGCCGTCGTTGCAGGCCAGGTCGCCGTCGACCCGCACCGCGAACAGCCTGCCGTCGCGGGTGAAGGTCCAGCCGCGCTGCTGGCCGCCCTGCAGGTTGAAGGCCAGGCAGTTGTGGTGCACCAGGTCTTCCGGCGCGGCCGGCACGCCGTGGCGGGCGAAATAGGCGGGGGTGCCGCAGACCACGCGGCGGTTGGGGAAGAGCGGCACCGCCACGTAGTTCGGGTCCTGCACCTCGCCGATGCGGATCGCCATGTCGTAGCCTTCGCGCACCAGGTCGACCACGCTGTCGGTGAAGTTGAACGACATCTTCAGTTCCGGGTGGATGGCGCGGAAGGGCGGGGCGTGCGGCGCCACGTGCGAGCGGCCGAAGGCGGCCGGCGCCGAGACCACCAGGTGGCCGCGCACGGTGCTGCGGCCCGCGCTGATGCTGTTCTCGGTGATCTCGAAGTCGCGCAGCAACTGGCGGCAGGGCTCGAGGAACTGTTCGCCCAGGGCCGTGAGCGACAGGCCGCGCGTGGAGCGGTGCATCAGGCGCACGCCGAGCCGGCCTTCCAGCGCATCCAGGCGCCGGCCCATCACCACCGGGGTCACGCCTTCGGCCAGCGCGGCCGCCGCGAAGCTGCCCTTTTCGGTGACGAGGACGAAACTGCGGATTTCGGTATAGCGGTCCATGCCTGCCTCACTCCATACTTTTAGTATCGACAGAGCCAATAGTACCAGCAATTCAACATTCCTGGACCCGGCGCTATCCTGACCTGGACAATCCGATCAATCCAAGGCAAGGGAGGCGACTATGGCCCGTATGAGGGCAATCGATGCGGCAGCGGCCGTGCTGCGCAAGGAAGGCATAGGCAGGGTGTTCGGGGTGCCGGGCGCCGCGATCAACCCGCTGTATTCGGCGATGAAGCAGAACGGCGGCTTCGAGCACGTGCTGGCGCGCCACGTCGAGGGCGCCTCCCACATGGCCGAGGGCTATACCCGCGCGCGGGCCGGCAACATCGGCGTGTGCATCGGCACCTCGGGCCCGGCCGGTACCGACATGATCACCGGCCTCTATTCCGCCTGGGCCGATTCGATACCTATCCTGTGCATCACCGGCCAGGCCCCGCGTGCGCGCCTGTACAAGGAAGACTTCCAGGCGGTCGACATCGAATCGATCGCCAAGCCGGTCACCAAGTGGGCGGTCACGGTGCGCGAGCCGGCCCTGGTGCCGCGCGTCTTCCAGCAGGCCTTCCACATCATGCGCTCGGGCCGCCCGGGGCCGGTGCTGATCGACCTGCCGTTCGACGTGCAGATGGCCGAGATCGAATTCGACATCGAGACCTATGCCTCGCTGCCGGTGTACAAGCCCTCCGCCACCCGCGCCCAGGCCGAAAAGGCGCTGGCCATGCTGAACGCCGCCGAACGGCCGCTGATCGTCTGCGGCGGCGGCGTGATCAATGCCGACGCGGCCGCGCGCCTGCAGGCGTTCGCCGAACTGGTCGGCGTACCCGTGGTCCCGACCCTGATGGGCTGGGGCGCGATCCCCGACGACCATCCGCTGATGGCCGGCATGGTCGGCCTGCAGACCTCCCACCGCTACGGCAACGCCACCATGCTGGCCTCCGACTTCGTGATCGGCATCGGCAACCGCTGGGCCAACCGCCATACCGGCTCGGTCGAGGTCTATACGAAAGGGCGCAAGTTCGTCCACATCGACATCGAGCCGACCCAGATCGGGCGCGTCTTCGATCCCGACTACGGCATCGTCTCCGACGCCGGCGCCGCGCTCGACCTCCTGATCGACGTGGCGCGCGGCCTGAAGCTGATCCACGGCCTGCCCGACCGCGGTGCCTGGGTCGCCGACTGCCAGGCGCGCAAGCGCACCATGCTGCGCAAGACCCACTTCGACGGCGCGCCGCTCAAGCCGCAGCGCGTGTACGAGGAGATGAACCGCGCCTTCGGGCCGGACACCTGCTATGTCAGCACCATCGGCCTGTCGCAGATCGCCGCCGCCCAGTTCCTGCACGTGTACAAGGAGCGCAACTGGATCAACTGCGGCCAGGCCGGCCCGCTGGGCTGGACCATCCCGGCCGCGCTGGGCGTGTGCGCCGCCGATCCGGAACGCGAAGTGGTCGCGATCTCGGGCGACTACGACTTCCAGTTCATGATCGAGGAGCTGGCCGTCGGCGCCCAATTCAAGCTGCCCTACCTGCACGTGGTGGTGAACAACGCCTATCTCGGCCTGATCCGCCAGGCCCAGCGCGGCTTCGACATGGACTACTGCGTGCAGCTCGCCTTCGAGAACATCAATGCGCCCGAACTGGAAAGCTATGGCGTCGACCATATCGCCGTGGCCGAGGGCCTGGGCTGCAAGGCGCTGCGGGTGCGCCGCGCCGAGGAGATCGGACCGGCCTTCGACCAGGCGCGCGCCTGGATGCGCGAGCACCGGGTGCCGGTCGTGGTCGAGATCATCCTCGAACGGGTCACCAACATTGCGATGGGCACCGAGATCGATGCCGTCAACGAGTTCGAAGCACTGGCCGTGCAGCGCGAGGACGCGCCCACGGCGATTGCCAACGTCTGAAGGAGAACCAGTCATGCCAAGATTTGCCGCCAACCTGACGATGCTGTTCAACGAGCTGGCCTTCCTCGACCGCTTCGAAGCCGCGGCCAACGCCGGCTTCAAGGGCGTCGAGTACCTGTTCCCCTATGCCTACGACCCGGCTGCCCTGGCCGAACGGCTCGACCGCCTGCAGCTGGTCCAGGTGCTGCACAACCTGCCGGCCGGCGACTGGGAGAAGGGCGAGCGTGGCGTCGCCTGCCACCCGGACCGCATCGGCGAGTTCCAGGACGGCGTCGGCCGCGCCATCGACTACGCCCGCCTGCTCGGCTGCAAGCAGGTGAACTGCCTGGCCGGAGTCCATCCCGCGGGCGTCGATCCGGACGCGGTGCAGCGCACCTTTGTCGACAACCTGCGCTTCGCGGCGGACAAGCTGAAGGGCGCCGGCATCCGCCTGCTGATCGAGCCGGTCAACACGCGCGACATCCCGGGCTTCTACCTGAACCGCACCGAGCAGGCGATTGCCATCCTCGACGAGGTCGGGTCCGATAACCTGTTCCTGCAGTACGACATCTACCACGCCCAGCGCATGGAGGGCGAGCTCGCGAACACCATCGAGCGCCACCTGGCGCGCATCGCCCACATCCAGCTGGCCGACAACCCCGGACGCAACGAGCCGGGCACGGGCGAGATCAACTACCCCTGGCTGTTGCGCCACATCGACCGCCTCGGCTACGACGGCTGGATCGGCTGCGAATACAAGCCGGCCGCGGACACCCGCGCGGGCCTCGGCTGGATCGGGGCGCTGGCCTGAACGACGACAAACACAACATCAAGGAGAACGACATGGCAACGATCGGTTTCATTGGCCTGGGCATCATGGGCGCCCCGATGGCGGGACATCTGGCGAGTCACGGGCACCGCCTGTTCACCTACACGCATGGCGAGACGCCGGCCTCGCTGATCGAGGCCGGCGCGGTGGCCTGCGCCAACAGCGCCGAGGTGGCGCGGCAGGCGGACGTGATCATCGTCATGGTGCCGGACACGCCGCAAGTGGAAGAAGTGCTGTTCGGCGAGTATGGCGTGGCCGCCGGACTCACCGCGGGCAAGGTGGTGGTCGACATGAGCTCGATCTCGCCGGTGGCGACCAAGGATTTCGCGAAACGCATCCGCGAATTCGGCTGCGAGTACCTGGACGCGCCGGTATCGGGCGGCGAGGTCGGCGCCAAGGCCGCCAGCCTGACCATCATGGTGGGCGGCAGCGAAGCGGCCTTCGATCGCGTGCGTCCGCTGTTCCAGCTGATGGGCAAGAACATCACCCTGGTCGGCGGCAACGGCGACGGCCAGATCACCAAGGTCGCCAACCAGATCATCGTGGCGCTCACCATCGAGGCGGTCGGCGAGGCCCTGCTGCTGGCGGCCAAGGCCGGCGCCGATCCGGCCCGGGTGCGCGAAGCGCTGATGGGCGGCTTCGCTTCCTCGCGCATCCTGGAAGTGCACGGCGAGCGCATGGTCAAGCGCAACTTCGGGCCGGGCTTTCGCATCGACCTGCACCGCAAGGACCTGAACCTCGCCTTGACCACCGCGCGCCAGCTCGGCGTGGCGCTGCCGAACACCGCCACCGCCCAGGAGCTGTTCAACACCTGCGCGGCCCACGACGGCGGCAGCTGGGACCACTCGGCCATGGTGCGCGCGCTGGAGATCATGGCCAACTTCGCCATCGGCCAGGAAGCCTGATGGACGCCGGCCACCGCGACCTGCTGGCGCGCATGTTCGAGGCCGCGGTCGACGCGGCCCAGCCGGCGCGCCGCATCCCCCTCTACCTGCCCGAGCCGCCGAAGGGGCGCACCGTCGTCATCGGCTTCGGCAAGGCCTCGGCGGCGATGGCGCAGGCGCTCGAGCGCGCCTGGCCGGGGCCGCTGACCGGCCTGGTCGTCACCCGTTACGGCTACGCCGTGCCTTGCGAGCGCATCCGCATCGTCGAGGCCGCGCACCCGGTGCCGGACGCCGCCGGCCTGCAGGCGGCGCGCGCAATGCTGGAGACGGTACAGGGCCTGGGCCCGGACGACCTGGTCATCTGCCTGGTGTCGGGCGGCGGCTCGGTGCTGCTGCCCTTGCCGGGCGCCGGCATCGCGCTGGAAGACAAGCAGGCCATCAACCGTGCGCTGCTGGCCTGCGGCGCCAGCATTACCGAGATGAACTGCGTGCGCCGCCACCTCTCGCGCATCAAGGGCGGGCGCCTGGCGGCGGCCTGCCATCCGGCGCGCGTCGTCAACCTGCTGATCTCGGACGTGCCGGGCGACGATCCGGTCGACATCGCCTCCGGGCCGACGGTGGGCGACGCGACGACCTGCCAGGATGCGCTGGCGATCGTGCGCCGTTACGGCATCGCGCTGCCTCCAGGCGCGCGGGCCCTGCTCGAGAGCGGGCTTGGCGAAAGCGTTAAACCGGACGATCCGCGCCTGGCGAAGGTCACGACTCACCTGATCGCTTCGCCCCAGATGGCGCTCGAAGCGGCGGCGGAGGTGGCGCGCGCGGCCGGCGTCACCCCGCTGATCCTCGGCGACAGCATCGAGGGCGAGGCGCGCGAGGTGGCCAAGGTCATGGCCGGCATCGCCCTGCAGGCGCGCCGCCACGGCCAGCCGGCGGGCGCTCCGTGCGTGCTGCTGTCGGGCGGCGAGACCACGGTCACGTTGCGCGGCGGCGGGCGCGGCGGGCGCAACGTCGAGTTCCTGCTGGCGCTGGGCATCGCCCTGAACGGCGCGCCCAGCATCCATGCGGTGGCGGCCGACACCGACGGCGTCGACGGCGCGGAGGAGGTGGCCGGCGCGTTCCTCGCGCCCGACACCCTGGCGCGCGCCTGGGCGGCCGGCATGCCGCCGCGCGACAGCCTCGACGAGAACGACGCCCACACATTCTTCGGACGGCTGGGCGATGCCCTGGTGACGGGGCCGACTTTGACCAACGTGAACGACTTCCGGGCTATCCTAGTCACCTGAAGCCTGACTTCGCCTTTCTGCATTTTCTGTCTTGCAGGCGCGGACCCAGGTTCGCGCCTGTCTTTTTTCAGACCACAGGAGTTCCCATGCTACGCCAACGCCGTTCCCGCATCCTCGCCACCCTCGGCCCCGCCAGTTCCGGCATCGACCGCATCCGTGCGCTGGCCCTCGCCGGCGCCGACGTGTTCCGCCTGAACTTCAGCCACGGCAGCCATGCCGACCACGCCGCGCGCTACGCAGCGATCCGCGCGGTGGAGCGCGAACTCGGGCGGCCGATCGGCGTGCTGATGGACCTGCAAGGCCCGAAGCTGCGCGTCGGCAGCCTGGCCGGCGGCAAGGCGCTGCTGGAAGCCGGTGCGCGCTTCCGGCTCGACCTCGACTCGCTTGATGGCGATAGCACCCGCGCCCGGTTGCCGCACCCCGAGATCTTCGCCGCCCTGCATCCCGGCGCCGAACTGCTGCTCGACGACGGCAAGCTGCGCCTGCGCGTGGATGCCTGCGGGCCCGACTACGCCGAGACCACCGTGCAGGTCGGCGGCTGGCTGTCGGACCGCAAGGGCGTCAACGTGCCCGGCGTGGTGCTGCCGATCTCGCCGCTGACCGCCAAGGACCGCGCCGACCTGGCCTTCGGGCTGGAGCTGGGCGTGGACTGGGTCGCGCTCTCCTTCGTGCAGCGGCCGGACGACATCCGCGAGGCGCGCGCCCTGGTCGGCAAGCGCGCCTGGATCATGGCCAAGCTGGAAAAGCCGGCCGCCATCGACGCCCTGGAGGAAATCGTCGCGCTGTCCGACGGCATCATGGTGGCGCGCGGCGACCTCGGGGTCGAGCTGCCGCCGCAGCAGGTGCCGGTCCTGCAGCACCGCATCGTGTACGCGGCGCGCGCGGCCGGGCGCCCGGTGGTGGTGGCGACGCAGATGCTGGAATCGATGGTGGCCGCGCCGGTGCCGACGCGCGCCGAGGTCTCCGACGTGGCCAGCGCGATCTACGAAGGGGCCGATGCGGTGATGCTGTCGGCGGAGTCCGCCTCCGGCCAGTATCCGGTGGAAGCGGTGACGGTGATGGACGACGTGATCCGCGAGGTCGAGCGCGACCCGCGCTGGCGCATCGGCCTGGACGCCAGCCACACGCCGGCCGAGGCGACCACGGCGGATGCGATCTGCTGCGCGCTGCGCCGCGTCGCCAGCCTGATCGCGCCGGCGGCCATCGTGGCCTATACCGCGAGCGGCGCCAGCTGCCTGCGCGCCAGCCGCGAGCGCCCGGCCGCGCCGATCCTGGCGCTGACGCCGGACCTGGGCATCGCCCGGCGCCTGGCGCTGGCCTGGGGCGTGCACCCGCTGCGCTTCGAGGAAGCGGCCGACCTGAGCATGATGGTGGCCGACGGCGTGCGCGCGGCGCGGGAACACGGCCTGGCCAAGCCGAACGACGACGTGGTGGTGGTTGCGGGCTTCCCTACCGGGCTGACCGGCAGCACCAACCTGCTGCACGTGGCGCGGGTGAGTGATGTAACGTAAGCCGCAAGATAAAAACGTGATATGCGGACAACGGGCGCCTCGCGGCGCCCGTTGCGTTTCGCGTCGTAGGGTGGGCACCCGTGCCCACGCGTTACGTACGTGGCCGGTAGTCACATGCGGCGAAATATCGCCCGCAAAGTATGCGATGGAAGCGGGCCGGGATTGACGTTAGCGGGCGAGAGGGGCCAGCCGCCAGACAAAGGAGGCGCACGTAACGCGTGGGCACGGAGTGCCCACCCTACGATTGCACGTGGCACGGGTGAGCGACGTGCGGTAAAGCGGTCACACCAAACCAACGGGCGCCTTGCGGCGCCCGTCCATTGTTCAATCAGTACGGCTCAATCCAGCAAATCGAACAACGCACGCGCGACCACCTTGGTGGCGCGGCGCAGGTCCTCGAGATCGATGTGCTCGTCCGCGCGCTTGGCATTGCTCTCGCCCACCGTGCGCGGGCCGCAGCCGTACAGCACGGCCGGAATCCCGCGCTCGCCGAACAGGCGAGCGTCGGTGTAGAGCGGGGTGCCGGCCGCCTCGACCGGTTCGTCGAACACGGCGCTGCCGTGGCGCGACAGGGCCTCCACCATGGGCCGGTTGCCCGCCAGCGGCTGCAGCGCGTTGGCCAGCAGCAGGCGCCGGATCTCGATCGTGATGCCCGGGCAGTCGGACACGGCGTCCTGGATCAGCCGGCGCAGCGCCGCCTCGACCTCGGCCGGGTTCTCCTCGGGGATCATGCGGCGGTCGAGCTTGAGCACGACCTTGCCCGGCACCACGTTGGTATTCGTGCCACCTTCGATCAGGCCGACGTTCAGGTAGGGGTGGTTGATGCCCTTGACCTGGCTGCGGGTGCCTTTGAAAATCCGGTTCTGCTCGTACAGCGCGACCAGGATGCGAGTCGCGGCCTGCAGCGCGTCGACGCCGGTCTCCGGCACCGCCGCATGGCCCATCTTGCCGTTGACGGTGACTTCCATCTGCAGGCAGCCGTTGTGGGCGGTGACGACCTGGTAGCTGAAGCCGGCGGCGATCAGGAGGTCGGGCTTGACGATGCCCTGCTCGAGCAGCCAGCCCGGACCGAGTTCGCCGCCGAATTCCTCGTCGTAGGTGAAGTAGAGCTCGACGCCGCCCTTGAGCGGGGCGCCGAGGGCTTCCAGCGCGCGGGTGGCGAAGGTGAAGGTGGCGAAGTCGCACTTGCTGACGGCGGCGGCGCGGCCATACAGCTTGCCGTCGGCGATTTCGGCGCCGTAGGGCGGATGGGTCCAGCCTTCGCCCGGCGGCACCACGTCGCCGTGGGCGTTCAGGCCGACGGTGCGGCCACCTCCTTGACCGTACTGCCGGCGCACCACCAGGTTGGTGATGGTCTGCAGGCCGGCTTCCTGCACCACCGGCGCCGGCACCGCATGCTGCTCGGCCTCGAAGCCGAACGCGCGCAGCAGTTCGGTGGTGCGCTCGGCGTGCGGAGCGTTGTTGCCCGGCGGGGTGTCGGTGGGGACGCGCACCAGCTCCTGCAGGAAGCGCACCTCCTCGTCGAAATGGGCGTCGATCCAGGCGTCGAGGTTCTCGTAAGGGCTAGTCGTGGTCATGTCGGGTCCGTGGCAAGTTGGTGGAGGAGGGATTGGAAGGCAAGCACGCACAGTTCGGTGTCGTCGTTGGTGACCGCTTCCAGCGGGTTGTGGCTGATGCCGGCGTTCAGGCCGCGTTGGAACAGCATGGCCTGGGGCATGATCTGGTGCAGCATCATGGCGTCGTGACCGGCGCCGCTGGGCATCGGGAATACCGGCAGGCCGAGGCTGTCGACCGCGCGCTCCCAACGTGCGCGCAAGGCGGGATCGCAGGGCGCGGCGGCGGCGCGCATCGATTCTTCGAGCGTGTAGTCGAGGCCGCGCCGCGCGCAGATCGCGCGCAGGCGTTCCTGGATGTCGCGCGCGCAGGCGTCGCGCACCTCGTTGGTGGTGGCGCGCACGTCGAGGCTGAAGCGGCAGCGGCCCGGCACCACGTTGATCGAGCCGTTCGGCACTTCCAGCATGCCGACGGTGGCCACCAGGTCGGGCACGGCCGCGCCGCGCTCCTCGACGTAGAGCACCAGTTCGGCGGCGGCGGCGGCGGCGTCGCGCCGCATCGTCATCGGCGTCGTGCCCGCATGGCAGGCGGTGCCGGCGATCTCGCCGAAGAAGCGCACGCTGCCGTTGATCGAGGTGACCACGCCCAGCGGCAGGTCGGCGTCGTTCAGCACCGGACCCTGCTCGATGTGGACTTCGACGAAGCCGAGGTAGCGCGCCGGATCGCGCTTCAATGCCGCGATGTCCTGCGCGCGCAGGCCGGCCCGTTCGAAGGCGGCGCGCATGGCAACGCCGTCGGCATCCTGCTGGTCGAGCCAGTTCAGGTTGAATTGCCCGGTGAGGGCGCCCGAGCCGAGGAACACGGCCTTGTAGCGCTGGCCTTCCTCTTCGGCGAAACCGACCACCTCGATGCCGTAGGGCAGGCGGCGTCCCTGGCGCTGCAGCTCGCGCACGCAGGCCATCGGCACCAGGATGCCCAGGCGGCCGTCATACTTGCCGCCATTGCGCACGGTGTCGTAGTGCGAGCCGGTGAGCAGGCGCTTCGCATTGCGGTCGGTGCCGTGATAGACCCCGATCACGTTGCCGACGGCGTCGATGTTCACCTCGTCGAAACCGCAGTCCTCGCGCATCCAGCGCGCCAGCTGGGCCGCGCAGGCGCAGTGGGCGTCGGTCAGGTAAGTCACGCACAATTCGCCGCGTTCGGCGTAGCCCGGGTCGCTGTGCGTCGCCAATTCCTCGGCCCAGTCCCAGACCAGATTGCCCAGCACCGGTTCGTGGCCGAACTTGTCGTTCAGGCGGATCTCCGCGATGCGGTGGATGTTGCGCAGGGCCTCATCCAGCTCGAATGCGGGCTGGTTGGCGAGGCGCCGGGCAAAGGTGGCGATGATCTCGCGCTTGGGCAGGCCGGCGCCGCGCGGGCCGCGCACGGCCAGGATGAAGGGAAAGCCGAACTTGGCGTTGTAGTCCGCGTTCAGGCGCCCGATGGTGGCGAATTCCTCGGGCGTGCAGTCGGTCAGGCCGGCCTTGTTCTGCTCGTTGGTCGATTCGGCGGTGAGCGACTTCGACACCATGGCCTTGCCGGCCAGTTCGGGGTGAGCCCGGATCAGGCCGAGCTTCGCTTCGCCCGGCGCGCTGCGCACCGCCTCGATCAGGGCGTGCTTGAGCTGGGCCAGGGTGGCGAAGGGACGGCGCTGCCAGGCACGCGCCGCGATCCAGGGCGAGTGTTCGTAGACGCCGTCGAGCAGGGCGGTGAATTGCGCCTCGTCGGCGGCGTTGAGACGTTCAAGGGTCAGCATATCAGGGATCAGCATGTTACTTCCAGAGGAAGGCCGTAGCCGGGTCGAAGGGATGGGTGCGCTGCCAGTGGCGCGCGATATCGATGCGACGCGCGACCCAGACCCGGTCGTGCTGTCCGATGTAGTCGAGGAAGCGCTGCAGCGCCAGGAAGCGGCCCGGGCGTCCGAGCAGGCGGCAGTGCATGCCGATGCTCATCATGGAGGGGCGTTCTTCGCCTTCGGCATAGTGCACGTCGAAGGCGTCGCGCAGATAAGAGAAGAAGGGGTCGCCGTGCGAATAGCCCTGGGGCAGGGCGAAGCGCATGTCGTTGCAGTCCAGGGTATACGGTACGACCAGTTGCGGCGCCTCGCTGCCGTCGCTGCGGCGCACGCGCAGCCAGAAGGGCAGGTCGTCGCCGTAGTAGTCGCTGTCGTATTCGAAGCCGCCGTAGTCGGCCACCAGGCGCCGCGTGTGCGGACTGTCGCGGCCGGTGTACCAGCCGAGCGCGCGCTCGCCGGTCAGGCGCTCGATGGCTTCCATGCCGCGCGCCATGTGATCGCGCTCGGTCGCCTCGTCCACGTTCTGGTAGCTGATCCAGCGCCAGCCGTGGCAGGCGATCTCGTGCCCCAGTTCGCGGAAGGCGGCGGTCACGTCCGGGCAGCGCTCGAGCGCCATGCCGACGCCGAACACGGTCAGCGGCAGGCCGCGCCGCTCGAACTCGCGCAGGATGCGCCAGACCCCGACCCGCGAGCCGTACTCGTAGATGCTCTCCATGCTCAGGTGGCGCGCCGGGAAGGCGGCCGGGTTGAACATCTCGGACAGGAACTGCTCGCTGCCGGCATCGCCGTGCAGCACGCTGTTCTCGCCGCCTTCCTCGAAATTCAGGACGAACTGCACGGCGACACGGGCGCGGCCGGGCCAGTCGGCGTGGGGTGGGCGGGCGCCGTAGCCCTGCAGGTCGCGTGGATAGCTTGGGGTCATGGTTGGCTCAGGTTCAGAATGGATGGGTCAGCGCTTCAGGATCTCGGCCAGGTCGACACGCTGCGGATCGAGGTTCAGGTTGTGCTGGACGTTGGCCAGGTGCTTGCCGACCAGGCGCACGGCGGCCTTGGCGTCGCGCCGTTCGAAGGCGTCGACGATGGCGACATGCTCGTCGTGCGATTCCTCGGCCGACTGGCTCGATTGGCGCATCAGGGCGATCAGGGACGAGCGCGTCAGCAGTTCGCCCAGCATCTGGACCAGCACGCCGTTGCCCAGCATCTGCGCCAGCACGATGTGGAAGTCGGCCAGCAGGCGCGTGCGCCCCGACACCTGGGCGCCGGTCACGGCCGCGCGCTCGCGCTCCAGGTGTTCGCGCAGCTGGCGGATCTGCTCGTCGGTGATGGTGGCGCACAGCTGCTTCGTCACCGCCGTCTCGAGGATCTCGCGCACCTCGAACACGTCGCGCGCTTCCTCGGCCGTGGGCGTGGCGACGAAAGCGCCGCGCGCCGGCTCCAGCACCACCAGCCGGTCGCGGCTGAGCTGGTTGAAGGCTTGCCGCACCACGGTGCGCGACACCTTGAAGATGTCGCCGATCTTCTGCTCGGACAGCTTGGTGCCGGGCATCAGGCGGCGGTCGGCGATGGCGTTGACGATCGCGTCGACGATGCGCTGGGTGGCGCTGGCCGCGGGCGCAGCCTGGTCCTGATCCTGGACGCCGAAGGGAGCGGACACGTCGTCCGGCGGCAGGACGATTTTCAGGGGCGGGCGAGGGCGGCTCATGGTCGGTTGGACGATTCGCTAGAAGAATAAATTGTTGACATCATGTCTGAAGTGTATACACTTTTTCCTGGATTGAAAACAAAAAGTGTATGCAATCCAGCTTACCCGGTCCGCATCGGGCCGCAATCGAAAAAGGAGACTCATGGGACACCTCAGCACCCACGTGCTCGACCTCATGCACGGCTGCCCGGCCGCCGGCATGCAGGTCAGCCTGCAACGCATCGACGCCAATGGCGCCACCACCATCAAGACCCTGGAACTGAACGCGGACGGCCGCACCGACGGCGGCCCGCTGCTCGACGCGACCGCCATGGCGGCGGGGCGCTACCGCCTGGTGTTCTCGGTGGCGCGCTACTTCCGCGCACGTGGGGTCGCGCTGCCGGAACCGGCCTTCATCGACGAGGTGCCGATCGATTTCGGCATCGCCGACGCGGCCGGCCACTACCATGTGCCGCTGCTGGTCAGCCCCTGGGCCTACTCGACCTACCGTGGCTCCTAGGTGATAAAAACATAAAAAACCGTTATGCAAACTTAACGGGATCGTATACAGTTGTTTCGTCGCCGCGGAGCGCATCGGTATGCCGGCCCAGTCTGCCGCCGATGGTTGCGATGATCGCCCCTCACAGAGCCCGCTGTGGTGATGGGACAGTACAGCGTCATGGACGCCGTACTTCCTTTTCGCTTGAGGCTCTATGGACACCTACCTGCTAGACTGGGTCAACCTGTTGCTGCGCTGGACCCACGTGATCACGGCGATCGCCTGGATCGGCGCATCCTTCTACTTCGTTTTCCTCGATAACTCGCTGCACAAGCCCACCGCGCCCGACCTGGTGCAAAAGGGCGTCGACGGCGAACTCTGGGCCGTGCACGGCGGCGGCTTCTACAACCCGCAAAAATACCTGGTGGCGCCCAAGGCCATGCCCGAGAACCTGCACTGGTTCTACTGGGAGAGTTACGCCACCTGGCTCTCGGGCTTCGGCCTGTTCACGGTGCTCTACCTGTTCAATGCCGGCACCTTCATGGTCGACCGCACGGTCCACGACTGGTCGTCCGGCGCGGCCGTCGCCAGCGCGCTCGGCTTCCTGGCGGTCTTCTGGTTCGTCTACGACATCATCTGCCGCGCCTTCGGACGCAAGAAGAACGGCGACCTGATCGTCGGCGCCTGCGTGTTCGTGTTCGTGGTCTTCGCCGCCTGGCTGGCCTGCCAGCTGTTCGCCGGCCGCGCCGCCTTCCTGCTGGTGGGCGCCATGCTCGCCACCGCGATGAGCGCGAACGTCTTCTTCTGGATCATTCCCGGCCAGCGCAAGGTCGTGGCCCAGCTCAAGGCCGGCCAGCCGGTCGACCCGATCCACGGCTGGCGGGCCAAGCAGCGCAGCGTCCACAACACCTATTTCACGCTGCCGGTGCTGATCGCCATGCTCTCGAACCACTATGGCTGGCTGTATTCGGGCGAGCACAACTGGGTGGTGCTGGTGCTGCTGATGCTGGCCGGCGCCCTGGTAAGGCACAGCTTCGTGGCGCGCCACAAGGCCCTGGTGCTGGGCAAGCGCGTGCCCTGGGAACATGCGATGGCCGGCGTCGCGGCCCTGCTGGCGATGGTGGTCTGGCTGACGCCGAAGCCCGAGCCGGTCGCGCCGGTCATGGCGGCGACGCCGCCGGCGGCCGCTGCGGCAGCCCCTGCGGCAGGCGCAAGCCCCGCCGCAGCGGCTGCCGGCGGCGCCACCGCCCACGCGGTCAGCTTCCAGCAGGTCAAGGGCGTGATCGACCAGCGCTGCGCGATGTGCCACTCGGCGGCGATGCCGAGCAAGGGCATCGCCTTCGATTCGCCGGCCTCGATCAAGCGCCACGCGCAGCAGATGTACCAGCAGACCGTCGTATTGAAGGTCATGCCACTGAATAACGCTACCCAGATCACCGCCGGAGAGCGGGACTTGCTCAAGCGTTGGTACGAAGAGGGCGCCCCGGTCGAGTAAGAACCGGGCCCTCACCGGATGGCGGGCCGGTAACTGCGGTCCTCGCCCGGCCAGCAGCTTGCATTCTTTGGTTGCAGACTGACGTCAATAATAATCAGGAGACAAGCATGAAACACCAGAGCCGCCATCCGGTGGACGAGAAACTGCCACTCGGGCGACTGAGCGCACTCGGCCTGCAGCACGTGCTGGTCATGTACGCCGGCGCCATCGCCGTACCTTTGATCGTGGGCCGCGCCCTGAAACTGTCGCCGGCCGAGGTCACGATGCTGATCTCGGCCGACCTGTTCTGTTGCGGCCTGGTGACCCTGATCCAGTCCTTCGGGCTGGGCTCCTGGTTCGGCATCCGGCTGCCGGTCATGATGGGTGTCACCTTCGCCGCCGTCGGCCCGATGGTGGCGATCGCGAACGCCGTGCCCGGCGTCGACGGCGCCCGCGCCATCTTCGGCGCCGGCATCGGCGCCGGCCTGCTGGCGATCCTGATCGCGCCCCTGATGAGCCGCATGCTGCGCTTCTTTCCGCCGGTCGTCACCGGCACCATCATCCTGGTCATCGGCGTCAGCCTGATGCGGGTCGGCGTCGGCTGGGCCATGGGTGGCCAGGACTCGGCGGCGCAGACGGTCGACGTGGCGCGCCTGGCGACCATGGTCGACGACGCGAAAGCCGCAGCCGCGGCGAGTGCGGCGGCAATGCCGGAAACGGTGGCGGTCCCCGCCCTGAAGCTGGCCGGCCCGATCCCGATGAACCCGAATCCCGCCTACGGCGCGCTCGACGACATGGCGATCGCCGCCTTCGTGCTGGTCGTGGTGCTGGCGCTGGTGAAGTATGCGCGCGGCTTCGTCTGCAATATCTCGATCCTGCTCGGCATCGTGGCCGGCTGCAGCGTGGCCTACGCCGCCGGCAAGATGCACTTCGATAAGGTCGGCAGGGCCAACTGGTTCGAACTGGTCACGCCCTTCGCCTTCGGCATGCCGACCTTCGACATCGTGATGATCCTCACGCTCGCGGTCGTGATGGTGGTCGTCATGATCGAGTCGGCCGGCATGTTCCTGGCCCTGTCCGACATGACCGGCAAGAAGATCGACCAGGCCCAGCTCGCGGCCGGGCTGCGCACCGATGCCCTCGGCACCGTGATCGGCGGCGTCTTCAATACCTTCCCGCACACCAGCTTCTCGCAGAACGTCGGCCTGGTCGCGGTCACCGGCGTGAAGAGCCGCTGGGTCTGCGTGGCGGGCGGCATCATCATGATCGTGCTGGGCATGCTGCCGAAGATGGCGGCCCTGGTCGAGGCGATTCCCCAGTTCGTGCTGGGCGGCGCCGGCCTCGTCATGTTCGGCATGGTGGCGGCGGCCGGGATCCGCATCCTGTCGCGGGTCGACTTCCAGAACAACCGCTTCAATCTCTACATCGTCGCGCTGTCGATCGGTTTCGGCCTGATCCCGCTGGTGGCGCCGCGCTGGGCCCAGCAGATGTCGCACAACCTGCATCCGCTGCTGGAATCGGGCATCCTGCTGACCGCCGTGGCCGCGGTGGCGCTGAACCTGTTCTTCAACGGCAGCCGCGCCGTTCCGGCCGCCAGCCACGAAGAGCATGGCGGCATCGAGCACTCCGTTGCGCAGGCGGGCAAGGCATGAGGCGCGCACCCCACATTGTCGCCGCCATCGTCCTGGCCGCCGGCGCGGCCGGGTTGGCCGGCACGGCCCGGGCGGCCGACTGGAGCGACACCTCGATCGGCTACCGCACCGGCACCCGCTTCGCCGAGCCCTTCAATGCGAACGACATCCGCAAGCACATCGTCCAGCTGAACCACGTGAGCGGCTACAGGTACGGGACCAACTTCGCCAACCTGGACGTCCTCCTGTCCGACAAGACCGACCCGTCCTCGAAGGGCGCGACCTCGGGCGCCCAGGAGTTCTACCTGGTCTACCGCCACACGGTCGAATGGGGCAAGGCCAGCGGCGCCCCGCTGCGCTTCGGCCCCCTGCGCGACGCCGGCCTGACCCTGGGCTTCGACGTGAATACCAAGAACGACGCCGGCTACAACTCGAAGAAGCGGATGCTGGTCGCCGGCCCCACCTTCATGTTCGACGTGCCGGGGATGCTGAACGTCGGCCTGTACGGCCTGTGGGAGAGCAATGCGCCCTACAGCGGCTACACCGGGGTCGCCACGCCGCGCTACCGCTACGACACCCATCCCATGCTGGGCGTGGTCTGGGCCTTTCCGCTGGCCTCGTCGCGGCTGTCGTTCGAAGGCTATGCGAACCTGATCGGCGCCAAGGGCAAGAACGAGTTCGGGCGCGACACCGCGACCGAGACCAACATCGACATGCAGCTGATGCTCGACGTCGGCACCTTCTTCGACGCCAAGCCGAAACGCTTCCGGGCGGGGGTGGCCTACCAGTACTGGAAGAACAAGTTCGGCAACAAGTTCGGCAACGACGGCCGCACCATTCCCGGTGCGACGGCAAGGACGCCGATGCTGAAGGCGCAGTACCACTTCTAGGAGACCGGGGGGCAGGCAAGCGCTTGCCTGACCTCCCATCTCGCCCCGCAATTGTGAACATTTCTCTCGAAATGTCTCATATCCTTGTCCGTCCCCAACACGTCCTCGCTGATCCGTACTTTTTTGGTCGAAAACGCCATAAAAGTTGACTCTGCGAAACTGCGTGCACTTAAAATCGGCAAATCAGCGATACGAATACGGATATCGCGTTCAATATCTTTCGCTTATTCCTCAAAAGCGACAATTCAGGCTTGCTGGCCGCGAGGCGGCGGCATCCTTCTACCTTTCTAATAAATCAATGAAACATCTGAAAATCGGCCAACGCCTGGCCCTGGGTTTCGGCATCGTCGTCGCCCTCATGGTGGCCGTGCTGGCCACGGGCATAAGTGCGCTATCCGGGATGCGCGATACCATCGACACGATCGTCAACGACAACAACATGAAGATCGAGGCCGTGACCGACCTGCGCGACGCCGAGCGCCAGCTGGCCATTGCCGTGCGCGACCTGACGCTGGTCACGGACGAGCAGGCGATGCAGCAGGCGGATGGGCGCATGGCCGCCGCGTCCGACAAGTACGCGCAGGCGATGGCGGTGCTGCAGGAGCGCGTCCGTTCGCCTCAGGGGCGGGCACTGCTCGACAAGGTCGTCGCTGCCGAAGCGGTGGCCGTGCCGCAGTTCGAACTCGTGCGCCGCTATGGCCGGAACAATGAGCTGGAAGCCGGCGTGAAGCACCTGACCGCGGTCGTGGCGCCGGCAGTCAACACCTGGATGGGCGCCATCGACGCGCTCCTGGCCTACCAGGCGCAGGTCAACCAGCAGGAAGAGCAGGCCGCGAACGCCTCCTGCACCAAGGCCTACCGGGTCCTGCTCGGCCTTGGCATGGCGGCGCTGCTGGCTGCCGCAGGCATTGCCTGGGCCAGCGCGCGCTCGATCACGCGGCCGATGAACGACGCCGTCGCCCTGGCGCGCACCGTCGCCGCCGGCGACCTGACCAGCACCATCTCGGTGCACTCGCGCGACGAGACGGGCCAGCTGCTTGCCTCCCTGAGCACGATGAACGACAGCCTGGTGGAGATCGTCGCCAGGGTGCGCGGCAGCACCGATGCCATCGCCACGGCGGCGGGGGAAATCGCAGCGGGCAACCTCGACCTGTCGTCGCGCACCGAGCAGCAGGCCGGCGCGCTGGAGGAGACCGCGTCCTCGATGGAGGAACTGACCGCGACGGTCAAGCAGAACGCCGAGAATGCGCGCCGGGCCAATGCGCTCGCGGCCGGCGCCTCGGCCATCGCCGCGCAGGGCGGCGAAGTCGTCGCGCGCGTGGTCGAGACGATGCGCTTCATCGACGCGTCGTCGAAGAAGATCGTCGACATCATCGGGGTCATCGATGGCATCGCGTTCCAGACCAATATCCTCGCGCTCAATGCGGCGGTGGAAGCGGCCAGGGCAGGCGAGCAGGGCCGCGGCTTCGCCGTGGTCGCATCCGAGGTGCGCAACCTGGCGCACCGCTCCGCCACCGCGGCCAGGGAAATCAAGGACCTGATCGGCGATTCGGTCGAGAAGGTGGAAACCGGCAGCCAGCTGGTCGGCGAGGCTGGCGCCACCATGGAGCGCGTGATGCAGAGCGTGCGCCAGGTGAACGACATCATGGCCGAGATCTCCGCCGCCAGCGGCGAGCAGGAACGCGGGATCGAACAGATCAACCAGGCCATCGGCGAAATGGACATGGTCACCCAGCAGAACGCTTCCCTGGTCGAGGAAGCCGCCGCCGCCGCGCAGTCCCTGCGCGACCAGTCCGGCGGCCTGGTCGATACGGTCAGCGTCTTCCGGATTCCCGAGCGGGAGCGGGCATTGCGCGGCAGCCCGGATATCGACTCCAGGGCGCCCGGCATCGGGTGGGCGCGGGCGGAACGGGCCGCGCTGGCGCTTTCCTGAAAATGGCGCTGCGCGTGGCATAATCCCGGCCAGGCGCGCAGTCCGCGCGCCGCTTCAGGGAAGGATGCTTCAATGGTGCTCGAAAGCGCGGAAATTCTGATCAAGCCCGGCATGGAAGCCGGGTTCGAGGCCGGCGTGCGCCAGGCCGCGCCGTTGTTCCAGCGCGCCCGCGGCTGCGCCGGTATGCAGCTGCAGCGCGGTATCGAGAACCCGCGTGCCTACCGCCTGCTGGTGCGTTGGGAAACGCTCGAGGACCATACCGTCCATTTCCGCGGCAGCGAGGATTTCCAGGAGTGGCGCCGCCTGGTCGGCCACTGCTTCGACGGCGCCCCGCAGGTGACCCACCTCGACACCGTGTTCGACGGTTTCTGAAGGCTGCGGCTGCCATGTGCGTCAACTACCGTCCTCCCACGCCCGAACAGTTCGGCAAGTTCGGCTCGCTGGGCGCCTTCAGCGAGCTGCCGGCCGACTGGCGCTGGCCGGAAGAAACCTGGAAGGACTATGCCGCCCCGATCCTGCGGGCGGGCGCCGATGGCCGGCTTGATGCCTGCCTGGCCACGTACGGCATGGTCCCGCGCCGCCACATCCCGCCCGGCGTCAAACCCTTCGACACCATGAACGCGCGCGCCGAATCGCTGGTCGAGCGGCGCTCGTTCGCGCCGGCCTGGCGCCGGTTGCAGTTGTGCGCGGTGCCGATGGCCTGGTTCTACGAACCCTGCTACGAGAGCGGGCGCGCGGTTCGCCACGCGATCGGCATGGCGGACGAATCGCTGTTTTTCGTGGCCGGACTGTGGCGCGACTGGCAGGAGCCCGACGGCGGCGTGTCGTCTTCCTTCTCCCAGATCACCATCAATGCCGACGAGCACGCGCTGATGCGCCGCATGCACAAGCCGGGCGACGAGAAGCGTTCGCTGGTCATCCTGCCGCACGACGAGGTCGAGGACTGGCTGGCCTGCCGCAGCATCGACATGGCGCACAGCTTCCTGCGCCATTATCCGGCGGATCGCATGCGCGACTGGCCGGCGCCGGCCGCGGCGCGTACCAAGGCGCCACCGCCATCGCCGAACCTCGAGCTGTTCTGACGCTGCTGTCGGCACCCCGTTTTCGTGAACGCCGGCGTAGGCCGGTCCATTGCGTACCTGGAGGATGAATGAAGCAACTGAAAAGAGGGGAGCGCCTGGCGCTCGCGGAGCACGCGCCAGGCGGTGTCCTGCGGGCCGGCCTGGCCGCCGAGGGACTGGCGCTCGATTTCGCCTGTTTCGCGCTCGATGCGGGCGGCAAGCTGGTCGGCGAACCGTACATGACCTTCTTCAACCAGCCGGTCAGTCCCTGCGGCGGCGTGCGCAGCGCAGCGGTGGGGAGCGACCGGGACGGCTTTGCATTCGAGCTGGGCCGGCTGCCGGCCAGCGTCGCGCGCCTGGTCATCACCGCCAGCGTCGACGGCGACGGCCGCATGTCGCAACTGCGCGCCGGTCACCTGCGCCTGCTGGTGCAACAGGGTGCGCAGGACGCCGAATTCGCGCGTGTCGATTTCTCGGGACAGGACTTCGCCGCCGAGCAGGCGCTGATGCTGGGCGAGCTCTACCGCAAGGACGGCGGCTGGCGCTTCATGGCGGTCGGCCAGGGTTTCAATGGCGGGCTGGCTGCCCTGGTGGCGCATTTCGGGGCCGACGTCGCCCCGTCCGCGCCGGCGCCCGCGCCGGCGCCGCAGGCGGGTGCGATCCCTGCCAAACCGCCCGCCGTCAACCTGGAAAAACGCGTCGAGCAGGCCGCGCCCCAGCTGGTCAGCCTGGTGAAATCGGCGGGCGTGTCGCTGGCGAAGGTCGGCCTCGAGCAGCACCGGGCCCGGGTCTGCCTGGTGCTCGACATCTCCGGGTCGATGAGCAGTCTGTACCGCAAGGGGCTGGTGCAAGCCTTCGCCGAGCGCATCCTGGCCCTCGGCTGCCGCTTCGACGACGACGGCGAGATCGATGTCTTCCTGTTCGGCCGCAACGTGCACCACGTCGCGCCGATGGGGCTGTCCAACTTCCGCGGCTATGTCGGCCAGCTGATCGAGCGCCATCCGCTCGAAGGCGATACCCGCTACGGCGCGGCGATGCAGGCGGTGCGCCGCCATTACTTCCCCGATGCCGGCGGCGGCGAGCGCAAGCAACCGCTTGTTCAACGGAACAAGCAGGGAGATAAGGCCGCGCTGCCGGTCTACGTCATGTTCGTTACCGACGGCGGCACCTCGGACCAGCCGCTGACCGAGCGCCAGCTGCGCTGGGCCAGCCGCGAGCCGATCTTCTGGCAGTTCATGGGGATCGGCAAGGGCAAGAAATCGAAGAGCAAGCGCCTCCTGAACTTCGCCGACTCCGACTTTCCCTTCCTGGAAAAGCTCGACGAGCTCGATGGCCGGCTGATCGACAACGCCGACTTCTTCGCCGTCGCCAGCCCCGACGAGCATTCGGACGCCCAGCTCTACGACCTCCTGATGAGCGAATACCCGGACTGGCTGAAGCAGGCGGCGCGCGAGAAGCTGCTGGGCTGACGCGGCGCGCTTCAGGACGGCGCTTTCTGCGCTCCGTCGTCGCCGTTTGCGGGTGCATCCGCCTGCTGCGCGCGCGACACCACGATGGTCTGGGCCGGGAAGGCCAGGCCGATGCCGGCCGCTTCCAGCCGCTCGTAGATCGCCAGCAGCAGCGCTTCGCGGATGCGCAGGCTTTCCTCGAAGTCGCGCACGTCGATGTAGGCGAACACCTCGATGTTGAAGGAACGCTCGCCGATCCGGCCGAGCAGGGCGCGCGCGCCCTCGGCGATCTTCTCGTGCTCCTTCAGCACCTGCTGGACGATGCCGATCGCTTCCCGCAGTTTCGCCGACGAGGCGCGGTAGTCGACCCAGACGACCGGGTTGAACAGGAAGCGCTCGCGCGGCGCGAAGTTCTCGATCTGGCGCGCCGACAGGTCGCCGTTGGGGATGGTCACCAGGGTCCGCTCCAGGGTGCGGATGCGGGTCGAGCGGATGCCGACGTCTTCCACCGTGCCGATCAGGTCGCCGACCCTGATGAAGTCGCCCACCTGGGCCGGGCGGTCGGCGATCACCGTCACGCTGCCGACCAGGTTCTCGACGGTCTTCTGCGCGCCCAGGGCCAGGGCGATGCCGCCGATGCCGAGCGCCGCAATCCCCGTGGTGACGTCGATGCCGAAGGTGTCGAGGATGCCGATGCCCGAGAACAGCAGCAGCAGGACCTTGGCGGTACGCCGCAGCAGGGTGATGACCGAGATCACCTGGCGCCGCTGGCGCTGCTGCATGCGCACGATGGCCAGTTCGGCGAGCGCGTCGACCAGGCGCAGGCCGAACCAGACGAAAGCGATGACGGAAATGATGCCGGTATAGCGCAGCAGGGTCTGGCGTGCCACGATGGCCACCGGCAGGCGCTCGGCCCAGCCGAAGAAGACGAACACCGCGATCAGGAGGCTCAGCGGCGGCAGCGCCGCCTCGAAGAAGCGGTACAGGCCGTTGGTCGTCGGGTCCGCCACCAGGCGGCGCATGATGGCGACCATCAGCGCGGCCACCATCCACAGGCCGCCGAAGATCAGCACGCCCAGACCGATCAGCAGGCCCCAGTCCTTCAGCGGCGCACCGGCGATGGTGATCTCGTTCTGCTTCTGGCCTTCCGCCAGGGCTGCGGCCGGGCGTTTGCTTGCCGCCGCCAACTGGGTCATGGTCTCCTGCGAGATGCGCCAGACCTGCTGGCCCTCGTCCTCGCTGCGGGTCAGCAGGACCGGGATGCGCTTGCCCTGGATGGTGATCTGGCCGACGCTTTCCTGCTCGATCGGCAAATCGTCGTCGATCCGGCCGACGGCCTCGTTCGACAGGACGGCGTAGGGCTGCAGCGAGCCGCCTTCGTCGAGCAGCATCTGGAAGGCGCGCGCCTGGGTCGCGGCGTTGACGCGCTGGCGGTTGCTGTTGTTCGGCAGTTCGAAGTACTGGGCGGCGCGGTCGTAGTCGTGCTGGGCCAGGGCGCCGATCAGCCCCGAGATCATCGAGCGCGGCGTCTGCCGGCCGAGGGGATCGGGCAGCACGGCGGGATCTTCCGCGGCGGTCTTCGGAACGAGGGGCAGGACGGCGCCGGCGGGCAGGCTCGCTGCCAGCGAGAAGAAAAAGAGGAGACCGAGAATCAATGAACGCATGCTGAAAACGTATCCTTCGAATGGGGGCGGCGGCGCGCCGCGGGCCATGCAGTGGAGGAGGGAGACCGGTTCGCTGCAAGTCGCGCGTGGCGTGCAGGCGGCCAGGGCCGGGCCTGGCGGCGACAGTATGTGCGATATCCGGGGCCAAAGTCTAGCATCCGTCCGGCGGCGGGTCCGCACGCTTGCCGCCCGCGCGGGCATCGTCTGCCGCATCCTCTCCATCCTGGCCGCGTCCGGGTTATCATTCTGTTCTCACTCCAACACAGGAACCGATACGCCATGACCACGTCCAGCTATCCCGATACCCGTCTCCTCATCGCCAACGAATGGCAGGATGCCGAAGGCGGCAAGACCATCCCGGTGCTCAACCCGGCCACGGGTCAGGCGATCGGCACGGTGGCCCATGCCTCGATCGCCGACCTGGACCGCGCGCTGGCCGCGGCGCAGCAGGGCTTCGAGGCCTGGCGCTTCGTGCCCGCGGCCGAACGCGCCGCCACCATGCGCCGCGCCGCCAGCCTGCTGCGCGAGCGCGCCGGCGACATCGCCCGCCTGCTGACCCAGGAGCAGGGCAAGCCGCTGGTCGAAGCCAAGGGCGAGATCCTGGCCGGCGCCGAGATCATCGACTGGTTCGCGGCCGAAGGCATGCGCGTGTATGGCCGCATCGTCCCGTCGCGCAATCCGAAGGCGCAGCAGCTGGTGCTGAAGGAGCCGGTCGGCCCGGTCGCCGCCTTCACGCCGTGGAACTTCCCGGTCAACCAGATCGTGCGTAAACTGGGCGCGGCGCTGGCCACCGGCTGCTCCTTCCTGTGCAAGGCGCCGGAAGAAACCCCGGCCTCGCCGGCGGCGCTGCTGCAGTGCTTCGTCGACGCCGGCATCCCGCCGGGCGTGGTGGGCCTGGTGTTTGGCGACCCGGCCGAGATTTCCGGCTACCTGATTCCGCACCCGGTCATCCGCAAGGTCACCTTCACCGGTTCGACCCCGGTCGGCAAGCAGCTGGCCGCGCTGGCCGGCGCCCACATGAAGCGCGTGACGATGGAGCTGGGCGGCCATGCGCCGGTGATCGTCGCCGAGGACGCCGACGTGGCGCTGGCCGTCAAGGCCGCCGGCGCCGCCAAGTTCCGCAATGCCGGCCAGGTCTGCATTTCGCCGACCCGCTTCCTGGTCCACAACGCGATCAAGGAAGAATTCACGCGTGCTTTCGTCAAGCATGCCGAAGGCCTGAAGCTGGGCGACGGCCTGGCCGAGGGCACGACCCTGGGCCCGCTGGCCAACGCGCGCCGCGTCGCCGCCATCGGCAAGGTGGTCGAGGATGCGCAGGCCAAGGGCGCCACGTTGGCGTTCGGCGGCAGGCGCGTCGGCGAGACCGGCAACTTCTTCGCACCGACCATCCTGGCCGACGTGCCGCTCGAAGCGAGCGTGTTCAACGACGAGCCCTTCGGCCCGGTCGCCGCGATCCGCGGCGTCGACAGCCTGGAAGAAGCGATCCTCGAGGCCAACCGCCTGCCCTACGGCCTGGCCGGCTATGCCTTCACGCGCTCGATCAAGAACGCCCACCTGCTGATGAACCGCGTCGAAGTCGGCATGCTGTGGATTAACCAGCCGGCCACGCCGAGCGCCGAGCTGCCTTTCGGCGGCATCAAGGATTCGGGCTACGGCACCGAGGGCGGACCGGAAGCGCTGGAGGCCTACCTGAACACCAAGGCGGTGTCGATGGTCGGCGTGTAAGCAGTCGTCAGGCTTAAGCCGCGTCGGGGCGGACGCCAGTCCGTCCCTGCGCGGCTTCCTTCATCATCAATCCTCACACCTCGTCGGCCACCACCGCGCTGATCTGCTGCACGGGCGTGACATTGGTGAAGTTGGCCAGGTCCGCCGCCAGCTCGGCGGCGTGTGGACCGATGCCGGCCATGAGCGCTTCCACCGAGTCGCAGTACACATGGCACATCGCCAGGAATGCCGGCGTGCTGCCGGGCGTGACGCCGGCGATGCCCTGATCGATGCTGTAGCACCTGCAGGCTGCGCCCATGCGCTGCTTCAGCAGCGGCATGTGCACATCGCGGTAGTAGGCATGGTCGAACACCGCATCGGGGCCGGCCGGGTACATCACACTCAGTTTGATCATTCCTTGCTCCTGTCTGAAATAGATGCCGCCGGGCGCACGCCGGCGGCTGGTTCGCGAAACACGAACTGCAGGATGAACTCGACGCGTTCGTCCAGTTCGCGCTCGCCATAAGGCGCGTCGATGCCCAGCGCGAGGATGCGCTGGCGCTCGGACGCAGCCATGTTCAACGCCAGGTCGGCCGTCAGCAAGGCATCCGGCACCGGGCAAAAATCCTTCCTGTGCATGCGTTCCAGCCACGCGACCAATTGGTCCAAACCGTGCTTGTTGCGGTTGCGGTAATAGGCTTCGCCGATCGCGGGAAAGCGGCTGCGCTCGCGGATCGCCATCACGTACAGGCCGATCGCCTGGGCGCTGCAGGCGAAGCGGACCCATTCGACCAGGAAACGGCCCAGTACCGCGCGCGCATCCTGCGCGCTTGTCACCGGCGCATCGAGCATGGTGGTGGCGACCTTGGCGCCCCGCTCGATGATGTGTCCGATTAACTCTTCCTTGCTGGAAATAACCATATACACACTGCGCTTCGATACCTTTGCGCGCTGGGCCACTTGCGCAACACTGAAATCGGCATTGGCGGCCTGTTCGTCAAGGATGGCGATCGCCGCCTCGACCAGACGGTCGAGCAGTTGTGCGGGCGTATAGGTGGCGGGGCGGCCGACCTTGGGTCGTTCGTCCTTGTTCATTTTTCTCCTCAGATGATGGGGTAGTATTCTTGTAATTGTCAGGAAATTAAGAAACCAAGTGGTTTACAAACCTGTGTCGGGAGCATATCATAGCGCCCTGGAACTTTCCTAAGGACTTTTATGAACCCCTCTTCGCGGTCCGGACCGCTTCTGACGATTACCGGATCCATCTTCATCCTCCTCGGCCTGGCCCTGCTCGGCGGGGGCATTTATCTGGCCACACTCGGCGGTTCTTTCTACTACCTGGTGTCGGGCCTGGCACTGATCATCAACGGCGTCCTTGTTCTCAAGCGACGCCGTTCTGCTTTGGGCCTGATGGCGGCGATCCTGGTCGTGACCGTCGCCTGGTCCCTGGTCGAAGTCCGGTTCGACTGGTGGCAATTGCTGCCGCGACTGGATATCTGGTTTGCCGCCGCGGTCTGGCTGCTGCTGCCCTTCGTCGACCGCCGCCTGGACAAGCCCGCGGAAGGCGCTGACGTCGGACGCAAGGCGCTGATCGCATCTGCCGTGGTCACGCTGCTGGTCGGCGTGGTCGCGCTGTTCCAGGATTACCATGACCTGCACGGTGTCGTCGCGGCCGAGAACATGGCCGGCGGCGGCACCCACGATGCCGCCGGCGTCGCCGCCAACGACTGGTCGGCCTACGGCCGCTCCGGCTACGGCGACCGCTATGCGCCCGCGGCGCAGATCACGCCCGCCAACGTCAGCCAGCTGAAGCAGGTGTGGAGCTACCACACCGGCGACTTCAAGGGGCCGACCGACCCGGGCGAGATCGCCAACGAGGTCACCCCGTTGAAAGTGAACGGCATGCTGTACATGTGCACGCCGCACAATATCGTGATCGCGCTCGATCCGGACACCGGCAAGGAAATCTGGCGCCACGATCCGAAGATCAACCGTGACGCGGCCCACTACCAGCACATGATCTGCCGCGGCGTGTCCTACTGGGACGCCAACGCACCGTCGCTGAACGGCGCTCCCGCACGGGCCGATGCCGCGACGATGGAGTGCCCGCGCCGCATCATCGCGCCGACCATGGACGGCACCCTGATCGCCGTCAACGCCGATACCGGCAAATCCTGCGCGTCCTTCGGCAACAACGGCGTCGTCGATCTCTACAAGGGACACCCGGTCAAGGTCCGCGGCATGCTGATGCCGACCTCGCCGCCGGCGGTGGCGCAGAACATGATCGTGATGGCGGCCAGCGTGACCGACAACCACTCGATCGACGAGCCGTCCGGCGTCATCCGCGGCTACGACCCGGTCACCGGCCAGCTGGTATGGAACTGGGATCCGGCCCGCCCGGACGAGACCAATCCGCTGACCGAAGGCGAAACCTACGTCCGCAATTCGCCGAATTCCTGGGGCGTGTCGAGCATCGACGAGAAGCTGGGCATGGTGTATATCCCCATGGGCAACGAGACCCCGGATACCTGGGGCGGCACGCGCAACAAGAACGGCGAGCGCTTCAACAGTGCCATCGTCGCGCTCGACCTGGCGACCGGCAAGCTGCGCTGGGTCTACCAGACCGTCCACCACGACATCTGGGACATGGACATCGGCGGCCAGCCGACCCTGGTGGACATCGACACCCCGAAGGGCAAGGTGCCATCGGTGGTCGCGACGACCAAGACCGGCCACATCTTCGTGATCGACCGCCGCAATGGCACGCTGGTCGTGCCGGCGCCGGAAAAACCGGTGCCGACGGATAACCCCGCCCCAGGCGACCACCTGTCGCCGACCCAGCCTTACTCGGCACTGAGCTTCCTGCCGGAGCGTAACATCAGCGAAACCGACATGTGGGGCACCACGCCCTTCGACCAGCTGGCCTGCCGCATCATCTACAAGAACCACCGCTACGAAGGTCCGTTCACCCCGCAGACCGTGGGCGGGAAAGGCAAGGGCGCCATCATCTCCCCGGGCCCGCTGGGTATCTTCGAATGGGGCGGCGCCAGTGTCGATCCGGTGCGCCAGCTGCTGATCCTGAACCCCAACTACATGGGCTTCCTGGAACGCCTGGTCCCGCGCGAGAAAGCCCAGGCCAAGGGCGGTACCGGCGGCGAGATGGGCCTGCAACCGCAGACCGGCATTCCGTTCGCCGTCGAGATCAGTCCCTTCCTGTCGCCGCTGGGCTTCCCGTGCCAGGCACCGCCCTGGGGCTACGTGGCGGCGGTCGACCTGAAGACCATGAAGAAGGTCTGGATGCACAAGAACGGCACGACCCGCGACAGCGCACCGGTGCCGATTGCCCTGCCGCTGGGCGTGCCCAGCCTGGGCGGCATGGTGACCACCGGCGGCGGCGTGACCTTCCTGAGCAGCACCCTGGACTACTACATCCGCGGCTACGACGTCAGCAACGGCAAGGAAATCTGGAAGGCGCGCCTGCCTGCGGGCGGCCAGGCTACCCCGATGAGCTATGTGTCGGACAAGACCGGCAAGCAATATATCGTGGTGATGGCCGGCGGCCACGGCTCGCTGGGCACCAAGATGGGCGACGAAATGGTTGCCTATGCCCTGCCTGATGGTGTTGCCGCTCCCGCAACCAAGAAGTAATTACAAGTAAACAGATGTAATTGCTCGACAGCACGCGCCGCGGCGCGGCGCGTGCTGTCTCGTTCTTTCCTTCTTTCTCCTTTCACTTTCACATTCCGACACCATCCGGAAACGCATGGCGGCTCCCGCCGGGACCGGCCGGGCCGCTGCATTGCCGGAAGCAAACACATCATGAATACCATCTCACGCAAGAGCACCCTCGCCACCGCACTTTCGCTGGGCCTGCTGGCGTCCGGGTTCGCCTCGGCCGCCGACGCCGGCCCTTACCTGTTCGGCGACTGGAACGGCGAGCGCACCCGCCTGGCCGAACAGGGCGTTTCGTTCGACTTCGGCTATACCTCGGAACTGGCGCACAACAGCGCTGGCGGCACACGCGAACTGGGCCGCTACAGCGACCAGTGGGTGCTGGGCAGCCGCCTCGACCTCGGCAAGCTCTGGGGCTGGCAGGGCGCCACCTTCAAGGCCACCGTCACCAACCGCAACGGCAAGAACCTGAGCACGGACGCCGGGCTCGGCACCTTCCAGCAGGTCCAGGAAGTGTACGGCCGCGGCCAGACCTGGCGCCTGACCGACTTCCACCTCGAGCAGGCGCTGCTCGACGGCAGGCTGGTGCTGAAGGCCGGCCGCATGGGCATCGGCGCCGACTTCGCCGGCTTTTCCTGCGACTTCCAGAACCTGACTTTTTGCGGTTCGCAGCCGGGCAACCTGGTCGGCAGCTACTGGGCCAACTGGCCGGTCAGCGTCTGGGCCGGCGTCGCCAGGTTGAACACCTCGCGCGAAAGCTACCTGCAGCTGGGCGTCTACCAGGTCAACCCGCGCTACCTCGACGACGGTTACGCCGTGCGCAAGGGACTGCACCCGAACAATCCGCACGGCACGACCGGCGCCCTGATCCCGGTCGAATTCGGCTGGCAGCCGCAGAGCGGCCTGTATCGTGGCCTGCCGGGCAGCTACAAGGTCGGCGCCTGGTACAACACCTCCGATGGCGACGACGTGGCGCTGGACGCGCTGCGCCGTCCGCTCGTTGCGGGCAGCGCCGACGCCCTGCGCCGCGACGGCGCCTACGGCGTCTACGTCAATCTCGAGCAGCAGGTCACGGGCAGCGCCGGCGGCAGGGGAGCGACCGTGTTCCTGAATGCGACCCAGGCCGACAAGTTCACCGCCGCCATCGATCGCCAGGTCGCCATCGGCATGGAATACAAGGGTGTCTTCGACCGCCAGCGCGACATGATCGGCGTGGCGCTCGGCGCCACCCATGCGAACGGCCGCCGCGCCCGCGCCCGCGCCCTGCGCCGCGACGAGGCAGCGCAGCCGCAGGCGACGGCCGCCATCGCCCACGGCTACGAATACGCGGCCGAAGTGTTCTACAGCTGGTCACCGCTGCCGTCGGTCAGCATCCGTCCCAACCTGCAGTACGTGAAGCATCCGGGCGCCAGCACCTGGCACCATGACGCCGTCGTGCTCGGGCTGAAGACGGCGGTCGCGTTCTGACCCCGACGTTGCAGGACACCGACACGCTACCCGCGCTAGATTGACGCTTGCATCAGCGCTGCCTTATGATTTCTTGACAAAAATTTCACAAAGCGGCATGCGAGATTCGTCTTCCACCCGGTTCATCCGCTTTCACCTGAAGATCCGGCACCTGGTGCTGCTGGTCGAACTGGGGCGCCACGCCTCGATCCTGCACGCGGCCGAGGCGGCCGGCCTGACCCAGCCCGGCGCCTCCAAGCTGATCGGCGAACTCGAGCACGCGCTCGGCGTTCCCCTGTTCGAGCGCCTGCCGCGCGGGGTGGCCCCGACCTGGTACGGCAAGGTGCTGATCCGGCGCGCCAGCGCGGCCCTGGCCGAGATGGACGCGGCGCACCAGGAAATCATCCAGGGCCAGGCCGGCTTCGGCGGGCGGGTCTGCATCGGCAGCGTGCTGTCCCCGGCCAGTTCGCTGGTGCCGCAGGCGCTCAAGCTGCTCAAGGAACGCAATCCGCGCATCCAGGTCGCGGTCTCGGTCGAGGGCAGCAATACCATGGTCGAGCAGTTGCGCGCCGGCGAACTCGACATCGTCATCGGCCGCATCCACGATCCGGCCGCCGGCGTCGAACTCGATTTCGAACCGCTGGCCGACGAGGCGCGCAGCCTGGTGGTGCGCGCCGGCCATCCCTGGCTGGAACGGAGCGACCTCGGGTTGGAGGACCTGGCGGAAGCTGCCTGGATCCTGCCGCCGCCGGGGCGCCTGCGCGACCGGCTGATGGCGCTGTTCATCGCGCGCGGCCTGCCGCAACCGGCCGACATCGTCGAAACCCTGTCGCTGCCGCTGGTGACGCGGCTGCTGGCGCAGGGCGAGCGCGTGGTCGCGCTGCCGACCGGCCTGGTGCAGGCCGAGCTGGAAGCGGGCACGCTGGCCGTGCTGCCGTTCGAGCTCGGGCTGCGCGCCGACGTGTATGGCATCGTGACGCGCAAGCGCCACCAGTTGTCGCCCTCGGCCGGGGCCATGCTCGCGGCCCTGCGCGAAGCGGCGGGACTGGCGTCTCGCGTGCCTCCCATTCTCCCGCCCCCGCTCCAGGCCTGACGAATACGGTTTTGGCATATCTCCGGCGAATTTCGTTATGGGAAATCGCGGCTGCCCGTCCGTATGATCCCAGACAGGATCGATGCCACGAGACGAGGAGCGAGACATGCACGGATGCCTGGAGATGACGCCAGTACGGGCGCGAGCGCGAGGGCAGGACATGAAACGGCTGCGAACCCTGCTGGCCGGCCTGTGCACCGCAGCCCTGCTGGGCTGCGTCCACGGCGACCGCGACACCAGCGCGATCGGCAACTTCCCCGATCCCTTCGTGCTGCCCGACGGCGGCGGCTACTATGCCTACGCGACCAACGGCGACGGCATCAACGTGCCGGTCCTGCATTCGACCGACCTGCATGCCTGGCGCAAGCTGCCCGACGCCATGCCGACGCTGGCGCGCTGGGTACGCCCGCACGAGCCCCACGTCTGGGCGCCGGAAGTGATCAAGCTGGGCGAGCGCTATGTGCTCTACTACACCGCGCACGACCAGGCCTCGGACCGCCAGTGCGTCGGCGCGGCGGTGGGCATGTCGCCGGCCGGGCCTTTCGTGGACAGCGCCGGCCGGCCCCTGGTCTGCCAGGCGGCGCTGGGCGGCACCATCGACGCCAGTCCCTTCCTGGACGGCGGCCGTCTTTACCTCTACTTCAAGAGCGACGGCAACTGCTGCCAGCTGCCGACCCATATCTTCGTGCAGGAGCTGCGGCCCGACGGCCTGGCGCTGCTGGGGGAGCCGACGCGGCTCCTGACCAATGGGCGCAGCTGGGAGGGCAAGGTGATCGAGGCGCCGACCATGGTGCTGCGCGACGGCAGGTACACCCTGTTCTACTCGGCCAACGACTTCGGCGACGGCTCGTATGCGGTGGGCCATGCCAGCTGCGCCGGGCCGCTCGGCCCCTGCCAGCCGGTCGGCGACACGCCCTTCCTGAAGAGCAGCAAGGAGAGCCTGCTGTACGGACCCGGCCACCAGGCCGTGTTCCGGGTCGGCGGCCAGGACTACATCGCCTACCACGCCTGGGAATTGACACCCGCCGGCAAACGCGGCGAGCGGCGCTTCCTCTACCTCGACAAGCTCGACTGGGTCGACGGCAAGCCGGTCGCGCGCGGGCCGACGCTGATCCGCTAGGGCAGGCTGGCGCAGGCCTGGCCGGATGGGAGCGATAATGGCGGGATGGTTGGCAACACGATTCGAAACAAGGCAGCGGCAGGGACAGGCCGCGACGACGGACATGGAGACGATGTGACGCAACGCAGGAGCATGCTGAAGGCTTCCATGCTGCTCGGCGCGCTGGGCACGCCGGCGCTGCTGCGCGCCCAGCCGCGTGGACAGATCACGCTGAGGATGTGGACCCTCCTTAGCGGCGGGGACGGCGCGCGCATGCGGGCGCTGGTCGAGGCCTTCAACGCCAGCCAGGGCGGGGTGCGCGTTGTCAGCACCACGCTGAAATGGGGCGAACCCTTTTATACGAAGCTGATCACCTCGGCGGTGGTCGGGGAGGGGCCGGATCTCGCCACCGTGCACCTGTCGCGCCTGCCGAACCTGGCCGGCGGCGGCGTGCTGCGCCCGATCGCCCCGGCCGAGCTGGCCGTCGCCGGCCTGAAGGGGGACGACTACTTCCCGCGCCAGTGGGAGAAATCGCGCTACGCCGGCGCCCACTACGCGATCCCGCTCGACCTGCACCCGCTGGTCCTGTACTACAACAAGACGCTGGCGCGGCAGGCCGGGCTGCTCGACGCCGCGGGCCGCCTGGCGCCCATCGTCGGCTACGAGGCCTTGACGGACGCCTTCCGCGCGGTAAAGGAGCGCACGGGCAAGGCCGGCCTGGCGATGGAGTCCGGGCAGGGTTCGTATGCGATCTGGCGCCTGTGGGTGTCGCTGCTGGCGCAGCGCAAGGCGCCGCTGATAGCGAACGGACACTTCGCCTACGGCCGCGCCGGCGTCGAGGAACTGGCCAGGGTCAGCGCCTGGTTCACCCGCGGCTACGGCCCGGTGGGCCTGGACTACCCGGCCTCGACCAGCCAGTTCATGGGCGGCGGCGCCGGCTTCATGATCAACGGGGTGTGGGAAGTGCCGGAACTGGTGCGCACCACCGAGGCCGGCACGCTCGGCTTCGAGTACGGCATCGTGCCGTTCCCGCGCCTGTACCAGGATGCCAGCGTCTGGACCGATTCGCACGCTTTTGCGATTCCCGCCAACGAAGGACGGCCGATGGCGCCGGAGAAGGTGCGGGCGGTGCTCGCCTTCATGGCCTACGTCAGCCGCCATTCGCTGGGCTGGGCCGAGGGCGGCCACGTCCCGGCCTACCGCCCGGTGGCCGAATCGGCAGAGGCGCGCGCCCTGATGCCGAACGCGATGTATGCGCAGGCGGCGCAGAACGTCGTCTACGATCCGGACGGCTGGTACATGGGCGCCGCCGGGCCGGTCGAGGCGATGGCCTCGAAGTTCATGCCGGGCGCGCTGTCCGGCCAGCTCACCCCGGCCGAGGCGATGGACATGTTCGAGAAAGAGGCCTTGCGCCTGCTGCGCAAGAAGCCGCCGCGGTATTGATGGAGACGCCGATGGACATACCGATGCCGAGCACGGCGCAAGCCCCTGCCGCCTCTGTCCCCGCCCGGAAGGGGGCGCGCGCCGAGAGCCTGCCCGCCGCGCTGCTGCTGGCGCCCTTCGTGCTCGCCTTTTTGCTGTTCTTCCTGGTGCCGGCGCTGCATACCTTCTACCTGAGCCTCACCGAAAGCAGCCTGACGCGCACCAGCGCCTTCGTCGGCCTGGACAACTACGCGACCCTGGTGACCGACCCCTCGTTCTGGGCCTCGCTCTGGAACACCTTCTATTTCGCGCTGCTGACCGTGATCCCGCTGACCGGCCTGGGCCTGGTGATGGCGCTGCTGGTGCACCGCTTCGTGAAAGCCCAGGCCTGGCTGCAGGGCGCTTTCTTCCTTCCCTATGTGCTGCCGATCTCGGTGATGACCCTGATCGCCGACTGGATGCTGCAGCCCTCGTCGGGCGTGATCAACCACCTGGTGGGCGGACAGCGCGCCTGGCTGGCCGACGTGCACTGGGCGCTGCCGGCGGTGGCGATCGGCACCGTGTGGTGGACGGTTGGCTTCAACATGCTGATGCTGCTGGCCGGCCTGCGCAACATCCCGGCCGAGCTGTACGAGGCGGCGGCGCTCGACGGCGCGCGCGGCTTCACCCTGTTCCGGGCGATCACCTGGCCTGCATTGAAGCCGGTGCTCGGCACCGCGCTGCTGATCCAGCTGATCGCCTCGCTGAAAGTCTTCGGCCAGACCTACATCCTCACCAGCGGCGGTCCCTACAACACCAGCCGCGTCACCCTGCACTACATGTACGAAACCGCGTTTACCCAGAGCGACGCCGGCTACGCGGCGGCGGTCGCGATGGCCTTCATGCTGGTGGTGATCGCCCTGTCGCTGCTGGCGCGCGCGCTGGGGAGGAGGGCAACATGAGGAGGGATCGATGAAGCAGCGCTCCCAACTCGGATGGACGATCGCCGCGCTGGCGTCGGCCGTGCTGCTCGCCGCGCTCTGGGCCTTCCCGCTGCTGTGGGCCCTGTCGACGGCGCTGCGCCCGGAACACGAAACCGTATCGGCCGTGTTCCACTGGCTGCCGCAGACCTGGACCCTGGACGCTTTCCGCAAGACGCTTAGCGCCGGCAACATGCCGCGCTGGCTGTTCAACAGCGCCCTGGTGGCGCTCCTCGTCACCGTGGTGACGATGGCGATCAGCCTGATGGCAGCCTACGCCTTTTCCCAGCTGCGTTTCCGCGGCCGTTCGCTGCTGTTCGCCCTGGCCATGCTGGCCTTCCTGCTGCCCTTCGAGGCCCTGCTGGTGCCGCTGTTTCGCACCATGCACCAGCTGGGCATGATCAACAGCTACGCCGGTCTGGTGCTGCCGCAGGTGGTGTCGCCGGTCGTGATCTACGTGTTCAAGCAGTTCTTCGACCAGATACCGGCCGACTTCCGCGAAGCGGCGGTGATGGACGGCGCCGGTCCCTTGCGCGTGCTGTGGAGCGTCTACCTGCCGATCTCGGGCAACATCGTGTGGGCGATGGCGATCGTCACCTTCATCGGCGCCTGGAACAACTTCCTCTGGCCCTTCATCATCGTCACCTCGAACGAGATGATGACGATCCCGCTGGGCCTGACCCAGACCTACGACGCCTTCGGGGTGCGCTACGCCCAGCTGATGGCCGCCGCGCTGCTGGGCGCGCTGCCGGTCGGGCTGGCCTATATCGCTTTCCAGCGCCGCGTGACCCAGGGCTTCCTTGCGGCGAGCGGCCTCAAAGGCTAACCATTCAGGAGACCACATGGCATCGGTCAGCCTACGCGGCATCAAGAAGCAGTACGAGAACAACAGCGTCATCAAGGGCATCGACCTGACGATCGAGGACGGCGAATTCGTGGTCTTCGTCGGCCCCTCCGGCTGCGGCAAGTCGACCCTGCTGCGCATCATCGCCGGCCTGGAAGACATCAGCGAAGGCACGCTTGAGATCGGCGGGCGCGTCAGCAACGACGTCGAGCCGGCCAAACGCGGCATCGCCATGGTGTTCCAAAGTTACGCCCTCTATCCGCACATGAGCGTGGCGGAGAACATGGGCTTTGCGCTGAAGCTGGCGAAAGTGCCGAAGGCGGAGATCGCGGAGCGGGTAGGGCGCGCGGCCGAGATCCTGCAGATCGGCCACCTGCTCGAGCGCAAGCCGAAGGCGCTGTCGGGCGGCCAGCGCCAGCGCGTGGCGATCGGCCGCGCCATCGTGCGCAAACCCGATGTCTTCCTGTTCGACGAGCCCTTGTCGAACCTGGACGCGGCCCTGCGCGGCCAGACCCGGGTCGAGCTGGCGCGCCTGCACCGGGAACTGAAAAGCACGATGATCTACGTGACCCACGACCAGGTCGAAGCGATGACCCTCGGCCAGAAGATCGTGGTCCTGAACGGCGGCCGTATCGAGCAGGTCGGCACGCCTTTCGAGCTGTACGAACGCCCGGCCAACCGCTTCGTGGCCGGCTTCCTCGGCTCCCCGCGCATGAATTTCTTCGATGCGACGCTCGTCCACCAGGGCGAACGCGGCGCCACCGTGGCGCTGGCCGGCGGGGCCAGGGTCCAGGTCGCGGCCGATGCCGCGCGCGTCCGGGCCGGCGTCCCGGTCACGCTCGGGGTCCGGCCCGAGCACCTGCAGATGGCCAGGCCGGGGGGCGAGGGCGGCGGCATTGCGGCCACCGTCGCCCTGGTCGAGTACCTGGGCGACGTCACCCTGGTCTACTTCCACGTCGACGGCGTGGCCGAGATGGTGGCGGTCAAGTGCGACGCCGACACCGCGCCCCCGAGCCCGGGGAGCAAGGCGGAACTGGTGTTCCCGGCCACGCGCGCCTTCCTGTTCGACGAGGAGGGACGGGTGTTCGCGCCGGGATGGGTCGAGAGCACCGCTGAGCCGCCGGCTGCGCGGGCGTCGGCCGCGCGCATGCCGTGAACGGTGCGGCGTGAAGAGTGTGGCATGGGGCAGACGACATGACGTTTTCGGATAGCTCCTGCGTTTTTCGTTATGGGTGACGGCCGGGCCGGCCTCGTAAGATTTCGTCAAGGCCCAGGCCGGCAGCGGCCGGCGGCCCGGGAGCGTCACTCTCATACAAAACCCAGGAGACAAGCATGACCCGATTCACAGTCAAGCCGCTCTGCGCCGCCCTGATGCTGGCGTGGGCTTACGGGGCGCCGGCGCTGGCGCAAAGCGGCGCCGACAGCGCCTCCGCCGGGTCGACGGGCCAGGCCAACCAGGCTGCCGACCGGCAGGCCGCCGTGGCCGCGCAGCCGGCAGGCCAGCCGCCCGCCGACGCCCAGCCGGCCCAGCCGGTCCAGGCAGTGTCGGTGGTGCAGGTCACCGGCCTGCGCCAGAGCCTGCGTTCGGCCGAGAGCATCAAGCGCGACGCGCTGCAGGTGGTCGACGCCATCAATGCCGAGGACATCGGCAAGTTCCCCGACCGCCAGGCCGGCGACGCCCTGCAGCGCGTGGCCGGGGTGCAGGTCGGGCGCGACCGCGGCCAGACCGACACCGTCATCATCCGCGGCCTGCCGGACGTGGTCACGACCATCGATGGCAACGAGATCTTCACCGCCGCCCAGCGCCGCCTGTCCTACCAGGATTTGCCGGTGCAGTCGATCTCCGGCCTTGAGGTCTACAAGTCGGCCACCCCGACCCAGCTCGAGGGCGGCATCGCCGGCGCCGTCAACGTGCGTTTGCGCTCGCCCTTCGACGCCAAGGGCCTCAGTTTCACCGGCTTCGTCGAGGACCGCATGCAGAAGACCAACGGCAGCGATGCGACGAAAGACCGGCACAACCCCGGCGGCGGCTTCTCGGTCAGCAACCGCTGGGACACCGGCGTCGGCGAAATGGGCGCGCTGCTCGACGTCGCCGTGTTCCGCGAGAACTGGGCCTATCCGGTGCAATGGGTCGACCGCCCCGAGAACGTGTTCTCGGTGAACGCGGACGGCACCGCGACCCGCCTCGACAACCGGGTGCCGCCGGTGGCGGCCCCGGGCGAAGTGCTGGGCCAGCTGCCGAACATCGGCGGCATCTACAACAGCGGCAAGCGCGAGCGCCAGAGCATCCACGGCGCCTTCCAGTGGAAGATCAGCCCGCAGCTGCAGGCAAGCGCCCAGTACCTGGGCATGGGCTATCAGGGCCGCAACGCGGTCAACTACATTCTCGACATCGTCACCTGGGCGCCGCGCCTGACCAACGTGGCGCTGGCGCCGCAGGGCAGCCACTGCAATACGCGGCGCGGCACGATCTGCCCGATCCTGTCGGCCGACGCTGCGGCCGCCCAGTTCGGCCCCGGCGCCTATGACTGGGACCCCTACATGGCGACCAGCACCTGGGGCCAGGACGAGCGCACCCGTACCAACTACCTGAACCTCGCGCTGCGCTACGCGAACGGCCCGCTGACGGTGAATACCCACGTGGCCTACACCCGCTCGAAGTTCGTCAACGACACCATCATCGTCGACCAGCAGGTCCCGGGCGCCAGCTCCAGCGTGTACGCGGTCGGCGCCGACGGCCATGGCGGCTACAACGCGGTCACCACGCCGGGCAGCGCGAATGCCTTGCGCGACCCGAACGGGTTCGTGCTGCGCGGCCTGGTCCAGAACTGGAACGAACAGGCCGGCAACCAGTGGCAGTGGCGCGCAGACGGCACCTACCGCCTCGGCGGCGACTTCTTCCGCGCCATCCTGGCGGGTGTGCGCCTGTCCCAGCGCAAGGCCAGCTACCACGGCGCCGAACGCGCGTCCGATCTTGCCAATACCAACCGCCCGACCCCGATCGGCCTGTTCGGCCCTGGCTTCGAACAGCTGGTGCCGGGCCTGGACCGCCTGGGCGGCCCCTGGTACACGCCGTCGTCCGACTTCCTGCTCGATAACGCCGACACCGTGCGCAATGCCTATGGCCAGCCGAGCGGCCGCGTGCCCGACGACCCGACCCGCCTGTTCGACCAGAAGGAACGCAACGCCACCTTCTACCTGTCGGGACGCTGGGAAACCGAGTTCGGCGGCGTGAAGGTCAGCGGCGAAGCGGGTGCACGCGTACTGCGCGACAAGCGCACGCTGCGCGGCCAGAACCGCATCGGCGACGTGGTCAGCGACGTCAGCCTGTCGACCTCCGAGACCAACGTGTTGCCGAGCATCTCGGCGGTCGTCAACTGGAACGAGCAATGGCAGTCGCACCTGTCGGCCGGCAAGACCCTGACCCGTCCGGGCTTCCGCGAGCTGAACCCGGCGCTGTCCCTGGTTCCGCCGACGGTGAACGCCCCGGGCAGCGGCGGTTCGGGCAACCCCTACCTGGAACCGACCCGCTCCAAGAATATCGATGCCACGCTGGAGTACTATTTCGCGAAGAACGGCTATGCCCAGATCGCGCTGTTCCACCGCGATATCGACGGTTACCTGCAGAACTTCACCCAGGACGAGAGCATCGGCGGCGTGACCTACCGCGTGACGCGTCCGCAGAACTCGGGCAAGGGCACGCTGCGCGGCGCGGAATTCGGCATCCAGAAGTTCTTCGACTTCCTGCCCGGTATCTGGAGCGACTTCGGCGTCCAGGCCAACTACACCTGGATCGACGGCGACAACGAGACCAGAACGAGCTTCGGCAGCGACGTCTACGAGAAAACCGCCCTGATCGGCGTGGCCAAGCAGAACTACAACCTCGCGCTGCTCTACGAGCGCAACGGCGTCACCGGCCGCCTGGCCGCGACGCGCCGCGGCGACTACGTCGAGCAGATCGCCGAGCCGCCCTTCGCCCAGGACCGCGTGGTCAAGGCCACCACCTTCGTCGACCTGAGTATCGGCTACGAGGTGACGCCGAACGTGTCGCTGCACTTCGACGCGATCAACCTGACCAAGGCCAAGTTCGAGAGTTCGCTCGGGCCATACCAGCCGCGCGACATCCGCTACAACCCGACCACCTACGCGCTCAGCCTGCGCTACAAAATGTGAGGGCCAGGGTCCCGTTCAAGGAGAAGCGATTGCAGCGCACCTACCAGAACCCGGTCTATCCGGAGACCTTCGCCGACCCCTTCGTGCTGAAGCACGAGGGCGTCTATTACGCCTACGGCACGGGCCCAGCCGGCGCGGACGGCCGCCAGGTGCCGGTGCTGCGTTCGGCGGACCTGGTCGCGTGGGAGCCCCTCGGCCATGCGCTGGCGCCGACCGGCGCCTTGCACTACTGGGCGCCGGAAGTGGCCTTCCACGCGGGCCGCTTCTACATGTACTACTCATCGGGCTCGGCCGACGAGGGCACCGACCAGAAGCTGCGCGTGGCCGTCGCCGACGATCCGGCCGGCCCCTTCGTCGATTGCGGCAAGATCCTGGTGCCGGACCAGCCGTTCTCGATCGACGCCCATCCCTACCGGCACCTCGACGGCGAGTGGTACCTGTTCTATTGCGTCGATTTCCTCGACATCGAGGACGACCACCGGGTCGGCACCGGCATCGTGGTCGACCGCCTGCTCGACATGACGACCCTGGCCGGCCAGCCCCAGGTCGTGGTGCGCCCGCACCAGGACTGGCACATCTTCCGCAAGGGGCGCACCATGTACGGCAGCGTCCACGACTGGCACACGGTGGAGGGCGCCGCGGTGCAGGTGCACGATGGCCGCGTCTACTGCTTCTACAGCGGCGGCGCCTGGGAGCGCGAGAACTACGGCGTCAGCTACGTCTTGGCCGACCACCCGCTCGGACCGTATCGCCGGCCCGAGGGCGGGCACGAGGCGCTGCTGATGCGCAGCCGGCCCGGCATCCTCGGGCCGGGACACAACTCCTTCACCACCTCGCCCGACGACAGCCAGACCTGGATCGTGTATCACGCCTGGGACACGGCCCAGACCGCGCGCCGCATGTGCATCGACCTGTTGAACTGGGAAGACGGGCGGCCGGTCACGCAAGGGCCGACCAGTGGGGGGCAGGAGGCGCCTGCAGGGTGAGTTCAGGGCGCGTATGTGACTTGCATCAAAAGTTATGCATTGATTGGAGTCAGGCTCAACTTGATGTGGGGGTTTGACGGTCCTTAAGGATGGGAATACGCTAATGCTTGTCCGGCGCCCGGTGTGCAGACCGAACGCCGGATAGTTTTAAATAATCAATGCAAAGGCAGCGATGTCGCGATGAAGACGACGATGATCGCCGGATGTAGGTGGATCGTAAACCTGAAACTTCGCAACGCGTATGTCATTCGCATTTGAGTCCTTTCTATGTTGTGCCAGGGGCCGGGAACCCCTCCCGGCCCTTTTTTTGACTGACCACATAATTATGTAGCCGAACCGACAATTCACAGTTGCGTGTAGTCACACCGTTCGGGGCGAACTCCTCCATCGCTTGGCTGTCCAGTCCTTCTCCTCCCGCGTCGGTGCCCATCGGTTCCGAACGCTGGTAGCGTCACTCCAAGTGCTCCGCTACCTTAACGCGGCGCCGCGCTCATAAAGACCCATAGCGTCGCTGCTGCGCGCACGGTCGGTTCGGTGGTCGGTCTCACGCCTTCCATGGAGCTTGTGCCGAGCCAGCAGGATAAGGATCGCAAGGCTGGCGAAGGGCGCAGCGCGTCCCGGCAGGGAGCAGGCTCACTTGCCATCGTCGAACTCATCGACCAGGCGGCGTAGCTCCTGGAGGTCTGCGGGCGACAGCTTGCGCCGGCTGCCGAAGTGCGCGACCAGCGGCGCGATGCGCCCGCCGAACAGACGCTGCACCAGGCCCTCGCTTTCGCGCGCCAGCCAGTCCTCGCGCCGCAGCACCGCATGGTAGAGGAAACGCCGTCCATCCTTGGTGGCCGCGATCGCACCCTTCTTGAGCAGACGGTTGAGGAGGGTCTTGACGGTGGCGCTTTGCCAGTGCTGGCTTTCGGAAAGGGCAACCACGACCTGTTCGGCCACGACGGGTCCGGGTGCGCGCCACAGCACCTCCATGACGTGCGTCTCGGCGTCGCTGATGTTGGTTTCAGAAGTAGTCGGCATGAGAGAATCATTTACAGTTGTAATCGCCAGCGATGATTACACTCGTAATCGACGCTGTCAAGCACTGGCCGCAGCCTGGATGCCGAAGGTCGCCGGTTTTTCGCCGCTATGTCTTCCATTGCACCGTCCGCGCCGGCGATGTCCTGCACACTCGGCGCTATCGGAGAGCCCGCAGGGCCGATGGGAAAACGTTAAAATTGCCCGATCGTAAGCACAGCAACCTTGAAGGGAAACAGATGGCGACATCGCGCATGACCGTCGAGCAGGGCATACAGGCAGCCGGTGTCGGCAAATTCCAGTACCGCCTGTTCATGATCTTCGGCCTGGTCTGGATGGCCGACGCCATGCAGGTGCTGTCGATCGGCTTCACCGCGCCCTCGATCGCGAAAACCTTCGGCATCGCCATGCCGCAGGCGCTCGAGACCGGCACCGTATTTTTCGTCGGCATGCTGCTCGGCGCCTTCGGTTTCGGCCGCCTGGCCGACCGCATCGGACGCCGCCCGGTGCTGATGACGGCGGTGCTGGTCGACGCCTGCTTCGGCGTCGCCTCCGCCTTTGCGCCGGATTTCACCTGGCTGCTGGCGCTGCGCTTCCTGACCGGCATCGGCGTCGGCGGCACGCTGCCGGTCGACTACACGATGATGGCCGAATTCCTGCCGAGCGACCGGCGCGGGCGCTGGCTGGTGCTGCTCGAATCCTTCTGGGCGGTCGGCACCATCCTGCTGGCGGTGCTGGCCCTGGTGGCGCTGCGCTGGGGCGAGGACGCCTGGCGCGTGATCTTCTTCGTGACCGGGATCCCGGCCCTGGTGGGCGTGGTGCTGCGCCTGTCGATTCCCGAGTCGCCGATGTACCTGAACCGCAGCGGCATGCCGGAGCAGGCGCGCGCGGTGCTCGAGCGCGTCGCGCGGGTGAATGGCCGCCAGGTGGCGATTCCCGCGCTGCATCAGGAAAGCCCGGTCAAGCACGGGCTGTCGGCGCTGTTCTCGCACGGACTGCTGCGCCGCAGCGTCTGCCTGTTCGCGGCCTGGGCGCTGATCTCGATCGCCTACTACGGCGTGTTCGTCTACCTGCCGGTGCGCCTGAGCAGCGAAGGCTTCGGCTTCATGCGCGGCCAGGAATTCCTGATCCTGCTCGCCCTGGTGCAGTTGCCCGGCTTCGCGCTGTCGGCCTACGGCGTGGAACGCTGGGGCAGGAAGCCCACCCTGATCGGCTTCCTGCTGCTGAGCGCCCTGGGCTGCATGCTCTACAGCTTCGGCAGCGCCACCGCGGTGGTGGTCGGCTCGACCCTGTTGATGAGCTTTGCGCTGCTGGGGACCTGGGGCGCGCTGTACGCCTTTACGCCCGAGGTCTACCCGACCGACCTGCGCGCCAGCGGCATGGGCACGGCCGGCGCGGTGGCGCGCTTCGGCGGCCTGTTCGCGCCGGCCATCGTGGCGCCGGTGATGGCGACCCACTTCACACTGGCGCTGGCCATGCTGGCCGGCTTTCTGGCGCTCGGGGCGCTGGCGATTGCACTCGTGGACGTGGAGTCGCGCAACCGCGTGCTGGAGTGAAGCGGCTCGCCAGCTGCTGCGTCATGCCGCAGACGGCAGTTCGGGCAACTCGGCACCTTTGCAAATGCGTTGTGCGTTCAGTACCGGCACAATCTCGTTCCATTTAGTCCGGATGCTCTCGCGCCAGCGCAGATAGTCTGCACTGTCCTGCATCTCGGCGTGTACCGTTGGAATTTCCGGCGACGACGAGCGGGAATGCCAGAATTGCGAGGCGGTGATGACGGCTTCTTCAAGAAAGTCGAGGCATGCATCGGGGTCCTCGCTGAGCGGGAAAAAGTCGGGATAGCGAAGAATATACTGATGCGTATCTCGAACGATCTCGAGCATGCGCGCCGATGGACGCGGATGGCCGCCTAGCAGCGGATAGAGCTGCCGGCTACCGCGTTCCTCATGCAGCAGATAGCAGAATATGCACATGCCCACCAGCGCCAGCCAGACCATCCGCGTCGTCTGCTCGCGATGCTGCGGCTTCCCGTCGGGTGTGCTCGACATGGCCCGGATCACGTCCATGGTGCGCTTGACGCCTTCGAAATCGGCGCAGCGTTCGAGCGTCTGCGCAAGAAGCGCCTCCTCGCCTGTCAGTTCGGCATCGCCGTCGGCGTATTCGACATGCGCATCGTCATCCAGGGAATGGTTGCCGGCGCGGAGACCCAGCTTGCGGCGGAAGAGTCCATGTTGCTGGTTCAGGTGTCCGACTTCGTGAAAGACCGTGAACGAGAGTCCAAAGCGGAATAACCACAGATGGGTATCGCGCCAGACCTCTTTCGCAAACAGCGCGTACATCGCTTGCCGCATGCCGACGTACTTCACGTCGGCAGTGGAGCGCGTCTTGCAGAAATCGCCGGTGGCCTGATGCAGCTTGACGATCAGGCCGTCACGGATGCCGATTTCATGAGAGATCCGAGCGATGTCGCCAGGATTTGCACGCGCATTGACACTCTCGCCTGGCATGGAAACCCAGGAAATTTCTTTGCCGTCGCGATATCCCAGCACGCGCATCCTGTCGAGGCATACATCGATCCAATGACATGTAATCTCGAACGGTGTCGAATTAACGCCGATATTCATAGTGTCCCTGTTTTGAAAAGAAAAGCTTGTTTTGGTATCGCAGGCAGATGGCCTGGAACGGACGGTCTCGCGCCCATGACCGCATTGCAGGATAGCAGCCTGGCGCTTGCCAAAATGCGCGCATTCCCACAGCCGGCAACTCGGCAACTCGGCAACTCGCCGCGGCGGCGGCCCGATCGGAAAACAATAATGCCGTTCAGGTTTTCCTGAACGGCATCGTCGTCTATCAAGCGGTCGTCATGGCTAAACCATCCCCGGGGGATGCCTCGGCATCCTCAGGGCACGTACTTCCAGGCCCCTTTCTCGATCCGCACCATTACCTGCGAACGCTGGTCCAGCCCCTGGTGGTTGGTCGGCGTCATGTTGAAGATGCCGTGCGAGGCCGGCAGGTTCTTGATGCCTTCCAGGCCGTCGCGCAGGGCGGCGCGGAATTCCTTGGTGCCCGGTTTTGCCTTCGGCACCGCCGTCTTCGCCGCTTCCTGCAGCAGCAGGGCGGCATCCCAGGCGTGGCCGCCGAAGGTCGACAGGCTGTCCTTGTTGTAGGCGGCCGTGTATTTGTTGACGTAGGCCAGCGCCGATTTCTTCACCGGGTTGGCGTCGGGCAGCTGGGCGGCGACCAGCATCGGGCCGGCCGGGATGAAGGTGCCTTCGCAGTCGGCGCCGCAGACGCGCAGGAAGTCGCTGTTGGCAACGCCGTGGGTCTGGTAGATCTTGCCGCGGTAGCCGCGTTCGCGCAGCGCCTTTTGCGGCAGCGCGGCCGGGGTGCCGGAGGCGGCGATCAGGATCGCGTCCGGATTGGCCGAGACCAGTTTCAGCACCTGGCCGGTGACCGAGGTGTCGGTGCGGGCGAAGCGTTCGTTGGCCACGACCTTGATCTTGCGCACGTCCGCCATCTTCTGGGCCTCGGTCCACCAGCCGTCGCCGTAGGCGTCGCTGAAGCTGATGAAGCCCATGCTCTTGACGCCGTTGTTCGCCATGTGCTGGGTGATGGCGGCCGCCATCTGGCCGTCGTGCTGGGTGGTCTTGAATACCCAGTGGCGCTTGGCGTCCATCGGCTCGACGATGCGCGAGCCGCCGGCGATCGAGATCATCGGGGTCTGGGTCTCCGCCGCCACTTCCAGCATGGCCAGCGAGGTCGGCGTGATCGAGGAGCCGATCAGGAGGTCGACCTTGTCTTCGGAAACCAGCTTGCGCGCGTTCTTGACGGCCTGGGTGGCGTCGGAGGCGTCGTCGAGCACGATGTACTGCACCTTCTGGCCGGCGATCTCGGCCGGGAACAGCGAGACGGTGTTCTTCTCGGGGATGCCGAGCGAGGCGGCCGGGCCGGTGGTCGAGATCGAGACGCCGACCTTGATCTGCGCGTGGACGTTGGCGGCAGCCAGGGTGGCGAGGGCGGCGAGCGCGAGGACGCGCTTGCGGACGAGAGGGAAACGCGGTGTTGCGGTCATGCCAGTCTCCTTTGTTGTTTTGAAGTGGGTGCCGCCAACCGTTCCAGCGAAGACGAACGAGGCGGGAACACGCCATAGTATAGGCCGCTCGGCTGGAAAAAATGTCGATTTTCAATGTTTTTCGAATATCATCTACGCATAAGCGGGCGTTGCCGGAGTCATTCCCGAAGCGCCGCCCATAACAACGATTGGAGAGAGGAGGGCCACGCGGGCGTGGCCGGCCCGTGGCGCGCCGTACGTCGGTAGCGGCGCCGCCGCCGGGAGCCGTCGCGCCCATCGGCAGCGGTATGGATCTATCTATCTTCGCCATCCTGACCCAGGACGGCATCGCCAGCGGCGCGGTGTACGTGCTGCTGGCCCTGGCGCTGGTGCTGGTGTTCTCGATCACCCGCGTCATCTTCATTCCGCTGGGCGAGTTCGTCGCCTTCGGGGCCCTGACCATGGCCGCCTTCCAGGCCGGCCACTTCCCGCAAAGCGCCACCCTGCTGGTGATCCTGGGCGTCGCCAGCTTCGCGCAGGAAGCGTTCGTCACCTTGCGCAGTCCGGCCGGCCAGCACACGCCGGGCCGTGCGCTGGCCGTATCCTTTCTCAAGTTCGTGCTGCTGCCGGTCGCCGTCTACGGAATCGCACGCAGCGTCGACGGCGCGGCCCTGCCGATGCTGGCGCAACTGCTGCTGGCCTTTGCCATCGTGGTGCCGATGGGGCCGATGGTCTACCGTCTGGCCTTCCAGCCGCTGGCCGAGAGCCCGGTGCTGGTCCTCCTGATCGTGGCGGTTGCCGTGCACCTGGTGATGCTCGGCATCGGCCTGGTGCTGTTCGGCGCCGAAGGCTCGCGCACGACGCCGTTCTGGACGGAAGTCTTCAACCTCGGCACGGTGACGATTTCGGGCCAGAGCGTGGTCGTGATCGCGGCGGCGCTGCTCCTGATCGGCGCGCTCTGGCTGTATTTCGACCGCACCCTGTCCGGCAAGGCGCTGCGCGCCACGGCGGTCAACCGGCGCGGCGCGCGCCTGGTCGGCATCGGCACGGTCCAGGCCGGGCGCCTGGCCTTCCTGCTGGCCTCGATCATCGGCACCCTGTGCGGCGTCCTGATCGCGCCGATCACCACGGTTTACTACGACAGCGGCTTCCTGATGGGGCTGAAGGGTTTCGTCGGCGCCATCATCGGTGGCCTGGCGAGTTATCCGCTGGCCGCCGGCGGCGCGCTGCTGGTCGGACTGCTCGAGGCCTATTCCTCGTTCTACGCCAGCGCGCTGAAGGAGGTCATCGTGTTCACCCTGATCATTCCGGTGCTGCTGTGGCGCTCGATCGTCCATCCCCAGGTCGAGGAGGAGGAAGCATGACGCGCCGTTCGCTGCTCATCTTCGGACTGGCGGCGCTGGCCTTCGGCCTGCTGCCGCTGCCGCCGTACTGGATCACCCTCGGCAACTACATCGGCCTGTATGCGATCGTCGCCCTCGGCCTGGTGCTGCTGACCGGCGTCGGCGGCCTGACCTCCTTCGGCCAGGCGGCTTTCGTCGGCCTCGGCGCCTACGCCACCGCTTACCTCGCCACCGCCCACGGCCTGTCGCCCTGGCTGGGGCTGGTCTGCGGCCTCGTCATCACGGCCGGCTGTGCGCTGTTCATCGGCGCCATCATGCTGCGCCTGTCGGGCCACTACCTGCCGCTCGGGACCATCGCCTGGGGCCTGTCGCTATACTACCTGTTCGGGAACATGGAATTCCTCGGCAAGTACGACGGCATCGCCGGCATCCCGCCGATCACGCTGTTCGGCCTCGATCTCGGCTCCGGCAAGAGCATGTACTTCATGATCTGGCTGGCGGTGCTCGGCTTTGTGGCCGTGCTGCGCAACCTGCTCGATTCGCGCTCCGGGCGGGCGATCCGCGCGCTCAAGGGCGGCGCCCTGATGGCCGAGGCGATGGGGGTGAACACCGCGGCCATGAAGATCCGGATTTTCGTGATCGCGGCGTTGCTGGCCTGCGTCTCGGGCTGGCTCTACGCCCACCTGCAGCGCGCCGTGAACCCGTCGCCCTTCGGCCTGAATTCCGGCATCGAATACCTGTTCATGGCGGTGATCGGCGGCGCCGGCTACCTGTGGGGCGCGATCCTCGGCGCAGCGGTGCTGACCATCCTGAAGGACCAGCTGCAAAGCTGGCTGCCGTCCCTGATCGGCGCCAACGGGAACTTCGAGATCATCGTGTTCGGCATCCTGATGGTGATCCTGCTGCAGCGCGCGCGCAACGGGCTCTGGCCCTTCATCGCCCAGTACCTGCCGCAGCGGCCGGCGGCGGTGGCGCCGGACAGTGCGCCCGAGGGTGGCGCGGCCCTGCCGCAGCGGGACAAGGCGGCGCCGGGCTATCCGCTGCTGGTGGTCGACAAGGCGCGCAAGCAGTTCGGCGGCCTGGTCGCGGTGAACGACATGAGCTTCACGGTGCACGGCGGCGAGATCGTCGGCCTGATCGGGCCGAACGGCGCCGGCAAGTCGACCATGTTCAACCTGGTGACGGGCGTGCTGCCGGCCAGCGGCGGCGAGATCCGCCTGCGCCGCGGCGAGGCCCTGGCGCGCATCGACACGCTGCCGGCGCGCGAGATCGTCAAGCTCGGCATCGGCCGCAGCTTCCAGCACGTGCACCTGCTGCCGGAAATGACCGTGCTGGAGAACGTCGCCATCGGCGCCCACCTGCGCGCACGGCGTGGCGTGCTGGCCAGCGCGCTGCGGCTCGACCGCGAGGAAGAGGCGGCGCTGCTGTTCGAGGCGCGCCGCCAACTCGAGCGCGTGGGGCTGGGCGAACTGCAGTACGAGCAGGCCGGCAACCTGGCGCTCGGCCAGCAGCGCATCCTGGAGATCGCGCGCGCATTGTGCGCCGATCCGGCGCTGCTCCTGCTCGACGAACCGGCGGCCGGCCTGCGCTATAAGGAGAAGCAGGCGCTGGCGAGCCTGATCAACAAACTGAAAGGCGAGGGCATGAGCATCCTGCTGGTCGAGCACGACATGGACTTCGTGATGAACCTGGCCGACCGGCTGGTCGTGATGGAGTTTGGGACCAAGATCGCGGAAGGCGCGCCGGCCCAGGTGCAGCAGGACCCGGCCGTGCTGGAAGCCTACCTCGGAGGAATCGACTGAATGAACACGCCCATTCTCCAGATCGACGGGCTGCACGTCGCCTACGGCAAGGTCGAGGCCCTGCATGGCCCGAGCATCACGGTCGGCGCCGGCCAGATCGTCACCGTCATCGGCCCGAACGGCGCCGGCAAGTCGACCATGCTCAACGCCGTCGCCGGCGCGCTGGGCGCGACCGCCTTGACCCGCGGGGCCGTACGGCTGGGCGGCGTGGACGTGAGCGCGTACCCGGTCGAGGGGCGCGTCGCCCGCGGCATGAGCCTGGTGCCGGAAAGCCGCGACCTGTTCACCACCATGAGCGTCGAGGACAACCTGCTGCTCGGCAGCTACAGCCGCTACAAGCGCGGCGACAAGGATTACGCGGAGCAGCTCGGCTTCGTCTACGAATTGTTCCCGCGCCTGCGCGAGCGGCGGTCGCAGGCGGCCGGCACGATGTCGGGCGGCGAGCGCCAGATGGTGGCGCTGGGCCGCGCTTTGATGGCCAAGCCCACCTTGCTGATGCTGGACGAGCCCAGCCTCGGCCTGGCGCCGCTGATCGTCAAGGAGATCTTCCGCGTCATCGTGCGCCTGAAGGAGACCGGCGTCGGCATCCTGCTGGTCGAGCAGAACGCGCGCGCCGCGCTGCAGGCCGCGGACTACGGCTATGTGCTGGAAACCGGCGAGGTGGTGATGGAAGGACCGGCCGCGACGCTGGCGAACGATCCGCGGGTGATCGATACCTATCTCGGCCTGAACAAGAAGACAGCCTAGGAGCGCCTAACAAAACCTCCATAGCTGCGTTGCAGCGCCTCGCCGTACAGGCGTACTGTCTTCGTCGCCGCGTCGGGTGGCCGCATCCCTTGCCCTGAAGGTTTTGTTAGGCGCTCTAAGTCTAGCTGCCCAGCCAGCATTCGAGGGCCGCGATCACCGGCGCGTCGTTCGGATGGACAGCCACCTGCCGCAGCCGGTCGAGCGGCGCCAAGTGGACTGCCTGCGATTCCCAGCCCATGCAGCCCGGGCTGCCGCCGGTGCGGCGCGCAATGTAATAGCGCGTGTAAGTCTGGGTGCGCCGGATGTCGAGCAGGAAGGCGTCGACCCGCACCCGCAGCCCCGACTCCTCGAAGGCTTCGCGCACGCTGGCGCACTGCAGGCTGGTGCCGGGGTCGACCCGTCCCTTCGGGAAGGTGGCAGCATAGCCGCCGAAGCGGTTCGAGGGCGCGACCAGCCACACGCGCCCGTCGTCCTCCAGGATCACGGCCCCGGCAGCCGCCGCCATGCCCGCGGGCAGGACGAAGGGCGGCTCGTCGAGCGCGGCTTCCATGGCGCAGGCGCTCCAGCCCTGCGTCGTATCGGGCGCGTCGGTCCAGGGCGCTAAGGGCAGGCCGTTCAGCGCGGCCGGCAGCGCGCCGCCCGGGACGACGGTCGCGAGCGCGCGCGGATCGCTCCAGCTGGACAGGGGCGTGGGGATCGAGGGCTGGCGGATGGGGACGGGGCGGCCGTCGTCGTCGGGGCAGGGGTGCAGGATGCTCATCGGTCTGGTCTCGTGAAAACGAGATCATCCATGGAATGGGCCGCGCTGGCAATGCGTGCGCCGGCAGGGCTTGGGCCTGCCTCGCTGCGTAGGCTATGCTGTCGCCCCATATGAACTTTACCGCTCGCAAGCGCATGCTGAACAAGAACGACGTCGAGACGCTCGGCGACAACACAATTCATACAGACGCGGCGCTGCGCCTGCCGCCGCGGCCAGCGCTGGCTGCCGACGATGCGCAAGCGCAGGCAAAGGCACGCGCGCAGCGGGACGCCGAGGTGCGCGGGGTGACATCGATCGAGTCCATGCGCGAGGCCATCAAGCACGCATCGCGCGACCTTCCGACCTTGCACGAGGTGCCGAGCGTGGGCGCGATCGATGCCGCCGGCTTCCAGGCGCGCGCGGCCCAGGGGCTGCCGTTCCTGCTGCGCGGCGCGGCCAGGCGCTGGCCGCTGTGCGGGCTGACTCCGCAAACCCTGCGCGAGCGCTTCGGCGCGCTGCCGGTGCGGGCGCGCGTCGGCGACTACGTCGGCACCGCCTTCGCATCCGACCGGGCGATGCGCGACATGTCGATGCTCGACTACCTGGACCTGGTGGCGGAAGGTGAGCAGGCGCTGCCGCCTTATGTCGGCAACCTGGAGCTGCGCGCGCTGAACCGTTTCTGCCACTGGCCGGGCTGGCTCAGGAAGCCGGGCCCACCGCGCTTCTGGCTGGGACCGGCCGGAACGGTCACGCCGCTGCATTGCGACTACGACGACAACCTGTTCGCCCAGGTCTGGGGCAGCAAGCGTATCTTCCTGGCGCC
>NZ_JBHRVV010000001.1:0-1697500 GCF_042647645.1 Massilia haematophila | reverse complement strand
GGGAGTTTGGCACCTCGATGTCGGCTCATCACATCCTGGGGCTGTAGCCGGTCCCAAGGGTATGGCTGTTCGCCATTTAAAGTGGTACGTGAGCTGGGTTTAAAACGTCGTGAGACAGTTTGGTCCCTATCTGCCGTGGGCGTTGGAAATTTGAAGGGGGCTGCTCCTAGTACGAGAGGACCGGAGTGGACGAACCTCTGGTGTACCGGTTGTCACGCCAGTGGCATTGCCGGGTAGCTAAGTTCGGAAGAGATAACCGCTGAAAGCATCTAAGCGGGAAACTTGCCTTAAGATGAGATTTCCCGGAGCCTTGAGCTCCTTGAAGGGTCGTTCGAGACCAGGACGTTGATAGGCTGGGTGTGGAAGTGCAGTAATGCATTAAGCTAACCAGTACTAATTGCCCGTACGGCTTGTCCCTATAACCTTAGCAGGTATAGTCAGGAATACAGCGCTGTTTGTTGATACAGGCTACCCATACTTCTTCCAGATTCAGAGTGGCGCTCACATGAGTGAGCGAAACTCGTACAAGTCATGCCTGATGACCATAGCAAGTCGGTCCCACCCCTTCCCATCCCGAACAGGACCGTGAAACGACTTTGCGCCGATGATAGTGCTGCAACCAGTGTGAAAGTAGGTTATCGTCAGGCTAGTTAATAAGTAGCAAGCGAAAACCCCGTCGAGTCGATACTCGACGGGGTTTTTTGCGTTTCAGCTGCCAAGAAAGCCCCGCTTGCCGGATTCGCATTGCGAATCCTCGTCTCCCGGGCGTTTTTTTGCGTTCAAGACCCCGCCATAGGCTCTTAGCTGAACTTAAACCAGTTGACGTTTCCGGCGCTGCCGTTACTTTTGAAAACGATGTAGACGTTGTGAATTCCCGTTACCGGCATCACGACCGGACTCGTCACCGTTGTCCAGTTCTGGAAGCCGCCGGTGTCCGGGACATCCACCGTTGCGATCAGGTCGCCCCCTGGGGAGTCGAGATGGAACTCGATCGTGCTGCCGTTGCGTCCATTGCCGTTATTGGAAACGCGGGCCTCCACATTGCCGACGCCGGCGCCAAAATCGATATTGTTATAGCGGGCATAGGAATCGTTGATGCTGAAGCCGACGTTATAGCCGCCATCCACGTCCGACGTGGTTTCGGTCTGCAAGGCGAATACGTCGTCGTAACTGGAAGACTGGACTTTCGTCGTGGCGGGAATCGGATAGGTTTCGGACTGTGCACCGCTCCAGGTGAACGTACCGCCGCTGTAAGGAGGCAAGGTGTATTGCAGTACTTGCCGGCCCCACACGACCTTGAAGTTCTTGTCTGCGCCGGTGTCGTTGAAGGCGACCAGCGCTTTCGAGCCGTCGGGATTCTGGAACGTCACGCTGACCATGCCGGTGGGATTGGTCGAATAGATACGGGTGGCGCCTGGCAGCACGTACTTGCTGAAATGGCCGAGCATGTAGTAATCGATTTCGTAGCTCAAGGCGCCGGTTTGGCTGTTAATGGTCACCACGGGTATGCACTTGTCGCAACCGCCCAGGTGCGGACCGCGGTTTTCGTCGAGTACGAGCGCCCACTTGATGAAGCTCTTGGCCCAGTTGCGCATGGACTGGATCATCATCTCGAAATCGTTGGTAACCGGATCGGCTATCCAGGTGCCGCTCGCGGCCTCCGTCACATGGTTTTCCTTGTCAGGGAAAAGATTGTGCAGCACAGTCATCGCTCCCGGCGAACCCCCATACCAATGCCACCCGGTTCCCGCCACCTTGTCGGAGTCCCCGACCCTGGAGTCGGTCAGCACGCGCGCCGGGAAGACCGTGTTGTCCCAGTTATGGTCGAAGATGAGGACACGGGTATCGAGCCCACTGGCTTCCAATGAAGGCAGGATATAGTCGCGCAGCAGCAGCCTTTGGCTTTCCGGATTCGTTCGCATCCCTGGATAATCGATCGACGCATAGTCCGGCTCGTTCTGGTGCGAGATCAGGTCGATGCCGATTCCCTGTGCCTCGTACGCCTGCAGATACTTCATGTAATAGTTTGACCACGCACCCAAGCCGACGGTCTCAGGTCTCCCCCGTACAGCGAATCGTTCGTCTTCATCCATGCGGGAGCGCTCCAGGCCGAGGCCAGCAGCAGCATCTGGGGATTGAGCCGCTTGGCCCACTGGATGATCGGAATGCGGTCCGGCTCGTCCACGGCGATCGAAAAATTGGCGAGCGTCGGATCGGTTTCGCCGGGCGGCATGTCGTCGTAGGTGAAGTGAAACCGCGACATGTCGGAGCTGCCGATCGTGGTCCGCATGGCCGACAGGCCGATCCCGTTGCCGTTGCGGGTGAACAGGTTGTTCATCGCCCCATCGCGCGCTTCCGGTGTCGCTACCTGGTTCAGCAGCCAGGTCGACGAGTCGGTGAATGCCGCGCCGAAACCGGCAACGCTCTGGTAGCGCCGGCCTTCATCGACGACGATCGTGTCTTCGTCGATGGGATTGGCATTGTCTGAATCGCCACGAGTTTTCTAGACACTCGCGAGCCGCTGGAAATACTGCTTTTCATATTCGACCGGCGACAAGTCATTGCTGAAGCTGTGCCGGCGCTTTGGATTGTAAAACATCTCGATGTAATCGAAGACATCCTGCCTTGCCTCTTCCCGGGTGCCGTAAGTCTTGCGTCGGATTCGTTCCCGTTTTAAGAGCTGGAAAAAGCTCTCGGCGACGGCGTTATCGTGGCAGTTCCCGCGTCGGCTCATGCTTTGCTGCAGATTGTGCTGGTCCAGGAAGCCGCGCCAGTCATAGCTGCTGAACTGACTGCCCTGATCGGAATGCACCATCACTATATTCTTGGGCTGCCGCCTCCAGACGGCCATCAAGAGCGCATTCATCGCCAGCTCGCGATCGATTCGAGAACTCATCGACCAGCCAACCACCTGGCGCGAAAACAGGTCCAGTACGACAGCCAGATAGAGCCAGCCTTCGTAAGTGCGGATGTACGTAATGTCCGTCACCCAGACCCGATTCGGTTCCTGCACGTCGAACTGGCGCTGTAGATGGTTAGGTGCTACCAGCGAAGGGGCGCCGCCGCGTTTGTATTTCCGTTTGGCGTAGCCTGTTTGCGAACGAATCCCGGCCGACCTCATCAGACGGTGGACGCGATTGATACCGCATTGTTCACCGAGCTCGCGCAAATCGTCGCTGACTTTACGGTAACCGTACACGCTGCCGCTTTCCAGCCACGATTCCTTGATAGGAACCAGAAGGCGCTTGTCTTCCCTGGTGCGCTTACTTTCAGGGTTCAGGCGCCAGGCATAAAAGCCACTCGGATGCACCTCGAGCACCTTGCACAGCCGGCGCACCGGAAATTGGTCCTGCAACTCAACAATTAAGGTGTACCTTACCCGGACGTCTTGGCAAAGTACACCGCGGCCTTTTTCAATATGTCACGCTCCTCCGTGACGCGCTTGAGCTCGGCCTTCAGGCGCCGCATCTCCTCGGACTGGGCATCGACAGCCTTGCGCTCTGCCTCAGGCACGCCGTAACGCTTCGTCCAGGCGTACAGGCTATGGATGCTTACCCCAAGTCGGGCCGCTACTTCGCTTGCTGGGTGACCGCCCTGCGCCACCTGCTTGGCCGCTGCAATCTTGAATTCCTCTGTGTACCGCTTACCGCTCATATCTTCTCCTTGTGCCCGACATTATGGCTCAGGAGTGTCTACGTTAGTCGTGGCGATTCAGTCCGGATTCGCGTCCGGTGCCGAAAATGCGATGTCCGGCTGCGGCGCCAGGCGCAGCGTCTGGTCGTTCCTGGTGACGACCACCGCCACCGAGGAACCCGCTTGCGGCGTCGGTGCTGCCTCGACCTTGGCCGGGGCACTGCCCTGTGCCCCGTTTCCGTCTCCTCCGCCTCCGCCGCAGCCGCCGGCCAGCAGCAGGGGAAAGAGCACAGCGAACAGGCCACGAACGTGCAATAAAGCCTTTACAACGCGTATAGATTCCATGAGGGACCCCGATCGCGGTCATGAGCGCCGTCCCGTCAGCCGCAAAAAGCATTAGAGTCTCTTCGGCGGGCGTGGTTCACGCACCTGGCGAATGCGGGCCCGCGCAGGCGTGGGTGCGGCTGCCCACGGGCAGCCGATCGGATGGCGGGGCCTACTGTCGTACCACGCCCCTGAGCCTGATATCGGCCGACGACGCGCCGACAAGAATAGGAATAGTGCCTGCTGCCGCGATCCACCGGTCCTGGGTCACATCCCAGTAGGACATCGACTCGCGTGCGAGCGGGATGGTGACATCCTCGGATTGTCCCGGCGCCAGGTTCACTTTGGCGAAACCGGCCAGTGCCTTGGGGGCCGTTTCGACGGGCGTGGGGAGTTTCCCGGCATACACTTGAACCACTTCACTACCAGCCACGCTGCCGGTGTTCGTCACCCTGACGGTGACCGACGTAGGCGTCGTGCGCAAGTTACTGTAGCCAAAGGTGCTGTAGGATAAGCCATGGCCGAATGGATATTGTGGTTCGATGTTGAATTGCTCATAGCCGCGATAGCCGACGAAGATTCCCTCCGAGGCCTGTACCTCGGTGCCGATGCCAGGGTAGCGTTCCGTTGCGGAGACCGGGGTACTGGCGTCGTCCACCGGCATCGTCAGGGGTAGCTTGCCCGACGGATTGATATCGCCAAAGAGGATATCCGCGATCGCGTTGCCTTGCTCCTGTCCGCCATACCAGGCCTGGAGCACGGCGGGAACCGCCGTGTCCCAATCTGAGGTCTGGATTGCGCCCCCAGTCGTGAGCACCACGATGGTGTTGGGATTGGCGGCAGCTACCTGTTGAATTAGCTTGCCTTGCCCGTTGGGCAGGCGCAAGGTGGAACGGTCTCCACTCTCCGATCCGTAATCGCGCACCACGACGATCGCGACGTCGGCGGTGCGCGCCAGCTCGGCGGCCGCCTGCGCCGCCGGCGCGATCACGCTGGCGGGAGGAACCCAGCCCAGCTTGAACTGCGGGCCGGTGTCGGTCGTGGCCGGGGCGGTGTTGGAAAACTCGGCGCGTATGGAATGGACCGAACCGGCTTCGAAATCGAGCGTGACCGTCTTCGTTTCCGGCGGCTGGGTCACCGTGGTGATACCGGCGGTCGACGCCACCAGTTCGCCGTCCACGAACAGGCGGCTGACGCCCGTGCTGGTCAGCGCGAGCTCGTAGGAGCCGGTGACGGGCGCGGGCAGCGTGCCGGTCCACCGGATCGAGCTGCTGCCATTGATGCTGACCGGAACAGTCGGAAACTCGGGTGAGGAAGCGGAAAAGCCCGGGAACAGGAAGAAGCCCCCGTTGATGGCGGCGTAGGGCTCGGTGCGATCGATTTCAGGCGTGCCGGAAAAGTCGGGATTCAGGAAGTACTCGGCGCGTATGCCGCTGCCCTGTCCGTTCGCCGGCTTCAGGAAACCTTGCGGGATCGGGTCCGGCCCGGGTAGGAACGATGCGGGGGTGACGGGGTCGGAGCCGGGACTGTACGCCACCTCCACCCCTTTCGCACGCGACCGGATCGCTTCCAGCGCGCTGACCGTGTAGGTCGGCTTCACCAGGCCGCTGCCGCCGCCGGCGGCGACGTTATTGGCATCGGCGCCGATCACGGCGATCGATCTGATGCCGCTCTTGAGGGGAAGCACCTGGTTTTCGTTCTTCAGCAACACGATCGCCTGTTGCTCGATGGCGCGGGCGATCGCGCCGTGCTCGGCCTCGGGCAGCGGCTGGACCGTCGCCCGATTGTCGAACAGGCCGCGCAGGAACATCTCGCGCAGGATGCGCAGTACGGCGTCGTCGATGCGCGATATCGGCACCTGGCCGGCGCCCACGGCGGCCAGCAACGGTTCGCAGAAGCGGCACGCAGCCTGCCCCGGGCCGGATGGGCTGCCCGGGTTGTCGGGCTGCGGGTATGCTCCCGGCAACTCCTGGTCGAGGCCGCTCATGATCGCCGGCACCGTACTGAAGCTTGCGTTGTAGTCGGTCATGACCCAGCCCTGGAAGCCGATCTGCCGCTTCAGGATCTGGTTCAGCAGCAGATCGTTCTCGCAAGCGTAAACGCCATTGACCTTATTAAAGGAACACATGACTGAACCGGGACGCGCGGTGGGCACCGCAATGCCGTACGGCCTGGTATAGATTTCCTGGATCGCGCGCTCGTCGGCCGTGACGTTCAGGCCAAAGAGCCGATTGGTTTCCTGGGCGTAGAGATTGTAATGCTTGACGGCGCTGATGACGGGACTGTCCTGGATGCCCTGCACCTGGGCCGCTCCCATGGTGCCGACCAACAAGGGGTCCTCGCCGAAATTCTCGGATGTACGGCCGAACCGGGGCGCGCGCGCGATGTCGAGGACGGGGCCGAGCACGACATTGTGCCCTGTCGCGTGCGCCTACTTGCCCATGACCTCGCCATATTGCCTGGCGAGCTGGGGATCCCAGGTCGCTGCCAGCGCTTTTCCCGAGGGAAGCGCCGTCGCCCGCTGACCGTTGACGGCGGGATCGGCGATGCGGATGCCGACCGGCCCGTCCGCCATCGTCAGCGCGGGAATGCCCAGGCGTGGAATCGGGGCATTGTAGAAGCCGTAGTAGTTGTTCAACTCGCCGTGCAGCATGTCGATCTTTTCTTGCAGCGTCATCCTTGCCAACAAGCTGCGGGCACGCATGTCCGCCTGAGCCACGTCGGCGGCGGACGCGCCCGGGGCTTTTGCAACCGCCGTGACCGATGCCTGCGACTGGGACGCCGTGGCGACGGCATCGCGCCCGCCCGAATCGCCGCAACCCGCGACCAGCGCGCACGCGACGGTGCAGGCGAGCGCGGCAAGCGACCGCTGGATAGCTGGGTAACGCAGGGAAGGATTCATGACAGCTCCTCTCGGCAGGATTGGGCAAAGCGCCACGGCCAGCATAGGCCAAACACGAGGGCGAACTGTCTCGGGATTCGAGCAAGTCGAACGCACTTGACGCTTCTCAAAGATACGCAAGACTTTTGGAACGTGATGAAGTGCTGGATCAAACCGAGCCGCACCAGACTATTGTAGAGATTCCAGATCCGGGGCCGGCACGGAACCGGCAGTCACGCACGACAGCGATCGAGGATCAGGCCATCTGCACGATCGCCTTGCGAAACCGTGCCAGCGAAAAGGCGAACAGCACCGCTCCGATCGCCGCCAGCGCCGCCATCGACGGCCAGACGATCTCCAGCCCGGCGCCGCGGAACAGGATTGCCTGGCTGAGGCTGACGAAATGGGTGGTCGGCGCCAGCGACATCAGCCAGCGAACGGCATCGGGCATGCTTTCGCGCGGGGTCATGCCGCCGGACAGCAACTGCAGCGGGATCAGGGTCAGTATCAGGAGCAGGCCGAACTGGGGCATGCTGCGTGCCAGCGTCGCCATGAAGATCCCCATCGAGGTGGTGGCGAACAGGTGCAGCGCGACGCACAGCAGGAACAGTGCGGCCGATCCCTGCAGCTGGACCCCGAGCGCGGCGCGGATCACCAGCGACAGCGACAGCAGCGCGGCGGCAAGGACGATCAGTCCCATCGCCCACACCTTGGACAACATGATCTCGGTGGGCGTGACCGGCATCACCAGCAGGTGTTCGATCGTCCCGTGCTCACGCTCGCGGATCAGCGCCGCGCCGGTCAGGATGATCGACAGCATCGTGATGTTGTTCGCCAGCTCCGTCACCGCGCCGAACCACGACGGGTCGAGCGACTGGTTGAAGCGCTGGCGCACCACCACGTCGACGGTCGGCGTCGTGCCGGCGCGGTAGCGCTGCAGGAATTCCGTGATCTCTTCCATGACGACTTGCTGGACCCACCCACTGCCCGTGAAGGCCTGGCTCATCCGGGTCGCATCGACCGCCAGCTGTATCTGCGGCCCTTTCCCGGCCAAAACGTCGCGCTGGAAATTCGGCGGGATGTCGAGCACGAAGGTATAGTCTCCGGCGTCCATGCCGGCGTCGGCCTCGGGGCCCGTGATGTGCGCCGGTGGCGTGAACCGGGGCGGGTAGAAGGCCGCCGTGATCCGGCCCGACAGCGCCGAACGGTCCTCGTCGACGATCCCGATCGCGGCGCGGTGCAATCCCTCGGGGGCGGCGGTGGCGGCGGTGTACAGGGCCACAGTGAAGGTGTAGACGATCAACAGCATCAGCGCGGGATCGCGCCACAGGCTCCACAATTCCTTGACGCCGAGCCGGTAGACGTTCGACAGGCGCACCTCCATGTCATTTCTCCTGTTTCCTGAGCAAGGCGATGGCTGCCCCCAGCAGCACCGGATACGCCGCCGCGATCGGCCACAGGGCCTGGTGCAGGTCGGCCATGCCGAGTCCCTTGTTGAATACCCCGCGGCTGATGCCGAACATGTGGCTGGCCGGGTACAACTCGCCGATGACCCGTCCGGCGCACTCGAGCGAGGACACCGGGTTGATCAGGCCGGCGAACTGGACCGCGGGCAGCATGGTGCCGATCAGGGTGAAGAACATGGCCGCGATCTGGCTGCGGGTGAGGGCGGAAGCCAGCAGGCCGATGGCGGTCGTGCCCAGCACGTACAGCAGCGTCGCCAGTGCCAGCGTGGCGAAGCTGCCAGTGATCGGCACCTCGAAGAGCGTGACCGCCGCCAGGCACATCAGCAAGAAGTTCAGCATGGCCAGTGCGACGTAGGGCATTTGCTTGCCGACCAAAAACTCGGTGCGCGTGGTGGGCGTGACGTACAGGTTGACGATCGAGCCGAGCTCCTTTTCGCGCACCACCGCCAGCGCGCTGAGCATCGCGGGCAAGAGCAACAGCAGCAGGGGAATCACTGCCGGAACGATCGCCGTCAGGCTGCGCACGTCCGGGTTGTAGCGAAAACGTGTTTCCATCGATGCGGCCACGGCCGCGGCGCCGAGGCCGCGCCGCAGCGCTTCCTGGGCCAGCCAGTGCTGGTGCAGCCCCTGGACATAGGCTGCCGCCGTGTTGGCGCGCTGCGGCATGGCGCCGTCGATCCAGGCGCCGATACTGACCGCGCGTCCGTGCGCGAGGTCGCGTGCGAAGCCGGGCGGAATCTCGATGGCGAGCGACAGTTCGCCGTTGCGCATCCGGTGGTCGAGGTCGGCGTAGTCAAGGATCGGCGCCTGTTCCGTGAAGTAACGCGATCCGGCGATGTTCAGCGCGTAGTCGCGGCTGAGCGCCGTATCGAAGCGGTCGAGCACCCCGAAGCGCAGGTGCTCGACATCCATGTTGATGCCATAGCCGATGACGAACATCAGCAGCAGCGAGCCGGCCAGGGCCAGGGTGCCGCGGATCGGATCGCGCCGCAATTCGAGTGCTTCGCGCCACAGGTAGCTGATCATGCGCGCCAGCCCTTGCCACACTGGAGAGGCCCGCTGCGCGGCCGGCGCGACCGGCGCGGCGGCCGGCGCCGGCGCGGTGGCGGGTTCCTCCGCGGCTCCGCCGGCATCGCTCAGGTAGGCGATGAAGGCCTGCTCGAGCGTCGCCGCGCCGCGCGCTTCGGTCAGCGCGGCCGGCGCATCGCAGGCCAGCACGCGGCCGGCATGCATCAGCGAGATCCGGTCGCAGCGCTCGGCCTCGTTCATGAAATGGGTGGAAATGAAGATCGTGACCCGGTCCTTGCGCGCCAGGTCCACCATCATGCGCCAGAAAGCGTCGCGCGCCAGCGGATCGACCCCCGAGGTCGGCTCGTCCAGGATCAGGAGCTCGGGGCCGTGCACCATGGCCACCGCCAGCGACAAACGCTGGCGGATTCCGAGCGGCAGCTTGTCGGGCAGGGCGTCCAGCACCGTTCCGAGCTCGAAGCGCGTCGCCATCTCGGCGACCCGGTCGTCGATACTGGAGGCGGGCACGTCGAACAGACGCGCGTGGAGCACCAGGTTCTGGCGCACCGTCAGTTCGCCGTAGAGCGAGAACGCCTGCGACATGTAGCCAACCCGCCGGCGCGTCGCCAGGTCGCGTCCGTCCACCGGCCGGCCGAACAGCCAGGCTTCCCCGGCGCTCGCCGGCAGCAGGCCGGTCAGCATCTTCATCGTGGTGGACTTGCCGCAGCCATTGGAGCCGAGGAAGCCGAAGATTTCGCCGCGCCTGATCTGGAAACTGACCCGGTCCACGGCAGTGAAGTCGCCGAAGCGCATGGTCAGGTCCCTGGCTTCGATGGCGATCTCGCCCCCGGCGCCGGCCTCCATCGGCGGGACCGCCAGGGGCGCGTAGCCGGCACGCCGCTCTGCGGGCAGCAGGGCGATGAAGGCCTGCTCGAGCGTCGTGCTGGCGCTGCGTTCGAGCAGTTCGGCGGGCGTGCCGGTGGCCAGCACGCGGCCGCCGTCCATCGCCGCCAGCCAGTCGAAACGCCTGGCCTCGTCCATGTAGGCGGTGGCGACCACCACGCTCATGCCGGGACGCTCGGCGCGGATGCCGTCGATCAGCTCCCAGAACTGGGCACGCGCCAGCGGGTCCACGCCGGTGGTCGGTTCGTCCAGGATCAGCAGGTCGGGATCGTGGATCAGGGCGCAGCACAGGCCGAGTTTCTGCTTCATCCCGCCCGACAGCTTGCCGGCTGGCCGCGCCAGGAACGGATGCAGGCCGGTGCCGCGCGTCAGCTGGTCGATGCGGCGGCGGCGTTCGACGGTGTCGTGCCCGAACAGGCGCCCGAAGAACTGCAGGTTCTCCTCGACCGACAGGGTTGGGTACAGGTTCTTGCCGAGGCCCTGCGGCATGTAGGCAATGCGCGGACAGATGCGATCGCGGTGGCGCTTCTGCGCGATGTCGCCGCCGAGTACCTCGATGCGGCCCTGCTGCAGGCGGCGCGCGCCGGACAGCAGGGCGAGCAGGGTCGATTTGCCGACGCCGTCCGGTCCGATCAATCCGGCCACGCCACCGGCCGGAACCTCGAGTGTGAGCCGGTCCAGCGCACGGGTGTTTCCGTATTCCATGGCGACGTCCGTCAGCCGGGCGACGCTGGCTTGTGGGCTGGCATCGGCATCGGCATCCTTCATGGCAGCGCCTTGTCCGCGAGCTCGGGCGGCCATGGCGCTTTCGGATCCAGCCTGACCCAGGCCACGCCCGGCAGCCCGGTCTTGACCTGCTCCAGGTGCGCTTGCAGCAGGGCGGGGGCAATAGCGGGCCTTGACGCGGAACATCAGCTTCTGGCGCTCGTTGGCGGTTTCCACGGTCTTGGGCGTGAACTGGGCGGTGCTGGCCACGTAGGACACGGTAGCCGGGATCGCATACCGTGGCAGGGCATCGAGCACGATCCGCACCTCGGTGCCCAGCGCGACGCGTCCGGCCACCGTCTCGGGGAGGAAGAAGCTCATGTAGACGTCGGACAGGTCGATCAGGTTCAGCACCTTGCCGCCGGCGCCCAGCACTTCGCCGGGCTGGGCGACCCGGTACTGGACCCGGCCGGCGCGCGGCGCGACCAGCGTCGTATCGGCGAGTTCGGACTCGATACGCGTGACGGCCACCGCCGCGGCCTTTTCGGCGGCCCGCGCGCTGTTCACCTCGGTGCGGGCGGCGTTCACGGGCGACACGGCCGCGTTGGCCTGGGCCTGGGCCGCCGCCAGCGCCGACTGGCTGCTGCTGACCCGCGCACGGTCGTCGTCCAGGTCCTGGAGCGCGGCGGCGCCTTCGCGCGCAAGCGTCTCGGAGCGCGCGAGGCGCCGCCGCGCCGCGTCCAGGTCGCTCTTGCGCTGTTCGACCAGGGCCTCGGCCGCCACGCGGTCGCTGTCGCGCAGCGCCACCTCGGCGCGCTCCCCGTCCAGCGCTGCCTGTGTCTGCTGCCGGCGCGCCTCGGCCTCCTCGCGCTGGGCCTGCATACTGCGCGTGTCCATCGTCGCCAGCAGCTGGCCGGCCTGCACGAAGTCGCCTTCCTGAACGGCGATGTTGCTCACCCGGCCGGCGACCTTGGTGGCGATGTCGATCTCGGTGGCTTCGATGCGGCCATTGCCGTTGACGAAGCCCTGGTTCTTGTCCTGCGCGGCCAGCGGCCCCCAATGGAAGAAGGCCCAGGCCGCGAGCGCGGCAAGGACGGCGGCTGCGGCCAGCCATAGCGTGCGTTTTCTATTCATGTTCGGGCGTCGACCGCGGGCAGGCCGGTAGGTGCGGACACGGGCGAGGGTAGTCGGCCCAGACAGGCTTTCGTCATTGGGGCATCTCGGTGGGACACTGCAGTCTGCAGTGAGAGCCATGGGACTGGCCTTTGGTTCCTCATCCGGCCTGGGAAAGCGCTGTTAAGGTCGGCATCGGGTGTTCCTGATATCCAAATGCAGACCGGGATCTTGTCGTTCTTGTCGATCGACTGGCTACTGTAGATAGTTCACGACAGGGTCTTGCGCGATCACCCAAGGGTTTGCTATAGTTCGCCTCCGCTTCGGCGCTGAAGCAAAACGTCAACGAAATCAAGTAGTTGATGTAGCAACAGCGGACGCAGGAAACTGCAACGAAGCAAACGAGGGGTTGACGAAGATCGCGAAACACTGCATAATCTCACTTCTCTGCTGCTGACGAACAAAACGATTCGCACAACGCAGCAAGGCAGTGCAGAACAACGGTTCTTTAACAATTAACAGTCGATAAGTGTGGGCGTTTGATGCAGGTGCCAGCTGACTAGTTCAGCTGATTACTTAAAATATCAAATGTTCGCACAAAGTATTAAACGTTGTCTCAGCAATGAGATGACGGTCAGTATTTTGAGTGAGCGAAATCGATCCAGTGGATCGATTTCGAAATCCGTAGCAATGCGGGTTTCGACAAACAGAGATTAAACTGAAGAGTTTGATCCTGGCTCAGATTGAACGCTGGCGGCATGCTTTACACATGCAAGTCGAACGGCAGCACGGACTTCGGTCTGGTGGCGAGTGGCGAACGGGTGAGTAATACATCGGAACGTACCCAGAAGTGGGGGATAACGTAGCGAAAGTTACGCTAATACCGCATACGTTCTACGGAAGAAAGTGGGGGATCGCAAGACCTCATGCTTTTGGAGCGGCCGATGTCTGATTAGCTAGTTGGTGAGGTAAAGGCTCACCAAGGCGACGATCAGTAGCTGGTCTGAGAGGACGACCAGCCACACTGGAACTGAGACACGGTCCAGACTCCTACGGGAGGCAGCAGTGGGGAATTTTGGACAATGGGCGCAAGCCTGATCCAGCAATGCCGCGTGAGTGAAGAAGGCCTTCGGGTTGTAAAGCTCTTTTGTCAGGGAAGAAGCGGTAGAGGCTAATATCCTTTGCTAATGACGGTACCTGAAGAATAAGCACCGGCTAACTACGTGCCAGCAGCCGCGGTAATACGTAGGGTGCAAGCGTTAATCGGAATTACTGGGCGTAAAGCGTGCGCAGGCGGTTTTGTAAGTCTGACGTGAAAGCCCCGGGCTCAACCTGGGAATTGCGTTGGAGACTGCAAGGCTTGAATCTGGCAGAGGGGGGTAGAATTCCACGTGTAGCAGTGAAATGCGTAGAGATGTGGAGGAACACCGATGGCGAAGGCAGCCCCCTGGGTCAAGATTGACGCTCATGCACGAAAGCGTGGGGAGCAAACAGGATTAGATACCCTGGTAGTCCACGCCCTAAACGATGTCTACTAGTTGTCGGGTTTTAATTAACTTGGTAACGCAGCTAACGCGTGAAGTAGACCGCCTGGGGAGTACGGTCGCAAGATTAAAACTCAAAGGAATTGACGGGGACCCGCACAAGCGGTGGATGATGTGGATTAATTCGATGCAACGCGAAAAACCTTACCTACCCTTGACATGTCAGGAATCCTCGAGAGATTGAGGAGTGCCCGAAAGGGAGCCTGAACACAGGTGCTGCATGGCTGTCGTCAGCTCGTGTCGTGAGATGTTGGGTTAAGTCCCGCAACGAGCGCAACCCTTGTCATTAGTTGCTACGCAAGAGCACTCTAATGAGACTGCCGGTGACAAACCGGAGGAAGGTGGGGATGACGTCAAGTCCTCATGGCCCTTATGGGTAGGGCTTCACACGTCATACAATGGTACATACAGAGGGCCGCCAACCCGCGAGGGGGAGCTAATCCCAGAAAGTGTATCGTAGTCCGGATCGTAGTCTGCAACTCGACTACGTGAAGTTGGAATCGCTAGTAATCGCGGATCAGCATGCCGCGGTGAATACGTTCCCGGGTCTTGTACACACCGCCCGTCACACCATGGGAGCGGGTTTTACCAGAAGTAGGTAGCTTAACCGCAAGGAGGGCGCTTACCACGGTAGGATTCGTGACTGGGGTGAAGTCGTAACAAGGTAGCCGTATCGGAAGGTGCGGCTGGATCACCTCCTTTCTAGAGTAGCACCGGAGACGAAAGTCTCGACATCAAGCGCCTACGCTTATCGACTGTTGACTGCAACTGGACTTAGCTGAAGCGAAAGCTTGAGCTAAGTGTAGTTTGTGTTCTTTAACAATCTGGAAGAAGTAAAGTTTTTTTAAGCGTGCGGTTAAGTCAGCAATGATTTGATCACACACTTAGGGTAGTAATCAAAGTATCAACAAATATGCAATGAGCTGTACTCTTTGAACTATAACGATCCCTGTTGTCAGCAGGGGCTAACGTTATAGGGACAAGCGAATAAGTGCACATGGTGGATGCCTTGGCGATTACAGGCGATGAAGGACGTAGTAGCTTGCGATAAGCTGCGGGGAGTGAGCAAACACACATTGATCCGCAGATTTCCGAATGGGGAAACCCGGCCTTTTAGGTCATTGCATGCTGAATACATAGGCATGCAAAGCGAACGCGGCGAACTGAAACATCTAAGTAGCTGCAGGAAAAGAAATCAACCGAGATTCCCAAAGTAGTGGCGAGCGAAATGGGAAGAGCCTGTACGTGATAGTCGGACTGATAGTGGAAGCCTTTGGAAACAGGCGCCATAGCGGGTGATAGCCCCGTACACGAAATCAGACCGGTGGTACTAAGCGTACGACAAGTAGGGCGGGACACGAGAAATCCTGTCTGAACATGGGGGGACCATCCTCCAAGGCTAAATACTCGTAATCGACCGATAGTGAACCAGTACCGTGAGGGAAAGGCGAAAAGAACCCCGGGAGGGGAGTGAAATAGATCCTGAAACCGTGTGCATACAAACAGTCGGAGCGGACTTGATCCGTGACGGCGTACCTTTTGTATAATGGGTCAGCGACTTACATTCAGTGGCGAGGTTAACCGAATAGGGGAGCCGTAGAGAAATCGAGTCCGAACAGGGCGACAGTCGCTGGGTGTAGACCCGAAACCAAGTGATCTACCCATGGCCAGGATGAAGGTGCGGTAACACGCCCTGGAGGTCCGAACCCACTAATGTTGAAAAATTAGGGGATGAGCTGTGGGTAGGGGTGAAAGGCTAAACAAACTTGGAAATAGCTGGTTCTCTCCGAAAACTATTTAGGTAGTGCCTCAAGTATCACCATCGGGGGTAGAGCACTGTTATGGCTAGGGGGTCATTGCGACTTACCAAACCATTGCAAACTCCGAATACCGATGAGTGCGAGCTTGGGAGACAGACGTCGGGTGCTAACGTCCGGCGTCAAGAGGGAAACAACCCAGACCGCCAGCTAAGGTCCCAAAGATTGGCTAAGTGGAAAACGAAGTGGGAAGGCTAAAACAGTCAGGATGTTGGCTTAGAAGCAGCCACCATTTAAAGAAAGCGTAATAGCTCACTGATCGAGTCGTCCTGCGCGGAAGATGTAACGGGGCTAAGCCAGTCACCGAAGCTGCGGATATCCTTTATTGGATATGGTAGGAGAGCGTTCTGTAAGCCTGCGAAGGTGTCTTGTAAAGGATGCTGGAGGTATCAGAAGTGCGAATGCTGACATGAGTAGCGATAATGCGGGTGAAAAGCCCGCACGCCGTAAGCCCAAGGTTTCCTGTTCAACGTTCATCGGAGCAGGGTGAGTCGGCCCCTAAGGCGAGGCAGAGATGCGTAGCTGATGGGAAGCAGGTTAATATTCCTGCACCGTCGTATGATGCGATGGGGGGACGGATCGCGGAAGGTTGTCCAGCTGTTGGAATAGCTGGTTCTTGACTCATAGAAGGCGCTTAGGCAAATCCGGGCGCGCAATTCAAGGGGTCGAGACGTGTGCCCTTGTGACACGAAGCAATCGGAAGTGGTTCCAAGAAAAGCCTCTAAGCTTCAGTCATACGAGACCGTACCGCAAACCGACACAGGTGGGCGAGATGAGTATTCTAAGGCGCTTGAGAGAACTCGGGAGAAGGAACTCGGCAAATTGGTACCGTAACTTCGGGAAAAGGTACGCCCCGGTAGCTTGATCACTTTACTGTGTGAGGGCGAAAGGGTTGCAATAAACTGGTGGCTGCGACTGTTTAATAAAAACACAGCACTCTGCAAACACGAAAGTGGACGTATAGGGTGTGACGCCTGCCCGGTGCTGGAAGATTAAATGATGGGGTGCAAGCTCTTGATTGAAGTCCCAGTAAACGGCGGCCGTAACTATAACGGTCCTAAGGTAGCGAAATTCCTTGTCGGGTAAGTTCCGACCTGCACGAATGGCGTAACGATGGCCACACTGTCTCCTCCCGAGACTCAGCGAAGTTGAAATGTTTGTGATGATGCAATCTACCCGCGGCTAGACGGAAAGACCCCATGAACCTTTACTGTAGCTTTGCATTGGACTTTGAACCAATCTGTGTAGGATAGGTGGGAGGCTTTGAAGCGGGGACGCCAGTTCCCGTGGAGCCATCCTTGAAATACCACCCTGGTTTGTTTGAGGTTCTAACCTTGGTCCGTGATCCGGATCGGGGACAGTGCATGGTAGGCAGTTTGACTGGGGCGGTCTCCTCCTAAAGTGTAACGGAGGAGTTCGAAGGTACGCTAGGTACGGTCGGACATCGTGCTAATAGTGCAATGGCATAAGCGTGCTTAACTGCGAGACCGACAAGTCGAGCAGGTACGAAAGTAGGACATAGTGATCCGGTGGTTCTGTATGGAAGGGCCATCGCTCAACGGATAAAAGGTACTCTGGGGATAACAGGCTGATTCCTCCCAAGAGTTCATATCGACGGGGGAGTTTGGCACCTCGATGTCGGCTCATCACATCCTGGGGCTGTAGCCGGTCCCAAGGGTATGGCTGTTCGCCATTTAAAGTGGTACGTGAGCTGGGTTTAAAACGTCGTGAGACAGTTTGGTCCCTATCTGCCGTGGGCGTTGGAAATTTGAAGGGGGCTGCTCCTAGTACGAGAGGACCGGAGTGGACGAACCTCTGGTGTACCGGTTGTCACGCCAGTGGCATTGCCGGGTAGCTAAGTTCGGAAGAGATAACCGCTGAAAGCATCTAAGCGGGAAACTTGCCTTAAGATGAGATTTCCCGGAGCCTTGAGCTCCTTGAAGGGTCGTTCGAGACCAGGACGTTGATAGGCTGGGTGTGGAAGTGCAGTAATGCATTAAGCTAACCAGTACTAATTGCCCGTACGGCTTGTCCCTATAACCTTAGCAGGTATAGTCAGGAATACAGCGCTGTTTGTTGATACAGGCTACCCATACTTCTTCCAGATTCAGAGTGGCGCTCACATGAGTGAGCGAAACTCGTACAAGTCATGCCTGATGACCATAGCAAGTCGGTCCCACCCCTTCCCATCCCGAACAGGACCGTGAAACGACTTTGCGCCGATGATAGTGCTGCAACCAGTGTGAAAGTAGGTTATCGTCAGGCTAGTTAATAAGTAGTAAGTAAAAACCCCGTCCAGTGATCTGGACGGGGTTTTTTGCGTTCTGCGCCTGGTTTTCATGCTTCTCTTTCTCTTCACGTCGTGGACACGCCACCGGTGGGACCGCGTGGGGACGAGTCCCCACCCTACAAGAACACAACGTTCATCGTCTGCTCAGGCCGTGTGGGATCGCGGGCCTGCGCCGGCTACGCCCATCCGATGCTTCAACGAACGGCAGTAGGGGCAGGGGAGGGTGTTGCATAAGCCGACTGATCGCAGGGCATCGAATGGATGGCCTAATCCATTAAAACTGTAACTAACCAACATGGAACGAGCTACGACAAGAATACATCCAGCGCCGCTGACTACGAAAATATCCGTGCAACGCACACAGCCTGCAGGATGAGGTGACTGTCAGCACGTCGTCGTGCGTGATGTGCCACCGAATCCCGGGCGGCGGTGGCACTGTCGCCGCGAGCGCTGAATCGGCCCGATCGGCCCGATCGGCTGAACTCGACGTTCGTGCGCGGGCGGCGTCAATCGCGCAGGCGTTCGGCCGCGAAGCGCCGGAACACTGCCATCACCGGCGCCTCGGTGCGTCCGGCCAGGGTGACGTAGGCGAAGCGTGCACTGGCCGCCAGCACCGGCCGCACCGGCAGCTCGACCAGGCGGCCGGCCGCGATACCCTCGCGCGCCGCCGCGCTCAGCCCCAGGAACACCGCCTGCGAGCGCGCCACCGCCGCCACCAGGCTGGCCACGTCCTCGCAGCCGAGGGTGACCATCCGCTCGGGGATCGCCGCCGGCCCGTAGAGCGCCACCAGCAGGCGCGCGATCTCGTCCGACAGCGGCGCCGAGGCGACCGGGTAGGCCAGGATCTGGTCCAGGCTCACCGTTTCCAGCCGCGCCAGCGGATGCCCGGCGGCGCAGGCGAAACAGGTGCGCGATTCGCCGATCGGCTCGGCCACCAGGTCGGGCGCCGGAACGATGTTGCGCGCGTCGGCCACCAGCGCGTCGAGCTGGTGCGCGCGCAGCTGCAGCAACTGCAGGTCGGTCGGGCCACGCGTGATGGCGACCCGCACCCGCGGATGGTGCTCGGCCATGTGGCACAGCAGCTCGGTGGTCAGCATCGCCGCCGGCCCGGGCCCCAGGCCGATGCGCATCGCGCCGCCGGCGCCGCCCTGGAAGATCTCGACGCTGCGCCGCAGCTCGCCGGCGTCGCGCACCAGCGCCGCCGCGCGCTCGGCCACCTGCAGGCCGAGCGGCGTCGGCTCGATGCGCTTGCCGATGCGGTCGAACAGCAGCGCGCCGAGGTCTTCCTCTAGCGCCTGGATGCTGCGGCTGAGCGCCGACTGGGTGATGAACAGGCGCTCGGCGGCGCGGCTGAAGGAGCGCGTCTCGGCGACGGCAAGGAAGTGTTCGAGCTGCTTGATGTTCATTCTTGATCCGCTCGTAATTCATTCATAAAGCGCATGGATATTGAGCAAATAATGCATTGGACGCATCGATGTGCGCGATCGTACCATGGCTGGCCCATCCGATCCACGACCGTCACTGGGAGTCCGAAGCGCCATGCTGCATGTCATCTACCTCGTCGCCATCGCGGCCGAAGCCGCTTCCGGGGCGTTGATGGGCATGCGGCGGCGCATGGACCTGTTCGGGCTGTGCGTGGTCGGCACCGTGACCGCGCCCGGCGGCGGCACCATCCGCGACCTGATCCTTGGCCACTATCCGCTCGGTTGGGTGGCGCATCCGGAATACCTGCTGTTTACGACCGGGGCCGCGATCGGCGCCGCCTTCCTGGCGCGCCGCCTGCAGCGCCTCAAGACCGTCTTCCTGTGGCTCGACGCGCTCGGCCTGGTCGCCTTTACCGTCATCGGCTGCGACATCGCCGCCGCCACCGGCGCCAGCCTGCCGGTCGTGATCCTGATGGGCATGAGCACCGGCGTGTTCGGTGGCCTGCTGCGCGACATCCTGTGCAACCAGGTGCCGCTGGTGCTGCGCCGCGACCTGTATGCCACGGTCTCGCTGGCGACCGGCGTTCTCTACATGGGTCTGCTGCGCGCCGGCGTCGGCGCCGAAGCGGCCACCGCGACCGCCATCGGCGCCGGCTTTGCGCTGCGCCTGCTGGCCCTGCGCCATGCGCTGGCGTTGCCGGTGCTGGAGGCAGACACCAGCTCGTTCGACGACGCGCCGCACGAAGGCCGCTGAAGCGATGGGTTCGATCCCGCGTATCGCCCGCGGCAAGGGCGCGGCCTTTTCCGAAAGCCCGGTGCTGGGCGAGACCCTGCCGGCCTGGCGTTCGCGCCTGGTCCTGTTCGTGCTGTTTGCCGCCTTCGCCGCGCTGGGGCTGCGCGCGGTCTGGCTGCAGCTGCTGTCCGACGACTTCCTGCGCCGCCAGGGCGCCTACCGCTATGCGCGCACCGTCGAGCTGCCGGCCATGCGCGGGCCGATCGTCGACCGCAACGGCCACCTGCTGGCGATGTCGCTCCCGGTCAAGGCGCTGTGGGCGATCCCGGAGGAGGTGCGCGCCGCGCCCACCGCACGCCTGGATGAACTGGCGCGCCTGCCCGGCCTCACCCGCGGCGAGCTCGACGCCAGGCTGGACGGCCGGCGCGGGTTCGTCTATCTGCGGCGCCAGGTCGAGCAGGACCTGGTCGACCAGGTGCTGGCGCTGGACATCCCCGGCGTCCACACGCGCAGGGAAACCAAACGCTATTATCCGCAGGGCGAGCGCACCGCGCACCTGGTCGGCTTCACCAACGTCGAGGACGTCGGCCAGGACGGCATGGAACTGGCGCACCAGTCCCACCTGGCGGGACGCGCCGGTAGCCGGCGCGTGATCAGGGACCGCCTGGGCCGGGTGGTCGAGGACGCCGGCATGACGCTGCCGGCGCGCGAAGGCGGCGCGCTGGCGCTGTCGATCGACCGCGACGTCCAGCACGCGGCCTACACCCACCTGAAGGCGGCGCTCGAGCGCCACCAGGCCAGCGCCGCCGCCATCGTCGTGCTCGACGTGCGCAGCGGCGAGGTGCTGGCGCTGGCCAACCTGCCGGACTACGACCCGAACGACCGCCGGCGCTTGAGCGGCGCCCAGCTGCGCAACCGCGCGCTGACCGACACCTACGAGCCGGGCTCGGTGGTCAAGCCCTTCACCATCGCTGCGGCGCTCGAGAGCGGGCTGATGACGCCGGAGACGGCGATGGAGACCGCGCCGGGACACCTGCGTATCGGCCGCGCCACCATTTGCGACGCCAGCCGCCACGGCACCCTGACGGTGGCGGAAGTGCTGCAGAAATCCTCGAACGTCGGCACCGCGAAACTGGCGCTGGCGATGCCGGCCGAGCGCATGTGGACGCTCTTGACCGAGGCCGGTTTCGGCCAGGCGCCCCAGCTCGGCTTTCCCGGCACGGCCGCCGGCAGCCTGCGCCCGCACCGCAACTGGAAGCCGATCGAGCAGGCCACCATCAGCTACGGCCACGGCATGTCGACCTCGCTGATGCAGATGGCCCAGTCCTACCTGATCTTCGCGCGCGACGGCGAGATGATCCCGGTCAGCCTGTTGAAGACCGACGAGGCGCCCGCCACCCGGCGCGTGATCGCGCCCGAGACTGCCGCGGCGGTGCGCGCCATGATGGAGCGCGCCACCTGGCCGGGCGGCACCGCGCCGCGCGCCCAGGTCGCCGGCTACCGGGTGGCGGGCAAGACCAGCACCGCGCACAAGCCGGTGAACGGACGCTATACCGACCGCTACATCGCCGGCTTCGTCGGCTTCGCGCCGGTCTCGGCCCCGCGCATCATCGTCGCGGTGATGGTCGACGAACCGACCGGGGGCGGTTACTACGGCGGCCGCGTCGCCGCGCCGGTGTTCGCGGCAGTCGCCCGCGATGCCCTGCGCATCCTGGGCGTGGCGCCGGACGGGCCGGTGGCCGACATCATCGCGGCGCCGGCGGAGGACGAGGAGAAGGAGGGAACGGCGGGCGCGGGGGCGCCGTGAACGCTAGGCCTTGCCTGCGGCCGCCGCCAACAGGCGCCGGAGCAGCGCCAGGTCGATCGGCTTGGTCAGGTGGTGATCGAAGCCCGCTTCGAAGGCGCGTTCGCGGTCCTTCTGCTGGCCCCAGCCGGTGGTGGCGATGAGCAGCATGGACGACCCGCCCGGCAGCTGGCGCAGGCGCCGCGCCAGTTCGTAGCCGTTGATGTCGGGCAGGCCGATATCGAGCAGGGCCACCGTGGGACGGATGGCCGCCGCCAGCGCGAGCGCCTCCGTCGCCGAGTGCGCGACCGCGACTTCGCAACCGGCAGCCTCGAGCGCCATCGCCAGGGTCGCCGCCGCGTCGTGGTTATCGTCGACCACCGCGATCCTGGCCTGCGCCGCCGCGCCTGGATGCGGGGCAGGAGCGGCGCAACGGTCCGCGTCCGCTTCCGCCGCCAGGTTCGCGGCTAGCGGCAGGCGCACGGTGAAGGTGCTGCCCAGGCCGGGGCCGGGGCTCTCGGCGGCGATCGTCCCGCCATGCAGCGCGACGATGCCGCGCACCAGGGCCAGGCCGATACCGAGCCCTCCCCTGGAGCGTTCCAGCGCCGGTTCGAGCTGCGAAAACATGTCGAACACCGTGGCGAGCGCCGCAGCCGGAATGCCGATGCCGTTGTCGCGCACCCGGATCTCGGCCATGCCGGGCGCGCAGTCCAGGTGCAGCTCGATCAGGCCGCCCTCGGGCGTGTATTTGGCGGCGTTGGTGAGCAGGTTGACGACGATCTGGGCCAGCCGGGTGGCATCGCCGTCGACGTGCACCGGCCCCTCGGCCAGGAACAGGCGCAGGGTGTGGCCGGCGGCCTGCATGGTCCCCGCCAGGTCCTGGGCCGCGCCGCGCAACAATGCCGACAGTTCGACCGGCCCGCGCCGCAGTTGCATGCGCCCCTGGGTGATGCGCGACATTTCCATCAGGTCGTCGACCAGGCGCGTCAGGTGGCGCAGCTGGCGGTCGAACACCTCCAGCAGGCGCGGGTCCGTCGACCTGCCGAAGCGCAGCGTGAACACATCGAGCGCGCTGCGCATCGGCGCCAGGGGATTGCGCAGCTCGTGCGAGAGCGTCGCCAGGAACTCGTCCTTGCGCCGGTCCGCTGCCGACAGCTGGGCGTTCAGCCTGGTCAGCTCGGCTTCGGCGCTGCGCCGCGCTTCCAGGGCGCTTTCCGCCGCCTGGCGCGCCAACAGCAGTTCGCGCTCGTAGGCGCGGCGTTCGGATGCCTTGAACAGGGCCCAGTGGTAGACGGTGCGGCCCGCGTGCTCGCGGCGCACGATGTTGATCAGCATCGGCAGGCGCTCCTGGCGCCGGTTGCGCAGGTCGACCTGGATCTCGGCCACCGAGCCCTGCGCCTGCAGCAGGGGCTGGCAATGCGTGTGATAGAACAGGCGCGCGCCGACCGGCAGCAGGTCCTGCATGCGCTTCTGGCCGACGAGTTCGGCCTGCTCGTAGCCGAGCCAGGCGCAGGCCGGGCCGTTCATGCGCAGGATCAGGCCGTCGGTCGCGGTCAGGATCAGGGCGCAGGCGGCGTCGTCGAACAGCGCCTCGCCGCCGGGCGAAGGATCGCTCACGGCGTCAACGCAGGGTCTGCGCCAGGAAGGCGTCGATCGCGTGCGAACTCTCCGTCGGCGCGCTCATGTGCGGGCAGTGGCCGACGTTCTCGATGACGTGCAGGGTGCTCACCGGCAGGTGGCGGTGCAGGTAATCGCCCACCGCGCGCGGCGCGACGAGGTCGTCGCTGCATTGCAGGATCAGGGCGGGCACGGGCGAACGCGGCACATCGGCGCGATGGTCGGACAGGAAGGTCACGCGCGCGAAATGCTTGGCGATCGCGGGATCGTTGCTGCAGAAACTCCTGGTCAGCTCGTCGCGCAGCTCCGGGCGGTCGGGCACGCCCATGATGGCCGGCGCCAGGCTGCTCGACCAGCCGAGGTAGTTCGCGTCCATGGTCTCGAGCAGCTCGTCGATGTCTTCCCGGCTGAAGCCGCCGACATAATCGCCGTCGTTGATGTAGCAGGGCGAGGGGCCGACCATGACCTGGGCGGCGAAACGTTCCGGCGCCGCGATCGTGGCCAGCAGGCCGATCATGGTGCTGACCGAGTGGCCGACGAAGATTACCGGGCCGGTGGCGAACTCGTCGAGGATCTCGAGCAGGTCGTCGGCATAGCCGTGCAAGGTGGCATATTTGTCGCGGTCGTAGGCCGACAGGTCGGAGTTGCCGCTGCCGACCAGGTCGAAGGCGATCGTGCGAAAACGGTTTGTGTAAGCCGGAGCGAGGAAGCGCCACATGGTTTGATCGCAGCCAAATCCGTGGGCGAACACCATGGTTGCGGAACCATCGCCGGCGACACGGACGTTGTTACGTGCTTGTGTGCGCGACATCAAGGATGCTCAATTGAGAATTTAACAATTGAATTGTACACGATTAACTGTTTGACATGCATCTCCGTGCATATGTCTCCCTGCCGGCGCCAGCGCCGGCGCTGCGACAGGACGGAGCGGAAGCGTCCGTTACAATGCGGGGGTAACGGTCGAGTCCACGGAGTGCTCTTGCAATCTGCCTTCAAGCCCTTGCTGCGCGCAGCGATTTTCTACCTGCTCTCGGTGCTGGCGATTGCGGTCGTGCTGGTGGTCGGGAACTACGTGGTCGACGGCATCCGCGGCGCACTGTCGGCGCGCGACAAGCTGGCGGCGGTGAGCGCCGTTCGCGACGAGCTGCTGCGCTACCGCGAAGCGCGCGCGGGCGCCGTCGTGGACGGACTGGCCGCGGCACGGCAGCTGCCGCTGGCCGCACTCGATGCGCGCATCCGCAGGGTGAACGACGCACTGCGGACCAAGGTGCCGGACGACGAGAACGCGCTGGGCGCCCTGCTGAAAGACGGTCCCCGGCAATACGCCGGCCGACTGGCGGAGCGCTACAAGGGGCGCCTCGACCGCGAACTCCTGGTCCAGGAGCTCGCCTACCTGCAACAGCTGCGCGCCCACCTGGTCGCACTCGACAACCGCGAGCTGGCCGTGCGCGAACGCCGGCGCCTGCTCGAGCGGCACCGCGCCGTGTATGCCCGGCTGATGGCAAAGCGCGAGGAACAGTCCCGGCTCGGCTGGGTCGATGCGCGGCGCATGCAGTACCCCTGGGCGCGCAGCCCGGCCCTCGAGCGGCTGGCGCACGACATTGCCGCGCTGACGGCCGAGAATGCGCGGGCGGCCGCGGCCTACCGGGCCCAGGATGCGGCCTTGCGGCGCCTGCCTGCCGCGCCCGGGCCAGGCGCTTTCGCGCTCGACCGGCAACAGCTCGACCGCGTGCTGCTGCCGCTCGAGGAGCGGCTCGCCGAGGCCCGTCTCGCCGTGTCCCGCGATCCGCTCGCGCGCCTGGCCAGGCCCCTGCTGCAGGCGCTTCCGCTGGCCTGCGCCATCCTGTTCCTGTGCCTGGCCGGCCGCGCCGCCATCCGCGCCTTCTTGTATTTCGTGCTGGCCCCGCTGGCCACGCGCGCGGCCCCGGTCCGGCTCGATGCTGCCGGACCGCAGCCAGGGCAGGGCGGGGAGCCGGTGGAATTGCTGTCTCCCTCGGCCGTCTCGCAGACCCTCACGCTCGCGCCGCACGAGGAACTGCTCGTGCTGCCGCACTACCTGCAAAGCGTCCCGGTCGCGGCCAGCAAGACGACGCGCTGGCTGATCCGGGGCCGCTGGTGGGCCAGCCTGGTCTCGGGCATGGCCCTGCTCACCAGCGTGCGCACCCGCAGCGCCGACGACCCGATCGTGCTGTCCAGCAGCGACGACGGCCTGAGCGAAATCGCCGTGGTCCGCATCCCGGCGGGGCGGGCGCTGGCGCTGCATCCCCGGGCCCTGGTCGGACTGCTGGCCGACACCAGGACGCCGCCCGACATCGGCTGGCACTGGCGGCTGGACAGCCTGCACGCCTGGCTGACGCTGCAGCTGCGCTTTTTCGTGCTGCGTGGACCGCTCACGCTTGCCCTGCAGGGCAAACGCGGCGTGCGGGTCCAGCCGGCGCGGGGCAGGCACGCCAGCCGCCAGGCCGCCACCCTGGGCTTCTCGACCGACGTCGCCTACTCGACCGTGCGCAGCGCGCCTTTTCTTCCTTACCTGCGCGGCCAGAACGCGCTGCTGAACGATTGTTTCGACGGCAGCGACGGCATCTACCTCTACGACGAAACCCCGCAGGCCGGCGGCAAGCCAGGCCGCGTCAGCCGCGGGCTGGAAGGCATCACCGATGCGCTGCTGAAGCTGGTCGGGTACTAAACAGGCGGACGGATGCCAAGCAGCAGCGGCGCGCCCCCGCGCAGCCACGGTGGGATGTTAATCGGAGGATAATATTGTTATAGTTCAGTAACTATCTGGACGAAAACATGAAATCTCTGACACTCATTTTCACTTTCTGTGCGGCGCTGCTCGCGTCCTCCGCCTCCGCGCAACCCCTGACCCTGGAGAATTGACCGAAGCCTCCGGCATGAGGTCGGCTACCTTGTCGCCGGACGGGCGCCACATCGCCGCGATCCTCTTCGACGGGCTCAATTACGGCCTGATCCTGGTCGATACCGAGACGCTCGCGGTCAGGAAGCTGCGTAAGGGCGCCAGGTTCTCGAAAGGCTTCTGGAGCTATCTGAAAGCGCCGCGCGACGTGATCTGGGCCGACAACGATGTCCTCGCGGTCAACCTTGGCTACGACGCCGAGTCGATGGACCTGGAAGGCAAGAAGCTGCGAACGCTCGGGGAGTCGGTCGTCGGACGCGTCGGCTTCGGCGCCGCCAGCGGCGAGGTCATCGTCACGAAAAACGCCCACAAGCACAAGGTCGCCAGGTGCAACGCCCGCACGGGCGCGTGTACGACGTTCTGGCACCCGCCCGGCGAGCCCCTGCGCTACGCCTTCGACAAGCAGGGCAACCTGCGTGCCATCACGCTGATGGACTCAGCCCTGTTCAAGGACGCCACGACGGTCTCCAACTGGTACAAGCCGGCGGACAAGCCGACCTGGACCAAGCTCGCGGAATTCCGGATCGACGAGGATTTCTGGGTACCCGCCTACGTGCCGGACGAGCCGGACAGGCTGGTGATCGCTTCGCGCCAGGGGCGCGACACCCGGGCGCTCTTCGATTACGACACCGTCGAGCGCCGTCAGGTCGAGATGCTGGCCGGTCATCCGACCCAGGACATCCTGTCCTACGACGGGATCGAGCAGGCCACGTTCGACTACGTCGCGACCAGCGGCATGCGGCGCGAGCAGGTCTGGTTCCAGCGCGACCGGGCCGCGATGCAGAGGCAGATCGACGTGCTGCTGCCGGACCGGGTGAACATCCTGTCGGGCGATCCGCGCCGCGCCGTGCTGGTGCGTTCCTACGGGGACGTGGACCCGGGCACCTGGTATTACTTCGATATCGCGAAGAAGTCGCTGGTCACGGTCGGCAAGGCACGGACTTCGATCGACCCGGCAAGGATGCGCCCGATGGAGGTGATGTCGTACAAGGCGGCCGATGGCCTGACGATCCCGGCTTACCTGACCCGGCCCACGGCACTAACCGCATCGGCAACATCGGCAACGTCGGCAACGTCGGCAACATCGGCGCCCATGATCGTGCTGATCCACGGCGGCCCGCTGGCGCGCGACCACTGGGGATGGGACGCCGAGGTGCAGTTGCTGGCCAACCGCGGCTATCTCGTGTTCCAGCCCCAGTTCAGGGGATTGAGCGGCTTCGGGCGCCGCTTCGAGGAAGCGGGTTTCGGCGAATGGGGCAAGGCCATGCAGGACGACATCACGGACGGGGTGCGCCACCTGGTCGCCCAGGGGATCGCCGATCCGCAACGCATCTGCATCGTCGGCGCCAGCTACGGCGGCTACGCCGCCCTGTGGGGACTGGTGAAAACGCCGGAACTGTACCGTTGCGGGATCAGTTTCGCGGGCGTGACCGACATCGGTCACCTGTTCTCCGACTGGAACGATCTACGCTTCGACAAGGCCAGCCGCCAGCTGATGAAGCGCCACATCGGCGACAGCAGCATGAGCGCGACGCTCTTCGATCCGGTATCGCCGCTCAGGCATGCGGCCAGGATCGAGGCGCCGGTGCTGCTGATGCACGGCAGGGAAGACGAGCGGGTGCCGATTGCCCACGGCCCCCGGATGCGCGATGCCCTCGAGGCCAGCGGCAAAAAGGTGACGTGGGTGGTCTTCAACGAAGAAGGTCACGGCCTGTACTACCAGCATAGCCAGGTCGCGTATTTCGAGGCCATGCTCGACTTCCTGGGCAAGCATCTTCCGGTTGCCGCCCCCGCAGCGGCGCCGGCTGCGACGACTGTGCTAGAGTGAGAAGCTTGCCGGGTTGCATCAAGCGTAACCCACTCCCGCGGCGAGGGGACGGCGCCTGCAAGGGCGGCCCCCTTGACGCTCAACTGCAAGGTAAGAGAACTTATGAGTAACAATACCGCCAGCCCCGCCACCAGCCCCGAATTCTGGCAACGCGTCGACGCCGTCATCAACCTGGTGAACGACCAGTCCGAAGCGAGTTCGCCGAGCGAAGCCGGCGCCTCCGCCCTGTTTGCCTCGGCCCGCTTCAACGCCTTCCTGGTCGCGCAAAGCACCGGCAGCGCCGAGAACATGGCGCTCGAAAAAGAGCGCGCACTGGAGTACTTCACGGGCCAGTTCCGCGAGATGATGGTCGCGAACATGGACAACTTCATCGAGAACTACGCGAAGTTCATGCAACCGAACCCGCAGTAAGAACGATGCCGGCCCGTGGGGCCGGCATCGTTCTTACGGGCCGGCCTCGTTCTTATTCGAACCAGGAGAAGCCGTCGCGCGCCAGCAGCGCGAACGAGGCCGCCGGACCCCAGGAGCCGGCGGCGTACTGCTGCGGCTTCTCGCCCAGCGTCTTCCAGCCCTCGATGATCGGGTCGGCCCATGCCCAGGCCGCTTCCAGTTCGTCCCGGCGCATGAAGTGGGTCAGGCGCCCGCGCACCACGTCGATCAGGAGGCGCTCGTAGGCCTCGGCGCGGCGCTGCTGGAAGGCCGACTGCAGGTCCAGGTTCAGCGCCACCTGCTGCATCTGCACGCCGCTGCCGGGCTGCTTGGCCATGATCTGCAGCTTGATCGCTTCCTCGGGCTGCAGCTCGATCACCAGGCGGTTGGTCACCCCGACCGGGTTTTCCGGGAACAGCGGGAAGGGCGGATTCGCGAATTCGATCACGATGCGCGAGGAGCGGCGCGCCATGCGCTTGCCGGTGCGCAGGTAGAACGGCACCTTCGACCAGCGCCAGGTGTCGATGTGGGCGCGCAGCGCGACGAAGGTCTCGGTGCGCGAGTCAAGCGGCACGTTCGCTTCTTCCAGGTAGCCCTGCACCTCTTCGCCGCCGGAGACGCCGTGGCTGTACTGGCCGCGCACGGTGTCGCGCGCGATGTCGGCCAGGCTGAAGCGGCGCAGCGAGCGCAGCACCTTCAGCTTCTCGTCGCGCACCGCGTCCGGCGACAGCGAGGTCGGCGGCTCCATCGCCACGATGCACAGCAGTTGCAGCAGGTGGTTCTGGACCATGTCGCGCATCGCGCCGGTGCCGTCGTAGAAGCCGGCGCGGCTGCCGACGCCCACTTCCTCGGCCACCGTGATCTGCACGCTCGAGATGTTCGGCGCGCGCCAGATCGGCTCCAGGATCGAGTTCCCGAAGCGCAGCACGATCAGGTTCTGCACCGTTTCCTTGCCCAGGTAGTGGTCGATGCGGTAGATCTGCGATTCGGCGAAATGGCGGCCGACGGCCTCGTTGATCTCCACCGCCGACGCCAGGTCGCGGCCGAGCGGCTTTTCCAGCACCACGCGCGCATGCTTGTCGACCAGCCCGGCGGCGGACAGCTTGTCGCAGATGGTGGTGAACAGCGAGGGCGCGGTGGCGAGATAGAACACACGCTGGGCGCCGGCGCGCGAGGCTTCGGCCAGGGCGCCGAAGTCTGGCGCGGACTGGACGTCCAGGCGCACGTACTCGAGCAGGTTCAGGAAACCGTTCCAGGTATTCTCGTTGAAGTTCTCGCCGGTGATGAAGGGGCGCGAATGGGCGCTGACGTGGGCCAGGTAGGCCGCGCGGTCGAACTCCTGGCGCCCGGTCGAGAGGATGCGCGTCGCGCCCGGCAGGTTGCCGTGCAGGTAGGCCATGTACAGCGCGGGCAGCAGCTTGCGCATCGCAAGGTCGCCCATGCCGCCAAAGATGACCATGTCGAGAGGGAGTTCGGTGTCGGGAGCTGGAGTAGGCGTCATGTGCTTTCGTAGATGTGAAGGGCCGGGCTGTCGGGCAGGCCCGGCTTGTTTGGCAATTCGCTTAGCATATCACTTGATCGCCGGCCGGATCGAAACCATGCCGCCGGCGCCGCTCCCGGCGTTTCTCATTCCTTGTACCGTAACGCCTCGATCACCAGCCCCAGGGCGCGCGACGACTGCCTGCGGCTCGGGTAATACGCGAACAGCCCCGGAAAGCGCGGGCACCAGTCGTGCATCACCCTCACCAGCCGTCCCTGCGCGACGTGGGGCGCGGTCATCTCCTCGGGCAGGAAGCCGATGCCGCAGCCGCTCAGGGCCACCTGCAGGATGTGCGGCGCCGTATTGCAGACGACCTGGCCGCGCACGCGCAGCTCCAGCGGCTGCCCGTCGTGCTCGAGCTCCCAGGCATACAGGCCACCGCTGCTGGCCAGGCGCAGCGCGATGCAGTTGTGCTTCATGAGGTCTTGCGGCGAGGTCGGCAGCGGCCGCTGGGCGAAGTAGCCGGGCGCGGCGACGATCGACATCGGCATCTCGCGCGTCAGGCGTACCGCGATCATGTCCTTTTCGACCTGGTCGCCGTAGCGCACGCCGATGTCGAAGCGCTCGGCGGCGATGTCGACCAGGCGGTAATCGGAGCTGAGCTCGACGTGCAGGTCGGGGTAGAGCGGCAGCAGGGGCGCCAGGCGCGGCCACAGCAGGGTGTCGATCACGTGGTCGATGGCGGTGATGCGGATGGTGCCGGCCGGCTTGGCGCCGAGGTCGCTCACCGCGGCGATTTCGGCGTCGATCTCGTCCAGGCGCGGGCCGACGTTCTGCAGCAGGCGCTCGCCGGCCTCGGTCGGCGAGACGCTGCGCGTGGTGCGGGTCAGGAGGCGCACGCCCAGCCGTTCCTCGAGGCCGCGGATGATGTGGCTCAGCGCCGATTGCGTCATGCCCAGCTTGCTGGCGGCGCGCGTGAAGCTGCGCTCGCGTGCGACCGCGAGGAAGACGAGGATGTCGTTGATGTTGTCGCGGGCCATAGATGGATCTGGAAACGGGTCTCGAAATGGGAAGCGTCCGACGCCGTTCCCCGGGAAGGTTTATCATACAGCTTATGACGCAGCGTACCGAATCACCGCGTCGATTCATGAATCTAGCTCATAAGGGCAAGCAAGTTCGTGCCCGTTTTGCCTGGCTGTTTGCCCTTACCATCTCCCCCTGTTTCGACCTCGCGCATGTCACACGCCAGGTCCGCACCAGCAATCATCCAAAGGACTCATCCATGACCGTCAAAGCCTACGGCGCCCATGCCGGCGACCAACCCCTCGTTTCCCTCGACATCACCCGCCGAGATGTCGGCGCCCACGACGTGCAGATCGACATCGCCTATTGCGGCGTCTGCCACTCCGACCTGCACCAGGTGCGCGGCGAATGGGCCGGCACCCTGTATCCCTGCGTGCCGGGCCACGAGATCGTCGGCCGCGTCGTCGCCGTCGGCGCCCACGTCAGCCGCCACAAGGTCGGCGACCTGGTCGGCGTCGGCTGCATGGTCGACAGCTGCCAGGGTTGCGCCGACTGCGAGGACGGCCTGGAACAGTATTGCGACGGCATGGTCGGCACCTACAACGGCCCGACCGCCGACGCGCCCGGCCACACCCTGGGCGGCTATGCGCAGCAGATCGTCGTGCACGAGCGCTTCGTGCTGCGCGTGCGCCACGCCGAAGACCAGCTGGCCGCCGTCGCGCCGCTGCTGTGCGCCGGCATCACCACCTGGTCGCCGCTGCGCCACTGGAACGCCGGTCCCGGCAAGCGCGTCGGCATCGTCGGCATCGGCGGCCTGGGCCACATGGGCATCAAGCTGGCGCGTGCGCTGGGTGCCCACGTGGTCGCCTTCACCACCTCGGAATCGAAGCGCCAGGATGCGCTGGCCCTCGGCGCCCATGAAGTCGTGGTCTCGCGCGACCCGGGCGCCATGGCCGAGCAGGCGAAATCGCTCGACCTGATCGTCAACACCGTGGCCGCGCCGCACGACCTGGACGCCTTCCTGAACCTGCTCAAGCGCGACGGCACCATGGTGCTGGTCGGCGCGCCGTCCACGCCGCACCCGTCGCCGCAGGTGTTCAACCTGATCATGAAGCGCCGCGCCCTGGCCGGCTCGATGATCGGCGGCATCCCGGAAACCCAGGAGATGCTCGACTTCTGCGCCGAGCACGGCATCGTCGCCGACATCGAGATGATCCGCGCCGACGAAATCAACGCCGCCTACGAGCGCATGCTCAAGGGCGACGTCAAGTACCGCTTCGTGATCGACAGCGCGACCCTGGCCGGCTGATCCGCGTAGGGCGGCGCGGTTTCCTGGCGCGTCGCCTTGCCGTAAATGACGCGGCTGCGGCGGATGGCGCAGCTCAGCGAGGCGCAGTAGCGCCCGCGGCCGTGGCGGACAATGCGCTTGCCGGCGCCGGCGCCGGCGCCGGTTCAGGTTCCCAGCACTCCGGCGCAAGCACGTGCGACTTCGCCGGCTCCTGCACGAAGTGCGGCGAAGTCAGCTGCACGCCGTTCAGGTTGAAGACATCGACGATGCGCCCATGCAGGCGGCTGCGCACGTCGACGTGCTCGCGCGGCGACGCGGCGCGGGCCTGGGCCACCAGCCGGTATTCGATGTAGAAGTCCGACAGCGCGGTCTGGGCGACGAAGGGCGCCGGCTCCTGCAGCACGCCTTCGGTCTCGCGCGCCGCCTGCTGCAGCATCGCGTGCACCTGGCGCCACGGCGTGTCGTAGCCGATCGCCACCGCCGCCTCCACCGTGAACTCGGCGTCGCCGCCGGCGCGCGAATAGTTCTTCGTCGTATTCGACAGCACCAGCGCGTTCGGCAGCGCGATCTCGGCGCCCAGCCCGGTGCGCAGGCGCGTCTCGAACATCCCCAGTTCCACCACCGTGCCCTCGGCCTCGCCGATGCGCACGTATTCGCCCTTGCGCAGGGTGCGGGTGTACATCAGGATCAGGCCCGAGGCGCCTTGCGCCACCAGGCTCGAGCCGCCGATCGAGACCATCAGGCCGGCCAGCACGGTCAGGCCCTGGAAGGCCGCGGTGTGCGAGCCGGGCAGGTAGGGGTAGGCCATCGCCAGCGCGAACAGGACGATGGCGACGTTCACCAGGCGCCGGGTCGGCGGCGCCGTGTCGCGGTCGAGCCAGCCCAGTTCGAGTTCGCCGCTCTCGACGCGCTTGAGCACCGAGCCGGCGGTGCGGATCGCCAGGCGCGCCAGCGCCGCGATCACCACCACCACGACCAGGCCCGGCAGCGCGCGGCCGATGCCGCCGGCGACATCGAAGGCGGTTGCCGCCAGGTAGCCGCGCAGCTGTTCGCCCCAGTCGTGGAAGTAGGGGATGTGCCCGAGCAGGAAGGTGGCCCAGAGGAAGGTCGCGAACAGCCGCGCCGACCATACCAGCGCGCTGGCGGCCTGGCGGATGAAGCGCACCACGTGCTCGGCATCGAACAGGGCGACGTTACGGAAGCGCACCTGCTCCAGGCGGCGGCCGACCGCGCGCTTGCTGTAGGCGCGCACGCGGCGGTGAAGCAGGCCGAGGGCGCGCAGCACCAGCCAGTAGGCGAGCGTGGCCGCCAGGCACCAGGCGCCGGCGATCAGGAAGTAGCGCGGCGTGGCCTGTTCGCGCCGCTCCTGCAGGGCCTTGTCGAGCAGCGCCGCGGCCTCGTGCGCGGCTTCCTCGGTGCTGTCGCCGGCCAGGGTGTTGACGTCGTCGGGCGTCACCAGGAACAGCAGGCGGCCGTCGAGCAGGACCTGGGTGCCCTGTTCGATCGCGCGGGTGCCGGTGCGCTGCGCGCCGCCCAGCGCCAGCGCCTTGTCCAGGCGCTTGCGCGCGCCCTCGGCCCGGTCCTGGGGCGGGAAGCCGGCCAGGCTGGAACGGAACACGAAGATGGTGCGGGCGCCGACGTTCAGCTGGGCGCTCGGCGCGGTAGTCGTCGGTGCCGGCTGGGCGGGCGCGCCTTGGGCGAGGGCGCCGGACAGCACGCCGGACAGGAGGATGGTCAGGAAGACAAGGAAACGAACCGGGGCAAGCATGAGAATTGCTGGTTGGAAAAACCCAGCATCATGCCATGCATTTTCCCGGCTGTCTGTGGCGCAGGTGTGTCAATCCGAATGGGCGATGCGCAGGCCGCCCTTGTTATCGGGCAGCCACACCTCGGCCAGGTCGGAACTCACGTCGAAAAAACCCAGCCCATGTTTCGCGGCGAGGGCGAACACCGACTCGTGGGCCTGGTCGATCCGCTCCCAGTCGGAAAACGACAGGTAGACCAGGGTGCGGCCGATCGTGTAGTCGGTGCCCGCCGCCTCGTCGGGGGCGTCCGCGGCCAGCGGCGGGAAGGTGGCCGCCAGCTCGGCGCAGAACGCCTGTAGTGCCGGCGTGGCGAGGGCCGGGTCGTCGTAGCCGTGGTCTTCCTCCCACTCGGTCTGTTCGTCGTACCAGTCGAGGAAGGCGGGGCGCTTGTGCGGCGCCGCTTCGGGCGCGAATACCATCAGGTCATAGCTCATGGACGCATTCTACTTCAGCACCGCCACCGCATCCACGATGTCGACTCCCTGCAACTGCCCGAGCCAGGCGTCGAACCAGGGCTTGTGCGAGGCGCCGACGATGCTCAGCACGCGCGCGCCGGGCCGCTCGCGGAAGGTCTCGCGGATGTTGGCGACCATGCGCAGGTTGCGCGTCTCCCAGCCGCCGACCCAGATCTGCGGGTAGCCCTGGGCGGACTTCGCGCGCATCGCCGGCACCACGTTCGCCTCGGCCAGCAGGCGCAGGCCTTCCGGATCGTTCACGCTGCGGTACAGCGGCAGCAGGTCGGGCGCCTTGGCCAGCGCGTCTTCGCGCTGCTTGCGCACCTTGAATACCCCGTCGGCCTGGGCCCAGGCGGCCTCGATCTCGCTTACGAAAGCCTTGATGTCGGGCACGTCGATCAGGTCGCCCGTGTGGTTGTCGACCGGGTGCACGCGCGGCAGGCCCAGGCGCGCCGCCAGCCGCGCCGCGATCTGGTAGCTCTCGTCGTTGCGGGTGCCGATCCGGGTCAGTTGCTGCACCAGCGCGGCGTCCAGGCTGTCGCCGGCGCGGCGCTCCGCAAGCGGCAGTTGCAGCCACTGGACATAGGCGGAGGCCGGGTCGTTTGACGCCAGGAACAGCGCGGCGAGCCGGCGCCGCTGGGCCGGCGTCGGCTGGGCCGGCCAGGCCTTCAGGGTCTTGCCGACCTCATGCAGGGCGCCGGGTATGTCGAGTCCGGTCGCGGCCTGCGCCGCCGCGGTCGAGGGACAGTAGTCGGGACCGTATTTCGCCGGTTGGCGCGCGGCCAGGTCGCACTCGTCGCCCGGCTCGTCCTCGATGGTGATGATCTGGGGCCTGAAGGCCGCCAGCCGGTCGAGCACGCCGTCCAGCGCCGCCGGGTCGAAGCTGGCCGGCAGGGTGTTCAGGTGGATGGTGCCGAGCACCAGCACCTGGGCGCGCGGTCCCGCCATGCCGCGATCAAACGTCGTCAGGTCGATCTGCGCCTGCGCCGCCGGCGGCAGCGCCGCGGCGAGGATGCAGGTCCACGTACGCCAGTTTGCCATGCCGTCCCTCCCTGTTGTCGAGTTGCAGGAGAATCTAGAGAAGACTTGCCGGTCGAACAACCGGGAAAGGACAGGATGCCGATTTGCCGGTCCAGGCCGTCGAAAACGGGCGCTGTCCGGCTAACCGTGCCGGAGCGAAATTGCTACACGTAAAGCCGAGCACTTTCCACGCGCCGGCGCAAGCGTCCGTCTGATTCTTCGCAGATGCAGGCGCGACAGCGGGTTTTGCGCAAGCGTGCCGGCAGCGGCCGGCGCATGATCGGGCGTCTTCGCCGCAGCGCCCGGTGGCCGCGGCAGCGTTCATCGATTGTCTATCCTGGAGGGAAATAATGCGTCGCGTTCAAGGCAGCACCCGATCCGTCACCAAAGCGGCGTGGCGCCTGTCGCCGCTGTTGTTCGCGCTTGCCGCAGCAGCCGCAGCCGCAGCCGCTCCAGCAGTGGCGCAGCAGGTCGCGCCCGCCGCCGGCGATCTGCGCGGGCCTGCGCACGCGAGCGCCACGACCTATCGTGTGGTCAACCTGGGCAGCGGCCAGCTCAGCGCGCTGCCGAAGATCAATGCCAGGGGACAGGTGGTCTTCTCGACCTTTCCCGGCCCGGTGTCGCGCGGCTTTTTCTACGACGGCGCCGCGGTGCGCGACATCGGCACCCTGGGCGGGGCCGAGACGCTCGCCCTCGACCTGAACAATGCGGGGCAGGTCACCGGCGGCTCCTTCCTGGCCAACGGCAGCGAACACGCCTTCTTCTGGAGCGCGGGCGGCGGCATGCTCGACCTGGGCGTGCTGCCGGGCGCAGCCAATTCGCGGGCAACGGCGATCAACAACCTGGGCGTGGTTACCGGCACCTCCGAAGGCGTGCCCTCGTTCTTTCCCCGCGCGTTCCGCTGGAGCCGGGCGAACGGGATGGAAAACCTGGGAGCCTTCACCTCCTACCTGTCGAGTTTCGGCAACACGCTCAACGATGCCGGCCTCATCACGGGCACCTCGGATACGCCCGACAACCGGCGCCAGGCCTTCGTCTGGACCCGCGGCGGCGGCCTGCTCGATATCGACACGCTGGGCAGCGACTATTCCGAAGGCATCGCCGTCGGGGCCAGGGGCGAAGTGGCGGGCAGCCGCCTCGACCCCGTCAGCGGGCTCTACAGGGCGTTCTTCTGGACCCGCGCCGGCGGCATGCGCGACCTGGGCACGGCCGGCGGCATCGAATCCTTCGTCATGGCGATGAGCCCGAACGCCCAGGTCGCTGCCCTCGTCAACCGCGCCGACGGCACCCAGCGCGCGGCCTACTGGACGCGTGCGGGCGGATTGCGCCAGCTTGGCACCCTGAGCGGCCCGTCCTCGCGCGTGCTCGAACTCAACAACAAAGGGCAGCTGGTCGGCCTGGCCGACGACGCGACCCAAACGTCCCGTGCCTTCCTGTGGTCGGCCCGGACCGGCATGCTCGACCTGAACCGGCGCCTGCGCCATGCGCCGCCGGGGCTGGTGCTGGATGCCGCCCTCGCGATCAACGACAGCGGCGCGATCGTGGCCAGTTCCAACGCCGGGCTGGTGCTGCTCAAGCCCGGACGCGGCAACAGCGACGGACACGCCGTCGGTCCGATCGAGGCGCCCGAGCTGGTCGGGGTCGGGACGCTGGTAGAGGCATCGGTGGCGTGGGTCGACCCGGACCGCACCGGCACGCGCAGCATCGCCTGGTCCTGGGGCGACGGCAGCGGCGGCGCGAGCAGGATGCGCGAGGCGAACGGCGCCGGCAGCGCCAGCGCCAGCCACAGCTACGCGGCGCCGGGGATTTACCCGGTGACGGCAACGGTGGTCGACAGGAGTGGCCGCAGCACGGTGGTCGGCAGGACTGTGGTGGTGACGGCGCCCGGCGACATCGCCGGCCAGGGCGCGCTGCTGTCGCCGCCGGGCGCCCAGGCGCACGCGCCACGCCACGTCGGCAAGGCTCGCTTCAGCCTGCTGGTGCCGGCCGCTGGCGCCGGCGACCTGCCTGCGGCGCGCGGCCAGGGCCGGCTGCGCTTCGACTTGCCGGGCCTGAACCTGCGCAGCGACGACCTGCGTCCGGTCAGGCGCCAGGGCGGCCGGCACGTGTTCGAAGGCAGCGCCACCAATGGCACGGCGGGCGCATCGGGAGCATCAGGCGCATCAGTCGCAGCGGCCCGCTACCGCGTGCGGCTGGCGGCGACGACCGGCGCGCCCGGCGCCCGCCAGGACCGCTTCGGCCTGACGGTCTGGCGTACCGATCCCGCGACCGGGACCGAGACCGTGGTCTACGACAACCTGGGCAGCGCCCAGGCCGGCGGCGCGCTGGTGGAAGGCAGGATCGCGGGGGAGTGAGCAGTGCAGCGTGAGCAGTGCAGGGTAAGCAGTGCAGGGTAAGCAGTGCAGGGCGGGGCGGCCCGAAGCGGCCGCCCCGCCGGGCCTTAGCGGTCCTGCGCCAGCGCCTCGGCCTGCGCTTGCCCGTGCGCCTCGGCGCGGCGGATCGCCACCCGCACGATGCGCCTGTCCTCGACCGCCAGCACCTCGAAGCGCAGGCCGTCCAGCTCCACGGCCTGGCCAAGTTCGGGCAGGGTCTCGAAGCGCGCCAGCAGGAAGCCGGCCAGCGAGGTGTAGTCGTCGGCCTCGTCGACCAGGGCGTCGGTCTCCAGCACCTGCTGCAGCAGGTGCAGGTCGGCGCTGCCGTCGGCTTCCCACTGGCCCGGCCCCTGGGCGCGCACGGCCGGCTGCTCGTCCTCGTCGGGGAATTCGCCGGCGATCGCTTCCAGGATGTCGACCGGGCTGAGCAGGCCCTGGACGGTGCCGTACTCGTCGGCCACCAGCACCAGCTGGCCGCGGGCGCGCTTCAGGGTGTCCATCGCGGTCAGCACGCCGGCGGTTTCCGGCAGCACGATGGGCGCGCGCAGCAGGGCGCCGGCCGTCTCGTCGATCGGCTGGCGCTGCAGCAGCGCCGACAGCAGGTCCTTGGTGCGGGCGATGCCGACGATGTTGTCGAGTTCGCCGCGGCAGACCGGCAGCAGGCCGTGCGGGGTGGCGTGCAGCTGGCGCAGGATGTCGTCGGTCTCGTGCTCGAGGTTCACCCACGACATTTCCGAACGCGGCGTCATCACCGAGCGGATCGAACGGTCGGCCAGGGTCAGCACGCCGCTGACCATGTTGCGCTCTTCCACCGCGAAGGCTTCCTCGACGCCCTGCGCTTCTTCGGTGTCGGGCGCCGGCTCGCTGCGCTTGCGGTTGCCCAGCAGGTTCAGCACGCGCTGCGCGGTGCGCTCGCGCAGGGGAATGCGCGCCTGGTTCCTGAGCAGGTTGCGGCGCGCGAACTGGTTCAGGGTTTCGATCAGGATCGAGAAACCGATGGCCGCGTACAGGTAGCCCTTCGGGATGTGGAAGCCCAGGCCTTCGGCGACCAGCGCCAGGCCGATCATCAGGAGGAAGCTCAGGCACAGCACGACCACGGTCGGGTGGGCGTTGACGAAGCGCGTCAGGGGCTTCGAGGCGAGGATCATGACGCCGATCGAGATCACCACCGCCGCCATCATGACGCCCAGTTCATCGACCATGCCGACCGCGGTGATCACGGCGTCGAGCGAGAACACGGCGTCCAGCACCACGATCTGGGCCACCACCGCGGCAAAGCCGGCATAGGCCTTCGAGCCGTCCTGGGTATGTGTCACGCCCTCGAGGCGCTCGTGCAGCTCGACCGTGGCCTTGAACAGCAGGAACAGGCCGCCCAGCAGCAGGATCAAATCGCGCCCCGAGAAGCTGAAGGCGCCCAGCGAGAACAGCGGCGTGGTCAGCGTGACCAGCCAGGACACGATCGTCAGCAGGCCCAGGCGCATCGCCATCGCCAGCGACAGGCCGAGCAGGCGCGCCTTGTCGCGCTGGTGGGGCGGCAGCTTGTCCGCCAGGATCGCGATGAAAATCAGGTTGTCGATGCCGAGGACGATCTCCAGCAGCACCAGCGTGAACAGGCCCACCCAGATGGTGGGGTCGAATAGCCATTCCATGTAAAACACCTTTGTAGTTGCAGACTTGTGCGCCGCCGTTGTCCAGGGCTGGGCCAGGGCGCGGCGTGGCGCCGCGATGGCGGAACTGCTTCGGACTGGGTGACGCTAATGGTCCCGCGCGGGCGGGGGAAGCGATGCTTGCCGCGTGTGCGGATTCAGGCGGCCCGGGGCGGGCGCAGGGGCGGACAGAGCGCGTGCCAGGGCCGGCGCGCCGTGCGCGGCGCGGCGCCGGCCTCGCGCAGGACGGCCAGGCGCAGGCCGGGGTCGAGGTCGACGATGTCGTGCAGGTCCATGCCGGCCGGCGGCTCGTCCGGGTCGAGTTCGGAAGCGGTGTCGATGCCGATGTCGGCGGCAGAGGTGGCGGAATACGCCTGTCCTTCCGACGCGGCCAAAAAGGGCGCGGCGCCGGGTCCGGCAGTCGCCATGGAATGCGACAGCGCGAAGACGTTCAGGGGGAACAGCAGGATCAGGAAGATGACGAAAACTCGTCTCATACGGTATCGAATGACGGGACGGTGCCAGTATAGCATGGGGCCGCGCGGCGCAAGGGCGGTGCGCCCGGACTGGTTTATGCGCTTGGCATGAAATAGCCGAGAAGTGTGAAATGTCGATACATTTATGCTAATGTGGCAGCTCTATTGTCACGGAGATAACAGTGCGCCGCTCTTGTGTGATACCCGCTGCCTTTGCGGTCGCGATCCTCGCCGCTTGCGGCAGGTCCGAAGGGCCGGCGGACCGGACCGCCGGCGGCGCATCGGCGTCGACGGGGCAGATCGACTACTGGGCGATGCTGGCGCCGCTGGTCGCCGGCAGCCACGGCGGCGATTGCGCGCGCCTGCCCGTGTCCGAGCCGCTGCCGGGTGCGGCCATCACCCTGGGCCGGGACGGCAGGCTGACCGCGCCCGGCATCGACGTCGACATGCGCCGCGCCCAGATGATCCAGCTCGGGCGCGAAGTGCGCGACGGCGCGGTCCAGGTCAGTGCGATGCTCTCGATCGACGCCGCCGACGGGCCGGTCCTGAGCCTGGTCGACGAGGGCACGCCGGACGGCGCCGCGGCGACGCTCATGCGCAACGCCAGCCAGATCAGCTGCGCCAGGGGCAGCCCGCTGGACAAGCTGCGCGGCCAGCCCTTGTACAAGGCCGCGGCCGGGGTCATCGAGGGCGCGGCGCGCACCCTCAAGTGCGGCAGCATGAAGACCAGGATGGCGTGGACCAACACCGAGTTCAAGGTGGTAGACGGCATCCTGACGCTGGGCGCCGAGACCTTCGACCTGCGCCGCGCCGACAGGGAGACCCTGATGTTCACCGCCGAGGAAAGCCAGCTGGCGTATTCCTTCAGCCTGCCCGGCGGTCCCCTGATGTACGTCTTCTACGATGCCGCCGGCCGGGTCAGGAGCGTCGAGGGCCGCACCGAGGTCGAGACCACGCACGCCTGCCATACCGACGTCTGAGTGCGGCAGGGGCACGGCCAGGTCGCGCAAGGCGCGTCGACGGCAGCGCGAACGCATGACTAGGCTCCTCATGATGCTTCTTGATGATGCTTCCATTGGGAAATATAATCGGTTACAGTTATTGAACATCTGTTAACTGAACTTGCTGCGCATGTCCGAATCCCGACCCATCGGCGCGCGGCCCTTCCCGCACCCAAGACCCATGAAATCGATCCTTGCCGCCGCTGTCCTGGCTCTCGGCAGCCAGCTTGCCACCCCCTACGTCAACGCAGCAGAGTTCAGCGACAAAGGCGTCGAAGAACAGCTCAGGCAAGGCACGCTGCGGCTGAAGTACAGCATGTTCGGCAAGGGCGTCTCTGGTGGCGCCGAACTGAACCGCCTGTATGCCGACAAGCGCTGGCCGGAGCTGGTCGAGGGCGTTCTCGGCAAGCAGTTCGTGTCCGACCTCTACTACTTCTACCTGGGCGCCGCGGCAGAGGAGCTCGGGCATGCCGACGCGGCGCTCGTCTATTACCAGCTGGCGCTGGCGGCGAACCGGAATGGCGACAGGTGCTCCGCCGCGCTCGACTCCTGTCGCGGGATCGGCATGCCGGAGACCCTGCTTTCGCGGATGGAGGTCCTGCGCAATGCCGACAAACCGCAGGAAAGGCTGGTCAGCGTCGTATCGGCCCAGGGACAGCCGCTGGCCGGCGTCTCGGTGGAATCCGCCGGTCAGCGGCGCGGCGCCTCCTGCACGACCGACGAGCGCGGCGTCTGCACGTTGTCGCTGGGGCTCCGGACCGACGAGGCGCTCGCCATCAAGGCGTCTAAGGCCGGCATGTTCGCAGCGAACGCGGAGATCCCGGCGAAAGCGCCGGCGCACACCGTGACCATGCGCGCCTACCGGGACATGATGTGCGAGGAGCTGAAAACCGCGGGCGCATAGGCGCCGGCGGCCATGCTCGGGCGCCAGGTGGAAATCATGGCCCTGGGCGCGAACCTGGGCGGCGCCACCCTGGAAGAGGGCGGCATCTGCACCTCGACGTTCAAGAAGGCGAACTACCTGGCGTTCAGGCTGCGCAACGGTACCGTGTTCAACGAAAACAAGCTGACCAGCTACCAGATCGGCGCGAACGTGTTCGACGAGGTGGTGCGCCACATGCTGCTGTCCATCGCAGCCGGCGCGCCCGAGGTGAAAGCGGACGGCTACGACATCACCGTCATGAGCATGAAGCAGAATTTCGCAGAACGCCATGGCGACCTGAAGGCGGTGAAGTACCGCTTCTACTTCCCCAAGCAACTGGTCGCGAAATACCAGGACAAGGACATCAGCGGCCAGCAACTGCTGGACGGCTCGATCATCCTCCTCAACGACGACCGGGTCGACCTGAAGCTGCAATAGCCGGGACGGCCGTTCGGCCCCGCGCGATGGCCGGGGCCAGGAGCGGCCGCGCTCGCCCGGCCCGGCAGGCGCTAGTCCGCGTCCGGCTGCACGTCCGGCAGGGCGCCCGCGAACGCCGGCAAGGCCGCGCAGCGCGCGTCGATCGCCAGCAGCGTCGGATAGCCCGACAGGTCGCATTCGAAGCGGCGCGCGTTGTAGAGCTGGGGCACCAGGCAGCAGTCGGCCATGGTCGGCGTGTCGCCGTGGCAGAAGCGGCCGGTGGCGGGATGGCCGGCCAGCTGGCGCTCGAGCGCTTCCAGGCCGAGCGCCACCCAGTGGCGGTACCAGGCGTTCTTCTGGTCGGCACTCACCCCCAGCTGCTCGCTCAGGTACTTCAGGACGCGCAGGTTGTTGATCGGGTGGATGTCGGCCGCGATCGCCTGGCTCAGGGCGCGCACGCGGGCGCGGCCCTTCGGGTCCGCCGGCAGCAGCGGCGCCTCGGGGCGGGTCTCGTCCAGGTACTCGATGATCGCCAGCGACTGCGGCAGCACCAGGCCGTCGTCTTCGAGTACCGGCAGCAGGTGCTGGGGATTGACGCTGTCGAAGGCGGCGCCGAACTGCTCGCCGCCGTTCTTCGACAGGTGGACGTAGGATGGGTCGGCCGCCAGGCCCTTCAGGTTCAGGGCGATGCGGACCCGGTAGGAGGCCGAGCTGCGGTAATAGGTGTGTAGTTTCATGGGTATGTCAGTGGTTGGTGGTGGCGGACAGCGGCGTCAAGGCCGCGCTTTCCGGTGCGGCCGGCTGCACGGCCGCCGGCTCGGCGCGCGCCTGCAGCCGGCCCATGGCCAGCAGGGCGACGGCGGCCAGCAGGGCCGGGACGGCGAGCAGCAGGAAGATGGTCTGGGTCGACAGTTCGGCCGCCAGCAGGGCGCCGCCGACCATCGAGCCGAGCACCGAGCCGCTGCGCCCGATGGCCGAGGCCCAGCTGACGCCGGTGGCGCGGCTGGTGGTCGGGTAGAAGGCCGCGGCCAGGGCGTTGGCGCCGACCTGGGAGCCGCTGACGCCGAAGCCGACGCCGAACACGGCCAGCACCAGCAGCGGCACGTTGTCGGTGGCGACGCCGACCGCCGCGATGCACAGCGCCGCGGCGCCGTAGGCCAGGGCCAGCACGCGGTGCGGGCGGAAGCGGTCCATCCAGCGTCCGAGCAGGATTGCGCCGGCGGTGCCGCCGATCTGGAAGGCCGAGCTGATGAAGGAGGCCTGCGACAGGCTGTGGCCGGCGCCGTTCAGGATGGTCGGCAGCCAGCTCGAGAGCAGGTAGATGATCAACAGGCTCATGAAGAAGGTGGTCCACAGCAGCAGGGTGCCGCCAATCAGGCCGGGCCGGAACAGCTGGCTCACCGGCGAGCCGGGCAGCTTGACGTCGCTGACGGACAGCGCCGGCACAGCCTTGCCGGCGCCTGCGATCCCGCCTGCTATCTTCGCCGCGATGGCGCCCCCGTCGCGCCCGCGCAGCACCAGCCAGCGCAGCGACTCGGGGAGCAGGAACACCAGCACCGGCACCAGCAGCAGCGGCAGCACGCCGCCGATCATCAGGATGCCGCGCCAGCCGACCGTGGCCAGCAGCTGCGCCGCCACCAGGCCGCCCAGCGCCGAGCCGATGGTGAAGCCGCAGAACATCAGGGTCACCAGGCTGGCGCGGCGCGCCTGCGGACAGTATTCGGAAGTGAGCGTGATCGTAGTCGGCATCGCCCCGCCCAGGCCCAGGCCGGTGAGGAAGCGCAGCACCAGCAGGGTCGTCATGTCGGTCGCGAACGACGACAGCAGCGAGGTCAGGCCGAAAAAGGCGACCGACAGGATCAGGATCGGTTTGCGGCCGTAGCGGTCGGCCAGGGGGCCGAGCAGCAGGGCGCCGGCCATCAGGCCGAACAGGCCGGCGCCGAACAGCGGCGCCAGGGCGGCGGCACTCAGCTGCCACTCGCCGCGCAGCGCCGGCGCGATGAAGCCGATCGAGGCGGTGTCGAAACCGTCGATCGCCACCACCAGGAAGCACAGCGCAAGGAGGCGCTTCTGGAGCGCCGAAAAGGGTTGGTGGTCGATGAACTGCTGGACGCTCAGGGCGTTATTGGCCTGCATGATGATACTCCTCCAGTATGTTGCGGCCGCCGGGCTTTCATGTCCTGCTTTTGTCCCTTTGGCGGCCGATGGGTGCGCGGTTCATGTCACCCGCTTATGTCACCCGCTTATGTCACCCGCTTGTGTCAGCGTTTATGCCACCTTGACGCTGATCGGCGTCAGGCCGGCGACCGAGCCAATCATGGTCTGGCCGCGCACGACGGCGCCCACGCCTTCCGGCGTGCCGGTCATGATCAGGTCGCCCGGCTGCAGCTCGAACAGGGTCGACAGTTGGGCGATGGTCTCGTTCACGTTCCAGATCAGGTGGGTGATGTCGCTCTTCTGCACGGTCTTGCCGTCGACCGTCAGCTCGATGATGCCGGCGTTCACCGAGGCGCCGTTTTCCAGCGGGGTGATCGGTCCGATCGGCGCCGAATAGTCGAAGGCCTTGCCGATCTCCCAGGGGCGGCCCTGTTCGCGCATGCGCATCTGCAGGTCGCGCCGGGTCATGTCCAGGCCGACGGCGTAGCCGAAGATGTAGTCCTGCGCGTCATCCGGGTCGACGTTGCGGCCGGCCTTGCCGATCGCGACCACCAGCTCGATCTCGTAATGGTAGTTCTCGGTGCGCGGCGGGTAGGGCAGCTCCACCGTGGCGCCGGCGGGCACCGGCACGATCGACTGGGCGTCGTTCGGCTTGCAGAAGAAGAAAGGCGGTTCGCGGTCCGGGTCGAAGCCCATCTCGCGCGCGTGGGCGGCGTAGTTGCGGCCGACGCAGTAGACGCGGCGCACCGGGAAGGCAGCCTCGCTGCCGTTGACGGGCAGGCCGACGACGGCCGGGGGCGGGAACAGGTATTGGTCGCTCATGATGCTCTCTTTCGATGATGTTTATTCGGGCAGGAATTCTTCGCGCAGCAGGCCCAGGGCCTCCAGCACCGGACGGTCGGAAAAGCTGAACAGCACCACGTCCTGCGGCGCCTCGAAGGACAGCGCGGCCCAGGACGGCACCACGAAGGTGTCGCGCGAGTCGAACGCGAAGCGCTTGCCGTCGATGACGGCGGTGCCGCTGCCTTCGACCACGCTGTAGACGGTGCCGTCGGTGCTGCGGTGGCGCTTGCCGCTAAAGCCGGCCGGCAGCAGCTGCATGCAGGCGCCGATGGTCGGCATCGGGGCGCCGCCGGTCAGCGGGTTGATGTAGCGCAGCTTGACGCCGGTCCACGGATCGATCTCTTCCTGGCGGCGCAGGGTGTCGAGCGCTTCGCGCGAGCGGGCGTAGGGGTAGTTGAAGATCGGCGAGCTGGAGCGGGTGTGCAGCTGGCGCACCGGCGCCATGTTGTAGCCGTAGGCGGCCAGGCTGCGGCCTTCCGGACGCGCCACCTGCTGGCTGGATTCTTCGCCGTTCTCGGCGAAGCCGCCGCTGAAGAAGCGGGTGGTCGGGATGTCCAGGCCGTCGAGCCAGACCACCGGTTCGGCCACGCCGTCGATGCCGGGGTTGCCGTGGTCGTGCCAGGCCCAGGACGGCGTCAGGATGAAGTCGCCCGGGTGCATGGTGGTGCGCTCGCCGTCCACCGCCGTGTAGGCGCCCTTGCCCTCGACGATGAAGCGCAGCGCCGACTGGGTGTGGCGGTGCGCCGGCGCCACTTCGCCGGGCAGGATCAGCTGCAGGCCGGCGTACAGCGAATGGGTGATCGAGGAGCTGCCCGGCAGCGCCGGGTTTTCCAGGATCAGGACGCGGCGCACCGCTTCCTCGGCCGAGATCAGTTCGCCCGCGCGCCGCAGGTGCGGCACGATGTCCTGGTAGCGCCACAGGGCGGCGTCGTAGCCGGGCGAGGGCTGCTTCGGCACCAGGGCATGCAGCGACTCCCACAGCGGGGTCAGGTGCAGGCCCTGCATGTCCTGGTAGAGGGCGCGGCGCGCGCCTTGCAGGTCGTTGTGCATCGTGTTCTCCTTGTTTAGTCGGTCGCCAGGCAGCAGTCGGCGCTCCAGCCGTACAGCCATTGCAGGGCATTGTAGAAACCGTCCTGGCCGCGGCCTTTCCACAGGTCGTTGCGCACCAGGCGCTCGACGCCGTGGGCGTGGTAGAGGCGGCCCATCTCGCGCGCCGACAGCACCACGCGCGCGGTGCGGGCGATGCGCGACTTCTGGTACAGGGCGAACGCCGCTTCCATGTCGTAGTCGCAGTGGCGGACCGCTTCGCCGAGGGTCACCGCGTCCTCCAGCGCCATGCAGGCGCCCTGGGCCAGGTATTGCAGGGTCGGGTGGGCGGCGTCGCCCAGCAGGGTGATGCGGCCTTGCGTCCAGTTGTCGACCGGGTTGCGGTCGGCCGTGCTCCAGCGCCGCCAGCTCGAGGGGCAGTGCAGCAGCTTCCTCGGCAGTTCGGCGATGCCGCCGAAGTAGGACAGCACTTCTTCCTTGCTGCCGTCGCGCACGTCCCAGACTTCCTGCTCGCGGCTGTGGAAGGTGACGACCAGGTTGTACTGGTCGCCACTGCGCAGCGGGTAGTGCACCAGGTGGCAGTTGGGGCCGGCCCAGACGACCGGCGCGTTCCAGCGCAGTTCTTCGGGCATCTCGGCGGTGGGCACCACGGCGCGGTAGACCACGTGGCCCGACACCCGCACCGGGTCGCCGACCACGAGCTCGCGCGCCACCGACTTGATGCCGTCGCAGCCGACCAGGTAGTCGGCCTGGAAGCGGCGGCCGTCGCGCGCCAGCACCGTGACGCCGGAAGCAATCTGCTCGATGGCGTCGATCTGGCAGGAGGTGACCAGCCCGATCGCCGGGTTGCCGCGCACGTGTTCCAGGATGGCGGTGTGGATGTCGGCGCGATGGATCACCGCGTAGGGGTTGCCGAAGCGCTGGCGGAAGGGTTCGCCCACTTCGAAGGCGCCGACTTCGCTGCAATCGACCGCGTCCATCATCACCAGGCGTTCGGTGAACACGGCGCGCGCCCGCACCGCCTCGCCCACGCCGAGCGCGTCGAGGGCGGCAAAGGCGTTCGGCGCGAGTTGCAGGCCGGCGCCGATCTCGCCGAGCGTGGCGGATTGCTCCAGCACCGTCACCGACAGGCCGAGGCGCGAGAGCGCGAGCGCGGTGGCGATGCCACCGATGCCGGCGCCGGCGACGATCACCGAGGGTTTGCGCGTGCTGCCCGCGGAGTTAGTCGAATTCATGATGGTCTCCATACATCTTGTGAATGATGGCAGTCTGCCGAAATCCGCCTATGCGGGAAACTGATCGTTGCCGATTGTTATAATCAGGATTTTAAATAGTGGTGCCAGCCATGAAGCGCTTCGACCTCGAACTGCTCCTGATCTTCGACGAGATCTACAAGACGAAGAACGTGACGCGCGCGGCCGACAACCTCGGCTTGCCGCAGTCCACGGTCAGCCTCGGCCTGGGCAAGTTGCGCGAGCACTTCAACGACCGCCTGTTCAGCCGTACCGCGAAGGGCATGGAGCCGACCCCGCGCGCCGGGAACGCCATCGAGGACGTGCGCCGCGCGATCCAGGCGGTGCAGCATGCGCTGGCCGACCAGCCGGTGTTCGACCCGGCCGGCAGCACGCGCGAGTTCCGCATCTGCATGACCGACATCAGCGAGATCGTGCTGGTGCCGCGTTTGCTGAACTACCTGCGCGAGCACGGGCCCGGCATCCGGGTCGACATCTCGAAGATCTCGCCCGACAGCCCGGCGGAGCTGGCCGACGGCCGGGTCGATCTCGCGGTCGGCTTCATGCCGCACCTGGAGGCGGGCTTCTACCAGCAGGTGCTGTTCGACCAGCATTTCGTCTGCCTGGTCGCGAACCGCCATCCGCGCATCGGGGACAAGCTGAGCCTGGAAGCGCTGCGGCGCGAGGATCACGTACAGGTGCGCTCCTCGGGCACCGGCCACGCCATCGTCGACAAGACCCTGGCGCGCGAAGGCGTCGAGCGGCGCGTGGTGCTGCAGCTGCCGAGTTTTCTCGGCGTGGCGCGCATCGTCGCCCAGACCGAGCTGCTGGCCATCGTCCCTTACCGCTACGGCGCCTCCATGGCCGGCAGCGAGGACATCCGCATGCTGCCGGTGCCGGTCGACCTGCCCAGCTTCCAGGTCAAGCAGCACTGGCACGAGCGCTACCATGCCGACGCCTCGAACCGTTGGCTGCGCCAGGCCATCGCCGACCTGTTCACCTGAACGCCGTCGATGCGTTATGCTTGTGGCAAAGACAAGAAACCACAAGGGGACACCATGCAGTCGACCATCCTGAACCGCCGCGACATCGATTTCCTGCTTTACGAGTGGCTGGCCGTCGAAAGCCTGACCGCGCGCGAACGCCACGCGGACCACAGCCGCGAGACCTTCGACGCGGCGCTCGACACCGCCGCGCGCATCGCCACCGAGCTGTTCGCCACGCATAACAAGAAGAGCGACAGCCAGGAGCCGCACTTCGATGGCGAACGCGTGACCATCATCCCCGAGGTGAAGACCGCGCTCGACGCCTTCTGCGCGGCCGGCTTCATGGCGGCGGCCCAGGACTACGAGTACGAGGGCATGCAGCTGCCCTACGTCGTGGACCGGGCGATTGCCGCCTGGTTCACGGCGGCCAACGTGGCCACCTCCGCGTACACCTTCCTCACCATGGGCAATGCGAATACCTTGCTGAAGACGGCGACGCCGCGCCAGGTCGAGCGCTTCGTGCGCCCGCAACTGGCGGGGCGCTACTTCGGCACCATGTGTTTGTCCGAGCCCCAGGCCGGCTCCAGCCTGTCCGACATCACCACCCGCGCCGAGCCGGATCCGGTCGAGGGACCGGAGGGCGAGCGCCAGTACCGCCTGCGCGGCAACAAGATGTGGATCTCGGCCGGCGAACACGAACTGGCCGGGAACATCGTGCACCTGGTGCTGGCCAAGATCCCTGGGCCGGACGGCAAGCTGATCCCGGGCGTGAAGGGCATCTCGCTGTTCATCGTGCCGAAGTTCCTGGTGAACGAGAACGGCAGCCTCGGCGAGCGCAACGACATCGCGCTGGCCGGCCTGAACCACAAGATGGGCAACCGCGGCACCACCAACTGCCTGCTGAATTTCGGCGAAGGCAAGTTCAAGCCCGGCGGGCGGGCCGGCGCCATCGGCTACCTGGTCGGCGAGCCGCACCGGGGCCTGGCCAACATGTTCCACATGATGAACGAGGCGCGCATCGGCGTCGGCCTGGGCGCGACCGTGCTCGGCGTGACCGGCTACCTGCACGCGCTGGACTATGCGCGCAACCGGCCGCAGGGCCGTCATCCGGCCGAGAAGGACCCGGCAAGACCGCAGGTGCCGATCATCGAGCATACCGACGTGCGCCGCATGCTGCTGGCGCAGAAGGCGTATGCGGAAGGGGCGCTGGCGCTGATCCTCTACTGCGCGCGGCTGGTGGACGAGCAGCGCACCGGGGAGACGGCCGATGCGCGCCTGAAGGCAGGCATGCTGCTCGAATTCCTGACGCCGATCGCCAAGTCCTGGCCTTCGCAATGGTGCGTCGAGGCCAACAGCCTGGCGATCCAGGTCCACGGCGGCTACGGCTACACGCGCGAATACAACGTCGAACAGTTCTACCGCGATAACCGCCTGAACCCGATCCACGAGGGCACCCACGGCATCCACGGCCTCGACCTGCTGGGCCGCAAGGTCTCGATCCAGGACGGCGCGCTGTTCAAGGCGGTGGGCGAGGAGGTGGCGACGACCATCGCCTGCGCCCGTGCGCGCGACGACGCCGGTTTCGCCGCCTGGGCCGGCCGCCTGGAAGCGCTGTGGACCCGCATCGGCGAGGTGACTGCCCGCCTGTACGGCGCCGGCGACATGAACAAGACCCTGGCCAACGCCAGTCTCTACCTGGAGGCGGTCGGCCACGTGGTGGTCGCCTGGATCTGGCTGGAGCAGGCCCTGGTTGCGGCAGGGCGGCTCGATGGAGCGGATGACGATTTCTACCGCGGCAAGCTGCAGGCCTGCCGCTATTTCTTCAATTGGGAGCTCAGCCGGGTCGACGCGCAGCTCGATCTCCTGGCGAGCATCGATACCACGACGCTCGACATGCAGGACGCCTGGTTCTAAGGATCTTAATGACGGATAGTTTCGACGTAACGAGCCAGACCACGCTCGACGACATCGCGGTCGGCGCGCGCCTGGTCGAGGCCCTGGTGCACCATGTAAAGAAGAACGGCGCGGCGCCGATTGCCTACCCCGCGCTGCTTGAACTCGGGCGTTTCCTCGATCCGAAGGATGCGGCGATGGACCGCGCCGAGCCGCTCGGCATCGCCATGAAGCTGCGCTTCGTCGCCGCCTTCTGCGCGGGCCAGGCGGCGCCGAACCTGGCCTGCCTGGCGGTGCACCCGGCCAGCCTGCGCCCCTTGTTTGGCTGCGGCGGCGACGCCGAGACCGAACGGCGGGCCGCGGCCGCCTTCGACTGGGCGCCGGCCCTCGCGGCCTTGCCCGGCTACGCGAACACGGCGCGCGCCGCGGTGCCGCCGCGCCTGAAGCCGCGCCGCGAGCGGCCGGCCGAGGTGTCCTGGTATGCCTTCTTCAGCGCCCACCGCGAGGCCTGCAAGGCGGTGACCTCGAGCGACAAGAAGGAAGTCGTCAACCTGGTAATGGCCGGCCTCGATCCGGAGACGGCGCTGCGCCGCTTCCTGGCCGCGAAAACCGCCTACGAGGCAGGGGTGTCGTAAAAAAGCACGGTCGTGATAAACAATCCTGGTTTGGTGTATGCTTCGCGCCGCATCGCCCCGGTCCAAGGCTCGGGGGGAGCGTTGAAGAAGACAAACCAGAAAGACAACCGTGAAACAGAAACACCTGCATCGCATCATCGCGCTGGCGCTGGCCGGCGCCTGCGCAACGGCCGGCGCGTCCGGCTACCGCTTCGGTTCCCAGAGTATCTCGGCCCAGGGCACCGCCGAGGCCAACGGCGCGGAAGCCGCCGACGCCTCGACCGTGTTCGCCAATCCGGCCGGCCTGTCGCGCCTGGAAGGGCGCCAGTTCTCGGGCGGCGTGACCGCCCTGGCCCCGCACTCGACTTACCAGGACGCCGGCTCGACCCGCTTCACCGGCGGCCCGAGCGGCGGCAAAGCGGGCCAGGACGACTACGCGCCGAGCGCCGTCGCCGCGCCTTCGCTCTATTACAGCCACCGGATCGACAGCCGCTGGACCGCCGGCTTCGGCGCCTTCGTGCCCTTCGGGACCGACCTGTCCTACGACCGCGACTGGGCCGGCCGTTATTCGCTCACCGAGATCAAGCTCGAATCGCTGACCCTGAACCCGTCGATGGCGTTCAAGCTCGACGAACGCCACGCCTTCGGCTTCGGCATCGACATCGACTACATGAAGGCCAGCCTGGCGCAGGCGGTCGACGTGCCGGGAACCATCGTCGCGGCCCAGCGCGGCGGCACCGGCGCCGTGCTGGCGCGCCAGATCGCCACGCTCGGCGGCAACCCGGCGCTGCTGGCCGGCGCCGGCGACGCCTATGCGCGCGTGAAAGGCAAGGACTGGGGCGTCGGCTTCAACCTCGGCTACATGTTCACGCTGGACCAGGACACCCGCTTCGGCATCGCCTACCGTTCCTCGATCAAGCACGCGCTGACCGGCAGCGCGGCCTGGGACTTCTCGACCGTCACTCTTGACCCGGTCGTGAACGGCGTGCTGCAGGGCGCCTCGCGCCGCCAGAACTCCGACGCGCGGGTCGAACTGCGCACCCCGGAAACCCTGTCGCTGTCGGCCTTCCACCAGTTCGACCCGCGCTGGGCCGGCATGCTGGATGTGACCTGGTCGCGCAATTCGCGCATGGAGGACATCGATATCGAGTTCGTCGGCACCGGCGAGGGCGACGAGGTGATCCGCCAGCAGTGGAAGAACACCGTGCGCGTCTCGCTCGGCGCGAGCTACAAGCTGAACGACCAGCTCACCCTGCGCGGCGGCCTGGCCCACGACAATGCGCCGGTGCGCAGCACTGAATTGCGCCACGCCGCGCTGCCGGACGCCGACCGCAACCAGCTCTCCTTCGGCGCCAACTGGAAGTTGACCCCGACTTCGTCGATCGACCTGGCCTACAGCTACCTCGACTTCAAGGACGCCGCGGGCAGCTACACCAACAACTGCAACCCGGTGGCGGTCGGCTGCACCGGCAACGGCGAAACCACGCGCGGCACGTGGAAGACCCACATGCAGCTGCTGGGCGTGGCGTACAACCAGCGGTTCTGATCTTCGTTCTTGATGTGTGCAAGCCGGCGTTCCCGTGACGGGGCGCCGGCTTTTTTTGCGTCATCGACCTGTGTCGCCTACCTGCGACCGGCGAGGACCGTAGGGTGGGCGCCCTGTGCCCACGCGTGAACGATGAGCAGACGCGGCAATTCGTCAACGCCAACACGACGCACGCGTCACGCGTGGGCACAGGGGCGCCGCATCAGGGCCAACACGACGCACGCGTCACGCGTGGGCACAGGGGCGCCCACCCTACGGACGACAGAATGGGGGGGGATGTGGCGGAAGGCAGAAAGAGTCGAACTTACAGGAGAGCGGCTGACGCCCCCCACCGGGTTTGAAGCCCGGCCCCATCACCGGATGAGAATGCCTTCCATGACGGCGGCGCAAAGGCCGCCTTGTGTGCGCCGCGAACTTGTACCGCTAACTGCCCGGCAGGGCGCCCGACGTTGCCGGCGCTGCGGGAGGTGCCGGCCAGCTGGCCTGCGGCCTCGGCAGGTGGGTATTACGGACCCGGCGAGTATAGCCGACCCGGTCGAAAAACTCCAGGACCTGGATCGCGCGCTTGCGTCCCAGCCCGGTCGCGTCGCGGAAATTCGCGGCCTGGGCATCGGGCAGTTCGGCCACGATGCGCGCCATGTCCGCCAGCGGCACCGGATGGTAGAACAGGTCGTGCACCACCTGGTGCAGCTGCCCGGCGCGCGCGAGTTTGCGCAGCAGGGCGCGCACCGTGTCCTCGGCCAAATTGTACTTGCACGCCAGGTCGCGCACCCAGGGCGGGTCGTAGCGCCCGGCCTGGAGCGCCGGCAGCAGGCGCGCGGCCAGCGCTTCCTCGGCCGGGCTCAAGGCCACGCTGTGCGAAGGCAGGCGCAGGCTGGCGCCACTGCGCGCCAGGCTGCCGGCGTCCAGCATCCGCGCCACCAGCGCGCTCCAGATCGCGTCCGGCAGTTCCGGCGCCACCATGCGCTTCAGGCGCCACAGCTCCAGCCCTGGTTCGTCCGGTTGGCGCGCGTGCCAGGCGGCCAGGCCGCCCTGCACCCGGCTTTCCAGCGGCGCGAGCATGGCCGGCGCCACCAGCAGGCTGTCGCCGCCGGCCAGCGGCAGGCGCAGGAAGGAATCCGGCAAGCGCAGCGCCGCGGGCGCGATACCGCTCAAGCGTACCAGCGTCGAGACGGCCAGGCCGGCCGGGCTGGCGCCGATCAGGCGCGCGGCGTCGCCGTCCGCCAGCCAGCCCGACAGCGCGTCCAGCCAGGCCAGGCGCGCCGGGCTGCGGCGCTTGCGTGCCGGCCCGAAGGGATCGAGCACCACGCCGCCGCCGATGGTCTGGGTGGCCTGGGCATTGCGCACCACGAAGCGGTCGCCCGGCACGGTGTGCAGGGGCTCCGCGAACACCAGCTGCACGCGTGCGCGGCTGCCCGGGGCCAGCTGCTCGCCTTCGAGCGGCACCAGGTGGGCGGTATGGTGGGCGGCGCCGATGTGCACGTGCAGCGGCGCCCAGGAGCCCAGGGCCGGCGCGTCGGGCAGCAGCGACAGGACGGCGTCGAAGCGCTCCGAGCAGGCGCCGATGTCCGGCGCGACCACCCAGCTGCCGCGTGCGATGTCGTCCTTGGCCACGCCGGCCAGGTTCAGCGCCAGGCGTTCGCCGGCCTGGCCGATCTCGGCAGCCCGTCCCTGGGCGTGGATCGCGCGCACGCGCGCCTGCTGTCCGCCGGGCGCCAGTTGCAGCAGATCGCCGACGGCCACCCGGCCCGCCAGCGCGGTGCCGGTGACCACCGTGCCCTGGCCGGAGACCGTGAACACGCGGTCGACGCCGAGCCGGAACAGGCGCGCTTCGCCTTGCGAAACCAGGTCGGCGGCGACCCCGTCGAGGTAGGCCAGCAGGGCGGCCACGCCCGGATCGCCCGGCATGCTGGCGGCGGTCGGGAACATCGGCGCGCCGGCGAAGGGCGTGCCGGCCAGCAGCGCTTCGACGTCGGCCTCGACCTGCACCAGGCGCACGGCGTCGACGCGGTCGATCTTGGTCAGCGCCACGCAGGCGCGGCGCACGCCGAGCAGTTCGAGGATGGCCAGGTGCTCGCGGGTCTGCGGCATGATGCCGTCGTCGGCCGCGACCACCAGCAGGGCCAGGTCGATGCCGGTGACGCCGGAGGCCATGGTGCGGATGAATTTTTCGTGGCCGGGAACGTCGATCACGCCGAGCCTCGCCCCGCCCGGCAGCGGCGCATAGGCGTAGCCCAGTTCGATCGAGATGCCGCGCGCCTTTTCCTCTTTCAGGCGGTCGGTGTCGACCCCGGTGAGCGCGCGTGTGAGGGTGGTCTTGCCATGGTCGATATGGCCTGCGGTACCGACGATCATGCTGTTTTGTTCTCCACCAGCTGCGGGAGCTGCGCCACGAAAATGGGCAGCTGGTCCTGCTGCAGGCAGCGCAGGTCCAGCCACAGGGTGTCGTCGGCGATGCGGCCGACGACCGGGTGCGGCAGGGCGCGCAGGCGCCGTTCCAGCAGGCCGAGCGGATTGCCGCGCACGCCGGGCTGGGCGCGCACCGCGAGGCCGTAACTCGGCAGCAGCTCGACCGGGAGGGCGCCGCTGCCGATCTGGCTGTTCATCGGCGCGGTGACGACGGAGTAGCCATCGCCGAGGGCGTCCTGCAGCGGCGCGGCCAGGGTGTCGGCGAGCGCGCGCATCTCGGCGGCGGGGCGGGTCAAGAGGCGCAGCGTGGTCAGGCGCTGGGGCAGCAGGTCGGGCGCGCGGTACAGGTTCAGCACCGGCTCGAGCGCGGCCAGGGTCAGCTTCGAGACGCGCAGGGCGCGCTTCAGGGGATGCTTCTTGATCGCGGCGACCAGGTCGGCACGGCCGGCGATGATGCCGCACTGCGGTCCGCCGAGCAGCTTGTCGCCGCTGAAGGTGACCAGGTCGGCGCCGGCGGCGATGGTTTCCTTCACCGTCGTCTCGTGCGGCAGGCCGTAGCGTTCGAGGTCGACCAGGGTGCCGCTGCCGAGGTCCACCGCCAGCGGGATGTCGCGTTCGCGCGCCAGCGGGGCCAGCTCGGCGACCGTGACCTCCTTGGTGAAGCCGGTGATCGCATAGTTACTGCAATGGACCTTCAGCAGCATCGCGGTGTCCGCACCGGCGTGCTCCTCGTAGTCCTTCAGGTGGGTGCGGTTGGTGGTGCCCACTTCGCGCAAGGTGGCGCCGGCGCGCGCCATGATGTCCGGGATGCGGAAGGCGCCGCCGATCTCCACCAGCTCGCCGCGCGAGACGATCACTTCGCGGTTCGGCGCCAGGGCGGCCAGCATCAGGAGCACGGCGGCGGCATTGTTGTTGACCACCGTGACCGCTTCGGCGCCGGTGAGGGCGCACAGCTGCTCCTCGACCAGGCTGTCGCGGTCGCCGCGCTTGCCGGTCTCGAGGTCCCATTCCAGGTTCATCGGCCAGCGCAGCGCGTCGACCACGGCCTGCACCGCTTCGTCCGGCAGCAGGGCGCGGCCGAGATTGGTGTGCAGGACGGTGCCGGTCAGGTTGAAGACCGGACGCAGGCGCGAGGCGTTGGCGGCGGCCAGGCGTTCGCCGAGCCGCGCCAGGATGGCGGCGGCGGAGACGTCTTCGGCGCCGCCGCCGCGCAGGGCGGTCCGCAATTCGTCGAGCAGCACGCGCAGCGCCGCCACGGCCTGCTCGTGGCCGTATTCGAGCACCAGGGCCTGGCCTGCCGCCTCGCCCAGCAGGGCGTGCACGGCCGGCAGGCGCAGCGATGGAACGGCGGCCTCGCTCACGCCTCTTCTTCCTTCAGCCAAAGCAGGGGATTGCCGCTGGCGCGCGCATAGCCCGCCTCGGACACCAGCACGTCGAGCAGCATGCTGGCCAGGTCGTCGGCCACCGGTTCGATGTGGTAGTCGTGCTCCTGGTTGAAGATCTTGCGGTAGGTCCAGCAGTCGTCGCAGGTTTCGGCGCGCGCGACCTTGGTCGGGTCGTTGGCCTTGTCGAGGGTCTTGCCCGCGGCGGCGGCGGCGACGTTGGCGGCCTGCGGGTCGGCGTGCTTGTCGACCAGGCCCTGGTAGGCGACCTTGCCGTTCGCTTCGCAGCAGGAGCACTTCACGCGCACCATGTGCCACTCGCTTTCGCAGCAGCTGCAGTGCAGGTAGCGGTAGCCCTGCGACTGGCCGCCGATGCGCACCGCGCTGGCGACCGGCTGCGAGCCGCACACCGGGCACAGGGTGCCGGTGACCAGGGGCTGGGCCCAGGCCGGATCGAGCTGGGCGGCCATGAGCGACCAGCTCACCTGCAGGGCGGCGACCACGAAAGGCGCGCGCAGCGGATCGATGCCATCAAGGTAGCCGCCGAGGATGGCGTCGGCCAGGCCTTCGAGTCCGGCGTCGTCGATGGCGCGCAGGTGTTCCAGCGCGGCGCCCAGCTGTGGGGCGCTGGCGACGGCGCCGTCCAGCTGGTCGAGCAGGCGGTCGAAGACCGTGCGCCATTCGGGCGGCCGGCTGCCGGTCGCCGGCAGCGGCGGCATGTTGTGGTCGTGCGCCAGCTTGAGCGCGGCCTGGTCGGGCAGCGACACCCCTTGGGCGCCGAGTGCGGCCACCACGGCCTGCTGGGCGTCGGCGACGTGCGCCATCAGGCCCAGGTAGCCGCGCAGGGAGTCTTCGACCGGAATGCCCGGCACCGCGCCGGCCGCCAGCTGGCGCAGGCGCGCGGCGCGTGCGGCGAACAGGGTAGCGGGATGCGGCAGGAGCAGGCGCGGAATGGCGTTGTGATCGAGTGCCTCGATCTCGCCCGGTTGGAGTAGACGTTGTACCAAGTTATTCTCTCTGAAAGACAAAGGCCGGGACGCATGGCGTGCCCGGCCTATTTTAAATCAATACGCTAAATCGTATCAGTGATGGTCCTTGCCGCGCATGACTTGTTCGAACCAGCGCGGATGGTGCTTGCGCACCCAGCCGTAGCTGACCGTGCCGCGGATCATGGCGCCCATGGTGCCCTTGATCCAGATGCCGGCGTAGATGTGCACGACGATCATCAGGATCAGCACGAAGGCCGCAAAGGCGTGGATCAGTGCCGACAGGCGGATCAGCGGAATCGGGAAGAATTCCGAGAACCACTCGCGCCAGATCACGAAGCCGGTGAAGAACAGCGCCAGCATGCAGACCACCAGCGTGTAGAACAGCAGCTTCTGGCCGGCGTTGTAGCGTCCGACCTTCGGCAGCTTGTGCTCGTCGCCGGCCACCACGTCCTTGATCTGCCTGAGCCACTGGGCGTCGCCCTTCTCGAACTTGTTGTGGCCCCAGAAGCGGACCACCAGCAAGGCGAACGAGAAGAACATCACCAGCCCGAAGAACGGGTGCAGGAAGCGGGTCCACTGGCCGCCGCCGAACAGCAGCGCCAGCCAGGCCATGACCGGATGGAACATGGCCAGGCCCGACAGGCCGGCAAGGATGAAGCAGATCGCCGTCACCCAATGATTGCTGCGTTCATTGGCGGTGTAGCGGACGATGACGGGATTGCCGTCCTTGTCGCGGGTTTTGTCATGACCGTGATTATGCTTCATGCGTTTCCCCCTTCAGCCTGCGTGCCTCGGCCAGTGCCTCGGCTTCGTCTTCCTTGGTCACCTCGCTCGGACCGACGCGGGTGTAGTGGAACCAGCCACCCAGCGCCGCGGCGGCGATACCCAGCAGGGCCAGCGGCTTGGTCAAGCCCTTCCACAGGCCGACCGTGGTGCTGATGCTCGGGTCTTCGCGCAGGCCGTGGTACAGCGTCGGCTTGTCGGCGTGGTGCAGCACGTACATGACGTGGGTGCCGCCGACGCCGGCCGGGTCGTACAGGCCGGCGTTCTCGTAGCCGCGCTCCTTCAGGTCCTCGATGCGCTCGGCGGCGTGGACCTTCATGTCCTCCTTGGTGCCGAACATGATGGCGCCGGTCGGGCAGGTCTTGACGCAGGCCGGTTCCTGGCCGACGGCGACGCGGTCCGAGCACAGGGTGCACTTGTAGGCGCGGTTGTCCTGCTTCGAGATGCGCGGCACGTCGAACGGGCAGCCGGCGACGCAATAGCCGCAGCCGATGCAGTTTTCCTGGTGGAAGTCCACGATGCCGTTCGCGTATTGCACGATCGCGCCCGGCGACGGGCAGGCCTTCAGGCAGCCCGGGTCCTCGCAGTGCATGCAGCCGTCCTTGCGGATCAGCCACTCGAGGTTGCCGTCTTCCTTCTCGTGCTCGGAGAAGCGCATCACGGTCCACGACTTCGGGGTCAGGTCGATCGGGTTGTCATAGACGCCCGAGTTGACGCCGACTTCGTCGCGGATGTCGTTCCATTCCATGCATGCCGTCTGGCAGGCCTTGCAGCCGATGCATTTCGAGACGTCGATCAGCTTGGCGACGCTGCCGCCGACCGGCGAACGGGCGCTGGGCGGGGGCGTCGTCGTGGCCGACACGCGTTTGATATCCAATGATTGTAGTGCCATGTCTTATTTCTCCGGTCTTAAGCCTTCTCGACCTTCACGAGGAAGGACTTGAATTCCGGCGTTTGCGAATTGCCGTCACCCACGACCGGGGTCAGGGTATTGGTCAGGTAGCCAGGCTTGGTCAGGCCCTTGAAGCCGAAGTGCAGCGGGATGCCCACGGTGTGGGTTTCCTTGCCGTCGATCTGCAGGGCGCGGATGCGCTTGGTCACGATGACTTTCGACACGATATGGCCACGCTTGCTGGACACGCGCACCTTGTCGCCGCTGGCGACGCCGATCTGCTTGGCCAGGCCTTCGCCGATTTCCACGAACTGTTCCGGCTGGATGATCGCGTTCAGGCGGGCATGCTTGGTCCAGAAGTGGAAGTGCTCGGTGAGGCGGTAAGTCGTTGCCACCACCGGGAACTCGGCAGCCGTACCCATTTCCTTGCGGTCGTTCGGGAACACGCGGGCGCCAGGGTTGCTGGTTGCACGCGGGTTGTTCGGGTGCATCAGGTTCTTGCCAACCGGATTCTCGAACGGCTCGTAGTGCTCGGGGAACGGACCCTCGTTCATCATGCCGCGTGCAAAGAAGCGCGCGACGCCTTCCGGGTTCATGATGAAGGGGTTCATGCCGCCGGCCGGATTCTCGTCGACCTTGAAGTCAGGCACGTCGGCGCCGGTCCAGGCCGCGCCGTTCCAGCGCACCAGCACGCGGGTCGGATCGAACGGCTTGCCCTGGGTGTCGGCCGAAGCACGGTTGTACAGGACGCGGCGGTTCGCCGGCCATGCCCAGGCCCAGTTCAGGGTGTTGCCGATACCGGTCGGGTCGCTGTTGTCGCGGCGGCCCATCTGGTTGCCGGCCTGCGTCCAGGAGCCCGCGAAGATCCAGCAGCCCGAGGCGGTCGTGCCGTCGTCGCGCAGCTGCGCGAAGCTGGCCAGCTGTTCGCCCTTCTTGACGATGACCTTGGTCGGATCCTTCGGATCGAACACGTCGGCCAGCGCCTTGCCGTTGAATTCCTTCGCCAGTTCTTCCGGCGTCGGGCTGTGCGGCTTGGCGTACGGCCAGGTCAGGTTCAGGATCGGGTCCGGGAACTTGCCGCCTTCGGTCTGGTAGGCCTTCTTCATGCGCAGGAACAGTTCCGACATGATCTCGATGTCCGAACGGGCCTTGCCCGGCGGCTCGGCGCCTTGCCAGTGCCACTGCAGCACGCGCGAAGACGAGACCAGCGAACCGGCTTCCTCCGCGAAGCAGGTGGTCGGCAGGCGGAACACTTCGGTCTGGATCTTGCTCGAATCGACGTCGTGGAACTCGCCGTGGTTCTTCCAGAATTCGGCGGTTTCCGTTTCCAGCGGATCCATGACGACCAGGTACTTCAGCTTCGACAGGCCGGCCAGGACCTTGGCCTTGTTCGGGGCCGAGGCGATCACGTTGAAGCCCTGGCAGATGTAACCGGTCATCTTGCCCTGGTTCATCAGCTCGATGGCCTGCAGCAGGTCGTACGGCTTGTCCAGCTTCGGCAGGTAGTCGTAGGCGAAGTTGTTTTCCTGGGTGGCGGCGTCGCCCCACCAGGTCTTCATGAACGAGACGTGGAACTTCTTGTAGTTGCTCCAGTAGCTCAGCTGGTTCGGACGCATCGCCTTTGGCGCACGGGCGGCGATGTAGCCGTCGTAGTCCTGTTCGGCTTCGTTCGGCAGGGTCATGTAGCCCGGCAGCAGGTTCGACATCAGGCCGAGGTCGGTCAGGCCCTGGATGTTCGAGTGGCCGCGCAGTGCGTTCATGCCGCCGCCGGCGATACCGATGTTACCCAGCAGCAGCTGGACCATGGCGCCGAGGCGAATGGTCTGGGCGCCGGTCGAGTGGTGGGTCCAGCCGAGCGCGTACAGGATGGTCGCGGCGCGGCCAGGTACGGCGGTCGAGGCCAGGGTCTCGGCAACCTTCTTGAACTGCTCGGGCGAGACGCCGCAGATCTTCTGCACCATTTCCGGCGTGTAGCGGGAGTAGTGCTTTTTCATCAGCTGGTAGACGCAACGCGGGTGCGCCAGGGTCGGGTCGACCTTGGCATAGCCGTCTTCGCCCATCTCGTAGTTCCAGCTCGACTTGTCGGCGTACTTGCCGGCGGCTTCGTCGTAGCCGGAATAGATGCCGTCATTGAACGCGTAATCTTCGCGGACGATGAAAGGCATGTCCGTGTAATTGCGGACGTACTCGTGTTGAATCTTGTCGTTCGTCAGCAGATAGTTGACGATCGCGCCCAGGAACACGATGTCCGTGCCGGTACGCGTCGCGACGTAATAGTCTGCAACGGATGCGGTACGGGTAAAGCGTGGATCGACCACGACCAGCTTGGCCTTGTTATGGGCCTTCGCTTCGGTTACCCACTTGAAACCACAGGGGTGTGCTTCGGCGGCATTACCGCCCATGACGAGGATCACATCGGCATTCTTGATGTCGACCCAGTGATTCGTCATCGCTCCACGGCCAAACGTCGGGGCAAGACCTGCCACCGTCGGACCGTGTCAAACACGCGCCTGGTTATCGAATGTGAGCATGCCCAAAGACCGGACGGTCTTGTGGGTAATGTATCCTGCTTCATTGCTACCGGCCGAAGCGGCCAGCATGCCGGTGGTGAGCCAGCGGTTGACGGTCTTGCCGTCGGCGGTCTTCTCGACGAAGTTGGCGTCGCGGTCGGCCTTCATCAGCTTGGCGATGCGGTCCAGCGCCTGGTCCCAGGAAATCTTGGTCCATTCGCTGGAGCCTGGAGCGCGGTATTCCGGCTCCAGCAGGCGGTTCGGGCTGTGGATGAAGTCCACCAGCGAAGCGCCTTTCGGGCACAGGGTGCCGCGGTTGACCGGGTGGTCGGCATCACCCTCGATGTGGATGATCGAGGCGGCGGCGTTTTTGGCGCCATCGCCCAGGCCGTACATCAAAATGCCGCAACCGACTGAGCAGTAGGGGCAGGTCTGGCGGGTTTCGGTCGTGCGTGCCAGCTTGTACTGCCGGACTTCGGCGAGAGCCGTAGCCGGAGCGAAGCCGAGCACCGCCAGGCTGGAGCCCGCGATGGTGGCGCCTGAAACCTTCAGGAACTGGCGCCTTGACATCTGGTTCATTAACAATCCTTCTTAAAGGAAACGACGGTTTTCGAAGTTTAACACTTATAGAAGACTCAGGTCAGTGCTAAAATTTTCCAAAAGCTAGAATTCATGCTCGAATCCGTCAGCTTCTTGCCTCAATTGTTAAATCTTGCCTCACCGCCATGTGATGAAAATAGTTAATCGACAATCAAATACCGATAGCGAGGGTCTTCCGCCGACGGCCGGGCCGCGCCGTGTGTTGCGCATGCGTCAAGATGTGCTGACCGAGGTCGAGGACTCGGTGGTCGAGGAAGCCGCGGTGGCCCTGGTCTACAACGGCATTTCGCATGCGGTGATGATGGCCAGCCCGTCCGACCTGGAAGACTTCGCGCTCGGCTTTTCGCTCAGCGAAGGCATCATCGCCAGTCCCGCCGAGTGCTACGGCATCGAGGTCGAGTACACGCCCGCGGGCCTGACCGTCCAGCTCGAGGTTGCCAGCCGCGCCTTCATGGAACTGAAGGAGCGCCGCCGCACCCTGGCCGGCCGCACCGGCTGCGGCCTGTGCGGGGTCGACAGCCTGGACCAGGTCTGCCGTCCGCAACGCGTGCTGGCGCCGGCGCGCGGCTTCCATGTGGACGGCGTGCGCCGCGCCCTGGCGGCGATCGGCGCCGAGCAGCATTTGACGCGCCGCACCGGCGCCGCCCACGCCGCCGCCTGGTGCGCGATGGACGGCAGCCTGCAACTGGTGCGCGAGGACGTCGGCCGCCACAACGCCCTCGACAAGGTGATCGGCGCCATGGCGCGCGGCCCGGCCCGGCCCGGGGAGGGCTTCTTCCTGATCACCAGCCGGGTCAGTTTCGAGATGGCGCAAAAGGCGATCCAGGCCGGGGTATCGGCCCTGGTCGGCATGTCGGCGCCGACGCTGGCGGCGGTCGAACTGGCGGAAGCGGCCGGCATGACCCTGCTGGCCTTTGCGCGCGGACGCGACTTCGTCTGCTACACCCACCCGCAGCAGCTCGGGCTGGACGGAGACGGGCAGGGCGCATGAGCGAGCAGTTGTGGACCTGGCTGGCGGCGCGCCGCAACCACCCGCAGCGGCGCCTGCTGGCGCCGGGGCCGGATGCGGCGGCTTTAGCGCGCATCTTCGAGGCGGCGGCCCAGGCGCCGGACCATGGCCAGCTGCGGCCCTGGCGCTTCATCATCGTTCCGCTCGAGCGGCGCGCCGACCTGGGCGCGGTGTTCGAGCGCGCGCTGGCCGAACGCGACCCGGCTGCCGACGAGGAAGCGCGCACCCGGGCGCGCGACAAGGCCTTCCATGCGCCCTGCCTGCTGGTAGCGGTGCTGGACGACGCGCCGAAAGGCAGGATCCCGACCGCCGAAAAGCTGGTGTCGCTGGGCTGCGCGGTGCAGAACATGCTGACCGCGGCCCAGGCGCTGGGTTTTGCGAGCGGCCTGGCCAGCGGCGCGGCGATGGACAGCGCGGGCATGCGCGATCTGCTGCGCCTGGCGCCGCACGAGCAGGCGATCTGCTTCGTGGCGTTCGGCACGTCGATGGCGCCAAGGCCGCCGCGCGAAAGACCGCGGACTGAGGAATTTGTTTCCGTCCTCTGATCGGTGAGACGTTTGAACAAGACCGTGATCATGCGTCATGCAGTCCTGGATACTCGTATGAGGATCGAATGCAAAACAAGATGCTTTGGTCAGGTGATATGCGCCGCGAATTGCTAGCGCTATTGGGATGGTTTCATACAAGCCCAGGGCACGATCTTGATTTCTTCGTACGGAATCCCCGCGTTTCGTCCCTCAACAATTTGCTGCCACTCTTTTTCCTTCGCGCAAGCTCGGAAGCATGACGCTTCAAGAATTTCTCTAGGCTCATTTACCCTGCGGGGATCAACTGGTCCCAGCTTGTGCTGGAGGTGAGCGTAGTCAGCGACGAAAAGGACGTTCCTTGCTATAAGCCATCTAAAGTGCGCATAAACGACACTGGACTTGACTTGATAGAAGTCGTCTGCGGTCTGGTACCATGGCGCACCAATACGATTGATGCCTGGCCAGATCGTTTCCATGAATGGCGTCCGGACAGCATGCAGGATTTCTCCGCGCATTGCGAGTACCCATATTCGCTGGTCGACTTGATCGTTCGCGTAGAGTTTGGGGCTGGGATTGAGAAGCCAAGCCTCCGCAATGTAATCGCGTGTTTCTTCGCGTTTGGTGACGTGGCCCGCCAACGCTCCGCCCAGAGATACCCCGGTAACCACCAGCCTGATCCCTGGATACTTTTGCGCCACCTGCTTTACATATTCCCTTGCAAGTTCATATTGCCTTTGGCTGAACAGGAAATTGGTAAAGAGCCAGTCATCACGATCGTTGGATCCAGTAAATGCAACGACAACCTCGGAAAGCACAGGATCGCTGGGATCTTCCTTGACTTCAAACGTCCTGACTTCGAAGCCAGAGTGGTGACGCGGAAGTCCCTCGCTTGGTTTTATTCTCGCCGGCAGATTGAACCAGTGATCCGCGCCTTCAGGATTGGTTGTCTGTAATACCCAGGCAGCGGCCAGGGCGTACAAGTAACCGCGTCTTGCTGCGTTCAGGTGGCGTTCGTCGAAGTGGACCCCGTCCGACAATTTCAAGGGTTCGTTGCACCAGAAAGCGCCTTTTTCGTGTTTTGTATAGTCGACGGATGCACATCCGGACAGGAGCACGGCGGCAAGGACGAGTGACAAGAGGTAGTTGCCATTTTTCATGGCAATGTCAGCGATGTTCACAACGTTCTCCCGTATCGATGGTGGAACATCCCTGGACTGATAAGACCAGGATTGTGAAAACCGTCCAGACGCAGGATGCAATTTTGCTGCGTCGGCGTGCACCAAACAGCGCGAGAAAGACTCCATACTGCTGTGCATAAATGACTTGGTCACACCAAGGTTACGCTCGCTTATGGACAAAATCTACACTGTTGCAAAGAGCAGACAGAACCGAAGGACTTCCCGTGAAGAAGATTCATTCGACTTGGCTTTGTCGCCACGCGGTATCGTTGTGTTGTGCTTCGGCTTCTCGATGTTTCGACCGGCAAGTCTTCTCGGATCGGTCCGGTTGCCGCGGCAGAGATGTTCGGCCTGAATACGCCAGGCTTGCGTGACAGCAGCACGTCGGGCGCGATGGCGCCGCGGCCGCCGCGCGAAGGGCCGTGGCCGGAGGAATTCGTTTCCGTTCTTTGATGTATCAAGCCGCCGAACACGGCATCGAATGTCGATGCGGCCCTGCGGCCACCGATCGTTTATTTTGGCTGGTATTTATCCGGATCGAAGCCACTCACGTCGAATTCGAATGCCGGCGCGCCATTCTGGTATATGTCGACGGAAAGGCGAACGCGTTTGGCTTTCTTGAGCTTCGTTATGAACTTACTATAATTTTCGAGAAAGATGAGTTCGGAACTATGGTCTGCCGGCCCGTTTGCTGCAAAGCGCATCGGCTTCTCGTCGTCGAATCTCACCAGCACGTTGCAGCCTTGGTAAGACGGGCAAAGGATTTGCCCTCGCTGGATATAGAATAAGACGTCCTTGCCTTTTCCTTGCACGGTGCGGAGCGTCAAGGTGCCGTGTTGTTCGCCACCATATGGAAATCCGAAAGACACCGTATTCGCGCTTTTCAGCGACGCCGTGTAGCGCTTACTTCCGGACATCAGGTCTTCGTTGACGTCGTAGTCCCACTGCGGGCCAGTCTTGCTGGTTTCGTCTTCTACTGGCGGTGGCGAAGCGGGGGCGCTCTCTTTCGGCAGCTCTGGAGTAGCCTTCGCACTGGGGGCCGAGGACTTCGCTTCAGCGAGCTCTTTTTCGAGCGCAGCGATTTTCTGGTTTGCTTCTGCCAGCTTGACTTTGGTTTCCGACAAGGTGGAGTCTGGGGCGCAACCCGCCAGCAGAGGCCCGACGAGCAGGCCAATAGCGAATCTATTCATCATTCTCAGGATGGGTGAGCACGTCCGGCAAGCGCATGATGGTGCCGATTGCCGGAGCTATGGGTGTCTTTCAGGTTGGCATCTAGGCGTGCCATATCGCAACTGAAGTATATCCGCTTGCTCATGCTTGAAATCTCACCAATTGTTCGCTGCTGGCGTCTGATGACGCTATAAGCGCCAAAGGCGTCAGCGCTCCTCGTCGCGATGGGACTCGGTCTGCTCCGGCCAGCGCGCCGTCGGCAAATGCCAGCCGCGGTGGATCGCCGCCAGCCGCAGCCCCAGACAGAGCGCCGCGCCGCCGACGGCGGTGAAGGTGGTCGGCCATCCCAGCACGTGGCCGACCGCCACCACGGTGGCGCCGGCCAGGGCCGCGACCGCATAGATGTCCGACCTGAACACGCCCGGCACGTTCGACAGCAGCACGTCGCGCGCGATGCCGCCGCCGATCCCGGTCAGCATGCCGAGCAGGGCGGCCATCAACGGCGTCAGCCCGAACACGAGGGCCTTCTGGGCGCCGGCCACGCAGAACAGGGCGAGACCCACGGCGTCGAAGAACAGTACCGGGCTTTGCAGGCGGTTGATGACCGGGTACCAGAAGAAGATCACGACGCCGGCCATGAGCGAGACGCCGAGATAGCGCCAGTCGCTGATGGCCGCCGGCGGCGTCGCCCCGATCAGCAGATCGCGCACGATGCCGCCCGAGTTGGCGGCGACGAAGGAGAGCACCAGCACGCCGAAGATGTCGAGGCGGCGCCGCGCGCCGGCGGTGGCGCCGGACAGGGCGAAGACGAAGGTGCCGACCAGGTCGAGCGTGAGCACGAGGGTCTTGATCGCCGCGTCGACGTCAAGGGAAAGAACATTAAACACGTATGTTGCCTTGGAATGCGGGGAGGGCGCGGCGGGGCGAATGCCTGCGGCCTGTATGGACAAGGGCGTCATGATAGCCTAACGGATGGGCTGTAGGGTGGGCACGCCGTGCCCACGCGGAACCATGAACAAGGTTGGCGTTTGATTCGTCGAACACTGCGTATCCACGCGGCGTGTCGAAAGCGTCCTGCGAACGCAAAAATGGACCTGTAGATTGCTTGGTTTCGTGTACCGGCTGCGGTTCAGCCGCGGAGCGACGCCTTGCCGCAGCGGACGCCGGACGAACACGTAACGCGTGGGCACGGCGTGCCCACCCTACGAAAATGAAAAAACGCCGGCGGCGAACTGGTCGCGGCCGGCGTCTTCAAACCAGGGCGATCAGAACGCCGCGATACCCGTCTGCGCACGTCCCAGGATCAGGGCGTGGATGTCGTGCGTGCCTTCGTAGGTGTTGACCACCTCGAGGTTGACCATGTGGCGGATGATGCCGAATTCGTCCGAGATGCCGTTACCGCCCAGCATGTCGCGCGCGGTGCGGGCGATATCCAGGGACTTGCCGCAGGAATTGCGCTTCATGATCGAGGTGATCTCGACCGCGGCGGTGCCTTCGTCCTTCATGCGGCCCAGGCGCAGGCAGCCCTGCAGGCCGAGCGTGATCTCGGTCTGCATGTCGGCCAGCTTCTTCTGCACCAGCTGGTTCGCCGCCAGCGGCTTGCCGAACTGGTTGCGGTCCATCGTGTACTGGCGCGCGGTGTGCCAGCAGGCTTCGGCCGCGCCCAGCGCGCCCCAGGCGATGCCGTAGCGGGCCGAGTTCAGGCAGGTGAACGGACCCTTCAGGCCGCGCACTTCCGGGAAGGCGTTTTCTTCCGGGCAGAACACGTTGTCCATCACGATCTCGCCGGTGACCGAGGCGCGCAGGCCGAACTTGCCGTGGATCGCCGGCGCCGACAAGCCTTCCCAGCCTTTTTCCAGCACGAAGCCGCGGATCGCGCCTTCGTCGTCCTTGGCCCAGACGACAAAGACGTCGGCGACCGGGGAATTCGTGATCCACATCTTCGAGCCGCTCAAGCTGTAGCCGCCGTCCACTTTACGGGCGCGGGTCACCATCGAGCCTGGGTCGGAGCCGTGGTTCGGTTCGGTCAGGCCGAAGCAGCCGATCCATTCGCCGGTGGCCAGCTTCGGCAGGTATTTCTGCTTGGTCGCTTCGTTGCCGAACTCGTAGATCGGGACCATGACGAGGGACGATTGCACGCTCATCATCGAGCGGTAGCCCGAGTCGACGCGCTCGACTTCGCGCGCGATCAGGCCGTAGGCGACGTAGTTCAGGCCCGGGCCGCCGTACTGCTCGGGAATCGTCGGGCCGAGCAGGCCCAGCTCGCCCATCTCGCGGAAGATCGAGGTGTCCATGGTCTCGTGGCGGAAGGCCTCGAGGATGCGCGGTTGCAGCTTGTCCTGGCAGTAGGAGGCGGCGGCGTCGCGCACCATGCGCTCTTCGTCGGTCAGTTGCTGGTCCAGCAGCAGCGGATCGTCCCAGTGGAATGCGGTTCGTTTGGTCATGATGGTCTCTTTGATCGGTAGATTGTTTACATGTTCGGGTAGTTCGGCCCGCCGCCGCCTTCCGGCGTGACCCAGACGATGTTCTGGGTCGGGTCCTTGATGTCGCAGGTCTTGCAGTGCACGCAGTTCTGGGCATTGATCTGCAGGCGGTCCTGGCCTGTCTCAAGCTTCACGAACTCGTAGACGCCGGCAGGGCAGTAGCGCTGCTCGGGCCCGGCGAACTTGGCCAGGTTGACGTCCACGGGAATAGCCGGGTTCTTCAGCGTCAGGTGCACCGGCTGGTCTTCGGCGTGGTTGGTGTTCGAGATGAACACCGAGGACAGCTTGTCGAAGGTCAGCTTGCCGTCCGGCTTCGGATAGGCGATGGGCTGGAAATCCGAAGCGGGGCGCAGGCATTCGTGGTCCGCGTGCTTGTGGCGCAGGGTCCAGGGCGCCTTGCCCTTGAACAGGATCTGGTCGATGCCGGTCATGAAGGTGCCCAGATACAGCCCCTTGCTCATCCACGGCTTGAAGTTGCGCGCCACGTGCAGTTCCTCGTGCAGCCACGATTGCTTGAACGCGGCCGGGTAGCTGCTCAATTCGTCGTGCTGGCGGCCCGCGCCCAGCGCCGCGAACGCCGCCTCGGCGGCCAGCATGCCGGTCTTGATCGCGCCATGGCTGCCCTTGATGCGGCTGGTGTTCAGGAAGCCGGCGTCGCAGCCGATCAGGGCGCCGCCCGGGAACACGGTCTTCGGCAGGGATTGCAGGCCGCCGGCCGTGATGGCGCGCGCGCCGTAGGAGATGCGTTTGCCGCCCTCGAAGAAGTGGCGGATCGCCGGATGCGTTTTATAGCGCTGGAATTCCTCGTACGGCGACAGATACGGGTTCTGGTAAGCCAGGCCGACCACGAAGCCCACCGCGACCTGGTTGTTTTCCAGGTGGTAGAGGAAGGAGCCGCCATAGGTGCTGTTGTCGAGCGGCCAGCCGGCGGTATGGATCACCAGGCCCGGCTTGTGCTTCGCCGGGTCGATCTCCCAGAGTTCCTTGATGCCGATGCCGTAGGTCTGGGGATCGGCATCCCGGTTCAGGTCGTACTTGGCCATCAGCTGCTTGCCGAGGTGGCCGCGCGAGCCTTCGGCGAACAAGGTGTACTTCGCGTGCAGCTCCATGCCGAGCTGGAAGTCCGGACCCGGCTCGCCGTCGCGCTTGACGCCCATGTTGCCGGTGGCGACACCTTTCACCGAGCCGTCCTCGTTGTAGAGGATCTCGGCGGCGGGGAAGCCGGGGAAGATTTCCACGCCCAGCGCTTCGGCCTGCTGGCCGAGCCAGCGCGTGACGTTCGCCAGCGAGATCACGTAGTTGCCGTGATTGGTCAGCATCTTCGGCACCATGAAGCCGGGCGTGCGGTAAGCCTTCGATTCGGTCAGGAACAGGACCTGGTCCTCGGTCACCGGGGTGTTCAGCGGCGCGCCGAGTTCCTTCCAGTTCGGGAACAGTTCGTTCAGGGCGATCGGGTCCATGACGGCGCCCGAGAGGATGTGGGCGCCGATCTCGCCGCCTTTCTCCAGCACGCAGACCGAGACGTCCTGGCCCTTGTCCCGGGCCAGCTGCTTCAGGCGGATCGCGGCGGACAATCCGGCAGGACCGCCGCCGACGACCACGACGTCGTACTCCATCGATTCGCGCGGGCCGTATTCTTCGATCAAGCTCATATCGGCTACTCCCGGCTCAGCGCGCGAAATACAGGTCGTGCAGGTGGTCCAGGCTGACCTCCGAAGCGGCTTGGGACAGCACCACTTTCCCGCTCTGCATCAGGTAGACGTGGTCGGCCACGCCCACCGCGCGGTGGGTGTTCTGCTCGACCAGGATCATGGTGCGTCCGTCCTGCTTCAGGCGTCCCAGGATCTCGAACAGCTCGTTCACCATCACCGGCGCCAGGCCGAGCGAGGGCTCGTCGATGATCAGGACCTTGGGGTCGCTCATCAGGCCGCGCGCCATCGCCAGCATCTGGGCTTCGCCGCCGGACAGCGAACCGGCCAGCTGCCTGCGCCGCTCGCGCAGGCGCGGGAACATCTCGTAGGAGCGTTCCAGGTTGGCGGCCGCCCCGGCGCGGTGCTGGGGCGCGAAGGCGCCCATCATCAGGTTTTCCTCGACCGTCATGTCGCGGAAGACCATGCGGCCCTCGGGGATCATCGCCATCGAGACGGCCATCATGTCCCAGGTCGGGGTGCCGTTCAGGGGCTTGCCGTCCAGCAGAATGGCGCCCTGCGACACCGGGATCAGGCCCATGATGGCGCGCAGCAGGGTGGTCTTGCCGGCGCCGTTCTGGCCGATAATGGTGGTGAGCTTGCCCGGCGCGATCGACAGCGACAGGTCCCACAGCACGTTGATGGCGCCGTAGCCGGCGCGTACGTTTTGAATCTCCAGCATCTCAGCCTCCGGTATAGCTCTTGATCACGGCCGGGTCGTTGAACACCTCGGCCGGCGTGCCCTCGGCGATCAGGCCGCCGAAGTTCAGCACGGCGACGCGCTGGCACAGGTTGCTGATGGTCTCGATGTCGTGCTCGATGATCACGATCCCGACCGCGAACTGCTGGTGCAGGTCCTTCAGCATGTTCATGAAGGCGCGCTTGCCGTTGGTCTCCAGGCCGGCCAGCACTTCGTCCAGCAGCAGGAGCTTCGGGTTGGTCGAGAGCGCCTTCGCCACCTCGAGCGCCTTCAGCTCGGTCAGCGCCAGGCTGGTCGAGGCGTCGCGGTCGGCCTTGGCGGTCAGGTTGGTGAACGCCAGGATCTCGTCGATGCGCTTGCGATCGATCGAACCGGTGCCGAAGCGCTGCGCCACTTCCAGGTTCTGGCGCACCGTCAGCTCGTGCATCGGCTGCGGGATCTGGAAGGTGCGGCCGATGCCCATGCGGGCGCGCTGGTACATCGGCGCGCGCAGCACGTCGGTGCCGTTGAACACGATGCGGCCGGTGGTCGGGCGCACCAGGCCGGAAATGGCATTGAACAGGGTGGTCTTGCCGGCGCCGTTGGCGCCGACCAGGCCGACCACGTCGCCGGTGCCGACCGACAGCGTGACATCGTTGACCGCCGTGAGGCCGCCGAAGCGGACCGTGACGTTTTCAAGCTGCAGCATCTTTTTTCCTCATGAACTTGCGGAACAGGCCAAGCAGGCCGTCCGGGCTGGCGATGATCATCACCACCAGGACCAGGCCGAGCACCAGCTGGTGGCCGGTCGGCATGATGTTCTTCACGAACAGCTGGTCGACCAGGTAGACCACGACCGCGCCGACCAGCGGGCCGGTAATGGTGCGGTAGCCGCCGAAGATGGCCGCCACGATCGGGATCGTCACCCACAGCGCGCTGAAGGCGTAGTCCGGCTCGAGGAAGTTGATGTAGTGGGCGTTGAAGGCGCCGACCACGCCGCACATGAAGGCCGAGACCAGCAGCATCAGGGCTTTCAGCAGGGTGTTGTTGACGCCCACCACGCGCGTCGCGTCCTCGCTGTCGTGCATCGCGCGCAGGGCCAGGCCGTGCGGGCTGCGGCGGATGCGGTCGTAGATCCAGGCGAACACCAGCACGATGGTCAGGATCAGCAGGTAGTTGCCGATCTTGCTCGAGAAGTCGAAACCGAACACGGTCGGCAGCTGCGGGATGCTGGCGATGCCGGCCGAACCGCCCGTGACCGATTCCCACTCGGTGGCGAGGATGCGGAAGATGTGGGCATAGGCCAGGATGGCGAGCGCGAAGTAGGGGCCGCGCAGGCGGAGCACCGGCAGCATCAGCACGGCAGACAGCACGGCGCCGACGCCGCCCAGCAGCAGGCCGAGGAAAATCGGCACGCCGTGCTGCATGCTCAGCACCGCCGAGGTATAGGCGCCGACGCCGAAGAAGGCCGCGTGGCCGAAGCTGACCATGCCGCCCAGGTTGCCGAGCAGGGCCCAGGACAGCGCGATGCCGCCGATCACGAGCGAGGCGATCACCAGGCTCATCACGTAGGCGTCGCCGCCGAGCAGCACCGGCACCAGGATGTAGGCCGCGGCGAGAACGGCGATCAGGAGCATATTGGGTCGATTCATCGTTTTCATCCGCGCCTCCGTGCAGCACCGAACAGGCCGTTAGGCATGACGAACAGGACCAGCAGGAACAGGCCCATGCCGGCGAGTTCTTGCAGGGCCGAGCTGGCCAGGGTGACGGTGAGCGATTCGGCCACGCCCAGCAGGACGGCGCCGATCAGCACGCCCGGGATCGAGCCGATGCCGGCCAGGACGGTGATGATGAAGGCCTTCACGGTCAGGACGCTGCCGTAGGCCGGGGTGATCACGCCATAGCTGAACAGGGCGACGCCGGCAAAGGCGGCCAGGATGCCGGCCACGACGAAGGAGACCAGTTCGGTCTTGCCGGGATTGATGCCCATCAGCTTGGCGGCGTCGCGGTTGCTCGAGACGGCGCGCACGGCGCGGCCATACCAGGAGCGCGACAGCCACCACCAGAGGGCGACGATCAGGACGATGCTGACGCCGAAGAACAGCACTTCGGAGCGCATGGAATAGAGCTCGCCGACCACGAAGGCTTCCTGCATCCAGCTCGAGCTGGTGGCGCGCACGTCGGCGCTCCAGATCATCAGGACCAGGTTGGTCAGGATCACGCCGACGCCATAGGTCAGGGTGAGCGAATTGATTTCGCGGTTGGTGCGGATCTTGCCGACCACGAAGTACAGCAATGCCGAAGTGATCGTCACGACGATCACGGCCACCGGGATGGCGGTCAGCGGGTTCCAGCCAAGTTTCGATTCCACCGTGTAGGCGATATACGCCGCCAGCAGTACCAGTTCGCCGTGTGCCAGGTTGATCACTTTCATGGCGCCGAAGACCAGCGCCAGGCCAAGTGCGATGAGGGCGTAGGAACCGCCCTGCAAGAGTCCTGAATACACGGCTTGTAAGATCAAGTCCGTCATTTCTGCATTCCCATCGAAATTCACGCGGGCAGGGGATCCTGCCCGTCACTGCACTACGGTCTTACCACGGCACGCCCGGGAAGACCGGCTTGGCGGTTGCCGCTTCCTTCGGCCAGACCAGTTCGACTTTCTTGCCCTGGTGCTGGCCCATGCGCTGGGTGAAGTTCTTGTTGTCGCCGGTGGCGTCGAACTGCACGCGGCCGATCAGGGTCTGGCGATCGGTCTTGCGCATCTCTTCGATGACGCCGCCCTTCTTGATGGTGCCGGCGTCGGCGGCGCGTGCGATCGCTTCGAACAGCAGCATCGACTGCACGTAGCCGAACTGGCCGAGGTAGTCCGGTTCCTTCTTGTGCAGCCTGGTGTAGGCCTCGCCGAAGGCCTTGCCGTCGGCGGTGGTGAAGTTCACCGGGAAGGGCAGGACCGCGGTGCCGTACACGTTCGGCATCAGGTCCGGGAAGTCGGCCGCCATCTTCGGCGTGGCCAGCGACCAGACGCCGGCGATGGCCTTGACCGTGGTCGGCTTGAGCACGCGCGCGGCGCGCAGGATGCCGACGTACTCGTTCTCGTAGCCGACCATGGCGATGAATTCCGAGCGGTCGCGCAGCTTGACCTTGTTCAGGATCGGCTTGAAGTCGGTGATCGCCGGGTCGAAGGCGTGCATGGACACCTTGATGCCCTTGGCGCCCAGGGTCTTCTCGACGTCGGCGGCCAGGCCGTGGGTGGCGTCCTTGGTCGAGTAGATGATCGAGACCGACTTCACGCCGAGGTCGCCGATCAGGCCGACCAGGGCTTTCTGGTAGCCCTCGGTATTATTAATACGGAAGAAGTTCTTGCGGCCGGCCTTGACCAGGCCGTCGTCGACGCCGCCCGAGGTGATGTAGGCCAGGCCCAGCTTGTTGGCGGCGTCCGAGGCCGGCGAGATGTTGTTCGAGCCGTAGCCGCCGGTGACGGCAACCACGCCCTGGCTGGCCAGCTTTTCCACGGCGGCCACGGCCTTGGCCGGGGCGGATTCGTCGTCGACGGTGACCAGCTTGATGGTGTGCTTGCCGTTGGTCTTGTTGAAGACCTCGGCGGCGACGCGGATGCCTTCCTGGGTGCCCATGCCGACGCGCGCCAGCGGGCCGGTCAGCGGGATCTGCACGCCGACCAGGAATTCCTCCGCATATGCCGAGCCGGCGCCGAGGGCTGCACACACTGCGAAAGCGATTGTCTTAATCTTGCTCATTGTCTCCACCTTTTCAGATTGTTGTCGATACTGGCCCCGCGAGCGGAGCCGCCTTTCCGTGCCGTCGGCCCTGGGCCGTCGGTCATCCGTTCTACAAAATCGCTGGCAAGCCGGGGGCGTCGCACCGTGCCGCGATAGCGGGACTGTGCGGCGGGTGTTCCCTGTTTGCCGGGTCGCGGGGCTCGCCCCGCTTAATTGATGTGGCGCCCCATGCTCGTTCCCACGTTGCGCACCAGTTGCACCAGGCGCGGGCCCAGGTCCTCGACCAGCTTTTCCTTCGGCAGCAGGAAGGCCGGTCCGCCGCAGTTGAAGGCCATCGTCTTGGCGTTCTCGGGGTCGATCAGGGGCACGCCGACGGCGCTGATGTTGGCGTCCCACAGGCCCGAGGACAGCACGAAGCCGCGGTCCTGGTAATCCTTGAAGCCTTGTTCGAGATCGGCCTTGAGCTTCGGCCATTGGGTTTCCGCATGCAGGCGGATGTGGTCCATCAGGAAATCGCGGTCGGCCTGGGGCAGGCCGCACAAATAGGCCTTGCCCATGGCGGTGGTCGCCAGCGGGATGCGCGAGCCGGCGTCGCGGCGCAGGGTCACGGCGGCGCTGCCGCGGCAGGCCTCGACATACACCATGTCCAGGCGGTCGCGGATGCCGATGGCGACGCTGCACTGGGCGTATTCGGCCAGTTCCTGCATCGCGGGACGCGCGAGCTTGCGTACGTCGATGTTGGCGAGCAGGGTGTAGCCGAGGGCCAGCACCGGGGCGCCGAGCTGGTAGCGGCCCTGGTCGGGGGAATAAGTGAGGTAGCCGAGGCGGGTCAGCGTATAGGTCAGGCGCGAAATCGTCGGCTTGGGCATGCCGGTGCGCTTGGCCATTTCGCTATTCGTGAGCGAAGCCTCGCCGGGGCGGAAGCAGCGCAGGATTTCGAGCCCGCGCGCCAGGGCGGTCACGAATTGACGGTCCTTGGCGTTGTCTTCCTCAGTGAATGACTGGATTGCGTCCATCTCGATTGTCTCCAATGCCCAGCATCTGTGGCTGAGTCTGGAATTGATGATCACATACGAAAAAGAGGGGTGTCAACTGTTTTGTGAAATGGTCGTTCGCACTGCGAAATGCCGAATATTGACGCTCCTATGAAGCATGGGTAAAACCCGGCGAAAATGATTTTTTCAAGCGTAAAACGGGCTGCGTCAAATCGTTTACATCGGCGTTAAAAATGGGTTATCGTTGACTTCGCTGCAAAATGCAAAACACAATTTCGCACAGCGAACCACGGACAGAGCGATGCCGCATGTGGGGCGACGCGGTGCGAGTCAACTACAAGACAAGGAGACAGGATTCATGAATTCCGGCGCAGCTTCCCAGGTCGTGCGTGAACAGCATGGCGACATCCTTCTGGTAACCATCGATAACCCGCCCGTCAACGCCCTCGGCGTCGACGTGCGCCGCGGCCTGATGGAGGCGATCGACGCCGCCGACGGCGACGCCAGCGTCAAGGCGATCGTGCTGGCTGGCGCCGGCCGCAACTTCCTGGGCGGCGCCGACATCCGCGAGTTCGGCAAGCCGCCGATGCCGCCGGCGCTGCCCGACGTCTGCAACCGCATCGAAGCATCGAACAAGCTGGTGGTCGCCGCCATCCACGGCGCGGCCCTCGGCGGCGGTCTCGAGATCGCGCTGTCGGCCCACTACCGCGTCGCGCTCCCGGGCGCCAAGCTGGGCCTGCCGGAAGTGGCGCTCGGCCTGCTGCCGGGCGCCGGCGGCACCCAGCGCACGCCGCGCCTGATCGGCGCGCAGCCGGCGCTGGACCTGATGCTCTCGGGCCGCCACGCCAGCGCTGCCGAGGCGGCGAAGCTGGGCCTGGTCGACCGCGTCGAGCAGGGCGAGGACGCCGCTGCCGCCGGCATCGCCTACGCGAAAGAACTGCTGGCATCCGGCGCTCCTGTGCGCCGCACCCGCGATGCCGATGCCCTGGCCGACCGCGAGGAACAGCGCGCCGCCATCGAGGCCGCCCGCATCGAGACCGCGAAGAAGTCGCGCGGCCTGTTCTCGCCGTTGAAGATCGTCGATGCGGTGCAGGGCGCCCTCGACCTCGGCTTCGACGAAGGCCTGGCGCTCGAGCGCAAGCTGTTCCTGGAATGCCTGGACAGCCCGCAGCGCGCCGGCCTGGTGCACGCCTTCTTCGCCGAGCGCGAAACCGCCAAGTCGCCGGAAACGCGCGATGCGAAACCGCGTGCGATCGCCAGCGTCGGCATCGTCGGCGGCGGCACCATGGGCGCCGGCATTGCCGTCGCGGCCCTGGACGCCGGCCTGCCGGTGACCATGATCGAGCGCGACGAGGAAGCCCTGGCGCGCGGCCGCAAGAACGTCGAGAAAGTCTATGACGGCCAGGTCAAGAAGGGCCGCATGACGGAAGAGGCCAAGGCCGCCGTGATGGCGCGCTGGAACGGCTCGACCGGGTACGATGCGCTGGCCGGGGTCGACCTGGTGATCGAGGCCGTGTTCGAAGAGATGGGCGTGAAGAAGGCGGTGTTCGCGGAACTCGATCGCGTCTGCAAGCCCGGCGCCGTGCTGGCCACGAATACCTCCTACCTCGACATCGACGAGATCGCCGCCAGCATCTCGCGTCCGCAGGACGTGATCGGCCTGCACTTCTTCTCGCCGGCGAACATCATGAAGCTGCTCGAGATCGTCGTGCCGGCCAAGGTGTCGAGCGACGTCGTCGCCACCGCCTTCGAACTGGCCAAGAAGCTGAAGAAGACCCCGGTGCGCGCCGGCGTCTGCGACGGCTTCATCGGCAACCGCATCCTCGCCGTCTACGGCCAGGCCGCCCACCACATGATGGAAGACGGCGCTTCGCCCTACCAGATCGACAAGGCCCTGCGCGACTTCGGTTATCCGATGGGACCGTTCCAGGTCTCGGACCTGGCCGGCGGCGACATCGGCTGGGCCACCCGCAAGCGCCGCGCCGCCACCCGCGATCCGAAGGCGCGCTACGTCCAGATCGCCGACCGCCTGTGCGAGCGTGGCTGGTTCGGCCAGAAGACCGGCCGCGGCTACTACCTGTATCCGGAAGGCGCCCGCGCCGGCACGCCGGACCCGGAAGTCGAAGCCATCATCGACGCCGAGCGCCAGCGCGCCGGTGTCACCCCGCGCAGCTTCAGCGACGAGGAAATCGTGCGCCGCTACCTGGCTGCGATGATCAACGAGGGCGCCAACGTCGTGCACCAGAAAATCGCCCTGCGCCCGCTGGACGTCGACGTAACCTTTGTCCACGGCTACGGCTTCCCGCGCTACCGCGGCGGCCCGATGAAGTATGCCGATACCGTCGGCCTGCCGAAGATCCTGGCCGACATCCAGGAATTCGCCAAGGAAGACCCGCTGTTCTGGCAGCCCTCGCCGCTGCTGGTGGAGCTGGTCGAGAAGGGCCAGGATTTCGGCAGCCTGAACCAGTCGGCAAAATAAAACCCGAATACATATGCCTGGATGTATAAGCCAGGCATATGAATCAGCAAGTCAGATAAGTAAATCTAATAGACCAGGAGACTCGCCATGCGCGAAGCCGTCATCGTTTCAACCGCCCGTACGCCGCTGACCAAGGCGCACCGCGGCGAATTCAACATCACTTCCGGCCCGCAGCTGGCCGCCTACGCCGTGCGCGCCGCCGTCGAGCGCGCCGGCATCGACCCGGCCCTGATCGAGGACGCCATCCTCGGCTGCGGCTACCCGGAAGGCACCACCGGCCGCAACGTCGCGCGCCAGACCGTGATCCGCGCCGGCCTGCCGATCTCGATCGCCGGCACCACCGTGAACCGCTTCTGCGCCTCCGGCCTGCAGGCGATCGCCATCGGCGCCGGCCGCATCGTGGTCGACGGCGCCCCGGCCGTGATCGCCGGCGGCGTCGAGAGCATCTCGCAGATCCGCACTCGCGAGAAGGGCGATTCGGGCATCGACCCGTGGATGCTCGAGAACAAACCCGAGCTCTACATGCCGATGATCGAGACCGCCGACATCGTCGCCGCCCGCTACAACATCAGCCGCGAAGCCCAGGACCGCTTCTCGGCCGAATCGCAGCGCAAGACCGAGGAAGCCCAGCTGGCCGGGCGCTACAAGGACGAAATCGTCGCCTGCACCACCACCATGCAGGTCACCGACAAGGAAACCGGCGCCGTCTCGCAGCGCGAAGTGACGGTCGACGCCGACACCTGCAACCGCCGCGGCACCACCTACGAAGCGCTGGCCAAGCTGGCGCCGGTGATGGGCCCGGACAAGTTCATCACCGCCGGCAACGCCTCCCAGCTGTCGGACGGCGCCTCGGCCTGCGTCATGATGGAGGCAAAGGAAGCCGAGCGCCTGGGCCTGGCCCCGCTGGGCGCCTTCCGCGGCCTGGCCGTGGCCGGCTGCGAGCCGGACGAGATGGGCATCGGCCCGGTGTTCGCGGTGCCGAAGCTGCTCAAGCGCTTCGGCCTGACGGTCGCCGACATCGACCTGTGGGAGCTGAACGAAGCGTTTGCCTCGCAGGCCATCTACTGCCAGCAGCGCCTCGGCATTCCGGACGAGCGCCTGAACGTGAACGGCGGCGCGATCTCGATCGGCCACCCGTTCGGCATGACCGGCGCGCGCCTGGCCGGCCACGTCCTGTTGGAAGGCAAGCGCCGCGGCGCCAAGTACGCCGTGGTCACGATGTGCATCGCCGGCGGCATGGGCGCGGCGGGCCTGTTCGAGATTTTCTGAGGATAGTCATGGACCTGAATTTCACCCCACAAGAAGAAGCATTCCGCGAAGAAGTGCGCGCCTTCCTGGCCGAGAAGCTGCCGCAGCGCCTGAGCGACAAGGTCGCCAACGGCAAGCACCTGACCAAGGCCGACATGGAAGAGTGGCACGCGATCCTGAACGCGCGCGGCTGGCTGGCCAACCACTGGCCGGAAGAATATGGCGGCCCGGGCTGGAACGCGGTCGAGAAGTTCATCTTCGAGAACGAGTGCGCGCTGGCGAACGCGCCGCGCATCGTGCCTTTCGGCGTCAACATGCTGGGCCCGGTCCTGATCAAGTACGGCAACGAGGCGCAGAAGCGCTACTGGCTGCCGCGCATCCTGGACGGCTCGGACTGGTGGTGCCAGGGTTACTCGGAGCCGGGCGCCGGCTCCGACCTGGCGGCGGTGAAGACGACCGCCGTGCGCGGCCTTGATGCGCAGGGCGAGCACTACATCGTCAACGGCCAGAAGACCTGGACCACGCTCGGCCAGCACGCCAACATGATCTTCTGCCTGGTGCGCACCAACCGCGAAGCCAAGAAGCAGGAGGGCATCAGCTTCCTGCTGGTCGACATGAACAGCCCGGGCGTCGAAGTGCGTCCGATCATCACGCTCGACGGCGAGCACGAGGTCAACGAGGTGTTCTTCACCGACGTGCGCGTGCCGGCGGAGAACCTGGTCGGCGAGGAGAACCGCGGCTGGACCTGCGCCAAGTACCTGCTGACCTACGAACGCACCAACATCGCCGGTGTCGGTTTCTCGGTGGCCTCGCTGGCGCGCCTGAAGCGCATCGCCGCGACCCAGACCCGCAACGGCAAGCCGCTGCTGGACGATCCGTCGTTCGCGTCGCGCCTGGCCAGGGTCGAGATCGACCTGGAAAACATGAAGACGACCAATTTGCGCGTGATCGCGGCGGTGCTAGGGGGCGGCGTGCCCGGCGCCGAAAGCTCGATGCTGAAGATCCGCGGCACCGAGATCCGCCAGGAGATCCTGTCGCTGACGCGCCGCGCGATGGGCGTGTATGCGCGTCCCTTCACCCAGGACATGCTCGACGCCGACTACGCGGGCGAGCAGTTCGGTCCGGACTTTGCAGGCGCCGCGACGGCCCAGTACTTCAACAACCGCAAGCTGTCGATCTTCGGCGGCTCGAACGAAATCCAGAAAAACATCATCTCCAAGATGATCCTCGGACTGTAAGGGGAGACACATGAACTTCGAACACACTGAAGAACGGCGCATGCTGGCGGACAGCCTGAACCGCTACATCGCCGAACAGTACGACTTCGAGACGCGCAACCGCATCGCCGCCTCCGAACAGGGCTTCTCGTCCGAACAACTGGAAAAATTCGCGGAGCTGGGCGTCATCGGCGCGCTGCTGCGCGAGGAAGACGGCGGCTTCGGCGGCGGCGGCTTCGATGTCGCCGTGGTCTTCGAAGCCCTGGGCCGTGGCCTGGTGCTCGAACCCCTGCTGGGCAGCGCCGTGCTGGCGGCCGAAGCGATTTCCTTTGCCGGCAACGCCGAACAGAAGGCCGTGCTGGAAGAGATCGCGGCAGGCGCCACCATCGTTGCCTTCGCCCACGACGAGCCGAAGACCCACTACGAACTGGCGCGCGTGCAGACCACCGCCCGCCCCGAGGGCGAAGCCTGGGTGCTGGACGGCGTCAAGGCCGTGGTGCAGGCGGGCGAATCGGCGAACGTCTTCGTCGTCTCGGCCCGTACGGCGGGCGCAATCGACGCGGAAGAAGGCATCTCGCTGTTCCTGGTGCCGAAGGATGCGCCGGGCGTCCTTGTCCGTGGCACCCCGACCATGGATGGCGGCCGCGTGGCCAACGTCAGCTTCAAGAACGTGCAGCTGACCGGCGCCGCCCTGCTGGGCGAAGAGGGCCAAGGCTACGCGACGCTGGAGCGCGCGGTCGGCCGCGGCATCCTGGCGCTGTGCGCGGAAGCCGTGGGTGCGATGGAAGCGGCCAAGGCCGCGACCCTCGACTACCTGCGCACGCGCAAGCAGTTCGGCGTCCCGATCGGTTCCTTCCAGGCCCTGCAGCACCGCATGGCCGACCTGCTGCTCGAAATCGAACAGGCCCGTTCGACCGTCATCAACGCCGCCGCCGCGCTGGAGCTTGATCGCATCACGCGCGAACGCGCACTGTCGGCAGCGAAGATGAGCATCGGCCGCATCGGCACCCTGGTGGCGGAAGAATGCATCCAGCTGCACGGCGGCATCGGCATGACCTGGGAACTGCCGATGGCCCACTTCGCCAAGCGCCTGGTGATGATCGACCACCAGCTCGGCGACGAAGACCACCACCTGGAGCGCTATATCGCTTTGGGTCGCGCATTGGGCAGCGATTCGAGCACCGAAGCGGCCGCCGCATGAGCGACGCGCTCCTGGTGCGCACCGAGGGCGCCGTGCGCGTCCTCGTCAACAGCAACCCGGCCGCGCGCAATGCGATCCGGCCGGAGCTGTACGACGCGCTGCAGACGGCCCTGCTCGAGGCGGCGGCCGACCCGGCGATCGGCGCCATCGTGCTGGTCGGCGACGGCGACTTCTTCTGCGCCGGCGGCGATTTGCGCGCGCTGGCCACGCGACGCGAACTGGTACCATCCGAACGCCGCCTGAAGATCGAGCGCCTGCACGAGACCATCCGCGCGATCCGCGCCTGCCCGAAACCCGTCATCGCGGCGGTCGAGGGTGGCGCGGCCGGCGCCGGCCTGTCGCTGGCGCTGGCCTGCGACATGCTGGTCTCGGCGCGCGACGCCTTTTTCGCGATGGCCTACGTGAAGGTGGGACTCAGCCCCGACGGTGGCGCCACCGCCTTCCTGTCGCAGTTCCTGTCGCGCCAGCTGATGACGGAACTGTGCCTGCTGGGCGAGCGGCTCACGGCCGAGCGCCTGCACGCGCTGGGCGCGGTGAACCGCCTCACCGAGCGCGGCGGCGCGCTGGCCGAAGCGCTGGCGCTGGCGGCGCGCGTGGCCGACGGCCCGGCGAACGCGAACGCGCGCATCAAGACCCTGTGCGCGCAGGCGGGTTCGAACAGCCTGGGCGAGCAGCTCGACCTCGAGGCGCAGCTGATGGTCGAGTCGCAGGGCGACGACGAGGCGAAGGAGGGCATCGCCGCCTTCTTCGCCAAGCGCGCGCCGGATTTCAAGCTGCTGCGCAAGCATCAAGAATAGCGTGCCCGGCGGCGCAAGGAGCGCGCCGGCATGCGGAGAATAGTGGAGACCATTTTGACTAGCAAATCGAATCTGCCGCTCGCGGGCGTGCGCGTGCTCGACCTGTCGCGCGTGCTCGCCGGCCCCTGGTGCGCCATGGTGCTGGGCGACCTCGGCGCCGAGGTGATCAAGGTCGAGCACCCGGAACGCGGCGACGACACGCGCGACTGGGGCATGCGCATCGGCTCGACCGAGACCGCCTACTTCAACAGCGTCAACCGCAACAAGCGTTCGGTTTGCCTCGACCTGAAGACCCCGGAAGGCCAGGAGATCGCGCGCGAACTGGTGCGAAAGAGCGACGTCGTGATCCAGAACTTCAAGTTCGGCGACGTCGAACGCATGGGCCTGGGGTACGACGAGTTGAGCAAGGACCAGCCGGGCCTGATCTACTGCTCGATCACCGGCTACGACCGCACCGGACCGGAAGCCACCCGTCCCGGCTACGACCTGGTGATCCAGGGCGAATCGGGCCTGATGGCGCTGAACGGCGAGCCGACCCAGCCGCCGCTGAAGTTCGGCGTCGCCGCGGTCGACATGATGACCGGCATGTACGCGGCCCAGGGCGTGCTCGCCGCGCTCTACGACCGCGAAAAGACCGGCACCGGCCGCCACGTCGGCATGGCCCTGTTCGACTGCGGCCTGATGATCACCGCCTACTATGGCCTGGAAGCGCTGCTGCGCGGGAACGATCCTCCGCGCTTCGGCAACGGCCACCCCTCGATCATGCCGTATGGCGTGTACGAGGCCGAGGACGGTCCGCTGGTGATCGCGGTCGGCAACAACGGCCAGTTCCTGCGTTTCTGCACCGACGTGATCAACCGCCCGGACATTGCGGCCGACGAGCGCTTCAAGACCAACCTGACGCGCACCCAGCACCGCGACGAGCTCATGCCCGAGCTGCGCCGCGAGATCGCCGCCCGCAAGCGGCGCGACCTGCTGGACGCCATGAGCCAGGTCGGCATTCCCTGCGGCGAAGTGGCCGGCCTGCACGAGGCCCTGACTTCGCAGCGCGCCGTCGACGGCGGCCTGGTCAAGACCATGCCGCACGAGGAAGTCGGCAGCGTCCAGGTGCTGGCCTCGCCGTATCGCTTCAACGGCGAGCGCCTGCCGGTTCGGCGCGCACCGCCGAAGCTGGGCGAGGGCACGGATGCGGTGCTGTCCGAGCTGCTCGGGCTGTCGGAGGACAAGCTGGCCGGGCTGAAGGAACGCGGCGTGGTCTGAGGTTGCCGTTGCGGTTCGCCTGCGCGACAGCAGGAACCCCTTCTTCGCAATCGCACTCCAATGAAACAGGCGGCGCATCCTTGCGCCGCCTGTTGGCCTTGGAGGAGTGCCAAATGAAATGTACAGCGAAACGCCTGGCGAAAGGCATGGCCAGTGCTGGCCTTGCCGCGTCCCTGCTGGCGGCCTGCGCCGGACCGGTCACGCCGCGCCAGGACCTGGTCGGGACGCCGGTTCCGCAGACCGCCGCCACCCGCACCGTCGTCATCACCCCGGAAACGCGCTACGTCAACGTGGTCGGCGGCGACGTCGTCCGCTTCGAGCGTGGCGACCGGGCGTTCGGCTGGTCCTTCGACGTCAGCCCGATCGTCGCCGTGTTCGCGCTGAACCAGGTGGCGCCGCCCGGCATGCTCGACCACGAGGTGCTGGTCTACGTCGAACCGGATCCGCGTTACTACATCGGCGGCTACCAGGTGCGCCGCTAGCATGTATGTCTCACGGGCATGCCGTACGGTGACGCCGGCGATTTGCTGCGGCCGGTTATCGTAGGGTGGGCGCCCCGTGCCCACGCGTAAACGTCGAGCATTGTTGGCTCGATAGCAATACAGAGCTAACACTATTCGCCCTTCACGCGTGGGCACGGAGTGCCCACCCTACACCGGGTCGTTCGACAGGGCGGCGGCCCTGGCGGCGCCGGCGCGCGGGTCGCGCATCCTCAGCATGGCCCCCACGGCCAGCGCCTTGGCCGCGATCGCGGTCCAGAACACCACCCCGAAGCCGAAGTGCTGGGCCAGCACGCCGCCCAGCAGGGGCCCGAGCGCCATCATCAGGTGCGAGGCCGTGTCCGATACCGCGATCAGCATCGGCAGCTCGTGGTGGGCGCCGAACTCCAGCACGAAGTTCTGCGAGGCGATCTGGTAGCCGCCCAGGCCGGCGCCCAGGCCGCAGAAGGCCAGCACGAACAGCGGCAGGCTGGTCGAGAACATCAGGGCCAGGGTGGACAGCAGCCACAATCCCACGCTGAGCAGGAACACCAGCCGGTAGCCGCGCGCGTCCGCGATCCGTCCCCACACCAGGTTGCTGGCGGTCTGGGTCAGCAGGAAGGACAGCGACAGGTAGCCCAGCGTCGCACCCGACAGGTCGATGAACTGGCCGGCATGGATGGCGTAGAAGGGCGCGGCCGCCATGCCGAAGGCGGCCAGGGCGCGGGCAGTAAAGAAGCGCGCGAACTGGCGGTCGGCGCCCAGCATGGCCGGCACGTCGCGCAGGCGTCGCGCCAGGCTGGAGGCGGCGCGCACCGCCACCGACTCCGGCTCGCGCAGGAAGCTCAAGGCCGAGATGCCGATGCTGGTCAGGATGAAGGCGACCATGAAGGTCGACGCATAGCCGTTGCCGAAGGCATTCGCCTCGACCAGGTATTTGCCCCCGAGCCAGGCGACCGCCGAGGCCGACAGCCCGCCGAGGAAGTTGCGCATGCCGGCCAGCTGGCCGCGCCGGTTGGCGGGAATGACCTTCGCCATCACGAAATTGAAGCTGACCGCCTGCATGCCCCAGAAGAAGCCGAACAGGGACAAAAATACGCAGACCGCCACCAGGGCCGCGTCGCCCTCGAGGAAGAAGCCGGACAGGGCCAGGCCGAGCACCTGGGCGCGCATCAGCCAGCCGACGCCGAACACCACCGGCATCACGCGGCGCCGGTGCTCGATCAGGGTGGCGCTCCAGATCGAGGACAGCGCCATGCCGAGCGACTGGCCGGCCAGCGCCAGGCCCACCGTCAGGTTCGATTGCGACAGCAGGAAAATATAAGCCGGCACGAAGGTCGGCGCGGTCACCAGCCGGAAGCCGGTCACGCCGAGAAAGCCGTGGACCAGGTTGGCGGCGTAGTTGCGCGGCAGGTCGCGCGCGACTTGCGTATCGTAGGCGGCCTGCTTGCGCGTGGCCGCGTCGAGCGCCGGCGGCATCGCGCTCATGCCGGCCTCGCCGTACTGTTCATGACGCGCCTTCAGCCGCGCGTGCGCGCGTTCGTGAGGTCGGCGATGCGCTCCCACTGCGCCGCGACGTCGTCGGCGCTGGCCTGCGGTCCGAGCTCGACCCAGGGGCTTTCCATGATGGCGGCCAGGCTGAAGCTGCCGCCGGCCGCCTGCAGGATGGCGCCACTTGGCGCGCCTTCGCTGCACAGGTAGACCACGCCCGGCACGATGTGCTCGGGGCCGAGCTTGTCGAGCTGCTCCTGCGGCATCAGCCCGGCCGTCATGCGCGTGGCCGCAACCGGCGAGATGGCGTTGACGTGGACGTGGCGCTTGGCGCCCTCGATCTTCAAGGTGTTCATCAGGCCGACCAGGCCCATCTTGGCGGCGCCGTAGTTGGCCTGGCCGAAGTTGCCGTACAGGCCGGACGGCGAGGTGGTCATCACGATGCGCCCGTATTCCTGCTCCATCATCACCGGCCACACGGCCCTGGTGCAGTTAAAGGCGCCCATCAGGTGCACGTCGAGCACGGCCTGGGCGTCGTCCAGTTCCATCTTCATGAAGCTCTTGTCGCGCAGGATGCCGGCGTTGTTGACCAAAATGTCGATGCGCCCGAAGGCGTTCATGGCCTGCTCGACCATGGCGGCCACGGCCGCGCGGTCGGTGACGCTGGCGCGGTTGGCGATGGCTTCGCCGCCCATGGCGGCGATCTCGGCGACCACGGCGTCGGCGGCAGTGCCGGCGCCGCGCCCGTCGGCGGCGCCGCCCAGGTCGTTGACGACGAGGCGCGCGCCGCGGCGCGCCAGTTCCAGCGCGTAGCAGCGCCCGAGGCCGCCGCCGGCGCCGGTGACGATGGCTGTTTTTCCAGCGAAGCTGATCATGGATTCGACCTTTTTTAGTGGTTACGGTATGTTGATGCGAAAATCATAGCACAGCAGTGCAGGGCATAAGCAGTACTGCGTCGCATTTTTGGAAAAGATGGTCTGCCCGGTGGCTGCCGCTATAATGCTTGCTGCTCAACTGCCCGGTGTCGCCATGGAAGAACCCGTCAACGCCAGCCGCATGACCCAGCGCTATGCGAAGAAGCGCGAGGCCATCCTGCACGAGGCCGCGCGCCTGTTCAACCGCAGCGGCATGAAGGGCGCCACCCTGTCGGACGTGGCCGGCGCCGTCGGCCTGTCTACCAACAGCATCACCTATTACTACAAGAAGAAGGAAGACCTGGTCGTCGCCTGCCTGCTGCGCTCGATCGAGACCGTGAGCGGCATCATCGCCAGCGCGGCCAGGGAGACCGGTCCCGAGCAGCGCGTCCGAGCCTTCATCCGCCTGTTCTTCGCGCGCCTGGCGCGCACCGCCGCCGGCGATGTCGCCGACGGCAGCGAAATGATGACCTTCCGCGACGTGCACCTGCTCGGCAGCCCGCATTCCGAAGTCGTGTTCGGCGCCTATGTCGAGATGTTCCGCCATTGCCGGCGGCTGCTGGCGACCGGCCCGATCAGGCCGGGCAAGCGGACCGAACTCAACGCGCGCACCCACCTGCTGCTGACGCTCACCCTGTGGACCATGTCCTGGAGCGCGCGCTACGACCCCGAGGACTACGAGCTGGCCGCCGGGCGCATGGCCGACATCCTGGTCGAGGGCATCGGGTCGAAGACGGCCGCCTGGCGCATGACCGCGCTCGACGCCGCCCTGACTGCGCCGTCGGGCGCGAGCGACAGTGCCCAGGACGCCTTCCTGCGCGCGGCCACGGCCCTCATCAACGAGGCGGGCTACCGCGGCGCTTCGGTCGAGCGCATCTCGGCCCGCCTGAACCTGACCAAGGGCGCCTTCTACCACCATCACCCCAGCAAGGAAGAGCTGATCGCGGCCTGCTTCGAGCGCAAGTTCACGGTGATCCGCGAGATCCAGCGCATCGCCATGGCCGGCAAGGGCTCCGGCTGGGACAAGCTGTGCGCCGTGTCGCGCGCCCTGGTGCGCCACCACTTTTCCGAACAGGGTCCGCTGCTGCGCACCTCGGCCTGGAGCGAGCTGCCCGAGGAGATGCGCGCGGCCAAGCTGGACGAGACCTCGCGGCTCGACCGCCGTTTCGCCAGCCTGCTGGTCGACGGCATGCAGGACGGTTCGATCCGGCCGCTCGACCAGGCCATCGCCGGCGACCTGGTGAGCGGCATGATCAACGCCGCCGTACTGCTCGACCGCTGGGTGCCGGACGTGAACGGGGAGAATGCGATCGAACTCTTCGTGCGGCCCTTGTTCGAGGGGCTGCTGGTGGAGAGGTAGATTCCTCGGTTGGCGCGTTTTAGGGGTTTCGGTATTTCGCTGTGCGAGCCGCTGCCAGGTCTCCGTTCATTTTTTCGTAAAAGGGGTATTGCACAGGCCGCGATTGCGCGATACCGTAGGGTGGGCACGGAGTGCCCACCCTACAAACGGCACGCCAAGCCGTGCCATTCACCAAGGAGGAGACACATGTCATTGTTCGATCTGAGCGGTAAAGTCGCCATCGTCACCGGTTCCTCGCGCGGCATCGGCCGGGCGATCGCGGTGCGGATGGCGGAGCAGGGCGCCAAAGTCGTCATCTCGTCGCGCAAGGCCGAGGCCTGCGCCGAGGTGGTCGCCGAGATCAATGCCGCGCACGGCGAGGGCAGGGCGATCGCGGTTCCCGCCAACATCTCGTCGAAAGAAGACCTGCAGCGCCTGGTCGACGCCACCAATGCTGCCTTCGGCAAGATCGACATCCTGGTCTGCAACGCGGCCTCCAACCCCTACTACGGCCCGATGGCGGGCATCAGCGACGAGCAGTTCCGCAAGATCCTCGACAACAACGTGTTGGCCAACCACTGGCTGATCGGGATGGTCGCGCCGCAGATGATAGCCCGCCGCGACGGCGCCATCATCATCGTCTCCTCGATCGGCGGCCTGCGCGGCTCGCACGTGATCGGGGCCTACAACGTCTCGAAGGCGGCCGACATGCAATTGGCGCGCAACCTGGCGGTGGAATTCGGACCGCACAACGTGCGCGTCAACTGCATCGCGCCGGGCCTGATCAAGACCGACTTCGCGCGCGCCCTGTGGGAAGACCCGGAGCGCCTGAAGGAAGTCAACGAGCGCGTTCCGCTGCGCCGCATCGGCGACCCGGACGAGATCGCCGGCACCGCCATCTACCTGGCCTCGCACGCGGGCAGCTTCGTCACCGGCCAGAACATCGTGGTCGACGGCGGCGTCACCATCTGAAGGAGACCGGCATGGATGAACTCCTCGCGTTCCGCCAGGAGGTGCGCGCCTGGCTCGAAGAATACTGTCCGCCCGAGATGCGCGTGCCGATGGGCGGCGACCTCGATATCACCTGGGGTGGCCGCAAGATGCAGTTCAGGTCGGACGCCCAGCACCTCTGGCTCGAGCGCATGGCCGCCAAGGGCTGGACCGTGCCCGAGTGGCCCGTCGAATATGGCGGCGGCGGCCTCACGCGCGAGCAGGCCAAGGTGCTGCGCCAGGAAATGGAAGCCCTCGGCTGCCGCGTGCCGCTGCACAGCTTCGGCATCTGGATGCTGGGCCCGGCGCTCCTCAAGTACGGCACCGAGGAGCAGAAGCGCGAACACCTGCCGCCCATCGCCCGCGGCGAGATCCGCTGGTGCCAGGGCTATTCCGAGCCGAATGCGGGCTCCGACCTGGCCTCGCTCCGGACCCGCGCCGACGACCATGGCGATCACTTCATCGTCAACGGCCAGAAGGTCTGGACCTCGTATGCCGACAAGGCCGACTGGATCTTCTGCCTGGTGCGCACCGATTTCACGGCCAGCAAGCACCAGGGCATCAGTTTCGTGCTGTTCGACATGGACAGCCCCGGCGTCTCGACCCGTCCGATCACCCTGATCTCGGGCAAGTCGCCGTTCTGCGAAACCTTCTTCGACAATGTGCGCGTCGAGAAGCGCAACCTGGTGGGCGAACTGAACGGCGGCTGGACCATTGCCAAGTACCTGCTGACCCACGAGCGCGACATGATCGGCGCGATGGGCGAGCGCGCCCGTCCGCCGGCGCTGGGCCAGTTCGCGGCCCGCTCGGTCGGCCTGGACGAACAGGGCCGGCTGGATGACCCGGTGCTGCGTGCCGACGTCGCCCGCTTCGAAGTCGACGAGGCCGCCTTCCGCCTGCTGCTCGAGCGCAGCGGCGACCTGGCGCGCCAGGGCAAGGTGCATCCGGCCTTTTCGTCGGTGCTGAAGCACTATGGCGCGGAACTGAACAAGCGCCGTTACGAGCTCTTGATGGCCGCGGGCGGCGCCGAGGCCCTGGAGTGGGAGGGCGAGCGCAGCCGCGAAGGCGAACTGGCGCGGCTCTGGCTGCGCAGCAAGGCTAATTCCATCGAGGGCGGCACGGCGGAGGTGCAGCTGAACGTCATCGCGAAACGCATCCTCGGCCTGCCGGGCGCGTAGGCCTTCACATTCGGAGTGCATTTGGAGCGCATTTGGAGAATACGATGGCACTTGTACTGAACCAGGAACAGGACATGCTGCGCGAGAGCGCGCTGCAGTTCATGAAGGAGCGCGCGCCGGTGGCCCAGTTGCGCGCGCTGCGCGATGCACGCAACGACGACGGTTTTTCGCGCGATCTGTGGGCGAGCTTCGCCGAGATGGGCTTTACCGGCGTGCTGGTGCCCGAGGCACATGGCGGCCTGGGGCTGGGCATGATGGAAGCGGGCGCCATCATGGAAGCCATCGGCCGCAACCTGACGGCCGTGCCGTTCTTCTCGACGGCAGTGCTGGGCGCCAGCCTGCTGGCGCGGCACGGCAGCGCGGACCAGCAGGGGCGCTGGCTGCCCTTGATCGCGCGCGGGGAAGCGATCGTGGCGCTGGCAATCGACGAGGCGGCGAAGCACCGGCCGGATCGCATCGGCCTGCGCGCCCGGCGTGACGGCGACGGTTACCTGCTCGATGGCGAGAAACTGTTCGTGGTCGACGGCCATGTGGCCGACCTGCTGGTCGTGGCCGCCCGCACCGACGAGGGGAGCATTGCGCTATTCCTGGTCGAGGGTGCGGCGGCCGGATTGCGACGCGAGCGGAGCATCATGGCCGACGCCCACAATGCGGCGCGCCTGGTGTTCGACGGCGTGCGCGTCGGGCCGGATACCGTGCTTGGGGAGGGGGCAAAGGTCCTCGGGGACGTGCTGGACATCGGCCGCGCCGCGCTGGCGGCCGAGCTGCTCGGCATCGCCGACGAGGTGTTCGAGCGTACCCAGTCCTACCTGAAGGAGCGGCGCCAGTTCGGCCAGATCATCGGCGAGTTCCAGGCGCTGCAGCACCGCTCGTCGGCCCTCTACTGCGACATCGAACTGACCCGGGCCATCGTGCTGGGCGCCCAGCAGGCGCTGGACGAAGGCAGTTCGAATGCGGCGGCGCTGGTATCCGCGGCCAAGTCGCGCGCCGGACCGACCGCGACCACCGCGGTGCAGGAGGGCGTGCAGATGCATGGCGGGATCGGCATGACGGACGAGTTCGAGATCGGCTTCTTCATGAAGCGGGCGCGGGTCGTCGAGGAGCTGCTCGGCGATGCGCGCTTTCACGCGGATCGCTGGGCGCGCTTGAGCGGGTATTAGGTTCGGTAGGGTGGACACCTGTGTCCACGCGGTCGTGCTTCGGAATACTGCAGTTTCTCTCTATGCCGGCGCGCTCGAATGGGAATGGCGATAGAGAGCGCCCCCGCCGGACAGCGTGGACACAGGTGTCCACCCTACGAGGTCAAGAGCGGATAGCTCGTAGGGTGGGTTCTCGAACCCACGCGGTACGGCACGTGCGGGTCGAAACGTAGGCGCGGGTACGCAAGCGCATGAAAGACCGCGTGGGTTCAAGAACCCACCCTACAAAAAAGCCCGCTACCGGAAACGGTAGCGGGCTTTTCATTCACTGGGCGGCCGTGCAAGCCGCCCTCAATCGATCACTTCAGCTTTGTAGGGGGGCAGCTGTGTCCACGCTGTCGTGCTTCGGCATGCTGCACAACCCTCCATACCGGCGCGCTCGAATGGAGATGGCGATAAGACATGCTACCGCGCCGGGCGTGGACGCATACAAATCATTGGGCGCGTAGGCTCGTAGGGTGGGTTCTCGAACCCACGCGGTACGGCGCGTGCGGATCGAAACGTAGGCGCGGGTACGCAAGCGCAAGAAAGACCGCGTGGGTTCAAGAACCCACCCTACACAAAAGCCCGCTACCGGAAACGGTAGCGGGCTTTTTATCCACCGGGCGGCCGTGCAAGCCGCCCTCAATCAATCACTTCCCGGCATTGATCGCACGCAGGAACTGCCCCTTGACCTTGCCGCCCTCGACGGTGCCGAGGATGACGTTGGCGATCGTGCCGCCCTTGGCGTCCAGGCCATCGATGTCGTTCGGGTTGTACTCAGGCGGCAGCGTGGTGTAGGCCTTTTCCATCTGGGCGCGGATCTTCTCGGCGTCGGTGGTGGTGCCGGCCAGCTTCATGGCGGCGACGGTGGCGTGCACGGTCGAGTAGTTCAGGCTAACCTCGGTGCTCGGGTCCTTGCCCGGGTTGAGCTTGCGGAAGCGCTGGGTGAAGGCGGCCGCTTCCGGACGGTCGTCGTTCGCCAGCGGCATCACGCCGATCGAGCCTTCCAGCGGGGCGATGCCGCCGACCACCTTGGCCATCTCGTCGATCTTGGCCTGGTCGAGGATGATGAAGCCGCCCTTGAAGCCCAGTTCGCGCGCCTGCTTGGCGACCAGCGCGGTCGGCTCGGAAGCGCCTCCGATGAACATGACGTCCGGCTTGGCCTGCATCGCGCGGCTCACGCCGCTGTAGAAGTCGGTCGCCTTGTTGTAGGACATCGGGTTCTCGGCGACGACCTTGCCGCCGCTGGCTTCCCAGGCCGGCTTGAAGGCGGCCGCCCAGGCTTTCGCGTAGTCGTGGTCGGCCTGGACCATGGCGACGTTCTTGCCGTGCTTGGCCATCATGGCTTTCGTGAACGGCGCGATGTAGCCGGTGAAGTCAGGCGGAATGCGGATCGTCAGCTTGTTGCCGCGTTCGGTCACCTGGGGCAGGCTGGTGTAGGCCAGCAGCAGCACCTTCGACTTCTCGTTAAAGGCCTGGACTGCGAACACGCCGCCCGAGTGCGGCACCAGCACGGCCGGCGTCTTGTGCTGCTGGACCAGGCGCTGCACGTTGATCGCGGTCTCGGACGGGTTGTACTTGTCGTCCAGGGCCACGATCTCGACCTTGTAGCGCTTGCCGCCGATTTCCAGCGGCTTGGCGTTGATCTCGGCGGCGGCCATCTCCATGCCGGACAGGACGTTCTTGCCGTAGAGCGCGGCGCCGCCGCTCAGCGGGCCCGAGAAGCCGATCTTGATGACTTCCTGGGCGTGGGCGGCGCCGCCGGCCAGGGCGAGGGTGGCCGCGGCGGCGGCCAGCAGGGTGCGGCGGGTCAGTTTCGCTTGCATCTTCATGGTGGTGTCTCCTTGGTTTTGCTTGTTGTAGGTACTACTGGTTGAAACCTCGGTTGCTGCAAAAACGTGTCATGCACCTATGTAGGCCTTGCGCACCTGCGCATTGTTCAGCAGTTCCTCGCGCCCGCCCTCCATCACGATGCGGCCTTGTTCGATGACGTAGGCGCGGCTGGCGATGTTCAGCGCCGCATAGGCGTTCTGCTCGGCCAGCAGCACCGTGGTGCCGGCCTTGTTGATGCGGGCGATGATCTCGAACATCTGCTTGACCACCAGCGGCGCCAGTCCCAGCGACGGCTCGTCGAGCAGCAGCGCCTTCGGGCGGCCCATCAGGGCGCGGCCGATCGCCACCATCTGCTGCTGGCCGCCGCTCAGCGACCCCGCCGGGCTGTCCTTCTTCTCGTGCAGGATCGGGAACAGCTCGAACACCTCGTCCAGCGTGCGCTGGGTGCCTTTGCTGTCGCCGCGGTGGACGTAGGCGCCCAGGGTCAGGTTCTTCAGCACCGACATGCCGGGGAAGAGCTTGCGGCCTTCCGGGCAGTGGATCAGGCCGTCCGCCACGATCTGCGAAGGCTTGCGGCCGACCAGGTTCTGCGAGCCGAAGCGGATCGTGCCCGAGGAAGCCTTGTTCAAGCCGCTCATGGTGAGGAAGATCGAGCTTTTGCCGGCGCCGTTCGAGCCGAGCAGCACCACCAGTTCGCCCTCGTCGGCGTGCAGGCTGACGTCGTGCAGCGCACGGAAGCTGCCGTAGGAAAGGTTGACCTTGTCGAGTTTAAGCATGTTCGCTCCCCAGGTAGGCTTCGATCACGACCGGGTTGGCGCGGATCTCGGCGGGCGTGCCCTCGGCGATGCGCTCGCCGTAGTTCAGCACCAGGATGCGGTCGGCCAGGTTCATGATCATGTCCATCTTGTGTTCGATCAGGCAGACCGTCAGGCCGCTGTCGGCCATCTTCCGGATCAGGCGCGCCAGCCCTTCGGTCTCCTCGGGATTGACGCCGCCGGCCGGCTCGTCCAGCAGCAGCAGGATCGGGTCGGTCGACAGCGCCAGGGCAAAGGCGACGCGCTTCCTTTCTTCCTGCGAGATGTCGCCGGCGATGCGCGACTCGATGTGCGACAGGCCGACGAAGTCGAGCGCGGCGCGCGCCTTTTCGCGGCAGCGGCGTTCTTCCTCCTTTAAACGGCGGGTGCCGAGCACGGCGTCGACCAGGGTCGAGCCGGTGCGCAGGCGGTGGCCGACGATCAGGTTGTCGAGCACGGTGGCGGTGTCGAACAGGGTCGTGGTCTGGAAGGTGCGCGCCATGCCGAGGCGCGCGACCTGGTCGGCGCGCAGGCCGGTGACGTCCTTGCCGTCGAAGAGCACCTTGCCCGAGGTCGGCGCGATCGCGCCGCTGATCAGGTTGAAGAAAGTGGTCTTGCCGGCACCGTTCGGTCCGATGATGGCGTTGATGGTGCCGCGCTCGCATTGCGCGCTGACGTCGTTGACGGCGGCCAGGCCGCCGAAGCGCTTGGTCAGGTGTTCGATCTTAAGCATGCTTGGCTCCTCCCTTCGGTGCGGCCACGGCTGCGGATGCGGGGGCCGCCGGGGTCGATGCAGGTGGCGCAGCCGGCGCGCGCATCGCCGCTTTCCTGCGCTGGCGGTTCATGTAGGTGCCGACGACGCCGTGCGGCAGGAAGATGACGAGCAGGACCAGCACCGGGCCGAACACGACGAAGCGGTACTCCTGCAGGAACTGCAGGTACTGGGTCAGCCACGGCACGGAAATCGCACCGAGCAGCGGGCCGAGCAGGGTGCCGATGCCGCCGACCAGCATGTACATGGTCATGTCGAAGGTGTGTTCGACGCTGGCCACGCCCGGGCCGAGGAAGCGCACGTAGCCGGCGTACAGGCCGCCCGCCATGCCCGAGAAGAACACCGACAGCATAAAGGCGAGCAGCTTGTTGCGCATCAGGTTGATGCCCAGCGCCTGGGCCAGTTCGTCGCCGTTGCGGATCGCCATGAAGGTACGGCCCAGCAGCGAGTGGACGATGCGGTGCATGATCCACAGGCTGGCGACCAGGAAGAACAGCACCAGGTAGTACTGGGTGCGCGGTTCGGAGAAGTCGAGCGAGCCGATGCTCTCCGGCGCCGGGATGCCCATGATGCCGACCGTGCCGTGGGTGAAGCTTTCCCACTTCTCGATGACCAGGTACATGATGTAGCCCACGCACAGGGTGAAGATCGAGAAGAAGTGGGTCTTCAGGCGCAGCGACACGATCCCGACGAAGAAGCCGAGGGCGGCCGATACCACGCCCGACAGGGCAAAGGCGACCCAGAACGAGACGCCGTAGTCGACCGTCAGGATGCCGACCGTGTAGGCGCCGACCGCCATGAAGCCGCTGTGGGCCAGGTTGTACTGGCCGGTGTAGCCGGTGATCAGGTTCAGGCCGATGGTGGCGATCGCGTAGATGTAGGCGGTCGACATCACGGTCAGGTGGTAGTCGTTACCGGCCAGGAAGGGGAAGGCCAGGGCCAGCACCAGCAGCAGGCCCCAACCGAGCTTTGCGTTGAACAGTTTCATCAGTGTGCCCCTTTCGCGAACAGGCCCTGCGGACGCAGCGACAGGATCAGCACCAGCAGGGCGAAGGCGATGATGTCCTTGTAGTCGGTCGAGATGTAGAAGGCGCCGAAGGCTTCGGCGAAGCCGATGATCAGGCCGCCGACAATCGCCCCTGGCACGCTGCCCATCCCGCCCAGCACGATGATGACGAAGGCCTTGGTGATGACCAGGTGTCCCATCGAGGTATAGACCAGGTTGATCGGCGCGTACAGCACGGCCGCCATCCCTGCCAGGGCGCCGGCGATGGCGAAGGTGAGCATGGCGACGCGGGTGGCGTCGATGCCGACCAGGGCCGCGCCCTCGCGGTTCTGGGCCATGGCGACGATGGTGGCGCCGGTCACGGTCTTCTTCAGGAACAGCTGCAGCAGCACGACGAGCAGGAAAGCGGCAGCGATGATCAGCAGGCGCTGGGCCGGCATGGTCAGGCCGCCGAAGGTGAGGATCTCGTTGTAGGGCGTGGCCATGCGGTGGAAGTCGGCGCCCCAGATGGCCTGGGCGCCGGCTTCCAGGAACAGCAGGATGCCGATCGAGGCGATCATGTGGTGCAGGTAGGGCGCTTTGCGCAGCGGGTGGAAGACCAGGCGCTCGGACAGCACCGAGATCAGGGCCACGGTGACGGCGGCGCCGAGCATGCCCCACCAGTAGTTCAGGCCGAGCTTGTCAATGATGAAGAAGGCCGAGTAGGCGCCGGCCATGTAGAAGGCGCCGTGCGCGAAGTTGGGCACGTGCAGGATGCCGTACACCAGCGTGAGCCCCAGCGCGACGAGGCTGTAGACGCCGCCCAGGGTGAGTCCGTTCAGGACCTGTTGCAGGAAAAGCTCCAAAATCTGTCTCCGTTATCTTATATGTGTAGTGCTTTGGATGCCGTGCGAAGGGACGAAACTTAGTCGAACATGATCACCCCTCGTGCATTGCGTCCTTCGGCCAGGTCGGCAAAGGCCTGCGGCGCTTCCTCGATGCGGTAGCGGCGCGTGATCAGTTCGTCGAGCTTCAGGCGCTTGGCGCGATACAGGGCCAGGAGGCGCGGGAAGTCCTGGCGCGGGCGGGCCGAGCCGAAGTAGCTGCCGGTGAGCGTCTTTTCCTCGAAGGTCAGGCTGCCGGTGCGCACCGTGGTCGTGTCCTTCGGGTGCGCCACGCCGACCGCGACCGCCTTGCCGCCCTTGGCCAGCACGGCATAGGCCTGGGCCACGATGTCGCCCTTGCCGACGCATTCGAAGGCGTAGTCGGCGCCGCCGCCGGTGAGCTTGCGCAGGGCCTTGACCAGGTCGGGCGTGGCGGCATTCATGGTGTGGGTCGCGCCGAACTCCTGCGCCAGCGCGAGCTTGGCGTCGGACATGTCGACCGCGACGATCATCGCGGCGCCGGCGATGCGGCAGCCCTGGATCGCGTTCAGGCCGACGCCGCCGCAGCCGAAGACCACGGCGATCGAGCCCGGCTCCACCTTCGCAGTGTTGGTCGCCGCGCCGACGCCCGTCATGACGCCGCAGCCGACCAGGCAGGCGCGGTCGAGCGGCACGTCCTGGGCGATCTTGACCACGTTATCGACGTGCAGCGTGGCGTATTCGGCCATCACGCCGCAGCCGGAGAAGATATTGATAGGCTGGCCGTCGAGGCCGCGCGTGCGCACCGTGCCGTCGGGCAGGGAGATCGCGGCCTTGGCGGCCTGGTCGCACAGTTGCGGGCGGCCGGTCTGGCACCAGCGGCACTTGCCGCACATGCTCACAAAAGAACTGAGCACGTGGTCGCCGACCGCGTATTCGCTCACGCCGTCGCCGACGGCGACGATCACGCCCGCGCCTTCGTGCCCGAGCACGAGCGGGGCGGGCATCGGGATCGTGCCGTTGGTGGCGGACAGGTCGCTGTGGCAGATGCCGCAGGCCGCCATCTTGATCATCACCTCGCCGCGCCGCGGGAATTCGACCTCGATCTCCTCGACCACCACCGGTTCCCCGGTGGTGCGGCAGACCACGGCCTTGGCGCGCTGGTACCTGGTTTCGTTCATGAAGCCATCCTCCTTGGTTGATTGCGTGCCAGTCAGGCGCGGCGCGGCATCCCGGCGGGCGGGAATGGGGTGGTGGATGGGGAAGCGGACGGGTGACCCCGGCCGTATGAGGTGACATGCAATGTGACGTGCAATACGGCGTGCAGTGCGTCATCCAATGCGTCGTGCGGTCCGTTCGTGCTCGACAAAACCTGAGCTCTCAACATGCTTCTGACTCCTGTGCGCGGGTTCCGGGGAACCCATGGGTATTCAGATCATTCGTTTTGCTAGGTGAAACAAAGCGGTGTAAAATGGAACGAAAAAAGAATACGACACTTTTGCATCGGTAGCAACGGTTAGTTCATCAGCAGGGCGCGGCGCCCTCCATCGATGATCTCCGTGCCGCGCCAGGGTGCCGCTGACCTGGACCTGGAAACGCTATGCAGAACGGTTCAACCAGTTTGCCATGCGAAATCGATCTCGGAAAGAGTCTTTGGCTCGATCGCAAAAGAATTCGCGCATTCGTATTCTTTTTCCTGCCGCGTTTGTCGCGGTACTTCAACTGGGGTAAGCCATGCAAGCAGCTGAGATGAACCGCAATGCCGACGAGTCCGAGACAGGCGAGGGCCTGGACGCGTCGAAGAACAACGAGGACCGCTACTACATCACGGCCCTCGCACGCGGGCTCGAGGTGTTGGCCTGCTTCCGCTCGGCCGACAAGGGCCTGACCAACCACCAGATCGCCGAACGCTGCGGCCTGCCGAAGTCCACGGTCACGCGCATCACCTACACGCTGACGCGGCTCGGCTACCTGGTGCAGGAAACGGGCGGGCGCCACATGCTCGGCACCGCCACCCTGGGCCTGGGCAGCGCCATGCTGGCGCGCCTCGACATCCGCCAGCTGGCGCGGCCGATGATGCAGGAGTTGGCCGATTTTTCCGGCACCACGGTCTCGATCGCGATGCGCGACCGGCTGTCGATGATCTACGTCGAGGTCTGCCGCAGCACGGCGGCGTTGTCGCTGTCGCTGCAGGTCGGCTCGCGCATGCCGCTCGCCATCTCGGCCATCGGCCGCGCCTACCTGGTCAAGGCCTCGGAACAGGAACGCAAGGACATCCTCAGCCGCGCGCTCGAGCTCGACGAAATGGCCTTCACCTCCATGAAGGACGGGCTGGAACGCGGCCTGCGCGACTACCAGCAGTACGGCTGCACCACCTCCTTCGGCGAATGGCAAAAGGATGTCAACGGCATCGCGGTCGGCTTCTTTCCGATCGGCGGCAGCCAGCTCATGTCGATCAACTGCGGCGGGCCGTCGTCGAGCGTATCGACCGAATTTTTGCTGAACGAGGTCAGGCCGCGGCTGATCGAGATTGCGTCGCGCCTGGAGTCGTGAGCAGGCGGCTCATCCACCTTTTCGTCTTTCGGGATATAACCATGTCCTCTCGTTCAAATAACCGTCACCGTGCCCCGATCCTGGCCGTCGTGCTTGCGCTTGGCGGAGGCGGGGTGGCATGTCCGAGGCCGATTTCGTCGCCCTCGGACCTTGCATTTGCCGAAGAGATGGAGATCGCTTGCGCCAGGACCCGCCCGCACCAGGCAGCGGAATTCGAGAAAAAGAAGCGCGCATTGCTTGCTGCGTCGCATGAGCAGGTCGAGCAGGCCAGGGCCGCTCGGCAGTATGAGACCTTCCGCGGTTTCGCGCGTACGGTGCTCGAGCAACTGGGGGACGAGCTGCCGGCCGCTTGCGACAAATTCCTGACGCAGGACGATAAGGACGATAAGGCCGGAACGGCAGGGCGCCAGGGTGTATCTGGCTGAACGACGGGGAGCTCCACGCGTGGGCACGGGGCGCCCACCCTACTATTGTCATGCGCTAGCTGAACGCGCGAACGGCACCCGTCCACTCTGCTGGCGGAGCCCAAACGGCTTGAATTCAGTCAGATAGACCCTGCTCCGGCCTCCGGGCACGCATGCAACCACGGTACGGGTCGCCGGTCCCGGCCGCTGCCTTGCCGCCAACGCTCGCTGCGTTCTCAGTACCCCGCCGCCAGCTGCTCCGGCGTCAAGGCATTCATCACCGCGAACACCCCGCTCGCGCGCAGGATGCGTTTCGCTCCCACCTGCAGGAAGCAGTTGGCAAAGGCGACGCGTCCGCCCAGCTTCTGGATATCGACGTGGGCCTCGACCCAGTCGCCGGGGCGGGCGGCGTCGACGAAGTCGGTGCTGAGGTTCACCGTCACGAAGGAGTGACGCCCTTCGCAATGCATGGTCAGGCCCAGGCCGAGCGCCGAATCGGCCAGGCTGGTGAGCATGCCGCCGTGGGCGATGCCGCGCATGTTGGTATGCTGTTCGGTGATGCGCATGGCGATGATGGTGGTGCCGTTCTCGCGCTTGCAGTACAGATCCCCCAGGTTGGCCATGTAGGGGCCGCCGCGTTTCAGGCGTTCGAAGCCTGGCGGCACGTGCGTGTTCTTGTCGTGTGATGTCATGGTTAAACCTGTGTGTGCCGTTTTAAACTCGGCATGTTGATTTTGCACAGTAAAACACGGCGCTGCATGTGTCAACCCTGTGAGGTAGCGCGCGACTGCGTCCGTTTCGCCCAGCGGACCGGGCGTTTACTTCCATTTTCTCGACTGCTACACTCGCTCGGAGTAAAACTTGGTTTTACTGTGCGGTACAATCCCATAAAAACAGGAGACATATGGCTTTCCAGTTTTCCGAGCGCGCCCGCGAGCTGCAGCGGCGCGTCAAGCATTTCATCGACACCGAGATCGTCCCCCAGGAGGCCGCCTACAAGGAAGAAGTCGACGCCGCCCGCCGGGCCGGCAATGCCTTTATCGTGCCGCAGACCATGGAGCGCCTGAAGGCCAAGGCCAAGGAAGCCGGCCTGTGGAACCTGTTCCTGCCCGAGTCCGGGCACGGCGCCGGCCTGTCCAACCTCGAATACGCCCCGCTGTGCGAACTGATGGGCCGGGTGCCGATCGCCTCCGAAGTCTTCAACTGCTCGGCGCCCGATACCGGCAACATGGAAACCCTGGTGCGCTACGCGTCGCCGGCGATCCAGGCGACCTGGCTGGAACCGCTGCTGGCCGGCGAGATCCGCTCGGCCTTTGCCATGACCGAGCCGGACGTGGCGTCGTCGGATGCGACCAACATCACGGCCAGCATCGTGCGCGACGGCGACGAGTACGTGATCAACGGGCGCAAGTGGTTCACCTCGGGTGCGGCCGACCCGCGCTGCAAGGTGATGATCTTCATGGGCAAGACCGACCCGGATAACCCGGAGCGCCACCGCCAGCAATCGATGATCGTGGTGCCGATCGATACCCCGGGCGTGACCATCGTGCGCGACATGCACGTCTTCGGCTACGACGATGCGCCGCACGGCCACGCCGAGGTCCTGTTCGAGAACGTGCGCGTTCCGCTCGACCACATCCTGCTCGGCGAAGGCCGCGGCTTCGAGATCGCCCAGGGCCGCCTGGGGCCGGGCCGCATCCACCATTGCATGCGCCTGATCGGGCGCGCCGAGATGGCGCTGGAGGCGATGTGCCGACGCACCCTCGAGCGCGTCGCCTTCGGGCGCAAGGTTGCCGACCAGGGCGTCTGGCGCGAGCGCATCGCCGAGTCGCGCATCCTGATCGACCAGGCGCGCCTGATGGTCCTGAATGCCGCCCATATGATGGACACGGTGGGCAACAAGGTGGCGGCGCGCGAGATCGCGATGATCAAGGTGATCGCGCCGAACATGGCCTGCAAGGTGATCGACTGGGCGATCCAGGCCCACGGCGGCGCCGGCGTCAGCCAGGACTTCGGCCTGGCCCAGGCCTATGCCAGCGCCCGTTCGCTGCGCCTGGCCGACGGCCCGGACGAAGTGCACCGCAACGCCATCGCCAAGCTGGAGCTGGCGCAATATCGCTGAACTAGTCGCTGAAGTTACCGCTGAAGTTACCGCTGCAGTCAAGGCTGACCTTAGCGCTGAACACAAGAGCAGAAGAGCGGCGCGAAGCCGCCTCCACACCACAGGAGACAAGATGTCGGAGCGCCACTTCCCATTCTGGCCCACGGGCCTGCCGCGGCACCTGAGCGTGCCGCAGACGAATTTGTACTACAACCTCGAGGTGTCGACGACCCGCTACCCGGACAAGACCTTCGCCATCTACTACGACACGCCGATCAGCTACAGCGAGTTCAAGGACGAGGTCGACGCCATCGCCGGCTTCCTGCAGGCCGAGTGCGGCGTGGGGCAGGGCGACCGGGTGCTGCTCTACATGCAGAACAGCCCGCAGTTCATCCTCGCCTACTACGCCATCCTGCGCGCCAACGCGGTGGTGGTGCCGGTCAACCCGATGAACCTGACCGAGGAACTGCGCCATTACGTCAGCGATACCGGCGCCTCCACCATCTTCGCGCCCCAGGACCTGGTCGAGCAGGTGCGGCCGCTGGTGGGCGAAGGCGGCCTGCGCCACGTCGTGGTTGCCGCCTATTCCGACTACATCGAGCGCGACACCGACCTCAAGGTGCCGGACTTCGTCGCCGCCCCGCGCCGCGCGATCGAGGGCGAGGGCATGGTGCTGTGGAGCGACATGCTGGCGCGCGGCTGCCGCCCGGGTCCGCTGACGGCCGGCCCGGACGACCTGTGCTGCATGCCCTACACCTCGGGCACCACCGGCAATCCGAAGGGTTGCATGCATACCCACCGCAGCGTGATGTACAACACGGTGGCCGGCGTGCAGTGGTTCGGCGCCCAGCAGGATTCGATCGCCCTGTGCGTGCTGCCATTCTTCCACGTGACCGGCATGCAGGGCGGCATGAACGGCTCGATCTTCATCGGCGGCACCGTGGTCATCCTGTCGCGCTGGGACCGCGACACGGCGGCCGAGTGCATCCGGCGCTATCAGGTGAATTCGACCCAGCTGATCTCGACCATGGTGGTCGACATGCTGTCTAGCCCGCGCGTGGCAGAATACGATTTGTCGAGCATCCGGCGCATGAGCGGCGGCGGCGCCGCGATGCCGGACGCGATCGCGCAGCGCATGCAGGACCTGATGGGAGTGAAGTACGTCGAGGGCTACGGCATGTCCGAAACCATGGCGCCGACCCACATCAACCCCGGCGAGCGGCCCAAGAAGCAGTGCCTCGGTATTCCGATCTGCGACGTCGACGCACGCGTGGTCGACCCCGACACCATGCGCGAACTGGCGGTGGGCGAGGTCGGCGAGATCGTCGTGCACGGGCCGCAGGTGATGCAGGGCTACTGGAACAATCCGCAGGCGACGAACGAGACCTTCGTCGAGATCGACGGCAAGCGCTTCTTGCGCACCGGCGACCTGGGACGGGTCGACGAGGACGGCTACTTCTTCATGGTCGACCGCCTGAAGCGCATGATCAACGCCTCCGGCTACAAGGTCTGGCCGGCCGAGGTCGAGTCGCTGATGTACCGGCACCCGGCGATCCGCGAGGTGTGCGTGGTGGCGGCGCAGGACGAGCGCCGCGGCGAGACGGTGAAGGCGGTGGTGGCGCTGAAGGACGGCTTCGCCGGCAGCGTCAGCGAAGAGGACATCATCGCCTGGGCGCACGAGAACATGGCCGCCTACAAGAGCCCGCGCATCGTGGAGTTTCGCGAGGCCTTGCCGAAGTCCGCGACGGGCAAGGTGCAATGGCGCGACCTGCAGGGGAAGCGGGAGGCGATGGCTGGATGACCCCGCCCCGCGCATCATGCGGTAACAATGAAAAAAGCCGGCTGGGCGCAAACCCAGCCGGCTTTTTCTCGTCCATGAGGAGCGATCAGAACATGTGCATGACGCCCACGGTCAGGCGGTTCGCCGAATCGCTGCCGACGGAGACGAAGCCCTGCGCCAGGTTGATGTCGGTGGCCGACACGATGCGGTCGGTCGCAGCGTGGCCGTACGAGAAGTAGGCGGTGCTGCGCTTGCTCAGCGCGTAGCGGGTGATGAAGATGTACTGCTGCGAGTCGTCCTTCACGTCGCCCGAGCGGCGGGTGTTGTAGAAGGCGCCGGTCAGGGTGATGGCCGGTGCCACCGGGAAGTCGACGCCGGCGCCGAAGACGCTGATCTTGCGGCCGGTGCTGTCGAGCTTGTTCTCCGAATAGGTCGACTTCAGCACGGCGCGCGACATGGTGTACTTGACGCCGATCGCATGCGAGTGCAGGAGGTCGGGACTGACCGCGAGGTTCGTCGGGTTGTTCTTCATGCGGGCATAGGCGCCGTACAGGTTCAGCGGACCGGCATTGTAGAAGGCCGAGGCGCCCACGTAGGAGTTGCGCTGCGAATCGCCCGCCTGCTCGCCGAAGGCGCGCATCAGCGCGAAACCGAAACCGCTGAAGGACGGCGAGACGTAGCGGATCGAGTTGTTCTGGCGCAGCGCGGTGCCGCTGCCGTTGGCGCCGTAGGCGCCGTAGACGCCGGCGTGGTTCATCGCGGCGAACAGCACGTTCGGGCTGGTGGCGGCGAAGGCCAGGCCCATCGGGTCGGCCATGCCGACCGACAGCACGCCCAGGATGTTCTGGCGGCCGAAGTCGAGCGAGCCGAAGTTGCCGGTCAGGCCGACGGTGGCTTCGCGGTCGAACAGGCTGGTGGTCGAGGGGTTGCCGGTGGGGACGCCGGCGCCGCCGGTGTCGTTGAGCAGGGTGCCTTCCAGGCCGAAGCGGGCCTTCAGGCCGCCGCCCAGGTCTTCCACGCCCTTGAAGCCCCAGCGCGACACCTGCATCTGGCCGGCTTCGACCGTGGTGCGGCCGCCGTTCGGGCCGTCATTGTTCACGTGGGTGATGCCGGCATCGACGATGCCGTAGATGGTGACGCTGGTTTGCGCCGACGCGGCGGACATGCAGGCGCAGAGCGCGGCCATGGCGATGATGTGCTTCTTCACAGATGCTGTCTCCTCATTTTTATGATGCTCGGCCCCGGCGAGGCCGAACGCACTAGAGCTGCATAGCGGCACTGTTTCTCTTGGTGGAACTCAGCCGTCTATAGTGAAACTCTATTTTCATGTGACAACACTGTCAACAATTATTAATGGGTAATTGGCAGGGCTGGAGGGCGCCGCGTTGTTTTGTCTCCTTGCATCCACATGCGAGGTAAATAGCAGCTAAAAAGCGGGGAAAAGACGGGAAAATCGTTCTGCTGTGCGAAACCGCACGACGATGTGTCGACCCGCGCACAGCGGGTGTGCGCGGCGTTCGCGCCGGACGCGCCGGCCGGCGGCATTCAGGCCGGGTGCGCGGCGAGGAACTCGCTTGCCAGGCGCAGGATGCGCGCCGGTTGTTCGCGATGGGGAACGTGGAAGGCGCCGCCGATGATCTCGACGCGGGCACCGGCGCCGGCGAGGCGGGCGATGGTGGCGGGATGGCGCGCCGTGCCGAATTCGTCGTGCTCGCCATGCAGGGCGAGCACCGGACAAGCCACTTGCGGCAGCACGTCCGCCAGCGACCAGTCGCGAAACGCCGGGGAGAGCCAGGTCTCGGTCCAGGCTGTGAGCACCCAGCGCGCCTTGTCTCCGTGATAGCGCACCAGGCGCTCGAAGCGGGCCGGATCCTCGAAGCCGCTCTTCGCTTCCCGGATCCCGGCCAGGGTGCGCTCTTCGACAAAGGCCTGGGCCGACTCGGTGACCAGGGCGAGGCACTGCTCCGGATGGCGCGCCGCGCAGTGCACGGCCATGCCGCCGCCGACGCTGTGGCCGAAAGCGGCGAAGCGGCCGAAGTCCAGTTCCCGTTGCAGCGCCGGCAGCGCGGCCTCGGCTTCGTCGGCGACGAATCCTGGGGTCAGGCTGCCGCGGCGCGGGTCGGAACGGCCGAAGCCGAGGCGGTCGTAGGCGATCACGCGGCGGCCGGTGGCGGCGGCGAGGGCGGCCGGGAAGTCGCGCCACAGTTCCACGCAACCGAGGGAATCGTGGAACAGGACGATGGGCGCGGCGGCGGCGCTACCGGCAAGCTGCCAGCTGCGCACGAACAGGCGGCCCTGGGGAATATGGACGAAGCGATCGGTGACCTGGACGGGGGCTTGCTCGGTTGGTGGCATGGATCGTGGAGGAGTGGGGCGGACGAGCGCGCGACGCCTCGATCATACCGCACGGGATGCCCGGGCGGCAGGCGGCATGGAGCAGGGCAGGGAGCAGGGCAGGGAGCAGGGACAGGGGCAGGGGCAGGGACAGGGGCAGGGCGGTACGCTCACCCCGCGCAGCGCGGGGTGAGCGTACCGGTACCGATCCACGCATCAATGCTTGCCCGGTTCCGGCCGTCCTGCACCGGAAGCGGTGGCGCCGCCCTGCGACGACCCCATCGCGGTCCCCTCCATGTCGCCGACGATGACCTGGGCGCGCCGGTTTTCGCTGCGGCCGGTGCGGGTGTCGTTGCTGGCGATCGGAGTGTCTTCCCCGAGCGAGCGCAGGGTGATGCGGCTGCTGTCGACGCCGCGCCGGATCAGGGCGGAGCGCACCGCCTCGGCCCTTTGCATGGCCAGCTTCTGGTTGTAGACGGGATTGCCGACGTTGTCGGTATGGCCCTCGATCACGACCATCTGCTCCGGATGGTTGCGCAGGTTGACGGCCAGTTCGTTGATCGCCTCGTTGGCCTTGCTCGGCAGCCTGGCGGAGCCGGTGCGGAAGGATGTGAGGGCCTGTTGCATCAGCTCCCTGGTCGGCCTGACGCGCCGCTCGGCGGCCGCCATTGCCACCGCCTTGTCGCGCTCGACCGCCGCCAGCTTGACGTTGTCCTCGGCGGCGCGCGCATTCGCGAGGTGTTCCGCGGTTGCCGCGCGCTGTTGGGCGACGTAGGCCAGGTGCGTGGTGGCCTTCAGGTCATGATGCTTGTTCCAGGCGGTCCTGGCCTCGTCCAGCGAGCCGTTGGCGCGGTCCAGTTCCGTGCCGGCGTACTGGGTGACGTGGGGATCGGCTCCCGCCCGCTCGACCACCTGGGTCGCATTCCCGATGGCGGTCTCCGCGGCCGCGACCTCGGATGCCGGCGGCCTGCTCGCGCAGCCCGCCGCGATCATGGCGACAAGCAGCGCGCCGCTGCTGGATCGGATTATGTGCTTCATCTTTCACCTCGACTGGTTCTGCCGCATGCGGTTCAGTTCGTCATACAGGACCTGGTTGCTCTTGGTAATTTCAGCAGCCGCGATCCTGGCCTGGGCCGAGTCGGTCTTGGCGCGCGCCAGGTTGGCGTCGACCTGCGCCTCCTCGGCCAGGCGCATCGAGTCCTTGCCGCGCCGGTGGCCGGCCGAGCTCCTTGCGCGGTCGAGCTTGTCGACCGCGGCGGACAGGTCGGCGGGGGCGACGTCGCCGGCGCCGGCGATCCGGGCCTGGTCGATCGCTTCCTGGCTGTTGGCCATCTGGTTGTTCAATACTTCGTTGGCACACCCGGACAAGGCGAGCACAGCACATGCCGCCAGGATCCGCGATGGCCGATGAAAACGATGAGCAGGCATCATGTGGTACCTCCGGGTGAAGCCGCGTTTGAAAGCGCCATGATGATCGGGAACGGGTGTTCCGTTCAATTGGACCAAAGGACCAAGAGCCTGTCCGACCTCACGGCCAGCACGATGCGCGATTCCGGCAGCCCCGGCATGGGCGGGCAGGCCCGCCTGATGCGTGCGGTAATGCCGAGGACGCAGGACGCCGCCTGGCTGCGCCGCGACAGTGGCGGTGGCGGGCGGATTGGGGGAGCCTCAGGTGGGGCCGCCCAGGTTGTCCAGCAGGCGGGCGTACAGCTCGCACAGCCGGCGCAGCTCGCCCGGATCGAAGTCGTTGCAGGTCTCGATGACCATGGCGGAGACTTCGGGGATGGCCTGCTCGGCCAGGACGCGGCCGCGTTCGCTCAATTTGATCATCACGGAACGGCGGTCGCCCGGTTTCGGAGAGCGCTCAACCAGGCCGCGCGCCACCAGTTCGTCGCAGACCCGCGTCAGGTTGGCTGGCTTTTCCTGGCAGGCTTCGCTCAGCTCCGAGGCGCTCGCGCTCTCGTCGACGCAGCCATAGAGGATCGCCAGCACGGTATAGCTCGAGTCGGTCAGGTCGTATTTCCTGACCAGCGCATTGGTCCGGTCACGGAAGGTCTTATTCAAGTGGTTGGTCATGCGTACGATCCGCATGGCATCCACGGGAAAGCCCGGCAAGCGTGCTTCGACGCGGCGCAGCCGCTGGTCGGTCAGTCCAAAGTCGCTCATCGTTGCTCCTTGTCGTGCAAACAAAGAGAAGGATTGTAGCCGCTCAGTATCAAGGGGCCGCGGCCGCATCGTTCGCGCCGTTCCCCGCGGCGGGCCCGGCTCCGGCCACACGGGCTGCGGCGGGAACGTTGCGCGGCGCCGGCAGGTTCGCGTAGTGCGCCTCGGTGATCGGATAGCTGCCGTCGGCCTTGGCTTGCTCGAGCTCGGCCAGGACGCGGTCGCGTACGGGGTCATCGACGCCTGCCGGGTTGGTCGACGCGCAGCCGGCCACCAGCGAGAGCAGCAGGGCAGGGAGCAGGATGTTCTTCATGTTGTTTGCCTTGTGGTTGGGGTTAAAGGTCTGGCGGTCCGCCATCGGTCCGCCCAGGCATATTTTATCAATGAACCTTTCGTTACTGAAATAAGGGATAGTACGCATGCTTGCTTGGCGCCATGCCTGGCAGAGCGGCGACAACGTCATCGGTCCGCGCAACCGGCGGTACAACGATCCGGTTCGTCGCGTCGAGCGACCGATGCGCTAGCGTTGGATGCAGCGTGTAGCGGGCACGGAAAGGCCAGGCCAGTGGATCGAAGCTAAGCGCAAGCGACCCAGCTTGTCGTAAAACGTAACTAACCAACTCCGGATTTCGACAAAACCAAAAACTCGACAGCCGCGAACTACGGCAACACCAACAAACCTCCAGCAACGCTTGCAGGGGTACGGGGGCGACCGGTCCGTTATCGGCATCGGCTCCGGCAACACCGATCCTGCACGCAGGCGGCGTGCAGTCGCGTTCGGCTAAAACGTCTCGGGGGAACGGTACGGGACGGCACCGCCACTGGCCAGGAAGCATGCAGGCCACTGGCGGTGCGCAAGAGGCTTCAGTGCGCGGCCGGCTCGGTGCTGTCGGGCAGGAACCAGTTCAGCAGCACGGCGCAGATGCCGCCGGTCGCGACACCCGATTCCAGCACGTTGCGCACCGCCGCCGGCATGTGCACCAGGAATTCGGGCACCTGCGACACGCCCAGGCCCAGGGCCAGCGAGACGGCGATGATGAGCAGGGCGCGGCGGTCGAGTTGGACGCTGGCGAGGATGTTGATGCCGGCCGCGGCGACCGCGCCGAACATCACCATGGCGGCGCCGCCCAGCACCGGCTCGGGCACGGCCTGGATCACGCCGGCCACGCTCGGGAACAGGCCGAGCACGACCAGGAACAGGGCGATCCAGACGCCGATGTGGCGGCTGGCGATGCCGGTCAGCTGGATCACGCCGTTGTTCTGGGCGAAGATCGAGCTGGGGAAGGTGTTGAACACACCGGCCAGCAGCGAATTGGCGCCGTTCAGCAGCACGCCACCCTTGATCCGCTTCATCCAGACTGGGCCTTCGACCGGCTCGCGCGAGATCTTGCTGGTCGCGGTGACGTCGCCGATCGCTTCCAGCGAGGTGACCAGGTAGATCACGATCATCGGGATGAACAGCGACCACGAGAAATCGAGGCCGAAGTGCAGCGGCACCGGCACCTGGAAGGCCGGGGCCTCGCGCATGCCGGTGAAGTCCAGGCGGCCCAGCCAGCCGGCCAGCGCATAGCCGACCGCCAGCGCGATCACGATGGCGCTGCTGCGCAGCCAGACCACGCGGGTGCGGTTCAGGATCACGATGATGGCCAGGACCAGGCCCGACAGCAGCAAATTCTCGCCGTTGGCGAAGCTGCCGTTGGCCATGGCGCCGAAGCCGCCGCCCATGCTGATCAGGCCGACCTTGATCAGGGTGAGGCCGATCATCAGCACCACGATGCCGGTGACCAGGGGCGTGATCATGCGCTTTACGAAAGGCAGGATGCGCGACACGCCCATCTCGACAAAGGAGCCGGCCACCACCACGCCGAAGATCGCGGCCATCACCGCTTCCACCGGCGTGCCCTGCTTGACCATCAGCGAGCCGCCGGCGATCAGCGGGCCGACGAAGTTGAAGCTGGTGCCCTGCACGATCAGCAGGCCCGCGCCGAGCGGGCCGAAGCGGCGGCACTGGACGAAGGTGGCGATGCCCGAGATCACCAACGACATCGAGACGATCAGGTTGGTGTCGCGCGCCGAGACGCCGAGGGCCTGGCAGATCAGGAGGCCGGGCGTGACGATCGGGACGATGATCGCAAGCAGGTGCTGGAGCGCGGCGAGCATCCCGACCAGGGGGCCGGGGCGGTCTTCGAGACCGAGGACGAGTTCGGTCGGCGCTTGGGAGGAAGGGGTGGCGGAGGCCGAGGTGGAGGCGGAGGCGGAGGCGGAGGCGGGCAGCTTGGGTTGGGTAGTCATGCGCGGGCACCGGGCAAAAACGCGATTTTACAGCGAGCCGTTGCAGCTGCGTATTTTTCGTTTCTAAATCGACGGCGTGCACGCCGGCGAAATCGCGTTGGTACAAGCACCACCGGCACAACCGGCTGTTGTTTTATGCGTGCATCATGAAATGGTGCCGGCCTCTTCCAAAAAGGAATGGAATCACTAGAATCAGGCGTTATCACCCACGAGAACAGACCGGCATGTCCACCATCGACCTCTTACCCCTGAACGATGCCGATGCACCGGCGCCCGTGGCGGAAACCGCTAAACAGCCGCCTTTGCTGGATCTGGTACACAAGCGCCGCGCTGCGCTGCGTGACCCCGCGAACGCCGGGGCGGCACAGGGCCACGGACTGGTCGGGTTGGCCTTGTCGGGCGGCGGCGTGCGTTCGGCGTCGTTTTGCGCGGGCGTTCTTGCCGGCCTCCAGAAGGAAGAAAAACTGCGGCAGGTCGATATCGTATCCACGGTATCGGGCGGCGGTTACGTCCCCTTGTCGCTGATGGCGAACAGCGGGCGGCGCAAACCGGAACGCGCCCTGAAGGGGCATAACCTGTATCGCATGATCACCCACAATCTTGCGCGGTTCAATAGCCTGAAAAGTACTGCGCTGGTGCGCTCGGGAATCGGCCTTGTCTGGGGCGTGCTGGTGTTCATGTCGATCGTGATGTTGGGCAGTGCGCTGATCAGCGCAATGACGAAGGATTTCTCGAATGTGCCATTGGTCGGCATGCTCATTGTCGAGATCGGCCTGGTCGGGCTGTCACTCCTGTTCCGTGCGGTCGCGAAAACGAAGTGGGCAAAGTCAGCCTTCTACCATTACAACGACGTTCTTGTGCAATCGCTCTTTGCCGTGAACGTCATGCTGGCTGCGCGATTTTTCCAGGTACAACACTGGTATTTCATGTACGCCGTCGGCGCCATCGTCTTGGCCTTGCTGGCGCAGCAGAACAATCCGCGCAAGCGCTGGGTGCTGTATTCGGTTCGCGGCGCCTTGGCGGCATTGCTCGGCAACGGGCGAGCGGTGCTGGTCGCAAGCTGCGTGCTGCTGATCTCGACCATGGCTTTCCTCGAGTTTCACGGCGCGGTCATCGCGCCGCACGTCGAGCCTGGCTCGGGCGTGTACATAATCGGGATCTTCGCCGCGATTTCCGTCCTGATTTTTTGGATACTCACACGCAGCAATGCATGGTCGATGCTCAAGCCGTATCAGCGCTACCTCGATGCGCTGATTCCAGGGAAGCGCAGCGCGAGCAGCCGGTTCGCCGACGCCCACACGCACGCGCCGTGGTTTCCGATCTGCGTCGCGAATATCTCCATCCTGTCGAAAGGCACTTACCGCCACGCGTCGATCTCGCCTGTGGGCGTGGAACTGCCCAATGCGCGGCTATACACCTGGGACAAGGTCGACGGCGAGGAATTGACGACCTGTCGCGGCGCGATGGCGCTGTCGGGCGCTGCGATCGACGTCGGCATTACCGCTTCACGGCTCCGCCGCTACCTCCTGACGACGTTCGGGGTGAACACTGGCATCTGGCTGCGATCGGACCGGAATGGTCGCTTGTCGAGCAATAAGGGACCGTTGCGGCTGGTCGACCTGATGCTGGCGTTCGACGACGGCCTGTCGGACCTGGATGCGCTATACATGAAAGCATCCGACGGCGGCCATTTCGAGAATACGGGTATCTACTTCCTGCTCAAGTCGCGTGCAACAACCATCTACAGCTTCGACGTCTCCTATGATCCTGACGATACCGGCGAATCGCTCCGTGTGTTGCGCACGCGTGCGCGCCAGGATTTCGGCATCGACATCGCATTGGCGCGGGAAGCGGCGTGCGTATCGGAGTTCGACATCCTTTATCGCGATGGACTAAAGGGTAAGCTCTATTATGTCAGGCACAGCCGGGTTCCGACCCTGGCGACGAACTGGGCCAAAGACGTATCGGCGAGCTTTCCTCACGACTCCACATTCAACCAGTTCCTCTCCGCCGATCTATTCGACGTCTACTACGAGCTCGGAGAACCCGCGGCAGCGAAGATGCTCGCTTATGTGAGACCGCGCGACGAATAGCGGCCGCGGCCTCGCCGCTTGCGCGAAGCGTGCCGCCATGCGCGGCACGTCTTCCTTACCGGATCCTGCGGGCTCGGCCGCCCGCGTCACCGCTCAGTCGGCGCGAGCCACTCCGTTCGCCGCGCGCCGTGCCTCCAGCCAGTCGAAGATCGCCGGCCAGATGCGCGCGTGCGCGCTGCGGCCGACCAGCACCCCAACGTGCTGCAGGTTGACGCCGATGTCGCCGCCGTATTCGAGCAGCAGCTTGGCCGGGCTCGATGCCGCGTCGTGGAAGGGAAGCACGGCCTGCGGCGGAATCACCTTGCTGCGCGGGTCGGCGACGCTCACCAAGGGGCTGCGCAGGTCGGCCGGGCCGATGCTGCGGTCGCCGATGACCAGCTCACCCTGCATGAATTCGTCGTTGCGGTAGAGCGATTCGACCAGGTCCACGAACAGGCGGTCCGGCAGCGGGAACTCGTCGTGGGTCCAGCGCTCGACCCGCATGTGGGTGGCCAGCGCCTGCGGCTGGCCCATCGACATGCAGCGGTCGAGCATGCGCTCCCACTGGAAGGCATGGGGCTCGGCCATCGCGCTCATCATGTTCAGGAACACGCCCGGCACCTGGCCGAAGGTGTCGGCGATCTTGCGCGCATCGGGCGTGGACTTGATCAGCGGCGAGAAGCAGCAGGTGCTCGGCTCGAAATGCAGCGGGGCCTCGAGCAGCACTGTGGCACGCACGGCGTCCGGGTGCATGCAGCTGTGGATGGCGGCCAGGATGCCGCCCAGCGAGTGGCCGGCGATGACGACCCCGTCTTCGCCGCAGTCGGCCGCAATCGCCTGGCGCGCCTGGCGCAGCAGGCGGTCGCCGTAGTCGGCCAGGCCGAAGTCGAGCGCGGCGTCGTCCAGCGGCACCCATTCGGCCAGGTAGACCCGGTAGCCGCGTTCGAGCCAGCGCTGCACGACGCTGATCTCGGGCGCCAGGTCCCAGATGTAGGAGCGCTTGATGGGCGCCGGCACCAGCAGCACGGTCGGGCCTGCGCCGGCGGCGCCGTAGCGGCGCAACTGCATGCCGGGCTCGGTGTGCAGGATGGTGGAGGCGGTTTCTTGCGGGCCGTAGCCGGCGCGCTCGTACATCTGGCCGCGCGCCTGGCGCGAGCGGTCCATGTTCTTCAGGGCCATTGCCCCAAGTGCAGAAAAACTTCCCCAGTTCGTTGCGTGCATGGCGTCCTCGTCGTGTAAAGGTGGCAGCACTCTACGCCACCGGCGGCGTGCTTCCAACCCTGTTCCGGATGAACGGCGCCTTCCTTTGCGGCGTGCCAAACCGTGCCCGCCGCAGGCCGGTCCGCTTGTCAATATCAGGTCTTGCAGGCTGCGCTGCCGGCAGCGCTTTCTTCCGGCGCGGCGTCGGGCCCAGCGTCCGCGCCGATCCCGCGCAGTCCGCGCGCCAGGCTCGACATGCTCGGGTTGTCGACGAACACGCAGCGCTTGCCGGTGCGCTTGCAGTATTCCTTCACGCGCCAATAGGCGCCGTGGCTGATGCAGCCGGTCTGGCAGATCACCAGGTCGGCCGCGGCCAGGCTGGCCTCGAGCTGGCGGCTGCCGTCTTCCAGCCCGCCGTCATGGTGGGCGAACTGGGCGCCGACGCCTTCGATCATGCGGCGGTAGAACGGCAGGTTGCCGCTGCGTCCGCCGACGCACAGCACGCTGCGGTTGACCAGGTGGATCGGGATTACCGGCGCAGCCGTGGCAGCCGCGGCCGCCGCAGGTGGAGCGGCCTGGGTGGCGTGAATCGCCAGGGGAGCGGTGGACGGCGCGGGAACCTCGGCGGCTTGCGGCGCTGCATCCTGGCGTGCCGCCTTCAGTGCGGCGATCCGGGTCCGCAGCGCCTGTTCGCGCAGTTCCATCCGCGCCAGCCGGTTCGCCAGGCGCTTGCGGCTGTCCAGTTCGGGAATCTCGGCGCGCAGCCGGGCGAGGTCGCCGTGCAGCCTGGCGATCTCGGTGTCCTTGCCGATGGCGGCGGCGCGCGCGCCCATCAGTTCGCGCGCGTGACGGTCCGCTTCGCGCTCCTTTTCCTGCATCAAGGCGTTGCAGCGCGCCTGCGCGCGCGCCAGTTCCGCTTCCAGGCGGGCCTTGTCGGCCAGCGCGGCCTTGTACTTGCCGATGTCGGCGCGGGCGCAGGCGCCGGCCTGGTGCTGGACCATGTGGATGTCGCGGCACATCTTTTCTTCCAGCGCCGGCATGCAGGCCGGGTGGCTCAATCCGGCCCAGAAGGCGCCGGCGACGTCGCCGGCCGCGACCGCCGCATCCCACAGCGCCGCCACCTCGGCGGTGCTCCTGGCGCTGCGGAAGCGGAACACGACCGCGGCATAGCGGCGGTCGAGCTCCTTCTGGATGGCCTCGGCCAGGCGGTTGCGGTGGCCGCAGTCGTTCACCGCGCCGACGTGCACCTCGTAGTCGTCGTGCAGCAGCGCGCCGCCTGCGGCTTTCTCGGCCAGGCGCCGCAGCAGGGCCAGCGGCAGGCCGACTCCGACTAGCGGGCAATGGCAGTTGCGGGGCAGTTCCCACAGCCTGCGGCGGCGCGAGCCTTGTCTACCGGGGATGGCCAGCCCGGCCGGGCCGGGCGAAGAATGTTTGTCGCACATACGCTTCCTTTGCGTGAACGGTTGCCGGTGTACGTGATGCAGCGAGCGGCGGCACGCCCAGGTAGGGACGAATTGCCGTCGATGCGAATGATTCTCATTACAGTGTACACGGGATCGCCATGCGTGCAAACACCTTCCGTCTCGCGGCCGGCGAGTCGGCAGAGGGCGGCGCAAGGCCGCCCGGAGCGGGCTTAAGCCTTGGCTTGCCGTTTCTGGGCCTCGGTAATGGTCCAGAAATAGATCGTGCGCCCGTCGACGGTGGCGGTCTTGTCCGCAGGCCACTCGTTGCCCATGTCAAAGGCGTGCGAAACCACGCGCGAACCCACCTTCAACTGCTGCCACAGTCGGGGGCGCAGCTTGACGTTGATGGTCGGCAGCAGGTAGAGCGAGACCACGGAGGCCTTCGAGAGGTCGGTCTCGAACAGGTTGGCCTGCCTGAACTCCACCTGCTTCTCGACCCCGGCCTTGCGTGCATTCTCCTTGGCCTCGGCGATGCGCTCGGGATCGATGTCGATGCCGGTGCCGCGGGCGCCGAACTGGCTGGCGGCGGTGACGACGATGCGGCCGTCGCCGCAGCCCAGGTCGAACAGGACGTCGTTCTTGCCGACCTTGGCCAGCGCCAGCATCCGGTCGACGACGGCCTGGGGCGTCGGCACATAGGGCACGTCGAGCGTCGGCTTGTCGGCAACCGGCTGGGCCAGCAGGGAAGGTGCGGGCAAGAGGCCAAGTCCGGTCGCGGTGGCGCCCAGGAGCAGAACCTGGCGCCGGCTGGTGGGGGAATTCATCGGGATTCTCCTTAGGTGGTCAGGGCGTGGTCGAGACGGGTTCAGGGTGACGGGGTGGCGTCCGGTTCCTGGCGGCCGCGCAGCAGCGGCAACAGCAGCAGGCCGAAGCCGAGCACGGCCACGCCGATCCAGGCCGCGTTCAGTCCGCCGAGCGACTGGCTGAACACGTAGGACAGGCTGGACCAGAGCATCCAGGCGCAGCTGGCGCAAAACAGCAGCGGCAGCAAGGGATACAGGGGCACCTTGAACGGACGCGGCAGGCTGGGCTCGCGCCGGCGCAGTACGAACAGCGAGGCGCCGGCAAGCAGGAAGAACAGCCAGAACACGGGCGCGGTGAATTCGACCATGGCCTTGAAGCCGCTGCCGACGGCGCTGCCGACGCCGACCAGCACCAGCGCTGCGATGCCCTGCACCAGCATGGCGGCGGCCGGCGAATCGCGCTCGCCGTCCCAGCGCCCGAGGCGACACAGGCGCGGCCAGTCGCAGCCCATGGCGTAGCCGGTGCGGGCGCCGACGATCATGGTGGCGTTGATCGAGGTCAGGGCGGAGACGGCGACCAGCAGCGCGATCACGGTTTCGCCGGCCGGGCCGACGGTGGCGCGCATCACGTCCGCGGCGAGCGCCTCGGACGCGGCCATGCCGTCCAGCCCAAGCACGTGCCAGCAGGCCCAGGTGACGAGCAGGTAGAGCCCGGTGATGATGAGGATCGACAGGGTCAGGGCCTTGACCATGCAGCGGCGCCCGTCGCGCACCTCGGCGCTGATGTAGGCAGCCTCGTTCCAGCCGCCGTAGGTGAGCAGGACGAAGACCATCGCCATGCCGTAGTTTGCGCTGTGCGCGGCTGCCTCGCCGCCGGTGCCGGTCGGGGTCGCTATCGCGGACGCTGGCGCTGCGGGCGCCGGATCGGCCAGGAAGGCGGCGGCGCCCGCAATCAGCAGCAGGCCGCCGACCTCGAGCAGCGTGAGCCAGCCCTGGGTCGCGGCGCCGGTGCGGATGCCGCGCAGGTTGAGCAGGGTGAGCACGGCGATGACGGCGCAGGCATACAGGGTGGCGCCGGTGCCGCGCGCCAGGCCCGGGAACGGCAGGGCCTGCTGCAGGTAGTCGCCGAACACGAAGCCGAGCAGGGCGATCGAGCCGGTGGTGATGACGGAAAAGCGCGCCCAGCCGAACAGGAAGGCCACGGTGCGGCCGTAGGCGCGCTGCAGGAAGTGGTAGTCGCCGCCGGCATGCGGATACGCGGTGGTGAGCTCGGCATAACAGAGGGCGCCGACCAGCGAGACCAGGCCACCGAGCGCCCACAGCGCGAACATCGCGGTGGCGTTGCCGCTCATGGAGGCGACGATCGCGGGGGCCTTGAAGATGCCGGCGCCGATGACGACGCCGACGATCAGGGCGACCGCCGCGCGCAGGCCGAGCGTCGGCCGCGGGCGGGCTTCGCCTGGAGGTGCTGCGATGCGTACCGCTTCATGTGGGTCCATGGCAACGACGCTCGACAAAGGAGGTTCGACCACATCGGGCACGCCGGGTTCGCATCTTGCCGGGCCGGAATGCGTGCGGTTCCGGGCGGCGCCGTCCTGTTCGACGGCCGGCCCAGTATGCCACGCGCTGTCCTCGCGTCCGTTTGGGCGCGGGCCGTGGCGCGGGATTTTCTAGACCCGCATGGCGCGAGCGTCGCAGGACCGCAACGCTCGCCTGCGTTACGTTCTTACGCGTCGCCGGCCGGCAAGGCGGCGACGATGCGCTCGGCGAGTTCGCGCAGCCGGCCGGTGTCCGCGGGGACGCCGGCGTGCGGCTTGAGAGGAATGTCCGCATGGCGCGGGACGATGTGGAAGTGCACGTGGGGCACGGTCTGGCCCGCGGCGCTGCCGTTGAACTGGGCGATCATGACGCCCGGCGCCTCCATTGCGGCCTTCACCGCGGCGGCGACCCGTTTCGTGGTGCGGATGCAGGCGGCGCTTTCCTCGGACAGCGCGAAGATCTCGGCGGCGGCTTCCTTCGGGATCACCAGGACGTGGCCATCGGCCTGGGGCATGATGTCCATGATCGCGATGGTGGCTTCGTCCTCGTAGACCCGGATCGAAGGCAGTTCGCCGCGCAGGATGCGGGCGAAGGGGTTGTTCGTGTCATAGCTCGTCGCTTGCATGCCGATCTTTCGTTGTGGAGTGGGACGCAAACGATACCATCCGCGCCGTGGCACGTCCAAATCAGAACCTGCCGCGCCCGACCAGGTGGGCGTGGAACAGCTCGCGCTCGGCGCCGGGCGGTGCTGGGTAGCCGATCTTGCCGGCGACGATGTGGGCGACCGGCAGGCCGTCGCGGAACAGGATGCGGTTGCCGCCCAGCGCCGGCACCTTGTCGCCAGGCAGCAGGGTGCCGCAGAGGTTCAGCGGATCGATCCCGGACAGGCAGACCAGCGCCCCGTCGTGCGGGCGGCGCCGCACTTCGCGCAGCAGGGGAATCGCCTCCGGCAGCGCGAACTGCTCACCCGAGAAGCCGGCAACGAAGCGCCCGCCGCGGATCTCGCCGCGCGCTTCGAGCCGGTGGTAGACCGGCAGCAGCTCGCGCCAGGACGGCAGCCAGGGCGCCTCGCGCTCGAGCAGGCGCCAGAACATCACGCCGTAGCGGCGCAGCAGGGTCAGGGCGACGTATTCGAGCGTCTCCGCGGGCAGCCGGCGCCGGCGCGGCGGGTTCGCGTCCTGCGCCGGCGGGGCGTCCGCATCGTTCGCACCTGCGCGCCGCACCAGCGCCCAGCGCCCGGCTTCCTCCATGCTCGGGCCGGCGCCGCGGCGGCGCTTGCGGTCCATGCTGGCGCGTTTCGCCACCGGCTGCAGCATCGCGCGCATGCCGGCGAAGCTGTCGGCATTGACCAGGCCCAGGCTCACCAGTTCGCCCAGCGCGTTCTCCAGTTCCACCGGCAACATGCGCACCTCGTGCACCAGTTCGTCGAAGAACAGGGCGCCGTGGCGGCGCAGCACATCCAGCACCACGGCCGCGCGTGGCGACACTTCCGGCGCACCGGCATCCTGGGGCAGCGCATGCCAGAGCGCGGTCCGGCGCCGCGGCAGCAGCACGATCGGGGTCGAGCGCACCGGGCCGCCGGCCACCGAGCGGGGCGCATCGATCCGGGTCCAGACCAGCTTGCCGGCGCGGCACAGGTCGTCCAGCCAGAGGATGGAATAGTCCGGCATGCGCAGCGCCAGCAGGTCCGGTTCCCAGGAACCGGCCGGCGCCGGGTAGCCTTCGAGCAGGGCCAGCAGCTGGGGCAGCGCTTCCTGGCCCTGCCACTGGGTGTCGGGCGTCAGGTGCTGCCAGTCGAACAGGAAGCGCATGAAGTCCTGCAATTCGACCGGCTCGATCTCGCGCCGCAGGCGCTTGATGGTGTAGCGGTGGATGCGCGCCAGCAGGTGGCGTTCGCACCACTCCTCGTCAGGCGCGCCCGGCGTGAAGCGCCCCCGCATGACATAACCTTCGCTTTCCAGCGCGGCCAGGGCGATGGCGACGGCGCCGGCCGGCAGGGACAGGCCGGCTGCGATGGCGGCGAGCGGACGCGGCCCGCTGCCCGACAGCCGGGCGCGCACCAGTTCCACCAGGGCGCTGTCGACCGTCCAGGGCTCGCCCTCGTTGCCGCGGTGGCTGTCGGGCGCCTCCAGCGGCGGCGCGATGGCGGCATCGGGATAGACCGCCCGCAGGCAGTCGAGGCGTTCGAGCGCGACCCAGAGATCCGCGCCGCCCTGAATGCGCATGCGCGTCGCGCGCCCGCCGGCCGCCAGGTGCGCCAGCCAGTCCGGCCAGCCCTCCTGGCCTTGCGCCTCGCCTTCGGTGACGCAGCCCAGCGCGACCAGCGCTTCCTGCACTTCGTCGGCGCTGCGGGCGCGCGGCCAGGCCTCCTCGGCCACGGCAGCGATCGCATCGGCATCCAGCGCGCCAAGGTCGTCGGGCGAGGCGGGATCGCTCCAGCGCCGGTTCAGCACCGCCTGGGTGCGGCGCTCTTCGAGCGGCGCGTCGTCGAGGAAGGCGTAGGGCCGCGCATTCAGGATCTCGGCCGCCAGCGGCGACGGCGCCGGCAGGTCGCGCGCCAGCAGGCGCACTTCGCCCGCCTCCATGCGCCGCAGCAGCGCCAGCCAGCCCTCGCTGTCCATGGCGTCGTGCAGGCAGTCGTCCAGGGTCTGGTCGACCAGCGGGTGGCTGGGCAGCTCGCGTTCGCCGACGATGTTTTCCAGGCAGGCCGCCTGGTCGGGAAACACCGAGGCCAGCAAGTCGTCGCTCTTCATGCGCTGCAGCTGGGGCGCGACCTTGCGCCCGCCGGCAAAGCGCGGCAGGGCTAGCGCCGTGGTCGCGTTCCAGCGCCAGCGCACGTTGAACACCGGGGCGTCGAGCAGGGCCTGCACCAGGATGGATTCGGCCGTGTTCGCGCGCAGGTAGCGCCAGACCTCGTCCAGCGGAAAACTGTGGCTGGTCGACAGCGACAGGATGATCGCGTCCTCGGTGGCGGCGGCCTGCAGCTCGAAGTTGAAGCTGCGGCAGAAGCGCTTGCGCAGCGCCAGGCCCCAGGCGCGGTTGATGCGGCTGCCGAAGGGGCTGTGCAGTACCAGCTGCATGCCGCCGGATTCGTCGAAGAAGCGTTCCATCACCAGCGTATCCTGGGTCGGTAGGGCGCCCAGCGCGCTGCGCGCGCGGGCCAGGTAGTCGACGATCTGCGACGCGGCGTCTTCCTTCAGGCCGAGATGCTCGGCCAGCCAGTCCAGCGCCCGGTCCAGCGGTGCACCGTCGTTCGCCCCGGCCAACTGGCACTCGACCTCGGCGCGCAGGCGCGCCACGCCGGTGGACAATTCGTCGCTGCGTCCCGGCGCCTCGCCATGCCAGAACGGGATATTGGGCGCGGCGCCGTGGGCGTCCTCGACCCGGACCTTGCCCGATTCGACCTTCATGATGCGGTAGGATGTGTTCCCCAGCTGGAACACGTCGCCGGCCAGGCTCTCGACCGCGAAGTCCTCGTTGACGCTGCCCACCGACAGCCCCTGCGGTTCGAGCAGCACGGTGTAGTCGGCATTCTCGGGGATGGTGCCGCCCGAGGTCACGGCCGCCAGCTTGCCGCCGCGCCGGCCGCGCAGCGAGCGCGTCGCCGCGTCGCGGTGGATGTAGGCGCCGCGCACGCCCGCGCGCGTGGTGTAGCCCTCGGCCAGCATGCGCAGCAGGGCGTCGAAGCTTTCCCGTTCGAGCCCGGCGTAGGGCCGGGCGCGCCGCACCAGGTCGAACAGGTCGTCCTCGGCCCACTCGCGGCAGGCCACTTCGGCCACGATCTGCTGGGCCAGCACGTCGAGCGGCGCGCGCGGGATGCGCAGGGCATCGAGTTCGCCGCGCCGCACGCAGTCGAGCAGGGCGGCGCATTCGACCAGGTCGTCGCGCGAGGTCGGGAACAGGCGGCCCTTCGGCGTGCCGCCGACGAAGTGGCCGGAGCGGCCGACGCGCTGCAGGAAGGCCGCGATGTTGCGGGGCGAGCCGACCTGGCAGACCAGGTCGACGTCGCCGATGTCGATCCCCAGTTCCAACGAGGCGGTGGCGATCAGCGCCTGCAGTTCGCCGCGCTTGAGGCGCTGTTCGGCGTCGAGCCGGTATTCCTTGGCCAGGCTGCCGTGGTGGGCGGCCACGTGGCCGGCGCCGAGGCGCTCGCCCAGGTGGCGTGCCAGGCGTTCGGCCATGCGCCGGGTGTTGACGAAGATGAGGGTGGTCCGGTGCAGCACCACCAGTTCGGCCATGCGGTCGTAGACGCGCTCCCAGACGTCGTTCGGCATCACCGCCTCCAGCGGCACCGGCGGCAGTTCCAGCGCCAGGTCGCGGGCGCGCACGTGGCCGACGTCGACCACGGCGCAGGATGCACCGGCGCCGACGAGGAAGTCGGCGACGCTGGAAATCGGTTTCTGGGTGGCCGACAGGCCAATCCGCACCGGGGCCGGGTTGCCATGCTGTGCGCATAGCGCATCCAGCCGCTCCAGGCTCAATGTCAGGTGGCTGCCGCGCTTGCTGCCGGCCACCGCGTGAATCTCGTCCACGATCACGGTGCGCACGGTAGCGAGCATGGCGCGCCCGCTGTCCGAGCCGAGCAGCACATACAGCGACTCCGGGGTGGAGACCAGGATGTGCGGCGGCCGGCGGCGCATGGCGTTGCGTTCGGCGGTGGTGGTGTCGCCGGTGCGCACGGCGCTGCGGATGCCGTGCGCCGGGAGGTTCATCGCGGCGAGCTGGCGGTCGATACCCGCCAGCGGTCCTTCGAGGTTGACCCGGATGTCGTTCGACAGGGCCTTCAGCGGCGAGACGTAGAGCACCCGGGTCTCGTCCGGTAGCGGGCCGTCGGTGCTGGTGCGCACCAGGGCGTCGATCGCGGCCAGGAAAGCGGTCAGGGTCTTGCCCGAGCCGGTCGGCGCGGCGACCAGGGGGGCGCGGCCGGACTGGATCAACGGCCAGGCGCGCAGCTGGGCCTCGGTGGCGCCGGAGAAGCTGGCGGCGAACCAGGCGGCGACCGCCGGATGGAAGTCGTGGCGCAGGCTGGCGGGAAGGGCGAGATCGTTCATGCGTGACAGATGGGGTTGACCGGGCCGATGGCAAGATTATCGCGCAATCGCCGCCATGGCAGTGGTCGGCAAGCATCGCGTTTTCCAGTATCATCGATAGTTTCCCAATCGAACTGTCACTGTGCTGACCACCACGCCCGACACCCCAGCCGACTTTGCCCACCAGGCCGTCAATCTTGCCGACTGCGGCCTGGTCGTCGTCGACGCCCGGCAGAACATCGTGCTCTGGAACCGCTGGATGAGCGCGCGTTCGGGCCGTTCCGCGGCGCGGGTGAAGGGACAGGGGCTGTTCGAGGTCTTCGCCGGGCTGCGCGGCTCGCGCCTGGAGGCGGCGGTGTTGGCGGCCCTATTCGACAACATCACCACCCGGGTGCCCCAGGCCCAGGACCGCACGCCGTTTCCGCTGCGCGCGGCGGGCAGCTTCGACGGCGAACGGATCGAGCAGGCCGTGCTGGTCACGCCTTTCGCCGAGAACGGCCAGGCCTTCTGCCTGATCGAGATCCGCGACGTCAGCGGCGCGCTCGGACGCGAGCGCCAGCTGCTCGAGCATGCCGAGTCGCTGCGCGCCCGCTCCTACGTCGATGGCCTGACCGGCATCGCCAACCGCCGCCATTTCGACGTGGCGCTCGAGCGCGAGCTGCGCCGCGCCCAGCGCAGCGGCGGGGCCCTGTCGCTGCTGCTGATGGACATCGATTCCTTCAAGGCCTACAACGACCATTTCGGCCACCAGGGCGGCGACGCCTGCCTGTCGATGGTGGCCCAGGCCCTGGCCGCCATGCTCAAGCGCCCGGCCGACGTCGCCGCGCGCTATGGCGGCGAGGAGTTCGCGGCAATCCTGCCCGACACCACGCTGGAGCAGGCGCGCGGGCATGCGAACGCGATCCGCGAGCATGTCGCCGGTCTGGCGCTGGAGCACGCGCCGCAGGCGGTGCGGCCCATCGTCACCCTCAGCATCGGCGTGGCCAGCTTCGAGCGCACGCACCTGAACGATGCCGCGGCGCTGATCGCCGCCGCCGACCGGGCGCTGTACGCGGCCAAGCGCGGCGGGCGCAATCGGGTGGTGGCGGCCGGCGACGAGGGCTAGGTCTATCTGACTGCATTCAAGCCGTTTTGGCTCTGCCAGCAGGGTAGATGGAGGCCGTTCGCGCGTTCAGCTAGCGCATGACGTTACGCCAACATGACATGACGTTCACGCGTGGGCACGGGGCGCCCACCCTACTCGTCGTGGCAACCATTGTGTTCCCTCTCCTCGGCGTTCAGCCAGATACACCCTAGCCGGCCTGGCGGTCGCTGCCGTTGGCCTGGGCGCGGGCCAGCATGGCGTTGCCAACCGCCTCGCCTCCGCTCGCCTTCACCCCCTCGGCCGCCCCGCGCAGGTCAGGCAACGCCTTGTTCTGGCTGAGTTTCGACTTGCCCACCAGGCGCGTGATCTCGATCTCGATGCCCACCACCGCCTGCAGCAGGGTGTCGATGAATTCGCGCGGGCTGTCCGCCATCTTCCAGGGTGTCGGCTGGGCCGCTTCGTGGGTTTTGGTCAGGCGCCCGACCACGGCGCGCACGAAGCGCTCGTCGTCGCGCACGCGGATGCGGCCGTGGGCATGGACCACCATGTAGTTCCAGGTCGGCACCTGTTTGTGGTTTTCGTGCTTGGACGGACACCAGTTGGGCGACACATAGGCGTCGCCGGCCCGGAAGATGACGAGCACTTCGTCGCCGTCGCCGGCCTCGCGCCAGAGCGGATTGGCGCGCGCCACGTGGGCGTGGAGCAGGACGGGACCGTCCGGCTGGTCGACCAGCGCGAAGGGAAGGTGGTTGGCGTCGAGTCCCTGCGCCCCATGCGTCACCAGGGTGCCGAAGGGATGGTCCCGGATCAGCGCATGCAGGGCCTCGCGGCGCGGTTCGTCGAAGTGGGCAGGGATGTACATCGCACGATCCTCCTGGTTGCGGGAACCACGATTATCGCGTGTTTCCCGCCCCGGCGCCCGCCCCTTGCCCCATAGAACGGCGGAGCGGTTACTTCGTCAGGTAGATCTGGTCGAACACGCCGCCGTCGGCGAAGTGGGTCTTCTGGGCGTTGGCCCAGTTGCCGGCGACGTCGCCGATGGTGAACAGCTTCACCTGCGGGAAGCGGTCCGCGAACTGCCTGGCCGCCTTCGGCGTGGCCGGACGGTAGTAGTTGTTGGCGATGATGGCCTGGGCCTCGTCGGTGTAGAGGTAGTTCAGGTAGGCCTCGGCCACCTTGCGGGTCTGGTGCTTGTCGGCGAAACGGTCGACCACGGCCACCGGCGGCTCGGCCAGGATGCTGACCGAGGGCGTGATGATGTCGAACTTGTCCGGGCCGAGTTCCTTCACCGCCAGGTAGGCTTCGTTCTCCCAGGCGATCAGCACGTCGCCGATGCCGCGTTCGACGAAGGTGGTGGTGGCGCCGCGCGCGCCGGAATCGAGCACCGGCACGTTCTTGTACAGCTTGCGCAGGAATTCCTTGGCGGTGTTCTCGTTGCCGCCCGGCTGGCGCAGCGCATAGCCCCAGGCCGCGAGGTGGTTCCAGCGCGCGCCGCCCGAGGTCTTCGGATTCGGCGTGATCACCGAGACGCCGGGTTTCACCAGGTCGTTCCAGTCCTTGATGGCTTTCGGGTTGCCCTTGCGTACCAGCAGCACGATGGTCGAGGTATACGGCGCGCTGTTGTGCGGCAGGCGCGCCTGCCAGCCGTGGCGCAGCAGGCCCTTGTCGACCAGGGCGTCGATGTCGTAGCCCAGGGCCAGGGTGACGACGTCGGCCTCCAGGCCGTCGATCACCGAGCGCGCCTGCTTGCCCGAGCCGCCGTGCGATTGTTTGATCCTGACGTTGTCGCCGGTTTGCGCCTTCCACGATTTGGCAAAGGCCGCGTTCACGTCCTGGTAGAGCTCGCGCGTCGGGTCGTAGGAGACGTTGAGCAGGTTGATGTCGGCGGCAAAGGCCGGTTGCAGGAGGGCGGCGGCGGCAACGGTGGCGGCGACGAGGGCGAACAGCTTATTCTTGATCATGATTGTTCCGGAAAAGTCATCAGGTAAGGCATACCTTAAAGACTCGCCCGGCCGATGGGAACGAAGCTTTTGCTAGATGCGTATCTGTTTTCCGCATATGGCCGGCCAACGCCCCGGTTTGCTACACTGCGCGCTTTGATGACGACGACATACACCATGGCACTTCCGACCGAGCTGCGCGCCGGCGCATTGGCATCCCTGCTCGAAACCGATCCGGCGGCGAAAACCCGCATGGTCGCGGAACTTGCCGAGCTGCATAGCCAGGGCCAGGCCCGGGTCGACAATGCCGCGGTGCTGCAACCCGCCGGCGCCATTCCCGGCCGCCCCGAAAGGCCCGAGCTGGTGCCGCCGCGCCTGGTCGGACGCCGCTCGATGGCGACCACCGAAGGGCGCGCCATGCTGATCCATGCGCTGGCCCACATCGAATTCAACGCGGTCAACCTGGCGCTGGACGCCCTGTGGCGCTTCCCCGGCATGCCGCTTGCGTACTACACCGACTGGCTGCGCGTGGCGCGCGAAGAGGCCTATCACTTCGAACTGCTGTCGGGCCACCTGGCCGGCCTCGGCTACGTCTATGGCGATTTTCCGGGCCACGACAGCCTGTGGGAGATGGTCGGCAAGACCAGCGACGACGTGCTGGCACGCATGGCCCTGGTGCCGCGCACGCTGGAAGCGCGCGGCCTGGACGCGATCCCGCCGCTGCGCGCGAAACTAGCCCAGGCCGGCGACGGGGCGGCGGCGGAGATCCTCGACATCCTGCTGCGCGACGAGGAAGGCCACGTCGAGATCGGCAACCGCTGGTACCTGCACCTGTGTGCCGAGCGCGGGCTCGAACCGGTCTCCACCTACGACGCGCTGACCGTGCGCTACAAGGCGCCGGTATTGAAAGGCCCGTTCAATATCGAGGCGCGCCGCCGCGCCGGCTTCAGCGAAGCGGAACTGGCGCGCCTGGCCTGAGGCCCAAGCCCCTCAGCTCGGCTCGCCTACGGTCCGCGTGCTGGCCAGGTATTCGCTGAGCCAGTAGAGCAGGGCGGCGCCCGGCAGGGCCATGCCCAGCAGCAGGACCGCATGCCAGCCGTACTGCGCGTACACCCAGCCGCCGGCCGCCGAACCGGCCGCGCCGCCAACGAAAAACAGCGAAAAATAGATGCCGTTCAGGCGGCCGCGCACTTCCGCGCCGAGGGCGAAGATCGCGCGCTGGCCGAGGACCATGTTGGCGGCGACGGCCATGTCGACCACGATCGCGGCGACCACCAGCAAGGCCAGCGCCAGGTCGCGCGACTCAAATGCCAGCAGCGGTGCCAGCAGCGGCAGGGCGAAACCGGCCACTGCCAGCAGCAGGGCGCAGGCGGTGGCCGGCAGGGTGTGGCCGCGGTCGGCCAGCTTGCCGGCGATCGGCGAGGCCACGGCGCCGGCCATGCCGACCAGGGCGAAGACCGCGATGCCGGTCTGCGACAGGCCGAAGGCGGGGCCGGCCAGCACCAGCGGCGTCACGGTCCAGAACAGGCTGAAGCAGCCGAACATGGCGGCCTGGTAGGCGGCGCGCCGGCGCAGCACCGGCGTGGTGGCGAACAGCGTGCGCAGGGAGCCGATCAGCGACCAGTAAGAGAGCGGCGAACCAGGCTGGCGCAGCGGCAGGCGGCGGCGCAGGAGGAAGGCCAGCGCCAGCACGACCAGGGCGGCGGCGCCGAACATGCTGTGCCAGCCGGCGTGGTCGGCTACCAGGCTGGCTACCGGGCGCGCCAGCATGATCCCCAGCAGCAGGCCGCTGACGACCCTGCCGACGTTGTAGCCGCGCGTTTCGTCGCGCGACAGGTGGGCCGCGAAAGGCACCAGCACCTGGGCCGCCACCGAACCGAGGCCGATGCCGAGCGAGCTGGCGAGGAACAGCCAGGCCTGCTCGCTGAAGGCGGCGGCCGCCAGGGCCAGCGCGGTGCCCAGCAACAGCACGAACACCAGGCGCCGGTTCTCGACCAGGTCGCCGAGCGGGACGATGAAGAACAGGCCGAGCGCGTAGCCGATCTGGGTGAGGGTGACGACCAGGCCGGCGGCACCCGCCGACAAGCCGGTGGCGGCCGCGATCGGCCCGACCAGCGGCTGGGCGTAATACAGGTTGGCGACGATGACGCCGGCGGCAAAGGCCAGCAGGCGCACCATGCCTGGCGCGATGTCGGCAACTGCGCTATCCGGCGCGGGCGCCGACGCGTGCTTCATGGATTCTCCCGTGGACAGGCGCCGGATCGGCCTGTCATACAATGCATCTTATCCGATCAGGCGGCGCCCCGTGCCCGGCGCCGTGCGATCCCATCTGGAGTGAAGCATGAACGAACACATTCGACCCGTCCCCCTGGAAAAGGCCTACCGCCTGCTGACCCATGGGCCGACGGTCCTGGTCTCGGCCCGCCACGCGGGCGTCGACAACGTCATGGCGGCGGCCTGGGCCTGCGCCCTCGACTTCGCGCCGCCGAAGCTGACCGTGGTGCTCGACAAGAGCACGCATACGCGCGGCCTGGTCGAAGCCAGCGGCCAGTTCGTGATCCAGGTGCCGACCGTGCGGCTGCTGCAGCTGACCCATGAAGTGGGCACGCGCGGGCGCGCCAGCGAACCGGGCAAGCTGGAGGTGGCCGGCGTCGAGCTGGTCCGGCTCGGCGAGACCGGCATGCCCTTCGTCGCCGGCTGCTCGGCCTGGCTGGCCTGCCGCCTGGTGCCGGAGCCGCACAACCAGCAAGCCTACGACCTCTTCATCGGCGAAGTCACGGCCGCCTGGGCCGACGAACGCGTGTTCAAGGACGGCCACTGGCACTTCGAGACCGCCGGCACGGAATGGCGCAGCATTCATCACGTCGCCGGCGGCCATTTCTATGCGATCGGCGAGCCGATGCAGGCCCGGAGCGAGCCCTAAACCTGGCGCTCGCAGGATGTTCGAATTCTTCGATGATAGGCCGGCAAACTACTCGCTTTTTACGCCCGCCGCGAACCTGCATAATGTACTTTATCGACAACGCGGCCCCAGCGCACAACGGAGTAAGAGTCCCGCTTGGCGCAGATGTTCGAACGGTTCGAACGGCCCATCAAAAAGGAGTGCATCATGTTGAAAGTACGTAAAAGCGAAGAACGCGGCGTTGCCAACTTTGGCTGGCTGGACTCGAAGCACACCTTCTCCTTCGGCCACTACCATGATCCGGCGCACATGGGCGTGGGCCCGCTGCGCGTGATCAACGAGGACCGCGTCGCCGGCGGCGGCGGCTTCGATCCGCACGGCCACCGCGACATGGAGATCATTTCCTACGTGCTGGACGGCGCCCTCGAGCACAAGGACAGCATGGGCAACGGCTCGGTGCTGCGCTACGGCGACGTGCAGCGCATGAGCGCGGGCAAGGGCGTGGTCCATAGCGAGTACAACCACTCGGCGAGCGAGCCGGTCCACTTCCTGCAGATCTGGATCCAGCCGAACCAGGCTGGCGCCCCGGCCGGTTACGAGGAAAAGCACTTCGACCGCGCATCGAAGCTGGGCCGCCTGCGCCTGGTCGCCTCGAACGACGGCCGCGAAGGTTCGGTCTCGATCCGCCAGGACGCCGCGCTGTACGCCGGCATCCTGGACGGCGCCGACGAGGTCAGCTTCCCGCTCGGCGACCAGCGCATCGGCTACCTGCACGTGGCGCGCGGCCGGCTGAACGTGAACGGCATCGCGCTCAAGGCCGGGGACGCCGTGCGCGTCGACGACGAGGCCGCGATCGTGCTGAACGGCGCCGACAACGCGGAAGTGCTGCTGTTCGATTTGCCGCACTGATTCGCTGGGGCGGATGCGGGTAGGGTGGGCACTCCGTGCCCACGCGTAAACGATGAGTACACGCGGCCCTTCATGAAAGCCAACACGACGCAGGCTTCACGCGTGGTCACGGAGTGCCCACCCTACGTCCCGCTTGATGCGGCGTCAATCGCGCAGCAGCATCCTGGCCACCGTATCCGACCCGCGCAGCCTCTCCTTCCACCACGCCAGCGCCGCGCCTTCCTCGCCGGTGCGCCAGGCCAGCTGCAGCGTCTCGTCCGGCTTCGGTTCCTCGACCTGTTTCACCACGAACCGCCCCTGGGCGACATCCTCGCGCACCCAGGGCGCGGGCAGGAAGCCGAATCCGAGCCCGGCGCGCTGGTAGGCGTACTTGGTCTGCATGTCGGGCACGGCCAGCGTGTCCTGGCCGAACAGCAGGCCGACGGTGCGCGCCTGCAGCTGGCGCGCCGAGTCGGACACCGACACCGCGCGGTGCGCCGCCAGGTCGGCTTTCGACAGCGGACGGTCGACCGCAGCCAGCGGATGGCCGGGCGCCACCACGAACACGAAGGAGACGGTGGCCACCGGCAGCGCGGTGTAGCCGCCGCCGGAAGGACCCGCGCCGGCGGCGCCCACCAGCAGGTCGGCGCGCCGGTCGAGCAGGGCTTCCCAGGTGCCCGAGAGTTCCTCCTTCAGCAGGCGCAGGCGGGTCTGGTCCGCCACCTGGCAGAAGGCCTCGATGTCCGGGATCAGGCCACAGGGCGCCAGCATCGAGTCGATCGCGATCGTGAATTCGGTCTCCCAGCCCGAGGCGACGCGCCGCACGCGCCGCTCGAGGTCGCCCGCTGCCTTGAGCAGGTAGCGGCCTTCCTTCAGCAGCTCCTCGCCGGCCTCGGTCAGGGTGACGCGCGGGCCGAAGCGTTCGAACAGCTGTACGCCGAGGTCGTCCTCGAGCCTGGCGACGGTATAGGAAATCGTCGACGGCACCCGGAACAGTTCCTTGGCGGCGGCCGCGAACGAGCCGCGGCGCGCGATGGTGTCGACCGTGAGCAGGGCGTCGAGACTGAGTTTCAGCATGGGCGCGCGAGAGACGCTGTCGGGAATGGGAGCAAGGGGGGGCGGGGCGCCGGCGTGTGCCGGCGCTCCGCGGTATAGGCGCGGCGAGGCCGCGCCGTGCCGATCAGAACACGCGCTGCAGCCAGCCGTGGCGGTCTTCCGCGCGGCCGTTCTGGATGTCGAGCAGGGCGGCCTTCAGCTTCGTGGTCACGGGGCCGGCGCCGCCGTCGCCGATGGTGGCTTCGAAGCTGCTGCCCTTGACCTTGCCGATCGGGGTGACGACGGCGGCGGTGCCGCAGGCGAAGGCTTCGGTCAGGCGGCCGCTGGCCGCGTCCGCGCGCCACTGGTCGATCGAGTACGGCTCTTCGCGCACCGTGATGCCGAGGTCGCGCGCCAGCACGATCAGCGAGTCGCGGGTGATGCCCGGCAGGATGGTGCCGCCCAGCGGCGGGGTCTGGATCGAACCGTCCTCGAACACGAAGAACACGTTCATGCCGCCCAGTTCTTCCACATACTTGCGCTCGACGGCGTCCAGGAACACGACCTGGTCGCAGCCCTGGCGGATCGCCTCGGCCTGCGCGGCCAGGCTGGCGGCGTAGTTGCCGCCGCACTTGGCTTCACCGGTGCCGCCGGGCGCGGCGCGGATGTAGTTCTCGGACACCCACAGGGTCACGCCCGCCGCGCCGCCCTTGAAGTAGGAGCCGACCGGCGAGGCGATCACGCAGTACAGGTATTCGCTGGCCGGCTTGACGCCCAGCGCCGCTTCGGTGGCGACCATGAACGGACGCAGGTAGAGGGCCGAGCCTTCGGCTTCCGGGATCCAGTCGCGGTCTTCCGATACCAGGGCGTGCACCGATTCCAGGAACAGTTCGTCCGGCAGCGGCGCCATGGCCAGGCGCACCGCCGAGTTACGGAAGCGGCGCGCGTTGGCGTCGGGACGGAACAGCGCGGCGCCGCCCTGCGGCAGGCGGTAGGCCTTCAGGCCCTCGAAGATTTCCTGCGCATAGTGCAGTACCATGGTCGACGGATCGAGCGGCAGGTTGGCGCGCGCCTCGACCTTGCCGTCATGCCAGCCGCGGCCTTCGGTATAGCGGATCGTGACCATGTGGTCGCTGAACGCGCGGCCGAAGCCCGGGTTCTGCAGCAGCGCCGAGCGCTCCGCGGGTGGCAGGGGGATCAAGGATTTTTCGATCGACAGCGTCGATTGGCCTTCTTTGTTCATACAGTCTCCAGAAACGGCGGAATGGGCGTGGCGACGCCCGCAAAACCGACATTATCGGTCAATTCGGCCGGTTTGTTGTGCACTTCGTCGTTTTCGCGGCCAGCCGGGCCTTCGTCCGATCTCTTGCGCTTCGGAAAGTAAACCGGTTTGGCGCTAGAATAGGCTTTCCCTTCCCGCGCTACAGAATCATGAACGACCAACACGGCAGACCCATCCACGAGCTGAGCATGACGGTGCTGATGACGCCCGACATGGCCAACTTCTCGGGCAACGTCCACGGCGGCACCATCCTGAAGTTCCTCGACAGCGTGGCCTATGCCTGCGCCAGCCGCTATTCCGGCTCCTACGTGGTGACGCTATCGGTGGACCAGGTGATGTTCCTCGAGCCGATCCACGTCGGCGAACTGGTGACCTTCCTGGCGTCGGTGAACTATACGGGGACGAGTTCGATGGAGGTCGGCATCCGCGTCGTCACCGAGAACATCCAGCAACGCACGGTGCGCCATGCGAACAGCTGCTACTTCACGATGGTGGCGGTGGACGAGCAACGCAAGCCGCAGCAGGTGCCGCCGCTGGTGCCGGAGACCGACGACCAGAAGCGCCGCTTCGCCAAGGCCGAGGAAAGGAAGCGCGCGCGCCAGGCGCTGCATCCGAGGAAGCGCTGAGGGTTTCCGGCTTCGGGGCGGATAATTCCAGACGCATGCATTTACGCCAGACGCATTTGGTCCAGGCGCATTCAGTCCAGGCGCATTTACTCCAGATTCTCGTGGTGGTCCGCCACGCCCTGTTTCCAGTAGGCCGAGACGCGCATCGCATCCTTGGCGATGCCTTTTTCCTCGGCCAGCACGGCGCGCAGGCGGCGCATCGCCGCCGCTTCGCCGGCGCCCCAGGCAAAGCCGGCGCCCTCGGGCAGGGCCAGCGTGCGCACGCGCTCGACCAGGGCGTCGTCATCCTCGACCCAGTGCACTTCAGGCTGCGCCGCGCCAGCGAAAGGCAGGCGGTCGCCGGCATCGGCGGCGGCGACCACGATGACGCGGCTGCCGGCCGGCAGTTCCTCGAGGCGGCGCCGCATCGCAGGCAGGGCGGTGCTGTCGCCGGCCAGCAGGTACCAGTCGAAGGCCATCGGCACGATCATCGAGCCACGCGGCCCGCCGACGATGACCTTTTGCCCGACCCGTGCCTGGCGCGCCCAGTTCGAGGCGGCGCCGTCGCCGTGCAGGGCGAATTCGAGCGTCAGCGCGCGCGCCGCGGCGCTGAAGCGGCGCGGCGTATAGTCGCGCCGCACCTGGACGCCGTCTGCGCCGTCGAACATGAACTTCACGTGGTCGTCGAAGGACAGCGAGACGAAGTCGTGCAGCGCCTCGCCCTGGAAGGTGATGGCAACCATGTGCGCGCCGACCGGGGCCACGCCGGCGACGGTGACTTCGCGCAGGCGCAGCTCATGGCGCACGCGTTGGACCTGGCGGCTGTTTTGCTGTTCCATGTTTCACCCAATTAGTTGATAATGTCTCCTATTATGCGAACACAAGTTGATAAAGTCAACCAAAATCCGCCCGAGGCCGGGTTGGATACTGCGTCCGGCGCCGTGGGCGACGTGTTCGACGCCATCCACGCGATCATGCACCTCTACCGTTCGCAGCAGTTCCGCGCCTTTGCCGGCGGCGAGCACGAGCTGACCCACATGGAGAGCAAGGTGCTGCGCTTCTTCGCGCGCGAGCCGGGAGCGACGCTGAGCGACCTCGTGGCCCATTCGGGACGCGACAAGGCCCAGCTGACGCGGCTGATCCGCGGCCTGCGCGACCGGGGCCTGCTCGATGCCAGCGCGGACGAGGCGGACCGGCGCAGCACGCGGCTCTACCTGAGCGAAGCGGGCCGGGCGCTGCATGGGCAGCTGCACCGGATCGGGACGGCGCTGTCGGAGGTGGGGCTGACGGGGCTGGACGAGGCGCAGCGGGCGCAGTTGCATGTGCTGCTGCAGCGGGTGCGGAGCAATCTGGCGCGCGAGGCGGATGAGGGTTGATCCGTTTTTTGACGTGACTCGCGGCGCGCTCGCCGGTGCGCTGATGGTGAGACCGCGTGGGCACAAGTGCCCACCCTACGAAACCCGGTTTTCGTAGGGTGGACACCTGTGTCCACGCGGAATGATACGGAAGCCAACCGCACGGCGCCACGAAGTCCGAGGGCATACAATGCATGACATCCTCCATCCGTGAGTGGAAAAGCGACCATGGACGTCCTGCACACCGAGCGCCTCACATTGCGCACCTGGCGCGACGACGACATCGACCCCTTCGTCGCCTTGAGCGCCGACCCGGAGGTCCATGCCTTCCTGCCCGGTCCCTGGACCCGCGACAAGGCGAGCGCCTTCTTCGCCGCCCAGAACCGGCTCTACGAACGCGACGGCACCTGTTACTTCGCCTCGGTGCTGCGCGCGAGCGGCGTCCTGGCCGGTTTCGTCGGCCTTAAATACCAGGACTTCGACCAACCGTTCGCGCCCTGTTTCGAGCTGGGCTGGTTCCTGGGCCGCGCCTACTGGGGGCAGGGCTATGCCGGCGAGGGCGCGCGCGCCAGCATAGCGCACGGCTTCGGCGCCCTTGGACTCGACGAGATCGTCTCGTTCACCGTGCCGGACAACCTGCGCTCGCGCCGGGTCATGGAGCGCCTCGGGATGCGCCGCGACCCGGACGGCGACTTTGCCCATCCGGCGCTGCCGCCCGGGCACCGGCTGTCGCGCCACGTCCTGTACCGGTTGCGGCGCGTGGACCTGGGTGGCGACGGCCGCGATCAGCGCGCGTCGACCTCGCGCAGGTAGCCGTCCACGGTCAGCAGGCGCGGGTCGGCGGCGGCCTCAGCGCGTCTGGACCTGCTGCTGGCTGCGCAGGTAGGCCAGCAGGTCGGCGACCTGCTTGTCGTTGCTCATGCCCCAGAAGCGCATCTTGGTGCCGGGGACCAGGTCGCCCGGGTCGTCGAGGAAGGCGGCGAGCGTCTTGTCGGACCAGACGATGTTCGAGCGCCTCATCGCCGCCGAGTAGCCATAGCCGGGCAGGCTGCCGGCGCGGCGGCCGAACAGGGCGTTGAGCTGGGGGCCGAAGCCGGAGCGCGCGGACGGGCCGACGCTATGGCAGGACGCGCAGCGCGTGCCGAACAGGCGCTGTCCATTGTTCAGGTCCGCCGCGCCGGCTCCCAGGGGCAGGGCCAGCAGGATCGTCAAATACAGTGTCTTCATCGTCAAAGCAGGGTTCAGGCAGGGAGCGGCCGGCCCGGGCGGTAGGCCGCCATGAAGGTCGCCACCGCGCGCTGGGCGGCGCCGTCGATTTGCTCGGGCGTCGGCGCCTCGGCCGTCTGGAACAGCAGGCGCTCGCCCCATTCGGCGTCGAGCAGGGCTTTCAGGTGGCGCGCAGCCAGCATGCTGCCGGCTTCGCGCAGCTGGCCGGCGTCCATGGCCTCGTGCAGCAGGGCGGCCAGGGCGGCGGTGATGCGCGCCGGACCGAGATCGTAGCACTGGTTGCCGAGCCCCAGGCGTCCCGCCTCGGCCAGGATCAGGCGCCGCATCGCCAGTGCTTCGGGCGAACAGGTGAAAGCGAGGTAGCGCCGGCCGAAACCGTCGAGCGCGGCGGCGAGGTCGGCGGCCGGTTGCGCCAGCGACCCCATGGCCACTTGCGCCGCGGCGAATTCCGTTTCGGCCGCCTCGGTGGCGATGGCCAGCAGCAGCTCTTCCTTCGACTTGAAATAGCCGTAGACCGTCGCCTTCGAAAAGCCGACGCGGTTGCAGATGTCCGACATCGAGGCGCGGTCGAAGCCGGCTGCATGGAACACGCCGGTCGCCGCATCCAGGATGGCCTGGCGTCTCGCTTCGCTCTTCTTCATGGCAGACTCGCTTTCGACCAGGCCGGCGCTGCGCGGAGCGCGGCCGCACGCAGTGCCGCGGTTATGCTGCTGTTATGTCACCGTTATGCCGCTATGATGCCCTGTTATTGCACCCGGCGCACCCGCGCCGTGCTGTTCTGGCCGTCCACCTTGAAGTACAGGGCGCCGCCCAGCAGGCCGCGCGTGATGCGCACCTTTGGATTGTGCAACCGGGGCAGCACCGCTTCGCTACCGTCGCTGATGCGCCAGACCTGGCCGTTGGCCAGCGTGATCCGGGTATTCGCGCTCCAGCCATCGAAATCGCCGACGATGTTGCTCTCGATCTGGTCCGGCTCCGGCTCCCTGGCGGCCTGGGTCATGCCGAAATTCTGCTCGGCGCTGCGGCCGGAGGCGGCCGCTGCAGGTGCGCCGAGCGGCATGGCGTCGTAACAGGCAAGGCGTTGTGCGCCGTCCGTCAGGGTACGGCATTTCAGCACGGCGTCGTCGCCGGCGGCGGCGGCGGCGGACGCGAACAGGAGCAGGTAGAGCGCTTTCTTCATGGGCTTTCCGATCATTGAACACGCCGCGCCGAATGCACGGCCGAGCACGATTATAAGTGCTGGCCGGGCTGGATGTTCAGGAAAGGCTTGCCCGGCGATCGTCGATCGCCGGGGGAACGGTCCGGGAACGCCCGGACCGGGTGGGAAGGCGCCTGTGGGCGCCGGGTGGGCCGGGTATTACGCGGCGATGGCGGGCGCCTTGGCGTTTTCCGCAGCGAGATGACGGTTCACCGCCGACAGCACGGCGCGGAAGGAGGCCGTCACGATATTGCTGTCGATGCCGGCGCCGAACAGGGTCGCGCCATTCCCGACGCGCAGCTCGACGTAGCAGGCGGCGCGCGCATTCGCGCCCGAGCCGATCGAGTGCTCGTGGTAGTCCATCAGGCGGATGTCCAGGCCGAGGGCGTTCACGAAGGCGTCGATCGGGCCGTTGCCGACGCCGCGCTTCACGGCCTGCACGCGCTCGTGCATCGCGGTCACCTCGACCTGCACCGGCTGCGCGCCCGTGCTGTCCTCGCTCATGCGGTGCGAGACGTAGCGGTAGGGCGCTTCGTTCTCCAGGTATTCGCGCTGGAACAGCTCGTGGATGTCGCTGGCGGCGATCTCGCGCCCGCTGCTGTCGGCCAGCTGCTGGACCACGCGCGAGAATTCGATCTGCAGGCGGCGCGGCAATTGCAGGCCGTATTCCTGCTCCAGGAGATACGCCATGCCGCCTTTGCCGGACTGGCTATTGACGCGGATCACGGCGTCGTAGCTGCGGCCCAGGTCCTGCGGGTCGATCGGCAGGTAGGGCACTTCCCAGATCGCGTCCGCCTTCTGCTGGGCGAAGCCCTTCTTGATCGCGTCCTGGTGCGAGCCCGAGAAGGCAGTGAACACCAGGTCGCCCGCATACGGATGGCGCGGGTGCACCGGCAGCTGGTTGCATTCCTCGACCACCTGGCGCACGGCGTCGATGTCGGAGAAGTCCAGGCCCGGGTGCACGCCCTGGGTGTAGAGGTTCATGGCCAGGGTAACCAGGTCGACGTTGCCGGTGCGCTCGCCGTTGCCGAACAGGCAGCCCTCGACGCGGTCGGCGCCGGCCATCACCGCCAGCTCGGCCGCCGCGACGGCGGTGCCGCGGTCGTTGTGCGGGTGCACGCTGATGACGAGCGCTTCGCGGCGCTCGAGGTGGCGGCACATCCATTCGATCTGGTCGGCGTAGACGTTCGGCGTCGCGGCTTCCACGGTCGACGGCAGGTTGACGATCATCGGGTTGTCGAGCGTCGGCTGCCAGACGGCGCTGACGGCATCGACGATCTGCTTCGAGAAATCGAGTTCGGTGGTCGAGAACGACTCCGGCGAATATTCCAGGCCCCAGCGGGTTTCCGGATGGGCGGCCACCAGCTCCTTGATCAGGCGCGTGCCCTTGACGGCGATCTCGACGATCTCCTCGCGCTCCATGCCGAATACCACGCGGCGGAACACCGGCGCCACCGAGTTGTAGATGTGGACGATGGCGCGCTTGGCGCCGACCGCCGACTCCACCGTGCGGCGAATCAGCTCATCGCGCGCCTGGGTCAGGACGATGATGCTGACGTCGTCGGGGATGTGCTTGTCTTCCACCAGCATGCGCACGAAGTCGAAGTCGGTCTGCGAGGCCGACGGGAAACCGACTTCGATCTCCTTCACGCCGATCTTCACCAGCATCTGGAAGAAACGCAGCTTCTTCTCCGGGCTCATCGGCTCGATCAGCGCCTGGTTACCGTCGCGCAGGTCGGTGCTCATCCAGATCGGCGGGCGGGTGATGGTCTTGCCTGGCCACTGGCGGTTCTCGAGGGCGATGGCGGGGAAGGGACGGTATTTGGCGGCTGGGTTGGTCAACATATCGAATGCTCCTGCTTGAAAACGAAAAATCGGGACGACTGCGCTGGACTGCCTGGAAGGCGGAAGTGGCGAAGGCTGCCGGACGGGCCACGCGACGCTAGGCCCGGCAACCGATCGGTAGTTTTAGCAGCAGGCGCGTGGCGGCGCGGGAGGCCGGCGACAGCGGGGCTGCCTTGCGGGTGAACGAAACGACGGGGTGGGTGAAGACTTGCATCGTACAACTTTCCTCTGACTACTTCGGGAATCCGGCCGTGGACCGGATACGGCGGCGGCAATTAAGCGCGTAGTAGGTGCGACGCTAGCGATAGAGCGCCAGCGGCAGGTAGGGAAGTCGGCAGATGCAGTTGGATAGACATTGAGGAGACTTTAGGCCGAATATAGTTCGGTGTCAAGCGGCGTTTTTATTGAACAGTTGCGTATGGACGCATTGTGGTGGCGGAGGAGGCACTGCACATTACTCGCATTTCCGGGCCGGTCAGGACTGCGGCGGCTGGCTCAGGAATACCCAGGCAACCGTGATCACCACCATGCCGGTCGCCGTGATGCACGACCAGGTGAAGAACCAGGCCGACAGCAGGGTCGCCTGCAGCGCCCGCTCGAGCAGGAAGCCGAGCGCGAAATCGAAGGCGGTCAGGAAGGACCAGCGGCGCAGGTAGACCGGCAGGTACTTGCTCATGCGCCGGTTGTGCTGGAAGGCGGCATGGCGCTCGATGGCGTTGCGCGCCCGGCCGACGTCGGCGAACAGCCAGTCGAAGAAAATGAAACGGTAGAGCAGGGTGCGGAAGGGCAGTTCCGGGGCCTGCTCGGCCTGGGGCCCGTGCTGCGACTGCTGCTGGGTCATGCTCGCCTTTCCCGGAGAACCGGCCCCGACAGCCGGGTGCCGACCGATGCGTTGGACACGAAGCGCCAGTATACCGCAAGCAATGCGATCGCTACCGGGCCGCGTCAAACCGTGCGGAAACAAATGCGGAACGACAACAGCGCAGGGGAAGGTGTGGCCCGGCTGGGCGAGCCCGGCGCTTTCCTGGAGCATGCGGTAGCATATTGCTTTTGTTCACACGCATCAGCATGTCCCGGCACGACCCCATCACCCTCCGCTCCATCCGCGAAGACGACCTCGACGCCGTCCTGCGCGTCCAGGCCGCCTGCTATCCGCCCGTCATGCAGGAAGCGGCCGACGTGGTGCGCTCGCGCATCCGCGCCGCCGGCGCCACCTCCTTTGTCGCCGAGTCCGGCGGCGTGGTCTGCGCCTATGTGTTCGCCTACCGCAGCAGCAAGGGCGCAGTGACCCCGCTCGATGCGCCCTTCGCGGTGCAGGAGGCGGGCGACACGCTGTATATCCACGACCTGTCGGTGGCGCCCGCCGCCGCCGGCCAGGGGCTGGCGCGCCGGCTGGCCGAGCGCCTGCAGGCGCTGGCCCGGGAACAGCGAATGGCCCATTGCGCGCTGGTGTCGGTGCAGGACTCGCAGCGCTTCTGGGAGCGCCTCGGCTTTCGCGCAGCCGCCTGCGGCGACGATGCCGCGCGGCTGGCGCTGGCGAGCTATCCGCCGGTGGCGCTTTACATGTGCCGCAGCGACGGATGAGGGCGCCGCACCCGAACGACCCATCCTTGCTATAGTTGCTTCTTTCGCGCGCCCGGCGCACGGCAATACCGCAATACCGAACAATGAGGAAGCAATGAAGAAGCAAGCAGTTGTCGTCGCCGCCCTGGCGGCCGCAGGCCTGGCGTCGGCCCAGGAAGTCGTCCGCATCGGCCATTCGGCCGCCGTCACCGGCCCGGTCGCCTATTTCGGCAAGGACACCGAGAACGGCGCCCGCATGGCGATCGAGGCCTTGAACGCGCGCGGCGTGACGATCGCCGGCAAGAAAGTGCGCTTCGAGCTGGTGGCCGAGGACGACGGCGGCGACCCGAAGCAGGCGACCAACGTGGCCCAGAAGCTGGTCGACGGCCGCGTCAACGGCGTGGTCGGCCACGAGACCTCGGGCACCACGATTCCGGCCTCGAAGATCTACCACCAGGCCGGCGTTCCGCAAATTTCGCCGTCCAGCACCAGCCCGAAGTACACCCAGCAGGGATTCAACACCGCTTTCCGCGTGGTTGCCAACGACGTCCAGCTGGGCCAGGCACTGGGCCGCCATGCGGTCAAGGACATGGGCGCGCGCCGCGTCGCCGTGATCGACGACCGCACCGCCTACGGCCAGGGCCTGGTGATGGAGTTCGCCAAGGGCCTGCGCCAGCAGGGCGTGAACGTGGTCGCGCGGGAGTTCACCCACGACAAGGCGAGCGACTTCAGCGCCATCCTGACCAAGATTCGCGCCCAGAAGCCCGACCTGGTCTTCTTCGGCGGCATGAGCGCGGTCGCCGGCCCCATGCTGCGCCAGATGAAGCAGCTCGGCATGAACGTCAAGATGATGGGCGGCGACGGCATCTGTTCGGACGAGATCCATAAACTGTCGGGCGGCGCGATGGCGGACGGCCAGGTGTTCTGCGCCGAGGCCGGCGGCGTCGACGCGTCCGGCAAGCCGGCAATGGACAAGTTCCGCGCCGACTACAAGAAGCGTTTCGGCATCAACGTCCAGATCAACGCGCCGTATGCCTACGACGCGGTGATGACGATGGCCGATGCCATGGTCAAGGCCGGCTCTTCGGCGCCGGCGAAGTACCTGCCGGTGCTGGCGAAGATCGAGACCCGCGGCGTCACCGGGCCGATCGCTTTCGACGCACGCGGCGACATCCGCGACGGCACCATCACCCTGTACACCTTCAAGGGCGGGCGCCGCACGGTGCTGGCCGTGACCAAATAAGGGGCGGCTGGCCGCCGTCCGCCAGCGTACCAGTCCTGCCGCGCGTGCGCCGTGCGGGGACCGCGTTACACTGTTCACGGGCACGGGCAGGAACGCACGCGCCTGCCGGGGCGGGCCGCGCCCCGTATCCGCCACCGGAGGCTGCATGGACGAGTCGGAGGAAACCGCGCCGGCCGGTCCCGGGCCCTTGCAGAGCCTGTGGGCCCTGATCGACAACCTCGACGCCTGCTTCTACGTCAAGGACGTGGACGGCCGCTACCTGTTCGCCAACCGCGCGCTCGGGCTCGTGTTCGAGGCCGCGCCCGGCGCCATCGTCGGCCGCCGCGACGGCGATTTCGTCGACCTGGCCCGCTGCGACTCGATCCTCGTCACCGACCGCGAGGTATTCGCCACCGGCGCCAAGCTCGAGCGCGACGAGGAACTCTACCTGCCTGGACGCGGGCGCCGGGTGTTCCGCACCGTCAAGCTGCCGCTGTTCGACGCCCAGCGCCGCGTGATCGGCCTGTGCGGCATCTCGACCGACATGACCGAAGAGCGGCGCACCCTGGATGCGCTCATCAAGCGCAACCTGTGGTTCGACACGATCCTCTCCAACGTCGACAGCGCCATCTTCATGAAGGACCGTGAGGGGCGCTACCTGTATGCGAACCGCCGCGTGCTCGAGATTTTCGGTGTCGAGCTCGACACCTTGCTCGGACGCACCGACAAAGACTTCCTGCCGCCCGAGGTGGTCAAGCCGCTGCTCGAGAACGACCGTGCGGTGCTGGCTGGCCTGGCCCAAGCGGTCGAGGAGCTGATCACCGATGCGCAGGGCCGGGATCGCCTGTTCTGGACGCGCAAGATTCCGATCTCGCTGCCGGGGCATCCCGCCTGCCTGCTCGGCCTGTCGACCGAGATCACCGAGCTGCGCGGCCTGCGCACCCGGCTCGAACACGAGCGCGTGACCGACTCCCTGACCGGGCTGGCGAACCGGCTGAGGTTCGAGACCGCGCTCGACGAGCACCTGCTGGCGGCCGGTGGCGGCGCCGCGGCGAACACGCGGCTGGCGGTCGCCATCTTCGACCTCGACCAGTTCAAGTACATCAACAATAATTTCGGCCAGGCGGTCGGCGACCAGCTGATCCAGATGGTCGCCCTGCGCCTGCAGCAATGCGGCGCCTCGATCGGCAACCTGGCGCGCCTGTCGGGCGACGAGTTCGCCTTCACGCTGCCCTATGACGGATCGGTCGAGGAACTCGCGCGCGAGGTCGAGCAGGTCCGCGCCTTCCTGTCGCAACCCTATCCGGTGCTGCAGCAGCCCCTGCACCTGACCTTCAGCGCCGGCATCAGCCTGTCCGGCGTGGACGGCAACGACGCCAACGAGCTGCTCGGCCGGGCCGAGGCGGCGATGTACTCGGCCAAGGACCACGGCCGCGACCAGTACCGCTTCTATTCGCGCGCGCTGGGCGCGACCGTGGCGGAGCGGGTGGCGCTCGAGCGCGACCTGCGCGCGGCGATGGGGTCGAGCGAATTCACGCTGCACTACCAGCCGAAAATGCGGCGCGACGGCACGGTGGCCGGCTTCGAGGCCCTGATCCGCTGGAACCGGCCCGGCGTCGGCCTGGTGGCGCCGGACCGCTTCATCCCGCTGGCCGAGCAGCTCGGCCTGCTGCTGGGCCTGGGACGCTGGGTGATCGACGAAGCCTGCCGCCAGGTCGCCCGCTGGCGCAGCGAGGGCATGGGCGAAGTGCCGGTGGCGGTCAACCTGTCGACCAGCCAACTGACCAGCGCCGAGCTGCCGGACTACGTGTTCGAGACCATCCGCCGCCACGCGCTCGCCCCCGGCAGCCTGGAGATGGAACTGACCGAATCGATGATGATGTCCGATCCCGAGCTGGCGATCGCCATCCTGACCCGGCTCAGGGGCGGCGGCGTTGCGCTCTCGATCGACGACTTCGGCACCGGCTTCTCGTCGATGGCCTACCTGCGCCAGCTGCCGGTGAACTTCCTCAAGCTGGACCGCTCGTTTGTCCGCAACATCGCCGACGACCAGAAGGACGCCGACCTGTGCGCCGGCATCGTGGCGCTGGCGCACAAGCTCGACATGCACGTGGTGGCCGAGGGCGTCGAAACGCGCGCCCAGCACGACGCGCTGGCCGCCGCGAACTGCGACCTGTTCCAGGGTTTCCTGTTCAGCCAGCCGATGTCGGCGGCGCAGGCGACGGAGTTCCTGCGGCGCTGACCGTGCTGCCTTCGGTAGGGTGGGCTCTCGAGCCCACGCGGATGCACGTTATGCAAACCAGCGTCTTGTCCAGGCCTGTGGTCACGAGGGAAGGCGCGGGTGCGCCTGCGGTGAGACGGCGTGGGCTCGAGAGCCCACCCTACGGAAAACCCGGGTGTTTGTAGGGTGGACTCGGGAGTCCACCCTACGGAAGACCTGCTTTGGTAGGGTGGGCTCTCGAGCCCACGCGGATTCGCATGATGCGAACCAGCGTCTTTTCGAGGTGTACGGCCACGAACGAAGGCGCGGGTGTGTCTGCGGTGAGACGGCGTGGGCTTGAGAGCCCACCCTACGGAAAACCCGGGTCGCCGCTGCGATTGCGGGAGGTTCAGTCCGGCATCACGTCCTTCAGCACGCCGATCGGCTGGTTGACCAGCTTGCCGTTCACCTTCCTGACCTCGCGTATGTACATGTTCTGGACGATGTCGCGGGTCTTGGGGTCGATGCTGATCGGGCCGCGCGGGCTGTTCCACTTCATGCCCGACAGGGTCTTCACGGCCGCGTCACCGCTGACCTTGCCGTTCAGCTTGCGCACGGTTTCGTAGATCATGCCCATGGTGTCGTAGGCGGCCACCGTCACGAAGGTCGGCGCCGGGCGGTTCGGGTTGGCCTCGGCGTAGGCCTTGAGGAAGCTCTTGTTCGCCTCGTTGTCGAGCGCGGTAGAGTAGTTCAGCACCGTCACCGCGCCCAGCGCGCGCTCGCCCAGGGCTTCCAGGGTCGGCGAGTCGCTGGTCATGTCGCCCACGCCCAGGAACTTGATGCCGGCCTTGTCCAGGCCCTTGTCGCTGAAGGCCTTCAGCAGGCCGGCGCCGTCTTCCGCGCCCGGCGCGAAGAAGAACAGGGCGTCCGGCTTCTGGTCCTTCACGCGCTGCACGAAGGGCGAGTAGTCGGGATTGGCCAGCGGCACGCGCGAGGAGCCGACGATCTTGCCGCCGCCTTCCTGCAGGCCCTTGGCGAACTTTGCTTCGGCATCGTGGCCGGTGCTGTAGTCGCTCACCAGCGAATACACGTTGCCGATCCTGTTCTGCGCGGTCCAGGCGCCGAAGGGCTCGGTCATCTGCTGCATCGTCATCGAGGTGCGCAGCATGTAGGGCGACTTCGCCGTGATGCCGGTGGTGACCGCGTTCATCACGATCATCGGCGTCTTGCCCTGGGTCGCCACCGGCGCCACGGCCAGCGCGCTCGGCGTCAGCGAGAAGCCGATCAGGAAGCTCACCTTTTCGCGGCCGATCAGTTCCTGCGCCGCGCGCTTCGACAGCTCGACGTTGCTGCCGCCATCGTCGCGGTAGATGACCTGGATCTTCTTGCCGGCCACGGTGTCGCCGTGCTGCTTCATATAGGTCTTGATGCCGTCCTCGAACGGCTTGCCGATGTTGACAAAGGGGCCGGTCAGGGCGGCGATCACGCCGATCTTGATGGTGTCGCCGTTCTGGGCGTAGGCGCCGCTGCTGGCGAAGGGCAGGAATGCGAGGCCGATGCAGGCCAGGGTCTTCAGTTTCATGTCGTCTCCTCGTTGTTATAGGTAAGTACTTAGATACTGTGAACCGTGCTGAAAATCGTCTGTGTCTCCGTGCCGTCGTACATCGCATCGACCAGGGCCGCGCGCCGGCTCAGCACCGCGGCCTGGTTGATCGAGCCCTTGTCGGTCTGCTCGCGGTGGTCGATCGAGGGCGGCTCGGCCAGCAGCAGCAGGCGTTCGATCCGTTTCGAGGAACCGGTGGCGTCGACGTTGAGCCCGTCGAGCAGGCGCTGGAAGTGATCGCGCACCGGGCTGCTCCCCAGCACCTCGGCGGCAGGCGTGCCGGCCGGCAGGCCCGATAGCGCGGTGCAGTGGTCCATGCGCGGGAACACCAGCAGGCCGACGGTGTCGCGGTTCAGGCCCGTGACCACCGCGTCCTGCACATAGGGCGCGCCCTGGCTGATGACGCGCGCGCGCAGCGGCCCGACGCTGACAAAAGTCCCCGAGCTGAGCTTGAAGTCCTCGGCGATGCGGCCGTCGAACATGAAGCCCAGCGTCGGCCGCTCCGGGTCGACGAAGCGCAGGGCGTCGCCGGTGCAGTAATAGCCGTCCTCGTCGAAGGCTTCGCTTGTGAGGTGCGGCGCGCGCCAGTAGCCCGGCGTGACGTGCGGACCCTGGAAGCGCGCCTCGAGCTTGTCGCCGACCTGCACCAGCTTGACCTTGCAGCCCGGCGCCGGCACGCCGACGTAGCCCGCCTTGACGATCGGTCCGGTGCCGAAGGTGCAGGATGGCGCGGTCTCGGTCATGCCCAGGCCGGTCATGATGCGGATGGTTTCGCCGCAGCGCTGCAGGGCGACCCTGTCGAGGTGGTCCCAGCAGGCCTGGGACAGGCCGGCGCCGGCGCAGAAGAACAGCTTCACGCGCGAGAAGAAGTTCGCTGCCAGGGCGTCGTCGTGCTCGAGCGCTTCGGCCAGCATCTCGAAGCCGGCCGGGATGTTGAAGTAGACGGTCGGCGCGATCTCGCGCAGGTTGCGCAGCGTGCGCGCGAAGTCCTGGCGCGTGGCGCGGCCGTCGTCGATGTAGAGCGTGCCGCCGTTGTAGAGCACGATGCCGACGTTGTGGCTGCCCCCGAAGGTGTGGTTCCAGGGCAGCCAGTCGAGCAGCACCGGCGGATCGATGCCCAGGAAGGGAAAGGTCTGGAGCAGCATCTGCTGGTTACTGCACAGCATGCCGTGGGTGGTGATGACCGCCTTCGGCTTCTTGGTCGAGCCCGAGGTGAACAGGAACTTGGCGATGGTCGACGGGCCGACCTGGGCGTTGCGCACGTCGACCGTGGCCGGTTCGGTCGCCGTCAACGCGGCAAAGCGGGTCGCCGCGCGGCCGGGCACGTCGCCGCTTCCCAGGATCAGTTCCGTCCCTTCGGGCAGCACGGCGTCGATGGCGCGCGCAAAGGCATGGCCGTCGGAGGCGTAGATCGCGCCGGGCGTGAGCTGCTCGACCAGGTCGCGCAGCTTGGCCGGGTCGGTCGCCACCAACGAGTAGGCCGGCGACAGCGGCGCATAGGGCACGCCGGCATACATCGCGCCGAGCGCGAGCTGGAAGTGCTCGAGGTCGTTCCCGGACAGGATCGCCAGCGGGCGCTCCTCGGACAGACCGCGGTCCAGCAGGGCCTGGCCGATGCGCCGCGCACGCTGCAGCACCTCGCCCCACGACAGGCGGATCCATTCGCCGTCCGGGCCGCGCTGGGCGACCAGGGTGCGCTCCGGATGCTGCTGCGCGCCCGTCACCAGGCGGTCGGTGAAGCGGCTCGGCACCGGGGCCAGCGGCGTGACGGCGTCCACGTGCCAGGCGCCATCCGCCTGGTACGCCGCGACCTCGGGATGCCCGAGCTCGACGAATCGCCGCTTCGCCGCTCCACCCGCGCTGCCGCCTGCCGCAATCGAGGATTGGGTCATGGCGGCCTCCGCTCAGATCGGGTAGTGGCGCGGGCTGGTCTGGACCGTGATCCAGCGCAGGTCGGTGAACTCGGCAATCGCGGCCTTGCCGCCGAAGCGTCCGTAGCCGCTGCCTTTCACGCCGCCGAAGGGCATCTGCGCCTCGTCGTGCACGGTCGGGCCGTTGATGTGGCAGATGCCCGACTCGATGCGCTGGGCGACCGCCATCGCGCGGCCGATGTCGCGGCTGAACACTGCCGAGGACAAGCCGTATTCGCTGTCGTTGGCGAGGCGGATCGCTTCCTCGTCGGACTCGAAGCGGATGATCGAGACGATCGGGCCGAAGGATTCTTCCTGGTAGACCAGCATCTCGGGCGTGACCTTGTCGACGATGGCCGGCTGCATGACGTTGCCATCCACGCCTTCCTGCGACTGCGTGACGGTCGCGCCGCGCTTGCGTGCGTCCTGCAGCATGGCGTCCACGCGGCTGGCCGCCGCCGGGTCGACCATGCCGGCCAGCGGCGCGTCGCTGCGTGCGGCCTTCAGGGTGGCGGTCTTCGCGGCCAGCTTGCGGGTGAACTCATCGGCCACTTGGCTAGCGACCAGGATGCGGTCGGCCGACATGCAGATCTGGCCCTGGTTGAAAAAGGCCGAGAAGGCCGCCGCGTCGACGGCGGCGTCGAGGTCGGCGTCGTCCAGCACCACGACCGGGTTCTTGCCGCCCAGTTCCAGCAGCACCGGTTTCAGGTATTTGGCGGCGGTCTGGGCGATGATGCGGCCGACCTTGGTCGAGCCGGTGAAGTTCACCCGGCGCACGGCAGGCGCGGCGATCAGGCGCTCGACCACCGCTGGGGCGTCGTCCGGGGCGTTGGTGATCACGTTCACCACGCCGGCCGGGAAGCCGGCTTCCACGAAGACCTGGCCGATCAGGCGGTGCAGCGCCGGGCACAGCTCCGAGGCTTTCAGGATCACGGTGTTGCCGCAGGCGAGCGGCATCGCGACCGCGCGCGTGCCCAGGATCACCGGCGCATTCCAGGGCGCGATGCCGACCACTACGCCGCAGGGCTGGCGCACGCCCATGGCGAGCGAACCGGGCACGTCGGACGGAATGACTTCGCCGGCGATCTGGGTCGTCATCGCCGCCGCTTCGCGCAGCATGTTGGCGGCCAGGGTCACGTTGAACTGGTACCACACCGGCGCGCCGCCGGCTTCCGCGACGGCCGCTTCGACGAACTGGGCGCGCAGGGCTTCCATCTTGTCGGCGGCTTTCAGTAACAGGGCGCGCCGGGCGCCCGGCAGCATCGCCGACCAGGTGGGGAAGGCGGCCTGGGCCGCGGCGACGGCGGCGTCGACGTCGTCCAGGGTGGCGGCGGGAGCGCGGGTGGCGACGTCGCCGGTGGCGGGATTGCGGCGCTCGAAGGTGGCGCCATTCGATGCGGGGCGGACTTCCCCGTTGATCAGCAGATCGGTCTGGAACATCAGAGGTCTCCTCTGTTATCTGTATTAAGAGCGCCTAAGAACAGCTCCATGGCTGCGTTGCATCGTCTCGCCGTACACGCGTACTGTCTTCGACGCTGCGCCGGATGGCCGTACCCTTGCCCTGAAGCTATTCTTAGGCGCTCCAGAAGGCGGCCGCATGCAATGCATGGGCCGCCGCCATTATTATTGTTTTTTTCTAAATCCGGGGCTTTATTTATTAGGCGCGTTTATAAGTCTGCAGGCCCGGCTTGATGGTTTTATCGTCCAGGAACTGCTTCAGGCCTTCCTTGCGGCCCTTTTCGGGGTCGCGGTAGTTCGACTGGTCGGTCTTGGCGTAGAGGTAGTCTTCGCCTTGCTCCCAGGTCAGTTCGCGGGCGCGCTTGAAACCGATCTTGGCATAGCGCAGCACCACCGGATTCTTTTCCAGCAGCTTGTTCGCCAGTTCGATGACGGCGTCGCGCAGTTGCTCCTTCGGCACGCTCTTGTTGACCAGGCCCATGGCGGCCGCTTCCTTGCCGGTGAAGGTGTCGCCGGTCATGATGTAGTGCAGGGCGTTGCGGTGACCCATGGTGTCGGCCACGGCCTTGCTGACCAGGTTGCCCGGCGGGATGCCCCAGTTCACTTCCGACAGGCCGAACACGGCGTCGTCGGCCGCGATCGCCAGGTCGCAGGCGACCAGTGGCGAGAACGCGCCGCCGAAGCACCAGCCGTTGACCATCGCGATGGTCGCCTTGCTGTACATGCGCAGCAGCTTCCATTGCCACTGCGAGCAGTCGCGGCGGATGCGTTCCTGGGTGATCTCGGGCTTGCCGTCGGTCTCGCGGAAATATTCTTTCAAGTCCATCCCCGCGGTCCAGGCTTCGCCGGCGCCGGTCAGGACGATGACCTGGGCTTCGTCGTCGAGTTCCAGGGTTTCCAGTACATCGATCATTTCGCGGTTCAGCGTCGGGCTCATCGCATTGCGCTTCTCCGGGCGGTTCAGGGTGATCCAGCCGATACCGTTCGCCACGTCCACCTTGACGGTTTGCCAGCGCGCTTCGTATTTGGACATACAATGTCTCCTCGTTTGTTGGAATATTATCAGGTGGCCTGATATATGCCTTATACTATCCTCACCTGTACCGCTTTACAAGCAGCTTTTATGAACACAACAAAAAAAGAATCGGCGCCGGCGCAGGCGTCCGCGCCCACCGGCCTGGCCTACCTGGTCGGCCGCCTCGACCACGTCCTGAAGCAGCGCCTGCGCGATGCCCTGGCGCCCTGCGGCCTCTCCGTGCCGCAGTACACGGCACTGTCGGTATTTCGCGCCCACGGTTCGCTGTCGAACGCCCAGCTGGCGATGCGCACCATGACCTCGCCGCAATCGGCCAACGAGATGGTCAAGCAGATGGAAGGCAAGGGCTGGATCGCGCGCACGCCGGACCCGACGCACGGGCGCATCATCCAGATCGGCCTGACCGAGGCGGGCGAGACGGTGCTCGCCGAATGCGACGTCCACGTTGCGGCGACCGAGCGCCAGATGTTCCCGGACCTGGACGACGCGCAAAGGGCGACGCTGCAGGCGCAGCTGCGCGGAGCGGTCAGGGCGCTGAGCGTGCAGGGCGTCTAGCCCCGGCTGCCGGCATCGTTCGCGCCTCCGGTTCAGTCCTGCGTCGTGCGCGCCGTCAGCACCACCAGGCCTGCCGTGGGCGGCCCGGGGACGTAGCGCAGCTCCATTTCGTTCCCCCAGCTGCCGAGGTTGAAGGCCATCCGGATGCTGCCGCCAACGGAGACGAATTCGTAGCGCCTTACCGAAACGAGCCGAATCGGCGGCTGGTCGTCGATGCGCACATCGATGTAGCGGGGAAAGGTTGCGACTTCCATCGTCCAGCCGTTCGACATATCGTAGCCGCCGCCGATCTGCCGGGCCTCGTCGGGCCTGATCCAGCGCAGGCCGGGGGGCTCGACCGACCCGGCCGAAAGCGACGGGGTGTCGCGCGGGTACGGCAGCGTCTGGGCATTGGCTGCGGCGGACCAGAGCATGCTCGCTGGAATGATGAGTGAGAGGAGACGCATGATTCCTCCTTCGCGCAGCGGAAAGCCGCCAGCCATCAGTCTAGGATGCCGGCGGCCAGCCGCAAGGCGGGCAGGCGCCCGCATCACGAAACAGTCTGGAAATGGCGGGAATCAGAACGCGCCGAAATATCGGGCCGCCCAGAGGAGAGTGCACCGGCCGGCTGCCGGCCATGCAATCGCTTTCACCGAAGACAGGCGAACCAGACCGACGGTCGAGCACTTAGCCGCACTGCTCGGTCCATTGTTGCTCGAACCGGCGTGCACGGGCGATTTCCATCGCTTCGGAATCGCTTAACGGTCGCTGTGTGGGACGTTTTCCAGCCTCATGCATCGCATTGATGCTTTTCAGGCGTTCAGTCTTTGCTTCGACTGAAGCAATGAACAAGTCGATCTCTTCCGTATCCGCGACGGGCGCCTGCGCGTTGCGGTCCGGTGCGCGCACGCGGCCTTCGTTTTCGAGATATACCGCATGTTGATTGGTTGCCATGAAGCGCTTGTAGCCGCCATATGCGCCATAGCCGTTCTTGGAATTGACTTCTCCGCAAAGCACCGTGGGGCTCGGCATTTTCTCGTTACGGAACATGGTGCTGTCCGGATCCTTGAAGACCGACGCGACGGCGTCATGATAAGCCGGGAAGACGAACCACTTGTCATAGTTCATGGCAACTGCCGTGGCGCTGGCGAGGGCGGCGACGCCGATGGCGGTCGCGATCAGTGTTTTTGTTTTCATGATGTTTTTGGTGATATCGACGTGCTGTCAGCACGCCGCAGCAATGCCGCGCCGTCGCGGTCGAGGCAATGCCTGCTCAGCTTTGAATGAAAAGCGCCCAGCCTATCATGCGCGGGGTTGCAGAATTTCACTAATGATCACCAGCTTGTGAAAAATGAATGCCGAATGTGTCTTTTAAAGCGAACAAGCTCGCGCCGGCCCGGCGCGCCTTGCGCTACAGTCGACGCATGACTTCGCCCCGGCACCATCCCAGCACGCCCGACGGCCGCTACTTCGTCGTCAGGGGCCGCCTCTGGCGGCTCAGTAATCCCGATCTCGACCCTAAGCTGCGCCAGCAACTGGTCGACCAGCTGATGCGCGCCCGGCGCCAGGTCGGCCTGGCCCTGAAAGCGGGCGACAAGGATGCCGAGCGGGACGCGCGTGCCGCCGTCGACGCGGCCAAGCACGCGCTGGGCGAGCGCGGCCCCGTGTGGTGGACCGACGGCGCGCCCGACTACAACCGCAAGATGGCCGCCAACACGCCCTACGCCGACTGGTACGCTGCGCTACCCGACAGCGGCGCAGGTTGAGGCCGCGGCTGCATGCCTAGCCAGCCAGCCCCAGGTCGGTCGTCATCTGCTCGCGCAGCAGGTACTTCTGGATCTTGCCGGTGACCGTCATCGGGAAGCTGCTCACGAACCGGATGTGGCGCGGGATCTTGTAGTGCGCGATCTGGCCCTTGCAGAAGTCGCGGATCTCGTCGGCATCGGCCTCCATCCCGGGGCGCAGGATGATGCAGGCACACAGCTCCTCGCCGAACCTGGGGTCCGGGATGCCGACGCACTGCACGTCCAGCACCTTCGGATGCCGGTACAGGAATTCCTCGACCTCGCGCGGGTAGATGTTCTCGCCGCCGCGGATCACCATGTCCTTGGCGCGGCCGACGATCGCCGCGAAGCCGTTCTCGTCGATCACGGCCAGGTCGCCGGTGTGCATCCAGCGCGCCGGGTCGATCGCCTCGCGCGTCTTTTCCTCGTCGCCCCAGTAGCCCAGCATCACCGAGTAGCCGCGCGTGAGCAGTTCGCCCTTCACGCCGCGCGGCACGATGCGGCCCATGGCGTCGACAATTTTCACTTCCAGGTGCGGGTGCACGCGGCCGATGGTCGAGACGCGCAGCTCGACCGGATCGTCGGTCGAACTCTGGAAGCTGACCGGCGAGGTCTCGGTCATGCCGTAGGCGATGGTGATCTCGGACATGTGCATGCGGCTGATCACGCGGCTCATCACCTCGGCCGGGCAGGGCGAGCCGGCCATGATGCCGGTGCGCAGGGTCGACAGGTCGTAGTCGGCGAAGTCCGGATGGTCTAGCAGGGCGATGAACATGGTCGGCACGCCGTGCAGGCCGGTGCAGCGTTCGCGCTGGACGGTCTCCAGCACCGACTTCGGCTCGAAGCCTTCGCCCGGGAACACCATGGTCGCGCCATGGGTCACACAGGCCAGGTTCCCCAGCACCATGCCGAAGCAGTGGTAGAGCGGGACCGGGATGCAGAGGCGGTCGGCATGGGTCAACTTCATCGCCTCGCCGATGAAGAAGCCGTTGTTCAGGATATTGTGGTGGGTCAGCGTGGCGCCCTTGGGCGAACCGGTGGTGCCCGAGGTGAACTGGATGTTGACGGCCTCGTCGAACTGCAGCTCGGATTCCAGTGTCGCCAGTTGCTCCAGCTGCGCCGGCGCCGCCTCCATCATCAGCTCCTCGAAGTTGAGCATGCCCGGCGTCTTGTCGCTGCCGAGGCGGATCACGTGGCGCAGTTCCGGCAGCTTCGTGGAACGCAGCATCGACGGCTTGGCGTCAAGGATCTCGGGCACCACGTCCTGCACCATGGCGATGTAGTCGCTGGTCTTGAACACTGGCGAGAGGATCAGCGCCGCGCAGCCGACCTTGCCCAGCACGTATTCGAGTTCGGCGCGGCGGTAGGCCGGGTTGATGTTGACCATGATCAGGCCGGCGCGCGCGGTGGCGAACTGTACCAGCACCCATTCGGCGCAGTTCTGCGACCAGATGCCGACCCGGTCGCCGGGCCGCAGGCCGAGTCGCAGGAGGCCGGCGGCGAGGCGCGTCACGCGCTCGTCGAACTCGCGGTAGGTCCAGCGCACGTCCTGGTGCGGCACGACCAGGGCGTCGTTGTCGCCGTGGCGCGCCGCGATGTTCTTCAGGAATACGCCGATGGTGTCGCCGATCAGGGGCAGGTCGTGCGCGCCGTGCACGTAGCTGAGCTTGGATTGCATGTTGTCTCCATGTCGTTTTTGTCGAGGACGAAGCGGTGCCCGGGCCAGGCGTGGCCCGGTCCGGGAGGCGGGCCGTCTTGCAGCGGCTCCTTGTGCCTAGGTGTGCTTATGTGTGCCTATACTACCGTTTTTCTTGGAGGAATCGGCGCACCGGCAGGCAGCAGGCCCTCGGCCAGCAGTTCTTCCCAGAACACGGCCGGGATCTCGATGTGCAGCAGGGTGGCGTTGCGGCGCAGGTGTTCCGGGCTGCTGGCGCCGGGAATCGTGGCCGACACCACCGGATGCCCCAGGCCGAACTGCAGCGCCGCGGCGGCCAGGTCGACGTTGTGGCGCGCCGCCACCCGGCGCAGGCGCTCGCGCTGCGCGTGCTGCTCCGGTTTCGCAGGCTGGTAGTCGTAGTGGTCGCCGCCGGCCAGGAAGCCCGAGTTGAAAGGGCCGCCGATCACCACGCTGGCGCCGCGCTCGGCGCACAGCGGGAAGAATTCCTCGAGCGGCGTGGTCTCCATCAGCGTGTAGCGCCCGGCCAGCAGGAAGACGTCGGGATCGGACGCCTGCAGCGCGCGCATGCAGGGTTCGATCGTGTTCACGCCCATGCCCCAGCCCTTGATCAGGCCTTCCTCGCGCAGCTTGACCAGGCCCTCGAAGGCGCCGCCGCGGCCGGCCGCGATGCGGAAGTGGTGCTCGAACTCGGCTTCCGGCAGTGCATCGCGCGAGAGGTCGTGCACGTAGACGATGTCCACATGTCCCAGCGCCAGGCGCTGCAGGCTGTCCTCGACGGCGCGGCGCACGCCGTCCGCGGTGTAGTCGAGCACGCGCCGGAAGGGCAGGGCGCCGACGAAGGGACTCGCGATTTCGCCTGGGTGGTGGGGCACGAGGATGCGCCCGACCTTGGTCGACAGCGTGTATTCCTCGCGCGGCCGGCGCCGCAGCGCCATGCCGAAGCGGTGCTCGGACAGGCCGGCGCCATAGTGCGGGGCGGTGTCGAAGTAGCGGATGCCTGCCTGCCACGCGGCGTCGACGGTGGCATGGGCCGCCTCGTCGCTCGTCGTGTGGTACATGTCGCCCAGCCCGGTGCCGCCCAGGCCCAGGCGCGTGATCGGTCGATAGCGCTGGTTCACCTTTGGTCCTTTCGTTTCGTTGCACTGCAAGAAGAAAGATCGAGGCAAGGTCTGCCTGTCGGCCTATGCTACATCGCCGGTGGCGATGGTCGCGTTCCGTTGCCCGCGAAGACTTGCGCATGCTGAGGACGTGGCTGGCTTGCCATATTTGCAAGAGTTGCCTACACTGGGCCGCTGACCATCACGACTTTCGCATCCCGCCCATGAACAGACCTTTCACCCGTCCGGCATCGCTGGCCATGCCGGCCCTGGCACTGACCCTGGCCTGTGCCGCCGCCTCGGGTGCCGAAGCACCCGGCCTGCGCTTCGAGCACGGCAACTGGGAACTCGCCTGCGACAACACCCGCACCTGCCGCGCCGCCGGCTACCACGCCGAAAGCGGCAGCGACGACCATCCCGCGATGCCGGTGTCGGTCCTGCTGACCCGCCAGGCCGGCCCGCACACGCCCGTGAAGGGCGAGCTGCAGATCGGGAACCCGGGCGAAGAGCAGGAGACCGACCGCTTCCCGCCGAGGCTGAACCTGACGATGCGGATCAACGGCCAGGCGCATGGCAAGGTAACGATCGCCCAGGGCAAGTGGACGGTCGACCTGGCGCCCCAGCAAACCCAGGCCCTGCTGGCCGCCCTGACCAGGGACAGCAGGATCGAATGGTCGGACGGCAAGCTCACCTGGCGCCTGTCGGACAAGGGCGCCGCCGCGGTGCTGCTGAAGATGGATGCATTCCAGGGCCGCCTCGGCACGCCTGGGGCACTGGTGCGCAAGGGGACAAAGGACGAGCAGAGCGTGCTGCCGGCCTTGCCCGCGCCGGTGGTAATCGCTGTCGTGCCGGACCACAAAATCATCGAGCTGCCGAAGGCCCGTCTCGCGCTCCTGCGCGCGGCCTTGAAAGCGCAGGCCAAAGAAGAGTGCCAGGCGCTCACCGAGCCCGGCGAGGCCGAGAACGAGATCACCGTATGGCGCCTGAGCGGCGGCAAGCTGCTGGCGTCCACGCTCTGCTGGCGCGGCGCCTACAACCAGGGCGACGCCTATTGGGTGATCAACGCGAACCCGCCTTATGCGCCCGAGCTCGTCACCAGCTCGGGCTCCGGCTACGCGGATGGGGTCATCGACGGTTCCCAGAAAGGGCGCGGCATGGGCGACTGCTGGGCCTTCGAAAACTGGACCTGGGATGGCCGGCGCTTCGTGCACACCAGCGAGGGTAATACCGGCGAATGCAATGGCATCGCACCCGGTGGCGCGTGGTCTTTGCCTACGGTGGTGACGACTGTGCGCAAGCAGGGCGCCGCGCGTCCTTGAGGCAGCCAGGCAAGGCAGGGATGGAAACCGTGTGAAACCACGCTACCATGCCACGCTGCACTGGCGCTGCATGGTCGACATGTTCCCGTCATGCCGGATCGCGCCGGCACCGCGATCGGCCCGGCGCGCAGAATTTACTGCTTGCCCGGATCCTTCATGTTCGGGAACTGGTCGAACTCGATATTGTAGGGCTGGCCACCCACCATCTCCACCTTGCGCACGTAGACGGTCTGGACCACGTCGCGGGTCGCAGGATCGATGCTGATCGGGCCGCGCGGGCTGTTGATCTTCATGCCCTTCAGGACCGCCATCGCCTTGTCGCCGTCGATCTTGCCGCCCAGCTTGTTGCTGACCTGGTAGATGGCGTTCATGCCGTCGTAGGCGGCGACCGCCATGAAGTTCGGGCGTCCGCCTTGCGGGTTGGCGGCGGCAAAGCTCTTCAGGAAGGCGTCGTTCTCGGGCGACTTGTGGGCCGCCGAGTAGTGGAAGGTGGTGATTACGCCCTGGGTGTTGTCGCCCATCGCCGGCAGCACGTGGTCGTCGGTCAGGTCGCCGGTGGCGATCACCTTCACGCCGGCAGCGGCCAGGCCGCGCTCGCGGTAACCCTTCATGAAGGCGATGCTCTGTTCGCCGGCCGGGACGAAGACGAACACGGCGTCCGGCTTGGCGTCCTTGATGCGCTGGATGAAGGGCGCGAATTCCGGATTGCGCAGCGGGACGCGGATCGACTCGACGATCTTGCCGCCGTTTTTCACCAGGCGGTCGCTGAAGGCTTTCTCGGCATCGATGCCGGGGCCGTAGTCGGCGACCACGGTCGCGACGTTCCTGATCTTGTTCTTCAGCGCCCAGTCGCCCATCGGGGCCGAGATCTGCGGCAGCGTCATCGAGAAGCGCGCGATGTAGTCGGACTTGGTGGTGATCACCGAGGTCGCCGCGTTCATGATGATCATCGGCTTCTTCGCCTGCTGGGCGATCGGGGCCACGGCCAGCGCTTCCGGCGTCAGGCCGAAGCCGGCCAGGAAGTCGACCTTCTCGCGCACCACCAGTTCCTGGGCCAGGCGCTTGGCGATCTCGGGCGAAGGGCCGGTGGTGTCCTTGTAGATCAGCTCGATCTTCTTGCCGGCGACCTTGTCGCCGTGCTGGGCCATCCAGGCCTTGATCCCGCCCTGCATCTGCTTGCCGTAGTCGGCGAAGGGGCCGGAGAAGGCGGCGATCACGCCGACCTTGATGGTGTCCTGGGCCTGGGCCAGCGGGGCGGCGAAGGCCGCGGCGACCGCGAGCGCGGCGATGGTCTTGACTTGCATGTCTGTCTCCTGTCGATGGATCTCGTTGTCGAGCCTTGTCGGTCGGCGTGGCCCGACCGGGCGGCCGGTTTTTGTCGCAACCGGGCCAACACAGGCTCAAGCATAGTGTTGACAAGGTTCCGTGACAACAATAGTATCGGATTTGCGTTCGATTAACAACTTCTTGTTCGGTAATCGAACGCACCATAATAAACCCAAGGAGACAACATGAAGAGCATCCTGTCCAGCGCAGCCGCGCTGGCCTGCGGCCTCGCCGCGGCCACGAGCGTCACTTCCGCCCACGCCCAAACCTCGGTCCAGGTCTACGGTATCGTCGACAGCGGCATCGCCCACCTGACCAACGTGAACAACGCGGGCGACTCGAACACCAAGGTCCCCTCGCTGACCAGCTCCTTTCCCTCGCGGATCGGCTTCAAGGGCACCGAGGACCTCGGCGGCGGGCTGCAGGCCTTCTTCGTGCTGGAGAACGGGCTGGCGATGGACACCGGCACCCAGCAGCAGGGCGGCCGCCTGTTCGGCCGCGCGGCCCAGGTGGGCCTGAAAGGCGAGTGGGGCCAGCTCACCCTCGGCCGCCAGAACAACATGACCTACATCTCGGGCCTGAAGACCGACGTGCTGGGCCCGAACCTGTTCGCCATCGGCAGCATCGACCCCTATCTGCCGAACGCGCGCAGCGACAACGCGATCGGCTACATGGGCAACTTCGGCGGCTTCGTGGTGGGCGCGACCTGGAGCTTCGGCCGTGACGGGTCCGCCGCGGGCGGCCCCGCCGCCACCAACTGCGGCGGCGAAGTCGCGGGCAACTCGAAGGCCTGCCGCCAGTACACCGGCCTGCTCGGCTACGAGACCAAGGCCTGGGGCCTGAACGCGTCCTACGACCGCCTGTACGGCAACACCGGCGCCGCCGGCGGCCTGACCAGCAGCGACAACACCGACATCCGCACCACCGTCAACGGCTACCTGATGATCGGCCCGACCAAGATCGGCGGCGGCGTCATCGACCGCGAAACGAACGCCGCCACCGGCACGACCGAGTCGCTGCTGTGGTACCTGGGCGTGAGCCACCCGATCAACAACTTCGTGTTCGATCTCCAGGCCGCGGCGCGCAACACGAAGAATTCCGATTCGGACGTGACGATGCTGGTCGCGCGCCTGAACTACGCGCTGTCCAAGCGCACCGTGGTCTACACGGCGGTTGGCCGCATGGACAACGACGGCGCATCGGCGGTGGCGCTGGATGCGGGCGGCACGGTGGGTGTGGGCAAGGCGCAGAATGGTGTCATGCTGGGCCTGCGCCACCACTTCTGACGGAGCGCCGCAAAAACCTCCCATGGCGGCGTTGCCCGGTCTCGGCGTACTCGCGTACTGTCTTCGACCGGGCGCCTTGGCCTGGAAGGTTTGTGCGACGCTCTTGATTTCTAAGGCAGGAGCACCGACAGCTCCTGGGCCCCGCGCAGCAGCACGGGCAGGAATTCCTGCTTCATCCGCTCGACGCTGACGCGGCCGGCCTGGGCGCCGACGTTCAGCGCCGCCAGCACCTGGCCCGAGGCGCCGCGCACCGGCACCGAGATCGAGCGCAGGCCCAGTTCCAGTTCCTCGTCGTTGATGGCGTAGCCGTCCTGGCGCACCGCCAGCAGGATCTCGCGCAGGCGCTTCTGCGAGGTCACGGTCCTGTCGGTCATCGGGCGCAGCTTGGTTTTCGCGAAATAGGCGTTCAGCTCGTCCGGGGAAAGGTGGGCCAGCATCACCCGGCCCAGCGAGGTGCAGTAGGCCGGCAGGCGGCTGCCGGTGTTGAGGGCCACCGACATCACGCGGGTGGCGGCGGCGCGCGCCACGTACAGCACTTCGCCGTCGTCGAGCACGGCGAGCGAACTCGATTCGCCCAGCTCGCGGCTGATGTTGTTCAGGTAGGGCTGGCTCGACACCGTCAGCGGCGTCGACGACAGGTAGGAGTAGCCGAGCGTGAGCACCTTCGGGCGCAGCGAGAAGTTGTTGTGCTCGGCCTCGACGTAACCGAGCTGCTGCAGCGTGTACAGGCAGCGCCGCACGGCCGCGCGCGGGATGCCGGTCTTCTGGCTGATCTGGGCGATGGTTTGCGGCTTGCGCGAATCGCTGAAGGCGCGCACCACGGCCAGGCCGCGCGCGAGCGAGGTCATGAAGCTCGGGTCGGTGAGGGCGTCGATCTGCTCGGCGATGGTGAGCTCGCGCTCTTCCACCGTCTCCGGGGAATCGACGCCGTCGGCGTCGTTGGTGGCGCGGTTGGTCGTGGCGGTATTTGTCATGGCGGGATTGTAATGCAGCGAAGGGCGCTTCGATTGGTCTTTTTTCTTGACCTTTCGGCCAGGGTGCTACTACACTGCTTTGGGCGGTAATCAAACATCAGTGCGATTATCGAACATCGCAGACATCATTTCAAGTGCGTCGGCATGATCGGCGCACGACAAGGCGAAGACATGATCGACAAAACCTATGAATCGCTGGAGCGTGCCGTCGCCGACGTGCACGACGGCGCGACCGTCATGATCGGGGGCTTCGGCAACGCGGGCATGCCCTCGGCACTGATCGATGCCCTCATCGCGCAAGGCGCGCGCGAGCTCACGATCGTCAACAACAACGCCGGCAACGGCGACACCGGGCTGGCTGCGCTGCTGGCCGCCAAGCGCGTACGCAAGATCATCTGCTCCTTCCCGCGCCAGGCCGACTCGCACCACTTCGACGCGCTGTACCGCGCCGGCGAGATCGAACTCGAACTGACCCCGCAGGGCAACCTGGCCGAGCGCATCCGCGCCGCCGGCGCCGGCATCGGCGGCTTCTTCACCCCGACCGGCTACGGAACCCTGCTGGCCGAAGGCAAGGAAACCCGCGTGATCGACGGCCGCCACTACGTGCTCGAGTCCCCGATCCACGCCGACTTCGCGCTCATCAAGGCGCACAAGGGCGACCGCTGGGGCAACCTCGTGTACCGCAAGACCGCGCGCAACTTCGGCCCGATCATGGCAATGGCCGCCAAGGTCACCATCGCCCAGGTATCCGAGATCGTGCCCCTGGGCGAACTCGACCCCGAGGCGATCGTCACCCCGGGCATCTTCGTCCAGCGCGTCGTGAAGGAGGCCGTATGACCATCGAACACCGCTTCACCCGCGACCAGATCGCCGCGCGCGTGGCCCAGGACATCCATGAAGGCGCCTACGTGAACCTCGGCATCGGCCTGCCGACCAAGGTCGCCAACTACCTGCCGAGCGACCGCGAAGTCTTCCTGCACAGCGAGAACGGCCTGCTCGGCATGGGCCCGGCACCAAGCCCTGGCGAGGAAGACGAGGACCTGATCAACGCCGGCAAGCAGCCGGTGACCCTGCTCACCGGCGGCAGCTATTTCCATCACGGCGACTCGTTTGCCATGATGCGCGGCGGCCACCTCGACATCTGCGTGCTGGGCGCATTCCAGGTCTCCGAAAAAGGCGACCTCGCCAACTGGCACACCGGCGCCCCGGACGCGATTCCGGCGGTGGGCGGCGCCATGGATCTCGCCATCGGCGCCAAGCAGGTGTTCGTGATGATGGACCACCAGACCAAGACGGGCGAGAGCAAGATCGTGCGCGCGTGCAGCTATCCGCTGACCGGCGTCGCTTGCGTAAATCGAATCTATACCGACCTGGCCGTGATCGACATCACGCCCGAGGGCCTGCGCGTGCTGGAAATGGCGCCGGGGCTGACGTTCGACGAATTGCAGGCGGTGACGAGCGCGCCCCTGCTGGCATTGGAAGAAGGAGAAAGAGCATGACCGACGCATACATTGTGGATGCCATCCGCACCCCGATCGGCCGCTACGGCGGCGCCCTGAAAGACGTGCGTGCCGACGACCTCGGCGCCATCCCGCTGCGCGAACTCATGCAGCGCAACCCCGGCGTGGACTGGACCCAGGTCGACGACGTGATCTTCGGCTGCGCCAACCAGGCCGGCGAGGACAACCGCAACGTGGCCCACATGGCCTCGCTGCTGGCCGGCCTGCCGGCCGACGTGCCGGGCACCACCGTGAACCGCCTGTGCGGCTCGGGCATGGATGCGATCGGCATCGCCGCGCGCGCCATCAAGGCCGGCGAAACGCAGCTGATGATCGCCGGCGGCGTCGAGTCGATGACGCGCGCGCCCTTTGTGATGGGCAAGGCCGAGACCGCGTTCTCGCGCCAGGCCGAGATCTACGACACCACCATCGGCTGGCGCTTCCCGAACAAGCAGATGAAGCACCTGTACGGCACCGACTCGATGCCGGAGACGGCCGAGAACGTGGCGGTCGACTACCAGGTCTCGCGCGAGGACCAGGACCGCTTCGCGCTGGCCAGCCAGCAGAAAGTGGCGCGCGCCCAGGCGGAAGGGCTGTTCGCGGACGAGATCGTTCCGGTGCTGATTCCGCAGAAGAAAGGCGATCACATCCGCTTCGAGCGCGACGAGCATCCGCGCGAGACCAGCATCGAGGCCCTCGCCAAGCTGAAGGGCGTCGTGCATCCGCAGGGCAGCGTCACCGCCGGCAACGCCTCGGGCGTGAACGACGGCGCCTGCGCGCTGCTGATCGCCAGCGGCGAAGCGGCAAAACAATACGGCCTGACCCCGAAAGCCCGCATTGTCGGCATGGCGACCGCCGGCGTGCCGCCGCGCGTGATGGGCATCGGTCCGGCGCCGGCGTCGAAGAAGCTGCTCGCGCAACTCGGCATGAGCATCGACCAGATGGACATCATCGAGCTCAACGAAGCCTTCGCATCGCAAGCCCTGGCGGTGCTGCGCGAACTCGGCGTGGCCGACGACGATCCGCGGGTGAACCCCTACGGCGGCGGCATCGCCCTCGGCCACCCGCTGGGCATGAGCGGCGCGCGCCTGGTCACCACCGCCATGTACCAGCTGCACCGCACGGGCGGGCGCTACGCGCTGTGCACCATGTGCATCGGGGTGGGGCAGGGCATCGCGATGGTCATCGAGCGGGTCTGAAACCCGCCGACCATACGACTACAAGAAGAGAAGCAGGAGACAAACATGATTGACCTCGCATTCGCGCGCCGGTGGTTGCCATGATCGGTAACTTCATCGGTGTGCTGTTCGACGGCATCGCCTACGGTGCCCTTTTATTCCTCATCAGCGTCGGCCTGTCGGTCACGATGGGCATGATGAACTTCGTGAACCTGGCCCACGGCGCCTTCGCCATGGTCGGCGGCTACGTCTGCGTCAGCCTGCTGTCCAGGCTCGGGCTGCCTTTCCTCGCCACGCTGCCGCTCGCCTTTATCGCGGCGGCCGTGGTCGGCCTGGTGCTCGAGCGCAGCCTGTACCGCCAGCTGTATAAAGCCACCCACCTGGACCAGGTGCTGTTCTCGATCGGCCTGACCTTCATGGCGGTCGCCGGCGCCACCTTCCTGTTCGGGCCGACCCAGCAGCCGGTGCACCTGCCGGACTGGCTGCGCGGCCAGGTGCACGTGCTGGGCCTCGACCTCGGCGCCTACCGCCTGTTCCTGATCGCGGTCGTGGTCCTGGTGACGCTCGGCCTCTACCTGCTGATCGAACGCACCCGCTTCGGCGCCCAGATCCGCGCCTCGGTCGACAACCAGACCGCGGCCGAAGGCCTGGGCATCAACGTCAGCCGCGTGTTCTCGCTGACCTTCGCGCTGGGCTCGGGCCTGGCGGGCCTCGGCGGCGGCCTGGGCATCGACGTGCTGGGCCTCGATCCGAGCTTCCCGATCAAGTACATGGTCTACTTCCTGCTGGTGGTGGCCGTGGGCGGCGCCGGTTCCATCAAGGGTCCGCTGATCGCGGCCCTGATCCTCGGCGTGTTCGACGTCGCCGGCAAATACTATGTGCCGGAAGTGGGCGCCTTCGTCATCTATACGCTGATGGTCGTGCTCCTGATCCTGTTCCCGTTCGGCCTCGTACGGAGGAAAGCATGAACGCCTATACCACATCCGCCATCAAGGCCAAGGCTGGCGCCGGGGCGCCGCAGGCCCCAGGCGATAGCGCCAGGCCGGCCATGGACCACGCCGCGCTGCGCCTGCCGAACGACCGCTGGAAGGCGTTCGAGATCGCGTTCTGGCTGCTGCCGGTCGCGTCCTACTTCCTTTTCCCGGACTACCTGGTGCTGGTCAGCCAGATCATGATCATCGGCCTGTTCGCAATGTCGCTCGACCTGATCCTGGGCTACGCCGGCATCGTCTCGCTCGGCCACGCGGCCTTCTTCGGCCTGGGCGCCTACACCGCCGGCCTGCTGTCGGTGCATGGCTGGGGCGAGCCGGTGTCCGGCCTGTTCGCGGCCGCGGCGGTGGCGGCGGTGGCGGGCTTCCTGGTCAGCTTCCTGGTGGTGCGCGGCCAGGACCTGGCGCGCCTGATGGTCACCCTCGGCATTGGCCTGATGCTGTTCGAAGCCGCCAACAAGGCCGCCTTCATCACCGGCGGCGTCGACGGCCTGTCGGGCATGGCGATGGCGCCGCTGTTCGGCACCTTCGAGTTCGACCTGTACGGCAAGACCGCCTTCTGGTACAGCTTCGCCGTGCTGTTCCTCCTGTTCGTGGCGATGCGCCGCGTAGTGAACTCGCCGTTCGGGTTGTCGCTGCGCGGCATCCGCGAGGGCGGACGGCGCATGCCGGCGATCGGCGCCAACGTCGACCGCCGCCTGGTGGCCGTGTTCACCCTGGGCGCCGCGATCGCCGGCGTGGCCGGTGCGCTGCTGGCCCAGACCACCCAGTTCGTGGGCCTGGACGTGCTGGGCTTTCCGCGTTCGGCGGAACTGCTGATCATGCTGGTGCTGGGCGGTACCGGCCGCCTGTACGGCGCGCTGATCGGCGCGGCCGTGTTCATGGTGGCCCAGGACAAGATCTCGGGCTTCGATCCGACCTACTGGCAGTTCTACATCGGCCTGCTGCTGGTGCTGATCGTGCTGTTCGCACGCGGCGGCATCCTCGGCGGCCTGGAAAAGATCTATGCGCGGATTTTCAAGCGCAAGGAGGCAGCATGACCGATACCCTGCGTACCGAGGGCCTGTCCAAGCAGTGGGGCGGCTTCAAGGCGAACACCGACATCTCGCTGACCTTCGAGCCGGGCGCGCGCCATGCGCTGATCGGCCCGAACGGCGCCGGCAAGACCACCTTCATCAACCTGCTGACGGGCGGCTTCCCGCCCAGCAGCGGCAAGGTGTTCCTGGGCGGCGAGGACATCACGAAACTGGCGCAGCACGAGCGCGTCAAGCGCGGCATGACCCGCACCTTCCAGATCAACACCCTGTTCGCGGGCATGACCGTGCTCGAGTCGGTGATGCTGGCGATCTGCGAGCGCCGCGGCCTGCAGAAGGTGTGGTGGAAGACGGTGGCGAAACACGCCGACGTGGTCGAGGAGGCGATGGCCCTGCTGGCCACGCTGAAGCTGACGAACGAGGCGAACAGCATCACGCGCAGCATGGCCTACGGCAAGCAGCGCCTGGTCGAGATCGCGCTGGCGCTGGCGACGAAACCGAAGATCCTGCTGCTGGACGAGCCGGCCGCCGGCATTCCCTCGCTTGAGTCCCGCGAGCTGTTCGAGGTCATCGCCGGCCTGCCGCGCGACGTGACCGTGCTCTTCATCGAGCACGACATGGGCCTGGTGTTCCGCTTCGCCGACCGCATTACGGTGCTGGTGGGCGGCAAGGTGCTGACCGAAGGGACGCCCGAGGAAATCGCGGCCGATCCGCGCGTGAAGGAAGTTTACCTGGGGGAGGCCGAACATGCCTGAACTGCTGGCGTTGGACAAGGTGACGGCCGGCTACGGCGAGTCGATCGTGCTCGAAGACGTGTCGTTCACGATGAACGAGGGCGACAGCCTGGCCCTCCTGGGCCGCAACGGCGTCGGCAAGACCAGCCTGCTGGTGACGCTGATGGGCCTGACGCGGCTGCACAAGGGGTCGATCCGCTGGGCCGGCGGCGACATCGCGCGCGTGCCGACCTGGAAGCGCTCGCGCGCGGGCCTGGGCTGGGTGCCGCAGGAGCGCCACATGTTCCCTTCGCTCACCGTCGAGGAACACCTGACGGTGGTGGAGCGGCCCGGTCCCTGGAACCTGGCCAAGATCTACGAGATCTTCCCGCGCCTGCACGAGCGCCGCGCGAACATGGGCAATCAATTGTCGGGTGGCGAGCAACAAATGTTGGCCATCGCCCGCGCCCTGATGACCAACCCGCGCATCCTGCTGCTGGACGAGCCGATGGAGGGCCTGGCGCCGATCATCGTGCAGGAACTGGTGCGCGTGATCCGCCGCCTGGTGCTTGAGTCGGGCATGTCGGTGATCGTGGTCGAGCAGCACGCGCGCCTGGCGCTGTCGCTGACCGCGCGCGCGATCGTGCTGGACCGCGGGCGCATCGTGCACGACTCGGATTCGGCCAGCCTGCTGGCCGATGGCGAGAAGCTCGACCGGCTCGTGGCCGTTGCGTAACGTAGGGTGGGCGCCCCGGTGCCCACGCGTGAACGTCGATCATTGTTGGCGTGGTTTGGGTTCGTTTACACCGTCAACAATGTTCATGCGTCACGCGTGGGCACGGGGCGCCCACCCTACGAATCCGATACATCCATAAAAACCAAGGAGACAACGTGTCAAAACTGAACACTACCCGCCGCACCATCCTGCTCGGCGCCGCCGCGCTGTCCGCCGGCCTGGCCGCCGGCAGCGTCCACGCCGCCGAGCCCCTGAAGGTCGGCCTGATCGTCCCGATGTCCGGCCCCTTCGCCTCGACCGGCCGCCAGGTCGACGCCGCCGTCAAGCTGTTCATGCAGCAGAACGGCAGCACGGTCGCCGGCCGCCAGGTGCAGATCATCCTGAAGGACGACGGCGGCGTCTCGCCCGACGTCACCAAGCGCATCGCGCAGGAACTGGTCGCGCGCGACAAGGTGCAGGTGCTGGCCGGCTTCGGCCTGACCCCGCTGGCCTTTGCCGCGGCGCCGGTGGCGACCCAGGCCAAGGTGCCGATGATCGTCATGAACGCGGCCACCTCGGTGATCCCGCAGCGCTCGCCCTACATCGTGAGGAGCGGCTTCACCCTGGCCCAGGTGACGGCGCCGATGGCGCAGTGGGCGGCGAAGAACAACATCAAGTCGGTGGTGACCTTCGTCTCCGACTACGGCCCCGGCATCGACGCCGAAAAGGTGTTCGTCAAGGACTTCACCAAGGCCGGCGGCAAGATCCTCGCCACCCTGCGCGCGCCGCTGCGCAACCCCGATTACGCACCCTTCCTGGCGCGCGTAAAGGACGCCAAGCCGGATGCCGTGTTCGTCTTCGTACCGTCGGGCGAGGGCGCCGCCGTGCTCAAGCAGTTCACCGACCGCGGCCTGGCCGCCGCCGGCGTCAGGCTGATCGCCACCGGCGACGTGCTCGACGACGACCTGATGCCGAGCATCGGCAACGCCGCCCTGGGCGTGGTCAGCAGCCACCACTACTCGGCGGCCCACCCGTCGCCCGAGAACAAGGCGTTTGTCGCTGCCTTCACCAAGGCCAACAAGGGCATGCGCCCGAACTTCCACGCGGTCGGCGCCTACGACGGCATGCAGATGCTGTACGCCGCGCTGAAAAAGACCAACGGCGACAGCACCGGGCCGAAACTGGTCGAAGCGATGAAGGGCATGGCCTGGAACAGCGTGCGCGGCCCGGTCTCGATCGACCCCGCCACGCGCGACATCGTGCAGACCGTGTACATCCGCAAGGCCGAGCAGGTCGACGGCGGGATCTACAACGTCGAGTTCGACAAGGTCGAGAAGTTCAAGGACCCGGGCGTGGAGTAAAAGGCAGGGCTGCCGGAGGCGGTGTCGTCTCCGGCAGCCAGGTTGGTTCGTCGGGTTTTTCCTGCGGAAGTCCGCGGCGTGATCCGTAGGGTGGGCACTCGTGCCCACGCGGATTCAACACACCACGAACAGAACAGGCAACAGCCCCGAAAGGGATGCGGATCGGTCATCGGTGACTGCACCGTCGATCGCAAGGCGACACCGCGTGGGCACAAGTGCCCACCCTACGAAATCATGCCTTCAACGCCAGCGGCGCCCGGCTCCGCTCGTTGTTCTCCCTGACCAGCTTGGCCAGCAAGTCCATGAACTGCGCCTGCTCCGCCTCGCTTAGCGGCGCCAGCAGCCGGTCGCGCAGGCGCTGCGCCCCCGGCACCAGTTCGCCCAGCAGGCGCGTACCCGCGGGCGTGATGTTCAGCGCCCGCTGGCGCCGGTTATGCGGCAGCACCTTGCGCTCCAGCAGGCCTTTTTCCTCGAGCCGCGCACAGACTGTGGCCCCGGTCGAGGTATCGATCGCCGCCAGCCCCGCCAGCGACACCTGGTCGATTCCCGGATGCTCGGCCAGCCGGCTCAGGATCGCGTACTGCACGGGCGTCAGTTCGTCGCCCATCTCGTCGTAGAACAGGGACACCGAGATCTGCTGCGCGCGCCGCAGCAGGTGGCCCGGGTGTTCGTACAAATTGCGCATCCTGGCTTCGCTGTCGTGTGCTTGTTCTGTCGGCATAGTGCTGTTCGAAACGTGGTGCGCCGCACCATCAAAAAAGTGTGAAAACACAGTTTACTTTGTCCGGCAAACGCGTGATACTTTTTTAAACATTCAGTGTACTGAATATCCAGCTGAGTAGCCAGCTGAATATCCAGCTGAGTACTAGCACAACATTAATGGAGACAAGGATGTTCCCTAAAAACGCGTGGTACGTCGCCTGCACCCCCGACGAAATCGACGGCAAGCCGCTGGGCCGCCAGGTCTGCGGCGAGAAGATCGTGTTCTACCGCGGCCAGGGCGGCAAGGTTGCCGCGGTCGAGGATTTCTGCCCGCACCGCGGCGCGCCGCTTTCGCTGGGTTTTGTCCGCGACGGCAACCTGGTCTGCGGCTATCACGGCCTGGAAATGGGCTGCGAAGGCAAGGCCATCGCGATGCCCGGCCAGCGCGTGCGCGGCTTCCCCTGCATCCGCAGCTATGCCGTCGAGGAACGCTACGGCTTCATCTGGGTCTGGCCGGGCGACAAGGCCTTGGCCGACCCGGCGACCATCCACCACCTCGAGTGGGCCGACAATCCGGAGTGGGCCTACGGCGGCGGCCTGTACCACATCAACTGCGACTACCGCCTGATGGTCGACAACCTGATGGACCTGACCCACGAGACCTACGTCCACGCCTCGAGCATCGGCCAGAAGGAGATCGACGAGGCGCCGGTCACGACCAAGCTCGAAGGCGAGCAGGTCGTGACCAGCCGCTTCATGGAGAACATCATGCCGCCGCCGTTCTGGCAGGCGGCCCTGCGCGGCAACGGCCTGGCCGACGACGTCCCCGTCGACCGCTGGCAGATCTGCCGCTTCAATGCGCCCAGCCACGTGATGATCGAGGTCGGCGTCGCGCACGCCGGCAAGGGCGGCTACCACGCCGCCTCCGAACACAAGGCCTCGTCGATCGTGGTCGACTTCATCACGCCCGAGACCGAGACCTCGCACTGGTACTTCTGGGGCATGGCGCGCCATTTCAAGCCCGAGGACGCCGAGCTGACGAAGACCATCCGCGAAGGCCAGGGCAAGATCTTCAGCGAGGACCGCGAGATGCTGGAACTGCAGCAGCAGAACATCCTGCGCCATCCGGAGCGCAAACTGCTGATGCTGAACATCGATGCCGGCGGCGTGCAGTCGCGCCGCATCATCGACGGGTGGATCGCGCGCGAGCAGCAGAAGGTGGAGGCAGCATGAATACCGTTCAAGGCGCGATCGAAGTCAGGGTCGCGAGCCGGACCTGCGAGGCCGACGGCATCTGCAGCTATGAGCTGGTGCGCACCGACGGCCAGGCCCTGCCGCCTTTCGAAGCCGGGGCCCACGTCGACGTCCACCTGCAGGACAACCTGGTGCGCCAGTACTCGCTCTGCAATGCGCCGGGCGAGACCCACCGCTACCTGATCGGCGTGCTGCGCGACGCCGACTCGCGCGGCGGCTCGCAAGCCATGCACGACCACGTCGACACCGGCTCGGTCCTGCGGATCAGCGAGCCGAAAAACCACTTCCCGCTGGTCGACGCGCAGCGCACGGTGCTGCTGGCCGGCGGCATCGGCGTCACGCCGATCCTGGCCATGGCGGAAGCCCTGGCGGCACGAGGCGCCGCCTTCGAGATGCACTACTGCGCGCGTTCGCCGGAAAAGGCGGCGTTCAAGGAGCGCCTGGCCGGCTGCGGCTTCGCGGCGCGGGTCCAGTTCCACTACGACAGCGGCGACGCCGCGCAGAAGCTCGACCTGCCGGCGCTGCTGGCGCAGCCGGATGCCGGCACCCACGTCTACGTCTGCGGTCCGCAGGGCTTCATCGACTACGTGCTGGACAGCGCCAAGGCCCAAGGTTGGCCGGCGGCGCAGCTGCACGTCGAGTACTTCAGCGCCGCGGCGGTCGACACCTCGGGCGACGGGGCTTTCGACGTCAAGCTGGCGTCGAGCGGCAAGGTGGTCACCATCCCGGCCGGGAAAACCGTGATCAAGGTGCTGGAAGAGCAGGGGATCGTGGTTCCCTATTCCTGCGAGGAGGGCGTCTGCGGCACCTGCCTGACCCGCGTGCTCGAAGGCGTGCCCGACCACCGCGACATGTATTTGACCGAGGAGGAGCAGGCGGCGAACGACCAGTTCACGCCGTGCTGCTCGCGCTCGAAGACGCCGGTGCTGGTGCTGGACCTGTAGGACGTAGGGTGGGCACCCTGTGCCCACCCTACGGGTGAGAGCACGGCACGCGGCGCGTATCCCCGCGTGCGCACGGCGTGCCTACGCCGGCCGCGCCCACCCTACGCCGGTCGCGTCTGCGTCCCGGCGCCGCGCGTGACATGCAGCACGCGGCTGGGCTGGCGCACCTTCGCCGTATGCCAGACGCCCCGCGGCACCAGCACGGCGCCGGCGCCTTCCAGCGTGGTCGTGACGATCTCGCCGCCCTGTTCACACAGCAGTTCGACGGCCCCAGAGAGCAGGTAGACGAACTCGTCGCCCTCCGGGTGCATCTCCCAATTCGGCCAGTCGCTGGTATAGGCGTACTCGCTGATCACCCAGCCCTTGCCATAACGCGCGAATTCCTCGGGCGGCAGGCGCCAGAAGCCGGCGCCGTCGAGTTCCTGCGCGGTGCCGTCCGGGGCAAGGTGGACGTAGGTGTGCTCGGGATGAAGGGACATGTGCGCTCCTGTCGCTACGCGGGTCGTCCCGCATCCTATCATCACGATCACAGCCCGTCGATGAACCCGGCCACCGCCTGCCGGAATGCCGCCGGCTGCTCGACCGCGCTCAGGTGCGAGGCCTCGGGCAGGACCACCAGCCTGGCGTCGGGGATGCCGTCGGCCAGCGCCTGGGCCATCGCCACCGGCGTTCCCTGGTCCAGTTCGCCCGCGATCACCAGGGCCGGCGCCGCGATCTGGGCCAGGCGGGCCGTAGTGTCGACCTGGCCGACGGCGTTGCAGCAGCCGACGTAGCCAATCGGGTCGGTGCTGGTCAGGCGGCGGCGGTAGCGCGCCACGGTCCCGGCTTTCCCGGCGCGGAAGGCGTCGTGGAAGTAGCGGCCCATGACGGCGTCGGCGATGGCCTCGATGCCCTGTTCGCGCACGGTGGCGATGCGTTGCTCCCAGACGGCGCGCGCCGCTTCCGGGTAGCCGCTGGTGGTATTCGCCAGCACCAGGGCCCGCACCAGCGACGGATGGCGCAGCGCCAGTTCCTGGCCCACCATGCCGCCCATCGACAGGCTGACCCAGACCACCGGCCCGGTATCGAGTTCGCGCAGCAGGCGCGCCGCGTCGTCGGCCAGGTCAGCCATCGCATAGGGCGCGTCCGGTGCATCCGAGCTGCCGTGACCGCGGTGGTCGTAGGCGATCACGCGGTGTTCCAGGGCCAGCGCGTTCGCCAGGTCATCCCACATGGTCAGGTCGCAGCCGAGGGCGTGGCTGAGCACCACGGTATGGCGCGGCGCCTTGCCGCTCCTCGGTTCGCGCACGCTGTAGTGCAGGATCGGCGCCGAGGCGGTGCGGCCCGCGCGGCCGTTGCCGGCGTGGACGGCGGCGGCCGGCGCAGCCGGTTCCAGTTCGTAGCCGATCTGCGGGCCCACCTCGCGCAGGATCGCCTGGGCATGCGCGAATGCCGTGTTCGCGGCCGGCACGCCGGCGTAGATCGCCGACTGCATCAGGATTTCCTTGATCTCGTCGGGCGTGAGGCGGCTGCCCTCGTCGCCCAGCAGGGCGGCGCGCACGTGCAGCTCGAATTCTTCCCAGCGCCCGAGGGCGATGGTGATCGAGAGGACGATGGCGCGGCGGGTCTTGTGGTCCAGGCCAGGCCGGCCCCAGATCTCGTTCCAGGCGTAGCGCGTGATGAAGTTCTGGAAGTCGGCGTTGAAGCCGGTGGCCTTGTCGAGGGAACGGTCGACCCAGGCGTTGCCGAGGACATTGCGACGGTTCTGCAGGCCGCGTTCGAAATCATGGTCTAGGGGGTCGAAACTCATGCTGTGATCTGCTCGTGAAATGGGTGGGTGGCCTCGAAAGCGGCCATGTCGGCGCGCAGGGACTGCAGCTGGCGTTCGGCCAGGCGGCGGGCCGGCTCGGCGGCGGCGACCGGGTCGAACACCCGCGCCAGGCCGTCGAGGTCGACCTGGGCGGACAGTGCGGGATCGGCCCGCACGGCGGCGCGCAGCAGGTCTTCCAATCCGCGCTCGCCATTGGCCTGCCGCGACAGGTCTTCCAGCAGCGCGTGCGCTGCCGGACGGCCGATGGCGCCGGCCAGGTAGCTCGAGGCGGCTTCGGCGAACACCAGGCCATGCAGGGATTCGATGTTGCTCCGCATGCGCCCCCCGTCGACCTGCAGGCCGGCAAAGGCCTCGTCCAGGGCGTGCAGGGCGCCGTGGGCAGAGAGGAACAGGTTCGGCCATTCGGCCAGCTCGGCCTGCCAGTTGCCGAGACCGCGCTCGTGTTCCTGGTTCATGCAGGCCAGCAGGGCGGCGGCGTGCTGGGGCGTGCGACGGGCGGCAGCCAGCGCGATCATCGACGACACCGGGTTGCGCTTGTGCGGCATGGCCGAAGAGCCGCCCCGGCCACCGCCGGAAGGCTCGGCCAGTTCGGCGACTTCGCCCTGGGCCATCAGGCTCAGGTCGGTCGCCAGCTTGCCCAGGCTGCCGGCCAGGACCGCGACCTCCATGCCGAGGCGGACCCACTCGTCGCGCTGGGTGTGCCAGGCGCTGTCGGCCAGCTTCAGGCCAAGGTCTTGCGCCATGCGTTCGGCGACCAGGGTCCCGCGCTCGCCCATGGCCGACAGGGTGCCGACCGCGCCGCCCAGTTGCAGTTGCAAGGCGCGTGCGGCCGCCTCGCGGATGCGGGCGCGGGCGCGCACCAGCGGCGCCAGCCAGCCGGCGGCCTTGAAGCCGAAGCTCGTCACCTGGGCCGGCTGCATCAGCGTGCGCGCCAGCACCGGGGTGGACAGGTGGCCCTCGGCCAGCCGCAGCAGCCGGCCGCACAGCGCGTGCAGCCCGTCGTCGAGCAGGCGCAGGGCGTCGCGCGTGACCAGCACCAGCGCGCTGTCGATCACGTCCTGGCTGGTGCTGCCCCGGTGCACGTGGCGCGCCGCCGCTTCGTCGTAGAGGGCGACCGTGCGCGTGAGCTCCTTGACCAGGGGGATCGCCAGGCTGCCGGCGCGGCGGCCGGCCAGGATCAGGGCCGGGATGTCGTACAGCTCGGCCTTGCACACGCCGGCGATCGCGCTCGCCGCTTCTTGCGGGACCAGCCCCTCGGCGGCCTGGGCCCGCGCCAGGCTTGCTTCGAAGCGGAACATGGCCTGGACGACCGCCGCGTCGTCGAAAGCGGCGATCATGTCGGAGGTGGTCAGGAAACTGTCGAAAATCGAAACGCTCACTGCGGCTCCTGTGGGGCTTGAATAATACGTGGGGCGTGTAACAAAACCCCTAGGGCAAGGCGCACCGGCGAAGACAGTACGCTAGTACGGCGAGACGGTGCAACGCAGCCATAGGGGGAATTGTTATGCGCACTTAGGCGTAGTCGAAGAAGACGGTCTCTTTCTCGGTCTGCATCCAGATGTCCCAATGATACTGTCCGTCGCCGTTCTTGCGCGCCAGCAGGGTCGCGCGGCGTGCTTCCGGCACCTGGTTCAGGATCGCCGACTGTGCCAGGCCGCTGTCGTCCTCGAGGAAGACGGCGGTGAACTGGTGCTTGACCAGGCCGCGCGCAAACACGGTCACGTAGGCGACCGGCTCGCCGCGGGTGGCCGGCTGGGGCAGCGGCAGGCGGAAACTGAATTCGCCGTCGGCGCCGCTGGGCGCGCGGCGAAAGCCCGGCACCAGGTGGTCGGGTTCGAGCGCGGCGCATTCCGGCGTCCAGGCTTCGATCTGGGCGTCGTTGATCGGATTGCCATCGCCGTCATGGATGACGCCGCTGACCAGGACGCTCGGGCCGTCGATCTTCAGGTTGCCGGGCAGCGAGGCGTCGGACGCCCATTTCCAGGCTTCGTGCGAGAACGGGCCGATGGTTTGCGAGGTGGTGATGTTCGTCATGCTGTTCTCCTTACAGGCCCATCGGCGTGGCGTTGCGTCCGCGCAGGACGATATCGAATTCGTAGCCCAGCATTTCGCTGCCGACCGTGTGCTCCAGGCTGAAGCGCGAGATCAGGCGCTGGCGCGCCGCCTCGTCGGGCACGCTCTGGAAGATCGGGTCGTAGTCGAACAGCGGGTCGTTCGGGAAGTACATCTGGGTCACCAGGCGCTGGGCATGGACGTTGCCGAACAGCGAGAAGTGGATGTGGGCCGGACGCCAGGCCTTGTCGTGGTTGCCCCAGGGGTAGGGGCCGGGCTTGATGGTGACGAAGCGGTAGCGGCCCTCGTCGTCGGTCAGCATCTTGCCCAGGCCGTAGAAGTTCGGGTCGAGCGGCGCGGCGTGCTGGTCCTTGCTGTGCCAGTAGCGGCCGGCCGAGTTGGCCTGCCAGACCTCGACCAGCGAATTGCGCACCGGCTTGCCGTCCTCGTCGACGACGCGCCCGGTGACGACGATCTTCTCGCCCAGCGGCTCGCTGGCGCCGACCGCGGTCAGGTCGGCGTCGTGCGGCAGCAGGATGCGCGGCTCGGTGACGACGTTCCGCGTCACCGGCACCGGCGCCTCGATGCGCAGGTTCGGCTGCAGCGGGCCGCGTTTGACGGTGGATTTGTAGGCGGGGTAGATCAGTTCCGGCCAGGTGCCCGGCTCGATGCTCTCGAATTTCACGGCGTGTCTCCTTCGGTTGGACTTGTCGGTGCCGGAAAATGGTAGGCAATGTGCCACGCACTCACAAGCGGCCGAGGTCGCGCGGCGTCCGCAATGCGCACGCTTTGTGCGATACTCGCACAACTCCTTGAATATTTGCTGATGAGCGTGGAAACCGACTTGCCTTTAGAGCGCGACCTCGTCGCCGGACTCGAAAAAGGTCTGAAGGTGATCGAAGCCTTCGACCAGGAGCGCTCGCGCCTGACGATCGCCGAGGTGGCCGAAGCAACCGGCCTGACCCGCGCCGCCGCGCGCCGCTACCTGATCACGCTGACCCACCTCGGCTACATGCGCCACGAGAACAAGCTGTTCTCGCTGACGCCGGCCGTCCTGCGCCTCGGCCAGTCCTACCTGCATTCGGCGCGCCTGCCGCGCATCGCCCAGCCGCTCTTGTACCGGCTGGCCTATTCGCTGGGCGAGGCGGCCTCGGTCGGCGTGCTCGACGACGACCAGCTGGTCTGCGTGGCCGCGGTCAGCGCCGGCCAGCTGGTCTCGGCGACGCTGCAGCCGGGCACCCGGGTGCCGGCCTATTGCACGGCCAACGGGCGCATGCTGCTGGCCAGCCTGCCGCAGGAAAGCATCGCCCGCTTCCTCGAGCGCGCCGCGCCGGAGCAGATCACCCTCCATACCATCGTCAACAAGGAACGCCTGGCGCTGGAGATCGCGCGGGCGCGGACGCAAGGCTATGCCCTGGTCGACCAGGAACTGGAGCTGGGCCTGCGCACGGTGGCCGTTCCTTTGCGCAACTTTCGCGGCGAGGTGGTGGCGGCGATGAACGTCAGCGTGCATGCGGCCCGGCTGCCGGTGGAGCAGATGGTGGAGCGCTGCCTGCCGGCAATGATCAAGATCCAGGTGGAGCTGGGCGCCTTGCTGTGAGAGGCGCCGGGGGCAGGCTTTCAAGCCCCGGCTCACATCTGCTTACAAACCGCGCCAGCCGGATCTTGGAAAAGCGCTAAGCTCTACCCTTGGAACGCGAAGTGGGTAGCACATCATGAAGACGCAATTGCTTGAAGACATAGGTCAGAACGCCAATTTTTCCTTTACGCCGCCCAAGGCAGGCGGCACGCCGAAGGCGGAACAAGATGCGGCCCAGGTCGCACCTGCGGTGGATGCCCCGGCCGCCAGGTCGCGCGCCGCGCGCGGCGTATGGCGCCAGAACCCGGCAGGGCAGGCGCCCGGCGACGCAGCACCACAGACGATACAGCAACCGGCGGCACTGGCGGAAGCACCGGCGCTGCCCGAAGAATCGACCGCCCAGGAGCTGGACAGGCTGGTGGAGGAACTGGCCGCCCTCGAAGCGCAGCTCGTGCCGCTAGGCGAACGCCAGGAACCGGCGCTGGCGCCGGCCGATGCCGCCCCCGCGCCGAGCCTTCACCCGGTGGCGGCGCCGTCCCAGTCCGCCATCCCCGCCTCGGAGGCCGAGCCGGACCCGATTCCCGTTCCGATGCGCGGCGCCGGCGCGCCGCGTGAGCCCAGCTTCGACTTCACGCCGCCCGCGCCGGCGCGGCAAGCGGCCGAACCGTTCATCGCCGACCCCGTGATCGCCGACCCCACGGTTGCCGACCCCGTCGCCGCCGGGCCGGCCGTGGCCGAAGCGCCTGGGGCCGACCCGTTCACGCCCGCCGCGCGCGGTTTCTCGCGTTCCGGGCCGCGTTACCTGGCCTGGGCCGCCTGCCTGCTCGCGGCTGTGCTGCTGGTCCTGGGTGGGCGTTGGTGGTACCAGGAGCGCCGCGATGCCGGCGCGCTCGCGCTCATCGCCGGTGCGGCAAAGGAGGATCCGCGCCCGATCCAGGGCCTGGCCGCAGCGGCGCCCGCCGTGCCGCAGGGCGCCCAGGAAGCCGGCGTCGACGCTGCCGCGCCGGCACCCGCGGCCGCGCGCCGTCCATCGGCGGCCGTGCCGCCCCTCGTGATGCTGGAAGAGCAGCCGGGCGTTCCCGTCAAACGCGAACAGCCGGCCCAGGCGGCGGTCGGCGGCCAAGCGCCGGCACCGGCGCCGGCACCTGTCGCTGCCGGGAAGCCGGCCGCCGCCGTGCAAGAAGCACCGGTAACGCCGGCGCCGAAGCCGAAGGCCCAGACGCCGCCAACGCCGAAAACGCAGGCGGCGCCGAAGCCGAAGGCGCAGACGCCAGCGAAGCCGAATGCCGAGACGCCAGCGAAGCCGAAGGCGCAGACGGCACCGAAAGCGAAGGCGCAGACTGCACCGAAGGCGCCTGGCGCGGCAGCCGCGCCGGCGAAGCAAACGCGCCAGCGCGAGCCGGTGCGCCAGGTCGCACGCGCACCGGCCGCGGCGAACGAAGCGCCCCTGGACGCGGAAGACTCGCTGTCGGAAACCCTGAAGGCATGCCGGGCGCACGGCTATCACGCGACCCAGTGCATCAAGCAGGGCTGCAGCATGACCAAATACGGCTTCGTCTGCCGTGGACGCTAGGCTGGCCGCCGGCTAGCGGCCTGCGCAATATCCTGCGTCCCGGCCCGTTCCCCTCAGGCGGCGCCCGGGTCGCGCTCGTCCGCGCGCAGCGTCAGCACGCGCACGCCGCCCTGCGTCACCGCCACCGTGTGCTCGAACTGGGCGGACAGGCCGCCGTCGCGCGTGACGACCGTCCAGCCATCGTCTTCGTCGCGCACTTCGGGCCGGCCCTGGTTCAGCATCGGCTCGATGGTGAACACCATCCCTTCGCGTAGCGGCAGTCCGGTGCGCGGCCGGCCCCAGTGCAGCACCTGGGGCGGCTCGTGCATCTCGCGGCCGATGCCGTGGCCGCAGTATTCGCGCACCACCGAATAGCCGTGCTCGCGGGCGTGGCGCGCGATCGCATGGCCGACGTCGCCCAGCGTGGCGCCGGGACGCACCGCCCGGATGCCGGCCCACATCGCCTCGTAGGTCACCCGCACCAGGCGCCGCGCCGCCGCCGACACCTCGCCCACCAGGTAGGTCTTGCTGGAGTCGGCGATGTAGCCGTTCTTCTCCAGGGTGATGTCGAGGTTGACGATGTCGCCGTCCCGCAGGAATTCGGTGGTGGAGGGCACGCCGTGGCAGACCACGTTGTTGCGCGAGGAATTGAGCACGTAGGCGAAGCCGTACTGGCCCTTGCTCGCCGGGCGTGCATGCAGTTCGTCGACGATGTAGCGCTCGACCAGGTCGTTCACCTGCATGGTCGACATGCCGGCCAGGTCCAGGCCGTCGAGATGGCCGAACACGCTGGCCAGCAGCCGGCCCGACTCCGCCATCAGCGCGATTTCCTCGGGCTGCTTGATCATGCGGCCGCCCGCGCCAGTACCGGCGCCTCGACCCCGGCGGCACGCAGTTCGCGCACCACGATCTCGTTAAAGCTCAGTGTCGGGTGCAGTTCGCACAGCATGCCGATCCTGATCCAGAACGCGGCCTGGGCGTTGATGGAGCGGTTGCTCACCGTGCTGGCCTTGCGCACTTGGTCGTGCAGTTCGTCGTCGATGTTCACGATGCCCATGACTGTCTCCTATATATGATCCATATATGGAGTATATATTCCGAGCGTACGGCAATGCAATGCGTTTTGTCAGCCCGGACGGCTGCTTAGCCCGGGCGACCCATGCGGCTCGCGCCGATCCCGATCCATGCCACGACGCCCAGGACCGACAGCGGTGTCAGGAAGACGAGCGGCACCGACAAGGTCGGATGCAGGTGGGCGGCGATGGCGCAGCCGACGTTGACCGCGGCCGGGACCAGCATGCGCGGTGCGGCATGGCGGTTCAGGCGCCGAACCGCCGCGGCGTCGCCGTAGTCGACGAAGTTCAGCAGGCGCCGCTCCGGAGCGAAGAACAGCAGGGCGGCGATGCCGGTAAAGAGCAGGGCGAAGACCGCGAAGATGTTGGGCATGTCGTGCACCCTTTACGGTTGGTGGTCGGTGCGGGCGCCCGTCTCGGCCGCCGCCTGGGTCTGCTGACGGAATTCCTTCGGCGTCACCCCGACCAGCTTCTTGAACAGGCGGCTGAAATAGGCCGGGTCCTGGAACCCCAGTTCATAGGCGATGCTGGCGATCGCCGCCGGCACGTAGGTCAGCTTGCGGCAGGCTTCCAGCATCAGGCGGTCCTGGGTGATCTCGAAGGCGGACTTGCCCGACAGCTTCAGGCACAGCCGGTTCAGCCGGGTCGGCGCCACGCGCAGCAGCGCGCAATACTGCCCGACCTGCCACTGCTCCTTGTAGTGGCGCTCGACCTCGACCCGGAAGCGGCTGAACAGCGCGAAGTCGCCGCGCCCCGAGGTGTCGGCGAGGCGCCGTTCGGCGTGCGCACGCACCAGCATCAGGAGCGTGCTGCGCGCCAGCCACTCGAGCATCAGGGTGTGGCCCTGGCGCGGCCAGGCGGCTTCCTGGATCAGGTTCCGCAGCAGGGCCTCGATGCGCTCGCGCATCTCCGGCACCGGGCCCAGGCCGATGGCCAGCGGCTGCACGAACAGCGGCGAGAACAGGTCGCCCTCGTGGCCGGCGGCGGCGAACAGCATGTTCTGGTCGATGGTCAGGACGTAGCCGTGCGCCTCCTCCGAGAAATCGAAGCCGTGCGGCAGCCCGGGATGGATGGTCAGCGCCACCGGCGCCGCGCATTCCCAGAGGGCACCGTCGATGTTGGCGCGAACCTGTCCGCCGAGTAAAAAAAGTACCTGAAACAGGCCGGCATGGGTGTGGGTGTCGATATGCCAGTCGTATTTGCGGCTGCGCGTTTCGATCAGCTCGACGTGGACACCTTCGGCATCCGTGCCCCGCGTCAGCTCGCCGTACAGGGCGAACTGGGGGATGCGGGCGGGGAGGGCAGCGTGCTGCGTCGGCATGGCGACTCACGATATGGACGAGAAGAAGTGCAAAAATAGTACAAGTTTTTTCCGGTTTGATCCATTCATATCGCATCGCGCGCCGACTACGATGAGGGCATATCGAACAAAACACGGAGACATACCATGCGCACCCAGGTCGCCATCGTCGGCGCCGGCCCGGCCGGCCTTCTGCTTTCCCACCTGCTGCACCTGAACGGGATCGAATCGATCGTGCTCGAAACGCGCAGCCGTCTTGACATCGAGGCGACGATCCGCGCCGGCGTGCTGGAACAGGGCAGCATGGACATCCTCAACGATGCAGGCGTCGGCGAACGCATGCGCAAGGAAGGCGCGCTGCACCACGGCGTCGAGTTCGCCTTCGGCGGGCGCCGCCACCGCATCGATCTGCTTGAGCTGACCGGCAAGGCGATCACGGTCTATCCGCAGCACGAAGTGATCATCGACCTGGTCGCGGCGCGCCTGGCGGCCGGCGGGCAGATCCTGTTCGAAACGGGCGAGGTCGCGCTGCACAATATCGATGCACAGCGGGACACCGAGCGTCCCGCCGTCTCCTTCGTGCACCAGGGCGAGGCGCGGCGCATCGAGGCCGACTTCGTGATCGGCTGCGACGGCTTCCACGGCGTCTCGCGCCCGGCGATTCCTGCAAACCTGCGCCAGGACTTCCAGCGCACCTATCCCTTCGGCTGGTTCGGCATCCTGGTCGAGTCGGCGCCATCCTCCGATGAGCTGATCTACGCCCAGCACGAGCGCGGCTTCGCCCTGGTGTCGACCCGCTCGCCGACCGTGCAGCGGCTTTACTTCCAGTGCGATCCCAAGGACCACGTCGACAACTGGTCGGACGACCGCATCTGGGCCGAGCTGCACGCCCGGCTCGAGCACGACGACGGCTGGAAGCTCAACGAAGGACGCATCTTCCAGAAGGGGATCATCGGCATGCGCAGTTTCGTGTGCGCGCCGATGCGCCACAAGCGCCTGTTCCTGGCCGGCGACGCCGCCCACATCGTGCCGCCGACCGGGGCCAAGGGCATGAACCTGGCGATCTCGGACGTCAAGTTGCTGTCGCAGGCGCTGGAGCGCTTCTACAAGCAGGGCAGCGAGGACGGGCTGGAGCGCTATTCGGACGAGGCCCTGAAGCGCATCTGGCGCGCCGAATACTTCTCGTGGTGGATGACGCGCATGCTGCATACCTTCGCAGATGCCTCGCCGTTCGAGCGGCAGGTGCAGCGGGCGGAGCTGGAGAACGTGGTGGCGTCGCGGGCGATGAGCACGGCGCTGGCGGAGAATTATGTGGGGGCGTTCTAGGCGTTTGGCCGGGCGACGTTGGTGCAGGCGCAGGGCTTTGTTAAGGCCAACATGACGCAGGCTTCACGCGTGGGCACGGGGCGCCCACCCTACGTCGCAAGCACGAGCGTTTCTGTATGGCCGGGTCAGCGCTCTTCGACGGTTGCCGTCAGCAGCGCGACCGCGTCGTGCGCCCCCATCTTCGCCGCGGCCTCCCTGGCCGAGATCCCGGCCGCGTCCACGGCCAGCGGATCGGCGCCGCGCGCCAGCAGCAGGCGGGCGATGTCGACGCGGTTGAACATGGCGGCGATCATCAGGGCCGTCTTGCCGTTCGGGCCGGCGGCGTCGACCTGGGCGCCGTTGTCGAGCAACAGGGTCGCGACCGCCAGGTCGCCCTTGAAGGCGGCGCCGGCGAGCGGGGTCTGGCCGGCGTCGTTCAGCAGTTCCGGATCGGCGCCGTGCTCGAGCAGCACCCGGGCCGCGTCCTGGTGGCCGTGGTAGCAGGCCAGCATCAGCAGGCTGTCGCCGCGTTCGTTGCGCAGGTTCGGCGGCAGGCCCTGGCCGAGCAGGGTCGCCAGTTCGCCGGCCTCGCCGGTGCGCGCGTGCTGGAACACCCGGCGCACGAAGGCCAGGGTGTCTTCGTCGAGCTCCCCGGGGTTGGCGGGGCGGGGCGGTTCCTGCGCTTGCATCGGTTTCTCCTGTTCGGTGGTCACGGCCTCATTACATCACAGCAGCAGAATCGCTGTCGCCGCCTGCTGGGGCGTAGCGGCCTTCAGCGTGCCGGCGTGGCCTGGCGCGCCGGCGCCCCTGCCTGCCCGCGCAGCAGCGGATACGGATTGATGGCGCCGCCGGCCTCGTAGATGCCATAGTGCAGGTGAGGCGGCGTGCCGGCCGCGTTGCCGGTGGTGCCGACGTAGCCGAGGATGGTCCCCGGACGCACGCGCTGGCCGCTCTCGATGTCGGCGTAGCGGTCCAGGTGGGCATAGTAGTGGCGCTGGCCGCCCGGGCCGAGCACCCAGACCACCTGTCCGCCGAGCCGGTTGGTGCCGACGCGGAGCACCACGCCTTCGGTGCTCGAGATCACGGCCGTGCCGCGCTTCGCGAAGATGTCGATGCCTTCGTGCCTGCGGCCGCCGCTGCGGGCGCCGCCCCAGGTGTCGCGCAGGGCGCGTTCCTGCACCCCGCGCACCGGCACCGGCAGGCTGATCGGCGCGGGCAGGGAAGCCAGGCGCATCGCGTACAGCATGTTCTTCGCGTAAGGGCCGACCAGGGCATAGGCGCCGACGAACAGGGCGATCAGGACCAGGCTGCGCAGCAGTATTCGCATCGTTGAGCTTTGTCGGTGCGCCCGTGCCGGTGCGCAGGGCGCGTGAATGAGCGGGCGCCGGCACATGCCCGGCGCCCGCGCCTGGAAGTGGCAAGCGGCGGCGCTGCGCCGCCGGCGGGCTTACTGCTCCTTGCCCATCACGTCCTGGTCGAGGCTGCGTCCCAATCCCTCCTGCGCGCCGGACTGCTGCGATTGGCCCTGCTGCGGCTGGCCCTGCTGGGATCCGGATTGCTGCGAGCCCGACTGCTGCGAACCGGACTGCAGGGAACCGGATTGCCGCGGCTGTCCACCCTGCTTGTTGCCGGCCGAACCGCGGGTGCCGGTGCCGAGCGCCGGCGTCACGTCGCCGTCGTCCAGCTCGGCCGATTGCCGGTTGCCGGCGCGGTTGCCCGCGTCGCGCGCCGAAGGCTTGCCGATACCGCCGTCGCGCACGCCGTTGTTCAGGTTGCCGGTGGTGCCGGTGATGCCGGCGCTGCTGGTGCCGACCCCGCTCAGTTCGTCGTAGTTGTTGCCTTTCATGCCATGACCTTTGTTCTCGCCCATTGTCGCCTCCTGCGTTCACGTGTCGATGGGTCGATGGTAACCGCCGTGGCATGACGGACAATAGGAGAGAGTGCGATGCGCCTGTAGGAACTGTCGGACGGAGTGCGGATTCAATCTGACGCCACGATTGGCCGACGTGTGTTAGCCTTTCCTTTTGGCAACTTTTTAGGGAGGGAAACGTGCAAAGCCAGGTCAGGAATTCCGTGATGGACGCGATTGGCAACACCCCGGTGGTCCGGCTCGGGCGCGTCTTTCCCGACGCCCAGGTTGTCGCCAAGCTCGAATACATGAACCCGGGCGGCAGCATCAAGGACAGGATGGTGCGCCACATGCTGGGCGCGCTGCCGGCCGGCACCCGACGCGTGGTCGAGAGTTCGTCGGGCAATACCGGCGCCGCGCTGGCGATGGCCAGCGCCGTCTACGGGCTGGACTGCGACGTGACCGTGCCGGCCGCCACCAGCTGCGAGAAGAAGAAGCGCATTGCCGCCTATGGCGCCCGGGTCCACCCCTGCAGCGTCGACGATGGTCCCGACTACCACGCCGCGGCCGAGGAGATCGCGCGCGAGACCGGCGCCTTCCAGCTCGATCAGTACCGCTCGGCGCTGAACCGCGAGGCGCATTACCGCGATACCGGCCCCGAGCTGTGGCGCCAGCTGGCCGGCGAGATCGACGTCTTCGTGTGCGGCATCGGCTCCGGCGGCACCATTTCCGGCATCGGCCGCTACCTGAAGGAGCAGGCGCCCGGCGTGCGCGTGATCGGCGTCGAACCCCTGCATTCCGCCTACCGCCAGCTGGTCACGGACGACAGGGCGGACGGACAGTTCGCCACCCTGGTCGAGGGCGTCGGCAAGCGCCAGCCCGCCTGCAGCTTCGATCCGGCCGTCGTCGACGACGTGGTCCAGGTGCCCGACGAAGAAGCCCTGGCCTGGGTCCAGCGCCTGGCGCGCGAGGAGGGCATCCTGGCCGGCGGCTCGAGCGGCTGCGTGAGCGCCGGGATCGCCCGGCTGCTGCCGCGCCTGAAGGGCGCGCGGGTGGCGACGGTGTTTCCGGATTCTGGCGCCTTTTACCTGTCCAAGTATTTCTGATGGCGGGGCGGAGACACGGGGCACGATAGTGCGCGCCGGATATTTTGCGCGCCGCAGCGTGCTCGAATGTCGCGCGTGGCCGTAGAATGCCGCTTGACTCCTTGTCTACTTCCCAAAAGGACATACCCATGTCGTATATGTTGCTGATCCAGGAACCCGTCGGCCAGCGCGCCACGCGCAGCGAGCCGGAGGGCCGCGCCCTGTACGAGCGCATGCTGCGTTTCGGCGACGCCCTGCGCGAGGAAGGCGTGCTGCTGGGCGCCCAGTCGCTGGCGCCGCTGTCGAAGGCGGCGCGCGTGACCCTCGAGGACGGCCAGGCGCGGGTAGTGGACGGTCCCTTCGCCGAGGCCAAGGAAATGATCGGCGGCTTCTATCATGTGGACGTCGCCACCCGCGAGGAAGCGCTGGCACTCGCTGCCCGCTGTCCGGCGGCCGAGTGGGCGACCGTCGAGGTGCGCGCCCTCGCGCCTTGTTTCGAGAGCTGAAAATTTTTTTGCATGGCGTGTCGATTTCCGGCGCGCCCGTTCGTCGTGGTGATGTAGGCCGGTTTGCACGGGACAGCCGTTCCGGGCCGGCTTCTTTCACGCACAGGAGAACGACATGCGCTTCATGATCATCGTCAAGGCCAGTCCCGAGTCCGAAGCCGGCGTCATGCCGGGAGAAGAATTGCTCAACGCCATGGCCGACTACCACCAGGAACTGGCGCGCGCCGGCGTGCTGCTCGACGCCAACGGCCTGCACCCGAGCAGCCGCGGCTGGCGTATCCGCTACAGCGGCAAGGAACGTAGCGTGGTCGACGGCCCGTTCGCCGAAACCAAGGAAATGATCGGCGGCTACACGATGATCCAGGTGCGCTCGCGCGAGGAAGCCCTGGAATGGGCGCGCCGCTTCCCGAACCCGCGCGGCGAAGGCCTGGACGCCGAGATCGAGGTGCGCCAGGTGTTCGAGCTCGACGACTTCGCCCAGACCGAGGCGCTCGAGCGCTTCCGCGCGCTGGAGGCGGGCGCACAGGCACAAGCCTGAAGACCCATTTTCGACAATCACGGTCCAGAAAGGGAAAGACATGCACAAGCAGATCTTCGTCAACCTGCCGGTCAGGGACATCGACCGGACGCGCGCCTTCTTCGGCAGCCTCGGCTTCACCTTCAACTCCCAGTTCAGCGACGACAAGGCGCTGTGCATGGTCATCAGCGACCACATCTACGCGATGCTGCTGCAGGAAAGTTATTTTCAGACCTTCACGACGAAGCCGGTGGCCGACGCCAGGACCAGCACCGAGGTGCTGACCTGCCTGTCCTGCGACAGCCGCGAGGAAGTCGACGCCCTGGTCGCCAAAGCCCTGGCCGCGGGCGGCCGGGCGCCGAACGAGCGCAAGGACTACGGCTTCATGTATTACCACGGCTTCGAGGATCTCGACGGCCACGTCTGGGAGCTGATGTACATGGACCCGAGCGCGGTGCCGCCGCAGGCCTGATGCGTTCCAGTACGGTTGATGCGATCGGTGCGGTCTGGCGCATCGAGTCGGCGAAGATCGTGGCCGGCGTCGCGCGCCTGGTGCGCGACGTCGGCCTGGCCGAGGAACTGGCCGGCGACGCCCTGGTCGCCGCGCTGGAAACCTGGCCGGCATCCGGCATTCCCGACAATCCCGGCGCCTGGCTGATGCGCACGGCGAAGAACGCCGCGCTCGATCGCCTGCGCCGAGATAAATTGTTCCAGGAAAAGCTGCGCCAGATCGGGCTCGACCTGGAAGCACAGGAGGCAGCGAGCGTGCCCGATTTCGTCGACAGCCTGGACGACGCCCGCAACGACGTCGGCGACGACATGCTGCGCCTGATGTTCATTGCCTGCCACCCGATCCTTTCGCGGGACGCGCGGCTGGCCCTGACCCTGAAGCTGGTCGGCGGCCTCTCCACCCACGAGATCGCGCGCGCTTTCCTGGCGCCCGAGCCGACCATTGCCCAGCGCATCGTGCGCGCCAAGCGTACCCTCGGGCAGGCCGGGATCCCCTTCGAGCTGCCGCCGGCCGGGGAGTTGGCGGCGCGCCTCGGCTCGGTGCTCGATGTGGTCTACCTCGTCTTCAACGAGGGGTATACCGCGACTGCGGGCGCGGACTGGATGCGCCCGGCCCTGATCGAGGAAGCGTTGCGCCTGGGCCGCATGCTGGCGGCGCTCGCGCCACGCGAGCCCGAAGCCCATGGCCTCGTCGCGCTGATGGAGCTGCAGGCCTCGCGCGCCGGGGCGCGGGTCGATGCCGCCGGCCGTCCAGTGCTGCTGCTGGACCAGGACCGTTCGCGCTGGGACGGCATCCTGGTCAGGCGCGGGCTGGCGGCCCTGGAGCGGGCGCAGCGGCTCGGCATGGATGCCGGTCCCTATGAGCTGCAGGCCGCGATCGCCGCCTGCCACGCGCGGGCGCGCACGGCCGCGGAAACGGATTGGGCGCGCATCGCCGCCCTGTACGCGGAACTGGCGCGGGTGATGCCTTCGCCCGTGGTCGAACTGAACCGGGCGGTGGCGGTCGGCATGGCCGAGGGGCCGGCGGCCGGCCTGGCGCTGGTCGATGCGCTGGCGGGCAGCGAGGCGCTGCGCGGCTACCAATGGCTGCCGAGCGTGCGCGGTGATCTGCTGGAAAAACTGGGGCGGCGGGAAGAGGCCCGCGCCGAATTCTTGCGGGCGGCGGCGATGACGGCGAATGCGCAGGAACGCGCGCTGCTGGAAGCGCGGGCCAGGGCCTAGCGTGGGCGGCGGCCGCTGCGCGGCCGCCCACGCGGGGATCGTTATGGTTCGCGTACCGGATACGACGATCTCGCCAACGACCCCACCCAAGGTTGTTTTACTCAGCGTGGTGCTGCTTCTCGTACTCGTCCGCTTCGGCCTTGGTCGCGTGCACGATGCCGTCCGGATGCTCGGGCGGGGTGTACAGGGTGTACAGGCGCATCGGTTCGCTCTGCGAGGTATTGATGACGTTGTGCTCGGTGCCGGCCGGGATCACGACGGCGACGCCGTCTTCCAGCGCATGCTCTTCGCCATCCAGGATGGCGACGCCCGTGCCGGCTTCGACGCGGATGAACTGGTCGTGGCCGGTATGGTGCTCCAGGCCGATCTCTTCGCCCGGCTGCAGGGTCATGATGACCAGCTGGCTGCGTTGGGTGGTGTACAGGACTTCGCGGAAGTTATTGCCCGCGAGCGTTTTTTCTTCGATGTTGATGCTATAGCCCGACATGATTTCTCCAAAAATAAGTTGGCGGCGCTTCCGTGGGCGCCGCGCCGACTTGATTGTATAGCATGGACGCGAAAGCGTCGGCAACGCCGCCGCCAGCCGCCTTTTCGGTTGGACGTGCCGCTCCGGGGTGCTGTTTCGCTTATACCACTCTCGCATGTCTATATGGAAAATTGATTGTTCTTGCTCGCATGCACATGTCATATACTCCATGGTTCGACCATTCAGCCGTTGGAGAAATCCTTGAAAACCCGCCGTACATTCATCGCCTGCGCCATCGCGCTGACCGCGCAACTGTCGTTCGCCGCGAGCGCCCATGCCGACCAGCTGGCCGATATCAGGAAGAAGGGCGAGATCGTCTTCGGCGTGCTCGGCACCGACGAGCCGAACAGCTTCATCGATCCGAAGACGCGCGAACTGGTCGGTTATGAAATCGACATCGCCAAGGCGGTCGCCAGGAAGATCGGCGTCAAGCCGGTGTTCAAGCAGCTGTCGGTCTCGGCCCGCATCCCCGAGCTGCAGCAGGGCCACGTCGACGTGCTGGCGGCCACGCTGACCCACAACAAGGAACGCGAGTCGCAGGTCGACTTCGCCCTGACCCATTTCGTCACCGGCTCGAAAGTCATGGTGCGCGCCGCCAGCGGCGTGAGCGCGCTGCCGCAACTGGCCGGCAAGAAGGTCGTCACGGTGCGCGGCGGCACCCAGGAAACGAACCTGCGCGCGGCGGTGCCGACGGCGAACATCGTCACCTTCGAGAACACCCAGCAGGCCTTCCAGGCGCTGCAGCAGGGCAAGGGCATCGCCTACGTCAACGACGAGTCCTCGCTGCTGGCCGACTACGGCAAGCTGGGCCCGGCGGCGAAGAATTTCACCATCCTGCCGACCAGCATCGGCGTCGAGTCGATCGCGCTCGGCCTGCGCAAGGGCGAGAAGAACCTGAAGGGCGTGGTCGACGCCACCCTGCGCGAGCTGGAAAGCAGCGGCGCGGCCAATCAGCTGTTCAACAAGTGGTACGGCCCGGGCACCCGCCCGAACATCGCCAAGCGCGCCTTCACCATCCATACCGACAAGATCTGAGCGGTTCGCGTTGCAATTTTTCGATCCCGGCATCCTGCAGTCCGGCCAGTACCATGACTGGCTGGTGCAGGGCCTCATCCTTTCCCTGCAACTGACGGCCGCCAGCTTCGTGCTGGCGCTGCCGTTCGGCGCGCTGGTCGCCCTGATGCGCAGTTCGCCGAACCGCGTGCTGCAGGGCATCGGCGCCACCATCGTCGAGGGCATCCGCAACGTGCCGCTGCTGGCGCACCTGCTGTTCTGGTACTTCGCCTTTCCCGAGCTGCTGCCCGAATCGCTGAAGATGGCGCTCTACGACAGCAATCCGGAAGCCATCTGCGCCGTGATCGCCTTAAGTCTCTACAGCGGCGTGCACATGGCCGAGGACATCCGCAGCGGCATCCGCGCCGTCCCCGCATCCCAGCTCGAGGCCGCGCGTTCGCTCGGCCTGGGGCGCCTCGCCGCCGTGCGCCTGGTGCTGATGCCGCAGGCGATCCGCATCGCCGTGCCGCCGCTGCTGTCGCAGACGGTCAACCTGTGGAAGGACACCAGCGTGGCCACCGTGATCGGCGCGGCCGAGATCATGTACCAGGCGGCGCGCGTGGAAACCGCGACCTTCCGCAGCGTCGAGGCCTTCACGTTTGCCACGCTGGCCTACCTGACGGTGTCGCTGCTGATCTCCCTGGCCGCCCAGCTCTACCAGCGCCGCTTCCCGGTGCGTACCGCGTGAAAGGGGAGAGCGGAGAATGATCGAACTGATCCAGGATTACTGGCTGTACTTCCTTGTCGGCCAATACCCGAACGGGCCGCTCGGCGGCCTGGCCCTGACCGTGCTGCTGTCCGGCGCCGCGCTGCTGCTGGCGATGCCGCTCGGCCTGCTGCTCGGCATCGCGCGCGTGAGCCCCTGGCGCGCGCTGCGCTGGCCGACCGCCGTGCTGGTGCAGGTAGTGCGCGCGGTGCCGCTGCTGCTGGTGGTGTTCTGGGCCTACTTCTTCCTGCCGGCGGTGACTGGCGTGAAGACCGGCCAGGCCACCACCATGCTGATGACGCTGGTGCTGTTCGACGCGGTCTACCTGGCCGAGATCGTCGCCGCCGGCCTCAAGGCGCTGCCCAAAGGGCAGATGGAAAGCGCTCGCTCGCTAGGCCTGAGCTACATCCAGTCGCTGCGGCTGGTGGCGCTGCCGCAGGCGCTGCGCCACGTGCTGCCCTCGCTGGTCAACCAATTGGTGGCGACCATCAAGGCGACCTCGCTCGGCTACATCATCGGCCTGTCGGAGGTCTCCTTCATCGCCACCCAGGTCAACACCCTGGTCTTCACCAAGGCGGTCGAGGTCTATATCGTCCTCGCGCTGACCTATTTCGTCCTGTGCTTCGGCCTGTCGCGGCTGGCCTTCCTGCTCGAGCGGCGTCTCGGCCGTGGCTCGGGTGCCGTTTCGTGAAAATCTCGTCAAGAAAGTTCGAACGATGATCGTTCTCGATCAAGTCAACAAGTGGTACGGCGACTACCACGCCCTGGTCGACGTGACCGAAACCGTCGCGAAGAACGAGGTCGTGGTCGTCTGCGGCCCTTCGGGCTCGGGCAAGTCGACCCTGATCCGCACCCTGAACCGGCTCGAGGAAATCGACGGCGGCCGCATCGCCATCGACGGGCGCGACATCCATGCGCGCGGCCTCGACGTCAACGCCCTGCGCGCCGGGATCGGCTTCGTGTTCCAGCACTTCAACCTGTTCCCGCACCTGACGGCTCTGGAGAACTGCATGCTGGCGCCGGTCAACCTGAAGCGCGCTACCAAGGCGGAAGCCAAGGCCTATGCGCTCGACCTGCTCGAGCAGGTCGGGCTGGCGCACAAGGCCGACGCCTACCCGCACCAGCTCTCGGGCGGCCAGCAGCAGCGCGTGGCGATCGCCCGCGCGCTGGCGATGCGCCCGCCGATCATGCTGTTCGACGAGCCGACCAGCGCGCTCGACCCGGAAATGGTGGGCGAGGTGCTGCAGGTGATGCGCAAGCTCGCAGGGCAGGGCATGACCATGGTCTGCGTGACCCACGAGATGGGCTTCGCGCGCGACGTAGCGGACCGCGTCTGGTTCATGAGCGAGGGGCGGATCCTGGAGCAGGGGACGCCGGAAGCATTCTTTACCAACCCGACGCATCCGCGCGCACAGCAGTTCCTGGCGGACCGCAGCAAGCGCTGATTGATACACGGCGTTTTTCGTAGGGTGGGCACCCCGTGGCCACGCGAAACGAAGCACGGTGTTGGCGGACTTGCGACCCGGACGCCGGACCATCGCCAGCGCTTCCAAATGATCAGTGGGACCGTTTCGACAGTCTTGCGCCGCGCCTTAAATCGCGCCAACCACGTGCTGGCTTCCGCGTGGGCACGGGGTGCCCACCCTACGGTCGCAGTCCAGGGTTCGAATTACGCCTTCAACGCCGACAAATCCAGCTCGACCCAGGTCGGCACGTGGTCGCTCGGCTTCTCGCGCCCGCGCACGGCGTGGTCGGTGCCCGCGGCGCGCAGGGCCGGCGCCAGGGTCGGGCTGAGCAGCAGATGGTCGATGCGCAGCCCGGCGTTGCGGCCGTAGGCATTGCGGAAGTAATCGTAGAAGGTGTAGATCACCTCGTCCGGGTGGATGGCGCGCAATGCGTCCAGCCAGCCCTGGTTGACCAGGCGCTGGAAGGCCGCCCGGGTTTCCGGCCGGAACAGCGCGTCGTCGACCCAGCGTTCGGGCTTGTAGACGTCGAGCTCGGTCGGCATGACGTTGTAGTCGCCGGCGATCACGACCGGCGCGCCGGTGTCGATCAACTGCTGGGCGCGCGCGATCAGGCGCTCGAACCAGGCCAGCTTGTAATCGAACTTCGGCCCCGGCGCCGGGTTGCCGTTCGGCAGATACAGGCCGCAGATCACGATATCGTTCACCACTGCCTCCAGGTAACGGCTCTGCTCGTCGCTGGGGTCGCCCGGCAGTCCGCGCGTGACCTCGACCGGGTCCGTGCCGCGCGCCAGGATCGCGACGCCGTTCCAGCTCTTCTGTCCCTGCCAGATCGCACCATAGCCGGCGGCATTGATTTCCGCCAGCGGGAAGCGTTCCTGGGGCGCCTTCAGTTCCTGCAGGCAGGCGACGTCCGGTTTGGTTTCTTCCAGCCACTGGAGCAGGGCGCCGAGGCGGGCGCCGATGCCGTTGACGTTGAAAGTGGCGACACGCATGGTTTCTCCGATGTGATGGGTTGACGTAGTTGTAACGCAGGGCGTCCCCGGCCGGCGCACGGCAGTCGCCGCGTTCATGCGGCGCGGGTGAAGCGGGCAGGGCGCGCACGTTCCTGCTGAGCGTGCGACCGAAAAATTACAAAAAAGATATTATTCGATTTTACACACCACCCATCGGAGATGCTCATGTACAAAAACACCCTGCGCGCCCTCACCGCTTCCCTGCTGCTGGCCGCGACGGCCCAGGCGTCGGCAGGCGGCTGGGTCACCAAACCCCTGGAAATCGAGGGCGTGCTGGTCGAGGCTGTCGGTCCTGCGAATCGCTGCCTGTCGAAATTCGGCGGCACCATCAGCGGCCACGGCGAGAGCGCACTGATGGGCAAGGTGGTCTTCATCGCGACCGACTGCATCACCCCGATCGGCCCGCTGTTTAATTTCAGCAACGGCAAGTTCATCGTCATGACGACTTCGGGCGACCAGATCTTCGCCAACTACAGCGGCCAGTTCGTGCCGACCGGCGAAGGCACCAACTACGTGTTCTCCGGCGCGACCTTCCAGGTCACCGGCGGCACCGGCAAGTACGCCAAGATCACCGGCGGCGGCGTCTTGAGCGGCGGCGAAGACATGGCGACCGGCGCCGGCAACATCAAGCTGTCCGGCCGCGTGCTCTACCTCCAGAAGTAACAGGCGGCGTAGCGGCGTAGCGGCGCGGCGGCATGCTAGCGCCGTCCCCGCGTCGGCGTCACCAGCATCAGGCGCGCGCCAGGCGACTTGGTGCGCGCCTTCAGCCATTCCTGGGCGCGCTGCAGTTCCTCGGGCTTGAGCGCGCGCTTGCAGCGGGCGCTGAGGATCGGCACCTGCTGCGCGCTGCCGTCCTCGGCGGCGGTGACCACCACGTTCCCCACCAGCACGTCGGTACAGTCCGGATACTGGGCGGTCAGCTCGGCGGCAATGTCGGTCGCGGTCTTGTCCCAGGCAGCGCGCCGCGCCAGCTGTTCGCGCAGCTCGGCGATGGTGGCGTCGCGTTCGCGCAGCCCGTTCTGGGTGTCGCGGAAGATCTCGGCCAGGATATCCGCCTTCAGGCTGGTCACGTCGACCCGGCTGTCTTCGGCCTGGTGCACCACCAGCTGCGCCCCCGCCAGGCCGGCGCCGGCCAGCCGTTTCTCGATCGTGGCGATGGCTTCGGCCGGCATGCGCGCGCCGACCAGGGTCAGCTCGATCTTGCGCTCCAGCGCGGACAGGTTGGTGTCGACCACGTGGGTCTGGGCGCCATGGAATTCCTGTCGCACGAACTGGCGGGCGCGGCTGTCGAAGACTTCGTTGTCGACCAGCTGGATCGCCAGGTAGATGCTGGGCAGGGCGGTCAGGGTCACCACCGCGATCAGGGTGCGCTTGACGCGGCGCTCGACGCGCGGGTCGACGAACTTGCGGTGCGGCAGGCGCAGGTACTCGATCACGATCACGGTCGAGGCCGCGATGAAGACGCAGTTGATCGAGAACAGGTAGAAGGCGCCGCCGAACATGGTCCAGTCGCCGTTGGCCAGGCCGTAGCCGGCGGTGCACAGCGGCGGCATCAGGGCGGTGGCGATCGCCACGCCCGGGATCACGTTCGACTTTTCGCGGCGGGTGATGCCGATGATGCCGGCCAGGCCGCCGGCCAGGGCGATCAGCACGTCCCACAGGGTGGGCGTGGTGCGCGCCAGCAGTTCGGACTGGGCTTCCTGCAGCGGCGTCAGCAGGAAGTACAGGGTCGAGGTCGCCAGGCTGATGCCGGCCGCGATGCCGAGGTTCAGCAGCGAGCGCCGGATCAGCGGGAAGTCGAAGATACCGATGCCGTAGCCGATGCCGACGATCGGGCCCATCAGCGGCGAGATCAGCATCGCCCCGATGATCACCGCCGTCGAGTTCGTGTTCAGGCCGATCGACGCCACCAGGATCGCGAACATCAGGATCCACGGCGTGGCGCCGCTCAGTTCGACCCCGGCGCGGATGCTGGTGTCGATGACGTCGTCGTCGGCCTTGTCGTGCAGCAGGCTGAAGCGGTGCTGGACCTTCGGCGGCTCGACGTGGGGCGCCAGGGTGGAAGGCTCGGGTTTCAGGCCCGGTTCGGTCAGGCTCATGCCTGGTTCCGTGCCGCGGTGAGCGGAAAAGTTCGTACAGCGCCGGTCATGGGTGCTCCTTGCGTGCGCGAACCGTCCTGGCGCGCGCTGATTCAAAGCTCGGATTGTTGCCCAAAGTCTCTTGTTTGTACAAATCTATTTGGGTTTGTTGCCATAGTGTAAGCGTGACGTTCCTCTTGGCACGCGTGACGACAACTTTATTACGTACATTTGCACAAATGGAATTGCTAATTCATGAAGCGCGGGTTAGTCTTGCGGATGGGCCCGTGCGGCCCGCCTCCCACCTTCCTCACGTAGTCGAAAGCAGTCGATGAGCAGCACAGATCCGGGCAACCAGCCACCGGAAAACGGCGAACCGGTCCCACGCAAGAGCGCGCGCGGGCATGATTGGCGCCATGCGATGCGCAGCGAGTTCTCCGACTGGCAACTGTGGTGGGCCCGGGCCGTGATGGTCGCACTGGCGGTGATCTCGGGCCTGGTGATCGTCGGCTTCACCGCGCTGGCCGAATACACTTACGACCTGTTCGCGCAGCTGCACGCCCGCTGGTGGTGGAGTCCGCTGCTGTGGACGCCGCTGGTGGCCTGCGCCGTGGTCTGGTGCACGCGGCGCTTCGCGCCGGGCGCCGCCGGTTCCGGCATTCCTCAGGTGATGGCGGCGCTCGAGGTCGGCGAACGGCCGGCCGCGCGCAGCCTGTTCGTTTCCCTGCGCTTGAGCTTCGCGAAGATCCTGCTGACCGCGGGCGGCCTGCTCGGCGGCCTGTCGCTGGGGCGCGAAGGACCTTCGGTGCAGATCGCCGCCGGCGTGATGCTGCAGGCGCGGCGCCTGGTGAAGGACCAGCGCCGCATCCACGTCCACGGCCTGCTGGTGGCGGGCGGCGCGGCCGGCATCGCCGCCGCCTTCAACACGCCGCTGGCCGGCGTCATGTTCGCCATCGAGGAGCTGGCGCGCGCGCCCGAGCAGCGCAACAGCGGCCTGATCATTACCGCGATCGTGCTTGCCGGCCTGGTCGCGGTCTCGATCTACGGCAACGCCACCTACTTCGGCGTGATCCGGGTCGCACACCTGGATCTGGCGCTGCTGCTGCCCGGCCTGGTGCTGACCCTGCTGGCGGGCGTTGCCGGCGGCCTGTTCTCGCGCCTCCTGATCGCCTCGCTGCGCGGGCAGGGCCAGGACCCGTTGAGCCGCCTGCGCACGCGGCGGCCCATCGTGTTCGCGGGCGTCTGCGGGTTGCTGGTCGCCGCGATCGGCCTGGTCACCGGCGGCGCCACCTTCGGCTCCGGCTACGAATCGACCCGCGCCATGGTCGAGGGCAGCGGGGTGATGCACGTCGCCTACGCGCCCTTCAAATTCCTGGCCACCTGGCTGTCGACCTGGTCCGGAGTGCCGGCCGGGATCTTCGCGCCCTCGCTGGCGATCGGCGCCGCGCTCGGCAACGACGTCGCGCTGCTGGTGTTCCATACCCAGGTGCCGGCCCTGATCGCGCTGGGCATGGTTGGTTTCCTGGCGGCCGCCACCCAGGCGCCGCTGACCGCTTTCATCATCGTGATGGAAATGGTCAATGGCCACGCCATGGTGCTCAGCCTGATGAGCTGCGCCCTGGTCGCCAGCTTCGTCTCGCGCCTGATCAGCCCGCCGCTCTACCCGACCCTGGCCCGGCTGCAGCTGGAACGGATCCCAGCGCCGCCCCTTGAGCAGGCGCCGCGCTGATGAGGCGTGCGGCGAGTCCTACAGGACGGACGGCCGTGTGCCTATTGCAAGGCCTGTCCGCGTGGCTATGATGGACGGAACTGCAACGACACCGGAGATCATCATGTCTACGTCAACCGACAAGAAGGACGTACAAGGCCGTTCCTGGGACCAGATCACCAAGAATGGCACCACCAGCGCCGGCAGCATGGGCGCCGGCGCGACCGGCGACAACATTGGCGATAGCGGCAGCATGTCCGGCCAGGCCGAAGGCGGCGGCCAGCAGCAGGACGTCCGTACCGACGACCTGCTGGCCTCGGATTCGGATGGCGGCGGCGGCGCCGAGGGCTTCCAGAACCCGCATGGGAAAGGCGAGCTGCAGACCGGCATGGAAGGGATCCGCAACCGCACCGGCAACGGCGCCGGCAACCGGCAGTCGGGTGAGCAGGAGGGCGCGGGCGGCAACGAGAGCGGGCGTGACCAGGGCAACGCGGCGCGCGGAGACCAGCAGAGCCGCTGAGGCGGATGCAGGGACCGCAGGCTGTTCGCAGCTTGTTTGCAGCTTCTTCGTCGACACAGGCGGCGGGCGTGAGCGCCCGCGGCCAGCACGTGTTCGACACGATGTCGGAAACCAGCGAGGAGACCCGCCACCATGATCCAACACATCGGCATCGTCGGCTGTTCGGCCGAAGGCGCCGCCCTGTGCTATCGCACCATCTGTCTCGAAGGCGCAAAGCGGCTCGGTCCGCATGCGCACCCCGAAGTTGGCATGCACACGCATTCGCTGGCCGATTACGTCGAGCGCATCGAACGCGGCGACTGGGAAGGCGTCGGGGCGTTGATGCTGTCCTCGGCCGAGAAGCTGGCCCGCGGCGGCGCCGATTTCCTGGTCTGCCCCGACAACACCATCCACCAGGCGCTGCCCCTGATCGAGGCGCGCTCTCCGCTGCCCTGGCTGCACATCGTCGACGCGGTCGGCGAGCAGGCGCTGGCGCGCGGCTACCGCAAGCTCGGCCTGCTCGGCACGCGCTGGCTGGTCGAGAGCGAAGTCTATCCCGCGAAACTCTCCGCGCTCGGCATCGAGAGCGTGCGCCCGACGCCTGACCAGCGCGAAGACATCAACCGCCTCATCATGGACGAGCTGGTCGCCGGCGTGGTGAATGCCGAAACGGTGCCGCGCTTCCAGGCCGTGATCCAGACCCTGGCGGCGGAAGGCTGCGACGCCGTGGTCCTCGGCTGCACCGAGATCCCGCTCTTCATCAGCCACGAGAACTCGCGCCTGCCGACCCTCGATTCGACCCGCCTGCTGGCGCGCGCGGCCTTGGCCCGCGCGATCGGGGACGGCCAATAATCAGCGCGCCGCGCGCAGCGTCAGCTTGACGATCTCGCCCGGCTGCCACAGGCGCATGCGCGGGCCCCAGCCGCCGGCGCCGCGGCTGACCACCAGTGCCATGTCGCCGACCCGGTATTCGCCCATGTAGCGCGGGAAGCGCCGCTCGACCAGGAAATTGAAGGGCCAGATCTGGCCGCCGTGGGTATGCCCGGACAGCATCAGGCCGACGCCGCGTGCGGCCGCGCCCTCGACGATGCGGGTGGCCGGAATGTGACACAGGAGGATGGTGGCCGCGGCGTTCGCGGTGTTCGCGCCAGGCGCGACCGTCTCCAGGCCGCCCAGATAGTCGCTGCCGCCGCGCATGTCGCGGCCGATGTCGTCGATCCCGGCCAGCACCAGGCCGGGCGCCAGTTCGACCTGTTCGTTGCGCAGCCAGCGCACGCCGCCGGCGGCGAATTCGGCGATGGTCGTGTCGGCGTCGCCGTAGAACTCGTGGTTGCCGGTCACGGCCCAGACGCCGCGCGGCGCCTGCAGGCCGCGCAGCACGTCCGCCAGCTCCGGCTCGCCCAGCGGTTCGTTCTCGACCTGGTCGCCGACCATCAGCACCGCGTCCGGTTTCAGAGCATTGATCTGGCCGACCCGTCCGGCCATCCAGCCCGACCTGCGCTGGGCGCCCAGATGCAGGTCGGTGACGGCGACCAGCACCATGCCGTCCAGGTTGGCCGGCAGGTTCTTCAGCGCCACCTCGTATTCGCTGACCGCCGGCGCGCGCACCGCCTGGAAGATGGCGAAGCCGCTCACCAGCGCGCCCGCGACGGCGCCCACGGCCAGGAAGCGCGGCGCCCGCGCGCGCCACCAGAAACCGAAGCCGGTGAGCAGATCGGCCGCCAGCAGGCACAGGGTCATCAGGAACAGGATGCCGAGCCAGGTCATGGCGAACTGGCCGGGATACCAGCGCCAGTCGATTGCCTCGTCGCCCAGGTGCACGCCCCACAGGTAGAACAGCCAGAGCGCGACGGCGCCGATCCACCAGGCGCGCGCCGGCACGCTCTTCCTGACCAGCGGGACCCGGTGCAGGCGGTGGGCGACGTAGAAGTGGAAGAGGGAACCGATGACGTTCAGGATGATCGAAAACATGCGCAAGCGTTGCCGGCAAAGTCCGGCCTTCACGGGTGGGCGGCGGCGCGCGCGTTCGACTCCTGCGCGCCGGAGATCGACGATCTTAACCCATCCGCGGCGCGCGTGCCGCCGGTACCGCCAGCGCGCCTAACCGGTCGCGGCCTGGAGCGCGTGTTCGCCGGCGACGCGCTCGACGAAGTCGGCCGTGACCTCCGGCTGGGTGACCGGCAGCATGTGGCCGCCGTCGACCAGTTCCAGCCGTGCGCCCGCCACCCGGTCGACCAGGCCCTGGCCGTTCTGCTTCCAGTCGAGGATGGCGTCCTGGCGGCCGTAGAGGACGGCGACCGGCAGGCGCAGTTCGCCATAGCGCGCCTCGACCGCCGGCATGCAGGCCGGGAGTGCCTGCAGGTCGTTCGAGGCTTCCAGGAACTGCTTCGGGCGCAGGCTGAGCAGGCCGCCGCCCTTGACGGCGAAATCGGCCGGCACCGGCTCCGGCGCGAACACGCGCTCCAGCACCTTCTTGCTGCCGGCGATCGCGCCCGGCGTCGCCAGGGTCCAGGCGAACAGCTTGCGCACCCAGCGCGTCTCGATGGTCAGGGCCTTGAACACCGCGGGTGCGGTTTCCTGGGTGTGGGTCAGCGGTGCCACCAGGGCCAGGGCGCCGACCTCGTCGGGGTGGTCGAGCGCCAGGGCGAGCGCGATCGCGCCGCCCAGCGAGTGGCCGACCACGGTCGGGCGGCCGAGCTCGAGCTTGCGGATCAGCACGGCCAGGGCCGCGGCCTGGGTGCAGATGTCGGCCGCGTGCAGCGCGTCGCGCAGCGAGTGGCCGGCGCCCGGGCGGTCGACCACGGCCACGCGGTAGCTGCGCGCCAGGCGCTCGGCCAGCCCGTAGTCGAAGTGGCCCATCTGGCCGCCCAGGCCGTGCACCAGCAGCACGGCGGGCGCCGCCGGGCCGGCGCTGTCGTGCAGGCGCACGTGCAGGCGGCCGCCGGGCACGTCGACGAACCGGCCCTTCGCGGGCAGGAATTGTTCGATGCGGCGCGCGGTGCGGTGGGTGAACCAGGCCAGGCCAAGCAGCAGCACGGCCAGCATGGCCAGGACGAAAAGGAATGCGTTCATCGGGAAGTCGCTTTCTTCAGGTAGCGCCAGTAGCTGACCGGCGCGATGCGTTCGAGGATGGAGACGGCCTTGGCGTCGCTGCCGACCAGGATGCGCGCGTCGCCGCGTTCGATGCCGCGCGCGATGATCTCGCCGGCGGTCTCGGGCGCCAGGCGCAGCAGCTTCTCGGCGATTTGTCGCCCGCGTTCGATTTCGTCGGGCGGCGCGTCGAGCGGCACCCGGGCCTTGTGCGCGATCGCGGTCGCCACGCCGCCGGGATGGACCACGCTGACGCCGACGCTGCTGCCTTCGAGTTCGTGGCGCAGCGCGTTGGAGAAGCCGCGCACCGCGAACTTGCTGGCCGAGTAGGCGGCCTGGCCCGGCGGCGCGACGATGCCGTAGATGCTGGACACGTTCACGATGCGGGCTTCGTCGCTGCGGCGCAGGTGCGGCAGGAAGGCGCGCGTCATGCGGACCACGCCGTGGAAGTTGATCTCCATCAGCCAGTCGAAATCGTCCTCGGACACCTGTTCGAAGCTGCCGCCGAGCGCGACTCCCGCGTTGTTGACCAGGACGTCGACCCGCCCGTGGGCGGCCTGCACCTCGTCCGGCAGGGCGCGCACGGCTTCGCGGTCGGCGACGTCGAGCACGTGGGTGGTGATGCGCACGCCCTGCTTGTCGAGCAGCCAGGCGGTTTCCTTCAGGCTGGCGTGATCGATGTCGGCCAGGGCCAGGTGGCAGCGGCGGCGCGCGAAGGCAAAGGCGGTGGCGCGGCCGATGCCGCTGCCGGCGCCGGTGATGACGGCGACGCGATTCGACAAATTCACGGCATGGCTCCTTTCGGTCCGAAGCGGATGACGCCGTCGGCGATGCGCCCGAAGCGGATCGTCATCATGTCCTGCAAATAGTTCTGGTAGACCTGCCAGGGCCGGCGCGAGCCCTGTTTCGGCAGGATCGCGGCGGCGCGCTGCACATAGCCCGAGGTGAAGCTGAGGAAGGGCTCGGGCTGCACGTCCGGTTCGCGCCGCACCACGGCGATCTCCTGGCTGCTCCGCTCCATGTGGCGCAGCAGGCGGCAGGCGTAGGCGGCGGTGAGATCGGCCTTCAGCGTCCACGAAGCGTTGGTGTAGCCGAAGGTCATGATGCTGTTCGGCATATCGGACAGCATCATGCCCTTGTACGACATCGCCTGGCTCGGATCGAAAGGCCGGCCGTCGACCACGATCGCGGCGCCGCCCAGTACCGACAGCGACAGGCCGGTGGCCATCACGACCACGTCGGCTTCCAGCGCGTGGCCCGACTTCAGCAGGATGCCGGTGTCGGTGAAGCGTTCGATGTGATCGGTGACGACGTCGGCCCGGCCCTTGCGGATGGCGCGGAACAGGTCGCCGTCGGGGACCACGCAGACGCGCTGGTCCCAGGGCTTGTAGCCGGGAGTGAAATGGGCGGCGACGTCGAACGAGGGCCCGAGCTGGTGGGAGGCCATCTGCACGATCCTGCTCTTGACCAGGTCGGGCTTGGCGCGCGCCAGCCGGTACAGCACCATCGATTCGGCGATCACGCGCCAGCGCGTGGCCCAGTAGGCAGCCTTCGCCGGCAACAGCTTCTGCAGGCGGTGCGCGAACTTGTATTCGGACGGGCGTGCGACCACGTAGGTGGGCGAGCGCTGCAGCATGGTGACGTGGGCGGCCTGCTTCGCCATGGCCGGCACCAGGGTCACGGCGGTGGCGCCGCTGCCGATCACGACCACCCGCTTGCCGGCGTAGTCCAGGTCCTGGGGCCAGAACTGGGGCTGGACGATGCGCCCGCGGTAGGCGTCCTCGCCCTCGAAGCGGGGGCGGTAGGCGTGATCGTAGCTGTAGTAGCCGCTGCACATGTACAGGAAGCGGGTGCGCAGGGTACGCGTTTCACCGCTGTCCTTGTGCTCCGCATGCACGGTCCAGCAGGCCTCGACGCTCGACCACTCGGCGCGCACCACCTTGTGGCCGAAGCGGATGTGGCGCTCGATGCCGTGGCTGCGCGCGGTCTCGCGGATGTACTCGCGGATCTGCGCGCCGTCGGCGATGGCCTTCGACGCCAGCCAGGGCTTGAAGGCATAGCCCAGCGTGTACATGTCGGAGTCGGAGCGGATGCCGGGGTAGCGGAACAGGTCCCAGGTGCCGCCGATGGCGTCGCGCGCTTCGAGGATGGCGTAGCGCTTGTCCGGGCAGCGCGCCTGCAGCATGGCGGCGGCGCCGATGCCGGACAGGCCGGCGCCGACGATCAGCACATCCAGCATGTGCGGCACGCCGTCCGTCTCGGGAGGGTTGTGCATGGTGTCTCGTTTATCGTTCTAATAAACTGACACTCTACATTGTCAACATTGTCGTGACAAGCGGGACGGTAACAAGCGGAAGGTGACAGGCGGGAAGCTGCCGGGGCGGCTCTCCGGTATGTCAGAATAGCGGGATGACGCAAGCATCCACTCCGGCGCGCGCTTACCGCGGCGTGTCTCCCGACGAACGCCGCGCGCAGCGGCGCACCAGGCTGATCGAGGCCGCGATCGCGGTCTACGGCGAACGCGGCTACCGCCAGGCCACCGTGAAGGCCGTGTGCGAAGCCGCCGGCCTCACCGAGCGCTATTTCTACGAGTCGTTCGAGAACAGCGAGGACCTGCTGGTCACCTCGTTCAATGCCGTGACCTATGCGGTGTTCGGCGAACTCGTGGCGGCCGCCCGGGCCGCCGGCCGCTCGCGCAAGGCCAGGGCGCGCGCCATGCTGGCAGCCTATTTCGGCGCCCTGCAGCGCGACCCGCTCTCGGCGCGCGTGTTCCTGGTCGAGATTCGCGGCGTCAACCGCGCGGTGGACAAGGCCTTCGACGCGGCGCTGCGCGCGATCGGCGCCGAGGTGGCGCGCCAGGTCGCCGCGCCCGGCGCCCTGGCCGACGAACTGCTGCATGCAGGGATCGTCGGCGGCGTCATGCACATCGCGCTGCGCTGGATCGACCAGGGCTACCAGCCGCCGCTGGAGACCGTCACCGAGACCGCGCTGCGCCTGGGAATGGTGCTGGCCGCGCCGGCGCGCCGGGCGCTCTCCAGGGAAGCACTGATTGATTCATGACGGCGGTCCTGGCCTGGATAAAAACGCCCTGCTACGTTGCAAATCCTCGCCATGCCACGCGGTATGGCTGCGGTTTGCGCCTTGCCGGCCGCTTTCTTCCACGGCCAATCCATCCGTCAGAATAGATCGGTGTTGCCTCAGGGCGCGGCGCCGATGCCGTCGATGACGGAAACCAGCGCGCGCAGGTCGACCGGCTTGACGAAATGGTGGTCGAAACCCGCGCTGCGCGAGAGTACGCGGTCGTGCGCCTGGCCGTAGCCGGTCAGCGCCAGGTAGAGCGCCGGGCGCGTGCCCTGCAGCGCGCGCAGGCGCCGCACCAGGGCATAGCCGTCGATATCGGGCAGGCCGATGTCGAGGATGAAGACCTGGGGCCAGTCGCTGCCCGTCATGTCCAGGGCGTCGCGCGAGGAGGCGGCGGTCGTCACCAGATGGCCGAAGGCGCGCAGCACCTCGGCCAGCGAATTGGCGGCGTCCAGGTTGTCGTCGACGATCAGGATGCGCGCCCGGCCGGCCTGCGGCGTGGGAAGCGCGGCGGCCGCGGCTCCCGTGCCGTCCGCTCCCCCTGCACCTTCGTGGCCGGCCTCGGCCAGCCGCAGGGTCACGCTGAAGGTGCTGCCCTGGCCGAGACCTGCGCTACGCGCCTCCACGCTGCCGCCATGCAGCTGCACCAGGCTCTTGACCAGCGCCAGGCCCAGCCCCAGGCCGCCCTGCGAGCGGTCCGGGGTGCGCTCGGCCTGGGTGAACAGGTCGAATATATGGGGCAGCATGTCGGGCGCGATGCCGATGCCGGAGTCGCGCACCGCCACGGACACGCTGCCCGGTGCGCGCTGTACCGACAGCCTGATGCGTCCGCCCTGGGGCGTGTACTTGGCAGCGTTGTTCAGCAGGTTGGCGAACACCTGGACCAGGCGCGTGCGGTCGCCGTCGACCCAGGCGCCGCCCTCGACCTGCAGCTCGAAGACGTGGCCGCGTGCCTCGATCAGCGGGCGCGCCTGTTCGACCGCGCCGGCCACGGCGGCGCCGATGTCGACCAGGGTACGGTCGAGCTGGACCAGCCCGCGCGTGACGCGCGAGACGTCGAGCAGGTCGTCGACCAGTTCGGTCATGTGGCGCACCTGGCGCCCGATGATCTCGCTGGAGTAACGCAGGCGGCGCTGGTCCAGGCCCGGCATCGCCAGCAGTTGCGCCGCGTTGCTGATCGGCGCCAGGGGATTGCGCAGCTCGTGCGCCAGCATCGCCAGGAACTCGTCCTTGCGCCGCGCGGCCGCGCGCAGTTCGGCCTCGCCCGTCTTCTGGCCGTGGATATCGGTCAGGGTGCCCATCCAGTCGGTGATCCTGCCGTCCTCGGCGGCGAAGGGCAGGGCGCGGCTGAGCACCCAGCGGTAGCCGTCCGCATGGTGGCGCAGGCGGTGTTCGAATTCGAAGTGGATGCCGGCGGCGCGGCTGCGCTCCCAGTGCGCGAGCAGGGGCGCCAGGTCGTCCGGGTGGACCGCGGCATGCCAGCCGTCGTCCTGCAGCTGCGCGGCCGGGATGCCGGTGAAGTCGCTCCAGCGCTCGTTGAAGAAGTAGACGCCGTTCTCGAGGTTGCTCGACCAGACCATCGGCGGGATCACGTTGGCGATCGCGCGGAAGCGCCGTTCGCTGTCCTTCAACGCCTTTTCCGCCGCCACCTGGGCGCTGATGTCCATGTGCGCCGCCACCGCGCCGGTCAGCTCGCCGCGCGCATTGCGCATCGCCGCCGCGCGCACCAGCACCGTGCGCCGTATCCCGGGCTGGCCGAAGGGCTCGATCTCGAACACCCCGGCGTCGCTGTCGCGCCCGGCCAGCACGCGCGCCACCGGCCAGTCCCGGGGCGCCAGCGGCACGCCGGCCCTGGGGCCGTCGGTGTGCCAGCCCTTCCAGTCGACGTACTCGTCGACCGAGCCGGGCTGGGGATAATCGCCCCAGATCGCCGCGTTGGCCGCATTGCCGATCAGGAGGCGCCCGTCGGGGTCGAGGTAGAAGATGCCGACCGGCGCCGCCGCCAGCAGGGCGTCGAGGCGGCGCCGGTCGTGCTCGGCGCGCAGCGAAGCGGCCGTGGCCAGCTGTTCGCTCGCGCGCAGCGCCTGGGCCTGGGCCTTGCGCTCGCTGATGTCGACCGCGATGCCGGCGAAGCGGCGTCCGCCGCCGGCCGGGTCGACGAACACCTTGCCGCGCGCGTTGACCCAGGCTTCGTGGCCGGAGCGTTGGGGAATCCGGTACTCGATGTCGTACAGGGTCTCGGTGCGGATCGCGTGCTCGATCGCCGCCAGCACCCTGGGACGGTCGTCGGGATGGATCATGTCGGTGAAGCGCGCCAGTTCGGCGCCCTCGCGCGCCAGTGCGGCATCGACCTGGAACAGCCGCCCGAAGCGCTCGTCGACGTAGGTGGCGCCGCTGGCGAGGTCATAGCTCCAGGTGCCGATGTTGCCCGAGGCTTCGAGCGAGAGCGCCAGCCGATCCTCGGCTTCCTTGTGGCGCGCGACGGCCGCCATCTTGTCGGTCATCTCGACCACAGTGCAGATCAGGCCCCGTATCAGGCCGGTTTCGTCGCGCAGCGGGCTGAAGGAAAAGGTGAACCAGGCCTGCTCGGGGTAGCCGTGGCGCTCGAGCGTGACCGCGTAGTCCTCGAAGAAGAACGATTCTCCTCGCAGCACGCGGCTGACGTAGGGCGCGAGCGCGGGCCAGGCCTCGGGCCAGACCGCGGCATACGGCTCGCCCAGCGCAGCCTCGGCTTTCCGCCCGAGCATCGGCACGTAGGCATCGTTGAAGAGCATGATCTGCTCCTCGCCCCAGGCGAGAAAGGTCGGGAAGGCCGAGCCGAGCACGATGCCGAGCCCGGTGCGCAGCGAAGGAGCCCAACCGGAAACCGGGCCGAGCGGATGGCCCGACCAGTCGCGGCGGCCGATGCGCTCGCCCATCGCGCCACCCTGGTCGAGGAACGCATGCGGGTTGGTGCTGCTGTCCACGGCTGCCTTGTGTGATAAAACTTGCATTGTACACAGGCGCGGCAAGCGATGCCCACGCGCTGCCAGCCAATCCGCGCGGCGGAAGTCCTGGAGACAGCCCAGCCCTCAGTCCCAGCCCTTGTCGGTCTCGCTGTCGTAGTTCTTCAGGTCGCGCGCGAACATCTCGTTCAGTTCGTCGCGGGCACGCTTGGCCATCGAAACGTACTGCTCGCGGTCCTTGTAGTAGGGGTAGACGGCGTCCACGCTGGCCTTGTTGTGCTCGCGGAATTTCAACGTCGCCTGGCGCGCGCGGTAGGCGCCGTAGCCGAGCTGGCACAGGACGCGCCGCCCGAGCTGCAGCGCCGATTCGAAGGTCTCGCGCTCGATCACGGTGACGCCGCGGTCCATCAGCTGGTAGTAGTGGGTGACGTTGCGCGCCCGCGCCAGGATCGGCAGGTCGGGAAAATCCGCGCGCACCGCGTCGGCCAGCGCCAGGCTGTCGTCGATGTCGTCGATCGCCAGCACCAGGGCGCGCGCTTTGGCTGCGCCGGCCGCGTGCAGCAGGTCGACCCGGGTGGCGTCGCCGTAGAACACTTTCAAGCCGAAGCGGCGCAGCAGCTCGATCTGGTCGGGGTCGTGGTCGAGCACGGTCAGCTTGACGCGGTTGGCGATCAGCAGGCGCCCGATGATCTGGCCGAAGCGGCCGAAGCCGGCGATGATCACGTGGCCTTCGTTGGCGTCGATGGCGTCCGGTTCGCGCCGGTTCTGGCCGCGGTAGCGCGGTTCCAGCAGCTTATCGTACAGGACCAGCAGCAGCGGCGTGGTGACCATCGACAGCGCGACCACCGCCACCAGGATCGAGCCGGTTTCGGGGGCGAACACGCGCGCGGTCGCGGCCGCGCCGAACACGACGAAGGCAAACTCGCCGCCCTGCGAGAGCAGGAAGGCGAACAGCCAGCGCTGGCCGCGCGCGATCCGGAACCAGAACGAGAGCGCGAACAGCACCGCCAGCTTGATCGCCAGGAAGCCCAGCACCAGGCCCAGGATCAGCCAGGGTTTCGACAGGAAGACGCCGAAGTCGACCGACATCCCGACCGCGATGAAGAACAGGCCGAGCAGCAGGCCCTTGAAGGGTTCGAGGTCGGTCTCGAGCGCGTGGCGGTATTCGGAATCGGCCAGCAGCACGCCGGCCATGAAGGCGCCGAGCGCCATCGACATGCCGACCCATTGCATCAGCAGCGAGATGGCGATCACCAGCAGCAGGGCAAAGGCGGTGAAGATCTCGCGCATGCCGGACTTGGCGATGACGCGCAGCGCCGGCCGCACCAGGTAACGTCCGCCGACCACGACGCCGGCGATGACCGCCGCCAGGCGCGCCGCGTTCTGCCAGCCGCCCGCATGCGCGCCGCCGGCCACGTCGCCGACGGCGACGCCCAGCACCGGCACCAGGGCGATCATCGGGATCGCGGCGATGTCCTGGAACAGCAGCAGGGCGAAGCCGGCCTGGCCGGCCGGGGTCGCCATCAGGTTGCGCTCGCCCAGGGTGGACAGGGCGATCGCGGTCGACGAGAGCGACAGGCCGAGCGCCGCGATCAGCGCGACGCGCCAGTCGATCCCGGCCAGCAGGGCGGCGCCGAACAGGGCGCCGGCAACCAGCAGCACCTGGGCCGTGCCCCAGCCGAAGATCTGGCGCCGCAGCGACCACAGGCGCTCGGGCTCGAGTTCCAGGCCGATCAGGAACAGCAGCAGGACCACGCCGAATTCGGAGAAATGCAGGATGTCCTCGACCTCGCGGATGAGGCCAAAGCCCCAGGGCCCGATCGCCATCCCCGCCAGCAGGTAGCCGAGCACGGCGCCCAGTCCCAGGCGCTTGGCAAGCGGCACCGCGACGACGGCGGCGGCCAGGTAGATCAGGGCGTTGGTCAGGAGGCTATGATCCATGGCGCGTCGTTTCGTTGGCGGGTGATTGCAGGAACTGCGCGAGACGCGCACGGAAAGCGGCGACGTGGGCCTCGACTTGCGCATCGGAGGCGCTGTTCGCGCCATGCAGGATGTGCGGCGCCATCCACTGCATGCCGCAGCGCGCGGCGGTCTGCTCGAAGGGCGGCAGGAAGTCGGCGAACGGGCGGCCGTTGGGCTCGCCTTCGCGGTAGCTTGCCAGCGGGCTGCCGGTGGTTGCCGCCAGCAGGTAGCCCTTGCCCTTCAGGGCAGTCGCGTCCGGACCGTAGGCCCAGCCGGGTGCCAGGACCGAGTCGACCCATTCCTTGAGCAGGGCCGGCATGCTGTACCAGCGCAAGGGGTGCAGGAAGACGAGCAGCTCGGCCTGCGCGGCCAGGGCCTGTTCGCGGGCGACGTCGATGAAGAAATCGGGATAGGTTTCGTAGAGGTCGTGCAGCAGCACGCCGTCGAGCGAGCGGGCAGCGTCGGCCAGCCGGCGGTTGATGCGGGAGCGGTGCGGCGCCGGGTGGGCGTACAGCACCAGGATGCGTGGATGGGACATGCGAGCCAGACGTGTTGTATTGCACAATTGTACAGGCACGTCGGGCGGCGCGTGGGTCGCCGTTTGTTTTGCTCTTTCCGCTTGTCTCGCATGGCCGCGCACGCCGGCAGGTGAAAAAAAACCGGACTGCGCGGGCAGTCCGGTTCGATCGGTCAGACCGGCCGAGGGCCGGTCACCAAGGGGTGCTTAGAACGAGTAAGCGACGCCGGCGACGATCTTGGTGATGTCGCTGTCAGGCTTTTGCACTTCCAGGCGGGCGTTGACGACCGGCGAGAAGGCGTAGCCCATGCCGAGGCCGTACAGGGCGTTGGTGGTGTGGTCCTTCTGCTTGAAGCCGTTGAACTTGGCTTCGCCTTCGACGCGGTTGAAGCCGAGGCGGCCGTACATGCTGAAGCCGTTGGTCAGCGGCACGGTGCCCAGGACCGACACGTCGAACTGGTCCATGATGACGTCGGCGCCGTCGACAGTGCTGTCGACCAGGCGGTGGTAGCCGCCTTCGATGGCGACGCTCTGGTTCACTTTGTAGCCGACGAAGACGCCGCCGCCCAGCTTGTCGTCGAAGCCCGAGACCTTGGTCGACGCGACGTCGACACCAGCGTAGAACGGGGTTGGCTCGGCGGCGAAGACGGCCGACGATGCGGCGACCAGGGCGGTTGCGATTGCGATTTTCTTGAACATGTTGTTGCCTTTTCTTGCGATGATACGAAAGGGCCGAAACGCCATGTTTCGGCCGGGGCCGAATTATCGCACGAACGTCCTTTTCTTGCTGTCGTGCAGCAAATCGGGTGTTCGGAAACGAAAGGCGCTGTCACCGTTAGCTATGGATGAGCAGTGAACTGTCGAGCTCATTCACGGTCCAACCCGCATCGCCATCGATACGGGTCGAGCATGAAAGCGCCTCGCTTCACGAAGTGGTTTGCGGCCTTGCCCGCACTGAACGGGCCCCAGCGGCTGCGCGTTCTCGACGCCTTGCGACCGGCTGCCGGGCTGCACCAGGTGCTCGCGCTGATCGCACAAGTCAGGTCGGCCGGACGCTGCTGCCCCCATTGCCGGTGCGAACGGTGGCACCGGCATGGCCATGCCAACGACCTGCAGCGCTACCGCTGCCGCGCGTGCCGGCGTACTTTCAATGATTTGACCGGCACGCCATTGGCAGGTTTGCGGCTGCGTGGAAAATGGCTAGATTATCTCGATGCGCTGCGGGCATCGCGCCCCGTGCGGGCGGCGGCCGACGGCGTCAAGGTACACCGTAACACCGCTTTCCGCTGGCGTCACCGCTTCCTGGACCGGTTAAAGGCGGACCGGCCAGCCCGACTGAACGGTATCGCCGAGGCCGACGAAATGTTCATCCTGGAATCCCAGAAAGGTTCGCGCACGCTCGATCGGCCGGCGCGCAAGCGGGGTGGCGCGGCCAGCAGGCGCGGCATTTCACGCGAACTCGACTGCATTCTCGTGGCGCGTGACCGCAACAGGCAGACCATCGATGCCGTTACCGGCCGCGGCCCCGTCAGCAAGCTCCAGCTCGAGCGCCACCTGCTGCCTTTCCTGGACAAAGATGTCTTGCTCGTGACGGACGCGAACGCCGCCTATCGTGCTCTCGCCCGTGCCCACGGTATTGCGCACCAGGCCATCAATGTGGCCGCCGGCGAGCGTGTCCGGCCAGGCCCGAAGGGCGCCATCCACATACAGAACGTCAACGCCTATCACCAGCGCCTGCGCGCATGGCTGGCGCCCTTCCATGGGGTCGCATCGCGCTACCTGCCGAACTACCTGGGATGGCGCCGGATGCTCGATGGCGGCAAGGTCACTTCTGCCGATCAGTTGTTCCGCCTTGCCATCGGGCTTATCCACAGCGAACGGTGACAGCGCCAACGAAAAAAGGCCCGGGACATCGTCCCAGGCCTTGCGTCCTTTACGTCAATCCGGCAATGCCGGCAGCGCGCTTAGAAGTGGTAAGCGACGCCGGCGGCGATCTTGGTGATGTCGCTGTGCGGCTTTTGCACTTCCAGGCGGCCTTCGATCGCCGGGGCGAAGGCGTAGGACAGGCCGGCGCCGTAGACGACCTTGTCTTCGGTGCCCGATTCCGATGCGCGCACGCCGTCGATGCTGCCGCGCAGCTTGGCCTTCACTTCGTTGTAGCCCAGGCGGCCATAGACGCTGAAGCCGCTGCTCAGCGGCAGGGTGCCGATCAGCGAGATGTCGGTCTGTTCGAACTTGACGTTGACGTTGCCGCCGAAGCCACGTTCGTTCATGTCGGCCAGTTGGTGCCAGCCGGCTTCCACGGCGATGTTCTGGTTGAACTTGTAGCCGACGAAGAGGCCTGCGCCTTCGTCGCGCTCGAAACCGTCGACCTTGGTCGAGGCGACATCGGCGCCGACGTAGAACTGGCTGGCTTGCTGGGCAAACGCTGCCGACGAAGCGATCGCCAAGGCTGCTGCAACTGCGATTTTCTTGAACATTACAAACTTTCTTCCATTGATAACGGGTGACATGCATATTGCTGTCTTGAAAAATTATCTCATGGGCATGTAATTGTTGCAAACCGATAGGCGGCAGTTCACATATCGGTTTCAGGCTTCGCTAGCGGATCGGGAGGGTAAAACCGCAGAAGAACGCTGTGCGGAACAGCGAGGGAAGGGGAAAACGGGGAGATGGCTTCCCCGTTTTCCGGAATGCACCGCGAAGCGATGCCGCTACGGTCAGATATGCAACGCGTGGCCCAGCGCGCGCAGCGCCGCTTCCTGCACCGCTTCGCCCAGCGTCGGGTGGGCATGGATGGTGCCGGCGATGTCTTCCAGGGTGGCGCCCAGTTCGATCGATTGCCCGAACGCGGTGGACAGTTCCGACACGCCGCGCCCGACCGCCTGCCAACCCAGGATCAGGTGATTGTCGCGCCGCGCCACGACGCGGACGAAACCGTCCGTCGACTCGATCGTCATCGCCCGCCCATTCGCCGCGAACGGGAAGTTGGCGCTGATGACGTCCAGCCCGGCCTTTTCGGCATCAAGCGGCGACAGGCCGACCACGACCACTTCCGGATCGGTGTAGCAGACGGCGGCGATCGCGTTCGGCGTGAAATGACGGCGCTTGCCCGAGATGATCTCGGCCACCATCTCGCCCTGGGCCATGGCGCGGTGCGCCAGCATCGGCTCGCCGGTCAGGTCGCCGATCGCCCAGACGTTGCGCATCGAGGTGCGGCATTGGTCGTCGATCTTCACGGCGCGCCCGTTCATGTCGAGCTGCAGGCTTTCCAGCCCGAAGCCGGCACTGCGCGGACGGCGGCCCACGGCCACCAGCACGCGGTCGGCCGCCAGCACGGTTTCCTGGCCGTTCGCATCCTTGACGCGTACGCCGTCGCCGTCCGCGTTTAGGCCGAGCACGCTCGAACCCAGGCGCAATTCGACGCCGAGGCGCTTGAGCGCCGCGCCCACCGGCTTGGTCAGCTCGGCGTCATAGGCCGGCAGGATGCGCTCCGCTGCCTCGACCACCGTGACCTCGGCGCCCAGCTTGCGGTAGGCCGTGCCCAGCTCCAGGCCGATGTAGCCGGCGCCGACCACGACCAGGCGCCGCGGCACGTCGGCCGGCGACAGCGCCTCGGTCGAGGAGACCACCATGCCGCCGAACGGCATGAACGGCAGCTCGCTTGGCTCCGAGCCGCTGGCCAGCAGCAGGTGTTCGCAGCGCACGCGCAGCAGTTCGCCGTCGCCTCCCTTCACCTCGACCGTCTTGCCGTCGAGGATGCGGGCGAAGCCATTGATGACCTGGACGTCGTTCTTCTTGAGCAGGGCGCCGACGCCGCTGGTCAGGCGCTTGACGATGCCGTCCTTCCACTGGACCGTGCGGCCGACGTCGATCGCCGGGGCGCCCGCCATGATGCCCAGCGCCGAGCCGTCGGCGTAGTGCTTCGCCTTGTCGAATTCCTCGGCCGCGTGGATCAGGGCTTTCGAGGGGATGCAGCCGATGTTCAGGCAGGTGCCGCCGGGCGTGGCCGCTTCGACCAGCACGGTCTTGATGCCGAGCTGGCCGGCGCGGATCGCGGCCACGTAGCCGCCGGGGCCGCCGCCGATGACGAGCAGGGTGGTACTGACTTGGTTCATCGGCTCACTCCACGAACAGGGTTGCCGGGCACTCGAGGTAGCCGCGGATGGTCTGGATGAACTCGGCGGCCACCATGCCGTCGATCACCCGGTGGTCGAACGAGGACGAGAGGTTCATGATCTTGCGCGCGACCATGGCGCCATCCAGGATCACCGGCTTGTCGATGATGCGGTTGACGCCGACGATCGCCACTTCCGGACGGTTGATGACCGGCGTGGTGACGATCCCGCCGAGGGCGCCGAGACTGGTGATGGTGATGGTCGAGCCGCTCAGTTCCTCGCGCAGGGCCTTGCCGCTGCGCGCCGCTTCCGCCAGGCGCGCCACCTCGGCGGCCGCCGACCACGGGTCGCGCGCCTCGGCATTCCTCACCACCGGCACCATCAGGCCGGCGTCGGTCTGGGCCGCGATGCCGAGATGGACCGGATTGTAGGTGGTGACGATGTTGGCGTCGTCGTCGAAGCGGGCATTCACCGACGGGTATTTGCGGATCGCCAGCACCACGGCGCGCATGATCAGCGGCAGCAGCGTCAGCTTCGGACGCTGGCCGGCATAGCGGGCATTGAGCTGCACGCGCAGCGCTTCCAGTTCGGTGACGTCGATTTCCTCGACATAGGTGAAGTGCGGGATGCGGCGTTTCGTTTCCTGCATCTTCTCGGCGATCTTGCGGCGCATGCCGATCACCGGCATCGCCTGCTCGCCTTCCAGCACGGCATAGCGGCGGTCGCCTTCGGCCGCTTTCTTCTGGCCGCGCGCCACATAGGCGTCGAGGTCGGCGTGCGTGATGCGGCCGGCGGGACCGGAACCGGTCACGTACTGCAGCTCGATCCCCATGTCCCAGGCGCGCTGGCGCACGGCGGGCGCGGCCAGCGGCTTTTCGCCGGCGGCGCGGCCGTGGTGGGCCGGGGAAGCGCCGTGACCGCCGCTCTGGGTATAGGAGGGTGCCGGCGGCTTCGATGCCGGCGGCGCAGCAGCATGGGCCGGCGCCGCGGTTTCCTCGCTGGTCACGGTCGTGACGACCGTCTCCGGCTGGGCCACCGTGATCGGCGGGAATTCGTCGACCGTCGCCGCCTGCGCCGAAACGGCGGGTTCCGTCTGCCGGCGCGCTGCCGTAGTGTTTCCGTTCTTGTCGCCGCTATAGTTGCCGGCGCCCTCGACCTCGAGGCGGATCAGTTCCGCGCCGACGGCCATCGCTTCGCCCAGCTTGCCGCCGAGCGCGGTGACGACGCCGTTCACCGGCGAGGGGATCTCGACGGTCGCCTTGTCGGTCATGACGTCGGCCAGCACCTGGTCTTCCTTGACCGTGTCGCCGGGCTTGACGTGCCAGGCGACGACTTCGACTTCCGCGATGCCTTCGCCGAGGTCAGGCATCTTGATGACGTGAATACCCATTATTTCGCCTCCATCGCACGTTTGAACGCGGCGCCGACACGGTCGGGGCCGGGGAAGTACGCCCATTCCTGCGCGTGCGGATAGGGCGTGTCCCAGCCGGCGACGCGCTCGATCGGGGCTTCCAGGTGATAGAAGCAGTGTTCCTGCACCAGCGAGGCGAGTTCCGCGCCGAAGCCGCTGGTGCGCGTCGCCTCGTGCACGACCACGCAGCGGCCGGTCTTCTTCACCGACTCGACGATGGTGTCGAGATCCAGCGGCCAGAGGGTGCGCAGGTCGATGATCTCGGCATCGATGCCGGTCTCCAGCGCCGCCGCTTCCGAGACCCAGACCATGGTGCCGTAGGTGATCACGGTCAGGTCGGCGCCGGGACGGAACACGGCCGCCTTGTCGAGCGGGACGGTGTAATAGCCTTCCGGGACTTCGCCCATCGGGTGCTTACCCCAGGAGACGACCGGGCGGTCGTGGTGGCCGTCGAAGGGGCCGTTGTAGAGGCGCTTGGGCTCGAGGAAGATCACCGGATCGTCGTTCTCGATCGAGGCGATCAGCAGGCCTTTGGCGTCGTAGGGGTTCGAGGGCATCACGGTGCGCAGGCCGCAGACGTGGGTGAACATCGCCTCCGGGCTCTGGCTGTGGGTCTGGCCACCGTAGATGCCGCCGCCGCATGGCATGCGGATGGTCAGCGGGGCGGTGAAGTCGCCGGCCGAGCGGTAGCGCAGGCGCGCCGCTTCCGACACGATCTGGTCGGTCGCCGGATAAAAGTAGTCGGCGAACTGGATCTCGACCACCGGGCGCAGCCCGTAGGCCGCCATGCCGACCGCGGTGCCGACGATGCCGCCTTCGGAAATCGGCGCGTCGAACACGCGCGGCTTGCCGTATTTCGCCTGCAGGCCGTCGGTGGCGCGGAACACGCCGCCGAAGTAGCCGACGTCCTGGCCATAGATGACGACGTTGTCGTCCTTGCCGAGCATCACGTCCATGGCCGAGCGCAGGGCCTGGATCATGGTCATCTGGCTGGTCTTCACTTCGGCGACCGGCTCGTTGCCGGCCGAATTGCTATCGTTATCGTCGCGTGCCATCTCACACCCCCAGTTGTTGACGTTGGCGGCGCAGGTGCTCGGGCATGTCCTTGTAGACATCCTCGAACATCGAGGCCGCGCTCGGCACCCGGCCATCGGCCAGCGTGCCGTATTGTTCCGCTTCCTTCTGCGCGGCCAGGACCTCGGCCTCGAGTTCGGCCTGGACGCGTTCGTGCTCGTCGTCGGACCAGGCGCCGATTTTTGTGAGGTGCTGGCGCAGGCGGGCGATCGGGTCGCCCAGCGGGAAGCGCGACCAGTCGTCCGCGGGGCGGTAGCGCGACGGGTCGTCGGAGGTGGAGTGCGGGCCGGCGCGGTAGGTCACCCATTCGATCAGGGTCGGGCCGAGATTGTTGCGGGCGCGCTCGGCGGCCCAGCAGGATGCCGCGTAGACGGCCAGGAAGTCGTTGCCGTCGACCCGCAGCGAGGCGATGCCGGCGCCGACGCCGCGCGCGGCGAAGGTCACGCTCTCGCCGCCGGCGATCGCCTGGAAGGTCGAGATCGCCCACTGGTTGTTGACGACGTTGACGATGCAGGGCGCCCGGTACACGTGGGCGAAGGTGAGCGCGGTGTGGAAGTCGCTTTCGGCGGTGGCGCCGTCGCCGATCCAGGCCGAGGCGATTTTCGTGTCGCCCTTGATCGCGGATGCCATGGCCCAGCCGACCGCCTGCGGCACCTGGGTCGCCAGGTTGCCGGAGATCGAGAAGAAGCCCTTGTCCTTGACCGAGTACATGACCGGCAGCTGGCGGCCCTTCATCGGGTCGCGCTCGTTCGAGAGCAGCTGGCAGATCATGTCGACCATCGGGTACTCGCGCGCCATCAAGAGGCTTTGCTGGCGGTAGGTCGGGAAGCACATGTCGCCGTCCTTCAGCGCCATCGAATGCGCGGTGCCGATGGCTTCCTCGCCGAGCGAGGTCATGTAGAAGGACATCTTCTTCTGGCGCTGGCCGATGACCATGCGGGCGTCGAAGATGCGGGTCTTCATCATGGTGCGCAGCCCGAAACGCAGCTGCTCGGGGGCGATCTCGGGCGCCCACGGTCCGACGGCATTGCCGTCTTCGTCGAGCACGCGGATCAGGGAGGACACCAGGTCGGCGGTCTCGCCGAACTGGACGTTCACGTCGGGCCGGCGGACTTCTCCGGCTTTCGACAACTGCAGATACGAAAAATCAGTCTTGCAACCCGGACGGCCGGTTGGCTCCGGGACGTGCAGCGACAGAGGATTACCCTGGCTCATAATTCGCTTTCCCTTTGTGAGGTGATGTGCGGCAAGCAGAAATGATAAGTCCTGCAAGGCCGCGCACGGGCATTGCATCGAAGTATTTTCGTGCTGCTGTGCAGCATGGAAGCAGGAAAAATCGGTGGGTGCCGGGGCATTTGCGTGTCAGTCAAGGTCACGCGGTTATCGTTACCCTCAGCCTGTCGCGCAGGGTCCCGTACCCACATCCGCCGCGACAGTAGCACGCGGCACCCAACGCAAACCGGAGCCCGGCCAAACGTCTGCTCACTAGAATTGCCTCACGACACCGCAGACGCCGTCCATCCGCCACCGAGCGCCCGGTATAGCCCGATCAGGTTATCGATCTGTGTGCGCCGCAGCGTAACCAGGTTCAACTCCACCTGGTAGAGATTGCGCTGGGCGTCCAATTCCTCGAGATAAGAGGCGTAACCGGCCTGGTAACGGTCGCGCGCATAGCCGAGCGAACGGGTGAGGATCTCGCGGCGCTGCAGGGCGTGGCCGACCTGGTCGCGCAGGCGCGGCACGCCGGCCAGGGCATTTTCGACCTCGGAAAAGGCGGTCAGCACCGTGCGCCGGTAGGCAAAGGCCGCCTGGTCGCGCTGCGAGGCCGCCGCCTCGACTTGCGCCGTGAGCCGCCCGCCTTCGAACAGGGGCGCCAGCACACTGCCGCCGATACTCCAGATCTTGACCGGATCGTAGTCGAGCGCGCTCACCAGCACGGCGCCGAGCTGGGCGCTGAGGGTGATGCGCGGCAGGAAGGCCTGGCGCCGCAGGGCCAGGGCGGCATCGCTGGCGGCCAGCAGCAGTTCGCGCTGGGCGACGTCGGGCCGACGCGCCAGCAGTTCCGAGGGCAGGGCCGCGGGCACCGGCGGCAGCTCCAGGTCCTCGAAGGCCCTGCCGCGTGCGACGTCGCCCGGCAGTTCGCCGGCCAGCAGGCGCACCGCGTTCTCCTGGCGCCGCACCGCCAGTTCCAGTTCCGGCACGGACTGCACGACGGACTGGTACTCCGACTGGGCCTGGGTCAGTTGCAGCTGCGAGATGTAGCCGACCCGCGCCTGGTCGCTCGCCAGGCGCAGGGCTTCGGCGCGCGAGGCCACGGTGTCGCGCGTGATCCGCAACTGCGCATCCAGGGCCAGCAGGGCGACGTAGTTCTGGGCGGCGCCGGAGGCCACGCCCAGCGCCGCGGCGTCGCGCTCGGCCTGGGTGGCGCGGTATTGCAGCGTGGCGGCCTCGGCCTGGGTGCGGATGCGGCCGAAGATGTCGGGTTCCCAGCTCGCCTGCAGCGACGGCTGCAGCGCCCGGCTATGGTTGATGCCGATCGATTCGAGCGTACGCCCGGCGCGCACTCCCACCGCCAGGTCGAGCGCGGGCAGGCGCGCCGCCTCCGCCACCTCGGCCTCGGCGCGCGCCTGCTCGACCCGGGCCACGGCGAGCAGGACGTCGCTGTTGCGCGCCAGCGCCGCTTCGACCACGCGCGCCAGGACCGGGTCGCCGAAGCTGCGCCACCATTGCGCATCGACCGTCACCGTGGCTTCCTGCGGCTCGCGCCAGCCGGCGGGCGGCGTCACCCGCGTCAGCGCCGGCGCCGGCTTCACGGCCGGCATGCAGCCGGCCAGCGTTCCCGCCCCGAGGGCGCCGAGCAGGCCGGCGAAGCGACGCCGCCTCATCGTGCACCCTCGCGCGGCTGGGCGCCGGTGTCGACTTCGGCCGTCACCGACATGCCGGGACGCAGGCGCCGTGCCAGCTCCTGGTTGGCGTCGATCGCGATGCGCACCGGCAGGCGCTGCACCACCTTGGTGAAGTTGCCCGATGCATTGTCCGGCCGCAGCACCGAGAACTCCGAGCCGGTGGCCGGCGCGATCTGCTCGACGTGGCCGGTGAGGGTCGCGCCTTCGAACGCGTCGACCGAGAAGCGCGCCGGTTGGCCGATGCGCATGCGCCAGGTCTGGCCTTCCTTGAAGTTGGCCACCACCCACAGCTGGTCGGGCACCAGGAACAGCAGTTGCGAGCCGGCCGTCACGTACTGGCCGCGCCGTACCGAGGCTTCGCTGACTTGGCCGTCGCGCGGCGCCCGGATCACGGTGTTCGCGAGGTCGATCTTCGCCAGCGCCAGCTGGGCCTCGGCGATCTTCACCTGGGCTTCCAGGCCGCCGCGCGCGACCTCGGTGGCCTTGATGCGCTGCTGGGCGATGTCGATGTCGGCCTGGTTCTTCAGGACGTTGGCCCCGGCCAGGCGCGCCGAGGTGCGCACGCGGTCGCGTTCGCTCAGCGACACCGAGCCGCGTTCGGCCAGCTCGTCGACCCGGCCCTGTTCGGCGCGGGCGCGCGCCTGCTCGGCCTGGGTCGCGGCCAGGTTGGCGCGCGCCGCGCCCAGCGTCGCCTGGTTCTGGGCCTGGGTCTGGGCCGCGTTTTCCAGCTGGGCCACGGCGTTGGCGAGCTGGCCCTCGGCCTGGCGCACCCGCTCGGCGTAGATGCGGTTGTCGATGCGCAGCAGTTCCTGGCCTGCCTTCACGTACTGGAAATCCTTGACCAGCACTTCGTCGACGTAGCCGTTCACCTGCGGCGAGAGCACCGTGATCGCGCCGCGCACGTAGGCGTTGTCGGTGCTCATGCGCGTGCTGTTGAAGGGGCCGATGTGCCAGGCCCACATGATCAGGGCGATGCCGACCGCGGCCACCACCAGCATGATGCCGATCGTGGCCGGCGTGGCGCGGATCTTCTTGGGCGGCGGCGCGGGCGCTGGAGCGGGAGCGGGGGCAGGTGAAGAAGAGAAGGAGGACGACGCCGGCCCGGCCGCAGGGGATGCGGACTGCGCCGGCACGGCCGTGCCATCGTCCGAATCGCCCGGCACCGGCGGGTTGGCGGCGGCTTCTTCGGTTTCTTCGCGGATGGGATGCCTCGGGTCGTTCATGCGTCGTGTCTTTCGTGCTTCGTGCGTCAGCGGTTGGCGGCGCCAGCCGGCGCCGGGTTGTCGGAGGCGGCTGCCGCTTCCGCCCTGCGGTTGCGGATCGCGGCGCGCACCGCCACGAACAGCGACCAGGACAGGAACAGCAGCGCCAGGATGCCGGAAAGGGCGAACACGTCGTTAAAGGCGCGTACGTTCGCTTCGCGCCGGGTGATCTGGGACAGCAGGGCCGCGCTCTGGGCGGCGCGCTGCACCGGGTCGAGCACCAGCGGGCTGTAGATGCCCTGCTGCAGCTGCAGGCGCCGGGCCACCTGCGGGTCGGTCGGGTTGACGTCGGCCACCAGCTCGGTCGAATACACCTGCTCGCGGTGCAGCTGGTAGGTGCTCAGCATGGCCGAGCCGGTCATCGCGCCCAGGGTCTGGGTCATCGACAGCACGACGGTGAAGGTGACGACGTAGTTGGGGCCGAACTTCAGCGCCTGGGTGATGCCGAGCAGGACCAGCGGCCCCATGAACATGCCGCTGCCGAGGGCCACCAGGAACTGGCTGACGTAGAAGTCCTGCGGCCGGTCCATGCTGGTGCGGCCGTAGTCGAGCATCGCCGCCAGCCCGAACAGCACGATCGCCGCGATCAGCTGGGGGATCAGGGTCTTCGGGCTGAAGGTCAGCGCGCTGGCCAGCATGCCGGCGATGGTGCCGAGCAGGATCACCCCGAACAGCGGCTGCATCTGGTCCGGGCCCATGCCCAGGGTGCGCAGCAGGCCGACCGCGCCGTAGGTCTGCTCGGAGGTGAGGAAGCGGATCAGGAAGGCGCCGACGACGAAACGCAGGATGTTGGGCGTGACCAGCCAGCGCGTCTGCAGCAGCGGATTGGCGCGGTGGTGCTCGAGGTAGAGCGCGGCGAGGATCAGGACCAGTGCGCCCATCAACAGGTAAGCCAGCCAGGGCTCGTCGAACCACCAGTGCGAATAGCCCTGGGCCAGCACCGCGACCAGCATCGCGGCGCCGGGGGCCATCAGGGCGAAGGTCAGGAAGTCGCGTTTTTCGAAGACCTTGATGTGCATCCCCGGCGGCAGCTTCAGGACCACCACCGCCGCCAGCGAGCACAGGGCCAGCCCGGCCTCGAACAGGTAGAGGTTGTGCCACTGGCCGAACACCAGCAGCGTCGGCGACAGCAACCAGGCCAGCGGCGTGGCCAGCTGCGGGATGCCGACCCCGAGCACCACCATCTTGCCGGTATAGGCGCGCGGCGCCGCCTGCAACATGTAGAGCATCGACAGCGTGGTGGCGGCAGCGCCGGCGAAGCCGCTGGCGGCGCGTACCGCGACCGCCAGCGCGAAGCCGCCGACGAACAGGTGCAGCACGGTGACGGCCGCGTACAGGCCGAGCCCGATCTCGGTGAACAGGCGCATGCCGTACTGCTGGCGGAACTTGAAGACCAGCATGTTTGCCGTGATGTTGACCATCACGAAGGCGGCCGGCAGCCAGGCCCCTTCCGAGGGCGTCAAACCGAGCTGGCCCTGGATGGTCGGCAGGTTGGCCGTGACCAGTGCGTTGCCCAGCCCGCCCGTGATCCCGACCAGCAGCGCCACGCAGGCGTAGGCGGCGCGCACCGCCGGGGTGTGGTAGGGCATGGCCGGCGAGCCGGGCAGGGTGGGTTTTTCGTGTTCCTCCCAGTGCGGCGTCGGTTTCAGCAGTTGCACCATGCTAGCCGCTCCGTCCGGGGGCGGCGATGCCGGCGGTGAGCAGTTCCAGCGCGCGCCGCGCCTGGGTCCGGCGCGTGGCCGGGGTCGCGCCGCGCAGCGCCGCGCCCAGCATGCCGCACAGCAGGACGACGTCGGCCGGCCGCAGGTCGGCGCGGCAGGCGCCGTCGTCGACGGCGGCCGCCAGCGGCGCACGGAACAGGCGGGCCAGGCGCTCGCGCCCGGTCTTCGCCATCGGGTGGCCGGGTTCCACCGCGCGCCAGTAGTCGGTCACGGCCGGCGAGGCGGCGATGCGCAGCGCCACCCGTTCGAGCAGGTCGAACAGGCCGAGTTCGCCGGCCTCGTCCTCCAGTCCGGCGAGGGCGCGGGCGAGCAGGGCGTCGACCAGGGCCGCGCGGTCGGGAAAATTGCGGTACAGGGTGGCGCGCCCGACCCCGGCGCGCGCGACGACCAGGTCGAGCGGCGCGGTCACGCCGTGGCTGGAGAACACGGCGTCGGCCGCGTCGAGGATCTGGTCGCGCCGCAGCGCGGCGTCGGATCTGAAGATCGTCAAGTGGGGACACCTTTGTCCGGTTGGTCGGAAGCGGATAAGGGGAAACCTGCCGTCCGTGCCGGGGCGCCGCTTGTCGCTTTGCTACTAGAATACTGCGTTGCGGCAGTGCCTAGCGCACGCGAGGATAGTGCGCGCTCAGCTGCCGTAGCGGCGTTCGAAGTCCTCGATGGGAATCGGCCGCCCCAGCAGGTAGCCCTGCAGCACCTGGCAGCCGTGGCCGGCCAGGAAGTCGCGCTGCTCGCGCGTCTCGACGCCTTCGGCCACCACCGTCAGGTCGAGCGTGCGCGCGAGCGCCAGGATGGCCTCGACGATCGCCCCGGCGTGGGCGTCGCCCGGCAGGTCCTTGACGAAGCTGCGGTCGACCTTCAGTTCCGCCAGCGGGAAGCGCCGCAGGTAGCTCAGCGACGAGTAACCGGTGCCGAAGTCGTCGAGCGCGAAGCGGATGCCGTGGGCGCGCAGTGCGTTCATCTTCGCGCTGACGTCCTCGACGTTCTCGGCGAACACGCTTTCGGTCAGCTCCAGGCACAGGCGGCGCGGGTCGGCGCCGCTGTCGTGCAGCGCGTCCATCACGCTGCCCACGAAGTCGGCCTCGCGCAGCTGCTGGGCGCTGACGTTGACCGCGAGCGTCAGCTCGCGCAGGCGCTCGTCCCGGGCCCAGCGCGCCAGCACGCGGCAGGACTCGGCCAGCACCAGCTTCCCGAGCGGTACGATCAGACCGCAGGCTTCGGCCAGGCCGATGAATTCGCCCGGCATCACCAGGCCGCGCAGCGCGTGGCGCCAGCGCACCAGGACCTCGCCGCCGGCCAGCGCGCCGTCGATGTCGAACTGGGGCTGGCAATGCAGCTCGAAGTGGCCGCGCCGGATGCCGTCGCGCAGGTCGTTCTCCAGTTCGATCTGGCGGTCGGCCGCGGCCTGCATGCTGGGGTCGAAGAAACGCACCGTGTTGCGCCCCTCGGCCTTGGCGCGGTACATCGCCAGGTCGGCCTGGCGCAGCAGCAGCTCGACGCTGGTGGCGCCGGCCCCGAACACGGCCACGCCGACGCTGGGGGTACTCATGCTGCGTCGCCCGGCCAGGAAATAGGGTTGGGCCAGCGCCGCCAGCAGCTTGCCGCCGATGAGCTGGGACTCGTGCACGGCCGCGGCCTCGGATTCGCCCAGGTTCTCGAGCACCACCACGAATTCGTCCCCGCCCAGGCGCGACAGGTGGTCGCTCTCGCGCACCGTGTGGCGCAGGCGCTCGGCCACCTGGCGCAGCAGATGGTCGCCGACGTCGTGGCCGAGGGTGTCGTTGAGCAGCTTGAAGTTGTCCAGGTCGATGAAGAGCAGGGCGCCGTACTGGCGCGTGCGCGCGGCGCGGGTCAGGATCTTGCCCAGCTGTTCGATCAGCAGGCGCCGGTTCGGCAGCCCGGTCAGGTAGTCGAAATAGGCCAGCTCGTAGATGCGCTGCTCGGCGCGCTTGGCCTCGGTCAGGTCGGTGTTGGTGCCGGACAGCCGCACCGCGCGTCCATCCTCGTCGCGCAGCACGAAGCCGCGCGCCAGCACCGGCACGTAGTGGCCGTCGCGGTGGCGCAGGCGCATCTCGATGTGATAGCTGCGCTCCGTCGATAGCATGACGCGCTCGAGATATTCGTGCACGCGCGGCAGGTCGTCCGGATGCACGAACGTGCGCCAGGTGCGCTCGTCCGCTTCCTGCTCGGAGGGCGCATAGCCGATCATTTCCCACCAGCGTTCCGAATAATAGAGCTGGTGCTGGACCAGGTCCCAGTCCCAGGAGCCGTCGGTCGACCCCCGCAGCACCAGGCGCAGGCGCTCCTCCGACTTGTGCAGCGAGCGTTCCACCCGTTTCAATTCGGTGCAGTCGGTGAAGCAGACCACCACTTCCCCGACCTGGCCGCCGGCGCCGAACACCGGATAGGCATTCACGATCAGCCAGCGCACGCTGGGGCCGGGCAGGCCGACCACCACGTCGCTGACCATCTCGCCGGTGCGCAGCACGCAGTTGACCGGATAGTGCGAGGGCGGCAGGACGCTGCCGTCGGCGCGCAGGATTGCCCAGGTGCCGGAGTCGGCCGGGTAGGCGCGCATCTTGTCGAGCGCCGGCCCGAGCAGCTCGAGCGCGTGGCGATTGGCGAAGAGGGCACGCGAGTCGGCCGCGCAGACCACCACGCCGGCCGGGATGTGGTCGAGCAGCTCGTCGAAGTTGCGCGGCCGGTCGCCGGACTGCGCCGGGGGCGCCTCGAACAGGGTTGCGGCATGGTAGGCGACGCCGCCTGCCGCGCCGACCGGAACGACGTGCAGGCCGGCCGGCTGTGCCAGGACGCGGCTGCGTTCGAGCATGGCGCCGAGTTCGGCCAGGCTGCGCCCGGCGACGTCGGCCAGCGCGAGCCCGGTGCGCGCCAGGAATTCCGGGCTGGCGCCGAGCACGCGCTGGCCGCCGTCGGCGATGACGGTGGCGCCGGGATCGGCGCCGGCGGCGTGGCCGCGCCCCAATCGCTGTTCGAGAATATTCATGCCTGGGCTGCTGGAGTCTCCAGCCGGCATGGTAACCGCTTCGCGGCAGGCATGGCGCAAGCAAGCCGTGCCTGCCCGCGCCCGGCCTGCGGCGCTTACTTCATGCGGCGCCGGCGCAGCAGGTAGCCGATGGCGAGCAGCAACAGCCAGGCCGGAATCAGGTAGACCGAGACGCGCATGCCCGGCGTCAGGTACATGATCACCAGGATGCCTGCCAGGAACACCAGGCACAGCCAGTTCGAGAGCGGATGGACCGGGCTCGGGAAGATCGTCGGCTTGCCCGCGTGGCTGGCGCGAAAGCGCAGGTGCACCAGCGAGATCGTGGCCCAGTTGATGATCAGGCCGGACACGGCCAGGCCCATCATCATCCCGAAGGCTTCGGCCGGCATCACGTAGTTGACCAGCACGCAGGCGAGGGTGGCCGCGGCCGACACGCCCAGGGCCGGCAGCGGCACCCCGCTGTTGGTCAGGCGCTTGAGGAAGGCCGGCGCATTACCCTGGCTGGCCAGGCCGTACAGCATGCGCGTGTTGGCGTAGACGCCGCTGTTGTACACCGACAGGGCCGCGGTCAGCACCACCACGTTCAGGACGGTCGCCACGGCGTTGCTGTTCAGGGCGGCGAAGATCAGCACGAAGGGACTGCCGCCGCTGACGACTTTCTGCCACGGGAACAGCGAGAGCAGGATGAACAGGGCGCCGACGTAGAAGATCAGCACCCGGTACAGGGCCTGGTTGGTGGCGCGCGGGATGGTCTTCTCCGGATTGTCGGCCTCGGCGGCGGTGATGCCGATCAGCTCCAGGCCGCCGAACGAGAACATGATGACGGCCATCGCCATCACCAGCCCGCCAACGCCGTTCGGGAAGAAGCCGCCGTGGCGCCACAGGTTGGCCACGCCGGCTTCGGGGCCGGCACTGTCCGAGGCCAGCAGCCAGCCGCCGAACAGGATCATGCCGATCACGGCCACCACCTTGATCACCGCGAACCAGAATTCGAGCTCGCCGAAGGCGCGCACGTTGAGCAGGCTGAAGGAATTAATGACGAGGAAGCAGGCCAGCGCCGAGACCCAGGTCGGGATTTCCGGCCACCAGTACTGGACGTAGACGCCGACCGCCGACAGCTCGGCCATGCTGACCAGGATGTACATCATCCAGTAGTTCCAGCCGGTAACGAAGCCGGCCATGTGGCCGCCGTACTTGTCGGCAAAGTAGCTGACCGAGCCGGCCACCGGCTCGGCCACCACCATTTCGCCCAGCTGGCGCATGATCAGAAAGGCGATCAGGCCGGCCACGGCGTAGCCGAGCAGCACCGAGGGACCGGCCATCTGGATGGTCTGGGCGATTCCGAGGAAAAGACCGGTGCCGATCGCGCCGCCAAGGGCGATGAGCTGGATGTGGCGGCCCTTCAGGCCCCGTTTGAGTTGTTGCGTCGCTTCTGCCATTGCCGCTGAGCCAGTATGCAAAAGTAAAGGATTCTAATGCATGTTGGCGATGCCGGCGTGCAATTGCGGCGCGCGCGGCCGACGGCCAGGCGTCATGGGAAGCCCAAATCCAGGCCGAGCCGGCTGGCCAGGGTGAAGGTGAGGAACACCAGGATCACGAGCGACACCAGGAACAGCGCCGTCACCTTGAGGGCCGCGCGCAGTACCGCGCGCTTCTCGGCCACCTTCTCCAGTTGCTTGCCCTTCTTCCCCTGATCGTAATGCCATTTGACGGCGAAGAACATGCCGGTGCCCAGCACGATAAACTTGAAGGCAACGGCGACTATCGGGAACCAATCCATGATGTTGAATATTTCCAGGTTATTTCCAGGCTACTACGTGGCCCTCCCCATCGTGCGCGGCGCTGCCGCGCCGATGCCGCGAGTGGATGAGGGAGAGAAAACGTCGGCGGCTTCCATGCAGGGGTGGTCTTGCTCCCCGTTCCCAGGCATTCTACTTAAAAGCAAGATCCATACATCGAGACAAAATGTCCCAGTTGAATACCATACAAGATGACGATGCGCCAAGCTGGCTGCCGCACCTGGCCGGGAACAAGGGGCCGCGTTTCCTGCAAATTGCGGATGCCCTGCAGGCGGCGGTGGCGGAGGGATCGCTGACACCGGGCGAGCGCTTGCCGCCGCAGCGCCGGCTGGCGGCGCAACTCGGCGTCGACCTGACGACGGTCACCCGCGCCTACGACGAAGCCAGGCGCCGCAAGCTGCTCGAGGGCCGCGGCGCGCGCGGCACGTATGTCGCCGCGCCGCAAGTCGAACTGGCCCCGGTGCTCGACCTGAGCATGAATACCCCGCCGCCGCCGGCGGGCGTGGACTTCGACGACCTGTTGAAACAGGGCTTGTCCCAGGTACTGATGCGGGCGGACAACGCGTCGCTGATGACCTACCACCTGGGCGGGGGCAGCGATGCGCAGCGCAGGGCCGGCGCCGGTTGGCTCGCGCCGATGTTCGGGCAGGTCGATCCGGCGCAGGTCCTGGTCTGCCCGGGGGCGCAGGCGGCGCTCGCGGCATTGATCCTGGCGTTGACCGAGCCCGGCGCCGTCATCCTGGCCGAGCCGACGGCGTATCCCGGCCTGCGCGCGGCGGCGACCCAGACCGGGCGGCGTATCGTGGCGGTGGAAGCGGACCGGGACGGGATGGTCCCCCGGATGCTCGAGGAAGCCTGCCAGCGGCACCGGCCTGGGCTGGTCTACCTGAATCCCACCTTGCAGAACCCGACCGCCGTCACCATTCCGGAACGCCGGCGCAAGGAGCTCGCCGCCATCGCGCAGCGCTGCAAGGTGCGCATCGTCGAGGACGATCCGTACTGGCTGCTTGCCGACGCCGCGCCGCCGCCGATTGCCGCATTCGCCCCCGAACATGTCGCCTACATCTCGACCCTGTCGAAATGCCTGACGCCCGGCTTGCGTATCGCGTTCGTGCGGATACACGATTCGCGGGAGCGGGAACGCTTCCTGGCCGCGCTGCGGTCGTTCGCGCTGATGGCCGCGCCGCTGACGGCGGCGCTGGCCACGCAATGGATAGGCGACGGTTCGGCCGCCGCCCTGATGGCAGGCGTGCGCAGCGAGGCGCGCCTGCGCCAGCGGATGGCGGCCGATATGCTTGCCGGACGCTACAGCGGGAGCGGGGACGGGCTGCATGTATGGCTCGCGCTGCCGGGCTACTGGAACGCTTTCCAGTTTGCGCGGGCGGCGGACGGCGAGGGCATCGCGGTCACGCCGGCCGAGGCCTTCGCCATGGACGGCGCTTCCGTGAATGCGATCCGGATCTGCCTGGGCAGCATCAAGGAGCGCGGCCGCCTGCAGGCGGGCCTGCAGCGCTTGTCCGGACTGCTGGCGCGACGACCTGAGTCCTGCGGTGCTGCGGTGGTCTAGCCGGGTATTCAGGCCGCGTGCGGCAGGCCGAGCTGGCGGTTGGCCGGGACCGCGATGTCCATCAGCTTCGGGCGCGGCAGGTTCAGGTTGTCCATCAGGGCGATGAAGTCTTCGCGCGAACGCTTGGCCAGGCGCGCGTTATGGCGCTTTTCCCAGCCGATGGTCGACACGCTCTGGCCCTTGTAGTCATGGCCGGGCCAGACCCGGATCGCGTCCGGCAGGCGGAACAGCTTTTCCGTCACGCTGTCGTACAGGTCGCCAGCGCTGCCGCTCTGGAAATCGGTGCGGCCGCAGCCGTCGATCAGCAGGGTGTCGCCGGTAAACACGTTGCCGCGCCAGAGGAAGCTGACGCTGCCGGCGGTGTGGCCGGGGGTGTGCAGCACGACGATCTCCTCGTTCGCGCCGAAGCGGATCACGTCGCCGTCGTCCAGCTGGACCTCGGCCGGGGCGATGCCGCAGCCGCTCGGCACGCAGGCCTGGGCGCCGGTGCGCTCGCGCAGGCGTCCGGCCGAGGTGACGTGGTCGGCGTGGGCGTGGGTCTCGAGCACGTAGGCCAGCTTCAGGCCGAGGCGCGCCAGGTGGGCCAGGTCGCGCTCGCAGTGGCGGTCGACCGGGTCGACGATGACGGCCTCCATGGACCCCGGTGCGGCCAGGATGTAGGTGAAGGTCGACGACTCGACGTCGAACAGCTGGATCGGGTTCACTTGCATGGTTTCTCCTCGTCAAGTACGAGTATTCTAAGCGACGCCGCGCTTCACGTTGCGCTTCAGGCGGCCTTCGGGCTCCGGCCGCGCGGCGATTCGAGCAGCGCGAACAGGCCCATGCCCGCCACCATCGCGGCGGTAAAGATCAGCGGCTCGATCGCGCCGGCCGCCAGCGAGGCGATCGCCGGACCCGGGCAGAAGCCGGCCAGGCCCCAGCCGATGCCGAAGGCGACGCTGCCCAGCACCAGGCGGCGGTCGATGGCGGTGGCGGTCGGCATGCGGATCGGGCCGCCCAGCACGGCCTGGCGGCGGCGCCCGGCGAACGCGAAGCCGATCGCGGCGACCGCGATCGCGCCGCCCATCACGAACAGCAGCGACGGATCCCAGCGGCCGGCCAGGTCGAGAAAGCCCAGCACCTTGGCCGGGTTGGTCATGCCGGAGACGATCAGGCCCAGGCCGAACAGCAGGCCGATGCCGAAGGAGACGATGAGTTGCATGGCAGCCTCCTCAAGAGAATGCGTGGCGCAGCAGCCACACGGTGACGAAACCCGCCGCGACGAACACCGTGGTGGCCACCAGCGAACGCGGCGACAGGCGCGAGACCCCGCACACGCCGTGGCCGCTGGTGCAGCCGGCGCCGTAGCGGGTGCCGATGCCGACCAGCAGGCCGGCGACGACCAGGGTGGACAGGTCGGCGTCGATGCGGACCTCGGGCGCTCGCGCGAACAGGGTCCAGGCCAGCGGCGCGGCCACCAGGCCGCCGAGGAACAGCAGGCGCCAGGCGATGTCGCCGCGCTTTGGCGCCAGCAGGCCGCCGAGGATGCCGCTGATGCCGGCGATCCTGCCTTCGAGCAGGATGAAAAGGGTGGCCGCGAGGCCGATCAGCATGCCGCCGGAGAGCGACATCCAGGGGGTGAAATGCTGCCAGTCGATGTTCATGGGGGACTTCCTTCCTGCCTTGGACAATAGAGGGCGTAGAGGGTGCGCATCACCGCCAGCGCCTCGGGGCTGGAAATCGAATAATGGATCTGCTTGCCCGCGCGCCGGGTCTGCACCAGGCCTTCGTCGCGCAGGACCGCGAGCTGCTGCGACAGGGTCGGCTGGGCGATCCCGATGGCCGCCTCGAGCGCGCCCACGCTGTGTTCGCCCTCGGCCAGCTTGCACAAGAGCAGCATGCGGTCGGGGTTGGACAACACTTTCAGCAATCCACGGGCGCGGCCGGCGGCTTCGCGCATGGCTTGCAGGTCGAGCGGGGCGGTGTGTTCCATCATGGTCGTTTTCCTTCAGGATCGTTATTCTACAGTTTAATATTTTATCGATCAATAGATTGAGGCAAAAGCTTGATCTGGCCGACGGCTAACGCAGTGCCTCGAGCCGTTCGCGCAACTGGGCCGGCGACAGCTCGCCCATGTGGCGCGCCGCCAGCCTGCCGTGGCGGTCGTAGAACAGGGTGGTCGGGTAACCCTTGACGTCGGTCGCGCGCGCCAGCGCACGGATCGGATCGATCAGCACGTTGGCCAGCGTCAGCCTGGCGCCGTCGAGGTAACGCGCGACGGTGGCGGCGTCCTCGGCCTGGTTGACGAACACGAACTCGACTTCGGGGTGGGCGGCCTGGGCCGCGCCGAGGGCGGGCATCTCGCGCCGGCAGGGCGGGCACCAGGTCGCCCACAGGTTGACCACCATCGGCTTGCCGGCCAGTGAGCGCAGGTCGACGCTGCCGCCGTCCAGGCGTTTCAGGGCGAGTTCGGGCAGCGGCGGCGCTACCGGCGCACCGGCCACCGCGGCGAAGTTCGCCCCGGTCCAGACCGCGACGCCGGCCAGCGCGGCGGCCAGCAGCGGCCGGCGCAGCGCGCCATCGCGGTGCACGCGCTCGAAGCCGACGGCAAAGGCCACCAGCAGGCCGGCGAAAGCGACGAAGCCGCCGTCGCGGATGTCCAGGATGGAAAGCGGCGCCGCCGAATAAGCGTCGAAGTGCTTCAGGACGAAGGCGGCGCGGGCCGCCAGGAAGCCCCACAGCAGCATGCGCCACAGGGCCGGGTCGGCGTCGACGCCGTGGCGGCGGCGCCACCAGAGCACGACCAGGGTGGCGGCGACGACGCCGGCGAGCGGCGCGAGCACGCGCACCGGGAGGGCCAGGGGCCCGAGGCTGACTGCATCCAAGCGCTTCTCCTGCGGGTTGTTTGCGCGGATACTAACTCATCAATATTAACGGTTAATTAAGACGGGTAAAGAACGACGATTTTCAAGCGAGGAAAAATTCGAACCCGCGCGCCATCGCCGGGAACATGGCCGAACCGTGGTTTTCCCCGGCCAGCAGGTGGAAACGCACGCGCGCCAGCTGGTCGCCGGACTGCAGGCTGGCGGCCAGCTCGCGCGCCTCGTCGACCATGCGGCGCCGGGCGGCGAGCGCCTGGCGGTCGCTCAGGGCCGCGCCGGCGGCGGGCTGTTCGTGCTCGCCCGCCGCCAGCATCAGGCCAGGGCGCGCCGGCAGGGCGGCGAGCCGCTGCGACAGGCCGGCCAGGCCGCCGAGCACGGCGCGTTCACGGTACCAGATCGAGGGACTGGACGCCAGGTAGGCCTGGAACATCGCCGGACGGGTAAACAGCGCGTGCAGGGTGCACAGGCCGCCGTAGGAATGGCCGAACAGGGCCTGGCGCGACAGGTCGAGCGGCGCCAGCGCCGCCACCAGCGGCTTGAGTTCGCGCTCGATGAAGTCGAGGAAGCGTTCGGCGCCGCCTTCGCCCGCGGGCGCGTCGGCGGTGGGCGGGGTGTAGTCGCGCGTGCGCCCGCCGCCGAAATCCTGGCCGCTCGGATAGCCGATGCCGACCACCACCGGCGCCGCCTGGCCCGTTTCGCGGCTGCGGCTGGCGGCGGTGCGCGCCATCAGGGCCAGGGCCGGGAAGCTGGCGTTGCCGTCCAGGGCATACAGCACCGGGTGGCCGGCGGCGGGCGGCGGCGTGGCCGGGACGTTGAGGTAGATGCGGTAGCGCTGGCCGGTGATGGTCGAGGCGATGTCGCGCTGCAGGCCCTGGGGCAGGGTGGCGGCCTGCCAGGCGCCGGCAGGATCGGCAGGAGCGGCAGGAGCGGCAGGAGCGGCTGCGCTTGCGAAGGAGAGCGGCAGGACGCAGCCGGCGGCGCCGGCGGCCAGCAGGCGGCGGCGGGAAAAACGGATCGGCGGGAAGGAGTCGGACATGGGTGTTCTGGTTTTAAATGAGAATGCTTCTCATTCTACACGGCCGAGCCGTCCATGTTCATGCGATCGGCAGCAGCTGCCCCCGGGCCGCCTCGACCAGCGCCGCGCCCATGCGCTCCAGCCGCGCCGGCTGGATGCGCCAGGCATGCCAGTACAGCGGCACGTCGACATGCAGGTCGGGCGCCAGGTCGACCAGGGCGCCGGCGGCGAGCAGGTCCGCACATTGCTCCAGCGGCAGCATGCCGTAGCCCAGGCCGAGGCGGATCGCCTGCACGTAGGGATCGCTGGCCGGCACGTAGTGGAAGGGATAGCTGCCTTCGGGCAGGCCCAGGTGCTGGAGCAGGAACTGGGTTTGCAGCGTGTCCTTGCGGTCGAACACCATCACCGGCGCCCTGCGCGCGGCGTCGCGATCCAGGCCCTGCGGGAACCAGCGCTGGGCAAAGGCGGGCGCCGCCACCATGCGGTAGCGCATCATCCCGAGCGGCTCGACCGTGCAGCCGCGCATCGGTTCGGCTTCGCCGGAGATGCAGGCTACGGCCTGGCCCTGCTCCAGCAGGGCGAAGGTGTGGCCCTGGTTGTCGAGCACGAATTCGACCAGCAGGTCCTCCGCGACCAGCAGCGGCGCCAGCAGGGGCAGCAGCCAGGTCGCCAGCGTGTCGTTGTTGACGGCCAGCGCGACCCGCACCGGCCCGGCCTCGCTGTCGCGTTCGGCCATGAATTCCTGTTCCAGCAGGGCGCGCCGGCGCAGGAACTGCAGCAGGCGCATGCCGGGCGCGGTCGGGCGGCAGGGCCGGGTACGCACCAGCAGCGGCGTGCCGAGTTCCTGCTCGAGCGCGGAAATGCGCTGCGACACCGCCGACGGCGTGATGCGCAGCTGGAACGCGGCCGCCTCCAGGCTGCCGCCGTCGATCGCGGCGATGAAAGCCGCGCTGCGGCGAGGATCGATCTGCATGGATTAGCCCCGCTTAACCATATTTAGAAAGCATTAATATAATTGAAGAAGCAGGCGCTGCCCCCGATACTGCCGGCTTGACAGTACAGCATATCGGAGCCGGACAGATGTTTTCGCAACACATATTCATGCAGGGACTGGGCCTGGGCGCCAGCCTGATCATGCCCATCGGGGCCCAGAACGCGCACGTGATCCGCACCGGCGTCCGCGGACGCCACGTCGCCCTGACGGTGGCCGCCTGCGTGGTCGTCGACGTCGGCCTGATCGCGCTCGGCATGTCGGGCTTCGGCGCCCTGGTCGAGGAGTCGCCGGCGCTGCTGGCGGCCTGCCGCTGGGGCGGCGCGGCCTTCCTGCTCTGGTATGGACTGCGCTGCCTGGCCAGCAGCTGGCGCGGCGCGGGAGCGCCCACGCCCGCGCCCGGGCTGGCGGACGCGCCCGCGGCCGGCGGCGCGCGCCAGGCCCTGGTGGCGGTGCTGGCGATGTCGCTCCTGAATCCGCACGTCTACCTGGACACGGTGGTGCTGCTCGGCGCGGTCGGCAACAGCCTGGCGCTGGAGCACCGCTCCTCGTTCGCGGCCGGCGCGATGGTCGCCTCGCTGCTGTGGTTCGCCGCCCTGGGGCTGCTGGCGCGGCGCTGCGCCAGCGTGCTCGGGCGGCCGGCGGTGTGGCGCGCCATCGAGGCCTGCACCGGCGTCCTGATGCTGGCGCTGGCGGCGCTGGTGCTGCGCGGCTAGTGACCTGGTTACCTGAGCGAGCGCGACAGCACCGCGTGGCGGTGCTCGAAGAAGCGCTTCACGAACCAGCCGACCACCGGCTCGGCGAAGCGCGGCGTGAACTCGACGTTGTCGGTCACCACCGTGCCCTCGGGCGAAGGCGTGACGATGCGTTCGTGGCGCCACAGCCGCATCGACAGCAGCGGCGACTGCTCGACGAAGCGCCGGCCCGGCTCGAGTTCGACGAAGGTCAGCTTCGACATGTCGATCGGGAACAGGCCGAGCAGCAGGAACTGGCAGCGGCAGATGGGTTTCTGCAGCGTGGTTTCCTTGCCGATATGGGTCAGGTCCTTGGGGAAGGTCATCTTCAGGATCGGCCACATCTCCGACTTGATGCCCCTGATGGAAGTCGACCACGACCAGGCCTCGTCGACCGAGGCGGGTACGGTGGTGGCAAAGGTGAATCGCTTGGTCATTTCAGGCTCCGGGCGCAAGGTTTTATCCTAGTGTGCGCCGTTCCGGAGAATGGCTCCGTTCGCTAACTCGCAGTTCGTGTAAGCAAATGCTACCGCCGCTGCCGCGCTGCCGCGCTACCGCCAGCCGCCGACCCGGCTCAGGCGTCGCGCCCGCCCGCGTGCTCCTCGTCGGGCGCCGGCGCCGGCGGCAGCGGCGTGTGCGTCACCAGGATGCGGTCGATCCGGTTGCCGTCCATGTCGACCACTTCGAAGTGCCAGGCATCCCACACCAGGCTCTCGGACGGACGCGGGATGTAGCCGAACTGGTAGAGCAGGAAGCCGGCCAGGGTGTGGTAGGCGCCGTTTTCCTCGGCCGGGAAGCGCACCCCGGACGCGAACAGGTCGCGGAAACGGTCGAGCATGATGCCGCCGTCGAGCAGCCAGCTGCCGTCCTCGCGCTGCACCGCATCCGGGTCGTGCTCCTCGCCGATCACGGTGACGTCGCCCACCAGTGCGCTCATCAGGTCGGTCATGGTCACCATGCCCTGGATGTCGCCGTACTCGTCGACGATCAGGCCCAGCTCGGCGTTGTTCTTCTTGAACAGCTCGAGCACGCCCATCGCGCTCACCGTCTCGGGCACGTACAGGATCTCCTGCACCGCCGCTTCGATATCGATCGCGTCGAGCGAGCCGGCGCGCACGGCCTGTTCGAACAGGACGCCGGTATGGATGAAGCCGACCACCTGCGAGCGGTCGCCGCGGCACACGGGAAAGCGGCTGTACTGGCTGTCGGCAATGCGCTGCAGCAGGGCGCCGCGCTCGCCTTCGAGGTCGATGAAGACCATGTCCACGCGCGGCGTCATCAGGGCCTTCAGGTGGCGGTCGTCCAGGCGCAGCGCGCGCGAGACGATGTCGTATTCGGTCTTCTCGAACACGCCGGCGTCGGTGCCTTCCTTGATCATGCCGGTGATGTCTTCCTCGGTCGGCGTCTCGGCCTTGTGGCCGCCGATCCCGATCAGGCGCGCGATCGCCTCGGTGCTCAGGGCCAGGACCTTGACGAAAGGCGACATGATGGTCGACAGCATACGCAGCGGCGGCGCGATCAGGGTCGCCATCGCTTCCGGGTACTGCATGGCGATCCGTTTCGGGACCAGTTCGCCGAGGATGATCGAAGCGAAGGTGATGCAGACCACCACCACGCCGAGCGCGATCTGGTAGGCGTAGGGCTGGGTCAGCGGCATCGATTCCAGCCGGGGCACCAGGCGCGCCACCAGCGAGGCTTCGCCGAAGGCGCCGTTGAAGATGCTGATCAGGGTGATCCCGACCTGGACGGTGGAGAGGAAATGACTGGGGTTGTCGGCCAGCTTCAGCGCCGCATGGGCACCGCGGCTGCCTTCCTCGGCCTGCTTTTCCAGGCGCAGGCGCTTGGCGGAGACCAGCGCCAGTTCGGACATCGCGAACACACCGTTCAGGAGGATCAGGAAGAGGATGATCAGGATGTCGGTCATGGTGCGGCGCGTGTCTCCAACCGGCGGGCCGGGCCGGGTTCCGGGGCGCGGGTGCGCTGGGAACCATCATCGCATGACGTACGGGACTGGCTTCGCACCGTAGGAAACGGGCCGTGCGGCATTGCCAGGCTATCCGCGCGTCCCGGTTTCTTTCGCTTGGGACGCTTCGGCCGGCGTACCCGTGGCTGTGGCGTTGCGCGCCGGTACCGTGCAAGTCGCGGGGCCGTCGAGCCTGGCGAGGGTATCGATCACGGCGTCCTTGGTCGGCACCCTGAAGGCATGGCCGGTAGCGGGCTCGAACAGCACGATGGCGCCGGTTGTCGCGAAAACGACGCGTCCCTGTTCGCACAGCCCCCGTTCGTTCCTGATCCGGACGCAGTTTGCGAGTTTCGCGGTCCCTTCCGTCTTCGCCCCTGGCTTGATGCGCTCGAGCCGTGTGCGCGGCGGTGCGCACTGTTCCGGTCCGACGACATACTCCTTGATATAGCGGTCGCCGGCATTCATGCCGATCATGGGCGCGTTGGCCAGCAGTAATGCGGCGCAGACAGTCGCAGCGGCGCCGAAGACGGAAAGGAGGATGAACGTGGCCGGGACGACCAGGCTGTAGGCGCCGGTCTGGAACGCCAATGTACGTACGCTGGCTTCGCGCCTGAACCTGAACCAGTTTATCCAGTTGGTTTTGCGTGCCGGACGGTAGGGGACGTGGGACCGGTACTTGAAATACAGCCCGCAGGAAAACAAAACGATGAACACCACGGGTATCGTCCACCACAGGCTGATGAGGTAGCCCACTGCTTCCCCCAGGAGGGACATGCGGAAAAAGCTCTCGAAGAAGTAAAGGACCATCCAGAGAGAAAGGTCGAGAAGGTCGAGCGTGGTACCGAACAAGGTTTCGTGGGGCAGGTTGAACTGTAAGATGGACAGTGTCAGGCCATACCCGACCAAAGTGAGGAAGGTGGCCAGAAGCGACAGGATTGCCGCAATGACCAGGATGTAGTCGCGTGTGCGGCGTGTCTCCGGTTTGGCGGCGGTTTTGGTGTGGTTCTGCCGGGGAGTGGATGAGGGAAGCAGGTTTTTGCGGAGCTGGCGGCGCATGGTGGTCACATGAGATGATGGTTAGCTCATGGTTCGTCAGGCAGACTGATCTTGTCAATGGGAAACGACCACGTACGGTGCGGCCCGGCCTTTACACTCAGCCCTGCCGCTAGCCCATCGGCACTCCCCTCGGCTCCGGAGAAAGGCACACATGTCCGCTCGCAAGCTCTTTCGCGCACTGGCCTTCAGCCTGCTTGCGCTCCCTGCAATGGCGGACGCCCAGCCGGCCGGCGACTTCCACCAGCACGTCTTCAGCAAAGCAACCATCAGCATGATCGGCCCGGACGCGGGGGTGACGCGCCTGGATGCGAAGGACGTCATCACACTCCTCGACAGCGCAGGCATCCGCAAGGCGGTCCTGCTATCGACTGCCTATATGTATGGCAGCCCGGCGCGCCAGGTCGAGGACGAGTATGCGCGGGTGCGTCTGGAAAACGACTGGACCGCCGCCCAGGCCGCGCAGTTCCCGGAACGGCTGCTCGCTTTCTGCGGTTTCAATCCGCTGAAGGACTACGCGCTGGTCGAGCTGCACCGCTGCGCCAGCATTCCCGGCCTGCGCCGCGGCATCAAGCTCCACCTCGGCAATTCGGACGTCCAGCTCGACATTCCCGCCCACGTGGCGCGCCTGCGCGAGGTGTTCGCCGCCGCCAATGCCAAAGGCATGGCGATCGTGGTCCACCTGCGCGCCAACATCGGCAAGCGGCGTCCCTACGGCGAACGGCAGGCGCGAATCTTCCTCGAACAGGTGCTGCCGGCGGCGCCCGACGTGGTGGTCCAGGTCGCGCACCTGGCCGGCAGCGGCCCCGGCTTCGAGGATCCGCCGGCGCGCGCGGTGCTGGGCGTGCTGGCCGAGGCCATGGCGCGGGGCGCGCCGCAGACCCGCAATCTCTGGTTCGACGTCGCCTCGATCGCCGATCGCGACCTGAGTCCGGATGCCGCGGCCCTGATGGCGTGGCGCATCCGCCAGATCGGCGTCGGGCGCGTACTGTATGGGACCGACTCGGCACAGGGCGACAACCTGCGCCCGGCTGATGCGTGGGCGGCGTTTCGCCGCTTGCCTTTGACCGAGGACGAGTTGGCGCGGATTGCGGAGAATGTGCCGCCTTACTGGCGCTGAGCGCGCGAGGATGCCTCGGCGCGGGGCCGATGTGCCGACCTGGCGCGCGGGAGGGAAGGTGGGTTCGAGAACCCACCCTACGATGCTGGATGTCCGACGGCGCCGGGCCGAACGCGGACCGACCCACCCTGCGCTCAGCCGATGACGGTCACGACCACCTTGCGCCGGTGCGGCGCGCTGCGGTGCTCCCACAGGTAGATGCCTTGCCAGGTGCCCAGCAACAGCCGGCCGCCGCCGAACGGCAGCGTCAGGCCGGTATTCGTCAGCATGCTGCGCGCGTGCGCGGCCATGTCGTCCGGGCCCTCGGCGTCGTGGCGGTAGGCCGGGTCGCCGTCGGGCGCCAGGCGCGCGAGGATGGTTTCCAGGTCGCGCCGCACGTCGGGGTCGGCGTTCTCGGTGATGGTCAGCGAGCAGCTGGTGTGCTGCACGAAAACCTGGACCAGGCCGCACTGCATATTTGATGCGCGTACCACCTCGGCCACGGCGTCCGTGATGTCGCACGTGCCGCGCCCGCTGGTGGCGAATTCGAGGATGGTCTGGTGCGCCATGCTCCGCTCCGCTTACGGCGTGGTCCTGAAATGCTTGCCGATGCCGGCCCAGCACGCCTGGTAATTCGCCTGGAGCTGGGGCGAGGCCAGCGCCTGGGCGGTCGGGACCAGCACGTTGCGGGTTTCGAACATGAAGGCCATGGTGTCGGCCACTTTCACCGGCTGGCTGGTGTCGGCATTGCTGGCCTTGTCGAAGGTCGCGGCGTCCGGTCCGTGGCCGCTCATGCAGTTGTGCAGGCTGGCGCCGCCCGGCACGAAGCCCTCGGCCTTGGCGTCGTAGGCGCCGTGCACCAGGCCCATGAATTCGCTGGCGACGTTGCGGTGGAACCAGGGCGGGCGGAAGGTGTCCTCGCCGGCCAGCCAGCGCGGCGGGAAGATCACGAAGTCGAGGGTGTCCACGCCCGGGGTGTCGGAAGGGGCCTGCAGCACCAGGAAGATCGACGGGTCCGGGTGGTCGTAGCTGATCGAGCCGATGGTGTTGAAGTGGCGCAGGTCGTATTTGTAGGGCGCGTAGTTGCCGTGCCAGGCGACCACGTCCAGCGGCGAGTGCCCGATTTTCGCGCGCCACAGGTTGCCGCAGAATTTCGCCACCAGTTCGAAGTCGCCCTCGCGGTCCTCGTAGCGCGCGACCGGCGTCAGGAAGTCGCGCGGGTTGGCCAGGCCGTTCGAGCCGATCGGGCCCAGGTCCGGCAGGCGCAGCAGGGCGCCGAAGTTCTCGCAGACGTAGCCGCGCGCCTCGCCGTCCGGCAGGGCTACCCGGAAGCGGATGCCGCGCGGGATGACCGCGATTTCCTGCGGTGCGAGTTCGATGTTGCCCAACTCGGTTGCAATCTCCAGGCGGCCGAGCTGGGGCACGATCAGCAACTCGCCGTCGGCGCTATAGAAGAAGCGATCGCGCATCGAGCGGTTCGCCGCGTACAGGTAAATCGCACAGCCGCTCATGCTCTCGGCCGAGCCGTTGCCGGCCATTGTCACCAGGCCGTCGACGAAGTCGGTGGGCGCCTCGGGCATCGGCGGCGGGCTCCAGCGCAGCTGGTCCGGCGGCGGCGCCACCTGTTGCAGGTTTGCCACAATGCGGCCGTTGTCGATGCGCTCGAAAGGGCCGTGCATGGCCGCCGGGCGGATCCGGTACAGCCAGGAGCGGCGGTTGTGGCCGCGCGGCGCGGTGAAGGCGGTGCCGGACAGCTGCTCGGCATACAAGCCGTAGGCGACGCGCTGGGGCGAATTCCGGTGGCGCGGCAGGGCGCCGGGCAGGGCCTCGGTGGCGAATTCGTTGCCGAAGCCCGACTGGTAGCCGGTCTCGGTGCCGATGGTCTGGGTCATGCGCGTCTCCTCGCAAAAAAGCGTCGATGATGGTGTCACTACGCACTCTAAGCCAGCTGTTGGTATTTTACGACATGAATAGATGAATGTAGACTATTTATGAAATCAATATCGGAGGCTTGATGCTCGAACCCCACAACATCGACCTGAACCTGCTGTCCGTGTTCCAGGAAGTCTATCGCGAGCGCCAGATTTCGGGCGCGGCGCGGCGCCTGGGATTGACGCAGTCGGCGGTCAGCAATGCCCTGGCACGCCTGCGCCGGCTGTTCGGCGACGAGCTGTTCGTGCGCACCGGGCAGGGCATGCAGCCGACGCCCTTCGCCGAGGGCTTGGCCGAGCCGGTCGGCAGTGCGCTGGCCCAGGTGACCCTGGCCCTGAACCGGCGCGGCGGCTTCGACCCGCTCACCAGCGAGCGCCGCTTCACGCTGGCGATGACCGACGTCGGCGAGCTGCACTTCATGCCGACCCTGATCGAGCGCTGCCGGGTGGCGGCGCCGCGGCTGCAGGTCAGCACCGTGCGCGCCGGCAGCATCGCCCTGAAGGAGGAGATGGAAAGCGGGCGCGTCGACCTGGCCATCGGTCCCTTCGACGATATCTCCGAAGCCCTGTACCAGCGCCTGCTGTTTCGCCAGCCCTATGTGACGATGATGCGGCGTGGCCATCCGCTCACAAAGGGCAAGGTCGACCTGGAGCGCTTCGCCGCCGCCGAGCACCTGTTCGTCGACTCGCGCGAGAGTCCCTACGACCGCATCAACCAGTTGCTGGAGAAGGCCGGGATCGGCGCCGCGACCCGTTTTCGGGTGCCGCACTTCACGGCGGTGCCCTACATCGTCGGCGGCAGCGACCTGGTGGTGACGGTGCCGCAGAAGCTGGCCGAGCGCGCCGGGCCGCCGCTCGGCCTGGCCTGGATCACGCCGCCGCTGGCGCTGCCGCCGCTGCAGACCAACATGTTCTGGCACCGGCGCTTCAACCAGGACCCGGGCAACCAGTGGCTGCGCGGGCTGGTGGCGGAATCCTTCGCGCAGTAGCGGCGCATTGCCGGCAGCCCCTTGTGGCTGAGTTCGATTTCTCTGGCGGCCTTGATCTGGCGCAAACCTCTCGGGCACAGGGCGGCGATGCTGATGGTTTGCCGGATTGCCCCTGAGAGGAGACCACGATGCAACTGAATCGAACCATGCGCGCGGCAACGCTCGCCGTCCTGATGCTCGGCCTTGGCGTCCCCTACGCCAGCGCCGACGAAACCTGCAACTCCCCCTACATGTCGAACCTGATCAAGGGCCGGGAGGATTACCTCTACGTCTGGACCCTGGGCGTGAAGGGCATGGGCGACGGCAGCGACAAGCTGGTCACGCTCGACGTCAATCCGAAGTCGCCGAAGTTCGGGCAGGTGGTCAACCAGGTGTCGGTGGGCGGCCGCGGCGAGGCCCACCATGCCGGTTTCACCGACGACCGGCGCTTCCTCTGGGCCGGCGGGCTCGACGACAGCAAGATCTACGTGTTCGACATCCACAGCGATCCGGGCAAGCCCAAGCTGGTGAACACCATCGCCGACTTCGACAAGCGTTCCGGCCTGGTCGGCCCGCACACCTTCTACGCGCTGCCCGGCAGGATGCTGATCGGCGCGGTGTCCAACGCGAAGGACGGCGGCGGCGTCACCGGCATGGCCCTCTACAACAACAAGGGCGATTTCATCCGCAAATACGATATGCCGGTCGCGGCGAACGCGTCCACCGCGCCCGCCCTGAGAGGCGCCGACGGCTACGGCTACGACCTGGCGATCAACCCGGCGAAGAACGTGATCCTCAGCTCCAGCTTCACCGGCAAGAACAACTACATGATGCCGCTGGGCGCGCTGATGAAGGACCAGGCCGCGATGAAGCAGTTCGGCAATACGATGGTGGTCTGGAACCTGAAGGCGATGCGGCCAGAGCAGGTGCTGAACGTGCCGGGCGCGCCGCTCGAGATCCGCTGGTCGCTGGCCCCGAACGAGGATTGGGCGATCACCGCCACCGCGCTCACCTCGCGCCTGTGGCTGGTGAAAAAGGACGCCAAGGGCCAGTGGCAGGCGAAGGACGTCGGCGCGATCGGCGACCCTGCCAAGACCCCGCTGCCGGTCGACATCTCGATGCGCGCCGACGGCAAGAGCCTGTGGGTGAACACCTTCATGGACGGCACCACCCGCTACTTCGACATCAGCAATCCGCAAGCGCCGCGCCAGACCTATGCCAAGAAAACCGGTTCCCAGGTCAACATGATTTCCCAGAGCTGGGACGGCAAGCGCGTCTACGTCAGCTCCTCGCTGCTGGCCAACTGGGACAAGACCGGGGCGGAGAACGAGCAGTTCGTCAAGCTGTACGCCTGGGACGGCAAGGCCCTGGACGAGAAGATGAATGTCGATTTCTATAAGCTCAAGCTCGGGCGGCCGCACCACATGAAGTTCGGCGCAAAAGGGGCGCAGGCGACGGCCCATGCGGGTGCCGCAACGCAGGTGGCGGCGCGGTGACGGGCGGCGCCTGGCCACGGTGGGCTCGCCGCAGTGCCGCGGCGGGCAGCGGGGCGGGCAGCGCGGCGCGCAGGGTAAGGGATCGCGCCGGGCTCGCTCTTCTGCTCGCGCTCCTGTGTCCGCTCGTGCCGGAACGCATGTTCGCCGCCGGCGCCGCTGGCGCCGCCCATGCCCGGCAGGCGCCGGGGCCGACCGAGGTCCCGGCGCTCGGCTACGTGCCGCCGGCGCCGGGCAGCTATCGCCTGGAGCGCATCATGCAGGCGCCCGACGGCCAGGTGCTCGAGAGCGATGGCAGCCTGCGCCGCCTGTCCGAATTCACGACCGGCAAGATCACGCTGTTCTCCTTCATCTACACCTACTGCACCGATGCGAAAGGCTGTCCGCTGGCCTATGCCACCCTGCACAGCCTGAAGGAAACCATCGTGCATTCCCCCGCGCTGCGCGGCAGGGTGCGCTTCGTCAGCATGAGTTTCGACCCGGAACACGACACGCCGCCGATGATGCGCAGCTACGGCGGCGGCGAGGCGCGCGACCGGCGCGGGCTGGAATGGCATTTCCTCACCACCCGCAACGGCAGGGAGCTGGCGCCCATCCTCGACGGCTTCGGCCAGGACGTCTCGGTCGCGGCGCCGGCGGTCCCTGGCCAGCGCGTGCCGGTGCTGAGCCACATGCTGAAGGTCTACCTGCTCGACGCCGGCGGCGAGGTACGCGAGATCTATTCGACCTCTTACCTGCATCCGGCGCTGCTGCTGAACGACATCCGCACTTTGCTGCGCGAACCGGCTTCCCAATCCGCCCGCAAGTCCGGGCGCTGAAAAAATCATCACCCTCGCGGCGCGCATTCTCGGGTATGCTGCGCCGCGAGCATGCCGATTCGACATCAAAAACAGGGCGCACCAAGCGCCGGCTGGCGTATCATTCGGGTCACGTCGAACCCGCCCGGCGTCCGCGCCATGCAGATGCGATGCACGCTGCATGGACGGTGTACCTGACGGGACGGGCCGCATGTTCGTCCGGCCGGCACTGATTGCCAACCGCATGCCGGCCGCATGGTTCCGCGCGGCGCCTTGCCCACGAAGCAGGCGCGGCGTCCGGAGGAGATAACGTTTGCAACAAGAAGGAAATGACATGGCTGACCTGTTTGAGAATCCGATGGGCCTGATGGGCTTCGAATTCGTCGAGTTCGCGTCCCCGACCCCGGGCCTGCTGGAACCGATCTTCGAGGCGCTGGGCTTTACCAGGGTCGCAGTGCACCGCTCGAAGGACGTGAGCCTGTACCGCCAGGGCGAGATCAACTTCATCATCAACAACGAGCCGAAGAGCTACGCCGCCTATTTCGCCGCCGAGCACGGCCCGGCGGCCTGCGGCATGGCCTTCCGCGTCAAGGATTCGCACGCGGCCTACAAGCGCGCCCTGGAACTGGGCGCCCAGGCGATCGACATCCCGACCGGCCCGATGGAGCTGCGCCTGCCGGCGATCAAGGGCATCGGCGGCGCGCCGCTCTACCTGATCGACCGTTTCGAGGACGGCAAGTCGATCTATGACATCGACTTCGAATTCATCGACGGCGTCGAACGCCGCCCCGTCGGCCATGGCCTGAAGATCATCGACCACCTGACCCACAACGTCTACCGCGGCCGCATGGCCTTCTGGGCTTCCTTCTACGAGCGCCTGTTCAACTTCCGCGAGATCCGCTACTTCGACATCAAGGGCGAGTACACCGGCCTGACCTCGAAGGCGATGACCGCGCCGGACGGCAAGATCCGGATTCCGCTGAACGAAGAGGGCAAGGCCGGCGGCGGCCAGATCGAGGAATTCCTGATGCAGTTCAACGGCGAAGGCATCCAGCACATCGCCCTGCTGACCGACGACCTGATCACGACCGTCGACGCCCTGCGCGCCGCCGGCGTGCCCCTGATGAGCGCCCCGCCGGCGACCTATTACGAGATGCTCGACGGCCGCATCCCTGGCCACGGCGAAAATGCCGCCGAACTGCAGGCGCGTGGCCTGCTGCTCGACGGCGCCGTCCACGACGGCAAGCCGCGCCTGCTGCTGCAGATCTTCGGCGAACCCCAGCTCGGCCCGGTGTTCTTCGAGTTCATCCAGCGCAAGGGCGACGACGGCTTCGGCGAAGGCAACTTCAAGGCCCTGTTCGAGTCGATCGAGCGCGACCAGATCAAGCGCGGCGCGATCAAGCAGACGGCGGAAGTGGCCTGACAGCCTGCTGTGTCGTAGCGCGACCTGGGGCTTCATGGCGCCCCGCTAGCGCTGCGGCATGCCACCGCTGTACCGCGTGGGTTCGAGAACCCACCCTACGGAACGGCCCTCCGTCTTCGGCTTTTCGTAGGGTGGGCACTTGTGCCCACGCGGTATAGTACGGACGCGTATCGAAACGGTTCCGCAAGCCGCATTCGGTGAGGACGCATACCCACGCGTGACGCCTGGCGCGGTCGTCGCGCTATCATGGCGCCACATCCATCCCACGACCACGGACCGCCCTTGCTTCCCGCCTTCGCCATCCTCCTCCTGTTTCAATGCCTCGGCGAAGGCGCCGTCTTCCTGCTCGGCCTGCCCGTGCCGGGTCCGGTGGCGGGCATGGTGCTGCTGTTCTGCGCGCTGCTCGCCTGGCCGTCCCTGCAGGAACGCATCGAGGCGGCGGCGAACGAGTTGCTGCGCCACCTGTCGCTGCTGTTCGTCCCGGCCGGGGTCGGAATCGTCGCCGCGGCCGCCAGCGGCAGCGGACACTGGCTGGCGATCGGCGCTTCGCTGGTCGTCAGCACCCTGCTGACCCTCGCCGTCACCGGCTACCTCCTGCATAAACTCGGTCCAGGGCCGGAGAAGGGCGGCGATGCCTGACTTCGCCGGACTGAGCCACTTCTGGGTCTACCTTTCGGCCTCGCCGCTGCTGGGCCTGACCATCACGCTGTGCGCCTACGTGGTCGCGCAGGCCATCCATGCGCGCTGCAAATTCTCGCCGCTGGCCAATCCGGTGGCGATCGCCATTGCCCTGGTGAGCCTGGTGCTGGTCGTGAGCGACATGTCCTACCAGAGCTATTTTGCCGGCGCCCAGTTCGTCCATTTCCTGCTCGGCCCGGCAACCGTCGCCCTGGCGGTGCCGCTGGCGCGCCAGCTGCCGCGCATGCGGCGCGCCTTCCTGCCCCTGGCCTGCGCGTTGCTGTGCGGGTCGGTGACGGCCATCGTGTCGGCGGTGGGCGTGGTGCTGCTGCTCGGCGGCGGCGAGGTGCTGGCGCATACGGTGGGGCCGAAGTCGGCCACCACGCCGATCGCGATGGCGGTGTCGGAACGCCTGGGCGGGGTGCCGGCGCTGACGGCCGTGCTGGTGATCGGTACCGGCATTTTCGGCGCGGTTACGGCGCGCTTCCTGTTCAATGCGATGCGGATCGATGGGCATGCCGCGCGCGGCTTCGCGCTGGGCGTAGCGGCGCATGGGGTGGGGACGGCGCGCGCCTTCCAGGTGAGCGCCGAGATGGGGGCCTTTGCCGGCTTGGGCATGGGGCTGAACGGCGTGCTCACCGCCGTGCTCACGCCCTGGCTGCTGCCGATCGTCGTGAAGTTGATCGGTTGATCGGTGATTGGTTAATAGCTTGATCCGTTGAGCCGGCAGTGCCGGCTCAACCGAGTGCGCAGCGCCGGCTTCAGCCGCCGTGCGGCATCGAATTGGCGCTGGCCCAGGTGCGGGTGTTGCCGGCCGGGCTGCCCGGCTTCTTGATAAAAGCGCGCGCGGCGAACAGGGCGCTGGCCAGGCCGACCACCATGGCGGCGGTGCTGCCCGAGAAACCGACGGCATGGCTCTTGGCCAGCTTGCCCGCTTTCGGCGCTACCAGTTCCATGCGGCGCTTGGTCATCTGCGAGCCCAGCTCCGACAGGCGCGCCTTGCTCATCAGCGACTCGGCCTGGGGCAGCAGGGTGGTTTCCTCGTCGGCCACGTGGTGGATGACGTCGCGCATCAGTTCCATCATGAGGCGGTCGTGGCGCGGATCGGAACCGCTGGTGCGGCGCAGCTCGGCAATGATGCTGCGCATCTCGTTGTGTTCCGGCTCGGCCTTGTGGACAAAAGGCTCGCCCTTGTCGAGCTGGCGCATCACTGGATAAAAGACTTCCTCTTCCAGCGTGGCATGGATTTCCAGTGCGGTGCAGATGGTCTCGGCCAGCGCTTTCTTGACGCTCGGGGCCTTGTCCTTGGTGTACTGATGGAAGGTCACCATCACGTGCGAGTGATCGAAACGGATCATGTCGGTGATGGTCGGGCTTAGTTGGTTCAGAGAAAACATTTTTCTTCTCCTAGTTGACGATTGGCTAACATGCTAGCGCGCCCGGCTCGGCGGTCACGTAGGACTGCGCCGGGTGGTGGCGTCGGCCGAAGCCGCGCCAAACGCAGAGTGTTGTTCACTGCCGCAAGTTTCCTAAGATCATCTTTCTTGCATTCATTTGTCGTTAAATCCGGTTAACCTGGCTCTGCGCGGTAACTCGTCAGTTCTTAAACATGATTTACAAGTTATCACCATTGTCCTACACAAAGACGGCGGTGCTTCTGATTACTCGATCGCTCCAGCCTGCGAAGATGAGCCCACGTTCGACTGACGGCGCAACGCCGTGCAGCCGTTTATGGATGGTGTCGCACGCTGTCGCGTGGACGCTTAGTTTCTATCTATCGGAGGAGTCGGAATGTTTGCACACAACAAGCGCCTTCAATATACGGTCCGGGTTGCCGGTCCGAATCCCGGTTTGGCAAACCTCATGCTCGAGCAGTTCGGCGGACCGCAGGGCGAGCTCGCCGCCGCGATGCGCTACTTCACCCAGGCCGTATCGGAAGACGATCCAGGCCGCAAGGACATGCTGTTCGACATCGCGACCGAGGAGTTGAGCCACCTCGAGATCATCGGCCATATCGTGGCGATGCTGAACAAGGGCGCGAAGGGCCGCCTGGCGGAAGCGGTCGACACCGAAGCCGAGATGTACCGCGCCATCACTGGTGCCGGCAACGACAGCCACATCACCCAGGTGCTGTACGGCGCCGGGACCCCGCTGACCAACTCGGCCGGCGTGCCCTGGACCGCGGCCTACATCGACTCGATCACCGAGCCGACCGCCGACCTGCGTTCGAACATCGCCGCCGAAGCGCGCGCCAAGATCGTCTATGAGCGCCTGATCGCCTGTACCGACGACCCGGGCGTGAAGGAGGCACTGGGCTTCCTGATGACCCGCGAAGTGGCGCACCAGAAGTCCTTCGAGAAGGCCCTGTACTCGATGGAATCGAACTTCCCACCGGGCAAGATGCCGGCCGATCCACGCTTCGCCAGCGTCTACTTCAACATGTCGCAGGGTCCTGGCGAAATGCGCGGTCCGTGGAACCAGGGCGAGAAGTGGGACTTCGTCACCGACCGCGAGAAGCAGATGGGCGTCGACGGCGGTTCCGGCGAAGCGGAAGTCAAGCTCCCGGCGGCCGACGTCGAAGTGCTCAAGCAGATGCAGGCGCGTACCCTGTCGGATCCTTCCAAGGACCCGACCACCGGCGCCGAGCTCGGCCTCGATCCCGCTACGCCGAAAGGCGCCTCGGCGGTCAGCAAGCCCTGACGCTCCGGATTGCCAGCGGTGACGCGCCCCTGCGTCGCGCTGGCGTAGAATCGGCAGCACTGTGATGGCAGCACTGTGATGGCAGCACTGTGATACAGCGACGCCCCGCCTTGCGCGGGGTGTCGTGTTCCGGGCGCCTCGACAAAGGATTCCTTGATGGACCCAGATTCGCACAAGTTGCGCTGGACCGACGCGCTGGCACGCGCGTTCACGGTGCGGCGCGTCATTGGCCTGCTCATCTGCACGGTGGGCTGCCTGCTGCTGCTCGGCAGTCTCGCCGAGCAGGTGATGAACGCCAATCCCAAGATGCACGCGGCCCTGCTGGGCGGCGGCACCGCAGCCGCGGCCACCGCGCTCGGCACCTTGCCTGTATTGTTATCGCAGAATTTCTCGAAGCGGACCTACGACAGCTTCCTCGGCTTCGGCGCCGGGGTGATGCTGGGGGCGACCGCATTCTCGCTGGTGATCCCGGCGCTGGCCGCGGCCAAGGCCGCCGGCGCCGGCGCCTGGGAAGCCAGCCTGCTGGCCGGTGCCGGCATCATGGCCGGGGCCGGCGCCATCCTCCTGATGGGGCGCGCCATCGAGCCGTCCCATATCCTCGAGCGCGATGACGTCAGCGGCAATTCGCTGCGCCGCGCCTGGATGTTCGTCGCCGCCGTCGCCCTGCACAACCTGCCCGAAGGGCTGGCGATCGGCGTCGCCTACGCAGGGATCGACATCGAAAAAGCCAATTCGCTGACCACCGGCGTTTCGATCCAGGACGTGCCGGAAGGGCTGGTGGTGGCGCTGGCCCTGCGCACGGTCGGCTACAGCCGCCTGAGCGCGGTCGCCCTGGGTGTGCTGTCGGGCCTGGTCGAGCCGGTCGCGGCCGCCGTCGGCGTCGCCCTGATCGGGATCTCGGCCGGCATGCTGCCGATCGCCCTGGCCGCGGCGGGCGGCGCGATGCTGTTCGTGATCGTCAACGACGTCATTCCCGAGATGCGCGAAAGCGGCAACGGCACCGTGGCGACGATCGCGCTGATCTTCGGGTTCATATTGATGACGGTGCTCGATACGGCGCTGGCGTGATCGTGGCCTGACCCGAGGCCGTCAACGTAGTAAAACCTGCGTCGTGTTGGCGTTCGTGAAGCCCCCCCCGTGTCCACGCGTAAAACCTGCGTCGTGTTGGCGCTCATGTAGCGCCGCGTCTGTTCGGCGTTCACGCGTGGGCACGGGGCGCCCACCCTACGAATCAATTCGAACCACACATTCGTTGGCCAGGCCCGTTCTCGGCCCGGTATGGCTTTCGGGGCCGCGGCATTCGATTTGCAGCATGCGGTCCGCTCACACCGGATCGAAATGCCGCACGAACCAGGCGCAGGCCAGCGCCGCCACCTGCTCCAGCTTGCCTTCTTCCTCGAACAGGTGCCCGGCGCCGGGCACGACGACGAGTTCCTTCTCGCAGCGCAGGGCGGCCAGCGCCTGCCGGTTCAGGTCGATCACCACCCCGTCTTCGCCGCCGACGATCAGCAGCGTCGGCGCGTCCACCTGGGCAAGTGCCGCGCCGGCCAGGTCGGGGCGGCCGCCGCGCGAGACCACGGCCGCCACGCCGCTGCCGCTGTCGGCCGCCAGCCGCAGCGCCGCCGCGGCGCCGGTGCTGGCGCCGAACAGGCCCAAGGGCAGGGGAGCGCTCAGGGGCTCGGTTCCCAGCCAGGTGGCGGCCGCGTGCAGGCGCCGGGATAGCAAGGCGATATCGAAGCGGTTCTGCTGGAGCGCGTCTTCCTGCGGCGTCAACAGGTCGAGGAGGAGGGTGGCGACGCCGGCCGCGCGCAGCTGGGCGGCGACGTAGTTGTTGCGCGGGCTGAAGCGTCCGCTGCCGCTGCCATGCGCGAACAGCACCACGCCGATGGGCGTGGCCGGCAGTTCGAGCATGCCGTCGAGGTCGACCGTCCCGGCCGGGACGGTCACGGGCAGTTTGCGCGTCACGATGTGGCAGGGAAAACGAGAAAGGTCCTGGGACGAATATGGCTTCGACCCGCCGCGGATAAAAAAATTCTGGCGGACCCGCAAGGGCCCGCCGGAATCCGGTGCCGAAGGTGCGCGCTTAGTCGCGGATCTCGAGCTTGCGGTTCAGCGACAGCGCCGCCAGCGAACCGACCGCGCCCGACAGCAGGTAGAGGCTGACGTAGCCCAGGCCGAAGTGGGCCGACAGGCCGAGCGCGACCAGCGGGGCAAAGGCGGCGCCGACCAGCCAGGCCAGGTCCGAGGTCAGCGCGGCGCCGGTGTAGCGGAAGCGCTGCTGGAAGTTCGAGGTCACCGCCCCCGCGGCCTGTCCATAGGACAGGCCCAACAAGGCGAAGCCGATCAGGATGAAGGCGTTCTGGCCGGCTTCGCCGCCGTCCATCAGCATCGGCACGAAGGCCGAGAAGATCGCGATCAGGGCCGCCAGGGTGCCCAGCGTGGTGCGGCGGCCGACCTTGTCGGCGACCAGGCCGGACACCAGGATGCAGACGGCAGCGATCGCCGCGCCCCACATCTGCAGGTAGAGGAAGTCGCTGATCGGGCGCGTGTCGTAGAGCTGGATCCAGGACAGCGGGAACACGGTCACCAGGTGGAACAGGGCGTAGCTGGCCAGGGCGGCGAGGGCGCCGATCACGATGTTGGTGCCCTGGGTGCTGACCAGTTCGCCGACCGGGGCCGGATCCAGTTCATGGGCGTCGAGCAGGCGCGAGTACTCGGTGGTCGAGACCAGGCGCAGGCGCGCGAACAGGGCGACGACGTTGATCGCGAATGCCACGAAGAACGGGAAGCGCCAGCCCCAGACCAGGAAGTCGTCGGTCTGCAGGTTGTCGATCAGGTAGGCGAACAGGCCGGCGGCGATCAGGAAGCCGAGTGGGGCCGAGAGCTGGCCCAGCATCGCGTACCAGCCGCGCTTGTGCTCGGGCGCGTTCAGGGCCAGCAGCGAGGGCAGGCCGTCCCAGGAGCCGCCCTGGGCCACGCCCTGGGCGATGCGCATCAGCGCGAGCAGGACGATCGAGGTGCTGCCGATCTGGGCATACGTTGGCAGGAAGGAAATCGTGACCGTGGCGGTACCGATCAGGAACAACGCCATGGTGAGCTTTATTTCACGACTGAAGCGCTGCTGGATTGCCATGAAGACAATGGTGCCGATCGGGCGCGCGATGAATGCGAACGCAAAAATCGTAAACGAGTAGAGTGTGCCCTCAAGCCGATCGGCCCACGGGAAAAATACTGCTGGAAAGACCAGCACCGAGGCGATGGCGTAGACGAAGAAGTCGAAATATTCGGAGGCGCGGCCAATGACCACACCGACTGCGATCTCGCCCGGCGATATGTGGGCATCGCGGGCATTGATGTTGCGGGCCCCGCTGTGCGGGGCCGTGATTGGAGCGGCACCTGCGCCGCCGTACGTCGTCGAGCTTTGCATATCTTCGTCTCCAGGTAGGTCAAGTACAGGGCCTGCGCTTCCCCCTGGCCTGGGCAAGGGTGGGACAAAACGTCCAATGTGCAACGAAGGCCGTTAGCAGTACAGTAGCATGTTCTCATTCCCATGTAACGTTAGATACCTAGCATGATTCCTAAAATTGTCCGTCCCGGACTTTCCTTGCTCCTGCTTGCAGCGCTGTCCGGCTGCAACACGGTAGTGATGAATCCCTCCGGCGACATTGCAAAGCAGCAGGCAGAACTGATCACCATATCGGTCCTGCTCATGTTGATCATCATCGTCCCGGTGATGATCCTGACCGTCGTCTTCGCCTGGAAATACCGTAAAGGGGCGAACGCGAGATACGAACCGGACTGGGACCATTCGACCAAGCTCGAACTGGTGATCTGGGGCGCGCCGCTCCTGATCATCATCGCGCTGGGCCTGATCACCTGGATCAGCACCCACAAGCTCGACCCCTATCGTCCGCTGGACCGCATCGACGAACACCGCCCAGTCACGGCCGAGCACAAGGTGCTCGAAGTGCAGGTCGTGTCGCTGGACTGGAAGTGGCTCTTCATCTACCCGGAGCAGGGCATCGCGACGGTCAATGAGCTGGTGACCCCGATCGACACCCCGATCCGCTTCAAGCTGACCTCGTCGACCGTGATGAACACCTTCTACATCCCGACCCTGGCTGGCATGATCTACACGATGCCGGGCATGGAGACGACCCTGAACGCGGTGCTGAACAAGACCGGCGACTACAAGGGCCTGTCGGCACACTTCAGCGGCGACGGTTTCTCGCACATGCGTTTCGCCTACAAGGGCGTGACCGCGGGCGACTTCGACGCCTGGGTCCAGAAGGTCAAGAGCTCGGGCGGCGAACTGTCGCGCAACGAGTACCTGGCCCTGGAAAAGCCGTCGGAAAAGGATCCGGTCCGTACCTACGGCACCGTCAAGCCGGCCCTGTTCAACGCAGTCGTGAACCGTTGCGTGGCCGAAGGCGCCGTCTGCATGAACGAGCAGATGCACGCCGACATGCAGCGCCACCGCAACGACGTGGCGATCCGCAACCTGCAGGACGCGACGCGCCAGGTGGCCCAGGCGGAAGCCGCGGCCGAGGTCTGCGAAACCCCTACTAATTCTGTGAAGAAGTAACCATGCAAGACTCATTTGACTTGACGAAGCTTATCTTCGGACGGCTCAGCTGGGACGCGATTCCGTTCCACGAGCCCATCCTGATCGCTACCTTCGCAGGCGTGCTCGTTGGTGGCCTGGCCCTGGTGGCCCTGATCACCAAGTTCCGCCTGTGGGGCACCTTGTGGCACGACTGGTTCACCAGCATCGACCACAAGAAAATCGGCATCATGTACATGGTGCTCGGCCTGATCATGTTCCTGCGCGGCTTCGCCGACGCCCTCATGATGCGCGCCCAGCAGGCGATCTCGTTCGGCGAGAACGCCGGCTTCCTGCCGCCGCACCACTACGACCAGGTCTTCACCGCCCACGGCGTGATCATGATCTTCTTCGTGGCGATGCCGTTCGTGACCGGCCTGATGAACTACGTCGTGCCGCTGCAGATCGGCGCCCGCGACGTCGCCTTCCCGTTCCTGAACAACTTCTCGTTCTGGATGACCGCCATGGGCGCCGTCCTGGTGATGGCTTCGCTGTTCGTCGGCGAATTCGCACGCACCGGCTGGCTGGCCTTCCCGCCGCTGTCGGGCATCCTGGCAAGTCCGGGTGTCGGGGTCGACTACTACATCTGGTCATTGCAGATCGCGGGTGTGGGTACCTTGCTGTCAGGCGTTAACCTGGTCGTGACCATCATCAAGATGCGCGCGCCGGGCATGGACCTGATGAAGATGCCTGTCTTCACCTGGACCTCGCTGTGCACCAACATCCTGATCGTGGTTTCGTTCCCGATCCTGACCGCCGTGCTGGCCATGCTGGGCATGGACCGCCTGTTCGACACCGCCTTCTTCACGAACGACCGCGGCGGCAACGCCATGATGTACGTGAACCTGATCTGGATCTGGGGCCACCCGGAGGTGTACATCCTGATCCTGCCGGCCTTCGGTATCTTCTCGGAAGTCGTCGCGACCTTCTGCGGCAAGCGCCTGTTCGGCTACACCTCGATGGTGTACGCGACCGTCGTCATCATGGTCCTGTCCTACCTGGTCTGGCTGCACCACTTCTTCACCATGGGCAGCGGCGCGAGCGTCAACTCGTTCTTCGGCATCACCACGATGATCATCTCGATCCCGACCGGCGCGAAGATCTTCAACTGGCTGTTCACCATGTACCGCGGCCGCATCCGCTTCGAGCTGCCGATGATGTGGACGGTCTCGTTCATGCTGACCTTCACCATCGGCGGCATGACCGGCGTGATGCTGGCCATCCCGGCGGCCGACTTCGTGCTGCACAACTCGCTGTTCCTGGTGGCGCACTTCCACAACGTGATCATCGGCGGCGTGCTGTTCGGCCTGTTCGCCGGCATCAACTACTGGTTCCCGAAGGCCTTCGGCATCAAGCTCGACCAGTTCTGGGGCAAGATCTCGTTCTGGCTGTGGTCGATCGGCTTCTGGTTCGCCTTCATGCCGCCGTACGTCCTGGGCTTCATGGGTGTCACCCGCCGCATGAGCCACTTCGAAGATCCGGAACTGCAGCCGCTGTTCATGATCTCGCTGTTCGGCACCCTGATGATCGCCGCCGGTATCGGCGCACTGCTGATGCAGTTCTTCATGACCTGGAAAAACCGCGACAAGCTGCGCGACGTCACCGGCGACCCGTGGGACGGCCGTACCCTGGAATGGTCGACCTCGTCGCCGCCGCCTGACTACAACTTCGCCTTCACGCCGGTGGTGTACGACAACGACACCTTCGCCGACATGAAGAAGAATGGCTGGAAGCGTCCGCTGAACGACTACGTCGAGATTCACATGCCGAAGAACACCTGGGCAGGTTTCGTGATCGCCGCGCTGTCGATGGTCGTCGGTTTCGGCATCATCTGGCACATGTGGCTGCTGACCGGCCTGGGCTTCTTCGCCATGATGGTCGCGATCATTGTCCACACGTTCAATTACAAGCGCGATTTCTACATCTCGGCCGACGAAGTGACCCGTACCGAGAACGCACGTACTAAATTGCTGGAAGCTCATGTCTAACAATCACGCAACGACCATGAACGGCGCCGTCCGCGGCGCCGCTGCGCGCGAATACCACGTGCGCGAGCATCATCCGGAGAACGGCACCCTGCTGGGCTTCTGGATCTACCTGATGAGCGACTGCCTCATCTTCGCCTCGCTGTTCGCGACCTACGCCGTACTGGGCCGCAACTATGCGGGCGGCCCGACCGGGGCCGAACTGTTCGACCTGCAGCTGGTGGCCATCAACACGGCCTTCCTGCTGGTGTCGTCGATCACCTTCGGCTTCGCGATGATCTCGGCCCAGGCCAAGAAGCTGGGCGCGGCCCAGCTCTGGCTCGGCATCACCGGCCTGCTCGGCGTGTGCTTCCTGGGCCTGGAACTGTACGAGTTCTACCACCTGATCCACGAAGGTGCTGGTCCGTCGCGCAGCGGCTTCCTGACCGCGTTCTTCTCGCTGGTCGGCACCCACGGCCTGCACGTGCTGTTCGGTATCGTGTGGCTGGTGACGCTGATGTTCCAACTTGGCAAGCACGGCCTGTCGGTTGAAAACATGCGCCGCCTGTCCTGCCTGTCGATGTTCTGGCACTTCCTGGACGTCGTCTGGATCTTCGTGTTCACCTTTGTCTACCTGATGGGAGTCCTGCCATGAGCGCCCACCACCACAACGACGCCCTCCATGGCCACGGCCATGGCGACGAGCCGGGCGTGCACTACAGCCTGAAGGACTACACGATCGGCTTCGTGCTGGCCGTGATCCTGACCGTCATCCCGTTCTGGCTGGTGATGGGCAACGTGCTGCCGCCGGAGACGACCAAGTTCGTCATCCTCGGCTTCGCCGCGGTCCAGCTGGTCGTGCACATGATTTACTTCCTGCACCTGAACGCGAAATCGGAAGGCGGCTGGAACATGATGGCGTTGATCCTGACGCTGATCCTGCTGGTGATCGTGCTGTCGGGCTCGATCTGGGTCATGTACCACATGAACGCCAACATGATGCCCGGCATGGGCGACGCCGCTGCCGTGACCGGTCACGGCGCGCACGACATGCAATGATGTCGACGCACGATCAGGCAGCCGTCCGGCCGCGCGCTATTGGCCGGGTGATCCTCGCGATCCTCGGGTTGCTCCTGATCGTGCTGTTCGCGGGGCTGGGGACCTGGCAGGTGGTCCGCCTGCAGTGGAAACTGGCCCTGATTGAAAGGGTGGAGTCGCGCGTGGGCGCGGCTCCCGTTTCCCCGCCCGCCCCCGAACGTTGGGCGCAAGTCACCAAAGACTCCGACGAATACCGGCACGTGCGTCTCGCCGGCCGCTTCCTCTACGACTACACCACGCCGGTCCAGGCCGTTTCCGAACTGGGCGCCGGTTTCTGGCTCCTCACCCCGCTGTGCACCACCGACGGCAGCGTCGTCCTGGTGAACCGCGGCTTCATTCCCGCCTCCGGCAATACCGCGCAGCGCTATCCCGCGCGCCGCGCCGAGGGCAATCCCTGCGCCGCGGCCGCCGGCCCCGCGCACACGCTCACCGGCCTGCTGCGCATCGCCGAGCCGGGCGGCGGCTTCCTGCGCGACAACGATCCGGTACGCAACCGCTGGTTCTCGCGCGACGTCGCGGCCATCGCCGCCGCGCGCGGCCTGTCCCCAACCGCCTCCAACGGCGGCCCGGCAGTGGCGCCGAACGGCGCTCCAGTCATCGCGCCGTTCTTCGTCGACGCCGCCCGCGGCCAGGACCCCGCCGGGGCCCCGGACCAGCCGGTCGGCGGCCTGACGGTCATCTCCTTCCAAAACAATCACCTCGTGTATGCCATCACTTGGTATGCTCTGGCCTTGATGGTTGCCGGTGCCTGGTGGTATGTTGCGCGCTCCGGTGCAAAAGGGGAGGCCGCTAGGCTCGAGGACAATGGCAGTAAAGTTTGATCTACTAACAAGAATAACGCCTTCGATCGCGCCCGCGCTCGAAGCCAACGTCGAATACGTCGCCGGCCACCAGAACATGTTGCAGCTCATCGAGCTGCGCTGGATCGCCGTCGTCGGCCAGGTCACGACCATCGCCGGCGCGATCCTGATCTTCGACATCAACCTGCCGTTGGTGCACATGCTGCAGGTGCTGGCCTGCCTGATCGCCTTCAACATCGCCAGCCACCTGCGCTGGCACGAGAAGAAACCGGTGTCGAACGCCGAGATCTTCATGGCCCTGCTGGTCGACGTGGCCACGCTCACCGTCCAGCTCTACCTGTCCGGCGGCACCACCAATCCCTTCGCCTTCCTCTACCTGCTGCAGATCATCATCTCGGCGGTGCTGCTGGAAGCCTGGTCGACCTGGACCATCGTGCTCGTCACCCTGGTCTGCCTCGGGCTGCTGGCGGTGTTCGCCCAGCCGCTCGCGCTGCCCTTCGACCACGCGCGCGGCATCGCCAGCCTCTACGTGCAGGGCATGCTGATCTGCTTCGCCCTGAACGCGGGCCTGCTGGTGATCTTCGTCTCGCGCATCAGCGGCACCGTGCGCGCCAAGGCGGCGCAATTGGCCGAACTGCGCCAGCGCGCGGCCGAGGAAGAGCACATCGTGCGCATGGGCCTGCTGGCGTCCGGCGCCGCCCACGAGCTCGGCACGCCGCTGGCAACGCTGTCGGTGATCCTGGGCGACTGGAAGCGCATGCCCGAATTTCGCAACAGCCCGGTGCTGCTCGAGGAAATCGGCGAGATGCAGACCCAGCTGCAGCGCTGCAAGTCGATCGTCAGCGGCATCCTGCTCTCGGCCGGCAAGGCGCGCGGCGAGTCGGCCCTGCGCACCACGCTCCACACCTTCCTCGACGGCCTGGCCGAGGACTGGGAGGACAGCCGCCCGGTCAAGGACTTCGAGTACGAGAACCGCATCGTCGACGACATCCCGGTAGTGTTCGATTCGGCCCTGAAGCAGAGCATCGACAATTTGCTGGACAATGCGCTGGAAGCCTCGCCCAGCGGCTGGGTCGGCCTGGCGGCGAGCGTCGAGAACGATATCCTGACGCTGGCCGTGCGTGATCGCGGCGCCGGCTTCGCCCCGGGCCTGCTGGCCCAGTTCGGCAAGCCCTACCAGAGCACCAAGGGCCGCCCCGGCGGTGGACTCGGGCTGTTCCTGGTGGTGAACGTGGCGCGCACCCTGGGCGGCGCCGTGGTGGCGCGCAACCGCGAGGAGGGCGGGGCGGAAGTGACGCTGACGATTCCGCTGGCCGCGATTTCGCTGGGTGGAAAGGGCGACCATGCCTGACACGCCAGTCCTGCTCATCGTCGAGGACGACGAAGCCTTCGCCCGTACCCTGGGCCGCTCCTTCGAGCGCCGCGGCTACCAGGTGCTGCACGCCCCCGGCGTCGACGAAGCGGCCGAAGTGCTGAAGGAGCACGATCCGGGTTACGCGGTGGTCGACCTGAAACTCAAGGGGAACGCCTCCGGCCTGTCCTGCGTGCAGATGCTGCACGCGCACGATCCGGCCATGCTGATCGTGGTGCTGACCGGCTTTGCCAGCATCGGCACGGCGGTCGAAGCGATCAAGCTGGGCGCCTGCCAGTACCTGGCCAAGCCCTCGAACACCGACGACATCGAGGCCGCCTTCGGCCACGTCGCCGGCAGCACCGACGTCGAGGTGACCAACCGCTCGACCTCGATCAAGACCCTGGAGTGGGAACATATCCACGCGGTGCTGGCCGAGACCGACTTCAATATCTCGGAGGCGGCGCGCCGGCTCGGCATGCACCGGCGCACGCTGGCAAGGAAGCTGGAGAAGCAGCGGGTGAAGTGACGCGCCGCTTTGCGGCGGGCGGTGGGCACGGGGCGCCCACCCTACGGTCGATCGTGGACCCGGACTCCGAATTCGTAGGGTGGGCGCCCCGTGCCCACCGGATTGTTAGCGGCCAGAAGACGTCGCGCGCGATAGTTCTGGCGCCGAGGATTGCCGCGCTGGGGCAGCGCCAAGCCCTCCCGCGGGCAGGCCGCTCACAGCCCCGCCAGCATCTTGCGCACCGCCTGGTGCGCCTCCAGCCAGCCGCTCTCGGCCAGCGTCGGTCGGCACTCCGGACACTCCTCGAAGGGATTGCAGGCGTGCGCCAGTTCGATGTACTTCGACCCGGTGACCGGCTTGGCCGCGCGCGCGTCGCGCGAGGAGGGTGCGGCCGCGGGATTGGTAACCGCATTCGCGCCGCCGGCCAGCCAGCGCGCGAACGGCTCGAGCGCCACGCCGTCCGGCACGTACCAGCTCTTCCTCGCCGGATTCCATCGGGCGCCTAGCGCCTTGGCTTCGTCTTTTTCCGCGTACGGAACCTTCAATACTTTCATTACCGCCTCGTCGTTTGAAGCCGGTATTGTAAGCGCTGGCGGCTCAGGGCACGAGCACCAGCCGGTAGCCCACCGCCGTCTCGGTGACGAAGTGGCGCGGCTGGGCCGGCTCGTCTTCCAGCTTGTGGCGCAGGTGGCCCATGTAGATGCGCAGGTAATGCCCGTTCTCCCCGTTCGACGGCCCCCACACCGCGCGCAGCAGCTGCGGATTGGTCATCACCTTGCCGGCGTTCGCCACCAGCACGGAGAGCAGCTTGTATTCGAGCGGCGTCAGGTGCACGCGCACGCCGTTCTTGGTGACGAGACGGGCGACGAGGTCGACCTCGACGTCGCCGAAGCGCACCGTGCTGTCGGCCGCCTCGGGCGCGCGCTGGCGGCGCAGGGTGGCGCGGATGCGGGCCAGCAGTTCGCCGGTGCCGAACGGTTTCGTCAGGTAGTCGTCGGCGCCGGCGTCGAGCGCCCGGATCTTGGCCTGCTCGGCGTCGCGCGCCGACAGCACGATGATGGGCATGCCCGACCAGGTGCGCACCGCGGAGATGAAGTCGACGCCGTCGCCGTCGGGCAGGCCGAGGTCGAGCACGACCAGATCGGGGCGGCGCGTGCCGGCGTCGATCAGGGCGCGTTTCAGCTCGCCGGCCTCGTGGACCTGCCAGCCTTCCTGCTCCAGCGCGGCCCGGACAAAGCGGCGGATCTGCGGTTCGTCTTCCACCAGCAGGGCGGTGGGGCGTGCTTCATTCATGATCGGTTTCCAGTGTCGGTTTACAGTTCGGGCTGGTGGAGGTCGGGCAGGCTGGGCGGCGTGCCGCGCGGCAGCGAAAAGGTAATCGCGGCACCGCCTTCGGCGGCGCGGCCGGCCTCGATGCGCCCCCCGTGGGCCTCGACGATCGCGCGGCAGATCGCCAGGCCCAGGCCGACGCCGGGCAGGTGCGATTCCGACTGGCCGCGCGTGAACTTCTCGAACAGATCGCCACGCCCGGCCGGCAGGCCCGGGCCGTCATCGCTCACCGTGACCTCGACCCGGTCCTCGCGCACGCGCGCCGCGATCGTCACCGTGCTGTCCGGGGGCGTGTATTTTGCCGCATTCTCGAGCAGGTTGGCCAGCACCCGCTCGATCAGCACGGCGTCGAAGCGCAGCAGCGGCAGGTCCGGCGGGATGCGGGTCGCCACCGTGCGCGGGCCGAGCGCGGCGCGCAGCGGACGCAGGGCGCTGCCGACCACCTCCTCGAGTGCCTGCCATTGTTCGTCCAGGCGCACGCCGCCGCTCTCGATGCGCGCCATGTCGAGCAGATTGGTCACCATTACCCCGAGGCGGCGCGACTCCTCGTGCAGGGCCTGGGCGGTCTCGCGTTCCCTGGCCGCCAGCGGCGGCGCGGCGCGCAGCAGCGATTCGGACAGGCCGACCAGGGCGGTGAGCGGCGTGCGCAGGTCGTGCGACAGCGCCGCCAGCAGGGAATTGCGCAGGCGTTCGGATTCCATGCTCACCAGGGCGCCTTGCGCCACCTCGATGTAGTGCACCCGCTCCAGTGCGATCGCGGCCAGTGCGGCATAGGTGTCGAGCTGGCGGCGCTGCTCGGGCAGCGGCAGCCAGCGGCCGCCTTCGGGCGCGATCGCCAGCACGCCGCGGGTGCGCATCGGCGCCACCAGCGGCAGGTAGAACAGCGGGCTGCCCGGCAGCGTGTCGGTACCGTGGCCGGCGGGACTGGCGTGGTCGTAGGCCCACTGGGCCACGCCTGCATCCAGGCCGTCGGGAGGCACATCGGCATGCGGGACCAGCTTGCCGTCAGCGTCCGGCAGCAACAGGACCGCGCGGGCGCCGAAGGCGCGCGCGATGGTGGCGCGGGTGGTCTCGAGCACCTGTTCGTTCTGCAGCGCGCCCGACAGTTCGCGCGCGAATTCATACAGCGCCTGGGCGCGCGCCTCGCGCCGCCGCGCCACCCGCGCCTGGAAGCGCAGGCCGGCGGTCAATTGGCCGGTGATCAGGCCAACCGCCAGCATCACGCCGAAGGTGATCAGGTACTGGACGTCGGAGACCGCGAAGTCGTAGCGCGGCGGGACGAAGAAGAAGTCGAAGGCGGCCACGCAGACACAGGTCGCCAGCACCGAGGGCCCGCGTCCGAAGCGCACCGCCACCAGCAGCACCACCAGCAGGAAGAGCATGGCGATGTTGGCCAGGGCCAGCCAGGCGGTGAGCGGTGTGAACGCGAGCGCCGCCGCCAGGCCGGCAAGGCCGCCCCAGAGGTAGCGCAGCCGCTCGCGTCGGCCCGGGGTCGGCGCCGCCCTTCCGCCTGCCGCCCCGCGAACCCGCTTTCCCGGCGCGGCGCCGCCGACGTCGACCAGGTCGATGTCCGGCGCGCGCCGCGCCAGGCGCGCGTGCAGGCCGGGGCGCCAGCGCGGAAAGCGGCCCGGCGTCGCGCGGCCCAGCACGATGCGCGCCAGGTTGTGGGTGCGCGCATAGGCCAGCAGGGCCTGGGCGACGTCGGCGTCCGGCAGCACCTGGGTCGTCGCGCCCAATTCCTGGGCCAGTTTCAGCACGCCGAGCACCGCTTCGCGCCGGCTCGCCGGCAAGCGCTGCAGCGCCGGCGTCTCGACGTAGACCGCGTGCCAGGCGCAATCGAGGCGGGCCGCCAGGCGCGCGCAGTTGCGCACCACCTGTTCGCCGCCCGCGCCGGGGCCGACGCAGGCCAGCAGCGCGCCGTCGGTCTGCCACACCGGCGCGATCGCCTGCGCGACGCGCCAGGCGCGCACGTCGTCCTTGACGCGCTCGGCGGTGCGGCGCAGGGCCAGCTCGCGCAGGGCGATCAGGTTCCCCTTGCGGAAGAAGTGGTGCGAGGCCCGTTCGGCCTGCTCGCCCTGGTAGACCTTGCCGGCGCGCAGGCGGCCCAGCAATTCGTCGGGCGGCAGGTCCACCAGCACGACCTCGTCGGCGCCGTCGAACACGCTGTCGGGGACAGTCTCGCCGACGGCGATGCCGGTGATGCCGGCCACCACGTCGTTCAGGCTTTCCAGGTGCTGGACATTCACGGTGCTGAAGACGTCGATGCCGGCCGCCAGCAGCTCCTCGACGTCCTGCCAGCGCTTCGGGTGGCGCGCACCGGGCACGTTCGAGTGGGCAAGCTCGTCGACCAGGACAAGGTCGGGGCGCGCGGCCAGCGCGGCGTCGAGGTCGAATTCGGGCAGCTCCCTGCCGCGCCAGGCCAGGCGCCGCGGCGCCAGCACGTCCAGCTTGGCCAGCAGCGTGGCGGTGTCGGCGCGGCCATGGGTCTCGACCACGCCGGCCAGCACGCGCCGGCCCTGGGCCGCCAGCTTGCCGGCTTCGAGCAGCATGGCGAAGGTCTTGCCGACACCCGCCGAGGCGCCGAAATAGATGCGCAGGCTGCCGCGCGCGGCGCGCTTTTCCTGCGCGCGCACCTGGGCCAGCAGGGCGTCGGGATCGGGGCGGCTCATCATCTCAGCGAGTATCCGCTATCCGCGCCTGATGTGCCAGTCCAGGCGCCATCGCGGCCGGCGTATCGAGCGCCAGGTTCAGCGCCAGCACATGCACGCGCGCTTCGCCGAACACGCCCAGCCAGGGAAGCTCGGTATGCGCTTCGACCAGTTGCAGCACGCGTTCGCGCGGCAGCTTGCGGGCGGCCGCGACGCGTCCGGCCTGGTAGCGGGCCGCGGCCGGGCTGATGTGCGGATCGAGGCCGCTGGCGGAAGCGGTGACGAGATCGACCGGGACCGGGGCGGCGTTGCCCGGATCGGCCGCGCGCAGGGCGGCGATGCGCGCCGCCACCGCCTCCTTCAGGGCAGGGTTCAGCGGTCCCTGGTTGGCGCCGCCCGAGCCGCTGGCGTTGTTCGGCATCGGCGCGGTGGCCGAAGGCCGCCCCCAGAAGTAGCGCGGCGCGGTGAAGGCCTGGCCGACCAGGCTGGAGCCGACCGGCTGGCCCTGGCGTTCGACCAGGCTGCCGCCGGCCTGGTGCGGCATCAGGAGCTGGGCCAGGAATGTTACGGCCAGCGGATAGGCCAGGCCGCAGAGCAGGGTGAGGGCCGCGAACACGGCGAGAACGGGACGGATGGTGGTTGGCATGGAAACTCCGGCTCAGGCGAAATTCAGACGAAATGGAAGAAGGCAAGCAGCATGTCGATCAGCTTGATGCCGGCGAAGGGCAGCAGCAGCCCGCCCAGGCCGTACACCAGCAGGTTGCGGCGCAGCAGGGCGCTGGCGCCGATCGGCCGGTAGGCCACGCCGCGCAAGGCCAGCGGAATCAGGACCACGATGATCAGGGCGTTGAAGACCACGGCCGACATGATGGCCGAGCCGGGACTGGACAGCCCCATCACGTTCAGGGCCGCCAGTTGCGGGTAGACGCCGACAAAAGCGGCCGGGATGATCGCGAAGTACTTGGCGATGTCGTTGGCGATCGAGAAGGTGGTCAGCGCGCCGCGCGTCATCAGCAGTTGCTTGCCGATCTCGACGATCTCGAGCAGCTTGGTCGGGTTCGAGTCGAGGTCGACCATGTTGCCGGCCTCCTTGGCCGCCTGGGTGCCCGAGTTCATGGCCACGGCGACGTCGGCCTGGGCCAGCGCCGGCGCGTCGTTGGTGCCGTCGCCGGTCATCGCCACCAGCCTGCCCTCGGCCTGGTGGCTGCGGATCAGGGCCAGCTTGTCCTCGGGCGTGGCGTCGGCCAGGAAGTCGTCGACCCCGGCCTCGGCCGCGATCGCGGCGGCGGTCAGGCGGTTGTCGCCGGTGATCATGACGGTCTTGATCCCCATCGCGCGCAGCGCGGCGAAGCGCTCGCGGATGCCTCCCTTGACCACGTCCTTGAGTTCGACCACGCCCAGCACGCGCGCGCCGTCGGCGACCGCCAGCGGCGTGCTGCCGCGCCGGGCCGCGTCCTCGACGCTGCGCGCCACCGCCTCTGGCCAGCCGCCGCCCAGGGATTCCACATGCTGCCTCAGCGCGCCGGCCGCGCCCTTGCGGATCGTGCGCGCGCCAAGATCGACGCCGCTCATGCGGGTCTGGGCGGTGAACGGCACGAAAGCTGCGTGCAGCTCGCCCAGTGCGCGCTCGCGGATGCCGAAGCGGGTCTTGGCCAGCACCACGATGCTGCGCCCTTCCGGCGTCTCGTCTGCCAGCGAGGCCAGCTGGGCAGCGTCGGCCAGTTCGCGCTCGCTCACGCCGGGCGCAGGATGGAAATCGCTGGCCTGGCGGTTGCCCAGGGTGATGGTGCCGGTCTTGTCCAGCAGCAGAACGTCGACGTCGCCCGCCGCTTCCACCGCGCGGCCCGAAGTGGCGATCACGTTGGCGCCCATCAGGCGGCTCATGCCGGCTACCCCGATGCTCGAGAGCAGGCCGCCGATGGTGGTCGGGATCAGGCAGACCAGCAGGGCGGCCAGGGTGGTCAGCGTCACCGGCTGGCCGCCGCCCGCGGCCTCGGCGGCGAACAGCGTGAAGGGCAGCAGGGTCGCGGTCACGACCAGGAATACGATGGTGAGCGCCACCAGCAGGATGGAGAGGGCGATCTCGTTCGGGGTCTTGCGGCGCCTGGCGCCTTCGACCATGCCGATCATGCGGTCGAGGAAAGTCTCGCCGGGATTCGCGGTCACGCGCACCACCAGCCAGTCGGACAGCACGCGGGTGCCGCCGGTGACGGCGCAGAAGTCGCCGCCGGCCTCGCGGATCACCGGCGCGGATTCGCCCGTGATGGCGCTTTCGTCGACCGAGGCGATGCCCTCGATGGCTTCGCCGTCGATCGGGATCAGGTCGCCGGCTTCGACCAGGATCACGGCGCCCTTGCGCAGGTCGATGGCGGGCACGGGAAGCCAGCCGCTGCCATGGCGCGGCGCGGCCAGTTTTTTCGCCATGGTCGCGCCCTTCAGGCCGCGCAGCGACGCTGCCTGGGCCTTGCTGCGGCCTTCGGCCAGGCTCTCGGCGAAGTTCGCGAACAGCACGGTGAACCAGAGCCAGGCCGCGATCGCCAGGATGAAGGAGGGCGCGGCCTCGCCTTGGCCGGCGAGGGCATGGAAGAACAGCAGGGTGGTGGCAATGCTGCCGGCGTAGACCACGAACATGACGGGGCTGCGCAGCTGCACGCGCGGGTCGAGCTTGGCGAAGGCGCCGCCGATGGCGGGCAGCACCAGTCGAGGGTCGAACAGGCGCAAGTCCTTGCCCGACGTTGGGTTGAATGACATCTCGTACTCCAGGATGGGCCGGCGGCGGGGCCGCCGGCGGGACGTTGTTTAGTGGACGAACAGCTGCAGGTGCTCGGCGACCGGGCCGAGGGCGAGCGCGGGGACGTAGTTCAGCACCCCGACCAGGACCACGATCGCGACCAGGAGGAACACGAACAGCGGCCCGTGGGTCGGCAGGGTGCCGGCGTGCGCCGGCAGGCGCGGCTTGGCGGCCAGCGACCCGGCGATCGCCAGCACCGGCACGATGACGGCGAAGCGGCCGAACCACATCGCGATCCCGAGCATGGTGTTGTAGAAGGGCGTGTTCGCCGACAGGCCGGCAAAGGCGCTGCCGTTGTTGTTGGCGGCCGAGGTAAAGGCGTACAGCACTTCCGAGAAGCCGTGGGCGCCCGGGTTGGCGATGCCGGCCCGGCCGGCCGTGCTCGCCAAGGCGACCGCGGTTCCGGCCAGCACCAGGATCGGCACCACCAGGATCACGAGCGACGCCATCTTCATCTCGAAGGCCTGGATCTTCTTGCCCAGGTATTCCGGGGTACGGCCGATCATCAGGCCGGCCACGAACACGGCCAGGATGGCGAACACCAGCATGCCGTACAGGCCGGAGCCGACGCCGCCGAACACCACTTCGCCCAGCTGCATCAGGACCAGGGGCACCATGCCGCCTAGGGGCATGAACGAATCGTGCATGGCGTTGACCGCGCCGCAGGAGGCGGCCGTGGTGACGGCCGCGAACAGGCTGCTGGCGGCGACGCCGAAGCGCACCTCCTTGCCTTCCATGTTGCCGCCGGCCTGCAGGCCGCTTGCCGCCTGGTCGACGCCGAGCGCCTGCAGCACCGGGGATGCCTGCTGCTCGGCGGCGCCGGCGGCCACCGCGGCGACGGCGAACATCAGCGTCATCGCGGCCAGGATCGCCCAGCCCTGGCGCGGTTCGCCGACCACGCGGCCGAAGGCGAAGCACAGCGCGGCCGGGATCAGGAAGATCGCCAGCATCTGGCCGAAGTTGGCCAGCGCGGTCGGATTCTCGTAGGGGTGGGCGGAATTGGCGTTGAAGAAGCCGCCGCCGTTGGTGCCCAGCAGCTTGATCGCTTCCTGGGAAGCCACGGGACCCATGGCCAGCAGTTGGGTGCGGGCCGTGGTCTCGGGCGCGCTGCCGTCGGCCTGCGCCTGCGCTTGCGGATAGGCAAGCTGATCCAGCACGGCGACCTCCTTGTAGGGCGCGAAGTTCTGGATCACGCCCTGGCTCACCAGGAACAGCGAGAACAGCAGCGACAGCGGCAGCAGCACGTACACGGTCGAGCGGGTGAGGTCGCGCCAGAAATTGCCGATCGAGGCGCCGGAGCGGGCGGCAAAGCCGCGCATCAGCGCGAACGCGACGGCGATGCCGGTGGCGGCCGAGAAGAAGTTCTGCCCGGCCAGCGCCAGCATCTGGGTGGCGTAGCTCATGGTCTGCTCGCCGCCATAGCCCTGCCAGTTGGTGTTGGCGACGAAGCTGATGGCGGTGTTGAACGACGAATCGGGCGATACGGCGGGCAGGCCTTGCGGATTGAAGGGCAACCAGGCCTGCAGGCGTTGCACCGCGTAGGTGAAGACGGCCCCGAGACCGCTGAACAGCAGCACGGCCAGGGCGTAGCCGCGCCAGCCCTGTTCGGCGCCGGCAGCCGGACCGGCGGCGCGCAGGACCAGGCGTTCGAGCGGCGCCAGGAAGCCGAGCGAGCGCACACGACCCGTGCCGGCGACGCCGGCCAGGACGGCGCCCAGCGGCCAGGCCAGGACCAGCAGGACGAGGAGGAAGGCTGCCAGCAGCAGTACGGATTGGACGGTGATCACAGGTCCTCCGCCTTGAACAGGGCCACCACCAGGTAGACCAGCAGGGCGCCGGCCAGGACGGCGGCGCCAAGATAAAGAGCGTTCATTGTTTGCCCTCCAGCCGTGCGCACAGCGCGGCGAGAAGGCAGCACAGGGCGGTGAAGCCGGCCAGTGCACCGATAAAGACAAGATCCATGGGAGAGCTTTCGCTTGTTATTGTCGTGGGAAGCGTAAGGCGGGGCGCCTAAAGATGGGATAAAGAGGTGCTCCGCCGCTGTAAACAAGGTGTAAAAACGCCGCGTTTGCTGCTTCAGAAGGTACGGCCCAGCGTCACGACCAGCGCGCGCCGGCCGAGGAACTTGCCGTTGGCGGGCGAGGCGTAGGCGCGCTCGCTGGCGTTGGTGCCGACCGCCGCGAGCGTGAGCATGGCCAGGCCGACGTCGTGGGCCACGGCCGCCTTCCAGTCGGTGTAGCTGGCCGTGCCGAGGTGGCGCACGCGCTGGCGCCCGGCGTGCAGGCTCAGCGTGGTCCGCGCGCCGGCGGGCAGGTTCAGGTTCAGGTCGAGGTAGCCGCTGCCGCGGGTGCCGGGCATGCCGAACAGGTTGGTGAAGGCATGCGCGTACTTCAGCGTGGCCGCGCCGTAGCCGAACTGGGCGTACGCCTCGGCGGTATGCGCGTTGTCCCAGCCGGGCACGCGCGCCAGGCCGTTGGATGGGTAGAGGTAGCCGAGCAGGCCGAGGTCGTAGCTGACGCCGTTGCCGAGTTCGCCGCGGCGGCCGCCGTAGAGGTCGAGTTCGACGCTGCCGGAGCCGCCGGCGTCGCGGGTCCAGGCGATCGACGAGGCCCAGGCGCCGGCATACCAGCCGGAGGCGGCGGCGTAGTCGGCGCCGGCCTGGAGCGCCGGCTGCAGCCGGGTCTGGGAAATGCCGCGGTAGCGGTAGTCGGAAACGAGGGCGGCGTTGGCGCTGATGGTGGCGCTGGTGGTGGCGCCGCTGTCGGGCGTGTCGTCCAGCGCTTGCTCGGCGCGGACGGCCCCGGTGATGCTGGCCAGGCTGGCTGCCAGCAGGAGGATGGTCTTCATGGTGGTTTTTCCGGTGGATCGATGACATGCCCGCCGGGGGCGGCAGGCTTTCGAACAGCCCGGCCAGCTTAGCCATGGGACCGTAAAAACTGTCTAAAAAGAGGGGGCGGCACCGTAACGGCGGCGACAAGGGGTGGGAGCATCGGGATGGGCCGGAAACGGCGCGCGGCGACACCACGGACCCCGGCTTATGCCGGCTGCATTGCGCCATGCGCCGGTAAGGGATGATAAGCTGATAACTTACGGCTGGGCTGCGGCCGCAGCGGACCGGTCTCCCGTCAAGACGGCCGGACGCCGCCCCTCGCCGCGTTCCATGGTCGCGTTTGATCACACTTCGCGTGGGCACTCTGCTTGTGGATAGAATTGACTCCGTTTCCGTAGTGCCCAGGCCCGCCGGCTGGTTTGCCCTGGCGATCGCCGTCGAGAACCTGTGCGGCTGGCTGGGCGGGGCCGATGTCCTGGTGTCGATCGCGCCCGGGCTGCCGAAGATGGTGCCGGCGACGGCCCTGCTGGTCCTGCTCGGCGCTGCTAGCCTGCTGCTGCAGGCATCGCGCCTGGGCCACCGCCCGCGGCCGCCGGCCGGCGCCTGCGCGCTCGTCATGGGGCTGATGGCGGCGATCATGCTGTCGTCCCACCTGCTGCGGCTGCCGCTGGGACCGTTCCTGGCGAGCGCGGTCGGCAGCCAGGGCGCCGCCAGCCTGTCTTCGCTCCCGACCTCGGCCACGTTCGTGGCACTGGGCCTGGCATTGGGGCTGAGCGCGCGCAAGCGCCGGCTCGTGGCGGCGCAGTCGGCCGCGCTGGCGGTGGCCCTGGTCTCGCTGCTGAACGCCATCAGCTATCTGTCGCGCGACACCTTTGTCTACCATGTCCTGCCTGGCCAGGGCATGTCGATCCCGACCACGCTGGCCGCGCTGGCGCTCGCGCTCGGCGTGCTGTTCCTGCGGCCCGGCCTGGGCATCATGGCGGCGGTCATCGGCGTCACGCCGGCCGGGCGCATCGTGCGCCAGGCACTGGCGGCGGCGGGCGCGGTGCCGCTGCTGCTTGGCGCCGCAGTCGCGGCCGGCCTGCACGGCGGCCTGTACGACCCCGGCACGGCGGTGATCCTGCAGGTCTGGGGAACGATCGTGGCGCTGACGGCGATCCTCTGGCGCCTGTCGCTGCGGCTGCATGCGGTCGAGGCGGCGCGGAGCCAGGCCGAGGCCGAACTGCAGAGGACCCTGGAGGAGCTGCACGAAGCCGACCGCCGCAAGGACATCTTCCTCGCCACGCTCGCCCATGAGCTGCGCAATCCGCTGGCGCCGATGAAGGTCGTGGCCGAGATGCTGGAGCGCGACATGCAAGGCGACCCGGGCCAGCTGCGCCGCCTGAGCGACGTGATCGGGCGCCAGGTCGATCACATGGCGCACCTGGTCGACGACCTGATGGACGTGTCGCGCGTGCGGCGCGGCCAGATCGTGCTCGAGCGCAGTCCGGTCGAGCTGAACGAGGTGCTCGATACCGCGCACGAGCAGGCCCGCTCCCTCATCGAACGCAAGGGCCATGCCTGCCGCATCGAGAGGTTCGATGTGCCGCTCTGGGTGCTGGGCGACCGCAAGCGGCTGGTCCAGGTGGTGGTCAACCTGCTCAACAATGCCGCCAAGTACACGCCGCCCGGGGGCGAGCTCGGGGTCAGCCTGCGCCAGACCGGCCAGCAGGCCGAGATCGCGGTGCGCGACAACGGCAGCGGCATCGCCCCGGGGCTGCTGCCGTCCGTGTTCGACCTGTTCACCCAGGCCGAGGTGACGCCGGAGCGCGGCGAAGGCGGGCTCGGCCTGGGACTGGCCCTCGTCAAGCGCTTGACCGAGCTGCAGGGCGGCAGCGTGCGCGCCGCCAGCGGCGGCCTCGGCCAGGGCAGCACCTTCACCGTCGTGCTGCCGCTGCTCGATGCCAGCGCGCCCGATGCGCGGGCGGCAAGCATGACGGCAGGCTGAACGGCGCCGTCCCGCCCTCTGCAACCCAATAGGTTCGATCATTTTCCTTAGGTGTTGTCGCCTGTCAGCATAGCGACAATTAAGTTTCCTTGCAACAACGAAACCCGGCCCGGCTTGGCGTTGCAGGTGGAGTTCCTTGCCTGAACGAACCCGTTCACCCGCCCATCTTGCTGAGCGCAAACGCCGACAGGAAGCCCGCTACCGTGATCAGCCCCGCGAAATCGCGCGCCTCGTCGAAGGCCTCGGGAATCATGGTATCGACCAGCATCGCCAGGATCGCCCCGGCCGCCACCGCCGTGGTGGCCGCCACCACGCCGCCCGGGACGCTCTCGAACGCGGTGTAGCCGACCAGGGCCGCCACGCCCGAGGCGGCGGCGATGGCGCCCCAGATGCCGAAGATGTAGCTGGCCGAGCGGCCGGCCTTCTTCATGCCGGCCGCGCTCGACAGGCCTTCCGGCACGTTCGAGAGGAAGATCGCCGACACCGCCACCAGGCTGACCTTGCCGCCGCCCAGCATCGACAGGCCGATCACGATCGATTCCGGAATGCCGTCGAGCAGGGCGCCGACCGCGATCGCCATGCCGCTGCCGCCGTTGTCGGCCGCCTTCGGCTGCTGCTCGCCGGAGCGCTTGCGGTGCTTCGCGCCCTGGTGCGACAGCAGCCAGTTCGCCAGGGTGTAGACCGCGGCGCCGGCCAGGAAGCCGAGCGCGGTCGAGGCGAAGCCGCCCTTGTGGTAGGCCTCTTCCATCAGTTCGAAGGAAAGGGCCGAGATCAGCACGCCGCTGCCGAAGGCCATGATGGCGGCGATCAGGCGCGGCGGCACCTTGACCCAGTAGCCTACCGCCGCCCCGAGCAGCAGGGCGCCGCCCGCCACCAGTCCCCAGAACCCGGCCTGCAACCACGGCGGAATGTCGCCCATGCCCGTCTCCAACATTGTTGTGCTTGTCAAAATGCTACCCGCAAGTGCGAAACGCGGGCGTCCGCTTGTCCCGGTTTCGTCAAGCTGCCATAGGGCTGTGATACATTCGGCACTTTTGCAGGAAAGCACTATCCATGACATCGAGCCCCATGACATCGACCCTGATGCCCCGTCTTGCCGTCCTGGTGCCAGCCGCCATCCTGGCAGGCTGCGCCAGTTACGCACCGCAGCCGCCCGGCATCGAATCGGCCTTCGTCGTGATCGGCGAGAACGGCCAGGCCAGCGCCCGCGTCATCACTACCGGGTCCGCCTGTCCGCCGCTGCAGGTCGACGGCAAGCTGCTGCCGATGCGGGTGCGGGTGCCGATGTCGAGCATTCCGGCGCGCGCCGGCCAGCCGCATACGCCGCCCTCGACCGCGGTGCTGACCTGCGAGGCGCCGATCCCGGCCGGGACCTACACGGCGCGGGCAGGGGAGCTGGCGTTGCCGGTGCCGAAAGCGCAGCCGCAACGCATCGTCGTCATCGGCGACACCGGCTGCCGCCTGAAGGGCAAGGAATTCCAGGACTGTAACGACCCCGCAGCCTTTCCGTTCGCGCGGGTGGCGGCCAGCGCCGCCGCCTTCAAGCCGGACCTCGTGATCCACGTCGGCGACTACCATTACCGCGAAGATCCCTGCCCGCAGGATCGCCCCGGCTGCGCCGGCAGTCCCTACGGCTACGGCTACGACGCCTGGGCCGCCGATTTCTTCACGCCGGCACAAAAGCTCCTTGCCGCCGCGCCCTGGGTGCTGGCGCGCGGCAACCACGAGAATTGTTCGCGCGGCGGGCAGGGCTGGTGGCGCTACCTCGATCCGCGGCCCTTCGAGGCGGGCCGCGATTGCGACGACCCGGCCAACGATGGCGCCGGCGACTACAGCGACCCGTACGCGGTGCCGCTCGGCGGCGACGCCCAGCTGATCGTGTTCGATACCGCCAACACCAACTGGAAGGGCCTGCCGAAGAGCGACCCGCGCCGCGCCCGCTATGCCGACACCTGGCGCAAGGTCGAGCAGCTGGCGCGCGGCGCGGCCTACAACATCGCCGTCGACCACCACCCGCTGTTCGCCTTCGGCGCCAACCGCGATCCGAAGAGCGGCGCCGTCACCCTGTTCGGGGGCGACCGCGGCCTGCTCGACGCCTTCGGCGACGTCGATCCCGGCTACCTGCCGCGCTCGATCAGCATGCTGCTCTCGGGCCACGTGCACCTGTGGGAACAGCTCAGCTTCTCGAGCCCGCACCCGACCCAGTTCGTGGCCGGGTTCTCGGGCACGGCCGAGGACATCGTGCCGCTGCCGGCCAGCGTGCCGCCCGGCCAGCAGCCGGCGCCGGGCGCCGTGGTCGAGGCCATGAGTTCCTGGATCGACGGTTTCGGCTTCATGACGATGGAGCGTACCGGGCCCGATGCATGGCAGGTCGGGGTCTGGGACCGCGACGGCAACCGGAAGAACAGCTGCAGCGTGAAGGGCCGCCGTTCGCAGTGCGAAGTGGCTCAAGTGAAATGATTGTCAATACATTTCGTCAAATATAGTTGCCAAGGAAATATAGATCGGGCAATATAGCGACATCGGAACCGCCGCCACGGCGGGCTCTCGATCAGCGATGAGGCGTTCATTCGTTTCTTTTGGGCCCCCGGTCACCCCGGGGGCCATTTTTCGCGGGAGGCCCCACCGCCCGGTGGAGCTGCCGTTCTCCCGCCCTGCCTGGAGGACACGCATGCCCGATTTTTCCGATCTCGGACTTCAACTCGCCTGGCCGCTGGCCATGACGCTGGCCTGGATGGCCGGCGAACTGTTCTATCGCTGGACCGCGCTGCCGCGCATCGCCGTGTATGGCCTGGCCGGTTTCGTGTTCGGCAACCTGGCCGCCGGCTACCTGCCGCCGTCCGAAGCGAAGAACTTCATGTTGCTGGCCAACCTCGGCTTCGGCCTGATCCTGTTCGAACTCGGATACCGCATCAACCTGCGCTGGCTGCGCAACAATCCCTGGATCGTCGCGACCTCGCTGCTGGAAGCGGCCTGCACCTTCGCCGCGGTCTACCTGGTCGCCCACCTGTGCGGCATGGAGCGCCTGCCGGCCGCGCTGACCGCCTCGCTGGCCATGTCGAGTTCGCCCGCCGGCCTGCTGCGCGTGCTGAACGAGCAGGGCGCCGCCGGCCAGGTCACCGAGCGCGCCATGCACCTGACCGCCCTGAACTGCGTGATGGCCGTGTTCACCTTCAACATCGTGGTCGGGATCGGCGTGTTCCAGACCTCGGGCGACGTCGCCCACGCCGCCGCCAGCAGCCTGCTGGTACTGGTCGCGTCCGCCGGCCTCGGCGCCCTGTTCGGGGCCCTGGTGCCGCTCTGGCTGCGCATGATCGACGCCTCGCGCGAGGGCACCCTGGCCTTCGCGCTGGCGGTGGTGCTGCTGGTCGCCATCACCTCGGTGCTGCCGCTGTCGCCGGTGCTGGCGGCGCTCACCTTCGGCCTGGTGGCGCGCCACCGCCGCATCGCCCTCAGCCCGGCGCAGCGCAATTTCGGCGTGCTGGGCGACCTGCTGACGGTGCTGATGTTCTTTTTCGTGGCCACCAAGGTGCAGCTCGAGCACGTCAGCGGCGGCATCGCCCTCGGCCTCTTGCTGGTGCTGGTGCGGGCGGCGGTGAAGGTCTCGATCTGCACCCTGTTCGCGCGCGTTTCCGGCATCTCGGCGCGCAAGGGCGCCTTGTCGGGCCTGGCGCTGACGCCGATGGCGGTGTTCGCCATCATCCTGATGGAGCAGACCCGCTGGATCGGCGTCGACCTGTTCGACAGCCTGGCGCCGCTGGCCGCCGTGATGCTGCTGCTCGACGTCGCCGGCCCGATCCTGACCCAGCGCGCCGTGGTCTGGGCCAACGAAACCCGTATCGGAAAGGAGACTTGAATGGCACTCGAACGATTCGCACAATCGCAGCCGCTTACCATGGGCGTCGAGCTGGAGCTGCAGCTGGTGAGCCTGTCGGACTTCGACCTGGTCGCGGCCTCGCCGGACATGCTGGAACTGCTGGGCCGCGCGCCTTTCCCCGGCAACGTCACGCCCGAGATCACCGAGAGCATGATCGAGATTAATTCGAGCGTGCACACCCACTACGGCGAACTGCTGGAGGAACTGCGCCGCATCCGCGATACGCTGCTGCGCGCCGGCGACACGCTCAACGTCGGCGTGTGCGGCGGCGGCACCCATCCTTTCCAGCAGTGGTCGCAGCGGAAGATCTTCTCGAAGCCGCGCTTTCGCGAAGTCTCGGCCCTGTACGGCTACCTGGCCAAGCAGTTCACCGTGTTCGGCCAGCACGTGCACATCGGCTGCGGCTCGGGCGACGAGGCGCTGTTCCTGCTGCATGCGCTGAACCGCTACATCCCGCACTTCATCGCGCTGTCGAGTTCCTCGCCCTTCCTGCAGGGCAGCGACACGCGCTTCAATTCGGCGCGCCTGAACTCGGTGTTCGCCTTCCCGCTGTCGGGCCGCGCGCCGTTCCTGCTCAGCTGGGAAGCCTTCGAGCGCGACTACTTCACGCGGATGGAAAACACCGGCATCGTGAAGAGCATGAAGGACTTCTACTGGGACCTGCGGCCGAAACCCGAATACGGCACGATCGAGCTGCGCGTCTGCGACACGCCGCTGACGGTGGAGCGCGCCGCCGCGCTGGCCTGCTACTTGCAGGCGCTGTGCCGCCACCTGCTGGAACGGAACGAGCCGCCGCCGCTGGAAGACGACTACCTGGTCTACAACTACAACCGCTTCCAGGCCTGCCGTTTCGGCCTGGACGGCACCCTGGTCCACCCGCAGACCCACGAGACGCTCTCGCTGCGCGAGGACATCCTGACCACGCTGCGCCACCTGGAGCCGCACGCGAAGGCGCTGGGCAGCGAAGCCGCGCTCGAGCACCTGTACCAGGAGACCCATACCGGCAGCGACGCCGCCTTCCTGCGCGCCGCGCACGAGGACGGCGGCAGCGCGGAAGCGATCGTCGACGCCGCGCTGCGGCGTTTCCGCGAGGGCTTGCCGGCGTAAGCCGGCAGGGGCAGGGGCAGCGGCAGAAAAAGGAGAGGCCGCGGCCTGGAGGTTCTTACCCCTGGCCGAGCGGCACGTGGGCGTCGGCCTCGTCCACCGCGAGCAGGGCGATCAGCGCGCCCAGGTCCTTCTCGAGGCGCGCGAGGGTCGCGGCGTCCAGGCTGGACAGGGCATCGGGCAGCACGCCGGCAAAGGGCGCCGGCGCGCGCTGCAGCACGGCGTCGGCGGCGGGCAGGGTGCGCAGGGCCACGCCGCGCCGGTCCTGGCCCTCGCGCGCGCTGGCGATCAGGCCGCGGCTGCCCAGGGCGCGCACCAGGTTGCTGGCGGTCGACTGGTGGATGTCGAGCGCGCGCGCCAGGTCGGTCACGCCGATGCCCGGCGACTGCGCGATCACGGACAGGGCCCAGAGCTGGGCGCCGCCCAGGCCGGCATCGCGCTCGACCTGGCGGAAGTGGTTTTTCACCGCATTGAAGACGATGCGGAACTGGCGCAGCACGCGCGTTTCGGGAGCGAGCTGGCCCGCATTGTTCTGTTCAGACATGGCGCCATCATAGCGGAAAGCGCCGTCCACCGGGCCGCTTCTCCGCCGTAGGCTGCCGCACACTGCCATACGACGAAGCGGCCCCGTGCCCGCGGCCGCTGTCCGCTATACTTGGCGCATGGAGAACCGATAAGGCGCAAGGACACCAGTGAATCAGGAAGAGAAGACCGACAACGACATTCGGCAGCGGGCAAAGAACTTTTTCGGCGGCGCGGGCAGCCGCGCCCAGGCGGGCGTAAAACGCGCCCACGGTATCCTGCAGGGGCGGCCGCGCTGGGAACAGGCGGTCCTGATCGCCCTCTGGGCGGCGGCGGCGCTGCTGACGGCGCTGCTGGCCTACCTCCTGGTCCTGATTCCCCTGACGCCCGGCGTCGACGACCTGAAGCAGGTCACGACCGCGCGCCCGAGCGTCATCATGTCGAGCGACGGGCGCGCACTCGGCACCTTCGAGCAGGGCCTGCAGGAGCGCGTCAAGCTGTCCCAGGTCTCGCCGCACGTGGTGGCGGCCCTGATCTCGACCGAGGACCACCGCTTCTACGACCACCATGGCGTCGATTTCACGCGCATCGCCGGCGCCTTGCTGGCCAGCCTGAAGGGCGACGCCCAGGGCGGCTCGACCATCACCCAGCAGCTGGCGCGCAACATGTTCCCCGAGGAGATCGGCCGGGCGCGCAGCGTCAACCGCAAGCTCAAGGAACTGATCACGGCGATCAAGATCGAGAACACCTACAGCAAGACCGAGATCCTGGAAGCCTACCTGAACACGGTGCCCTTCCTGTACAACGCGCGCGGCATCGAGATGGCGGCCCGCACCTACTTCGACAAGCCGGCCGCCAAGCTCGACGTGCTGGAGGCGGCGACCCTGGTCGGCATGCTGAAGGGGACCTATTACTACAACCCGGTCACCAATCCCGAGCGCTCGCTGGGCCGGCGCAACGTGGTGCTGGGGCAGATGCGCAAGCACGGCCACCTGACCGACGCGCGCTTCAAGTCCCTGTCCAAGCGGCCGCTGAAGCTGCGCTTCGAACGCCAGCTCGACCGCAGCGGGCGCGACAACCACTTCACCGCCTACGTGCGCAAGTGGCTGCTGGAGTGGGCCAACGAGAACGACTACGACCTCGAGCTCGACGGCCTGGTGGTCGAGACCACGCTCGACGCCGCATTGCAGCAGGCCGCGCTGCGCGCGGTGGAGCGCCAGGCGAATGCGCTGCAGGCGGTGGCCGACGTCGAATGGGCCAACTCCTGGGTGCCGGGCGCCAGTTCGACCGCTACCTACACCGCGATGCGCCCGAGCGTGAAGCCGTTCGACTACTACTGGCGCACGCATGGCGGCCAGCTCGACGCGTTCGTGCGCGAGTCAAGCGAATACCGGCGCGCCGTGGATGGCGGCGAGGCGCCCGCCGCCGCGCTCAAGCGCCTGAAGGGCGACCGCGATTTCCTGCGCACGCTGAAGGATGCCAAGTCGCGCCTGGAGGCCGGTTTCGTGGCGATGGACCCGGCCACCGGCGAGGTCAAGGCCTGGGTCGGCAGCCGCGACTTCGCGCGCGACCAGTACGACCACGTGGCCCAGGCCGCGCGCCAGCCCGGCTCCACCTTCAAGCCCATCGTCTACGGCGCGGCGCTGGAAAGCGGTATTCCGCCCGAACAGACCTACGCCGACACGGTGATGGACTTCGACATGGGCAACGGCAAGGTCTGGCGCCCGACCGACATGTCCGGCACCAGCGGCCGCCAGGTGACGCTGCGCGAAGGCCTGGTGCACTCGAAGAACACGATCACCGCCCAGGTGATGCAGGACGTCGGCCTGCCGTCGGTGATCAAGCTGGCGCGCAACATGGGCATCCGCCAGAGCAAGCTGGCCTCGGTGCCCTCGCTGGCCCTCGGCACCAGCCCGGTGACCCTGCTCGAGATGGTGAACACCTATGCGACCATCGCCGCCCAGGGCCAGTACCGCAAGCCGGTCTTCGTGCGCCGCATCCTGGACCGCGACGGCAAGGTCGTCGCCGACTTCGCCAGCGTGGCGCCGGAACGCGCGCTGTCGCAGGCGACCAGCGAGACCCTGATCGACATCCTGCGCGGCGTCGTCACCCGCGGCACCGGCACCGCGGTGCGCTACCGCTTCGGCGTCACCGGCGACGTCGCCGGCAAGACCGGCACCACCCAGAACAACGCCGACGGCTGGTTCATCCTGATGCACCCGAACCTGGTGGCCGGCGCCTGGGTCGGCTTCAACGACAACCGCGTCACCATGCGCAGCAACTACTGGGGGCAGGGCGGCCACAACGCCATCCTGCTGGTCGGCGACTTCTTCAAGACCGCGCTCGACGAAGGCAGGATCGACAAGGACGCGCTGTTCCCGGGCGGGCGCAAGCCGCCACCGGTGCGCGTGCGGGAAGAGGAACCGGAAGAGGACTATGACGAAGCGGAGGAGCTGTACGAGGGCGTGCCGGCCGACGAGGCGGTCGAAGTGATCGTGCCGCAGGCGGACGAGGCGGTCGAGGTCGAGACCGTGCCGGAGGAAGAATTGTCGCCGCCGCCCCCGCCGCCGACGCCGGTGCCGTCGCCCTTGTTCTGATCGTAGGGTGGGCACCCCGTGCCCACGCGAACGCGTGCGTTTCGTTGGCCGGCTACCCTGCCCGAACGCGAGCGCCGCGTTGACGCCTCTGTAGCGTCAACGCGGCGCTTGCTTTTCGATTGGCGCGAGGTGCAGCGTTGTGCCGATCTCCGCGTGGGCACGGGTGCCCACCCTACGGTACCTCCACCGCTTACAAAATCGGCGTCCCGCCCGTCACCGCGATGCGCGCGCCCGAGATGTAGCTTGCCTGATCGGACGCCAGCATCACGTACACCGGCGCCACCTCGGCCGGCTGGCCGGGCCGCTTCATCGGCACCTGCTGGCCGAAGCTTTCCACCTCTTCCGGCGGCATGGTGGAGGGGATCAGCGGGGTCCAGATCGGCCCCGGCGCCACCGAGTTGACGCGGATGCCTTGCTCGGCCAGCAGCTGCGCCAGGCCGGCGCTGAAGTTGGCGATCGCGCCCTTGGTGGCCGCGTAGGCGAGCAGGGTCGGCTTCGGCTTGTCCGAGTTGATCGAGGTGGTGTTGATGATCGACGACCCCGGCCGCATGTGCTTCACCGCCGCCTTACAGATGTGGAACATGGCGGTGATGTTGACCTGGAAGGTGTAGTCCCATTCCTCGTCCGGGATCTCTTCCAGCGCGTCGCGGGTCATCTGGAAGGCGGCATTGTTGACCAGCACGTCGATGCGGCCGAATTCCTGCACCGCGCGGTCGACGATGGCGCGGCAGTGCGCCGGCTCGGCCAGGTCGCCCGGCACCAGCACGGCCTTGCGGCCGGCTTCCTCGACCAGGCGCGCGGTTTCCTTGGCGTCCTCGTGTTCGTTCAGGTAGGCGATCAGCACGTCCGCCCCCTCGCGCGCAAAGGCGAGGGCGACGGCGCGGCCGATGCCGCTGTCGGCGCCGGTGACCACGGTCGCCTTGCCGGCCAGCTTGCCGGAGCCCTGGTAGCTGGTCTCGCCGTGGTCGGCCTTGGGTGTCAGCTCGGCCTCGGTGCCGGGCGGCTGCTGTTGCTGCTTGGGCTGGTTCATCGACACATCCTCCTTGGTTCAACGTGGTTGGAACGGCAGCCCGGCGCGCATTCAGGCGCCTTTCGGCAGGCTGCGCAGGGCTGCCGGGGAACGCACCCGGCCCTCGATCGGCAGCTCGGGTGAGGCGTTCTCGGCCGGCTCCTGCAGCAGCAGCTGCTGGGCGCGCGGCGCGCTCGAGATGCCGAGCTCTTGCAGCATGCGCATGGCATCGAGCAGGATCGCCTGCTGGGTGTCCATGAACAGGTCATAGCTCGCATCGAGCATGGTGTAGACGATTTCGTACTCGATGAAGTTCTGGTCGAATTTGCTCAGGTGGGCGCGGTCGAAGCGCGCCTTGTCGCGCTTGCCGATGATCGCCTTGAGCGCAGGCGGCACCTGGGCCGCGAGGGCCGGCGGCGTGTCCGGATGGGCGCGCAGGTTGAACACGATGCGCCGGGTTTCCATGCGCTTGAAGTTCGACACCGTGCTCTTGAGCAGGTCGGCGTTGGAAATCACGATCTGCTCGCCGCCGAGGGCGCGGATGCGGGTCGTCTTCAGGCCGACTTTCTCGACCGTGCCCGAGATGTTGTTGGTCGAAACGAAGTCGCCGACCTCGAACGGCTTGTCGATCGCGATCGAGAGCGAGGCGAACAGGTCGCCCAGCACGTTCTGCACCGCCAGCGCGATGGCGATACCGCCGATCCCGAGGCTGGCGACGAAGGTAGTGACGTTGATGCCGAGGTTCGACAGCAGGGCCAGGGCGAAGATCACCCAGACCGCGGTCTGCAGCACCCAGATGATCAGCGTGTGCGCGATCGTCACCTGGGAATCGACGCCCGCCGGGTTATGGGTGCGGAAGTAGCGGCGCGCGGTGACCTTGATCGCGCTGTGCAGGTAGATCGCGAGCTGCAGGCCGAGGGTCAGGAACCACAGGTGGCCGACGCGCGTGTTCCAGGGCGGCGGCAGGTCGAGCGCCGACAGGCCGATCAGGACGGCGGTGGCAAACACTACCAGGTTGCTGGTGCGCGCCAGGGTCTTGCGCAGCACCTCGGCGACCGGGCGATGGGCCCATTCGTCGCTAAGCTGGTCGAGACGGCGCCGGAACAGCATCAGCGCGCCGTGGATGGCGGCGAAGGCGGCTACGCCGAGCGCCAGGGCGAACAGGGCATTGGGCAGGGTAATGTCGAGCGAATCGACGAAGGCGCGGAATTCCACATTGGGCTCCTTTCATGACGAGGATGGCGCAAGGGCGCGCGGGAAGATACGGCGCCGCTAGCCGCGCCGCCGGACGGTGTGGCGCGGCGCGGGGCGGAAGGACGCGCGAGGCGTCCGGAGAGGGTGGGCAGGCGCCAAGGGCAGGACGCAATCGCGCCCGCAACGCCTGCCGGACGTGAGGTCCTTACTTGCGGCCCAGGTGTTCGCGCACGGCGCTGACCGAAGGACCGACGGCCTTCACGGCGCGCTCGAGTTCTTCCTTGCTAACGCCGAGCGCCTCGGTCCAGTGGCGGACTTCCCACTCTTCGTGCACGTTGATACGGGAACGGTCCTGTTGACCGCGTTTTTCGAGATTGTCGGACATGATGCGCTCCTATTGACGAGTTCGGAACGAATATGCCAGCGGGCACAGGCATGGTCGGTTAAGCATTTCACCTAGCGTCCGTATTTCCTTTGCGCAGCTCTGTCGGAAAGTTCCACTGCGTCAGTGGGCGAATTTGAGCGAACGCATGCGATACGTATTCCGGTGCCGGATCCTTGCTAGCCGGACTCGACAGTAAGTGTGGCGTAAGAAGCGGGCCCGAGCATCGACGAGTCGCCCGCGCACCGTTTTGGTGCATCGTGGCAACTCATCCTGGAGGCAAAACATGAAGATTCGCAAGGGGTACGGGCAGACGCGCCGGTTCGCGCGCAGCGCCCTCGCTGCCGCCGTCGGTGCAGCCCTGCTGGCCGGCTGCCAGTGGCACGGCGGCGGCGTCGACCAGCTGAACGGGCTGCGCGGCCCGACGCGCGACCTGACGGTCGAGCTGCGCGAGGGCACCAACATGGCGGCAGCGCCGTCGCCCGACGGGCGCCGCATCGTGTTCTCGGCGCAGGGCGCGCTGTGGGTGATGCCGGCCAAAGGCGGACGCGCGGTGCGCATCACCGACTACCGGCTCGAACCCACCGCCCCGGTCTGGTCGCCCGACGGCAAGCGCATCGCCTTCCAGAACTACGCGCCGGAAGGCAATTTCCACATCTGGACCATCTCGCCGGAAGGCCGCCACGCCACCGAAATCACGAGCGGCCCCTACGACGACCGCGAGCCGGCCTGGCTGCCCGACGGCAGCGGCCTGGTGTTCTCGTCGGACCGCAGCGGCGATGGCCAGTACAAGATCTGGAGCGTGGCCTTGGGTGGCGCCGCGCCGGTGCAGCTGACCACCGGCCCGGGCGCCGAGAGCAATCCGGTTGTCTCCCCGGACGGCACGCGCCTGGCCTATGTCGACGGCGCCAACGTCGTGACCGCAGCGGTCGCCGGCGGCGCGCCGACCGTGGTCGCGCCCGGCACCGCCCCGGCCTGGACCCCGGACGGCGCGGGCCTGGTCTACCAGAACGCCGCGCGCCAGCTGGTGGTCGGCGGCGCCCAGGTCACGCTTGATGAAGACATCTTCCCGTTCCCGGTCCGCTACCTGCCCGACGGCCGCTTCCTCTACACCAGCGACGGCAAGATCCGCATCCGCGACGCCGCCGGGGGCGAGCGGCGCGACGTCGACTTCCGCGCCGAGCTGAAGCTGCGCCGGCCGGTATTCAAGAAACCGAAGGACCGCGGCTTCGACAACCTCGACGTGCGGCCGGTGCGCGGCATCAGCGCACCGGTGCTCTCGCCGGACGGGCGCAGCATCGCCTTCGTCGCGCTGAACGACGTCTGGGCCATGCGCATCGGCGAGGACCCGGTGCGCCTGACGAACGACCCCGACCGCGACGCCAACCCGCAATGGACGGCCGACGGCCGCGCGGTCTACTTTTCGTCCGAGCGCGGCAATGCCGGCCAGCTCGCCGTCGACCAGGTCGAGCTCGGCAGTGGCCTGCGCACGCGCCTGGCGGCGATCCCCGGGCGCTCGATGGTGACGCCGAAGCTCTCGCCGGACGGCGGGCGCATCGCCTACACCACGCTCTCGGGCCAGCTCGAGATCTGGGACCGCGCGACCAGCACGCCCCAGGTGATCCTGCCGTCGATCAGCACCCAGGTCAGCACCCCGCAATGGACGCCGGACGGCCAGCGCATCATCCTGGTCGACAACGAGCGCATCAACAACCGCTTCCGCGAGGGCTACAACAAGCTGCGCGTGATCGACCTGGCCACCCGCAGCGGCACCTTCTACGCCGTGGCGCCGGCGCCGCGCCAGATCGCCGAACGCGACGAAGGCGCGGCCGCGCTGTCGCCGGACGGCACCAAGGTCGCCTTCATCCTGGATTCGCGCCTGCACGTGATGCCGCTCGGCCCCACCGGCGCGCCGACCGGGCCGGCGCGCCAGGTCAGCGACGACATGGCCGACCTGCCGACCTGGGGCGGCGATTCCCGCACCATCCTCTACAAGTCGGCCGAGCGGGTGCGCACGGTGCGCGACGACGGCGGCGCCATGCGGGAGGTGCCTGTCACCCTGGCATGGCGCCAGCAGGTGCCGCAGGGGCGCACCCTGATCCATGCCGGCGCGCTGTGGGACGGGGTCGGCTCGACGCTGCGCCACGACGTCGACATCCTGGTCGAAGGCAACCGCATCGTCTCGGTCGCGCCCCACGGCGCCCACGAGGCCGGGGTGCGCGTGATCGACGCCGGCAACCAGACCGTGATGCCGGGCCTGATCGAGACCCACCTGCACCCGCTGACCCTGTACCAGGGCGGCCAGTTCGGCCAGATCGCCCAGCTGATGCTGTCCTACGGGATCACCACCGCGCAATCGGTCGCCGGCCCGCTGCACCAGAGTATCGAGATGCGCGAAGCCCTGGAGGCGGGCAACCTGGTCGGGCCGCGCCTGTTCGTCTCGCCGCCGCTGTGGGAAGGCAACCGCCTGTTCTACAGCTTCGCGCGCACCCTGCGCACGCCGCAGATCGCGCAGATCGAGATCGACAAGGCCAAGCGCATGGACGCCGATTTCCTGAAGAGCTATGTGCGCGCGCCGATCCCGATCATGGAACGCATCGCCCAGGGCGCGCTCGACCTGGGCGTGCCCAGCGGGACCCACATGGTGCAGCCGGGCGCCGCCACCGGCCTGGCCGGCACCACCCACCTGTCGGCCACCCAGCGCATGGGCTACGGTTGGTCGAAGTCGTTTGTCCGCGCGATCACCTACCAGGACGCGGCCGACGTCTACGGCAAGGGCGACTTCCGCCTGATCGACACCCTGTTCTCGGCCGGCGCGCTGGCCGGCCTGGATCCCGGCATCGTCAGCGACCCGCGCTTCGTGCTGGTGCCGCCGAACTTCGTCTCCGGCCTGCAGAACGCGGTGCCGCCGACCGCCGCCCAGATCGCCACCATCGTCAACGACGCAACCCAGCAGGCGAAGGTGAGGGCGGCCGGCGCGCTGGTGGCGAACGGCACCGATTCGCCGCTGGTCGTGCCCGGCATCTCGCTGCACCTGAACCTGCGCGGCGCGGCCCTGGTCCAGGGCAACCTGGCGGCGCTGCAGTCGGCCACCCGCGACGCCGCGAAGATGGCGCTGGTGGGCGAGGACCTGGGGACCATCGAGGCCGGCAAGCTGGCCGACCTGCTGGTGGTGAACGGCAATCCGCTGGCCGACCTGCGCGCCGCCGCCGACGTGCGCCTGGTGATCAAGAACGGCCGCGTGTTCTCGATCGACGAGATCCTGGCGCCGGCGCGCACGCCGGAGCAGCTCGCGGCGCGCCGGCTCGCCCTCGAGGCCCAGGAAAAGCTGTGCCGCGACGATCCGCACCACTGCGACGAGCCCGGTGGGCATGCCCACTGACCATGCACCTTGCGTAGCACCGGCAGTACTGGCTCCTCCATGGGTTTTTGAGGTACGCTTGTCGTATCGACACCATGGAGGAGACTGCGAATGACCTATGAAACCACCCAGCCCGAACGCAGCGCGATCGACGCCACCCCGGGCCTCGTCGCGCTCGACTTCGGCACCAACTGGTGCGGCTATTGCCGCGCCGGCGAGCCGCTGATCGAGGCCGGCCTGAAGGACTACCCCCAGGCACGCCACATCAAGGTCGAGGACGGCCCCGGCCGCCCGCTCGGGCGCTCGTTCCGGGTCAAGCTGTGGCCGACGGTGATCGTGCTCAAGGACGGCGTCGAGGTGGCGCGCGTGACCCGCCCGGCCGATGCCGAGGAAGTCAGACAAGCCCTGGCCAAGGCGGCCAATCCATGAGCGCGCCGAAGAACCGCGCGCGCACGGTCCTGTTCGCAAGCCTGATCGGCACCACGATCGAATTCTTCGACTTCTACATCTACGCCACCGCGGCGGTGCTGGTGTTCCCGAAGCTGTTCTTCCCGGCCGGGGACGCCTCCGCGGCGATGCTGCAATCCTTCGCGACCTTCGCGATCGCGTTCTTCGCGCGGCCGATCGGCTCGGCCCTGTTCGGTCACTTCGGCGACCGCATCGGCAGAAAGGCGACCCTGGTCGCGGCCCTGCTCACCATGGGCATCTCGACCATCGTGATCGGCATGCTGCCGACCTACGCCGCGATCGGCACGATGGCGCCGCTGCTGCTGGCGCTGTGCCGCTTCGGCCAGGGCCTGGGCCTGGGCGGCGAGTGGGGCGGGGCGGTGCTGCTCGCCACCGAGAACGCGCCGCCGGGCAAGCGCGCCTGGTACGGCATGTTCCCCCAGCTCGGCGCGCCGATCGGCTTTTTCCTGTCCGGCGGTGTGTTCCTGCTGCTGACCCAGACCTTGAGCGAGGAGCAGTTCTTCGCCTGGGGCTGGCGCATTCCCTTCCTGGCCAGCGCGGTGCTGGTGGCGGTCGGCCTCTACGTGCGTTTGAAGATCACCGAGACGCCGGACTTCCAGGCCGTCCTCGACCGCAACGAGCGCGTCAAGGTGCCGGTGGTGGCGGTGCTGCGCGAGCACCGGCGCGCCCTGGTGCTCGGCACCCTGATGGCGATGTCGACCTTCGTTCTGTTCTACCTGATGACGGTGTTCGCGCTGAGCTGGGGCACGACCCAGCTGGGCTTCTCGCGCACCGAGTTCCTGCTGATCCAGCTGGGCGCCGTGGTCTTCTTCGGCCTCACCATCCCGCCGTCGGCCCTGGTCGCCGACCGCTACGGCCGGCGCGCCGCGATGATCGCAGTGACGGTGGCCATCACCGTCTTCGGCCTGCTGTTCGGGCAGCTCTTCGTGGCCGGCAGCACGCCGCTGGTGGTGCTGTTCATGGTGCTGGGACTGGGCCTGATGGGCCTGACCTACGGCCCGTTGGGCACGCTGCTGGCCGAGCTGTTCCCGCCGGCGGTGCGCTATACCGGCGCCTCGCTGACCTTCAACCTGGCCGGCATCCTGGGCGCCTCGCTGGCGCCCTACATCGCGACCAAGCTGGCGATGGAGTACGGGATCGGGTCGGTGGGCATCTACCTGGCGATCGCGGCGCTGCTCAGCCTGGTGGCCTTGCTGCTGACTTCGGGCGGCAGGAACCGCGAGGCCGTGCCGGAAAGCGTGGCGCAGGGGCGCGGCTGAGCGTAATCGCGGCATCAATGGCGTGCCCAGGTGTGACGGATGAGGAGACGCGGCGGGTTGTAGACGTTAACACAACGCCGGCTTCACGCGTGGGCACGGGGCGCCCACCCTACGGTATCCGAAGCCACAGGCCGATGCAGGCGTAGGGTGGGCGCCCCCGTGCCCACGCGTGAACGACGAGCAGAGTCAGAACGAATAGACCAGCGTCAGCGAGGTCTGGGTATCGGTGTTCTTCTTGTCCGCCGGGACGTTGGTGTCGTTGCGGGCGCTGAAGGCGGCCTTCATCTGCATGGTGTCGTTGATCTTGGTGCTCAGCGAGGACTCGGCGATCGAGTGCACGTTCGAGGTGCCGCGCTCGACGCTCAGGGTCTGCACGAAGGCCGCCGACGGGCTGACCTGCCAGCGGAAGCGCGCGGCGCCGCGCACGGTCACGCCGTTCTCGGATTCGCCGTTGTCGCGCTGGCCGGTGAAGTAGCCAGGACCGATCTCCACGTCCAGCGCCGTGGTGTCGCTGTTGTAGAGCTGCGAACCGTGACCGACCGCGAACGAGCTGTAGCGGGTATAGGCGCCGAACTTGTCGTTCACGTGCGAACCGAGCACGAAGGCGCGGCTGCCTTCCTTCACCAGCTTGTAGGCGGCTTTCGCCGACAACGCCCAGCGCTCGGCCGAACGCTGGCGGTAGCGCTCGCCGTCGTCGTCGGTGATCTCGTCTTCTTTGAAGAAGCCGCTAACGATGTATTCGTTGCTCCAGTCGGCCGTTTCGTGGCGGGCGTCGATCTTGCCGGTGACCGAGGTGCCGGTGGTATTGCCGGTGGTGGCGATCGCGCCCAGTTCGGCCGAGGTGAACCAGCTGCCTTCGGGAATCGTTTCGGGGCGCGCGACGGACAGGCCGTCGTGGATGTTGCCGATGGTCGGCAGGTCGTCGGCGGCCCCGCCCGCGGCGGCGGCCATGCCATGCGCCGAGGCCAGGAAGGCCAGCGCGTACAACGGGAATGATTTCATAAGCATGAGGACGGCTGGCGCAAAGGCCCGGCCGGAAAGCCAGGCTTCTACGCTATATTTCGTTCGTGGACACGAGCGCCGGTGCACGCTGTGCGGCAGTGGGGCTCGAGCGACATTGTATCCCAGAAGCAGCACGGTACGCCTTTCCAAGCGAACAGAAATCGGCTTCTGCGGCGCCCGCGCGACTCAGCAGCGGGCGCCTCGGTGTCGTTCGGTTACCGCTTCAGGTGCCGATGTGGACGATCTTGAAAACGAACAGGGCGGCGATGACCCAGACTACCGGCTTGACTTCGCGCGCGCGGCCGGTGGTGAGCTTCAGGGCCGCATAGGTGATGAAGCCGAATGCGATGCCCTCGGCGATCGAGTAGGTGAACGGGATCACCAGCGCGGTGATCGCGGCCGGGATGCTCTCGGTGGTATCGCCCCACTCGATGTCGCCGAGGTCGCGCAGCATCAGGCAGGCCACGAACAGCAGGGCCGGCGCGGTGGCGTAGGCCGGCACCACGCCCGCCAGCGGGGCGATGAACAGGCAGGCCAGGAACAGCACGGCCACGGCCAGCGCGGTCAGGCCCGTGCGCCCGCCCGCCTGCACGCCGGCGGCGCTCTCGATGTAGGCGGTGGTGCTCGAGGTGCCCAGCGCCGCCCCGGCGACGATCGCGCCGCTGTCGGCCAGCAGGGCCTTGTTCAGCCTGGCCATCTTGCCCTCGACCAGCAGGCCGGCGCGGCTGGCCACGCCCATCAGGGTGCCGGTGGCGTCGAACAGTTCGACCAGGAAGAACACCAGCACCACGTTCAGGATGCCGACCGACAGCGCGCCCGGGATGTCGAGCGCGAGGAAGGTCGGGTCGATCGAGGGCGGGGCCGAGAACACGCCCTTGAAGGTATTCCCGCCGAAGAAGAAGGAGAGGACGGTGACGACGATGATCCCGATCAGGATCGCGCCGCGCACCTTCAGGCGGTCGAGCGTGACGATCAGCAGGAAGCCGACGATGGCCATGATTGCCTCGGGCTTGTGCAGGTCGCCGGCCTTGACCAGGGTCGGCTCGCTGCCGACCACGATGCCAGCGTTCTTCAGGGCGATCAAGGCCAGGAACATGCCCAGGCCGACGGTGATCGCGGTGCGCAGCGAATGCGGGATGCCGTTCACGATCATGCCGCGCAGGCCCAGCACCGAGACCAGAATGAACAGGCAGCCCGAGATGAAGACCGCGCCCAGCGCGGCCGGCCAGGCCACACCCATGCCGAGCACCACGGCGTAGGCGAAATAGGCGTTCAGGCCCATGCCCGGCGCCATGCCGATCGGGTAGTTGGCATACAGGCCCATGACCGCGCTGCCGAGGGCGGCAACGAGGCAGGTGGCGACGAACACGGCTTCCTTCGGCATCCCGGCGTCGCCCAGGATCGACGGATTGACGAAGATGATGTAGGCCATCGTCAGGAAGGTGGTGAGGCCGGCGAGCAGCTCGGTGCGCACGTCGGTGCCGCTCTCCTTGAGTTTGAAATAGTTGTCGAGCATTGTCGGCTGGGCTCCGGCGGTTGGGGCGCGGCGGCGCCGCGCGTGGTGGGAATGGCCGAAGCATACACCGGCAGGGTATGTGTCGTCAGCAATGTTGCTGATAGGTTATGCGTTTTGCTATGATTTTTAGCTGCCGTAAATATTTTCTTTTCTTGATTTATGTTGCAGCGTTGGTATCATCGATTTGCTGGCTGTCATGTCGACGGCCGTCAACCTGTGAGCCCGAGATGCAAATCAAGGCCTACCTGTACCTGATGGCCGCGGCGATCCTGGTTCCGGTGATGTTGTTCGCCGGGCTGACGCTGCGCTTGCTCCAGCAATCTGAAACCGAACAGGCGCTGGCCGGGCTCGGCCAGGCGACGCGCGGCGCGGCGCTGCTGGTCGAGGACGAGCTGGCCGATGCCGAGATCGCACTGCGCGCGCTGGCCGGCTCGCCGGCGCTGGCAAAGGGCGACCTGGCCGCGTTCCGTAGCGAGGCGCTGGCCGCCACCCGCGGCCCCGCCAGCTGGACCGTCCTGATGGACGGCGACGGGCTGCAGCTCCTGAATACGCTGCTCCCCGCCGACGCCCCGCTGCCGGCCGAGCGCCAGCAGGGCCTCGAGGTCGTGTTCGCGCAGCAACGCGCCCTGGCCTCGGACCTGATGCCCGGCCGGATCAGCGGCCGCCTGATGACCTATGTGGCGCTGCCGGTCGTCATCGGCGAACGTCGCTACGTGCTGGCCGAGGGTTTCAGCAACGAGCACTTCCGCCGCCACCTGGGCTCGGGCGTGGCCGCCGACTGGCAGGTGGACCTGCTCGACCGCAAGGGCAATACGATCTCGTCCAACCTCGGCGCCGTCGAGGCGGTCGGCCAGCCGGCCGCGCCGGCGGTGCTGGCCGCGGTGCGCGGCGCCGAGTCGGGGCTGTTCGACACCCAGCTGCGGCGCGGCGACGCGGCGCGCGCCGCCTTCCAGCGCGTCGGTAGTTCGGGCTGGACCGTGGTCGTCGCCGCGCCGGTGCGCGGACTCGCGGCCGGCAGCGGCCAGGCCAAGCGCCTCGCCGCCCTCGGCCTGGCGGCGGCGCTGGCCAGCGCGGCCGCGCTCTCGGCCTGGTTCGGGCGCGTCTATGGACGCTCGATGGCGCGTGCGCTGGACACCGCCGTCGCCCTCGGCAAGGGCACCGCGCCCGACCCGGGACGCTCGCGCATCGTCGAGATCGACCGCCTGCTGCAGGCGCTGCGCCAGACCGGCGACCAGCTGCGGCGCGCCCAGGCCTTCCGCGAACAGACCGGCAACGAACGCCAGAACCTGCTCGAGCGCGAGCGGAAGGCGCGCCAGATGGCCGAGGAAGAAAACCGCGCCAAGGACCAGTTCCTGGCCATGCTCGGCCACGAGCTGCGCAACCCGCTGGCGCCGATCGGCACCGCCGCCCAGCTGCTCAAGATGCCGGGCCTCGACCCGCACCGGGCGCGCTATGCCGGCGACGTCATCGGACGCCAGATCGAGCACATGAACCGGCTGCTGAGCGACATGCTGGACGTTTCGCGCGTCACCCGCGGCCTGGTCACGCTCAGCCTGGAGGACGTCGACCTGCGCAACGTGGTCGAGCGCGCCGTCGAGCAGACCCGGCCGCTGATGGAAGAGTGCCAGCACCGCCTCGAACTGAGCGTGCCCGCGCAGCCGGTGCTGGTACGCGGCGACCAGACCCGCCTGACCCAGGTGGTGGCCAACCTGCTGACCAATTCCGCCAAGTACACGCCGCCCCACGGCCACATCCAGCTGGTGCTGAGCGCGGCCGGCGGCGAGGCCCAGCTGCAGGTGGCCGACGACGGCGAGGGCATCGGCGCCGACCTGCTGCCGCGCGTGTTCGACCTGTTCTCGCAGGGCGAGCGCAAGGCCGACCGTTCCCAGGGCGGGCTGGGCCTGGGCCTGGCCCTGGTACGTAGCCTGGTCCATCACCATGGCGGCAGCGTCGAGGCGAAAAGCCCTGGCCGCGGCGGCGGCAGCATCTTTACGGTACGGCTGCCGCTGAAGCAGGAATTGCCGGCCTTGAGCCGCACCGGCGTGACGCCCGTGAGCACGCCGGATTCGGCCGCGGCCGGCTTGCGGGTGATGCTGGTAGACGACAACATCGACGCCGCCGTGAGCCTCTCGCTGCTGCTCGAGGCCGCCGGCGACCACCTGGTCTCCACGTATTACGACGCCGCCAGCGCGCTCGAATGGGCCGCCTTCGAGCGTCCCGACGTCTTCATCCTCGACATCGGCCTGCCCGACATGAACGGCTACGAGCTGGCGCGCCGCCTGCGCGCGCTGCCGCAGTTCGCGGACACCACGCTGATCGCGCTGACCGGCTACGGCCAGCTGCAGGACAAGGTCCGGGCGCGCGAGGCCGGGTTCGACCTGCACATCGCCAAGCCGGCCGAGCCCGACGCGATCCTGTCGGCACTGGCGCGGGTGCGGGTGGCCGACATCCGGGTAGGCGACGTGCGGGTGCCCGACATGCGGGCAGGGGACATGCGGGTAGCCGACACGCGGATGCCCGACACGCGCGCGCTCGACGCGCGGGCAAGCGAAGCGCAGGTCGCCGATCCCGAGCGTGCCGGATAACTGCAGGAAAGGGCGCGGCCAGGGGCGGCGATTTGCTAACATGGCGCCTTTATCATTCTGGATAGACGTCCATGCCGAAAAATAAAAAGCCCGCCCCGCGCAAGGCCGCGGCGCCCGCCGAACCCGATGCCGACGCGCTGGCCCAGGCCCTGGCCGACCTCGCGCTCGAGGTGGCCGAGGGCGAAGAGGGCGACCCGGAGCGCGCCGCCGCGCGCGAGGAGGAGCTGGTGGTCGCGCTGCGCAAGGCGCTGCGCCGCAAGCGCGACGAGGTGCTGTACGGCGCGATCGAGATCGCGCGCTTCACCGATCCCCAGGCGTGCCGCCTGCTCAAGGCCCACATCGGCGAGCAGGCCGCGACCCTGCATATCCGCCGCGAAGGCGAGCCGGAACGCGAGATCGACGCCTTCCTGATTCCGCTCTTCGTGCGCAGCACCGGCGGCCTGGTGGCCGGGGAAACCTTTGCCGACGACGCGGCCTACGAGGAACTGGCGGCCAGCTTCGTCGCCGCCGACCTCGAGAGCACGGGCGCGAAGGTCGCGCTGGTGCGCCATGCCTACGACCTGGCCGAGATCGACCACATTTCCTTCAGCACGCTGCAGGAGCTGCTGCGCGAGGCCGCCGCCAGCCTGGCGAGCAAGAAGCCGGTGCCGGCGCCCCAGCTCGAGGCGAGCATCCGCGGCTGGACCGGCGAACGCGTCGCGCCCGACGAGACGGCGATGGAACTGCGCTTCCTGCTCGGCTTCTCGAGCAAGCGCGCGGACGATCCCTTCTACCAGGTGCCGCGCGACGAGGTCGGCGCCGACGTCTATTTCGCCGACCGCATGCGGCGCTACCGTGCCTGGACCGAACGCGTCGCGCCCCTGGTGCGGCGCTGCCTGGCGGCCGACCCGGACCGGCTGTCGGTGAATTTCCTCTACCAGGACCTGTTCTACGGAGCCAAGGAGCAGGGCGTGGCCGAACTCGCCATCCTCGGTCTGCTGTCCGAGATCAAGGGCCTGCTGGCGGGCAAGGAACTCGAGCCCGATGCCGTACGTGCCGTGGTGGCGCCGCTCGACGGCGGCGAGCATATCGTGCTGCGCGTGAACCTGTACGCCATCGACGGCGGCCCGCCCTGGGGTGGCGTCAGTCGTCCGGTCGACCTCGCGGCCGACCTCGGGGCGGAGGTCGACGAACTGTGCGACGCGCTGGCGACCCTCGGCATCGACGACATCTCGACCGCCGACGGCTTCAGCGACGATGGCCATCCCGAAGGGGCCCAGCCTTACCCGGCCGCCTGATCCGCTCGTTAGTCCTGATGGCGTGGGTCGTAGCGCGCGTATCGCCGCCGCTCCGGCCCGCGCCTTGTCCGCCTTCTCCGCCTTCTTCATCTTCTCCCGCCTCCACCCGCGCCTGCTGCGCCGCAGCAAAGACGGCTCGGCACGCCGCTGTCGACGCGCCGTTTTCGCCCATCTTTCCTTGGCGCCGGGCCTACATCCTGCGCGACATGCGTCATCGCGGCCGGGACCTTCGGAACGCGCGCGGCCAGCAATGTCCAGACACTTGCACGCTTGCGCACGGCTCCGATATCGATGAGTTTTCGTAGTTGTTTTTCTTGTATATAGGTAGGACTTTACCTACAGATGAGGCAACGCAACACCAGCCTCTCCTATGAGAGCGGACTTGTCGGCGGCATAAAACTGTTTCCCTTCGAGAATGTTGCAGTGCATAAATGAAAATAATGCCAAATTTGCATGTTAGGATTGCATGGTCCGGCGTCGATGAAGGGCCGCAGCGCACAGCGCCAGCCCTGGTCCGCCGACCCAAGATCAACTAGAAACGCCTGTGAGGCGAAAGGAAATCAACATGCCGACCCTGATCGTGTTTTGCCACCTGCGCTGGGACTTCGTATTTCAGCGTCCCCAGCACCTGATGACGCGTCTGGCGGAACACTACGACATCCTCATCGTCGAGGAGCCGGTGCATACCGAAGGGCAGGCACACCTGAAGAAGACGGCCGTCGCGCCGAACATTACGGTGTGCCAGCCGCATACCAATGTCCCGCACTACGGTTTCCACGACGACCAGATCCCGGTCCTGCAAGGCCTGCTGGCCGACCTGGTGCCGGAAGACGAGCGTCCCGTGGTGTGGTTCTACACCCCGATGGCGCTGCCGCTGCTGCAGGGCTTCAATCCTTCGCTCGTGGTCTACGATTGCATGGACGAACTGGCCGCCTTCAAGAATCCGCCGAAGCAGCTGCTGCAGCGCGAATCGGCCCTGCTGAACATCGCCGACCTGGTCTTCACCGGCGGCCCGAGCCTGTACGAAGCCAAGAAGAACCGCCACGCCAACGCCCATTGCTTCTCGAGCAGCGTCGACGCCGCCCACTTCCGCCAGGCGCAGAATGCCGAGATCTCGCATCCCGAGCAGGCCAATATCCCGCATCCGCGCCTGGGCTTCTACGGCGTCATCGACGAACGCTTCGATACCGAACTGGTGCGCCGCATGGCCGAAGCCCACCCCGAGTGGCAGATCGTGCTGGTCGGCCCGGTGGTGAAGATCGACCCGGCCGAGCTGCCGCGCGCCGCCAACGTCCACTACATGGGCCAGCGCACCTACCAGGAACTGCCGCAGTTCCTGGCCGGCTGGGACGTCTGCCTGCTGCCGTTCGCCATGAACGAGTCGACCAAGTTCATCAGCCCGACCAAGGTGCTGGAGTACATGGCTGCCGAGCTGCCGAGCGTGAGCACCCCGATCACCGACGTCAAGGTCCCGTACGGCGGCGTGGTGGCCATCGCCGAGACCCCGGAAGAGTACATCGCCGCCTGCGAGCGCATGCTCGCCCTGGACGCCGACGAGAAGGCCGCGCTGGCCCAGCGCATGCGCGAGATCGTCGCCAACACGTCCTGGGACAAGACCGCGGCCCGCATGCACGAGCTGATCAGCACCACGGTGCCGGGCAACAAGGCCAAGCCAGTGCCGGCCTCCGCCGACGCCGTCATCGCGGCACGCAAGGAGCCGCTGCCGGTGCAGGCCGCGTAAGCGACTGCTGCTGCGAAACTAAATACACAGAAAAGCCCGCCCGGCCCATGGCCCGGCGGGCTTTTTGCTGTCCTGGCTGGACGTGACCACCCTACGCGAACATACCGGATCAGTGCCGGAACGACGCCGGCGGCGGCGCCATCGCGGCACCGTCCGGCAGCGCGGCGCCGTCCAGGTCGGCCAGGCGCACGATCGACAGCGGGTGGGCGAAACGGATGCCTTCGCGTTCGAAGCGGCGGTAGATCCCGAGCAGGACGGCCTGCTGGGTATCCATGTGCTTGATGTAGTCGGGGCTCTGGAAGTGGTAGACCACTTCGAAATTGAGCGACCATTCGCCGTAGTTGAAGAAGTGGGCGCGTTCGAAGGCGGCGTCCGGTTCGGCGTCGACCGCGTCGCGGATCAGCACCGGGATGCGCGCCAGCTGTTGCTCGCTGCTGCCGTAGGCCACCCGCAGCACGAAGGCCACGCGGCGGGTCGCCATGCGCTTGTGGTTGTGGATGCGGCTCTTGAGCAGGTCGCCGTTCGAGAAGATCACCTGTTCGCCGCCCAGGCCGCGCAGGCGCGTGGTCTTCAGGCCGATGTGCTCGACCGAGCCGAGGACGTCGCCGACGATGATAAAGTCGCCGATCTCGAAGGGCTTGTCGAGCATGATCGAGAGCGAGGCGAACAGGTCGCCGAGGATGTTCTGCACCGCCAGGGCCACCGCGATGCCGCCGATGCCCAGGCTGGCCACCAGCGTCGTGATGTTGAAGCCGAAGTTGTCCAGCACCATCAGGAAGGCGATCACCCACAGCGCCAGGCGCAGCAGGAAGCAGACGATGGTGCGCGAGGACTTGCGCGGGTTGTCGCCGTTGGCGAGGTAGCGGTCGCGCCAGGCGCGCAGCAGGGTGTCGCCCCAGATCGCGAGCTGCAGGATGAGGGCCGCGATCGCCACCCGCGACACGACCAGGCGCTGCCTGTCGGTGAGATCGAGCACGAGCGAACCCAGGTAGCTTGATACCGCCAGCATGCCGGCGATATAGGTCTTGCGCAGCATCTTGGCGACGAGGTCGTCGGCGACCGTGTCGGTGCGGCGCGAGAGCGTCTGCAATTTGTGCAGCACGAAGCGGCGCAGCCAGTGCAGTCCCAGGGTGGTGCCGAGGGTGAGGGCGGCGGCGATCGCCCAGCTTTCCAGGTCCTTGCCGAGGAAGGTGAAATCCAGGGTGAAATCCATTGAGGCTCCGAAGCGCTGGGGTCGTGCGAACCCGAAGGCAAAGCCCTAGTGTGCTGCCCCTGCCGGACCGGGCGCGCACAATTGACATCCAGAACCGTCAGGAATACATTGCGATCTTTGCAACCCCAACATTCTCCAGGTGCCGACCCGATGAGCAAGTTCAGCGTTTCCTGCGGCACCCTGGTGCTGGACGGCGCCGGGCGCCTGCTGCTGGGCCACGTCACCGGCACCGCGGCCTGGGACATCCCGAAGGGCATGCAGGATCCCGGGGAAACGCCATTGGAGGCCGCCATGCGCGAGCTGCGCGAGGAGGCCGGCCTGGCCTTCGCCCCGGCGCGTTTCGCCGACCTCGGGCAGCTTCCCTACCGGCGCGACAAGCGCCTGCACCTGTTCCGGGTCGAGGCCGGGGGCGAACTGGGCGACCTGGGCCAGCTGGTGTGCACCAGCTATTTTCCGCACCAGGCGACCGGCAAGCCGACGCCGGAGATGGACGGCTTTCGCTGGGCCGCGCGCGACGAGCTGAGCCAGCTGTGCTGGCCGCGCATGGCCAGCCTGCTGCTTACGCTGGCGTGGTAGCGGCGCTGCCGCAGGCAGCGGGCCCGAGGGCAAGCGCGGCGCCGATGGCCTCCAGCGCGGCCGGCTTGGTGAGATGGCGGTCGAAGCCGGCGCGGGCGCTGCGTTCGCGGTCGGCGGCGCCGCCCCAGCCGGTCAGGGCCACCAGGCGCACGCCGTCGTTGCGCCTGTCCTTGCGCACTTCCGCCGCCACGTCGTAGCCGGACAGGCCGGGCATGCCGAGGTCGAGGAACACGACCTGGGGCGCGAAGCCCGGCAGCATGCGCAGGGCCTGGTAGCCGTCGTGCGCGACTGCCGTCGTATGTCCCATCGAGACCAGCAGGGCGGCCAGGGTGTCGGCGGCGTCGCGGTTGTCGTCCACCACCAGCACGCGCAGCGCCGCGCCGTCCAGGGCCAGGGGCGTGGCCGTCGAGGAGGTTGCGGCCGCTGCGGGCGCCGCGGCCGCCGCAGGCATCGGCGGGGCGTCGCGCGCCGCGAGCGGCAGGCGCACCGTGAATACGCTGCCGGCCCCGGGCCCGGCGCTGGCCGCCGTGACGCTGCCGCCGTGCAGCTCGACCAGGCTGCGCACCAGCGACAGGCCGATGCCCAGGCCACCCTGCGCGCCGTTGGCGCCGACCTGGGTGAACATCTGGAACACGCGCTCGAGCGCATCGGCGGCGATGCCGATGCCGTCGTCCGACACCGTGATCACGGCGTGCTCGCCGTCGCTGCCGGCGGCCAGCGCGATCGCGCCGCCGCGCGGCGTATAGCGGGCGGCGTTGTTGAGCAGGTTGCTGATCACCTGGGTCAGGCGGGTCGGATCGGCGTACAGGCGCAGCGGCCGGCCGGTCTTGTCCGGCAGGCGCAGCGACAGCGTATGGTCCGCCGCCTCGATCAGCGGCAAGCTGCCGTCGACCGCCGCCGCCAGCACCTCACCGAGGTCGATCCAGGAGCGGCGCAGCTCGACCTGGCCGCGGTTGACCCGCGCCAGGTCGAGCAGGTCGTCAACCAGGTGCACCAGCTGGTCGAGCTGGCGGTCGATGATGGCGTGCACGCGCGCGGCCGCGCCGGCGTCGGTGCCGGCCCGGCCCAGCAGTTGCAGCCCGTTCCTGATCGGCGCCAGCGGATTGCGCAGCTCGTGCGCCAGGGTCGCCAGGAATTCTGTTTTCACCCGGTTGGCCTCGGCCAGGTCGGCCGCCAGCCGGCGCAGTTCTTCCTCGGCGCGGCGGCGCGCGGTGATGTCGGTAAACAGGACCGCGACGCGGCGCTCGCCCGGCGGGCCGATGCGCATCGCGTACAGGTCGAACCAGCGGCCGAGGGCGCGCGCCTCGTTGACGAAGCGCGCCGGCTCGCCGGTGGCGACGACGCGCCCGAAGATGTCGAACCAGTGCTGCTCGTGCCCGGGCGCCAGGTCGCGCATGCGGCGCCCGACCGCGTCGACCAGCCCGGTCTGGCCGGCAAAGGCGGGATTGGTCTCGAGGAAGCGGTAGTCGTAGGGCCGGCCGCCGGCGTCGAAGATGACTTCGATCACGCACATGGCCTCGTCCATCGCGTCGAACAGCGTGCGGTAGCGTTCCTCGCTGGCGCGCAGCTGGCGTTCGGTCTCGAACTGGCGGGTGGCGTCGATCATGATGCCGCTGACCGTGGCCGGCCGGCCGTCGGCGCCGGCGCCGATCCGGCCGCGCGCGATGATCCAGCGCCAGCGTCCATCCGGGGCGCGCACGCGGAAGGTGGCGTCTTCGCCCTCGCCATGGCGCAGCGCCGCATCCAGGCGGGCGCGAGTCGCGGCCCGGTCGTCGGGGTGAATGGCGGCGAAATACGCCGCCATCGGGGCGTCGGGCGGCACCGCGTCGCCGAAGATCGCGGCCAGGCGGGCGTCGCCGCGCACGCAGTCGGCGTCGACGTCCCACTTCCAGACCGCGAGGTCGGCGGCGGCCAGGGTAGCCTCGAGGCGCTCGCGCGCGGCGCCCAGCGCCTGCTCGGCGCGGCGGCGCTCGGCGGCGGTATTGAAGGCGTCGAGATAGAAGCGCGCCTTGGCGGCCAGGATCACCGGCGACACCGGGGCGCTCAGCACGGCGATGGCGCCGGCCTCGTAGACCGGTTCGAGCGGGAAGGAGGGGGCGGACGGCACGCCGAGCACCACGATCGGCGTATGGCTGGAGCGCCGGTTGGCGCGCATCAGGGCGACGGTATCGAGCAGCGCGGGGGTGTCGTCCGCATGCTCGACCAGGATCAGGGCGAAGTCGGTGGCGCGCGCCCGGACCAGGCCCTCGGCGCCGGTGCGCACCTGCACCACGTCCTGTCCCAGCTGGGCGCCGACCTGGGACACGGCCGGCTCGGGTTCGTCGCGTCCCGACACGAACAGGATCAGGCTTGCCGGGGAATTGCTAATCGTCCGGTTTTTCCCGGTCGGGAGTGGCTGGACCGCGCGGGAGGCGGACGGGGACACGCGGATGGTCATGGCTGCGCCGCCCGGAACGGTCTGGACGCCGGCGGTCTCGTTGTACTTGGATAAGAATGTAAAAGCGCCGCGCAACAATGTCAACTTTGTGACGTGTCGTGCGTTCGCCCCGGCTGTGACTTTGTTTCCACAGACGAAGCAATCAGGGCCCGCCAGCCATCGCGACGGCGATTTTTTCGGAGTAGCATGGCAGGGCGCAAGCAAGCGCGCAGGTGCCGGCAACGGGCGAGAACACGGCAACGCACAAGAGAGACCGAGGAGACAGCAATGCAAGACGCAGCACACAGCGCCGACCCGTACGACGTGGCGACCATCATGGGCAGCCTCTACGGCGACGGCATCATCGCCTGCAAGGGCGCCTTCGAACGGGCCTGGGTGGCGCGCCTGGGCCAGGACATCGACGCCCTGTTCGAGGAGGCGCGGCGCCAGCCGGGCGGCGCACTGGAGCGCGGCCCCAGCCGCTACTACGTCGAGGTGCATCCGGAACGCATCTCGGGCTTCGCCGACATCATTGGCCACCCCTGGGTGGTGGCGGTGTGCCGCGCGGTGCTGGGACCGGACTACCGCGTGGTCGAAGCGGGCTTCGACATTCCCGGCCCCGGCGCGTTGCACCAGCCCTGGCACCGCGACTTCGCGTCGCCGCCGGAGACCCTGGTCGGGCGGCGCCTGAATTCGCTCGCCTTTAACATCACCACGGTCGACGTGGACGAGGACATGGGACCGTTCGAGATCGCACCTGGCACCCAGTGGGACGACCTGGGTACTGGCGACCCGATGTTCCCGCCGCGCGAGACCTGGGCCAGGTACGAGGCGCGCGCCCAACGCAAGCTGCCGCGCATGGGCGACATCTCGGCGCGCTCGGCGCTGACCATCCACCGCGGCACGGCGAACGTCTCGAACCGCCCGCGGCCGGTGTTCGTGCTCGGGGTCGACGCGCCCGACGCGCACAACGCCGACAAGCACGACCTGCAGCTGACCCGGGCCTACTACGACAGCCTGGCGCCGGAACTGCGGCGCCACATCACCTGCCGCGTGGTCGACCGGCTCGAGCCGATCGTGCAGGCGCACACCATCGAGGGCCTGCGCATGGGGCTGACGATGTAGCAGAATGATGCGGCGGAATAAGAAAAGCCTGCGCGGCACGCGGCGGCGCAGGCTTTTGGGGCAGGGCAGGCCTGGTAGTTTGGCTTAGGGTTACGGCTTGCCCTTGTCCTCGCTCTCCGGTTCGGTGCTGACCGTGTCCGGCAGCGATTCGGTGATGCTGCCGGCCTGGCCGACGCGGCGCGCGTCGTCCGACTGCATGTCGAGATTGACTTCCTCGGCCACTTCGAAACGGCCGTCTTCGGCCCCTTCCTCGCCCGGTAGGAGGTTCTCGGAGCGGTTCAGTTCATCGGTCTTCGACTGCTGGTCCTGGGGCTGGGCGCCCTGTTGCGGCGTGCTCATGGTTTCCTCCGTCATCAGATTGGGATCATGACGCCATTATGGCCGGGACCCGCCGCGGTTGGCGCACGCTCGGCGCATTCCCCTCGGCCCCTAAATCCCCCTACGCGCTCGTGCCCCGCCTATTTTCCGCTCCTGTCGCGCGGCAGGTTCTTCTCCAGGATCGCCCAGATGATCAGGCCGTAGGCCAGCAGGCGGATCAGGTAGTGCATCGGCGAATCCTCGCCGCCGTTGTCGTGCACGGCCGAGTACAGCCGGTGCAGGCCCTCGATGAAGAACGACAGCGCGAAATAGATGAAGAAGCGGTCGCCCGAACTGCGCCAGAAGCGCAGGAAGAAGAGGGCGATGACGAGCGAACCCATGGTGATGGCGCCGGTAAACAGGTCGGTCATGTCATTCCCTCTCTTTATTCTTTCTCGTAGATCAGTCCGTACAGCAGCAAGGCCACCGCCACCAGCGCGCTGACCAGCCGTGCCGGCAGGAAGTCGATGTCCGGGAAGACGATCTTGTCCAGCAGGAGGAACAGGTTGTTCAGCGTCATCACCGCAAAGCAGGAACCGCTCCAGAACAGCAGCCGGTAGCGGGTGCGCCGGTAACTCGCGAACAGCAGCCAGGCGCAGGCCAGCGAGGTCAGGATGCACAGGATGTAGATCGTTTCCGCCACTTACGAATCCTTTCGCAATTTGAAGGCGTCGGCGAATTGTTGCGCCTTGCGGTCGAGGGTGGAATGAATGAGCAGGGTGACTTCGACCAATTGCTTCGAATACAGGTCGGCCAGCGCGTCTATGCGCTCGCGCAACTGCTCGGAACCCGGCTGGTAGCGGTAGCAGGGGTGCGGCGCGTCGGCGCAGGGCGCGACCATGCCGGCCCGGCACAAGTCTTCCAGCAGGCCGTGGGCAGTCCGCTCGCGCACGTACAGCCGGCTCGCGAGCATGTCGCTGTCCCATTCTTGCGCCGGATCCGCGCGCAGCAGCAGCAGGGCTTCTAGGAAGGGTACGGACGGAATGCTTGTGAGCACAAAGCGCCGCAGGTCCTCCGGAATCGGGGCCTTTTCCATTGACGGTCGTTTGTTTCCGTTACGGAATGTTATCAAAAGAGCGGGTATTCTAGAGGATTCCACAACACAATGCACATCCAATCGTGCGGACGCGGGCGCGCGAGCGCCGTGCCCGCCAGGGAACTTGGGCGGGCGATTCTGTGTCGGCTACAATGCGGCCCCGTCACACTTTTTCTGCTGCACACATGTTCCTTAGATTTATCAGCGCCCTTGCCGTCGCCGGCGCACTGCTCGTCCCCGGCCTCGCCGGCGCCTCCGGCTGTCCCGACCATTACGCCGACGGCCGCGCGCCCGAAATCCGCAATCCGAAGCTGGCCACCGCCACGCGCGAACTGTGCTACGGCGTGTTCGGCGTCATGCACTCGGGCGTGACGCGCACGCCCCTGTGGTCGGCCGAGCACCTGCGCGCCGAGAACGTCGACGCGGCCAAGGGCCTGAAGCGCGACAACGACTTCCATGCCGAATCGCGCCTGCCGCGCTCCCAGCGCGCCGAACTGTCGGATTACGCACGCAGCGGCTTCGACCGCGGCCACCTGGCGCCGAATGGCGACATGCCGGACCGCCGCACCCAGCGCGAGAGCTTCACGCTGGCCAACATGGTGCCCCAGGACAGCGACCACAACCGCCACATCTGGGCGCCGATCGAAGGCGCGGTGCGCACGATGGCGAAGAAGGAGGGGCAACTTTACGTGATCACCGGTCCGGCCTTCCTCGGTAACAACCTGCGCAAGGTCGGCAACGTGATCGTGCCAAGCCACCTGTACAAGGTGGTGTACAGTCCGCGCCAGAAGGCGGCCGCGGCCTGGTTCACCGAAAACCGCGCCAACGCCGAGATCCACGTGATCCCGGTGGCCGAGCTCGAGCGCATCGTCGGCATCGAATTCCTGCCCTCGCTGAGCCAGAAGCAGAAGGAGCGCATGCTGAAGCTGCCGAAGATCCGCCAGAAAAAGGCGCGCTCGTCGTGAGCGCCGCCATCGCCCAGAAAGGAAGACCATGACCTCTAAGAAGAAAGAGAAAGCCGGCAAGCCCTTCGTGCCGTACGCGAACGAGGCCGACGTCGTGCACGTCGGCGACCTGATGATCGAGAACCGGCTCGATCGCATCACGCTCTCGGGCGACGTCGACCTGACGCTGGACCAGGCCGGCCTGGCGCTGGCGCGCCGCCTGCACGCGCTGCTCGGCGATGTCGTCGGCAAGCTCGAAGGCCAGGACCTGCCGGAACGCCTGCCGCCGCCCGACGTCCAGCAGGTCGACAACCCCTTCAACTGATCCCCTCCGGACGTACGGCGGCGCCGCTTCCTCGCGCCGCCTGCGGTACGCCTGCCTTCCTCCTCCTTTCGCCGAAAGCGCCGATCCAGTCTGGCGCCGTGCGAAATCCAGTTCCCAAAAACCTCATCCGTTTACGAGGGTCAATGGTGCGCTAGCCCCCACCCGTTTGGAGTAAGCTGATCTGGTCTCGCATCAGCGACCTTACGGAGCCACATCCATGGCAGGAAACCCGTCGGAACCAACTGGACAGGATCCCTTGCGGATCCCCGTCGTCGCGGAACAGCTCGCGGTCGGCACCCGGACGGTCGACACCGGACGCGGCGTGCGCGTCCACAAGACCGTGGTCGAGCAGCCGGTCACCATCGACGAGCGCCTCGGGCGCGACGAGGTGGAGGTCAGGCACGTTCCGGTCGACCGTATCGTCGCGCCCGACGAGGCGCCCACCACCCGCCACGATGGCGACACGCTGGTCGTGCCGATTCTCGAGGAAGTGCTGGTGGTCGAGCGCCGCATCCGCATCAAGGAAGAGCTCCATATCACCCGGATCCGCCGCGAGGACCATCACCAGCAGGAACTGGTCCTCAAGGCGGAGCAGGTCAGCGTCGAACGCTTCGACGAATCCGGGACCCCGCCAACGAAATGATTCACCAATGTCTGGAGGAATGATCATGCAACATACCCTGATAGCTGTCTTCGACAACCACAACGACGCCGTCAACGCGCAAAACGAATTGCTGTCCTCGGGCTTTTCGCGCGAGGATGTGCGCCTGTCGCACGGCAACGAGGATCCGTCGATCGCGGCCTCCGGCGCCACCACCACGGCGACCACCACCACCGACGCCGACAACGAGCCGGGCATCGGCACCAGCATCAAGAACTTCTTCAGCGACATCTTCGGCACCGACAACGCCGAGCACCACGCCAAGTACAACACCGCGATCGAACGCGGCAGCCACGTGCTGACCGTGAACACCGACAGCGAGCCGGAAGTCGAGCGCGCCGCGGACATTGTCGAGCGCTACGGCCCGGTCGACATCGACGAGCAGTCGGAAAAATGGGCCAGCGGCGCCGGCATGGGCAACATGAACTCGCCGGGCGCGGGCGTGATGGGCGTCGGCGCCGGCGGCCTGCAGCAGGGCTCCTCGCTGTCGATGCAGTCGGAAAACGACCGCCTGCCGCTGAACCAGCAGTCGCTGAACGATCCGAACCCGATGGGCACGACCTACCAGGAGCCGATGTCCTCCAACGACGAACTGAGCCGCGGCAGCTACGGCGCCGGCAGCGGCAACCTGCAGACCAGCATGGGCTCGAGCACCTCGCTCGGCCAGCAGGGCATGGGCGCGTCGGCGTCGACCTCCGCCTCGTCGCTGCAGGGTTCCTCGCTCGAAGGCTCGGCCGCATCGGGCAGCACCCTGCAGGGATCGGCACTGACCGGCTCGCAGCAGCGCGACACTAGCAGCGCCGCCATCCCGGTGGTGCAGGAACAGCTGAAGGTCGGCAAGCGCGAAGTGCAGCGCGGCGGCGTGCGCGTGTTCTCGCGCGTGGTCGAAACCCCGGTCAACGAGTCGATCGGCCTGCGCGAAGAGCACGTGAACGTGCAGCGCCGCACGGTGGACGAGCCGATCAGCAGCGCGGACAGCACCGCCTTCAAGGAGCAGTCGATCGAGATGCGCGAGACGGCCGAGGAAGCCGTGGTCGAGAAATCGGCGCGCGTGGTCGAGGAAGTCATGATCAACAAGGAAGTGACCCAGCGCGAACAGCAGATCAACGACACGGTGCGCCACACCGAAGTCGAGGTCGAGCAGCTCGGCGCCGGTTCGGCCCGCTCGAGCATGATGAGCGACGACGACTACTACCGCAACCACTTCACCAGCAACTACGGCACCACCGGCGCCTCGTACGACGACTACGCCCCGGCCTACAGCTACGGTTCGGAAATGGCGCGCAACCAGAAGTACAGCGGCCGCAAGTGGGACGACGTCGAGTCCGACCTCTCCAGCGACTGGTCCACCCGCGCCGGCAACAAGGCCGGTTCGACCTGGGAAAAGATGAAGTCGGCGGTGCGTCACGGCTGGGATCGCATGACCACGGACGACGACGATTCCTACTACCGCAACCACTACAACGCCACCTACAGCAGCACCGGCAGCGACTACGACCAGTACAAGCCGGCCTACAGCTATGGTTCGCAGATGCGCAACAGCGACCTGTACCGTAATCGCCCGTGGGACGAAGTCGAACCCGACCTGCGCAGCAACTGGGAGAAGCAGAACGTCGGCAAGACCGGCTCGACCTGGGAAAACATGAAGGCGGCCATCCGTCACGGCTGGGACCGCATGACTTCCTGAGCTGACTGACCCTTGCCGCTGTCCGCCGGCCTGCGCCGGCGGCGCGGTGGGTTTGGCATGAAAGACAACGGGCGCCCGAGGGCGCCCGTTGTGTTGTCGGCGGTGACTGAGCCTCAGCTGCGGCCTGCCGCTTAAGTCCGGCTTACCTCAATTGGATTTGGATAAGCCGGGCTAAACTTTCGCCGTTCTTCTTGCGCCTGTTACTCGGCGAACGCCTGGGCCGCCGGCGTGATCTTCACGTTCTCGGCCTTGATGCCGAGCTTCATGTTGCCGATCGCCTGGTCTTCATCCTGCACCGCCTGCGGCTTGGCCGCGTCGTACTTGATCGGCGAGAAGGCGTCCGACACCAGCGCCTGCTTCAGGCCGGCCGCGTCCTTGGTGATGAAGACCACGGACAGATTCCGCGCCGAGATGTGCTTGCGGATCGCCGCGTTGACGTCGGCCACGTTCAGCTTGGCCAGGCCATCGCGCATCATCTGGGTGAACTCCGGGGTGCCGTACCACTGCGAATCCAGGGCGTAGCCGAGGCGCTGGTCCTGGGTCGCGGTCATCACGAATACGTTCTTCATCAGGTAGTCGCGGGTGGTCTCGAAGTCCTGCTGGCTCATGCCCTTGTCGACCAGCTTGCCCAGTTCCGACAACGCCAGGCGCAGCGCGAAGTGGGCGTTCTGCGGCGCCACCGGACGGATCCAGACTTCGAACAGCTGCGCCTTGCGGCCCAGGTTCGGACGCGGGAAGAAGCCGTACATGCCGCCCGGGAAGGCTTCGATGTAGGCGTAGTCGCCGTAGTTCAGGCCGCGCAGTTCGCGCACGCGCTGGTAGAGCTGGCCGCTCGAAGCGCGGTGCTCGCCCAGCCAGGTCTTGGCCAGCCACAGCGCCGGGAAGTCCGGGTGGCGGCGCGTCACTTCCAGCGGCAGACCGAAGGAGATCGCGGTGGCGCGGGTGTTCTTCTCGATGATCTCGACTTCCAGGCCCTGCGGCTTGCGGCCCTGCGGCACGGCGGTCGCGGGCAGGCCGGCGCCTTGCGGCAGGCGCGCCAGCGCGGTCTTCAGGCCGGCGAGCATGGCGTCGCTGACGTCGCCCGAGATGCCGACGCGCACCGCGCCCTGGGTGTAGGCCTGACGGTAGAAGGCTTTGACGTCGTCGAGGGTGATCGATCCGATGCCTTTCACCGTACCGAGCACCGGGTGGCCGTAAGGCGTGCCGGCATAGACGTTGGTCTGCAGGCGCTCCTTGCCGAACTCTTCCTCGTTATTGTCCTTCAGGTCGAGCACCAGGGCGTTCTTCTGCGCGTCCTTCAGGCGGCGGAAGTCTTCTTCGCGGAAGCCCGGCTCGAGCAGCATCGGCAGCGCGATGTCCAGGAATTCGCCCCATTTGTCCTTGTGGATCGAACCGGTGAAGGTCGTCATTTCCTTGTCGACCTGGTCGGCGAAGCTGCCGGCGAGCGGGAACAGCGACTTGGTGATCTCGTCGATCTTGCGCTCGCGCGAACCGGCTTCGGCGACCATCGAGGCGGTCAGGGCCGCCAGGCCTTCCTTGCCCTGCGGATCGTGCGCCGAACCGGCCGCGAACAGCAGCTTGAAGCGCACCTGCGGCAGGCTGGATTTCTGGACCAGGACGTCGAACTTGGCGTCGGCCGCCTTTGGCGCCAGGGTGGCGAGCTTGGGCAGCGCCTCGATGCCTTGGGGCAGGGCGTCGTGGGCCAGGGTGGTGACCACCATGGCGTCGTCGACCAGGTACTTGCGGGCCGCCGCCTGCAGGTCGGCCGGGGTCAGGGTGTCGACCAGGCGGTAGTAGCGGTTCAGGGTGCCGTAGGAACGGTTGAAGTGCACGTAGGACGCGAGCGTCGCCGCGATCTGCTCGGTGTTGTCGAGCGAGCGCACCAGGCCATATTTATTCGCCGATTTCGCGTCGGCCAGTTCTTTCTCGGTGACCGGCGTATCGCGCAGGCCGGCGACGGTCCGCAGGATGGCGTCGCGCACGTACAGCCCGTCGGCCGGCTTCTTGACGCGCGCGCCGATGGTGGCCAGGGTCGGGTCGACGCGGTTCGGCGTGTAGTCGAACAGCTGGTCGACCTTCTGCTCGTCCTGCACCAGGCGCTTGTAGAGCGGCGAGGTCGGGCCAAACGAGAGCGACAGCAGCATCGACAGCGCGGCCTGGTCCTTCATCGTGTCGGAAAAGGCCGGCGCGCGGAAGGCGACCGTCACCAACGGCAGGGTCGGGGCCGGCCAGGGCACGTGGCGGTACTGGGCGCCGCGCGGCGCGGGTTCGGCCGGCACTGGCGCGTTGTAGCTGCCTTTCTTCCACTTCGACCAGTATTTCTCGACCAGGGCGATCGCCTTTTGCGGCTCGACGTCGCCGGCCACGATGATGGTGGTCTTCTCCGGGCGATACCAGCGGTCGAAGAAGACCTTCGAGTACTCGTACTGGTTGGGCATGTCCTCGATGTCCTTGAGGAAGCCCATCGTCGTGTGCTTGTAGGTGTGGGTGGTGAAGGCGGCGTCGCGCTGGACCTCGAACAGCTTCTGCATCGGGTTTGCGCTGTTCTTGTTGTACTCGCCCAGCACGGCGCGCGATTCGGTCTTGAAGGCCTCGATCGGGTACGACAGGTGCTGGAAGCGGTCGGCCTCGACCTTCAGCACCATCTCCAGGTCTTCCTTGGCAAAGGTGGTGTAGTAGTTGGTGAGGTCGTCGCTGGTGTAGGCGTTCTGGCGCGCGCCGGCTTTCGTGATCACTTCCTGGTACTTCGCCGGCGGATAGCTGGGCGTACCGCGGAACATCATGTGTTCGAAGAAGTGGGCGAAGCCCGACTTGCCGGGCTCGACTTCGTTGCGCGAACCGGTCTGGACGGGGATGGTCACCGACACCAGGTTCGGGAAGCCGGTCGGCACCACGATGATCTTCAGGCCGTTGGCCAGGGTCTTTTCGGTCGCCTGGAAGGGCAGGACGTCGTTGCCGGCCGCGGCGGCGGCGGTCTTGGCCGGCGCAGCGGCCGCCGGCAGCGCGAGCACGGGTGCGGACAGCGCCAGCAGCGCCATCGGGATGAGTTTCGACACAATGTCTCCTTGGGAAATATGCAACCGCGAAGCATAAGATATTCCCCAAGGAATGAACAGCGCTATCAGATATGCATGTTTACACGCCCTGCGTCCCGTCCGGCATTGGCAGGCTGATCCGGTTGCGCCCGAGATGCTTGGCGCGGTAGAGGGCGGCGTCGGCGATCGCGACCAGCTGGCTGGCGTCGTTGTCGGGACCGGCGATCGCGGTGGCGGCGCCGATCGACACGGTCACGTGCTGCAGCCCGGGCAGGCTCGCCGTGCCGTACAGGGGCACGCGCAGCTGTTCGACGCGGCGGCGGATGCGCTCGGCCACGATGGCGGCGCCCTTGAGCGACTGGTTCGGCAGGATCACGGCGAATTCCTCGCCGCCGTAGCGCGCCACCAGGTCGTTGGCGCGCATTTCGCTGGCGACCGCGGTGGCGATCCGTTTCAGGCACTCGTCGCCGCCGAGGTGGCCGTTGGCGTCGTTGTAGGCCTTGAAGTTGTCGACGTCGACCATCAAGAGCGACAGCGGCTGGCGCTGACGCAGGGCGCGCTGCCACTCCGCGTTCAGGGTCTCGTCGAAGCAGCGCCGGTTCGCCAGGCCGGTCAGGCCGTCGCGGGTGGCCAGTTTCTCGAGCGCGATCTGGGCCATCTTTTCCTCGGTCAGGTCGCGCAGCGACTCGACCACGGCCGAGAGCTGGCCGTGTTCGTCGAAGATGGGGCTGGCGTCGGCGGCCAGGTAGCGGCGTTTGCCGGCGCGCGGCATGTCGCACCAGGTCTCGACCGACAGGTGCGACTGCAGGTGCGGCGGCTTGTTGTGGCGCGGGTAGATATGGCGGATCTCGTCGGTCCGGTTCTGCAGGACCAGGTCGGCCAGGGTCGGGCGCGGCTGCTCGTAGAAGCTGCGCCAGTGATTGTCGGTGCCGACGATCTCCTCGGCCGGCACGCCGGTCAGGCGCTCGCAGGCGCGGTTCCAGATCAGCACATGCGCATTACTGTCCAGCACGAAAACCGGTATCGCCAGCGTCTCCATCAGCTGGTAGGCGAAACCGAGATCCTTTCCGGGCGTGACAAGGCCCGATGTGGTCTCCATCGGGCGATGCATCGTTGTGCTGGTCATGTAGCGGCCTCATCAGTATCCGTTAAGCAATCTATTGATTGCTGACAAGATCCGATTCTGCTACCGCAGGTCTCCGACGCTATTGATTTGTAGCAATACTCACAGGCTTGACTTCTCAGCCGGGAACCAGCCCATGCGCGCCGGGTAAGATCAGCGTCACCCGGCTGCCGCCATCGGGCATCGGCGCCGCCTGCAGGTTGCCGCCGGCGGCACGCAGGCGCTGGCGCAGGCTGTCCCGCAGGCGCGCATCCGCGCTGCCAGGGCCGCCGTCGTCCTCGACGGACAGGGCCAGGCTGGCGGCGCTGCGCACCAGCCGCACCCGCACTTCGGTGGCGCACGCCGCGTGCGCGATCCCCGCCAGCGTCTCCTGCAGCGCGCGGTAGAGCAGGGCATCCAGCCCCGGTTCGGCCGGCGCCGGTCCGCTGGCGGGCACGACTTCCAAGCGGTGCGCGATGCCATGCATGCGCGTGAACGAGGCCAGCTCCTCCTCCACCGCCCGGGCCAGGTCGGCGCCGGCGGCAAGCTGCCGCGATTCGCCGGCCAGCAGCCGCAGCGAGCGCAGGGCCAGGTCGAGGGTGCCGATCATCGCCGTGGTCTTCTGGTGGGTGGCCGGGTGGATGCCGCAGCTGGCCACCTGCAGCAGCGCCATCTCGGCGCGCAGCGCCAGCAGCGTCTGGCCGAGGTCTTCGCGGATGCTGCGCGCGATGCGGTCGCGCTCGGCGTCGCGCACGCCTTCCTGCTGGCGCACGACGCGGGTCAGGACCGACTGGGTGTCGGCCAGCGCGGCCTCCAGCGTGCGGCGCGTTTTTTGCTCCAGGCACAGGCGCGCCGCGGTCTCGCGTGCCTGGTCATCGAGCTCGATGCCACGGCGCAGCAGGCAACAAACGCCGCCGGCCGCCGCCAGCAGCCAGGCGAGGGCGCCAACGAGCGAGGATGGGAACACGGCGCCGGGCAGGCAGGCGGCAGCCGCGCCGGCGCCCAGCAGGAGCAGAACAGGCGGCAAGACAGGCAGCAGGCTGGAAGCGCGGGTGAGCGCTGTCTTCATGACGATCCTTCCGACGGGTTATCAGAACTTTCCGGTACTCAAGTTACTGCTTGTCGGACAGGCTCATCTTGCTGATAGTCAATATGCGTGCCGTATTGCAATAGTCACAGTCAGCGCAGCGAAGCCTCCGCGGGGCTCGGCAAGGCTGGCTGGCGCGAGGTATAATGGAAGGTTACCAAGAGGCTTACCGTGACCTACAGCATCAAAGAGATTTTCTATACCTTGCAGGGCGAGGGCGCCCATGCCGGCCGTCCGGCCGTGTTCTGCCGCTTCTCGGGCTGCAACCTGTGGACCGGCCGCGAAGCGGACCGCGCCACCTCGATCTGCCAATTCTGCGACACCGACTTCGTCGGCACCGACGGCGAACGCGGCGGCAAGTTCCGCGACGCCGCCAGCCTGGCCGCCGAGATCGACAGCCTGTGGCCGTCGACGTATGCGCCATCGAAATACGTGGTGTTTACCGGCGGCGAACCGCTGCTGCAGCTGGACGCGGCCCTGATCGAGGCCATGCATGCGCGCGGCTTCACGATCGCCATCGAGACCAACGGCACCTTGCCGGTGCCGGCCGGCGTCGACTGGATCTGCGTCAGCCCGAAGATGGGTTCGACCCTGGTGGTCGAGAAGGGCAACGAGATCAAGGTCGTGATCCCGCAGGCGAACCAGGACTTGTCCGCCTACGAACGCCTGGACTTCGAGAATTTCTTCGTCCAGCCGATGGACGGTCCGCTGGCCGCGCAGAACACGCGCCTGGCGATCGAGACTTGCCGCCGCAATCCGAAGTGGAAGCTCAGCCTCCAGACCCATAAACTTTTACAGATTCCCTAAGACGCTGATGCTGACCATTACCCGCAAGCTCGAATTCGACGCCGGCCACCGCATTCCCGACCACAAGAGCCAGTGCCGCAACCTGCACGGACACCGCTATACCCTGGAGATCACGCTGACCGGCGAGGTGATCCAGCTGGATGGCAATTCCGACAACGGCATGATCATGGACTTTTCCGACATCAAGGCGCTCGCCAAGGAGCACCTGGTCGACGTCTGGGACCACGCCTTCCTGGTCTACGAAAAGGACGACAAGGTGCGCGAGTTCCTCGCCAGCCTGCCCGGCCACAAGACGGTCGTCATCGACCGCATCCCGACCGTCGAGAACCTGGCCCAGGTCGCCTTCGGCATCCTGAAGGCGGCCTACACCGACCGCTACGGCACCGGCCTGCGCCTGCACAAGCTGGTGCTGCACGAGACCCCGAACTGCTGGGCCGAGATCACCGATGCCTGACACCGTGCACGCCGACGGCCTCCAGTCCGGGCCAGCGCAGCCGGCGTTCGCGCCGGCCGACCTGGCGCAGTCGGACCTGACGCAGTCCGACCTGACGCAGTCAGATCTGAAGTTCATGCGCCTGGCCCTCGAACAGGCCGAGCTGGCGCGGCGCGAAGGCGAGGTGCCGGTCGGCGCCGTCGTGGTCAAGGACGGCGAGGTGGTCGCGGTCGGCTACAACCAGCCGATCGGCCGCCACGACCCGACTGCCCATGCCGAGGTGGTGGCGCTGCGCGCCGCGGCCGAAAAGCTGGGCAACTACCGCCTGCCGGGCTGCGAACTCTACGTCACGCTCGAACCCTGCGCCATGTGCTCGGGTGCGATGATGCATGCGCGCCTGGCGCGCATCGTGTACGCGGCGCGCGACCCCAAGACGGGCGTCTGCGGCTCGGTGCTCGACCTGTTCGCCCACGAACAGCTGAACCACCACGCCGAGGTGGTCGGCGGCGTTCTGGCCGAGGAGGCGAGCGCCATGCTACGCAGCTTCTTCGCCGAACGCCGCGCGGCGGCGCGCCGTCCCGTAGCGGAGTAAAGGCGCGGCCAGGCACGGCGTGTAAACACCGGCGCACACATGCCCGTGCGAGCGCCGCCCCGATGCCGAAAATGCTATGCTGGTTTCGCGCTGCTCCCTGGCAGCGCTAGGAGACCAGCCTTGTTCAACGAACGCATCCGCCAGCCCCAGTCGGGCTTGCCGGTCCAGCCACCATGCCGACGCTGACCGCCAACGGCATCCGCATTGCCTTCGACACCGCGGGAGACGCCAAGTCCACGCCGGTGCTGCTGGTGCACGGCCTCGGCATGCAGCTGACCAGCTGGCCCGACGAATTCGTCGACGGCCTGGTCGAGCTGGGTTTCTATGTGATCCGTTTCGACCACCGCGACTGCGGCCTGTCCACCAAGTTCGACCGCGCCGGCAAGCCCAGCCTGATCTGGAGCTGGGTCAGGTCGCGCCTCAAGCTTCCCTTCAAGCCGCCCTATGGTCTGGAAGACATGGCCGAGGATGCGCTCGGGGTGCTGTCCGCGCTCGGCGTCGCCAAGGCCCACGTGATCGGGGTCTCGATGGGCGGCATGATCGGCCAGATCCTCGCCGCGCGCCATCCGCAGCGCGTGCTCAGCCTCACTTCGATCATGTCGACCAGCAGCCGGCGCGGCTTGCCCGGCCCGACGCCGCAGGCGCGCCAGGCGCTGCTGCGCCGCCCCGACAACCCGAAGGATGTCGACGCCATCATCGACCAGGCGGTCGCGCTGCAACAGGCGATCGGCAGCCCGGCTTATCCCACGCCCGAGAAGCAGCTGCGCCGGCGCGCCGCGCGGGCGCTGCGGCGCTGCTATTGCCCGGCCGGCGTGACGCGCCAGATGCTGGCGGTGGCGGCCGCGCCCGACCGCAGCGAGCTGCTGGCCACGATCGCGGCGCCGACCCTGGTGATCCACGGCGCCAGCGATCCGCTGGTGCCGCTGGCCTGCGGCGAGGACACCGCCGCGCGCATTCCCGGCGCCCGGCTCGAGGTCATCCAGGGCATGGGCCACGACCTGCCGGCCCAGCTCAACGAGCGGATGCTTGCCTTGATCGATGCCCATGCGCACGGTAAGATGGCTGCCGACTCAACACCGCGCCTCTTCGTCAAACAGTGATCACCTCCCGACTCGGCGTCGCGATCGTCGCGCCCGCCGGCTATACGCCCGACCAGGCCGCGGTTGCGCGCGGCATCGCCCGCCTCGAGGCCCATGGCTGCCTCGTCCACAACTACTACGACCCGGACGCCGTCCACCAGCGCTTCGGCGGGACCGACGAGGCCCGCCTGGCCCAGCTGTACGCGGGGGCCGACGACCCCGACGTGCAGCTCGTGATGGCGGTGCGCGGCGGCTACGGCCTGACCCGCCTGCTGCCGCACATCGACTTCGAACGCCTGGCCGCCAGCGGCAAGCTGTTCGTCGGCTATTCCGACATCACGGCGCTGCAGATGGGCCTGTACACGAAGACGGGCGCGCTCAGCTATGCCGGCCCCTTGCTGGCCGGCGACTTCGGCGCCGAGGAACCGTGCGACTTCACCCTGGCGCAGTTCTGGGACTGCCTGGCCGGCCCCACCCACCGCATCGTGGAGGAGGCCAGCGGCAACCCTCTCGTCGACGTGGCGGGCACGATCTGGGGCGGCAACCTGGCGATGCTGGCCTCGCTGCTCGGCACCGAATGGTTCCCGCGCATCGAGGGCGGCATCCTGTTCGTGGAAGACATCGCCGAGCATCCCTACCGCGTCGAGCGCATGCTGCTGCAGCTGATGCAGGCCGGCGTGCTCGGCCGCCAGCAAGCCCTGGTGCTCGGCGACTTTTCCGGCTACAAGCTCGGCGCCATGGACAACGGCTACGATTTCGACGCCATGCTGGCCCACCTGCGCGCGACGCTGCCGATCCCCGTGCTGACGGGCCTGAGCTTCGGCCACGTGCCGCGCCGGGTGACGATTCCGTTCGGGGCCCAGGCGCGGCTGCAGTCGGACGCGGCGGGCTTCACGCTCGCGCTGTCCGACTACCCCACGTTGCGCCGCGCATAGTTTGGACCGTGTTTCCATCCTTGCACTGCGCCAGTCGCCGTCCTGGGTGGTAAAATAGACGGTTAATTGCAAACTTCGCTTTAAAGGTTCCCACCAGTGCTCAGTACAGCCAACATCACGATGCAATTCGGCGCCAAGCCGTTGTTCGAGAATATCTCCGTCAAATTTGGCGAAGGCAACCGTTATGGCCTGATCGGCGCCAACGGCTGCGGCAAGTCGACCTTCATGAAGATCCTCGGCGGCGACCTCGAGCCGTCGGCCGGCAACGTCAGCCTCGACCCGGGCGAGCGCCTCGGCAAGCTGCGCCAGGACCAGTTCGCCTATGAAGACGTGCGCGTGCTCGACGTCGTCATGATGGGCCACACCGAGCTGTGGAACGCCATCGCCGAACGCGACGCCATCTACGCCAATCCGGAAGCGACCGACGACGACTACATGAAGGCCGCCGAGCTCGAGGGCAAGGTCGCCGAATACGACGGCTACTCGGCCGAAGCGCGCGCCGGCGAACTGCTGCTGGGCCTGGGCATCGGCACCGACCTGCACCACGGCCCGATGAGCGCGGTCGCTCCGGGCTGGAAGCTGCGCGTGCTGCTGGCCCAGGCGCTGTTCTCGGATCCGGACATCCTGCTGCTGGACGAACCGACCAACAACCTGGACATCCACACGATCCGCTGGCTGGAAGACATCCTCAACCAGCGCAACTCGACGATGATCATCATCTCGCACGATCGCCACTTCCTGAACCAGGTCTGCACCCACATCGCCGACATGGACTACGGCACGCTGAAGGTCTACCCGGGCAGCTACGACGACTACATGCTGGCCTCGACCCAGGCCCGCAACCAGCAGCTGGCCAACAACGCCAAGGCCAAGGAAAAGGTCGCCGAACTGCAGGACTTCGTGCGCCGCTTCTCGGCCAACAAGTCGAAAGCCCGCCAGGCGACGTCGCGCCTGAAGATGATCGACAAGATCAAGATCGAGGAATTCAAGCCGTCTTCGCGCGCCTATCCGTTCGTGCGCTTCGAGGGCGAGAAGAAGCTGCACCGCCTGGCGGTGGAAGCCGAAGGCCTGACCAAGTCCTACGACCGCACGCTGTTCAAGAACTTCTCTGTCATGGTCGAGGCGGGTGAGCGCATCGCCATCATCGGCGCCAACGGCGCGGGTAAAACCACGCTGCTGCGCTGCATCGGCAGCGGCGAGATCACCGGTCTCGACGCCGACCAGGGCCGCGTCAAGTGGGCCGAGAACGCCAACGTCGGCTACATGCCGCAGGATCCGACCGAGGAATTCGCCACCGATGCGAACCTGACCGACTGGATGGGCCAATGGACGAAAGAGGGCGACGACGACCAGGCCGTGCGCTCGATCTTGGGCCGTCTGCTGTTCGGCGGCGACGAGGTCAAGAAGTCGGTGCGCGTGCTGTCCGGCGGCGAAAAGGGCCGCATGATGTACGGCAAGCTGATGCTGGGCCGTCACAACGTGCTGCTGCTCGACGAACCGACCAACCACATGGACATGGAATCGATCGAGTCGCTCAACATCGCCCTCGACAAGTACGAAGGCACCCTGATCTTCGTCTCGCACGACCGCGAGTTCGTCTCCTCGCTGGCCAACCGCGTGCTGGAAGTGAAGGAAAACGAAGTGGTCGACTTCCGCGGTACCTACGAAGAGTACCTGAAGAGCCAGGGTATCGATTAATTACGTGGGGCGGCTGTCATGCGGGCATGTGGCCCGCACGACCCCACGCGTCCAACCTGCGTCGGCGCGCCGCGGTGCGTGCCGGCGCGAACATGTGAGAGCAAGCTTCGCATGAACATCCCCATCAAGACCTTCGAATACGACCACCCGCAGGACGGCGCCGCCTGCACCGCCCACGCCTGGGCCAAGGTTCCCGCAACCCCGACCGCCGAGGAAAAGCGCGAACTGAAGGAGCGCATCCGCCGCCTGCTGAAGGAGAAGGAAGCGGTCCTGGTCGCCCACTACTACGTCGATCCCGACCTGCAGGACCTGGCCGAGGAAACCGGCGGCTGCGTCTCGGACTCGCTCGAAATGGCGCGCTTCGGCCGCGACCACCCGGCGAAAACCCTGGTGGTAGCCGGTGTACGCTTCATGGGCGAGACCGCCAAGATCCTCAGCCCGGAAAAAACCATCCTGATGCCGGACCTGGAAGCGACCTGCTCGCTCGACCTGGGCTGCCCGGCCGACGAATTTGCGGCCTTCTGCGACCAGCATCCGGACCGTACCGTGGTCGTCTACGCCAACACCAGCGCCGCCGTGAAGGCGCGCGCCGACTGGATGGTGACCTCGTCGATCGGCCTGGACATCGTCAAGCACCTGCACGCGCAGGGCAAGAAGATCCTGTGGGCGCCCGACCGCCACCTGGGTTCCTGGATCCAGAAGCAGACCGGCGCCGACATGCTGCTGTGGCAGGGCTCCTGCCTGGTGCACGACGAATTCAAGGGCATCGAACTCGACCTGCTCAAGGCCCAGCACCCGGACGCGAAGGTGCTGGTGCACCCGGAGTCGCCGGCCAACGTGGTGGCCCAGGCCGACGTGGTCGGCTCCACCACCCAGCTGATCAACGCGGCCCAGACCATGGATGCGACGACCTTCATCGTCGCCACCGACAATGGCATCCTGCACAAGATGCGCATGGCCGCGCCAGGCAAGCACTTCATCGAAGCGCCGACCGCCGGCAACAGTGCGACCTGCAAGAGCTGCGCGCACTGCCCCTGGATGGCGATGAACGGCCTGAAGAACCTGGCCGACGCATTGGAAAACCGCGTTGAGACCGGCGCCAACGAGGTCTTCGTCGATCCCGAAATCGGCCGCCAGGCCGTGCGCGCGATCGACCGCATGCTCGATTTCGCCGCCGCCAAGAAAGCGCAGGCGCTGCCGCAAGGCGCGCTGGAGAACAATACTCAACTGTTTTCGGGAGTAGGCCCCGCATGACGACGCTACGAAACCCCCACGACCAGTTCGACGAGAAGCTGCAGGCCGCATTCGAGCAGAACATCCTGGTCGCGCTGCTGGAAGACGTCGGCACCGGCGACCTGACTGGCCTGCTGGTGCCCACCGAGCCGCGGGCGAAGGCGCGCGTGATCGTGCGCGAGGAAGCCGTGCTGTGCGGCGCGCCCTGGTTCGAGGGCGTGATGCTGGCGGTCGACCACGACATCGAGATCGACTGGCAATACGCCGAAGGCGACCTGATGGCCGCCGACAGCGTGGTCTGCACCATCGAGGGCTCGCCGCGCTCGCTCCTGACCGCCGAACGCGCCGCCCTGAACTTCATGCAGCTGCTGTCGGGCGTCGCTTCCGCCACCCGCAAGTACGTGGACGTGATTGCCGGCACCAGCGCCGCCATCCTCGACACCCGCAAGACCCTGCCTGGCCTGCGCCAAGCGCAGAAGTACGCGGTTCGCGTGGGCGGCGGCAAGAACCAGCGCATGGCCCTGTACGACGGCATCCTGATCAAGGAAAACCACATCGCGGCCGCCGGCGGCGTGACCCGCGCGCTGGAGAACGCGAATGCGCTGAATGCCGGCCGGGGTGCCAACGTCCCCGTCCAGATCGAGGTCGAGACCATTGCCCAGCTCGAGGAAGCACTGGCGGCCGGCGTGCAGTCCGTCCTGCTCGACAACTTCGACCTCGACGCCATGCGCGAAGCGGTGAAGGTGAACGCGGGACGCGCCTTGCTGGAAGCCTCGGGCGGCATCAACATGCAGACCGTGCGTGCGATCGCCGAGACCGGCGTCGACCGCATCTCGGTCGGCAGCCTGACCAAGGACGTGCGCGCAACCGATTATTCGCTGCGCATCGTCGGCTGAAGCCCGGCTACGGGGGAGTAGGGTGGGCACCCGTGCCCACGCGGTCTAGTACGCTTGCCCGCCCCGCTGCGGTCGCCACCGTTCGACCCGCCGTTCGACCTTGATCGCTCACACCCCGCTTTCGCCCGCCCGCGCCAGCGCCTCCGCGCGCGGGCTGCGCAGCGTCACCGGCTCGCCCACCTGGGCCGCGATGGCATCGACCGCGCGCGCCACCAGTTCCGGATGCGCGTAATGCACCATGTGGCCGACGCCCGGTTCCAGCTGCAGCTCGCTGCCGGGGTCCCCGCGTTCCAGCGCCTCGTGCAAACGTTCGGAGTGGATCGCCGGCGTGACGATCTTGTCGCGCGTGCCGGACAAGATCTGGACCGGCACGCGCAACTGGTCATAGCGTTTCGCCAGCGACATCGCGGCCGGCGCCATCAGGGCCGCGTCGGCGCCTGCCGCGCGCAGCTGTCCCGGCCGCAGCATCATCCAGACCGGCAGCTGGCGGAAGCGTTCGGACACCTTCCGCGGCGAGAACACGCGTTTCTCCATCAGCGGCCAGATCAGGCGCGCGAGCAGCGGCGTGAGCGTATGGCGCAGGATGTCGCCGAGGATCGGTATCGCCGGCTGGGCCGCGACCGGCGCGTCCATGCGCAGCGTCGGGTAGTAGTAGCCCGACAGCAGCACCAGCCCGCGGACGAAGTCAGGCACCTGCAGGCCCATCGCCATGGCGACCATCGTGCCCCAGGAGTGGCCGACCACGATGCTCGAATCGACCTTCAGCTCCTGCAGCGCGTGGTGCAGCAGGCGCGCCTGGGCGTCGGGTGTCCACAGCGTGGTGCGCGGGCGCTCGCTGTAGCCGTAGCCGGGGCGGTCGAAGGCGATCACGCGGTAACGTTCGCTCAGTGCGTCGAGCACGCCGCTGGTTTCGAAGTCGTTCGCGACGATGCCGTTGCCGTGCAGGAGCACCACCACCGGCCCCTCGCCGCGTTCGAGGTAGTGCAGGCGCACGCCGTCGACCTCGATGAAGCGCCCGCGCGGCGGGTTTTCGCGTTCGGCCTGGGCCGTCTTGGCGCGCACGTAGAAGTACGATGCCGCCAGGGCCAGGCCGCCGACCAGGGCCTTGGCCTGCCATCCGCCCCGTGCGGCGGCGCTGGTGTTGCGTGTCGTCGTGCGCGTCGGGTTGTAGCTTGTCCTCACAGTTCCCCCTTTTCCTTGATGTCGCTAATCGGTAGCGGCGGGTTGTCGGCGCCCAGCAGCCGGGCCACACGCGGCAGCAGCGTCTCGGCCGATGCCTCGAGCTTCAAGCCTATCAGGTGATCGGCACGGGTGCGTCCCAGGTTGACGGCGGCGATCGGCTTGGCGCCTTCGGCCGCCAGGCGGCAGAAGCGGAAGCCCGAATACACCATCAGCGAGGAGCCCACCACCAGCAGGGCGTCGGCCGCCTCCATCTGCGCCAGCGCGCAGGCGGTGCGCGGCGGCGGTACGTTATCCCCGAAGAAGACCACGTCGGGCATCAGGGTGCCGTTGCAGTGCGGGCACCAGGGCAGCCGGAAATCCTCGAGCGCGTCCGGTTCCAGCTGGGCGTCGCCGTCGGGCAGCGGCGTGGCCAGCGCGCCGGCCAAGTGCGGGTTGGCATCCACCAGCTGCTGCTGGACGAAGGCGCGCGGCATCCGTGCGCCACAGTCGAGGCAGAGCACCGAATGGATGTTCCCGTGCAGCTCCAGCACCGCGTGGCTGCCGGCGCGCTGGTGCAGGCCGTCGACGTTCTGGGTCAGCAGCGATCCGAGCCGCCCGGCGTTTTCCAACGCGGCCAGGGCCTCGTGGCCGGCGTTCGGAGCGGCCTTGGCCAGCACCGGCCAGCCGATCATGCTGCGCGCCCAGTAGCGGCGCCGCAGCAGTTCCGAGCGCCGGAATTCCGGACCCTGGATCGGCAGGCGACCGCGGCGCACGCCGTCGCGGTCGCGGTAGTCGGGAATGCCCGAGGCGGTCGACAAGCCGGCGCCTGTCAGGACCAGCGTTTTTGGATTGCGCGCCAGGAATTCAGCCAACTGCTCGGCTGCCGCATCCCTGTCCCGTACCATGAAACCTTCAGCCATCTTGCCCTCATCCGCCCGTTCGCTGGGATCGTAGCATTCTTGCCGGGTCGGCTAACACACGTTTCCTGCAGGCGAAAACGCGCCAGGGAATAGGGGGAATGCCGTGCTAGCGCGCCGACACGGCGATTCCGCCGACGATGAGGAGAAAGGCCAGCGCGTGGTAGAGGTGCGGCGCTTCGCCGAGGAAGGCGGAAGAAAGCAGGGCCGTGAACAGCGGCGTCAGGTTGATGAAGAACGCGCCCAGGGTCGGGCCGGCGCGCTGCACGCCGGCGCTCCAGCAGCGCATCGCGATGATCGCCGGGCCGACCGCCACGTACAGCAGGGCGGCCGCGACTGGCCAGCTCCAGGCGATCTCGATGCCGCCGGCCGCCGCTTCGATGCCGGACAGCGCGCCGGACCACAGCACGCCGTAGCCGACCTGGATCAGCAGGAAGGCCGCCCAGTCCGCGCGCACCGCCGGCACGTCGCGCTGCTGCATCAGCAGCCAGCTGTAGAACGACCAGGCGATGGTCGCCAGGATCATGTACAGGTCGCCGGGCACCAGGCGCAGCGCCGCCAGCTGGTGGATGTCGCCGCGGCACAGCACCACCAGCACCCCGACGATCGACAGCAGCGCGCCGCCGACCTGGCGCGGGCGTACCTGTGCCTTGAAGAACAGGCGGCCGACCAGCAGCATCCAGACCGGCATGCCCGAAGCGACCAGGGTGACGTTGATCGGGCTCGAGCTCTGCAGCGCCAGGTATTGCAGCGAGTTGTAGAGGCCGATGCCGAACAGGCCCAGCATGCTGTAGCGGCGCCAGTTCGCCAGCGCGCCGCTGCCGGCGCGCAGGGCGGCGCGTCCGAGCGGCAGCAGCAGCGCCAGTGCGATCGTCCAGCGCAGCAGGTTCAGGGTCATCGGCGGCACGGCGTCTCGCACCAGGCGGCCGACGATGGCATTCCCGGCCCAGAGCACGGGCGGCACGGTGAGCAGCAGGGCGGTGGAGGCGGTGAGTTGACGGTTCATGGATGGGGGGGGCCCGCGCGCGGGGCGGGCCGATCCTGGCACGATTGCGGAAAAGCCGCGTTCAGCGGCGCGGCGGCGTCACGACGCTCGGCAGCGCCTTGGGCAGGGTGTCCGGATAGTCGCGCGAGTAGTGCAGGCCACGGCTTTCGTGGCGCGACAGCGCGCTGTTGACGATCAGCGAGGCGACGTCGACCAGGTTGCGCAGTTCCAGCAGGTCGTGGGTGATGCGGAAGTTGCGGTAGTACTCGTCGATCTCTTCCTTGAGCAGGGCGATGCGGTGCTGGGCGCGCTCCAGGCGCTTGGTGGTGCGCACGATGCCGACGTAGTTCCACATGAAGCGGCGCAGCTCGTCCCAGTTGTGGGCGATCACCACCTCCTCGTCGGCGTTGGTGACGCGGCTCTCGTCCCACGGCGGCAGCACCGGGTGTTCGACCTGCGGCGCGGCCGCGATCTGGCTGGCGCAGGCGCGGCCCACCACCACGCATTCGAGCAGCGAATTGCTGGCCAGGCGATTCGCGCCGTGCAGGCCGGTACAGGCGGTCTCGCCGACCGCGTACAGGCCGGGGATGTCGGTGCGTCCGGCCAGGTCGGTGACCACGCCGCCGCAGGTGAAGTGCACCGCCGGCACCACGGGAATCGGTTCTTTGGTGATGTCGATGCCCAGCTCCAGGCAGCGCGCGTAAATCGTCGGGAAGTGCTCCTTCAGGAACGCCGGGCTCTGGTGGCTGATGTCGAGGTGGACGTAGTCCAGGCCGCGCTTCTTCATCTCGAAGTCGATCGCGCGCGCGACCACGTCGCGCGGGGCCAGTTCGCCGCGCTCGTCGTGGGCCGGCATGAAGCGGGTGCCCGCCGCCACGCCCGCTTCCGGCGGCAGCTTCAACAGGCCGCCTTCGCCGCGGATCGCCTCGGTGATCAGGAAGGACTTCGCGTAGGGGTGGTAGAGGCAGGTCGGGTGGAACTGGATGAATTCCATGTTCGACACGCGGCAGCCGGCGCGCCAGGCCATGGCGATGCCGTCGCCGGTGGCGGTGTCGGGATTGGTGGTGTACAGGTAGACCTTGCCGGCGCCGCCGGTGGCCAGCACGGTATGCTCGGCTTCGAAGGTGAGCACCTTGCCGCTCTGTTCGTCCTGGACGTAGAGCCCGTGGCAGCGCGGCTGGCCGACCAGGCTGGGCGCGCCGCCGTGCACGCCCTTGCCGGTCAGTTTGTCCGAGGTGATGACATCGATCGCGCAGTGGTGTTCGAACAGGGTGATGTTCGGGTGCGCGCGCACTTTCTGTTCCAGCGTGACCTGGACCGCGTGGCCGGTGGCGTCGGCGGCGTGGATGATGCGGCGCTGGCTGTGGCCGCCCTCGCGCGTCAGGTGAAAGCCCAGCTCGGCGCTGGCGTCGCGCGTGAAGGGGACGCCTTGCTCGATCAGCCATTCGATCGCTTCGCGGCCGTGCTCGACGATGTAGCGGGTGGCCGCCTCGTCGCACAGGCCGGCGCCGGCGACCAGGGTATCGGCGATGTGCTGGTCGTGGCTGTCGCCGGAATCGAGCACCGCGGCGATGCCGCCCTGGGCCCAGTTGCTCGCGCCGTCCAGCAGTTCGCGTTTCGAGATGATCGCCACCTTGCGGCTTTGCGCGAGGTGCAGGGCGACCGACAAGCCGGCCAGACCGCTGCCGACGATTGCGACGTCAAATTTCATGACAACTCTACTATTTGTACAGAGGCATCACTATAGACGATTTGGACGCATTTCGCGCGGTCTCCAGGAGGCTTGCACCAAGCCTCACCAGGAGGTCAGCCAGCTCGCGCTGGCCGCCGCCACCGCTTCGCGCCAGGCGCTGCGGCTGAAATCGCCGTCGGCGCCGGGGATCTCGACCCGCCGGCAGCGCGTGCGCCGGGCTTCGAGCAGGCGTGCGCCGTGCTCGCTGCCGGCGGCGCCACCGGCAAGCACCAGCAGCACCTGGCCCTCGTAGCGGTCGAAGGCGCTGGCCAGCTCGGGCGCCAGCGCCGGCGCGCGCATGCCGAGGCCGCGGCGCAGGGCCGGCAGGTGGCGGCGCAGTAGCGGCGGCGCATAGCTGCCGAGTGCGCGCAGCGCCAGGCTTCGGGCCGACGGTGCGGCCTGCGCCAGCGCCGGATTGAACAGGGCCAGCCCGGCCACGCGCGCGTCGCCGGCGGCATAGGTGGCCGCCGCGCCGGCCGCATCGCCGGCGGCGAGGATGACCGATTCCTTCATCTCGGGCACGTGCGTGAAAAATTCGTTCATCGCCCCGGCGATGTCGCCGCCGCCGGCCTGGTCGCCCGTCCGGCCCTCGCTGTCGCCGGCGCCGGCGCGGTCGAAGCGCATCACGGCGACACCGCGGCCGGCCAGCAGGCGCGCGAGCAGGGTGAACTGGCGGTAGCTGCCGGTGCGGTACTGGCCGCTGTCGGCCAGCATCAGCAGGCCGCGCATCAAAGCCCGTTCGGGGACATCGACGATGCCGATCAGGGCATTGCCGCCGCACTGGAAGCGCAGGGCGCGCTGTTCGAGTTTCATGCCGGATCTCCTGCGAACAGCGTGCTGGTGGCGTCGCGCAGCGCGCGGCAGTCGAGGTGGCCGGCGCCGCTCCAGGCCGGGCTGCCCTCGAGCTGGCGGTAGTGCAGTGCGACCCCGGCGTCGGCCCAGCGTTCCTTCATGCGCATCGCGCCGGCCTCGGCGCGCGCCGGCGCCGGTCCACCGTAGCCGAGCCAGTGGACGCTACAGGGCGGCAGCGCAATGCTGGCGGCGTCGCAGGCGTCGATCGCCTTGACCAGCGGCACCGCCACCTCGTAGCCCGCGACCTCGATCATGCCGTGCACCGCGAGCTGGGCGCGCAGGGCCGAGGTGCTGCGCGGCGCGCCCGGCGCCGGGTCCCGGAGCTGCTCCGACAGGCGCAGGAACTGGTTGATGCAGGTGCGCCCGCTCAGATAGGGCTGCCAGAGCAGCAGGCGGCGCGGCTTGAGCACGGCGGCCGCGTCCAGTGCCAGCAGGCCGCCGAGGCGCAGGCCCCACAGGGTCAGGGGGCCGCTGTCGCGTTCGGCCAGCCAGCCAGCGGCCAGGGCCAGGTCGGCGCGCCAGATCTCCCAGCGGCCGGCGTTGAATTCGCCGCAGCTGTCGCCGCAGCCGAACAGGTCGATCTGCAGTACCGCGTAGCCGAGCTCGGCGAAGGCGCGCGATTGCTGGGCCGCCATGCGCCGGGTGCGGCTCAGCTCCTCGGCGAAAGGGTGGACGTAGAGGATGGCGCCGCGCGGCGCGACCTGGGGATTGGGCGCGTGGTACAGGCTGAAACGGGTTCCCGGCTCGGCGTCGAAGAAGAACGGTTCCACGCGCGGCGTGGTCAAGAGCGGAGCATTCATGAGGCTGGCTTCTCCTGCACTGCTGCGGCCGGTGGCAATGCTGCCGGCGGGCCGAAGCCGCGTTGTCACGGGTTATCACGAGTTATCACGGGTTGTCCATGTAACGATCATGCATTTATGTCAATTTGACACCTAGGTCGGCGTGTGGTGTTGACTGACGACAGATAGCTTCCAGCAATATCTGTTGATACCGGTCAATGGACCAGTGGCAGATTTTCTGAATGATGAATCTTTACGGCTAGCATCTTTGGAGGAGACATGGCCCAGCAGATTCACGAACTGGTCGAGCAGGCGGCGCAGCGCACGCCCTCGGCCACCGCATTGCGGCACGGCGCGGCGCGCGTCAGCTACGCCGGACTGGCGGCAGCGGCGGCGGCGGTCGGCGGCGCGCTGCTCCAGGGCGGCGCCGAGCCGAACGAGCGGGTAGCGGTCTGCCTGCCGCCCTGTCCGGAGGCGGTGGCGGCGCTGCTCGGCGCCTCCAGCGCCGGCTGCGCCTTCGTCGGGCTCGATCCGGACCTGTCCGCACCGCGCTGCGCCGCCCGCCTGCGCCACAGCGGGGCGCGGCTGCTGGTGGCCGACGCCCGGCGCCTCGCGGCGCTGGCGCCGCTCCTCGCCGGCTGCCCGGCCTTGCGCACGGTGGTGGTCCTCGGCGGCAGCGGGCCGCGCGAGCTGGCCCAGCGCGCCCTCGGCTGGGACGCCTGGCTGGCCGGCGCCGCCAAAGGCCCCGCGTACCCCGCGCTGCCGGCCCTGGGCGCGCTGCTCTACCGCGACGGCGAGGCGGGAGAGCAGGTCGCCAGTGCCTTGTCGCACCTGAACCTGGTCGCGGGCGCGGCCTCCAGCGCGCGCTGCCTGGGCATCGGCGCGGGCGACCGGATCCTGGTGGCCTTGCCGTTGCATGTCGATGACGGCCTGAACGCGCTGCTGGCCACGCTCTCGCTCGGCGCCACCGCCGTCCTCCCGGAGGCGACCGCCGCGCCGGCGCTGGCCCGGGTCCTGGAACGCGGCGAGATCACCGGTCTGAGCGCTTCGCCCGCCACCTGGGAAGCGCTGGCGGAGATCCCGCTGGGGCGGGCGGGCGACTGCCTGCGCTATATCGCCAGCGCCGGCGGCAGTCCCGGGCGTCCTGCGCTCGACGCATTGCGGCGGGCGCTGCCGCGCACCCGCGTGTACCTGATGTACGACGTCGGCGACGCCTGCCGCTCGACCTGCCTGATGCCTTCCCAGCTGGAGGAGCGGCCCGGCTCGATCGGGCGCCCGATGCCGTACTCCGACTGGCTGGTGTTGCGCGCGGACGGACGCGAATGCGCGCCCGGCGAAGCGGGCGAACTGGTGCAGCGCGGTCCGCTGGTCACGCTCGGCTACTGGAGCGACCCACAGCGCAACGCGGCCCAGTTCCGCACGCTGCCGCCGCTGCCCGGCCTGGCGCCGCGCGAGAACGGGCGCTGGCCGGGCGTCGTCGCGCGTAAGGACATGGACGGCTACCTGTACCTGGTCGATGCGCGCAGCGACACCATCACCACCGGCGGCTATCGCGTCAGTCCGCGCGAAGTCGAAAAGATCGTCGTCGGCACCGGGCTGGTGGCCGAGGCGGCGGCGGTCGGCGTGGCCCATCCCGTGCTCGGCCAGGTGATCGCAGTGCTGGCCACGGCACGGCCGGGGGCGCGCCTGGATTCCACGATCCTGTTCGGCGCCTGCCGCGCGCGGCTGCCCCTGCACATGCTGCCGGCCATGGTCGACGTGCGGCGCGCGCCCTTGCCGCGCGCGAGCGACGGGCAGATCGACCGCGCGCTGCTGGCCGGCGAACTGGCGCCGCTGTTCGCGGAGGCCGCACCATGAGCGGCCTGTGCGGTTGGTTCTCGCGCGAGCCGGCGGCCCTGCCGATCGCCGACATGGCAGCGCCGCTGCAGCGCGCGGGCGGCCCGCCGGCGCACTGCGCGGTGCACGCCATGGGGGCGGTGGCCCTGGCAGGGGCCCGGCTCTGGCACGAGGACGGCCTCCTGGTCGCGCACTGGGGCGAACGTCCCGAAGCACTGGCCCGGCTGTGGCGCACCCATGGCGCCAAGGCATGCGCCGCGCTGTCCGGGCATTTCGCCTTCGCCATCCTGGACGAGCGGCGCGCCGAGGCGCTGCTGGCGGTCGACCGCTGCGCGACGCGACCGCTGTACTACCAGATGGTGGGCCGGACCCTGCTGTTCGCCAGCAGCGGCGCGGCGCTCGCGCGCCATCCCGGCGCCGGGCGCGAAATCGATCCCCAGGCCATCTACGACTATCTCTACCTGCATGCGGTGCCCGGGCCGCGCGCCATGCTGCAAGGACAGCGCCGGCTCGCGCCGGGCGAGTGCCTGCACCTGCGCGACGGCCGCGCCGAGCGCGTGCATTACTGGCGCATGCGTTATACCGAACACGCCCTCGATGCGGCGCCTTGCACCGAGCTGGCCGATGCCTTGAGCTGCGCGGTCGACGGCGACCGCGACCCGGCCGGCGACGCCGTGCTGCTGGGCGGCGGCGCCGGCAGTACCGCGCTGGCCGGCCTGCTGCAGCGCGCCGGCGGCGATCCGGTCCGCACCTACGCCGTCGGCTTTGCCGGCGGCAGCCATGGTGCGCTCGAACCGGCGCGTGCCAGTGCGCGCAGGCTGGGCAGCCGTCATGCCGAGATCGTGGTCGGGCCATGCGACGTGACCGCCGCGGTGCCGGTCCTGGCTTCGGCCTGCGACGGGCCGTGCGGCGATCCGGCGGCCGTGGCGCTGCTGGCGGCGGCGCGCATGGCGCGCGCGGACGGCGCCACCCGGCTGGTCGGCGCCCAGGGTGGCGCACAGCTGTTCGGGCGCGGCCGCCGCCATGCGCAGCTGGCCCGCCCCGGACGCTACGAGCGCCTGCCGGGCGCGCTGCGCCAGCTCGCCATCGAGCCCATCCTGTTCCGCCTCGCGGCGCGCGTGCCCGGCCTGTTCGCGCGCCTGCGCGAGCGCATCGAGCTGTCGCTGGCGCCGGTCCCGGCCCGGCTGCGCCGCGCCAACGTCCTGCTCGGCTACGGGCCCGACGTGTTCGAGCCGACCTTCCTGGAACTGGTCGATCCGGAGGCGCCCGCGGCCCTGGAAGCGGCGGCCTGGTGGGGCGCGCAGGGGCGCAGCGCCGTCAACCGGCTGGTCGAACTGGAGCTGCGCATCGACCTCCCATGCCGGGTGCTGCCGGCATTCGCCGGCGCCTGCGCCGCGGCCGGCATCGAAGCGGTCCATCCCTTCCTGGGCGACGCCGTGGTCGCGATGTCGGCACGGCTGGCGCCGCGCTACAAGTGCGACGACGGCGCCCGCAAGCTGTTCGGCGCGGCGCTCGGCACCCTGGTGCCTGGCCAATCCTGGCGCAGCCCCGGCGCGCCGCAACTGCCGCTCGGCCGCTGGCTGCAGACCGATGCCAGCCTGCGCGCGCTGGCCTGCGACAGCCTGTCGGACCTGGCCCGGCGCCGCATCGTGCGGCGCGACTTCATCGACCTGCTGCTGTCGCGCCGGCTGGCGGAGGACCCGGCGGCGCATGGCCGGACGGTATGGGTCCTGATGATGCTCGAACAGTGGTTTGCGCGCCAGCGCCACGATGGCTGTGCGCACGGTCACCGCCAGGATGCCGCCGTGCCGCTGGCTGGCGTGCCGTAGACAGTGCCGCGCCGCCGCGCGCGGCGGCCTGCAGTCGCCTCGCGCTTGCCGCCTGCGTGACTAGCGCCGCGCAGGCGTCTCCTGCTGCGCGAGCGCGTCGTAGACGGCGATGTAGCTGCGCGCCATCGCCGGCAGGCTGTGGTGGGCGATCACCTGGCCGCGGGCGCGCGCCCCGTGGCGCCGCGCCATCTCGGGAATGCGGCAATAATCGGCGATCGCGGCGGCCATCACCTCGGGCGACCTGGGCGGCACCAGGATGCCGGTCAGGCCGGGCTGCACCAGCTCCCGGTGCACGCCCACTGCGCTGGCGACCACCGGCAGGCCGCTGGCCATCGCCGCGAGCAGCGTCTCGGGGCGGTTCGCGGCCACGGCCGGCAAGACCATCAGGTCCATCGCGCGCATCAGTTGGGCGATGTCGTGGCGCATGCCCGGCAACCAGGCCAGTTCGCCGGCTCCGGCCCGTTCCAGCATCGCCCGGCATTCGGCGCGCATCGGCCCGTCGCCGACGATCAGCAGCCGCAGCCGCCGGTGCGCCGGGTGCGGCGACGACAGCAGGCCCAGGAAGGCCTCGACCAGGGCGATGTCGTTGCTGACCGCGTCCATGCGGCCCACGCTGCCGACGACAAAGGCGTCGTCCTGCATGAAGCCGGCCGGTCCGACGGCCGCGTGCGGACCCAGGCGCGGGTGGAATTCGACGCTGTCGACGCCGGCCGAGATCTGCGTGACGCGCGCCGGCGTCGCCCCCGCCTGCTCGATCAGCCAGCGTTCCTGTTCGGCGCCGGCCGCGATGAAGTGCTTGACCAGCGGACGCAGCGCGCGTCCCAGCAGTCCCGGCGGCTTGCGGCGCGGCGGCGCGGCCGCCTGCCGTGCATGTTCGCCCGCATGATCGCCGGAATATTCGCCGTGTACGCGCAGCCGGATGCCGGCCAGGGCGGCCACCAGCTGCCCATCGAGGCTGCCCGGGCTGCGGGTATGCACCAGGTCGGGACGCAGCGAACGCAAGACGCGGTACATGCGCAGGTAGTAGGCAGGGTCGAGCCGGGTGCGGCGCTTCAGGTCGACCACTTCGACGCCGCGCTCGCGCAGGTCGGCGTGGAAGGCGCTGTGCTCGCCCAGGCACAGGACCGCGTGGCGGTAGCGGTCCGCCGGCATGTGGGCGATCAGGTCGAGCAGCGCGGCGCCGGCGGCGTCCAGTTGCGGCACCACGTGCGCGACCAGCCGCGGCGCCTCGACGGCGGGCGGAACCGGGGCTGGCGCATGCTTGCCCATGACAGCGTCAGCCGGCACGGGCGGCAGGCGTGTTCGCGGGATCCAGCAGGGCCGGCAGCTCCGCCAGGCGCAGCTGCCAGTCGTGCTCGCGCATGACGCGTGCGCGCGCGGCGCGCCCGACCGCCAGCGGGTCCCCGCCGTCGGCGCCCGGGACAGGTGCGGTCGCTGCGCCGGCGAGGAGGGCCCCGATGCGCGCGCGGAAGGCGGCGGCATCTGCAGCGGCATAAGCCTCGGGCAGCTCCGGGCAGGCCAGTCCGGCGAGCGTGCGCGGCGCGGCCAGCACGGCTTTCTGCAGCGACATCGCGGCCAATACCTGCAGGGCGCCCGCGTGCGCGCTGCCAGGCGGCGCCAGCACCAGCGCCGCATGGGCGAGATAGGGCCGGGTATCGGCGACGCTGCCGGTGACGACGACGCCGGCCTGGCGCGCCAGCGCGCGCACCCGAGCATCCGGACGGGAACCGACCAGGTACAGGGCAAGCGCGGGGTCGGACGCGCGCAGCGGCGCGAAGACCTCGTTCGCGAACCAGCGCGCGGCCTCGATGTTGGGGCGCTCGTCCATGGCGCCGGCCAGCACCAGCGCGCGCAGGCCCGGACGATACGGCGAGCGGTGCAGGATGTACGGCGAATAATAGTCGGCATCGACGCCGCTGGCCAGGTGCCGGGCCTTGTGCGCCGACTCGGGCGCGAACAGGCGGAAGCGGGCGACGTCGGCGGTGGTGGCAAACAGGGCGTGGTCGCAGGCGACGCCGGCGGCGCGCTCGCGCGCGAGCAGCTGGCGCGACTGGCGCCGCCACAAGACCGTGCTCGGCCAGCGGCGCGAGGCGCCGTGGCGGCGGCGCTGGTCGGATTCGAGCTCGACGAAATCCACGACCCGCAGCGGCCCTGCCGGCAGTTCCTCGAGGTAGCGCCCGCTGGCGGCGCCGCCAGCCAGCACCGCCGCCACCGGCCGACGGGCGCACAGTCGTGCCGCCCAGGACGCGAGCGCCGGATCCGGGTGCGCGCCGGCGCCGCGCACCCGCTGGCGGAGCCCGGCCGGTGCGACGAAGCAGGTTTCGTAGCACAGGGCACGCACGCGCCCGAAGTGGCTGCCGTCGCGCGCCGGGTCGGCCACGCAGCCCAGATGGACGCGGAAGTGGCGCGCCAGGTAGCGCAGCATGTGGAACCAGCGCAGGCTGTGCGCGCTCCCGTCGGGCCGCGGCAGGCAAGGTGCGAGCATCAGGAGGTCGCGCGTGGGCGGCTGGTGCGGGCTGGGCGAGGTCATGGCCGCACCCGCTGCGTCATGGCGGTGCAGGGCCGGGGCAAATGACGGCGCTGATCGGGCTTCATCGCGTAATCTCCAGTGAAAGCCTGGCTGCGCGGCGCAGGATGGCGCCGCCTGATGACGGCCGTTTCATGACGCCGTTCGATCATTATATGGCTGGGAAAACGATGCATTTCGTTACCCTTTTTCCGGTTGATGCCGGTCAAGAAACGGCTGTCGGGGCGCGCATCGGGGCGCCAGGTGGCCGGGAAATCGATCAATGCTTGTAGAAAATTTCTCTTGGCCTTGATCCATGTTCAGATAGCAAATTTCATGGCTCGCGGCCGGGAACCTGCCTGAGGCAGGGCTTGTCTGACTCGGCAGCAAAGGTTTTCGCCAATAACGGCGAGACGCCACTTTGGAGGAGCAAGCATGCTGGTCGATGAAATGCCCATCGCAACATTCGAAACCGCGGCCGCCGCGCCGCGCCGGGAACCGTGCCCCCGCGCCGCGCCGCGCGTCACGAACCCGCCGCGGCCCCAGTTGTTCAACGTCCGCCTGGCCACCTCGAGCGGGCGGCGCGACGATGCCGGGGTACTGCTGCGCCGCATGTATGCGTGGCGCGGCTACGCGCTCGAGCCGGGCGAAACGCGAGACCGGCGGCGCGTCACCTTTTATGCGGAAACCGCCGGCGAGGTGGTCGGAACGATGAGCCTGTGGCTGGACCTCGACGGCAGCCTGCCGGCCGACGAGAACTTCGGCGACCGCCTGGCGCCCCTGCGGCATGCCGGCAGGCGCCTGTGCGAACCCTCGCGCCTGGCGATCGACAAGGGCATGTCGAAGCGCGTCTTCGCGGCCCTGATCCACATCTCCTACCTGTATGCCCACAAGCTGCACGGCTACACCGACTACGTGATCGAAGTCAATCCGCGCCATGTCGCCTTCTACCAGCGCATGCTGGGCTTCGCCGACTTCGGCGGCGAACGCGCCTGCAGCCGCGTCGGTGCGCCGGCCGTGCTGCTGCGCCTGCCGTTGTCGCGGATGGGCGCCAGTATCCGCGAATGGGGCGGACGCTTCGCCGAACCGGACACCGAGCGTTCTTTCTATCCGTATTTCCTCCCGGTGCGGGAGGAAGCCGACATCACGGCGCGCCTGGCCGCGCTGTGCGACGGGGAGGAGCGGGCATGACCAACCTGAGCGAACTGCATGGCGCGCTGGAGCACGGCGCTGCGCTGGAGGCAATGGCGGCGGTGGTCGGCGCGGCCCACCTGCTGGCCGACGAAGCTACCCTCGCCACCTATGCGCGCAGCACGGCGGCGCGCCCGGTGCGCCCGCTGGCGGTGGCGCGCCCGGCGAATGCGGCCGAGGTGGCCGAACTGGTGCGCATCGCCGGCGCACACCGGCTCGCGGTCTACCCGGTCAGCACCGGCAAGAACTGGGGCTATGGCGACGCCTGCGCCGTCGGCGCCGGGCAACTGATCCTCGAGCTGTCGCGCATGAACCGCATCGTCCAGGTGGACCCGGAACTGGCCTATGCCGTGATCGAGCCCGGCGTGACCCAGCGCCAGCTGTCGGACTTCCTGCGCGAGCAAGGCCATGCGCTGTGGGCCGACTGCACCGGCGCCGGCCCGGATACCAGCTACATCGGCAACATCATGGAACGCGGATTCGGGCACTCGCCCTATGGCAACCGGCTGCAGCACGCGGCCGGCATGCAGGTGGTGCTGGCCAACGGCGAAGTGCTCGAGACCGGCTTCGGCCACTATCGCCAGGCCCGCGCCGCCCACCTGTTCCCGTATGGTGTGGGTCCCTTCCTGGACGGCTTGTTCACCCAATCGAACATGGGCATCGTCACGCGCCTGGGCATCTGGCTCATGCCCCAGGCCGAGTGCGTGAACCATTTCCTGTGCAACGTGCCGACGCACGCCGACATCGCCCAGGTCGTCGATGCCTTGCGGCCGCTCCGGCTGGACGGGACCCTGCGCAGTATCCTGCATATCGGAAACGACATGCGCGTACTGTCGGGCGGCCGGGTATTCCCGCGCGCCGACGTCCCCGAGGGCGCGCGCCTGTCGCCCGCGTTGCGGGCCACGCTGTGCGAAGCGGGGGGCATCCAGCCCTGGACCGTTTCAGGCGCGCTGTACGGCAGCGATGCCCAGGTCGCTGCCGCCCGCAGCGCGCTGAAACGCGCCTTGCGCCCGACGCCGGCGCGGGCCCGATTCGTCAGCGCGCGCAGCCTGCGCCTGGGCGCCCTGGCCGGCCGCCTGCTGGGCCCGACGCCGATCGGGCGCCAGCTGCGGGCCCGGGTCGCGCTCGGCGAATCGCTATTCGAAATGAACCGGGGCGTGCCGAACGGACGCTTCCTGGCCGGCGCCTACTGGCGCCGCCGCGGCGGCTTGCCGGGCAGCTTCCCCGAAGCGGCCGATCCGGCGCGCGACAACTGCGGCCTGCTCTGGGTGTCGCCGGTGCTGCCGCTGCGCGGCGCCGACCTGCTGGCCGTGCATGCGTTGGCCGAGGCGCAGTTCGAACGTCACGGCTTCGACCTGTTCGCGACTTTCAGCATGATCAACGAGCGCAGCCTGGGCGGCGTGCTGACGGTGGTCTACGACAAGGACGACCCGGAGGAAGCCGCGCGCGCCCGCGCTTGCCACGATGCCGTGTTCCGCGAGATGTTCGAGGCCGGCTACATCCCTTACCGCGTCGGCAACCACTCGATGGCGGCGCTCGACCCCGTCGGCGACAGCTACTGGCGCACCGTCGCCGCCCTGAAGGCGGCGCTCGATCCGCACGGTATCCTGGCGCCCGGGCGCTACGATCCCGGCGTGGCCGCGCGCCTCGGGTGAGTCCGGGCGGATCGGGGTGTGCAGGCCCGGGCCCGGGCCCGGCGCTCGTCGCGCTGTGCCCGGGCGCTCGCGATCGCAAGCGAGGGCTGCGACGGACCCGCGCCGCACCTGGGCATCCGTCAAAAGCCGGCCCGGCGCGCCGGCAGCGTGCGCACCACGCCGCGGAAGTCCACGGTGTTGAGGCTGACCGGACGGCGCCAGACGCGTTCGATGTATTCCATGACGCGCTCGGCCTGTTGCAGGTCGAGCCCGCGTCCGTCGTTCTGGAAATCGTGGCGCAGCTCCAGGCTCCCGTCCGGCGCCAGTTCGGCGACGGCGATCGACGGCGCACCGTAATTGTATTTGGGCGCCAGGATCGCTTCGCGGATGGCGTAGATGTCGCGGTTGGCGATGCGGGTTTCGCCGTCGCGGCGGGTCTCGTGGACGAACAGGTCGAGGCGCTCGGCCAGTTCCTCGTCGAGGTAGTTGCGGATGAAGCCGAAGTCGTCCTCCTCGCGCATGATCTCGCGCGCCGCCGCCAGTCCCCGGCGCTCGATGATGTGCTCCCACATCGAAAAGCCCAGGTGATACGGATTGAGCGCGAGCGCCAGCTGCTGGCCGCCGGCGTAGGGCCGGACCACGTCGGAATGCGACTTGACCGCGGCCAGGTAGAGTTCGTGCGGCAGGAAACCGGCTTCGCGCAGCAGGCGGGCGTGCCAGTACGAGGCCCAGCCCTCGTTCATGATCTGGCAGGCGAAGATCGGGTGGAAGTAGAAGGCTTCCTCGCGTACCGCCAGGAAGATGTCGCGCTCCCAGTCGGCCAGCTCGGGCGCGTAGTGGGCGATAAACCAGAGCAGGTCGCGCTCGGGCCGGGGCGGCAGCGGCGCCCGGCGCTGGCGGGTGTCGCGCTCGGGCGGAATGCCTTCGCCGGGCAGCTGGGCATAGCGGTCGTGGAACGCGTCCGGCGCCGCGTCGCCTGGCGGCGCCAGGAATTCGGGATAGCGGGGGCGGTGCAGCGGCTGGTCGACGTCGACATGGGCCTCGAGCGCGAGCGCGGCATCGAGCACGGCCTCGACCCGCTCCTGGCCGTGCGCGGCCAGCGCGGCTTCGAGCCGGTGCGCGCGTCCCGCGCTCTGCTCGAGGATGTGGCTGCCGGCCATGTCGATGAAGCGCTTGAACAGCACGTTGTTCCTGGCGAAGTCGGCATGGCCGAGCACATGGGCCGTGACCAGCGTGTTCTCGGCCAGCGAATTATGTTCGAGCATGAAGGCGCGGCAGGGATCGCCCGGGAACATGACTTCGAAGATGCGCGAATTGCCCATGTGCTGGCGCACCAGCTGGTGGATGTAGCGGACGCCGAAGGACCAGTGGCGCATCCGTACCGGCAAGCCGTAGACGGCGATCTCGAGCATGAAATTGTTCGGCACCATGTCGAAGTGCACGGGTGCGAAGTCGAGACCGAGCTCGATCGCCAGCGCTTCCAGGCGCGCGGCATAGTCGGCCAGGCGGCGATCGCGTTCATTCATGCGTTCATTCATGCGGTCGCTCATCGGCCCGGTCGTGGACCCGGTCGTGGACCTGGTTATGGGCTCGGTTATGGGCTGGCCCGTGGGCTGATTCATGGTCTGATTCATGGGCTGATTCATGGTGCGGCCTGCGCGCCGGCGCGTTCGCCGAAGAAGTGTTGCAGGGCGAGCCACACGTCGTCGCCGTTCGACAGGACGCTGGCTCCCACCGGTCGGCCGTGCGCTTCCAGGTCGGCGAAGAGGCGCCGCATCTCGGTATCGAGCGACCGCGTGACGCCCGGCAGGGTCTCGACGAAGCCGAGGTAGTTGAACATGCCGGCCAGCTCGTTCAGGCCTTGCAGGGTGGCGGCGCGGTCCTCGGTGAAATTCTCGCCGTCGGAGGCGTAAAACAGGTAGAGGTTGGTTTGGCCGGCCAGGTGCTCCCGTCGGACGACATCGAGCACCAGCCGGAAGGCGCTCGAGGCGATCGTGCCGCCGATGCCGCTCACCTGGAAGAAGTCGGCCTCACGGAACTCCCACGCCTGGGTGGTATGGGCCACGAAACGCGCCGCCACCTTGGCGTACTGGCGGCGCAGGCCTTGCAGGGCGAAGAAGAAAAACGACTTGGCGAGCCTGCGCTCGAGCTGGGTCATGCTGGCCGAGACGTCGACCACGAAAAAGATCAGCGCCGCGGTGGCGGGGCGCGGGCGGTTCACCAGCTGGCGGAAACGCAAATCCTCGTCGGTGAAGGGCAGGGGATCGGCCTGCACGGCGCGGCGCTTGATCGCTTCCTTGAGCGTGCGGCGGCGGTCGAGGCGCGAACGGGCGCCGCGCTTGTCCCAGCCTTCGCGCACCAGTTCGGTGTCGTCGATGCCGGGACTGGGCTTGGGTTTCAGGTCGGGCAGGCGCAGGTCTTGCCACAGCCAGTCCATGACCTCGTCGATCGAGAATTCGAGCAGCATCCGCACTTCGCCTTCTTCGTTCCCGCCCTGGGCCTCGTCGTCGTCCTCGTCGTCGCTGGCCCGGCGCAACACGTCGCCCGGCTCGCCTGGGCCCTGGCCGGCGCCGGTCTCGACCCGGCCCTCGGCCAGGCGAAAGCGCGCGTGCTCGAGCATTCGCACGGGTACCTGGACGGTGCGCTCCTGCGGCCCGGAGATGAAATCCGGTCCGGCGATCAGGTCCGGGAGGTGGTCGCGAACCGCCTCGCGCACCTTGTCGTTGTGGCGCAGCCAGTCGCGCGCCCCGCGCGAGAACAGCTCGTACCACTCGGTGCTGATGGTGAACGCCACGGCCGGCCTCATTCCTGCGCCAGCAGGGTGGTGACATAGTTCAGCGCCTCGCGCGCGCTGTGCGCATCGTAGCCGTACTCGTCGACCAGCCGCTTTTCGACGGCCGAGATCTTGGTGCGCACCTCGTCGTCCGGCCGCTTTGCCGAGCTGACCAGGCGCAGCACGTCGCGCCGCTGCTCGAACAGGTATTGCTGCACCGCGTCGTTGAGCTGAATATGACTGTCCAGCCCGAACTTGACGCCGCGTTTGTAGGCGCCCATCGCCTTGCGCACGACTTCCTGGCGAAACGATCCCTTGCCGGAGTCGGAGATGTGGATCTTTTCCTCGACCGCGCGCAGGAAACGTTCGTCGGGCCGGCGCTCTTCGTTGGTGATCGGGTCCTTGATGGTGCGGTTGTCGAGCATGGCTTCCACCTCGTCGAGGTATTTGTTCAGGAGATCGAGCGCTTCCTGCTCGAACGACACGAACAAGGCCTTGTGCACGTCCTGCTTCACCCAGCGGTTGTAGAAGTCCTTCCGGGTCAGCACGAGATAATCGACCCACTTGCGCTTGCGCCGCGGTTCGATGCGCGCGTCGTTCTCGATCGCGTCCTTCAGCGCCAGCAGCACGTCCATCGTGGACAGGCTGTTCCGGTTCGAGCCGATGATGGCGTTCGACAGCGCGTTGATGACGAAGCGCGGCGATACCCCGGCCAGGCCCTCGTCGGGCGCCTTGTCCTTTTCTTTGACACGGCGGATATCGGCCCGGTTCACGCCATCGACCTCCTCGTCGGCATGGATGCGGACCTTCCTGACCAGTTCGACCTCCTTTTCTTCGCCGTCCTGGATGCGCGAGAGGATGGCGAACACGGCCGCCGCGTGCAGCACGTGCGGATCGAGGTGGACGTCGCGGAAGGCCGGCGCCGCCGAGGAGATCAGTTTGCGGTAGATGCGCGCCTCCTCGCGGTAGTTCAGGGTGTAGGGCACCTGGATGATCACCATCCGGTCGAGCAGGGCCTCGTTTTCGCTTTCCTGCAGAAACTTGCGAAATTCCGCGAGATTGGTGTGGGCCAGGATGGTCTCGTCGAGGTAGATGAGGGGGAAGCGCGCCACCTTGACGTTCTTCTCCTGGGTCAGGGTCAGCAGCAGGTAGAGGAACTCGCGCTTGACCTTCAGGATCTCGATCATCTCGAGCACGCCGCGGCTGGCGGCGTATACCGCGCCGGACCAGGACCAGGCGCGCGGGTCGCCCTCGTCGCCGTACTGCGCGACCTTCGACAGGTCGACCGACCCGACCAGGTCGGCCAGGTCGGCCGTCGTCGGGTCGTGCGGCGCATAGGTGCCGATGCCGCTGCGCCCGGCTTCGGAGATGAAGACGCGCTCGACCGGCATGCGCATGAAGTCGCCGTCGAAATGCTCTTCCAGCCGTGCGCGGCAGTGCGGGCAGGCTTCGCCGGCGATGTCGATGCCGTAGGTGTTGCGGAAGGCGGCGCGCATGGTATGCGGAATCAGGTGCAGCGGCGACTCGCGCACCGGGCAGCCGGCGATGGCGTACAGCGCGCCCTCGTCGCTGCGGCTGTATTCCTCCAGCCCGCGCTTGAGCAGGATCACCAGGGTCGACTTGCCGCCGGAAGGCGGACCGAGCAGGAGCAGCAGGCGCCGGCCGACCTCGGAACCGCTGGCGGCCGCCTTGAAGTAGTCGAGGACGCGCTCGAGCGCCTCGTCGATGCCGAACAGGTCGTCGGCGAACAGACGGCAGCGCAGGTTGCCGGACTCGCTGCCGGCGCCGTCGTCGACGCAGGTGGCGCGGATCATGTCCCAGATGTATTGATGGGAGGTGCGCGCGATGCGCTGCGGCTGCTCGGGCAGGATGTCGGCCATGAACTCGGAGAACGGCCCGGCCCAGTGTCCGGCCCGGTGCTCCCGGGTGAAGAGGTCCAGGCTGTGCAGGAAGTTGTCGTGCCCGTCGGCATGCGCCGGACGCGCGTCGTCGCCTGGTAGCGTCACGTTTCCTCCATTTCATCAAGCGGCGCGAAGAAGCGGCCTGGCCAGGCCGCGCGAAGCCACAGTATCGGTGGGCAGGGCTGGACGTAAATGAGGCGCATCAACGTGCGCGACCGAACCTTGCATGCGCAGGCTGGCCTAACAGGGGCGTAACAGGCAGGGGCTTCGGTGGTCCGCGCGCAGGACCGTTCGGAACCGGTCGGAACCGGTCGTTCGGGACCGCCGCCGCGAGAACGCACCGCAGCTCGCTGCTGTGCGCTTGCGTTCGCCGCCGCACCGATATTCCATCCGTGGCGGACTAGGATGGTGCTTTCGCCAACTTACAAGGGAATGCCATGTCCACAACGAACGCTTCCGCCCAGGCCGCCGCGCTGGCCGACAAGATCCGCACCATGCGCTTCGCGATGTTCACCACCGTCGACGCGCACGGGCACCTGATCAGCCACCCGATGACCAACCAGGACACCGACGAGCAGGGCGGCCTGTGGTTCTATACCTCGATCCACACGCCGCTGTGGCAGAACATCGTGCTGCAGCCCGAGGTGAACGTCAGCTTCGCCCAGCCGGACGACAGCCTGTACGTCTCGATCAGCGGTACCGCCGAGCGCGTGGTCGACCGCGAACGCATCCGCGCACTGTGGAATCCGATGGTCCAGGCCTGGTTCCCGCACGGACCCGACGACGAGCACGTGGTGCTGGTGCGCGTGGCGCCGCACAGCGCCGAGTACTGGGATTCGAACGACAGCAAGATGGTGCGCCTGTTCCAGATGGCGAAGGCGGCCGTGACCGGCAGCACCCCGGACGTCGATCCGGGCGAACACGGCACCATCAAGCTCGAGGAAGGCCAGTCCGGCCGCGTCTAACCTACTGAGCGCGGCCGCTGGATCCGGGAGGCGTCCTCAGAGGGCGTCGCCCTGGCTCGACGATGGCGGCGGCAGGTCCCGCTCGGACTGGTTGGCGCCGCTTTCCGGCGAGCCCAGCCCGGTGCCGGTGCCGCCGCCCTGGGCCGAGCGGGTATCGAAGGCGCCGCGGGCGCCGCTCTGCATGCTGCTCTCCGATGCGTCCGGCACCGATCCGGCGGACCGCGGCGGCGCCGGATCCTCACCCGGCTTCGCCGCCTTCCCGGCAGGCGCAGCCGAAGCCGGACCGCGGGCCTGCTTCTGCTCCTGACCCTGCTCCTGGTTGCCGGTCAGCTGCTCGCCGCCGCTGCCGCCGGTCTCGGCCTGGGTTTCGTGGCTGGGCGTGGCGCCGCTCTGGCCGCTGGTGACGCCGCCGACGCCGATCGTGGTGGACGCGGCGTCGCCTTCCCGGCCGCCGTTACCTGTAGCCTGTGCATTCATCGTATTCCTCCAGTTAAGCGAATACTGTCGATTATGCGCCTTGGATCGATGCGCGCCATCGGCGACTTCAGCAAGACCGTGTAGGAGCACGCCGCAAGCGTTCAGCGGTAACGCTTGTAGACGCTGGTCGAGCCGTCCTTCTTCACCAGCAGCACTTCGTACGGATCGCTGTGGGCGCCTTCCATGCCGGGCGAGCCCATCGGCATGCCGGGAACGGCAAGGCCCACCGCTTGCGGCCTGGTCCCCAGCATGCGCTTGATGTCCGAAGCCGGTACATGGCCTTCGACGGCGTACCCCTGGACCCGGGCGGTATGGCAGGACGCATGCTGGTCCGCGATGCCGAATTTGGCGCGGTAGTCGCCCGGGTTCGCGACGTCCTGGGCCTTGACCGTGAAACCGTTCTGTTCCAGGTGCTTCACCCACTGCTTGCAGCAGCCGCAGGTGGCGGTCTTGTAGACCTCGATGACCGGTTGGGCGGCGCCCGCTGCCAGGGGCAGGGCGACCAATGCCGGGGCCAGCGCGTACAAAGCGTTTTTAAACAACATCATCTTTCTCCACCATCCATGGTGCATGGTACAAGGTGCATGATACGGGGTACAGGATACAAGCTGCATGAGGGACCCGCGGCAAGCCTTGGGCCGGCCGCAACATCGAGATCCTACACTAGCCGCGCCAGCAGCCGAATCAAGCCGATGCCGCCGCATTCGTAGTATCTTTACGGAAACCACAAGAAAGCGGCGCAGTTCGCTCGACCTGGAGACAGACCATGACAACGCACCCTCCCGCGCGCGCCACGTGGGCCGCCGGCGCGTCCGGCCCGTGCGGCCTGCCCGCGACGACGCTCGAGGCGCCGCTCGACACCCTCGTCATCGGCGCCGGCTTTGGCGGCATCTGCATGGGCATTGCCTTGCTGCGTGCCGGAAACCGGCGTTTCCTGATCCTCGAGAAAGCGAGCGAGGTCGGCGGCGTGTGGCGCGACAACAGCTATCCCGGCGCCGCCTGCGATGTGCCATCGCACCTGTATTCGTTTTCGTTTGCGCCGAATCCGGACTGGTCGCATCGCTTTGCAACGCAACCCGAGATCCACGCCTACCTGCGCGACTGCGCCCAGCACTTCGGCCTGATGCCGTACATCCACTTCGGGCATGCGGTCGCGGATGCCTGCTTCGACGAGGCGCGCGCTCTCTGGGAGCTGCGCACCGAGGCGGGCGCCTGCCTGCACGCCCGGACCGTGGTGACCGCCACCGGCCTGCTCAGCCGGCCGGCCATGCCGCGCATCGAAGGCATCGGCGCCTTCCGTGGGCGCAGCTTTCATTCGGCCAACTGGGATCATGCCTTTCCACTGCAAGGCAAGCGGGTCGCCGTGATCGGCACCGGGGCCTCGGCCACCCAGTTCGTGCCGGCGATCGCGGGCCAGGTCGCCGACCTGCTGGTCTTCCAGCGTTCGCCTGCCTACCTGATCGCGCGCGGCGACCGGGCCTACCCGGCCTGGCGCAAACGCCTGTTCCGCCACCTGCCGCCGGCCATGCGCCTGCATCGCGCGCTCATCTATGCAAAATACGAGTCGCGGGCGCTGGCTTTCACCCGCCTGAAGGGCATCATGCATTTCGCCGTCGGCCAACCCTTCCGGCGCATGCTGGCGCGCGACGTCCCGGATCCGGCGCTGCGCGCGCGCCTGGCGCCGGACTACCCGATCGGCTGCAAGCGCGTCCTGCTGTCCGACGACTACCTGGCGACCTTCGCCCGGCCAAACGTCAGGCTGGTCGACGATGCGGTCCGGCGCATCGTCCCGGAAGGCGTCGAGACCGCCGACGGCACGCTGCACCGGGTCGATGCGATCATCTACGGCACCGGCTTTGCGGCGAGCGACTTCCTGGCGCCGATGCGCGTCGCCGGCCGCGGCGGGCTCGACCTGAACACGGCGTGGCGCAACGGCGCCACGGCCTACCTCGGCATCACGGTGCCGGGCTTCCCGAACTTTTTCATGTTGTATGGGCCAAATACCAATCTCGGCCACAACTCGATCGTCTACATGCTCGAAAGCCAGGTCGCACACATCATGCGCTGCCTGCGCGCGATGCGGAAGGCCGGCGCCACGACCGTCGAGGTCGGCGCCGCCACGCACCGGGATTTCAACGCCAGGCTGCACGCGCGGCTCGACGCCGCCGTCTGGAACGGCTGCAGCAGCTGGTACCTGGACCGGCACGGACGCAACAGCGCGAACTGGCCCGGATTCAGCTTCAGCTACAGCTGGCTCGCGCGCCGTGCCAGCCTGGCCGCCTACCGCTTCGCCGCAGCGCTGCCCGGACACCCCGGCGCGCTACGCATCAAGGCGCCGTCCGCCACCGGCGAGCGCCTGCAGGCGGCATTCCAGCGTGCGTTCCTGCGCACCTGCTTCAAGCCCTTGATCGGGCCGCCCCTGGGCGCCGGCACGCAGCGTGCGCTGGTGGGCCTGCTCGCGCCGCTGATGCCGGGGGTGGGAGGCGTGCATTGTCAGCGCCGGCGCTACCATGGCGTGCCGGTGGAAATCCATGCGCCGCGCGAGGACGCGCGCCGGCCGGCGCGGCGCGGCGTGATCCTGTATCTGCACGGCGGCGCCTTCTGCCTGGGCAGCCCGGCGACCCACCGCAGCATCACCACGCGGCTGGCGCGCGACGCGGGCATGACGGTCTGGGCGCCCGAGTACCGCCTCGCTCCCGAGCACCCGTATCCGGCCGCGCTCGACGATGCGGAAACCTGCTACCAGGCTTTGCTCGACAGCGGGGCCGCCCCCGGCGACATCGTGTTCGCGGGCGACTCGGCCGGCGCCTCGCTGGCGTTGGCGCTGGCGCTGCGCCTGCGCGACCTGGGCCGGCCGCTGCCGGCCGGGCTGGCGCTGGTATCCCCGGTGGCCGACCCGCGGCTCGATGGCGCGACGGTTGCCAGCCGCGCCCGCGTCGATCCGATGGTAAGGAAGGCCTGGGTGGCCCAGGGCCTGGCCTGGTACGGCTGCCCGCCGGACGCGGGTGTGCACGCGCCGCTGGCATGCTCGCTGCATGGCCTGCCGCCGATGCTGGTCCAGGTCGGCGACCAGGAAATCCTGCATGGCGACGTGCTGCGCCTGGCCGCGCATGCCGCGCACTGTGGCGTATCATGCCTGCTCGAGGAATACGAGGGGCGTTGGCATGTCTTTCACCTGCAGGCCTTTTACTTGCGCTCGGCGCGCGAGGCGATCGCGCGCCTGGCCGGGTTCGCCGGCGATTGCGTCGGGTCCGCGACGCGCGCCGCGCAGGACGGTGCGGCCGCCGCCGCTCCCGCATTGGACGAGGCCGTGCCGCGTTGAGCGGCTGCAGCCCCATGCCGGGGCAGGGCGGCGTGGGCATGACGGGCCGGTATGAGCGACGCGCTGGCTGCCACCGCGGTCCTGTTGCTGCACCTGGCCTTTGTGCTGTTCGTCGTGTTCGGCGCGCTGCTGGTGGCGCGCCGGCCCGTGCTGGCCTGGCTGCACTTGCCGGCCGCGGCCTGGGGCTTCTTCGTGGAGTTCAGCGGCCGCGGTTGCCCGTTGACGGCCTGGGAAAACCTGCTGCGCGTGCGTGCCGGACTGGCCGGCTACGAGGGCGGCTTCATCGAACACCATGTGCTGCGCCTGCTGTATCCGGCCGGGCTGACGCGCGAGCTGCAATTGGCGCTGGCGGCCGCGGTCGTGATCGTCAACCTGCTCCTGTATGGCTGGGTCTTCCTGCGGTCCCGTGCCCGGAGCGGGCGACGTCCGTAGTTCCCGGGTAAGGTGTGGTCGTCGCATGGGACCGGTGTTATGCTCGCCGCATGGGGATCGGCCCATTCTCCGGGAGACACGAATGACAATGACGGTAGGCGATTTTCTTCTGCAACGGCTCGACGAATGGCGGGTGGGGCGCATCTATGGCTATCCCGGCGACGGCATCAACGGCATCCTGGCCGCCATGCGGCGCCAGGACCGCATCCGCTTCGTCCAGACCCGCCACGAGGAACTGGCCGCCTTCATGGCCTGCGCCCACGCCAAGTACACCGGCGAGGTCGGGGTCTGCATGGCCACCTCGGGGCCCGGCGCCATCCACCTGCTCAACGGCCTCTACGACGCCAAGCTCGACCACCAGCCGGTGGTGGCGATCGTCGGCCAGCAGAAGCGCGCCTCGCTCGGCGGCAGCTACCAGCAGGAGGTCGACCTGGTCACCCTGTTCAAGGACGTCGCCGGCGCCTTCGTGCAGATGGCCACCACCGCCGGACAGATCCGCCACCTGGTCGACCGCGCCATGCGCACCGCGCGCAGCGAGCGCACCGTCTGCTGCATCATCGTGCCCGCCGACCTGCAGGACGAAGAGGCGGTGGCGACGCCGCCCCGCCAGCACGGCAATGTCCTGTCGGGCATCGGCACCTTGTCCTTCGCCGAAGTGCCGCCACCATCGGCGCTGCGCGAGGCGGCCGACATCCTGAACGGGGGCAAACGCGTCGCGATCCTAGCCGGCGCCGGCGCGCACGGGGCGGCGGCCGAACTGGTCGAGGTCGCCGAATTACTGGGCGCCGGCATCGCCAAGGCCCTGCTGGGCAAGATGACGGTGCCCGACGAGCTGCCCTTCGTGACCGGATCGATCGGCATCATCGGCACCCGCGCCAGCTTCGACATGATGAACGAGTGCGACACCCTGCTGATGGTCGGATCGAGCTTTCCGTACTCCGAGTTCCTGCCCGAGGAAGACCAGGCGCGCGGGGTCCAGATCGACATCGACCCGAAGATGGTCAGCCTGCGCTATCCGATGGAGACCAACCTGATCGGCGACGCCAGGTCCACGCTGCGGGCGCTGATTCCGCTGCTCGAGCGCAAGCAGGACCGCGGCTGGCGCGAGCGGATCGAACAGAAGGTGCGCGACAGCTGGCAGGTGCTCGAACGCCAGGCGATGCTGGAGACGCCCGAACTGAATCCCCAGCGCGCGTTCTGGGAACTGTCGCAGCGCCTGCCCGAGGACGCGATCCTGGCCGGCGACTCGGGCTCGACCACCGCCTGGTATGCGCTCGACATCCGGGCGCGCTCGCGCATGATGGGCTCGCTCTCGGGCGGGCTGGCGACCATGGGTTCGGCCATGCCGTATGCATTCGCGGCCAAGATGGCGCATCCGGGGCGGCTGGTGGTGGCCCTGGTGGGCGATGGCGCGATGCAGATGAACGGCATGAACTGCCTGATCACGATCGCGCGCCACTGGCAGGAATGGAGCGATCCGCGCCTGGTCGTGCTGGTGCTGAACAACCGCGACCTGAACTTCGTGACCTGGGAGATGCGCGGCATGGCCGGCGAACCGAAATTCGAAGCGTCCCAGGAGTTGCCGGACGTGGCCTATGCCGATTATGCCCGCCTGCTCGGCCTGGACGGGGTCCGCGTCGAGCGGCCTGAGGAGATCGGGCCGGCGCTGGATGCCGCATTCTCGGCCAACAAACCCTTCGTCCTCGATGTGGTCAGCGAAGCGAATATTCCGCCTCTGCCGCCCCATATCACCCGTTCCCAGGCGAAGCAATACTATGAAGCCATCGAAAAAGGCGAGCCGGAGGCCGATGCGGTTCGGCGGGCGCTTGCTCAACAGGGGTTGACGGAGCAATAATGCGGATGTGCTGGCTTATTGTTATCGCTGAAAGTTAACGCCGAATGTGACCGCCGGCGCGTGCCTGTAAGGACACGGCGGCGAGCGTGGTGAATCGATAGGCGCCTGGCGGCATCGCAGGCGCTTTCTTTTTATCCGGCGATAACGCAGGCGGTGCCGCTGGCGCAAGCCGCGGGCGGAGGAGGACACCCGCACCGATATGGGGCCGGCAATACAAAAGGCAAGGCTGCAGGAAAGCGGGAAAGGTGGGCCGGTCACGAGCCGGCAGCCTTCCGACGGGAGACGACAATGCAAAACAGGAGAATGTGTAGTGAGTATTTTTAGGACGAAAAACCTCGATGCCATGGTGGCGGGCAGCCGCACCGCGGGCGGATTGAAGAAGGTCCTCGGACCGATGGACCTGATCATGATGGGTATCGGGGCGATTGTCGGCACGGGCATCTTCGTGCTGACCGGCACCGGCGCGGTCACGGCCGGCCCGGCGCTGACGGTTTCCTTCATCATCGCCGCCGTCGCCTGCGGCTTCGCAGCCCTGTGCTATGCCGAATTCGCCTCCAGCGTGCCGGTGGCCGGCTCGATCTACACCTATTCCTATGTGACCCTGGGCGAAATCGTGGCCTGGATGATCGGCTGGGACCTGTTGCTGGAATACGGCCTGGCCACCTCGACGGTCGCGGTGGGCTGGTCCGGTTACTTCCAGTCGCTCCTGAAGGGGATCGGCATCGTGCTGCCCGAAGCCTTGCGCGCCGCCCCTGGCGCGATCCCGGGCGTCAACACCCTGTTCAACCTGCCGGCCTTCCTGATCATGATGGTCCTGACCTTCATGCTCTCGCTCGGCGTGCGCGAGTCGGCGCGGGTCAACAACATCATGGTGGCGATCAAGACCGGCGTGGTGATCCTGTTCATCTGTGTCGGCGTGTTCTACGTCAAGCCGGACAACTGGACCCCGTTCATGCCGTTCGGCATGGGTAGCGTGATGAGCGCCGCCGCCCTGGTGTTCTTCGCCTTCATCGGTTTCGACGCCGTGACCTCCGCGGCGGAGGAAGTGAAGAATCCGACCCGCGACCTGCCGATCGGCATCATCGGCTCGCTGATCGTCTGCACCATCCTGTACGTCCTGGTGTCCGGCATCATGACCGGCATCGTCCCGTTCCCGAAATTCGAGGGCGTCGACCACCCGGTGTCGCTGGCGCTGCAATACGCCGGCCAGGACTGGGTCGCCGGCTTCGTCGACCTGGCTGCCATCCTGGGCATGAGCACCGTGATCCTGGTCATGGCCTATGGCCAGACCCGCATCCTGTTCGCCATGTCGCGCGACGGCCTGCTGCCGAAGAAGTTCTCGACCGTGCACCCGAAATACGGCACCCCGTACTTCGCCACCTGGATGGTCGGCATCATCTTCGGCCTGATCGCCGCCGTGGTCCCGCTGGGCGTGCTCGCCGAGCTGGTCAACATCGGCACGCTGGCCGCGTTCTCGCTGGTCTCGGTCGCCGTCATCGTGCTGCGCAAGACCCGTCCGGACCTGCCGCGCGCCTTCCGTTGCCCGGGCGTCCCGATCGTGCCGGCGCTGGCCATCATCTTCTGCCTGGTGCTGATGTCCTTCCTGAGCTGGCATACCTGGGTCGCCTTCGCCATCTGGCTGGTGCTGGGCCTGGTGGTGTACTTCGGCTATGCACGTTCGCGCTCGCTGCTGAACAAGCCGAACTGAAGCCGAACTGATCCGGATGGAATGACACCGCTCCGTGCCGGCGCTGGCCGGCATGGAGCGCGAAACCGGCTGCCGGCGTTGCCGCGGCCGGTTTTTTTTACGCCTGCATGGGCGCGCCCTGCGCCGACGGGGCCGGCATCAAGTCCTCGAATGCCGCCAGTTCGGCCACCTGGGCCCCGAGCCCGGCCATGCGCGCGATCGCCCGGTCGCCGTCGCCGGCGGCGACATCGACGGCGCGCATCGCCTCCGGCAGCACGACGGCCTCGAATCCCTCCGCGCGCGCATCGATCACCGTATTGAGCACGCAATAATCGGTGGCCAGGCCGCAGACGAAGACCCGCGTGACGCCATGCTGGCGCAGGTGCTCGGCCAGCGCGGTGCCGTTGAAGGCGGAATAGGCGTCGCTGTCGGGCTGGTCGGCTTTCGAGATGGTCACGGTATTGGCCGGCAGGACCAGCTCCTGCGAAAAGGCCGCGCCTTCGGTCTCGGCCACGCAGTGCGGCGGCCACGGTCCGCCGCGCGCGGCAAACGAGCAGTGGTCGGCCGGGTGCCAGTCGCGCGAGGCGTACACCGGGAGCTGGCGTGCGGCGAACAGGGCCATCAGGGCATTGATCGGGGCCAGCACCTCGTCGCCGCGGGGCACGCCCAGGCTGCCGCCGGGGAGGAAGTCGTTCTGCATGTCGATGACCAGGAGGGCATCGCTGTCGTTCAGCTGGATCGGGTTCATGTGCTTACGCTCCTTGGCATAATGGAAAGACCAATGCGGAGGGTAGCATGGCTGCGGACGTATCGCAGTTGCAATGCGTTTGCTATACTGTATATCCATACAGTATACATGCTTCACCATGACGAAATTCATTCCGCTCGACCTCGGCCCCAGCGCACCCGACCAGGAGACAGGCCCGGCCAGCGGCCGGCTCGACGTCAAGATGTTCAGGATGGCCGACGATCCGATCACGGAAGCCCAAACTGACATCGAGATCGCGCGCGAGTTCATCGCCAACGGCGAGCTGACGCCGAAATCCATCGCCAATTCGCAAAAGGAGCTGTACCGCTTCCTGACCTGGTGCCGCGAGGAGGCGAAGAAGACCCTGGCCCAGCTGAACGTGGCCGACCTCAACGCCTACAAGGAGTTCCTGCGCAATCCGCCGCCGGACTGGATCTCGACCACCAAGTGGCCGCGCAGCGACCCGCGCTACCGTCCGTTTACCGGGCCGCTGTCGGACCCGAGCCGGCGCCAGGCCATGATCGCAGTCAAGGGGCTGCTGGCCTTTGCCGAGCAGACCGGTTACCTGCGCCGCAATCCCGGCGCCCTGGTGCGCAACGTGCGCACGCCGACCAGCAGCCGCATCACCCGTTACCTCACGCCGCAGGCGATCGCGCTGGCGATCGCCACCGTCTCGGCGCGCCCGGCCGATGCGCCGGCGGCCTTGCGCCGGCGCGAACGCGACCGCTTCCTGCTGATCGCGTTCGCCCAGACCGGGGCGCGCCTGAACGAGATCGTCGGCGCCGCGATGGGGTCGATCTACAGCGAAGGAAAAGGACGCTGGTGGCTGGACGTGATCGGCAAGGGCAACAAGGCGCGCCGGCTGCCGGTGCCGCCGCAGATGCTCGAGGCCTTCCGGCGCTACCGCGAGGCTTTCGACCTGGCGCCCGAGACCAGCCGCGCCGACCGCATGCCGCTGGTGCTGTCGAGCAGGAGCCGGGCCGTCACCCGTCTCTCGGACGAAGCCGCCGGCGAAGCGCTCAAGGCGGTCTTTGCCGAGGCCGCGGACCTTGCGGCGCGCCAGGGCGACGGCGATTCGGCGGCGTCCTTGCGCCACGCCTCGGTGCACTGGCTGCGCCACAGCATGCTGACCAACCACGCCAACAACGGGGTCCAGCTCAAGACCCTGCAGGACACCGCCGGCCACGCCAACATCGCGACCACGGCGGCCTACCTGCACAAGAGCGACAACGAACGCCACGACGAGATCCTCAAGTCGGGCAAGGACAGGGAGAACGACGAGGGTTAGGCCGCTCCGGCCTGGTCGGCTTCGTAGCGCAGCCCGATCTGGACGCGGATCTCGTCCAGGATGCGCATCCCGGCCAGGGTGTCGTCGTGCGTCATCAAGGGGTGTTCGATGCGCCCGGCGCGCAGCGCTTCGCCTGCGGCGATGGCCTCATGGACATAGCCGTTGCCCAGGAAGGGCGCAGCGACGCTGCGCGTGGCGCCATCGGCGTTCGTCACCGTCAGCGACTGCGCCATGTGGAACATGCGGTCCATGCGCACGCTTCCGAGCGTGCCGGAAATGGTCAGCTCGCAGGGTGTGCGGGCGCGCAGCGTGCAGTTCGAGATGGACATCGTGCCGCCCTGGTGCAGCATGGTGAAGCCCGTGCAGACGTCGACGCCGGTGTCGCCGATCACGGCCTGGGCCCTTACCTCCTGCACGGGCCCGAGCAGTGCGCAGGCAAGCGACAGCGGATAGATCCCGAGGTCGAGCAGCGCCCCGCCGCCCAGCTCGCGCTTGTTGACCCGGTGCTCGGGGTCGCGGGTGGCGGCAAAGCCGAAGTCGGCCTGTACCAGTCCCACCTCGCCGATCTCGCCGCTGGCGACGATTTGCCGCAATTGCGCGAGCGCCGGCATGAAACGGCTCCACATCGCTTCCATCAGGAACAGCTGGCGGCTGCGCGCCAGCGCCACGACCTGCTCGGCCTGGCACAGGTTCATCGTGAACGGCTTTTCGCACAGGACCGGCTTGCCGGCGTCGAGCGCCAGCAGCGCGTTGGCGGCATGCATGGGATGGGGCGTGGCGACGTAGACGATGTCGACGTCGGGCGCCGCCACCAGCGCCTCGTACGAAGCGCATGCGCGCGCATCGAAATCGCGCGCAAAGGCCTCGGCGCCTGCGGCCGTGCGCGAGCCGACCGCAACCAGGCGCGCATCCGGGGTCTGCCGCAGCGCATGGGCGAAGGCGCGCGCGATGCCGCCGGTGCCGAGGATTCCCCAACGTATGAGCTCTGCCATCGTCTCTCCTTTCGCTCTCAGATGTCGGCATCGACCTTCAGGTAGGCTTTCAGCGCGCGCACGACCAGGGCGTGGTCGTCCGGCCCCGGCAGGCCGGAGACCGTGATCGTTCCGACCAGGCCGGTGCCGCGCACCACCACCGGGAAGGCGCCGCCGTGGGCGGCATACTCGCGCACGTCGAAGGTCGGCATGGCGTCGATGTCGCCGCCATTCTCCCTCACTTCGGTATGGATGTAATGCGAGCTGTGCCCGGTGCGGTTTACCAGGTTGTTCTTGCGCCGGATCCAGTCGGCGTGGTCGGCAGTGGTGCCGCTCATGCCGTGCGCGAACAGCAGGGTGCCGTTGCGCCGGACATCCACGGTCACCGCCTTGCCTTCGGCGCGCGCCAGGTCGACCAGCTTCAGGCCGATCTCGAGCGCTGCTTCGTTGCTGAAGCTGTCGAACTGCAGCAGGCTTTCCTGGCGCAGGATGTGCGCCAGGCGGGAGGGTTGTTCATGCATGTTCGCGCGTCCTGGTTCGGGAGTGAGGGAGGAGACCGCGGCCGTGACGTAGACCAGCGGCGCATTCCAGTTGATCGCGACCTCGTTGCTGGCATAGCTGCATGCATGGTCGAGCCAGGACAGCGCGGGGAGCGCCGATGGATAAGGCGGGCACTCGCCCTTGTCCTGCTGGAAGGGTTGGGGCCCGCCGACGACGAAGCCCGGCACCGGCGCCTGCACCCGGTCGCCCTGGGAAGGGCGGTGATGCGGATGCATGGGCGTGCGCGCGCCGAAACCGGTCACGAACGAATACCCGGTCGGATTACGGCCGAGCACATAGTCGAGGTTGGACTGGGCGGCCGCCAGGTACGCGGGCTTGCCGTTGAGGCGATAGGCCTGGACCAGCATCATCGCCTGGTTCAGCATCACGGCATTGCTGCCCCAGACGAAATCCGCCCCCTTCATGCTGACCCGGTAGCCGTTGCGGGCCTCGTGCGCGAAGCGCGCCGCCAGGGCGTCGATGCGGCTGGCGATCAGCGCCTGGTCGGCCAGCGGCGTGAGGCGGGCGCGATGGTGGGCCAGCGACATCCAGGCCAGGCCGCGCACGTCGTCCCACGCGGGGACGGTATTCGACACCGTTTCCGGCTGCAGCGCCAGGTAATAGTCGTCCTTGCCCGTGGCGATATACAGCTCGGCCGCCGCCCAGGCGAACTCGTCGTCCAGGCGGGCATCGCCATACTCCCCGGTGAGCACGTCCGGCGGATTCCTGAAGTAAACTTCCGGACTCGCCTTCGCCCAGGACCAGGCGCGTTCGGCGGCGGCGAGCATCCGGGCCGACAGGCCGGGCCAGCGCTCGCCGTAGCCCGCCAGCACCCGGCTGGCGGTCGCCATGGTGGCGGCAAAACCCAGCGCGGCCGCGGTGCTCTTCTGCACCACATAGCGCGGCTCGCGCATGGCCTCGTGCGGCATCACCATGCCGTCGAAGCGCAGGTTGCTCAGCTTGTGGTACACGCCGCCATCCTCCGGGTCCTGCATGGCCAGCATCCATTCCAGGTTCCACATCGCCTCGTCGAGGACATCCGGCACGGCGTCGCCCGACTCGGGGATGTTCACGTCCAGCCGGGCGAACCAGTCCGGGAAATGCTCATAGGCCGCCAGCAGCGTATAGGTGGCGATGGCCGAGCTGGCGATGTACTTGTTATAGTCGCCGGCGTCATACCAGCCCTTGCCGGCGGCGAGGACGGAGCCGGCGGGCCGCGTGCGCGAGGCCGCCGAGGCATGCACCAGCACCCGGTCGTCCGGATGCCCCGCCGGACGCGCATAGGGGCCGGCGTGACGCTCGGGCAGGGCGGCGCCGCTGCGGTTCATGTAGAAAGCCTTCAGCGCGGCGCCGCCGAGCGCACGGTAGGCGTAAGGCTGGATCCGGAACGGGGCCGACAGCGGCTGGCCGGCCACCTTCAGGCGGTAAGTACCCGGCGTCGCCAGCGGGCTGAAATCGGCCACCCGCACCGTTTCGCCGGCCGGGGCCCAGCCGGCCGGTGCGCTCAGCTGTCCGCGCAGCACCAATCTGCCCTCGGAAGACAGCACCTCGAAGGTCGAGGCCGTACCCGCGGGAACGATGGCCAGCTTGCTGGACTGCGGCAGGTAGCCGAGCTGGTTCAGCTTGATGCCCGGCGCCGGCCCAGCCCGGGTGACGCTGCTGGCCAGCACGAGGGCCAGTACGGAGGCGAGCTGGAGCGGGCTCATGCCGGCACCGCCTTGCCGTCCGCCGCGCAATTTTCCGGTGTGTCCGCGGCGTCCTGGTAGAAGGGGGCGAACCAGGTGGCGAGGAAAGACGGGATCGTTGCGATCATCACGAAGACGAAATAGTGCACGTAGCCCAGCATTTCCTGCAGGTGGCCACTGACGACCCCGGTCACCATGCCGCACAGGCCCATCACCCCCGTACCGAAGGCGTAGTGGGTGGTCGTGTACTTGCCCGGCGCCAGCTGGTGCATCAGGTAGATCATGAAACCGACGGCCCCGAAGCCGAAGAAGAACTTTTCGATCACCACGCCCGCCGTGATGAGAAGCATGCTGGAGGGCAGGTAGATACTCATCAGCAGGAAGGTGACGTTCGGAATGTTGACGGCGCAGCACAGGACGAACAGGGTCGCCTTCAGTCCGCGCCGCGCCACGTACCAGCCGCCCAGCAGCGAACCGAGCAGCACGGCCGCCAGCCCATAGGTGCCGTACACCAGGCCCAGCATCTCGTTCGACATGCCCAGCCCGCCCTTGCTGGCCGGGTCGACCATGAAGAAGGGCCCGATCTTCTCCAGCAGCCCGATGCTTAGCCGGAACAGGAAGGCAAACGCCAGCATGCGCCAGATCCCGCGCTTCTGGAACAGGGTGACGAAGGCGTCGAGCAGGATGCGGCCGGCGTCGCGCATGCTGGCCGGGGTGTCGGCGGCGCGCGCGCCATCCGGCATGACGCGGAGATGCCAGAGCGCCATCAGCAACACGATGCCGCCGACGAGCAGGAAGATCATGCGCCATGCCTGCAGCCAGTCCGGGCCGAACACCGTCGGGTCGTGCCCGAAGACCTGGGTGTGCAGGTAGCCGCTGAGGTAGACCATGCCACCGGCGGCCACGATCGGGCCGATATTCCACGACAGGCTCTGCAGGCCGCAGTAGAGCGACTGGGTGCGGCTGTCGAGCGAGGTGACATACACGCCGTCGCTGGCGATGTCCTGGGTGGCGCCGATAAAGGACAGGGCGAAGAAGATCCCCATCAGGACCGTCATGTAGCCCGGCAGCGCCATCGTCAGCGCCACGCCGGCGAAACCGGCGCCGATCAGGGCCTGGGCCCAGAGCACGAAGAATTTCTTGGTGCGGTACATCTCGACGAAGGGCGCGAACAGCGGCTTGACCGTGTAGGCCAGGATCAGCAGGCTCGAATACTGGGCGGCCGTGCCGTTGTCCATGCCCAGGTTCTTGAACATGATCGCCGTCACGCTGGTGAGCATCACGTATCCGAGGGCCATCGTGAAATAGCCGCTGGGGACCCACAGCAGGGGCGAGCGCGACCGTTCAGGCGTGGACATGGACGCTCTCCCTTGGCACGGCGGCGCTGGCGCGCGCCGCGCCGCGACCCTCTAGGTGCGCCGCCAGCATGCGCGAGGCGCCGGCCAGGGCGGGGCAGGGCGCCGTGATCACGATGGTCGGGATCGCCGCCATGAAGCCGCTGAAGCGCCCCTTGTTCTCGAAGCGTGCGCGGAACGGGGACTGCGCGAACCAGCTGCCGAGCCGCGGCACCACGCCCCCACCTATATATATCCCGCCGCGCGCACCCAGCGTCACCGCAAGGTTGGCCGCGACCGTGCCCAGCATCCCGGCGAAACAGTCGAGGGTTTCAACGCACAGCGGATCGGCTCCCGCCAGGCCCCGTGTGACGATCTCGGCGGTCGGCAAGGCGGCGACCTGCATGTGCCGGCTGGCGGCCAGGCCTTCACGGATGAGTGCAATGCCCGGCCCCGACACCAGGCGCTCGGCCGAGACGTGTTCGTAGCGTTCCCAGCAATGATGCAGCACCGCCGCCTCGCGGGCGTCCGCCGGCGAAAAGGACACGTGTCCGCCCTCGCTGTGCAGTGGCGTCCACGATCCGTCGGCCGTCGGCACCAGGCCGGAAACGCCCAGGCCGGTGCCTGCGCCGACCAGGCCGATCGCGCAACCGTGGCGGGCTACGCCGCCGCCGACCTGCACGGTCGCATCGGCGCCCAGGGCCGGCAGCGACATCGCCAGCGCGGTGAAGTCGTTCACCATCAGCAGGGTGTCCAGGCCAAGTTCGCGCGCCGCCAGCGCGGTCGAGAAGGCCCAGTCGTGGTTGGTCATGCGGATCGCGTCGCCGTCGACCGGGTTCGCGATCGCGACCGCGGCGTGGCGGACCTGGATGCCGACACCGGCCAAGTAGGCCTCGACCGCGTCCTCGAAGCGCGGGTAATCGGCGCAGGCGAGGTTGCGCACGGCGCCGAGCTGGCCGGGCGCGCGCTCGAGCGCGAAACGGGCGTTGGTGCCGCCGATGTCGGCCAGCAGGCGCGGGCCATCCGGGTGGAAGTTCGCTTGCATGGGGTCTCCTTTGGGTGTCAGCGCGCGCGGCCGGACAGGAAATCGCGGTACCAGTAACCGCTGTCCTTGATCGTACGTTGCTGGGTGGCGTAGTCGACGTGGACGATGCCGAAGCGCTTGGCGTAACCGGAATTCCATTCGAAGTTGTCGAGCAGGCTCCACAGGAAGTAGCCGCGCACGTCCACCCCGGCCCGGATCGCATCGCGCAGGGCGGCAAGGTGGCCCTGCACGAAGGCGATCCGTTCCGGGTCGTGCACCCGGCCTCCCTCGACCTGGTCGGCGCGCGCCATGCCGTTCTCGGTGATGTAGATCGGCGGCAGCGGATATTCCCCTTTGAGCTTGAGCAACAGTTCCGACAGGCCTTCAGGATAGATCTCCCAGCCCATGTCGGTAGTGCCATGCGGCGCCGGCGCGGGGCGCGGCGGTTCCTCGGCGCTGCACCAGGAGCGGAAGTAGTAGTTACAGCCGAGGAAATCGAGCGGCTGGGCGATGATGTCGAAGTCGCCTTCCTGGATCCGCGGCGCATTCGCGCCGTGCGCGCGCAGGGCCAGGGCCGGGTAGCGTTTCTTGAAGAGCGGGTCCATGAACCAGCGCACCGAGCGGTCGTACTCCCATTAGGCCAGGGCGCGGTCGGCATCCGAATCGGTGGCCGGATGGGCGGTCCACTGGTTCAGCACGATGCCCAGGCGTGCCGCCCCCGGCGCCGCGCGCATTGCCTGCATCGCCAGGCCGTGCGACAGCAGCAGGTGGTGCGATACCTGCACGCTCTGCTTCAGGTCGGCCACGCCCGGCGCGAACTGGGCGTTGCCGTAGCCGAGGTTCGCGGTGCACCAGGGCTCGTTGTGGGTGGCGATCGTCGCCAGCCGGTCGCCAAAGCGCCGTTTCACCTCATGGGCGTAGTCGGCGAAACGCTGCGCCGTGTCGCGGTTCAGCCAGCCGCCCTCGTCCTGCAGGGCCTGGGGCAGGTCCCAGTGATACAGGGTCAGGTGGCTTGCCATGCCGTTTCGGGCGAGTTCGTCGAGCAGGCGGTCGTAGAAACCGAAGCCGGCCTCGTTCCAGGAACCCTTGCCGGCGGGTTGCACACGCGACCAGGCCATCGAAAACCGGTAGGCGTCGACGCCCAGCGCCCGTAACAAGGCCACGTCTTCCCGGTAGCGGTGGTAATGGTCGCAGGCGACCTTGCCGTCGCTGCCGTCATTGATGGCGCCGGGGCGGGTGCAGAAGCTGTCCCAGATCGACGGCCCCTTGCCGTCGGCGCTGGCGGCGCCCTCGATCTGGAAGGCGCTGGTGGCGCTGCCCCAGACGAAGTCGTCCGGGAAATCGCGCGCGGATACTGAAATCGGTTTCATAACATAGCTTTCGTTGGGCAAAGAGATGCGCTTGCCGGCGTCCCCGTGGGAACGCCAGCCTTGCGCAGGACGGCGCCGGCCTGGCGCCGCCGGTACGGCGAGTCAGAAGTCGAAGCCGGTATTCAGGCCGAACGTGCGCGGCGGCTTGTACTGGGCCAGCCACGGGCCGAAGCCGTTAAAGGCGCTGGTCTTGATCTTCCTGTCGCTCACGTTGCGGACCCAGGCGTCGATCCACCAGCCCTTGCCGTTCTGGTAGCGCAGGCCGAGGTCGGCCGTCGCATGGGCCTCCTGGCGGTCTTCCGGCCCTAGGTTGAACACGCTCAGCTCGGCGTCGGTCTCGTAGTGGGCAGTGATGCGCGGCGACAGCGCGCCGTCGCTGCCCACGTGGAAGTTGTGCTGGTATTGGATGGTCGTCGAGAAGCGCGGCGCGTGCGGCATCTTGTTGCCGGTAACGTCCAGGCAGGTGGCGATGCTGGTGTCGACCGTACAGGTCGGCAGCGTATAGTCGTTGGAACCGGCCACCAGGCGGCCAAGCTCGGCCTTGAGCAGGGCCAGGGTGACCTGCAGGCGCCCGTTGGTCCCGACGCGGGCCGCGATTTCGCTCTCGAGGCCATACACTTCGGCGCCTTCGGCGTTCTCGATCGCGAGGCCGCGGTTGCCGTCCGAGAAATTCACGGGCGAATTGAACTGGAAGTCCTTGAAGTCGGAATAGAAGAGGGCGTTGTTGATGCGCAGGGCGCCATTCAGGAAGGTGCTTTTCGAGCCTATCTCGTAGTTGGTGAGGGTCTCGGGTTCGTAGGTCAGGCCGCGATCCTGCACTCCGCCCGACTTGTAGCCGGTGGCGACGCTGGCGTACAGCATGTTGTTGCGGTCCAGGTCATAGTTGACGCGCAGAAGACCGGTGACCTTGCTGCCCTTGAAGACGCCGTCGTTGCCCGGCACGCCCGGCGTACAGCCCTGGCCCGGCTGGCGCGGGTCGATCGACGGATTCAGCGGCACCACCGGGATGCCGGGCCCGCCGGTCCAGTTGTAGGCGCGCCCGCCGACGTTCTCGCGCTTGTCGTGGGTATAGCGCACGCCCGCGGTCAGGTGCAGCGCGTCGCTCACGTTCCAGGTCGCCTGGCCGAAGGCAGCGGCCGATTCCACCGTTTCCTCCGGCTGGATGAAGGAACCCTGCCACGAGACCGTGCCTTCCTGGGTGCCGTTGAAGACGGGGATGTCGAAGCGGATGTCGTTCTTCTCGGCGGCGTAATAGAGGCCGGCCTGCCAGTCGACCGTCTTGCTGCCCAGGGACTGCAGTTCCAGCTCGTGGCTGTGGCTGCGGTAGTGCGAGTCGACGGTGGTGTGCTCCTGCCACACGCCGCCGGTGCGAATACTGGTCGGCACCACGGCGCCGCCATCCTGGTCGAAGCGCATCGAGCCGCGGTACTTCGAGAAGCCGGCAATGTAGTGCAGGGCCAGGTCCTGGTTCAGGTCCCAGGAAAGGCGGCTGCGGACGTTGTGGCTGTCGCGGTCGATCCAGGGCGCGCTGTCGCTCAGGGTGGACCAGTGCTTCTGGCCCGGACGCGGTTGCTGCATCAGGTTGGCGCTGGGCGTGCCGCGATCGGCGAAATTCTCCTAGGCGATGTTCCAGCGCAGGTCCGGGTTGATCTGCCAGAGCAGCGAGACGCGCGCGGCGGTCTGGTTCTGGGCGCTGTATTTCTGGTTGCCGACCGCGTAGTTGTTCGGATTGATCGGGCGGAAGGCGGCCGGGTCGCCGCCGTCGGCGACAAAGGCCTGGCGTTGGGATTCGAGCGGCACGCCCGGGAAGCTCTGGTAGTCGACGTAACCGTCGTGCTGCTCGTGCACCACCGCGAAGCGCAGGGCGGCATTCTCGGACAGAGGCACATTGAAGGCGCCGCGCGCGCCATAGCGGTGGTAGTTGCCGATGCCGCCTTCGACATAGCCGGAGCGGCTGTCCAGGGTCGGCTTGACGGTCTGGATGTTGACCGCGCCGACGGTCGAGTTGCGGCCCCACAGCGTACCTTGCGGACCGCGCAGCACCTCGATGCCCTCGACGTCGAACAGCAGGGCGGTGGCGCCTTCGGCGCGCGGCGAATAGACGTTGTCGACGAACGACGCCACTTCGGGATCCGCATACTGGGTCTTGGCGCTGTCGTTGCCGATGCCGCGCAGGGTCATCGTGGTGACGCCGTGGTCGCCCTGGGCGGTGGCCTGGAAGCCCGGCACCAGGGCGACGACGTCGAGCATGGTCTGGACGTGGTTGTCGGCCAGTGCCGCCGCGCTGAGGGCGGTGACCGCCACCGGCGTCTTCTGCAGCGAGGTATTGCGCTTGGTCGCCGTGACGCGCACCTCGGGAATGACGTTCGCGTCGGCGCCGGCGCCGGCGAGGTTGGCCGGCTGGGCGGGCACCGCCGCGGCGGCGTTCGCCTCCGGCGTCTGGATCGGGGTTTGCGTGCTGGACTGGTCCTGGGCGTGGGCGCTGCCGATGCTGGCCAGCAGGGCGAGGACGGCGAGGCGGATCTGGGCGTGGGCATACCGCCCGCGTTGCGGTGCAGAGGTTTGCATGGTGTCTCCAATTTGGAATTATTGATTTTTACGTCAGCCGGCGTCTTTGTTGTGAAACCGATTTCATCCGCCGTGAAAACGATTTCATGGTAGATTACGTGTTATCCGGAAGTCAAACAATTTTTGCAACTGGCTTGCGCGGGTGTCTCCTGGATGTGAAGAGGCACCGCCATGAAAGCGTTTCACGAGACCCGATATGCCGCGCCGGCATTCGGCGTCCCGGTTCCGTAAGCCCTTGGGAAAGAACGAAAAAACGCATGATATACTTCAGTCAACCCGCCCCCGTCGGTGCCGCCACTATTCACCACGCATGAAAAACGACGACAGCAGCACCGCCACCTTGTACGAGGTCGCCAGCGCCGCGGGCGTGTCGCCGGCCACGGTGTCGCGTTTTCTCAACGGTACCGCCAAGGTCTCCGACGACAAGCGCAAGACCATCGAGCGCGTCATCGACGAGCTGAACTACAAGCCGAACCGTCTCGCGCAAAGCCTGAAGATGGGCAGCACGCGCACCATCGGGGTCCTGACCCAGTCGCTCGAAAGCGGCTACTTCAGCCAGGCCATGATCGGCATCGAGGACGCAGTCAAGCAGGCAGGTTATGCCTTGCTGATCATGAGCGGCCACTGGCATGCCGACGAAGAAGCCGAACGCGTCGAACTGCTGATCGGCCGCCGCGTCGACGGGGTGGCCATCCTCTCCGGCAAGCTCAGCGACGGGCAGATCCAGGGCTACTCGCAACGCGTCCCGATCGTGGCCTTCGGCCGCAAGCTCGAAGGCGAGCGCCTGATGGGATTTTGCCTCGACAATTACCGAGGCGCCTGCGACGCGGTCGACCACCTGGTGGAGCAGGGGCACCGCCGCATTGCCTTCATCATGGGACCGGAAGACCACGAGGACGCCCAGGCGCGCCTGGCCGGCTACCGCGACACGCTGGCACGCCACAAAATCACCCCGGACCCGGCCCTCATCGTTCCCGGCGACTTCCAGGAGTCCGGCGGGCTGTTGGCGGTGAACCAGCTGCTGGCGACGAACCAGCGCTTCACTGCCATCTTCGCCAGCAATGACCTGAGCGCCTACGGGGCGAGGCTGGCCCTGTATCGCAGCAACATCCGGGTCCCGGACGACATCTCGATCATCGGCTTCGACGATCTGCACAGCTCGATGTACACGACGCCCCCTTTGACCACCGTGCGGCAGCCGCTGTACGAGGTGGGGAAGGGGATCGGCCGCATGATGCTGGCCATGCTCGGGCAGAAGCAGGCGGAAGTGGAGATCCCGCAGCTCGGGCTGATGGTCAGGGAATCGGTGCGCAGGATTGCGTAGCGTCCCCGCCTGTCTCTCGCCAGGGAAGGGAAGCACATCCTGTGCGGGCTCGCCCTGGGAGCTGGTTTCCCATGTTGGCATGTCGGAAGGGCCCCGATGACACGGCCGCCATGCTGGACCGTCCGATGGACCGTTTTGTGACCGTGTACGGTCCGGATGACGGGAACGGTTGCACCTCGACCGGCGCTTGCCTGAGCAGCCAGGCGCCGGATGCACGCCACGCAATAAAACAGTTCCGCCAATTCGGCTCGACCTTCAAACACGAAGGGCTGCACACTGCGGGCATGGCGATCTTTTTTCTTTAACTCGACATTATTTACTGTAATGTCGAGTTCGTATCATGGCGAACGCAGGTGCCGTCCGGGACGGGCAGGCCCCTCCTGCGGGACGATCGGGGTTGCCACCAGGCGCGTATGGAAGCACCTTCGCCTGTGATACTGCCTGCAGCCAACAGGTCCCGAATCTTTGATCTTGATTAAGCAACCCAATCGTGCGAGTGCGGCTCCCGCCTGAGAAGGCGAATACTGGCGCGATGGAACCGCAGATTGTCGAGATTCGCAGCCTGCCGCATGAACCTTCCGGCAGCAACTGGAGTGCGGCCCTCGAGGCCGGCAAGGTTCTTTACTTTCCCTCGCTTGCCTTCGAACCATTGCCCGCAGAGTGGGTACTGTTCACGCCTGGCATCCGCGATCCAAAGAGCCGCAATATCAGCCTGGACGCCAACGACAGGCTCAAGGGAGCGGCAGGCGAAGCTGACACCAGCCTGGCGCTGGCGGCGATGATGGCCCGGTTCCGGCAACAGGCCGACGGTTTGCTCGCTTCCTTGTTTCCTGCCTATGCCGGCAAGCTCCGACGCGGGCCGGTCAGCTTCCGGCCGGCGCAGGTCGAAACGCGCGTGCAGTCGTGGCGCGCGGACGACCGGCGCTTGCATATCGATGCATTCCCATCCCGCCCGAACCGCGGCGAACGGCTGCTGCGGGTGTTCTCGAACGTGAATCCGGAAGGCCTGCCGCGCGTTTGGCGTGTGGGACAGCCCTTCGAGCAGGTTGCCGAACGCTTCCTGCCGCGCCTGGCCAGGTATTCGCCGCTGAAGGCCAAGGCCTTGCAACTGCTCCACGTGACCAAGTCGCTGCGCAGCGAATACGATCACCTGATGCTGCAAATGCACGATGCGATGAAGTCCGATCCCGACTACCAGCAGAATGCACCACAGCAGCGCATCGACTTCCCGGCGGGCTCGACGTGGGTGTGCTTCTCGGACCAGACCTCGCATGCGGCAATGTCCGGGCAATACCTGCTGGAGATGACCGTGCAGCTGGCGCCGGCGGAACAGGTCGACGTGGAAGCGAGTCCGCTGGCGATTTTGTCGAGGATGACGGGAAAGGTCCTGGTCTGAGTTCGGCAGGAGCATCGGTTGCCGGCGCTTGCGGGTGCCGGACCGCCGTCGGGTAGCTACTATCGACTGCCCGGGAGCTCCTCCATGAGGCGCCAGGAAAGGGACGTGCAAACGGCCGGCTCAATCCTGTATTTAACATAATATAGATTATGCGGTGTTTTGAATTGCATGGACGGCGCCACGGCGAGCCGTTCGTTTACCGTACCGCGCAGCCCCGTCCGACCGAATCTCTGCGCCGGCTCCGTTCCTGATCCGGTCCGGACGATGTCTTGCCTGCTTCAGCCGCGCGCCCGGCGCGGTTCAAGGCAGCGAACCGCGGTTATTTCGCGCGCCGCTTCACCGCGTAGCCATATTGCACCGGCCAGGCCGGCTCCTCCTCGAACGCATGCTGGGCCTTCAACGCCCAGTACGGTTCGCGCAGCAGTTCGCGCCCGAGCAGCACCAGGTCGGCGTCGCCGCCGGTAATGATGTCGTCGGCCTCCTTCGGATCCGTGATCAGCCCGACCGTGCCGGTGAGGATGCCGGCGTCTTCGCGGATACGGCGGCTGCACGGCACCTGGTAGCGCTTGGCCACGGGAATGCGCGCGGTCGGCAGATTGCCGCCGGTCGACACGTCGATGAGGTCGACGCCCTGATCCCTGAGGCGCCGCGACAATTCCACGGATTGTTCGATGTCCCAGCCGCCGGCGGCCCAGTCGGTGGCGGAAATGCGCACGAACAGCGGCAGCTCGCCGGGAACCACGGCGCGCACGCGTTCGGTCACGCGCAACACCAGGCGCATCCGGTTCTCCAGGCTGCCGCCGTACTGGTCGTCCCGCTGGTTACTGTGGGGCGACAGGAACTGGTGCAGCAGGTAACCGTGCGCGGCGTGGATCTCCAGCACCTTGAACCCGGCCACAAGGGCGCGCCGGGCCGCGGCCTCGAAGGCGTCGACGACGGCGTCGATGCCGGGTTCGCCGAGGGCGACGGGCGTCGGGTCGCCCGGGTGAAACGGAATCGGACTGGGCGCCACCACCGGCCAACCGCCCTCCTCGGGCGTTTTCAGCGTCGCGCCGCCCGTCCACGGTGCAGCGGTGCTGGCCTTGCGTCCCGCGTGCGCGAGCTGGATGCCGGCGACCGCGCCCTGGTCGTTCACGAAGCGGGCGATGCGCGCCAGGGGTTCGATGTGATCGTCGCTCCAGAGGCCCAGGTCGCCTGGGGTGATGCGGCCGTCCCAGGTGACGCCGGTCGCCTCGACGATCACCAGCCCGGCGCCGCCCACCGCCCGGCTGCCCAGGTGCACCAGGTGCCAGTCGTTGGCCATGCCTTCCTCGGCCGAGTACTGGCACATCGGCGCCATGGCGATGCGGTTGCGCAGGGTGAGGCTGCGCAGGGCCAGCGGGCTGAGCAGGTCGACTTCCGGCAGTTCCTGGTCGTGGGCGGCGCCCGCCATCGCGCCGTGTGCGCTGGGCTGGGATGCCTGGGCGGCCTGCGCCGTGGGTTGGGCACTATCCGGCTTCATGTTTGCCTCCGGTGATCAACAAGATTGAATCTGGAAAGGAACCGGGAACATGCGCGCTCGGTTCGTGTCGTCCGCGATGTATCGCCGCCCTCCCCGCGTCCGCAGCCCTCGCCTGCCGAACGCGGGGCGACGGGCGCGCCCGGACGGAGCGGCCCGGCGGACTCAGTAACCCCTGCGGCGCTTGCGCAAGGCCATGATGCCGCCCACCAAGGCAGTGGTGATCAGCGCCTTGCGCACCAGCCCAGCCGGGTTGTAGCGCAGCTCGGAGCGGATACCCATTTCTCCGAGCACGTTGGGCACATGACCGTGCGCCAGGTCGTCGACGATGCCCTCGACCATGTTGACGCGGTCGGCGGCGATCAGCATCAGCCAGTGGCGCAGATCGTTCTCCGGCAGCTTGTAGGCCAGGCGCCTGATCGCGCCCGACAGCCACTTGGGCGGCTGGGCCGTGCCGAAGATCGGGGTGATGCCCGGCCGCTCCGGCGAGCAGAACACTTCGACGGTCTGCGCCTGCTGCACCGGCTGTCCCTCGGGCACGTGGATGAAGCGTGGCGGCGTGCGCTCCATCGGCACGGCCGGCCGGTTCTTCTTGTCGAGGTCCGAGCCCCAGCCGGGGATGGCCCGCAGCGTTTCGATGGGCGGACTGTGCCGGTTCAGGTCGTAGTCGAGCTGGCGCTCGTAGTCCACGTGGCCGTGGTGATGCGGGTGGCGCCGCTGCTCGGCCAGGTCGCGGCGGGCGATTTCGGTGTCCATGGCTGCTCCTTCAATGGATGATGCTGGTCGCCATCGCTCGCGCCGAGCCTGCGCGCGGAGGGATCAGTACGGGTTTGATGCAGTTGTCGTACTTGCTCGAGAAGATGTGGTAAGCGTCCGACACCTCCTCCAACGGCACCCGGTGGGTGATGATTTCCTTCGGGTTCAGGTGCCCCTGGCGGATGTGCTCGATCAGGTGCGGCACGTGGCGCTTGACGGCGGCCTGGTTCATGCGCATCGTGATGCCCTTGTTCAGTGCGTTACCGATCGGGACGGCGTTGAAGGTCGGCCCGTAGACGCCGACGATCGACACGTTGCAGCCCTTGCGCACCGAGTTGATGGCCCAAAACAGCGCGGTCGCCGCGCCCGCCTGCAGCATGGTCCAGCGCCCGGTGAGGGTCTGCGCCAGGCTGCCCGACGCCTCGCAGCCGACGGCATCGATGCATACGTCGGCGCCGAGCCAGTCGGTCATCTTCTTGATGTGCAGGGCCACGTCGCCCACCTCGCGGAAATCGATGACTTCGCAGCGGGCGTAGCGCTTGACAAACTCCAGGCGGTAGTCGATGTGGTCGACCACGATGACGCGGCCGGCGCCGAACAGCCAGGCGGACTTGGCGGCGAAGATGCCGACTGGCCCGGCGCCGAACACCACCACGGTGTCGCCTTGCTGGATGTCGCCCATCTCCGCGGCCTGGTAGCCGGTCGGCAGCGCGTCCGTCAGCAACACGGCGTCGTCGTCCACGATGTCGTCCGGGATCTTGTACGGCCCCACGTCGGCCATCGGCACGCGGACGAACTCCGCCTGGCCGCCGTCGTAGCCGCCGGTGGTGTGCGAGTAACCGTAGATGCCGCCCACCGCCGTCGCTTCCGGGTTGGTGTTGTGGCAGTTGCTGTACAACTCTTTCTGGCAGAAGAAGCAGGAGCCGCAGAACAGGTTGAACGGCACCAGCACGCGGTCGCCCGGCTTGAGCGTCTCGACCGCCGAGCCGACCTCCTCGACGATGCCGACGAATTCATGGCCGAAGGTGTGCCCGATACGCGTGTCGGGCACCAGGCCGTGGTACAGGTGCAAGTCCGAGCCGCAGATGCAGGCGCGTGTCACGCGGACGATGGCGTCGCCCGGGTGTTCGATCACTGGGTCCGGCTTTTGCGAAGCGCGGATCCGGTATGGTCCGCGGAAATTAGTCGCTAGCATAAAAACCTCCTGACAAGATTGCTCCCGCACTCCGACAGCGGCCGCCATCGGACCGAAAAAGTAGGAGACCACCGATGGCGCTACGGTCGTTATCGAAGTGCGGGCCTTACTGGCAAATCAGTGTGCGGCGCCCTCAGGAACCCGGATGCAGGATCACCTTGGTCCAACCGTGCTCGCGCCCGTCGAAGTGCTTGTAGGCGTCCGGGGCCTGGTCCAGTTTCAGCTCGTGAGAGACGATGAACGAGGGCTTGGCGCGGCCGGCGTGGATCAGGTCTCGCAGTTGCCGGTTGTAGGCCTTGACCGGGCACTGGCCGGTGCCGACGCGCTGTCCCTTGAACCAGAGCATGCCCCAGTCGAGCGCGATCTTCCCTTCCTTCTCCAATGCGTCGGGACCGTTCGGGTCCTGTGGAACGAACACCCCGACCACCCCGATCCCGCCGGTGAACTTGACGGAGTTGACCAGGTTGTTCATCGTGAGGTTCGGGCGCTCCTGGCGGTGGTGATGGTGGTCGTGGCACTGGTAGCCGACGCATTCGCAACCCACGTCCGCGCCCCGCCCATGGGTCAGGTCCATGACCCGCTGCACCGGGTCCTCTTTTGAATAATCGATGGCGATCGCGCCGATCGACTCGGCCAGCTTGAGCCGGTCGGCATGGCAATCGACCACCATCACGCTGCAGGCCCCCTTGATCATCGCCGAGTGCGCGGCCATCAGGCCCACCGGCCCGGCGCCATAGATGACCACCGCATCCCCGGGCTTCATGCCGGCCAGTTCGGTCGCGTGCCAGCCGGTCGGGAAAATGTCGGCGCACATCACGTAGTCGGCCTGCTTCTGCTCGGCGTCCGGCGGCAGCTTCAGGCACATGAAGTCGGCCCAGGGCACGCGCAGGTACTCCGCCTGGCCGCCCTGCCAGGGGCCCATGCCGGCAAAGCCGAAGGCGCCGCCGGCCATGCCCGGCTGGTTCGCATTCAGGCAGTAGTTGGTCAGGCCGCGCTCGCAGTTCTTGCAGTGGCCGCAGCTGACATTGAAGGGCATGCACACCCAGTCGCCGGGCTTGAGCCGCTCGACCGCCGGCCCGACTTCCACCACCACGCCGAGGTTCTCGTGGCCGAAGACGCTGCCCAGTTCGAAATCGGTCCGCCCCTCGTACATGTGCAGGTCGGAGCCGCAGATATTGGTGCTGGTAATTTTGACGATGGCATCTGTCGGACGTTCGATCTTGGGATCCGGCACGTCTTCGACAGCTACCTGGTTGGGTCCTCGATAGACAACTGCTTTCATATTCTGCTCCTAGTATCCACCTGGATGCAGCCCGCCCCGCGTGACAGGACACGCCTGCCCCCGGCAGTTGTTGATGAAACCGCGGGAAGCCCGTGGCCGCCTCTACCACCACCGGAGCATCGACGCGCCGAGGAGGTATCCACTCACAGTGATCGCGGGACTTCAGATAACAAGGGCCTCGTTCACATCTTTTTCTTTATCGACCTGGCCAACCGAATAGCTTGCGCGGCGCCCCTCCCCGCAACGTTCTTGAACATGCGGCGCGGGTGCAACGCGCCGGTCCGGGAGCCTACCCGGGTCGGGATGTGCGCCTACACATGGATCGCGTTTACCGTGCCAGAATGGGCGTCCACCTAGTCCGGGCAGTCGTTGTCAGAAAGGAAGCGTCATGCGAATCGCACCCATGTTTCTCGCACTCGTCTTTGCGGGAGCCGGCCTGTCTTCCGGGCCCGCGCCGGCGCAAACCCAGACGGCACAGGGGGCCCAAGAGGTCCAATCGACGCATCGCCGCGCCGATAACGTGCTGCAGCAGGCGGCCCAGTTCGAACACCAGGTCACCGGCGTGACCGTCAGCGAACGCGGCCGCATCTTCGTGAATTTTCCACGCTGGACGGAAGACTCGCCGGTCTCGGTCGCCGAAGTCATGAAGGACGGCAGCTTGCGTCCTTATCCCGACGACCGATGGAATGCCTGGCGCAACGTCCGGCGCGACGAGCTCGATCCAGCGGATCACTGGGTCTGCGTGCAGAGCGTGGTGGCCGATGGCCGCGGCAGTGTCTGGGTGGTCGACCCCGCCGCCCCGGCCGTGGACGGCCTCGTGCCCGGCGGGCCGAAACTGGTGCGCATCGATCTCGCCACCGACCGGGTGGCCCAGGTGATCCGCTTCGACCAGGATGTCGCGATTCCCGGCTCCTACCTGAACGACGTGCGCTTCTCGAAGGACGGCAGATATGCCTACCTGACGGACGCCGGACAGCGCGGCGCCCTGGTCGTGGTCGACCTGGCCGCTGGCCGCGCACGCCGGGTGCTGGACGGTCATCCGTCGACCCAGCCGAAAAAAGGCGTCGTGGTGCGCACCGACGGCAAACCGCTGCGCTATCCGGACGGACGCCCGGTGCTGTTCGCCGCCGACAGCATCGCCCTCTCGTCCGACGGCGCCTGGCTGTACTGGAAGCCGCTCACCGGCACCACCCTGTACCGGATCCGGACCGCGGCGCTCGTGCGGGGCCTGGCCGGGGAGGATGTCTCCTCCCAGGTTCAGCCCTACGGCAGGGTCGGGCCCACGGACGGGCTCTGGATCGACCGTCGCACGGGAACCGACGGCGATACGTTGTATCTCACATCCATCGAGGACAACGCCGTCAAGGCGCGCGACCTGGCCCAGGGCCCGGCCGGCGGACTGCGCACCGTGGTGCAGGATCCGCGGCTGCGCTGGCCCGACACCTTCAGCCAGGGACCGGACGGCAGCCTGTACGTGACCAACTCGCGCATCCAGGACTCGGCTTTCTTCAACCGGGACGCGCCACTGGCCCTGCCGACGCAGCTATGGCGCCTGCGGCGGCCAGGAGATTGAGGTCCTGTTCGGCGTCCAATACACAAGGGAGATCGATCATGGCAAGCGGTATCGGTAATGAGCAACAAGGCAGGTCATCGCGGCACGGCCGCTCTTCCGCGGGTGCCCCGGGCAGTGGACCGGTGCAGGACATTGGCTGGGTTCCCCTCGCGCTCGGGGCCGCAGCCATCCTGGCCGGTCTCGGCGGCCGCAGGAAAGGCGCCGCGGCGCTCGCCGTGACCGCTGTCGCCGGCGCGGTCGGTGCGATGCGCAACGCGCAGTCGGAACGTGGGGGAGCAGGCGCCGCGCCGGAGGTGGAGCGCTCGATCACGATCGGCAAGACCGTGGACGAACTACGCGCTTCCTGGCTCGACGCGAGAACGCTGCCGCAGGTCATGGCCAGCTTCGCGGCCGTGCGTGCGGCCGGCGACGGCCGCACGCACTGGAAGGTCGAGGGACCGCTGGGGCGCGCCTGGAAATGGGAGGCCGAGACGGTCGACCGGCCCGGCGAGGGCATCGGCTGGCGCACGCTTCCCGGCGCCGCCATCCCGAACGAGGGATGGGTGCGCTTCCACCCTGCCCCGGCCGGCCGCGGCACCGTGGCCACCCTGCGCATCCGCTTCGACCCGCCCGGCGGCCCGCTCGGCGACGGGCTCATCAAGCTTCTCGGAGCGACGCCCCTGGACATGGTTGCCGATGCGGCGCTGCGGCGCTTCAAGAACCTCGTCGAGACCGGCGAGATCCCGACCACCGCGCGCCAGCCTGCCGCCCGCGCCGACACCCACTAAGCACACCAAGGAGCACGACATGCGAGCACTCTACTGGAACGGCGTGAACGACCTGCGTGTCGGCACGGTGAAGGACCCCGAAATCGTGAACCCCCACGACGCCATCCTGCGCGTCGGCCTGTCGACGACCTGCGGCTCGGACCTGCACTTCATCGACGGCTACATCCCGACCATGAAGGCCGGCGACGTGATCGGCCACGAGTTCATGGGCGTGGTCGAGGAAGTCGGCCCGGCGGTGAAGCGCGTGGCGAAGGGCGACCGCGTCGTCGTGCCCTCGTTCATCGTATGCGGGCAATGCTGGTATTGCGAGCACAAGCTTTACTCCCTGTGCGACAACACGCACCCGAAGCCCGAGCTGCAGGAGCCGCTGCTCGGCGGATATCCGACGGCGGGTATTTACGGTTATACCCACGCCTTCGGCGGCTACGCGGGCGCGCACGCGCAATACGTGCGGGTGCCGTTTGCCGACAACGACTGCTTCAAGATCCCCGACGGGGTAGCGGACGAGACTGCGCTGTTCCTGTCCGATGCGGCGCCGACCGGCTACATGGGGGCCGATTTCTGCGACATCCAGCCGGGCGACACGGTCGCGGTCTGGGGTTGCGGGGGCGTCGGCCTGATGGTGCAGCAGAGCGCGCGCCTGATGGGCGCCGAGCAGGTGATCGGGATCGACCGCTTCCCCGAGCGCCTGCGGATGGCGCGCGAGCACGCCGGCTCCGAAACGATCGACTACACGCAGGTCGACAGCGTGCTGGACGTGCTCAAGGAGATGACCGGCGGGCGCGGCCCAGATGCCTGCATCGACGCGGTGGGGATGGAGGCGCACGGCACCGGACCGCAGTACGCCTATGACCTCGTGAAGCAGGCCCTGCGCCTGGAGACCGACCGCGGCCAGGCGCTGCGCGAGGCCATCATGGCCTGCCGCAAGGGCGGCACGCTGTCGGTGCTCGGCGTCTACGGCCTGATCGACAAGTTCCCGATGGGCGTCATCATGAACAAGGGCATGACCGTGCGCAGCGCCCAGCAGCACGGCCAGGCCTACATGGACCGCCTGCTGGCGCACGCCCAGAAGGGCGAGCTGAACCCGGCCTACCTCGCCACGCACCGCTTCTCGCTCGAGGACGGGCCGCGCGGCTACGACATGTTCAAGCACAAGAAGGACGGCTGCGTGCGCGCGGTGTTCGCACCCTAGAACACAAGCGCCTGTGGAGTGCCGCTGGTGCCAGGACTGCGCCGCGCGGGCGCGAGGGAGGCTTGAGCCAGATCAAGGCCGCTTGACCTTCACCCGCGCGCTGTGCACTCGCGCCCATGGTGGACGGTCCTATGATGAATGGGACTGGATCGCCGCGAAGGAGGCATCATGAAACGTTTCATCGCACTCTTGACGATGTCGCTTGCCCCGCTCTGGGTAGGCGTCGCATCGGCACAGGCGCCTGCGCACTCGACCGCGCAAGCGCCCGCCGCTCCGGTTGCCGGCCGGGCGCCGCTGGGGGTCACCGTGATCCAGATGGAAGAAGTCGTCGTCGGATGGAGCACCAAGCGCGACCTGCTCGGCAAGACGGTGGTCAACGACAAGAACGACAAGATCGGGACGATCGACGACCTGATCATTTCTCCAGGCAAGGCCGGCAATACACCTGCCGCCTCGTATGCGATCATCGGCGTCGGCGGGTTCCTGGGCCTCGGCAAACGGGACGTTGCCATTCCGGCCGAGCAGTTGAAGCTCCAGAATAAACAGCTGACCTTGCCTGGGGCGACGAAGGATGCACTGAAGGCCATGCCGCCGTTCGTGTACCAGAAAAAATAGGGCTGGCGTGCGGATGCTGCCGACCGGCACGCGGCCCGTGTGCCCCGGTGTGCCCTGGTGCGTCTCGTTCAGGCATTGACGTTCACCACCAGCCGCCCACGCACCTTGCCGGCGAGCAGCTCCGGCGCCTGGACGAGCGCCTCGGCCAATCCGATTTCCCGCGTGATGGCTGCCAGTTTGTCGGCGTCCAGTTCCTTCGCCAGCCGCGCCCATGCCGCCACGCGTTTCGGCGGCGGGGCCATCACGCTGTCGATGCCGATCAGCCTGACGCCGCGCAGGATGAACGGCGCCACCGAGGCCGGAAAATCCATCCCCTGGGCCAGTCCGCATGCCGCGACGCTGCCGCCATAACGGGTCTGTGCGACCGCATTGGCCAGCGTGTGCGAGCCCACCGAATCGACCACCCCGGCCCAGCGCTCCTTCTGCAGTGGCTTGGCCGGCGTGGACAGGGCTGCGCGGTCGATGACCTCGGCCGCGCCCAGGGATGCGAGGTAATCGGCCTCGGCCAGCCTGCCGGTGGACGCGACCACGCGGTAGCCCCGGTTCGCGAGGAGTGCGACCGCAATGCCGCCGACGCCACCGGATGCCCCAGTTACCAGGATGTCGCCGCTGTCGGGAGCGACACCCTGCTCTTCCAGCGCCATCACGCACAGCATCGCGGTGTAGCCCGCCGTCCCGATCGCCATCGCGGTCCGGGCCGACATGCCCGGCGGCCGTGCGATCAGCCAGCCGCCCTTCAGCCTGGCGCGCTGCGCCAGGCATCCCCAGTACGATTCACCGACACCCCAACCGTTCAGGATGAATTCGTCGCCCGCCTTCCAGTCCGGATGCGACGACGCGATGACCTCGCCCGCGCCATCGATGCCCGGCACCATCGGCCAGCTGCGCACGACAGGCGCCTTGCCGGTGATGGCCAGGCCATCCTTGTAGTTGATCGTCGAATAGTCGGCGCGCACCAATACGTCGCCGTCGGCCGGCAACGCGCGTTCGTCGAGCTGGGCAAGCCGGGCACTGGTGGCGCCGTCATCGTTCTTGTCGAGCAGGATTGCTGTGAACATGCTGGATCTCCAAAAGAATGCGTGGACGGAAGGCGAAAGCGACAGGAACAAAGTCCGGATCAGCCGGATCGACACGATACTACACCGCTGTAGTGGCAACCCGGGGCGATCCGGCACCGCAAAGGCGGCTCCTCGGGGCAGCTCCTCAGAATTGCTCCGCCGCCACCGGCCGCCCGAACAGGTAACCCTGGAACGCGCGGCATCCGTGCATGGCGAGAAAGTTGCGCTGGTCGGCCGTCTCGACGCCTTCAGCGATCACGTCCAGGCCCAGGGTGTGGCCCAGCCCGAGGATGGTGCGGGCGATCGCGGCGTCGTTCGGGTCGGTGAGCACGTCGCGCACGAACGACTGGTCGATCTTCAGCTGGTCCAGCGGCAGGCGCTTCAGGTAGGCAAGCGAGGAATATCCCGTACCGAAGTCGTCGAGCGCAAAGCCGATGCCCTTCTCCTTGAGCGCATGCATGGTGTCGATCGTATTCTCGACGTTCGCGACCAGCAGGCTCTCGGTCAGCTCGAGCTTGATCCGGCGCGGATCCGCGCCGGTGCGCGCGATGACCTGCAGGACCTGGTCCACGAAGGCCTGCTGGCGGAACTGGCGCGCGCTCACGTTGACGGCCATCGTCAGGTGCGCCGTGTCCTGCCGGCTGCCCCAGGACACGAGCTGGCGGCATGCCGCTTCCAGCACCCACTCGCCCAGCTGCAGGATCAGCCCGGTCTCTTCGGCCAGCGGGATGAACACGGAAGGCGAGACGTCCTGGCGGCTCGGGCGCTCCCAGCGCAGCAGCGCCTCCGCGCCCACGGTCTGGCCGTTGCTGTCGGTCTGGCGCTGGTAATGCAGGGTGAATCCCTGGGTGCGCAGGCTGCGGCGCAGGTCGGCCTCGAGCTCGACGCGCGCATTGACCACCGTTTGCATGTGCAGGTCGAAAAACCGGATCGTGTGCCGCCCGGCCGCCTTGGCCTGGTACATTGCCAGGTCGGCGCGCTTGAGCAGTTCGTCGATGTCCCGGATGTCCTTGTCGAACAGGGCCACGCCGATGCTCGGGCTCGCGTGGTGCTGGTGCCCATCGAGCTGGAACGGCTGGTCGAATGCCTCGATCAGCTTTTCGGCGACGCGCTCGGCCTGGGCCGCCGCTTCTTCCGGCTGCGCGCTCAGGTCCTCCAGCACGATCACGAATTCGTCCCCGCCGTGCCGCGCCACCGTATCGCTGCGCCGCGGCACCCGCGCCTCCAGGCGCCGCGCCACCTGCTGCAGCAGCTGGTCGCCCTTGTCGTGCCCCAGCGTATCGTTCAGGGTCTTGAAGTTATCCAGGTCGATGAAGAGCAGCGCGCCGCCATGGCCGTCGCGCTTGGTCGCCGCGACCGCGTGCCGCAAGCGGTCCAGCAGCAGGCGCCGGTTCGGCAGGCGCGTCAGGTGGTCGAAGAATGCCAGGCTCAGGATCGCATGCTCGTCCTGCTTGCGCTGGGTGATGTCGGTTTCGATCTCCAGCACCGCCTGCGGCTGGCCATCGTCGCCGCGCACCAGCGTCAGGTGCGATTCGACCGGCACCGGGCGGCCATCCTTGCGCCGCTTGGCGATTTCGCCGCGCCACTCGCCGTTGCGCAACACCGCGCGCTGCGCCCGTTCCAGGTCGTCCGTGGCCAGCATAAGGAGCTCGACCTTGGTCTTCCCGAGCGCCTCGGCGGCGGTCCAGCCGAACAGCCGTTCCGCGCCCTGGTTCCAGTAGGAGATCCGAAAGTCGATGCCGGATACCGAAATCGCATCGTGGGCCTTGTCCAGCAGCGAGGCCAGCAGCCGGTTGCGTGCTTCGGCCTCGCGGCGCGCGGCTTCGGCCTGCATCTGCGCGGTGACGTCGAGCATCGAACCGATCACGTTGAGCGTGGCGCCTTCGGCATTGCGCCTGAACACGCACTGGTCCCGTACGGTGGCGTAGGAGCCGTCCCCGCGCAGGAAGCGGTATTCCCCGGTCCAGGTTTCCCGCCCCTCGTTCATGGCCGCGTACACGCCATCGACGACGCGCTCGCGGTCCTCCGGCGCGATCCGCGATACCCAGTCGTCGAGCCCGTTCCCGAAGGCGTCCGCGTCGTATCCGAACACGGATTGGGCCCCTTCGCTCCACCAGAGGCGGTCGTTGGGGACATCCCAATCCCAGATGATGTCGCTGGTCACGCGGGCCACCATCTTGAAGCGCTCGGCAGCTTCGCGCTCCAGCTCCTGCAGGCGCTTGCGCCCGGTAATCTCGGTGGTATAGGTGGCCAGGCCTTCATCCGTGGGCACGAGGCGTACCTCCTTCCACACCCGCAGCGGCGCGTAGTACTCCTCGAATGCGACCGCCTGCCGGCGCGCCATCGCGAACTCGTACTGGTCCCCGAAGGGCGTCCCGACCAGGTCCGGATACTCGTCCCACATGACCTTGCCGAGCAACTCATGGCGCGGGCGCCGCAGCAGCCGCTCGGTCGCCGCGTTCAGGTAGGTGAAGCGCCATTGCCTGTCCAGCGTATAGAAGGCGTCGGCCATGGCCTCCAGCGTTCCCAGGAGCCTGCGCGACAGCGCCTGCAGCTCCGCGGTCGATTGGTGTGCCTCCGTCACGTCGTGCAAGGTACCGGCCAGCATCAGCTGCCCCGCTTCGTCGCGGTACGGCACCCCATGCACGCGCACGTAGCGCAGCGTGCCGTCCGGCTGGACGATACGGTGCTCGAGCTCGGTCTGGCGCGGATGCTCCCGGTTCTCCCGGATCGCGGCCACCACTGCGCGCCGGTCGTCCGGGTGGATCAACGCCAGATAGCTCTCGATCCTGCCGTCGAAGCCGCTTTGGTCGACTCCCATGATGCGGCGGGTCTCGGCGGACCAGGCCAGCTGTTCGGAAGGCGGGTGGAATTCCCAGGTGCCGACGTGACCGATTCCCTGGACCTCGGCCAGCTGCCATTCGATGAGCTGCCGCCGGTCCAACACGCCGGGATGCTCACCGCTTGCCGATCCGTTGTCCGTGGTCACGCTGTCGCTCCGCAGTCTGTGGCCGGTTGGCCGCGCGTATTGTCGCGCCGTCATCACTCGCAGGTAATGACGGGCAGGGTGAGAGCGGCAACCTGTAAGACGGGCGGTGCGGCGCGAAGTTCAATTTTTTGTTTTCATTCAGAAAGCTTCAGTTCCGACCTGCGCCGGATCGGAGGCGCGCGCACCCGTTCATCGTGCGCCCGTGCCAGAATGGCGATCCATATCATGCAGCTTGTTTTTTCAGAAAGGTAGAGTCATGCGCTACACCCGACTTCCCTCCGGAGAGCAGGTGCCGGTGCTCGGCCTGGGTACCTGGCACATGGGCGAGCGTCCCGAAAACCGGCAGAACGAACTCGATGCGATACGGTCCGCCGTCGACAGCGGGATGAACGTCATCGACACCGCGGAAATGTATGGCGACGGCGCCGCCGAGGAATTGATCGGCCAGGCGCTCAGCGGCCGCAGGACCGATGCCTTCATCGTCAGCAAGGTGCTTCCCCACCATGCGACGCGGCGTGGAACGCTCAACGCCTGCGAGAACAGCCTGCGCCGGCTTGGCACCGACTACGTCGACATGTACCTGCTGCACTGGCCTGGCGCGGTGCCGCTCGAAGAGACGCTGGAGGCCTTCGATGCGCTGCTGCGCGCGGGGAAAATCCGTTACTGGGGTGTCAGCAACTTCGACACGGCGGACATGGAGGAACTGCTCGCCCTGCGCGGCGGGGAGGCGGTGGCGGCCAACCAGGTGCTGTATAACCTGACGCGACGCGGCATCGAGTTCGACCTGCTGCCCTGGTGCCGGCAGCGCACGCTCCCGGTCATGGCGTATTCCCCGCTCGAACAGGGGCGCTTGCTCGGCGACCCCGAGCTGCTGCGCCTTGCCGCGGACTATGGCGCAACGCCGGCCCAGATCGCCTTGCGCTGGGTGCTGCGCAACGATGCGACGATCGCGCTGCCGAAGGCGGGCACGCCTGGCCACGTCGGGCAGCTCGGCAAGGCGCTCGACATACCGCTGTCGCCGCAGGACATGGCCGCGCTGGATCGCGCCTTCCCGCCGCCCGAACGGAAAGTGCCGCTGGAAGTGATCTGACGCATCGAGACGCGTAAGCCGGCTACCTTGCACGCGCCTGAGCGCGGCTGCCGGGCAAGCCGGCCACCAGCGCCTGCATCGCCCGCAAGCGCTTCTCGTCGAGCAGGAACGCGTTCGAGGCAGCCCCCTGCGCCACCAGTTTCCGGTGCAGGCTGAGCCCCGCACGCGGATCCATGCCCAGCCTGCGCATATTCTCGAACGCCCACTTGTCCGCGCGGTCGAACACGCCCGCCGCCACGCGGCTGACGCCGGACAGCGAGGCCCGGTTCGCCGCCGACCGCGCCATCAGCGAGGCCGCCTGCCCGGCAAGCTCGGTCGCCGCGATCTGGCCGGTGGCCGAGGTCCCGGCGGCGGCGCCTGCGCGCGCTGACGCGACCGCGCTGCTGGTGGCAAATCCGAGCCCCAGCACGGAGAGCCATTTGAACGTGCCAACCATGAAGGCGTAGGTTTTCATGCGCGCGCCGCCCCCCTCGGACAGTCCCTGCGTCCACAGGACGATCCATTCCGCTTCGTCCGCGCTCAAAGGCTGGTGAACGATCTCGAGCGGATGCACGGATTCGGTCCAGTGATAACGCTGCAGCGCCGGATCGAGCGGCGGTGCGACCAGCACCCGGCCGCGGCACAGCCTGAACGGCGACACCGTGAGCTCCTCGCCGGAGTCGAGCTTGAGCGTGAAAGGCACGCCGCGGTCGCGCGCTTGCACCAGCTGTTCCGCCATCCGCAGCTTGTCGCCGCTCTTGTATCCATCGACTTCGGCGAGCACGTCGCCGGCGCGCAGGCCGGACTACGGGTCGGCGGCGATCACCGTCAGGTTTTCGTCCAGGCCCAGTGCGCGCACCCAGGCCACGCGGATGTCGTCGTCCAGGCCATAGGTGGTCATGGCATCGAACGGCAATTCATACTCGTTGGCGCAGCCGCTGTCGGCGGCAGCGGCCGAGCGTACGATGGCTGGTCGGAACGAGACGGCCGCATCGCTGAAGTCCCGCATGTTCGCGATGAGCCGGCTGTCCAACGGGCGGCCGTCGTCCACCGTCAGCGGCGTCGTCCCGCACCCTGCCAGTCCAACGAGGAAAAATGCAGCCGTGAAAGCCGATGTGAACGCCGCGGTGGAAGCTGGGTTCGTACTCTTGAACACCGCTCTTTCCTCCCTCCACCCGAGCATTATGTAAACCGCCGTCCGCAGGCAATTGGACCAAAGCCGTACCGCCAACCGCGGGCGCCGGGAGTCGGACCAAGGCCCCATTGCGCGCACGCCGTTCCGGGCCGACCATGGCGGCGAGACTGCGCGGAGGTGCATGATGAAACTTGTGATGTCGGGGCTGGCGCCCCTGGTGTTCGCCGCAACGCTCCTGCCGCACAGTGCAGGCGCCCAGGTCGAAGGCCTGTTGAACAAGGGCGGCCACGGCGGCGGCCTGAAAGGACTGGCCGGCATGGCGAGCGGCCCCATGACGTCCGGCAGCATGGGGAATGTCGCCGGGCTGCTGCAGTACTGCATCGGCAACAATTACCTGAGCGGCGAAGGTGCGTCCTCCGTCAAGGACCAGCTGATGGGCAAGCTCCCCGCCGGCAGCGAGAACAAGGACCCGGGCTACAGCGACGGCCGGAAGGGTCTGCTACACGGCAGTAACGGCAACATGCTGAACCTGGGCGGCGGCCTGACGGCCGAGGTCACAAAAAAGGCCTGCGATACCGTGCTGGCCCAGGCCGAGTCTTTCCTCTGAGGCCGGCCCGGCTGCCGGCGGGGCGCAAGCCCGCTCCCAGGCGCCGAAGTCCGCCGTAGACGCGCGGCGAGCGCACCTACGCAGCGGCCCACGCTCGCCGCCAACGTCTTCATTTACTGCATCAACGTGCTACGGCCGGGAACTGGGCGTAGCCCCATCCTGGAGTGCTGAGCTAAAAACCGACAGCCGCTCTCTTAACAGACCCGCGGCATGCTCGTACGTTGGTGTGTAATCCAGGGTTGCAATTGCCTCAAACTGCATCTTGAGCTGCTCGGCGTTCGTTTCGAGCTGCAGCAGAATGGTATCGACGTGCTTGACCAGGAATCGACCCGCAGCGTCCAACGCCTCTGGCTCCTTCTCGGCCACCAGAGCAAAATCGAACAGATCGCGGGCCGTCAATCGATTGCCGCGATGCCAGAATTTTTTAGCAATGATCTCGGCGGAGGTCTCGACTTTCACCTCTCTCCCCAGCAGTTCCTGCAGAACATAGGGATCCTTGGTCAGGTTGGGCGATGCCACGAAATCGATCTCGCCTTCAGCTAGAAACAATTTGACGAAATTCGCCGCTTCCGTGTAATCGGTAGTCAGGTTCTCGGCGCGTGAACTCAAACGCGGACTGACATAGCCTAGTGCTTGCGGATCTGGAACGAAAATGTCGATATCCTTGCTGAAGCGATGATTATGCCGCAACATCAGCACTGTCCCGCCGCCAAATGTCCAGTAGAGGTTCTTCGTGCCGCGCTCAAGTACATCGTCGATCAGCGACAGCGCATGCCGGAACAATTCCTTCCAGTTTTCCGGCTGGTTCATCCCCATACGGTTCGGTGCGCATGCAGTTCGTGAGCCCAGCTTGCGAGATGCTGGATTATTTTTCGTGGCGTCACGGTCGACGAGTGTTGGGCGGCCTCGTAAACAGCCTTCACGACGACAGGAAGCGGCGTCTCGTCAAGCAAGGTCATCAAGTGAGGACGGAATTCGGGACGAGCTTCGCCCGACTCCAGCATTTGCGCCAGGATTTCGGGGGAAAGCGGGGTCTTGTAGCTGGTGCTGGCCGTCCTTGCAGCTACGGCAAGTGCATGGTTCAGGCCTTTTGCCGGCTCAGCCTGGAGGTCCAGTCCCAACACGCCCAAGATGTGAGCTAGCTTGGCGTAGCCGAGATCACGCAATGTGCCGTTCTCCAGCTGGTTGATCGTCGTACGCGACAGCTCCGTCAGCCTGGCGAGCTGTTCCTGTGTGAGTCCGAGCTCCGACCGTTGCTTCCTGATGCGAGCGCCAATCTCGGATAAACGCATGACGAGTCCTAAAAAATGTTAAGTATGTTGAACATTAAACCGTTTGCGCGCCGAGTGCAAGCATTCCTTCCAAGCCCCGCAGACGCTTCGATGCTTGGCTACCTGCTTACCTGCCTCCCAGGGGGGCGGGGAGACGACAGCGCCTTTGCGAATCGATAGCGGCGCCCTGCTCCACCACGTCGGGACATGAGCGGACAGGGATCGGTTGGCCGAAGTACCGGATGCGCCGGCGCGCATGAAGGCCGCCGGCGAATTTGAAGAAATTACCCGGACACTCCCGGGCATGCGCTGCCCGGGAACGCACGCCGGCATGACCGGCGTGCGTTGTTCGCGTCAGCGCACGCCGGCGACGGCCAGCGCCGTCATGTTGACGATGCGGCGTACGGTCGCGCTCGGGCTGAGGATGTGCACGGGCTTGGCCGCGCCCAGCAGGATGGGGCCGACGGTCACGCCCTTGCCTGCCGCCACCTTGAGCACGTTGAACAGGATGTTCGCGGCGTCCAGCGATGGCATCACCAGCAGGTTGGCGCTGCCGGCGAAGCCAGTCACGCCGTCCGGCTGGTAGAGACGGCGGATCTCCTCGGACAGCGCGGCGTCGCCGTGCACTTCGCCGATCAGGGCCAGCTCCGGCGCGCTTGCAGCCAGCAGCTCGCGCGCTTCGCGCATCTTGCGCGCCGACGGACGCTCGGACGAGCCGAAGATCGAATGCGACAGCAGCGCAGCCTTCGGTTCCAGGCCGAAGTGGCGCAGTTCGGTCGCGGCCAGGCGCGTGATGTCGGCCAGTTCCTGGGCCGTCGGGTTGTCGTTGACGTAGGTGTCGGTGATGAACAGGGTCAGCTTGTCCAGCACCAGCGCATTCATCGCCGCCAGCGCGCCGGCGCCGGGGGCGGTGCCGATCACGTCGCGCACGTGGACCAGGTGGCTGTCGTAGCTGCCCTGCATGCCGCAGATGAGCGCGTCGACGTCGCCCGACTGCAGCAGGCGCGTGCCTTGCAGGGTGGCGTCGCCGCTGCCGTCCGGCTCGGCCAGGACGTAGTCGACGTCGCGCTTCAGGCGCAGGCCGGACTGCTTCACTGCCTGCTCCACGGCTGCCGCGCTGCCGATCAGCACCGGCTTGGCCAGGCCTTCGTCGACCACGGTCTGCACCGCGCGCAGCACGCGCCCGTCGGTGCCTTCGGCGTAGGCGACGCGGCGCAGATTGGCCTTGGCCTTGGCGAACACCGGTTTCATGAAGAAGCCGGTGTGATAGATCATTTCGCCCAGGCGCGCACGGTAGGCGTCCATGTCCGTGATCGGACGCGTGGCGACGCCCGAGCTTGCTGCAGCTTCGGCGACGGCCGGCGCGATCGCCGCCATCAGGCGCGGATCGAAGGGTTTCGGGATGATGTATTCCGGACCGAACGTCAGGTCCTGGCCGGCATAGGCTTCGGCCACGGTGTCGTTGGCCTCGGCCTCGGCCAGGCGCGCGATCGCGCCCACGCAGGCCAGCTTCATCTCGTCGGTGATGCGGGTCGCGCCGCAGTCCAGGGCGCCGCGGAAGATGTAGGGGAAGCACAGCACGTTGTTGACCTGGTTCGGGTAGTCCGAACGGCCGGTGGCGACGATGCAGTCCGGACGCGCGGCCTTGGCCACCTCCGGACGGATTTCCGGTTCCGGATTGGCCAGGGCAAGGATCACGGGACGCTCGGCCATGGTCTTGACCATTTCGCCGCTGAGCACGCCGGCGGTCGAGCAGCCGAGGAAGACGTCGGCGCCGTTCACGATGTCGGCCAGGGTGCGGGCAGACGTATCCTGCGCATAGCGCGCCTTGTTGGCTTCCATGTTGGCCTCGCGGCCCTGCCAGATCACGCCCTTCGAGTCGGTCACGAAGATGTTTTCCTGCTTCACGCCCAGGCTCACCATCATGTCGAGGCAGGCGATCGCCGCGGCGCCGGCGCCGGAAGCGGCCAGCTTGATTGCACCGATATCCTTGCCGACGACTTTCAGGGCGTTGATCAGGGCGGCGCTGGAGATGATCGCGGTGCCGTGCTGGTCGTCGTGGAAGACCGGGATGTTCATGCGCTCGCGCAGCTTCTTCTCGATGTAGAAGCACTCGGGCGCCTTGATGTCCTCGAGGTTGATGCCGCCGACCGTGGGCTCGAGCATGGCGATGGCCTCGACCAGCTTGTCCGGGTCGTTTTCCGCCAGTTCCAGGTCGAACACGTCGACCCCGGCGAATTTCTTGAACAGGCAGCCTTTCCCTTCCATCACCGGCTTCGAGGCCAGCGGGCCGATATTGCCCAGGCCGAGCACGGCGGTGCCGTTGGTGATCACGGCCACCAGGTTGGCGCGCGAGGTGTAGTCGGCGGCGGTTGCCGGGTCGGCTGCGATTTCCTCGCAGGCGTAGGCGACGCCCGGCGAGTAGGCCAGCGACAGGTCGCGCTGGTTCGACAGGGGTTTGGTCGCGACCACTTCGATCTTGCCGCGCACCGGGCTGCGGTGGTATTCGAGCGCGTCAGCGCGCAGTTGGGTATCGTCGTTGTCGTCGCGCTTGGTGTTACTGCTCATGTTGCTTCCTTAAATGATATGGCTATCCAGAAGTACCTCGGGCTGGCGGTGCCAGGCAATGTTATCGCAAGACCTGGGGCGCGGCCCGTCCAGAGTACTATCGGGTCTGCTAGTTTAACCGATGGACAAGTTTTGCTCCCGGCGCGCCCCCATTGGGCGTCCAGGCCGGTCGGCTTGACGGCCGCCGGAGCGGAAGGCGAGTATCCCGGCCCCGCCCCGATTGCGGCTTGACTTCGGTCAAATATAAAATTGTTACTACACGAAAACTGCCGTGCTATACTGAGTTGATCTATGAACCGTCTGCTCACGACATTGCTGATCTGGCTCCTGATGGCCGCACTGCCGCTGCACGCGGCGGCTGTTTCCATCAACATGTCCTGCGCGCCGGTTCCGCAGCAGGCCGGCGGACAGCCGGGCGCACACGGCCCGCACGGCGCACATGCGGCCTCCGCCGCGCCCGCATCTTCCACCGACAGCCATGCCCGTCACGATGCCCATGCCGGCCACCACGGCAGCGCGGTGCATCCCGATGCCGGCGCCAGCGACACCGGCGGCCTGGACGAGGCCTCCCAGGCCAAGGTCGGGAAGCTGTCCCATTCGTCCTGCAGCGCCTGCTCGGCATTCTGTGCCGGCGCGGTGGCGCCGCCGTCCTTCTCTCTCTCCCTGCCTTTCCTCGACGGCTCCGAGGCGGTGCGCGTTCCGCCCGCCGACCTGGTCGCCGGCTTCATCCCCGACGGTCTGCAACGACCTCCCCGGCAATAAATCCGCCTGATCGATTGGGCCGGCGCGCCCGCGGCTGACTGCTGCCGGCGTCCGTCCCGTGCTTCGGTGCGCGCCTGCGCACCTGTAACCGATTTCGAGGATAGACCATGAGATTCAAGCATTGGGTGGCCATTGGCGCCCTGCTCGCCGCCGGGCCTGGCGTACAGGCCCAGCCGGGACAGCGCGTGGCCGCTGTCGCTGCACCTGCCGTTGCTGCCGCTCCCGCCGCTCCCGCCGATCCGGCCGATCCCGCCGTTGCCGTGCCCGCACCCGTGTACGCATCGGCACTGGCCGGCTATACGCTGCTTGCCAAGGATGGCGGCGCGCCGGACAAATCGTGGCGCGCGGCGAACGCTGCCGTCGGCGGCCAGAACGACCATGTTGGTCATGCCGGCCAGCATGCCCCCGCACCGACAGACAAGAAGGCTGTACCGCAGCCGGCCACGCCGGCACCCGCGTCGGCACAGCAGCACCCGCATCGCTGAAGCGAGGCCGAAGAATGAAAACAAACCATTTGCTGCCGGCCCTGCGCCGGGGCGCGATCGGCTCCGCCGTCCTCGCCCTGGCGGGCTGTGCGGGCTTTTCGGGCGACGGCGGCCTGGACGCCGTCTCCGTCATGACGGGCGAGCGCGTCGGCCAACAGGTGCGCCTGCAGCGCGCGACGGCCCCCGCGCCGGCGGTCCAGGCCGAACTGGACGAACTCCTGCGGCAACCCCTGTCGGCCGACAGCGCCGTACGCGTGGCCTTGCTCAACAACCGCGGCCTGCACGCCGCGCTGCTGGACCTGGGCGTGGCCGAAGCCGACCTGGTGCAGGCGGGCCGCATGGCCAACCCGTCGCTCGGCTTCAGCCGCATGTCGGGAGGCGGCGAAACCGAGATCGAACGCAGCGTCATGTTCGACCTCGTCGGCCTGCTGACCATCCCCCTGCGGCGCGACATCGAAGCGCGCCGCTTCGAGGGCGCCAAGCTGGTTGCCGCGACCGAGGCCGTGCGCCTTGCCGCCGACACCCGCAAGGCCTATTTCAACGCCGTGGCGGCCGTGCAGTCCGCAGGCTATGCGGAGCAGGTGCGCGAGGCGGCGCAAGCCAGCGCCGAGCTGGCCGCGCGCATGGCCAGGGTCGGCAACCTGAGCGCGCTCGACCAGGCGCGCGAACAGGTATTTTCCGCCGAAGCGACCGCCCAGCTGGCCCGGGCCCGCCACAACGCCACGGCGGCGCGCGAGCGCCTCATCCGCCTGCTGGGCCTGTGGGGCGCCGCCGCCGACATCGGGCTGCCCGAGCGCCTGCCCGACTTGCCGGGCGCGCCGCGCGAGGGCGCCGGCATCGAGTCGCTGGCGATGCGCCAACGGCTCGACGTGCAGCTGGCAACACTGAATACGCAAGCGACCGCGCGCGCGCTCGGCCTGTCGAAAGCGACCGGCTTCGTCAACGTGCTCGACGCCGGCTACGTCAACTCGAGCAAGACCGGCTCGCCGCGCGAGAACGGGTACGAGATCGAGCTGGCGCTGCCGCTGTTCGACTGGGGCGGGGCGCGCGTGGCGAAGGCCGAAGCGCTCTACATGCAGTCCGTGCACCGTACCGCCGACACCGCCATCGCCGCGCGTTCCCAGGTGCGCGAAGCCTGGTCGGCCTATCGCACCAGTTACGACCTGGCCAGGCATTACCGGGACAAGGTCATTCCGCTACGCAAAAAGATCTCGGAGGAGACCCTGCTGCGCTACAACGGCATGCTGATGAGCGTCTTCGAGCTGCTGGCCGATGCGCGATCGCAGATCAACGGCGTGAACGCCGCCATCGAAGCGCAGCGCGACTACTGGATTGCCGACACCGAGCTGCAGGCCGCCATCACCGGTGCCGGCCCTGGCGGCACCACGCTCGGCCTGGCCGCGGCCGCCACGGGCGAAGCCGCCGCCGAACACTGATCAAGGAAAAACGTAATGAGTTCTCGTCGAGATTTCTTCACTGGCGCCGCCGCCCTGGTCGGCGCCGGGCTGGTCAGCCGCGCCGGCGCGGCCACCCTGCCCGAAGCGCCCATCATGCAAAGCGCCGCCACCCAGCCGCCGCCACCTCCGCCGAATGGCCGTCCCTACAATCCGGTCGTCACCCTGAACGGCTGGTCCCTGCCCTGGCGCATGAAGGACGGGGTCAAGGAATTCCACCTGATCGCCGAGCCGGTGGTGCGCGAGATCGCGCCCGGCATGAAGGCGAATTTGTGGGGCTACAACGGCCAGAGCCCCGGTCCCACGATCGAAGTGGTCGAGGGCGACCAGGTGCGCATTTTCGTGACCAACCGCCTGCCCGAGCACACCAGCATCCACTGGCATGGCCAGCGCCTGCCCAACGGCATGGACGGCGTCACCGGCCTGACCCAGCCGGGCATCGCGCCCGGCAAGACCTTCGTCTACGAATTCGTCGCGCGCCGCCCCGGCACCTTCATGTACCACCCGCACGCCGACGAAATGGTGCAGATGGCGATGGGGATGATGGGTTTCTGGGTCACGCACCCGAAGAATCCGGCCCAGCACGCGGTCGACCGCGATTTCGTCTTCCTGCTGAACGCCTACGACATCGAGCCGGGCAGCTACACGCCGCGCGTCAACGAGATGCTCGACTTTAACCTCTGGACCTTCAACAGCCGCGTCTTCCCCGGCATCGACTCGATGAACGTGCGCCAGGGCGACCGCGTGCGCATCCGGGCCGGCAACCTGACGATGACGAATCACCCGATCCACCTGCACGGCCACGAATTCGAAGTGACCGGCACCGACGGCGGCTGGACCCGGCCCGAGTCGCGCTGGCCTGAAGTGACCACCGACATCGCGGTGGGCCAGATGCGCGCCATCGAATTCGTGGCAAGCGAGCCCGGCGACTGGGCCTTCCACTGCCACAAGTCGCACCACACGATGAATGCGATGGGGCACGACGTGCCGACCCTGATCGGCGTCGACCACCGCGGCGTGGCCGAGAAGATCGCGAAACTGGTTCCGGACTACATGGTGATGGGCGAGAAAGGCGGTTCGATGGGCCACATGGAAATGCCGCTGCCCGACAACACGCTGCCCATGATGACCGGCCAGGGCCCCGTCGGCGGCATCGAGATGGGCGGCATGTTCACCCTGCTGAAAGTGCGCAAGGACCAGAAGCGGGGCGACTACCGCGACCCGGGCTGGTACCGGCACCCGGCCGGCAGCGTGGCGTACGAGTGGAAAGGCGAAGCGCCCGCCGCCGTGCGCAGCCCGGACGCTGGCGGCCACGCCGTGCCCGCGGCACAAGCGGCGGAAATCGAAGTCACCGTCCGCAAACCGCGCGGCCACCAGGGTCACCACTGACACCAGGCAAATATCCCTGGAACGTGCCGCCGGCGCACGCCGGCGGCCCGACCACGAATTTCGAGCACGACAACCGAAGCGCCCAACCCGAAGAGAGGAACAATAATGAAGACACTGTCGACGCTGACCCTGGCCATTGCGATGGCCGCCGCAACCCCGTTCGCCCTTGCCCAGGAAGGCACGCATGCCGGCCATGCCGGCCACGGCGCCTACGACGCACATGCCGGGCACGCCGGCCATGCGTCGGAAACCGCACCCGCCCTGACCGATGGCGAAGTGAAGAAGATCGACAAGGAGACCGGGAAGATCACCCTGCGTCACGGCGAGATCAGGAACCTCAACATGGCCGCCATGACCATGGTGTTTCGCGTCAAGGACGCGGCGATGCTCGATCAGGTGAACGTGGGAGACAAGGTCAGGTTCGCCGCCGACCGCGACAACGGCGCCGTAGCCATCGTGCAGATGGAAAAGGCGCAGTCAATGACGCAGTAAATGACGCAGGAAATGACGCAGCAAGCGGGCGCGGTAAGCGTCCCGGCGCCGTGGACCGTTTCCTTGTTGCGCCGTCCCTGCTAAGCTCGGTGTTGCAACCAGGACAGCAAGCGCGCGCCGGGAGCGGTCCGCCCAGGCGCGCGGCCGCCCCGTCCTTGCCCGGTCCCGGCCGCGGCGATCGCCGCAGTGGCTTGTCCGAAGGCCCTGCCGCCGATGGCTTCCTCGACAACAAATATACCAAGGAGAAATCATGTTCAAGAAGTCAGTGGCCGCATGCCTGCTCGGCGGCGCCATGTTCGGCCTGCACGGAAGCAGCCTGGCGGCCTCGCCGAAAGACACCGTCGCGGCCTTTCACCAGGCGCTCGCCAGCGGCGACCGCGAAAAGGCGCTTGCCTTCCTGGCGCCGGAAATTGCCATCTACGAGGCCGGCAACGTCGAGCGCTCGCGCGACGAGTATGCGGGCTTCCACCTGGGCGCCGACATGGAGTTCGTCAAGGAGGCGAAGCGCACGGTGTTGAAGCAGTCCGAGCGGATCGAAGGCAACACCGCCGTGGTGTGGGAAGAAACCGAGACCAGCGGCACCTGGCGCGGCAAGGCGGTGCACACGCTGGGCACCGAAACCGCCGTTCTCGAAAAACAGGGCGATCGCTGGACCATCGTGCACGTGCACTGGTCGTCGCGCAGGGCGAAGTAAACCGCTCGCGCAGGCGGCCACACCCTGGCCGCTGGCCGCTGGCCGCTGGCGGCGGCGCGGACCGGCACCGGGCGCCCAGGCTCGGGCTGCCGGCGCCCGCCATGCGCCGCTCCACGCAAGGCGGCAAGTGCTTGTCCGCTTGCCGGCCCATCCGCCATCCCATCGCGCGCTCACACGCAGGGTCATCCAGCGCCAGCACCGATTGCACGCTAAAAGCGTCCGATCCACACCACATCCTCGCCATTTTGTTGTTGAACGACCGCCTTGATCAACACAGGGCCGGCGATCGGCGAACCATGCCATGCCTCCTCAATCAAACCAGCGTTCGCAGCACTTGGTTGCCGATGCCGGGAACGGGTGTCACATCCTTCGATGTTCTTCGATACGGGGTAAATCATGAGGAAACTTACATTGTGTGGTCGAGGCCTTGCAGCAGCCGCCCTACTGGCATCGTCCTGTGCCGGGGCCCAGGACGTGATACCGATCCAGCTGCCGCAGGAAGCGGACCTGATCGGCCTCGGCGTCTTCAGCGTCCCGGACTTCTACGGTTCCGACAAGAACGAGGGCGTCGCCGCGCCGATCCTGCGCTACCAGTTCAAGGGCACCAAGCTGTACGGCCAGATCCTGGGGCCGGAAGCACTGGTGAACCTGGTCGACCGCGAGGACTTCCGGGCGGGTCCGCTGATCCGCTTCCGCTCCCGCCGCGACGACGATGTCGACAACGACATCGTGAAGCAGATGGACCCGGTGGCCTCGGCCACGGAGATGGGCGTCTTTGCCTCCTACCACATGCCGGTCGACTCGCGTCCCTTCCACAAGGTGATCTTCTACGCCGACGTGGTCGGCAACACTAACGGCGTGTACAACGGCGCGACCGGCAACGTGCGCGCCACCTATATCTATCCCTTCGAGCAGGGGATGATGGGCATGCCACTGATCGGGCATGTCGGCTTCGGGCTGTTCTGGGCCAGCAAGGATTTCAACGAGCGCTATTTCGGGGTGCGCGGCAGGGACCTGAACCTGTTCCCGGAGCGGGGCGGCTTCGACTACCGCCCGGATAGCGGCCTCACCTCGATCAAGATCCCGTTCGGGCTGAGCAGCCAGGTGTCGCCGGAATGGCTGCTCACGGTCGCCGGCCGCTACGAGGCCCTGGTGGGCGACGCCAAGGACAGCCCGATCGTCGACCGGCAGGGCAACAAGAACCAGTGGACAATCGGCATCGCCGCCTCGTATATTTTTTAACCCGCCCCGCCCGGCGGGTCCTGCGCCCGCCGGGCAGTCGCCATCCTGACGCCATCCTGCCGCCGGCCTGCGGGCTCAGAGTACCTGCCCTTCGAAGCGGTCGGCTCGCTTGCCGTCTATCACCGTCCCCAATTCGACCTCGAGCGTCTTGCGCACCAGTTCGGCCAGCGTGCGCACGCCCATCTTTTCCATCGCCCGGGCCCGGTGCACCTTGATGGTCTTTTCGGTGATGCCGAGATCGGCCGCGATCTGCTTGTTGAGGCGGCCGGTCACCACGTGCTCCAGGACCTCGTGCTCGCGCGGCGTCAGCGAGGCCAGCCTTCCACGAACGCTCTGCAGCTCGCGCAGCACCGCGCGATCGTGCCGGTCCTTGGCGATGGCGCTGCGCACCGCCGCCAGGAAAGCATTGTCGTCGAAGGGCTTGACCAGGAAATCGACGGCGCCGGCCTTGATCGCGTGCACGCCGGTGGCAATGTCGCCATAGGCCGTCATCAGGATGACGGCGCGCGCGCCGCCATGCGCGAACAGCGCTTGCTGGAGCGACAAGCCGTCCAGGCCGGGCAGGCACAGGTCGCTCACCACGCAGCCGGGCCGCGACGGATCGTGGACACGGAGGAAATCCTCGGCCGAGTGGAAGGCCAGGGCCACGTGTCCATCGCCCTGCACCAGCCGCTGCAAGGCGCGCAGCAGGCAGGGCTCGTCGTCGATCAGGTAAACCACGGCTTGCTCACTCATGATGCTTCTCCTTTGGCATCGGCAGCGTGATGCGAAACTCCGCACCGCCCTCGGTCCGGTTGATGGCGTCGATGCGCCCGCCGTGGGCCGCTACGATCTCGCGCGAAACCGAAAGGCCGACGCCGAGACCTTGCGGCTTGGTCGTGAAAAAGGAATCGAAAATGCGATCCAGCAGGCTCGATGCGATGCCGGCGCCGTTGTCCGTTACCGTCAGGCGTGCTTCCCGCCCGGGATCGGCAACGGTCGCGACGACAAGCCGGCGCATGCCGGGCGGGTTCGCGCTCATCGCGTCGCAAGCGTTGAGAAACAGGTTCAGCAACACCTGTTGCAGCTGGACCGGGTCGCCGCGCAACGGCACCCCGCGCGGATCGAGCGCGAGCGCGAGCCGCACACCGTGCTCGGCCAGGCTCGAGCGCGCCAGGGCCACGGCGTCGTGCACCACCGCATTCAGGTCCAGTGCCTGGCGCTGGGTCTCGCGCCGCAGGAACAGCGCACGCGTGCGCCGGATGACGCCGATCGCCCGCTGGCTCGCCTCGACGATGTCGTCCAGGATCTCGCCCAGTCCCGCATGGCGGGCAGCCGGACCTTTCAAGCGGCGCCGACCGGCCTGGGCATTGGCCAGGATCGCCGCCAGGGGCAGGTTCAGTTCATGCACCAACGCGGCGCTTAGTTCGCCCAGCAGGCCGACGCGCGTCAGGTGTATCAATTGTTCACGTTGAATACGCAATTCGCGTTCGCGGCGGCGATCGACGCCCGCGTCCTGGACGACGGCATGGCGACCGTGATTGCGCCCGGCCGGCTTGCCGTCGGCTTTGCACCGCACACGGCCCGGTGCCGCCACCGGCCCGCGACGGCGTGGCAGCGGGTGCGACATGCGCAGGCTCACCCAACGCAGCCGCGCCCTAGCCGGAATCGAACCGAGGGCCATGTTTTCCTCCCCTACGCCTCCTGCGCAAGCCCGGGCGGTCGCCGCCGCCTTCGCAATCCGAGGCGTTGGGCACCATGCCAGGTCCGCGCATGAAGACTGCACCCAAACCGCCATCGCCATCGACTTATTCTAGGACGGCTTGCGCAGGACTAGACGGGGAATCGGGACGACTTGAGGCTCCACAAAGACTGTGCAGATCGTCCGCACTATCTTGACGCCACATGATGCCCTAAAGGCCAATGGGGAGCGGCGTTCAAGTTCCATAGACTGGACACCTTGGCCGGGGGAGATGTCCATCGCCTCGGGCCTCGATCAATTTCCTGGTTCGGAGGTCATCATGTTGGAAATAAAGCCCGTCCAGGCCGGCCGTTTCGCCATCTGCCTGGCATTCCTGCTCGGCGGCTGCGCGTCCACCGGCACGCTCGACGATAGCCGCGCCACTGCCGAAAACGCGCAGGCCACGCTCAAGCGTTTTGCCCAGGACCCGGACATGACTTGGCTGCACGACAACCTGCCGCGCGCCAAGGCTGTCCTGATCAGTCCGCAAATCCTGCAAGCCGGCTTCATTGTCGGCGGCTCCGGCGGCAAGGCCGTTCTCCACGCCCGCAGCGCGGGCAGTCCCGGCTGGACCGGGCCCGCCTTCTACAAGCTCGGCACCGGCAGCATCGGCCTGCAGGCCGGCGCCGAAGCGGCGGAGATGGTCGCGCTGGTGATGACCGACAAGGCCCTGAACTCCTTCCTGTCCACCGACTTCAAGCTGGGCGGCGAAGTGAGCGTGGCCGCCGGTCCGGTCGGGGCCGGAACCGGCGCGCCGGTCACCGCCGACATGGTGGTGTATGTCCGGACCAAGGGCTTGTACGGCGGCCTGAACCTGAGCGGCAGCGTGGTCTCGGTCGACGACAAGGCCAACCGGGGCTTCTATGGACGAGAGGTGACGCCGGTCGACATCCTCGTCCGCCACAGCGCCACCAGTGCGATCGGCAATACGCTGGCGCAGGAGGTGGCGCGCGCGACCAGGTCGGCCGGGCGCTAGCGCGGGGCACGCGCTGTGCGGTGTGCGGCGCCGCGCCGGCCCTTACGGCAAGCCCAGGAACAGGTAGAGGCAGTTACGCCCACCCTTCGCGTAGCCGTAACCGAGATACAGCGGGCCGAAAGGCGTTTCGCCGCCCAGGTAGAGCGCCGCCGCCTGTTGCCAGCCTTCCAGGCGGGTCTCGGTCAGGCGGTCGCGCGCCCTGCCCTCCTCGAGCGAGACGCCGATCCGCAGGTCGCCGCTCAGTCCGAGCGGCATGCGCCCGATGACCCGTTCGCCGCGGACGCTGGCGAAGCGGATGTCGCCGGCCAGGATCTGGTCGCGCACATAGCCGGACAGCGACAGGAATCCGCCCAGCCCGCCCGCATCGGCCAGCGGCAGCCGGCCCCGGGGCGAGCCGAGGTAGCCGAACCGCGCGTTCACGACATAGGGATCCCAGGACCGCGCCAGCCGCAGGTCGGCACTGAGCCGGCTGTAATCCTCGTCCTGGGCGTCGTAGTAGGCCAGCCGGGCATACCAGCCGCTGCTCGGGAAGAACGCCCGGTTGAACTGGTCGAACTCGAGGATCGCCTGCCAGCCCTTGCGCGTATTCTCGCCGGTCGGCAGCCGGGGCGCGCCGGTCTCGACCGATGCGTCGAGCTTGCGGTAGAGGTAGCCCACGCGCAGGGCGCCGAGCACGCCGATGTTGGCGCCGAGGTTGAAGAAAGCGCGTTGCTGGCGGATCAGGTACTCCGCGATCCTTTCGTTGTCCTCGTAGATGTTCAGGCGGTCGCGGCTGATGCCGATGGCCGGCTCGACGAACCAGCGTTGCCGCGCTTCCAGCGGCTGGTAGAACTCCGTGTACAGGGTCGACCGTTCCCCGAGCTGGAAGCCGGTCAGCCACTCGGCGCCGAGCGCATTGACCCATTTCCGGTGGTAGGTGGCGCCCAGGCCGAATTCGGTTTCCTTGTCGGTGGCCTCGACGAAGACGCCCGAGCGCAGGTAATCCGGGCCCCAGGTCTTTTCGGTGACGACGATGCGCAGGATGGTGCGGCCGTTGTCGCCGACCAGGTTGTAGTCGACGTTTTCGACATCGCCGTCGCCGTAGACGCGCGCCAGGTCGCGCTCGAGCCGGACCGGATCGAACTGGTCGCCGGGCCGCACCCGGATGTGGCGCAGCACGAACTGCGGGTTGATCCGCTTCAGGCCGGTCACCTGCACCTCATCCACCCGCGGCAGCGGCGCCGGCGGGGTCCTGAACCGGTTCGCCCAGGCCTCGTACTGCGCCGGCGGCAGTGAGTAACGGGCCAGGGCCGACGCCTGGGCCTCGGCGGCCTGGCGGCCGCTCTCGGCGCCGGCGCGGAACTTGTTGAAATCGGCCGCCGTGATGTCCGGCAGCGCCGGCCGGATATATACGTCGCCAGGCTTGAGCATGGCGCGCGACCGTTCGGCGTTCTGCTCGGTCAGGACGCCGATGGTCTGGCCGGTGATCGCCCCCACGGTGGTCACGTCTTCCGGTTTCGCGAGCGGGGACCCGACGTCGACCGCGATCACGACCTGCGGCTGGCAGATCGCCATCACCTCGTCGATCGGCAGGTTGTCGACCAGGCCGCCATCGACCAGGCTGCGGCCCTGATAGGGCACCGGCGACAGCAAGGCCGGCACCGACATGCTGGCGCGCATCGCGGTCGACAGTTCGCCGCTGCGAAACACGACCTTGTCGCCGGTGCCGATGTCGGTGGCGACGATGGCGACCGGCAAGGCCAGGTTTTCGATCCTGCGTTCGCCACGGTCGGCGCCGACCAGGGTGTTGAAAAACAGCTTGATCTTCTGGCCGCCGACCACGCCGTGCGCCGCCCGTATGCCGTCGTTGGTGACGCCCAGCTCCAGGCCGGGGTAGTAGCTTTGGGCGAGCCGGCGCTCGCGGTAATTCGTCTCGGCGTGCGAGGGATTGTCCTCGAACAGGTCGCGCCAGTCGACCGCCGCGAGCCGGGTGCGCATCAGCCCGGGACTGACGCCGCTGGCCCAGGCCCCGGCCACCAGCGCGCCCATGCTGGTGCCGGCCACGCAATCGACGGGAATGCGCAGGCGCTCGAGCACCTCGAGCACGCCGATGTGAGCGGTGCCGCGGGCGCCGCCGCCGCCCAGCACGAGGCCGATGCAGGGCCGCTGGCCGGGTGGCGGCGGCGACACCGAAGACGCAGCGGGGCGGGCAGCGGCCGGCTGCGCGCCCGCAGTGCCGGCCGCGGCGCCCGCGATGGTCAGGACAAGCAGCAGCGCGAACAGGCGTCGAAGTGGCGGCATCGGTGTCTTGGGGTCGGTTCGGAGTGGACAGCGCTACTGTACTGGCCGCCCGGGCAGCGCACGATTCGGTCTCCGATCCTGCTGAGCCATATCAAATCTGTCCGGGCGGCGATCCGCCTGTGGGACGAAAGGACAATGGCAGGCAAGCCCATACCGGCCCAGAGTACCGGTCATGCATTCCCGGAAAGCGGATGGCGAAAGAAGATACCGCCGAGGAGCCGATCATGAAATTCACGTCAGGCGCACTGCTCGTCACGGCCGCGTTGCTGTCCGGGTGCGCGTTATCGCCGCCCCCGGCTCCCCAGGCCGGGTTCCTGGGCGACTATTCGCAGTTGAAGCCGGCCCCCGACCGCGAGGGCGTCATGCTCTACGTCGACCAGGGGGCCAACCTGCGGCCCTACACCAAGCTGATGTTCGATCCGGTGCAAGTGCTGGTAACGCCCGGGCCGGACCAGGCGCAACTGCCGCCGGAAGTCCTGCAGCGGCTCGCCGGCCAGTTCTACCAGTCGCTGCAGCGCGAACTGGCGCCGGGCTACCAGCTGGTCATGGCCCCGGGACCGGACGTGCTGCGGGTGCGCACCGCGATCACCGGCATCCAGCCCGCGAAGCCCGAGGCCGGCGCCATGGACTATGTCCCGATCAAGGCGCTCTACAACGTCGGGCGCGAAGCCGCCGGCGCCGGACCGCGCGTGGCGCAGATGCAGGCCGAGGTCGAAGTGCTGGATCCGGCCGGCAAGCGGCTGGTCGCCGCCACCGCGACGCGCAAGGGCGACCAACGCCTGGCGCAGGGCGAGCAAATCACCTGGGAGTCGCTGCAACCCATCACCGACTACTGGGCCAGGAACGTCCGCGCACGGCTCGACCAGCTGCGCGGCGTGTCGCCGCCGCCGGCCGCGGCGGATGGACAGCGCCGATGACGGAGGAGCCAGCGATGCGAACGATCCGATACGCCGCCGCCGGCGTGCTGCTGGCGGCCCTGTCCCTGGGCGCTGCCGCCCAGCGCCCGGTGGCCTACCCGGCCGAGGGCCAGAGCGAGGCCAGGCAGGACCGGGACGAAGGCGAATGCCAGGCCTGGGCCAGGGACAAGACCGGGGTCGATCCGGCGGCCCTGGCTTCCAGCCCGCCGCCACGGGAAAGCGGTCCGGCCATCGGCGGCGGGGAACGCCTGCGCGGCGCCGCCCGCGGGGCACTGGGCGGCGCCGCGATCGGCGCGATCGCCGGCGATAGCGGCCAGGGCGCGGGCATTGGCGCGGTCGCGGGCACCATGGCCGGCGGCCACCGTGCGCGCCAGAACCAGGCCGCGCGCAACGAGTCCGTCCAGCAGGCGCAGGCGCAGCAGCTGGACGGCTATCATCGTGCCTACGCCGCCTGCATGAGCGGACGAGGCTATACGGTCAACTGAGTGGTCGACTGCGCCGCGCGAGTCTGCCGGACGGCATGCGCCGCTAGCGCCCCCGTCCGCCGCGAAAGCCCCCGCCGCGCATACCGCCGCCCCGGAAGCCACCGCTGCTGCGGCTGCTGAAGCCGCTGCTGCGGAAGTTCGAATAGCGCTGGGTCTGGGCCGCGCCGCGCTCCCGCCCCTGCCACTCGCGGTTCAGGTTCTGCTGCAGCGATGCGCCCTGGTTCCCGGACCGTTCGAACGAGCGCGATTGGGCGCCGCCGCGATCGCCGAACGATTCGCGGCCCGCCGAACTCCGCCCCACAGAATCCCTTCCCACCGAATCCCTTCCCACCGAATCGCGTGCCGCCGCGTCGCGCCCCGCCGAAGCCCATTCCACCGGATCGCGTCCGGCCGCTTCGCGTGACTGGGTACGCGCCTCCGTGCGCGGCTGGGCCGCGGTATTGCTCCAGCTGCCGTTCTCGTAGCGCTGCCAGCTGCCTTCGCTGCGGCGGTAGACGTTGCCGTCGCGGCCCGCGTACAGGTCGCCGCTCGCGGTGCGGGCCACGCCGCCGCTCCCGCGCGCGCCCTGGCCGGCGACGGCCGCCGCGCCAGTGGAGGAGCGCGCGGCGCCGACCCGGCCGCTCGCCGTGCTGGCATGGCGCGTCGCCGTGGTGGTGCCGCCGCGCTGTACCACCGAGCTGCCCCAGGAGCCGTAGACGCTGCTGGCCTGGCGCGTCGCGGCCGCCGCGCCGGTGGCCGGGTTGCGCGCCCCGGCCCAGGCGGCGCTGCCGCCGGGTCCGGAGACCGCGCCGGCGCGCGCCGATGCACCGGTATAGGGATTGTAGGCGGCGGCCGAGGCCCGGCTGCCATAGGGTCCGTAGGCCGAGCCGGCGCGGGCATAGGTGCCGGTATAGGGGTTGTAGCTGGCGCTGCCGGTGATGCCGCCGTAGGGACCGTAGACGCCACGCGAAGCGCCGTAGGCCCCGGTATAGGGATTGTAGAAGGAGCCCACGCCATAGGTGGCGGCATAGGGGCGGTACACCGGGTAGCCGTAGGCGGGATAATGGTAGTACGGTGGATACCAGTAGCCGGAGCCGTCGGCGATGATGGCCCCGGCCGCCAGGCCCAGCACGAAGGTGCCGAAGTAGCCCGCCGTATAGCTGGCGTCGACGTAGCCGCTGGGGGACGTGGTCTGGGTCACGTAGGTGACGTTGTACACCGGCGAGCTGGGCGGAATGGTATAGATCTCGCTCGGCACCGAGGGCGCCGTGGTCCAGGGCCCGGTCGGTGCGCTCGAGTAGAACCAGGCGCCGTTCTCGCACAGGTAGTACTGGTTGTTCACCTTGATCACCCGGTCCGGCGAATTGGCTGCGTACGAGAGCGTGGTGCCCTCGATCGGCTTGAACTCGGGCGGGCCGTCGTAGCGCACGTCGACCAGCGCGGCGGCCTGCTTCGGGTCGAGCGTGACGCGGGTCGGCACCTGGGCCAGCAGCACCGCGTCCTTGGCGGCTTCGCTGCCGGGCACCGACACCAGCACGCGCGAGGCCGGGCTGTCGAGCGGAATGCGGGCGAAATCCGGCGGCAGGTCAGCTGAGGCGAAGCGCCACGGCCCGTCCAGGCTGGCGGCACGGAACCAGCGTCCGGCAGCCAGGAAGTAATAGGTGTTGGTTCGTGTGTGGACGAACAGGTCGGCGTCGGTGTTCTTCGCGTAGACCAGTTCGGTGTCGGGAATCGGTGCATAGGTCGGCTTGCCGTCGAAGACGATGACCTCGGCCGGCACGCTGCTGAAGAACACGGCCGGCACCACCTTCGGCTTGGCCGGCGCCTTGCTGGATACCTTCTTGAGGTCGGCCCATTGCGGATCGTCCAGCGCCTGGGTCAGCGCCCCGGGCAGCTGGCCGGCCGGTTGCCAGGGGCCCTCCAGCCGCGCGGCGCTCAGCCACAGCACATCGTCGAACAGGTAGTAGCTGCCGTCGCCGGGCGGACGCAGCACCGGCCAGTTGGCGTTCACGATGAATTCGACGTCGCCCTTCGCGGTCCGGGCGGTGACCGGCTTGCCGTCGGTCTGCAGCAGGACCGCCGGCTGGTAGGCCACGAAGATCGCGGGCGGGTCGTTACGCACCGCCACGCCCTTCGGTGCCGCCTGCGGCTTGTCGGCGAGCGCCACCAGCCGGTCGAGCGCGATCGGAATATCGCCGCGGCTCGCCACGAAGCGCCGGAACAGCGCGTCGAGCCGCTTCTGTTCCTCCGGCTGGGCGGCGGGAAAGCGGGTCTCGACCACGTCCAGGTTGCGGATCACGGCGTTGCGCGTATCGACGTCGACGTCGGTGCGGGCGTGGATCTTGGCGATGCCGACCGCTGGCTTGCCGTCCGCCGGGGTCAGCTCGAAGGCGAGCCGGAAATCGAGCTCGCGGAAATTCTTCCAGGCGTCGACCTGGGGCTCGTAGTACACCAGCCGGGCGCGCTCCACCGTGAGTTCGCGCGGCCAGCCCGGGTCCTGCGCCGGTGCCTGGGCCTGGGCCTGCGCCGGCAGGCCTGCCAGCACTGACAACTGCGCGGACAGCACGCAGGCCAACAATCGCTTCGCTTTCATGTGCTCATCCTCCGCGGCGCCTGCCTGGCGCTTCCCTGTCGCGGCCAGCGCTAGCGCGCCGCCATCGGCGTCGCCATGCGTTCGGCCTCGAGGACCCAGCCGCCCCCCATCGCCTTGTACAGGTTTACCAGCGATACATACACCTGCGACTGGGTCTGGGCATAGGCCACCTCGGCCTCGAACAGGGTGCGCTCGGCGTCGAGCACTTCGATGTAGCTGGTGTAGCCCTCGTCGTAGCGCAGCCGCGCCAGCTCCAGGTAGTTGCGCAGCGTACCCACCTGGCGGTCCTGGAAGCCGAGCTGCTCGCGCGACTTGGTGTGGGAGATCAGGGCGTCCGACACTTCCTGGAACGCCACCTGGATCGCTTTCCGGTAGCGCGCCAGCGCCTCCTGCTGCTGGGCCTCGGCCTGCTGGACCTGGCCGGCAATGCCGCCGCCGGTAAAGATCGGCGCCGACGCCGCCAGCCCGTAGGACCAGACCTTGCTCGGCCCGGAGAACAGGTTGGAAAAATCCTTGCTGATGTAGCCGAACAGCCCGGTCAGCGAAATGGTCGGAAAATACTGCGCGCGCGCCGCGCCGATCAGGGCGTTGGCGGCGATCAGGTCCTGCTCGGCCTGGCGCAGGTCGGGCCGGCGCTCCAGCAGTTCGGACGGCAGCCCGGACGGCACCACCGGCAACGCCAGCGCCTGCAGCGGCTGACCGGCGCGGATCGGTCCCGGATTGCGTCCCAACAGCACCGACAGCGCGTTTTCCTGCTGGCCGATCAGCGCCTCCAGGCGCGGGATCTCGACCAGCGAGGCCTCGAACAGGGACTGGGTCTGGGCGAGTTCCAGCTCCGATACCGTGCCGCCCTCGAACCTGTCCTTGAACAACAGGTAGGAACGTTCCCGGCTGCTGGCCGTGTCGCGCGCGATCTGCAGCTGGCGCTCCAGTTCGCGCAGGTCGATGTAGGTCTGCGCCACCGACGACACCAGGGTCAGCACGGTGGCGCGCCGCCCTTCCTCGCTCGACAGCACCTGGGCGCGCGCGGCCTCGGTCTCGCGCCGGCGCCTGCCGAACAGGTCTAGCTCCCAGCTCACCGACAGCGTACCCTCGTATTGTTCGAGGATGGGCTCGACCGCCTGGCCGATCTCGCCCTCGGGCTGGCGCTGGCGGCGTCCACCGAGGTTCGCACCCACCTGGGGCAAGGCCAGCGCGCGCGTGCTCGCGTACTGGCCGAGGAAGAGTTCGATGCGGCTGGCGGCGATCTTCACGTCCTGGTTTTCGCGCAGGGCGACGGCGATCAGGTCGTTCAGGGTGGGATCGCCGAACTGCTCCCACCAGAGGCTGTTCGCCAGCGCGGGCGCTTCGTTGCCCTGGAAGCGGAACGACTGCGGCGTGTCGACCGCGGGGCGCTGGTAGTCGGGGCCGACGGTGCAACCGGCCAGCAGGCCGGCGCCCAGCAGCAGGCTGTGGAGCCGTTTCATCTCACGCATCATGTCACTCCCCCGGTGGCCGCGAACGTGGCACGTGGCCGGCGCTGGCCCCGCTGGCCGGCAGTTGCGGCCCGGTCTCGGGCGTTGGCTGCCCTTTCGCCTTGCGGCGGCCGAAGCGCTCCACCATCGTCTCGATCACGTAGTAAAACATCGGAATCCAGAACACGGCGATCACGGTGGCCGCCAGCATCCCGCCGATCACGCCGGTGCCGATCGAGATCCGGCTGTTGGCCGAGGCGCCGGTCGCGATCGCCAGCGGCACGCAGCCGAGGATGAAGGCGACCGAGGTCATGACGATCGGGCGCAGGCGTTCGCGGGCGGCGGTGATGGCCGCGTCGTAGTACGAGGCCCCGTTCTCGCGGTTGAGCACGGCGAACTCGAAGATCAGGATCGCGTTCTTGGCCGCCAGCGCGACCAGCATGGTCAGGCCGATCTGGAAGTAGATGTCGTTCGACAGGCCGCGCAGCACCACCGCCAGCACCGCGCCGAACAGGGCGAAAGGCACGGCCAGCAGCACGCCGAAGGGCAGCGACCATTTTTCGTACTGCGCCGCCAGGATCAGGAACACCATCACCAGGCCGAAGGCGAACACCGAGGCCGAAGTGCTGCCGGCCTTCTTCTCCTCGAAGGCTTCGCCGCTCCAGGCCAGGCCGAAGTCCGACGGCAGCGCCTGGGCGCCGACGCGCTCGAGTGCCGCGATGGTCTGGCCCGAGCTGTAGCCCGGCGCCGCGGTCGCGGTCACCTTCACCGCCGGGAAGTTGTTAAAGCGCGTCATCAGGTCGGGTCCGGTGACGTAACGGTTGGTCACCACCGCCGACAGCGGCACCATGGCATTGTCGCGGCTGCGTACGTACAGGCGCTCCAGGTCTTCCGGCTTCAGGCGGTAGTTCGGCTCGGCCTGCAAGATCACCTGCCACAGCCGGCTCGACTTGATGAACTGCGAGACGTAGAGCGAGCCGAACATGGTTTGCAGCGTGCCATACACTTCCTCCACCGGCACCCCGAGCGTTTCGGCCTTGTCGCGGTCGACGTCGACCAGCAGCTGCTGCGAGCTGGCGTTGAAGGTGGCCGTGGCGCGCCCGATCTCGGGCGCCTTCTTCAGCTGCGCCAGGTAGTCGGCCACCGCCGCGCCCAGCTGCTGGGTGTTCTTGTCGCCCTTGCTCTGGATCCAGACCTCGAGGCCGCCGGTCGTGCCCAGGCCCGGGATCGAGGGCGGATTGACCGGCAACACCAGCGCACGCGGGTCGTCGCCCAGCTTGGCGGCGGCGTCCTGCAGCACCGCGCGCGCATTCTGGGTGCGGATGTTGGCCGAGGTATAGCGCTCGTCGAAGTCCTTGAAGCCGACGAAGAAGGTGCCGGCGTTGTTCTTGGTCTGGTTGTCCAGCAGGCTGTAGCCGTCGATCACGGCCACCCCTTCGACCGCCGGGTGCTTGACGAAATGCTCGGTCACGCGCTTGCCGACCTCGCTCGTGCGGTCCAGGCTGGCCGAATCGGGCATGATCACGGCGCCCAGCAGGTAGCCCTGGTCCTCGGGCGGCAGGAAGGCGCCCGGTACCCGGCTCAGCATGCCGACCGACAGCGCGATCATGCCCCCGAACAGCAGCAACGCAACCCCGGCGCGCTTGATCGCCAGGGCCACGCCGCGCGTGTAGCCGGCCGTCATGCGCTCGAAGCTGCGCTCGAACCAGCGGAAGAAACGGTTCTTCTTGCCGTGGGCGGGTTTCAGCAATAGCGCCGCCAGCGCCGGCGACAGGGTCAGCGCGACGATCCCCGAGATCACCACCGAGATCGCGATGGTGATCGCGAACTGCTTGTACAGCTGGCCGGTGATCCCGCCGAGGAAGGCCACCGGCACGAACACCGCGCACAGCACCAGCACGATCGCGATCACCGGCCCCGACACCTCGTCCATGGCGCGCTTGGCCGCCTCCTTGGGCGGCAGGTGGTGCACCGTCATGTTGCGCTCGACGTTCTCGATGACCACGATCGCGTCGTCGACCACGATGCCGATCGCCAGCACCATGCCGAACAGGGTCAGCATGTTGATCGAGAACCCGAGCGCCTGCATGCCGATGAAGGTGCCGACGATCGACACCGGCACCGCCAGCACCGGGATCAGGGTCGCGCGCAGGCTCTGCAGGAACAGGTAGACCACCAGCACCACCAGCGCCACCGCCTCGAAGAAGGTATGCACGACGTCGGTGATCGACGCGCGCGTGAAGTTGGTGGTGTCCATCACGATCTTGTATTCCAGGCCTTCCGGGAATTCCTTCTGCATCGTCGCCAGCGTCTCCTTCACCTGCCTGGCGACGTCGAGCGCGTTCGCGCCCGGCTGCTGGTAGACCGCCAGCATGGTCGCGGGCCGGCCCTGGTAGGTGCCGCGGATCGAGTAGTCCTTCTGGCCCAGCGCGGCGTGGCCGATGTCCTTCAGGCGCACGATGGCGGCGCCGCCGCTGGCGGCGCGGATGATGATGTTGTCGAATTCGGAAGCTTCGGTCATGCGGCCCGAGGTGGTGACCGGAAACGACTGCTCGACCGGCTTCCCGGTCGGCGACTGCCCGAGGCGGCCCACCGCGTACTGCTGGTTCTGTGCCGCCACCGCCTGCTGGACCTCGCTCGCGGTCACACCCAGCTGGGCCATGCGGTCGGGCTTGAGCCAGATCCGCATCGCGTAGTCGGGCGTGCCGAAGATGCTGGTCTGGTTGGCGCCGGGGATTCGCTTGAGCGCGTCCAGGATATAGATGTTGGTGTAGTTCGCGACGTACACCGGGTCGTAGCGCTCGCCCGGCGAGTACACCGCGATCACCATCATGAAGGCCGACGACTTCTTCTGCACCTGCACGCCTTGCGCGGACACCGCCGACGGCAGTTGCGGCAGCGCCAGGTTGACGCGGTTCTGGACGTCGACCTGGGCCAGGTTGGGGTCGGTGCCGATCTCGAAGAACACGTTCAGGGTCAGGTTGCCGGTCGACGAGCTCGACGAGTTCATGTAGATCATGTTGTCGGCGCCGTTGACCTGCTGCTCGATCGGCGCGGCCACGTTGTTGGCCACCACGTTGGCGTCGGCGCCGGGATAGGTGGCGCTGACCGTGATCTGCGGCGGCGTGATGTCGGGGTATTGCGCCACCGGCGACTTGAACATCGCCACCGCGCCGGCGAGCGTGATCACGATCGAGATCACCGACGCGAAGATCGGGTGGTCGATGCAGAAGCGCGAGACGTTCATGGCCGGGCCTCCTGGCGCCCCGCGGCGCCGGGAGGCGGCACGGTGTCTTGCGTGGCCTGGGCCAGTTTCGGCTGCGGGGCGCGCTGGGCCACGCGTAGCGGCGCGGTGGGCGTGACCCGGCCGGCGCCGTCGACCACCACCCGTTCGCCCGCCTTCAGGCCGTCGCTGATGAACCAGTCGTCGCCGATCCAGTCGCCGACCTCCACGACGCGCTGCCTGGCCTTGCCGTCATTGCCGATCACCCACACGTAATGCCCCTTCGCGCCCTGCTGCACCGCGCGCTGCGGCAACTCGATCGCGCCCGGCCGGCTCGCACCGAACACCCGCGCGCGCACGAACTGCCCGGGGCGCAACTGTCCGTTCGGATTGGGCAGTTCGGTGCGCACCAGGAAGGTGCCGGTTTCCGAATTGAACGAAGGCTCGGCGAAGTTGATCCGCCCGCGTTTCGGAAACACCGAGCCGTCGGCCAGGATGACCTCGACCTCGAACTTATTGCCTTGTGGAAATTTCAGGCGACCCTTGGCGATCTGGTCGCGGTAGCTGAGCAGCTCGTTCTCGGAAATGCTGAAGTTGACCCAGATCGGATCGACCTGGGATACCGTGGTGAGCAAGCCCTGGTCGCCGGACGTGAGGTAGCTGCCCTCCTGCTTCTTGGCGAAGCTCGACAGGCCCTGCAGCGGCGAGGCGATAGTGGTGTAGCCCAGGTTCAGGCGCGCCGTGCGCACTTCCCCTTCCGCCGCCAGCACCGCCGCCCGCGACGAACGTTCGAATCCGATCGCGTCGTCCAGCTCCTTCTTGCTGACGGCATTGCGCGCCGCCAGCGGCCGCACCCGGCGCAAGTTCGCTTCGGCCACTGCCAGTTTGGCGCGCTGCTGCTCGAGCTGGCCTTCGGCCGACTGCAGGGTCGCCTCGAAGGGCTTGCGGTCCATCTGGAACAGCGGCTGCCCGGCCCGCACCATGTCACCTTCGGTGTATAGCCGCTTGTCGAGGAAGCCGTCGACCCGGGCGCGGATCTCGACCTCGCGCGAACTCTGGGTCTGGGCCACGAATTCGAACTGGACCGGGGTGTCGCGCGGCGTCACGCTGACGGCGGTCACCTCCAGCGGCGGCGTGGGCGGCGCCTGCTGCTCCCGCGAGCAGCCGGCCAGCGCGACGCAGATGGCCAGGGCGGCCGGCGGCGGGAACGGACGACGATTCATGGATGGCTCCTTCACGCATCGTTTCGGGCCACCGGGGTCGCCGCACGGGCTACGGCGAGCGCGGGTGCGGGGACCGCGCCGGTGCGGCCAAGGTTGGCACCAAGTTAATCCCAACGGGACCGTGCAGGTATTGGACTTTGGTCGTAGCGTGACCGCGGCCAGCTGGCAGCGCCGCCGGGCCGCGACGCTCAGGTCTCGCGCAGGCTCAGGTCGACCGGCTGGTAGCGGCGCATGATGTCCTCCGCGCTGGCGCGCTGCTGGTCGGTGTCGGTATCGGCGATCAGGACATAGTCGCCGTGCCGCACCGGCGCGCCGTACAGGTCGCTGTGCGCGGCGCGGTCGTTGACCCCGAACAGGCCGCGCAACAGGTTGCCCATGGTGGCGCTCATCGACTGGTCGTCGGCCTGGCGGTTGTCGCTGCGCTGCCTGGGCTGGACCTCGTGGTCGGGCGTGAGCTGCACCTGCCGCCACGTGAACCCCGCCACCAGCAATTCGTTTTTCGCGCTCTGGGCGGGCGCGAACTTGTCGTATACCCCGACGATACTGATCATAATGATTCTCCTAGCGCCGTTCGCGCAGGCGGGCCAGCGCATGCAGCTGGGCGATCGCGACGGCCAGCTCGGACTGGGCCTTCGCATGGTCGAATTCGGCGGTGCTGTTGTCCAGCATTTCCTGGGCCCGCTTCCTGGCTTCGTTGGCGCGCGCCTCGTCGAGGTCGCGCCCGCGGATCGCGGTGTCGGCCAGCACGGTCACCCCGTCGGGGTGGACGTCGACGATGCCGCCGGCGACGAACACCAGCTCTTCCTCGTCGCGCCCGGCGAGCTTGATGCGCACCGCCCCCGGCCGAATCCGGGTCAGCAGCGGCGTATGCAGGGGGAATATCCCGAGCTCGCCCATCTCGCCGGGCAGCGCGACGAACTCGGCCACGCCGGAAAAGATCTCTTCCTCGGGGGATACGACGTCGACCTGCAGCGTCTTCGGTTCTGCCATGGCGTTCTCCTGGCGAGTCTGCGGAAATGGGACCGCCCGCGATGTCAGACAGCAGCGGCCCCGGAAACGATCTCGGTGATCTCCTGGGTGATCGAGGCCTGGCGCGACTTGTTGTACAGCAGGGTCAGCTCGCCGATCACGTTGCCGGCGTTGTCGGTGGCGGCCTTCATCGCCATCCGCCGCGCCGACTGTTCGGACGCCATGTTCTCGGCCACCGCGCGGTAGATCAGCGCCTCGACGTAGTTCGCGACCAGTTCGTCGATCACGGTCTGGGCGTCCGGCTCGCAGAGGTAGTCGAGCAGCAGCGCGCCGCGGTCGGCGCGCAGGGTCTCGCTGCCCATCGGGATCAGGAGTTCCTCGACCGGCTCCTGGGCCATGGTGTTGACGAAGCGCGTGTAGCAGATGCGGATTTCGTCCAGCTCGTCCGCCAGGTAGGCGTCGGTCAGCACCTTGACCGGGCCGATCAGCGACTCCAGGTGCGGCGTGTCGCCCAGCGCGACCACCTGGGAGACGACGTGGGCGCCGAAGCGGTTCAGGAAGCCGGCGCCCTTGCCCCCGACCGCGACTACGTCGACCGCGACGCCGGCACGCGCGTAATCGCGCATCCGGTTCGTCACCAGGCGCAGCACGTTGGTGTTCATGCCGCCGCACAGGCCCTTGTCGGTGGAGATCACGACCAGGCCGGCGCGGCGCAAGCTTTCGTGACGCACCATGAACGGGTGGACGTAGTCGGGATTCGCTTCGGCCAGGTGGCCGGCGATGTTGCGCACCCGCTCGGCATAGGGCCGCGAGGCGCGCATCCGCTCCTGCGCCTTGCGCATCTTCGACACCGCCACCATTTCCATCGCCTTGGTGATCTTGCGGGTGTTCTCGACGCTCTTGATCTTGGTGCGAATTTCCTTGAATCCGGGCATGATGTCCTCCTGCTTCCCTGGTCCGGTCTTTCCTTCACCCCAGCATGCGCGCCGCCTCGTCCAGCATGCCCTGCGGCGAGCCCAGGTCGGCGCGCGCGAAGCGCACCAGCGTGAATGCGCGCGCCCGGGGCGGCACGGTCGGCACCTGGGCCACCTGGAACACCACTTCGTCGCCGGCCTCGGCGCTGCCCGGCTCCAGCACCACGTTCATCTTGTTCAGCACGCAGCGGCGCGTATTCACGTACAGGTGGGCGGCCGGGTCGGCCAGCACCGCGCACACCTCGGCCAGCTCGCGGTCCAGCGCTTCCGAGCGCAGTCCCAGCTGTGCAAGCGACTCCTCGTTCTCCGCGATCGACTGCTGCAGGCGCGCCAGCTCGTCGGCCCCGGTCTCGTCATCGGCGCCGAGCATCGCGTGCATGCCGACGCCCTCGCGCTCGAGCAGCTGCAGGCGGGTCCGAAGCAAGGCCCGTTCGCGCTCGAGCAGGCCGCGCCGGTTCTGCTCGGCCGCGTAGCGCGCCATGCCCTGCAGGCCCAGCTGCATGACCAGGCGGCGCACGACCTCCTCGCGCAGCTCGGGCTCGCTGCGGCCGCAGATGCGCACCTGGTGGTCGCTGAAGCTGATCGTTTCCCTGACCACGTCGCGGCGCATGGTCTCGCCTTCCAGCGCCGCGCCGAGGACGTGCTTTTCCTGCATCGCCATCCCGAGCACGGCCCAGGCTTCCTGCAGGCCCGGGTTCTGCTCGAAGAAGGCACGCAGGTCGCGCGAGCGCGACAGCGCCGGCGCGACCGCATCCGGTCCGGTGAAGAAGGCGTGGATGTAGGGATCGACCGACCAGGCGGCGGCGCTCGCCTCGCGGGCGGGCGGGATGGCGGCGGCGATGTCGCCCATGTAGCACAGCGCGGCCGCGACTGCCGGTGCGAGGCGGGCCTCGTAACGGCGCGCCATGCGCAGGTGCGGGCTGAGCGCCACGATGCCGTCGACCATCCGGGCGACGCGCGCCGGGTCCGGCTCGCCGTTCCCGCCCTTGGTGGCGCTGGACGGGCGCCACCAGGCCCGCAGCCGCTCCAGCATCATCGCCCCTCCGCGCCGGGATCGTGGCGCTGGTCGATTACCGACACCTGGATCTTGCGGTTCTTCCAGAACAGATCCTGCACGCGCGGCTGCAGGCTGCGCAGCGCCGCCGCCGGCGCGTCTGCGTAGCGCAACAGGACCGACGGCCGGCTGCCGTCGCCGGGCATGTGCTCGATCGAATCGAAGGGTGGAAAGCCGTAGCGCGTCAGCAGCTCGCGGATCTCGTCGTCCGATGCGCTGCTGTCGATGTTCCCGATTAACAGGCTGGCCATTGCTGCCTCCTTCACGCCATGATGTTGACGCCGCCGTCGACGTAGAGCGTCTCGCCCGACATCCGGCGCGCCAGCGGCGTGGCCAGGAAGGCGCAGGTGTAGCCGACGTCCATGATGTCCACCAGTTCCCCGAGCGGCGCGCGCTGGGCGGCTTCGGCCAGCATGCGGTCGAAGTCCTTCAGGCCGGAACCGGCCCGGGTCAGCAGCGGGCCCGTCGAAATCGCATGGACGCGGATGTGGCGTGGGCCGAGCTCGAAGGCGAGATAGCGCGCGCAGGCTTCCAGCGCCGCCTTCACCGGTCCCATCACGTTATAGTTGGGGACGACCTTGTTGGCGCCGTAATAGGACATGGTGAACATGGTGCCGCCATTCTTCATCAGGGGAGCGCTGGCGCGCGCCAGGCGAATGAAGGAATGGCAGGAAATGTCCATCGCCTGGCCGAAGCCGGCGGCCGAGCAGTCCAGCAGCCCGCCCTGCAGGTCTTCCTTGGGCGCGAAGGCCATCGAATGCACCATGATGTCGAGCCCGCCCCACTCCTGCCCGATGCGGGCGAAGACGGCGTCGGCCTGTTCCTGCCTGGTCACGTCCAGCTGCATGAAGAGCGGCGCCTCCAGGGCGGTCGCGAGCGGCTCGACATAGCCGCGGGTCTTGTCGTTGGCGTAGGTGATGGCGAGGTCGGCGCCCATCTCGCGAAAGGCCTTGGCGCAGCCGTAGGCGATCGAATGCTCGTTGGCGATGCCGGTCACCAGCGCCTTGGCGCCCTTCAGGATCGGGCGCGGAATCTCGATGGTCATGATGTCGCTCCTTCAGGAGATAAGTCGGGGTCTCTGGTCAGGGATTGGGCACGACCGGCATCTGCGGCACCTCGTCGGGGACGGCAAGCGTGGCGCCGGTGGCGTCCAGCACCTGCTGCACCGACACGCCGGGCGCGGTCTCGCGCAGGGTCGCGACCCCGTCCGCGAACGAGATCACGGCCATCTCGGTGACCACCAGGTCGACCGGCCTGCTCGAGGTCAGCGGCAGGCTGCACTCCTTGACGATCTTCGGCGCGCCCTTGGCGCTGTGCTGCATGGCGACGACCACGCGCTTGGCGCCGGTCACCAGGTCCATCGCGCCGCCCATGCCGGGCACCATCTTGCCCGGGATCGTCCAGTTTGCGAGCCGCCCATGCTCGTCCACCTGCAGGCCGCCGAGTACGGTGACGTCGAGGTGGCCGCCGCGGATCAGGCCGAAGGACATCGCGCTGTCGAAGGTGCAGGCGCCGGGCAGCGCGCTCACCGGCTGGCCGGCGGCGTCGGTCAGGAAGGCCTCGGTCATGCCTTCCTCGGGGACCGGGCCGGTGCCGATCAGTCCGTTCTCGGACTGGAAATAGATGCGCATGCCGGCCGGCACGTAGTTGGCGACCAGGGTCGGGATGCCGACGCCGAGGTTCACCAGCATGCCCGGCTTGAGTTCCTGGGCGATGCGTCTGGCGATCAGGGTTTGCGGGTCCATGATGTGTTCGCTGTATTCGCAGTGTTCGCTAATGCGCAACCAGGTAGTCGACCAGCACCGCCGGCGTCACCACGTGGTCGGGCGAGATCATGCCGACCGGGACGATATGGGCGGCGTCGACGATGACGGTACGGGCGCTCATCGCGATCACCGGGTTGAAATTGCGGGCGGTCAGCGCGTAGGTCAGGTTGCCGTAGTAATCGGCCAGGAAGGCTTCGACCAGGGCGAAATCGGCCTTCAGGGCCGGTTCGAGCAGGAATGGCGCGCCGTCGACCTCGATCTTGCGCTTGCCCTCCTCGGCCAGGGTGCCGACCCCGGTCGGGGTCAGGAAGCCGCCCAGGCCGAAGCCGCCGGCGCGGATGCGCTCGATCAGCGTCCCCTGCGGCACCAGTTCGACCTCGAGCTCGCCGGCGATCATCTTCTGCTGGGTCTCCGGGTTCAGGCCGATGTGGCTGACGATGGCGCGGCTGGCCACGCCGCTCGTCACCAGCTTGCCGATGCCGCGGCCGGGCCGCGCGGTGTCGTTGCCGATCACGGTCAAGCCGCGCCGGCCCTGGCGCACCAGTTCGTCCATCACGCGCTCGGGCGTGCCGACGCCCATGAAGCCGCCGACCATGACGCTGGCGCCGTCCGGGATCAGCTCGACCGCCTGTTCCAGGGCCACGGTCTTCATGGTCGCCCTCCCGCCAGCAGGTCGAAGGTATGACGGGCGATCATCAGCTCCTCGTCGGTCGGGATCACCCAGGCGGCCGTGCGGCTCGACTTCTTGCTGATGCGCGGGCCGCCGGCGCCGTTCGCGGCAGTGTCGAGCTCGATGCCCAGCCAGGCCGCGTGACGGCACACCCGGTCGCGCACCAGCGTGGCGTGCTCGCCGATGCCGCCGGTGAAGACCAGCGCGTCGAGTCCTTCGAGCGCCCCGGCCATCGAACCAAGTTCGCGCCCGATGCGGTAGGTGAACAGCTCGACGGCGAAGCGCGCGCGCGGATCGTCGCTGGCCAGCAAGGTGCGCATGTCGCTCGAGATGCCCGAGACGCCGAGCAGGCCGGAGCGCTTGTAGAGCAGGTCCTCGACCGCGCGCGTGTCCATCTTCAGCTCGTCGATCAGGTAGAGGATCACGCCGGCATCGATGCTGCCGCAGCGGGTGCCCATCACCAGGCCGTCGACGGCGGTGAAACCCATGGTGCTGGCCACGCTGCGCCCGGCCTTCAGCGCGCACAGGCTGGCGCCGTTGCCCAGGTGGGCGGCGACGGTGCGGCCCTGCGCCGCCGCCGGCGCCACCTCGGGCAGGCGGCTCGCGATGTATTCGTAGGACAGGCCATGAAAGCCGTAGCGGCGCACGCCGCGCGCGGTAATGTCGAGCGGCAGCGCAAAGGCTTGCGCCTCGTCCGGCTGGCTGCGGTGGAAGGCGGTGTCGAAGCAGGCGACCTGCGGCAGGTCCGGGCGCAACTGCGCCAGTGCGCGGATCGGCGCCAGGTTGTGCGGCTGGTGCAACGGCGCCAGCGGCACCAGGGTCGCCAGTTCCTCGACCACGGCCGGCGTGATCAGGGTCGGCCCGGTAAAGTGCACCCCGCCGTGCACGACGCGATGCCCGGCCGCGACCAGGCGCTGGCCTTCGCCGTGACTGCGCAGGAAGTCGGCGATCCAGGCGATCGCGCCGTCGTGGCCCAGTTGGGTGCCGGACGGCCAACTGTGTTCTTCATGGCGGTCGCCGGCCGCGTTGGAGACGGTGAAGCGGGGCTCGGTGTACAGGCTCTCGACCTGACCGCGCACCAGCAACGGCAGCGCGCTGCCGGCGCCGGCCTCCACCGTGTAACCGCGGAACTTCAGGCTCGAGGAACCGGCGTTCAGGACCAGGATCAGGTCGGCCATGGCGTCACCCGATCGGCTGCTGTTCGCGCCGGGCCTTGGCCACCAGCACCGCCACCGCGCAGGATGCGCGCCGGGTCATGACCGAATCGGCGCGGCTGGTCAGGATGATCGGCACGCGGGCGCCGAGCACGATCCCGGCGGCGTCGGCCGACGCCAGGAAGGACAGGCTCTTGGCCAGCATGTTGCCGGCTTCCAGGTCCGGCACCATCAGCACGTTGGCGCGTCCGGCCACCGGCGAGGCGATGCCCTTGATCCGCGCCGCCTCCGGGTCGATCGCATTGTCCAGGGCCAGCGGCCCGTCGACCAGGGCGCCGGTCACCTGCTTGCGGTCGACCATCTTGCACAGGGCCGCCGCCTCGATCGTCGAGGGCACCTTGGGATTGATGGTTTCCATCGCCGACAGCACCGCCACCCGCACCTCCTTGAACTGCATGGCGTGTGCAAGGTCGATCGCGTTCTGCAGGATGTCGCGCTTTTCCTCGAGGGTGGGCGCGATGTTGACGGCGGCGTCGGTGATGATCAACGGATCATCGTGGCCAGGCACGGACATGACGAAGCAGTGGCTGACGCGGCGCCCGGTGCGCAGGCCGGATTCCTTGCGCACCACCGCGCCCATCAGTTCGTCGGTATGCAGGCTGCCCTTCATCAGCGCCTCGGCCTTGCCCTCGCGCACCAGGTTGACCGCGGCCTCGGCAGCCGCCTGGCTGTACGGCGCGTCGACGATCGGGTAGTCCCCGATCGGGATCCCGTGCTGCTGCGCCACCGCGGCGATGCGTGCGGCCGGTCCGCACAGGATCGGCGCGATCAGGCCCATCTGCGCCGCCTCGATCGCGCCGCCCAGCGAACTCTCGTCGCAGGGATGGACGACGGCGGTCGGCAGCGGCGGCAGGCTCTTGCAGAAGTCGATCAGGCGCTGGTACTTCTCGTGCTTGTTGTCCATGGTGCCTCCCCGCTGCGTGCTATTTGGCCCCGGCCGCTTCGCGCCGCTTCCCGCCCGCTTCGGGCGGGCCGAGCACTTCGCGGATTCGATCGAGCATCTCGAGCTGCTGGGCGCTCGGCTGCACCGCCTGCACCCGTTCGTCCGCCATCAGCTTGTCGAGCAGGGTCAGCAGGCGGGTACGGTCGTCCGGATCGGACAGCAGCTGCGGCAGCGAGACGATCGCCTGCTCCGGCTCGTAGCGCGCGATAATCTCCTGCTCGCCGCGGATGCGCCGGAACTGCTCCGGCGCGACCTGCGGCAGGTAGGCCGCGTAATCGCGCGCCAGCTCGTCCTTGGTCTGCAGCCGGGCCAGCGGCAGCGGCTCGTCCTTGCGCATCAGGAGGTAGCCGATGCGCGCCACCGCCTCCGGATAGCCGCCCTCGGACACCGAGGCCAGCGCCTCCTTCACGAACGGCAGCTCGCGCGGCTCGGTCGGCGCCGGCAGTGCCGCGTGCTGGCGTCCTGCAAGATAGGTTGTGTACACATTGGCGTAGACACTGAAGAAGGAAGCCTCGGTGGCGGCGTCGCGCAGCCCGCGGTACAGGTCGAGCGAGGCGCTGAGCAGGTCCGACCCGGTGCGCTCGAGCTTGCGCAGCGGGTGGTCGTCCTCGACCGCATGGCGCTGCTGGCGCACCGACTCGGCCACCGGGCCGAGCCAGGCCAGCCAGGGATTCAGGTCCGACAGCGCCCAGTGCTGCACCCGCAGCGGATGGAAGCGGCGCATCAGGTCGGCCGTGAATTCGTTCGACACCGCCTGCACCAGGGGCTGGGCGAACAGCTCGTAGGCGCGCTGGTTGAACTCGGAGATCGCCTCGACCGCCTCGAACGGCTTCTCGTCGCTGCGCTGGAAGCGGTTCAGGTGCTCGGCCACCTGCTCGAGCTGGCGCTCGCGGAACTCGACCTCGTATTCCAGCTTGCCGTCGGCGCCGGGACGCTGGCCGATCTCCATCGCGTACAGGCCCGGCGGCAGGCGCTCGATGGTCTGCAGCACCGACACGATCTGGGAGTGTTCCTTCTTCGCCACCTTGCCGGAGACGAAGATGCCGAGGTGGCCGATGTCCTGGTGCACCAGGCCGACGATCACCTGGCCGCGCGCCTTGATCTCCTCGGTGCTGCCGTACAGGTCGGCGACCCAGTTGAAGGCCTGCTGGGGCGGCGTGATGTTGTCCCCCATCGAAGCGAACAGGACGATCGGCGAGCGGATCGCGCGCAGGTCGAAGGCGGTGCCGGAGGCCGACTTGACGTCGCCGGTCCAGAGCTTGTTGCCGACAAAGAGATTTTGCGTGATCCACTCGATCTCTTCGCGGTTCATCAGGTAATAGCCGCCCCACCAGCGTTCGAACTCGAGGAAGCGCGGCGGCTCGCTGTCGATGTTGGCGTACAGGTTGTAGTACTTGTCCCAAAGCGAATTGGCCGGGTTCAGGTTCTCGAAGTTGGAGACCAGCCAGGCGCCGTCGAACTTGCCGTTGCCGAGGTCGGCCATCAGCGACGCGAGCCAGGTGCCGCCCAGCATGCCGCCGCTGTAGCGCATCGGATTGTCGCCCTCGCCTTCGCTCCAGGCCCCGCCCCAGTAGGACATCGGTGCGCCGTTGATCACGACCGGGCCGGTATCCTCGGGCGAAGACGAACTGAGCATCATCGCCGCCCAGCCGCCCTGGCAGTTGCCGACGATGGCGGGCTTGGGACTGTCCGGGTGCAGTTCGCGCACCTTGCGCACGAAGCGCTGCTCGGCAGCGCAGACGTCGAGCATGGTCTGGCCGGGCTCGGGATCGCGGAAGAAGACCACGAAATACACCGGGTGGCCGGCGCGCAGCGCCACGCCGACCTGGGAATCGTCCTTGAAGCCGCCGATGCCGGGCCCGTGGCCGGCGCGCGGATCGATGATCAGGTAGGGCCGCCGTTTCGGGTCGACCACGACGCCCTCGGGCGGCGTGATCCGCAGCAGTGCGTAGTTGACCGGCCGTTCGAAGCCGCGCCCGTCGAGCACGATCTCGCTCTCGAAGTGCAGCACCGGCTCCAGGCCATGCACCGCACGGGCGACGTAGTCGTTGCCGCGCTGGCGCAGCGTGTCCCAGAACAGGACCGAGCGCTGCGCCGCGTCGACGGCGTAGCGCATCACGTTCCAGGGGGTGGGCAAGGCCGGCAGCGTCGGCAACATCGGCACCATCGGCAGCTGGCCGGGCACGATGCCCATGCTTGCGCCGTTCCCGCCGTCCAGCGCACTCCGCGCCTTGTCAGTGAATTGCTTGACCGCAGTTTCGCTCCGTCTACGGAGCAACAGGCCGACTTTCGCGCCGATGTCCGCGCTGCGCGCAATCCGGGTTCCTGCATCCATGGAAGACCTCGCTATCGGTTGACGTTGGTCGCATGTTCCCAAGCTTTGTGCAGGTGCACAATGCGACCAAAGTCGTACCCGGAGCGCGGCGCCGGCCGGCCGCGCTCCCGCTGGAGGCTCCGTGGAGCGTGCGCTCAACCGTTCAGCGCGATCGCTCCTTCCGCTACCGGGACCTGGGCGGCGGCCGCTGCCGGCGCCGCCGCGCCCGTCGCGGCCGGCGCGCTGTCGTAGTCGACGACCTCCTTGCCCGCGGCGCCGGTGTGGACGATGCGCACGCGCAGGCGGTCGCCGCTGCCCGCGCTGCCCGCATTCTGCGCGCCACCATCGACGGCCTCGACCAGGAAGCGGTAGCCCGCCCGACCATTGAACTGCCCGCTTCCTTCCAGCCGCACCTGCCGGCCTTCGCGCACCACGCTGACCACCTTCTGGCTGGCGAACGTGAACGGGCCCTGGAATTCCACGGTGGCGCGGTCGGCACCGGTTCCGGCCTGGCCGCCGATCGGCGCCCAGAACGCGAAGCGCAGCGCCTGGCCGCCCGCGCCGGCCGGGCGCGCCAGCGCTCCCTGGCCGCTGATCGCGGCAACGGCGGGGTCGCTCACGAACACCCGCCGGCTGGTCCGGGTGCTGCGCCCGGCGGAATCGATGACGCGCAGCGTCAGGCTGGCAGGTCCGGAGACGCAGAACCGATGCTGCAGGCGGACCTCGCCCACCCCGTTGGCGCTGCGTACCAGCGGATGCGGCGACACGCAGCCGTCGGTCCACTCGGCCACCGCACGATAGCCATCGTTGCGAGGGGTACCGATGAAGCCGAGGGTGGGCCGCACTTCCTGGCCGACCGTGACGATGTCGGGCAAGCCGTTCACCGGACCGAGCACGGGCGCGTCGCTCCCCGTTTTACCCGGACGCAGCAGGACCAGCCCCGCGTTTGACGCGGCCACGATGGCGCCGGCATCGTTGATCGCCAGGCCCGCGGTCAACACCAGCCCGGGCGGGCGGCGGTACACGAGTTCGTTCAGGTCGATCGGCTTGCTCAGGCCCCGCCACAGCGCGGCGCGCTCCCCGAGCGTGTTCAACGCGATCCGTCCCACCATCTGGGTATGGTTGTTCACGTCGGCGACACCGGTTGCCACTGCCGGTCCGCGCGGGAGCAGCACCAGCCCGCGCGCGCGCGACCACAGGTAGGCGGCCGCGCCGCCCGGCCTGCTGGTGTTGCCGACGATCTCGCCGCGATCGTTCAGGTTGGTGACGAGCTCGGGAAATTCCTCGATGCCGGCCTGGGCGCCGGTCCACACCAGGCGGCTGCCGGCGCCGCGGAAAAAGCCGTGGAAGACCACGTCCGGACTCCCATCCGGGCTGGTGAGACGGTAGCCGGCGGCATCGCCTTTTTCATTCACGTACTCGACCTGGCCAGGGCCCAGGCTCAGGGCGCGCCCGTCCCGGCCCCACAAGGTGGCCAGGACATCCTCTTCCAAGGCATAGCCTCCGGCCAGCGCGGCGTTGTTGATATCGTTGGGCCAGGAGCTCAAGGCCGGGACCGGCCCGAGCGGAACGATCGTGCCGTCGGGTTCCCAGCGCACCGCGCGATAGGGAATGCCGGGGTACGGCGCGTCGGGGATCGGCAGCGTTCCGGCCACCTGGTTGCGGTCGTTGATCGCCTGCGCGGTGCCGTCGCGCGGGCCAGGCAGCACACGGTAGCCGCCGGCGACGGTCCAGGTGAACGGAATCTGGATGGCGAGCGGATCGGTGGCAAAGGCCGAGGTGCCCGCGATCACGCCGCGGTTGTTCAAGTCGGCGACGCGCACGATGCCGCCCGCGAGCGAGCCCATGTCATGGACGTGCACGCCGTCGTAGAAACCCGCGCCGACATAACTCGGACCGCTGAAGGCGACCTGTCCCTTCTCGTTGAGATGCGCGTTGGTACCGGGCGGCGCGAGATTGATCACGCTGTACACCGGCTGCGTACTGCCGGCCTGGGCCGACTCGACGGTATCCGCTTGCGCCGCGCTTGCGCCAGCGGGCGACGCAAGGGCACTCGGCCCGGCGCCGCCACCCTTGGCCGCGCCGCCGGCCACGACAAGGAGCGGCAGCAGGATGCCGGCCAGGGCTTTTCTGCGGAAAGCGGGTGTGCTGAACGAATGCTGGTTCATGACGGATTCCCTTCGTGTGAAGTGAGTGCAAGATCTCAGTGAGTGCAAGATCTACGTGAGTGCACGGAAGTGCAAGGTCTGCCGGTGCGGGCGCCGGAACGGCATCGCCGTCCGGCGCCCGCCTCTGCCCGGTCCTCCATACTCTAGAGTCCATGACGTGGCTACGGGCTGATCAGGCACAAGACCTCGCGCAAAGGATGTCCTGGACGCGAAGCTTCCCTGTGGTAACGGATTGCACGGTGAAATAAAACCGTGTAGCAAGTTGCCCCCGCGAACCGGCCGGACAGCAAAACGTATTCCGCGGAGCACTTCCAGCATTACGGCCGGAAACACTGGCTCCGACAATCCGGCCGGCCCTGCGCGCTCGCAAGCCGGGCCTGCCGCCAAGGCTCTAGGATTTGATGCGACCAGACCCGGACGGAGGAAGCATGAATCCCGCAAGCGCGCCGCGCGTAAGCCTGCTCGGCAAGACCAACCTGGACGAATCCTTTCAGCATTCGATCCTCATCTCGGCCTTGCGCACCTGCGCGGCGCTGCAGGTGCTGGCCACGCACCTGCGCGGCGAGTTCTACCCCAGCCTGCGGACGGTCTCCGAACCCACGCTCTGGTACCAGGCGCTGGCCTTCCTGACCGGGTTCGGCCACCTGGCCGTGGTCATTTTCTTCCTGCTCAGTGGCTGGCTGGTGGGCGGCAGCGTGCTCAACAAGCTGGACCAGCCCCGGCTCCTGGCCTCGTATGCGATCGACCGCGTCACCCGCCTGTGGATCGTGCTGATACCGGGCTTTATCCTGACGCTGGCGCTGGGGACCGTGACCGGCAGTGTCGATCCGATACGGATCAGCTATGCCGCGGGCGACGAATACTCGCTCACTGCCTTCCTGGGTAACCTGTTCGGACTGCAAGGCATGGCCGTGCCCCGTTTCGGCGGCAACTATTCCCTCTGGAGCCTGGCGAACGAGATCTGGTACTACGCCCTGTTCCCCCTGCTGCTGCTGCCCTTCATCGGCAAGTCGCGCTTCACGAAGGCCGCAGGCCCGCTGCTGGCGGTGTTCATCGCCACGCAACTGTTGGCCGACATCAGCCTCTATTTCCTGATCTGGCTGCTCGGGGTAGGCTTTTCGCGCGTGCGCATCGTGCTGTCGCGCCCGGCGCGCCTGCTGCTGATCGCGCTGCTGGTCGCACTGGCTGCCTATCTGAGGCTCAGCGGCAGCATCGGGACCCTGATCGTGGCGACCTTCCCCGAGGATTTGCTGTTCAGCCTGCTGTTCCTCTGCCTGCTGGCCAGCCTGCAATTTCCCGCCGAGCGCAGCCGTCCCGGCAACCGGATCGCGATCGCGCTCGGCTTCCTGGCGCCGTTCTCCTTCACCCTGTACGTCATCCACTACCCGCTGCTGTACCTGATCAAGCACCTCGGCCAGCCATACGGCATCAGCCAGTTGTCGCCGACCGATCCCGCCTCGATGCTCGTGTATGGCGCGCTGTTCGCCGCGGTCGTTGGCTTTGCCTGGCTGTTCCACCTGCCCTTCGAAGCCCAAACCAACCGGCTGCGCCGTTTCGTCAAGCGGCAGCTGCTGGAACCGTCGGCCAAGCCTTACCCCGGTGCGCCGATGCGCGATTCCTGAGCGGGAGGGCGCAACATGGCCCGCGACAGGTTGCGCCCTCTCCCATTTGACCCGGATCAAGTCCGATAAGTGGTCCGGCGCGAGACTGAGGCCGGCTGCACGCGTTCGATCACGCGCGGTGCGGGGTCGCGCGGCTGCATCGAGGAGGCATCATGTTCAAGCACATTCTGATTCCCACGGATGGGTCGGAGCTGTCGGAACGCGCCGTGCTCGCCGGCGTCAGCTTCGCCAAGGAAGTCGGGGCCCAGGTGACCGGCGTGACCGCCCTGCCCGAGTTCCGTACCTTTACCCTCGACTCCGACATGATCGAAACCACCGAGGACGAGTACCTGGCCGCCAGCGAGCGGCGCGGCGACAAGTTCCTGGCGACGATCGTGGACGCGGCGCGTGTCGCCGGCGTCACCTGCAATACGGTGCTGGCGCGCTCGGACCGGCCGGCCGAGGCCATCCTGCAGACCGCGCGCGAACGCGGCTGCGACCTGATCATCATGGCCTCGCACGGCCGGCACGGAATCGGCAGCGTGCTGCTGGGCAGCGAAACGCAGAAGGTGCTGGTGCAGAGCGCCATTCCGGTGCTGGTCTACCGCTGACGGTAGCCGCGCGCTACCGCCCTTTGCCGCGATGCGGGAGGTAGCGCCGGCCTGGCCTGCCGAAGCGCTTGCGCCGGAAGCGCTTTCCCGCCCGCGCCGGCGTCGACATGGCATGCAAGCGTCGGCGGTGCGCCATGCGGCGCCCGCGCTTCGTCGTCGCCTGTTCCGGCGTCGACACCGTTGCGCTCCTGATCGGTGATGCGGGGAGCTTCGCTCGCCGTTCCTCCTCTTTCCTGCTAGCTTTGTTTGAGTTATGTTGGCTTTTTCGTAGTCGTTAGCGTTTGATTTATCGGTTTTTGTTGAATCGATCGTTGGTTAGTTACGTTTTATGTTATGGTGCATCATCTCCATCTGGGCTCGTTCGCCATGCATCAACTGACTTCGTGGGATGCCGACCCGGTTCGCGCATTCAGGGACTTCGTGACCACCACCGCTTTTGCCGAAACCGGGCGGCGCCCGCGTGCGGACGGCACGCTCAAGGGGCTGTCGGCGGAATCGGCAAAGATCTATATCTTCATGTTCAACAACCTGGCAAGCTGGATCATGGAGCAAGGCCTCACCTTCTCCACCGTCGGCCAGGCCGACCTGCTGCGCTTCATTGGCCGCACGGTCAAGGGCAAGCGCGTCCTGAACAGCAAGATCGCCTACCGCTACCTGCGCCTGCTGGAACGCTGCTATGAACATCTCGGGGTAACGCCGAATCCGGCGCAGCAGGCCATTCTCGGCATCGACCGCGCCCATATCGCAAAGGATGAGGCCGGACGCAGCCTGTCCGAAGATCAGCTGGAACGCTTCTTTGCCGCCCTGCCCGCACCGGCGCCGCGCCAGCGCCGCAGCACGCCTTTCGATGGCTGGAAGCGCCGCCGCGACCGGGCCATGCAGGTCGTCATGGCGCTGGCGGGACTGCGGGTGTCCGAAGCGATCGGCCTGCTCGTGCCGGAGGTCGGCCGCCAGGCTGCCCTCGACGGGTCGATCGTGCTGACCATCACCCCCGAAGCGAAGCACGACACCAGCTACGAGCACGAGGTTGCCCTCCCCCGCCAGGGCGCCGAGGAGCTGCGCGCCTGGCTGCAGGAGCGCGAGACGATGGCGATCCCCGGCCAGCTGGTGTTTCCGGCCAACCTGACCGGCGCCAGGATGACCAGGAAGACCGTCTACGTGCAGATGCGGGCGACCTTCGAGCGTGCCGGCATGGACCCGTGGCACTCGGGTGGGCGCACCCTGCGCAACACTTTCGCAAAACGCCGCCTCGAGAGCGGCGCGCAAGCCGGCGAGCTCAAGGACGAACTGGGCCTGGCGCTCGAACGCTCCGCCGCCGACTACAGGCTCACCCGTGTGACGCCCGATCCGGCCGACTAAGCCGCCCAATCAGCACTGTCGGTTAGTTACAAAATTCGAGGGGCAACAGGCCAGAGTCCGTTGGTTACAAAACCCTGGGGCGACAGACAAAAAAAGCGCCGCTCTCGGCGGCGCCTTGCACTCCGATCGAGGATCTCAGAGCCAGTAGATCAAGGCGGCGACGCCGACGATCAGGGCGACCTTGGTGATCTTATACGCGGTCTTGTTCCAGGCCTTGTAGCGGCGGCGGTACTGGCCCATCACGTGCGAGACGCGGAATGCCTTGCTGACGAAGCCGGTCTGGTCGCCGGTTTCGTTGGGCGAACTGGCGGCCGTCATCATGGTGCGGCCGAGCCAGCGGTTGATTGCCTGCATCCAGCGGTAGCGCATCGGGCGCTCGACGTCGCAGAACAGGATCACGCGGTCGCTGTCGCTGCCGTTGATCGCCCAGTGGATATAGGTTTCGTCGAAGATCACGCCTTCGCCGTCGCGCCAGCTGTGGCGCTGGCCGTCGACGTCGATGAAGCAGCGGTCGTCGTTCGGCGTGGCCAGGCCCAGGTGGTAGCGCATCGAGCCGGCGAAAGGATCGCGGTGCGGATTGAGCTTGGCGCCCGGCGGCAGTTCGGCGAACATCGCGGCCTTCACCGACGGGATCGCCTGCAGCAGCGCATAGGTCTGGGGGCAGAGGCGCTCGGCCGACGGGTGGCTGGCGTCATACCATTTCAGGTAGAAGCGCTTCCAGCCGGTCTTGAAGAAGGAGTTGAAGCCGGCGTCGTCGTTCTGCTCGGCCGCCTTGATCTTCTTGAGCGCCAGCATGTTCTCGGCCTCGGCGCGGATCACCTGCCAGTTCTGCTGCAGCGGCGCCAGCTCCGGGAACTGGCTCACCGGGATATAGGGCGTGCTCGGGACCTTCGAGAAGTAATGCATGAAGATGTTGATCGGCGCCATGAACGACGAGTGGTCGAACAGCTGGCGCCCGAACGGCAGGCGGACCTTGCCGCGGAAATGAATGTGCAGGATCGAAAGAAAATAAAAACCGATTACCGCCCACTTCATTGCACACCCCCAGGAACTGACCACACGGTCAACATCAACGAAAACAGGGCGCAAGAATAGCATATCCGCCAGGGGCTCGTCCGGCCGCCGGCGAATTCGACAGGAGATTGTCGCGTCCGTGCCGAAGCTCGCAGGCCGCGGCAGGACGACCGGCCGAACGTCCGCTGGCGGGCGCCGGCCGGGGGACTGCGCTGTCAGTGCAGCGCGGTCATCGCATAGCCTTTTTCGTCCAGCTGGCGGCTGAGGTTGTCGATGTCATAGTCGGGCAATTGCTCGGCATTGTCATCGACTTCGAAGGCACGGGCCTCCACTTCCCAGTCGGTGTTGGTGGCTTCTTCGGGGATGTTGCGGGTCTCCGGGACGGCCAGGTAGGAGAACTTGCCGTCGCTTTCGGCTCTGCGGTAAATATCCAGGCGCATAATCGTTTCCTTACAGTCAAAAGCTCGCTTTCGGATGAAAGCGGTCGACTCCACAGTAGGCGATCGCGCCCTGCGCGTCTGTTAATTGCCCCACACTCTGCCGGGAGCGGGTCGGGATAGGCGCTTACCGCCCCGATGACAGGCCCAGCACCCGCGCCGGCAGCATCACCACGGCGCGCAGCAGCTCGAACACGGCCTCGACGCCGATGCCCAGCAGGCGAAACGGGAGCAGCAGCAGCCAGACCAGCGGATAGGCCACCAGGGCCAGCAAGGCCAGCGGCCAGCAGACGAACAGCAACAGCAGCCACAACAGGAAGCCCAACATCGTATCCCCCTTCAGCTTATCGATGGCCGCAGTGTAGGCAGGCCGCCGGGCTGCGCGCAACGCGGCTGCGACGAATGGTGCCTTGGCCGGGCCAGGCTGCCGATTCCGGCGACGGACGGCGCAGCGGTGGGCGGCGAAACGCGGCGCTCCCCTGCCCTGGCCGCCTGCAGCGGGCCGGCACAGCGGAACTGGACGACCGGCCGCGGCCGATCAGCGTACGGCCTGGCGGATCGCCTGCGCCACGCGGGTCTTGCCGGCGCGCTCGGCCAGCTGCTCGGCGCTCAAGCCCTCGCTGTTGGTCAGCCGGGCGTTCGCGCCCTGCCCGATCAGGAGCAGCGCGGTGCCGTCCTTGCCTTCGCGCGCGGCCATCATCAGCGGCGTGTAGGCGCCGCTGCGCAGCGGCGAGACGGCGTCGATCTTCGCCCCGCGCGCGAGCAGGAGGCGCACGATCTCGTCGTCGCCGCTGGCGGCCGCGTAGTGCAGCGCGGTCCAGCCCGGCTGGTCGATCCGGGCGCCCTTCGCCAGCAGCTGCTCGACGGCCGCGCGGTTGCGCTTGAAGGCGGCCATCATCAGCGCAGTATTGCCGTTCACCGCCGTCGTTTCGAGGTTGGTGCCCGGATGGTCGAGGAAGACCTGGACCACGCGCATCGCGTCCTCGCGCAGCGCCAGCACCAGGCCGGGTTCGCCGCCGATCGGATTGCGCTGGTTGGCGTTGACCGTGGCGCCGATCATCGCCTGGACGGTCTTGGCGTCGTCGAGCTGGACGGCGCGGAAGAAGCGGGCCAGCGCGGCCCCGTCGGGCGCCGACGGCGCCGCGTGGGCCAGCCCGGTGCGGGCACAAGCAGCGGCGGCCGTCGCCGCAAGGAGGCTGCGCAGGACATCACGGCGCGCAAGGGTCATGTCCGGCCTTTCGGGCGTGCTGGAACAGGTTGAAGAAGTTTTCGCTGGTGCGGTCGGCCACTTCGCGCAGCGGCAGGCCCTTCAGGTTGGCGATGAACTCGGCCACGTGCGGCACATAGCCCGGCTCGTTCATCTTGCCGCGGTAAGGCACCGGCGCCAGGTAGGGCGAATCGGTCTCGACCAGGATGCGCTCCATCGGCACCGCGCGCGCCACTTCCTGCAGCTCTTTCGCGCTCTTGAAGGTGACGATGCCGGAGAACGAAATATAGAAACCCATCTCGATGGCGGCCTCGGCCACCGCAAGCGACTCGGTGAAGCAGTGCATGACGCCGGCCACGCCGCCCGCCGCCACGCCCGCGCCCTCTTCCTTCAAAATGCGGATGGTGTCCTCGCTGGCCGAGCGCGTGTGGATGATCAAGGGTTTGCGCGTCTCGCGCGAAGCGCGGATGTGGGTGCGGAAGCGCTCGCGCTGCCATTCGAGGTCGCCCTCGAGGCGGTAATAGTCGAGGCCGGTTTCGCCGATGGCGACGATCTTCGGATGGTCGGCCAGCTCCACCAGTTGCTGCACGGTGGGTTCGGGCGTGTCCTCGTAGTCGGGGTGCACGCCGACCGAGGCGTAAATGTGGGGATACTGCTCGGCCAGCGCGAGCACGCCCGGAAAATCGGGCAGGTCGACCGAGACGCACAGCGCGTGCGTGACCTGGTTCTCGGCCATCTTGGCCAGGATCTCGGGCATGCGCGCGGCGAGTTCGGGGAAATTGATGTGGCAGTGGGAATCGATGTACATGCCGACATTGTAAGGGCAGCCGACAGAGCGCGCCACGCGGGGTGGCGCTTCAGCTTTTCGTAGGGTGGGTACTTGTACCCACGCGGCTGTACTGCCGCACATTCGCGCTATGCCCTCCTGCCGCTATCAGGCGAGGGATCGCGGTTCCCGAAACGAGAAACTGCGCAGCGACGCCATGTCCGCATAAGGTGGGTACGAGTACCCACCCTACGAAAACTACCGGCGCCACAATTCCCGGGTGACCGGGAAAGATCCGGTGCGGTCCGCATCCGTACGACCGCGTGGACACAGGTGCCCACCCTACGACAGCGCCAATATTGGTCGATTCTTCGGCCCACAAACAAAAAGAGCGGCCGCAGCCGCTCTTTCCGCTCTTTCCTTACGCAGGCAAGATTACGCCGCGTTCTTGCGACGGCGCACTGCTGCACCGGCGCCCAGCAGGGCGATGCCGAACAGGGCCAGCGAGCCCGGTTCCGGCACTTCCGCGCCTTCGGCCAGCTTGAACTGGCCGTTGGTGCCGAGGAAGAAGTACTGGCCCGGCGCGTTGGCGTAGCTGCCGCCCGAGCAACCCGGACCCTGGAAGCCGCCGAACTGGCAAGCCACTTCGTCCACCAGGCGGTCGGTCGGACGGCCCAGGGTATTAGCGTTGGTAAAGGCGAACGACAGCACCGACGAACCCGACAGGTCCTTGCCCTCGCCGGTGAAGAAGTAGCCGGCGTCGAGCATGCCCGGGGCCGCCGATGCCAGCACCGTTACCTGGCCGTTGTTGATCGGGCTGCCGCTGGCATCGACCAGGCCGCCGCCGCCGGCCAGCACGTTGAACTCGGCGATCAGGTTGCCCAGGTTGGCGCCGAAGTAGCCTTCGGTGCTGCCGTACTGGCCATTGGTCGGGTTCTGGTACATCTTGATGGTGCCGCCGGTGAAGCTGAAGGCGCCGTTGAAGGTGCCGGTGCCCATGGCTTCGAAGGTGGCCGTGATGTTGCCGCCTGCATAGTTCAACGGGAACAGCTGGCCGTTGCTGTCGGCCTGCTGGATGTTGAAGACTGCGGATTCTTTGAATGTGAAGGAATTGGCGCCGCTCGAGGTCAGCTCGATGAAGGCGTTGCCGTTCACGTCCAGGTATTCGTTGATGACCTGGCCGTTATCGAAACCGCCGCCAGTCGGATTGAAGACCCAGTCGTTCAGGACCGGTGCTGCGGAGGCGGTACCCATGGTGCAAGCTGCGACAGCTGCTGCGCAAATCATTTTTTTAACAAATTTCATAATTCCTCTTAACCTGGTGGTCTTTGTAAGTGGGACCCACGATGTATGCAAGTCCCATGCCAGGAAAACTTTCTTATGAAAATCAATGACTTACGATGATATCATAATGCGCAAAGTATAGCTGTAAAGATTGTCGACAGTTTGTTGTGTCCACCAGGAATTAACAATGTGTGGATTGAATTGTTAAATGCCGCACATAGCGACCCTTATTCCACCACCCGCTTGCCCAGGATGATCAGGTCGCGCTCGACACCGTCGAGGTTCGCAACGCGCGGGAAATGGGCCCAGGTATCGAATCCGAAGGCGCGGAACAGCGCCAGGCTGGGCGCGTTGTGTCCGAAGATAAAGCCGAGCAAGGTATGCACCTTGATTTCCGGCGCAAAGGCGATCGCCTGCTCCAGGCAATAACGCCCGATCCCTTTGCCGCGCCAGCGTTCCGCAATATAGATCGACAGCTCGGCCGTGCCCGAGTACGCCGGGCGTCCATAGAAATTCGAATACGACATCCAGCCGATGACTTCGGGAGCGTCGGACCGGTCGTCGGCGGCATGGATCACCCACAGCGGACGGCGCTCGGGCGTGTGCTCGGCGAACCAGGCCTCGCGCGAGGCGACGCTGACCGGCTCGGTGTCGGCGGTGACGTCGCGCGAGGCGATGGTGGAGTTATAGATGTCGACGATGGTCGGCAGGTCGTCGCGGCGGGCGAGGCGGTGGATATAGGACGGCATGAAGGAAACAGGAATTTACAGGGTATGGGTGGCGCGCGAGGAACGCAGCGCGGCGCCGAGGATTTCTTCGATGCGGGTCTTGGCGCGCTGGCCGGTCTCGTCGGCCGGGAAATGGACGCCGATGCCTTGCGCCTTGCTGTTGTTGGCGCCGCTCGGGGTGATCCAGGCCACTTTGCCGGCGATCGGGTACTTGTTCGCATCGTCCATCAGCGACAGGATCAGGTAGATCTCGTCGCCGATCTTGTAGGGCTTGTTGGTCGGCACAAACATCCCGCCATTTTTCAGGAAAGGCATGTAGGCGGCGTACAAGGCCGCCTTTTCCTTGATAGCAAGCGACAGCACCGCCGGCCGCGGTAGCAGCGAAGCGTTCGGGTCGGTTGTATTGCCGGACATCGATTTCCTTTCAAACGGGGCTGCAGCAGCGCGTGTAATCGAGCAGCATGTCTTCGACAAACAGTTTAGCCGACAGGGGGTGGTCCGCCACCGCCCGCCGCTCGTTCGCCGACTTTACTGCACGCAACAGATTCCCAGTGTGCACGCTGGCGGCCAGGGCCGCAAGTTCCTTCTGGTAGCGCGGGTAGTAGCGCACCACGCCGGACAATTTCACCGAGAGCAGGTCGTACAGCCAGCGCTGCTGCCAGGCCACCAGCGCGGCCAGTGGCGTCTTGCTCAGCTTTTCGGCATTGCGCAGGGCGGCGTCGCTGCTCGGGCGCGCCAGGAAATGCAGCAGGGCGTCGAGTTCGTCGCGGCTGCCGGTCTCGGCCTGGGCACGCGCCGCCAGCGGCGCCCCGCCCTCCTCGCGCAGCCAGCTGTCGGCGTCCGGCACGCCCTGCTCCTTGAGCCAGGCCAGCGCCTCGGCATGGCCGGGCATCGGCAGGGCGAACTTGCGGCAGCGCGACAGGATGGTCGGCAAAAGGCGGTCCAGCCCGTTCGAGGCAAGCAGGAACACGGTGCCCGGCGGCGGCTCTTCCAGGGTTTTCAGCAGGGCGTTCGAGGCCGGCATGTTGAGCGCCTCGGCCGGGTACAGCACTACCACGCGCAGGCCCTGGCGGTGGGTCGAGATGTTCATGAAATCGGCCAGCGAGCGAATCTGCTCGATCTTGATCTCTTTCGACGGGGCCTTGGTCGACTTCGACTTCTTGTCGCCGTCGCCGCCCTCCTCGCCTTCTCCGCCCGGCTCGTCTTCCAGCGCTTCCGGCCGCACGCGGCGGTAGTCCGGATGGTTGTGCTGGACGAACCAGCCGCAGGACGCGCAGGCGCCGCAGGCCTGGCCGTCGGGCTGCACGTTTTCGCACAACAGGGCTTGGGCAAAGTGCTCGATGAAGTCGGCCTTGCCGATGCCGGCCGGGCCGTGGAACAGGATCGCGTGGGGCAGCCTGGCGCGCATCTGCTGCAGCTGCTCCCAGGCCTGGTGCTGCCAGGGGTAAATCACAACAATGTCTCCAGCGCCTCGCTGATGGTCTGGCGGGTTGCCTCGATGCTGCGGGTCGAATCGACGACCACGAAGCGCTCGGGGAATTGCGCCGCGCGGCGCAGGTACTCGGCGCGGCAGCGTGCGAAGAATTCGCCCTGCTCGCGCTCGAACTTGTCGAGGGTGCGGGTGGCATCCAGGCGCTCGCGCGCCACTTCCAGGGGGACGTCGAACAGCAGGGTCAGGTCCGGCTGCAGGTGCGGATGGACCCAGGCCTCGAGCGCCTCCAGCCTGGTGCGGTCCAGACCGCGTCCGCCACTCTGGTAGGCGAAGCTGGCGTCGGTGAACCGGTCGGACAGGACCCAGGTCCCGGCCGCCAGGTGCGGCTCGATCACCTGGGCCATGTGCTCGCGGCGGCTGGCGAACATCAGCAGCGCCTCGGTTTCCAGGTGCATCTTTTCGTGCAACAGCAACTCTCGCAGCTTTTCGCCCAGCGGCGTGCCGCCCGGCTCGCGCGAGGCGACCACCTGCCTGCCGCGCGCGGCCAGGAAGTCGCCGATGAAGCCGATATGGGTCGACTTGCCGGCGCCGTCGATGCCTTCGACAGTAATGAACTTGCCGCGCTCTATCATGGTCGTGCGATCCCGCGCTGGTACTGGTTGACCGCGCGATTGTGGTCGTTCAGGTTGTCCGAGAACTGGCTGGTGCCGTCGTTGCGCGACACGAAGTACAGGGCCTCGGTCTTGGCCGGCGCCATCGCCGCGGCGATCGACTGCACGCCGGGCAGCGAGATCGGCGTCGGCGGCAGGCCGTAGCGGGTGTAGGTGTTGTATGGGGTGTCGGTCTGCAAGTCCTTCTTCGCGATCTTGCCTTCGTAGCGCAGGCCCATGCCGTAGATCACGCTGGGGTCGGTCTGCAACATCATGCCGACCCGCAGGCGGTTCACGAAGACGCCCGCGATCATCGCGCGCTCGCTCTTCTGGCCGGTTTCCTTCTCGACGATCGAGGCCATGATCAAGGCCTCGTAGGGATTCTTGTAGGGCAGGTTCGGGTCGCGCTTTTCCCAGGCCGCGTTCAGGCGGTTCAGCATCATCTGGTGCGCCTGGCGGTAGATCTGCATGTCGCTGGAACCCTTGGCGAACAGGTAGGTGTCCGGGAAGAACAGGCCCTCGGGTTGCTTAAACTCGGGCGAGATCTTCGCCATCAGCTCGGCATCGGACAGCTTCGCCGTTTCGTGGCGCAGGGTCCTGGTGGCGGCGATCGCTTCGCGCATCTGGCGGAAGGTCCAGCCCTCGATGATGGTCACCGCCTCCTGGGCGAATTCGCCGCGCACCAGCTGCGTGAGCAGGCGCCGCGGCGAGGTGTCCGGTTTCAGCTCGTAGCTGCCGGCCTTGATGCGACCGGCGTCGCCGGTCACGCGCGCCAGCACCTGGAACAGGAAGGGGTTGATCGGCACGCCGGCCCTGGCCATCTGCTGGGCGGCCGCGTTCACGCCGCTGCCGGGCGTGATGGTGAATTCGATCGGCGGTTCCGCCGTGGTCAAGGGATGCTTGGACCACCAGGCGAAACCGCCGGCCGCCGCGACTGACACGATCGCGACGGTAATGATGATTTTTTTTATCAATGCCATTCTTGCTTTATGTGTTTTTGGCCGTCTCCGGCGCGAAATGCTCGACAACTCTATAATGAGGCCGTAATGATAAAGCCTAATTGCGAAGAATATTGGATTTATGAGCAACTGGACAGAATATCTGGCGTCGCACGGCGCCCGCTTCCATATTGACGAAGCCACCCAGGTCGAGGATTTCGGCCGCCCACTGAACGTCGACGAGCTGGCCGCCGGCTTCCTCGCCCCGGTGACCGACCTCGGCCTGATCGCGGTCGCCGGCGACGACGCCGCCGCCTTCCTGCACAACCAGCTGACCAACGACGTCGAGCATCTCGGCAACGGCGAAGCCCGGCTGGCCGGCTACTGCACCCCGAAGGGTCGCCTACAGGCGACCTTCCTGATGTGGCGCGATTCCGAGGCGATCTACCTGCAATTGCCGCGCGCCATCCAGCCGCCGCTGCAGAAGCGCCTGACCATGTTCGTGCTGCGCGCCAAGGCCAAGCTGCGCGACGCCACCGGCGAGGACGCCTTCGCGGCCGTGCTCGGCCTCGGCGGCGCGAAAGCCGAAGCGGCGCTGCGTGCCCAGGCCGGCGAACTGCCCGCCGCACCCTATGCCAAGGTGACGAGCGACAAGGGCACCGTGATCCGCGTGGCCGACGCCTTCGGGGCGCCGCGCTACCTGTGGATCACCTCGCCCGCCCAGGCCGAGGCGGCCTTCGCCACGCTGCGCGGAGAACTGGCACTGGGCGGCAACCAGGCCTGGCAACTGGCCGCGATCCATGCCGGCGTGCCGCAGGTGACCCAGCCGACGCAGGAGCAGTTCGTGCCACAGATGGTCAACCTCGAGCTGCTCGGCGGCGTGAACTTCAAGAAAGGCTGCTATCCGGGCCAGGAAATCGTCGCCCGCAGCCAGTACCTCGGCAAGCTCAAGCGGCGCACGACCTTGGCCACGGTCGAGAACGCGGCGGCGCGCGCCGGCGACGAGGTGTATTCCACCGTCGACCCCGAGCAGCCCTGCGGCATGGTCGTCAACGCCGCGCCGAACGGCGCCGGCGGCGCCGACATGCTGGTCGAGATGAAGCTCGCCGCCATGGAGGAAGACGTGCGGCTCGGCGCGGCCACCGGCGCGGCGCTGCGTTTCGTGCCGATGCCTTACCCGCTCGATGCGCTCGATCTCTAGGATGATCGACCTGTACGTGTATTACAAGGTGCGCGACGAGCATGCCGCGCAGCTCGAGCCGCTGGTGCGCGCCATGCAGGCGCACCTGGCCCGGGAAGCGGGCGTGGCGGTCCAGCTCAAGCGCCGTCCGGAAGCGCGCGACGGCCTGCAAACCTGGATGGAAGTCTATCCCGGCGTCGCCGCCGCCTTCGTGGACCGGCTCGCGGAGGCGGCCGCCGATGCCGGCCTGGCGCCGCTGACCGAGGGCCCGCGCCGTACCGAAGTTTTCGTGGAGTTCACCGCATGTGCCTGATCGTCTTCGCCTGGCGCGTCATCCCCGGCGTGCCCGTCATCGCCGCAGCCAACCGCGACGAGTTCTACGACCGTCCGACGGCCCCCGCCGCGCCCTGGCCCGAGAACCCGAACGTGATCGCCGGCCGCGACCTGGAACACGGCGGCAGCTGGATGGGGATCACGCGCGAAGGCCCGCACGGGCCGAAGTTCGCCGCGCTGACGAATATCCGCGCGCCGAGCGAGGTGCGGCCCGACGCCCCCTCGCGCGGCGCACTGGTGGCCGACTTCCTGCATGGATCGCTGTCGGCCGCCGAGTACCTCGAGCTGGTCGCCGCGCGCGGCGACGTCTACAACGGCTACAACCTGGTGCTGGGCGATGCGAGCGCCCTGTACTGGTACTCGAACCGCGCCGGCGACGACGCCCGCAACGGCCAGCCGCTCGAGCCCGGCCGCATCTACGGCATCTCGAACGGCCTGCTCGACGCGCCGTGGCCGAAGGTCACCCGCACCAAGGCCCAGTTCGCCAGCCTGCTGTGCCAGGGCGCGCCGGAAGACGCCTATTTCGAGATGCTGGCCGACACCACGCGCGCGCCCGACATGCGCCTGCCCGAGACCGGCGTGCCGATCGACCTGGAGCGGGTGCTGTCGGCGGTGTGCATCGAAACGCCGGGCTACGGCACCCGCACCTCGACGGTGGTCAAGTTGTACGAGAATGCGCCGGCCGAGCTGCACGAACGCATCCTGCGGCCCTGAGCCGGACTGCCGCGTAGGGTGGGCGGCTCCACCCTACGGCGCGCGACCCACGCGGCGCGTATGCCGCCCACGCGTTCGACAAACGGTCGGTTTGCCGCACAGGCGACCGCGACCGGAAATGAATCCCGGCCGCGGATCCTCGCGTGGGCTCGGGGAGCCCACCCTACGAGGGCCTTACAGCTTGGCCTTGAGGATGTCGCGGATGTGCGGCGTGGCCGCGTAGGGATCCGGCGGATTGCGCCCCTCGAGCAGGGCCTTCATGCCCTCCTCGACGCCGCCCAGCGCCTGCGGATGCGAGAAGATCCAGAAGCGCTTCTCGGCGATGGCCTCGAAGGTCATGCGCGATACGTCCGCGGCCGACACTTTGCCCGATTGCACCGCCTTGACCGTCAGCGCCTGCGCCGCGATCTGGCTGTTGGTCGGCCCGCCCTCGCCGCGCAGGTCTTCCGGCCGGTTGCGATGCGAGTGGCTGATACCGGTCGGCACGAAGTACGGGCAGAGCACCGAGGTGCCGATCGGCGCCCCGACCAGTTCCAGGTCGTGGTACAGCGTTTCCGACAGCGAAACCACGGCGTGCTTGGAGACGTTGTAGACGCCCATCGCCGGCGCGTTCAGGAGGCCCGCCATCGAGGCCGTGTTCACGATGTGCCCTTCGAAGGACGGGTCCTTCTTCGCGCACTCGAGCATGGTGCGGGTGAAGATGCGCACGCCGTGGATCACGCCCCACAGGTTCACGCCCAGCACCCATTCCCAGTCCTGCTCGCTGTTTTCCCAGAGCAGGCCACCCGAGCCGACGCCGGCGTTGTTGAACACCAGGTGGATGCCGTGGAAGCGCGCCACCGCCGAGTCCGCCAATTCCTGCACGTGCGCCGCCTTGCTGACGTCGCAGACCATGGCCAGCACCTCGGTCCCGCGCGCCAGCAGGGCGTCGGTGACCTTCTCGAGCGCGTCGGCCTGGACGTCGGCCAGCACCAGCTTCATGCCCAGTCCCGCCGCGGTCTCGGCGAATTCGCGTCCCAGTCCGCTGCCGGCCCCGGTGATGACGGCCACTTTCCCGTTGAAATTCTGCATGATGCTCTCCTTCAGACAGCGGATACGCCGCCGTCGACGGCCAGGATCTGGCCCGTGATGTGCTTGCCGGCGTCGGAGGCGAACAGCACCACCGCGCCCTTCAGGTCCTCGTCGTCGCCCAGGCGGCCGAGCGGGGCATCCTTGGCCAGCACGTCGGCGCCGATGGTCGACAACACGCCCTTGGTCATTTTGGACGGGAAAAAGCCCGGCGCGATCGAGTTGACGGTGATGCCGTGGCGTCCCCATTCGCCGGCCAGCGCACGCGTGAAATTCACGATCGCGCCCTTCGAGGTGTTGTAGGCGATGGTGCTCATGGTGCCCGGCGGATTGCCGGCCAGGCCGGCGATCGAGGAGATGTTGACGATGCGGCCGTAGCGGCGCGGGATCATCGACAGTTTCGCGACCGCCTGCGACACCAGGAAGATGCTGCGCACGTTCAGGTTCATCACCTTGTCCCAGGCGGCCAAAGGGTGCTCCTCGGCCGGGGCGCCCCAGCTGGCGCCGGCGTTGTTGATCAGGATGTCGATCTGGCCGAGGCGGCGCAGCGCTTCCTCGACGAAAGGCTGGACGTTCGCCTCGTCCGACAAATCGCAGGCGATGGCCGAGGCCTCGATGCCCTTGGCCGCCAGGTGGGCCACGGCGGTATCGAGCTCGTCCTGCTTGCGCGAGGAAAGCACCAGGCGCGCGCCCTGCTCGCCGAGCGCCTCCGCCATCTGCAGGCCGAGGCCGCGCGAGCCGCCGGTCACCAGTGCGGTCTTGCCTTGAAGTGAAAATAATTCCTGGGTAGTGCGCATGCCGTCTCCGTTGTTGTTTCTGTTATTGATGGTGGATCAGATCTCGTAATCCATGCACTGGCGCTCGTCGCGCACGGCCTTGAAGAAGGGCATCAGGGCCTGGTGGGTGGGGTGATTCGCGTAGGCCGCCAGCGCCTCCTTGTTCTCGAAGGCGGACACCAGCACCACGTCGTAGGTCGCCTCCAGGCCCGGCTGGGCCAGCGCGACCTCGAACTGCAGGATGCCCGGCACGATGTCGGCGCAGGCATCGAGGCGGCGTTTCATTTCCTGGGCGTTGGCCTGGCGGTCCGCGCCCTCGGCCTGCTCCTTCAGCTTCCACATCACGATGTGCTTGATCATATCTTTCTCGAATCTTTCTTACTGGTTCAAAAGGTTTCAGGTATCACAGAACGGCGATCAAAGGACCGCATTTACAGCACCTCGAACAGCCCCGCCGCGCCCTGGCCGCCGCCGATGCACATCGTCACCACGACGTACTTCACGCCGCGGCGCTTGCCTTCGATCAGCGCATGGCCGACCAGGCGCGCGCCCGACACGCCATATGGATGGCCAACCGCGATCGCGCCGCCGTTCACGTTCAGGCGCTCCATCGGGATGCCCAGCTTGTCGGCGCAATACAGCACCTGCACGGCAAAGGCCTCGTTCAGTTCCCACAGGCCGATGTCGTCGACCGTGAGGCCGGCCTTTTGCAGCAGCTTCGGCACCGCGAACACCGGACCGATGCCCATCTCGTCGGGCTCGCAGCCGGCCACGGCGAAACCGCGGAACACGCCCAGCGGCGCCAGGCCCCTGGCTTCGGCCATGCGCCGGCTCATCACGATCGAGACCGAGGCGCCGTCCGAGAACTGGCTGGCGTTGCCGGCGGTGATCACGCCGCCCGGCAGCGCGGTGCGGATCTTCGATACCGCTTCGATGGTGGTGTCGGCGCGGATGCCCTCGTCTGCGGCAATCGTCACCTCGCGCGTCAGCAGGCGGCCCGAGGCCTTGTCGGCCACGCCCATGACGGTCGTCATCGGCACGATCTCGGCATCGAAACGGCCGGCGGCCTGGGCGGCGGCGGCACGCTGCTGGCTCTGCACGCCATAGGCGTCCTGGCGCTCCTTGGCCACCCCGTAGCGCTTGGCGACCATCTCGGCCGTCTGCAGCATCGACCAGTAGATTTCCGGCTTGCTCGCACGCAGGGCCGGGTCGCGCATCATGTGGGTGTTCATTTCCTGCTGCACGCAGGAGATCGACTCGACGCCGCCGGCGGCAAAGATCTCGCCTTCGCCGGCCAGCACGCGCTGGGCGGCCAGGGCAATGGTCTGCAGGCCGGAGGAGCAGAAGCGGTTCACCGTCATGCCCGGCACCGTGACCGGGCAGCCGGCGCGCAGCGCGATCTGGCGCGCGATGTTGCCGCCGGTCGCACCTTCCGGATTGGCGCAGCCCATGATCACGTCCTCGACCTCGCCCGCGTCGATGCCGGCGCGCTCGATGGCGGCGGCGAGCACGTGGCCGCCGAGGGTGGCGCCATGGGTCATGTTGAAGGCTCCCTTCCACGACTTGGCCAAGCCGGTGCGGGCGGTCGATACGATGACGGCGTCTTGCATTCTGGTCTCCCTGGTATTGGTGTATGCAGCGTTATGAAGTGGTCCGCGGACGAGAATAGCACATGATTAGTACGGTCGTTCGCAAATCTTGAGGCTTGCGCCTCATCATATGCATCCGGGATTTTCCGGCGCACTGAGGCGGTCGAATGTTCAGTAACTTGGGGGCCGACGCCGCCCTGCCGCCGCCTTCCCGGCTCGCCGCATGCGCTCCGCCACCGCTACGCAAGCGGCCTCGTCAACCATTAGTAAGTTTGCAGTAAGTTTGGAGCAAGCATGACGTAAGTTTAACGGTCCACACTCCGTTCCAGGCTGACCAGATTCCTGCACAGACAGGTTCCACGTACGGCTATCCGAGACCTACATTACTATACGGAGACACACAAAATGGCTATCACACCCGGCATGACCGCGGGCGGGAAGGCAGTACCTTCCTCCCAGGGGATGACCAAGGAAGAACGCAAGGTGATCTTTGCGTCCTCGCTTGGCACCGTGTTCGAATGGTACGACTTCTACCTCTACGGTTCGCTCGCCGCCATCATCGGCAAGCAGTTCTTCCTCGGCGACCCGACCACTTCCTTCATCTTCGCCCTGCTCACCTTCGCCGCCGGCTTCATCGTGCGTCCGTTCGGCGCGCTCGTGTTCGGCCGCCTCGGCGACATGATCGGCCGCAAGTACACCTTCCTGGTCACCATCCTGATCATGGGCGGCTCGACCTTCCTCGTCGGCCTGCTGCCGGGCTACGCCTCGATCGGCATCGCGGCGCCGATCATCCTGGTCACGCTGCGCGTCCTGCAGGGCCTGGCACTGGGCGGCGAATACGGTGGCGCGGCGACCTACGTCGCCGAGCACGCGCCGGAAGGCAAGCGCGGCTTCTTCACCGCCTTCATCCAGACCACCGCGACCATGGGCCTGTTCCTGTCGCTGCTGGTCATCCTGGGCACCCGCACCGCCGTCGGCGAAGAAGAATTCCTGGCCTGGGGCTGGCGCATCCCCTTCCTGGTCTCCGTCCTGCTGCTGGGCATTTCGGTCTGGATCCGGATGTCGATGAACGAATCGCCGGCCTTCGCCAAGATGAAAGCCGAAGGCAAGACCTCGAAGGCGCCGCTGTCGGAAGCCTTCCTGAACTGGAAAAACGGCAAGATCGTCCTGCTGGCCCTGGTCGGCCTGACGATGGGCCAGGCCGTGGTGTGGTACACCGGCCAGTTCTACGCCCTGTTCTTCCTGACCCAGACGCTGAAGATCGACGGCCCGACCGCGAACATCCTGATCGCCATCGCCCTTCTGCTGGCCACCCCGTTCTTCCTCATCTTCGGCTGGCTGTCCGACAAGATCGGCCGCAAGTGGATCATCCTCGGCGGCTGCGTCATCGCCGCGGCCACCTATTTCCCGATATTCAAGGCCATCACTCACTACGGCAACCCGGCCCTGGAGCAAGCCATCGCCAACTCGCCGGTCGTCGTCGTCGCCGACCCGAACTCCTGCCACTTCCAGGTCGACCCGAGCGGCACCCGCAAATTCCCGTCGTCCTGCGACATCGCCACCCGCATGCTGACCAACGCCTCGGTCAACTACACGACCGTCGAGGCGCCGGCCGGCACCGTGGCGCAGATCAAGGTGGGCGACAAGGTGATCAATGCCTTCAACGCCACCATGACGCCGGATGGCCTGGACTTCGTGGCCGACGACAAGGCCCGCCAGACCGCGCTCAACAAGGAAGTCGTCGCCACCCTGAAGTCGGCCGGCTACCCTGAAAAAGCCGATCCGAGCCAGCTCAACAAGCCGATGCTCGTGCTGCTGCTGTTCATCCTGGTGATCTACGTGACCATGGTCTACGGCCCGATCGCGGCCATGCTGGTAGAGATGTTCCCGACCCGTATCCGCTACAGCTCGATGTCCCTGCCCTACCACATCGGTAACGGCTGGTTCGGCGGCCTGCTGCCGACCATCTCGTTCGCCCTGGTGGCGGCCAACGGCAACATCTACTACGGCCTCTGGTATCCGATCATCATCGCCCTGATCACCGTCGTGATCGGCGCCTTCTTCGTTCGCGAAACCAAGGACAACAACATCTACGCCACCGACTGACGCGCAGGCGACTGTCGGAAATGAAAATGCCGCTGGAAACAGCGGCATTTTTTTTGTCACATCGGTCAACTGCTTGGATATGGACGCCAGGCTTTCCGCGCGCCCGGCTCGCGCCCCCGTGGCCGTGAAAAGCGCGACTGTGACGAACCGGGGGAGGATGCGGGGCGCCTGCGTCAGCCCTGCTCCGACACCTGTGCGGCCCGAACCAGCTGGGGCGCCAGGCGATCGACGAAGCCTTCCATGCTGATTTCGCGGAGGTCGACCGCCTTGGCGCCGCCGCCTGCGACGAAGGTGACATCCGTGATGCCGATCACCCCAAGGACCAGCCGCAGATAGTGCGTCGCCAGGTCGCGGTCGCGAATGGGCGACCGCTCGTCGTAGACGCCGCCCGATGCGATCAGGACGGTCGCCTTCTTGCCCGTGACGAGACCGCGGCCATCGAATCCGAGGGTGATCCCTTTGCGTACGATGTGATCGATCCACGCCTTGAGTACGGCCGGTACGTTGTAGTTATAGACGGGTGTCGCGATGACGATGTGATCGGCGGCCAGCACTTCCTCGACCAGCTCGTCCGAGAGCTGCAAGGTAGTTTTCATTTCGGCCGAATGGTGCTCCGCAGGCGTGAAATAGGCGTCGAGCCACGGCGCGTTGACGAATTCGAGTCCGGTCCGCATCAGGTCACGCTCGATGATCCGTGCACCGTCGCGCGTCTTGCGCCACTCGGCCACAAAGCGGCGTGTCATGTTGCGAGAGATGGATTGTTCGCCGCGCGGGCTCGATTCGATGACCAGAAGTGTGCTCATTGCGTTTTCCTTCATAAAATGGGCGCCAGACCCGAGGGCGCCAATATATCGCTCGACCTCCATGTGCGGAAGCGATTAAAATCCGATGGAAAACATCGATGTTATAGATGGATTATCCTCGGGTGCGATGTGATTGGCAGCCTTACTCTCGACCAGCTTCGAATCCTGGTCACTATCGTGGACACTGGCAGCTTTTCCGCGGCCGGGCGGCAGCTTGGCCGCGTGCACACTGGAGGACGTGCAAGGGGTTGTGCTATTCGATCGGCGTTCGCATCGGCCAGCGTTGACCGAGGTCGGGCGCGTACTCGTGGAGCACGCACGCCTGGTACTCGCAAGTGCGGACAGGTTTGAAGCAATTGCCTCCGGCGCAAGAAAAGGGCTGGAGCCGGAACTCGTGATAGCGATCGATCCACTCGTCCCGACCGGCCCGCTGACCGATAGCTTGGCGGCATTGAGCACCACATTTCCTACGCTGCCAGTCAGCTTCTCCACGGAAGGCTTGGGCGGATCGCTGCGCCGCCTGCGATCCGGCGCTGCGGCGATCGGCATTTGCCTGCTTCTTCCGTCTCCCCCCATGATGTGACCGCTTATCCTCTGTTGCGCATCGGCCTGCAAGCGGTCGTGGCGCCCCAGCATCCGCTTGCGGCGCTCGGTCGTCCTGCAACCCAGGCCGACCTCGCGCCTTACGTGCAGCTTGTCCTGTCGGATCCCGTCGGCGCCGAGGGCGCAAACTATGGCGTGTGCAGCGCCAGGGTATGGCGCTTCGTCGATCTTGGCCGACGCCTTGATTTCCTGCTTTCCGGATTCGGGTGGTGCCGCATGCCCGACTACCTCGTCACTGGTTTGATTGCATCTGGACAGTTGGTCGCGCTTCAGATCGAAGACGATCCGACGCCGCGGGAAGGATTGACGATATATGGCGCCCACAGGCGCGATCGCGTGCCAGGCCCCGCCGGACAATGGCTGCTGGAAGACCTGCGGCGACGTCTGGTTTCCGCCTGAGAAGCGCAAGTCGGATCAATGAAACTGGGCTTGGCCGCGCGGCAGAGACAATTCCCGACCCAGCGTCTTGCTCAGTCCGCCTGGCTCACCAGGTAAGCACAGCGCCGCGCCCCCGCCAGCTGGTGCTCGATCCTCACCACATTCACCCCCGGCCCGAGCACGCGCCGGAACACGTCCAGCTCCGAGCGGCAGAACTGCTGGCAGGACTGTGCCGCGGCGCAGATCGGGCAATGGTTTTCGAGCAGCAGCATGCTGCCGTCCGCGCGCGGCTCGACCTCGGCCATGTAGCCTTCCAGCGAGCGCGCCTCGGCCAGGGCCACCACCTGCTCGTCCAGCGTCGTCGTGGGATCGACACGGCTGCGGTAGGCGCGCTCGCTGCTCTCCTCGCGTGCCACGATCAACTTTTCCAGCCCGGCTTCGCCGAACAGCGCGCGCACGCCCTCGATCAGGTCGAGCGTCAACTCGGCATGCCGGTCGGGGAAGCGCGCATGGCCGGACTCGGTGAGCTGCCAGCGCCGCACCGGCCGGCCGACCTTGCCCGGCGTGTCGAGAAAGCTCACCAGCCCCTTTTCCACGCCCAGCTCGAGCTGGCGCCGCACGCCCATCGCCGTCATGCCGAGCAGTCCGGCGAGCGCCTGCGCGGTCTGGGCGCCGCGCGTCTTCAGCATCATCAGTACCTGGTCGAACGTATTCATTTGGTCTCCACGTTCAGCGCGATTGCGCCGTCGACGGCGCGTCCACTCCAGTTGCGCAGGGCCAGCGCCGCCCACGCCGCCAGCAGGCCGCCGACGATCAGCACGAGCCGGGTATCGACCAGGGTCAGCACGCCGCCCGCCAGCGCCATCACGATGTTCGCCAGGCAGAAGATGGTCGAGAGCAGGCCCATGACCGCGCCCTGGCCGTGCGCGGCGAACTGGTCGGCGGCCCAGCCCTGCATCGTGGCGTTGTAGTAAGCGTGCGGCAGGCCGAACAGGACGATCGCCACCAGGCCGATCCACAGGTTGCCGAGGCCCACCGCCAGGACTGCCGCGGCAGCGAGCCCCGCATGGCCGCTGGCCCGGCGCCGCGGTTCCAGGGCGCTGGCGCGGCCCGCGAACAGGGAGGCGAAGGTCATCAACGCGCACATGCCCATGTTCACCAGCGCGATCTGGCGCGTGTCGTAGTTGCCGATGTCCACCAGCCATAGCGGGAAGAATTCATAGAACGAGGCGACGCCGCAGGCGTAGGCGAAGTAGATCACGAACAGGGTACGCAGCGGCGGGTGGCGCAGCAGCGTCAACGCATGGCGCTCGCGCGCTACCTTCCACCAGCTGCCCGCCTGTGGCTGCACCTGTTCCCGGTCCAGCGCCAGCGCGGCCAGGCCGGCGCCGACCAGCAGCGCGCCGGCGGCGATGGTGAACGGCAGCGTGATCCCGGCGTCCACCGTGAAGCCCGCCAGCAGCGGCCCCACCAGCCAGCCCAGGTGGAAGGCGCCGTTCAGCCAGGACAGCGCGTGGTTGCGCAGCCCGCCCGTCAGGCGCTCGGCCAGCATGGCCCGCATGATGGAGCCGTTCCCCTCCAGCAGCCCGGTGACGAAACGCGCCAGCAGGAACAGCGGATACGATTGCGCCACCAGGGCGGCGGCCGTCAGCGCATGCCCGACGGCGGCGCCGATCGCCGTCATCAACAGGACGCGGCGCCGTCCGAAGCGGTCCGATACCGGGCCCAGCATCGCACTGCCGAGCAGCAGCCCGACCGGGTTGATCATCAGGGCGATGCCGAACAGGAGCTTGGGCGGCAGCCCAAGGAAGCCGGTCAGCTCATTGACGGCGCCGGCCGCGAACAGCGGCGGCAGGATCGGGTAAGGCAGCGAAGCGCCGGTGGTGGAGAGCAAACCGAGCAGGCAGGCGCTGGCGATCAGGAGGACGGTCTTCATGGGGCCGCTTGGATGAATGGCAATATCGACATGCTATGCCTGAGTTCGCGATAAGTAAACGGATTTGTTTATTTATTGATCGGCGGGTGATTTCGCCATTCGATTCGCGTGTTCCCGGCATATGCAGCGGCCACGCGTACGACCACGGATGCGCAGCGGCGCCCGATACCGGCCGACGCGAGAACGGAGCGCGGCGCGTCAATGCACAGGGGAGTTGAACGCGTGGACGGCGCAGAAGCCGCAGGCGGGCACAGCCCCGGGTCTAGCCGTCCACCCTACGCATAGCCAGCGGCCGGCGATAAAAAAACGGCGGGCACGCATGCCCGCCGTTCTCATCGCAGAACAACGACCTTAGCCGTTGAATCCCTTGCCCTCGCCGGCCAGGCGCTCCAGCAGCGGCGCCGGGGCCCAGGCTTCGCCGTGGCGGCCGCGCGCGAACTGCTGGATCTTGGCGAGCACGTTGGACAGGCCGACGGTGTCCGCGTACAGCATCGGGCCGCCGCGGTGCAGCGGGAAGCCGTAGCCGGTCAGGTAGACCATGTCGATGTCGGAAGCGCGCAGGGCAATGCCCTCTTCCAGGATGCGCGCGCCCTCGTTGACCAGCGCGAACACCAGGCGCTGCACGATCTCCTCGTCCGAAATCGTGCGGCGCTCGACCCCGATTTCCTTCGAATAGCCGGCGATCATCTCGTTCACCGAGGCCGAAGCGTGCGGCTTGCGGTCGCCCGCCTGGTAGTCGTACCAGCCGGCGCCGGTCTTCTGCCCGAAGCGGCCCTGTTCGCACAGGCGGTCCGGAATCGGCGAATACACGATGTCCGGCGACTCGGCATAGCGGCGCTTGCGGATGTACCAGCCGATGTCGTTGCCAGCCAGGTCGCTCATGCGGAACGGGCCCATGGCGAAGCCGAACTTCTCGATCGCCTTGTCGACCTGCTCCGGCAGCGCGCCCTCTTCCAGCAGGAAGAAAGCCTGGCGCAGGTATTGTTCGACCATGCGGTTGCCGATGAAGCCGTCGCACACGCCCGAGACCACGCCGGTCTTGCGGATTTTTTTCGACAGCGCCAGCGCGGTGGCCAGCACGTCCTTGCCGGTCTTCGCGCCGCGCACGATTTCCAGCAGCTTCATCACGTTGGCCGGGCTGAAGAAGTGCAGGCCGATCACGTCCTGCGGGCGCGAGGTCACGTCGGCGATCCGGTCCAGGTCCAGGGTCGAGGTGTTCGAGGCCAGGATCGCACCCGGCTTCATCACTTCGTCGAGCTTGCGGAATACCTGGGTTTTCACCTCCATGTCCTCGAACACGGCTTCGACCACGATGTCGGCCTGCGCGATGTCCTCGAAGGCCAGCGTGCCGGTGATCAGGCCGACCCGCTGCTCGGCCTTGTCCTGGGCCAGCTTGCCCTTCTTGACCGTGTTCTCGTAGTTCTTGCGGATGGTGGCCAGGCCCTTGTCCAGCGCTTCCTGTTTCATCTCCAGGATGGTCACCGGAATGCCGGCGTTCGCGAAGTTCATCGCGATGCCGCCGCCCATGGTGCCGGCGCCGATGACGGCGGCGCGCGCGATGGTGCGGGTTGGGGTGTCGGCCGGGACGTCCGGCACCTTGCTGGCGGCGCGCTCCGCGAAGAAGGCATGGCGCAGCGCCTTCGACTCGTTGGTCTGGGCCAGCGCCAGGAAGCGCTCGCGCTCGAAGGCCAGGCCGTCCTCGAATTTCCTGGTGACGCTGGCCGCCACGCACTCGACGCATTCGAGCGGCGCCGGGAACGGGCCGGCCATCGCTTTTACGGTATTGCGCGAGAACTGCAGGAAGGCTTCGTAGTTCGGGTAATCGATCTTCAGGTCGCGCACCTTCGGCAGCGGACGGACGTCGGCGATGCCGTTCGCGAACTCGACGGCGGCAGCCACCAGCTCAAGCCCGGCATCGAACACGCGGTCGAAGAGTTTGGTCTCGGCCAGCTTCTCCGACATCACCGGGTTGCCCGAGACGATCATGTTCAGGCCCTGCTCCAGGCCGACCACGCGCGGCAGGCGCTGGGTGCCGCCGGCGCCCGGCACCAGGCCGATCTTCACTTCCGGCAGCCCGATCTGGGCGCCAGGCAGCGCCACGCGGTAGTGGCAGCCGAGCGAGAGCTCGAGGCCGCCGCCCATGCAGACGCCGTGGATCGCGGCCACGACCGGCTTGCCCAGGTTCTCGGCGGTGGCGATCAGGGTGTGCAGGGTCGGTTCGGTCAGGGCCCTGGGCGAATTGAATTCGCGGATGTCGGCGCCGCCCGAGAACACCTTGCCGGCGCCGGTGATGACGACCGCCCGCACCGCATCGTCGCTTTCCGCGCGGCGCAAGGCCGCCACGGCCGCGCTGCGGGTCTCCAGGCCGAGGCCGTTGACCGGCGGATTGTTCAGGGTGATGACGGCAACGTTGCCGTGAACGACGTAGTCTGCACTCATTGTCTCTTCCTTGTTTGTAGTTGAACCGCTGTGAGCTGCGCTTTTTGTATCGTGCTTCACAACTATATCGCAAAAAAGTACGATCGTCTTATTTCTTCGCCATGCCGGGCCATCCTGCCCGCATTGGCGACCCGCCTCGGGTGGCCGCGCGGGTTTCCGGTTATCATTTGGCCCATGCAAGCCAAGCAAACGGCCCAGGCCACACCCACCGATCCATGAAGATAATGCTCGATCCGGCGGAAGTCGAGTTCAGCGCGATCCGCGCCCAGGGACCCGGCGGCCAGAACGTCAACAAGGTCTCGTGCGCGGTGCACGCGCGCTTCGACGTCCACGCATCCTCCCTGCCCGAGGCCGTCAAGGAGCGCCTGCTGGCGGCGCGCGACAGCCGCATCACCCAGGACGGCGTGGTGGTGCTGAAGGCCCAGGCTGCGCGCAGCCTGGAGCAGAACAAGGAAGACGCCCTGCGCCGCCTGCAGGACATGGTCGACGCCGCGACGCCGGCGCCGGTCGTGCGCCGTGCGACGAAGCCCACGCGCGGCGCCCAGCGGCGGCGCCTGGAGGCAAAGACGAAGAGCGGCGCGGTCAAGCTGCTGCGCCGCAAAGTCACCGAATAACCACGCGGCGGCGCCCACGAGCGCGCGCCCTGCCCCAAGAGGAAACCCATGCTGAAACTGATCCAGGAACTGATGCGGCTGTATTTGCCGGAAGGCGCGGTCACGGAGGAGGCGCTGCAGGCGCACATCCTCGGCCAGCAGACCCTGCCGGTCGACGTCACCACGTCCGGCGGCCTGACGCGCGCGATCGCGATTCCCTTCCACCGCATCCCGAAAGCCGAGGAAGGCCGTCACTGGACCCTGCTGTGCGAAGTGGCGCACGCCCTGCAAAGCGAGCTGGACTTGCCGGCGCCGGCGGTGAGCATCGCCAGCGTCGACGGTTTCTGCCTGTGGCTGTCGCTGGCCGTGCCCCTGCCTTCGCTGCAGGCGGGCCAGTTCGTCGAACTGCTGCGCCAGGCCTATTTCCCGGAAATCGAGCCGGTGATCGGCACGCCGGCCGAGCTGCCGCCCTGCCTGAACCGCGAAACCGGACGCTGGACGGCCTTCATCAATCCCGGCATGGGCGCCTCCTTCGTCGGCGAGCCGGGGCTCGAGATCGCACCGCCGCAGGCGGCCCAGGCCGGCTTCCTCGAGGGCCTGGAAAGCATCACCCCGGTCGCGTTCGACCGCGCCATGGACCGGCTGCTGGCGCCCGCGATGGCCGCCGACGAGACCGTGCAGCCAACTGCCGGCGCGCCGGCGACGGTCGCCGCCGCCAGCGCGTTGCCAGAAAACCTGCTGCTGAAGGACGCCACGCTCGAGGACATCGTGCGCCACTTACACGCGCTGAACATCGAGCCGACCTTCCGCCACCTGTTGCCGCCGGCGCGCGCCTAGCACGGCGCGGCCGGCAAGCCCGGGCCGGCCAACGGCCTGCTCGTCTCAGCGCGCCATGCCGCCGAGCTCGCCGAACTCCCCGATAATGGCCTCGATCCGGACCACCACCGCATCCGCCCAGAAGGCAACGCAGCCGCCCGGCGCCACCGTCGCCGCGGCAAGCGCGCAACTTTCGCTGGTTTGCCGCAACTGGAGAAGGAAGAAGCCGTGTGGTCCGGTCGACGACACCGTCGCCCATCTGTCGTCGAGGTCGCCGCGGATCGCTTCTTCGAGCGACGACAGTTGCGCCTCGCACCCGGCCAGCGCCCTGCACATCAACCCCAGCGAATCCACCGCGATCGCCTGCTCGAACCGCTGGGAGGACGCGTGCAGGCCAAGAGCGCGCTTCTGCAGCCAGGTCGAAAATCGAACATCTTCGCGCAGCGCCGGCGGCACTGGCGGCTTCTTGGGGACGCGGCCGTCCTTGATCAGGTCCTTGATGCAACGATAGGCCAGGGCATTGGAGATTCCCAGCGACGAAGCCAGGTCCTTGTGCTGCTGAAGGCACCACGCGGCCGATTTCCCGTCAGGCACCGCGTCCAGAACGACGCGCCGCAACCATGCGGACATGTGCTGCAAGGCCCAGGTTTCGAGCTGAGCGCGCTGCGCGGCGAATCTGGACACCGGCGACACCGGCGGATAGACCGGCTCGCACACACCCGACAACGGCACGCCGCCGTCGGCGCGCATGGGTTGCAGCAGTTTTCGGAGTCCCAGCAGCGTCAGGCTCGTTTGCTCTTCCTTGGCTTTCTCCTGCATGTTCACCAGCCGCATCGACAGGCGCTCGATTTCCCGCGTCAGGCCCAGGGCGCGCGAGCACACATGCTGGTCCGCGCCAGGCGACTGGAAAGCCGTGTCGCAGGCTAACTGGGCCGCATAAAGATCGTCGAACAAGCCGTTCAGCGTGCTCCTGTTGCCGAAAGCGGTCAGCCGCGCCTGGTGCGAATTGAAAATGGCATAGCGGCTGAATGTGGAGATGAGCTGTCCCAGTTCGTCGATGGCAAGCCGCAATCGAGCGGTATGGGCTCGCACGCTCGCGCGCCCGAGCTGGCCGGACGCAAGAAGGATCTTCTCGCCAAACGCGCTCAGCCGCCGCTGGGCATCGCTCGTGTGCAGCAGGAGCAGGAGCGAATATTGCCTCTCGGAGGCTACCTTCCCGACCGACAGTGCGACCAGCGCCAGCCCCAGGAAGACCAGCAGCGATGCGACCAGCCTTCCTGCGCGCAGGGGGGCAAAGTCGCCGTAGCCCAGGGAGGTGAAGGTAACGATGCTGAAATATAAGGCGGTGCCGAAACCCCGGACATCGTGGGCACCTCCCTTGTCGAGTCCATGCCCGTACGGGGTCGCCAGCCAAAAATAGAACGTGGAACAACCTAGCGCCACGGCAATGGCCACGCCGATATCGAGGTAAGTGACCCGATCGACCCAGCGGCCAAAGCGCGTGGTCAAGTAAATCTTGTCGTGCGGTTCCTCGTCCACGTGAAAAGGCGCGCCATGGGCATGCTCCCCCTTCGGTTCGGATAGATCTTCCTGGCAGGATGTCGTTGCGGCTTGTCTGTTCACGCTCTCGATATGGTTCGGGCTGGCTTAACGCTAGAGTATAAAGCGAATGGGCCAGCCCGCGCACTGCCGCTAGGCGGTCGGCAGCTGGTGCTCCCGGTACAGGTCGCGCAGCCGGTTCTTCTGGATCTTGCCGGTGGCGCCCATCGGCAGCGCCTCGGTGAAGACCACGTCGTCCGGCAGCCACCACTTGGCCACCTTGCCTTCGAAGAAGCCCAGCAATTCCTCGCGCGAGACCTCCTGTCCCGGGCGCTTGACCACCACCAGCAGCGGCCGCTCGTCCCATTTCGGGTGGGTCACGCCGATGCAGGCCGCCTGCAGCACGGCCGGGTGGGCCATCGCGATGTTTTCCAGGTCGATGCTGCCGATCCATTCGCCGCCGGACTTGATCACGTCCTTGCTGCGGTCGGTGATCTGCATGTAGCCGTCGGCGTCGATGGTGGCGACGTCGCCGGTCGGGAACCAGCCGTCTTTCAGCACATCGCCGCCTTCGCCGCGGAAATAGCCCGAGACGATCCACGGCCCCTTCACGTACAGGTGGCCGTAGGTCTCGCCGTCCCAGGGCAGTTCCTTGCCGTCGTCGTCGACGATCTTCATGTCGACGCCATAGATCGCATGGCCCTGCTTCTGCAGGATCTTGCGCTGCGCTTCCTTCGGCAACGCCAGGTGCTTGGCCTGCAGGCCGCCGGTGGTGCCGAGCGGCGACATCTCGGTCATGCCCCAGCCGTGGATCACGTGCACGTCGAGCTTGTCGATCAGGGTGTCCATCATTGCCGGCGGGCAGGCCGAGCCGCCGATCACGGTGCGGCGGAAGGTCGAGAATGTCAGGTCGTTCTGGAGCGCATGGTTGATCAGGCCCAGCCAGACCGTCGGCACGCCGGCCGAGAAGGTCACCTTCTCGGACTCGAACAGTTCGTACAGCGACTTGCCGTCCAGCGCTGCGCCGGGGAACACCATCTTCGCGCCCGACAGCGGCACCGAGTACGGCAGGCCCCAGGCATTCACGTGGAACATCGGCACCACCGGCACGATCGTGTCCATGCTCGACACGTTCAGCGAACCCGGCATGCTCGAGGCATAGGCGTGCAGGATGGTCGAGCGGTGCGAGTACAGCGCGCCTTTCGGGTTGCCGGTCGTGCCCGAGGTGTAGCACAGCGAGGCGGCCGAGTTCTCGTCGAACTGCGGCCAGGCGTAGTCGTCGCTGCTGGAAGCGATCAGGTCCTCGTAGCACAGCAGGCTGACGATCTTCGTCTCCTGCGGCATGTGCGCGCGGTCGCTCATCAGGACGAAGGACTTGACGGTCTTGCAGTGCGGCGCCACCGCCTCGATCAGCGGCAGGAAGGTCAGGTCGAAGAACAGGTACTGGTCCTCGGCGTGGTTGACGATGTAGGCGATCTGCTCGGGATGCAGGCGCGGATTGATCGTGTGCAGCACCGCGCCCGAGCCGGACACCGCGTAGTACAGCTCCATGTGGCGGTAGCCGTTCCAGGCCAGCGTGGCCACGCGGTCGCCGATCTGGACGCCCAGGCCTTCGAGCGCCTTGGCCATGCGGCGCGCGCGCTGTTCGCATTCGCGGTAGGTGTAGCGGTGCAGGTCGCCCTCGACGCGGCGCGAGACGATCTCGTTGCTGCCGTAGTGGCGGGCGGCGAACTCGATGATGCTCGAAATAAGCAGAGGCTGGTCCATCATCTGGCCCATCAGGGGGCTCTTCGGGTAAGGCGTCATCGCTGTCTCCTGTGGTCGGACTGGGATCGTGGACTGTGATCCATATGTCAAGCTCGAACGAGTGTGATTCGAGCTCATGCAGGCCGTCAACATGTTTCGATGCTGCGTCGCAGCAAGCACCGTCCCAAGGCGTCATCGCGTGTCGTGCACGATGCGTTACCGGATGTAAGCGCGCTTGCCGATCGTGCGTGCGCGAATAGAATCGGCCCGGTACGGTAGAATCGCGGTATCGATTTGACCCGCGTCGTTACCCTTATCCGGACTGGAGCTGCCATTACGCCCAACGATCTTCCCTTCGGCAACGGCTTTGCCGAGCTGCCGCCCGCGTTCTACACGCGGCTGATGCCGACGCCGATGCCCGCGCCGCACTTCGTCGCGGCCAGCAGCCGCGCCGCCGCGCTGGTCGGCATCGATCCGGCTTCGTTGGCGCAGGACGACTTCGTCGCCGCCTTCACCGGCAACGCGGTGCCCGAGGGCGCCCAGCCGCTGGCGGCCGTGTATTCGGGCCACCAGTTCGGCGTCTGGGCCGGCCAGCTGGGCGACGGCCGCGCCATCCTGCTCGGCGACCTGCCCGGGCCGGAAGGCCGGATGGAGCTGCAGCTGAAGGGCGCCGGCAAGACCCCCTATTCGCGCATGGGCGACGGCCGCGCCGTGCTGCGCTCCTCGATCCGCGAATTCCTGTGCTCGGAAGCCATGGCGGCGCTCGGCATTCCGACCACCCGCGCCCTGGTCGTCACCGGCTCGCCGCAACGCGTGATGCGCGAATCGCTCGAGACCGCCGCCGTCGTCACCCGCATGGCGCCCTCCTTCGTACGCTTCGGTTCCTTCGAACACTGGTATTACCGCGACAAGCAGGACGAGCTGCGCCGCTTGGCCGACTACGTCATCGACGGCTTCTACCCCGAGCTGCGCGCGGCCGGGAACCCCTACCAGGCACTGCTGGCCGAAGTGACGCGCCGCACCGCGCGCATGATCGCCGGTTGGCAGTCGGTCGGCTTCATGCACGGCGTGATGAATACCGACAATATGTCGATCCTCGGCCTGACGCTCGACTACGGCCCCTTCGGCTTCATGGAAGCCTTCGACGTCAACCATATCTGCAACCACACCGACCAGGGCGGCCGCTATTCGTATGCGAACCAGGTCGCGATCGGCCACTGGAACTGCTACGCCCTGGGCAATGCCCTGCTGCCGCTGATCGGCGAGGTCGAGGATGCCCAGGCGGCGCTCGACGTCTACATGCCGGAGTTCGAAGCGAAGCTCGACGCGCTGCTGCACGCCAAGCTCGGCCTGCTGGAAAAGCGCGAGGGCGACCGCGCCCTGTTCGACAGCCTGTTTACCATCATGCAGGCCAGCCACGTCGACTTCACCCTGCTGTTCCGGCGCCTGGCCGACCTGAAGGTCGAGGGAGCCGGCAGCGAGGAAGGCGTGCGCGACCTGTTCATCGACCGCGCCGCCTTCGACGACTGGGCCGGACGCTACCGCGAGCGCCTGCGCCTGGAAGCGGGCGACGACGCCACCCGCCGTGCGGCCATGAACCGGGTCAACCCGAAGTACATCTTACGAAACTATCTGGCCCAGCAGGCCATCGAACGGGCACAGAACGGCGACTACAGCGAGGTGGCCCGGCTGCTCGCGATCCTCGAGCAGCCTTTCGACGAACAGCCCGAACACGAGGCCTATGCGGCGCTGCCGCCGGACTGGGCCGCGCACCTCGAAGTCAGCTGCTCTTCCTGAATTGCGTTTCCTGTGCCATGCTTCGCCCGCCCGTGTTTTACCAGCCGTGTTTTGCCAGCCCGTGTTTTACCAGAATTAACAAGAAGGACCACCATGACCGATAAAGTGACCAAGACCGACGCCGAGTGGCGCGCCAAGCTCGACCCCATCCAGTACCAGGTGACGCGCCACGCCGCCACCGAACGCGCCTTCACCGGCAAGTTCTGGGACCATCACGAGCACGGCATCTACCACTGCGTCTGCTGCGACACCCCGCTGTTCGAGTCCGACACCAAGTTCGAGTCCGGCTGCGGCTGGCCGAGCTACTTCAAGGCGCTCGACCCCGAGAACGTGATCGAGAAGGAAGACCGCAGCCACGGCATGCTGCGCACCGAGATCATCTGCGCCGTCTGCGACGCCCACCTGGGCCACGTGTTCCCGGACGGCCCGCCGCCGACCGGCCTGCGCTACTGCATCAACTCAGCCGCGCTGCGCTTCGAAGCGGTTTGACTCCTTCTGCCCATACCGACACCACATGAAATTCCTGTTCGACTTCTTTCCGCTGATTCTGTTCTTCGCGGTCTATAAATACGGCACCGGCAACGAGGCCGCCGCCGTCGCCCTTGCCGAAACCTGGCTCGGCGGCATGGTCTCGGGCGGCAAGATCATCGCCAGCCAGGCACCGATCATGCTCGCCACCGTGGTCGGCATCATCGCCACCGTGCTCCAGGTCGGCTACCTGCTGGTACGCCGGCGCAAGGTCGACACCATGCTCTGGGTCTCCTTCTTCGTGATCGTGGTGTTCGGCGGCGCGACCATCTATTTCCACGACGAGACCTTCATCAAGTGGAAGCCGACGATGCTGTACTGGATCTTTGCCGGCGCCCTGTTCGTCAGCCAGGTCTTCCTGAAGAACAACCTCATGAAAAAGGTGATGCAGGAAGCGCTGCCCCTGCCCGACGAGATCTGGCCGCGCGTGGGCTTCCAGTGGATGGCCTTCCTGTTCTTCCTCGGCGCGCTGAACCTGATCATGGCCTTCGTGGTCTTCAAGGACAACACCGGCGCCTGGGTCAACTTCAAGGTATTCGGCATGACCGCGATCTTCTTCCTGTTCAGCATTGGCCAGGCCATGCTGCTGGTTAAACACGTCCCGCAGGAGGAAGCATGAGCCTGGATAACCGCGTCGATACCCGCGTCGAGCGCATCGAGGCGCGCCTGACCGAAGCCCTGGCGCCGCTCGACCTGGCCGTCGGCGACGACTCGCACCTGCATGCGGGACACGCCGGCGCCGCCTCCGGCGGAGGCCATTACAGCGTGCGCATCGTGTCCGATCGCTTCGAGGGACTAAGACTCGTCATGCGCCATCGACTGGTGTATGATGCCGTGCACGATATGATGAAGGCCGAGATCCACGCCCTGGCGATCACGGCCCTGGCGCCTTCCGAATTGGACTGAGGCTGGTTCAGAGCCGCTTAAGAAATCTGTCGCAAAATTCGATTGCTCAGTAAAAGAACTAAATCAAAATTCCGTCCAAGCAACTCCCCTCCCACAGGAACACCATAATGACTTTTAAGCCAGCACGTCTGCTGTTAGCCCTGATCGCCGTTATCGCAGCACCCGCATTCGCCCAGAACCTGGCCGTCGTCAACGGCAAGGCCATCCCGACCTCGCGCGTGGACGCGATCGTGAAGCAGGTGGTCGCGCAAGGCCAGGGCCAGGACTCCCCGCAACTGCGCGAGGCGATCAAGCGTGACCTGATCGCACGCGAAGTGCTGATGCAGGAAGCGATCAAGCAGGGCTACGACAAGAAGCCGGACGTCAAGCAGGCCCTCGACAGCGCCCGCCAGGCGATCGTCGTCAGCCAGCTGGCGCGCGACTACATCGCCAAGAACCCGGTGACCGACGCCGAGATCAAGGCCGAATACGACCGCTTCGCCAAGACCCAGGGCGCCGAGAAGGAATACCACGTGCGTCACATCCTGGTAGACAAGGAAGAAGACGCCAAGGCCATCATCGCCAAGCTGAAGGGCGGCGCCAAGTTCGAAGACCTGGCCAAGCAGAGCAAGGACACCGGTTCGGCCAACAACGGCGGCGACCTCGACTGGGCTACCCCGTCGGCCTTCCCGGAAGAATTCGCAGCCGGCTTCAGCAAGCTGCAAAAAGGCGGCATCACCGAGACCCCGGTGAAGACCGGCGCCGGCTACCACGTGATCAAGGTCGACGACACCCGCGCCGTGAAGGTGCCGTCGCTGGACGAAGTGAAGTCCCAGATCTCGGAAAGCCTGACCCAGCAGAAGCTGGCGTCGTACCAAGAGGAAATGGTCAAAAAGGCAAAGGTACAGTAAGATGTTGTACCTCCGGCGCGCGCGCTGCCAGTGCCCTGCGCCGGGTTTCGTCGCCAGCGGGCGACTTATCGCGTTTTTATAGGATCCGAACAATGATTTTGAAGCCCACCCGCCTGCTGATCGCCATGACTGCGATGGCTGCCGCGCCTGTCGTCTTCGCGCAGAACGTCGCGACCGTGAACGGCAAGCCGATCCCGGCGGCAAAGGTTGACCAGGTGGTCAAGCAGGTCGTCGCCCAAGGCCGCGCGACGGATACGCCGCAGCTGCGCGAACTGATCAAGAAAGACCTGATCGGCCGCGAAGTCCTGATCCAGGAAGCCGACAAGCAAGGCGTCGGCGCCCGCGCGGACGTCAAGGCAGCGATCGACAATGCACGCCAGAGCATCATCATCAACGCCATGCTGGCCGACTACGTCAAGAAGAACCCGGTGAAGGATGCCGAGATCAAGGCCGAGTACGACAAGGCCAAGGCCCAGGCGCCGGAGAAGGAATACCACGCCCGCCACATCCTGGTCGAGAAGGAAGACGAGGCCAAGGCGATCATCGCCAAGCTGAAAGGCGGCGCCAAGTTCGAAGAGCTGGCCAAGCAGGGCAAGGACGGCACCGCCCAGAACGGCGGCGACCTGGGCTGGGCCGATCCGCGCGGCTTCGTTCCTGAGTTCTCGAAAGCCATGACCTCGCTGCAAAAAGGCGCGATCACCGACACCCCGGTGAAGACCCAGTTCGGCTACCACGTCATCAAGCTGGAAGACGTGCGTCCGGTGCAGGTCCCGCCGCTGGACCAGGTCAAGCAGCAAGTGGCCGAGTCGCTGCAGCAGAAGAAACTGGCGGAATTCCGCGAGTCGCTGATGAAGAAGGCGAAGATCCAGTAATAGCGGATCGAACGAATGAAAAGGCGCTTCCACGGAAGCGCCTTTTTGTTTTTGGGCCACCGAACCGCATGAGTTCTTTGCAGCCTGCTTTTCGTAGGGTGGGGTCTCGACCCCACGCGGTAAGGCATCGGAGCAAGCGCGTGGTATCCGGAGAACCGTGGCGTTTGCACGGAAAGCTCAGCAGGCTGTGTACGCAGGCGTGGCTCCGCCGCGCATCGCCGTGTATCAACCGGTAAAACCGCGTGGGGTCGAGACCCCACCCTACCAGGGCAAGAAAAAACGCCTCCGAAGGAGGCGTTTTGGCTATTACGCTAGGCGGCGATCAACCGACCCACTTACGCGCATTGCGGAACATGCGCATCCACGGGCTGTCCTCGCCCCAGCCTTCCGGCGCCCAGGAGTGGACGACGGTGCGGAACACGCGCTCGGCGTGCGGCATCATCGCCGTGAAGCGGCCGTCCGGGGTGGTCACCGCGGTCAGCCCGCCAGGCGAGCCGTTCGGGTTGAACGGATAGACCTCGGTCGCCGCGCCGCGGTTGTCGACGTAGCGCAGCGACTGCACGACTTGCGAGAGGTCGCCGGTCTGCGAGAAGTCGGCAAAGCCTTCGCCGTGGGCGATGGCCAGCGGCGCGTGCGTGCCCGCCATGCCGGCGAAGAAGATCGACGGCGAATCGAGCACCTCGACCATGCCGAAGCGGGCCTCGAACTGTTCCGACTTGTTGCGGGTGAACTTGGGCCAGGCGTGGGCGCCCGGGATGATCGATTTCAGGTTCGACAGCATCTGGCAGCCGTTGCAGACACCCAGGCCGAAGGTATCCTGGCGCGCGAAGAAGCGCGCGAACTGCTCCGCCAACTGCGCGTTGAACAGGATGGTCTTGGCCCAGCCCTCGCCCGCGCCCAGCACGTCGCCGTAGGAGAAGCCGCCGACCGCGATCACGCCATGGAAATCGTCCAGTTTGGCGCGGCCCGCGATCAGGTCGCTCATGTGGATGTCGACCGCGTTGAAGCCGGCCTGGTGCATCGCCCAGGCGGTCTCGATGTGCGAGTTGACGCCCTGCTCGCGCAGGATCGCCACGCGCGGACGCACGCCGGTCGCGATGAAGGGCGCCGCGATGTCCTCGCTCGGGTCGAAAGTCAGCTTCGGCGACAGGCCCGGATCGCTCTCGTCCAGCAGGCGCTCGTATTCCTGGTCGGCGCAGGCCGGATTGTCGCGCAGGCGCGCGATGCGCCAGCTGGTCTCGCTCCACAGCCGATGCAGGCTGCTGCGCTGTTCGTTGTAGATCACCTTGGCGTCGCGCGTGAACTCGATGACGCCGCGGTTGTTGACCTTGCCGATGATGTGGCTGCAGGCGCCCAGGTTCAGTTCGCGCAGCACGTTCATGACCGCGCTCTTGTCATCAAGGCGCACCTGGACCACGGCGCCCAGCTCTTCCGAGAACAGCGCGCGCAGCGTCATCTCGTTGCGGCGTTCGCCGACCTGGCTCGCCCAGTTCTTGGCGTCGCCCCAGTCCGAGGCGTGCTCGCCTTCCATGGTCAGGATGTCGAGATTGACCGAGACGCCGGCACGGCCGGCAAAGGCCATCTCGCACAGCGTGGCGAACAGGCCACCGTCGGAACGGTCGTGATAGGCCAGCAGCTTGCCTTCGGCGTTCAGGCGCTGGATCGCTGCGAAGAAGGCCTTCAGGTCTTCCGGCGAATCGACGTCCGGCACGGCGTCGCCCAGTTGCTGGGTGACCTGCGCCAGGCTCGATGCACCGAGGCGGTTCTTGCCGCGGCCGAGGTCGATCAGGATCAGGGCGGTGTCGCCCAGGTCCGTGCGCAGTTGCGGCGTCAGCGAACGGCGCACGTCCGGCACCGGCGCAAAGGCGGATACGATCAGCGAGACCGGCGACAGCACTTCCTTGGCTGCGCCGTCGTCCTGCCACGTCGTGCGCATCGACAGCGAATCCTTGCCGACCGGGATGCTGATGCCGAGGGCCGGGCACAGCTCCATGCCGACCGCCTTCACGGTGTCGAACAGGGCGGCGTCCTGGCCCGGCTGGCCGCAGGCGGCCATCCAGTTGGCAGACAGCTTGATGTCTTCGATCGAGGCGATCGGGGCGCAGGCGATGTTGGTGATCGCCTCGCCCACGGCCATGCGGCCGGAGGCGGCGGCGTCGATCACGGCCAGCGGCGTGCGCTCGCCCATCGCCATCGCTTCGCCCTGGTAGCCCTCGTAGCTCATCGCGGTGACGGCGCAGTCGGCCACCGGCACCTGCCACGGGCCGACCATCTGGTCGCGCACGGTCATGCCGCCGACGCTGCGGTCGCCGATGGTGATCAGGAAGGACTTGTCGGCGACGGTCGGCAGCAGCAGCACGCGGCGCGCGGCTTCGCCGAGTTCGATGCCGGTCAGGTCGACCGGCGGCAGCGCGCGCTGAACGTGCTCGACGGTGCGCTGCATCTTCGGCGGCTTGCCGAGCAGGACTTCCATCGGCATATCGACAGGATTGTTGCCCATCTCCGGATCGATCACGCGCAGCTGGCGCTCTTCGGTGGCGACGCCGACGACGGCGAACGGGCAACGCTCGCGCTCGCACAACGATGCAAATTTCGTCAGGTCAGTTGGCGAAATCGCCAACACATATCTCTCCTGCGACTCGTTCGACCAAATTTCCTTCGGCGCCATCCCGCTCTCTTCGAGCTGGATCTTGCGCAGGTCGAAGGTCGCGCCGCGCTTGGCGTCGTTCACGATTTCCGGGAAGGCGTTCGACAGGCCGCCGGCGCCGACGTCGTGGATCGAGATGATCGGGTTGTCCGCACCCAGCTGCCAGCAGCCGTTGATGACTTCCTGGGCACGGCGTTCCATTTCCGGGTTGCCGCGCTGGACCGAGTCGAAATCGAGATCCGCGGTATTCGTGCCGGTCGCCATCGAGGACGCGGCCGAGCCGCCCATGCCGATGCGCATGCCCGGACCGCCGAGCTGGATCAGCAGGCTGCCGACCGGGATGTCGTTCTTGTGGGTGTGTTCGTCGGCGATGTTGCCGATGCCGCCCGCGATCATGATCGGCTTGTGGTAGCCGAACACGCCGCCGGCCGCCTGCGCGTTCTGTTCGTAGGTGCGGAAGTAGCCGCCCAGGACCGGGCGGCCGAATTCGTTGCTGAAGGCGGCGCCGCCGAGCGGGCCGTCGATCATGATCTGCAGCGGCGAAGCGATGCGCTCCGGCTTGCCGTAGACGGGCGAATCGCCCTTCTCGCCCTTGGCCGTCACGTCCGCCGCGTTTTCCCACGGACGCTGGGCATCCGGCAGCAGCAGGTTCGAGACCGTGAAGCCGGTCAGGCCGGCCTTCGGCTTGGCGCCGCGGCCGGTCGCGCCTTCGTCGCGGATCTCGCCGCCGGCGCCGGTCGAGGCGCCCGGGAATGGCGAGATCGCGGTCGGGTGGTTGTGGGTCTCGACCTTCATCAGGGTGTGCACCAGCTCGCTCGACGGGGCGTACTCGCCGCCGGCGCGCGGGAAGAAGCGCGTCACCGTCGCGCCTTCCATGATCGACGAGTTGTCGCTGTAGGCGACGATCGTGCCCTTCGGCTGCAGCTGGTGCGTGTTCTTGATCATCTGGAACAGCGACTTGTCCTGCTTCACGCCGTCGATCACCCAGTCGGCGTTGAAGATCTTGTGGCGGCAGTGTTCCGAGTTCGCCTGGGCGAACATCATCAGTTCCACGTCGGTCGGATTCCGCTCGGCCTTGGTGAAGGCGTCGAACAGGTAGTCGACCTCGTCTTCCGACATCGCCAGGCCGAGTTCCGTATTCGCGCGCACCAGGGCGTCGCGGCCCTGGCCCAGCACGTCGATCGCCTCGAGCGCCTTGCCTTCGAGCTCGTCGAACAGGCGCACGGCCTCGTCGGCGCTGCGCAGCACGGTGTCGGTCATGCGGTCGTGCAGCAGGGCAGCCACCGCCTGGACTTCCTCGGGCGACAGCTTCTTCGGGGCGCCAATGCCGGTGCCCAGGATGCCGCCCTTCAGCACGACCTTGTAGGCCACGCCGCGCTCGATGCGGTGCACGTGCTGCATGCCGCAGTTGTGCGCGATGTCGGTCGCTTTAGAGGCCCAGGGCGAGATCGTGCCCAGGCGCGGGATCACGAAGAACTCTTCGGTGGCGCCCTCGTAGAGCGTCTCCGGGACCGGCTCGCCGTAGGTGAGCATGGCGCTCAAGCGTTCGGTGTCCGCGGTGGACAGCGGCGCGCTGGCGTCGATGAAGTGGTAGAAGCGAGCCTGGACCGATGCAATCGTGGGAGCGACTGCTTGCAGCTGGTTCAGGAGGCGTTGGCTACGAAATACCGAAAGGGCGTTGGAACCCGGCAGAATCAACATGGCTGGAAGTTGGTTGATGCAGCGTGGCTGCGGGTGAAAGATAGCCCGCTATTATACAGGGTTGACAACACCTCCAGTACGCTACGCCGGCGTTCCGGTTGCCGGACGCAGTGCTTGCCGGTATCGTAGCGCGAGGAGACGCGCAATGGCAGAGCACACGAGAGAAAAGATGCACGAAAACAGCAAGCTGTCGGTACTGGTGATCGACCCGAATCCCGGCATGCGCGCCAGCCTGCAGAACATGCTGAACCTGGGCGGCATCAGCAAGATCGAGTACGCCGTGAATTCCGGCACCGCGATCCGCCAGCTCACGCGCCGCGCCTACGACATCATCCTGTGCGAATACGATCTCGGCAACAGCAGCGCCGGCGACGGCCAGGACGGCCAGCAGCTGCTGGAAGACCTGCGCCACCACCGCCTGATCAGCCCGTGGGCGATCTTCATCATGCTCACCTCCGAGGCCGTCTACGGCAAGGTCGTCAGCGCGGCCGAGCTGGCGCCGACCGATTACGTGCTCAAGCCCTTCACCGCCGAGGTGCTGGGCGCGCGCATCACGCGCGCGATCGAACGGCGCGCGGTGTTCCTGCCGACCTGGCAGCTGGTCGCCCAGGGCAATGTGCGCGAAGCGATCCGCGCGGCCGCCGCCAGCGAGCTGGCCCACCCGCGCCACGCCCTCGACTTCGCGCGCCTGCGCGCCGAGCTGCACGCCCAGCTCAAGGAACACGGCGAGGCCGAGCAGATCTACCGCAAGGTGCTCGGCTACAAGCCCCTCGGCTGGGCCGGCCTGGGCCTGGCGCGCGCGCTGTTCGCGCAGGGCCACATCGACGCGGCGCGCGACACCCTGCAGATGCTGGTCTCGGCCAATCCGCGCCTGATGGCGGCCTACGATCTGCTCGCCCGCTGCCACGAAGCGCTTGGCGCCCACGCCCAGGCCCAGAAGATCCTCGAGGAAGCGGTGGCCATTTCGCCGCACATGGTGCGGCGCCTGCGCAAGCTCGGCGAAGTGGCCCTGGACGCGGGCGACGCCGCCGCCGCCGAGCGCTCCTTCAGGCAGGTCGTGAGCAAGGCGCGCTACTCCGAATTTCGCGACCCCGAGGACCACGTCAAGCTGGCCAAGGCCCTGGTCAGGCGCGGCGACCCGCTGGCCGCCGCCGGCGTGGTGCGCGACCTAGAACGCTCGCTGCGCGCCAGCCCCGAGGTCGACGCCTGCGTGGCGATCGCCAACGCCGCCGTGCACGAGGCCGGCGGCAACCGCGCGGCCGCGCTCGGCGACCTGCACGCCGCGGTGACGGCGGTGCGCGCCAGCAGCGGCCTGTCGACCGGCCTGCGCGTCGGCCTGGTGCGCTCCTGCCTGGCCCAGCGCCTCGACCAGCAAGCCCAGGAAGTCATGATGACGGTGGTGAACGACGCCGGCAGCGGCATCACCACCAGGGACGCCTTGCAGGTCTTCGCCGACGCGGGCCGGCGCGACCTGGCCGACGGCATGCACCAGCAGCTGACGGCCCAGGCCCAGATCTTGCTCGGCATGGCCGACGAGAAGCGCAACATGGGCGACGTGCGCGGCGCCGTCCAGACCCTGCTCGACGCGCTGCACATGGTCCCGGGCGACCTGCAGGTGATGATCGCGGCGGCGGGCGGCATCCTGCGCCAGATCGCCGAGCTGGGCTGGGATCACCCGCTGGGCGAATTGTGCTTCGAACAGCTGGAGAAGATACGGGCGGTCGATGCGCAGCACCCGAGGCTGGGGCCGTTGACGGAAGAGTACATGGGGCTGCGCAGGAAGTACGGTATCTCGGCCTGATTGGCGTTCGGTAGGGTGGGCACTTGTGCCCACGCGGGATCAGCGGTTAATACCCTGCGGCTTCACCGGAACGCCACGCCCCTTGGCCTACCGGATCAAGTTTCGATATGCAGGCGTCGTACCGCGTGGGCTCGAGAGCCCACCCTACGCCCTTCGTTACGGTTTGCCATAGCCTCCGCCGCCAGGTGTCTCAATGACGAACATGTCGCCCGCCGCCATCTCGACCTTGCCGATGTGCCCGACCTGCAGGGTGCTGCCGTCGGCGCGCACGATCGTGTTGACGCCACGCGCACCCTCCTCTCCGCCGGCCATGCCGAACGGCGCATGAATCCGGTTGTTCGACAGGATCGCCGCCGTCATCGGTTCCAGGAAGCGCACCTGCCGCACGCCGCCATTCCCGCCATGCCAGCGCCCCGCCCCGCCGGAACCGTGGCGGATCGCATAGCTCTCCAGCCGCACCGGGAAGCGGAACTCGAGGATCTCGGGATCGGTCAGCCGCGAATTGGTCATGTTGGTCTGCACCACGTCGGTACCGTCGTAGCCCTCGCCGGCGCCGCTGCCGCCGGAAATGGTCTCGTAGTACTGGTACTTGGCGTTGCCGAAGGTGAAGTTGTTCATCGTGCCCTGCGAGGCCGCCATCACGCCTAAAGCGCCGTAGAGCGCATTCGTGATGCAGGTCGAGGTCTCGACGTTGCCCGACACCACCGAGGCCGGATAATGCGGGTTGAGCATCGAGCCGGGCGGGATGATCACCTTCAACGGTTTCAGGCAGCCGCCGTTGAGCGGAATTTCGTCCTCGACCAGGGTGCGGAACACATAGAGCACGGCCGCCATGCACACGCTTGACGGCGCATTGAAATTGTTCGGCAGTTGGTCGGAGGTGTCGCTGAAATCGATCTCGGCGCTGCGGCTCGCGCGGTCGACGCGGATCGCGACGGCAATGCGCGCGCCGTTGTCCAGGTCCACCGCGAAGGCGCCGTCGTTCAGCGCGCCGATCACGCGCCGCACCGCTTCCTCGGCGTTGTCCTGCACGTGGCCCATGTAGGCGCGCACCACATCCAGCCCGAAATGGGCCACCATGCGCTGCAGTTCCTCGACGCCCTTCTGGTTCGCCGCCACCTGGGCGCGCAGGTCGGCCATGTTCTGGTCCGGATTGCGGGCCGGGTAGCGCGCCCCGCCCAGCAAGGCCCGGGCCTCGGCTTCGCGCAGCACGCCATCGACGCCGTCGACCAGCTTGAAGTTGTTGATCAGGACGCCCTCCTCGTCGATGTGGCAGGAGTCCGGCGGCATCGAGCCCGGCGTGGTGCCGCCGATGTCGGCATGGTGGCCGCGCGAGCCGACGTAGAACAGGATCTGCCGGCCTGCCTCGTCGAACACCGGCGAGATCACCGTCACGTCCGGCAAATGGGTGCCGCCGTTGTAAGGGTCGTTCAGCACGTAGACGTCGCCGGCGCGCATTTGCCCCGCATTCTCGCGCATCACGGTCTTGATGCTCTCGCCCATCGAGCCCAGGTGCACCGGCATGTGCGGCGCGTTGGCCACCAGGTTGCCGCTTGCGTCGAAGATGGCGCAGCTGAAGTCGAGGCGCTCCTTGATGTTCACCGAATAGGCCGTGTTCTGCAGGCGCAGGCCCATCTGCTCGGCGATCGACATGAACAGGTTGTTGAAGATCTCGAGCATGACCGGGTCGGCCGTGGTGCCGATCGCGCGCCGTTCGGGCAGCGCTTCGACGCGCGTCAGCACGAGATGGTTGTAGCGCGTCACCTCGGCCTGCCAGCCCGCTTCGACCACGGTGGTGGCGTTGTTCTCGGCGACGATCGCCGGGCCGCGGATAATGTCGCCCGGATGGATATCGGCGCGGCGGTAGATGCCGGTCTCGCGCCACTCGCCGTTGCCGAACATGCGCACCCGCTCGGACGGCGCCGGCTCTGCGTGGCGTGCCGCGCCGTCGACCATGACTTCGGGCGGCGCTTCGGAGCGTCCCAGGGCCTCGACCGAGATCGCCTCGACCACCAGCGCGCGCGAGGGCATCAGGAAGGAGAAGCGGCGCTTGTAGGCGGCTTCGAACTCGGCCTGCATCGCCTCGACGCTGCCGTCGTCGACCACCAGCGCCGAATCGGTGCCCTCGTAGCGCAGGTGCACGCGGCGGATGACATCGATGCGCTGTTCGCCCACGCCCTGGGCCAGCAGCTCGCCGCGCGCGGCCTCGGCCAGCGCATCGAGACGCGCCGCCAGCGATGCGACGGTGGCCGCGCCCAGCTTCTCCTCGACCGCCTGTTCGCGCATCGCGCTCTGGTCGGCCAGGCCCATGCCGTAGGCCGACAGCACGCCGGCCAGGCTGTGGATGAAGACGGTCTTCATGCCGAGCGCGTCGGCCACCAGGCAGGCGTGCTGGCCGCCGGCGCCGCCGAAGCTGGTCAGCGCGTATTCGGTGACGTCGTGCCCGCGCTGCACGGAGATCTGCTTGATGGCATTCGCCATGTTCCCGACCGCGATCTGGATGAAGCCTTCGGCCACCTGCTCGGGCGTGCGTACGTCGCCGGTCGCAAGCGCGATCTCGCGCGCCAGCTCGGCGAAGCGCGCGCGCACCGTCTCGACGTCGAGCGCTTCGTTCGCATTCGGGCCGAACAGGCTCGGGAAGTGCGCCGGCTGGATCTTCCCGAGCATGACGTTGCAGTCGGTGACCGCCAGCGGCCCGCCGCGGCGGTAGCTGGCCGGTCCCGGGTTGGCGCCGGCGCTGTCGGGACCGACGCGGTAGCGGCTGCCGTCGAAGTGCAGGATCGAGCCGCCGCCGGCTGCCACCGTGTGGATGCTCATCATCGGCGCGCGCATGCGCACGCCGGCGACCTGGGTCTCGAACACGCGCTCAAACTCGCCGGCGTAGTGCGAGACGTCGGTCGAGGTGCCGCCCATGTCGAAGCCGATCACCTTGTCGAAACCGGCGAGCACGCTGGCGCGCACCATGCCGACGATGCCGCCGGCGGGGCCGGAGAGGATGCTGTCCTTGCCCTGGAAGGCGCGGGCGTCGGCCAGGCCGCCGCTGGACTGCATGAACTGCAGGTTCACGCCAGGGAGCTCGGACGCCACCTGGTCGACGTAGCGGCGCAGGATCGGCGACAGGTAGGCGTCGACCACCGTAGTGTCGCCGCGCGCGACCAGCTTCATCATCGGACTCGTTTCGTGCGAGGTCGAGACCTGGGTGTAGCCGATCGCGCGCGCGATGCGCGCCACCGCCGCCTCGTGCGCCGTGTAGCGGTAGCCGTGCATGAAGACGATGGCGAGCGCGCGCAGGCCCCGGTCGTAGGCGTCCTGCAGCGCGGCGCGCGTCGCGGCTTCGTCCAATGGCGCGACCACCTCGCCGTGGGCGCCGACGCGCTCATCGACGTCGATCACCTGTGTATACAACAGTTCAGGCAGCACGAGGTGGCGGTCGAACAGGCGCGGCCGGTTCTGGTAGGCGATGCGCAGCGCGTCGCGAAAGCCGCGTGTGATGGCCAACACGGTCGGCTCACCCTTGCGCTCGAGCAGCGCATTGGTCGCGACCGTGGTGCCCATCTTCACCGCTTCCACCGCGGCCGCCGGCAAGGTTTCGCCCGGTGCGACGCCGAGCAGGTAGCGGATCCCGGCCACGGCGGCGTCGCGGTACTGTTCCGGATTCTCGGACAGCAGTTTGTGCGTCACCAGCTGCCCATCCGGCCGCCGCGCCACGATGTCGGTAAAGGTGCCGCCGCGGTCGATCCAGAACTGCCAATCCATGTCGTGTCCTCTTGCAGGTTGTGGTTCCGGCATATTGTAGACGCCTCCCGGCCAATATCGGGCACAATGCGGGCATTCGATATCAATGCGCAGAAGGCGAGGAACATGAAGAACAAGCTTTACAGTGTGGCCCAGATCCGCGCGGTCGAAGAGTCCGCGATGCAGGAACTCGAAACGGGCACCCTGATGCGCCGCGCCGGCCGCGCCGCCGCCGACCTCGCCCTCAGCCTGGTCGGCGAAGCGCGCGCCCAGCCGGTGCTGGTGCTGGCCGGCCCGGGCAACAACGGCGGCGATGCCCTCGAGGTCGCCGCCAACCTCGGCGAGGCCGGCCTCGACGTCGTGGTGCTGTACTTCGCCCCGACCAGCGGCCAGCCTTCGCCGGAAACCGCCCAGGCCCTGGCCCGCGCGCGCGCCAGCGGCGCCAACTTCGCCGACGTCGCGCCGAACACGCGCGACTGGTCGCTGGTGGTCGACGGCCTGTTCGGCATCGGCCTGGCGCGCAACCTGGTCGGCCGCTACCTGGAACTGGTGACGGCGCTGGACGCCATGCGCTGCCCGGTGCTGGCGCTGGACGTGCCGAGCGGGCTCGACGCCGACACCGGCATGCCGGTCGGCGAAGGCAGCGTCGCCGTGCGCGCCACCCACACCATCACCTTCATTGGCGACAAGCCGGGCCTGCATACCGCGCATGGACGCGACCACGCCGGCGTGGTCCACGTCGACGATCTCGGCATCGACGCCAAGCTGTTCCCGCCGGCGCTGGCCCAGCTGGCGGCGCCCGCGCTGTTCGCCGCCGCGCTGGCGCCGCGCCGCCAGGGCTCGCACAAGGGCATGTTCGGCGACGTCGCCATCGTCGGCGGCGCGCGCGGCATGCAGGGCGCGGCGGTGCTCGCCGGCCGCGGCGCCCTGTACGCCGGCGCCGGCCGGGTGTTCGTGGTCACGGTCGACCCGGGCCCGGGCTTCGACCAGCTGCAGCCCGAGCTGATGTTTCGCGCCTCGAATGCCTTCAAGTTCGAGGGTCAAACGCTGGTGCTGGGTCCGGGCATGGGCGACTCGGTCGAGTCGATGCGGGCGCTCGGCCACGGCATCGACGGCACGGGGCCGCTCGTGATCGACGCCGACGGCCTGAACCTGCTGGCCGCCAGCACCGACCTGCAGGCGCGCCTGGCAAGGCGCCAGGGCGACACGATCGTCACCCCGCACCCGTTGGAGGCGGCGCGCCTGCTCGGAATCAGCGCCGCCGAAGTCCAGGCCGATCGCCTGGCCACGGCGCGCCAGCTGGCGCGCCGCTTCAACGCGGTCGCCGTGCTGAAGGGCTCGGGCACCGTCATCGCGGCCCAGGAAGGCTGCATGGCGCTCAACCCGACCGGCAACCCGGGCCTCGCGACCGGCGGCACCGGCGACGTGCTGGCGGGCGTCTGCGGCGCTTTGCTGGCCCAGGGTTGGCCGGCCTGGGAAGCGGCCGTCGGCGCGGTGTGGCTGCACGGCGCGGCCGCGGACCGGCTGGTGGAAGATGGCGTCGGCCCGATCGGCATGACGGCCGGGGAATTGCCGGCGGCGATACGCAAGGCGCTGAACGGCCTGGTGTCGGCGCGCTAAGCGCCTGTGGGGTGGGCACGCGGTTTCGCCTGTGCCTACCTGAGCGTTCGATTCAATCGACGGCGTCCGCATTTTCGTGCGAAGCGCCGTACCGGTGCCGGTATGGTACGCCACGGTACGACCGCGTGGGCTCAAGAGCCCACCCTACGAAAAACGGCGATACGACCTGGTTTTGTAGGGTGGGCACTCGTGCCCACGCGGTCTCACCGGGTGCCTACCTGCGCTTTCGATTCAATTCACCGCGTACGCCCATCCCGGCGCAGCGGCGTACCGGTGACGGTGCGGTACGCCGCGGCATGACCGCGTGGACACAGGTGTCCACCCTACGAGAAACGACGATACGGTCGGGTCTTGTAGGGTGGGCACTCGTGCCCACGCGGTCCCACCGGGTGCCTGCCTGCGCTTCCGGTTCAATTCGTGCCGCTCGTGTACCGAGCCAAAACGGCGTACCGGTGACGGTGCGGCACGCCACGACACGACCGCGTGGGCTCAAGAGCCCACCCTACGAAAAGCGTCAGGCCAACCGCCCTGCGGCAATCGTCAATGTCCGCCCGCAACGCGCCGCCATCGCCGGGTCGTGCGTCACCAGCACGAGCGTCGAGCCGCGTTCGCGATTCAGTTCGAACATCAACTGGATGACGGCCTCGCCGGTGGTGGCGTCCAGGCTGCCGGTCGGCTCGTCGGCGAACAGCAGCGGCGGTTCGGTGACGAAAGCGCGCGCCAGGGCCACGCGCTGCTGCTCGCCGCCCGACAGGTATTTCGGGTAGTGCTTCAATCGGCTCGACAGGCCGACACGCCCGAGCATGGCTTCGGCCTTGGCGCGCGCGTCGGCGTCGCCGCGCAGCTCGAGCGGCAGCATCACGTTCTCGAGCGCGCTCAGGTGGGCCAGCAGCTGGAAGGACTGGAACACGAAACCGAGCTTGGCCTTGCGAAAGGCCGCGCGGCCGTCCTCGTCGAGCGCGAAGATGTCGGTGCCGTCGAGCAGGACCTTGCCTCTGCTCGGGGTGTCGAGCCCGGCCAGCAGGCCGAGCAGCGTGGACTTGCCGGAACCCGAGGCGCCGACGAGCGCGAGCGTCTCGGCCGGTTGCACGGTAAAATCGATGTTGTGCAGGATGGTGAGTTCGCCGCTGGCGTCCGCCACCCGCTTCGACAGGCCGGCCACTTCGATGGCGGCCGGTCGCCCTTTTGCAGTGGCAGGATCATTTTTGAAAGCCTCGGGATTATCACGCATGCTTGCTATTCTCAAGAAATTGTCTGTCGGTGCGCTCATGCTGGCCGCGTCGGCGAGCGCCTATTCTGCACCAAAAACCGTCCTCGTGCTGGGTGACAGCCTGTCCGCCGAGTATGGCCTGACGCGCGGCGCCGGCTGGGTCGCCCTGCTGGAACAAAAGCTGAAAGCCGAGAAGATCGACGCCCGCATCGTCAACGCCAGCATCAGCGGCGAGACCACCAGCGGCGGCCGCGCGCGCCTGCCCGCGCTCCTGAACCAGCACAAGCCCCAGATCGTCGTCATCGAACTGGGCGCCAACGACGGCCTGCGCGGCTTGCCGGTCGCCGCCGCCGAAGCCAACCTGCGCCAGATGGCGACCATGTCGCAGAAACAGGACGCGAAAGTCATGTTGATCGGCATGCGCATGCCGCCAAACTATGGCCGCGCGTACACGGAACGCTTCTTCAACATGTACGGGAACCTCGCCAAGGAAGTCAAGGCGCCGCTGGTGCCCTTCATGCTGGAAGGCGTGGCCGACAAGCCTGCCCTGTTCCAGGCCGACCGCCTGCATCCGAACGCCGACGCGCATCCGATTATCCTCAATAACATTTGGCCCACCTTCAAGGCCTTGATCCAATCACGATGAAATACCCCGCCGTACTGAGCTTCGCCGACATCTTCCCCGAGCTGGAAAGCTTCGACACCATCATCGACGCGCGCAGCGAGGGCGAGTTCGCGCTCGACCATATTCCCGGGGCGATCAATTGCCCGGTGCTGAACGACGAGGAGCGCATCCGCGTCGGCACCCTGTACAAGCAGGTCGGCGCCTTCGAGGCGAAAAAGCTCGGCGCGCCGCTGGTCGCGCAGAACATCGCGCGCCACATCGACACGCTCTTCGCCGACAAGCCGCGCGACTGGAAGCCCCTGGTCTATTGCTGGCGCGGCGGCAACCGCAGCGGCTCGATGTCCCATATCCTGGCCAAGATCGGCTGGCCGGTGGTGCAGCTCGACGGCGGCTACAAGGCCTACCGCGCCTACGTCAGCGCGGCGCTGGAACATCCGCCGGCGGTGGACTTCCGCGTCATCTGCGGCACCACCGGCAGCGGCAAGAGCCGCCTGCTCGAGACCCTGGACGCGGCCGGCGCCCAGGTGCTCGACCTGGAGCGCCTGGCGGCCCACCGCGGCTCGGTCCTCGGCCACCTGCCCGACGAGCCGCAGCCGTCCCAGAAGATGTTCGAGAGCCGGATCTGGAACAAGCTGCGCCACTTCGATCCGGCCAGGCCGGTGTTCGTCGAGTCGGAAAGCAAGAAGGTCGGCAACCTGCGCGTGCCGGACGCCGTGATGGAACGCATGCGCGCCTCGCCCTGCATCGCCCTGACCCTGTCGCGCCCGAACCGCGTGCGCCTGCTGATGGAGGACTACCAGCACTTCGCGCGCAATGCCGACGCCCTCAACGGCCAGCTCGAGCACCTGGTCCAGCTGCACGGCCGCGCCAGGATCGACACCTGGCACGCGATGGCCAAGGCCGGCGAGATGCCGGCGCTGGTCGACCAGCTGCTGGTCGAGCATTACGACCCCGCCTACCTGCGCTCGATCGACCGCAACTTCGCCCAGTACGGCCAGGCCCGCGTGCTGGAACTGGCCGACATCGCGCCAGAGGATTTCGCGAAGGCGGCGCAGGCGCTGATGGCGGCGTAAGACCCGCACGCGGCCTCGACGTAGGGTGGGCACTCCGTGCCCACGCGTTACGTGTTCGTCCGCAGTCCGTCGCCGCAACGCATCGCCCCGCAGCGCTCGTCATGGACGCGGCGCAAACGAAACGCTCTTGGAACCACTGACAATGTTCGGCCGAAGCGTCAAATTCGAACGTCAACGTTGATCATGCTTTCGCGTGGGCACGGAGTGCCCACCCTACGGTCCTCGCTCCCGACTCCGGTTCAACCGCCGGAGCTCCAGACGTAAAAAAACCCGGCTGCTCGCGCACCCGGGTTTTTCTTCATCCACCGAACAGTTTATTCGGCCTGCTGCGCCGGCTTGGCGGCCGCCGCATGGATCTTCGCCTTGGCCTTGGCCTTGACCGCCTCGACGAAGTTGTACAGCTCGGCCTGGCCCACCAGGCCGTTGATCTGCTGCGCTTCCTGCGAGCGGCGCGCCTGGTCGACCTGGGCCGGCTGCGACACCTTGCCGATGCGGTAGACGCCATAGCCCACGTTCGGCACTTCCACGCCGACATACGCCGGCAGCTTGGTCACGTCGGCCTTGAACACGGCCAGGGCGGCGGCGGTGTTGATGACCGGCTCCTTGGTGCGCGACAGGACCTTGACCTCGCCGAAGCCGGCGGCGTCGCCCGCTGCCTTGGCGGCCTTCAGCTTGGCTTCGCCGGCTTCGCGCGCCAGGCGCAGCGCTTCTTCCTGGGTCACGCGCTGGCGGATCGCCGCTTCGACTTCGGCCAGCGGACGCTTGGTGGCCGGCTTGAACTCGACCACGCGGCCGGAGATCAGGACGGCCGGTGCGGCTTCGACCGCTTCGGTGTTGCGCTTGTTCTTGATCGAGTCGGCCGAGTACAGGGCAGCGAGGAACTTATCGTTGTTGTACGGGGCGGCGCCCAGGGCCGGGTTCGGCTTGCGGCCCAGGCCGTCGACGGTCTGGATCTGCAGGCCCAGCTTGTCCGCGGCCGGCTTCAGGCTGTCCGACTGCTCGTAGACGATGTCGTTGAAGCTCTCGGCCAGTTCCGAGTATTTCTTCGACAGCTTGGTTTTCTTCAGCTCGTCGGCGATCTCGGCTTTGGCGGCTTCCAGCGGCTTTTGCTGGGACGGCGTGACCGCGGTGACCTTGATGATGTGGTAGCCGAACTCCGATGCCACGATGCCGCTGACTTCGCCTTCCTTGAGCGAATAGATCGCATCTTCGACCGGCTTGGCGAACAGGCCCTTCTCGACCACGCCCAGGTCGCCGCCCTGGCCCGCCGAGCCCGGATCCTGCGATTGCGCCTTGGCGATCGCCGCGAAGTCGGCCGGGTTCTTGCGCACCTCGGCCAGCACCGCTTCGGCCTTGGCCTTGGCGGCGGCTTCCTCGGCCGGCTTGGCGCCTTGCGTCTTGGTGATCAGGATGTGGCTGGCGGTACGCTGCTCGGGCGTCACGAAGCGCTTCTCGTTGGCCTTGTAGAACTGCTCGACTTCGGCGTCGCTGACCGAGACCTGGCTTTCGACCGCGGCCTGGTCCAGCACGACGTACTCGGCCTTCACCTGCTCCGGAATCTGGAACAGCTGGGCGTTCTTGTCATAGTACGCTTTCACCATCTCGTCGGTGACCTTCACCTGCGGCAGGTAGGCCGCGATCGGGAACAGCAGCTCCTGGACTTCGCGTTCCTGGTCGTTGATGTCCGAGACGCGGCTCGCGACCGAGCGCGGCGCGAAGGCGGTCGCCTGGATCGAACCGGCCAGCTGCTGGATCGCCATGTCGCGGCGCATGCGGGCGTCGAACATTTCCGGGGTCATGCCCTGGGCGGCCAGCGCGGCCTTGTACTGGTCCATGTCGAAGCTGCCGTCGGGCTTGCGGAAGCCCTGGATCTCGTTGATGGCCTTGAAGATGGCCTGGTCGCTGACGGTCAGGTGATTGCGTGCGATGGCGGCATTCACGGCGCGCTCGGCGACCAGGTTTTCCAGCACTTCACGCTTGGCTTCCGGGGTGTCGAACATCTTCTGGTCGAACTGCGGGCCGAGCTGCTGGCGGGCCTGGTCGATCTGGCGGCGCTGGGCATCGTCCCATTCCTGCTGGGTGATGCTGCGACCATCGACTTCAGCCACGCCGGCGGCGCTGTCGCCACGGTTCTGGTAGCTGTCGACACCGACGAAAATGAACGAAGGCACGATCAGCAGTGCCAACACACCGTACATCACGCGCTTGTTGTTGCGTACAAAATCAAACATGGTCACCAATCACTTTGGAAATGGCTTCAAAGCACAAGTTAAAAAAAAAGGCGAACTCGCGTTCGCCTCTTCTCTGTCGAAGCGCCGTCGTGGCGCTCCGGTAATGCTGAATCTGGCGGAGCGGACGGGGCTCGAACCCGCGACCCCCGGCGTGACAGGCCGGTATTCTAACCAACTGAACTACCGCTCCAAATTCGGAGTATTTTGAGTGGCGGAGCGGACGGGGCTCGAACCCGCGACCCCCGGCGTGACAGGCCGGTATTCTAACCAACTGAACTACCGCTCCACATCAAATACAAGGTACTGCTTGCCTGGCTGGTGAAAGCTGAGAGGCTTGAGCTCCTCACCTCACGAGATCATCGATCTCGAACATACCGCCAGGCAGTCCTCTCTGCATGTCACTGCAGAGAAGGCATTAGTTTACAGCATCTTTTAGCGCTTTACCAGCCTTAAATTTCGGGACCTTGGCGGCCTTGATCTTGATTGGTTCCTTGGTGCGCGGATCGCGGCCGGTGCGCGCAGCGCGCTCGCCGACGGTGAAGGTGCCGAAGCCGACCAGGGTCACGCTGTCGTTCTTCTTCAGCGTCGCGGTCACGGCTTCGATCATGGCGTCGAGCGCACGCGTAGCCGAAGCCTTGGTAATGTCCGCGGATTTCGCGATTTCTTCGATCAGTTCAGTCTTGTTCACTCTATTCCTCTTGTACGTTCTGACGCGGCGGCGCTGCGCCTTCCTGCAAAAAACTGCAAGCGCGTATTAAACAAGGGGGATTTGCTTCTGTCAAGCAACATTGACCGAGGACGGCTTCAGTGCGCGGAATATTGCCGTTTTGGGTTTGTAGGGTGGGCACTTGTGCCCACGCGGTATGGTACCGCCGGCGGATCGAAAAAGAGGGAGACTCGGCTCGCCGGCGTCGCGTTCTGCTGATCGCTGCATGACGACGCATGGGCCTGATACCGCGTGGGCACAAGTGCTCACCCTACGAAAGACTTCCGATTGTTGCGCGACGAAGCATGCGCACCATACCGCGTGGGCACAGGTGCCCACCCTACGAAAACGAGGCGCCCGCAGGCGCCTCTTCATATCGCAATCACGTCAGAGCTCAGTGCTTGACCACGTCGCCCTGCCCTTCGGCCGAGCTTGCCGGCGTGACGGCCACGGCCGGCACTTCGACCAGCGCTTCCGGCTGGCGTTCCAGCGCGACTTCCAGCACCTTCTCGATCCAGCGCACCGGCACGATCTCGAGCTTGTTCTTGACGTTGTCCGGAATCTCGGCCAGGTCCTTCACGTTCTGCTCGGGGATCAACACGGTCTTGATGCCGCCGCGATGGGCCGCCAGCAGCTTCTCCTTCAGGCCGCCGATCGGCAGGACTTCGCCGCGCAGCGTGATCTCGCCCGTCATCGCCACGTCGGCGCGGACCGGGATGCCGGTGAAGATCGACACCAGCGCCGTGGTCATCGCGATACCGGCGGACGGACCGTCCTTCGGGGTCGCGCCTTCCGGCACGTGGATGTGGATGTCGCTCTTCTCGAACACCTCGTTCTTGATGCCCAGGCGCTGGGCACGCGAACGCACCACGGTGCGGGCCGCCTCGATCGACTCCTTCATCACGTCGCCCAGGGTACCGGTGCGGATGATGGCGCCCTTGCCCGGCACGTTGACGGCTTCGATCGTCAGCAGGTCGCCGCCGACTTCGGTCCAGGCAAGACCCACCACCTGGCCGATCTGGTTTTCCTTTTCGGCCACGCCGAAGTCATAGCGGCGCACACCCAGGAACTTGTCCAGGTTCTTGCTGCCGACGACAACCTTCTTGTCGCTCTTCTTCAGCAGCAGCATCTTGACGACCTTGCGGCAGATCTTCGAGATTTCACGCTCGAGCGAACGCACGCCCGCTTCGCGGGTGTAGTAGCGGATGATGTCGCGGATCGCGGCTTCTTCCACCTTGATCTCGTCGTCCTTCAGGCCGTTCGCCTTGACCTGCTTCGGCAACAGGTAGCGCTGGGCGATGTTGGTCTTCTCGTCCTCGGTGTAACCCGACAGGCGGATCACTTCCATCCGGTCCAGCAGGGCCGGCGGGATGTTGAACGAGTTCGAGGTCGCCACGAACATCACGTCCGACAGGTCAAAGTCGACTTCCAGGTAGTGGTCCGAGAAGGTGTGGTTCTGTTCCGGATCCAGCACCTCGAGCAGGGCCGACGACGGGTCGCCGCGGAAATCCGCGCCCATCTTGTCGATCTCGTCGAGCAGGAACAGCGGGTTGCGCACGCCGACTTTCGCCAGCGATTGCAGCACTTTGCCCGGCATCGAGCCGATGTAGGTACGGCGGTGGCCGCGGATCTCGGCCTCGTCGCGCACGCCGCCCAGGGCCATGCGCACGAACTTGCGGTTCGTGGCGCGGGCGATGGACTGGCCCAACGAGGTTTTACCGACGCCCGGCGGACCGACGAAGCACAGGATCGGCGCCTTCAGTTTGTCGACGCGCTGCTGCACCGCGAGGTACTCCAGGATGCGTTCCTTGATCTTGTCGAGGCCGTAGTGCTCGGCTTCCAGCACCTTCTCGGCATTGGCCAGGTCGTTCGCGACCTTCGACTTCTTCTTCCACGGCAGCGACACCAGGGTGTCGATGTAGTTGCGCACGACGGTGGCTTCGGCCGACATCGGCGACATCAGCTTGAGCTTCTTGATCTCGGCGGTGGCCTTGTCCAGGGCTTCCTTCGGCATCTTGGCGGCGATCACCTTCTTCTCGAGCTCGTCGATGTCGGCGCCGTCTTCGCCTTCGCCCAGTTCCTTCTGGATGGCCTTGACCTGTTCGTTCAGGTAGTACTCGCGCTGCGACTTTTCCATCTGGCGCTTGACGCGGCCACGGATGCGCTTCTCGACCTGCAGGATGTCGAGTTCGCCTTCAAGCTGGCCGAGCAGGTGCTCGAGGCGCTTGGCGACGTTGAAGATCTCGAGGATCACCTGCTTCTGCTCGAGTTTCAGCGGCAGGTGGGCGGCGACGGTGTCGGCCAGGCGGCCGGCGTCGTCGATGCCGGCCAGCGATGCCAGGATCTCCGGCGGGATCTTCTTGTTCAGTTTGACGTACTGGTCGAACTGCTGGACGATCGCGCGGCGCATCGCCTCGACTTCGGAGTCGTCGCCGATTTCCGAACGCAGCGGGGTCAGGTCGGCCACGAAGTGGGTCGGCGCGTCCGTGATGTGATCGATACGGGCACGCTGGGCGCCTTCCACCAGCACCTTCACGGTGCCGTCGGGCAGCTTCAGCATTTGCAGGATGTTGGCAACGCAGCCGATCTCATAAATGTCGGATGCGGAAGGTTCGTCTTTGGCGGCAGCCTTCTGGGCGGCGAGCATGATGCTCTTGCCCTGCTCCATCGCAGCCTCGAGGGCCTTGATCGATTTCGGGCGACCAACGAACAGGGGTATCACCATATGGGGAAACACGACCACGTCGCGCAACGGCAGGAGGGGCAGCGTCGTTTGCTCGGTTAATTTGGAAGTTGTCATGGCATACCTTATAAAAAGCGTGTAGACGATGTTGGGCGCACACGGTGAAAACTCAAGACCGGTCAACGCATATTTCTTCGAATTAAAAAGGCTTTCGCGAAATGCAAGCTGGCCGTTCCAATAAAATCCCAGTCTGAAATAAAAAAGCCACCACGCGACCGTGGTCGCGAGTGGCTTTTCGATTGAAGCCCGATGCTTTTATTGAGGTAAATTGTACCGCCAAGCATCGGGCGCACAAGCGCTTTTGTGGTTTCCGCGCGGAATTTTTTAGTTTTCGCCCGAAGCCTTTGCGCTTTCGCTGTAAATCAGCAGTGGTTTTGCACCGTTCGTGATCGTATTTTCATCGATCACGACCTTCACGACGTTCTGCTGGCTTGGCAGTTCGTACATGACGTCGAGCAGCGCGTGTTCCAGGATGGAACGCAGGCCGCGTGCGCCGGTCTTGCGCGCCAGCGCCTTCTTGGCGATCGCGTGCAGGGCCGCCGGGCGGATTTCCAGTTCGGCGCCTTCCATTTCCAGCAGTTTCGAGTACTGCTTGATGAGCGCGTTCTTCGGCTCGATCAGGATCTGGATCAGCGCTTCTTCCGTCAATTCGTTCAGGGTAGCTACGACAGGCAGACGGCCGACAAGTTCCGGAATCAGGCCGAACTTGATCAGGTCTTCCGGCTCGGCTTCCATCATGATCTCGCTGTTCGAGCGCTGCGACTGGCTCTTGACGCTGGCCGCGAAACCGATGCCCGACTTTTCCGAACGGTTCTGCACGATCTTGGCCAGGCCGTCGAAGGCGCCGCCGCAGATGAACATGATGTTGGTCGTGTCGATCTGGACGAAGTCCTGGTTCGGATGCTTGCGCCCGCCCTGCGGCGGCACCGAGGCCATGGTGCCCTCGATCAGCTTCAGCAGGGCCTGCTGCACGCCTTCGCCCGAGACGTCGCGGGTGATCGACGGATTGTCGGACTTGCGCGAGATCTTGTCGATTTCGTCGATGTAGACGATGCCGCGCTGGGCCTTCTCGACTTCGTAGTTGCAGCTTTGCAGCAGCTTCTGGATGATGTTCTCGACGTCTTCACCCACGTAGCCGGCTTCGGTCAGCGTGGTGGCATCGGCGATCACGAACGGCACGTTCAGCATGCGCGCCAGCGTCTGCGCCAGCAGCGTCTTGCCGGAACCGGTCGGGCCGACGAGCAGGATGTTGCTCTTGGCCAGTTCGACGTCGTCCTTCTTGCCGAGGTGCTTCAGACGTTTGTAATGGTTGTAAACAGCGACAGACAGGATGCGCTTCGCTGTTTGCTGGCCGATCACGTACTGATCGAGCAGTTCGGCGATCTCGTGCGGTGTCGGCAGGTCGGACTTGGCGCCCGCCACCGATTCGACGTTCGAGGTCTCGTCGCGGATGATGTCATTGCACAGGTCGATGCACTCGTCGCAGATGAAGACCGAAGGTCCTGCGATGAGTTTCTTCACCTCGTGCTGACTCTTGCCGCAAAACGAGCAGTACAGAAGCTTTTCGCCGCTGGAGGATTTTTTGTCAGACATGGGGGCAGGTATTTAGTAATTTGCTATGAGAATAACGATTACGGGGCACGCAACACGACCGCGCACACCGCCATGCTACCCGAAATAAAAAACAAACGCCCGAACGTGTTTGCGCCCGGGCGTTTTTCAGCAACACCTTGTGGGATGCCTCAAGCGCGGTTGGTCAAGACCTTGTCGATCATGCCGTATTCCAGCGCCTCCTCGGCCGACATGAAGCGGTCGCGGTCGGTATCCTTGTGGATCTGCTCGATGCTCTGGCCGGTGTTCTCGGCCATGATGCGCGCCAGGCGCTCGCGCAGGTACAGGATTTCCTTGGCCTGGATCTCGATGTCCGAGGCCATGCCCTGCGAACCGCCGGACGGCTGGTGAATCATCACGCGCGAGTTCGGCAGCGAGAAACGCTTGCCCTTCGCGCCGGCCGCCAGCAGGAAGGCGCCCATCGACGCCGCCAGGCCGGTGCACAGGGTGGAGACGTCCGGCTTGATGAAGTTCATCGTGTCGAAGATCGCCAGGCCTGCCGAGACCGAGCCGCCCGGCGAGTTGATGTACAGCGAGATGTCCTTGTCCGGATTCTCGCTTTCCAGGAACAGCAGCTGGGCAACGATCAGGTTGGCCATCTGGTCGTTGACAGGACCGACGAGGAAAATCACGCGCTCCTTGAGCAGGCGCGAGTAGATGTCATACGCGCGCTCGCCGCGGCCGCTTTGCTCAACTACCATCGGCACGAGGCCGAGTGCTTGGGTGTCCAATGCCGGATTACGGTTCATACCTGTCTCGTTTCCTTGTAAAAAAGGCTTAGATAAGGGCTTGCACGGGTAGGCTCGAAAGATCCAGCCTACCCAGTTCCTTAAGCCTGTGGGTTGCTACCCATCAATTCATCGAAAGCGATGGCCTTGGTGCCGACCTTCGCCTTGCCAAGTACATAGTTGACGACGTTTTCTTCCAATACAAGGGCTTCCACTTCGCCCAGGCGGCGACGGTCGCTGTAGTAGTACTTCAGCACTTCCTTCGGATCTTCGTAGCTCTGCGCGAAGTCTTCGATCTGGGCCTTGACCTGGTCCTGGGTGGCTTCCAGCTTGTTGTCGGCGACCAGCTTCGACAGGATCAGGCCCAGGCGCACGCGGCGCTCGGCCTTTTCGGCGAACAGTTCCGGCGGGAACGGCAGGCTCTTCACGTCCATGCCGCGCTGGGCCATGTCCTGGCGGGTCTGCTCGGCCAGGCGCTCGGAGTCCTGCTCGATCATGACCTTCGGCACGTCCATCTCGGTGACCTTGACCAGGGCGTCCATCACGGCTTCCTTGTTGCGGGCCTTGATGCGGGCGTTGACTTCACGCTCCAGGTTGGTCTTGATGTCGGCGCGCATCTTTTCGATCGAACCGTCTTCGATGCCCAGCGACTTGGCGAACTCGGCATCGACTTCCGGCAGGTGCGCCCATTCCAGGTTCTTCAGGGTGATGGTGAACTCGGCGGTCTTGCCGGCCACGTCCTTGCCGTGGTAATCCTCGGGGAAGGCCAGCGGGAAGGTCTTGCTTTCGCCGACTTTCAGGCCGATGGTGGCGGCTTCGAATTCCGGCAGCATGCGGCCTTCGCCCAGCACGAACGCGTAGTCCTCGGCCTTGCCGCCGGCGAACTCGACGTCGTCGATCTTGCCGACGAAGTCGACGGTCACGCGGTCGCCGTTGGCGGCAACGGCTTCGCCGCCGTCGCCGTGCTCGCCGGCTTCGCCCTTGGTGTGGTAGTGCACGCGCTGCTTGCGCAGGATGTCGATGGTCTTGTCGATCTCGGCGTCGGTGACTTCGGTCGAGACGGTTTCGATGTCAACGCCGGCCAGGTCGCCGATCACGACTTCCGGGAACACTTCGAAGGTGGCGTCGAAAGCCAGCATGCCTTCCGGTGCGTCCTGCTTCGGCTCGATTTTCGGGAAACCGGCAACGCGCAGCTGGTTCTCGTTGGCGGCGTCGTTGAAGGCGCGGCCGACGCGGTCGTTCAGCACGTCGGTCTCGATCTGGTAGCCGTACTGGGCTGCGACCATTTTCAGCGGCACTTTGCCCGGACGGAAGCCAGGGGCCTTGGCGGTCTTGGCCTGCTTTTTCAGGCGTTTTTCAACTTCCGTACGGACGTCGCTCAGCGGAAAAGTGATCGTCAAGCGACGCTCGAGTTTACCCAGGGTTTCGACTGCAGTTGCCATCGTAAAAATCGTCCAAAAAAATAATTATTCGTGGTGCGAGGAGGGGGACTCGAACCCCCACACCATTGCTGGCGTCAGGACCTAAACCTGGTGCGTCTACCAATTTCGCCATCCTCGCTCAGGATTGCATATTGCCACAAAAACAAAGGGCGCCCGACAGTGAAACCGGCCGCCCTGCACTCCTTTGTCTAGGGGCTACAACTTCAACCCGGTATTTTACTGGATTTTCTGACACGAGAGGAGTGAATTTTGTGGCAAGCCCGGGGCGTGGGCCGGTTTTTGCAGATTGCGGCGCACAAAATTCGGAATGGAGCCGCGCCTGCTTTGCCGTTGAAACCGCGTGGGTTCGAGAACCCACCCTACGGTGTTGGCTCTGATCTGGCGATGAGACAGCGTGGACACAGGTGTCCACCCTACAACTGCGGAGTTTCGTAGGGTGGACTCCCGAGTCCACGCTGTATAGCGCTCACGCACGCCCGAACGCCCCCGATATCGTTTACCCGTAGGGTGGGTTCTCGAACCCACCAAAAGGCGCGCCCCAACCATCGAAGCGCGCCCTCTTCCGCTCAAGCCACCGGCTTCTTGACCCTGAACCACGCCGCATACAGCGCCGGCAGGAACAGCAGGGTCAGCGCGGTCGCCACCAGCAGCCCGCCCATGATCGCCACCGCCATCGGCCCCCAGAACACCGAGCGCGACAGTGGGATCATGGCCAGCGCCGCGGCGGCGGCCGTCAGCAGGATCGGCCGGCAGCGGCGCACCGCGGCCTCGACGATCGCGTCCCAGGCCTCGGCGCCGCCCTTGATGTCCTGCTCGATCTGGTCGACCAGGATCACCGAGTTGCGGATGATCATGCCGAACAGCGCGATCACACCCAGGTTCGCGACGAAGCCGAACGGGCGATCGAGGATCAAGAGCGCCATCGCGGCGCCGGCCACGCCCAGCGGACCGGTCAGGAACACCAGCAGCGAGCGCGAGAAGCTGTGCAGCTGCAGCATCAGCAGCGTGAACACGATGAACAGCACCAGCGGCACGTTGGCCGAGATCGAGGCCTCGGCTTCCGAACTGTCGGCGGCCGCGCCTTCGAGCGTGATGCGGTAGCCGGCCGGCAGCTGGGCGCGCAGGGCGGCCAGCTGCTCGCCGACCTGGGTCGAGACGGTCGGGCCCTGGATGCTGTCGACCACGTCGGACTGGACCATGATCGCCCACTCGCGGCCCTCGCGCCAGACCACGCCCGGCTCCCATACGAATTCGACGCGCGCCACCTGGCCGATGGTCACCGAACGGCCCGATGCGGTCGGGATATTCGTATCGCGCAGCACCGTGATGGTCGAGCGCTCCTCGACCGGCTGGCGCACCACGATGTCGATCAGTTCGTTGGTCTCGCGGAACTGGCCGACGGTGGTCCCCGACAGCACGGTGTTCACGGCGCGCCGCACCGATTGCGAGGTCACGCCCAGGGCGCGCAATTTATCCTGGTCGAGGTCGAGGCGCAGCACCTTCACCGATTCGTTCCAATTGTCGTTGACGCCGACCGCGTTCGGGTTCGCGCGCAGCACGTCCTTGACCTGGTCGGCCAGGCCGCGCACCACGCCGATGTCCGGACCGGCCACCTGGAACTGCACCGGATACGGCACCGGCGGCCCGTTCGGCAGCAGCTTGACGCGGCCGCGCACCTCGGGGAATTCGTTCCGGAAGACGTCCTGGATCTTCACGCGCAGCGCCTCGCGCTGGGCGACGTCCTTCGGCAGCACCACGAACTGCGAGACGTTCGACTGCGGGAAGATCTGGTCCAGCGGCAGGTAGAAGCGCGGGCTGCCGGTGCCGACATAACTCGTGATGCTTTCCACCTCCGGCTGCTTGCGCACGAAGGTCTCGAACTTCTTCACCAGCGCCTCGTTGGCGGCAAAGCTGGTGCCTTCCGGCAGCCACATCTCGACCATCAGCTCGGGGCGGCTCGAATCCGGGAAGAACTGCTTCTCGATGAACTTGAAACCGAACACGCCGAGGAAGAACACCGCCAGGCTGAGCACGATCGTGGTCCAGCGGAACTCGACGCACCAGGACACCAGGCGGCGGAAACGGCGGAAGCCCGGGGTGTCGAACACATCGTGCGAGGACTGGGCGTGGCCGTGCGGCGTCACCTTCAGCAGCAGGAAACCGATGTAGGGCGTAAAGGTGACCGCCACCACCCACGACACGATGAGGGCGATCGCGTTCACCGAGAACATCGAGAAGGTGTACTCGCCCGCCGCCGATTTCGCCAGGCCGATCGGCAGGAAGCCGGCGGCCGTGATCAGGGTCCCGGTCAGCATCGGGATCGCGGTCGAGGTGTAGGCGAAGGTTGCCGCCTCGAAGCGCGACAGGCCCTCCTCCATCTTGCGCACCATCATCTCGACCGCGATGATGGCGTCGTCGACCAGGAGGCCGAGGGCGATGATCAGGGCGCCGAGCGAGACCTTGTGCAGCGAGATGTCGAGCATGCGCATGAAGAGGAAGGTGATCGCCAGCACCAGCGGGATGGTCAGCGCCACCACCATGCCGGGCCGCACGTCGATGCGCAGCTTCGGCTTGGTGTGCAGGCCGAGCGCCAGGAAACTCACCGCCAGCACGATGACCACGGCCTCGACCAGCACGTGCATGAATTCGTTGACCGAGGCGGTGACCGCCTGCGGCTGGTTCGACACGCGTTCCAGTTCGATGCCGACCGGGAGCTGGGCGCGGATCCGCGCCACCGTCTCGTCCAGCGACTCGCCCAGCGCGATGATATTGCCGCCCTTCTCCATCGACACGCCCAGGCCGATCACTTCCTTGCCGTTGAAGCGCATTTTATCGGTCGGCGGATCCTGGTATTCGCGCTTGACCTGTGCGAAGTCGCCCAGGCGGAAGGTGGTGTTCCCGGCGCGCAGCTGCAGGTCTTCCAGCTCGCGCGTGGTGCGGATGGCGCCGGTGACGCGCACCTGCAGGTTGTCGGTCGGGGTGACCAGGACGCCGGCCGCCTCGACCTGGTTCTGGGTCGCGATCTGGTTGACGATCTGCTCGAAGGGCACGCCCAGCTGGGCGAACTTCTTGTTCGAGAACAGGATGTTGACCTTCTCGTTCTGCACTCCGAACTGCTCGACCTTGGCCACCAGCGGCACGCCGAGCAGCTGCTGGCGCACGAAGTCGGCGTAATCCTTCATCTCGGCATAGGTGAAGCCGTCGCCCGAGAGCGCGAAGATCGAGCCGTAGGTGTCGCCGAATTCGTCGTTGAAGAAAGGACCGATCACGCCCTGCGGCAGGGTGCCGGCGATGTCGCCGATCTTCTTCCTCACCTGGTACCAGGAATCCGGCACGTCCTTCGGCGGCGTCGACTCGCGCAGCTCGAGGATGATGGTGGTCTCGCCCGGTTTCGAGAAGCTGCGGATCTTGTCGACGTGGGGGGTTTCCTGGAGCTTCCTTTCCAGCTTGTCGGTGACCTGCTCGGCCATCTGCACCGCGGTCGCACCGGGCCAGATGGCGCGCACCACCATGGCGCGGAAGGTGAACGGCGGGTCCTCGTCCTGGCCCAGCTTCTGGTAGCTGAAGATCCCGCCGAGCAGCAGCGCGGCGATCAGGAAGCGCGTCAGCGGGATGTTCTCGAGCGCCCAGCGCGACAGGTTGAAGCCCTTCATTTGGCGGCTCCGCCGGCGGCGGAAGGAGCCGGAGCAGGAGCAGGAGCAGCGGCGGGCGCCGAAGCCGGCACGGGAGCGCCCGCGGCCTCGGCCTCGGTGTCGCCGCGGCGCGCCACGTCGCTCGTCAGGATGCGCACCTTCTGGCCATTCCTGAGCAGGTTGACGCCGGCCGTCACCACGGTCTGGCCGGGCTGGACGCCGGCGCCGAGCAGCACGTCGTTGCCGGCCTGGCCGGCGATCTGCACCGGCACCAGCTTGACGGCCCCGTTCTCGACGATCCAGACGCTGGTCACCCCCTTCTCGTGGTGCAGCGCGGTCAGTGGCGCGCGCAGGCCGCCGGCGCCCGAGCGGCCGGCGAACTGCACGGCGGCGGTCATCCCCAGGCGCACCTCGGGGCGCGGCGGGATCGCCACCTTGGCGGTGTAGGTGCGGGTCGCCGGATCGGCCACCGGCGAGACTTCGCGCACGCGGCCGGGAATCGCCTCGCCGGGATTGGCCCACAGGCGCACGTTGACCGTTGCGATGCGGCGGATCTCGTCGACCCGGTCTTCGGGAATGCCGATCACGACCTCCATCTCGTCGGTGCGCGCGACCCGCGCCACCGGCGTGCCGGCGTTCACCACCTGGCCGACCTCGGCATCGATGCCGGTGACCACGCCGTCGATGTCCGACACCAGGTTCGTATACCCGGCCTGGTTCGACTGCCCCCGGAAGGCGGCGCGCGCGGCGTCGGCTTCGGCCTGGGCCGCGCGCAGGGCGGCGCGCTTGGAATCGAGCACCGACTGGCTGACGAAGTTCTTGGCGCGCAGTTCCTGGTAGCGCTTGTAGTCGGAGTTGGCCAGGTCGCGGTTGGTCTCGGCCGCGCGCAGGCTGGCCTGGGCCTGGCTGGCCGCCAGCTTCAGGTCCTGGGGATCGAGCTGCATCAGCACGTCGCCCTTTTTCACCACCGCGCCGACGTCGACCTTGCGCTCGACGATCTTGCCGGCCACGCGAAAACCAAGGCGCGACTCGATGCGCGGGCGCACCTCGCCCGAGAACTCGGCGTTCACGCCCAGTTCGTCCTGGGCCAGGACGATGGCGCGCACCGGGCGTACGTCTTCGGGTTTCTTTTCGTCCTTCGAGCAGGACGACAGGAGCAGCGCGCAGAGCGGCAGGGCAAGGACGGCAAGCGGCCGGCGCAGTCGGATCGGGGCGGACACGGGTGTTTTTCCTCTTCAATTCGTTGTCGGATACGGACAGCCCGCGAGGGAGCTCCGGGCAGTGCGCCATATCTCTTCGGAAAGCCGCTGCATTATTCCACGCAAAGGGCTGTCCCGAGGCCCGGCAATTATAATCATGCAAATACTTAGCGTAAATGACCTATAAGTCATTGATTTGCATGCCAGTCGATCACTACGAAAACTTCCCTGTCGCCTCCATCCTGATGCCGCGCCGCCTGGTGCCGGCGGTCGAAGCCATCTATGCCTTTGCCCGCGGCGCCGACGACGTCGCCGACGAAGGCGATGCCACGCCCGCGGAACGCCTGGCCGGCCTGGCCGAGTATGCGGCCGCGCTCGACGCCATCGAACGCGGCGACACGCCGGCGCGCCCGGTGTTCGCGCGCCTGGCCACCGTGGCACGGGAGTTCGACCTGCCGCTGCAACCGCTGCGCGACCTGCTCTCGGCCTTCCGCCAGGACGTGGTCACCACCCGCTACCCGGACTATGCCGCGCTGCTCGACTACTGCCGGCGCTCGGCCGATCCGGTCGGGCACCTGATGCTGGCCCTGTACGGCGCGGTCGACGAACGCAACCTGGCCGATTCGCATGCGATCTGCAGCGCCCTGCAGCTGATCAACTTCTGGCAGGACGTGGCGATCGACCTCGCGAAGGGCGACGCGGGCCGCATCTACCTGCCGCTGGAAGACCTGGCGCGCTTCGGCGTCGGCGAGCACGACTTGCGCAGCGGCGCGGACACGCCCGCCTGGCGCGCGCTGATGGCGTTCGAGGTCGAGCGTGCGCGCGCACTGATGCTGCAGGGCGCGCCGCTGGCCAGGCGCCTGCCGGGACGGATCGGCTGGGAACTGCGCCTGATCGTCCAGGGCGGCCTGCGCATCCTGGAGCGCATCGAGCACGCCGGCTACGACGTGTTCCGGCGCCGGCCGAAGCTGGGCAAGCTCGATTACCTGGTGATGCTTGCCCGTGCAGTGCGGATGTAAATTCACGCTATAGACGCGGTATGTAGACGATAAAACACCGATTGGCGGCCCCCGCCGTGCGCGCTTCGGCTAAGATAGCGGATTCGCATCGCCAATATTGCAACTTTTACATGTCTCCTGACGAATACTGCCAGCAAAAGACTGTCCAGAGCGGTTCCAGCTTCTACTACAGCTTCCTGTTCCTCGAACCGGCGCGCCGGCGCGCGATCACCGCGCTGTACGCGTTCTGCCGCGAGGTCGACGACACCGTCGACGAGGCCACCGACGGCTCGGTCGCGCGCATCAAGCTGGCCTGGTGGCGCACCGAAGTGTCGACCATGTACAAGGGCACGCCGACCCATCCGGTCACCCAGGCCCTGCAACCCCACGTCGCGACCTATCGCCTGGAAGAGCAGCACCTGCAGGCGATCATCGACGGCATGGAGATGGACCTGGACCAGAGCCGCTACCTCGACTACGCCGGCTTGACGCGCTACTGCTGGCACGTGGCCGGGGTGGTCGGCATCCTCTCGGCCAGCATCTTCGGTTACACCCAGCCCCAGACCCTGGCCTACGCCGAGAAACTGGGCCTGGCCTTCCAGCTGACCAACATCATCCGCGACGTCGGCGAAGACGCGCGCAAGGGCCGCATCTACCTGCCGGTCAACGAGCTGCAGCAGTTCGGGGTGACCGCCGCCGACCTGCTCAATTCCCGCCACAGCGAGAAGTTCGAGGCGCTGATGCGTTTCCAGACCGAGCGCGCGCAGAAGATGTACGACGAAGCGCTCGCGCTCCTGCCGAAGGAAGACCGGCGCGCCCAGCGTCCCGGCCTGATGATGGCGGCGATCTACCGTACCCTGCTCGATGAGATCGCGCGCGACGGCTACCACGTCCTGAGCCAGCGCATCTCGCTCACGCCGCTGCGCAAGCTCTGGCTGGCGTGGAAGACCTATGTGCGCAGCTAAATCGGGCAAAGGCGCCGATCTCGATGTCGCCGTCGTCGGCGGCGGCTGGGCCGGCTGCGCCGCCGCCGTCGAACTGGCCGACAAGGGCGCCCGCGTCACCGTGTTCGAAGCGGCGCGCACCCTGGGCGGGCGCGCCCGCGGCGTCGAACTGCAGGGCAAGATGCTCGACAACGGCCAGCACATCCTGCTTGGCGCCTACGACCAGACCCTGAAGCTCGTCAAGCGCGTCGGCGTCGATCCGGCCGCGGCCCTGCTGCGCCTGCCGCTGCAGATGCGCTATCCGGCCGGCGCCGGCGGCATGGACTTTGTCGCGCCGCGCCTGCCGGCGCCCTGGCACATGGTCGTCGCCCTGTGGCGTGCGAAGGGCCTCGAGCGCGAGGACAAGATGGCGCTGGCGCGCTTCACCACCAGCGCGCGCTGGATGGGCTGGCGCCTGAACGACGACGTGCCGGTGAGCGTGCTGCTGGCGCGTTTCGACCAGACCCCGCGCCTGATCCGCCTGATGTGGCAGCCGCTATGCCTGGCGGCGCTGAACACCCCGCTCGAGCGGGCCTCGAGCAACGTCTTCCTGGCCGTGCTGCGCGATAGCCTGGGCGCGCACCGCGCCGCCTCCGACATGCTGATCCCGCGCCTGGAACTGGGCGCCCTGTTCCCGCAGGCCGCCGCGCGCCATATCGAGCGCCGCAGCGGCGCCGTGCATGCCGGCGCCAAGGTCGGCGCCATCGCCCGCACCGCGGCCGGCTGGGAGGTGAAGGCGAACGGGCAGGCGAACGGCCAGGCGTCCGGCGGCGACTGGCGGCGCTTCGACGCGCTGGTGCTGGCGACGCCGCCGGCGGCCGCCGGCGCACTACTTACGCCGCTACCCGAGGCCGCCGCCCTCGCGGCCCAGCTCGCTGCCTTCGACTACGAGCCGATCTCGACCTGCTACCTGCAATACGACGAAGCGCTGCGCCTGCCGTTGCCCTTCTGCGCGCTGCTGGAAGACCCGGCCGCACGGCGCTTCGGCCAGTTCGTGTTCGACCGCGGGCAGCTCGATCCCGGCCAGGGCGGCCTGCTGGCGGTCGTGATCAGCGCCGCCGGCGCCGCCGCGGCGCTCGACCAGGACGCCCTGGCCAGCCTGGTGGCAAGCCAGCTGGCGCAGGCCTTCGGCCAGCCGTCCCTGGCCACGCCGCGCTGGAGCCGGGTGATCACCGACAAGCGCGCCACCTTCGCCTGCCTGCCCGGCCTGTCCCGTCCGGGCAACGCCAGCGGCCTGCCGGGCCTGGTCCTGGCCGGCGACTACACCGCCAGCGACTACCCCGCGACCCTCGAGTCGGCGGTGCGCAGCGGCCAGGGCGCGGCGACGGCCATCCTCGCCTACGGCCGGCTGGCCCGCGAAAACGGCAGCCTGTCGCACGGCGGTGGCGCCACGCCGGCCGGATCCGTACAGTAGCAATATCGCGCTTTACATCGGAAACCGGATCGTGGACTCGGACATGACTTACCAACTTGGATTACGCCTGCTGGGCCTGCTGGCCCTGGTTGCCGCCAGCACCGCGGTGCTGGTCGCCCCCGAACTGATCGGCGGCCACCCCGGCGCCACGGTGCCGGCCCTCGGCTCGATGTTGTCGTTCGGGCATCCCTGAGGCGGGCCGGATGGGCAAACTGGAATACCTCGACGCGCTCAAGCGGGCCATGCTCGGCCTGCCGCCCGAGCTGCAGGCGAAGACCCTGGCCTGGTACGAGCAGCGTTTCGTCGACGGCACCGCCGCCGGCCGCCAGGAAGCCGAGATCGCAAGCGAACTCGACGACCCGAAGAAGGTCGCGCTGACCCTGCGCGCCAACAGCCACATGGCCGCCTTCGCCGAACAGAAGAACCCGGCCAACCTGCTGCGCGTGTGCGCCTCCGCCCTCGGGCTGCTGGTGTTCAACCTGTTCATGGCAATCCCGGCCGCCGTCTTCGGTTCGCTGCTCGCCGCGCTCTACATCGGCGCGCTGGGCTTCTACGTGAGCGGCATCGCGATCACCGCCAGCGGCCTGTCGGGCGCCAACGAACTGGTGCTGGACGGGCCGCTGCGCCACGTCAGCATCGACGACGGCGCGCCCGAACGCGTGCGCGCGCGCATCTCGATCAGCGAGACCGGCATCACGATCGACGACGGCGACGATGCGCTGGACGGGCCTGCGCCGCCCAGCGGCGCGGCAGCCGGCACCGATCCCGATTCCGGTGCGGATGCGGAGCTCGACCGCGACGAGACCTCGCGCGTCGTGCGCGGCGCCGAACGCATGGCCGGCAGCAGCCTGCGCATCTCGACCGAGCTGGACGAGGATTCGCGCATGACCCAGACCGTGCTCGGACTGGGCATGGTGCTGGGCGGGATCGTGCTGTTCCTGGTCTCGATCGTGGTCACGCGCTACGCCGCCCTCGGCGTGAAACGCTACCTGCAGATGAACCTGTCGCTGCTGCGGGGAGCCTGAACGATGTCGATGCGCGCCCTGATCCGGATCGGCCTGAGCCTGCTGGTCCTCGCTTTCGTGCTGATCGGCCTGTCCTACACCGTGCTGCGCGCCCAGGGCACGGCCGCGCGGCCCGCAGGCCGGTCGCTCACCACCGATACCCGCCCTCTCGCGCGCGGCGTGCACGCGATCGAACTGAATGCCCCGGTCGACCTGAGCGTGCGCTACGGCCCGCAACCCGCGCTGGTGGTGCGCGGCGAGCAGCGCCTGCTGCAGAACATCGAGACCGTCGCCAGCGGCGACACCCTGCGCATCGCCACCCGCGGCCTCATGCTGCGCCACCGCCAGCCGCTGGAGGTCGAAGTCACCCTGCCGATGCTCGATTCGCTGAGCGTGGACGGCAGCGGGGACACGCGGGTCAGCGGCTTCTCGGGCGAGCGTATCGCCCTCTCCCTGAACGGCTCGGGCAGCCTGCAGTTCGTGGGCCGCTACCGCGAGGCGCGGGCGGCGCTGCACGGCAGCGGCGAACTGAGCCTCGACGCCGGCAACAGCGACAGCATCGAGGCCGAACTGATGGGCTCGGGCGCCATGAGCCTGGCCGGCGCCACGCGCCGCTTCAAGCTCGATGCCAGCGGCTCCGGCATGCTCGAGGCCCAGCGCCTGCGGGCCGACGAGGCGCAACTGCGCCAGACCGGCTCGGGCAACGCCACCATCACCGTGCGCGAGAAAGTGACGGCCTCGGTCAGCGGCAGCGGCGACATCGACGTGCACGGCGAGCCGTCGCAGCGCAGCGTCAGCCGCACCGGCAGCGGGACGGTGCACTTCGTCGAGTAGGCAGGACTGGCGGTGACAATGCGCGCATTTTCGGGCGCATCCGCTTGCTACACTGTCCGATTCTCACGAACCCGTACCGGCCTGCGCTTCGCCGCAGGAACCCGCCGCCCCATGCTCCAGATGCCTTGGACGACCAAACACCTTTGCCTGGGACTCGTATTGGCCGGCGCCTGCGCCGCGCCACATGCGCAGGCCGCGCCGAGCATACCGGGGCCGCCGGCACCGCCACCGCAGCGCTTGCAAGCGGCCTGCAGTCTCGATGCGCTGCCGGATGCCTCGCTCGACCATGTGCACGTGCGTGCCTGGCCAGCCCTGCCGGGCGATCTTCCCTATTACGAAGCGCGCTCCGCCCTGACCGGCGCACGCGTCCGGATCTACCATGATCCCGACCTGGCCCCTGCGGCGGCGGCAAAGTCGGCTTGCCTGATGGGGATGCTCGATCTGTTGTCGGGCGTCGTACCGGAAGCGCGCCGCGGCATGGTGTGGTCGCCGATGGTCATCACCCGCAACGCCGACTACATTCCGCTAAAACAAGACGGCGAATTGCGCTGGCCGAACGTCTTCTCCGGCACCGGCTGGTCGCCGGCGGCGCTCGATTTCCTGATGAACGTGATGCCGCACGAGGAAGTCCACCTGATCCAGCGCGCCAGCGGTGCCAGCTGGCCACGCTGGTTCGAGGAGGGGCACGCGGAGTGGGCCAACCTGCAGGTGACTGAACAGGTCAACCCGGACAGCGCCCGCGAACAACGCGAACTGCGCATGCAGGATTTGCGTAGACTGGACGCGCCGCGGCTCGGCGCCTGGGGCGGCCTGAGCGTCAAGCCGGAGGCCATCGAGCGCCAGTTGTCGCCCGAAGACCGCGAACGCCGTGCCAAGGACCCGTCCTACAATCCGCCAGGCCCTTTCAAGTTCGGTTCCGACGACCTTATGCAGGACAATGCGGACGAGCTGGGGCGCTACGGCGCCGCACTCGCGCTCTTCGACGGTCTGGAACAACGGCACGGGCGGGCTGCCGTGCGTGCATGGGTGAGTGCAGTCCTCGCGAGCAAGGACGCCGGGCAGATCGCACCGCTGGCGCGGCAACTGCTCGGCGAAGACATTGCGCAGCTGCTGGACTAGCCGGCGCGCCGGGCGGGCGCCGGATTAGCCCTGGGCCGGGTCGGCCTGCTTCCGCGGCGCCTGCTCGATCAGCCGCTCCAGCCGCTCGCTCGGCGAGGGACGGATGGTCGCCGCCGAGGAGCGCAGGCAGTCGGTCACCTCGGCGCGGACCGGCTCGCGGTCGACCACGTTGCAGGTCAGGGCCAGCTCGACGAGCAGGTTGCGGTCGTCCTGCGGCATGGTCTCGATGGACGGCCAGACGACGGCCAGCTGGCTCATGGTGGACGCCGAATGCCGGTTGAGCATGAACTTCGCGCCGACGGCGCCGAACAATGCGAGGACGACGAGGATCCCGACCAGTAGAAGGATGCTCGGTTGTTGCTTGGACATGGTATTCCCTTGGTAATTCCAGTTGCGGCGCAGGGCCGATCTCGATGTGAACAATCAGGCGCGGGCGAGCCAGCGCAGCACGCCCGCCCCGGCCGCGCGGCCGCTGCCGAAGCAGGCGGTCAGCAGGTAGCCGCCGGTGGGCGCTTCCCAGTCGATCATTTCGCCGGCGGCGAACACGCCAGGCAGGGCCTCGACCATGCCGTCGGCGTCGAGCGCCTCGAAGCGCAGGCCGCCGGCGCTGCTGATGGCCTCGTCGATGGGACGGGTGCGCTTCAGGACCAGCGGCAGCGCCTTGATCGCCGTGGCCAGCCGCTCGGGGTCATTGTAGCTTGCCGCGTCCAGGCATTCGCGCAGCAGGCCCGCCTTCACGCCCTTGATGCCGAGCCGGCTTTGCAGGTGGCTGGACATCGAGCGCGAACCGCGCGGGCGCAGCACCTCGGCGCGCACCCGCTCGGCATCGTGGTCGGGCGCCAGGTCGAGCCAGATGGTGGTCGCGCCGCGCGCGGCGACCTGGTCGCGCAGCGGCGCCGACAGGGCATACACCAGGCTGCCCTCGATGCCGGTGGCGGTGACCACGAACTGGCCCTGGCGCCGCGCGCGCCGGCCGTCGCGGTCTTCGTAGACTATCGCCACGGTGGTAAGCGGCGCGCCGGCGTGCCTGTCGCTGAAGTGGGCGCTCCAATCGGTATCGAAACCGCAGTTCGAAGGGACCAGCGGCGCGACCTCGGCGCCGCGCGCGGCCAGCAGGGGGACCCAGGCGCCGTCCGAACCAAGCCTGGCCCAGCTGGCGCCGCCCAGGGCCAGGACGGTGGCGTCGGGCGCGGCCGTCGCTTCGCCCTCGGGCGTGGCGAACACCAGGCTGCCATCGCGCCAGCCCTGCCAGCGGTGGCGCATGTGGAAGCGCACGCCGGATTCGCGCAGGCGGTGCAGCCAGGCGCGCAGCAGCGGCGCGGCCTTCATATCGGTCGGGAACACGCGCCCGGAGGTGCCGACGAACGTGTCGATACCCAGGCCGTGGATCCAGTCGCGCACCTGCTGCGGCGTGAAGTCGCCGAGCCAGCGCGCTACTTCGCCGCTGCGCGCGCCGTAGCGGGCGACGAAGTCATTGTAAGGCTCGGAATGCGTGATGTTCATGCCGCCCTTCCCGGCCAGCAGGAACTTGCGCCCGACCGAGGCCATCGCGTCGTAGACGTCGACCGTCACCCCGCCCGCGGCCAGGACTTCGGCCGCCATCAGGCCGGCGGGGCCGCCTCCGATGATGGCGACGCGGGGCTGGGACGGGTTGGATGCGGACATGCTGGCTGGCTGGTGGAATCGAAGAGCGGCATTGTAGCCGGGATTGGGCCCGGCCGGACAATGTAAAGGGTACTTGACACCGGTATCGGCCCGGAATAGCATGTAAAGCATACTTTACATCGCAGTCCGGGAGCGGCACATGCACGAGAAACGCGTCACCAGGGCCTACCACCGCGAGCTGTTCGGCGCGCTGGCGCTCTACACGGCCTTGCTGTTTGCCGCCATCCATTACGGCCGGCCGATGCCGGACGGCGTGTTGCGCAATGTCGTGCTAGTCAGCCCGATGATCGGCTTCGGCGCCGGCATCTGGGCCATCGCCCGCCACCTGGCGCGCATCGACGAATATTTGCGCCGGCAGATGCTGGAGAACATCGCGCTCGCCGCGGCCATCACCGCCGGCCTGAGCTTCACCTACGGCTTCCTCGAAAACGCGGGCTTTCCGCGCCTGTCGATGTTCACGGTCTGGTGCGTGCTGTGCGGCGCGACCGGCGTCGTCGCGCTCGTGCGCAAATTGATCGACAAATGAAAAACCTGATCCGCGACCTGCGCGCCGAACGCGGCTGGAGCCAGGCCCACCTGGCCGAGCTGCTCGACGTCTCGCGCCAGACCGTGATCGCGATCGAAAACGGGCGCTACGATCCCAGCCTGCCGCTCGCCTTCGCCATCTCCAGGCTGTTCCAGCAACCCATCGAATCGATCTTCACCCCCGACCAGGAGCCAGCATGAAAGCCTCGTTGTTCGCATTGACCGTCGCGGTCGCCATTCCCATCGCCGCGCCCGCCTGGGCCCAGCAGCAGCCCGCTCAGCAGGCCGAGCCGGCCAACCGCTTCGCCGCCACCATCGCCCCCGCCGAGCGCTTCGAGGTGCAGGGCATGCTGGTCGAGCGCCACGGCCAGGGCGGGCGCCCGTTGATCCTGATCCCGGGCCTGGGCGGCGGCAGCTGGGTCTGGCAAGAAACGGTGCGCGACTTCGCCGGCGGCCGGGCCGTCTACGTGGTCACCCTCCCCGGTTTCGACGGCCGGCCGGCCCCCGCCGGCGACCCGATCGAGGGCGCGCGGCGCGCCCTGCTCGAGTTGATCGCGACGCGCAAGCTCGACAAGCCGGTGCTGGTCGGCCACAGCATCGGCGGCACGCTGGCCCTGGCGCTGGCCGAGATGCAGCCGGCGCGCATCGGCGGCGTGGTGTCGATCGACGGCCTGCCGGTCTTTCCCGGCACCGAGGACGTCCCGGCGGACCAGCGCCTGCGGGTGGCCGAAGGCATGGGCGCGCGCATGGCCGCCGTCAGCGGCCCGGCGTTCGCCGAACAGCAGAAACGCTACATGCGCAGCATCGGCGTGGTCGACATGAACAAGGCCGACGAACTGGCCAGGCTCGGCGCGCGCAGCGACCCGCAGGCGATGGCGGCCTATGTCTCGGGCATCGTCGCGCTCGACCTGCGCCCGAACCTGGCGGCGATCGCGGCCCCGGTGCTGGTGCTGGCGCCCTACTTCGCCCTCGACGCCATGCAGACCGGGGTGGCCGCGGACCAGAAGCTCGCGTATTATCGTGCGCTGATGAAGGGCACGCCGCGTGTAGAGGTGATCGCGGTCGACAACGCGCGCCACTTCGCCATGTTCGACCAGCCGCGCGCCGTCAGCGACGCCCTGCGCGCCTTCCTCAAGAACCTGTAAGGAGCAGACCATGCCCAGCACCACCCACTGGATCGGCCAGTACCTGTTCGCCGTCGCCTCGATGTTCGCGCTGCTGCTGGCGGTCGACGTGCTGATGCGCGGCGAAGCCTTTGCCCGCGCCTGGCCCTCGGCCCTGGCCTGGTCGGCGGTCGCCTCGGCGCTGTTCGTCGGCCGGCGCTACTACATCATGCGCAAGGGGATGGACTGCGCGGTCTGCGAGCGACTCGACAAGAAAAAGTAAGCGCTTTTCCTCCTTGATGTGTATCAGCGCCGCCCGGTTCGGTGGCGCCGATACTGCCCCTCCAGACAGTAGTCCGGGCGTGTTATTCACCATGCATTTGTCAAGACAATAATATTCTTCTTGACAAGCATGTTCATGGGAATATTCTTATAGGCTCGAAAGTGAACGATGATTTCCCTCGATGGAGTCACGATTCGCCCGGTACTTCGGTTTAATCATCTTGGAGGATGAGTATGTCGGAAATGTCACGGCCGTCCATGGCCCGTAGGACAGTGCTGGGCGCAATCGCGTCCAGTCCCCTTTGGATGCACGGCGCCTGGGCCGCTTCCCAGGCGATGCGCATCTCGCACCAGTTCCCCGGCGGCAGCATCACGGAAGGCGACTTCCGCGACCGCCTGTGCCGCATGTTCGCGACCCAGGTCGAAAAACGCACGCGCGGCAGCCTGAAGTTCTCGATCTATCCCAACTCGGCGCTGATGGCCCCGAACGCCCAGTTCGGCGCACTGCGCAAGGGCGGACTCGACCTGGCGCTGGTGCCGCTGTCCTACGCCGGCGCCGAGGCGCCGGAAGCCAACATCGGCCTGATGCCGGGCCTGGTCACGTCCTACCAGCAGGGCTACGGCTGGAAGAACGCCGAGGTCGGCAAGGAGCTCACCCGCATCCTCGACGAGCATGGCCTGGTCGTGGTCAGCTGGATCTGGCAGGCCGGCGGCGTCGCCTCGCGCGGCGCGGAGCCGATCCTGCGTCCGGAACAGGTGCAGGGCCTGAAGGCGCGCGGCGGCTCGCGCGAAATGGACATGATCCTGCAGGACGCCGGCGCCACCATCGTCAACGTGCCGTCGAACGAGATCCACAACGCCATGAAGAGCGGCGCGCTCGACGCCGCCTTCACCTCGTCGACCTCGCTGATCACGTTCCGCCTGCACGACGTGGCGCGCTCGCTGACCACCGCGCGCGGCGGCGGCTACTGGTTCATGTTCGAGCCGCTGCTGATGTCGAAGACGGTGTTCGCGCGCCTGACGAAGCAGCAGCAGGCGGCCGTGATGGAAGTCGGCGCCGACCTTGAGAAATTCGCGCTGCGCATGGCGATCGCCGACGACCAGCAGGTCGCGGGCTATTACGCACGCGCCGGCGCGCGCGTGGCCGACATGGACGCGGAGTCGCTGCGCCAGTGGCAGGAAGTGGCGCGCACCACCGCCTGGCGCGACTTCGGTGGGCGCAGCGACAACTGCGCGAAGCTGCTGGCGCTGGCGGAGAAGCAGATCGCGGCGCTGTAGGCCGGATAGCGTTGCGGCTAGCGGGGCCGTACCATACCGCGTGGACTCGGGAGTCCACCCTACGAACGGCGCCAGGCTGCCGCCCGAGTAGTTGGCGTATCCCGTAGGGTGGGCATTCGTGGTGCTGGCATCTAGCCAGCCCCACTGCCCACGCGGATTCAAACCACCATTGGCGGCACAGGCAACAGCCCCACGACGCGCGAAAACCGCGTCGTGGTCGGCGCACGTGTCACCCCCCCGTCACCGGCGGGAAGAATGCCACCTCGCCACCCGCCTGGATCGGCGTCTCCGGCGCGCACATGACGTGATTGAAGGCCATGCGCAGCGCGCGCTGCTGCCCCAGGGCCTCGGCCCAGGCGCCGCCGCGGGCGACCAGGTGCTCGCGCACCTGGCCGACGGTGCGCACGGTGTCGGGCAGTTCGATGCATTCCTGGGCGAGGCCCAGGGCCTCGCGCACGGACGCGAAAAATCGCAGTTCGATAAGCATGGTGTTCAGTACTGGAGTTCGGCGAAGGGAATGAAGCGCACGATGTCGCCCTCGTTGATGACGCGTCCCGGCGGATTGTCGACCAGGCCGTCGCCCCACACGGTGGAGGTCAGCACGCCCGAGCCCTGGTTCGAGAACAGCTCCAGGCCGCCGCCGGCGTTGACGCGCACGCGCAGGAATTCGTTGCGGCGGTCGGCCTTGGGCAGGCTGAAGTCGGCGCGCATCTGGTAGGCGCGCGGCTCGACCGGCCCGCTCACGCCCTGCAGGCGCAGCAGGAAAGGCCGCACGAACAGCAGGAAGGTGATGAAGCTCGACACCGGATTGCCCGGCAGGCCGATGAAGAACGATGAACCGCCCCCCTCTTCCCTGCGCACCTGGCCAAAGGCGAGCGGCTTGCCCGGCTTGACCGCGATCTGCCACATGTTCAGCTGCCCTTCCGCTTCCACCGCCGGCTTGACGTGGTCCTCTTCGCCGACCGAGACGCCGCCCGAAGTGATGATCAGGTCGTGCTCGCGCGCCGCCGCGCGCAGGGTGGCGCGGGTCGCGTCCAGCGAATCGGGCACGATGCCGTAGTCGGTGATCTGGCAGCCGAAGTTCTCCAGCAGGCCGCGCAGGGTAAAGCGGTTCGAGTTGTAGATGGCGCCGGGCGCCAGCTGGCCGCCCGGGGCTTCGCCCGGCATGGTCAGCTCGTCGCCGGTGAAGAACACGGCCACGCGCAGGCGCCGGCGTACCGGCAAGGTGGCCAGGCCGACCGACGCCGCCAGGCCCAGTTCCTGGCTGCGCAGGCGCGTGCCGGCCGCCAGGATGGTCGCGCCGGCGACAATGTCCTCGCCGGTGCGGCGGATCCATTCGCCCGCCTTTGGCGTGTGGCGGATGACGACGTTGTCGCCCTGGACTTCGCACTGCTCCTGCATCACCACCGCGTCCGCGCCGGGCGGGATCAGGGCGCCGGTGAAGATGCGGGCGGCGCTGCCGGGCTCCAGCGGCGCGCCGACCGTGCCGGCCGGGATGCGCTGGGCGACGCGCAGGCTGGCGCCGCCGTTGATGCAGTCGGCTGCGCGCACCGCGTAGCCGTCCATCTGGGTATTGTCGGCGGAAGGGACATCGATGGTCGAGGCCTGGTCGAGGGCCAGCACGCGGCCGTTGGCTTCGAGCGTGGGCACCTGTTCGACATCGGCCACCGGCACGGCGCAGGCCAGCAGGGTATCGAGCGCCTCGCGCACGCTGAGCATGGGACGTGGGGCGGGCTTGTCGTTCGCCGGCTTCTCGGCCGCCGGCTTGTCGGCCGCGAGTTGGTCTTTTGTTGCGGTCATGGTTCTTACAGTCCGGTGTGCGCGGCGATGAAGGTCTTCATTTCGTCGACGTTCGGCCGCATCAGCACGAATTTCTGGGGCAGCGCCTCGAGCTCCTCGAAGCCGGCCGGGCGCGGCGCGTCCGTGCCCAGGGCTTCCAGGATGGTTTCGTTGAACTTCGCGGCCAGCGCCGTTTCCAGCACGATCATCGGCACGCCGGGCTCGATGTGCTCGCGCGCGACCTTGATGCCGTCGGCGGTGTGGGTGTCGATCACGATGCCGTAGTCGTCGTAGGCCATGCGGATGGTCTCGAGGCGGTCGGCATGCGTCGACTTGCCCGAGACGAAGCCGTATTCGCCGACGCGCGCGAACTCGTCGCCGTCGCTGCCCGGGGCGCCGGACAGGTCGAACCCGCCGTGGGTCTCGACCTTGCGGAACAACGCGTGGGTGCGCTCGCTGTCGCGCCCGACCAGGTCGTAGACGAAGCGCTCGAAGTTGGATGCCTTCGAGATGTCCATCGACGGGCTGCTGGTGTGGAAGGTCTCGGCGCTTTTCCGCACGCGGTAGACCCCGGTGCGGAAGAATTCGTCGAGCACGTCGTTCTCGTTGGTGGCGACCACCAGTTTGTCGATCGGCAGGCCCATCATGCGGGCGATATGGCCGGCGCAGATGTTGCCGAAGTTCCCCGACGGGACGGTGAACGAGACCTTCTGGTCGTTGCTGCCCGTCGCCGCCAGGTAGCCGCGGAAGTAGTACACGACCTGGGCCACCACGCGCGCCCAGTTGATCGAGTTGACGGTGCCGATCTTGTGGCACGCCTTGAAGGCCAGGTCGCTGGAGACGGCCTTCACCATGTCCTGGCAGTCGTCGAACACGCCTTCGACCGCGATGTTGAAGATGTTCGGATCCTGCAGGCTGAACATCTGGGCGGTCTGGAAGGCGCTCATCTTGTTCGCCGGGGACAGCATGAACACGCGCACGCCGCGCTTGCCACGCATCGCATACTCGGCGGCGCTGCCGGTGTCGCCCGAGGTGGCCCCAAAAATGTTCAGCTCGTCGTTGTCGTTCGCCAGCGCGTATTCGAACAGGTTGCCCAGCAGCTGCATGGCCATGTCCTTGAAGGCCAGGGTCGGGCCGTTCGACAGCGCCTGCAGCACCAGCTTGCGTCCGCCTTCGTCTTCCAGCACGCGCAGCGGCGTGATGTCCTTCGCGGACTCGTCGGCGCGCGCGTTGCGGTAGACCTCAGGCGTATAGGTCTTGCTGGTCAGCGCCCTCAGGTCCGCGTCCGGAAAATCGGTCGCGAATTTGCGCAGGATCTCGTAGGCCAGTTCGGCGTACGACAGCTTGCGCCAGGCGTCGAGCTCCGCGCCGCTGACGCGCGGGTACTCGGCCGGCATGAACAGGCCGCCATCGGGGGCCAGGCCGCCGAGCAGGATCGAGGAAAAGGTTTCCTGATTACGGGAAGCGGACGCGCTCGTAGCGCGGGTAGACACATATTGCATACGTTAATGGATCCGGTTGGCTGGCGTTGATCCATTTATTATAGTGCGGCCCGGCCGATCACGTCTGTGCGGCCGAGATTGGTGTGGTGGGGATTGAAACGGAACGGCGTCGGCGCTGTTGAAGACCGTAGGGTGGGCACGCCGTGCCCACGCGGATGCCGGCGTTGTGCCGGAGGGCTTCGAATCGAAAAAGACGCGTCGCGGCAGCGCCTTGGAAGCATACAGGTAACGCGTCGGTTTCGGGTTTTTCGTGTGCGACTACTGTGCCGCCGTTCGCGTGGGCACGGGGTGCCCACCCTACGGGTGCCGCCGGCCTCTCAGCAAGCCGCGTGATTCACCGTCACCACGTGCACCGCCAACCCGCCCAGCGAGGTCTCCTTGTACTTCGCCTGCATGTCGGCGCCGGTCTGGCGCATGGTCTCGATCACGTTGTCGAGGCTCACGAAATGCGTGCCGTCGCCCTTCAGCGCCAGCGAGGCCGCGGTGATGGCCTTGATCGCGCCCATGCCGTTGCGCTCGATGCAGGGGATCTGCACCAGGCCGCCGATCGGGTCGCAGGTCATGCCGAGGTGGTGCTCGATACCGATCTCGGCGGCGTTCTCGATGCGCTCGTTCGAACCGCCGAGCGCCGCCACCAGCCCCGCCGCCGCCATGGCGCAGGCCACGCCGACCTCGCCCTGGCAACCGATCTCGGCGCCCGAGATCGAGGCGTTCTTCTTGCACAGCATGCCGATCGCGGCGGATGTGAGCAGGAAGTCGCGGATGCCGCCCACCGGATCGCTCGGGCGGCAGTCCTCGGCGTAGTAGCGCAGCACGGCCGGGATGATGCCGGCCGCGCCGTTGGTCGGCGCCGTGACCACGCGCCCGCCCGCAGCATTCTCTTCGTTGACCGCCATCGCGTACAGGGTCACGTGGTGGGTGGCGTCGTGCGGTAGTTCGTTGACGCGCTTGCCCTCCGTGCAGTGGGCCTGCTTCCACAGGCGCGCGGCGCGGCGCTTGACGTTCAGGCCGCCCGGCAGCTGCCCTTCGGTGACCAGGCCGTGGGCGATGCAGTCGCGCATCGTGGTCCAGATGCGGTCCAGGCCGGCGTCGAGCTCGGCCTCGCTCATGCGCGCCAGTTCGTTCGCGCGCAGCATGTGAGGGATCGACAGGCCGTGCTTCCTGCCCTGCTCCAGCAGCTCGTTCATGGTGTCGAAGGGATAAGGCACCGCGAGCGCCGGCGCGTTTGCCGTCTCCGCCGCCTCCACCATCCGCGCCTGCGCCTCGCCGGCCGCGGTGATGAAGCCGCCGCCGACCGAGTAATAGATGCGTTCGATCACGCTGCCATCAACCAGCTGCAGCACGAAGCGCATGCCGTTCGGGTGTTCGGGCAGGGTCGAGGACTTGTGCCAGACCAGACCAGTGCGCGCAGAGAACGGCACCTCTTTCGTCCCCAGGAGGCGCAGCACGCCGTCCAGTTCCGCTTCGGCCAGCTTGTCCTCGACGCTGTCGGGATCGATGTCCTGCGGGGTCTCGCCCATCAGGCCCAGGATCACCGCCTTGTCGGTGGCGTGGCCGACGCCGGTCAGCGCCAGCGAGCCGTAGAGGTGGGCTTCGACGCCGACCGCCTCATCGAGGCTGCCGCATTCGATCAGGAAGCGGCGCGCCGCCACCATCGGGCCCACCGTGTGGGAGCTCGACGGGCCGATACCGATCTTGAAAAGATCGAAAACGCTCATGTCCATCTGTTTGTCTCGCTATGTTCTTTTTTATTATTGTGTGTATCGTGGATTCAGGCGGTGGCGCCGACGTCGATGTTCTCGAGCATGCTGGCGACCATTTCCTCGATCCCGATCTCGGCCTTCCAACCCCAATCGCTCGTGGCACAACTGTCGTCCAGGCTCTTCGGCCAGGTGTCGGCGATCGCCTGGCGGCTGTCCGGCTTGTAGGCGATCTCGAATGCCGGCACGGCCTGCTTGATCGCGGCGGCCAGTTCGCGCGGGTTGAACGAGACGCCGGCGACGTTGTACGAGGAGCGGATCGCCACTTTCTCGGCCGGGGCCTCCATCAGCTCGATGGTAGCGCGGATCGCATCCGGCATGTAGATCATCGGCAGCGTGGTTTCCGGTCCGAGGAAGCACTCGTAGGTTTCGCCCTTGAGGGCCGAGTGGAAGATCGCGATCGCGTAGTCGGTGGTGCCGCCGCCCGGTGGCGACTTGTAGCTGATGATGCCCGGGTAGCGGATCGAGCGCACGTCCACGCCGTACTTGGCGTGGTAGTACTCGCACAGGCGCTCGCCGGCGAGTTTACTGATGCCGTAGATCGTGGTCGGGTCCATGATCGTGTACTGGGCGGTGTTCTCGGCCGGGGTGTTCGGGCCGAAGGCGGCGATCGACGACGGCCAGAACACCTTCAGCGGTTTGCCGGCTTCCCCGCGCTCGCGGGCGACTTCCAGGATGTTCAGCAGGCCGTCCATGTTCAGGGTCCAGGCCCTCAAAGGCGCCTTTTCGCCGGTGGCCGACAGCAGCGCCGCCAGCTGGTAGACCTGGGTCACGCCTTCGTCGGCGACGACGGCCGCCAGGCGTTCCTTGTCCAGCACGTCGAGCTGGGCGTAGCGCGCGGCGCCGTAGACGTTGTTGCTGCCGATGTCGGTGGCGAGGACGTTATCGGCGCCGTGTTTTTCCGCCAGTGCGGTGACCAGTTCGCTGCCGATCTGGCCGTTGGCGCCGATGATGAGAATGCGTTCCATGTACTCTTGTTCCTTGAAGCCGGTGATTAGTTATTCTTGAGGATGCCCAGTTCGCGGCCGGCCTGTTCGAAGGCGGCCAGCACCTTGTCGAGCTGTTCGCGGGTGTGCGCGGCGGAGAGCTGGACGCGCACGCGCGCCTGGCCCATCGGCACCACCGGGTAGAAGAAGCCCGACAGCAGCACGCCCAGTTCGAACATGCGCGCCGCAAATTTTTGCGCCACCGGCGCGTCGAACAGCATCACCGGCACCACCGGGTGGGTGCCCGGCTTGATGGTGAAGCCGATGCGCTCGATCTCGCTGCGGAAGTAGGCGGTGTTTTCCATCAGGCGGTCGCGCAGCTCGGTCGACTTGCTGATGCGCTCCAGCACCGACAGCGAGGCACCGGCGATCATCGGCGCCAGGGTGTTCGAGAACAGGTAAGGCCGCGACTTCTGGCGCAGGGTCTCGATGACCTCCTTGCGACCGGAAGTGAAGCCGCCCATCGCGCCGCCCAGGGCCTTGCCCAGGGTGCCGGTGATGATGTCGATCTTGCCCAGCACGCCGCAGTGCTCGTGGGTGCCGCGCCCGGTCGCGCCCATGAAGCCGGAGGCATGCGATTCGTCGACCAGGGTCAGGGCGCCGTATTTTTCGGCCAGCTCCACGATCTTGTCGAGCTGGGCGATGGTGCCGTCCATCGAGAACACGCCGTCGGTGACGATCACTTTATGACGCTTGCCGGCCTCAGTGGCGGCGATCAGCTGCTTCTCGAGGTCGGCCATGTCGTTGTTGGCGTAGCGGTAGCGCGCGGCCTTGCACAGGCGGATGCCGTCGATGAGCGAGGCGTGGTTCAGCGCGTCCGAGATGATGGCGTCGTTCTCGTCGAACAGCGGCTCGAACACGCCGCCGTTGGCGTCGAACGCGGCCGCGTACAGGATGGTGTCCTCGGTACCCAGGAACTTCGACAGGGCCTGCTCCAATTCCTTGTGCACGGTCTGGGTGCCGCAGATGAAGCGAACCGACGACAGGCCGTAGCCGTATTGCGCCAGCGCGGCTTCGGCCGCCTTTTGCGTATCGAGGTCGCCCGACAGGCCCAGGTAGTTATTCGCGCACATGTTGATCAGGGTGCGGCCGTCGTCGGCCACGACTTCGGCGCCCTGGCGCGACGCCAGCACGCGCTCGGGTTTGAACAGGCCCTGGTCGCGCAGCGTGGCGAGGTTCTGCTGCAGGCCGGTGTAAAACGCGTTCTTCCCTTGTTCGCTCATGTCATTTCCCTGTCGGTGATGCCGGCTTGACCGGCTGTTGGACTATGCTGTACCGTTGACCGCTCGTCGTACCGATTCGCTGCCTTGCCACGTTTTCGGTATTTCGAACTGAAATTCAATATAATGAATATTACGCCGACCTGTTGAACTTAGCAAGCTGACTTGGCAAGGTCGGGCGGTCCGTCAATTAATAGAGCTGCCTGTCGAGATGAAAACCGTGGTCACGACCAATAACGCCCCGCCGGAAGTCGGCGCCACCCTGCAGCGCCTGCGCCTGGCGCGCGGCCTGACGCTGGAAGACCTGTCGCGCATCGCGGGGGTATCGAAGTCGATGCTGTCCCAGATCGAGCGCGAAAAGGCCAATCCTACCATCGCCATCACCTGGCGTCTGGCGAACGCCCTGGGCGTGCAGATCGGCGAGCTGCTGGCGTCGGAAACGCGCGAAGTCGAGGCGATCCGCGTGCTCGACGCCCACGAGACCCCGACCCTGCCCGGCGCCCACGCCGGCTACACCCTGCGCATCCTGGGGCCGATGGAGCTGGCCGGCCAGTACGAATGGTACGAGCTGACCCTGGCGCCGGGCGGCGCGTTGGCCTCGCAGGCCCACGATCCGGGGACCAAGGAGCACATGACGGTGCTCAACGGCTCGCTCGAGATCGAGGTCGGGACGTCGAAACGCAAGGTCAAGGCGGGTGGGACGGCCCGCTATCCGGCGGACCAGGATCATGTGATCCGGAATCTGGGGAAGACCGAGGCGAAGGCGCTGCTGGTGGTGGTGCATCGGTAGCCGTCGGTCGAGGCTGCTCTTTTTTGATCCGACATTTGTTTTCACCTGATAACAAATGTTTATAGGAACCACCACGGCACGACCGCCGTACCGCGTGGACACAGGTGTCCACCCTACGCCACGCCGAACGCCAACAATGGAACCGGAACCGAGAACTTCGTCGGCCGTACCGCGTGGGTACAAGTACCCACCCTACGCCCTTGCGACGACTAACGAAGAAACGCAGTCGGTAGGGTGGACACCTGTGTCCACGCTGTCGTGCTCGTGATCTGCCCCACGCTCACGGCGCCGCCTCCGCTGCTGTAAAAAACAAAAAATCGGGCCAGCCGAATCTCCCGATTCGCTGGCCCGACCTCTTTTGCGGATCAGGCGGCCGTCGCGCCGCCCGATTCATCGCCGATTACATCTTCAGCGCCTTGCTCAGGAAGCCCCAGCGATCCGCCACTTCCTCGATCTGCTTGGCGGTCGGCTTGCCCGCGCCGTGCCCGGCCTTGGTGTCGATGCGGATGATCATCGGGTTGCAGCCGGCCTGGGCCGCCTGGGCGGCGGCGGCGAACTTGAAGCTGTGGGCCGGTACCACGCGGTCGTCGTGGTCGGCGGTGGTGACCATGGTCGCCGGATAGCTTGTCCCCGGCTTCAGGTTATGCAGCGGCGAGTACTTGACCAGGGCCTTGAACTCGTCCGGGTTCTCCGACGAGCCGTAGTCCGAGGTCCAGGCCCAGCCGATGGTGAACTTGTGGAAGCGCAGCATGTCGAGCACGCCGACCATCGGGATCGCGGCGCCGAACAAGTCCGGGCGCTGGGTCATCGCCGCGCCGACCAGCAGGCCGCCGTTGCTGCCGCCGCCGATCGCCAGCTTCGACGGCTGGGTTACCTTGTTCGCGACCAGCCACTCGGCGGCGCCGATGAAGTCGTCGAACACGTTCTGCTTCTGCAGCTTGGTGCCGCCCTGGTGCCAGGATTCGCCGTACTCGCCGCCGCCGCGCAGATTGGCCACGACGTAGACGCCGCCCATTTCCATCCACGCCAGGTTCGCCGGCGAGAAGGCAGGCAGCATCGAGATGTTGAAGCCGCCGTAGCCGTAGAGGTAGGTCGGGTTGTTGCCGTCGAGTTTCAGGCCCTTCTTCGACACGATGAACATCGGCACCTTGGTGCCGTCGCGGCTGGTGAAGAACTGCTGGCGGGTTTCATAGGCGTTCGGGTCGAAGTCGACCTTCGGCTGGCGGAACACGCTGGTTGTGCCGCTCTTCATGTCGAGACGGTAGATGGTCGTCGGGGTGGTGAAGCCGGTGAACGAGAAGAAGGTCTCCGTGTCGCCGCGCTTGCCGGTGAAGCCCGAGACCGAACCGATGCCCGGCAGTGCGATCTCGCGCACCAGCTTGCCCTTGAGGTCGCTGACGCGCACGACGCTGCGTGCATCCTTCAGGTATTCGGTGATGATCCGGTCGCCGATGATGTGGGCGCCATTGAGCGTCTCGGCCGTTTCCGGAATGATTTCCTTCCACTGGCTTTCGGCCGGCTTGCGCACGTCGATGGCGACGATGCGCTGGCGCGGGGCCTTGCGGTCGGTACTGAAGTAGAACACGTCGCCGACGTTGTCGATGAAGTCGTAGGCGGCGTCGAAATTGTCGATCAGCGGCACGACCTTCGAATCCGGCCTGGACAGGTCCTTGTAGAAGATGCGGTACTTGTGGGCGGTGCCCTTGGTCGCCGTGATCAGGAGGTACTTGCCGTCGTCGGTGGTCTGGGCGCGGAAGCCCCATTCCTTCTCGTCCGGGCGGTCGTAGACCAGGGTGTCGGCGCTCTGCGGCGTGCCGATCTTGTGATAGTAGAGCTTCTGGTGGTAGTTGACGGCGGCCAGCTTGGTCGCTTCCGTCGGCTCGTCGTAGCGGCTGTAGAAGAAGCCCTTGCCATCCTTGGTCCAGGCGGTCTGCGAGAACTTCACCCACTTCAGGTGGTCATCCAGGTCCTTGCCGGTCTCGATGTCGCGCACCTTCCACTCGTTCCAGTCCGAACCCGAGGCGGCGGTGCCGTAGGCGAGCAGCTTGCCGTCCGGGCTCACTTCCGCGCCGGCCAGGGCCACCGTACCGTCGGCGGCCAGGGTGTTCGGATCGAGCAGCATGCGCGGCTGGTCGTCCAGCTTCTTCATCGTGTACAGCACGGACTGGTTCTGCAGGCCGTCGTTGCGGCTGTAGAAATAGCGTCCGCCTTCTTTCGAGGGCACCGAGTAGCGCTCGTAGTTCCACAGCTTGGTCAGGCGCTGGCGGATCGCCTCGCGCTGCGGGATCTGGCCCAGGTAAGCCTGGGTCACCGCGTTCTGGGCATCGACCCATTGCTTGGTCTCGGCGCTGTTGGCGTCTTCCAGCCAGCGGTAAGGATCGGCGATGGTGGTGCCGTGGTAGTTGTCGACCTGGTCGACCTTCTGGGTGACCGGGTACTTCATCGGACCGCCCGGGCAGGATGCGGTATCGGCGGCGTGGACGCCGAAGGCCATCATCAGGGCTGCGGCGAGCGTTGCGTGTCTCATGTGCATATTCTTCTCGAAACGTGGTGTCATGAAGGCGGATGTGCCGGAGGGCATCATAACGCGAAACCCGGCAGGATGCGACCTTGTGGCGGCGCCCGGCGTCAGTCCGTCAGCGGGCGCTCCGGCCGGCGCAGGCCCGCCTCGCGGTGGCTGAGCTGCCACTTGTGCGACAGGTCGATCGCGTGCCCGATCTCGGACGGGCTCAGGCGCCGCGCGGCGATGGTCTTCCTGACGTTGGCGGTGGCGTCGCCGCCCTCGGCCGCGAGCAGCATCCACATGTAGCCGCGCACCGGGTCGCGCTCGACGCCGCGGCCGCTGTTGTACATGCCGCCCAGGTTGAACTGGGCCAGGGCGTGGCCCTGCTCGGCGGCCTGCCCGTACCAGTAGACGGCGCGCCGGTCGTCCTGGTCGACGCCCTGGCCGAGGGCGTACATCACGCCGAGGTTGTTCTGGGCGCTGGCGTCGCCCTGGTTGGCGGCGAGCTGGTACCAGTGGACCGCACGCGCCTCGTCGCGCTCCACGCCCTGGCCGTTGGCGTAGATGACGCCGAGGCTGAACTGGGCGTTCGCCGCCCCCTGCTCGGCGGCGCGCCGGTACCATTCGATCGCGCGCTCGGGGGCGCAGGCCGTGCCGCGCCCGTGGGCATACATGTTCGCCAGGTGGTACTGCGCCGCCACGTGGCCCGCGTTGGCCGCACGGGTGTACCACGCGAACGCGCAGGCGTCGTCGCGGTCGACCTGGAAACCCGCGCGGCCGTTGGCGTACAGGCCGCCGAGGATGAACTGGGCCTCGCGGTCGCCGTGGCCGGCCGCGCGCTGCAGCCAGGCCAGGGCCCGGCGTGGATCGGGCTGCACGCCCAGCCCTTCGGCGTAGGCCAGGCCGAGCTGGCGCTGGGCGCCGCGCTCGCCCGCCGCCGCGGCCTGGCGGAACCAGTACAGCGCCTGCTTGCCGCTGGCGTCCACGCCCTGGCCGCGCTTGTACATCAGGCCGAGGTTGAGCTGGGCCGCGCAATCGCCCTGCAGCGCGGCCTTGCGGAACCAGGCCATTGCCAGCGGATGGTTGATTGCCGCGCCGAGTCCGTGCAGGTAGCATTCGCCGAGCAGGTTCTGGGCGCTGGCCATGCCCTGCTCGGCCGCGCGGTAGTACCAGGACAGCGCGCGCTCGTGGTCCTGGGTCACGCCGCGCCCCTTGCGGTACATGTGGCCGAGGTTCTGCTGGGCCGAGGCGTCGCCCTGGTCGGCGGCCAGGCGGAACCAGCGCGCCGCCTCGGGATCGCAGGCCTCGACGCCGCGCCCGTGATAGTACATGGCGCCGAGATGGTTCTGGGCGAAGGCCAGGCCCTGCAGCGCGGCGCGGCGCAGCCAGCGGAACGCGGCGGCGTCGTCGCGTTCGACGCCCTCGCCCTTCTTGTAGAGCAGCGCCAGGTTGAACTGGGCGTAGGGATTGCCGCGCTCGGCGGCTTCGCGGAACCACGTGTAGGTCTGATGGCTCGCGCGTTGGAGCTGTTGGCGGTTCATGCTGGCCTCGTGGTCGACGTGTGTGCGCAGGGCGTGCCGGTGCACGCCAGGCAGCCTCATAAGTATTAACAAAATTTTAATGCCAGGGAGCGGCGGGAGTTTGACTCCGAACAATCGTGACCACCCGCGCGCCCACAAAAAAGCCCGCCGGGCGGGCGCGCGGCGGGCTGTTCGGGAAGGGCTTGGACGCTCATGCCGGAGCCGGCGGACGCGGCCCGAGCGCGTACACCAGCATCGCCAGCAGCGCCAGGCACCAGACGATCAGCGCGCCCGACGGCAGGTCGAGCAGCACCGACAGCACCAGTCCCGCGGCGTAGCCGCCGACGCCGATCAGGTAGGCGCAGGGCAGCTTGTGCGCCTCGCGATAGTGGCGCACGGCCAGGCTCGGCACGATCAGGCTGGCGAACACCAGGTAGACGCCGACCAGCTGCACCGAGGCCGTCACCGCCAGCGCGAACACCAGGTAGAAGCCGAGCCGCCCGAGGCGGTTGCGCAGCAGCGCCAGCAGCGCCAGGATCAGCACCGCGCCGATCGCGGGCATGCGCAGCTGCTCGTAGCTGACCCACAGGATCTGCCCGGCCAGCAGGTCCTGCAGGTGCTCGCCGCCGTGCGGGTTGTGGGCGACCAGCAGCAGGCCGGCGGTGGCGGCCAGCACGAACAGCACGCCGATCTGCGCTTCCTGCACGTCTGGCCAGCGCTTTTCGGTCCAGGTCAGCAGCAAGGCGCCCAGCACGGCGGCGCCGCCGGCGGCGGCCTGCATGCTCCAGCCATGCGGGTCCATGTCGAGCGCGCTGGCGATGATCACGCCGAGCGCGGCGATCTGGGCGATCGCGAGGTCGATGAAGACGATCCCGCGTTTGAGCACCTGGGCGCCGAGCGGGATGTGGGTGGTCAGTACCAGGAGGCCCGCCAGGAAGGCCGGCAGGACGATCAGGAAGTCGAGGTTCTCCACTTACTTCACCGCCCCCGTCAGGCGTTGCACGGTGGTGTCGAACAGCGCGAACAGGTCGCGGCTCTGGGCGTCCGCGCCCACCGTGTAGGGAATCACCACCGCCGGGATGCCGGCGCGCTGCGACAGCCACTGCGAGGCGCGCTCGTCCTGGTAGGCCGCGCGCAGCACCATCTTCGCCGGTTGCGTCTTCAGCTGCGCCAGCAGCTGGCCCAGCTGGGCCGCGCTCGGCTCCACGCCCGGTTTCGGTTCCAGGGTGCCGACCTGGCGCATGCCGAGCCAGGAGAGCAGGTACTCCATGTTGCGGTGGTGCTCGACCACGCTCACGCCGCGCAGCGGCGCCGCCTGCGCTTCCCACTTGCGCATCGCCGTGGCCCAGCGCGCGCTGAAGTCGTTCTGGCGCGCGGCGTAGAAGGCCGCGTTGCTTGGGTCGATCGTTGCCAGGCGCTTGGCCAGCTGGGCGCTGATCAGGGCGATGTTATGCGGGTTCAGGTGCACGTGCGGATTGCCGTAGGCGTGCACGTCGCCCTCGGCGCGGTCGAGGCGGCTCGGGATGTCCAGGCGCGGTACAAAAGTGCCGGCTTCGAAGAAGCCCGGCTGGCCGCGCGCGATCTTCGCGTTGCCGGATTGCTGGACCAAGAGCGGCAGCCAGCCCGCTTCCAGGTCCAGGCCGGTGCAGACCAGGAGGTCGGCGTTGCGGGTGCGGGCGATCAGGCCGGGGCGCGCCTCGACCCGGTGCGGGTCCTGCAGCGCATTGGTCGCGCTCGAGACATTCACCTTGTCGCCGCCCAGTTCCTGGGTCAGGGCCTGCCACTCGGGCTCGCAGGTGAGGACGTTGATGGCTGCCTGGGCCGGGACGATGGCGGCGAAGGCCAAGGCACAGCCAACGAAGATGGAACGATGGAGTTTCATGCGGTTCTCCTTAGAACGCGTGCGCCGCGTGGGCGCCCAGGCTCATGATGTACTGCAGGTAGAGCTGGTTGTCGCCGACGCCTGGACGCGCCTCGTCGCGCGCGAACTGCAGGCGCAGGCGCGAGAACTCGGACGGGCTGTAGTCGACCATTACGCTGGTGCGTTTCGGCGCGTAGCTGGCCAGCGCGGGGAAGGCGTCCGGACCGAGGGCGCCGCTCTCCACCAAGCCGATGTACGGCGTGCCCGAGGACAGGCGGTCATGGCGCAGGCCGGCGCGCCAGTTCGGCATGAATTGGTAGACGCCCTGCAGGTACCAGCCGGACTGGGTGCTGGCATACGCGTCGGCCAGTTCGCCCGAGGCCAGGGTGCCGCTCTCCTTGCGCCGCATGTATTCGCCCTGCAGCTTGAAGTTGCGCTGGGTCGGGTTGCCGTTCGGCGCCCACTTGTAGACGGCGTCCGCCACCCACATGGTCGAGCGGCCGGAGAAGGCGTTCACCACGCCCTCGTCCTCGAATGCGCGGTTGGCGGCGCGCGTGCGCATGTACGAGAGCCCGGCGCGCCAGCTCGAGGAGTCGCCGATGTCGTCGCCGACGTGGGCGAACACGTTCGTCGCGCCGACCCCGTTCTTGTTGCGATCGTTGCCTGGGAAGGCGTGGCCGTTGCCCAGTTCCAGGCCCAGTTCGAGGAAGGTGTTCAGCGGCGCCAGCCAGCGCGTCTGGACGCCGTCGGTTTTGTACTGGCCGCCGAAGAAGGCCTGGTAGGCCAGCGGCGCGTCGGCGAAGTCCCAGGTATGGCTGTGCAGGCCGTTCAGGTAGCCGACGCCGGACAGGAAGCGGCCCGCCTTGCCGTTGATGCCGCCGCCCAGTTCGCGCGTGCGGACATGGGCTTCCTCGACCTCGACCTCGTTCTCGCCGCTGAGCGCGAACGTGACCTGGCCGGCGAAGGTCGGGTCGATGTTGGCCGACATGGTCAGCTCGGATTCGCCGAGGTTGAAGCTGCGGCTGCCCGGGCCGACCTCGCCTTCGGGCGGCATGAAGCCGCCCAGGCGCCAGCTTTCGGGATCGCGTTGCAGGTTGTTCCAGGTGCCGCCCAGGACCAGGCCGATGCTGGGGTTGAAACTGCTGGGGTTAAAACTGTCGTTGCGTTGGGCGACGCCGCCGGCGCCCGAGGCCGTTGTTGGCGCGGCGGGCGCGGCGGGCGTGGTTGCGGCGAGTTGTGGGGCCGCGGCGGCTGGCGCAGGCGCCGCGCTTGCCGCCTGCTGCTGCGCCGCGGCAGCCGCATTCTGGGCCTCGGCCACCGCGGCCTGGGCATCCTGCAGGCGCTGCTCGAGCGCCTGCAGGCGCGCCTCATAGGATTCCTTCATCTGGCGGATCTGTTCGCGGATCGCGTCGAGCTCCTTGGCGTCGACGGGTGCGGCATGGGCGGACAGGGGCAAAGCAAAGGCGGCAGCAATCGCCGCCGACAGGACGGTATTCTTTAACATCGTGTTCTTCCGGTTCGAATGGAGATGGACGGACGGCGTCCGCCGAGGCGGACGATCCGGTGGGTACGGAAATCTCTAGACGAAGGAAGGCGGCGCGCGCGAATCGAAGGCGCAGACCGTGCGCGGCGCGGCCTCGCGCATGGCGTTCGATGCGGCCAGCTCGGTCCGCAGGTCGGACGCCACGAACTGGCGCAGGCTGCTGCCGACAGGCGTCGCCAGCTGGGCCAGGGCCAGGCACTGGTTGCAGGTCTGGTCCTGGGCCAGCGCCTTGGCCAGCTCGCGGTCTTCGCCGGCGGCGACCGGAGCATAGACCAGGCGACCGGTCCAGTGCGACATCGCATGTGCGAACGCCATCTGCTGGGAGGCCAGCAGGAGGAGCGAGAGCAGCACATGGACAATACAGCGGCGCATCATGGTGCCGGCATTGTAATGCGATCAGTTAACTTGAGTGGCTTTTTTCTCGGCCGCGTACTTGTCGAGCCAGCCCGGCACCTTGGCCGCGGCCAGGCGGTTCAGGCTGACCAGCAGGTCCGGCGCCACCTGGGGCAAGCCGTAGGACGAACCCAGGTGACGCCCGATATGGATCAGGACTTCGGCGGCGACCTCGGCGTCGGCCTCGGCGCGGTGGGCGGCGCTGCGGAAAGCGATGCCGAGCTGGCGCGAGAGCTGGCCCAGTTTGTAGCTGGCCATGCCGGGAAAGACGCGGCGCGAGAGCTTGAGCGAACACACCAGCGCGGCATGGCCGCAGGCGCGCTCCAGGCGCGCGCTTTCGGCCAGCAGGAACTTCTCGTCGAAGCTGGCATTGTGGGCCGACAGCGTGTCGGCGCCGATGAAGTCGAGCAGCTCGGGCACTACCCGGGACGCCGGCGGCGCCGTGTCGACCATTTCCTGGGTAATCCCGGTCAGCCCGGTGATGAAGGACGGGATGCGCACGCCGCAGTTGACCAGCGAGACGTAGCGCTCGGTGATGCGCCCGCCCTCGATGCGCAGGGCCGCGACCTCGGTGATGCGGTCGCCCATGGCCGGCGACAGGCCGGTGGTCTCGAAGTCGAGCATCACGATGGGGCGTTCGAAGATGTGCATGGTCCGTCCTTGTCCGTTCTCGTTCTTTTAACCGAATTTGCGCAGCGCGTCGAGCGCCAGTCCCGCGCCGATGCTGCCGAACAGGTCGCCCTCGACCTTGCGCGCGCCCGGCACCAGCGCGCCGATGCGCGAACGCAGCAGGCCGACGCCGCTCGAACCGCCGGTGAAGAACACGGTGTCGACCGCCTCCGGCGCCACGCCCGCGTCGTCCAGCAAACGCAGCACGGTGGCGTCGATATTATCGAGCAGGCCACCGATCGCGGCCTCGAACTGCGCGCGCTCCACGCGCAGGTTCTCGGGCGGGGCCAGGCGGTCCAGCCCGAGCATCACTGTCTCGGCGTCGGACAGGCCGATCTTGGCGCCCTCGACCTGCATCGCCAGCCAGTGGCCGGCGCGCTCGTCGATCAGGTGCTGCAGGCGCTGGAGCTTCGCCGGCTCGCGCGCGTCGCGCACCAGGTCGGCCAGCTGGGCGATGCTCTTCCTGGAATACGCCTGGTTGATCGTGTGCCAGGTCGCCAGGTTGAAGTAATAGCTCGACGGGATGTCGGCGCCCGAGCGCAGCACGCTGCCGTAGCCGAGCAGCGGCATCACGGTCGCGAGGCTCAGGTACTTGTCGAAGTCGGTGCCGCCGATGTGCACGCCGCCGGTCGCCAGGATGTCGTCGCGACGCTCGACGCGGCCGGCGCGGTCCGGTCCCAGGCGCACCAGCGAGAAGTCCGAGGTGCCGCCGCCGATGTCGGCGATCAGGACCAGTTCCTCGCGGTCGATCTGCGACTCGTAGTCGAAGGCGGCGGCGATCGGCTCGTACTGGAAGGCGATCTCCTTGAAACCCACGCTTTTCGCCACCTCGGCCAGGGTGTCCTCGGCCAGCTGGTCGGCGGCGCGGTTGTCGTCGATGAAGAACACCGGGCGGCCGAACACGGCGCTGTCGAAGGCGCGTCCGGCCTGCTGCTCGGCGCGGCGCTTGACCTCGCCGATGAACTGGGCCAGCAGCAGGCGGAACGGCAAGGCGCGCCCCGCCACCTCGGTCTGGCCGTCCATCAGGCTGGTGCCGAGCAGGCTCTTGAGCGAGCGCATCAGGCGGCCTTCATAGCCCGAAAGATAATCCGCCAGGGCCGCGCGGCCGTAGCGCACTTCCTCGTCGTCGGCGTTGAAGAAGACCACCGAGGGCAAGGTCGGCTTGCCGTCCTCGAGGGCGAGCAGCGTGCGCTGCGCGGCTGTGTGCTGGGGTTCCGTGCCGACCCAGCCCACCGTGGAATTCGAGGTGCCGAAGTCGACGCCGCATGCGTTCGTCATGTCTGTCTTTCTTTGGAAGGGGCGGTATTCTATCAGACCTGTGCCGGAAGCGGGCAGGACCGGCGACCCGGGAGCGCAAGCGTTGCACCGCAGACACGCGCAAGCCCTGCGCCGTCACCGGCGCCGTCCTGCCTATAATCGAGGCAACCGGAGGACCCATACGATGAGCGCCGCATCCGTCTGCCGCTTTCCCTGTCCGGCCGTCCGCCGCGGCAGGCCGGTCCGCGCCTGCGCCAGGACATGACGGCCATGGCCCGCCACTGGACGCTCAAGCGCAACTGCTCGCTGACACCGCGCCAGTCGCTGGCCGTCTACGCCCTGCTCTGCGGCGCCTCCTTCGTCATCGCCTTCGTCTTCCTGCTGCAGGGCTTCTGGATGGTGTTCGCCTTCGCCCTGCTCGAAATGACGGCCGTCGGCCTGGCCCTGCTGCATTACGCGCGCCATGCGCTCGACGTGGAAACCATCGCCCTGACCGACCATTGCCTCCTGATCGAACGCATCGATGCCGGCCGGCGCGAGGTGATCCGGCTCGACCCCACCTGGCTGCGCGTGCTGCCGCCCGAACCGCGCACGCGCAAGCTGATCCATCTCGAATCGCACGGCGCGCAAGTGACGATCGGCGCCTATGTGTCGGAAGCGACCCGTCTGCAGGTGGCCCGGGAGCTGAAGCTGGCCATGCGCGCCGGCTCCGGCCGGCACCATGGCGGAAAGTTGTCTTCCATGTAAGTTTCTTCTTACATCGGCACGGCTGTGCAACCGATAGGGATTTTCTATCCCGTTTTGCATAATCCTCAATTAGATATGCCATGCGTCACGAGCGCAGAGGCGAGAATAAACAGAGGGGGAAGATGCAGAAGAATCACAAGCCGCAAGGATTTGCCATCGTCACGCACGGTGGCGCCGGCGAACCGCTGGAATTCGCCGACGGCTGCGCTAACGCGGCCCGCAGCGGTCGCGCCAGGTTTCTCGAGACCGGCGACCCGCTCGACGCGGCGGTCGCCGCCGTCCTGGTATTCGAAGAAGACGAGCGCTTCAATGCCGGCACCGGCTCGGTCCTCTGCCTGGACGGCGCCACCATCGAAATGGATGCCTCGATCATGGACACGCGCGGCCGCCTGGGCGCCATCGCCGGCGTGCGCGACGTGCGCAACCCGATCCTGCTGGCGCGCGCCGTGGCCGACACGCCGCACGTGCTGCTGGTGGGCGAAGGCGCCGACCGCCTGGCGCGCGCCCTCGGCCTCGAAGCCGCCAGGCCGGTCAGCGACAAGCAGCGCGAGAAACACGCGAAGCTGCTCAAGGAACTGGCCGGCTCGGTGCCGCTCATGCCAGGCATCGACAACCGCATGTTCGATCGCTTCTGGAATTACAAGACCCCGCTGCAACTGCCGAAGAGCGCCGCCCACGACACCGTCGGCGCCGTGGTGCGCAGCCCGGACGGCCACTTCGCCGTCGCCGGCTCGACCGGCGGCTCGGCCCCTTCCCTGCTGGGCCGCGTGGGCGACACCGCGATCGTCGGCAGCGGCTTCTATGCCGGCCCGCTGGGCGCGGTCGCCGCGACCGGCGTCGGCGAACACATCGTGCGCCATATGCTGGCGCGCACCGTCTACGGCTACATCGAAGAAGGGATGCCGCTGCAGCAGGCGCTGCAGCGCGGCATCGGCCTGATCGACAGGGGCGCCGACACCGGCCTGATCGCTGTTACCAAAACCGAAGCTGCTTCCTGCAGCAACACCCATATGCCAACCGGGAAAATTGTCCAATAACATGAAAACGGAACCGCACCAGACCGCATCGCACGGCCACCTCGTCATCATCGGCGGCCACGAGGACCGCAAGCACGACAAGGAAATCCTGACCCGTTTCGTCGAACTGTCGGGCGGAGAAAACGCCCGCATCGTCGTCATCACCGCCGCCAGCAAGATCGCCGACGAGATGTGGGACGTCTACGACCGCGCCTTCGGCGAACTCGGCGTGCGGCAGTGCGCCCACCTGTCGCTGGCATCGCGCCAGGACGCGAACGACGAAGAGAAAGTCCGCATGGTGGCCGAGGCCGACGGCATCTTCATGACCGGCGGCGACCAGAAGCGCCTGCTCGCCATCATCGGCGGCACCACGCTCGACGCCGAGATGCACACCGCGCTCAAGGTGCGCGGCGCCTGCATCGGCGGCACCAGCGCCGGCGCCTCGGCCATGTCTGGCCACATGCTGGCCCAGGGCAAGACCGACCTGCTGCCGGAAAAAGGCGCGGTCAGCCTTGGCGCCGGCCTAGGCTTCGTGCACAAGGTCGTGATCGACCAGCACTTCTCGGAACGCCAGCGCCTGGCGCGCCTGCTGTCGGTGGTGGCGCAGAACCCCTACCTGATGGGCATCGGCATCGACGAGGACACCGCCCTGGTGGTCGAGCGCGGGCGCGGCATCGAGGTGCTGGGCGAAGGCTCGGTCACGGTGGTCGACGGCCGCACCATGAACACCAACATGGCCGACATCCGCGAACACGCAACGCCGGAACTGATCGACGTGCGCCTGCACCTGCTGCCCGCCGGCAGCCGCTACTACCTGCCCGAGGATGGCGACACGGACGCGAAGCCGATGCCGCGCTCGCTGCAAGATTTTTTGGAAAATGTGACGAAACGGAACCCGATCTCATGAGAATCATCGAAAAACGCTTCCTGCGCGGCCCCAACCTGTACAGCGCAGCCCCGTGCCTGATGGCCGTCGTCGACAGCGCCGGCGCCGAAGCCGCGCCCGGCCTGGTCGCGCGCCTGGTCGCCCTGCTGCCCGACCTGTCGCCCGAGGCCTCGGCGCGCCTGGCCGCCCTGAACTCCCCGGCGGATGCGGTCGAAGCGGTCGTCATGGAACTGCAGCGCCTGGCCGGCGCCCCGGCCGCCTTCAGCCAGACCCTGGAAGTGCCGCGCAAGCCCGGCGCACGCCGCGCCGTCTGCGGCTACCGCACCGAACAGGTTGCGGGCCAGGCCCTTGACGTGGCGCTGGACATGATCGCCGCCCTGCAGCGCGGCGAGGACTTCGACGTCGCCGCCGCCGTCAGGGAACTGCACGAGACCGCCGAAGACTATGCGATCGGCACCAGCACCGGCGCCGTGGTGTCGGCCGCCGAGCGCCGCGGCATTCCCTCGCTGCGCATCACCGACGAGGCCAACCTGTTCCAGCTGGGCTGGGGCAGCCGCCAGAAGCGCCTGCAGGCGACCATCACCGGCGCCACCAATTCGATCGCGGTCGGCATCGCCAGCGACAAGCAGCTGACCAAGACCCTGCTCGAGCAGGCCGGCTGCCCGGTCCCGGCCGGCGCCACCGTCACCCGACTGGACGAAGCCCAGCGCGTGGCGCGCCGCCTGTCCGGCCCGGCCACGATCAAGCCGCTCGACGCCAACCAGGGCAAGGGCGTTACCACCGTCTGCGCCACGCCCGAGGAGGTCGAGCGCGCCTTCGCGCATGCGCGCAAGTACAGCCGCCACGTGATCGTCGAGGAATACCTGGCAGGACGCGACTACCGCGTGCTGGTCACCGGCGATCGTATCGCCGCCGCTTCCTGGCGCCGCCCGCCCGGCGTGACGGGCGATGGCCACTCCACCGTGCGCGAGCTGGTCGAGATCGAGAACCGCAACCCGGCGCGCGGCGAAGGCCACACCAACATCCTGACCAAGATCCCGATGGACGACCTGGCCGCCGCCATCCTGGCGAAACAGGGCTACGACTTCGATTCGGTGCTGCCGAGCGGCGTCAGCGTCGACCTGCGCGGCAACGCCAACCTGTCCACCGGCGGCACCGCCGAGGACGTGACCGATCTGCTGCCGGAGGAAACCCGCGACATCTGCATCCGCGCCGCGCGCACCATCGGCCTGGACGTGGCCGGCATCGACATCATCTGCCAGGACATCGCGCAGCCGCTGCGCGAGCAGAACGGCGGCATCATCGAGGTGAACGCCGCCCCCGGCATCCGCATGCACCAGTACCCGAGCCGCGGCACCCCGCGCGACGCCGGCGCGGCGATCGTCGAGGCCCTGTTCGGCCAGGACGACGGCCGCATCCCTGTCGTCGCGGTGACCGGCACCAACGGCAAGACCACGACCTCGCTCTTGATCGCGCACGCCGCCCGCCTGACCGGCCAGCGCACCGGCGTGACCACCACCGAAGGCGTCTACATCGACGGCCAGCGCATCATGGCAGGCGACTGCACCGGCTACCGCTCGGCGCGCGCGGTCCTGACTTCGCCGCAAGTCGACTTCGCGGTGCTGGAAACGGCGCGCGGCGGCATCCTCAAGCGCGGCCTGGCGTATGACCGCTGCGACGTCTCGGTGGTGCTGAACGTCTCGAGCGACCACCTGGGCCTGGACGGCGTCGACACCATCGAGGACCTGGCCAGGGTCAAGGCCGTGGTCGCCCAGCGCGCCTCGCGCGCGGTGGTGCTCAACGCCGAGGACGACTACTGCGTGGCGATGGCCAAGGACCTGCAGGCCCACGTCGAGGTGCTGTACTTTGCGCTCGACGCGGACAACCCGGTCCTGCTGCGCCACCTCGAATCGGGCGGACGCGGCGTCTACCTGGAGGACAATACCGTGGTGCTGGCCACCGGCGCGCGCCACGAAGCCCTGCTCGACGTGCGCGAGATGCCGGTGTCGCTCGGCGGCTGCGCGCGCTACAACATCGCCAACGCCCTGGCCGCGACGGCGGCCCTGGCCGCCACCGGCTTCGGCAATGCCGAGATCGCGGCCGGCCTGCGCGGCTTCGTCTCCGACAGCAAGCACAATCCGCTGCGCTCGAACGTGTTCGACGTCGACGGCGTGACCGTGATCGTCGACTACGCCCATAACTGCGCGGCCTACGCGGCCCTGGCCGAGACCGCGCGTGCGATGACGCCGGGCCGCGTGGTAGGCGTGGTCGCCGCGCCGGGAGACCGGCGCGACGCCGACCTGGTCGACACCGGCCGCACCTGCGCCGCCGGCTTCGACGAGCTGGTGGTGTACGAGACCGAGAACCGCGGCCGCAAGGCGGGCGAGGTCGCCGCCCTGCTGGTCCAGGGCGCGCGCCTGGGGCGCATCGCCGCCGACCGCCTGCAGTGCGAACTCGACGTGCACCAGGCCATCCGCGCCGGACTGGCCCAGTGCCAGCAGGGCGACGTACTGGTGTTCGGCTGCGGCTCGTCGATTTCCGAGCTGACCGAGGCACTGCGGCCGACCCGGCCGGAGCTTGCGCAGCGGATCGCGGCGGAAGCGGTTTGATTTGATGTGTTGTGAGTGGGAGCGGCCCTGCGGGGCCGCTTTTTTGTTTCGGGCTCGCGGTCGAGGCGCCAGGTTTCATGCCGTCAGACCGCGTGGGTACAAGTACCCACCCTACGCAAGCGCAGGCTCGCGGCCGGGGCGCCGCGTTGCCGGCCGTGAAGCAGCGTGGACACGGGTGTCCACCCTACGGTGCGACGCCTTTGTAGGGTGGGTACTTGTACCCACGCGGTCGTACTCGTGAACACCCCAGCGTGTCCGGCCACGCCGCCCAAAGAAAAAGGCCCCGATCACCGGGCCATTCTTCATCAACCTACCGAAACCATCACGCCGCCTGCGCCTCGATCCGGTCCGCACTCTCCGGATCGTCCACCCGCAGCGCATCGATGAACACCTGCAGCGACGACCCGCAGGCGAACACCAGCACGTCCCCCGGGCTGCACAGCGACAGGCCGAGACGGATCGCCTTGTCGACCTCGATCTCGCGGTGCAGGGTGTCCGAGGGCCCGACCACGTTTTCGGCGCCTTCCAGGATCAGGTCGACCGCACCGCCCACCGGCCGGCCGCGGCTCTGCGACTCGTAGACCACCAGCTCGTCGAAGCGCTCGCCGCAGATTTCGCCGATCTGGACCAGGTCGCTGTCGCGGCGGTCGCCCGGCGCGGTGACGATCCCGACCAGTTGCCCCGGCAGCAGGGCGCGCGCCATCTCGGCCAGCGCGGCGTAGGCGGCCGCGTTGTGGGCGTAGTCGACGATCACCGTCACCCCGCGCACGTCGAACACGTTGGTGCGCAGCGGGTTGGTCTTGCTGTCCGAAACAAAGGTCGAGAGGCCGGCGGCGATCTGCATGTGCGAGAAGCCGGAAGCCATCAGCGCCGCCGCGGCGGCCAGCGCGTTGGCGATGTTGTAGCGCGCCCGGCCACCGTAGGTGGAGGGCATGGATTCCACGCGCATCAGTTCCTGCTGGCGCATGCCGTCGGCCAGGACGATGGCATTGTCCTGGAAGTAGGCGCCGCGTCCGCCGTCCTCCAGGTGCTTGAGCAGCACCGGGTTCTCCGCTTCCATTGAGAAGAACAGCACTTCCGCGCCCGGCCGGGCGCGCCGCACCATGGACACGCACAGCGCATCCTCGGCGTTGAGCACCACCGCGCGTGCGGCGGACGACGCCACCACCGCCTTGACCTGGGCCAGGTCCTCGATGGTGTCGATGCCGTCCAGGCCCAGGTGGTCCGGCGAGACGTTCAGCACCACGCCGACGTCGCACTGGTCGAAGGCCAGGCCGCGCTTAAGGATGCCGCCGCGCGCCGTCTCCAGCACGGCGAAGTCGACGTCCGGCGCCGACAGCACGGTGCGCGCCGACCAGTAGCCGGTGCAGTCGCCCTTCACCAGGCGCTTGCCGTTGACGAACACGCCCTCGGTGGTGGTCACGCCGGTGCCCAGGCCGGCCACCCGCGCCGCATGCGCGATCATCAGGGTGGTGGTGGTCTTGCCGTTGGTGCCGGTGACCGCCACCAGCGGGATGCGGCCGTTCGATTCGCCCATCAGGCCGTCGATGATGGCGACGCCGGCATCGCGCGCCTCGCCCTTGCTCGGGTGCTGGTGCATGCGGATGCCGGGCGCGGCGTTGACTTCGATGACGGCGCCGCCCTGCTCGTCCAGCGGCAGCGCGATGTCGCGGCAGACGATGTCGATGCCGGCCACGTCCAGGCCGATCTTGCTGGCCGCGCGCACGCACAGCTGGCGGGTCGATTCAGGCAGCAGGTCGGTCACGTCCTCGGCGGTGCCGCCGGTCGACAGGTTGGCGTTGCTGCGCAGTTCGACGCAGACGCCCGGGCCCGGCACCGCGTCCGGCGCATAGCCCTGGCGGCGCAGCATGTCCTCGGCATGGGCATCGAGCGCGATCCGGGTCAGCACGTTGCTGTGGCCGTTGCCGCGCGCGGGATTGCGGTTCTCGATCTCGACCAGCTCGGTGATGGTACTGACGCCATCGCCGACCACGTACGCCGGGCGGCGGAACGAGGCCGCCGCGATGCGCCCGCCCGCCACCAGCACGCGGTAGTCGCGTCCTTCGACGAAACGCTCGACGATGATGCGGCGGCCGTAGTTGCGCGCGAACTCGTAGGCGCGCGCCACTTCCTCGGGCGTGGCGCAGTTGGTGGTCACGCCCTTGCCCTGGTTGCCGTCCAGCGGCTTGACCGTGACCGGTACGCGCAGGCGGCGCGCGACGCGCTGGGCTTCCTCGACCGAGGTCACGGTCGCGCCTTCCGGCACCGGCACGCCCGCCTCCTGCAGCAGGGCCTTGGTCAACTGCTTGTCGCTGGCGATCTTCACCGCGACGTAGCTGGTGTCGCCGGTGGTGGTCGCCTGCAGGCGTTTCTGGCGCGCGCCCCAGCCGAGCTGGAACAGGTTGGCGTCCTCGGTGATGCGCTGGGTCGGAATGCCGCGTTCGTGGGCCGCGGCAAGCACGGCGGCGGTGCTGGTGCCGATCGCATAGCGGGTGCCGAGCGCGCGCAGCTCCTCCAGGCGCGGCGCGATGTCGAACTCCTCGCCATGGGCCAGTGCGGTGACCAGGTCGACCGCGAGCTGGAAGGCCGGCTCGGCCAGCTTCTCGATCTGGTACTGGACCACGATGCGGAACTGGCCCGGACGCCCGTTGGCCGGCCGGGTGCGGCCGTAGCCGACCGTCGGCCCGGCCAGCGACTGCAGGGTCAGCGTCACGTGCTCGACCACGCGCGCCAGGTAGGTGCCGGCGCGCAGGCGCTGGGCAAAGCCGCCGGGCTGGCCGGTCGGCAGCAACTGGCCGTGCAGCGAGGGCAGCAGGTTCAGGAGCGCGTCGTTGAAGCCCGGGATGTCCTTCGAGGAGACGCCGTACAGGTCCTCCAGGTCGATGACGGAAAGCAGGCAGGGGGTGTCGGCGTGGAGGTTGGGTCCACGCAGGAAGCGTTGTTCGAGGATATGCACGAGTATGTCCCTATCGTTTCTTATACTGTTGTTTCTTATACTGCTGTTCTTATACTGTTGTGTTGCGGTCATGCGAAACCAGCCGCTGCGCTCCATCGGGCACAGCGGCTGGCGAAAAAGCGGTTGCGGTGCCCCTCAGATCTCGAGCAGCTTGGTGTACATGCGGGTCGCCATCAGGCCTGCCGCGCCGTGGTGGTGGGCCGGCGACATCAGCTCTCCCAGCAGCTGCATCGCTTCCTGCTTGCCGGCGGCGCCCGCGACGCGCTGCTCGAGCAGGCCGAGCTCGTTGTCGCCTTCGCTGTCTTGCTCGGTGGCGCGGGCGGCGCGGCGGCGGATCAGGCCGCGCTCGGGATAGCTGCTGCTGCGGTCGAGGTGCTGGCCGAGGTTGTCCAGCGTGCGCTGGCGCGCGCGGTGGGTCAGCATGCGGCCTTCCTTCGCCGTGCCGTTGCCGCTCGGGCTGGTCACGATCCAGTCGCGCAGCACCTGCTGCTCGTAGGCGCTGAACACGCCGAACATTTCGGCGCGCTCGCCGTGGATCAGGCGCCAGAAGCGGCTATTCTCGACGTCCTCGCCGCGCTTGATCCAGCCCGCGCTCTCCAGCGCCGACAGGAAGCCCGGAATCTGTTCGGGCTGGCCCAGCCAGTCGTTGACCGAGCGGCCGGCGACGCGGCAGTAATCCGAGTGCATGTTCTTGCCGACCACGCTCTTCTGGGCCAGGATCTCGACCAGTTCGTCCTGCAGGTCGAACTCGGCGATCACCGCGTTGGTGCCGGCGCCGAGCTCGTTCAGGCGGTAGCCGTCGATCACGCGGCGGTAGAAGGCGGCGCGGTCGCCCACGCGCGGCATCAGGTCGTTCAAGGCCTGTACCGCCTTCTGGGCGTGGCCGCTGGCGGCATTGTCGACCGTCACGTGCAACGTGAAGTAGTAGGGGTCGATGCCGAACTCGTTCAGCTCGTACGAAGTGATCAGCAAGTGCAGCGGCAGCTGCTCGTAGCCCAGGTTGTAGCCGATGACTTCGGGCAGGAAGCGGTCGGCGTTGTGGCCGAGCGCGAGCTGGATCGCGCCCTGCACGAAATGGCGCTCGCCCAGGTGTTCCCAGCCTTCGCAGCCGTGGGTCGCGAGCAGCTTGCGGTAGATGGTGACGTGGTTCTTGTCCGGCACACCTTCGCCGAGCTCCTCGAGATAGGTCTTGATGAGCGGGTGGAAGTCCGGGTTGTCCCAGTGGCGCAGCAGGCCGTAGAGCCAGGCGCCGTCGACCAGCTTGGTCGGCGCGACCGTTTTCAGGAAGTTCAGCGCATGCGACCGGTTGCTGAAATAGCGGCGCGCGGCGCCGGCCTTGCGCGCGTCGAGGTATTCGCGGTACTCGGCGCCGACCGCGTCGGTGCGGGCCTGGACCCAGCCAGGCAGCTGGGCCAGGGTCGGCGGCAGGTCGGCCGGAATCGCCTGCACGCTGGCGATCTGGGCGCGCAGGAAATCCTCGGCGGCGCGACTGTTGCCGAGCGGGTCGGCCAGCAGCGCGAAATACAGGTCCTTGGCAGGCGTGGCTGTCCGGGCGGGAGCGTGCGCAGCCTGGGCAATTTCAGGAACATCGGTAACGATGGAGGTCGTCATGGAAAACAGGTCCAATCTTGTTGAATAATTACCATAATTATCCAGACTGAACTTGGCGCCGAGAATCGGCACGAGTGCTCCAAGGGTGTAAGACAGGGATTACAAAAGTATCGAAATGTTAATGAAATGCACGAAATTTGTGCAGCCGATGCGCGCGATTGCGCTCAATCCCCAAGGCAGATGCCCAGTTCGCGTGCAGTGGCGACCGTATCGCCATCGACCGGCACCTGCTTGGTGCGCCCGGCAACGTCCGACAAGGGCACCAGCTCGATCGTGTTCCAGCCCAGCGCGACCATGACGCCGGCATGGCCGCCGGCCAGCGCGCGCACCGCCGCCGCGCCGAAGCGCGAGGCGCAGACCCGGTCGAAGGCCGATGGGCTGCCGCCGCGCAGCAGGTGGCCGAGCACGACGGTCCGGCACTCCTTGCCGGTCGCTTCCGCCAGCGCGGCCTCGATCTCGGCGCCAATGCCGCCCAGGCGCTCGGCGCGGCCCACTTCCGCCGCGCTCTTGACCCGGCGCGCGCCGGCCGCGGGCGCCGCGCCTTCGGCGACCACGACGACCGCGTGATGGTGGCCGGCGGCGGCGCGCCGGCGCACGGCGTCGGCCACGGCCTCGACCCGGTACGGGATCTCCGGCACCAGGATCGCATGGGCGCCGCCGGCGATGCCCGCGTGCAGCGCGATCCAGCCGGCGTAGCGCCCCATGACCTCGACCACCATCACCCGGTGTTGGCTGTAGGCGGTGGTGTGCAGGCGGTCGATGCATTCGGTGGCGAAACCGACGGCGCTATCGAAGCCGAAGGTGGAAAAGGTGTGGGCCAGGTCGTTGTCGATGGTCTTCGGCACCCCGACCACCTTCAGGCCCTTCCGGTGCAGCGCCTCGGCGATGCCCATCGAGCCGTCGCCGCCGACCACGACCAGGGCGTCCAGGCCGCGCTCGCGGCAGCGCTGCACGACTTCCTGCGTGCGGTCGGTCTCGCGCAGGCTGCCATCGGGCTGGGACGTCGGATAGCGCAAGGGACTGCCGCGGTTGGTGCTGCCGAGGATGGTGCCGCCGAGGTGGCCGATCGCATGCACGTCTTCCTCGCTGAGTCGCCGCACCGGTTCGCCGGCGCAGGTTTCCGGCGCCAGCAGGCCGTTGAAGCCGTCGCGGATGCCATGGCATTCCCAGCCGAGCCGGCCAGCAGCCAGCACCACCGAACGGATCACGGCGTTCAGGCCGGGTGCATCGCCGCCGCCGGTCAGAATGCCGATGCGGGCGATGCGGCACGCGGCTGCGGTTGCGGGCGTTGTCGCTGGATGTGCAGTCACCTGTTCTTCCTCCATGTTCCGATTGCGCCTGGCGCCACGATAGCACGGCCCGCCAGCGCACGACCGTCCGCGCGCCGGCACGACATGGCTGTTGCGGCACCACGGGCCAGGTGCGGGAACTCACCGGCAGGCGTAGCATGTCTAAACCGGGTGCCCGGTGGCGGCCGCCGCCAGCTTCCGCTCCTGTTTCCGCTCCAGTTTCCGCTTGCCGCGATGGAGGTGTGCGATGTCGCAAACCCAGGTCCTGATCGTCGGCGCCGGCCCCAGCGGCCTGGTGCTCGCACTGTGGTTGAACCGCATCGGCGTCGACGTGCGCATCGTCGACACCACGCAAGGCCCCGGCACCACCTCGCGCGCCCTGGTGGTCCAGGCACGCACGCTGGAACTCTACCGCCAGCTCGACCTGGCCACGCCCGTGATCGAACAGGGCTATCCGATCGGGGCCTTCAACATCTGGACCGAGGGCGAGCACCGGGCGCGTATCGAGCTCGGGGCGATCGGCGCCGGCCTGACGCCCTACCCCTTCCTGCAGATCTTTCCGCAGGACAGGCACGAGCGCCTGCTGGTCGCGCGCCTGGAAGCGGCCGGCGTGCGGGTCGAGCGCGAATGCGCCCTCGAGCACTTCGAGGAAGACGGCGACGGCATCGTGGCCCAGCTGCGCGACGTGCGGGGCAACACCGAACGCGTCGAGGCGCGCTACATTGCCGGCTGCGACGGCGCGCGCTCGACGGTGCGCAAGCTGATCGGCGTCGATTTCCCCGGCGGCACCTACCGCCAGGTGTTCTACGTCGCCGACATCGAGGGCGAAAGCCCGGCCCTGAACGGCGAACTCAACCTCGACCTCGACGAAGCCGACCTGCTGGCGGTGTTCGCCATGGGACCGGGCGGACACGGGCGGCTGGTCGGCACCGTGCGCGACGAACGGGCCGGGCATGCGGACACCCTGCAATTTTCCGACGTCAGCCAGCGCGCCATCGACAACCTCCTGATCAGCGTGCACAAGCTCAACTGGTTCTCGACCTACCACGTGCACCACCGGGTCGCCGAGCACTTCCGGCGCGGGCACGCCTTCCTCGTCGGCGACGCCGGCCATATCCACAGCCCGGCCGGCGGCCAGGGGATGAACACCGGCATCGGCGACGCCATCAACCTGGCCTGGAAGCTGGCCGCCGTGCTGCAGGGCCGCGCCCCCGACCTGCTCCTGGACAGCTACGAGGCCGAGCGCCTGCCGTTCGCGCGGCGCCTGGTCGAGACCACCGACCGCGTGTTCGGTTTCCTCAGCGCGAACGGCCCGGTCGCCGAGATCGTGCGCACCGGCCTGGCGCCGCGCCTCATGCCGCTGCTGGCAAAGCTGCCTGTGACGCGCGAATACCTGTTCCGCACGATCTCGCAGACCGTGCTGCACTACCGCCACGCGCCGCTGAACAGCGGTACGGCGGGCAGGATCCGCGGCGGCGACCGCCTGCCCTGGATCGCGTACGAGGGCGGCGACAATTTCGCGCCCCTGCCCCTACCCGCCTGGCAGATGCATGTGTATGGCCACGCCAAGCCGGACATCCAGGCCTGGTGCGACGCCCACCGGGTGCTCCTGCGCAGCTATCCGTGGAACGAACGCTGCGCGCACGCCGGCCTGGCGCACGACGCCGTCTACCTGCTGCGGCCCGACACCTACGTCGGGCTGGCGGCCGGCTCACCCTCGGTGCACGTGCTCGACGCGTACCTGCGCGACAATGCACTGACGCTGTAAGGCACTGGATGTAAGGCACTGAATGTAAGGCACTGATCGTGCGGCGCCGCCGCGCGCCGGATGCGCAGGGGTCGATCGCAGTACTCAATCGCAGTACTCAATCGCAGTACTCAATCGCAATACTCAATGTTTCTTGCCGCCCCCGGACACCTTGTTTTCCGTGGCCCAGGCGCGGCGCTTGGCCTCGGCCGGCGGCGTGCCGCGCTTCTCGTAGCTTTCCTCGATATGCTTGGCCTGGCGCTTCTGCTTGTCGGTGTAGGACGATTTATCTCCTTGTGGCATGTCAGCCTCCCGTCGGGTCAAAGGGTTGGGGGATTGGCGCCCTGGGCGCCCGCGCCTGGTTCGACCAGGGCCACCTTCAGCCAGCCCGGACGGCGCTGGTCGAAGGCTTTATACGCATCGATCACGGATTCCATGCCTTCGCGCTGGGTGATGATGGCGGTCGGATCGATGGCGCCGGTGCGCACCAGTTCGATCAAATCCGGAATGTACTTGCGGTGGTTGCAGTTGCCCATCCGGATGGTCAGGTTCTTGTTCATCGCGCTCCCGATCGGGAACGAGGTGTCGGCCGGCGGATAGACGCCGATGATCGACAGCGTGCCGGCCTTGGCCAGCGCCTGCACCGCCCACTGCTGGGCCTGGGACGGGGCCTGGCCCGGATGCCAGTTCGGGCCATCCGGGTGCTGCACCGGGGCGACGGCTTCGCGCTCCTTCTCGAACTCGTCCGCCTGCTCTGCCGCCTGCTTCGCCGCCGGGCCGTGGTGCGGACACTCGGCGTCCACGCCGACCGCGTCGATCGCGCAATCGGCGCCGATCCCGCCGGTGAGCGACATGATCACCTTGACCGGGTCTTCCTCGTCGAAATTGATGACCTCGGCGCCCTGGCGCTTGGCCATCGCGAGGCGGTCCGGAAGGTTGTCGACTGCCAGCACGCGTCCGGCGCCCATCAGCTTGGCCGAGGCGATCGCGAACTGGCCGACCGGGCCGCAGCCGAACACGGCCACGGTATGCCCGTGCTTGATGCCGGCCAGGTCGGCGCCGAAGTAGCCGGTCGGGAAAATGTCGGACAGCAGGATGGCCTGGTCGTCCGTGACCTGCTCGGGCAGCTTGACCAGGTTGATGCTGGCGGAGGGCACGCGCGCCTTTTCCGCCTGCAGGCCGTTGAAGGGACCGGTGGGCTGCGGTCCGCCATAGAAGGAGGTGCCGGCCGCAGGGCCGTTCGGGTTGGCGTTGTCGCACTGGCTGTAGTAGCCGGCGCGGCAGTAGGAGCAATAGCCGCAGGCGATGGTCGAGGGGATCACGACGCGGTCGCCGACCGACAGGTTGCGCACCTCGCTGCCCACCGCCTCGACGATGCCGACCGCTTCGTGGCCGAGGATGGTGCCGGCCTGCATGCCGGCGAAGGTGCCGCGCACGAAGTGCAGGTCGGTGCCGCAGATGGCGCTCACGGTGATGCGCACGATGGCGTCGCCCGGCTGCTCGATCTTCGGTTCGGGCACGTCCTCGAGGCGGATGTCGCCCACGTCATGGAAAACGACGGCTTTCATGCTGCTCCTTTCGTGTGTTCGGTTCGTCCTTTGCTCCCTGTCGAACTTAGCACTTCGACAGCAGCGGCTGCGCACGTTACCCTGCGCAAACGCCAAGCCGGTCGAGCGGCGCCGGCGAATTGACGGGAGGCAAAGCTGCGCCGCCCGGGCGCGTTTAGCGCGAAGATCGGCAGGCCGTCGCCGCCGGCCGCGGCGGCGCCTGTCAACCACCATCACCACTGGAGCGCCATGGATCTCACCGTTAACAACAGCACCAATCCGGACGTCCGCGTCACCCTGTTCGCCGAACTGCAGGACGGCAGCTTCAAGGCCAAGGTCATGACCGAGACCGACGTGCCCTACGCCCCCTACTGGGAAGACGAGGTCGAGCAGCTGGTCGTCTACATCGCGCCGAACGAGGAGCAGCTCGGCGCGATCCTGGCCGCCCTCAACGAGCGCCGCCTGCCCTTCAAGAGCCTGCAGGACTACGGCTCGGCCGCCGGCGGCAGCTCGACCATACCGGTCTAGGCCTGAGGGCGCCATGGACACCTCTTCACTCTGGCAGGGCACGGCCGCCAAGAGCGCCTGCCTGCCGACCCTGCAGACCGACCTGCAGGTCGACGTTGCCATCGTCGGCGGCGGCATCGCCGGCCTGACGGCCGCCATGCTGCTGGTCGAAGCCGGCAAGCGGGTCGCCGTGCTGGAAGCGCGCAAGGTCGGCGCCTGCTCGACCGGCAACTCGACCGGCAACCTGTATCCGACCGTGGACGTCAACCTGCAGGCGATCGCCGCCGAACATGGGCCGGATGCGGCAGCCGCGGTGGCGGCCTCGCGCGGCGCCGCGATCGAGCTGGTCGCGCGCACCGCCGAACGGCACGGGCTCGATTGCGCCTTCGAGCGCGTGGGCTGGCACCTGATCGCCGCCGACGCCGCCCACGAGCAGCTGGTGCGCGACGAGCATGCCGCCGCCACGGCCGCCGGCCTGGAGGCCAGCCTGCAGGATGGCGCGCCGCTGCCCGTGCCCGGCGTGTGCACCCTGCGCGTCGAGGGCGCCGCCCAGTTCCAGCCGCTGGCCTACGTGCGCCAGCTGGCCCAGGCCATCGGCAGCGAGGATTGCCTGGTCTTCGAGAACACCGAGGTGCTGGCAATCGACGACGATCCGCCGCTGGTGCACACCGCGCACGCCAAAGTCCATTGCCGGCAGGTGATCCTGGCCACCCACACCCCGGCCGGCATCCACCTGGTGCAGTCCTCGATGGGCGTGGTGCGCGAATACGGGGTCGCCCTGCCGCTGCATGGGGAGCCGCCCGCGCCCGGCGTGTACTGGAGCATCGGCGCCGAGCGTCATTCGATCCGCAGCTACCGGGCCCACGGGCGCGACTACCTGGTCGTGGTCGGCGCCGCCCATCAGCTCGGCAAGAAAGTCGTCGGCGACGAGCGCTTCGACCTGCTGGAAAAGTTCGCGCGTGCGCACTTCGCACTCGGTCCGGTCGCGTACCGCTGGTCGGCCCAGCGCTACCGCATGCCCGACAAGCTGCCCTGCATCGGCCGGAACATCGATGCGCGCAACACCTGGATCGCCACCGGCTTCTCGGGCGACGGCCTGACCTACGGCACCCTGGCCGGCATGCTGCTGGCCGACGGCATCCTCGGGCGCGCCAATCCCTGGCAGGACCTGTACCGGGTCGGTCGCATCGACCCGGGCCAGCGCCCGGAGGGCTTCGAACAGGAATCGACGCAGGCGCCGACGCCGGACCCGCTGCGCCTGGACGCCGCCGCCCGCGGCCAGCTCGACGCGGTCAAGCCCGGCGAGAGCCGCCAGCTCGAACTGCAGGGCCAGCCGGTGGCGGTCTACCGCTCGCCCGAGGGCGCGCTGCACGTGGTATCGGGCAAGTGCACCCACATGGGCTGCGCCCTGAAGTGGAACGGCGCCGAGACCAGCTGGGACTGCGAATGCCACGGCAGCCGCTTCGATTGCGCGGGCAAGGTGCTGGAAGGCCCGGCGCTGGCGCCGCTGCCGCGCCTGGATACCGGTGCGCCGGACGGCGGATCGGGCGAGCCCGATCCGAACGCGGGGGATGAGGAGTAAGGAAACACGTGGCCCGGTGAGCGAACGCCATTTAGCTTGGCCGTCGTTGTAGGGTGGGCACTCCGTGCCCACGCGTTGCAGGCGCTTCCTTTGTGTGCCGGCTGGAACTTCTCGCCCGCTAATGTCAATCCCAGCCCGCTCGCATTGCACACTTCGCGGACGAAATGTCGCCGCCTGTGACTGCCGGTCACGTGCGTAACGCGTGGGCACGGGGTGCCCACCCTACATCACCGCCTTGCCTGGACGGCATCAGGGCTGGCCGGGCGTCTATCAGGACGCCCGCGCCGGCCGCTCTGCCGGCGCAATCCGGCTCACCAGCACGGTCGCGATGCGCCGGTCCAGCACCTCTGCCACCTCGTAGCGCAGGTTGTCCAGTTCCACCGCCTGCCCGACCTCGGGCAGGGTGCCGAACTGTTCCAGCATGAAGCCGGCCAGCGAGGTGTACTCGTCGTTCTCGCTCACCAGGGCATCGGTGCCCAGCACCTGCTGCAGGTAATGCAGGTCGGCGCTGCCGTCCACGCGCCAGCGGCCCGGTCCTTCCTCGCGCACCACGGGCAGCTCGTCTTCGTCCGGGAATTCGCCGGCGATCGCTTCCAGGATGTCGATCGGCGTCACCAGGCCCTGGATGGTGCCGTATTCGTCGGCGATCAGGACCACCTGGCCGTGCGAACGCTTCAGGGTTTCCATCACCTTCAGCACGCCGCTGGCGTCGGGCACGATGATCGGCGGGCGCACGTGGGCGGGATCGATGCTGCCCGCATGGGTCAGGTCGGCCATCAGGTCCTTGGCGCGTGCCACGCCGACGATTTCGTCGAGTTCGCCCCGGCAGACCGGGAAGAAGCCGTGCGGCGTGTCGAGCAGCTGGGTGCGGATGGTGGCGGCGTCGGCTTCCAGGTCGATCCAGGAAATATCGGCGCGAACGGTCATGATCGAGCGGATCGAGCGCTGCGACAGGCTCAGCACGCCGCTGACCATGTTGCGCTCTTCGGGCACGAAGGCGGTGTCCGGCGCGGGCGCCGTATCGGATGCCGCACCGGGGGCTCCTTCTCCTCCCTTGGCGCCGAGCAGGCGCAGCACGGCGTCGGCGGTGCGCTCGCGCAGCGGAATATGGGCTTCCTGTTTCGCGAAATTGCGCCGCGCCAGCTGGTTCAGGGCCTCGATCATCACCGAGAAACCGATCGCCGCGTACAGGTAGCTCTTCGGAATGTGGAAGCCGAAGCCCTCGGCGATCAGGGACAGGCCGATCATCAGCAGGAAACTCAGGCACAGCACGACGACCGTCGGGTGGGCGTTCACGAAGCGCGTCAGCGGCTTGGAGGCGAACAGCATCACGCCCATCGAGACCACCACGGCCGCCATCATGACGCCCAGCGAATCGACCATGCCGACCGCGGTGATCACCGAGTCGAGCGAGAACACGGCGTCGAGCGCGATGATCTGGGCCACGACGACGCCGAAGGACGCGTACTCGACCGGACCGGCATGCGCGTGGGTCTTGCCCTCGACGCGCTCGTGCAGCTCCATGGTCGCCTTGGCCAGCAGGAACAGGCCGCCCAGCAGCAGGATCAGGTCGCGCCCGGAGAAATCGAGGCTACCGACCGAGAACAAGGGCGCGGTCAGCGACACGATCCACGAAATCATGGTGAGCAGGCCGAGGCGCATCACCATCGCCAGCGTCAGGCCCAGCAGGCGCGCCTTGTCGCGCTGCTGCGGCGGGAGTTTCTCGGCCAGGATGGCAATGAAGATCAGGTTGTCGATCCCGAGGACGATTTCGAGCACGACCAGGGTCAGGAAACCCACCCAGATGTTCGGATCGGATAGCCATTCCATGGTATGCCCACTCCACGCGTGTATGAATGCCCCATTGTAATGGCCTGCCGGCGGCGAAGTCGCACGCGACCGGCGCCGACGCGGTATGATGCCGGGTTTCCCATGGCTGGCCATGGGCAGGCAGCCCGACCACCCACCGATAGCGCAACGACGATCCGACCACCATGGCCGACACCGACGACCAGGATTACCAGAGCAGGCGCCAGTTCGCCGAGCTGTTCCAGGAGGCCCCGATGTTCATGGCCCTGCTGCGCGGCCCCGAGCACCGCTTCGAATTCGTCAATCCCGGCTACCTGCACCTGATCGGGCAGCGCGCGGTGCTCGGCCATCCCATCGCCGAGGTGCTCGACGACGTCGCCGCCCAGGGCTATGTCGAGATGCTCGACCAGGTCTACCGCAGCGGAACGCCGATCACCGCCACCGGCGCCAGGTATGCGATGCAGGCGGCGCCGGGCGCACCGATGCTCGACCGCTACGTCGACTATGTCCTGCAGCCGGTGCGCGCCAAGGACGGCCGGGTCGGCGGCGTGCTGGTGCTCGGCTCCGACGTTACCGACCGCGTGCAGAGCGAGATCCGGCGCGACGCGCTGGCGCGCCTGACCGAAGCCCTGCGCGAGCTGCGCTCGCCCGAGGACATCGGCCACTGCGCCGGGCGCATCCTCGGCGAGACCCTGGGCGCGAGCCGGGCCGGCTTCGGCCTGGTCGGCGCCGCCGGCGACACCCTGCACATCGAGCGCGACTGGTGCGCCGAGGGCGCCGAGAGCATGGCCGGCGCCCTCGACCTGCGCCAGTTCGGCGGCTTCATCGACGCGCTGCGGCGCGGCCAGCCGGTGCTGGTGCGCGACGTCCACCTCGATGCCCGCACCGCCGCCTCGGCCGACGCGCTGGCCGCGCTCGGCGCGGCCTCCTTTGTCAACGTGCCGGTGCTGGAAGACGAGCAGCTGGTCGCCATGGTGTTCGTCAACGCCGCCCGGCCGCGCGACTGGTCGCCCGAAGACCTGGCCCTGATGCGCGAAGTGGCCGAGCGCGCCCATACCGCCAGCTCGCGCCTGCGCAGCGACATCGCGCTGGCCGCCAGCGAAGCGATGTTCCGCACCATCGCCAACGCGATGCCGCAGATGGTCTGGTCGACCCTGCCCGACGGCTTCCACGACTACTTCAACGAGCGCTGGTACGAGTTCACCGGGATGAATCCCGGCAGCACCGACGGCGTCCACTGGGCCGACATGTTCCATCCGGATGACCGCGCGCCCGCCTGGGCCGCCTGGCGCCACAGCCTGGCCAGCGGCGAGACCTACGAAATCCAGTACCGCCTGCGCGAGCGCTCGGGCGCCTGGCGCTGGGTGCTCGGGCGCGCCATGCCGGTGCGCGACGTGGATGGAACGATCGTGCGCTGGATGGGTACCTGCACCGACATCCACGACCAGAAGCTGGCGGAGAACGCGCTGCGCATGGCGAACCAGCGCAAGGACGACTTCCTGGCCATGCTGGCGCACGAACTGCGCAACCCGCTGGCGCCGATCAGCACCGCGGCCCAGGTCCTGCGCCTGCGCCAGGGCGACCCGGCCTATGCCCAGCGCGCCGGCGAGATCATCGAGCGCCAGGTGCGCCACATGACCGAACTGGTCGACGACCTGCTCGACGTCTCGCGCGTGACGCGCGGGCTGGTGCAGATGGAGCGCGCGCCGCTCGAGCTGCGCGCGGTGCTCGACGCCGCCGTCGAGCAGGTGCGGCCCCTGATCGAGGCGCGCCACCACGCCCTGGAGCTGAGCCTGCCCGCCGGACCGGTCCACGTGAACGGCGACCGCACGCGCCTGGTGCAGGCGGTCTCGAACCTCCTGAACAACGCCGCCAAGTACACCCAGCAGCACGGCAGCCTGCGCCTGGATCTCGCCGTGCACGGGGACCAGGCCACCATCACGGTCCAGGACAACGGCAGCGGCATCGCGCCGGCCCTGCTGCCCCAGGTGTTCGACCTGTTCACCCAGGGCGAGCGCACGCCAGACCGCGCCCAGGGCGGACTGGGCCTGGGGCTGACCCTAGTGAAAAGCATCGCCCAGCTGCACGGTGGCGCGGTGACCGCCGACAGCGGCGGCCAGGGCCAGGGCAGCACCTTCACGATCTCCCTGCCGACCATCGCCGGGCCCACCGTTGCCGCCGATGCCGCCGATGCCTTCGCTTCCCGGGTCCCGGGCGCCGCCGCGCGGCCGCTGCGCATCACCGTGGTCGATGACAACCGCGACGCCGGCGCTTCGCTGGCCGCCGCGCTCGAAGCCCAGGGCCATGCGGTGGCCCTGTTCGACGACGCCGAGGCGCTGCTGGCGGCGCTGGCGGTACTCGAGGCGCCAGCCAAGGATGGCTGCGATGTATATATCCTGGACATCGGCCTGCCGCGCATCGACGGCTACGAACTGGCGCGCCGCCTGCGCCAGCACCCGGCCGGCCGCGGCGCGCTGCTGGTCGCCCTCACCGGCTACGGCCAGGCACACGACTTCACGCTGTCGAAAGGCGCCGGCTTCGACCATCACCTGGTGAAACCGGCCAATTTCGAACAGCTCGAACGCATCCTGGGCGAGCATCCCGCCGGCGCGCCGCACGCGGCCTGAAGCGCCGGCGGGCGCCGCTCGGCATGCCGCCAACCGATGCGCGAGCGGGACTAGACCGCCGCGCCATCCCGCTCGCGCGCATACACTCCCACCGTCTTGCCGACGATCTCGGTGTCCCCTTCATAGGTCAGGCCAAGGTGCCTGGCAACGCGCAGCGAGGATGCATTGGCGGACGCGATGAGCGCCCGGACTTTCGGTTCGCGCCGGATCTCGAGCGCATGGCGCACGGCGGCCGCCGCCGCCTCGGTGGCGAATCCCTGGCCCCAGCAGGCACGGTAGGTATTCCAGCCAAGCTCCATCACGCTGGCGTCCTCGCGAAAGAAGGCGCCGACGCTCCCGACAAGTCGACCGCTCTCCTTTTCCTCGACAGCCCACCATCCGGCGCCATCGAGCAGCCATAGCCCTGCCTGCGAACAGAAGATGCGCCATGCGGCATGGCGGTCCGTCGGGCCCAGGTGGGCGGCGCTTTCGGGGTCGGCCAGATGCGCCGCGAATGCCTCGAAGTCCTGCCGTCGATATTCGCGAAGGATGAGTCGCTCGGTGTAAAGGTAGGGAACGGACGTAATGAACTCGCTATGCATGTGCTGGATTCCATGGTGTGGTGCGACACAAGCCGTCCGCTGCCGGCTGCCGTCTGCCACTTACGATGCGCGCCAGCGGCCTCCTGGCCGATAGCGGACGGTCGGAACGGCCGAGTGTACCGGCCTGTCGGCGCCGGCGCACCTAGCCGTTTTGCCAGGCGCGCTTGCGCCCTTACTTAGAACAGGGCGCCCTGGCGGCTGGTGAGCCGGCCGAAACTGTCGCCCAGGAAGGGCAGGATGGCGTCGGCGATCGGTTCCAGCTGGCGCGTGAGGTAGTGCTCGTAGTCGATGCCCGAGCGGCGCGCCTCCAGCGGCTCGGGGCCGGCCAGGGTCATCACGTAGCGGATCCAGCCGCCGTTGCGGTAGATCGCCGGCCGCCCGTGACGCAGGTGGAAGTCGTCGGCCATGCGCGCGGCGCGCACGTGCGGCGGGACATTGCGTTCGTATTCCTCGAGCGGGCGGCGCAGGCGCTTGCGGTATATGAGCAGATCGTCGAGATCGCCGCGCAGGGTGCGCGCCACGTAGTCGCGCACGTAATCCTCGTAGGGTTCGCCCTTGAACACGCGCAGGTAGAGCTCCTGCTGGAACTGCTGGGCCAGCGGCGTCCAGTCGGTACGCACCGTTTCCAGGCCCTTGTAGACCATCTCCTCGCCGCCCCCAGGCAGCGTCGCCAGGCCGGCGTAGCGCTTCTTGCTGCCTTCGTCCGATCCGCGCACGGTCGGCATCAGGAAGCGCCGGTAATGGATTTCGTATTCGAGCTCGAGCACGCTGTCCAGGCCGAGCTCGTCCCGCAACGTGCGGTTCCACCAGGCGTTGACGTGCTCGACCAGGGCGCGGCCGATGCATTCGGCGTCGCGATCCTCGTGGGCGCGGCCGAGCCAGACGAAGGTCGAGTCGGTGTCGCCGTAGATGACCTGGTAGCCCTGCTCCTCGATCAGTTCGCGCGTGCGGTGCATGATCTGGTGGCCGCGCATGGTGATCGAGGACGCCAGGCGCGGATCGAAGAAGCGGCAGCCCGACGATCCCAGCACGCCGTAATAGGCGTTCATGATGATCTTCAGGGCCTGCGACAGCGGCGCGTTGCGCTCGCGCTTGGCGGCGTCGCGTCCTTCCCAGACCTGGCGCACGATGCCCGGCAGGCAGTGCCGGGTGCGCGAGAAGCGCGCGCCGCGAAAGCCGGGCACGGTCGCGGACTCCGCTTCGCGCAGGCCCTCGACCAGGCCGACCGGGTCGATCAGGAAGGTGCGGATGATCGACGGGTACAAGCTTTTGTAGTCGAGCACCAGCACCGAATCGTAGAGGCCGGAGCGCGAATCCATGACGAAGCCGCCCGGGCTGTCGCCGCCGGGTACGTCGCCGATGTTCGGCGCCACGTAGCCCTGGCGGTGCATCAGCGGGATGTACTGGTGCTCGAAGGCGGCCACCGAGCCGCCGCTGCGGTCGGCCGCCAGGCCGGTCGCGCTGGCGCGCGCCATCAGGAATTCCAGCAGGTTCGTACGGTCGAAGATCCGCGTGACCAGCTCGCAGTCCTTCAGGTTGTAGCGCGCCAGCGCCGGCTTGTCCTCGGCGAACATGCGGTCGATCTCGGCCATGCGGTCGAAGGGATTGTCGATCGCCTTGCCCTCGCCCAGCAGTTGCCGGGCCACCGACTCCAGGCTGAACGAGGGAAAGCTCCAGGTGGCCGAGCGCAGCGCCTCGATGCCGTCGATGACCAGGCGCCCGGCGATGCAGATGAAGTAGTGCTCCTGCTTGCCGCCGTGCTCGCGCCATTCGATGGGGCTGCCGTCGCGGCCCAGGCGCAAGGGACGCCCGAGCCTGACGGCGTGCTCCTGCAGCACGCGCATGTCGAACTGCACCAGGTTCCATCCGATGACCGCATCCGGGTCGTGGGCGCGGAACCAGGCTTCCAGGCGTTCGAGCAGCTCGGCGCGCGTGGCGCACCAGTCGAGGGCGAAGTCGATGCCGGTCGCGTCGCCGTTCGGCGGGCCGAGCATGTAGACCTGGCGCTGGCCGCAACCTTCCAGGGCGATCGAATACAGCTCGCCTTGCGCGGTCGTTTCGATGTCGAGCGAGACCAGGCGCAATGTCGGACGGTAGCCGGGCGCGGGTTTCAGCTGCCCCTGGGCGAGGAGGCGGGCATCGGCGGGGTCGACGTCGCCGGTGAAGCTGACCGGTGCCGTGACGAAGCGCTCCATCAGGTAGCGCTCGGGCGGGCGGATGTCGGCCTCGAACACGTCCACGCCCTGCTGGCGCAGGCGCTTTTCCAGGCGCAGCAACTGGCGGTAGCCGCGGCAGTACAGGCCCAGCACCGGACGCTGGCGGAAGTCCGCCAGCGCCAGTTCGCGCAGCTCCCAGCCGCCGGCGCCACGTTCCCCGCGCAGCACGAATTCGACCGCCTCGCGCTGCTCGCGCGGGACAAAGGCGATCGCCGGCTGGGGCGGCACGCGCACGCGGCGCGGCCCGTCATCGGTGGCGAGCCAGAAGTCGACCTCGACGCCCGCGTCGGTATCGTTCCAATGACGGGTGAGCAGGAAGCCCTGCCCCGCCGCCTTGCCTGCATCCGCCATCTCGCCCAAGTCCCCCGCGTCCGTCGCCCAGGCTGCCGCAGCGGCAGCCGGGCGGCATTATACCGCCGCGGCGGCGAGGGTCTAGCCGTTGGCGGCGCGGCGCTCCTCGGGCACGGCCGCCTGCACGTCGAGCCAGGCTTCCGGCTGGTCCAGCTTGAGCAGCTGGGTCGGGTAGGCGAAGGGAATGTCCTCGTTCTCGAAGCGCTCGAACAGGATCACGTTGATGGCCTGCTGCACGTCCATGTAGACGCCGTAGTCGCCGCTCTTCACGTAGTACACGGTCTCGAACTCGAGCGAGGAGGTGCCGTAGCCCTTGAAGTGGGCGCGGTCGAAGGTCGCCTGCTCCTGGGCCTCGACCGCTTCGCGCAGGATCTGCGGGATCGCCAGCACCTGGGCCTTGCTGACCTTGTAGGGAACGCGGATCGTGAACAGCACGCGCCGGGTCTGCATGTGCTTGTAATTGCGGATCCGGCTCTTGAGCAGGTCGCTGTTCGAGAACACGATCTGTTCGCCGCCCAGGCTGCGCAGGCGGGTGGTCTTCAGGCCCACGTATTCGACCGTGCCGAGCACGTCGTCGACGATGATGAAGTCGCCCACCACGAACGGTTTATCCAGCACGATCGAGAGGGAAGAGAACAAGTCGCCCAGGATGTTCTGCATCGCCAGCGCCACCGCGATACCGCCGATCCCGAGGCTGGCGACCAGGGTCGTGATGTTGACCCCGAAGTTATCGAGGATCATCAGGGCGATCACCACCCACAGCGCGGTGCGGGCGACGAAGCCCAGCGCCGCGGTCGAGGTGGTGCTGGCCGCATCCTCGGCGCTGCGGCGCAGCCGGTAGTGGTGGAACCAGCCCTTGATGCCGACGTCGCCCCAGCGCGCCGCCTGCAGCAGCAGCACGGTCACGGTCAGGTGCTGCAGGAACAGCGCGCTGCGCTCGGCCATGATCAGGCCCTGGGCCCCGGCATACACGCCCATCAGCAGGATGAATACCGGGTGGGTGGCGGCGAGGATCTTGACGGCCAGGTCGTCGAGATAGGTCACGGTATTCGGGGCGATGTGCGCCAGGCGCCGCAGCAGCAGGCCCTTGGCCGCATACAGCAGCACGATCACGGCCACGGCGATGCCGAAGGCGACCAGCCAGGCCTGGATGTCGTTGTTGGTGATGAGATTACGCATGTTTCTTTCTTTCGTGTGTTTCCAATGTCAGGCGGCATCCGCTTCGAGCGGCGGCTGCGCGCAGGCGGAGTTTACCGCGGCGAGGAAGTCCTCGCCCCAGCGCGCGACGTCGTGCTCGGCGACGATCATGCCCATGCGCGCGGTGCGGTAGGCGCGCTCGTCCTCGCCCATCGAGAGCGCCTGGTGCAGGGTCGCCGTCATCGCGTTGGCGTCGTAGGGGTTGGTCAGCAGGGCGCCGTGCAGCTCGACCGCGGCGCCGGCGAACTCGGACAGGATCAGTACGCCCGGGTTGCCCGCGGCGCGCTTGGCGGCGACGAATTCCTTGGCGACCAGGTTCAGCCCGTCGCGCAGCGGCGTGATCCAGGCCACGTCGCAGGCCGCATAGTGGGCGATCACCTCGTCGAAGGGCAGCGAACGGTAGAAGTAGCGCACCGGCACCCAGCCCAGGGTCGAGAAGCGGCCGTTGATGCGACCCACGGTGCGGTCGACCTCGACGCGCAGGTTCTCGTAGATGTCCATCCCTGGCGCCGCCGGGGTGATGATGTTCAGGAGCGTGACCTTGCCGATGTGTTCGGGATGCTGTTCCAGCAGGCGCTCGAAGGCCTGCAGCTTCTCCAGCGTGCCCTTCACGTAGTCGAGGCGCTCGATCGAGACGATGCCGGTGACGTCGCCCAGGTAGTCGCGCAGGGCGCCGGCCTGCGCGCGCACCGCCGGCGTGGCGACCAGGGCCTCGATCATGGCGGCGTCGGTGCCGACCGGATGCGCGCCCAGCGCCACCCGCCTGCCGCCGACCTCGATCGCACTCGTCATGGTGTCGACGCCGAGCGCGCAGCCGTAGGTCAGGAAGCGCGGCGCGCAGGGCGCGGTGCCGCACACGTCCACCGGGGCGAACGAGCGTACCGCGTCGACGAAGTTCTCGACGTAGCGCGGGATATGGAAGCCGACGTAGTCGCATTGCAGCAGGCTGCCGATGATGTCGCGCCGCCACGGCAGGATGTTGAACACGTCGCTGGACGGGAAGGCCGTGTGGTGGAAGAAGGCGATCCGCAGGTCCGGGCGCAGCGGGCGCAGGAAGGCCGGCACCATCCACAGGTTGTAGTCGTGGACCCAGACCACCGCGCCCTCCCCGGCTTCGCGCGCGGCCTGCTCGGCGAACAGGCGGTTCACCTCCAGGAAGCGCTCCCAGTGGGCCTGGTTGAACTCGGCCTTGTCCGGGAAGGAGAAAATGATCGGCCAGAACGCCTCTTTCGAGAACTTCTTGTAGAAGATGTCGATGTCTTCGGCGGTGAGCGCCACGCGCGCGGCCACCAGGCTCGGGTAGCGTTCGGCGTCGACCACGACGTGGGTCTCGAAACCGGCCGGCGTGCGGCTTTCCTGCTGCGACCACGCGACCCAGGAACCGCGCCCGCTGCCGGCGAAGAAGCGCAGCAGGGTCGGGATGATGCCGTTCGGGCTGCGCGGACGGCGCCGGCACGGCACGCCGTTCTCGACCACCTCGTCGAACGGCTGGCGGTGGTAGACCATGACCAGGCCGGCCTTGCCGGCCGCCGCATCGGTCACATCGGGCACATCGGGCGCAGCGGCGCCCTGCTGCGCGCGCAGCGCGCCGTGGTGGGCCAGACCCTCGAGGATGCCGTCGCAGCCTGCGCCGTCGGCGATATGCACCAGCGGCCGCTTGCGCACCGCCTCGACCAGTGCCGGCTCGGCCTGCCCGACCACGATGCCGTGCAGGCCGGTCTCGAACATCGACAAATCGTTCAGGGTATCGCCCGCGACCACGATGGTCGAGGGATCGAAGCCGGCGGCCTGGGCCAGGCGCAGCAGCGCCGGTCCCTTGCCGACGCCGCGCGGCAGCACGTCGAGGTAGCAGCCGGCCGACAGCAGCAGGTCGCAGCCGAGGGCGTCGACCGCGGCCCGCAGCGCCGGCGTCACATCGCCTTCGGTGACCAGGAAGGAACAGCGCCGCTCCTGCGGCACGCTCTGGCGGCGCAGCCCGGGAAAGCCGGCCAGGGCTTTCAGGACCGCCTGCGAACCGGGCCAGTGCGCGGCGATTTCCTGCTGGATGTCGTCGACCGGGCGCAGGTCGCCGTGAACGACCGTGGCGCCGACGTCGGCGATGATGTAATCGGGGACCGGAATCGTCGGGTCGCTCAGGAGCGGCAGGATCGACTCGATGCCGCGGCCGGTGACGAACACCAGGCGGGCGCCGTCCTGCTGCGCCGAGAACAGCTCGCGCACGCGGCGCCGGGCGTCAAGGCTGCCGGCAAGCAGGGTGCCGTCGAGATCGGTAGCCAGTACAAAATGATCGGGTTGCAGGCGCGTGGCCCATCGTCGTGGTAATACAGTCATCGTCTTCGTCCTTTCAGAGCGATGCGCTCGGCGCTGCTGCGCCGACCTGGTGGGCGTGCGGAATCGACCGCACAAGGCGAACACAATCGGGCCGAGCGCGCGCAGCGCCGGCGATTGCCAGGAGAGTGAGAACGGGCGGAGCCCGAAGCGGCGAAACGCGGCGGGGCCGCGTCGAGAGAAAGTATGGTAACAGCTACAACGCATTTGCACAAATGCACTGTCCATGCGGAACTGTTCCAAACTGTCAAATTTCGGCCACGTACCTGCACAGATTCGCACGCTCACCTAGCCCTATCACTTTGATTTGTATCAAAAACTAGTCCCGTCGCCTGTCGAAACTATTTGCTTGAACGGCAAACCATGGAGGGCGAACATGATGCGCAGCAACGCCGCCAACGGACGGGTACAGGTCATCGGCAGCGCGATGCGGCACGCGCGCAAGGTCCTGTGCAGCCGCATCGCAAAGCTGGTTGGCGCGCCGCATGCGGAATTCGTGGCGGGCTGGCCGCTGCTGGTGGCCGAAGTCGAGGCGCTATTTCGCCACGAGGAAACGTTGATGGAGGCGGCCGGCCATGGCGGCCTGCAGGCCCACCTGGCCGACAACGCGCTGGCCTTGTGCGCGCTGCACCGGGTCACGCCCCAGGTCGAGGCCGGCGACACCGACCTCGGCCGGGAAGCGCTGTGCGGGCTCGCCGCCATCCTGTCGCTGCACCGCTTCACCGCCGACCTGGCGCTGGTGGGCGGCAGCGCGCGCGGGCGCAGGAGCACCGGCGCGGCGGCAGGTTCGTCGGCCCGCTTCGCGCGCCATGACCGCGCGGCTGCGGTCCAGCTGGTCCTGCGGCGCCCGCCCGCCGGCGGAGCGGGCCGCTAGCAAGGCAGGTCCGGGTGTACGCGGGCGCGGCCATGCGGGATTGGGCGCACCGGACACGGTGGTGTTTTTGATATGCATCAAGGACCCGAGCGTCCGCTCAACCCATCCTGTCGGCGCGCCTGTCGTGCGCTCACGGGTGCCGACGCGGTGCCGACGAAGCACGCCACCATTCCCACAAGGAGAGCACTCCATGTACCGACGCATCCTGGTCCCCACCGACGGTTCCGCGCTGTCGAACGAAGCCGCCGATGCGGCCATTGCATTCGCCAAGGCCTGCGGCTGCGAGCTGGTCGCGCTCGCGATCGCCCAGCCGGAACCGGTGCTCTTGAGTGCCGAGGGCGCGCTCGCCACCGACGCCCCGGCCCGGCTCGACGTCCTGCTGGAACAGGCCAGGCGCGATGCCGACCGCGTCGCCGCGGCGGCGACGGAGGCCGGCGTGGCATGCAAGGCCGAGGCCGCCTACGGATATTCGCCCGCCGACGCGATCGTCGGGGCGGTGCAGCGCCACGGCTGCGACCTGGTCTTCATGGCCTCGCATGGGCGGCGCGGCCTGAGCCGCCTGATCGCCGGCAGCGTCACCCAGCGCGTGCTCGCCTACGCGACGGTGCCGGTGATGGTCTACCGTGCGCGCCCTGCACAACCTGAGGCGCCGGCGCCGGCGGCCGGAGGCGCGCGCTAGGGACGGCGGCCGGGCGCGGCGCGCGGCACCTCCCGCCGCGGCATGCGGCGTCGGCCGCGCAATACAAACCATCGATACTGTCCAGCCTGCTTATCAAGTACCGTTCGCGTCATCCGGCCAGATTTGATGCAGATCATGGCGCAGAGGCGCCCCGGGCAGCAGACTGGCCCTGGACCGTGCCGGCCCCTGGGCCCGATCCGGACGTTCAACCAACCCGTCTGACGAGGTGCGCATGTTCGAGCGGATACCGATTCCCAGCGAAGGCGCCGCGGCTGCGTCCCGCGCGCCGGCTGCGCGCACTGAGCTCGCCATGGGCTACGAGACCATCCTGGTGCATGTCGACCTCTCGCGCCACGCGCGCCAGCGCATCGAACTGGCCGCCGCCATCGGGGCGGAACACGGGTCCCACCTGGTCGGCGCGGCCATGACCGGCATCGGCAGCGCCGTCTTCCCGCACGGCTACGACGTTCCGCCCGGCACCCTGCTCGCCAGCTACGTCGAACCGCTGGCCCGTTCGGCCCGGCGCGCGCTCGACGATTTCGAAGCGATCGCCCGGCGCCACGGCGTCTCGCACGAATCGCGCATGATCTGCGACCAGGTCCCGGATGGCCTGGCGCTGCTCGCGCGCTTCGCCGACCTGGTCGTGGTCAGCCAGGACGATCCCGACGAAAGCCTGGGCAACACGCCCTCGGCCGCGCGCATGCCGGAGTACGTCGTGCTCAACGCCGGGCGCCCGGTGCTGGTGGTCCCGCGCGCGGCCCAGGCGCCGGCCTGCCCGCGCCGGGTCCTGCTGTGCTGGAACGGCAGCCGGCAGGCGTCGAGCGCGATGACTGCCGCCCTGCCGCTGCTGCAGCGCGCCGACCGCACCATCCTGGCCGTGTTCGGCGCCGCCGACGGCAACGACTGCGCCAGCGACCAGGAACTGGCCGACGCCCAGGCGTTCCTGGGGCGCCATGGCGTGCGCACCGAGATCGCCCGGCGCGACCCGCGGCACGCGGCGCAGCACATCGGCGGCGCAATGCTCGCGCTGGCGGCCGAGCGCGCTTGCGACCTGCTCGTCATGGGTTGCTACGGCCACTCGCGCTTCCAGCAACTGCTGCTCGGCAGCGCCAGCAGCACCGTCCTGCGCAACGCCGCCCTGCCGGTGCTGATGGCGCGCTAGCCTGCCGGCGCCCATCCGCAACCCGACCCGCCATCGAAGGAAAGGAACCGCCATGTACAAGACGATCATCGTTCATGTCGACGACAGCCCCGCACTGGACGCGCGGCTGCGCGCCGCCGCCTGGCTCGCCAATGCGCACGAGGCGCACCTGGTCGGCGCCGCCGCCACCGGCATGTCCTGGCCCGCCTATGCGTTGCTGACCGGCTCGATGGCGGTGGCGCCGGGCGACGAATACGACGCGCTGCGCACGGCGGGCCGCCAGAGCCTGGAGCGCTTCGCCGGGCGCGCACGCCAGCTCGGCGTGCAATCGCTGGAGGGGCGCCTGGTCGAGGACGAGAACCGCGACGCCCTGCTGCTGCAGTCGCGCTACGCCGACCTGGTCGTCATCGGCCAGGACCTGCCCGCCCCGGGCTCCCCGCGCGGCCTGCCGCAGTACCTGGCGCTGCACGGTCCGCGCCCGGTGCTGGTGGTGCCGCCCGCGTATGTCGGCCAGCCGCTGGCCGACAGCATCGTGGTCGGCTGGGACGGCAGCGTGCCGGCCCTGCGCGCGATCGACGGCGCCCTGCCGCTGCTGGCGGGCGCGGCCGTGGTGCGCCTGGCCCTGATCGATCCGGAGCGCGAAAGCGGCCTGCACGGCGACGAACCGGGCGCCGACATGGCGCTCTACCTGGCGCGCCACGGCGTGAAGGTCGAGGTCGTCGTCGAGCGCGGCAAGCGTCCGGCCGGGCAGGCGCTGCTCGGCATCGCGCAGGATGCCGGCGCCGGCCTGCTGGTGAGCGGCGCCTACGGCCACAGCCGCTACCGCGAGATCGTGCTGGGCGGCGCCACCCGCGTCCTGCTCGAACGCGCGCCGCTGCCGGTGCTGTTCGCGCACTAAAGGCCGGCGCATGAACCAGCCCGGACTCCCTTCCGGCGGCGTGCTCGAGCGCGACGCCAGCGCCTGGCAAGGCACGCGCCACCGCTATCCGGAAACCGCGGTCGAGCATGCGGCGGCCGACCTGGCGCTGCATGCCTGGCTCGGGCGCTTCACCGGCCACGTGTCGCCGGCCGCGCTGGCGATGGCCTGGCTCGACTGGAGCAGCCACCTGCTGCTGTCGCCGGACAAGCAGGCCGAGCTGGCGGCCCACGCCGCCTCGGCGCTCGGGCGCTGGCTGCATTACAGCGCCGGCGCCGCCGTCGCCAGGCTGGCCGAGCCGGTGGCGCCGCTGGCCGAGCCGATCACGCCGCTGGCCCAGGACAAGCGCTTCGACGATCCGGCCTGGCACCGTTGGCCGTGGAATGCACTCAGCCAGGGTTTCCTGCTGCAGCAGCAATGGTGGCACCGCGCCACCAGCAGCGTGCGCGGCATGTCGCAGCACCACGCCGACGTCGTCACCTTCGTCGCCCGCCAGCTGCTCGACTGCGTGGCGCCGTCGAACTTCGTCGCCACCAATCCGGTCGTGCTGGCAACCACCTGCGAACGGGGCGGCATGAACCTGGTGGGCGGCGCGCTGCGCGCCGCGCGCGACGGCTGGCGCGCCTGGGCCGGGCCGGCCGCACCGGGCCTGCTGCCCGGGCGCGACGTCGCCGTGACGCCGGGCCAGGTGGTGCTGCGCAACGAACTGATCGAGCTGTTGCGCTACGACCCGGTCACGCCGCAGGTGCATGCGGTGCCGCTCCTGATCGTGCCGGCCTGGATCATGAAGTACTACATCCTCGACCTGTCGCCGCACAACTCGCTGGTGCGCTACCTGGTCGGGCACGGCCACAGCGTCTACGTCATCTCCTGGAAAAACCCGGGGGCCGAGGAGCGCGACCTCGGCCTGGAAGACTACCGGCGCCTGGGCATCATGGAGGCGCTCGACGCCATCGTGCGCGAGACCGGCGCGGCGCGGGTCAACGCCTGCGGCTACTGCCTCGGCGGCACCCTGCTCGCGATCGCGGCGGCGGCGATGGCGCGCGAGCACGACCGGCGCCTGGCCAGCCTGACCCTGTTGGCGGCCCAGGTCGACTTCACCGAGCCGGGCGAGCTGTCGCTGTTCATCGACGAGAGCGAGGTCAGCTTCCTGGAGGCGACGATGTGGAGCCAGGGCTACCTCGACACGCGCCAGATGGCGGGCGCCTTCCAGCTCCTGCGTACGAACGACCTGATCTGGTCGCGGCGGCTGCGCCATTACCTGCTCGACCTGCCGGAACGCGAAACCGACCTGATGTCGTGGAACGCGGACGCCACCCGCATGCCCTACCGCATGCACTCGGACTACCTGCGGCGCCTGTTCCTGAACAACGACCTGGCCAGCGCCCGCTACCTGGTCGACGGCAAGCCGGTCGCCCTGACCGACATCGCCGCGCCGATCTTCGCGGTCGGCACCCGCACCGACCACGTCGCGCCCTGGCGCTCGGTCTACAAGATCGGCCTGCTCACCGACACCGAGGTGAGCTTCCTGCTGACCTCGGGCGGGCACAACGCGGGCGTGGTCGCGCCACCGGGCGGCGCCGGCCGCGCCTACCAGCTCGCCACCCAGGCCGACAATGCACCCTACATCGATCCGGAACGCTGGCAGCGGGAAGCGCCGGTGACCGAAGGCAGCTGGTGGCCGGCCTGGGAAGCCTGGCTGGCCGGGCACGCCGGACCGCTGGTCGACGCGCCGCACTTGCCCCCGGGCCTGGAACCGGCGCCGGGGCGCTACGTGCTCGCGTCCTAGCGAGGTCGGCGGGGCGGGACGGCGGCGCCGGCGTCGCGCATGGCCTGGCGCAAGCTGGCGCCGCCCACCCCGGCGCCCATGCCGGCCCCGGGCACGATTGCGGCGTGGTCGCCGAGCGCCCTCGGGACTTGATATGCATCAAACCACAACCCGCGTCCAGCCGGGACACTGCCATTTTTTGACATTCAAAACCAGGGACATCATGCGTTTCCGTCATATCGATATGCCGCCAGAAGCGGCCTCTACCGCGCTGCAGCACCGGCGCCGGGTCCTGCTGGATCGCATCGCCGGCCTCGGCAATTGCCCGGACACCGAATTCGCGCAGCAATTCCCCTCGGTGGTCGATGCGGTCGAGGCCGCCTTCCGCCACGAAGAGGCGCTGCTCGAACTGCTCGGCGACGCCGGCCTGCACCCGTGCCGCGCCCATCACGCCTCCATCCTGTGCGCCCTGCACCGTACCGCCACCCGCGTCGAGGACGGCGATCTCGAGCGCGGACGCGAGGTCGCCGCCGCCCTCGAGGCGATCCTGCGGCCGCCGCCGCATGCGCCGCTTCCGGCTTCCGGCGCCCCGCGACAGGGAGCACCGGCGCCGCACTAGCACGCCCGTCCGGCCGCGCCGGCCTGGAACGCGCGGCCCGCCTGCAACGCCGACCCTCCCGCGGGCATGGCGCCGAGGCGGCCCCACGCACCCGCCTGGCGCAGGGACACGGCAGACGGCACACGGCCTCGCGCGCAGCGCGGCATCGATGCCGTATCACAAAGTTGCAGTGATGATCTTGCGGTGCTGCAAGCCTTTTCCGTGCCGCGCGGAATTCACGATGCGTTCGCTCATATCCTGTTCCGAATCCGCTTGCACTGCCGCGCCCGCCCTCGTACTGTCGTGTTCGAGGTACGCAGGGCCGGGGGTGCACTCGGGCGCCGCGCCGACCCACGGCCCGCCGTTCGGAGATCATCATGACATCGCGACGCATGTTATTGTCCGGCCTTCTGTCCCTCCCCGTGCTGGCCTCCGGCGCAGCCCCCGCCCGCGGCGGCTGGCCGCCCGCGCACACCGCGGCCGGAGCTGGGGCCGGGGCTGGGGACGGCCCCGCCCCGACCTATTCGACCCAGCCCGGCACCCACGAACCGCCGCCGCGCCACGGCTGGCCCGCCGGACGCGCAGCGCCGCCAGCCCATCGGCGCTTGCTCATCGGCGGCACAGCGATACGCGCTAGAATGTCGGCATCGGCCGGCAACCGCCGGCCCGGAGGGAGAACCCACGATGCGATCGACGCCGCGCGAATTGCTGCTGAAGATGTTCGAGGCCGCCGTCGAGGCGGCGCAACCTGAACACTGCGTTCCGCCTCATCTGCCGCTGCATTTGTTGCAGGCGACGCCGAACCCGGGCCGGGTGCTCGTGATCGGCGCCGGCAAGGCCTCGGCCGCGATGGCCCGGGCGCTCGAACGCCACTGGCCCGGTCCGCTGTCCGGGCTGGTCGTGACCCGCTACGGCTACGCCGTCCCCTGCGAGCGCATCGAGATCGTCGAGGCCGCGCATCCTGTGCCGGACGCCGCCGGCCTGGCCGCCGCGGAACGCATGATGGCGCTGGTGCGCGGGCTGGGTCCCGAGGACACCGTGATCTGCCTGGTCTCGGGCGGCGGCTCGTCGCTGCTGCCGTTGCCGCTCGATGGCATCACGCTGGAAGACAAACAGCTGGTGAACCGCGCCCTGCTCGCGTCGGGCGCCACCATCGGCGAAATGAACTGCGTGCGGCGCCAGCTGTCCGGCATCAAGGGTGGACGCCTGGCCGCCGCCTGCCACCCGGCGCGGGTGGTCACGCTGCTGATCTCGGACGTCCCCGGCGACGACCCCTGCGACATCGCTTCCGGCCCGACCGTGGGCGACCCCAGCACCTGCGCCGACGCGCTGGCGATCGTCAAGCGCTACGGCATCGCGCTGCCCGCGCATGTGCGCGCCGTGCTCGAAAGCGGGGCCGGCGAATCGGTCAAGCCGGACGACCCGCGCCTGGCCGGCTGCGAAACGCGCATGATCGCCACCCCGCAAATGGCGCTGGAGGCGGCCGCCGCGGTGGCGCGTGAAGCGGGCATCGCGCCCCATATCCTCGGCGACGCGATCGAAGGCGAAGCGCGCGACGTCGGCAAGGTGATGGCCGGAATCGCGCGCCAGGTCGCCCGGCACGGACAACCCTTCGCGCCGCCCTGCGTGCTGCTGTCGGGCGGCGAGACCACGGTCACGGTGCGCGGCAGCGGCCGCGGCGGGCGCAACGTCGAGTTCTTGCTGGCGCTCGGCCTGGCGCTCGACGGCCGGCCCGGCATCCATGCGCTGGCGGGCGACACCGACGGCGTCGACGGCCAGGAAGAAGTCGCGGGCGCGCTGCTGGCGCCGGACACGCTGGCGCGGGCCTGGGCGCGCGGCATCCGGCCGGCCGACGCCCTCCAGGACAACGATGGCCATGGCTTCTTCGGCGCCCTGGGCGATGCGGTGGTGACCGGCCCCACCCTCACCAACGTCAACGATTTCCGGGCGGTGCTGGTGCTGGACGAGGACTAGGCGCCGGCGCCACGTCGCAGGAACGGCAACGGCGGCATGGATGCCGCCGTTGTCTTTACCCGTTGGATTCCGTGCGGCCCCGGTGGCCGCGGAGCGGGATTACTCCTTGATCGCTTCCAGGGCGATATCGATGCGCACCTCGTCGCTCACGCCGGGCGCGTACTTGCCGGCGTTGAATTCGCTGCGCTTGATGGTGGTGCTGGCGTTCGCGCCGATCGCGTCTTTTTTCAGCATCGGGTGCGGGATCGCCTGGAACGAGGTGACGGTGAGGGTCACCGGGCGGGTGACGCCCTTGATCGTCAGCTGGCCTTCGATGGTCGAGGGCTTGTCGCCCGTGAAGTTGACCTTGGTCGACTTGAAGCTGGCCGTCGGATATTTGGCGGTATCGAAGAAGTCCGCGCCCTGGATGTGTTCGTTAAACAGGGAGGAACCCGTGTTCACCGACTTCATGTCGATCACGATGTCGACGCTGCCCGTTTTCGCCGCCTTGTCGAACACCACCTTGCCGCTCGTCTTGTCGAAGCGCGAGAGCTGGGTCGAGAAACCCATGTGGTTGTACGAGAAGCGCGGGAAGGTGTGGGCCGGGTCGAGCGCATAGGTCTCGGGGGCGGCGAATGCGGGCGCGGCGACGGCCAGGGCGAGCGTGGTGGCGGAAATCAGCTTGATCAGTTTCATGGTGGGTCCTTTTGTAAGATTAACAGTGAATCGGATTCATTCGAAGGCGTAGGCGTCCATCGCCAGCACGCCGTGCTCGAAGCTGGTGTGCAACCGGGTTGCTTGCGCGCCTGGGCCGGCCGCGCCCATGGCGACGAACAGCGGCAACAGGTGTTCCTCGGTCGGATGGTTGCGTTCGGCGTGGGGCGCCGCGCGGCGGTAGTCGAGCAGGGCCGCGCGGTCGCTGGCGTCGAGGCGCGCCTTCATCCACTGCTCGAAGCCGCTGACCCAGTTCGGCGCCGGCGCGTCGATGGCCTGGCCCCTGAATTCGTACAGGTTGTGGGTCAGCGAACCGGAGCCGACCACCAGCACGCCCTCGCGGCGCAAGGCCGCCAGCGCCAGGCCGAGGCGCTCATGTTCGGCCGGGCTGGCGCCGCGCACGATCGAGAGCTGGGCGACCGGGATGTCGGCGTCGGGATACATCAGCGACAGCGGTACCCAGGCGCCGTGGTCGAGCCCGCGCACCGTGCTGCGGCCGACCGCGATGCCCGCTTCCTCGAGCAGGGCGGCGGCGCGTTCGGCCGCCGCCGGCGCACCGGGCGCCGGATAGCGGATCTCGAACAGGGCGCGCGGGAAGCCGCCGAAATCGTGGATGGTCTCCGGCCGGGGCGCCAGGCTGACGGCCGGCGCACCCATGGTCTCCCAGTGCGCCGAGACCACGACGATCGCCGCGGGCCGCCGCAGCGCCGCGCCCAGCCCCTGCAGGAAGCGCCGCGCGGGCGTGTCCTGGATGGCCAGCATCGGCGAACCGTGGGAGAGGAATAGCGAGGGCAAGAAATGCATGTCGGGTCCTGTGGAAGGCAGCGCAACCGCGCCAACAGCACCCATCATATTCTTGCGCGGGCCATCGATAAAGTGGCCCAAATGGGTAACACTGTTCCATTAACTGGAACAATCGAATCAGTCCCAGTCGGGTTCCGTAAAAGCCTCGACCAGGAAATCGACCAGCAGGCGCAGCTTGGGCGAGACGAACTTGCGCGAGGGGTAGACCACGTGGATCCCGAGTTCGGCCGCGCGGTAGCCGGGCAGGATTTCGCGCAGCGTGCCCTGCGCCAGGTCCTGGCCGACGATGAAGGTCGGCTGGAAGATGATTCCCTGGTGCTGGAGGGCCGCGGCGCGGCAGGTGTCGCCGCTGTTGGTGCGCACCCGCGGCGCGACCCGCACCGTCACCTCGCCGCCGCCCGGCCGGGCGAAGCTCCAGTTCTCGCCGCTGGCGGACAGGCTGTAGGAAATCACGTCATGCCCCAGCAGATCGGCCGGATGGGCCGGTTCGCCGCGCCGCGCCAGGTAGTCCGGCGAAGCGCAGACGACCATCCGCGTGCTCGCCAGCCTGCGGCTGATCAGGGAGGACGGCGCCAGCTGGCCGATGCGCACTGCGGCGTCGTAGCCCTCTTCCACCAGGTCGGCCACGCGGTCGGACAAGGTGATGTCGAGCGCCAGCCTGGGGTGGCGCGCCATGAAGATCGGCCACAGCGGCGCCAGGTGCATCAGGCCGAAGCTCACCGGCACGTTCAGCTTGAGCAGGCCGCTCGCTTCCCCGACGCCCGAGGAAATCTCGGCCTCGGCCTCCTCGAGGTTGGCCAGCAGCTCGCGGCAGCGCGCGTGGAAGATCTCGCCTTCGCTGGTGGGCGAGAGCCGGCGCGTGGTCCGGTGCAGCAGGCGCACGCCGAGGCGTTCCTCGAGTTCGGCCACGTGGCGCGAGACGGCGGCCTTCGACATGCCGAGCACTTCGGCGCCGGCCGTGAAGCTGCCGGCGTCGACGACGGCGGCGAAGACCTTCATTTCGAGGAAGCGGTCCATTTTCTCACCTGGAGGAACAATAGGCCGATTATATGCACATTAATGCGTCCAGCGTATCAATCGTCGCTGTCACCGTTACCTGTTGGGTTAACTGAACTGTGGAGCCGCGGCGTGGTCTGAGCGTATATCCGGACCAGCGACGAGGACGACGATGCAGACGGCAAGGTTCAAGCGGTGGATCGACGGCGTGAGCCTGCTGAGCGAGGGCCAGCGGCGGCAATTACTGGAGCGCCTGCGCCCCGCGCTCGGCCTCGACCGGCTGCGCGCCGCGATCGAGACAGCGACACCGTCCCGCCTTGTTTGTCCCGGCTGCGGCGGCGAGCGGCATCACAGGCATGGACGCGACCGCGGCCTGCAGCGCTACCGCTGCCGCGACTGCGGCAAAACCTTCAGCGCCCTGACGGGAACACCGCTGGCCCGCCTGCGCCACCGCGGACTCTGGCTCGATTACCTGGAGCGCATGCTCGAGGCGCAGTCGGTGCGCACCTCCGCCGCGACGCTCGGCATACACCGCAACACCAGTTTCCGCTGGCGCCACCGCTTCCTGGCCTGGGCCAGGCACGACCGGCCGACACTGCTGTCCGGCATCGCCGAGGCCGACGAGCTGTTCCTGCTCGAATCGCAGAAAGGATCGCGCAGGCTGGATCGACCGCCAAGAAAGCGTGGCGGCGTGGCGGCAAAGCGCGGCATCAATCGCGAGCACGACTGCATCCTGGTCGCGCGCGACCGGTCCGGTGCCACCGTCGATTTCGTGACCGGACGCGGCGCCGTCACCGCTGTGCAATTACGTCGGCACCTGTTGCCGGTGCTCGAACGCGACGTGCTGCTGGTCAGCGACGGTCATCCAGCGTACCGCAGGTTCGCGCGCGAGGCCGGACTGTCGCACGCTTTCGTCAACCTCCGTGGCGGCGAGCGGGTGCGCGGCGCGGTGCACGTGCAGAACGTGAACGGCTACCACCGGCGCTTTCGTCAATGGCTGGCCCGCTTTCACGGCGTCGCCTCGCGCTACCTGCCGCACTACCTCGGCTGGCGCTGGGCGCTCGATGGCCGGCGTATCGATTCGCCAGAACGCTTCCTGCGAGCGGCCTTGGGCATTTTCAACACGTAGCGATGACAGCGCCTATCAATCTGCGCGAGCGCTTTGAAAACAAAAAGCCGGCATTGCTGCCGGCTTTCTCATACCGCTAGCACATCCGGAACGATCACGGATTGCGCGCTTCCGCGTCGATGCGGGAATTGGCCGCGGTATCGCGCATGAACCAGCAAACCACCAGGGTGCAGGCAACCACGCCGGTGGCATACCAGTAAAAGCCGCTCTCCAGGCCGATCGACTTGAACCACAGGGCCAGGTATTCGGCCGTGCCGCCGAACACCGAGACCGCGAAGGCATAGGGCACGCCGACGCCGGTGGCGCGGATCGAGGCCGGGAACAGCTCGGCCTTGACCAGGGCATTGATCGAGGTGTAGCCCGAGACGATGATCCAGGCGCAGGCGATCAGCGCAAAGGCTTCCCAGGGACCGCTGGCGTTGCGGATCGCGGTCAACAGCGGCACGGTGAAGATGGTGCCGAGCAGCGCGAAGCCCACCAGCAGCGGACGGCGGCCGATGCGGTCCGAAAGTGCGCCGTACAGTGGCTGCAGGCACATCGCGAACAGCAGCGAGGCGGCCGACACCGCGGTGGTCTGGGCATCGGTCAGGCCGACCGACAGGCGCAGGAATTTCTGCATGTAGGTGGTGTAGACGTAGAACGCCAGCGTGCCGCCCATCGTCAGGCCGATCACCAGCAGCACTTCCTTCGGGTGCTGCATCAGCTGCTGCAGGCCGCCCATCTTCTTCGCCTTCTTGCGCGCCGCCTCGAACGACTGGGTCTCCGGCATATTGTGGCGCATGGTCAGGGCCAGCACGGCAAGCGTCGCACCGACGAAGAACGGGATGCGCCAGCCCCAGGCGCGCAGCTGCTCGTCGGACAGCAGGAAGCGCTGCAGGACCAGCAACAGCAGCAGTGCGAGCAGCTGGCCGCCGATCAGGGTCACGTACTGGAAGCTGGCGTAGAAGCCGCGGTGCTTCGAGTCCGCCATCTCCGACAGGTAGGTGGCGCTGGCGCCGTACTCGCCGCCCAGGCTGAGGCCTTGCAGCAGACGCGCCAGCAGCAGCAGGCAGGGCGAGAGGATGCCGGCGGTGGCGTAGGTCGGCGCGCAGGCGATGATGAGCGAGCCGAAGCACATCAGGAGGACCGAGGTCATCAGGGCCGTCTTGCGGCCGCGGCGGTCGGCCAGGCGGCCGAACAGGATGCCGCCGATCGGGCGCACGAAGAAGCCGAGCGCGAAGATGCCGGCCGTCGACATCATCTGCGCGGTCGGGTCCTGGGCCGGGAAGAAGGCGCTGGCGAAGTAGAGCGCGAACGCCGAATAGCAGTAGAAGTCGAACCATTCGACCAGGTTGCCGGCCGAGCCGACGAAGATGGCGCGCAGGCGCTTGGCGGAAATGCGCTCGCCGGCGTGGGCCTGGGCCTGGCCGCTGCCGCCACCCGCACTGCGGCCGGCAGTGCGGCCATCCTCGGCCGCCGTCTTTGTGATTGTCGTCATGCTTGTCTCCTGTGATCGGCGGGAGATCGACGTGTCCTCCCGTTCCCGGTCCGCCACTATCGCGCCGCCCGGCGCCGCGCGCATCCGCAACTTCGGCGCCCCCGCCTACGTAGAACTACGCAGAAGTGTTCCAAAGCGCCGGCGTACCTGCTATCGTCTCGCGATCATCAACCTGGAACGATTCGAATGGCCAGCTGGTTCATCGCGCGTCACTGGCGCGCGCTCGCCGCCGCCGCGGGCGCGCTGGTCCTGATCGCGGCATCCGGCGAATGGGCCGAACGGCGCGAGCTGCAATCGAAGACCGAGGCCCTGCACCAGGCGGCCGGCGCCCATGCGCTGGGCCTGCGCGGCCTGGTCGAGAAGCACGACTTCCTGCCGCACGCCGCGGCGCGCCACCCCGGCGTGCTGGCGCTGCTGCGTGCTCCCGACGACCCCGCCCTGCGCGCGCGCGCCAACGATTATTTTGCCGACCTGCAGGCGACCACCGGCGCCGCCGCCCTCTACCTGGTCGACCGCGACGGGCTGACGCTCGCCGCCAGCAATTGGAACCTGCCCTCGAGCTTCGTCGGCCAGAACTACCGCCAGCGCGCCTACTTCGAGGACGCGATCCAGGGCCGGCGCGGCTTTTTCTATGGCCTGGGCCTGACCACCGGCCAGTCCGGCCTGTTCATCGCCGAGCCGGTGCGCGGGGGCGCGGGCGGCGCCATCCTCGGCGTCATGGTCGTCAAGATCAGCCTGGAGCCCTTGCAGGCGACCTGGATGAGCGGCGCCGATCCGGTGGTCCTGCGCGACAGCCGCGGCATCGTGTTCCTGAGCGCGGTGCCCGCATGGCTGTTCCACAGCCTGGACCCGGTCTCCGCCGCCGACGCGAGCTGGGTCGCCGAGCACGGCCAGTACGGCAGCCGCGCGCGCTTCGACCTGCTGCCCTGGACCAGGGAGGCGCTGCCCGATGCCTCCGGAACCATCCTGCGCACCGAGGTCGAGGGCCGCAAGCGCAGGCTGCTGGCGCTCGACACGCCCTTGCCGGAACTCGGCTGGACCCTGACCGTCACATCGAGCATGAAGGAAGTGGCCCAGGCGCGCCAGTCGGCGCTGATGCTCGCCGCGCTGGCGATGGCGCTGCTGCTGCTCGGGGTGCTCTACTTGCGCCTGCGCGAGAAGCGCTTCGTCGAGCAGCGCACGGCGCGCCTGGAACTGGAACGCCGGGTCGAGGAACGCACGCGCGACCTGGAGGAGGCCCACGCCTTCCGCAAGGCGATGGAAGACTCGCTGCTGGTGGGCATGCGCGCGCGCGACCCCGAGGGCACGATCATCTACGTCAACCCGGCGCTGTGCGCCATGGTCGGCTACAGCGCCGAGGAGCTGCTCGGCTGCCGCCCGCCCTACCCCTACTGGCATCCGGACGACCTGGAAAAGCAGGCGCGCGAAAGCGACGACGCGCTGCAGGGGCGCGCCGCGCCGCATGGCTTCGAATCGCGCATCCGCCACAAGGACGGGCACGACGTCATCACCATGGTCTATGCCGCGCCGCTGGTCGACGCCGCGGGCGTGCACCGCGGCTGGATGAGTTCGGTCGTCGACATCACCGCGCAGAAGCAGGCCGAAGCGCGCCAGCGCGACCAGGAGCTGCGCCTGCAGCGCAGCGCACGCCTGGCGAGCGTCGGCGAAATGGCGTCCACGCTGGCGCACGAACTGAACCAGCCGCTGATGGCCCTGTCGAATTTCGCCGTCGCCGCGCGCGCCCTCGCCGCCGCGGGGCCGCCCGAGATCCTGGCCGGCGCCCTCGACGAGATCGTCGGCCAGTCGCAGCGCGCCAGCGAGATCGTCAAGCGGGTGCGCGCCTTCATCAATCCGCAGCGGGCCCAGTACCAGAGCCTGGCCATGGCGAGCCTGGCCGCCCACGCCGAAACCCTGCTCAAGCCCGAACTGCAGCGCCACGGCGCCAGCCTGCGCCTGGTGCTGGAAGACGGCGGCGCCACCGTGCGCGGCGACCGCGTCCTGCTCGAGCAGGTATTGGTCAACCTGGTCCAGAACGCGCTGCAGGCGATGCAGGAGCAGCCGAACCAGCCGGCCGGCCCACCTGCGCGCCGCGCCATCGAACTGTCCTGCCGCCGCGCCGGCCAGGTCCTGCGCGTCGGCGTCGCCGACCGCGGGCCGGGCATCGCCCCCGACCAGCTGGAACAGGTATTCGCGCCTTTCTTCACCACCAAGCGCGACGGCCTGGGCCTGGGTTTGAACATCTGCCGCACCATCGTCGAAGCCCACGGCGGCTGCATCGACGTCGAGAACCGCGCCGGCGGCGGCGCCATCTTCACCTTCACGCTGCCCACCGAATCATGAAAGCGTCATGAAAGAAGCATTCAAAGACCCTCCCCTGATGCTGTACGTCGTCGACGACGACGAAGCCCTGCGCCGCTCGCTGCTGCTGTTGCTGTTTTCCCAGGGACTGGCGGTCCAGGCCTTCGATTCCGGCGAGGCCTTCCTGGACGCGATCGACATGCGCCAGCCGGGCTGCGTGATCCTCGACCTGCGCATGGGCGGGATGAGCGGCCTGGCCGTCTTCGAACGCCTGCTGGCCGAGCACAGCCCGCTGGTGACGCTGTTCCTGTCGGCGCACGGCGACATCGCGACCGCGCTGGAAGCGGTGCGGCGCGGCGCCTGGGACTGGGTCGAGAAACCGGATACCCAGCAACTGCTGGCCAAGCTGCCCGCCGCCACCGCATTGGCGCGCGCCCGCGCCCAGGCGCTGCGCATGTGGGCCGAATTGACCCCGCGCGAGCGCGAAGTGGCGCGCCTGGTCGGCCTTGGCCAGCCGAACAAGGAAATCGCGCGCATGCTGGTGCCGCCCTGCAGCCCCCGCTCGGTCGAGACCCACCGCGCCAACATCTTCAGCAAGCTGCAGTGCGCCAACGACAACGAGCTGGGGCGCTGGCTGGCGGCGCACCCCTGGCTGGACTAAGTACTCGCCCAGAAATAAATGTGTTTTTGGCTGCCATAACCGGCGCGTTGCTGCGTTGGCTCGCGCTTGCAGTGCTCGCACTGCGGCGCACTCGCCGCCTTGCACCGCCTCCGGTTCTGTTTGCCAAAATTCACATTTATTTCCGGTCGAGTACTAAAAGAAATCTTGTTGGAAGCCCAGCAACTGATGGCGACAGCTGGCCGCAAAAACTCGTTTCTCCCTTGCACGTTTTCCATTAATCTCAACGCTACGCGTAGCGCGCGCGTTCACGGATGGCGCTGACGATGAGAACATCGATAGGAAAGTATGCTGGACAGGCATTCCTGGCGCTGCTGCTTGCCGCCTGCGGCTCCCAGCCCATCCAGCGCCCGGGGCCTGGGGTGGCGGGCGGCGCGGACGAGGCCTGCGGTCCCTGTTGCGGCAAGGATCCCGGCGCCGAGGCCAGGTCGACCCAGGGCATTTCGCCTGCCAACCCGTCGAATCCCTACGTCGGCCAGGACAGCTACGCCAACATCGTCGTCGATGCAGGCACGGTCCTGTATTCGCTGACACCCGGCGCGCCCCCAGGCTTTGCGGTAACAGAAGAAACAATGCGCGAAACGCGGGGCGACCGGGCCAGCTACTATGCGCTGTTGCAAGTCACGACGGATCCCGGCAAGGACGAGCACGGCCAGCCGCGCAGCCTGCGCGACAAGGTCCGGGCCTACCATGTGGTCGAGCGGCTCTGCGCCGCACGCGGCAGCGCCAGGGCCAATCCGCAGTTCGGCAGCGGCGGCGGTATCCAGTATTATGTGTCCCCGGCCGACAAATCGAAGCTGCGGCCGGCCGACATCCTGCCGATTTCCCGGTGGTCGGCAACCTCGCATTGACCCCGCATTGACCTCGCATTGAGCGCGCATGGAACACGACGCAGCCTGGATCGACAATAGCAACGGCGACCTGCTCCAGTACGACTTCTTCGCGCCCAGCCACTGGACGACAGAACGCGTTGGCGCGGAGCAGGCAGCGATTGCCGACCTGATCGACAGCGTGGAACTGCAAGACCTTGCGCCTGCGCCGCGCTGGCTGCAGTTGGCCCGGCGCCTTCCCGGCCCGCTGCGCGCCGCCCTGCTTGCCGAGTTACGCGCCGGGAACCAGCTTGCCGGTATCGGGAGTGCCGGATGGCCGGGCGAGGGCAGCATCGTCGTCAACATGCGCGACCGCTTTTCCGCCGCACGCCACGCGCCGCCGTTCGGCGTGACGTGGCGCGCCCCCGAGGATGCCCACTATGCGCGCGAAGAACTGCGCCAGCGGGTCGGCGCGGTCGAGTTCCTCATCCTTACATGAACCGTTCGGAAAGCACGGGTCGCCGCTAGAAGTAATACCCCGCCTGCAGGTTCACACGGCGCGCGTAGCCGTCGTATTGGCTGTCAGTCGATGCCAGCCCGCCATAGTCCGGCGACACGTAAGGATGGTGCTTGCCCACCATGAAGTCGGCGTAGAACACCCATTTCCCCGCCGAGAAGGTCAGGCCGGTGACGTTCTGCACCGAGCGCTTGTAGCCGGCAACGCGTTTGTGCAGCACGCTGTAGTCGTTGTACACCTTGAAGCCGCCGAAGGGCCCGATCTTGCCCGGAATGTCGTAGCTGAGGTTGGCGATGTAGATATCGCCCTTGGTGGCGACCGGGTAAGGGTAGCCGAAGCCGCCCACGATCACGAAGCTGTTCGGGTCGAGGCCGCCATAGGTCTGGGTCGGCTCGTGGCTGGTGCGGTAGTTGTAGCGCAGCGCCTGCAGCATCAGGGTGACGGGGCCGGACTTGGCCAGGTAATGGACGGCGGCGGCGCGGCGTGCCGTGTCCTTCCCGGCATGGTTGCGGATGTCGCCGCTCAGCAGCGACACGCCGAGTTCCTGCTCATCGAACGGCCAGCCGCTGCGCGCCTGCGGATGCCAGGCCAGGCGCGCGACCAGGGTGTTGCGTTCGCTGTCGTCCTGGCCGGTGCCGTAGCCGTGCTCGTCGTCGTCCTTGACGATGTTGTACGAGTAGCGGTTCGCCGCCGGCGCGGTGTTGTCGCTGCCGCCGTAGTAGCCGCCGTCGCGCGGGAAGTACGCCAGCTGCCACTCCAGCGCGCCGGGACGGCTGGCATAGGTGATGCCGGCGTCGTACTTGTCCTCGAAGCCGGTATAGAAGGCGATCGACTGGTAGAAGTTGTTCGACGCAAAGGGCAGCAGCCCGAAGGGCACCTTGTCGACGCCGAGGTGGACCTCGCTCTTGTCGTCGAAGCGCAGGCCGACCCAGGCGTGGTGCAGGAAGTGTTCGCGGTAGCCGCCCTGCCCCCGCGGGTAGTTGTTGTAGCGGTACTGGGCCGACGCGATGCGCGCACCGTCGTCGTAGTCCACGTCCAGGCGCACGGTGTCGAGCCCGAAGAAGCCGCTCTTGTAGTCGTCCTGCCAGCTTTTGTAGATGTAGTTGAAGCGCACCGCGCCGCCGATCTTCAGCGGGGATGCCGGCTCCTCGGCCCAGGCCAGGGAGCACGCCAGGGTGCCTGTTACCAGTGCCGCGCCCAGGCAGGCGCGTTTGAAAATGTGATTCGACATGCTGATCCTTTCGGCAGCATGATACAGGTCCGAACCAAATTTCCCCGTTCTATTGGACGGGCGCCCCGGGCGAAGCGGGCTCCTCACCGGGCTGCGCAGGCCTGGCGCGCGTGGCCAGCCAGCAGAGAACGGCGCCGCCGCAGACCATGGCCGCACCCTGCCAGAAGGCCCAGGACAGCGGCGTGCGCAGCATCAGCGACGACAGCGCCGCCGACAGCACCGGGATGAAATACGAGGCCCCGGCCAGGATCGTGACATTGCCGTGCAGGATGCCGACGTTCCAGGCGCCGTAGCCGAAGCCCATGGCGCCGGCGGCCAGCACCAGCCAGGCGATGGCTTCGAGGGTGAAGTGCATCCGGCCGCCGCCTTCGAGCAGGTACTTGATCCACAGGGTGACGGAGACCAGGATGAAGAACAGGGTGACGCCGTTCTTGCCGCCGGCGATACGCGCGGTGACGGTGCAGTACGCCGCCCAGAGTAGCGCGCCGCCGAAGGCCAGGCCGTAGCTGAGCGGATTGTCGCGCACGTTGGCCAGCATGCCGCCCAGGTCGAAGCCCTGCTCGCCGCCCAGCACCCGGCAGATGCCGGCAATCGACAGCAAAAAGCCGGGGACGATCAGGAAGTTGGCCCGCTGCCGGTTGAACAGGATCGCCGCGACGATGGTCAAGGCCGGCCACAGGTAGTTGACCATGCCGACCTCGATCGCCTGGCGCGCATTGTCGGCATAGCCGATCGACAGGGCCAGGCACAGCTCGTAGGCCACGAACAGCAGGCTGCCCCAGGCCAGGTAGCGGCGCGGGAATTCTTTCAGCCTGGTGTACCCGACCGACAGCAGCAGGAACACCGAGGCCACGCTGTACATCATGGCGGCGCCGCCGGTCGGGCCCAGGTGTTCGCTGACGCCGCGGATCAGGCCGACGATGGCGCTCCACAGCAGGACGGCCAGCAGCCCGATCAGGGTCGCCTTGTTGGTGTTGTTCATGGTTGCGCAGTATAGGTCATGCGGCCGCAACGGCAAGATCCTCTGATATGCGAAACGTATCACAGGCGCCTCCATCATATATTGGACAAATCAATTGTCATACTGCACTCTATGGCTTTGCCATCCACCAGCCGCGCCAGGAGATCCGATGCCGACCTACCGTTCCCACACCACCACCCAGGGCCGTAACATGGCGGGCGCGCGCGCACTGTGGCGCGCGACCGGCATGAAGGACGGCGACTTCGACAAGCCGATCATCGCCGTCGTCAATTCCTTTACCCAGTTCGTGCCTGGCCACGTGCACCTGAAGGACCTGGGCCAGCTGGTGGCGCGCGAGATCGAAGCGGCGGGCGGCGTCGCCAAGGAGTTCAACACGATCGCAGTCGACGACGGCATCGCCATGGGCCACGGCGGCATGCTGTATTCGCTGCCCTCACGCGACCTGATCGCCGACTCGGTGGAATACATGGTCAACGCCCACTGCGCCGACGCCATGGTCTGCATCTCGAACTGCGACAAGATCACGCCCGGCATGCTGATGGCGGCCATGCGCTTGAACATTCCGGTCGTCTTCGTGTCCGGCGGCCCGATGGAGGCCGGCAAGGTGGTCAAGGTCGTCAACAACGACAGGAAGATCATCAAGCTCGACCTGGTGGACGCCATGATCAAGGCCGGCGATTCCAGCGTGTCCGATGCCGATGTCGCCGAGATCGAGCGCTCGGCCTGCCCGACCTGCGGGTCCTGCTCGGGCATGTTCACCGCCAATTCGATGAACTGCCTGACCGAGGCGCTCGGCCTGTCGCTGCCCGGCAACGGCACCATCGTCGCCACCCACGCCGACCGCAAGGAACTGTTCCTGAAGGCCGGCCACCTGATCGTCGAGCTGGCCAAGCGCCACTACGAGGGCGACGACTATTCGGTGCTGCCGCGCTCGATCGCGACCCGGGCGGCGTTCGAGAACGCGATGGCGCTCGACGTCTCGATGGGCGGCTCGACCAACACCGTGCTGCACCTGCTGGCCGCCGCCCACGAAGCCCAGGTCGAGTTCACGATGGCCGACATCGACCGCATCTCGCGCCAGGTGCCCTGCCTGTGCAAGGTGGCGCCGATGACCGACAAGTACCACATCGAGGACGTGCACCGCGCCGGCGGCATCGTCGCGATCCTGGGCGAACTGGCGCGCGCCGGCCTGCTCGACACCTCGGTGCCGACCGTGCACAGCCCGACTCTCGGGGACGCCATCGAACAGTACGACATCCGCCGCAGCGATAACCCCTCGGTGCACCAGCTGTTCCGCGCCGCGCCCGGCGGCGTGCCGACCCAGGTGGCGTTCTCGCAGTCCGAGCGCTTCGCCGACAACGACCTCGACCGCAGCCTCGGCTGCATCCGCGACCGCGCCCACGCCTACTCGGAAGACGGCGGGCTGGCGGTCCTGTACGGGAATATCGCCGAGAAGGGCTGCATCGTGAAGACCGCCGGCGTCGACGAGAGCATCCTGAAGTTCTCGGGCAAGGCGCGCGTGTTCGAAAGCCAGGACGCGGCGGTGGAAGCGATCCTGGGCGACCGCGTGCACGCCGGCGATGTCGTCATCATCCGCTACGAAGGCCCGAAGGGCGGCCCCGGCATGCAGGAAATGCTGTACCCGACCTCCTACATCAAGTCCAAGGGGCTGGGCAAGAGCTGCGCGCTGTTCACCGATGGCCGCTTCTCCGGCGGCTCGTCGGGCCTGGTGATCGGCCACGCCTCGCCGGAAGCGGCCGAAGGCGGCGCCATCGGCCTGGTCGAAGAAGGCGACCTGATCGACATCGACATCCCGGCGCGCACCATCGACCTGCGCGTGCCGGCCGCCACGCTGGCCGAGCGCCGCGCGGTGATGGAAGCGCGCGGCGCGCAGGCATGGCAACCGCTGGAACGCGAGCGCTACGTGTCGCAGGCCCTGCAGGCGTATGCCGCACTGACCACCTCGGCCGACCGCGGCGCGGTGCGCGACCTGGGCCAGCTGAAACGCTGAGCCGGGGCCGCTGCGCGCGTGTCCTGATCAGCCCGCAGGCAAGCCGGTTGGCGGACACGATACGGCCGTCGGCGCCATGCACCACGACGCCCGCCGGCAAGTGATCGAGCAACTCGTCGAGCCGGCGCTGGATGTTCGCGGCAGTACTGGAAGTCATGATGGCAGCGCGGGCAAGACCGGTCCGTCCTAGCTGTAGCACGGTCCCTCCGTGCGGCGGGCGGCGCAGGCAGCGTGCGTGCGCGGCTGGCCTGCCGGTCACGCTGGTCGAGTAATTTGCCCGTCCCTGCGGTCGAAGAAAGCATGCAGCGGACCGGCGCCCAGGCCGCCGGCCCCTGCCGTCACAAGGACACCAGCACGTCCCCGGCCGATTCGTCCAGGATGTGGCTGGTGGCGCTGCCCAACAATAATCTTTCCGCCAGGTGCGCGCCATGTTTGCCCATGACGACCAGATCGCAGTCGCACTCCTGCTCCTGCTCGACGATGCGCAGGATCGGATCGCCGTGCAGCACGACCGGCAGCGCATCCGCCGGCGCCAGTCCAGCGCCGGCGCACAGGGCGTCCATGCGCGTGCGCGCCTCGCGCTCGGCGGCCAGCCGGTAACGCCGGATGCTCTCCTCGTCCACGCTGGCATAGCGCATGTAGCCTTCGAACGGGACATCGTAGGCACGCAGCAATACCAGCTGCGCGCCATCGATGACCTGCCGCCCCATATCGGGCGCCGCCGTTCCCAGCAGGCCGCGCAGCCGGTCGAGCGGGCCGAAGTCGGCAACGTGCACCAATCCGAGCCGTGCCGCCGTTTCCTTGCACACCAGCGCCGCGCGCTCGGCGGCGTGGCGCGCCGGCGCCGAGAGGTCGGTCGCCGCGATGATGCGTTCGAATGCGTTCATGTGTCCTCCGCGCGTGCGCGCTCCGCCATCCTTTCGCCCTGCCCCGCTTCCCGCCACCATCCGCGAAAACGGGCGTCCTGGGTGGGATGTGCGGCGACGCCTCCCGGTTCCGTGGCGACGGTCGCCCGGCATGCGCGCGACGAGGCCGACGCATGAGCAAGCGCCCGCCCGCCGACCTGCCCGAATCCGCGCCGCCCGCGGCCTGGCACACCCTGTCCGCGGCCGCGGTCGAGGAGCGCCTGCAAACCGGCCCGGCCGGCCTGAGCGAGGAGGAGGCCGCGGCCCGCCTGCGCCGCTACGGCCCGAACCGCCTCGCCCCACCCGCCCGGCGCGGCCCCGTCCGGCGCCTGCTGATGCAGTTTCACAATGTCCTGCTGTACGTGATGCTGGCGGCCGCCGTTGTCACCGCCATGCTCGGGCACTGGATCGATACCGGCGTGCTGCTGATGGCCGTGGTGGTCAATGCCGTGATCGGCTTCATCCAGGAGGGCAAGGCGGAAAACGCGCTCGACGCGATCCGCGCCCTGCTCGCGCCGCACGCCACCGTGCTGCGCGGCGGGCAGCGGCGCGAACTCGAGGCGTCCGGGCTGGTGCCGGGCGACGTGGTGCTGCTGGCCTCGGGCGACCGGGTCCCGGCCGACCTGCGCCTGGCGACGGAGCGCGAACTGCGTATCGAGGAAGCCGCATTGACCGGGGAATCGCTGCCGGTCGAGAAGCACACCGACCCCGTGCCGTACGATGCGCCGCTGGGCGAGCGCGGCTGCATGGCCTATTCCGGCACCCTGGTGGTGGTCGGCCAGGCCAGCGGCATCGTGGTCACGACCGGCCGCGCCACCGAACTGGGCAAGATCAACCGGATGCTGTCCGGCATCGAGAGCCTGGCGACGCCGCTGATGCGCCAGGTCGACCGCTTCGGCCGCGTGCTGGCCGTGGCGATCCTTGCCGTCTCGGCGGCGACCTTCGTGCTCGGCACCTTGCTGCGCGGCCATCCGCCGTCCGAGATGTTCATGATGGTGGTGGCGCTGGCCGCCTCCGCCATCCCGGAAGGGCTGCCGGCCATCATGACCGTCACCCTGGCCCTGGGCGTGCAGCGCATGGCGCGCCGCAACGCCATCGTCCGCCGCCTGCCGGCGGTGGAAGCGCTGGGGTCGGTGACGGTGATCTGCTCGGACAAGACCGGCACCCTGACCCGCAACGAAATGACGGTCCAACGCATCGTCTGCGCCGGGCACGATGTCGACGTCGCCGGCGTGGGCTATGCACCGGTGGGGGAACTGCGCATCGGCGGGCGCGCCATCGACCCCGACCGCTACCCGGCGCTGGCCCTGGCGATTCGCGCCGGCGTCCTGTGCAACGACGCGCGCATGCGCGAGGATGGCGGCGCGTGGCAGGTCGAGGGCGATCCGACCGAGGGCGCCCTGCTGGTACTGGGCGGCAAGACCGGCTTCACCGGGCACATCGCGCAAGACGCCTGGCCGCGGCTGGACACGCTTCCCTTCGAGGCGCAGCACCGTTTCATGGCGACCTGGCACCGCGACCGCGAAGGCGCGCCCTGGATCTTCGTCAAGGGCGCTCCCGAACGCATCTTCGACATGTGCGGCGCCCAGCTCGGGCCCGACGGCGAGGAGGCGCTCGACATCGACTACTGGCGGCGCATGGCGACCGACACCGCGGCCAGGGGCCTGCGCCTGCTGGCGCTGGCCTGCAAGTCGGCGTCGCCGCAGTCGGGCAGCCTGGGCTTCGGCGACACCGAATCCGGTTTCGTGCTGCTGGCCATGGTCGGCATCATCGATCCGCCGCGCGAGGAGGCGGTGCAAGCCGTGGCGGAGTGCCACCGCGCCGGCATCCGCGTCAAGATGATCACCGGCGACCACGTCGAGACCGCACGCGCGATCGGCGCCCAGCTCGGTATCGGCGCCGGCAAGCCGGCCCTGACCGGCGCCGAGGTGGCGCTGCTGGACGACGCCGCCCTGCGCCGCGTGGCCATGGAGGTGGACGTCTTCGCCAGGGCCAGCCCCGAGCACAAGCTGCGCCTGGTGCAGGCCCTGCAGGACGGCGGGCAGGTGGTGGCCATGACCGGCGACGGCGTGAACGACGCGCCGGCGCTCAAGCGCGCCGACGTCGGCGTGGCGATGGGCCTGAAGGGAACCGAGGCGGCCAAGGAAGCGGGCGACATGGTGCTGGCGGACGACAATTTCGCGACCATCGCGGCAGCGGTGCGCGAAGGGCGCGCGGTCTACGACAACCTGAAGAAGTTCATCCTCTTCATGCTGCCCACCAACGGCGGCGAAGGGCTGATCGTGATCGCCGCCATCCTGTTCGAGCTGGCGCTGCCGCTCACGCCGGCCAGGTCCTGTGGATCAACATGGTGACCTCGAGCACGCTGGGCGTGGCGCTCGCACTCGAGCCGGCCGAGCCCGGCATCATGGCGCGCCGTCCGCGCCCGCCGGGGCAGGCCCTGCTGTCCGGCTTTTTCGTGTGGCGGGTGCTGCTGGTCTCGGTGCTGATGATGACGAGTGCGCTCGGACTGTTCCTGTGGGAGCTAGGGACCGGCACCGGGATCGACACGGCGCGCACGATGGCCGTGAATGCCGTGGTTGTCGCGGAAATGTTCTACCTCGTCAACAGCCGCCATATCTTCGCCCCCGCCCTGGGCCGTGCGGGACTTTCCGGCAACCCTTGCGTGCCGCTCGCGATCGCCGCCTGCATCGTGCTGCAGCTGGCCTTCACCTATACGCCGCCGATGCAGGCGGTGTTCGGCTCCACCGGCCTGACGCCCCTCGAGTGGGGCAAGGTCGCCGCCGCGGGCCTGGCCGTCTTCGTCATCGCCGAGCTGGAAAAGCTGGCGCTGCGCAGCTCCCGTCTTGCCGGGCTCGTGGGCGCCGTGCGCGAATGACTTGGATGGCGAGCCGGGGCAACCGCGCTGGCGCCGCCGCAGCGTGCCCTTGGTCGCCAGGATCTGTCACAGATGCGAATACCAGTGCTCTTCACTGACGATGGCGATCCGACAACCAGCCGAGTTGTACTCAATGGCTTTTTCAATCTTCCTACCATGTGTCGAGTGAGCCCACGCCTCGTTCCCGATATCCCCGACCACCAGGTAATCAAGCTTCCTGGTTATGTTTCCGATACTGCGGCCGCCGCGATTCGTCACCTGCTCGTGGCACCAGTCCCGGGTGCCCGAGTGGAATGCCCCGGTAAAGCAGAAGGCGCGCCCTTCGAAGGACAGCGATGCAGCCGGCTCAGTCAAGGGCAGCTTCGAGCTGTTGCTAGCAAATCCAGCCTGCGGTGCGGTGTTGCCACCAACTGTCTTCATCAGTAAGTCCAACATTTCGCCTTCTTCATGAAGCGTCATGAAACCTTTGGCCGCTACCTGAGCCAGACGCGGATACAAGGCCTTGGCAGGCCATAAGTTCGCCGCCTGGCGCTTCGTCTCTATCCACCTGAGTAAAAACTCCACTTCACCTTGCGTTACCATGCCGTCCGCCATTACGCCCTTGACGATACCAATCAGTTCATCGATCTGTCGGTCCGCGGTAGCGGTACGGCGATAAACCCGGATGAGCGATTCATCGACGGGGGTCGGCGTTGTCGCGGCAGGCGGCTGGACATCGTCGTCCTGCGGCAGGTCGAGCCAGACCGCGTACAAGCCCTGGCGCTCACGAGCGCTCTGTCCGTCACTGCGAATGCGCGCTCTGCACTCGAACACTTTGTACTCCGTCAGGTCGCCCACCTCGATTGCCTTTCTAAAATCCAGGGCAGTAGGACGAGGAAGGTAGCCGACCACATGACCGCTCACGGAAATGGCAACTGCCGAGTCGTCAATCGGATTCGTGTCTTCCAGTGTCAGATGCGCCTGAACGACCATGTCGACCGCGTCCGTATGGACTGGATCGCACACATTCTTGAAGCTCTGGAGGTACCTGTCACACCCGGCAACGCCGATGTTGAACAGGCCTGGCCCTGTGATGATCGGAATGTCAAGTACAGGATTCATGTCGATACGTATGCGCAGATGCGCTTGGTCGTTGTATAGCCAATTATGATAACGCAACGGATTTGCAAGAAAGATCACCAATACTCACGCTGAGGAAGCGAGCTCGACGATTACCAGAAGCTGTGCCGACCACGCTCTGTCCGGCGCGGCAGTCCGTATGGTGGTGTGCGAAATAGCTTAAGCACAATAGCGGAACCACCGAAGCGTTGAGAAGGGGTTAATATATCGCTACTCAATGGAAATCAATTCCGCTGAGCACCAGTTGCTGAGAATATATAGTCCGCGACGATACACGTTCCCGCAACGCTGAACCACCATCTACCTACCGCCCATCCGCGAAACAAACATGCAATCCCCTGCCCAGCTCATGAGCGGGCTGCTCGACTACCTGGTCGAGCAAGCCAAAGACATTGATCCAGCAGCTTTTACATTGTCGAAGGCTACCGAGTTCAAGAAGATCTATGCCGATCTGGAGGCATTGCCTTGGATCGATTTCAATGTGGACACCGATGGCGAGCCCATTTGGCTGCGCGTGCATCGTCTGGAGGCAGCGCGCGCTCCTGCCCTCCCGGAGCCCGAACTTGCGCCATTCCTGGTGATCGGCGACGACCCTGCGGCCCGCCCGCCGGCCCTGAAGGAAACGGCACTGGCGAGCGCGCGGAACAAGGACGCGGGCATTGTCGGCGAAGAGGTGGCCGAGCAGCGCGACGAGCAGCGCCGTGCCCGGGTCGGTCGCCTGCTGCAGGTCTATACGCAGCACTGGAACGACTGGGCCCTGCGTGAAAGACCCCGTCGTCAGGTAATGACCCTTTACGCCGACCTGTTTGCGCTGAAGACGCGCCTGGAGTCGGAAGAGGCGGTGCGGCCGACCGAGCTCGTCTGGGGTATGGGCGTGTCGTCATGGCGTATCACAGCCACGAACCAGACCGGTTCGCCAGTTTCCGCCGACTTCCATTACCCTTTGATCACCCAGGCCGTGGAACTCGAGATCGACAGCGCCAGCCACGCGATCGCCGTGCGGCCGCGCCAGGTCGAGCCACGCCTGGAGTTCGACGCCTTTGCCGCCTGTGCCGTACCCGGTATCGGTGATGTCGAGCGCGCCGCCCGCACCCTGTTGCGTGAACGCCCGGACATGACTGTCTCGCCCTTCGACCCGACAACAGTCGAACCGATCCTGAGCCTGGTCGCCGCCAACGTCGCGGCGTCGGCACGTTATGACCGTGAAGCCGCCAGCGCGCCGGCCGCCAGCGAGGAGTTGGTGGTGACGAACCAGTGGGTCGTGTTCACCCGTCCGCGGGCCAGCCACTTCCTGATCGACGACATTTCGCGCCTGAAGGAACGCGTCAGTGCCGGCAACGCCATTCCCGACGGCCCACTCAGCATCGTCACTCCCCCCGGCGAGGCCGTGATCGAGCATGATCCGATCGCCTTCCGTGGCCTGTCCGGCCGCGCGGCCAGCCGCGGCGAAGCACGCGAACTCTATTTTCCGCTGCCCTACAACCGGGAGCAGGAGACGATCGTCCAGCAGCTCGCGCGCTCCCCGGGCGTAGCAGTCCAGGGCCCACCCGGCACCGGCAAGACCCATACGATCGCCAACATCATCAGCCACTACCTGGCATCGGGAAAACGCATCCTGGTCACGTCCAAGGGCGAACCGGCCCTGAAGGTACTGCAGGAGAAGATTCCGGTATCGATCCGTCCCTTGACCGTGGCACTGCTCTCCGGCGACAAGGAAGGCATGCGCCAGTTCCAGGCATCGATCGAGGCGATCATCCACACCCTCACCCATCTGAACCCGCGGATGGAAGAGGAAGCGATCGCTGCCTGCCGCGCCGCGCTCGACCGCGCGCATGAGGAGATGGCGCGGATCGACACGCGCATCGACGACATCGCCCGCGCGCATCTCGGCGAGATCGACGTCGACGGCGTGCCGCTGCGGGCACAGAAAATGGCCGAGCTGGTGATCGACGGCCGGGAACAGTTCGGCTGGTTCGACGACCAGTTGTCGCTGGCGGCGGAAAACGCGCCGCCATTCGGCGACGAGGCCGGCATGCAGTTGCGCGACGCGCGGCGCCGGCTCGGCAGCGACCTTGTCTACTGCCATGCCACTATTCCGGCTTCGTGCGACCTCCTCCAGCCTGCCGAGGTCGGACGCCTGCACGAGGTGCTCCAGACGGTCCGTGAGATCGAGCGCGACGAGGCAGCCGGTATGCTGCTTCCGCTGCGCGCCACCACGCCGGAAGTGCTCGACGATGCCCGTCAGCTGCTTGCCGCGCTGGACCTGGCAGCCGCGCTGGTGCGGGAGCTCGAGGAATCCGGGCATGAGTGGGTCTTCGCACTGCGCGAGAAATGCCGACGCGCCGACTTCGCCACTGAACGTGCCTCCCTCGAGGCACTGTTCTCGGAGATGGACGCGCTCCTCCAGGCCAGGTCCGAGTTCATGCAAAGACCGGTAACGGCGCCGCGCGAGGCACTGGAACACCCGAAGGCGCTCGAGGCGATCGCGCGCGGAGCAGAGTCCGGCAAGCCGTTCGGCTTCCTGGCCTTCGGCGTCGGCGACATCAAGCCGCACATCGGCGCTATCCGCGTTGCCGGTCTCGCACCAGGCTCGACCGGGGACTGGGCGCACGTACAGCGATTCGCGGCATTGCACACGCGCCTGCTCTCCTTCGTCGTACGCTGGAACACGTTTGCCGAACTACTCTCCCTGCCCCTGCTCCAGCCGGACGTTGCACAACTGCGCATGACCGAGCAGGTCGCGCTGGCCGCACGCCGGGCCCACACCCTGGCCACGACACACGATGTGATGCTTCCCGGCCTGGCCGAACAGGTGTTCGCGCAAGTACCGCGGAGCGACCTGCTCGGGCGGCACGCCGACCTGGCCCGTGTCCGCGAACACCTGCGCCGCCACCTCACGCGCGCCGAACTGGCAGAGGCAATGACGAGCCTGGCCACGCTGCGGGACAAGCTGGCAGGCGCCACCGGTCCCGTCTCGGATCAGCTACGCGCTTTCGTCGAACATGCACTGGGCACTGCGGACCTGCCGGCCGAGAGAATCGTGGCCGACTATGCCGACATCCTTGCGGATATCCGCCGCATCGAGGCGCTGGCGCCCGTGCTCGCCACCGCGCGCCAGCTGGCCGGCGACATCGAGCGCCACGGCGCGGCACAGCTGGCCGCGCGCGTGCTCTCGGTGCCGGCAGACGCCGTCGGCGACGATACGGTCTTCCCTGTGCGCTGGCGCGATGCCTGGACCTGGGCGCGCCTGAAGACGCACCTCGACGCCATCGACGACCGCGACGAGATGCGCGCGCTGGCGGCACGCCGGCGCGACCTCGAGAAGGGCTTGGCGCGCCTGTACGAGACCCTGGTCTCGAAATCGGCCTGGCTCGCAACCCGGCGCCAGGCTGGCCAGAACGTCCTGACGGCACTCGAAACCTACCGCATCGCCATGCGCAAGATCGGCAAGGGCACCGGTGTCAATGCCGCACGCTACCGTCGCGACGCCCAGCAGGCCATGGTGGACGCGCAGGCGGCCGTCCCCTGCTGGATCATGAGCCACGCCCGCGTGTCGGAGTCGCTGCCGGCGACGCTCGGCGCCTTCGACCTGGTCATCGTGGACGAAGCAAGCCAGTCCGACCTGTGGGCCCTGCCCGCGGTCCTGCGCGGCAAACAGATCCTTGTCGTGGGCGACGACAAGCAGGTTTCGCCCGAGGCCGGATTCGTCTCGGCCGCCAAGATCGTCGACCTGCGCCGGCGCTTCCTCGCCGGCCAGCCGTTCGAAGCCGTGCTGACTGCCGACATGTCGCTGTACGACATCGCGTCCTCGGTGTTTGCGGCTTCCAGGGTCATGCTGCGCGAGCATTTCCGCTGCGTCCAGCCGATCATCGCCTACAGCAATCGGGTGTTCTACAAGGATTTCATCCAACCGCTGCGCATCCCGAAGGCCTCCGAGCGGCTCGACCCGCCGCTCATCGATGTCTTTGTCGCCAACGGCTACCGGACATCGAAGTCCCAGAATCCGCCGGAAGCCGAGTTCATTGCAGCCGAAATCGAGGCGATCATCCGCGACCCGGCCATGCGCCATCGCACCCTCGGCGTCGTCTCCCTGCTCGGCCCCGAACAGGCCCAATGGATCGACAAGCTGGTGCGCTCCCGCTGCGATGCGGCGGAGCTTGCGCGCCGTAACTTTGCATGTGGCGACGCGCGCATCTTCCAGGGCAGCGAACGCGATATCGTTTTCCTGAGCATGGTCGCAGACAGCAAGAGCCATCATGCGCTGTCGGGCCTGCAGTATGACCAGCGCTTCAACGTGGCCGCATCCCGCGCGCGCGACCGCATGGTCCTGGTGCGCTCGGTGCGCCTGGAAGAACTGTCCACGCTCGACCTGCGGCGCACACTCGTCGAGCACTTCGCCAAGCCCGTGGAGAGCAACGACGAAGCGCGCAGCCTCATCGCCCTGTGCGAATCCGGTTTCGAGCGTGATGTGTACACCGAACTGTTCGACCGTGGCTACCGTGTCATTCCACAGGTACCGGCTGCGGGCTACCGCATCGACATGGTGGTAGAGGGCGCGGACGACCGGCGCCTGGCGATCGAGCTCGATGGTGACGAGTTCCACGGGCCGGACAGGTGGGCGGCGGATATGGGCCGCCAGCGCGTACTGGAACGCGCTGGATGGATTTTCTGGCGCTGTTTCGCCTCCACGTGGTCGCTGCAGCGCGACACGGTGCTGGCCGAACTGCTCGCGCAACTGACCAGCATGGGGATCGAGCCGCTCGGCGCACTGGAGCGCATCCCATCGCTGGTCGAGTACCGTGAGTGGGGACGGGAACCCGCGACGGTCGGTGATGACGCTGCGGGGAACATGCTCGAAGCGGCAGTCGGCGCCGACTCTGGCGAGGCGGGGACGATGACGTCGGCTGCCTGATGGCCAGGGCGGGCCGACCCTGGCCCGCCTCACCGCGACCGGCTGCCTGTTCGCGGGCCTTTGCGGCGGCATCGTGGCGCGCGCCCCGGCTGCTGCGCCAACAGCCAAGGGCACAATTCGTGCTGCGCCGCCGGCGCTTGGGTCTGGATCGGCCGGCGGCGTTCATCCCGCCAGGGTAGCGCCGGCTGCATGGCGCAACTGGGCGCAGCTACTGGTGTCGAGCCAATCGGAAGACCAACAGGGTAATTCGGCAATTCGTTCATTGTCCCTCCGAGGGACATTTGCAGCGAATTACACCGGAAAATTACACAGGCAATAAAAAAGGCCGGTAGCGATTCGCTCCGGCCTCTTCAAGTCGCTGCTTTAACAGCTGAATTCTGGTGGGAAGTGCAAGTTTCGAACTTGCGACCCCTGCAGTGTGAATGCAGTGCTCTACCCCTGAGCTAACCTCCCTGACAACGAGGAGTATTATGCCAAAAACTTTCTCCAACGTCAAACTATCGGCGAATATTTTCTCCAAACACATTCACCTTTGACGCCCTTGTCGAGACCGGCCAGCACTTCCTCGTGCGCGGCCAGTTCCTCGCTCGACGCCTGGACCACGATGATCTCGCCGAGCGGCACCGCGTCGAGCAGCATGCCGCCGCCGGTCTCTTCGGGCTCGACGTCCATCGACAGCGAGTTCTGGCCGCGCGTCATGGCCAGGTAGACGTCGGCCAGCAGCTCCGAGTCCAGCAGCGCGCCGTGCAGCTTGCGGTGGGCGTTCGAGACGCCGTAGCGGTCGCAGAGCGCGTCCAGCGAGTTGCGCTTACCTGGGTGCATTTCCTTTGCGAACACCAAGGTGTCGATGATCGACCCGCAGTGCTCGACGAAAGGCGGCAGGCCGAGGCGCTGGAATTCGTGGTTCAGGAAGCCCAGGTCGAACGGCGCGTTGTGGATGATGACGTCGGCGCCCTGCACGTAGGCGCGCAGTTCCTCGACGATCTCGTGGAACTTCGGTTTATCGCTGAGGAACTCGGTGGTCAGGCCGTGGACCGCGAGCGCGGCCTCGTCGGAGTCGCGCTCGGGATTGATGTAGCGGTGGAAGTTATTGCCGGTCAGGGTGCGGTTGACCAGCTCGACGCAACCGATTTCGATGACGCGGTCGCCAGTGCGGGGATTAAGACCTGTGGTTTCGGTATCGAGAACGATCTGGCGCATGGAGAATACTGATGAATGAAGGCAAGGAAGGCGGCAGTATATCTCAAGCGAGCTCTTCCTAACGACGTCCCAGTGACACACCTTTATTGGCCAGCACGTCGGCGCGCTCGTTGCCCGGATGCCCGTTGTGGCCGCGCACCCAGCGCCATTCGACGGTGTGCTGCTGCTGGGCCAGGTCGAGCGCCTTCCACAGGTCGTCGTTCTTGACCGGCTCCTTGGCGGCGGTCTTCCAGCCGCGCGCCTTCCAGCCGTGGATCCACTCCGAGATGCCCTTTTGCACATACTGGCTGTCGGTGTGAAGGACGACCTCGCATGGCCGGTTCAGGGCGCTGAGCGCCTCGATCACCGCCTTCAGTTCCATGCGGTTATTGGTGGTGTTCGGCTCGCCGCCATAGATTTCCTTCTCGTGGCCGTCGGCCATCAGCAGCGCGCCCCAACCGCCGGCGCCGGGATTGCCCTTGCAGGCGCCATCGGTAAAAATTTCCACTTTCGTCATGCCGCCTGGTCTTTCGTTGTCTGGTTCATTCTCTGTTGGTTGCCGGGACCGCTTGCCGGGCCCGGCTTGATTTCTTGTTCCACGCCGGCCCGATCAGGTGCATGCCCTTGACGCGCTTGATCGCATGCACGATGTAGACGGCGCCGAGATAAGGCCACCAGCGCTGGCCGGCGCCTTCCATCATGGCGAAGCGCTGCAGCCACTGGGCGGTGCGGAAAGGTGGCGCGTAACAGCCGAAATGGCTGTTGCTGACCCCAAGATTCAGCAATTTTAACCAGTCTTTCAGCCGGGGCAAAGAGATGAACTCGCCGGCCGCCGGCAGGTAGCCGCCGCTGGTGAAACGCCCGAAGCCCTGGCGCATGCCCCACAGGCTGGCCGGATTGAAGCCGCAGATGATCACCTGGCCCTCGGGAATCAGCACGCGCTCGACCTCGCGCAGCACCTGGTGCGGCTCGGCCGCGAACTCGAGCACGTGCGGCAGGACCACCAGGTCCAGGCTTTGCGAGGCGAACGGCAGCTCGGCGAAGTCGACCGCGACGGCGATCTGCTTGCCGCTGTCGGCGAAGGCGAGTTCGTCCGCGGTCGAGGTGCGCGTGGCCGCCTGCCACTTGTTGGGCATGCGGTTGGCGGCCAGCGCATCGATCTGCGGCACGCCGATCTGCACCGCGTTGAAGCCGAAGATGTCGGCCGTCAGCTCGTCGAGGCAGGCTTGCTCGAAGGCGCGCACGTAGGCGCCCGCCGGCGAAAGCAGCCATTCGTCGAGCGCTATAATGGATTTTTCGGAAGCAGCGCTATCCATGCCTACCCTCTATTGAAACCATGACCAATCCGCCACCAGGCGCCGAAAGCGGCGCGTCACACAATGATTTGAGTGTCCTGACCGTACCCGCGTTCAAGGATAATTATCTCTGGCTGATCCACGACGGCACGCACGCCGCCGTGGTCGATCCCGGCGACAGCGGCCCAATCCTGGACGCACTCGCCACGCATGGATTGACGCTTACCGCCATTTTACTCACCCACCACCATGCTGACCACACGGGCGGTGTGCCCGAGCTGCTGGCGCGTTTCCCGGTGCCGGTCTACGGCCCGCGCAACGACCGCATCGCCGCCGTCACCCATCCGCTGGCCGAGGGCGACCGCGTCACGCTGGCGCAGCCCGGCCTGGAACTGGACGTGCTGGACGTGCCCGGCCATACGCTCGGCCACATCGCCTACGTGCGGCGCACGCCCGGCCGCCACTGGCTGTTCTGCGGCGACACCCTGTTCGCGGGCGGCTGCGGACGCCTGTTCGAGGGCGCGCCGGAACAGATGGCGGCTTCGCTGGAAAAGCTGGCAAGCCTGCCGGAAGATACGCAAGTGTATTGCGCGCACGAATATACGCTGTCGAACCTGCGCTTTGCCGAGGCGGTCGAACCCGATAACCAGGCGCTGGCGCTGCGGATGCGCGACGAGAGCGCCAAGCGCGCGGTGGAGGTGCCGACGGTGCCGAGCAGCATCGGACTGGAACGGCGCACCAATCCTTTCCTGCGCTACCGGGAAGCGGCGATCGTGCGCGAACTGGTCAAGGCCGGCAGGCTGGCGGAGGGGGCGACGCCGGTGCAGGCCTTTGCGGCGCTGCGGGAGTGGAAGAACGTGTTTTGAAGACGCGGTCGCACTTCATCGGTGCGGCTGTAGGGTGGGCGGCCCGTGCCCACGCGTGAACGGTAAACAGACGCGGCGCTTCATCCACGCTAACACGACGCAGACCGCACGCGTGGGCACGGGGCGCCCACCCTACGCGGTTGCGGATACGGTAGCCGCGCGGCGGCGGCTACCCCTTACGCTGTCAGATTTCCTCGTACAGCGGCAGCGTCAGGAATTCAGCGAACTGCTCCGAGGTCGACATTTCTTCGAAGATCTCGGCGGCGCGCGCATAGCTCGCGCTGCTGCCATCCGCCGCCACGCCCTTCACCTTGGCCAGTTCTTCCGGGATCATCGCGCGCACCATCTCGGCAGTGACCTTGCGGCCGTCTTCCAGCACGCCCTTCGGCGAGCGGATCCACTGCCAGACCTGGGAACGGCTGATCTCGGCGGTGGCGGCGTCTTCCATCAGGTTGTGGATCGGGACGCAGCCATTGCCGGCCAGCCAGGCGCCCAGGTAGTGGATGCCGACGTTGATGTTGTAGCGCAGGCCCTCTTCCGTGATCGGGGTTTCCGGCTTGAAGTCGAGCAGCTGGGCCGCGGTTACTTCCACGTCCGGACGCTGCTTCTCGATCTGGTTCGGCTTGTCGCCCAGCACCTTCTTGAATTCGGTCATGGCCAGCTCGACCAGGCCCGGGTGGGCGACCCAGCCGCCGTCGTAGCCGTCGGTCGCGTCGCGCGCCTTGTCGTTGCGCACGCCGGCCATCGCGGTCTCGTTCTTCGCCGGGTCGTTCTTGATCGGAATCAGGGCCGACATGCCGCCGATCGCCGGCGCGCCGCGCTTGTGGCAGGTCTTCAGCAGCAGCAGCGCATAGGCGCGCATGAAGGGCGAAGTCATCGTCACCTTCGGGCGGTCGGCCAGGCAGAAGTCCTTGTCCAGCTTGAATTTCTTGATGCACGAGAAGATGTAGTCCCAGCGGCCCGCGTTCAGGCCCGCGCTGTGCTCGCGCAGCTCGTACAGGATCTCGTCCATCTCGAAGGCGGCCAGGATGGTCTCGATCAGCACGGTGGCCTTGATGGTGCCGCGCGGCAGGCCCAGCGCCTCCTGGGTGGCGACGAAGATGTCGTTCCACAGGCGCGCTTCGAGGTGCGATTCCATCTTCGGCAGGTAGAAGTAAGGGCCGGCGCCGCGCGCCAGCTGCTCCTTGGCGTTATGGAACATGAACAGGGCAAAGTCGAAGATGCCGCCCGAGACACGCTTGCCGTCGACCAGCACGTGCTTTTCGTCGAGGTGCCAGCCGCGCGGACGCACGACCAGGGTCGCCACTTTCTCGTTCAGCTTGTACGACTTGCCGTTCTGCTCGAGCGAAATCGTGCCGCGCACGGCGTCGCGCATGTTGATCTGGCCGGTGACCTGGTTGTCCCAGTTCGGCGAATTCGAGTCCTCGAAGTCGGTCATGTAGCTGTCGGCGCCCGAGTTCAGGGCGTTGATGACCATCTTGCGCTCGACCGGACCGGTGATCTCGACGCGGCGGCACTCCAGCGCGGCCGGAATCGGAGCGATCTTCCAGTCGCCGTCGCGGATGTGGGCCGTCTCGGGCAGGAAGTCCGGGCGCTCGCCGGCGTCCAGCCGCTTGGCGCGTTCCACGCGGGCAGCCAGCAGTTCCTGGCGGCGCGGCTCGAACTGGCGCGACAGTTGCGCAACCAGCGCCAGGGCCTCGGGCGTGAGGATCTGTTCGTAGCCGGGCTTGATGTCGGCGCGGATTTCCATGCCGGATGGGATGGCGATGCTCATTGCTTGCTCCTCGATGTGATGAATGCGGCACGGCCAGCCGGACGAGCGCGGGCAGGCCCGGCTTGGCGTTTGTCATATCATCAAGTATATTCACATTGAAGTACTTAAACGATACATTTCTTCATATCATCTGTGCGTTTTTGTCACAGATACGAAAGGTGCCGACACAGCGACATGGCCAAGTTCAAGGAGATTTCGACCTTCGTCGAGGTAGTGGCGCGCGGCAGCCTGTCGGCGGCCGCACGCGCCGAGGGCATTGCACCGGCGATGATCGGGCGCCGGCTCGACGCGCTCGAGGCACGCCTCGGCGTCAAGCTGCTGCAGCGCACGACGCGCCGCCTGGCGTTGACCGACGAGGGCGCCGCCTTCCTCGAGGATTGCCAGCGCATCCTGGCCGAACTCGAGGAGGCGGAAAGCGCCGTCTCCGCGCGCAGCGCCCATGCCAGGGGACACCTGCTGGTCTCGGCGCCGGCCGGCTTCGGACGCCAGCACGTGGCGCCCCTGCTGCCCTCTTTCCTGGCCGAGCACCGCGACCTGACCGTCAACCTGAACCTGAACGACCGCCTGGTCGACGTCATCGGCGAAGGTGTCGACGTGGCGATCCGCATCGCCAGCCTGGGCGACTCGAGCCTGGTCGGGGTCAAGCTGGCCGACAACCACCGGGTGGTGGTGGCCGCTCCTTCCTACCTGAAACGGCATGGCACGCCGCAGACGCCGGCCGACCTGGCGCGCCACAACTGCCTGGCGATCAGCAGCGAAGGCAGCCAGCGCGGCTGGACCTTCCGCGAAGGCGGCAAGGCGGTGACGCTGAAGGTGGCCGGCAACATGGTGTGCAACGACGGCACCGTGCTGCACGAGTGGGCGCTGGCCGGCAAGGGCCTGGCCTGGCGCTCGATGTGGGAGGTCGGCGCCCAGATCGGGACGGGGGAACTGGTGAGCGTGCTGGACGATTTCGCCGCCCCGGGCAACGACATCTATGCGGTGTTCGCGCAGCGTCGCCACCTGCCGCTACGCATCCGCGCCTTTGTCGACTTCCTGCGGGCAGCCTATGCCCAGCCGGATTACTGGCGTTCCTGAGAACGCCTGGAAGAGCAAAACGACCGCAACGAACAGTCGACTACAAAACAAAAGGTTCATCGCACTTTGCCGGGGAACGCATCCTTGATTTTCAGGAAGAAGTAGGATGCGTCCCGAAAACCGTAGGCCATGCGCTTGATGACCTTGATGCGGTTGTTGACGCCTTCAAGGATCGATGAGCTCATCGGATAGATGGCTGATGCCAGGATGCCGCGGCGATATTTGGCCAGGCGTTTGGCAAACTGGATCAGCGGTGCGATCTGGCTTTGCAAGGCGAGCTTGAGCCAGGCTTTCCACCGCCGGGCACCGTCCCGGACTGATGGCGCATACCAGATTTCCTTCAGCTCGGTCTTGAGCAGGTAAACCGTTGCCAAGGGCTGGTTGGCAGCCAACAGCTCTTCGAGCTTGACGGCCTGCTCGGCCTTGAGGTTGTCACGATTGCGCAGTAACAGCCAGCGACTGCGCTTGATGACCTGGCGGGCTTTTGGTTCGGCACGCAAGGCATTGGCCTGGTCGACACGAACCCGGTCGACCACTTCGCGACCGAAGCGCGCCACCACATGAAACAGGTCGTAGACGACTTCTGCGTTTGGACATTGCTGGCGAACTTCGAGGTCCATGGCCGTGTTCATATCCATGGCAACGGCTTCGATCCGCTGGCAGCCTTCCTCTCCCAGCAACTCGAAGAACGGCCGAATCGCTTCCCGGCTATTGCCTTCTCCCACCCATAGCACCCGCATTCGTTCGGCATCCAGGGCGACAGTGGCGTACCGGTGCCCCTTGTGCAGGGCGAATTCGTCCATGACCAAGCGCCGTACGCCTTCTGCCGAGAAGCCACCATGCAGGTGCTGCAAGCGCCGATGATCGATGTCCTTGATGGTATGCCAGTGCAGGCCGGTCAACCGGGCCACATGGGCTATCGGAAGCAGCTGTGCCAGCGCCTCCACCCAGAGGCGCACGCGGTGCGTGATGCGCGCCCGGCGGTCGAGCCAAACAATGTGCTCGGCTACCCGTGCGTCGCAGTGATGGCAGTCCAGTCGCCGCACCGGCACATCGAGCCAGACACGCCTATCCAGAATGTCGCGGTCACGCACCTTACGCCTTCGGCGCTCATGAACCAGAGCGCAAGGCTGGCGGCATGCCCCGCACAAAGCTTCGCTTGAAGGGCTGGTATCGAGAACGATTAACAGCGACCCGTCCTCTTGTTCGTGGACGGCATCGACAATATGGCCTTCCCAAAACGGGACAGACGGCATAGCATTGAGCATGGCGGTGGTTTGACAGACTGATTTGTTTGGCGACTATCAATCTACCAACATCAGACCTCCGCCACCACCTCCTGCTCAGTTCGTCAATCCCGTCTTCCCCCATTCCCCGCGAAGAACCAAACAAAAGGCGCTGTCACCGTTACCTGTTGGGTTAACTGAACTGTCGCACCGCGACGTGGTCTGAGCTTGTATCCGGAGCGACGACGAGGGCGACGATGCAGGCGGTAAAGTTCAAGCGGTGGATCGACGGCGTGAGCCTGCTGAGCCAGGGCCAGCGGCGACAATTGCTGGAGCGCTTGCGTCCCGCACTCGGCCTTGACCGGCTTCGTGCAGCCATCGAGACAGTGACACCGTCCCGCCTTGTTTGTCCCGGTTGCAGTGGCGAGCGGCATCACAAGCATGGACGCGACCGCGGCCTGCAGCGCTACCGCTGCCGCGCCTGCGGCAAAACCTTCAGCGCCCTGACGGGAACGCCGCTAGCCCGCCTGCGCCACCGCGGGCTTTGGCTCGACTACCTCGAGCGCATGCTCGGAGCACAATCGGTGCGCACCTCCGCCGCGACGCTCGGCGTACACCGCAACACCAGTTTCCGCTGGCGCCACCGCTTCCTGGCCTGGGCCAGGCACGACCGGCCCACACTGCTGTCCGGCATCGCCGAGGCCGACGAGCTGTTCCTGCTCGAATCGCAGAAAGGATCGCGCAGGCTGGATCGACCGCCAAGAAAGCGTGGCGGCGTGTCGGCAACGCGCGGCATCAATCGCGAGCACGACTGCATCCTGGTTGCACGCGACCGCTCCGGTGCCACCGTCGACTTCGTGACTGGGCGCGGCGCCGTCACCGCTGCGCAATTGCGCCAACACTTGCTGCCGGTACTCGAGCGCGACGTGCTGCTGGTCAGCGACGGTCATGCAGCATACCGCGCCTTCGCCCGCGAGGCCGGGCTATCGCACGCTTTCGTCAACCTGCGTGGCGGCGAACGGGTGCGCGGCGCGGTGCACGTGCAGAACGTGAACGGCTACCACCGGCGTTTCCGGCAATGGCTGGCGCGCTTCCACGGTGTCGCCTCGCGCTACCTGCCGCACTACCTCGGCTGGTGCTGGGCGCTCGATGGCCGGCGTATCGACTCGTCTGAGCGCTTCCTGCGAGCAGCGCTGGGCATTTTCAACACGTAACGGTGACAGCGCCAAACAAAACCTGCAGACGAAAAAAATCCCCGGCATGCCGAGGATTTTTTCATCGTAATACAGCGGCTGGAATTACAGCGGCTGGATGTTCGATGCTTGTTTGCCCTTAGGACCCGAGGTCACGTCGAACGAGACGCGCTGGTTCTCTTGCAGGGACTTGAAGCCTTGGCTCTGGATAGCCGAGAAGTGAGCGAACAGATCTTCGCCGCCTTCGTCAGGGGTGATGAAGCCGAAGCCCTTCGAGTCATTGAACCATTTAACGATGCCAGTTGCCATTACAATTTCCTATTTCAGTTAAGTTGGGCTTGCGCCCGTTTATGATCGTTTGAAGAAGCAAGAAAGAAATGACAGACAGACTGCACTACTACCTCGAACCCAACGATCCCGTATTATACCGAATAAAACACCTGTCACGCATTTTTCGAAAAATAAAAAACAAAATCGCGTAACAATGCCGGGAACCAACTTTTACCCCGGCGTGTTCGGTTCGGCACTAAGGAGAATATAGGTCATCGAAGCTAGGCAAGTTTGCGTTGGATCAAACGACTCGACGCTATACTTTTGGATTAGAGCAATATAGAAAAGGCCGAGCTGTGATAACCCGGCGCCGGCGTCGCCAACCCCGCTTCCACGAAGCGCGCCAGGGCGGCCAGCCAGGCGCCCCAGTCGTCCGCGCCGACGCTCTCGAACGCCGTCAGCACCCGCAGGCGCTGCTCGAGCTGGCGTGCGCCCTGCCCCAGCTCGCGGAAACCGAAGGTGACGGCGGCTCCGGCCAGCGTATGCAGCAGCGACTGCAGCTCGGCCACCAGTTCGGACGCCGGCGCGCCGGGTTCGATCTCGTCGCGCACCGCCGCCAGTTGCGCCAGCGTGGCCGGCAAGCCGGCGCGGAAGCGCTCGTTGGCTTGCGTCAGTCGTTCGAAGAACGCGGCGTCGACCGGCCCGGCCATGGTTTACTTGGTGCCGAAGATGCGGTCGCCCGCGTCGCCCAGGCCCGGCACGATGTAGGCGTGGTCGTCCAGGTGCGAGTCGAGCGACGCCACGTAGACCTTGACGTTCGGGTGCGCGTCCTGCACCACCTTGACGCCCTCGGGCGCGGCCACCAGCGCCAGGAACAGGATCTGTTCGTCGGCCACGCCGCGCTTCTTCAGCACGTCGATCGCGTGCACCGCCGAATTACCGGTCGCAACCATCGGGTCGCACAGGATGAAGGTGCGGTCGGTCACGTCGGGCAGGCGCACCAGGTATTCGACCGGCTCGTGCGTCTCGGGATCGCGGAACACGCCGATGTGGCCGACGCGGGCCGAGGGCACCAGTTCCAGCAGGCCATCGCTCATGCCGATGCCGGCGCGCAGGATCGGCACGATCGCCAGCTTCTTGCCGGCGATCACGGGCGCGTCGATCGTCACCAGCGGCGTCTGCACCGGACGCGTGGTCAGCGGCAGGTCGCGCGTGATCTCGTAACCCATCAGCAGCGTGATCTCCTTGAGCAGCTCGCGGAAAGTGCGGGTCGAGGTGTCGTGCTCGCGCATGTGCGAAAGCTTGTGCTGGATCAGCGGGTGGTTCAGGATGTAGAGACTGGGGAAGCGCGGATCTTGTTTCATTATCGACATGGTGGTGTTCTGTAGTGGAGGCTAGCGTCAAGCTCGTAGCCCGCCATTATCCCAGTCACGGGCCGGTTTGTCCCGCGCTGGTGCAGAAATTTATATTCAGACTACCAATGCGCGGTCCAGGATCGCCTCGACATCCACGCCCGCCGGCAACCGCCCGAAGGCGCCGCCGACGTCCTGTTCGATGCGCGAGGCGATGAAGGCCTCGACCACGAAAGGCGGCGCGTGGCGCAGCAGCAGCGCGCCCTGCACCGCGATCACCAGGTGCTCGGCCAGGCGCCGGGCACCGTGTTCGTCGGCGCGCGGCAGCTCCTCGCCGAGGCGGGCGGCGAAGGCGGCGAAGCGCGGGTCCAGTTGCGACGCCGGCATCAGTTCGGCCTCGAGCGCGGCGCGCGCCTCCTGCGGCGACTTGGCCAGCGCGCGCAGTACGTCCAGGCACATCACGTTGCCCGAGCCTTCCCAGATCGAGTTCACCGGGAACTCGCGGTAGAGGCGCGCCAGCGGGCCATCCTCGACGTAGCCGTTGCCGCCCATGACTTCCATCGCCTCGGCGCCAAAGGCCGGGCCGCGCTTGCACAGCCAGTACTTGCCGGCCGGCGTCAGCAGGCGCCCGAGCGCGTTCTCGAGCGGATCGTCGGGGTGGTCGAAGCAGCGCGCCAGGCGCAGGGCGAAGGCGGTCGCCGCCTCCGATTCCAGGGCGAGGTCGGCCAACACGTTCTGCATCAGCGGCTGTTGCGCCAGCGGCCGACCGAAGGCCGAGCGCCCGCGCGCATGGTGCAGCGCGTGGCACAGCGCGGCGCGCATGATGCCGGCGGTGCCGACCACGCAATCGAGCCGGGTGTGGCTGCCCATCTCGAGGATGGTCGGGATGCCGCGGCCGACCGCGCCGACCAGCCAGCCGACCGCGCCGCAGAACTCGACCTCGGACGAGGCATTCGAGCGGTTGCCCAGCTTGTCCTTCAGGCGCTGGACGCGGATCGCGTTGCGGCTGCCGTCGGGCAGGTAGCGCGGCACGAAGAAGCAGGACAGGCCTGCGCTTCCGGCGTCGTCGGTCTGGGTCAGCACCAGGTGGGCGTCGCACTGGGGCGCCGAGAAGAACCACTTGTGGCCGACGATCTCCCAGGCCCCCTCGCCCTCCTCGCCGAAGCGCGCGCGCGCCGCGCCCGGTGCGATCTCGAACGCGCGCGTGGTGTTGGCGCGCACGTCGGTGCCGCCCTGCTTCTCGGTCATGCCCATGCCGACCAGGGCGCCGCGCTTCTGCTCGACCGGCAGCGAACGCGGGTCGTACTCGCGCGACAGGATCTTCGGCAGCCACTTCGCGGCGATGCGCTCGTTGCGGCGCAGCGCCGGCACCGAGGCATAGGTCATGGTCACCGGGCACTGGGCGCCGTTCTCGACCTGGCCGAACAGCAGGTAGGCGGCGGCGCGCGCGACCTGGGCTCCGGGACGCGCCTCGACCCAGGGGCTGGCATGGACGCCGGCGCCGATCATCAGCGCCATCAACTGGTGCCAGGCCGGGTGGAATTCGACCTCGTCGATGCGCCGGCCGCTGCGGTCGAAACTCACCAGGCGCGGGCCGTTGGCATTCGCTACGCGCGCCAGGTCGAGGATCTCGAAGCGCCCCAGGCGTTCGCCGAGCGCGTCGAGCGCGCCGGCGGCCCAGTCCGCCCCTTCGCGCGCCAGCCCCTCGCGCAGGGCGGCATCGCAGCCGAACAGGTTGACGTCGCCGAAGGGCGGCGCCTGGTTGAAGACCTCGTGCGTATCGAACTGGCTCATCGACTGACTCGGCGACTGACTCATCGACTGACCTCTGCGCTGTTCCATGCTGGCTCCTGCCCGACGGGCCGTCCTGGTTGAATGTTGCAACGAAGCATCATTTTCGAGCGCCGCGCTTCCCCGGAATCTCGTTGATCGGTGACAATGTCCGCCAGGCGGAGCATCATTAACGATCCGGCAACAGGCTAGCGCAAACGGCTGCTCCGCACAAGTCAGCCCTGCGGCAACGCAAAACCCGCGCAAACAGCGTGCCTTGTTTCAGACTATTTAATGCCGCTTGGAATCTTTCAGTGATAAAGTCCTCTGTGGTTTGGTAAACTCCCACGCTCACACCTCTTGCAGGTGCCGGCAATCAATCAGAATTCAACAATGCGCTCCAGTTCCTCCGCCGTGCCGATCGACCAGCCGCGCCAGCCCCCGGCGCGCGGTGGCATCGACAGCCTGATGGAGGCTGCCGGCGACGCCGTGTTCCGCGTCGCTCCTTCCGGCCAGATCCGTGCATGCAGCCGGCGCACCGAGCGCCTGATCGGACTGGGGCCGCTCGAGGGCCTGCTGCTCAACAGCATCGCCTCCGAATTCGACCAGGCCGCCCTGCGCACCGCCTTCGTCGACGCGCACGCCGCCGCCGAGCCGGTGCTGGTGCGCACGCGCCTGAAATGCGGCCAGCGCGAAGTCTGGTTCGAGCTGCGCATCGCCGGCTGCGAGGACGACGATACGCTGCTGGTGGTCGGGCGCGACATGAGCTCCCAGCACGCCACCGAGGAACGGCTGCGCCACATGGCGACCCACGATGCGCTGACCGAACTGCCGAATCGCCTGCTGCTGTCCGACCGCATCCGCATGGTGGTGGCGAATGCGCGCCGCACGGGACTGGGGTTTTCGGTGGCGATCGTCGGCCTGGACGGCTTCCGCAAGGTCAACGACGGCCTCGGCCACCCGGTCGGCGACGCGGTGCTCCGCCAGGCCGGCGTGCGCCTGCGCAAGACCCTGCGCGACAGCGACACCCTGGCGCGCGTCGGCGGCGACGAGTTCGTCGCCGTCCTGCCCGGCACCTGCTCCGAGGCCCAGATCAAGCTCGTCACCGGCCGCCTGCTGGCGATCCTGCAGTCGCCGTTCGAAGTCGACGGCCATACCGTCTACCTCGGGGCCTCGGTCGGCGTGGCGGTCTATCCGCAGCACGCCGAGGACGACATCGGCCTGCTGGCCCTGGCCGACGCCGCGCTCTCGCGCGCCAAGGAAACCGGCAAGGGCCGGGCGATCGTCTACAGCGCCCGCGAGCAGGGACCGCCCCAGCACGACATCTCGCTCGAGGCGGCGATGTTCAACGCGGTGCGCGAGGGCGAATTCCTGCTCTACTACCAGCCGATCGTCGGCGCCCGCACCCGCGTGATCGAAGGTTTCGAGACCCTGATGCGCTGGAAGCATCCGACCCTCGGCATGGTGCCGCCGGCGCGCTTCATTCCGATCGCCGAAACCAACGGCCTGATCACCATGCTCGGCGCCTGGGCGCTGAAGGCGGCCTGCGCCCAGATCCGCCACTTCGAGGAAGCGGCCGGGCGCGAGCTCTACATCTCGGTCAACATCAGCCCGCGCCAGTTCAGGAACGACAAGTTCCTCGACGTGCTCGACGAGGCGCTGGCGTTCTCCGGCACCCCGGGCGAAAAGCTGGTGCTCGAGATCACCGAAGGCACGCTGATGGTCGACCCGGCGCATGCCGAGACCATCCTGACCCGCATGGCCGAGCGCCGCGCGCGCATCGCGATCGACGACTTCGGCACCGGCTACTCGTCGCTGGCCTACCTGAAGCGCTTTCCGATCTCGGTGCTGAAGGTCGACCGCGCCTTCGTCAAGGACCTGCCGCACGCCCAGAAGGAAGCGGCGATCTGCAGCGCCGTGCTCGACATGGCGCGCCACCTCGACCTCTCGGTCGTGGCCGAGGGCGTCGAGACCGAGGACCAGCTGGCCTGGCTCGACCAGCGCGGCTGCCGCTACGTGCAGGGCTACCTGACCGGCAAACCGATGCCGGCCCACGTCGCGATCGCCGCCCTGCAGGACAACCATTACACGGCGCTGCTGCCGTCCGAACCGCGCGCAGGCACACGATGACGTACACGACGACCCCGGAACACCAACAGCATACGGCCCAGGGCCAGGCCACCCTGGAGCTGCTGTGGGAACGCATCCGCCGCCAGGGCGACATGCCCGGCTTCACGCGCGCCATCAACGCCATCCTGGCCTCGATGCGCGGCGAGGACGAGCGCGAATTCTCGATGACGCAGACGGTCCTGTCGGACCCGGTCCTGACCCAGAAGGTGCTGCGCCTGGCCAACAGCGGCATGTACTCGGCCTTCGGCCAGCGCGTCAACACGGTCTCGAAGGCGGTGCTGGTGCTCGGCACCGAAGCCATCGGCCACCTGGCCCTGGGCCTGAAACTGATCGAAGAACTGTCGAAGAGCACGCCGGATTCCGCGATCGCCCACGTCGAGATGGAAAAGGCGGTGCTGGCCGGGATGGTCGCGCAGCAGGTCGCCGCCAGCGCCGCCACGCGCGATCCAGAGGAAGCCGTAGTCTGCTCGATCCTGCATTCGCTCGGCCGCATGATGGTGACCTTCTACATGCCCGAGCGCTGGGCCGAGCTGCAGGAGCGGGCCGGCGCCGGCAACGAGGGCGCTGCCGCGGCGGAATTGCTGGGCCTCTCCCTCGAACAGATCGGCCGCGCCACGGCCGAGCACTGGGGCCTGCCGCGCAACCTGGTCGCGGGCATGCGCAGCGTCGAGCCGGGCGAACGGGGCGAAGGCTTCGGCCACGAGGACTGGCTGGCGGCGCTGGGCACGATGTCGACGCGCTGCGCCAATTCGCTCTGGAACGACGATGCCGCCGGCGAGCAGGCGGTGCGCGAGCTGGCCGACGCATTCGCGCCGATGCTGGGCGTCGAGCCCGAGCGCATCCTGGGCGCGGTCGACAAGGCCAGGCTCGAGGCCGCGACCGACCTCACCATCGCGCCGCTGGCCAATCCGCCGGAAAAACGCGCGAAGGTCGACGCGGTCGAGCGCAAGCGCGAAGCCGGCAACCGCATCCTGATGAGCGGCGTGGCCGACATGCGCGACGCCGGCCAGGGCGCCAGCCCCGGCCAGATGACGGCGATGGCGCTGGAAACCATGTTCAAGGGCCTGTCCTGCACGCGCGCCTTCGCTTTCCTGCGCAACCGGCGCGACAGCAAGTACCAGGCCAGGATGGGCCTGGGCGACGGCGCCAAGGCGCTGCTGCCGAACCTGGTCTTCGACGACGGCTACGACGCCAATGTATTCCACGCGGCGCTCGCCAGCGACCGCGTGATCTTCATCGAGAACGCGCGCGACCCGAAGTTCGCGGCCAAGCTGCCGGGCTGGTGGCGCGGCACGCTGTCCGAGGCGCGCTGCTTCGTCGTGATCCCGCTGTGCCTGCACGGCCAGCCGGTCGGCTTCGTCTACGGCGACTGGGACGACACCTTCCCCACGGTGCACCTGAGCCAGGCCGAGTTCTCGCTGCTCAACGACCTGCGCGCGCTGGTGGTGCGCACCGTCGAACGGCGCGCCCATCCCGAGCTGGCCTCGCGCTGAGGGACGTGGGTGGGCGGCTCGGCCCTGGAGCCGGCATAGCGCAAAATCGTACGCCGCCCACGCGTTCAACGCACGCATGCACGTCCACGGCAATTCGTCCGCCGCTTGAACGCGTGGGCGGCGAACCAGCCGCGTAGGTTCTTGGACCCCGGTGGAGCCGCCCACCCTACATCAAATCCTTGGCGTGTCCACGCGCACGTCGCCGCACTGGGCGCGCTGCATCAGCGCGTGGTCGATCAGCACCAGGGCCAGCATCGCTTCCGCGATCGGGGTGGCGCGAATGCCCACGCAAGGGTCGTGGCGGCCGAAGGTCTCGACCGTGCTCGGGGTGCCCGCCTTGTCGATCGAGCGGCGCGGCACCCGGATCGACGACGTCGGCTTGATCGCCAGCGAGACCGTGATATCCTGCCCGCTGGAGATCCCGCCCAGCACGCCGCCGGCGTGGTTGCCCACGAAGCCCTCGGGCGTGAGCTCGTCGCCGTGCTCCGAGCCCTTCTGCGCGACGGACGCGAAGCCGGCGCCGATCTCGACCCCCTTGACCGCGTTAATGCCCATCATCGCGTAGGCGATGTCGGCGTCGAGCTTGTCGTAGATCGGCTGGCCCCAGCCGACCGGCACGCCGCGCGCCACCACGTCGATGCGCGCGCCGATCGAGTCGCCCGCGCGGCGCAGCTCGTCCATGTAGGCTTCCATGCGCGCCAGCAGGCCGGCATCGTCCGTGGCCGCGAAGAAGGGATTGTGCGCCACGTGCTCCCAGCCGCCGAACGGGACCTCGATCTCGCCCAGCTGGCGCATGCAGCCCATGAACTCGACGCCGTGGCGCTCGCGCAGCCACTTCTTCGCCACCGCCCCGGCCCCGACCACCGGCGCCGTCAGGCGCGCCGACGAACGCCCCCCGCCGCGCGGATCGCGCACGCCATACTTGTGCCAGTAGGTATAGTCGGCGTGGCCGGGACGGAAGGTCTCGGCGATGTTGCCGTAGTCCTTGCTGCGCTGGTCTTCGTTGCGGATCAGCAGCGCGATCGGGGTGCCGGTGGTGACGCCCTGGTAGACGCCGGACAGGATCTCGACCCGGTCGGACTCCTGGCGCTGGGTGACGTGGCGCGAGGTGCCGGGCTTGCGGCGGTCGAGCTCGGGCTGGATGTCGGCTTCCGACAGCGCCATGCCCGGCGGACAGCCGTCGATGACGCAGCCGATCGCGGGACCGTGCGACTCGCCGAAGGTGGTAACGGAGAACAGCTTGCCGAAAGTATTGCCAGACATGGTAGACAGGTGAAGTAGCGAAAAGACCATTCTACCAGCCCCGCGCCGGACTGAAAGCCGTAGCCTCCGAGCGGGATCCCGTTGCATCATCCCATTTATTTTTGCCGTACGGAAATATTTGGGATCATGCTCAAGTTTTTGCCGCTATACTTGTTCTGTATGAAATGCCGTGTCTAATCCTGGAGACGCAATAACAATGCCCGCATCGATTACGCCGGGAGACGGCGCCGAGGCGCACGACGATCTGGTATTCCTTGACGAAGCGCCCCTTGCAACGGGCGCGCCGCAGCCGCACGCACGGCGCGACACCTGGCGCATCCTGATCGTCGACGACGACGCCGACGTCCACACCACCACCACCTTCGCCCTCGGCGGCCTGGAGTTGCTCGGCCGTCCGCTCGAATTCCTGCACGCGTATTCCGCGGCCGAGGCCAGGGACGTGCTGGCGCGCGTGCCCGGCATCGCGGTGGCCCTGCTCGACGTGATCATGGAGCAGCCCGACGCCGGCCTGCACCTGGTGCGCCACATCCGCGAGACGCTCGGCCTGCGCGAGCTGCGCATCATCCTGCGCACCGGCCAGCCGGGCTACGCGCCCGAGATGGAGGCCATCCGCGACCTCGACATCAACGACTACCGGACCAAGTCCGAGCTGACCCGCACCAAGCTGTACACCAGCGTGGCCGCTGCGCTGCGCGCTTACCAGCAGCTGCATACGCTCCAGCGCGGCCACGACGCCCTGACGCGCATCGCCCGTATCGGCGTCGAACTGGTGGCCTTGCAGGAACCGCGCGCGATCGCCCGCGCCGTGCTGGCCCATGCCGCCGGCGTGCTGCTGCAGGAACCCGATGGCGTGCTGTGCGTGAACGAAAGCGGAGGACCGCACGTGCTGGGCGCGGCCGGCGCCTGCATCGACCTCGAAGGCCGGCCGCTGCGGCATCACCCCGACCCCACGCTCCAGCAACTGGTCGCGTGCGCCCTGCGCGAGCGTGCCAGCCAATACACGGCCGAGCGCGTGGCGCTTTACTTCGCCGGCAAGTCCGGGCGCGACTTCGCCGCCGGGGTCAGGCTGCGCGAACCGCTGACCGAGGGCCGGCGCCGCCTGCTCGAAGTGCTGGTCAGCGTGGTCGCGGTCGGGGTCGACAACCTGGAACTGGTCGGGCGCCTGAACCGGGCCGCGTTCTTCGACCCGCTGACCGGCCTGCCGAACCGTACCTGCCTGGTCGAGCAGCTCGACCACCTGCTGGCGGCACCGCGCCGGGCGGGCACCACCCTGGCCCTGGTGGACCTCGACCACTTCGCCGAGAGTAACGACGCGCTGGGCCACCAGTTCGGCGACCTGCTGCTGGTCGCGGTGGCGCAGCGCCTCGAGCACCAGCTGGGGCACCTGGCGCTGGCGCGCATAGGCGGCGACATCTTCGCGGTGCTCGGCGACGACGCCGCCTGCACGCCGGCAGCCCTGCATGCCCTGTTCAAGACACCCTTCTCGATCGACGGCCAGGACGTGCAGGTGTCGAGCACCCTGGGCCTGGTGCGTCTGGACGAACACGACGGTTGCGCCACCGACGCCCTGAAGGATGCCGACATCGCGCTGAAGCGCGCCAAGACCCGCCGGCGCGGCGGCCACTTCTATTTTTCGCGCTCGATGGGCGTCGAGATCCGCGAGCGCGTGCGCCTGATGCACGCGCTGCGCGCGGGCTTCCGGCGCGGCGAACTGTTCCTGGCCTACCAGCCGCAAATCGACCTGGCCAGCAACCGGCCCTACGGCGCCGAGGCGCTGCTGCGCTGGCGCGGCGCGGACGGCCAGCTGGTGCCGCCCGATCGCTTCATCCCGATCGCCGAGTATTCGGGCCTGATCGTCGAGATCGGCGCCTGGGTGCTGCGCGAAGCCTGCGCCGAACTGATGCGCCTGCGCGCGGCGGACTTTCGCGACTTCACGATGTCGATCAACGTCTCGCAGGCCCAGTTCCGCCACCCGCAGTTCGTCGAGGTGCTGCGCCACGTCCTGGTCGAGACCGGCGCCCCGCCCGCTTATGTGGAACTGGAAATCACCGAATCGATGGCGATGGAGGACCCGCGCCACCTGGCCGAGATCCTGGCCGAGGTCAAGCAGACCGGTGTATCGATCGCGATCGACGACTTCGGCACCGGCTTCTCGTCGCTGTCGCATCTGCAGCGCCTGCAGGTCGACCGCCTGAAGATCGACCGCGCCTTCGTTTCCGAGATCACCGGCTCGGCGCGCGGCAGCAGCATCGCCGAGATGGTGATCCAGCTCGGACGCAACCTGGGGCTGTCGGTGATCGCGGAAGGGGTCGAGGACGAACGCCAGGCGCAGATCCTGCACGCGCTCGGCTGTCCGCTGGCGCAGGGCTACCTGTTCGCGCGGCCGCTGTCGCCGGAGGATTTGCGCGCGTGGCTGGGCGATCGGAAGGCGTGAATCCGCCGAGGAAACGGCGACCGTAGGGTGGGCACCCCGTGCCCACGCGAAAGGTCGCGTCATTGTTCGCCGGTTTCGGTGGGCACGGGGCGCCCACCCTACGGGTAACGCCGGCGGCTTTGCCTCAATCCTCGGTCGCCTGCTCGGCCGGCCAGTCGCGAATATAGGCCTTGAGCATGCGGTTCTCGAAGCTCTGGGCCTCCAGCACCGCGCGCGCCACGTCGTAGAACGAGATCACGCCCAGCAGGGTCTTGGCGTTCATGACCGGCAGGTAGCGCGCGTGCTTCTCGAGCATCATGCGGCGCACTTCGTTGACCTCGGTGTCCGGCGTGACGGTGATCGGGCTGTCGTCCATGTAGCGGCGCACCGTGCCGTTGCCGACCGAGCCGCCGTTCGCGTGCAGCACCTTGATGACTTCGCGGAAGGTCAGCATGCCGACCAGGTCGCCGTATTCCATCACCACCAGCGAGCCGATGTCCCTTTCGGACATCGTGTTGACCGCCTCTGCCAGCGGCGTTTCCGGCGTCACCGTGTACAGGATGTTGCCCTTGACCTGCAGAATTTCCGAGACTTTCATATTGGCCACCCCGGCGTCAGATAGTTTATTCACTGTAAATACTTTTTTTATCAAGCTGAAAACGAATGTAGCCTAAGCCTAGCAGAAAATCCAGTTTCACGAGGGAGGCGTCCCCGGAAAGCGTTGCGCTTCGATAAATAAGTGCTACGATTCCGCGCATAATTATTTCATTCACGAGACAACCGAGACAACCATGAGCGGTCCACGATACCCCGGCTTCGATACGCTGTCGCTGCACGCCGGCGCGGCGCCCGATCCGGCCACCGGCGCGCGCGCCACGCCGATCCACTTCACCTCCTCGTTCGCCTTCCGCGATTCCGATCACGCCGCCTCGCTGTTCAACATGGAGCGCAGCGGCCACGTCTACTCGCGCATCTCGAACCCGACCAATGCCGTGCTCGAGGAGCGCATCGCCGCGCTCGAGGGCGGCGTGGCCGGCATCGCCACCGCCAGCGGCCAGGCCGCGATGCACCTGGGCCTGTCGACCATCGCCGGCGCCGGTTCCCACATCGTCGCCTCGCGCGCCCTGTACGGCGGCTCGCACAACCTGCTGGCCTACACCCTGAAGCGCTTCGGCATCGAGACCACCTTCGTCGACCCGCGCGACATCGACGCCTGGCGCGCCGCGATCCGCCCGACTACCAAGGTCCTGTTCGGCGAAACCCTCGGCAACCCGGGCCTGGATGTGCTCGACATCCCGCGCATCGGCGCGCTCGCGCACGAGCACGACCTGCCGCTGATGGTCGACGCGACCTTCACCACGCCCTGGCTGCTGCGCCCCTTCGACCACGGCGCCGACCTGGTCTTCCACTCGGCCACCAAGTTCCTGTGCGGGCACGGCACCGCGATCGGCGGCCTGCTGGTCGACGGCGGCACCTTCGACTGGCAGGCCGCCCACGCGCGCAGCGGCCGCTTTGCCGAGCTGTGCGAACCCTACGAGGGCTTCCACGGCATGGTGTTCGCCGAGGAGTCGACCGTCGGCGCCTTTGCCCTGCGCGCCCGGCGCGAAGGGCTGCGCGACTTCGGCGCCGTCATGAGCCCGCATAACGCCTTCGCCATCCTGCAAGGCATCGAGACGCTCGGCCTGCGCATGGAGCGCCACGTGGCCAACACCCGCCGCGTGATCGACTTCCTGCTGACGCATCCGGCGGTCGAGTCGGTGTCCTACCCCGAGCTCGACAGCCACCCGGACCAGGCGCTGGCCAGGAGCCTGCTGCCGAAAGGCTGCGGCGCGGTGTTCACCTTCACGCTCAAGGGCGACCGGGCGGCCGGCCGTCGCTTCGTCGACGGCCTGAAAGTGTTCTCGCACCTGGCCAACGTCGGCGACGCCAAGTCGCTGGTGATCCACCCGGCCTCGACCACCCACTTCCGGGTGCCGCCCGAGCAGCTGGCGGCAAGCGGCATAGGCGAAGGCACGATGCGCCTGTCGGTCGGCCTGGAAGACCCGGACGACCTGATCGAAGACCTGGCGCGCGGCCTGAAGCTGGCGCAGAAGGGAGCTTGAGCATGATCTTCAACGTCAACGAACGCGCCGCCTACGCCTACACCGGCGGCAAGGCTTTCGATGCGGCGCTGCCGACCGTCGTCTTCATCCACGGCGCCCAGAACGACCATTCGGTGTGGGGCCTGCAATCGCGCTGGTTCGCCCACCACGGCTACGGGGTGCTGGCGGTCGACCTGCCCGGCCACGGCCGCAGCGCCGGTCCCGCGCTGGCCAGCGTCGAGCAAATGGCCGACTGGCTGCTGGCCCTGCTCGATACGGCCGGCGTGCAGCGCGCGCTGCTGGCCGGCCACAGCATGGGCTCGCTGGTCGCGCTCGAAGCCAGCCAGCGCGCGCCCGGGCGCGTGCGCGGCCTCGCCATGCTCGGCACCACGTATCCGATGAAAGTCTCGGACGCCCTGCTCGCCACCTCGCGCGACGACGAGCAGGCGGCGATCGACATGGTCAACATCTGGTCGCACTCGACCATCGCGGCAAAGCCGTCGAGCCCGGGGCCGGGCTTTTCCGTCATGGGCGGCGCGCGCCGCCTGATGCAGCGCATGTCGGCGCTCAATCCCGAGCAATTGTTCCACACCGATTTCGCGGCCTGCAATGCCTACGCCAACGGCGAAGCGGCGGCGCGCGCCCTCGCCTGCCCGGCGCTGTTCGTCTTCGGCGGCAAGGACGCGATGACCCCGCCGCGCTCGACCAAGCTCCTGACCGGCGCGGTTGCACGGGGCAAGGTGGTGACCGTCGACGCCGGCCACTCCTTGATGAGCGAGCAGCCCGACGCCGTGCTCGACGCGCTGATCGCCTTTGCCGCCACGCTCAAGGCCGAGGAGACGCCGGCATGAAGGCGCGCTACACGGGTTTCGCCGAGTTCTATCCGTACTACCTGAGCCAGCACGCCGACCGCCGCTGCCGCCGCGCGCATTTCGTCGGCACCTCGCTGGCCCTGCTGGCCGTGCTGGCGGCGCTCCTGAGCGGCAACGCCTGGTGGGGCCTGGGCGCGCTGGTGCTGGGCTACGGCGGCGCCTGGATCGGGCATTTCCGCTACGAGAAGAACCGCCCGGCGACCTTCGACCAGCCCTGGCTGTCGTTCAAGGCGGACTGGGTGATGTACTGGCAGATGCTGACCGGGAAGCTGAGCTGGTAGGAAGGGACCGGCGGCGGGTCTTGTAGGGTTGGCACCCTGTGCCCACGCGTAACGAACGTGTCCATTCACCGAATGCCGCGACACGTCGCTCGCAAAACATCGCCCTGCCACGACCGATGGACGGTGGCTCGCGGCCGCGTCGCGAGCGATGCCTCGCCTCCCGTAGCCAGATCAGGCGTCCGTCACGCGTGGGCACGGGGTGCCCACCCTACGTTCACCGCCCCGTCCGCAATACCATCAACGACTCTCGAAATATTCCGCCAGCGACTGGTCCAGCCCCTGCGCCACGGCCACGTCCACATGCCGCGCCAGCCCCGCCGTGTCGAGCGCGAGCGGCGAGCCGATCTCCGGCGCCGCCGCCGCGCTCAGACCGGCGCCCGCGCCCGTGCCGCCGAACACGAACAGGCGATACACGTCGGCGACCTTCAGCTTGTCCGGGTCGGCCAGCAGCACCCAGTCGTCGCTCCCGGCGCGCACGGACGAGCCCCATTGGGTGTGGCTCGGCACCTCGGCCTGGACCCGCCCGACCCAGCCGGCCGCCACCATCTGCTCGAGCAGCAAGCTCAGTTCGTCGTAGCCGATGCGGGTATGGGCCCGGAGCGCCGCGCTCGACACCAGGCTTGACCCGGTCGCGTGGGCGTTCGCGTGCAGCACCTTGAGCACCGCCATTGCGTCGACGAAGGCGCCGCCCGGCCCCGGCACGTGCCACCAACGCTCGTACTTCACCACCGGCAGCGCCGCGGCGACCACCGCGCCGACCAGGGTGATCAGCCAGGACAGGTAGATCCAGACCAGGAACAGCGGCAGCGCCGCCAACGCGCCGTAGATGATGGCGTAGGCCGGGAACTGGCGGATGAAGAGCGCGAACAGGCGTTTCGCCAGTTCGAAGGCGATTGCCGCCGCCAGTGCGCCCCACAGGGCGTCGCGCCAGTTCACGTGGCGGTTCGGCACCGCCACGTAGAGTAGCGTGTAGGCCCCGGTCGTGAGCGCCAGCGAGGCCAGGGTGGAAAACAGGGCCGCGAACAGCGTCCCGACAAACGGCACCGCCCTGGCGATCCCGCCGGTCGCCGTGAACAGCTGCGAGGTGACGGTCAGCGACAGGCCGAACAGCAGCGGCCCGAGGGTGATCAGGGCCCAGTAGATCAGCATGCGCTGCACCAGCGGACGCGGGCGGCGCACGCGCCAGATCTGGTTGAACACCCGCTCGATCATGCCCATCATCGCCGTGGAGGTGAGCAGCAGCGCGATCGCGCCGAGCGCCGACAGGCCCGTGGCCTTGCTGGCGAACTGGGTCAGGTTCGAGATGATCGTGTTCGAGATCGCCTTGGGCATCAGGGACTGGGCGAAATACGTTTCCAGGGCCGTGCGGAGCTGACCGAAAATCGGAAACGTGGTAAAAATCGCCAGTATGATCGTCAGCAGCGGCACCAGTGCCAGCGTGGTCGTGAAGGTGAGGCTGCCTGCCACCTGCGGCAGGCTTTCCTCGCGCAAGCGGCGGCGCGCGAAACGCACCAGATCGCGGGCCTCGTACAGCGTCAGGCCGCGGATGCGCTCGGCACCGACGCTGAACATGTCGCTGGTGGAACGCGAAATCGAGTGTACCGTTTTGGAAAGCATATTCTCGTTGTTGAATCGACGATGAACCGGCAGCGACCAACCAACCATCGACTGGGGACATGTCATTTGAGCAAAGCACCCTATAATACCAACGATGAACCCGACCACTCTGACTATTCTCGTTTTGTACTATTCGCGCCATGGTGCCACCCGCAAACTTGCCGAGCTCATCGCCCAGGGGGTCGAAAGCGTCCCCGGGGTTGAAGCGCGCCTGCGCACCGTGCCCGCGGTATCGACGGTGTCGGAGGCGGTCGAGCCGGATATCCCGCGCGCCGGCGCCCCCTATGTCGAGCTGCAGGACCTGGCCGACTGCGCCGGCCTGGCCCTGGGTTCGCCCACCCGCTTCGGCAACATGGCGGCGGCCATGAAGTATTTCCTCGACGGCACCGCAACCGACTGGCTGGCCGGCACCCTGTCCGGCAAGCCGGCGGTCGTGTTCGCCTCCACCGGCAGCCTGCACGGCGGCCAGGAAGCGACCCTGCTGTCGATGATGATCCCGCTGCTGCACCACGGCATGCTGGTGATGGGCCTGCCCTACACCCATCCGGAACTGATGAACACGGCCAGCGGCGGCAGCCCCTACGGCGCCACCCACTGGGCCGGGATCGACGGCGACAAGCCGGTCACGGAAGACGAGAAACGCCTGGCCATCGCGCTCGGGCGCCGCCTGGCCGAAGCCGCCGCCAGGTTGCAACTTCCGTTGCAAACACAACCGCACGGACCACGCTGATGCAAACCCCGAAGATCTTTCACATCGGCGCCATCGCCAGCCTGATCCTCCTGATCGGCTGGCTGGTGGCATGGGAAATCTGGGTCGCCCCGCTGCATCCCGGCGGCTCGCTGCTGGCGCTCAAGGCCCTGCCGCTGCTGGTGCCGCTGCGCGGCGTCATCAAGCGCGACCTCTACACGCTGCAATGGTCGTCGATGGTGATCCTGGTCTATTTCGCCGAGGGCGCGGTCCGGGCCTGGAGCGACGAACTGGAAGCCTCGCGCATCATGGCGATCGGCGAGATCGTGCTGGTCTGCGTCTACTTCGCCTGCGCCCTGCTCTACCTGCGCCCCTACAAGAAAGCCGCCCAGAAGCTGGCCAAGGAGTTGCTCGACAAGGTGAAAGTGCCGCATGGCTGAGGATTTCCTCGCGCGCTGCCGCGCCATCGTCGGCGCCCCGCGCGTGCTGATCGACGACGCCGACATGGCGCCCTACCTGACCGACTGGCGCGGCCGCTTCACCGGCCGCGCGCGCGCCGTGCTGCTCCCAGGCGACACCGCCGAGGTCGCACGGCTGGTGCAGGCCTGCGCCGACGCCCGCGTCCCGATCGTGCCCCAGGGCGGGCGCACCGGCCTGGTGCTGGGCAGCGTGCCCGACGCCAGCGGCGCCGCGGTCGTCCTCTCGCTGCGGCGCATGAACCGCATCCTCGAAGTCGACACCGTGAACCGCACCATCACCGTCCAGGCCGGCTGCATCCTGCAGCAGATCCAGGAAGCGGCCTTCGAGGCCGGCCTGCTGTTCCCGCTGTCGCTGGCCGCCGAGGGCAGCTGCACCATCGGCGGCAACCTGTCGACGAATGCCGGCGGCACCGCGGTTCTGCGTTACGGAAATACCCGCGAACTTTGCCTGGGCCTGGAAGTGGTCACACCACAAGGGCGGGTCTGGGACGGCCTGCGCGGCCTGCGCAAGGACAACACCGGTTACGCCCTGCGCGAGCTGTTCGTCGGCGCCGAAGGCACGCTCGGCATCATCACCGCCGCCGTGCTGAAACTCCATCCGCAGCCGAAGGCGGCGGTCACGGCCCTGGTCGCCGTCGAGTCGCCGGAAACGGCGCTCGGCCTGCTGTCGCTGATGCAGGACGTGTGCGGCTCGAGCCTGACGGCCTTCGAGCTGATGTCGCAATTCTGCCTGCGCCTGGTCGCCGAGCATTTCCCGCACCTGCCGCGCCCCTTTGCCCAGGCCCACGCCCAGTATGCGCTGCTGGAAGTGTCGAGCAGCGAGTCCGAGGCCCATGGCCTGGCCCTGCTGGAGTCGGCGATCGAGGCCGCCCTCGAAGGGGGCCTGGCCATCGACGCCGTGGTCGCCACCTCGCACGCCCAGTCGGGCGGGCTGTGGCAGCTGCGCGAGCACATCCCGCTGGCCCAGGCCGCCGCCGGCAAGAACATCAAGCACGACGTCTCGCTGCCGATTTCGCGCATCGCCGACTTCATCGGCGCCACCGACGCCAAGCTGGCGCAGAGCTTCCCTGGCTGCCAGGTGGTCTGTTTCGGCCACCTGGGCGACGGCAACCTGCACTACAACGTCGCCCCGCCGCCGGGCGGCTCGCACGACGCCTTCCTGGCCAACCAGGATGCGATCAACCGCATCGTGCACGACAACGTGGCCGCCTTCGAAGGCTCGATCTCGGCCGAACACGGCATCGGCGCACTCAAGCGCGAGGAACTGAAGCGCTACAAGGACGACGTTGAACTGGACATGATGCGTGCCATCAAAGGCGCCCTCGACCCGCTCGGCATTATGAACCCTGGCAAAATTCTTTGAGACCAGGAGAGCATCGATGGTGAAATGGATGGCAGCAATCGCCGCCTGCGTGATGGCGCAAAGCGTGCCCGCTGGAACGATCCACAAGTGCACGATCAACGGCAAGGTCAGCTACGGCGACCAGCCCTGCGCCGCGGGCACGGGCGTGGAATTGGCCATACAGGCGGCGCCGCCGCCCGACAAGCTGGCCACAGAGAAATTGGCGGCGGACAAGCTGCGCCTCGCATCGCTGGAAAAGGACCGCGCCGCGGCGGACGTGCGCGATGAGCGCGAACGCCAGCGCGCGGCGAAAGCGGCCGGCGCCCTGCGCCAGAAATGCGAGCGCCTGCGGCTGAAACAAAAATGGTCTGAAGAAGACCTGCGCAAGCTGCGCGGCGACGCCCTGGCAAACGCGCGCCTGAAGGCAGGGCGGCAGGCGGAGGCGCTGGCGGTGGAATGTCCGGCCTGAATTCCCTCTCTCCCGTCCTGTCGCGCTGGCTGCTGGTCGGCGAATGGCGCGCGCACCCGGTGCGCGCCCTGCTGGCCATCGCGGCGATCGCGGTCGGGGTCGCGATGGGTTTCGCGATCCACCTGATCAACGCCGCCGCCTTCAACGAATTCTCGGCCGCCATCAAGAGCCTGTCCGGCCAGGCCGACATTCAGGTCGCCGGCCGCGAGGCGCTGTTCGACGAAGCCATCTACCCGCGCCTGGCCCAGTACGAAGGCGTGGCCCTGGCCTCGCCGGTGCTCGAGCTCCAGGCCGCCGTGCCAGCGGCCAGGGGCGCGCTGCGCATCGTCGGCATCGATCCGCTGCGCGCCGGCTACATCGCCCCCGACCTGCTCGGCGTGCCGGCCGAGGGCCGCGGCGCCGACATACTAGCCGACGACACCATTTTTCTTTCGCCCGCCGCCGAGAGCTGGCTGGGCCTGCGCGCGGGCAGCACGCTCACGCTGCGCGCCGGCACCCGCGACTTCACCCTGCGCGTCGCCGGTCCCGTGCAGCGCGCCCGTCCGGGCCAGCGCATCGGCGTGATGGACATCGGCGCCGCCCAGTGGCGCTTCGGCCAGCTCGGCAAGCTGTCGCGGGTCGACCTGAAGTTGCGCGACGGCGTCAACCGCGCCGAATTCGAGCAACGCCTGGCGCGGGACCTGGAACGCGACTTTCCGGGGCGCTTTCGCATCGGGCAGCCGAACGACAGCGAACAGGAAAGCCGCAACAACAACCTGAGCCGCGCCTACCGCGTCAACCTGACCGTGCTGGCCCTGGTCGCCCTGTTCACCGGCGCCTTCCTGGTGTTCTCGACCCAGGCGCTGTCGGTGATGCGCCGGCGCAGCCAGTTCGCGCTGCTGCGCGTGCTCGGCGTCGAGCGCCGCCAGCTGCTGCGCCAGGTGCTGGTCGAGGGCGCGAGCCTGGGCGTGATCGGGGCCCTGCTGGGCGTCGCCGCCGGCTACCTGCTGGCGGCGCTGGCGCTGCGCTTCTTCGGCGGCGACCTCGGCGCCGGCTACTTCCCGGGCATCAAGCCGCAGGTCGTGTTCACCCCGGTCGCCGCCTTTGTCTTCTTCGCCCTGGGCCTGGGCGTGGCCCTGCTCGGCTGCCTGGCGCCGGCCATCGAGGCGGCACGCGCCAGGCCGGCGGTCGCGCTCAAGTCCGGCAACGACGAGGCGGCCTTGTCGACGCTGGCGCGGGTCTGGCCCTCGCTGGTCTGCCTGCTTCTTGCGGCCGCCTTCGCCTTTGCGCCGCCCGTGTTCGAGCTGCCGCTGTTCGGCTATTTCGCGATCGCCCTGCTGCTGATCGGCGGCATCGGCCTGATGCCGCGCCTGGCCGCGACCACCTTCCGCCTCCTGAGCGGTCCGCTGCTGCGCCGGCCGCATCCGCCGCCGGTGCTGGCCCTGACGCTCTCGCGCCTGGCGAATGCCCCCGGCCAGGCCTCGATCGCGCTGGGCGGCGTGCTGGCCAGCTTCAGCCTGATGGTGGCGATGGGGATCATGGTGGCCAGCTTCCGGGTCTCGGTCGACGACTGGATGCGCCACATCCTGCCGGCCGACCTGTACGTGCGCACGGCCTCGGGCGGCACCACCGGCTCGCTCGGGCCGCAGGAGCAGCGGGCGATCGCCGCGACCCCGGGCGTGGGCCAGGTGCAGTTCCTGCGCACCCGGCCGGTCTCGCTGGCCGCCGACCGCCCCGACGTGGTCCTGATCGCGCGCGACATCGATGCCGCCGATCCGGGCCGTTTGCTGTTCCTGGTCGGCGAATCGCGTCCCGTGCCGCCAAACGCCCGCCCGGCCTGGGTGTCGGAGGCGATGCTCGACCTGTACGGCGCGCGCGTCGGCGCCAACATCACGCTGCCGCTGGGCGGCAAACCCGTTCCCTTCTTCGTCGCCGGGGTCTGGCGCGACTACGCCAACCAGTCCGGCTCGGTCGTGATCCGCCTGCCCGACTACCGCGCGCTCACCGGCGAAACCGCGGTCACCGACGCGGCCATCTATAGCGGCGGCGAAGAGCAGACGGACCGCATCGAGCGCGCCCTGCGCCAGCTGCCGTTTGGTCCGGCGCTGCAGCTGGCCCGCCCCGGCGACATCCGCGCCGCCAGCCTGCAGATCTTCGACCGCAGCTTCGCCGTCACTTACCTGCTGGAGGCGATCGCCATCGTCATCGGCCTGTCGGGCGTGGCCGCCACCTTCTCGGCCCAGACCCTGGCGCGCGCGCGCGAATTCGGCATGCTGCGCCACGTCGGCGTCACGCGCCGCCAGGTGCTCGGCATCCTGGCCTGCGAAGGCGGCCTCTTGACCACCCTGGGCGTGGCCTGCGGCTTCGCGCTGGGCCTCGTCATCAGCCTGATTCTCGTCTTTGTCGTCAATCCGCAATCCTTCCACTGGACCATGCAGCTGCACCTGCCCTGGGGCCTGCTCGGCATCGTCGCCTCGGTCCTCGTCGCGGCCTCGGTCGCCACCGCGCTGGTGTCGGGCCGCTATGCCTTGTCCGGCGGTCCGGTGCGCGCAGTCAGGGAGGACTGGTAATGCGGGGAGGACTGGTAATGCGCATGCTTCTACTCTTGCTGCTGGCCTGCCAGTGTGCCTTCGCCGCCAAACCGGAGTTCGCGCCGGTGACGCCGGGACGAGCCATGCAGTTCCCCCTCGACTACGGCGCCCACCCGCAATTTCGCACCGAGTGGTGGTACGTGACCGGCTGGCTGCAGACCGAGGGCGGCAAGCCGCTCGGCTTCCAGGTCACCTTCTTTCGCAGCCGCACCGAGCACGACACCGCCAACCCGAGCGCCTTTGCCCCGCACCAGCTGGTGATCGGCCACGCCGCCCTGTCCGACCCGGCCGTCGGGCGCCTGGTGCACGACGAGCGCAGCGCGCGCGAAGGCTTCGGCCTGGCCTGGGCCAGGACCGGCGACACCGACCTGAAGCTGGACGACTGGCGCATGACGCGCATGGCGGATGGCCGCTACGCCGTGTCGGTCAAGTCCGGCGAAATGACCCTCGAACTCACCCTGACGCCTACCCAGCCGGTGCTGGTGCAGGGCGCAGGCGGCTACTCGCGCAAGGGACCGGCGGCGCGGCACGCGAGCTATTACTACAGCCATCCGCAGCTGCGCGTGACCGGAAAGGCAGGCGGCGCCGGCGCCGTCGGGGCGGTCACGGGCAGCGCCTGGCTCGACCACGAATGGTCGAGCGAGGCGCTGCAGCCCGACGCCAGCGGCTGGGACTGGGTCGGCGCCAACCTGGACGACGGCTCGGCGCTGATGGCTTTCCAGATAAGAGCCAAGGGAGGTGGTAAACTATGGGCGCACGCGACGGTGCGCGACCCCCAGGGCCGCGTTACCCGCTATGCGCCGGAGCAGGTGAATTTTTCCCCGACGGCGCGCTGGAAGTCGCCGCGCACGCATGCCGAATATCCGGTCGCGACCAGCATCACGACCGGGGCCACGCGCTGGCAGCTCGATCCCCTGCAGCAGGACCAGGAACTCGATTCGCGCCGTTCGACCGGGGCCGTCTACTGGGAGGGCGCGGTCAGCGTCGCGCGCGACGGCGTGCCGGCCGGCCGCGGCTACCTCGAGATGACCGGCTACGTGCGCGACATGAAACTATGAACACAGAGACAGAACAACAACAAGCACCACGATGAGCAAGCCTTCCCCCAGCAGCACCGCATCCACGAACCAGGCCGCCGCCCCGGCCAAGGGCAGCCTGGCCGCCTTCAAGGGCCTGTTGCCCTTCCTGCGTCCCTATCGCCGCCAGTTCGCCCTGGCCGGCATCGCCCTGCTGTTCGCGGCCGGCGCCACGCTCGCCATTCCCGCTGCCTTCAAGCAGATGATCGACCTCGGCTTCGGCGCGGCCGCCGGCGCGCACAGCATCCGCAACGTCGACGCCACCTTCCTGGCCCTGTTCGCGGTCGCCGCCGTGCTCGGGATCGCGACCGCGGCGCGCTTCTACATGGTGTCCTGGCTGGGCGAGCGCGTCACCGCCGACATCCGCAGCGCCGTCTACAGCCACGTCGTGCACCAGAGCCCCGAGTTCTTCGAGACCACCCAGACCGGCGAAGTGCTGTCGCGCCTGACCACCGACACCACCCTGATCCAGACCGTGGTCGGCACCAGCATCTCGCTCGCGCTGCGCAACACCCTGCTGTTCCTGGGCGGCCTGGTGATGCTGTTCGTGACCAGCGCCAAGCTGACCGCCATCATCCTTGGCCTGCTGGTCGCGGTGATCGTGCCGATCGTGCTGTTCGGGCGCCGCGTGCGCAAACTCTCGCGCGATTCGCAGGACCGCATCGCCGACGCCTCGGCCCTGGCCGGCGAGATCCTGAACGCCATGCCGACCGTTCAGGCGTATACCCACGAGAAGATAGAAGCGACGCGCTTCGGGACCTCGGTCGAAGGGGCGTTCGCGGCCGCCATGCAGCGCATCCGCGCGCGCGCCTTCCTCACCATGCTCGCCATCGTGCTGGTGTTCGGCACCATCGTCTTCGTGCTCTGGCTGGGCGCGCACGCGGTCCTGCAGGGCACCATGACAGGCGGCGACCTCGGCCAGTTCATCCTGTACGCTTCGATCGTGGCCGGCTCGATCGGCGCGCTGTCGGAAGTGATGGGCGAAGCCCAGCGCGCCGCCGGCGCCACCGAACGCCTGCTCGAACTGCTGGCGGCCAGGTCCAGCATCCGCAACCCGGCCCATCCCCGTGCGCTGCCGGTGCGTAGCGGCGGCGGCGCCGCGCTCGCCCTGCGCGACCTGACCTTCGCCTACCCGTCGCGCCAGGACAGCGCCGCCCTGTCCCACGTCTCGCTCGACATCAAGCCCGGCGAAACGGTCGCCGTGGTCGGCCCCTCGGGCGCCGGCAAGACCACCCTGTTCCAGCTGCTGCTGCGCTACTACGACCCGCAGGCCGGCGCCATCCTGCTCGACGGCGTCGACATCCGCGACCTCGACCTGCACGTGCTGCGCGGCGCAATCGGCATCGTCCCCCAGGACACCGTGATCTTCTCCGCCGACGCGATGGAAAACATCCGCTACGGCCGCCCCGAGGCCAGCGACGAGGAAGTGATCAAGGCGGCAAAGATGGCCGCCGCCCACGAGTTCATCGAGCGCCTGCCCCAGGGCTACCGCTCCTTCCTCGGCGAGCGCGGCGTGCGCCTGTCGGGCGGCCAGCGCCAGCGCATCGCGATCGCGCGCGCCCTGCTGAAGAATCCGCCGCTGCTGCTGCTGGACGAAGCCACCAGTGCGCTCGACGCCGAATCCGAGCGCCTGGTCCAGGGCGCGCTGGAAGCGGCGATGGTCGGGCGCACCACCGTCATCATCGCCCACCGGCTGGCCACCGTGCAGCGTGCCGACCGCATCGTCGTCATGGAGGACGGCCGCGTGGTCGAGACCGGCACCCACGCCTCGCTGGTGGCCCACGGCGGCATCTACGCCAAGCTGGCGGCCTTGCAGTTCCATCACGTACACGTTGAACATTGACTAATCATTGGCGGCGGATGCAACAGTTTGAGGTACCCATCGGCAACATTTGTTGTTACGAGGCATAACCGCGCGTTATGATGGACGGTCGAAGCGGCATTCCCTTTTACCGAACATGTTCAACAATAAACTGCATACCGCCCGCTGGAGCGTCGGCTCCAAGATCAGCGTGTTTTCCTTCGCCCTGGTTGGCGCCGTCCTCGCGGCGCTGGTCATGACGATTTCCCTCACCACCTCCTCGATCCTGGAAGACCGGGCCCGGCGCAGCCTGGACGGCGAGCTGCAGGGCGTCGTCAATACCATCGACCTGTTCAACAAGACGGTGTCGAACGAAGCCGTCAGTTTCGGCCGCATTTTCGCCTCGGAATTCACGGGCGGCTTCGAGCTCGACACCGCGGCCACGATCGACATCGGCGGCAAAGCCGTGCCCACCTTGAAGAACGGCGGCCGGGTCCTGAACCTGGACTTCGCCATCCCCGACCGCTTCACCAAGGCCACCGGCGGCAACGCCACCATCTTCGCGGCCAGCGGCGACGACTTCGTGCGCGTCAGTACTTCGGTGAAGAAGGAAAACGGCGAGCGCGCCGTCGGCACCCAGCTCGACCGCGCCAGCCCGGCCTATCCGGTCCTGCGCGAAGGACGCACCTACATCGGCCTGACCACCCTGTTCGGCAAGCAGTACATCACCCAGTACGAGCCAGTGCGCGACGCCGCCGGCAAGATCGTCGGCGCGCTCTACGTCGGCGTCGACATCAGCCGCGACATCGCCTTCCTGAAGGAGCGCATCCGCGCCATCAAGGTCGGCGAGACCGGCTACTTCTACATCCTGAACGCCGCTCCGGGCAAGAATTTCGGCGACTTCATCGTCCATCCGGCCCAGGAAGGCAAGAACCTGGCCGACAGCCGCTCGGCCGACGGCCGCCCCTTCATCCGCGAGATGCTCGAAACGAAGAACGGCAGCATCGCCTACGCCTGGCAGAACGAGGGCGAACAGGAGGCCCGCGAAAAGTTCGCCGTCTACACCTGGTTCAAGGACTGGAACTGGGTCATCGCCGGCGGCACCTACCGCGACGAAATCGTCGCCGAGGCCACCACCTTGCGTAACCGCTACATCCTGTTCGGCCTGGTGGCCCTGGTCGCCTTCGCCGCGGCCCTGTACGCCTTCGTGCAACGCGCCGTGACCCGTCCGCTGGCCGAGGCGCGCGACGCCGCCATGCGCATCGCCGAGGGCGACCTGACAGTGCGCGTGCCCAGCCGCGGCCAGGACGAGATCGGCCGCCTGCTCGATGCCATGAACGGCATCAGCAGCAAGCTCTCCTCGGTGGTCGGCAACGTGCGCGACGGCGCCGAGCAGATCGCCAACGCCTCACAGGAAATCTCGACCGGCAACCTCGACCTGTGCGCGCGCACCGAGCACCAGGCCTCGAACCTGGCCACCACCGCTTCCTCGATGGGCGAACTGACCGAGACCGTGCGCCAGAACGCCGAGCATGCGCGCCAGGCCAACGAACTCGCGCGCAGCGCGTCGAGCGTCGCGCACAAGGGCGGCAGCATGGTGGCCCAGGTGGTCGACACCATGGACGCGATCAACCAGGCCTCGCGCAAGATCGGTGACATCACCGGCGTGATCGACGGCATCGCCTTCCAGACCAACATCCTGGCGCTGAACGCGGCGGTCGAAGCGGCGCGCGCCGGCGAACAGGGCCGCGGTTTCGCGGTCGTCGCATCCGAAGTGCGCAACCTGGCCCAGCGCAGCGCTGCCGCCGCCAAGGAGATCAAGGGCCTGATCGCGGCCTCCAGCAGCGAGGTGCAAGCCGGCAGCAAGCTGGTGAGCGAAGCCGGCGCCACCATGGACGAGGTGCTCGCCAGCGTGGCCCGTGTCACCGACATCATGGCCGACATCAGCGCCGCCAGCATGGAGCAAAGCAGCGGCATCGAGCAGATCAACCGCGCGATGGGCGAGATGGACGAGTCGACCCAGCAGAACGCCGCCCTGGTCGAGGAAGCCAGCGCCGCCGCCCAGGCCATGCAGGACCAGGCCGCGCAACTGGCGCGCGCCGTGCGCTTGTTCAGGCTGGACGAGGTGGCCGGCGGCGCCCTGGCTGCGCCTGCAGGCCGTCCGGCACTGACCAACGAGTGATTCACGTAGGGTGGGCACTTGTGCCCACGCGGTCTCACCACGTGCGACCACGGAACGTCAACCATACCGGACTGACGAAACGGCCGGGTGAGACAGGGGTCCATACCCCGTGGGTACGAGTACCCACCCTACCAAGGCTCCCCGCTCCGGTGTAAACTCGGCACGCTATTACCGGAGCCTCTCTTGACCGATCCTACCCTGATCCGCCGCTGCCACACCGTCTTTCCCGGCCACCGCGCCCGCCGTCCTGCCGAGATCTACGCCGCCATGGCTGCCTGGTGCGAAGCCAACGACATCGAGCACGACGTCTACGGCAACGGCGAGCTGATCCAATCCTTCGAAAGGAAGATCGCCGCCCTGCTCGGCTTCGAGGCCGCGGTGTTCTGCATCAGCGGCACCATGACCCAGGTCACCGCGCTGCGCCTGGCCAGCCAGGACCGCGCCGGCGCCCCGGTCGCGTTGCACCCGACTTCCCACATCTTCGTGCACGAGCGCTCGAACCACGAACTGCTCGGCCACTTCGCCGCGCTGCGCGTGGGCGACCCGCAACGGCCATTCACGGTGGCGGATCTCGACGCCATTCCCGACCGCCTGGGCGCCGTCGGCCTGGAGCTCCCGATGCGCGAGATCGGCGGCCAGGTGCCGTCGTGGAACGAACTCGAGGCGATCAAGGCGCACTGCAAGGCGCGCGGCGTCCACCTGCACATGGACGGCGCACGCCTGTGGGAAGCGGCCGCCGGCTACGGCAAGCCGGTGGCCGAGATCGCATCCGGCTTCGATTCCGTCTACGTCTCGCTGTACAAGGGCGTGGGCGGCCTCGGCGGCGCGATGCTGGCCGGCAGCCATGACTTCGTCGCGCGCGCCTCGGAATGGTTCAGGCGCCAGGGCGGCAACGTGATCCACCGCTCGCCCTACGTGGTCGCCGCGGCCATGCAGTTCGATGCGCGCCTCAAAGCCATGCCCGAGTACTTCAGCCGCACGCAGTTCCTCTACGAGGCGCTGCGCGCGCACCCGCAGATCCGCGTCAATCCGGCGCGGCCGGCGGCCAACATGCTGCACCTGCACTTGCCGGTGAGCCGCGAACGCGCGCTGGCGATCCGCGACGCGCTGGCGGAGGAGCACGGCATCTGGCTGTTCAACCGCGTCAGCCACGGCGTGCTGCCTGAGACGAGCTGGTTCGAACTGTACGTCGGCGACAACCTGCTCGCCGCCTCCGACGAGCAGGTGCGCGCGGCCCTGGAACGATTCGCAGCGGCACTGCGCGCGCCTGCATAAGTTACAATGGCGGGTTTTCACCAGAAGGACCACAATGCGCCAATACCTCGACTTCATGCGCCATGTGAAAGAGCACGGCGCGCTCAAGACCGACCGCACCGGGACGGGCACGCTCTCCGTGTTCGGCCACCAGATGCGCTTCGACCTGCAGGAAGGTTTTCCGCTGGTGACCACCAAGAAGGTGCACCTGAAGTCGATCATCCATGAACTGATCTGGTTCCTCCAGGGCTCGACCAACATCGGCTACCTGAAGGAAAACGGCGTCTCGATCTGGGACGAATGGGCCGACACCAACGGCGACCTCGGCCCCATCTACGGCTACCAGTGGCGCAACTGGCCGACTCCGAGCGGCGAGCACATCGACCAGATCAGCCAGGTCATGGCGCAGATCAGGAACACCCCGGACTCGCGCCGCATGATCGTCTCGGCCTGGAACGTGGCCGACGTGCCGCAGATGAAGCTGCCGCCCTGCCACGCCCTGTTCCAGTTCTACGTCGCCGACGGCAAGCTCTCCTGCCAGCTCTACCAGCGCAGCGCCGACATCTTCCTCGGCGTGCCCTTCAACATCGCCTCCTACGCGCTGCTGACCCACATGATGGCCCAGCAGGCCGGCCTGGAAGTCGGCGACTTCGTCTGGACCGGCGGCGACTGCCACCTGTACTCGAACCACCTGGAGCAGGCCGCACTGCAGCTCTCGCGCGAGCCGCTGCCGCTGCCGAAACTGGTCATCAAGCGCAAGCCGGACTCGCTGTTCGACTACCGTTTCGAGGACTTCGAGATCGTCGATTACCAGTCGCACCCGGCGATCAAGGCGCCGGTGGCGGTGTAGGCAGCCATCCCGTGAGCGGCGCGCTCAAGGGCCTGGCGCTGCGCGCCGCCGGCTCCCCGCGCCGCGAGGCCGTGGACAGCGCCCGCGCCATCGCGGGCTTCGGCCTTGCCGGCGACGTCCACGCCGGCGAGCAGTCGCCGCGCCAGCTGCTGCTGGTCGGCGCGGCGGCTTACCAGGATTTCTCGCTGCCGCCGCATGCGCTACGCGAAAACCTGCTGCTCGACCTCGACACGGCCTCGCTCGCCTCCGGGACGGTGCTGCACATCGGCAGCGAGGTGCAGGTACGCCTGATGTTCCAATGCGAAGCCTGCGGCCAGCTCGACGCCCTGCGGCCGGGCCTGGCGCGCCGCATCGGCGCGCGGCGCGGCATGCTGGCGCGCGTCCTGCGCGGCGGCTTCGTTCATCGCGGCGACACGGTGCGCGACCTGGGCGTGCGGATGCCGGCCTGGCCGGACGACTGGCGCGAACGGGTCCGCCGCGTGCTCGACGCGGCGCCGGACGACGCGGTCGTCGAGTACCGGCAACTGGCGCAGCTCGCGGGCATCCAGTCGAGCTACTGCCGCGCCTTTCCGCGCCTGCTCGCCCGGCTCGGACCGCATTATGCGGCCAAGGCCGTCACGGCTCGCTCGGCCAGCACGGCGCGGCGCTGGGATGGCAGCGGCCTGTTCGCGTTCGCCTGACGGGCGACGCAAACTTGACAGGACGGCCCCGCCGGGACACCATCTGCCGACTCTGATTAGCCAAGCAACAAGGATACCGATATGCGCGCCTCTTACCGAATCTCCCCGCGAACGCCGGCGGTGGCCCGATGACCCGCCTGACCATGGTGGTGGCCATCGACGCCGCGCGCGGCATCGGCATCGACAACCAGCTGCCCTGGCACCTGCCGGAAGACCTGGCGCACTTCAAGCGCGTGACGCTGGGCCGTCCGATCGTCATGGGCCGCAAGACCTTCGATTCGATCGGCCGGCCCCTGCCCGGGCGGCGCAACATCGTCGTGACGCGCAACGCGGACTGGCGCCACGAAGGCGTGGAAGCCGTGACCTCGCTCGATGCCGCCATTGCCCTGCTCGGCGACGAGGAAGCGAGCATCATCGGCGGCGCCCAGATCTTCAGCGCGGCAATGGACAAGGCCGGCCGCCTGATCGTCACCGAGATCGCGCGCACCTTCGATTGCGACACCTTCTTCCCGGCGATCGACCCACAAGTGTGGCAGGAGACGGCGCGCGAGCGTCATCGTTCCGAGACCCAGGGCTTCGATTTCGATTACGTGACCTACGAACGTAGGGTGGGCGGCTGAACCGGCGTAGGCGGGCTTGACGCAGCTTCTCCGCCGCCCACGCGTTCAACTACCACGTGAAACCGCGCGACGGATTTCCTGCTGGTTGAACGCGTGGGCGGCGCACAAACCGCATCGGATCGGCCATGCGGGTGGAGCCGTCCACCCTAGGCCCTTCGGCAGGATGGTGGAGGCCACGCATCCCGTTCTGCTAGAGTGCGCCATGGCTGGACGCATCTGGTTACCCTAACAAAAAAATGTTCACCGGACAGCGGAATTTCTGCGAAAATCCGCTTCTTAATTTTACGGTGCCGTGTGAGCGGGCCGCGTCAACCGGACGCGGCTGCCCACACGGCGCTTCGCTTTGGAGCTGTCGATGAAATTTCGTTTCCCTATCGTCATCATTGACGAGGATTTCCGTTCCGAGAACACTTCCGGTCTCGGTATTCGCGCGCTCGCCGCGGCGATGGAAAAAGAAGGCATGGAGGTGCTGGGCCTGACCAGCTACGGCGACCTGTCGCAGTTCGCCCAGCAGCAGTCGCGCGCCTCGGCCTTCGTGCTGTCGATCGACGACGAGGAATTCGGCGGCGGCTCGCTCGAGGAAACCGATTTCGCCCTGACGGGCCTGCGCGCCTTCGTGCAGGAGATCCGCCACAAGAATTCGAACATCCCGATCTACATCTACGGCGAAACCCGCACCTCGCGCCACATCCCGAACGACATCCTGAAGGAGCTGCACGGCTTCATCCACATGTTCGAGGACACGCCGGAGTTCGTCGCGCGCCACATCATCCGCGAAGCGAAAGCCTACCTGGACAGCCTGGCGCCGCCCTTCTTCCGCGCGCTGGTCAACTACGCCTACGACGGCTCCTACTCCTGGCACTGCCCGGGCCACTCGGGCGGCGTCGCCTTCCTGAAAAGCCCGATCGGCCAGATGTTCCACCAGTTCTTCGGCGAGAACATGCTGCGCGCCGACGTCTGCAACGCGGTCGAGGAACTCGGCCAGCTGCTCGACCACACCGGCCCCGTGGCGAAATCCGAGCGCAATGCCGCGCGCATCTACAGCGCCGACCACTGCTACTTCGTCACCAACGGCACCTCGACCTCAAATAAGATGGTCTGGCACTCGACCGTCGCACCGGGCGACATCGTCGTGGTCGACCGTAACTGCCACAAGTCGATCCTGCACTCGATCATCATGTGCGGCGCGATCCCCGTGTTCCTGATGCCGACCCGGAACAACCTCGGCATCATCGGACCGATCCCGCTGGAAGAGTTCACGCCCGAATCGATCGCCCGCAAGATCGAGGCGAACCCGTTCGCGCGCGAAGCCAAGGACAAGAAGCCGCGCATCCTGACCATCACCCAGTCGACCTACGACGGCGTGGTGTACAACGTGGAAACCCTGCGCGAAATGCTCGACGGCCGCATCGACACCCTGCACTTCGACGAAGCCTGGCTGCCGCACGCGACCTTCCACGACTTCTACAAGAACATGCACGCGATCGGCCGCGACCGCCCGCGCGCCAAGCAGTCGATGATCTTCTCGACCCAGTCGACCCATAAACTGCTGGCCGGCCTGTCGCAGGCTTCGCAGGTACTGGTGCGCGAGTCGGAATCGGTCAAGCTCGACCAGGACGCCTTCAACGAAGCCTTCCTGATGCACACCTCGACCTCGCCGCAGTACTCGATCATCGCTTCCTGCGACGTCGCCGCGGCCATGATGGAAGCGCCGGGCGGCACCGCCCTGGTCGAGGAATCGATCCTGGAAGCGCTGGACTTCCGCCGCGCCATGAAGAAGGTCGACGCCGAATATGGCGACGACTGGTGGTTCAAGGTCTGGGGCCCGGACGTCAAGGGTGAAGAAGGCATCGGCACCCAGGAAGACTGGATGATCCATGCCGAAGACGACTGGCACGGCTTCGGCAACCTGGCCGAGGGCTTCAACATGCTCGACCCGATCAAGTCGACCATCGTGACGCCCGGCCTGTCGCTGGACGGCCAGTTCGGCGAGACCGGCATCCCGGCCTCGATCGTGACCAAATACCTGGCCGAGCACGGCGTCATCATCGAGAAGTGCGGCCTGTACTCGTTCTTCATCATGTTCACGATCGGCATCACCAAGGGCCGCTGGAACACGCTGGTGACGGCGCTGCAGCAGTTCAAGGACGACTACGACCGCAACAAGCCGATGTGGCAGGTGATGCCGCAGTTCGCCTCGGCCAACCCGCGCTACGAAGAGCGCGGCCTGCGCGACCTGTGCACGCAGATCCACACCTTCTACAAGCAGTACGACGTGGCGCGCCTGACCACCGAGATGTACCTGTCGGACATGGTGCCGGCAATGAAGCCGTCGGACGCCTTTGCCAAGATGGCGCGCCGCGACATCGAGCGCGTCGCCATCGAGGAACTCGAAGGCCGCACCACCGCGATCCTGCTGACGCCTTACCCGCCGGGCATTCCGCTCCTGATCCCGGGCGAGCGCTTCAACAAGACCATCGTCGACTACCTGCGCTTCGCACGCGACTTCAACGAGCGCTTCCCGGGCTTCGAGACCGACGTCCACGGGCTGGTGAAGCGCGAGATCGACGGCAAGCTGGGCTACTTCGTGGACTGCGTGAAGCAGGACTGAATCGTCGCCTGAGATGTGCAAAGAGGAGCCGCTGGCTCCTCTTTTTTTGGCTGACGCTTTTCGTAGGGTGGGCACTCGTGCCCACGCGGTATGGTACCGGTGCAGATCGCACCATCTGAACAAAACGACAGTGTACGAACGAAGGGAGGCTGACGCACCACGAAAACGCGCGCTGCGAGACCGCAAGGGCACAAGTGCCCATCCTACTCAGCGCCGCTTCAACTCGACGATCGGGGCTGGCGTCGCTGGAGCTGGCGAAGTCCTCATCTCTGCACGCGCCTGCCTGATCACGCTGTGCGCAGCGCTCAGGCCCAGGAAGCCCATCACGGCGGCCACGAACAGGTCCGGCAAGCCGCTGCCAGCCCGCCAGACGCCGAGCGCCGCCAGCAAGACGGCGACATTCCCGATCATGTCGTTGCGCGTGCATAGCCACACCGAGCGCATGTTGGCGTCGCCATTCCTGAAGGCGAACAGGAGCGCGGCCACGAGGGCGTTCGCCGCCAGCGCCGCGACGCCGATGACGCCCATGGTCTGCGCTTCGGGCACGACGCCGGACGCCAGGTGCCACAGCGCCGAGCCGATCACGAAGGCGCCGTAGGCGCCCATGGTCGCGCCCTTCACCAGCGCGGTGCGCGCGCGCCAGATCGGCGCCAGGCCGAGGACGAACAGGGAGATGCCGTAGTTGGCGGCATCGCCGAAGAAGTCGACCGCGTCGGCCAGCAGCGAGACCGAACCGGCGGCCCAGCCGCCGGCCAGTTCGACGCCGAACATCGACGCGTTGACCACCAACGCGATCCAGAGCACGCGCCGGTAGCGCGGATCGACCGGCGGCTTGCCGCTGGAGCAGCCGCCGCCACAGCAGTCAGCCATCGCTATGCCTCGCCGACATGATACGGATTTGACAGGGTGATGCCGAAAACCGTATCAGGTCTTCGGCAGCGTCACGCCGTGCTGGCCCTGGTATTTGCCGCCGCGGTCCTTGTAGGAGGTCTCGCAGACCTCGTCGGACTCGAAGAAAAGCACCTGGGCGCAGCCCTCGCCGGCGTAGATCTTGGCCGGCAGCGGGGTGGTGTTCGAAAACTCCAGCGTCACGTAACCTTCCCACTCGGGTTCGAACGGGGTCACGTTGACGATGATGCCGCAGCGCGCGTAGGTCGACTTGCCCAGGCAGACGGTCAGTACGTTGCGCGGAATGCGGAAGTATTCCATGGTGCGCGCCAGCGCGAAGGAATTCGGCGGGATGATGCAGACGTCGCTCTTCACGTCGACAAACGACTTCTCGTCGAAATTCTTCGGGTCGACGATGGTGCTGTTGATGTTGGTGAAGACCTTGAACTCGTCGGCGCAGCGGATATCGTAGCCATACGACGAGGTGCCGTAGGAGATGATGCGGCGGCCGTCCGCCTCGCGGACCTGGCCCGGCTCGAAGGGTTCGATCATGCCGGTTTCCTGCGCCATGCGGCGGATCCATTTGTCGCTCTTGATTGCCATGCTGCTCTTTCGGGAATGCGGAAAATCCCGCGATTTTACGCGAAAAGCCCGCGCCGGTCCTGGTTCTCGATGCCGTTTTGATCAGCCGCCCGGGCCAGCAGGCGCTGGATCATTTCATGCGTCAGTTGCGCCGCGCGCGCCGGGTGTTCCATCGGGTACAGGTGCGAGCCTTCGGTCATGACGAAGTTCGCGCCGACCAGCTTGCGCGTGGATGCAAGTCCCGCCTGGCGCAGCTCTTCCGAGCGGTCGGCGCCGATGAAACCGACCGGCACCGGGAAATCGTGGCGGATCACTTCGCCCATGTGGTGCGGCAGCGAGTTGTAGATCCGGGTCTCGACGGCGCGGTCGAAACGCAGCTGCACGCCGTCCGGGTGGGGCTTCAGGCCCACGTCCAGGTAGTCGTCCAGCACGCCCGGCGCCCAGGCGGCGAAGATGTCCTTCGCGATGAAGTGCTGGTAGGCCGCCTCGCGGCTGGGCCAGACGTTGCGCCGGCGCTCGGAGAAGCGTGCCGGCGAGAACTTGGAGCCCTTGCCCAGCAGTTTCACCAGGCGCCAGAGGAAGGCGCGCCAGCCCGCCACCACCGGCGAATCGAGCATGACCACGCAGCGCGCCAGTTCCGGACGGCGCTCTGCCGCCATGGTGCTGAGCATGCCGCCGAGGGAGTGGCCGACCAGGATCGCCGGCCGGCCGTATTGCTCGAGCTGCGCGACCAGCTCGTCCACCAGCCCGTCCCAGCCGTCGCCCACCGGATAGCGCGGGTCGTGCCCGACCATGTCGGTCATGTGGACGTCGTAGTGGACGGCCAGGCCGTCGAGCAGCTGGCGGTAGGTGCCCGAGGGGAAGCTGTTGCCGTGGCAGAAGTGCAGCAGGGGTTTGGACATGAAAGCACGGTACACACGAAACGAATAAGGTTCCGATTGTAATGTGACAAGCTCCCGTGCGTTCTCCGTTTAGAGGGAAACCCCTACATAAGGGTAGGGAAACCCTACAAGGCCGAGCCCGCAGCACTTGCCCATACTCCCGGGCTGCGGATACCAGTATGATGCGCAGGGCTTTGCGTCCGCTTCGTTTGCGCCATGTGCAAGGACCGTGGCCACTGCCCGCATTCCACTGTGGCGCTTTCCTGTCGTACAAGCTGCTCAGTACATGATGGACGCCTGCCACGCCAAAAAGAATTACGTTTGGTAAATGTGCGAAAATCCAGCTCAATTAGGCGGCATGAATCGCTGAAAATATACGAAAAGCGGACCAAATGAAGAAAAGCAAAGCGAAAACGATTGACCAGGAATATCCGCGTTTCAAATTTGCGGGATTCGGCTCACAAGGCACGTGCTTTTTGCGAGTACGCGTAAGGCCGGATGGAATAGTCGTACTCTGCAGCCAACTTCTCGACTACTACGGCACGTCGGTTACTAATGCTGTTGAAGCAATCCTGGTGTCCACCATTGAACAGTTACAAAAAGATTTCGGGTTGGATCACCTGATCGCGGCAAGACCCTGGTGGCGATTTCGCACCAGTCGCGACGAGTTCATTGAACAGATCGTCCGACGCACGGTGTGGGTAGAACACTATCCACCAGGGGCCGGGCTCGCTCCCGCAGGATCATTCGCCCTCGTCGCCTTCGACAGCGGCCTCCACCCTGTATGGAATTATGTATCCAAAGAGGTCGCTGCAGCGGAATGCGCCGTAGAAGTCGAATTCCTTGAAGTTGAGAACGAACGCCTGCAATATGTTTCGTAGACGCCTGCTCTCTTACGACCCTCGCCTGCTCAACATCATCAACACGCAGCTCCCGCACCAGGTCATTGCATCGAACGGTTTGGTTGGTGGTTCGAAAGATGCGCATCAGGCAGAGGCCGTGGTTCAAAAGTTGATTGTGAGACTTCTGTCATCGCATTTACCGTCCCCTGACTTAATCAGGAACAACAAGAAAGCCCTAGACCATCCGATACTGGGAGGCTGTATCCCCGATGTAATCATTGACTGCATCGGTGGCTAACCTTGGGGATTTTTTGAACTGAAAACGCTGCTCGCCGAAGACCAGCTCACCGAGGAAGCTGTTGAACGCGATCTTGCGAAGTTGTGCGCATACAAGACCGCTCATCCCGAGGCGGCTGCTATTTTCCTCTTAGTCGGCACTCGCAAGAGGCTTTCAAGCACGGTTGCAAAAGCCGCTTGGACAAAATCTGGAATCAACGCTGACGACTCAGCTTTCAGTACCAGTAAATTACGACCTCAGCATCTGTTTTCTGGAAGCCATATAGCGATTCCTTGCGGTTGGTCTGGAAATGGCAATGAGGTGATGACCCTGGCTTGGGAAATCCAGCCCGCAGGCAGGACACAAATCCAATCGGATAAATATCGATTCCTGGCATGTATGGCCGGAACCCAGGAACGACGCTGGTGACCGAAACGACGGGGCGGTTACTAACGGCGAGCCCGATGTAAAGCTGGGTAAAACCACGCCGGCCGGGAGCCAGCGCGGCGCCCGCTTTGTTATCATCCTTCGGATGAACCACGTACTGTTAATCGACGACGACGCCGAACTGGTCGGCATGTTTACCGAATACCTGGAGCAGGAAGGTTTCACCGTGGCCTGCGCGCACGATGGCGAATCCGGCGCGCGCGAAGCGCTGTCCGGGCGCTACGCCATCGCCATCCTCGACGTGATGATGCCGGCGCTGAACGGCATCGACACTTTGCGCCGCATCCGCGCGCAAAGCCGGATTCCGGTCCTGATGCTGACCGGCCGCGGCGACGACGCCGACCGCATCCTCGGCCTCGAACTGGGCGCCGACGACTACGTCACCAAGCCCTGCACCCCACGCGAACTGACCGCGCGCGTGCGCGCCATCCTGCGCCGCACCCAGCAAGCCGCGCCGGGCGCCGGCAACGGCGCCGTGCTCTCGGTGGGCAAGCTCACCATGCTCCCCGAGCAGCGCCGCGCCACCTGGGACAAGCAGCCGCTGGAACTGACCAGCACAGAATTCAACCTGCTCGAGGTGCTGGCGCGTCATGCCGGGCGCCCGGTGAGCAAGAACGAGCTGTCGGAACAGGGCCTGGGACGCCCGCTGGCGCGCTTCGACCGCAACATCGATGTGCACCTGAGCAGCCTGCGCCACAAGCTCGGCACCCTGGACGACGGCCGCTCGCCGCTGCAGACGGTGTACCGCCTCGGCTACCAGTTGATCCGCGATTGAAAGCACCCATGGCACGTCCGGGCCGCCGCCTGTTCTGGAAGTTCTTCCTGTCGATCCTGCTGGCCCAGATCGCGGCCGCGGTCGGCATCGGCAGCGTGTTCTGGCTGCGCGAGCAGGCGCGCGTGTCAAGCGCCGTCACCGTCATCGAGACCGGGCCGCCGGCCGGCTTCATGCTCGACTCGGCCGCCGTCGCGCTGAAATACGGCGGCATCCCCGCCCTGCGCGAAATCAACGCGCACAAGGGCCGGCATTCTGTCTACGCCGTCGACCGCAACGGCCGCGAACTGCTCGGGCGCAAGGTGACCGCCAGCATGCGCGAACAGGCGCAGCGCGAACTGCGCTCGGACCGTCCTTACCGGCCGGTGCGCATGCTGAAGGCCCCCGACGGCCAGCAGCTGCTGCTGTTCGTGCCGCGCATCTACCGCAACGCCGCCGGCGACACGCTCACGGCCGCCCAGGTGGCGGACGCGCGGGGTTCGCACGGTGCCGCGGGCGGCGCGGATGGCCGGCGCGCGGAGGGACCACCCAGTCCGGGCGAACGTGCAAGCGAACATCCCCGATTCGGGCGCGGCGACGGCGCGCGCGGCCTCTTCGGCCCTGGCTGGCCGCTGACCCGCCCGATCCCGCTGGTCGCCACCATCGTCGTCAGCCTGCTGTTCGCCGCCCTGCTCGCCTGGTACTTCGCGCGCCCGATCCGCGCCCTGCGCGGCGCCTTCGAGGCCGCCGCCGCCGGCGACCTCGCGCCGCGCTTCGCCGACGGCAAACTCGGCGGCGACGAACTGAACGACCTGGGACGCGACTTCGACCGCATGAGCGCCCGCCTGCGCGCCCTGATGGATGGCCAGCGCCGCCTGCTGCACGACGTCTCGCACGAGCTGCGCTCGCCGCTGGCGCGCCTGCAGGCCGCGATCGGCCTGGCGCACCAGCAGCCGGACAAGATCGCCACTTCGCTCGCGCGCATCGAACGCGAGAGCGTACGCATGGACAAGCTGGTCGGCGAACTGCTGACGCTGTCGCGCCTCGATGCCAATCCGGACCTGCCAAAGCACGAGCTGATCGACATGCAGGAGCTGGTCGACGGCATCGCCGCCGACGCCCGCTTCGAGACCGGCCAGGACGGCCCCGCCATCGAGGTCAAGGTCGAGATCGAGAGCGAGATCGAGAGCGAGCGCCAGGTCTGCGTGCGCGGTGCGCCCGACCTGCTGTGGCGCGCGGTCGAGAACGTGGTGCGCAACGCCGTCAAGCACGGCGCTGCCGATGGTGCGGCCGATGGTGCGGCCGGGAAGGTCGAGCTACAGCTGCGGGCCGATGCCCAGACCGTCCACGTCGACGTCCTGGACCGCGGGCCGGGCGTGCCCGATGCCGACCTGCCGATCATTTTCCGCCCCTTCTACCGCGCCAATCCGGTGAAGAACAACGTCGACGGCCATGGCCTGGGCCTGGCGATCGCCGAGCGCGTGGTGCACGCCCACGGCGGCGCGATCGTCGCGCGCAACCGCGACGGCGGCGGGCTGCACGTGGCGATCACGCTGCCGCTGGCGCGCTAGCCTGAGGGTCTGTCAACGGTCCTGCCAGTAGCGGCGCCGTTCGCGCCGGTACTCGCTGAACGCGATGGTCTCGCCGAACTCGAACTGGATTGCGCCCGATTCGTCGGTGCGCAGGCGGCGGATACCCAACTGGCCATACCGCTCGAATACCTCTTTTTTCGGGTGGCGGTAGCGATTGCGATGCCCCACCTGGAACACACCGATCGATGGGTTCACGGCCGCCAGGAAAGCCGGCGTCGACGAAGTGCCGCTGCCATGGTGCGGCGCCAGCAGCACGTCGGCGCGCAGGCTGTCCGGCGCGGATCGCAGTAAGGCCGCTTCCTGGGCCGCCTCGATGTCGGCCGCCAGCAGGATGGCGCGGCCCCGCGCCGAGATACGCAGGGTGCAGCTGCGCCCGTTCGGCTTCAACGCCGCGTCGGCGTAGCTGGCGGCGCTCGGCTGCAGCATCTCGAAGGCGACGCCGTCCCAGTCCCAGCGCTGGCCCGCTTCGCAGCGCCGGTGCCGCGCCGCCGCCTTGCGCACCGCCGGGTGGCCGGAGCCCAGCGAACTGGCCATCCAGCCGACGTCCACCGCCTCCAGCATGGTCTGCGCGCCGCCGGCATGGTCGGTGTCGCTGTGCGTGACGACCATGCCGTCGAGCCGCCCGATCCCGCGCGCGCGCAGGTAAGGCAGCAGCACCCGGGTGGCGCCGTTCTGCGTCGCCGCGTACTGTGGGCCGGTGTCGTACAGCAGGCGATGCCGGTGCGTTTCGACCAGCAGCGCCATGCCCTGGCCGACATCGAAGGCAGTGACGGTGAACGTGCCGGCCGGCGGATGCGTTGGCAGCAACGCGAACAGCGGCAGCCAGGACACGGCGCCGACCCAGCGCTGCGGCCAGCCGCGCGGCGCCAGCATCCAGGCGGTGCCGAACAGTGCGAGCAGGAACAGCCAGGGCGGCGGCTGCGGTGCGCTCCACACGGCCAGCGGCAGCGTCGCCAGCCAGCCCAGCGCCGCGGCCAGCCAGTCGACGGCCAGATGGGCCAGGACAAGTACGGGGCTTGAGAACGGCGCCGGCAGCAGGCTGCCCAGCAGCGCCAGCGGCGTGACGACGAAGCTCACCACCGGAATCGCCACCGCGTTCGCCAGCGGACCGATCAGCGACACCTGCGAGAACAGCAGCAGGGTCAACGGCACCAGCCCGAGCGTGACCGCATATTGGGTCCGCGCGGCGGCGCGCAGCGCGCCACGCCAGCCGGGCGCTTCCATCCCGACCCGCCCGACGCCCGCGTACAGGATCACGCCGACGGCGCCGAACGACAGCCAGAAGCCCGGCCACAGCAGCGCCCACGGGTCGAGCACGATCACCAGCCCGAGCGCCAGGCAGAGCACATGCGACACGCTGGCCAGGCGCCCGCACCACAAGGCAAGCGCGACCACCGCCAGCATGTAGAGCGTGCGCTGAGCCGGCACGCCGAAGCCCGCGAGCAGCACGTACAGCAGCGCGGTCCCCGCGCCGGCCAGCGCCGCCACCTTCTGCGCCGGCAGCAGCAGCGGCAGCTGGGCATCGGTGAAGAAGGAGCGGCGCCACAGGCTGGACGCCGCGAGCGCGGCCAGCCCCGCGATCATCGTGATGTGCAGGCCGGAGATGGCTACCAGGTGGCTGACGCCGGTGCGGTTGAACACGTCCCAGTCGGCCTGCTCGATGCCGCGCTGGTCGCCGATCACCAGCGCCACGATCACGCCGGCATACGGCTTGCCGGCCAGCGCGTCGAGGATGCGCGCGCGCAGCAGGTCGCGGCAGCGCTCGACGAGGTGGCCGGGCCTGAACACGAAGGCATCAAACCGCCGGTTGTCCGGACTGGCCCGCACATAGCCGGTGGCGCGCACGCCCTGCCCCAGCAGCCAGGCTTCGTAGTCGAAACCGTGGGGGTTGGCGTTACCATGCGGGCGCTGCAGACGCACCGTCAGGCGCCAGCGTTCGCCGGGACGCACCTGTACCGCTTCGCCGCGGCCGTACCAGGACAGGGCCAGCGTGTCCGGGACCCGCGCGGCAGCGTCCAGGACCTGCTCGACCGCGAACTGGAAGCGCACGCCCTCGCCGAAGTCGTGCGGCAGCTTGGCGACGGTGCCGACGAGCGCGATGTCGCGGCCCTCGTCCCGCTTGGCGAGTTCCTGCGACAGCGCGGCATGGGCGAGCGTCGCGGCCCAGCAGAAGCCGAGCAGGCTGCCGGCCAGCGCCGCGCGTGCCGGGCCGCGTAGGGCGAGCAGGAGGACCAGCGCGGCCAGGGCGCAGGCCAGCAGGTGCCAGGGGTCGGGGAGCGCGGGGCGCGCCTGGAGGAAGGCTGCGCCCAAGACGAAGCCGAGGATGGCGCAGCGCATGAGAGTGTTACGTCAGCGCCAGCGTCGTCATTACCGGGCTGCCGGGTACGCAGCGACACCGGTCGAAGCGGCAGGGGCAGGATCAAGTAATGGCAGCGTCGATGATTTGTTCGCCTTGCCGGGCACCGTTGGTCTTAAGCGTACGCTCGACAAAACTCTGTCCCACAATTGCACAACGACTTCCTCGCTCAGGCTCGATTGAACCGGCTGGCCGCCTGCACGCGGACTAACACCGCTGTCGAGTTCAAGAAGTAACCTTGGAACCAAAATATTATTCTCGCTCCCTCTGGTTTCCCATGCAAAGCTGAAATTGGTAGTGAAGTTCATTTCAATTGTTCTTACACCGACCTCTTCACCCTCTAAATTTCTGATCGTTCGCGTACCTGCGCGTAGTGTTTGCGAACGTGCACGGGTAAACGCATCAGTTGAAGCTGCGTCACGTTCCAACAATCCCTTTCCCTCGTGAAGTCCAGTATTCATCCAGAACGCAAGCGCAAGGTCTGGATGTCTCGGCAAGGAGGCGAACATGGTAACGCTCTCGTGACGTTCCTTGCCGCCTGTCCCGGCAATTAAGGCTCCATCCAAGCAGAACCCAGGAGCAGTCGACCACTCGTCCTGACGAAGACTTACAAGCTGCCTCATCATAGACGCAGCGACTGCAATACGTCCTGGCTGATCCCCTCCGCTATGGAAACTGTAAGTCTGTCCATTTTTGTTGAGATGTCCTTCGATCGTTACCGACTCGTGATACACGCGTCGATCATCTTGGACGTCATAGCTGCGATAACGAGAGTGGACAAAGATTTTTCCCGAGAAATCAGGTCCCCGGATTTCCTTGCCAAGCTCAACATTTCCATGCCCCAACATATTGAGCGTTGCCCCAAGTTTGGTTTCCCTCTCGAACAACCATCGAGCAAATTGTTCGGCTGTTTCTGATTGGCGGGTAACGTCGAAACCATCGAGATTGGCCATCTTCAACGTAAATTTTGCGTCCTCGGGCAAGGCAATCAAAAAGCGACCGACACATACTGTTTTCGTCTTGTCCGTCATAACAGCTACAGTCCGCCTCCCCCCACTCTTCATAGCTAGCTCCAACATATACAGCGCCAGCCGCACCGAGTGTGGCAAACACGAACATCCACTTTCCGTACGTGCGAACAAGAGCCATCATGGCATGCCTACAGTAACTCTTAGCGGCCGATGAATCGTGGGGCTCGACGATTTCGTCAGAAGAAGATTATGCTTGCTGTTCTGCCGCTTGGTGAGGGAAAGTGCGATATAGGAAAACGAGCCGAATGCATAAGATTTTGCTATCATATGTTTCCCCTGGCGCTTCATTCTGCGCGGCTAAGTCTGCTCAGTACCTGGAACTTGATGCCTTGGTCTGGGACAACTTTGGGAGGTGGGCTGCACTGGCAGATGCACAGGTCGTCGCTAAGGGCATATTGTTTGCCCGCGAAACTGTCCGCTATCCGCAGCGTAATGCATTCGATGTAACCTTGCGTATTACACGCAGGGCAGTCAATCGCATCACCTTCGCGTGCCAATGGCGAACCATCAACGACATAAAACTGGCTCGACGCTCTGACAGTACCGCCTGCAGTCGTCGTTGCGCCGCCCCTGATGTAATAGCGCCTTAAACTCATCGTCGCTCCGTGCTTGAAGGGATTACAGCAATCTAGTCGTGCCCGGAAACTGGACATTGCGACAGAACAGCTCAACACGACGACCCGGAATCTGCGATCAAAGCTGGACCCATCCTCTACTAGCATCAAGCGACGGATGGTGGGCTTGTGACTTCTGACCCGGTGATATCCTGCGTTGAGGATGATGTCGCTTCTGGACCCGCAGAGTGTCGGACGAGTTGCCATACGCTGCGGCGCTGAATTGCCTGTGTCTTCGCGAATCCACGCCCGAACGCGGTGGGCGGCACTTCAAAAGTCGCTGGCGGCAGCAGCGTACCGGAGGCAAACCACCGTGTGCCGTCGAGCGCGTGCGATTCCTCGCAGCGCCACCAGCCACTAGCCGGACAGTGCATACCGGTTTTCGCCACGCAACCAATAGCGGCCTCAGAAGAGGCAGATGAACGTACCGAATCGATTGCGTTATCGCCGTCTGTTTGCGCGACTAGCGTTGCCTGAGCCAGAGGGACTCGGGGCGGAGTCCGATCACGCTCCCGCTTATCGACCAGTTTCCAAGCGGTCCGCGTTTTGCTTTCGTAGCTAGGCTGCAAACCCCGAACCTTCTGCCAAAGGGTTTGTGGAGGGAGCAACAGGGCTTGTGGCATCTTCTCCCCCTTTGTTAAATACTGGCGCTGTCCACCGAGCACGCCAATTTCACCGCCGCCATCACCGCAAAGCCACCAACCACTTTGTGGACAACGATCGCCGGCTTCGGCGTATGTGCCAAGTGGTGGTTGCACTGGCATGGCCTCTGCGGCCTTAGCTGAATTAGCCGGCCGCAGTCTTACGCTGGACGAAATTTTAGCCCACAGTACAAGCATGGCCTCTTCGCTCAGGCTCGACTGCACCGGCTTACCACCTGCCCGAGGGTTCATACCTGTGTCCATTTCGAGCGTCAGATGAGGAAAAAGTACGTTATCGTCGCTTCCAGGGGCCTCCCAAATAAAGCCGAATACTGTGGCAAAGTTCAGCTCCGTGACTTTGATTGCCACCTCCTCTCCGGCGTATCCGTTGATTGTACGAGCACCTTCCCGCAAGGTTCGCGTACGCGCCCGCGTTAGCGGCGTCATCGCGGCAGCATGGCGCTTCAGCAAGCTGCCACCTTTGACCTTCGCATTATTCGTCCAAAACAAAATGCCAAAGTCTGGGTGACCCGGAAGAGTAGCCGACATTGCCACGCTTTCAGACCGATCCCGATCATACGGATCGCGAATCAAGGCACCGCTAATGCAAAAGCCGGGCTCTGTAGGCACCTCGCTTTCAGCGCGCGCTGCAAGTTGTGCGAGAAGCGTCGGGAGAAGTTTCGTTTGCGCGGGATCGTATGTCTTGGCGACGAAGCTATATGTAGCGCCTGCTTTATGTACATATCCCTCGACCGATATTGTTTCGAAATAAACCCGACGCTCCTTTTCAATGCTGTAACCACGATAACGGCTGTGTACAAGTACTTTTCCGGAGAATTCTTGATTCTGAACGTCCGTGCTCGATTCGATGTTTTTTTGCCCCAGCATGTTGGGCTTCGCGGACAATTCAGCTTCCCGTTTACTAAGTTTCATTAAAAATGTGGAGAGCGGCTCATCGTGACGCGCAATTTCGAAACCGTCCATCAAGCCCAATCGCAAATTCACTTGGGCCTCGGCAGGTACGTCAATAAGGAAGCGGCCGACGCATACGGTCTTCATCCTGTCAGTCATGTTGTCTACCTTTTTCATGTCCTCGCGGCTCTGCACCGCGCTGACATACAGCGAAGCCGCAAGCGTCAGCCCGCTGAGCGTGGCCAACCATTTGGCGCACTTGGGGCCAAACCGTATCATTTAATGCCTTGGATGATCTTGACAATCAGGTGACGCGTCAGCAGAAGCATTGCGTCGTCCTTGAAGCATTCTTGGTGACTAAATCCCCTCGCGGCGAAGACGCCACGTACGTGACCTGCCACCCCGGAGGCCGATTGGTGTGGCACGGTATCATCCCCTGGGGCGTTTTGCCCCCACACCTTGAAACTCAACTTCGCCCGTCCCTCCAGGCTCACCGCACGCCCGCCATCGCCCTCATAACTGACGCAGATGCCATCACGAATGTTAGCGGACGTCACAACCATCCCTTGTCCGACCGGTATACGAGCCGCCCACCGAATCGTTCCAAAAGCCCGCCGCTCCTCATCAGTTCCATAGAATGCATAGGTATTTGGGTGGAAGTAGGGCACGCCCCCTGGGTTATCCTTTCCAGAGGCAGATATGCTAAGTATATTACGGTGAAGGTGCTCGGCTTTATCAATCGACTCTATGACAACAGCCTGTGCGCCTCCAGATACTCGAGCGAACTTTCCTGCCGGATCGACAAAATTCGGATTGATTAGCCGATACCAAGATTTCATATCGCGATATAGGTCATAGGGGTTGCCAGCAGGAAGCCCCAAATGTTGTTGTTCTTTTTCCTCGTTGTTGACTCTGGTGAGGGTTTTCACGAGTAACCACGGTGTCGGATAGAGGTGGTTCGGCAATAGTTCAAGCACACCAGGTGCCGTCGCCATTACAGCAGTCGTTTCCTCCGGAGTTGTTCCCGCAATCTCAACGAAACGATCTGCTTTGATATTGTCGACTAAACCGTTCGTGTAACGTCCGCCTTCGGTACCGCAAGCAATGCGCCGATAGGCAACTGGCGCGCCCAGAGCAGGCATTACCCCATGAATAACGCCTGCAATATCGGCTGGGTCACCGGGATTTTTGGCACGCATGCGGGCACAGGCGCGTGCGACCAATCCGCCCATCGAATGAGTAACAAGAATGACGCGGGTGCAGTCGTGCTTACGTGAACGCCAGTATTCCTTTATCTCGTCGATGCGACGGCTCAGCCGTTCGGCGGAGACGGCGCACGATTGCAGCCAGTTATAGCCCACGGCATAAACCGGATATTGAAATCCTGCATACTTTTCCAGTTCTGCTTCCGTAATCTTTTCGATGTTGCGGACACCCCAGCTTTTGGGATCACATTGCATTACACGTTTCCAATGAACGCGTATTTCACGTTGACCTAATCGGTTGAGTCGGAACGTGGTATCAAGGTGAGCTTGCAGCTTTTCGAGGACGTCGCCATAGGAATCCAAATGGATCTCCCCCCAGCCACGCGCACGCATTTCCTCACAACTGAGCCCGGCCACTTCATCGCCCACGTCGCCATTGCCGTCGACCTCTAGAAGATCGGGATCCAGCAGGCGCTGTCGCAGTGCCGGGTTACGCCTCTCCCATTTCCATGCCTCCTTCAATCCATCGATCGAGCCGTTTGGAGGACGCCAAACGGGCTCACCAGGAACGACATTCGACTGGTCATCGGTTTGTCGTGCTGGCGCCGCCCGATGTGCGCCAGCGCTCTGCCCTGGTTCGGACATCGCTTTGGTGGCCATTGGAGCGCTGCCAGTTCCAGTATCAAGTCGCACACGCAGGTTGCTCCCCATTATCCCGGGGACAAAGATCACTGGAATTACCTTCCGCGAGCCGACGGTCACCTTGGCGCGCACCTTGAATGACTTTGGCGTCGCCACGGTATGGGCAACCAGGCTGCCATCGGTATCAGGAGTCGGCTGGCGTATTGGCCGGGTCGGTTCGCTCATGCGACACCTGCCGGCCCTGCGGTTTCCTCTTCTTCTGGCAACAGCCTCAGTTCGATATCGCCCAGCGAGTAAGTCTGGAGTATATCGGTCCGGCCTTCCTCATCCGTAACACCTTGGATCGTAGTGCCGTCCTGATGGCGCGCGATATACCTACGGCCTTTTGCCGGCAAGCCGGATTGCCGATCGATCACTACCGCCCTCTCGTCGGTTTCGAGAGAGCCTCCCTCCAGGTCGAGCCCAACTGGTGTTGCCCCGTCAGGCCCAACTTGCACCAACTCTGCCGCTTTGACGGTATGGCTGCCCGCAGACTGCTGCGAAATCGCGCTGTCGCCCCACACCGTTTGCGCGCCCTGCGCCACCACCTTCACTTCCGGCGCCTGCAAATCGATTCCCTCAGCTGCGATCAGGCTGATACGGCCCGAGGACTTGATCTCGATGTGGCCCTGATGAGTCTGGAGCATGATGTTGCCGCGCCCGGCGACCAGTTTTATTCCAAGCGAGTAGGCAAACATGCTGAGGCTACGCGCGGCACGCATGAAAATGTTGCGCCCTGCGGTGATTTCGGTTTCGGACGCGGAGACGAGGTCGATCTTGCTCTGCGCGCCGATGGCGACGTTGTCCTCGCTCGCCACAAGTATGCCGGCCGGCCCCGATGCCGCGATGATGGGCGCACCGCCCGTCCCATCCGCCACATTCGAACCTTCGTGCCAGCGTTTGAGCTTGTCCACCAGTTCGGCCAGCCGTGGTTTGGCTTCCTCGTCCTCGTTATGGCTAATGGCCTGGCGCTCCAACTCTTCGAGAACACCCAGCATCACTTCGGCCAATCCGACGAGACCATCCCGTTCGAGCTGCTCGCCCTGGCCTTTCTCGGCGCTGATCAGCACGCCCTGCCCACCGCGCACCGCTACCGCCTTATCACTGCGCAGTTCGGCGCCTTCGCCACGCGCTTCACCCTGCCCCCCCGCGCGCGCCTGGGACAGCCAGCCGAGGTTCAGCTCAGAGCGGGCGTGGTCGCTTGCAAGCTGGGCGCTGATCTCGCCGTGGGTGTCGTCGAAACGGAGCTGACTGCCGCGCTGGCCGCCGATCTCGCGGCTGCGCAGTCCGGACAGGTAGCGGTTGCCCGGTAACTCGCCAGCACGGCTCAGCGCCGGGGGCGTGGCGCGGCCATTGAACAGCTGCGACAGAATGATCGGCTTGTCAGGATCACCTCCAAGGAAGGCCACCAGGACTTCCGTGCCGACGCGCGGCAGTCCGAGGGCGCCGCATTGCTGCTGGCTGCCGGGACCATTTCCGGCCCAGTTCGACGCGACGCGCACCCAAGCGGAATCGGCGGCGTTGCCGGATGCGCCGGCGCCGTGCGCATGTTCGTGATCTGCCGGGCGCATGCCGGGAAAGCGGATCTTCACCCGGCCCAGCTGGTCGCAGTGGACTTCCTCGTTGTCGGGACCGACAACGATGGCGCTTTGCAGCTGGGGATGCGGCAGGTCGGTCCGTGAATCGAAGGCTGGCACGATCGGCACGCCGCGCCGCACAGCCGTGAAACTCACGCGCACATGCAGCTCGTTGTTGCCGGCCCAGGACGCGGCTACGTAGCGGTCCCACCCATTCTGCGCCAACAACCGCTCCACCCGCGCCGACAAATCCCCCGGCAGGTTGTTGCGCGCGCTGACCTGCAGCTCGGTGATCAGGAACTGGCGCTCGGCCGCCGGATGGGTGTCGATCTCGGGGTGGTCCGTCAGCGTGAAGTACTGGCCGGCGCAGAAGTCGCGCACGCTGCCTTCGCCGTGGAAGCACTTGGCCTCGAATTCGTGGCGCTGCATGCGCAGCTGGCCGAGGCGCCAGTGGTCCTCGAAGTCGTTGCCGACGTGCGGCGTCTCGACCAGGTAGTCATCCAAGCTGGCGGCCAGGCCGTTGCCGTGCGCGCCCTGGTCCAGGCTGCCGCGCGCCGTGGTCGACATGAACTGCAGCCCGCCCGGGTTCTTGTAGTCCCAGCTGTGGCGGGTGGCGCTGCCCGGCTGCAGGGTGCGCGCGGCGCCCCAGGAAGTGATGGTGTCGCGCTCGCCGGTGGCGTCGTCGCGGTGGTAGCGCACCGTGCCGGCCGCGTTTTCCGGCAGGCCGTTGGCGTCGGCGAACAGCACCAGGGTGTGCGCCGGGACGCGGTCGTGCAGCGGGTCGACCGAGGTGCCGCGGCTGCGGCCCGGGCGCACGGTCCAGGAGATGCCGCGCCGGCGCAGCAGGCGGCGTACGAAGGCGGCGTCCGATTCGTTGTATTGCATGGTCTGTTCGCGCGGCGGGTAGAGACGCATGTCGAGCAGCGGGTCGAGTTCGTATTCGAAGGCGCCGGCCAGCACGGCGTTCGCGTGGCGCCACTCGGCGAACAGGACCTGGACGATCTCGAGCTCGTTCTGGTAGCGGAAGATGCGGCTGTTGACGCGCCTTTCCATCACCGCCAGCGCGTCGCGCAGCACCAGCTGGTAGGTCGCCAGGGCGCCGTCGGAGTCGCCCGAGCGCGCCTCGGTGACGATGCCGCAGATCCGGCGCAGCTGGCCGCGGTCGGTGACGACCTGGATCTCGGCCGGCAGCGCGATCAGCTCCTTCAGGGGCAACGCCGGATCGCTGGCGACGCAGGAGATGCGGTACTCGACGCCGCCGCAGATCGACTCCAGCCCGCTGATCCGCTGCGGCAGGAGGATGTCGTCGGACAGCTCCTCGGCATGGGCGAGCCGCAGGCGCAGCGCCCGGTGCGCGGTGCTCAGTGACTTCTCGTGCTGTAGCACGCGGAGGAACTCGCTCGCGCTGTCCAATTGCGTCTCCCTGGTTGAAAACGCTATGGTCCCACGAAGGCGACAATTCACAGTTGCGTTCGGTCACGAGGCTCCGGTTGAACTGTTCAAACGTCGCGCTGTCGCAATGAAGAAAGCGTGAATATTCACACCGGAGCAGCCCCAGCGGGGCGCCGCGCCGCGCAGAAAACCTAGCGCGAAAGCGCCGTATGCAGGAAGGATGTCATCGTATCGGCCAGCCCCGGCGCCAGCGGCAGCGACGGGTCGCCGTAGGACGCCAGCTGCGCGCCGTCCGCCGGCACCTTCTTCAGCACGTGGTTCATGCCCTCGACGATCGCCAGACGCGCCCGCGGGCTGGCCTTCCCGAGCGCCTGCGCGTCCGCCACGCCGACCTGGATGTCGGTGGTGCCCTGGACGACCAGGACCGGAACGGCGAGCGCCGCGATGCGCTCGGCCGGCAGGTAGCGGAACTGCGAGATCAGGTAGGGCTGCACGCTCGGACGGTACAGGGCGGCGAGCAGGGGCGGCACCTGCTCGACCGTCTCGCCCCGCTCGAGGGCGCCGAGGATGCGCTCGTTCTCCTTCTGGAGTTCGGGCGGCAGCTTGTCCGCCAGCTGGCGACGCAGTACGGCCGGCAGCGGCGCGCCGGCGCCGGCGATCGAGACCAGGGCGGCGGCGCCGGCCTGCCGCGCCGCGACCATGCCGATCAGGGCACCTTCGCTGTGGCCGATCACGGCGACGGTCGAAAAGCGCGGGTCGCTCTTCAAGCGCGCGATCCAGCCGGCGGCATCGTCGATGTAGGTCTCGAAGCGCAGCGCCGCTTCGCTGCCCATGGCGGACGCGCTGGCGCCGATGCCGCGCTTGTCGTAGCGGACCGAGGCGATGCCGGCCTGCGCCAGCGCCTGGGCCAGCATGCGCAGGCTGTCGTTGCGGCCAGGGAGCATGCGCGAGTTGCCGTCGCGGTCCGTGGGGCCGGAGCCGGCGATGATCAGTGCCACCGGGACGGGTGCTTTCGCGGCGGGCAGCAGCAGGCTGCCGGCGAGCTGGCCGGTCGGGGTGTCGAGCACGATGTCGACATCGCGCGGCGCCTGCGCAAACACGAACGCCGGCACGAATGCAAGCGCAAACGCAACCGCGAGCACCAGGATAGACAGCAGCCTTACCATCATCGCACCTCCGATTGTCGAGAAACAGATTCTACGCCAGCAGCGGCCCCAGGCGCGGAATCGCGGCCAGCGAATTACGCCAGGCCGCCTGCCTTACCTCGGCTGCGTCCATCCCGCGCAGGCCGGCCAGCGCCGCGCCGATCGCCGGCAGCTGTTCGGGGCTGTTGCGCGCCGGGTGGATCCAGCTCGGCGAAATGTCCGGCGCATCGGTCTCCAGCACGATGGCGTCGAGCGGCAGCTCGCTCGCCAGGCGCCGGATCTGCAGCGCGCGGGTGAAGGTCATGGCGCCGCCGAAGCCCAGGTGCATGCCGAGCCTGATGAAGGTCTCGGCCTGCTGGAAGGAGCCGTTGAAGGCATGCGCGATGCCGCCCGCCGGGGTGATCTGGCGCAGGTGCTTCAGGACCTGGTCCTGCGAGCGGCGCACGTGGGTCAGCACCGGCAAACCGAAGTCGCGCGCGATGCGCAGCTGCTCGCGGAAAAAGCGCTCCTGCTTTTCGCGCATCGCCGGCTCGCACAGCATGGGGATGAAGAAGTCCAGGCCGATCTCGCCGATGGCCACAAAAAGCGGGTCGCCGATTGCCGCTTCCACCGCCTGGCGCAGCGCGACCAGGTCTTCGTCTTGCGCCTGCGGCACGTAGATCGGATGGATGCCGAGCGCATAGCTGGCGTTCTTCGACAGCGCATGCGACTGCGCCGCCAGCGCGGCCACCTCGCCGAAGTTGGCGCGCGCCACGGCCGGGATCACGATCATCGACACCCCCTCCTGCCCGGCGCGCTGCGCGACCTCGAGCGATTGCGCGCCGAATTCGTGGGCGTCGAGGTGGCAGTGGGTGTCGATCCACATGGCTTACGCTTCCAGCGGTTGCAGGCCGTGCTCGGTCATGCGCAGCGCGCGGTCGCAGCGGCGCGCCAGTTCCATGTCGTGGGTGACGATGACGAAGGAGGTGCCGAGGGTGCGCGACAGTTCCAGCATCAGGTCGAAAATCGCCATTGCCGTGGTGTGGTCGAGGTTACCGGTCGGTTCGTCGGCCAGCACGCAGGCCGGTTGCGTGACCAGCGCGCGCGCCAGGGCCACGCGCTGGCGCTCGCCGCCGGACAACTCGCCGGGACGGTGCACCACGCGTTTGCCGAGGCCCACGCGCTCGAGGATGGCCTGGGCCTTTTCGACCGCCACCGCGCGCTTCTCGCGCCGGATCATCAGCGGCATGGCGACGTTGTCGAGGGCCGAGAACTCGGGCAGCAGGTGGTGGAACTGGTAGACGAAGCCGAGCGAGTGGTTGCGCAGCTCGCCGCGGCGGGTCTCGGACAGGGTCGCGAAGTCTTCGCCCAGCAGGGTCACCGAGCCGGTGGTCGGGGTGTCGAGGCCGCCCAGCAGGTGCAGCAGGGTCGACTTGCCCGAACCGGACGCGCCGACGATGGCCACGCGCTCGCCGCGGCGGATCGCGAAGTCGATGTTGTCGAGCACCCGCACCTGGTAGTCGCCCTGCTTGAAGGTCTTGCCGAGGGCGCGGCAGGCCAGTACGGGGGTATCGGTCATGTTACTCATAACGCAGCGCCTCCGCCGGCTTGACCTTCGACGCCGAGCGGCTCGGGTAGATCGTGGCCACGAAGGCCAGCAGCACGGCGATGCCGCCGATTGTAAACACGTCCGGCCAGCGCAGGTCCGACGGCACGGTGCTGTTTTGGTAGATATCCTTCGACAAGAACTGCACTCCCAACAAATGTTCAATGAATGGAACGATGACATCGATGTTCAACGCGACCAGCACGCCGCCCGCCACGCCGACCACGGCGCCGAGGACGCCGACCAGCGCGCCCTGGATCATGAAGATCTTGCGGATCGACGCCGGCGAGGCGCCGAGGGTGCGCAGGATGGCGATGTCGGCCTGCTTGTCGGTCACCGTCATCACCAGGGTCGACACCAGGTTGAAGGCGGCCACCGTGATGATCAGGGTCAGGATGATGAACATCATCTTCTTTTCGGTCTGTACGGCGCCGAACCACACGGCGTTCAGCTTCGACCAGTCGCGCATCTGGTACTCGCCCGGCATCGATTTCTCCAGCTCGGCGGCCACCTGCGGCGCCTGGCGCATGTCGGCGATGCGCAGGCGCAGGCCGGCCGGCGCCGACAGGCGCTCCATCTTCTCGGCGTCCTGCAGGCTCACGAACGCCATGCCGGCGTCGAACTCGGCGTGGCCGGATTCGAAGATGCCGGAGACGGTGAAGCTGCGCATGCGCGGCAGCATGCCCGCCGGCGTGGTCTGGGCCTGGGCCAGCAGCATGGTCACCTTGTCGCCCACCTGCAGGTTCAGGCCGGCCGCCAGCGCGTAGCCGAGCACGATGTTGAAGCTGCCCGGCGCGAGCGAATCGAAGCTGCCCTGGCGCATGGTGCTGGCCACCTCGGAGATGTTGCGCTCGGCCTCGGGCAGCACGCCGCGGATGGTGGCCGGGCGCATCGCGCCGTCGCGCTGCTGCAGCAGGCCTTGCGACTCGACGAAGGGCGCGGCCGCCTTGACGGCCGGATTCTTCAGCGCCTGCCGGGCGGCTTCGCGCCACTGCGGCATGTCGCCGCGGGTGTCGAACACCTCGATGTGGGCCAGGACCGACAGCATGCGGTCGGTCACCTGCTTCTGGAAGCCGTTCATCACCGACAGCACGATGATCAGGGCCGCCACACCCAGCGCGATGCCGGCGACCGAGATCAGCGAGATAAAGGACAGGAAGCCGCTCTGGCCGGTGCCTTTGCCGGCGCGCGTGTAGCGCAGGCCGACCAGCCACTCGAACGGCAGTTTATGGACAATGCTCATGGATGACTCACATCTTCATTCGTAGCGCAGGGCTTCGGCCGGCTTCACGCGCGCCGCCGCCCAGCTCGGGTAGAGGGTGGACAGGAAGGCCAGCAGCACCGCCACGCCGCCGATCGCGCCGACGTCGACCCAGCGCACGTCGGACGGGATCTCGCTGATCAGGTAGATCTCCTTCGACAGGAACTGGATGCCGAAGGCCTGCTCGATGGCCGGCACGATGACGTCGACGTTCAGCGCCACCGTCACGCCCAGCAGCACGCCGAGCAGGCTGCCCAGCACCCCGACCAGGCTGCCCTGGACCATGAAGATCTTCATCACCGAGCGCGGCGAGGCGCCCAGGGTGCGCAGGATGGCGATGTCGGCCTGCTTGTCCTTGACCGTCATGACCAGGGTCGACACCAGGTTGAAGGCGGCCACCGCGATGATCAGGGTCAGGATGATGAACATCATGCGCTTTTGCGACTGCACGGCGGCGAACCAGATGGTGTTCACCTGCGACCAGTCGCGCACCACGTAGTCGCCGGCCAGGCCGCGGCGCAGCTCGGCCGCCACCTGCGGCGCCCCATGCAGGTCGTGCAGGCGCAGGCGCAGGCCGAGCGGCCCGACCAGCCCGGCGGCCTGGATCGCGTCGTCGATCTGCACGAAGGCGAGCATCGAATCGAATTCGTAGTGGCCGGCCTCGAAAATGCCGGAGACGACGAAGTTCCGGGTGCGCGGCGCGGCCGGGGCGCCGTTCTCGAGCGTTCCCACGGTCCCTAGCAGCATGGTGACGCGCTCGCCCACGCCCACGTGCAGGGCGTCGGCCAGGGCGCGGCCCAGCACGATGTTCATGGTGCCCGGCCGCAGCGCGTCGAAGCGCCCCTGCTTCATCTGCCGGGCGACGTCCGAGACCTTCGCTTCCTCGCCCGGGATCACGCCCCGTACCAGCACCGGCTTCATCACGCCGTCGCGCAGCATCATGCCCTGCACCTCGACGAAAGGCGCGGAAGCGGCCACCGCCGGGTTGCGCGCGGCCTCGGCACTGACCGCGCGCCAATCCGGCATGGCGCCGCGCACGTCGAAGATCTCGACATGGGCCAGCACCGACAGCATGCGGTCGGTCACTTCCTTCTGGAAGCCGTTCATCACCGACAGCACCACGATCAGGGCGGCCACGCCGAGCGAAATGCCGGCCACCGAGATCAGCGAAATGAACGAAATAAAACGGTTACGGCCGCTGCGCTTGCCGGCGCGCGTGTAGCGCAGTCCGACCAGCCATTCGTACGGCAGTGTGTACTTGAAACTCATGAATTTGTAGTGTTTGACAACTGACCCCGCAGTTTGCCACACAAAACTCATCCATGACAGGGCGCACGCCCACGTAAAGCACGCGAACAGCACACGAAAACGCTGTGGCGACGCCGTCACGAGGAGGTGGATACCCGCTGCGCCATGAGGCCCGGCCCGGCCATGTGGCCCGATTTGACCTACAATCACGCCATGTCCCAGATTACGCTCGTCCTTCCCTTCGCCCTTCCCGTCCCCGAATTCGCGCCCGACCTGGTGCGCGCCCTGCAGGCGCCCGGCCTGGCCGCCCTGCTCTCGCGCACCGCGAGCCAGCGCCGCCTGGCGGCCGACGAGGCGGTGCGCGCCCTGCCGCACGAGCAATGGCTGGCGCGCACGCTCGGCCTGGACGCGGGCGGCCGCCCGGCCTTTGCCGCTGCCGCGATGCGCGCCTACGGGCTCGACCCTGCGGACGGCACATGGTTCATCGTCAACCCGGTGCATATCGAGATTGCACGCACCCACCTGATGATGGGCGACCCGCAGGGCCTGGGCCTGCCTGAGGCGGACAGCCGCGCGCTGTTCGACGCGGCCAGGCCCTATGTAGAGGAAGCCGGCCACGCCCTGCGCTACGGCGACGCCCAGACCTGGTTCCTGCGCGCCGACGACTGGCGCGAGCTCGACACCGCCACGCCCGGGGCCGCGCTTGGCATGGACTTGACCGACTGGATGCCGGAAGGCCGGAACGCGGCCGCCTTCCGCCGCCTGCAGAACGAGATCCAGATCCTCTGGCATACGCATCCGGTCAACGCCGCGCGCGAATCGTGCCGCCTGCCGGCCGTGAACGCGTTCTGGCCCTGGGGCGGAACGCCGGGGTCCGCCACGCCATCCGCCACACCGGCGGCGCGCCTGCGCCTGGCCGCGTTCGACGCGCCCGCCTGGCTGACCCAGCTTGCCGACGCCAGCCCCACCGACCTGGCGCAGTTCGCCAGCACGGTCGACGGCGACACCCTGCTGGTCTGCGGCAGCGTCGCGCCCTATGCGCTGGCCGCCGACTGGGGCGGCTGGGTCGCCGCCATGGGACAACTTGAAGCCGGGCTGTTCGCACCCATCTTGGACAGCCTGAAGGCCGGCCGCCTGCGCGAAGTGCGCCTGGTTCTGTCGCACCGCGACGCGCTTGCCGAATTCACCACCAACGCCATGGCGCAACGCAAGTTCTGGCGCCGCCCGACCCTGGATTGCCTGCTTTGAAAACCCGCATCACCACCCGTCCCTGCCCGTTCCGCACCTCCGAGCTCTTGCGCCAGGGGGGCGTACACCCCGTGCTGGCGCGCATCTACGCGGCGCGCGGCCTGCTCGATCCGCGCGAACTGGCCAGCGAACTGGCCGCGCTGGCGCCGCCCGCCGGTCTGAAGCACATCGACGCCGCGGCCGTGTTCCTGGCCGATGCGATCGCCGCGCAAAAGAACATGACCATCGTCGCCGACTACGATTGCGACGGGGCGACCGCGTGTGCGGTGGCCCTGCGCGGGCTGCGCGCGATGGGCGCCCGGATCGACTACATCGTGCCGAACCGTTTCGAGTACGGCTATGGCCTGACGCCCGAGATCGTCGAACTGGCGGTGCGCGAAAAGGCGCCGGACGTCATCATCACCGTCGACAACGGCATCGCCAGCATCGACGGCGTGCTGGAGGCGAACCGGCGCGGCATCGAGGTCGTGGTCACCGATCACCACCTGCCGGGCGACGCCTTGCCGCCGGCGCGCGTGATCGTCAATCCGAACCAGCCCGAGTGCGGCTTCCCGAGCAAGCACCTGGCCGGCGTCGGCGTGGTCTTTTATGTCCTGCTGGCGCTGCGCGCCGAACTGCGCCGACGCGGCGTGTTCGATGCGCAAACCCAGCCGAAGCTGGACAACCTGCTCGACCTGGTCGCCCTCGGCACCGTGGCCGACGTGGTGAAACTCGACGCCAACAACCGCATCCTGGTCGCGCAAGGCATCAAGCGCATGCGCGCCGGGCGCATGCATCCCGGCGTGGCGGCGCTGTTCCGGGTCGCCGGACGCGAAGCGCGCTGCGCCTCGCCCTTCGACCTCGGCTTTGCCGTCGGCCCGCGCCTGAACGCCGCCGGCCGCCTGGAAGACATGTCGCTCGGGATCGAATGCCTGGTCACCGACGACGAAGGCCGCGCCTGGGCCATCGCCCAGCAGCTCAACGAGATCAACCTGAAGCGGCGCGAGATCGAGGCCGAGATGCAGGACACGGCGCTCTTGCACCTGGACGACTTCCAACCGACCGACAGCAGCACCATCGCCGTCTTCGACGAGGGCTGGCACCAGGGCGTGATCGGCATCGTCGCTTCGCGCCTGAAGGAGAAATTCTACCGCCCGACGATCACCTTCGCGCCGGGCGGACTGGGGCTGATCAAGGGCTCGGGGCGCTCGATCCCGGGCTTCCACATGCGCGACGCGCTCGACCTGGTCTCGAAGCGCGTGCCCGGCCTGATCGACAAGTTCGGCGGCCACGCGATGGCGGCCGGCCTGACCATCCGCGCCGACCACTTCGACACCTTCTGCGAGGCGTTCGAGGCGGTCGGTCGCGCCTGGCTGAGCGAGGCGCAGCTGGAACGCGTGATCGAGACCGACGGCCCGCTCGAGGACGAGTTCTACAGCACCAGCTTCATCGAACTGTGCGACGGCCAGGTCTGGGGCCAGGGCTTCGCCCCGCCGGTGTTCTGCGACGAATTCCGGGTGATGAGCCAGCGCGTGCTGAAGGACAAGCACCTCAAGCTGCTCCTCGAACGTAACGGCCGGCGCTACGACGCGATTTGGTTCGGCCACACCGACGCGCTCGGCGAGCGGGCGCGCGTGGCGTTCCGGCTCGATGCGAACGAGTACAACGGCGTGACCAAGGTGCAGCTCTTGGTCGAGCACGCCGAGCCAGTCTGATTTTCGTGGGTTGGGTTCTTGCACCCACCCCACGCCCTGACTCACCTTCGGTTTTGTAGGGTGGACACAGGTGTCCACCCTACCGTCCGCAATCGCAGCCGCGATCGAACACGATCTTCCACGTCCCCGGCCCTTCCAGCCGCCAGACCGAATTGAAGCGCCCGACCTGCTTGCCGTCCGGGCCTGTGACCGGCCCGCTGCTGTAGGCCAGCGTGCCCGAGGCCAGCACCTCGACCTCGTCCGGCGCCCAGGCGAAGGGCGAGGCGGCGCCGTCGAAATAGGCGCGCCAGGCCGAGGCCACGGCGTCGCGGCCGCGCTGGGCGCCGCCCGGCGCCATGAACACGGCCTCCTTCGAGAGGAAGCTGCCGAATGCCTCGAAATCGCGCGCCGCCATCGTCGCCGCGAAGGCGCGCTCCGTCTCCATTACCTGTTGCCTGAGTTCTTCCTGCGTGCCGCGCGAGCCGCGCGCCATGCAGGCACCGATGACCACCGCCACCAGCGCGCCCAGGAGTATGCCTGCCGATCGCCAACCCATGGAAATATCCTTTTCCTTTTGACAAGTCGGCGCCAATTCTGTCATGGCGCCATTCCCTTGACAACTAGCAGTTGCATGGGTTTCGAAATCGGAGTATAAAGACTCCAGAAACGGAGGAAATCCATGAGCCTCGCCTATGCCTACCCCACCAGCCGCTTCGAGCCGGCGGTCCTCGTCGACCTGAATTCGCGCGCCGAGCGCGAGCGCCTGTCGCAGTCCGCGCTGAAGGGCTTCTTCAAGCTGGCCGCCGCCTGGCAGCTGCGCGACGAAGATGCGCGCGAGCTGCTCGGCGGGCTGTCCGCGTCCAGCTTCTACGACTGGAAAAAGAACCCCGACCGGCTGCTCGAGGTCGACCGCATCACCCGCATCTCCTACCTGCTGGGCATCTACAAGGCCCTGCACATCCTGTACGGCGACAAGCTCGCCGACGAATGGGTCGCCCTGCCGAACACCAACATCATCTTCGGCGGCCGCACCCCGCTCGCCACCATGCTGGGCGGCGGCCTGCTGGCCATGCAGACGGTACGCAAGCTGCTCGACGCGCGCCGCGGAGGTCTCTGATCTTGCCGGTCGTCCCCAAACTCACCGCCCTGCGCCTGATCGACACCTGCCGCCTGATCCCCTCGCGCTTCGCCGAGGCCGAGGATTCGGTGCTGGCGCCGCTGGCCGAAAACGACGCCGTCCTGCGCGACCTGTTCGACCTCGACAACGCCACCAACGAACGGCTGCGCGGCGAAGCCGGCCTGCTGCCCGGCATCGGCGTCGACGAACTGGTGTTCGGGGTGCCGAATTTCCGCATCATCAATGCGGCCTACACCTACGCCCGTCCCGAAGGCAGCCGCTTCAACGACGGCGAGCGCGGCGCCTGGTATTGCGCTTTCGAGGCCGAGACCGCGCTGGCCGAGGTCAGCTTCCACAAGACCGTCGAGTATGCGGAAATCGGGCGCTTCGACGACAGCGTCACCTACCAGGCGATGCTGGCCGACTTCAGCGCCAGCTTCCACGACATCCGCGGCGTGAAGAGCTTCGACGCCTGCCTCGATCCGCGCAGCTACGTCGCCTCGCAGCTCCTCGCCGCCGAGCTGCTGGAACAGGGTTCGATGGGCATCGTCTACCCGAGCGTGCGCCGGCCCGAGGGCACCAACCTGGCCTGCTTCCGTCCCGCACTGGTGGGCAATGCGCGCAAGGGCGTGGCCTATCGGTTAACATGGGCGGGCTCGCCGCAGCCGCGGATCGAGATCATCCCGAACCATCGCAACACTTATGAAAACCAAGCCTGAAAACGACACCGAGCTGCACGACAAGATCAACCGCGAAACCGCCCGCGTCAAATGGGACGAGCTGGAGCGCCATTTCGCCCAGGGCAACGTGATCTACGTCAGCGAGAGCCTCGACCTGATCGACGTCGCCATGCGCATCTCGCACGACGACAAGGAGAATATCGCGCGCTGGATGGCTGAGGGCAGGATCGCCAAGGTCTCGGACGTGCAGGCCCAGAGCTGGGCGGCCGGTGAGATCGTGCTCTGGGGCACCGTGGTCCATCCCTTTATCCTGGTCCAGCCGGAAAAGAAGCAGCTGCACTAACGTAGCTGTACTAAGTAGCCGCACCAGGCTTCCTTCCCCTGCCGCGGGCGCGCCCTTGCGCCGCCCGCCCGCCTTCCTTTCTCGATAATTGCAACATCGCCAACCCGGCATGTTGCAATTTTGCCGCACAGCATCAATTTGCCTGAGACCGCTGCTATACTCGTCGCAGCAGCGCAGCTGTGCCTGCCGGCGATGCGGCATCCGCCGGCGCGTCCTGCGCACTTCCACAATTCGCCGCAATGCGCGGCCCGTCCATCCGCAGTCCACCGTTTATCCAGGAACCCAACCGTGAAGAACCTCAAGATCGGCGCCCGCCTCGGCATCGGCTTTGCGATCGTGCTCGCCCTGCTGGTGGCGTTGGCCGTCACCGCCCTCACCCGCATGCAGTCGGCGGGAGACATGACCAACCGCCTGGTCCATACCAGCATCAAGAACCAGCGCAACGTCGCCGAATGGGGCAAGCACATCGAGGTCAACAGCGCGATGATCGAGACCGCCTTCGTCGCCACCGACCGCGCCCTGGTCCTCGACATCGCCGAGCGCATGAAAGCCGTGTCGGCGCGCTCGACCCAGCTGCAGCAGGACATCGAAAGCTCGCTGCGCAACGAGGGCGTGAAGGCGCAGTTCGCCATCGTCAAGGACCTGCGCACCGGCTACCTGGAAGCGCGCGCCGCGCTGTTCAAGGCCAAGCTCGACGGCGACGACGCGCTCGCCGCGAAGATCCATGCCGAGCAGATGGTGCCGCGCACCGCCGCCTTCCTGGCCGCGATGAACAAGCTGGCCACCATGCAGATCGCCGCCGCCGATGCCGTCGCGACCGGCATCCTCGATTCCTACCAGAGCACCCGCGTGATCCTGATCAGCCTGAGCGTCGCCGCGCTCGGTCTGGGCATCGCCTGCGCCGTCCTGATCACGCGCTCGATCACCGTGCCGATCCGCGCAGCCGTGGCGGTGGCCGAACAGGTCGCCGGCGGCGACCTGAGCAGCCGCGCCGTCGCCCAGGGCCGCGACGAGACCGGCCAGCTGATGCGCGCCCTCGGCAGCATGACCGCCTCGCTGGCCGAGATCGTCGGCCGCGTGCGCAGCGGCACCGGCGCCATCGCCACCGCCTCGAACGAGATCGCCGCCGGCAACCTCGACCTGTCGAGCCGCACCGAACAGCAGGCCGGCTCGCTCGAGGAAACCGCCTCCTCGATGGAAGAACTGACCTCGACCGTGAAGCAGAATGCGGACAACGCCCGCGAAGCGAACCGCCTGGCGCGCAATGCCGCGGCGATCGCCGGCGACGGCGGCGCGGTGGTCGCCGAAGTGGTCGGCACCATGGGGTCGATCAACGCGTCCTCGCGCAAGATCGTCGAGATCATCGGCGTCATCGACGGCATCGCCTTCCAGACCAACATCCTGGCGTTGAACGCGGCCGTCGAAGCGGCGCGCGCGGGCGAACAGGGCCGCGGCTTCGCGGTCGTCGCCGGCGAAGTGCGCAACCTGGCCCAGCGCTCGGCCACCGCCGCCAAGGAGATCAAGCAGCTGATCGACGATTCCGTCAGCAAGGTCGCGGCCGGCACCGGCCAGGTCGACCGCGCCGGCGCCACCATGACCGAGATCGTGCGCAGCATCGAGCACGTCACCACCATCATGGCCGACATCGCCGCCGCCAGCGAAGAGCAGAGCGCCGGCATCGAGCAGGTCAACGTGGCAATCACCGAAATGGACCGCGTGACCCAGCAGAACGCCGCCCTGGTCGAGCAAGCCTCGGCCGCCGCCGAATCGATGCAGGACCAGGCCGACACGCTGGCCCGGCTGGTCAGCACCTTCCGCCTCGACACCGACGGCGCGGCACCTCACGCGGCTCCCGCATCCCGCGCCCAACGCGCCGAACCGCGCCTGGCGCTGGCGACACCGGCGTAAACGGCCGCCACGCGGCACCTTCACGTAGGGTGGGTTCTTGAACCCACCGCCGTTCGCCGGCCCCCCGCCGCCCCCGAGCTCGCCAGTCGCGGACCGCCCGGCATAGGTCAATGGCAGGCGCCTTCCGGCCCCGCCGCACCTGTCACCGTCAGCGCATCGGCGGCGCCTCCGCGTCACCCCGGCCAGGCGTGCTTACCCGGCCAGCGCCGGCGCCCGGCGCGGCGCCGGTCCGCGCGCGGCGTCGCCGGCTTCCAGCTGGAAGGTGTTGACCACGGCGGCCAGTTCGCCCGCCTGCTGGCGCAGCGCCTGGGCCGCGGCCGAGGCTTCCTCGACCAGGGCCGCATTCTGCAGCGTCATCTCATCGAGGCGCACGATGGCGGCGTCGACCTGCTCGATGTCCTCGCGCTGGGTGCGCGTCGCGCCCGAGATGCTGCCCATGATCTGGTTCACGCGCTGCACCCCGGCGACCACCTCGCGCATGGTCGCGCCGGCCTCGCCGACCAGCGCGGCGCCGGCGCCGACCTTGCCGACCGAATCCTCGATCAGCGCCTTGATCTCCCTGGCCGCCGCCGCCGAACGGCCGGCCAGGTTGCGCACTTCGCTCGCGACCACCGCGAAGCCGCGCCCCTGCTCACCGGCGCGCGCCGCCTCCACGGCCGCGTTCAGCGCCAGGATATTGGTCTGGAAGGCGATCGAGTCGATCACCGTGATGATTTCCTCGATCCGGCGCGAGGAGTCCTGGATCAGGTTCATGGTCGCAACCACGCCCTCGACCGCCGCCCCGCCCTGCGCCGATACCGTCGCCGCCTGGTCGGCCAGGACGCTGGCCTGCGCCGCGTACTCGGCATTCTGGCGCACCGAGCCGATCAGCTGCTTCATCGACCCGGCGATCTGGGCCAGGGCGGCGGCCTGGGTCTCGGTGCGGCTCGAGAGGTCGAGGTTGCCGGCCGCGATCTCGTTCGAGGCGGCGGCGATCGCCTCGGTCCCGCCGCGCACCTTGGACACGATCGCGCCCAGGCTGTCGCGCATGCTGCGCATCGCCGCCAGCAGGCTGGCGGGACGGGCGCGCCGGGTATCGACCTCGCGGTGCAGTTCGCCCTGGGCGATCGCGCGCGCCACGTCGGCCGCATAGGCCGGCTCGCCGCCCAGCTGGCCGAGCAGGTTGCGCGAGATCGCCAGGCCGATCACCACGCACAGCAGTGCGCACAGCACGGCCAGGCTGGCGATCCAGTAGCGCGCGCCCGCGGCCTCGGCCGCCGCAGCCTCGCCGGCGCTGCGGGTGCGCACCTGCAGCTCCTTTACCAGCACGTCGATATCGGCCACGATCTGGCGCCGCAGCGGGCTGCACTCCTGCACCAGGAAGCTGCCGTAGGCATCCATCTCGCCGGCCGCGCGGAAGCGCCGCGGACGTTCGAGTTCGCGCGCCATCGCCAGCAGGCCTTCCTTGACCCGCGCGTACTGGGCATTCGCGCCCAGCACCGGATCGAGCCGGGCCAGCGCCGCCAGATAGTCGGCCTTGCGCGCGTCGACCAGGTCCAGTTCCCGCTGCGCCGCCTGTGCATCCTGGAAGATGTAGGCATTGCGCGCTGCGATGCCGGTCTGGCCGAGCGCCTCGCGCGCCGCGTACAATGGTTCGAGCTGGACATTGTGGAAGGCTTCCGCTTCGACCAGCGCGGTCTCGATGCTGTTGACGCGCGACAGCGCAAAGGCGGCCAGCGTCAAGGTCACGAGCAGGACCAGCGCAAACGCCGCAAACAGTCGCACCGACACGCGGGCTTCAGAAAACTTCATTATTGCTCCTGGATGGGGAGAAGAGCGGCGCCGTGCGCCGGATTGACGAAATTGCGTGAGATTGTGAATCAATAATTGCTTTAAATCAACCGAATTCGCCGGATTCACGATTTCTGGCGTAACTTCTCGTTGAAAGGACGGAGTGCTTAGGTAGTTTCATCAAATCAGCTATACTGCTATAAAGCGTAGGAATATTGATGAACAGCAATTTAAGAGAAGAAGACCCGATTCTCACGACGAGCGCGGCCGCGCGCATGCTCGGTGTTGCCACCAGCACGGTCCAGTTATGGATGGAAAGCGGCGCGATCGATTCGTGGAAGACACCGGGCGGACACAGGCGCACCCGCGAAAGCCATATTCGCGCCCTGATGAACAAGGTCGGCGGACACGATGCCGGCGCCGGCGGCCGCCGCGTGCTGAGCGCTCCGCTCGACCCCGAGTTCCTGCCGACACCCGATGCCGCATTCCCGGTCGGCCCGGACGAGGCTGCGCGCCTGGCCGCGCTGGCGGGATCCGGCCTGATCGACAGCCCGGCCGAAGAGCGTTTCGACCGCATCGTGCGGCTGGCCTCGATGGCGACCGATTCCCCGATCGCCCTGATCTCGCTGCTGACCTCGCGCCGCCAGTGGTTCAAGGCCCGCGTCGGCCTGGGGCCGCAGCAGACCCCGCGCGAGTGGGCCTTCTGCTCGCATGCGATCCTGCAGGACCAGCCCTTCGTGATCGAGGACGCGGCCGCCGACGAACGTTTCAGCGGCAACCCGCTGGTGCTGGCCGATCCCCACATCCGCTTCTACGCCGGCGTTCCGCTGCGCGAGCCGGGCGGCCAGGCGATGGGCACCCTGTGCGTGATCGACCGCGAGCCGCGTAAACTCCGTTCGTCCGAGCTGCAGGCCCTGCTCGACCTGGCCGAGATCGCGGCGACCGAAATCGCACGCAGCGACAAATAAACCGCGCGTCCGCACTTGAACGACGGCGGCTGCTCATTCCCGTAGGGTGGGCGCCCCGTGCCCACGCGTGACGCCTGCATCGTGTTGGCGCCTATAAAGCGCAGCGTCTGCTCAACGTTTACGCGTGGGCACGTTCGTCATCGAGGCCCCCGGCCTCAATGACCCCACCCTACGGTCGGTTTCCGTACCCGTCGGTGTGCATCCACGCGCCCGCCGCGGGGCGCGCCATCAATCCCGCGCCCGGTGCGTCATCGCATGCGCCGCCTGGCGCATCAACAGCTCCGCCTTGCGCGGATCCGGTTCGGTCAGCGCCAGCTGCTGCAGCGCCTCGGGATATTCGAGCGCCGCCGCCATCTCCAGCCAGCGGCGCGCCGCCGCCTCGTCGCGCGGCCCACCCTCGCCCGCCGCCAGCATGTTCGCCAGCACGAACATCGCCGCCGGCACGCCGCCTTCGGCGGCCGTCGTGAGCAACCTCACCGCGCGCGCCGGGTCCGCCGGCATGCCGTCGCCATTGCGCACCTTGAGTGCCAGCCGGTAGGCCGCCCCGGCGTCACCGGCCTCGGCCCGCCCCTGGGGCGCGGCCGGCGTCACGTCTGCGGCGGCGGCGGCGCCGGCGGCAAGCGCCAGGGCCAAGATCAGTCCCGGCAAGCCAAGCCGCTTCATTGCGCCAGGTCGACCGCGTACAAGGCGAACCCCTTGCCCTGGCCATCGTCGGCGCGCAGCTGGCGTACGTTGCCCAGCCCTGCCTCCTGGGCCAGCCCCAGCATGCCCGGCGCCGAGTGGAACACCACCGGACCGGCGGTCTTCACCGGCGCGAAACGCCAGCTGCGGGCGGCGCCGTTGGCCGCGCGCGTCAGCTTCTTCACGTCGCGGACATAGGCGATCAGCACGTCGCGGCTGGTATCCGGCGAGGCCAACACGGTCTTGCTGCCGTCCAGGCCCGGGAAGTTGCCGCCGCCGCTGGCGCGGTAGTTGTTGGTGGCGACGATGAATTCCTGCGCCGGATCGACCGGCGCGCCGTGCAGCGTCAGCTTGCCGATGCGCTGCCCCGGCGGCTGGGTCACGTCGATCTCGTAGCCGATCGCGCTGTCGGTGACGGTATCGAAGTTATAGCTCGGGAAGCTGGCGTTGATCAGTTCCTGCGGCGCGGTGTTCGATGGATCGATGGTGTTGAAGCGGCGCGCCGACGTTTCCAGCCAGGCCTTCAGCCCTGCGCCGTCGACCTTCACCGCATACAGCGCGTTCGGATAGAGGTAGAGGTCGGCCGCGTTATTCAGCGCCAGGTTCCCGGCCGGGACGTCGGTGAAATCGAAGGCGCCCGCATTGCCGCTCTTGAACGCCGCCGACATCGACAGCACCGGCAGCTTCGCGCACTGCGGCAGGTTGGCCGCGATGTACTGCTTCACGTAGGCGGTCTGGGCCTGGTTCACCACCTGCAGCGCCGACGGGTCGCCCACGTCGGCGAAATAGGTCGTCATGCGGAACTCGCTGCTGCCGACCGGCGTCTTCACGTAGGCGATGGTGGCGTCGTGCTCTTCCTTGATCAGGGCCAGGACCTGCGGGTCGGGCGCGACAAACGACTTGTCGGCGTTCTGGGCGGCGCGCGCCTCGACCAGGGTCTTGTCCTTCTCGATTGTCCAGCGCTTGCCGTCGGCGCGCAGGTGGAAGGCGATCAGGCCCAGGTGCTTGCCCCAGAGGTTGGCCATCACCGTCGGCACGCCATGCACCAGGCCTTTCGCCTTGTCCACGCCCGGCAGGTTGAACTGCGGCGCAGTGCTGGCCGCGTTCGGGAACAATTGGTGCGAGTGACCGAGCAGCATCGCGTCCACGCCTTCTACCCGCGCCAGGTAGTAGCCGGCGTTTTCCATCTGCGGCGTGTAGGGACTGGCATCCAGGCCGCCGTGGGCGATCGCGACGACGATGTCGGCACCCTTGCGGCGCATCTCGGGCACGTACTTCTCGGCCGCCTCGACCACGCCGGTGGTGTAGACCTTCCCTTCGAGCCAGCGCTTGTCCCAGGACATGATGGTCGGCGGCGTGAAGCCGATGATGCCGACCTTGACGGTGGCCGTGATCTTCCTACCCTGCGCATCCGTGCCGCCGATCTTCTTCTCGACGATCCGGTAGGGCTCGAACAGCGGCTGCTTCGTTTTCGCGCTGTAGACGTTGGCCAGCACCTGCGGGAAGGCCGGGCCGGCGCAGCGCTTCGGCTGTTCGACGCCGTCGACCTTGAAGCGGTTGCCGGTCACCTGCGACAGGTAAGCCAGCCCGTAGTTGAATTCGTGGTTGCCGATCGAGGCGCCGTCGTACTTCAGCGCGTTCATCACCTTGTAGATGCCCAGCGTCTGCTCGCAGCGCACCGGTGCGACCAACGCCTGGTAGTCGGCCAGCGCATTGCCCTGGATCGTGTCGCCGTTATCGAACAGCACCGTGTTGGCGTAGTCGCCGCGTGCCTGGGCGATCAGGCTGGCAGTACGGTCCAGGCCGATCGACGGCTCGGCGGCCAGCTTGAAGTAGTCGTAACCGACCACGTTCGAGTGCAGGTCGGTCGTTTCCAGCACGGCCAGCACGGCGGTCGCGCCTTTCGGGGCAGGCTTGGCGGCGAGCGCCGGCGCCGACATGGCCAACAGCGCAGGCAGTAGCCCGTGAGCGATTTGATAAGGGATTGAGTGTCGCATGAGTAATTCTTAGGTAGGATGCGCTGGATGATACGGCAGCGGCGCAGCACCGAGCAAGAACGGGAGCAAGAACGGGAGCAAGAACGAACCCCGGGGCGCCGCGCCGCGCGGGCCGTCTGCGGTATAATCGAAGGTTCGATTCAACTCATAAAACGCCAAGATCATGGAAGCTGAACGCATCAACGCCATCTCCGCCCTGCTGAACGACCTGACCAGCCGTGAAGCCGAACTTCGGAGGTATCTTTGACTTCGATCGCAAGTCAGAGAAACTAGAACAGGTCAACCAGGAACTCGAGGACCCGGCCGTCTGGAATGACCAGAAACGGGCCCAGGACCTCGGCAAGGAAAAGAAGGCGCTGGAAGGCGTCGTGCTGACGCTCGAGAAAGCGCGCAACGACCTCACGGATGCCACCGACCTGTTCGAGATGGCAAAGGAAGAAGGCGACCACGGCACCCTGGAATCGATCGGCGGCGACGCCGAGGAGATCCAGAAGACCATCGAGTCGATGGAATTCCGCCGCATGTTCAGCAACCCGATGGACCACGCCAACTGCTTCATCGACATCCAGGCCGGCGCCGGCGGCACCGAAGCCCAGGACTGGGCCTCGATGCTGCTGCGCCAGTACCTGCGCTACTGCGAACGCAAGGGCTTCAAGGCCGAGGTCATGGAAATGTCCGAGGGCGAGGTCGCCGGCATCAAGACCGCCACCATCAAGGTCGAGGGCGAGTACGCCTACGGCCACCTGCGCACCGAGACCGGCGTGCACCGCCTGGTGCGCAAGTCGCCGTTCGACTCGGCCAACGGCCGCCACACCTCGTTCACCTCGCTGTTCGTATATCCGGAAGTCGACGAATCCTTCGAGATCGAGATCAATCCGGCCGACGTGCGCATCGACACCTACCGCGCATCGGGCGCGGGCGGCCAGCACATCAACAAGACCGACTCCGCGGTGCGCCTGACGCACGGGCCGTCGGGCATCGTGGTCCAGTGCCAGAACGACCGCTCGCAGCACCGCAACAAGGCCGAGGCCTGGGACATGCTGCGCGCCAAGCTGTTCGAGCTCGAGCTGCGCAAGCGCATGGCCGAGCAGCAGAAGCTGGAAGACTCGAAGACCGACGTCGGCTGGGGCCACCAGATCCGTTCCTACGTGCTGGACCAGTCGCGCATCAAGGACCTGCGCACGGGCTTCGAGACCGGCAACACCAAGAACGTGCTGGACGGCGACCTGGACGACTTCATCTCCGCCTCGCTCAAGCAGGGCGTGTAAGCGATGACCATGGCAAAACGGGCCTTCGTGTTCGACATGGACGGCACCATCGTCGACAACATGGCCTTCCACACGGACTCGTGGATCGCCTTCTTCGCGCGCCGCGGCCGGGCCATCGACGCGGACGAATTCTTCCGCGCGACGGCCGGCCGCCAGGGCGGCGAGATCATTCGCAGCTACCTGGGCGAGCACCTCACCGATGAAGAAGTCGCGGCGCTCAACCACGAAAAGGAATCGGTCTACCGCGAGCTGTACGCGCCGCACCTGAAGCCGGTCGCCGGCTTCGAGGCGCTGCTCGACCAGGCGCAGCAGCACGGCGTGAAGCTGGCGGTCGGCACCGCGGCGCCGCCGGCGAACGTCGCGTTCACCCTCGACGGCCTGGACCTGCGCCGCCATTTCGATGCGATCGTCGGCGCGACGGATGTTGCGCGGGGTAAGCCGCATCCCGACGTGTTCCTGAAGGCGGCCGAACTGTGCGGCGTGGCGCCCGAGCACTGCATCGTGTTCGAGGATGCGCCGCTGGGCGTGGAAGCGGCGCGCCGTGCCGGCATGCGCTGCGTCGTCCTGACCACCACCCTGCCCGCGTCCAGCTTCGCCGGCTACGACAACGTCATCGCCATCGTGCGCGACTTCACCGAACTGAAGGCCGAACTGCTGTTCGCCTGAAACTTAACAAACACTGTTATCCCATCATGACTACGGAAAACCAAGACCAGACGCCGGTAGTGGCGCTCGACGAAAACAAGATCATGGCCGAGCGCCGCGCCAAGCTGGCCGCGCTGCGCCAGCAGGGCAATCCCTTCCCGAACGACTTCGTCCCCCAGGACAAGGCCGCGGACCTGGTCGAGACCTACGGCGGCAAGACCCGCGAAGAGCTGGAAGCCGAACCCGTGAACGTGACGCTGGCCGGCCGCATGATGCTGCGCCGCGAAGCCGGCAAGAAGGCCGCGTTCGCGACCCTGCAGGACAGCTCGGGCCCGGCGGCCAGTGGCCGGATCCAGATCTACATCACCCTCGATTCCGCCGGCGAAGAAGCCATGGAAGCCCTGCGCAGCTACGACCTGGGCGACATCCTGGGCATCGAAGGCACGCTGTTCAAGACCAAGGTCGACGAACTGACCGTCAAGGTCAGCAAGCTGCGCCTGATCGCCAAGGCCCTGCGCCCGCTGCCGGACAAGTTCCACGGCCTGGCCGACCAGGAGACCAAGTACCGCCAGCGCTACGTCGACCTGATCATGAACGAAGAGACGCGCCGCACCTTCAAGGCGCGTACCGCCGCGATGTCGTCGATGCGCCGCTTCATGGAAGAGCACGGCTTCATGGAAGTCGAGACCCCGATGCTGCACCCGATCCCGGGCGGCGCCGCGGCCAAGCCTTTCGTCACCCACCACAATGCGCTGGACATGGAAATGTACCTGCGCATCGCGCCCGAGCTCTACCTGAAGCGCCTGGTGGTCGGCGGTTTCGACCGCGTGTTCGAGATCAACCGCAACTTCCGCAACGAAGGCGTGTCGGTCCGTCACAACCCGGAATTCACGATGATGGAATTCTATGCGGCCTACACCGACTACAAGTGGATCATGGACTTCACCGAGCAGGTGATCCGCCAGGCCGCGATCGATTCGAACGGCAGCGCCGTGCTGACCTACGGCGGCCGCGAGCTGGACCTGTCCAAGCCCTTCCAGCGCCTGACCATCGTCGAAGCGATCGACAAGTATGCGCCGGGCTACACCCCGGAGCAGCTGAACTCGATGGATTTCCTGAAGCAGGAACTGCTGAAGTTCGGCGTCAAGCCCTTCGCCACCGCCGGCCTGGGCGCGCTGCAACTGGCGCTGTTCGAAGAGACCGCCGAAGCCCTGCTGTGGGAACCGACCTTCATCATCGACTACCCGGTCGAAGTGTCGCCGCTGGCGCGCGCTTCCGACACCCGCGAAGGCATCACCGAGCGCTTCGAGCTGTTCATGGTCGGCCGCGAGATCGCCAACGGCTTCTCGGAGCTGAACGATCCGGAAGACCAGGCCGCGCGCTTCCTGTCGCAAGTGGCCGCCAAGGACGCGGGCGACGACGAGGCGATGTTCTACGACGCCGACTACATCCGCGCGCTGGAATACGGCATGCCGCCGGCCGGCGGCTGCGGCATCGGCATCGACCGCCTGATGATGCTGATCACCGACTCGCCGAACATCCGCGACGTGCTGCTGTTCCCGCACCTGCGCAAGGAAGACTGATCGCGTTCGATCGCGAATAGAAACGGGGCGCTGCATGCGCCCCGGTTTTTATTGTCTGCTGTGATGATGGCGCTGTTTTTGTAGGGTGGACTCCTGAGTCCACGCTGTACAGTATGCGCGTACCACCAACCCGAATCCGGTGGTGCGGCCTCAACGAGCCTACGGCGAACGTTCCCGATCCGGCGCTGCTGCACCGCGTGGACACAGGTGTCCACCCTACGAAAAACAACAACCCGCCTTACTTCACGATCGTATAGTGGCGTAGGGTGGGGACTTGTCCCCACGCGGTGATCGTTATCGGCGAGATCATCCGGCGGGAAATCGGAGCCGCCAACGATCGCCGCGTGGGTTCAAGAACCCACCCTACGAAAGCGCCGGGCGCGGCCCCGGCTTTTCAACGTTGGCTTCGAACGTGGCGTAGGGTGGGGACTCGTCCCCACGCGGTGATCGTTATCGGCGAGATCATCCGGCGGGAAATCGGAGCCGCCAACGATCGCCGCGTGGGTTCAAGAACCCACCCTACGAAAGCGCCGGGCGCGGCCCCGGCTTTTCAACGTTGGCTTCGAACGTGGCGTAGGGTGGGGACTCGTCCCCACGCGGTGATCGTTATCGGCGAGATCATCCCGCGGGAAATCGAAGCCGCCAACGATCGCCGCGTGGGTTCAAGAACCCACCCTACTTCACGATCGTATAGCAAGGCACGTACGCCTTGCCCGGCAATTTCATCCGGCTCTGCTCCACGAACGAGGTCAATAGCGCATCCATCGGCTCCATGATCGCGCTTTCGCCGTGGATCTCGTACTTGCCGTGCTCCTCGATCGCGCGGATGCCCTCTTCCTTGACGTTGCCAGCCACCACGCCCGAGAACGCGCGGCGCAGGTTTGCCGCCAGCAGGTGCGTTTCCTGGTTCTTGTGCAGCGACAGGTTGCGCATGTTTTCGTGGGTCGGCTTGAACGGGCGCTGGAATTCCTGGTCGATCTTCAACAGCCAGTTGAAATAATAGGCATCGCTGTGCGCCTTGCGGAATTCGCGCACCTGCTTGATCCCGGCGTGCATTTCGCGCGCGACCGCGTCCGGATCGTCGATGATGATCTTGTAGCGCGCGCGCGCCTTGTCGCCCAGGGTTTGCCCGATGAAGCTGTCGATCTGCTCGAAGTATTCGCGCGCGGTGGCCGGGCCGGTGAAGATCAGCGGGAAAGGCATCTCGGCATTATCGGGATGGAGCAGGATGCCGAGGATGTAGAGAATCTCTTCGGCCGTGCCGGCGCCGCCCGGGAACACGCAGATGCCGTGGCCGACGCGCACGAACGCTTCCAGGCGCTTTTCGATGTCCGGCATGATGATCAGGTCGTTCACGATCGGATTCGGCGATTCGGCGGCGATGATGCCGGGTTCCGAAATGCCGATATAGCGCCCGCCCTGCAAGCGCTGCTTGGCGTGGCCGATGGTGGCGCCTTTCATCGGGCCTTTCATCGCGCCCGGGCCGCAGCCGGTGCAGATGTCGAGTTCGCGCAAACCGAGCGCATAGCCGACCTCTTTCGAATAATTGTATTCGACGCGGTTGATCGAATGGCCGCCCCAGCACACCACCAGATTCGGATTGCGCTGCGGCTGCAACAGGTTGGCGTTGCGCAGGATGTGGAATACCGCGTCGGTAATGCCTTCCGGGCGCGACAGGTTGAAACGCGGATTATCGGTGACTTCGAAATTCACGAAGACGATATCGCGCAGCACCGAGAACAGGTGCTCGTGGATGCCCTTGATCATCTTGCCGTCGACGAAGGCCATGGAGGGCGCGCCGCGGATATCGAGCTTGATGCCGCGCTCGCGCTGGATGATGCTGATATCGAAACTGCTGTAGCGTTCCAGCAGTTCCTTGCCGTCGTCGATCGAGCTGCCCGAGTTGAGGACGGCGAGCGAACATTTGCGGAATACGGAATACAGGCCACCCTGGCTGGTATCGAGGAGCTTGGCCACTTCGGCCTTGGACAGGACTTCCAGCCGGCCTTCCGGCGAAATCAGGGTATCGACGACGTCGTATTTCATGCAGGTCTTCCTTTTCTGACGTTCTTGTTAGGACAGCTCGAGAAACCGCAGCAAAGGATCACGTCTTCGCAGCGGGTGCGCATGCCGATGCGCAGCGGGCTTCTCGCGTTGCCCGGAAACGAAAATGGCTGTTTCACCAATATACGACAACTGGCGGGGACATGCGTGCCCAATCCGCGCACCGTTTGTGCCGCGCTGCACCATCCGCGCGCGTGTTTACCACAATGGCAAATATTTTTCTTGAGGTCAGCAATTTCCTCTAAAATGCGTGCGGATTGAATGCCGGGCAAGCCGGCTTTCGAACAAAAACAGCTATTCTTAAAACACTATTTCGGGAGGAACCGCATGAGCGGTGCAGCTGCTACACCCGCCGACAAGGTCGTCATTCCAGAGTTCAAACAGATCATGGGCCACCCAGCGCCGCTGTGGATGCTGTTCATGACCGAATTCTGGGAACGCTTCGCCTTCTACGGCATCCGTTGGGCCCTCGTGCTCTACATCGTCGCCCAGTTCTACGGCGGCGACGCCGTCGGCCAGGCCGACGCCAACCTCACCTACGGTTCCTACCTCGCGCTGGTCTACGCCGGCGCCGTCTTCGGCGGCCTGATCGCCGACCGCGTCATCGGCTACCAGCGCTCGATCCTGATCGGCGCCGTGTTCATGGCGGCCGGCCTGTTCATGATCACGATCCCGAGCCAGGACGTGTTCAAGCTCGGCCTGGCCACCATCATCGTCGGCAACGGCATGTTCAAGCCGAACATCTCGACCATGGTCGGCAAGCTGTATTCGCTGAACGACACCCGCCGCGACTCGGGCTTCACCATCTTCTACATGGGCATCAACGCGGGCGCCTTCATCGCCCCGATCCTGACCCAGATCATGGCCCAGAACATGGGCGACGGCACCACCCCGGCCTACAAGGTCGTGTTCTTCGCCTCCGGCGTCGGCATGCTGATCAGCCTGGTGTGGTTCTACATCGGCCGCAAGACCCTGGCCGGCATCGGCGCACCGGAACCGCAGGCGCAAGGCATGGGCCGTCCGCTGGCCGTCATCATCGGCAGCGTGATCGTCATCCCGGGCGTCTACTTCCTGCTCAAGCTCGGCGCCAACACCCTGCAGGTGATCCTGACCGTCCTGTTCATCGCCCTGGCGCTGATGCTGATGGTCGAAGGCATCCGCAACGGCAAGGTCGCGCGCGACAAGACCATCGCCATGATGATCATCTTCGCCTTCAACATCCTGTTCTGGATGTTCTTCGAACAGGCCGGTTCCTCGTTCACCTTCCTGGCCGACCAGATCGTCGACCGCCAGTTCGGCGACTGGACCTTCCCGGTCGCCTGGTTCCAGAGCGTGAACTCGGTCGCCATCATCGCTTTCGCACCGATCATCGCCGCGATCTGGGTGATGCTGGGCCGCCGCAACGCCAACCCGTCGATCCCGCGCAAGTTCGGCCTGGGCCTGATCTTCAACGGCCTGGCCTTCGGCCTCCTGATGTACGCGCTGTCGACCCTGGTCGACGACGCCGGCAAGATCCCGTTCTGGACCCTGTTCACGGTCTACTTCATCCAGTCGGTAGGCGAGCTGTGCCTGTCGCCGATCGGCCTGTCGATGGTCACCAAGCTGGCGCCGGTGCGCCTGGTCGGCCTGGGGATGGGCGGCTGGTTCCTCTCGACCGGCATCGGCAACAACCTGTCGGGCATCTTCGCGTCGCACGTCTCGGGCGAATCGGGCATGTCGATCGGCTCGGCCCTGGGCGGCTACACCTTCGGCTTCTGGTCGCTGGTGGGCGGCGGCGTGCTGCTGTTCCTGATCGCACCGCTGATCCAGAAGCTGATGCACGGCGTGAAGTAATACGTCGCTTCGCTCGAATAAGAAACGGCAGCTTCGGCTGCCGTTTTTTTGTTTCATCCGTTGGTCGGCGGGTTGCCCGCCGCGCAACTGGTGTTCATCGTTTACGCGTGGGCACAGGGGCGCCCACCTACGGGTCAGCCGCTCGACTCCCCATCCAGCGCGCGCCGCATGGCATCCATCTCCTCCACCATCCAGGCCCGGAAGCGCTGGACCTTGCTCATGTTTTCCTTGTGCGGATTGGCGAGGAAGCGGTAGCCCATGTCGAAGCGCGCGCTGCGGCAGGGTATCTGGCGCAGCGCGCCCGAGGCGATGTCCTGGCAGGCGATCCCGTAGGGCACCAGCGCCACGCCCTGCCCCGCCACCGCCGCCTGCACCAGCACGCCCCAATGGCTGTAGCCGCGCGAGAAATCGTACCTGCCCTTCAGGGCGCGGTTCTCGTTCAAGAGCTGCAGCCAGGACTCGGGCGACTTTTCGCACAGCAGCGGCTGCTGCGCCAGATCGGCCAGGCCCAGGTCGGGCTGGCCGGGCGCCAGCAGCTCCGGGCTGTAGACCGGCACCAGGCGTTCGCGAAACAGCAGCGCCGGGTCGCCGTCGCGCACCGGGCCGTAGCGGATCGCCACGTCGGTGGTGTCGGCTTCCAGGTCGACCGGTGCGTCGTTCGAATCGATGCGGATGTCGAGTTCCGGGTACAGCTTGGTGAAGCGGTGCATGCGCGGCACCAGCCACTTGATGGCGAAGGAATGCGTGGTCGAGATGCGCAGCACGGACTCCTCGTCGCCGCGCTGCAGCGCCCCGACCTTGGCGCGCAGGTCGGCCAGCATGCGGCCGATCGCGATCGCCAGCTCCTCGCCCTTCTCGGTGAGGGAAATGTGGCGCGGATGGCGCACGAACAGCGCGAAGCCGACGGTTTCCTCGAGCTGCTTGACCTGCAGGCTGACCGCGGCCGGCGTCTTGTGCAACTCGCGCGCGGCCAGCTTGAAGCTGCCCCAGCGCGCGGCGCACTCGAAATCGATCAGGCCGGAAAGGCTGCGCAGCGGCTTCATGCACCCGCCATGCGTAAATTATTCTTATTCATAGCTGCGTTTTTTCTCGTTTGCCGGTTTTTACTGCCGAGCCGAAAATATACGCGATTCGTCAAGGAGAAGCCATGCACAAGAATACGTTGGTGATCGGCGGAACCCGTTACTTCGGCAAGCTGCTGGTGCAGCGCCTGGTGCGGGCGGGCCACCGCGTGACGATCGCCACCCGCGGCTATGCGCCCGATCCTTTCGGCAGCCGCATTGAGCGCGTCCGCGTCGACCGCCGCAATGAAACGGCGATGCGCAGCGCCTTCGCCGGCAGGCATTACGACCTGGTGTTCGACCAGATGTGCTACAGCCCGCTCGACGCGGCGATCGCCGTGCGCAGCTTCGCCGGCAAGGTCGGGCGCTACGTGATGACCTCGACCATCGACGTCTACCGCGGCCTGGGGCGCGCCGGCGCACTGATGGAAGACGACCTGGCCGTGCTGGCCCAGCCGATCGACACCGGCTATCCCTGGCATGACCCGACGCTTGCGGTGCAAAGCTACGTCGCCGGCAAGATCCAGGCCGAGGCCTACCTGTACCGCGACGGCACGCTGCCGCTGGTGACCGCGCGCCTGGCCCACGTGCTGGGCGGGCCGGAGGAATTCACCGGGCGCCTGGCCTGGTACGTCGACCTGCTGCGCCGCGGCGCGCCGCTGCCGTATGCGAACGCGGCGGCCGAGGTCTCCTTCCTCGGTCCCCAGCAGGCCGCCGCCTTCCTCGACTGGGCCGGCGGCCAGGGCTTCACCGGGCCGGTCAACGCCGCGTCAAACGGGCCGCTGTCGGCGCACGGCCTGTACGGGCGCGTGGCCCAGGTGCTCGACGCGCCGGCGCGCTTCCGGCGCGTGGATGGCGCCACGGCCCCGGGGCAGCTCTCGCCTTTCGATTTCGCGCAGCCGATGGTGCTCGATACGGCGCGTGCGGCGGGGCTCGGGTATCGCTTCGGCCAGTCGGACGAGTGGCTGGACGACGTGATTCGGCAGCATGACCTGGCGTTTGTCTGAGGCGCCTCGGGTATTCACGCGATGAGACGGTGGGTTCGAGAACCCACCCTACCACGGCGGTTTTGTAGGGTGGGTTCTTGAACCCACGCGGTCCGACCATCCATGACCACGCGGCGCGTCACACACACCACCAAATGAAAACGGGCGCCTAGGCGCCCGTTTCACTTTACTTCTGCGGCTTCTCCCGGGCCACCCAGTACAGCAGCAGCACGATCGCCGCATACGGAATCAGCGACAGCAGGTCCGCGTGGGGTCCCGACACGAAGGGGTTCGAGGACTCGGCCCACTTCGCCATCATGTTGTCGAAGTTGGTCATCACGCCCGCCGTGATAGCGATTACGATGCCCGCCAGCGCGCCGCCCGCGATGTAGCCCGAGGCCAGCAGCGTGCCCGAGCTGCGGTCGCCCGCGGCCTGGCGCTCTTCCTCGTTCAGCTTGTCGTACTGCGGCAGCTTGTTGTTGCGGCGGTCTGCGAACCAGCGCACCGCGCCGCCGACCGCGATCGGTAGCGTCGACACCAGCGGCAGATACACGCCGACCGAGAACGCCAGCGCCTGGATGCCGGCCATCTCCAGCACCACGGCGATCATCACGCCGAACAGCACCAGGGTCCAGGGCAGCTGCTGGTCGAGGATGCCCTTGATGATGTAGGACATCAGCACAGCCTTGGGCGCACCGTATTTCTTCACCTCGCTGCCGTCCGGGCGCTGGTGGTAGCGGCCGTTGATGCCCGGGTCGACCAGGTAGGCCAGCTTGCCGTCATCCGCGACCAGGTACTTGCCGGCCGGGCCGCCGACCGTGTCAAGCTTGCGCCAGACCTTATAGGTCTTGTCGTCGCTTTCGGCCTGCGGGCCTTGCAGGCGCTCGGTCTCCGTCAACTTCGAGGCGTCGACCGTGATCGCCGGCGCCACCTGGGCCGCCGGCACGTAGACGGTGCCGGCCTCGTTCAGCTTCAGCAGGATCGGGCCCAGGACCAGCGCCGAGGCAAAGGCGCCGCACAGGATCGCGTACTGCTGCAGGCGCGGCGTCGAGCCGACCAGGAAGCCGGTCTTCAAATCCTGCGAGGTGGTGCCGGCGTTGCTGGCGGCGATGCAGACGATGGCGCCAACCGACAGGGCGGTGACGTAGTAGCGTCCGCCGGTCCAGCCCATCACCAGGAAGATCAGGCAGGTGAACAGCAAGGTCGCCACCGCCATGCCCGAGATCGGGTTCGAGGACGAGCCGATCTCGCCGGTCAGGCGCGAGGAAACGGTGGCGAACAGGAAGCCGAACACCAGGATCAGCAGCGCGCCCAGCACGTTCATGTGCAGCGGCGTGGCGAAGGTGATGATGGCGATGATCGCCAGGCAGCCGATCGCCACCCACTTGATCGGGATGTCCTGGTCGGTGCGCAGCGCGGCCTTGCCGGCGCTGGACCTCCCTTGCGCTTGCGCTTTGCCCATGCCGGCCAGGCCGCCCTTCAGGCCACCCCAGATCGCGGGCAGCGAGCGCACCAGCGAGATCAGGCCGCCGGCCGCCACCGCGCCCGCGCCGATGTAGAGCACATAGGCGTCGCGGATGTCGTCCGGCGACATATCCTTGATCAGCGTGGTCGCCGGCGCCAGCGGCACCGTCAGCAGCTCGCCGAAGAACTTGATCATCGGGATCAGGAGCAGGTAGGACAGTACGCCGCCCGCCGCCATGGTGAAGGCGATGCGCGGGCCGATGATGTAGCCGACGCCGACCAGTTCCGGCGATACTTCCGCGCCGGCCGAACCGGCCTTCAGGGGCGCGCCGAACTCGAAGTTGGCGACGTCCTTCCAGCCTCGGAACGAGACGTTGGCCACCTTGTACAGCAAGCCCAGGCCGAAGCCGCCGAAGATGATGGCGGCGCGGCGCTTGGCGTCCTTTTCCGCGTCCGAGCCGGCTTCGCGCTGCTCGCCCGCGGCGGCGCGCGAGGTCTCGGTAGCCGCGGCCTTCAGCACCTCGGCGCAGGCCGTGCCTTCCGGGTATTTCAGTTCGCGGTGGGCGTCGACGATCATGGTGCGGCGCATCGGGATCATCATCAGGATGCCGAGCAGGCCGCCGAGGATACCGACCAGCATGACGCGCGAGATCTCGAGATCGAAGCCGAGGATCATGATCGCCGGCATGGTCGCGCCCAGCCCGAAGGCGAGCGACTCGCCGGCCGAACCGGCGGTCTGGGTGATGCTGTTCTCGAGGATCGACGATTCGCGCCCGCCCATCTTGCGGAACATGCCGAACAGGGTGATCGCGATCACCGCCACCGGGATCGAGGCGCTGACGGTCAGGCCGACTTTCAATACCAGGTACAGCGAGGAAGCGCCGAAGACCATGCCCAGCACGACGCCCATGACGAGGGCGCGGACGGTCATCTCGGGCAGGTTCGCCGACGCCGGGATGTAGGGTTTGACGGCGGGCGGTGCGGGATCGTAGGGCATCGGTTTCCTTGATTCTTGGGGATGCTGTCCGTCTTCGACGGAGGTGAAGGCGTGACTATGGCACATGCTGGAATGGAAGAAAAGCGCATTATAATGAGCCGATCCGGGCCGCTGACCCTTGCGGTCCCACAGCACGAGAGAACGTCTTGACCAAGTCCACCCGCCCGGCCCCCGCCTTCCGGCCGCTACGCCGCGAACGCGGTTTCATTTTCTTCATCCTCGCCGCCATCGTGCTGTTCGTCGCCGGCGCCCTGATCTACGTGTTCGCCGCCATCGTGCCGAAGGTGCCGCCGATCGACGCCGTCCTCGATTACAAGCCGAAGATCCCGCTGCGCATCTACACCGCCGATAACGTCCTGATCGGCGAATTCGGCGAGGAGCACCGCGACTTCGTCCCGATCGCCCAGATCCCGCCGATGATGAAGAACGCGGTGCTGGCGATCGAGGACGCGCGTTTCTATGAACATGGCGGCATCGACTGGATGGGCGCGATGCGCGCGGTCGGCTCCAACCTGCGCAGCGGTTTCGGTTCCGGCGGCGCCTCGACCATCACGATGCAGGTGGCGCGCAACTTCTTCCTGTCGAAGGAGAAGAAGCTGTCGAGGAAGATCAACGAGATCGCCCTCGCCTGGAAGATCGAGGACGCCCTGACCAAGGACCAGATCCTCGAGCTCTACATGAACCAGATCTACCTGGGCCAGCGCTCCTATGGTTTTGCCAGCGCGGCGCGCGCCTACTTCGGCAAGGACCTGGACAAGCTCTCCATCGCGGAGACCGCGATGCTGGCCGGCCTGCCCCAGAACCCGGCGCGCAACAACCCGGCCGTGAACCCGAAGCGCGCCAAGCTGCGCCAGGAGCAGGTGCTGAGCCGCCTGCGCGAACTCGGCCAGATCGACGACGCCCAGTACGCCAAGGCCGTGGCCGAGCCAATGCGCGTGCATTCGCGTCCCCAGGAATTCGGCGCCCATGCGGAGTACGTGGCGGAACTGGCGCGCCAGGCGGTCTACGCCCGGTTCAAGGAAGAAGCCTACACGCGGGGATTGCGCGTGATCACCACCATCCGCGAGGCGGACCAGAAGGCGGCCTACGAATCGGTGCGCCGCAACGTGCTGGCCTACGATGCGCGCCACGGCTACCGCGGTCCGGAAGCGCGGATCGAATTGCCTTCGATTGACGACGAACGCGAGGAAGCGATCGTCGAGGCCCTGCAGAAGCGCCCGTCCAGCGACGGCCTGGAGCCGGCGGTCGTGCTCGAAGCCTCGCCCAGGCGCGTGAAAGTCGAGACCATCGACGGCGACGTGATCGACATCGAAGGCGCCGGCCTGAAATTCGCCGCCGCCGGCTTGTCCGGCAAGGCCAAGGATTCGGTGCGCATTGCGCCGGGCGCCATCGTCCGCATCAGCAAATTGCCGAAGGACGGCTGGGGCATCAGCCAGGTGCCGCAGGTGGCCGCCGCCTTTGTCGCGATCGACGCCGACACCGGCGCCTACCAGGCCCTGGTCGGCGGCTTCGACTACAACCTGCAGTAGTTCAACCACGTGACCCAGGCCTGGCGCCAGCCGGGTTCCGCGATCAAGCCCTTCGTCTACGCGGCGGCCATCGACAAGGGCTATTCGCCGGGCACCCTGATCCTCGACGAGGCGCTCGACATGCCGGGCGAGAACGCCGGCGCCACCTGGTCGCCGCAGAACGACGACGGCGTCTTCGACGGCCCGATCACGATGCGCTATTCGCTGGCGCACTCGAAGAACGTGCCGACCGTGCGCCTGCTGCGCGCGATCGACGTCCCCTACGCCCACGACTTCCTCGGCAAGTTCGGCTTCGATTTGGCGCGCCACCCGAAGAACCTGACGCTTGCGCTGGGCACCGGCGCCGTCACGCCGCAGCAGATGGCCGGCGCCTATGCCGTCTTCGCCAACGGCGGCTTCTCAGTGAAGCCCTACCTGATCGCGCGCATCGTCGACGGCGACGGCACCGTGATCCAGGAAACCACGCCGCCCGCGCCGCGCCAGGAAAGCGCGCGCGTGCTCGACGCCCGCAACGCCTGGATCACCGACAGCATGCTGCGCGACGTCACCCGCTACGGCACCGGCGCCGCGGCCACCAAACGCCTCGGCCGCCCTGACCTCGCCGGCAAGACCGGCACCACCAGCGACGCCATCGACGGCTGGTTCGCCGGGTATGGCGGCAACGTGGTGGCGGTGGCCTGGATGGGCTACGACGAACCGCGCTCGCTGGGCGGCCGCGAATTCGGCGCCACGCTGGCGCTGCCGATCTGGCTCGACTACATGCAGGTGGCGTTGGCCAAGCATCCGGCCGTGGAGCGTCCGCAGCCGGAAGGCATGGTGCGCGAGAACGACGACTGGGTGTATGCGGAGCTGGCGGAGAACCCGCAGCTGCACGGGATCGACGTGATGGCGGCGGCGCCCGAGGAGGATCCGGACGGCTTGTCCGAGGGGGAGGAAGTGATGCCTGTGCCTGCCGAGCCGACGGTGGATAATGCGCATCCGCTGGCGGATCCTGTCCGCTAGCCGCAGATAAGGACTTGTTTCCGTATCCGGGGCGAACGCGCTGCGCCGGCTATCGCCCGACATCAAGTTATTAAAATGCGACACCCAGATAGACAGGGCAAGTAGGAGCATTTAAAATGTTTCTACAAGTTAATATATTGGGTGCGCAGTGCCATCACGTTCAAAAGCAAGAATTGTTATTCTGGAAGGCTCCTGGTGGGATGAACACGAGGTGCCGCAGATTTTGCCTTATTTCCAGGCGCTCGCTGTCACCCATCAGAAAGAATTGGAAATCACGCACCGTACCTTCCGAACAAAGGAAGATATTGCCTTTTACGTTGCGGAGATTCCCAAAAATGCAGGGGTAATGCTGTATATCGCATGCCATGGCGACCAGGGCGTATTGCGGCCTTCGGGCGATACCGTCATTCCGCTGTCGGAAGTGGCCGATGCGCTGAAAAAAGCACCGTCGGGTGCCATCTCGTTCGTGCATTTCGGCTCCTGCGAAATGGTGGTACCGGGACGCCGCCGCGAATGTCATCGTTTGATTCGAGAGGCATGCAACGCGATCTGGGTGTCGGGCTACACCAAACAGGTGGATTGGCTGCCGAGCACCTTCCTCGACCTGATGCTTGCGACCAGCATCTTTGCGCCTCAGCATGGAAAGACCGATGGCCGTGCCGGGCGCATCAACCATAACGCCAACAAGTTCTTCGAGATGTACGAGCAGACTGCCCGCTCCCTGGGATTCAGCGCCTTGTCTGCGCACACCGATGGCGACCGCCTCTACCCTGCCGCGTTACATTAATTTCCGTTTAATTCTTGCGCAGGCAGCCTGCGCGGCGCCTGCGCTTGCATCCGCATAAAAAATCAATCGCCTCAGGCCCACGATGACGTCGACAGAAATGACCTCCATGAAAGAACCAACCGGCCTTACGAAATTCGTGATGGGCGTGATCGAAACAGTACAGCCGGATAACGAAGACGTCGCGCGGCATATCGCGGATCTGCGCAAAGCCCATCCTTCATTATCGACGGATCAGCTCGCCGAAAAATGGGCCGATCAAATCTGTTGGCGCTATGCCTCGCAGGGGGCGGTGACCGCATTGCCGAGCGCAATTCCGGGCTTGGGTACCGCAACCCAGGTGGCCATCGAAGCAGGCGCAATTTCTGCTGACCTTGCATATATGCTCCGCTGCATGGGCGGCATGGTCATTGGCGTCGGACAAATCTATCAACGTGATGTCGAAGCAAGCTTCAACCAGGATCTCGTCCGGGTACTCGGCTTGTGGTGTGGCGTACTTAGCCTGACCAGGCAAGGTGCTGTACGGATCGCCGAGAAAGTCGCCATCGCACAATTCAAGAAAATCCCGGCAAAAGTTTTCCAACGCATTAATCAAAAAGTCGGAACCACGATTGTCGCGAAATACGGCACCAAGCGCGGCGGAATCGCGGTTGGACGCCTGGTGCCGTTCGGGGTAGGCGCCCTGGTTGGCGGCGGCTTCAACCTGGCGACGATGAAAGCCTTTAAACAGCATGCCATCCGCTATTACCAGACCGAGGATGGCGTCATTATCGAAAACTGACAGGCTTCGATTTCCCACCAGGCGCTAGACCGCCACACGGTGATGCGCAGGCCGGACCAGCATGCATCGCCGCCCGCCTTGTCCCACCCCCGCTCCCACTCCCACGCGTTCACTCCCACGCGTCGATGATCCAGTCCGCCAGCTTCCCATTCGGCTGGCGCGGCAGATCCGGTCCGAACGAGAACGCGGCCGGCCGCTCGGGCGGCGTCAGCCGTTCGGCGATCCAGCCCGCCAGCTCCGTACGCAAGGCCGCCGCATCGCCGGCAGCCGCACGCGGCACCACGAAGGCCTTCAGCCGCGTCCCCTCGTCCAGCCGCATCAGGCGCACGTGGCATGCGGCCACCGCCGGATGCATCGCCAGTACCTCGCCGACATAGGCCGGAAACACGTTGGTGCCGCCCACCTGCACCGCATGATCGACGCGCCCGGCCGGCAGGAAGCGGTCCGGCCCGGACCACGCCAGCCGGTCCTGCAGCGCGAAACGTTCGGGCTGGCCGCCCTCGCCGTCGCGTTCGATCGCATCCTCGCCCGCCGCGCGCCAGTACGGGAACAGGCGATAGGGTTCGCCCGCCGCCTCGCGCCAGCCGACGCCCGCGGTTTCCGAGCTGCCGTAGACCTGCAGCAGGCGCAGGCCGGCCTCCGCCAGCGTGCGCGCGACGGCATCCGGGCAAGGCGCGGTCGAACTGACACCGACGACCTCCGGCGCGAAGGCCAGGCCCAGCGCCGCCACCTGGCGCCAATAGTCGGGATGGGCCACGACCAGGTCGCCCGGCCGCAACTGCCCCGCCAGCGCCGCCGGCGAGGCGCCGCGCAGGTCGAGCACCGGCAAGGTACGGCCGCCGGCCTGCGGCAACAGCACCGTGAACAGGAAGCCATAGATATGATGGGCAGGCACCGCGCTGAGTACTCGGCGCCGCCCCGGCAACAGGCGCGCCAGCGCATCCACCTCGCGCCACAGCCCGGAAAGGCGGTGCGCGCAGCGCTTCGGCACGCCCGCGCTGCCCGAGGTGCGGAAGGTCAGCTCGGCGTCGAAGCGGGCCAGGCTGGCGCGCGCGGCATCGATCCATTCCGACAGGCGCGGCCGCGCCAGCAGCGCATCCTCCATGCCGGCGCGTCCGAACCCCAGCAGGTCGCCGAGCGCGGTGGCGGCGCCCATCAGGTCGAGCGAGTCGGCGCCGAGGTCGCGCGCCAGGTCGATCCCGGGCGGCCAGGGCTGGGCCGGCAGCGTGCGGCCGGGTCGCGCCAGCGCCAGTTCGGCGGCAACCAGGTCGCGCACCACGCGCTCGACTGCACTTGTATCTTGCCACCAGGCCGGGCGCGGCGCAGACTGTTCCATGTATATATCCCGACAAGGAAAGGTGAGTGAAGGGCTGGCGATGGTGCCAGCCGGACAACGACTGTGTCAACACCGCATCAGGATTGGCAAGACCGGTAGCGCGCACGATTGACACGCACGCTGGGTGCATGCCAACATCCGTTTCCCACCGTCAACTCCCAACAGCCCCCGATCTCACTGGAACCCGCCCCATGACCAATGCCACCATCACCTTCGACAGCCGCGGGCTCGCCGACCTGCTGGACGCCAGCAGCCAGGAGCAGCTCGATGCGCTCGACTTCGGCGTGATCGGCTTCGACGCCGACACCAATGTGCAACGCTACAACGCGGCCGAATCGCAGGCCGCCGGCCTGTCGCCGCAGCGCGTGATCGGCGAGCCGCTGTTCACCAACGTCGCGCCCTGCCTGAACAACTTCATGGTGGCCCAGCGCTTCGAGGATGCCGCCGTCGAGGCCAGCGAACTGGACGACACCATCGACTACGTGCTGACCCTGCGCATGCGCCCGATCAAGGTCAAGCTGCGCCTGCTGGCAAGTGCCGCCGGCACTACCCGTTACGTCCTGGTCCAGCGCCGGTGATGCCGATGGACGACAGCGTCGAACAGCTGCGCGCCGAGCACGAGGCGCTCATCCAGTTCCTCTACCTGGCCCCGGTCGGCCTGGTCCAGGCCGGGATCGACGGCGAGATCGCGATGATCAATCCGATTTCGGCGCAGCTGCTGATGCCGCTCTCGTCCGACGGCTGCTTAAGCAACCTGTTCACCGCGCTGGAAGGCGTCGCGCCCGACCTGCGCTTCCAGTGCCAGCACTACCCGCGCGCCAACGGCATGGTGTTCGAGGGCCTGCACATCCATTTGCGCAGCGCCGAGCAGCAGCGCGCCGGCAAGCAGGCCCCGCAGATCCTGTCGCTCACGCTGCTGAAGCTGGACCAGGCCCGCATCATGGCCGTGATCCAGGACGTCACCGCCGAAGTGCGGCGCGAGCGCCAGCTGCGCCAGAGCGACGCCTGGCTGAACGCGATCCTGACCCGCATCAGCGACTACGCCCTGGTCTCGCTCGACCGCTCGGGGCGCATCTGCGACTGGAACGAGAGCATCGGCCGCGTGACCGGCTTCGGCGAGCACGTGATCGGCTCGCCCTATTCGATCTTCTATCCACAGGATGCGATGACGCACGAGCACCTGTGCGACCGCCTGCGCGAGGCCGAGCGCAACGGCTGGAGCCTGGACGAGGGCCTGCGCCTGCGCGCCGACGGCAGCCAGTTCTGGGGCAGCGTGCTGATCGCGCCCCTGCCCGACCGCGAAGCCTTCGGCCTGGACGATCCGGAAGCGCCGGGTTACGAGCCCTATTACTGCCTGATCCTGCGCGACATCAGCGACAAGCGCGCCGCCAGCGAGCGGCGGCGCCAGGCCGCCTTCTGCGACCACCTGACCGGCCTGGCCAACCGCCGCGCCTTCTTCGAGGCGGCCGAGCTGGAACTGGACCGCGCCGCGCATACCCCGCGCCCGCTCGCCATGATCCTGTTCGACGCCGACCTGTTCAAGAACATCAACGACCGCTACGGCCACCCGGCGGGCGACCGCGTGTTGTGCGACCTGGCCGAGGCCCTGCGCGACAGCTTCCGCATCGTCGACACCGTGGCGCGCCTGGGCGGCGAGGAATTCGCCGTACTGCTGCCTTCCACCGGCGCGCAGGAAGCGCTGGCCGGCGCCGAGCGCGTGCGCGCCTTGGTCGCCACGCGCCTGGTCGCCAGCGACCAGGGCGAGATCGCCTACACCGTCAGCGCGGGCGTCGCCGTGCTGGACGGCCAGGAGGGCGAGGATGGCCAAGATGGCGTTCGCGGCGGCATCGACGCCCTCATCAAGCGCGCCGACCAGGCGCTTTATCTTGCCAAGGGCCGCGGCCGCAACCGCGTGGCCTGCTGGACACCTGACCTCCCTGCCCATGAAGACATTCCAAAGCGAAGCCGCGATGCAGGTTGAGAGCATCGACGCCTACGAGGCGCTCGTCCAGTTCCTCTACCGCGCGCCGATCGGCCTGGTCCAGACCTGCCTCGACGGCACGGTCGACATGCTCAACCCGATGGCCTCGAACCTCCTGATGCCGCTCGCGGCCGAGGACGGGCTGGACAACCTGTTCACGGTGCTCGATGCGGTTGCGCCCCAGGTCAGGCAGATGGCGGCCGCCTTCGAGCAGCCCTCGGGCGTGGTCTGCGACGCCCTGCGCGTACCCCTCGGCGCGGCCCACAGCGCGCCGGGCGCGCCCCAGGTGCTGTCGCTCAGCCTGCTCAAGCTCGACCCCGAGCGCCTGATGGCGGCGATCACCGACGCCACCCTCGAGATCCAGCGCGAGCAGGACACCCTGCGCCGGCGCCTGCGCAGCGCCGCCCGCACCGACGCCCTGACGCGCCTGCCGAACCGCGCCGCCGTGCGCGAGCAGCTGCAGTCCCTGCTCGCGCGGCCCGAGGGCGGCGGCGAGTTCGCGCTGCTGTTCCTGAATTTCGACCGCTTCCGCCAGATCAACGATACCCTGGGCCAGACGGCCGGCGACCAGCTGCTGGTGGCCATCGCCGATGCCCTGCTCGGGACCATGGCCGAGCGCAGCTGGGGCGGCAATCCCGGCGCGCGCCGCATCGACGCCGCCGCCGGCACCAATCACCTGGTGGCGCGCGTCGGCGGCGACGAATTCGTGGTCCTGCTCGACGGCCTGCGCCATCCCGACGAGGCCGAACGCACGGCGCTGCGCCTGCTGGACGTGCTGTCGCGCCCGCACCGCATCGACGGGCGCGACGTGCCCTGCCGCGCCAGCGTCGGCGTGTTCTGGGGCGCCGGCGCCGACGGCGACGCCGATGCCGCCATGCGCGACGCCAGCATCGCCATGATCGAAGCCAAGCGCAGCGGCGGCGCCCGCCACGTGCTGTTCGACGCCAGCATGCGCGAACGCGCCGCGCGCCGCGCCGACATCGAGGCCCAGCTGCGCACCGCGCTGGCGGAAGAACAGCTGTTCGTGGTCTACCAGCCGGTGGTCGGCCTGCGTCCGGACGGCAGCACCGACTACGCCGCCGGGGTCGAGGCGCTGGTGCGCTGGCAGCATCCGGTGCGCGGCCTGGTGCCGCCCTTCGACTTCATCGGCGTGGCCGAGGAGTGCGGCCTGATCGACCAGATCGGCGACTTCGTGCTGGCGCGCGCCTGCCGCGACTTCATGCGCTGGCGCGAACAGCTCGGCGATGCGGCGCCGCGCCTGATGGCGGTCAACCTGTCGCGCGCCCAGCTTGCCCAGCCCGACTGGACCGCCACCGTGCGCGCCATCCTGGACCAGACTGGCATGCCCGCCTCCAGCCTGCAGCTGGAAGTCACGGAAAGCCTGGCGGCCCAGGACGAGAACACCCAGTTGCGCCTGCACGAACTGAAGGCGCTCGGCGTCAGGCTCGCGCTCGACGACTTCGGCACCGGCTATTCCTCGCTGTCGAGCCTGCACCTGCTGCCGGTCGACACGGTGAAGATCGACCGCTCCTTCGTGTGCAAGGCCGACACCAGCCACCACCACCAGGTGCTGATCGAGGCGACGGTGAAGGTGGCCAGCAGCCTGGGCATGAACACGGTGGCCGAAGGCATCGAGACCGAGGCCCAGGCCGCGGCGGTGCGCGCCCAGCATTGCGCCAAGGGCCAGGGCTACTTCTACAGCCGGCCGCTGCCGACCGAGGCACTGGTGGCCTGGATCAGGGAAAAGGCCGGCGCGGCCCGCGGCTAGGCGGCCGCCGCCCTGCTGGCGCGGAAATATTGCATAACGTAAGGAAATGACCGGACCTTGACTGTCCGGTATCTCCTACAAACGCTCTCGTTCTCATCCTATAGCGGACCGGGCAAGGCGCTCGCATGATGAAGTCCTCTCACAATCACGGAGGAACAACCTATGAAGCGCACTTATCTGAGTGTCATGCTGGCCGGCCTGATGGGCCTGGGCCTGGCGGCCTGCAGCTCCACCGGTACCGACACCTCGACGGGCGCGAGCTCGTCGGGCACCATGAGCAGCGGCACGACCAGCGGCTCGGGCATGTCCGGCGCCAGCGGCTCGGGCACTTCGGGCTCGTCCACCGATTCCGGCTCGACCTCGGGCACCTCGGGCAACTGGGGCACGTCGGGCGGCAGCTCGGGGACCACCGGTACCACTGGCACCACCGGCACGACCGGTACCACCGGCACGACCGGCACCACCACCACCGGCAGCGGCACCGGCCGCTAAGCATCATCGCCGCGGCACGCCCTGCGGCGTGCCGCATTCCGGCTCTGCGCCGGTCCTTGCACCGATCCTTCCACTAATTGCCGCCGTGCCCGGCACGACGAGCCGTGGTTGCGCGCCGTCGCCTCACCCGCCCGCACTCCTGCTATGATCGCCTTCGTCCAGCCCAAGCGAAGGAAGACGCATGCCATTCCCGATCGAACAAAAACTCGTCATCGGCGTTGCCTCGAGCGCGCTGTTCGACCTGGCCGAGTCGCACCAGGTCTACCTCGAACGCGGCGCCGACGAATACCGCGATTACCAGGAACGCCACCTCGACACCATCCTCGGCAAGGGCGTGGCCTTTTCCTTCATCCGGCGCTTCTTGAACATCAACAAGTGCTTCCCACGGCAGTCGCCGGTCGAGGTGGTGCTGTTTTCACGGAATTCGCCGGAGACCGGATTGCGCGTCATGCGCTCGATCGCCCACTATGGCCTGGACATCTCGCGCGCGGCCTTCATGAACGGCAAGTCGCCCTACCCCTACCTGCCGGCCTTTAACGCCTCGCTCTTCCTCAGCGCGAACGAGGAGGACGTCAAGCGCGCGATCGCCGTCGATTATCCGGCCGGCCTGGTGCTGCCCTCGAAGATCGCCGACGAGGACGACGACCTGGAACTGCGCGTGGCCTTCGACTTCGACGGCGTGCTGGCCGACGACGAGTCGGAAACCGTCTTCAAGCGCAACAACGACCTCGACGAATTCCACGCCCACGAGACCCTGCACGTGGCGCGCCCGCACAGCCCCGGCCCGCTGGCCGCCATGTTCCGCCAGTTGGCGATCCTGCAGCGCCTGGAAGAACGCGCCCAGCGCCGCGAACCCGGCTACCGGCGCATCGTGCGCATCGCCATCATCACCGCGCGCAACGCGCCCTCGCACGAGCGCGTCGTCACCACCCTGAAGAGCTGGGGCGTGTCGGCCGACGAAACCTTTTTCCTGGGCGGGATGGACAAGTCGCGCGTGCTGGCGGTGTTCAAGCCGCACATCTTCTTCGACGACCAGATGGCCCACCTGCGCGCCTCGCCGGGCGGCACCATCCCGATGGTGCACGTGCCGTTCGGGATCGCCAACCGCCGGCCGGCCACCGCCAAGGCGGACGAGGCAGCCGGTACGGCGGAGCCGCCCGCGCGCGCCGCCTAGTTCTTAGTTGCCGCCTTGCCGGCCTTGCCCGCCTTGTCCTCTTCCGCCGGCGCCGCGATCGCGCCGCGATAGAGCGCATCCGTGATGCGTTCCTGGAAGCGCGACTCCGACGAGAAGCGGCCCGGCTGCAGGTCGGGATCGGCGCCGACGCCGGTGGCGACGTAGATCATGCCGTTCTTCGTGAGCGGGTCGAACGCGAACAGCGCGTTCAGGCCCCAGGACCAGCCCAGGTGGCCGACACCCGTGAAGCCGCCGCCCTCGACCAGCCGGTCGCCGCGCGGCCGTCCCGGCCCCGGGCTGCTGGCATCGACGAAATGCTGGTTGCCCAGGCCCCAGGCGTGGTACAGGCCGCGGAAGTTGTCGCTGTCGCCATTGCCGTTGCCGCCGTCCCGGCTGGCCGTCCACTGGCGCGACAGCATCGCCGCGATCGTCTTCGGCGCCAGGATGTGCCGGCCGCCGTGGCGCCCCTCGTGCATCAGCATCAGCATGATCGCGCCCAGCTCATTGGCCGAGATGCGCAGGCTGCCCTGCGGTCCGAACAGGGTGCCGTTGCTGCCGATGACGTAGCGCTCCAGGCCGGGCGGGGCGCTGGGCGCCTCGACGCCGAAATCGTCGGCCTGGGCGACCCAGGGCCCGCTCGGGTCCCAAGCCTCATCTCCGTCCTTTTCGCGCTTGCGGTAGAGCGTGGCGACGTCGTCGACCCGCGCCGGGGCGAAGTCGGCAAGATAGAAGCCGGCCTTCAGTCCCATCGGGTCGAAGATCAGCTCACGCATCAGGCGGTCGAAGCGCTGGCCGCCGGCGCGTTCCATGACGGTGGCCACCAGGCCGTAGTTGAAGTTTACGTACTCGAACCAGGCGCCGGGCGCGTGGTCTTTCGCCCAGGCCGCGCCCTGGCCGTAATGACGCCCGCCCGGCAGCAGCACCTCGCGCAGGTCGACCTCCGGCGCCCACTTGAAGCCGCCCTCGTCGCGCAGCGAGGAGGTGTGGGTCAGCAGCATGCGCAGGGTGATCGCCCGGTCCGGGAAATGCGGATTGCGCAGGCGGTAGCCGAGGTAGTCGCCCAGGTCGCGGTCGAGGTCGAGGCGGCCCTGCTCGACCATCTTCATCGCGCCCAGGGTGGTGACGAACTTCGAGATCGAGGCGATGCGAAACAGGGTGTCGGGTGTGAGCGGCGCGGCCGGCCTGCCGTTCGCCGCCAGGCGCCTGTTGCCGAACTGGTGGCTGTAGACGACTGCGCCGCCGCGCACGGCCACTACGGCCAGCCCCGGCAGCGGCATGGCGGGGTCGTCGACGACGGCCTGCAACTGCCGCGTCAGCGCCTCGGCCCGCGGCGGCGGCAATAAGGAGGCAACAGCAGGCGCGGCGGCGGCGGCCGGGCCGGCAAGGATGGAAAGGATCAGCATGGTGCGCAGGACGGTCATGGGTGCAGGCTTGTGTTCGTTTGCGAACACGTGAATTTACAGACTCAAGGCATACTAGGCAAACTTGCCAAGAATAATAAGTCCAAGGTCCCGTCATGCGCTTCACCATCATCGCTGCCCTGGTTGGATTGATCCTGCTTGCCACGCTGTTGCCGCTCTCGCGCCGCGCCGAATGGGTGATCCGCGACCTCGACTTTCCACGCCTGCAAATCGCCTTCATCGCGCTGGCCACGCTGGTGGCGCAGTTCACCCTGCTCGACCTGGACGAACCCGCCAGCCTGGCCCTGGCCGTCGTCACCGCCGCCTGCCTGCTCTACCAGGCCTGGTGGATCTTCCCCTACACGCGGGTCTACCCGAACGAGGTCAAGGCCGCGCTCGGGGTCGACGAAGCCGAGCGCCTGCGCATCCTGACCGCCAACGTGCTGACGCCGAACCGCAATGCCGACGGCCTGATCGCCCTGATCCGCCAGCACCGGCCGGACGTCTTCGTGACCCTGGAATCGGACGGCTGGTGGCAGGCGCGCCTCGACACGCTCGCAGCCGACTATCCGCATGCGCTGAAGTGCCCGCTCGACAACCTCTACGGCATGCACGTGTATTCGCGCCTGCCGCTGGAGGACACGGCGATCCAGTTCCTGGTCGAGGACGACATCCCCTCGATGCATGCGCTGGTGGTGCTGGAATCCGGGCGCAAGGTGCGCATGCACTTCCTGCACCCGGCCCCGCCCAGCCCCACCGAGCACGACGAGTCGACCGAGCGCGACGCCGAACTGCTGGTGGTGGCCAAGAGCGTGGCCGGCCTCGAGACGCCGGTGGTGGTCGCGGGCGACCTGAACGACGTCGCGTGGTCGGTCACCACCCGCCTGTTCCGCAAGATCAGCGGCCTGCTCGACCCGCGCATCGGACGCGGCATGTTCAACACCTTCCACGCCGGCATTCCGCTCCTGCGCTGGCCGCTCGACCACCTGTTCCACAGCAAGCACTTCACCCTCTCCTTCATCCAGCGCCTGCCCAAGTTCGGCTCCGACCACTTCCCGATGCTGGTCGAGCTGGCCTATGACCGCAAGCACGGCGCCGACCAGGGGGGTCTGCAGGCCGACGCCGATGACGAGGCGCTGGCGCGCGAGAAGATCGCGGCCGAGCCGGTGAAAGTGTCGGACGTGCACGAGCCGCAGGCGTGATGATGGCCCTGTGGTGATGGGGACCGGTGGCGCATCATGCTTTTCGTAGGGTGGGCACTTGTGCCCACGCGGTGCGACATGTGGTCAATCGAAACGTCGCCGTCCATCGCCGCGGCGCCCGCGTTCCGGACCTGAGGGATCACATGTCGGTGTGCACAGGTTCGACCGCGTGGGCTCGAGAGCCCACCCTACAAAACCTCGGTCAGGTCGGCACCACCGACGCCGTCCGCTTCAGGCAGCGCAGCGTGAAGGTCGAGCGCGTATGCTTCACCCCCGGCAACCGGTACAGCTTCTGGCGCAGGAAGCGTTCATAGCCCTCGGTGCCCGACACCGCCACCTTGATCAGGTAATCGTATTCCCCCGACAGCAGGTAAGCCTCCATCACTTCGGGCAGCTCGGCCAGCGCGTCCGAGAAAGCCTGGAAGATCTCGTCGTCGTGGCGGTCGACCGTGACCTCGATGATCACCGTGTCCGGCAGGCCGAGCGTGCGTTGGTCGAGCACGGCGACATAGTTGCTGATGTGCCCCGATTCCTCGAGCGCCTTGACCCGGTGCCAGCAGGGCGTGGGCGAAAGATTCACGGTCTCCGCCAGCTTCTGGTTGCTGATGCGCCCGTCGCGCGCCAGGGTGCGCAATATCCTGCGGTCGATCTCGTCGAGCACGCCATCCTTCATCGCACGTCTTCCTTTGCAAAATAAGTAAGCCAATAGATAATTCTTTTTCATTTTAGCTCAACAATAGAAGCGTCTTCAGCCAGCCGGGCAAATGCGCCATGCATACGAAAGAATATTTTTTGTGCGGCGCAGTAAAATCCATGCTCCCCTGTCAAGCACAGCACTGCACCGCAAGCGCGGGCCGATCATGGCCCCGCTTTACGGCGGCGCAGCATTCCCGTTTTTTGGAGTTTTCGTGTCAGAAGCAGTATCCCGCGGCGGTAGTGCGTATCGCGACGATCCTTTCGCAGCCGAGCTGCCGCTCATGTTCGCCGCCCCGGCCCTGTTCGCCGCCAACCTGGTCGTCGCGCGCTGGGCCGAAAGCGCCGGCATTCCGCCCGTGTTCCTCGCCTTCGGCCGCTGGGCCCTGGCCTTCGCCATCCTGCTGCCCACCGTCGGCCCGCGCCTGTGGGGGCTGCGCGGCGTCCTGCTGGCGCACTGGCCGCGCATCCTGCTGCTGGCCGGTCTCGGCATGGGCATGGCGGTCGCGCCGCAGTACATCGGCGCGCGCCATACCAGCACGGCCAACATCGCGATCATCTTCGCGGCCTGCCCGGCCCTGGTGACCCTGATCGAAACCCTGGTGTGGAAGGCGCCCCTGCACAAGCGCCAGGCCGGCGGCATGCTGCTGGCGATCGCCGGCGCCCTGCTGGTGCTCTCGAAAGGCGACCTGGCGGCCCTCGGCGGCCTGCAGTTCGGCGAAGGCGACCCCTGGGTCATCGCGGCCGCCTGCGGCTGGGCCCTGTACGCCGTGCTCGGACGGCGCATGCCGCTGCCGCCGCTGCCGGCCACCGTCAAGCTGGCCAGCCTGATCGCGGGCGGCGCCCTGGTGCTGGCCCCGTTCGCGGCGCTGGAAGCCTTCGCCGGCACGGTGCCGGACTTCGGCGACCCGCGCCTGTACGCGGCCCTGGCCTTCCTGGCCGTGGTGCCGAGCCTGGGCGCCTACTTCTGCTTCGACCGCCTGGTGTCGATCGCCGGCCCGGCGCGCGCCAGCATGTCGCTCTACCTGATCCCGCTGTTCGCCACCCTGGCCGCCTGGCCGCTACTGGGAGAAGCGCCGCAGCTCTACCACGCGGCGGGCTTCGGCTTCATCCTGGCCGGAGTGGTGGCCTCGAGCATGCGCAGGCGGTAAAAGCTTCGCCGGGCCGCATCGGTGCGCGGGGCGAAAACGGGTCCCTTCGTCTATAATGAACGACCCATCGCCCCGATTGCACTGCGCGCCTGAATGCCTTTCGATCTCAACAAGCACCTCCCCAAACCGGGTCAACGTTTCGTCCTGCCGGCCCTCGCCGGCTCCTCCGACGCCTATGCGCTCGCCCTTGCCGGCCTCGCGTTCAAGGCCAACAAGCAGATGCTCACCGTCATCGTGGCGAATGCCAGCGACGGCCAGCGCCTGCAGGACGAGATCGCCTGGTTCGCCGACGGCAAGCTGGCCTGCCACCTGCTGCCGGACTGGGAAACCCTGCCCTACGACGCCTTTTCGCCGCACCAGGACCTGGTCTCCGAGCGCCTGGCGACCCTGCACGAGATCCAGAACGGCCAGTGCGACGTGCTGGTGGTGCCGGCCTCGACCGCGCTGGTGCGCCTGGCGCCGCCTTTCTTTCTCGCCGCCTATACCTTCTTCTTCCGCCAGGGCGAACGCCTCGACGAAGCGAAACTCAAGGCCCAGCTGACCCTGGCCGGCTACACCCACGTGTCGCAGGTGATGTCGCCCGGCGAATACTCGGTGCGCGGCGGCCTGATCGATTTGTTCCCGATGGGATCAAGCCTGCCGTATCGCCTCGACCTGTTCGGCGACGAGATCGAGACCATCCGCACGTTTGACGCCGACACCCAGCGTTCGCTGTATCCGGTCAAGGAAGTGCGGCTGCTGCCGGGGCGCGAATTCCCGATGGACGAACAGGCGCGAACAAGCTTCCGTGGCCGTTGGCGCGAGCGCTTCGAGGGCGATCCCTCGCGCTCGCCGATCTACCGCGACATCGGCAACGGCATCGCCTCGGCCGGCATCGAATACTACCTGCCGCTGTTTTTTGATGCGACGGCCACGCTGTTCGACTACCTGCCGAAGGACAGCCCGCTGGCGATGGTCGGCGACATCGAGGCCGCCATTCAACGCTTCTGGTTCGACACCGAATCGCGCTACCGCTTCCTGAAGAGCGACCGCGAACGCCCGATCCTCGAGCCGGCCGAACTCTTCCTCGGCGCCGAGCAGTTCTTCACCTGCGCCAAGCCGCACGGGCGCTGGAACATCGGGCGCGAGGCCAACCCGGCCGCGTCCGAACTGTCGGCGCCGGTCCCGGACATCGCCGTCAACCGCCGCCTGGACGACCCGTTGGCCAACCTGCGCGCCTACCTCGCGCGAACGGGTTGCCGCGTGATGATCTGCGCCGACTCCAACGGCCGCCGCGAGACCCTGCAGCAGTACTTCAACGAATACAAGCTCGAGGTCGCGCCGGTCGAGGGCTTCGAGGGCCTGCGCGCCAGCGATGCGAAAGTCGTGCTGGGCGTGGCGCCGCTGCAGGCGGGTTTCGAACTGTTCGAGGAGGCGAGCGGCTGCCTGGCCTTCGTCACCGAGACCGAGCTGTATGCGGGCTCGGGCCGGCGCGCCGGCAAGAAGAAGCAGGAAGCGACCAGCCAGGTCGAATCGATGGTGCGCGACCTGTCGGAGGTGAAGATCGGCGACCCGGTGGTGCACATCAACCACGGCATCGGCCGCTACATGGGCCTGATGAGCATGGATCTCGGCGAAGGCGAGACCGAGTTCCTGCACCTGGAATACGCCAAGGAATCGAAGCTGTATGTGCCGGTCTCGCAGCTGCACGTGATCTCGCGCTATTCGGGGACGTCCCCGGAGGACGCCCCCTTGCACGCCCTCGGTTCCGGCCAGTGGGACAAGGCCAAGCGAAAAGCCGCCGAGCAGGTGCGCGACACCGCCGCCGAGCTGCTGAACCTGTACGCGCGCCGCGCCGCGCGCACCGGACATTCCTTCGAGTTTTCCGCCACCGACTACGAGAACTTCGCCCAGAGTTTCGGCTTCGACGAGACCCCGGACCAGGCCGAGGCCATCAACAACGTGATCCGCGACATGACCTCGGGCCGGCCGATGGACCGCCTGGTCTGCGGCGACGTCGGCTTCGGCAAGACCGAAGTCGCGCTGCGCGCCGCCTTCATTGCCGTCATGGGCGGCAAGCAGGTGGCGATCCTGGCGCCGACCACGCTGCTGGCCGAACAGCATGCCCAGACCTTCGCCGACCGCTTCGCCGACTGGCCGGTGCGGATCGCCGAGCTGTCGCGCTTCCGGACGGGAAAAGAGATCAACAATGCGATCAAGGGCATGGCCGACGGCACGCTCGACATCGTGATCGGCACCCACAAGCTGCTCTCGCCAGACGTGAAGTTCGACCGCCTGGGCCTGGTAATCATCGACGAGGAGCATCGCTTCGGCGTGCGCCAGAAGGAGGCCCTGAAGGCCTTGCGCGCGGAAGTCGACGTGCTGACCCTGACCGCCACGCCGATCCCGCGCACGCTCGGCATGGCCCTGGAGGGCCTGCGCGACTTTTCCATCATCGCCACCGCGCCCCAGAAGCGCCTGGCGATCAAGACGTTTGTGCGCAGCGAGGACGGCTCCGTCATCCGCGAAGCCTGCCTGCGCGAACTGAAGCGCGGCGGCCAGATCTACTTCCTGCACAACGAGGTCGAGACCATCGAGAACCGCCACGCGATGCTGAGGGAACTCCTGCCCGAGGCGCGCATCGGCATCGCCCACGGCCAGATGCACGAGCGCGACCTGGAAAAGGTGATGCGCGACTTCGTGGCCCAGCGCTTCAACATCCTGCTGTGCACGACCATCATCGAGACCGGCATCGACGTGCCGACCGCGAACACCATCATCATGCACCGCGCCGACAAATTCGGTCTCGCCCAGCTGCACCAGCTGCGCGGGCGCGTCGGCCGTTCGCACCACCAGGCCTATGCCTATTTGCTGGTGAACGACGTCTCGAACCTGACCAAGCAGGCGCAGCGCCGCCTGGACGCGATCCAGGCGATGGAGGAACTGGGCAGCGGCTTCTACCTGGCCATGCACGACCTGGAAATCCGCGGCGCCGGCGAGGTGCTGGGCGAGAACCAGTCCGGCGAGATGCTCGAAGTCGGCTTCCAGCTGTATTCGGACATGCTGAACGAGGCGGTGCGCGCGCTCAAGGCCGGCAAGGAGCCGGACCTGGCCGCGCCGCTGTCGTCGACCACCGAGATCAACCTGCACTGCCCGGCCCTGCTGCCGGCCGACTTCTGCGGCGACGTCCACGAGCGCCTGTCGATCTACAAGCGCCTGGCCAACTGCGAGACCCAGGCCCGCATCGACGACATGCAGGAAGAGCTGATCGACCGCTTCGGCAAGCTCCCCGAGCCGGTCAAGGCGCTGATCGAGACCCACCGCCTGCGCGTCGCGGCGAAGCAGGTCGGCATCGTCAAGATCGACGCCCACGGCGAAGCGGCCAGCCTGCAATTCATGGAACAGCCGCCGATCGACCCGATCAGGATCATCACGCTGATCCAGAAGAACCGCCACATCAAGCTGGCCGGCCAGGACAAGCTGCGCATCACCGCGGCCATGCCGGACCTGGCGACGCGCGTGACGCAGGTGAAGCAAACCATCAAACAACTGCTGGCATGAGAAGGAACTGGAAAGCGTGACGACGAATCTGGTATTGCAGGGGCCGAACGCGGCGCTGGGACACTTGGCCGCGCTCGGCGCGCAGGCGCGGCCGACGCAGGTGGTGGCAATGTCGCCGCACGCGGTGCGCTGCGAAGGCGTGCAGGCCACGCCCGAGGTGGTGAAACAGGTGCAGACCCAGGCCATGGTGCTGGGCGTGGACGCCACCTTCATCGAGGCCGGCCGCACGCTGCGCGACTTCGGCCTGGTCGCGATGGACATGGACTCGACCCTGATCACGATCGAATGCATCGACGAGATCGCCGACATGCAGGGCCTGAAGCCCCAGGTCGCCGAGATCACCGAGGCCGCGATGCGCGGCGAACTCGATTTCGCGGCCAGCCTGACGCGCCGCGTGGCCCTGCTCGAAGGGCTGGAAGCGGCTGCGCTGGAGCGCGTCTACGAGGAGCGCCTGCGCTTGTCGCCGGGCGCGGAAAGCATGCTGGCCGCGGTGCGGGCGGCCGGCCTGAAGACGCTGCTGGTGTCGGGCGGCTTCACCTTCTTTACCGAGCGCCTGCAGCGGCGCCTGGGACTGGACTATGCGCACGCCAACGTGCTCGAGATCGAGGACGGCCGCCTGACGGGGCGCGTGGTGGGCGGCATCGTCGACGCCGACGAGAAGATGCGCACCGTGCAGCGCGTCTGCGGCGACATCGGCATCGATACCCGCCAGGCCATCGTCATGGGCGACGGCGCCAACGACCTGAAGATGATGGGCATCGCCGGCCTGTCGGTCGCGTTCCGCGCCAAGCCGGTGGTGCGCGCCCAGGCCGACGTCGCCCTCAACTACTGCGGGCTGGACGGCGTGCTGGCGGTGCTGGCCTGATCACGGCGCACCGTGGCCCGTGCGTGAGGCGGGCCGGGCGCGGCGGGACAGTCGCCGACACCAACACCTCCCTGAAATAAAATTTCATTAACTTCGCTTTGGTGAAATTTTATTTCATTTGGTTGTGCTAGCGCGGGCCGCGTCCCAGGCCCGCCATGGGCTCTGCTTCTTTGCATTCAGCAATGAAATGCCTTAACACAAGCTCAATCTCATCAATTCCTGCGCCAGCGCAAACGCCTTGCGGCGCTTCTCTTGAGTCGCCTGCGGCGGCGAATTAGATTGGACCCGTGGCCACTGCCCGCCTTTCGCGGTCCCGGTCGCGTCCACTTTTTGATGGAGCCAAGGTATGCACGCCCCTCTGCCTGTCCCGTCCGCCGACCACGGCCGCGTCCGTCCCGCCCGGCGCCAGTTCCTGCGCGCCGGTCCCCTGATCGCGGCCAGCCTGGCCGCTCCTGCGCTGCCGGCCGCAGCCCAGAGCGCCGCCGGCCCCGGCGAACGCTGGTGCGCCACCTGGGGCACGGCCCCGGCCGGCCCGCCGCCATCGGGCAGCGTGCCGGCCTACACCAGCCAGACCCTGCGCCTGGTGGTGCGCACCAGCATCGGCGGCGCGCGGGTACGGATCCGCCTCTCCAACGAAATGGGCAGCGCCACCTTGCGCATCGGCGCCGCCAGCATCGCCCTGCGCGCCTCGGGCGCGGGCGTGATCCAGTCGACCCAGCGCCAGCTCAGCTTCGGCGGCCAGTCGGCGATCACCATCCCGGCCGGCGCACCGGCGCTGTCCGACCCGGTCGACTTCGCCCTCCCGGCCCAGGCCGACCTGGCGATCAGCCTCTACCTGCCGGGCAGTTCCGAGGCCACCACCATCCACAACACCGCGCTGCAGACCGGCTACCTGTCGCCGGCCGGCGACTATACCTCCACCGTGGCCATGCCGGTCTCGCGCACGGTCTCGTACTGGCCCTTCCTGACCGAAGTCGACGTCGCCGCCGCCACCCCGGCGCTGGTCGCGCTCGGCGACTCGCTGACCGACGGCGTCGGCAGCACCGGCAACGGCAACCGCCGCTGGCCCGACTACCTGGCGCGGCGCCTGCAGGCGGACTTGGGCGCCGGCGGACGCATCGGCATCGTCAACCGCGGCCTGAGCGCCAACCTGATGCTCAGCGACTATGCCACCGCCCTGACGGCCGGACGCGACACGCTCGAGCGCTTCGACCGCGACGTGCTGGCGACCTGCGGCGTGCGCTACCTGGCTGTGCTCATCGGCATCAACGACATCTGCTACAGTCCAGGCGCGAACCCGATTCCGGTGGCCGACCTGGTCGCCGGCTACCGCCAGCTGATCGCCCGCGCCCGCGCCCGCGAGATCGCCGTGATCGGCGCCACCTTGCCGCCGATGGAAGGGTTCAAGTACTACACGGCCGCACGCGATGCGGTGCGCCGCGCGGCCAACGACTGGATCCGCGGCAGCGGCGAATTCGACGCCGTGGCCGACGTCGAACTGGCCCTGCGCGATCCGGCGCGTCCGACCCGCACTCTTCCCACCTACAACCTCAAGCCGGACGGCAGCGAGGGCGACTACCTGCATCCGAACGACGCCGGCTACCAGGCGATCGCCAACGCCTTCCCGCTGGCGCCCTTCGTCTCGGCCGCCGCGGCGCCGCTCGAGTTCAGCTACCGCTAAGCCCAATGAACCACGATGAGCGACAGCGAGCCACAACGAGCCATAACGAGCAACGATACGCCAGGGACCTGTAACAAGCTGTAATTCCACACCAAAATGGACAACCATAAACTATCATGGCGGCATCAGGAGGACCGCCATGAAAAAACTCATCGTCATTACCGCCACATTGGCGGCGCTCACGGGTTGCGCCACGCAGTATCCCGGCCCGGCCAACTATGGCACCCGCGGCTATGCCCAGGCCCCCAATGCAGACGGCTGGCAAGTCGCCTCGGTCACGCCGGTGCCGCTGGGCACGGGCGCGCGTGCCGGCGACGCCGGTGTCGTGACCAGCTCACCGGTGGTCGTCAACCCGGCGCCGAGCAACCCGGTGGTCGTGACGCAGCCGGGGTATTCGACCTACCCGGTATATGCGGCGCCGGCGCCGGTCGTCGTGCAGGACCCGTACTGGTATCCGCCGGTCTCGATCGGGCTCGGCCTCAGCTTCGGCCGCAGCTGGGGTGGCCATCGCCACCACTACCATCCGCGCCCGCGTTACCATCGTCGCTAGTGGCGGCCGCGGGTGGCTTCGCCGCCCTGCGCCTGCACCGAAACAGCGAGGCCGCACAGTCTGTGCGGCCTTTTTTTTGGTTTTTCGCCGGAAAATACGCCTGTTTGCTTACCGTTTTCTTACTGCTCCCCCTCTTTTTTCTTACAAATAAATATTTCGTTTGCATGGTGCGACGCGTCACATCAATCGATTGCTGTTGGCCAATTGCTAACCTACAATGATTTGTCGATGGCGCCTCGGCGGTGCTTTTCCGCCTCGCGGCCCGGCGTACGGCAAGACTAAAAACCACTACGGAGACAGCAAATGAATTTCAGCATGAAAGCATTGGTTGCAGGGGTAGCACTGGGTTTCTCGATGTCGGGCATGGCCGCCGAGCCGATCAAGATCGGCGTGACCGGACCGTTCACAGGCGGTTCGGCGCCGATGGGCGTATCGATGCGCGACGGCGTCAAGCTGGCGGTCCAGGAGATCAATGCCAAGGGCGGCGTGCTGGGCCGGCAACTGCAGATGGTCGAGCGCGACGACGAGGCCAAGCCGGAACGCGGCGTGCAGATCGCCCAGGAGCTGATCAACAAGGAGCGCGTCGCCGCCACCGTCGGCTACATCAACACCACCGTGGCCCTGGCCTCGCAGCGCTTCTACCAGAACGCGAAAATCCCGGTGATGAACAACGTCGCCACCGGCTCCGTCATCACCAAGCAGTTCGCCAACCAGCCGGAGAACTACATCTTCCGTAACTCCGCCAGCGACACCATCCAGTCCGCGATGATCGTCGAGGAAGCCATCACCCGCCGCGGCTTCAAGAAGGTCGCCATCCTGGCCGACTCCACCAGCTACGGCCAGCTCGGCCGCGAAGACCTGGAAAAGACCCTGGAGCAAAAAGGCATCAAGCCCGTCGCCGTCGAAAAATACAACCTGAAGGACGTCGACATGACGCCCCAGCTGCTGAAGGCCAAGCAGGCCGGCGCCGAAGTCGTGCTCACCTACGGCATCGGCCCCGAGCTGGCCCAGATCGCCAACGGCATGGAAAAGCTGAACTGGAAAGTGCCGATGATCGGCAGCTGGACCCTGGCCATGGCCAACTTCATCGACAACGCCGGCAAGAACTCGGAAGGCACGCGCATGCCGCAGACCTTCATCCAGGACGGCGACACCGCGCGCCGCAAGGCCTTCATCGACGCCTACGTCAAGGCCTACAATCCGCCGGGCGGGCGCATGCCGTCGGCCGTCTCGGCCGCCCAGGGCTACGACTCGATCTACCTGCTGGCCGCCGCCATGAAGCAGGCCGGCAGCACCGAAGGCCCGAAAGTGAAGGCCGCGCTGGAAAACCTGAACGAGAAGGTCGAAGGCGTGGTCACCACCTACAACAAGCCCTACAGCAAGCTTGATCACGAAGCGATCAACTTCGAGAACACCCGCTTCGGCGAAGTGCGCGGCGGACGCGTGGTCCTGGCCAAGTAAGGCCAAGTAAGGCCAAGTAAGCGCCGCATCCTCACGGTAAGGTAGCACGGCCGGCCCCGGTTCCGGGGCCGGCCGGGGACGCGCCGACTCCATCGCCGTCCGGCTTTCGGTTTCTGCCTCACTTTTTGTCGACCGGCGGCGTGCGCGCCGCCCCACGGGTGAACATCATGGAAATTCTTCTTCAGCTGGTCTTCAGCGGGATCGCGCTCGGCATGATCTATGCCGTCATCGCATTCGGCTACCAATTAACCTTCGCCACCTCCGGCACCCTGAATTTCGGCCAGGGCGAGGCCCTGATGCTGGGCGCGCTGGTGGGCCTCAGCCTGGTGGGCAACATCCACGGCGGCCCCTACATGAGCTACTGGATCATGATCCCGCTGGTGATCCTGTTCGGCGCCTTCCAGGGCGCCTTCGTCGAGTGGATCGGCGTGCGTCCCGCGATCAAGCTGAAAAGCGAGTTCGGCTGGATCATGTCGACCATCGCGCTCGCCATCATCTTCAAGAACATCGCCGAAAACATCTGGGGCAAGGAAGACATGCCCTTCCCCTCGCCGCTCGACTCGACGCCGTTCCAGGTGATGGGCGCGAACGTGCAGCCGATGCAGGTGGCGGTGATCGTCGGCGCCCTCCTCATCATGCTGGCGGTCGAACTCTTCAACCGCAAGTCGATCTACGGCAAGGCCGTGGTCGCCACCTCGAACGACCGCGACGCCGCCGGGCTGATGGGCATCAACACCGGCCGCGTGATCACCTTTTCCTACGCGCTGTCCTCGGCCACCGCCGCCTTTGCCGGCGTGCTGGTGGCGCCCGTGACGCTGACCGGCGCCACCATGGGCGCCTCGCTCGGCCTGAAGGCCTTCGCGGTGGCGATCATCGGCGGCCTGACCTCGGGCATGGGCGCCATCGTCGGCGGCCTGATCATGGGTATCTCCGAGACCCTGGCCGGCTACTATATCTCGACCGGCTACAAGGACGTGCCGGCCCTGCTGCTCCTGCTGCTGGTGCTCGCCGTGAAGCCGTCCGGCCTGTTCGGCAAGGCCGCGATCAAGAAGGTCTGACCATGAACAAGAAGACGCTCCTTGCCTCGCTCGTCGGCATCGTCGCCCTGGCGGCCTTTCCGCTGGTCGTCACCAATCCCTACTACGTCCACCTGGTCGAGACCATCCTGATCTACGCGATCCTGCTGTTCGGGCTCGACATCGTGGTCGGCTACACCGGCCAGGTCTCGCTCGGCCACGCCGGCCTGTTCGGCATCGGCTCCTATGTCACGGCGGTGCTGATCATGCACTTCGGGACGCCCTGGTTCCTGGCGGTCCCGGCCAGCATCCTCGTCACCGCCCTGTTCGGCGCCGTGCTGGCGCTGCCGGCGCTGCGCGTCACCGGTCCCTATCTCGCGATGGTGACCCTGGCCTTCGGCACCATCATCCAGATCCTGATCAACGAGATGTCCTTCATTACGCAAGGGCCGATGGGCATTACCCTGACCAAGCCGAGCGTGTTCGGGCGCGAGCTGCACGAGACCGAATACTTCTACATGGTCGCGGTCTTCATGGTGGCCGCGCTCGCGGTGGTGCACTTCCTGCTCAAGTCGCACTTCGGGCGCGCCTTCGAGGCCCTGCGCGACAGCCCGATCGCCTCCGACTGCATGGGCGTCTCGGTCTACCGCTACAAGGTGTATGCCTTCGTGATCAGCGCCGCCCTGGCCGGCCTGGCCGGCAGCCTGTATGCCTACTCCGAGCAGTATGTCTCGCCGAACACCTACAACTTCGAGCTGACCATCCTGTTCCTGCTGGCGGTGATCATGGGCGGGCGCAAGACCCGCACGGGGTCGATCATCGGGGCCATCATCGTCGTCATGCTGCCCAGCCTGCTGGCCGACATCGCGCTGTTCCGCCAGATCGCGCTGGTCGCCGCCGTCCTCGGCGTGCTCGGCTCGGCGGTCGCGCTGGCGCGCCGCCGCACCACGCCGCGCCGGGTGCTGGTGCCGCTGGTCGCCACGGTCGGCCTGGCGGTCTGGGCCTACCGCATCGAGAACATGGTCGACTGGCGCCTGACCATCTTCGGCCTGATGACGCTGTTCGTGGTCTACTACCTGCAGGAAGGGATCGTCGGCTTCCTGCGCCAGCTGCTCGGGCGCCGCGCGGCGCACACGCGCGCGGTCGACGCCGACGGCGCCGCGGACCCGTTCGCCGGCTTGCGCCGGGATGCACCACTGGAGGCCGGCAGCGGCGACCTGCTGCGCGCCGAGCAGATCCTGATGCAGTTCGGCGGCCTGAAGGCGCTGAACCAGGTCGACCTGGCCGTGGCGCGCGGTTCCGTGCACGGCCTGATCGGGCCGAACGGTTCGGGCAAGAGCACGATGATGAACGTCCTGACCGGCATCTACAAGCCGACCGCCGGCAACGTGGTGTTCGCGGGCGAGCGCATCACGGGGCGTTCGCCGTCCCAGATCGCGCTCGGCGGCGTGGCCCGCACCTTCCAGAACGTGCAGCTGTTCGGCGAGATGACGGCCACCGAGAACGTGCTGGTCGGCCTGCACCACAGCTTCCGCTCGAACGTGTTCGACGCCATGGTGAAGACCCCGCGCGTGCGCCGCGAAGAAGCGGCGGCGCGCAAGCGCGCGGCGGCGATCCTGGAGTTCGTCGGCCTGTCCAGCCTCGCCGACGAGGAGGCGCGCAACCTCCCCTACGGCAAGCAGCGCCTGCTCGAGATCGGCCGCGCGCTGGCGCTCGACCCGCGCCTGCTGCTGCTCGACGAGCCGGCCGCCGGCTTGACCGCGCCCGACATCCGCGAGCTGATGGCGATCATCCGCAAGATCCGCGACCACGGCATCACCATCATCCTGATCGAGCACCACATGGACGTGGTGATGTCGATTTCCGACACCGTGACCGTGCTCGACTTCGGCCAGAAGATCGCCGAAGGCAGCCCGGCCAGCGTGCAGGCCGACCCGCGCGTCATCGAGGCCTACCTCGGCGGCGCCGCCGACACCACGCCGCCGACCGCGGCCGCCATCTAGGAGACATCATGCTGACGATACAGAATCTGGAAGCGGCCTACGGCAAGGTGCAGGTCCTGCACGGCATTTCGCTCGACGTCCCGAAAGGCAGCCTGGTGACCCTGATCGGCTCGAACGGCGCCGGCAAGACCACCACCATGCGCGCCATCTCGGGCATGATCAAGCCGCGCGCCGGCAAGGTGACGCTGGCCGGGAAGGACATCACCGGCCTCGACTCGCACCGCATCGCCAGGAGCGGCCTGGCCCACTCGCCCGAAGGACGGCGCGTGTTCGCCACCATGAGCGTGACCGACAACCTGCTGCTGGGCGCCTTCCCGCGCTTTACCCGGGCGCGGCCGAAAGGCGACGTGGCGCACGACCTGGAACGGGCGATGGAGCTGTTCCCGCGCCTGAAGGAGCGCCGCGAGCAGCTGGCCGGCACCCTGTCCGGCGGCGAACAGCAGATGCTGGCCATGGCGCGCGCCGTCATGCTCAACCCCGACGTGGTGCTGCTCGACGAACCCTCGATGGGGCTGGCGCCGATCCTGGTCGAGGAGGTGTTCCGCATCATCACGCGCCTGAAGTCCGAGGGCGTGACCATGCTGCTGGTCGAGCAGTTCGCCGCCGCCGCCCTGAACGTGGCCGACTACGGCTATGTGCTGGAGAACGGCCGCATTTCGGTGCACGGCCCGGCCGAGAGCCTGAAGCACGACCCGAAGGTGGTGGCGGCCTACCTTGGCGGCGGGCAGGCGCATTAAGGTTGACGCGGACGGCGCGCCCGCGCAGGAGGCGGGCGCGCTGGGCGGGCGCGACTACGCCGCCGCGCTGTGCGTGGTGCTGGTCTGGGGCACCAACTTCGTCGCCATGAAGCTGGGCCTGCGCGAACTGACGCCCTTCCAGCTGGGCGCGGGACGCTACCTGTTCGCCTTCCTGCCGCTGGCCCTGTTCGTGCGCCCGCCGCGCCTGGCCGCGCGCTGGGTGCTGCTGTACGGGCTGTTCCAGGGCGTGGGCCAGTTCGGACTGCTGTTCCTGGCCCTGCGCGCCGGCATGTCCGCTTCGCTGGCCGCCGTCATGCTGCAGATGCAGGTCTTCTTCACCGCCCTGTTCGGCTTCGCGTTGCTGGGCGAACGGGTGGAATCGCGCCTGAAGGCCGCGATGGCGATCGCGGCGCTCGGGCTGGCCTGCCTCGGCGTCGATGTCCTCGGACACGGCGCTTCGGAGCTGCCCCTGGCCGGCTTCCTGTTGACGGTCGCCTCGGCGGCGATGTGGGCGGCGTCGAACATCGTTGTGCGGCGCGCGCGCCAGGCCGCGCCGGCGTTCGAGGTGCTGCCCTTCATGGTCTGGACCAGCCTGGTGCCGATCGTCCCCTTCGTGCTGCTGTCGCTGGCCTTCGACCCGGCCGAAACACGCTGGGACTGGCGCGCCCTGTCGCTTACCGGCTGGGCCTCGCTCGCCTACCTGGGCTGGTTCGCGACCATCCTCGGCTATGCGCTGTGGACCGGCCTGCTCAAGCGCCATCCGGCCAACCGCGTCGCGCCCTTCAGCCTGGCGGTGCCGCCGGTCGGGATCGCCGCCGGCATGCTCGCCCTGGGCGACGTCATCACGCCCTGGCAATGGGCCGGCATCGTCCTGGTCGTGCTGTCGCTGGCGCTGGTGGTCTTCAAACCGCGGCTGCGCGCGGGAGCCCCGCTATAATGCCGGGCTTTACGCTGTCGAAAGAAAAAGCATGGACACTTCCAAATTCAAGCGTTACCCGGGTTCGCGCGCCTTCTGGTTCCTGTTCGGTGTCGGCCTGGGCGGCATGGGCCTGTCGACCGGCATCGAGCGCGGCCTCACCGGCGAGACCCTGATCGGCATCGGCCTGGTCCTGCTCGGCATCCAGGGCCTGCTGCGCCCGGTGGTGCTGACGCGCGCAGGCAAGATGAGCAAGGAAGAGATGTCGCGCGAGGTCTCCGTCGGCAGCGACATGTTCCACGGCGGCCTGTCGCTGGTGATGGCGGCATGCCTGCTGGTCGGCTTCGTACTGAAGTACATCGTCAAGACCTGAGCGGCAGCACTACCGGACTACGGTGACCCGAACAGGTCGTGGGCGTCGAGGATCGCATAGGCGATCTCGGGCTTTTCCTGCAGCAGGCGGCGCACCGCCGCCGGCACCGATTGCCTCACTTTCCTGCACAGGCCCGGCTTGTCCTCGAGGACGATGATGATGCCGCGCACGGTCCGCACCTCGTTCGGGCCGGGCGCGATGCGCAGCTCGGCGCCGACGTTCTTGCGGATCAGGGCCTGCACATGCTGCAGGTCGGCATAGTCGGTCACGCGCTCGATGCGCGCGACCAGCATCTGCTCCTGGCGGCGGTCGATCGCCAGCGGGCGGTGGTCGGCCTGCGGGTCGGCCAGGACGCGCTCGTACCCGCACACGCAGGCCCCGGGCGGGCACTCGGTACGGATCGGGAACGGCAGGCTGACGGCGGGTTGGTTCACGCGGCTAGGGTCCAAGGGCCGGATTCGCCGCCGATTCTACCGCGGCCGGGAGCCGGCGCGCAGCATCCGTCACGCCGGCCAGCAGTTCCGTCATGCGCTTGTGATGCGAGCCCCTCCAGAACACCCGGCCGCAGCAATCGCAGGTATTGAATTCGTCGTGCAGTTCGCGCACCGAGGGCGGCAGCCGGTCCAGCACGTCGGCCTTGGCGACGCTGCGCAGCGGCAGGTTGCAGTGCAGGCAGATCGTGAACGGCCGCGCGCTCGCGGCCAGGTCGAGGCGGTCGAACAGTTCCTGGAACTGCTGCGCGGGCTTGAGCGCGTGCAGGTAGCAGCCATGCGTGAGGGTGCGCCGCTTGAGCAGCTCGCGGTCGCGCGTCAGCACCACCCGGTCCTCGTCCAGGGCGATGGCGACGATTTCGTCGTCGTGGTAACGGTTGTCGTAGAGCGTGTCGAAGCCGGCCATGCGCAGCAGGCGCGCCAGGCCGCCGAGATGGGCGTCGGCCACGAAGCGCGGACGCGCGGGCGACTCGACCAGTGGACGCGCGCGCACGCGCAGAGGTGGCGCGATGTCGGCAGTCTCGCACTTCGGGTAGACCGCGACCCGGTCGCCCTCTGCCAGCAAGCGGTCGAAGCCGCTGGACTCGCCGTTCACCAGGACCAGCTCGACTTCCGTGTGCGGCACGCCCAGGGCCTCGATCATGTGCTTGACGGTGGCGGCGCGCGCGCAAGGAGTCGCGAATTCGCGCCCGCGCCGCGCGCGCGGCAGGAAGTCGTTCAGTTGCTCGTAGAAACGGAAACTCGCCGTGACCATGGCCGCAGTATCACACGCCTGGCGCGGCGCCGTCCCGGCACGCACGCAAGACCTCGAGCGCGTTCGGCACCGCTTCGCCGGCCGCAGCGTGTTATCCAGAACTGATGTGTTCACTGTCTCAGCAAGCGATGACGCCGGTAGAGGTGAATATCGATATGAGCAGAGTTAGGATAAGAAAATGTGTTCATGATGTAGACGTGTGCGCCCGGAAGCACTAAGAAAACCAAAAAATTCTGTGGCGTGATCAAGGCTTGAAGCACTACAAGCCACAGGGATCAATTTCGCAACCTGCCGAGATAGCCCGTTCCTCTTACCACAACGATTCCTCACTAAGCTTGAAGCGGCCACCACAGGAGAGTGCGGGCCAAGACGACCGCATGCAGGTAAGCCAGCGTTCTGGCCATTTCTATAGGGTTGCTGGTATTTCAGTCGCGCGTAACGGCTCTTCGGGGTCAACTGCGTAATTTGAGCTACTCAGTCCGTCGTCACGTAATGGAACACCTAACAAAAACTCCAGCTTGCTCTCATTGCAACAAGCTCGTACACTGGGGCATTCAATCCTTCCGCTATCGCGCCCATACGCAGACAAAGTTTTGTTCGTGCGCTCGTATAGCACCGTAGGAGCCTCGCAACGTCGTTCTTTAAAGCTTACTTATAGGGTTTATGGCCGAGAGGTCAACAACCGAGACCAGTCAGCAAGAAAAGATACAGGATCGCTCTGAAAAATACCTAGCATGTCATCACAAATTACTGCGTTTGTATTTAATAAAATCCGTATCGATGCACCGCTTCCTTTTGAGTTAGCAAACAAATGTTGGCTTTCAAAAGCGACGGCTGATCAGCGAAAGCATATAAAGGAACATCTTGAAAAGCTAACCTTTACGGCCGACCCATATCTGCGGTACGAATATGATCCTAAGCCTTGCGAGGACGGAAATGGCGAGATCATGGTACATCTCCCTGAGGATCAGTGGCGGTACTATGTGGTTTCTTCCCCAGCTGATGGTTACACGAATACAATTCTTCACCGGTTAGCTGCTATCTCTGAAGTGCCTCTAGACTTGGAAGCATTAACCCTGCTCGAGCCGTACTGCAACTGGGGGCACACTCCTGCAAAGGTTATGCGCTATCTTGTTGCGCCTGAGAGCCCTCAACCCATCGTCGTGACCAGCGAAATGCTTGACGACCTACGCATGTTGATTGGACTTGTTGAAGCGGCAGACGATACATCGGATGGCGGCTTGGATCTTTCAGATGCTGCCAAAGCACTCTCCATGTTTGATGCTTCTAATCTTTTAATTCATCATCAGGATGCACAGTGTCTGGCTCTATTTTCGATTATCGAAATGTTGCTTACTCACAAGCCAGACGCAAAAGATCCCGGGGATTCTATAACAAGACAGATCCGGAATAAAATGCCATTAATAAATCGTCGTTTTCACCGCCCAATAGATATCACTAAGACATTTGCCGCAAAGCCAGACGAAGTCTGGAGCTTGCTATACGAATTCCGAAGCGCTATCGCACATGGCGGCGAGCCAGATTTCGAAAAAAGCCTAAATGCTCTAGGTAGTTATGAGAAAGCATTAAACTTTCTGATTTGCATAGTAAAGGCCCTCATCAGACATAGCTTACGTGAGCCAGAGTTGATGCGGGATCTGAAAGCGGTTTAGCTGCGCCTTGAACGACGGAACTTCTTCAACTAGGGGAGATCTGCCCTAAGCTTTCCAAGACCAAATCCGTGCGAAAGGAGTTTCCATTTTTAAGGTTGCACCGCCCACATTGGTCGAGAAAAGAATTCTAGCAATCGACCAGTCTTCGACTGAATCTAAAGAAGCCTAGTGCGATGATTTTCTCAAAGAGATACATTGCGAACCATTCGACTAACCATTTGAAATTTTAAACGATATGAAAATAGAGGAAGTCTTCGGCGTATCCAAGGACCCTGTTCTTAGTTATATTGAGAGAGCAGCCGTAGACGATGCGTTAGCAGTTGCGCTTAGTCAATCTAGGCAAATCATCATTTATGGATCGTCCAAGCAAGGTAAAACGGCGCTTATGCAACGCCATCTACCCGAGGGAAACCGGGTCACGGTACATTGCGGTCCAACACATACCGCAGAAAGCTTATACCGATCCATCTTACGCCAACAGAAGGTCGAAATCGTCACTGATAAGTCGACTGAGACAAACCGCGAATCTTCGGCCTCTATTTCCGCTAAGTTTACTGCAATGCTGCCTTGGGTTGGCGGAGGGGAGGCGGAAACTAAGGGAGAACAGAAAGCAGGCGCATCGCGAACAGACAATCGAAAATGTGTTGAGTTTGACCTAGGGGTGGCTCAAGACATTGGCGAGTTGCTTCTTCAGGTGAATGGTCAGTCAAAATTTTACGTTCTCGAAAACTTTCACTACTTGACGGAAGAAGTACAACGGCAGCTTGCATTTGACCTCCGGACCTTTGAAGAAATGGGATTGCGGTTTGTGATTTTGGGCGTTTGGCGAGAACGCAACCGTCTGGTGCAGTACAACGGTGATTTACAAGATCGCATCGCTGAGGTACCGGTTGAACCGTGGCATCAAAGTGACTTTGAACGGATTGTAAAAGCTGGAGAGCCCGTTCTAAATGTACAGTTCTCTGATTTAGTAAAGGCTGTAATATTCGAAGAGGCTCATGGTAGCGTAGCCATTGTTCAAGAGCTTCTGCGAAAAACGTGCGAAAAGGCAGGTGTAAACGAGACTAGTCCGGTTCCCGTTCAGATTGATTCGCTCGACCATGTGAAAGATGCTATCGAAGAGAAGGTCCAAGAGTACTCAGCGCGTCATATCCGAAGCCTTGAATCAATAGCTGCTGGCTCACGGTCGCGTAGATCAACTGAGGAGTTTGTAGCCCTATATCTCCCTTATTACTTCGTATTAGTTATGGTACATCAGACATATCGGGAGCTAAGCGAAGGAATTGAGCGAAAAGATCTGCAAACGCTGATTAAAGAAAGGCACCCGGCACCGGCTAACGTCCGGACATCGGATGTATCCGGCATGCTAAAGAGACTTGCTGCACTCCAGGCGAGCGCGAAAATAGTTCCACCCCTTTTCGATTTTGATCCAGGAACCCGCCGGGTAAAAGTAGTCGATTCAACATTGTACTTTTTCATCGACAACTGTGATCCTGAGCAGGTGATGGATGAGATTCCGCTACCCTCTCAAAACCCCGAGGATGACTTTGACATTCTTCCTTCAGATGACGACTGAAACTGGGCAATTTTGTGCATCAAGCCGCTTCCAGCGCCTGTGATCGCGCCATTTTGGTCCTAAGTTAAGGAGCAATTCACTTCCGCCTTACCGCTCCTCCGCTGCGCCGCTGGGGTCGCTCCGCCTCGGCAATGGAACGACCGGGGCGAGGTGATTTCTAAGTAAGTTCGCCCCAGCAATACTATTGTGACCTGTTGCACCAGTACTGCCTGCAACTGCTCTTTCTGCGGTCTTAATGCGGCGGGTCGCTTCCCGCTCCAGGTGATCCATCCGCTTGATCATGGCGGCGACTTGAGACATTGCCAACTTCACGGTCTTGCGCAATTCTTGGTTATCTTCCCGGAGCCTTCGATTCACGTCTTCGAAAGAGGTAGGCGGCACTTCCGGCTCCGCCGCTGCTTTCACAGCCGCTCTGACTCGAGGATATGCACATCCATCATGGCCAATCAAAGTACGGGAGCGATTAGCCTCCCGGGCCACGGTCGCCGCGTTGATACGGAGTTTCCCAAGCTTAGCTTTTTTAGAAAGGATCGCGTTCTTAGGCTGCCCACTCTTCAAGCGGGCCAGGGCGTCCATCAGTTCCTTTTCGATTCCAGTGATGGGCGCCTCAGGTATTTTCTTAGGCATGAGTCTTAATTTTAATATCGGGAAGTTCGACGCCAAGGGCACGTAACATATTTGCGGACTGTAATGCCCGCTCCTGCACAACGCGGAATCCCTGCTGCAGACCTTGCGCTTGCGACTTTAACCATGTAGTCTGGTTCTCCGTAAATCGCTGCTCCCAATACGGAATATGGTCTGGATCCACACCAAAGCAGGCACATCCATTACAGACGTCAGGTTCCCGGTGATCGTAGTTTGGTTTCTTGTTCGCCCAATGGTGACTCCCTGCTTGCTGATGACATCTCGCCTCCGAAGGACGAACCCGGATAAAGCATTTTCCATGTGGCGAGGTGAACGCCCGGATATTCCGGCTCTCACACAGTTCCTGCAAAATGTCGATCGCGCCTGTCGCACTTTTGGCGCCGATCCTTTCAAGCAAAGTTGCACGCCACTCGTCTATCAGTCTTGCCATTCGTCCTGCCACCGTATCCTTTCCGGTAATTGCACGATAGAAGAACGTCGCCGCTGCCCGTGCCTGCTGTGCGCTATACTCGCGCATCAAACTGGGGTCCTTGCTGATGTATGCGCTCTCCGTCATAGCAACGGATAAGTGCTTGAACTGGAGAGCGATTGCCGGGACCATTCTTGGATCGGTGCGCACGACATACATTGCAAAAGTTTTGCGCCACTGGTGAGTTTGGATGCAATGCCCAGCAGTTTCACGATAGAGCGCAAGATCTTCCCCTAGCCGACTCTGATCAGGTAATTGAGCGAGGTCCACGCATTCTTGAATAAACCATTTCTGTTTGATCCTCAGGGAATACGTTCTCGCTGCCGCAAACACTCCTGGGTTCACAGACAGACCGCTTCCTCTTGCAACTATGAAAAGGGCTTTCTTCGTGCGAGCATCCTCGCTTATTCGTCGCCATGGCTCGAACAACGCCTCCAGAATTTGAATGGCCCGAATCGGGCCAGGAGTAAAGCTCGACCCAACAGGACAAGAACCAGCTAGCCACTCTTCCAATTTGGGTGACTTGACAGTCTTAATGAGCGTGGAACGAATAAAGAAAAGTTGGTTCAGCCCCGTTTTCGACAACTGAGTAGCAAGAGCTTTAGGAAGTCCGGAGTTCTCATCCACTCCGCTTTCAATGGCCGCTAATTCGCTGACCCGCATCCCTGTCTCTGACTGAATTACGATTGAACAAGCTGCAGCCACTTTCTCCACCAGGTCTCGAACCGCGTCGGTCGGCACCTGAAGCTGGACATTTCCGTCGACGCTAAAAGTTGAGCTCGGCGAAATCTCTGGATGCCAGGGCTCGCTCTCATCATGCTCTACGGAGAAAGTAAAGGATGGAATATTTCTTACAACATGTAGACGAACTGTCTGCTTCGACACAATGTCCCGCATAGCCAAAGCATCCATATACATATTGTGCAATCGAATAACGTCATCAGCACGACACCCCAGCCAGCGGTGTGCCTCGTTCATGACAGGGATCGCAACCTCGTCAGGTAGTGGCGGGATCCTTTTTATGACCCAAGTTGTCAATTGCAGGGTCAGACTCCTTGCACTTTGGCCGCGTAAAGGATCTTCTTCGATGCCTGGCAAACCAGCACTTTTTAGAGCTGGCGACTGATACCAGAGCTTCTGCCAAACTACAAGGCATTTACATACTAGGCTGGCAAACCCGATCTCTTCGTCACTTTCCTCGCCATATTGATCGTCGTTCTCAAAGATCGCTTCGTCTGGCAAATCGCTTTCAGAATTACCCTCCAGCAACGCGGCGTCATCCAATAGAGTGCCGTCGCTTTGAAGCTCTTCAACTAGATCATCCGTGAACTGACTTACCGCATTGGGGTCAATCATCGCCAGAGTGAAGTAGTTATATTTCACCATCCACCGCACGATTCGTTTGATTGTGGAGGCTCTAGTGGCGAATGAATGATAGCTCCACGCTCCTCCCCCACGCGAGTCCACGACCGCAGACCAAATGAAGCGCTTGAATGTATCTAGCAGAAGAGCATGGCGTGCATCGGTAAAATGCGACCCGTCCTCCAGCGGGAATTCCCAGTTGATTGTAGATTCATGGGATCGTAGCCCAATGTCACGATCTAGCCGCCAAATTGAATCACTCCAGCAACTTGTGCTCGAAATGCGACAGGAACTCGGGTTGGGCAACAAATGAAATTGGCACTCACTTCGTCGACCGACAACTTCTGGTGTTGTTAAAACTTTTATCTGATTTCCACGCACATGCTACTCCGGCATTGGCAATATTGGGATTTGGATTGTTCGCGCTGCCTCTACAATGTCTGGGTTAAATAAAGGCAGCCAATATTCCTCGAGCTTCCTTTTGATTGGGCCGAGGCGCTGAAGCCAAGTCTCCGGACTCATTGCGCTTTGAGCACGATTTACCGCATCTAGCAGGCCTATAGCGTATGCAAATGTGAGCGGTACAGAGAGGTCGATTAGACCAAGCGGACAAACCGGGCACCATCCGTACTTAACGCAAAGCTTTCCTTTCTCAGAGAACGGGCTGTCATACGGATCGCCACACTGCCATCCGGGCGTAGCGCAGCTCAGATCCTCACTCTTGCTACGGTCCCGCGGATCGATCAACCCATTCGTTTCGCGGTGCCGCTGTCGTTGCTCCATTACTCTGCCTAGCTTCTGGTAACGCCGCTGCTGCTCCCCGGCCGAAGAATAAATATTGGTGGTCTCCGCAGAGCGATGGGATGCCTGAATCTGGACGGCCTTTATGTCGCCACCAAAGATGTCGTATGCGAGGTCGAGGACCGTCTTCCGGATCATCTCAAGGGTAAAGTACTCCAGATCATGTGCGCTCCTGAAATTCTCAAGCTGCCTTTTCCAGATCTGGCTGTCGCCCGAGTAAAAAGCACTCACCGTCAGGTCATCGGCGCTAGCGAATACGAATAGATGACTTCTTAATTGTGCATCGATCGAAGCTCTAAGTCGAGCCGTCCACTGCAGAAGGAATTGAAATAATACAGATGGGTTATCAGCATTATCGTCGATGGGAATATATACGGGCTGACGTGCGCCGGATCGCCCCTTATATGCATTGGCGATGAAAAATTCACCCAATTCATGATCATAATAGTAATCATCGACCTTACTATTTCTGATAGTATCCGGATTATATGCAAGTGCAATCGTCATCAGTAGAACGAACGGCACGATCGTGCGACTGGTTGCATGGAATCTTGGTGCGATATCGCGGACCATGCTCACGTTCCGGCGCACCATTGCTCGCGCGAGCGCGGCCCCATTTGAGTATTGCTGAGCAACCTGGGTCGCTGTAAGAACTGGGCCCCCTTTTGAGGTCTGATCTGCGTAGGCAATAAACAGATCCACTGACCACCCTCCCTTTTCTCCGGGACGCTTCGGCCCCTTTTTCATTGGCGGCAAAGAATCTAATGGCACCAAATTTTCTCGAGAGCTCGCGCATATCTCCATCGTCTCATTAAAGAGGCTCATTATTTCCGTAACCTCTGATATGCACGCGCGTCGTATCCGCGTCATAAGATCTTGATCGATAACATTTACAGGATTTCGTCGACGATCGGCACCGACCCAGTGCCCGGAAGGGATATGAAAATCAGGGCCAAAAGAATTTCGCCAAGGCTCCATTGTTTTTAGCCTGCGCAAAAGCCCAGCAAAGTTTCGGTAGAGCTTCGGCCGAGCTGATTCCGCCCATATCGCTTTATGATCGAGCCAATCCATGAAAGTCTCTAAGAGGCCCTTATTTATGCCAGACAGGTCTATGTAGCACCGTTCTGTATCGACAAGAAATGCAATCATTCCTGAGGTCAAAGCACCGATGATCCCGCGAAGGGTTTTTCGATTAGGAGTTGGCCCATATGCTTGAATAATCGCCTCGGCTAATGGCCTGCATAGGTTAGGCGCCGGCATAAGCGCAGAGATATTCAGTTCCCAGGGGACCCCGTTTTCCGTCACGGCAGGATAAACAATACTTGCTTCCTGATCCGTACTACTGTGCTTAATACGGAAAAATGGGATTTTCGCCCGCGCACTGCTGAGAGGAACAACTGCGGCAACTGGGGGAAGAATTTCAAGAACTTCGAATCTGGCCGCAGCTTTAATCTTTTTAGTCCCCACTCCAGCGACTCCTTGTAGCAGCATACACCTCGGCATTAATTGCGCGCCTGTTCACCTCCAGATGGGCTAGATAAATATCGGTCGTCGTCTTTAAATAGGAATGGCCGAGGCGCTGCGAGACCTCAAGCCATGGCGCAGCATTTCCTGCTGCCTCCAAGGACAAATATAGATATATTGCGAATGAGTGCCTCAGATCATGAAAGGTATAGCGAACGTCTCTGGTCAGATACATTTGCCTTGTATCTGGATCAGTTTTTTCGACATGCTGAACTAGTCCCGCGCGCAATACTGCGGCACGAAATTTTCGATCAAACGTGTCGGGATGTACAGGTTTGCCTGCGTGGTGATTAGCAGATGCACTATTTACAAACAAGAGGTTGTGCTTTTTAACTCGATGTTTTGCGCCCGCTGTTAAACCTTCTTTTCGCTCATGCTCGATGTAGTGCAATAATTCGCGGATTAAATATACCGGCACAAAAACCGTCCGCGCCTTGAGTCGCTTTGTCTTTGTGACTACCACAGCTAACATTTCATGAGGCAACGCATCGTCGGCCGGCAGTAAGTTAAGAATTTGTAGTGTGCTAAGCTTCGCCACCTCATCTACGCGAAGCCCTGTCCAAAATGAGAGTTCAGCGGCCAAGCGATCCCTTGAGGGCCTGGGGTCGTCCGCCGATTGTTCCGTCGGAAGTGGCCCAAGCTCGCTCTGCAACAGCTTCCAATGACCATTCGCATTTATCACACGAACACTGACGCGTCCGTCAGCATCGTCTTCCGCCATTAATGTCGATACCGTCTGGTGAAATACTCCCGACCTTGTGTGGCTCAACGGATCGGAATCGATTTCCCTCATTCTAGTGCGAACTTCGAGCTCGTCTAAAGTGGAGTGATAGAACAGATTTCGACCGTGAGCCCACCGGTAAAACGCTAGAACTGCACTTAGTCTTCGATTAACCGTACTAGCCTTTAATGTCTCATGCGTCTGCCGGCTAATCGTGGCCAAACGGCTTTCGCGATATTCAACGAGGAGGTCAGTCTCAGCATCAGCCCAGGAAATCCCCCGCTCAACGAGGTATTGCCACCAATCGGCAAGGTCATAGGCCATTGCTTTATGCGTGTGCTTGCCTTTGTACCTCCCTTGCTTGATGAACCGATCAATAAGGAAAAGAAGGGCTGGCTCGACAACTACCTGATTGTCGTCATCTACCAAGAACCAAAAGCCGGGAGGAAGTTGGTGTGCGTACTCAGGCCTACAAGAGAGACTTTTTGGCAGGGGTTCTGCGCGATAAATTGTGATGTGCAAGAAGTATTTTGCCACCACTTTTCTGGCGACACGCTCGTTAGCTTAAGCTGTTGATTTTACGGCATTTCTTTCAGTTTATAAACACTTTTTTTGCACAGAGGATAGAGGCCGGCGCAGGTGTCGGTCTCATGCCTCAGCTTGACTCACCATGCCTGCCCGCCCTGGAGATTAATGGCGTTGAAGCAGATCGAGAAGAAACCGAGCCTGAACAGTATGAGTGCCGGATAACGTGTTATCGAAGATGCACCAGACGGTGCGGCCGGCCGCACTGTGCACGGCCAGGTCGCGCGCCAGCGCCGCCAGGTACTCCTGCGAATACGAGGAGTAATAAATGCGCGGCGCGCCATGCAGGCGCACGTAGATGTCCTCCGTGGTCGGCACGTGCGGCCCCGGCTGGCCGGCCGGCGGATCGGCGATCACGCGCGTCACGCCGCGCTCGCGCAGCACCTCGGTGGCGGTGTCGCTGAACCAGCTCGGGTGCCGCCCTTCGCAGGCGATCATGCAGTCGAAACGCGCCTGCAGGCGCAGGAAGAAGCCGCGCACGGTCTCGTCGTGGAAGCCGAACTTCGGCGGCAGCTGCACCAGCAGGCAGCCGAGCTTCTTGCCCAGGGTGCCGGCCTCGCTTGCGAAGCGGTCCAACAGCGCGTCGATGTCGCGCAGGCCGGCGTCGTGGGTGATCGAACGCGGCACCTTGACCGCGAAGCGGAACGCATCCGGCACGCTCTCGGCCCAGCGCGCATAGGTCTTGGGCTGGTGCGGGCGGTAGAAGGACGAGTTGATCTCGACCATCGGAAAGACGGCGGCGTAGCGCTCGAGGTGGCTGCCCGCGCTTGGGAAGTGCGCGGCGTGTTCGCTGCGCAGGCTCCAGCCGGCGCAGCCGATCAGTTGGGTGCAAGCCTGGGTCGGATTCGTCATTGGTTTTATTGCAATTGCTGATGAAGCGATTCTACGTCCGGCGCCCTTGCTGCGGCGCATGGTTGGGCCGCGGCGCGACTTGCCGGCGCCAGCCCGGAAACCACGCGCCGGCGACGGCCGGCTTACAATAGCGCCAACATCCATTGTCCGAGGAGATGACACCGTGAGCGATCCAATCCACATCGTGTGCCCGCAATGCGAGGCCGTCAACCGTCTCGCGCCTGAACGCCTTGCCGACCAGCCGGTGTGCGGCAAGTGCGCGCAAGCATTGTTTACTGGCCGGCCGCTGGACGTTTCGTCCGCACAGTTCGCCCGCCACATTTCGCGCAACGACATCCCGGTGCTGGTGGACTTCTGGGCCGACTGGTGCGGCCCCTGCAAGATGATGGCGCCCCATTATGCGCAGGCGGCGCAGCGGCTCGAACCGCGCGTGCGCCTGCTGAAGGTGGACACCGAACGTGCCCAGGATGTCTCGGCGCGCTTCGCGATCCGCAGCATCCCGACCCTGGCGCTGTTTCGCGGCGGCCGCGAGATCGCGCGCCAGGCCGGCGCCATGGATGCGGGACGGATCGCGGCCTGGGTCGAATCCCAGCTTTAGCAGCGCAGCCGTGGCAGCCCGGCGCCCGCCTCCACGCAAGCTTAACGAAATCACCATGCCGGACTGTTACAATAGAGACAAGCATCGAAACAAGCGGGGTCGTCCCGAAGGAGCCTGATCATGTCGCAAGAACTCGTCCTGGACCGCGGAATCGAAGACGCCAAGCAACTGGCGCGCATTCTCTACCTGGTCCATGCCGCCACTTTCTTCTTTTCGCTGGGGATGCTGTCGATCCTGCCGGTGATCGTCAATTACATCAAGCGGCCCGACACCGCAGGCACCATGGTCTACAGCCACCATACCTGGATGCTGCGCTCGTTCTGGTTCTACGTGCTGTGGATGGTGGTCGGCGGCATCCTGTTCGCGACCATCGTCGGCCTGCCTGTTGCATTGTTGGTATGGGGTATCGCCTGGGTCTGGAAGGCCTACCGCCTGATTCGTGGTTTTTTGGATCTGAACAGCAACAAATCCATGCCTGTTTGAGCCGGTCTTTACAGTTTCGTCCTTTTCGCAGCTAGAATGCTTTCCCTACGGCATCACTAATTTTCAGGGCGATATATGAAATCGGTTCAGCAGGAAGTCGACGAGCGCAGCAATCTTACCGGCACCAACAAGTTCGAGTTGCTGCTGTTCCGCCTCGGTGGCGACGACCAGGGCGAGCACAACGAGCTGTTCGGCATCAACGTATTCAAGATCCGCGAGATCGTCGCCATGCCGGCGATTACCGCGGTCGCCGGTTCGCCGGCGCACGTGCTTGGCGTGGTCAACCTGCGCGGCCAGATCATCCAGGTACTCGACCTGCCGGCGATCGCCGGCGTCAAGCCGAAAACCGGCCTGAACATCATGCTGGTCACCGAATTCGCCCGCACCACCCAGGCCTTCGCGGTCGAGAGCGTCGAAGAGATCGTGCGCCTGGACTGGAGCCAGGTGATGTCGGCCGAAAAGAGCGCCGGCAGCGGCATGGTCACCAGCATCGCCCGCCTCGAAGGCGAGGACGGCGCGAACGGTCACGGTGGTCGCCTGGCCCAGGTGCTCGACGTCGAGACCATCCTGCGCAACCTGAATCCGGATTCCGGCCCCGAGATCAGCCAGCAGGCGGTCGGCGCCAGGATCCAGATCAAGCCGGGCTCGGTCGTGCTGGCGGCGGACGACTCGGTGGTCGCGCGCGCCCTCATCGAGCAGGGCCTGGACGCGATGGGCCTGCCCTACGTCATGACCAAGAGCGGCAAGGAAGCCTGGGACCAGTTGAACAGCATCGCGAATGCCGCCGAAGCCGAGGGCAAGACCGTTTCCGACAAGGTCGCCCTGGTGCTGACCGACCTCGAGATGCCGGAAATGGACGGCTTCACCCTGACCCGCAACATCAAGAAAAGCGCCCGCCTCGCGAACATTCCGGTGGTGATCCACTCCTCGCTGACGGGCACGACCAACGAGGAGCACGTCAAGAACGTCGGCGCCGACGCCTACGTGGCGAAGTTTTCGTTGGAAGACCTGTCCAATACGCTGCGGCGGGTGTTGAAGCAGTAAGTTGGAGGTCGGCGCGCCGCGGTGCGTCCCGTTTGCGTTTCGATCATTCGAGCGTCGTACCGCGTGGGCTCGAGAGCCCACCCTACGAAAGGCACATATACGTAGGACACGCGATCAATCGAAGTGCCGCATGTTTTTGACCTTGTAGGGTGGGCACTTGTGCCCACGCGGACGCCCCTTGACCCCAAAGTTGGCGCCGCCGAAGCCACAGGCGGCGCCACACCATCCCTCACAGCGTGGCAAGCGCCTGCTCGATATCCGCAATCAGGTCGCGCGGGTCCTCCAGCCCGATATTGAAGCGCACCAGCGTGCCCTGCTCCTGCCAGTCGCGGCGGATCGCCCCCATCCGGTACGGCACCGCCAGGCTGTTGGCGCCGCCCCAGCTGTAGCCGAGGCCGAACAGTTCCAGCGAATCGACGAAACGGTCGGTCTGCGCCTCCGTGTAGCGCTCGTCGAAGATCACCGAGAACAGCCCGCCGGCCCCGGTGAAATCGCGCTGCCAGTGTGCGTGCCCCGGGCAGTCCTCGAAGGCCGGATGCAGCACGCGTACAATCTCGGGACGGGCCTTGAGCCAGGCCGCCACCTCGCGCGCGGCGCGGTCGTGGGCCTCGAAGCGCAGCTTCATGGTCGGCAGGCCGCGCATCACGAGATAGGCGTCGTCCGGGCTCACGCCCAGGCCGAGGCGCATGTGGGCCGTGGCCAGCTTGTCGTGGACGGCGCGTTCGCGCGTGATCACCGCTCCCATCAGCAGGTCCGAGCCGCCCGACTGGTACTTGGTCAGCGCGTGCATGACGATGTCGACGCCGACGTCGAAGCCGCGCAGCGCCAGGCCTGCGGCCCAGGTGTTGTCGAGCGCCACCAGCACGCCGCGCGCGTGGGCGGCGTCGCAGATCGCGCGCAGGTCCGGCACTTCCATCGACACCGACCCCGGCGCCTCGGTCCAGACCAGCTTCGTGTTCGGCTGGATCAGTTCGGCGATGCCGGCGCCGACCAGCGGGTCGTAGTAGCGCGCGCTGATGCCGAAGTCCTGCGACAGCCAGCGGCCCAGTTCGCGGTTCGGGTTGTAGACGTTATCCGGCAGTAGGACGTCGTCGCCGCTCGTCAGGAAGGCGAAATCGACCATCGAGATCGCCGACAGCCCGGAAGGCGCCAGCAGGCAGTGCTTGCCGCCTTCGATCTCGGCCAGGCGCGCTTCGAGCGTGAAGGTGGTCGGGGTGCCGTGCAGGCCGTAGGTATAGGCGGTCTTGTTCTTCCAGTCCCCCGATCGCAGGGCGGCGACGTTCTCGAACAGCACGGTCGAGGCGCGGTGGATGCCGGGCGGGTAGGCGTCGAAGCCTGCCGGGGGTGCATAGTCGGTGTGGATCAGGGTGGTCTGGAGGGACTTCTTGGTCATGGGGGCCCTTTCTTGCGATAAGAGTTCAGTATCCTGAAATGACAATGCCGGCGCTGTTGGTGCGAACAGCGGCCGGCAATGTGACGGTGCCAGATCGGTGGGTACAAGTACCCACCCTACGGAACCATTTTACGCCACGGTTGCCCACAGGTCGTGGGCGTCGGCTTTCGTCACGACCACGTCGGCGAACTGGCCGACGGCCAGCTTGGCCTTGCCCGGCACCAGCGAGCGCTTGATGTGGACGACGCCGTCGATTTCCGGAGCGTCGGCGGCCGAGCGGCCGATCGCTTCGCGGGCATTGACTTCGTCGACCAGCACGCGGATGGTCTTGCCGACCTTGGCCTGCAGGCGCTTGGCCGAGATTTCTTCCTGCAGCAGCATGACGCGCGCGCGGCGTTCTTCGCGCACTTCTTCCGGCACCGGGTTATCCAATTCATTGGCGCTGGCGCCTTCCACCGGCGAGTAGGCGAAGCAGCCGAGGCGGTCGATCTGCGCTTCCCGCAGGAAGTCCAGCAGGTATTCGAACTCGGCCTCGGTTTCGCCCGGGAAGCCGGCGATGAAGGTCGAGCGGATCGTCAGGTCCGGGTTCATCTTGCGCCAGGCCAGGATGCGGTCCAGGTTCTTTTCGCCGCTGGCCGGACGCTTCATGCGCTTGAGGACGTCCGGATGCGCGTGCTGCATCGGGATGTCGAGGTAAGGCAGGACGTGGCCGTCGCCCATCAGCGGGATCGCCTGGTCGACGTGCGGGTAAGGATAAACGTAGTGCAGGCGCACCCAGGCGTCATACTGGCGCGCCAGCACGCCCAGCGCTTCGACCAGCTGGGTCATGTGAGTCTTGATCGGGCGGCCGTTCCAGAAGCCGGTGCGGAACTTCACGTCCACGCCATAGGCCGAGGTGTCCTGCGAAATCACCAGCAGTTCCTTGACGCCGGCCTTGAACAGGTTCTCGGCCTCGGTCAGCACCTCGTGGATCGGGCGCGAGACCAGGTCGCCGCGCATCGACGGGATGATGCAGAAGCTGCAGCGGTGGTTGCAGCCTTCGGAAATCTTCAGGTAGGCGTAGTGCTTCGGGGTCAGCTTGACGCCGTGGTCCGGCACCAGGTCGACGAAAGGATCGTGCGGCTTGGGCAGGTGGGTGTGGACCGAATTCATGACCTCGGCCACGGCATGCGGGCCGGTCACGGCCAGCACCTTCGGGTGCACCTTGGTGATGATGTCCTCGCCCGAGGCGTCCTTCTTCGCGCCCAGGCAGCCGGTGACGATGACCTTGCCGTTCTCGGCCAGCGCCTCGCCGATCGCGTCGAGCGACTCCTGCACCGCGGCGTCGATGAAGCCGCAGGTGTTGACGATCACGAGGTCCGCGCCGTCGTAGGACTTGGCGGTCTGGTAACCCTCCGCGCGCAGCTGGGTCAGGATCTGCTCGGAATCGACCAGCGCCTTCGGGCAGCCGAGCGAGACGAAGCCGACCTTCGGGGCCACTTGGGCGCCGGTGACGGCATCGATACTGGTGGGAAGAGGATTGCGACGGAGTTCAGTCATGGAGAGGACGGCAAAAAATTCTGGGCAATCCGCGATTGTACCCGAAGCGGGGCTCGTGGAGAACCGCGAGACCTCTTTTGCCATCCTTCGCGCGTTGATGGTGTTGTTCGCAGGCGCCGGGTAGCCGGCGGTGAGACAGCGTGGGCTCGAGAGCCCACCCTACGCAACCCAACATCGCACATGGGTCGCCGCCGACGTTGCCGCGCTTACTTCTTGTCCGGCGGATTCATGCCCGGGAACGGAAACGCCGCGAACATCGCCTTGCTCTGGTTCTGCATCTGTTCCTGCATCTGCATGAACAGGTTCTTGCTCTGGTCGATGTAATTGTTCATCATGCCCTGCATCATCGGACCCTGGACGTTCATGAACTGGGTCCACATTTCCGGGCTGAAGGGCTTGCCCTCCAGGGCACCGGCGGCGTTGCTGGTGAACTTGTTCTGGATGTCAGTGAAGGCCTGGACGTTCTTTTCCAGGTAGGAGCCCATCATGCCCTGCATCGCATGGCCGTAGTAGCGAATGATCTGGGCCAGCACGGAGCTCGAGAACATCGGCACGCCATTCGCTTCTTCTTCCAGGATGATCTGCAGCAGGATGCTGCGGGTCAGGTCCTCGTTCGTCTTGGCGTCGACCACCGTGAACTCGTCGGCGTCGAGCACCAGTTGCTTCACGTCCGTCAGGGTGATGTAGGAACTGGTCTGGGTGTCGTAAAGGCGACGGTTCGGGTATTTCTTGATCAGGCGTTCAGTACTGTTTTTTGCACTACTCATCTCAAGTTCCATTGGTTGCGCTTGGCTTCATGGGCCGCGCTTTAATCATGACCATACAGCGGTGGTGGGTAGCTCCTGCTGTCTCCGTGTTGCTTGCAGGACCCGAATCCGGGAATTCGGGTGCAGGTGCAGCAATTGAAGGTTTTACCATTCAATTTATTTATAAGCAATACCCACACGCCTTCAATCGGCGCGCGCCTTCACGTAGCGTCCCGGCGCCGGCTCGGACGGCCGGTACTGCTCATTGCCGGCCTGGCTAGGGGCCGGCACTTCCTTGCCGCCATTTTCCGCCAGGAAGCGTGCCCATTCCGGCCACCAGCTGCCCTTGTGCTCGGTGGCGCCGGCGAACCACTCTTGCGCCGTGCGCGCGCGGGCGCGGCCGTTCTTTTCGCCGCCTTTTCCATTCACCCAGTAGCTGCGCTTGCCCTTGGACGCCGGGTTGATTACGCCGGCGATGTGGCCCGAGGCGCCCAGCACGAAGCGGTTGGCCTTGGCTTTCTTCGGGTTCAGCAAATTCATCGAGGCGAAGGCGGCCGGCCAGGGCACGATGTGGTCTTCCTTCGAGCCGTAGATGAAGACCGGGCAGTCGATCCGGCCCAGGTCGACCGGCACGCCGCAGACCGTCAGCTTGCCCGGCTGCTTGAGCTTGTTCTCGAGGTAGGTGTTGCGCAGATACCAGCAGAACATGGGACCCGGCAGGTTGGTGCTGTCGGCATTCCAGTACAGCAGGTCGAAGGCCGGCGGGGTCTTGCCCTTCAGGTAGTTCTGCTGGACATAGTTCCACACCAGGTCGTTCGGACGCAGCGCCGAGAAGGTGGTGGCCAGGTCGCGTCCCGGCATGATGCCGCCCTTGGCCAGGTTCTGTTCGCGCATGGCGACCTGGGCTTCGTCGACGAAGACCTCGAGCACGCCGGTATCGCTGAAATCGAGCAGGGTCGTGAGCAGGCTCAGGCTGGCCGCCGGCTGCTGGCCGCGCGCCGCCAGCACCGACAGCGCGGTGGCGGCGATGGTGCCGCCGACGCAGAAGCCGAACATGTGGACCTTCGGCTGGCCGCTGATCGCGCGCACCACGTCGAGGGCCTCGATGGCGCCGCGTTCGACGTAGTCGTCCCAGGTCAGCGCGCCCATGCTCGGGTCCGGGTTGCGCCAGGACACCATGAACACCGTGTTGCCCTGCTCGACCACGTAGCGCACGACCGAATTTTCCGGCTGCAGGTCGAGGATGTAGAACTTGTTGATGCAGGGCGGGATCATCAGCAGCGGCACCTCGCGCACTTGCGGGGTGGACGGGCGGTACTGGATCAGCTGGAACAGCTCGTTCTCGTAGACCACCTCGCCCGGCGTGGTGGCGACATTCCTGCCGACCTCGAAGGCCGACTCGTCGGACTGCGAGATGCGCCCTTTCTGCATGTCGGCCAGCATGTTCTGCAGGCCCTGGGTCAGGCTTTCGCCCTTGGTCTCGAGCATCTTCTTCTGCGCTTCCGGATTGGTCGCGAGGAAGTTCGCCGGCGACATCGCGTCGACCATTTGCTGGACAGCAAAACGGATCTTCTGGCGCTCGCGCGGCGGCGCCTCGACGGCGTCGGCCAGGGCCAGCATGAAGTCGGCATTGAGCAGGTAGGACGCGGCGGAGAAGGCGGAGAAGGGATTGGCGGTCCATTCCGAGCCCGAGAAACGGCGGTCGTGCAGTTCCGGCGTCTTGGCCATCATGAAGTCCTGCCACAGCTTGCCCGCTTTTTGCAGGTAGTCCTGGCGCAGGGCGTCCAGGCGCGCCGGGTCGATGCCGACCTTGAAATCCTTGAGGATGCCGGCCAGCGGATGGGCCGCGCCTGTACCCACGTTTGCGCCGAAATGTGCGCCAGGATTCGCGCCGAAATTCGCGCCGGGCAGCTTGAGCCAGCCCTGCCAGGCAGATGGGTCGGTCAGCTGCGTCATCCAGGTTGCGGCGAAGGCTTGCGGGTCGGGCATGTTCATGTCGGCTTCCGTTGGTAAAATCGGGTTGTCAACTGGAGAAAAGCATGTGGATCGTTGCAATCGGCTGGGCCTACGTCGTCATCCTGATGGCGGCGACCGAAACCTCGGTGATCGCCGGAATTATGACTTTTTTCGGCTACGGCGTGTTGCCCTTGTCTATACTTTTTTACCTCGCCGGGGCGGGAAGACGGCGCCGGCGTCGCGCCGACGCATCGGCACGGCACCCTGAGGGCGCTGCCGTCACGGACGCGCCGTTGCCGCTGCGCACTGTTCCCGCCTACACGTCGATGGGCGACGGCGGCGGCTCCTCCGGCTGCGCTACTGGCGCCGACGGCGGCTGTGGCGGCGCAGACTAGCCAGTGTCGATGCCGCTGCAGTTTACTACTTGAGCCAGATCAAACTCGCCTGGCGGCCAGTCACGCCGTCGCGGCGGTACGAATAGAAACGGTCGCGCTCGGTGGCGGTGCAATGGATGCCGCCGGCAATCCCGGTCACGCCTTCGCGTTCGAGCATCAGGCGCGCCAGCGCGAACATGTCGGCAAGGTATTTCGACGCCTGTTCGGGGTGGCGCCGGAAGGCAAAGCCGATGTCGACGCCCGGCAGCGCCAGCGCGAAGCTGTCGAACACGTCCTGCCCCACCTCGAAGGCCATCGGCCCGATCGCCGGCCCCAGCCAGGCGCTGATCTCCCCTGCCCCGGCGCGGCGCATGGCGCGCACGCTTGCCTGCAGCACGCCGCCGGCCAGCCCACGCCAGCCGGCGTGGGCCGCGCCCACCACCCGCCCGTCGAGGTCGGCGAACAGCACCGGCAGGCAGTCGGCGGTGAGGATGGCGCAGACCACGCCGCGCCCGGTAGCGATGCTGGCATCGCCCTCGCGCACCGGCTGGCCAGGCCCGACGGTGGCCGCATCGACCACGCCGTTGCCGTGCACCTGGGCGATCCAGGCCGGGCGTCCCGGCAGCAGGACCTGCAGGCGCGCGCGGTTCTCGGCCACCCGGGCCGGATCGTCGCCGACGTGCAGGCCGAGGTTCAGTCCGCCGCCGCCGCGACCATCGTCGTAGGGACCGACGGAGACGCCGCCGGCGCGCGTCGTGGCCAGGGCGCCGATGTTCTCGGGCAGCCCGGGCCAGTCGGGGATGACCAGGTCGGCGGCTTCCATCACGCGGCTTCCGGTTCCGGGATGCCGGCGCGCGCGATCAGCTCGGCGAAGTCCTCGGCCAGCGGCACCACCCATTCGCAGGCCTCGCCCGTGGCCGGATGCACCAGGCCGAGGCGGCGCGCCTGCAGGGCCTGGCGGTGGAACACTGGACTCAGGTGGGTCTTGCCGTACACCGAATCGCCGACCAGGCCGAAGCCGATCGACAGCATGTGCACGCGGATCTGGTGGGTGCGGCCGGTTTCGAGCGAGCAGCGCACCAGGCTGACCGGGCGGCGGTCGAGCATGCCGCTGGCGACGCGCTCGTAGTGGGTGATCGCGGGCTTGGCGCCCAGGCCGGTCGAGACCGCCATCTTGACGCGGTCCTTCGGGTGCCGTCCCATCGACGCATTGATGGTGCCCGACAGGCTCGGCGTGCCCCACACCAGGGCGAAGTATTCGCGCTTGACGCTGCGCGCCTGCAGCTGGCGCACCAGGTCGGTCTGGGCCGCCAGGGTCTTGCCGACCACCATCAGGCCGCTGGTGTCCTTGTCCAGGCGGTGCACGATGCCGGCGCGCGGCACCGACGCCAGTTGCGGCGCATGGTGCAGCAGGCCGTTGAGCAGCGTGCCCGACCAGTTGCCGGCGCCCGGATGCACGACCAGGCCGGCCGGCTTGTTGATCACCAGGATGTGCTCGTCCTCGTGGACGATGTTCAGGGCGATCGCTTCCGGGGCGAAGGCGGTGTCTTCCGGCGCCGGCTGCGGTTCGACGACCACGGTCTCGTCGCCGTAGGCGGTGTCCTTGCCGCGCGCCGGCTTGCCGTCGACCAGCACGTGGCCCTGCTCGAACCACAGCTGCAGGCGGCTGCGCGAAAACTGCGGCACCAGGCCGGCCACGACCTTGTCGAGGCGCTGACCGCAGGCCTGGGCATCCAGGTGCAGGGTGATCGGCGTCAGGTCGATGCCGCCGGCAAGAGGAAACTCGGCGACGATATCGTCGTCGAAATCGGAGTCCAGGGGTAAATCCGCCGAATTCGGCGCAGGAGTTAATATCACGTCAGTCCCATCGGCTATAATCAGCCGTTCGTTGAATCTCGGTAAAACTTTTCTGCAAAAAGCTATGCAAAAAAAATTGTTGGTGGTGCTTGCTACGAGTGCCTTGTTGGGCCTGTCGGGCTGCGGCATGTTGCCGAAGAAGACAGACGCCACCCAAAATCAGTCAGCGGAGAAATTATACGCTGAGGCACGCGAAGAGATGGCGGGCGGCCACTACGAAGCAGCAATCCAGCTGTTCCGGCGCCTGGAAGCGAACTACCCCTTCGGCACCTATGCCGCCCAGGCCCAGATGGAAATCGCCTACGCGCACTACAAGGCGCAGGACCAGGCCGAGGCCCTGGCCGCGGTCGAACGCTTCATCAAGCTGCACCCGAACCACCCTCAGGTCGACTACATGTACTACCTGCGCGGCTTGGTCAACTTCAACGACCAGATCGGCTTCATGAGCGTGCTGTACTCGCAAGATCCGTCCGAGCGTGATCCGCGCGCGACCCGCGAAGCCTTTGCCGCCTTCAAGGCCCTGGTCGACCGCTTCCCGAACAGCAAATACGCGCCGGACTCGATCGCGCGCATGAACTACCTGATCAACGCGATGGCGGCCTACGAGGTCCACGTCGCGAACTACTATTATCGCCGCGGCGCCTACCTGGCCGCCGTCAACCGCGCCCAGAACGCGGTGTCGGACTACAGCGAATCGCCGTCGCGCGAGGAAGCGCTGTTCATCATGATCCGCGCCTACGACAAGCTCGGCATGTTCGACCTGCGCGACGACACCCAGCGCGTATTCCAGTTGAACTACCCGGACAGCCGCTTCATGGGCGGCAAGGGCAGCGGCGACGCGCCGTGGTGGAAGTTCTGGTCGAAGTCGGGCGCCAAGCCGGCGCCGAAGGACGTCACCGCTACGCGGTGACGGCGTAGGGTGGGCGCGGCCGGCGTAGGCACCCCGTGCCCACGCGTGAACGATGAATATTGTTGGCCGTTCCGGCGGCATATTGTTATCGCCCCTCGAAGCCAACACCGTTTGAACGCGTGGGCACGCAGTGCCCACCCTACATCACACCTCTTTGCGGCGGAACACCCAATTGCGCTCCCCCGACTCCGACGGAATATAGGCATAGCCGTCGACGTCGAATTCCTTGAGCTGCTCCGGATCGGTGATGCCCTTCTCGATCGCGTAGCGCGCCATCATGCCGCGCGCGCGCTTGGCGAAGAAGGAGATGATCTTGTATTTTCCGTTCTTCCAGTCCTCGAACACCGGCGTAACGACGGGCACGTCGAGCAGCTTCGGCTTCACCGACTTGAAGTACTCTTCCGACGCCAGGTTGACCAGCGCCGAGGAGCCGGTCTTCGCCAGCTCGGCATTCAGCGCGCGGGTGATGGTCTCGCCCCAGAAGGTGTAGAGGTCCTTGCCGCCGGGGTTGGCCAGTTTCGTGCCCATTTCCAGGCGATACGGGTGGATCAGGTCGAGCGGCCGCAGCAGGCCATACAGGCCCGACAGGATGCGCAGGCGGGCCTGGGCAAAGGCGATCGCCTTTGCGTCCAGGCTGCGCGCATCGAGCCCGGCATACACGTCGCCGTTAAAGGCCATCACCGCCTGGTAGCCTTCGCCGTGGTCCGCGGTCCAGCTGGCGTAGCGCGCCACGTTGAGGACCGACAGGCTGTCGGAAATGTGCATCAGGTCGCCGACCTGCCCAGGGGACAGGTCGCGCAGCACGCCAATCAATTGGCCGGCACGGTCGATGAAGTCGGGCAGCGTGTGGTCCTGGGTCGGGGATGGGGTGTCGAGGTCGAGCGACTTGGCAGGCGATAAAACAATCAGCATCGTAAACGTAAAAGCAATTAAGTCCCTATATGATACCTGCTTCCGAACAACGCATTGTTCTCGACACCAACGTCTGCCTGGACCTGTTCGTCTTTCGCGACCCGCGCTGGGAACGGCTGCTGCGCGCGCTCGAGGCCGGCGAGGTCCAGGCGATCACCCGCGCCGACTGCCGCGACGAATACCTGGTCGTGCTGCATTACCCGCACCTGCCGCTCGACGAGCAATCGCGGCGCCAGGCCGCGCAGCGTTTCGACGACCTGATCGTCGTGGTGGCGCCGGACAGCAAACCGGTCCGCCTGCCGGTCTGCACCGACCGCGACGACCAGAAATTCCTCGAGATCGCGCGCGACGCCGGCGCCGGGGTCCTGGTCACCAAGGACAAGGCCTTGCTGAAACTCGGCCGCAAGACCGCGCAGGCCGGCCTGTTCCGCATCATGCTGCCGGAAGCGTGGACCAAGGCACAACTCGCCCTCGCGGTAGAATGAGCGGACCAAAACCACGCTTAAAACCACGCTTTCGACCATGAGCACCCCAGCACTGCAATCGCGCCTGCCGACCGTCGGCACCACCGTCTTCTCCACGATGTCGGCCCTCGCCGCCGAGCATGGCGCCGTCAATCTCGGCCAGGGCTTCCCCGACTTCGGCTGCGACCCGCTGCTGCTCGACTACGTGAACGAGGCCATGCGCGCCGGCCACAACCAGTACCCGCTGATGAGCGGCGTGCCGGCCCTGCGCGAGGCGATCGCCGGCAAGATCGGCCGCCTCTACGGCCGCGCCTACGACCCCAACCTGGAAATCACGGTCACCGCTGGCGCCACCCAGGCCCTGAGCACGGCCATCCTCTGCTGCGTGCGCCCGGGCGAGGAGGCGATCGTCATCGAACCGGCCTACGACAGCTATGCGCCGGCAATCGCGCTGGCCGGCGGCGTGGCGGTCCCGGTGGCGATGGACGTGGGCCCCGGGGGCTACACCCTGCCCTGGGATAAGGTGGCGGCGGCGGTCGGCCCGCGCACCCGCCTCATCGTCATCAATTCGCCACACAACCCGACCGGCACCATCCTGCGCCGCGCCGACCTCGAGCGCCTGGCGGCGATCGTCGACGGCACCGATATCCTGGTCCTGTCCGACGAGGTCTACGAGCACATGGTCTACGACGGCCAGCGCCACGCGTCGGTGGCCACCCACCCGGTGCTGGCCGAGCGCGCCTTCGTGGTCTCGAGCTTCGGCAAGACCTACCACGTCACCGGCTGGAAGGTCGGCTACATGGCGGCGCCCGCGGCGCTCACCGCCGAGTTCCGCAAGGTGCACCAGTACAACGTGTTCACCGTGAACACGCCGATGCAGCACGGCATCGCGCGCTACATGGCCGACCCCGCGCCTTACCTCGAGCTGCCGGCCTTCTACCAGGAGAAGCGCGACCTGTTCCGCGCGGGACTGGCGAACACCCGCTTCGAGCTGCTGCCGGCCGACGGCACCTATTTCCAGTGCGTGCGCTACGACGCCGTATCGAACCTGCCGGAAACCGAATTCGCCAAGTGGCTGACCGCCGAGTTCCAGGTCGCCGCGATTCCCGTCTCGCCTTTCTACAGCCAGCCCACGGAGTCGGGCATCGTGCGCTTCTGCTTCGCCAAGCAGGACGAGACCTTGCGCCAGGCGCTGGCGCGCCTGGCCAGGCTGTAGATCTATGTACGCACGGCGGTGGGCGCCACCTCGACGTCTGAGGCGGCCGGGCGGCGCGCAGCCAGCAGCAACAGGATCAGGCTGGCGCCGAGCAGAGGCCCGTTACCGAAGCGCATGAACGGCGTCATTCCTTGCATCAGCTCCACCTCGGCGTCGAGCACGGCCGTCACCTCGGCCGGGAGCGTCGCGCGCAGCTCGCCGTCGGGACCGGCAATGGCTGTGCCACCCGTATTCCCCACCTGGACGAAGGGCCGTCCGGTCTCGCGGGCGCGCATTTGGCCTGCCTGGAGGTGCTGCGCGGCGGCGTAGCTGCCGTCGAACCAGCCGAAATTGGTAAGATTGACGAGCACGCCGGCGGCGGCGGCCTTGTTTGCGGTCGCGACATCGAACAGGGACTCGAAGCAGATGCCGAGCGCCACCCGCCCCTTCTCCAGGATCAATGGCGCCTGGCCGGGCGCACCCGGCTCCAGCGAGTCGAACTCCCGATAGATGAGGCCGGTCAGCCACGCGGACCACGGCCAGGTCTGCTCGCCGAACGGCACCAGGTGCACCTTGTCGTAACGATAGTCGTACGGGCCTGCGCCCCCCGGCAGCAGTGCCAGCGCACTGTTGGTGGCCATGCGCCTGGCGCCGTCCGCGCCGAAGGCGCCTACCACCAGGGCGGTGCGGCGCGCGCCGGCAAGGGCGCGCCACTGCGCCAGGACCGGCGGCGGCATCGCACTCCAGGCCAACGGCAAGGCCGTCTCCGGCATCACGGTCAGGTCGGCGGACGTGCTCCCGGCCATGGCGGCATAACGGCCGGCCGCCTGCGCCAGGCCGGCGGGGGTCGCCATGGACCGCTGCGCCATGTCGCCCTGGATCAGGCGCACCGCCAGGCGCTGGCCGGTAGGCGCGGTCCAGCGCTGCAAGGGAAGCAGGGCGCAGGCCAATGCGACCAGCCCCAGGGTCACCCCCAGCTGCAGCGCCGCTTCCGCCCAGGCGGCCCGCTTGCGCGCCAACAGCCCCTCATGCACGCGCAGCGAAGCGTCGGCCAGCGCCAGCGCCACGAAGGCATTGATCCATCCGACACCCATCACGCCGACCCAGGGCGCCAGGGCGCCGAGCGGCGCGGCGGCGTGCGCGGTGCCGCTCAGCAGCCAGGGAAAGCCGCCGAACAGGGTGGCGCGTATCCATTCCGCCAGCATCCAGAGCGACGCGCCGGCGCTCCAGCGCCACGCCCCGGCGCCGATTCGTTGCGGGCAGCGCCGCGCAAGCGCGGCAAAGGCGGCCAGCGCCAGCGCGGGAAACAGCGCCTGGTAGCAGGCCAGCACGAGCGTCAGCGCCAGGGCCAGTGCCGGCCCGGCGTCGGTGTGTCCCGCCAGCCCCGGGTACAGCCACCAGACGCCGCTGCCCAGCCAGCCCAGGCCGAACACCAGGCCGAGCCAGCCGGCACCAAGCGCCCCCTCCCCCGGCGCCAGCATGAACAGGCCGGCAAGGCAGAACGGCGTCAGCCACCAGGCGTCGCCTGGTGCAAACGACAGCATCATGACCGTCCCGAACAGGGCGGCCATGAACAGCTTCGCCGGCCGGCCCAGCGACCTGGCGCCGGCTGGCGCCACGCGCGTCACGGCGCGTCGGCCTTGCCCGGGTAGCGGATCACGATCGGCAACAGGGTGGCATTACCGAACGGCGTCGTCACGACCAGGTTGGCCGATGCCGTCATCTGCTTCGTGCCGCCCTGCTGGCAGGTCCCGCTCTCCGGCAGCAGCGACAGGGTGTGGACCGTGCCCTGGTCCCCCGTCGCCACGCCGCCGGTATACATCGGGGCGGCGCTCGGCACCTCGGCCGGGTACACCTTGCCCGTCATCGACACCGTACTGTCGAAGGCCACCGCGGTCTCGGCCGGCATCGGATTGCGCCGGGCGTCGCTGATTCGCAGCGGGACATTGACTGCGGCACAGTTCGTCGTGGTCACCGTCATCCCGCTGCTGGTCAAGGCGACGCCCGCAGGCGTGCCGTCGAGGGTGAAGTGACGGACATGGCTGCCGCTCAGGAACACCGCGATCTCGCCGCTCAGCGCCGCGTTGGAGCCCGCCAGCGTGGTCACGGTAATCGTGGCCAGGCCGGCACGCCCGCGCGGCGCCGCCGCATCGCTGCCGTAACGCGGATTCTGGCTGCGCAGGTTGACGACGCAGCGGCCGTTGGCGGTCAGGCAGCCGCCGCGATCGGCGCTGCCGATGGCGCCGCTGTCGGTCTGCACCACCACCGGCACCCCGTCGGCCACCGGATTGCTGAACTGGTCCGCCAGCAGCAGCTTGATCTCGTTCTCCACGTCGTCGTAGTCGTAGCCCTCGATGTTGAACTTTTCCGCGCTGAGCGAGAACGAGAGCTGGGTCGGCAGGCCGGTGGTCACCGTGATCGTGTCCGACACCGTACTCACGCCATTGGCCAGCCTTGCCACGACCCGGACCGCGGTCGGCTCGACACCGGAGATCAGGTTCACATACACGTCGCCATTGGCGTCGGTGAGGCCGCTGTTGCGGCTCAGCCCGACCGCCCTGGTCGAGATGGTCGAGAACGCCACGGTCTGGTTGGCCACCGGCGCGCCGGTCTTGTCCAGCACGCGGAAGCCGACCAGGGCGGTCTCGGTGCGCCCGTTGCCGCCGGTGCCCTGGATGACGATGGATTTGTCGGCCGGCGTGATGTCGCCGACGACGACCGAGGCGGCATCCGGACTGGCCGGCGCCATGGCGACGCTGATCCCGGCGCTGCTGCCCTCCACGGTCGCGACGATGCTGTCGCCCTGAGCGCAGCCCTTGTCCTGGTAGGTGAACTGGGCCCTGCCCTGTACCGTCGTCACGCTGGCCGGCAGCGCCGCGCGGCCGGCATCGGCGCAGTTCGAGCGCAGGCTGAGCGTCACCGGCATGCTGCTGAGCACTGCGCCGTCATTGAGCACGTCCAGGGTCACCAGGGCCGCGCCATACGCGGCCAGCGGGGCCGGGCTGGCCAATGGCGATACACGGCGCACCGACAGCGCGGGCTGCGCGACCGTGACCACGCTTTCCGCGCTGGCGCTGTTGCTTCCCTGCTGGGCCAGGACTTTGACCACGGTGGGACCGCTGCTGGCGACGCCGGCGGGAGCGAGCGTGAGCGTGGCCTTGCCGCCCGCATCGGTAGCAACCTGGCCGCGGGCCGGCGTCATCGAAAGCATTTCCGGGTCGACTGCGACAGTCAGCAAGGCGTTCGCGACCGGCTTGCCGGCCTGGTCGAGCACCGTGGCAGTCACGCCGAGCGGCTTGCCGAGCGCGATCGTGGTCGGGGTTGCCGCGCCGTCGGCCGCCTGCAGCGTCAACGTCACGCCGATGCCTGCAGTCGGGGTGCCAGGATTGCCTGGCGTACTTCCGCTCGGCCCAGCCGAATTGATCGGCGGGATCGCTCCCGGCGCCGTATCGCCGCCGCCGCCGCAACCCGCGGCGAGAATGGCCAGCGCACACGCCGCAACGCGCAACGCGCCCCTGTCCAGGACGGTTGCACGCACATGCGATGCCTCAGGCAAATGACTGCTGTGTTTCGACTTCATGGTATCCCTATGGTCACGGTTGATTATTCTATTTGCCCGTCACGGCAGCCAGCTCACGCTGGAGGGCCGCGACATTGGCCGCGTGACGCACCAGCACATCGCTGGCCGCACGCGCGGCGGAAGCGGCGGCCAGGGCGCGTCGCTCGTGAGTCAATTCCTCCTGCAGGATGGCGCGGCGATCGCCGTCCATCTCGCGCTGGCGTTGTGCGCTGACCCGCGGAAATGCAATCGGCGCCCCTGCCTCGCCCGCCTGCCCCCGCCTTGGCGCCGGTGCGGCCGTGCGCCCGGTCGGTGCGATATTGCTCAGCACAACCATGCCGCTGACCGGATCGACGTGCGCATGGACGCCGGCGCACGCCGGCCCCGGCGCGCCAGCCAGCACGGAGGCGCTCAGCGCCAGGCTCGCGCACGCCTTACGCATGGCCGTTCTCCGGTCGGCCCAGGTGCGCGGCGGCGAACTGCGCGATGCGCCGGCCCGGCGCCAGTCCATGTTGACCGGCACTGCCGGCCGCCAGTTCCAGGCAGGCGTAGGCCCGCCGCGCCGCCGCCAGGCGCCAGGGAGCCAGGTGCGGGACGACCGCCAGCACGACACCGTCGCGGTCGAGGAAGACGACGTCGATCGCAAAGCGCATGAAAAAGGTATGCACGTTATTGCACGGTGCCAGCAGCAGCGCCCGGTCGGGTGCGAGTCCGCGCCGTCCCAGCAGGCCGACCAGGCGCGAGGCGAAGCTGCGGGCCAGGTCGACGCGCAGGGTGCCGAACTCGATCGAAGGCGCCTTCATTTGAGCAGCGTATTCCGGCTCGGCGGCACCGTCATGCGCACCAGCGCCTGGCTGACCATGGGAATGCGTGGCGTACCCACCGACAGGCAAGCCGGGTCCCTGTTAAACCCGAGAATGATCTGGCTGATGAAGGGCACGACCAGCTCGGCGCAATAGCGCACTTCGATCTTCAGCAACAGGGCGTCGGCATGCGTCTGGCCGGACTTGGCGCCGACTTTCATGTTGTCGTACACCTTGGTCACGGGGATCAGCTTGTCGCCGGCCTTGTCGATCCCGAAATCCTCGAACGACGCCCTGACCGGATTGATCACCCGGATCTTGGTGTAGACGAGGTTGTCGACTTTCGAAGCGCCTATCGCCCCGACCGCCACTTGCGTGTAATTGCCGGCGGAGATGTCCGTCATGCCGACACCGGTGGCTTGCTTGACCTTGGCCACGTGCAAGGCTGCAAGGCCGAGCGCCAGCGCGTCGTTCATCGCCGCATGGCTGCCGCCCGAGGCGGCCCCTGCGCGCGCCGCGCCGAGGGTGGCGACGTTCAGGGTGTTCTTTGCCACTACGAGCAAGCCCATCTGCAAGACGCCCAGCAGCAGCGGTATCAAGACCAGCACGGACATGATCTGGAATTCGATCGTTCCCTGGCCGGACTGGCGCCATGATGGCCGACGCTGCGGTCTCACTGCGCCACTCCTGCCTGCGCCACGCCGTACGCCACGACAGGCGGCCCCACCGCACGGTCGACATCGCGCATCAAGACGGCCAGCGCCTTGCGGTTATCCTCGGGCACCTCGGCACTGGCCGCGGCGCGTTCCGCGGCGGCGCGGAACTGGCGCAGGTGCGCCAGCGCCAGGTTGGCCTGTGCCTTCGCCATGCCGGGCTCGAGGCGCAAGGCGCGTTCGCACGCCATTTGCGCGGCGCCGTACTGGCCGGTACGCAGGTAGATGGTGCCGAGCCTGAACCAGGCCCGGGCATCGTCCGGGAACGCGGTGACGATGCGGATATAGGCGGCGCCGGCGTCGGCCAGCCGCCCGGCCGCCAGCACGCGCTCGGCCTCGCCGGCGAGCCGCAGCGCATCGTCGCGCGTCATCGTGTGGATCTCCGGCTCGACAGCGACGGGCTGCACCGGCGCCGTCGCGCATCCGCACAGGAGCAAGACCGCCGCCAGCAGCACGGCCCCTGTCATCGTCCTTGGCGTATCGGGAATTCTGGACACCATCAATCTCTTTCAGTTAAGCGCGTTCATCATCTTGATCCCGATCGGGAAGCCGATGACGACAAAGGTGCAAGGGAAAATACACAGGATCAACGGGCCCAGCATCTTGACCGGCGCTTCCATCGCCAGTTTCTCGGCGCGTGCGAAGCGCTCGTTGGTGCGCTGGGCCGACTGGGCGCGCAGCACCGCGCCGAGACTGGCACCGGTCTTTTCGGCCTGCACCAGGGTGCTCACCAGCGAGGTCACGGCGCCGATGTCGAGACGCTCGTCCATCATGCGCAGGGCATCGATGCGGTTGCGTCCCGAGCGGATTTCCCGCAGCACCCGGGCGAAGGCGCGCCGCAAGGCGTTGTCCGGGGTTTTGTCGACAGCGATGTTGATGCCGACGGTCAAGTTACAGCCCGATTCGATCGCCATGGTGAGCATGTCGAGGAGGTTCGGCAGGTTCTTGAGGACTTCGGTCTCCACCCGCTTGACCTGGTCGCGCATCCAGATCTCGAGGTAGTAGAAGCCGAACACGAAGCCCATCACCGGGATGATCAGGCTCTGGACGCCCAGCCACAGGGTCAGCAGCGTGACAATCAAACCGATCAGGATGCCGTAGACGAGCTTCGCGCCAAACCACTGCTGGGGCGACAAGGCGTAGTCCAGCTCGACCTTGCGCAGGCGGCGGATCGTCCTTTCGCGGTACTCGACCGACAGCCACGGCCCGCAGTAGAAAGTGGCGACGTCGATCAACGGCCACACCATCGCCAGCGGCTTCGGCGGCTTGTCGGCATAGGTGCGGTCTTCATCCGGCACGGCTGTCACGACCCTATAGACGACGACCAGGATGGCGACCACGGTCAGCGCGAACATCAGCCCGAACACCAGCGCGAACAGGTAGGGTTGCATGGGCGTTCCTCTTCAGACGTTGATGTTGACGATCTTGCGGATCAGCACATAGCCGATCAGCTCGAGCACGAAGATCACGGCCAGCACGCCGTAGCCGAGCCAGGTGGAGTACAGCGGCGCCATGGCCTCCGGTTCCATTTCGGTCAGTACCCACATCAGGAACAGCGGCAGCGCGCCGACAATCAGTCCCTGCAGCTTGCCCTGGGAAGTCAGCGCATCGATCTTGTCTTCCATGGTCAGCTTCCTGCGCATCGTGTCCGCCAGCCGTTCCAGCGATTCGGTCAGGTTGCCCCCCACCTCACGCGCGATCAGCATGCTGGTGGTGAACATCGTGTATTCGCTCGACTGCACGCGGGATTCGAGCTCGTCGAGGACCACATCGAGCCCGACGCCAATGCGCAACTTGCGCACCACCAGCGAGAACTCCTGGTTCGACGGCTTCGGCAGCTGCTCGGCCAACAGGCCGAGCGCCTGCGGCAGCGACAGCCCCGAGCGCAGGCCCCCGACCAGGGCGTCGAGGGTGTCGGGCAGCTGGCGGATCAGCATCTTGCGGCGCTTGTCGCGCAGGCGCTTGTGGGCCAGCTTCGGGCCGAACAGGCATACCACCGCGCCGCCGATCGCCAGCAAGGGATTGCCCGTCGCTAGCAGCAACAGGATCGGCACCAGCACGGTAGCGACCAGGCTGATACGGCTCAGCTGGCGGCGGTCCATGAAGATGAACATGTCCGACAGCTTGACGTTCGTTGTCTCGAGCACGGTGCTCTGGTAATAGGCCGCGAAGCGCCGACCGGCAGCCCATAGGGCCATTACGCCCAGCACCACGGTGATGGCGAAGCCAAGCGCGATCAGGTGTGGCAGTACGCTGTCAGCCATTGCTTGCATGCCCCATCTGCAAATCCGCGCGCTCGGCGCCAAAGATGCCCAGGTCGAGCTCGACACCGTAATCGCGCAGTTCCTCGTAGAAGGTCGGCACGTAGCCGGTCGGAACGAACTGCCCACGGATCTTGCCGTTGTCGTAAAAGCCCAGGCGCTGGAAGCGGAAGATTTCCTGCATCTGGATCACGCCGCGCTCCATGCCGGTGATCTCGGTGATGCTGGTGACCTTGCGGGTGCCGCAGGCAAACCGCGTCTGCTGCACGATGATCTGGACCGCGGAAGCGACCTGTTCGCGGATCGCCATGACCGGCAGATCCATGCCGCCCATCATCACCATCACCTCGAGGCGCGACAGCATGTCGCGCGGCGAGTTCGCGTGGGCCGTGGTCAGCGAGCCGTCGTGGCCGGTGTTCATCGCCTGCAGCATGTCGAGTGCTTCACCGCCGCGGCACTCGCCGACGACAATGCGGTCCGGACGCATCCGCAGGGCGTTGCGGACCAGGTCGCGAATCGTGACCGCCCCGCGTCCCTCGACGTTGGCGGGACGGGCTTCCAGCGTGATCAGGTTGTCGTGGTAGAGCTTCAGCTCGGCGGCGTCCTCGATCGTGACGATCCGCTCGCGCGGCGGGATCAGGTTCGAGATGATGTTCAGCAGCGTCGTCTTGCCGGAGCCGGTACCGCCGGAAATGACGATGTTCTTCTTCTGCTCGACGCAGATCTTCAGGAAGGCAACCATGGCCGCGTCGACCGAACCGAATCGCACCAGGTCGTCGACCATGAGGCGCTTCTTGGCAAACTTACGAATCGAGATCGTCGGCCCCTTGAGGGCGATCGGGCGGATCACGATGTTGACGCGCGAGCCGTCCTTCAACCGCGCGTCACACAAGGGCGACGATTCGTCGACCCGGCGTCCGATCGGCGAGACGATCCGCTCGATCACACCCATCAGTGCTTTTTCGCTGGAGAAGGCGATGTCCGAGCGTCCGGTCTGCCCGTCGCGCTCGACGAAGATTTCTTCCGCGCCGTTGACCATGACCTCGGTCACCGAATCGTCCGCCATCAGGCTTTCCAGTACGCCGAGGCCGACCGCCTCGTCCAGGACGAAGCGCTTCAACTCGTCCGGATCGGTGATGGCCGGGAATGTCAGCTTGGCCATCAGTTCGTCGATGAGCTTGCTGGCAACGACGCGCAGCTCGTCGTCGCCCATCCGGGTGACGTCCTGGCGCCGCAAATCGAGCGCCTTGATCAGTTCCGCGTGGAGGAATTCGGCGTTCCGGGCCAGCGCCTGCTGGTGCGAGCGATCGGGCGGTTCGACGACCTGCACGGGCGCCGGCTCGCGCGCGGCGGTCGCCGACGCCGGGGCAGGTGCCGGTGCGGGCGCCACCGTCAGGGCCGGGCGCGGCGGCGCCATGGCGGGAGCGGGAGCGAGAGCGGGCGCGCTCTCGTGCATCCTGGGCCGAGACGGTTCGGGCGGCCGGGCAGTGCCGAGCGCCTTCACGCGCAGCTGCATGCCAGCGACACTGATCGCGTCATCCACGCGCAGCGGTCCATAGCGCACGATGCGTTCGCCATTGACGAATACGCCCGACAGCGATGCCAGGTCGATCACGCTGGCGCCGCCTTCTGCGTCGACCAGCAGGCGCAGCGCCTTGCGCCCCGCCGCCGCAGGCAGCGGTATCGGCGAGCCAGCCTCGGCGCCCAGCACCGCGGTCGCCTGGACGATATAGTCGACCAGCCGGCCATCCTTGTCCCTGGCCTCGATGGTTACCATGTTTCTTACTCCGTAATCGTCAATGGCGCGGACTTGCTGGGCAGTAGCTGGCGGTCGCGCATGGTTTTGTCGAACTCATCCAATTTCTCCCGGTTCAGGTCGGCAGGGCCGGATGGGGCTTCCGGCGTGGCCGTCACTACGCGCGGCGTGATCACGATCGCCACCTCGCGCGTCGCGGTCGTCTTCGCCTTGTTGCGGAACAGGCCGCCCACCAGCGGCAGCTTGGCCAGGCCCGGCAGGTCCTGGGTGTCGCCGGCGCTTTCGTATTGATACATGCCGTTCAACACCACCGATTCGCCGTCGCGCGAATTGAATTCGGCCGTAGTCTTGCGCTTCAGGAAACCCGGGATGCCCAGCACCGTGACCGAGCGGTCGATGCTGCTGACTTCGACGTCGACCTTGGCGTAGATCGCCCCCGACTTGTCGGTAACGGGCGTGACCTCCAGGATCACACCGTATTCCTTCATGTCGACCTGGGTCTGGCCGAAGGCCGTCGCGACCGGCAAGGGAATCTCTCCACCCGCCACGAAACGGGCCTTCGAACCGCTGCGCGTGGTCAGGCTGGGCGCCGCCAGCACTTCCGCGTCGCCGTTCTGCACCAGCAGATTGATGCGCGACGTGATCAGGGTCGTGAGATTGAGAAATCCCTTCGGCGGCCAGACCTTCCCGGGCAAGGGCACGCCTGTCAGGTCGAGTCCGCTAGCGCTCTGGTCCGGCACGTAGCGGAACGACGTATTGGTATAGAAATCGGCCACCAGGCCGCCATGCGGGCCATTGATCGACGAATCCCAGCGGATGCCGAGTTCACGCGAACCGCGGGTGCTCAGTTCAAGCACTTTGACATCCATATAAATCATTTTTTCCCAGCCAACCTTGCCGACGAAATTCACGACCTGTTCAGGGAACATCTTCTGAATCGCCTGGACCCGCGCCTGGTTGTCGTCGCTCACCATTTCGCCTTCGAGCACGACCTTCGATCCTGCCACCCGGGCCGTGACGTTCTCCATCCCGGCGAGGAGGCGCTTGACGTCTTCCAGTATCGCCTGGACATTGCCCTCTCGTACCAGCACCGTCATGATGCGTTCCGAACCATTCTTGAACCACAAGTGCAAGGTGGTCGTCCCCGGGGCTTCGGCCAGGACCAGCAGCTGCTTGGAGGACAGGCTGGACGCCGAAACCACCTTGCCGTTGCCGATGGCGATGCGGGCCGGCGCCAGGGCCAGCACCTTGGCCTCGCCGGCGTACAGTTCCAGGTCGGGCGCGGCAGCCGCCCCCGCCGGCGTTGGAAGGGCGAACAGTGCGAGCATCAGGAACAGGGCCAGCAACAGCGTGCCGGCGAAGAGGGCGTGCGGAGTCGATGCCGGCATGCCTGCGGTCGGCTTTATCGGATTAGTCATGCGTTCCTACTTGGTTGGAGAAAAAGGGGCAGCGACGGTGCGGACCGGATCCGGCGCCACGCCGAGGCGGGCGCGCACGTCGCCGGCGGACGGCTCCGGCGCTTGCGGCGCCGCCGGGCGGGCCGCAGCACCCGCGCCAAGGCCGCCCAGCAGCGCGACGAGCGGATTGTCGGCGCCTTGCGGCGCCAGCGTACGGCTGCCGCCCGGCGTGCCGAGGCCGCCAACGATCATTTCGATATAACGGCCCCGGTAGCCGCCGCGACCGCCTTCGGGCCGCGCGGCCACCTGCTTGAAGGTGGCTTCGTCCAGGACCGACCTGGCCAGCACCTGCTTGTCGTCCGGGTTGCGCAGCACGGCGGTCAGGGCGCCCAGTTTTTGCGCCAGCAGCACCTGCTCGGCCTGCTGGGGAGTCACGGTCAGGGTGACGGTACTGAAGGCGACGTCGACTTCGCGCTGCCCGCCGTTCTCGGTATTGACCACGCGCTTCTGGGTGGTCTTGCCGGTAGCGATCACGGGCACCGCCTGCAGGATCGGGCGTACGTGCACCAGCTCCTTGGGGACGCCATTTTCGGAGCGTGGCTGGCGATAGGAATTGGCGGTCGTGCCGCTGCCGGTGAAGACCAGGTCGATGATGTCCCCGGGAACCAGCATTCCAGAGATGGAACTGATTTCGTCGACAGGGAACGTGATCGCCCTTTCGCCGATGGCGACGGTGGTCGACAGCGCCGCATCGCCGCCGCGCTCGATCGCGGCGCGGTCGAGTGGATCGCCCGGCTTGAGCGCAACGACGAGCTTCTGGCCACGCACCATGTCGAGTTCGTCCGGACCAAGCGCCGTGCTTGCCAGGTAGCGCTCCGGGATCGCCCGCACCGCGAGGTTTTCCTCGCTCAGCATGGTGCCTGCAGGCACCTCGACCTTGGCGACCATCACCTTCCGGGTCTCGTAGGAGCGGGCCAGCCGGCTTTCCGCCTGGCTCAGATAGTCGCGCATGTAGTAACTTGCGCCGACAAAGCACAGGGTGCCGAGCGCGATCGCCCCACCCAGCAACATCACATTTTTAGAAACTTTTAGACGCATATCATCCAGCAAAGGTCAGGTCACGGACATCACGAACGAGTAGCCACGAAAAAACGACCGCACGGCCCGCGCGAGATATTCGGCGAGCGACATGTTGTTTGTCAGCGGCGTGGGAATGAACAGCAGCAGCGCCACCATGACGGTGGCGAGCAGGTACTCGATCATTCCCTGCCCGCTGCTGTGCCTGATCGGTCTTCTATCGCAAATGAACAAAAATCCTCCTTACTTGACGGTGTTGATCATCACCAGCGAGCCGCTCTTCTGCGCACTCACGAAGGCGTCGAACTGTTCCGCACCGCGGTTTGCCGACAATCGTGCGACCGGTCCCCTCTTCATGATCGGGCGGCGTTCCCAGCGTTGCGATTTCAGGGCTTCATCGAGCGCATGGGCAGTGGCTTCGACCGAACGCCGGGAAACGGCGAGCACCTGTTGCGAGACTTTTCCCTGGTCGACCGAATCGATGACCTGCATCGGCAATACCAGCGCCGGCATGCGCAGCGCGAGCTGCGGTTCGCGCGCCTCGCGGGGCGAGGTCACGGCGACGAAGCCGTCGGCAATCCCATTGCGCTCGCGCACCTGGAAGCTGCGGTGCCGATCGCCGATCGTCTGGTTCAGCACTGTCCAGTTCGGGATGCTGGCGCGCCGTACCGGCTGCTTTCCCGGATCGCGCTCCCACGCAGCCTGCACTTCGCGCAGCAGGGTCTCGGCCGATTCCCGGCTGCGAAACGCCCGGATCGTCATCGGGGTCCCGTTCATCCGCAAACTGTCGCCCACCGCCTCGAGCTGGAGCGACGGCGGCAGGTCTTGCCAGCGATCGGCGGCCCGTGCCGGCGACGCGCCCAGGGCCAGGGCAAGGGCAAGGGCGACAAGCGCGCAAGCGATCAGCGCACGCACGCGCCACCTCCCCTGTAGGCCGGCCGCACGCTGACACTCTGCACCCGGTCGGCCGGCACGATGTCCGGGCACACCTGGCCAAAATGGAGGTCCTTGAACGCCGGCTCGAGCGGACTCAGCGCCCACTGGAGGGGGCCCAGCAAGCCGTCCAGCTCGGTCAACGGCCCGGCCACCGTGAAGGTCCGGCTACGCAATGCCGCCTGCTTCGGTCCGCTGGCATCCCAGCTGTTGACGGCCAGCGAGGAAGTCTCGCTCAGCGTCAGGTCCAGCTTGTTCAGCGGTGCCGGCAAGGCGGCGATGTTCGCGAGCTTGACGGCGGCGCTGCCGCTGACCAGCCCGCCCTCGGGGAGGGCTTCGCCCCCGGTGAGGCGGTCCAGCGCGCCCGTGACCATGCCGAAAACCCTGGTCACGGCTTCGCCCGCCCTCCCCGGCATGGGCCCGTTTCCGGTTCCCACCGTGACATCATCCGGCTGCTCGATCAGGCGCCGGCGACCGGCATGGTCGTACCAGACGGCCGTCTGGGTCGTCCACGCGCGGCCATTGGCCAGCCCGTCAGTGTTCTTGAACGGATCCTGGTTCCACGTGAACAGACGGGTGCGCACCTTCTCCTGGATCCGCGCGTCGCTCATCGCGGCCGGGGAATGGACGGTGCGCTCCCATGCGGCGTAGCGCGCCGCCTGGATGGTGCTGGCCTGGACGTCGTGGAATTTGCCGAGATAGAAAATCCCGAGAAACAGCAGCGCGACAATGCCAAGCATGACAGCCGCCTCGAACATGGCCTGGCCGTCTTCACGGCGGCGCTTCACTTCGCCTCCAGCGAGAACAGTTCCTGGCTGACGGGCTTGCCCACGCTCAGCGATACCGGCTCCTGGACCAGCGCGCTGCCATAGGTCTTGGGGTCGTCGGTGCGATAGGAAGCCTGCACCGGGCGCACCCCGTTCGCGACGAGCGCGACGGTCGGGTCGACGATGCAGGCATTGGCGGCGTCGCATTTCAGGGGCACGCCATTGATGCGCCTGGGCTGGGTGAACGACGCCAGCAGGGACGGACGCACGGCTTCCTCGCTCGCCGGTTCCGGATCGGACAACAGCATATTGCCGTCTTCGTCCTGGTTGGCCATGCGCTCCTGTCCCTCGCTGGTCAGGGCAACGGTCAACTGGCTGTCGAGGCTGACTTCGCAGCCGCTTTCCGGCTTCATCTTGCGCAGGTCGAGACTATGGACGAGCTTGCGGTTCACGCTGCGTTCGCCGTCGCTGGCATAGGTGCTGCGTTCCCAGGCGAAATCGGACGGCATCGGCGGGAAGGGCTTGACCGGCAGATTCTTTCCCTGCGCTAGTCCTGCGCATAGCGCGTAGGCACGGCGCTCCATCGGGAAAAATTTCTCCGGCGACTCGGGCCGCAATTGCGTCACCAGGACATAACTGCCCTTGCCCGCACCCGGCTTCCGCGCAGGCGCCGTGCTGTCCGCCCCTCCTGCTGCATTACCTTTACCGCAGCCGGCAAGACCCACGACCATTACCGCGCCGCACAGTGCGTAGCCCCCCAGTTGCCAGGCCAAACCTACTCGCATGAACCAATTCCTCCAAAAAATGCTTCTATCGGCGGCAGCAACTTGGCTCCGCCAACGATCTTGCGCGTGTCCTTGCTCGGGGTGGCGAGGGACGCGCGCCAGTAGGGATTGAACAGGCTCGGCCGCTCAACGCCGCCGTCCGCGCGCTCTTCGCCCACAGGACGTTCGAACGCCACGCAACCCTCCGATAGTCCGAACACGCCCGCGTCCGCCGCATACTGCGGATCGTGCTCGATCTTGGCGCCATTCACGAGCGCGGCCTGCGCACTCATTGCCGTGCGTGCCGTCGGGATCTCCTTGTCCGCTACCACCACCTCGACGGCAAACGAGACTTTCTGCTGCGCCGTCTTGCTCGTATCGAGCACTTTCAGGTCGCGGTAATCCGGGAATCGCCTGGGCAGGGTCGTGACCTGGCTGTTACGGTTCGCCTCGGTACGCGCCAGGCGGCCATCGGTCCGGTTCCAGTCCCCGCTTCCGTGCTGTCCAATGCCGTTGGCCTTGGGGAACGAGGCTTGGGCGCCGCCCCAGCCGAGCGGTATCCATGGACATTTCCCGAACCTGCCGACGGTGCAATACGCCGCCGAATCGAGACCTTTCCAGGCGTCGTAATTGACAAGATCGGTTCCGCCCTGCTTGTCGAATTCGCCAAGGATGCCGAACAGGCTCTGATTCCATTTACGGTTTTCGCTGAATCCGTCGCGGGAATCGAGCGTGACCGCGCGAAAGCGCTTGCGTCCGTCGCCGCTGGTGCCGGCTGGACGATGCGTTCGCGTATACTCATCGGTAAAATTTCCCCATTCGTCGTGGTTACGCTTGATCAAGGCATAACCGCCGGTCGAGATGGCGGCGCCGTTTTTCTTCGCGACGTCGATTGCGATATCCAGCGCGCCGATGTCGCCATAACCATTGAAAATATTCTGTACTTCGTGCTCGGCATGGCTTGCCGCCCGGGCGGCCCTTTCGAAGTTGGGCATCAATCTGTCCACCCCGGTTTCGACGGCATCCAGGCCTTTTGACACCGCGGTAATGAAGGGTCCGACCCAGGGAATATATTTGCCGAGTGTTTCGATATTACTGACGAAGCGCGCCAGATAATCGATCCAGGAGCGCAGGCTGACCGATTGCGCAATCGTGACTTCATTCACGACCATCGCCCGGTTCATGTACGCCTGAAAATTCAGAGTACGCGCCTGCCAGACTGCACCGCTGTATGCGGCGGCATCGGCGGCATTCATTGCGCGCATCTTTGCGTTCGTAACTTGTCCGGAATTGAACGACACCAGCAGGATGCCGATCATCGCCGCGGCAAAACCAAGAAACAGGACCAGGGCCTGCCCCTTTCCGCGTCGTGTCAGCTTGCCTTGCATGGTTTTCTCCAAATTTATCCTGTATTTGTTCCGGTTGGGGGCGCCGCCCCGAGCGGGGCGGCGCCATTACCTCCTGACCGGCTACCTGTGATGATTACTTGCCGCCTTTGGTGTCCAGTTCGAAGTTGGTCAGGTCTTTCTTGCCCTGGCCGCGCTCGTTGGATTCGTCACCGGCTTCCTCCACACGCGTGCGTGCGCCGCCGCTATCCTTGCCGGCCAGCGTCGAGGCGGCGACCGAAGTCTGGCCGCGGACGACGTCGCCGAACGCCTTGTAGACGCCGATGGCGGCAACGGCGATCAATGCCACGATAATGATGTACTCGGTCATGCCCTGGCCGAGCTGGCGACGAAGATTAAACGGTTTCATAACTTCTCCTGAATTTGCGAAAGTTGGGTAGTGGTACAAGATAACCTGCAGTGCATTTAAATGATAAACAACGATTAAATTCAATTGCAATATAAATTTGTGTTTATTTTAAGAAAGTAATATATCCGACAAGAGAAAAGAGAAGAAAAAGTGAGAATGCGTGAGATTCAATGTATCCAGGGTAGGTGAAATATATCGCGCCCGTCATGCATATTGGATGCATGCCTTAGCAACAAGGAGTGCGGGGTGAATATCGGATAGATTTGGCCGGCATTTATGCAAGACGAATAATTTGCAGCTTGCGTTGCAAACGCTCGACGGCTTACCCATGGTGAATTGGCACATCAGCACTTCTATTTTCCATCTGTGCACAAATATTGCATCGAAAGAAATAGATGTTATTTGCAAGATATATTGGCAAACAGTTTGATCGGGCGTGACGCCCTGCCGTGCCAGTACCGATACGTGTTCTATTTACCCTCGGGCAGATATCCGCTTAAAATGCTTGCCGGCACCTCCCCCGTCCGGCAATCCGAAAGGCATTCCGGCGCCGGCAAACCCTTTCTATTATCGAGGCTGTCGTTTCCTCGTCATTCACGTGTTTTCGAAAGAGATTCCATGTTTATTCGCGCACTCCTCTGTTTGCTTGCCGCCAGTTCCTCGGCATATGCGGGATCATCGCGTACCGTTCCCGAATTCGAAGTCCATGCCAAGCTGGAAAAGAAGAATGCGCTGGTGAATTTCGATCGCGGCGCCGTTGCCGCCGTGATCGACAAGGATGCGCTCGACAGCATCGCAGGCACCACCAGCGATTTCCCGGACGGGCCGGTTCCGGCCTACATCGTGTTCGACGAATCGGTGCCCGAGGAACGATTGTTCCAACTGGCGAATTTCCAAGGTCGGCTCAAGGGATCGGCGCGGTGCAAGCGCATTCGGCTGGGTTCCAGTCCACTGTTCCCGGAGCTGAAATCCGCCGTCCTGGCGGAACAATGCACGATCAAGTCCTTGAACCACTAATCCGATAAACGCGGCGATCCGCCGGTCGCCCGTCCTGTTCGAACCAATGAAAACGACCCCACTGCGCCTTCTGCCTCTCCTTGTCACCCTCTGCCTTCCGCTCGCCGCCTGCAAGAAGGAGGCCGCCGCCACGCAGGCCACCACCGCCCCCGCATCGGTGGATACCTCAAGCCGCGGCACGCACGCTGCAACCGACCCGGCGGCTGCCGCAGGCAATCCCGGCGCGACCACCGGTTCAGCGCCCGCGCCGGCCGAACAGGCCTTCGATTTCGGCAGCGTGCCCGAGGCGAGCGGCGCCATTGCGCCCTTCCCCTACGTCGACTACCCGTCGACGCTCCCTGCTGGAAACCGCGCAACCCGGGACGTTCCGCTCGACAGCGTCCTCGTCATCCTCGGCAAGCGCTTGCATCCGGTGGAGGGCCGTGTCGCGACACGCACTTTCGACCACATGCATGCAAAGATGTCCGCGCTCGAAGTGCGCCGCAATTATGAAAACGCCATGCGCGAACTGGGCGCCGTGAAAGTCAACAGCGTCGCGCCGGACGAGCCCAGCTTGATCCCTGATGCCGAGCGGCGGAAGGTGCAACGCGAAAAGATGTGGATCCCGGATATCGGCATGTCGTATGACGTCTACCTTGTACGCAAAGGGGACACACGCCACTGGATCGTGGTGATGAGCAACAGGGATACGACACGCTTGTTGGCGATCGAGGAAAAGCCATTCATTCAGACGATCGGCTACGTCGGCGCCAGCGGCGCGACGACGCCGGTCAGCGCCAGCGGCGCACCGCCGGCCGCTCCGCAGCCGGTCGACGTCAATGCGCTTGCCGTGACGACCGCAACGCTGCCGCCCTTCCCCTACCTGGACTATCCCCCGGGCTTGCATGAAACCTCCCGTAAGACCAGCCATGTCAACTTCGATGCCGTCGGCATCATCGTCGGCAAGGAATTGCGCATGGTCGAGGGCGAGGTCGAGACGCGCAGCTTCGCCAATAGCGCCGCCGACATGTCCGAGCTGGCGCTGCGCCGCAATTACGAGGCGGCCATCAAGGGTCTGGGAGGCGTGAAGGTCAATGCCGTCAGTCACGACGACCCGGCCTTCCTTGCCGCCAATACGTCCGCAGGGATGAAGGCGTCGACCTTGCGGGACGAGAAACTGCGCGTCCCAAATTTCCTGATGTCGTATGACAGCTACCTTGTCCGCACGCCGGAGGCGAACGTGTGGCTGGTCCTGATGTTCGGCGACGGCAAGACCCGCCTGCTCGCCGTCAGGGAAAAAGCGATGAACCAGAGCGTCTCGCTGGTCACGGCCGACACCATGCGCAAGGAACTGGCCGACAAGGGCAAGGTTGCGCTCTACATCAATTTCGATACCGACAAGGCCGACATCCGGGACGATGCCAGGCCGGCCGTCGAAGAAATCGCCACGCTGCTCAAGAACGACAGCGGCCTGAAGCTGGCGATCGAAGGCCACACCGACGACAGCGGCAACGCCGCGCGCAACCAGGTGCTGTCGCGCCAGCGCGCCGAGGCAGTGGTGCAATACCTGGTCAAGGGGGGCATCGACGCCGGCCGGCTGCGTGCCGCCGGCCACGGCGCCGCCCGCCCGCTCGCCGACAACAAGGACGAGGCCGGCCGGGCGAAGAACCGCCGCGTCGAATTGATCAAGATATAGGCTGCGCCGCCCCCGTGGCGTGCGGCTCAGCCAAACCGCCGTTCCCCAACCCAGCAGCAAGGCCGCCCAGCCTGCATCTTTACTACACGACCGAATGAAAACAATTTCGCTACGCCTCCTTGCCGTCCTCGTTTCGCTGTCGCTTCCGCTCGCCGCCTGCAAGAAGGAGGCGCCGGACTTACCGGCCGGTGATACCCAGGCCGCCGCGGGCGCCAGCAGCAGCGTCGACGCTGCCGCCGCGCCGGCATCACCCAAGCAGGCGCCGGACGCGACCGGGGCGAAGCCAGCGCCGCCGGCAAAGCCCTTCGACTTCGGCACCGTGCCCGAGGCAAGCGGCACCATCCCACCCTTCCCCTACGTGAACTATCCGGACAAGCTGCACGAAGCCTTCCAATCGACCACCGACGTGCCGATGGACCGGGTCTACGTCATCCTCGGCGACCAGCTGCATCCGCTCGAAGGGCGGGTCGCGACGCGCACCTTCAATCACCGCAATGCCGAAATGTCCGAACTGGAAGTGCGCCGCAATTACGAGAACGCGATGCGCGAGATGGGTGCGGTCAAGGTGAATACCGTGGGGCCGGAGGACAAGAACATCATTGCGGCCGCCGGCGGCGACGATTATGTCCTGCGCAAGAAGATGTTGCTGGTACCGGACCTCCGGATGTCCTATGACGTCTACCTGGTGCGCAAGGGCGCGGCACGGCACTGGATCGCGATCATGACCAACGACAGCAGCACCAGCCTGCTCGCGGTCGAGGAAAAACCGTTCACCCAGACGATCGGCTACGAGGGTGGCGCCGCCAATGCCGTCACGGCCACCGGCGCGCCACCAACGGCCGCGCAACCGCTGGACATCGACGCCCTGCCGGTCACGACCGCTTCCCTGCCGCCCTTCCCCTACCTGGCCTATCCGCCAGGACTGCACGCGGGTTTCCAGAACACCGATAAAGCCAACTTCGACGCCGTCCACGTCATCGTGGGCAAAACCTTGAGTGCCGTCGAAGGCAAGGTCGAGCAGCGCAGCTTCCGGAACCGGAACGCCGGCATGTCGCAGATGGCCGTGCGGCGCAACTACGAGGCCGCCATCAAGGGCATGGGCGGCGTGAAGGTCAACGCGGTGGGCCCGGACGACAAGGCCCTGATCGCTGCCAACACCAACCAGAACGTGGACGAATACAAGCTACGCCACGAAAAGATGCGTGTACGAGACCAGAACATGTCCTACGACAGCTACCTGGTGCGCACGCCGGAAAAAAACATCTGGCTGGTGCTGATGCTCAACGAAAGCGAGACCAGCCTCATGGCGGTGGAGGAAAAGACGATGCAGCAGCGGGTGTCCCTGGTCACTGCGGACACGATGCGCAAGGAACTGGCCGACAAGGGCAAGATCGCGCTCTACATCAACTTCGACACCGACAAGGCCACGATCCGTCCCGACGGCAAGCCGACGGTCGAGGAAATCGCCAGGCTGCTGAAGAACGACAGCGGCCTGAAGCTGGCAATCGAGGGGCATACCGACGACAGCGGCAACGCGGCGCGCAACCAGGCCTTGTCGCACCAGCGCGCCGAGGCGGTAGTGCAGCAGCTGGTCAAGGATGGGATCGACGCCGGCCGCCTGCGCGTCGCCGGCCACGGCGCCAGCCGCCCGCTGGCCGACAACAAGGACGAGGCCGGCCGGGCCAGGAACCGCCGGGTCGAGCTGGTCCGGATCTGAAGCGTATCCCAGCAGGGGCTGCAACGAACCAGCCCGTCGCGACCGCTTCTGCGGGAACGACGGGCTTTTTTCGAGGTAGTGGCGCTTTAGTGCCCCAGCTGGGCGATCTTGCGCTCGACGAAGCCCTGCAGTTCCTGCGACAGCGCGCCGCTGCCCTGGGCCCGCCGGAAGGCGTCCAGGGCCTCGGCATTGCGTTTCTCGGCCTGCAGCGAGATGCCCAGGCCCATCCACCACACCGCCTTGCCCGGCACGCCGCGCAACGCCGTCTGGTATTGCTCGGCCGCTTCGCGGTGGCGTCCCTGGCGCTGCAGGGCACCGGCCAGGAAGCCGTGATAGTCGGCGTCGCCCGCCGCGTAAGGCAGGGTGCGCAGCAGGACCTCGATGCCGCTGCCGCCGCGCTCGATCTGCAGGCGCGCCAGCAGCATCGCCAGCGCCGGCTGGCGCGCGTCCAGCGTCAACGCTTGCTGCAGCTCGCCCATCGCCTCGTCGATGCGTTTATTCTCGATCAACAGGCCGACCAGGGTCTGGCGCGCGGCCTCGTGTCTTGGATTGATGCGCAGCGCCGCCTGCAGGCCGGCAATGGCGTCCGTCACGCGGCCTTCCTGCAGGCTGGCCAGCGCGCGGCGGTAGCCGTTGTCGGCGCGCTGCAGCGCCGTTTCGCTGCGGCCCGCAGGCGCGGCCCGGCCGGCGCCGGGACGCGCCTCGCCCCCTTCCGCTTCGCCCGCCAGGGTGCCGGCGGCGCTTTCCTTGCGCTTGAGCGCTGCGATCCAGGCCGCTTCCGTGCGCGCCTTGCGCGCCGCGCTGTCCTGCTCGGCGCGCAGGCGGCGCGCTGCGGCAGCGCGTTCGCCCGCGGGCAGCGCGGCGATCCTGCGTTCCTCGGCGGCCCAGCGCCGCGCCAGGCGTTCTTCCTCGGCGCGGGCGCGGGCGCTGGCGACGGCCCAGGTGGTGGTCGATGCGGCCGATGCAGCTGGTACGACAGCCGGGGCCGCGGGCGTTTCGCGCGCCAGACGCGGGGCCTCGACGGGCGGCCGGGCCGCGCTCGGCGCAGCGGTCGGCCTGGCGCGCGCCGGCGCCGCTTCCTTTGCGGGGACGGGAGCCGCTGCCGGGGCCGGTTCTTCCGCCTCCTGCGGCGCGGCTGCGGCCGGCGCAGGCGCTGGCGCGACCTCGGCCACGGTGACCGGCGCCTCTTCGACCGGGGCCGGGGCCGGCACGGGAGCCGGCGCCGCTTGCGCGCTCGGCGCCGGCGGACGCGGATCGAAGGTCTTGCCCTTGATCGGCAACATGATCCAGGCCGCCGTACCCAGGGCCACGGCCAGCAGCGCGGCGGTGATCGCCGCGATGCGGCGCAGCGGCGGCCTGGCGGCGGGCTGCGGCACCGGCTTGACGTCCAGCGGGATGTCCGCGCTGCGCGCGTTGCCGCGCGCATCGAGGTCCTGCAACATTTTATTTATCAGGCTCATCGTACAAAGGTCCAGGCAAGTCCCGCCATGCCGGCAAGCACCCCGGCGCCGGCGACCCAGGGCCAGCGGCGCGGCCGCGCCGCCATCGTGTCGCGCGCCGCGGCCGCCACGTGGGCCGCGCTCACCTCGTGCCGGCCCTGGCCATAGCACAGCATCAGCGCCTTGTGCGCCAGGATGTTCACCAGGCGCGGAATACCGCCGCTGGCGCGGTACAGGCGCGCCACGGCGCGGCGCGAGAACAGGCGCGCGCCGTCGTGGCCCGCCACCCGCAGGCGGTGCGCGATGTAGTAGTCGAGGTCATCCCGGCTCAGCGGGCCGAGGTGGTAGTGAAAAGTGATGCGCTGGGCCAGCTGGCGGATCGACTCGTGCTCCAGCTTGCGGTTCAGCTCGGGCTGGCCGAACAGGACGATCTGCAGCAGCTTGCGCTTTTCCGTCTCGAGGTTGGTCAAGAGGCGCAGCGCCTCCATCGTCTCGAGCGGCAGCGCCTGGGCCTCGTCGATGCACAGCAGCACGCGCTTGCCCTGCCCGGCCAGCATCAGGAGGTGGTGGGTGATCGTGCGCAGCAGCTGGTGCTGGTCGACCTCGCGGTCGAGCATTAGCTCCAGCTCGTCGGCCAGGGCCAGCATCAGCGTGCGCGGCTCCAGGAAAGGGTTGGGGAGCCAGGCGGTGATGAAATCCGCGCCCAGGGTCGCCATGAACTTGCGGCACAGCAGGGTCTTGCCGGTGCCGACCTCGCCCGTGATCTTGATGAAGCCTTCGCCGCTGCGGGCGGCAATCAGCAAGGTGTTCAGCGCTTCCTGCGAGCGCGCGCTGCCGAAAAAGAAACTCGTGTCCGGCGTAATGCCGAACGGCAGCTCACGCAGGCCGAAATGCGCTTGATACATTACCGGCGCTCCAGGGTGCGCGGGTCGAGCTGCTCGATGCGGCGCGTGGCGTCGAGCAGGTCGCGGTTCCAGCTGTTGGCGCTGTCGACGATGGTCGGCTTGATCAGCACCACCAGCTCGCGCTTCTGGCTGATCTTGTTCTTGTTGCGGAACAGCGCACCCAGCACCGGCACCCGGCCGGCGCCCGGCAGCTGGCCGGTGTCGTCGGTCGCGGCCTGGCGCATCAGGCCGCCGATCGCCACCACCTGGCCATCCTGGCCGCGCACGATGCTGTCGAGTTCGGAGGTGCTCGAGGCCGCCAGCGGCAGCGTGAGCGAACCGGCCGAGCCCAGGTTCACGCCCTTGGTCACGGTACTGACCTGGCTCACCGAGGGATGCACGTGCAGCAGGATGTTGCCGCTGTCGTCGATCTGCGGCGTCACGTCCAGCACCACGCCGGAGAAGAAGGGCTGCAGGGTCACGCTCGGGGTGACGGTGTCGCCGGTGGTGTTGCTGTTGATGGTGGTGGTAACGCCGGTCACGTAGAACTCGTCGGTGCCGATCTTCAGCACCGCCTTCTGGTTGTTGACGGCGGCGATGCGCGGGCTCGACAGCACGTGCACGGTGCCCTGCGATTCGAGGAAGGAAATCAGGGCCGCGAAGTTGTTGGTCTGGACCGCCAGGCCGAACAGCGAGCCGGCCGCGTTGGCCGCGTTCGACAGCGAAAAACCGGTGCTGGCCGAGAGGCCGGTGCCGTTGCTGATCACCGGCGGCTGGCCGCCGGTGTAGGGCAAGGGCGCCAAGCCGGTGCCCGGCGAGATCATGCCGGTCGAGACGCGGTTCGGGTGCGAGCTCTTGATCGAGGCGAACGAGGCCCAGTTGATGCCGCTCTGGAACTGCTCGTTCAGCTCGACCTCGAGGATCTTCGCTTCCAGGATCACCTGGCGGTCGACCGCCAGCTGGGTCGCCTTCAGGTAGGCGTCGACGTTGCGCAGCTCCTCAGGCATGGCGCGGATCACCAGCACGCCCGACTGCGGGCTGACCACCACGCTGCGCCCGCCCTCCTTCGAGCCGACGATGGCCGCGATCGATTCGCGCAGGTCGGTCCAGAAGTCGTTCTCGGACGAGGTGTTGACGTCGGTGCTCTCGAGCTGGGTATTGCCCTGGCCGTTAGGATTGTTCGGGTTGTTCTGGTTATTCTGGTTGTTGCCCTGGTTGCCCACGCCCAGGCCCTGGCTGCCGCTGCCGTTGTTGTTGGTGCCGGCGTTCTGCACCGAGGTCGAGGTCACGCGCAGGTTCGACGTGCCGCGGCGGCTGCCGACCAGGTAGTTCACGCGGAACATGCGGGTCTGCATGGTCAGCGGACGGATCGTCACCCGGTTGCCCTCGATCTTGTAGTCGTAGCCGTACATCTCGCGGATCGCCTCCAGCGTCTCCTGCAGGGTCACGTCCTTCAGGTTGGCGCTGATGGTGCCGGACACCTCCGGATGCACCAGCATGTTGTAGCGCGTGCCGGCGACGATCGAGCGGAAGAACTGCTGGGCGGGGACGTTGTTGAAAGCGACGTTGAAGCGCTCCTCCAGCGCCGGCCTGGCCTTCGGCAGCTCCTGCGCCAGCTTTGCCGCCGGCGGCAGCAGCGCATCGGCCACGGCGTCGTTGGCCGGCGCGCCGTGACCTGCGGGCCCGCTGCTGGCGGCACTGGCGGTGGCGACTTCGCGCTTGATCTTGTCGTAGGTCGCATGGGGCGGCGTGCCCTGGCAGCCGGCGAGCAGTGCGGCGCCCGACAGGACGCTCGTTGAGAGTAGGTGTTTTCGCATCGTCATTGGTTCCCGTCAGTCCCTGCTTGCTCGCACGCTTGCGCTGCCAGACCGCGTGGGCGTGGGCGTCGGCGCGGCGTTGGGGTTCAGTTTCAGCACGCGCCGCTCGCGGCCGCGCACCAGCTCGACCTCGTTCGCGCTCATGCGCGTCACGCGCGCGCCCTTGTACAGTTCGCCCAGGCGCACGGTGTCGCCGTCGATCACGGCGACGTGGCGCCCGCCCGGTTCGCGCGCGATCAGGATCGATTGGAGTTGCGGGCCCGCAGCCGCGGCCGCGGCTGCGGGTGCGGCGGCCGAACCGCTCATCATCGATGCCGGCGGCCGGGTCGGGTCGCGCAGCGCCTGGGCCGCCGCCGGCAGCGCACAGGCGGCGATCAACAGGCCGACGTGGCACAGGACCATCGGGCGCAGGCGGTTCACAGCTTCATCCATTTGCGGTCCAGGCTGAGGGTGTAGAGCGTCAGGCTCAGGCGCGACGCCGGCCAGGTTTCGGCCGCGAGCTCGGCGCGGCCCCAGAACAGCTGGGTCGGCAGGCTTTCCAGCGCGGCCATGTAGTCGACCATGTCGAGGTAGTTGCCGCGCACCGTGATCTCGACGCCGTGGCGGTAGAGCAGCTCGGCAGGGCTGGACTCGGTGCCCGGCGCACCCGCCGGGGCCGCTGCACCCGGCGCCGGGGCGACGCTTTCTGCCATCGCGCGACGCCCCGCTTCCAGCACCGACTCGGCCGGCAGCGTGCGCACCGACACCAGGCTGAGGCGCCCGTTGGCGCGCAGGATGCTGTCGAGCAGCGGCGCCATGCGCTCGGGCGCGACCAGGCCATTCTGCATTGCGCGCAGCTGCAGGCTCAGCGCCTCGGTTTCCTTGCGCACCGCGGCCAGGCGTTCGCGCGCCGGCGCGTCCGGATCGCGCTGCGCCGCCTCGACGCGCGCGCGGATCTCGTTGTCGATGCCTTCGATGTTGTTGCTCTGCTGGCCGATCTGCGCCTTCAGCGCATCCTGCCGGCGCAGCTGGGGTCCGAGCGCGAAGAAGTGCAGCAGGAACACGATGGCGGCGGCGCTGGCCGCGAACACCATGATCCGTTCGCGCAGCGTCAAGGCGTCGATGCGCGCCGCGAATTTTATCCAGGCTTGTTTCATGGGCGCGGCGCCTCGCTGTTCGATTGCAGGCTGAATTCGATGAATGGTGACGAGGGCGGCTGCGCCGCTGCCGGCATGCCCGCAGCGCCTTCCTTCGCTCCTTCCGAGATCGAGAGGCTGCCGAAGCCCTTGCCTTGCAGGATGGGTTCGCGCGTCAGGCGCGTCAGGTAGCCCGGCACCGCGGCCGGATCGAGGGCGCGGCCGCGCACGCCGATCTCGCTGCCGGCGCCATTGATCGTGAGACCGGTCAGCCACAGGCCGTCGACATGCTGGCGCGCCAGCGCGCGGAAGTACTCGGCATAGCCACGGGTATTGCCCAGCTCTCCGCGCTGCAGCACGCCGGACACCTCGCGCAGGGCGCCGAGCTGGCGTTCGGCCTCCTGCACCTCGGCGGCGAGCAGCGGATCCTTCTGGCGCGGCGCGAACTCGGCCGTGACTGCCGCCAGCCGCGCCTCGCGCTGCTGGAGCTGGGCCGCGCCGGCGTCGGCCTGGCGCTGGAGCGCCGTCACGCGCACGTTGCCGTAGACCGCCATGGCGGCCACGCCCAGCGTCAGCACGCCGAGCGCCTGGGCCATCGTCTTGCTGGAGAATATCTTCTTCTGCTGCAGGAAGATCGGATTGAACAGGTTGATCTGCTGGCTCACAGCACCGTCTCCTCGTGGCGCAGGGCCGCACCGAGCGGCACCAGGAAGCGTTGCTGCAGGGCCTGGTCGGCCAGTTCCGGCGCGCGGCCGAAGTCGAACAGCGTGGCCAGGTCGAGCGTGTCGACCGGCATGTAGAGGTTGCTCGACAGGTAGTCCTCGAGCCCGGCGATGGTCGACGGCGCCAGCACCAGCTTGGCCACGCTGACGAAGGAATACTGGCGCTCGAAGTTGTCGAGCGAACGCTGCAGCTCGAGCGTGACGCGGTCGAAGCTGTGGTGCCGGCGTTCGAGGTCGGGGTCGAGCAGCTGCTCGGGCGCGATGTCGATGCGCCGCGCCAGGTACAGCTCGCCCTTGTAGGAGACGGTCAGCAGGCCGCCTTCGTCGCCGAAGGAGAGCATGGCCAGGCCGCGGCCCTCGGGCTCGATCATGGCCGCGATGTTCCGCTGCGCCATCTCGGGAATGTCGATCACCGACAGCTCGACCTTCGCGCCGGCGAACAGCTTCTGGCGCGCCTCGATGGTGCTGTTGCGCGCCGCGATCGCGAACATCGAGTGCTGGGCGCGCCCGGCCGCCGCGCTGTCGACCGGCAGGTCGAGCACGTCGATGGTGGCGTCGTCGATGTGAAAGTCGAGCATGTCCTTCAGGCGCCAGCGCACCGCCGTCTTCAGCTCGCTCGCCTCGACGTTGGGCGCGTCGACCGACAGGATCTGGTATTCGCCGCCGGCCAGGACCGTGCTGCAGCGGTAGGCGTTCGCATGCAGTTCGCGTCCCAGTTTCTCCAGCAGTTCCGGTCCAACCTTGCCCGGATAAAACACCGCCTGACGGACCTGGGGACGGATGTCGGGCGCGGTCTGCATGCTGACGGCGGCGATGCCGTCGCGCAGCAGGCTGATCGCCAGCCATCCTTCTCTTTTCTTGGCTCTTCTAAAAAAACGCATGCAGGTCCGGTTCGGTGGTGGTGCGGCTATCAGGTCTTTACGATAAAGGCTTGATTATATTCAAGTACGGCGTCAAAGCGAACAAAAAAAGTTGTCACTTTGCACGGCTGCTGGGCAGATTTTCCTTGCCGGCTCGTCAATAGACTTCGCGCAGGTAGATCAGCGGACTGCGCCCGGCGCCGAAGTGGACGCGGCCACGGGTGCTCGGGAGCCAGTCGCGCTCCTTGCCATCCTTGACCATCCCGGGCCGGCGCATACGGACCCAGACGCTGCCGCCGGCCCCTGCGCCCGGCGGCGCCAGCCGGAACACGCCGGCCCCGCCAGCCAGGGTGATGGCGTCGTTCGACGCCGCCCGCACCAGGGCGGTATTGCAGTTGTCCAGGCCGGTGTTGCCCACGGGCGCAGGCGCCAGGCCGGCGCGCACCAGGGCGCCGCCGCAGGAGCTGTAGACCGCGTCGAGCGGCATGAAAGCTTCGGCCGGCGCCTCGGCATGGTTGAGCCAGGCATTGCCGTTCCAGTACTGGGCCTGCAAACGCAGCGGGGTCGGCAGCGTGTTCACGCCCTGGGCGCCGGGGACGTTCAGGCGCCCGTTGACGATCATGATCCCGGCTTCCACCGAATCCTCGGGATTGGTGCGGCGCGAGCTGACTTCGACCGTGCCGCTGGCCAGGGTTTCGGTCGAACTGGCCCGTAGGTAGACGGCGGTCGGATCGGTGTAGCGCTTGCCTGCCAGGTCGTCGGGCCCATAGCCGACCGGCAGTTCGAACTCCGCCGTGCCGCGGATGAAGGCGTCGGCGCCCGCCCCGGGAGCGAGGGTCCCGGGCGCGAGGCTGCCCGCCGCCGCCGGCAGCGCAGCGCCGCCCTGCCCCGCGGCAGCCACCAGTTTCACCGCCTGACGCCATTTGCCCTTGAAATTCTTCAGCTCGTTGTCCTCGGCATTGTAGGCCTCGACCGTGACCTCGAAGGGCTGGCGCGAATAGGCGGCGCCGCTCAAGCCCGGGTCGCAGCGCATCGCATCGGCGCACCCGAACGGCGTGGTCTCGATGCTGGTCCGGTAGTAAGCCGGGAAGAAGCGGCCGACGTTCTGGCGCAGGCCGCCGATCTGCCTTCCGGTGGCGAGGTAGCTCGACAGCCCAGGCGTCAGGACGACGACGCCGACTTCGCTGTACTGCATTGTCACGCCGACACCGCCTACGGCGCTGGTGCGGGTCTGCGTCAGGGCGCCCGCCACCTGCTCCACGTTTTCCACGGGCGGCACGGACAACGCCACGGCGACCCCGTCCGGGTTGCCGGTTTCCCGGCCGAAGTTCGGGGCAAAGCTGCCGTCGAACAGCCTGGCACCGACCACGCCGTAGAACGCATTGCCGGCCGCCACGAAGCCGCCGCCGGCATAGTCGACCGCGCCGGGATTGGCCATGCCGCCCGCGCTGACGATGCTGCGGAATTCCAGCTGTTTGGGAACCGAGGTAAAGGTGACGGACGGCGAAACGTTGCCGTTCGCCAGCAGGTATAGTTGCACCGTGCCGACGTCGGCATAGACGAAGTTCGCGGCAACCGAGGCCTGGTTGGCCGGGAATTTCATCGACACCGCCGGCGACCAGGGGGTGCCGGCCGACGGCACGCTGCCGTTGCTCATGCAGAAGGGCAGCGTGGCGCCGGCATAGGTGGCCTTGACGGCACCCGTGGGCGGCGCCGACGCCGGGTCCTGGCAGGCCAGGCCGAACTGCATCGACACGGTCTTTTCCTCGGTGCCGCTGAGGGCCACCGTCATCTTGTCGCGCACGGCGGTCACGTAGATCGTCGCGGCGCTGCCGCCGTTCACGGTGGCGCTGTACGGCAGGCAGGCGCTCGACGGATACGCGACCTTCGGTGCGCAGGCGCGGTCGGTGAACACGTAGCCGGTGCCGGAGACGACCGGCGGGGCGAGCGCGGTCGCTTCGTCGCTGGCGGTGTCGTTGGCCTCGTTGTTGTCCGACGTGCCGTCGACCCTGGCGGTGTTGAGCATCTTGCCCGACTGGTCGATGCTGGCCGTGATCGTCAGCGCCGGCGCGCTCAGGTTCGGGGCGAGCGCAGGCTTGTAGGTGCAGGTCACGAGCTGGCCGCTGGCGCCGCAGGTCCAGTTCACGCCGCTGCCCGAGACGTAGCTCATCCCTGCGGGCAGCGTGTTGGTGACGGTGATCGGACCGGCCTCGGTGTAGGGTCCGTTGTTGGTCACCACCATCGTGTAGGTGGCGCGCTGGCCGACCTGCATCGCGCCGCCACGCGTCATCTGGATCGACAAGTCCGAGACCGGCAGGGTCGGCACCACCAGGATCTCGGCGCTCAGCAGGACCAGGTCCTGGCCGGTGCGGTAGATGGTGGTCACGCTGGGCGCGAAGAGTATCCACTGCACCACTTCGGTGTCGTAGGCGTCGAAGTCGATCCCGTAGGAGTTGTAGTCGCGGTTGATGTTGCTGCGCGAATTGAACTGGTTGCCGGCCGGGTTCATGTCATCGGTCATTTCCTTGCCGTCGAAAATGAGGCGCTCGCCCCCGCCCGCCAGCGTGGCGTCGCCCTCCCAGGTGATGTGGCCGATGCGGGCCTTCTCGACGACCGGCCACCAGGGACGCGGCCAGCGGAAGTTGTTGGCGGTGAAGCTGATCTCGCCGTTCTGGACGTAGCGGAAGCCTTCATAGAGGTTCAGCACGCGCTCGGGCTCGCTCGGGTGGGCATACACCACCAGCAGCGAAAAGCCGCCCAGCACCGCCTGCGAGGCGCACCAGGGATTGCCGTTGGCGACGGTCAGGCCGGAGAAGGTATAGGTGCCGGAACCCTTCACGTAGTCGGTGACGTCGGCCACGCCGCTGAAGTAGTTCATGCCGTTGCCGGCCGTGGCCGAGGTGTACTTGCGCTCGGCACTGATGGATTTGCCCTGGAAGGTGACGGTGTTGTCGGCCGGGCCGGAGCCGGCCCAGTAAAGCTGGGCCGAGAGGATGGTGGCGCCGGCCGGCACGACCAGGTCGGCCTTGCGGTTGGCGCTGGACGAGGCGACCGAACAGGCGTTGCTGCTGTTGCTCGAGTCGCGCAGCGTGACCTGGGTGCCGGTGAAGTTCACGCTGCCATTGAAGCTCTTGTACAGGCGGATCGCGGTGTCGGCGCGCGCCGGCGCGCACAGCGCCAGCAGCAGGCCGCACAAGGCCAGGAACGACAGGAGACGGAACCGCGCCATCAGATCTGCACCTCGATCACGCGCTCGACGTAGTCGGCACGCTCGGCCGGCGGGTTGGCCGGCGCGTTGGCAGGCGAGTTGGCTGGCGAGTTGGCCGGACACGGCGCCGCTCCGCTGCATGCGGTGGCGCGGATGATCCAGCGGCCCAGGTTCACCGTCGTGTTCCCGAAGGCGCTGACGTCCACCGGTTCGCACTCGACCCTCACCGAAAAGCCCGCCAGCGGCGAGTTGCCGGGCAGCGCGAAGGCGGTCGAGCAGTCCGCTCCGTCCGTCGCGCGCTGGAACAGGCCCCATTCGATGCCGGCGCGCGCGGCCTGGTAGGCGCGCGCGCCCTGCTCGTCGAGGGCAGCCGACTGGCGCTGGGCGCCGAAGACCGCCACCAGCGCCACCGCCAGTCCGGCCAGCACCACCAGCAGGAAGATGGCCGTGACCAGGCCGGCGCCGGCGCCGCGCCGTGGATGGGAAGGGATCGATGGGCGCTGCTTCATGGCGTATTGTCGAGGTGGACCTGGTGGACGAGGCGCACCGCCGGGTCGGCCAGGTTGCGCGTGCGCAGCGACAGCGCCAGCACGACCAGTCCCCCGCGCCGCGCGGCGAGGTGCTCGCTGCGGAAGATGCCGGCGCAGGCGGCGACGCGCGCAGCCAGCACCGAAGCCGTCATGCGCGCGCCCGAGGGCGGCACCGGCAGCGCCGGCCGCAGGTCGTGGTTGGCGTAGCGGCGCAGCTGGAAACCGCCGCCGGGCGCGGGTTCGCACTGGTAGGACAGCGCCCCGCGCACGACCTGGAAACGCGCGTCCGGCGACGGCATCGGCAGCGGCTGCTGGGCGAAGCGGTTGGCCGCCAGGGTGATGGTCGGCATGCCGGTCCCCGCGCCTTCCACATCCTGCACGAGAGAAACGGTCGTGCCTTCGTAGGCATCGGCGCCGGGCAGGCCGAGGTTGGAGACGGCAACCAGGTCGCCCGGGAACACCGGCGCGCGCAGCGGGCCGACCACCGAGAAGCGCAGCTGCGTGGCGTCGGTGAACGACAGCGGCACGCCCGCCGCCGCCTCGTCCTCGACCGCGAGATAGCGTCCGCCGGTCGTCGTGAGCAGGAATTCGATGGCGCTGCCGTCGGCGTTCACGCGCACGCTGTTGGGCAGGGCCAGGCGGATGTCGCGCGCCATGCGGCGCAGCGCGAGGTCGGCCTCGTCGGTGGCTTCGGCGCGCGCGACGGTGTCGGCGTAGGCCTGGACCGGCGCACGGATGAAGACCGCGACGATGGCGCCGAGGATCCCGATGATGACGATCACCATGATCGTTTCGATCAGGGTGAAGCCGTGCGCGGTGCGCGCAGCGTGTGGAAGCGCGCGCCGCATCACTGGAATCCCGGGCGCGCGTAGCGCATGCGGTAGGCGTCGAGCTCGACGGCGCCGCCGTCGAAGGCGACGCGCACGCGGATGCGCAGTACGTCGGTGTTGGCAGCCGTGCCGGCGGCGCCGACGCCATTGAGCTGGACCGGGGAGACCATCAGCGTGGCGCTGTAGCCGTCGACGCCGATCGGCGTGCCGGTGACGTCGGTCAGCACGCCGGCCGCGTTGTTGAACGCAGCCGTTGCCACGTTCGGCTGCGCCACGTAGTCGTTGATGTTGTCGAAGGGCCGAGGATGGACCGGTTCCGGCGCCGCCTGGCCCCAGTTCTCGGGGATCGCGCACTGCGTCGGGTCAGTCTGGGTATCGAAGTCGGGCGAGCTCGGGTCGCACAGGGTGAAGCCGCTCGCACGCACTTCCTCGAGCAGCCCCTCGGCGATCATCAGCGCCTGCTTGCGGCGCAGCGGATCGGCGCTGTTGGCGGTGGCCAGGCGCATCACCGCGACGATGCCGGCCAGCGCGATCGCCACGATCACGATGAACATGATCAGCTCGATCATGGTCAGGCCGCGCTGGCGGCGCGCGCGCCCGGCGGCCTCAGAATACATAGCCGGTCTCCGCGGCGACGTTGACGGTGCGGGTGTTACTGCCGGCGGTAATGGTCACGCTCAGGTTGACTGCCCCGTCGGCGGCCGGCTGCAGCGGCTGGCCGAGGGCGTCGAAGCGGATCGTGGCGACATTGGCATTAGCGGTGACGTTGGCCGGACGGCCCTCGCACATCCAGGTGCGCACGCCGCAGGCGGCGCGGGTGGCGTCGGACCAGCTGTTCTCGTTGCCGGGCGCGCGCACCTGGTTCTCGGGAGCGCAGGGTTCCTGGTCGCGCAGGCACAGTGCGACCCGGTTGGGTGCAAGCTGGACGAAAACGTCGCGGTGGCGGGCGATGGCGATCTTCTGGCCGTAGCGCAGGATGCTGCGCAGTTGCTCGGTCGCGGTCTCGGCATCGTAGACCCTGCGGTCGAAAAAGCGCGTCATCGCCAGCGCCGAGACGATGCCGACGAGGACGATGACGAGGATGAGTTCCACCGCGGTGAAGCCGCGGTGGCGAAGGCCCATGCGGTGGCTGGCTGCGCGCTGCGAATGGAAATGCAAGCCAGCCACCTCGCCCTGCGGGGTATTACTGGCAGTTCGCAGCGGTGGCGGTGCCGGCCAGCGCGACGGCCGGAGCCGTGTTGGCGCCGTTTGCCGGGGTGTAGGTCAGGAAGCAGTTTGCGGCGGTGGCGGCCGGGATGCCGTTCGGGACCACGCGCATCGCGCCGTTCTGCACGGTCGCGGTGTAGTCGCCGTTCAGGCCGGCAGCGCGCATCAGCGCATCGGTGTTGGTGGTATCGGCTGCGGTGCCGATTGCCGGGTAGCCTGCTGCGTCCATGACGACGTTCACGCCTTCGACGTTCTGCGTGGTGGTGCGATCGATCAGCCAGCGGCCATGGGTCATGGCGGCGGTCGCATTCAGGGCGCCGCGCGCGGCGTTCAGGCTGGCGACGCGGGCTTCGCCGCTCAGGTTGGTGAAGCGCGGCAGTGCGGTTGCAGCCAGGATGCCGAGGATGACGATCACGACGATCAGTTCGATCAGGGTGAAGCCGCCTTGGGCCGATTTGATGCTCTTGTTCATTACTTTTTCTCCGTTTGAATGGCGCGGATCAGACCCGCTGTGTTCGTGGTGGCAACCGCCTGGCCTTCGATTTCTGCCAGTACCAGGCCTTCGGTGACCCTGTTCCGTCCATCTGGTTCGACCGGCCCGGGGACGCGCAGCAATTCTACCTTGAACCTAAGAAATTTCGGTGTCTCGGCAGAAAAACTTTTAGGTGCGGCCATCAGGTAAACCAGGGTCCGGCTGGCTTTATCGAAATACCAGTTACCCTTATGAAGTTTGGTCTCGTCGGGGGAATAGTATTCGCCGAGATAGTTTTCCGGGCGCCGGACCAACCATTCGATGGGATTCTCACGCGAAATGGCCAGCAAGGCATCCTGGCCGCCGCTGGCCACCGCCCGCGCCGAGCGCAGCGCCAGGGCAGTGCGCAGCGTATGGATGAGTTGTTTGGCCGCAACGACCTCCGACTGTCCGGCATACGGCGCCAGGCGATGGAGCAAGGTTCCGGCGAGCAGGGCAACCACGACGGCGGCCACCGCCAGTTCGAACAGGGCGAAGCCGCGCGCCATGCGAAGGCCAGCAGGGCCGAAGCGCTTGCTCATTGCCGGTGCAGGGCCGCCTGGCCAAGGTCCCAGATCGGCAGGAAGATACCGAGCGCCATCACCAGCACCATCAGGCCGAGGAAGACGATCAGGATTGGCTCGATCTGGGCCGACAGGGTCTTGAGCTCGTAGTCGACCTCGCGCTCGTACATCAGCGCGATCTCGTCGAGCAGGTCGTCGAGCGAACCGGTCTCCTCGCCCACCGCGATCATCTGCAGCACGATGGGCGTGAACACGTTGGCGGCGGTCGAGGTGCGCAGGATGCTTTCGCCGCGCTCGACGCCGTCGCGCATCTGCTCGATGCGGGCGGCCAGGTAGGCGTTGTCGGCGGTCTGCGAGACCACGGTCAGCGCCTGCACCACGGGCACCCCGCTCCTCATCGACAGCGCGAAGCTGCGCGCGAAGCGCGCCATGGTCGACTTGTGCAGGATCTTGCCGGCGATCGGCAGGCGCAGCTTGTAGCGGTCCCAGTCGTAGCGTCCCTTGCTCGAGCCCACCCAGGAGCGAAAACCGAGGAAGCCGCCGACCGTCAGCGCCAGCAGCAGGGGCCAGTAATCGATGGTGAAGCGCGAGGTCGCCATCAGGATGCGCGTCATGATCGGCAGCTCGGTGTGCAGGCTTTCGAACACCTTGGCGAACTGCGGGATGACGAACATGTTCACCACCACCATCGCCACCACCATGGCGATCACGACGAAGCTCGGGTAGCGCAGCGCCGCCTTGACGCGGTCGCGCATGTCGCGGTCGAATTCGAGGTGGTCGAACAGGCGCAGGAAGATCTCTTCCAGGCGGCCGGTCATTTCCCCCACGCGCACCATCGACAGGTAGAAGGTCGAGAAGGCTTCCGGGTGCCGCCGCATCGCGGCCGACAGTTCGCGGCCGGAATCGAGCGACTCGCGCAGGTCCTTGATCACGCGCCCGAAGGACGGGCTGGTGCTTGATTCCTGCAGGCCGGCCAGGCCGCGCATGATCGGCACGCCGGACTTGAGCAGCGTGTGCATCTGGCGGCTGAACAGCTGCACGTCCATCGACTTGACCGGTTTTTCGCGCAGGCGCTCCCACCAGCCCTGGGCCTGGCCGGGGCCGGCCGTCTTGCGCGTGGTCGGCACGATCTCGACCGGCGTGACGCCGGTGCCGAACAGCTGGTCGGCGACGGCGCCGGCGTCGAGTCCCTCGAGCACGCCCTGCATCAGTTCGCCGCGCGCATTGCGGCCCTTGTAGGCGAAGAAAGGCATCAGTCGTCGACCTGGTTACTGATGCGCATCGCTTCGGCGATGGTCGTGCGGCCCTGCACGGCCAGCTGCACGCTGTGGCGGCGCAGGGTTTCGCCGGCCATCTCGGCCTGCGCCACCTTCAGGAAATGGGCCGGGTCGGGGTGGTTGGCGGCATCGGTCACCGCGCGCGTCATCTCCAGCAGCTCGTAGACGCCGGTGCGGCCGCGGTAGCCGGTGCCGTTGCAGTGCGAGCAGCCCTTCCCGTGGAAGAACTGGGCCTGCTCGGCGAAGTCGCCCAGTTCCGCACGCAGCCAGCTGCGCTCGGGCGGCGTCGGCGCGTAGGTCGTGCTGCAGCTTTCGCAGATCACGCGCACCAGGCGCTGGGCCAGCACGGCCTGCAGCGAGCCGCCCACCATGTAGCGCGGCACGCCCATGTCCATCAGGCGCAGCGGCGTCGAGGCGGCGTCGTTGGTGTGCAGGGTCGACAGCACCAGGTGGCCGGTCATCGCGGCGCGCAGGCCGATCTGGGCGGTCTCCTGGTCGCGCATTTCGCCGACCAGCACGATGTCCGGATCCTGACGCAGCGCCGAGCGCAGCACCCGGGCAAAAGAGAGCTCGATCTTCTCGTTGACCTGCACCTGGTTGATGCCCTGCAGGCGGTATTCGACCGGGTCCTCGACCGTGATCAGCTTCTTCTCGACCGAATTGAGTTCGGCCAGGGCGCTGTACAGGGTGGTGGTCTTGCCGGAACCGGTGGGGCCGGTGACCAGCACCAGGCCGTTCGGGCGGCGGACGATGGCGCGGAAGCGCTCGAGCATCTTGCGCGGCATGCCGATCGATTCCAGGCGCAGGGTATTGCCGGCCTGGTTCAGGAGACGCATGACCACCGACTCGCCGTACTGGGTCGGCATGGTCGAGAGTCGCACGTCGATGCGCTGGTTCCTGACCTTGACCGCGAAACGGCCGTCCTGCGGCAGGCGCTTCTCAGAGATGTCGAGGTCGGCCATGAGCTTCAGGCGCAGCGCCAGCGGCGTGGCGACCTTGATGTCGGCCTCGGTCTGCAGGTGCAGCACGCCGTCGATGCGGAAGCGGATCTGCAGCCGCCCTTCCTGGGGCTCGATGTGGATGTCGGAGGCGCGCACCTGGGCAGCGTCGTCGAACACCGACTGCAGCAGCTTGACCACGGGCGCTTCTTCCAGCCCCGGATTGGCGGTCATGGCGCCGAAGTCGACGAAAGCGTCCGCCACGTCGGCCTCGACCTCGCGCGCGAAATCGGTGATCTCGTCGGTGCGGCGGTAGATGCGGTCGATGGTGTGCAGCACCTCGGTCTCGTTGACCACCGCCAGCTCGACGCCCTTCTTCAGCAGGCGCGCGATCTCGTCATAGGCGAACAGATCGGTCGGATCGGACACGCCGACCAGCACCGTCTCGCGGCGGTCTTCCAGCACCAGCGCGCGAAAGCGCCGCGCGGCCGTTTCCGGCAGCAGGCGCACCAGCTGGTCGCTGATGTTGTAGAACTTGAGGTTGATGTAGGGGATGTCCAGCTGGCGCGCCAGCGCGCCCGAGATCTGCTCCTCGGTGACGAAGCCGTTCTCGACGAAGACCCGGCCGAGCTTGCGTCCGGTGCGCTTCTGGTCGGCTAGCGCCTGGTTCAGCTGCTCTTCGGACAAGAGCTTTTGTTGGACCAGGATTTCCCCGAGTCGGACTTTTTCTGGCCTAGCCATGACACCCCTTGCACATTGTTCTGGAAACGGGGAGTTATTTTAAGGCAGAAACAATGAATATTTACCGTTGGAATTTATTTCTGTGGCCGTAATGCCCCGCTGGGCAGTGGCTGCGTGTAAGATAAATAAGAGCTGAGGGCGACGCTGTCGTAGGGTGGGCACTCCGTGCCCACGCGTTACGGACAAGTCCGTAGTCCGCTGCGGCAAAGTGTCGCTCGACATGCATGCAAGGAATATGAATCCGGAATTGACTCCGCTTTGCCCCGCGAGCGAGTAATAACGGCTAACGGTGAACGGATCGACACGTAACGGGTGGGCACGCCGTGCCCACCCTACAGGAGACTTCATGCCAGAACCAACGAATACGCGCCGCCGCATCTTCCTGATGCGCCACGGCAGCGTCACCTACTTCGACGCCGCCGGCAAACCGGTCCTGCCCGAGCAGGTCCCCCTCAACGAGGAAGGCCGCGCCCAGGCCGATGCCGCCGGCGCCGCCTTTGCCGCGGCCGGCATCCGCTTCGACCGCGTGATCGTCTCCGGCCTGCCGCGCACCGTCGAGACCGCCACCCGGGTGCTCGCCGCCAGCGGCCAGCGGATCGACCTCGACACCTGGCCCGAACTCCACGAAATCCGCGGCGGGCGCCTGTCCACCATCCCCACCGCCGAACTGAAGCGCGCCTTCACCGGCGCCTTCGAGGGCCTGGTCAGTCCGGAGCAGCGCTTCCTCGGCGGCGAATCGGTCGGCGAGATGATGGACCGCGTGCATCCGGCGATCCAGAAACTGCGCGCCGCCCCGGATTGGGACACGGTGCTGCTGGTGCTGCACGGCGGCGTCAACTGCGCCATCCTGTCGCTGGCGCTGACCGGCCAGCGGCTCTTCCTGGGCGGCCTGGCCCAGACCGCCGGCTGCATCAACGCGCTCGACGTCGGCGAGGATCCGGCCGACTGGGTGGTGCGCTTCGTGAACTACGTGCCCCCTGCCCCGCTGCAGCCCGGTGCGCGCAGCACCACCATGGAACAGTTGTTCGAGCAGTACAAACGCTCGCGCTGACGGCGCCGCCGAAGCCCCCCCCCTCGATTCGCCTGGCAAAACGCTTGAAAAAATACTAAAGACAAATAGCACGGTCGTGCATTTCATCGGCTACAATCAGCCGACAACAACACAGGAGGAGACGCCAGTGTACGAGGAAATGATGGGCACCAAGCCGGTGTCCGAAGGCCAGAAATTCGATGTCGAGGCGCTTGCCGCCTGGCTGCGGGAACATGCTCCCGGCTTCCCGGCCGGCCCGCTGGAGGTGGAACAATTCAAGGGCGGGCAATCCAATCCCACCTTCAAGCTGCGCGCCGGGGGCCAGCAGTATGTTCTGCGCACCAAGCCGGGCCCGGCGGCCAAGCTGCTGCCCTCGGCGCACGCGATCGACCGCGAGTTCCGCGTGATGCAGGCCCTGCACGGCGCCGGCTTCCCGGTGCCGCGCCAGATCGTGCTGTGCACCGACGAATCGGTGATCGGCCGCGCCTTCTTCCTGATGGAATGCGTCGAGGGCCGGGTGCTGTGGGAGCAGTCGCTGCCCGGCATGACGCCGAGCGAGCGCGGCGCCATCTACGACGAGATGAACCGCGTCATCGCCCAGCTGCACACGATCGACTACGCCGCCATTGGCCTGGCCGACTACGGCAAGCCTGGCAACTATTTCGCGCGCCAGATCGAGCGCTGGACCAAGCAGTATCAAGCCTCGGCGACCGAGACGATCGAGGCCATGGACCGCCTGATCGAATGGCTGCCGCAGAATATCCCGCCGGGCGAGGACACGTCCATCGTGCACGGTGACTTCCGCCTGGACAACATCATCTTCCACCCGACCGAGCCCCGCATCCTCGCCGTGCTCGACTGGGAACTGTCGACCCTGGGCCACCCGCTCGCCGATTTCTCCTATCACTGCATGTCCTGGCACATCCCGCCGGGCAAGTTCCGCGGCATCGCCGGCCTGGACCTGGCGGAGCTGGGCATTCCCGACCAGGAAGAATACGTGCGCCGCTACTGCGAGCGCACGGGCAAGACCATCCGCGCCGAGGATTTCAATTTTTATCTTGCCTACAACATGTTCCGCCTGGCCGGGATCATGCAGGGCATCATGAAGCGCTATGTCGACGGCACCGCTTCCAGCGCGCAGGCGCTGCAGAACGGCAAGGCCGCCCGCCCCATGGCCGAGATGGCCTGGCAATTCGCGAACCGCTAAGGACCCAAGGAGACATGTAATGGATTTCGAGTATTCCGACCGCTGCAAGGAACTGCAGGCGCGCCTGATCGCCTTCATGGACGAGCACATTTATCCGAACGAAAAGGCATTCAAGGAAGAAGTCGACCGCAACGGCGCCGCCGGCGACCGCTGGGTGCCGACCGAACTGATCGAACGCCTGAAGCCGCTGGCGCGCGAACAGGGCCTGTGGAACCTGTTCCTGCCGAAGTCCGCGCGCGCTCCCGAGGGCCTGTCGAACCTCGACTATGCGCCGCTGTGCGAGATCATGGGCCGCGTCTCCTGGGCGCCGGAAGTGTTCAACTGCTCGGCGCCGGACACCGGCAACATGGAAACCCTGGAGCGCTACGCCGCCGAGGAACACAAGACGCGCTGGCTCGAACCGCTGCTGCGCGGCGAGATCCGCTCGGCCTTCGCCATGACCGAGCCCGACGTCGCCTCGTCGGACGCGACCAATATCGCCACCCGCATCGAACGCGACGGGGACGACTATGTCATCAACGGCCACAAGTGGTGGATCTCGGGCGCCGGCGATCCGCGCTGCCAGATCTTCATCGTGATGGGCAAGACCGACCCGAACGCCGCGCGCCACCAGCAGCAGTCGATGATCCTGGTGCCGGCCGGCACCCCGGGCATCACCATCAAGCGCCCGCTGCCGGTGTTCGGCTACGACGACGCCCCGCACGGCCACTGCGAGATCCTGTTCGAGAACGTGCGCGTCCCAGGCGCCAACATGCTGCTCGGCGAAGGACGCGGCTTCGAGATCGCCCAGGGCCGCCTCGGGCCGGGCCGCATCCACCACTGCATGCGGTCGATCGGCGTGGCCGAGCGCGCGCTGGAGCTGATGTGCAGGCGCCTCGACAGCCGGGTCGCCTTTGGCCGCAAGATTTCCGAACAGGGCGTCTGGCGCGAGCGCATCGCCGAAGCGCGTATCCGGATCGACACCGCGCGCCTGCTGACCCTGAAGACCGCCTACATGATGGACACCGTCGGCAACAAGCAGGCCCAGGCCGAGATCGCGATGATCAAGGTGCTGGCGCCCACGGTGACCCAGCAGGTGCTGGACTGGGCGATCCAGGCCCACGGCGCCGGCGGCGTGTCGGACGACTTCCCGCTGGCCTACCAGTGGGCCGGCAACCGTACCCTGCGCCTGGCCGACGGCCCGGACGAGGTGCACCGCAACGCGATCGCCAAGCTGGAACTTGCCAAATACATATAAGCTGTTGCTCGGCATCTACAGCCAGGACGGGTGAATCGCGCTAGCGCTATTCCCCGCCGCCGTGGTCGGCTACCATGAGGGGTTGCGGCAGATCGTGGCCGCGCCGACCCGGATTCCTTCTTGCCCCTGTTTCGCCGCACTTCCCTCCCTTCGATCCGCTCGAAGCTGTTCGTCCTCGTCTTCGCCAGCGTGCTGCCGATCGTGTTCGGCTACATCGCCTTCGTGCGCGACGCCGGCCAGCGCGAACGCGAGCACGTCGCGCGCGACGCCGCGACCGTGGCGCGCGCCCTGGTCGCCGCCCTCGACCGCGAACTCGAAAGCGCCGAGTCGGCCGCCCGCGTGGCCGCCGCTTGGCCGACCCTCGATGCGCGCAGCCTCGGCGAGTTCCATGCCCACGCGCGCGAACTGCTGCGCCCCGAGTTCCCGGCCCATGCCTTCGTCCTCTCCGGTCCCGACGGCGAGCCGCTGCTGAGCACCCGGATCCCCTTCGGCAGCCCGTTGCCGCCCGGGGGCAACGGCGCTTCGGTGCGCAAGGTGTTCGAACGCGGCGACGCCGTCACCTCCGGCCTGTATTCGCCCGGCCCCGGCCAGGCGCGGGTGGTCTCGGCCGACGTGCCGGTCTGGCGCGGCGGCAAGGTGGCTTATGTATTGTCGGCCGAGCTGCGTCCGCGCCGCATCGGCGACCTGCTCGGCGCCCAGCAGCTGCCGCCGGGCTGGGTGGCGGAAGTGTTCGACAACCACGGCCTGGTGGTCGCGCGCAACCTCGACCAGTCGCGCCACCTGGGCGGGCGCATGAATGCCGCGCTGCGGGCCGCACTGGAAACCAGTCCCGAGGGTGCGGTCAGGCTCGCCGGCCAGCCGGGCGAGCCTGACTGGTATTCGGTGTATTCGCGCTCGGGCAAGCACGGCTGGACCGTCGCCGTCACCTATCCCGAGGACGCCGCGCGCGAACTGCTCGGCAACACCCTGCCCGCCACCGTCGCCGGCTCCGCCGCCCTGCTCGGTCTGGGCCTGTTGCTGGCCTGGGGCATCGGCGGCACCATTGCGCGCTCGGTCCAGCAGTTGGGCGAACCGGCGGCCGCGCTCGGCCGCGGCGAGCCGCTGCGCCTGGCGCCGCCGACCATCCGCGAAACGGCCGTGGTGGCCGACGCCCTGCGCCAGGTCGAGGGCGAGCTGCTGCGCTACCGCTCGCACCTGGAATCGCTGGTGGCCGACCGCACCGCCGAGCTGGAACGCCTGCACGCGCGCGTCGAAACCGTCTACGCCACCGCGCCGGTCGGCCTGTGCTTCGTCGACCGCGACCTGCGCTTCGTGATGATCAACGACTACCTGGCGGCGATCAACGCGGTGCCGGCCGAGGACCACATCGGCCATACCCTGCCCGAGCTGCTGGGCGAGGTCGGCGTGGCCTTCGAAGAAGCCTACCGCCGCGTACGCGACACCAGACGCCCGCTGCGCGACATCGAGTCCACCGGCGCGGTCCCGGCCCGGCCCGGCGTGATGCGCTCGTGGCTGGCGAGCTACTATCCGGTGTTCGGCCCGGCGCGCGAACTGGTCGGCATCAACGCGGTCGTGATCGACATTACCGAGCGCAAGCTGCTGGAGCAGCAGAACCGCGACAACGAAGAGATGTTCCGGGTGCTGTTCGAAGCCTCGGGCGACGCTCAGACCCTGATCGCCTACAACGCCAATTTCGTCAACGCGAATCCGGCCGCGGCGACGCTGTTCGGCTTCGACGACACCGACGATCTCCTGACGCTGACGCCGGCCGGCGTTTCGCCCGAGTTCCAGCCGAACGGACGGCCTTCCGCGGAGATGGCGACCGAGAAGATGCGCGAGGCGCTCGACCTCGGCGGCACCCAGTTCGAATGGGTGCACCGCCGTCGCGACGGCAGCAACTTCCACGCCGACATCAAGCTCACCCGCCTCGACATCGGCGGACGCGGCATGATGCAGGCCACCATCCGCGACATCAGCGCGCGGGTCGCGGCCGACGCCGCCCTGCGCGCCAGCGGCGCCCAGCTGCGCCAGCGCGAACGCTTCATCCGTACCGTCACCGACAACCTGCCGGCGCTGGTGAGCTACTGGGACGCCGACGGCCGGCTGCGCTTCGCCAACCGCCCCTGCCTGGCCTGGATCGGACTGCGCGAACGGGACGCGATCGGCCGTCTTGCCGAAGAGCTGATCCCGCCCGCCTACAACGAACGCTTCGCGCCCTACTTCGCGGGCGTGCTCACCGGCGTTCCCCAGCGCTTCGAATGCGAGCTGCCGCCGAAGGAAAAGGCGCCCGCGGGCGCGCCGGAGGGCGAACCCGTCCACGTCTGGGGCAGCTACCTGCCCGACGTCGACCGCCAGGGCCGGGTGCGCGGCGCCTACAAGCTGCACATGAACGTGACCGACCTGAAGCGCACCGAAGGCCGCCTGGTGCAGGCCCTGCGCGAAGCCGAGCAGGCCAGCCGCGCCAAGAATGAATTCCTCGGCAACATGAGCCACGAAATCCGCACGCCGATGAATGCGATCATGGGCCTGGCGCGCCTGCTCGAGGAGGCGCCGCTGGGCCGGCGCGAACGCGGCCACGTGGCCCACATGAAGACCGCGGCTACGTCCCTGCTGGGCCTGCTCAACGACCTGCTCGACTACTCCAGGATCGAGTCCGGCCAGCTGGCCCTCGAACACGTCGCCTTCCGCCTCGACGGCGTCCTGCAGAGCATCGCCAATCTGAGCGCCCCGGGCGCCTGGGCCAAGGGCCTGGAACCGGTGTTCGCGGTCGATCCCGGCGTGCCCGAGCAGCTGCTGGGCGACCCGATGCGCCTGGAGCAGGTCCTGCTCAACCTGGTCGGCAACGCGGTCAAGTTCACCGAGCGCGGCGAAGTGGTGCTCGCGGTCGAGCTCGCGGAACGCACGGACAGCACGGTACGCCTGCGTTTCGCGGTGCGCGACACCGGCATCGGCATCGCGCCCGAGGTGCAGCAACGCATGTTCGAGCCCTTCTCGCAGGGCGACAGCTCGACCAGCCGCAAGTACGGCGGCGCCGGCCTGGGGCTGTCGATCGCGCGCCGCCTGGCCGGGCTGATGGGCGGCGAGCTGGGCGTCGAGAGCCGGCCGGGCGCCGGCGCCAGTTTCCACGTCGAGCTCGCGTTCGGCGTGGCCGAAGCCGCCGCGCCGGCCGGCGCCGAACGGCTGCGGGTGCTGGTCGTGGACGACAACCCGAGCGCTAGCGCGGCCCTGCGCTGTGCGCTGGCCGGCTTCGGCTGGGAAGTCGCCTGCGCCGCCGGCGGCCTCGAAGCGCTGGCGCTGCTGCGTGCAGGGCCGCGCTTCGACCTGGCCTTCTTCGACGCCGCCATGCCGGAACTGGACGGGATCACGCTGCTGGCCTATGCCCGCGCCGACGCCGCGATCGACCTGCCGCCGGCGGCCCTGCTGGCCGCCGATCCGGAAAAGGAAAGGCTGGCGGCGCTGTCCGGCGACCTGGCGCTCGACGCCGTGCTCGGCAAGCCCTTCACCCGCGCGGCCCTGCGCGAGACCGTGGCCGAGCTGCGCGGCGGCGTCAACCAGGTCGCGGCCCCGGCTACGCCCCTGGCGGCGCGCCTGGCCGGCCTGCGCGTGCTGGTGGTCGAGGACAACCCGATCAACCAGGAGGTGGCCAACTACGTGCTGGTGCATGCCGGCGCCACGGTCGACCTGGCCGCGAATGGCCGCATCGCCCTGAGCATGCTGGCCGAGCCGGGCGCGCGCTACGACGCCGTGCTGATGGACCTGCAAATGCCGGTGATGAACGGCTTCGAGGCCAGCGCCGCAATACGGGCGATGGGGGCGACGGACGCGGGCGGCGCCGCCCTGCCGATCGTCGCCATGAGCGCCAACGCGATGGAGGAAGACCGCCGGCGCGCGCTCGCCGCCGGCATGGACGAACACCTGGCCAAGCCGATCGACGTCGACGAACTGGTCGCCACGCTGGAACGGGTGACCGGCGGCAGCCGCGGCGGCAGCCGCGCCAGCGGCAGCAGTGGCAGCAGCGGCGAGCACCGTGCGGCGCCCGCGTTGCTTGCCGGCGTGCCGGCCGTGCCGCTCCTGCCCGGCATCGACCTGAAAGCCACCCTGCCGCGCTTCGGCGGCAGCTACGCCGCCTTTGCCGCCGTGTTCCGGCGCTTCGCGCTGACCCAGGGCGAAGCCGTGAACGAGATCAGCGCCCAGCTGGCCCAGGGCGACCGCCAGGGCGCCACCCGAGTCGCGCACCGCTTGCGCGGCGTCGCCGCCAACCTGGGCGCCGACGACGTGGCGGCGCGGGCACTGCAGCTGGAACAGGCGTTGCGCGGTGCCGACGACGCCCAGCTGGCCCTGCGCCTGGCGGACCTGGAGGCGGCCATGGTCCAGGTGGCGGAGATTGCGCGGGAGCTGGCGCCTGCCGCACCCGAGCCCGGACCCGAAACGCAAGCGCTCCCGGACAGCGTGCGCGCGGCCGCCTTGGCGGAGCTGCTAGAATTGCTCCAGAATAACAACATGAAGGCGATGAGCGCCTATGACGCCTTGCGTCCGGCCCTGGCCGGCATGCTTGCGCCGGCCGAGTCGGCGGCGCTGCAGGAGGCGGTCGGCACACTGCGATTCGAACAGGCGGCGCGGCAGGTGCGGGCTATACTGGTAGCGAAGGGAGATTCATGAGCTGGACCGATTTGGCCCTGAACGGCCGCATCCTGGTCGTCGACGACGCGATGGAAAACATCCAGATCCTGCACGGCGCCCTGCAGGACGAACACGAGGTCTTGTTCGCGCTCGACGGCGCGAAGGCCCTCGCGCTGGCGCGCGCCCAGCGTCCCGACCTCATCCTGCTCGACGCCGTGATGCCCGGCATGGACGGCTACGCCGTGCTGGCGGCGCTGCGCGCGGAAGCGTCCACCGCGGACATCCCGGTCATCTTCGTGACCGCCCTGAAGAGCCCTGAAGACGAGACGCGCGCGCTGGACGCCGGCGCCGCCGACTTCCTCGGCAAGCCGGTCAACGCGGCCGTGGTGCGCGCCCGCGTGCGCACCCAGCTGACGGTGAAGCGCCAGGCCGACGCGCTGCGCGCGATGACCCTGACCGACAGCCTGACCGGCGCGGCCAACCGGCGCGCCTTCAGCGAGCGCATCGAGGCCGAATGGCGGCGCTGCGCGCGCGCCCAGGTGCCGCTGGCGCTGATCCTGGCCGACATCGACCACTTCAAGATGTACAACGACTACTACGGCCACCAGGCCGGCGACGCCTCCCTGGAACAGGTGGCGCGCGCGATGCAGCGCACCGCCGGCCGCGCCGGGGACATGGTGGCGCGCTACGGCGGCGAGGAATTCGCCATCCTGCTGCCCCAGCTCGACGCCGCCGGCGCCGAATGCGTGGCGCGGCGCCTGCTGGCCGAACTGGCCCGGCTGGCGATCCCGCACGCCGCTTCGCCCACGGCCCCGGTGCTGTCGGTCAGCATGGGCATCGCCTCGATCGTCCCGGTCAACGGCCAGCCCAGCGCCCAGCTGATCCGCGCCGCCGACGCCCTGCTGTACCAGGCCAAGGCGGATGGGCGTAATCGCTATCGGGTGGCGGCGGAAAACTGAAACGCAAGGTCGCCCGCAGGGTGGGCCGGGCCTACCCTGCGATCGGCGTGCCTTTGCAAACACCCGTCAACGATTTACGCGGACACACCCTGCGGCCGGCGCCGGAACATCGCCATGCCGTCGATCGTGCAGACCTCTTCGCCGCGCTGGTTGGTGGCGATCCACTTCGACCAGACCACGCCGCGGTCCGGCTTCGAGGTCGAGGCCTTGACCTCCTTGGTCAGGTGGCGCAGCGACAGGGTGTCGCCGGCGCGTACCGGCTGCAGCCAGCGCACACCGTCCAGGCCGGGCGAGCCCATGCTCGAGTTCGCGCAGGGCATGCCGTCCACGACCATCCGCATGATCATCGCGCAGGTGTGCCAGCCGCTGGCGATCACGCCGCCGTAGATCGACTGCGCGGCGGCTTCCTTGTCGATGTGGAAGGGCTGCGGGTCGAACTGGGTGGCAAAGGCGATGATCTCGTCCTCGTTCACGGTGCGCTTGCCCAGGTCGAACTCCTGGCCGGGCACGAAGTCCTCGAAATACCAGTCGCGGCTCATGCCGTGGCTCCTTCCCTGAATCCCGGCTGGGCGATGAAGCGCGCCAGGTGATGGTCGGCGTCGCCCAGCGTCAGTTCGATCGTCGCCAGGCGCTTGAAGTAGTGCGCAGCCGGCAGTTCGTCGGTCACGCCCATGCCGCCGTGCAGCTGCACCGCCTGCTGGCCGATGAAGCGCGCCGCCTGGTTGATACGGTACTTCGCAGCCGACACTGCGCGGCGGCGCTCGCCGGCATCGTGCGACCCGAGCTTGACCGCCGCCAGCATCGCCATCGAGCGCGCCTGCTCGAGGTGGATCACCATATCGGCCATGCGGTGCTGCAGGGCCTGGAACTTGCCGATCGGCGCGCCGAACTGCTGGCGCGTCTTCAGGTATTCCAGGGTGGCTTCGAAGATCGCTTCCATCGCGCCCAGGGCTTCCGCGCACAGCAGGCCGGCGCCGTAGTCGAGCGCGGCGTCGAGCAATGGCCAGCCCGCGCCTGGCGCCCCGATCGCGGCGGCGGCGTCCACGCGCACGTCGTCGAACACGACGTCGGCGGCGCGCAGGCCGTCGAGGGTGCGGTAGCCGGTGATACGCACGCCGGGTGCGTCGGCCGCCACCAGGAACAGCCCGATGCCGTCCTCGGCGCGCTGCTCGCCGCCGGTGCGCGCCGAGACCACCAGCATGCCGGCCTGGGCGCCGTGCAGCACCACTTTCTTTTCGCCGCGCAGGACATGGCCATCGCCATCGGGCGTGGCGCGGGTGGCGATGTCGCGCATGTCGTGGCGCGACTGGCGTTCGCCCAGCGCGCAGGCCAGGGTCAGGCTGCCCGCGGCGACGCGTTCGAGCAGTTGCGGATGCAGCCCGCCCAGGCGCAGGAATTCGGCGCCCAGCACGGTCGCGAAATACGGCTCGACCACCAGGCCGCGGCCCAGCTCGCGCATCACCACGAACATGTCGACCGCCGTGCCCGAGAAGCCGCCCTGCTCTTCCGGCACCGGCAGCGCCGTCATGCCCAGTTCCACCAGGGTGGCCCAGGCGTCGCCCGACACGCCCGCTTCGGAATGGACGATGGCGCGGCGCGCCTCGAAGCCGTAGTCGCGGTCGATCCAGCGCTTGAGCGCGTCGGCGAACTGGCGCTGCTCAGGGGTGAAATTGAAGTCCATGCCTTCTCCTCACAGACCCAGGATCATCTGGGTGATGATGTTGCGTTGAATCTCGTTCGAGCCGCCGTAGATGGAGGTCTTGCGATAGTTGAAGTAGTACGAGGCCAGCGGCGCCGCGTCGTCGTCGTCGAACACGCTGTGCTCGGCCTTGCCTTCGAGGTAGGCCGGGTCGAAAGGCAGCGCCATCGGCCCCACCGCCTCCACCATCAGTTCGGTCAGCGCCTGCTGGATATCGGTGCCGCGCACCTTCAGCACCGAGGCTTCCGGCCCCGGCGCCTTGTCGGCCTTGGCCAGCACGCGCAGCACCGTCATCTCCAGCGCCATGAGTTCGATCTCGAGGCTCGCCAGTTTCGCCGCGAACAGCGGGTCCTCGATCAGGGGCTTGCCGTTCTTGCGCTCGCGCTGCGCCAGCCCCTTCAGGAAGGCCAGTTCGCGCTTCGAGCGCCCGACCGCGGCGATGCCGGTGCGCTCGTGGCCGAGCAGGTACTTGGCATAGGTCCAGCCGCGGTTTTCCTGGCCGACCAGGTTCGCCACCGGCACCCGCACGTTGTCGAAGAAGACTTCGTTCACCTCGTGGTCTTCGTCGAGCATGATGATCGGACGCACGGTAATGCCGGGCGAATGCATGTCGATCAGGAGGAAGGAAATGCCTTCCTGCTTGCGCACGCCGGTGTCGGTGCGCACCAGGCAGAAGATCATGTCGGCGTGCTGGGCCAGGGTGGTCCAGGTCTTCTGGCCGTTGACGATGTAGTGGTCGCCATCCCTGATGGCGGTGGTCTTCAGCGAGGCCAGGTCGGAACCGGCGCCCGGCTCGGAATACCCCTGGCACCACCAGTCCTCGCAGGACAGGATGCGCGGCAAATAATAGGCTTTCTGTTCGGGGCTGCCGAAGGCCATGATCACCGGCGCCACCATGCTCACGCCGAAAGGCATGATCTGCGGCGTGCCGGCCAGGGCACACTCGTCCTCGAAGATGTGGCGCTGGACCGGTGTCCAGCCGGGGCCGCCGAACTCGACCGGCCAGCCCGGCGCCACCCAGCCTTTGGCGGCCAGGATCTTGTGCCAGCGCACGCTGTCTTCCTTGCTCAGGCGCAGGTGGCTGCGCACCTTGCGCTGCAGGTCCGGCGGCAGGTTCGCCGCCAGGAAGGCCCGCACCTCGTCGCGAAAGGCGAGGTCTTCGTCCGTATAGTTCAGGTCCATGCTGTCTCCTTGTTATTGTCGCGCGGCTCGCCAAAAAAGCACGACCGTTCACAAGGATTGTACCCGAAAACTTTGCTTACTTAGCAAATAAAAGGCGCTGTCACCGTTCGCTTTGGATCAGTGGCCCGTTCAGTGCGGGAAAGGCCGCAAACCACTTCGTGAAGCGAGGCGTTTTCATGAGGGACCCGCATCGATAACGATGCGGCTTGGACCGTGAATGAACTCGACGGTTCACTACTCATCCATAGCTAACGGTGACAGCGCCAAATAAAAAAGGGTGGCAGGCCTGTGCAGGCCATGCCACCCCGAGGGCAAAACGCCGTATTACTTCGCGCGACGGCGACGCAGTGCGCCAACGCCCATTGCGCCAGCCAGCAGCAGAGCGATGCTCGACGGCTCAGGAACTTCGGCTGCTTCTGGTGCGGTAACGCCCGGCTCGGCAGCGATCGGCGGGATCACGGCTGGAGCCGGAGCCTGCACGACATTGCCCGGACCAGCGGCGGTGGCCGATGCAGCGACACCGGCGACACCGGTAGCAGCCCAGCCAGTCAGGGTACCCGGGTGAATACGGGCGGTTTGTGCTTGTGCTGCGCCAGCGGTGACGAGCAGGGCGGCAATGACGAGGTGACGTACTGACATGATTGCTCCTTCTTAATGAGAGTGGCTTTAACTGTGATAAATATGTCAACAGCAAGTTCATGCTATCACAACTATAAAAAGGGGCTGTTCCAATTGAATCTAATTCCAAAAGGAAAGAAAACTTCCTACAAGAAGCTTTCCTATTGGAATTTCTTTCTTTTTGGAATGTTCGTTAGCGTACATTCTTAGCCGGCGCAAGACACGTTTGTCAGCACAGCGCCCTGTGCATGCCAACCTGCCCCGAGCGTTGACGCACGCCCTAAAAAAAGAGCTTCCGATTGGAAGCTCTTTTCGTAACCTATCTTGTCGAAACGGCTGGCGGACCCGTTCCGGATGCCGCCAGCACGGATGCTCAGGGCTTGGCCGCCCCCATGTACGGCATCACGCGCGAGGCCATGCGGGTGTCGGTCTTGAGCATGCCGGCCTCGTCGGCCAGGATATGGGCGGCTTCCTGCAGCAGCACGTCCTTGGCATCCTTGGCAGCCTTCTCGGCGGCCAGCTCGGCCGACAGCGCGCGCTCGTCCGCCTGCAGGCCGTCGTCCTGCTGCGGGCTGTTGCGCGAGACAACCACGGTCTTGACCGGCTTGGTCGGAGTCGGCACCTTGCTGCGCGCTTCCTTGCCGCCCGGCGCTGCCGCCGGCTCGTCACCGTTGGTGTCCTTGCCGCCGGCCAGGCGCGCCTCGCGCGCCTTGGCGCGGGCGTCCTGGGCGTCGCGCTCCTTGCGGCGCACCGTCTCGTTCAGCGAGATCGCGTTTTCCTTGCGAATGCGCATGACCTCGGCGATGTCCTCGCGCAGGTCGATGAAGTCCTTGTCCTTGGCGATGCGGGCTTCGTGGCGCTTCTGCAGCGGATCGACCAGTTCCTTCAGGTTACCCAGCGGGACGTAGGTGGCCGGCTTGATCGCGACCCAGGGCAGCGCATTGCTGAACGAGGACTCGCCGAAATTGTCGGCATCCGACAGCACCGGCAGCTTGATGTCGGGCGTGACGCCGCGCAGCTGGGTGGTGCCGCCATTGATGCGGAAGAACTGGGCGATCGTCATCTTCAGCTCGCCATAGCGCACCTTCTCGGACTGCGAGAAGCGGTCCAGGTCGAGCAGGGTCTGCACCGTGCCCTTGCCGAAGCTCGGTTCGCCGATCACGAGGCCGCGGCCGTAATCCTGGATCGCGGCGGCGAAGATCTCGGAAGCCGAGGCCGAGCCGCGGTTGATCAGGACGCCCATCGGGCCGTCCCAGGCCAGGCCCGCCTTGGTATCGGACTCGACCTCGACACGGCCTTCCGCGGTGCGCTGCTGCACCACCGGGCCCTTGTCGATGAACAGGCCGGTCAGCTCGACCGCCTCGATCAGCGAGCCGCCGCCGTTGTTGCGCAGGTCGATCAGGACGTTGTCGACGCGGTCCTTCTTCAGTTCGCCCAGGATGCGCTCGACGTCGCGGGTGGCGCTCTTGAAGTCCTTGTCGCCCTTGCGGCGCGCCTCGAAGTCCTGGTAGAAGGTCGGCAGCGAGATCACGCCGATGCGGCGCGTGACGCCGTTGTCCTTGACCTCGATGATCGATTTCTTGGCGGCCTGCTCTTCCATGCTGATCTTCTTGCGCACCATCGAGACGGTGACGTGCTTGGCGTCGACGCCGCCGTCGCCCGGAATCACGTCCAGGCGCACGGTCGAACCCTTCTCGCCGCGGATCAGTTGCACCACGTCGTCGATACGCCAGCCGAGCACGTCGGTGAACGGGCCGTTGCCCTGTGCCACGCCGACCACGCGGTCGCCAACCTTCAGCTTGCCCGACTTGTCGGCCGGGCTGCCCGGCACGATCTCGCGGATGACGGTGTAGTCGTCACGGGTCTGCAGCACGGCGCCGATGCCTTCCAGCGACAGGCGCATGGCGATGTCGAAGTTGTCGGCCGAGCGCGGACCGAGGTAGTTGGTGTGCGGCTCGATCGCGGTGGCGTACGCGTTCATGAACATCTGGAACACGTCTTCGTTGTTCAGCTTCTGCAGGCGCGCGATGTAGCCCGCGTAGCGCTTGTCGAGCGTTTCGCGGATCGCCTTCTCGTCCTTGCCCGCCAGCTTCAGGCGCAGCCAGTCGTTCTTCACGCGCTTGCGCCAGAGGTCGCGCACTTCGTCCTCGTTCTTGGCCCAGGGCGCCTTTTCGCGGTCCAGCTGCAGGGTCTCGTCGACGGTGAAGTCGAACTTGGTCTTGAGCAGGTTGCGCGCATACGCCATGCGGTCGCTGAAGCGCTGCTGGTAGAGGTTGTAGATCTGGAACGGCACCGTCAGGTCTTCGTTGTTGATCGCGTCATCGAACTTGGTGCGCATCGGCGCGAAGCGGTCGAGGTCGGCCTGGGTGAAGTACAGCTTTTCGCTGTCGAGCGACTCGAAGTAGTTGTCGAAGATCTTCTCCGACATCGCGTCGTCCAGCGGCATCGCCTTGTAGTGGTAGCGTGCCAGCACGCGCGAGGCCCACAGCGCGGCCTGGGTCTGGGCCGCGACCGGCTTCATCTGGGTGGAGGCGACTTTCTCGGGCTGTGCGGTCACCGCATGCGTGGACATGGCGAAAGCCAGCGCAATCATCAACATCTGCTTCTTCATTTATGCGTTCTCCGAACGTGTACTGTGGTGTCTGCCGCGACGCACGCGGGTACTGCCGGTATCCGGGCCGTGCAGACCATTCTACAGGATAGCGCAAAGATGCAGAGCCGGGTGAGGACAGGCACAGCATGTTTAAGGTTGGCTTAAGCGGTGGTGGTCAGCTTGTCCAATGCGAGGACGACAAGCTCAGATCCTGAACATTCCCGCCTGCCAGCCGTACGCGCCGCCGCCCAGCGCCAGCACCAGCAGCCAGGGCCAGGAGCGCAGCGCCAGCCGCCAGTCCACCGGCGACGGCCAGAACGAGAGGAACTGCGGCGCCAGGAACGGCGCCAGCAGCAGGTCGAGCGGTTCGAAGTGCCATCCCGGCCGGGTGCGCCAGGCGGCCACCGTCAACGGCACCAGCAGCACCAGCAGCGGCGCCAGCGCGGCCGGGGCCGCGTTGTACCAGCGCAGGTTGGCGAAGGTGACCGAGCCGAGTTCCCAGACGCGGCCCTTGCGGCGCGGGATCAGGTTCAGGCCGACCGGCTCGGCGTTCGTCAGCAGGCCGACGCCGAAGTGGGCCAGTTCATGGCACAGGGTACCGGCTGCGGTCAGCACGAAAAAGCCCGGATGGGCGCTGGAGAGCATCCAGAACAGGAAGGCCAGCGCCAGCGAAGGCAGCAGGTAGAGCAGGATGTCGCCCAGGCTGCACAGGAAGGCCGGCGCGACCGCGGCGCAGGCGGGCAGCAGGCTCATGGGGAGTGTCTTCTCAGCCGGCGTAGAAGCAGCGGCCGCAAGCCTGGCGGTAGCTTTCGTTGCCGCCGATGCTGACCTGCTCGCCTTCCTTGATGCGGCGCCCGGCTTCGTCGACGCGGATGTTCATCGTCGCCTTCTTGCCGCAGGTGCAGATGTTCTTGATTTCCTCGATGTCGTCGGCCAGCGCCAGCAGGTAGGCCGAGCCCGGGAAAGGCGCGCCGCGGAAATCGCTGCGCAGTCCGTAGCAGATCACCGGCACGCCGCGCACCTGCGCCAGCTGGTGCAGCTGCTGGACCTGGGCGGTGCTGAGGAACTGGGCTTCGTCGACCAGCACGCAGCCCACGCTGGGCGCTTCGGCAAGGAAGTCGGTGTTCTTGTCGAACACGTCGACCTGGCGCTGCGGCCCCAGGCGCGAGGTGATCAGGCCGACGCCGTAGCGGTCGTCGATGGCGGCGGTGTAGAGCGCGACCTGCTGGCCCTGCTCTTCATAGTTGTGAGCCACCTGCAGCAGCGCCGTCGATTTGCCGGCGTTCATCGCCGAATACCTGAAATAGAGTTTTGCCACAGCCCTGCCTGCATGCCCGGATTTGGAAGTGGCGGCAATTATAGCAAGCGGGCATGTGGCGGCGCCAGCGGTCCTGCGCGAAGAAGCGCTTGCGCCGCGGCCTGTCAATCGTCCATGGACGCGGCGCTCAGCTGCGGCGCCGGCGCATCCAGCCGACTGCCCCCAGGCCAAGCATCAGCATCGCGTAGGTTTCCGGTTCGGGGATGGGCATGGCCAGGGTCAGGTCGTTGGCGGTGGCCCAGTATTCGCCGCCTGAAATCATGCTGACCGAGGCAAGCGGCGAATTCGACACGAAACCGGCGAAGCTGGTGGTGGTCGCGCCGGTCAGGGTGTAGTCGAGGGTCGTGCCGTCCATGGCCGTGAACTGCAGGGTCCCGCTCGGGTAGAAGGCGCCGTTGATGTCGGAGCCGAAGAAGTACCCGCCGAACCCGACGATGCCCGGCGCAAAGTTCGAGAAGGTGACGGCTTCGTTGTCGACGTTCGGCGTCAGCCAGCCGTCGCCGCCGCTGCCTGCGCCGTAGAGCCCGCTCTCTGCCGTAGCCGTGTAGCCGTAGCTGCCGGCGCTGCGTGCGAACGGGCTCTCGTAAAGCTGGACGGTCAGGTCGTCGTAGGTGTCGACCCCATAGCCGCCAACGGCAGCCAGGAAGGCGGCGCGGTCGGTATAGACGTCGATTTGCGCCTGGGCGCCCGATGCCACGCACAGCAATGCGGCCGCGGCGAGGCTTTTCAGGGGAAAGGGGTGGCGTTTCATGGTTGCGCTCCTTGCAAAGGGATGAGAGGGTCGGCGCTCTGCCGCGGCCAGTACAACCCATCCCCGCAAATGTAGCAATCCAAATAATGTTGTTATCTTGACAGTTTGATACTGCTCAGTTGTGCGGCAGGTTGCGCCGCCGAGGCCGAGTTAGACCTCAACTCTGCTGCGCATTAGCGACAATTCGCGCCGGATTGCCGGCTACCGTCGCGCCAGCCGGCACATCGCGGGTCACCACGCTGCCCGCGCCGACGATCGCATCGTCACCGATGCTAACGCCGGGCAAGATGATGGCGCCGCCGCCGATCCAGACATTGGCGCCGATCATCACCGGCTTGCCGCTTTCGATGCCGCTGCGGCGCAATTGCGGATCGCGCGGGTGGTCGGCGGCATAGATCTGCACCGCCGGGCCGATGCGGGTGTCGTCGCCGATGGTGACGCGCGCGGTATCGAGGATCACGCAGTTGAAGTTGATGAAGACCCGGGCGCCGAGGTGGATCTGGAAGCCGTAGTCGCAGTAGAACGGTGGACGCAGGATGACGCCCTCGCCCACCGCGCCCAGGCGCTCGCCGAGCAGGTCCTGCCATTCGCCGGGCCTGCCGAGGGCCGCGTTGTAACGCGCCAGCCAGGCCGCGCAGGCCGACAGCTCGGCCAGCAACTCGGGCGCATCGGGGTGATACGGCTCCCCGGCCAGCATCTTGTCTTTCTCGCTGCGCACCATCGCGGCTCCTTTCCCGTCTCTCTTTCCCTTATTCGCCCGGCCTGTACTTGCGCTCCAGGGCTTTCTCGATGTCTTCCTTGTAGAACAGCACGTCCTTGAACTCGCCGCGGCTGTACATCGCGGCCTGGTCGGCGAAATGCGGGGACGCCGGGTTGCCGCTCTGGCCGCCGGCCAGGATACTCTTGGCGCGCACTTTCGGGCCGAACTCGACGGCGGCGACGAAGCTGTTGCCGCGGTCGCCGTAGATGCGCTTGGTCTTTTGCTTGGCCACCATGCCGAACGAGGCCAGCGAGCCCCAGTGCGCCGAGGTGAAGGCCACCGGATAGCTCGGCTTGCTGTCGTCGTACTGCTGGTCGACGTCGCCGCTGATGCGCTGGAAGCGGTTGATTTCGCCCCAGGGCGTCTGCCAGCTGCCGAAGTCCCGCGTCAACTTGTCCGAGGCGCGCTGCAGCGCGGCCAGCCGTTCCTCGGGCGCCAGGCTGGTCGTGATGTAGTCGACCGAGGGCACCCCGGCCGCACGCGCTTTCGGCGCGGCTTGGGCGACCATTTCCTGGCCCCAGTACACGGCCAGCGAGGTCGGCACCGAGTTCGTCGCGAAGCGCAGGTCCCAGCCGCGCAGCGCCGCGACCTGGGCGGAAAGCTGGGCCTTGCGCGCATCGCTGGCCGGCAAGGCATCGTAGTCCTTCGCCAGTTGCGGCACCAGCGGCTCGAAAGCGGTCAGGTAACTGTCGTAGGAAGCCGCGATCAGGCTGTCGATGGTGAAATCCTTCGCCCCCTTCAGCACGCGCTCGGCATGCACGCCACGCGCGTTTTCCGGCAGCGACCACATGTAGTCGGGATAGTCCTTGCGCTTGGGACTGTCCGCGCCCGCGGCGCTGAACGGCCAGTTGTTCGTGTTCGAGATATAGCCGCTGGCCGGGTTGAACAGCGTGATCGTGTCCTCGATCTCGTGCAGGCCCTGCCATTCGGTGGCCGGGTTGCTGCCGTCGACCGGCTTGTTCCAGTCGAAACGCGGATCGCGCTTCGGAATGAAATTGCCGTGGAAATAAGCGATGTTGCCGTCGGCGTCGGCGTACACGGTATTGTTCGAGGAATTCGTACGCAGCTGCATCGCCTCGTAGAATGCGCGGTAGTTCTTCGCCTTGGTGCGGGTATAGGACTGGGTCAGCGCCTTGACCGGCTCGTCCATCATCTTCACCGCCACCCATTTGCCGTCCTCGCTGCGCACGATCGGGCCGTGGTGGCTGAACCAGGCGGTGACGCTGCGGCTGGCCATCCTGCCGTCGGCGGTCTTGTAAGGCAGCGTGATCGGCACGGCGCGCAGCGCCCGCTCCTCCTTGCCGTACTTGTAGAAGAACTTGCCGCCGCGTTCGACCACGGTTTCCAGGTATTCGTCGATGACGTCGCCGCCGCCCGAGGTATGCATCCAGCCGGCCCGCTCGTTGAAGCCCTGGTAGATGAAGAACTGGCCCCAGGTCACGGCGCCATAGGCGTTCAGGCCCGCTTCGCTGACCATGTGGATCTCGGGCCGGAAGTAGAACGACGTATGCGGGTTGATCATCAGGAGCGGATGCCCTGCCCTGGTCAGCTTCGGCGCGATGGCGAAGCCGTTCGAGCCGCGCGGCTCGGCGTCGAGCAGGTTGCGGTTGTCGGCCACGCGGTCGGCCACGCGGTCGGCGGATGCGGCTTGCGGGCGTTTGCCGTAGAAGGCTTCGAGCTCCTTCAGGTCGATCGACTCGATGTCGCCGCCGATGCTGCCTTCGCTGAAGGACAGCGCCATCCAGGGCTCGAAGCGCGTGATCAGCTTCGGCTTCACTTCCGGATGCGTATGCAGGTAGAAGTTCAGGCCATCGGCGAAGGCCACCATCAATTCCTTCAGCCAGGCCGGGCTCGCCGCATACTTGGCCTGCATGTCGCTTGGGCTGAGATACAGCTTCATGCGCAGGTCGCGCCAGATCTCCTTCTCGCCTTCGACCTCGGCCAGGCGCCCCATCGCGTTGATGTAGTTCAGTTCGACGCGGTTGAAGTCGTCCTCGGCCTGGGCATAGATCATCCCGAACACCGCATCGGCATCGCTCTTGCCGAACACGTGGGGAATGCCCCACTTGTCGCGCATGATCGTCACGCGTTGCGCGGTCTGCTGCCAGCGCGCAAGCTCAGGGGCTGCCTTGGCCACGGCTGGCGCGCCAGTCGCCGCCACGGCAGTTGGGCCGGCGGCCACGAAGGCGGCGCCAGACAGCGCCAGGGCCAAGGCCGGTGTGGCGAGGCGGGACAGGATCATGCGGGTCTCCTTGTTGTTATCTCTTCTTGAATCAAAGGCCGGCGTTGGCCAGCTTCTGCTTGAGGATCTCGTTCTCGGTCAACAGGGTCGCCATGCGGTCCTTGAGCGACGCGATCTCGGCCTTCAAGGCCGCCTTCTCATCGATCGGCTCGCCGTCCGGCCCCTGCTTGCGCGGCTTGGCCGCCAGCTTCTGCTCGCGCACTTGGCGCGCGGCCTGCTGGAGTTCCTTCTTGCCGCCGGCCACGGCCGCGATCTGGGCTTCCTGCGGCAGCTGGGCCACGTTGGCCGCGGCGCTCAGCGAAATGGTGCCGGCGCGCACGGCCTCGACCAGCTGGGGCGCGGCCGCCTTCTGGATGCGTTCGATCTGGCTGATGGTGTTGCTCGAGACGCGCGCGGCCTTGGCCACCTCCTCGCGGGTGTTCCATGGCGGCGGCGGGCGCGAATCCATGTCGTCCGGCGTCGGCGCGGGCGGCTCCTCGGCCATCTTCTGGGCCATGCGCGCGGTGACGATTTCCTTCTTGCGCAGCGCCAGCAGGCCGCGCTGGAAATCGGACACGCTGCGGCGCGCCAGGTGGTTGTCGATCATCCAGAGCATGACGTCCTCGATGGACGAGAACTTGTCGTTCTGGACGGTGCGGAATTCGATGCCGTGCTTGCGGCAGATCTCGTAGCGGTTGTGGCCGTCGATGAGGACGTCGCCCCACAGCACCAGCGCGTCGCGGCAGCCTTCGGCAAGCAGGCTGCGCTCCAGTGCGGCGTATTCGATGTCGGTCAGCGGGTCGACGAAGGCACGCAGATCGTCGTGTATCGTGATGTTCAATGTAGGTCCTTGCACTTCTTGTTGCGCCGTCATGGCGCCGGGGTGCATTCTAGACTATTCGATGGCTGAGCTAAAGGACCGGTGCGGGTTGCCGGACCGCGTCTGCATGCAAATTTCGCCTGGCGTCGCGAACCATGTAGGAAGGCCGGGGAAACAAGGCCAGGACCGCGCTAGGAGAATTGCGGGAGGACTGCGGAAGAATTGCGGGAAGATTGCGGAACCATGGCGCTTTTGCGGAAGCGCCATGCTGTGGCGTCCGCGACGAAAGCCGCATGAATAGTGGTGCCCGGAGCCGGGATCGAACCGGCACGCCCTTTCGAGCACGGGATTTTAAGTCCCGGGTGTCTACCAGTTTCACCATCCGGGCAGAGCGCAGGATTGTAGCACAGACACGCAGGCTAGGGTCAGAGTAGCAACATTCTCGTCAGGTGACGGCGTTAAAAAAATGCCGCCGTCGCAGCAGGTGCGACAGCGGCAAACGCTCAGTTGGTCTGAGTTGGAGACATTTCTTATCGTATGGGCGGTAGGCTCGGTCTCAAGGCCCGCAGCGGTAAATTTCAGGTAAATTTCTTCCTGTCTTTACGTAGGCGCAGTCGCACACACTTCAACGCAGCTATTATTTCCTCTTCGCAATGTCCGGCAAGCGCCGGCGAGAGGAGCGAAGGGATGAGCGAGCTGGCCGGGCTGTTCGATACTTGTGCAGGCGCTGCAACGGGGCCCCTGTCCACCACCCTGCCGCGCCTGTTGGCGCTTGGCGCGGCGCCGGAACCGGCGCAGCGTACCGCGCTGCTCGAACGTTTGCATGCACACTGGTCCGAGCACGGTGCACACCTGTCGCTCGCCGACCTGCGTGCGCTGCTCGGGCTGGCCGCCGACTGGCGCGACTGGCCGCAGGCCGAGGCGGCTGCCGTGCGCCTGCAGGGCATGGACCGGCTCGACACCGGAGCAACCCTGCACCTGATCGACGCCTGCCGCGCCCTCGGCAAGGCCGAGCGCGCGCTCGACCTGGCGCGCGGTCTGCAGTCGCGAGAACCGGCCGAGGCGCGCCATGCCCGCCTGGTCGAGGAGTTGCGCTCCTGGCGCGACTGGCGCGCGCGTTTCCCGTCCGCCGGCCGGTTCCAGTCCGGCCGCGACGACCTCGCGCTCGAACCGCTGGCCCACCACCACGCACGGGACTTCGCCTGGCAGTACGACCCGGCGATCGCCGCGCTGTGCTGCCTGCCGGCCTTCGTCGACGAGCTCGACTGGCATTACTGGCTGGCCGACGTCTGGCGCGCCGGCGACCGCCTGCCGCACGCGGTGCTGCACCGGGAATGGGGTTTCATCGGCTGCGTCAGCCTGGCGGTGTACCGCGACGTGGGTTTCTTCTACTACTGGCTGGGCCGCGACTTCCAGGGCCGGGGCTTCGGTCCGCGTGCCGGCGCCCTGCTGCTGTCGCTGGCGCGCCGGGCCTACGGGTTGCGCTGCTGCTACGCCAAGTCCTTCGACTACAACGCGCGTTCGCGCCGTGGACTGGAGAAGATGGGTTTTGCCGACCTGGACATACGCGGAGCCGGCGAGGACTGCAACCAGCTGTTCTACCGCCGCGGCCCGGCCCAGGCACGGCGGCGCGTAGTGAGCGAACTGCACTGGCTGCTCGAGCGCATGGACGCGCAGGTGCGCGCCGCGGCGCCGGTCCCTTCCAGACCGACAGGGACGCCGTTACCCGGCGCAACGCTTCATGCGCCCTGGTAGATCATCACCGCGCAGACGGCGGCGCCCAGCAGCAGCAGGCCATACAGGAACCAGCGCATCGCGGTGGCCAGGCCGGCGACTGCCTTGTTCGCGTCCTCGCCCAGCATGCCGCGCTTGCGGCTCGAATTGAGCAGCATCGACACGAAGATAAACAGGAAAAAGAAGATCAGGACAAACTTCATCGAACGTCCTTAGGTACGCACCAGGACCAGCACCAGCGACACGAAGGACACCACCAGGCCGGCCGCCGCGACCACGCCGACCACCTGCAGGCGGCCGCGCGCCGCTTCCATCTTGGCGATCAGCTGGGCGTTCTGGTCGGCCAGCTCGGTAATCAGCTTCGAGGCCTCGCGCAACTGGCTGTGCATCTGGGCGATCGCCACGTCCTGCTGTTCGATGTGCGCCGCCAGCAGCGCGACACCGTCCTCGCCCATGGCCTGGGCCGGCATGATCGCGTCCTCGCCCATCGCGCCCATCGCGCCCGGCGCTGCCTGCTTGCGGCCGACCGTGTCCCACAGCTTGCGCGCACCGTTTGCCACCTGCGGCGCGGCCGCGATCACGTCGCTCCACGGAACCGCCTTCAATACTTTCAGCCAGCCTACGGCCATGTTATTTCCTTTCATATATATCAAGCGCTGTCTACGCGCAGGATAGCACCTTGCAGCCGGGCCGAACGGCCCGGATTCCGCGCAATCGTGCAGCTGCCGGATTTGCAGTACCATTTCCCCATGTGTGGACGATTTGACCAAAGCCAAACTGCACGCTATTACGCGAGCGTCTTCGGCTGGGCCGACGCGCTGTACGACAGCGAATCGACCCCGGCCTATAACGTGTCGCCGGGCAGCTACCGCCCCGTCATGCATGTGCAGGACGGCGAGCGCCGTATCGACGACGTGTTCTGGAGTTACCGCGCGAAATGGGCGGAGGGCAAGATACCGATCGCCATCAATGCCCGCCTCGACAAGCTGACCAACCGCTACTGGAGCCGCCTGCTCAAGAATGGACGCGCGCTGGTGCCGGCCGAAGGCTGGTACGAGTGGACCGGCGAAAAGGGCAAGCGGCAGCCCTGGCACATCCACCGCAAGGACCGCGCGCCGCTGTTCATGCTGGCGCTGGCGAACTTCGGCACTTTCACCGAGGACCGGGCCGAAGCCGGCTTCGTGCTGGTGACCGACGATGCCGCCGAAGGGATGCTCGACATCCACGATCGCCGTCCGGTCGTGCTCGATGCCGCCGACGCGGCGCTGTGGCTGGACCCGGCGCTCGCGCCCGAGGCGGCGGTGGAACTGGCGCGCAACGCGGCCTTGCCACCGGACGCCTTCGAGTGGTTCAAGGTGACGCCGGCCGTCAACCGCGCCGGCGTCAACAGCCCGCAGATGGCGCTTCCGCTGCCGGAATAGCGCCAGGCACGGGCCTGCCTGCTCAGCCCTTATTCAAGGGCGCTGACCAGGGCCAGCAAGCCCAGCGCCACGCCGACGAGCACGCCGGCGCGGTTGCGCAGGCGTTGTCCGCGTTCGACCAGTTGCCGCGCGATGCGGCGGCGCGGACGGCGCGAAGTGGCCTCGGCGCTATGTTTGATTGGTTGCGATTTCTGTTCCGTGTTCATCTCTAGGGTTTCCATTGGCGGCCTCTTGGTAAAAACTGCCTGAGCTTGTGAATGCCGGCCGCAGCCGGCGGCGGGAGGTTGGGCATGCTCGGCGCACGACAGCAAGCTGTCGGCCGAGCTCAACCAAGCCGGGCGAGATGCTCGGAAATGCGGGCACAGGCGGCACTGGCCGGAATGCCGGCGCGCGCGTGCTGGAGGCGAAGATGGGGAAGCGCGTGGAATAGGGCACAGAAAGCGGCGCAGAAAGCGGCGCGGAAACATGCGCGAACAGGCGCCGCCGTGTGACGGGACGCCAGATTGAACGACTGATCGTGCTGGAAGCGTGACATGCCTGTACCGTATTCGAACCACCATCGGCGCGCCGCAACAAGCGGAACACCGACCACATGAAACATCTGATTCTACACGAACAGCTTGTCAAATCAATACACGCCTGGGGACCATCTGCGCCAGATCAGCGCTTCTGTGGTAAGTCCGTTTTTTTCTGCGGTTTATTGCGCATCCACCCTGTTGCTGCCAAAGAAAATCCTCTTGTACATCAACGACATATCGCCTCGATTCCTCTGCAATCGCCTAAAGGTCTGATCCAGGTCGTGTCCGGAGCGGCAACTAAAGCGACGAGGCCGGTGTCATACATGGCCGCACACACCGACGCACGAGGACACGATGGGCATCTATATGCAATTACGAGAGACGTTGAAGGAAGGCGAGCACTACGCCGGGGTCATCCTCGGCAAGGAGGGGCAACCCGACCATCACCTGATCCTGCTTCCCGGCGACGTGGGCGACGTCAGCTGGCCGGGCGCGCTCGACTGGGCGGGCTCGCAAGGCGGGGAACTGCCGAACCGGCGCGAACTGTCGCTGCTTTTCGCCAACCTGCGCGAGCAATTCTCCCGCGAATGGTACTGGTCGTCCGAGCCGCACGAGACACGCGCCCAGCTGGTCTGGGGCGAGAACTTCGCAAGCGGCATCCAGACGGTCTACGGGCGGCCCTTTCGCGGCCACGCGCGGGCCGTCCGGCGGGTGCTGATCGAATAGGCGCCTCACGGCCGGCAATCGTGGTCGGCGTGGCCGGCTGGCACAGCCGGGCCGACGCCGCACCCCGGGCAAGGAGCGGGCACTGGCGGGCGTGGACGGATGCTTTCATCCGTGCCTGTCCGTGCCTGCTCATACCTGCCCTGCGTCGCCGACCGGCGACGCCGATCTGCTTCGCCGCTTTATTCCGATGCCCCGCGGGCCTCGGTCGCCGAGATGCGTTCGCCATTGTTGGCACGGCTGACCGCCAGCACGCCCGCCCCCAAGAGGGCCAGGCCGAGCATTGCGCCGATCGGGGAGCGCGGCATCCAGCGCATGGCGGCGCCGGTGACGGCGCTCGGGCTTTCGCGCTGCGGATCGGAATGGCGGCGGCGCAGCGCGCCGTTGCTCGCCGGGCCGCCGGCGTAGAGCTGCACCATTTCGCGCACGAACGGCACCATGTCCTGCGGGCCGCGGCTGGTCACCAGGTTACCGTCGCGCACCACTTCCTGGTCGAGCCAGGTCGCGCCGGCATGGACCATGTCGTCGCGCACGCCCGGCCACGAGGTCAGCGTGCGGCCCGACAGCAGGCCGGCCGAGGCCAGCACCCAGGGGCCATGGCAGAGCGTGGCGATCGGCTTGTCGAGCAGGTCGAAGGCGCGCACGAAATCGCGGGCCTCGCTCGATTGACGCAGCGCATCGGGATTCATGAAGCCGCCCGGGATCAGCAGGCCATCGTAGTCGCGGGCGCTGACTTCGTCCACGGTCCAGTCGACCGGGACCAGGTCGGCCGGCTGGTGCAGGTTCATGCCGCGGATCTTGCCCGATTTCAGGGAGACGATGTCCACCTCGGCGCCCGCCGCGCGCAGCGCCGCCACCGGCGCCGTCAATTCCACTTTCTCGAAGCCGTCCGCAGCAAGCACGGCGATACGCTGTCCAACCAGTTTCTTCCGTCCAGTCATGGTGTCCTCCGTTGAGATATGTGCGGGGGAGTCTACCTGAACGGCCGGATTGGCCGCGTACGGTCGGGCGCGCGCGCTGCGGCGCAGCATTCGCTATTGCGGGAGTGAAAGAAAAGCCCTCCACCTTGTTGCACCCTCCACCTTCTTATTTGGCGCTGTCACCGTTAGCTATGGATGAGCAGTGAACTGTCGAGTTCATTCACGGTCCAACCCGCATCGCCATCGATACGGGTCAATCATGAAAGCGCCTCGCTTTACGAAGTGGTTTGCGGCCTTGCCCGCACTGAACGGGCCCCAGCGGCTGCGCGTTCTCGACGCCTTGCGACCGGCTGCCGGGCTGCACCAGGTGCTCGCGCTGATCGCACAAGTCAGGTCGGCCGGACGCTGCTGCCCCCATTGCCGGTGTGAACGCTGGCACCGGCATGGCCACGCCAACGACCTGCAGCGCTACCGCTGCCGCGCGTGCCGGCGTACTTTCAATGATTTGACCGGCACGCCATTGGCAGGTTTGCGGCTGCGTGGAAAATGGCTAGATTATCTCGATGCGCTGCGGGCATCGCGCCCGGTGCGGGCGGCGGCCGACGGCGTCAAGGTACACCGTAACACCGCTTTCCGCTGGCGTCACCGCTTCCTGGACCGGGTGAAGGCGGACCGTCCGGCCCGACTGAACGGTATCGCCGAGGCCGACGAAATGTTCATCCTGGAATCCCAGAAAGGTTCGCGCACGCTCGATCGGCCGGCGCGCAAGCGGGGTGGCGCGGCCAGCAGGCGCGGCATTTCACGCGAACTCGACTGCATTCTCGTGGCGCGTGACCGCAACAAGCAGACTATCGATGCCGTCACCGGCCGCGGCCCGGTCAGCAAGATCCAGCTCGAGCGCCACCTGCTGCCCTTCCTGGACAGGGACGTCTTGCTTGTGACGGACGCGAACGCGGCCTATCGTGTTTTCGCCCGTGCCCACGGTATTGCGCACCAGGCCGTCAATCTCAGCGCCGGCGAGCGTGTCCGGCCAGGCCCAAGGGGCGCCATCCACGTACAGAACGTGAACGCCTATCACCAGCGCTTGCGGGCATGGCTGGCGCCTTTCCATGGTGTCGCGTCGCGCTACTTGCCGAACTACCTGGGATGGCGCCGGATGCTCGATGGCGGGAAGATCACTTCTGCCGATCAATTGTTCCGGCTTGCCATCGGACTCATCCACAGCGAACGGTGACAGCGCCTCTTATTTCACCGGCACGTTGGCGCGGCCGACCGGCTCCTCGACGTTGGCCAGGAACCAGGCGGTCGCTGTCATGACGGCGACGTGGCGCCGCAGGTTGTCCGGGTCGACCTTGTCCAGGGTGTCGGCGGCGGTATGGTGGTAGTCGAAATAGGTCGAGGTGTCGAGCAGCGGCGCGAAGCTCGGCACGCCGGCGCGCTCCAGGCCCGACAGGTCGCCGGTCGCGAGCGCATCCTGGCGCTGGAACACGCCGGCGCCGATCGGCTGCAGTGCCGCCTGCAGCGGCGCGAACAGTTTCGCCGAGGCCGCCGGTACGCTGGCGCGCAGGCCGAACGGGCGCCCTGCCCCGTTGTCGCTCTCGATCGCACCGATGTGCTTGCCGGCGTTCGCCTGCTGGGCTTCCAGGTAGGTGCGCGCGCCGCGGGTGCCGTTCTCCTCGTTCATCCAGGCGATCATGCGGATCGTGCGGCGCGGCCGGTAGTCGAGTTTCTTCAGGGTGTCGAACACCGCCATCGCGCTGGCCACGCCGGCCGCGTCGTCGTGGGCGCCGGTCGCCAGGTCCCAGGAATCGAGGTGGCCGGAAACGATCACGACTTCGTCCGGCTTGTCGGTACCCGGCAGGTCGGCGATCACGTTGTAGCTGTCGGCGTCGGGCAGGATCTGCGGCGTCAGCACCAGGCGCATGCTCAGGGGGCCACGCTTGGCCAGGCGGCTCATCAGCATGGCGTCCTCGACCGTGACGGCCGCCGCCGGGATGCGGGCGCCGTCCTGCAGGCCCGAGTTGCCGGTATGCGGCAGGCGGTAGTTGGCGCCGCCGACCGAGCGCACCAGCGCCGCCGCCGCGCCTATCTCGGCCGCCAGGCGCGGACCGTTGACGCGGTAGGTCGAACCCTGTCCATAGGCCTGGCCGGCCAGGCCGCGCTCGGCCATGTGCTGGTCGAAGGGCACGTCGAACAGGACGATGCGGCCCTTGACCTCGGCCGCGCGCGCCTTCAGCTCGTCGAAGCTGGAGACCACGATCACCTCGGCCTTGATGCCGTCGGCCGGGGTCGCGCCCGAGCCGCCGAGCGCGCTGAGCACCACGCGCTGGGTGATGCCGCTTGGCCTGCCGCGGTACTCGACCAGCTCGCCTTTTTCCTCGCCGCGCACCCAGTGCGGCACCTTGACCGGCTGCAAGGTCACCCTGGCGCCGAGTTTACGCATTGCATCGGCGACCTGGTTGACGGCCGCCGCCGCGCCCGCCGAGCCCGACAGGCGCGGGCCGATCAGGTCGGTCATGTCCGCCGTGCGTTCCCACGCGTAATCGCTCGCCATCGCGGTGTCGCGGATCTTGCCCAGGGCGGCCGGATGGTTGCCGGGACTGGCGGCCTGGGCCGAGACAGCGAGCAGGGACGCGGCCAGCAGGCCGAGGGCGGGAATGCGGATGCGGCGGTTCATGCGTTAATTCCTTCGGTCACGTTTTCGAGACACGCAGGTTAGCGCATGTGGCAACTTTTCGCTGTCTTTACGCAGGCACCAGGCGCACCAGGGTGATTTCGGATGGCGCACCGAAACGCTTGGGCGGTCCCCAGTAGCCGGTGCCGCGGCTGGTGTAGACCCACAGCGCGCGCACCCGGTGCAGGCCGGCGACGAAAGGCTGCTGCAGCGGCACGAACAGGTTCCACGGGAAGAACTGCCCGCCATGGGTATGGCCCGACAATTGCAGGTCGAAGCCGGCCTCGGCGGCGGCAGGCGCGCTGCGCGGCTGGTGCGCCAGCAGGATCCTGACGTCGACCTCCTGCGCGCCGGCGGCGGCCAGCTGCGGGTCGCTGCGGTGGCTGGGCACGAAGTGGTGGGCGGTGAAGTCCGGCACCCCGGCGATCATCAGCTTCGCCTTGCCGCGCTCGCGCACCACGTGCTGGTTCAGCAGCACGGTCAGGCCCAGGCGGCGCAGCTCGGCGATCCACTCCTCGGCGCCCGAGTAATACTCGTGGTTGCCGGTCACGAAGAAGGTGCCGTCGGGCGCCGACAGCCGCGCCAGCGGCTGGGTATGCAGGGCCAGGCGCTGCACGCTGCCGTCGACCAGGTCGCCGGTGACCGCGATCGCATCGGCTTTCAGGGCATTCACGCGGTTGACGATCGCGTTCAGGTAGGGCCGGCGGATGGTCGGGCCGACGTGGATGTCCGAGATCTGCGCGATCGAATAGCCGTGCAGCTCGTCCGGCAGGCCGGCGATCGGCACGTCGACCTTCTTCACCCGGGCCAGGCGGCGTGCATTCACGAAGCCGATCACGGTGACCGCCAGCGCCAGCAGCGGCACCCCGACCGCGCTCCAGTGACTGAAGCCGGGATCGCCGAATCCGGCCAGCCGCAGCACCAGCAGGACGATATCGCGCAGGAAGGTCAGCACGATCAGCGAGGAGAACAGCCCCATCGACAGCAGGCCCAGCCAGGCCAGCCGTTCCGACCAGCGGCGCCGGCGCAGCGAGGAAGAGAGCAGCCCGAGCGGCACCAATGCCGTCGACAGCCCCAGCAGCACGATGCCCACCAGCATGCCGCCCAGGCCGAGCCCCATGTCGGGCATCAGGCGCGCGCCGATATAGACGTGCAGGAGGATGAGCAGGGCCAGGACGGTGAACAGGTTGCGGCGGGGAGCTGACATGGATTGCGCAATGAATAGACAGGATCTGGATTAGATGGGGCGGGCGCGGCGGTCTGCAAGGCCAGGCACTCGCCTTGTCAAAAGAATGTTACGGGACCAGCACGACTTGTAAAAGTCTGTATTAGTCGATGAGAAGCCCGGCGGGCCGAACTATAGTGAGTCCATGCCCGGCATTACTGCGATCATTCCGATCCATGCCAGGGAAAAAGGAAAAGCCATGTTGAACAAAAAATGCTTTGGTGCGGTGATCCTGGCCGCGGTTGCCGTCTCGCCCTCGGCATTCGCTGGCGACCGCGGCACCAATACGGCGGTCGGCGCGGTGCTCGGCGCAGCAATTGGCGGCAGTGCGGGCGGCGGCACCGGCGCCCTGGTCGGCGGCGTCCTCGGCGCGGCGGTCGGCAACTCGATCAGCACCCGCGACGATCGCCGCGGCTATTACGACAACCGCGGCGGCCGCGGCTACGGTTCGGTCCACTACGGCCCGGCCCCGGTATACGCCCAGCCGCGTCCGGTCTACTACGAGGCGCCGCGTTACTACCGGCCGCCAACCGTGGTCTACACCGAACCGCGTCACCGCCACAACGACCGCGGCTGGGACCGCGACCATGACCGGCGCGACTGGGGCCGCGACCATGACCGCGGCGGCCGCGGCTGGGACCGCGACGGCCGCCGCTGATCCAGGCTGCATCGCGCAATCCGCACTTCGGAAAGCCGCGTCGTCGACGCGGCTTTTTTTCGTCCCTGCGCTGGGCGGAACAGCTTGCTGCACCGTTACCGGCATGTAACGGCTCCGCGCCGTTGTCGCGGCTCGACGGGAAGGCACCCGACTGACTGGCCCTCGACGATCACCACGTGGGCGGAAAAGCTCCGCCCATCCTAGTTTCCCCTTCCCTCCGCTAGGCCTGGACGGCGGCGCCTGCCGCTTCGACGGAGGGATGCATGTACGACAGCGGCGACATCGTGACACTCGCGCACGGCCAGTACCGGCTGTGCGAACAGCTGGCCGGCTCGGCCTATGGCCTGGTCTGGCGCGCCGAGGCCGCAAGCGGCGGTGCGGTCGCGCTCAAGCTGGTCAACCGCGAACAGATGGAGCGTGCGCCGCTCGATGTGCGCGCGCGCTGGCGCGAATGCGCGGCGCGCGAGATCGGCTTCCTTTCCAGCCTCGCGCCCTGGGACGCGCGCCACATCGTGCGCCTGCTCGACCATGGCGAGCACGCAGGCCTGCCGGCGCTGGCGCTGGAACTGCTCGACGGCGACCTGGCGAGCTACATGGCGGAGCAGAACGGCGCCGGCCGCCGTATCGGCCTGGTGCGCTCGCTGGCCTGGCTGGGCCAGGTCAACGCGGCCCTGGCCAAGGTCCACCAGCACGGCTGGCGCTACCTCGACCTGAAGCCGGGCAACCTGCTGGTCGATGCCGGCGCCGGCACCGTCAAGCTGGCCGACTTCGGCACCAACCGCAGCCTGGTCGACGCCGGCCTGCACTCCTATCTCGGCACCGCCAGCTGGCAGGCGCCGGAACAGTTCTTCCCCCTCGATTCCGCGCACGCATCCGCCGGCTACCTGACCGATGCGCGCAGCGACTACTTCGCGCTGGGCGCGATTCTCTTCTACCTGGTCACCGATGGCGCCACGCTACGCTACCACGGCGCCTGCGCCCAGGCCTACCGCGAGCACGGCGCCCAGGCCGGCGCCCGGCTGCGCGCCGCCTGGAACGGCGCCCTGCCGCCGCTGCTGGCCGAGGACGAGGCCGCGCACTTCCTGGACTGCGCGCACGCCGCGGACGGCCCCGGCCGGCCGGCGGCGGCGCTGGCGTTGCTGCGCGCCCTGCTGGCCGCGCGTCCCCAGGACCGCCCGCGCCACGCGCTCGAGATCAGCCGCCTGATCGCCGCCGCCCAGGGTGATCCGGCGTTGGCGCGGAGGGCCGCATGATGAGGAACATGCGGGGCCATATGACGGGCTGCATCGTGGGCACCGGCCGATCCGGCGGATCCAGCAGCGCCGGCAGCTTCGGCGGCTTCGGTATCCGCACGCTGGCCACGGCCGCGCTGCTGCTCCTGTGCGCGCTGCAGGCGCTGGCCCTGCTGCGCATGGCGCCGGCCTTCAGTCCCGCCCAGGTCACGCTCCGGCTGGCGCCCGGCGCCGCCATCGAACTGGGCCGCGCGGAACTGGCGGCGCCCCAGGCCGAACCGCGCCACCTGCGCCTGCGCCGCGACACGGCCGGGCGCTGGTGGATCGCCAGCGCCGGCGGCATGCAGGGCTTCGGCGTCGAGCGCCTGGGCGCGCGCAGCCGCAGCGGCACGCTGGCGCTGTCCCCTGGCCAGCGCTTCGCGCTCGGCGCCGTGGCCTATACCGTGGAGCGGGCCGGCGGCGGCGCACTGCGTTTCAGCGACGCCCGGCAGCGCTGGGACTACGACGGTGCCGTCCTGCGCCGCGACGACGAGCCGCTGGCGGCCTGCCCGCAAGCCGCGCTGGGCGCCCGGCTGGCGCACGCCTGGAACCGCTGGATGCCGGCCTTCCTCGGCTTCCGGCGCCCCTTGCGCTTGGGCGGCAACCTGTCCTGCGCGACCACGATCGGCAACCCCGACCTCGGGCCCGGCAGCGCCGGCATCGACTTCGCCGACGGCGTGCCGGTCCTGCACGCTGCCACCGGCGCGCAGCGCACGCCGCTGCTGGCCGCGTTCGACGGCGTGCCGGTCGACCTGGCGCTGCGCGAGCAGGCGCTCGACGGCGCCGACGCCCTGACGGTCGGCCGCACGCGGATGCTGGTCGGGATCGACGGCGACCTGCTGCGCCTGCGCCCGGTCAGCCGCGTGGCCCTGTTTCCCGAGGCACGCACCGAACTGCCCGAGGCCGTGCACTGGCAGTGGGAAGCACGCCGGCCCTGGCTGCTTCCCGCCTGGCTGCCCTGGGCGGCCGGCATCGCCCTGTGCTGCGGCCTGCTCGCCGCGCTCGGCGCCTGGCGCACGGCGTACCGGCGCCAGCCGCGGCAGGCGGCGCGCCTGGGCGCCGGCTTCGCGCTCGCCCTGCTCGGGCTGGCGATGCTGGTGTTCCAGCGTGCCGGCCAGGCGCCCGGCGCCTTCTGGACCCTGCTGCCGGCCTGGGCCGCGTTCTGGTATGCCCTCGCGCCGCGCCGCCCGAACGCGGTGCTGGCCAGCGGCGTGCTGCTGCTGGCAGCGGGCCTGCTGCTGCAGCTGGAACTGGGCGCGGCGGCCGCCGACACGTCCTGGATGCGCCACTTCCAGAAGACCGCCGCCGCCACCACGCTCGGGTTGGGGCTGGCGGGGCTGGCGTCGCTGTACCGGGGGCGTGCGCTCGCACAGGCCCGGGTCGAGTGGCTGCTGCTGGCCCTGGCCGGCTGTGCGGTGCTGGCCCTGCTGGCCCAGGTCGGCTGGGGCGACGAGACCGGCGTGTTCGACCTGCAGCCGGTCGAATTCGCCAAGCTCGCGCTGACCCTGCTCGCGGCGCACTGCATCGCCCTCGGTCTGGGTGCCGCAGAGTCGCGCCAGGGCGCCCTGCTGCGCTGGCTGCGCCTGGCATCGCCGGCGCTGCTGTTCGTGCTGCTGCTGGCGGTGGCGCTGGTCCAGGTCGACGATTACTCGCCCCTGATCCTGCTGCTGGTCTGGGGCGGCGGCATGCTGCTGGCCTGGTCGCTGGCCGCGCGGCGCCGCGGCGTCAGCCTGGCCCTGCTGCTGCTCGGCTGCGGCGCGGTGGCCGCCATCGCCCTGCTGCGCGGCACGAGTCCCGCCGATATCGCGCACTGGAATTTCTACGGCGAGCGCTTCCTGGTCTGGCTCGACCCAGGCACCCATCCGCACACCGGCCAGCAACTGCTGCTGGGCGCGCACGCGATCGCCCAGGGCGGCTGGCTCGGCGCCGACGGCGTGTTCGGCCTGGCGGCGCTGGGGCAAGGCGCAGGCGATGCGCTGGCGATTCCCGCGGTCCAGGACGACTTTGCGCCCGCGTTCTTCCTGAACCGCCACGGCCTGGCCGCGGCGCTCGGCCTGTGGACGCTGCAGGCACTGTTCCTGTGCGCCCTGCTGCACATGGCGCTGCGCGCCTGGCGCGCGGCAGGCACGGCGCGCGACTTCCGCCACGCCTGGCGCGCCCGCCTGCGCTGCTTCGTGCTGATCGGCGGCGCGGCCTTCGTCGCCGGCCACTTCCTGCTGTCCTGGGGCACGAATCTCGCGTTCTTCCCGATCATGGGCCAGCCGATGAGCTTCCTGTCGGCGGGCGGCTCGCACCTCCTGTTTTTCATCTTCCCCCTGCTAGCGTTCGGCGCCGCGGATGCCCAATCTTTAGAGGAGAGTTAATCATGCCGGTCTATGTCCAACACGAATCCCTAGGCAAGGTGAGCGATGTCTTCGATGCCGAAGCGCTGTGGCAGGCGCCCGGCCTGGCGCTGTTCGCACGCCGCCCGCTGCTGCGCGACCTGCTCGAACGCGCGCCGCGCGAGCAGCGCGGCCGCGCCGCCACCCGCTGTTTCTCGCACGTGACCCTGGTGCTGCCCCAGGACGAGGTCGACGACGACCGCCACCTGACCCGCGGCGCGCGCGTGCGCGACCTGGCGCAAACCCTGCAGTCGCTGCACCAGAAGGACTTCGGCGACCTGCTCGGCGCCGACGAGGTGCGCTACCACGTGGTCGGCTCCGAGCAGCTCGAAGCGGGCCAGGTCGAAGTCAAGTTCGGCCATGCGCTCTACCTGCCGGCGCCCGGCGAACAGCTGCTGTACTCGGTCAGCGTGTCGCGCGACAGCGCTATCTGGGAAACCGTGTGCCCGGTCTATCCGGGCCAGCGCCTCACCGTCCTCGGCCACGACGCGGCGAGCAGTACCCACGCCGTGCCGGGCTGGCCCTTCGCGCTGGACGGCGCCATCCTCCTGATCAACGACGGCCCGGACGCGCCGATGGAAGTGCAGGTGCGGCCGAAAGACGCCTTCGAGTGCAGCTTCGACGCCGCCGGCGGCTACTACGCCATCCGCTCCCGGCGCGGCGACGCGTCGGGCAGCACCGCGCGCCTGCTGCTGAGAATCACGCGCCAGGGCGCGGCGACGGCGCCCGCACAGCATGTCGCACCGGCGCCGATTTCGGCTCCAGCTCTGGCTCCAGCTCCGGCTCCAGCTCCGGCGCCGCACCAGCCGAGCGCCGCCCCGGCGCCAGGCCGCGCCCCCGCCGTCTGGAAATCGCGCGCACGCACGCTGGACGATGCCGAGCTGACCGCCACGCCCGCCCTGTCGCGCGCCCGTCCCCAGAGCGCGAGCGAGGCGACCTTCGCCCCGGTGGCGCGCCAGCGCGTGAGCCTGGCCGCGCTGGCCCTGCCGCGCATGAGCCGCTACCGCGAGACCGGCGCCCGCCTGCTCGAATTCGCACTGGACCGCCAGCTCGCGGTCGGCGCGCCCGGCGCCGAGAGCCTGATCGGCTTCGCGGTCGACGAGGCCGACGAGGTGTACGCGGTCGGCGCCGGCGGCCGCCAGCGCATCGCCGTGCCGAACCGCTTCGCGCCGCTGGACGGCGTCGAGCTGCGCGTGCTGGCGCCCGCCAGCGAGCTGGCGGACCGCTACAGCGCCCTAGTCTGCCTGCCGCAGGCGCCCGCGCTGCCGGTGCCCGGCGGCGCGCGCATCGCGTTCGGACGCGGCACGCCGGCCCTGGCCGCGCTGCGCGTGTTCGAGGCCGCCAGCCTGAGCGGCGCCGACGGCGCGGATGCCGGCAGCCCCGACCGGCTCGGCCTGTCGCGCAATGCCTTCAGCTTCGAGGCCGGACCCGAGGGTTGGCGCGTGGGGCGCCTGTCGCCGACCCAGGCCCTGTACCACCTCGACGAGCGGCTCGGCTTTGTCGCAACGCTCGACGGCGCCACGCCCGAGGCGCCCTACCTGGTCCCGGCCGGGCAGCACCTGGTCGCCGGCCATTACGTGCTGCGCGTGCTGCGGATCGAGGTCTGAACGGCATGTCGGACGCCTTCATCGTCCTGGCCTGCTACGGCGCCGCACTCGTGCTGACGCTGGCGCTGGCCGCCTGGCTGACGCCGCGCACCTGGTGGCGCCGGCCGAACGCGCGCGCCCTCGCCGTGCTGGTGGCCGGCACCGGCGCCATCGGCACGGCATTCTGGTGGGGGACGGCGCCGGCGGCCATCGCCCAGCCGCCGCTGGCCGCGCAGCCTGATGCCCCGCGTGCGGGCGTCAGCTACCGTGTGGCCGACGCGCTGAACCTGCGCGCGGCGGCCGGCGTCGACGCCGCGCGCCTGGCGGTCCTGCCGCCCGGCGCCGTCGTCACCGCGACCGGCGCCCAGGACGGCGACTGGTGGGAAGTCAAGGCCGAGAGCGGCGCCGCGCTCCACACAGGCTGGGCCAGCAGCCTGTGGCTACGCCGCGCGGACGAGCCCAGGCGCTGATGCGGGACTTACATCGGCGTATAGCGCATCGGGTTGAAGTACAGGCCCTTCACGCACTGCGTCGGCGCGATGCGCACGAAGCCGAAGGCCTCGTAGACCGGCACCGCATAGTTCGAGGAATTGACCGTGAAACTGCCCGGCCCGCCGCGCACGATCGCCGCACGGCGCGCGACGTTCCACAACTGGCGCGCCAGGCCGCGGCCGTGCCAGCGCTTGTCGACGAACAGGTGGAACAGGTGGCTGTCGGTGCGCACCGCGACGAAACCGGCCAGCGCGGCGCCGTCCTGCGCCACATGGTAGACGTGGCCGCCCTGGACGTAGGCGCGCAGCCCCGCCTCGTCGTTCTCGCGCAAGAAGGTCGCGGCTCCCTCCGGCGTGGATTCGTGGACGATGAATTCGATGGCGCAATCGCGCAGCAGGCGGGCGCAGGCAGGGAGATCGGCTTCTTCGAGCGGTCGGATCAGCATGACGGGTGCGGGACTTTGCCAAAGCCCTAAGTTACCATAGTTACCATGGTTGCCACACCATGAGCAGCTTGCAGCGGGCCCCTCGGCCCCTCGATCAACCTCTTTGCCTGGACGGGACACGCGGCATGTTCGAAGGACTCGATTTCGGCCCCGGCCTCGACGTCGCGGCGCGCAGCAGCATCGGCGCCGGCGCGCTGCAGCGCGCCGAGAACCAGGACAACTGCGTCCTCGTCGATGCGCACGGCAATGGCGCCTGGCTGGTCGACGGCGCGCCGCGACACACCCGGATTCCCGGCTGGCCGCCCGGTCACGTGCGCCTGGCCGTCCTCGACGGCATGGGCGGCCACGGCCACGGGCGCGAAGCGGCCGAAGCCGCCGCCGCCGGCCTGCTCGCGATCCCGGCCTGTACCGACGTCGCCAGCCTCTCGCAGCACCTGGAAGCGCTGCACGGCGTCCTGCAGCGCCGCTTCGACGCCCTTGGCGAAGCCGGGCCGCGCCCCGGCACCACCTTGAGCCTGCTCGAGATCGCGCCCGGCGGCCAGGCCCTGCTGTGGCACACCGGCGATTCGCGCCTGGTCGAGGTCAGCGCCGGCCAGGTGCACCCGCTCACGGTCGACCACGTTCCCGCCACCGCCTACGCCATAAGCGGCCTGCTCGGCGAGGCCGACTGGCGGCGCCAGGTGCACGGCGAGCACTGGCCGCAGATCGCCCAGGCCTTCATCCTGGGCAATACCTTTGCCGATCCGCTGCGCCTGGACGACGGCCTGTACGCGCTCACGGGCGACAACCTGCCGCCCTGGCTGCGCGCCCTGCCCGACCGCCGCGCCCTCGCGCTGCGCCCGGGCGCGACCTACCTGCTGGCGACCGACGGCTTCTGGTCCTGCGCCGATCCGCGCGAATTCGTGGCGCGCTGGCCGCGCCTGTTCGCCCGGGGCGATGCCGCCGCCGGCATCGACGCGCTGTTCGACGAGATGGAAGCGCGCCCGCCGGTCGGCCTGCAGCCGGACAACCTGACCGCCATCGTGCTGCGCCTGCGCACACCCCGCCGCGACGAAACCGCTCTGCCGGAAAGCAATTGATTTAGAATAGGAAATAGTGCGTTAAATCAACTTTAACCCTGCCATGCGCGCGCCACGGCCGGGCCGAAACGCGTAAGCTTGCCCAGTTCCCCGAGCCCGTCCTTGCCATGAACCGTTGCGCCAATCCCGAGCATCCGCATTGCACCGTCTGGGTGATGCCAGGGGACGAGACCTGCGCGCACGGGCACCCGCAACCGACGCCCACGCCTGCCGTGGCCGAGCCTGCGACCGCAGCGCTCACGGCCCCGGCACCCCTGTCGCCCCCGATCGCTGCGCCGGCGTTGCAGCGTCCCCGCCTGCACGTCAGCGGTTTCGACCCACGCGCCGCCGGCGGGCGCCAGGTGCTCAAGCTCGAACTGCGCGGCATGCCGGCCGACTGCGCGCCCCAGGTGACGCTGCTGGCGAGCTCGCGCCTGCGCCTGCAGGGCGAGCGGCATGGTGGGCCGCTTTCTTTTACCCGCACCCTGCGCGGCGACTGGCTGCCGGCGTTCCTCGAATTTTCCTCGCGCGGCCTGGAACACGGCCAGTACCGCATCGAGCTGGAACTGCACAGCCGCGCCCGGCCGGCACGCTCCTGGCGGGCGACGCTGCTGATCCTGGTGCCGCGCCTCGACGCCAGCCTGCACGAGATCCACCAGACCTTCCTCGCCACCCACAAGAACGTGCGCGTCAGCGCCGACGACGCGTCGATCGCGCGGGTCAATGCCCGGGTCGATGCCATCCCTGGCGGCGGCCGGGTCGACATCGACGTGTCCGCCAGCAATGCCGGCATCGCCCACCTCGATCTCGATGGCCGCGGCGGCAAGATCGACCTCGGCTTTTCCAGCATCGCCTGGGACGAGGACCTGCTCGAGGTCGACCTGCCCGCGCAGGCGGTCGCCCACCCCTGCCCGGCGAGCAGCGCCTGCCTGGAATTCGCCGCGGGGTCGAACGCGGCCGACGCACCCGCGCGCCGGCTGCGTCTGTTCGCACTCGACGAATGCGTGCTCGGCCGCCACGACGGCGAGGCCGACATCCGCCTGATGCACCACCTGGACTCCGGCCCCACGCCGGATGGCCTGACGCGGCGCCTGTCGGCACGCCACGCCCTGGTCCGGCGCGGCCGCGCCGGATTCGAGATCGAGGACGTCTCGCGCTACGGCTTGCTGGTGGACGGCGCCTGGCCCGGCAAGCACGTGGACGTCCCGCTGCGCCCGGGCATGCGCATCGAACTGACGGCCAGCATTCCCGGCATCGCCGTGCTGGAAGTGACGGCGGTGCTGCCGAACGCCGTCCTGCTGCACCGCCTCGACGCCGGCATGGGGCACGAGGCCTTCTACATCCTCGATCCCGAGCGCGACGCCGCGTTCGCGCCGCGCATGGCCGCGCTCGGCCTGCCGCTGCTGTTCCACCGCGACGGCGGCTTCTGGCATGCCGACCCGGCCAGCGGGCTGGAAACGCCGCTGACGCCGGCCTCCGCCCTCGAGCGCCTGCCCGGCTGGCCGCGCGGGGCGCGCTTTTCTGCGCGGGCGTATCCCGAAGAGCGCGATGGGCAAGCGGCACCGGTAGCGAGCCCAGCTCATGGCCAGCTCACGTAGGGTGGGCGGCTCCACCCGCACCGGCGACGAACCGATGCGGTAACGCCGCCCACGCGTCCAAACCACGTTCGATCACCACGCGACGGCTGTGCGACCGCCGCCTGAACGCGTGGGCGGCGCAGCGGCCGCGGCGACGCGAACCAACAGCTGGAGCCGCCCACCCTACTAGTGTCCGAGGGGCAGCAAGACCAGGAAAATCAGTCCGATCCCGGCCAGCAGCGCCGCCTGCAGTCCGAAGACGATCAGCGGGATCCGCAGATGTTCCGGAACGTTCATGACGTGTCCTTTCGTACGGAATGAAAAACCCGTTTCGAAAGGCCTAGGCTACTCCAGGCGCTGCCGCACGGCGCACGCTAGCCCACAGGCTATCGTCCTCAGGAAAGTTCTTCCGGCTCGCCCGTCGGCAGCTCGCGCGCGACGCGAAAACCGACGATGTCGTTCGACATCACGGCCGAGAAACCGTTGCGCAGCGCCGAGCGCAGGTAGCGCGGGTTGTACAGCCAGGAGCCGCCGCGCAGGATGCGGCGCGCGCGCTCGCCGCCTTCTTCCCAGGCGCTGCCGTCGAGCGGCGCGCCTTCGTAGCTGTCGTGCATCACGTCCTGCACCCACTCCCAGACGTTGCCGTGCATGTCGTGCAGGCCCCAGGGATTCGGCGGGAATTGCGTGACCGGCGTCGTGCCGCGCCGGTATTCGCCGCGCGCGCCGCCGTTGTATGTGAAATTGCCATCGTAGTTGGCCAGGTCGGTGTGGATGCCGTCGCCGAAGCTGAAGGCAGTCTTGGTGCCGGCGCGGCAGGCGTACTCCCACTCGGCTTCGCTCGGCAAGCGGTAGCGCTGGCCGGTGGATGCCGACAACCAGGCCAGGTAGCGCTGGGCATCGCACCAGCTGACGCCGACCACCGGATGGGCGTCGGTCTGCGGAAAGCCGGGCGCCGCCCAGTCGACCTCGCCGTCCGGCTGCCAGCCGGTCGCTTCCACGAAGCGGCGCCATTCGCCGACCGTGACCGGATAGCGGCCCAGTGCGAATGGGCGCGCGATACCGACCCAATGCTGCGGCGTCTCGCGCGCCAGCCAGTTCTTCTGCGCCCCGGCCGCCATCGCGATCCGGCGCTCGTGCTCGGGCGATCCCATCTGGAAGCGCCCGGCGCGCAGCACCACCAGTTCGGGTCCTTCGGCGCTGCCGTCGAGGAAGCGGTCGCGCAGCAGGATCGGTGCGATCGCGGGTCTGGACTCGGCGGCCGGCGCGGCCGCGGCCGCATCCGCATCCGCTGCAACGGGCGCCGCCGCCTTCGTCCGCGCGCGCTCCTGCTCGGCCAGGTAGGCCGCCGCGGCCCTGGCCTGTAGCACCTTGCGCTGGGCTTCCTCCTGGGCCTGGCGCGCCTTCGCGACCTCGTCCGCCTGGCGCACGCGCAGTTGTTCGCGCAAGGCTTCGCGGCGCAGGCGCCGCGCTTCTTCAAGCTCTCGGCGTTCGCGCCGCTGGCGTTCGCGGCGCTGGCGCTCGGCCTCGGCCTGGGCCTGGGCCGCCACCGCGGCGGCGGCCTCGGCACGTGCACGTTCGCTCGGTTCGCCCGGTTCGCGTGGGGGCTGCGCCGGCGGTGGCGGTTCCGATGCCTGGTCCGCGACGGCGGATGTGGCGGCATCCACCGCCACCGTCTCCTCCACCGCGACGGCCTGCAGCACGGACGGCGCGGGCTCGATGCGCGCCGCCTCCGGTCCTGCGTCCTGGACGAGCGCCTCGGCGGCCACCGCAGCCGGGCGATCCTGGGCAGCTTCCAGCCGCGCCAGCAACGCCGGCACGCTGTCCGGCCGCAGCGCCGGGTCCCGCGCCAGCGCGCCGCACAAGACCTGCCATTGTGCATCGTCCAGCACGGCGGGCCGCGCTGCCGTCGCGGGTTCAAGCGGCGGCAGGCTTCCCGCCACCATCCGGTGGATCATCGCCGCCACCGCGTACACGTCGAGCGTGCGCGCCGGCACCAGGTCGGCCGCCAGCGTTTCCGGCGCCCGGTAACCCGGCGTGCCCGACGCGCCCGGCGCTTCGAGCGGCGAAGCGGTGCCCTTGCGTGCGCGCGCCGCGATGCCGAAGTCGAGCAGCTTGACGTCGCCGCGCTGCGTGACGAAGACGTTGGCCGGCTTGATGTCGCGGTGCACCAGGCGGTGCCGCTCCCAGGCATAGTCGAGCGCCGCGCCGACTGGCGCCAGCAGGGCCAGGGCGCGCGCCAGCGGCAGCGTGCCTTCGCGCGCCAGCAGGGCGTCGAGGTCTTCGCCCTCCAGGTGCTCCATGATCACGAAATAGCTGGACGTGGCCGGGTCCTGCGCCCAGTCGTAGACGCGCACGATGTGTTCGTGCGCCAGGCGCCGCGCACGCGTCGCTTCCTGCACCAGCAGTTTGGCGTGGCTGGCGCCCGCGGTCAGCTCCGGCGACAGGATCTTCAGCGCGACCTGGGCGCTGTGGCCCAGTTCCGCATGGGTGGCCAGGTCGGTCGCCTGCCAGACCTGGCCCATGCCGCCGTGCCCGATCAGGCGCTCCAGGCGGTAGCGCCGGTTGGCCGGGCCGACGAGCTGGCCCTGCATCAGGCCCAGCTCGGTGCCGCGCGCGGGCGCAGCGGCATCCGGCGGCAAGGCATACGCGGCATCGAGGATCGCGTTCTTGCGCTGGTCGAATTCCTGGCGGCTCAGGATGCCGTCATCGTGCAGCGCGCGCAGCTCGCGGATCTTGTCGATGGCAGTCTGCATCGCCGCTCAGTCCTGCAGGGCTGCGCCGCAACTGGCGCAGAAACGGTCGCCCGCGCGCGCCGGATGCCCCTGGACGCAGCGTTTCTCCTCGACCGCCACGCCCGCCACGGCCGCAGCGATGCTGCCCGCGACCCGGGCCTGGGCGCCGAGGGCAGCCGCGTTCACCTCGTTCTGCAGGGTGAGCAGGTCGACCTGGTGGCGCCGGTCCTTGTCGACTTCCAGGTCGCGGCGCATCCGCTCGCGCTCGGCCGCCTCCTGCGCCAGGCGCGCCGCTTCCTGCGCACTGAGCGCGCCGCCGGCGGCCACCACGCCGGCCAGCGCCGCCAGCTGGCCGGCGTCCATGGTCGCGTGCACCCTGGTCTTCATGTAGTCGGCCAGCGCCGCCGCATTCGGCGCGGCGGCCACGGCCAGCTTGGCGCTGTCGTCCAGGCGGCCGATCGCTTCGGCGCGCGCGATCTCGACGCGCGCCAGTTCCAGCGCGTGCTCCAGCTGGGCCGCGCGCTCGGCGCGCTCGTGGCCGAGGCGGCGCAGCTCCTGCTGCCACTGCGCTTCCTGCTCGGCGCGGCGCAGCGCATGCTGGCGCTCCTCGGCCATCAGCTCGACTTCCTTCGCCCGCTGCGCCTGGCGGTGCTCGGCCTCGATCGTGCGCAGCAGCTTCTCGTGTTGGGCAAGCGACTCCTGCTGGCCGCCCTCGCGCTTCAAGGCATCGATCTTCTGCTGCACGCGCTCGGCTTCCATGCTTTCGGCGCGCTGCAGTTCGCGCAGGCGCTGCTGCCCGGCCAGCGCTTCCCAGTCCTGTTCGCGCTCGAGGGCGCGGCGGCGCGCCGCATTCGCCAGCCCCAGCAGCGCCAGCTGCGCCGCTTGTTCTTCCTCGTCAAGCGCCAGGGCGCGCCGCGCGGCCAGCTCCTCGGCGGCGCGCAGGCGCGCCAGCTCCGCGCGCTGGCGCGAGGCATCCTCGATCTCCCTGGCCTGTTCGACCTTGTTGCGGATCTGCTGCAGCAGCAGTTGCTGGGACAGGCGCTGCTGCGCCAGCTGGCGCGCGCCCAGCGCTTCCTGCTGCGCCACCTCGAGCGCGCCGCGCATGCGGATATTGGCCAGGGCCTGGAGCTGCTTCCACTCGGCTTCTTCGCCGGCGCGTTCGCCGCGCTTCTTCGCAAAATCGTGTTCCAGCTCGGCCAGCACTTCGCCGGCGCCGCGCGCGATCGCCTCGCGGCGCGACTTCGCTTCCGCCACCCGCGCATACAGGTCGATCTCGCGCGCGCGGATCGCATGGGCGCGCTCGGCATTACCGAGAGTCAGCTCGGCACGGTCCAGGGCCTCGCCCTGGCGCAGCTCGAGCCGGCGCAAGCGCAGCCGGGCCTCGTGTTCCTCGCGCCGGATGCGCTGCCATTCCTGTTCGTCGTAGAGCTCGTCGAGCTGGCGCGCATGCTCCATCTGCACCCGGCGCTCGTCGGCCGCCAGCCACAGCGTGCCGATGCGCGCGCGGTTGGCGTCGAACTTGTCGTGGCGCAGGGCCAGGGTCTCGACCCCGGCCACGCCCAGGCCATAACCGGCCAGCAGCAGGCGCAGCGCGCCCTGCAGGCGCTCGTCGAACTCGGCGCGCAGTTCGCGGTTGGCGGCCATCTCGCGCAGCGATTGCGCACCGACGAATTCCGCCGCCAGCTGGCGCACCGCCGGCGCCAGGAGTTCGCGCAGCTGGGCGCTGCCCACGACCCCGGGCATGGTCATGAAGTGGCGCGCAAAGGCCGGCACGTTCTCGACGCGCAGGCTGACGGCAAAACGCGCCGCCACCACCAGGTGCTCGACCGTCTCCAGGTCGTCGAAAGCGAATTCGACCGGCAACGCGGCGGTGCGGGTGATCAAAATTTCGGCGTGCTGGTCGCGCAGCAGGTGGTTCAGGCGCGTGAAGAAGCCTTCGATCTCGTATTCGCCTTGCGGCACCTCGGTGGCCTGGTCGCCCTGCAGGATGTAGGCGCGCGCGGTGGCCGGCACGCGCAGGGTCTTCACGAACAGGCCGGACAGCGCGTTCACCCCGAAGAACACGGCCAGCTCGTCGGGTCCGGCGACCCAGCGGTTCTCGACCAGCATCGGTTTGCTGCGCGGCGCGCCGAGGGTGATCCCGCAGGCCGCGCAATAGCCGGCGCCGCCCGCATTCTTGTGCTCGCAGCGCGGGCAGCGGCTGCCGCCAAAACCGAACATCTGGACCATGATCCGACTCCATCCTCAGGTAAAACCGCCCCGGCGATTCTAGCAGCCGCGGGCATGTGGACCTTGCGCAGGCAAGGTATTCAAATGATGCCGATCCGCTCGACCAGGGCCAGGCTCGCGCCCTTCGCCCGCAGCGCATCGCGCAGGCCGGGCGGCAACCCGCCTTCCCAGGCGCGCGGCAGCAGCACGCGGTCGCCGGGCCCGGCCTCGCGTTCGATCAGCGCGCACTTCGGCCCCAGGCCTTCCACCGCCTCGACCTGGCCTGCATGCCAGGCGCGCGATGCCCCGCTGGCGATGATGCGCCCGCGCGGCACGAACTCGCGCCCGCGCGCCAGGCGGTCGGCCAGCACCAGGGCCAACTCCCAGGAGTTGCCGTGCAAATGATCCTGGCCGAAGCGCACCGTGGTGCGCCAGCGCGGACGGGCCTCGGCGTCGAAATGGCGGGCACCGGCCAGGGCCTGGCGCAGCGCCAGCTGGCCGGCGCTGTCCAGGCCGGGCGCGGCGACCGCGTCCTCGTCCGGAGGAACATCCGGGTCCAATGGATACACGCTGACCTCGACCCAGCACAGGCTGTCGTTGATGCCGCCGCTGTGCAGCGGAAACCAGGCGCGCGCGCTCGACACCGCGCCCGCCGCATCGGGCTGGCCCGACAATGCGCCCAGGTGCCGCAGCTGCTGCGCACCGCCCAGCAGCGCCTCCAGCGGCGGGTTGCGATTGTCGTGGCCGTCGATGCGTCCGCTTTGCCATTGTTCCGACCAGCCCAGCGCCAGCGGCGGCGCGCCGAACGCCAGCAGGCCGCGCACCATGCGGTCGGCCAGTACCACCGCCAGTTCCCAGTCGCGCTCGTGCGCGCCGGGGGCGCGGTCCATGCTGATCACCACCTGGTCGCGGCTGTCGTAGCGCGCTTCGGTGTGGCGGGCCAGGCGCGCCACCTGCTGCATGCGCGCCGCGATGGCGGGCGCGCCGGGCGCGCTGCACTTGACCTCGGCGCGTCCGCCGCGCGGCCGGCGCGTGGCGGTGACGGTCACCACGCTGCCGTCGGCCAGCAGGCTGCGGCAGCTGGCCGCGTCAAGCAGCTTGCCGGTACCCGCGCTCATGGCTCCTCCCCGGGCACGACCAGCTTGCGGTCCGCGAGTTCGCGTTCGAGGTTGGCGACGATGCGGTCGGCTTCGTCGAGCAGGCACGCCAGGCCTTCGTCTTCGGCGCGCTCCAGCCGCGCCAGCAGGGCCCAGGCCTCGTCCAGGGCGGCGGCCGCGCGCAGGCTGTGGCGGGCGCGCCGCACCTGCTGGTCGACGGCCAGCGGCTGGCCCGGCGCAGCCAGTGCCAATGCCGGCATGCTGGCCGCCGCCAGGCAGGCCAGGTCGAGCCGTTGCAGCAGCGCCTGCTGCTGGCGGAACAGCGCCTGCCCGCTCGGCAGCGCGGCGAGGCGCAACCGGCACATTGCGCAGGGCAGTTCGAGGAAAAGGCGGCGCAGCGCGCGCGCATCCGCGCCGGCGGGGTCGAAGGCGGCAGGCGCTGTTCCGCCAGCAGCAGGCGCCCGAGCGGCCGATATGGTCGATATGGCCGAGATGGTCGGTATGGCCGCTGCCGTCCCGATATACGGCTCGTCCGTGGCCGGCACGCGTGCGCGCAGCGCAGCCGCGTAATCGCGGCTGCCGCCCAGGTCGACCGGCACGCAGTCGTCCACTGTCAGCCCGAAGCGGGTGTAGAGCAGCTGGTTGAAGCCGGCGCGGAAGGCGTTCCACTCGTCCAGCGTGGTGCAGGGCGGCAGCTCGAGGTTGCCCTGGGCCAGTTCGCGCTGCAGCGCATCCTCGACGCGCGCGGCGAGCTCGCTCAAACGCAGTTCGCCCTCCCCTTCGCTGGCAAGGAACAGGTCGAAACGTTGCTGGGTCAGGCGCGGATCGAGGCTGTCGATGGCGAAATGCACGCGCAGGCCGATCTCGGGCGCCTGGGCGAAGGGCAGCAGGTCGCAGCCGTAAGGGCCGGGATGGAAGCACCAGCCCTGCTCGCCTTCGATCAGGCTCAGCCGCCCGCCGGCGCTGATGCGGCGCGTGTGGCCGGCGCGGTCGACCGCGAGGCCCACGGTGGACGGCGGCAGCACGCAGCCGGCGCCGATCGGCCGCGCCAGCACGTCCTGGCCCAGCCCTGCCGCGTCGAAGGCGGGCGCGCGCGCCATGCGCTTGAACAGCTCGAACATCGTCAGCCCCGCAGCACCGAAAAGGCCGCGCCCTGGCGCTGGAAGTGTTCGAACGGCGCATCCGCAAACGGCCAGGCGCCTTCGCATTCGCCGTCCGGATCCAGCCGGCCTTGCAGCACCTCGTTGCCGGCGCCGTCGAGCACGCGCAGCAGCGTCCCCTCGCGCAGCAGGCGCGCCGCGAACGGCGCCTCGGGTGCGAGTTGCAGGATCACGCGCGACCCGCCGGCGCCATCGAGGAAATGCAGGCGCCAGCAACCGTCGTCGGTGACCAGCTGCGCCAGCCGGGCGCCGCTATCGGCCGCGCGCAGCATGCCGCCGCTGGCCCGCCACTGTTCGTCATTGGCCGCGCCGCGCCGCGCCAGCGCCAGCGTGCGCAGGCGGCGCGCCGTCAGCGGCGAAGCCTGCAGCGCCGCGCGTTCGCCCGCGGTCAGCGGACGGCTGCCGTCCAGCGCGGCCAGCAGCACGTCGTCGGCCAGCACCAGGCGGTCGCCCTCCACGCGCCGGCCCAGCACCAGGCGCTCCTGCAGCCTGCGCCCGATATCGCTCGTCGTCTTCACATCATCCTCCCGTTCATGGTGCCGCCTTCGAGGCGCGCGATCGCCGCGTCGCGCCGCTTGCGCAGCGTCGGCAGCGAGACCCCGTCCAATCCGGCCAGCTGCTGCATGGTCGGCAGCGCCCCGGTGCCGGGGTCGCGCCAGGCATCGGGATAGCTGTCGTCTTCGCCGCCGAGCAGCTTCAGGTAAACCGCCAGCCGCACCGGCAGCGAGTCCTGCGCAAGCAGGCGACCGACCGGCCCGCCCGGGTCTTCTTCGGCGCGCGCCGCCTGCATGAAGCCGGGGGGCAGTGAAACCGCCGCCGCCCGCTGCGCCTGCACGGGGTCGTCCCCGGCCGGCGGCGCCCCGTCCGGCGGCGCCTCCGATGCCGCATCGGAGGCGGCATCGGAGGCGGCATCGAGTTCGTCCTGGCGCGCTTCCAGGATCAGGTCAGGCCCCGGCGTCGCGCCCTGCGCGGACTCGTCGAGCACGCGCCAGTAGTCTTCCAGCCAGGCGCCGGCGGCATCCTGGTCATGCAGCCAGTCCTGGTCGCGGTTGCTCGAGAGCGTCTCGTATTCGCCGATCTCGGCCAGCATCTCGCCGATCTTCTGCGGGCTGTTCTTCAGGCTCTCGAAGCGCTTGGAGCGGGTATGCAGCGGCCCCGGCGCACCGGTGAAGCGCTCCAGGGTCTCGCTCCAGCGCATGATCCACTCGGGACGGCAGCCGGCGATCGATCGCATCTGGCGCACCTCGATCGGGATCGTGGCCTCGACCGGCCGCCCCAGGATCGCCCCGACCTGGGCCGCGTGTTCGCGCCAGCCGGCGAACAGGCGCGCCAGCTCGCCGTAGGCGGTATCGAGCATGCGGTAGGCATAGATGCGGTTCGGGCTGCAGGGCCGGCCGCAGGCCGCCTGGTAGTTGTCGGCATCGACCTTGTCGCGCAGGACGGCGAACATGTCGTTCACCTTCTTGCGCAGCAGCGCTTCGCCGCCGCCCTGGCGCCAGAACAGCGGCGCGCGCACATGCTCGGCGGCCAGCGCCGTGCGCAAGGCCTCCCAGTCGCCCGGCCGCGCGGCCAGTTCGTAGACCAGCATCAGGGCCAGTTCGCCCACCGTGTCGCCATAGGCGTTGCCGCCGGCCTGGAAACGCAGCGTGCGTGCGGCCGCATGCAGGCGCTCGGCCAGCAGGTCGACGTACAGGGCGAGGCTCCCGGCAGATGGCGCCGGCGCGATCAGCTCGGCCGGATCGCACTGCGCGAAGACCTCCAGCGAGCAGGCGCCCAGCAGCTTGCGCACCTGTTCCCAACCAGGCTCCTGGTACCGGGTTCCCGGCAAACGCATACCTTCCTCTTGAGCGAATGGCAAATTCGTAACATGTCCGCCAGATAACGGACTTTGCAAATCATGCCACAGAAACACAAAAACAAGGCGCGCTGGAGAGGCTCACTTTCCCGTCTGTTCCTGCTTTTGGACCAGCATCGAGCGCAGCAGCGCGGCCGCGACCGGCGCCGCATGCGCGCCACCCGTCTCGGTCGAGCGGCTGACGAACACGGCAAAGGCGAGGCGCCGGTCCTGCCCCGGGATGCTGCCCGGCTCGAGCCAGCCGGTGAACCAGACCGTGGCCAGGCCGTCGTCGCCGACCGGGGCGGTGCCGGTCTTGCCGTACAGCCCAGCGCGCAGGCCGTCGAACTCGGGCGCGCGGAAGGCGCCGGCCGCCGTGCCGTGGGCGACCACGCCGCGCAGGCCGGCGCGGATGCGGTCCAGGCGCACGCCGAGCGGCTCGCCCGCCCCGGCGGCGGCTGCGCGGCCGTCGAGGGCGAGCAGCAGGCGCGGCGCGATCGCCCGGCCTTCGCCGACGGCGCCGGCCGCCAGCGCCATGTGCAGCGGCGTCGCCTGCATGCGCAGCCCGATCGCCATCTGGCGCAGCTCGTGGCGCGAGCCGATCGGGTCGCTGCCCGCGATGCTGGCCTGCAGCGCGTCCCAGTCGCGCCAGCGGTAGTCGGCGGGCAGCAGGCCGCCGTCCAGGCGCAGGGGACGCTCGAAGCCGAGCCGGCGCGCCATGTCGGCCACCGGCCGCACACCATCGAGCGCGCCGGGATCGAGCGCGCGCAGGCTGGGCGCCCCGCCCTGGGGCTTGCCGAGCAGGCTGCGGTCGGCCAGCTCGGCGGTCCAGGCGAACCAGGTGTTCAGGCTGTAGGTCAGCGCTTGCGACAGGCCCAGCCTGCCGTCCTGGGCACGGCGGTCGAGGTGCTGGTCGCGGAAGTTGGTGATGCGGGCGCCGGCCCCCAGCGGATAGCTGGCGGCGTCGGTGCGGAAGGCATGGCCGCCGGCCGCCGCCATCGCGTTGATGCCGGACAGGGGCATGCCGTCGAGCAGCGCATCGAGGCGCGGATCCTGTTTCGCCGCCAACTCCAGCCCGAGCGCGCTGACGATCTTGAAGGTCGAGCCGGGGCTGCGCTCGGCGCCGCCGTCGTGCTGCAGCGCGGCCTGGCGCAGGGGGCTGCGCGCCGGGTCGACGCGGTCGAAGTCGCGCAGCTCGTTCCAGGCCGCGGCCGTTGGTGCGCCCCCGCTCGACGCGCTTGCGGCGGCGAGGATGTCGCCGCTGCCGGTGTCGAGCAGCACCAGGCCCGCCTGGCGACCGGGCGGCGGCGCCGCGCCGCCGTGGCAGCGCGCCCCGTCCCAGGTGCCGCGGCGCAGGCCGACGCAATCGAGCGCGCCCTGGGCGGCCGTTTGCAGCGCCAGGTCGAGCGTGAGTTGTGCGTGATGCGGCCGGCCGCCCGGCGCCGGCAGCCGGCCCAGCATGCCGGCGACGCTGTTCGCATGGTCCGCGCGCAGGCCAAGCAGCGTGTCGAGCCCGGCCGCGGCCGCGCTGTCGCTTGGACGGCCGCCCCGCCACAGCGCGGCGCCGTCGCGGTCCGCCAGCATCACCGGCGTCGGCGCACCCGGCCCGGGTCGCCCCACGTCGGGCAACGCCTGCCAGCGCAGCCCGCCCTGGCGCAGTACCAGGTGGCGATAGGCCGCGTCGCCGGCCGTGCCGACCGCCGCCATGTCGAGCGGCGCGGCTTCCAGCAGCACGCGGCGCGCGCCGGGTTCCAGCGCCAGTTCCAACTCGCGTACGTCGTCCGGCCGCATGCAGGCCCGTCCGCCGCACGCCGGGCGCGCCTGCACCAGCCGGGCGCCCTCGATCGCGCCCACGCGTCCCGCCAGCATGAGCGCGATGCGCTCGCCGCCGCGCGCCGGCTTCATCGTGCTGGGCAGCACCAGCGCCAGGCGCGCCGTGCCGGCATGCGCCGGCCAGTCGGCGACGCGGGTCCATGGCTCCCAGCCCTGCGGCAAGCGGTCAAACAGGCGCGCCGCCGCCAGCGGCATGGCGGCGCTGGCGGCGGCGGCCACGGCGCCAGCGCTTGTCACCACACCGGCCTGCACCGCCACGCCCAGCCCGTTCGGGCGCAGGCGCCAGGCCAGCAGGCGCCGCTCGCTGTTGTAGACCCGGATCTGTTCCTGCACGTAGGCGCCGTCGGCGCGGTGGTGCAAACGCTCGAGCAGCTTCAACCCGGCGGCGTCGAGTACGACGCCGCCCCAGCTGCGCAGGTCGCCGGCGCGCTGGGCGGGATCGGCGGCGCGCCAGCGGGCCAGGTCGCGCGGCGCCACCTCGACCAGGCCGGAAGGAGAAAGCCGGACCAGGCCGTGCTCGCGCAGGCTGTCGAACAGGGCGCCGTCCTCGAGCCGCGGCGCGGCCTCGTATGGCACCCGGTATTCGCCCGGCGCCAGCGTCGCACTGCGTACCTCGCCGTGCACGGGAAAGGCCGCTACCAGCGCCGTCTGCGTGCCGGCCGGCGCCGGCAGGTAGCGCTGCAGCACGAGTTCGCCGGCCGCGCAGGCGGCCTTGGTGCGGCGCGTCACCCGCAGCGCCCCGCGCTCGCCCCACACCAGCCAGCCCTGGCGGCCGAGCAAGCCCTCCCCGCATTCGCCTTTGCCGATGCTGCCCTTGCTGGCGTCGCCGATCCAGCGCGCGGCCGGCGCGCCGCTCCAGCTCACGGCGAGCGGCGCGCCGGCGCGCGCATGGCCGCCGATGTCGAGTTGGGGCATGGGCTGGCCGGCCAGCACCACGTTGCGCAGGGTGACCGGACTGCTCGCCGTCTCGTTGCGCCTGGCCCAGCGCGCCACGTCCTCGAAGCGGTAACCGATGCGCACCGGCGACAGCCGGCCGCTGCCACGGTCGAGCATCTGCTCGCAGAGGTCGATCGCGACCGCCCGCTCGGGCCGCATGTTCGCCAGCACCAGCAGCGCCCCGCCGCCATGGCTGCCGAGCGAGACGCCGGGCTGGTCCGGCACCCGGAAGGACACGCCCGGCAGCGCCGACTGGAAGGCGGGCAGGTCGCGCACCAGGCCGGTAGCGGTGCCCTCCGGCAGCGCCTGCGCCCCGAGCGTGCGCGCATGGTGGACGATCAGGATCGCGCCGCCGAGTATGAGCGCCAGCGCACCCAGGCCCAGCCAGGGGGCCGCGCCAGGCGTAGGCGCACGCACGGCGGCCCGGCTCGGCGCCGGCACCGATACCGAGGTCCGGGCGGCGCCGGCGCGCAGGTTGCGCGCGCGCCGCCGCGCCCGGCCGCTGGCGGCCAGGCCATCGATTACTGTCGCGATCATTCCCTGCATCGAGCCTCCCTGGCGGCATCCAGGCGCCGCGTCTCGCGCAGGCCTAGCCGGGGGATGGTGAAAAGCATGCGGATACGGCCGAGCAGGCGTACCGGGTCGATGCACCTTGGCCGCCGTTTTTGTGCAGGCCATCCCGCTTTTCATGCGGCTCGTCGCAATCCGGTGGAGCCTTGGGACGGCCTTGGCTACAGTGCATCCATCGCAAACCCACCCGCAAGGAGAACACCGTGAACATCGCCAAGCACATGGAAGCCGTTTTCGTCATTGCCCTCGCCGCCGCCGGCTCCGCCAGCTACGTCGCCGATGCCATTCCCGAAGCCCAGGCCCGCCCTGCGCTGATCCAGGATTCGAGCATCGCGACCAACACCAAGATGGCCGTCGTGGTCGTCAAGGGCAAGCGCCTGAGCGACGCCGAGAAACAGCAAATGCTGCTGGCCGATCGTCGCGCAAGCGGGAGCCGGATTTGATCGCCCGCGCCTGCCGGGCCCTGCGCCGAACGCCTGTCCTACGCGGCACCCAGCGCCGCCGGGACAGGCACTAAACGCGCCCGGCAGCGATTTTCCCGCCCGGCTTTTCTCGTCCCTTCCGCTTCCCTCTCTCCCCTCGTTTCTCCTCAGCTGTTGTCGCCGCGCTGATGCAAATCGTTTCAGTTGTAAGCACATGCGTCAAACGCCCCGTTGCGCCTAAGCGATTGATATAGTGAATCATCCGCTTTGGAATTGGAGAACGAACATGAAACCCAGCCTCCCTCTCGCTACCCTGCTCGCCGTCGGCGCCATGGCTTTCGCCCCGCTGCCCTCGATGGCCCAGGCCAACCTGGAAGTGTATATCGGCAGCGCCCCGCCGGCCCCGCTGTACGAACGCGCGCCGAGCGTGCGCCGCGGCTACGTCTGGAGCCCCGGCTACTGGGAGTGGCGCGGCCACCGCCACCACTGGAACCCCGGCACCTACATCGTCGAGCGTCCCGGCTATGTGTATGCGCCGCCGGCCTGGCGCCAGAACGGCGGCCGCTGGATCATGACCCAGGGCTACTGGAGCCCGCGCGACCGCCACTATGCGGGCAACGACCGCTACTACGACCGCGGCGACCGTTACTATGGCGACCGCGGCTGGCACGACCGCGACCGCCGCGGCCCGCCGCCGCGCACCGAGGGCCGCCGCGACTACGACCGCGACGGCGTGCCGAACCGTTACGACCGCGACCGCGACAACGACGGCGTCCCCAACCGCTACGACCGCGACCGCGATGGCGACGGGGTTCGCAACCGCTACGACAGCCGGCCGGACAATCCGTATCGCCGTTGATCGCGTACCGGAGCGGATAAGGAAAAAGCGCCTCGCATGGGGCGCTTTTTTTTGTTGGGTTTCGCGGATAATCGGAGGGTGAAACCGCGTGGGCACAAGTGCCCACCCTACGGTAGGGTGGACTCCCGAGTCCACGCGGTACAGCGCTTGATCAGCCGAAACAGGGCGCGTCATTACTGCTTCAGGTGCTTGTCCAAAAACTCCCGGATCTTCGCGCTCGCCACCGCCTGGTTCTTCTTCTTCGAGAAACCATGTCCCTCGTCCGGGAAGACGACGTACTCGACCTCGACCTTGTTCTTCCTGACCGCCTCGACGATCTCGTCGCTTTCCGGTTTGATCACGCGCGGGTCGTTGGCGCCCTGGATCACCATCAGCGGCTTGCGGATATTCGCGGCGTGGAACAGCGGCGAGGTCGCGGTCAGGAATTCCTTGTCCTTGACCGGGTCGCCGATCTCGTCGTACAGGGCCTTGCGCTGGGCTTCCCAATACGGCGGGATGCTTTCGAGCGTGCGGATCCAGTTGCTGACGCCAAAGATGTCGATGCCGACCTTGAAGGCTTCCGGACGGAAGGCCATGGCCGCCAGCGTCATGTAGCCGCCGTAGCTGCCGCCCATGATGCCGATGCGTTCCGGGTCGACCCAGCCCAGGCTGGCCAGCCAGGTCTTGGCCTCGACGCAGTCCCACAGCGGCTCCATGCCGTGCTTGCGGTCGTCGGCGGTGAAGAAGGTCTTGCCGTAGCCCGAGCTGCCACGGTTATTGATGCCCAACACCGCATAGCCATGGTTGACCAGGTACTGGATCTGGGCGCTGTAGCCGCGCATGGTCTGGCCGCCCGGCCCGCCGTGCACGTAGACCATCGCCGGCACCTTGTTCAGGTTCGAGGCGCCCTTCGGCTTGTAGAAGATCGACGGGATCACGGTGCCGTCGAAAGACTTGAAGCGCACCACCTCGGCCTCGACCAGGTCGTTCGGGTCGATCTCGGGGCTCAGGCTGCGCGTCAGCTGGGTCGTCTTCTTCGTGCGGAAGTCGTGCACGTAGAGGTTGTTCGGCGAACGGTCGCCGTTGACGTAGAAGGCCATCAGGCTGGCGCTCGGCGAGAACACCGCGCCGCGGATCTCGCCGCCGCTGGTCTTCGGCAGCGCCACCGGCTTGTCGCCGGCCGCATCGAGCACGCGCAGGCGGATGCTGCCGTCCTCGTTGACGTAGCTGATGCGGTGGCGGCCGTTGCGCGAGTAGCCGGTGCCGAGGATGTCCCAGTCGGCCTTCTCGACGTCCGTCACGGCGCCGGTCGCCAGCTCGTAGGCGCGCACGCGCGTGAATTCGCCGCCGTCGTTGGTGGTGAACAGCAGGCGCTTCGACTCCGGATCGAAATCCTGGGCGCTGTAGCTGGCCGTGCCCTGGTGCGGCGAGATGTGCTTGATCGCGCGCGTCTCGACGTCGTACAGGTAGATGTCGCTGTCGGCCGTGGTGTTCGGCTTGCCCAGCGCCAGCCAGCGGCCGTCGCGGCTGATCGCCGACACGGTCTGGCCGGTCTCGTTCTGGTAGACCATGCTGCGTGCATAGGTCTTCGCGTCGTACTTGTAGAGATCGAAGTACTTCGGATCGCGCTCGTTGGTGACCACGTAGAAGGCATTGCCGTCCGGCTGCCAGCCGGCGAAGCCCGCCTTCAGCTTGGCGCCCGGCGTCAGGTCGCGCTCGCTGCCGTCGAGTTCGCGCACGAACAGGTGGTTCTGCTCGTTGCCGCCCTGGTCGCGCGTGAACAGGATGCGGTCGTCGTTGTAGAAGAAGCCCACGGCGTAAGTGCTGTCGGTGGTCGAATTGGTGAGCGCGCGCGGCGTGCCGCCGCCCACCGGCAGCACATAGGCATTGAAGATGCCCGAGGCGTTGCTGTTGAACAGGATCTGCTTCTCGTCGCGGCTGAACGAGGCGCCGCTGACCGAGGTCGTCGCCATGAACTGCTCGATGGTGTAGCGCTTGTGTTCCTTCTGTGCCTTCTGGGTCTGCTTTGCAGGCGCTGGCGCAGCGGCGTGCGAAGGCGAAAATGCGGTGGCCATGCAGACGGCCAAGGCGGAAGCTCTTACGACATTGTGCAGCAAACGCATGGGTTCTCCTGTTGAACGACGGCGGAATACATCACGAAATGACGCCAGGCAAGTGTTGCAAGCTTTACACGCCATGTCAACGCCGCCGAAAGCGGTTATGCTCACGTCATGACCGACCTCGTCCGCCTCGAAGGCGCCGCCAACAAGACCGAACTCGCCGCCAGCCGCAAACTCGTGCGGCAGACCGGCATCCCATTCGAAGCCGCCCTGCGCGCCACGCTCGAATCGAGCGCCGGGGCCCACGGCCTGCCGCACCTGCTGGCCGAACGCGCGGCCCTGCGCGCGGCCGAAGCCGCCCGCGCGCTGGCGAAGCGCGCGGCGCGCGACGCGGCGCTGGCCATGCGCCGCGCCCGCCACGAAGGCGCGCCGACCGCCTGGCGCGCCTGGTTCGACGGCTCCGCCAAGCCGAATCCGGGCCGCTGCGGAATCGGCGCGCGCCTGGCCGGGCCGAACGGCGAACTGGTCGAGCTGTCGCAGCCGGCCGGCTGGGGCAACAGCAGCGAAGCCGAGTACCGCGCCCTGATCCTGGTGCTGGAAACCGCGCTCGCCCACGGCGCTGGCGCGCTGACGGTCTACGGCGACAGCCGGGTCGTGGTCGACGACGTCAACGGCAGCGCCGAGGACAGCGCGCCCGTGCTGCGGCCCTTGCGTGCGCGCGTGCACGCGCTGCTGGCCCAACTGCCCGCGGTCACCCTGCGCTGGGTGCCGCGCCACAAGAACCTGGAAGCGGACGCCTTGTCGCAGCGCGCCCGCGCTTCCCTTGCCGACGAAACCGATGACCTCACAACATGACCTTGCCGCCTGGCGGCTGCGCTTCGCCGACATGGCAGCGGGCGCCTCGGGCAACGATGGCGCCCACGACGCCAGCCACCTGGAACGGGTCTGGCGCAGCGCCGAAGCCCTGCTCGCCCACCATCCCGAGGCCGACGCCCTGGTCGTGATGGCGGCCAGCTACCTGCACGACCTGGTCAACCTGCCGAAGGACGATCCCGATCGCGCCCAGGCCTCGCGCCGCTCGGCCGCGCTGGCGCGCGAGCGGCTGGCGCAACTCGGCTTTCCGTCCGACCGGCTAGACGCCGTGGCGCATGCGATCGAGGCGCACAGCTACTCGGCGGCGATTCCCGCCACCACGATCGAGGCGAAGATCGTGCAGGACGCGGACCGCCTCGACGCCCTCGGCGCGATCGGGCTGGCACGCATGTTCTACGTCGCCGGCCGCCTGGGCCGCGCCCTCGCCCACCCGGGCGATCCGCTGGCCGAGGCCCGCGAACCGGACGACCGCGCCTGGACGCTCGATCACATCGTGGTCAAGCTGGCCAGGCTGCCGGAGATGATGCAGACCGAAGCCGGGCGCGACATGGCCAACGAGCGGCTGGGCAAGCTGCTGGTGTTCCGCAAGGAATTTGCGCAGGAGTGGCTGGGGACGTAGGGCAGCCGATGCTTTTTTAATATGTACGATGCTAAGATGGTTCCTTTTTGGCAGGACCATCCATGCTGCGCAAGGTGACTCCGAACCAGGCTTCCGCCGGCAACCTGAACTTCGTCCTGGTCAGCGTCTTCATCGACGTGCTCGGCATCGGCCTGATCGTGCCGGTGATGCCGTTGCTGGTCGGGCAGTTCGTCGCCGGGCGCGACGAGCAGGCGCTGTGGTACGGCATCCTGGCCACCGTGTTCGGCCTGCTGCAGTTCATCTTCATGCCGATGCTGGGCGCGATCAGCGACCGCGTCGGGCGCCGTCCGGTGCTGCTGTACTCGATGGGCGGAATGTGCCTGAACTTCCTCGTCACCGCCTGGGCGCCGAGCCTGGCGTGGCTGTTCCTCGGGCGCGCGATCGGCGGCCTGTCGGCGGCCAGCATGTCGGTGGCGATGGCCTATGCTTCCGATGTCTCGTCACCCGACACCCGCGCCAAAAGCTTCGGCAAGATCGGCGCCGCCTTCGGCCTCGGCTTCATCTGCGGCCCGGTGCTGGGCGGCCTGCTGGGCGAATACAACCTGGCCCTGCCCTTCTACGTGGCCGCCGCGCTGTGCGCGGTGAACCTCGCCTACGGTTATTTCTTCGTGCCCGAATCGCTGCCCGCCGCCACCCGCGAACCCTTCAGCTGGCGCCGCGTGAACCCCTTCTTCGCGCTGCGCAGGCTCGTGGGGCGGCGCGACATCCGCGGCCTGGTGATCGTGTTCGCGTTGACCACCTTCGGCCAGATGATGACCCAGGCCACCTGGGTCCTGTACACCACCTTCCGCTTCGACTGGACCCCGCGCGACAACGGCATCGCCATGTTCTGCGTGGGCCTGGCCGCCGCCGTGGTCCAGGCCGGCCTGCTGTCGCTGCTGATCCGGCGCTTCGGCGAGACCCGCCTGGCCGTCATGGGCCTGACGTCGGGCGCGATCACCTTCGTGCTCTATGGTCTGGCGACCCAGGGCTGGATGATGTACGTCTTCATCTGCTGCAACCTGCTGGCCTTCGCCGCCGGGCCGGCCCTGCAGGGCATCATCTCGCGCGAGGCCGGCCCCGGCGAACAGGGCGAGCTGATGGGCTCCCTGCAATCGATCAGCAGCCTGGCGGTCGTGATCACGCCGCTGATCGGCACCGGCATCCTGGGCGCGGTCAGCCACCTTCCCCCCAACGACTGGCGCATCGGCAGCAGCTTCTTCCTGTCGGCGGCGATGCAGGCGATCGCGGTGCCCGTGGCGATCCGATTTTTCCGCCAGCACCGGTTAAAAGCATGACGCCGGCGGCCGGCATCTCCGGCCCCGTGATGGCCGCCGTGCTGTGCGCGGCGCTGATGCACGCCGGCTGGAACGCGCTGGTCAAGGCAAAAGGCGACGCCTTCCTCTCGACCGTGCTGGTCACGGCCAGCGCCGGCCTGCTCTGCCTGCTGGCCCTGCCCTTCCTGCCGCAGCCGGCGCCCGCCAGCTGGCCCTTCGTCGCCGCCTCGAGCATCACCCAGGTGCTGTACTACGCGCTGCTGATGGAGACCTACCGCGAGGGCGACATCAGCCACGCCTATCCGCTGATGCGCGGCTGCGCGCCGCTGATCGTGGCGGTGCTCGGGCTGCTCTTCATGGGCGAGCGGCTGGCCGGCGGCCAGTGGCTGGCGGTCGGCCTGATCTGCGGCGGCGTGCTGGCGATGTTCGCCAGCGCGCGCGGCATCGGGACAGCCGCGCGCCGCACCACCCTGCTGGCCCTGTGCACCGCCTGCGTGATCGCCACCTACACCCTGATCGACGGCGCCGGCGTGCGCCGCTCGGGCGCGCCGGCCGCCTACACCATGTGGATCTTCGTCTTCACCGCGCTCGGCGTCGCCGCCCTGGGCCTGCGCCGCCGGCGCGAGCTGCTGCCCTTCGCGCGCCGCCATCCGGCCCTGCTGCTGGGCGGCGGCGCGATGTCGGTCGGCTCGTATGGCGTGGCGCTGTGGGCGATGACGCAGGCGCCGGTGGCCGCCGTGGCGGCGCTGCGCGAGACCTCGATCCTGTTCGCGACCGTGATCGCCTTCCTGTTCCTGCGCGAGCGCATCGGGCCGGGACGGCTGGCCGCGGCGGCGCTGATCGCCTGCGGGGCGGTGGCGATGCGCCTGAACTGAACGCCAGGTTCCGGCGTCACGCCTCCTTCGTCCGCCGCTTCTCTCCGGCCGCGTGCTGCGCCACCAGCTCGCGCAGCACACCCAGTTGGGGCGACTGGTCGCCGGAGCGCCATGCCATCAACAATTCGATCTCCGGTGCGGGGGCTGCGAGCGGCCTGGTGCAGATGGCGGGATTGGTCAGCGACGCGGCGTAGGCCGGCAGGATGCCGATGCCAAGCTTCATACCGATCAGGTTCAGGTAGAGCAAGGTATTGGTCGCGACCTGGGTGACGCTCGGCCGCACGCCGTGCTGCGCGAAATAGCTCTCGACGACATTGTGCAGGTCGCCCGAATACAGCGGATGCGGCTGGATGAAGGCTGCGTCGTCGAGTTGCAGCGGGTCGATCTCCTCGTATTGCGCGAGCGGGTGCCCGACAGGCAGGACGGCGACCAGCGATTCGCGCAACACCACTTCGCTCACGACCTCGGGCGAGCGGATCGGCTTGCGCAGGAAGGCGATATCGATTTCATGGTCGAGCAGCTTCTGCTCCTGTTCGAACGTGGGAATGCTGCGTAACTCGACGCTCAGCTCGGGCAAACGCATGCGCAGGCGCGGCAGGATGCTCGGGAATATCCGGACCTCGGCGGCAGGAACGAAACCGATCGTGATCGTCGACGTGTCTTTCCGTCCAACCTGGCGCGCCCGCACCAGCGCACGGTCGGCCTGGGCCAGCGTCAGGCGGGCTTCGGTCAGGAAGACCTGGCCCGCTTCGGTCAACTCCACCTTGCGGCGGGTACGCGCGAGCAGCAGCGTGCCGACCTGCTCCTCGAGATCGCGGATCTGCTGGCTCAGCGAGGGCTGGGCCGTGCGCAGGCGTTCGGCTGCGCGCGTGAAGCTGAGTTCTTCAGCGACGGCGACGAAATAACGCAGATGTCGGAGTTCCATGGTCTTCCTTGTGATCGATTACCGATGGACGTCGCGGCGGACGGGAGATCGTGCGGCCTGCCGCACGGCAGTCTCGCGGCGCCTCGATCGTCTTATCGCTGAAACGTCTTAATTACTACAAACAAAATATTATACAAGCGCTCCTGTTCGAACGAATATATGTGGAATTCATTAATCATATGAAGCTCGTAGAGGAGACGCATAATGTCTGAAAAAGTCATCGACTTCGACGCGCTGGTGGACGCACGAACCGGCCGGGTTGCATCATCGATCTATACCGACCCCGAACTGTACGACCTGGAACTGGACCGCATTTTCGGCCGCTGCTGGCTGTTCCTGGCGCACGTCAGCCAGATCCCGAAGGCGGGCCATTTCTTCAATACCTACATGGGAGAAGACCCGATCATCGTGGTCCGCCAGAAGGATGGCTCGATCAAGGCATTCCTGAACCAGTGCCGCCATCGCTCGATGCGCGTGAGCCATGCCGATTGCGGCAATACCCGTGCCTTTACCTGCCCCTACCACGGATGGTCGTACGGCACCGACGGCAGCCTGGTCGACGTCCCGCTGGAACAGCGCGCCTATCCGCACGGCCTGTGCAATGAAAAACTCGGCTTGCAGGAAGTGACGCGCGTAGCCGAGTACAAGGGCCTGATCTTCGGCAACTGGGACCCCGCGGCGCCCAGCCTCGAGGAATACATGGGCGATATCGCCTGGTACCTCGACGGCGTGCTCGACCGCCGCCCGGGCGGCACCGAAATCGTCGGCGGCGTGCAGAAGTGGGTGATCGACTGTAACTGGAAGCTGCCTGCCGAACAGTTCGCCAGCGACCAGTACCACGCCCTGTTCTCGCACGCCTCGGCCGTCCAGGTCCTGGGTGCGAAAGCCGACGACGCCGACAAGGCGCTGGGCGCCGGCCAGACCGCGCGCCCCGTGTGGGAAACGGCCAAGGACGCGCTGCAGTACGGCCAGGCCGGACACGGCAGCGGCTTCTTCTTCACCGAAAAACCGGATGCGAACGTCTGGGTGGACGGCATGGTGTCCCAGTACTACCGCGACACCTATCCCGAGGCCGCAGAGCGCCTGGGCAAGGTGCGCGCCCTGCGCCTGGCCGGTCACAACAACATGTTCCCCACCATGTCCTGGCTGAACGGCACCGCCACGCTGCGCGTGTGGCACCCGCGCGGGCCGAACCAGGTCGAAGTGTGGGCCTTCTGCATCGCCGACAAGGACGCGCCCGAAGACGTCAAGCAGGCGTTCGAGCGCAGTGCGACGCGCGCCTTCGGCCCGGCCGGCTTCCTCGAGCAGGACGACTCCGAGAACTGGGTCGAGATCCAGAAGGTGCTGCGCGGCAAACGCGCGCGCCAGACCAAGCTGATCGTCGAGATGGGCATCGGCAACGAGAAACTGCGCGAGGACGGCATCCCGGGCGTGACGAACTACATTTTCTCGGAAACGGCGGCCCGTGCGATGTACCGCCGCTGGGCCGACCTGCTGGCCTGCGACACATGGGCACAAGTGCTGGAACGCAGCAAGGCGTACGAAGAGGAGGTGCTCAAGCATGGCTGATACCACTGTCGAGCGTGCGCGGACCGTCCCGCTCGAACTGCACCACGAACTCGCGCAGTTCCTGTACCACGAGGCCGAACTGCTGGACGACTGGCGTTTCCGCGACTGGCTGGACCTGCTGGCCCAGGACGTGGAGTACACGATGCGCACCGTCTCGAATGCGCAGACGCGCGACCGCCGCCGCGGCGTGCAGCCGCCGACGACCTGGATCTTCAACGATACGCACGCCCAGCTCGAACGCCGCATCGCACGGCTGGAAACCGGCATGGCCTGGGCCGAGGAACCGCCCTCGCGCACCCGGCACCTGGTCACCAACATCGTGGTCAAGGCCACGGATCGTCCGGACGAATTCGACATCCGGCTGAACTACCTCCTGTATCGCACCCAGAAAGAACGCGACCAGGCCATCTATGCCGGCAAGCGCATGGACCGGGTACGCCGTGCGGACACGGCCGCGGGATGGCAGATCTGCCGCCGCGAGATCGTGCTCGACCAGGCAACCCTGACGACCCACAACCTTAGCGTACTTTTCTGACAATCATGACACGTATTCTCGTTTGCGAAGACAAGGCCTTGCAGGATGGCGAGGCAATCAAGGTCGACGGTCCCGGCGACGCGGTCGCGGTGTTCCGTTCGAACGGCGAGGTGTTTGCCCTGGCCGACCGCTGCAGCCACGGCAATGCCTCGATGTCCGAGGGCTATGTGGAGGACGACGGCACGGTCGAGTGCCCGCTGCATGCGGCGCGCTTTTGCCTGAAGACCGGCGCCGCCCTGTGCCAGCCGGCCACCGAGCCGTTGCGCACCTTCCCGGTCGCAGTGGTGGACGGCAACATCTACGTCGACGTGCCGGAGGCCGCATGAGCGCCGCGCAGGAAACGCAACACCCGGGCTGGCTGCAAGGCCAGGTGGCCTTGATCACCGGCGGCGGATCGGGACTCGGGCTGGCGCTGGTCGAGCGCTTCCTGCGCGAGGGTTGCCGGGTCGGCGTGTTGGAGCGCGCGCCGGACAAGGTGGCCGCATTGAACGCCCGCTTCGGCGCCGACGTGGTGGCCGTGCAGGGCGACGTGCGCTCGCACCAGGACAATGCGCGCGCCGTGGCGGCCACGCTGGAGCGCTTCGACCGACTCGACACCTTCATCGGCAACGCGGCGATCTGGGACCATGCCTCCTGCCTGATGGACCTGAGCCCCGAGCAGCTGGACCAGGGTTTCGACGAGCTGTTCCCGATCAACGTGAAGGGCTACCTGCTCGGCGCCAAGGCCGCCGCTGCGGCCCTGGTCGAGAGCGAGGGCAGCATGATCTTCACGCTGTCGAACTCCTCGTTCTACCCGGGCGGCGGCGGACCGCTCTATACCGCCAGCAAGCACGCGGCGGTCGGCCTGATCCGCCAGCTGGCCTACGAACTGGCGCCCAAGGTGCGCGTCAACGGCGTCGGCCCCTGCGGCATGGCGAGCGACCTGCGCGGACCGGCGGCGCTCGGCCAGGAAGGCAAGCGCATCATGGATTCGCGCTCGCCCGAGGCGATCGCCGGCATCCTGCCCTTGCAGTTCTTCCCCGAACCGGCCGACTTCACCGGCCCCTACGTGATGCTCGCCTCGCGCGCCAACAACCGCGTGCTAAGCGGCGTGATGATCAACGCCGATGCCGGCCTGGGAATCCGCGGCATCCGCCACGTCGCGGGCGGCCTGCATCTCTGATGCAGGCGGCATCCCGGCCATCCATGTCGAGATAGAAAATATGAAACGACCCGTTTATGTCATCGTCGGTGCCGGCCAGGCCGGTGCGAATGCCGCCGCCGAACTGCGCAGGCAAGGTTTCGCGGGCCGCGTGCTCCTGGTGGGCGACGAAGCGCACCCGCCGTACGAGCGTCCGCCGCTGTCCAAGGACGTGCTGCTGCGTCCGCAGGAGACGCGCTGCGCGGTGCATCCCGACCGGTTCTACGACGACCAGGACATCGAACTCAAGCTCGGCGTGGCCGGCGCCGTGCCCGATGCCGGGGCGCGCACGCTGACGCTCGGGGATGGCGAAACCATCGCCTACGACAAGCTGCTGATCGCGACCGGCGCCCGCGCGCGCCGCCTGCCGCTGCTCGATGCGCTCGGCCCCAACGTGCATACGCTGCGCACGCTCGACGACGCGCGGCAACTGGCAGGAGAACTGCAGCCGGGCCGCCGGATCGTGCTGGTCGGCGCCGGCGTCATCGGCCTGGAACTGGCGTCCAGCGCGGTCGATCTCGGTGCACAGGTGACCGTGATCGAAGCCACGCCCGCGGCCATGGGGCGCTGTGCACCGCCGCTGCTGGGCGCCTTCCTGTGCGACGTCCACCGCGGGCGCGGCGTGACCCTGCGTTTCGGCGCGGGGATCGCGAGCGCGGTGCGTGAACAGGGCGAACAGGACGAGATCGTCCTGACCTTGGAGGACGGCACGCGCATCGCCGGCGACGCCGTCATCTACGGCATCGGCGTGGAACCCGACACCGCGCTGGCGCAAGCGGCGGGCCTGGCGATCGACAACGGGGTCGTGATCGACGCCCAGTGCCGCACGTCCGATCCGCATATCTACGCAGCCGGCGACGTCGCCAGCCGCTTCGACGCCGCCAGCGGCCGCCATCAACGGCGCGAAACCTGGGAAAACGCACAGCAACAGGGAATCGCCGCCGCGCGCGCCATGCTCGGCCTGGCGCCGGAGCCCGAGAGCGCGCCCTGGTTCTGGACCGACCAGTGCGGCCTGAATGTCCAGTTTGTCGGCGACATGGCCGCGCCCGAGTGGATCGTCCGCGGCGAACTGGCCGCGCCCCCATGCGTCCTGTTCGGCCTCGATGGCGAAGGCGCGCTGGTGGGCGCCGTGACCGTCAACCTTGGGCGCGAGATGCGCAGCGCACGCGAACTCGTGGAGCGGCGCGCAAGGCTCGCGCGCGACGTCCTGCTCGACCCGCAGCAGCCGCTGCGCGCCCTGGCCAAGGCGGCGAGCGCGCCCCAGCCGGGCAGCGCGCTGGACTGCGCGGCCGCCTGAGCCCGGAACGCCCCGTGCCCGGCACCGCCGGGCCGGTGCCGATTCCTCTTTTTGACCGATCCGTCGACCGACGGCTGGAGCTTGCCAATGCCAATTCATCTTGAATGCCTTTCCCATACGCCCCTCCACGGCTACTTCGATCCGGCCCCGGAAGTGCTGGCCGACGTCGAGCGCGTGCAGGCGGCGGCACGCGAGCGCGTGCTTGCCTACGACCCGGAGCTGGTCGTCGTGTTCTCGCCCGACCATTACAACGGCTTCTTCTACGACGTGATGCCGCCCTTCTGCATCGGTGCGGCGGCCGACTCGATCGGCGACTACAAGAGCCTGGCCGGGCCGCTGGACGTGCCGGGCGCGCTCGCCAGCGAACTGGCGCAAAGCGTGCTGGCCGCCGACATCGACGTCGCGCTGTCCTGGCGCATGCAGGTCGACCACGGCTGCGCGCAGGCGCTGGAAGTGCTGACGGGCGCGCTCGACCGCTACCCCGTGATCCCGGTGTTCATCAATTCGGTGGCGCCGCCGATGGCGTCGCTGCGCCGCGCGCGCCTGCTGGGCGAGGCCATCGGACGCTACCTGGCGCGCACCGGCAAGCGGGTGCTGGTCATCGGCTCGGGCGGCATCTCGCACGAGCCGCCGGTGCCGGAACTGGCGGGCGCCAGCACGGAAGTGGCCGAGCGCCTCATCGCCGGCCGCAATCCGTCGCCCGAGGCGCGCGCTGCGCGCCAGGAACGCACCGTTGCCGCCGCCAGGGCGTTCACGGCGGGCACCAGCAGCATGCGACCGCTGAACCCGGAATGGGACCTGGCCTTCCTCGAACGGCTGGCCACCGAGCTGCCGGCCGTGGACGGCATGACGGACGCGGCGATCACGCGCGACGGCGGCAAGTCCGCCCACGAGATCCGCACCTGGGTCGCCGCCTTCGGCGCCCTGTCCGCCTGCGGGCCCTACCGTGCGTCGATCGACTTTTACCGCCCGATTCCCGAATGGATTGCGGGTTTCGGGGCCATGCACGCCGTCCCCGTGGCGGCGGCATAAACCAAGGAGGAGGCCAAGATGTCCGAACAACTCATACACACCCTTGCCGGCAGGCTGCGCGAGGCCGAGCACGCGCGCCGGCCGGTGGCGCCGGTGCGGCGGGAAATCGCGCCCGGCGACATGGCGCTGACGTACGCCGTCCAGCAGGCGAACGTCGACGCCCGCCTGGCGCAGGGCGAGCGCATCGTCGGGCGCAAGATCGGCCTGACCTCGCTCGCCGTGCAACAGCAGCTGGGCGTGGACCGGCCCGACTTCGGCGCGCTGTTTGCGAACATGGCCTACGGCGACGGCGAACCGATGCCGCTGTCGCGCCTGATCCAGCCGAAAGTCGAAGCCGAGATCGCCCTCGTGCTCGAGCGCGACCTCACGCACGAGAAGCACAGCTTCGCCGACATCATGTCGGCCACGGCATATGCGGTGGCCGCCATCGAAGTGGTCGACAGCCGCATCCAGGACTGGAACATCCGGTTTGTCGACACCGTCGCCGACAACGCGTCGAGCGCACTGTTCGTCCTCGGCTCGCGTCCGGTGCCGCTGCGCAAGCTGGACCTCGCCGCCTGCCGGATGACGATGGACCGCGCCGGCGAACAGGTGTCGAAGGGCATCGGCGCCGCCTGCCTCGGCAACCCCTTGAACGCGGCAGCGTGGCTGGCCGACACGATGGTGAAGCTGGGCACGCCTTTGCGTGCCGGCGATGTGGTACTGACCGGCGCGCTCGGGCCGATGGCGGCCGTGACGCAGCCGGGAACATTCACGGCGCAGCTCGACGGCCTGGGCAGCGTACGCGCGGTATTCAGCGAATAAGGACAAGGACTCAAGCGATGAGCAAGAAACTCAAGGCCGCGATCATCGGATCGGGCAACATCGGCACGGATCTGATGATCAAGATCCTGCGGCACGGCAAGCACATCGAGATGGCGGCGATGGTCGGCATCGATCCCAACTCGGACGGCCTGGCGCGTGCGGCGCGCATGGGCGTGGCGGTCACGCACGAAGGCGTGGAAGGCCTGGCGCGGCTGCCGGCGTTTGCCGACATCGACCTCGTGTTCGACGCCACCTCGGCGTCGGCGCACGTCAGGAACGACGCCTTCCTGCGCCAGCTCAAACCTGGCATCCGCATGGTCGACCTGACCCCGGCCGCCATCGGCCCCTACTGCATTCCCGTGGTGAACGGCGACGCCCATCTCGACGCGCCGAACGTGAACATGGTCACCTGCGGCGGCCAGGCCACGATCCCGATGGTGGCGGCGGTCGCGCGCGTGGCCAAGGTCTTCTATGGCGAAATCGTGGCCTCGATCTCCAGCAAGTCGGCCGGCCCCGGCACCCGCGCCAACATCGACGAGTTCACGGAAACGACGTCCCAGGCGATCGAACAGGTCGGCGGCGCGCAAAAGGGCAAGGCCATCATCGTGCTGAACCCGGCCGAGCCGCCGCTGATGATGCGCGACACGGTCTACTGCATGACCGAGCTCGATGCCGACCAGGAAGCGATCCGCCGCTCGGTCCAGGAGATGGCGGCCGCCGTGCAGGAATACGTGCCCGGCTACCGCCTGAAGCAGGAGGTGCAGTTCGACCGGCTGGAACAGGGCGTCAACCTGCCCGGCATCGGCAGGACGGCCGGCCTGAAAGTGTCCGTCTTCCTGGAAGTCGAAGGCGCGGCCCACTATCTCCCGGCCTATGCCGGCAACCTCGACATCATGACCAGCGCGGCGCTGAAGACGGCCGAACGCATGGCGGAGCGTCAACTGTCCGCAGTCGCGGCGTAAGCGGAAGGAATGCACATGTTCGACAAGACCCGGAAAATCTATGTCTCCGACGTCACCCTGCGCGACGGCATGCACGCGGTGCGCCACCAGTACAGCCTGGAGCAGGCCGTCGCGATCGCAAAGGCGCTCGACGCAGCGAAGGTCGATTCCATCGAAGTCGCCCACGGCGACGGCCTGCAGGGCGCGAGTTTCAACTACGGCTTCGGCGCCCACACGGACCTGGAGTGGATCGCGGCGGTCGCCGGCGTCGTAAAGCACGCGAAAGTGGCCACGCTGCTGTTGCCGGGCATCGGCACCATCCACGACCTGAAGAACGCCCATGATGCCGGCGCGCGCATCGTGCGCGTGGCAACCCACTGCACCGAAGCCGACATCTCGCGCCAGCACATCGAATATGCCCGCGAACTGGGCATGGACACGGTGGGCTTCCTCATGATGAGCCACATGACCACGCCGCAGCAGCTGGCCCAGGAAGCGAAGAAGATGGAAAGCTACGGCGCCACGACCATCTACGTGGTGGACTCGGGCGGCGCGATGAACATGTACGACATCGCCGACCGCTTCAAGGCGCTCAAGGACGTGCTCGAGCCGCAAACGCAGACCGGCATGCACGCCCACCACAACCTGTCGCTGGGCGTGGCCAACTCGATCGTGGCGCTGGAACACGGCTGCGACCGCATCGACGCCAGCCTGACCGGCATGGGCGCGGGCGCGGGCAATGCGCCGCTCGAAGTGTTCATCGCGGCCGTCGACCGCATGGGACTGAACCACGGCTGCGACGTCAGGAAGCTGATCGACGCCGCCGAAGACATCGTACGCCCCATGCAGGAGCGTCCGGTGCGCGTGGACCGCGAAACCCTGGCCCTCGGTTATGCCGGCGTCTACAGCAGCTTCCTGCGCCACTCGGAAAGCGCGGCGCAGAAGTACGGCCTGCCGGCCTTCGACATCCTGGTCGAACTGGACAAGCGCCGCATGGTCGGCGGGCAGGAAGACATGATCGTCGACGTCGCGCTCGACATGCTCAAGCGCGGCGCGGCACAGCAGAACCATTGACAAGCAAAGGAGACACGAGATGACCAACAACGCATCCACGCTGGACGAAGCAGCGACGAGCAGGTTCGTACGGATCAGACACGGCGAACTGGACCTGAACATCCACTACAACGACGTCGGCAGCGGCGCGGAAACGGTCGTGATGCTGCACGGCTCCGGCCCCGGCGCGACCGGCTGGGCGAACTTCCACCGCAACATCGAACCGCTGGTCGCCGCTGGCTACCGCGTGATCCTGATGGATTGCCCGGGCTGGGGCAAGAGCGACACGATCGTCAACACCGGATCGCGCTCGGAGCTGAACGCGGCCATCCTGAAGGCATTGATCGATGCGCTGGCGATCGACCGGGTGCACATCGTCGGCAATTCGATGGGCGGGCATAGTGCGGTGGCGTTCACGCTGGCCAATCCGGAGCGCATCGGCAAGCTGATCCTGATGGGCGGCGGCACCGGCGGACCGAGCCTGTATGCGCCGATGCCGACCGAGGGCATCAAGCTGCTCAACGGCGTCTATCGCGAGCCGACCATCGAGAACCTGAAGCGCCTGATGAACGTCTTCGTGTACGATGCCACCGCGATCACCGACGCACTGATGGAGCAGCGCCTGGCCAACATCCTGGCGCGGCGCGACCACCTGGAGAGCTTCCTGAAGAGCCTCGCGGCCAATCCGAAACAGTTCACCGATTACGGGCCGCGCCTGGGCGAGATCGCCGCGCAGACGCTGGTGGTCTGGGGCCGCGACGACCGCTTCGTGGCCATGGACACCGGCCTCAAGCTGATCGCGGGAATCCCGAACGCACAGCTGCACGTCTTCAACCGTTGCGGCCACTGGGTACAGTGGGAACATGCCGATGCATTCAATCGCATGGTCCTGGACTTTCTTGCCCACTGAAGAAACCCCGGCCCGTCGCCCGACCCAGGGGCGGCGCGGCCGCCCGCACCCAGGGTCTGTCTGACTGAATTCAAGCCGTTTTGGCTCTGCATGCAGAGTGGACGGGCGCCTTTTGCGCGTTCAGCCAGATACACCCTGGCCCGCGCGCACGGCGCCCGCCTGCGATCAGAACTTCGCCTCGACCGTCGCCCGCAGCGACACCCCGACCGGATACACCCCACGCCGCACCACCAGCCCGCGCCCATCCTCGAGATAGCTGCTGCGGTGCGTGAAGTCCTGGTCCAGCAGGTTCTGGCCCGCCACGCGCAGCTGCAGCTTGGGCGTGAACTTGTAGAGCACATAGGCTTCCAGGTCGCGCCGCGCCTCGATATAGGAGGTCTGGCGCTCGGACAGGCGGACCTGCCCGCCCTGCTTGTAGGCGAAGCTGGCGCCGGTGCTGAAGCTGCCCTTCTTGTAGTCGGCGCCGAGGTTGGCCGACAGCGGCGTCTGGCCGTCCAGGCGGTTGTCCGGTCCGGGCACGCCGTCCACCTCCGACCAGTTGCGGCTCAGGCTGGCGCACAGGTCGATCGCCGGCGCGCCTTCCATGACCGCCTTCAGCGGGAATTTCGCTTCCAGCTCCAGCCCGCGCGTCTCGGCGCGACCGGCGTTCATCGGCATCGCGACCCAGCGCGCGCCGTCGAAGTCGACCAGGTTGCGGGTATAGCCGTCGATGCGGCGCGAGGAGACGCTGGCCGACAGCAGCGCGCCTTCCGCCCAGTAGTGCTCGTACGAGAGGTCGAAGCCCAGCGCCAGTTCCGGCTGCAGGTCCGGATTGCCCTGGTAGTCGGGATCGGTCGAGCGGTTGTCGACCGAGGTCTGGCGGCGCGGGATCAGGCTCGACACGTTCGGCGCCTTGTAGGTACGGGTGACGGCAAAGCGCACCTGGTCGCCCTTGGTCTCAGGGATCTTCCACAGGGTTTGCAGCACCGGGCTCCAGACGCTCGAGCGCGAGCGGCCGGTGTCGAAGGTATTGCCCGAGGTGCGGGTGCGGATGCCCTCCCAGCGCGCGCCGAGATAGACCGACAGGCGCGGGCTGAGGCTCCACTCGTCCTGCGCATACAGCGCCAGGCGCGCGACCTGGGCCTCGAACTGTTCGCCCTCCGGCAGGCCTGGCAACACCAGGCGGCCGGCTTCCAGCTCGACGCGTTCGTCCTCGCGCGTGTTGTAGCCGCCGTCCCAGCCCATGCCCAGTGCATGGCCTTCGAACATCGTCTTCGAAAATTTACCGGTGCTGGTCACGCCGCGGTCCTCGCTGTTCGAGGCGACGAGGTTATCCAGCGGGCGCAGCGCGCCGGCGGGCGTGGCGCGGCGCTGCTCGTTGTCGCTCTCGCCGCGCTGCACGCCCAGCTTGGTGTCGAGCTTGGCGCCGTCGGCCATCTTGTGCACCCAGTTCAACTCGGTGCGGAAGTAGCTGTTCTTCGACTCGTTCGCCAGGTTCAGGTTCGGATACGGCGCCGGCGCGCCGATGGCGGTGCGCGCGGCTTCGTCCGTGCGCGTCCTGAACTTGCCGGCATTGAGGAAGGTCTGGGACGTGAGGGTGTCGCCGTTCTCCAGGTTCCAGTTCAGGCGCGGCGCCAGGCTGGCGTAGGTGAAGGAGCCGTCCTCGACGCCGACCGTGCTGCGCGCCTGGGTCTGCAGGCCGCTGTCGGCAAACGCGTCCTCGGTGACGGTGGCCGTGCGTCCGAAGCTTTCGTGGGCGGCGGCGCCCGAGATCGAATACGACATCTTCCCCAGCTTGTCGGACAGCTGCAGGTTCAGGTTTGGCCCGCGCGCGCCGCTGCTGGAGCGGCGCATGCCGACCTTCAGTTCGCGCTGGGCGCTGCGGACCGCTCGCTTGAGCACGATGTTGATGGTGCCGGCCACCGACTGGGTCGAGAACTCGGCGCTGGCCGCGCGCAGCACCTCGATGCGCTCGATCACGTCGGGCGCGAGCTGGTCGATCGAGAAGCCGGCCGGCGCGCGTTCGCCGTTGATCAGGATCTGGGTGTAGCCGGCGCCCAGGCCGCGCATGCGGATCTCGCCGCCGCGGCCGTTGCTGCTGTTGACGGTGATGCCGGGCACGCGCTTGAGCACGTCGGTCACGCTGGTGTCGCCGTACTTGACGATCTCTTCCTGGCTGACCACGATCTTGGTCGCCGTGTCGTCGCGGCGCGGGTCGTAGGCCTCGGCGCTGCCCTTGACCTCGACCGTCTGCATCTTCTGCGCGGGCGCGGGCGTGACATGTTCAGCCTTGGTGGTGCCTGGTTGCGGGGTTTCCTGGGCGTGCAGCGGAAAGGTGGAAGCGAGTGCCGCGGCCAGCAGCGTCAGGCGGATCGGGGAAAAAGCGGGGTGCATATCGTACAGACAATGAAGGAAGCGCGTATTGTCGTTCAGTTTTGGCCATTTGCGTTGCCATGGAGAATATTTTTTTGATATGCATGCCCGGCCCGACAAGCAGCGGACGCCCGCTAACGGGCCGATGCGCTACACTGGGCAGCCACGGCCGCTGCATAAAACAATGATATGCACCGGCGCGTCCCTTATTTATAATTCGCAATCCTTATTGTCTGGGGCCTCGAACCGTGTCCGACCGCTTTAAAGTACTGCCACAATACGTCCTGCCGAAGCAGGCGCTGACCTCGTTTGCCGGACGCGTCGCCGGCGCCAGAGGCGGCGCAATGACGACCCGCCTGATCCGCTGGTTCGTCGGCAAGTATGGCGTCGACATGGCCGAGGCGGCCAATCCCGACATCGCCAGCTACGCCAGCTTCAACGAATTCTTCACCCGGCCGCTGAAGGATGGCGTGCGTCCGCTGGCGCAAGCGGACTTCGTCTGCCCGGTCGACGGCGCGATCAGCCAGTTCGGCGCGATCGACGACCACCGCATCCTGCAGGCCAAGGGCCACAAGTTCACCACCGCCGAACTGGTCGGCGGCGACGCCCAGCTGGCCTCGCACTTCCAGCACGGCAGCTTCGCGAATCTCTACCTGAGCCCGAAGGACTACCACCGCATCCACATGCCCTGCGACGGCCGCCTGACGCGCATGATCTACGTCCCCGGCGCCCTGTTCTCGGTGAACCCGACCACGGCACGCGGCGTGCCCGGCCTGTTCGCGCGCAACGAGCGCGTGGTGTGCGTGTTCGAGTCCGAGGAATTCGGCACCTTCGTCATGGTGCTGGTGGGCGCCACCATCGTCGGCAGCATGGCCACCGCCTGGCATGGCGTGGTCAATCCGCCGCGCATGGCGCGCATCTGCGACTGGACCTACGACACCCAGCCGGTGGTGCTGAAGAAAGGCGAAGAGATGGGCCGCTTCCTGCTCGGCTCGACGGTCGTGATGCTGTTCAAGGAAAACACCATCCGCTTCAACGAGCAGTGGGCGCCGGAGCGTTCGGTGCGCCTGGGCGAGTTGATGGGGAACCGGCCGGCGCCCGCTGCCTGACGAACAGGCCGCGGCCAGGGCGTCAGCGCCATTGAATTGCCGAGCGGCACGACGCATAATCTTTCACAGTCCATCCTGAAAGACACCATGCCGACCTCGACCAGCTCCTCCCATTTTTTCGTGAACACCGATCTCAAGTGGTATAAACGCCATCATCCGAGCGCGGTCGTCGACAATCCGATCCACTTCTGGCTGAGGGAAGGCTATGCCTACCTCACTCCGAAACCGGTTCCCGGTACCCCACCCGGCGATGGCGTGCAGCAGGACATGCACAATGCGTATGCGGATCATCTGCGCCAGATGAAAAAAGGTGACGTCATCTATGCATACGAGAGCATGACCGGCGCGGGCTATGTCGCCGCCGGCATCGTGCAGGAGAGCTGGGACGAACAGGAGCACGCCGGGCGCGCGGAGTTATTCAGGGACGAGCATGAGCTGTATTACCGGATCCGGGTCGCGTGGGATGCCGGCTTCCACTGTTCTTTGAAGGATTTGCGCGCATCGGGCTTCAGTCACCCGATTCCCGCCATCGGCGCCATCCGCGACCGGGAACGCATCGCCTTCCTTTCTGGCCGGCGGCGCTGAGCCGGCGCTGAAAACCAGCCGTCGCGACGACGGCTCGCTACCTGTCAAGGCGATGCTTCGGCCATCCCGGGCTGCATGGCCCCGGAAAACAGCACGTGCTTGCCGACGGCGCTCGGGACCAGGGTCAGCAGCGCCTGGGCCACGCGCTCCGCCGCGATCGGCCGCAGGTTCATCGGGATCAGCGGGCGCAGGGCGGCGCCGATGCGCGCCCCCAGTCCTTCGCCGAAACGGGCCGGTTGACCGAGCGCTGCGCGGTCGCCGAGCAGGAGCGACGGCCGGGCGATCACCAGCGCCGACCAGGGCAGCCTGGACAGCGCATGTTCGAGCTCGCCCTTCACCCGGTTGTAGAAGATGCGCGAGCCCGGGTCCGCGCCCATCGCGCTGACCAGGCCGATGCGCCGCGCGCCCGCTTCGAAGGCGGCGGTCGCCACCGCAAGGTTGGCGTCCAGGTCGACGGCGCGGAAAGCGGCGCGGCTGCCGGCCTGCCGGATCGTGGTGCCGAGCGCCAGGTAGACCTCGTCGGCCTGCGGCAAGGCCGGCAGCGCAGGCAACTCCGCGAAATCGACGACATGCGCCCGCAGCTTGGGATGCGCGCGCACTGGGGCGCGGCGGCCGAGCACGTGCACCGCGCCGACGCTGTCGTCGGCCAGCAAGCGGTCGAGGATGTGGCCGCCCACCAGCCCGGTGGCGCCGGCGAGGATCACCTTGCGGCCAGGGGCGGCCGGGATGGAGGAGTCGGTCGTGGACATGGGCGCCATTGTAGCAAGGCGCCGGCGGGCGCCTGCGCCGCTTCAGCCGACCAGACGCCCGAACATTTCGCGCGCGGCCAGGCCGCCGCCACCGATCAGCACGCCGAAATACGCGATGGTTGCGACATTGCTGACATAGCCCAGCAGTACGCAGACGCCGTCGCGCTGCAGCAGGCCGATGGCCAGGAACAGCAAGGCCACGGCCGGGAAGGTATTGCTGAACGGGATCAGGCCGAAGGGCATCATCAGCAGCACGGCGCCCAGGATCAGCGCGGCGTCGTTCAGGCGCCGCACCGGGCCGCCGGCCACCAGCCACGCGATGCGGTTCGGACGGCTCACGCGCTCGAGCCGGTGCAGCAGCGGCAGCGCCTTGCGCAACACCGGGCGCAGCTTCCTGGTCGCGAGCGTCTTGTGCTTCAGGCGCGAAGGGATCCACAGTTCGCGCCCGAGCAGGCGGGCCAGGCCGATCAGGAGGATGGCGGCGCCGAACACCGTGCTGACGCCGGGAATCGATATCGGGATCAGGAACACCAGGGTGAGCAAGGCGGCCAGGATCAGCAGGCCATCGTTGCCGACCCGCTGGATCAGTTCGCTCAGCGTGATCCCGGTACGGGGCAGCGAACGGATCAGCGCGCGGATTCGGTGGGAAAGCTGTTCGCCGTGCATGGCTGTCCTTTGGGTCTTCTATCGTGGATGGGCATTCGGAGCGACATTATAAATTGCCAAGTCGCTAACCCAAGTTCGATTGCGCCCGGTGTGCGCCGCGCGATCCTTAACGGGGACGGTAGATCGCGCACAGCTTGTTGCCGTCCGGATCGCGCACATATGCAAGGTAGAGTGCGCCCATGCTGCCTTCGCGCAGGCCCGGCGGGTTCTCGATCGAGGTGCCGCCATGCGCCAGCGCGGTGTCGTGGAACTGGTGGACCTGCTCGGGCGAATGGCACTTGAAGCCGATGGTCGCGCCGTTGCCGGGCGCCGCCGCTGCGCCGTCGATCGGCTCGGTGATGGCAAAGTTGTTGCCGTCGTGACGGTAGAAATAGCGGACGTGGCCGGACGGCGCCTGGTTGCGCACCGGTTCTCCTGCCCCGAGCGTGCCCAGCACCGCGTCGTAGAAGCGCTTCGAGCGCTCGATATCGTTCGAACCCAGCATGACGTGATTTAGCATCGTTGTTGTCTCCTTGTGTGCCGGCCCAGCGCCGGCCTGGAGAAACAGTATAGATGAACTGGCGGCTGGATTGACGGTTCGCGTTTCAGGCAAGGGCCAGCGCTTCGAGCGCGGGAATCACGTCGCGCAGGCTGGCCGCTTCGACGCTCGGGATGGCGAGCGAAGTGTTCTCGAGGCGCGCCGGATTGAACCAGCAGCTGTCGATGCCGAAGCGGTTGGCGCCGAGGATGTCCGCGTCCAGGCGGTCGCCGACGATGACCGTCTGTTCGCGCCGGAAGGCGCGCGCCATGCCGGCGGCGTAGTCGAAGAAACGGGTGTCCGGCTTGGCGTGGCCGCAGGCTTCCGAGGTCGCGACGAACGAGATGTATTCACCGAGCCCCGAGCTGGCGATGCGCCGCTTCTGGATGTGGTCGACGCCGTTGGTGATGATGCCCAGTTCGCCCATCGCGGCCAGGCTCGCGCACAGCTCGCGCGCGCCGTCGACCAGCACCACGGTCTGCGGCAGCGACTCGAGATACAGGCTGCTCGCGGCCTGCGGATCGAGCGCCAGCGCACCAAAGGCGAAGGTCTGGCGGAAGCGCTCGACCTTCAGGAAATCCTTGGTCACGGTGCCGGCTTCGAAGCTGCGCCAGAGCGCCACGTTGATCGCCTGGTAGTGCCGGAACAAGTCGTCGATGTCGCCTTGCAGGCCGAGCGCGCGCAAGGTGCGTTCGAAAGAGAGGTGTTCGGACGCGCGGAAGTCGAGCAGCGTGTCGTCCAGGTCGAAGAGGAAGAGCGTGTGTTTCAAATGCGGGCTGCGGATGGGTCGGTCTGGAGCGCATCATAGCATGCCCGGCCATGGCATCCGGGCGTCTCATGCCGCCCGACGGACGCCATGGCGAGCAGGATTTTTTCCGATCGCGCAGCGATGCGCCCGTTTGCCGCGGCGTCCACTCTCGTCCACAATCGCCGTATCAGACACCACCATGAGGTCCACCATGCTCGTCAATGCCGATTTCTCGCGCCGCGCCGTCGTCGCGCCCGACCAGTACGAATGGGTCGCTTCGCCGGAAAGCGGCGTCGAGCGGGTCATGCTGGACCGGATCGGGTTCGAGAAAGCGCGCGCCACCAGCATCGTGCGCTATGCCCCCGGCTCGCGCTTTCCCCGCCACGCGCATCCGGCCGGCGAAGAAATCCTGGTTTTGTCCGGCGTGTTCTCGGACGAGGACGGCGATTATCCTGAAGGCTGGTACCTGCGCAATCCGCCCGGTTCGGCCCACGCGCCGTCCAGCCTGGGCGGCGCCACCATCTTCGTCAAGCTGCGCCAGATGGCGGCCGACGAACGCAGCCGCGTGCGCATCGACACCCGTGCGCCCGCGTCCTGGCGCCGGCAGGGCGAGCGGGCAGTCTGCCCGCTGTTTGCCTCGGACGCCGAACAGGTCTCGCTGCAGCGCGTCGATGCGGGCGCAGCGCTTCTTGCCGCACCGGTGGCTGGCGCCGAGCTGCTGGTGCTGGCCGGCGAGATCGTCACGGGCGTGGAGCGGTACGCGGCCGGCGCCTGGATCCGCCTGCCGGCCGGCGCCTATCCGGACTACCGCGCCGGCGCGCAGGGGGCCAGTGTCTACCTGCGCATCGGGGCTCCGGCGGCGCTGCCGGACGGGGAGCAGTGACGTCTTAACTCCCCTCCTCCGTCCCCGCTTCGCTGCAGAACATCGTTTCCATCATGTCGAGGAAGGCCCGGGTCTTGGCCGGCATCAGGCGCCGCCCCGGGAACACGGCCCAGCCGGTGGCGGTCGGCATGTCCCACTCGGGCAGCACCCGTACCAGTTCCCCCTTGCGCAGCAGCGGCGCGGCGAACAGTTCGGAGCTGGCCGCGATGCCGGCGCCGCTGCAGGCGATGCGCGCCAGCAGGTCGGGCGAATTCGCGGTCAGGCGCGCCGGCAATTCGCGTTCCCAGCGCACCTTGCCGCGCGTGAGGACCCAGGGCACGGCGCCGCCGCTGCGGCTGAGCAGGCACAGCAGGTCGTGGCCGAGCAGGTCGTCCGGATGTTCCGGCAGGCCGCGCACCGCCGTGTAGCACGGCGAGGCATACAGGCCGAAGCGCTGCAACGTGACGCGGCGCGCATTCAGGGAAGCGTCGTCCGGCAGGTCGCCCATGCGGATCGCGATGTCGAAGTTCTCGGCCACCAGGTCGACCCGGCGCGGCGACAGGTCCAGCTCGACGCTCACCGCCGGGTAGCGCTCCAGGAAGCGCCCGATCATCGCGCTCATGCCGAGGTTGGCGAAGTCGGCCGGCAGCGAGATGCGCAGGCGCCCGCTGGGCGCGGCCTGGCGGTGCTGGGCCAGCGCGCCGGCCGCTTCGGCCTCTTCCGCCACCTTGCGCGCGTGCTCGAGCAGGCTGGCGCCGAACTCGGTCAGCACCAGCTTGCGCGTCGTGCGCTGCAGCAGGCGTTCGCCCAGGCGCGCCTCGAGCAGCGAGATGCGGCGCGAGACGGTCGACTTGGGCAGGTTCACCCGGACGGCGGCCTTGCTGAAGCTGCCGGCCTCCACGATGCGTGCGAACAGCAGCAGGTCATTCGGTTCGACTTCCATGAGATTGTTCCACTGACTGAATAATGTTATCCATTCTAGCGGCTTCTGGCTCGATTTTGGAACTGCTAAAGTAGCGCTTATCGAACGACAACCCTTCACGAAAAAGGAAGCCACCATGAACATCCTGCAGATCACCTCCAGCCTGCGCGGCGCCCAGTCCGAATCGACCCGCGTCGCCAACAGCATCGTCGCCAAGCTGGTCGCCGCCAACCCGGACGCGACTGTCGTAACCCGCGACCTGGCGCGCGATCCGCACCCGACGCTGGACGAAGCCGCCCTGGGCGCCCTGTTCACCCCGGCGGACCAGCGCACTGCCGAGCAGGCCGCCCGCGTGGCACTGGACGACGCGCTGATCGCCCAGGTGCAGGCCGCCGACGTGGTCGTGATCGGCGCGCCGATGTACAACTTCGGCATCCCGGTGCAGCTGAAGAGCTGGTTCGACGCCATCGCCCGTGCCGGCGTGACCTTCCGCTACACCGAGAACGGTCCGGAAGGCCTGCTGAAGAACAAGAAGGTGTTCGTTACCACCTCGCGCGGCGGCGTCTACCCGGTCGAGGCCGATCCGCAAGTGCCTTTCGTGCGCATGCTGCTGAACTTCCTGGGCATGACCGACCATACCTTCGTGTACTCGGCCGGCCAGTCCATGGGTCCTGACGCCGCGGCCAAGGGCCAGGCGGAAGCGGACGCTGCGGTCGACGCGGCCCTGGCTTAAACACCTTACGCAACAGCCGCTCCGGCGGCGCAGAACAGGAGAAGATGATGACCCAGGTAGTGAACACCCAATCCGTGACGAAGCCGCGTGGCGTCGAACGCGTGATCGCCGGACAGTACGTGATGGACGGCGCCGGCGTGAAGATCAACCGCGTCCTCACCGGAACCCTGCAGCGCCGCCTCGATCCCTTCCTGATGCTGGACGCGTTCGGCAGCGACAAGGCCGGCGACTACATCGCCGGCTTCCCGGAGCACCCGCACCGCGGCTTCGAGACCGTCACCTACATGCTGGCCGGCCGCATGCGCCACCGCGACAGCGCCGGCAACGAAGGTCTCGTGACCGACGGTGGCGTGCAGTGGATGACGGCCGGGCGCGGCGTGATCCACTCCGAGATGCCCGAGCAGAACGAGGGCCTGATGGAAGGCTTCCAGCTGTGGTTGAACCTGCCCGCGAAGGACAAGATGAGCGCGCCCTGGTACCGCGACATCCCGAACGAGGAAGTGCCGCGCTTCACGCTGGAATCCGGCGCCACCGTGCAGGTCATCGCCGGCAGCAGCCACGGCGTGGCCGGCGCCGTGCAGCGCGACGGTACCGAGCCGCTCTACCTCGACATCGCGCTGCCGGAAGGCGCGACCTTCGAGCAGCCGCTGCCGGCCGGGCACAATGCCTTCATCTACGTGTTCCGCGGCGAGGCGGTGGTGGGTGGCCGCGGCGTGCCGCAGACGCGCATGGCGATCTTCGACAACGCCGAAGGATCGGACGGCGTGGCGATCAAGGCGGTCCAGCCAACCCGCCTGCTGTTGATCGCGGGCCGTCCTCTGAAGGAACCGATCGCGCAGTACGGGCCCTTCGTGATGAATACCCAGGCCGAGTTGCACCAGGCCGTCGAGGATTTCCGTTCGGGGCGCTTCGCTTAGCGCGCCGAAGAACGCTCCCATGGCGCTTGAGCCGATTTGCCGAAACGCGGCCGGGCGGTCCTTGCATCGCCCGGCCGCGCTTGCGTTACACTTCCGTCATGTGCACTGCCCACCCTTCCCTGCCATGCCCCTGATGGACACCGTGCTCGACCTGCTCTCGAAAGCCAGCCACGCGCTGGGCTTCGAGACCATCGACCGCTTCCCCGCCGGCCACGCCTACGCGCGCACGCGCTGGGACCGCGGCTATTTCGACATCGCCTCCGACCTCAAGCCCGACGCCATCGAGCGTTCGCTGTGCGAGTCGATCGCCAACACGCCGTCGGTGTTCGCCCACATCGTGAATCCGACCCCGGCCATGCAGCGCACCCTGCTCGGCGTGATCGACACCCGCCTGCGCCGCTCCTGCAGCGCGCCGACCGACCTGGTCGCCCTGCTGATCGAGGCCTACCGCAGCCCGCACACGCTGGAAGCACGGCCCGGCCTGCGCGCCGCCATCGAGGCGACGAACGGCATGGACATGCGCGAGCGCGTGCACGCGACCCTGGCCTTCCTGGGCGCGATGCCGGCGGCCTTCGACGTCATCGAGGCGCGCGACTGAGCGCCTGTCGCGACGCCGGGGACCACGGCGGGACCTCACGGGGGACCACGTCAGCGCGGGACCGGGTTTTCTTCCGCCGACCAGGTGACCGCGGCGATCTTCCAGCCCGCCTCGGTGCGGACCAGCTGCCAGCCCTCCTTGCCCCAGGCATTCTTGTAGTCGCCGCTCATGAAGGCGTAGTCGAACCAGACCTGCGCGACCTCGCCGTCGGTGTCGATGCGCACGTTGGAGAAGGTTTCGGATTTGACTTGCCTGGACCTGGCGATGCTTTCGATAAAGGCGCGCGGACTGGCGCGCTGGACCTTGGTGGCCCGGGGCATCTTCGGGTCCTTCAGCGCCCGGTTATACCTGTCGACACTGCCGTCGGTATAGACCACGTTCCAGGCGATGTCCTCGTGCAGGAACAGCCCCATGAAGCCGGCAACGTCCTTGTCGACGATCGCTTTTCCGAAGCGGTCGATCACGCCTTCGATCTGCTCCCTGTTCGACACTGAGTCCTGAGCGAAGGTCGACTGAGGCATGGAAACAGCCAGACTGGCGGCGAGCACGGCGGCGTAGCTTGCAACTCTCATCATTTCTCCTCATGCGAAGTTATGGCAACACATATTGCCACACCCTGGCATCTAAAACTTCTTCCCTGGAGAGATATTGTGGAAAGCTAGATATCGGATGAGGACTCTCGATGAAGCCGGTACGGCGGCCGCGCCAGGTTGCTCGGCACGTAGCGCTCGCGCAGGCGCATGAAGGGCGTCTCGACCAGCCAATACAGGAGCCAGCCCGCCAGCACCGACAGCGCCAGCAGGCAGACGATCGCCTCCTTCGTCTGCGGTCCATAGCCGAGCGTGCTCAGGAACTGCGCCCCGAGCGCGCTCACGCCGCGGTGGCTCAGGTAAATCGCGTAGGACCACAAGGCCAGGCTGGCGGCGCCGGGGATGCGCAGTTCGCGCAATCCCGACTTGTCCGACAGCGCGGCCAGGATCAGCAGGCCGAAGCCCAGGCCCAGCAGCGGATAGCCGAACACCGTCGGCGCGAAGCCGTAGCGGTCGTCGAGAAAGCGCCAGAAGACGAATCCCGTCACGGCCAGGCCGGCGAGCAGCCACAGCCTGCCGTGACGCGTCAGTGCGGTCCAGGCGTGCGGATGGCGGTTCTTCACCAGCGCGAGGGCGACGCCGGCCACCAGTTCGTCGAGGCGGCATAAGCTCGAGTAATAAATGAGCTTGTAATAGAAGTAAATCCCATACTTGTGGGGGTCGACCTGGGCGCTCCAGAGCCAGGCGCGCAACAGCATGCCGCCGATCATGACAGCCCCGATGACGATCCAGGCCATCGAGATGCGCAGGCGCAGCGCCGCGCCCAGCATCGCCAGCGCGGGCAGCAGCAGGTAAAACTGCTCCTCGATGGCCAGCGACCAGCTGTGCGAAAAGGCGGTGCCCGGTTCGAGGCCGAGATTCTGGGTGAAGCTCAGGTAGCGCCACAGCGGCAGCAAGGGCGCATTTTCACGGAAAGCTGGCCACAGGAAGTAGACCGCCAGCACCACCCAAAAATTCGGCAGCGTGCGCAGCAGGCGGCGCGCATAGAAATGCTTCAGCGACAGGCCCTCGCGGCTGGCTAGCGCGGCGAAGATCTGGTTGCCGATCAGGTAGCCCGACAGCGCGAAGAACAGGTCGACCCCGGTCCAGCCAATGCGCCCGATCCAGCCGAACGTGTAGTCGTCGTTCGAGACGAAGAGCGTGTAGTGGTGCAGCACCACCAGGGTCACGGCCAGGGCGCGCAGGGTGTCGAGACCGTGCACGCGCGTACTGCGGGAAGGTGTCATTGCGTGGACAGGTTGCCGGGGTTGCCAGGGTTGCGAATGATGCCACGCGACACGCACGCGGGCCAAGGATTCCCGATAAAATGTGGCCACCGATATTTCCTTGGATCACCATTCGCATGAGCACCGCCCGCAACTTCCAGTTCAAATCCGTCAACTATACCGGCCTCGGCCAGGGTCCGCGCGTCATCATCATGGGTGCGACGCACGGCAACGAAATCTGCGGCACCGAGGCGATCAAGCGGGTGATGGCGGAACTCGACAGCGGCGCGCTGCGCATCGCGGCAGGCAGCGTCACCTTCGTGCCGGTCGTCAATCCCCTCGCCTACGCCAAGAACGAGCGCAACGGCGACCGCAACCTGAACCGCAACCTGTTCCCGAAAGACGACCCGCAGGACTTCGAGGACCAGGTCGCCAACTGGCTGTGCCCGCTGCTGGCCCAGCACGACGTGCTGCTCGACCTGCATTCCTTCAATGCCGCCCACGGCGAGCCCTTCGTGATGGTCGGCCCGGTCGACAACGACGGCGAACTGGAACCCTTCCGGCACGCCGAGAAAGAACGCGCGCTGGCGCGCCGCCTGGGCGTGCGCCGCTTCGTGACCGGCTGGATGGCGGCCTATGGCGGCGGCGTCCAGCGCCGCATGCGCGGCAACGCGGCGGAACTGGAAACCGTGCTGCGCTACGGCGTCGGCACCACCGAATACATGCGCACCACGGGCGGCTATGCGCTGACCCTGGAATGCGGCCAGCACCTCGACCCGAAAGCGCCGGAAGTGGCCTACCGCGCCATCGTCAACACCCTGGCCCACCTGCAGCTGATCGAGGCGCCGGACCCCGAACCGGTTCCCTTCGACGAGATGGAAGCGCTGCACATGGTCGCGGTGTACGACAAGCTCGACGCCGGCGACGGGTTCAGCCGCGCCTGGGCCAGCTTCGACCCGGTGATCGAGGGCGAGCAGATCGGCACCCGCGCCGACGGCACCCCGGTCTTGGCGGAGTTCAGCGGCCGCATCCTGTTCCCGGACGCAAAGGCCGGCGCGAACTCGGAGTGGTACTACCTGACCCGCCCGAATCCGGAATTCGGCCGCGGCTAAGCATCTTCCTCCCGCTCGAAGGCGGCGTCGGCCCGCGCCTTCGAGCGGCCAACAGGCTCTTCGGAGTCCAACCATCCCTGCTGCGATACGCCCATGCGCCCACCTCGACGCTTCCCGCTCTCGATGCAACGCCGTCACCTCATGCTTGCGCTTGCCTCCCTGCCGCTTGCCGCAGCCGCGGCGCCGACGACTGTCAGCGCCGATTTCGCCGCCGCCGAAGCCGCCCTGGGCGGCGAGCTCGGCGTGGCCGCCATCGACACCGGCACCGGGCGCACGATCGGGTATCGCCAGGAGCAGCGCTTCCCGATGTGCAGCACGTTCAAGGTCGTGCTGGCGGCGGCCGTGCTGGCACGCGAAGCCAGGGAGCCCGGCTTGCTCGACCGGCGCGTGTCCCTGCCGAGGTCGGTCTTTGTCGACTGGTCGCCGATCACCGGCAAGCACGTCGACGGCGAATTGAGCGTGGCGCAGTTATGCGCTGCGACCTTGCAATACAGCGACAACACCGCCGGCAATATGCTGCTGCGCGAAGTGGGCGGTCCGGCGGGATTGACGCGCTACGCGCGCGCAATCGGCGACCAGCACTTCCGGCTGGACCGCTGGGAAACCGAGCTGAACACGGCAACGCCCGGCGACGAACGGGATACCACGACGCCGCTGGCAATGGCGCGCACGCTGCAGAAGCTGTTGCTGCTGGACGGCTTGCCGCTGGCCGGGCGACACGCCTTGCGTGACTGGATGCTGGGCAACACAACGGGCGCCGCGCGCATCCGCGCCGGCGTGCCGGCCGGCTGGCCAGTCGCCGACAAGACCGGCACCGGCAGCTACGGCAGCGCCAGCGATATCGCGGTGATCTATCCGTCGGGCAAAGCACCGATCGTGCTGGCCATTTACACCCGACAGTCGGAGAAAAACGCCGACGCGCGCAATGATATTATTGCCGAAGCAGCAAAGATCGCCGTCAGCGCCTGCGCGTAATAAGTCCCTTGCATAAGCTCCTCGGCAATCCGGACCCTGCGTGCGGACGCAGTCATCACAGGTCGCACGACAGGGAATCCGAAAGCGAGGGGAAATGGAACGTTCGTCAGCCGGATGGGGCAGCGGCCTGATCGGGGTCATCATCTTCAGCGGGTCACTCCCCGCGACCCGGGTTGCCGTCGTCGATTTCTCCCCGATGTTCCTCACCTCGGCGCGCGCCGTGATTGCCGGCCTGCTCGGGGCGATGTTCCTGATCGGACTTCGACAGACGCTGCCGTCGAAGAAGGAGCTCGTCCCGCTGCTGGTTGTTTCCCTCGGCGTGGTCCTTGGCTTTCCGCTCCTGACCGGACTCGCGCTCCAGCACATCACCGCCGGCCATTCGATCGTCTTCATCGGCCTGCTGCCCCTGGCGACCGCCCTCTTCGGCGTCCTGCGCGGCAGCGAGCGTCCCAAGCCGGCATTCTGGGCATTTTCCATCCTGGGTGCGGCAGCGGTGGCTGGCTTCGCGCTCTTCACGAGCGGCGGCGGCTCCATGCTTGGCAATGCGCTGATGGTGGCCGCCATTCTCCTTTGCGGGCTGGGTTATGCGGAAGGCGCCACGCTGTCGCGCCGCCTGGGCGGATGGCAGGTCATTTCCTGGGCCCTGCTGTTGTCGCTGCCGGCGATGGCCATCATCGCCATGTTAACCGCACCCATCGTGTGGAATTCGGTCGGCGCGCCGGCCTGGATCAGCCTCGCCTACGTGTCGGTCTTCAGCATGCTGGTCGGCTTCATCTTCTGGTATCGCGGCCTTGCGCTGGGCGGCATCGCCAGGGTTGGCCAATTGCAGCTCCTGCAACCCTTCTTCGGCCTGGTCCTGGCGGCGGCATTCCTGGGCGAAGCGATCTCGTGGGGCATGATCGCCTCGACGCTGGTCGTCGTCGCGTGCGTTGCCGGGGCCAAGCGTTTTACCTAGAGCGCCTGTCACCTGGAGCACCTGCCAGCGCCGTCCGGCCAGTGCGGCTAGAATCTGGTCAGGCATGCAAGCCAAACCGAATACCAAGGAGAAATCGATGACCGACCAGCAGAAGCACGACGTGTACGAACCGCCGAAAGTCTGGACCCCGACCGCGTCCGGCGGCAACTTCGCCAACATCAACCGCCCGGTCGCCGGCGCCACCCACGAGCAGGAGCTGCCGGTCGGCAAGCATCCGCTGCAGCTGTATTCGCTCGCCACACCGAACGGCGTGAAAGTCACCATCCTGCTCGAGGAGCTGCTGGCCCTCGGCCACAGCGGCGCCGAATACGACGCCTGGCTCATCAAGATCAACGAAGGCGCCCAGTTCTCGAGCGGCTTCGTCGCCGCCAACCCGAACTCGAAGATCCCGGCCCTGGTCGACCGCAGCGGCGACAAGCCCCTGCGCGTGTTCGAATCGGGCTCGATCCTGGTGTACCTGGCCGAGAAGTTCGGCGCCTTCCTGCCGAAGCACATCGCGGCGCGCACCGAGACCATGAACTGGCTGTTCTGGCAGATGGGCTCGGCGCCTTTCGTGGGCGGCGGCTTCGGCCATTTCTATGCCTACGCGCCCGAAAAGTACGAGTACCCGATCAACCGCTATGCGATGGAAACCAAGCGCCAGCTCGACGTGCTCGACCGCCAGCTGGCCGAACACCGCTACGTGGCCGGCGACGAGTACACCATCGCCGACATGGCGATCTGGCCCTGGTACGGCCAGCTGGTGCAGGGCCATCTCTACAACGCCGGCGAATTCCTGTCGGTGCACGAGTACAAGCACGTGCGCCGCTGGGCCGACGAGATCGCGGCGCGTCCGGCCGTGATCCGCGGGCGCAAGGTCAACCGCGTGTTCGGCAAGCCGGAAGACCAGGTGCCGGAACGCCACGACGCGTCCGACCTGGGCTGATCCGCCCCGCCCTTCGCGGCGGGGTTTGGAGCGCCTGACAAGGACCCATGTTCAGGCGCGCGTGCGGCGGCGGGCGGCGCCGATGGCGGTCATGCCGGCCGCGAGCAGTGCCAGCGACGCCGGTTCCGGAACGTCGGCGGGCGCATCGGGGAGGACGAAGTGCATCTCCGCGATCTGGCCCACATACTCGAATGCGCCGGGCAAGCGCGTGTAGTTGCACGAGCCGCCATTCTGCCGGCTGCATTCGGCCAGGCCCGTGTAGCGCTCGAAGCGGAAGAAAGTGGAAGTTGAACTGTTGAGCTTTGGCAGTTCGTCGAAATCGTGAACGTCGTTGAAGAGGGGCGTTCCCGTTGCCGAGATATACAGGTAAACAGCGCTGTAGGCGCGTTCCAGCCGCTCTCCGTCTGCGCTCGTCACGAAGCGGCCCGTGTCATTTACCAGGAAATAGTCCGCTCCCGTCGAGTCAAAGTAGGAGGACTGGTTGCGGACCAGTCCGGACTGCGTCCCGCCGCCCGTGGCGTCGGGGATGAGACTGTACGCCCCGAACTCGCCGGAGAAGCTGGCCTGGAGGATCACGGGCGAACCGAGAACAGGCGCGTAGTTTGTGCATGTGCCATCGCGAAAGACGCTGCAACCGCTATAAGTGTGCACTTCGTCGCGGACGCTGCCGGCATTGTTTTCGTACCTGTGGGGCTGCCCGGCAGCGAAGGTCAGCGTTCCCGCGAAGGGTTTGCCGGCGTAATCGCCGTTGACGGTATCCCCTGGATGGGGCGTATAGGGCAAAACGAGCGTACCGGAAAAACCGATCGTGACCGGTGCGGCCATTGCCTGGCTACCAGCGAGGGAAAGAGCTGCCGCAGCCAGCGCGAAACGAAGATGCATGTGTGCTCCAAATGTCAGTGATGTCATTACACAAACATTATGACATTTCAACAATATTTGAGCTAGTAAATATTCCTCGCCGTCATGCGCCGCGCCTGCGCGAATGATCACTAAGCCGGCAGCCAGCGTCGCCTGCATATCGACGCACCTATCCATTACCATCAAGGCAACAGAAGGGTATTCTCAGGCGCTCCTGATCGACCGCCCGCGCTTCCCGCAGGTCTCAATCGACCTGCCTCAACGCGTAGCGCCCGCGCCCCTCCTTCTTCGCATGGTAGAGCGCCGCGTCGGCCGCGGCGCCCAGGCCCTCGGCCCCGATGTCGGCGCCGCCGCTGTAGGCCAGGCCGATGCTGGTCGAGACCTTCCATTCGCCCTGCTCGAGCAGCATCGGCCGCGCGAAGGCCTGCAGGATCTTGGCCGCCACCAGGGCCGCCTCCTCGGCCGACTTCAGGCCTTCCAGGATCACCGTGAACTCGTCGCCCGCCAGGCGGCAGACGGTATCGGTGGCGCGCACCGCGGCCTTTACGCGCTGCGCGAATTCGTGCAGCACGGCGTCGCCGGCGGCGTGGCCCAGGGTGTCGTTGACCTGCTTGAAATGGTCGACGTCGAGGTACATCAGGGCGATCGGCAGGCCGCCGCGGCGCGCGCGGCGCAGCGCCTCCTCGAGCCGCTCGCCGTAGCTGCGCCGGTTCGGCAGGCCGGTCAGCAGGTCGATGCGCGCCAGCCGGTTCAGTTCTTCCTCGTGGCGCTTGGCCGCCGAGACGTCGGCGCTCAAGGCATACACGCCGCGGCAGACGCCGTCCTGGACGTCGGGAAGCGCGGTGACCTCGACCGTCCTGGGGCCGTCCGGGCCCGGCATGCGCGCCTCGAAACGCACCGCTTCGCCCGCCAGGCCGCGGCGCAGGAAGTCGGCGTCGCGCGCGTACAGCTCGTCGCCGAGGGCTTCGCGCACGGTCTTGCCGACGATGTCCGTCACCGGCACGCCGTACCATTTCTCGTAGGTCGCGTTCACGAAGCGGTAGCGTTCCTCGCGGTCGATGTAGGCGATCAGCACCGGCAGATTGTCGGTGATCGTGCGCAGCGTGCGTTCGCTGGCCTCCAGGCGGCGCGCCGATTCGCGCAGCTCGGTCACGTCCTTCAGGGCGATCACCGCGCCGATATTAGTGCCATCAAGCGCGTGCAGCGCACGCCCGCTCGCGAACACGGTGCGCGGCGCGCCGTTCAGGCGCCTGACCACGACCTCGGCGTTCTCGACCAGCTCGCCCGCCAGCGCCCGGTTCAGCGGCGTCTGCGGGCCCGGGATCGGGGTCTCGCCGTCGGCCGCCAGCAGCTGGTAATGGCGTTCGCGTTCTTCGAACGCGGCGGCCCCCAGCGGCAGCCCGTTGATCTCGCGCGCCGCGCGGTTGAACAGGGTGACCTTGCCTTCGCGCGAACAGACCACCACGCCGACGTCGATCGATTTGAGCACCGCGTTCAGCAGTTCGCGCTCGCGCGCCAGCTCGTCCTCGATGCGCTTGCGTTCCGAGATGTCCTGCATGAAGGCGCCGAAGAAGTGGCTCTCGCCCTCGTTCACCAGGCCGATCGTCATCTCGACCGGGAACTCCTTGCCGTTGCGGCGCCGCGCCACCAGTTGCAGGCGCTTGCCGACCACGCCGGTGCTGCCGGCGATCGAGAAGCGCTCGATGCCGCGGTCGTGGGCGTCGCGGTAGCGCTGCGGGATCATCAGGCTCGACACGCTGCGGCCCAGCGCCTCGTCGCGGGTCCAGCCGAAGATCTCCTCGGCGCGCGGATTCCAGTCGATGATGTTGCCGGCCGCGTCGACACCGACAAAGGCGTCGAGGGCGGTGTCGATGATGGCGCGGGTGCGCCGCTTGCCGGCGCGGCTGGTGGCGACCGCCGCCTCCAGTGCGAGCGTGCGCTCCTGCACGCGCGACTCGAGCCTGGCGTTCAGCTCGCGCAGCCCCTGCTCGTTTCCTCGCAGCTTGGCCAGCAAGGCGTCCAGGGCGTCCTGCAGGATCCGCACTTCCGCCAGCCGGCTGCGCACCGGCGGGATGGCCTGGACCTCGCCTTCGCGCAGCCGGTCGGCGTGCTCGGTAATGGTCTGCAGCGGCCGGGTGATGCTGCGCGCCAGCGCCCACACCGCCAAGCCGCCCAGCAGCGAGGCGGCCAGGCCGCCCCAGAGCAGCTTGTCCTCGAGGGATGCGATCGGACGGTAGGCCTCCTCCAGCGGCTGGCGCACTACGACCACCCAGCCCAATCCCGGATAGGGGCCGTAGGCGCGGCTCGGGCTGTAGCCCACCAGGTAGCGCCGGCCGTTCGGCCAGGTCTCGATCACCGAACCGGTGCCGCCCTGCCGGGACAGGCGCACGCTGTCCTGGTCCAGCACCTTGCCGGCGAAGGCCTTCGGTCCCAGCAGGACCGCGCCGGTGCGGCTCAGGATCAGGGTGTCGACGGCCTTGCGATCGGCCAGCGGGCGCAGCACCGAGCGTTCGATGTCGGCCGCCCACCGCCAGCTCAGGTGGGCGCCGAGCACCCCCGCGATCGCGCCGTTCTTGTCGCGGAAGGGAAAGGCGATGTCGAAGAAGCGCCAGGGTTCGCCGCCCGGGTCCGGCAGCAGCTTCGCCAGCAGCACCGCCTCGTGCACGTCGTGCAGGTGCTCGCCCTGGTGGGCGGCCGCGAACCAGGGGCGCTCCGACACGTCGGCGTTTTCCAGCAGGCCCCTGGTGGCCGCCTGCACCCGCCCTGCCTTGTCGGTCAGGCCGATCCAGGCGTAATACGGATAGGTCGCCTGCATGCTGTCGAGCACGGCGCGCTTGGCGGCGGCCGGCACGTCGCCGTCGATGATCTCGTGGCGCTCGGCCATCAGCATCACTTCGCGGTAGCGCTCGTACATGCCGCGGTCGAGCTTGTCGGTGGTCTGGAATGCCAGTTCGGCCAGGCTGCGCCCGGCATCGCGTTCCGCCTGTTCGCTGGCGGTATGGCCGACCAGCTGCAGCGCCACGAAGGTGAGCAGCAGCACGGCGGCTGCCATGGCAATGCCCAGCGACGGCGCCAGCGCGATATGGTCGAAACGCAGCAGATCGAAGCGAAGCGGGTTGGAGCGATGCTTGAGGGGCATGGGCGGAAAACACATTCATCGTTACATCCCAGAATCGTAACACGCGGTTAGCCCCGCTCGACGCCACATAGTCATCGGGCGGTTCCGCGGTCGAAGGACCGGATGCGCGAGGATGCCCGCACCGCTGCCGAGCCGGGTTTGTTTGACGAGCATGTTCGGGCTAGGTCCTGGCTGCTTCTACGGCGTCGTTGGCAAATCCCGCGACCCTGCCCGCGCCCCCCTGCCCGCTCCCCTGCCCGCTACGCTCCTGCCCGCGACTCGCCGGCCTGCGCCAGGATGCCCTGCAGCGCACCGGTGTCGATCGGCTTGACCAGGTAATGGTCGAAGCCCGCCGCCAGCGCGCTGTCGCGGTCGCTGTCCTGGCCATAGCCGGTGATCGCCACCAGCATGGCGCCGGCGCTGGCGGGATCGGCGCGCAGGCGCCGCGCCAGCTCCTTGCCGTCCATGTCGGGCAATCCGATGTCGAGCAGGCAGACCTGGGGCGGCGCCGCACGCACCCGCGCCAGCGCGTCCTGCGAGCGGTGCTCGACCGTGACCGCGTGGCCGCCCATTTCCAGCAGCATCGCCAGCGTCAGCGCCGCATCGACGTTGTCGTCGACCACGAGGACCTGCAACGGCGCCGCGGCCGGCGCCACGTCGCCGCCGCCAGGATGGGTGGACCGCTTCTCACCCGAATCCTGCATGCGCGGCAGGCACACCGTAAAACGGCTACCCTGGCCGACGCCCGGGCTGTCGCAGGACACCGTGCCGCCGTGCAGCTCGACCAGGCTTTTTACCAGCGCCAGGCCCAGTCCCAGTCCGCCCGAGGAGCGGTCCGGGGTGCGCTCGGCCTGGGTGAACAGGTCGAAGGCGCGTGCTGCCATCTCGGGCGCCATGCCGATGCCGTTGTCGACCACCGTGATGCGCACCTGCGGTCCGTCGACCTGCGCCTCCAGTTCGATGGCGCCGCCGTCGCGGGTGTACTTGGCCGCATTGTTCAGGATATTGACGACCACCTGGACCAGGCGCTTCTTGTCGCCGAGGACCAGCGGCGCGCCGGGCGCCAGGCTGTAGCTGAGGCGGTGGCCGCGCGCCTTCATCAGCGGCATGACCTGCTCCACCGCTTCCAGCAGCACCGCGTCGATGGCGGCCGGCGCCTGGTCCAGCGTGACCAGGCCGTTGGTAACGCGCGAGACGTCGAGCAGGTCGTCGATCAGGTGGGTCATGTGCAGCACCTGGCGGCCGATGATCTGGCTGGTCTGGCGCACGCGCGCCTCGTCGAGCCGGCCCTGCTGCAGCAATTGCGCCGCCACCCCGAGCGGCGCCAGCGGATTGCGCAGTTCGTGGGCCAGCATGGCCAGGAACTCGTCCTTGTGGCGGTCGGCCTGCTTCAGCTTTTCCTCGGCTTCGCGGCGTTCGGTGACGTCGCTGGATGCGCCGATCCATTCGTAGAGTTCGCCGTCGGCGTCGAGCATCGGCACCGCGCGTGCGTCCATCCAGCCAATGCTGCCGTCCAGGCGCCGCACCCGGTGTTCGAGCTCGAACACGCTGTGGGTGCGGATCGCTTCGGCGATCGCTGCATGCAGCCGCGGCTGGTCTTCGGGCGGAATGTATTCGTCGTGCCAGAACGGGCGCGCTTCCACGGTGTCCTTGATGCGCCCGCGGCCCTCGAGCGAGCGGATCTCGGTCCAGTCCGGATTCATGCGGTAGACCACGTCGGACGAGGCCAAGGTCAGGGCGCGGAAGCGCTTCTCGTTTTCGCGCAGCGCGTTTTCCGCCCGGATCTGCTCGGTGACGTCGCGATTCGTGTGCGAAATGCAGACGATACGGCCATCGGCATCGAAGATCGGGCTGCTATAGGCGCTCCAGAAGCGCTCCTCGAAGCGCACCTGGCCATCGGGCAGGGTAACGGGAATGGGATAGCGCTGCGCCGGCAGGTTGTCCGGCTGGCCGGTCTCGATCACGCGCGCAAACGAACGCCGCAGTTCTTCTTCGCTGGTGTCGAGCGGATCGTCCGGATTGCTGGGAAACGCCGCGAACAGGCTGATGCCGACCAGCTCTTCACGGGTGCGCGACGAGGCGCGCAGAAAAGTGTCGTTGACCGCGAGAATGATTGCTTCCGGGGTGGGCGACAGTAGATAGTTGCCCACGGGAGAGCTGTTGAATACCGACTCGAACAGGGCTGCGGCTAGCATCCGGCCTCCTTCGCCAGGCTAATCAAACTTCGACAAAGCGCCACAGTGTAAGAGAGGTGTTGCCTCCAGATCAAGCGTGCGCGGTCAGCCGTGCCGGGTCGAGCGCGCCTCCCGGCGTTCGCCTCAGGCCAGGTCCTGCATCCCCGTGCGGTTGGCCAGCAGCGCCGGGTCCCAGCCACGGCCGAGCAGGATCATGCGCGTGAACAGCGCCTCGCGCAGGCCGGGGTCGACCTCGCGGCCCAGGCAGCGCAGCGACTTGTCGTGCAGGTCGACGTACAGCAGCGGGTGGCGCTGGGCCAGCGCGCGCCACAGCGCATGCGCTCCGCTCGACTGGCGCGCGCCGCTGAGCAGGCAGCGCCCGCTCTCCAGCCACCAGCGGTAGACCGCGGTCGCGATGCCGCGCCGCTGGTAGGCGGCCCGGTACTTCGAGTGCGGCGCGCGCAGGTGGCGCGCGGCGCTGCGCCCGGCCTCGGGCACGTGGTTGAACACCGTGTAGCCGGCCAGGCAGCCGGTCACGGCATCCTCGACGTAGACGTAGTGCTCGCCGCCGGCCTCGCGGTGCCGGAACACGAACCCGGGCAGCGCGATCCCCAGCAGGGGCAGGCCGTACAGGGCGTCGCCGCGCAGGCCGATGCGCCGCTGCAGTTCGTCGAGCTCGCGTTCGAGGTCTTCCGCCGGACGCTCGACGTCGATGCGCAGCTCGGCCGGCCCGCCGCGCCGCGCCAGGACGGCGAACGGGCGCGCCAGGGCGCCCGGGAACCGCGCCTGGAACCACGCCTGCTCGGCAGGCGCGGCATGCACGAGGCCCATCACGCCCCCGCCCACCAGCCGCTGAGCAGGCGCGCGGGACGCAGGCGCGCATGCACGCGCCCGCTCGACTCCCAGGCTTCGGCATGGACCTGCAGTCCGGCATACACGCCGTAGCCGGCGCCGGCCTCGATCTCGTCGCCGGCCTGCAGGCTTTCGCCGGCCTTGATCGCGCCGAGGGCGACGATGGCCTCGCCGGCCTTGATGCCCCAGTCGGCTTCCATGTGGCTGGCGCAGTCGATGCCGGCGCCGGCGTCGATGCCGTGGCCGGTGCGGATGCGGCCGTGGGCGCGGATTGCGCCGCCGGCGCGCAGCCCCTTGCCGCAGTCGATGGCGGCGCCGGCTTCGATGGCGCCGCCGGCGATGCAGTTGGCGCCGACCGCCAGGTCGCGTTCGCAGGCGATGTCCCAGCCGGCGCGCAGTTCGCCGGCCACGCGGATGCCTTCCTGGGCCGCGACGCCCCAGCGCGCATGCAGGCCGGCGCCGGTCTCGATGGCGCCGCCGCTGACCACCGCGCCTTCGCAGCGCAGGTCGCCGCCGCAGGCGATGAGCCTGCCGGCGCGCATGCCGCCGCCGCAGCGGATGCCGCCGCCGGTGCGCAGCACCGAACCAAGGTTGATGCTGCCGCGCACCTCGAGCGTGCCGGCGAAGACCAGTGCATCCGCCTCGAGCGCGTCGAGTTCCAGCACGGCGTCGGTCGGCCCGAACTGGGCCAGCAGCCAGCAGGCGTCGTCGACCCTGCCGTCGGCCACCAGCGCGTCGAGCAGTTGCTGATAGCCTGCGCCATCGTGGTGATGGCGCAGGAACCAGCGGAAGCCGTCCGCGCAGGGACGCTTCGCTTTCACGAAAGTCTTGGTGAGTTCCATTTGCTTAATCAGGGCACTAAGCGACCAGGGCCGCGGCGGCGCTGCCGGCGGCCAGGACCAGGCCGATCCCGGTCATCAGCGCGCTGTCGCGCCGGTTGTCCTGCCTGTGCTCGCGCCAGGCGGTCCAGAACAGGCAGGCGCCGATGATCGCCAGCGCCAACACGAGTTCTTCCATTCTTCGTTTCTCCTTCATGACGGAGCAAGGGCGAAGGCCGTCACGGCCCCGCCAGCTCGTCAGCAAGTATCGGCCATCGGGCTCGGCTTGCCTATTCGCCCAAGCCCCTAAGGGTTTCCCTTATGTCGGCAGCCGGGGAATTCCGTATACTCCCGCCTTTGTCCTCCTCGCGCGGCGCCGATGCCGCTTTCATCATGAACGACACGCGTGCAGTCCGCGCCGCCGGGCGCGGCCTCGCCTTCGTCCTGGCCTACGTGGCCTTCGACATCCTCAGCGGCCCGGAAGCGCGGCTGCAGGTGATCGCCCCGGTCTGGCATCCGGCCGCCGGGCTGGCCCTGTACGCGCTGTTGCGCCACGGCCGCCATGCGGTGCTGCCGCTGGTCGTGGCGGCCCTGGTCGCCGCCGCGATCACGCCGGCCCTGCCCGCGCGGCCCGGCTTTTCGCTGCTGGTCGGCCTGATGCCGCTGCCGGTGCTGGTCGTGGCGGGCTGGCTCACGCGCCGCCTGCTGCCGGGCAGCGCCTTTTTCGCCACCCACCGCGGCCTGCTGTCCTGGGCCGGCATCGTGACCCTGGCCAGCATCGCCGGCGCCGTGCTGTATGCCGGCATGCTGCTCGGTCCCGGCGCGCTGGCCGGCGAAGCCTGGGTCGAGGCGGTGCTGCGCTATGCGGTGGCCGAGACCGCGGGCATGCTGGTCGTGGTGCCGGCCGCCTGGTGCCTGCTCGACCCCGCCCTGCGCGCCGAGGCGCTGCAGCGCGTGCGCTCGCCCGAGACGGCCGCCTACGCCGCCCTGATCGCGCTGGTGCTGTCGATCGCGCTGCAGGGGCCGGCGCTGGATTCCTTCGCCTACCACCTGCTGATCCTGCCGCTGGCCTGGGCCGCGGCGCGCCAGGGCATGGCCGGCGCCATGACCGCCGCCATCGTGCTGGAAGCCGGCGTCACCGTCGCCGCCCTGCGCCCGCTGGCCTACGCCGCGCACATGCCCGACGTCCAGATGCTGGTGCTGACCCTGACCCTGTCCGGCTTCCTGATCGGGATCGCGGTCGACCTGGCGCGCCGCGCCAGCGACGAGCTGCGCCAGTCGCTGCGCCTGGCGGCGGCCGGCGAGATGGCGGCGGCCCTGGCGCACGAGCTGAACCAGCCGCTGACCGCGCTCTCGGTCTACGGCAGCGCCTGCCAGCGCCTGGCGGCGCGCGACGGCGGCGACCCGCTGCTGCAGAAGACGATCGGGTCGATGGTGGCCGAGTCGCAGCGCGCCTCCGACGTCCTCAAGCGCCTGCGCGATTTCTTCCGCACCGGTAGCGTGCGCCTGGAGCCGCTGTCGCTGCCGGCCCTGGTCCAGGGCAGCGTCGATTCGCTGGCGGCGCAGGCGCGCGAGGCCGGGGTCGAGGTCGCGGTCGGCGCGCTGCCGCCGGCCCGCCTGCGCGGCGACGGCGTGCAGCTCGAGATCGTGCTGCGCAACCTGTTGGCCAACGCGATCCAGGCGCTGGCCGGCATGCCGGAAGGTAGCGACAAGCGGGTCGCGGTCGATGCCGGCCAGGACAGCGGCCAGGACGGCGGCACGGTCTGGATCAGGATCGCCGACAATGGCCCCGGCATCCCGGCCTCGATCCGTCCGCGCCTGTTCGAACCCTTCGTGTCGCTCAAGTCGAGCGGCCTGGGACTGGGGCTGGCGATCAGCCGCGCAATCGTCGAGGCCCACGGCGGCACCCTGGCCGCCGAGGCCGGCCGCCATGCGGTCATGAGGATCGTGCTGCCGGCATCCACGCCGGACGAAGAGAAAGAGGAAACCGATGAACCCTGACGACACCGTCTTCATCGTCGACGACGATGCCGCCGTGCGCGACGCGCTCGGCCTGCTATTGAGCCTGCACGGCTACCGCACCGCCTTCTACGCCGACGCCGCCGCCTTCCTCGGCGCCTGGCACGCGGGCATGCGCGGCTGCGTGCTGATCGACATCCGCATGCCTGGCATGGACGGCCTACGCCTGCAGAAGGCGCTGCGCGAGCGCGGTTCGCTGCTGCCGGTCCTGATCATCACCGGCCACGGCGACGTCGAATCGGCGCGCGAGGCATTTCGCGCCGACGCCGTCGACTTCCTGGAAAAGCCGCTGCAGGAGGCAGCGCTGGTGCGCGCGATCGAGGAAGCCTGCGCGCGCCAGGCCGGCAGCGCGGGCGAAGACGCGGCGCGCGCCGACTGGCTGCGGCGCCACGCCAGCCTGACCCCGCGCGAACGCGAGGTCATGCTGCAGGTGGTGGCCGGGCGCCACAACCGCGAGCTGGCGCAGGCGCTGGGCATCAGCGTGCGCACGGTCGAGGTGCACAAGGCGCGCATGATGGACAAGCTGGGCGCCCCGACCGTGGCCGACCTGGTGCGGCGCCACCTCCAGTACGGCGACGGACCTGGCGACGCCGGCTGATGCCGGCGCCTGCCGGGGTCAAGCCTCCTGGGTGACCGCCAGCCCCGGTGCCGCGCCGTGGGTGCGTGCCCTGGGCTTGAGCAGCGAGGTCGCGGGTCCGATCAGGACGTCGCAGTCGGCGTCGCGCCCGATGCGGCGCCCGACCTCGCCCAGGGCGTCGCGTCCGCAGCGTGCCGTCCCCTGGCGCCCCAGCACGATCAGGTCGGCCCCGATGCGGCGCGCGCAGGCGCGGATCACCGGCACCGGGAAGCCCGAGTGTACGGCGCGCGCGCGCGGCTGGCGCATCGGCTTCAGGGTATCGATCCAGCTTGAAAGCCGCTCGCGCGCCTTGTCGATGCCGCGCACCACGTAGGCATCGATGACGCTGGCCGGCACCTCGAACTCGCGCATCAGCCCCTCGTCGGGCAGGCGGTAGGCGTGCAGGAAGGTGAAGTGGGCGCCGGGCGCGAGCGCCAGCGCCATGCGCGCGGCGGCCAGCGCATCGTCGGAGAAATCGACCGCCACCAGCACCCGCTGGTAGACGTCGCAGGGCTCCCGGTGCACCACCAGCACCGCATTGCGGCTGTGCCGGACGATCTCGTCGCTGTCGGAATGGGCCAGCATCTTGAGGAAGGCGTTGCGCCGGTGCGGCGCCAGGATGGTCAGGTCGGCCCCCATCTGCTCGGCACGGCCGACCACGACCGCCGCCGCCGACTTCGGCTGGACGCTCCACAGGCTGTCGATCGCGTCCGGGTGATCGGGCATGGCGAAGGGGCGGCGCTGCCCGGCGATCCAGGCGCGCAGGCTGCCGCTGCCGACTTCGAGATGGCTGAAGGTGGTGGCGGGAGCGCCGATGCCGCGCCTGCTGTGCTTGAGCGCGATCATGTCGAAGGCGCCGACGTCGAGCTGGGCGCTGAGCAGCGCCGCGCGCAGTTCGGCATTGCGCGACTGCTGGGTTTGACTCGTGGCCAACAAGATTTTCTTGATGTCGTGCATACGGTTCTCCTTTGCCATGGCCAGCGCCGCGCCTCGGGCGGGCGCCGATCGTGAAAAAAACGGTCTACGAAAAAACGCGCCGCGTCCTGCGGCAGCGCCGCAACTACCTAGGCGCTATACGCGTACTGCACCGAGCGGGAGCGGTGCGGCGGCCAGTCCGCCCGCACCGGCGGCGTCACGTCCAGGATCTCGAAGCGGCAGGCGCCGTCGGCCCCGTCCTCGAGGTCGACCACGCTGCCACTGGCGCGCCCGAGCACGGCCAGCGCCAGCGGGCTCAGGAGCGATACCTGGGCCAGGGCCAGGTTGGCATCCTGCGGGCAGGCGATAAAGACGCCTTCGCGCTCGCCGCTGCACAGGTGGCGGCAGCTGACGTGGGAATACAGCGCGGCATAGGGCGGCGGCCGCACGGATTCGGGCAGCAGGATGGCGCTGGCCAGGACCTCGGCCAGGCGGGTGCCGGCGCGTGCGCGCTCGCCGCCGGCGCGCAGCCAGGCAGCGGCCAGCCGGCTCAGCACGGCGGCATCTTGTTGTTGCAGGTAGCGTGGTGTGGACATTGGAATAGCCTCCCGCGGCCGGCGCTGCATGCGCGGCCGCCAAAACGACGTGGACGCCGGCGCGCATGCGCCGGCTGCTCGAACGGATCGTGAGGTGGCTCGGGAGGCCGGGCGCCGCCTGGGCGCCCGACGCTCGCCGAGCTTACGTGAGGCCGGCGATATCTCGCGTGGAGAGGTGCACGAGGCGGGCGAAGCGCGCGCCGCACTCGTACGAGGAAAGGCTGGTGGCGGGACGTGCGCGGCCGTGCGCGACGCGGCGCCCTGCCCGGCGGGGGCAAGCGTGTGCGGCGTGGCGGCGGATGCGATGGGTGTTCACGTCGGGGCGATGGTGGTGTGATCGAAACGTGGTCGAGTATAGCGCATCTGGTATTTTTTTCAACACCGCGCGGCCGTGGCGCGGCTCAGCCGTCCTCGTACTTGATGATGCTGACGGCGCCTTCGCCCTCGATGAAGGCGGCCTTGACCTCGCTGACGCAAGCGATGCTCTGCTGCCGCAGCGAACTCATGAGTTCTTCTTCGGTCAGGAATTCGCGCCGCATGTTGCGCCTCAGCAGGCGGCCGTCGCGGATCACCTGGATCGGCGGCGAGGACACCAGGTTCTCGATGATGCGAAAGCGGTAGCTGGCGGCATTGATGAGGTAATCCCAGCCGATCAGCACCACCACCAGGATCAGGCCCTCGGACACCGAGGTATACAGGCCGAAGCCGTTCGACGCCGCCTCGGCGATCAGGACCACGAAGATCAGGTCCATCGTCGCCAGTTCGCCGCCGATCCGGCGCGGCATGAAGCGCAGCAGGACCAGGATCGCAAAATACAGGATCGTGCCGCGCGCGGCCAGTTCGAGTACCGGGGTCTCGACCACGAACAGGTCGGACCACGCGTCGGGAAGCCAGTTCATCGTCACCTCTTCGCTGCGCAGGTCGTGGATGCGCCGGGGCGGCAGCATCGCACCGGCGCCCTTACTCTACAGCCCCGCGCGGTTTCGCGACGCGTGGCTCTCCCTCACATCACTTGCGCCTCGTGGTCGGCGCCGGGCAAGCCGGCGCCATGCTGCGCCATCAGCGCAACCACCCAGTCGATGAAGACGCGCAGCTTCTTGCCGGGATGGCGATTGGCCGGATACGCAATCGTCATCGGCAACGGGTCGAGCTCCCAGTCCTCGAACAGCGGCAGCAGGCCGCCCTGGGCGACGTGGGGCCGCGCCATGTAGTCCGGCAGCCAGAGCACGCCGAGTCCCGCCAGTCCGGCCGCCAGGTAGGCATTGCCGTCGTCGATGGCCAGCAGGTGGCGCCCCTGGATCGTCACGTTCTCGTCGCCACGCCGCATGCGGTAGGGCGAGCCGGCGCCGCGCAGTCCGCGAAAGCGCACGATGCGGTGCACCCCATCGTCCAGCGCTTCGGGATGCGGCGGCGCGCCGGCGCGCGCCAGGTAGCTCGGTGCGGCATACACGCCGAGGCGCAGCTGTCCGATCGTGCGCGCCACCAGCGACGCGTCGGCGATGACGCCGCCCCGCACCACGCAGTCGACGTTCTCCCCGATCAGGTCGACATTGCGGTCGCTGACGCCCATGTCGAACTCGATGTCGGGAAACCGCGCGTGAAACTGCGGCAGCGCCGGCACCAGGACCAGCGCGGCGAACGGACTGGGCACGTCGACGCGCAGCTTGCCGCGCGGCGCGGCCGCCGCGCTCGGCAGGCTGGTCTCGATGTCGTCGATGTCGGCCAGCACGCGCACGATGCGCTCGTAGTAGAGCGCGCCGTCGGCCGTGAGGTGCACGCGGCGCGTGGTGCGGTTCAGGAGCTTCAGGCGCAGGCGGGCCTCGAGCTGCTGCACCAGCTGGGTCACGGTCGTGCGGCTCATGTGCAGCGTCTCGGCCGCCTTCGTGAAGCTGCCCGCCTCTGCCACGCGCACGAAAGCGCGCATCGCGTCGAACCTGTCCATGTCCCTCCCTAATGATTGTTTGGATTATACAAACAATGCTGACGCAACTTGCCCGTTTATCAGGGTGTCCCGCCTTGATAGAGTGCCGTCACCGTCAACCGGCGGCATCCATTTGAGGAGATATCGATGACAATCCGCGAGGTGGTGTTCCCGCCCGGACGCCAGGCCCTGTATCAAAAAAACCGCTACTCGCCCGCCGTGCGCTGCGGCGACCTGCTGTTCGTCTCGGGCCAGGTCGGCAGCCGCGAAGACGGCTCGCCCGAACCCGAACTCGACGCCCAGGTCAGGCGCGCCTTCGACAACCTGAACGCGATCCTGGCGGCGGCCGGCGGCAGTTTTGGCGACGTGATCGACGTCACGGTCTTCATCGTCGATCCGGAAGCGCGCTTCGAGCGCATCTGGAGCGTGGCCCAGGAATACTGGGGCGAAGCGCCCTACCCGACCGTGACCGCCGTTGGCGTGACCTGGCTGTACGGCTTCCAGTTCGAGATCAAGGTGGTCGCGAAGATCCCGGCGCCCGTGCCGGCCTGACGCGGGGTCCGCGCCCCTTCAGCGCTGGCCGGCGAAGAACTCGCCCGGCGTGACCCCGGCGAACCAGCGGAAGGCGGCGATGAAGGCCGACATGCTGTCGTAGCCGCAGGCGATCGCGACGTCGGTGACGCGCTCGCCCCGTTCGAGCAGCGGCAGGGCCGACAGGATGCGCAGGCGCTGGCGCCAGGCGCGGAAGGTCAATCCGGTCTGCTGCTGGAACAGCCGGCTCAGGGTCTTTTCCGACACCGCCAGCCGCAGCGCGTGCTCGGCCAGCGTGCGCGCGCTGTCGGGCCGCGCCTGCAGCTCGCGGCAAATGCGGCGCAGGCGCGCGTCGACCGGCAGCGGCAGCGCCAGGCCGGCCTCGGGGGCCGCCGCCAGCTGGTCGAGCAGGACCGTCGCCAGGCGGCCCTGCGCGCCCTCTTCCTCGTACTCGACCGGGAACTCGCTGAAGCCGCGGATCAGTTCGCGCAGCAGGGGCGCCACCACCAGCACCCGGCAAGTGCGGTCGGGCACATCGGACGCATCGGACGTCGCCAGCGCCGCCGGATCGATGTACAGGCTGCGGATCTCGGTCCCCTCGACGCAGCGCACGGCGTGCGGCAAGCCCGGCGGCACCCACACCGCGTGCCGCGGCGGCGCCACGTAGCGGCCGCCGTCGGTGATCACCTCGACCACCCCTTTCGCCGCATACGACAGCTGGACCCAGGGATGGCGGTGGCGGCGTCCGATCGCGCGGTTCGACAGGCCGAGGACGTGGCCGTAGACCGGGCGCGGCAGCCTGGGTAGCGCTGCCAGTGCTTCGATGCCGGCGCCGGGAATGTCCGTTTGCCGACGTTTCATGGGCGATTCACGATAAAGCTCTTCATCGCGCTACGGTACAGTACGCCCCGCCTCCGGGCAAGCGGCGCCCGCCAGGGCGTGGCGCCGGCCCGTGCCGCGTCCGCCCACCTCGCCCGCATGCCGGTATTGCCCTCGTTGCCCCCCTGGCCTGGGCGCCGCCTCAACCTGTCCCGACATGATCGATTTCCAAGACCGCCACGGCGAGCTGCGCCGTTTCCGCCGGCGCCTGCTGGCCCTGTTTGCCTTCGTCCTGCTGTGCTTCGGCCTGCTGGCCGCGCGCCTGGCCTGGCTGCAGGTGGCGCGCCACGAACACTACATGGCGCAATCCGACGGCAACCGCATCGCCCTGCTGCCGGTCGTGCCGACGCGCGGCCTGATCCTCGACCGCAACGGCGTGGTCCTGGCGCGCAACCAGCCGGTGCACACGCTGGAAGTAACGCCCTCCAAGCTGCGCGCGCGCCTCGGCTCGGTGCTCGACGAGCTGGCCAAGCTGGTCGCGATCGACGCGCGCGACCGGCGCCGCCTGCGGCGCCAGGTCGCCGACAATCCGCCGTTCGCGGCCAGCCTGCTCAGAAGCGGACTGACCGACGAAGAGGTGGCGCGCTTCACGGCCCAGCGCTTCCGCTTTCCCGGGGTCGAGCTGCGCGCGCGCCTGCTGCGCGACTACCCGCTGGGCGAGCTCGCCGCGCACGCGGTCGGCTACGTCGGCCGCATCGACGCCGCCGCGGCGCGCGCCCTTGAAGCCGCCCCCGACCCGGGGGTGGCGGCCAACTACCGCGGCACCGACTATATCGGCAAGGAAGGCCTGGAGAAAAGCTACGAGCGCCTGCTGCACGGTCGCACCGGCTACGAACAGGTCGAACGCACCGCCGCCGGACGTCCGGTGCGCACCCTGTCGCGGGTCGAGCCGGTACCTGGCGCCAACCTGGTGCTCTCGCTCGACATCGGCCTGCAGCGCGTGGTCGAGGAGGCTTTCGGCGACGCGCGCGGCGCCCTGGTGGCGATCGAGCCGGCCAGCGGCGAAGTGCTGGCCTTCGTCTCGCGCCCCGGCTACGACCCCAACCTGTTCGTCGGGGGCATCGACCCGCAGAGCTGGCGCGCCTTGAACACTTCGCCCGACCGGCCGCTGCTGAACCGGCCGCTGGCCGGCACCTATGCGCCGGGATCGACCTTCAAGCCCTTCATGGCGCTGGCCGCGCTCGAACTGGGCAAGCGCAATCCGGCGCAAAGCATGCACGACGCCGGCTACTTCATGCTCGGCGGGCACCGCTTCAACGACGACAAGCCGGGCGGGCACGGCGAGGTCGACCTGTACCGCTCGATCCTGGTCTCCTGCGACACCTGGTGCTACCAGCTCGGCAACGAGCTCGGGATCGACGCCATCAGCGCCTTCATGGCGCGCTTCGGCTTCGGCGCGCCGACCGGGATCGACCTCGACCACGAGCGCGCCGGGGTACTGCCCTCGCAGGACTGGAAGCGCAGGCGCTTTGCCCGCGGCGGCCGGTGGAACGGCGGCGACACCATCTCGATCAGCATCGGCCAGGGCTACAACAGCTACACCATGCTGCAGCTGGCGCACGCGGTGGCCCTGCTGGCGAACGACGGCCTGTCGCCCAGGCCGCACCTGCTGCGCGCGCTCGAGGATGGCGTGACGCACGCGCGCCGGCCCTTCGACCCCGGCGCGGCGAACCGGCTCACGCTGCGCCAGGCACACCTGGACCTGGTCAAGCGCGCGATGGTCGGCGTTACCACAGAACGCGACGGCACCGGCTACAAGGTCTTCCGCGGCGCCGCCTACACGGCCGGCGGCAAGAGCGGCACCGCCCAGGTCGTCGGCCTGAACGGCGGCAAGTACGACCACCACGGCACGCCGGAACACCTGCGCGACAACGCCCTGTTCACCGCCTATGCGCCGGCCGAACGGCCGCGCATCGCGATCGCGGTCGTGGTCGAGAACGCCGGCTGGGGTTCGGCGGTGGCCGGCCCGATCGTGCGCAAGGCGCTCGACTACTACCTGGCGGAGCGCGACTGACATGCACCGACCGAACCTGACGAAGCCGGCGCGCCGCCAGCGCGTGGCGGGACGCGCCGGCCACGCCTTTGCCGCCAATCCGCTGCTGGCGCGGCCGCTGCCGCCGTGGCGTTCGCGGCTGCTGCAGTTGCTGCTGCTGTGCGCTTTTGCCGCGCTGGCCGGACGCGCCGCCTGGCTGCAGCTGGTGAGCGTCGATTTCCTGCAAAAGCAGGGCGCCAGCCGCTATGCCCGCACCCTCGACCTGCCCGGCACACGCGGCCAGATCCGCGACCGCGACGGCCAGCTGCTGGCTGCGTCCGTGCGTGCGGTGGCGGTCTGGGCGATCCCCGAGGACCTGCGCGCGGCGCCTGCCGCGGCCATCGCGGACATCGCGCGGCTTCTGGATACGGACGTGGTGGCCCTGCGCCGGCGCATCGACCGCGCGCGCCACTTCGTCTACCTGAAGCGCCAGGTCGAGCCGGACGTCGCGCGCCGGCTCGCGGCCCTGAAGGTGCGCGGACTCGGCTTCAGCGACGAGTTCCGCCGCGTGTATCCGCAAGGGCCGGTGGCCAGCCAGCTGGTCGGCTTCGTCGGGCGCGAGGGGCGCGGGCTGGAAGGGGTCGAGCTGGCCCGCGACGCCGTCCTGAGCGGCAAGGACGGCTACCGGCGCGTGATCCGCGACCGGCTCGGCAACATCGTCGAGGACGGCGGCGCCCTGCTGCCGCCCACGTCGGGGACCGACGCGGTGCTGTCAATCAGCAGCGCCATGCAGTACGTGACCTGGAAGGAGCTGCGCGCGGCGGTCGAGACCTTCGAGGCCAAGGCCGGCAGCGCGATCGTGGTCGACGCCCACAGCGGCGAGATCCTGGCCCTGGCCAACTACCCCAGCTACGACCCCAACGGCGCCGCGGCAACGCCCGGCGCGGCGCTGCGCAACAAGGCGATCACCGACAGCTACGAGCCCGGCTCGGTGATGAAGCCGTTCACGGTCGCGCTCGCGCTCGAGCGCGGGCAGGTGCGCGCCGATACCCTGGTCGATACCGGCGCCGGGCGCCTGGTGATCCGCGGGGCGCCGATCTCCGACACCAGCGCGCACGGCCTGATCAGCGTCGCCGACGTGCTGCGCTATTCCTCGAACATCGGCACCGCCAAGCTCGCGCTCGACATGCCGCCGCGCGCGATGTGGGAGATGTACATGAAGCTCGGCTTCGGCCAGCAGCCGCAGCTCGGCTTTCCGGGCGCGGCGGCCGGCCGGGTGCGTCCCTGGGCCGCCTGGCGACCGATCGAGCAGGCCACCATGAGCTACGGGAACGGCATTGCGGTGTCGCTGGTCCAGCTGGCGCGCGCCTATACCGCCTTCACCAACGACGGCGAGGTGATCCCGCTGAGCCTGATGAAGAGCGCCGCGCGGCCGGCCGGCACCCGGGTGTTCTCGCCGGCCACCGCGCGCACGCTGCGCGCCATGCTCGAGAACACGGTCGTGCACGGCACAGCGAAGCGCGGCGCCATCCCCGGCTACCGGGTCGGCGGCAAGACCGGGACGGCGTACAAGGCCATCAACGGCAGGTACACGCTGCCGCGCAAGTACATTGCCTCTTTTGTGGGGATCGTGCCGATGTCGGCGCCGCGCTTCATCGTCGCCATCGTGATCGACGAGCCGGGCGGGCGCTACCACTACGGCGGCCAGGTGGCGGCACCGGCCTTTGTCGGCATCGCCTCGCAGGTGCTGCGCGTGGCCAACGTGGCGCCGGACGGCGGCGTGGCCGACCTGATCGCGCCCGCGCCGATCGATCCGGACGAGGTGCTCGACTGAGCGCAATTCACGGGTCGGCGAGGCGCCATGCGTGCGCGCCGTTGTACGCGGCGCGGTTCTGGTGGATAATTCGCACCCATGAACGATACCGCCACCCTCCCCCCGCTCCCAGACCGGCTCTCGATCGACCCGAGCAGCCCTTTCCATAACCGCGACGTGTTCCAGCGCGACATCGGCATCCGCTTCAACGACAAGGACCGCCACGACGTCGAGGAATACTGCATCAGCGAAGGCTGGATCAAGGTCGCCGCCGGCAAGGTGCTCGACCGCAAGGGCAAGCCGATGCTGATCAAGCTGAAGGGCAAGGTCGAGGCGTTTTACCGCTGATGTTCAACCAGGCGCCTCGATGGCGCCTTTTTGCTTTTCGTAGGGTGGGCCGGGCCGCGCAAGGCTCTTGAGCCCACGCGGTCTCCCGTCATGCATAGCCGCACCGCAAATAAAATCGCCAGGGAATAGTCGAGCGCCGAATTGGTGGGTTCAAGAACCCACCCTACCTCACGGCGTCAGCAGCTTCAAGCCCGCAATCCCGAGCGCGATCAGCCCGATCGACGCGATCCGCAGGGCGCCGGCCGGCTCGCCCAGCACCAGCATCCCGAACACCGCCGTGCCGATGGTGCCGATGCCGGTCCACACCGCATAGGCCGTGCCCAGCGGCAGGTGGCGCAGGGCCAGCCCCAGCATGGCGACGCTGCCCGCCATCGTGGCCAGGGTAAACGCCGAGGGCCAGAGCCGCGTGAAGCCTTCCGTGTACTTCAGCCCGACCGCCCAGGCCACTTCCAGCAGCCCCGCCACCACCAGGTAAATCCAGCTCATCGCTCGCCTTTCGCGGACCCTGCCGCCTGTCAAAAAAACCGGCGCAGTATACCGCTGCGCACCCAAGACGGCCCCGGCCGGACCGCGCCCGCGCCAAATGAAGCGTCCCCGGCAGGAATTGCGCGCTTCCCTTAAGATGGCCGCCAGCAAATTATTCGAGGAGCATGCATGACCACCCTGTTCGACCCGATCAAGATCGGCGCCTTCGAGCTGCCGAACCGCATCGTCATGGCGCCGCTGACCCGCGCCCGCGCCGTCGGCGCAGGCCGCGTCCCGAACGCGCTGATGGCCGAGTACTACGCCCAGCGCGCCAGCGCCGGCCTGATCCTGTCCGAGGCGACTTCGGTGACGCCGATGGGCGTCGGCTACGCCGACACCCCGGGCATCTGGTCCGACGAGCAAATCGCCGGCTGGAAGCAGGTGACCGAAGCCGTGCACGCCGCCGGCGGACGCATCGTGATGCAACTATGGCACGTCGGCCGCATCTCGGATCCGGTGTTCCTGGACGGCGCCGCCCCGGTCGCGCCGAGCGCGATCAAGCCGGCCGGCACCGTGAGCCTGCTGCGCCCGAAGCGCGAGTACGCCACGCCGCGCGCGCTCGAGACCGATGAGATCGCCGGCATCGTCGCCGCCTACCGCCAGGGCGCCGAGAACGCAAAGAAGGCCGGCTTCGACGGCGTCGAGGTCCATGGCGCCAACGGCTACCTGCTCGACCAGTTCCTGCAAGACAGCACCAACCAGCGTACCGACCGGTACGGCGGCCCGATCGAAAACCGCGCGCGCCTGATGCTGGAGGTGCTCGATGCCTGCATCGACGTCTGGGGCGCCGACCGCGTCGGCATGCACCTGGCGCCGCGCCGCGATTCGCACGACATGGGCGACTCCACCCCGGCGCAGACTTTCGGCTACGTCGCCCGCGAGCTGGGCAAGCGCGGCATCGCCTTCATCTTCGCGCGCGAAGCGGTGGGCGAAGACAGCCTGGGCCCGCTCCTGAAGCAGGAGTTCGGCGGCCCCTACATCGCCAACGAGAAGATGTCGGTCGAGACCGCCGAGCAGCTGCTGAGCGAGGGCAAGGCCGACGCCATCGCCTTCGGTTTGTGGTTCATCGCCAACCCGGACCTGCCGCAGCGCCTGAAGCAGGGCGCCGCGCTCAATCCGCTGCGTCCGGAGGTGATCTACGGCCAGACCGGCGAAGGCTATACCGATTACCCGGCGCTGTCGGCGTAAGGTCTTGCGGGCGGCCGCGGGGCCGCCCTGCTCCCCCCTGCCGTTTCAAGGCGCGCCCGTCAATACGGACGCCGCATGCATACGCAACGCCTGCGCAACGCCCGTTGCGCCCGTGATATTCTTGCGCGATTCGCAATGTGCGCTCCCGGCGGGAGCGCCTTCACAAGGAATCGCTTTGACTATTTTCGCTCCCCGCGCCATGGCGCTGGCCATCGCTTCCACCCTCGCCTTCGGCGCCGCCCATGCCGCGCCGGTTCAAGTGGGGGCGCCAGTGCGCGCCGAAAACGCCTTCCTGTCGCAACAGGACGCCGCCGCCCGTTCGGCGCGCGTATCGAACGTCGCCTACGCGCTCGCATTCACGCTGACCGGCAAGGAGAGCTTCAGCGGCGTCACCAGCGCCAGCTTCGACCTGAAGGACAATGCGGCGCCGCTGACGATCGACCTCGACAAGGCCACCGTGAAACAGGTGACGGTGAACGGCAAAACGGTGGACGCGAAGTACAACAACTGGTTCCTCACCATTGCCGCCGCCGACCTGGTCAAGGGCCGCAATACCGTCGTCATCGTTTACGAGCGCCTGCACAGCACCAACGGCGAAGGCCTGCACCGCATGGTCGACCCGGTCGACGGCCGCGTCTACACCTACTCGCACTTCGAGCCGGCCGCCGCGCACCAGATGTTCGCGGTGTTCGACCAGCCCGACCTGAAGGCGACCTACCAGGTGACCGCCACCGCGCCGGCCGACTGGCACGTGGTCTCGACCACCCGCGAATCGAAGATCGAGCAGGTGGGCGAGATGCGCCGCTGGACCTTCCCGGCGACCAAGAAGCTGAGCCCCTACAACTTCTCGCTGCACGCCGGCCCCTATAAAGTCTGGGAAGACAACAGCGGCAAGTACCCGATGCGCCTGTTCGCGCGCCAGTCGGTGGCGGCCCAGGTGACGCCGCAGGACTGGTTCCGCTACACGAAAGAAGGCCTGGCCTTCTTCGACAACTACTTCGGCATCCCCTACCAGTTCGAGAAGTACGACCAGCTGCTGGTGCCGGACTTCCTGTACGGCGCCATGGAAAACGCCGGCGCGATCACCTTCGCCGAGGGGCGCTTCCTGCACAAGGCGAAGATGACCGACGCCCAGCGCCAGTCGCTGGCCTCGGTGATCATGCACGAGATGGCGCACCAGTGGTTCGGCGACCTGGTCACCATGCAGTGGTGGAACGGCCTGTGGCTGAACGAGAGCTTCGCCGCCTTCATGGGCACCCTCGCCACCGCCGAAGCGACCGAGTTCAAGGACGCCTGGCAGGCCTTCTACTCGGGCGGCAAGCAGGCCGCTTATGCCATGGACCAGAAGGTCACGACCCACCCGATCGAGGTGCCGGTGCCGTCGACCGCCAACGCTTTCGACAACATCGACGCCATCACCTACTCGAAGGGCGCCTCGACCCTGGCGCAGCTGCGCCACCTGCTGGGCGCGGAAACCTTCCGCAAGGGCGTGCACAACTACCTGGTCAAGTATTCGTACGAAAACGCGAAGCTGGACGACTTCATCGGCAGCCTGGGCCAGGCCGCCGGCCGCGACCTGTCCGGCTGGACCCGCCAGTGGCTGTACGAGCCGGGCGTGAACACGATCGCCGCCGATTTCAGCTGCAAGGCCGGCAAGATCGCCTCCTTCAGCCTGAAGCAGAGCGCGAGCCCCCAGTTCCCGACCCTGCGCGAGCAGCGCGTCCAGGTCGCGACTTTCAAGGTCGATGGCGGCAAGGTGGCGCTGGCGCAGAACGTGGCCGTCACCTACTCCGGCGCGACCACGAAAGTAGCGGGCCTGGTCGGCACCGCCTGCCCGGACCTGGTCTACCCGAACTACCAGGACTGGGGCTTCGTCAAGGTGCAGCTCGATGGGCGCTCGTTTGCCACCGCGCGCGCCAGCCTGTCCGGGGTCGAGGACCCGCTGCTGCGCACCATGCTGTGGCAAAGCCTGTGGGATGGCGTGCGCGACGCCAAGCTGCCGCTCAATGAATTCATCGAGACCGCGCTGGCGAATGCGCCGCTGGAGAAGGACTACACCCTGCTGGGCGACGTGCTGGGCAAGGTCGCCGCATCGAAGGAATACCTGGACGCGATGAACCTGAACACGCCGTGGGCACAGCAGACCCGCGCCGCGCTGGAAGCGATGGCGTGGAACGGCGTGCTGGCGAACAAGGGCAACGAGAACTTCCAGCGCCGCTGGTTCTCCGCCTGGCTGGGCCTGGCGAGCACGCCCGCCGCGCTCGATCGCCTGAAGTCGATCCTGGCCGGCAGCACCGGCGTCGAAGGCTTGACCGTCGACCAGGACCTGCGCTGGGCCATCATCAAGCACCTGAACCGCTACGACGTCGAAGGCGCGGCAAGCCTGGCCCAGCAGGAAGCCCAGCGCGACAAGTCCGACACCGGCCAGGCCGCGGCGCTGGCCGCCACGGTCGTGCGTCCGGATGCGCAGGTAAAGACGCAGTGGCTGGGCACCATCGAAGACCTGCAAACCAAGCTGCCGTTCTCGAAGATCCGCACCGCCATGGGCAGCCTCTACCCGAGCGAGCAGAATGCGCTGTCCGAGCAGACCGCGAGCGCGCGCCTGGCGAAACTGCCGGCGATCGACAAGGCGGCCGGCCCGGTCTACATGCGCTCCTACGGCGGCACGCTGATCCCGGCGACCTGCACCCCGCACAGCGTGAAGCGCCTGAGCGCGGCCGCCGACAAGTACCGGGACCTGTCGGCCGGCACCCGCCGCGCCCTGCTCGACGCGCTGCAGGAAGACCAGCGCTGTGTCGCCATCCGGCAGGCGATGACGGCGCCGAAGTAAGCCCATGCGCGGCGGCGTCCCGGCAAGTCCTGCGACCGTGTCGTGGGCACCACTCGTCCTGACGCTGGGCCTGCACCTGCTGCTGGTGCTGGCCTGGCTGCTGCGGCCCGGCGTGCAGGCCCCGCAACCTGCGCCTGGCGAGCGGCAAACCACGCTGGTGATGCTCGCGCCGCCGCCACGACCGGCGCCCGCCGTCGTGCCCAGGCCTACCCTTCCTCCACGGCGCGCACCACGCGTGCGCACGCCGACCACTCCCACGCAGGCGCGTGCCGCCGACACCAGCGAAGCGCAGCCGATCCCTGCGCCCGTCGACGCCGTGACGGAGGCGGCAATGGACGCCACACCGGACGCCGCAGCGGGCCCGTCGCCGGGCGCGCTGCTCGCCTCCGCGCGCCGCATGGCCGGCCGGGTCGACCGCGAACTGGGCAATGGCGCGAGCGCGCTCGGCGCCGCACCGGAGCGCAAGTGGGAACGCTTCGCGGACACGGTGGCCAGCGCCCGCATCGACACCGGCAGCGGCGTGAGCCTGGACAGCTACGTCGCGCCGGACGGCGTGACGGTCTACCGCAAGACCGTGGGCAACCGCGTGCGCTGCTACAGGAGCGGCAGCGTCGGCGGCATCGTTGGCAGCAGCGGTACGGCGGACGGACACTCGGCCGGCAACATCGCCTGCCCGACCGGTGTGCGCTGGACGCGGCTTTAGGGAAGCACTGATTTATTCATGAAGAATAAATCAGTGCTTCCTTGGCCTGCCATCAAAGCTCAGGGCGCCGGATTGCCCGACGGCCGGCACAGCTCGGCCACCCGACGCCAGTCGCCGCTGGCGACGCAGCCGGGCAGCGGCCCCTGGCGCAGCAGGTCCTCGATGTGCAGCGGCGCCATCTCCTTGACGCGCACCTCGCGCTGGATCGGCAGGCAGACCGCGTCGTGCCAGGCGGCGGCGACGCCGGCCGGGGCCGGCAACGGACCGCGCAGTCGCACGGCCGCGGCCTCGCATTCCTGTTTCGTCTCGTAGGCGCCGCGCAGGCTGCTGCCTTCCAGCGTCACTTCCAGGTTCTGCTGCAGGTAGAGCAGCAGGACGATCGTGTACATGGGACCTCCGCGACAGTACAGCCGGGTTCGCTCACCAAGCCTGAGCTGGATCAGGCCGGCTCGGCCGTAGAAGCTTAGGCTGTGCGCTTCGAACAAAAGAGGACAGCAATGCCCAAGCTTATCACCTGGAATATGCAGTCGGCCCGCACCGCGCAAGGCGGCGCCGACCTCGATCGCGTCGTCGCCACACTCTCGCGCTTTTCCCACTTCGATGTTCTATGCCTGCAGGAAGTAGCCTGCGGTTACGAGGCGCGCGACGGCAGCCCGCTCGGCGACCAGTTCAAGGGCCTGGCCCTGCGCCTGCCCGGCTACAACCTGGCCACCTGCACCACGCTCGACACCCTGGCGCCCGAGGGCAGCCGGCGCCGCATCGGCACCATGATCTTCTCGCGCTACCGGATCCTGCAGGTCTTGCGCCATTCCCTGCCCTGGCCGCCCGATCCCGAAGTGATGAGCATGCCGCGCAGCGCGCTGGAAGTGACGCTGCAGACGCCTTGCGGCCTGCTGCGCGTGCTGTCGGTGCACCTCGAGTACTTCTCGCTGGTCCAGCGCATGGCCCAGGTCGAGCGCCTGCGCGAGCTGCACCGCGAAGCCGTGCTGCACGCGCGCACGCCGCGGCCGGGCGAACCCGAAGCCGGCCCCTTCGAGGCGCTGCCGCGCGCCGCCCACGCGATCCTGCTGGGCGACTTCAACATGCTGCCCGGCTCGCCCGAATATGCGCGCCTGCTGGCGCCCTTCGCCGACGGCACGCCGGCGCTGCGCGATGCCTGGAGCCTGACCCAGCCGGGCCGGCGCCACGCGCCGACGGTCGGCCTGCACGACGACAATCCGGACGCGGACGCGCCCTTCACCTTCGATTTCGCGTTCGTCAGCGCGGGCCTGGCCGAGCGCGTCGGCCGGGTGCGGGTGGACGCCGCCGAGACCGGATCGGACCACCAGGCGCTGCTGCTCGAACTGGCCTGAGCCTGCGTGCGGCCGGCCCGGCGGTTAGAATGGCGCTTTGCCGGCGGGCCCGGGCGTCGCAGCAGCGCGCGCAGGCCCACGGCTGACGCCTGAAGGGAACCGACTTGAACTGGGACTATCCGCAACCGTACACCCTGCCGCTCGTGCCGCGTCCTGAGGACATCGACGGGCTGAACCACACGAACAACGCCGTCTACGTCCGCTGGTGCGAGCAGGTCGGCTGGGCCCACTCGGAGTCGCTGGGCTTGAGCCTGGAGGACTACCGGCGCCTCGACCGCGCGATGGCGATCCGTCACGGCGCCTACGACTACCTCCTGCCCACGCTGCTGGGCGAGGAACTGACCTTGGGCACCTGGCTGGTCGGCGGCGACGGCAAGCTGTCGATGGAGCGCCGGTTCCAGCTGATCAGGAACAGCGACGGCGCGACCGTCCTGCGCGGACGCTGGGAACTGGTCTGCATCGACATCAGCGGCGGCCGCCCGCGCCGCATGCCGCCGGAGTTCCTGGCGGCCTACATGCCCCAGGTCGTGCCAGCCTGAGCCATGCATGGGCACGCGTAAGCTACCTTGCGTTTGCTCAAAAGAAACCTTGATCAAACCGGGCCGGGCAGCGGGAGCGCCGGGTGACACTTTGGGAAGCACTGATCTATTCTGACGGATGGGATCGGCATGGAAAAAAGCGGCCGGCAAGGCGCAAACCACAGCCATACCGCGTGGTATGGCTGTGGTTTGCAACGCAGCAGGACGTTTTTTCTCCACGCCAAGACCGCCGTCATGAATAGATCAGTGCTTCCCCAGGTGCACCCTGTTACAAGGAACGCCATGACCGGCCCCGCCAACCGAGCCCCCTTTCGCCGCGCCCATCCGCTCGCCGCCCTGCCGTGTTGCGTGATCCTGCTCGCGCTCGGCGGCTGCCGCTGGGGCGAGGGCTCGTCCGAGCAGCTCGTGGTGCCCGAGGTGGTGCGCACCAACCTGTACGTCGCGCCGAACGGCTCGGACGCCAATCCGGGCACCGAAGCCGAGCCCTTCCGCACCATCAGCCGCGCGGCCCAGGTGGTCACGCCCGGCACTACCGTCTACGTCGCTCCGGGCCAGTACACCGGGGGCTTCCGCACCGAGGTCAGCGGCAGCGCCGAGGCCCGCATCATCTTCCATTCCGTCGAGCGCTGGGGCGCCCGCATCGTGCCGCCGCTCGACTCGCGCACCACCAGCGCCTGGGACAACCGCGGCAGCCACGTCGACATCGTCGGCTTCGACATCGACGGCACCCAGTACCAGAGCGGCAACAAATGGCTGAGCGGCATCCACAACGGCGGTTCGCACAACGTGATCCGCCACAACCACGTCCACCACCTCGGCCTCGACGTGCCCTGCGAGGTTGTCGGCGGCGCCGGCATCGTGGTCGACAGCCTGTACAAGGGCAGCGAATCCGACCTGGTCGCCAACAACGTGCACGACATCGGCCCGGCCAACTGCCGCAGCCACCACGGCCTGCTCATCGGCACCGAGGCGCGCGTGAAGAGCAACCTGGTCTACCGCGTCTCCGGCGCCGGCATCCTGCTCTGGCATGACGCGCACCGGGTCGAAGTCAGCGGCAACACGATCTCCACCTCGGGCTCGGGCATCGTGGTGGGCGGCGGCGACTACCGCCATACCCAGGGGCCGAACGACCACACGGTGGTGGCGAACAACATCGTGTTCGACAACTTGCACGGCATCCTGGAACAGGGCCAGACCGGCGAGAACAACAGCTACCGCAACAACCTGGTGTTCCAGAACGCGGTGGCCGACTGGCTGCTGCCGCCGGGCCGCACGCACGTCGGCACCGTCGCCGCCGAGCCGGCCTTTGTCGAATACACCCGCACCGGCACCCCGGACTTCCGCCTGACGCCGCGTTCGCCGGCGATCGGCCGCGGCGCCGGCGACGACGCGCCCGAGCAGGATTACCAGGGCAAGCCGCGCAGCAAGGCGACCGGGTATGACATCGGAGCCTACCAGCACTAGGCTACAACGCGAACACCGCGCCTGCTTGGGGCGAGCCTCAGGATGCGATCGCTTACGGGCGTGTCCCGCGCGCCAGGTCCCGCTCGACGGCGTCCAGGAAAGCCTCCATGGTCCAGCGCAGGGCGGTCACGGGGATGTCCGGCCGGTAGAACTCGCCGTTGCCGCGTGGGCGGTTCACGTAGAGCTTGGTCGGCACGACCACGCGCGCCAGCCCGCCGGGCAGCTTCTCGCTGCGCACCTCCATGTAGGTCGAATCGGCCGAACTGGGCGCGCCGATCAGCCTGGTGTTCGGGAAGAGCTTGAAGACGTCGATGGCGTCGAGGCAAGCGCTGGCGCAGTTGCCCGGTACGATGACATAGACCGGGCGCGTGAACGGCGGCGGATCGTCCGGCCGGTCGGCCTGCGGATCGGCCGGCGCCTCGCGCGCCCCGGTGTCCAGTACATGGTAGGGCTGCCGGGCCGCCTCGGCCGCCCGCAGGTCGCTTACCAGGGTCTTGAGGCGGCGTTCGAACGACGTTTCTCCCTGCGCCGCGCTTTTTTCCAGCAGACCCTGGAAATGGGCGATGTTGCCGGGCGAAGCGCGGTACCAGACGGCTTCCCTGGCGTCGGACGCATCCGCGCGCCGCGTCACCCGCCCGTCGCCCCAGAGCGCGGCGGCGAAATCCCGGCTCCATTGCGAGTTGCCGCCGCTGTTCAGGCGCAGGTCGATAATGACCGCATCGGCGTCCAGGAAGCGCGCGCGCTCGGCCCGCACCTGCCCATACATCGCCCGGTAAGTCTCGCGCTCCTGCGCGGAAGGCTTGAAGGTCGGCATGGCGACCCAGAACAGGTTCTTGCGCAGCTCGGTCAGGCCGACCGGCAAGGTGTCGCCGGTCACGCTTGCTTCGATCCAGGCGGAGGCGGCATCCGGCATCGGACGCCAGTGCAGGTCGCGCTCGGTCCGACGGCCGTCCAGCTCGAACAGGCAGCGCCGCGGCCTTGGCACGAAGGGATTGCCGAAGTCGAGGAAGAGGTTGGCCGATTCGCTCCACCACTGCCCTTCCTCGGCGATGCGGCCGAAGTAGCCGAAGACCGTTTCTTCCAGCAGCCGCCGCACAGGCTTGCCGTCGCAGGAGACGATGCGTTCGCCCTCGCGCGCCGCGCCATCCTGCGCCGTGTGGACGAACAGGTCGTTGCGCCAGGCGGCGACGAAGCCGGGCCACTGCGTCGGCCGGACCGCGCCGAAGCTGAACGTGGGGTAGGCGCCGGCGTGGCCGTCGCGGATGCGGTTCGAAAAAGCCAGCAGCGTGGCGACATAGCCCGGGCCGTCGCCGACCCGGCTTGCCAGGCCCAGCCCGTGGGCCCTGGCGGCCGCGAGATGGTCGAGGAAGGCGGGATTGTGCGGATCGCGCGCGCCGGCGTGGTTCGCCAGCGTGACCCGGTAAGCCGCCTCGACGTCGCGCAAGGCGGCGGCGCGCCACTGGGCGGGTGTCGCCGGCAGGGCTGGCGCGGATTCGGCGGGCGCAGCAGCAGCAGCAGCAGCAGCAGCAGTGGCGGTAGCAGTGGCGGTAGCAGTAGCAGCGGCGGGCGGCGGCGCAAGGGAAGTCCAGGCGAGCGTCAGGCTCAACAGCAAACGTTTCATCGGGCACCTTCGGGGCGGGGTTGTCGTCGTCCTCGAACCGTGACGTCACGGCAACCCGTACGCCCCGGTGAGCACGACCTTATCCCTGCAACGATACCCGAAACAGTGTTGCTACTTTCTCACCTTTTGTCACAGCCGGGCGAGCGTGGCGGCGGCCTTACAGGATTTCCTGCACCAGCTCGAACGGCCGGCACAGCCGCACGCCCTTGGGCGTCACCACGAAGGGCCGGTTGATCAGCACCGGATGGGCCAGCATCGCGTCCAGCAGGGCCTCGTCCGTGGTGCCCGGGGCGTCCAGCCCCAGCTCGGCGTACAGGCTTTCCTTGCTGCGGATCGCTGCGCGCGGCGTCAGGCCGGCGGCGGCCAGCATGGCCTGCAGTTCCTCCCGGCTGGGCGGGTGGCTCAGGTACTCGACGACGCGCGGCTCGTGGCCGGCGTCGCGGATGGCCGCCAGGGTATTGCGCGAGGTGCCGCAACGCGGGTTGTGGTAGATCGTGATGTCCATGGTGTCGATTCGGTCCTGCCGAAAGCCGGCAATGATCAGTCAATGAAGCCGGCATGATACTACGCCGCCGTCTTACAACAGACGTGGTCTTTTTGCTTGTCGCCCTCCCGCCGCCGCTATAGAATCCTCCGCTTGGTTTTCCGGGAAGTAAGCTTACTTCCTTACAAGAACAGCAAAATACAAGATGACGGCCGGCCAGCCTTTCAGCTGATGCACGGCGCGACGGAGAGAACATGAGCGACCATCTGCTGCGTCCCGCGGCACTGCCCACCTGGTGCCAGCGCACTGCCCTGCGCCTGCTGAACCTGATCGGCTGGAAGCTGCACTACAAGCCGCTGCCCGGTCCGCACGGCATTGCGGTCGTCTATCCGCACACCTCGAACTGGGATTTCCTCGTCGGTCTGCTGGGCAAGTGGGCGCTGGGCCTGCAGTTCCGCTGGCTGGCCAAGGACTCGCTGTTCAAACCGCCGATCGGCGCGCTCATGCGCTACTGGGGCGGCATCGCGGTCGACCGCCGCGCGCCGATGGGCGCCACGCGCTCGCTGGCGCAGAACATGCTGCGCGAAGAATGGTGCTGGGTCGCGATCACGCCGGAAGGCACGCGCGGCTACCGCCCGCACTGGAAGAGCGGCTTCTACCACCTGGCGGTGGCCGCCGACGTGCCGGTGCTGCTGGTCTACATGGACTACCGCGACAAAGTGCTGAGCGTGGTCGACACCGTGCGCCTCTCCGGCGACCAGGACGCCGACATGGCCGCGATCGCCGCGGTCTACGCCGGCAAGCAGGCGCTCTACCCGGAGCTGGCCGCACCGATCAAGCTGGCGCCGCCGCATACCGGCCCGGAACGCAGGAAGAGCGTATAGGCGCCTCACACCCCCAGCTTGCGATCTCAGGCCGCGAGCGCGCCCTTGCGCTCGCGCACGAACAAGGTCTTGTAGTAGATCGCCGTCGCGCGCCAATGGCCGTCGGGCGTCGCGCAATACTCCGGCAATTCGCCGACCCGGGTGTAGCCCAGGCGCTGGTAGAGCGCCTCGGCGCCTGACCCCGCCTCGGTGTCCAGGAACAGCAGGCCGCGCCCCAGCGCCAGCGCCTGCACCTCGAGCGCCTCCATCAGCGCCGTCGCCGCGCCGCCGCGGCGCGCGCCGCTGTGCACCAGCAGCTTCTGCACTTCCGCGCGGTTCAGGCCGTTCGGCTTCTGGCACAGGTCGAGCTGGACGGTGCCGACCAGCACGTGGTCGCGCCAGGCCACCAGCAGCACGCGCGAACCCTGGTCCAGCGCCGCGCGCACCTCGTTCCAGTAGGCATCCGCCGCCGCCTCGTCGATCGTGGCTATGAATCCCACCGATGCGCCATGCGCGACCGCGTCGAGCAGCAGTGCGCGCAGCGGGGCCGCGTGCGCCGCCGCGCCGGCGGCGTCGAGCATTCGGATCTGCATCATCGTTTCCTCCGTTGTTGACGACGGAGAGCGTGCAGGATTCGTGCCTGCCTGTCCAGCAGCGGCAAGGCACTATCGGCCGCCAGCATGCACCGTTCTGGTGCAACGCTATCGTGCATGCACTAGAAACGGACCCCGGCAGCGAGCGCCGCGACGTCGCGGTCGGCAACCTGGTTGTAGTCGCCGCCCCAGCCCGGCAGGTACTGCAGCTCGAGCAGGTAGCGCTGGCGGTACTCGAAGCGCAGCGCCAGGTTGGCCGTCTTGCGTCCCTCGTTGAGCAGGAAGTCGCCGGACCAGCCTTTCACGTCGTGCGCGAAGCTCAGGCTGGCGCTCGCCGCCAGGCCTTGCGCCAGCGCCGGCAGGCGCGCGTCCAGCCGCAGCCGGTAGCCCCAGGCATTCGCCGTGGCGTAGCCGCGCAGGCTGCACTGGCGCGCCGCGTCGCCGGTGGTGACGGCGCAGGCGCCGTTCACCGGGCCGGCGCCGAAGATGTCGGCGCGGCCGTAGCGACGCAACGCCCGGTCCGGCAAATCCGCCGCATGCTTGCCCACCACCTCGGCGGCGCCGGCCAGCGCCACCCTGCCCCATTGCCACTCGTGGCGCGTGCCCAGCTGCAGCTGCGACATCGCATACAGGTCGTAGCCGTGGAAGATGCCGCCCGGCGGCACCGCGTTGGCGTCCGCGCGCAGCAGGGCCGGCATGGTGGCGTTCAGGAAGGGCGGCAGCACGTCGCCCGGGGCCAGCATGAAGGGCTGGCGCGGCCGGTACGAGGCTTCGCCGTAGAAGCTGGCGCGCCCGCGCTGGTGCTGGACGGTGAGCGCGGTGATCGCCAGGTCCTGCGGGTACTCGGTGAAATAGGCCATGTTGCGCCCGTCCGGGTCGCCGGCGACCAGGGCCGGGCCGTTGGGGCGGGTGCTGCGCCGCAGGCTGGGCAGGGCCGTGCGCGCGTTGTAGCGCGCGTGATACAGGCCGACGTCCAGGCCCAGCGCCTGCGACTTCCAGCTTAGTCCAAGGCCGTATTCGGGTCCGTTCACCTCCGGCGTGGGCAGGCGCTTCTGGTAGGCGCCGAGCGGGATGCGGGCACGGTCGCTCACCATCGGCTGACCCGACATCACGACATCGCAGCCTTCGGCCAGGTAGTCGCTGAGGGCCCAAAGCGTGCCGCACATGTCGAGCGCGGTCGGCTTGTGGCGGGTCTGGTAGTACGCCTCGACGCCGAAGGCAGGCGTCAATTCGATGCGGCCGGACAGCATCGGCACGGCCACGCGCATTTCCTGGGGAACGGCGCCGGCCCTACGCAGGGCCGGCAAATCCTTTGGGTTGAGCGCCTCCAGCCCGCCGGGCGTGATGGAACGCTCGCCCCAGTTCAGCGATTGCTGCCCGAGGCGGGCGCTGTAACGCAGCTTGTCGGCCTGGCCGGCATACTGCAGCCAGGCCTCGCCCAGCGCCACGCCGGAAAAGCGCGACAGGCGCGCGGCGCCGGCGTCCGAGAGCGGCGCGGCGGCCGCATAGCCGTTGGCGGCGTTGCCCCAGGGCCGGCCGCGGTCCTCCAGCGCCTCGTCGCGCCAGGCCTTGACCCGCACCAGCGCCGACCAGGCTCCTTCGCGCAGGCTGAGGTCGACGTAGGCCTTCAGGGCCACCGAGGCGAGGTCGCCGCGGCGGTAGTTCAGGTTGGCGTCGTCGGCGTTGCCGCCGGCGCCGTAGCCCGTCAGGCCGATCGCGGCGGCGTTCAGGCCGGTCAGCAGCCGCGGATCCTGGGACTCGACGCGCGCGACGGCGCCGAAGTTCACGCGTCCGCTGACCTTGGTCTCGATGGCGTGGGCCGGCGGCAGGCCGGCCAGCGCCAGGCCAAGGACGGCCGCGCCGCGTGTCAGATGGGAGGAAAAGCCGATGCTGGTGCCGGGTCCCGCGCCCGGTCCCGACGCTAAGCGCGGTGCCATGCAGGCCCCGGCTCAGGGGGTAACGCGTGCCAGCATGCGCTTCCAGAACACCAGCTCGAACAGGCCGGCGGCCGCGAACAGCGCCATGGAATTTTCTGCCTGCCCTGCAATCCACAGGCTCGTGGCGGCGATCGCGCAGCCGACGGTGATGGTACGGTGCATTGCCAGCCTCCTCAGGTTTGTTAGCTGCAGGTAAATACTGCCATAGCACTTAACGCACCGCAATAACCATCAGGCATTTTTGTTGTTAGCCAACGCATCCCAGGCCATCGCCGTGCTCAGGAACACTTGCCCGTTCAGCCGCGCCAGCAAGTCGCTTTGCTTGAGCCTGTCCATCACCGGCCCCTTGACCTCGGCCAGGTGCAGCACGATCGCGCGCGAGGCCAGGCTGGCATTCAGTTCGTTCAGCGCGAACAGCGCCGTGGTGTCGACCTCGTTCACCGCCGACAGCACCAGCACCAGGTCGCGCGTGCCCGGATGCGCCGCCAGCTCGTCCTCGACGCGTTCGTTCACCGCGTCGACGTTGCCGAAGAACAGGCCGGCATCGACCCGCAGCATCAGGAGGCCCGGCGCGGTCTCGGCCGCGTGGCGGGCGATGTTACGGAAATGCTCGGTGCCCGGGATGCGGCCGAGCACCGCGATATGCGGGCGGCTGGCGCGCCAGATCAGGGCGCCCATCGACAGCGCCACGCCGATCACCACGCCGGCCTCGACACCCAGCGCCAGCACGCCGCCGGCGGTGGCAACCAGGGCCGCGGCATCGAGGCGGTCGAAGCGCCAGGCGGTGCGCAGCGTCGTCGTATCGAGCATGCCCAGCACGGCGACGATGATGGTCGCCGCCAGCGTCGGCAACGGCATCAGGGCCAGCCAGCCGGTGGGCGCCACCAGCGCCAGGGCCAGCAGCGCGGCGGTGATCAGGCTGGCCAGCTGGGAATTGGCGCCGGCGGCGAAATTCACGGCCGAACGCGACATGCTGCCGGTGACCGGGAAGCCGCCCGTCAGTGCGCTGCCGAGGTTGGCCGCACCCAGGCCGACCAGTTCGCGGTTGCTGTGCAGCTTCTCGGCGCGCTTGAGCGCCAGCGCCTGCGCCCCCGACATGCTGATCAGGAACACCATGAAGCCGATCAGGAGCGCCGGCTGGAGCAGCGCCTGCCAGTGGCTGGACGATACATCCAGCGCCAGGATCGGCAGGCCGGTCGGCACGCTGCCGGTGGTGTGCACGCCCAGCGCCTGCAGGCCGAGCAGGGGCACCAGCGCGGTGGAGCCGAGCACCACCACCATGGGCGCGAGCTTGGCGCCGATGTCGGCGGCGGTGGCGGGCAGGCCAAGGCGGCGCAGCAGCGGCGCCAGGCGGCTGCGCGCGAACAGCAGCAGAAGCAGTGAACCAAGGCCCAGCATCGCGCTGGGCAGGTGCACGTCGGGGAGCTTGGCGCCGAGCAGCGCCGGCAGCTGGCCGAGCGCGATCACGATCGAGGAGCCGATGGTGAAACCGCTCATCACCGGACGCGAGAAGAAGTTGGCGATGAAGCCGATGCGCAGCAGGCCGCACAACAGCAGTACCGCGCCCGTGATCAGCGCCAGCTGCGCCGCCAGCGTGGCGTACAGCGAGCTGCCGGCCGGCGCCAGCGGCGCCAGCGCGGACGCGGTCATCAGCGAGATGATCGCCATCGGCCCGACCGACTGGGTGGTGCTGGTGCCGAACAGCGCATACAGGACCGGCGGCACGATGCTGGCGTAGATCCCGACCACCGGCGGCAGGCCCGCCACCAGCGCGTAGGCCATGCCTTGCGGGATCATCATCATCGCCACCACCAGTCCGGCGCTGATGTCGCCCGGCAGCATGGCGCGCCGGTAGTGCCTCAACCAGTGCAACATCGTGTTCTTCGTTTCATGCGTGTGTTTCGAAGGCGCAAGGGTAGCATGCCGGACGCTGGCGGTGGTCGGCCTATGTAGGGTGGGCTCTCGAGCCCACGCGCAATGGTACTGCTGCGAACCACCGGAGCGTCCGAAGCCGGCGGCTTTAACAGCGCTGTCTCCGAGCACCAGGTCAGACAGCGTGGGTTCAAGAACCCACCCTACCAAACCCGATCATTGCATCGCCAGCTCGACGCAGTTGCGCCCTGCCCGCTTGGCCCGCGCCAGCGCCGCGTTCACCCGCACCATCAGCGAGTCGGCGCTCTCCTGCTCGCCCAGCTGGGCCACGCCAAGGCTGACGGTGACCTGGTCGCAGCCGGGAATCGCGGTCGCCGCGATCGCCGCGCGCAGCTTCTCGGCGATCTTCAGGCCGTCGATCGCGCTGGTGTGCGGCGCGATCACCTGGAATTCCTCGCCGCCGGCGCGCACCACGATGTCGCTGGAACGCAGCAGCTTGTGGGCGGCCTCGGCCACCGCGCGCAGCGCGACGTCGCCGACCGGGTGGCCGTAGCGCTCGTTGACTTCGCGGAAGCGGTCGATGTCGAAGGCGATCAGGGCCAGCGGCAGGCGGTAACGCCGCGCGCGCTTGATTTCCATCTCCAGCAAGGCTTCGCCGTGGCGGCGGTTGGCCACGCCGGTGAGCGCGTCGACCGTCGAGACATGGGTCAGGCGCGCCAGCAGTTCTTCGCCCTCGCGTCCCATGTCGGCCATGCGCAGGCCGACCTCCGCCAGCGCCGCCAGTTCTTCCAGCGCATCGAGCTGGTCGCGCGAAAACGCGCGGGCGTGGTCGAACAACAGGCACAGCGAGCCGCGCGCGCTGTTCAAGCCGCTGCCGGGACCGCCCGCCGGAATCGGCAGCGCGAGCGCCATTTCGACCCCGTGCGTGCGCAGCGCCTGCGCCAGTTCCGGTTCGCCTGCCTTTTCCGGGGCGTCGAGCAGGGCGACGGTATTCGCGGCCACCGCCAGCAGGCCCGGGAAGGCATGGCGCAAGGGCGATTGCAGCAGGCGCTCGCCGCGCTGCAGGACGGCGGCCAGGTTCAGGCCGCGCCGCGTGCCATGCTGCGCCTGCAGCCGCAGGTCGCCGCCGGGCTGCAGGTAGAACAGGGCCGCATGCACCACGCCGGGCCAGCTGCACAGCGCCTCGCACAGGCGTTCGGACAGCGCCACCGGGTCCTCGCCCTGGCCGAGCGCCGCTTGCACCCTGGCGCGCAGGGCCGCCAGTTCCTCCAGCTCGCTTTCGCGCGGGGTCGGCGCCCGCACCGGGGTGGGGCCGGCCGCCAACCGCGCCGCGACCAGCTCGCGCAAGGCCTGGGGCGCGAGCGGCGCGATCGCATACTCGACCGGACCGCAGGCCATCAGGGCCGGCAGCCAGCGCGCGTTGGCGAACGGGCACAGCACCAGGGTCGGGGCGCCGGCGCGCGCCGACACCAGCCGGGCCAGGCCGGCCAGGTCGAGTTCGGGATCGAAGCGCTCGAGATCGATGACGAGGAGGTCGACCGGTTCGCGCTGCAAGGCATCGAGCGCCGCATCGGCGCCGTCGGCCAGCGCCAGGCGCGCGAACTGGCCGCCGCAGCCGGCCTGGAACTCTCGGCGCCGCTGGGCTGCCGGGTTGACGAACAACCCGGCGCGTTGGCCTTGCGGCTCGGCCTGCTGAGGCATGGTTTTCTCCTTGTCATGCATATTTGTTACGAAACAGTATGAATTTTGACATATTCGGCAGCTGACGAACAGGCAAGCCCGGTCTTGTGTGTGGGAGCGCACCGTCGCGCATCCGTGCGCGGCCGATACTGGCCCGATCGAGAACCAGGATGCGAAAGGAAGCTTGCGATGGCCAACCAGGACGATGTAGCGAACCACCAGAAGGCGATCCAGAACCGCCAGGACCAGCTCGATGCGAGCCAGCAGGAGCAGGAAGGCGAAAAGCCGGTCCAGATCGGCGCCCAGCAGCCGGTGCCGCCGATGCCGGAACAGCACCTGGCCAAGCCGGGGCTGGAAGCGCAGATGGAGGTCAAGCCGCGCTTCATGGCCGAACACTACAAGGGCAGCGGCAAGCTCGAGGGCCAGGTGGCGATCGTCACCGGCGGCGACTCGGGCATCGGGCGCGCGGTGGCGGTGCTGTTCGCGCGCGAAGGCGCCGACGTCGCCGTCCTCTACCTGAATGAACACGAGGACGCGGCCGAGACCCAGCGCTGCATCGAGGCCGAGGGCCGGCGCTGCGTGACCATCGCCGGCGACGTCAAGGACATGGAATTCTGCCAGCAGGCGGTGGACCGCGTGGTCGCCGAATGGGGCCGCCTGGATGTGCTGGTGAACAACGCCGCCTTCCAGGAACACGCCAGCAGCCTGATGGACATCACCGAGGAGCGCTTCGACGAAACCATGCGCACCAACATCTACGGCTACTTCCACATGGCCAAGGCCGCCCTGCCCTACATGAAGCGCGGCGCCGCGATCGTGAATACCGGCTCGGTCACCGGCCTGAAGGGCTCGAAGATGCTGCTCGACTATTCCTCGACCAAGGGCGCGATCCACGCCTTCACGATGTCGCTGGCGGCGAACCTGCTCGACAAGGGCATCCGCGTGAACTGCGTGGCGCCGGGCCCGGTCTGGACGCCGCTCAATCCGGCCGACCAGGCGCCGGACAAGATCGTCCACTTCGGCGAGAGCACCACCTACGGCCGCGCGGCCCAGCCCGAGGAACTGTCGCCGGCCTACGTGTTCCTGGCCTCGAACGCCTGCTCGAGCTACATCACGGGCATCGTGCTGCCGGTCACCGGCAGCGTCGGCGAATAACAACCACAACCACAACGACAACGAGGGAGGAGAAGATATGGCGCGCAGCATGTGGAAGGGTGCGATCAGCTTCGGGCTGGTCCACATCCCGGTCGAGATGTACCCAGCGGTGAGCAACAATGCGCTCGACCTCACCATGCTCGACCGCCGCGACTTCTCCCCGATCGGCTTCAAGCGCTACAACAAGACCACCCAGAAGGAAGTCTCCTGGGACGACATCGTCAAGGGCTACGAATACGAGTCGGGCGAATACGTGGTGCTGTCCGACGAGGACCTGCGCCGCGCTAATCCCGAGGCCACCGCCACCATCGACATCCTTGCATTCGTCGACGCCGGCGACGTGCCCCTGCTCTACTACGACCATCCCTACTACCTCGCGCCCGGCAAGGGCGGCGACAAGGTCTACGCCCTGCTGCGCGAGACGCTGAAGAAGGTCGGCAAGATCGGCATCGCCCACGTCGTCATCCGCGTCAAGCAGCACCTGGCGGCGCTGGTGTGCGAGGGCGACACCATCGTGCTGAACACCCTGCGCTACCCGGACGAGATCCGCGACGCCGGCGAGCTGAAGATTCCGTCGGCAAAGGCGAAGAGCGCCGCGGTCAGCGACAAGGAACTGAAGATGGCGATGGCCCTGGTCGAGGGCATGAGCGAGGACTGGGACCCGGGCCAGTACCACGACGACTACCGCGAGGACCTGCTGGCCCTGGTGGAAAAGAAGATCAAGGCCAAGCAGACCAAGACCATCACGATGCCCGACCCCGACGAGAAGCCGGCCAAGTCGACCAACGTGATCGACCTGGTCGCGCTGTTGCAGGCCAGCCTGGGCAAGAAGCCGGGCAAGGGCAAGGTCGCGGTGGACGAGGACGACGACGACGAACCGCCGCCGCCGAAGCGCGCGCCGAAGCCGGTCGAAGACGAGGACGAGGACGAAGCGCCGCCGCCGCGCACGCGCAGGACGGCCAGCAGCCGCGAGCCCGCAACGGCAAGTGCGAAGCGCACCTCGGCCAAGGCGGCTGCAAAACCGGCCGCCAAGGCGTCCGCCAAGCCCGCCGCAAAAAAGGCGGCGGCAAAGACCACCCGCGCCACTGCGGCCGCAAGCAAGGCGCCGGCGCGCCGCAAGAAGGCGGCGTGACGGCGTATGGACGAATTCCTCGACTTCCTCCAATGGCCCGCGATGGCGGTCAGCCTGTACGCCGCCTACCTGATCGGCTCGCAACGCGCCGGCCGGCGGGTGTTCGGCTTCTGGATGTTCATCCTCAGCAATTTGCTGTGGATCGTCTGGGGCGTGCACGACGAAGCCTGGGCCCTGATCGCGCTGCAGGTGGCGCTGATGGCGATGAACATCCGCGGCATCTGGAAGAACGATTCGCACGACGCGCAGGACACGCAACAATCGCCCCGGACGGCGGACGCGCCGGCCGCCGGCGAAGGCCGGCGTTCCGTCAGCGGGCGCTGAACACATCCATCCACGCGACACAATTTGATTACTTCAAGGAGGCTCACATGCGCAAGATGATCATGATGGCAATTGCCGGTTTTATCTGGAAAAAAATCCAGGCCAAGATGAACGGCCAGACCAGCGGATCGGTACGCCGCTACTGACCGTAGCGAACAGTGTTTGCAGGGCGGGCGCAGAACGCACCGCCCCTGCTCCTCTTGCCTTTAGGAATTATCTATCGATTCAATCAAATCAATCAAATTTATCTTTCGCTCAGCACTAGTTAGAATCCTCCTCATCAAATTCGTCATTTCGAAGAGGAGAGAGCATGACCCAGCCCCGCCTGACCACCGCTTCCGGCATCCCGGTCGCCGATAACCAGAATTCCCTAAGCGCCGGCCCGCGCGGCCCCCTGCTGCTGCAGGACTTCCACCTGATCGAAAAGCTCCAGCACTTCAACCGCGAGCGCATTCCCGAGCGCGTCGTCCACGCCAAGGGCTCGGGCGCCTACGGCACCTTCACCGTCACCCACGACATCAGCCATTTCACCAAGGCCAAGCTGTTCTCCGGGATCGGCAAGAAGACCGAGACCTTCCTGCGCTTCTCGACCGTCGGCGGGGAAAAAGGCAGCGCCGATACCGAGCGCGACCCGCGCGGCTTCGCCCTGCGCTTCTACACCGAGGAAGGCAACTGGGACCTGGTGGGCAACAACACGCCGGTGTTCTTCATCAAGGACCCGATCAAGTTCCCGGATTTCATCCACACCCAGAAGCGCTGCCCGGACAGCAACCTGAAGTCGGCGAACATGATGTTCGACTTCTGGAGCCGCGCCCCGGAAAGCCTGCACCAGGTGACGATCCTGTTCTCCAGCCGCGGCACCCCGGACGGCTACCGCCACATGCACGGCTTCGGCAGCCATACCTACAGCCTGATCAACGATGCCGGCGAGCGCGTCTACGTGAAGTGGCACTTCAAGACGCGCCAGGGCATCAGGAACCTGTCGAATGCGGAGGCGGTGCGCCTCGGCGGCGCCGACCCGGACCACGCACAGCGCGATTTGTTCGACGCCATCGCCTCGGGCAACTTCCCGCAGTGGGACGTCAAGGTGCAGGTCGCCACGCCGCAGCAGCTGCTTGAGTGGGAAGCGCGCACCGGCTGGAACCCGTTCGACCTGACCAAGGTCTGGCCGCAGGGCGACTTCCCGCTGCTGCCGGTGGGCGTGCTGGAACTGAACCGCAATCCCTTGAACTACCACGCCGAAGTCGAGCAGGCCGCCTTCTCGCCGGCGAACGTGGTGCCGGGCATGGGTTATTCGCCGGACAAGATGCTGCAGGGCCGCCTGTTCGCCTACCACGACGCCCAGCTCTACCGCGTCGGCACCAACCACCAGCACCTGCCGGTGAACGCGCCGCGCTGCCCCTTCCATAACCAGCAGCGCGACGGCGCGATGGCGATCGTCAACGGCGGCGCGGCCCAGATCTACGATCCGGTCGACCCGGTCGGCAAGGGTGCGCTCGGCATGGGCCACGGCGAACAGGAGCTGCCGCTGGTCGGCAACGCCGGCCGCTTCGACTTCCGCGGCCAGGAAGACGACTATACCCAGCCAGGCAACCTGTTCCGCCTGATGCCGCTTGACGAGAAGCAGAACCTGTTCGACAACCTGGCCGGCCCGCTGAGCCAGGTAACCGACGAAGTCCTGCAGCGCCAGCTGCGCCAGTTCGACCTGGCCGATCCGGACTACGGCCGCGGCGTGCGCGCGGCACTGAAGGCGCGCGGCCGCAACGTCGACTAAGCAGTACTGAACCGCCGGCACTGCCGGCCTCCTCTCTCCTCCTCCTTGGCGCCATGGCTCGAAGCCTGGCGCCTTTTTTATGCCGTCCGCATGGGCCGTGCACTGTGCATTGCCTCCAGGAATGTCCACCGTTACACTCGCTCCTGTTCGAACGACAGGAAAGCCGATGCGCCAGACGAAAACGCCGCGTTACCAGGGAAGGGTCAGCAGCTGGAAGGATGAACAGGGCTTCGGCTTCATCGCGCAGAACGGCGGCGGGCCGAGCGTCTTCTTTCACATCAAGGCCTTTACCGAGCGCGGCATCCGGCCGGCGCCGGGCGACCTCGTCACCTATGAACTGCACGTCAACGACAAGGGGCAGCCGCGCGCGGAACGCGTCGCCTTCGTGCGCGACCGGACCGCGCCTGCTCGCGAATCTTCCGCCAGCCGTTCCGGCTCGCCGCTGATCGCCTTCGGCTTTTTCGCCATGCTCGGGATTGCCGTCCTGCTCGGCAAGCTCCCTGCCCTGGCACTCGGCCTGTATACCGGCGCCAGCCTGGTCGCCTTCATCGCCTATGGCTTGGACAAGTCCGCGGCCCGCAACGGCCGCTGGCGCACCAAGGAAAGCACGCTGCACATGCTGGCCCTGGTCGGCGGTTGGCCGGGCGCCCTGCTGGCCCAGCGCGTGTACCGGCACAAGTCGAAAAAGCGGGAATTCCAGGTGGTGTTCTGGGCTACCGTACTCCTCAATTGCGGCGTGCTGGGGTGGGCCATGTTGCCCGCGAGCGTGCGCAATCCTGCGCTTGCGATAATTGGTTAGATTCTAGGCATTGCCAAGGAGATATACTCCAGCTCGCGATACGGCGTGCCGACATGCCAGACACCGCCCTTGCCCGGCTTTCGCGCGAGATGGAATCAATTTTCGTGCCTTTCCCGTGCGAAACAAACGGCAATGCCCTGCCACCAGAAGGAACACCTATGAAATTCGTCGTCCAGACCGCATTCGGCCTGTCGCTGCTTGCCGCAGTCCCCGCCGCAGTCCCCGCCTTTGCCGCCAGCCCGGCGCCCACGATGCAGACCGGCGCAATCAGTCCCGCACACGTGAAAGCCGTGCAGGACCTGCTCGGCGCGATGCAGTTCGAATTCGCCATGCGCGGCGTGGCGGCGCGCACCCGCTACCCGAGCGAAGCACAGCGCCAGGCCGTGTTCGCCAGGCTCGACAAGATGCCGCCGGCCGAGATCCACCGCCGCCTGGCGCCGGCGCTGACGCGCTTCGCCTCCGCCGATACCGCGATCGAAATGACCCGTTTTTACGGCACGTCCTACGGCAAGAAGGTCATCCACAGCAAGTACAACAGCAGCGCGCAAATCATGATGCCGGGCGCGCGGGCGACGGTGCCGCCGGAAGAAAAGAAAGAACGCAAGCGCGCCGCATATGTCACGGCCAGCAAGGAACTGGCGGATGCGGAACCGATGTTCCAGCGTGAAGCGTTCAAGCTGCTGCAAGCGATTAGCAACGAGAAGCGTTGACCAGTCGCCCCGGGCAGGGTCGATCGCCGACGCCAACACCGCCCTCGCATCAACAAACAAGGGAGCGCGACGCACGTGCCGGCTCCCTGCTCCGCCACACGTCGGCGCAAGTATGCGGCGGCGCCCGCCGTCATCCGGGCGCCTCGCTTCACTCCTGATTCCTCCTTCGGCTCGGCCGCCATCGGCCCGGCGTGTCGGCAAAACGCATTCATCGGTTGCATTGATCTGAATCATCTTTCCATTGAGCACTAGCCTGGTCCACTCGGGTAAGCTCAAGGACTTGGCACGTCCTGTATCGGGAAGTTCGCCAGGACGCCCCGTCTCGTTGTGCAGTCTGTGTGTATTCCGTTCGTGCTCACCAATGGAGTCGTCCAGATGACAAACCCGTCCATGTGCCGCTTCCCATGAAAGCGCTTCCGGACTTCGCATCGTTGCGCATGTTTGGCCCCGGACTGAGCCAGCATGCCCGTCTGTTCACGCTGACATGCCCACGACAGGCCGGTTTGCCGCAATCGCTCGCCGCCGAACAGTTCTCCGGTCGCGAAGCGATCAATACGCTGTACTGGTTCGATATCGACGCATTAAGCACGTCGACCGATCCGGATCTGTCCGGCTTCCTCGGCGAAGAATTGACGCTGCGCTTGCTGCAGCCGGATGGCAGCCGGCGTGCGTGGCATGGCTTGTGTACGCATGCATCCTGGCTCGGCGCCGATGGCGGAGTCGCGCGCTATCGGCTGCGGCTTGAGCCGGCGCTGGCGCTACTGGCACTCCGCCGCGACTGCTACATCTTCCAGGACAAGAACGTCCGCGATATCGTCACCGAACTGCTGGCCGACTATCCGCAGGTGCGCTTCGAATTCGATCTCACCCAGGAACTCGCGCCCCGCCCTGTCTGCACCCAATACCGCGAAAGCGATCTCGAATTCCTCCTGCGCCTGCTCGCGTCCGAGGGCCTGAACTGGCGTTTCGAACACGACCAGTCCGAGAACGACGACGACACCGGGCATGCGCGCCATCGGCTCGTGATCTTCGACCGTCGCGCGACCGTGCCGGCTGTTGCGGGAAAAGAAGCGGTGCGCTTCCATGGCGTGCGCGCCACCGAACACGACGATGCCATCGACGACTTCCGCGCACGCAGGACAGTGGAAGCGAATGGCGTGAGCATCAGCAGCTGGGATCCGGCCCATCTGGTCGCAGCGGGGGCGGAACTGCAAACGAACCTCGACACAGGCGCCTTGCCTTCGCTGCCGATCTACGACGGAAGCGGCGAACGTATCGTCAGCGAGCGCCGTGCGGCATACCGGCATGGCGAACTGATGCTGCAAGCGCTGGAAATGAACTACAAGGTCTTCGAGGGCGCCGGCGCCGTGCGGCGCCTGGCTGCGGGCCACGCTTTCCGGCTTACCCAGCACGATCGTTACCGCACGTCCAAGGATCGATTCACGGTGCTGTGGGTCGCGCACGAAGCGCGTAACAACTTCGACACCGGCATCGGCGGCACCACGCTTTCCGGCATCGAGAACGGCACGTACCGGAACACCTTCGGCTGCGTGCGCGACGTCGTTCCTCTGGTGCCGGCCTCGATCGCGGCCCCGCGGACCGGCACTGCGCACGGCCCGCAGACCGCACTCGTCGTCGGGCTCGGCGATGCCGTCGCGACGACCAACCGCGATCATCAGGTAAAAATCCAGTTCGCCTGGCAGCGCGGCCGCAATCCCAACCGGGGCGGACTTGCGCACGACACCGATGCGCTCGGCAATGCACCGGGTGACGACAGCTCGGGAACGTGGGTGCGCGTCGCCGAGGCCTTGGCCGGGCCCAACTGGGGCACGCAATTCACCCCGCGCATCGGCACCGAGGTGCTGGTCGACTTTATCGACAACGACATCGACCGTCCCGTCATCGTGGCCCAGCTCTACAACGGCTCGGACCTGCCGCCGTTCTCCGCCGGCGTCGAATCGAACGCCAACCATGGCGGTGTCCTGTCCGGCATCCACAGCCGGAACTTCGATGGCAGCGGCTTCAACCAGTGGCAACTGGACGATACCCGTGGCCAGGTCCGTACGCGCCTGGCGACCAGCACCGCGGCGACCCAGCTCAATCTCGGGTACCTGATCCACCAGTCTCCCGGGACTTCGCACCGGGGCGCCTGCCGCGGCAGCGGCTTCGAATTGCGGACCGATGCCTGGGCCGTGATCCGCGGCGGCGAAGGGGTGCTGTTGTCGACCTCCGCCCGGCCGAGGCTGGGAAGCGGCGTGACCTCGACGCAGATGGACGCTGCCGAAGCGGTGTCGGCCCTGAAAGCTGCGAAAGCCTTGAGCGACACGCTGGGCGATGCCGCCGCCCAGCAACAGGCGCTCTTCAGCGGGGAGTCTGCCAGGGCACAAGCCGGCTTCATCGACCAGGTCGACGCGCGCTCGCACGGCAAATACGACGGCGCGGTCAACGGCCAGCCTGCCCTCAAGACGAAGAACGGGTCCCGCGAGCTGGACAGCGAGCAGCCGGTCGAAAAGTTCGGCTCGGCAGTCGTGTTGATGGACGCTGCCGCCGGCATCAACTGGGCTACACCGGCCTCGACCGTGATCCACGCCGGCCGGCACCTGCACTGGAGTACGCAATCGGACCTGCACCTGGCGGCAGCGCACACGGCGTCGACCGTGGCCGGGAACGCTGCGGGCCTGTTTAGCCATGCCGGAGGAATCCAGGCGATCGCCGCCAACGGCCCGATCTCGCTGCATGCCCATACCGATCAGCTCGACATACTCGCGGACAAGGAGATCACCGTGATCTCCGTGAACGACTGTATCGAGATCAAGGCCAAGGAAAAGATCGTGCTCCAGGCCGGCCAGTCCGCCATCACCCTCGAAGGTGGCGATATCACCTTCGCCTGCCCCGGCAAATTCACGGTCAAAGGCGGCAAGCACCTGTTCGACAAAGGCGCAAAAACACAGGCGGAACTGCCGCATTTACCGAACGGCGTGAGCGAGTTCTCGAATTTCATCGCACTCAACTACCGCGACGCCGGTGGCGAACCGATGGCCGGGGTGGGCTACAAGATCAGGTTTGCCGACGGGGTCGTCATCAACGGCAAACTCGACCAGAACGGCAGTGCGCGGCACGAAAACGTTCCCGAAAAGCCGGTCAGCGCGGAATACGAGGAACGCACGCCCATGCCGGACGAACCATGGGATCCATTGGCTGCCATGGTCGCCAGGGCGAAGGGCATGTTGAGCAGCTAGACCGCAACGGGGGCGCAGGATATGACCGACGAGTTCGAGAACGCTTTGGCCTGGTTTCGCTCCGCACCCGCGGCGTGGATCGACAGCGGCAAGAAGAATCTGGCGGCAGGCGCCGAATGGATCTGGGAAGTCCTGCAGGGCGATTTCAACGACAACGCCAGCACCGCCCAGGTCGTGACCGGCACGGTCATTTCGATGATTCCCTTCGTCGACCAGATCTGCGACGTGCGCGACGTCGTGGCGAACTGCAAGAAGATCGACGAAGAACCCGATACGCCCTGGCATTGGATCTCGCTTTCCCTGACCCTGATCGGCCTGCTGCCGCTGGTCGGGTCGCTGCTCAAAGGCTGCCTGAAAGTCGCATTCGCATCGATGCGCAAGGCCGGCGCCGTCAGCGGCGTGACGCCTCGGCTTTCGCTCGCCGTCGACGACGCCGTGATCCAGCTGAACCGCTTCCTGGCGCGGCCGGAGGTCGTCGCGGCCTTGAAAGCGCTGAAATGGGACAACCCGTACAAGACGCTGGCGAAGGAGCTTCGTTCGCTTGCAGGAAAGCTCAGCGCCAGCAAGCTTGCTACAGCCTTTGCCGACGCGGCGAAGGCGGCGCAAAGCCTGCTGGGCCTGGTCGAGAAATGGGGCGCTACGGGGCTGGCGAAGAAAGCGGGCGCGCTGCTGGAAACGGTGAACAAGGTTCGAAGCGGCGCCGAACGCAAGCTGGGCCAGGCGATCAGGCCGGTACAGGACTACCTCACACAATTGGCGCGGCGGCTGGAAATCGATGCGGACATGGCGCACAGGGCGCATTTGAATACTGTGAATCCGCACGCGTTTCGCAAGGTTTCCGAGGCTGAAGAAGCTGCAGCGTTCGAGAAAGCAAAACCTGGCTGGGTTGACAACACAGGCAAGCTTGCAAATCGACCGCTCAAAGACGCTCCTGTCCTAAAGCCGGGCTGGACCAGTACGGTGAAGAGCCCAGCACGAGGAAGACATCCTCTGGATAACGCTCACGAAACGTTTCACACAATGGAAGCCATCATCATCCCATCCGGGACGAAGCTTTATCGCATAGTCGATCCAACGTCGGCCGACAACAGCATCTGCTGGATGAGTGAGGCGGAATTCAAGAAGCTGAAATCAAAGGACCAGTGGCGCCGGCGGTTCGCTGTCTGGGCGAACTGGAACAGCAATGGAGAATTCGTGTCCTATACCGTTCCTGCGGGGAAGCCGCTGCACGTGTGGGAAGGCGTAACGGCATCCCAGAGATTGAAAGATACAGATTACGTTCTCGAAGGTGGAGCGCGCCAGATCGTCATCGATCCGGCACATCTCGACAGTTCCCATATGAGCCCCCGCCAGAAAACAGGCTGGAGCTACGATGAACTGGGCGTCACCAATACGATGGTCGGCGTGCCCGTCCAGCGAAACCACTGGTTCACGAAAAAATAGGAGGATGACTTGGACCTGCGTCTCACCCCTCAAGAGATCTACCTATTGGAACGATACACATCCGCCGAGTATTTCGCCGACCTGCGTGACGCTTGGGGCAATATGGTCACGCATGTCGAGGCCTGTCTTAATGCATTTAATCGGAATCTCCCAGGAAATTATCGTTCCCGGCCCTTGCCGGAACAGCCCGATATCGTCTGGGGAAACAGGGTCTTGCCCAATTTCCACAGCACGCTGCAAAGCCTGAATACAGGCTACATCCTGCTTACTCATGGAGACGTCAAGGGCCTGTCTTCCGCCTGGGGGCCACGCAGTGACTTCAAGGGCCAGATGGACTACTGGTCCGGCTGGATGGACGAGAGAGATGAAGATCTGTACAGCACGCTTCTCAACCACGCGCTGACCCTAGCCATTAACATTGCGACTACGGAAAGCGCGGACTGGGACCCGGGCTCATTGATTGACTATTCTGCGCAGCGGGGGCCGCTCGATCCGCCGGCGCAATGGCCAAGTTATCGCATCAACCGGGCCATCTCCGTGGCTTCTGGCGAAAGGCTGCAGCAAAGCGGGATCTACATGCCGGACGTCGACAATAGCTGCGCCCAGTTTCTCAGCACGCGCTACAACGAGGCGCCCCCCGCGTGGGTGCTAATAGGTATGAAGGATGTCAAGCATCCGCTGACTGGTGAGAAAACCGGCCAGCAGAAGATTGTGGAGAAACGCGACTGCGTCTGGTACCTGGTCGAGCGCTCTACAGACGCGCCACAAGATGCGCCCGCACCCTCGCCGGCCGAACCACAACGCCGCCGTCTCGCTGCCGGCGAAACTTGTCCCGAGCGCGGATTCTATTTCACGCCCGCATCGCCGGGATCGCGCAGGCGGTTCAAAGTTGGCGACGTCATGCCTGCCTTCGAATCGGCATATGGAGCGACGATCTGGCAATGGGATAGCGATCAGTCCTGATCCTGACGAACCATGGCGCCGCTGCCATGAGCAAGTCTGCGTCTGCATTTGGCGTAATGGCTATTAGAGAACCCGACGATTATGACCCCTCAAATACACTCTCAAGAGATTTACCTCTTGGAACGCTACACTTCCGTCGAATACTTCGCCGACCTGCGCGACATATGGGCTCGGATGGTCACGCATGTCGAGGCCTGTCTGAATGCCTTCAGCCGGAATTTCCCAGGGAATTACCGATCCCGCCCCTTGCCGGAACAGCCCGATATCGTCTGGGGAAATCGGGTTTTACCCAATTTCCGCAATACGCTGCAAGGTCTTAATACAGGTTACATCCTGCTTATCCATGGGGACGTCAAGGGCCTCTCCTTCGCTTGGGGACCTTGCAATGACTTCAAAGGCCAAATGGACTACTGGTCCGGCTGGATGGACGAAGCAGACGAAAACTTGTACAGCACGCTCCTCAACCACGCGCTAACCCTCGCCTCGAACATCACCACTACCGAAGGCGCCTACTGGGACCCCCGCTCATTGATCGACTATAACGCGGAACGGGGGCCGCTCGAGCCTCCGGCGCGATGGCCAAGGTATCGCATCAACCGGGCCATTTCCGTCGCTTCCGGCGAAACACTGAGGCAAAGCGGGATATACGTACCGGATGTCGACAATAGTGGCGCCCAGTTCCTCAGCACCCGTTACAAGAAGACGTCTCTCGCACGAGTGCTGGTCGGCATGGAGGATGTCAACCATCCATTGACCGGCGAGAAGATCGGCCAACAGAAGATTGTGGAGAAACGCGACTGCGTCTGGTATCTCGTCGAGCGCTCTACAGACTTGCTACAAGGTCCACTCACGCCAACGCCGGCAATGGGATAACGATCAGCCCTGATCCTGGCGCAATCCGGGGCACGGCTGCAGCCTTCTCGCTGGGACGGTGCACCCCGTAGCCCTATAATCAACAAATGATCACTATTCGACATTCCCGCGCCAACGAGGGCGAGCGTGCAATTGACATCTGGCGGCGTGCGGTCGATGCTACCCATGACTTTCTGTCGCGGGAAGATCGCCAGGCCATCGATGCCATGGTGTGCGACTTTCTGCCGAAGGTGCCGCTCTGGTTCGCAGTGGATGCCGATGATGAACCCTTGGCGTTCATGTTCATCGACGGCGGCCATATGGAGGCCTTGTTCGTCGACCCGGCCCATTGCGGGTCGGGCGTTGGCGCCGCACTCGTTCGTCATGGACTGTCGCTTCACCCAGCGATGACCACCGACGTCAACGAGCAAAATGCCCAGGCATTGGGCTTCTACGAAAAGATGGGCTTCCAGCGTACGGGCCGTTCTCCGCTCGACGGGCAAGGACGGCCTTATCCGATCATTCACCTGGAATACACCGGCCCCTGAAGGGTCGGTCGATTTCGCAGCGGACAAGGGACGGTCGAAAAAAACCGGGCGCAATGGCCCGGCCTCGCGCCGTCCAGCGAATGCTCCGGACAGCGCTTTACTACTGGCGGCACAGCGCCGCCAGCTTCCTGCTTACTCCTTCAACGCCGCAGCCATCGCCGCGATCTTGCCTGCGTCGGCACCCACGGCCTTCACCAGGCGCTTGCCGTAGTCCGCATCGGCTTTCCAGAAGTGCGACAGCATGGTGTTCAGGCTATCGGCATTCTTGACCATCTTCAGGTCGCCGGACAGGTTGGCGATCAGGTCGTCGCGGTCCTGGGTGCTCAGCGAGCGGTAGAACTCGCCGGCCTGGCGGAAGTTCAGCGTCTTCGCAATGCGCTGCTGTTGGGTCGTGCCTACCAACGGCAGGTTGCTGCTGCGGGCGTTCGCGTCTTCCTTCAGCGGCGCCAGGCGGCTCGGCTCGTAGTTGACGTTACCCTTGCGGTTGCCCATGTTGCCGGCGCCGTCGATGTGGTTGTTGTTCACGGCGACCAGCGGCTTGTTGATCGGCAGCGACTGGAAGTTCGCGCCCAGGCGGTGGTGCTGGGTGTCGATGTACGAGAACAGGCGGCCCTGCAGCATGCGGTCTTCCGAGGCTTCGATGCCCGGCACCAGGTTGCCCGGGGCCATGGCGACCTGCTCGGTCGCTTCGAAGAAGTTCTCCGGAACCTTGTTCAGCACCATGGTGCCGACCTTACGCTCCGGCACGCCCGGCCAGATCTTGGTGGCGTCCAGCGGGTCGAAGTCGAACTTGTTCAGTTCTTCCGGCTTCAATACCTGCACCGTCAGGTCCCACTCAGGGAACTTGCCGGCGTTGATCGCGCCATACAGGTCGACGGTGGCGTGGCTGGTGCTCTTGCCCTGCACGACAGGAATCTCCTGCGGACGCAGGTTGCGCTCGCCCTGCTTCGACTTCCAGGCGAACTTGGCGTAGACGTACTCGCCGCGCGCGTTCACCAGCTTCAGCGCGTGCACGCTGCTGCCGTTCATTTCGCGGTAGCTGGCCGGGGTGCCGAAGTTCGAGTAGACGCGGGTCAGCATGTGGGTCGCTTCCGGCACGTGCGAGAAGAAGTCGAAGACGCGCTCCGGCTCCTGCACGTTCGAGATCGGCGAGGGCTTCAGCGCGTGAATCATGTCCGGGAACTTGATCGCGTCGCGGATGAAGAAGATCGGCAGGTTGTTGCCGACCAGGTCCCAGTTGCCTTCCTGGGTATAGAACTTGGTGGCGAAGCCGCGCGGGTCGCGCGTGGTTTCGGCGCCGGAGCGGCTCGGGATCACGGTCGAGAAGCGCACGAAGACCGGGGTCTTGGTGTTCTTCGCAAACAGCCTGGCCTTGCTGATGTCCGACAGGTCGTCGGTCGCGGTGAAGACGCCGTGGGCGCCAGTGCCGGTCGCGTGCACCACGCGCTCGGGGATGCGCTCGCGGTCGAAGCGCTGCAGCTTCTGCACCAGGTGCACGTCCTGCAGCAGGGTCGGGCCGCCGGGACCCGCGGTCTGGCTGTTCTGGTTGTCGCCGACCGGGGCGCCGTTGTCCTTGGTGAGGGTCTGGGCGTGAGCGCCCTGGCTCAGGGCGATGACGCCCGAAGCCAGCGTCAGTGCGCAAACAGCGAAACGCCCTGCGGAGGAAGAGAGTGCCATAGATGTTACCTATCAGTTTTGCATAAGGAATAGTTATCCTAGCAGCAAGTGTGGCATTGAGGAAATCAATTATTCCTATGCCACCGATAGGCAACACCCTTTCATGCCTTGAATCCCAACTGTTTCATCGCGGCGGTCAGCGTCTTCGCCGCCTTGGCGTAGCCCGCCCAGGGCACGTTGCCGCGGTCCAGCCGCGTATGCACATTGGTCACGTTCCACTGGTCGCCCGATGTCAGGGACGTCAATTCGTCCCATGCGACCGGCACCGAGATGCCCAGGCCAGGACGCACCCGGGCCGCCCAGGCGCAGACCGTGGTGGCGCCCTGCCCGTTCCTCAGGTAGTCGATGAAGATCTTGCCGACCCGGTTCTTGGCGCCGCTCTTGAAAGCGAAGCGTTCCGGCAGCGTCGACGCCAGGTGCTTGACGATGGCCTGCGAGAAGGCCTTGACCGTGTCCCAGTCCTTGCCGCCCTTGATCGGCACCACCACGTGCAGGCCCTTGCCGCCGCTGGTCTTGAGGAAGTTCGGCAGGCCGAGTTCGTCCAGGAAAGCATGCATCAGCTGGGCCGCTTCCTGCATCGTATGCCACTCGACGCCCTCGCCCGGGTCGAGGTCGAACACCATGCGGTCCGGCTTGTCGTAGGCCTTGGCCGTCGCGTTCTGGGTGTGGATCTCGACCACGTTCCATTGCGCGGCCGAGAGGATGCCTTCGACGCCGGCAATGGTGAGCATCGGCGGATGGCCGGGATCGAGCGCCTCGTCCATGTGCTTTACGCCCGGCATCTTGCTCACGTCCGCATGCTTCTGGAAGAACAGCTCGCCGCCGACGCCGGCCGGCGCACGCACCAGCGATACCGGCCGCCCCTTCAGGTGTTCCATCATCAGTTCGCCGACCAGGGCGTAGTAGCGGATCAGGTCCAGCTTGGTGGTGCCGGTCTTCGCGTCGATGACGCGCTCGCCGTGGGTGACCTTCATCGTGGCCGGCAGCTTGCCCGGTGGCGCGACCGGATCGGCCGCAGGATCGACCACATCGTCCGCGGCGGCGGGCGCGACTTCCTCGATCGGCCTGGCGACCTCGCGCGTGATGCCCTTGGCCGGCTTGTCGCTGCGCAGGCCCTGGAACACCGGGTGGCGGATCGAACCGGTATTCGTCCACTCCGAGAAACTGACCTCGGCGATCAGCTTCGGCTTGACCCAATGGTGTTGGCGTCCCGGGACCGAGCGCGGCGGGAACGGACTCTCGTCTGTATCGAGCGCCTTCAGCTTCTTCGTGATCTCGCGCAGGCTCTCGGCATTGAAGCCGCTGCCGACGTTGCCGCAATAGCGCAGCACGCCGTCCTTGTCGTAGGTGCCGAGCAGGAGCGAACCGACGCCCTGGCGCGAGCCCTTCGGATCGGTATAGCCGCCGATCACGAATTCCTGGCGCAGGCCGCACTTGAGCTTGATCCACTCGGGCGAGCGGCGCGAGACGTAGTGCGAATCGCGCCGCTTGCCGATCACGCCTTCCAGCCCGATCTTGCAGGCGGCGACGACCAGGCCTTCCGGATCGTTGCCGAACTCGCCCGAAAAACGCACCTTGTCGGACGCCTCCGCCTGGGCCAGCGCGCCTTCGAGCAGGGCGCGGCGCTCGACCAGGGCCACCTCGCGCAGGTCGTAGCCGCCGAGGTAAGGCACGTCGAACAGGAAGTACAGGATGTCGGTCGCATGGCTGCCGTCGAAGGCGAGCTGCAGCATGCCGAAGTTGGGCCGGCCGTTGGCGTCGTGGACGACGATCTCGCCGTCGTACCAGCCGTCGGGCAGCTTCATGCGCTCGAGCTCTTCTTTCAGCGGGCCAAGCTTGTCGGTCCAGTCGTTGTTGTTGCGGGTGATGAGGCGCGCCTCGCCGTTTTCGATGCGGGCCAGCATGCGGTAGCCGTCGAACTTGACCTCGAATACCCATTCTTCCGGGTCGGGCGGCGCGCCGTCGACCAGCGTGGCCAGTTCGGGCGCGAATTCCTTCGGCAGCTTCGCTTCGACAGCGCCCTCGGGCAGGCCGGGCGTCGTATCGGCATCCTTCGCGGCCAGCTTCGCCACCGCCTTTGCCGCCGCCGCGTCCGCTTTTGCCTTGGTGGTGCGCCCGGACTTGGTCGCCCTGGCTTTTGCCGGCGCCTTGGCCGAGGTGTGCGGCATCGGCAGGCTCTTGACGCTGTCGGGCATCTCGTCGACCACCGAGAACTCGGCTGCCGGACGGGCGTAGTCGTCTTTTTCCTTGATCAGGAGCCAGGATTCCTGGCGCTCGTCGCCGCGCCCCTTCATGCGCACCAGCACCCAGTTGCCGTGCATCTTGTGTCCATGGATGCGGAACTTCAGGTTGCCGCTGCGGTAGCCCTTGTGCGGGTCGTCCAGCGGCTCCCAGGTGCCCTTGTCCCAGATGATGACCTTGCCCGCGCCATACTGTTTCTCGGGGATGGTGCCCTCGAAGTCGGAATACGAGATCGGGTGGTCCTCGACGTGCACGGCCATGCGCTTGTCGTGGGTATCGTAGCTGGGGCCCTTGGGCACGGCCCAGCTCTTCATCACGCCGTCGAGCTCGAGCCGGAAATCGTAGTGCAGGCGGCTGGCCCAGTGCTTCTGGATCACGAAACTCAAGGCGTCCTTGCCGGGGTCGCCGCCTTCGGCAGGCTCGGAGGTGATCGAGAAATCCCGCTTGGCTTTGTATTCCTTCAGGGCGTCTGGCATGGCGGGCTCCTGCGAACTTCGATGTACCCAGTCTAGAGCGCCCTGCCCGGCCCGACTGTACGGCAGCTAACGATCGGCGCCCAATGCGCCGGCGCCGTCGATTGTAACGGGATGTAATAAGCGTCAACGTTGGCAAAACGGCCCGCGTTATCGGCTCAGTAGCACCGGAATTCCCCAGAACGGGACGTCCCCATTTTTCCAACTAATGAAGGAAAGACACCATGAGCAAAATCGTCGCTACCCTGATTGCAGGCCTGTTCGCCACCTCGGCATTTGCCCAGACCAGCGCAACCCACAGCGCCACGCCGGCTGCCAAGGCCGAGGCCAAGGAAGCCAAGGATGTCGCGAAGGCCGATGCCAAGGTAGAGAAGGCCCAGGCCGAGGCGAAAGCCGACGTCGCCGAGGCCAAGGCCGATGCCGCCAAGAAGAAGGCCAAGGCCGAGAAGAAAGCCACCAAGGAAAAGGCGGAAGCCAAGGCCGATGCCGCCGAACAGAAGGCCGAAGCCAAGCACGACGCGGCGGATCACAACACCACCACCGCCGCCTCCACCAAGTAAAGCCGCTCGAGCTCCCCTCCATATACCCAAAAAAGACAGGGCCTGCCCTGTCTTTTTTTCGCCATCCATTTTTCTACCCGCTTTATCACGGCGTCGATGGCGTTTTTGCGCTCATGCGCCACGCATGCTCTACAATTGTTCGACTTCACATGACGAAAGAAGCGCCATGCACAAGATCGTCTTCCTCGACCGCGACAGCCTGATCGCGACGCTGCGCCCGCCCGCCTTTGCGCACGACTGGCAGGACTATCCCGCCACCGCCCCCGACCAGGTGCTCGAACGCCTGCGCGGCGCCAGCATCGCCGTGACCAACAAGGTGGTGCTGCGGGCCGACGTCATCGACCGGCTGCCCGACCTGAAGATGGTCGCGGTGGCCGCCACCGGCACCGACAACGTCGACCTGGCGGCCTGCCGCGCGCGCGGCATCGCGGTGGCGAACATCCGCAATTACTCCCTGGTGTCGGTGCCCGAGCACTGCTTCACCCTGATGCTGGCCCTGCGCCGCAACCTGCGCGCCTACGTCGCCGACGTCGAGGCCGGGCGCTGGGAGCATTCGAACCGCTTCTGCCTGCTCGATCATCCGATCGGCGACCTGGCCGGCACCCGCCTGGGCATCGTCGGCTTCGGCGCGCTGGGCCGGCGCGTGGCGCAGATCGGGCAAGCCTTCGGGATGCAGGTCTGCACCACCTCGCGCTCGCCCGTGAACGAGCCCGGCATCACCGAGCTGGCGCTCGACGAACTGCTGGCGACCTCGGACGTGATCAGCCTGCACCTGCCGCTCTCGCAGCAGACGCGCCACATGATCGGCGCGCGCGAACTGGGCTTGATGAAGCCGACCGGCCTGCTGATCAACACCGCGCGCGGCGGGCTGGTGGACGAAGCGGCGCTGGCCGAGGCGCTGATGCGGCGCACCATCGGCGGCGCCGGCTTCGACGTCCTGAGCCAGGAGCCGCCGGGGCCGGACAATCCCCTGCTCGGGCTGCGCCTGCCGAACTTCATCCTCACGCCGCACGTGGCCTGGGCCAGCGCGGGGGCGATGCAGACGCTGGCGGACATGCTGGTCGAGAATATCGAGGCCTGGGAAAGCGGTCGGCCGACGAACGTAGTGTTGTAGTTCCCCGCTGATCAGGCCGTACAGCGGTGGGTTCGAGAACCCACCCTACGTTCTTTGGCCGGGTTGTAGTGGGTTCGAGAACCCACCCTACCGGCGTCGTAGGGTGGGTTCTTGAACCCACCAATACAACGTTTGCGCCCCCGGCGCGTCCGAACCACCAACCTCAGTGGGTTCGAGAACCCACCCTACGTTCTTTGGCCGGGTTGTAGGGTGGGTTCTCGAACCCACCGCCCAATACCTCAATACGTCCCCGGCAACAGGATGTTCCGGTCCACGTGGCGCACGTCGCGCAGGCCGCAGAAGGCCATGGTCAGATCGAGCTCGTTGCGGATGATCTCGAGGCAGCGCGCGACGCCCGCCTCGCCCATCGCGCCCAGGCCGTAGAGGAAGGGCCGGCCGATGTAGACGCCTCTCGCGCCCAGCGCCAGCGCGCGGATCACGTCCTGGCCCGAGCGGATGCCGCCATCCATGTGCACCTCGATCCGGCTGCCGACGGCGTCGACGATCCCGGGCAAGGCGCGGATGCTCGAGGGCGCGCCGTCCAGCTGGCGGCCGCCGTGGTTCGAGACGATCAGCGCGTCGGCGCCGCTTTCGACGCACAGGCGCGCGTCCTCGGCATCCATGATGCCCTTGATGATCAGCTTGCCGCCCCAGCGCTCCTTGATCCATTCCACATCCTTCCACGACAGCGCCGGGTCGAACTGCTGCGAGGTCCAGGACGACAGCGAACTCATGTCCGAGACGCTCTTCGCATGGCCGACGATGTTGCCGAAGTGGCGGCGCGGCGTGCGCAGCATGTTCATGCACCAGCGCGGCTTGGTGGCCAGGTTCATCAGGTTCGGGATGGTCAGCTTCGGCGGCGCCGTCATGCCGTTGCGGACGTCCTTGTGGCGCTGGCCCAGCACCTGCAGGTCCAGCGTGAGCACCAGCGCCGAGCAGTTGGCGGCCTTGGCGCGGTCGATCAGGCGGTTGATGAAGTCGCGGTCCTTCATCACGTAGAGCTGGAACCAGAACGGCTTGGTGGTGCGCGCGGCCACGTCCTCGATCGAGCAGATGCTCATCGTCGAGAGCGTGAACGGCACCCCGATCTTCTCGGCCGCACGCGCCGCCAGGATCTCGCCGTCGGCATGCTGCATGCCGGTCAGCCCGGTCGGCGCCAGCGCCACCGGCATCGCCACTTCCTGCCCCACCATCGTGCTCTTCAGGCTGCGGTCGACCAGGTTCACCGCCACCCGCTGCCGGAACTTGATGGCGGCGAAGTCGCTCTCGTTGGCGCGGTAGGTCGACTCGGTCCACGAACCGGCGTCGGCATAGTCGTAGAACATGCGCGGCACGCGCCGCCTGGCCAGTACGCGCAGGTCCTCGATGGTCGTGATGATGCTCATGCGTGCAGTTTCCTCTCGTCGTTGGATAGTCCGTTGGTCCTCGCCTCGGCCGCCACCAGGGGCAGGTCGAGGATGAAGACGGTGCCCGCACCGGGCGCGCTGTCGATCCGGATTGCGCCGCCCAGCAGCGAAGTGGCGATGGTGTGCGCGATGCTCAGGCCCAGGCCGGTGCCGCCCTGCCCCATGCGCGTGGTGAAGAAGGGGTCGAACACGCGCGCCAGGTGTTCCGGCGCGATGCCGCCGCCGTCGTCGGCGAAGCGCAGCTGGACCCAGCCGGCGCCGACCTGGTGCGCCGACAGCCGCATGTGGCCGCCCGGCGCCTCGAAGGCATGCAGCAGCGCGTTGTTCACGAAGTTGATCAAGACTTGGCCGAAGGGTCCCGGATAGCTGTCCATCGCGATCCCCTCCGGCACCTCGACCTCCAGGCTGTGGCCGGCCAGGCGCACCTTGTTCATCATCGTCGCCGCGATTTCCTGGCAGGCGCGCGCCAGGTCGAAGCGGCGGCGCTGGGCGCTGCCCTGGTCGACCGAGACCTGGCGGAAGCTGTTCACCAGCTCGGCGGCCTGGTGCAGGCTGCGCTGGATCAGCGCGAGCGCTTCGCGCGACGCGCCGATGTAGCCGGCCAGCTCGGAGCGGCGCAGCGCCGCCGCTTCGAAAGCATGGTCGAGCGCGAGCGTCTTCTCGTGCAGGGTGCTGGCCATCAGCAGGCTGTTGCCGATCGGCGTATTCAGTTCGTGGGCGACGCCCGCCACCAGCGAACCGAGCCCGGCGAGCTTTTCCTGGGCCGCGAGCTGGGTCTGGACGTCCTTCAGCTGGCGGTAGGCCTGGGCATTGTCGAGCGCGACGCCGACATACGCGGCCAGGGTGCGCAGCATGTCCAGGTGCACGCGCTGGTAGGCGCCGCGCGTGTAGCTCTGCACCGCCAGGGCGCCCAGCACGCGCTTGCCGGCCAACACCGGCACGTAGAGCAGCGCGCGCGGCGTGCGGCCGTCGGCGGCCCCCGGCAGCACGGTGGCCGCCACCTGGGCCGGGGTGGACGCCGGCAGGTAGCGCACCGCTTCGGTGGCCAGGTCGTTGATGAAGACCTCGCGCCCGTGCTCGACGCACCAGGCGGCCAGCGAGTGCGGGTCGCGCCACGCGCGCCGGTCGGGCGCGCAGCGCTTGCCGTCGACCACGGCGTACGGGATGTCGAGCGCATCGTCGCCGGCGCGCGCCACCGCCACCCCGAACACCTGGGCCTCCATCAGCACCTGGACGTGCTCGTGGAGGGTATCCATGATGGCGTCCATGTCGAGGTTGGCCGTCAGGCGGCGCCCGATGTCCGACAGCAGCGCGATATTGCGCCGCGCCTGGTCGGCCGCCTCCTGCTGCTGCTCGGCTTCGCGCTTGCGCCGCTCGGCGGCGTCCTTCTGCAGCAGCAGTTCGGCGGTGCGGGTGTTGACCTCGCGCTCCAGCAGTTCCTTCTGCTGCACCAGCGCGCGCACCCGCAGCCAATAGACGCCGAAGGCCGCCGCGCCGGCCAGCGCCAGCGCCAGCAGGCGGAACCACCAGGTCTTCCACCACGGCGGCAGGATCGTGATCGACAGCGTGGCCGGCGCCTCGCCCCACAGCCCATCCTTGTTGCTCGCGCGGACGCGGAACACATAACTGCCGGGATCGAGGTTGGTATAGCTGGCGAAGCGCTTGCCGGCATCGGTCTCGACCCAGTCCTCGTCGAAGCCGTCGAGCCGGTAGGCATAGCGGTTGCTGCCGGGATCCGCGTAGTGCAGCGCCGCGAATTCGAGCGAAATCACGGCGTCGCGGTGCGACAGCGTGAGCGCCCCCGCCTGCGGCAGGGGGCGCGGCTTGTTGTAGACCAGGAAGTTCGTGATGCGCACCACCGGCGGAAAGGGATTGTCGCGGATCGCATCGGGCTGGAAGGAGCTCAGGCCGTTGGCGCCGCCGAAGTGCAGCTGGCCGTCCGGCCCGCGCGCCGCCGAAATCGACGAAGTAGCTGCCGTCGAGCAGGCCGTCCTTGGCCGTGTAGTGCTTGTAGCGGCCGCTGGCCGGGTCGAGCCGGCTGATGCCGACCGTGGTGCTGGCCCACAGCCGGCCCTGGCCGTCCTCGAGGATGGCGCCGATCGGCACCGCCTCGCGGGTATCGGTGATCGTGTAGTAGCGGAAGGCCGGCTCGCCGTCCGCGCCGCGCTCCATGCGGTGCAGCCCGCCCGCCGTGCCGACCCAGAGTTCGCCGCTGGTGGAGACCAGCACGTCGTGGACGCGGTTGTGGCGCAGGCTGGCGGGCTTGCCCTCCTCGTGGCGGTAATGGGTGAACACGCCGCTGGCGCGGTCGAAGCGGTCCAGTCCATTGTCGGTGCCGATCCAGAGGATGCCGTCGTGGTCCTCGGCCATGGCGAACAGGCGGTTTTCGCCGAGGCCGGCCGGATTGCCGGGATCGTGGCGCCAGGAGGCGCCAACCTTCAGGTCCGCGCCGAGCAGGTAGAGACCGGCGCGCGAGACCACCCAGAGGGCGCCGTCGCGCGTCTTCATCACCGCCTGGACCTGGGCGGCGTTCCCGTCGGGACCGAGGTCGACGCGATGGAAATCCCCGCCGTCCTCGTCGCACCAGGCGAGGCCGGCGCCGGTGCCCACCCACAAGCGGCCGTCGACCAGCGACACGCTGTGCACCACGTCGCTCGGCAGCGAGCCGGCGCGCTGCGGGTCGTGCCGCAGCTGCCGCGTACGTTCGCTGGCCGGGTCGAGCAGCAGCAGGCCGGCGCCGGACGTGCCCATCCACAGCTGGCCGTCGGCGCGGGCGACGACATCGCGCACCTTCCGGAAGCCGGTCTGGCCGCCGTGCTGGTCGCCGTGCTGGTCGCCGCGCTGGTAGCCGAACTCGGGGGCGTAGCTGAACCGCGAAAAGCCGCCGCTGGCCAGGTCGGTGCGGCTCACGCCGCCGAAACGGGTGCCGACCCAGAGCGTACCGGTGCGGTCGATGCGCACCGCCGCCACCTGGTTGTCCGACAGGCTGTGCTGGTCGAGGGGATGGTTGCGGTAGGAGACGAAACGGCCGCTGGCGGGATCGCGCCACTTCAGGCCATCGAACTCGGTGCCGACCCACAGCGTACCGCCGGCGTCGTGGTACAAGGCCTGGATGCGCAGGTCGCCGACGCCCTCGCCCGCCTCCACCTTGCGCCGCCGCGGCTGGCCCGCACCGAGCCGCCACTCCTCCAGCCCGCCCTCGGTGCCGACCCACAGCGTCTCGCGCGGCCCCATCGACAGCGACAGGATGCGCGCGCGGCGTGGATCTTGCGCGCCGGAAGGCACCCGTACGAGACTGTCCGCGCCCGGGGCGAGGCGCGCCAGGCCGCCGGCCGTGCCGACCCAGAGGCTGCCCTCGGTGTCGAAGGCCAGGGCGTTGACGATGCCGTCGCCCGCCTCCCCCGGCTGGCTGTCGGGGTAGCGCAACGCGGCAAAGGCGCCGGAGCGCGGATCGAAGCGTTTCAGGCCGTCGCTGGTACCGAGCCAGAGGACGCCCTGGCGGTCGGCCGCGATCGCGTTCACGCTGCGGTTGGCCTCCTGTCCGGCGCCGGGCGCGAGCAGGGAGTAGCGGACGAACTTGCCGCTGGCGGGGTCGAAGCGCGCCAGGCCGCCCTTGGTGCCGAACCAGAGGCGGCCCTCGGCGTCCTCGAAGGCGGCGTTGATGAAACCGTCCGGCAGGGAGGCCGGATCGTGCGGATCGTTGCGGTAGACAGTCAGGCGGTAGCCGTCATAGCGGTTCAGGCCGGCCTGGGTGCCGAACCACATGAAGCCCTGGCGGTCCTGCAGGATGGCGAGCACCGATTCCTGGGTCATGCCATTCTCGATCGACAGGCGCTCGAAGCGCAGGCTGCGCGCCGAGGTGGCGTTGGCGGCGCCCGGCGCGCCCAGCGCCGCGGCGAGCAGCGCGTTGAACAATACGCCGGCCAGCACGCACAGCACGGTGCGCGCCGCACGGCCGCGCGCGCGCCTGGTAAACCCCAGCATGATCATCCGGTTCGCATCCGATTCGAAGAGATGCGTTTAATCTACCAGAAGGCCACAAAGAGTTGTAATAAATTAAGACTTCCCCGAATAACATGCGGCTGCTATAATGCGTGCATCGGGCGGCTGTAGCTCAGCTGGATAGAGTACTTGGCTACGAACCAAGGGGTCGTGGGTTCGATTCCTGCCAGCCGCACCAAGAAACACGGAAGGCCAGATCGCAAGATCTGGCCTTTTTCGTTTTCCGGGCCCGGCAAGGGCGCAATGCGGGGTCCACCACCAGGCAATTCGATGGCGCCACGCCGGGGACGTACTCTCCTGCCACAGCGATTTTGTCATCATTCCAATCAAGACTTCCAAAAAACAACAAGTGCCGCTATAATGCGTGCCTCGGGCGGCTGTAGCTCAGCTGGATAGAGTACTTGGCTACGAACCAAGGGGTCGTGGGTTCGATTCCTGCCAGCCGCACCAACCAACACGGAAGGCCAGATCGCAAGATCTGGCCTTTTTCGTTTTCCGGCCCGCCGTCCTCGGTGCGGCGCCACCCTCCCCGCCTCCGTTTGCCTTTGCACCGTCAACTTGCCGCGCCCGCTTCCTGGCCTGCTGCGCAGCAGCGCTTGCGCCGCGCGCGACGGTGGCCGGAAGCCGCTTCGCACGGTTTTTGACACCATCGCAATTAGCGCTTCCATAATCGGATCGGCCCCGCTATAATGCGTGCCTCGGGCGGCTGTAGCTCAGCTGGATAGAGTACTTGGCTACGAACCAAGGGGTCGTGGGTTCGATTCCTGCCAGCCGCACCAACCAACACGGAAGGCCAGATCGCAAGATCTGGCCTTTTTCGTTTTTCCGCGCCACCCCGCACACTGCATCGATTCCTTCCGTTCTTTCATGGCGCCCGGTGCCGGCGCGCCGCTCACGCACGCCGGGCCGTCCCGAACCCGCGGCGCAGCCTGTTTTGCCACAGTCGCAATTGGCGCTTCCATAATCGGCCCGAGCCCGCTATAATGCGTGCCTCGGGCGGCTGTAGCTCAGCTGGATAGAGTACTTGGCTACGAACCAAGGGGTCGTGGGTTCGATTCCTGCCAGCCGCACCAACCGTTTCAAGGAAAAGGCTCAGAAGAAATTCTGAGCCTTTTTTCTTTCCGCCTCGCCTGTTTTGCTTTCCCGCCCGGCGCTTGGCGAGATTGGTCCAGTCCACCCCGCTCCAGTCAAGCGATTCGCTTAAACGAGGCTTAGCTCTGCGCCGGAAATCCACCCGCATTTTTGTAGGATGGCGCTGACGCTATCTGAGCAATGCCTGTGGTCTTTTTCTCAATAAACTCATCAAGCTACCCTTCCCTCTAGCGCGCCGCGTTTTCTGTCGCCGCAAGGCATTTGTTCCTGCACGACAAAGTTGTCGCCTGCGCGTCACATCTCAGCATGGGTTGCGCGCACTCCACGCCCGTTTGCTAGCATAAAAGACCCCGATTGCCATACCGGCCGCATGACGCGGCCGGCTTCCAGCGTGAGGTAGCCATGAAAAAATCGTTAATCGCAGCAATCGTGTTGGCAGGCGCGTCGTTCGGATCGACGGCGGTGCAGGCCCAGGTCATCGGCGACTCGCCACAGGCGCTCGACCTGGTCGACGACACCGCCGCCTATTTCGGCGACACCCTGGGCGAAGGCAACAGCGGCAGTACCTTTGCGGACCGCTTCACCTTCACCATCGACTCGACCGTGGGCATCAATGTCGACGCCATCGTCGGTTCGGTCAGCCGCAGCCCCGACGTCGGGCTCGACATCACGGGCCTGTGGCTGTTCGACGGCAACGACAACCTGCTCAGCCAGGGTAGCGCGCTGCAGTCGGGCGCGGCCGATGTGTGGCGGGTCGCCGGCGGCAACCTGAGTTCGGGCGACTACTACCTGCGGGTAAACGGCACCATGGTCTCGAACGATGCAGCCTCGTTCGGCGGCGCCGTGATGCTGATGCCGGTCCCCGAGCCCGAGACCTACGGCATGATGCTGGGCGGCCTGGGCGTGCTGGGCTACCTGGCGCGCCGCCGCAAGACCAAGCAGGGGTAGCGGCGCGCGTTGTGCCGCGCGTTGTGCAACGCGTTTTGCCAACCTTCGGCGCCCGTCCGATGGCGCAAAAAAAACGGAGCCGCGCCAGCGTCTCCGTTTTTTTCCTTCTTCCTGCGCGCTTCCGGTTCAGGTGCGCAGCTTCTTGATGATGCTGCGGTTGCCCAGGATCTCCTCGATCTGCTCGAAGCGCACCGGCTTGACCATGTGATGGTCGAAGCCGGCCTCGAAGGCCAGCTGGCGGTCCTTTTCCTGGCCCCAGCCGGTGACCGCGATCAGGGCGGTCATGGCGCCGCAGGACAGCTTGCGGATGCCGCGCGCCAGGTCGTAGCCCGACATCTGCGGCAGGCCGATGTCGAGGAAGGCGTAGTCCGGGCAGAAGCGCGCCGCCGCCGCCAGGGCGTCCGGGCCGTTGTGGGTGATGACCACGCTGTGGCCCATGGCCGTCAGCAGCGCGCCGATGCTGTTGACGAAGTCGACGTTGTCGTCGGCCAGCAGGATGCGGTAGGTCTCGGTGCTGATGAAGGCGGCCGGGGTCGGCTTGGTCGGCAGTTCCGGCTCGACCACGATCGGCAGGCGCACCGTGAAGCAGCTGCCGCTGCCCAGTCCTTCGCTGCGCGCGGTGATGGTCCCGCCGTGCAGCTCGACCAGCTTGCGCGCCAGCGACAGGCCGACGCCCAGGCCGGCATTGGTGCGCTCCAGGGTCGAGTCGACCTGGACGAACATCTCGAACACCGAGTCCAGCATCTCCGGGGCGATGCCGATGCCGGTGTCCGATACCTCCAGCACCAGGGTCTTCTCCTCCACGCGGCCGGCGAGCGTGACGCGCCCGCCGCGGTTGGTGTACTTGGCGGCGTTGTTCAGCAGGTTCGAGAGGATCTGCGCCAGGCGCGTGGCGTCGCCGTGCAGGAACACCGGGCGGTCCGGCAGGTCCAGCACCAGTTCGTGGCCGTGCAGCTCGATGTAGGAGCGCACCACCTCGAGGGCGTCGTTGACCACCGCCTTCAGCTCAACCCGGCCCATCTTGATCGCGAACTTGCCGGTGTTGATGCGCGAGACGTCCAGCAGGTCGTCCACCAGGCGCACCATCTGGCGCAGCTGGCGTTCCATGATGTCGGTGGCGCGCTGGGTGGCCTGGGCGTCGCCGCTGCGGATGCGCAGGATGTCCAGGCCGGTGCGGATCGGCGCCAGCGGATTGCGCAGCTCGTGCGCCAGCGTGGCCAGGAATTCGTCCTTCCTGCGGTCGGCCACGATCAGCGCCTGCTCGGCCTTCTGGCGCACGTCCATTTCGTGCTCGAGCGTGCGGTTGGCGTTCTGCAGGGCCTCGGCGCGGCGCCCGATCTCGGCCAGCATGTCGTTGAAGGCCTCGACCAGCACCCCGATCTCGCCGCTGTCGTGGCCCGGCACGCGCAGCGTGAAGTCGCGCCGCTGCATCACCTGGCGCGCGACGTTGGTCACCGCCTCCAGCGGACGGGTGATGGCGGCCTGCAGGCGCGAGGCGACCAGGGCCGCGATCACCAGCGCGCCCAGCATCACGCCGCCCAGGATCGCGCCGTAGTTGAGCAGGCGGTCGACCAGGCCGTAGCGCGAGCGCAGGTAGACGGTGCCGACCAGTTCGCCGTTTTCGACGATGTTGTGCCAGACCTCGAGCCCGCCGCTGTCGATGCGGTAGCCGGCCGCGCGCGGACGCGCCGGCAGCGCCTGCTCGGCGCCGGCCTTGACGTAGCTGGCGAAGCGCGAACCGGAGGCGGTGAAGACGGCGCCGGCCAGGATCTGCGGACGCGCGCGCAATACCGCCAGCTGCTGCTGGGCGGTCCTGGCGTCGGAAAACGCCAGCGCCGGCGCGGTGACGCTGGCCATGATCTCGGCCTGGGTCGAGAGGTCGTCGATCCACAGGCGCTGGAAGGTGCGCAGGTCGAGCACCAGCATGGCGATCGAGGCCGACAGCAGGGCCGCCAGCGTGGTGAACACCGCCATCTTGACCAGCTTGCTGCGGACGGAGCCGCTATCGTGTGCGTTCATGACGACGCTCCCTTCACGACGCGGTTGGCGACGGTGAGCAGTCGCGAACTGAGTTTCACGTTGTTCCTCTCTGCGGAGTCGAGCGAGACGTCGAAGCGCACGCGCTCGTCGACGATCCTGAAATTGATGACGCTGCCCTGCTGCAGGCCGAGATCGCACTCGGTCACCGGCAGCAGCGCCGCCGGGCCGCTCCTGAGCACGCGGCCGGCGCGGGCACTGTCGCTGCCGGCGACGAACAGCAGGTGCACGGAGCCGCCCTCGCCTTCGCGCAGCGCGCGCACCACGACCGGACGGCCGGCCACGTTGCGTCCGGCGACCACGCGCGCCAGCTCGGCCGCCATCTCGTCGGAACCGATCACCCCGATCGTCACCGGCGAGCCGGCGTCGGGGAAGGAAGCGGCCGGGAACTCGGCGTAACCCAGGAATTTATAGAGGAAGGCGGCCTTCACGCGGCGTTCGAGCGCGTGGCCGGCGCCGCCGTTCTGGGCCAGCGCCGGCGGCGGCACGACGGCAACGGCCGCGAACAGGGCCGCGGCGCAGGCCAGCGTCCAGCCGGCCAGGCGCCAGGGGCGGCGCCTGCCCGGCACGGGGGAAAATAAAAGTCGGTGTCGAATCATGGGCCGCGTTCAGAATTGCAGGATCGCGCTCGCCGTCAGGCTGCGCTCGAAGGTCTGGCGCAGGCCGGGCACGCCGAATTCGGCGTGTTTGTCGTGCAACAGGTTGCGCCCGACGAGGGCGAGTTCGAGATTGGGCCTGGCCTGCCAGGCGATCCTTGCGTCGAGCTCATGATATCCCGGCACGGCCGGTTCCGGCAGGCCGCCGATGTGCCGCAGCGACAAATCGAGCTGCAGGCCGGGCGCCAGCTCATGGGCCGAACGCAGGCTCCAGGTGTGTTTCGGGTCGTTCGCCGCCAGCCCGGCGACGCCCGAACGGTCGCGGCTGTCGGCATTGGCGCCGATGTCGATGTCCTGAACCACCGCGCCGCCGGACAGGCGCCAGCCGCGCATCGGCTGCCAGCTGGCCCAGGCTTCCAGGCCGCGCGCTAGGCCGTCGGCGCGGTTCTCGAAACGCGCCGGCAGGCCCGGGCGCAGCTCCAGCGTGCGCAGGCGGTCGTAGTCGCTGTAGAACAGGGTGGCCGACAGCGACAGCGAAGATGCCGGCTGGGCACGGTAACCCAGCTCGATCACCCGCGCCGTCTCGGCCTGGAAATCCGGCCCGCCATCGATGGCATAGCGCGGCCTGCCGTCGGAATTGGCGCCGGCGACCACGCGCAGGTCGCGGTCCAGGCGCGAAGGCGCGCGCACCGTGCGCGAGGCGGCGGCCCACAGCAAGGTGTCCGGCGCCGCGTTCCAGGCCAGGCGCGCGCTCGGCAACCATTCGAGTCCGGTATACACGTTGTGCTCGGCCTTGGCCCCGGCCGTGAAGCGCAGCGTGTCGGCCAGGCGGATCTCGTCCTGCACGAACAGGTTGGCCCAGCGCAGGTTCTTGTTTTCCGGGACCACGCGCAGCCACGGACTGCTGCGGATGCGGTCATGGCTGATCCGGTAGCCCCCGCCCCAGGCCAGGCGCTGGCGCGCGCCGATGCGCAGGTCGTGCTGGACCTCGATGTCGGCGGTGTCCAGGCGCTGGCTGCCGACGGGTTGGTGGCGCCGGCTATGGTCGAGATAGGCCTGGATGCGCAGGGTCGAGCCCGCACCCAGGCTGCGCACGCTGCGCGCCAGCAGGTTGGCGCCGCTGATCGTGGTGGACGGCTGGCTGGATTCGCCCAGCGTGCCCTCGTAGAGGTCGCCGCTGACGGTGACGCTGTCGCCGCCCTGCTCCCAGTCGGCGCGAAAGCCCGCCTGGCGGCGGCGCCAGCCGGTGCCTTGCCCCTGCCCGCCCTCGCTGGCGACGTCGTCGCGATGCACGGCCTTGGCGTAGACCCGGTAATGGCCGCCGGCGCCGAGGGTGCCGCCGTGGCGCAGCGAACCGCTGGCGCCGCCCTGGCCGCCGCGCACGACCAGCTGGTTGCCCTGGGTATCGCCGGCGGCGCGGGTGATGATGTTGATGACGCCGTTGACCGCGTTGGCGCCCCAGATGGTCGCGCCCGGGCCGCTGATGACCTCGATGCGCTCGATGTCGGCCATGACCACGTCCTGGGTATCCCAGAACACCCCCGAGAACAGCGGCGAATACACGCTGCGCCCGTCGATCAGGACCAGCAGCTTGTTGGACAGGGTCGAGCCGAAACCGCGCGCGCTGATCGCGTAATCATGGGCATCGGCGCGCGCCACCAGCAGGTTCGGCGCCAGGCGCAGCGCCTCGGGCAAGGTGGCCGCCCCGGAGCGGCGGATCTCGGCGCCGCCGATCACATACACCGAGGCCGGCGCGGCGGACAGCCGGGTTTCCTGGCGCGCCACAGAAGTGACGACGATATCGGCCAATTGCTCGAGCGAATAGTCGGCCAGCGTCCCGCCCTCCTGGGCCCCGACCTCCGAACAGACTGTAAGCAAGCCCAGCAAGACACGACTCGGCAGACGTTTTTTTAGCATATTTGCCATGGTAAAACATTTTGTAACATGTACCAAGCGCGTGCACCCAGCCGTGCGCGGCCTGGCGCGACTGTCCAACAGCCATCACGCGCTTAATACAGCCCAGCCATACAACCCAGCCATATGGCCGAGCCATATAGCCAGGCTATAACCGTCATTACGAATAAAAATTGGAGATTTCTGTTGCACAGCAGCATAATCCTACCTGTCTCCTCTATTCCCCTTAGGAAATAGATTCAGCCCGCTCCTCATCGAGCGGGCTTTTTTTTGCCTGAACGGCGGGGCCGGCGCTATCATCGGTGGTCTTGCCTCATCGGGAGACTGCCGTGGAAGACCTGCCCAGCGCCGCGCATCCTCCAGAACTCGAGTTCTGGTTCGAGTTCGGCAGCAACTACAGCTACCTGGCGCTGATGCGCGTCGAGGCGCTGGCCGCCCGCAACGGCGTCGTCCTGCGCTGGCGTCCCTTCCTGCTCGGCCCGGTCTTCCGCCAGCTCGGCTGGAGCACCTCCCCGTTTGTCCTGCAGGAAGCCAAGGGCCGCTACATGTGGCGCGACATGGAACGCGAGGCGCGCAAATACGGCTTGCCGTTCGTGCGGCCCTCGGTCTTCCCGCGCAAGGCGGTGCTGCCGATGCGCGTGGCGGCGCTCGGCGCGCAGGAAGCCTGGATGGGCGCATTCTGCCGCCGCGTGATGCGGCAGAACTGGGTCGAGGACCTGGACATCGACGCCCCTGCCAACGTCCTGCGCGCGCTCGACGGCCTGGTGGACGACCCGCGGGGCGTCGTCGCGGCGGCCCTGCTGGAGCCGAACAAGGCGCGCCTGCGCGCCAGCACCGAGGAAGCGCAGGCGCGCGGCGTGTTCGGCGGGCCGACCATGTTTGCCGGCGACGAAATGTTCTGGGGTAACGACCGCCTCGAGGATGCGATCGCCTGGGCGGCCTCCGGACGACGCTGAGACGTGCGCACCGGCAACGCAAGCGCGCCGACGGTGCGCCGCTATTTAGTGTAGGATTCGGCCATGTTTTCGAATACACAACAGGCTGTTTCCCATGCACCCTTCCGGTAAGTCCGCCCTCACTGTTTCCGCATATGACTGGAGCACCAGCACGCTGGGCGACCCGGCCGGCTGGCCGCAGCCGCTGCGCCTGGCCGCGGATCTGATGTTCAATACGCCGCTCCCGATGCTGCTGCAATGGGGGCCGCAGTCCATCCTCCTGTGCAACGAAGCGTATGGCGCGTTGGCCGGGCCGGGCTTCGGCCGGGTGCCCGGCGGCTCGGTGCCGGCCGTGATGCCGCCGCCGCTGTCCGCCGGTCACGAAGGCCTGGCGCGCGCCTGGCGCGGCGAAGCGGCCGTGGTCGCGGATGCCGCGGTCGGCTTCGGTGCTGCCGGACCGGTCCGCTACGACCTGCATTTCACGCCGGTGGCGGCGGACGGCGAGGTTGGCGGCGTGCTGTGCGCGCTCGGCCCCGCCAGCGCCGTCGAGACGGCCGGCGCGCCCGATGAGGGCGGCGCCTTGCAGATCCTGGTGGTCGAGGACAACCTCGATTCGCAATACATGGTGTGCGAGATGCTCAAGGCCTTCGGCTACGAGGCCGACGGCGTGGCCCATCCGGACGACGCGCTGGCGCGCCTGGCGGGCAAGCGCTACCAGGTGCTGTTCACCGACGTCAGCCTGCCCGGCATGTCCGGCGTCGACCTGGCGCGCGAATCGCTCAGGCGCCACCCGCACCTGAAGGTGATCTTCGCCTCGGGCTACGGCGACATGCTGCTGCGCCACCTCGAGTTCCCCTACCAGTCGCTGCAGAAGCCCTATGAACTCGACCAGCTCCAGGATGCGCTGAACAAGGTGTCCAGCCAACCGCGGGTGGGCGCCTGAGTGCCGCCCAAACGTGTGCTGGCGGCCATCCCGGCTGGGCTAGAATGGCCAAGGGCCGCGCCCGTGCGCGCATGCCCGCCGCCGCGTGCGCTTGCGCACGCCCGGCGCCGCACCGAGCAAGGAACCATGATGTCCACTGAAACCATCGGCAGGCGTACGCGCCCACCCATCCCGGGCGACAGGGAATACGCGTGCGTCCGCGCCGTGGAGATCGCGGCGGGAATGCACCCATGAGCGACAACCGCGACGATCTCGAGATCATGCGCTCGGCCACCCTTCGCAACGCCACCAGCGTGCTGGCCGCGCGCCAGCGCGCCGAAGCCGAGCTGATGGCCGCCAAGGAAGCGCTGCGCCAGGCCAACGAGCGCATGGAGAACATGCTCGAGAGCCTGACCGACGCCTTCTGCGCGGTCGACTTCGACTGGCGCATCACCTATATCAACGGCCGTGCGCTGTCGATGCTCGCGCCCCTGAACAAGACCCGCGAAGGCCTGCTCGGCAAGAGCCTGTGGGAGGAATTCGAGGAACTGCAGGGCAGCAACCTGGCCAACGAGCTGCGCCGTGCGATGGAATCGCGCCAGATGGGCAGCCGCGAGTTCTTCTACCCTCGCCTCCAGATCTGGATCGAGGCCCGCCTCTACCCGTCCCCCGACGGCCTGACGCTCTACTTCCAGGACATCACCCAGCGCCGCGCCGACCAGCAGGCCCTGATCGACGGCAACAGCCGGCTGCAGGTGGCGCTGGCCGCGGGACGCCTCGGCGACTGGCGCTGGGACGCGGCCAGCGACCGCGTGACCGTGGGCGAGCGCGCCGCCGGCATCCTCGGACTGGAAGCGGAAGTCCCCCTAGCCTGGCCGGCGCTGCGCGCGCGCCTGGACGAAGGCGACCGCGAAGCGGTGCGGCGCGCCGTGCTGCATGCCTTCGCCACCCATTCCGACCTGAACATCGAATGCCGGCTGCTGTCGGACGGCGGCCAGGCGCGCTGGGTCGCCCTGGTCGGCCGCGCCGACTACGCCAACGTGGCCCAGCGCGACAGCGTGGTGGGCATGACCGGCGTGGTGCAGGACATCTCGGCGCGCAAGAACGCCGAGGACAGCCTGCGCCAGAGCGAGGAAGTGCTGCGCGCCCTGGCCAACACCATCCCGCAGCTGGCCTGGATGGCCCAGGCCGACGGCGCCATCGTCTGGTTCAACGAGCGCTGGTACGAATACACTGGCACCACGCCCGACAGCGCCACCGGCTGGGGCTGGCAAGACACGGTCGATCCGGAAGTGCTGCCGGCGATGCAGGAGCACTGGCGCACCTCGATCCGCACCGGCGAACCGTTCGAGATGGAATACCCGATCCGCGGCGCCGACGGCCAGTACCGCTGGTTCCTGACCCGCCTGAACGCGGTGCGCGACCGGCGCGGCATGGTGGTGCGCTGGTTCGGCACGAATACCGACGTCGACCAGGTCAAGCGCGCCGAGCAGGCCCTGCGCGAAGAGTCGAAAGTGCTGGAACTGCTGAACAGTACCGGCAGCGCCCTGGCCTCGACGCGCGACCTGCGCTCGCTGCTGCAGGTGGCGACCGACGCCGCCAGCGGCATCGCCGGCGCCCGCTTCGGCGCGTTCTTCTACCACGGCAAGGAAGGCGAGAAGCCGACCTTCTCGCTCTACACCCTGACCGGCGGCAGCGCCACCGAATTCCAGAATTTCGGCGAACCGCATGCCACCGCCCTGTTCGGGCCGAGCTTCCGCGGCGCCGGCCTGGTGCGTTCGAACGACATCGGCGCCGACCACCAGCACGGCCCGGCCTCGCCGCAGTTCGGCATGTTTTCGGACAAGCCGATCGTGCGCAGCTACCTGTCGGTGCCGGTGGTGGCCGCCAGCGGCGAGGCGATGGGCACGATGTTCTTCGGCCACCCGGAACGCGGCGTGTTCACCGAGCGCACCGAGCGCATCGTGCGCGGTATCGCCGCCCAGGCCGCGGTCGCGCTCGACAACACCCGCCTGTACGAAGCCGCCCAGCAGGCCGCCGAGGAGCGCAAGGTGCTGCTCGAGAGCGAACGCGAGGCGCGCGCCGAGGCCGAGCGCTCCAGCCAGATGAAGGACGAGTTCCTGGCCACCCTGTCGCACGAGCTGCGCACCCCGCTCTCGGCCATCCTCGGCTGGGCCCAGGTGCTGCGCCGCGGCGGCAAGGACGAGGCCGACCTGCAGCGCGGCCTGCAGACCATCGAACGCAACGCCCGCTCGCAGGCCCAGCTGATCGAGGACCTGCTCGACATGAGCCGCATCACCTCGGGCAAGGTGCTGCTCGACATGCAGACGCTGTCGCCGGCCAGCTTTGTCGATGCCGCCGTCGAGACCGTGCGCCCTGCGGCCGACGCCAAGAACATCCGCCTGGAGCGGCGCTACGACACCGGCCTGGGCATGATCGCCGGCGACCCGGCGCGCCTGCAGCAGGTGGTGTGGAACCTGCTGTCGAACGCGATCAAGTTCACGCCGCGCGACGGCCAGGTGACGGTCGAGCTGACCCAGCGCGACGGCTCCGTATTGATCACCGTGCGCGACACCGGCGCCGGCATCCGCCCCGAATTCATCACCCACGTGTTCGAGCGCTTCCGCCAGGCCGACGCCTCGATGACGCGGCGCCACGGCGGGCTGGGCCTGGGGCTGTCGATCGTCAAGCACCTGATCGAGCAGCACGGCGGCACGGTGCGCGCCGAAAGCCCCGGCGAAGGCCTGGGCGCGAGCTTCTCGATCGAGCTGCCGCTGGCCAAGGCAGCGCCGCAGACCGCGCGTTCGCGCGCCGGCCTGGTCGGCGCGCCGCCCCCGCCGACGCCGGAACTGACGCTGCGCGACCTGAAAGGCGCCTCGGTGCTGGTGGTCGACGACGACCGCGACGCGCGCGAGCTGATCGCGCGCATCCTGACCGACTGCAATGCCAAGGTGCGCATTGCCGCCAGCGCGCGCGAGGCCTTCGACGTGTTGCGGGCGGACTTGCCCGACCTGTTGATCAGCGACCTGGGCATGCCCGAGGTCGATGGCCTGGAACTGCTGTCCTGGGTGCGTGGCCTGGGACGCGACCGCGGCGGCCTGCTGCCGGCCGTCGCCCTGACCGCATTTGCGCGTTCGGAAGACCGCCTGCGCGCGCTCGAAGCGGGCTTCAACGCCCACATTTCGAAGCCGGTCGAGCCGAGCGAGCTCATCGCTGCGGTAGCCTCGCTGGTGCGGCCGCCGGCGGCCCGCACACGGTTGTGATGTTCCTACCCGCGCACGCGGCGCTGTCCTACAAGAAATTTCGGGGCATTTGCTAGACTAAGATAGATGGGAAAGTCGGATTCCTGAGTGAAATTTGTTTCCTTCCAGTACCAATTTAGACGAGAAGAAGCATGCCGAGCAGACAAGACATTTTGAACGCCAAAATTTTGGTCGTGGACGATTCGCCAGACAATATCGAGCTGATGGAAGAGATATTGCGCGAAGAGGGCTACACCAACGTCAGCTCGACCATGGAGCCTGAACAGGTATGCCCGCTGCACCGCGAGCACAACTACGACCTGATCCTGCTGGACTTGCAAATGCCCGGCCTGAACGGTTTCCAGGTCATGAAGAGCCTGAAGGAAATCGAAAAAGGCGGCTACCTGCCTGTCCTGGCCCTGACGGCCCAGCCGAGTTTCAAGATCGCTGCCCTGGAAGCGGGCGCGCGCGACTTCATCAGCAAGCCGTTCGACCTGCTGGAGGTGCACAAGCGCATCCACAACATGCTGGAGGTGCGCCTGCTCTACAAGGAGCTGGCCCAGTACAGCCGCGCCCAGCAGGAACTGGCCCTGCACGACGCCCTCACCGGCCTGCCGAACCGGCGCCTGCTGGAAGACCGCATCGAGACCGCGCTGCAGCACGCCAACCGCAGCCACGCCAAGGCCGCGATCATGTACCTCGACCTGGACGGCTTCAAGGCGATCAACGACACCTATGGCCACGCCTACGGCGACGAGATCCTGAAGATGGTGTCGCAGCGCCTGCTGGCTTCCTCGCGCAAGGAAGATACGGTGGCGCGCCTCGGTGGCGACGAATTCATGGTGGTGCTGGGCGACATCCATTGCCTGGCCGATGCCCAGGGCCCGGCGGCCAAGCTGGTCGAGGCCCTGTCCGAGCCCTTCTTCATCAACGACCTGACGCTGCGCCTGTCGACCTCGATCGGCATCAGCATCTACCCGGACGACGCCGAATCGGTCGACGCCCTGATCAGCATCGCCGACTACGCGCTCTACGAAGCCAAACGCGCCGGCAAGAACCGTTACTGCTCGACCGCCGGCGGCACGCGCCAAGTCGCGGTGAAAACCACGCCCCCAAAGCAGGTGGCTGAGCTGGCCCAGCACCGCTGACCCGCCAGCCGCCCGCGGGCGGCCCTGCCCTTTCATCGGCGCCGGCCCACCAGCCCGGCGCCGTTTTCATTCGTGGACCGGCACCCGGGACGTCGGTTATTGGGGCTAAATCGTCACGATCCTGTAGGGTGGGCGCCCCGTGCCCACGCGTGACGCCTGCGTCGTGTTGACGCTCATGAAGCGCAGCCTCTGCTCATCGTTCACGCGTGGGCACAGGGGCGCCCACCCTACGGACTATATGAGTTTATCGACGACAACGGCGCCCGCCGCCCGCTCGATGCGGGCGACGGGCGCCGTCAACGTCATATGCCGTGCCGACGGCGCATGGCCGCCGGCATGACATGCCAGCGCTTACGCGCTGCCGGGCTGCTTGCCCTCGGTGCCGACGCAGGGCTTGCCCACCGCTTCTTCGTTGTGCGCGGCGATCGCGTCGGCGTTCTGGTGGTCGCGGGCAGCGTCGACCTTGTCCGGCGCGACTTCGATGCGCGTGATGCCGGAATCGACCGAGATCGGGTCGCTGGCCGGGAAGGTCATCTCGACGGCGTCGTCGAGCAGGGTTTCCTTGGCCGCTTCGCCCTGCGGCTGGCCGCCACCGGCGCCGGCAATCATGTTGATCGCAACCGCATTCGCGACGACCTCCAGCCGCGCCAGCTGGCCGACGGTGGTGACGCCGAACGCGTCCTGCAATGCCTTGGCCTCTTTCTCGCCGACGCCGCCCAAGGCGGTCAGCGGACAATCCATCAGTTCGCGCGGCGACTTGCCGCGGAACGCTTCATTGACGATCGTGGTGATATTCATATTTGTCCTTTCAAGTGGGCGCGCCTGTCCTCCATTGACACGGTTGAACTGGACACGGTTCCACTATCGCACAGGCCCTCCAAACACGTATGTGCGGTGCCGTACATGCCGCGCACCGGCCAGCACAAACAGGCGCACGATTGCTGGCAAACATTGCATATTGCCGTGCTATCATTCGACGCCGCACGAGCGTGTCTTTACTTACGGAAAGCGGACACACTCTGCTATCCTTGCTGGATACAGACAAAGAGAAATACAGCGCCCTCGGCCATTGCCCCAGACAACGCAGCAGGAACGACGTGCCAACCACTGACAAACCGAAAATTCTGGTCGTCAACGACGACGCAGCCAGCCTGCTGGCATTGACCAGCCTGCTCGACCAGTGGGCCAGGGAAACCGGGTACACGGTCCTCTCGGCGCGCTCCGGGCAGGAAGCGCTGCGCCAGGTCCTGCTGCACGATTTCGCGGTCATCATCCTCGACGTTAACATGCCCGGCATGGACGGCTTCGAAACCGCCGAGGCGATCCACCAGCGCGCCCGCTCGGCCGACATCCCGATCATCTTCGTGACCGCCTTCCTGGCCGACGAGATCGACCGCCTGAAAGCCTACCAGCGCGGCGCCGCCGACTTCCTGTTCACCCCGGTGATCCCGCAGATCCTGCACGCCAAGGTGTCGGTGTTCGTGGCACTGGCCAACAAGAACGAGCAACTGCGGCGCCAGGCCGAGAAGCTGTCCCAGCACACGCTGGAACTCACCGCCACCAACGAGCGGCTGATGCGCGAGATCGAGGACCGCCAGGCGGCCGAGCGCAAGAGCCACGCCAAGGACGAGTTCCTCGCCATGCTCGGCCACGAGCTGCGCAATCCGCTGTCGGCCATCAGCAGCGCCGCGGCCCTGATCGACATGCCCGGCGCGGGCCCCGAGATGGCGGGCCGCGCGCGCCAGATCATCGGCCGCCAGAGCCAGCACCTGTCGCGCATCGTCGACGACCTGCTCGACCTGTCGCGCGCGATGTCGGGCAAGATCCTGCTGGCGCGCCGGCCGCTCGACATGGCCAGCCTGGTTGGCGCCTGCCTCGACACCTTCCGCGCCACCGGACGCACCGCCGGCTACCGCATCAACGTCGACCTGGCGCCGACCTGGGTCGACGGCGACCCGACCCGCCTCGAGCAGATCGCCACCAACCTGATCGACAATGCGCTCAAGTACACGCCTGCCGGCGGCACCATCGACATCGGGCTGGCGGCCGAGGACCACGAGGTCCTGCTGACCGTCAGCGACTCCGGTGTCGGCATCGCGCCCGACCTGCTGCCGCACGTGTTCGACGTCTTCGTGCAGGGGTCGATCAGCCTGGACCGCGCCCAGGGCGGGCTCGGGATCGGGCTGTCGCTGGTGCGCCGCCTGGTCGAACTGCACGGCGGCAGCGTGTCCGCCACCAGCGGCGGCGGCGGCGCGGGCAGCTCCTTCACGATCCGCCTGCCGCGCGCCGAACCGGCACAGGAGACGGGGCAGGAGAAAGCGCCGGCCGAGGCGGCGTCCGAGGGCGACGCCGGCCGGCCGGCGGTGCTGCTGATCGAAGACAATGAAGATGGGCGCGAGATGATGGCCACCATGCTCGACGTCTATGGCTACCCGGTGCTGCAGTCGGCCGACGGGCTCGACGGCGTGGCCCTGGCCATGGCCCGCTTGCCGAAGGTGGCCCTGGTCGACATCGGCCTGCCGGGCATCGACGGCTACGAAGTGGCGCGCCGCTTGCGCGCGAATCCGGACACGCGCGCAATGCGCCTGATCGCCCTGACCGGCTACGGCCTGGCCGACGACCAGCGCCGCGTGCTCGAAGCCGGCTTCGACATGCACCTGGTGAAGCCGGTCGACATCGCCCAGTTGCTGGGCGCGCTGGGGGAACCGGCGCCGCTGAGGGCCGCGGTCGGCTGAAGATCCCGTTTCGATTGCTGGCGCAAGGTGGGCACGACGTGCCCACCGTCAGGCTTTATTGCGACGCTTCGATTTCTTCCTGGCGCGCCTTCATCTCCTGCCCCAGCGCTTCCATGTCCAGCTTCAGCTTGCGCGTCTTCGGGAACATTTCCTTCTCTTCTTCCTCGACGTGGTGCTCGATCATTTCCGACAGCACCTTGACCTTCGCATCGTAGAGTTCGTCGCCCGGGTCCATTTCCTGGATCTGGGCGATCAGGTCCTTGGCGGAAGCGTGCTCGACCACGGCTTCGTCGACCATGTCCTCGGTTTCCTCCTCGCCCTTGCTGGCTTCGCGGGTGGCCGGGTAGAAGATTTCTTCCTCGATCGTGGTGTGCATGATCAGGGCGTTGCAGATCTGGTCGGCGATCTTCTTCTTGCTGGCCTTGGCGCGGTCGGTAAGCTTTTCGAATTGCTCGAACAGGTCCTCGACCTCGCGGTGTTGCTGCGTCAGCAGGTCGACGGCATCGACGGCGGCAGTGGCATTGCTGGTCTTATTGCTAGGCATGTGCGCTCCCTGAATGGTTTGTGTATTCAACAAGTTCCTGAAGCTCAAGCGTGATCCGAAACGCCCGCGCCTACCGTTCGGCAACGCACCTTGGGTCCCAGTGCGCGCTTCCTGTACGAAGCTGTTGTATGATTCTGGAAACATTTAACCGAGCCTACGATGACCGCACCGGACCCGCACCACACCAACCCGGAACTGGATCGGCAGCTTGCCGAACGCAACGCCGAGCTGACCGAGCTGGTCGGCCACCTGATGAATTGCTGGGATGAAGAGCGGCGCCTGCTTGCGCGCAAGCTGCACGACAGCCTCGGCTCGTCGATGACCGCGCTCACCATGCACCTGGGCTTGCTGTCCAAGAATTTGACCGACAGTAAAGCCGTCGAGCGCGCCAACCAGATGAAAGGCTTGCTCAACAACATCATCGAGACCAACCGCAAGGTGCAGCTGTCGTTGTGGAACGACAAGCTCGAGTTCCTCGGGATCAAGGCCGCGCTGCTCGAACTGGTTGCTGACTTCGGCGCCGAGCACGGCATCCAGGCGCGCGCCAGCCTGCCGGACGACGACGACGCCTATCCGCGCGCCCAGGGCGTGGCGCTACTGCGCTGCGCCGAAGAAGGCTTGCGCAACGTGGTGCGGCATGCGCAGGCGAGCAAGGTCGAGGTGATCCTGGACGACGACGGCGACCAGTTGATGCTGACCGTGCGCGACGACGGCATCGGCCTGGGCGGCGGCGCCCTGCCTTCGGAGTCGCTCAACTGCCATGGCCTGCGCCTGCTGCGCGAACGCGCGCGCGCGCTCGGCGGCACCTTGAGCCTGGCGCCGGCGCCGGAGCGCGGCACCGCGCTGACCATCGTGTTGCCGCGCCAGCTGCCGGGCTGAGCCATCCGGTCCAAGCGCGTTTGAGATGCGGCTGTAGGGTGGGCACGGGGCGCCCACCCTACGGGTTTATTTGATGCTCACGTTCCTCAGTGCAGCTTCACCAGCGGCGTGGTGCGCCGGATCAGGAAGCGCGCCAGCGCCAGCAGGCCGGTGCGCATCGAGCCGAGCACCGCCTGGTGGTGCATCAGGTGCAGGCTGGTGTACATGAAGCGCGCCAGCATCCCCTCGACGAACCAGCTGGTCCCGCGTAGCGAACCCATCAGGTTGCCGACGCTGGTCGTCTTGCCCACCGAAACCAGGGAACCATAATCGCGGTAGCGGTAGGGCTTTTCGTCGAACGGCTTGCCGGCCGCCATGCGCACGAATTGCCTGAGCAGGTAGTCGGCCTGCTGGTGCGCGGCCTGGGCGCGCGGCGGCACGGGCTTGCCGGCCGCGTCGATGCAGGCGGCGCAGTCGCCCAGCGCGTACACGCCGGGCACGCCTTTCACGCGCAGGTTGCTGTCGACCTCGACCTGGCCGCCCTTGTTCACCGGCAGGCCAAGCGTGCCCAGGAATTCGGGCGCGCGGATGCCGGCCGCCCATACGACCAGGTTGGCCGGATACACGTTGCCGTCGTTGTCGAGCACCTTGTCGGGATCGATCTTCGTCACGCGGCAGTCGGTGACGACCTGGATGCCGCGCTCGCCGAGCAACTTGAGGGCCGCCGCCGAGACCCGTTCCGGCAGCGGCGCCAGGATGCGGGGCGCGCCCTCGAGCAGGGTGATGCGCACGTCACGCTTGACCTGCAGGCGCGAGAAGCCATAGGTGGCGTACACGCCGGATGCCTCGCGCAGCTCGGCCGCCAGCTCGACGCCGGTGGCGCCGCCGCCGATGATCACCACGTCGAGGGCGGGGACGGCATCGGCGCGCTCCTCGCGCGCCTGCTCGGCCACCGCCATCAGGCGCAGCAGGCGCAGGCGGAAACGCTCGGCGTCCTCGGTGACGTTCAGGGAAATCGTGTGTTCGCGCGCGCCCGGCACGCCGAAGTAGTTGGCGGTGCTGCCGACCGCCATCACCAGCGAGCTGTAGCTGATCTGGCGCTCGTGCAGGATGTCTTCGCCGTCGGCGGCGCGCACGGCGCCGACCGTGATGCGGCGCTGCGCGGCGTCGAGATGGGTCATCGGGCCGTAGACGAAGGTGAAGCCGTTATCGTGGGCCAGCATCTGGTAAGACAGGCCTTCCTGGTGGATGTCGAGCGTGCCGGCCGCCACCTCGTGCAGCGAGGGCTTCCAGATGTGGTAGAGGCGGCAATCGACCAGCATCACCTTCGAAGGCCCGAGTTTGCGCCCCAGTTTGCAGGCCAGCTCCAGGCCGCCTGCCCCACCACCAACGATCACGATTTCACTCTGCAAAGCCTACCTCCAAATGTCGTGCCACATGACACCGCCACCAGTCTACACCGGCGGCGGCATCCGCGTGGAACACGTACCTGAAAAGGAGCCCCGGACAGCGACCCGGCCCTGGCTCAGTGACCGCGGCCGTGCCCGTGTCCATTGCCATGCCCGTGGCCCTTGCCATGGCCGCGGTCGTCGTGGCGGTCATGACGGTCGTGGCGGTCGTGATGGCGTTCGACAACGCGGTGGTGGCGCTCGCGGTAGCGCGGCGCGTAGGTGTTGGTGTACCAGTCGTCGCGCACGAACATCACCGGACGGCCGCAGGCGTCGTAGCGGCCGCAGTACTGCTTCCACTTCTTGCGGTGACCCGGCGGCACGCGCAGGTAGACCGGCTCGACGCGCACGTGGCGCACCTCGCGCACGATCACCGGGCGTTCGTAGATCACCGGCGGACGGCCATAGTCGCCGATGTCGAGGCGGCCGTAGAAGCCGGGTTGGCCGACGCTGATGCTGACGTTGGTCTGGGCCAGGGCGGGCGCCGCGCAGGCGGCCAGGGCGACACTGGCGAACAGCAGCTTGAAGGGAGATCTCATCGTGGTCCTCTTGATATCTTGTCTTAGGTGAACTTTATCAGGCGAAAGGTTACTTTTCAGTATGCTGCAACACACATTTACAACTTGTCGCGCGCCAATGGCCACTGTGGCAAGAATCAGACGGGCTCCTCGCTACAATCGGCCCCAACGCACTGCAAGGAGTCTTTCATGTCCCGTCACCGCATTTCCGTCGCGCTGGCCGGCCTGCTGGCCGCCGGCGCGGGCACGGCCCAGGCCCAGACCCAGGTCGGCGCCGGCGTCGACCTCGGCACCACCGGCGCCGGCGCCCACCTGGTTTTTGGACTGAGCCCCAGCCTGAACGCCCGCCTCGGCCTGAACTACTTCAAGCATGACTTCAGCAAAAGTACCGACGACGTCGATTACGAGCTCGACGGCAAGCTGCAGACCTTCAACGCGCTGCTCGACTGGTATCCGCGCGCCGGGGGCAATTTCCGCATCTCGGGCGGCGTCTTCTACAACGACACCCGGTTCGACGCGGTGGGCAGGCCGGACCGCAGCGGCAGCTTCCGCGTGAACGGCACCACCTACGACGCCGCCCAGGTCGGCCGACTGGTCGGCAAGGTCGATTTCAAAAAGACCGCGCCCTACCTCGGCATCGGCTGGGGCAATGCCTTCGCCACGACGCGCGGCTGGCGCTTCGGCGCCGACCTCGGCGTGTTCTACCAGGACGAGGCGCGCGTCAGCCTGCGCAGCGTCAACTGCACCGTGCAGGCCGGGCTGTGCGGCCAGCTTGCCGGCGACCTGGCGGCCGAGGAAGCGCGCCTGGCCGAGGAAGCCTCGGACTACAAGTTTTATCCGGTGCTGCGCGCCAGCCTTTCCTACAGTTTTTAAGTCATACGGCGCGCGCCCCGGACGCGGTTTTGGCTATCATCGGCGCCAAGGAGGTTCGCCATGAAACTGCTGCGCCTGTCCACCCTCGCCCTGGCCTGCGTCCTGGCCAGCGCTTGCAAGGACCGCCACGAGCCGGTCAAGCCGACCGTGCCCGCACCCTCGGGGATGTTCGTCGACCGCTGATGCCGGCGCGCCGATGCTGGCCTGGTGTCGTTTGGTCGTGCCCGCCGGCGCGCGGCAGGGTAAACTAGCGGCTGTTCATTTTTGCCCAAGGTTTCCATGTCGTTTGCCTCGCTCGGCCTGATCGACCAGATCGTCCACACCCTAGAATCGCTCGATTACGAGAACCCGACCGCCGTCCAGAGCCAGGCGATTCCCGCCGTCCTGGCTGGACGCGACGTCATGGCCGCGGCCCAGACCGGCACCGGTAAGACCGCCGGCTTCGCCCTGCCCCTGCTGCAACGCCTGTTCAAGAAGACCTCGAAGGTCAGCCCGAATTCGGCGCGCGCCCTGGTGCTGGTGCCGACCCGCGAGCTGGCCGAACAGGTGCACGAGAGCTTCCGCGCCTACGGCGCCGGCCTGGAACTGCGCACCATGGTGGCCTACGGCGGGGTCAGCATCAACCCGCAGATGATGAGCCTGCGCAAGGGCGTGGACGTGATCGTGGCCACGCCCGGTCGCCTGCTCGACCTGCACCGCCAGAACGCGGTGAAGTTCAACGAGGTGCAGACCCTGGTGCTGGACGAGGCCGACCGCATGCTGGACCTCGGCTTTTCGAAAGAGCTCGACCAGGTGTTCGCCGCCCTGCCGAAGAAGCGCCAGACCCTGCTGTTCTCGGCCACCTTCTCCGACCAGATCCGCGCCATGGCCAACCGCCTGCTGCGCGAACCGGTGCGCATCGAGGCGACGCCGCGCAACACCACCGCAAGCGCGATCAAGCAGTGGGTGGTGCCGGTCGACAAGAAACGCAAGCCCGAACTGTTCCTGCACCTGCTGAAGAAGCACGGCTGGGCCCAGGTGCTGGTCTTCGCCAAGACCCGCAAGGGCGTGGACGAGCTGGTCGGCCTGCTCGAGGCCAAGCGCATCGCCGCCGACGCGATCCACGGCGACAAGCCGCAGCCGGCGCGCCTGCGCGCCCTGGAGCGCTTCAAGGCGGGCGAAGTGCAGGTGCTGGTGGCCACCGATGTCGCCGCGCGCGGCCTCGACATCGACGACCTGCCGGTCGTGGTCAACCTCGACCTGCCGATCGTGGCCGAGGACTACGTACACCGCAGCGGCCGCACCGGCCGCGCCGGCGCCTCGGGCGAAGCCATCTCGCTGGTCTGCGCCGACGAGGTCGAGCAGCTGGCCGCGATCGAGCTGCTGACGAAACAGACGCTCAAGCGCATCGAGGAAGCCGGTTTCGAGCCGGATCACCGCGTGCCCGAGACGAATGCCAGCGGCCAGGTCATCAAGAAGCCGAAGAAACCGAAAAAACCGAAGGGCGAGGCGAAGGTGGTGCAGGAAGACGTGCGCTTCCGGCGCTGAGCGTCCCACGTGTTCGTGAAATATTATTTCATTTGCGCTCGCAGCCTGAAATAATATTTCACTGCAATACCAGCCGCAGCTTGCGCACGCCCTCCTCCCCGGTCGTGACCTCGAAGCCGAGCTTTTTCACCAGCGCGATCATGCGGCTGTTCTGCGGCAGTACCTCGCCGACGATCTCGCGCGTGCCGCGGCTGCGGCAGTAATCGATGAGCTTGCCCATCAGGATCCTGCCCAGCCCGTGGCCCTTCAGGTCCGAGCGCACCGTCACCGCGAACTCGGCCGAGGTATTGTCGGGATCGGCCACCACGCGCCCGACGCCGAGCGTCTCGGGTTCGCCGTCCTCGCCGGTGCGGGTGGCGATGAAGGCCATCTCGCGGTCGTAGTCGATCTGGGTGAAGCGCGCCAGCTGGGATGGCTGCAGCTCGCGGATGCGCACGAACATGCGGTAGCGGATGTCGTCGGGCGTGAGCGCGGCGAAGAACTTCAGGTGGGCGCTGCCGTCTTCCGGGCGCACCGGGCGCAGCAGCAGCGTGCCGCCGTTCCATTCGATGGTGTCTTCCAGCTCGCGCGGATAGGGCCGGATCGCCAGCCGGTCGAGCGCCGAGCCGGCGCGGTCGGGCAGCGCCAGGCGCACGCGGGCGTCCAGCACCACGGCGCCGCCGGCGTCGGCCAGCAGCGGGTTGATGTCCAGTTCCACCACCTCGGGAATGTCGCACACCAGGCGCGAGACCTGCACCAGGGTCGCGAGGATGGCGTCCATGTCGGCCGGCGCGCGGTTGCGGTAGCCGGCCAGCAGGCGCGCCACCCGCGTGCGCTCGACCAGGTCGCGCGCCAGCACCGCGTTCAGGGGCGGCAGCGCCACCGCGTGGTCGTCCGTGACCTCGACCGAGATGCCGCCCTGGCCGAACAGGATCACCGGGCCGAACACGCGGTCGGTCGCCGCGCCCAGGATCAGCTCGCGCCCTTCCGGGCGGCGCGCCATCGCCTGCACCGCGTAACCCTCGAAGCGGGCGTCGGGGCGCAGCTGCGCCAGGTGGCGCCGCACGCGCTCGGCCGCCGAGCGCACCGCCTCCTCGGAATCGAGGTCGAGCGCGACGCCGCCGACGTCCGACTTGTGCATCACGTCCGGCGACAGGATCTTGACCGCCACCGGAAAGCCGATGCTCCTCGCCGCCGCCACCGCCTCCTCGACGTTGCTTGCCCTGCGCGTCTCGACCAGCGCCATGCCGTAGGCGCGCAAGATCGCCTTGGTCTCGGGGTCGGTCAGCAGCGTGCGCCCGGCCTGCAGGGCTTCGCGCACCAGCGCGCGCGCCGTGGCCCGCCCCGTTGCCAGCGTGCCGGTGATCGAGGGCGGCACCTGCATCAGGAGGTTCTGGTTGCGCCGGTAATGCACGATCTGCAGGAAGCTGGCGACCGCGTCCTCGGGCGTGTCGAAGGTCGGCATGCCGGCGTCCGAGGCGAACTCGCGCGCCGGCGCCACCGAGTCGCCGCCCAGCCAGCACGAGAGCACGTTGCGGGCGCTGCCGCGCGCCAGCGGCGCGATCGCCCGGGCTATCTCGGCGCTGTCGACGGTGGCGGTGGGCGAGTGAATGACCAGCACGGCGTCGACGCCCTTGTCCTGCAACAGGATCTCGAGCGCCTGGCGGTAGCGCTCCGGTTCGGCGTCGCCCAGCAGGTTGACCGGATTGGCGCGCGAGCCGCCCGGCGGCACTAGGCTTCCCAGGCGCTCGACCGTCTCCGGCGCCAGCGGCGCCAGCCTGCCCGCGCTGCCGTCCAGGGCGTCGGCCGCCAGCAGTCCCGGGCCGGCGCCGTTCGACAGGATCGCCAGGCATTGCCCGTGCATCGGCTTGGCGCGCGCCAGCGTTTCGGCGGCGGCGAACAGTTCCTCGGTGGTCGACACGCGCAGCATGCCGGCGCGCCGGATCGCCGCGTCGAACACGGCGTCGGCGCTGGCCAGGGTTCCGCTTTCGGTGGCCGCCGCCGGTGCCGCCCCAGGTGCCGCCGCGCCGGCGCCGTCCAGGTGGCGGCCGGCCTTCAGGACCAGGGTCGGCTTGCTGCGCGCCGCCGCGCGCGCCGCCGACATGAACTTGCGCGCATAGCGCAGCTCGTCCACGTAGAGCAGGATCGCCGCGGTGGCGCCGTCGCTGGCCAGGTAGTCGAGCACGTCGCCGAGGTCGACGTCGCCCGAGTCGCCCAGCGCGACGACGTGGGAGAAGCCGATGCCGCGCGCGCGGGCGCGGTCGAGCATGCCCATCATCAGCCCGCCCGACTGCGAGACGAAGGCGATGCGGCCGGGCAGCGCCCCGCTGCTGGCCACGCTCGCGTTCAGGCCGAGCGCGGGCGCGAGCATGCCGGCGCTGTTCGGCCCGAGGATGCGCAACAGGTAGGGATGGGCGGCGTCGAGCATGGCCTGCTTCAGCGTGCGCCCGCGCTCGTCGCGCGCTTCGTGCAGGCCGGCGCTGAGCACGATCGCGGCGCGCGTGCCCTTTTCGCCGAGCTGGCGGATGATCGTGGGGATGGTGGCGGCCGGGGTGCAGACGATCGCCAGGTCGGGCGTGGCCGGCAGCGCCGCCACACTGGGATAGACCGGCTGGCCGGCCAGTTCGGTGCGGTTCGGGTTGACCGGGTACACGGTGCCCTTGAAACCGCTCGAGGCCAGGTTGGCCAGCAGCGTGGCCCCGAGGCTGCCCGGACGGTCCGACGCCCCGACCAGGGCGAGCGAGCGCGGCGCGAACAGCGGGCGCAGGTTGCGGGTGCTCATGGGCGCTCCGCCGGCACGGCGGGTTGCGGCCGAGGTTGCGGCCGAGGTAGCGGCCGAGGTAGCGACAGGTATGACGGCCGGGTTTCAGCCGTGCCCGGCAAAATCGGCGAACTGGCTAGACTTGGCTTCACGACCCACCACTCCTTTCCCCATGAACGAGAACAAGAACAATCCCGAGAACCAGCCTGACAGCGCGCAACAGGACAAGCCCGGCGCCGGCGACAGCCGCAAGGTCATCTACGCCGCCATCGTCGCCAACCTCGGCATCGCGGCGGCCAAGTTCGCCGTCGCCGCAGTCACCGGCAGCGCGGCCATGCTGGCCGAAGGCATCCACTCGGCGGTCGACACCGGCAACGAACTGCTGCTGCTCGTCGGCGAAAAGATCTCGAGCCGCAAGCCCGATGCGCGCCACCCCTTCGGCTACGGCAAGGCGGTGTATTTCTGGGCCCTGATCGTCGCGCTGTCGGTGTTCTCGCTGGGCGGCGGCCTGTCGATCTACCATGGCATCCACAGCCTGCAGGAGCCGGCGCCGCTGACCGATCCGTTCTGGAACTACGTGGTGCTCGGCGTCGCCTTCCTGTTCGAAGGATACAGCTGGAACGTCTCGCGGCGCGCACTGAACAGCAAACGTCGGCCCGACGCCACGCTTTGGCAAACCGTGAAGGCCAGCAAGGACGCATCCGTGTTTACCGTGTTCATCGAAGACAGTGCCGCCCTGCTCGGCATCGTCATCGCCGCCGCCGGCATCTGGCTCGGTCACCTGCTCGACAATCCCTATATCGATCCGGCCGCCTCGATCCTGATCGGCCTGCTGCTGGTGGGCGCCGCCGTCACGCTGGCGCGCGAAACCGGCGCCCTGCTGGTCGGGGAAAGCGTCGGCGTCGAGCAGACCGGGCGGCTGAAGGACATCTTCCGCCAGGATCCGGCACTGGAAGACGTGGGCCGCCTGATGACGATGCAGCTCGGTCCGGACGACATCCTGCTGACGGCGGCGGTGCGTTTCCGGCGCGGCATGCGCATCGACGAAGTGGACCTGGCGATTGCGCGCCTGGAAAGCGCGGTGCGCGAATTCGATCCGGCGATCCGGCGCGTCTATTTCGAGGCCGCGGCCCTGCGCTCGGCGATGCGGTAACGGCGCTCGGGCAAGGCGCGCAGCAGCGCGGACTGGGCCAGCAGCGCGGCCATCAGTTCCTCGACCAGGGGCGCGACCACGCCCTGCGGCAGTCCCGCCGACAGCGGCAGCTGGGCCGCGTGCGCGCGCAGGGTCCGCGCCCGCGCCAGCACGGCCACCGGCACCGCCGCCAGGGCGCCGCCGCCGGGCACGTTACCGCTGAAGAAACGGACGCGGTAGCGGCGGTCGACCAGCAGGGTCCCGTTCAGGAAGCGGTCGACGCCGACGTCGAAGAGCACATGCTGGACCACCTCGGCGGCACGGTCGGCGAGCTCGCGCCGGTTCTTGCGGCGGCGCGGAACGAAGAGCTGGGCGATCCATGCCATCGGCCTGGTCCTTGGATTGACTAAAGTACAAAATTTTACCAGCCCGTATTTATGCTGGCAATCAACATGCATGCCGGCGCTTACGGCGGGTTGTTCGCGCCACGCCATGCCACCTTCATCGGCGCCGCGGGGCCTGCAGGAGCCAAGTCAGGAGAAACAGCCGGGCCGGGCCAGCGGCGGGAACCCGGGCGCTGCCGGTCAACGCGCTGGACAGCGCTCGGCGATGCGGGTCATCGTGCTGCGGGTGCGCGACCGGACCGGCACCTGGCCGTTCATGCGCGCGATCGCCTGCCGGACCATGGCCTGCTCCTGCGGCGTCTTCGCCTTGGCGAGCGCGTCCTGCAGCATGGCGTCGGCACGGGCCTGGCCGCTCGTCATTGCCGCTTCCATCTGGGGCAGCTTGGCCAGCGCCTCGGCCGCTTCGGCGCGGTCGCGCGCGGTTTCGCCATGGCGTGCAGCCATCTCGAGCAGGGTGTGCGTGCCGCCGAGGTCGGGCCGGGTGCCGCTCGACATGTCCAGCTCCTCGATCGTCTCCCAGGTCGTGTCGTCGAGGCGGCGCATCGTCAAGGTCATCTTCCCGGCCGGGCAGGCCGCCACCTGCACGAAACCGGTGACGCCGTGGGTGCTCGACAGGGTCTTGCAAACGCCTTTGGCGTCCGGCGGCAGCATGACCGGCGCTCCGCCCCTGATGCACTGGGTGACCGGGCCGCTGCCCTTGCTCACCCGGCCGCCGTCGCTTTGTCCGGCGATGGTCGCGCGGCTGGCCTGGTCGCCGCTGCGGCCGTCGGTGCGGTACTCCAGCGTCGCCTCGTGCGGGCCGACCTGTTCCCGCACCCGGGTGTCGGTGTCGACCCGGTACAGGCCGGGCGGCGGCAAGTGCTGGGGCGCGGCGCAGGCACAGGCCGCATGGAAGAACAAGGCAGCCGCGATCGGCAGGCAGGCCGGGGGGCGGGATCGGAATCGAATCACTTTCAGGCCTTTTCTCTGCGCTGATCAATGGCAGAGATATATTAATAAAAGCATGTCCTGTCAATCGTGCTCGCGTCATCCGATCCGCATGCAGCGTTGGGTGTAATGTCTCGCCGCCCCCGTATTACGCCACGGCGCGTGCCGTTACCGGATAGCCGGCCTCGTCGATCGCGGCCGCGATGCGTTCGAGGTCGGCGCCGCTGTCGATGCGCACCTTCTTGGTCGGCAGGTCGATCTCGACCTTCGCCGCGGCGTCGACGCCCTGCACCGACTTGGTCACGCGGCCGACGCAGTGGCCGCAGCTCATGCCTTCGACAGTCAATTCATACATGGTGTTTTCTCCTTTGGATGGGGGCACGATCGCCCCGTGGGTTGATATATCGGGTGCAGATTCGGTTGCAGCGTGCGCCGCTGCGCCGGCCTCCGGCCGCCAGCGCCGCAGCAGCAATGCATTGCCGACCACGCTGACCGAGCTGAGCGCCATCGCGGCCCCGGCCAGGACAGGATTGAGCAGGCCGAAGGCGGCCAGCGGAATGCCGACCACGTTGTAGACGAAGGCCCAGCCGAGGTTCTGGCGGATCTTCCGGTAAGTGCGGTGCGAGACCTCGATGGCGTCCGCCACCAGCCCCGGTTCGCCGCGCATCAGCGTGATGCCGGCCGTATGCATGGCGACGTCGGTACCGCCCGCCATCGCGATGCCGACGCTGGCGGCGGCCAGGGCCGGCGCGTCGTTGATGCCGTCGCCGACCATCGCCACGATGCGCCCGGCCTGGGCCTCGCGCCGCACGTGCTCGGCCTTCTCGCCCGGCAGCACCTGGGCGGCATAGCGTTCGATGCCGAGCGCCGCCGCGACGGCCTGCGCCGCCCCGGCATTATCGCCGGTCAGCATGGCCGGCGTCACGCCCATCGCCCGCAGGCGCGCCACCGCGGCGGCGGCGCCGGGACGCACGCGGTCGCCAAAGGCGAGCAGGCCCAGCACCTCGACCCGGCCCGCGGCGCCGCGCGCCAGCCACGAGACCGTCCGGCCGTCGCGCTCGTGGCGCGCGGCGCTGTCGTGCAGCGCGTCCGCGGCGGCGCCGAGTTCTTCCATCAGGCGCGCATTGCCGAGGTAAACCGTGGTGCCGTCGACCTCGGCCTGGACGCCGCGGCCCGGCAGCGCGCGGGCATCGGCGGCGGCGCGCAGCGCGACCCGGCGCTCGCGCGCATGATCGAGCACGGCGCGCGCCAGCGGATGTTCGCTGGCCTGCTGCACGGCGGCGGCAAGCGCCAGCACCAGGGCCGGATCCGCGCCCTCGACCGCGGCCACGGTGGGCCGCCCTTCGGTCAGCGTGCCGGTCTTGTCGAACATCACGGTATCGAGCGCATGCGCGGTCTCGAGCGCTTCGGCGTCGCGGATCAGGATGCCCTGGCGCGCCGCCACGCCGGTACCGACCATGATCGCGGTCGGCGTTGCCAGCCCCAGCGCGCAGGGACAGGCGATCACCTGCACCGCCACCGCGTTCAGCAGTGCGGCCTGCCAGTCGCCGGTGGCCAGCACCCAGCCGACGAAGGTGAGCAGCGAGATCAGCAGCACCACCGGCACGAACACGGCGCTGACGCGGTCGACCAGGCGCTGGATCGGCGCCTTGACCGCCTGCGCGTCCTCGACCTGGCGGATGATCTGCGACAGCAGCGTGGCCGCGCCGACCGCGGTCACGCGCACCAGCAGCAGGCCGTCGGCATTCACGGCGCCGCCGGTGACGCGGTCGCCCGGCTCCTTCGCCACCGGCAGGCTCTCGCCGGTCAGCAGCGACTCGTCCTGGTGGCTGCGGCCTTCTTCCACCCGGCCGTCGGCGGCGACGCGCGCGCCGGGACGCACCACCAGCAGGTCGCCGACTTTCACCTCGTCGACCGGGACCGGCACGTCGCCGCCCGCGCGCCGCACCAGCGCCTCGGTCGGGCGCAGCGTTTCGAGCGCACTAATCGCCTCCACGGTCTGGCGCCTGGCGCGCGCCTCCAGCCATTTGCCGAGCAGGACCAGGGTGATGACCACCGCCGACGATTCGAAATAGAGATGCGCGCCATCGTGGCCGCCGCCATGGTCGCCGCCGGACAGCAGCAGCCAGACCGACAGGCCGTAGGCGGCGCTGGTGCCGATCGCGACCAGCAGGTCCATGTTGCCGGCGCCGGCGCGCAGCGCCTTCCAGCCGGCGCGGTAGAAGCGCGCGCCGAGCCAGAACTGGACCGGCGTGGCCAGCAGCCATTGCAGCCAGCCGGGCAGCGCCCAGTCGGCGCCGACCAGGCCGCCCAGCATCGGCAGCATCAGGGGAATGCTGAACAGCGCGGCCGCCGCCACCGGCCACCATCCCGGCAGGCCCGTCTCCGGCGCCGCCGCGCGCGGCTGGCCGGCCTGCGTCAGGGCGGCTTCATAGCCGGCCCGGCGCACCGCCGCGAGCAGGTCGTCGGCGGCCGCGCTGCCGCGCACGCTGGCCCGTTCAAGGGCCAGGTTGACGCTGGCGTCCTCGACGCCGGGCACGGCGCGCAGCGCCTTCTCGACCCGGGCGACGCACGAGGCGCAGGTCATGCCAGAAATATCAACGCTGGTTTCGCCGCTGCCGGCATGTGGTTCGAGCCTGTCATCCATGCTTGTTCTCCTTCCGATACCGATAGCATATGCCTTCCCATCGTGGGAAGGTCAAGTGTGCCGAAGTCGCGGCAGATTCGCGGCCGATTCGCTGCACTTCGCGGCAGATTCGCTCCGATCGAGGCGACCGGTGGCGTGCTCGCCGCCAGAACTAAACCGCGGCGGCGCCGTCGAACTGGAACTCGTCGGTGTCCACATCGGAGGATGCATGAAGATCGCGCTGCGCAGTCTGCTCCCATTGCTGCTTTGCCTGCTGATTGCGGCGTGCGGCAATTCCGACGACGCACCGCAGGGCCAGGCCGAGGCCGCGCGCCTGGGCGTGGTCGGCCAGGCGCCCGGCGGCACGCCTTTCGTGGCGAACCTGACCCTGTCGCTGGAAGAATTCGCGCACCTGGCGAGCGTTTCCTTCGCCATCGCCGCCAAGCCCGGCACTTTTTCGAAACCGATGGCCGCGACCTACTCGCGCGCCTGGCTCGAGCGCAGCGGCGCCTGGCGCCCGGGCGATAAGCAACTGGTGGTCCCGGTCTTCGGCCTGTACGCCGGCTACGCCAACCAGCTCGCCATCAGCGCCACCTTCGAGGACGAGTCGCGCCACGAAGCGGCGCTGACGGTGGTCGCGCCGGCCTATGCCGGCCCGGGGTCCGTCTATAACACGCCGGAGGTGCGGACGCCGCGCAGCGCCGCAGCGGCGCCGGGTATCGATTACATGCTCATCAAAAACAATTTCACCGCGCCGGCCGTGCTCGACAGCGACGGCAATCTACGCTGGATCGGCGACAACGTGCCGTCTTCCGCCACTACCCACTTCAGCGGCGACGCCTTCTATGTCGGCAGTTCGACCACGCCGGACCTGTACCGCTTCGACCTTACCGGCGCCTACACCACCATCCCGCTGGCCTCGACCCGCTACACCAACTTTCACCACGACCTCACCCGCGGCAAACAGGGCCTGCTGGCCGAGCTCGACGCCGTCGACGCCGGGGTGCAGAAAATCGAATCGATCCTGGTCGAGATCGGGACCGGGGGAGAAATCCTGAAGGAATGGGACCTGGCGCAGATCTTCCGCGCCGCGATGCGGGCCGGGGGCGACGATCCGTCGAACTTCGTGCGCGACGGCGTCGACTGGTTCCACATGAATTCCGCCATTTACGTGCCGGCCGACGACACGCTCCTGATCTCCAGCCGCGAGAACTTCGTCGTCAAGCTCGATTACCAGACGGGGCGCATCAAGTGGCTGTTCGGCGACACGACCAAGCACTGGTATGTCGACTATCCCTCGCTGCGCGCGCTGGCGCTGGAGCTCACGGCCGGCAAGGCGCCGATCGGCCAGCACACCCTGTCGATCGCTTCGAACGGCGAACTCCTGCTCTTCAATAACGGGCTCGGCAACCTCAACCCGGCGCCTGGCACCGCGCCCGGCCTCAGCCGCGACTTCAGCACGCCCTCGCGCTATGTCATCGACGAGCAGGCCGGCACTGCCGCCGAGGTCTGGACCTATGCGGCCGAACCGCCGGTCCTTTCCGACATCTGCTCCAGCACCTACGAGACCACGCCAGGGAACTACCTGGTGGTGTACGCGGCCGCGGGGGCGCGCACCCGCGCCCGCTTCCTGGGCATCGACAGCGCCTTCGAAGTCGCATTCGATGTCGAGTACCCCTCGCTGAACTGCGCGACGGTCTTCATCGCCGAGCCCATCGCATTCACCGGCCTGGTGTTCGACTAGCGCCGCAGCAGCTCATCCTGGGCTACGCTGGCGCGCGCGCAGGGGCGGCAGCGGCGCCATCGGGCTGATCAGGTAGCGCATGTCGGCGCGATCGGTGACGGCCGCGGCGGTCACCAGGAAACTGTCGCGGCCAAGGCGCGAGCTCGCCGCCAGCCTGCCCTCGAGCCGGGTCGGCCCGACCTCGCTCGCCCGTAGCAGCAATTGCACTTCGAAATCCACGCCCGGTACGCCGAACCGGGCCAGGATGCGGCGCAGGGCCGCCGCCATGTCGCCGCTGGGCAGGAAGCGTTCGAATGTCTCGCGGTCCAGCGGGCCGATGCGCAGGCGGGCACGCAAGTCCGGCCGCCAGCAGCGTGCGCCGAGCAGGGTGTTTTCGCCGAGGCGGGCGCCGGCGCCGAGCGCGGATTGTTCGTCCGGCGCCATCCTGCTCCAGTGGCCGACCGCCTCGTCCAGCGCCACCGGCAGGCCGAAATACCCCGCCAGCAGCCGCTGCAGCGCGGCCGCCGAGCGCGGCCGCTGCTGCAGCATGCCGGCAAAACAGGCGATCAGTGCCTGCGGCACGCCGGGGCCGGACCCGTGTTCGCGTTCCTGTCCGCGCTCCTGCCCATCATCTTGCCCGCGCTCCTGCCCCCCCGTGCTCCCGGCCAGGGCCAGCAGGCGCGCGCGGAAATCGTCGCCGGGGCCTGCGACTGCATACTCGACCCGGTACTTGCGCCAGGCCGCGTAGTACAGCGCCAGCATGCGGCCGGAAAGCATGTCCAGGAAGGCGCGCGGCGCTTCGTCCTGGCAATCATGCTGCCACTGCGCGATCCGTTCGGTGTAATGGGCCGGCAGCGTACCGTGGGCGCCGAGCAGCCCCATGAAGGTCGCGGTCATGCTAAAGCGCGGGCCGGCCGGCTCTTCCCGAGCGCCCGCCTCGTCCTGCAGCTCCTGCGGCGCGGCGGCCGCCATGCCGGGAACCGCGCGCACCGCCTGCAGCGTCTCGATCTCGCTGGCGGGGAAGCCCAGGTGCAGGCTGTTCTCGAAGCGCAGGGACTCGCGCAGCGCGCGCTCCGGCGCCACGCCCCGCTCTTCCAGCCAGCGCAGCAGGATGGTGACGGCCTGGACGAATTCGAAACTTTGCGGCGCCGCGAGCAGGCGCTCGATCACGCTCGTGCCGTGGCGGTGCTGCGAGGGGCGCATGCGTGGATCTCCTGGCCGGTGCGGCTCGATACGATCTCGAGCCAGGTAAAGCAGTTGAGCTGGCTGTTCAGGGCAAAGTAGCGATCCATCACCTGCGCGAACACGTACAGGCTGGCGCCTGCGAATGCCTCTTCGTCGACCGTCATGCGGATGCCGACGCCCGGCATCAGGGTCGACACCGGGCGCGTCCTGATCCAGGCGCGCATGGCGCCGTGCTCGAGGCCGACGATGCCGGCGATCTGGCGCCGCGCGCTGCTCGAGCGCGGCAGGTCGTACAGGGTGAGCATCTTCTGCAGGTCGGCCAGGCCGGCATCGGTCAGTCCCGCGTGGTTCAGTGCGAGATGGGAAATCAGCCGCCAGTGCGCGCCCTTGGCGTCGAAGCGGTAGCTCGGCGTGGGTTTGCGCAGCAGGCGCCAGGGCGCACTGCTGGCCCCCATTTCGGCGACCAGGTCGCCTTCGGGGTTGCCGGCCTTGAGCCGGGCCGGCAGGTCGCGGTTGGTGCAGGTCAGCTCGGTCGATACCGTGGCGCCCGCGACCTCGCTGGGCCGGAAATCGGCGTCGACCAGGGCCAGGCGCACCTCGTGGCCGGGGCTGACCGCGGCCAGCGTTTCGTCGCGCCGGGCGACCCAGAAATGCCGGGCCGGCGCGGCGCCCGCCTCTTCGTGCCGCACCGCGTACAGGGGCGCGAACTCGGTCACGCTCGTGGCGCCGCGCGCTTCGCGCAGCACCCGCACCCGGTCGATGCTGTGGATCTCGTAAGAGGCGGCATGCGCCGCATCGGCCGCCAGCGGATAATCGGCGCGGGTGTGCGACAGCTGGATCGGGTCGCCGCCCTTGCGGAACAGGTTGACCACTGGCGTGCAGCCGAGCAGCAGGTTGCTGGCCGAGAGCGGCGCCAGCAGGCGCGCTTCCAGCGCGTCGGCGCTCGGCGCGCGCAGCGGCAGGTGCAGGGTAAAACGCGCGCAGGCTGACGGCAGCAGGCGCAGCACCGGCGCCAGGTCGAGCTCGAGGAAACCGAATTTCTCGGGATAGCTGAAGTACTCGGTCAGCAGCCGGAAGGCCGGATGCGAACGCGGCGCATCGGGCAGGACGGCGTCGTCGTCGCCGAAGCCGGCCAGCCGCAGCGGCGATGCCTCGAGCGCCTGCCAGGGTGCGGCGTTTGCCTGCACCCCGGCCTGCGCTTCGCCCTGCGCTCCCGCCCGGACCCAGGCGCCCGCCCCGTGCAGGAACAGCGCGTCGAGCAGCGCCGCGCGCAGCGACGCCTCGCCGTCGACGAAGATCCTGACCCGCCCCATGCCGCGCGCCCACAGCGCGGCGAACGAACCGCGGGTCTCGAACTCGATGGCGACGCTGGCGACCACGCCGCGCGCCGGGCGCGGCCCGCGTCCCGCGGCGAGCGGCGCCGAGAAGGCGGCGCGCACGATCCGCAGCGGCGCGGCGACCGCCGGATAGACCGTGCGAAAGTGGCAGATGGTGCCCTGCACGGCGGCACTGCGCAGGGCCGTCCCGCGCGGCAGCAGCGCGAACTCGCCGACACCGGGGCCGGCGCCATCGAAGCCGTCCTGTGCCAGCTGGGCGATCGCATACGAGGGCAAGGGCCGCAGGTAGTGCGGATACAGGCTTTCCAGCAGGGCCTCGGTGAACTTCGGATAGTCGTCGTCGAGGCGCTTGTGGATGCGTGCGCTCATCAGCGCCACCGACTGGATCAGGCGCGCGACGCCCGGATCGTCGATGCTGTCGCCGGCGATATGGAGCGCGCCCGCCGGCTTCGGAAAACGGCTGCGGAACTCGCGCGCGAACTGACCGAACAAACCCAGCTCTTCCTCGAAATACCGCAGAAGCTCATCCATACGTTCTCCGCAAAAATTGCTGAAGACCAAGATGTATGCTCCCATCGCGCTCCTTTGCAGACATTGACAGGCGCCAAACAGCCCGCTCGCGTGTACTCCGGCCGTGCACGCGAGCGCCTCCGCTTCGTTCGCGGCGGCGGTAGCCCGTCGACGACATCCTGTCGCGGCGGCTGCTGTTCGTGAAGATGACGAACATCCCCATCGAGATCTGAGCGATCAGGAAATAATCACGATTGAACTGATTTTCCTTAAACCTCTCCTTTTGGCTGTGGCTCAATTCGACGATTGACCACTTGTGCCTCATTTGATTGCGCAATCTCAATTTTGAGCGACAACTCAACCATAAAATTGTTTCGATGCAAGGTTTTGCGGGCATTTTTGGGGAGAGGCAGCAATGTTCAAGCTAGGCCATCACATGAGGACGCGTCCTGCAGGCATCCGCTCCCGGCCGGCCAGCATGCCGCTCCGGCGTCAGCGCGGCGCCTTTGCCGTGATGACGGCGGCGCTGATTCTCGTCATGCTCGGCTTTTGCGGCCTGGCGATCGATCTCGGCAGGGTCTATAACCGCAAGGTCGAGTTGCAGGCGCTGGCGGACGCCGTGGCGCTTTCCGCAGCAGCCGAACTCGACGGCACTGCGGCCGGCATCCAGCGGGCCGCGAATGCCGCGGCCCAGTCGGCTGCCAGGAACGCCCTGTATGACTACAACACCGCCGGCGTCGTCTGGTTGCCGAATGCGCTCAGGTTCGGCGCCGACCCCGATGGCGAGGCATGGCTCGACGGCGCAGAAGCACAAGGACAGGCGCGGAACCTGTTCTATGTCGAAGTCGACACCGGCCGCCTCGCGGACGACCATGGCCTCGTGCACATGGCGCTGCTCCAGGTACTCCCATCCGCCAGCGCCACTGCCCGGACCGGCGCCCGCGCGGTTGCCGGCCGTTCGACGATCAATGTCACCCCGTTGGCGATTTGCGCCATGTCCGATACGGCGATCAAGGAGCGGGATACGGAACTGGTCGAATATGGATTTCGTCGCGGCGTCAGCTATAACCTGATGCGGCTGAATCACGACAGCAATGTGAAAGGGGCGCATTTCCTCGTCAATCCGATGGCGCCGCCAGGAAAGCCGGGCGGCTCAGTGAAAACGAGGCTGGATGTCCTCCGGCCCTTCGTCTGTACCGGCACGATGGCCATGTCGCGGGTAACCGGCGGAAATCTCACGGTCGAACATGACTTCCCCCTCGCAGGCCTGTTTGCCCAGCTCAATTCCCGCTTCGGTAGCTACACCGCGCCGTGCACCTCGACCGGTGCCCCGCCCGACACCAATGTGATGGAATACACGGTCTCGACCGCCACGAACGCCATCACCTGGATGGAGGACAAGCCGGCGGGACAGGGAGCGGCCGAGGCGACAACCAGCACCAAGCTGTTCACCATCGCCGAGCTGGACTCGGCCGATACCGGAACGACAGCGGACAAGTGGGGCCCGCTGTGGATCAACACCAGGGCAGCCAAGTATTCGGCTGCGGAACCGTATTCCACCTTCAACGCCACGACCACGGACTGGCAAAAGCTGTACAAGCCCGGCACGCCGAAACCGAAGAACACCTATCCCTCGTCGGTCCCTGCCAAGACCAGCAGTTTCAGTCTGTCCCCGTCCGGGGGACTCAAAGGCGTGGCCGACCGCCGGATCCTGAACATTCCCCTGCTGCGCTGCCCGGTCGACGCAGGCGCGCCGGCAACGGCGGAGGCCCTGGCTATCGGCAAGTTCTATATGACGGTCAAGGCCAGCGAGGACAGTCTGTTTGCGGAGTTTGCCGGCCTCGCCAAGGAAGAAGCGCTTGTTGGACAAGTGGAGCTATACCAATGACAGGTCTTTATCGCTCGATCAGCGTCCGCCGTCAGGACGGCTCCGTTGCCGTGGAGGCGGCAATCATCATTACCCTGATCCTGGTGCCGCTGCTGGCCTTCATTCTTTTTTTCGGAAGGTATTTCTGGTACTACACCGTTGCCCAGAAAGCCGTGCATGACGCTTCACTCGCCATGGCGACGCTGCCGCTCGCGCATATCAGGGCGGGCGGCGCGGAAGATCTCGCGGAACGCATCATCGGCTGGGAAACGGAAGATTTCGATGAAATGACGCGGGCGACACTCGCGCCTGCGGTGGACTGCTGGTACAGATTCCCTGCCAGCGCGACCACCTTGACCAGATTGAGCTGCAACAACGCCACCTTGACGCCTGTCGACGTCAGGGCGAGCTTGGTCATGACCGTCAGCGATCCCTTCCTTGCCCCGTTCACCGGCCCCGTCGCGGGCCTCGACGGCCTTCCCATCATTACCCAGGTGTCGATGCGCTATGTGGGACGCTGATCGCCGGCCGTCATGCGCGCGCGGCGCATGGATGAAGAAACAGGGCGGCGTGGCCGCTGTCGAGTTTGCTCTTCTCGTTCTCGTCTTCTTCAGCCTGATATTCGGCGTACTCGAGATAGCGCGCCTTATCTACCTGTGCAATACGCTGCAGGAAGTCACCAGACGGGCGGCCGTCCTGGCCATGGACTTTCCTTTCGACCAGACCTCGCGCGATACGATCCGAAAACAGGCGCTGTTCCAGGACAGGAACGGCAACCTCGTCCTTGGCGCACCGATCACCTTCGAACACCTGAGGCTGGAATACCTGTCGGTCTCGCCTGGCACGGGAAACACGCTCGACCTTCAGCCGGTGACCGCGCTGCCCGCGGATCCGGCAACGAACCGCCTCAACTGCCTCGCAAACCCGCACGCCGGAAACTGTATCCGCTTCATCCGCGTGCAGGTCTGCCAGCCCGGCGCATCGGCAAACTGCAACCGGGTGCCCTACGAGACGCTGTTCCCGCTGATCGATCTCCGGCTGCTCGGCTTGCCTCGCGCGCAGACGGTGGTTCCGGCGCAAAGCCTGGGGTACAGGGGTGGAGAGACGCCGGCGCTGTGATGCAGGTTTCGGGATGGAGTACAAAAAAGCCACCTTTCGGTGGCTTCACGCAAGATCGAACAGGGATTCGCCCACCTACCGCGGGCTGCGCTTACAAAAGAGAAAGCCACCTTTCGGTGGCTTTCTCTTTTGTAACTTGGCGGAGGCGGTGGGATTCGAACCCACGATACAGGTTTAAGCCCGTATGCTTCCTTAGCAGGGAAGTGCCTTCGGCCACTCGGCCACGCCTCCAGTCAGCTCTTAACAATGTTGCTCGTTGTCGCTGAGTGCACGCATATTAATGGCCACACCTCATTTGGTCAAGGAAGCGCGGCCAAATTTTTGAAAAAAGTTAAGCTTGCTCCAGATCAAAAGCTTTATGGAGGGCACGGACGGCCAGCTCCATGTATTTCTCGTCGATCAGGACGGAAATCTTGATCTCGGAGGTCGAGATCATCATGATGTTGATGCCCTCGTCCGCCAGCGTGCGGAACATCTGCGAGGCGACGCCGACGTGGCTGCGCATGCCCACGCCCACCGCCGACACCTTCGACACCTTGGCGTCGCCCAGGATGCGGGTGTAGCCGAGCGCTTCGCGTTCGCCTTCCAGCACGGCCAGGGCACGCTGGTAGTCGTTGCGCGAGACGGTGAAGGTGAAGTCGGTCTTGCCGTCCACCGACTGGTTCTGGATGATCATATCCACTTCGATGTTGGCGTCCGAGATCGGGCCCAGGATGTGGAATGCGACGCCGGGCCTGTCCTGCACGCCCAGGACAGTGATCTTGGCTTCATCACGGGTGAATGCGATACCGGAGATGACGGCTTGTTCCATGTTGGTTTCTTCCTCAAACGAAATCAGGGTGCCCGAACTGGCTTCCTCGGCCAGCGGCATCAGGGGGTCGGTCAGCGACGACAGCACGCGCGTCGGGACCTGGTAGTTACCGGCGAACTCGACCGAGCGCGTCTGCAGCACCTTCGAGCCGAGCGAGGCCAGTTCCAGCATTTCCTCGAACGTAATCTTCTCCAGGCGGCGCGCCTCGTCCACCACGCGCGGGTCGGTGGTGTAGACGCCGTCGACGTCGGTGTAGATCAGGCATTCGTCGGCCTTCAGCGCCGCGGCGATCGCCACGGCCGAGGTGTCCGAGCCGCCGCGGCCCAGGGTCGAGATATTGCCCTCTTCGTCCACGCCCTGGAAGCCGGTGATGATGACGATCTTACCCGCGTCGAGGTCGGCACGCACGCGCGAGTCGTCGATCGACTGGATGCGCGCCTTGGTGAAGGCGGAGTCGGTGCGGATGCCGGCCTGCCAGCCGGTGTAGGACACGGCGTCCTTGCCGATCGCCAGCAGCGCCATCGCCAGCAGGCCGACCGACACCTGTTCGCCGGTCGAGGCGATCATGTCCAGTTCGCGCGGATCCGGCTGCGGCATGATTTCCTTGGCAAGACCGATCAGGCGGTTGGTCTCGCCCGACATCGCCGACGGCACCACGACGATTTTGTGCCCGGCGTCATGCCACTTGGCGACGCGGGCCGCAACGTTCTTGATACGGTCCGTCGAGCCCATCGACGTACCACCGTATTTGTGGACAATTAAAGCCATAACTGTAAGCTTTCCAGCTTGTGAAGGATCAAAGGGGATACTTACTCTAGCATGTTGCAGCGCAAAATCACAAGGGACTAAGTCCGAAAAGCTATACGGAATACAAATAAAGTAATACGGTTTTCGAATAGAAATTATTCGGCGCTGTCACCGTTCGCTATGGATGAGCAGTGAACTGTCGAGCTCATTCGTGGTCCAACCCGTATCGCCATCGATACGGGTCCGTCATGAAAGCGCCTCGCTTCACAAAGTGGTTTGTGGCCTTGCCCGCACTGAACGGGCCCCAGCGGCTGCGCGTTCTCGACGCCTTGCGCCCGGCTGCCGGGCTACACCAGGTGCTTGCGCTGATCGCACAAGTCAGGTCGACCGCACGCTGCTGCCCCCATTGCCGGTGCGAACGGTGGCACCGGCATGGCCATGCCAACGACCTGCAGCGCTACCGCTGCCGCGCGTGCCGGCGTACTTTCAACGACTTGACCGGCACGCCGTTGGCAGGCTTGCGCCTGCGTGGGAAATGGCTGGCTTATCTCGATGCGCTGCGGGCATCCCGCCCGGTGCGGGCGGCGGCCGACGGCGTCAAGGTGCACCGTAACACCGCTTTTCGCTGGCGGCATCGCTTCCTGGATCGGGTGAAGGCGGACCGGCCGGAATCCCTGAACGGTATCGCCGAGGCCGACGAAATGTTCATCCTGGAATCCCAAAAAGGTTCGCGCACGCTCGATCGGCCGGCGCGCAAGCGGGGTGGCGCGGCCAGCAGGCGCGGCATTTCACGCGAACTCGACTGCATCCTCGTGGCGCGTGACCGCAACAGGCAGACCATCGATGCCGTCGTCGGCCGCGGCCCCGTCAGCAAGATCCAGCTCGAGCGCCACCTGCTGCCTTTCCTGGACAAAGATGTCTTGCTCGTGACGGACGCGAACGCGGCCTATCGGGCTTTCGCCCGTGCCCACGGTATTGCGCACCAGGCCGTCAATCTCAGCGCCGGCGAGCGTGTCCGGCCAGGCCCAAGGGGCGCCATCCACGTACAGAACGTGAACGCCTATCACCAGCGCCTGCGGGCATGGCTGGCGCCTTTCCATGGTGTCGCGTCGCGCTACTTGCCGAACTACCTGGGATGGCGCCGGATGCTCGATGGTGGCAAGGTCACTTCTGCCGATCAGTTGTTTCGCCTCGCGATCGGGCTCATCCACAGCGAACGGTGACAGCGCCAATTATTCGGCGCTGTCACCGTTCGCTATGGATGAGCAGTGAACTGTCGAGCTCATTCACGGTCCAACCCGTATCGCCATCGATACGGGTCCGTCATGAAAGCGCCTCGCTTCACGAAGTGGTTTGCGGCCTTGCCCGCACTGAACGGGCCCCAGCGGCTGCGCGTTCTCGACGCCTTGCGACCGGCTGCCGGGCTGCACCAGGTGCTCGCGCTGATCGGACAAGTCAGGTCGGCGGGACGCTGCTGCCCCCATTGCCGGTGTGAACGCTTGCATCGGCATGGCTATGCGAACGACCTGCAGCGCTACCGCTGCCGCGCGTGCCGGCGCACCTTCAATGATTTGACCGGCACTGGGATGGCGCCGGATGCTCGATGGCGGAAAGATCACTTCTGCCGATCAATTGTTCAGCCTTGCCATCGGGCTCATCCACAGCGAACGGTGACAGCACCAATTATTCCGCCCGGCAGGTGGGGCGGGCGTTGCCCGAGGGGTGCGGGGCGCGGCGGCGCCACCGGCACGGGCCTACCGGTGGGCGATGCAAACAGTCAGCGCAGCTCGCTCAGGCGTTCGCGGGCTGCCAGCGCAGCGCGACCAGCGCGGCCGGAGCGGTGCCGAAGTGGCGGCAATCCATGCCCAGGCCGGCGGCGTACAGGAGTTCGCCGTTGGCGCTGACGATCGGCAGGCGCGTGCGCTCCCAGGCCGGCACGTCGGCCGCCTGGTAGTGCACCTTCAGGCTGCGCGTCGGGCGGTTCGGCGCCAGCTTCAGGCGCTCGCCGCCCTTGCGGAAGTCGATCAACAGCGGCTGGGCGCGCAGCCAGGCGGCGTCGAAACCCGTCTCGGCCGGCTCGAAGTGCAGCACCCCGCCATAGGCGGGGAAAGCCAGCTGCCCTTCCCCACGCCAGGCGAAGCTTTCGCCGAACTTCTCGATCACGCCTTCGTCGTCGGGGTCGCGCATGCCGGAGAGAATCGCCAGCTTCGGCGTGATGTACAGGCGGTCGCGATGGCGCCGGATGTGGCAGGCCGGGTGCGTGACCAGCAGCTGGGCGTCGTGGCGCGCTTCCAGCAACTGCGCCACCATCTCGATTAGCCAGGCGGTCGAGGGCATGGCCAGGCCGCGTACGCGGAACCAGTGGCGCAGCATGTTGTAGACGCGGTCGAGGCTCATCGACCGCAGGCGGGCGACGTCGACGGCATCGTCGGCCAGGCTGGCCGCCAGGTCCTGTTCGGCCAGCTCGTCGAGCAAACGCTGGGCCGACTGCGCATGGGCAGCGCTGCGCGCGAAGCGCTGCTGGAAGCCGGGGAAGGCTTGCGCCAGGGCCGGCATCACCTGGTGGCGCAACGCGTTGCGGGCGTAACGCGGATCCAGGTTCGATTCGTCCTCGACCCAGGCCAGCGCGTGTTCGGCGGCATACGCTTCCAGCTCGGCGCGCGCCAGCGGCAGCAAGGGCCGCGCCATCACCAGCTCTGGGTTGCCCAGCAGCTCGGGCGCGCTGTTGGCCGCATCCATGCCCGACAGGCCGGCGGGACCGGAACCGCGCAGCAGTTGCAGCAGCACGGTTTCGGCCTGGTCGTCGAGATGGTGGGCGGTCAGCAGCAGCGTGGCGCCATGCGCGCGGCACATCTCGCCTAGCGCCCGGTAGCGCAGCTTGCGTGCTGCCGCCTCCGTGCCGGAACCGCGCTTGTCGACGGCGACGCGGCGGTGGTCGACCGTGACGCCGAGCGCCGCAGCGCCCGCCTCGACGTGCGCGAGCCAGGCATCGGCATTCGGGCTGAGGCCGTGATGGACGTGGAAGGCGAACAGGTTGACGCCGTGCGCACGGCACCAGTTCGACGCCAGGTGCAGCAGGACCATCGAGTCGAGGCCGCCGCTGCAGGCAATGGCGATGGAGGAAGGGGAAGACTGTGCGCGCAGCGCATTGAGCGCGCGCGCGAAAGTGGCCGGGACGTGCCCGGCTTCAGACTGACTCACAAAGTACCAATCACTCAGTACGACTCACTCTTCGCTGGGCGTGGTTTCCTTGAACTTGCCGTAGGCCATCAGCTTCTGGTGACGGGCTTCGAGCAGGTCCTTGGTCTTCATGCCCTGGAACTGGCGCAGGGTGTCGGCCAGCGCGCGCTTGAGCATCTGCGCCATGCCTTTCGGGTCGCGGTGGGCGCCGCCCAGCGGCTCGTTGATGATCTTGTCGATCAGGCCCATCGCCTTCAGGCGGTGCGCGGTCAGGCCCAGGGCGTCGGCCGCGTCGGAGGCGCGCTCCGAGGTCTTCCACAGAATCGAGGCGCAGCCTTCCGGCGAGATCACCGAATAGGTCGCGTATTGCAGCATCAGCACCGCGTCGCCGACCGCGATCGCCAGCGCGCCGCCGGAACCGCCTTCGCCGATGATGGTGGCGATCAGCGGCACTTTCAGCTCGGCCATGACGTACAGGTTATGGCCGATCGCTTCGGACTGGCCGCGCTCTTCGGCGTCGATGCCGGGGAAGGCGCCCGGGGTGTCCACGAAAGTGAAGATCGGCAGGTTGAACTTTTCCGCCAGCTTCATCAGGCGCATGGCCTTGCGGTAGCCTTCGGGTTTCGGCATGCCGAAGTTGCGCATCGCGCGCTCCTTCGTGTCGCGGCCCTTCTGGTGGCCGATGACCATGCAAGCCTGGCCGTTGAAGCGCGCCAGGCCGCCGATGATCGACTGGTCGTCGGCGAAGCTGCGGTCGCCGTGCAGCTCGTGGAAGTCGGTGAAGATCGCGTTCACGTAGTCCATGGTGTACGGGCGCTGCGGATGACGCGCGATCTGGGACACCTGCCACGGCGTGAGCTTGGCGTAGATATCCTTCGTCAGTTGCTGGCTCTTCTTGGCCAGGCGGTCGATCTCTTCCGAGATGTCGACGGCCGAATCGTCCTGGACGAAGCGGAGCTCTTCGATTTTCGAATCGAGCTCGGCGATCGGCTGCTCAAAACTGAGGAAAGTTGTTTTAGTCATTGTACCTCCGGGGTTGTTCTTTGGCCTCGCCTGCGCTGGGCTGGCGGCGGCATTTTGGCGCTATTCTACCGTACCCTAGACCGTATCGGACGCGGCATCGGCCCCGATGACAGGGTCGAGACTGCGCCACAGGTACCAGGTGGCCACCGTGCGCCAGGGCTCCCAGTTCGCCGCGACTTCGCGCGCATCGCTGCGCGACACCGGCTCGCCGGAGAAATAGTTCTGGCTGATGCCCTGGATCAGGCCGGCGTCGTCCAGGGGCAGGACGTTCGGCCGGAGCAAATTAAATATCAGAAACATCTCCGCTGTCCAGCGGCTGATGCCGCGGATCCGGACCAATTCGGCGATCACCGCCTCGTCGTCCATCTGCGACCACAGGTTGGCGTGCACGCGCTTGGCCTTGAAATGGTCGGCCAGGTCGAGGATGTATTCGGTCTTGCGCTTGGACAGGCCGCAGGCGCCGAGCTGCTCGGCGCCGAGCTTGATGATCTGGCTTGGCGTCATCTTCGGGCAGGCCTGGCCGAGCTTGGTCCAGGCAGCGTCGGCGGCTTTCGGCGTGACCTGCTGGCCGACGATCGAGCGCGCCAGCGTGGTGAAGGGATCGGGATGGCCCTTCAGGTGCATGTCCCCGAACTGCGGGATGAGACGCTTCATGATGCGGTCGCGCCGCATCAGTTCCGCTTTTGCCTCCGCCCAGTACGCCGGAACCTCGAGTTCCGGCGTGTCCAGGCCGACCTTGTCCTGTTCTGCTGCCATTATGCGCGACGCCAGTTCGTCGTCCCGTCCGGCTTGTCTTCGAGGATGATCCCGGCAGCAGTCAGTTCGGTGCGGATGCGGTCGGCATCCGCGAAATTGCGCGCCTTCTTGGCGGCGGCGCGCTCGGCGATCAGGCCGGCGATGCGGGCCTCGTCCAGGCCGCCCTCGCCCGCCTCGCTGCCGACGCCGCCGCGCAGGTAGTCCTGCGGCGCGCGCTGCAGCAGGCCCAGCACGCCGGCCAGGGCCTTCAGCTGGCGCGCGGTCGCGATCGATTTCGTGCGGTTCGCTTCGCTTGCCAGGTCGAACAGCTCGGCCACGGCCAGCGGCGTGTTGAAGTCGTCGTCCATCGCTTCGCGCAAGCGCACGGCGTGTTCCTCGTTCCAGTCGACTTCCGGGCTTGCATCGCCCAGGTCGAAATCCGCCAGCGCCGTGTACAGGCGCGTCAGCGCGCCCTTGGCGTCGTCGATGTGCACGTCCGAGTAGTTCAGCGGGCTGCGGTAGTGGGCGCGCAGGATGAAGAAGCGCACCACCTCGGCGTCGTATTTCTTGAGCACGTCGCGGATCGTGAAGAAGTTGCCGAGCGACTTGGACATCTTCTCGTTGTCGACGCGCACGAAACCGTTGTGGATCCAGTAGTTCACCATCGGACCGCCGAAGGCGCCTTCGCTCTGGGCGATCTCGTTCTCGTGGTGCGGGAACTGCAGGTCCTGGCCGCCGCCGTGGATATCGAAGCGCTCGCCGAGCGTGGCGCAGGACATGGCCGAGCACTCGATGTGCCAGCCCGGACGACCGCGGCCCCACTTCGAATCCCACTTGGCTTCGGCCGGTTCGGATTCCTTGGCGGCCTTCCAGAGTACGAAGTCGAGCGGATCGCGCTTGCCGGTATTGACGTCGACGCGCTCGCCGGCGCGCAGGTCGTCGAGCGACTTGCCGGAGAGCTTGCCGTAGCCGTCGAAGCCGCGCACCGCGTAGTTGACGTCGCCGTCCTCGCTCTTGTACGCCAGCCCCTTTTCTTCGAGCTTCTCGATGATCGAGAGCATCTGCGGCACGTATTCGGTGGCGCGCGGGACGACGTTCGGCGGCAGGATGCCAAGCGCCTGCGTGTCTTCGTCCATGTAGTGGGTGAAGCGCGTGACCAGCGAAGACAGCGTTTCGCCGTTCTCGACCGCGCGCTTGATGATCTTGTCGTCGATGTCCGTGATGTTGCGCACGTACTTGACGTCGTAACCGGAAGCCATGAGCCAGCGATAGATGACGTCGAACGCCATCATCATGCGCGCGTGCCCGACGTGGCAGTAGTCGTAGACGGTCATGCCGCAGACGTACATGCCGACCTTGCCGGCCTCCATCGGAACGAATACCTGTTTTTCGCGCGCCAGCGTGTTATAGATCTTTAATTGGCTCATTGGTGGTGGTGATTCGAGAGGGGACGGGACACCCGAGCAATGCAAATGCCGGGCACGGCTGCCAAGGAGGCGCGCGCCGGGAGATGGTGCTTTGCGTCGAGACCGTCAGGGCCCTCGTTGTTGTTCTTCTTGATAGAATGGGACGTTCTGCGCAAAGTATAGCATTGATAAAATCCCGACTGGCCGCCTACGGCTCAGGTTTATTTTTCTGTAAAAGACTTGACACGGCATTGCGCCACGTCCACCGAGGAGAAGCCTTGAAGACCCCATTCGCACGATTTGCCACCCCGCTGATGGCGCGCGCCGCTGCCGCCAGCCTGGCCTTGTTGATCTCGGGCGCAGCGTTGGCTGCGGACAATCCCCAGGTCGCGCTGAAGACCACCATGGGCGAGATCGTCATCGAACTCGACCAGGAGAAGGCGCCGAAGAGCACCGCCAATTTCCTGCAATATGTAAAATCCGGCTTCTACAAAGGCACGGTCTTTCACCGCGTCATCAGCGATTTCATGATCCAGGCCGGCGGCTATACCGAGAAACTGGTCGACAAGCCGGGCGTCAGGAAACCGATTCCGCTCGAATCCCAGAACGGCCTGTCGAACAAGCCCTACACGGTGGCGATGGCGCGCACCGCCAATCCGAACTCGGCGACTTCGCAGTTCTTCATCAACACCAACGACAATGCCGGCCTCGACTACCCGGGCGAAGACGGCCACGGCTACACCGTGTTCGGGCGCGTGGTGAAGGGCTTCGAGACGGTCGACAAGATCAAGAACGTGGTCGTCGACGACGTGCGCGGCATGCAGAACGTACCGGTGGTGCCGGTCGTGATCCAGAACGCGACCCTCCTCTCTGGCGATAAGCTTGTAAAATAACGGTTGCACGTTTCGCATCCCGCACGTACTCAAACACGTATTCAAACAAAAAGGACATCACATGACCTCCGTAATCATGACCACCAACAAGGGCAACATCACCGTCGAACTGGACGCCGACAAGGCGCCGAAGACCGTTGCCAACTTCCTGGACTACGTGAACAAGGGTCACTTCACCAACACGATCTTCCACCGCGTCATCAAGGACTTCATGATCCAGGGCGGCGGTTTCGAGCCGGGCATGAAGCAGAAAGCCACCGACGCCACCGTCGAGAACGAAGCCAAGAACGGCCTGAAGAACGACAAGTACACCATCGCCATGGCCCGCACCTCGGCGCCGCACTCGGCATCGGCCCAGTTCTTCATCAACACCAAGAACAACGACTTCCTGAACTACCCGGGCCAGGACGGCTGGGGCTATGCCGTGTTCGGCAAGGTCACCTCGGGCATGGACATCGTCGACGCGATCAACGGCGTGGCCACCTCGCGCTCGGGCATGCACTCGGACGTGCCGGTCGAGCCGGTCATCATCGAAAAAGTCGAAGTCGCCCAGTAATCCGGCGAATCAGTCAATAGAAAGGCGCGCGGGATCACCTACCACAGCACTACGATGGCCACTCCCGCGCGCACGCTCGCGCTTTTCATTTCCGACCTGCACCTGCAGGAATCCCACCCGCGCACCGCCGAGGCCTTCTTCCGCTTCCTGGAAGAACACGCCACGCACACGCGCGCGCTTTACCTGCTCGGCGACATCTTCGAATACTGGGCCGGCGACGACGACCTCGGCACGCCCTTCCATGCCCGCGTCACGAGCGCCCTGCGCCTGCTCGCGGACAGCGGCGTCGCCCTGTTCTGGATGGCCGGCAACCGCGACTTCCTGGTCGGGCAAGGCTTTGCCGATGCGGCCGGCCTGACTTTGCTGGCCGAACCCTACGTGACGGATATCGGCGGGCAACGCATCGCCCTCGTGCATGGCGACGCCGAATGCACGCTCGACACGAAATATATGGAGTTTCGCGCCATGGTGCGCAATCCCGCCTGGCAGCAGCAATTCCTGGCCATGCCGCTGGAAAAGCGCAAGGCCATCATCGCCGGCCTGCGCGAAGGCAGCCGCGAGGCCCACACCACCAAGTCCTACGCGATCATGGACGTCACGCCTGACGCGATCGAGGCGCTCTTCGATGCCACCGGCGCCGCGATCCTGATCCACGGCCACACCCACCGCCCCGCCCTGCACCGCCACGGCGAGCGCCTGCGCTACGTGCTGCCCGACTGGGAACTCGATGCCGCACCGCCGCGCGGCGGCTGGATCGCCATCGCCGAAGACGGCGCGATCCGGCGTTACGGGCTCGACGGCGTTATCGCGTAAGGATTCGATGAAAAAAGAGCGGGCAAGCCCGCTCTTGTCGTTTCCAGCTTCCACGCATCCGCATCCTGATCGTCAAACCTTGCCGGCGCGGCGCCGCATCACGATGCCGGCGCCCAGCATGGCGATGCCGAACAGGGCCAGCGAGCCCGGCTCCGGCACTTCCCCACCTTCGACCTCGTTCAGCTTGAACTGGCCATTGGTCGACAGGAAGAAATAGTCGCCCGGTGCGTTCTCGTAAGCAGTGCCGTCGCAGCCCGGACCAGTAAAGCCGGCATATTCGCAAGCGACTTCATCGACCAGGCGGCTGGTCGGCTCACCGACGGTGTTCGCGTTCGTAAAGGCGAATGCCAGCACCGCCGATCCCGACAGGTCTTCGCCGCCGTCGAGGAAGAAGTAGCCCGGCTCCAGCGCCCCTGCTTCAGCCCGGGCGAACACGCTCACCTGGCCGTTGGTGGTCGGGCTGCCGCTGGCATCGACCAAGCCGCCGCCGCCGGCCAACACGTCGAAGCTCGCAATCAGGTTGCCCAGGTTAGCCCCGTAGACGCCGTTCGTGCTGCCGTACTGGCCATCCGTCGGGTTCTGGTACATGCGGATCGTGCCGCCAGTGAAGGTAAAGGACCCGCTGAAGTTGCCGGTGCCGGTCGCTTCGAATACCGCGCTGATATTTCCGCCTGGGTAGGCAATGGGGAACAGGATGCCGTTCGAATCGGCCTGCGAAATGTTGAACACGGCATGCTCGGTGAACGTAAAGCTGGTGTCGCCGGTGGGGGTGAGGTTGATGAAGGCATTGCCGTTCACGTCCAGGTATTCGTTGATCACCTGCCCGCTTTCGTAACCATCGCCGGTCGGGTTGAATACCCAGTCGTTCAGGACCGGCGCCGCCTGGGCGGCGCCCATCGACATTGCCACAGCTGCAGCACAAGCCATTTTCTTCAGAAATTTCATGATGAAGATCCTCGTCAGTGATTAGGCGGCCATCCACACCGCATCGCACTGGAAGCAAGCGCCATACCCGCGTATTGACGCCCTTGCGAATCAAGGACTTAAGGCGGAGATTGTTAATTCCGGCATCGATAGTGTAAGAAATTCCGACCTGGACAGTAGAATTCTGCTCGCCGCGTGCCGAATGGCAGAGAAAACCCATCAATTTCTTCCCATTCCAGGAAAAATCGTTCCGCATTTGTGACTTCGTGCCGCGGCGAGAAGACGCTGCCTCCCGTCGTCCGACGGCGAAAGTGATATTGCGCTGCGCAATATTTCGTTAGTTTTCCGACTAGCAAAATCCTCTATTATGCGCGTTGGATCGTGGCCGGCGGGTCGTGCGGCCGGCGCAGCGGCGACAAGCGCCGCGCCCGCTCCGGAGCGCATTTTTTACCGTCCGGTCCCGCTTTTTTGCAGCTTGTCGCATTCCCCTGGTTGCCAGGAATGCTGGTGTCATACTTCACTACAACACCAACGCATTCATCAACAGGGAGCCAGACATGCAGGATCATGTGCCAGCGCCGGAACGACAGGGAGGCCGAGCATGAACATCGGCTGGAACGACAATGCACCGATTTACCGCCAGCTCAAGGACCGGGTGATCGGCATGATGCTCGACGGTGTATTGAAGGCAGGTGATCCCCTTCCTTCGGTACGACAAGTAGCTTCCGAATATCAGCTGAACCCGATCACCGTCTCCAAGGCCTACCAGGAGCTGGTCGACGAAAACCTAGTAGAAAAAAGAAGGGGAATTGGCATGTATGTCACTGAAGGAGCAAGCGAGAAGCTGCTTGCGAGCGAACGCGAACGCTTCCTGAGCGAGGAATGGCCGGCGATGGTGGAGCGCATCCGCCTGCTGGGCCTGAACGTCGAGCAATTGCTGCGCACCGCAGAGCCGGGAGGTGCGGCATGAGCGCCGTGATCTCGGCCCGCGGCCTGACCAAGCGCTACGGCAAGCAGACGGCGATCGACGGCATCGACTTCGACATCCCGGCCGGCCGCATCGTCGGCCTGATCGGTCCCAACGGCTCCGGCAAGACCACTACCCTCAAAGCCGCGCTGGGCCTGATCCCGTTCGAGGGCCAGCTCACCGTCATGGGCTTCGATCCGCGCACCCAGCGCGACGCCCTGATGCAGGACGTCTGCTTCATCGCCGACGTCGCGATCCTGCCGCGCTGGCTGCGGGTGCGCGACGCGGTCGACTTCGTGGCCGGCATCCACCCGCGCTTCGACCGCGCCCGCGCCGAACGCTACATCGCCAACACCAAGCTGAAACCGGCGATGAAGGTGAAGGAAATGTCGAAAGGCATGATCGCCCAGCTGCACCTGGCGCTGGTGATGGCGATCGACGCCCGTCTTCTCGTGCTGGACGAGCCGACGCTGGGCCTGGACATCATCTACCGCAAGCAGTTCTACCAGAACCTGCTGGAAGACTACTTCGACGAAAACAAGACCATCGTCATCACCACCCACCAGGTCGAGGAAGTCGAGCACATCCTGACCGACCTGATGTTCATCCGCGACGGCAAGATCGTGCTGGCCGCCTCGATGGACGAAGTCGGCGAGCGCTACATCGAAGTGATGGTCCCGGCCGACAAGGTCAATGCCGCCAACGCGCTGCAGCCGATCGACCAGCGCACCGTGTTCGGGAAGTCGGTGATGCTGTTCGACGGCGTTTCGCGCGCCCAGCTGTCCGCCCTCGGCGAAACGCGCAACCCGAGCGTCGCCGACCTGTTCGTGGCAACCATGAAAGGAACCTACGCATGAATACGATGAAATGGCTGCTGCGCCGCGAGTTCTGGGAGCACAAGGGCGGCTTCGTCTGGGCGCCGCTGATCGCGGCCGCGCTGATGGTGGTGCTGGTGGGCGGCATGATCGGCTACGGCATCTCGACCGGCAAGCTCGACGGCGACAGCGTCACCATCACGATCGGCGGCGAGGAAGTGCACCGCGCCGGCAGCGCGAAGATCGCCAGCCTGGCCGACCGCCATACCCGCAACCAGATCGCCGACGTCGCCGCCAACAACTACATCGCGACCGGCGCGCCGATCTTCATCGTGCTGCCCGTCGTCGCCTTCTTCTACTGCCTGGGCGCGCTCTACGACGACCGGCGCGACCGCAGCATCCTGTTCTGGAAGTCGCTACCGATCTCCGACGCCACGACCGTGCTGTCGAAGCTGGTGACCGCGCTGGTGCTGGCGCCGGCGATCACGGTCGTCATCGCCAGCGCCGCCGCCTTCCTGATCCTGATGCTGGGCGGCGTGGCCGCCAGCCACCAGGGCCTGAACCTGTTCGGCCCGGTGCTCAGCAACGTCAACCTGTACCTGTCGCCGGTCTACCTGCTGGCCATGATCCCGGTCTACATCCTGTGGGCGCTGCCCTGCGCCGGCTGGCTGCTGCTGGTGTCGAGCTGGGCGAAATCGAAGGTCTTCCTGTGGGCCGTCGGCCTGCCGCTGATCGCCGCCGTCCTGCTGAAGTGGATGGACTACCTGCTGGCCCTGTACGGCACGACCATCAACGCCGACTGGATCATCAACAACGTGCTCGAAACCCTGCTGCTCGGCCTGGTGCCCGGCGCCTGGTTCATGGACGGCGGCACCTCCCTGCCGTTTCGCGACCAGCACGGCGTCGACATGCTGTCGGTGCTGAGCGCCTCCTGGGGCAGCCTGGCGCGGCCGGAACTGTGGGTCGGCGCCGCGGCCGGCGTCGCGATGATCGTCGCCGCCATCCGTCTGCGCCGCTGGCGCGACGAGGGCTGAGCATGCGCCGCGCACCGCTGCTCGTCCTCACCCTCGCCTGCGCTCTCGGCTCCCTGCTCCTGTGCGGCAGCGCCGCCGCGGTGCCGGGCGTCGACGAGCCCGACACCATCCAGGTGAACGGCATCCGCAAGCCCGAAGTCCACAAGTACAAGGCCATCGTCGCCGGCCTGGACAGCTTCGACAAGCACCATGCGCTGGCGCCGGACGTGCCCGAACTCCGGTTCCGGATCAGGGCGCTGCGCGGGGCCGAGATGCCGGACCAGGCGCGCGTGCGCATCGAGGGCGAGGACGGCTTCGTGCTGCCGCTCGCGCTCGACGCCGCCAACCGCTTCACGGTGCCGCGCAGCGAAGCGGCACTCGACGCCGACGGCGAACTGGCGCTGAACCAGAAGCGCAAGTTCTACCGGGTCGAGCCGGACGTACGCACCCCGGGGCTGCCGGCGAACGTGCGGCGCCTGGGTGACCTGCGGCTCGAATGCCGGGTGATGGTGGCCATTGCCAAGGAAGAGATTTCACTGCTCTGGGTCGTGGCGATCAACGGCATCCTGCGCACCCGCGACTGGTGCGCCTTCACGCTCGAGGAGCGGCCGAAATGGGGCTTCGACGCCGGCGCGCCGCTCCTCGCGGCGACGCTGCGCGAAGGCGAACGCCGCCAGGCGCTGGACACCGGGAAGACCAGCTTCGACGTGGTGCTCAGCGACGCCTCCTGGAGCGACGACGCGTTGGTCGAGCTGGAATTCGGCGCGCCGCCGGCAGTCGCAGCCGCGTCGCCGCCCCCTGCCGCGGCGCCCTGAGCCTGACCGTTCCGGCTGCCCGACGTGCCGACGGTCGTGCCGACCTCAATACGCCAGGCCGACAAGCCGGGATTCTTCCTCGAGACGCCGCAGGCGCTGGCGATCAAGCGCGACCTGCATGCGGACGTCGTGCGCGGGTTCAGCGCGGGCACGCAGGTGGTGACGACCAGGAGCGGTCACAACATCCAGCTCGAGGAGCCGAAACTGGTGATCGAAGCCGTACGCAAGGTGATCGCAGAGGCGGACGCGAAGGCGGCGCAGGCCAGCCGCTGAGGCGGCAAAGGCTGGCAAGAAAAACGCCCAAGGACGCACCTGGAACGGCACGGCCTCGGGCGCTGCCTGAGTCGGCTGTCGCCGCTTACTGGAACTGCTCGCGGAAGGCTTCGAACTGCGCCTTCAGCTCGGCGACCTCGGCGCGCAGCGCGGCCACTTCGCCTTCCAGTTGGCCGATGCGGCTCGATGGCGCAGGCGCGGCCGTGGCGCCGAAGGCGGAGTCCTCGCGCGCCACCGAGATCTCGCCGCCGAGCAGCTGGCCGTACCGCGGCTCCTTGGTGCCGGGCGCGCGCTCGAGACGGGCGACGATCGGCGGGTATTTATCGATCAGGAACTGCAGCACGGCCTCGACCTCGGCCACGCTCCTGAACTCGTGCAGGCGCCCGGTACGGGTGCGGATCTCGCCGGCGGTCTGCAGGCCGCGCAGCATCAGCACGGTCAGCACGGCCACCTTGTCCTGCTCGAGCGTCCACTTGATGCGCATGCGGTGTTCGTACTTGGTGACGCGCGCGCCGGCCTGGGTGATGCCGTTCACCAGGCGCCGTTCGATCAGGCGCTGCAGGGTGTCGTGGACGGTGTCGTCGGACAGCTGCATCACCGGATCGCGGCTGGACAATTGGTTGCAGCCGGTGACGATCGCATTCAGCGACATCGGGTAGTTATCGGGGGTGAGCGCTTCTTTCTCGGCGAGCACCGCGAGCACGCGGATTTCGAAGGGATCCAATACGGGATCCAACACGGAGTCCGCTCCGTCCTTCACTTCATCAGTCATGGGTTTCCTCAGTCGACCAGCCGGTTCAGTTCGGCCGAGTCGAGTTTATCACCCTCGCGCACGTTCGGACAGGCAATGCCGGCCGCCTTGATGGTCGCGGTCAGGCATTCGATCTGCTCGTCCTGGCGCGCCACGTGGTCGATCAGGCCGCGCAGGGCCTTCGAGAGCGGGTCGTCGCCGTTCGGCGTGACGCCATAGGCGGCGAACATGCGGGCGCTCCTCGACTGCTCTTCCTTGCGCATGATGTGGGCCGGATTGCCGACCGCGGTGGCGCCGGCCGGGACCGGCTTGACCACGACCGCGTTCGAGCCGATCTTGGCGAACTCGCCGACCGTGAACGCGCCCAGCACCTGGGCGCCGGCGCCGACGATCACGCCGCGCTCGAGCGTCGGGTGGCGCTTGGTGCCGGCCACCAGCGTGGTGCCGCCCAAGGTCACGCCCTGGTAGATGGTGCAGTCGTCGCCGACCACGGCGGTTTCGCCGATCACCACGCCGAAGCCGTGGTCGATGAACACCCGGCGGCCGATGGTGGCGCCCGGATGGATCTCGATGCCGGTGAATATGCGCGCGATGTGGGAGATGAAGCGGCCGAGCCACTTCAGGTTCATGCGCCAGCAGCCATGCGCCCAGCGGTGGAGGACGATGGCATGCAGGCCGGGATAGCACGTGAGCACTTCCCAGCCGTTACGGGCGGCCGGGTCGCGTTCGATGATGCTCTTGATATCTTCGCGCAACGAGGAAAACATAAAGTCAGTACAGGAGGAATGCAGAGGCAAATGGTAGCTTATACGGCCACTTGTTGCTTGGGAGGGGGTCAGTTTGGGCCGGTGCGATTGCCGTCGAGGGGCGAATGCGAACGTGGGTGGGGCTGTTGCCTGCCACGCTCATGGTAGGTCGAATCCGCGTGGGCACGGGTGCCCACCCTACGGATGAAGCCGCGGGAGCCGTCGGCTGATGCAGGAAAACGCAAGGTGGGCGGGATTATCCGCCCACGTGTTTCAGCCGATCAGAGCGACACGCCGCGCTGGCGGCGCGCTTCGTACAGGCAGACGCCGGAGGCGACCGAGACGTTCAGGCTCTCGACCGAGCCGAACATGGGGATGGATACCAGCAGGTCGCAGGTCTCGCGGGTCAGGCGGCGCATGCCCTCGCCTTCCGAACCCATCACCAGCGCGGTCGGGCCGGTGAAGTCGGCTTCGTACAGGCCCTTGTCGGCGTCGTCCGAGGTGCCGATCAGCCAGATGCCGCGTTCCTTCAGCTCGCGCATGGTGCGCGCCAGGTTCGTCACCGTGATGTAGGGGACGGTCTCGGCCGCGCCGCTGGCGACCTTGGCGGCGGTGGCGTTCAGGCCGACCGCGCGGTCCTTCGGCACGATGACCGCGTGTGCGCCGACGCCGTCGGCCACGCGCAGGCAGGCGCCCAGGTTGTGCGGGTCGGTGATGCCGTCGAGGATCAGCAGCAGCGGCGGGCCTTCGATGGCATCGAGCAGCTCGTCGAGGTTGCGCGCCAGCGCCAGCTGGCTGGCGAAGGCGATCACGCCCTGGTGACGGCGGGTGCCGACGATCTTGTCGAGACGGGCGGCGTCGACCGGCATGACGCGCACGCCGGCGTCCTTGGCGCTGGCGATCAGCGCCTTCATGCGGGCGTCGTTGCGCTCGGCGTCGACGAAGATCTCTTCCACCGATTGGGCCTCGTGGCGCAGCCGCGAGGTCACCGCGTGGAAACCGAAAATCATTTTATTCTTCATTCTTTACTTCTTTTCCTGGAACTCGTTTTGGATGTGGTGCTGTCGGCCTTGACGGCCGGCTTCTTCCTGGCGCTGCTCTTGGCGGCAACGCTCTCTGGTTCTGCCACGGCGGCCGTTTTCGCAGCGCGCGTGCGCTTCGGTTTGGCCGGCGTGTCGACTGCGGCGGCGATCGCCTCTGCGGGTTCTGGTGCGGTCACGGCTGCCGGCTCGGCGGCCTTGCTGCGGCGTACGCGCTTGGCGGCGACCGGTGCGGCCTCGACCTTGGCCTCGACGGCGGCCTCGGCCTGCGGTGCCTGCGACGGCGTCTCCGGCACGGGCTTGGCTGCCTTGGCTGCCTTGGCTGCACGGGTGCGCTTCGGCGCCGGCGCCGCTGGCGCTTGCGCCGGCTGCGCTGCGGGCGCGGCGGCCGCTTCAGGCGCCGCTTCGCGCACCGCTTCGGGCTGCGCCTCGGGCGCCTCGGCAACGGCTACCTTGCGCTTGCGACTTGGCTTGGCTGGCTTGGCTGGCGCAGCAGCCTCGTCGACGATGTCCTGGTCGGGCTGAGGCTGTCGCTGGACTGGTGCCCCTTCCGATGCTTGCGGCAGTGCCGGCGCTTGCGGCGCCTCTACCACCTGGACCGCGTCGACCGCGTCGACTTCCAGCGCCTGGACGCCTTGGTCGCCCTGGCCATTCGCGGCCTGGCGGGCCAGCTCGGCCGCAGCCTTCCTGCGCGCGCTGCGCGAACGCTTGGACTTGCCGCCGCCTTCGGCACTCACGGTGCCGGCTTCGTTGTCGCGCGCCTGGTTGTCGCGCGCTTCCGTGCGGCCGCCATTGGCCTGCTGGCGCGCGAGTTCCGCCGCTTCCTTGCGGGCGCGGCGCGAACGTTTCGACTTGCCCGCGGGCTTGGCTTCCGGAGCGGGAGCGAACTCGGCGCGCGCTGCGCCGCCGTTCGCCGCTGCCGGCCTGTCGCCGCGCTCCTGCCTGCCCTTGCCCTTGCCTTCGTTGCCGCGCGCCGGCTGGCGCGCTTGGGCCGGCGCCTGCTCGGGCGCCTCGCCCAGGCGCGACTCGTCGGCCAGCACCAGGTCGATCTTGCGCGACTCGAGGTCGACCTTGGCCACCTGCACGACCACGCGGTCGGTCAGGCCGAAGCTCTTGCCGGTGCGCTCGCCGCGCAGCTGGTGGCGCGCTTCGTCGTACTGGAAGTAATCCTGGCCCAGTTCCGTGACGTGGACCAGGCCCTCGACGAAGAGCTCATCGAGCTGCACGAAGATGCCGAAGGTGGTCACGCCGGCCACGGTACCAGTAAAGGCTTCGCCCAGCTTGTCCTGCATGTAGAAGCACTTGAGCCAGGCTTCGACGTCGCGCGAGGCTTCGTCGGCGCGGCGCTCGTTGGCCGAGCAGTGCACGCCGAGGGCGTCCCAGATCGTCAGGTCTTTTTCAATCTTCGCCTTGCCTTCCGCCTTGTCCTTGGCGGCCTGCTTGCGCGCGGCGTTCGAGACCGTCGTGTTCAGCTTCGACAGGTCGATGCCCTTCGGCTCGTAGCGCTTGCCCTGCAGGATGGCCTTGATGGCGCGGTGCGTCAGCAGGTCGGGATAGCGGCGGATCGGGCTGGTGAAGTGGGCATAGGCCTCGTAGGCCAGGCCGAAGTGGCCGACGTTGTCCGGGCTGTAGACCGCCTGCTGCATCGAGCGCAGCAGCATGGTCTGCAGCAGGGCCGCGTCCGGACGCTCCTTGATCTCGCGCATCAGCGCGGCATAGTCCGAGGCGGTCGGCTTGGTGCCGCCGCCCAGGTTCAGGCCGGTCTGCTTGAGGAAGGTGCGCAGCTGGTTCAGCTTTTCCTCGGTCGGCACGGCGTGGATGCGGAAGGTGCCGGGGTGCTTGTGACGGATCAGCAGGTCGGCGGCGCACACGTTCGCGGCCAGCATGCATTCCTCGATCAGGCGGTGCGCGTCGTTGCGGGTGCGCGGGATGATCTTCTCGATCTTGCCCATCGCATTGCAGACGATGTAGGTCTCGGTGGTCTCGAAGTCGATCGCGCCGCGTTCCTGGCGCGCGCCGAGCAGCGCATGGAATACCGCGTTCAGGTTCAGCAGGTGCGGCACGATGGCCGGACGGCGCGCGGCTTCCTCGCCCTGCGGATCGGCCAGCACTTCGGCCACCTGGTTGTAGGTCAGGCGCGCGGCCGAGTGCATCACGGCCGGGTAGAACTGGTAGGCGGTGACCTCGCCCTTGCTGGTGACGACCATGTCGCACACCAGGCACAGGCGGTCGACGGCCGGGTTCAGCGAGCACAGCCCGTTCGAGAGCTTCTCGGGCAGCATCGGGATCACGCGGCGCGGGAAATACACCGAGGTGCTGCGCTCGATGGCGTCGCCATCCAGGCCGTCGTTCGGTTTTACGTAATGGCTGACGTCGGCGATCGCGACCAGCAGGCGGAAGCCCTTGGTGCGGCCGATCTTTACCGGTTCGCAATACACGGCGTCGTCGAAGTCGCGGGCGTCTTCGCCGTCGATCGTCACCAGCGGCACGTCGCGCAGGTCGACGCGGTTGGACAGGTCGGCATCGACCACTTCGTTCGGCAGCTTGTTGGCCTGCTTGAGCGCGGCGGCGGAGAACACGTGCGGCACGCCGAACTTGCGCACCGCGATCTCGATTTCCATGCCCGGATCGTCCAGTTCGCCGAGCACTTCGACGATGCGGCCGGTCGGCTGCTGGAAGCGCGCAGGCTGCTCGATCAGCTCGACGCTGACGACCTGCCCCGCACGCGCCTTGCCTGGCGAGCCGGCGACCAGGATGTCCTGGCTGATGCGCTGGTCCTCGGGCGAGACGATCCAGACGCCGCCTTCGTTGAGCAGGCGGCCGATGACGTGGGTATTGGCGCGCTCGACGACTTCGACGATCATGCCTTCCGGACGGCCGCGGCGATCGGTGCCGACGATTTTCGCCTGCACGCGGTCGCCATGCAGCACCTTCTGCATTTCCTTATCGTTCAGGAACAGGTCGGGGCCGGGCTCTTCGGGAATCACGAAGCCGAAGCCGTCGCGGTGCGCGCTGATGCGGCCGGCGATGAAGCCGGACTGGTCGGCCAGGGCGTAGACGCCGTCGCGATCGGCGCGGATCTGGCCGTCGCGTTCCATGGCGTTCAGGCGGCGGCCCAGGACTTCCTGGGCGGCGGGCTTCACCTTCAGTGCTCGTGCGAGGGCGGCTGCGTCGAGCGGCGTACCGGCGTCGCGAAAGACGCCGAGGATTTCCTCGCGGCTAGGAATGGTATGAGTTGGTTGCTTCAAATCGTTTTCTTGAATTCTTCTATATAGATGCCGGACCGGCCGGCACCGTGGTTGGATTGACACCTTGACAGGCGTAGTGTAACGGAGGACCACGGAATTCGCCTAACGAAGCGTGCTCGATGAAACGCGGTCCGGCGGACGGAGGGCGGGGCGAAAAAGGCGCGATTGCGGTCCCTGCAGAGGGTTTTTGACTTTTGCCATCCTTCCGCTATAATCTCGGCTCTTTCGCAACGACAGCATGTGAAGCGAAGGAAAAAGAAGCACGGTATGAGGCAGTTTGGTAGCGAGAACAACGAAAGTTGATCTAGCGAAAAACGACAAAGCCTGATATTGTATCAGCTTCAGCAGCAAACGCAGTAACAGTGCCCACGTGGCGGAATTGGTAGACGCGCATGGTTCAGGTCCATGTGCCGCGAGGTGTGGGGGTTCGAGTCCCTCCGTGGGCACCACTCTACCGGAAGTGTAATCCGCAGTAGCAAGCAGTACCGTTGATCGTAGGGTGGGTTCTCGAACCCACGCGTAAAGCAAGATCAGCGTTGGCAGTAAGAGCAGTATCAGTGCCCACGTGGCGGAATTGGTAGACGCGCATGGTTCAGGTCCATGTGCCGCGAGGTGTGGGGGTTCGAGTCCCTCCGTGGGCACCACTCTACCGGAAATGTAATCCGTAGTAGCAAGCAGTACCGTTGATCGTAGGGTGGGTTCTCGAACCCACGCGTAAAGCAAGATCAGCGTTGGCAGTAAGAGCAGCATCAGTGCCCACGTGGCGGAATTGGTAGACGCGCATGGTTCAGGTCCATGTGCCGCGAGGTGTGGGGGTTCGAGTCCCTCCGTGGGCACCACTCTACCGGAAGTGTGATCCGCAGTAGCAAGCAGTACCATTGATGTAGGGTGGGTTCTCGAACCCACGCGTAAAGCAAGATCAGTGTTGGCAGTAAAAAGCAGTATCAGCAGTGCCCACGTGGCGGAATTGGTAGACGCGCATGGTTCAGGTCCATGTGCCGCGAGGTGTGGGGGTTCGAGTCCCTCCGTGGGCACCAACAGTTTTCTGGCGACAGCCGGCGCAAAACGCCGCAATCCTTGAACAAGGTTTGCGGCGTTTTGCGTTGTCGGGCGCCTTTTTATTGCGCGGCCAGGTCGTCGAGGATCGGGCAGTCCGAGCGGCTGTCGCCATGGCAGGACGCGGCCAGCCGTTCCAGGGTGCGCCGCATCGCTTCCATTTCCGCGATCTTGCGGTTCAGTTCTTCGATATGCGCGCGCGCGAGCGCCCGCACGTCGGCGCTGGCACGCCCCTTGTCCTGCCACAGCGCCAGCAATTCGCGGATCTGGTCGAGCGAAAAACCGAGCGCGCGGGCGCGGTGGATGAACTGCAGCACCTGCACGTCCTGTTGCCCATAGACGCGGTAGCCCGCGCCGGTGCGCCGCGCCGCGCCAATCAGGCCAATCGATTCGTAATGGCGGATCATCTTGGCCGACACGCCCGATGCGCTGGCGGCTTCGCCGATATTCATCGCGGTCGCTTCAAAAGCGGAGCTGTCCATGCTGTCCTTTCGTTGATTCAGCCGCAAGGATACACCTTCCCATCATGGGAAGCACAAGCCGGAAACGCTTGACTGGAAACCTGGACCGGTTATGCTCGGGCTGCCATGAAGATTTCCATCGCCCGCCTTTCCACCTGCGTCTGCGGCGCAGTGCTGGCCGCCCTCGCCGCCGGCGCCATCGCCAAGCCCGCGCCCTGGTACCAGTGGCGCAGCAAGGCCGACGGACAGCTGGCCTGTTCGCAGACACCGCTCGGCCCCGGCTGGGAGCGCGCCACCGGCCCCTATCAGGACGCACGTTGCGAAAAGCCTATCGTTGCTAAATAATAGGCCGGGTAGTTCGGCAGGTCGTCCGTCGTTTTCCACAACACCGAGGAGACATTGATGTTCACGAGTCCGGAGCAGTTCGCAAACGCCACCAAAACCCTGTTTGACCTGCAAATGCAGACTTTCGAGGCGCTCACCAGCAAGACGGTCAAGGGCCTGGAACAAGTCGTCGCCCTGAACATGGCAACCGCCCGCAACACGATGGACCAGACGCTCGCCGCCAGCCGCGACCTCACCCAGGCGCGCGACGCCCGCGCCGCCTTCGACGCCCTGTCGGCGCGGATGACCCCGGGCGCCTCCGACAGCGCCGAGTACCGCGCCCAGCTGAAGACCATCATCGAGGACATGCAGAGCGAATTCCGGCGCGCCGCCGACGTGCACGTCGCCGAAGCGAAAAGCACGCTGTCGGCGCTGATCTACGACGTCACCCAGAACGTCAAGCCGGGTTCGGAAAACGCGGTCGAGATCATCAAGGCCGCCATCGACAATGCCTTCAAGGGCTACGAACAGGTGACCCAGGCGACACGCCAGGCGGTGCAGACCGTCGAGGCCCAGATTGCAAAGGCATCTTCGCTCGTCAATCCGGGCATGGACAAGGCGGCACCGGCAGCCGGCAAGCAGGCCGAGTAAAAGGAAACAAGCGACAACAGGAAACAAGCGACAACAGGGCGGCCCCATCGACCGCCCTGTAATATTCTTTCACCGAGACGCTCTCGGTGAAAGAATATTTCATCCCTCCTTTTGCCCTTCCCGCTCGATCCCCAGCAGTTCGTCCACGTGGGCCAGCGCGCCCGCGTCCTTGAGCACCGTTTTGAGCCACACGTGCAATGGCTGCTCGCCCCAGCTCGCCGCCTTGTCGGCCAGGTAGGCAACCGGACTATGCGGCTCGGTGCGGCGGAAGAACTCGGCCACCGCGCGCAGCTGGGCCAGGGCCTGGGCCCGCGTCTGCAGCGGGCCGGAGGGCAGTGCCGGCAGGGTCGCGTGGGCGTCCGGCGCCGCCGTCAACGTCGTACCGGCGTGCTGCTCCGCCGCCGGCGCAACGGCCACCGCCGCGCCGCCGCCCGCCGCCGGCGTCGCGAAGTGCACCAGGTTCTGCAGCGCCGATCGCGCGTTGCCGAAGCTCGGCCCATCCGCGCCGAGGCGCGCATCGACCGCCTGTTCCAGCGCGACGAGAACGTCCAGGCAGTACGTGCCGTCGGCCACCAGGGCCGCGTAGAAGGCCTTCGAGGTGCGCTTGCGCGCGGCTTCGATGTCGGCGATGGCGTCCGCGCCATGCGTGCGCGCCGTTTCGATGTCGCGCATCGAGAAGGCCGCGCCTTCGGTGACCGGACACTCGGCGGCCAGCTGCGGCACGCGCGCCGCGATCCAGCTCAGGTTGCCGATGCGCCGCTCGAACCCGTCTTCGTCGGGCAGCGGATACAGCCCGTCCCAGTAGCGTTCGCACAGCGCGGCAATCAGTTCCAGCGCCTCGCCCAAGCCGCGCAGCCCGGCCGTTTTCGCATTCGCCTCGGCCAGCCAGACCGCCAGCTGCAGGTCCTTGCTGCGCGTCTCGATCAGGGCCGCGCAACGCTTGGCGACGAACTTCCAGTCCGCCTCCTTCAAGGTGGTAACCCAGGCGCCCTGCTCCAGCGACGGGTCGTCGGCCTTCCTCGCCTGGGCGATGGCGTCGAGCTCGGGCGAGAACGCCATGTCCTCGCCGCAGGGCGCCGCCTCGCTGATCGGCTTCAACAGTTGTTCGAGCGTGCTCATGACGCCTCCTTATGCCGGCTCGATCGCGTACCTGAAGCGGCCGGCCTTGGTCGCGCCGACCTTGATGCGCGCGATGGCGCCGCCCTCGGCCATGCGCGCCAGCACGGTGTCGGCGATCTCGGGCAGCAGCGTGCCGTTCAGGATGGTGTCGACGTTGCGCGCGCCGGAGTCGACCTCGGTGCAGCGCGACAGCACCGCGTTCACCAGGGCGTCGTCGTACTCGAAGCTGGCCTGGTGGTTGTCGCGCACGCGCTTGGCGATCCGGTTCAGCTTGAGCCGGATGATATTCGCCAGCACCTCGTCGTTGATCGGGTAGAACGGCACCACCGCCAGCCGCCCCAGGAAGGCCGGCTTGAACTGCTTCATCAGCTGCGGGCGGATCAGCTCGGCCAGCTGGTCGGGTTTCGGCAGCTCGGCCCCGCTCTTGTTCAGGCAGGCCTGCATCATCGTGCTCGACGCCGTGTTCGAGGTCAGGATGATGATCGTGTTGCGAAAGTCGATCTGGCGTCCTTCGGCGTCGTCCAGCACACCCTTGTCGAACACCTGGAAGAAGAGTTCCAGCACGTCCGGATGCGCCTTCTCGACCTCGTCCAGCAGCACCACGCTGTAGGGATTGCGCCGCACCGCCTCGGTCAGCACGCCGCCTTCGCCGTAGCCGACGTAGCCCGGGGGCGAGCCCTTCAGGCCGGACACGCTGTGCGCTTCCTGGTATTCGCTCATGTTGATCGTCACCAGCTTGCGCTCGCCGCCGTACAGCAGGTCGGCCAGGGCCAGCGCGGTCTCGGTCTTGCCCACGCCCGAGGTGCCGACGAACAGGAACACGCCCTTCGGCTTGTTCGGATCGTCCAGGTTGGCGCGCGCGGTGCGCACGCGCTGCGCGACCACGGCCGTCGCATGCGCCTGGCCGAGGATGCGCTCGTCCAGCAGCGACTGCAGCTGCAGCACGGTCTTGATCTCGTCCTTGACCATGCGCCCCAGCGGAATGCCGGTCCAGCTGGCGACGATGGCGGCCACCGTGTGGCCGTCGACCTGCACCGGTACCAGCGGCGCCTCGCCCTGCAGCGTGCGCAGTTCTTCCAGCAACGCGCGCATCGGTGCGCTGTCGCCCCTGCCCGCCTCCAGTTCGGCGCGCAGCGCCGCGATCTCGGCGGTCAGCGCATGCTCCTTCTGCCAGCGCGCCTGCAGGCGATCCTGCTCGGCCACCTGCACGGCGCGTTCGTCGCGCAACTGCGCCAGTGTCGCGCCATGATCCATGCCGGCGCTCTGTTCGCGCGCCAGCGCCGCGGCCCGGGCGTCGAGCTGCTCGATGGCGCGGGTGCAGGTTTCCAGCAACGCCGGCGTGGCGCTCTGCCCCAGCGCCACCTTGGCGCAGGCGGTATCGAGCACGCTGATCGCCTTGTCCGGCAGCTGGCGGCCGCTGATGTAGCGATGCGACAGCCGCACCGCCTCGGTGATGGCTTCGTCGTAGACCCGCACCCCGAAGTGCTTTTCCATCAGCGGCGCCATCGCGCGCAGCATGGCGCAGGCGGTTTCCTCGTCGGGTTCCTCGACCTTGATCACCTGGAAGCGCCGCGCCAGCGCCGCGTCCTTCTCGAAGTATTTCTTGTACTCGCCCCAGGTGGTGGCGGCGATGGTGCGCAGCTCGCCGCGCGCCAGCGCGGGTTTGAGCAGGTTGGCGGCGTCGTTCTGGCCGGCCGTGCCGCCGGCGCCGATCATCGTGTGGGCTTCGTCGATGAAGAGGATGATCGCGTGCGGGCTTTTCTTCACCTCGTCGATCACGTTCTTCAGGCGATTCTCGAATTCGCCCTTGACGCTGGCGCCGGCCTGCAGCAGGCCCATGTCCAGCGTGTGGATCTCGACCCCGCGCAGCACCTCGGGCACGTCGCCTTGCGCGATGCGCAGCGCCAGGCCTTCGACCACGGCGGTCTTGCCGACGCCGGCCTCGCCGGTCAGGATCGGGTTGTTCTGGCGGCGCCGCATCAGGATGTCGATGGCCTGGCGGATCTCGGGGTCGCGCCCGATCACCGGGTCGACCTTGCCCTGGCGCGCGCGCTCGGTCAGGCAGGTGGTGAACTGGTCCAGCGCCGGCGTCCTGCCGTCCGCCTTGGCTTCGAGTTCGCCGACCGGGTCGCCCGTCCCCTGCGCCGGTGCGGCCGCTGCCGCGACGGCTTCCTTCGAACCGCGCGTAAGCCGGTCGAAGTCGTGCTTCAGGCGCTCCAGCGGGAACTCGGCGAACAGACGCGAGCCACGCTGGGCCAGCTGGGCCAGGCCCGGTTCGGTGAGCAGCGCCAGCAGCAGGTGGCCGCTGCGGATCATGTTCGGCTGGCCGTTGCCGAGCGAGGCGATCAGCCAGGCATGTTCGAACAGCAGCGGCAGGTGCTTCGAGAACACCGGCGTGCGCGCGCTGCCGGTGGCGAAGCGCGCGACTTCGCGCCGCAAGTCGTCCTCCAGGGCGGACAGACTGATGTCGCAGGCGCGCGCGGCCACGACGACGTCGCAGTCCGGCTGCTCCAGCAGGGCCAGGAACACGTGCTCGATGTCGACTTCGTATTGGCCCAGCCCGACGCAGATGTTGGCGGCGCGCGTGGCCGCCATGCGCGAGGCGTCGTTCAGTTTGCCGATCAGGGTCTTGAGGTTGATGTCCATTCGTGTCGCATCCTTTGTGTCGGTAGATGGCGCTAGCGCTTGCCGTCCGGCCCGCGCGGGCGCGCCGCGTGCCCCACCGCGTAGTGCAGCGACGAGGGCTGGAGCACGGCGCTGAAGTTGACCGTGTCGCCGCTGTCGAACAGGGCCAGGCGCGCGTTGATGACGAAATCGAGCCGGTTGACGCTGCCGGGCACCGGCACCAGGGTGGCGCTGACGTCCTTCAGGCGCGGTTCGTGGGTTTCGATGGCGGTCTTGATGCTGGCGCAGATCGCGGCGCGGTCTTCCGCGCTGCTCAGGCAGAAGGCGGCAAAGTCGGCCAGGCCGTAGTTGAGGATCGATGCGCGTGCCTGCGGGTGGTCGTCGAAGATCCCCGGCGCCAGCGCGATGCGCGTATTGAGCAGCGCTTCGAGGTCGCGCGCCACCAGGTCCTTGATCTGCTCGATCGTCAGGCGCGGGTTGGCGGCGCCCACTTCCCGGCGCTCGTCCATCAGGCGGTCGAGCACCCCGGGTATGAAGCCGTTCATGGGTCGGTCCTGGAAGGAGAGTCGTGCTACGTAAGGCGGACCATGCGACAGCGCCGCACGGTCCGCCGGTTCTTCTACGATGGGGCTTGCGTCGTCCTGGGCTTAGACGATCTTGTTGGCGGCCAGGTCCCAGCCGCCCGAGGTGTTGCCGCCGGCGCCGCCGGTCACCTTCTGCTGGGTGTACTTCCATTTGATCTTCGAGAATTTCAGGCCGACCTTTTCCTGGATGATCGCGCCTTCCTCGACCTTCGGCTTGATGGCGCCGATCAGGACGTTCTCCAGTTCGATCTCGAAGTACTTGATGCGCTCGCCCTGGCCGTCCGCGCGCATGAATTCCAGCTTGGCTTTCGGGATGGTCTTGCCGGCCGAGCAGGTCTGCAGCAGGACCGGCGAGGACAGGTCGGCCAGCTTGTCGATCACGACTTCCTCGTGCTCGCAGCGCTCGGCGGTGTGGCCGCCGCCGGTCGACGCGGTGGCCGAGCGGGGTTGCTTCACGCCCCAGGTGACGGAGGTGCACTCGATCCAGTCCTTGTGCTTGTCGTCCATCGATTCGCCCTTGATGCCGTCGATCTGCAGGTACACGTCAATTGCCATTTTTGTTTACTCCAGTTTTCAGGTTAATGGTGGATCAGCTTTTGGTCGACTGCGGCAACTCCGCGACCAGTCGGAGCGAAACGGACAATTCATCGAGCTGGAAGTGCGGGCGCAGGAAGGACACCGCGCGGTAGCAACCCGGGCGGCCCGGCACTTCGGACACCTGCACGCTCGCCTCGCGCAGCGGGAACTGGGCCTTCTGTTCCTGGCTGGCGTTGTCGTCGAGGAGCACGTACTGGGTCAGCCAGCGGTTCAGGTAATCCTCGACGTTGGATGCGGCGGCGAAGCTGCCGATCTTGTCGCGCATCATGGCCTTCATGTAGTGGGCGATGCGCGAGACCGCGAAGATGTACTGCAGCTGCGAGGACAGCATGGCGTTGGCGTTGGCCGCCTCGTTGTTGTACTTTTTCGCCTTCTGCGCCGACTGGGCGCCGAAGAAGGCGGCGTACGAGGTGTTCTTGCAATGGACCAGGGAGATGAAGCCCAGGTCCGACAGTTCCTTTTCGCGGCGGTCGGTGATCGCGACCTCGGTCGGGCACTTCAGCGCCACCTCGCCTTCGTCGGTCTTGAAGGTGTGGGTCGGCAGGTTCTCGACCAGGCCGCCGCCTTCCACGCCACGGATCGCCGCGCACCAGCCATAGTCCTCGAAGGCGCGCGTCAGCTTCGATGCGAAGGCGTAGGCGGCGTTACACCACAGGTACTTGTTGTGGTCGGTGCCGTCCACGTCCTCGACGTAGTTGAAGCCTTCGGTGGTCTGGCCGTCGACCGGGTTGAACGGCAGGCGCCCGAGGAAGCGCGGCAGGGTCAGGCCGACGTAGCGCGCGTCTTCCGATTCGCGGAACGCCTTCCACTTCGCGTATTCGACGGTGTCGAAGACTTTCGCCAGGTCGCGCGGCTTGCCGAGGTCGCCGAAGCTGTCGATGCCGAACAGTTCCGGCGCGCTTGACGTGATGAAAGGCGCGTGGCTGGCGGCGGCCACGTGCGACATCTGCTCGAGGAAGTACATGTCCTCGGGCTGGCGGCTCATCTCGAAGTCGCCGATCAGGGCGCCGTAGGGCGCGCCGCCGAAGGTGCCGAATTCCTCTTCATAGATCTTCTTGAAGAGCGAGCTCTGGTCGAATTCGAGCGCGCCCTGGAAGTCTTTTACCAGCTCGCGCTTGCTGGCGTTGAGCATGCGGATCTGCAGGCCGGCGCCGGTCGACGAATTCTTGACCAGGTATTGCAGGCCGGTCCAGCTGCGCTCGAGCTTCTGGAACTCGGGCGCGTGCATGATGGCCGAGAGCTGGGTCGAGATCATGCGGTCCAGTTCCGCCAGGCGCGCGTCGATCATCGCCGACAGGTTGTTCGAGACCACCATCGTGCCCGACATCACCTGGGTCACCAGTTCCGAGATCAGGTCGCGTGCGCGCTCGTGTTCGCTGCTCGAGGTGGCCACGCGGCTTTGCTCGACGATCTGGTCGAGCAGGGACGTGTCCAGTTCCACTGCCTGCGCCGGTTTGGCTGCCTGTTCGAGGATCGCCGCCATTTATTTGTCCTCCGTCTTGCGCAGGCTGTCGAGTTTTTCGGTATTGCCAAGGACTTCGCTGAGGATGTCGTCGAGCTTGTCGTTGCCGGCCAGCTTGTTGCGCAGGTCGGCCAGCTTGGTGCGCGCGTCCAGCAGGCCCTTGAGCGGCGCGACCTGCTGCACCACGGCCTCGGGCCGGAAGTCGGCCATCTCGCGGAACTGCAGCTGCACGCCGAACTGCCCGCCCTCTTCCGTCAGGTGGTTCTCGACGCGGAACTGGGTGGCGGGGGCGATCCCGCCCAGCACCTCGTCGAAGTTGGAGGCGTCGACATTGACGAACTTGCGGTCCTTGATGCGCTTCTTCTCGGCGTTCGGGTCGGCGCCGAAATCGCCGATCACGCCGACCACGAAGGGCAGCTCCTTGTTTTCGATGGCGTCGCCGATCTCGACGTCGTAGGTCATCTGCACGCGCGGCGCACGCACTTTCTGCAGGCGTTTCTGCACGCTTTCACTTTTTGCCATGTCGACTCCAGGGTGGGGAAGACGGACCGGCGCGTGCCGGTCCACGGGGATTTACTTGAGGTCGCCGAACGGGTCGCTGGAGGATACGGTGTTCTTGGCGGGTGGCTGCTGTGCCGTCGAGGCCGACGACCGTGTCCTCGCTGGCGGCTTGGACTTGGTCGGCACCAGCGCGTCCTCGCCCAGGCTGCTCCGCAACAGCTTGGCCAGGCCCTGCGCTTCCGTCTTCACGTCGCCATCGAGCTTGTTCTTGCGCGTCAGGTCGTTCAGCGCCTTGCTCGTCACGCGCAGGCCGCTGACCGCGGCGATGCTGTGGGCCAGCGTGTCGTCGGGATCGCGTTCCAGCGCTTCCTGCGCATTGACGATCGCTTCGCCGTAATCCTTGGCATCAAAGCGCATCTGCGCCATGCGCACCCAAGGGGTCTTGTCGGTCGGGAAGGCCTGGGCCGCACCCTTGAGCAAGGTGTAGGCCTTGTCGGCCTGGCCGGCGGCAACGGCCGCGTCGGCGTCGGCCATGGTGGTGGCAACGGATGCCACCTTCGCCGCGGCGCCGGCCCCTCCGCCGGTGGTGCCGCAGGCCGCGAGCAGTGCGGCGCAGGCGACGGCCGGTATCAGACGTTTCAACATCATCTCGGTCTCCAGTGCGTTAAACCAGACGCCATTATTCGGGAAGCGTTCCGAGAAGAATTGCGCACAGTCAACAACAGCGCGTATCTGCCCGGATTGGCGATCTGGCGCATGACGCGTGCAGAGCTTGCGCAGGCTCAGCCAGCGAACACGGCAGTGCTGTTAAATGAGCGTTGGCGTAATTTACGAAAGGCAAGAATCCGATGAAAGCCCTTCCCTGCCTGAGCGTTCTTGTCGTGGCCGCGGCGCTGGCCGGATGCGGGAGCGGCCTGCAGGCCATCGCCGGCAAGGCGCCCGAGCTGCCGGAATCGCAAAAGCCGCCGCGCGCCGTGCCGGTCCGCCTGCATGCCGCGACCAAGCTCAACGCCGACGCCCAGGGCCGGCCGCTGGCCCTGGTGGCGCGCGTCTACAAGCTGCGCCAGAACGCAGCCTTCGAAGCGGCGCCTTATTCCGCCTTCCTCAACCCGGCCGCGGAAAAGGAAGCCTTCGGCGCCGACGTGGTGGAGGTCAAGGACGTGACCCTGGTGCCGGGCCAGCGCTACGAGTCGCTCGAGAAGGTGGCGCGCGAGGCCGGCTTCGTGGGCATCGTCGCGCTCTTTCACTCGCCGGCGCCGCAGCGCTGGCGCCTGACGTTTGCCGCGGCCGAGGCCGAAAAGGCCGGGCTGACGGTCGGCTTGCACGCCTGCGCGCTGTCGGCCGGACTGGGCGCGAAACCGACAACGCCGGAAGTCAAGATGCTCGGCTCTGCGCGCTGTCAATAAGCCGGTACGGCTTTCGATCAAGCTCAACATTTTCCGAGAACAATTTCCGAGAGGTACGCTGTGACCATGCCATCGAAATTACTGTGGGGCGAAGGGTTGTTCCTGCGCCCCCAACATTTCCAGCAGCAGGACCGCTACCACGAGGCGCGCCTGAACCAGACCGCGCGCGCCCTGCACCCGTATTGCTGGGGCGTGCGGCGCCTGGCCATCGACCATGAAGCCCTCAAGTCCGACACGCTGCGCATCGACGCGCTGTCGCTGGTGTTCCCGGACGGCGAGCTGTACCGCGCGCCCGAACTCGACCCCCTGCCCCTGCAGGTGCGCCTGGGCGAGCTGCCGCCGAGCACCCAGAGCATCACCTTCCACGCCGCCCTGCCCGCGCTCAAGCCGCACGGCGAGAACTGCGCCGAACCCGACGAGGAGCACGGCGAGGCGCGCTACGTCCAGCACGAACGCGAGACCCAGGATCTGTTCACCCGCGCCGCCGACGCGCCGGTGGTCTACCTGCGTAAGACTGTGCGCCTGGTGTCGGACCTGGACGCCCTGGAAGCCTTCGACAGCTTTCCGCTGGTGCGGCTGCGCCGGGTCGCGACCGGCGGCTTCGAGGTCGATCCCGGCTTCATCCCGCCGAGCGTGTCGATCGAGGGCGCGCCCGGCCTGCACAACGCGGTGGCGCGGCTCATGGAAAAGCTGCTGGCCAAGGTCAACACCCTGTACGGCCACATGCGCGAGCCGAGCCGCAACGTGGTCGAGATCCGCGGCGGCGACATGTCCTCGTTCTGGCTGCTGCACACCGCCAGCACCGGCTACGCGGCCCTCTCGCACTACCTGAACCATCCCGAGCTGCATCCCGAGCGCCTGTTCGGCGACCTGCTGGCGTTGGCGGGTGGCCTGATGGCCTATTCGCGCAGCCACAAGCTGGAAGACCTGCCGGCCTATTCGCACCTCGATCCGGGACCGGCGTTCGCGCGCCTGGTCGACATCCTGCGCGACCTGCTCGACACCGTCGTGTCCTCGAAATACTTCTCGGTCCCGCTGTCGAACGAGCGTCCGTCCTATCACCTGGGCGCGCTCGACTCCGGCAAGATCAACGCCCAGACCACGCTGTATCTCGCGGTAGCGGCCGACATGCCAGCGCTGCAGCTGATCGACATCGTGCCGCTGCGCTTCAAGCTCGGCGCGCAGCAGGACGTCGACAGGTTCGTGCTCTCGGCCATGCCCGGCGTGCGCCTGCTGCACGCGCCCCAGGTGCCGGCGGCGCTGCCGGTGCGGCCCGACACCTATTACTTCATGCTGGAGAATAAGGGCACCCTCTACGAGAACATGCTCAAGGCCCAGGCGATCTCGATCTATGTGCCGAACGGGATCCGCGACCTGCAGCTCGACCTGATCGCGGTGGTCGCATGAGCGCCCACGTCGAACGCCGCGCAGCGTCCCAGGCCGGCCGCGGCGCCGCCGGCAACGCCCCGCAGAACCTGGTCGACCTGATGTACGAAGGTTTCTACGCCCTGTTCCTGCTGAAGAACGGCTGCGGCCCGCACGACAAGACCGCGTTCGCCGACCACATGACCGCCTTCCTGGGCGACGTCGACCGCAACGCCAGGGCGCTCGGCGTCGCCGCCGAGGATGTCACCGCCGCCAAGTACGCCTTCTGCTCGGCGGTCGACGAGATCATCCTGCGCTCGAACTACGAAGTGCGCGAAGCCTGGGAAACGCGCCCGCTGCAGCTGCGCGTGTTCGGCGACCAGCTGGCCGGCGAACACTTCTTCCACCGGCTCGAGGACCTGCGCGCCAAGGGCAGCGTGCACCTGCAGGCGCTCGAGGTCTTCCACATGTGCCTGCTGCTCGGCTTCCAGGGCCGCTACGCGCTCGACGGCCAGGACAAGCTGAACTACCTGGTGGCGCGCCTGGGCGACGAGATCGCCCGCATGCGCGGCAAGAACCGCGGCTTCGCGCCCCACGCCGAGCGCCCCGACCAGATCACCAACACCCTGCGCAGCGACCTGTCGCTGTGGGTGCTGTCGGCCGTGTTCGCCCTCGCCGGCCTGACCGCCTTTGTGGGTTTTCGCGCCAAGCTCTCGCACGACACCGAGAGCACGCTGGCCGCCTACAACGACCTGGTGAAGCTGCCGCCGCGCGCGGCGAACGTGACGATTACCCTGCCCTAAGCCAGAAACGACATCGCCGCCGGCATTGCTGCCGGCGGCGATTTTTTTGGACGTTGAGGACGCTTACTGGACAACCTTGAACTCGATGCGACGATTGCGCGCGCGGCCCTCGGTTGTACGGTTATCCGCCACCGGCCGGTCCGGTCCTTCGCCCGACACCGCGATCGAGTCCGGATGGATGCCGCGCCCGGTCACGTAGGTCTTCACGGCTTCGGCACGCGCCTGGCTCAGCGACAGGTTGCCGGCGCGCGAGCCGGCGTTGTCGGTGTGGCCGATGACCTCGACCTTGATGCCGTTGAGTTTTTTCAGCGCTTCGCTCATCTGGTCGAGGATCGCCATGCCTGATGGCGTGAGCGCCGCCTTGCCCGACTCGAACTCGATGATGCGGTTGGCCAGCGCCGCGTCGAGCACGCCCTGCTCCGAGGCCGCCACGCGCAGGCCGTTGTTGACGGTATAGGTCGGGTTCAGGCTGGCGGCGATGTCGCCGGCGATCTGCTGGCGCTGTGCTTCGCTGGCGACGTCGCCGCGCAGGCTGACGTTGTTGCCGTCGACTTTCAGCTGGCCGCGGCTGATCAGTTTCAGGTTGGGGCCGATCAGGCGGCCCACGTAGTCGTTCCAGTTGGCCGGAGTGCTGACCGTGCCGACCGACAGCTGGTCGACCACGCGATCGACACCGTAGACCGCGCGCAGGCGTCCCAGCAGGGCCGCCTTGCTGGCTTCGTCGGCGACCGTGCCGGCGACCACGATCGGCGCGCCGGGCGTGGCGGCCGGCGCATGCACTGGCACTGGCACCGGCGCCGGCGCCTGGGCCTGGACGGCGCCAGCGACCAGCAGGGCCGCAATTGCGGAAAGGGGTTTGTTCACGCTGCGCCTCCGATGAAAGTCTTGATGAACAGCTCGCGCGCAAGCTTCAGGGGCAGCTGCGGCTGGTCGAGGTAGCTGGCCAGGGCGCGCACGTCGACGTCCAGCCCAAGCTGCTCGTCGATCCAGCCGGTGTCGTCGAAACGCACCTGCTGCTCGATGGCTACCAGCGGGTCGATGATGCCGCGCAGGGTCTGGGCGGCGGCGCCGCAAAAGCCGATCACCAGCACCGCACGGCCCTCCTGGAGGGTGAAGAACAGCGCCAGGTCGAAGCCCGTGCGGCGCACGAAGGGCGCCACCAGCTCCAGCCAGAACGCCGCGACCGGCGCGCGCAAGGCCTCGTCCTCGGGCAACGGTAGCACCAGGCTCTTGTCGACCTGGGTCGGCTTGCTGTGCATGACCGGCTGCAGCAGCAGCCCGAGCGCGAGCACGATGCGGCTGGCCTCGAGGTCGCCAAGCAGGCGCGAGAGCGAACTGATGGTGCCCGTGGCCAGGAAGCCAGCCAGCGCGTCGTCGGTTTCGCCGAGCGTCACGGCCGCTTCGCTGATTTCCTGCAGGTGCGGCGCCGGGTCCGCATCGGCCACCACGCGCGGCGCCATCGTCTCCAGGAAGGCCCAGAGCGGCGCGAAGGCCAGCGGGCAGCGCGAGACAAAGGCCGGCGGATCGGCCACGTCGAGCGTGCGCATCATCAGGAAGGGGAAGCGCCGGCCCGGGGCGTCATGGCTGGCAATCAGGTGGCCGGCCACCGCGAGTTTGCGCGCCGGCCCGGCAAAGACGAAGCTCACCGGCGCCATCGCGTCGTAGTCGATCTTCCAGCGCGCACTCGAAGGCAGGCGCTGCATCACGGCCGCCAGCCAGTCGTCGAGCATCCCCATCGCCGGCGCGTCGTACGCCACCTTCACGAAGTCGCTGCGCGCCGGGATCTTGCCGAAGTAGCCGATCCGGTCCAGTTGCGCCAGGCGCATCATTGGGCACCTCCGGTGGCGGCCATGGCCGGCGTCTCGGCGGGCTGGCCGACGATGGTCAGCGGCAGGCGCATGCCGCGAAAGCCCTGGCTGCTCGCCGTCCCGCTGCTGGCGCCGGACTCGGCGCTGCTGGTGATCTTCAGGTCGACCGCGACCGTCACGCTGCCCGCGCTCCAGCGCAGCTCGTGGATGCCGCCGTCCTTCTTCTTCTTCTTCGCCGCCGCTTCGATCATACGCTTCAGTCCGAACTGCCCGGGCTCGTTGAACAGTTCCACGGTGCGGCCGTCGAAGGTGACGGCGGCAATCCGCGCGCCCGACATGCCCTGCGGCCCCGGATGGACCATGTTGGTCCAGACCGGCGGCGTGTTCCGGTAGCGCAGCTGCTGGCCGTCGATCTCGATGGTGTACTCAAGCGTCCCGGGCGCCGGCGTGGCCAGCAGCTGGAACACCGTTTGCGGCCCCGCCGAGGTCGCGGTCGCGACGCCGTTGCTCGATAGCGGCGCGACCCAGCCCGGGAATGCCTGCACCGCCTGCGGCGCCAGCGTGATGCCGATGTCGGCCCAGGTGCGCGGCGAGAGCGCGTCGCCGCGCCGCACCACCAGCGGCCCCATCGCCGTGTTGACGAACTTGGCGACCGCCCCTTCCGGGCCGAACACCTGGCCGATCTCGGCGCCGGTGGCTTCGATCTTGCTGCCGGGCGCGAACGGGTACTTGTCGGCCAGGGTCTTCTGGAAGGGCTCGACCACCTGGGCCTGCCAGGTCTTGTTGATCTCCGACTCGGACGGCTGCACGACCATCGCAAAGGTCTGCACCAGCGGGCGCACCAGCAGCGGGCGCAGGGCCGCCTTCTGCGGTTCGGTCATCCCGGTCAGCATCTGCTCGTCGACGTACTTGAGCGCGTCGGCCAGCTCCGAGCCGCTGCCTTCCAGCGTCTGCTGCATGAACTGCTTGGCGCCGGGACCGGGGTCGCCCTGGTTCTTCAACTGGTTCAGGCGGGTGCGCAGGCGCGACAGCGCATCGAGGTAGCCGCTCATCAGCGATGCTTCCTTCTCGCGCGGTCCGACCAGGCGCGCCACGCCGGCGAACTCGCGCCCGATCGGGCCCATCGCGCCAGTCAAGCCATTTGCGCCTGCCGCCAACGGCCCGACCGCATCGGCCAGGCTGCGCGCATCCGACGGCGCGCGGCGCAGCACCACTTCCTTGAACCAGGCCAGCATGCCGCGTTCGGTCTTGCCCAGGTTGATCCGTGCGGCGCCCGGGTTGTCCCAGGAGGTCTCGTCGTAGATGGTCTTGAGCAGGCGCGCCAGCGGCGAGTTCTGCGGGTCGCCCAGGCGGTTCATGGCCTGCACGCTGGCCTCGAAGCCCTTCAGGTCGGTCACCGTCACGCCCTGTACGAACTTGCCCCATTCTTTCGCGTACTCGGCCTTGTACATGTCGACCAGGGTCTTCTGGATCTGTTCGGGGCTGCCTTCCAGCGTCAGGTCGTCCTTGGCGACGGTCTTCAGGACCCAGTCGGTGCTTTGCAGCTCGCGGTTCGAGGCATCGCGGATTGCGCCCTGCACGTATTTATCCCAGGCGTCGCGGGTGAAGGCGCCGCTGACCGCATGGCTGCCCGCGAGCAGGCCTTGGTCCTGATCGCCGACGATGCGCGCCACCGTCACCGCCGGGAAGCGGGTAGCGGCGCGGGTCTTGATGTCGGCGTAGACGCGTTCGCGCGCCGGCGTACCGCGCACCACGCGCCGCAGGTTCTCGCGCACGCCGTCCAGCAAGCCAAGCTTCAGCGTCACCTGCGGCCAGGCCTGGTCGTTGATCTGCGCCAGGTGAAAGCTCAGCAGGCGCTCGGCGCTGCGGATCATCTGCTCGCGCGGCATCGCGCCGCGGTTCGCTTCCAGCCAGGTGCGCCAGTAGCGCGTCAATTGGTCGTTCAGGTGGCCCGGCTCGGCGTGGCTTTTATCGCCCAGCATCAGGTAGGTCTTCAGCGCGTTATAGGCATCGGCGACATTCGTCGGCGAGACGTCCTGGTAGGGCTGGCCCGGACGCACGGTCGAGGCGGCCGGCGCCGCATCCGCATTCGGATCGAGCGCGGCGGCATTCGCGTTCACCTCGGCCAGCATGGTCTCCAGGGCGGCGGCGACCGGCTCGACCATCACCGCGCGCACCCCGGCGAAGTACTCGTCGCGCAGCTTGCGCTCGAGCTTCTCGCCCTGGTACAGCCCGAAGGACAGGGCCAGGGGCTGGTCTTCCTTGTACTTGTCGAGCTGGGCGATGCGGTCCTGCAGGATGTCGAGCGCCTCCAGGCGCGACTGCAGGTCGATGCGCTTGTCCTGCATGCGCATCACCTTGTCGAGGTCGGCCTGGACGTTGGCGACCAGCTGCAGGTTGCCCATGTAGGACCAGCTCCAGCCGCCGAGCGCGGCGCCGAGCGCGATCGTCGCGGCGAAGAACGCGGCGTACTTCAGGCGCGCGCTGGCCGGGTTGGTGTAGCGCTTGACCAGCTCGCGGTCGGCGAAAATGACCTTCCTGAACAGGTCGAGCAGGAAGTAGCCGCCGTCCTCCCCGGCCCCGTCGTTCTCGCCGGCCCCGCCTTGTCCACATGCGTCGCGCAGTTCGAGGTCGAAGCGGCTGGCCACGCGCTTCGAGGCCAGGTCCTGCACCGCGCCTTCCTGCAGCGCGCTGGTGAAGTAAAAGCCGCGGAACACTGGCTTGAACTGGTAGGTGTTTTCCTCGAACAGGGTCGACAGAAAAGCACGCAGCGGGGTCCTGATCGCGGCGAATTCGAGCGGGAAGGTGAACACGCCGGGCCGCATCTGCGCGCTGCGGTTGCCCGCCATGTTGGCCAGGCTCATCTCCTTCAGGCCGTCGTGCAGCTCGTCGAAGTGCTGGTCGAAAAAGGCCAGCACGTCCTGCGGCGTGCTGCGCCGGTTGTAGCGCAGCGTCGCGCCCCAGATGCGGTCGCGCTCGGCGCGCTCGCTGTCGTGGAAGAAGTCGGAGAAGCCGGCGATCAGGTCGGCCTTGGTGAAGACGACGTACACCGGCGCATAGACGCCGAGGCGTTCGGTCAGTTCCTGCACCCGGGTGCGCAGGCTCTTGGCCAGCTCCATCGTGCTGCTGGCCGGCCCCGCGGTCAGCTCGGCCACGCTGACCGCGATGATGATGCCGTTGATCGGCGCGCGCCGCCGGTGCTTCTTCAGCAGGTCGAGGAAGCTGAACCACTCGGCGCGGTCGCCGTCCTGCACCGAATAGCGGCCGGCGGTGTCGAGCAGGATGCCGTCGGTGGTGAAGAACCAGTCGCAGTTGCGGGTCCCGCCCACGCCCTGGACCGCCTTGCTGCCCGGGATCGGGAAGGTCAGGCCGGAGTGGGCGATGGCGCTGCTCTTGCCCGCCGCCGGGTTACCGATGATCATGTACCAGGGCAGCTCGTACAAGGCCTCGGCGCCGCGGGTCAGACCGAGTTTCGAGGTCTTGATGGTCGTGATCGCCTCCAGCATGTTCTTGCGCAACACCGCGACTTCGCTCCTGGGACCGTCGCCCTGCGCGTCCTTGTCGGCGCCGGCCGCCAGGCTGGCCGTCAGGCGTTGGGCAAGGCGCTTTCGCCACAGGCGCCGCGCGCCCCAGTACAAGCCCCACAGGGCCAAGAGCGCCAGCGCCGCGATCAGCGACCAGATCAGGCCGATTTCGAAGGTCTCGGCGCCCAGCAAGAGGAAACCGAGCAGTGCGGTGATGCCGATCACGACGAGCACGCGGCTGTCGGTGAGGAACTTCCAGAGACGGGCCATGGCGGGAGCGTGTGTGAGTTGGGAAATGAGTCAGACAGGCAATGCTCGCACCATTCCCGGTGGCAAAAGTTGACACGTCTCAAGCTCCAGCGGCCACTGTGCTAGCGGCGCATCACTCCGCGCAGGCGCAGTTCGGTATGTCCCAGGTCCATCATCTTCCAGCGTCCGCCCCAGGTCAGGCCGAGCTGCTCGGCCACTTCGCCGTAGAGCTGGTAACCGCGCATGGCCCAGGGATCCTTCTCCGAAATCACCAGCTTGCCGTCGCGCCAGAATGCACAGTCGGCCGCCAGGCCGTACTGGTGCCAGCTCTGGAAGGCGCGCGCATTGGTGACGGCGCCGCCCATCTGCGCCAGCTGGTCCTGGCGCGCCGGGCTGCGGTAACCCTCGAGCAAGGCCATCTCGTAGCCGTGCTTTTCCTTCATGATCTTGAATGCCAGCAGCAGGCGCTGGCTGAAGTCCGGATGCATCAGGCCCCAGTTGCGGCTGGCATTGACCAGCATCGGCCGCACCAGCACCACTTCCTGGGTGCTGAAGGCCAGGGGCGGCGGCGCCACCGGCGGCACCAGCTGCTCGCCCTGCAGCAGTGCGGCGATCTGGGCGTCGGGCAAGGCCTCGACCGGCTGGTAGTCGGGCAGCATGTCGGGCGAACGCATCACCAGGGCCAGCAAGGAAGGGATCGCCACCACCGGCACGCCGATGGCCAGCACGATCCAGTTGCGCCGCGCCAACTTCAGCACCTTCCTGCCGAGCGCCGCCAGGTCGTGTCCCAGCGCCGCCGGCCGGGACGGGCGCCCGGCGCGCCAGCCTGCCGCCTGGCGTCCCAGGCGCAGGCGGCTGCGCAGGTTGAACACGAGCTGGCCCAGCATTGCCCTGCCAGTCGGAAAGATCGCCAGCCAGATCGCAGTGCAGGCGACGCAAAAGTACAGAAACGCGAGAAAGATCAGCATGGCTTTCCCCAGATTGTTTCTAATCGGACTGAAAACGCAATCTTAGGAGTAATGCCGTGCGGCCTACAGACGAAAATCAAGCAGCCTCGACGCGACCGAACCTGATGTCGTCGCGCCGTGCAGCCGGAGAGGAAAACATTCTTGCAATGCTGGAGCGCGATTCGGCCCGCCGTGCCGGCGGACGCATCTCGAGCCCGCGCCTGGCCTGGTATTGCGCGGCCGCCGCGTTCACCGGCATCCTCGTGGGCGTGGTCGCCTGGCTCGCCTACGACAACCACACCACCGCGACGACCCTCCAGGCGCAAGTCGAGCGCGTCGACGAGAACACGGCGCCGGCGGCCGCGCCCGCGCCGCCGCCCGAGTCCGCGCCGCTACAGCTGTCCGAAGCGCCGCAGGCCGCCGTCATCGTCGATCAACCCCAGCCCCAGGATCGGCCGGCCAACCCGCCGCCGCTGGTGATGCTGCCGCCCGATGAGGCCAGCACAGCCAGGCCGCCAGCGCCAGGGGCTCCGCCAGAGGCGCCGAAGAAAGCAGCGCCAGCAGCGCCGCAGCCGGCGCCTGCCATCAAGACACCGGAGAAGACGGACAATGCGGACAAGACGCGCACGCCCGAGAAAACCGCCAAGGCGGACAAAGCCACCAGGGCCGAGAAAGCCGCCAAGGCCGAAAACGCGGCGAAGGCGCCCCGCCCCGCCGATGCGCCCAGGCGCAAGGCGACGCCGGGTAAGGCTGCCGATTCCGCGGTCGACAGCGACGTCGCACTGATCTCCGCCATCATCGCCCAGTCCGAGCGCCACCGTAGCGAACGCGAGCAGGCGCCGCCATGCACAGGCGCGAAGTGCCCGGCGCCGGCCAAGCGCTGATGTGGCAAAAAACCACGGCCGCGCTCCTGCGCGGCCGAAACTGCTGGGCCGATTGCGCGCTGCGGCGCTATACTGTACATAAGCACAGTGTCGCATCTCGCAATGAACAGGGTTCTGGAAAACGAGTTTTATTACCTGGACAACTTCCAGGGCGTCCTGGACTGGATCGGCCAGCGCTACGACGACCTGCTGACTGACGAGGAACGGACTTTCATCGCAGCCTTTCCGGCGCTGCCGCAGCCGGCGCGCGCCCTTTTCGTGCGCATGGTCATGCGCAAGGGCACGCTGTTTCGCGCGTCCAAGCTGCGCTACGCCGAAATCGGCTGTCCGGTCGAAGCAGCGCGGCAGCTGCTCGGCACCGGCTGGGTCGAGCATGACCCCGTCGTCTCGCTCGACGAGCTGTTCGATCTGCTCTCCAAGCCCGAGATCGCCGCCGCCTTCGGCGCCCACCTGCAGCATAAATCCGCGCGCAAGGCCGAGCAGCTCGCGGCCCTGCGCGAAAGCTTCGGCGAGGAGCGGACGTTCTCCGCCTGGTACCGCGATTGCGACGACCTCGCCCTGCGCATCCACGTCAAGCCGCTGTGCGACCGCCTGCGCCTGATCTTCTTCGGCAACCTGCGCCAGGACTGGACCGAGTTCGTGCTGTCCGACCTCGGCCTGTTCCGCTACGAGCAGGTCGAGTTTTCAAACGCCTCGCGCGGTTTCCGCGACCGCGCCGACATCGACCACTACCTGCTCCTGCACGCCTGCAAGGAACGCTTTGCCGAAGGCATCGAGCCGGCCGACGACATCGTGCGCGACCTGCCCGAGCATGCCTTCCACAACGACTGGCTGGAGAGCCGGCGCGAGAAGCTGCTGTTCCAGATCGGCCAGCACTACGAGAAGCAGAAGGACTGGGACCGGGCCCACGCGCTGTATGCGCGCTGCCGCTTCCCGGGCGCGCGCGGCCGTGCGATCCGGGTGCTGGAAAAGGCCGAACGCTATCTCGAAGCCTGGGAGCTTCTGGGCGTTGCCCAGGCGGCGCCGGAAAGCGACGCCGAGCGCCAGCACCTGCTGCGCATCGGGCCGCGCCTGGCGCGCCGCCTCGGCCATCCGAAGACCATCGCGCGCCGCATCGAGCCGGTCCGGATCGACGTCTGCCTGCCGATGCCCCAGGGCGACTGGTGGGTCGAAGGTGTGGTGCGCGAATACCTGGCCGATGAGGGCGCGCCCGTCTTCTACGTCGAGAACATGCTGGCGAATGCCTTGTTTGGACTCTTGTGCTGGCGCGCGGTGTTCGCCGCCATCCCGGGGGCATTCTTCCACCCCTTCCATCGCGGTCCGGCCGACCTGTACAGTCCCGACTTCGCCCAGCGCCGCGCCGCTGAATTCGCCGATTGCCTGGCCCAGCTCGACGACGGCCGCTACCGCGCCACCGTCATGGCCCACTTCGTCGAGAAGGCCGGCATCGCCTCGCCCTTCGTGGCCTGGGACTACCTCGACGCCGGCCTGATCGAACTGGCGCTGGACTGCATCCCGGCCGCCCACCTGAAGAAGTGGTGCGAACGCATCCTGGCCGACGTCAAGGAAAACCGCACCGGCTTCCCCGACCTGATCCAGTTCTGGCCGGATGAAAAGCGCTACCACATGATCGAGGTGAAGGGACCGGGCGACCGCCTGCAGGACAACCAGCTGCGCTGGATCGACTACTGCGCCACCCACGGGATGCCGGTGTCGGTCTGCTACCTGCAGTGGGAGCAGGCGGCTTGAGCGAGCCCGCGGATTCCAGCACGAGATACACGGTTGCCGTGCGCGCCCTGTGCGAGTTCACCGCCAAGCAGGGCGACCTCGACCTGCGCTTCACGCCCTCGCCGACCGCCCAGGAAGGCATCGCCGGGCATGCGGTGGTGACGGCGCGCCGCGGCGACGGCTACCGCACCGAAGTCTCGCTGTCCGGCGACCACGGGGCCCTGCATGTGCGCGGCCGCGCCGACGGCTACGACGCGCGCGAGAACCTGCTGGAAGAGATCAAAACCTACCGCGGCCAGCTGGCATCGATGCCGGACAATCACCGCCACCTGCACTGGGCGCAGCTGCGCGTCTACGGCCACCTGCTGTGCGCCGAGCTCGGGCTCGAGCAGGTCAACCTGGCCCTGGTCTACTACGAGATCGGCAGCGGCCACGAAACCGTGTTGCGCGAGACCCGCAGTGCGCCCGAATTGCGCGCGCTGTTCGAGGAGCAGTGCGGCCGCTTCATCGCCTGGGCCGAACAGGAGCTGCGCCACCGCGAGGCGCGCGACGCCGCCCTGGCCGCGCTGCCCTTTCCCCATGCGGCCTTCCGTCCCGGCCAGCGCCAGCTCGCCGAGACCGTCTTCAAGGCCAACAGCGCCGGGCGCTGCCTGCTGGCGCAGGCGCCGACCGGCATCGGCAAGACCGTCGGCAGCCTGTTCCCGGTGCTGAAAGCCGCACCGAACCAGCGCATCGACAAGATCTTCTTCCTGGCCGCGAAGACACCGGGCCGCCAGCTCGCGCTCGACGCTGCCGCCACCATCCGCGGCGCCAGCCCTTCCCTACCGCTGCGGGTGCTGGAACTGGCCGCGCGCGACAAGGCCTGCGAGCATCCGGACAAGGCCTGCCAGGGCACCTCCTGCCCGCTGGCGAAGGGCTTCTACGACCGCCTGCCGGCCGCGCGCGCCGCCGCGCTGGACGTGCCGGTGCTGGACCGCGCGGCGCTGCGCGCAGTCGGCCTGGCGCACGATGTCTGCCCGTATTACCTGGGCAGCGAGATGGCGCGCTGGAGCGACGTCGTGGTCGGCGACTACAATTATTATTTCGACGGCGGCGCCATGCTGTACGCCCTGGCCCAGGCCAACGGCTGGCGCGCCAGCGTGCTGGTCGACGAGGCGCACAACATGGTGGCGCGCGCCCGCGCGATGTACTCGAGCCGGATCGACCGCGCGGCCCTGCGCCTGGCCCGCGCCGCCGCGCCGGCGCCGGTCAAGAAGACGCTCACCAAGCTGGCCCGCGCCTGGGGCGAGATCGACGCGCACGCGCCCCACCCCTACCAGGTCCTGCCGGCGCCGCCGGAAAAATTCCTGAGCGCGCTGCAGGGCGCGACCAGCGCGATCAACGACCACCTCGCCGAGCAGGCCGTGCCGCTCGACCCGGCGCTGCAGGAGTTCCTGTTCGACGCCCTGGCCTTCGGGCGCCTGGCCGAATCCTTCGGCGAGCATTCGCTGTGCGACGTCGCGCGTCAGGATCAAGGCAAGGACACCACGCTCAGCATCCGCAACGTGGTGCCCGCGCCTTTCCTGAAGTCCCGTTTCGACGACGCGCATTCGGTGACGCTGTTCTCGGCCACGCTCAGTCCCTGGCATTATTTTGCCGACCTGCTCGGGCTGCCGCCAGACACCGGCTGGGTCGACGTCGAATCGCCGTTCACCGCCGGCCAGCTGCAGGTAACGATAGCCGCCGATATCTCGACGCGCTACCAGCACCGCGCGGCTTCGCTGGCGCCGATCGCCCGGCTGATGGCGGACCAGTATGCGCGCCAGCCCGGCAACTACCTGGCCTTCTTCAGCAGCTTCGATTACCTGGCGCAGGCCGCCGACCTGTTCGCCCGGCAGCACCCCGAGGTGCCGGTCTGGCGCCAGGAGCGGCGCATGAGCGAGCGCGAACGCGCCGCATTCCTCGACCGCTTCGAGCCGAATGGGCGCGGCATCGGCTTCGCGGTGCTGGGCGGCGCCTTCGGCGAAGGCGTCGACCTGCCGGGCGCGCGCCTGATCGGCGCCTTTGTCGCCACCCTCGGCCTGCCCCAGCTGAACCCGGTCAACGAGCAGCTGCGCGCGCGCATGCAGGCCATGTTCGGCGCCGGCTACGACTACACCTACCTGTATCCCGGCCTGCAAAAGGTGGTGCAGGCGGCCGGGCGCGTGATCCGCACCGAGCAGGACCAGGGCGTGGTCTACCTGATCGACGACCGCTTCGATACGCCTGACGTGCGCGCGCTGCTGCCGCGCTGGTGGCAGCAGTGACCGCACCCTGGCCGCGTCAGCGCATCATCTCCCTGAGTTTCTGGTAGCCGCTGCGCGAGACGGGAATGCGCTTGCCGTCCTTCAGCACAGCGCACCAGCTGTCCTTGCTCGCGGCCTCGATGCGTTCGATCGCGCCCACGTTCACGATGTAGGAACGGTGCGCGCGCAGGAACATGGCCGGATCCAGGCCCTGTTCGAGTTCGGCCATGCGTCCGTTCTTCAGGTGCGCCCTGCCGCCTGCATGGATCTCGACGTAATCGTCCTGGGCCTCGATCCAGGCGATGCTTTCGGCCGGCACCACGTGCACCCGCGCGCCCTCGCGCACCAGGATGCGCGTCAGGAATCCGTCGCGGCGCGCCGCTTCCAGCGCCACCGCTTCCACCGCCTCCTGCGGCACCGCGCGCCCGCGCGCGCTCTCGAGTGCCTGGGCCAGGCGCTCGCGGCTGAAGGGCTTGAGCAGATAATCGATCGCCCGCACCTCGAACGCCTTCAGCGCGAACTGGTCGTAGGCGGTGACGAACACGTAGCGGGTGCGGGCGCCGGCCAGTTCCACCACTTCGAAGCCATCGAGTTTCGGCATCTGGATGTCGAGGAAAACCAGGTCCGGCTGCAGCTCGCCGATCGCCTTGACCGCCTCGAAACCGTTCGCGCATTCGGCGACGATCTCGACCTCCGGATGCCCGGCCAGGTACTCGCGCAGCAGCGCGCGCGCCAGGTGTTCGTCGTCCACGATGATGACACGCATGGTTTCTCCTCAGGTCGCCGGCGCCGGCTCCGGCAGGCACGATGCCGGCAGCGTCAGGTCGACGCGAAAGCGCTGCGGTTCGCGCGTCCAGTGGATGCTGGCCTCGTGCGCGAACGCGGCCGCCAGGCGCCGCCGCACGTTGTCCAGGCCGATGCCGCAGCCGGCCGCCGGCGCGGCCGCATCGTCTTCCTCGTCGGCGTCGTTCTCGACCCGGATGCGCAATAGCGAACCGGCGCGTTCGGCCGCGATGCGCACGGCGCCGCCGTCGAGCCGGTTGCCGATGCCGTGCTTGACCGCGTTCTCGACCAGCGGCTGCAGGATCATCGGCGGCACCAGGCAGGCACCCGCCTCCTCGTCCAGCGTCTCCTCGAAACGCAGGCGCGGGCCGAAGCGCACCTGTTCGACCGCGAGGAAGGCGCGCACCAGCGCGATTTCCTGCACCAGGGGCACGTGGCGGTGGGCGTCCATGCCGAGACTGCGCCGGAAGAAGTCTGACAGCTGCAAGGTCATGCCGCGTGCCGCCGCCGGGTCGATCGAGGTCAGCGCACTGATCGAATTCAGGCTGTTGAACAGGAAGTGCGGATCGACCTGGGCGCGCAGCATGCGCAGTTCCGCTTCCCTGGCGGCCAGCTTCATCTCCAGCTCGCGCCGCTCGAGGTGGCGCGCGCGCTCGAACTCCAGCGCCAGGTACTGGCCCACCGCCGTCATGCCGTAGAGGATCACGCCCAGGCCGAACATCAGCGCGGCAAACGGGCGCGTCACCGCGAGCGGCCCCGGCGCACCGCCGCGCAACAGCTCGCTCCAGCCGCTGCCGGCCGCGGTCCACAGCGCGCCCGCGCACAGCGCGGTGCAGGCGAAGATGCCGAGCACCGCGTACCAGGGCTTGCTCGCCAGCGGGTAGGCACGGCACAGGTAATAGGACGAAAAACCACTGGCGCAGCCGTACAGTAGCGCCAGCGGCAGCGCGAACAGCAGGGCCGCGCTCCATGGCGCGCCGGTGACGGCATCGAGCAAGCCCGCCAGCATCAGCCCGAGCAGCAGCCAGGCCGCCAGGTACAGCATGACGCTGCGGCGCGGACGCATCAGTTGCGCACCTCGACGCCGCCCATGATCGCGTAGCCGCGGATGACCAGGCGCTTGCGGCTGTCGGGCGGGGTTACGGTCTTCTCCTCGAAGCCGCCCAGGATCGGCGTGCCCTCGAGGATGACCGTCCAGTCGGGCGGGCACTTGATCGTCACCCCGCCCCAGAACGCGAATACGTGGATCACCGCTTCGCCGGAGGCGATCGAGGCGCCGCGCATGTCGAGCGAGCAGCCGCCCATCACGGCGGTGACTTCGCCGCCGCGGAAGTCCTGGGTGTGCACGCGACGCTCGAAGCCGCCGAGGATGGCCGTCACGTCCAGCTGCTGCGCATCCTCGCCCGCCATGGCGGCGCCGGGATTGTCGAGCGCCACGGCGTGGCTGCTGCCCGCGCGCGGCCCGCTCATCGCCCGGTACACCACGAAGGCGCCGGCGCCGATCAGGACCAGCGGCCAGGCCATGCGCCAGCTGATGTCGACGATGCCGAGCCGGTTCAGGATCATGACGGTGCCGACGCCGATCCCGGCCAGACCGACCAGGTAGCCGTGCGGGGTCGTGGTATCGAGCAGCTTGGCGACGCCGGCGAAGATGAACACCAGCGGCCAGAAGGCCAGCGCCTCGTGGACTTCGATGATGTCGAGATTATCGAGCAGGAACAGCAGGCCGATGGCGATCACGAGCACGCCCATCAGCACCTGGCTGGTCATGGTGCGATCGCTGCGGCTTGCACGGCGGGCGCGCCGTTCTTCGATGCTGTCCTTAAGCATGATCCTTCTCCCTGGTCGACGGAAAGCGGCGCGCGATCACGGGCCCGAGCACCAGCTGCAGCCCCCACATCAGGATGAACAGCGGCCAGCTGTTACGGAAAGTCAGGCCCAGGAAACCCTCGGACACCGCGAACAGCCAGAGGCCGATGAAGACCAGCCACAAGCCGTTCGTGAATTCCTTCGCGCTCGGGTAGCCGATGGTCTGGTTGATGCCGGCCACGACCAGCAGCAGCGGCCAGTAGTGCCAGAACTCGCTGGCATCGAGAACGTCCATGCGGTCGAGCAGGAATATTAGGCCGACCAGGATCAGGACCAGTCCCCACATCATCTGCTTGCGTTGCCGGTAGCTGTTTTCGCTGCTCATTGCATCCTCCGTGTTGTGATGTAAACACGATAACGGGACCGGCGGCAAGAGGAAAGCGTCTTTCGGCGAATGGCGGCAGGCAATCGGTGAACGGCGAAGGATTCGGCGAAAGATTCGGCGAAGGACCCGGTGAACGGCGACGCAGCAGTCAGGGCCGCCGGAGAAGAAAAGAAAATGGGCGAAAAAAAGCCCGCCTCATGGGCGGGCCGGATGCGCTCGCGAGCGCCGCTTACGCGGCGGAGGCCGACAGGTTCATCGGCGGCTGGTTCTTGACCTGGTTGCGGTACTTGGCGCGTGCCGCGGCCTGCTTGACGGCTTCGCGCGCGATGTTGGCGCGGCGGATTTCCTGGCGTTCCTGCTTGCCGCGATGTTGGGCAATGTGCTTGTTACCGATTTTCTTGGTCATGACCTTCTCCTTTGGTGAAACGTGTACCTTGCGCTCAGGAGCGGTTGGTGGCCATCTTCAAATCCGCCTGCATCAGCATCCCCCACCCGAGCTGGCGCCGGATTTCCTCCGGCGTGGGTGGCGGTTTCGGATCGCGCGAACGCCGTTCGAGGTATTCGCGAACCAGGTGCTTCGGTGGATTCTTGATGGTGGCAGCCATGGAGCCTCCGCTTGCGCTGGACTGCCGCCGCCCGTTGGCGACGGCATGGAATCTGGTGCCGATCCTCGAGGCGACCGGCTAACCTGTTGAGATAGTTGACGTCCGCCGGATTGAATCGCGGGCGTCTCACTCACACGGCTTCATGATAGCGGCGCCCCGGCCGGCCGACCGTTAAGTGCCGCACACTGTGTGCGATAACCCAGCCGTTTCGGTCGTTCCGAACGAAAAAAGGGGAGCCGAAGCTCCCCTTTTCATGCTGCACGCGCGGCTATCAGAACTTGTACTTCAGGTTCAGGTAGAACTGGCGGCCGCTGACGTCCAGCTTCTGCTGCTCTTCCTCGCTGTAGCGGTAGTAGGCGCGCTTGACGTTGGTCAGGTTGGTCGCGTCGAACGACAGCACCAGCTGCGGGGTGATGTTGTAGCTGGCGTTGAAGGCCAGCGTGGTCACCGGTGCAGCCATGGTCGGGGCGGTCGGCATTAGCACGCCGTTGATGGTCGACATGCCCTGGCTGTTGGCGGTCGGCGACGGCGCGGTGGTGCTGTTCACGTATTCGCCGCGGTAGTTCGCCACCAGGCGCGCCGAGGCCTTGTCGTTCTCGAAGTACAGGCCCAGGTTGCCGGCCCACTCGGAGGCGCCCACCATCGGACGGCCGTCGTCGACCTTGGTCTTGGCGCGGCTGACGTTCGAGGTGAAGCCGAACGGGCTGTCGCCGAACGGCTGCTCGTAGGCCAGCTCGATGCCGGTGATCTTCGCGCCCTGCTGCGACGAGGTGTTGATGAAGAAGGTCTTCACCACCTGGTCGCGCGGGTCGGTCAGCTCGATGGTCGAGGTGCCGACGGTGCCGGTCTTCACGTAGCCGTCGATCTTCGAGTGGAACACGCTGGCCGTCACGGCCGAACGCTTCGCGAAGAACCAGGACCACGACAGGTCGACGTTATCCGAGGTCAGCGGACGCAGGTCCGGGTTCGGGCCGGTCACCTTGCAGCCGCTGGCGTCGCAGCCCGGGGTGCCGAAGCCGCTGCCCAGCACGTTGTAGTTCTGGCGGCCGATGGTGCGGCTGGCGCCGAAGCGGGCGATCATGTCCGGATTGATCTCGTAGCGCAGGTTGACGCTCGGCAGGAAGTTCTTGAAGACCTTGTGCGTCGGGGTCTTGTAGTACATCGTGCCCGCCAGCGGATTGAACGGCACGCCGTCGTAATAAGCGCTGGCGTCGCCGGCAGTCGTGATCGCGCCCGGGTAGGCGGCGCAGACGGTGGCCGGCTGGCCCGGCTCGGCACGCAGGCAGGTGCGCGGGTTCGGGATCGGGGTCGCGATCTGGGCGTCGACCACGGTGCGCACGTAGCGTACGCCGACGTTACCCGACCACGGACCATTTTCCAGGTTGGCCATCAGGTAGCCCGAGCTCTGGCGCTCGCGCATGTCGATCTCCGAGCTGACGCGGCGTTCCCATTCGGGGCTGGTTTCCTTGGTGGTCGCAGCGATATAGGCCTTCAGCGCTTCCGGGGTATAGGTAAAGCCGGTGTTGTCCCACCAGCCGCCGTCCAGGCCGTTGCCGAAATCGCCAGGATACGGCTGCCAGCCCTCGGTCGGGGTGACGGTCGACTGGATGATCTTGCCGGTGGCGTCATAGGTGACGCTCAGCGGGCTGCGGAAGGCCGGGCCCCAGCGGCCGCTCTTTCGCTTGTGGTCGGCGTGGCGCACGCCCATCTCCAGCGACTGCACCCAGGCGTTGTCCAGCTTGTACTCGGCGTCGAGCTGGCCGCTCATTTCCTTGTCGGTGGTGCGGATGCCCGAGGCGGTGCGGCCGACGATCATGTAGCCGCTGCCGTCCGGGTTGATGCCCGGCTGGTTCAGGCCGGCGCCGTGGTACTTGACGTATGGCGCTTCGTGCAGGCCGCCCATTGCATACGAGACGCCGGTGCCGAAGCGGGCGAAGGTGGTACCCTGGTCGAGGTCGGTCTTGCCGACGCCACGGGTGGTCGAGAACAGGCCCTTCAGGGTCAGGTCCTGGTTCACACGGTACTTGGCGTCCAGGTCAAGGAAGGAACTGGTTGCCTGCGCGCCGTCGCGGTAGAAGCCTTCCGAGTTGCCGACGTACTGGGGCGTGGTGCCGTCCGGGAACACGATGTCGGCGGCCTTCAGTACCTTCAGATCGTGGCCGTACATGGTGCGCTCGGTGACGATCACCGGGTTGCGGATCTGGGCATAGACGCGCTGGCCGTTCGACGAAGTGTTTGGCGAAGTGGCGGTAATGCCGCCCAGCGTCTCGCCCTTACCGAGCAGCATCGAGTACATGGCGCCCGAGGTCAGGCGGCCATTGTTGTTGGCCTTCATCGACGAATGGAAGCCGGTCATCGTCACGTCGAAGTCGGCGTTCGGCTTGAACTGCATCGAGATCATGCCGCCTTTGCGGTCGCGGACGGATTCCACGAATTCCGAGCTCATCGAGCCCGGCATGCGCACGCCGTTCAGGTCGGCGGCCGTGTAGCCGGTGCCGGCAAGCGAGGCGTCGGTGATGCCGAGCATGGTCGAGGTGTTGATCACGTCCCAGCCGCTGCTGGCGCCGTAGGCGAAGCGCGAGACCGAGTCGCGGCGCACGTAGCGCTTCTCGGCGAAGCCTTGGGCGATGATGCCGAAGGTGCCGGCTTCGTTTTTCCAGTTGACCGAGGCGTTCAGGTCGGGCGCCGACTTGTCCGGCAGCTGCGCATAGCTGGCGCCGAGGCTGACCACGCCCGACAGGCGTTCCTTCTGCGACAGCGGCTTGCGGGTGGTGACGTTGATGGTGCCGGCCAGGCCGCCGTCGACGATGTTGGCCTGCGAGGTCTTGTAGACCAGGGCCTGGTTCAGGACCGAGGACGGCATCAGCGACAGGCTGGTCGAGCGCGAGCTCGAGCCCTGGTCGCCGACGTATCAGTCGCCGCCGGAGACGGTATGGCCGTTGAACAGGATCAGCGACATGTCCGGATTGGTGCCGCGCATCGACACCTTCTCGGCTTCGTCGTAGTCGGTACGCACGGCAACGCCGGCCAGGCGCTGCAGCGAATCGGCCAGGTTTTTGTCGGGCATCTTGCCCACGTCTTCCGCCGTGATGACCTCGACGTTGGCGGTTGCGTTCTTCTTGACGCTGAGCGACTTGGCCATCGAGGCACGGATACCCGTCACCTCGACAGTCTGCATCTGGGCCTGCGCGTCGGCGGTTTGCGCCATGACCGGCAAGGCGGTCAGGCTGAACATCGCCATCGAAACGGCGGCCGCCAGCGGCTTCTGCTTGAACATGATCTCTCTCCTGGTATAGATATTGGCTTACTGCTCGGCAGTCGGTTCGCTGCCATACTATTAGTATTATCTATAAGCAAATATTTTGGACAATCACTTGTCATCCTCTGGTCATAACTTGAAGGAATGTATATGGCCGGCAACAAGGGGTTATGGCCGCATGATGAATATTCATTGTCAAAATGGCTCGGTCCACGTTAGCGTCCTGATTTTGGATTCTGGAGACACCCCTATGCGCCTTGCCTGCCTGCTTCTCGCCGGCGCCGCCCTCGCCGGCTGCGCTTCCCCGCCACCGAAGACCGCGCAAACGGTTCCCGCCCCGGCGCCGATCGAGACCATCCTGCAAAAGCAGATCTACCAGATGACCCCGGTCGAGGCGGGACGCTACGTGGCCTGGGTCCACGAAGCCGAGCCGGACCTGCGCAAGCGCATCGCCGCCATCGGCCGCAAGAACATCGGCCAGCCCTACATCCTGAACCTGCTGGGCGAATTCCCGTTTGAGGTGCACGACAACCTGCCGCTGTTCAGCCTGGATCACAGCGATTGCGTCGTGTTTGCGGAACACACTTACGCGATGGCGCTCTCGCGCTCGTGGGAAGAGTTCTTCTGGATGCTGCAGCGGATTCGCTACAAGGATGGCGTGATCGGCGTGGCCACCCGCAACCACTACACGGAACTGGACTGGAACGTGTCGAACCGCTGGCTGGTCACCGACATCAGCGCCGAGCTGGCAGGCGCCAACGGCCCGGCCTACGACATGCGCGTCGACCGCGCCCGCTTCCTGAAGACGCGCCACAACACGGTGCGCGACATTCCAATCGAGACCAGCCGCCAGGCCTTCGTGCCGAAGGAGCAGGTCGCCGCCATCGCCAGCCAGCTGCAAGAAGGCGACTTCGTGAACGTGATCTCGACCAGGGACGGCGAACACTGGGCTTCGCACGTCGGACTGGTGGTGCTGGGACCGAACGGCGAGCGCCACTTCCTGCATTCGGCCGAGCCGAAGGTGCGCGAGGAGACGTTCGAATCCTTCATGGCGCGGGCGGCCGAGCGCGAGGCGAAGAACGCACGCGAAGGCAGGAACGGCCAGCGCCTGGCCGGCTTCAAGTTCCTGCGCCTGAACGAGAACATCGTGGTGCCGCCGATGGCGCCGCAGCCACGTCCGGGGACCTGACCCGGCCTTCGGGGCGCACCGCAGCGGCGCCCCGACCTTCCTGCCGCGGGCATCCGCCCGCTCCTCCTGCTCCTCCCCCTTCCAGCCACAGGTCCGCGCAACGCCGATCCAGGCCTTTTCCTGCCGGCCGTCGCCGATTCGCCACACCCGCGCCGCCATTATGTCGGCCCGCTCGCGCGAAAACGGATTGCGCAGGCATTTAATTTCTCAGCACAAATCATTTATTTGTTGTTCGGAAATCTATCGCTCCGCCCCACTCCATTTATTTCCGATTTTCATTTCTGAAATTAAATGAATTCCCGCTTTCGTTTTAATTCGGAATTTCCGGTTGAGCGGGGTCAAACTCATCATTCGGGCGGCCCACGATAATAAACTTACTCAGCAACGGCCAGTCTAATCGTCGCCCCGATTTTATTTAGCGTTCAAATATTTCCAGCAGAACCCAATTTCACTTTCTTCACTATTTGATCGAATTGCGCATTGTCTTGCCGCTCCTTCTGCAACCCTCTGACGATTCACGCGATTGCCATGTCCAATTTATCCGCCCATGTATTAAGCCAGTTCTGCGCAGGAATGGTATCGCTGCATCGCACTACGAAGATAGCGCTGATGATCGCGATCGACCTGCTCGCCCTGCCGCTGTGTTTTCTGATCGCCATGCTATTAAGGGGCGGCGACATGAAACTCGCGTCGAATTACGCGCCCGCCTCTTATATTGTGGTGGCGCTGGTGACAATTGCCGCATTTTCCATGTCCGACCTGTATCGCGCCGTCATCCGGTTTATCGACGGCCGGCTATTAAGTACGACCGGATTCGCACTCGGCATCGCGATCCTGTTTGCTTATGTGGTGTCGTTTGCGATCAATGACGGGATGTTTCCACGCAGTGCGCTGGCGATTTACTGGTTTGTCGCTTTCTCGTATGTCGTGGCTTCGCGTATCGGCATCCGCAATTTCCTGCGCAGCCACGGCGTCCGCCGTCCCACCTCCGATGCGGTCGCCATCTACGGCGCCGGCGAAGCCGGGGCCCAGCTGGCGCAAACCATGCGCAACAGCGACGAGTTCCGCCCCGTGTGCTTCTTCGACGACAAACGTGTCCTGATCGACCGCACCATCGCCGGCCTGCGCGTGTTCCCGACCGAGCGGCTGGCCGACCTGGTCGCCGCGCACGGCATCCGCACCGTCGTCGTCGCCGTTCCGGACATGCCCGCCGAGCGCCTGCGCGAGATCATGCAGCGCCTGGCCGGCGCCGGCGTGACCACCAAGATCCTGAGCCGGCTGGTCGACCTGGCGGACGACCGTGTCCGCCCGCGCGACTCGATCCGCGAGCTGAAATTCGAGGACCTGCTCGGGCGGCCGCCAGTGCCGCCGCGCCTCGACCTGTTTGCGCGCTGCGTACGCGGCAAGACCGTGCTCGTGACCGGTGCCGGCGGCTCCATCGGCAGCGAACTGTGCCGTCAGATCGTCACGCTGGGACCATCCCGGCTGCACCTGCTGGATCACTCCGAATACGCGCTCTACACGATTCGCCAGGAACTGGTCACGCGCTTTCCCGACCTGCGCATCGACGCCCATCTCGGTTCGGTCTGCAACGTCGAGCTGCTCGAGCGTGTCCTGGCCGGCGACCATGTCGATACCGTCTACCACGCTGCCGCCTACAAGCACGTGCCGCTGGTCGAGTCGAACATCGTCGAAGGCCTGCGCAACAACGTGCTTGGCGCCCAGGCCGTGGCAAGCGCCTGTGCCGCCCACCACGTCGAAACCTGCGTCCTCATCTCCAGCGACAAGGCGGTACGCCCGACCAACATCATGGGCGCGAGCAAGCGCATCGCCGAACTCATCTTCCAGGCCGCGGCGGCCAGGCCTGGGGCCAAGACGACGTTCTGCATGGTCCGCTTCGGCAACGTGCTCGGTTCCTCCGGTTCGGTGATCCCGCTGTTCCAGCGCCAGATCGCACGCGGGGGGCCGCTGACGATCACCCATCCTGAAGTGTCGCGCTATTTCATGCTCATTCCCGAAGCAGCGCAGCTGGTGATCCAGGCCGGCGCCATGGCCAAGGGCGGCGACGTCTTCGTGCTCGACATGGGCGAGCCGGTGCGCATCGTCGAGCTGGCGCGCACGCTGCTGGCCATGTCGGGCCTGACCGAAAAGACGCCGCAGAACCCGGACGGCGACATCGAAGTCAAGTTCGTCGGCTTGTTCCCTGGAGAAAAACTGCATGAAGAGCTGCTGACCGACGGCACCGTCTTCCCCAGCGAACATCCCCGCATCATGCGCATGAAAGAGAACGCCTTGCGCCCGAGCGTGCTGGAGACCTGCATCACCTGCCTGATGATGGCCTGCGAAACCCATGAGCGCGGCATGATCGAATCGATGGTCAAGGCCATCGTCAGCGAATACACGCCCCAGCTTCCCGACATCACGCCGGCGCAGGTGCCCGAGCCCGAGCCTGCCCGACTCAGCCTGATCAACAAATTCGTGCCGTTCCGCATCTAAGCGGCCGCCTGAAGCACTTACTCCACCTTATCCCTACTGTTGGCGAGGATACACATGCGCGACGAACACCAATCGGCCCACCTGCAGCAGCTCGTAGCCAAACTGCGCGACCGCACGGCGGTCATCGGCATCATCGGACTCGGCTACAGGGTGTTGAAGTGCCCTTTCAGGTCGACAGCCGGCTCGTCCGTCGCGCTCAGCGAGGGCCGCGGGTCGAAGGGCACGCTCAGGATCTGCGGGCTGTGCACGACGTGGGCCAGGGAATGGTTGTCGGCGGGCTTGGTCATGATCGTCTCGGTTCGTTACGGACGGTGGGGCGCGAAAGGCCGGTGGCGCAGGGGCGCATCACGGACGGGTGGTGACGCCGACCGCGTTCGTCAGCGCGCCGGGGAACAACAGGCTCAGGTGCCGGTTCCAGTTAGCCAGCGGCGACGCTGCAACATAGACCACATCCTTCGGGCGCAGCTCGAATGCCTCGGCCATGGCCAGCGAACCGGTCAGGCGGGCGTCGAGCTGGAACACGCGGGTGCGCTCGGGCGTCTTGCGCACCACGTAGATCTGGCGCGCGTCGCCGCTCAGGGGGCTGATGCCGCCGGTCTCGCCCAGGGCCTCGTTCAGCGTCAGGCGTCCGTTGTGCATCGTCAGCGCACGCGGCGTGACGACTTCGCCCGAGACGAATACCTTGCTTTCGTCGCGCGAGTGGACGCGCACCACATCGCCCGGCGCCAGCATCACGTTCCCGGGGTTGATGCCTTTCTGGACCAGCTCGCGCAGGTTGATGCTGTAGCGGGTGTCGCCGCGCTCGAGCGCGATGCGGCTCTGGTCGGCAGAGGGCAACAGGCCGCCGGCACGGTTGAGCGCTTCGACCAGGGTCATCGGGATGTCGTTGATCGCCTGCAGCCCGGGCGCCTTGACCTCGCCGTCGATATAGACCCGCTTGCTGCGATAGGCCTGCACGCGCAGGGTGATGTTCGGGTTGGCGATGTACTTGGCCAGCTTTTGCGTCAGCAGCGCGCGCGCCTGCTCCTCGGTCAGGCCCTCGACCGGCAGCAGGCCGGCGAACGGGAACTGGATGCGGCCCTGGTGGTCGACCGCGAACCCCGGCTGGGCGATATTGGCGGTGGCGCCGGCTGCGGCGACCGCGGCGTCGCTCGACGCGGCGGCGGCGGTCATGCCGCCGGCCGCCAGTTCCGGGTGATCCCAGACCACGATCGAGAGGATGTCGCCGCGGCCGATCGTATAGGGCGGCGGATGCGGCACCAGCAGCTGGGACAGGTCCTGCTCGCCGCGCATGGCGCTGGCCTCCTTCTCGGCTGCGATCAATTTCTCGGTAATCAATTCGGTGGGCGGCGGCGGCTCGGCCGCGGTCGTGCCGTCGCCGGAATGGAATTGCGGGCCGCCCGCACAGCCGGCTAGCGCGAGCATACTTACTACGACGAACAAGCGCAGGTGCAAAATTTCTTTCTGAAAATTCATGGGCTTGCCTATGAAAATGAACCGCCTTGTCAGGCTGACCAAGTCAGCGTAAGGCGTCCATTCCTGGCAGCTTTGCTGCACATCAAACGGCAGGCTCAGGTGCGCCCGCAAGCGCAGGACAAGCGCGCCATCCATTGCGCATGACGAAACGACGCGCTCAGCGCACCTCTTCGAGCAGCTTCAGCGTCTCGGTAAAGATCCAGATACGGCGGATCTCGATCACGTCGAAACGTGCGGCGACGTTTGGCGGGAAGGCGGCGTAGCGCGCGTTCAGGTGGATGATGCGCCGCACGGCGTCGTCGGTGTCGGCGCGCCCGCTGGAACGCAGGATCGTGACCTCGTCGACGCTGCCGTCGCTGCGCACGGCCACGCTGACGATCGGGTCCGTGCGCGCGGGAATGGCGGACAGACGCAGCTGGATCTGGGCCGCATTGTGTTCGATTTTCTGGCGAAAACTGTCGACGTACATGCGCAGGGGCACATCGCGCTCGTTCGACGCCACCGTGACGCGGCGCGGGTTGGCCGCCTGGTGGGCCGGACGCAAGGCCGCCGACGGGTCGGCCGGAATATCGATGCCCCGCATCAGTTCGCGCGCACGCAGCGCCAGGTCGCTGCCGAGCATGCCGCGCGGGACCGCGCCGTTGCCGCCGCCGGCGCCCTGCCCCGGCCCGGCGGCCAGGCCGGCTTCGCCGGAACGCCCCAATCCGCCCGGGGCGCCCCGGGGCGCGTGCCCGGCCCGGGCCCGTTCGGCCTCGCGCTGCGCAAGTTCCCCGGCGCGGCGGCGCTCTTCCTCCTCACGCTGGCGCGCCGCCTGCTCGGCCAGGCGCTGCGCCGCCGCTTCCGCTTCGCGCTGGCGCGCCACGGCAATGCGCTGCGCCTGTTCCTCGGCGGCGCGCTGCGCCTCGGCCAACGCGGCCGCTTCCAGCGCGCGCCGCTCCTCGTCGAGCCGCTGCCGGGCCAGGGCAAGCTCGCGCTGCCGCGCCTCCTCCTGTTCGCGCTCGATGGCCCGCTGCCGATCGGCCAAGGCCAGCGCGGCGGCCTCCTGCTCGCGCTGGCGGGCAAGCCCGCGTTCGCGCGCCTGCTCCTGCCGCCGCTCCTGCCGCTGCGCCTGCTCCTGTCGCCGCGCCTGTTCCAGTTGCGCCTCGGCCTGGCGCCGGGCCGCGGCGATCCGCTCGCTTTCCTCGGCCTGGCGCAGCATCGCCAGGCGCGCCTCCTCGTCTGCGCGCCGGCGCTGTTCTTCATCGCGGCGTTCGTCGGCGATGCGCTGCTGCTCGGCGATCCTGGTCCGTTCGTCCTCCAGCCGCTGCTCGCGGGCGCGCCGCTCTTCGTCGTCGCGCGCCGCGGCAACGCGCTTTTCCCGCTCCCGCTCCTCTTGCGCCAGGCGCTCCGCCTGCACGGCGGCGGCACGCGCGCGTTCCTGCGCGCGTTCCTGTTCCCGTTCCTGCTCCCGCGCCAGCGCTTCGGCGGTCTCCTGCGCGGCATCGGGCGGCCCCGGTGCGTCCGGCGCTTGGTCCAACGCGGCCAGCTCCGGCTCGTCCGCAGCTGCCGGCTCCGGCCCGGGCTTCAGTTCGGGCAGGGGCAGGCTGAAAGCGGCATCGGGATTGTCCAGCTGAGCGATGACCGGCGTCTCCAGCGTCTCCTCCAGGGGCGGCAGGCGGGGCGGCGGGCGGCGACGCCTGGCCAGCTGGCGCGCCGGGACACTGGCTGGCGCCGGCGGCGGCGCCAGCGGCACCGGGTCACGCAACTGGAAGCCGGATGTTGGGGCCCGCGGCGGGGCCTGCGGTGGCGATGACGGAGGCGGCGCCGGGTCAGCTGCGGCCTGCGGCACTTCCTCCACGAGCGGCGGCGGCAAGTCGGCAGCCGCCGGCGCGGGCGCCAGGGTGACGGTGATCGGCTCGGCGCTGCCGGCCAGCATGCCAGGCACGCCGAACTGGATCGACAAGATCACGGCATGCACGAGCAGCGACAGCAGCAGGCCGGCCAGCAGGCGCCGGTTGGCGACGTTGGCGACCTTGCTTGCGTGCGGCGAAGCGGAGGCGGCGTGGCTCATGCGCTGCTGACGGAATGGTTGAGCTCATAGCTTAACGTTTACTTAAGCACGCTTGCGCACGCTAGCAATCGGCCCATGCGTGGACAATACTGAAGGCAATACCGACGAAGGGAGGGGCCGATGCATCCAGGTTTCATTTTCGCGACGGGGATCGAGAACAGCAACCCGACCATCGACGGCGGCCGCACACGGATGGACGAGCTGGAAAAATGCGGTCACTACACCCACTGGTCGCTCGACTTCGACCTGGTGCAGGAACTGGGGCTGCGCGTGCTGCGCTACGGCCCGCCCCTGCACCGCACCCTTGTCGGACCCGAACGCTACGACTGGGAATTTTCCGATCTCGCCTTCACCGACCTGCGGCGCCGTAACATCGCGCCCATCGTCGACCTCTGCCACTTCGGCGTACCTGACTGGATCGGCAACTTCCAGAATCCCGATTTCCCCGAACTCTTCGCCAGCTACGCCGGCGCCTTCGCCCGGCGCTATCCCTGGGTGCAAATGTACACGCCGATCAACGAAATGTGGATCTGCGCCGTGTTCTCGACGCTCTACGGCTGGTGGAACGAACAGTTGCGCACCGACGTCGCCTTCGTCACCGCGATCAAGCATTTGGTAAAGGCCAACATCCTGGCAATGCACGAGATCCTCAAGATCCGTCCCGATGCGCTGTTCGTGCAGAGCGAATCAACCGAGTATTTCCATGCGGAGTCGCCGGACGCCATCGGTCCGGCCGAGATCAAGAATGCGCTGCGTTTCCTCGCGCTCGACCTGAACTATGGACGGCGCGTCGATTCGGAAATGTACGAATACCTGCTGGACAACGGGATGACGCGCGGGGAATACCACTTTTTTCTCCAGCACAACCTGAAGCACCATTGCATCATGGGGAACGACTATTACCAGACCAACGAACACTATGTGTCGGCCGACGGCCTGACGCGCGCCGCCGGCGAGATCTTCGGCTACGCGGTCATCACGCACCAGTACTACAACCGCTATCGGCTGCCCGTGATGCACACCGAAACGAACCTGTGCCAGGGCCCGACGGGCGACGAAGCCGTGTACTGGCTCAAGAAGGAATGGGCGAACGTGCTGCGGGTGCGTAACAATGGGGTGCCGCTGATCGGCTTTACCTGGTATTCGCTCACCGACCAGGTCGACTGGGACAGTGCGCTAAGGGAAAACAACGGCAACGTGAATGCGCTCGGGCTGTTCGACCTCGACCGCAAGATCCGGCCGGTGGGCGTCGCTTATCGCGAGCTCGTGCGTGCGTGGGAAACCGTGCTGCCGACCAAGAGCATCTGCCTGCAGGTGCCAGTGGTGATGCCGCACGAATTCGACAGCGAGCTCTCGACCATCCATCCCGAGTCGCCCGTGGGCGGCAGTCTGCTCGGCCAGTAGCGCGGCACCTCGCCAAAGAGCGCCTGACAAAGCCTCCAGGGCAAGGGGTGCGGCCACCCGAGGCATCGCCGCCGCGGCGGAAGACAGTACCGAATGTATGGCGAGACGATGCAACGCCGCCATCGAGGTTTTGTCAGGCGCTCTAGCGCTTGCGCGGCGTGAAGGTGTAGCTCTCGCCATGTGCAAGGTAGACCACACCCTCCTCCAGCCCGGCCGCCTTGACCTCGCGCGCGAAATCGGCAAGCGGCGACTTGAAGACGTCGTAGTCGTTGTAGTGAATCGGGATCGCCTTCTTCGGCCGGATGATCTGCAGCATCTCGACGCCGTCCTTGCCATCCATCGTCACCTTGAATACGCCCAGGATGCGGGTGCCGCCCAGGTGCAGCAGCGCCAGGTCAATGCCCGGGAAGCGCTGCGGAATGGCCCGGATGTCGTCGTAGACCAGGGTGTCGCCACTGATGTACATGCGGTAATCGGGCGTATCGGGATTGGCGCCGAAGTCGAGCACGCTGCCCGTCACCTTTGGCAGCAGGATCGATACGCCAGCCGCGCCGTGGCGTCCCGGCGCCGCGGTGATGCGCAGGCGCGCGTCGCCCTTGCTCACTTCCAGCCGGTCCCATTCGCTCAGCGCGAAACGCTGGGTGAAGCCCATCTTCTTGAGCGCCTCGCCTGCCTCCTTGTTGGTGACGATCGGGGTGTTGCGCGGCAGTTTTTCCTGCACCAGCTGGTCGAAGTGGTCGCCATGCATGTGCGACAGGATCACGAGGTCGATCGGCGGCAGCTGGTCGAACGCGATGGCGGGATTGGTCTGGCGCTGGGACGTCAGGCCATAGCCGAGGTGCACGTGGTCGCCCTTGTGCAGGAAATTCGGGTCGGTGAGGATGGTGAAGCCCTGGTAGCGGATGATGACGGTGGCCGTGCCGATGAACTGCACCGTGCCGCTCTCGGCGCTGGCCGCCGCCGGGTCGCCGGCCGGGAGCTTGAGCGTGAAGGTATCGACGGTGTCCGCCGGCGCCTGGGCGAAGGCGGCGGTGGCAAAGGTGCAGCTCAGCGCGACGGACAAGACCGCGCTTCCCAACAGGCGACTGACAGGCATAAAGGCTCCCTGGTGATCGGACCCGGCATCGGGCCCACAACGTGGCAACGCTACCATGAAGCCCTGCCGCACGGCGTCCGTTTGCAAACATACAAGACGCCGGGAATATTGCTGCCCGGCCCGAGGCTCGCCCGCCCGGCGATCCGGCGCTATACTTGACGAGTTTTGCCACTTCACCAACCCGAACGACACCGCTGCCCCGACATACATATGCCAATCACCCGCCGCCTTCTTTCCCGCGCCGTGCTGCACGCGGCACTGCTGATCGCCGCACCGCTCGCCGCCGCCGGCCCTGCCGCGCCCGCCGTCGAGGCCGCGCCGCTCCTCGACCGGATCTCCGCCACGGCCATGCGCGGCAACCTGGCCTTCCTGGCGTCGGACGCGCTGGAGGGACGCGGCACGCCGTCGCGCGGACTGGACATCGCCGCCGAATTCATCGCCTCGCAATTCCGCGCCGCGGGCCTGGAACCGCTGGGCGACGAGCCCTACTTCCAGACCGCCGACTGGAACAAGATCAATCCGCGCCGCGACAAGAACGCGGCGCCGGCCGCGCCCGCGAAAGTGCGCAACGTGGTCGGCATCCTGCGCGGTTCCGACCCGGCGCTGAAGGACAGCTACATCCTGGTGACGGCGCACTACGACCACGTCGGCCTGAAGCCCGGCGAAGGCGACGGCATCTTCAACGGCGCCAACGACGACGGCAGCGGCACGGTGTCGGTGATCGAACTGGCCAAGGCCTTCGGCGCGCAGAAGGAACGTCCGAAGCGCAGCATCGTCTTCATGACGGTGTTCGGCGAAGAACACGGCCTGGTCGGCTCGCGCTACTACGGCGCCAATCCGCTGGTGCCGATCGAGAAAACCGTGGCCGGCATCAACCTGGAACAGGTCGGCCGCACCGACGACAGCGAAGGCCCGCAGAAACTGGCTTTTGCCGTGACCGGCTACGATTTCTCGGACGTGGGCGCGATCCTGAAGCAGGCCGGCGACCAGACCGGCATCAAGGTCTGGAAGCATCCGGTCAACAGCGACAAGTATTTCGCGCACAGCGACAACCAGGCGCTGGCCGACCAGGGCATTCCGGCGCACACCGTCAGCGTGGCCTACGCCTTCCCCGACTACCACGGCGCCGGCGATCACTGGGACAAGATCGACTACGAAAACATGGCGGCGGTGAGCCGCGCCGTGGCGCTGGCGATCTGGAACATCGCCAACAGTGCGGAAGCGCCGAAGTGGAGCCGGGCGAACGCGAAGGCGGCGAAGTATCTCGGCGTGCAGGAACAGCGCAGTCTCAAGTAAAGCGTGATGGCGCCGAAGCGTGTCCAGGCACGCCGCCGGCGATCACGGGCCGGGTTCCCACGACGGCGCGATCCGGGCGGATCTCTCACTCATCGGGCAGAAGCATTTGGAAACAGCTATCGTCATATCCACGCTTGCGCTCCTCGTGGCAGCGGCAAGCTTCGCTGTTGCGCTACTCAACTATCTGCGCGATCGAAGCAAGTTGCAGGCGAGCAGCACCATCATGTGGGAGAACCAAGCAGGGCCTTCCCCTACTCCCGCGATGTTCATCCGGATCACGAACCTGGGACGCCGTCCTGTCATGATCCTGAACCTGGTCAAGCATGCCGGAAAAGAAAAGTGGTGGCGCACCCTGCAGACGCCCCAACTCGACGGCGAGCTGACGCAGGAGCGGCTGCAGGAACTCCAGAGCAAGCTGTTGGCCCATCGCGTCGTCGTCAAGCTGGCGGAAGGACAGACCCTCGAGTTGGTGTTTCGGCCTACCGACGAGGACTGCGCCGAATTCATCTTTACGCATGGCGCGGAAGCGCTGCAGGCGGAGGAACTGTACGTCGAAGACGTGAGCGGGAAGACTTACGCCGTCGCAGGTTCGCAAAAAGGATTGGCTACGCTGCTGAGGGCATGGGGAAGCATGGGCTGACGTATCGCGGCGGGCAAGGACGCGTCGCGAAACGCGACGATTGGCCTGCCCAGCTGGGTTCGAACCAGCGACCCTCAGCTTAGAAGTCAGGTGCTCGCTACCTTAAAATTTCTTTTTTCTCAACAGCTTAGGGTTGGCCCGCTGCGTTATTGGTTTGGCTGACCAGCCGTTGTAAGCCCTTGTTTTCATTCAATCGCACTTTGTTGAATAACGCAGGATTCAGGGATTACGCTTCCGGCGGCAGCCGGGGAAATTCGTGCACGCACGGCTCGTCTTTGAGCTTTTCGCGCAGCGTGTCGAGGATCGCGCCCTGCGGTCCAGGCAGTGTAGAGAGCATGCGCTGCAGTTGGTCAGCGTACAGTGCCAGGGCGCGCAGCCGCTTCACCTCCCACAGTAAAGCACGCACGTCGGCGGACCCAGGATTGCGCTCCTGAATTTCGACCAGTGTTTCTCTCGTCAATGGCGGCTTGAGTCCCATACTTCACCAGTACTGTGCATTTATACAGTATAGCAGCGCACGGTATGCTTCCTGCATGTTCGCGCACGGCAACACGTGACACCTACGTTTGGCAGTCGTAATCTTTCTCCATCATGAGGATGCGAGGGGTGCCCACATGGATACGATGCTCGACCTGTACCAGGTTATCGCGGAGCGGGAGACTGGGTTTTGGATTACGTTGCCAAAGCCTACTGGTCAGACTGTATCCCGAGAGGAATGGCTGCGTCTCAACCAGGCCGACCCTGATCATTGCCAGATCATCGCCTTCGCCCCGGATGCGGAGCTCCCACTCCAGTCCATGGCGGATGATGTGGTTGTCGAACAGGCCCTTGCGGTGACCTGGTCGGATGAGACGCTTCATTAGCGCTCGACACCGTGCCGCGCCCGCTCTTTCTCACTGCCAGCGCTTACGCGCGCTACAGGTCGTCGCTGGCACTGGACCGATTTATCTTCGCCGAGGATGACGAAACACGCCGTCTTGCAATAAGATGGGCGCGCGCATGGGCTGCATACGCGCGTATTTCTGTTTCGCGTTTCATTATCCACTACAAGGGCGAATGAAATGGCCGAACACTTTTCACACTCAACTCCCTCGCTTGACGCCAAGGACTACGCGCGCCGCCGAATGTCGCGCGCGCAGGAAAGGTGGTACTCCGTCGAGACGAAAGCGGAACGACACAAGGCCGGCCGATGGGCAGTTGCCTGGGGCGTACTGGCGGAACTTTATCCACACATAGCTAGACCTCCTCGCTTTAGAAAGCTGTCCACTGCGCGATAGCTATCGGGTGCATCCAGCGATGACTACCTCAAGCTTCAACGCGTAGCCCTCCCAGGCAGCACTGTCGATCAGCGCAGCCTGCGCGGCCGCCTTGTTGCCCGGGTAGGCACCAGCGCCGAAGGTCTGGACCGGGCGCGCCGGCACCTCGCCGACACAGCCGACCGTGACCGGTACCGGGATTTTCTGCGGCTCGGCCGCGCAGCCCGCCAACAGCAGGAACAGGATCAGCGCCCTCACCGCCAGCCCTCCCAGGCCTCGCGCATCACGCCGTCGCAGTCCGGCGCCTGGCTGGCGGCGACGGCGGCGCCTCGATCCTTTGTCCGCGCGATGGCGGAGGCGGCGAACTTCTCAGCCACCTGGCGGCGCTCGTCGGCGGCGCGCTTCTCGGCGCCCAGCTTGTCGACCGCGACGCTTTGCTCGACCAGCAGCTTCTCGACGGCGACGCGCTTGTCCTTCTCGCTGGCCAGCGCGCGCTGGTTCGCGGTATCAAGCCGCCAGCCGTTGATGACGGCGCCGGCCGTCGCGGCCCCGGCGAGGGCCAGGGAAAGCACGGCGGCGCCAGCGGTCAGCCGGAACTTTGTCAGGGTGACGTCGATCATGACAATCCTTTCAGACACAGTTCGCGCTCGGCCTGGCGCCGGCGCGTCAGCCCGCGCACTTCCTCGATCACCTTGCGCATCACAACCCTGCCGTACAGATCCTTGACCGGCTTGCCATCCTCCCCTAGGACTGGTCGCATGACGGTGATCTTGTTCCACGCGAGCAGCGCATTGCAGGCGCCGACGATGTCGCCAGCATTGGCACGGCGCGCCATGCTCGAGCCGCAGAAGGCCGACACGCCGATGTTGTAGGCCACGTCGACGAAGGCCACCTTCTGGCCGTTCGTCAAGCGATCCATGGGCACGCAACGAGCAATGCCGGCGGCGTGCCGTTCCAGGTCGCGGTCGAGCTGGGCGCGACACTGGTCCGGCGTGTACGTCTTGCCCCACATCGCATTCTCGGTGGCGCCGGTGCAATAGGTCAGCACGCCGCCCAGGTCGCGGTAGGTGGTCAGCTCGGTGCCTTCGAAGTCCGGCGTGAAGACCAGCAGCGCGGTGGCCGCCGCTGCGCCGACGATGCTCGCCAGGCCACCCGGCCCGATACGACCGCTCACAGCTTCACCCCGAGGGCAGCGAGCCGCGCTTTTGCTTCGCGCTCAGCCAGGTCGGCCAGGTGCGCCTGCTGGTCAGCCAGGCGCTGCTCGCGCGCGTTCTTCTGTTGCGTGTACCAGACGTTCAGCAGCAGGGTCAGCAACGCGGTCAGGATGCCGGCGATCACGCCCCATTGCGTGAGGGTGACGGCGCTGCCGATGGAGACGATGCCGCCGGCGTAGCTGGTCGCATCAAGTGGAGTTACTTTCATGTGTGCCTTTTTGTTGGGCGTAAAAAAAGCCGCATCGCGCGGCCTGGATGGCGTGCACGCCGATCAGGCGCGCATCAGTTGGGATTTCGGGTAGTCGGCCATGTGCAGGTCGATGGGGCGGACGCGCTTCATCACGGCCGGGTCGAAGATGCGCAGGCCGCCGGCCAGCAGAATTGCGAAGGTCAGATCCGAGCACCACCACTTGCTGTCGTCGGTCCAATCCTCCGAGTAGGTCAGCGGAATACCGACGGCGCCGGCGAAGTCGTAGCCCTTCCCCATCTGGGCCTCGGCGAAGGCCAGCGCAGCGTCGATATCGGGCACCACCACCGGCATGTCCCGATAGATGACGATGCCCCTCATCAGCTGGTCGACCGCACCGGCGCGGCAACCGTGCGTCATCGACGCTTCGTAAGCGCGCTCGCCAATGACCGTGATCGAGTGGCTGAACTGGCGCGAGCCGGCGGCGACGCCGACCGCCAGGCTGATCGGGTTATACGGCCAGCGACTGGTGAGCCGGACCGTGACAATACCGGGGCGTTTCGGTTGTTCCATCAGATCTCCTCGATTTCAAGGGTGGTTGCGTAGGCGCCCAGGAATTGGTACGCGATGTCAGAATCTTTCGTGCGCCGGCCATAGATCGTGAAGTCCCGCTCGAGCGCCAGGTCGGCGTCCTCAGGAAATACCGACAGCAGGACCGGGTATGCTCGGCTGTTGCGCACCATGTCGAGGAAGCGGGCGCGGTCCGCCTCCGGCATTGCGCGCAGGTCGACAGGAACCTTGCGGCTGATCGTTCCCGGGTCGGCCAACTGGTCGCCGGCGGCGCTGCGCGAGATCTCCGTGCGGTCAATCACCGAAACCGACGTCGCCGAGGCGTTGTACTTTGGGGACCAGGTCGCCCCCACTACCAGACACGCCGCCTCGACGTAGCCCTGCAGGTTGTTCGTATCGACGATGTCGATCACCAACTTGAAGGCGTTGACCTGGCTGAACCAGCGCCGGGCACAGGCCCCGCCTCCGTACGCGTACGCGCTCGCAGCCTGAGCCGCGGTGAACCCCAGGGGGCGCAGCGCCGGCGCCGGGCAGGCCAACCCAGCGCCGCTGTCGTACAGGACCGTCGTGCCATTGCTAGCGTAGGCGCGCACGCGCATCGTCGCCGTCGGCGACAGGTTGCAGAACGGGAGCGCGACGCAGCCGATCGGTTCAGCGGCCACCCAGGTCAGCGTGTAGGTGACGCTCGTGCCGGTGGCGCGGTGCACATTGGACTTCGTATCCCTGGCCAGGTTGGCGGCGGCGAGCCCGCCAGCGGTGGTGGAGGCGACAAGCGTCGCCGCGCGGCTGACGGCGTTGTCGCTGACGATTCTCAGGTTTGGCATGTTATTCCGTGGTGGTGGTGTTCATCTGCAGGGCGAGGGATTCCATGTGGGCCTGCACGCCGGCCACGATGGCGCCGATGGCCGCGACCTCGGTCTCGTGGCGCACGTCCTCTTTGGCGGCAAGCCGGGCGTCGCGGATGTCGAACAGCAGCCCGTACCAGCGGTCGGCTGTAGCCAAGATGTCGTCGGCCGCATCCCGGTCCGTCCATCCTTGGCGGTGCTTGGCACGCGTCCAGCCGGTGACTCCCCGCCCGGCCTCGCCGGTATATCCGGCAGCGCGGTACTCGCGCGCGTGCTGCTCGGCGAGCTTGTACTCCTCGGTCTGGGTCATCTTGCTGATGACGGCCAGGCGCAGGTCCTCGCAGGCAGAGTCGATTGTCTCGATTGCAGCCTCGCGCTCATCGTCAAGCACCGCTGTGTCGCGCCACTCGATTGCCCCATCCTCGAGCAGGTAGGCCATTTCGGTGTGGCGGCGACCGGCACGTGAGAAATCGCCGTCGAACTGCACGAGCGAGGCTCCGTGAAGCGGGCACTCTGGAGGCGCCGGCAGCGGCCCCGCGTCATCGAAATGCTGCGCGCCCAGCACGAGCGAATCCTCGCTCCGAACAATCAGGTATCGAATCTGCTCCATTAGTTTGGCACCCCTGTTCCGAATTGAATGTAAATGCGACAACTGGCAACCGCGCGCGCGCCGGATGCGTCGGTTACCTCGTCCACTAGGTAGCCGGAGCAGACCCTATTACTTCCGCGAGCCCTGATGAGCGCGGTGTCGGCTGTCGGGTCACTCCCGAGTATCATGTCGCCTTCCTCCACCGTCAGCGAATACCTGTGACGATAGGGTCCGACGCCATTCGATAGCGTGGGTGACTTGGAGTAGCTGGCGTAGGTGCTGGTGTTGACTTGACTATTCAGCGTCATGTTGGTCATGTTTGCGCTGAACGAGGTTTGCAATTTCGGGTTGATGATGATGGTGTTATCCAGCGTCAGCTGACCGCTCTCCATGCGGAAACCCGGCATGTAGCAACGGCCGTCCGCATACAGGATGACGTACTTGCCGGCAGCGTAATCTCCCAGCGCGAGCACGGTCGAGTCGAAGTAAAACCCCGCACCGCCTCCCGCTAGCCATTGCGCCCATGAGTTGAACACGCCGCCATGGATTGCACCGTCTGCGGCCATGTGCAGCGAGCCGAGCGTGCCACTTGCCGCAACCAGATTCCCGCCGAACAGAGCAGTTCCGTCAGCAGCTACGGAAAACGTGGTGTATCCAGCCTTGCGACCAATGATGCCGGTCGTGTTGATGCGCACGCCGTCGTTGAGGGTGCCCACGACAATGGCGCCCGCCGAGGTCAGTGAGACCGGACCGGACAGGTTCTGATTGCCAGCGGCAGACAGCTTCGAGGCCAGTCCGCTACTGGCGTTGTTCACCGCGTTGTAGGCAGAGTCACCGTTGAGCGCGCGGGATGCCACAAGACCGGCCTCAGTGCCGCCAACGGTTGTGCCCGACGGCGCACCCTTTGTGGCGTCAAGGGCGCCGGTGTAGCCAAGGCCGGTGATCGTGACCTGGCCGCCGCCAGCGCCGCCGAGCGTGCCGTCCGCGCCAATGCTGATAGCGGTGTTGTCCAGGCTATTGTCGAACAGGGCGAAGCGGAAGTTGTCGAAAACCACATCGCCGAAGAAATGCCCGCCGTACGCCGAGTTGCTGAACGACCCGAACAGGTAGAACTCGACTTGCAGGATTTGCTTGCCTGCGGCCGGGCGCGCCGTGAAGTTGATGCGCTGCCACCCGCCAGTGGTCTGCGAAGCCGGGAAATGACGATCGGTATATTCACCGTTGGCGGTGCCCCACCACAGACGCACCATGAGGCCCGGCTTGCCGGTCGTATTGGTCGGGTCGATACGGGCGACGTACACATCGTAGGTGCCAGCAATGAACGTCCCGAGCGGCAGCGGCGTTGGCAACGCGACCCTTCGATTCATGCCAATTTGCGTGCCGCCCGGCGTGTTAAAACGGATGGCCCATTGCCCGAGGCGCCTGATAGCTGTCTCGCGCACCGGGCTGCTGCCGCTCCAGCCCGTCGGGCGCGCCTGTCCGCTCGGCCAATCCGCAAACGTCGGGTTGAAGCCCATTGCCACGGAGTCGTCATTGTTAAGGATGCTCTCGTAGGGGATACCCTGAACATCGACCCACTGCTGCTCGCTGTTCTTAGTGCCTGGCGCCTCGTAACCTTTGCGCAGGCCACCCATGTCCAGTAGTACGGTGCCATCAGGGGCGCGCACAATCAGGCCGTTGGTATCGACCTTCGACGCGCGAATACCCTTCTCGACGAACAACTCATCGCTCAAGTACGCGCCCGGCACGTTCCACGCCGCACCATCCCAGCGCTTCGTGTAGGTGACCGTGCCATTGCTGATGTTGACCTGGTCGTTGATAACCGGGCCACCCGGGCATGCGGCCTGCGCAACAACATCTGACCAGGCTGAGCCGACGACGTAGTACTGGCCAGCGCCGCGGGCGCCTGTGACGCTGGCACCCGCTTTGCTCTTGGTGACAGTGAAGCGCTTCGTAATCGCGGCGTAGCCGGTGCGGCTGGCGGTGATGTCGACGTAAGCCGAATCGACGCCGTTGTTCATGCCGGTCACGGTCACCGTGCCGCTCGTGGTCGTGGTGTACTGCAGGCTCGCGGTCGACGAGGCCGGCGCGTAAGCGAAGCCCCAGTTTGCCGTGTCGTCGGCCGTGCCGTTGTAGACCTTCATCGAGCACACGGCGCCGCTGAAGCTGGAAACTACGCCCGCGCTCGACGCCGGCAGCGTGACGATTTCGTTGCTGAGCATGCCGGTGATCGCAGCCGCGCCGTCGGCGCCTTCGCGCAGCTTGACGATCGTGACCGTGTCGGTCAGGCCATCCTGGGTTACTCGGACGGTCACGCTGTCGGACGTCATCGAAGCATAGGTGAAGCTGCGAGCGCTGCCGGCACCGGTCAAAGTAGCCGTGCCGGATGTGATGGCGAACGTCGGCGTGCCCGCCAAGTTCTGCGCGGTCGACGTGAGCGTGACACTTGCCGGGCTGGCCGTGCCGTTCTTGGCGACCTGCACCACTTGGGAGGACGCTACAAGCGTGAGGTTCCGAGCATCCACACCCGGGGTGCCGCCAGCGCCAGACTTGGCCTTCGCCACGCTGAACCGCTTCGTGATGCTGGCATAGCCGGTACGCGAGGCGGTGATGTCGACGAACGCCGAGTCAACGCCCGCGGCCAGACCGGTGACGGTCAGCGTGCCGCCACTGGTGGTGTACTGCAGGCCGCCTGCCACGGATGCTGGGGAGTAGGCGTACGTCCAATTTGCGCTGTCATCGGCCGCGCCGCGGTACACCTTCATGGTGCACACGGCACCGGCGACACTAGTAACCACGCCCGCATCAGTCGCTGGCAGATTGACGCTCTCGTTATTAAGCAGCCCGACAACGCCGTCGGCGCCGGGCTGGCCGTCCTGCCCTTCCCTGACCTTATAGATCGTGACCCGATCCTTCTGGCCGTCGAGCGTGACCTCGACCGTCACCTGGTCAGTCGCCATGTTCGCGAACGTCAGCACCTTCTGAGCCGAGCTCGAGCCGGCGGTCAACGTGGCGGTCCCAACAGGGATCGTGAAGCTGGGCGTGCCGGCCGTGTTCTGGCCCGTGGCCGTCAACGTGATGCTCACCGGCGAGTTCGCGCCTGCCTTGCTGATCTTGAACACCTGCTCCGAAGGAGTCAGCTTGACCGTCTTCGCACTGCTGCCAGGTGCACCATCCTGAATGGTGGCCAGAACGACGCTCTTGGCGAAGCGCTCGCCGCTGCTCATAATGCTGGCGGAGACGATTGCCGTGCTGCCCTGCATGTTCGCGTAGGTGACGGTCGCCTCGCGATCGGTCACGTTCGACAGAGTGGCTCCTTGCACGGACCAGGATACGGCGCCCTCCAGGCCGACCAGCGTAGCCGACACCGTGATCGACGCAACATCAGCGGCACCAGCGGCGTTCACGTGGAAACCCGATGCACTCTGGGTGAGCATGATGTCGGCGTTCTTCGGATTGACAATCCGCGTGGCGGCCGCCTGCAGGATGGCGTCACGGTCGTTCAGCACTGCGCTCATACGAGAAACCCTACCTTGACACGCCCGGTGTTCCAGTCGGGCGCAAGTGAAATAACGATGCCGGAAACGCCGGCCGCCATGCCGAAGCGTGGACTGTAGACAGTCACCGCCTGACCCAGCTCGAGCTGCAGCAGCTCAGGCACGCCTTCGAATTCGTAGGTGGTGCGCGGGATCTTCCACAGGTCGAGGCGGCGCTGCGCCTCCGCGTCGGCATCGGCCCGGGTCAGCAGCATCGTGTCGACCTGGACCGGCTCGGCGTTCAGGCGGTAGGTCGCCAGCGTCGCCGCGTCGGTCTTCGTGGTGGTCAACCACTCCTCGGTGAAGAGCGGCTTGTGCACCTCGGGCAGGTTGGCCAGCGTGCCGCCGTCCTGCACGGTCCAGCTCTTGGCGAATCCCAGCTTCACGGCGCCGACGACGTCGGTGCGGCCGGTGGGCTGCAGGGTGCCGTCGACCATGTGCTCTGGCCTGATCGCGAACGGGGCGCCGGCGCCAGGCAGGGCGAGCTGAATCAGCCGCAGCTTGCCCATGCGCGACATCACCAGCTGAGCGCCAATGCTGCCGAGCAGCATCTGGCAACCGGTCAGCACGTTCAGACGCTCGGTCGCGTATAACCCCATCGGCTGAGGCTGCGCAGCGTCGAACGCAGCGATGTTGTCCAGGTCGAGATCCGCATCGGTGAAGCGATCGGCCACCTTGCCGTAGGCAGTGACCATGCGCTTGACCATCATGGCCGCGGTGTCACAGTAGCCCGCGCCGTTGTCACCCTTCACGGACAGCGTGACGGCGCCGGCGGGCATGGATTCGAGCGTCACCGTGCCGGCCAAAGGGTTGGACGTCATGCCGACCGGTGCAGCGTTGTCCCTGGCCTCGTTGCCGATCACACCCTCCGCCGAGGCGCAGTGGTAGCGATAAGTCAGCGTGACCGGGTCGACCGGGAGCGGCGTGATATTCGACACCTGGCCGATGGCGAACGGGACCAGCGCGTCCTTCTGCTCGGTCTCGCCGCCCAGCTTCGCCTCGGTGATCGCCGTATTTAGACGCTGCAGCTTGTCGCGCAGCTTCAGGAGCAGCTTGCTCCTGCCGCTCGGCGCGATGTCGGCCACGATGCCGTTGAAGATCATCCGGAACTCGGAGCGCGGCCAGCGGATGTCGCCGATATACGCCCGGATCTCACGGTTCTTCCACACGTATCCGGCGCCGGCCCAGGCATCGCGCACGCCGGCTGTGTTGTCGATCTCGAGCTCGCCGGCCGACAGTGCGCCATCGCCTTCCAGGGACAGCCGTTCGGTGAACAGCGTGCCCACGATGGCGATGGCCTGATAGGTGGTATTCGCCGGCGTGTCCACCGGCGACGTGGTGAACGGCCTGGTCGCCATGTAGACCATGGTTTCCGTGCCGCCCACCTGCGCCATCACCTCGATGAGGACGCAACGATAGGCGGACTGGCTTTTCAGCCAGTCCGTAAACTGAGCATCAGTCATTCAGGAAGAACCCTATATTCAGTAGATGCGGTCGACCTAACGGCGCCGACAATTGCGCTCGAGGACTCGTTTGACGCGCGGTTCTGCGCAGCGATGAGAGCGGCTGTGTGCTGAGCTTGCTCTGCGCGCAGCTTGGCAACTTCACTGCCCATTGCCTTGGTCGCATTCACCACTGCGTCCATGGTGGACTGACGGGTCGGCGTTGCGATAACCGGCCCCGGAGAAACCGGCGCGTAGCCAGTCAGCGGGCCCGTGTTCTTGCCTGCGGCCGTGTTGTACTGCAGCAGCGCATCGCGAACCGACAGCACCGATTTGTTGACCTCGATGATCCCGGAGACCTGCAACTTCAGCACATCAAGCTGCGCCTTGTAGACGTTGATCTCCCTCTCCGCCCATTTGGCCGCCTCTTCGGTCGCCGCCTGCGCATACTCGAAGTCCCGCGTGTAGTTCGCACTGCTGGCGAACACCGCTCGGGACGCAGTCAGGAACGCGTTGAATGCGCCCTGGTACTGCGACTGAGCAGCCTCATCACCGCCGCGCGCCGCCGCCAGCACAGCCTCGTACTGAGCCTTGGCTTCCGCATACTTCTGCGAAGGAGAAAGTGGCGACAGACCGCCGAGCAGCGCGTTGTCCCGCAGACTCTTCAAGCTCGATGCGAACGACGACATTTTGTTGATGGTCGCATCGATCGCGTCACGCTCTGTGTTGTAGGCCTCGGTCAGCGCATCCTTGGCATCGGCCAGCGACAAGGTGGTGTCCTCGATTGCCGGATACACCTTGGCAAACGCTTCCTGCAACGCCATCAGCTGAACGTACTGCTCACGCTGGGCTTCGCTGGTCAGGTCCAGGCCGAGCACGTACTGTTTGAACGACTCGCGCGAGCGCAGGTCTGACTTGCCCAGCGCCGCCAGCTGCTCGGTGACGAACTTCTGCACCGGCGCCAAGCGCTCTGCCTCGGTGAGGTAATTCTCGGCAAAGGAAGATGCTTGACTTGCTAGCTCGTCGATACCGCCAGCCATGGATAACAGCTCTTCGCGTGCAGCGATGCTAGCAATCCCGGTCGTCCCGAACGACTTGCCGATGCTGGCCAAGACCGCGTCCAGGCCCGCGTAGTTCGAAGCCACGCGCGCCAAGGCTTCAAGCGCCCCCTCTCCAACCTGCTGGAACTGGGTGATTCCGGCCACGCCGAAGCTGGCAAGATCGTCGCCGATCTTCGAAAACACGGCCGACAGTTCCTTCTGGATCTCCTCCCCGGTTTTGCCTTTCAAGCTGATCTTGCCGATGTCGACAACGAAGCTGTTCAGGCGCGCCGAAAATTCGTCACCATTGATCTGTAGGAGCTTGCCGGCCTCGAACACGGTATCGTAGAGCGAGGTCAGAATCGTGCTGATCTGACGATTACCTTCCGCACCGATGCCTTCCAGCTTCGTCGAGCGCTTGTCACTGTGGAACCACCCGCCATCCTTCTTGATATCGGCGTACTGCAATGCGTTGACGCCGCCGGCCAGGATGCTACCCAGGTTCGCGCGGCCCATCGTGAATCCGGAATCTTCGACGCTCTGTTTGCCCCCGAAAATGCTCGTCCCCACCTTGTCGAAAGCTTTTCCAAGAGCGGGAATCTTCGCCAAGACAGAGCCGACGATCACACCCCCAAGACCCCAGGACGCAACACTTTTGCCAAACCCGTTGCTAGTATTGAGGGTCCCCACATCTGGATTCGCAATGTCCGTCGTGCGAACAAGCAGCGAGGAGAAGCTGCTGATTCCCGCCTCAATGTTGCGCAACGATTTCAACATGCCGGCGCTGATCCCCAACTCCTTCGAGGCCAGTGATTCCATAATGTCGAGCGACTTGGCAATCGATTCGGATTTCTCCTCCGAGCCCAGCACCGAGCCGGTACCCTGCTTCTTCTGGCGCGATTCGGACAAACTCACGCCGCCGCTACCGATGCCGCCGATGGCAACGCCGAGGCCCGCGACGATCGCGGCCATAGCAGCCATCCGCCCAAAGGCGGTGTACGGGTCGCCACTGCCCTGATTCAGCACTGCCGAGATACCCTTCGGCACCAGCTCAGCCAGCGTCATAGCGAGCTCGGCCGCATGGAACACTTGCGAGGCAGCCTGCAGGGCCTTGTAGCCCTTGCTTTGCTCGCCAAAGAAGCCGGCGGCCGCACTCGTCATGGCGCCGTAGCCGGCCAGGCGGTTTTTCGCGCCCTCCTGATTGAGCTTATCGACATACTCCAGGTGCTTGACCTCGTCGATCTTCCCATTCCGGAGCAGCAGGTCGGCATTGCCGCGTTCTTCCGCGATTTTTGCCTGACGCTTGCCGAACGCATCCAGCGCACTGGTCATCTTCGTGATCGAGTCGCCAGCGGTGCCGAACGCTTCGCGCAGGGCCTCTCCGAACGTTTGAGCCCTGGCAGGGTCGAGGAATTCATTCAGGCTGTCCTGGGCCTTCTTGTTGTCCTCAGCTATTCCAGCGTTAACTGCCCCCTGTTGCCTGAGCGCGGCGAGCTTGCGCAGTTCTTCGGCCTGCTGTCGGTAGAGCGCAGCGGTCACGCTGCCAGGCTCCAGCGCCTCCATCTGTGCAGCCGTTTCCTCTTTCAGCGCCGCAGTCGCCAGCATGCGCTCGGCCTGGAGAGCCGCTACCGCCTCCCTGCTCAAGCCGATTTCTTCATTGGCTAGTTGCTGCGCCTTGACCTGGTCTTCCAGCCCGGTCAGCTCAGCGGCGGCCGCCTTGACGCCCTGCATGTAGAGGTCCATGCTCGCTTGCGAACGGTTTCGCTGGGCGGCGGCCAGATCGTTCTCCAGCTGCTGCTGGCGGCTGATTCGCTGCTCGTCGATCTTTGCAATTTGCCCAGCAAGATCACGCTGGGCAGCGTCGCTGTTGATCTTTTGCTTTGTCAGCGCCAGCTGCTCTTGAAGCCCCTGCTTTTGACGATCAAAACCAGCCAAGTCGACGTTTGCGATTTGACGCAGAGATTCGTCTTCCGTAATCAGTCCAGCATCCCGTTTCGCCTGGATCTGTGCGAGTTCGCGCCGGGAGAGCTCGTCCTGCAGCTCGCCGCGCTTGCGCAGCGACGTGATACTGGCGTCGATTCCGGCCACGTAGACGTCGTTGTATTCGCGACGGATGGCCAATAGCTGCTTGTCAATATCCACTTGGGGAATGCCAAGCTCGGCACCGCGGGTTTGGGCAGCGGCCAGCGCTTTGTCTCGCAGCTCCGCACGCGTGAGGAGGATTTTCTGCTTGTCCGCCCACTCCCTTTCCACTGCCTCACGCTGCACCTTCAAACCTGCGTCTTCGCCGGCCTTTCTGTCGGCGGCAGCTTTGTCGTTGATGGATTTGACTGCCCGCTCGTTTGCCGCCACCTGAGCTTCAACCGCCAGCACGTCCCGATCCGTCTTCGGGTTGTACTTATCATCGCGCGCCTTGCCGATCCGTTTCAGACGCTCGATCCGCTCCTCAAGCGCCTTGCGCTGCACGGCCAGCGCAGCAAGCTGCTGCTGAGGCCCCTCCTGCCGACCACCAGCAAAGTCGACCACTGCATCCCATGCGCTACCCGCCGCTGTCTTGATGTTGATCCAGCCACGCTCCCAGGCCGAGAGAACTTCCAGCACCTTTTCTTTCTGGTTGGCGACGCCGTCGGCGTAGGCGCTCTGCGCAATGCGGGCGGCATCGATCATTCGCCCCTGTTCCTGCGCTGCCTTCACGGCAAGATAGGTCTCGGTCGTGACGAAGCCATACTGGTCGCCCATTGCGCGGAGTGCGGTAAGCGGATCCTTCCCGAGTGCAGCAAATTCCTTGGCCGTGTCCTCGACGCTCTTGCTCAGCACCCGCTGCGCGTCGACGGCCACAGTGCCGAACTTCTCCAGATTAGCGCCAGCGATGGCGCCGGTGCTGGCCAGGGTCGTCAGTGCTTTGGCGGACGTCCCTTGCGAACCGTTGATCTCCTCCATGCTGGCCGCCATGTCAGCCATCTGGCCGGCGGTGGTGCCGGCGAAGTTGCCGGTCATGATGAGGGCGCGAGAATACCGCACCGCTTCCTCGTGGCCAGCCTTGTAGGCATAGGCCAGTGTGCCGAGGACAGCAACGGTGACGGTGTAGGGGTTAATCAGACCGAGGACTGCGCCACCCAGTGCACGCGCCGCCGCGCCCACGCCGCCAAACATGTCGCGCAACTGACCGCCCTGCTGCAGAAGGACCGTCAGCGGCGCCTGGCCGCCCTGCAGACTGACAATAATGTCGGTCATCTGCGCTGGCACACCGCGCAGCGCCGCGTTCATCGCCGCCGCGGACATCCCTCCATTCCGGAATGCCTGGTCCTGGGCGCGCAACTGGTCGAGCATCGGCTTCGCCTGGGTGGTTACGCCCAACTGCGCGGCCTGCATCTCCAGCAGTTCCGTCCGCGTCTTGCCGATAGCGGCGACCTGCTGCTCCAAGCCCTTGAGGAATGAGGTCCGCGATGCCTGGGCCTGGGCCAGCTCACGCTGCGCTTGTGCCTCCATCCGGGTCGCATAGGTCTGCTGCTCTTGCGCCAGGCGCAGGTCTCGCAGTTGAGCGATCAGCGGCTCGGTGGATGAGGTCAGCCCGAGTTGGGCAGCGCGATAGCGCAACACTTCCTCGGTAGACAGGCCGAAGACGGCGATCTGCTCACGCAGGCCAGCGATGAAACTGTCCTTCCCCGCCTGGACCCGCAATGCCTCGCGCTGCGCCTGGTCGGCGGCGCGCGCTGCAGCCGCAACCTGCTCTTGCGCCGTCCGCATCGCGTGCAACTGTGCGATCAGCGGCTCGGCCACGGCCGTCAGGCCAAGTTGGGCGGCATGGTGCCGCTGCACTTCCTCGGTCGAGCGACCATACAGGGCGATCTGCTCACGCAGCCCCTCCAAGAACGTGTCGCGACGCGACTGCGCCTGTGCGGCGTCCTGCTGCGCCTGTGCGGCGGCGCGCGCGCTGGCGGCAACCTGGTCCTGGGTTTGCTGCAGGGTGCGAAGCTGAGCGATCAGTGGATCGGCAGCATTGGCGGCCCCTGCCTGCGCGGCGCGGTAGCGCAGCACTTCCTCAGTCGATTTACCGAACAGAGCGATTTGCTCACGCAGACCAGCCAGGAAGTTGTCGCGCGCACTCTGCGCCTGGGCGCTGTCACGCTGCGCCTGTGCGGTCTGGCGCGCGGCAGCGGCGGCCTGTTCGTGGGCCTCGCGGAGCGAGCGCAGTTGGGCGATCAGTGGCGCAGCCTCGTTTGCTGCGCCAGCCTGGGCCGCACGGTATTCCAGGATGCCTTCCGTCGACTTACCGAACAGGACGATCTGTTCGCGCAAGCCGTCGAGGAACGTGGCTTTGCTCGCCTCGGCCTGGGCCGCTTCGCGTTGGGCCGCGGCCTGCGCACGCGCAGCAGCCTCGGATTGCTCGTGCGCTGCCTTCATGTTCTGCAGCTGCAGGATCAGCATTGAAGATTCCTGCGCGGCGCCGGCTTGTGCCGCGCGGTAGCGCTGAACCTCCTCAGCCGACTTACCGAACAAAGCAATCTGCTCGCGCAGACCCGCCAAGAACGATTCTTTCGCCCCCTGAGCCTGGGAAAGTTCACGCGCGGCCGCTGCCTGGGCCTGCGTTGCTTTAGTAGCTTCCGTTTGGGCCGCCTCGACGGCGCGCAACTGGTTCAGATACGGGGTGAGCGATGTCGGGTCAACCCCGCGGTTGCGGGCCAACAACTCGTAATAGCTTGCAGTGCTGCGGCCGCCGGCCTCCATAGCCACTGTCGTGCGCTGGATCGAGGCTATGATGTTGCGCTGCGAATGTTCTACCGAGCGCGCCGCCGCAGCGGAGCGCTCCCCGGTTTGCGTAATTGCCTGGCCGGCGCGGTTTGCCGCGTTGATGGCCGGGCGCAAGCCTGCTTCCACGCCCGAAGCGTCTGCCACCACTCGAATTGTTGCGTTGTTGACGATATCGGTCATGGCATGCCCAAATAGAAAAGCCGCCCGTAGGCGGCTTAGTGGTGTATTGCTGGTTCAGCGCTGGCTATATCCCGCCAGGCGACTGGAGTATCTCGTTCGCTGCAGGCTACGCCCTGAACCGGCGAACAATCGCACCGGTGCCAGCACTGCTCACCGGCGCACTACTCATCCCGGCTATTCATGAGGTTGAGAGCAGCGAACTCCATGACCTGGATATCTGCCTCGAGCTCGTCGTACTGCAGTGCGCCCAGGTCCATCCTGTCCATCTTCCGATGCAAAACCCCGTAATCGAGACCGATGACGCCCATGGCGCCGGCGCGCCACTGCGTGCGCATGTAGGCGAATAGCACATAGGCATCCCAGTGCTCAGGCCAGATCTCGACCACGTCGTCGCTGAAGTCGTCGGGTCTGAGGCCGGCGAGTTCCATCTCAGCCAGGTCCTTTTTCGTCGGACCCGGCGTGTACATCGCCTCGGCGATTAGACGGAGTTTCCCAGGCGGCCTTCGTTGATCGCGGCGCGATAGTCGGATTTGATCGCCTCGGCCATGGCCGGCAGCGTGTCGACCAGCTCGGCCACGCCGTCCTTGTCGAAGTCGGCATCCAGGTTCCAGCCCTTGACGATTTTCATGATGTAGTCGACGTTGATCGCCGACTGACGCTTCACGATCTCGGTCTGCGTCAGCGAGAATTCCGGGATCGCTTCGCCGGTTTCCTTGGCCTTGGTAACGGCGGCGTTGAAGCGCTCGATCTCGGCGTTCGCTTCGTTCTTCAGTTTGGCCTGCAGCTCGTCGGTGAGCTCCGCCAGTTCGGTACGGCTGCGGTACACGTAGTTGACTTCCATGCAGCCCAGGGCACCATCCAGCATGGTGCACTGCACTTCCTTGGTGAAGTGCTGCGGGCGCTTGCCCAGGACGATTTTGATAGCTTTTGCCATGATTTTTGTCTTTCAGGTGAGGTGAAACGGAAGAAAAAGACCGCGAGGAATGACCTCGCGGCGTAAAGGCCAGCGCCGACCATTCAGCACCGGCTGGCAAACTGGATTAGTAGCGGACGACCTTGTTCTGCAGCGAGAACGTGGCCTTCACAGCCATCACGCTGCCCTTGGCCAGGCTCGGCGACTCGTTGAACGAGCAGTAGCCCGCGTACAGCAACACCGCACCACCCGGCAGGATGCCGCGCAGGCAGGTCAGCTTCAGGCCATCGGACACCGCCTTCAGCGCAGCGTGGTGCGGCGCGCCCTTCTCGTCAGCGATCGTCAGTGCAACAGTCGTTGCGCTGAAGCCGTCCGGCAGGCTGACCGGCATTTCGGTATCGAGCAGCGGAACCTCGACGAATTTCCCGTCGCCGCCGGAAACTTCCGCCGCGGTCACGCCGGTGATCGGCACCCAGGTGGTGACCTTGCGCACACTGCCCACCCCGGCGCCAGCCGGAAACAGGGAAACGTCGGTGGTGTCGAGGCCTTCAAAGGTGAAGTTGGAGGCGGTAGCGGTCTTGACGCGGAAGACGCGGCCGTTCGCCTTGCTCCAGCCACCGGTGTACTCGACATAGTCGCCGACGGCGAAAGTGTTGGTTGCGGTTGCCACAGCTTCAGCGGCGTTCGTCACGGCGGAGAGCGACACGGCAGTGGCGAACACGCTCGCCACGGCGAACGCGATATTGTTTGGCAGTTGCATATGGGCCTTTCAAGTAAAGAGCCCGGGATCCGGGCAAAGAAAAAGCCGCCCGGATTGCTCGAGGCGGCTTGGAAGGGGTAAGAGTGAATCAGAGGAGAAGCTGGAACTCCTGCATCGCTCCGCGGTACGTGGTCAGCTCGTCGTATGTATCGCCGGCGTTGGTCAGCACTTCGAGCTGCAGCGCTGTCTCCGCGCGCAGGGAATCTTCAACCTGCGCGATCACTTCGAACGCCTCGATCGATGTGGCGGACCAAACGTTGATCTGAACCCGCGCCAGCCGCTTGGCCGGCGCCTCACCGGTGACGAAGTGGATAGGCGGGCCGCCGATCACCTGGAAGGTGATGTACGGGGTCGGCGTGTCGGGCTCGGCAATTCCCGGAAACACCCGGCCGCCGGACAGCCCGCCCAGCACCGAAAAAAGTCGCTCATGCGGCGTCATGTTGCATTCCTTGCCAATTGTTCGGACAGCGTGCGCGTCATCAGGTCGACCGCATCGTTCTTCCTGCTCTCGTACGCCGGCCGCATGAATGGATAGGCCCGGACTCGGGCGTTTCCATATTCGAGTTCGGCCGCGCGGCGGTGCGCCGCCCAGCCAACCTTACGACCCGTCCTCGGGCTGATGTTCTTGTTTCTCGGAACGAATTTATGACCTTTCTCGACCCAGCGCCAGTAATAGGCGCCATCCCCGACCGCGCTGCCCTTTCGCACCGTAACCAGATAGACCTGAATCTTGCCGCCGTCCGACTCTTCTTCGATCCGCTTCACGATGATGCTGTCGAACAACATGCCGGTCTTCTTGTTGGCTAACGCATTCTGTTTCGCCTGGTCTCGGAACAGGTCGGCGCCGGCGTAACCAACGGCACGCAGGACGGACTCATCGATCGATTCGACTACTTGATCAGCGGTTTGCTGCGCGACCTCTACGAGGGATGACGTATCGAACCGCATTATTTCACCGCCTCGCAGACTAGATCCATGAAGCGGCGATCTGTGTTGCGCAGAGGCGGCGACTTGATATCGTAGACCCGGCCGTTATGCGCTACGCGCATCGTTTCATCGACGTCAGCCCGGTACCACGTGCGGATCGACGCGCGCAGCACCGAGATCTCGGTGTCGGCGCGCAATGTCTCCAGCCCTCGCAAATGACGAACGTCGCCCCATGCGCCCGGCTCGATCGGCAGCCACTCCCGCTTTGGATTTCGCTGGCCAGCGGCGTCCTGACCCTGCTGCGGCTTAAGGAAAGTTAGGCGGTCATTGAACATCAGTACACCACCTCCCCGTCCAGCAAGCGCACCGCGTTGGCAGCCATCGATGCAGACAGCTGGCCGAAATGCTCGGCCACGCGGCGCAAGATGAAGCCCTTTACCGAATCCGGCACGCTGGTGTGATCGGGGCCGTAGCCGGCGACGTACTGCACTTCGACGGCGTTGATCCGACTGGCAGTCGCTGGCCAGGCCTTGCCGGGCGCCGGGACAATGTAGCCGGGCTCGCTCACCGAGTCGACCTCGTAGTCCGTCGGGTCAAGGGTCTGCTGCTGGCCAGTCGGATCGATGAATTTCACGTGCACGACAGACACCAGCCGCGGACGCGGCAACTTGATCGCCTCTGGTAACCGGTCGAGCGTCAAGCGCAGGGTCTGCTCGATGATGGCGCGCTGCGTTTCGAACTCGGCCTCCGCGGTGGCGGTCTTGACGGCCTGCTCGACCTCTGCGTCCAAGCCGGCGCCGGCGGCGCGCGCCGCCGTGATGGCGGATTCGAGCGAAACCGCCAGTTCGGCCGGCGGGACGATCACTTTTGGGGTCATCGGTATGCTTTCTGTGTTGCTGCTGGGCGGCCGCCGGTAGACACCTGGGCAGGCCGCGATTGATATTCCTGGCACCGTGGCGCGTAGCCGGATCCTGCCGGCGCGCGGGCGTATTCAATCTGGGTGCTCTGCCTGAACACGACGTCGCTGCCAGCGACCATGAAGACGCCGGGAGCAGCCAGAAGCCGGCGCCCGACGCGCAACAGGACAGCGGAGCCGGCGACTTCGAATGCCCCTGGCGCAGCGGCCAGGCGCCGCAGAATCGTCATCCCAGCAGGCGCCGATCCGACTACAAAAGTGCCCGGGCCGCCAGCTATCCGGCGCGCCGCGATGAGCATCGCTGGCGCGCCGGCCAGCGCGAAGCTGCCGGGTGCCGCTGTGAGAACGTAGGTCGGGCCGCCCGGCGCCGGCGCCGCGGTGTGCACCAGCGTGGCAGCCTGGCCGACGACAGCGAATGAGCCAGCTGCCGCAGACAACCGACGAGCCGCGACCAGGGTGGCCACGCTGCCCGTCAGGCTGAACACGCCAGAACCAGCCGCGAACTTGCGGGCAGCCCGCAGCCCGGCAACTGAGCCAGCGAGAGCGAATGCCCCCGGCTCGACTGGCAGGCGGCGAACGGCGCGCAACGCCGCGGCGGCGCCGGCCAGCGAGAATGCCGCTGGCGCAGCCACAATTCGGCGAGCGACCCGGAGGCCGGCCGGGCTGCCGGCAACAGCGAAAGCGCCAGCCGCAGCTGTCAGGGTGTAGCTTCTCGGCTGGGCTTCGTCTTCGTCGTCTGCATAGGGGTTCGCCAGCACCTGGTAGATGCCACCGGACAGCGCGGTAGCTTGGTCCGGAGACAACACCAGGTCGATCACTCCCGCGAGTTCGATCGAACCGTCCCATCCCCTGGCGCTATCGCTGGCGCGGTTGCCGATCGTGAACGGCGTGTTCGGGGCGTCGCGCAGCGCGCCGGCGACAACGCTGTCGGTCAAGACACGCTGGCCGCCGGTGTAGCCGTTGATCGTGCTGGTCGCGCCGTCGTAGGCGTGCGTCACGATCAGGATGCAATCCTGTCCAGGTGCTGCTGTCGTTGCCGTTCCGGGGATGTCGATGTTGCGTTCGGTACTGCCGGTATAAAAGCCGTAGCAAATCGATGCTCGCGATGCGTACCACATCGCGAACTGCCCCGAGCCACCCGATGTTTTATCGAACAGCCTGCCAAGGCCTCCCCCGCCGGAACCGTTGCGCCGGAATCGGAAGATGTACGAGCGACCGCTCAGCGGGAAGTCGCCGGCCAGCCCGGTCGTTACCCGGTCCGTGCTGCCGGTGCCGACCGCCGCGCCAAAGCCGCCGACCACGCCGTCCGGCGTGCTGAGCATCTTCACTCCGATAGTGGTTGCCGCCTGCTGCGCTACGGCGTCGAAGCCGCGCTGCACCCCAGGAAGAGACAGCAGGCGCACCGCCGACGCCAGCGGGTGCTGGCGGTTCAGCTGCAGTTTGCCCTGCGGCTGGTAGCGCATGCCGGCCATATCAACCCTTCGCGAATAGCACGCCGCGCAGGGTCACCGGCTGCAGCGTATTGCCGTAGCCGACCAGGCGCACGTACGAGATTTCCTTTGGCAGGTCGATTGGAATCGGCGTCGACGTGCTGTTGGCGTTCGTGTTGCCGGCGCCGCGCCAGATCTCGACGATGTTGGTGCCGTCGTTCTTGTCCGAGCCCTGCCAGATGAACTGGCCGGCCACGCCCGGGGCAGAAGTGTTGGTGAGGAATGCGGCGAGTTGTCCACCGTTCAAGGCGGCAACCGACACCCATGGGCCAACGACAAACGGGGCCGCCTCTGTGGTGCCGGCGGTCATCAGCGTGGCCGCCAGGATTTCAACGGTCTGTCGCGTTGGTGCTGTCATTTCTCGCTTCCGTCAGGGTTGTACAGGGCATCGGCTACTTCCAGCAGCGTCAGCGGGGCAGGCTCGCGGCCCAGGGCGCAGAGCGTGTCGGCATCCGCCTGGCTCACTACGCCGGCGTCGACGAAGGACTGCACGGCGGCTTGCGCGACGGGCGAGCCGATCCGCAGGCGACCTTGCTCGAGCAGCGGTACGACGTGGCGCAGATCCGGATTGCCCTTGATGAAGTCGATCAGCTGGTTGCCTGCCGCGATACCGATCACCTCGAGGATCGTGCCGTAGCCAATCTCGGTCGCGCTCGCGCGCGTGCGGCCGGCAGAGAGGAATAGCGCCAGGGTGCCGCAATCCTTGGCGGCCAGCGGCGCGGCGCAAAATGGGTTGGCTCGCGCGGCGGCACGCAGCGCGGCTTGTTGGTCCGGGGTCATGGTCAGCCGATCGTGAAAACGCCGGCCGCCTGATCGAAGTCGATCAGGATGCTCTCGCCGTCGAGCAGCGTGATGCTGTCGCCACGGTCCCAGCAGCTGATCAGGTCCTTACCGGCGGCGCTGTCGTTGTACGCCACGACATAGCGGAAAGGCCCCACCGAGCCGCCAGCTGCCGTTAGCGTAAGATCGGCACAAGTAAGCTTGTAGACGCCGCCCGTCTGCGCCGATGCCGACGTGGTCACGTTGCGGCTCGAGCAGTTCGCGTACGAGACCTCGGCGATGTCGGCCAGCACGCCGGCCGTGCCGACTACCGGCGGCGTGTTCGTCAGCGCGACCTTGATCTGCGCTGTGCTCAGGTTGTGCTTGCCATGGGCCACAGCCTCGATGAACTTCTGGAACTTGGTAAATGCGGGCATGTGGTCCTCGTTATCTTTCGTTGAGCCGCTCGCAAATGAATGCCAGCAGCTGCTCGTCTGATTTATTCGTTACGTCTTCAGGGAAGACGGGGATGCTGCCGCGCGGCCCGCGCACGGCAACGTAGATGATTTCCGGCTCCGCCGCCTGGGCGCGCAGGTTGGCGAGCCAGGCGACGGTGGCGGGCTTCATCGCTTACTTGGCGGCTTTCGCCTTGGCGTCGGGCTCGTAGGACTTGGCGACTTTGCCGTCGATCAGCTTCTGGGCTTGCTCAGCCTCGAAGCCGGCGACGTCGCCTGGGGCGTAGATGTTCCACGGCTTGAGGAATTCGACCGATTTCATTGATACTCCAGATGGTAGGAAGTGGCGCCGGCCTCATAGTGGAGGCCGGCGGTCAGGCGCTGTTACGCGCCCCAGGTCACGCCGGTCAGGATCGCGATCGATTCCTGGTGGCGCGGGCCGAAGTCGTGCTTCGCGATCACGCGGACCAGGGTCTGGTCACGCTGGAAGGCGCTGACGACGTTGCCGCCGTCGTCCTTATAGGTGGCCTCCTTCGAGTAGTCGATCAGCAGCGTTTCGTCTTCGCCGATGAAGCAGTCGTTGAAGTCGACGAAGTAGATCTCCGACGCGTTCGAGCCGGCGCCCAGGTTGTTCGGCACTTGGGTGGTCTTGCCGATCGGGTAGCCCTTCAGGTTGCCGTCCTTCATTTCCGGATAGACCTTGTTGCCGTTGCCATCGCGCAGGCCTTCCAGGTAGCGGAAGGTGCGCGGCGACATGATCCAGCCCGGTGCGCCCATGTTGGCGTTGACAGCTTCCAGGCACAGGATCAGCTTGTTCAGGTCGTTCTCGACCTTCTGCAGCGTGTCGCCGTTCGACGCGACGATCTTGAAGCCGGCCAGCGCCCAGGCCAGCAGTCCTTTCGGGGTGTCGAGGGTACCGTCGTCGCGAATGAATGCCTTGTCTTCGCGCGAGCTCATCGCGCCGGTCAGATCATCCACCACGAGCTTGTCGACGTTCGGGCTGGTGCCGGAGTAGGCCAGCAGATCGTTCGAGATCGGGACCAGGCCGGTCAGCTTTTTGGCCGACAGCTTCAGGTTGTCGAAGTTCTGGCCAGTCGTCGGGATATCGGTATCGCTGCCGACGTAGCCGACCACGGCGCCGCCCTTCAGGCGCGGCAAGGTGATGTTGCCGTTGGTGAGCGGCAGGGAGCGCGCGCCCAGGCGGCGCACGACTGATTGCGGGCGCCACAGCTCGATCACTTCGCGGGCCATATTCGCCGGCACCAGGACGCCACCCGCGCCCGGGGTCAGGGTGTTCAGTGCCATTGCCACGTCCTCGCCGAACTGGTTGTCCATGGCGAATTTGGCTGCGACTTGCTGGTTACCGCCGGCGACGACGAGCGCGCGGACCATGCGGGACATGCCGGAGCCCGGCAGTTCCGGGGTGCGCGGACGCGCAGGCATGCTGGCCGAAGCACCGGCTGCCGGCGGCGCGGCTGGCTGATGCGCGGCGTTCAGCGCGCGGTCGACCGGCACCGCCGCTGCTGCGGCGATGGTTTCGGCCGCCTCCATACGGGTGATCTGCGCGGTCAGCTCGCCGAAGCGGGCCTGCAGATCGGTGAATTCTTGCACCTGCTCGGCGCTCAGCGCGGTACCGCCGGCTTCGATCAGTGCCAGCGCCTGGACGCTGGCGTTGACCTTGGCGCGTTCGCTGCGGAGTTCGTTAATGGTTGGCATATTGCCCTTCCTAGAAATGAAAAAACCGCCTCAAGGGCGGTCGGTTGCTTGTCCCGCGAACGCGGTCAAATCTGGTTCTGGATCGCCATCGCTTTCGCGCGAGCGCCGATGGACGTTTGCTTGCCGGTGCGGGCGGCGCGCGCCTGGCGCGCCTCACCGGCGATGCGGTCCGCTGCGGCCTGCGGCGTTTCGATGCGGTCAGCCAGGCCGATGTCGACGCCCTTCTGCCCGAACAGCACACCGGCCTCGGTGCCGCGAACAGCCTCGACGGTCATGCCGCGGTAGTTCGCGACGGCTTCGGTGAACTGCGTGTAATAGCCCTGCACCATGTCGGTCAGGAACTGAAGCGATTGCTCGCTCAGCGGCTCGTGCGGGGTCAAGTCGTTCTTGTGCGCGCCGGCGTACACCGTCGTCACCTTCACGCCCATCTGCTCGTTGCGGGCCGATTGGTCCAGGTGCTTTGCGATCACGCCGATGGAGCCCACGCCCGAGGTGCGGGACATTGACACATTGCCGATGGCCGCCGCCATCAGGTAGGCGGCAGAGAAGGCGTTGAAGTTCACGATCGCGCTCATAGGCTTGACAGCGCGGGCTTCGAACAGGAAGTCGGCCAGCTCGAAAGCGCCGGTGGTGCTACCACCAGGACTGTCGATGTCGAAAGCGATGTGCTCCACCGCCGGATCGGCCAGCGCCGCGCCTACTTGCGCACGGATCTGCTCGTAGCTGGTCATGGTCTCGCATACGTTCAGCTGAGTGGTGCGGCTGACCAGCACGCCGTGGATCGGAATGACCGCCACTCCAGTCTCGGCAGTAGCCTGGCGCCGCGCCTCATCGGCTCGCGCCGCAGAGCTTTCGTACGGGCCGTCGTCTTCCATCATCTGCGGCTGGCCGCCGTTGACGCTCAGGTTGACGATGTTCAGGCTCATCTGCTGGTTTGCCCAGGCCGCGGCCTGGTCGAGCATCGACTCGGTGACCATCAACGGCTGGTTGAAGATCATGCTGGCGATGCGGAAGCGGTTCTTCATGAGAGGATTCCTTCGATTTCTTTCACCTGCTCAGGCTTGGCCTTCGTATCAGGTGGCGGGACCTGCGCCTGCGCGCCGGCCTGCGAGTTCGCTGCGTCGACCATGTTCAGGGGCTGCAGGTAGACATCGCCACCAGCTACCGGCGGCAGATTCTCCAGGCGCCGGATGTCGTTGACCGACAGCCAGCCCCAATTGCGCGCCACCGCATAGGCTTCGTAGCGCGACTTCTGATCGCCGCGCAGCAACCCGGAGACGTTGAACTCGATGTAATACTCAGCCCGCTCGCTCGGCAGCAGCAGGTCGCGCATCATGGCCTGCTCGTGCCGCTTAATCCACGGCAGCAGGGTATAGATGACGAACTGAATGCCCTGGTGCTCGATGTTCGAGAACGTGGCCTTGTCCAGCTCGCCAATCATGTGCGGCGGCATCTTGTAAATCCGCGCGATGTCGAGCGAGCATAGCTTCAGCGCCGGGATCAGCTCTGCGTCGACGTTCGTCATCGACAGGGCCTTGAAGGTCATCCCTTCCTGCAGCATCGCCACCTTCTTGGCGTTGCTACTGCCGCCGTATCGCTGCGCCCACTGCTCGACCAGGCGATCGATGACGCCCTGATCCTTGATCGCTCCGCTCTCGCGTGGCCGCTCGATGACGCCGGAGAGCGCCGTGCCGTTCAGGAACGATTTGCCGGCGTATTCCTGGATCGCCTGCGCGTGCCCGATCGCGTTCGCGTGGAGCATGACTGGCGACATGCCGACGTAGTTGTTCAGGCCAGTCCAGCGGACATGGTGGATCATCCGCTGCGGCAGCAGCTCTCCGCCGTCGATGCTGTAGTACGGGCGTAGGTCGCTGCCCTTGTACACCGTGACGATGCCATCGATCGGGTGCAGCGCCTGCGGGGTACCGTCCGATTCGCGGATGATCTTACTGTACGAGTTGCCGCGCAGGCCGACCTTCAGCTGCTTTTGCTCGCGGTATTCAAAAGGCGTCTGCCACTCGTTCGGCTCCCAGGCGATGAGCCGGTAGACCTTGTGCTCGCGAGCTGGCTCCCGGCCGCCATTCCCGGTCCGGCGGAAAAGCTCGACCGGCAACTGCGCGACGCTTTCGGCCAGGATCGTGTTGCAGGCCTGCAGAGCCGTAAGTGCGAGCGCGCTTTCTGGCGTGACCACCGGCCCCGCGTCGGAGCGCGCGCCACCGAGTCCGGACAGCCACCCGCCGCCAGCACTGACGGGCTGGCCCGAGAAAAACTGTCGTGCGAACATTCTTAGCCTTTGCTGCCGCGGCGCGCGACCATGTATGACCAGGCGAGCAGAGCCACGCCAGGCACGATGAAACCGGCCGGCTCGTAGATCAGCGCGGCGCCGGCGGTGAGCAGGCCCAGGCCCAGCACGCCGGCCAGCAGCGTGATCCAGTCCAGTGGGGTCATATCGTTATGCCTTCGTCGTAAATTGATCCCACCGCCATGGCGACGGGATTCAGTGCCATCAGGGACACCGCGTTGTACAGCGCCATCAGTGGGTCGATCTTGGCCTTGCCGGATGCCTGCTTCGTCACCGAGATCGCGTTGCCGCGGTCCTCGATGCGAGCGTTGCTGACGCACCAGGCCATCATCGGCCGCGCGCCGTGCACCAGCTCGCCACCGGCGACCTTCCGTTCGGTGGTCTTGATTGCGCCGTTGAGCTTCCAGCCCTGCTGAATCGCCACGATCTGCTCGATTGCGATATCGCGGCCCGGCGACACCAGCTCGTCAACGATGTCGTTGATGCCAGCGGCGTCTACGCCGAGAGCGTTCTTCTCTGGCAGCAGGCCAGCATCGCGCACACGGCAGATGTAATCGGCCACGCCAGCGACGTCTTCGCCTGGGCGGTCGACAATCGTCAGATCGCCCTGCTGCTGGAAGTCCAGCAGCATCGGCGCGATTTCCTTGCGGCGCTCGAGCGCGATTTTGTGGCACCAGGCGTGCGACCAGGTCAACCAGCGGCCGATACCGCGCTCGCGACCGACCAGCGTCAGCCCCAGCAAGTCATCCAGGCCGCCACCGTCGATGCCGGCGACCACAACCTCGCTGTGTTCCAACAGATAGTCGAGCGTGACCTCGTCCGCCCCAGCCTCTTCCCAGAAGTCGGCGCCGGCCCATCGGTCGGACCGCAGGTTCAGGCCGATTTCGATGTTCAGGTGCTTCGCCAGGAACTGCTGGAAGGCGCCGTCTGTTCTAGCCTGGAATTTCTTGAGCTGATCTTCCAGCCACGCAGCGCTGACCGAGCGGCCCATGTTCGGGTTCGTGATGTAGAAGGTCGCCGGATCGAGGTATGCCTTCTTCTTCACCATTTCTGGTGGGTACTCGTAGAGCACGCCCAGCGAGCGCGGATCGTCAATCTTGCCGTCGCGGACATCGCGGAAATAGTTCAGCTTGTCCTTGAACACTCCAGCCGGCGGCTCGTCGCTCTGCGTCGTCAGGTAGATGACCCAGCCTTCGTTTCGCGAAACCTGGCCGCCAAGCGCTTCCATGAACATCGCTTCGGCGTTCGAGCGTTTGCCGAACAGCCAGTGCTCATCGATCAGCACGCGGCCGGATTTCTTACCCGAGACGGTGTCAGTGTCGGCCGCAACGACCTTCAGCGAGGCTTTCGACACGCGGTGGGTGATCGTTCGGACATGGTCCTGGACGTGGAACAGGTCTAGCAGCTCGGGATCTGCGCGCACCATGGCGGCCGCCGGCTTGAAACTATTGTCCGCGACTTCCTTGGTCGGGGCCAGAATCAAGTGCTCTTCACCCTCACGCCAGCACAGGATGACCGCTGTCAGCATGATGCCGGCCGCAATCGTCGACTTCGTGTTCTTTTTGCTGATCAGCAGGTAATACTCGCGGATCAGCTGATTGCCGGTCTCAGCGTCGTAGCCGCCGAAGATGGCAGCAACGAAGTCGAACACCCACTGTTCACTGCATTCGCCGAAATTGGGGCTTCGATACTCGCTTAAGACCTCATCCCAAACCGTCTTTGGCAGGTCGGTAACCTGCAGCTGCTTGAAGATCGCGAGCGCCTGTTCGGCCTGGTCGGGGAAGATCGGCGCCGGGATGATGGATTTACCATTAACCAGACGCTGCACCCAATCGAGGCAGGCCGTCGTCCATGCTGGAGTTGCGCCCATCATCAGACTTTCTTACCGCCGGCGGCGGCCAAGCGCGGGGCTGCAGCTTGACCGAAGCGGCTTGCGACGCCCTTCGCCTTCTCGTCCACCTGCTCTTTCTTGCCGCCCTCGCCCAGCTTCTTGTGCTTAAACGGCAGCATGGCCTTCGCGGCATCGATGCGAAGCCGGAGGTCAGCCCCCGGCTCGTTCATCACCTTGGTGAGAAATTCCACAGGGTCGGCAGTCGGCGGGATTTCGATCGGGTCGACTGGCGGCCCGCCGGCTGGCGGTGCTGATGCCCGACCGCTCCCGACCTGCTCCTGGCGCGCCTGATCCAGGCGGGCTTTAACATCCTTGTCTTTAACAAGCCGAGAGCCTGCAGCCGACGCTGTCGCCTCGCTGTACCCGGCACGAATTGCCGCTTCCTTATTCGAGAACCCGGCCAAAACGGCATCGGCGAAGGCTCGCTTTTTGCCTGTTAAAGCCATTAACAATTTCCTCCAAGGGGACTTTTTTCTGCGCGTGAGAGACAAGGTGGTGTCCGAGGGTCAGGCACCCCAGACTTTGACTCCCCCCTCCCCGGGGCGCCGTCAGCGGGGCCAGGGCCTGGTCGGCTGGATGTCGAGCGACCGGCTCGCCTCGGCGCGACCATCCCTCAGACCTTGCTGGTAGGCGTCGCGAGGGTTCGCACGGACCAGGCGCCCGGCGTTCTTGATGCTGTAGTACACATTGCGAGCACAGGCCGCTGCCACGTTCAGGCCCAGCGGCAGGCAGATGGCCTGGTCTCGATACCAGTCAACCCACGCCACGCCATAGAAGCGAGGCAGCAGGTCGCCTTGGTTAATCTTCTTGATGAGCATAGAGCCTCCGTGATTCAGCCTGCGACCAAGCCGCCGGCGGCACGCTGCCGCGCCTCCGCCGCCGTCTTGGTGTCGTGGCAGGGCGTGCAGAGCAACCATTTGTTTGCGTCGTCGTCACTGCCGCCGGCCCACAGCGGCACCTTGTGGTCGACCGCGTGGCCCAGCGAGGTGATGCCTTTGGCCAGACACGCTTGGCATAGCCCGCCGTCGCGACGCCGGATGCGCTCACGATCAGCAACCCCGGCGCTGCCGCGCTTACGCTCGACCGTGGCGGCGGGCGCTGGTGCCAGGCGCGTGACCTTGGCGGGCTGGAGTCGCGGCTGTAAGGTGCGCAGCTTCGGCATCAGTGGACCTCGATCTTGATGCCCTTGTCGATCCAGTAGCGGACTCGCTCCCAGCTCGGCGGGCAGTGCGTCAAGCGCGAGGTGAGCAGCACGCCGACTAAGTAGAACTTGAGCCACCAGCGCACCTTCAACTTGACGGTCAGCGTTGTCGTGGCCATCAGTGGTCCACCCCGAGCGAAACGGGCGGCATTGTGTGACCGAGTACAGACAGCTCGATGGAGCCGCCAGCGTTCAGCGCGGCCAGCTCCGCGGCTGTCGGGCGCCAGAACGACACCACGGCAGGCAGGCCATCGATCTGCGTGCGGGTCACAGGTAGCGCGCCGCACGGCAGCTCCAGCTGATCCCACCCGGCTGGCGCGCCCAGAACAGCATTGTTCGTAGGGTGCTGAATTCGATTCATCGTCTCTTCTTTCGGATCCGCGCCGGCCGCTGCGGCGCCAGCGGCAGTAGCTGCACGATCTCCAGCACGCTCATGCCGACCTGGCCGTAGCCCTTCGCGCGCAGCAGCTGCTTCGCGTCTGTGCAGTCGGCGAGCAGGTTGCAGGCGTCATCCAGCGCGGGAGCCTGGTGCACGATGACCGTGGAGGCCGGGCGATCGGGAACCACCATGCGGATGATCCGGTCGCGGAACTGTTCGGCAAGTGGCCTCATGCCAGCTCCTCAAGTGGGATACCGAAGTAGCGCGAGATCTCTTCCGGTGGGAACGTGCGCCAATCGCACGAGGGCGGCACCGAGGTGCGCCTCATGTACTCGGCATGCGCTGCGTCCGTGCGCGCCTTCAACCAGGCGTCGTAGCCCATGGTTTCGACACATGGGGCCAGGCCCCCCGGACTGGATTCGGTAGGCGGCTCGCCCCAGGCTGCCCGGTGCGGCACCAGCTCATACTCCATCAGCGCGCTGCGGATCGCGCCAGCGTCTTCCGGGTAGTACTCACATTTGACCCGGACAGCCTCCATCGCCCGGCAGCGCAGCGTGAACGCCACTGTACGCTTCGGCAGGCCGAGGGCATCACAAAGCGCTTGTCCGATCTCATGTCCAAGAATGGGCTTCAATTGACACCTCGACTATCCGCAGCCTGATCGAGCAGGGCTTGCTCACGGTTGATCTGCACCATCAGGCGCAACCAGACGATCTCGGCCTCTACGGTCATGCGCATGGTGCGCCTCGTCTCGGTAAGGTGTTAAATCTGCAGCGCAGAGATTGCTTCCTGCACTTCTTTGGTGAGGGCGGCGATATCGTCGCGATCCGACTCCAAGGCCGATGCAAGAGGCGCCTTCCCCAGCGTGATGGTGAGCGTCGCAGTCTGGATGCCGCCAGCAGAAATGCTGCCGGTGAGGATTGCCTTAGGGGCCAGGAGAGGCGTGATTCGCTCGATCAGTTCACGAACCGCGGCAGCGTTGGCGTCAATCGCTGCGCGCAGCGAGCCGGTTGCCTGATCGATCTGCAGCGCAGCTCCGATGGACTGTTGCGGCTGGGTGTTAGGCGTATTCATATTGACCTCGGTCGTTGGTAGGCGGCCCGTTATCCAGCCCGCGCAGGAATAAAAAAGCCGCCAGCAGCGCGAACGCTACGGCGGCGAAGCCCGGCGAGAGAGCCGGACGGAGACATGTTGCGGCGGCCGGTGCTGGCGATCCGGCCGGCAGGCTTATACATCCTGCTCGAAAGCGCCCAGGGAGGAGCGCCGCGCATCAGCTAATGCGCATTCACCACACTGCTGCCGACTGAGCCGGCCTTGATAACCCAGAGCTTCCATGCGCTCGCAGCAATCAGCAGCAGTGTGGTCACTGGCTTACGCCAGTAGCCGACTTACTTGCGGCGTGCGTCGTTCGCCAGCGCGGTCTTCTCTTCAGCGATCTTCTTGGTGGCGTGCGTCTCGACGTCGGCGAAGCGCTCGCGGTCGAAGGTCTTCCAGGAGCCGTTGCTCCAGCGTGCTTGGTAGCGCATGCGCTTCCTTTCGTTGTTAGGTTGCCGGTTACAGCGTCCGGCGACGTGGCGCGCCTGGGGTAGCGCCGTCTGTTCTGGCCAATGCCAGGTCATATTCGAGTGTGCGTCGGCGCCGTCTCTTGAGTATCGCCGGGCGGGTGCTCCGGCACTCATCGGGCAACTGTGACCCCGTGCGCGTTTCGTCGCGCTTACACGTGAAGACCAGGCTCAGGTTGGGCTAGTGCTTCATGTGTCACCTCGCTAGGTAGGTTGCCTACCTCGGATGAGGCAGGCCAGGACGAGCCCCAGGGCTATCTGCCAAGTGGGCCGTAAACGAAAAAAGCCCGAACGTTTGACGGTTCGAGCTTTTCTTTGGGCGTGCGAAGTCGCCCTATGCCGCTAGTTTACGAGAAGTACAGCCGAGTTGCAACGTTCTTTTGCAGCTTCTGTTCGAGATCGTTGCGGGCGGCCTCCAGCACCTCGGCGTAGTTCGCGTTCTGGAAGCGCCACGCGGTCGAGATACCTTGGCTGCGGTAGATCGCCCAGCGGTGTTGGATGGATAGGCTGTCGACCATTGCATTGACGGCCTCGCCAGCCTTGATGTCGGCGAGGCGCTGCGCCTCGTGCACTCCAACGTCCGTCCCCGAATCGCCCTCGAGCTTCATGCCACGCGAACCCAGGTCGCGGTCGTTCGTGTGCATGAAGTCAACCCAACACGCCATCAGGATGCCGTAGGGGTCGGGCTTATTGAATGCAGGCGCTGGCGCGGTCGCCTTGGGAGCACGGCGCAGGGTCGAGGTAGGAGCCATTCCGAGGGTCGCAGCGAGGTTCATGATTTCTCTCCATTAAGACCTCAGCAGCGTAGCACGACAGGCGTATTTTCTTGCCCTGCCCGAACTTTTCCAAATGACAACCTGTGGCAATCTATGGACAAAAAAAGCCCCCAACAAGTGGGGGCCAAGTAGCAAATTTGGTTGAGTAGAAAGGATACTGCTGTTTTTATAGCACTAATTATACTTTTGGTCGTCACTATCTGAATCGCTGCCAACGTCAGAACTTGGTTGTACTACTAGCCGCATCCCCAAGGCTTTCAACACTCGCAAAATGGTCTCCAACCTTGGTTGACTCCCAGGGCGAAGCGCCTTGTATAGGGACTCCCGAGCTAAGCCGGCCCGGCTGGCAACTCCCGCCATTCCCTTCGCGCGCGACGCATCGCCCAAGGCTTCCGCAATCATTGCCGGGTCGCCTTCCTCAAAGAACTCACTTAGGTACGCAGCGAGGACTTCGGGCGAATCCAGATGCTCTGCTACATCAAACTTCGCCAATGGTTCGATTTTCGAACCACTAGTGTCGTCAGCAGTCACCTCAGTGTCTTTTACTGTTGTCATAATCGCTCTCGCTTCCTCTATGTAGTACTACCTACCCAAGTCACTACTGACTTACTAACTGCTTCGCTTAATAGCCGGGGATCACTCCCCGGCCTCTACTACTGCCCGATCTCTCGGGCCATTTGCTTGGCAGTTTCGATGTCCTGTTGCTGCCCGTTCTTCGTTCCGCCGGTTAGAAGTATCATGATTTCGCTACCGACCTTTGTGTAATAAATCCGCCATCCCGGTCCGTAATCAATCTTCAACTCCCAAACCCCTTCGCCTACTGATTTTGCTTTCCCAGGGTTCCCAGCTGCCAGCCTCTTGATACTCGCCAGAAGCTTGGCCTTTGTTACTGCATCCTTGACTTCACCGAAGAACTTCAGAAATCTTGGATGCTGCCTAATGTCCATTTACCTCCTTTCTACTCAACCTGGCTTGCTGAACCAGTGAAGACATTGTAATCGAATGATTACAGAAGGTCAAGCATCTTGTGATCGAGTGATTACATTTTTCTCGATGCATGTTACTCTGTAGGAATGAAAAATATTGTGCACCTAAGTGGGCTTGCCGTTGGCGCGCTCATATGCGCGTTGCTGACTGGGGGCCTCACGTATGCAGCCCTAAAGAACGGTCTTGGGTCGAACGAGGTGGCGGGATGGCTTCAAGCTGTTGGCTCCACCATCGGCATTGGGATCGCGATCTATGTTCCTTGGCGCCAAAAGCAGGACGCTGCTGCTGCAGCCGTTAAGCAACAAAAGGATAACGCTATGGCGGTCACGCTCGCTCTGCGTGACGAACTAATCTTCGCAGCCGGCCTTTTTAATGGTTCTTCGCGGGGAATGGGGGAAGACGGGATTGACGAACTGAGCAGGAGGTGGTGGCGGAGGTCTGATGTTGGTAGATTGATAGTCGCCAAACAAATCAGTCTGTCAAACCACCGCCATGCTCAATGCTATGCCGTCTGTCCCGTTTTGGGAAGGCCATATTGTCGATGCCGTCCACGAACAAGAGGACGGGTCGCTGTTAATCGTTCTCGATACCAGCCCTTCAAGCGAAGCTTTGTGCGGGGCATGCCGCCAGCCTTGCGCTCTGGTTCATGAGTGCCGAAGGCGTAAGGTGCGTGACCGCGACATTCTGGATAGGCGTGTCTGGCTCGATGTGCCGGTGCGGCGACTGGACTGCCATCACTGCGACGCACGGGTAGCCGAGCACATTGTTTGGCTCGACCGCCGGGCGCGCATCACGCACCGCGTGCGCCTCTGGGTGGAGGCGCTGGCACAGCTGCTTCCGATAGCCCATGTGGCCCGGTTGACCGGCCTGCACTGGCATACCATCAAGGACATCGATCATCGGCGCTTGCAGCACCTGCATGGTGGCTTCTCGGCAGAAGGCGTACGGCGCTTGGTCATGGACGAATTCGCCCTGCACAAGGGGCACCGGTACGCCACTGTCGCCCTGGATGCCGAACGAATGCGGGTGCTATGGGTGGGAGAAGGCAATAGCCGGGAAGCGATTCGGCCGTTCTTCGAGTTGCTGGGAGAGGAAGGCTGCCAGCGGATCGAAGCCGTTGCCATGGATATGAACACGGCCATGGACCTCGAAGTTCGCCAGCAATGTCCAAACGCAGAAGTCGTCTACGACCTGTTTCATGTGGTGGCGCGCTTCGGTCGCGAAGTGGTCGACCGGGTTCGTGTCGACCAGGCCAATGCCTTGCGTGCCGAACCAAAAGCCCGCCAGGTCATCAAGCGCAGTCGCTGGCTGTTACTGCGCAATCGTGACAACCTCAAGGCCGAGCAGGCCGTCAAGCTCGAAGAGCTGTTGGCTGCCAACCAGCCCTTGGCAACGGTTTACCTGCTCAAGACCGAGCTGAAGGAAATCTGGTATGCGCCATCAGTCCGGGACGGTGCCCGGCGGTGGAAAGCCTGGCTCAAGCTCGCCTTGCAAAGCCAGATCGCACCGCTGATCCAGTTTGCCAAACGCCTGGCCAAATATCGCCGCGGCATCCTGGCATCAGCCATCTATCCGATGAGCTCATCGATCCTTGAAGGCGTCAACAACCGCATCAAGGTCATCAAGCGCATGGCCTACGGTTTTCGGGACGCATCCTACTTCTTCCTGAAAATCAAGGATGCGTTCCCCGGCAAAGTGCGATGAACCTTTTTAATGGGGCAAACGTTATCGAGCTGAAACGCGATGCGCCAGGTGAGATTTTCAATCTTCTTATCCCTATCGCCACCGACCGGTTTCCGATTTACCGAGCTATGGTGGGACGGCTTACAGAGATTGAAGACGCGACCGTCCGCCACAGCATCATTCAGGCTTACTCAGGCTTAAATGGTGTAATGGAGGTCGCGATATTGAACAATGATCTAATCAAAGAATACAACACTCTGCTGAGACGATACTGCGTGGACCGTGTTGAAGGCCTCGGACCAGAGTTGTCTGAAAAGGAGAAAATACTTGCGTCGTTCCGTGTCCAGATGCGGAGCCTACTCCTGACCACGATTCGAGACGTTCACGAAGCAGTCCGCTTACTAGACCGGGTCACTCGCGGGACGCACGACGATTACGGCCCGATGAACGAGCATTGATCGATGCCGAGAGGGGAAGCGGGATATCTGCCCCATCAAAACTCTTCCACCGCCCAGCCGCCGCCCTCCTTCTTCGGCTTCGCCTGGATCGCCAGGAAGCGCATGGGGTACAGGTCGGCGGCGATCTTGATCTTCGCCCGCGCGTCGTCGAGCCAATAGCCCTTCACCTCGTGCATCTCCAGCTGGCCGTCGGCGAGCATGACGGCGAAGTCCGGCGAGTAAAAGGTGTTGTCCGCCAGGCGCAACTTGATCCCTTCGAACTTGAACCAGGCGACCTCGCCGGCGTGGCGCCGATGTTCTAGCGTCGCGGCGTAGGCTGCCTCGGTTTTGTTCATGGCGCCGGTCTTGAGGCGGCCGAGTGCTTGGAGCCCTCGCTTCATTGGCGCGCCTCCAGGTGGGCCACAACGGCCGCCACGATTGCCGCACGTACTGCGGCATCCTCTGTGGCGAAATCCACATATGCGGCAGTGCCGACCGGCGCCTCATATGGGCGGCATCGCGCTACCGCATCAAGAGCCGTCCCGTCGAGCGACATCCGGTGCTGGGCCAGCAGCGGCCCACAGTCGCGCCAGTCGCCCGTCCAGTCTGGCACCCTCGCCTGACCGCGCCCAGCAGGCTGCCCAGCCGGCGGCGCGCCGAGTATGGCGCCTGGCACTTCAAACAGCTCCGTCCAGCCCAACAGCACGGCCAAGCGCCGGTTTGCCGCCATTCCTTGTTTGCTCATATCACCCTTGCATCGGTTGTTCGGCCTTCGCCGTTTGTTTGTCGATCCACTCCTGGCGCGCCGCCCGGTTCGTCCAGTCCTGCCTGAAGCGCGAGCATGCTTTCGTGCTCCAGGCGCGGAATGGGTTGGCCAGCGGCGTGAACGTGCCGTCGTAGCCCATGCACCGGCCCAACCCTACCTTGGCGTGGTCCGGGTACTCCTTCATCTTGAAGTGCGTGCACTGGGCGCAGATGTCGCCTGCCAGAGTGGTCATGCAGCCCTCGGCGGTGGCGCCGAACGGATCAGGGCCTTGAGGTTGAGTCCTGCCGGCATCGTGCCGCGCTGCTCCTGCGTGTTCGCCGCGTCGGCCGTGGGCCGGATGCGCACCTGTGGCGCCGGCGGCTTGCCGCCGTTGTCGATCGCCTCGCGAATGCGCATCTCCCAGGCTGCCGTCGATTCACCGATACGCGCGGGCCCGACCCCCACCTCGTTCGCCTTGGCCAGCTTTGCCGCCTCGCTCGTCCACCATGGCGCAGTGGCGGCCGGCTTCGGTGCGGCCGCGGCGTCGCGCTGGATCGTCAGGCGGTCCCAGTGCTCGCGCAGCTTCGCCGGGCTGAGGATGTTCCCGCGCCAGAAGGGGATGGTGTGCGCCCACTGAAACAGTTCGCAGATTTCACGGTGCGTGCAGCCGTCGCGCTCGCGCATTAGGCGCACCTCGTTGGCCCAGGCCTTGAAGTTCGGCTCCTTAAACTTTGGCGCGGTATTGAGGATGGCGCCGTACAGCCAGCGTGCGCACTTCTCGTCATCGTCGTTGACCTGGCGCGGCGCGCGCGGAGCCTTGGCCTTTGGGGTCCGCTCGGCGGCGTCCAGCAGCTCGAGCAGGGTTGCAGAATCGACGGTCACGGCCGGCAGTGTTTCGGCCGCTTGGCGGAGGGCTTCGCGGCTAAGCATGGCCCACCTCCCCCGCCTGCTGGCGGACCTTCCACTTGCCCCACTCGCCCGCCACCCAGGTGACACCCTTAGGCGTAAAGCGCGCGGCGTTGTAGGCGTGGCCGCTGTTCTGGGCGGTGCCGGCCTTGACGCAGAACCGGCCCGCGGTGATGTGCTGGGCATGCGGCGTCAGCTCGCGCCCGAGCCGGTACAGGATCTTCTCGTCGAGCAGGAACTCGCGGAACTGGTTTTCGTTGGCGCCCAGCAGCTTGGCCACCTGGCGGAAACCCTTCGTGCCGGTCGAGTCGGCGTAGCGCTCTACGAACTCCACGGCCGGCGCCGCGGCCTGCAACTGCGCGGCCTGGGCGGTGATGATGTCCTGCTGGTCGGCTGCCAGGCGCAGCGCATCGGCGAACGATTGCGGCAGGGCCGGCGCCGGCGCGGTGGCTTCCAGCTCCATCCAGCGGTCGATGATCCGCGCGCGCAGCGCGGCGTTGTAGCCCGAGACCACCACCAGGCAGTCGCGGCGGCACAGGTCATATACCATCGTCGGGCGGCCGCCGCCGTCGGGCAGGTGCGGCCGGGCAGTATTACGACCAAGTCGTAAAACCCCCTCGTTGATCAGGCGCTCGATCGTGGCGATGACGTCGTTGTGGCGCGCCTCGCAGATATCGGCGATCTCGCGGCTCGACATCGTCTGCTCGGCGGCGCCGGCGTGGTGCAAAGTCAGCATGCTTCCCATGTCGTTTCCTTTCCAATATTGGAGCCGCGTCAGGCGGCATCCTCGAATAGGTCTCTCTGCGGCGCCGGAATGGCGGCAGCCTCAGCGGCGGCAGTTACGCACCCCAGCTCGTGTTCAATCCGAGCCCGCGCGATCGCGACATACTCCGGCGTCATGTCGATGCCGATAAAGCGGAATCCCTCCCGGATGCACGCCTTCCCTGTCGAACCACTGCCCATGAAGGGGTCCAGCACTAAGCCGCCGCGGGGCGTCACCAAGCGCGCCAAGTAAGCCATGAGATCAGTCGGTTTCACCGTCGGGTGGTAGTTGCCGTTGCGGGCAGGCCAGTTCGCGTCTTCGCGCTCGCGCATGGTGGCCTCGTTAGCTACGGCCGGGGCGTCGGAACTGGCCAAGCCTTCATTGCGATCCTTGCGGCTGGCCTTAGCGCAGTAAAAGAAGCGAGCAGCGCTGCCGCGAGCGTCGTGCGGCGTAAATTCGGCATTCGCGGTGCCGGCGAAGTCGCCGAACGTGTTGCGCGTCTTGTCGCTGTTGCGCGTCTTGAGCGCCGCCTGCTGCCCGGCTTCAGTCGGAAACAACGCTACAACCTCCTCACTGCCGTCGTGAATAATGTTGGCGGGCCAGCGGCCCGGCTTCATCTCGCCATGAAACACAGCGGCGTCACTCCCTTCCGGCCGCCAGTTGCCACCGGTGGCGTTGAGGGTAGCGCCAGGCTTCAGCCGCTTGACGGTGTAAGTCCCGCCTTGAGCATCGTCGCCATGGACGCGACAGGCATCAATATTCAGCGCCCCTGGCCCGAACTGCAGCACGTTTGCCGCTACAGTTCCAACCAGAGGTTTGCGAGCGACGCAGATTGGTTCGTGCGCCGGCTTGAGCGCCGTGCCCCACCCTTCCCAGCGCGCGGCGTCTTCGCCGCCCATGTCTTGCTCAGCGATGTTTCGGGATTTCGGAAATCCTGATCCATATACCCACATTACTTGGTCGCGGATTTCGAATCCTGCATCTTCGATTGCTACAGCCATCCGGTGGTAGGTGCGCGAACCGCTGAACGCCAGGAGGTGACCGCCGGGCTTTAGCACGCGCAGCGCCTCGCTCCACAGCTCGACGCGGTTGGCAATGCCGCTCGCGTCCCAGCTCTTGCCCATGAAGCCGAGTTCGTAAGGCGGGTCAGTCACAATCGCGTCAACGCTGCTATCAGGCAGCGTCCGCATCACCGCAATGCAATCGCCCAGATGCAGTACGAATGGCGCGGCGACGTCAACTGCGTCATTCGTTACGGCATCTCGCATTCCGCCTCTCCCTGTGCTTTCAATTCCGCCAAGCACTCCGCCAGCAGCTCGCGCTCGGTGCCGTACCGCGCCTGGAACGTCGCCTTCCTGCCGTGCAGGCTGATGCGCTGGCGCGGATCCGTGTCGTCCTGCTGGTGGTGCGGTGCGCAGAGCGGGAGCACCAGGAAGTGCGCGCCCGGCTTCGTGCGGCCGTCGATGTGATGGAGGCTGACTGTGTGGATCAGCCACCCGTCCTTCAAGCAGGCGATGCACGGCAGTGCACCCATCTGGTCCATGAAGCGCTTTTCTTCGGCGGTCGGCGGGCGGCCCTTCATGCCGCGCGACTTCATCGGCTTTGGCAGCTTGCGCTCGCGGGCCTTCTTGTCAGCGCGGGCTTTCACCTGGACCGCAGCGACGCGCAGCAGGCCTGCGCCGGCGGTCGGAGTCTTGAGCCCGGTGCTGCGCGACATCGCCGTCTTGCGCTGCAGGGGCTTGCCGGGCTTGAGCGGCTTGCCCTGGATGAGGGATGAGCGGCGCATCATGATAAGATTCCCAGATGACAACCATTCGCTCTCCGCGTAGCAGCTCGCCCGTACGTACGACACTTCTTGTTATTAGTGCCGGAGCTGCGCTGGTATCGATAGGTCGAGGCTACGGGCTCAATGCTGGTGAATGGGCCTCTTGGGTTCAGGCTGTAGGTTCGATCGCAGCTATCCTCATCGCTTACTTCTTGGGAGAGCGACAAGCGCAAGCCGCCGTTGACACGATGCGCGAAGCGGAGCAACTGTCCAGTGCACGAACATACGATCAAATCGTAGCGCTGGCTGAATCGGTCGAAAAATTCACCGAAAGCATGAGCACGATCTTTCACGACGGCGGATTTGATTATTTGGTATTGCGCCATAAATATGACGAAGCCATAACGGAAAGCTTGCTTGATTCCTTGAAGGCAGTTTCGGCTCATGAACTCGGCTCGTATAATGCGATCCTTGCTCTGACCACGCTTAGAAAGGCTTTGCAAGATTTCCGCGACAATATGGCTCGAATCGAACAGCATTTGCAGAGTCAAAGAAATCTTGAAACCGGAGCGATTGCAAACTGGCACAACTGGAGTCCAGTACCCATCGAGCTGTGCGTGACCAACGTTAAGCGCTGCGTTGCCGGGCTTAAGCAACATCGCCCGGAGTTCGCTAAGCGCCCCCGCGACTCTTAGCCGAGCAACCCATTTTGTAAAAATCGTCACGCCTCCCCTCCGCCAATGCTCTTGAAGCCGAAGCCGGCCGGGCGCACCGACCAGGCTGGGATGTCCTGGCGGATGCCGCGCGAGTTGATCATGTACTTCCGGCTCAGCGGCGGCTGCTTGTACGCAGTCGCCTCGCGCGATACAGCGATCTGGCCGACGTACTCGACCTTCACGATGCCCTCGGCCTTGTCGTAGTGCGCGCGGGCGAACTCGCTGCAGGTGATCATGTCGTTATTCGCCAGCGCGAACCAGCCGCTGCTCAGGCAGCGCTGAATGAGATCGCCCCGGCCAGCGGCGGGAACGCTGTCGCCCATCGCCTTGAACAAAGCGTCCTCGGTTTGAGGGCCGTGCCGGTACATGTACTGCCCAGCGGTGTAAGGGAACGTGTGCTTGCTGGCGACACGGGGTTTCTGGTCACGCTTGCCCATTACTGAGCCCTCCGAATAACGAATTTTGCGAATTGGCAGCCGGGCACGTGCTGTGCGCCCTCGGGCTGCCGGCATGCGACGCAGCGAGGCGCCGAGCGGGTGATGCAGGTCATGCGGCCCTCCCGAGGATCTGGCGTTCGTGCGCGAAGTTCGCGCGGATCAGCGCCTCCGACAGCGGCGGACAGACGCTGTTGCCGCACATGCGCACCTGGGCCGACTTGGTCAGGCGCACGCGGGGCAGCGACAGCGGGTCGGCAGCAACCTGCTCGCCATCGACGAACAGCAGCGCCGGATCCGGAATCTCGTCGATGATGTAGTGGGCCGGGAAGCCCTGGGCCCGATACAGCTCGTGCGGCGCCAGCATGCGCAGACCGATGTCCACGATCTGGTAGTCCACGCCCTTGATGGTCACCAAGCCGAAGCGATCGCGGCTGGTGACCGTCGCCAGCGGCGAGTCCGGGCTCTGGTCCTGATCGGTGCCGTAGTAAGCCAGTAGGAAGGCGCGCACCTCGGCGTGATGCTGGCCGCCGGCACTAATCGTGTGCAGTGGCTCGTCGGCGCCGGCCGCAGTGCTGGTGCCGCGCAGCTTTACCAGATGACTCGACACGAGGGCCGACTTGCCTCCGCCGCCGGCGGTGACGGTGCCAAGCGGGGCGTCAGCAGCGTGGCCGATGCTCTGTCCCATGTCGCGCTGGATGTGGGCGGTGACCAAGCCCAGCGCATGAGGAGCGCCGGCCGGGTTCTCTTTCGGCCCTGCCGTGATCGTCGGCACAGGCTCGGCCAGGTCACTGCCGGTCGACCCAGTGCGGAACTTGGTCAGATGGGCCGTAACCAGGCTGTGGTGGTCAGTGCCGGTCACAGTGCCGATTGGCTGCTCCATCTCAGAACCAACGACGCCGGTGTAGTGCTTCGCCAGGAACGCCGTAGCCACCGCGGTATCGCCCTTGGCAGTGATCGTCGCGGTCGGCTCGTCGGCGCCGCGTGGGCGGCTGTCACCGGCACGCCCACCTACGCCGACCAGGGCGGCCGAGACCATGCTGAAGTGGCCGCCTTTGACCTGAGCGCAGAGGGTGCGCAGCGGCTCGTCCGCCGGCATCACGCGCTGGTTGCTCGCGTTCGCGTGCTCATTGAGGAATGCGGTGACCAGAGCGGCCTTAGTAGAGCCGACAATCGTGCCGAGGGGCCGATCAATATCGAGGGCGCGTGGCTCCTGGGGGGCGCGCACCACCGAGATACGCTCTTCTTCGCCGCACTGCGGGCACTCGGCCGGCGCAAGTCCACCAGCGCCGGTGGCGTGCTTGTCTTCGAAGTCGAGCGCGCACTCTGCGCAGTGATAGACACCCGGACGCTCGCCATACCCGACCTGCACCATCGTTGCGGTGGCCAGCGCCTTCTCGCCGCGCTGCGCGCCAGTGATCGTGCGGAACGGCTCGTGCACGGACTCGCTGCGGTCGCTGCCCTGGTGCGTAACCGGGACGATACTCGGCACGACTACGGCGCGGTGGTTCTCCGTGGTCAGGGTGCCGATCGGCTGGTTCGCCGTCACCGGCTTGCCGGCGTAGAGCGGGCCACCCTGGCCGACGATGAATGGATCTGCCGCGTCGACCACATAGCGCATGATGCCCTTCGCGATGCGGCGCAACGTGGCGTCGGCCAGCGGGCGCTTGCGACCGAAGATGCTCGGGCACGGCAGCGACCAGTCGATGCACTCCGCCGCGGTGCGGTGTGGCTGCAGCTTGCCAGCGAGGACGCCTGGCGAGTTCGGGGCGCCGTGGGTCGCCGTTGGCCAGCGGATCGGCAGGCCGTCGCGGCGCGCCACCAGGAAGAATCGTTTGCGGATCGTCGGGGTCGCGTGGTCGCTCGCTCGCAGCTCGCGGTGCTCGACCTTGTAGCCGTGCTGCTCCAGCTGGCGGACGAAGCTGCGGAAGGTGACGCCGCGCTTCGCCGGGTCCGGTCGCCAGGTGCCGTCATCCAGCTGCTTTAGCGGGCCCCAGGTCTGGAACTCCTCGACGTTCTCGAGCATGATCACGCGCGGCTTGCACTTCGCCGCCCAACGCATGGTCACCCAGGCGAGGCCGCGAATCTTCTTCTCGACCGGCTTGCCGCCCTTCGCCTTGCTGAAGTGCTTGCAGTCCGGCGACAGCCACACCAAGCCAACAGGCTGGTTGCCGGTCACCTCGATCGGGTCGACGTCCCACACGCTCTCGCACAGGTGCTTCGTGTGCGGGTGGTTAATGGCGTGCATGGCCAGCGCTTCCGGATCGTGGTTGATCGCGATGTCGACCGGCCGGCCGAATGCCGCCTCCAGGCCAGTGCTGGTGCCGCCGCCGCCGGCGAAGTTGTCGATGATCAGCTCGTTGCCCAAGTCGAGCGCCATGGTCATCAGGTCGCGCTTCATACACGCACCTCATGACGGCCAGCGCCGAAGAACGCAGTCACCAGCCAGTCCCGGGCGACCGGCGCGCGGTTGACGCGGATCGAGAACGGAGCGTCGTCATGCATGATGTGAAAGCGGCGGCTCGGGTCGCGCGAGGCGATGCCCATCGCCGACTTCGACTGCTTGGCGGCGCGCGCCGGTGCGTTCGTCGTCAGGCTCTCCAGGTATTCCCGCGCCTTCTCCGCGGTCATGGTCAGCGTGTACACCGGCTCGCCGAGTGCGGTCTTCGTGCCACCGACATAGCGGGCCGATTCGATGACGCCTGCTGCGCGCAGGTCACCGACGTACTTGCGGGCGCCCGAGGGCGTGACCTTCAGCAGGCTGGCGACTTCATCGCGCGCCAGGTCGCGCTCGAGCAGCGTGGTGACCAAGTTGCAGATGCGCTCGAGGCGGAGGGCCGTTTGGCGTGGGGTGACGTGGCGGATGCGGGTCATGCTGGCACCTCTTCGGTCGCTGCTGGAGCTGCAGCGGTCTTCGTCATACTGGCCAGATCATCAACAGGAGGCAGGCTCATAGCCCAGGACGGCATCACAGCCATCGTCGCGGCGCGCATCGGCATCAACACGCCGATAAATTCCGGTGCCGCCCACAGACGCACCACTGCACTAAGGTTCGGATCACCTTTGACGCTGAAAAACTGCATAGCAGTGTCATGTTGCAGCTTCTTCCCGCTGGCCTTTGCTGCAGCAGCTGCTGCTTTTTCGCACAGCGTAATCAAGTTCGCGCCGAACATGCCGACCAATCCCGGGCGCAGCTCTTCCATCTTAGGAATCACTCGGGCGTAGCTCGGAAACGTTGCCTCGACGTCCGGACGGCCTGCTTGGATATAAACGTCAGTACCGCCTTCATCGACCACTGCCAAGCGATCGCCGATCATTACCACAGCGCGCTCGTCCTTTGGGCCGCCAGCGCAGGCCTGCTGCATGCGTGCGTCGAAGCGGAGGATCACCTCGTGCTCGCAGACGGCATCACGATCGTGGATGGCGCCCAAGGCGTGGCCATTCGTTGCGCAGATAACGGCGCCTCCATCCTTGTGCGGACGGACGTTGATTGCGTTCAGGTAGTAGCGGATGTCGTTTTTTGCGATGAATGGTGCGATGATCGGCAGCAGCTTCGCGGTCAGGCGCAGATTGGCGTGTTTGCTCATGCTGCACCGCCGATCACGGCGCGCGCCGCGGTGTCCAGGTCGGCATCGGTGAGCGTGTGGCGGCGGATCTCAGCAACGTAGACCACGTCGCCAGCGCGCAACCAGTCGTTCTTGCGGTTCTCGGCAATCACCAGATCGGTAAGCGAGGTCGCATCGCTTTCCGGCCGATTGATGAACCAGTGCTGTGCGGGCGCTGCGCCGGGCGAAGACTGCTCTTCACCGGTTTGCGCCGGTGCTTTCTCTTTTTCTGCTAACATGCGGTTCTCCGTAGTTGTACTTGTTTCAAGAAGCCCGGTTGCCGCCGGGCTTTGTTATTTCTGCTGCTCTTCCACCAGACGCCTGTACGCCTCGCGGCTCATCACATGACCGGGCTCGATCGGCGCCGGCGGCTGCTCTTCTTCCTTTTGATCCATCTACTTCCTTTCGCTGACGTGGCTCAGTCTTGAGGACTGGGGCCGGGTTATCGTGGTATCGGTGGGGAACGGACTACTCGTCCTGAGCGCCGATGCCGTGGGCTGGGCGGAACTTCGCGCGGCGGTCGCCCATCAGTGCGCGCAAGTCCTGGATGGGGATGCCCGTCACCTCATTCATGCGGATCAGGAGCGTCGCGCCCACCGGCAGGCGGCGGTGGCGGATTTTGCTGATCACGGGCGGCGGCACCTCCAGGGCGCGCGACAGTGCTGCGTCGTTCTTCAGCTGCAGGCGGCCGATCAGCACGTCCAACAGCGCGCTCGGGTTGAATGCCTCGGTCAGTTCAGTTGCTGCGGCTGCAGCGGTTGCGGTACTCATTCGTTGACTCCCTGCTCTGGTTGTATTGGTGACGGCATGCCCCGCCGCCTGGGCCCTGCTCACTTCGAAACCGGCTTCTCGGACATCCCATTCAGGCGCTCGATCAGCTGCATCATTGGCCGGAAGGCGCGAAACACCGACTTGCGCACTGCCACCACCTCGTGTGGCTCGACGCGGCCGTCTTCGAGCGTCTTGTGCACCTCGTTGGCGACGTCGCCCAGGCGCTGCCAGATGTCCGTGACGTTCTCGAGAACGCCCATGTCAGACGCCGGCTGCTCTTCGAGCTTGGTCAGCACGAAGCCATGCGCCTCGGCCAGGGCGTACAGCACCGAGTAATCCCCCGTCAGCGACATCACGCGCTCGATGTCGTCGATCGTCACGACGTTGACGTTGTTGTTCGGGTTCGCCTTGTTGCGCAGGATGGTCGGCGACATGTCCATGCGGGCAGCCAGTGCGACGCAACCACCTGGGGCGTTGTGGACGGTTTGATGGAAGGCGTCTTTGGCGTTCATGCTGTTGACCTGTAAGAGAATGATGTTTTGGTAACTTGTCGATGCCACAATGCATCTGTTGAAACTTGGAAACTTAAGAGCCAAATGCCTACAGCCCTGTTACTTGTTAGCCGCGCCCTACAAAGCGCCCTGGGTCTTTATGCCTTACGCTCGTCGGCGGCTACGCCGTCGGTGGCTCGGCGCATTGGGCTCTCAGGAGCAGTGGCGGGCGCCGGGCTCCAAATGTCCGGACGAAGCCCCGAAAGCGTCAGCTTTGGCTCCGCCTCGACCAAGCGCTTGGCCAGACGCGGTGACGCGCGTCGATGCCCACCGCCGATCAGGTAGAAGTAGCCGACCGAAGACTTCACGGCGACCGCTAAGGCTTCACGCTGTTCTGGCGTGGCCTGCTGCAGGTAAGTTCTCATGTCCATGCGGACGACTTTACCAAAAAGATAAAGCAGACACAAGCATTAGTTTATCTTTTTGGTCGTTTATCTCAATGATAAAAACAGCGATCATTTACCGATGACAAGAGAAGAGATTCGGCGTGAGAACGCCCGCAAACTGGCAGCCAGCTGCGGCGGCAAGGCGGCGCTCGGTCGTCTGGTGAAGATGGACCCGTCCCAAGTCAGCCAGTTAATAGGGCCAAACCCAACTAAGAACATAGGGAACTCGATCGCAAGACGGATCGAACAAGCTTTCGAACTGCCAGCAAACTGGCTCGACGCTCCTCATCCAGAGATGGAGGCAACGGCGGACGGTGAGCCGCAACTTCCTAAGTCGGAGGGCGCCCCTGCGTCATTCGATTCGAACGTATCGCCCGCACTCATCGGCGTGCGCCCAGTGCCGGTAATCTCAGCAGTGCAGGCGGGCGCACTAAAAGACATGGAGAACCCTTACCCGGTGGGATCTGGATTTGCAGTGGAGTACACAGACGAGAAATTGTCCCGCTGGGCGTTCGCCCTGGATATCGAAGGGCTCTCGATGATGCCGGACTTCCGACCAGGCGACCGAGTGATTATCGACCCCGAGCTGTCGCCAAATCCTGGCGACTTCGTAGTCGCGAGGAACGGAAGCAACCAGGCAACGTTTAAGAAGTATCGCCCTCGCGGGATGGATGCGAACGGGAACATGGTTTTTGAGCTAGTTCCTCTGAACGATGACTTTCCAACCTTGCGCAGCGACATCGACCACCTCATCGTGATCGGCGTAATGACCGAACACCGCAAGCGTTTCCGCCGGGGCGGGTAATAGAGGATGAAGGTTCGGACTGCGGTATTTTCTCCGCATGGCGCGCCCGTGCGCGTGGCAATCGTCGATGTGGCCTGGGCGCAGCCAGGACGCGGCGACAGCTTGCTCGCTCAGCTGCAGTGTCACTTTAGGTCAGAGCCGATAATGCTTGTTGCTGTGAAACGGAATGGTTTTACCGCGTACGCCCCGTTTCAGACTCATGAGCTGCTCGCACTGCTGCAACTCGAAGAGCTGTCGCTGCATGAGGTCGACCTGTCAATCCCGCCGGCTGAGGCCACTGAACCGCTACCGTTTTAGGCGCTACGGCACGCCTTGATGCCGACCTGGAGCATCATGAAACTCGTTCCACTTCTCGCTGCCTTGGCGCTGTCTGCCGCATGCGCTGCCGCCGGCGCTGCGGAAACGGTGACGGTCCTTGGCCTCCCCTTGGGTGGCAAGCTCAAGATGCCTATTCGACAGTGCTCACTCGTTGAGCTCGGCACTGATGTGCGCTCCCTATGTTGGGTCGATCGTCCAAATCGATTGCCTGGAGGCTATCTCTGGGGATCATTAAAGGTTCCCGGATCCGACCAGCGGCCTCGCTGGGCCGCGGGCGGCGCCTACCGGGCGACGATTAAGAAAGATGGGACGCTAAGCTCCTTCGACGCCAGCACGTCCCAAGCCGATGACTTCGCTGAGATTTCGAAGTCGATCAGCGGCCGGTTCGGGCGACCGCAAAGAGAGTCAAGGCCTGGGGCCCAAATCAGATCAGCCGAATGGGTACGGCCCGAGGCGCAAATTCAGCTGCTGTGTTCTTGGGATATCGGGTGTACTGCAAAATTCACCTCGGCAGCAACTCATGCGGCCAATGAACTAGAGTTGGCGGCGCGCGCAGCGAAGGAGTCCACTCGGCCATTGACGCCCTAGCGCGACAATTGGTTAGATTTTTGGCATTGCTAGCAGGATATACTCAGCAGGCGATACGGCACGCGCAGCTGCCGCTCCATCAGGTCGACCATGCTCCTTCGAACTTGCCCGGACTGTGGGTTTGTTACCACCCGCGTGACCACGTGCCAGCAGTGTGGGCACCGACCACGTGAGCTGAACGTGCGAGCATCTGCGGTAGCGGCCGGAGTGCTGGTACTGCTTCTGGCTACGCACTTCTTGCTCGCCAATCAATAGGGCAACACGGCACGCTTTGACGCATCTCACTTGCAGCCGCTGCTCTTCACACATGATGGAAGAGCACTGTCGCGCAGTGGAGCACTCGACGGCTGTGCATAAGAACTAACAAATATGACTTCAAATATTGCCCCACTAGAGATCATTGAGATATTGCGGCCGGCTGAACAAGGGCGAACCATGCCGTTTCTGTGTCGTGCGGAAGACGAACAGCTATACTATGTGAAAGGTAAGACTGCAGGCGTGCGCGGGCAGTTTTGCGAATGGGTTGTCGCCCATCTCGCAGAATCATTTGGGCTGCCCGTCCCTCCGTTTAGGCAGGTGCGAGTTTCACAGGAGTTATTGGACGAGAGTCCAGCTTCCTACCAGGCCTTAGGGTCAGGAATCGCGTTTGCCTCGCTTGCGCGAACCCAGGCACAATGGTTCGAAAATAGCTTCATATCCGAAGTGCCTATGGACCTACGGAGAGCAGTGATCGTATTCGACTGGTGGATCAGAAACTCGGATCGAATTTATGATAACCCGAATTTACTGTGGTCTCCAGGGTCTAAAGAGCTAGTAGTCATCGATCACGCTTTTGCGTTCGATGATGATTTTTGGCCCACAGTTTTTCTGCAGTATCATGTGTTCCGCGAAGAATGGGATTCAATCAAAAATGATCCAGCGCTCCAAGCGGTGTACAGCACAAAGATGCAAGATGCATTGGAGCGCTGGGACGATGCATGCAATACTGCACCACAGGAATGGAAAGTTAAAACAGGCACCGATGATGAATTGCTCGATTATGCCGCCGCATTATCGATACTCGAAGGATGTAAAGGGAATGGCTTATGGACTCTAGCGTAATGAGGCATGCCTGCCGGTACGCGATAGTGCGATTCATGCCTTTTCCCGAAACCGAAGAGTTTGTAAATATCGGCATCATATTGGCCTGTCCCGCGCAAGGCTACTTTGGATTTAGATTGCAGCAGCGAAAGCGACATGGAAGGGTTACCAATTTCTTTCCAGACATCGGCAAGGAATCCTATAAGGAAGCTATTGAAATGTTCTCGCGTGAGCTTTCGCGGGTCCAATACATCGCTCACTCAGATTTAAAGGGTTCGCCCGTCGAAATTCGAAAGTTATTTGATGCTCTCGTTCACCCGCGAGAAGCTTTAATCAGATTCAGCAGCCCTCGTGCTCGCATGGCTGACGATCCTGTCAAAGTTCTCGACAAACTCTTCGGTTACTACGTAGAGCGAAATTTCGTCACTGTAGAATATAAAGAGACAATATTAGAACGTCGGATTCGTAATTTAGTGCAATCACTAAATTTGCCAAAACCGTTTCGAGCGGCAGAGTTGGGTGATGAGTTCGCCTCTGCACAGTTCCCGCTCGTTCAAGAAGATAGGCATGTGCCAATTAAAGCAATCAAGCCGTTCTATCTAGCGCAACCAGAACCATCCAAAATCATCGCGCACGGCGGTCTGTGGGTGGATAGGATTAGTAGAATGCGCCGACGTCGCACGCTGCCCAAAGCTTTAATGTTTGCGATTGAGTCTCCTCCGCCAGAGGAATCGAAGCGCTATTCTGCATTTGAAGAAATTAAACAAGACCTAGAAGCGTTAGACGTTATTACGATTCCAGCACAAGCAGAGAATGAAATTATAGACTTTGCGACAGATGACCATCATTTATTCCACCGGTTTTAAGGTGGCTCGGTGGTACTGCTCTAACTAAGTATGACTGCGTACGCGGTAGCGATTCGCGCGTCGCAGTACAAACCCACAGATCGGCGATAGCTTTTGAATCGGCTCAGCCAGAGCTTGCGAGGCTTTGGAACCAAGGCGCCTCTTAGTGGCCTGCGTCGGCTTCACACCCTCTACACCGTTCAGGCCGCGCCGGGCCTTCTCCGCCGTCGACGAGCGCGCTCGGCCGATTTTCTCCTGCAGCTGATCCAGCATGGCCTGCGTGATCTCGTCGGTGCCATGTCTGTGCGCCCAGCCCTTCACCAGCGGATACTGGACTCCGAATACTTCCGCCTCGATGCGGGTCAAGGCCTTCACGACGCCGCGGCGTTCGAGGTAGACCGCAAGGGTCAATTTTTCGGGCATTTTCGGGCCTTTTTTTCTGCGCACCCTCTATAGGTACTGTTGAGGTTCTTGTTCTTGGCTGATCAACCAGGTGTTCTTGGGTTATCGGTTTTGATTTATCCCAGCAGAGCCTCGGTTCCAGAGCGTAACCCTCCCTAGAGGCCGACGAAAAAACGCCGGCTTTCGTGTCGGGCTACTGCATCCCTTGCTTTCGCACTTCGGACACTTTCGCTTGTTCGCAGACTTCTCAGGTGCTTCCACCTGATCCCCCGGCGCGCTCTACGATCCACCCACGCGTTGCCCCTCCCGGACGTCCTTGGCTCTTGGGCCTGGACGTCGGCGGTTTCCCCTCCCTGCTCCAGGCTTGCGGTCGCTCAACAACAGCGACGGAACCAATTCTAACACCAACTTAATCTTTTTGATAAATACTTCTTGAGTTCGCTTTATCGTTTTGGTAAAGTTAGTTCATCGACGCAGCGAACTCACCAGGAGCCAGCGATGACGCAGACCAGCAAGCCGAGCAATGAGCAAGTGCGCAATTGGATGCGGCAGCGCCAGGCAGAGAGGACGCCGCCGCCCTCCCCGGAGCAGATCCGGAGGGAGCTTGGGTGGCAGCTGGCAGAGGCAGAGCGAGGCATGACGAACAGGAGCAAACGATGAGCACCAAACAACCCACCCCATTCCCCGGCGCGCGCTTCATGGTGAGCCCGAGTGGCCAGAAAGCTGACTGGGCCCACCCGGCCGAGATCGCAACTCGCTGCCCGGACTGGACTGACTGCACGGACATGGGTGACGTCGAGTTCGACCTGTTTATGGAAGAGCGCCGCGGTAAATACCCGGCCCTGGTGGCGTGAGGAGCTGACGATGAACTTGATTCTCTGGTCCCAGCAATACGTCGAGGAAGCGATCGATGACGAGATCGCCCTGGCTGACGCGATGCACGGGATGAAGGTGGTCCGCCCAGCCTATATCACGACCATCACCGAGCTGCAGGCCACCAGGCCGAGCCGGACGTACTTCAGCAGCCGCAACCACCCGCGCACCTCGAGCTCCATGCCGCTCGACAAATGGCGCCGCAGCTGGAACGCAGCCGGCCCGCTGATTGGCCTGCTGGGCCTGAGCGTGCACGCGGACGACGACGAGGGTGTGGTGTCGGTGGGCGTCGGTGGCCGGCGCCGCAACGTGAGCGAGGCCTATGCCGACCACCCAGGCAAAGACGAAGCGGTCGTGGCGGCGATTGTCCGCGCTGCGATCCAGGCCATGAACGAGGCGCGCAACGGCTTCTAACCGAATTTCGCCCTACCGGGCCGCCGGCACGGCGCCAGTGCACAACCGAACGAAACCGGAGACCGACACGATGAACGCAAAGGAACTGGCCATGCTGCTGACTGGCCGCGAATACGGCCAAGAGATCGCCCGCACCGAGGAGCGCCAAGCCAAAGCCGCTGGCCTGGTCGTGGCCTTTGGCGCCAGTGACGACCTGCTGGAGTTCCGTGGCGCGATCTACGACGAGGTCGGTTGTTACGGCGGAGGTACCGCAACTGTCGACCAGAAGGGCCTGCTGCCGGATTTCGAAGACATCGACCGCGACGATAAAGACGAGATGCGCGACTACTTCAAGCGCGAGAACAGCGGCGCCGTCATCCGCGCTGCCTGGGAAGGCGAACCGGGCTATAGCTGGGTTATCAGCACCGACATCACACACGAGACCTTTGAGATCGTCGAGGACGGTGAGCCGTACTGCCGCGGCATCATCTTTGCGCTGGCGGACCTGCCTGGTTGAAGCGCGCGGCTTCACCGGCCCGAACACGCCCCGCATGACGGGGCTTCAGCACTGAGAGGGTCACATCGGCCCCGACCACCAACTAGGGAGAACGACATGCGCTTTCGAATCACGGTCCGCGATGAAAACGACCGCCCCGAGACCTACACCGCCATCGGCGATCCAGCCGCGCTGGAGGCTGCAGCTTACGACGCCGGCGCCATGGGCGTGACCGTGATGGTGCTCGCATGAGCCAGCGGCAGATCCGGGCCCGGCTAGTCTCCTACGCAATCGAGTGCGCCGCAGCGGTCTTGCTGGTCCTCGTGATCCTCTACACCCAAGCGCTCGCACAGTAAGCGCGGCGACAACAAATTCAAGGACATCAACTATGTGGTTCAAGAATCTTCAGATTTACCGCCTGCCCCAGAACTGGGCGTTCACCCCTGAACAAATGGAAGACGCGCTGCAGTCGCAGGCTTTCACGCCGGCCAGCAGCAATGAACTGCTGCGCCAGGGCTGGGATTCGCCGCGCGGCAACGGCAAGCTGGTCCACGTGGTCAACAAGCAGATGCTGATGATGCTGGGCACGGAAAAGAAACTACTGCCGAGCTCGGTCATCAACCAAGTGGCGAAGGCCAAGGCGGCCGAACTGGAAGAGCAGCAGGGCTTCCCGCCGGGCAAAAAGGCGATGAAGGAATTGAAGGAACGCGTGGCCGACGAACTGCTGCCGCGCGCATTCTCGATCCGCAGCAATGTCTGGACCTGGATCGACCCGGTAAACGGCTGGCTGGTGGTCGATGCCGCCAGCCCTTCGAAGGCCGACGACGTCATCAAGCTGCTGCTCAAGGCCGTCGACAAGCTGCCGCTGGAATCGCTGCGCGTGCAACGTTCGCCGGTGGCCGTGATGACCGGCTGGCTCGAGTCGGACGAAGCGCCGTACAACTTCACGATCGACCAGGACGCCGAGCTGCGCGCCACCGGGGAAAGCCGTGCCGCCGTGCGTTATGTGAAGCACTCGCTGGACCCGGAAGACATCCGCCGCCACATCGCGGCCGGCAAGCAGTCGACGCGCCTGGCGATGACGTGGAACAGCCGCGTCTCGTTTGTGCTCACCGAATCGCTGGCGATCAAGGGCGTCAAGCCGCTGGATGTCATCAAGGAAGGCGAGGCCATCACCTACAGCGATGACGAGCGTTTCGACAACGACATCATGCTAATGACCGGCGAGCTGGCCAAGCTGCTGGGCGACCTGGTCGAGGCCCTGGGCGGCGAGGCGAAGGCATGATCGCGCGGCGCAAGCGCCGCGGCTGGAGCGGTATGGGCATGACGCGACTCGAGCGCCAACTCGGCGGCAACACGGCCCAGGACCGGAAGGACATCGCCGCCGCCGCGGCTGTCCCTCGCGGCCGGCTCTACCGCCAGGACATGGCCGACATCAGCAGCGCAGCACCGGCGCCCAAGAGCCCGGATCCCGACAAGAACAAATAAACATTCACACAACCAGGCGAGAGAACATGGACACCACGAACAACAGCGAGAACAAACAGCGGCGCGCCGAAGACCGCAAGCCGAACGAGACCATAAACTGGGAGGCGCCGGGCGCGCCTGCAGTTCCGGTCGACGCCGGCCGCACCAAGCCAGCCAACGCCGGCGCTGCCGTAGCGGTGTTCGAGGGCTATGACGGCGACACGCTCGCCCCGGTGTTCAAGCTGTTGGGCAAGGTCCAGCCTGGCGAGAAGCTGTACCTCGCCGGCGCCGACGATGCCGCTACCTCGGGCGATGCCCCGACCCACGCCCGCGACATGTTGATCGCTGAAGCGGTGCGCAACGAGTGCCTGTCCGCTGCGCACGAAGCAGACCCGAAGCACGAGATCCGCCGCATCGACCTGAAATCCGTGGTCGCCCGCATCGAGCGCGCCGCAGCTCCTGCACCGACCGAACGCCGAGGCTGCACCTCCTGCGAGTGGGAAGGCGAAACCGACCGCATGTGCGGCAGCGTCGGCCCGCTCTGCCCTGCGTGTGGCGACACCACCGAGGCTCTTGCCGCCTCTCCTGCTACCGCATCGGGCGATGAACTGCCGGACAATCTCGACTACCTGCTCGAATACATTCCGAGCGGCGCCGCGCGCCAGGAAGCGAAGCGCAAGATCGAAGAATGGGTCCGCGCCGCAGTATCTGTCGCCACCAAGCCGACCGCCGACCTGAGCGGACTCGAAGTGTTCAAGAACGCCGACGACCAATCGTACATGGTGCGCTTGTCGGACGTTCAATCCCTTCTCGCCACCAAGCCAGCCGCACAGGCGTTTCTCGCCGCCGAGTTACCTGCCGCCGAGCCGGTCTATCGATTGTCGGATATCGCCACCAAGCCAGCAGCAGCGCCGGCAGTGCCGGAAGGCTGGAAGCTGGTGCCGGTCGAGCCGACCGAAGCAATGGTTCACGCAGCCGAGGATTTGCCCGCGCCGCGCATGTTCGGCAAGGTCTACCGCGCGATGCTCGCCGCTGCTCCTGCCGCCTCCACTATTGGAGCGGCACAGACTGCCGAACAGGAGAAGAGCGGAGGTGCAAAGTGAACCTTGCAACCGGAGCGGCACTGACCGCTGAAACGTTCGACGATTTCGTGCAGCGCCTGCGGCATCACGTGCGCGGCGAAGGTGTGGACTGGCACAGCACGGCTGACGCACTGTTCACCGTCCAGGCCCGCCGCATCACGTTCGGCATTGACCGCGACTACACGGACAAATGGGCCGTCTACGTCGACGAAAGCATGTACTTCAGCGTGCTGGACTACTGGGGCGATCAGAGTGAAGAGCAGCGTGCACGCCTGCACCGGCTGGCCCAAGAGCAAAGCAGCTGCGGCTTCCTGGCACTCAGCGAACAGGATCAGTGGGACATCCTGGCCGAACTGCCAGAGCACACCGTGTCCGGCTGGGACGAGCGCTGGGAGATCGTGAACTCGCACCTCACGAAGGAGGCGGCCGAGGCATTCATTCGACGGAAGAAGCATGACTACCGCGATGGCCTGCGCATCTACGTCGAGGCGCAAGTCTACTGCTGGGAATTCAACACCATTATCGCCGGGCTGCTCGACGGCAAAATCAAATTCGGGGACTGACCCATGAACACCACCCTCACGAACGACCAGATCACCGCAGGCGCAGCCGTAATGGCATGGACACCGGTGACAAAGCCGGGCCAAGTCCGAGTCGGCGACAAGCTGCGCTTCACTATCGGCGACAAACACTATAGCCAGCGAGCCAAGCTGATCCTGCATGCCGGAAAGGAAGACGAGGAAGTCATCTACGACAAGGGCCGCAACTTCTACTTCATCACCAAGTGCGTCCTGTCGGGCTTCAGCAATCACAAAAATGTTGAAGTGCTCCAGCCTGTCGCCCCATCCCCGCAGATAGCGGAGAAGGTGGAACTGCCGCCTCTGCCTGAAATGCTGGGCGCTGCTGACATGGGCGCGGTGCTGGATACGCCCGAGGATTGGGACGCCGACTATCGCGCCACCTGGCGGAATTTGCAGATTGCCGAATGCAACAAACGCCAATGGCGCGCCTACGCACTGCAACTGCGCGACGCTATCGCCGCATCCCGCCGTGCTGCTGGGGGCATGGTGCGCAACGGCAAGCAGGAAGGTATAGAGCGCACTGCCGCATGCGCTGCCATGTGGGTTGAAGCCGAGGCAGTGCCGCTTGTGCCGATCTGGTCACCTGTCGCCGCACGCGAGCTGGACGTAGAGGCCGAGCGCCGGGAGTTCGAGGCGGAGTGCAAGGACGACTACGAGAACATGGGTGGCGAATACGCCGGTCCTGGCAAAGATGGCTGGTATTACTGGAGCGACGAGACCGCCGCCGCTTGGGACGGCTGGCTCAAACGCGCCGCTCGCAGCGCCGCTCAATCCACTGCACCAGCACCGGCTAAGGAACTGACGCCGTTTCAGATGTGGGACGCGGCTGTTGCAGAGAATGGCGCAATCGAAGAGCGCGGCGCACAGGTGCTGGTCATCGAAACGCCCGGCGCGCTTGCCGACGTGTTCAAAGCCATCCTTGCCGCCCAAGGCACCCAGGCCGAGAGCGCGCCAGTGGAAGCAGATCCGCCGCTGCGCAACGAATGGCACCGCCGCAATCGTCCGTGGACCGATTACCTGGAAGGCACGAAGGCGCGCGAAAGCTGGGCGGGCGGCGGATTCTGGCAAAAGACATCACGCGGCTGGCGTTGGCACCTCGGCGGCACGTTTCCCACGCCCGGCGCAGCCGATGAAGTGTTATTGCCCTCGGATTCCCCTAATTCGCCGGTAGGCGGGAAAGACTGATATGAACCAAGAATTCGACATCGCCGCGCACTTGGCGGCACTGAGCGACGATGCACTGATCGCTGCCGCGAAGGAGGCGCAAGCCGATATGGCGCAGGCGGCGCGCGAGGCGCCTGATTCCGAGCGCCATAGCGAATGCTTCGCGGGCCTGATGATCTGCGGGCTGGAAATGCAAAAGCGCGGCCTTCGCATGGCCACGCTCCACTAAGGAGGCAGCATGACCGACATCGAGCAGTTGGACGAAGATCAGCTTGAAGTCCTCATCGAACGCGCCCGCGCTCGCCAGAAGAAGATCCAAGAGTCGGGGTGGGTCAAGCTGTGGGTAGTCAGCATCGGCTGGGCGAACGTCGCATGGTTCGGAATCGATGACTATGAGGCGGCGGTTGCGCGAGCGTGCGACGAGGTGAAGAAGTCGGCTGCAAGGCCGGGCGCACCGAAGCACATCGAAATGGAACTGAAGATGGATCGCTATCGTCCTGAAGAAGCCGCGGAATTGCTGAGGCGGCGGTCAGCGGCAACGGACGAGAATTCGAAATAGATGACCGGCCGCATAGGCGGCTAGAGCATGGAGGAATGAGAGATGAGCGATATGTTTCTCAGCGCAGATGAGATTTCGAGTATGACGGAACGCGTGCAGCGCGCGGCGCAAGCCAAAGTCCTGCGTTCGATGGGAATAGAATTTCGGCAGCGGCCCGACGGCAGCCTGGCGATCGCCCGAGCACATGTCGAGAAGATGTTCGGCTGTGCCGCCGACAAACACAAGAAGACCCGCGAATTTACACCGAACTGGAATAGCCTGAATGCCTAGGAAACGCAGAAAAGAAAATGTCGGGCTGCCGGCGCGCTGGGTGGCGGAACATGGCGCCTACTACTACCAGGTGCCGCGCGGCCTGGAGGATCAGTGGGATGGAAAGCGCAAGTTCCGGCTCGGTGCCAGCCTGCCGGAGGCGTATGCCGAGTGGGCCCGGCGGCTGGGCCAGGTCGACGGCGCCAAGACCATCGGCGCCCTCCTCGACCGCTACGCCCTCGAGGTGGTCCCTACGAAGAACGCGCGCACCCAGGTGGAGAACAATCGCGCCCTGCGGAACCTGAAGGCTGTTTTCGGAGAGGCGCCGTTGACCTGGATGAAGCCCCAGCACGTCTACCAGTATGCCGACAAGCGGCGCGCGACACCGGTCGCGGCGAACCGGGCAATCGACGTGTTGTCGCACGCGTTCACCAAGGCGGTCGAATGGGGATATATCGACCGCCACCCATTCAAGGGAGAGGTGCGGCTCGCCGGCGAGAAGCCGCGCGATCGCTACATCGAGGACTGGGAAGTCGTGGAGTGCCTGGCACTGGAGAGCAAGCGGAAGAAGGGAAGCGTGCTCGTGCTCCAGGCTTATATCCGCCTCAAGCTTTTGACCGGGCTGCGCCGCGGCGACATCCTGCGGCTGACCAGTGCCGACCTGCAGGAGGATGGAATCCATGTAACGCCACGCAAGACCGAGCACAGCAGCGGAAAGCGGATCATCTACGAGTGGTCACCCGAGCTGCGCCAGGCGGTCGAGGTCGCAAAGGACGTGCGCCCGGTCGACATCGCGCCCTGGCTCTTCTGCACCCGCAAGGGCGAGTGCTACTACGACGAGGCCAAAGGCACGGCCAGCGGCTGGGATTCAATGTGGCAGCGCTTCATGGAGCGCGTACTCAAAGAAACGAAGGTAAAGGAGCGCTTCACAGAGCACGACCTACGTGCCAAGTGCGCCAGCGACGCAGAGACCCTAGAGCATGCACGCGCCCTGCTCGCTCACGCCGACAGCCAGGTCACCCAGCGGGTTTATCGCCGCCTGCCGGAGCGGGTCCAGCCGGGAAAAATCCGCGTTTGAATAACGCAACCCTGTTTGAGTAACGCAGCGCCTAGTTTTTTGGCAAAGCTAGGCGTTTACAAGCTGTTGAATAGGTTGCTATTTTTGGCCTGCCCAGCTGGGTTCGAACCAGCGACCCTCAGCTTAGAAGGCTGATGCTCTATCCAACTGAGCTATGGGCAGTATGTGCCTGGCCGAACAGCCGGGCGGAATGACGGAACGAAAGCGGGCCGTCGACAAAGACGGCCCGCCTGTAAAGCCTGTGGTCGGAGTACAAGGATTCGAACCTTGGACCCCCTGGTCCCAAACCAGGTGCGCTACCGGGCTGCGCCACACTCCGATTGGGACCGATCATACCCCTCCGGACGTGGCGCGTCAATGCAAGGACGAGGCCCTGCACCCTGCTGATTGCCTTATGCAGCCAGCTTGTCGGCCAGCTTGTCGGCGATCCTGCGTGCCATGCGCTCGGCCAGTTCCGCTTCCTTGGCCTCGACCATCACGCGGATCAGGGGTTCGGTGCCCGAAGCGCGGATCAGGACACGGCCGGCGTCGCCCAGCTCGCGCTCGACGGCTTCCTTCTCGGCCACCAGGCCCTGATCCTGGGTCCAGTCGAAGCCTGCCGGCACGCGCTTGTTGATCAGGGTTTGCGGATACAGCTTCAGTTCGCCGCAGCATTCCTGCAGCGACTTGTTGCTGCGCTTCAGCGCGGACAGGACCTGCAGCGCCGAGACGATGCCGTCGCCGGTGCTGTGCTTGTCGAGCGCCAGCAGGTGGCCCGAGCCTTCGCCGCCCAGGATCCAGCCACGCTCCTGCATCACTTCGAGCACGTAGCGGTCGCCGACCTTGGCGCGCGCAAAGCCCACGCCCATTTCCTTGAGCGCCACTTCCAGCGCCATGTTGGTCATCAGGGTGCCGACGGCGCCGGCCACTTCGCCGGTGGCCATGCGGTCGCGCACCATCAGGTAGAGCAGCTCGTCGCCGTTGTAGACGCGGCCAGTGGCGTCGACCATGATCAGGCGGTCGGCGTCGCCGTCGAGCGCGATGCCGAGGTCGGCCTTGTGCTCGACCACGGCCTGCGACAGCGCCTTCGGCGAGGTGGCGCCGAATCCGGCGTTGATGTTGAAGCCGTCCGGGGTCGCGCCGATCGAGACCACTTCGGCGCCCAGTTCGTGGAACACGTGCGGCGCGATGTTGTAGGCGGCGCCGTGGGCGCTGTCGACGACGATCTTCAGGCCGCGCAGGTCCAGTTCGTTCGGGAAGGTGCTCTTGCAGAATTCAATGTAGCGGCCCTGGGCATCGCGCAGGCGGGTCGCGCGGCCCAGTTTGTCCGAAGAAACGCAGTCCATCGGCTGGTCGATCGCTTCCTCGATGGACAGCTCGACGCTGTCCGGCAGCTTGGTGCCATGTTCCGAGAAGAACTTGATGCCGTTGTCCTGGAAGGGATTGTGCGAGGCCGAGATCACCACGCCGGCCTGCAGGCGCAGGGCGCGGGTCAGGTAGGCGATCGCCGGGGTCGGCATCGGGCCGGCCAGCATCACGTCGACGCCGGCAGCCGAGAAACCGGCTTCGAGCGCGGCTTCCAGCATGTAGCCGGAAATACGGGTGTCCTTGCCGATCAGGACAGTCGGGCGGGTACCGGCGGCGTAATCCTTGGCCAGCACCTTGCCGGCGGCGTAGCCGAGGCGCATCACGAAATCGGGCGTGATCGGCGCCACGCCGACTTCGCCACGAACGCCATCGGTACCAAAATATTTGCGTGCCATGCTTCTTCTCTTTCTTGTGGGGTCAATCGATGGTCGCCGCGCGCCATACCTTCAGCGCGTCGACGGTTTCTGCAACATCATGCACTCGTACAATTTTAGCGCCATGCGCAAAAGCAGCCAACGCGCCTGCCAGGCTGCCGGCCATGCGCTCCTCGACCGGGCGTCCGGTGACCGTGCCGATCATCGACTTGCGCGACAGGCCGATCAGCACCGGCAGGCCGAGCTCGTCGGCAATACGCTGGGTACTGCGCAGCAGCACATAGTTGTGCTCGACGGTCTTGCCGAAGCCCAGGCCAGGGTCGACGCAGATGCGTTCACGGTCGACGCCAGCGGCGACCAGTGCGTCGACGCGCTCGCGCAGGAAGTCGATCACTTCGCGCACCACGTCCGTGTAGACAGGCTGGGCCTGCATGTCCTGGGGCGTGCCCTGCATGTGCATCACGCACAGGCCGCAGTCGCTGTCGACGACGGCCTCGATCGCGCCGGGAGCGCGGAACCCGTTGATGTCGTTGATCATGTCGGCGCCGGCGATGATCGCCTCGCGCATCACCTCCGGCTTGCAGGTGTCGACCGACAGCGGCTTGCCGACTTCCTGCAGCGCGTACAGCGCCGGCATCACACGCGCCAGCTCGTCTTCGACGGACACGCTGGGAGAACCGGGCCGGGTCGATTCGCCGCCGATGTCGATCAGGTCGACGCCGCTGGCGACCATATCCTCGGCACGCGAGACAGCGAACTCGAGCGATTGATAACGCCCGCCATCGGAGAATGAGTCAGGGGTGACGTTCAGGATGCCCATGACGAGAGGACGGCGCCCCAGCTCGAAACGGAAGCGGCCACATTGCAGGAATTGACGCATAGGGAAAGTAGAGGTCGTTAACGCGCAAAAGGCATCCAAGGGGATGCCTTTTGCGCAGGTTGTTACTAGATGATCAATTTAAGCTGATCGATATACCAAGCGATCAAGCCGGCGCCGTCGCGTTGGTGGCGACGCCGCCCGAACCGCTGTCGCCAGGCGGCGTGCGCTTGGTCAGCAGGCCGGCCTTCGGCGGGCGCGGCTCGCGGCCGGCCATGATGTCGTTGATCTGCTCGGCATCGATGGTTTCCCAGTCGAGCAGCGCCTTGGTCATCATTTCGACCTTGTCGCGGTTCTCTTCCAGCAGGCGGCGCGAGAGCGCGTACTGGGTGTCGAGGATCGCGCGGATCTCGGCGTCGACCTTCTGCTGCGTCGCTTCCGAGATGGTCTTGGTGGCGCCGCCGAAGAAGCCTTCGTTCTCGCTGTCCTCGTAGACCATCACGCCCATGCTCTCGGACATGCCGAAGCGGGTCACCATCGAACGGGCCAGCTTGGTGGCGCGGGCGAAGTCGTTCGAGGCGCCGGTCGACATCTGGCCGACGAAGATCTCTTCGGCGATACGGCCACCGAACAGGATGGAGATTTCTTCCAGCATCTTGTCCTTGTAGCCCGACAGGTTGTCGTGCTCAGGCAGCTGCCAGGTCAGGCCCAGCGCATAGCCACGCGGCATGATGGTGACCTTGTGCACCGGGTCTGCCTTCGGCAGGAGCTTGGCCACCACTGCGTGGCCGGACTCGTGGTAAGCCGTGTTGCGGCGTTCCTCTTCGCGCATGACCATCGACTTGCGCTCCGGACCCATGTAGATCTTGTCCTTCGCGTCCTCGAAGTCGCCCATCTCGACCAGGCGCTTGTTGCGGCGCGCGGCGAACAGTGCGGCTTCGTTGACCAGGTTGGCGAGGTCGGCGCCCGAGAAGCCCGGGGTACCGCGCGCCAGGATGTCGGCCTTGACGTCGGCGCCGATCGGCACCTTGCGCATGTGCACGTTCAGGATCTGTTCGCGGCCGCGGATGTCCGGCAGGCCCACCATCACCTGGCGGTCGAAACGGCCCGGACGCAGCAGGGCCTTGTCCAGCACGTCGGCGCGGTTGGTCGCGGCGATCACGATCACGCCCGAGGTGGCTTCGAAGCCGTCCATCTCGACCAGCAGCTGGTTCAGGGTCTGTTCGCGCTCGTCGTTGCCGCCGCCCATGCCGGCGCCGCGGTGACGGCCGACCGCGTCGATCTCGTCGATGAAGATGATGCACGGCGAGTGCTTCTTCGCGTTCTCGAACATGTCGCGCACGCGGGATGCGCCGACGCCGACGAACATCTCGACGAAGTCGGAGCCCGAGATCGAGAAGAACGGCACTTTCGCTTCGCCGGCAATCGCACGCGCCAGCAGGGTCTTACCGGTACCCGGAGGACCGACCATCAGCACGCCGCGCGGGATGCGGCCGCCCAGCTTCTGGAACTTGGTCGGGTCTTTCAGGAAGTCGACGATCTCGCTGACTTCCTCCTTCGCTTCGTCGCAACCGGCGACGTCGGCGAAGGTAACGCTGTTGTTCGTTTCATCGAGCATGCGGGCTTTCGACTTGCCAAACGAGAAAGCCCCGCCCTTGCCGCCGCCCTGCATCTGGCGCATGAAGAAGACCCAGACGCCGATCAGGAGCAGCATCGGGAACCAGGAGATGAAGACCTGCTGGAGGAAGGAAGGCTCCTCGGGCGGCTTCACGTCGAAGCGCACGCCGTTCTCGCGCAGGTCGCCGATCAGGCCGCGGTCGAGCATGGTCGCGGTGGCGCGGACCTTGGTGTCGTCGGTACGGGTAGCGGTGATGTTCGCCCCTTCGATCACGACATCCTTCACGCGGCGCGCCTTCACATCGTCGAGCAGCTCGGAATAAGCGATGGTCTTGCTGCCGCCAGCAGGGCTATGGTTGTCGAACTGCTTGAACAGCATGAACAACAGCAGCGCGACCACCACCCAGATGGCAGATTTGGAAAACATATTATTCACGAAAACTCCTTCGATGCGAATCGCACCAATTGCAATGTGAGATTTGCCGATTTTACCTGCAATAAGCAGGCCGTGCTACGCACAGGCCCCATGATGCCATATTGCCACCTTTTACAGTTCCATGCGGCACGACTACGCGGTTCGCGCGTACCGAACGGAGCTTCACGGCGTGCATGTGCGGTTGCGATCTCAAATATCAAGGGTCGGATCGCCTGAAACCAACGATTTATATTCCACTGGATTCTTCAGACCACGTCCGAGCAGGAAGATTTCCGACGACTTGTCGCGACTTGCCTTCGGCTTGATCTGCTTGACCGTCTTGAACTCCGTGCGGAACTTCTCGACGATCTGGGTGAACCCCATATCCTTGAAGCACTTCACCAACAATGCGCCGCCCGGCTTCAGATGCATTTGAGAAAACTCAATCGCGAGATCGATCAGGTGTTCCATCCGGGCAGCGTCCGCCGTCGGAATCCCGGACAGATTCGGGGCCATGTCGGACAACACCAGATCGGCGCGGTGTCCCTCCAGAACAACAGCCAGCTGGTCGAGCACCTCGTCCTCGCGGAAGTCGCCCTGGATGTAATGGACGTCGGCAATCGGCTCCATCGGCAGGAGGTCCAGGCCGATGATGGTGCCGTTGATGCCCCCGCCTTCCTTGCCGGCCAGCTTGCGCCGGGTGTACTGCGCCCAGCTGCCCGGGGTGCAGCCGAGGTCGACGATGACCTGCCCCGGCTTGATGAGTTTCTCGCTTTCGTCGATTTCCTTGAGCTTGAAGGCGGCGCGGGCACGGTAGCCTTCTTTCTGCGCCAGCTTGACGTACGGATCGTTAATATGGTCGTGCAACCAGTTTTTGTTTAATTTGTTCTTGGCCATTCGCGTAGAATACTGCTTTTATAGGTACATCCAAAAATTATTATGCTTAAACTCACTCCGGCCGAGCGCAGCGCGCTGCGCGCCGAAGCCCATGGGCTCAATCCTGTTGTCATGATCGGCGAAGCCGGCCTGACCGAGTCCGTCATGAAGGAAATCGCGACCAGTCTCGACGCCCATGGCCTGATCAAGGTCCGCGTGTTCGGCGACGATCGCGAAGCACGCGTCGCCATGTACGAGCAGATCTGCGCAGAGCTCGACGCGGCGCCGGTCCAGCACATCGGCAAGCTGCTGGTGCTGTACCGCCCGAAGAAGGAAGCCGTCAAGGAACGGAGCAGCAAGGCCGGCAAGGGCATGCGCGAAGTCACCATCGTCAAGGCCAGCGCCAGCGGCACCAAGAAGCCGAGCGTGACCAAGGTTATGCTCAAGGGCAACGAGCGCGTCACCGCGGGCGGCAACATCAAGCGCGCCAAGCCGCGCCAAGCCAGCACCAAGAAATCGGCGCTGAACAAGTAAAAAGAAACCGGGGTCTCCCCGGTTTTTTTTCGTCGGCGATCTGTCCGCAATGTAGGGTGGGCACTCCGTGCCCACGCGTTACGCACGTATCCATCCTCGTTGGCATTTGCCTGTCGCCCGCGACGCATCCGAAAACCGGCGCCCCATGCGGCACGGCTTTGCTCGACGTTTGCGGGCGAATCGTTGAGGCCAATAGTGCAAGGAGACGCACGTCGCGCGTGGGCACGGGGTGCCCACCCTACGGTCGACATTACGGGCAATGCGCGTTCAACGGCTCTTCACCAGCAGCACCGCCGCGAGAATACTCTCGATCAGGTGAAACAGCTGCGACACCCCATGCATGATGGCGAACTTCGTCCACAGCGGCGAGGCACGGATTCCTTCAGGGCCAGCGGCTTCGCGCATCGCGGCCATCGCCGGCTGCAGGCCCACATACATCACCAGCGCACAGGCCAGCATCGCCAGCACCAGCAGGTTCAGGAAGCGCTTGCGCCCTGCTGCGAGATCCGGCGAAAACCGGACCAGCACCAGCATCAGCGCCGCGCAGGCAAAGCTGATCCAGGCCAGGCGATGCAGGAAAGCGCCGACGATGTCGCCGGCGTTCGTGCCCGAGGCGATGGAAAACACCGCCGGCGCGGCCACGTAGCCCAGCACCCACAGGGCGCCGGCCCACAGCGCCGCCACAAGCAGGCGCGCAGCTGGCAAGCGGGCAGCGATCGCTGTCATCAGACGTAGCGCACTTCCAGGATTTCGTATTCGCGCGGGCCGGACGGGGCCTGCACTTCGACCACGTCGCCGGCGTACTTGCCGATGAGGGCGCGCGCGATCGGCGAGGTGACCGAGATCTTGTTCAACTTCAGGTCGGCTTCGTCGATGCCGACGATCTGGTAGCTCACCTTCTGGCCGTTTTCCAGGTCTTCCAGGTCGACGGTCGCGGCAAAGACCACGCGGCCTTCGGCGTCCAGGGTCGCCGGGTCGATGATCTGGGCGGCGCTCAGCTTGCCTTCGAGTTCGGCGATGCGGCCTTCGACGAAAGCCTGGCGCTCCTTGGCGGCGTCGTACTCGGCGTTCTCCGACAGGTCGCCGTGCGAGCGCGCTTCGGCGATCGCGTCGATGACGATGCGGCGTTCCTTGGTCTTGAGCTGATGCAGTTCCTCCTTCAGGAGTTCGGCGCCGTATTTGGTGAGCGGTACGGAAGTGTTCATATCAATTCGTTTCTGCTGACTGAAAACCAGGGTTTTCCGGTTGTTTGTGGACGTACAAGTGAAAACCACAGAGGCGCGCGACGCAAGCCGCGCGAGCTCTGTGGTTTGACGGGTACTCGCAGTACTACTTCTTGATGCTTAGTTTAAGGTGTTATGCAGGCCTTGTAAATCGTAGACCTTCAGTTCGTTCAGGTGACGCATGCCCTGGATCGCGGCCTCGGCGCCGGCGATCGTGGTGTAGGTCACCGCGCGCGCGGCCAGGGCCGAGGTGCGGATGGTGCGCGAGTCGGCGATCGCACTGCGCTTTTCCTCGACCGTGTTGATGACCATCTCGATCTCGTGGTTCTTGATCATGTCGACCACGTGCGGACGGCCCTCGATCACCTTGTTCACCGCGGTGACCGGCAGGCCGGCGGCCTCGATCACGGCCGCGGTGCCCTTCGTCGCCACCAGCGAGAAGCCCAGTGCGACCAGGTCGCGCGCCACTTTCACGGCGCGCGGCTTGTCCGAGCCCTTCACCGACAGGAAGACCTTGCCCGACTCCGGCAGCTTGATGCCGGCGCCCAGCTGCGACTTCACGAAAGCTTCGCCGAAGGTCTCGCCCACGCCCATCACTTCGCCGGTCGACTTCATTTCCGGGCCGAGGATGGTGTCGACGCCCGGGAACTTCACGAACGGGAACACGGCTTCCTTGACGCTGTAGAACGGCGGCGTCACTTCCTCCGTGATGCCCTGCTCCGCCAGCTTCTGGCCGACCATGCAGCGCGCCGCGACTTTCGCCAACTGGATGCCGGTGGCTTTCGACACGAACGGCACGGTACGCGAAGCGCGCGGGTTCACTTCCAGCACGAACACGGTGTCGACCGTCTTGCCGTCGACTTCCGATTGCTGGATCGCGAACTGCACGTTCATCAGGCCGACCACGTTCAGGCCCTTCGCCATCAGCGCGGTCTGGCGCTTCAGTTCGTCGATGGTCTCCGTCGAGAGCGAGTACGGCGGCAGCGAGCAGGCCGAGTCGCCCGAGTGCACGCCGGCCTGTTCGATGTGTTCCATCACGCCGCCGATGAAGGTGGTCTCGCCGTCCGAGATGCAGTCGACGTCGACTTCGATGGCGTCGTTCAGGAATCGGTCCAGCAGCACCGGCGAATCGTTCGAGACCTTGACCGCTTCGCGCATGTAGCGCTCGAGGTCGCGCTGCTCGTGGACGATCTCCATCGCGCGGCCGCCCAGCACGTACGAAGGACGCACCACCAGCGGGTAGCCGATTTCCTGGGCCAGTGCCAGGGCCTCGGTTTCGGTGCGCGCGGTGCGGTTCGGCGGCTGGCGCAGGTTCAGCTTCTGCAGCAGTTGCTGGAAGCGCTCGCGATCTTCGGCCGCGTCGATCATGTCCGGGCTGGTGCCGACGATCGGCACGCCGTTCGCCTCGAGGTCCAGCGCGAGTTTCAGCGGGGTCTGGCCGCCGTACTGCACGATCACGCCGACCGGCTTTTCCAGGTCGACGATTTCGAGCACGTCTTCCAGGGTCAGCGATTCGAAGTAGAGGCGGTCCGAGGTGTCGTAGTCGGTCGACACGGTCTCCGGATTGCAGTTGACCATGATGGTCTCGTAGCCGTCTTCGCGCATCGCGAGGGCCGCGTGGACGCAGCAGTAGTCGAACTCGATGCCCTGGCCGATGCGGTTCGGACCACCGCCCAGCACCATGATCTTTTTCTTGTCGGTCGGCGCCGCTTCGCATTCCTCGTCGTAGGTCGAGTACATGTAGGCGGTGTCGGTCGAGAATTCGGCGGCGCAGGTGTCGACGCGCTTGTAGACCGGACGGATGCCCAGCTCATGGCGGCGCTTGCGCACCTCGGCCTGCGTGGTGTGCATCAGGAAGGCCAGGCGCGCATCCGAGAAGCCCTTTTGCTTGAGCTTGTACAGGGTCGGCTTGTCGAGCGACTCCAGCGTCTGGTGGTCCAGCCACAGTTCGATGTCGACGATTTCCTTGATCTGGATGAGGAACCACGGATCGATCTTGGTCAGCGCGTGCACTTCTTCCAGCGTGAAGCCCTGGGCAAAGGCGTCGCCCACGTACCAGATGCGCTCAGGACCCGGCTCGCCCAGTTCCTCTTCGATGACTTCGCGGTCGCGCGTCTTCTCGTTCAGGCCGTCAACGCCGACTTCCAGGCCGCGCAGGGCCTTCTGGAAGGACTCCTGGAAGGTGCGGCCCATGGCCATGACTTCGCCGACCGACTTCATCTGAGTGGTCAGGTGCTTGTCGGCCGCCGGGAATTTTTCGAAGGCGAAGCGCGGGATCTTGGTGACGACGTAGTCGATCGACGGCTCGAACGAGGCCGGGGTCGCGCCGCCGGTGATCTCGTTGCGCAGTTCATCAAGGGTAAAACCAACAGCCAGTTTCGCCGCGACTTTCGCGATCGGGAAGCCAGTCGCCTTCGACGCCAGCGCCGAGGAACGCGACACGCGCGGGTTCATCTCGATGACGATCATGCGGCCGTCGTTCGGGTTGATCGCGAACTGCACGTTCGAGCCGCCGGTGTCGACGCCGATCTCGCGCAGGACGTTGATCGACGCGTTACGCATGATCTGGTATTCCTTGTCGGTCAGCGTCTGCGCCGGTGCGACCGTGATCGAGTCGCCGGTGTGCACGCCCATCGGATCCAGGTTTTCGATCGAGCAGATGATGATGCAGTTGTCGGCCTTGTCGCGCACGACTTCCATCTCGTACTCTTTCCAGCCCAGCAGCGACTCTTCGATCAGCAGTTCCGAGGTCGGCGAGGCTTCCAGGCCGCGCTTGCAGATCGATTCGAATTCTTCCTCGTTGTAGGCGATGCCACCGCCCGAACCGCCCATCGTGAAGGACGGACGGATGATGGTCGGGAAGCCCAGTTCGCGCTGCACGGCGCGCGCTTCGTCCATCGAGTGCGCCACGCCCGAGCGTGCCGAACCCAGGCCGATCTTGGTCATCGCGTCCTTGAACTTGGAGCGGTCCTCGGCCTTGTCGATGGCTTCCGGCGAGGCGCCGATCAGTTCGACGTTGTATTTTTCCAGGATGCCGTGGCGGTGCAGGTCGAGCGCGCAGTTCAGCGCGGTCTGGCCGCCCATGGTCGGCAGGATCGCGTCCGGCTTTTCCTTGGCGATGATGCGCTCGACGACCTTCCAGGTGATCGGCTCGATGTAGGTGACGTCGGCCATTTCCGGGTCGGTCATGATCGTCGCCGGATTGCTGTTTACCAGGATGACCTTGTAGCCTTCGTCGCGCAGGGCCTTGCACGCTTGTGCGCCGGAATAGTCGAACTCCGCGGCCTGGCCGATGACGATCGGGCCGGCGCCGATGATCAGGATGCTTTTGATATCACTACGCTTTGGCATTTAATTCTTCTCCTGGGCTTGCATCAGGCTGATGAAGCGGTCAAACAAGTAGGCAACGTCGGTCGGGCCGGGCGACGCTTCCGGGTGGCCCTGGAAGCAGAAGGCTGGCTTGTCGGTGCGGGCGAAGCCCTGCAGCGAGCCGTCGAACAGCGAGACGTGGGTCACGCGGCAATTCTTCGGCAGCGTGTCCGGATCGACCGCGAAGCCGTGGTTCTGCGAGGTGATCAGGACCTTCTTCGAATCCAGGTCCTGCACCGGGTGGTTGGCGCCGTGGTGGCCGAACTTCATCTTCATCGTCTTCGCACCGGACGCGAGCGCCATGATCTGGTGGCCCAGGCAGATGCCGAAGGTCGGGATGCCCTTCTCGATCAGCTCGGCCGTGGCCTTGATGGCGTAGTCGCAGGGTTCCGGGTCGCCCGGACCGTTGGCCAGGAAGATGCCGTCAGGGTTGAGCTTGAGTGCGTCTTCCGCGGTCGATTCCGCCGGCAGGACGGTGACCTTGCAGCCGCGCTCGGCCAGCATGCGCAGGATGTTGCGCTTGACGCCGTAGTCGAAGGCGACCACGTGGTATTGCGGGTTTTCCTGCTTGCCGAAGCCCTGGCCGAGCTTCCACTCGGTTTCGGTGAAGACATAAGGCTCCTTGACCGAGACGACTTTCGCCAGGTCCATGCCGGCCAGGCCGGGGAAGGAGCGGGCCAATTCCAGTGCCTGGCTTTCCGAAGGCTGGTTGCCCTGGGTGCCGGTCAGGATGGCGCCGGCCTGGGCGCCCTTCTCGCGCAGCAGGCGGGTCAGCTTGCGGGTATCGATGCCGGCGATTGCCACGACATTTTCGGCTTTCAGGTAATCCGACAGCGACTGGGTGGAACGGAAATTCGACGCCATCAGCGGCAGGTCGCGGATGATCAGGCCTGCGGCGTGGACTTTACCGGCTTCGACGTCGGCGCTGTTCACGCCGTAGTTGCCGATGTGCGGGTACGTCAGCGTGACGATCTGACGCGAGTAGCTGGGGTCGGTAAGGATTTCCTGGTAGCCCGTGATCGCGGTATTGAATACCACTTCACCGGTCGTGTGACCGGCGGCACCAATGGAATAACCTCGGAAAATCGTTCCGTCTGCAAGGGCCAGGATGGCTGGGACGGCTGGGCCAGAAAAAAATGGCGGCAAGGGTAACTCCCAATAAAGTTACCGTAGCTGCGCCACGTCAGACCGACATCCAAGGCCCACGGACGCGCGTCGCTGGTCCGAGTTGGAGGTCGTTTGGAATGAGGAATGGGAGGTAGGCGCTACGGCAAGTAAGTGAATGGCTAAACCCCCAAATTATAGCGCGTATCGAGTATGTCGGCAATGTACCGACGGATCGAAACGGGGCAAAATCGGGGTTTTTACTTACTGCAGAGCTGGGATTTTCCGGGATTCAACGGACTTGATGGGATGATGCGACGGTGAACGCGGTGCGGCGCCCCGACCGTCGCCTGAACGCGTGGGCGGCGGATTCGACAGGTCAATCAAGTAGGGTGGGCACGGAGTGCCCACCCTACGGCAGCCTCCGATATTACGAAGTAGCGACCAGCGCGGCAATGCCCGACTTGGCGATCTGCGCATCCTCGGTCGACTTCACGCCCGACACGCCGACCGCGCCGATCACGTGGCCGTCGACCACGACCGGCACGCCGCCTTCCAGCATGCCCTCGATCTCGGGCGCCGACAGGAAGGACACGCGGCCGTTGTTGATGATGTCTTCGTAGATCTTCGATTCGCGGCGGCCCAGTGCGGCGGTCTTCGCCTTTTGCGGGGCGATGTGGGCCGAGATCGGCGCCACGCCGTCCAGGCGCTGCAGCCACAGCAGGTGGCCGCCGTCGTCGACGATCGCGATCGTCACGGGCCAGTTGTTCTTGACGGCTTCGGCTTCGGCCGCGGCGGCGATGGTCTTCACGTCGTCCAGGGTCAGCATCGGTTTGGTCTGCATGAGTTTTCCTTATTGAGGTCTGAATAGTTATTGTTGCTGCTTCGCCTTGAGCTTGGCCTTGATCTGCGGCATGACCGCCGCCGCGGCCTGCTCGCCGGCGAGGATTGCCAGGTTGCGTCCGGCAAAGTCGGCGCTGCCCATCTTGCCCAGCGCCGGGGTGATGACGATGTCGGCTTCCTTCAGCTCGAAATGGTTGATGCGCTGGCCCATGATCGAAAAGGTCTGCATCAGGACGTCGAGCGAGCTGGCGGTGGCCTGGGTGTCGGCCTGGGTCGAGATGTTCACCGCGATGATGAAGTCGGCGCCCATTTCGCGCGTGAACTTCACCGGCACCGGCGCCACCAGGCCGCCGTCGACATAGGTCTTGGTCCCGATCTTCACCGGCTGGAACACGCTCGGCACCGAGGACGAGGCGCGCACGGCCAGGCCGGCATTGCCCTTGTTGAAGAGGATCGATTCGCCGGTCTTGAGGTCGGTCGCCACCGCGCCGAAGCGTTTCGGGAAGCGTTCCATCGGGACGTTGGCGACCGCCTTGTTGACGTAGTTCTGCAGGGCCTCGCCCTTGAGCACGCCCGGGGATTTCGAGAACAGCGGCAGCGCCCAGTCGGAAATCGTGGCCTCGTCCATCGTCATGGCGGTCTTTTGCAGCGCGAAGCCGTCGTAGCCGGAGGCGTACAGCGCGCCGACCACCGAACCGGCGCTGGTGCCGACCACGATCTCGGGCACGATGCCCTGGGCTTCCAGGGCCTTGATCACGCCGATGTGGGCAAAGCCGCGCGCCGCGCCGCCGCCCAGGGCCAGGCCGATGCGGACCTTCTTCGGTGGAGGCGGTTGTACGGCTACCGGGGTCGGAGGGGCTGGCGGGGTGCTGCCGCAGCCGGCCAGGACGAGCGCGCCGAGCGCGATGATGGAGGTACGTCGAGAGAACATGTGCGGGTCGAGAAAGACAATTCCCGATTGTACCGCGCAATGTGACGGGATGGATGAGGCGGGTTCTTGTAGGGTGGGTTCTTGAACCCACGCGGTTGTACCGATGCTTACCGCAAGGTCATCCGGAGACCGCCATCGACAATCGCTCGGTCGCAAGAGCCGCGTTAATGCGACCGCCGTACGGCGTGGGTTCAAGAACCCACCCTACGAGAACCGGCGCACGCCGGCGTCAACTCATCCCTGCAGCGAGGTATCCGGCAACGACGCGGTAAACGTACTTCCCTCCCCCGCCACCGAGCTGATCTTCAGCCTGCCGCCATGGCGCAGCAGCACGTGCTTGACGATCGCCAGCCCGAGGCCCGTGCCTTGCGTGTCGCGCGAGCGGCTCTTGTCGACGCGGTAGAAGCGTTCGGTCAGGCGCGCGATGTGCTGGGGGTCGATGCCGATGCCGGTGTCGCTCACCGCGAACTGCAGCTCGCCCTCGGCGCGGCGCCAGGACAGGGCGATGCGGCCGCCGTCGGGCGAATAGCGCACCGCGTTCGAGGCCAGGTTGGCAAACGCGCTGCGCAGCTCTTCGACGCTGCCCATCACGTCCGGGCCCTCGACCGACACCGCGATCTCGTGGCGCCCGTTCGACAGCGCCCGCGCCTCGCTCGCCACCGACTCGACCAGCGACTTGACGTCGACCCGTTCGCGGCGCAGCGGGAATTCGTCCGACTCCAGGCGCGAGAGCGTCAGCATGTCCTCGATCAGGCGCTGCATGCGCTGGCCCTGCTCGGTCATCAGCTTCAGGTGCGCTTCGCGGGTGGCGGCGTCCATGCAGGGGTCCGACATCGCGATTTCCAGGAAGCCGACGATCACGGTCAGCGGCGTGCGCAGCTCGTGCGAGGCGTTGGCGATGAAGTCGCGCCGCATCGCCTCGATGCGCTCGGCATCGGTGGCGTCGTGGGTGACCAGGATCTGGCGCCGGTTCTCGAACGGGATGATGCGGCATTCGATCTTGCGGCCGCGGAAGGACAGGGTCAGCGGCTGCTCGTAGCGGCCGAGGATGATGTAGTCGATGAAGTCGGGATGGCGCACCAGGTTGGTCACGCGCAGGCCCTTGTCGCGCTCCAGCGTCAGGCCCAGGTGGCGCTCGGCCGCCGGGTTGCACCATTCGAGGAAGAGCACGTCGTCCATGATGGCCACGCCTTCCGGCAGCAGGCGCATGGCCTGGCGGAAGCGCGCCAGCCATTCGGCCAGCTCCTCCTGGTTGCGCTCGTCCTCGCGGCGCAGGCGGTACAGGCGCGCGAAGACGTCGGTCCAGGCGCCCCAGCCGTCGGGCAGCCTGCCGGAATGCGGGTCGTCCAGCCACTGGCCCAGCTCCTGCAGGTAGCGCAGCTGCACCACCAGCGCCACCAGGGCGCCGGCCAGCGCCGCCGCCAGGGCCGCGACCAGCCCGCCCAGCCACCAGACCACGCCGGCGGCCACGAAGATGGAAGCCAGGCGCAGCAGCGCCGGCACCCAGAACAGCAGTTTGGGGTTCATCGGACCTTGTATGGATTATTTTTCCGAGAGCATATACCCGACGCTGCGCACGGTGCGGATCAGGCCCTCGGCGCCCTTCAGGGCTTTCCTCAGCCGCAGCACGTGCACGTCGACCGTGCGTTCCTCGATCACGGCGTGGTCGCCCCACACCTTGTCGAGCAGCTGGGCGCGCGAGAATACGCGCTCGCGGTGCGCCAGCAGGAACTTCAGCAGCTTGTATTCGGCGTTGCCGATGTCGATCTGGCTGCCCTCGATCGAGACCGTGCAGCTGGCCGGATCGAGCACCACGGCGCCGGCGCGCAGCGGGGCCTCGGCCAGGTGCGGGCTTTTCCGGCGCAGCAGCGCGCGCGCGCGCGCCAGCAGTTCGCGCGGCGAGAACGGCTTGGTGACATAGTCGTCGGCGCCGGTGTTCAGGCCGGCCAGCTTGTCCTCTTCCATGCTCTTTGCGGTCAGCATGATGACCGGGATGTCCTGGAAGTCGCGGTCGGCGCGCAGGCGCGCCAGCAGGCGCAGGCCGCTCTGGTCGGGCAGCATCCAGTCGAGCAGCAGCAGGTCGGGCTTGCCGTGGGCGATACTGTCCCAGGCCGCGGCGGTGGTGCCGACCGACCTGATCGTCCAGCCGGCCTCGCGCAGCGAGTAGCTCACCAGCTCGACGATCGCCGGCTCGTCCTCCACTACCAGTACGGTCGTATTGCTCATCCGGTCAGCCCTCGTGCGCCGCGGGTTTGCTGTGGCGGATGTCGCGCCCTTCGACCACGTAGATCACGTACTCGGCGATGTTCTTGGCATGGTCGCCGATGCGCTCGATGGCTTTCGCCACCCACAACGTGTCGAGCGCCGAGGAGATCGTGCGCGGATCTTCCATCATGAAGGTGATCAGGTTGCGCAGGATGGTGCGGAATTCGTGGTCGACGACTTCGTCGGCCGCGATGATCTGCAGCGCCTGCTTGCCGTCGAGGCGGGCGAAGGCGTCGAGGGCGTCGTGCAGCAGGTCGGAGGTGGCCTTGCCGATGCTGCGGATCATGTCGAAGTGGGCGAAGCCGGCGTTGCCGCGCGCGTGCAGGTTCTTGGCGGTGCGCGCGATCTTCGAGGACTCGTCGCCGATGCGTTCCAGGTCGGTGATCACCTTGATGGTCGCCATCACGGTGCGCAGGTCGTTGGCGGTCGGCTGGCGGCGCACGATCAGGTGGCTGCAGGCGTCGTCGAGCTGCACTTCGAGCTGGTTCACCGCATGGTCGTCGGCCATCACCTTGTCGGCCTTGGCCGGGTCGTCGACGCGGAAGCAGTTCAGCGCTTCCTCGAACTGGGTTTCCACCATGCCGCCCATCAGCAGGACCTTGGAGCGGATCGATTCCAGTTCCTGGTCGTACTGCTTTGAAGAATGCTCGCCAATCATTACTGCTCTCCCTGGTATGCGTTATTGTCCGGACCGTCGATCAACCGAAACGACCCGTGATGTAGTCTTGCGTCTCTTTCTTGCTCGGGTTCATGAACAGCTGGTCGGTCTCGCCGAATTCCACCAGTTCGCCCAGGTACATGTATGCAGTGTAATCGGAGCAGCGCGCCGCCTGCTGCATGTTGTGGGTCACGATCGTGATCGTGTAGTCCTGCTTCAGCTCGCTGATCAGTTCCTCGATCTTCGCGGTCGAGATCGGATCGAGCGCCGAGGTCGGCTCATCGAGCAGCAGCACGTCCGGCTTCACCGCCACGCCGCGCGCGATGCACAGGCGCTGCTGCTGGCCGCCGGACAGCGACAGGCCGCTCTTGCTCAGCTTGTCCTTCGCCTCTTCCCACAGCGCCGCCTTCTTCAGCGCCCACTCGACGCGCTCGTCCATCTCGCCCTTCGACAGGTTCTCGTAGAGGCGCACGCCGAAGGCGATATTGTCGTAGATCGACATCGGGAACGGGGTCGGCTTCTGGAACACCATGCCGATCTTGGCGCGCAGCATGTTCACGTCCACGCCCGGTGCGAGGATGTTGCGGCCGCGGTACATGATCGACCCTTCGGCGCGCTGCCCCGGATACAAATCGTACATGCGGTTCAGGGTGCGCAGCAGGGTCGACTTGCCGCAGCCGGAAGGGCCGATAAAGGCGGTCACCTGCTTCTCGTGGATGTCGAGCGAGACGTTCTTCAGGCTCTGGCTCTTGCCGTAGAAGAAATCCAGGTTCGAGATCTCGATCGTCTTGGTCTTGGCCGACGGCGTCGGCGTCGGGGTCGGGGTTGCCATAGCTTGGGTCATGGTTATCAGGATAAATTAACGCGGGGTCTTCTGCGTGAACAGGGTGCGCGACAGGATGTTCAGGAACAGCACGGTGAAGGTCACCAGCAGCGCGCCGCCCCAGGCCAGCGAGCGCCAGTCGTCGTAGGGGCTCATCGCGTAGGTGTAGATCACGACCGGCAGGTTGGCCAGCGGCGCGTCCATGTCGGTGCTGAAGAACTGGTTGTTGAGCGCGGTGAACAGCAGCGGCGCGGTTTCGCCCGAGATGCGGGCCAGGGCCAGCAGCACGCCGGTGATCACGCCGGCCTTGACGGCGCGCAGGCGCACCAGCATCGCCACCTTCCAGCGCGGGGCGCCGAGGGCAAAGGCCGCCTCGAGCAGGCTGTTCGGCACCAGGCGCAGCATGTTGTCGGTGGTGCGTACGACCACGGGGATGGCGATCAGCGCCAGCGCGATCGAGCCGGCATAGCCCGAGAAATGCTTCACGTTGGCCACGTACAGGGCGTAGACGAACAGGCCGATCACGATCGACGGCGCCGACAGCATGATGTCGGTCACAAAACGGGTGACCTGGCCGAAGCGGTTGGTCTCGCCGTACTCGGCCAGGTAGATGCCGGCCAGGATGCCGACCGGGGTCGATACCAGGGTCGACAGGCCGACCATCATCAGGCTGCCGACGATGGCGTTGCGCAGGCCGCCTTCGCTGCCGGGGGCCGGGGTGTCGAGGCTGAACATCGGGCCGGAGAGCGCGCCGAAGCCCTGGATCAGCAGCGTGGCCAGGATCCAGGCCAGGAAGGCCAGGCCGATCGCCATCGCCAGCACCGACAGGGCGATGCCGATGCGGTGCGCCAGCAGGCGCCGGCGGTACACGGGGTTCTTGACGATGCCGTTCATTTCACACCTTCCTTGCGGGACATCCCCACCAACATCAGTTTTGCAGCGGCGAGCACGACGAAGGTGATCGCGAACAGGATCAGGCCGAGGGCGAACAGCGAGGACACGTGCAGGCCCGGCGTCGCTTCGGCGAATTCGTTGGCCAGGGTCGAGGAAATCGAGTTACCAGGCATGAAGAGCGAGGCCGAGAGTTCGTGCGCATTGCCGATGACAAAAGTGACGGCCATGGTTTCGCCCAGCGCCCGGCCCAGGCCCAGCATCACGCCGCCGACCACGCCGTTGCGGGTGTAGGGCAGCACGACCTTGCGCACCACTTCCCACTTGGTGCAGCCCAGCCCGTAGGCCGATTCCTTCAGCACGGCGGGGACGATCTCGAACACGTCGCGCATCACCGAGGAGATGAAGGGGATGATCATCACGGCCAGGATCAGGCCGGCGGTCAGGATGCCCATGCCCATCATCGGGCCCTGGAACAGCTGGCCGATGACCGGCAGCTGGCCGAGGGTGTTCTGGAGCAGCGGCTGCACGTAGTCGGCGAACAGGGGCGCGAACACGAACAGGCCCCACATGCCGTAGATGATCGACGGCACGCCGGCCAGCAGCTCGACGGCGGTGCCCATCGGACGGCGCAGCCAGGCGGGGCAGATCTCGGTGAGGAACAGGGCGATGCCGAAGCTGATCGGGAAGGCGATCAGGAGCGCGATCAGCGAGGTGGCGACCGTGCCCCAGATGGCGATCAGGGCGCCGTAGCGGTCTTCGACCGGGTCCCACTCGACGGTGGTGATGAAGGCGGCGCCGAATTCCTTGAAGGCGGGCGCGGCGCCGATCGCCAGCGAGACGATGATGCCGAGCAGGGCCAGCAGCACGCTGGCGGCGAACAGCAGGGTAATTTTGTGGAACAGGAAGTCCTGGATGCGCTGGTTGCGCATGGTCTTGCGCAGGGCGGCATGTTCGTGGTCGGCCGCGGCCAGGCGGGCCTCGTCCTCGATTGCGACGGAAGGATGTGCGCTCATGTGATGTTCTTGTGTGTGCCGCGATGATCGCCGCCGGGCTGGCCCGGCGGCTTGGCTCGGTGCTTCGCTTGGTGCTTCGTTTAGTGCTTCGTTATCGCGTGATTACCAGAGTGCCTTGCCGGCGGCGTCCTTCACGTTCGCGCGCCAGGCATCCTGCACCAGCTTGGTGACGGCGTCGGGCATCGGCACGTAGTCCAGGTCGGCGGCGGCGGCGTCGCCTTCGCGATAGGCCCAGTCGAAGAACTTCAGCACTTCCTTGCCCTTCGCAGCGTCGGCCTGGGCCTTGTACATGATGATGTACGAGGCACCGGTGATCGGCCAGCTGGCCTTGCCCGGCTGGTCGGTCAGCACCACGCCGAAGCCCGGCGCCTTGGCCCAGTCGGCGCTGGCGGCGGCAGCCTTGAAGGCGGCGTCGTCCGGCTGGAGGAAGGCGCCTTCGCGGTTCTGCAGCTGGGTGTGCGCCATGCGGTTCTTCTTGGCGTAGGCCCATTCGACGTAGCCGATCGAACCCTTGATGCGCTGCACGTTGGCGGCCACGCCCTCGTTGCCCTTGCCGCCCACGCCGGTCGGCCATTTGACCGAGGTGCCGGCGCCGATCTTCAGCTTCCAGTCCGGGCTGGCCTTGGCCAGGTAGTCGGTGAACAGGAAGGAGGTGCCCGAGCTGTCGGCGCGGCGCACGACCGTGATGTTATCGGCCGGCAGCTTGACGCCCGGGTTCAGGGCGGCGATCGGCTGCGCGTTCCACTTGGTGATCTTGCCCATGAAGATGTCGGCCAGCACCGGGCCGGTCAGCCTGACCTGGCCCGGGGCCACGCCCGCGATGTTCACGACCGGGACCACGCCGCCCATGACGGCGGGGAACTGGAACAGCCCGGCGGCCTCCAGGTCCTGTGCCGGCAGCGGCATGTCGGACGCGCCGAAGTCGACGGTCTTCGCCTTGATCTGCTTGATGCCGGCGCCCGAGCCCACCGACTGGTAGTTCATGCCGTTGCCGCTGGCCTTCTTGTACATTTCCGCCCACTTCGCGTAGATCGGATAGGGGAAGGTCGCGCCGGCGCCGGTGATGTTGACCGCCTGGGCAGCGCCTGCCGCCAGGGTGGCGGCGGCCACCGCGACGGAGAGGAGCAAGTGCTTCATACGCATATCGATATCCTTTCAGAAAGTGGCGCGGACTGCGCCCCGGGCTGCCCCGGTTCAATTAGCGCGAAGTCTACTGCCCGAATATGACAAGTTGATGACACGGCCCTGCCGCCTGCCAGGGCGCATGACCATGTCATCGAATCGATGACATGGCGGCCGGGCGTGTCACACGTGTGTTTCAGCACTGTGTCGGCCCGATGACGACCGCGTGCACGCCCATGACGTGGGTTCCGGCGTCATGGTGCCGCGAAGCGCGGATGGCCGTCACACAATTGATGACGGCTAGTTTTCACTGGGTGCGCGGCCGCCCGGCCCGGCGCGGATTGCCGCCACGGTCGAGCGAAGCCGGCTGCAAATATAGGCGGGCCCCACTCTTGTAAATACATCGCCGGCTGCTATGCTCCAAGTGTCATCTTGACACGGAGGGGATGCTGAAGAGCGTTTGAGTCGTATGTGGAATATGTTTGTTTTTGCAATCCTGAGTGGCATGGTTGGCCTGATTGCCTACGAAATCTTCCAGGAAATCGGAGGCAGCTCGGAAACCCTGCACGACCGCTATCACGAATAGCGAATAGCCTGCTGCGCGGGCCGCGTCAACACGTAAAAAAGCGGCGAGGCCCGATGGGCACTCGCCGCTTTGCTTTTTGCACCCGATCGTCAGCGCAGGAAACGCGAGAGCGCGGTCATGGCAGCCAGCTCCAGGTTGAGGAACTGGAAGCCGACCTTGAAATCGCCGCCGCTGAGGATGCAGTACTGGGCCTTGGCGCGCGTGTTCACCGGAACGATATTGCCGTCGACCAGGAGGTCGAAGCGCAACTGGGCCGACTGGCCGACACCGACCGGGTGCGGCACGCTGACGCTGACGCCGTTGGCGCCGATGTCGGAGGTGCGGCCCAGCACCGGCGCCGCGCCTTCGACGGCCAGCATGGCGCGGGTCTTGAATACCTTGCGTGGGGACTGCCTGTTATCTGTCTGCACGATTTACCGCTGAAACTTTGGAACGGGCCCAATTATAGGCAAAAACGCATGCCCCCGCTGAGCCCGGCCCGGTTTCGGCCTGGTCAATCCAGTTCGCGCAGCTTGCTGAATGCCTGGTCGATGCGCTCGACCGAGATGATGTTCATGCCCTCGATTTTCTGCTTGGGCACGTTCGCCTTCGGGATGATCGCCGTCGAGAAACCCAGCTTGGCCGCTTCCTTCAGGCGCTCCTGGCCGCGCGGGGCCGGGCGGATTTCGCCGGCCAGGCCGACTTCGCCGAACACGACCAGGCCCCGCGGCAGCGGCTTGTTGCGCATTGACGAGTTGATCGCCAGCAGCACCGCGAGGTCGGCCGCCGGCTCGGCGATCTTCACCCCGCCGACCGCGTTGATGAACACGTCCTGGTCGAAAGCGGCGATGCCGGCGTGGCGGTGCAGCACGGCCAGCAGCATCGCCAGGCGGTTCTGTTCCAGGCCGACGGAGAGCCGGCGCGCATTCGGCAGGTGGCTGGCGTCGACCAGGGCCTGGATCTCGACCAGCAGCGGCCGCGTGCCCTCCTGCGTCACCATGACGCAGGAACCCGGCACCTGGCTGTCGTGCTGGGACAGGAACAGCGCCGAGGGGTTCGACACCCCTTTCAGCCCCTTTTCCGTCATGGCGAACACGCCCAGTTCGTTGACGGCGCCGAAGCGGTTCTTGATCGCGCGCACCAGGCGGAAGCTCGACTGGGTGTCGCCTTCAAAATAGAGCACGGTGTCGACGATGTGCTCGAGCACGCGCGGACCGGCCAGCGCGCCCTCTTTCGTGACGTGGCCGACCAGGATGATGGTCACGCCGGTCTGCTTCGCCACGCGCGTCAGTTGCGCCGCGCACTCGCGCACCTGCGACACCGAACCCGGCGCCGCCGTCAGCGCGTCGGAGTACAGGGTCTGGATCGAGTCGATCACGGCCACTTCCGGCTTCAGGTCGGCCAGCGTGCCGAGGATCTTCTCGAGCTGGATCTCGGCCTGCAGTTTGAGGTCCTTGGCGTCGACCGCCAGGCGCTTGGCGCGCAGCGCGATCTGGGCGCCGGATTCCTCGCCGCTCACATATAAAGTACTGCGCACCGAGGCCAGGTTCGCCAGCGCCTGCAGCAGCAGGGTCGACTTGCCGATGCCGGGGTCGCCGCCGATCAGCACCACGCCGCCGGCAACCAGGCCGCCGCCCAGCACGCGGTCGAATTCCTCGATCCCGGTGCCGAAGCGCGGCACGTCGATCGCCTCGATGTCGGCCAGGGACAGCACCGGCGCGGTCTGCGCCAGCGCCTTGTGGTGCTGGGTCTGCGACATGCGGTTCACGCCGGCGCTTTCCGCCACCGTCTCGACCATGGTGTTCCAGGCCTTGCAGTCCGGGCACTGGCCCATCCAGCGGCTCGCTACGCTGCCGCACTCGCTGCACACGTACTGGGTTTTTGCCTTAGCCATGGGTTCCCATCCGTCCTTCGCTCACGCGCACGCGCGGCGCGAGTGCGCACATCAATTCATAGCCGATGGTGCCGGAAGCGCTCGCCACCTCGTCGATCGGCAGGCCGTCGCCCCAGAGCGTGACCTTGCTGCCGACGCGCGCGTTGGCGATCGGCGTCAGGTCCACCGTCATCATGTCCATCGACACCCGGCCGACCACGGTGGTGCGGATGCCGTCGACGATCACCGGGGTGCCGTGCGGCGCGTGGCGCGGATAGCCGTCGGCATAGCCGCAGGCCACCACGCCGACCTGCATCGGGCCGGTCGCTTCGAAACGGCTGCCGTAACCGACCGTGTCGCCGGCCACCAGGTCCTGGATCGCGATGATCTCGGAGGACAGGGTCATGGTCGGGCGCAGGCCAAAGTCGTGCGCGGTGCGCCCGCCGCCCGGGGTGCCGCCATAGAGCATGATGCCGGGGCGGACCCAGTCGTTCTGCAGTTCGTTGGCCAGGGCCTCCTGGTGCAGCACGCCGGCCGAGTTCGACAGGCTGCGCTCGCCCTCCAGGCCCTCGACGCCGCTGCAGAAGCGGCGCACCTGCTCGGCGATCGTCAGGCGCGGGTGCTCGAGTTCGTCGGCGTTGGCGAAGTGGGTCATGTGGGTGATGTTGCGCACGCCTGGAATCGCGCGCAGGCGTTTGTAGGCGGCGGCGTATTCTTCAGGCTTGAAGCCGAGACGGTTCATGCCGGTGTTCATCTTCAGGTGCACATCGATCGGGCGGTACAGCTGGGTGTACTCGAGCATCTTGATCTGCTCCAGGCAGTGGACCGTGCTGTTGATGTTGTGCTCGGCCAGCAGCGGCACGTCGGAAACGTCGAAGATCCCTTCCAGCAGCAGGACCGGCTTGATCCAGCCGAGTTCGCGCAGGCGCAGGGCGTTCTCGGTCTCGATCAGGGCCAGGCCGTCGGCCTGGGCGAAGCCTTTCATGCCGCGCTCGAGCCCATGGCCGTAGGCGTTCGCCTTGACCACGGCCCAGAGCCTGGACTGGGGGGCGCAGGCGCGTGCGCGCGCCAGGTTATGCTGCATCGAATCGAGGTGGATAGTGGCGCAAAGCGGGCGTGGCATGGCAGGCGGACAGGAAAAAAATGACGAAAAAAGACCGGAAACCGGGCGAATCGCAAATTAGGTGAAGGGTTCTATTTTACCGGACCGGACGGGGTCCTGCCCGGCTGTTTTCTTTGGCGAGCCGACCTTTCATGGTATAAAGCAACCCACACTCGTTTTCAGATACTCTCGATGAACCGTGGTTTCTACACCATTATGGCGGCGCAGTTCTTCTCGTCGCTGGCAGACAATGCGCTGCTGTTCGTAGCCATTGACATACTGGTGACGATGAATGCCCCGGCTTCGCTGACTCCACTGCTGAAGCTGTCATTCGTCCTGTTCTACGTCCTGCTGGCCGCTTTCGTGGGCGCCTTCGCCGACGCCATGCTGAAGGGCCGCGTGATGTTCATCGCGAACCTGATCAAGATCTTCGGCTGCGCCCTGATGTTCATGGAGGTGCACCCCCTGCTCTCCTACGCCGTGGTCGGCTTCGGCGCGGCCGTGTATTCGCCGGCCAAGTACGGCATCCTGACCGAACTGCTGCCGCCGGAAAAACTCGTCGCCGCCAACGGCTGGATCGAGGGCCTGACCGTGATGTCGATCATCTTCGGCACCGTGCTGGGCGGCGCGCTGGTGAGCCAGGCCGGCTCCGCCTTCCTGGTCGGCTTGCACGTTCCGGGCATCGACACCACCAGCGAGGCCGCGATGGCGGTCGTGGTCGGCATCTATATCCTTGCCGCGCTGTTCAACCTGCGCATTCCCGACACCGGCGCCCGCTACGAGCACCAGGAACGCAATCCGATGAAGCTGATCGCCGATTTCGCCAACTGCTCGGCCACGCTGTGGAAGGACAAGCTGGGCCAGATCTCGCTGGCCATCACCACCCTGTTCTGGGGCGCGGGCGCGACCTTGCAGTTCATCGTGCTGAAGTGGGCCGAGCGCTCGCTGGACATGCCGCTCGACAAGGCCACCAACCTGATCGGCGTGGTCGCGATCGGCGTCGCGGTCGGCGCGGCGCTGGCGGCGAAGATCGTGCCGCTGAAGAAATCGCTGACCGTGATCCCGATGGGCATCCTCATGGGCCTGGTCGTCACCGTGATGGTGTTCGTCTACGACGTCGCCGTCGCCTACCCGCTGCTGGCGCTGATCGGCTTCCTGTCGGGCTACTTCGTGGTGCCGATGAACGCCCTGCTGCAGCACCGCGGCCACGTCCTGATGAGCGCCGGCCACTCGATCGCCGTGCAGAACTTCAACGAGAACCTGTCGATCCTGACCATGCTGGCGATGTACGCCATCATGATCACCCTGAACCTCGACCTGAACGTGATCATCGTGATCTTCGGCCTGTCGATCGCGGGCATCACTTACCTGATCCTCAGGCGCCACCAGCGCAACCAGGCGCAGCACGATTCGCTGGCCTTGATTGGCGAGCACAAGCATTAAGCGCCGCATTCGTAGGGTGGGCACGCCGTGCCCACGCGTTTCGTGCGTTTCACCCGGCTACGTGTTCGGAATCATCGCTCGATAACGTGTCACTCTGCCGCAAGCGGTTCTGTCGACGCCGCGTAGCGCTGCAGCCCTGTCAACAATATAGGACACGTGCGTAACGCGTGGGTACGCCGTGCCCACCCTACAAGCCTGCAAATAATATTTGCAATTAACTAATACTTACCAGACAATATTTCGCGTCGCATCGCCGGCACGGCGGGCTGCGGCGCGTTCGCGCCAGTCGTTCGGCACGATGAAGCCGCGCTCGATCTCTTCCACGCAGCCCGGCGTCTCGCGCACCACGGCCACCAGCACCGGCGAGGGCGATTCCTCGAACTGCGCTTCCAGCTCCGCGTGCAGCTGCGCGCGGTTCATCAACGAGGCGGCCGACATCGCGCGAAACGGCGCCAGCCACTGCAGGCGCGGCAGGATCAGGAAGGCATCCGCCCCGGTCGCATCCAGCTCGTCCAGCGCGCACCAGAACCCGCGGCAGTGCCCGGCCGTGATGCCGCTCATCGCCGGCCAGCTGCCGGCCGGATAGAACAGCCAGCCCTTCACCAGCGCGCGCGCCTGCGCCACCGGCCTGGGCAGCAAGGGCTGGGCCGCCGGATGCGCGCCCAGCTCGAGCTGGCGCTCGAAGATCTTGCGCATCTTGGCGCCCAGGCTGTCGGCCAGGTTGGGGCCGACCAGGGCGTCGAATTCCTTGTCCGCGTCCCCCTGCAGGAGGTAGAACTTGGTGGCGAACTCGATGTGTTCGGCCGCATCCGGCCCGGCCTCGAGCAGGAAGTCGAATTCGCCGACGGTGTCGTTGCGGCTGGCGCGCACCTGCAGGCCGTGCGCGATCAGGCGGCCCTGGTGCTGGAAATAAAAGGCCATCAGCTTTTCCGCGTACAGGCCGAGGCGGGTGTAGACGCGCGCGCCGAGGGCGGCGTCGAGCGGCGCCGGGTCGCGGTCGAGTTCGGCCAGCCAGCGCGCGGCTTCCTCCGTTACCGGTCCCAGCGAGGCGATGCGCCCTTGCCAGTGCGGGGCTTGGGCGTCGAGCAGGTCGGGAGAATCGAGGAGCCAGGCCAGCGCACGCACCCGCGCGCGCCGCAGGTGGCCCCAGCGGCGATGGAAAGACGCCTGGTAGCTATCGGTCCCGTCGCGCATGGGCAGCTCGCGCGCGGCACAGGTCGGCCCAGGCCTGGGCCTTGTCGAGGCCGCGCCGCAGCAGTTCGCCCGGATGCAGGGTCGCCACCAGGCTGGCCGCGCCAAAGGCGTGGACCGCGCCGCGCGACCCGGCCAGCGGCTCCTGCAAGGGTTTACCGAGCAGGCCGTTGGCGGCGATCTGGCCCAGGGTCAGCACGGTCGACGCCTTTGTCAGCGCCAGTTCGCGCTCCAGGAAGGGACGGCAGGCGGCGGCTTCGTCGTGAGTGGGCGCGCGGTCGCCGCCGTTCGCGGTGGTCGGGCGGCACTTGACCAGGTTGGTGACGTAGACATCGCGTTCGCGCGACAGGTCGACCGCGGCCAGCATGTTGTCGAGCAGCTTGCCGGCCTCGCCCGACAGGGGCGCGCCGGCCTTTTCGTCGGCCGCGGAACTGGCGCCGGCGGCGACGAACCAGCGCGCCTCGCGGGCGCCGGCGCCGTACACCGGTTTCGCGCCGCCCGCGCAGGCGCCGCAGCGCTTGCAGTTGGCGATCGCGGTGCGCAGCTCGTCCCAATCCATGACGGCGATCGCCGCTTCGTCGACGGCGAACGGGTCGGGCTCCGGCTCGGGCGGAGGCGGCGGTGTCCAGGCAGGCGGCGGCGGGGCGGCCGTGACCGGGATCGGGCCCCAGGCCGGGTCGCGCTCGGGCGGACGCACGGGTGCGGGTGCGGGCGACCGAGCAGGTGCAGGCGCACGCGCAGGTGCAGGAGCGGCAGGCGCCGGCGCAGCCGGTGCTTCGGCATCGGCCACGGGCGCGGATGCCTCCGCCGCCGCCTCGGTCTGCCCTGCTTCCTCCCGTGCCGCCTCCTGTGGCGCATGGCGCAGGCGCCACAGCGGCGCGATGCCCATCTCCTGCAGGAAGACCTCGTCGCGTTCGCTCACCTTCATACGTCCAACCTCATCACGATCGCTTCCTCGCGCTTGCCCTCATGCGCCGGATAATACCCCTTGCGCCGGCCGATCTCCGCGAAACCGTAGCGCCGGTACACGTGCAGCGCGCGCTCGTTCGACGGACGCACTTCCAGCAGCACCGAGGTCGCGCCCATCTCGCGGGCACGCGCGCACAGGCTGTCGAGCAGCCAGCGCCCGAGGCCAGTGCCGTGGCGCTCGCCGGCCACCGCCACGTCGAGCAGGTGGGCTTCGTCGAGCGCATACATCAGCAGAAAATAGCCGGCCAGCTTGCCTTCCTCCTCGCGCACGACCCAGGCGTCGTAGCCGCTGACCAGGCAGTCGTCGAAGTTCGCGCGGCTCCATGGGTGCGGGAACACGCTGCACTCGAGCGCATGGACTTCGTCGATATCGGCCGGCAGCATCGGGCGCAGCGCCAGTCCTGGCGGGACAGGCACGCCGGTCATGCGCCGGCCTTGGCCGCGTTGATCGCCTGGCGCTCGGCGCTGGTGTAGGCCACCTTGTTGCGCAGGTAGAGCGGCTGGGCCTGGCTCGCCTGGACACCCTGCCCGGCCGCCAGCGCCGGCACGGCCAGCAGCGCCAGCTCGCGCGCATGCGGGATGATGTCGCCGATGCCTTGCGTCGCAAAATCCTTGCCGGCATAGGCGTCCGGATAGGCCGCCAGGCCATTGCCGCAGGCGACCAGGCCAGCGGCCGGCAGCGGCTGCACGGCCTCGGGCGCCGCCAGCACCGGTTCGGCGACGACCTGCCAGCCGCCGTCGTAGCGGTACTGCGCCCAGTAGACTTCGCCCATGCGCGCGTCGAGCACCGTCAGCACCTCGGTCGCGCCGGTACGCGCGCGGCAGGCTTCGGCCATCGCTTCCAGGGTAACCAGGGGGACCACCGGCAGGTCGGCGCCGTAGGCCAGGCCCTGGGCCACGCCGCAGGCGGTACGCACGCCGGTGAAGGAACCGGGACCGGCGCCAAAGGCGACCGCGTCGACGTCGGCCAGCTTCACGCCGGCCTCGAGGAGCAGTTCCTGCACCATCGGCAGCACGGCCTGGGAGTGGGTGCGCACGCCGCCGGATTCGCGAGAAAGTACTTGGGCGCCGGACAGCAGCGCGCACGAGGCGAGTTCCGACGAGGTTTCGATAGCAAGGATGATAGGCATGCGTTATTTTAACCCGCCGGAGCGGGACCCGGCCATGGCCGCCGGCCAGACACCCTGCTGCTGCGATGTTCAGCTGGATTGCTGCGCCCGAGGTAGAATGCGCCCATGCATAGCCTGACACTCGAGCTCGACAACCGCGACACGATCGCCGCCGCCATCGAAGGCGACCGCTGGGTCGTCGCCTGCCTGTGCGCGGCCTGGTGCGGCACCTGCGGCGGCTACCGCGCCGCCTTCGACGGCCTGGCCGCGCGCCACCCGGACAAGGTCTTCGTCTGGATCGACATCGAAGACCAGGCCGACGTGGTCGGCGACCTCGATGTCGAGAACTTCCCTACCCTGCTGGTGCAGCGCGAGGACACCGTGGCCTTCTTCGGCACCATGCTGCCCGACCCCGCCGTGGCCGACCGCCTGGTCCAGGCCCAGGCCGAGCTGGCGCCCGAGGAACTGGCGCGCCTGGCCCAGTCCAGCGCCGAGCGGCGCGACTGGCAGCGCGACTGTAACCTGCGCACGCTGCTGCAGAACGCCGCCTGAGCATTACCTGAGCCGCGCGGCGTTCGCGCCGCGCCTAGTCTTCGTCTTCGTCTTCCTCGTCCCGCAGCCGCTCGAAGCAGGCCAGCGCCGCCCGGTCCAGGCCGGCAATCACGAAAGGATCGTCGGCCCCGACGCGCGCCGCGTCGACCAGCATGCGCAGCTTGGCGAGGCGGTCGGCCAGCGCCAGCGTCCGGGCCAGGGGCGGCGCCTCGGAGCGGCCGGCGCGCGCGATCGCCTCGGCCACGGTCTCGGGGAATTCCCACAGCCGGGCGATGCGCGAGGACAGCAGGCGTGCGCCGGCGAACAGCCCGGCGACGAAATCGTCGGACTGCGGCAGCGCGCCGTCCTTGCAGGCCATGTCGACCAGGCGCAGCGCCACCACCAGGCCGACGTTCTCGATCAGGCCGGCCAGGTAGGCCTCGAAGGGACTGGCGCGCGCATGCGGCGCCAGGATGCTGGCGCCGAGCGCGCATTTCTCGGACTGGGTCCAGACCAGCGGCGCCGCGCGTTTCGCCAGCGCGCCGGTCTGCACGCTCAGCACCGGACGCAGGGCCACGCGCGCCAGCAGCATGCGCATGCCGTTCTGGCCGAGCAGCATGATGGCCGCTTCCATGCTGTCGACCGGCGGGCCGGAGTGATAGCGCGGGCGGTAGCGCGGCAGGTTCGCCTCGCGGTAGACCTCGGCGACCAGCACCACGTCCTTGCCCATCTGGCGCGACAAATCGGCCGCGTTCATGTTCTCGTCGCGCAAGGTGCGCAGCAGTTGCGGGATGATTTCAGGGACGCGCGGCACCAGGGCGGCGCCGGATGCCGGCGACTGCGCCAGGCGCGCCAGCTCGGCCAGGATGCGGTGTTCGGTGTCGGGCGAGGCGGCCGGCCAGTTCGCGCTGACCAGCCAGCGGTACCAGGCGGCGTCGACTTCGGCAGGACTGGCCGGCGCGTGCGTGTCGGCCAGCGGCGGCGCATCCGCCGTCTCGACCGCCTGCGCCGCCGGTTTTTCTGCTTCGCCGCCGAACAGCTTGCCGATCCAACCCATGTCGCGTGCCACCTATGAAAATACAGTCGCCGGGGATTTTACATGATGCGGCGGCAGGCCCGGCCGAAAAACGGCGGGCGGGATCAGTCGCCGGGACCTTCGCCCGGCATGGTGTCGGCCATCAGGCGCAGCTCTTCCGGCGTCAGGTCCTCGGGCTTCTTGTCCTTCAGGCCGTCGAAGTTCTCCTCGCCGCGCGCCTCGCCCTGGGCCTGGGCGGCGTCGCGTTCCTGTTGCTGCTGCTGTTGCTGCTGATCCTGTTGCTGCGGCTGGCCCGCCTGCTGCATGTCGGGATGGGCGTGCTGGCCCGGCTGGTTCTGGTTAGCCATGATGTTCCTCCTGCGTGTCGTTCAATGGCATGCCAGTGTGACACAGCCCGCCGGCGCGCGGCGTCGGCTAGCCGGCAGGAAAAGCCGCTACTTCGGAACGGTGAACACCTCGACCCGGTTCAGCCACTTCACGTGGCGCGGCCCGGAGCGGGTGTCGCCCAGCGAACGCAGCGCATACGGCCCTTCGCTGGCGGGCAGCGGCTTGCCGTTCATGGCGGTGATGACGAGCACGTTGTCGCCGCCCCCGGCGTTATACAGCTCGCCCCAGGAGAACAGCGCCGCGTAGTTGTCGGTGGCGCGCGCCACCACGCCCGAGTGGCGCAGCGCGTAGCGGTCGAGGTCCTGGATGCCGGCGGCATCGAGCACGTCGCGCAACAGCACGCCGCGCCAGCGCACCTCGGCCTTCTCTGCCCTCGCCCCGCTGCCGACGCTGCGCGCCTCGACCAGTTCGGTCTGCGGCAGCGCGGCCAGCTCGGCCTGGCCCAGGCGCCGCGGCGCGCCGGAGCCGACCTTGACCTCCAGCACCGCCTCCTGGGCCGCCGCGAGGCCGGCGGCCAGCAGCAGCGGCAACAACAGCGCATGCGCGGCGGAGCGCATCTTACTTCTCGCCTTTGTACGACGGGAAGAACACCTGCTGGCCCTCGACCTTGAACGACCCGATCAGGCCCTGGCCCTCGGGCGAGGTGATCCACTCGACCAGCTGCATCGCGCCCTTGTAGTTGGCTTCCTTGTGCTTCTGCGGATTGACCGCGATGATGCCGTAGGGGTTGAACATTTTCGGATCGCCCTCGACCGCGATCTGCAGGCCGGTCTTGGCGCGGTAGGCGATGTAGGTGGCGCGGTCGGTCAGGGTGTAGGCGCGCAGTTCGGCCGCCATGTTCAGCACCTCGCCCATGCCCAGGCCGGCCGAGACGTAGGCCGGGCCCTGGGGCTGGCTGCCGACCTGCTTCCAGTAGCCCTTCTCCATCTGGTCGGTGCCGGAATTGTCGCCGCGCGAGATGAATTTCGACTTGCTGTCGACGATCTTCTTCATCGCGCCCAGCACGTCCTTGCTGCCCTTGATCCCGGCCGGGTCGTTCTCGGGGCCGACGATGATGAAGTCGTTGTACATCACGTCGTGCCGGTTCACGCCATGGCCTTCCGCCACGAACTTGTCTTCGCTGGCGCGCGCGTGGACCAGGGTCACGTCGACGTCGCCGTTCTTCGCCAGTTCCAGCGCCTTGCCGGTGCCGACCGAGATCACGTTGACCTTGGAATTGGTCTTGGCCTCGAACTTCGGCAGCAGGTATTGCAGCAAGCCTGAATTCTCGGTGCTGGTGGTGGTCGACAGGCGGATCACCTGCTGGGCAAATGCCGGGGCGGCCGTGGCCGCGGCCATCAGGAAGCCCAGCAGGGCAAGGTGTTTCTTCAGTAGGGTCATGCTCTTTCCTTTCATTGAAATCCGTATTTGCGCAGGATGTCCTGCGCGGGTGGGCTGAGCACGAAGCGCAGCAGGCTTTCACCCTCGGCGGAACCCTTGCGCGCGGCGATGCCGTAGCTGCTCGGCACGTTCAGGCTGTCGGGGATGCGCAGCATGTCCAGGCGCGGTAGCGCTTCGCGCACGATCACCGCGTTGGTGCAGTACATGATGTAGGCGTCGGCCTTGTCGTCCGCGAAGGCCGCGATGTAGGGCAAGGTACTGTTCGGGTCGAGATTGGCGGCGCCCGACAGCTTGAGCGCCTTGGCGTCGAACACGGCGTACAGGCCGGGCTTGTGCGCATCGGCCTTGCGGAAGAACTGCCAGGTGTAGTCGCCCATCGGGTCGCTGCCCGGGGTCGAGGTGGCCAGCCGCAGACTCGGGCGGGCCAGGGTATCGAGCAGCCTGTCGGCGCGCAGGCCGACCTCGGGCGTGGACACCACGCACAAGGCGTTGCGGGCGAAGATGCGCGACTCGCCGAGCAGGCCCTGGCGCGCCAGCGCCTCGGTATGCTCGGGCGAGGCCGAGGCGAACAGGTCGACGGCGCGACCGCCCTCGATCTCCTTGCGCAGCTTGCCCGAGGGGCCATACTGGGCCGCGAACTCCTTGCCGCCGGCTGCGCGCCAGGCCGCCAGGATCTCGCCGAAGGCCGGGCGCAGGCTGCCGGCCGCCAGCAGCACGGGCGCGACGGTGACCTGAGCGGCCTGGGCGGCGTCCTGCGCGCATGCGGCGCCGGGAACACAGGCCGCCAGCAAGGTGGCGAAGCAGTTCGCGGCCATGCTCGCCCTCCGCGCCCCTTTGTTCGAGTGCATCTCCATGCACATCCCCTGTGTCATTGTTATCGATGTGCTATGGTAAGCCGCCTTTAAAAACTTTCAATATGAACATCATTGCATATGTTGCACCCTGAATATGCTGCACGTTAAGCTCGCGTATACCTTCGACCGATGCGCCGGCATGCGGACCCAGCTCGACAATCCCCTGTTCGACATCCTGTCCGCCATCCATGCGTCCGGCTCGGTCGGCCAGGCTGCCGCGCGCCTGCAACTGTCCTACCGCCACGTCTGGGGCGAACTGAAGAAATGGGAAACGGCGCTCGCGTCCAGCCTGATCGTCTGGGAACGCGGCAAGCGCGCCCGCCTCTCGCCTTTCGGCGAGAAGCTGCTGTTCGCCGAGCAGCGCGCGCGGATGCGGGTCATGCCCCAGGTCGAGAATTTGATCGCCGAGATGGAGCGCGAATTCGCGCTGGCCTTCGATCCGAACGTGCACGTGATCCCGATGGTTGCCAGCCACGACCTGGCCCTGCCGCGCCTGAAGGACAGCCTGGCGCGCGACGCCAAGCTCTACCTCGACCTGCAGTTCCGCGGCAGCATGGAATGCATCGAAGCCCTCAGCCGCGGCGAATGCCTGCTGGCGGGCTTCCACGTCAGCGAAGACCGCGCCCCCGGCAGCATGACCCAGAAGGCATTCAAGGCGCTGCTGAAACCCGGGCGCCACAAGCTGATCAACTTCGTCGGCAGGCAGCAGGGCCTGATGGTCGCGCGCGGCAACCCGAAGCGCATACTGAACGTGCAGGACCTGGCGCGGCCCGAGGTGCGCTTCGTCAACCGCCAGCCCCAGTCCGGCACCCGGCTCGCGGTCGAGCAGCTGCTGGCCCAGGCGCAGATCGACCCCGCCCGCGTGCAGGGTTTCGACAGCGCCGAGCCCACCCACCTGGCGGTGGCCGCGGCGGTGGCGTCGAACCTGGCCGACGCCGGCTTCGGCATCCAGGCCGCTGCCGCCGAGTTCGGGCTCGACTTCATCCCGGTCATGCGCGAGCAGTATTATTTTGTCTGCCTGAAGGAGACGGTCGACGTGGCGCCGATCAGCACCCTGCGCGAACTGCTCGGGCGTAGCGCCTGGCAGGACGGGATTCGCGACCTGCCCGGCTACGACACCGCCGGCGCGGGCCAGGTGATTCCGCTCAGCCGCGCCCTGCCTTGGTATTCCTTCCGCAAGCCGAAGTGAGGACGGCCATGGACGAACAGCTGAGGCATGGAGGCGCGTTGGCAGGCGAGGAGCAAGGCCCGCGCGCCGGCCTGCGCTTTGACGGCCGCGAATGGGCCGCCGCTTTCGCCGACCTCGGCACCTTCGTTCCCTACGTCGTCGCCTACGTCGCCGTGCTCGGCATGGACCCGGTCGGCATCCTGCTCGCCTTTGGCGCGGCCCTGGTTTGCTGCGGCCTGGCCTACCGCACGCCGGTCCCGGTGCAGCCGATGAAGGCCGTCGGCGCCCTTGCCGTGGCCCAGGCCGGCATGGTGACGGCGAATGCGGTCGTCGCCGCCAGCCTGGTGAGCGGCGCGCTGTGGCTGCTGCTGGGCATGAGCGGCCTGGCCACCCGCCTGGCGCGCCTGGTCCCGCGCACGGCAGTGCTGGGCGTCATGCTGGGCCTGGGCCTGAGCTTCGTGCTGCAGGGGCTGCGCATGATGGATGGGGATTGGCCGGCGGCGTTGGCCGCGCTCGCGCTGGCGCTGCTGCTGCGCAAGAGCCGGCTATTCCCGGCGATGCTGGTGCTGCTGCTCGGCGGCCTGGCCTATGGCGTGGCGCGCAATCCGGACTTGTGGCGCGAAGCCAGCTTTGCCTTTGCCCTGCGCCTGCCCGCCTTCGCGCCAGGCGACTTGCGCTGGGACGACCTCGTCGCCGGCACCCTGCTGCTGGCCCTGCCGCAGTTGCCGCTCACCTTGGGGAACGCGGTGATCGGCACCAGCGAAGAGAACAACCGCCTGTTCCCCGACCGGCCGGCCAGCGTGAAGAAGCTGTCGCTATCCACCGGCCTGATGAACCTCTTCGGCGGCATGGTCGGCGGCGCGCCGATGTGCCACGGCGCCGGCGGCATGGCGGCCTACGCCGCGTTCGGCGCGCGCGGCGGCGGCGCGCCGGTCATCTTCGGCGCGGTGCTGCTGGTGCTGGCGCTGTGCTTCAGCGGCGCGATCGCCTTCCTGCTGCATGCCATCCCGGCGGCCGTGCTGGGCGTCATCCTCGCCCTTGCCGGCGCGCGCCTGGTCGCGGGGAATGCGCCGCGCACGCGCGACTGGCGGGTGCTGGTGCCGGTGCTGGTGACGGCGGCGGTGGCGTTGTGGAACGTGGGGCTGGCGTTGCTGGTGGGTGTGGGTGTGCATTGGGTCGTATGGCGGCGCACTTGAAAGCGCGCCTGGCAGAAGCGTTTATCTTCTCCCGAAAACAACGTTGTACACTGGGCCATATTGATCGTCCGCTATCGGGCTGAGAGAGAAATATAGCGGTTTCAACAACACCTGCCATTCCATGAACCTCTGCGATCTTGAAGAATCCGAAATCCTGTCGATCACGCTAGATCAAAATCACCTCCACTTTGAGATGGTGCTCTGTACCGATGACGGGGCCAGATACAAGCTATCAGCCTGGAGCGCAGTCGGCGCTTCTCTGGACGTCAACTTCGGTGCCCTCAATTTGCTAGGGCATCGTACGGACTTAAGCAACCATCATACGTTTGGCGAGCTTGAAAGCGTATCTATGGTGAACCACGTATTGACTCTCGAAGGCGACTTTGGGGAGCTTGTTATCCGCCGCGCCACGACGTCAATTGAGCAGTTGAAGTAACTGGTAGACGAATGTTTGCTTCGAGTCGTAAGCAGCCGAGCTTGCCAGACTACCGCTGGCAGGAGCAGCCATGCGTGCTCTTAAAACAGATGCCGAGCCGCTCTTCGGGTATCTTGAACGGAGAACATCGTGGGATTATTAACCTTCAGTATCAACCTGACCCTGGACGGCTGCATCGACCACCAGGAAGGCATCGCCGACGACGAGACCCACGCCTTTTTCACCGGCCTCATGGACGACGCCGGCGCAATGCTGTGGGGCCGCGTCACCTACGAGATGATGGAAAGCTCCTGGCCGGCGGTCGCCCGCGGCGCCGTGGAAGCGCCGCCGGCGCTGCGCGAATGGGCGGTCAAGCTGGAGGCCAAGCCGAAGTACGTGGTGTCCTCGACGCGCACGGACTTCCCCTGGACTAACAGCCACCATCTCGCCGGCGACCTGCGCGCGAGCGTGCAGCAGCTCAAGGACGCGATCCCGAACGGGGTGCTGCTCGGCAGCGCCAACCTGGCGGCCGAGCTGGACCGGCTGGACCTGATCGACGAATACAGGTTCCTCGTCCACCCCAGGATCGCCGGCCACGGCCCGACCCTGTACGAGACCGGTCTGCCCGCCACGCGACGGCTCGCGTTGATCTCGGCGCAGCCGCTGCGAAACGGCGCGGTCGCCATGCACTACCGGAAGGCGCGCTGACCCGGAGACGAGCCGGCGCGCCAGGCAGCCTGCCGCACCCGGGCGGGCCTCGCTTACGCCAGCCGCAGCGGCAAACTGCGCAGCCGCTGTCCCGTCAACTGAAACACGGCCGACGCCACCGCCGGCGCAATCGGCGGCACGCCCGGCTCGCCCACGCCTTCGGGCGGCTCGGCGCTCGGTACGATGATGGTTTCGACCGTCGGCGCGCGGTCCATGCGCAGCACCGGGTAGTCGCCGTAATTCGTCTGCTGCACGCGCCCGTCCGCGATCGTGATCTCGCCGGCCAGCGCCGCCGACAGGCCGAATACCACCGCGCCTTCCATCTGCTGGGCCACGATGTTCGGGTTGACCACGATGCCGCAGTCGATCGCGCAGACCACGCGGTGCACGCGGATGTCCGTGCCCTCGACCGAGACCTCGGCCACCTGGGCCACGATGCTCCCGAAGGACTGGTGCAGCGCGACGCCATGGGCGCGGCCCGCAGGCACGGGGCCGGCCGCCGCGACTGCCTTGTCCAATACCGCCAGGTGGCGCGGATGCTCGGCCAGCAGCGCGCGCCGGTAGCTGACCGGGTCCTGCCCGGCCGCGTGCGCCACCTCGTCGAGGAAGGCTTCCTTGAAGAAGGCATTGTGCGAGTGTCCTACCGAGCGCCAGTAGCCGAGCGGCACGGCGCTGTCGACGATCACGTGGGCGATGCGCTGGTTGGCGATCTCGTACTGCATGTCGTACTCGCCCTCGGCCGTGGTCTTGTCCGGACCGATGCCGGGCAGGCCGAGGTTGCGCGGGAAGTACTGGTGGCCAATCGCCCCGCTGGCGGACTTGTTGTCCCAGGCGAGGATGCTGCCGGAGGCGTCGAGCCGCGCGGTGAAGCGCGCCAGCGCCGCCGGGCGGTAGACGTCGTGGGTGGTGTCGTCCTCGCGGGTCCAGACCAGCTGCACCGGGCGGCCAGCGGTCTGCATCGCGACCGCGACCGCCTGGGCCACCATGTCGCCCTCCAGGCGGCGCCCGAAGCCGCCGCCCAGCAGCATGACCTCGATCGCCACATCCTCGCGCGCCACGCCGGCGACCTTGGCCGCCACGTCCACCGCGATGCTCGGCACCTGGGTCGAGGCCCACAGCCGCACCTTGCCGTCCGCGACCTGGGCGGTGCAGTTGACCGGCTCCATGGCCGCATGCGCCAGGAAGGGCGCGCGGTATTCGGCGCTCACGGTCTTGGCCACGTTGGCGACGTCCTGGGTGCCGGCTTCGAAATAGGTGTAGCCGGACTCCTTGTCGAGGGCGGCGGCGAAGCCGGCGAAGATCGCTTCCGAGGACAGCGTGGCGCCTTCGCCTGCGTTCCAGGCGACCGGCAGCGCGGCCGCGGCGCTCTTCGCCTGCCACCAGCTGCGCGCCACCACGGCCACGCCCGCGCCGGCGCCGGCACGTGCGCCCAGCGCGGAAGAGATATCGACGACGCCGGTCACACCCGGCATGGCCTTGACGCTGGCGGCGTCGAAGGAAGCGACGGTTCCGCCGATGGTCGGGGACATCTTCAGCGCCGCATACAGCATGCCGGGCACGCGCGCGTCGATACCGAACAGCGCGCTGCCGTCGACCTTGGCCGGCGTGTCGCGTCGCGGCGCGGCCTTGCCGATCAGGCGGAAGGCGCGCGGCTCCTTGAGCTTCACATCGGAGGCATCGATGCCGGCCCCGACTTCGGCGGCGCGCGCGGCCAGGCTTGCGTAGCTGGCACGGCGTCCGTCGCGGCCGATCACGAAGCCGTCCTCGGTGCGCAGTTGCGCGGCCGGCAGCTTCCAGTCCGTGGCCGCAGCCTCCACCAGCATCGCCCGCGCGACCGCGCCGGCCTCGCGCATCGGCAGCCAGGCGTCCTTCACGCTGGTCGAGCCGCCGGTGAACATGATGCCCAGCTCGCGCCCGATCTTCGACAGCATCCACTGGGCGCCATCCTTGACGTTGCCGCGCTGGTCCGGGTGGAAAGGCAGGTTCTCGCGCAGCACGGTCAGGTTGCCGAAGATCTTGTCGATCGGCGCCGCGGCGATGCGCACGGCTTCCAGCGGCATGTCCAGTTCCTCGGCCACCAGCATCGGCAGCGCGGTGTGCACGCCCTGTCCCATCTCGCTGCGCGGCACCACCACGGAAACGCTGCCGTCGGGATTGAGCGCCACCCAGCCATTCAGGGCCACGGCGCCCTGCTCCACCGGCAGCGGTTCGGCCGTGTGCAGGCGCTGGCGCGGCGGCTGCACGCCCCAGCCCACCAGCAGCGCGCCGCTGCCGAGCAGGCCGCCGAGCAGGAAGCGGCGCCGCGTGCGCGACGGTGCGGCATCAGGCCTGCCGCGCTTCTCAACTACTGGTTTCCCGTCTGCGTCGTCTCTCATTGTCCTTCGATCCCCATTCCGCCAGCAGCTCCTCCGGTCCCGCAGGCCGGCCGTACAGGTAACCCTGTGCACGGCCGCACCCATGGCGCAGCAGGAAGGCCGCCTGGTCCTTGTTTTCCACCCCTTCGGCGATCACCGAGAGGTTCATGCTCTTGCCCAGCTGGATGATCGCGATCGCGATCGCCTCGTCGTTGGCGTCCGTCGAGATATCCTTGATAAAGCTGCGGTCGATCTTCAGCACGTCCACCGGCAACTGCTTCAGGTAGGCCAGCGACGAATATCCGGTGCCGAAGTCGTCGATCGCCAGTCCCACGCCGAGCCCGTGCAGCTCGCCGATGAAAGCGGCGGCGTCGTCGGCGTGCATGATGATCGACTCGGTCACTTCCAGCTGCAGCCGCTGCGGCGTCAGGCCGGTCGCGGCCAGCGCCGCGCGGACCAGCGGCGCCATCGCGCCGCGCTCGACCTGGCGCACCGACAGGTTCACCGCCATCTTCGGCACCGCCAGCCCGGCCGCATCCCAGCGCGCCATCTGGCGGCAGGCCTCGAACAGCACCCACTCGCCGAGCTGGTTGATGAAGCCGGTGTCCTCGGCGATCGGGATGAAGCGCTCGGGGCTGACCGCGCCGAGCTCGGCATTATGCCAGCGAACCAGGGCCTCGACCCCGATCAGGCGTCGGCTCTCGATCTCGACCTGGGGCTGGTAGTGCAGGAAGATCTCGCCGCGCTCGATCGCGCGCCGCAGCAGCGCTTCCATGCGCAGGCGCAGGGTGCCTTCGCCGTCCATCTCGGGCGCGTAGAACTGGTAGCCGTTGCGCCCGCGCGCCTTGGCCTGGTACATGGCGACGTCGGCGTTGCGGATCAACATGTTCGGGTCGTGCGCGTCGCGCGGGAACAGGCTGACGCCGATGCTGCCGGTGACGAACAGCTCGTGGCCGGACACCACGAAGGGCTGCTCGAACAGCGCCACCAGCTTCTGCGCCACCTGGGCCGCGCCGAAGTGGCCGTCCACGTGCTCGAGCAGGACGACGAATTCGTCGCCGCCCAGGCGCGCCAGGGTGTCGCCTTCGCGCAGGCGCGCGCCCAGCGTGGCCGCCACCTGCTCCAGCAGCTGGTCGCCGACCTGGTGGCCGAGGGTGTCGTTGACGTTCTTGAAGCGGTCCAGGTCGATGAACATCACGGCCAGCTCCTGGTGCTCGCGCAGCGCGCGCCCGGTCGCGTGCAGCAGGCGGTCCTGGAACAGCAGGCGGTTCGGCAGGCGCGTCAGCGGATCGTGGTGGGCCAGGAAGTCGAGCTGCTCCTGCGACTCCTTCAGGCGCGTGATGTCGCTGAAGACGCCCACGTAATGGGTCAGCGTGCCGGCGTCGTCGCGCACGGTCGACACCGTGAGCCACTCGAGATAGGTGTCGCCGTTCTTGCGCACGGCCCAGAACTCGCCGCGCCAGAAGTCGCGTTCCTCGATCTCCCGGGCCAGCGCCTCGTAGAACGCCGTGTCGTGGCGCGGCGAGCGCCGCACGTGCCAGGGCTGGCCCACCACCTCGGCCGCTTCGTAGCCGGTGATCGCGGTGAAGGCCGGATTGACGGCGACGACCGTGCCCTGGGCATCGACCACGGTCACGCCGTCGGCAATATGGTCGATCACGGTGGCCGACAGGCGCAGCCTTTCCTCGGCCTCCTTGCGCTCGGAGATGTCGGCGAACACCCAGACGTTGCCGGATTCCGGGTGGCCCGGCACCAGCGAACTGCCGCTGACCAGGCACCACAGCAGGCTGCCGTCGCGGCGGCGGAAGCGGCGTTCGTGGCGCGGGTCCTCGCCGCGCGCCATGCGCGGGAAGAATTCGTCCTCGGCGCGCGCGTGCTCGTCGCTGCTGGCGAACAGGACCGCGGCCGGCTGGCCGACCAGGCTGCCTTCGGGATAGCCGAACAGCTCGTCGGCGCGGCGGTTGGTCGAGACGATGCGGCGCTCGCGCGTAAAGACCACGCCGAACATCACGTTGTCCAGGATCGCGCCCTGCTCCACCAGCAGGGCCTCGATGCGCATCTCGTTGTGCTTGCGTTCGCCGATGTCGGAGATGATGCCGTCGACCCGGAACCCCGGCTCGCCCGGCCGGCCCTGCGGCTGGCCGCTCTCGAGCACCCAGCGCTCCAGGCCATGGGCGTCGACGATGCGGTATTCGATCTCGTAGCTGCGGCCTGAAAGGATGGCGTCGCGCGTGATGCGGCGCCGCATGCGCCGGTCTTCCGGGCAGACCAGGTTCGACCAGTCCTCGGTGGTGCCGCGCATCAGCGTTGCCGCCGGGTAGCCGGAAATGTCCTCGATGGCGTCGCTCACGAACTCGAGCGCGCCGCCCGGCTGGGCGCGGAACACGGCGCCCGGCACCTGGTTGACGATGGTGCGGAACTGTTCCTCGCGCCGCGCGACGTCGACGAACAGCTCGCGGATGGCGCCGCGCATCCGCTCCATCTGGCGCCCAAGCAGGCCCAGTTCGCCTTTCGCCTGGAGCGCCAGCGGGGTGTCGAAGTCGCCGCGCGACAGGCGCTCGGAAAACGCGGCCAGCGCGCGCAGCGGCTGGTGCAGGCGGGTCTGCAGGTAGGCCACGATCAGCGCCATCGACAGCGCCACCTGCAGCGCCAGCACCAGCGCGTAGTTGTCCTGCTTGCGGTGAAGCGCCTGCGCGCTGCGCCGGTCGTCCATTTCGATCGTGAGCCGGCCGATCGGCTGGCCGTGCACCACGATCTCGCGTTCGGCGCGCAGCACCCGTCCCAGCGGACGGGCCGGCGCACGAACGTCGATGAATCCGGCCTCGATCGGACCGTCGGCGGCGCCGCGCACCTGGACCCGTACCACCGACGGGTCGCGCATGACCGCGTCGACCAGCGGGCGGGCCGCTTCGGGGTTCATGTTCCAGAGCGACTCCTGCATGCCGAGCGCGAGGATCTCGGCGTTGCGCTGCAGGGTGGCGTCGAGTTCGGCGGCGGTGGCGCGGCGCTCCTGCGACGACACCAGCAGGTAGCCGGCCAGGGCCGGGACCACCAGGCCGACGACGAGGACGATCAGGAGCGCTCCATAGACCGAACGGCCGTGGAAGCGGCTTAGTCGCGAAACGAGGGCGCGCAAATCAATCCGGAACATTGTCGTGGCAGCAATGGTTGGGCCGGCGCGGCCGGGCAGTCGTCGGATGCAATCATCAATGCGCACGATTATGCACAGCAAATTGCTCTGAGTCATCATTCGCGACAGCCACCGGCATCCCGCAACCACCGGTGGATGCATGGAGATCGACCAGCGGTTACGGTCTCATGATCGCACAAGGCGTGCGCGCGCCGGGCCGCCGCGTTTCAACCGTGCTCGGGTGCTCCGGGCGCAGGCGGCTCAGGTATTCCGGCGCGGATAACCTTGCGCTAGGATGCGCTCCCATACGAGCTCCTTCTGCTCGGCCGTCATCGAGACCCAGTTCGCCACTTCCGCGACGGTGCGTCCGCAGCCGCGGCAGACGTCGTCGAAGGTGGTCGAGCAGACTGCGACGCAGGGTGTGTCCGGTCGCTGCGGAGCGGTCCCGGCAGCGGCTTGCGCCGGCGCCGGCTTATCGCGCGGGTCCGACATCGAGCTTGTCCCAGCCTTCGTGGCCCAGTTGTTCCATGGTGTCGATGTTCTTCTCGAAGATCTCGGCGGCGTCGGGGAAGGCCTCGACGGCGCGCGCGATGCTGTCCTCGCGCAGCAGGTGCAGGATCGGGTAAGGCGCGCGGTTGGTGTAGTTCGCGATGTCGTTCGGATCGCTGTCGGCGAACTGGTAATCCGGGTGGAAGCTGGCCACCTGCAGTTCGCCGTCGAGATGCATGTCCTCGACGGCGGCGTCGGCCACGTCCAGGAACTCGTTGTAATCCAGGAAATCGTTGAGTACGAAAGGATGGATCAGGAGCGTGGTGTCGACTTCCTCGGCCGGGGTGTCCGACAGGCGCTGCAGTTCGTCCATCAGTTGTTCCAGCAATGCCTCGGGCGTGCGCGCCGGCGACACGACGTAGCGCACCTGCTCCTTCACATAGACCGACTTGGCGAAGGGGCAGAGGTTCAGGCCGATGACGGCCTTTTCCAGCCAGCGGCGGGTGGCGGCGACGATGACGTCGTCGTCGGCGTTCGGGTTGGCAGTACTCATGTGATGCTTTCGATAATAAAAAATGCCTGAGGCGAAAGCGCGATTGTACGCACAGTTTGCGTGTGCTCATAGGTCCACCAATGCGCGGCGGGTAACGTTGAAAACACGCGGGCACATCGGTAAAGACACCCGCCTTGCCGGACCGGCCAGGCTGCCACGGCTGTAAAGATTTCCGTAGAGAACTCATTCTGACGGGCAATTTTTCGGATACCTGGAGGGAGTACTTGGCATTATTGCGAAGCCATACCGGGGAAATGCGGAATAAACATCCGATACCCCCTCAAAAAATGCCATAAAGTATTGCGTGTTAGCAGAATGAGTAGACAGAAAATTTTGTAACCGCGCTGACATATTGCTTGACTGCCCCGAGAGCTGATCCTTACACTCCCCCCTTGATCGTCAGTCCTGCCGTTCCTGGACGCAACACTGGAAAGCTATGTACGACACGACCCGCCTTACCTCCGTCGCCGCCGCGCTGGTGCTTCTCTTCTCCGCACCGTTCGCCCAGGCCATCGATAACGCCCCCAGCAGCGCCACCCAGGGCGCCGCCGTCAGCCGTCCGGGCCTGCCTGCGGGCGCCGCCATGCTGAAGGTCGACGAATACAAGGAAACCGACGTCTGGGGCCGCATCCGCAGCGGCTACGCGATTCCCGACATTAACAACAACCTGGTCGAGCGCCACGTCAAGTCCTACGCCAGCAAGCCGGACTACATGGCCCGCATCTCCGGCCGCGCCTCGCTCTACCTGTACCACGTGGTGCAGGAACTGGAAAAGCGCGGCATGCCGACCGAACTGGCGCTGCTGCCGGTGATCGAATCCGCCTTCAATCCGCAGGCCCTGTCGACCGCCAGCGCCGCCGGCATCTGGCAGTTCATGCCGGGCACCGGCAAGGACTTCAACCTGAAGCAGAACATGTTCAAGGACGAGCGCCGCGGCGTGCTGGCCTCGACCGACGCCGCCCTGACCTACCTGCAGCGCCTGTACACCATGTTCGGCGACTGGCAGCTGGCCCTGGCTGCGTATAACTGGGGCGAAGGCAACGTCCTGAAGGCGATCAAGACCAACCAGTCGCTGGGCAAGCCGACCGACTTCGAAAGCCTGGCCGATCTGATGCCGGCCGAGACGCGCAACTACGTGCCGAAGCTGCAGGCGGTGAAGAACATCGTCGCCAATCCGACCCAGTTCAACGTCACCCTGCCGGTGATCGACAACCAGCCCTACTTCACCGCGGTCGACAAGACCAGCGACATCGACGTGGCCGTCGCCGCCCAGCTGGCCGAGATGTCGCTCGACGAATTCAAGGCCCTGAACCCGCAGTTCAAGCGTCCGGTCATCACCGGCGAGAAGACCAAGATCCTGCTGCCGAAGGAAAACGCCGAGAAGTTCCACCTGAACCTGGCGCAGTGGGGCCAGGCGCTGTCGAACTGGACCACGCACCGCATCACTAGCGCCAAGGAAAGCATCGGCTCGCTCGCATCGAAGTTCGGCACCACCCCGGAAGTCATCCGCCAGGCCAACAACATCCCGGCCCAGACCCGCCTGAAGGCAGGTTCGACCATCCTGGTGCCGAAGACCTCGGCCAGCATGCACAGCGACATCGCCGAAAACATCATCGAGAGCGCCGTGGTGGCGCTGGAAGCGGACCGCGGCGAAAAGCGCAGCGGCGCGCGTACCCAGCGCTTCAAGAACAAGGCCGTGGCGTCGTCGAAGAACCGCGTGTCGCGCAACACCAACAGCAGCCGCAAGCACCGCTAAAGCCAGGGCCGCCGGCCGGCAACGCCCAATCGCGCTTGAGCTGGATTTTCATCAGTCCGCTCTTTGCGCCACATCAAATGGACCACACTGTGCAAGCACTTCGAAAGTGCTGTATAGTGTGGTTTGTGCGCTGCAAAAAACACTTTGCGACACGCGGCCGAACAATCCGCTCAACCTGTCGCCAGCACCGCACGCAGCAGTATCCACTGTAACAACTAGCAGCTTCGCAAGCCAGGCGTATCGTTCAGATACCCTCCCATAAAGCCCTCCCGCCCTGTGTGTCGCACCTTGACACCGTCCCGGCGCAAAGCTTTTGTGCCGAAATTTCTTTCATTTCTGAGTCATTTCGTTGTGTTGGTTCGCGTTGCTATTTTGCGCTCGCAAACAATTGACGAGCGCTGATCACTACCGAAAGTAAAGAAAACAATGAGTTTTGAAGCACTAGGTCTCCACGCGTCGCTCGTCAAGGCTGTCACCGAAGCCGGCTACCTGAAGCCGACCGCAGTCCAGGAACAGGCTATCCCCGCCGCCATCGGCGGCCGCGACCTGCTGGTCTCGTCGCAAACCGGTTCGGGCAAGACCGCGGCATTCATGCTGCCGTCGCTGAACAAGTTTGCCAATACCGAGCCGGCGCCGATGGGCCGCACCCCTGCGCAGGAAGCGCAGGCTGCCAAGGCCCGTGGCGAACGCGTCCGTTTCAAGCCAGCCCAGCCGAAGATGCTGGTGCTGACCCCTACCCGCGAGCTGGCCCTGCAGGTCACCACCGCGACCGAACAATACACGACCTCGATGCGCCGCATCCGCGCCGTCTCGATCCTGGGTGGCATGCCCTACCCGAAGCAGATGCAGCTGCTGTCGCGCAATCCTGAAATCCTGGTGGCGACCCCTGGCCGCCTGATCGACCACATGGAGTCGGGCAAGATCGATTTCTCGCAGCTGGAAATCCTGGTGCTGGACGAAGCCGACCGCATGCTCGACATGGGCTTCATCGAGGACATCGAGAAGATCGTCGAAGCGACCCCGGAAACCCGCCAGACGATGCTGTTCTCGGCCACCCTAGACGGCGTGGTCGGCAGCATGGCGCGCCGCATCACCAAGAACCCGCTGGTGATCCAGATCGCCAGCGCCACCAACCGCCACGAGAACATCGTGCAGCGCGTGCACTTCGTCGACGACCTGTCGCACAAGAACCGCCTGCTCGACCACCTGCTGCGCGACGAGACGCTGGACCAGGCCGTGGTGTTCACCGCGACCAAGCGCGACGCCGACACCATCGCCGACCGCCTGAACATCGCCGGCTTCGCGGCCGCCGCCCTGCACGGCGACATGCACCAGGGCGCGCGCAACCGCACCCTGGACAGCCTGCGCCGCGGCCAGGTGCGCGTGCTGGTGGCGACCGACGTCGCCGCCCGCGGCATCGACGTACCGAACATCACCCACGTGGTGAACTACGACCTGCCGAAGTTCCCCGAGGACTACGTGCACCGTATCGGCCGTACCGGCCGCGCCGGCCGCAACGGCGTGGCGATCTCGCTGGTGAACCATGCCGAAGGCATCAACATCAAGCGCATCGAGCGTTTCACCAAGCAGACCATCCCGGTCAACGTGGTGGAAGGCTACGAGCCGAAGCGTTCGGCGCCGGCCCGCTCGGGCGCGCGTCCGGGCTGGAAACCGGGCGACGGCCGCAGCGCCGCCAAGCCGGGCCAGCGCAGCTTCAGCAAGCCTTACGGCCAGCGCGATGGCGCGCAAGGCGGCTACAACCGCGACGCGGCGCCGCGCGAAGGTGGTTATAACCGCGACGCGGCACCGCGCGAAGGCTACAACCGCACTTCCGCCCCGCGCGAAGGTGGCTACAACCGCGAATCGGCCCCGCGCGAGGGCGGCTATAACCGCGACCGCGGCTACAACCGCGATGCGGCGCCGCGCGAAGGCGGCGCCCGTCGCGAAGGCGGCTACCGCGGCAACGCGCACCCGCGTTCCTTCGACAACGCACGCCGCACCTTCGGCGACAACTGATCGCTGTCGGCGCGACATCGAAAAACGGCTGCTTCGGCAGCCGTTTTTTTCGTCCCTTGCGGGCGCCCGCGGCTGCAATCCGTACGGCATGGCGCCGCCGCGCACCGTATAATCGCGCACCTCTCTCTCGAACCCGCACGCCCCGTGACCAGCCGTCCCCGCATCGCCATCGTCAGCCCGGCCGCCGCCAGCGACAACAACGGCAACTGGCAGACCGCCAGCCGCTGGGCGCGGATGCTGGGCCAGCGTTACCAGGTCGAGGTCGTCGGCGGCTGGCCCGCGCCCGGCGCGCCGGATGCGCCCGACCTGCTGATCGCCCTGCACGCGCGCCGTTCGGCCGCCGCGCTGGCCGCCTTCCGCGCGGCCTTTCCCGAACGCCCGGCCGTGCTGGCCCTGACCGGCACCGACCTGTACCGCGACATCGACGCCGATCCCGAGGCCCGCGCCTCGCTCGAGCGCGCACATGCCCTGGTCGTGTTGCAGGAAGCCGCCCTCGAACGCCTGCCGCCCGGACTGCGCGGCAAGGCCCGCGTGATCTACCAATCCGCACCCGGCCTGGTCACGGTCCCAGCCGCGCTCTCCCGCGCCGGACACGTCGAGATCTGCATGATCGGCCACCTGCGGCCCGAGAAAGATCCGCTGACCTTCATGCGCGCCGCCGTGCTGGTAACGGACCCGCGCCTGCGCCTGCTGCACATCGGCGGCGCGCTCGACCCGGTGCTGGAGGCGGCCGCGCGCGACACCGAACGCGCGACGCCGCGCTACCGCTGGCTCGGCGCCCTGCCGCATGACGAAGCACGCGCGCGCCTGGCCGCCTGCCATGCGATGGTGATCGCATCGCGCATGGAAGGCGGCGCCAACGTGATCATCGAAGCGGTGACCAGCGGGGTGCCGGTGCTGGCCTCGAACATCGAGGGCAACCGCGGCATGCTGGGGGCGGACTACGCCGGCTTTTTCCCGTTGGGCGACGCCGCCGCGCTGGCCGCCCTGGTCGAACGCCTCGCGCGCGATGCGGCCTTCGACGCCCTGCTGCGCCGCCAGTGCGCGGCGCGTGCGCCGCTGTTCGCCCCGGCCGCGGAGCAAGCGGCGCTGGCCGACTTGGTGGATAATCTCCTGCGCGCGCGAGCGCCTTGAACAACTACGAAATGGAACCGAACATGACCGAGCAGACCATCAAACTGACTTCCTTCTCCCACGGCGGCGGCTGCGGCTGCAAGATCGCCCCCGGCGTACTGGCCGAGATCCTGAAGAAGTCGAGCGGCTTTCCGGTGCCGCCGCAGCTGATGGTCGGCATCGAGACCGCGGACGACGCCGCCGTCTACAAGCTCAACGACGAGCAGGCGCTGATCGCCACCACCGACTTCTTCATGCCGATCGTCGACGATCCCTTCGACTTCGGCCGCATCGCCGCCACCAATGCGATCTCCGACGTGTACGCGATGGGCGGCACGCCGATCATGGCGCTGGCCCTGGTCGGCATGCCGATCAACAAGCTGCCGCTCGAGACGATCGGCGACATCATCCGCGGCGGCGAATCGGTCTGCGCCGAAGCCGGCATCCCGATCGCCGGCGGCCACACCATCGATTCGGTCGAGCCGATCTACGGCCTGGTGGTGATGGGCCTGGTCCACCCGGACAAGGTGAAGCGCAACGCCGACGCCCGCGCCGGCGACGTGCTCATCCTCGGCAAGCCGCTCGGCGTGGGCGTGCTGTCGGCCGCGCTGAAGAAGGACGTGCTGGGCGCGGACGGCTACGCCGCCATGATCGCCAACACGACCAAGCTGAACAAGCCGGGCAAGGCCCTGGCCGACATGGACGGCGTGCACGCGCTGACCGACGTCACCGGCTTCGGACTGCTGGGCCACCTGCTGGAGCTGGCGCGCGGCGCCCAACTGCAGGCCGAGCTCGACATGGATGCGATTCCGCTGCTGCCCGGCGTGCTGCAGCTGGCCCACGACGGCTATTTCACCGGCGCCTCGGGCCGCAACTGGGATGCCTACGGCAAGGACGTCGCCCTGTTCGACGCCATCACGCCGGCCCAGCGCGCCCTGCTGACCGACCCGCAGACCTCGGGCGGCCTGCTGGTGTCCTGCGCGCCGGAGGCGGCCGACGAGGTCCTGGCCCTGTTCGCGCGCGAGGGTTTCGGCGAAGCGAAAGTCATCGGCCGCATGGCGCAAGGCGCGTCGCGCGTCGTGGTGCGCGGCTGCACCCTGACCTGAGATTTCTGGATGTCAACAGGAATATTTTGCATCCATGAGGCAACATAGTTGCTTTCCTGAGAATTGTCGGTTGTATAATGACGAGGCCGGCGCAGACCGGCCTCGCAATCCGACGACTCCAGAGAGACAATGCCGACGCCCGTGGCCGCACAAGCGCCTTTCGACTCCTTACCCGACAATACCCCCGACTGGTTGACCCGGCTGGGCAATGTCGTCCTCAGCACCGACAGCCGCCAGCGCCGCACCCTGGGCCTGCTGCTGCTGGCCGCCCTGGTGTCGATGACCGTCATGCCGCTGCTGGTCTACGCCGCCCTCCTCGGCGTGGCCAAGCTCGAGCATGTCGCCTGGCTGGCGGCACTGTTCGGCGTCTTCATCCTCGGTTTCTATGCCGCGATCCGCAGCGGCTACAACCGGCGCTTCCGCGACCCGACCCTGGCCCTGCCCCAGGTGATCTCGGCCCAGACCCTGATCGCCGCCGGCTACGCGATGACCGGCCCGGTGCACGGCGCCACCGTGATCATGCTCTGCCTGGTGATGGTGTTCGGCATGTTCAGCCTGCGCCCGGTGGCGCTGCGCGTGGCCAGCCTGTACACGGTGACGGTGATGGGCGCGGTGATGTACTGGTGCGCGCGTCACCAGAGCGCGCTGTATCCGGCGCAGCTCGAGCTGTTCAACTTCGCGCTGATGGCGATCGTCATGATCGCCATTTCCCAGCTCTCCGGCCAGCTGATGAACATGCGCACCCGCGTCAAGACGCAAAAGATCGCGCTGGAGCAGGCCCTGGCCCATATCAAGGAAATGGCGGCGAAGGATGAATTGACCGGCTTGCCGAACCGGCGCCGCATGATGACCCTGCTGCAGGAGCACGCCATCCGCCACGCACGCGGCGGCCCGCGCTTCTACGTCTGCATCATCGACCTCGACCACTTCAAGAGCATCAACGATACCTATGGCCATGCCGCGGGCGATGCCGTGCTGCGCGCCTTTGCGACCCAGGCCCAGCAGATCCTGCGCACCACCGACATGATCGGCCGCTGGGGCGGCGAGGAATTCCTGCTGCTGCTGCCTGAGTCCCCGCCGGGCGACCCGGCGCTGGGCGTGGCGCGCCTGCGCGATGCGCTGGCATCGATGCCGGCCAGTCCTGCGCTGCCCGAACTGCGCGTGCGCTTCTCGGCCGGCTTTGCGCGCTATGAGGATGGCGAACCGATCGACCAGGCGATCGAGCGTGCCGACCGCGCCCTGTATGCGGCCAAGTCGGCCGGGCGCAACCGCAGCGTGGTCCTGTAGAAGAACCTATTCCCGCTCGCGCGAGCGGCGGCGGATCCCGTCGTGGCGGTCGCCGCGGCGCACCACGGCCGGACGGCGCAGGTCGTGCAGCAGGCGCGCCACCAGCACCAGTCTCAGCAACAGCGCGATAAAGGCCAGCATGACCGACAGCGGCAGTCCGAACAATTCGCCCTGATCCATGACACCTCCCGTTCCCTGGAAAATCGCCGTGTATTTACCTGGCGCAAGAACGTAATGTGCCACTTCTATTCCTGCTGGAAATTGACCCAACGCAAGGGGTCCATCAAGGATTGCGGCGCCGCTACACTTGTCCGAGACCCGTAGGGTGGCCGGGAAACCCGTCCACCCTACTTCCCTTCGAATCAGGCAGGCGGCTCGCGGTAGCGCATCACGGCGCGGTCGACATCGGCCGCGTCCGCTCCGGCTTGCCGCGCCCGACGCGTTCGTACTCGGCGATCACCTGGGCGCCGAACAACAGCAGCGTGGCGCCGATCTCGAGGCTGAACATGACCACGATCGCCGTCGTCATCGACCCATAGACCACGTTCACCTGCGACAGCGTGGAGAAATACCAGACCAGCACGTGGCGCGCGAGTTCCCACAGCAGCGCCGCGGTGACGCCGCCGACCAGCGCGTGCGACAGCGACAGGCGCCCGACCGGCATCACCAGGTAGATCGAGGTCAGCACCAGGATCTCGCCGAGCAGGCCCAGCAGGTAGAGCAAGGCGCCCGACACGCCGCCCAGCGACCAGCTGTAGCCGAGCAGCTCGACGTGCTCCTGTCCCATCACCTGCAGCGTCCCCGCCACCAGGGTCACCAGCATCACGCCGAAGCCCAGCGCCAGGATGTAGCAGTAAGGCAGCACCGCCGACACCAGGAAATGGCGGCGCCGGATCGCGACCCGGTGCACGAAGATCACGCTCATGGCGTTTTCCAGCACCGTAAAGGCGAGCGAACTGAAGAACAGCATGGTCACGCCCAGCAGCCAGGTGATCAGGTCGCGGTTGTCGAGGAAATTGGCGACCTCGGCAACGATCGAGGCCGACTGGCCCGGCACCAGCAGCTCGAGGTAGCGGCGCAGGGTTTCCAGCAGTTCGGCCTGGTCGATGAAGTGCGACAGCGCCACCACCACCAGCATCAGGAAGGGCACGATCGACAGCAGCGCGTAGTAGGCGACGGCGCCCGCCAGCAGCAGGCCCTGGTTGGCCCGGAAGCCGCGCAGCACGGCGAGCGTGAAGGCGAGCGGATGCGTCAGGATGTAGGCGTTGGCGCGCCGGTTCAGGATCCGGATGCGGGCGCGCCGGACCGACTGCCAGCGCAGGCGCATCATCGCGCCAGCCTGATCCCGGTGAACTGCCAGCGCGCTCCGGCCGGAAAGAAATTACGGTAGCTGGCGCGCGCATGGCCGCCCGGGGTGGCGCAGGACGAGCCGCGCAGCACGTACTGGTTGACCATGAACTTGCCGTTGTATTCGCCGATCGCACCCGGCGCCGGCGCAAAGCCGGGGTAAGGTGCATAGCTGCTGCTGGTCCATTGCCAGCAGGCGCCGAACATCTGGGCCAGGCCTGCCCCCGCCGCCGCCGCGGGATGGAAGCGCCCGGCCTCGATGCTGGCCTGGCGCGCCGCGAATTCCCACTCGGCCTCGGTCGGCAGGCGCGCGCCGCGCCAGCGCGCATAGGCATCGGCTTCGTACAGCGACAGGTGGGTCACCGGCCGCGCCGCATCCAGCGGCAAGAGGCCATGCAGGGTGAACTCGCGCCAGGCGCCGTCATCGTCCTGGCGCCAGTAGAGCGGATGGGCGAGTTCGCCGGCCACGACCTTGTCCCAGCCTTCGGCCAGCCACAGGTTCGGGTCGCGGTAGCCGCCGGCCTCGATGAATTCGAGGTATTCGCCATTGGTCGCCAGGCGCGACGCGATCTCGAACGGGGCAAGATAGGCGCGGTGGCGCGGCAGCTCGTTGTCGAAGCAGAAGCCGCGGCCGTCGTGGCCGATCTCGGCCAGGCCGCCCTCGCAGCGGATCCATGCCAGCGGCCCGGGTGCGGGCGCGGCGGCGAGCGGCTCGTCGACATAGGCCGGAGACAGGGGATTCTGGGCCAACAGGTGCTTGAGGTCGGTCAGCATCAGCTCCTGGTGCTGTTGCTCATGCTGCAGGCCGAGCTCGACCAGTGCCCCTAGCTTCGCCTCATTGCCGCGCTGCGCCAGCAGACGGCCCATGCGCCGGTCGACGTCCTGCCGGTAGGCCCGCACCTCGCTCAGCGAAGGACGGGTCAACAGGCCGCGTTGGGGCCGCGGGTGCTTCGCGCCGACGCCGTTGTAATAGGAGTTGAACAGCACCCGGAAAGCCTGGTGGAAAGGCGCGAAACTCTCCTCGTACTGTTCCAGGATAAAGGTCTCGAAGAACCAGGTGGTGTGGGCCAGGTGCCACTTGATCGGGCTGGCGTCGGGCATCGACTGGGCGCAGCAGTCCTCGCTCGACAGGGGTTCGGCCAGGTGCAGCGAACGCTGGCGCACTTGAGGGAAACGTACTGCGGGATGATCGAGCTGCTCCATCGCGCCTCCTTACTCGGCCGCGGCCGCCGCCTGGGCGTGAATGACGGCAAACCAGCGCTGCGGGTCGGTCCACACGCGGCTGGCCTCGAAGCCGGCCTGTTCCAGCAGGCCAATGGCGTCGGCCTGGCGGTACTTGTAGCTGTTTTCCGTGTGGATGCGCTCGCCGGCGGCGAAGTCGCGCCCGCCGCCCGGCCAGCGCACGCTTTGGGCGCTGCGCGCTTCCAGGTGCATCTCGACCCGTCCCAGCGCTTCGTTGTAGAAGCCGACGTGGCGCCAGGCGCGGATGTCGAAGTCGGCGCCGAGCAAGGTATTCACGTGGCGCAGCACGTTCAGGTTGAAGGCGGCCGTCACCCCGAGCGCGTCGTCGTAGGCGGCGTCGAGCACGGCCTTGTCCTTGGCCAGGTCGATGCCGATCAGGAGGCCGCCGTCCGGCCCGCACTGGCGGCGCAGGCGGCGCAGGAAGGCGCGCGCCTCGGGCGGCGTGAAGTTGCCCAGCGAAGAGCCGGGATAGAAGAACAGGCGGCGCTCCGCGTGCACGCTGGCGGGCAGGTCGAGCCGGTTGGAAAAATCCAGCCCCAGGGCCTGCATCTCGATGGCGGGGAAACGCTGGCGCAGGCGCGCCAGGGCGTCGCTGACGAACTCGCTGGAGATGTCCACCGCGACGTACTGGCGCGGGCGCAGCAGCGGGAACAGCGAGGCCGCCTTGGCGCAGTTGCCCGCGCCCAGGTCGATCAGGGTGGCGCCCTGGCCGGCCACGCGCGCGATCTCGGCGCCGTGGCGGGCGAAGATGCCGGCCTCGGTGCGGGTCGGATAGTATTCCGGCAGCTCGCAGATCGCCTCGAACAGTTTCGAGCCGAGCGCGTCGTACAGGAACTTGGGCGAAATGGTCGCTTCGCGGGCATTCAGGCCGTCGTACAGTTCGGCGGGGACATGGGCGCTGGCAACGGTTTCAAGCTTCTCGGTCGTGCAAGACGTCATCATAAGGTTTATCATTCGTGCCGCCGCGGCGCACCATGCGCCCTGGCCTGGGAGGTGTTGCCGTTTTTGCTATCATAGCGGAACGTCCAAATCTTCCGCGTTCGCCTGCCGCCAAGCGTGCAGGCCGTCCGTTTACCTTGCTTCGATCAATAAGAAAGCCAATATGTCCCCACTGTCGACTTTGAAATCCTTGTTGGCCGCGTCCACGGCCGCCGCCCTGCTGTTTGCCGCTCCCGGCGCCTCGGCCCAGAACACGCCCGGCGTGCTGAAGGTCTCGGCGATTCCCGACGAAGCGCCGACCGAACTGCAGCGCAAGTTCAAGCCGCTGGGCGACTACCTGGCCAAGGCCACCGGCCTGAAGGTCGAGTTCACCCCGGTGACCGACTACGCCGCCTCGGTCGAGGGCCTGATCAACAAGAAGCTCGACATGGTCTGGTTCGGCGGCTTCACCTTCGTACAGGCCAACGTGCGCAGCAAGGGGCAGGTGACGCCGCTGGTGCAGCGCGCCGAGGACGAGAAATTCCGCTCGGTGTTCGTCACCACCAACCCGGCCATCCAGAAGCTCGAAGACCTGCGCGGCAAGACCCTGTCGTTCGGCTCGGAATCGTCGACCTCGGGCCACCTGATGCCGCGCTCCTTCCTGCTGGGCGCGAAGATCAATCCGGATACCGACCTGAAACGCGTTTCCTTCTCGGGCGCGCACGACGCCACCGTCGCCGCCGTCGCGGGCGGCAAGGTCGATGCCGGCGCGCTGAACATCTCGGTCTGGGAAAAACTGGTCGAAGCGAACAAGGTCGATCCGAAAACCGTGCGCGTGTTCTACACCACCCCTGGCTACTACGACTACAACTGGTCGGTGCGTTCGGACATGAACCCGGCGCTGCAGAAGAAGATCCGCGACGCCTTCCTGGCGCTGGACGCGTCCACCCCGCAGGGCAAGGAAATCCTGGAACTGCAGCGCGCCACCAAGTTCGTGCCGACGAAAGCCGAGAACTACAAGGCGATCGAAGCGGCCGCGCGCAACGCCGGCCTGCTGAAGTAAGGCATCCGGTAAGACAAGGAATGTGCAGATGAGTTTCAAGCTCGACAGGCTGACAGTGCGCCACCTCAACGGCAGCCGCGCTCCCGCGCTGCAGGAGCTCGACCTGGCGATCGCGCCGGGCGAGCAGCTGGCCCTCATCGGTCCGTCGGGCGCGGGCAAGACGACGCTGCTGTCGACCCTTGCCTGCGCGCACCAGCCGGCCGAAGGCGGCTTCACCATCTTCGGCCAGGACCCGTGGGCCCTGCCGCAACGCGCGCGCCATGCCCTGCGCGCGCGCCTGTTCCTGGCCCCGCAGACGCCGCCGCTGCCGCCGCGCCAGCGCGTGGTCACGGCGGTGCTGGCCGCGCGCCTGCCGCAGTGGAGCCTGGGCCAGGCCCTGGCCTCGCTGTTCAGGCCGGCCGACCCGGACGCCGCCTACGACGCGCTGGCGCGCTTCGGCCTGGGCGAGAAACTCTATGCACGGGTCGACCGCCTGTCCGGCGGCGAGCGCCAGCGCTGCAGCCTGGCGCGGCTGCTGTTGTCGAAGGCCGAAGCCTTCCTGGTCGACGAGCCGATCTCGGCCCTCGACCCGGCGCTGGCCCAGCTCACGCTGGCGACCCTGCAGCAGGAAGCGGCCGCGCGCCAGGCCACGCTGGTGTGCAGCCTGCACCAGGTCGAGATGGCGCGCGCCCACTTCGCCCGCATCGTCGGCCTGCGCGCGGGCCGCATCGTGTTCGACCTGCCGCGCGAGCAGGTCAGCGACGCCATGATCGCCGCCCTCTACCAGAACGAAACGATCGCGCCGCATCCGGAGCATCCGCACGACACGCCCGAGCGCATCGCCGTCGGCGCCTGCTTCTGACCCCGCCCCTGATCGATGCCTTCCCTTCCCCTGCATCCGGACCCGGCCTGGCGCGGCCGCCTGCTCGCCTGCGCGCTCGGCGCCGCCCTGCTCTGGCCGATGCTGGTCTACAGCGAGTTCAAGCCCTGGCTGCTGTTCGACCTGCAAAGCCTGGCCGCGGCCGGCAACTTCCTGTCCGACTTCCTGCGTCCCGCGCATTCCGCCGAATTCCTCGCGATGGTGCTGCGCGAGACCTGGATCACGGTGGCGATCGCCACCTGCGGCCTGTTCCTGGCGCTGCTGGGCGCGATTCCCGCGACCCTGCTGGTGAGCGAGCGCCTGTCGGTCTCGCGCCTGGGCACGGGCCGCATGCGCCGCGCCAGCGCGGCCGTGCGCCAGGCCGTGCGCTGGGTGCTGGTGCTGCTGCGCAGCGTGCCCGAACTGGTGTGGGCGCTGCTGTTCGTGCGCGTGGTGGGCCTGGGCCCGACCGCCGGCGTGCTGGCGATCGCCCTCACCTACTGCGGCATGCTGGCGAAAGTCTATGCCGAGATCCTGGAGTCGGGCGACGCCCACGCCACCGAGGCCCTGCTCGCCAACGGCAGCGGCCGCCTTTCGGCGCTGCTCTACGGCGCCCTGCCCGATTCGGCCGCCGAACTGGTTTCCTATACCGTCTACCGCTGGGAATGCGCGATCCGCGGCTCGGCCGTGATGGGCTTCGTCGGCGCCGGCGGCCTGGGCCAGCGCATGGATGAATCGACCAAGATGATGGCCGGCGGCGAAGTGTCGACCATGCTGCTGATGTTCGTGCTGCTGGTGGCCGCCGCCGACCTGGTCTCGAAGCTGCTGCGCCGGAGGCTGGGATGAGCGAACCGGCACGCACCCAGCGCAACCCGGGCACCCTGCCCACGCCGCCGCGCCGCAGCCTGGGCACGCCGCTGATCCTGCTGGCGCTGGCCGCGCTGGTGGTGGCCAGCTTCGCCACCCTGCAGCTGGAGCTGGGCGCCTTCTTCGCGCCCGAGGCGGTGACGACCACGCTGGAATTCCTGGCCGGCTTCGCGCCGCCCGAGACCGCCACGCCCTTCCTGCTGAAGACCCTGAACGCGGCCATCGAAACCCTGTCGATGTCGGCCCTGGGCACCCTGCTGGCCGTGGTCGCCGGCCTGGTGCTGGCGCTGCCGGCGGCCGGGCGCTGGGGCGCGGCCCCACGCGCCGCGGTGCGCCTGGTGCTGAACGTGCTGCGCTCGATTCCCGAACTGGTCTGGGCGGCACTGCTGCTGGTCGCCGCCGGCCTCGGGCCCTTCGCCGGCACGCTGGCGCTGGCGGCGCACACGTCCGGCGTGCTGGGCCGCCTGTTCGCCGACGCGCTGGAGAACGCCGAGCCGCTGCCCGAGGCCAGCCTGCGCACCAACGGCGCGCCGGCGCTGGCCGCCTTCTTCTACGCGACCCTGCCCCAGACCCTGCCGCAGATGCTCTCGTACACGCTGTACCGCTGGGAGAACAACATCCGCGCCGCCGCCGTGCTGGGGGTGGTCGGCGCCGGCGGCCTGGGCCAGATGCTGAAGTACCACCTGTCGCTGTTCCAGATGCAGAGCGCGGCCACCGTGGTGATCGCAATGCTGCTGCTGGTGGCCCTGGTCGATGCGATCAGTTTCGCGCTGCGGCGCGCCCTCACCCGATAAGGACGACACGCCCATGCTGGAACTGCGCGAGCTCACCAAGACCTACGGCGGACGCACCGTGCTGTCGCAGCTGTCGCACCGCTTCGAGCCGGGCAGCTTCATCGCCATCATGGGCGAGTCGGGGGTGGGCAAGTCGACCCTGCTGAACCTGATCGCGGGGCTCGACGCGCCCACCAGCGGCCAGGTGCTGGTCGACGGCACGCCGATGTCGGCGCTCGACGACGACGCTGCCACGCGCCTGCGCCGCACGCGCATGGGCTTCATCTTCCAGGCCTTCCATGTGCTGCCGCACCTGACGCTGCAGCAGAACGTGGCGCTGCCGCTGCTGCTGAACCGCGACGCCACCGTGCGCGCCGACGAGATGCTGGCGGCCGTCGGCCTGGCCGGGCGCGGGCGCGACTTCCCGCGCCAGTTGTCGGGCGGCGAACTGCAGCGCGTGGCGATCGCACGCGCCCTGGTGCACCGCCCGGCCCTGCTGCTGGCGGACGAACCGACCGGCAACCTCGACCCCGACACCGCCGGCGGCATCCTGCGCCTGCTGCGCGCCGAGATCAAGGCCAACGGCGCTGGCGCCATCATGGTCACCCACTCCCACGCCGCGGCCGAGATGGCCGATCAAGTGCTGCTCCTCACGCGTTCCGGTTTGCAATTAGCGTAAATTCCTGACGGAAAGAGCGACGTTAGCCCTGCTTTCCGCACAGTTGTTGTTTGAATAGTGCGCGGCACGCAGCATAGCCGTAGTACTATCACAACGACCCGCACGCATAAGCAATCACAACATCGGGCGCTTCCAGAACGGTCCTGTCCCCTCAACCAGATTGTGTATTTGGAGGAGTACATGAGCGTACGCCAAAAAAAACAGGAAATGCTGGCCGCGATGCACCGAGCGCGCGCCCTCGAGCCGTCGAGCTTCGTCCCCAACAAGCTGCTCGACACCTTGATCGAAAAATTGCACCTCAAGAATGACGCCGAGCTGTGCCGGGTGCTGGAAGTGCAGCCCCCGATCATCAGCAAGATCCGTCACCGCAAGCTCAATGTCGGCGCCACGATCCTGCTGCGCATGCACGAGAAGTCGAACATCCCGATCCGCGAGCTGAAGGAACTCACCTCGGCCTCGACTTCGGTGCATTGAACACGGTCAAACCGGTCACCTCTGGCGACCGCCTTGACGTGTCTTTTTTCTCGTGTCGATGCCCGGCCGCGATTCAGCCGGCGCCTGGCGGCCGGCCGGTCTTCAGTTGCGGCAAACCGTCGAGCACCTGGCGCAGGGTCGCCATGTCGAGGCGGCCGACGAGCGCGACGCCGATGCGCAGCAGCTCGCTCTTCTTGACCTCGAAGCCGGCCTTCAAGCAGGCCTGCTTCACCTCGGCCAGGACCGCGTATTCCTGCTCGGGCATGGTAAAGCTGTCGCGCACCAGGGCCGGGCGCGACGCCGCATCGGGCGCCGGCGCCGCTGCCTGCGCGCGGGTGCGCACGCCGTCCTTGCCCGCGGCCTTGGCCAGGGCCTTGGCTGCCGCCTTGGCGGCGGCCGACGGCTGCTTCGCCGCCACGCTGCGTGCCGCGGGTTTGGCGACCGCGCCGGCGGCGGGCTTGCTGGCGGGCTTGGCTGCGGCTTTGGCGGCTGCCTTGACGGCCGGCTTGGTTACGGGTTTGGCTGCAGGCTTGGCTGCGGCCTTGGCTACGCGCGGCGTGGACGCGGCTTTCCTGGCTGGCGCCTTGACGACGGCCGCTTTCGCTGCCGTGGTTTTCGCCGCCCTGGCGGGCGCCGGCGCCTTGGCGGCCGCTTTCGCTCCACCTTTCGCACTGGCTTTCTTGGCGGCTGCCGAGGCTGCCGGGCTTGCTTTCAATGCTGGCGGCGCCGCCTTGGCGGCAGCGCTGGCGGACGCGCGCGCGCCCTTCTTTGCGGGCGCCGCGCCGCTTGCGGGCGCGAGGTCGGGAACCGATTTCCTGGTCATGAGGTATTCCACTGCTTAAACAAGGTAAACAATATAGTCGATCACGCCCATTCCCGGTAGTGCGTCCCGCAGTTTGTTCCGGCGTGCGCGTCCGCTTGCGACCGCAGATGGAGCTCGCGGATGACGCCGGCGCGCAGCCCCGCCTGCGACGGCAGCACCGCGTCGATGCCGAGCTCCTCGACCAGCGCCAGCAGCATCGCCAGCCCGCCCGCGACCTGGGCCGCGCGTCCCGGCTGGGGCCAGCGCGCCGCGATCCGCGCCAGTTCGCCGTTCTCGATCAGCACGCGGCGCAGGGCGTACAGGCGGCCGGCATAGAGCGGCCGGGCTGCCGGCAGCAGTTCGCCCGCCAGCTCGGCCAGCATGCGCACGCTGCCGCAGGCGCCGTAGACGCGCTCCCAGCCGCGCATGCCGGGCATGGCGCCGGCGTCGGCGAAGCGGCTGCGCGAGGATTCCAGGGCGGCTTCGAAGGCGCTCGGGGCGATACCGTCGCCGAAGAAGGCCAGCCCGTGGCGCAGCGCCCCCACGCCATAGGATTGCACGCGCTCGATGCGCTCGCCGCACCCGACCGCCAGCCCGGTCGAGCCGCTGCCGATGTCGAGCACCAGCCGGCGTTCCTGCGTCCCGCCAAGGGCGGCGGCGACGCCGAGGTAGACCAGCCGCCCCTCTTCCTCGGGCCCGATCAGGTCGACCGGATGGCCGATCGCCGCCTGCGCGGCCGGGAAGAAGGTCGGCGCATTGCGCGCCAGGCGCAGCGCGGAACTGGCCACCACGCGCACCGCGCGCGGCTGCCACGGTGCGAGCGTCGTCCGGAAGCGGCGCAGGCAGTCGAGCGCGCGGCGCATCGCATCGGCCCTGAAGCCGCCGTCGGCATCGAGCTCGGCGCCCAGGCGGATCGGCTCGCTCAGGGTGGCGAGCACCCGCACCGCGCCGTCGGTGCAGCTCGCCACATGCAGGCGGAAGCTGCCCGAGCCGAGTTCGACGGCGGCGTACAAGGGTTCCGTATCGGATGGCGTGGTCATCGGCGTGCGTCGTGATCGAAGGTGCACGCAGTATGGCGGGGCTTTGTGACGCCGCGATGACCGCGTAGTGCGGATCCTTCAGGCGTCCGGCGCCGGCGCCCGCGGCGCGACGTGGATGCGGTTGCGGCCAGCATCCTTGGCGGCGCGCATGGCTTCGCCGGCGCGCTGCAGCAACGCGACCTTGCTGTCGTCGGCACGGATGGTGGTGACGCCGAAGCTGGCGGTCATCGAGATCATGGCGCGCTCGGTCTTCACCGGCGTGGTCTCGATCGCGCCGCGCATGCGCTCGGCCACGATCATGGCTTCCTCGAGGCCGGTGCGCGGCAGCAGCACCGCGAACTCGCCGCCCACCAGGCGCGCCAGCTGGTCGCTGTCGCGCAGCTGGCGCTTGCACAGCGCGGCCACGTGGCGCAGCAGGACGTCGCCGGCCGGGTGGCCGTAGCTGTCGTTGACGCGCTTGAAACCGTCCAGGTCGAGCACGACCAGCGCGGTCGGCAGCCCCGGGCGGCGCGCCAGCGCCATCCAGGGCGCCAGCGTGTTGAAGAAACCGCGCCGGTTCGGGGCATCGGTGACGGTGTCGACGACTTCCAGACGTTCGAGCTCGGCCTGCAGGCGTTGGCGCGCCAGCAGCAGGCAACCGAAGCCGCCGACCAGCATCAGGAGGTACAGGGCGGCGCTGGAGAGCTGGCGCAGCAGCTCGTGCGAGAGCCAGCGCCAGCCGTCCGGGGTGACCAGCACCAGGATCCCGCGCGCAGCCACCACCAGGGCCAGCAGCGCCGTGACGATTGCCAGCGTGCGCTGCAGCATGGTGGCGGTGCGCCAGCCCTGCGCCAGGGCGGCGCCGGCCAGCAGGTAGAAGCCGCCCAGCAGCAGCAGCGCGGCCAGGTTGCGCAGGCCGATGTCGTCGATCAGGTAGCAGACCAGGAACACGGCGACGGCCAGCACGGCCAGCGGCAGCATCGCGCGGCGCCAGCCGGCCTTGCCGGCCGCTTCCCACAGCGCGCCCGATTCGAGCGCCACGCCGCCGACCAGCAGCGCCCAGCCGGCGGGCAGCGCCAGCGGCTCGGGCACCACGCCGGCCCCGCCCAGCGCCAGCAGTATCCAGGCCGCCGCCTGCACCTGGCGCGACAGGCTCCAGGCAGCCATGGCCGGGGCGCGCGGCGCGCCATGGTCGGAAAAGGACAGGAGGCTGCACAAGGCCAGGTTGCCCAGTGCCAGCACCAGCACCATCGTCGTGGAATCGAGGTTCAGCATCTGCGGGCGCCTTAGAATTCGTGTTCGACGCTCGTGGTGCCGTCGCCCACCCGGCTGGCCCAGGCGCGCGCCCAGCATTCGCGGTCGAGTTCGCCCGGCGCCTCGTTCCAGAACACGATCAGGGTCCCCTTGTGGTCGTGCAGCTGCGTCACCCGCTCGACGAAACCGGCGTTGCCGGCACTGTCGGCCAGCGCCATCGCATACCCATAGACGCGGTTGAGCCGCTCGATGCGGTCGGGCTCGGTCAGGCTGTTGGTGGCGGTGATCGATGGGTGATCCAGGAACATGAAGAACTCCGTGTGGCGGCAACGGCCAGCTTATCAGAATTTAATGCCTGCGAACAAGGCAGAGCCGCCCCGCACCCACCGGCGGCGCTGCCGATCGCGCACCTGGTCGAACTGATCGATATACTTGCGCCATGCCCCACGAGTCCGACGCCGCCCGCCCACAGGAACGCCAATGCGCACCGCTGGTGCGCACGCGCGGCAACCGCCGCACGCTGGAGTTCCAGCCCGGCGACATCCAGAGCGAGATGCTGCTGTCCCGGCCCGACGCCCTGGTGCTCGAGTATGCGCGCGCGATGATGTGCTTCGTCCTGTTCGTCCCGCAGCCGCGCCACATCCTGATGGTCGGCCTGGGCGGCGGCTCGCTGGTGAAGTTCTGCCACCGCCACCTGCCGCACACGCGCATCACGGTGCTCGAGATCAGCGCCGAGGTGATCGCCCTGCGCGACCAGTTCCACATTCCGCCCGACGACGCGCGCCTGCGCATCGTGCACGCCGACGCCGCCGACTACATCGCCGCCATGCCCGCCAGCGCCGACGTGATCCTGGTCGACGGCTTCGACGCCGCCGGCATGCCCGCGGCGCTCGGCAGCGCCGCCTTCTATGCCGCCTGCCGGCGCGCGCTGCGCGACGGCGGCGTGCTGGTGGCCAACCTGCTCAGCTACGATCCGCACTACGCGGCGCTGCAGGAGCGCATCCACGCGGCATTCGGCGGACGCGTCTGCCAGTTCGAGGGCATCGCCGGCAACAACCACATCCTGTTCGCCCTGCGCGCCCCGGCCCGGCCCGGACCGGCGTCCGGGTCCGGGCCTGCGTCGGCGGCCGCAGCCGCCCGTTACGTCCGTTACGCTCGTTACGCCCGACTGGCGCGCTGGGGCGCCATTCATCCGCCGCGCCCGATTCTTCTGCCGGTGCGCCTGCTGAATCGCCTGTTGGCCCGCCTCGTGGTCGCCTGGCTGGCGTGGCGTCCTGTCTGATCCGGACGACAGCGGCGGCCCCGCGCGGGTAGGGGCGCGGAAGTGTTTGCCGAAAGCCGCCGTTGTATGACACACTTCGGGGCTTTGGTGCTTTTGGGCAAGCAAATTATTCTTCTGGAACAGACCATGGAGCGTCGCCTGCTGTTTTCCTTCACCCGCGCGGCCGTCCTCACTTTCGGGGCCGGCCTGGCCGCGTCGTGCGCGCTGTTCGTCGGCGTGAGCCATCTCGAATACGACAACCTGGCCCTTTCCTTCGGCCAGCGCGCCGACCAGCGCGTGGCCACGGTGCGCCAGGGGCTGCACGATGCGGTCGAGGTGGTGACGGTGACCAACCAGCTGTTCAGCCTGGGCGCGCCGGTGACGCGCCAACAGTTCCACGATTTCACCTCGCCCCTGCTGCAGCGCCATCCCTACATCAAGGCCTTCAACTTCCACCGCACGGTCGATGACAGCCAGCGCGCCGCGGTCGAGGCCGAGCTGCAACAGGTGTTGCCGGGCACGACGATCACCCAGGTGCGCGACAGCGTGAGCGTGCCGGCCGAACGGCGCGCGCAATACCACGTCGTCTACTACCTCGAGCCGATGGCCGGCAACGAGCCGGCCTTCGGCTTCGATTCCGGCACCCGTCCCCAGATCCGCGCGGCGGTGGCGCGCGCCCGCGCCGAAGGCCGTGCCATCGCCAGCGAGCTGTTCCCGCTGGTCCAGGACACCCACCCGCAGCCGAGCTTCCAGCTGGTCATGCCGCTGAGCGACCGCAGCGGCAAGCTGGCCGGCGACACCACCATCATCGTGCGCGCGCGCGACCTGGTGCAGAACGCCCTGGCCAGCGCCAACCTGCTGGGCGACAGGCAGATCGTGATGTCGGTCTACGCCTCCGACAAGCCCGATCCGGCCAACCTGATCTTCAGCACCCGCGCCGGGGACACCCCGGTGCCGCGCGACACCATGGGCGCCTGGATCGCGCCCGAACACCGCTCCAGCCTGGTGCGCACGATCGAGGCCGCCGGCCGCCCCTGGCTGGTGGAAGTGATCGCCCTGCCGCGCCCGTTCGCGGCCGACCATCTGGCCTCGCTGGCGACCCTGGGCGGCGGCATCCTGCTCAGCCTGCTGACGGCGGCCCGGGTCCAGGCATCCAGCATGCGTACCCGGCGCGTCCAGCAGCTGGTGCGCAAGCGCACCGCCGACCTGAAGCGCACCAACCGGCGCCTGGTCGACGACATGATCGCGCGCGAGCGCACCGAAAAGGCCTTGCAGCAGAGCGAACAGCGCTTCCGCCAGCTGGTGGCGATGTCCTCGGACTGGTACTGGGAGCAGGACCGCAACTACCGCTTCACGATGATCACCGGCGGCTTTGCCGAAAAGGCCGGCGTGACGGTCGAGCGCGTGCTCGGCAAGACGCGCTGGGAATACATGGAAGGACTGGCCGACACCGAAGCCGGCCGCGCCCATATCGCCCAGGTCAAGGCCCACGAAGCCTTTAGCGACCTCGAATACCAGGTCCAGGACGACAACGGCGACACCCGCTGGTTCCTGGTCAGCGGCCAGCCGGTGTTCGACGAGCACGGCAACTTCCAGGGCTACCGCGGCACCGGCTCCGACATCACCGCGCGCAAGCTCACCGAGCAGCGCGTGCACCACGTGGCCCAGCACGACGTGCTGACCGGCCTGCCCAACCGTTCGCTGCTGCAGGACCGGCTGAGCCAGGCCGTCGCCTACGCCACCCGCAGCGCGAATCCGGTCTGGGTCATGCTGATCGACCTCGACCGCTTCAAGTTCGTCAACGACAGCATGGGCCACAAGGCCGGCGACGTGCTCCTGATGACGGTGGCGGCGCGCCTGCGCTCGTCGCTGCGCGATTCCGACACGGTGGCGCGCCTGTCGGGCGACGAATTCGTGGTGATCCTGTCCGAGCACGGCGAGCAGCGCCTGACGGCCGACATCGTGCAGCGCGTGATGGATGCGGTGGCCCAGCCGGTGATGCTCGGCACCAAGGAATTCTTCGTCACCTGCAGCATCGGCGTGGCCGTCTACCCGAGCGAGAGCACGCCGGCCGACGCCCTGATCGAGCACGCCGACATCGCGATGTACCGCGCCAAGAAGCTGGGCCGCAACAACTTCCAGTTCTACACCCCGGCGATGAACGAGGAATCGCTGGAACGCGTGCGCATCGAAGGCGCGCTGCGCAATGCCCTCGAACGCGACGAATTCGTGCTGTACTACCAGCCCCAGCTCGACATGAAGAGCGGCAAGATCGTCGGCATGGAAGCCCTGATCCGCTGGCAGCATCCGGAACTGGGCATGGTGCCGCCGAGCCGCTTCGTCAGCATTGCCGAGGAAACCGGGCTGATCGTGCCGATCGGCGCCTGGGTGATGCGCACCGCCTGCGCCCAGAACAAGGCCTGGCAGGACGCCGGCTTCGACAAGCTGCGCGTGGCCGTGAACCTGTCGGCGCGCCAGTTCGCCGCCGCCGGCCTGATCGAGAGCATCGAGCAAATCCTGCAGGACACCGGACTGGCGCCGCAGTACCTGGAGATCGAGCTCACCGAGAGCCTGTTCATGAGCGACGTCACGCCGGCGGTGGACCTGCTGCACCGGATGAAGGCGCTGGGCGTGAACCTGTCGATCGACGACTTCGGCACCGGTTATTCGAGCCTGTCCTACCTGTCGCGCTTCCCGATCGACGTCCTGAAGATCGACCGCTCGTTCGTGGCCGACATCACGCGCGACGCCAACGACGAAGCGATCGTCACCTCGATCATCGCGCTGGCCCACAACCTGAAGCTGGCCGTGATCGCCGAGGGCGTGGAAACCGGCGAGCAGCTCGACTACCTGCGCCGCCATGGCTGCGACGAAATCCAGGGCTATTACTTCAGCCGTCCGCTGCCGGCGCGCGAGTTCGAACAGCTGCTGGTGGAAGGACGCGGCCTGGCCCCGGACGAGATCGCCGCGCCCGAGCCCGAGCCGGCTACCGCCTGACTATGTTGATGGGTAATTCTTTGTAGTAATTTCTACATCATTCCTCTAGAATGGCATGTCTCTATTGCAACTGAGGGAGCTGATGTGAAGATGGACGAAGTACAGGGGCACCCGGCGCCCGCGGCCAGGCCGCGCGTCACCCGGACCGACCTGCGCACGCGCGACCTGGTCAACCAGGCGGTGGCCTCGATTCCCACCCTCGGCCTGCAGCGCGCGGCCGAATTCCTGGCGGCGATGAACATCCCGGCGGAGATCGCCGTGCGCACGCTCGTGTATCCGCATCGGCGCCGGCGCGGCTGAAAAAAGGTGCGCAGCGCCGGTTGTCGTAGGGTGGGCACCCCGTGCCCACCCTACGAGTATCCGCAGGCGCTTATTTGCGCGGCTGCTGCGCCAGGATGTCGGCCAGCGACTCCTGGCCCTTGGCCGTGACCTCGAAGCCGCCCTCGGCGCGCGGCGCGATGTGCGATTTGCGGCTGAGGAACTGGACGACGTCGCCGGCGACCGGCGCGGCCGGGTCCTGCGACAAGGCCTGCAGGGCTTCGATGCAGCTGCGCAGGAACAGCACTTCCTGGCCCTTGTCGGTCAGGGCCAGGCTGCCATTGCGGCCATACTGGATCATCTTCAGGCCCGCGAGGCGCTTCGCGTTGCGTCCGACACAGGCGTTGACCCGGTCGCTGCGCGCGCCGCCGCGAATGAATTCGAGCGCGTTGTATTCGTCAGTCGTCAGTTTTTCGTTCTTCATTGCCGCTTTCATGGTTCGGTGCGGCCAACATGGTAACCGCCGCAAGCCATGGCGACAACCATCACAGGCACTTGCGGCGGCCTGGCATCCCACCCGGCGCCAATCGACGCCGCTGCTCGAACCTGCTTAGCGCAAGGTGCGCAGGGCAATCCACACCAGGCCCGCGCCGATGATGCCGGCCACCGCCAGCACGCCCTGGAAGCGGCGCGAGGTGAAGCCGTGGTTGCGGCCGAGATAAATCTTGTTGTGCAGCGAATTGCCCATCTGTGCGTCTCCGTAACTGAACCGATGTAAATGAATATTATAAAAAAACTCACAAACAAGGAACGTTCGACACCGAACATAATTGTAACTTTGTGTGAATTACAACATCGGTGGCGTGTGTATTGCGCGCCGATTGCGCACCCTGGCTGTTAGGATTGTTCCAACATTGTCAACGCAAGGAGTACACCATGAGCAATCCACGACAGAGTTCGGACCCGGCAGCCCGGGGCGGCGCCATCCTGCACGAGGACGACATCGGCAGCGGCGAAAAGACGCCAGCGCAAAAGGAAACGGAAGAAATGATCCGCCAGATCCCGCCGCTGCCGTCGGGCGAGAAGAAGGAGCAGGGAGAGGGCAAGGCCTGAAGGGTGCGGTAAGTTTAAAATAGAAAATAGCCTGTGGACCGCCCAAGGGGCGGTCCGACAGGCTATGGGCCAAGGTATCGAGCTTCGATCGCGGCCGACCGCGGCTGGGCAGGATCGGCGCGCAGGCTGCGCGCCTTTTTTATTGCGCCCGGATCGGCGGCTCGGGAATCACGGGTTCCTCGACGGGTGCGTGCGCCGGGTCGGGCACGTCGTCGGGGACCGGAATGGTGGGCGGAGTCGGGGTCTGCTCCGGGTCGGGCGTAGAATGGGCGTGCAGCGCGCCGTGTTCTTCGCGCGGGTCATTGGTTTCCATCGTCGTCCTTTCTGTGAATGCGCACGCCGCAGCCGGCCCCGGGCCGGCTGCGACGCATCTTGCCTATTTCTTGCCTACTTCTTGCCTACCTTTGCCACCTCTGTTTCAGTGGTTCTGCTTCTGCTTGGCGCCGCCGCCGGCGCCCTCGCCGGTGCCGGCCTTTACGCGCGACTTGGCGTCATGGCTGCTCTTGTCTTCCTTGCCGGCGCGCTGCTTGGCCAGGTGTTCTTCCGACAGGTTGTCCGACTGCTTGTTTTGCGGGCTGCCGCCCGATTTCGACTGGTTCATCTTCGTCCTCCCATGGTTGTGAAAACATTGACGTTTTGCGCAGCCTAGCATGGAAGAACGGGAAAGGTTTTCAATCGTGCGCATCCGGGAAAGCCCCGGTATAGTGCAGCTTTTCCTCAACATTTTCCCTCGATGAAGCTGCGCTCCATGATCCTTGCCGCCCTGCTCCCGGCCGCCCTGATGGCCAACGCCGACGCCGCCCCGATGAAGCTCGACGACTACATGGCCCTGAGCGGCCCTGCCCCCGACGCGCGCATCGCCTATGGCGCCGCACCCTCGCAATATGCCGAGCTGTTCGTGCCGCAAGGCGCCGGCCCCTTCCCGGTCGCGGTGCTGGTCCACGGCGGCTGCTGGACCGAGAAGTTCGGCGGCATCACCCAGCTGCGCAACATGGCCGGCGCCCTGCGCGAGCGCGGCTTTGCGGTGTGGAACGTGGAATACCGGCGCGTCGACGAGGCCGGCGGCGGTTATCCCGGGATGTACGAGGACATGCACGCGGCGCTCGACCTCTTGCGGGACCAGGCCGGCGCCCATCGCCTCGATCTGGAGCGTGTGGTGGCGGTCGGCCACTCGGCCGGCGGCCAGCTGGTGCAGTGGATCGCCGGCCGCGCGCGCCTGCCGAAAACCAGCCCGCTGTACCGCGAGCGCATGCTGCCGGTGCGCGCGGTGGTGAGCCTGGGCGGCCTGGCCGACCTGCGTCGCGAGCGCGAGCTGATCAAGGCCAGCTGCGGACGCGACACGCCGGAACTGGCCGGGCAGCCCGGTCCGCACCGGCCGGACGTGTATGCCGACACGAATGCCGCCGAGCTGATGCCCAACGGTACGCATACGATCCTGGTGACGGGGGAGCTGGACACGATCTCGCCGCCGCGCGTCGCCCACGACTATGCGGCGCGCGCAAAAGCGGCCGGCGACCGCGCCGAGGTGGTGATCCTGCCGGGCGCCAGCCACTACGACGAGGTGGCGGCCACGTCCTTTGCCTGGCCGCTGGTCGCGGCTGCCATCGACAAGGCGCTGGCCAGCGCTACCACGCCAGCCGCTTCGCCAGCGGCGCGTTGACCACCACGTCCGCGGTCGGCACGGCGACACAGGGCAGCAAGTAATTCTCGCGCTTTTCCTCGATCGACAGGCCGGGCCATTCGACCAGGTAGCGCACCGTGCCGCCCTCGAGGCGGCAGATGCAGGTGCGGCAGGTGCCGTTGCGGCAGGAATTCGGCAGGTCGAAGCCGGCCGCCTCGGCGGCTTCGAGGATGGTCGCGCCGCCGCTGGGGAAGCTGCAGTCCAGCGGCTGCAGCGTGATCGCGTAGTTTGTGGCATCGTGGCTCATGGCGCGATTGTAGCGCGCTGCCGGACACCGCCGACACTGGCGGCACGGCACCTCAGTACGTTTCCGCACAGACCGAACTGCGGCGCACGCCTAGGCTGAGGTTTCCCTCAGTAAGTATCGCAGGTGCCAAATGCAGAAAATGATTACCCCCCTCGTCATCGCCGCCCTTGCCGGCGCCCTTCCGTTCGCATCTGCCCAGGTTGCGCCCGCCCGGAATGCTCCCGCCGTCCAGCCTGGCCTGCCGAACGCAGCCCCGCTGCAGTCGGTGCAGCAGCCGGGTTCGGCCAACCAGGCGGCCGACCCTGCCGCCGTCGAGCGCGCCGAATTCGAACGCCTGCTGCGTGCGCAAGTCCTGCTCGACCGCCTGCACTTCTCGCCCGGCGAGATCGACGGCGCCTACGGCTCGAACATGCGCCAGGCCCTGTCAACCTTCCAGCAGACGCGTAACCTGGAAGCGACCGGCAAGCTCGACGACGCCACCTGGAACGCGCTGAACCAGGACACCACGCCCACCCTCACCACCTACGTGCTGACGAACGAGGACGTGGCCGGCCCCTTCCAGAAGATCCCCGAAGACATGATGGAAAAGGCCAAGCTGGACAAGCTCGGCTATGCCTCGCCGCTCGAAGGCCTGGGCGAAAAATTCCACGCCAGCCCCGACCTGCTGACGCGCCTGAATCCCGGCAAGGACTTCAGCCGCGCCGGCGAGCAGATCGTGGTGCCGAGCGTGCACGGCGGTGCGCCGCTGCCGCAGGCGTCCAAGGTCGTGGTCAGCGACAGCCGCAAGGTGCTGATGCTGTACGACGCGAGCGACCGCCTGATCGCCCAGTATCCGGCTTCGACCGGCAGCGAGCACGACCCACTCCCGGTCGGCAACTGGAAGATCGAAGGCGTGCACCCGAACCCGACCTACCACTACAACCCGAAACTGTTCTGGGACGCGTCGCCGGGCGACAAGAAGACCACGATTGCCGCCGGCCCCAACAATCCGGTCGGCGTGGCCTGGATCGACCTGTCCAAGCCGCACTACGGCATCCACGGCACGCCGGTGCCGAAGTTCATCGGCAAGACCGAGTCGCACGGCTGCATCCGCCTGACCAACTGGAGCGCCGCGGAAGTGGCGCAGGTGGTCGGAGCGGGGACGAACGTGGTGCTTCAGGAGTAATCCCTTACCGTCACTGAAAAAACGGAGGCTTGCATGAGATGGCTGGTTTCGTTCCTGCTGGGCGTGCTGGTGGGCGCCGGCGGACTGTTCGTCTACCTGCGCGAGTTCGCCGACGCGCCCGATCCGATCGTCACCGATGGCGGCGCCCTGCCCGCGCCTCCCGCGGATCCGCCAACGGCGAGTCCCGCGGATAGCCCGCTCGTGCAGACCGACCTGTCGGACGCCGATTTGCCGATCCGCCCGGCGCCGCAGGCCTCGACCGCCACCTCGGCCGCACCGGAACTGACGGCCGGCGGCAGCATGCCGGCCAAGCTCCTGGTCCCGGTCGAAGGCGTCGCCTACAGCCAGCTGAGCGACACCTTCGACCAGCCGCGCGGCCAGGAGCGCCACCACGAAGCGCTCGACATCATGGCAGCAAGCGGCACGCCGGTACGCGCCGCCGGCGACGGCAAGGTCGCCAAGCTCTTCAACAGCAAACCGGGCGGCATCACGCTCTACCAGTTCGACCCGGCCGAGAAGTACGCCTATTACTACGCCCACCTGGACCGCTACGCCGACGGCATCAAGGAAGGCATGCAGCTCAAGCGCGGCGACCTGATCGGCTACGTCGGCGCCACCGGCAACGCCGACCCGAGCGCCCCGCACCTGCACTTCGCCATTTTCGCCCTCACGCCCGAGAAGCAGTGGTGGAAAGGCACGCCGGTCAATCCGTATCCGATGCTCGGCGATTGAATCGATGACAGGGGTCGAGATGGGGAACGCTGGCCGTCACGCCGGCGTCCCTCTATTGTCGAACTGCGGGACGTCGTCCATGACGCCAGGTTCATTCAGTACCAGCCGGTGTTGTAGTGGTTGTACTGTTCATTGTTATCAGTGGGGCGAATGGCCCAGAGATACCTGCTGCCCTGCACCTTGCCTATCCTCTGCCTGAACTCTTTTACGACTTCGTCGTTATACTCTCGCCTGCCGGCGCACGATGTTTCCCGCTGACGGTTGAACCATGGGAGACAGTGATAGTTTTCGATGAAATTTGCAATCAGGTCCGCTTCGACATACTGGCACAAATTGGGATCGTTCTTCCTCACGCAATCGGCTACCCGCACTTCGATTTCAGCGTTTGGTACAGCAACCAGTAGTTCGGCAATCCAGTTCGCGTGGTTATACAAACGCGTGGCCGCATTTCCCTCGCCTATATAAATCACAGGCGAAAAATCACCGCCGTAAGCCACCGCAACACTTCCTTTCAGACGCACCACATAGACACACTGGCCGGGCTTGTCCAGGGCAGGAAACTGCCCATTCAATCGACTTCTTACCAAGGTGACCGCTTCAGCGGGTTCAAGACCTGTAAAGCCGAACTTGACCGTGATTGGATCGCGCCAGCGAATATGACTGCCTGTTACTGTACTCATTGAATGGAAATCTTTTTACTCGAATAATTGCATGTGTTGCGATGCCATCTCTTTCATCTGCTGGTTTCTTCAACGACGGCAGGCTGAAAGAGCTGGCCTGACCGGCCCTGGCGCCGGCCGCACGCGATTATAGTTGAGTGCTGCTGCAATGATTGACTTCCATGCCGTTCTGCCAGCGCTCATTGCCCTGCATGGGATGGAAGATTATTTCACCCAAGCCACCACGATGAAATAATCTTCCACCATTCCGTTACGACCCCACCTCATCCACATCCGCCCCCACATTGATCGCCGCATATGCCCGCTGCACCGCAATTGCCTCGGCGCTGCCGGCGCCATACAGTTCCTGGGCCGCCTCGATCATCTTCGCCCGCGCTTCGGCGTAATTCGTGCTCGAGGTGAACTTGGTCGTATTCGCCTTGAACCAGATCCGGAAGGCCTTGTCGGTGCCGATGCCCGTCATCGCGGCCGGCGACTTGACCAGGTACTTGCTGTAGTAGTCGCCATCCTTGTCCGCCTTCGAGCCCTGGGCCAGGAAATAGAACATGCGGTTGTTCGGCCCGCTGCTGTAGTGGACGTCAAGGCGGCGCAGCGCAGTGCTCCAGGCGTCCGGGCTGCTGCCGTCCTTGCTCGGCTTGTACATCCAGCGCAGCGGCGTGCCGTTGCGGCCGATCTCGCTGCCCAGCATCCAGTCGTTGCCGCCGTTCGGGATGGCCTCGCCCTTGCCGCCCGCGCGCGCGTAGGCTTCGGCGATCTCGCCGCCGATGTCCGAGCTCGATTCGTTCAGGCCGCCCGATTCGCCCGAGTACACCAGGTTCGACGTGGCCGCCGTCACGCCGTGGCCCATCTCGTGGCCGATCACGTCGATCGCGCCCAGGCTGGTGAAGGTCGAGCCGTCGCCGATGAACATGCAGCGGCAGGTGTCGCTGTAGTAGGCGTTGTCGTAGGCGGTGTTGACGTGCACCGCGATATAGCTGGCGGTGTTGTGGCCGTCGAGCGACTGCCAGCCGAGCACGTTCTTGAGCGAGTCGTAGGTGTTCATCAGGCCCCACATCGCGTTCACGGCCGCGGTCTGGCCGTTGGCGTCCGTGGTGCTGCCGCCGCGCACGTACTGCTTGCCGTCGCCCCAGGTGTTGGTGGTGTGGGTGTACATCTTGCCCGCGTTGCTGGTGTTGTTGGCGTTGGTGATCGCCATCGCGCCATAGGCGCCGCCGGTGCCGCGCTCGGGGTCGCGCATCTGGAAGGTATCGCCCACCTGCGTCGTGCTGATCGGCACCTCGCCGTTGTACTGGCTCTTGCCGACGCCGATCACGGTCTGCAGCATGCTCCAGCGGTCGATGATGTGGGCGTCCTTGGCGCTGACGATGGTGTCGAAGTACAGCGGCTTGTTGGCGCGCTGCATGCGCGTGCGCACGTGGTAGGCCAGTTCGTAGTGGTCGACGACTTCCACCACGTCGAGCGCGTTCAGCTCGGACTCCTGCTTGCCGGCCGCTTCCGGCACGCGCTCGATCTTCATCACCGGATAGATCAGCAGCTCGGCCTTGGGCGGCACCACGTGGGTCGCCTTCGGGCCCGGCGCGGCGCCGGAACCGGCGGTCGCGGCGGCCACCGCGGCGTCGATCGCGGCCTTGGCCGGGATGCTCGGCTTGACGCTGAAGTCGGCCGTGGCCGGCGCGAGCCGGTTGGCGCTGCCGCGCCCGAGGTGGACCCGGCGGTTCGACGCCGCTTCGGACTGGATCGCGCCGGCCGCATCGACCACCACCACCGATTCGGAGCCGAACACGCGCAGGCCCTTGTAGGTGTGGGCCGCGCGCACCACCTGGGTACCCTGCAGCCCGGGGTGCTGCTTCGAGACCAGGAAGCCGTGGTTCTTGTCGAGGCCGCGCGTGGTGCGCTGCGCGGCCAGCTTGGCCACCAGCGCCGCATTCGATTGGGCGGTCGCCATCTTCGGCGCGCTCATCATGGGTGCGGCGGCCGCGTCGGTTGCGAACAGGGCGCCAAGCGCTACGGACAGCAGGGTTGCACGCAGGTTCATCTCGTCTCCAGTCGGAAGATGCCGGCCTCAGGCGTAGACCGGTAACTCCAGCAGTGTGGACGAGCCGTGCATCGGCGTTTTTGCTCAAGCGCAAAAAGCCCCATCCGCGGCGCGTGGGCGCAACGGATGGGGCTCCTTCATGTGGCTGCGGCGGAGAAGACGGGTGCTTAGTAGCGTTCGTCGCGCCGCTTCATCAGGTACCAGGCGGCGGCGCCGATGGCGCCGGCGATCGCCGCCTTCTTCACCAGGCCCTGCTTGTTGTGCTGCCATTCGGACTTGATGCCCATCTCGCCCAGGATGTTGGGCACGTGGCCGTGGGCCAGGTCCTCGACGACGCCTTCGACCACGTTCACGCGGTCGGCCAGCAGCAGCACCAGCCAGCGGCGGATGTCGTTCTCGGTCATGGCGAAGGCGGCGCGCCGCAGCATGCCGGACAGGCCCGAAGGCGGCTGCACGGTGCCGAACACCTGGGTGATGCCGGGCCGCTCGGTCGAGACCAGCACCTCGACCTTCTGCGCCTGCGGCACCGGCTCGGCGATGTCGGCCGGGGTGTAGCGCGGCGGGGTGCGCTCCATCGGCACGCCGGGACGGTTGGCGCGGTCGAGGTCGGCGCCCCAGCCCTTGATGTGGCTGAGCTGCTCGCGCGTCGGACGCTGCGCCCGCAGCTGCGGCTGCACCTCATGGGTGTGGCCGTGGTGTTCCGGGTGGTCGAGGTCGTGTTCGTGATGATGGTGATGGTCGTGCTGTTTCACGTCGGTGCGATGGTCCATGCGTGCCTCCTCAAATCGTTGCACTGGCCTTCACCGCGCGGATCTCATGGGCGCGCGGCGGGATCAGGATGGGCTTGATGCAGTTGTCGAGCTTGCTCGAGAAGATGTGGTAGGCGTCGGCCACCTCTTCCAGCGGCACGCGGTGGGTGATGATCTGCTTGGGATCGATGTGGCCGGCGCGGATGTGCTCGATCAGGCGCGGCAGGTGGCGCTTCACGCTGGCCTGGTTCATGCGCATGGTGATGCCCTTGTTCAGCGCATTGCCCATCGGGACCATGTTGAAGGTCGGGCCGTAGACGCCGACGATCGACACGTTGCCGCCCTTGCGCACCGAGTTGATGCACCAGTGCAGCACGGTGGCGGCGCCGGCCTGCATCTTCATCAGGCGCCCGGTGAGGGTCTGGGCCATGCTGCCGGCGGCGTCGCCCCCGACCGCGTCGATGCAGACGTCGGCGCCCAGCCAGTCGGTCATCTTCTTGATGTGCAGCGCCATGTCGCCCACGTCCTTGAAGTTGACCACTTCGCACTGGGCATAGTTCTTGACGAATTCGAGGCGGTACTCGACCTCGTCGACCACGATCACGCGGCCCGCGCCGAACAGCCAGGCCGACTTGGCGGCGAAGATGCCGACCGGGCCGGCGCCGAACACGACCACGGTGTCGCCTTCCTTGATCGAGCCCATCTCGGCGGCCTGGTAGCCGGTCGGCAGCGCGTCGGTCAGCAGCACGGCGTCGTCGTCGACGATGTCGTCGGGGATCACCAGCGGGCCGACGTCGGCCATCGGCACGCGCACGTATTCGGCCTGGCCGCCGTCGTAGCCGCCGGCCGTGTGCGAGTAGCCGTAGATGGCGCCGACGGCGGTGGCCTCGGCGTTCACATTGTGGCAGTTACCGTAGAGTTCTTTCTGGCAGAAGAAGCAGGAGCCGCAGAAGATGTTGAACGGCACCAGCACGCGGTCGCCCACCTTCAGGTTCTGCACGCCCGCGCCCACGTCCTCGACGATGCCGATGAATTCGTGGCCGAAGGTATGGCCGACCCGGGTGTCCGGCACCATGCCGTGGTACAGGTGCAGGTCGGAACCGCAAATGCAGGAGCGCGTCACGCGCACGATGGCGTCGCCCGGGTGTTCGATCACGGGGTCGGGCTTGTGTTGGGCGCGAACGCGGTACGGCCCGCGGTAGTTCATTGCCAGCATAGAATCCTCCTCGATGGTTTGCGCAGCCCGCCACAGCGGCGGGCGCGTGAGTATTCCAAACTTATGTCAAAACGCTATCGATTACGATACGCGCACGGCAATAAATGCAAATTTTTGTTGGACTATTCCCGCTTTTATCGCATTTTATTCACCTCAGGAAATCGCTGATTCCTGCTGGCAGCGGACGTCACAACTGGCGCGTGTCGAAGGTATTGCATTGCTGCACATCGCCGCTGTCGATGCCGCGCCGGAACCAGCGCACCCGCTGCGCCGAACTGCCGTGGGTGAAGGAATCGGGCACCACCACGCCGCGCGACTGTTTCTGCAGGGCGTCGTCGCCGATCGCGGTGGCCGCCGCCAGCGCCGTTTCGATGTCGCCGCTCTCGAGGATGGCTTCCTTCTGGTTGGCGTGATAGGCCCAGACCCCGGCCAGGCAGTCGGCCTGCAGCTCCAGCCGCACCGACAGCGCATTGCCTTCGGTTTCCGACGCTCCCTGCTGGGCGTTGTGGACCTGGTTTGAAATGCCGAGCAGGTTCTGCACATGGTGACCGACCTCGTGCGCGATGACGTAGGCCTGGGCGAATTCGCCGCTGACGTTGAAGCGCTGCTGCATCAGGCGGAAGAAGCTCAGGTCGATATAGACGTTCTGGTCGGCCGGGCAATAGAAGGGTCCGGTGGCGCTGTTGCCGGCGCCGCAGGCGGTATCCGTGCGGCCCTCGAACAGCACCAGCGTCGGCGGCCGGTAGGACGCACCCTGCGCGCGGAACAGCGGCGTCCAGACATCCTCGGTGTAGCCGAGCACGGTGCGCACGAAGCGCGATTCGCGGTCGGTGGCCTGGGGCGCGTTCGGGTCGCGCTGCTGCACCACCTGGGGCGCCGGCCCGCCGCCACCGCCCAGCAGGCCCAGCACCACGCGCGGGTCGACGCCGAAGAAGAACGACGCCACCAGCGCGATCGCCACCGTGCCCAGGCCGATCGAACGCCCGCCCAGGCCGAAGCCCCCGAAGCCGCCGCCACCGCCGCCGCGGCGGTCCTCGACGTTCTCGCTCTCGCGGTCTCCTTCCCACTTCATCGCGACCGCCGCAGGTTGATGGCGTTCATGCTTTCGCGGGCATCCTTCAGGCGGAATTCGCCGTCGAGGTCGAGGTGGGCGCGCGCCTCGTCGTGCAACTGGCGCTCGTGGCGTTCGCGCTCGACTTCACGGTCGATGCGCAGGTGTTCCTGGTCCGGGAGCAATGGCTTCATGATGGTCCTTGGCTGACAGCGCGCTCGACCGGCACCCCTTATGCCGGCCCGCGGCGTGCAGCCAGTATGGACGCGCCCAGCGCAAAGGTATGTTCGGGCATTCACATAAGACACGACTGCCGGGCCGGCGTTCATTATGTGCGTCAGCGTACGGAGCGCAATCCGGCGATCCCGGATGCTCGCGGGATGACTTCGACCATCCACGACCCCGATGCCCTGCTCGCGCTGGGCCAGGCCCTGCAAGGCGCAGGCTACCGCTTCGTCACCGTCACCCCCGCCACCCACCGGCGCGTGAACGACCGCCCAGGCAACGCCCATGCCAACGACCTGCGCGGCGTGTTCGGCTGGAGCCGCCCGTTCCGCGAAGACGCGGTCCCGGCCGCGATCCTGGACCTGATGCGGCGCGCCGGCGCGCTGCGCGAAACCAAAAACGGCCTGTGCGCCACCGTGCGCGCCTCGACCATCGGCGAGCGCCTCTACTTTCATTCGGCCTTCCCGACGCACGCGGACGACGCGGTCTTCTTCGGACCGGACACCTACCGCTACATCGCCGCCCTGAAGCGTTCCATGGAAACGCTGGCGCCGCCGCAACGCGCGGTCGACATCGGCGCCGGCAGCGGCGCCGGCGCGATCGAGGTGGCCTGCCGCTTCCCCGGCTGCGAAGCGGTTGGCGCCGACATCAACGACTACGCGCTCGAACTGACTGCCGTGAATGCGCGCCTGGCGGGCGCGGCCAACGTGCCGACGGCGCACTCCGATCTATTGAACGACCTGGACGGCGGCTTCGACCTGGCGCTGTCGAACCCGCCCTACATCCTCGACCCCGCGAAGCTGCGCTACCGCCATGGCGGCGACATGCACGGCGCCGGGCTGTCGGTCTCCATCGTCGACGCCGCCCTGGCGCGCCTGAACCCCGGCGGCAGCCTGCTGCTCTACACCGGCATCGCGATCGTCGACGGGCGCGACGCGTTCCTGGAGACGGTGCGGCCGACGCTGGACGCGCGCTGCGCCAGCTGGACGTACGAGGAACTCGATCCGGACATCTTCGGCGGGCAGCTCGGTTGCGAGGGCTACGAGGACGTCGAGCGCATTGCGGCGGTGTGGGTGCGGGCGACAGTGCGGGGGTAGGTGCGACGCTACACCGGCAGTGCAGGAATCGCCGGCGCAGCAGTCAGGTTGCGCCGGCGAGATAACTCAATTGTCGGGGTTACCCGAGCAAATTTTCCTGCACACCCCGGCCACCGCGTCTTGATGGCGGCTCATTTCATTTTCCTCTTCCTCCTTGAGCGCTTTCAGCTTTTGCGGATCGGTCTGATTTTTTTGCTGCTCCAGGATGGCGAGCATTGAATCGCCACGAGTTTTCTAGACACTCGCGAGCCGCTGGAAATACTGCTTTTCATATTCGACCGGCGACAAGTCATTGCTGAAGCTGTGCCGGCGCTTTGGATTGTAAAACATCTCGATGTAATCGAAGACATCCTGCCTTGCCTCTTCCCGGGTGCCGTAAGTCTTGCGTCGGATTCGTTCCCGTTTTAAGAGCTGGAAAAAGCTCTCGGCGACGGCGTTATCGTGGCAGTTCCCGCGTCGGCTCATGCTTTGCTGCAGATTGTGCTGGTCCAGGAAGTCGCGCCAGTCATAGCTGCTGAACTGACTGCCCTGATCGGAATGCACCATCACTGTATTCTTGGGCTGCCGCCTCCAGACGGCCATCAAGAGCGCATTCATCGCCAGCTCGCGATCGATTCGAGAACTCATCGACCAGCCAACCACCTGGCGCGAAAACAGGTCCAGTACGACAGCCAGATAGAGCCAGCCTTCGTAAGTGCGGATGTACGTAATGTCCGTCACCCAGACCCGATTCGGTTCCTGCACGTCGAACTGGCGCTGTAGATGGTTAGGTGCTACCAGCGAAGGGGCGCCGCCGCGTTTGTATTTCCGTTTGGCGTAGCCTGTTTGCGAACGAATCCCGGCCGACCTCATCAGACGGTGGACGCGATTGATACCGCATTGTTCACCGAGCTCGCGCAGATCGTCGCTGACTTTACGGTAACCGTACACGCTGCCGCTTTCCAGCCACGATTCCTTGATAGGAACCAGAAGGCGCTTGTCTTCCCTGGTGCGCTTACTTTCAGGGTTCAGGCGCCAGGCATAAAAGCCACTCGGATGCACCTCGAGCACTTTGCACAGCCGGCGCACCGGAAATTAGTCCTGCAACTCAACAATTAAGGTGTACCTTACCCGGACGTCTTGGCAAAGTACACCGCGGCCTTTTTCAATATGTCACGCTCCTCCGTGACGCGCTTGAGCTCGGCCTTCAGGCGCCGCATCTCCTCGGACTGGGCATCGACAGCCTTGCGCTCTGCCTCAGGCACGCCGTAACGCTTCGTCCAGGCGTACAGGCTATGGATACTTACCCCAAGTCGGGCCGCTACTTCGCTTGCTGGGTGACCGCCCTGCGCCACCTGCTTGGCCGCTGCAATCTTGAATTCCTCTGTGTACCGCTTACCGCTCATATCTTCTCCTTGTGCCCGACATTATGGCTCAGGAGTGTCTACGTTAGTCGTGGCGATTCACTGCGGACACCCGTCGGATACGAGCTCGACAGCTTGGCAAAAAAATATGCACGTGATTGCAAGACGGCGAATCATTCAGACACCCCGATTACTAGATGAGCAATCATACTAACGAGAGCCTTGATTTTGAGCAATTCCATTCGGGTAAATCCAAGATTTTAGGGAAGCGCTGATTTAGAGCACCTAACAAAACGTCCAGGGCAAGGCGCAGCGTCGAAGACAGTACGAGCGTACGGCGAGACGATGCAACGCAGCCATGGACGTTTTGTTAGGCGCTCTTAATCGTCGACCGATCCCGATTAGCGTCCGAATGGCAGAATGCCGTCTTCGATTCCTGCCGAGCCGCCATACTTAGGCTACGCTCAAAGGTCGTATGCAAGCTTGGCATGCTCGGTCGTGCGCGTTGTCCGGCTTGAACCACTTCGCCGCCGTGGCCTGCGCGACGCCGAAGACCGTCGTAGCCTGCCGATCCGACAGGCCCGAATCGTTGAGTTCCTGCCGAATTTTCGGGGTGATACCGGATTGCGGATGAATGCGCCAACCGATCGTGTCGCTGCTCCTGGTGCGATTGACTGCCTGGACTGCTTGACCCGGCAATCTAGAACGGCCGCGCCTCGACCAGCATCGTTACAGCGGTCCCGACCAGCACCGCGCAAAACAGCAGGCGCAGGCGCGCCGGCGGGAAGCGGTGGGCCAGGGCCACGCCGGCCGAGACGCTGGCAATGCCGCCCACGGCCATCGGCAGGCCGATGGCCCAGGCCACGTGCTGGCCCTGAGCATAGGCGAACAGGGCGATCAGCGAACTGGGCACGACCAGGGCCAGCGCCATGCCTTGGGCGCGGGTCTGCTCCATGCGGAACAGGCCGACCAGGGCCGGCACCACCACCAGGCCGCCGCCGATGGTGAAGATGCCCGACATGGCGCCGCTGGCGATGCCCAGCATGGGCAAGGAAGCGGACGAGAGCTCGCGCGGTGCGCGCGGTGCCGGCGGTGACGGCGATGCCGCGGCGCCCTTGCCTGCCAGGCGCCTGCGCAGCAGGTCGAGGCCGAAGTACAGGCCCAGCGCGAGCAGGAACAGGGCGAAGGCGATGCGCAGGAGCGCGGCATCGATGCCGCTCGCCAGCCGCCCGGACACGTAGGCGGCGATCATCGAGAACACGCTGATCGCGGCCACCGCGCGCAGGTCGATGCGGTGCTTCTGGTGGTAGCGGTAAAAGCCGATCAGGACGTTTGGCGCGATCATGACCAGGGCCGTGCCCTGGGCCAGGTGCTGGTCCATGCCGTACAGCCAGGCCAGCATCGGGATGGCGATCAGGCCGCCGCCGATGCCGAGCAGGCCGCCGGCAAAGCCCAGGCCGGCGCCGAGGGCGGTGTTGAGGAGGATGGCGGGGATGGCGAGTTGCATATGGGGGGACGGCCCTGCTGGTTGGCGCAATCGCGCGGCGTCCGAAAACAAAAAAGGCTCCCGGTCGGGAGCCTTTTTCTTACTACTGGCGGAGAGGGTGGGATTCGAACCCACGGTACGGTCACCCGTACGCCTGATTTCGAGTCAGGTACATTCGACCACTCTGCCACCTCTCCTTATTCGGTGCGTTGCGGTCGTTGCAAGCGAGGCCGCATTATAGCGAAGGTTTGGTGGTTGTGGGAAGGGGAAAGATGTTCTGGGTGTAAATTTTTTTGGGGATGGCTGCGGGGTGCCGGAAGTCGGAGATGGCTGGCTCAACTGCCCAAATTCGAAAGCGAACTGCGCAACCCAAAGCGAACTGCGAAAAGCCGAAAAGCCGAAAAGCAATTTAGGCTCCCTGCGGTCGCATGGGGGTGGGATTCGCCCACGTGCCGCGGGCCGCGGTTGCGCGAGTACGCGCAACCCTTCGAATCCCACACGCAGAGCCCGCAGGGGCTCTGCTCCTCTCCGCCAGAAAATAAAAAAGGCCCCGATTGGGGCCTTTTTCATTTACTGGCGGAGAGGGTGGGATTCGAACCCACGGTACGGTCACCCGTACGCCTGATTTCGAGTCAGGTACATTCGACCACTCTGCCACCTCTCCTAATTCGGTGCGGCGCGGTCGCTGCAAGAGACACGCATTATAGCGATGCTCTTGCAAAAACGGAAGAGCCAATTCGCGTCGAATCGACTCCGTCCGTCACAACGGCCTCAGGCCGCCGGCGCCAGGCGCTCCAGGCCACCCATGTAGGGACGCAGCACTTCCGGAACGATCACGCTGCCATCGGCCTGCTGGAAGTTCTCCAGCACCGCCACCAGGGTGCGGCCGACCGCCAGGCCCGAGCCGTTGAGCGTGTGCAGCAGCTCGGGCTTGTTCTGGGCATTGCGGAAGCGCGCGGCCATGCGGCGGGCCTGGAAGGCCTCCATGTTCGACAGCGAGGAAATCTCGCGGTAGGTGTTCTGGGCCGGCAGCCAGACTTCCAGGTCGTAGGTCTTGGCGGCGCCAAAGCCCATGTCGCCGGTGCACAGCGACATCACGCGGTAAGGCAGGCCCAGGCTTTGCAGGATGAACTCGGCCTGGCCGACCATCTCTTCCAGCGCAGCGTAGGAATGCTCCGGATGGGCGATCTGCACCAGCTCGACCTTGTCGAACTGGTGCTGGCGGATCATGCCGCGGGTGTCGCGGCCGTAGCTGCCCGCTTCCGAGCGGAAGCACGGGGTGTGGGCGGTCATGCGGATCGGCAGCGTGTCGAGCGGGACGATCTCGTCGCGCACCACGTTGGTCAGCGTCACCTCGGAGGTCGGGATCAGGTAGAAGTTCTCGCCCTCGCCTTCCGCGCCGCCTTTCTTCACCGAGAACAGGTCGGCTTCGAACTTCGGCAGCTGGCCGGTGCCGCGCAGCGAGTCGGCGTTGACCATGTAAGGGGTGTAGCACTCGGTGTAGCCGTGCTTTTCGGTGTGGGTGTCGAGCATGTACTGGGCCAGCGCGCGGTGCAGGCGCGCGATGCCGCCCTTCATGACCGAGAAGCGCGAGCCGGTCAGCTTGGTCGCGGTGTCGAAGTCCAGGCCCAGCTTCTCGCCGATGTCGACGTGGTCCTTCACTTCGAAATCGAAGCTTGGCGGGGTGCCGAACTTGCGCACCTCGACGTTGCCGGTTTCGTCCTGGCCGGCCGGCACGGATTCGTGCGGCAGGTTCGGGATCGACGCCATGAACTCGGCCATCTTGCGCTGCACCTCGCCCAGCGCGACTTCGTTGGCCTTCAGTTCGTCGCCCAGGCCGGCCACTTCCGCCATCACGCTAGTGGTGTCCTCGCCTTTGCCCTTGAGCATGCCGATCTGCTTGGACAGCGAGTTGCGCTTGCCCTGCAGTTCCTCGGTGCGGGTCTGGATCGCCTTGCGCTCCGCTTCCAGCGCGTTGAAGGCGTTCACGTCGAGCTGGAACTTGCGGGCCGCCAGGCGGGTGGCGACGTTGTCGATGTCTTTGCGGAGAAGTTGGATGTCAATCATGTCGGGTTGGACTTGGCTATGTCGAAACCACAATTGTACCAAGCCGACCCGATTTATTTGGATGATTCGGTCATCGATTTGCGGTGCATGCACAGGAAGCCCGCCCTGCCCACTTCACCCCTGCACATCGTCCTGTGCATCGGCGTCGAGCTGGCGCAGGAAAGCCAGCTTGTCCGCGATCTTCGCTTCCACCCCGCGCGGCACCGGCTGGTACCAGCCCGGCTCGGGCATGCCCTCGGGCAGGTAGGTTTCGCCGGCCGCATAGGCATGCGGCTCGTCGTGGGCGTAGCGGTACGCGTGGCCGTAGCCGAGCTCTTTCATGAGCTTGGTCGGCGCATTGCGCAGGTGCACCGGCACCTCGCGTGACCTGTCCTTACGGACAAACGCCATGGCGGCATTGAAGGCGTTGTAGCCGGCATTGCTCTTGGCCGCGATCGCGAGGTACACCACGGCCTGTCCCAGCGCCAGTTCGCCTTCGGGCGAGCCCAGGCGCTCGTAGGTGGTGGCGGCGTCGTTGGCGATCTGCAGGGCGCGCGGATCGGCGAGACCGATGTCTTCCCAGGCCATGCGCACGATGCGGCGCGACAGGTACTTGGCGTCGGCGCCGCCATCGAGCATGCGGCACAGCCAGTACAGGGCCGCGTCCGGATGCGAGCCGCGCACCGACTTGTGCAGGGCCGAGATCTGGTCGTAGAAATTGTCGCCGCCCTTGTCGAAGCGGCGCGAATTGAGCGTGAGCGCGTTGTCGACGAAGTCGCCGGTAATCGTCGTGATGCCCGAGGTCTCGGCCGAGGTCTTGGTCTGCTCGAGCAGGTTCAGGAAGCGGCGCGCATCGCCGTCGGCATAGCCGACCAGGGTGTTCACCGCCACTTCATCAAAACTGAGGTGCTTCAGCACCCGCTCCTGGGCGCGCTTGAGGAGCTGGCGCATCTCGTCCTCGTTCAGTGCTTTCAGCACGTAGACCTGGGAACGCGACAGCAGCGCGGAGTTGACCTCGAACGACGGGTTCTCGGTGGTGGCGCCGATCAGCGTGACCAGGCCCGACTCGACGAAAGGCAGCAAGGCGTCCTGCTGCGACTTGTTGAAGCGGTGGATCTCGTCGATGAAGAGAATCGTGTGCTTGCCGCGCGCCAGGTATTGCTCGGCCTGCTCGACGGCGGCACGGATATCCTTCACGCCCGACAGCACGGCGGACAAGGCGATGAATTCGCAATCGAAGGCGTAGGCCGTCAGGCGCGCCAGCGTGGTCTTGCCGACGCCCGGCGGCCCCCACAGGATCATCGAATGCGGCTTGCCCGACTTGAACACCAGGTTCAGCGGCTTGCCCTCGCCCAGCAGGTGGCTCTGGCCGATGACTTCGCCGATGGTGCGCGGGCGCAGCGCCTCGGCCAGCGGGGGCGCGGGCTCGTTCTTGAAAAGATCATCCACGGCGGCCTCCGGCGCGCCGCGCAACAGCATGGTTCGGGTGCAAAGTGTTGTGCATGCGGCTAGTGTAGCCGATGCGCGCAGCCGCCGCGAGGGCGCTACGCCCGCGTGACGGCGCGCACACTTGATGCAGACGCAGGCGCAAGCGGCAGCGCAACCTTCATGACACCAGGCTCAGGGCTTGCCCACGTAGAGCACGATCTTGCCCACCGCCCGTCCGCTTTCGCTGAGCGCATGCGCGGCGGCGATGTCTTCCAGCGCGAACTCGGCGCCCACGATCGGACGCAACCGGCCGCCGTCGACCATGTCCGCCAGCCGCTCGAGCACCGGCGCGTTCGGCCCGATGAAGACGAAGCCGGCGCGCACGCCCAGCCGTGCCGCTTTTTCCTCGCTGGGCGGGCTGATGATCGAGACCTGGATGCCACCCGGCTTCAGGATGTCCCAGGCCGCTTCCTGCACCTCGCCGCCGATGGTGTCGAACACGGCGTCGACCGGCGCCACCGCATCGGCCACTTTCGTCGCCGTGTAGTCCACGAACTGGTCCACGCCGAGCGACTCCACCAGCGCGCGGTTGCGGCTTGACGCGGTGGCGATGACGGTGGCGCCGGCGGCTTTCAGCAGCTGAATCGCGAGCGAGCCGACGCCGCCGGAGCCGGCCTGGACCAGCACGCGCTGGCCCGGCCCTACCTTGGCGGCGTCCATCATCGCTTCCCAGGCCGTGATGCCGGCCAGAGGCAGCGAGGCCGCTTCCACGTGCGAGATGGTGCGCGGCTTGCGCGCGCATTCGCCCGCGCGGATCGCGACGTACTCGGCGTAAGTGCCGTTGCGGGCGAGATCGGGGCGCGAAAAGACGGCGTCGCCGACCTGCCAATCCGTGACCTGGGCGCCGACCTGCTCGACCACGCCGGACACGTCCCAGCCGAGGGTCAGCGGCAGCGCGTGCGGGATCATCTGCGCCAGGTAGCCCTCGCGCACTTTCCAGTCGACCGGGTTGATGGAGGCGGCCACGACCCGCACCAGCACCTCGTCCGGGGCGATGGTCGGGACCGGGATATCGTCGATGGAGAGGACCTCGCGTCCTCCATACTGATGGATGCGGACTGCCTTCATGGGGATTCCTCGCGTAGCCGTTGATCGTGGACCGATTCTACGGCCTGCCCGAAGGAGCCCTGTTCCGCATGAGGTGGAGTCAAAGCGACACCCAACAATTGTTGAGCGCGCGAGAACAAATGTTTAGTTATTGATGACGTCCGCGCCCTTCGGGATCTCGAACTTGAACTGCTGGGCGCCCAGCGACGGGTTGCGCTGGAAGTTGGTGAACTTCAGCACCGAGGTCTGGCCGAAGGTGTCCTTCAGTTCCATCGCCTGCGGCGTGCCGTCGCGCAGGCCGATGCTGATCTGTTCGAAGGTGGTGTCGCGCGCCTTCGGCACGGCGTTCAGCCATTCGAGGCCGTCGCGGGTGCCGGCCTCGGACAGGGTGAAGTTCTTTTCCAGGTCATTGCTGCCGAACAGGATCGCTGCCGGCGAGGAACCCAGCGCATTGCCCAGCTTCTTGATCGTGACCTGGTTCAGGTCCTTGTCGTAGATGTAGAGCTGGTCGCCGTCGGCCTGCAGCAGCTGCTCGTAGGGCTTCTGGTAGTTCCAGATGAATTTGCCGGGACGGGCGAAGACGAAGCTGCCGCTCGAGGCCGGGGTGGCCTTGCTGTTGGCGGACTTGCGCACTTGCTGCTGGGTGAATTCGCCCTTGGCGGACTTGGTGCCGGAGACGAAGGCCTTGAACTGGTCGAGGGCGGCGGCGTGGGCGGCGCCGCTGACGAAGACAGAGGCGGCCAGGGTGGCGGTGAGCAATGCGGCGAGAGACGTTTTCATGTTCTTGTTCATCGTGATCCTTTTTACGGTGGGGTGTTCGAAGGTACGACCGCGTGGGCTCAAGAGCCCACCCTACGAAACCCGTTGCACCCCGATTACTCGGCGCTGGCGGCTGGCACCAGGATGTCGCGGTTGCCGTTCGACTGCATCGTCGACACCACGCCGCTCTGCTCCATCTGTTCGAGCAGGCGCGCGGCGCGGTTGTAGCCGATGCGCAGGTGGCGCTGGACCAGCGAGATCGAGGCGCGGCGGTGCTTCAGCACCACGGCCACGGCCTGGTCGTACATGGCGTCGGACTCGCCGCCGCCTTCGCCGGCCATGGCGCCGTCGCCGCCGGCACCGCCCTCTTCCAGCGTGCCGCCTTCGAGAATGCCTTCAATGTAATTCGGCTCGCCCATCGATTGAAGATGTTTTACAACTCGATGCACTTCGTCGTCCGAGACAAAGGCGCCGTGCACGCGGACCGGCAGGCCGGTACCCGGCGGCATGTAGAGCATGTCGCCCATGCCGAGCAGGGTTTCGGCGCCCATCTGGTCGAGAATCGTGCGCGAGTCGATCTTCGAGCTCACCTGGAACGCGATGCGGGTCGGGATGTTGGCCTTGATCAGGCCGGTGATCACGTCGACCGACGGACGCTGGGTTGCGAGAATCAGGTGGATCCCGGCCGCGCGCGCCTTCTGGGCGATACGGGCGATCAGTTCCTCGACCTTTTTACCCACGACCATCATCAGGTCGGCCAATTCGTCGATGATGATGACGATGGTCGGCAGCTTCTCGAGCGGCTCGGGATTGTCCGGCGAAATCGAGAACGGATTCGGGATGTGCTCTTCGCGCTTTTGCGCGTCCAGGATCTTGGCGTTGTAGCCGGCCAAATTGCGCACGCCCAGCTTCGACATCAGTTTGTAGCGGCGCTCCATCTCGTTCACCGCCCAGTTCAGGGCGTGGCCGGCCTGGCGCATGTCGGTCACGACCGGCGCCAGCAGGTGCGGAATGCCTTCGTAGACCGACATTTCCAGCATCTTCGGGTCGATCAGGATCAGGCGCACGTCGGCCGGGTCGGCTTTATAGAGCAGCGACAGGATGGTCGCGTTGATGCCCACCGATTTACCGGAACCGGTGGTACCCGCCACCAGCAGGTGCGGCATCTTGGCCAGGTCCGCCACCACGGGTTTGCCGGCGATGTCCTTGCCCAGCGCCACGGTCAGGTTCGAGACGCTGTCGTTATAGACCTTGGAGCCGACGATTTCCGTCAGGCGCACGATCTGGCGCTTCGGGTTCGGCAGCTCGAGCGCCATGTAGTTCTTGCCCGGGATGGTCTCGACCACGCGGATCGAGGTCAGCGACAGCGAACGCGCCAGGTCGCGCGCCAGGTTCACGATCTGGCTGCCCTTCACGCCGGTGGCCGGCTCGATTTCGTAGCGGGTGACGACCGGGCCCGGATAGGCGGCCACGACCTTGGCTTCGACGCCGAAGTCGGACAGCTTCTTCTCGATCAGGCGGCTGGTGTACTCCAGGGTGTCGTTGCCGACGACTTCCTGGGCCGCCGGCGGTTCGTCCAGCAGGGCCAGCGGCGGCAGGGTCGAGTCGCCCGGCAGGTCGCGGAACAGCGGCGTCTGCTGTTCCTTCTGGGCGCGTTCGCCCTTCGGCACCGACAGCATCGCCGGCTCGATCTTGATCGGAGGCAGGCCCGGCTCGGCACCGGCAGCCGACACCGTCCTGGCGGCCGCGGCGGCCGGCAGCGGCTTCACGTCGAAGTCCTCGTCCACGTCGAAACGCGGTTCCTTCGGCGCCGCAAGCGGGCGCGGCGGCGTGGCGTCAAGCTGCGGCTCGGCGCGCAGCGCCGGTGCCGGCGGCGCCTTCTCGACCTGCTTCTCGACCTGCTTCTCGCCCTGTCTTGCACGTTCGTTGACGACGGTTTCGTCGCGCTTGACGGCCGCGGCCTCGCCCTGGCGGCGGTCTTCGCGGTCCTCCATGCGCAGGCGGAACCAGTCCAGCGTCAGCTCGAGCGTTTCGCCGATGCGCTCGGCCACCGCCAGCCAGGACACCTGGAAGAACAACGAAAAGCCCAGGCCGAACAACAGCAGCAACAGCAGGGTCGCGCCGGTGGAGCCGAAGGCCGCCTGCGAGGCGTGGCCGAGCAGCTGGCCGAGCACGCCGCCGGGCGCGCGCGGCAGGTCGACGTCCCAGGACCACATGCGCAGGTATTCCAGGCCGACGCTGCCGGCGAACATCAGGGCGAAACCGATCCAGCGGATGATGAACTCGTCCTGGTGTTCCGGCTCGCGCGGTTGCGGATTCTTGTCGGTCAGGCGGCGGTAGCCGCGCCAGACGACGCGCAGGAACAGCACGCCCCACCACCAGGCGGAAAAGCCGAAGATGAACAGCAGCAGGTCGGCCAGCCAGGCGCCGGCGCTGCCGCCGAGGTTGGCGATCGCCGGCACCGTGTTGGCGTGCGACCAGCCCGGGTCGCCCTTGTTGTAACTCAACAGGATCAGGACGAAATACAGGAACGCGACCGCCGTGGCGATCCAGCGCGCCTCGAGCAGCAGACGCGCGAGCCTGCCCGGCAGCGGCGCGCGTGCCGGATTGCGGGGGACGTTCGAGGGAGGGGCGGAACTCTTCTTGCTCATGCTGGGTGATGCTGTTCTGTTCGCGGAATGCGGAATCCATCCATTCTAAGGCATATATTGCCGAGACGGCCTCATCATTCATGCTCGTGCGCATCATCGTCTATAATCGTTGTTGTTTCCGGCGACCTTGATTCTGGTCGCCGCGCCCCCAGTTTCCCATTTTCCACATCATTACTTCGCTCCCCATGACCACTAAGAAACACGCCAAAGTCCTGATCCTCGGTTCCGGTCCGGCCGGCTACAGCGCCGCCGTCTACGCCGCCCGCGCCAATCTGAGCCCGATGCTGGTCACCGGCGTCGAGCAGGGCGGCCAGCTGATGACCACTACCGACGTGGAAAACTGGCCGGGCGATCCGCTGGGCGTACAGGGCCCGGAGCTGATGCAGCGCCTGCTGCAGCATGCGGAGCGTTTCAACACCGAGATCGTGTTCGACCACATCCACACGACCTTCCTGAACGAAAAACCGATCCGCCTGCTCGGCGACTCGCACGAATTCACCTGCGACGCCCTGATCATCGCCACCGGCGCCTCGGCCCAGTACCTCGGCCTGGAATCGGAACAGGCCTTCATGGGCCGCGGCGTGTCGGCCTGCGCCACCTGCGACGGCTTCTTCTACCGTAACCAGGAAGTGGCGGTCATCGGCGGCGGCAACACCGCGGTCGAGGAAGCCCTGTACCTGGCCGGCATCGCCTCGAAGGTCACTTTGATCCACCGCCGCGACAAGTTCCGCGCCGAGCCGATCCTGGTCGACCGCCTGATGGCCAAGGTTGCCGAAGGCAAGATTGCGCTGGAACTGAACCACACCCTGGACCAGGTCGTCGGCGACGACAGCGGCGTGACCGGCCTGAAGCTGAAGTCGACCGTCGACGGCGCCGCCAAGGACCTGACCGTGCACGGCCTGTTCGTGGCGATCGGCCACAAGCCGAACACCATGATCTTCGAAGGCCAGCTCGACATGCACAACGGCTACATCAAGACCCGCAGCGGCACCGAGGGCATGGCGACCGCCACCAGCGTACCGGGCGTGTTCGCGGCCGGCGACGTGCAGGACCACATCTACCGCCAGGCGATTACCAGCTCGGGCAGCGGCTGCATGGCCGCGCTGGACGCCCAGCGCTACCTGGAAGCCCTGGGGGAATAAAGGAAGCACGATGGCGGGCATGAAGGACTTCGGCGACCTGAAATCCCTGCGCGACAAGCTCAAGGAAGAGGAGCGCCTGCGCGCCATCGAACAAGCCAGGCGCGAGCGGCAGGAAAGGATCGCGCGCGAGCGCGCGGTCGAGTTCCGCGGCGCCATGGAAGGCGTCACCAAGATGCCGGAATCGGACCGCTACGTCTACCGCCCGGTACAGGAAGCCCTGCTGCGCGCCACGCCGGAACAGCGCAGGCTGAGCCAGGAGGAAGACGACGCCCTGGTGCTGCAGGAGTCCCTGTCCGACCTGTTCGACGTCGACGGCCTGCTCGACGACGATCCGACCCTGAGCTACGCCCGCGAGGGCGTCGGTCCCGATGTGGTGAAAAAGCTGCGCAAGCGCCACTGGCCGGTGCAGGACGAACTCGACCTGCATGGCATGACGCGCGACGTGGCACGCGGCCAGCTCGGCGATTTCCTGCGCCGCTCGACCCGCCGCGGCGTGCGCTGCGTGCGCATCATCCACGGCGTCGGCTATGGCTCGCCGGGCGGCGAGCCGGTGCTGCGCTCGATCGTGCACAGCTGGCTGGTGCAGAAGGACGAGGTCGTGGCCTTCTGCGTGGCCAATCGCAACGACGGCGGCAACGGCGCCCTGATCGTGCTGCTCAAGCCGGCGCTGGATTTGTAAATTACAGATAACTATCTGAAACAAACTGCCAAGTGCCCGGGCCGATTCGCGTTGTAGAATGCGACTGTAGCCGTTCGTTCGGCCAACCCCTCACATAAGGGAAACTCTTTGAAGTCGCTTCCGGCCATCCCGATGCCCGCGCCCAGCCAGGTCGACCTGGCGTCATGCGCCGACGAACCCATCCACATTCCTGGATCGATCCAGCCGCACGGCTTCCTGCTGTTCATGGACGCGCGCGGCGTCATCGAGGGCTGGAGCCAGAATGTCCCCGCGCCGCTCGCGGCCGTGCTGCAGCTGGGCCAGGACTACGCCGCCCTGCCCCTGCCCGCCGCCTGCCTCGAACTGATCGCCGAATGCGTCGACGCGCTGGCCGAAGGCGAATGCGCCCCGGCCGTGGCGGCGGTGTCCTTCGACGATCACGACTACGACGCCATCGTCCACGGCAGCCACGGCCGCGTCATTGCCGAATTCGAAAGCCGCGACGTCCCGGCCGATACGGTGGCGCTGTTCGCGGTCAAGGCGCACAGCTCGATCGAACGCGTGCGCCGCCAGCGCAATATCGAGGGCCTGCTGGAAACCGCGGTGCGCCAGGTGCGCGAGTTCACCGATTTCGACCGCGTCATGGCTTACCGCTTCCGCGCGGACGACAGCGGCGACGTGGTAGCCGAGGCGCGCCGCGACGACCTGGTGCCCTACCTCGGCCAGCGCTATCCGGCCGGCGACATTCCGGCCCAGGCGCGTCGCCTGTACGTCCTGAACACCCTGCGCATGATCGCCGACATCGGCTATACCCCGGTACCCCTGCTGGGCGCGCCGGGCGCGGCGCCGCTCGACATGAGCTTCGGCGTGCTGCGCAGCGTGTCGCCGGTGCACGTCGAATACCTGCAGAACATGGGCGTGTGCGCCTCGATGAGCGTGTCGATCGTCATCAACGGCCGCCTCTGGGGACTGATCGCCTGCCACCACATGGCCCCCAAGCGGGTGCCGCACGCGATCCGCATGGCGGCCGACGTGCTGGCCCAGGTCATGGCCTCGACCGTGCAGAGCATCGAGGCGCGCCTGGACGCCGAGCTGGTCGAGCAGTCGGCGAATGTGCGCACCGCGCTGGTCGAATCCCTGCTGATCGACGAGGAACCGCTCGATGCGCTGGCGCGCCATGGCGACGCCCTGCTGGCGGCGACCCGCTCGCAAGCCCTGGTGAGCGTCCACAACGGCAAGATCATCAGCCGTGGCCCGATCGAACGCGGGATCGCCGAGGCGATCGTGCGCGCCCTGCCCGAAGACGCCAGCGACATCCTGGTGCGCGACAAGCTCGACGAGTGGCCGGCCGAGTTGCGGGCCACGCTGGGCAAATGGGCCGGCCTGCTGGGCCTGCCCTTCGACCCACCCGGCGGCGGCTGGTGCCTGCTACTGCGCACCGAGCAGATCGAGCATATCTCCTGGGGCGGCCGTCCTGAAAAGCTGAAACAGGTCGGCCCGCTGGGCGAACGCCTGACGCCGCGCGGCTCCTTCGACGCCTGGCACGAAACGGTGCGCGGCCACGCCCATCCGTGGGAAGCCACGGTGCTGGCCAACGCGCGCCTGACCCAGTCCGAACTGCTGCGCGCCTCGAACGCGCGCCGCGCGCAGACGGAATCGACGCGCGCCCAGCTGCTGGCGATGCTCGGCCACGACCTGCGCGACCCGCTGCACTCGATCAACATGGCCGGCACCCTGCTCGAACGCGGCAGTACCCAGCCGACCCTGGGCCGGCGCATCCAGTCCTCGAGCAACCGCATGCAGCGCCTGATCGGCCAGGTGCTCGACATGAGCCGCATCGACGGCGGCCTGGGGCTGGGCATGGTGCTCGAACCGGTCGACCTCTCGACCCTGGTCGAGGACCTGATCGACGAATCGCGCATGGCCTACCCGACCATCGCGTATTCGTTCGCCAAGCCGGGCTCGATCTGCGTGCGCGCCGACGGCAGCCGCCTGGCCCAGGTGCTGTCGAACCTGCTCAGCAATGCGCGCCACCACGGCGAGGTCGGCCGTCCGATCGCGACCACGCTGACACAGGAACACGGCTGGGCGGTGCTGGAAGTGGCGAACGCCGGCGCCCCGATCCCACCGGACGTGGCGGCCTCGCTGTTCAACCCCTTCAAGCGCAGCTCGCTGCACAACCCGCGCAACCGCACCGGCATGGGCCTGGGGCTGTATATCGCGGCCCAGATCGTGCGCGAGCACCAGGGCGAAATCGCCTATCGCCACGAGAACGGCCAGGTCGTGTTCACGGTGCGCCTGCCGCTGGCGGAGATGGAGCGCGCCGGCCCGACCTAAGGGATAGGCGCTAAGCACGCGCCGCACTTTCGCGCGATGCTGTTGGCATGTTAGGCTTGCATCATGCCAACAGCACCCTGCCCTGCATGACCCTCATCAAGTTCATCGAGATCGTGGCGATCCTCGTCGGCGCGTTTTCCGGATTCATCGAAGCGCGTCGCAAACGCATGGACCTGGTGGGCGTGTTTACGGTCGCCTTCATCGCGGCCTTCGGCGGCGGCACCCTGCGCGACATCCTGCTCGACCGCCGTCCGCTGTTCTGGGTCACGCACCAGGAGTACGCGATCGCCATCTTCGTGCTGGCCCTGATTGCATCGCCCCTGATCCGCACCCTGCGCCACATCGTCTCGGAACGCCTGATCGTGATCGCCGACGCGGTCGGCCTCGGCCTGTTCTCGATCGCCGGCGTCTCGGCCGCGCTGGACGCGAACATGCCCTTGTTTATTGCTTCGATGATGGGCGTGATCACGGGGATCTTCGGCGGCGTGCTGCGCGACATCGTCTGCAACGAGGTGCCGATGGTGTTCAGGGACGGCAAGCCGTATGCGATCTGCGCGTTTCTCGGGAACTGGATGTTCCTGCTGATGGGGCTGTATACCAGCGTGTCGCACGATTTCGCGCTGTGGAGCAGCGCGCTGTTCATCAGCGTGCTGCGCTTGATTACCTGGAAGTTCGATATCCAGATGGGGCGCTGAGCGGGTTTTCGTAGGGTGGGCACTTGTGCCCACGCGGCTTCACCCGACGATCTGACGCGGCGCCAACTGGAACGCCGCATGCATCGGCCTACCGGACTGCATTTCGACCCCTCACGGTTCGACCGCGTGGGCTCAAGAGCCCACCCTACAAAAGCGACAAACCAAACGACCTTACACCGCGTCCGGCCCGGTCTCGCCGGTACGGATGCGGATCACCTGCTGCACATCCTGGACAAAAATCTTGCCGTCGCCGATCTTGCCGGTGCGCGCGGCCTTGATGATGGCGTCGACCACCTGGTCGACGATGCCGTCGTCGACCACCACCTCGATCTTCACCTTCGGCAGGAAGTCGACCACGTATTCCGCGCCGCGATACAGCTCGGTGTGGCCCTTCTGGCGGCCAAAGCCCTTCACTTCCGTGACCGTCAAACCGGTGACGTTGACGTCGGCCAGGGCCTCGCGCACTTCGTCCAGCTTGAAAGGTTTGATCACGCAGGTAATCTGTTTCATGTCTGCTCCTTTTCTAATAATGGTGTTCAGTCGGGGATCTTCGCCAGCTCGTCGAGCCACACGGTCGCTTCCGAGTCGCTCGGGGCGCGCCAGTCGCCGCGCGGCGACAGCGAGCCGCCGTTGCCGACCTTCGGCCCGTTCGGCACGCAGCTGCGCTTGAACTGGCTGGTCTTGAAGAAGCGCCACAGGAAGATGCCGAGGTTGCGCTTGATCGCGCCCAGGTCGTATTCGTTGCGCGCGCCGTTCTCGTCGGGCCAGCGGCCCGCCAGGCGCGAATGCCAAGCGCTGTAGGACAGGAAGGCGACCTTCGACGGCGCGAAGCCGTAGCGCAGCGTGTAGTAGAGGTTGAAGTCCTGCAGCTCGTAGGGGCCGATCACGCTTTCGGTGATCTGGGCCGGCTTGTCGTCGCCTTCTTTTCCCGGCACCAGCTCGGGGCTGATCTCGGTGCCGAGGATGTTCAGCAGCACCTCGGCGCCGCCGGCCACCACCGATCCGGTCTCGGCCACCCAGCGCACCAGGTGCGTGATCAGGGTCTTCGGCACGCTGGCGTTCACGTTGTAGTGCGACATGTGGTCGCCCACGCCATAGGTGCACCAGCCCAGCGCCAGTTCGGACAAATCCCCGGTACCGATCACGATCGCGCCCAGGTGGTTCGCGAGCCGGAACAGGTGATTCGTGCGTTCGCCCGCCTGCACGTTCTCGAAGGTGACGTCGTACTGCTCCTTGCCTTCGGCGAAGGGGTGGTTCAGGTCCTTCAGCATCTGCAGGCAGCTCGGGCGGATGTCGATTTCCTGGGCCGTGCAGCCGACCACGCGCATCAGGTCGTGCGCCTGCTTCAGCGTGCGGCCGCTGGTGGCGAAGCCCGGCATCGTATAAGCCAGTATGTTCGTACGCGGCAGGCCGAGGCGGTCCATCGCCGCGGCGCAGACCAGCAGCGCGTGGGTCGAATCCAGGCCACCGGAGACGCCGATCACGACCTTCTCGATGCCGCTGGAAGACAGGCGCTGGATCAGGGCCTGAACCTGGATGTTGTAGACCTCGGTGCAGCGCTCGTCGCGCAAGGCGCGGTCGGCCGGCACGTAGGGGAAGCGCTCGATCTCGCGGTCCAGAGGCAGCGTGCGGTCCAGCGGCAGCGCCAGGGTGAAGCGCTGCACGCGGAACTTCTTCACCTCGTCCGCATGGCGGCGCGCCGACTGCGCGAAGGTGGTGGCGCGCATGCGCTCCTGCGACAGGCGCTCCAGGTCGACGTCGGCGAAGATGATGTGCGACTCGTCGAGGAAGCGCTGCGACTCTGCCAGCAGCTCGCCCTTCTCGTAGATGATGGACTGGCCGTCCCAGGCCATGTCGGTGGTCGATTCGCCGCGTCCGGCCGAAGTGTAGAGGTAGGCCGCCATGCAGCGCGCCGACTGCTGGCTGACCAGCTGGTGGCGGTAGGTGCTCTTCCCGACCAGCACGTTCGAGGCCGACAGGTTGACCAGCACCGTGGCGCCCGCCATCGCCGCGAACGAGGACGGCGGCACCGGCACCCAGACGTCTTCGCAGATCTCGACGTGGAAGCGCAGCAGCGGGAAGTTCTCGACCTCGAACACCTGGTTCGGGCCGAAGGGGACAAGTTCGCCGAACAGCTCGACGCTGTCGACATTCGCACTGTCGGCGGCGCTGAATTGGCGCGACTCGTAGAACTCGCCGTAGTTCGGCAGGAAGCTCTTCGGCACCAGGCCGTGCACGCGTCCGCCCGCGACCACGGCCGCACAATTGAACAGCTGGTGATTGACCCGTAGTGGCAGGCCCACTACCATCGCCACAGGCAGTTCGCGCGAGGCCTCGACCACGGCGGCCAGGCCCTCCTCGCAGGCGTCCAGCAGGGCGCGCTGGTGGAACAGGTCATCGCAGCTGTAGGCCGACAGGCCCAGTTCCGGGAAGGCGACCAGGGCCGCGCCCTGGTCCGCGGCCTGGCGCGCCAGTGCAATGGTCTGCTCGACGTTGTAGGCCGGGTCGGCGATGCGGCAGCGTGGAATGGCCACCGCCACGCGCGCGAACTGGTGTGAATACAGGTTAAAGAATCGGTTGTTCATCTCGACGTCTTTCGCATAGCAGGCAGTGCGGGAGCGGACCTGCTCACCGCACTCTTCTAGTTATGGAAGCAATTTTGAACGCAATTAATCATTATCGCACGCATATCGTTTCTTCCTTGTCCGAGATCGGGCAGGCCGCCTGGGATGGACTGCTCGCGCTCCAGGATGAGCAGAACCCTTTCCTGTCCTACGCCTTCCTGCACGCGCTGCACGAGTCCGGCAGCGCGTGCCCGGAAACCGGCTGGCAGCCGCAGTACATCGCGCTCTACGACGGCGACGCGCTGGCCGCCGCCCTGCCCCTCTACGTCAAGGGCCATTCCTACGGCGAATACGTGTTCGACTGGGCCTGGGCCGATGCCTACCGGCGCCACGGCCTCGAGTACTACCCCAAGCTGCTGAGCGCGGTCCCCTTCACGCCGGTAGCGGGGCCGCGCCTGCTGGCGCGCGATGCCGCTGCGCGCGCAGCCCTGATCGAGGTGCTGGTCGCCACCCAGCAGGCGACGGACGTGTCGTCCACCCACGTCCTGTTCCCGCCCGAGGAACATGCACGCCAGCTGCAGGACGCCGGCTTCCTGCTGCGCAGCGGCGTGCAGTTCCACTGGCTGAACGCGGGCTATGCCGATTTCGAGGATTTCCTGGCGACGCTGGAGCAGAAGAAGCGCAAGAACATCCGCGCCGAGCGGCGCAAGGTGCGGGAAGCCGGCGTGACGCTGCGCCGCGTACGTGGCGTGGACGCGCTGGAGTCGGACTGGCGCTTCTTCAACCGCTGCTACCGCCACACCTATGCCGCGCATTATTCGACGCCCTACCTGAACCTCGATTTCTTCCTGCGCATCGGCCGGACGATGCCCGAGAATATCCTGCTCGTGATCGCCGAGCGCGACGGGCGGCCGATCGCGTCCTCGCTCGTGATCCACACTAAGGAGACCCTGTACGGACGCTACTGGGGAGAGATCGAGCACGTGCCCTGCCTGCATTTCGAGGCCGCCTATTACCAGCCGCTGGAGTTCTGCATCGAGCAGGGCATCCAGACCTTCGAGGGCGGCGCCCAGGGCGAACACAAGATGGCGCGCGGCTTCCTGCCGACGCGCACGTATTCGGCGCACTGGCTGGCCCATCCCGCGTTCGCGGATGCGATCGAGCGCTTCCTGGAACGGGAAGCGGGCGGGATCGACGATTACGTGGACGAGCTGAACGAGCGCAGTCCCTTCCGTAGCCGGGGCTGAGCGTGCCCGCCTCGCCCGCCGCTTGAACGCGTGGGCGGCGCACTGGCCGCCCACGCGCCTGCCGAGGTCGAGCCGCCCACCCTACACGAACAGCCCCGGCTGGCTGTCGGCGTAGTCGCGCAGCAGGTTCCACACCACCTTCACCCGGCGCAGGCGGTAGAGGTCGGTCGGGGCGGCCAGCCAGAACGAGCGCTCGGCGAAGAAATCGGGCAGCACCTTGACCAGGCGGCCGTCGTCGGGCACCGCGTAGGGCGGCGCCATCATCAGCCCCATGCCGAGCGAGGCCGCTTCGATCTGCGCCGTCATGCCCGAGCAGCACAGGCGCCGGCGCGGCGTGAAGCCCAGTTCGCCCATGTAGGACAGCTCGCGGCTGGCCAGGCGGTCCTGCACATAGTCGACGAAGTAATGCCGGGCCAGGTCGGCCTGCTCGTGGATCGGCGGATGCCTGGCCAGGTAGCCGGGCGAGGCGTACAGGTAGAAGCGGAACGAGGCCAGGCGCGTGACCATGTAGCGGCCGGTCGTCGGCGGATCGAGCATCACGCCCAGGTCGGCCTCACGGTTGGCGAGATTCGCGAAGCTCGGCAGCGCCAGCAGGTCGATCGACAGGTCGGGATTGGTCTCGATCAGGTCGGCCAGCAGCGGCGCCACCACCTTCACCCCGAACACTTCGGGCACGCCCAGGCGCACCACGCCGTGCGCCGCCACTTCCGCCCCGCCGAGCTGCTCGGCCGCGGCCAGCGCGGCGCCCTCCATCGCTTCCGCATGCGGCAGCAGCGCGTGGCCCATCTCGGTCAGTTCGTAGCCCTCGCGCGAGCGGTCGAACAGGGTCGAGCCGAGTTCCTTTTCCAGGCGGTCGATGCGCCGCGCCACTGTCGTGTGCTCGACGTCGAGACGGCGCGAGGCGCCCGACAGCGTGCCCGCGCGCGCCAGTTCGAGGAAGAATCGGAGGTCGGTCCACTCAGGCAGCGTATTCATCGGCGCACTTGTTTAATATCAAGATGACATATTGTGCACTAGTGCACATTCCTCCTGCAATCAAAACCCATCCCATGCACCGCGGACGCGCAAATTGTGCAGCCGCAGCATTTTCCCTCGGCGAGAAATGCACCACGACCGCGCATCGGCTTGTGCAAATTCGCACAGTCGGTGGGCGGATTGTTATCTTTTCAGCCAGAACCAGGCGAGGCAAACTGCTGGGCGTGCAGGATCGAGCTAAATCGGGAGCCGAAAGCGCGAGCTGTTCGCGAGCATGTCCGCCATTCCAAAATCAGGAGACAACGATGCGTCTGACAAAGAAAAAAATGAAGCTGCTCAACCGTTCCGCCGCGGCCCTGCTGGCCCTGTCCAGCAGCGCGATGGGCGCCGCCCACGCCCAGGAGGCGAGCGGCGCCCCGGCGCCTGACGGAGAAGCAGCCGCCGAAGTCCAGAAAGTGGTCGTCACCGCGCGCCGCCGCGAAGAGTCCTTGCAGGACGTGCCGGTATCGGTCACGGCCTTTTCCGCCGACCAGCTGTCCAAGCAGGCCACGCCGGACGTGACCGCGCTCGCGCTATCGCTGCCGAACACCACGCTGAAAGCCTCGCGCGCCACCAACTCCACGCTGACCGCCTTCATCCGCGGCGTCGGCCAGGCCGACCCGCTGGCCGGCTTCGAGTCGGGCGTCGGCATCTACATCGACGACATCTACCTGGCGCGTCCGCAGGCCGCCGTGGCCGACATCTACGACGTCGAACGCATCGAAGTGCTGCGCGGTCCGCAGGGCACCCTGTACGGCCGCAACACGATCGGCGGCGCGGTCAAGTACGTGACCCGCAAGCTCGGCCCGAAACCCGACCTGCGCCTGCGCGCCACCGCCGGCACCTACGGCCAGATCGAAGGCGTGGCCACGGCCAGCACCCCGGTCTCCGACACCGTCCGCGTCGGCGGCACGGTGGCCCGCTTCAAGCGCGACGGCTTCGGCACCAACCTGTACACCGGCGCCGAGAACTACGACAAGGACGTCACCGCGCTGCGTCTGTCGGCCGAATTCACCCCGACCCCGGACCTGTTCATCCGCATCGCCGGCGACGCCACCCGCGACGAGTCGAACCCGAAGAACGGCCACCGCCTGACGGTGGGCCGCACCAGCGGCGCGCCGATCCTGGACAACGAATTCGACACCCGCGCCAACCTGACCCGCGCCCTCGGCCACGAGCAGGAAGTCAAGGCGCACGGCGTCTCGGCGCTGGTCGAATACCAGATCGACGACCAGCTCAGCGTCAAGTCGATCACGGCCAGCCGCAAGGATAAGTCGTGGGCGCCGATCGACTTCGACGCCCTGCCGACCGTCGACATGGAAGTGCCGGCCCTGTACACCAACAAGCAGTTCAGCCAGGAGTTCCAGCTGAGCTACACGAGCGAGCGCCTGCAGGGCATCGCCGGCGTCTACTACATGGACGCCAACGCCTACAACAAGTTCGACACCATCCTGGCCGGTGCCTTCCCGAGCTCGACCTTCACCAGCGGCGACATCGACACCAAGGCCTGGGCCGCCTACTTCGACGGCAGCTACAACGTCAACGACGCGCTGTCGGTCTCGCTGGGCGGGCGCTACACGGTCGACGAGCGCACCGCCTCGATCTACCGCCAGATCTTCCTGGGCCTGGCCGGCTCGCCGGAGATGGGCAACCCGGGCGCGATCCTGTTCCGCACCGACACCGACTTCCGCAACGGCACCCTCAAGCGCAAGGACAAGAAATTCACTCCGCGCGTCGCCGTGAACTACAAGCTGAGCAGCGACCACAACGTCTACGCCTCCTACTCGGAAGGCTTCAAGGGCGGCGGCTTCGATCCGCGCCTGAACATGGTCGGCACCCGCCTGACCGACGCCCAGGCACGCGCCGGCTACGAGCCCGAAACCATCGAGACCTACGAGCTGGGCCTGAAGTCGGCCTTCGACGGCGGCCGCATCACGACCAACGCCGCCGTGTTCTACAGCGACTACCAGGACGTGCAGATCCCGGGCTCGGTCGCCATCGACACCAACGGCGACGGCCGCGACGACAGCTTCGCCGGCGTGACCACCAACGCCGGCAAGGCCAAGATCAAGGGCCTGGAATTGGAGGCGATCGCCAACCTGACGCGCGACTTCATGATCGCCGGCATGTACAGCTACATCGATGCCGAGTACAAGGAGTACATCGTCAACGGCCTGAACGTGGCCGACCAGCGCTTCTTCCAGAACACCCCGAGGAGCTCGGCCAACCTGCGCGCCAACTACGACATCGCGCTGCCGCTGCTGGGCCGCAACGGCAAGCTGTCGCTGATCGGCAGCGCTTCGTACAAGGGCGCCATCCATCAGTTCGAGTACGCCTCGGTGCTGGACGAGGAGTCCTACACTCTGTACGACGCGAGCGTCGTCTGGACCCGTGCCGACGGCAAGATCCGCGCCGGCATCCACGGCAAGAACCTGAGCGACAAGCGCTACAAGACCGCCGGCTACTTCTTCCCGACCCTGGGCAACGAGGGCACGCTGACGGCCTTCTACGGCAACCCGCGCACGGTCTCGGCCACGCTCGAGTACCGCTTCTAAGCGTCGCTTCCAAGTTCCAGTACCACTAACCAGGACAGCGCGCCGCCTTCCGCATGGGCGGCGGCGCGCCCCTCTTCCCTTCCATCGCGGAAGACCCGAACAGGATTTCCCCAGCGTGCTTAACTTCACTCCAATCAGTTTTCAGAGCAGCGACGGACTGGCGTTGTATGCACGCGACTACGCCGCCCAGGCCGACGACACCCGCCCGCCGGCACCCTTGCCGGCGCGTCTGCCCGTGGTTTGCCTGCACGGCCTGACCCGCAACTCGGCCGACTTCGACGAGCTGGCGCCGGCCATTGCGCGCATGGGCCGGCGCGTGATCGCGCCCGACGTGCGCGGCCGCGGCCACTCGGCGCACGACGCCGATCCCGACAACTACAACCCGAACGTCTACGCCGGCGACGTCGTCAAGCTGCTGCACGACCTGGGCATCGCGCGCGCCGTCTTCGTGGGCACCTCGATGGGCGGCCTGATCACCATGACGCTGGCCATGCGCCATATCGACCTGATCGCCGGCGCCGTCCTGAACGACGTCGGCCCCGTGCTCTCGACCCGCGGCCTGGCGCGCATCGCCGGCTACGCCGGGCGCTGCAACACCCTCTCGTCCTGGCAGGACGCGGCCGGCTACCTGAAGGACATCAACGCCTGCGCCTTCCCCGACAGCCCGGACGAGGAATGGGACAAGTGGGCGCGGCGCGCCTTCGCGCCCGACGCCGCCGGCAAGCTGGCCCTGCGCTACGACCCGAATATTGCGCTGGCATTGCAAACGGGTAAACTGCGGCCGACATCGCTGGCATCGCGCATGGCCTTCCGGCGTCTGGCGCACCGTCGCCCCACCCTGCTGGTCAGGGGTGCATTGTCGGACCTGGTGGAACCGCAGCAGGCCGCGTGGATGCGGCAGGCCGCGCCCACCATGGACTACACCGAAGTGCCGAACGTCGGCCATGCGCCGATGCTCACCGAACCGGAAGCGCTGGGCGCGATCCGCCAGTTCCTGTCGCGGCTTCCTTAAAAAAACAGAATCAGAATCTTAGGAGACAACCATGAACCACCTGATCAAGCCTCTCATCAAGCCCCTCGGCGCAGCCATGCTGGCCGCCTTTGCCGCCGGCGCCGCGCCAGTCGCGCTGGCCGCCGGCCCCGACCTGAAGGTCGCCCTCATCGCGGGCAAGACCGGGGCGCTCGAAGCCTATGCGAAGGAGACCGAGACCGGCTTCATGATGGGCCTGGAGTATCTCACCGGCGGCAAGATGGAAATCAACGGCCGCAAGCTGAAGGTCATCGTCAAGGACGACCAGAGCAAGCCGGACCTGGGCCGCACCCTGCTGGCCGAAGCCTACGGCGACGACAAGGCCGACATCGCGGTGGGCACCACCTCCTCGGGTTCGGCGATCGCGATGCTGCCGGTGGCCAAGGAATACAAGAAGGTGCTGATCATCGAGCCGGCCGTGGCCGACGCCATCACCGGCGAGAAGTGGAACAAGTACGTCTTCCGCACCGCGCGCAGTTCCATGCAGGATGCGCTCGCGGCAGCGAGCACATTGAAGGGCGGCAGCGTCGCCTTCCTGGCCCAGGACTACGCCTTCGGGCGCGACGCCATCAAGGCCGGCAAGGAAGCACTCAGCGCCACCGGCAGCAAGGCCAGGGTGGTGCACGAGGAATACGCGCCGGCCACCACCACCGACTTCACCGCCTCGACCCAGCGCCTGTTCGACGCCCTGAAGGACAAGCCGCAGCCGCGCGTGCTGGGCATCGTCTGGGCCGGCCCGAACCCGATGAACAAGATCGCCGACATGAAGCCCGAGCGCTACGGCATCGCGCTGGCCCCCGGCGGCAACATCCTGCCGGTGATGAAGACCTGGAAGAGCTACGCCGGCACCGAAGGCACGATCTACTACTACTACGCCTTCCCGAAGAACAAGATGAACGACTGGCTGGTCGCCGAGCACCAGAAGCGCTTCAAATCCCCGCCCGACATGTTTACCGCCGGCGGCTTCGCCGCCGCCAGCGCCGTCTTCAACGCGCTCTCGAAGGTCCCGGACCGCAGTGGGAAAATTGACAGCGAAAAGCTGGTCGCCGCGATGGAAGGCATGAGCTTCGACACGCCGAAGGGCACGATGAGCTTCCGCAAGGAAGACCACCAGGCGATCCAGTCGATGTACCACTTCCGCATCAAGAAGAACCAGGCCAACGAGTGGGACCTGCTGGAACTGGTGCGCGAGATCCCGGCCAGCGAGATGCCGCTGCCGGTCAAGAACAAGCGCTGACATGGCGGCCACCAACGCACAGCAGCCTTCGCTGTCGACGCGCGACCTGACGATCCGCTTCGGCGGCCACGTCGCGGTCAACGCGGTGACGGCGGACTTCTTCCCGGGGACGCTGACGGTGATCGTCGGCCCCAACGGGGCCGGCAAGACCACCTACTTCAACCTGGTCTCGGGCCAGCTCCCGGCCACCTCCGGCCAGGTGCTGGTGAACGGCCAGGACGTCACTCGCCATGGCGCCGCGCGCCGCACCCGCCTCGGCATCGGGCGCGCCTTCCAGCTCACCAACCTGTTCCCCAACCTGACGGTGATGGAGAACGTGCGCCTGGCCGTGCAGAGCCGCGCCGGCCTGGGGATGAACATGTTCTCGGTCTGGTTCGGCCACAAGGAGCTGATCGAGCGCGCCGAGCATTACCTGGAGCGCGTGGCGATGTCGCCTAAGCGCGACGCCCGCGTCGGCGCCCTGTCGCACGGCGACCAGCGCAAGCTGGAGGTGGCGATCCTGCTGGCGCTGGAGCCGTCGATCCTGATGTTCGACGAGCCGACCGCCGGCATGAGCGTGGACGAGGTGCCGGTCGTGCTCGACCTGATCCAGGCCGTCAAACGCGACGCGAACAAGACCGTGCTGCTGGTCGAACACAAGATGGACGTGGTGCGCCAGCTGGCCGACCGCATCATCGTGCTGCACAACGGCACCCTGGTCGCGGACGGCATGCCCGCCGAAGTGATGCAATCGAAGATCGTACAGGAAGCCTATCTTGGAACACCCGAAACCGAACCCGCAGCCGCCATCGCCTGAGCAGGCCGGCGCACCGCTGCTCACGCTCTCCGGCGTGCACACCCACATCGGCCAGTACCACATCCTGCAGGGCGTGGACCTGGTCGTGCCGCGCGGCGGTCTGTCGGTCCTGCTGGGCCGTAACGGCGCCGGCAAGACCACCACCCTGCGCACCATCATGGGCCTGTGGAAGGCCAGCGCCGGCGCGATCGTCTTCGACGGCCGCGACATCACGAAGCTGGCCACGCCCGACATCGCCCGCCTCGGCATCGCTTACGTCCCGGAAAGCATGGCCGTGTTCTCGGACCTCACCGTGCGCGAGAACCTGCACCTGGCGGCGCGCAGCGGCCCGATGGATCAGGCCCGGCTCGACTGGATCTTCGGCTTCTTCCCGGCCCTGAAGAAATTCTGGAACTACCCGGCCGGGAACCTCTCGGGCGGCCAGAAGCAGATGGTGGCGATCGCCCGCGCGATCGTCGAGCCGAGGAAGCTGCTGCTGGTGGACGAGCCGACCAAGGGACTGGCCCCGGCCATCGTGCAGAGCCTGATCGCGGCCTTCCGCGAGCTCAAGGAGCTGGAGACCACGGTCCTGTTGGTCGAGCAGAACTTCAATTTCGTGCGCTCCCTCGGCGATACCGTGAGCGTGATGGACGACGGCCGCGTGGCCCATGCCGGCGGCATGGCCGCGCTGGCCAACGACGACGAGCTGCAACAGCGCCTGCTGGGCCTGTCGCTCGACTCCCACCAATAGGAACCACACGATGAGTGCTACCCTTCCCCGTGCCGCCGCCCTGCCCAAGGCGGACGCGCCGCCGCCCCAGGCGGACACGCCCCTCCCGGCGGCGCCGCGCGACATCGCGCCGCTACTGCTGGTGCCCGCCATCGCCCTGCTGGTGCTGCCGCTGGTCGGCAGCTTCCCGACCTGGGTCACCCTGACCGTCGCCGGCCTCGCCATGGGCATGATGATCTTCATCATGGCCAGCGGCCTGACCCTGGTGTTCGGCCTGATGAACGTGCTGAACTTCGGCCACGGCGCCTTCGTGTCCGTCGGCGCCTTTGCCGCCACCATGGTCTTGCTGCCGATGCGCGGCTGGCTCGAGATGGATTCGCTGCTGGTCAATCTCGGCGTGCTGGGCCTGGCGGTCACGGTCGCCATGCTGGTCACGGCCCTGCTGGGCTGGGCCTTCGAGCGCGTGATCATCATGCCGGTGTATGGCCAGCACCTGAAGCAGATTCTGATCACGATGGGCGGCATGATCGTCGCCGAACAGCTGATCAACGTGATCTGGGGCGCCGAGACCATCGCCCTGCCGCTGCCGACCAGCCTGCGCGGCGCCATCTTCCTGGGCGACGCCGCCATCGAAAAATACCGCCTGGTGGCGGTGATTGTCGGCCTGGTTGTTTTTGTGGGCATGTTCCTGCTTCTTAACCGCACCAAGATCGGCCTGCTGATCCGCGCCGGCGTCGAGAACGGCGAGATGGTCGAGAGCCTGGGCTACCGCATCCGCCGCCTGTTCGTCGGCGTGTTCGCGGCCGGCTCGGCGCTGGCCGGCCTGGGCGGCGTGATGTGGGGCCTGTACAAGGAAACCCTGTCGGCCGCGATGGGCGGCGAGATCATGATCATGATCTTCATCGTCATCATCATCGGCGGCCTGGGCTCGGTCGGCGGCTGCTTCATCGGCGCCCTGCTGATGGCCCTGGTGGCCAACTATGCCGGCTTCCTGGCGCCGAAGATCGCGCTGGTCTCGAACATCATCCTGATGATCGCGATCCTGCTGTGGCGCCCGGCCGGGCTGTATTCGAAGATGCGAGGCTGAGATGGCGATGAATCCGATGACCCGACTCCTGTCCGGCGACCTGCCGCGCAGCCGCATCCTGTCCGCGGCGCTGATCCTGATCCTGCTGGGACTGGCGTTCGCGCCCTTCCTCACCAGCGGTGCGCGTCCGCTCAACATGGCCGCCACGATCTGCGTCTACATCGTGCTGGTCGCTTCCTACGACCTGCTGCTGGGTTACACCGGCATCGTCTCCTTCGCCCACACGATGTTCTACGGGATCGGCGCCTACGGCATCGGCCTGGCCCTGGCATCGGTGGATGAGCCGACCTGGGGCGTGGCGATGAAGGGCCTGGGCCTGGCGCTGCTGCTGGCGCTCGCCCTCGCCTTTGTCGTCGGCCTGTTTGCCCTGCGCGTGCGCGCCATCTTCTACGCCATGATCACGCTGGCCGTCGCCTCGTCCTTTGCCGTGCTGGCCTCGCAGCTGTCGGATTTCACCGGCGGCGAGGACGGCAAGACCTTCAGCGTGCCGGAGGTGCTCACGCCCGGCTTCACGCTGGTCGAGAACGAGGTCTTCGGACGCGCCATCGACGGCAAGCTGCTGACCTATTACCTGGTGTTCTTCGGCTGCCTGCTGCTGTTCCTGTTCTTGCTGCGCCTGGTGAATTCGCCCTTCGGGCGGGTGCTGCAGGCGATCCGCGAAAACGAGTTCCGCGCCGAGGCGCTGGGCTACCGCACCGTGGTCTACCGCATCTGGGCCAACTGCCTGGCGGCCCTGGTGGCGGCCCTCGCGGGCGCGCTGATGGCCCTGTGGCTGCGCTACGTCGGCCCCAAGACCTCGCTCGGCTTCGAGGTCATGACCGACATCCTGCTGATCGTCGTCATCGGCGGCATGGGCACGATGTACGGCGCGGTGGTCGGCGCGGCGCTGTTCATCCTGGCGCAGAACTACCTGAAGGAGCTGATGGCGCACGGCTCGAACGCCCTGGAAGGCGTGCCGCTGCTGGCCGCCGCCCTGCATCCGGACCGCTGGATGCTGTGGCTGGGCGTGCTGTTCGTATTGTCGATCTACTTCTTCCCGATCGGGATCGTGGGCAAGCTGCGCGTGCGCAGCTGGCTGGCGGCGCGCTGATCCTTCCCTCCCTGGCGCGGGCGTCCATCGTCCGCGCCGCTCCTTTCCGCCGCTTTTGGTAGGGTGTGCTCTCGAGCCCACGCGGTCTCACCCTTCGCACGTCACAACAGCGCCAAGGTCGCCGGCGCCGGATATGAAGGTGGTCTGCGTGAGCACCATCCCGCGTGGGCACAAGTGCCCACCCTACGCAACGCCGATCTCCATCCGGCATCGTTCACGAGCCCGCCCCACCGTGCGCACCACGCCGCAGCCCCAATAACCGCTGAGTTTGTCTCCGCTTGAACAGAGATCAAGGTTGGCCATCGTTCAGCTCATATGATGAACTCAGCCATGGCCTCGTGTCAGCCAGCGCGAGTGGAACAGCCATCTTTTCTGGCTCCGCATGAAAGCACAATTCCATGAAACTACTGAAGTCGTACACCGCGGCCGGCGCCGGTTACCCGACCGACACTGCACTGAAGCGTCCGGAGGCCTGCCATGTCACCCAATAAACTCTTCGCCGCGCTCCCCCTCGCCGCCATTTGCCTCTTCATGCCGCGTCACGGCGCCGCCCAGGAAACGCAACAGGGCATGGTCGTCGTGCGCGACGCCCAGACCGGCCAGCTGCGTGCGCCGACGCCCGCCGAAGCCCGCGCGCTCGCAGCGCAGGCGACGGGCGCAGCGCAGGCGACGGGCGCGATCACGGCGCCAGGCAAGCCTTCCGTAATCACCCACGCCAGCGGTGCACGCCAGGTGCGCCTGGGCGAACGCGGCCTGGTGTATTCGGTCGTTACCCGCGATGCCGACGGCAAGCTCGCCGGCCAGTGCGTGCACGGCGCGGACGCCGCCGACCAGGCCGTCCACCAGGATGGCCAGGGAAACAGCCACGCCGGACACGACAAGGAGGGTCGCCATGAAAGCCAGTAAATTTCCACTGCGTATAGCCGCAGCCCTCGCATTGTCCAGCGCCGCCCTCGCCGTCCAGGCCGCCACCGTCACCATCGTCAACCAGAACGCGCCCGGCATCGGCTTCAACGATCCCACCCCGGTGACGCCGGTGGGCGGCAATCCCGGCACCACGCTCGGCGCCCAGCGCCTGTACGCCTTCCAGCACGCCGCCAACGTCTGGGCATCCACCCTCACGAGCGGCGTGCCGATCCGGATCGGCGCGTCCTTCGTGCCGCTGTCGTGCACCGCGAACAGCGCCGTGCTTGGCTCGGCGGGGGCGAACGAGATCTGGTCCGACTTCACCAACGTGCCGCGCCCGAACACCTGGTATCCCAGTGCGCTGGCCAGCAAGCTTGCCGGCACCGACCTCGCCACGCCGGGCGAGCCGCACATCATTTCGCGCTTCAATTCGCGCCTCGGCCTGTTCCCCGACTGCATGCCGGGCTCGGGCTTCTACCTGGGCGTCGACAACAATACCGGGGGCCAGATCGACCTGGTCACGGTGCTGCTACACGAAATGGCCCACGGCCTGGGCTTCCAGACCTTCACCGACGACGAGACCGGCGCCCAGATCAACGGCATGCCGTCGGTCTGGGACCACTTCCTGGTCGACAACCGTACCGAACGGCCCTGGGCCGGCATGAGCGAGGCCGAACGCGTCGCCTCGGCGATCAGCGGCAACGGCCTGTCCTGGAACGGCCCGAACGTCACGGCCGCGGTGCCGCAACTGCTCGATCCGCGCTCGCGGCTGACGGTCAGCGGCAGCGCCGCCGGCAACGCGGCCGGCGACTACGCCGTCGGCGACGCCTCCTTCGGTCCGCCGCTCGGCGCGAACGCGGTCAGCGGGCAGCTGATGCCGGTGGCCGAGCAGGCCGACGGCACCGGCCTGGCATGCAATCCCCTGAACGAGCCGAACGCGCTCGCCGTGCGCGGCAACATCGCCCTGGTCTCGCGCGGCAGCTGCGACTTCGTTTCCAAGGCGCGCAACGTGCAGGCCGCGGGCGCGATCGGCATGATCGTTGCCGACAACGCGCCCGGCGAGCCGACCGGCATGAGCGGCGACGATCCCGGCATCACGATTCCGTCGGTGCGCATCACCCAGGAAGCCGGCGCCGCCCTGCGCGCCGCACTGCAGGCCAGGTCGCCCACCGCTTCCGGCGTGGTCGCATCGCTCGGCATCGATCCGACCCGCCTGTCCGGCACCGACGCGCGACGCCGCATCCTGATGTACACGCCGACCACCAACGAACCCGGCTCCTCGGTCTCGCACTTCACCACCGAGGCCAAGCCGAACCGGCTGATGGAGCCGTCGATCAATTCCGACCTGTCGCACACCGTCGGCCTGCCGAACGATCTTACCTACCCGCTGCTGCAGGATATCGGCTGGTAAGCGAAGGCCGGACCTGCCGCGGCAGGTAGCGCGCGATAGAGCAGAAAAATAAAAAAGAAAAAGGCCGGCGCCCCCGAGGGCGCCGGCCTTTTTCCTTCATTTACACGGAATTACTGCTGCTGCGCGGCCTTGTAGGCGGCAACACCGTTGACGATTTCTTCCTTCGCTTCTTCCGGACCGGCCCAGCCCTCGACCTTGACCCACTTGCCCTTTTCCAGGTCCTTGTAGTGCTCGAAGAAGTGCTGGATCTGCTGCAGGCGCAGGTCTTGCAGGTCTTCCGGCTTTTGCCAGTGGCTGTAGATCGGCAGGATCTTGTCGACCGGCACAGCCAGCACCTTGGCGTCGCCACCACCCTCGTCGCTCATCTTCAGCACGCCGATCGCGCGGCAACGCACGACCACGCCCGGGATCAGCGGGAACGGGGTGATCACCAGCACGTCGCACGGATCGCCGTCGGCAGCCAGGGTCTGCGGCACGTAGCCGTAGTTGCACGGATAGTGCATCGCGGTGCCCATGAAGCGGTCAACGAAGATCGCGCCGGTGTCCTTGTCCACTTCGTACTTGATCGGATCGGCGTTCATCGGGATTTCGATGATGACGTTGAAGTCGTTCGGCACATCGCGGCCGGCTGGAACGTTGTTCAGGCTCATGGGTTATTCCTTGGTTGCTGAAGATTCAATAAAGGGGAGCATTATATCGAATAGGCATCAGCTTGTGCGGCGCAGCAGGCTATGCGGTGCGGCAATTACACAGCCGGCGGGCCATCCGGATGATGGCGCTGCACAGCGTTCGACCATGCGACGGCAGGCTGGGTCGCCGCCCGCCGCGCTCACAGGATGTTCGCCAGCGCGCTGTGCCGGTAATGCCCCGCCGCGCGCTCGTCCTGCCCCAGCGCCTCGTGCAGCTGGGCCAGCTTCAGGTGGATGTCGCGCACCATGGCGGCGTCGACCGCATCCGACAGCGCCTGCTCCAGGTAGCGCTGGGCCTTGCCCCAGAGTTTCTGGCGCAGGCAGAGCGAACCGAGGGTGAACGCGAGTTCCGCGTCGTTCGGGCGCTCGCGCAGCCAGGTTTCGCAGTTCTCGATCTGCGCCAGCAGGCTGGCCGAGCCGGCCGGTCCCGCGGCGTCGCGGTAGGCGCGGATCACGCGCTCGTCCCATCCGGCCTTGAGGGCGTCTTCCGCGATCACGCGCGCCTCGTCGTGCAGGCCGCCGGCATTGAAGGCAGCGGCCGCGCGCGCCGCGACGGCGGGCTGGAGGCGGTCGGCGGCGGGCACGCCGGCCCAGAAACGCCGGATCGCTTCCGGATCCTGGCCTTCTTCCGACAGCAGGGCCTCGTAGGCCATCTCGCGCAGGCGCGCCGCCAGCGCCGGGTGCAGCGCATTGCGCTTGTCCAGGATGCGCACCAGGCGCAGCACTTCGGGCCAGTTGCGCGCCTGCTGGTGCGCCTTCATCGACCATTGCAGCGCGTAGATGTGGCGCTGGCCGCTGGCGTTCAGTTCGTCCACGGCCGCCAGGGCCGCCTCCGGCTGGTGGTCGTCGACCAGCAGCTCGATGACGGTCATCAGGCGCGCCGTCTTCATGCCGTTGTCGGCGGCGATGCCGGCCAGCCAGGCGTCGCGCCGCGCCGGCTCGCGCATGCGGTGCGCCGCGCGCGCGCCGATCAGGGCCGCGACGCCGGCGTTCTCGGGCAGCTCGGCGGCGCGCATCGCGGCCTTCTCGGCATGGCCGAAGCGGCCCTCGAACAGCGCCTTGAGCGCGTCGCGCAGGCCCTTGTTGCCCTCGCGCTCGCGCTTGCGCTGGCGGTAGGCGGCCACGCGCTCGGGCATGCGCCGGGTCGCATTCACCGCGCGCACCAGGCCGTAGAGCATCAGGAAGAGCAACGCCAGCAGCACCACGAACAGGTTCAGCGACATGTCGATCCGGTGCGGCGGATAGAACAGCACCACGTTGCCCGGATTGAAGCGGGCCGTCACGGCGATGCCGATGGCGGCGGCCATCAGGGCGACTAACCAGAGGAGTAAACGCATGGATTAAGGCTTCGTCTTGTAGTTGCGCACGGCGTTCAGGCTGTCGGCCAGGGTCGGCATCTCGATCGACAGGTTGTTCGCCTGGACCTGGCGCAGCACCGCCTGCGCCTGCTGGGTCGTGCGGGCGCGCGTGTCGAAGTAGCGCACCAGCGTGTCCTGGGCGGCGACCAGGTCGTCGGCGAAGGTGGACTCGTTACGCGAGAGCAGCGCCATGCGCGCGTTCAGCAGGCGCAGCTTCAGGCTTTCGCGCACGAAGTAGCGCTGCTCCGGCGAGAGCATCAGCGCGTCCGGGGTGTTCACGCTGCGCACCCGGATCAGCTGGCGCACGTCGTCCCACATCTCCTCGGTCCAGTTGCGCCAGGTCTGCACCATGCGCTCGCCGACCGACAGCGGCGCCGCGGGCGCCGTGCCCTTGTCCGCACCCTGCACGCCTTGCGTGCGTGCGGCGCGCACCGGCGCGGCCGGCAGCAGCGGCTTCTCGTCCGACAGCAGCGGCAAGGTGTCGACCTGGCCGATGACGCTGTCCAGGCGCACGGCGACGCCGGCCAGGTCCACCGCCGGCAGCGCCCTGAGTTTTTCCATGTCGCTGGCGATCGCGCGGCGCACGGTGATGAACTGCGGCTTGTCCGAACGCGACAGCGAACGGTCGGCGTTCTGCAGCGCGATCAGGGCGCCCTGCACGTTGCCGGCCAGCTGCAGCTGCTGGCTGGCGGTCGAGAGCACCTGCTCGACTTCCGACAGCGCCCATTCGTCGCGGCTCTTCGACAGGTCCTGGTAGAGCTGCTCGAGGGCCAGCTGCTGGCTCTGGCTTTCCAGCTGGCGGCTTTCGAGCACGCCGACCTTCACCTGCAGGGCTTTCGACTGGTCCGCGACGTCGCGCGCCAGCGCGGCCGTTTCGGCATTCATCTGGTTGCCCTTCTGCAGGCTGATCGCCATTTCCTTGCGCAGCGTGTTGATGCGGCTGTGGCTCGACCAGGTCTGGGCGGCCAGCAGTACCGACAGCACGATCACCGCCAGCGGCAGCGGGCGCGTCAGCCTGTCGGCCAGGCTCGGCCCTCCCATGGGCGGGCGCGCGCCCGCATAGGCTTCGGGGACCGGCGCCTGGGGCGCGGCGGAAGGCTGCGTCGGCGGCAGCTCTGGATTGTTCGGCAATTCGTTCATGTTCGAGATTGTAACGCGGCAATAAGTCGCTCGTCGCCCGAGCCGGTGAGCGTGACACGCGCCAGGCCCAGCGCGCGGGCGGCGTCCGCGATGCGCGCATGGGGGACGATGACGTGCTGCTGTTGCATTTTCGCCACGAGCTCATGGTCGAGCTGGCCCAGCAGCCCGAACAGGCCGCGCAGCGCTTCCGAACTGGTGATTATCCAGTCGTTCGGCGAGGCCAGCAAGGCGCGCAGGGTCGCACCCAGTTCCGGCGTCAGCGCCGGCACGCTGCGCCGGTAGGCGGGCACGATCGTGAGCGCGGCGCCGGCGGCGCGGAAACCCTCGGCCATCAGCTCGCGCCCGGTCTCGCCGCGCACGATCAGCACGCGCTTGCCGCGCAGGGCGGCCAGGTCCAGCGTCTGCAGCAGGTTCTCGGAATCGCTGCGGGTCGGGTCCTGGGGGCCGAGGATGGTGGCGTTGGCCTCGGTCAGGCCGTGCTGCGCCAGCGCGGCGCGGCTGCCTTCGCCGAGCACGGCCAGCGCCACCTGGCGCGGCCAGGCCGGCACCAGCGCCATCGCGGCATCGATTGCGTTCGGCGACACGAAGGCGACCAGGGCGTAGCTGTCGAGCTCGCGCAGCGCCGCGCGCAGGGCCGACTGGTCGGCCAAAGGCGCGATCTCCAGCAGCGGCAACAGCACCGGCGTGCGTCCGATGGCGGCCACGGCGCGCACCAGGCCGTCGGCCTGGGCGCGCGGACGGGTGATGACGACGGACTCAGGCATCGGGGCTGGCGTCCTGCCGGATCGCTTCCAGGATCGCGTGCGCATCCTGTTGCCCCAGCAGTTCCGAGACGCGCTCGCCCAGCAGTTCCGGCTGGCCGGCCGCGCCCGTCAGTTCGGCGTGCGCGCTGCGCTTGCCGTCGGGCGTGGCGACCATCGCGCGCAGGTGCATGGTGTCGCCCTCGACAGTGGCATGCGCGGCCAGCGGGATCTGGCAGCTGCCGCCGAAGATCTTCGAGACCTTGCGCTCGGCCATCACGGCGCGCGCGGTGTCCAGGTGGTTCAGCGGCGCCAGCAAGGCGCGCAGGTCGGCGCCGTCCAGGCGCTCGCCGCTGGCGATCTCGATCGCCATCGCGCCCTGACCGGCGGCCGGCAGGCTCAGCTCGGGCGCCAGCACGCTGCGGATGCGCTGCGGCAGGCCCAGGCGCTTCAGGCCGGCGGCGGCCAGGATGATCGCCGCGTAGTCGCCGCGGTCGAGTTTACCCAGGCGGGTGTCGAGGTTGCCGCGCAGCGGCTGGATCACCAGGTGCGGATAACGGGCCGCGATCAGCGCCTGGCGGCGCAGGCTGCTGGTGCCGACCACGGCGCCGGCCGGCAACGCGTCGAGGCTGGCGTAGTCGTTCGACACGAACGCATCGCGCGGATCTTCGCGCTCGAGCACGGCGGCCAGCTCGAAGCCTTCCGGCAAGTCCATCGGCACGTCCTTCAGCGAATGGACGGCCAGGTCGGCGCGGCCCTCGGCCATCGCCACTTCCAGCTCTTTCACGAACAGGCCCTTGCCGCCCACCTTCGACAGGGTGCGGTCGAGGATCTGGTCGCCGCGCGTCGTCATGCCGAGAATGCTAATTTGGCAATCTGGATATAATGCGGCCAGACGGTCGCGTACATGTTCCGCCTGCCACATGGCCAGGCGGCTCTCGCGCGATGCGATAATCAATTGCGACGGCACTTGCACCTGCTGCGTCATTTCGGATGCTTTCAAAACGAATTCTTTCACTGTCGTTGCGCTCACCGGCCGATGCCAGTAAAGGCCCTTGCATAGGATCACAAATTTTAGCATGGGGCTTGAATACAGATCGTGGCCCACCGCCATGCACAACCCGGCGTTTCCAACATTAGAGAATCAGTGGTCGATATGGACAAACACGTTGCACCCGACACCTCCGCCGGCGCCGACAAGGACGCCCCGCTGAAAGAAGACATCCGCCTGCTCGGCCGCCTGCTCGGCGACGTGCTGCGCGACCAGGAAGGCGACGCCGTCTTCGACGTCGTCGAGACGATCCGCCAGACCGCCGTGCGCTTCCGGCGCGATGCCGATCCGGAAGCCGGCCAGGAACTCACCAGCCTGCTGCACAAGCTCACCCGCAACCAGACGATCTCGGTGGTGCGCGCCTTTTCCTATTTCTCGCACCTGGCCAACATCGCCGAGGACCAGCACCACAACCGGCGCCGCCGCGCCCACCTGCTGAACGGCTCGCCGCCGCGCGAAGGCAGCGTCGGCTACGCCCTGGGCAAGCTGCGCGCCGCCGGCGTGGACCAGCCCACCGTCGAGAACTTCTTCCGCAACGCCCTGATCGCGCCGGTGCTCACCGCCCACCCGACCGAGGTCCAGCGCAAGAGCATCCTCGACGCCGAGCACGACATCGCGCGCCTGCTGGCCGAGCGCGATGCTCCGCTCACGCCGAAGGAGCAGGTGCGCAACCTGCAGCTGATGCACGCCCGCATCGCCACCCTGTGGCAGACGCGCATGCTGCGCTACACCAAGCTGACCGTGGCCGACGAGATCGAGAACGCCCTGTCCTACTACCGCATCACTTTCCTGCGCGAGCTGCCGGCCCTGTACGACGACATCGAGGACGAGATCGGCGTCCAGTACCACGGCAAGCCGGCGCAACTGGGCGACGCGGCCTACGTGCAGATGGGCAGCTGGATCGGCGGCGACCGCGACGGCAACCCGAACGTCAACGCCGACACCATGCGCCACGCCGTGATGCGCCACGCCACCACCATCCTCGACTGGTACCTGGACGAAGTGCACGCGCTCGGCGCCGAGCTGTCGACCTCGACCCTGATGGTCGACATCACGCCAGCCATGCAGTCGCTGGCCGAGCGCTCGACCGACCAGTCGCCGCACCGCGAGGACGAACCCTACCGCCGCGCCCTGATCGGCATCTACGCGCGCCTGGCCGCCAGCGCGCGCGAACTCGGCGCCACCAACATCCTGCGCAAGGAAGTCGGCCACGCCGCGCCCTACCGCGATGCCAACGCATTCGCGGCCGACCTCGAGATCGTGGCCGAATCGCTGGCGGCCAACCACGGCGCCATGCTGATCCTGCCGCGCCTGGCCGGCCTGATGCGCGCGGCGCGCATCTTCGGCTTCCACCTGGCCTCGCTCGACATGCGCCAGACCTCGGACGTGCACGAACGCGTGCTGGCCGAACTGTTCGAAAAGGCCGGCGTCGAGGCCGACTACGCGGCGCTGTCCGAGGACGGCAAGGTGGCGCTGCTGCTGGCCGAACTGGCCCAGCCGCGGCTGCTGTACACGCCCTACGAATCGTATTCCGAAGAGACCGAATCCGAGCTGGCCATCGTGCGCGCCGCGCGCGAGATCCGCCAGCGCTACGGCGCACGGGCGATCCGCAACTACATCATCTCGCACACCGAGGCAGTCTCGGACCTGCTCGAAGTGCTGCTGCTGCAAAAGGAAGGCGGCCTGCTGAAGGTCTCGCAGGGCATGTCGGAAGTGATGGTGATCCCGCTGTTCGAGACCATCCCCGACCTGCAGCGCGCGGCGAGCATCATGGAAACCTGGATGGCCATGCCGCCGGTGGCGCGCATCATCGAGCATCAGGGCCGGCTGCAGGAAGTCATGCTCGGCTACTCGGACTCGAACAAGGACGGCGGCTTCCTGACCTCGAACTGGGAGCTCTACCAGGCCGAGCTGAAGCTGGTCGAGGTGTTCGAACGCGCGGGCGTCAAGTTGCGCCTGTTCCACGGCCGCGGCGGCACCGTCGGCCGCGGCGGCGGCCCGAGCTACCAGGCGATCCTGGCGCAGCCGCCGGGCACCGTGAACGGCCAGATCCGCCTGACCGAACAGGGCGAGATCATCGCTTCGAAGTTCTCGAATCCCGAGATCGGGCGCCGCAACCTCGAGCTGCTGGTGGCGGCCACGCTGGAAGCGAGCCTGACCCCGCATGCGGCGGAAGGAGCAAAGGCCGAGCGCCTGGCGCGCTTCGAAGCCGTGATGGCGGAACTGTCCGCGCGCGCCTACAAGGCCTACCGCGACCTGGTCTACGAGACGCCCGGCTTTACCGACTACTTCTTCGCCGCCACGCCGATCGCCGAGATCGCCGAACTGAACCTCGGTTCGCGCCCGGCCTCGCGCAAGTCGACGCGCCGCATCGAGGACCTGCGCGCCATTCCCTGGGGCTTCTCCTGGGGCCAGTGCCGCCTGCTGCTGCCGGGCTGGTACGGCTTCGGCTCCGCCGTGTCCGAGTGGCTGCATGAAGGACCGCAGGAGGAACGCCTGGCGACGCTGCAGGAGATGTTCCGCGAGTGGCCCTTCTTCGCCACCCTGCTGTCGAACATGGACATGGTGCTGGCCAAGACCGATCTCGCGATCGCCTCGCGCTACGCCGGCCTGGTACCGGACGCCGCGCTGCGCGAGCGCATCTTCAAGCGCATCGCGGCCGAGCACGGCGAGACCATCCGCCGCCTGGAAGCGATCACCGGCACCAGCGAGCGCCTGGCCGGCAACCCGCTGCTGGCGCGTTCGATCCAGAACCGCTTCGCCTACCTCGACCCGCTGAACCACCTGCAGGTCGAGCTGATCCACCGCCACCGGGCGATGTCGCGCGAACCCGGAGAGATGGACCCGCGCGTGCACCGCGGTATTCATTTGTCGATCAACGGGGTGGCGGCCGGCCTGCGCAACACGGGCTGACGTAGAGTGGATGACTCCACGCGTCGATAGTTACAGCAAGATCAGCCACACGCGCTGATCTTGCGCTCCCCATCACTCCAGCCTGATCGCCATGTCGAAGATCCAGGTCCGCCGGATCTCGACCACGTCGTACTGGCGCGCCAGCGCCGGCGGGAACGGCCCATACGGCGCCTGGCTCTCCACCACCTGGCGGATCGCGTCGTCGATGGCGGGCACGCCGCTGGACAGCACGAACGTCACCTTCTCGACCGAACCGTCGGCGCGCACCGCGATCGTCACGACCGGCTGCCTGTGCGGCTGCTTCACCGCTTCGCGCACCATGTCGAAGGTCATGTTCATCTCGATCTTGCGGCTCATGGCCTGGGCGTAGACGACCAGGTCGGCATTCGGGTCGGCGCGGCCGTACATCCAGCCGCGGCGCAGGCTGCTTGCCGCCGGTAGCGTGTCCTGCGGTTTCGACGCAGCCTCACGCTCGGCCGCTTCCTTGTCGAGCTGCCGGCCGATCGCGCGCAGCCGCTCTTCGCGCGCCGCCTCCTGTTCGGCCTTCTCACGCTGCGCTGCTGCCTGGCGTGCTGCCTCCTGACGCCCCGCTTCCTGGCGTGCGGCTTCCTGACGGGCCGCCTCCTGACGAGCGGCTTCCTGACGCGCCGCTTCCTGACGCGCCGCTTCCTGACGTGTTACGTCCTGACGAGCGGCTTCCTGGCGCGCTGCTTCCTGACGGGCTGCTTCCTGACGAGCGGCTTCCTGACGGGCTGCTTCCTGACGTGCTGCCTCCTGACGAGCGGCTTCCTGACGTGCGGCTTCCTGACGTGCCGCCTCCTGGCGTGCCGCTTCCTGACGCGCGGCTTCCTGACGTGCCGCCTCCTGGCGCGCTGCTTCCTGGCGTGCGACCTCCTGGCGCGCTGCTTCCTGACGCGCGAGCTCCTCCCGGGCCAGCGCATCGCGCCGCGCCTGCTCCTGCCGCAAGGCTTCGCGGCGCAGCGCTTCTTCCCGGTCGAGCGCCTCGCGTTCCGCTGCGCGGCGCGCGGCTTCGTTCCTGGCCGCTTCCTCGGCACGCGCGGCTTCCTGCCGCGCCTGCTCGCGCTGCGCCTGCTGTTCCTGTTCGCGCCGCGCCGTTTCCATGCGTGCGGCCTCCAGGCGCGCCTCCTCCGCGCGCTCGCGGTCGCGGCGCGCGGCGTCCTCGCGGGCCTGCTCCTGGCGCAAGGCCTCCTGGGCCTGTTGCGCTTGCCGGGCCAGGAGCTGGCGCTCCGTTTCCTGCCGCGTGGCCTCGCGCTGCGCCAGGGCGATCAGTTCCGCTTCGCGCCGCTGTGCAGCTTCGCGCGCGGCTGCCTGGGCGGCCTTTTCCTCGGCCTGTGCCTGCTCGGCCCTGGCCAGGGCGAGCGCTTCTTCCTGCGCTTCCTCTGCGGCCTGCTTGCGTGCCGGCGTATCGCTGCGTTCCTGTTGCGGCGCCTCGCTTGCCGCAGGCTCGGCTGCCGGCGCTGGCTCCGGCACGCTGACGAGCTGCGCACCCGACCGCTCCGCCGCCGCAAGCACCGGTTCCGGCGCCGGCGCGGGTGCCGGGCGCGGCGCAGGTTCCGGACTCGGCGCAGGCGCTGCCGGCGGCGGGACCGGGGCAGGCACCGGCTCGGCGACGGCCGCGGGCGGCGTCGGAACCGGTTTCGATGGAGCGGTAGCGGGACGCCGGGCCGCAGCGGCAGGTGTCGTCCTGCGTGGCGCGGCCGCCGCGGGCTGCGCGGGCGCGGGCGCAGGGGCCGCGGCAGGCGCCGCAGCCAGGGTGATGCGCAAATCGTTCGCGCCCAGCCGTCGCTCTTCCCAGGGGAACTGCAATCGAGGCAATCCGAAGGCTTCGCCGCCCAGCGAAATGCTCAGCAGCAGGCCATGTACCGCCAGCGAGACGATGAGCGCGCTGCGCATCCGCCAGGGATTGCCCTGCGCGTAGACCCCGGCGCCCGCGTCGGCGAATCCGTGCGCGGGCAGCGCTGCGGCCTGCACGAAAGCGCTTTCATTGTTGACCGCTGCGAGATGGGGTGACTTGACCATGGTGAGGACTGCAAGGATGCCAATGAGGCAAGGAACCCGGCGATGCTATCACAAAGGAAATATTTCCGATTCCCGCTGGAATCTCCCGTGCGCGGGCCCGGCCTCGACCATCAATGAAAAATGCCCCGGGGCCAGCGGCCCGGGCGGCATCGCGACAAGGGCGGCTTCGCTCGCTTACGGCGTGCAGCGGCCCAGGCTGTCGCCCTGGCGCAGCTTGGCCGGGACGGCGTTCGGCGACACGCAGATGTCGACACCACGGCCGGCGCTGCCCGGCTTGTGGCAGACCGCCACCTTGCCGTTGCCGCAGCGCGCGTCGATCACCGAGACCGTCACCGTCGCCGGCGCCGGGCAGCCGTTCGCGCTGACCGCCTGGGCGGTGAGCGCGAACGTCCCGGCACCGCTCGGCGCGAAGGTCGCGGCGGCGCCGTCGGCGGCCAGGCCCGGCGCCGGGTTCCAGGCGAAGCCGGTGCCCGGGTCCGCATCGTAGGCGCGCAGGCTGACGCTTTGCGCGCCATAGCCCAGCACGATGGTGCCGGCCGGCTGTCCGGTCGGCGTGGTGTCCGGACGGCTGACCTCGACGATCGGCTGCGGTACGTGCCCGATCACGTTCACCGTGGCCGGCGCGGAAGCGCTCAAGCCCGCCTTGTCGATGGCCGTCAACGAGACCTGCTGCGCGCCGATGTCGGCGCAGCCGAACGCCGTGCGCGAGGCGCTCAGCGATGCAACGCCCCAGTTGTCCGTCGTGCCGCCGTCCAGGTCGGCCGGTTGCAGGCTGGCAGTGCCGTTGGCCAGCGTCAGCGACACGTCACGCGTGCGCACGCCGGGCGCCTCGAAGTCGTTGCTGACCAGGTTGGCCGGCGCGCTTTCGTGGCTCAGGCGGTTCAGGGCGGTGACGGTGTAGTAGTAATACTGGCCCGGCTCGGCCCGGGTGTCGACGAAGCCGGCGGCATCCGACTCGACCACGGCCAGCAGGTTGTCGCCGCGCTCGGTGTCCAGCGCGCCCTCGCTGGAGCGGTAGACGGCGTAGCGGCGCACCTTGTCCATCTCGTCGCGGCTGCCGATCGCCGGACTCCAGGAGAGCTGCACCGCGTTGTCCTGGCCCGGCGCGGCGCTCAGGGCGGACGGGGCGGAAGGCTGCAGCGTGTCCTTCCAGGGCATGGCCGGCACCAGCGCCGGTCGGGCGTAGGTGTTCTGCATCAGGTCGCTGCGGTAGCCGAGCGGGTTGGCGGCCAAAAAGGCGTGGCGGAAGTGGACCTGCCCGGCGATGTTGCCCTGGGTGCGGTTCAGGGCGATCTGGTTGGCCACCTGCTTCGGGTCCAGCCAGCCGGCCGTGTTCATCTTGTAGTCGGCGATGCCGACGTAGACGTGGCGGCCGAAGGCGTTCTCGTTCCACCACGGCACCAGGAGCTTGTAGTCCGAGCCGGTCTGGCCGATGTACCAGTAGACCTGGGGCGCCAGGTAGTCGACCCAGCCCTGCTGCAGCCAGGTGCGGCTGTCGGCGAAGTTGTGCACGAAGTGCTGGTTGGCGCCGCTCGACGTCGGCGAGCCGATGGCCGGGTCAGGGCTACTGCGGTAGATGCCCGAGGGCGAGACGCCGAACTTGACCCAGGGCTTCGCCGCGCGGATGCGCTCGCCCACCTGGGCAATCAGCAGGTTGACGTTGTCGCGGCGCCAGTCGGCGCGTCCCGCCGCCGTGGCCGGGAAACCGCGCGGGTCCGCCGCATAGGCCGCGTCGTCGGCGATCGTGCCGCTCGGGTAGAAGTAATCGTCGAAGTGGAGGCCATCGACGTCGTAGCGCTCGACGATGTCCATGATGACCGTGGTGACGTAGTCGCGCACCTCGGGCAGGCCGGGGTTCAGGATCTTCACCGTGCCCACCGTCAGCAGCCACTCCGGATGGGTGCGCGAAATGTGGTTCGCCGCGTACTGGGCCGGATTGCGTTCGCTGGCGGTGTTCGCCACCGCGCGGTAGGGGTTGATCCAGGCGTGGAATTCCAGGCCGCGCTTCCTCGACTCGTCGATCGCGAACTGCAGCGGATCCCAGCTCGGCGCCGGCGCGCTGCCCTGGTTGTTGGTCAGGTAGTAGGACCAGGGTTCGAGCGTGCTCGGATACATGGCGTCGGACTGGCTTCGCACCTGGAAGAAGGCGGCGTTCATGCCGGTCGCCTTGTTGTGGTCGAGGATGCCGACCAGGGCCGCGCGCTGCTGCTCGGGCGTATGAAGACGGTTCGGCCAATCCAGGCTCAGGTGAGTGCTGATCCAGACGCCGCGCAGCTCGCGCTTGGGCGTGACGGAGGCGGTATCGGCGTGCGCCAGGGACGCACCGAGGGACGCGGCCAGCAGGCTGGCTGCCGCGGCAAGCAAAAGTTTTTTCATGTTGTCGTTTTTTGCGGGTTGAGGTGAACGTGCCCGCACGGCTGGCGCACGGGCTGCGCTGGATGGCGCCCGGCGTCTCCCACGCCAAAGCATTGCCATCTTCTTAAGAGATTACGCGTGGGAAAATAGGCTCACCAATGAATTTGCGGCTGTGTCGCATAACCCGGACACATGAGGCGGCGGACGGACCGATCGGTGCGCCCGGAGGGAAGTCAGCGCCGGATCGACAGGCCGACGGTGAAGCTGGCGTAGGGGGTGTTGTGGTTCAGGCCGCGCGAGAACATGGTGTCGATTTCGCAGTCGTGCGTCAGGAGCCAGCCCAGCCCGATGCCGGCGCTGGCCTGGGTGCCGCCATGGCGGCTGGAAGCGATCTGCGGCAGCGCCAGTTCGGCAACCCCGCGCAAGCGCGCGTCGAAACGCTTTTCCAGGCCGATGCCGAACAGGCCATGGGTGTAGCGGCCGCCTTCGTCCTCGTGTTCGACGGCCAGGCCGGGCATCACGCTCAATTGCATGTCGCCCGGCAAATCCCAGCTGCCGACGACACGCAGCGACGGCCGCACGCCCTCGCCGCGCAGCAGCCGCGACCCGGTCGGCAGGGTGGCGTCGACCAGCACGCCGGTCGACGGCAGGCTGCCGCGGGCGTCGGCGACGTGCCACAGCAGGCCGATCGTGCTGTCGGCATAGCCTGCCTGCGTGGTGCGCGCGCCGCTGGCCGCATCCCGGCTGTGCAGCACGCTGCGGCCATCGCTCTCGACCCGCAGCTCCAGCGTCTCGCTGACGCCGACGCGCAGCGTGGTCGGCGTGCTCAGCGTATGCTCGCGCCCCGCGTCGCCGCGCGCACGTTCGCTCAGGAGACCGGTCTCGAGCTGCACCCGGCCCTTGCCGATGCCTTCGCTGGATTCGACGAAGTCGGGACGGCCGGATGCGATCGGCTCGTCCTGCGCGCCCTGCTCCTGGGCCGCCGCGCCGGCGCAGCCGAGCGCCAGCAGCATGACGAGGCTGCGTGCGGACAGGCCTTGCGGGGAACGGCAAAGAAGGGATCGGGTCATGCGCGGCTCCATGATGGCGGCGCCGGCGCTGGTACGCCGGCCACGACCGATCTTACAACCGCCGGGCCGGACAGGGCGGCCCGCTTGGATGGCCGCTGCTGTCGGCCGCTGCTGTCGGCCGCTGCTGCCGGCCGCCTCAGGCGGCGAGCAGGGGCCGGCGCGCCGGCGCGGCGACCTGCGCGGCGGGGCCGTTACTTTCCGTCTCGTCGAGCTTGAAAGCGCCGACCACCTGCGCCAGCCGGGCGGCCTGCTCCTCGAGCGCGCCGGCCGCGGCGGCCGCTTCCTCGACCAGGGCGGCGTTCTGCTGGGTCACGTCGTCCATCGTGGCGATCGACCCGTTGACCTGGCCGATGCCCTGGCTCTGCTCGCTGCTGGCGGCATCGATCTCGTTCATCAGGTCGGCCACGCGCCGCACCGCCTGCACGATGCCGGTCATGGTGGCGCCGGCGGTATCGACCAGGCGCGCACCGGCATCGACCTGCTCGACCGACGCGTTGATGAGCAGCTTGATTTCCTTGGCCGCGGCGGCCGAGCGCTGCGCCAGGTTGCGCACCTCGCTCGCCACCACCGCGAAGCCGCGGCCCTGCTCGCCCGCGCGCGCCGCCTCGACCGCGGCATTCAGCGCCAGGATATTCGTCTGGAAAGCGATGCCGTCGATGACGCCGATGATGTCGGCGATCTTGCGCGAGCTGGCCGTGATCGAGCCCATGGTGGCGACCACCTCGCCCACCACCTCGCCGCCCTGCTGCGCCTGGCCGCTGGCCGACATCACCAGTTGGTTGGCCTGGCGCGCGTTGTCGGCGTTCTGGCGCACGGTCGAGGTCAGCTCTTCCATCGCGGCCGCGGTCTCTTCCAGGCTGGAGGCCTGGGCCTCGGTGCGGCTCGACAGGTTCATGTTGCCGGCGGCGATCTCGGCCGAGGCGCCGGCGATCGCGTGGGTGCTGGCGCGCACCTCGCTCATGGTGCGGTTCAGCGAAGAGACGAACCGGTTGAAGGCATCGGCCAGCAGGCCGACCTCGTCTTCGCTCTCGACCGGCATGCGGCGCGTCAGGTCGCCCTTGCCCTCGGCAATCTCGCCCAGCATCGCCCCGGCGCGCGCGACCGGCGCGGCGATCGCGCGGCTGATCAGGAAGATCACGACCAGGCCGATGCCGCCGCCGATCAGGGCTGCAACCAGGGCGGCGGTCATCATCGAGCGGGTCAGGCTGCCCAGGACTTCGCTTTCGGGCATCTCGGCCACGATGTACAGGCCGAGCTCGGGAATGTGGGAGGAGGCGACGATCATCGGGCCCAGCGACGAGGCATGCTCGGCGTGCGCGAACTTCGCCTTTCCCAGCAGGCTGGCGGCCAGCTCGGGCGTGAAGCCCGGCAGGTCCTTCATGTTGTGCGTGCCGTCGGCCAGCTTGGCGTCGCGGTGCAACAGGATGGTGCCATCCTCGCGCACCAGGTAGACGTAGCCGGACTTGCCGATCGTGTAGGCGCGCACCGCCTCGCCGAGCGCGCTGATCGACAGGCCGATGCCGGCCACGGCCAGCTTGCCGTCGCCGGCGTCGGCGCGCGTGTTGATGAAGAGCCTCAGCTCGCCGTTCTGGGGATCGGCATTCATGTTCAGTTCATAAGGGCGGCCGCTGGCCAGGAACTGGTCCATCCATGCATCGCGCGCCTTGCCTTTTTCGAGCATGTAGCCGAAGCCCTTGTCATCCATGAACTTCAAGGTCGACTGCGAGGCCCAGAAAACGCTCGCCGCCTTGTTGTCGGCCTTGGCTCGGGCCGCGTAGGCGCGCCAGGCCTCCAGCCCCTGCTCGTCCAGTCCGGAGCGCTCCCAGGCATGCAGGTAGGTGTTGCCGGCGATACCCAGCGAAGCGGTCAGCGGCGCGCTGATCTGGCGCAGCACGTCATTGCGGATCTCGCCGACCACGGCCGGCAGTTCCTGCGTCACCACGCGTTCGCGCAGGCCCTTTCCCGTCAGCATTACATTCAGGCCAGTGGAAATGAGGACGAACAACAGCAGGCAGGCGCTCATGCTGAGGATGAGCTTGGTCTTGATGGACCAGCGGCGGAAGAGTTGGGCGAGCATGAGAATGGATGTGAGAAAGGGTGGATTTGTTTCCTTCTGGCATGGTCTCGCGATCCTTCAACATGCGTCAACGAATTTCAGCGCAAGTGTTTTCACCGTGACAAGGAACGTTGCGCAGGCGCTGCAACAGCGCCATGAAAAAAGCCGCCCGGTCGATGACGACGGGGCGGCTTGTGCATGGTACCGGAAATGGCTTACTTATCGTGCAAGAAAGTCTTCAGCTTGTCCGAACGCGAAGGCTGGCGCAGCTTGCTCATCGCCTTGGCTTCGATCTGGCGGATGCGCTCGCGGGTCACGTCGAACTGCTTGCCCACTTCTTCCAGCGTGTGGTCGTTCGACATCTCGACGCCGTAGCGCATGCGCAGCACCTTGGCTTCGCGCGGGGTCAGCGAGTCCAGCACTTCCTTGATCACGTTGCGCATCGAGGCGTGCAGCGCGGCGTCGAGCGGCGCCAGGGTGGCGTTGTCCTCGATGAAGTCGCCCAGCTGCGAATCGCCGTCCTCGCCCATCGGGGTTTCCATCGAAATCGGCTCCTTGGCGATCTTCATGATCTCGCGGACCTTGTTCTCTGGCATTTCCATCTTCTCGGCCAGGGTGGCCAGGTCCGGCTCGCTGCCGGTTTCCTGCATGATCTGGCGCGAGATGCGGTTCATCTTGTTGATGGTCTCGATCATGTGCACCGGCACGCGGATGGTACGGGCCATGTCCGCGATCGAACGCGTGATCGCCTGGCGGATCCACCAGGTCGCGTAGGTCGAGAACTTGTAGCCGCGGCGGTATTCGAACTTGTCGACCGCCTTCAGCAGGCCGATGTTGCCTTCCTGGATCAGGTCGAGGAACTGCAGGCCGCGGTTGATATATTTTTTAGCAATGGAGATCACCAGACGCAAGTTCGCGACCGTCATTTCGCGCTTCGCGGTACGCGCGCGCTTTTCGCCGGCGGCCATCTGCTTGTTTATCTTGCGCAGGTCGGCCAGCGGCAGCGCCACGCGCGCCTGCAGGTCGATCATGCGCTGCTGCAGCTCCTTGATCGCCGGCAGGTTACGGCTCAGCACCGCGCTGTACGGATAGGCGCAGTCGACTTCGCGGTCGCCCCATTCCAGGTCGGTCTCGTTGCCCGGGAAGACCTTGATGAAGTGGGCGCGCGGCATGCCGCAGCGGTTCACGCAGATGTCCAGCACGGCGCGCTCGATCGAGCGCACTTCGTCCATCTGGCCGCGCAGGGTGTCGCACAGCTTCTCGACCACCTTCGCGGTGAAGCGGATGCCCAGCAGCTCGTGCGAGATGATTTCCTGCGCCTTGACGTAGGCGGCCGAACCGTAGCCGCTGCTCTTGAAGGCATGGCCCATGCGGTCGAACTGCTCTTCAATCAGGGCAAACTTTTCCAGCGCGCTCTTGCGCAGCTGCGTCAGCTGCTCGGCCGAGTAGCCGGCCGCGCCACCGCCGGCTGCGCCTTCTTCTTCCTCGACCTCTTCTTCCTCTTCCTCTTCCTCGTCATCCGACGCAGCCGCGCTGGTGCTCGGGGCCGGAGTCGACGAGGACTCGTTCAGGTCGACGAAGCCGTCCACCACTTCGTCGATCTTCAGCTCGTCGCTGGCGATCTTGTGCGACAGCGCGATGATTTCCGAGATCGTGATCGGGCAGGCCGAGATCGCCTGGACCATGTCCTTCAGGCCTTCCTCGATGCGCTTGGCGATCTCGATCTCGCCTTCGCGGGTCAGCAGCGACACCGCGCCCATTTCGCGCATGTACATGCGCACCGGGTCGGTGGTGCGGCCGAAATCGGAGTCGACGGTCGACAGCGCGGTCGCGGCGGCCGCTTCCACTTCGTCTTCGCTGGTCGGGGTCACGGCGTTGTCCGACAACAGCATCATTTCCGCTTCCGGCGCGCGCTCGTAGACGGCGATGCCCATGTCGTTGAAGGTCGCGATGATGCCTTCGATCGCTTCCGGATCGATGATGTTTTCCGGCAGGTGGTCGTTGACCTCGGCATGGGTCAGGTAGCCGCGCTCCTTGCCCATGTTGATCAGGTTGCGCAGCTGCTGGCGGCGCTTTTCCAGCTCCTCGCCCGAGAAGCCTTCCTCGCTCAGGCCGGCCAGGCCCTTGGCCTTGCGCTCGCGCGCCTTCGACACCGCCTTCAGTTCGGCGCGCTCGACCGCGTTCAGCGCGGCGACTTCGTCGTTTTCCGGCATGAATTCGCTCGGCTTGCGGCCGCGGCGGCCAGGGACCTTCACCTGCGGCAGCAGGTAGCCCGAGGTATCGATCGCGGCCAGCGCGGCGGCGTCGGTGGTCTTGCTGACGCTGCCGGTGGCGGCCTTGGCGGCCCCGGTGGCTGCCGGTTCGAGGCGGCGGGTGCGGGTACGCACGACCTTCGGCGCCTCTTCGGCGGCGGGCGCAGGCGCGACGACAGGCGCCGCCACGGGCGCCGGTGCCGGCGCTTCGGCCGCCTTCAGTGCAGCCAGCTTCGAGGTGCGCTTGCGCACGATGACCGGCGCCACCGCCGGCGTGGCCGGGGCCGTGAAATACGGCTCGGCGTCGGCGTCGGCCGCAGCGCTCGGGGCGGCAGGCGCTTCCGGCGCAAGCTCGGCCACCGGCGCGGCAGCGGCAGGCGCAGGCGCAGGCGCGGCTGCAGTATCAACGGCGGCAGGCGCCGCTGCCGCTTCAACGACCGCAGGCGCCGCTGCAGTCTCCACGGCGGCGGACGCCGCCTCGACGGCCTCGGGCGCCGCAGCGGCCGCGTCGTTGCTTACCGCCTCGGCCTGGGCCTTCAGCGATGCCAGGCGCGAACGGGTCTTCACCACCGTCACCTTGGCCGCCGCTTCCGTCTCGAGGAAGTAGGAGGTCGCGGTTTTCGGCACTGCCAGCTGTGCCGTGGTGGTCTTGGACGGCGCCTTCTTCGCTGTCAGGGTCAGGGTCTTGGCGGTGTTCTTCATAAAAAAACTCTCCTGTCGAGGCGGATGCGCGCCTGCGAGGTCAATAATTCACCATGGCCCGCTGGGGCCGGGGGAAAGGAATCGGGAATGGCCCTAATTAAGGGCGCACAGGCCACAAATCAAGCACGCCTTCCCCTGCGGCGGCAGGCGGCCTGGCCGGATGCGCGGGTAGCAGGGAGTCGATGAGCAGTGATCAAGATTGCGGTGTGCATGGCGGAACGAAAAAAAGCCCGTCGGATGAAACGGGCTTGGTTCTAATCTCGGTTAGGAAGAATAGAGGAGACAGACAACATTATGCCTTAAAGCAAGAATTGGTGATAATTGAAATATCCGATAATGGATATAACCAGATCACATAGTGCTGCATGACCATCCACGGACGACTCTTCCGTCCCTCTGCGCCGGCGCAAGCCGTGCGCAAGGCAAGAGGGGGATCATACACGATTTCGCGGAGCGCGGCGCCGGCTTGCCACCTTGTCCAGGCAACTAGCTTACCTAATAGCAACACTCACACGAACTTTACGCCAATTTGACACCGCCATCACGACGACCTCACACGATTTGCAGCGCACTTGTCGCAGCCAGCATGCTATCCTTCGCTTTCCCGCTATTACCATGAAGTCAATGAACACCATTAGTCCCGCCGCCGAAACCGCCGACGTCAATACCACTACTCCCGCCGAGAACACCAGCACGGAATCGACCGCATCGACCGCCGCGCCGGAAACCTCGTCGGACGGCGCGCCGGCCGGCAACCCGGCGCCTGCCGCCGCGCCCGCGCTGTCGGCGCGTGCCCTGCTCAAGCAACTGCAGCAGCAATTCCCTGCTTTCCGCGACTGCCTGCCGCTGGCGATCGGCATCGACAGGCAGCTGCTGGCGCGCATGCCCGGCCTGGACCGCAAGACCATGCGCGCCGCGCTCGGCATCCACACCGGCTCGATGCGCTACCTGCGCGCGATGGAAAAGGCGACCGTGCGTTACGACCTCGACGGCGTGGCCGGCGCGGAAGTGACCGACACCCATCGCAGCCACGCCAAGGAACAGCTGCAGCTGCGCTTCAAGAAGGAAGCCGAGCGCAAGAAGGCTGAGAAAGCCGCCGCCGCCGAGGCGGAAGCGGCCCGCCTGCGCCAGGAAAAGCTGCAGCAGCTCGCCTCCAAGTTCTCGCGCAACTGATTGCGCGGGCATGAGCGCGACGCCTGACGATATCCTGCCGCCCTACCAGGGCCTCGCGCTGTCCGGGGTCCTGGTGGTGAAGTCCGCATCCGATGCGGCCAGCGCCTTGCAGGCGCTTGCCGCAGCGGACGTCATCGGCTTCGACACCGAGTCCAAGCCGACCTTTGCCAAGGGCGAGGAATCGACCGGCCCGCACCTGGTGCAACTGGCCACCGACGACAGCGCCTACCTGTTCCAGATCGGCGCAGCGCCGCCTCCGCAAGTGGTCGCGCTGCTGCGCACCGTGCTCGAGTCCGACGCCATCCTGAAGGTCGGCTTCGGCCTGGGCGACGACCTGCGCCGGGTCCGCGCCAAGCTCGGCATCGAGCCGCAGAACGTGCTCGACCTGTCCACCGCCCTGCGCCGCCGCGGCGAACGCAATCCGCTCGGCGCCAAGACCGCCGTGGCGCGTTTCTTCGGCCAGGAAATGCAAAAGTCCAAGCGCATCACCACCACCAACTGGGCGCTGCCGCGCCTGAGCGACAAGCAGATCCTGTACGCGGCCGACGATGCCCATGCGGCCCTGCGCGTCTACCGCCGCTGGCGCGCCACCCAGGACGCAGCCTGAGCCCCTCTTTTCATGCACCAGGCATGGAAAACCTAGCAGAAACCTATCATTATTGATTGCTTCTGTTTCACAATTCACGCGGTACACTTTCTGTGGCGGCAACGCCAACCATACAAAGACAAGTGACACAGTCACCACCGGGAGACCGCAATGAAGCACCTGAAAACCGTTTTTTCCTACCTTCTCATCATTGCCGCCGGCATCGCCATCGGCACCCTGGCGCCGCGCGTGCCGCAATGGCTGAAGGGTGACTACACCGAAGGCAACTACGCTGCCTATTTCCCCAACCCGAACATCAAGGTGGTCATGTACGGCACCGAGACCTGCCCGTACTGCGCCAAGGCGCGCGACTACCTGCGCGAACGCGGCATCGCGTTTGCCGACTACGATGTCCAGAAGTCGCCGGCGGCGCGCGAAGCCTTCGGCAAGCTCGACGGCAAAGGCGTGCCGCTGATCCTGATCGGCAACCGCCGCATCGACGGCTTCATGGCGCCGGTCTACGACGACGCCCTGAAGAACGCCGGCATCGTCCCGCAGACGGTCGCCCAGGCGCGCTGAGCGCACCGCGCGGGGTATCGTCCCCGCGCCTTTCCCATTTCCCGCAACAGGCCGCGGCAGCGCACGCTCGCCTGCTCTTCTTTTTTTCGCAACAATGATGCCGCGTGAACAGACGGCGTGGTATCATTCTGTCATCACGTCTGCCCTAACCGGAGAGATGAAATGAAGCGCAAATTTGCACTATTCCTGTTCGCCCTCGGTCTCGGCATATCGGCGGCCCACGCCGGAGATCCAGACCGCTGCTGGAAGTTCTACCAGGTCTGCGATCCCTTCCTGTACGACTGCTGGGAGCAGTACGAGATCTGCCTGAACAGCTGACAGCCCCCAGCTTCGACGTGACACCCGGGCCGGCGCAAGCCGGCCGCGCAACGACAGGAACACCGATTTGACGACCAGCCGGCTTCGCTTCTCCGATTTTCACGCATCCGCGGCGCGTGCCATGGCCACCGCGCTGGCCCTGTTCTCCTGTGCCCTCCCCGCGCACGCCCAACCCGCCCAGCCCACCCGGCAGCCCGACCGGCAGCCCATACCCGACACGCTCGAACAGCGGCTGGCCGCCTGCATTGCCTGCCACGCGCCGAAGGACACGCAAGGCACGAACGCCGGCGGCGTCTACTTCCCGCGCATCGCCGGCAAGCCGGCCGGCTACCTCTACAACCAGCTGGTCAACTTCCGCGAAGGCCGGCGCCAGTATCCCTTGATGACCTGGATGGTCAACCACCTGCCCGATCCCTACCTGCACGAGATCGCCGACTACTTCGCCGGCCAGCATCCGCCCGTGCCGGCACCGCCGCCGGCGCGCGAGAGCGCCGCCGTGCTCGCGCGCGGCGAGCAACTGGTGCGCCGCGGCGACACGGCGCTGAAGGTGCCGGCCTGCGTCGCCTGCCACGGCGAGCGCCTGCTGGGCGTGGCCCCGGCCATCCCGGGCCTGCTGAACCTGCCGCGCGACTACGTGAACGCCCAGTTCGGCGCCTGGCGCAACGGCGTGCGCCAGGCCCACCAGCCCGACTGCATGGCGACCATCGCCGCGCGCCTGGCGCCGTCCGACGTGTCGGCGATCTCCGCCTGGCTGGCCAGCCAGCCGACGCCGGCCGACGCCCTCCCCGCCGCGCGCGCCAGCAAGCCCCTGCCGCTGGCCTGCGGGAGCGCGCCATGATGCGGCGCCTGGCCCTGCTCGTTGCCGCCATCGTGGCCGCGCTCGCGGTCGCGGCGGCGATCGCCTGGCCGCGCGAGCAGTTCGCACCGAGCGCCTCGCCCGAGGCCTGGGCCGCCACCTCGACCAACATCGCGCGCGGCGCCTACCTGGCGCGCGCCGGCGACTGCATGGCCTGCCACACCGCACGCGGCGGCGCGCCGTATGCCGGCGGACGGGCGCTGGACACGCCCTTCGGCACCCTGTACGCGCCGAACATCACGCCCGACCGCGCCACCGGCATCGGCACCTGGAGCGCCGACGACTTCTGGCGCGCCCTGCACGACGGCAAATCGAAAGGCGGCCGCCTGCTCTACCCGGCCTTTCCCTACACCAGCTACACCAAGGTGTCGCGCGCCGACGCCGACGCCCTGTTCGCCTACCTGCGCAGCCTGCCGCCGCGCCAGGTCCAGAACCGCCCGCATGCGCTGCGCTTCCCCTACGACAGCCAGCTCGCCCTGGCCGGCTGGCGCCTGCTCTACTTCAAGCCCGGCGTGTTCGAGCCCGAGCCGGCACGCGACGCGCGCTGGAACCGCGGCGCCTACCTGGTCGAGGGCCTCGGCCACTGCGCCGCCTGCCACAGCACGCGCAACCGCTTCGGCGCGTCGAGCGAAGGACTGGAAGGCGGCCTGATTCCGACCATCGGCTGGTATGCGCCTTCGCTGACCTCGGACGCCGAAGCGGGCCTGGGCAACTGGAAGGAAGAGCACATCGTGCAGCTGCTGGGCACCGGCGTGGCGCCGGGCGCCAGCGTCACCGGGCCGATGGCCGAGGTGGTGGCGCAAAGCCTGCAGCACCTGACTCCCGCCGACCTGGGGGCGATGGCGGCCTACCTGAAGTCCCTCCCCGGCGCCGCCCCGCGCGAACGTACGCCCGCCCCGCGGCCCGAGGAACAGGTGCTGCAGGAAGGATCGCGCCTGTACGGCCAGCACTGCGCCGCCTGCCACGGCGAGCGCGGCGAAGGCCTCGGCCCCTACCCCGCGCTGGCCGGCAACCGGGCCCTGACGCTCGAGGAACCGGTGAACGCGATCCGCGTCGTACTGAATGGCGGCTTCCCGCCCGGCACGGCCGGCAACCCACGCCCCTATGGCATGCCTCCCTTCAGCCATGTGCTGGACGACACCCAGGCCGCGATCCTGATCACCTACCTGCGCGCGAGCTGGGGCAATGCGGCGGCGCCAGTGTCCAGTGCGCAGGTGAACCGGTATCGGGCGGTGCCGCTGGATTAGCGGCGTTCAGGGAAATGGAGATCACCTCCGACCGATACGAATTTCAATCGCCTAGACAACAATACTTCGAACGCGTAAGAAAGGTCGTGGCAAAAGGCACTGCGATCGCGCCATTGGCCGTTGCAACCATCGGCGGCGCCTGCTTCACCGCTGGCGTAATATGGGTACTTGCGTGAATTCCAGCGGTTTATTACAAGGCAAGGCGCCCCCTGATGTGACGCGCAAGCGGCGCAAATCCTTTTCAATCCCGCCGCGGCCGGCCGCTTTGCCCCACGCCAGGCCGCGCAAGACGCCATGGAGAACCCATGCAGATCACCGCGATTGTCACAAACTCAGCCGCCGGACACGACGTGACTGTTCGGACTGGCAACTCGGTCCAGCCCTTGCGTGTGCCGCCCAAGAGCGCGGGCAAAGGCTCTGCCATCAATGGCGGCGAGTTTCTCATGCTCGCGTTGGCAACCTGCTACTGCAATGACCTGTATCGCGAGGCCGAGCGTCTCGGCGTACCGATCGACGGCGTCGAAGTGGAAGCAAGCGCCGAGTTTCCGGGGGTCGGCCTCGCCGCCACCAACATTACCTACCGGGCAAGCGTGTCCTCCCCTGCCGCGCATTCCGTGCTGGCGCGGCTGCTGTGCGAAACCGACGCAGTGGCCGAAGTACACAACACAGTGCGGGCCGGCGTGCCGGTCGAGTTGGTAAGGCGTCAAGCCTAGGCCTGGGCGTTCAGTCGCGCCGGAGCTGCCGGGCCGTTCGCCCTACGCCGCCATCAAACCAGCTCGGCGAACCCGACCCGATCCGTGGTCGCGTTGCGCGCATCCTCGACGCTGACCTTGTGGCCGGCCAGCAGGCGTTCGAGCGAGGCGTTCATCGTGTGGCTGCCCGGGTCGCGGCCGCTGTTCATGTGTTCGCGCAGCGCGCCCAGGTCGCCGGCTTCGATCAGGCGCGCCACCGCCGGGCTCACGGTCAGGCATTCGGTGGCCAGGTGGTAGCGGTTGGCGTCGAGCGAAGGCAACAGGGCCTGGCACAGCACGCCGCGCAGCGCGTGCGCCAGGGCCTGGGCCTGGGATTCGCTGTTGCCGAGCAGGCGCTGCATCTTCTGCAGGCCCATCTCGGTCGAGCGCGCGTGCAGCGAGGCCAGCACCAGCGGACCGGATTCGGCCAGGGCCAGCGCTTCCTGGGCGGTCTGGGCGTCGCGGATCTCGCCGATCACGATCACGTCGGGGCGCTCGCGCAGCGCGTCGAGCGCACCGAGGTAATAGCTCTCGACGTCGCCGTCCTTGCCGACTTCGCGCTGGGTGATGATGCACTTGCGCTGCGGGATCAGGGTCTCGACCGGGTCTTCGATGGTGATGATGTGGCCAGAGCGGCGCTTGTTGATCTCGTCGATCATCGAGGCGATGGTGGTCGACTTGCCCTGGCAGGTGTCGCCGATGATCAAGACCAGGCCGCTGGAGAGCTGCGCGAATTCCTGGGCGTCGCTCGACAGGCCGAGTTCGGCCAGCGGCAGCGGCTCCTTCGGGAAACGGCGAATCACGCAGCCCAGGCGCTTCTTGCCCTGGAAGCTGAAGCAGTTGGCGCGGATGCGCGCCGTGTGCAGGTCGATCGAGCGGTCGAAAGCGCGGTCGGCGATGCGCTCGGCCCAGTTCGGCTCGATGACGTCGAAGAATTCTTCCAGCTCTTCCTTCGTGATCGGCGAATCCGTCACCGCCACCAGGCCCTTCGGCTGGCGCAGCATCAGCGGGCTGTTCTGGTGGATGATGATGTCCGAGAACACCAGGCGCGAATTGAGCAGATGCAGGATCTGCTCGACCAGCGTGCCGAAGACCGGGTGGTCTTCGTTCTCGATATACGACAGCGTGGGGATTTGCGAGGACTGGTGGTATTCCATCTGGCGTGGCTCTTTGATCAATCGAAGTGTCGTTCAGACAATGCCGACCATTATAAAACCATGCTCGCCAGAAATTGCATCTGCTGGATAGAAATTATTCAGCGTCCCAAGGCGGCAACGATCCTGTCGCCAAACAGGGTCAGCGCCACGCCCGCCACCACCACCAGGGCGCCGGCCATGCGGATGCTGGAGACCTTGCGCACCGCCATGTGGACCAGGCCGAAGTTGTCGATCGCCATCGACATCATGAGCTGGCCGGCGATCACCAGCACCACCAGGTTCAGCAAGCCGATACGGGGCGCCAGGAATACCGTGCCGAAGACGAAGGCTGCGCCGAGCAGGCCGCCGGTCAGCTTCCACAGGGGCTGCTGGGCCAGCGCGCCGAAGGCTTCGCCGACGCCGCCACGGGCAAAGGCCGCGATTCCGAGCACGATCGTGCCGACGCTGAACGAAATAAAGGCCGCCACCACCGAATTGGCGTGCAGGGCGTTTGCCAGCTGGCTGTTGACGGCTGCCTGCACCGAGATAAAGAGGCCTACGCAAAAGGCCAGTACGAACAGGGCCGCATTCATGATCCACATCCTTTCCGGGCTGGCCGGAGACAAAAAGGGCAAGATTGTAGTGGATGTGGCAGCACCGTGCACCGCAACGCACCAATTTGGGGCGGATGAAGCCGTTTTCGGCGCCTTTGCGTTGCTGCCACGCACCATTTTGGACGATGGCCCCGGATGACCAGGCCGGTCGGGCCTGGCGGCGTGTCATCCTTTCCAACTGCATTCCAGTTCCGTTTCCCTGCAGTTCGTCGCAAAGCGGGCGCAGGCGCGGCTGCGCTTCGCTACAGTCTCACCATCGACAACCGTGAGGACAAGAACATGAACAAGCCCACTTTCTATTCCATCGCCCGCCGCACCCTGCTGGCCGCCTGCATCGCCGCCAGCCTGGGCGTCGCCGTCCAGGCCGGCGCCGCGACCTGGTCCTGGGGCAGCGAGCAGGTACAAGGCAGCGGCCGCATCGTCAAGCAGGCGCGCCAGGTGTCCGGCTTCACCGGCCTGTCGCTGGCGGTGCCGGCCCGCGTCGAGCTGCGCATCGGCGACAGCGAAGGCGTGACCATCGAAGCCGACGACAACCTGCTGCCGCTGCTGGAAACCGTGGTCGACGGTGGCACGCTGCGCATCCGACCAGCGAAGCGCAACCTGAACCTGCAGTCGAAAGCGATCCGCGTCGTGGTGCAGGCGCGCTCGATCGAGCGCCTCTCGCTCGGCGGCTCGGGCAGCATCGACGCCGACCCGCTGCGCGCACGGCGCCTCGACCTCGACCTGGGCGGCTCGGGCAAGATCAACCTGAAAGGCGTCGACGCCGAGACGGTCTCGGTCTCGCTCGGCGGCAGCGGCGACGTCCAGGTCGCGGGCGGCACGGTGGGCAAGGTGTCGGTCTCGATCGGCGGCTCGGGCGACGTCGACATGGGCCGGGTCCAGGCCACCACCGCCAGCGTGTCGCTGGCCGGCTCGGGCGACGCCACGGTCTGGCCGCGCGAGCGTCTGAGCGTCTCGCTCGCCGGTTCGGGCGACGTGCATTACTACGGCGATCCGCAAGTCAGCAAGTCGACGGTGGGTTCGGGCGAGGTCAAGCGCATCGGCGCGTCGCCGCGCTAATGACGTAGCGTGGGCACTCCGTGCCCACGCGGTACGTGTTCATCCGGAGTTCGCAGCCGAGCCAATTCACTCCGCGGCGCAAACATGAGAGGCGGCGCGGGCGAGGCGCTTTGAGACGCACAGCCCTTAACGCGGCTCCCGTCTCAACGCGTACCGGTATCGCTAGTCATGCGTCCGTGTGGGCACGGAGTGCCCACCCTACAGTTCAGGCCGCCTCAGAGCTTCGCTATGACGGGCGCTCAATGCCCTTGATGCTGGCCGTGGCCGCTGCCATGCCCCTGCGCGGCCGGCGCCACATAGGTCAGCGGCTTGACCTGGGCCTCGACCGTCACGCTGCTGCGCTTCTTCGCCGCGTCCTGCACGACCAACGTGACCGGCACGGTCTCGCCTTCCTTCAGCTGGCGCTTCAGGTCGAAGAACATCAGGTGATAGCCGCCCGAGGCGAGGTTCACCGGTTGGCCGGCCGGCAGGTCGATGCCGTCGACGGCGCGCATGCGCATGGTGTTGTTTTCCATCGCCATCTCGTGGATTTCGGCGCGCCCCGCGACCGGGGTGCTCACGCCGACCAGGCGCGTGGCGCTGGCCGACTTCAGCTGCATGAAGGCGCCGGCGCTTTTCGCCGCCGGCACCGTGGCGCGTACCCAGGGGTCGGTGACAGTCACTTGCGCCAGCGCGCCGGTGGAAAACAGGCCGGCGGCCAGCAAGGCAAACAGGGTAGGCTTCATGGTCGGCAAACGCGAAATGGATGACAGAGGATTATAGCGAAACTGCGGCTCAGGCCGCGGCCTTGACCGTCTCGCGCTCGACCAGCACGGTGTCGACGCTGTCGGTCAGCCACAGCTGGCCGTCCTGGATCGTGCACTGCAGCTGCATCGAGCGCTTGGCCAGCTTTTCGAGCTGGGCGCTGGCCTCGGCAGGGATGTTGATCACGGTGAGGTTGCGCGCGCGCTCGAGCTTGTTGGCGATGCCATTCCACCAGATGTGGCTGGTGGCGCTGTAGCTGTACACGTAGACGTGCTCGGCGCGGCCGCAGGCCTTCAGGAGGCGCTTCTCGTCCGGCTGGCCGACTTCGATCCAGGTATGGATGGCGCCGGTCAGGTCCTTCTGCCACAGGTCGGGCTCGTCGGTGTCGAACAGGCCCTTGGTAAAGGCCAGCGAATCGGACGCGTGCAGCGCAAAGGCGAGCACGCGGATCATCACGCGCTCGTCGGTCTCGGAAGGATGGCGGGCGATGGTGAGCCCGTGCTCCGCGTAATAGTTGCGGTCCATGTCCGCGATCTGCAGGTCTGCCTTGTAGATGGTTGCTTTCAGCGCCATTGATGCTTGTTGCCTTGATTTCTGAATTGTTATTTAAAGACCACCGTACGGTCGCCATTCTGCAAAATGCGGTGTTCCACGAACCACTTCACCGCCCGCGCCAGCACCACGCATTCGACGTCGCGCCCGATGGCGGTCAGTTCCTCGACCGTCATCGCGTGGTCCACCCGCTCGACGTCCTGCTCGATGATCGGGCCTTCGTCGAGGTCGCCCGTGACGAAGTGGGCGGTGGCCCCGATCAGCTTGACGCCGCGCCGGTGTGCCTGGGCATACGGGCGCGCGCCCTTGAAGCTCGGCAGGAAGGAATGGTGGATGTTGATCGCCCTGCCCTGCAAGGCATCGCACAGCCCCGGCGACAGGATCTGCATGTAGCGCGCCAGCACCACCAGGTCCACCTTGTGCATGTCGAGCAGCTCGACGATGCGCGCTTCCTGCGCCAGCTTGGCTTCGTCGCCCGCCCCGGTGGCCAGCGGCAGGTGGTGAAACGGGATATTGTAACTTGCCGCGAGCTGGTAGAAGTCCATGTGGTTCGAGACGATCGCCGGAATCTCGACCGGCAGCAGCCCGCTCTTGTAGCGGAACAGCAAATCGTTCAGGCAGTGGCCGATCTTCGACACCATGATCAGCACGCGCGGCTTGGCATGGGCGTCGTGCAGCTGGCCGCGCATGGCGCCGGTTTCGCAGAAGGCGGCAAACGCGCCGCGCAGGTCGGCGTCGCTCACGCCCGGGTCCTCGGCCGCGAAGTGCACGCGCATGAAGAACAGTTGCGACTCCGGATCGCCGAACTGGGCCGAGTCGATGATGTTGCAGCCGTGCTCGGCCAGGAAACCCGCCACGCGCAGCACGATGCCGCGCTGGTCATGGCAGGACAGGGTGAGGATGTATTCCGGGTGCGTCATGGCGGCCAACTCGTCGTAGTTTCGGGGCGGATCATTGTCGCATGCGCTCGCAAAAACAGCCACGCGAGAAAACGCACGACCGTGTTTTTTCTGTATAGTATCCAGGCCTGACCCAACCCCACAACCTGAACGGAGACACACGATGACCCAAGCCACGAACGACCAGTTCCTGCTCGCCGCCCGCCCCGTCGGCCTGCCCAAGGAGAGCGACTGGCAGCGCGCCGCGCCGGCACTGCCCGACCTGAACGAGGGCGACGTACGCGTCAAGCTGCTCTACCTCTCGCTCGACCCGGCCATGCGCGGCTGGATGAACGAAGGCAAATCCTACGTGCGTCCGGTGGCCATCGGCGAAGTGATGCGCGCCGGCGGCATCGGCATCGTCGAGGAATCGAAGTCGCCGAAGTTCGCCGCCGGCGACACCGTGATGGGCGTGATGGGCGTGCAGCGCTACTGGAGCGGCCCGGCCGACGACCGCGGCGCCATGCTGGCGAAGGTCGACCCGGCGCTCGCCCCGCTGCCGACCTGGCTCAACGCGCTCGGCATGCCGGGCATGACCGCCTATTTCGGCCTGCTCGACGTCGGCCAGCCGAAGCCGGGCGAGACGGTGGTGGTGTCGGGTGCGGCCGGCGCGGTCGGCATGACGGTCGGCCAGGTCGCGCGCAACATGGGTTGCCGCGTGGTCGGCATCGCCGGCGGCGCCGACAAATGCCGCTTCGTGGTCGAGGAACTCGGCTTCGACGCCTGCATCGACTATAAGGCCGGCCCCGTGAACGCGGCGCTGAAGGAACACTGCCCGCAGGGCGTGGACGTCTATTTCGACAACGTCGGCGGCGAGATCCTCGATGCCGTCCTCACCCGCATCAACATGAAGGCGCGCATCGTCATCTGCGGCGCCATCTCGCAGTACAACGCGACGGGCGCGGTCAAGGGCCCGTCCAACTACATGTCGCTGCTGGTCAACCGCGCGCGCATGGAAGGCATGCTGGTCACCGACTATGCCGCGCGCTACCCGGAAGGCGTGGCGAGCATCGCACGCTGGATGAAGGAAGGCAGCTTCAAGGCCAAGGAACACGTCGTCGAAGGCTTCGAGAACTTCCCGTCCGCCCTGAACATGCTGTTCGAGGGCAAGAACCTCGGCAAGCTGGTGTTGAAAGTAGCCGACGCCTGAGTCCATCCGCACCTGCCTTGATTCGTTTCGAGGCGGGTGCATTTTCCTTGAACTTGCGCGGTTGGAGAGCGTCTACTTGCGATGCACCTTCGACCCCTGCCGGCAAGCTGCCGGGAGGGATCGAAGGGATTTTTCCAATTCTTCCACCATCCACCGCTCACGCCGAGGACACCATGCAAGCCTTCCCCAACACCGACCCCGCCATGCACGCCCAGCTCGCAGCCCAGGTCGACCTCATCACCCAGATGCAGCGCCACGCCACCGAAGCCCTGGGCCAGCTCGGCGAACTGAACCTGCGCATGATGCGCCAGCTGATGGACGACAGCGTCAAGCTCGGCCGCGCCCTGGCCGCCTGCCAGGACCCCTTCCAGATGGGCGCGGTGGCGATGCGCGAATCGCAGCCGGCCGCCGAACACTGGCGCGCCTGGCAGAGCGCTCTGATGCAGGTGCTCAGCTCGGGCGGCGCGGCCCTGGCGCGCGACGCCAACAACGGCAGCTGGCAGGCCGCGCGCGGCGCCGGCGACTTCATGCGCGGCGGCGCGGGCGGCGCCGGCGGCGCCGGCGGCCAGGCCGTGCACGCTCCCGCCTGAGCGGCTCCCGACCGAACGGAGGTTCCGATGGCATCCCCAGGCAAACGCCAGGACGGGGCGGCAGACGCGCTTGCGCTGCTGCGCCGCGAACACGACAGGGTCCGCCAGCTGTTCCTGGAATTCGAGCGCGTGCGCGGCATCGAGGAAGAAGAGGAACACGTAGCCGACCTGGTCGACGACATCTGCTACGAACTGACGCTGCACGCGATCGTCGAGGAAGAACTGTTCTACCCGCTGCTGCGCGCGGCGGGCGAGGACGACGACGAGATGATCGACGAGGCCGAGGTCGAGCATGCCGGCGTGCGCGAGCTGGTCAGCCAGCTCGAGACCCTGTACCCCGGCGACGAGCACTTCGAGGCCACCGTCGCCGTGCTGGCCGAGGAAGTGGAGCACCACATGGCGCGCGAGGAAGGCGAGATCTTCGAGGCGGCGCGCGCCTCCGGCATCGACCTGGCGGCGCTGGCGCGGCGGATCGAGGCCAGGCGCCGCGAGCTCGACGAGGACCTCGACGACAGCCCGCCCGGCGCGATCGACGCGATGGAGCCGCACGAGGGCATGCGCCTGCCGCCGCGCGCGCCCGACTGAGAGCGCGTGCCGTTTGATCCCGCGCGCGATGCGATGCGCCGTCGCGCACCATCGCGCGCATCCCGTGCGCACCGCGTGCAGCAAGCTGAAGGAACTAACATACCGGCCGTGTCTCTAACCGCACGAGCGCGGCAATGCTGCGCTTGGAGCCTGCCGGACGGGGCTCCTCCTTTCCACTTACGTGCAGGGCAACCAGGAGAGCGACATGGCGACGAGTAAGGAGAGCGGCAAGAGCGCGGGCAGCTCCGGCGGCAGCGCGCAGAAGAGCGGCAGCGGCAGTGGCAGCGGTCCCGCCAAACGCGGCTTCGCGGCGATGGACCAGAACCAGCAGCGCGAAATCGCCAGCAAGGGCGGCCAGGCCGCCCACCAGAAGGGCACGGCGCATGAATTCGATTCCGAAGAAGCGCGCCGCGCCGGCCAGAAAGGCGGTGAGGCGGTGAGCCGCAACCGTGCACACATGGCCGACATCGGCCGCAAGGGCGGCGAAAGCCGGCAGTCTGCAAACCGCGCGGCCGCAGCTGCCAAGACGGCGGCAGGCAACCGCCAGGGGGGCAAGGAGCAGTAGGCGCAGGCCCTACGGCCTGCACCGCCGACCCGGCCTGGACCGCCCAGGCGCATCCGGCCGGGTTGCATGTCTCAGCCCCATCCTTCCCTCTTGTTCCTTCCTGCGCGGCCCGGTGGCCGCGGAGCCTACGCGCCGGCGGCGCACGACGTCATTGCGACGCGCTCGCCATCCGTTCGCATTCCTCGGCACAGCGGCGGCAAGCGGCGGCGCACTGCTGGCAATGGTCCATCTGGTGTTTCCCGCATTCCTCGGCGCAGGCGCGGCAGAGCACGGCGCACAGGCGGCACACCGCGGCCGCGTTCTCGCTGGCGCGCGCCATCACGCCGGCCGCCAGCCGGCACACCTGGCTGCAATCCATGTCGAGGGCGATGCAGCGCGCCATCATCTTCACGTCCTCCTCCCGCAGGCAGGACGCCGCACAGTTGTCGCAGGCCATGGCGCAGGCGTTGCAAGCGTCGATACAGCTTTGGAAGTCATCGAGTTTCATCCTTGTTCTCCTCATGTCGGCTGGTCGAAGAAAACAGGATAGGGCCGGCCCGCGCAGGGCGGCGCACGCATGGGGCAACGATTCGCCCATGCGGCGCGGAGGCGACGGGGGCAAGACCGGGGCGCCTGTGGTACATTCCCGGCCTTATGCAAGAGCTCAAGTACTTGACCGCCTATCCCGAACAGCTGCGCCGCCAGGCCGCCGACCTGCTCGGCGAAAACCGCCTGGGCGCACTGCTGCGCGCGCGCTACCCGCGCGCCCACGGCCTGCGCACCGACCGCGCGCTCTACGATTACGTGCAGGACCTGAAGGATGACTACCTGCGCAACGCCGAGCCGGTCTCGAAGGTCGCCTACGACAGCAAGATCCACGTGGTCCAGCACGCGCTCGGCCTGCACACGGCGATCTCCCGCGTCCAGGGCAGCAAGCTCAAGGCCAAGCACGAGATCCGCATCGCCAGCGTGTTCCGCGACGCGCCCCTCGAATTCCTGCGCATGATCGCCGTGCACGAGCTGGCCCACCTGAAGGAAAAGCAGCACGACAAGGCCTTCTACAAGCTGTGCTGCTGGATGGAGCCGCACTACCACCAGTTCGAGCTCGACCTGCGGCTCTACCTGACGCACATGGAGCACACCGGCGAGCGGCTGTGGGCGGTCGAGGCCTGAGCGGCGCCAGGAACCGCGTCCCCCAGGCGCGCTGAAGCCCGGTCGACAGCGTCCGGGCCGCGTTCACATTCCACCTCAGGGAACATGCAGGTGCCCAGCCCCCCGCATATACTCTACCCCCTATGCTGTGATGGCCGTACAGGAGAGAACATGGGCCACACCGCACGCGAAAAAACGAAATTGCTGAACCGGGTACGCCGCATCCGCGGCCAGCTGGAAGCCGTCGAGCGCGCCCTCGAGGGCGAACACGACTGCGCCGAGATCCTGCATCTGCTGGCGGCCGCCCGGGGCGGCATGAACGGCCTGATGGCCGGCGTCATCGAGGACCACATCCGCGAGCACGTGGCCAGCCCGGCGCTGGCCGACGACGAACGTACGCGCGGCGCCGAGGAGCTGGTCGAGGTCGTGCGCAGCTACCTCAAATAGCGCGATGGCAGCCAAGTCCCCCTGCATCGCGCTGTGCAGCTTCGACGGCCGCACCGGCTTTTGCACCGGCTGCCTGCGCACCCGGCTCGAAGCGCGCGAATGGAAGAAGATGACCGACCACCGGCGCCACCAGGTCATCAACGAACGCACGCGCCGCGAGAAGAAGCTGGCCGGCAAATAAACGCCCCACCCCACCATCATCACGACCTGAACCTGAAGCGGCTCACGTGCACGTGATCGCCGATGCCGCCACCTCGGTGCTGGCCATTGCCGCGCTGTTCGGCGGCCTGTTCTTCGGCTGGGCCTGGCTCGACCGCGAATGGACGCGCCGGTCGTGGCCGAGATCCGCGAAGTCGTGGAAGACGACGCGGATGGCGCCACCCGCATCGTCGACCTGCACGTCTGGCGCGTTGGCCGCGCGTCCTATGCCTATGCCCTGGGCGTGGTCACGAGCGACCCCACTCTCGGCGCTGGCCGGATCCGCGAGCGGCGCGCGGTGCATGATGAGATCGTGCATGCGACCATCGAGGTCCATCAGCGCGGATAAAGCCGCCGGCCCGCGCCGTGCGCCCAGGTGTACAGCGCCGGCAGGATCAACAGCGTCAGCGCCGTCGACGACAGGATGCCGCCGATGACCACCGTCGCCAGCGGCCTTTGCACCTCGGCCCCGGTGCTGGTCGCCAGCGCCATCGGCAGGAAGCCGAGCGAGGCCACCAGCGCCGTCATCAGGACCGCGCGCAGGCGCGCCTCGGCGCCTTCGCGCATGGCCTGCTCGGCCCCCATTCCCTGCTCGCGCAGCGCGCGCACGAAGGACATCATCACCAGCCCGTTGAGCACGGCCACGCCCGAGAGCGCGATGAAGCCGACCGCCGCCGAGATCGACAGCGGCAGGCCGCGCAGCCACAGGGCCAGCACGCCGCCGGTCATGGCGAAGGGGATGCCGCTGAACACCAGCAGCCCGTCCTTCAGGCTGTTGAACATCAGGTAGAGCAGCGCGAACACCAGGGCCAGCGCGGCCGGGATCACCAGCCCCAGGCGCTTGCTTGCCGCCTGCAGGTTCTCGAACTGTCCGCCCAGGCTCAGCCAGGTCCCGGCCGGCAGCTTCACCGCCGCCAGCTCGCGTTCCAGGTCGCCGACAAAGGAGCCGAGGTCGCGCCCGCGCACGTTGGCGGTGACCACCACGCGCCGCTTGCCGTTCTCGCGGCTGATCTGGTTCGCCTCCGGCACGAAGCGCAAGGTCGCGATTTCCGACAGCGGGATGCTGGCCGCGCGTCCGTCCACGGCCGGCAGGGCGATCGGCAGCTGGCGCAGGCTGTCGACGTCGTTGCGCAGGCCCTCGGGCAGGCGCACCGTGATCGCGAAGCGGCGGTCGCCCTCGAACACCATGCCGACGTCGCGCCCGCCGACCAGGGTGCCGAAGGCTTCCTGCACGTCGGCCACGTTCAGGCCGTAGCGCGCGGCCTTGATCCGGTCGACGTCCAGGGTCAGCGCCGGCAGGCCCTCCACCTGCTCGACCTTCACCTCCGCCGCACCCGCGACCTTGCCCAGCACGCGCGCGACCTGCTGGGCGGTGGCCATCATCGCTTCGGTGTCGTCGCCGAACACCTTGACCGCGACGTCGCTGCGCACGCCCGAGATCAGCTCGTTAAAGCGCAGCTGGATCGGCTGCGAGAACTCGTAGCTGTTGCCCGGGACGCGCCCGGCCGCCTCGGTGATCGCCTGCACCAGCTCGGCATGCGTTTTGCGCGGCTTCGGCCACGCGCTGCGCGGGCGCAGCATGATGTAGCTGTCGGCCGCGTTCGGCGGCATCGGGTCGGTCGCCACCTCGGAGGTGCCGACGCGGGCGAACATGCGCTCGATCTCGGGGAACTCCTTCAATAGCGCGGCTTCCAGGCGCTGCTGCATCGCCACCGACTGCGACAGGCTGGTGCCGGGGATACGCACGGTCAGCACCGCGATGTCGCCCTCGTCCAGGTTCGGCGCGAACTCCGTTCCCAGCCGGGTTGCGAGCAGGAGGCTCAGCAGCACGCTCAGCAAGGCAAAGCCGAGCGCCACCGGGCGGTTGCGCAGCACCCCGTCGAGCAGGCGCCGGTATCCGGCGCGCGCCCTGTCCATCAGCCGATTTTCGTGCTCCGGCACGGCTTTCGTGACGAACAGCGCCACCGCCGCCGGCACGAAGGTCACCGACAGGATCGTCGCCGCCGCCAGCGCCAGCACCACCGTGATCGCCATCGGGTGGAACATGCGGCCCTCGATGCCCGACAGCGCGAAGATCGGCAGGTAGACCGTCATGATGATCAGCTGGCCGAACAGCAGCGGCCGGCGCGCCTCGGCCGCCGCCAGCGCCACCTCGGCGAAGCGCTCCTCGCGCGTGAGCGAACGGCCGGCCGCGGCCTGGGCCAGCCCGAGGCGGCGGATGCAGTTCTCGACGATGACCACGGCGCCGTCGACGATGATGCCGAAGTCGAGCGCGCCCAGGCTCATCAGGTTGGCGCTGACCCCGGCCTCGACCATGCCGGTAAAGACCATCAGCATGCTCAAAGGGATCACCAGCGCCGTGATCAGGGCGGCGCGCAGGTTGCCGAGGAAGAGGAAGAGAATCGCCACCACCAGCAGCGCGCCCTCGACCAGGTTGGTGCGCACGGTGGCGATCGCCTTGTTGACCAGCACCGAGCGGTCGTAGACCGGCAGCGCCTGCACGCCGGGCGGCAGCGAACGGTTCACCTGCTCCAGCTTGCGGCGCGCGCTTTCCGCCACCGCGCGGCTGTTCTCGCCGATCAGCATGAAGACCGCGCCGAGCACGACTTCGCGGCCGTTCTCGGTGGCCGCGCCGGTGCGCAGCTCGCGCCCGAACTCGACGTCGGCGACGTCGCGCACCCGGACCGGGGCGCCGCCGGCCACGTCGAGCACGATGTTGCGGATCTCGTCCAGCGACTTCACCTGGCCGGGCGTGCGCACCACGAACTGCTCGCCGCCGCGCTCGATGTAGCCGGCGCCGGCGTTGGCGTTGTTGCGGTCGATCGCCTTGACCAGGACCTCCAGCGACAGGCCGTGCGCCGCCAGCCGGTCCATGTCAGGCGCCACCAGGTATTCCTTCAGGTAGCCGCCGATGGTGTTCACCTCGGTCACGCCCGGCACGCCGCGCAGCTGGGGCGCCACGATCCAGTCCTGGATCTCGCGCAGGTCCATCGGCGTGTAGGGCGTGCCGTCGGGCTTGCGTGCGCCCTCCTTCGCTTCCACGGTCCAGTAGAAGATTTCGCCCAGGCCGGTGGCGGTCGGCCCCATGGCCGGCTCCACGTTCGCGGGCAGCGCGGCGCGCGCGCCCTGCAGGCGTTCGCTCACCAGCTGGCGCGCGAACCAGATGTCGGTGCCGTCCTCGAACACCACGGTGACCTGGGACAGCCCGTACTTCGACAGCGAGCGGGTCTGCTCCAGGCCCGGCAGGCCGTTCATCACGGTCTCGATCGGGAAGGTGATGCGCTGCTCGACTTCGAGCGGCGAATAGCCCGGTGCGGCGGTGTTGACCTGCACCTGGACGTTGGTGATGTCGGGCACGGCGTCGATCGGCAGGCGTCCATAGCTGTAGACGCCCAGGCCGCCCAGGCAGAGCACGGCGAAGATCACCAGCCAGCGGCGGGCGATGACAAAGCCAATGAGTCGGTCGAACATGGCGGCTCCTTCAGTGCGCGTGCTCGGCTTCGCCCTTGCCGAGCTCCGCCTTCAAGAGGAATCCGCCGCTGCTCGCGTACGCCGTTCCGGCCTCCAGGCCTTTCAGGATCTCGGTGCGCTTGCCGTCCGTGCGTCCGGGCGTGACCTGCCGGGCCTGGAAGCCGTGTGCCGTGCGCACGAACACCACGCTGCGTTCGTGGACCAGCTGGATGGCGTCGCTCGCGACCGTCACCGGCACCTGGGCCTCCTCGCCCAGGATGTCGACCGTGGCCAGCATGCCGGGGCGCAGGCGCAGGCCGGGATTCGGCAGCGTCACCCTCGCCGTGGCCATGCGCGTGGCTTCGCCCAGCACCGGTCCGACAAACGAGACGCTGCCGGCCAGCTCGCCGGGCTGGGCCGCGATGCTGACCTGGGCCGGCATCCCCGGCATGACCTGGGCCAGGCTGGCGCCCGGCACCGCGGCCTCGATCCAGACCTGGGACAGGTCCGCCACCGTCAGCAACGACGCGGTCTCGGCGACCGCCTGGCCGGCGACGGCCGGCTTGTCCACCACCACGCCGTCGAAGGGAGCGCGTACGGCGACGCTGCTTGATACCCCGTCGTGCGCGGCGATGCCGAGGGCCGCGAGGCGCTGGGCCGCCGCGCCGGTGGCGATCTCGGCCTCCTTCAGCGCGGCCTGGGCGGCCTCCATGTCCTGGCGCGCCGAGATCCCCTGCTCCCACAGGCTGCGCTCGCGCTCGTAGACGCTGCGCGCCAGCGCCAGCCGCGAACGTGCGCCGGCATGGTCGGCGCGCCAACCGGCGACCGCCGGGCTGCGCACCACGGCCAGGGCCTGGCCCTTCTTCACCGCGCTGCCGACCGACACCGGCACCGACTCCACGATGCCCGGCGCCGGCGCGGCCAGCGCCACGCTGCGTTCGGCATTCACCTTGACCTGGGCCGGCAGGTGCAGGTGTTCGCGGATGCGCGCGGGCCCGGCCTGGTCGAGCGCGATGCCGTTGGCGCGCAGCTGGGCCGCGCTCATCGCGATGTCCTCGTCCTCGCCCGCCCCCGCCTGCGGTTCGGGGTGGCGGTCGTCGTGGCCGTGCGAATCCTGGTGGGCGGAGTGGTTGGCTCGGCCCTCTTTCTCCCCGCCTGCCGGCGCGGCCGGCTGGCGCCACAGCAGCAGCGCGGCAAGGATGGCGGCGATCGCGCACATCAGCGCAATCCAGATCATCTGTTTCCTGTTCATGGTCTTCTCAATCTTCTGTCTTGTTCGTCTGCTCGTTGTCGGTGGCGGCGCCGGCCAGGCGCGCAATGTCGGCATAGGCCTGCCAGGCGGCCAGCTGCGCATTCCACTGGCGGGCCTGGACCTGGGCCAGGGTGCGCTGGGCGTCGAGCACGTCCAGCAAGCCGAACTTGCCGTGTTCGAAACCCTTCAGGGTCAGCGCATGGCTGGACCTGGCGTCGGGAATCGCTTCCTCGCGCAGCAGCGCGGCTTCCTGGCTCGCGACCTGGAAGCGGACATGGGCGGCGCCGAGTTCCGCCGCCGCCGCGGTCTCGGCCGCGGCCAGCTCCTCGCGCGCCTTGTCGGTGCGGCGCAGGGCGGCGCCCAGGCGGCCGCTGTTGCGGTCGAACAGCGGCAGCGGCACCGACAGTCCGAGCACGGCCTGGCGCCGCCCGACCTCGTCCGCGCGCTGGCTGCCGACCGACAGCGTCACATCGGGAACCCGCGCCGCGCGCTCGACCTGGGCCTGGGCGTCCTGGGCGGCCAGGGCGGCGCGTGCGCGCCGCACCGGCGCCGCCTCGGCGGCCCTCGCCAACAGCACCGGCAAGGGCGCCAGCCGGGGCAGCGCCTCGTCCGACTGCGTCGCAAGTTCCAGCGCATCGCCCGGCCTGCCGACCAGGGCGCCGAGCCGGGTGCGGGCCAGGGCCAGTTCGGCGCCGGCCGTGTTCAGTTCGGTCCTGGCCTCCAGCGCCGCCAGGCGCGCGCGGGTGGCGTCGATCGGCGGCACCTTGCCGGCCGCCACCTGGCGCGCGGCGACGTCGACGCTGCGCTCGGCCAGCGCGGCGAGCTGGGACGCCAGCTCCTGGCGCTCGCGCGCCGCCAGCACGCCGTAGAAGGCGGCGATGACCTCGGCGCGCACCTCCTGGCGCAGGGCGGCCAGGTCGCTGCGCGCGAGCGCGGCCTCGCCCTCGGCCAGCGCGACCCTGGCGCGGCGCTTGCCGCCCAGTTCGATCGGCTGGTTGATCTGGATGGTGGTGGTCCTGGTGCCGGCCTGTTCGCCTTCGCGCAGGTATTCCAGGGTCGGGTTCGGATAGCGTCCCGCCTGGTCGATGGCGGCCTCGGATGCCGCCGCCTCGTGGCCGGCGGCGCGCAGGCGCGGCTGCGCCAGCGCGAGCCGGATCGCCGACTGCAGGTCGAGGGCCTGGGCTGTGCCGGCCGCCGCGCCGTGCAGGGGCGCAGCGGCTGAACTGCCGCCGAACGCCAATGCCGACACGACCAGCAGGACGGACAGCCGCCTGTGGTAAGTGCTCATGTTTGCTCCTGAATGAAATGTGGTTCAGGCGCGCAGGTGGGAAGCGGGCCGCGTCGGCCCGCAAACGGAAGGACTGCGCGCGCTAGTCAAGCGCGGCAGGCCATTTCGGACGTTCGGGACGCGCCAGCGGAGGCGGCGCCAGGATGGTGGATGGGGTTGCGACGGCGCCGGACTGGCGCTCGCTGCCCGGGAAAGCCGGCGCTTCGGAAGGAAGGCCGACGCTGTGCCCGAGGGTGCAGGCGGCGCAATGCGGATCGGCCAGCAGGGAGACGCCGTCGTCGACCACGAATGCCGGCTGGGCGGCAAACGCGTCCTGGCCGGCGGCGACGTGGTGGGTGACGCCGGCCGGCGTCGTCACGCAGCAGCGGTCGGCCACTGCCAGGGCAACCTGGAAGGGATAGACCACCAGCAGCATGATGAGGATCCAGCGGCGCATCGGTTCGTGATCGGAATCGGAAAGAAGCTTGTCGGGATGACAGCCAATCCCGCCATCATACCCGCTAAGGAAGCACTGATCTATTCTGGCGCAGGAATCGGACACGAAAAATGTGTCCGGCAAGGCGTAAACCGGAGCGATACCGGGGTATCGCGAGGATTTACAACGCAGCAGGACGCGTTTTCTCGTGGTCGAGGCCGCCGCCATGAATAAATCAGTGCTTCCCTAGCCCGAGCTGGCGATGTAGGGCGGGTAGCGGGCCGCATCCTGCAGATCCCGGCGCCAGGCGCGAAGATGCCATGCAGATAACGCTCGTTGCCACGACGCAACGCTAGAGGAAGGCCTCTTAATTTCCTCACGTAAATTCATCGACTTTCAATGCGCCGTTCGCTAAAGTCGCTGCCGCGCCTGGCGCACGACCTCGGTCGGCCGGCAATGACACACCGCTTCCTCCGCCGCCCGCGCGGCCGCGGGCACCTCCTGACGATTTTGACACCATGGTTTCCTACCCTATTTCCGGCAAAGCGGCGCGCGCTGCCCTGCGCGCGCGTCTGCCGGCCCTGTTGCTGGTCCTGGGCACGAGCGGCGCCGCCGCCGGCGACGCCACGCCGGGCTGGAAGCTGTCCGGCTTTGGCACCCTCGGCCTCGCCCATTCCAGCGAGCGCCATGCCGACTACAGCTCGTCGGCGATGAAGGCCAGCGGTGCCGGCCGTTCGAACGCATGGAGCCCCCAGGTCGACAGCAAGCTCGGGCTCCAGGCCGACCTGCGGCTCGCACCGCGCTGGTCGGCGGTGCTGCAGGTGGTGAGCGAACAACACCTCGACTACAGCTACCGGCCGCGGGTCGAATGGGCCAACATCAAGTACCAGGCCACGCCCGAGCTGGCGCTGCGCTTCGGCCGCATCGCGCTGCCGATGTTCGTCGCCGCCGACTACCGCAAGGTGGGCTACGCCTATCCCTGGGCGCGCACCCCGGTCGAAATCTACGGCGCGATTCCGCTGTCGAACAGCGACGGCGCCGACCTCACCTGGCGCTGGAACGGCGACGCCGTCCGCAGCACCACCCAGGTCTTTGCCGGCCACACCGACGTGCCGCTCTACGCCGGCGCGCGCCTGCGCGGCAGCGGCATCGCCGGCCTGTCGCAGACGATCGAGCGCGGCGACTTCAGCGTGCGCGCCTCCTTCATCACCACGCGCCTGACGATCACGCTGTTCCCCGAGCTGTTCGACGGCCTGCGCAGCTACGGCGCGCAGGGCAAGGCGCTTGCCGGCAGGCTGGCCGTGGAGCGCAAGCGCGCCACCGGCACCAGCATCGGCCTGAACTACGATCCGGGGCAATGGTTCGTGCTGGCCGAAGCCGGCCACTACGCCGTCGACGCCTACCTCGGCACCTCCGATTCGGCCTACGCGAGCGCCGGCTACCGCCACGGCGCGTTGACGCCCTACCTCGGCTATGCCCGCATCTGGGGCAAGCGGCCCGTTGGTCCGCACGCGCTGGCGCTGGACGGCCTGCCGCCGGCCTACGCCCAGGCCGGCGCCGTCCTGAACGCCAGCGTCGACACCATGCTGCGCGCGATTCCCTCGCAATCGACCGCGACCCTCGGCCTGCGCTGGGACGCCGGCCAGAACCTCGCCCTCAAGCTGCAGTACGACCGGGTGACGCCACGCGCCGGCTCGCGCGGCACGATGATGAACCTTGGACCGGGGTTCCGCTCCGGCCGCACGGCACAGGTCACCAGCGCCACGCTCGACGTCGTGTTCTGAGGCGGCCATGCCCATTTTCCGCATTTCCCGTCCACGGCTGCTCGCCGCCGCGCTGCTCGCCCTGGCCTGCACCGCATGCCAGGGCGCCGACCTGGTGGTGATCGTCTCCGCCCGCAGCGCCGTCGAGGCGCTCGCTCCGGCGCAGGTGGCCGCGATCTTCCTCGGCCAGAGCGCGCGCTTTCCCGGCGGCGCGATCGCCACCGCCGTCGACCAGCCGCTCGATTCCGAGGAACGCCGGCAGTTCTACCTGCGCGTCGCCGGCAAGACCCCGGCCCTGCTCAAGGCGCACTGGTCGAAGATGGTGTTCACCGGCCGCGGCCAGCCGCCGCGCGAACTGCAGGGCAACGCCGCCGTGCGCCGCGCCGTCGCCGAGGACCCCGAACTGATCGGCTATATCGAGCGCGATGCGCTCGACCCCAGCGTGCGCCCGGTGCTGCTGGTGCCATGAACGACGCCATGAACGACTCCATGAAGGACGCCATGAAGACAGCGGCCCCGTCGCCGGAAGCGCGCCCGGCACGCCGAAGCCGCCTGCTGCGCTGGCTCGGGCGCGGACTCGAGACCCACGTCGCCCTGCCCCTGTTCGCGCTGCTGCTGGTCGCCATCCTGTGGCCACTGACGCTGCAGTTCATCGACGCGGAACGGCGCGCCGCGGGCATCGCCGCCGAAGCCGCCACGCGCGAACGCCTCGACACCTACGAGGCGCAGATGGCGCGCAGCCTGAACGGCATCGACCAGACCCTGAAGGTGCTCAAGTACGCGGTCGAGCTGAAGGGCGCGCAGGGCGCCCTGCCGGCCCTGCGCGAACAGGGCCTGCTGCCGCCCGGCCTGGTGTTCGTGGTCGCGATCGCCGACAGCCGGGGGCGCGTGGTCGCGAGGAATCCCGACGACGGCGCGGCAGAAGGCGCGCTCGACGTCTCGAACGCCGCCTATTTCCTCTACCACCGCGACAACGACGACGGCCAGCCCTTCGTCGGCACGACCGTCGGCGACGCCGTCAAGCCTGCGCCGCACCTGCACTTCACGCGCCGCATCGACGACGACGCCGGCCGCTTCGCGGGCATCGCCATCGTCGAGGTCGAGCCGGACTATTTCACCAGCGCCTACGAGCATGCGCGCGACGGCGAGCACGGGCTGCTGGGCCTGGCCGGCACCGACGGCGTGATGCGCGCGCTGCGCATCGGCGACCAGGTCAGCTGGGGCCAGCGCATCGAGCTCGGCCAGGCGGGGCGGGACGCGGTCATGCTGCGCCGCGGCGCGCCCGACGGGCTGGCGCGCCATACCGGCGTGCGCCGCCTGCACGGCTTTCCGCTGGCGGTCGTGGTCGGCCTGGCGCGGGACGAACAGTTCGCGCCTTTCGAGCGCCAGCGCCGCAACCGGCTGCTGGGGGCAGCCGCGGCCAGCGCCCTGCTGCTGGCGGTGGCCGCGGTGGTCTCGGCGTGGTCCTGGCAACTGGCCAAGGCGCGCCGCCGCGCGCGCCGCGCCCAGGAAACCTACGCCGCCGCCTCCGAGGGCAGCCTGGATGCCTTCGTGGTGATGCGCAGCGTGCGCGACCTGCGCGGCGCGGTGCTCGACTTCGAGATCGAGGCCGCCAACTCGGCGACCGAAGCCATCTTCGGCATGGGCAACGAGGTGCTGTGCGGCCAGCGCCTGTGCGAGCTGCTGCCCCACTTCCGCAACAACGGCATCTTCGCGGACCTGGCGCTGGTGACGACCACCGGCCAGCCGCGCGAAGGCGAGTGGCAGGCGCACGCGCCGTCCGCCCAGGGCCGCTGGCTGCACCGCCAGGTCGTGGCGGTCGAGGACGGCGTGGTGGCGATCGTGCGCGACATCACCGAGCGCAAGCTGGCCGAGGAACGCATCTTCCACATGGCGCACCACGACGAGCTGACCGGCCTGCCGAACCGCAACCTGATGCACGACCGGATCGACCAGGCGATCAGGAAGGCCGCGCGCAACGGCGAAGGCGTCGCCCTCGCCTTTGTCGACCTCGACGGCTTCAAGCTGGTCAACGACGGCCTCGGCCACAAGGCCGGCGACGAACTGCTGAAGGTGGTCAGCCGCCGCATGGGCGCCTGCCTGCGCCGCAGCGACACCCTGGCGCGCTTCGGCGGCGACGAATTCGTCATCCTGCTGCCCGACCAGGGTACCGACCCGGCGGCGCTGGCGCCGCTGCTGGAGAAGATCCGGGTCGCCGTCACCGAGCCGGTGCAGGTGGCCGGCCAGGCGGTGCAGGTCAGCTGCAGCATGGGCGTGGTGATGTACCCGCGCGACGGGATGGACGCCAGCGCCCTCTTGATGAACGCCGACGCCGCGATGTACCGCGCCAAGGACCTGGGCAGCAACAATTTCCAGTTCTACGCGCGCGAGATGAACGCCAGCGTCGAGGAAAAACTGGTGCTGCTCGACGGCCTGCGCCAGGCGGTGCAGGCCACGCTCGGCGACGGCGGCGGCGCGGCCGACAATGGCTTCCACCTGCTGTACCAGCCGAAGGTCGACCTGAAGAGCGGCCGCATCTTCGGCGCCGAGGCGCTGATCCGCTGGCGCCATCCGGAACACGGCATGGTGCCGCCGCAGCGCTTCATCGCCCTGGCCGAGGAAAGCGGCCTGATCGTGCCGATCGGCGAGTGGGTGGTGCGCAGCGCCTGCCGCCAGGCCCAGGCCTGGCGCGAAGCCGGGCTGGGACCGATCGCGGTGTCGGTCAACGTCTCGGCGCGCCAGTTCGAGGAAGCGCGCCTGGCCGACCGGGTTGCCGCCGCGCTGGTCGATTCAGGCCTGCCGCCGGCGCTGTTGGAACTCGAAGTGACCGAAAGCCTGCTCATGCGCGACCTGCACAAGTCGGTCGCCACCATGCGCGAGCTGAAGGCGATGGGCGTGTCGCTGTCGATCGACGACTTCGGCACCGGCTACTCGAGCCTGTCGGCGCTGAAGAGTTTCCCGATCAGCCGCCTGAAGATCGACAAGAGCTTTGTGAGCGAACTGGCCGACAACCCGGACGACCAGGCGATCGCGCTGGCGGTGATCTCGCTCGGCCACAAGCTGAACCTGAAGGTGATCGCCGAAGGCGTCGAGACCGAGCAGCAGTGCCGGTTCCTGCGCGAGAACGCGTGCGACGAGATGCAGGGCTACCTGTTCAGCCGGCCGGTGCCGGCCGCCGACATCGCACGGATGGTTGCGCTGCACGTGCCGCAGCCGGGGTATTGCGGGAGCCTGGCGGTGGCGCCGGAACGGCAGGCGGCTGCCGTTCCGCTCGCCTTGCACGCCTGAACGGCGGGCATTCCCCCGGCTGGAATCGAACCGGAATACAAGCCGTAGGGTGGGCACCCTGTGCCCACGCGTTACGTGCGTATCGATGACTGGCGGCCGTGCCGCCGCTTTCCGGGAGCGTGCAAGATCCAGCCCGTCGATTCGACGTTCCTGGCCGGCTCAAAGCTGGCGAGCGACAGGTCGCCGCAGCGTACTCCGGAGCCACCCGTCACGCGTATCGATGATCCGCGGCCGTGCCGTCGCTTTCCGGCAGCGAGAAGGATCCAACCCGTTGATTCGACGTGTTTGGCCGGCGCACAGCTTGCGAGCGACAGGTCGCCGCAGCGTACCGCGGAAGCGTCCGTCACGCGTGGGCACGGGGTGCCCACCCTACGTCATACCGCGGGGCCTGCCAGCGAACGCAGGCGCTTTACCAGCGCCTCGGCATCCGCGTCGATCTGCATCAGGTCCACGTGCGCAGTGCGCACGAAGCCTTCCTGCTCCTGGTGGCGCGCAAAGGCCGCCAGGCCGTCGTAGAAGCCTTCGGTGTTCAACAGGCCGATCGGCTTGGCGTGGATGCCGAGCTGGGCCCAGGTCACCATCTCGAACAGTTCCTCCAGCGTGCCGAAGCCGCCCGGCATGGCGATGAAGCCCTCGGCCAGGTCGGCCATCATGGCTTTGCGCTCGTGCATGTCCTTGACCACGAACAGGCGCGTCAGGCCGGCGTGGCCGACCTCGCGCTCGACCAGGGCGCGCGGGATCACGCCGGTCGCTTCGCCGCCCAGGCGCAGCACTTCGTCGGCGATCACGCCCATCAGGCCGACCTTGCCGCCGCCGTAGACCAGGGCGATGTTGTGTTCGACCAGCGCCCGCGCCAAGAGGCGCGCCGCGTCGGCGTAGATGGGCTTGGCGCCGTTCGAGGCGCCGCAGTAGACGGCAATTGATTTCATATGTATTCCGATCGTAATTCAGCGCTTGAGCAAGGCGCGCCGCCGAAGACAGTGGGTAAGTACGGCGAGACGGCGCAACGCCGCCATGCGGGGTCGACTCAGGCGCTGGGGTCGCGGCCTTCTTCGGGAAGTTTTTTCAAGTATTCCTCGGCCAGCTTCTCGAACAGCAGCCGGGTGTCGCCGCGCAGGTAGGGGCCGAGCATCGACAGCACCTGGTAGCAGCCGCGCGCGAGCGCGTCGGCGATCGCCTGCTGCTCGCTGTACTTGCGCGGATTGCGCACGTATTCGTAGGACAGCCAGTAGGTGGCGACCACCACCATGTTGGTCGCCATCGCGCCGATCTGCTGGTCGCCGGCGTCGAGCGAGCCTTCGCTGCGCAGGTCTTCGCAGAGCTGGCGCGCGACCTTGATCTTGTGCGCGAGGATGGCCTTGAAGTGCAGTTCGAGCTTGCGATTGCGCGACAGCAGGTCGTTCAGGTCGCGGTAGAAGAAGCGGTAGCGCCAGATCAGCTCGAACATCAGGTGCAGGTAAAGCCACACGTCTTCCATGTTCGAGCGCCGTCCCGCCGGCACAGTGAGGATACGCTCGATCTCGGCCTCGAACTGGACGAAGATCGAGTTGACGATGTCGTCCTTGTTGCGGAAGTGGTAGTACAGGTTGCCGGGCGAGATATTCATCTCCTCGGCAATGACGGTGGTCGTGATGTTCGGCTCGCCGAACTCGTTGAACAGCCTGAGCGAGAGCTCGAGGATGCGTTCACGGGTGCGACGTGGAGCTTTTTGTAGCATGGAAGGCGGTCTTTATGGTGTCACCCGCAAGCATAACATCGAACGCCACCCCGGCGACACTGCCGGCCCGGGCCGGTCACGCCGCATCGCCGCCCGCCGCGCGTGGCCTGGTCCGGCTTGCCGCCTTCTTCGCCGCCGGCTTTTTCGGCGTCGCCTTCGGCCTGGCGACGCTGAGCTCGGCCAGCATGCGTTCCAGTTCGTCGATGCGGTGGTTCAGCGCCTCGATCTCGCTGCGTGCCGGCACGTCGATCGCGGCCAGGGCGCGCGCCACGCGTTCCTCGAACACCTGTTCCAGCTTGCCCCAGGTGCCGGACGAGCGGCGGCTCGCACGCTCGGCCTTGCGCGCCACCGTGTCGGTCGCGTCCTCGACCTTGCGCGCGCGCTTCTGCAGTTCGGTGCCGTCGCGCACCAGGCGCGTGAATTCGCGCCCGCCTTCCTGCTGGGCCTTGGCAAACGCGCCCAGGCCCGCCTGCCAGATCTGCTGCGCCGAGCTGCGCACCGCGCGCGCCAGTGCTTCCTCTTCCTGCTCCAGGTCCTCGATCTTCTTGTTCATTGCTTCCTCGTTTCCGTGTCCCCCTATTCTAGGAGCGCACGCTAGAAAGCGGATTCTAAACGCCGGTGCGCGTGCGCTGCAGCGCGACCGCTTCCCGTAGCGCCGCCATCAGGACGTCGCCACGCCAGGGCTTGGCATGGAAGCGGTGGGCGGCGCCGCTGCGCAGCGCCGCGGCGATCTCGGCCTCGTCCTCCTGGCCCGACAGCAGGATGCGCACCGTGTCCGGGTACAGGCGCTGTACCTGCGCCAGCAGCGCCGCGCCGTGCATGCCCGGCATGAAATGGTCGCTCACGACCAGCGCCACCGGCGTGCGCGCGAGGATCGCCAGCGCCTGTTCGCCCGAGGACGCGGCCAGCACGCGCCAGCCCTGCTGCTCGACCAGGTCGGCCAGTACGTCGAGCATGAAGGCGTCGTCGTCGACCAGCAGCACGGCCGGCGCGGGCTCGGGAGCGGGCGCGGCCGGCGCCAGGAAGGCCTCGACCTCGTCGGCGAAGCTGGCGGGTTCGAACGGCAGCGCGATGTAGCCGTCGGCGCCGGCGCCGAGCAAGGCGTCGCGCCGGGCGCTGTCGGCGCGCTCGACCAGGACGACCAGCAGCACGTGCGGCGCCGTGCCCCCGCCTTCGCGTCCGCTTTCCGCCAGCCAGGCGCCGGCGTGGCGGGCGGCGCACAGCACCAGGTCGGGCGGCACGGGGTCGTGCGCGCCGGTGGCGACCGTGTGGCCGCGTTCGCGCAGCAGGCGCGTTATGGCGGCGAAGGCGCCGGGATCGTCGTCGATGATGTGGATGCGTGCCGCCACCTGGGCTCCGGGGGTTGTCGTTACTGGCCGTAACAGGACTGCGTATTATGCCTGTTGCGGATCGCCGGCGGTAAGCGCGGCCAGCTCGCCGACGACGGCATCCAGCACGCGCGCGTCCAGGCCCAGCGCGACGTGGCCGACGCCGCCGAAGGCGATGTTGCGCGCGCCCGGCAAGTGGCTCGAGGTCTGGGGCGAGACGATGTTGTCGTGGTGCGAAAAGATCGAGGTGACCAGGGCCCGCTGTTCCGGCCCCTCGCTGTCGGCCAGCGCGCGCAGCCAGGCGCTGGCGGCCTCGCCGCGGCGTGCCATCTGGCGCGCGTTCACGCCCAGGCCGAAACGCGCCAGCCCGGTGCCGAAATGCGGCGTGCCGAGCGTCAGCAGGCGCGCCAGCCGTGCCGTGCCGTGCTTGCGCATCCAGGCGCGCGCCACCAGGCCGCCCATGCTGTGCGCCACGATCGCCACCCGCCCGGCGCCGGTGGCCGCGCGCAGCTCCTCGACCGCGCGCTCGACCAGCGGCACGTAGCCGTCGATGTCGCCGGCCAGCGGCAGCAGGTCGACGGTCGCATGGCTGATGCGCTCGCGCTCCAGGCGCTGGCCGAACCGGGCCCAGTAGCCGCCGTTGCAGCCGTAGCCGTGCACCAGCAGGACCGGCACCGCGCGCGCATCCGGATGGACGCGCAGGCAGGAGGTGGCGCGCGGCATGAACCAGGAGGTGGCGAGCATGCTGGCGCGGAACTCGGCGCCCAGCATGCGCAGGAAGGCGCCGGGCTTCACGCGGTACTCGGCCGGCGTCGGACTGGCGAAGATGGCGCTGAGCAGGAAGTTGTTCATGTTGATCAGGAGGCGCACCAGCACCACGCTGCCCAGGCCCAGCGCCGCCGCCTGCCAGGGCGCCGCCCCGCCCCAGCGCCAGCTGGCCAGGGCGATCGCCAGCGCGGCCAGCGCCTGGACCAGCAGCACCAGCCGGGTCATCTGCCGCGCGCTCATCGTCTCATCCCCAGCGTGTCGGCCGGGCGTGTCAGCCCGGCAGGCGCGGCGCCGGCCGCCCTGTCAGTTCCAGCGCCAGGCCGCTGGCCAGGCGCGCGCTCATGCCGTAGATCGACAGCTGCGGGTTGGCGCCGATGGAAGTCGGGAACAGCGAGCCGTCGTGCACCGACAGGTTGGCGATGCCGCGGTAGCGGCCGTCGGGCGTGGTCACGCCCAGGCGCTCGTCGCCCGACATGGTGCAGCCGCCCATCACGTGGGCCGAGGCCACGCGCGTCAGGTGCAGCCGCTGCGGCAGTGCGGCGATCTCGCGCTTCGCCTCGGCCCAGCTGGCGTAGACGCGCGCGCTCTCGTGCGCCGGACGCACGCCGGCGGCGCCGGCGGCGAACTGGATCTCGGCCATGGTGAGCAGCGCGCGCCGCGCGCCGTCCCACAGGAAGCCGTTCAGCGGGTAGTCGAGCACGGCGGCGCCGTCCTTGAGCTGGACCGTGCCGCCCGGCGAGTCGGCGTGGAAGCCGTCGCGCAGCAGCGCCAGCATGCCCTGGATGTGCGGGAACTGACGCATCATGGCGGCGTGATCCTGGCCGAAGCCGTTCATGGTGGTCGACAGCAGCACCGGGTGCAGCGGCGGCGCTTCGAGCTTGTAGCCGATCGGGCCGTCGATCGGCGCGGTGTGCAGGAAGTGGTCGGAATACACGGTCTGCGGCGCGCCGGCCCAGGCGTCCACCCGCTGCGGGAAGATGCCGGCCGAGATCAGGGTGGGATGCAGGAAGGTGCGCTTGCCGAGCAGGCCCCGGGGATCGGGCGCGTTCGAGCGCATCAGCAGCGCCGGCGAATTGATGGCGCCGCCGGCGACGACGAAATGCTTCGCGCGCAGGCGGAGCAGGCGGCCGCTGGGCGCCACGCCATCGGCCTGCAGGGCGGTGCACAGCAGCTCGTCGGCGCGCTCGCCCTGGAACACGAAGCGTTCGGCGCGGGCGCGCGTGACCAGCACCGCGCCATGGTCGAGGGCCGAGGGAATGGTGGTGACCAGCATCGACTGCTTGGCGTTGGTCGGGCAGCCCATGCCGCAATAGCCGAGGTTCCAGCAGCCGCGCACGTTGCGGCGGATGTAGCCGGACGGGATCCCGAGCTTGTCGGCGCCGCGCTTGAGCAGGTCGTTGTTCTCGTTCGGCGCCGCCTGCCAGTCGCCCACGTTCAGGCGGCCTTCCATCACGGCGAACCAGCGCGACATGGTTTCGATGTCGTAGCCGGCCAGCGCGAAGTTGGTGCGCCAGTAGTCGAGCGTGGCCGTGGGCGTGCGGAAGCTCGAGGTCCAGTTGACGGTGGTCGAGCCGCCCACGGTGCGGCCCTGCAGGATCTTGACGCCCTTGTCGAGCGTCTGGCGCGCGGCCGATTCCTGGTAGAGCGCAGGGTAGGCGTCGGCCTCGCGCATCTTGAAGTCGCTCGAGGAACGCAGCGCGCCCTCCTCCACGATCAGCACCTTCAGGCCCGCCAGCGCCAGGATCTCGGCCGTCACGCCGCCGCCGGCGCCGCTGCCGACGATGACGACGTCGGCCTCCAGCGTGCGGTCCGTTTCCAGCGCCGCGGCGTCGACGATGTGCCAGCCGCGCGCGGTGCCCTCCCTGACCGGGTCGGGGATGATGCCGGCGCCGGCGTGCATGGTTTGTTCTTTCATGGCCGGTTCCTCAGGACAGTTCTCTCAAAGGGCCGGGATAGCCGATCGCGGCCCAGCTGGCCGGCTGGGCATACCAGGCGCCCAGCACCAGGTCGTGCAGCGCCGAGTAGGCGGTGCGCAGCAGGGCGAAACGATGGGTGCGCCAGTCCTGCAGGAAGGCCGCGACCTCGCTCTCGCGGGCCTCGCTCCAGCCGCCGGAAATGCCGGTCAGCAGGCGCCGCGCAGGCGCCAGCGCGAGCAGCCCGAACAGGTCCTGCACTTCCTGCTGCACGGCCAGCGGCAGGTTGGCGATGGCGGCGTGCACGCCCTCGATGCTGGCGGCGAGCGCGGACGTGCGTTCGGCCGCACTGGCCGGATCGGCCGGCAAGGCGCCGGCCAGGATCGCGGGCACGATGGCGCCCAGCGCCGCGCGGGCCTCGCCGTCGAGCACGAAGCGCTGCGGGCTGGGCGCCTGGCTGGCGCGGTAGATGCCGCCGCCGGCGGCCAGGACGAGCGCGGCCAGTGCGCCCGCCTTCAGGAAGGATCTGCGGCTAGTCTCCATCGTTACATCCTTGTTGTTATTTTCCTAGTGTACGACAAAGCAAGGAAGGCAAGACGCCCGGGCACTAGAGGGCGTCGTCGAAAAGATGGCATGGATGGCAACGACGCAAATACCGTTTGCATCGGAGGCTCGGGATGCAAATATTATTTGCATGACAACAGGCGTGATTGGACGCATGCGCGGCGCACACGCGGCGTGATCGCCAAACCATCGCACATGCACATGGCACACCGTCTGAACAATCAGACAAGCGGCGCAGGTTCGCCTTCTCAGCAGCGTCCGGCCCTTGTACCATACGCGCATTCAGCTCGACCACGAAAGACGCACATGACCATGACCACCCTCTCCCGCGCCATTAGCCTGGCCCTCTTCGCCGCCGCCTGCGCCCTGCCGGCCCACGCCGACAGCACCTCTTCCGCCGCCTCGAGCGCGGGCTCGGCGTCCTCGGCCAGCATTTCCGATTCGATCGGTGCGTCGAGCAACAGCTCGAGCGGCGACGACCGCGTGGCCGCCGGCGACTACCGCGTCATCGACATCGCCCAGGCGCCGGCCAAGCCCGACACGACCCGCATGACCCTGCGCGCCACCGCCGCCGGCCCGACCCGCGAGTTCTACCTCGACGTGCCGAACCGCGCGCTGGCCGAACGCCGCGTGAACGCGGGCGAACTGGTGCGCGTCAACGAGCGCGTCTACGGCTACGAATTCGCCCACGCCGACGACGGGCGTCCCTTCTTCCTGGCCCTGCAGGACGACTGGTACCGCGAACTGGGCTCGCATAAAGTCGCGATCTGATGTTCCTGCGCGCCGCGGCCGCCGCGCTTGGCCTGTGCGCTGCCGGCAGTGCCTGGGCCGGCCTGCCCACCTTCTGCGAGCGGCCGCGCGAAGTCACCGCGGCCGACCAGGACCGCGTGCTGCGCTTCGCCGGCGCGGTGAAGTCCGAGCTCGAACGCTCGGGCCAGCGGGTTGCCCTGGTCGCGCGCGCCGGCGTCGACCTGTCCCGTTTCGGCCTGCTGTACTCGCACGCCGGCATCGCCGTGAAGGACAGCCCCGGCGGCGTCTGGGCGGTACGCCAGCTGTATTACGCCTGCGACGAATCGCGTCCGCGCCTGTTCGACCAGGGCGTGGCCGGCTTTGCGCTGGGCGCCGATGCGCCCGAGCGCGGCCACATCGCGCTGCTGTTCCTGCCCGATGAAAAAAGCGCGCCGCTGGCCCGGGCGGCGCTGGACAAGCCGCTGGCGCTGTCGCTGCTGGCCGGCCAGTACAGCGCCAACGCCTATGCCTTCGGCACCCGCTACCAGAACTGCAACGGCTGGGTGGCCGAACTGCTGGCCGGCGCCTGGGGTGCCCTCGGCGCCCACGCAAGCGCCGGTGCGGAGACGCGCAAGGCGGCCCAGGACTGGCTGCGCGCCCAGGGCTACACGGCCGGTCCGGTCAGGATTCCTTCCCACCTGCTGATGTTCGCCGGCCAGTTCGTGCCGCTGGTGCACCTGAACGACCACCCGGTCGAGGACCTGCATGCGCTTGCCCTGCACGTGAGCGTGCCGGACGCGATCGCCGACTTCGTGCGCCGCGAGGCGCCGGCAACGCAGCGCGTGGAACTGTGCCACGACCGCGAGCGCATCGTCGTGCGGCGGGGATGGGAGCCGCTGGGCGCGGACTGCAGGCCGGCGCCGGGCGACGAGGTGATCGCGCTCGATCGATAAACCTGGCCGCCCCGCCATGAGCCTGGGGCGGCATGGATTCCCTAGCGGCGGATCAGGTAGCGGATCGTCGGGCCGTCCTGCTCGATCTCCAGCACTTCGTAACCGTGGTTGCGGGCGTCGAGTGGAATATTGTTGATCGACTGCGGGCAATCCGACACCACCTCGAGGATCTCGCCCGGCTGCAGCTGGGGCAAGGCCTCCAGCGTGGCGATCGCCGGATACGGGCAGGGCTCGCCCATCATGTCGAGGCGGTAGGTGGGCGTGTAGACAGGCTTGTTCATGCGGTTTCCTTTGCCAGTGCGGGTCGTTGATCCGCTTGTTGGTTTGCTTCCTGCTGCGCTTGCTTGCGCGCGAAGAAGCGCTTTTCCCACCAGAGCACGGCCAGCATCGACAGCGCCAGCCCGGCGTAGGTGGCCATCAGGCCGCCCTGGGGTCCCAGGCGCGCCAGCAGGTTGACCTTCTCGAAGTCGTCGACGAGGAAGGGCGTCAGGTCTTCCCACCAGGCCGCAAGCAGGGTCGCGCCGACGATGTTGCCCAGCCCCACCCACCAGTAATGCACCTGGCCCTCGACCGCGCGGTACATCCAGCCGGTCTCGCAGCCGCCGGCCAGGACGATGCCGAAGCCGAACAGCAGGCCGCCGATGACGGCGTTCGGGCCCGCCCACAGGATCTTCGGCGCCACGCCCAGCTGGACGTAGCTGTAGATGCCGATGGTGCTGACGGCCATGCCGACGATGATCGCTTTCGCCATCTGGGTGCGTCCGGTCAGCCAGAGATCGCGGAAGGCCGAGGTGAAGCAGACCTGGGCGCGCTCGATGATCAGCCCGAAGCCGACGCCGAACAGCGCCGCGATGCCCAGCTTCGGCGCGTCGAAGGTCAGGGCCAGGGCCCAGCATACGAAGGCGACGAAGATCAGCATGCCCAGCCGGAAGCGGCGCCGCGCCTGGCCTTCCTGCTGACGCAGGGGCTGGACGGCATGCACGCGCTGCAGCTTCACCGGCACGCGAAATACCGGCAGCATGCTGAAGCGGGCGCCGAACCAGGACCCGGCCGCGGTGGCCAGCGCGAAGAACCAGGCGTGCAGGGAGAACTGGGGGATGCCCGTGAAGAAGGCGGCCAGGTTGCAACCCATCGCCATGCGCGCGCCGAAGCCGGCGATGATCCCGCCGAGCACGGCCTGGAAGATGCGCACCCGGTGCTGCGGCATGCGCAGCTTGATGTTGTTTGCCCAGAGCGCGGCCGACAGGCAGCCGGCGAACATCCCGAGGATCATCACGCCGTCGACGCGGTCGAGCGGCGTGCCCTGCAGGCCAATGACCTTGAAATAGGCCCAGGTCTCCGGGTGCATGCCGGCGAACTGCAGCAGATGGCCGCCCCAGCGCGTGAATTCGCCGGTCACGGCCCAGAAGGTGCCGGTGATGCCGAAGTAATAGGTGGAGAGGATGCCCGCGGCGATCACCGCCGAGAACGGCGACCAGAAGCGGACCAGGTATTGTTGTTTGAAATTTTGCCAATGCATGTGCAACGGACTCCTTGCTGAACGAGCCGGGCATGCGGCGCCTGCCGCGCCCCGGCGAGGGGCGACAGCATACCGCCCACGGCATTCAACATCCAGAGGCCAACGCCATTAAGCACAAAAAATATGTGCAACTGGCAACAAATCCGCCGCCCGATCAGCGCTTGAGGTCGAGGACCCTGGTGAGCGCTCCCGCGCAGGATGTTGACTTCCCCGGTCTCGAACCCGGTGCGCGATCGCCGGCACCAGGGCCCCGTGCCGGAACCGCCCAATGGGCTTTCGCTGCCTGATGCGTTAATCTATCGCTTCCCCACGTTCGGAGGATGCCATGGTCAGCAAGAACACGATTTGCCTGTGGTTCGACGGTACGGCGCAAGACGCCGCCCGCTTCTACGCCGCGACCTTCCCGGACAGCGCAGTGAAGGCGGTACATCACGCACCGGGCGACTACCCTTCCGGCAAGGAGGGCGCGGTGCTGACGGTCGAGTTCACGGTGATGGGCATCCCCTGCCTGGGCCTGAACGGCGGCCTGGCCTTCCGCCACAGCGAGGCCTTTTCCTTCCAGGTGGCGACCGACGACCAGGCTGAAACCGACCGCCTGTGGAACGCCATCGTCGACAACGGCGGCCAGGAAAGCGCCTGCGGCTGGTGCAAGGACAAATGGGGCCTGTCCTGGCAGATCACGCCGCGCGCCCTCACCGAGGCCATTGCCGATCCCGACAGGGCGGCGGCGAAACGCGCCTTCGAGGCGATGATGGGGATGCGCAAGATCGACATCGCGGCCATCGAAGCGGCAAGGCGCGGCTGAAGCGGCGGCGGGCGTCGGGCGTCGGTCAGCGCTTCAGGATCTGGCTCGCGATCCCGCGCAGGATGTTGACTTCCTCGGTCTCGAGCCCGGTGCGCGAAAACAGCCGTTTCAGGCGCGGCATCAGCTTCTTCGGGTTGTTCGCGTTCAGGAAGCCGATCGCGACCAGGGCTTCTTCGAGGTGGGCGTACATGCCCTCGATCTGGGCCAGGCTGGCGGCATCGCCCTGGAAGCCGACGCCGCGGCTGTCGACCTCGTCGCCGACGGCCGCCATGCGGCACTCGTAGGCCAGCACCTGGGCCGCCTGCGACAGGTTCAGCGAAGAGTAAGCGGGATTCGCGGGGATGTTGATCAGGACGTTGCACTGCTCGACGATCTCGTTCGGCAGGCCGACCCGCTCGTTACCGAGGATCAGGGCCGGGCGCAGCTCGCCCTGCCCGGCCACGTGCGTGGAAAAGGCGCGCGGCGTCCACACCGGCGGCGAGAATTCGCGCAGGCGGGCAGACACCGCGGCCGCGAAATTGCAGCCCTCCAGTGCTTCGCCGATGCTGCCGACGATGCGCGCGCCCTGCAGGACATCGGTCGCGCCGCTGGCGAAGGCCACCGCTTCCGCGTCGTTCAGGGGATCTGCGCAACGCGGTGCGACCAGCACCAGGTTGGAAAATCCCATCGTCTTCATGGCCCGGGCCACCGAGCCGATGTTGCCGGCGCGGCTGGTCTCGACCAGCACGAAACGCAGGCGTTTGAAAAGAGAGATGTCGGAATCAGGCGGGTTCATTTAAAATAGCGTCATCGCGCGGCGACGAACATTGGGTTTTCGGCATCAAGGGCCGGAATTCTAACGGGTTCGGCGCCGCTTTGCTCTTTATAATTCACTCTTGTACTCCGACGGTTCACGGCGCCATTGCGCGTGGGCGTCAGCATTTAATTACGGAAAAAGCCTCCATGCACCCAATGCTCAATACGGCCATCAAGGCCGCACGCCGCGCCGCCACCGTCATCAACCGCGCGTCCTTCGACCTCGACCGTATCACCGTCTCGGAAAAACAACATAACGATTTCGTCACCGACGTCGACCAGGCTTCCGAGCAGGCCATCGTCGAAACCCTGCTGAAGGCCTACCCTGACCACGCCATCCTGGCCGAAGAGTCGGGCGCCTCGCGCAACCTGAACGACGAAAGCGAGTACGTCTGGATCATCGATCCGCTCGACGGCACCACCAACTTCCTGCACGGCTACCCGAACTACTGCATCTCGATCGCGCTGCAGCAGCGCGGCGTGATCACCCAGGCCCTGGTCTACGACCCGGTCCGCAACGACCTGTTCACCGCCACCAAGGGCGCCGGCGCCTACCTGAACGACAAGCGCATCCGCGTGCGCAACCACGACCGCATCGGCAAGGCCCTGCTGTCGGCCGGCCATGGTCCGGACCCGCGCGCGCTGGCCGAATACCTGCGCATGTACGAGGTGGTCGCCTCGCGCTGCCACGGCGTGCGCAGCGCCGGCTCGGCCGCGCTGGAACTGGCCAACGTGGCCGCCGGCCGCGTCGACGGTTATTTCGAAAAGGGCTTGAAAATCTGGGATATCGCCGCAGGTTCGCTGCTGGTGACCGAAGCCGGCGGCATCGTCGGCGAGTTCAACGGCGAGTCGGAATACCTGAACAAGGGCGACATCATTGCCGCCGGCCCGAAAGTGTTCGCGCAGATGGTGCCGCTGATGGTGCCGTTCGCGTAATTGCGACTTCGCGTAAAATAGCGGATTGCCGGCCGCCGGGCTGCATGTCGGCGGCCTTTCGCATTGGCGTTTCCACAACGCAACAAATTCACTATAATCAGTCGTGATCCCTGACGGTATGCGCTCGACGCGCGCCGTCGGCATCGACTGTCCCATCCGATCCTGGCGCCGCTTGCGCCGGCGGCGGAATCAACCTTACCAGAAGAATCTATGTCATTTGCTACCCTCGGCTTGTCCGAAGCCATTGTGCGCGCCGTGAGCGAACAGGGCTATACCACGCCGACGCCGATCCAGGCCCAGGCCATCCCCGCGGTGCTCGGCGGCGGCGACCTGCTCGCCGGCGCCCAGACCGGCACCGGCAAGACCGCCGGCTTCACCCTGCCGCTGCTGCAGCGCCTGTCGACCGACAAGGTCGGCGCCAGCCTGCGCAACAAGAGCGCGCCGCGCGCGATCCGCGCCCTGATCCTGGCCCCGACCCGCGAACTGGCGGCCCAGGTCGAAGAAAGCGTGCGCCTGTACGGCCAGTACACCAACCTGAACTCGGCCGTGATCTTCGGCGGCGTCGGCATCAACCCGCAGATCAAGCTGCTCAAGCAGGGCGTCGACATCCTGGTCGCCACCCCGGGCCGCCTGCTCGACCACGCGGGCCAGGGTACGGTCGACCTCTCGAAGATCGAGATCCTGGTGCTGGACGAAGCCGACCGCATGCTCGACATGGGCTTCATCCACGACATCCGCAAGGTGCTGGCCCTGCTGCCGCCGAAGCGCCAGAACCTGCTGTTCTCGGCCACCTTCTCGGACGACATCAAGGCCCTCGCCGACCGCCTGCTGGACAACCCGGCCTCGATCGAAGTCGCGCGCCGCAATTCGACGGTGGAAGTGATCGCGCAGAAGATCCACCCGGTCGACCGCGACAAGAAGCACCCGATGCTGTCGCACCTGATCAAGGAAAACAGCTGGCACCAGGTGCTGGTCTTCACCCGCACCAAGCACGGCGCGAACAAACTGGTCGAACAGCTGGGCAAGGACGGCATCGGCGCGATGGCGATCCACGGCAACAAGAGCCAGTCGGCACGCACCAAGGCCCTGTCCGAGTTCAAGGACGGCAGCCTGCAGGTGCTGGTCGCGACCGACATCGCGGCGCGCGGTATCGACATCGACCAGCTGCCGCACGTGGTCAACTATGACCTGCCGAACGTACCGGAAGACTACGTGCACCGCATCGGCCGCACCGGCCGCGCCGGCGCCACCGGCGAAGCCGTTTCGCTGGTCTGCGTCGACGAGCACCAGATGCTGAAGGACATCGAGAAGCTGATCAAGCAGACCCTGCCGCGTCACGTGATCCCGGGCTTCGAGCCGGACATGAACGCCAAGCCGCAGCCGATCCAGCTGCGCAGCGGCGCGCCAGGCCACGCCAACCGCGGCGGCCGTCCAGGCGGCAACCGCGGCGGCCAGGGCCAGGGCCAGCGCAGCGCTGCTGCCGGTGCGGGCGGCCGTCCGGCGGGTGGCGGCAATGGCGCGCGTCCTGCCGGCAACGGCGGCGGCAACCGCTCGGCCAACGGCAACCGCGGTCCGCGCAGCGGCGCCGCGCCACGCCAGGGCGGGCGCGACCGCTAAGCGGCGCTGACGCTGCACAAGCAAAGGACAGGACTGGCAATGCCGGCCTGTCCTTTTTTATTGTTGGCATCAAGGACCGTAGGGTGGGCACCCCGTGCCCACGCGAAACGCAGCGCTACGTTATCTCATGGACGCGGTACACGGTATGCGTTACCCCTCCGGCGTTCGCGGAATACTCCGGGGTTACGCTGGCGACACGCGGCCCTCCGGGTCCTAAGGACACCAACGCCACGCTGCTTTCCGCGTGGGCACAGCGTGCCCACCCTACTGTCAGCGCATCGGCTCATTCCGCGCCACGCCCACGCACGATTGACCGCCTCCGGCAGCTTTGCCACGCGAATGTTACGATAGCGGGCTGTCAACATCCGGGACGTCCCATGCCGAAATTCGCCGCCAACCTGAGCACGCTGTTCCCCGAGCTCAGCTTCCTCGACCGTTTCGCGGCGGCGCGCGACGCGGGCTTCGACGCGGTCGAGTTCCAGTTTCCCTACGCCTGCGAACCGGAATGGATCGCCGGACGCCTGGCGCGCTACAACCTGCAGCTCGTCCTGCACAACTTCCCGGCCGGCGACTGGGCGGCCGGCGACCGCGGCATGGCCTGCGATCCGCGCCGCATCGGCGAATTCCAGGACAGCGTCGAACTTGCCCTCGATTACGCGGACGAACTCGGCGTCAAACGCTTGCACTGCATGGCCGGCAAGATCCCCCCGAACGTGCCCCGGGAACGCGCCCACGCGACCTATGTCGCCAATCTGCGGTTCGCCGCCGGCAAGCTCAAGGAGCAGGATATCGACCTGCTGATCGAACCGATCAACGACCGCGACGTGCCCGGCTACTTCCTGACGGGCTCGCGCCAGGCCCAGGCCATCATCGCCGAATGCGGCGCCGACAACCTCTTCCTGCAGTTCGACATCTACCACATGCAGCGCATGGAGGGCGACCTGGCCAACAGCCTGCGCGCCTTGCTGCCCCTGATCCGCCATGTCCAGCTGGCCGACGTGCCGGGACGCCACGAGCCGGGCACGGGCGAGATCAACTACCCTTACCTGTTCCGCCTGCTCGACGAACTCGGTTACGACGGCTGGGTCGGCTGCGAGTACAACCCGCGCGGCGACACCCTGCAAGGCCTGGCCTGGCGCAGCGCGCTGGCGAGCCCGGCGGCGGCCGCAGCGCAGCGCTAGACAGGGTCCGGTCCCTGGTGGCACCATTGCTTCCTCAACAATAAGGAGACTGCCATGATCCAGGGACTGCGCACCGTCATCTACCCCGTCACCGCGCTCGGCGAAGCGACCGAATGGTATCGCCGCGTGCTCGACAGGGCGCCGTATTTCGACCAGCCCTTCTACGTCGGCTTCGAGGTCGGCGGCTTCGAACTCGGCCTGGTGCCCGACGGCGTGCCCGGCACGGCCGGCGCGACCGCCTACTGGGGCACCGAGGACGTCCAGGCCGAGCTGGCGCGCCTGGTCGAGCTGGGCGCGAGCGTCGAGTCGCCGGTCGAGGACGTCGGCGGGGGTATCAAGGTCGCGACCGTGCGCGATCCCTACGGCAACCTGTTCGGCATCATCGAAAACCCGCACTTCGACCTCGGGAAGCTCGCTTGAATTGACCAACTGCAACGCCGCGTCCTGCGGCGTTTGCCAGAATGGGGACTTTCCGGCTGGCATCTTCGCCGCCCAGAGGAGACCCCATGAAGATGTTTCGTCACCTTGCCGCGCTTGCCCTGCTGGGCGCCGGCCTGCTGCTGGGCGGCTGCGCAAGCACGGGCGGCCCGGTCAGCCTGAGCGAAGTGCGCGAGTTCGCCGACGCCTCGGCGCGCCTGGGCGGCTATGCCGAACTGTCGCGGCGCTACCGCGACACCTACGAGCGCGAGCAGCCCTACCTGCCCGCCGGCGCCGACAAGCTGGCGCGCGAGAACGATGCCAAGCGGCGCGCCGTCTACGACGACTTCGTCAGCGTGCAGAAAGCGGTCGTGCTTTACATGCAGACGCTGAGCCTGCTGGCCGGCGATACCCGCTACGACCTGTCCGAGCGCATCGACGACCTCGGCAACGGCCTGAAGGCGAATACCGATTCCGGACTGCAGCAGCGCCATATCGCCGCCTACACGGGGCTGACGCGCCTGCTCACGCGCGCGATCGCCTCGGGCTACCAGAACCGCAGCGTGGAGACCATGGTGCGCGACGGCGACGCCGATGTGCAGACCCTGCTGGAAGCCATGATCTCGCTCACCCGCCTCTACTACAAGACCAACGAAAATGAGAAGAAGACCGTGCTGGGGATCTTCGACGTCGAGCTGCCGTTCAACAACAAGAGCAGCGACCGCATGCTCGTCACCCTGGCCAAGGTCCACTACATGAACAAGTCGAGCGAATACAAGCTGATCGACCGCCGCTACGACCTGGCGCTGCAGGGCCTGACGAAAGTCGCGCTCGGGCACCAGAAGCTGCGCGAGAACCTGCACCGGCTGTCCGAGGCCGACGTGCGGCGCATGCTCGGCAATTACGGGCGGGACCTGCGGATGATCCGCGAGAGCCTGTCCGGCGACTGATTTCTGCGGAGGCGGTATGGCAAGCGAAACGAAGACAGCGGGCGCACAGGCCCCATATAATGAAACAGTCACCAACGCGGCGGCAGCCGGCACCGCCGGCCAGGGCGGCCTGGCCAGCGTCACCCAGGTGGTGGAACTGGCCGACCAGCTTTCGGCCTGCGCCGACCAGCTGCACGAGCGCATCATGGGCGAAATCCGCGCCTACGAGGGCGCGACCGTGCCCGAACACGTGCAGGCCGCCGCACGCGCCCTTTTCGACGACGAAGTCATCCTGCGCCAGCGTGCCAATAGCCTGTACGCCGACGCCGCCACCTACACCGTGAAGTCGCTCGGCAAGTCGCAGAAGGTCGTGATCGCCCTGACTGCCGAGGCGGCCGAGAAGATCCGCAAGATCACCCGGATCGCCGAGGTCAGCGGCCTCGTTGCCGGCCTGCTGCACCTGGCGGGCGCGGCCGCCACCGGCCAGCCGGCCTCGATCCTGGCCGCGCTCGACAAGATCCGCGCCCACGCACAAGCGGTCGAGGCGACCAGGCCGCCGGGTGTCGCCCCTTCCGCGGCCGAGACCACCTAACCCCGAGACCGCCGCGCGCGGCACACGCGTGCGCCCATGTTCATCGGGCGCGCATCGCGCTACACTGGACTCATAAAGCATTCAAATGGGGAGTGTGCGATGGACCGCTTTCCTTCGTTGCACGCGTGTGCGGCAAGCGCGCCGGCTGGCGGCGCGCGCCAGGCCTGATGCCTGCCATTGCCATGGCCGCCCTGGATCAAGGCCAACTGGCGCAGTTGCGCGCCACGCTCGAGGCGCGCCTTGCCGCGCTCAGCGGCGTCGCCGCCGTCCAGACCGACGGTGGACGCGACCTTCCCGTTTCCGAAATCGAGACCTCGCCGGCCGACAAGGCCACGGTGCGCCTGCTGAACGATCTCGCGCTCGAGGCCGCCGGCCACAACGCAGCCCAGATGCAGGTGCTGCGCCACGCCCTGGCCAAGTTCGAGGACGGCAGCTACGGGCTGTGCGAGGAATGCGGCAACGACATCGGCTACTCGCGGCTGCAGGCGCGCCCCGAGGCGCGCCTGTGCATCGGCTGCCAGACGCGCGCCGAAAAGCGTTAGAGCGCCTAACAAAACCTCCATGGCTGCGTTGCATCGTCTCGCCGTACAGGCGTACTGTCTTCGACGCTGCGTTGGGTGGCCGCACCCCTTGCCCTGAAGGTTTTGTTAGGCGCTCTTTAGACGCCAGGGCTAGCGCATGTGCTGGCCGCCGTTGATGGCGATGTCGGCGCCGGTCACGAAGCCGGCGTCATCCGATGCCAGGTAAGCGACCAGGGCCGCCACCTCGTCGGGCTCGCCCAGGCGGCCCACCGGGATCTGCGGCAGGATCTTGGCCTGCATGATCTCTGCCGGCACCGCGCTGACCATCTTCGTGTTCAGGTAGCCCGGCGATACCGTGTTGACCGTGACGCCGTGGCGTGCCGTTTCCAGCGCGAGCGCCTTGGTGAAGCCGTGCATGCCGGCCTTGGCCGCGGAATAATTGGCCTGGCCGAAGGCGCCGGCGTTCGCGTTGACCGAGGAAATGTTCACGATGCGGCCCCAGCGCTGGGCAATCATCGGCTCGACCACGGCGCGGCTCATGTTGAAGACGCTGTCGAGGTTGGTGGACAGCACCGCGCGCCAGTCGTCCTGCGTCATCTTGCGCAGGCTGCGGTCGCGCGTGATGCCGGCATTGTTGACCAGCACGTCGATGCGGCCGAGCTCGGCCACCACCTGGGCCACCATGGCCGCGCAGGCGTCGTGGTCGGTGACGTCGAGTTTCCAGGCACTGAAACGGTAACCCTCGTCGCGCTGGGCCGCCAACCAGGCCTCGGGGGTGGTGTTGCTCGGCGAATAGGTCAATGCGGCCACGAAGCCTGCGTCATGCAAGCGGCGGCACAGGGCCGTGCCCAGGCCGCCCATGCCGCCCGTCACCAGCGCTACCCGTTTTTCTTTCATGTCTTTTCCCCTTGTCAAACACGGCCACGCGGCCGGAAACGACAAGTCTAGAAGCAGGACACCCGGGAATATTGAGCTGGATCAAAGGCAGCAAGCACGCGTGGCCGCCGTGCCACGCGCGCTGCGCGTCGTCAGGTGTTCACGTCAGGTGATGACGTCGGGAGCGATCGAGGCGTCGAAATCGGCCCAGTCGCCGTCGACGATATTGCCGCGCGCCCGTTCGATCTGGCGCGCGCCGAGCTTGCGCAGCACCTCGACGGCGCGCCCTTCCTGGTTGGCGTCGTCGAAGGCGACGGCGACCAGCATCCCGGCCATGCGCTGCTCGACCGGGGCGCGGCCGCCCTCTTCGGCCTCGCCGGCTTCCTTCATTTTCGAAAAGCTGAACAGCGAGCCGACGTGGGCGCCGACCAGGCCGCCGACGATCGGGCCGGCCGGGCCCGTCAGCGGCGCCGTGGCGGCGCCGACCACCGCGCCGACGGCGCCGCCGGTGGCCGAGCCCTGCACCACGCCGATCGGTGTCTCCTTGGCGCCGGGCGAGTGCAGGTTGTCGCCGCCGATCGGGGTCAGGTCGTGCTGGCCCGCCTGGCTCAGGTAGAAGCTGCTGATGCGCTCCGGCGCGAAACCGGCGTCGGCCAGGGCGCGGCGCGCCACGTCGACCTCGTCCTGGAGCTGGAAGTGCCCTGCAATGATGGTGGACATGGAATTCTCCTGCATCGATAGATGACCGAAGCATGCTCCTGCTGGGCTGCTGATTCTGTACGCAAACGCACGCAGTTCATTGCCACTGCCCGTAAGCCATGCCGTGGAACGCGGGCTCGGGCGCCGGCGGCGTGCTCCAGGCGCGCGGATCGACCCGGTAATACTTCAGGAATTCCTCGTACAACGCGCCGTGACGCTCGGCCAGCCGGTGCGGCTGCTCGAAGAAGGCCTCGGTCGCGACCGCGAAGAACTCGGCCGGATTGGTGGCGCCGTAATGGTCGAGCACGCCCTGCTGGCCGAACCAGGCATCGTGGCGCAGCGCCGCGAAGTCGCGCGAGAGCACTTCCGACCAGCTGCGGTAACGCTCGGCGCTGCCCAGGTAGGGCGCGCCGTTGGTGCTGCCCGATTCGCTGTCGAGCTGGTGCGCGAACTCGTGCAATACGACGTTGTGGCTCGGCGGCTCCTCGTTGTCGGCGCGCTGGACATGGTCCCAGGACAGGATCACGCGGCCGTCGCCCCAGGATTCGCCCAGCAGGTCCTGGCGCTCCTCGGTCACGACGCCGGCCTCGTCGACCTGGCGCCGCGGCACCAGGAAGGCGCCCGGATACACCAGCACCGAATGCAGCGTCGGGTAGACTGCGTCGCCGCGGGTGCCCAGCAGCAGCAGGCAGGCCTGGGCCGCGATCGTCACCCGCATCTCGTCCGTGACCTCGAGTCCGGCGCAGCCGACAAACGTCTTTTCGTGGAGGAAGCGGCGCACCAGGCGTTCGAGGCGGGTGCGCTGGGCGCCGTCCATGCCGCGGTATTGCGTGACGTTACGCTCGATGGTAGCCAGGGCGCCGGGAGGAAGCGGGCGCGACAGCGCACGGCGCAGGCGCCAGCGCGGCACCGCCCAGGCCAGCAGCAGGGCCGCCACGATCAGGGACACCGTCACCAAGGCTTCCATCGCCCCGCCCCTTTCGACATCGACAGGATGTTCACGCGGCCGCCGAACGCGCGGCCAGGTGCGATTCCAGCTCGTCGGCGCCGCCGATCAGCTGGCCGCCAATGAAGACCTGGGGCCAGGTCATGCGCCCGCTGACGGCGCGCAGCACGCCCGTGTTGATCTTCTGGCTCTGGGAAATGTCAGTGTAGCGCAGGCGGTGCTTCGCCAGTGCCGCCTTGGCGCGGGCGCAGAACGGGCAGCCGGGGCGCGAAAACATCACGATCGGCTCGGGGGCCTCGGCCTCGGGGTTGATGTAGGCGAGCATGGTGTCGGCATCCGAGACCTCGAAGGGATCGTCGTCGCCCTCGGCCTCGATGAACATCTTCTCGATGATGCCGTCGCGCACCAGCATCGAATAGCGCCAGGAACGCTGGCCGAAGCCGAGGTCGCGTTTGTCGACCAGCATGCCCATCGCGCGCGCGAAGTCGCCATTGCCGTCGGGAATGAAGGTGATCGCGTCCGCGTCCTGGCCATGCTTCCATTCGTTCATGACGAAGGCGTCGTTGACGGCAATGCAGACGATCTCGTCGACGCCGTTATCGCGCAGCACAGGCGCCAGTTCGTTGAAACGCGGCAGGTGGGTCGAGGAACAGGTCGGCGTGTAGGCGCCGGGCAGCGCGAACACGACGACAGTTTTGCCCTGGAACAGGTCCTCGCTCTTCAGGTCCTGCCATTGGTCATCGGGACGCGTCTTGAAGACGACACGCGGTACTGGTTTGCCTTCCAGCGATTCGGCACTCGGCAGCATGGGGTTTCCTTTTCCGTTAGCGGGACGCGGCAGAGCGCCGCACCCGCCGAACTTGGGGCCTGTTGACGGGATTTCAACGGCAGGAAATGACCGGCTGCGTCCGGGGTGCGTGGCCCGGGTGACGCGACCGGGATGACGCGACGCGTTAACGGCACACGCCGCGCAGTGCGCGGCGTGTGCGTGACGACAGCGATCGTCGAATCAGGAGGGCGCCGCGGGTCTCCACCACCGCGCCCTTCCGGCAGGCGTGTGTACGGCTTAGGTGCGCTCTTTGGCGACCTGGTTCGGGGCTGGGCCGAACAGCGCGGCGACCAGCGGATCGCGGGTGACCGGGCTGCGGTTCACGCGGATCGCGTAGTGGGTGTCGTCGGCCAGGATGTGGAAGTGGCGGCCGCTGCCGGCCATGCTCTGCTCGCGCAGGCCCGGACGCTCCTTGCGCGGGGCGGCGCCTTCGCGCTTCGGCTGGCAGATCGCGGCCAGGAAGGCCTTGACGCGCTCCTGGTCCGGGCAGATCTGGTAGACGGCCTTGCCCAGGTAGGTGGCGGTGCCTTCGATGTAGCGGGCCAGTTCGATGACGCCGGCTTCACGCAGGTCGCGGATGTACTTGCGTGCGCCGGACGGCGAGAATTTGAGGAACCATGCAATCTCGTCGGCGAGCATTTCATGGGTCGACAGTTCGTTGATGAGCTTTTGCATGTTCTCGATCCGACGCTGGGTGGCAGAGGTCGACCGCACACGCTCGATCGGCGCCAGCGAGATCGGCGCACGTTCGGTCGGCTGGGGCGGCACGCGTTCGATCAGCGCTGAGTTGCTGGAAGTGTGCACTGCGCCGTGTTCGCCTTGCACCGCGTTGTGATGAGTCGTTGCATGCATGTTGGTGTACTCCGTTAGATAGAGAGAGACTGTGTGGTCCGGGTCGCTGTGTGTCGTCTGACACCCTGACAACACCTCGGGTTCCGCTTAACTGGCCACAAGATTGCCTGCGTCAGCCCGGCCGGTCTGTGCGCCAGCCCACATTGGCAAAATTCCACCAGGCATTTCGACAATTTTTTTCCTGCTCAAAATCAAGAGTTCGCAGGCAAATTTCCGGCTTGTTGTAGAATGACGACAGAAGTGTAGAAAATTAGAAACATTCCTCCAATTTTCGCGTCGAGTCTTCCCTCTATATATAGGGACGCCCTGAAGAAGATAACAATGTTGCGGTTTTGTCACTCAGCAGTTCCTATAGGTGCGCTAGCGCACGGACCCATCGGAACTCGGCCTCGTACTCTTCACTCCAACATCACTGTCAAGGCATGCGATGTCACCCTACCTTTCAACTTATGGGAGTTTCCTGTGAATAATTCGAAGAAGATCGCCCTGGCCGTCGCCATGTTCTGCGCCGCCGGCACCACGCTGGCTCAAGAAGCGCCGAGCGCGACCATCAACCCGTCCTGGTACATCCAGCCAAGCGTCGTCGGCATCAAGCCCGACGCCGATTTCGGCACCGACCACAAGGACTGGGGCGGCGGCCTGAAGTTCGGTAAGGCAGTGCACCGCTACTGGGACATCCAGATCGGCGCCACCCATGCCCGTTCCGAAGACGGCCCTGCGGAGTATCGCCAGACCCTGCTGGGCGTCGATGCGCTGCTGATGCTGTCGCGTGAGCGCTTCCGCCCATTCGTCCTGTTCGGCGTCGGCGCCGAGCGCGACAAGGTTGACAATCCGCTGCGCCGTGTCAGCAAGAACTCCCCTTACGCCACCGCCGGTATCGGCTTCCAGGCCGACCTGAGCCCGCAGTGGAGCCTGCAGGCAGACATCCGCTCGGTGCGCGGCTTCCTGCGCGACGACGAGCTGTACGGCTTCAAGCAGAGCAACAACAAGTACGTCACCGTCGGCCTGAACTACGCCTTCAACCCGCCGCCAGCACCGCCGGCACCGGCTCCAGCCCCGGTCGTCGAGGCCCCGCCGCCAGCACCGGCTCCGGTCGCTCCGCCGCCGCCGCCGCCGGCACGCTTCGAGAAGGTCACGCTGGAAGCCTCGAAGATGTTTGACTTCGACAAGGCCGAACTGCGCATGCCGGCGCCGCGCCTGGACGAGATCGCCGCTGCCCTGCAAGCCGACACCAGCATCACCAACGTCGACATCACTGGCTACACCGACCGCCTGGGTTCGGAAAAGTACAACCAGAAGCTGTCGGAGCGCCGTGCCAACGCCGTGCGTGACTACCTGGTCAGCAAGGGCGTCGACGCCGGCCGCCTGAACGCCGTCGGCAAGGGCGAAGCAAACCCGGTCGTCGAGTGCAACCAGAAGAAGCGTGCCGAGCTGATCGCTTGCCTGGAACCGAACCGCCGCGTCGAAGTCGAGCAGATCACGATCGAGAAGCGCGTGCAGTAATGTGACCCCGGCCAGCGAGGCATCGGCCTGTTCCAACGGGCGTTCGCTGGCCGCCCACACCACAAGGGGCCTCGTGCCCCTTTTTTCTTTTCTGGAGGATCCGGTATGGCTGTAAAAAAATGGCTTCCATTCTCACGCCAGATCATCCACGTGATGCGTTGCGCGGTCACCGAATGGCTGGCCCACCGCGCGTCCAGCAAGGGTGCCGCCCTGGCTTTCTATACCCTGTTTTCGCTCGCGCCCATCCTGGTGCTGGTCATTGCGGTCGCCGGCTTCTTCTATGGCGCCGATGCGGCACGCGGGCAATTGTTCAACGAATTGCGCGGCCTGGTCGGGGCCCAGGGCGCCGACACCATCCAGACCGTGCTCGCCGGTGCGCAGAACAAGGAGTCCGGACGCCTGGCAACTATCGTCGCGACCATCCTGCTGCTGGTCGGCGCCACCACCGTGTTTGCCGAGCTGAAGGACAGCCTGGACGAGATCTGGGGCGTGCCGGCGCCGAAGGATGCGAGCTGGTGGGACACGGTGCGCACGCGCCTGCTCTCCTTCGGCCTGATCCTGGTGCTGGGCTTCCTGCTGATGGTGTCGCTGGTGGTGAGCGCGGCGATGGCGGTGGTCGAGAACTACTTCGGCGGCATGTACAAGGAAGCCTCGGTCATCGTCGGCTGGATTTCCTCGTGCATCAGCTTCCTCGTCATTGCCACCCTGTTCGGCGTGATCTACAAGCTGCTGCCGCGCATCAAGCTGTCCTGGCATGACGTGACCATCGGCGCCCTCGGCACCGCGGCCATGTTCACTCTGGGGAAATTCGGCATTGGACTGTATATCGGCAACAGCGGCGCGGCCAGCAGCTTCGGTGCAGCAGGTTCCCTGATCGCCCTGCTGCTGTGGGTATATTATTCGGCCCAGATCTTCTTCCTCGGCGCCGAGTTCGCCCGCCAGTATGCGCTGCAGCTGGGCAGCCTGCGCCACAAGCCGGACCACGAAACCGGCGCCAGGAACGTCAAGCGCATGGCCTGAGAAACCAAGTCCTGCGGCGGGAAGGCGCCTGGCGCAGGATGCCTTCCCTGCTCCGCTGGCCGGCGGCTATTCTCCCAGCAGTTCGGCCAGCGCTTCCATTCCCTCGACCCGCTCGGCCACCACCTTCAGCACCACCACCACGGGCACACCGAGCAACAAGCCCCACATGCCCCACAGCCAGCCCCAGAACAGCAGGCTCACAAAAACGGCGGCCGGGTTCATCTTTGCGATCTTGCCGGTCATCCAGGTCGTCACGACCATGCCAACCAGGGTGGCGATGCCCATCGAGGCACCCGCCACCAGGATCACCATGCGCAGCGACTCGAACTGCATGAAAGCGACCAGCCCGGTGGCCGAGGTGATCAGCAAGGGGCCGAAGTAAGGCATGATGTGGGCCACGCCGGCAAAGATGGCCCAGGCGCCGGCGTTATTCAGCCCGATCGCGCGCAGCGCCACCCACATCAGGAGCGCCAGCAGGACGTTCGTCACCAACAGCATGAACATGTAGTTCTGGATCGAGGTATTGATGTCGTCCAGGATATGCACGGTCACTTTTTTCCGCGTCAGCGAGGGGCCGGTCAGCTTGACCAGCTTGCGCTTGAAGGTATCGCCCGCGAGCAGCAGGAAGAACACCAGGAACACCACCATGGTGGCCTGGGTGACGAAGGCAGCCAGGCCGACCGAGCCGGCCAGCAACCAGTCGGTGAGCCGGAAGCTCGACGACTGCTGGGCCAGCGTCGGGCGGCGCTGGATCAGGCGCGGATTGGCGCCGACATTGGCGGTGGCCTGTTCGAGCTCGGCGGCCGCCTTCTGCACCCGCTGGATGGTCGAGCCCTCGCCGCCGGCGGCACTGGCGACCAGCTTGCTGACTTTCTGGGTCAGCGTCGGCAGCTCGTCGAGGATGTTGATGAATTCGTCCTGGAGCCGGAGCATGGTCGCGCCCAGGCCGCCGAGCAAGGCGGCGGTGACGATGGTCGCGCCGATCAGGCGCGGAATCCGCACGCGCTCGAGCCAGCGCACGACCGGACTCAGGGTATAAGCGATGAAAATGCCGAGCAGTAGCGGCACGAAGAATTTTTGCGCCCATTGCAGCGCGAAGACGAAGGCGACGGTGGCCAGGATGCCCAGCGACAGGCCGCGGGCGTTGACGTGGATCGGGAGGCGCAGGCCTCCGGCATGGAGCGCCAGGTCGTCGGGCGAGCCGGCGACGGCTTCCGGCTTCACGGCCTCGGCCGTGATTGCCGGTGTTGCCCCAGGGGCGGCGGGTTTCTGCGGCTCGGCGGGAGCCGAGCCAGGACTGGCGAGTTGCATGTGTTTGCCGATATGAGTTTGCCGGTCCGCGCCGCCCCGGCGGCGGGGATTACTTCACGCGGATGTCGTTCTTGACCGATGTTACACCCTTCACGCCGCGTGCGACCTCGACGGCGCGCTGGGCGTCGCTCGGCTGGGCCACGAAGCCCGACAGCTGGACGTCGCCCTTGAAGGTCTCGACGTTGATTTCGGTTGCCTTCACGGTCGAGTCGGCGGCAAAGGCGGCCTTCACCTTGGCGGTGATGACGCTGTCGTCGATGTATTCGCCGGCGCTTTCGCGTTGCGGGTTCGAAGCGCAACCGGCCATGGTGAATGCGAGGGCGCCAGTGAAGACGGCGGTAGCGAGACGTTGGGTGATTTTCATGATGTATCCCTTTCTATCGTTGGTCAAAGTTACAGCGTGGTAAAACATTGGATTGCTCACTAAGAGCGGGACCGGTACGTCATTTGCCGTACGCGGTTTTTGCGGCCTGGACGCACTGGTCCTTCGCCGCGCCGGCAAACGCGTCGCACTTCTGCAGCGCGACCCGGTATTGCGCCGTCAGTTTGTCTTCGCGCGCGTTGTTGCGCGCTTCGATCATCTTGCGGTCCGCGGTGGCGTCGGCCTGGGCAGCGACCTGGGCCGCCTTGGCCTGCTTCAGGCACACGTCGCGGTCATTGCCCGCCAGGGCGCCGCAACGCGCCTTGTCGCGCGCGAAATTGGCGTCCGCGATGCGCATGCGGGCCTGGGTATAAGCCTTCAGGGTGTTCTTGTAGGCGGCCGCCGCCTCTTCCTCGGTGCGCACGCGCTCGGCCTTGGCCTCGGCCTCGCACACGTCGTGCGGATTGCCGCTGAGGCTGTCGCAGCGGACACGCGCCGCCTTGTAATTCGCTGCCGCCATGTCGCGCGAACGTTCGTAGGCGGTCTTGGCATCCGGTACCGCGACGGGTTGCTGCGCCGGCACGGCCGTTGCCGCCGGGGCCGGGGTGGTCACGGCCTGGGCGCGGGCATGACCCAGCCACAACAGGGCGGCGCCGAGGACCAGCAGCGCTTGCGCATTTCTCATTCTTGTTGTCATGTTCCTTACTCCTTTTTCAACACGCAAGAGACGTTTTACGCCGTTTATGGACGGGCTTCTGTACGGTGTCGAACACAACAGCAAGATGTTTTTTTGACATATCAAAGAGGCAAATAAGGGTGCGTGAGCGCACAGACCCTTCGGCAAGCGCTGCATATTCTTGACGCACATCTTTTGCCAGGAGAACAACATGAAGACTACCCGTAAGCTTGCCGCCGCCGTCGTCGCGGCCACTGCGATCCTGACCGGCTGCGCCAGCAATACGCCGTCGTATAACAATGGCTACAACAGCGGCTACAACAACACCGCCTCGATGGGCTACGGCACCATCGAATCGATCCAGGTGACCCAGGCCGAGAACCGCACCAGCGGCGCCGGCGCCATCGTGGGCGGCCTGGTCGGCGCGCTGGCCGGCAACCAGGTCGGCAGCGGCAGCGGCCGCACCGCAGCCACCGTGGCCGGCGGCGTCGCCGGCGCAGCGATCGGCAACAACGTCGAACGCAACCGCAACACCACCGGCGGCCAGGAGATGTATCAGATCAATGTGCGCATGGACAACGGCGAATACCGCACCGTGGTCCAGGACAGCGCCTACGACCTGCGCGTGGGTAACCGCGTGCGCCTGGTCGACGGCCGCGTCTACCGCTACTGATCGACGCCGGCGAATAGACGGCAATAGGCAACGACATGCACGACGGCGCGCCGTCGCGCCGCCCCCTGGGCCGGCCCATGCCGGCCCGCTTCCATTCCGGAGGTGCAAATGAACCCTCGATCGATGTGCAAACGGATCCTGCTCGGCGGCCTGCTGGCCGCGGCCGCGCCGCTGGCGCTGGCCCAGAGCAGCGATGCCAACGTGGCGCCGGCCGCGGCCAGCCAGCAGGCGCGTGAGATCGCGCGCGGCGACCCGGTGCGCTGGTACCGCGAAGACACGACACGCCAGGAGCAGATGCGCACACGCCGCAAGGAAATCGGCGCCGCGCTCGACGAAGCGAAAAACGCCTGCAAGCAGGGGCCGGTGGCCGAGCGCGCGAGCTGCCAGAAGGCCGCGCAGGACACCTGGCGCAAGGAAATGGCGGCCTTGCGCAACGAAGCGCCGGTGCAGGCCAGCACGGGGGACGCGGGGCGCTGAGCGCCTTGTTGGCCCCTACTACCCTGCTTGCAGGATTGACGTGGCGTGACCGGCGTGACGTTTCTCGAAGGGACGTAGGGTGGACGGCTTCGCCGTCCACGCGTTCAAGCGATGCGTGCTGTCGCGAGCGTTTGCACGAGGCCATTGAGTTCGCGAAGCGTCCATGGTCGCGAGGGGTTCCTGACGTGACCGTCAAACCGACGCGTCGCTTTGCTCGAAGCGCCGCATCACGTACCGGATAGCGACGAACGCCTGCGATATCGCGCCGTTCGTTGAACGCGTGGGCGGGAGACCCGCCCACCCTAAGAGCGTGTGAAAAAATCCTCCATGGCTGCGTTGCATCGTCTTGCCCTGGAGTTTTTTTACACGCGCTAGGTCCCTATGCTCGGAACCCGGGACACAACCAGCGTTCCCACAAAAAAAGACGGCGCCCAATCAAGGATTGCGACGCCGCTCAAGCCCCACCATATTCTTTCAACCGGCGCCAGTCACGACGCCTGCGTGTGTCGCGGTGCATTATATGCACCGCCTCCACGCGCCGGGCCCAGGCCCGGCAAACACTTACGCGACCTCGCGCGATGCGCGCCGCTTGTTCATGAACCAGCCCGCTACGCCCAGCAATACCGCTCCAGCGAGCGCCTGCTTGCCCATGCGCCGCTGGCGCACGAAGTTGAAGGCGGCTAGTGCATACGGGGCGATGACCGAGACGCTCGTGCCCGTAGGTTTCAGCAGAGCATCAGCCCGGGTGCGCAGCGCCCATGTGGCATGGTCGAATACAGAATGTAGCATGACTTCGGGCCGCGCGCCGTGTTTTACCTGCGCTCGCGCGTAGGCCACCCCCGCACGGTAGAACTCGCCCTCGCGCAGCAGCTCGGCCTTGCGCAGCGCCGGGTCGCGGCTGTGCTTGTGACCGGCCAGGCCGGTCGGTTCGTCGTTGTGATGATGCTTGTCCATGTTCCCTCCCCTGGTTGGCGCTTACATCAGCGCGTCGCGGTCTGCGCGCAGTTCGTTCATCGTTTCCGGGAAGGCGAGCTTGCCCTGCTTGAGCATGGCCAATCCCTTGGCGACGAGTACGGCCGTGATGACCGCGAATACGAGGAACATCACCAGCAGGATCTTCCAGCCCATGGCGTCCCAGGCCAGCGCCACGATCATCGCGGTGCCATAGGCCAGTGCGAACCAGACCGCGAGCACTGCGCAGGCGAAGATCGCCACCAGTTCGATCACGTGGTTGCGTACCTCCGACAGCTCGAGCGCCGCCAGCTCCACGCGCGACACCACGAGGCCGAACAGGTTCTTCGCCAGGCCGGAGATGCCGCCCATGAGTCCGGGGCCATGCACGACGGTATCGGTCTTTTCCATGGCGTTCTCCGGCGAAATTATTTACGGCCCAGGACGATGCCGACCAGCAGGCCGACGCTGGCGGCGGCAACGACGGTGCGCCATGGGTTGTCCTTCACGTAGACATCGGCCGTGTGCGCCAGTTCCTTGCTCTTGACGACGGCTTGACCCTGGTACTGGCTGGCCTTGCCCATCGCGCGGTCCAGCATTTCCATGCCGCGGCTGCGCAGTTCGTCGGCCTTTTCGCCGGTCATGGCGGCCGCGGCCGTCAGCAGCGACTGGGCGTCCTTGACCAGGACTTTCATGTCGGCGCTGGCGTTGTTGAGGCTGCTGTCGAGCGAACGGGCATTGGCGCGGGTGGTGGTGTCTAGCATGATGAACTCCTGTTGTGGTTGTGTGTGTATTGAAAATCAGGGCACGAGGAAATCGCGCATGTCGTCGGCGTGCTCTTCCTCGACGGCGAGGATCTCGACCAGCATCTGGCGCGTGGTCGGGTCCTTGTCGCCGATCGCCTGGATCATCTGGCGGTAGGACTCGATCGCCACGCGCTCGGCGATCAGGTCGGCGCGCACCATGGCCTGGACGTCGTCGGATTCGTCGTATTCGGCGTGGCTGCGCGCGGTCAGCGTGGCCGGGTTGAAGTTCGGCGAGCCGTTCAGCTGGACGATGCGCTCGGCGATGCGGTCGGCGTGCTCCTGTTCCTGCTGGGCGTGCTCGAGGAATTCGGCCTTCAGCTGGCCGTTGTTCGGGCCGCTGACCGTGTAGTAGTGGCGCTTGTAGCGCAGCACGCACAACAGCTCGGTGGCCAGGGCGTCGTTGAGCATGGCGATGACCGCTTCGCGGTCGGCCGCGTAGCCGATGGTGACGGGACCGTCGTCGAGGTTGGCGGCGGCGCGGCGGATCGCTTCGATGTCGAAGCCATGCGCCAGGGAATGTCGAGCTTGTTCCATGATGTTTCCTTTGCTTCCGTTAAAACAGTGGGCGCCCCGCTCGGCGCCCTCGCTTGACGCTTGAATCAGCGGCCCGCGGTACGCTGCGGAATCGGCGCGTTATCGTTCGACAGCACGATCTCGACGCGGCGGTTCATCTGGCGGTTCGCGGCGCTGTCGTTGCCGGCCACCGGGAACGCTTCGCCATAGGCGCGGGTCGCGATGCGCTGGCGCTCGATGCCCATGCTGCCCAGTGCGGTGGCGACGGCGTTGGCGCGGCGCTGCGACAGGTCCTGGTTGTAGCTCGAGCTGCCGGTGCTGTCGGTAAACCCTTCGACCAGCACAGTGCGCTCAGGGTTCTGTTTCATCACCTCGGCCAGCTTGCGCAGGGTCGACATTCCGTTCGGGGTCAGGTCGGCCTGGTTGGTGGCGAACAGCACGTCGCCGATGGTCACGACCATGCCGCGCTCGGTCTTGGTGGCGTGCAGCTCGGCCAGCTGGGATTCGAGCTGGGCGGCGCGCTGGGCCAGCGCCTGGTTCTGGGCCTGGGCCGCCTGCGCCTGCTGCTGGGCAGTCATGGCGGCGGCCTGCGCCGCTTCGGCCTCGCGCTTGGCGCGTTCGGCCTCGGCGGTGCGCGCCTCCAGGCGGACCGCGTTGCGCTCGAGCGAGGCGTTGGCGATGTTCGCCTCGGCGGCTTTGGCGCGCGCCACTTCCTGGGCGGTGGCGATCTTCTGCTTGGCCACGTAGGCCAGGCGATCGATGTCGTTCAGGCTTTCGTTCTTGGCGGCCGCCTCGTTGGCGGCGTTCAGGGCGTCGCTGGCCTGCTTGAATTCGAGCGGCGCATAGGTCGACACCTGCGGATTGTTATTCGCGGTGACGAAATCCGACCGCGCCTGGTCCAGCGTCGCGGTGGTGGTCGGCGTGCTGCTGCAGGCAGCCAGCAGGATGGCGCTGGCGAGAACGGCCGGTTTCAGGAAACGTGCTTTCATGATCTTGCCCTCCGTTATTTTTTGGCGCCAGGCGGCGCATGTGATTCGTGAAGACGCCGTGCGGTGCCAAGCTGTGACGAGCGGCGCGGATCGAAGCTGCGCACGCGCCGGCGCACATTGGCGCCCGATGGGCGAACTGCGCGGCGCACGGGGCGCCGCCTGGCGGAGAGGCGCGGGCGCCTCCCGCCCGGTACCTTTGTTTACTGCGAGTTGGCGCGCTCGACTTCCTGGCGCAGCACGCGCAGGTCCTCGTTGAGCGCATCCGAGGCAGCGGTGGCCTTGGCCGAGTTGGCCTTGCTCTGCGCCAGCTGGGCGTCGGCCTGGGCCTGCATCGCCAGTTCGCGCGCCAGTCGGTAATCCCTGGCGGCCAGCGCCTCGTTGGCGCGCATCATCTTGGCGCGCGCCGCGGTGATCTCGGCCGGGGCCAGCTCGGCCGCGCCGGCCTGCACCGCGTTCTGGACCGCGTTGCGCGACACCGCGACATCGGCGGTGGCGGGGGCCTTCTGGCTGGCGCAGCCGGCCAGCGCCAGCAGCGCGGCGCACAGTGCGCCGCCAAGGAATCGTGTATTCAAGGATCGGGTATCCATCCTGCTCTCCTGTTTATGTGAAGAAGTTGTTAACGTTATAAGCCTGTTATCGGCAGAGTTCGGTTCGCTAGCGCACACTGACCGCACTTCGCAGCGCTCATCCATTGGCAGCGTGCGACACCGCACATCGAGCCTCCGGCGCTTTGCGCTAAGCTGGGCTCCAGACTGACTCCCAGCGAAGGATCGTCATGCCCGACACTACTACCCCCGAGCGCAGTGCCGTCAAGCCACACAACGGCCGCCGCAAGAAAATACTGCTCAGCGTAATCGGCGTCCTGATCGCCATTCCGGTGATCGCCGTCATTTTCATCCTGACTTTCGATTGGAACAAGGCGCGGCCCTGGCTCAACGCCAAGGTAAGCGAAGCGATCGAGCGCCCGTTCGCCATCCGCGGCAACCTCGCCGTGCAATGGGAAATCCCGGCGCGCAACATGGCGCCGGGCGACCGCCACCTGCGCGACTGGCTGCCCTGGCCGCACCTGATCGCCAACGACGTCCACGTCGGCAATCCGGCCAACATGCAGCAGGCCGACATGGCCTCGGTGCGCCAGTTCTCGTTTTCGCTCAACCCGTTCGGCCTGCTGCACCGGACGATCGGCATTCCGGTGCTGCGCTTCGACGCGCCGCGCGTCGACCTGGTGCGCACCGACGACGAGCACTACAACTGGGTCTACAAGAAGAAGGAAGAGGAATCGAAGTGGAAGCTCGACCTCGAGCGCATCGTGCTGACCGACGGCGTGGTGCACTTCGTCGACGCCGTCACCAAGGCCAACGTCACGGCCCATGTGCGTACCCTGGACAAGGACCCGAAGTACGGGATCGGCTTCGAGATCGGCGGCAGCTATAACGGCGCCCCGGTCACCGGCGGCGGCAAGGTCGGCCAGGTGCTGTCGCTGAAGGACCAGGACACGCCCTATCCGGTGCAGGCCGACATGCGCAGCGGCCCGAGCCGCATTGCGATCGAGGGCACGGTCACCGCGCCGGCCAAGCTGAAGGCGGTCGACCTCCAGCTCGAGCTGGCCGGACGCAGCATGGCGCGCCTGTACAACTTCACCGGCATCACGCTGCCCGAAACCCCTGCCTTCTCGACCTCGGGCCGCCTGCGCGGCGAGCTCGACCGCGAGTACGGCCGCTGGACCTACGAGAACTTCAAGGGCAAGGTCGGCTCGAGCGACATCCACGGCAAGCTGGTCTACGAAGGCGGCAAGCCGCGCGGCAAGCTGTCGGGCAACGTCGCCTCGAACAAGCTGGTGTTCGAAGACCTCGGTCCGCTGGTCGGCGCCGACTCGAACGCGAGCAAGAAGGCGCGCGGCGTGGAAGCCGTGCAGCCGGGCGGCAAGGTGCTGCCGGTCGAGGAGTTCCGTACCGAACGATGGAAAGCGATCGACGCCGACGTGCGCTACGCGGCGGACAGGATTGTCCGCGAAAAGACGCTCCCGATCAGCAAGCTGTCGGCCCACCTGATCATGAAGGACGGCGTGATCACCCTGGCGCCGCTCGACTTCGGCGTGGCCGGCGGCACCCTGCGCTCGACCATCCGCATGGACGGCAGCGGCAAGGCGGGCAACACGATCGCCGCCACCGCCAAGGTGCAGGCGCGCCACATCCAGATCAAGCAGCTGTTCCCGACCATCGAGCAGATGCAGGCGACGGTCGGCCAGGTCAACGGCGACGCCCAGCTGTCGGCCACCGGCACCTCGGTCGCAGCCCTGCTCGGCTCCTCGAACGGCGAAGTCAAGGCGCTGGTGAACCAGGGCACGATCAGCAAGATGCTGCTCGAGATGATGGGCCTGAACGTCGGCAACATCATCGTCACCAAGCTGTTCGGCGACAAGCCGGTGCAGCTGAACTGCCTGGCGGCCGACTTCGACGTCAAGAAGGGCGTGATGCAGTCCCAGGTCTTCGTAATCGACACCAAGGAGGCGATCATCCGGGTCGACGGCACGGACAACCTCGGCAACGAGGCGCTGGACCTGACCATCCATCCCGAGACCAAGGCGCTGCGCCTGTTCACGCTGCGCTCGCCGCTGTACGTGCGCGGCCCCTTCAGCAAGCCCGACGTCGCGGTCGACAAGGGCGTGCTGGCGTTGAAGGCCGGCGGCGCGGTCGCGCTCGCTACGATCGCGGCGCCGGTGGCGGCCCTGATCCCGCTGATCAATACCGGACCGGGCGAGGACAGCGACTGCGGCCGCCTGGTGGCGCTGGCGAAGACCAAGCCCACGGCGCCGCCGCCAGGCAAGACCAAGACGCGCTGAGCCCAGGCAGCCGTCCGGCGCGGCACGCGCGCTGCCGCCGGGCGCCCCCGATCGAGGCCAGCCGCAGTGTGTGTTGTCGAACAGACTTCCCTGTCGCGCTTGTCTATCCTGACAACATCGCCGGACAGCACGTCGGCACATGAGGAACACGCATGAGGCATTGGAAACCGGCCGCGGCACTGCTCGCGGCCCTGACCCTGGCGGTGACAGCGAGCGGCTGCGCCTCGTCCGGCGCAGTGGAAGAACAAGCCCGGCGCGTGGACGACGCCGCGATTACCAGCGGCGTGAAGGCAGCGATCGGCCAGGCGCCGGAGCTGCAGGCGGCGGACATCGACGTCGCGACCAGGGAAGGCATCGTCCAGCTGAGCGGTTTCGTCAGCTCGGCGGATAACGTGGCAACCGCAGCGTCGGTTGCGCGCACCGTGAAAGGCGTCAAGTCGGTACGCAACGACCTGCGCTTGAAGTAAGGCTGTAAAACCCACCATAGGAGATCATCATGAAAAACATCAAACAACTGGCAGTGAGCGCAACCATCGCAACCCTGGCCCTGGGCCTGACCGGCTGCTCCGGCATGTCGCAGCAGGACAAGAACACCGCCATCGGCGCCGGCGCCGGCGCGGTGGTCGGCGGCGTCCTGACCGGTGGCAGCGCAGTCGGCACGGTCGGCGGCGCAGCCGTCGGCGGCGTGATCGGCAACCAGACCGGCAAGACGAACTAAGTTCTCTTCATCGGATGAGAGAACGCCCCGCTTGCGGGGCGTTTTTTATTTATGCCGCACGATGATCCCGTAGGGTGGGCACCCCGTGCCCACGCGTGAACGATGAGCATTGTTGGCCCGCCTTGATGCGCCAACGCCATGCGAATGTCACGCGTGGGCACAGGGGTGCCCACCCTACGCCTGCAAGAAGCGCCACGAATAGCGCCCGACGCGGTCAAACGAAGGCGCTCGACAAGGCCCCTACCGACGCATCCTTGACGATCTCGTAGCAGGTGCAGGCCGCCGCCCCCAGCCCGACGGCATCGAGGATCTCGATATTGCCGCGGCTATAGATGATCAGCCCCTGCTGCTGCAGCGCGCTGGCCGCCTTGGTCACGCCGACCCGGCGCACGCCCAGCGCGTGGGCCAGGAATTCGTGGGTCAGGTGGAACTTGTCGGATTGCAGGCGGTCGCGCGTGATCAGGAGCGAACGCGCCAGGCGCGCCTCGAGCACGTGGAAGCGGCTGCAGACGGCGATCTGGATCGCCTGCGCGAGCAAGGTGTCGGTGTAGCGGTACAGCACCCGCTGCAGCGCCGGATTGCGCGCGAACTCGGCGCGGAAGTCGCTGCTCGTCATGCGGCTGGCGCTGCCGGGACGCTGCACCACGGCGCGCACCTGGGCGGTCTGGTGGCCCAGCGCCACGGTGGCGCCGAGCATGCCTTCGCGCCCGACGAGCCCGACCTCGAGCGTCATGCGGCCGCCGGCGACGCCGAGCAGGGAAATCAGGCAGTCGTGCGGAAAATAGATGTGGTGAAAAGGCTCACCTGCCTCGGACAGCACCTCGCCGGCCTCGACCTTCACCTGGTCGAGCATCGGCAATACCTGGGCCAGCTCCTGCGGCGGGAGCGCGGCCAGCAACAGGTTGGCATTGTGCTCGGCGACGTCGGGGGAAGCGGCGTAATTCATCGGACCCTCGCAGTGAGCCGCGCGGCGCCCGAAAACGGGCTGGACGCGCGGCGGATACATTTGCAAACAATTTCGATCAGGGTAAAGCGTCCGATAGGGAGAAGTATGTTCGGTGACGCACGGAATACCTTGTTGTTCCTAGGGACAATTCTGACGTCGACCGGGCGAGCCCGCCTGGCCGGCGCGGGCCGCGCGTGCGTGCCTGCAACCCGCCAAGGACAAGCCATGAACAATATTCCGACTCCACCGGCGCGTGCCCAACACCATCCCCTGCTGCTGATCGCAGCCCTCGCCGTCGTGCTGTTCTGCCTGGTCGGTACCGCAGCCATCCTGGGCTGGATCCCGTCTTCGAGCGGCGGCAACGCGAGCCGCCAGCTCAGCGAGGCCGACCGCGCCGCGCTCGCCGCCAGCCTGCCGCCGGCACAAACCGCACCCGTGGCGCCGGTCGTCGGCGCCGATCCGCTCGCCCAGCAGGGCGCCGCCGGCCTCGCTCCCGCCTATCCGGCGCAGCAGGCCGTCCAGGGCTATGCCCCCGCTCCGGCCCCTGTCGCCGCTCCCGCTCCCGTCTCCGCTCCCGAACCGGAACCGGTGCGCAGCGCGGCCAAGCCGAAACCAGTGCAGGTGGCCGCCGCCGACACGCCGAAATGGTGCTCGAACTGCGGCAACATCGAATCGGTGCGCGCGATCAAGCAGCGCGCCCAGGGCAGCGGCCTGGGCGCGGCCGGCGGCGCCGTGGTCGGTGGTCTGCTCGGCAACCAGGTCGGCGGCGGCAGCGGCCGCCAGCTGGCCACCGTCGCCGGCGCCATCGGCGGCGCCGTGGTCGGCAACCAGGTCGAAGGCAACATGAAGGCCACCACCAGCTACGAGATCCGGGTGCGCCTGGACGACGGCACCCTGCGTACCTTCCACCAAAACAGCGAACCGCAATGGCGCAGCGGCGACCGCGTCCGCATCGTCAAGGGCCGCCTGCGCGCCGCATAAGCCTTTCCCGCCCCTGCCTCGGAGGCCGGCTGTCCATCGGACGCCGGCCTTTATTTTTCCTCAATGCACATTTTCTCAAGCGCAATGTGCGCCAGCGCACGGAAGTACTGATGAGCTCGCCCGAGAATGCTTTTGCGCCTCAAGAGCGTGCGAACACTACATATCGTCGATAAGGGGGATCACATGAACAGCCTTGCATGGATCGGCATCATCGTTTGGGGATTGGTTGTGACTGCCTTCGGCCTGGTCTCGGCGGGCCCACCGGCCGAGCTGGGGCAAGAACTGGCGCCGCACGACGTCATGTTCCTGGTCGTCGGGGGCCTGCTGACCTGCCTGATCGGCATCGTCGGCCTGCTCGGTTTCATGGGCTGGATCCCGGGATTGCGTTCCGAACAAAACTCTCGCGCATAATGTACGCCATCGAACGGTGATGCAGAGCAGACCTCGTCATACTGACTCTACCGCGCTACTCCAGGCGCTTTGAATGAGGAGACACATCATGCTCTATACCATTGCCATCGTTCTGATCGTTCTCTGGCTGCTCGGCCTGGTCACCTCCTACACGATCGGCGGCTTCATCCACATCCTGCTGGTGGTTGCCGTGATCATGATCCTGGTGCGTCTGATCAGCGGACGAGGCATATAGCCAGTCCGCTATAATGACGCAGTGATGCGCCATCTTGAGCGAAAAAAAAATTGTTTCACCATTTGAAGTTGTTTGACCAATCCGTTTCGCGGACGCGCCCGCAGGGTGCGCCTACGAAACGGATTTTTTCTAGGAGAGCGTAAATGCATACCAACCTGACCAAATCCGCGATCGCAGCAACCATCCTCGCCCTCGGCGTCAGCGGCTGCGCCGACATGAGCGCCACCCAGCGCGGCACCGCCACCGGCGCCGGCGCCGGCGCCGCACTGGGCGCCCTGATCGGCGGCACCACCGGCGGCGGCGGCGGCAGCCGCGCCGCCAAGGGCGCGGTGATCGGCGGCGCCGCCGGCGCCATCGTCGGCAACATCTGGTCCAAGCGCATGGAACAGCAGAAGCAGGCCATGGAACAGGCAACCCAGGGCACCGGCGTCCAGGTCTCGCAGACCTCGGACAACCGCCTGAAGCTGGAAATCCCGAGCGACATCTCGTTCGACACCGGCCGCTCGGACATCAAGTCGAACTTCCAGCCGATCCTGCAGCGCTTCGCCGCCACCCTGAACGAGAACCCGGCGACCAACGTCGTGATCATCGGCCATACCGACAACACCGGCAGCGCCGCGATCAACCAGCCGCTGTCGGTCGACCGCGCCGCCCGCACCCGCGACTACCTGGCTGGCCGCGGCGTGAACCCGAGCCGCATCACGATCGAAGGCCGCGCCGACCGCGAGCCGATCGCCTCGAACACCGACCCGGCAGGCCGCGCACGCAACCGCCGCGTCGAGATCTACGTCGCGGAACCGGCACGCGGCTAAGCGTTCCTGGGCCCAGCTGCACAACGGCATGGGTCCTGCCTTCCGCCCGAGCGCAAGCGACAAGTTCTGACCGGAACTCACGCTTGACGCAAACAACGCCCGGCTTCACCGCCGGGCGTTTTTTTGCTCCCTGCCCTGCGCAGTGTCGCATGCGCGGCGCCGGGACGCCCTCGTGTATGCTGGCCCGAACCCAAGGAGCGCCCATGCACCAGGATTCCGTCCGCATCGTCGGCGAGCAGCTGCTGTCCGACGACTATTTTTCCCTCAAGAAAATCGCCTACGAACAGCGCCGCCGCGACGGCGCCGTGCAGCACGAAGCGCGCGAGGTGTACGCCAGCGCCGACGGCGCCACCGCCCTGCTCTACGACCCGGTGCGCCGCACCGTGCTGCTGACACGCCAGTTCCGCATCGGCGCCCACGTGGCGGGCCACCACGGCTACCTGCTCGAGACCGCGGCCGGGGTCCTCGACGGCGCCGACCCGGCCGAGCGGGTGCGCGCCGAGATCCGCGAAGAGACCGGCTACCAGGTCGACGCGGTGGAGCACGTGATGACGCTGTTCGCCAGTCCCGGCGTGAGCACCGAGCGCGTGCACTACTTCGTGGCCCGCTACACGCCGGACAAGCGCCGCGACGGCGGCGGCGGCAAGCAGGAGGAAGGCGAGGACATCGAGGTGCTCGAACTCGGCTACGACGACGTGTTCGCGCGGCTGGCGCGCGGCGAGATCGAGGACGTCAAGACCGTCGTGCTGCTGCAGTACCTGCAACTGCAGCTGATGGCGCGCGGGGCCTGACCCCACGGTCCATGCCGCGCTCCCGCGCTCCTTGATCCAGCGCGTGCGCGGCTTCGACGCCGCGCAAGACGGCGCCCGGCAGGCGCGCGATAGTGTTGCTTCAACTGAGCAACATTTCCTTTCGTCATCATGCGCGACGCCTGCCACACCGCCGATCCCGAGCACGCCATCGATCCCACCCCTGCGCTCGCCCCGGCCCAGGACGACCGGGGTGCCTTATGGCGTCCCTCGGCCGTCGCCGCCTGGAGCCTGGTGTTCACCCCCGCCTTCGGCTCCTGGCTCCTGATGCACAACTGGCGCATCCTCGGCGACGAACGGGCGGCGGCCGGCGCGCGGCGCTGGTTGGGCGCCAGCCTGGCCATGCTGGCGCTGCAACTGCTGGCCGGCGCCGTCAACCGCCGCCTGAACGGCGATTCTCCCCTGTTCCAGTGGCTGGCGCTGGCCTGGCTGGCGCTGTGGCTGCTGGGTGCGGCCTGGCCGCAATGGGCCGCGGTGCGCCGCCGCTATGGCCGGCGCTATCCGCGCCGCGGCTGGAACGGCGCCCTCGGCCTGGCGGTGGCTTGCGGCGCGGCCTGCTGGGCGGCCGGCTTCCTGGCAACCGCCTTCCTGCTCTCCTTCACCTGAACCTTCCTCATCAGCACGGCGCCTGCCGCGATCGGTTATAGTGCCGGCCGGCGGCGCGCCTGCGCGCCGCGGTATTTCTCGTCATCACTGCCCATCTGTTCGTTGCCGTACCAATATTCCAGCGGCCTCACGCGTACACTGTCTATCCCGGAGACCGGACCACTTATGCTCGCCATTCTCGAACGCATCGACCCGCATAGCGACCGCATCGACCTGCTGGTCGAACTGGTCTGCTGCCTGCGCCCGCGCCGCCGCGACCGCCCCCATGCGCGCGCCGCCGTGCGCACCTTGACGCAACTGTTGAAGGGCAACCCGCAGCAGGCCTGGGCGCTGCGCAGCTACATCGTCACCCTGCTCGAGAAGCGCCGCCATACCAGCCTGTACAGCGACGTCGGCATCCTCTCCAACGACGGCTTCTTCACCGAACTGAAGCGCCGCATCGCCTACCGCGTGCTGCCGCCGGCGCTGGACGACATCTACCTGTCCGATGCCCTCGACCGCGTGCTGTACGCCGAGGACGACCACGAGTGGATCCGCGCCGTGCCGGACGAGGACTGGCTGGCCCTGTTCGACGTCCTCGCCAACGCCCCGACGCCGCAGGGCGCGGCGCCCGACCGCGCCCATTACGTGACCGTCAGCGGCATGCTGGACGCGATCCGCACCCTGTCGTGCCGCATCTGCGCGCTGGGCCTGGAACCGCGCCTGGTGCACAGCTACAGCCAGATCGAGGAATTCGACTCGCCCTTCCTGATGCAGAACATCGAGGTCAACACCTACCTCGACGCCTACGGGCGCTATCTCGACGGCACCGTCGAGCGTCCGGACGACGCCCGCCACCTGCTGGTGATGCTGGACCAGTGCGAAGGCGTGGTGGCGAAGATCCGCCGCAATTCGCTCAGCTTCGGCACCAGCGTCGCCCTGACCTATGTACTGGTGGCGATCACCCAGAGCATCGGCCGCCTGCGCAAGCTGCTGTTCCTGGTCGACGTCAGCGAGGTGGCGCGGCCGCGCGCCCTGCCCGCTCCCGCAGCGCTCTCGATCGAGACCTCGGAGCAGGACAGCATCGAACTCGGCGAGTACCTCAACAACTACGGCGGCACCCTGCTGCCGGCGACCACCGCGCAGGGCGCACCGGCGCACGACAGCAAGCGCCGCGCCGCCGCCGTGGCCCTGGCCCAGGAACTGGTCGAGGGACACAACACCAAGTACCAGGTCAGCGGGCTGTTCCGCGACAACATCGACCTGCTGGCGCGCAACGTGACGGAGAACGCCAGCCGCACCGGCGAGCACTACATCGCCGAAAGCCGCGGCGGCCTGCGCCGCATGTTCGGCGCCTCGGCCGGCGCCGGTTTCATCGTCGGCTTCATGGCGATGTTCAAGATCATGCTGAGCCACCTGCGGGCCGCGCCCCTGATCGAGTCCTTCCTGTTCAGCATGAACTATTCGCTCGGCTTCATGCTCGTGCACATGCTGCACTGGACCATCGCCACCAAGCAGCCGGCGATGACGGCCCAGCGCATCGCGGCCGGCCTGCACAGCCGCGACGGCCGCGACATCGACTTCGACAGCATGGCCGAGCTGGTCAACAAGGTATTCCGCACCCAGATCGTCTCGGTGCTCGGCAACGTCGCGGTCGCCTTCCCGACCGCGCTCCTGATCGCCATCGCCTACCAGCAGATGACTGGCCACCACCTGGTCACGCCCGAAAAAGCACACCACCTGCTGCACGACATCGACCCGATCCACACGCCGGCGCTGTTCTATGCGGCCATCGCCGGGGTCTGGCTGTTCGTCGCCGGCCTGATCTCCGGCTACTACGACAACAAGGCGCTGTATACCCGCATGGGCCAGCGCGTGCGCCAGCTGCGCTGGCTCGGCTGGCTGTTGGGCGCCGAGCGGCGCGCGCGCCTGTCGGTCTACGTCGAGGACAACCTGGGCGGCCTGATGGGTAACTTCTTCTTCGGCATCCTGCTCGGCACCACCGGCACCGTCGGCTACCTGCTCGGGCTGCCGCTCGACATCCGCCACGTCACCTTCTCGACCGCGAATTTCGCCACCGCCCTGGTGGGACTCGACTACCAGATGAGCTGGCCAATGGTCGCGAATGCCGTGCTGGGCGTGGCGCTGATCGGCGCCGTCAACCTGATCGTCAGCTTCCACCTGGCGCTGTCGGTGGCGCTGCGCGCCCGCAGGATCCGTTTCACGCGCGGCATCCTGCTGCTGCGCGCACTGGGGCGGCGCTTCCTGCGCGCGCCGCTCGACTTCTTCATCGGCCCGAAGGACCCGGACGTCATCGACGCCGCGCCAGAGGTTACCAGGGGGAACAAATGAACAAGCATCGCATGTCGCTCTGGGCCGCCGCCCTCGCCTTCCTGTGCGTCGTCGCTTCCTGCAAGACGCTGCCCGACGTCGAACAACTGCCCGATACCCCGGCCAAGTCGGCGCCGACCATCACCACCGCCAAGGGCCCGATGCCGCAGGCCCAGGCGTCGAAGCTGCTGGCGCGGCGCTGGGCCAACGCCAGCCCCGACCTGAAGCAGCTGGCCGTGCTCGAGGAGCAGGCCACCGGCGTGCCCCTGATCGCCGGCAACGACGTCCGGCTGCTGTTCGACGGTCCGGCCACCCTGCGCGCCATGATCGACGCGGTGAGGAATGCGAAAACCTCGATCAACCTCGAGACCTATATCTTCGACCAGGACCCGATCGGCCTGCAGTTCGCCGAGCTGCTGATGGAAAAGCAGCGCCAGGGCGTGGTCGTGAACGTGATGTACGACAGCGTCGGCACCATCGGCACGCCCAAGGCCTTCTTCGACAACATGCGCGCCGCCGGCGTCAACATGCTCGCCTTTAATCCGATCAATCCGGCCAAGGCCAAGGGCAACTGGTCGATCAACAACCGCGACCACCGCAAGATCCTGGTGGTCGACGGCAGCGTCGGCTTCACCGGCGGCATCAACATCAGCGCCGACTACGCCAACAGCTCGCTGTTCCGCTCGAAGCGCAAGCCGGACAACGTCGACAAGGACAAGGTGGGCTGGCGCGATACCCACATCCGGATCGAGGGGCCGGCGGTGGCCACGCTGCAGTGGGCCTTCATCGACAACTGGGTGCGCCAGGAGGCCGGCGAACTGCCGGCGGTCGAGTACTTCCCGCGCCTGGCGCCGGCCGGCGACAAGTTCGTGCGGGTGCTGGCCACCGAGCCGAACCGGCACTCGGAAATCTACAAGTCGCTGCTGGTGGCGATCAACGAGGCCAAGAAATCGGTGCACATCACCTCGGCCTATTTCGTGCCCGACCAGCAGACCGTCGACGCCCTCATCGCGGCTGCGCAACGCGGCGTCGACGTCAAGCTGGTGCTGCCGGGCGTGTCCGACCACGGCCTGGTGATGCACGCCGGCCGCGCCTTCTACGACCAGCTGCTGGCCGGCGGCGTGCGCATCTTCCAGCTGCAGGTGGCCGTGCTGCACGCGAAGACGGCGGTGATCGACGGCGCCTGGTCGACCATCGGCTCGGCCAACATCGACCGCCGCAGCTTCATCCACAACTACGAACTGAACGTGGTGGTGATCGACCCGGGCTTCGGGCGCGACATGGAGAACGCCTTCAACGAGGACCTGCGTTCGTCGAAGGAAGTCACGCTCGACGAGTGGCGCGACCGGCCCTGGTCGGACCGGGTCAAGGAATGGGCGGCGCGCCTGACGGAGTATTGGATCTAACGCCTTCAGAGCGCCTGGCGACACCCCTGGGGCAAGGGATGCGGCCACCCGACGCATCGTTGAAGACAGTACGAGCGTACGGCGAAACGATGCAACGCCGCCCTAGGGGCGCCGTCAGGCGCTCTGTCAGCCGCCGGCCCGTTTCGGCTGGTGGCCTTGCTTACCGAGCTCCTCCATCACCCGGTCGCAGTGGTCGCCCTGGATCTCGATCACGCCGTCCTTGACGGTGCCGCCCGAACCGCAGGCCGTGCGCAAGGCCTTGCCCAGCGTCGCCAGCGCGGCGGCGTCGAGCGCCAGGCCCTTGACGACGGTCACGCACTTGCCGCCACGGCCCTTGGTCTGGCGCGACACCCGCACCACGCCATCGCCCCTGGGCGCGGCCTGGGCCTTGCAGGCGCACTCGCCGAGCGGACGCCGGCATGCGGGACACATGCGCCCGCCATCGGTGGAGTAGACGAGGCCGCCGTTAGAACTGCTCTTCATGTTGTACTCGAAGCCCTGTTGCGTTGTGAAAGCCGCGAGTGTAGCAGCCCTGGCGGCCACATTACAGGCCGGCCGCCAGCATCCCTTCCGCCGCCGGCGCCCACACGCTGCCGCTGCGCACGAACTTTTCGGTAACGACGATCCGGTACACGCCGTCCAGCACGTCCCAGCCATAGCGGTCGACCTCGACCCGCTCGTGTTCGACGCGCAGGACGTTGAAGGAATTGGTCTCGCCGCGGCCACGGGTCGAGGTCGCGGTGCCGGCCTGCACCACCAGCGCCGCGTAGGCGTCGATCTGGTAGCGCATCGCCGTGCTGGCCGCGTGGCTCACGTGCATGTGGCCGGCCAGCAGTACGTCGACGCCGCATTCGGCGAACACCTCCATCGCCATCGGCGCGCGGTTCACCAGGTCGCGCTGCTCGAAGGTTTCCGGCAGGTCGAAGGGATGGTGGGTGACGACGATGCGCGTGATGCGCGGGTCGAGCCCGGCGAGCCGTTCGCGGATGCGCCCGACCTGCTCGCGGTTGACGCGCCCGTCCTTGATCGTCAGCGAGCGCGCCGTGTTGACGCCGACCACGGCGACCTCGCCGTCGATATAGATGGGGTCGAGGTCGTCCGTGATGTAGCGCTTGTAGCGGTCGAGCGGCTTGGCGAAACGCCGGAACACGTTGTACAGCGAGATGTCGTGGTTGCCCGGCACCACGATCTGCGGCCCCGGCAGCGTGTCGAGGAAGGCGCGCGCCTGCTCGAACTCCTCGCTGCGGGCGCGCTGGGTCAGGTCGCCCGACACCACCAGCACGTCCGGCGCCACGTTGTGGATCAGTTCGCGCAAGGGCGCCAGCAGGCCGCCGTCGACGCGGCCGAAATGCAGGTCGGACAAATGCACAAGTGTACGCATCAGGTTTCCTCGTTCAGGTTGGCGGCGCCGCCCCGCGCACGCGCCGCCTGGCGCCGGCGCAGGGTGGCCACGCCGGTCACGCAGATCGACAGCCAGGCGCAGCCTTCGGCCATGGCCGCCAGCACGTCGGACAGGTAATGGGCGCCCAGGTAGAGGCGCGAGCCGGCCACCAGCGCCACCATCAGGCAGGCCAGCAGCACGATGCCGGCGCGCCGGCCCCAGCCGTGGGCATGGCGCGCCAGGTAGCAGGCCAGCAGGCCGTAGAACACGGTCGCGGCCAACGCGTGCCCGCTGGGGAAACTGTAGGTCGAGAGCGTGAGCAGCGGCTCGTCGAAATGCGGACGGGCGCGCTCGAAGGTGTGCTTCATCAGGACGTTCAGCACCATCCCGCCCGGCACTGCCGCCAGCAATGTGGGTATCCAGTGGCGCGCGCCGCGGCGGTGGAACCACCACGCGGCCAGCGCCGTGAGCGTCAGCATGCCGGGCGTACTGTGCAGATGGGTAATGCCCATCAAGAAGTGACGCAGGACGGGGCTATCGTTGGCGTGCGCATGCAGCCAGTTCGCCAGCTCGACGTCGAGCTGGGTGATCGGCGCACCGGCCACCACCGCACCGGCGATACGGGCAAACCCCGCCATCGCCAGCAGCAGCACCAGCACGCCGACCGTCAGGTGCAGGCCGAACTGCTCCTCGGGCGAGACACGGGCGGCGGCAAAGCGGTGCAGGCGGGAAGTCAGCGAATTATCCATGCGCAAGCAAATGGGGCTGGATGGCAAAAAAACCACGGTTAAAAAATTTTACTGGTTATTTGTACAGTACCTGTAGATTTATACAGTGGTTATGCTATTCTGTACTCACTTGACCAACACAACAAACAAACACAAGGGATCCGTCAATGACCACTCTGAACAACTCCTTCGGCCTGGAATACGCTCCTGCTCCTTTCATGATGCGCTTCGGCCGCCGCGAACTCTCGCTCACGCGTGACTTCCGCAAGCGCTTCTACCCGGTCAACCCCCTCATCGAATGCGATACCGGCATCGATGCGGGTCACGTCGAAGTCCTGCTGTTCGGCCGCTGGCTGCTGATCCTCTCGAAAGCCCACTGAAGCATTCCCTTCGCCCTCGGCCGCTGCCCTTGCGCACTGGCCGGGGCGCGGCAAGACCGGCGCGGCAGCCATCATGGTTGCCGTTTGCACATCGGGCGCCGACACCACGCGTTCCATCCCGGGCCCCGCGGCGTTCTCCCTGCTGTCGCTTCGATCCTATCAGCGAACGCGGCCCTTTCGCGCACAACTGTCCTGCGTTCTCCCCTGTCCCCGCCCTGTCCGTTACCCTACGGCGCGCCAGCCCGGCAAAAAATCGCTTGAAATACAGGGCATGAGCACGACCATGTCTAGTTCGATAAGACCGATATCGACGGCGGCCGGCACGATGGGACATGTTTATCCCATCGTGCAAGTCGCCCGACTCCACGACTCCAAGCAGAGGAAAGGAAAACGTCATGTCCGTAAAACTTCGCAACATCAATGAGCAGGTGATGGTGATTACCGGCGCCAGCAGCGGCATCGGCCTGACCACCGCGCGCATGGCCGCCGAGGCCGGCGCCAAGCTGGTGCTGGCCGCGCGCAACGGCGATGCCCTCGACCAGCTCGCCAGCGAGCTGCGCCGCCAGGGTTGCCAGGTGGCCACCGTCGCCGCCGACGTCGGCAACCAGGCCGATGTCGAACGCATCGGCCAGACCGCGATGGAACGCTTCGGGCGCATCGACACCTGGGTCAACAACGCCGGCGTCGGCACCTTCGGCCGCCTCGAGGAAGTGGCGCTGGAAGACCACCTGCGCCTGTTTCAGACCAATTTCTGGGGCGTCGTGCACGGCTCGCTGGAAGCGGTCAAGCGCATGAAGCTGCGCGGCGGCGGCGCCCTCATCAACGTCGGCAGCGAGGTCTCGGACCGCGCCGCGCCGCTGCAGGGCATGTACTCGGCCTCCAAGCATGCGGTCAAGGCCTTCACCGATTCGCTGCGCATGGAACTGGAAAAGGAAGAGGCGCCGATCTCGGTGACCCTGGTCAAGCCGGCCGCGATCGATACCATGTTCGCGCTGCACGCGAAGAACTACATGGACAAGGAAGCGGCCCTGCCGCCGCCGGTGTATGCGCCGGAGATCGTGGCCAAGGCCATCCTCTACTGCGCCCAGCATCCGAAGCGCGACATCTTTGTCGGCGGCGCCTCGAAGATGATTTCCTCGGGCAACGCCTACATGCCGCGCATGCTCGACCGCTTCATGAACGCCTCGATGTTCAAGCAGCAGAAGTCGAAGTTCGACAAGGCGCCGGGCCGCCGCGACGCACTGCATGCGCCCGATCCGAGCCAGGCCTTGCGCCAGCGCCAGGGCATGACCGAGCGCCACGTCGCGGAAAGCTCGGCCTACACGGCGCTGGCCTTGCGTTCCAAGCCGCTGACCGCCGCCCTGCTGGGCGGCAGCGCGCTGGTCGGGGCCTTATTCGCGGCCCGTGGACTGTCCCGGCGGTTTGCTCGATAGGAAGTCCGTATCCTCTTCCGTGAGCGGCAGGTCGGGGATGGATTCGATGCGATCGGTATCGATGTCGGCACCATCCTCGACCACCGTGTCGCGGCCGGCGCTGGCGCGCTCGCCGGTGCCGGCGGAATCGCTGTCGGACGAGAAGTTGGCGTCGCCGACGTCCGGTCCGGCCGTGCCGCCGGCGGAACTTTCTTCTTCTTCGTTGGTGCCGCGGTCGAGATGGACCAGCTGGTCAGGGTCGACATTGGACGCAAGGCCCGGACCGCCCATCACGTCGCTGCCCGTGTCGGACAGGTCGCTCGGGCCGAGGGCGTCGGTGCCGTGGCCTTTGCCAAGGCTGCGGTCGGGACGTTCCGGAAAGTTGTCCGGATCAAGGGTGCTGGCTCCAGTCATGATGCCTCCATACAGATTGTTAGCGGATAGTGTCAGGCTACAGGCTTCTTAAAACGCGTGGCGCATGCCGACGTTGAAGGCCTTGTTGCCGCTGCCGGGTGCGCTGGCATTGCCGACCGTGTAGCCGGCGCCATTGCGGTTGCGGATATGCGAATACGCCGCGTAGAAGTCCGTGCGGCGCGACACCGAATAACTCGCGCCGATGGCCATCTGGTTGGCGTCCTGGTTGGCGAGATCGCGGTCGTTCTTGCGGATGTACGAAGTCAGCAAGGTGATCGAATGGTCGACCGGGATGGCGAAGCCGAACAGCACGTCGCGACTATTGCTCGACGGCGTACGGGCGATGCCGGCCGCGTAGGGGTTATCGGGGTTGAACAGCGGCGAACTGGCCAGGCCCCGGCTCATGCTGTAGGCGGCGTAGGCCGTGCCCCAGCCCAGGCGCAGGTTGGCGGCCACGATCGAATTCTTCGAGTTGGTGTCGTTGCTGGTCTTGCTGTTGAGATTGACGCGCACCGCGTTCTGGTTGCGGTGCGCGGCGCGCACCGTCAGCGGGCCGCTGGACAGGCCGACCGTCATGCCCCAGGCGCGTCCGGCGGGCGAGGTGTCGAGGTCGCGTGCGGCCCAGGAGACACCGCCCTCGAACCCGTTCGGGAAAATCTTGTAGTACTGGACGCCGTTGTCGGTGCGGCGTGGCCCGCCGATCAGGTTCGACGCGCTGCCGGCGGTGCCGCCCTTGAACGGGTCGGCGACGTCGGTCAGCGCCAGGTATTGGAGGTTGTACTGGCGGCCGATCGTGATCGCCCCGAATTCCCCCGACAGCCCGACCCAGGCCTGGTGCTCGAGGCGCTCGTCCTTCTCCTGCTCACGGCCGGCGGCGCGGCCGGTATCGAGCCGCATCTCGGTCTCGAGCCCGAAGATCGCCGAGGTGTTCTGGCCGACGGCTTCGCTGCCATGGATGCCGATGCGCGAGGTCGATGCGATGCCGCTGCCGACCCGTGTCGTGCAACCGTTGACGCAGCCGCCCTCGCCGACCACGCCGGCATCGAGCACACCGTAGGTCGTCACACCGCTTTGCGCACAGGCAGCGGCGGCACTTCCTCCCAGCACAGCAATCGTGACAATCGATTTCAGCATCGGCGTATCCTCTCCACGCCTCTACCTTACCCCCGTTTAAGCGGCTTCATCTGTCGAATAACCCACATACGGCTCACCAAAATTGCTTGTCTTTTTGTAGGCAGACTCTGACGATATTAACCCGATGCAATTTCTGCCTACCCATGTTCTGCTTACCATGCCGGCATAGGTTCCTTACTCGGCGCTCAGTAACTGGCAACGTCGCTTCGGATTTCCTGCGCCGTCGAAAATATTTACAATTTTCACGATTCGCTTCCTGGCGTCAATAAATAACCCAAGCAATTCAATTACTTACATTACTGGCCTACAACTTGCTGTTGGTAAGCCATCAACACAAGGGGCTTACCATGAACATTCGCTCTTACCTGGCCGCTATCGGCCTCTGCCTGCTTCCGCTGTCGAGCCAAGCCGGCGTCATCTACGAATGGCAGGCTTTGAACGATGAGCTTCCCTGGGGAATAACGCTCGAACTCGAATTCGACGATCAAACCGTTGCGAGCGGCGCATTCAACTTCGACTACAGCGATCCCTATGGCTATGACCAGGTGCCGCAGAATGGCCTGCTCAATCTGCGCTATACCTTCCCGGGCGTGGGAGAAGAAATGCTGTACGCAGCGAATCGCGGCGGCTTCTCGACCGGCATGGGGTTCGTCAACATGGCGCTCGCATTCGGGGTCGACGGCTACCTGAGCGGCAGCATCTACCTCAACAACGGCTTCCATCACATCGACATGATGTCGACCGGACAAACGTTCACGATCATCGATGCGAACAGCGACGAGCAAATGGAAGGCGCCGGCTGCACCTGGGAGACCCCATCCTGCGGCGGCGCCAGCGGTCATCTCCGGCGCGTGAGCACGACCGCCGTCCAGACCGCCGATATTCCGGAACCGGGCTCGTTGGCCCTGCTGGGAGCCGGGCTGCTGGCGGCCATGCGCCTGCGTCGGCGCCCTGCCCGGTAAGGCCTGACCCGGGAGGCCTAAGCCGGATTTCATGTCGATAGTTTTTACAACATCGACATACACGGCGCATCAGGCAAGGGCAAGTGGTTGATATTCATCAATTAACTTTTGGTGGCACAGGAGTTGCTCCCATGAGTGAAATCATTTCTCAACCACCTGCTCCATCAACGCCATGATGAAGAAACTCTTCGCGCTCGCCGCTACGGCCCTGTTTTCCCTGAACGCATCCGCTGGATATGTCCAGTACGATTTTCATTACGGACCCGAAAATAGCGGCTTATCCGGCTACTTCATTCAACACGACACCGACCAGTCGATCGCGCTTTTCGACTTCTGGCTGAACGACCCGGTCGACGACTATGGCTACGCTCAACAGTTTTATCCGGTCGGTGGCGAGGGCGAGGTGCTGCTGACCGGCGCCACCACCCATTTCCTGAACGACGGCCCCACCAATTTCACCATCGCTGATTACTTCGGCGCGGACCACTTCACGAACTTCAGCGTCAGCTTTGCACGCAATGCCCAGGGCAGCTTTGCCTACACAGCGCGTTACGACGCCGATCTTTTCGAGCAGCAGCCACCGATGTTCTATTCCGGCACCCTGACCGGCATCGCCACCCGCGGCACCGTCGATCCCCTGCTGGCGCAATACCTGGATTCGATGGATGGCTACGAATATGGCGTGCCGCGTATCGTGCCGCGCTATATCGGCCCGAATGAGGTTCCCGGAGAAGTCCCGGAGCCTGCGAACATCGCCTTGCTGGCCCTGGGCGCTGCCGGGATGCTTGGCGCAACGCGGCGCCGCAGCTTGGGTCGGTAATTCGCATCTTGCGCGCACCGCCTGGGGCGCGCTGCGAAAACAAAAAAGCCCTTGCCGGTGCAAGGGCTCTTCTATCGATTCTGGCGGAAGCGGTGTCAGCCAACTCGAGGTTTCGCATCGTCCACCAAAAGCCACTAGTGTTCCACGCGAACGAAGAAATCCAGTAGCCATGCGGGTTTACGCAGGTTCGATGTTCATGGTCGTCCACAAACCTCCATGCGACGTCCACCAACATCTGGTACTATTTTGATAGTCATTTTGATAGTTGAACATAAAAGAGCAAATGTCCCGTTCTATTCATCGTCTCAAAGCCATCGCGGTCACGCAAACAACTAAGCCTGGACTGTACAGCGATAGTGGCGGGCTCTATGAATCGCCCCGGGTTTTGTAGAGGCTCCATTGTTTGAGAGAATGGAGCTATGAAAAAGCAACCCAAGTATTCCCCTGAAGTCATCGAGCGCGCCGTGCGCATGGTCAGCGAAGCCGGCAGCCAGTACGAGTCGCAGTGGGCCGCAATCACGTCGATCGCTGCCAAGATTGGCTGCACACCGGAGACACTGCGCCGTTGGGTACGCCAGCAGGAGCGTGATACCGGCCAGCGTCCCGGACCCACTACCGCCGAAGATGAGCGCGTCAAGGCGCTCGAGCGAGAAGTGCGCGAGCTACGCAAGGCAAATGAGATCCTGCGCTTGGCGAGTGCGTTTTTCGCCCAGGCGGAGCTCGGCCGCCACTTCAAGCCGTGAGGGCTTTCATCGACCGGTACCGCCATGCCTACGGTGTCGAGCCGATCTGCAAGGTGATGCAGGTCGCGCCGTCGGGCTACTGGCGCCACGCTGCGCAGCAACGCAACCCGTCACTGCGCTGTGCCCGTGTCCAGCGCGACGACGTGCTGAGCGTCGACATCGAGCGTGTCTGGCAGGCGAACCTGCAAGTCTACGGGGCCGACAAGGTTTGGCGCCAACTGCGGCGTGAAGGAACTGACGTGGCCCGCTGCACCGTGGAGCGCCTGATGCGCAAGGCCGGGCTGCGTGGAGTCATGCGAGGGAAGGTCGTGCGTACGACTGTGGCCGATGCGAAGGCGCCATGCCCGCTCGACCGCGTCAACCGCCAGTTCAAGGCGCAGCGACCGAACCAGCTGTGGGTCTCGGACTTCACGTACGTCTCGACTTGGCAGGGTTTTGTCTACGTCGCCTTCGTCATCGACGTCTTCGCCCGGCGAATCGTCGGCTGGCGAGTCAGCAGTTCGATGCGGACCGACTTCGTGCTCGACGCACTGGAACAGGCGCTGTATGCGCGTCAGCCGGAACGAAACGAGCTCGTGCACCATAGCGACATGAATCGCCACGACTAACGTAGACACTCCTGAGCCATAATGTCGGGCACAAGGAGAAGATATGAGCGGTAAGCGGTACACAGAGGAATTCAAGATTGCAGCGGCCAAGCAGGTGGCGCAGGGCGGTCACCCAGCAAGCGAAGTAGCGGCCCGACTTGGGGTAAGTATCCATAGCCTGTACGCCTGGACGAAGCGTTACGGCGTGCCTGAGGCAGAGCGCAAGGCTGTCGATGCCCAGTCCGAGGAGATGCGGCGCCTGAAGGCCGAGCTCAAGCGCGTCACGGAGGAGCGTGACATATTGAAAAAGGCCGCGGTGTACTTTGCCAAGACGTCCGGGTAAGGTACACCTTAATTGCTCAGTTACAGGACCAATTTCCAGTGCGCCGGCTGTGCAAGGTGCTCGAGGTGCATCCGAGCGGCTTCTATGCCTGGCGCCTGAACCCTGAAAGTAAGCGCACCAGGGAAGACAAGCGCCTTCTGGTTCCTATCAAGGAATCGTGGCTGGAAAGCGGCAGCGTGTACGGTTACCGTAAAGTCAGCGACGATTTGCGCGAGCTCGGTGAACAATGCGGTATCAATCGCGTCCACCGTCTGATGAGGTCGGCCGGGATTCGTTCGCAAACAGGCTACGCCAAACGGAAATACAAACGCGGCGGCGCCCCTTCGCTGGTAGCACCTAACCATCTACAGCGCCAGTTCGACGTGCAGGAACCGAATCGGGTCTGGGTGACGGACATTACGTACATCCGCACTTACGAAGGCTGGCTCTATCTGGCTGTCGTACTGGACCTGTTTTCGCGCCAGGTGGTTGGCTGGTCGATGAGTTCTCGAATCGATCGCGAGCTGGCGATGAATGCGCTCTTGATGGCCGTCTGGAGGCGGCAGCCCAAGAATACAGTGATGGTGCATTCCGATCAGGGCAGTCAGTTCAGCAGCTATGACTGGCGCGACTTCCTGGACCAGCACAATCTGCAGCAAAGCATGAGCCGACGCGGGAACTGCCACGATAACGCCGTCGCCGAGAGCTTTTTCCAGCTCTTAAAACGGGAACGAATCCGACGCAAGACTTACGGCACCCGGGAAGAGGCAAGGCAGGATGTCTTCGATTACATCGAGATGTTTTACAATCCAAAGCGCCGGCACAGCTTCAGCAATGACTTGTCGCCGGTCGAATATGAAAAGCAGTATTTCCAGCGGCTCGCGAGTGTCTAGAAAACTCGTGGCGATTCAATCCAATTTCAAACCGACCCTAGAAGCCCTGGCATCAACTACGAAAACATTCACGGGGCACGCGACCCGAACTTAAAATCGGTTCGCCTAGACAGGGACTGGCGAGGCATCGTCTTCAAACCGGAAGTTGGCGACGTTTATGTTTTGCTGTACGTCGACCACCACGACGATGCATACCGTTGGGCAGAGAATCGCAGGCTCACAATCAATCCGGTGACCGGGGCAATGCAGTTGGTGGTCCTGGAGCAGGCGGTCGAACAGACGCTGTTGTCCCCACGACTCCAAGCCACGACTGGCGTCGATGACATGTTGTCACCGAGTGCCCCAGGGTTATTCGCTGAACTGTCCGACAAGGAGCTGATGAGCTTAGGTGTTCCAGAAGACCTGCTCTCGGTGGCTCGTGGTGTAATTTCCGAGGATGCACTCGATTCCGTTCAGGAAAAGCTCCCGGCCGAGGCCTATGAAGGCCTCTTTTTAGTGGCTGCTGGCGACACTGTCAGTCAAGTACTCCATGCCAGGGAAACCCGTGTGGACCAGGCTGTCGACACAAACGACTTTGCTTCGGCACTCAACACCGCGGAATCACAGTCGCGCTTCGTTGTTGTCGATAACGATGAAGCCATGCTAGCCATTATGAGTGCCCCTCTCCAGCAATGGCGGGTATTTCTGCACCCCACACAGAAGAAGTTGGCCATCAATGACCGCAGCGGCCCGGTGCGCGTATTAGGCGGAGCGGGCACAGGCAAGACCGTACTGGCCATGCATCGTGCGAAATGGCTAGCAGAAAATAGGGTGCCTTTAGGAAAAAAGGTCCTGTTCACAACCTTTACCCGGAATCTGGCAACGGATATCGAGCACAACCTTCGTACGCTGTGCAGTTCAGAAACCCTGGAAAAAATCGAGGTGAAAAACCTGGATGCCTGGGTCAGCGGCTTCATGCGTGCTAAGAAATTCGAGCATCGCATCATCTATAACCGGAAGCAGGACGGTGCCCTACAGGCCTGGCAGTCTGCCTTGGCAGCAAAGGATACCTCGCTCGACCTGTCCGACCAGTTTTATGAGCAAGAACTTGAACAGGTCATTCTGGCCCAAGGGATAACGACATTGGACCAGTACCGCACTGCCCGACGGACGGGTAGAGGCATTTTGCTAAGCCGAGCCAAACGCGACGCAATATGGTCCGTTTTTGAGGAATACAGGGGACAACTTGCTTCTCGGAAGCTCAAGGAAGTCGATGATGCTTATCGCGAAGTGGTCGAAATGCTTACCGCTGGCGGAGCCGATAGTGCTGATTATGCAGCCATCGTCGTGGATGAGACTCAGGATTTCGGGCCACAAGCGCTAAAGCTCTTGCGGTCCATGGTCTCTCCGGGGACGAATGACTTGTTCTTCGTTGGTGACGGTCACCAGCGTATATACAGTAGAAATCGCGCGGCAATGAGCCGGTGTGGCATTGATATCCGCGGCCGGTCCCGGAAACTTTATCTCAACTATCGAACGACAGATGAAATTCGCAGGCAGGCAGTGGCTTTGCTGGAAGGATGCGAAATCGATGACCTGGACGATGGGCACGATGAAACGCGGCGATACAAGTCGTTAACCCATGGCCCCGTCCCAGAAGTCAAGAATGTCGATGGTCTCGAACGGGCAGCAGAAGATGTTATGGCCTTCATCAAACAATGGCGAGTCGAATATGGGGATGGCTTAACCATCTGTGTAGTCGGCCAAAGTGAGAAGGTTCGAGACGGTTTGGCTCAGCAACTCGAATCCGCTGGACTGACATGCGTGACCATTACGGCACAGAGTAACCATGCCAGCACCCGGGGAGTCATTCACCTGGCCACCATGCATCGTGCAAAAGGCTTGGAGTTTGATTGTGTTGCGGTTGTTGCTCCGAACAGTTATTTCGGGGCTCCCGAAGAGACTGAGGGGCAACGCAAGCTTTTGTATGTCGCGCTGACTCGTGCAAAACGGGGGGCGCTGCTGCTTCGGATTCCATAAGTGGCAGCATCACCAATCAGAATAGAGGCATCGCAATCGGCAGTATGCAGACACTGCGATGTGCCAAAGGATGTCATTGGCATTTGACAAGCTCGCGGTACCGATTGTGATGCGTTTAAAAGGACAGCGCTCGTTTCGAGCGATATGGCAGAAATACCGTAAGACCTATTATTGGAGCCTAGAGGAATGCCATTACAAAATCGAGTGAATCCTGAGGGTGAAATTTGCTTTTCGCCAGAAAGAGGAAGCCTGATGGGGAATCGCGGTTGCCTGCACGATGACAATCAGCGAGTTGTCGCCAAAACCAAACGTGATGCCTGGGTGACCTGCCTTCTCAAGTTCAAGGAACGCCAGCGGAAGTTGATGCAGCCTGGTCAATATACTGAGCTCTTCTTCCTTGATGAGGCTACGGCGTTGGCAGCTGGACACCGACCGTGTGCCGAGTGCAGGCGCGAGCGGTACAAGGCTTTTCTCGCAGCGTGGCCTGCTCTTGGTGCACGAGCTGGTGACGTCGATGTGGTCCTGAAAAGAGAAAGGGTATCCGGCCACCGTCCCTCGGTCAGCATGTTAGGCAATCTTCCGGATGGGGTGATGGTAAAAGAAAACGTTAGCGGGCTCTTCTATCTATTAAACGAGGGGAAGGCGAGGCAATGGACCTTTCGTGGGTATTTGGGGGCCCAGGATATTTCTACCCTGTCAGGGAGCTTCGTTATCCTGACGCCTGCTAGTACCGTTGAAGGACTGAAGAACGGATATCGCCCGGAAATTCATTTTTCGGCGCATTCATGAGACGACACGCGCGGGCGTAACAAGCCATGACAACGATGCCCTCGGACAAAAACGCACGTCCGCGGACATCGTCGGAATGATTGAATCTATGATTGTCTTACTCGACGATACGGCGCATCTGAGAAGAGAGTTCGCTCGTCGCGAACGTTTCGGAACGCGAGCCGTCGCAGATGACGACTTATCGTTGTCATGCTACCCCGTCCAAGCTCAAGCCGAACATTGCTCGGCCCAAGCCGACGTCGCTGCAACGTCAATGACACGCACGCACGTGCAACGTCAACCAAGGTAATACCTGGCCTTCCTACCATCGTTGTCCTCCGTTTGAAAGCCGCCTCAATCTGAGGGGTGCTAAGTATAGGGACCAGGCAAAGATGGGATTACGTAATTGAAAGTTGCTGCACCATTAGTTCAGCTCAGGCATTCTTTTGTTACCTTAACGACAAGAGAATGCCAATGAAAACAACGGAACTGCCACTGCCCACAGGAATACGCACACTTTTGCATCTATCTCCTGCTGTTTGTGCAGCCGCAATTACAGCAGCACAGCAATCAGGGTTGAGTCTGCAGGAATGGCTCGACCATCGAGTCAGCTACGCGATGGCTGACGATGATGTAATGGTTGAACACGGTCTCGATGCCGTAGCCCCTTGGTCGCTTGCAACTGCCGAACTCTTCGTTCAAGTGGCCAACAGCGCACCAGAAGCTCTTCGAGGACGTTGGGCCCTGCTTTACGAGCGTATCCGATTAGACCGGTCGTTGTGGCATGAGCCGAGCCAGACAGTTGGAGAAATCGAAGACGGTGCCCTAGTTTGCGAACCATATATCTCACTATCAAAGCTGCGGGCTGCTTGGCCCCGCTTGTGCGCAGCCACCTTTTGCGTTTGAGGCTTCTGGAAGCGGTAAAGAAAAGGTTCATCGCACTTTGCCGGGGAACGCATCCTTGATTTTCAGGAAGAAGTAGGATGCGTCCCGAAAACCGTAGGCCATGCGCTTGATGACCTTGATGCGGTTGTTGACGCCTTCAAGGATCGATGAGCTCATCGGATAGATGGCTGATGCCAGGATGCCGCGGCGATATTTGGCCAGGCGTTTGGCAAACTGGATCAGCGGTGCGATCTGGCTTTGCAAGGCGAGCTTGAGCCAGGCTTTCCACCGCCGGGCACCGTCCCGGACTGATGGCGCATACCAGATTTCCTTCAGCTCGGTCTTGAGCAGGTAAACCGTTGCCAAGGGCTGGTTGGCAGCCAACAGCTCTTCGAGCTTGACGGCCTGCTCGGCCTTGAGGTTGTCACGATTGCGCAGTAACAGCCAGCGACTGCGCTTGATGACCTGGCGGGCTTTTGGTTCGGCACGCAAGGCATTGGCCTGGTCGACACGAACCCGGTCGACCACTTCGCGACCGAAGCGCGCCACCACATGAAACAGGTCGTAGACGACTTCTGCGTTTGGACATTGCTGGCGAACTTCGAGGTCCATGGCCGTGTTCATATCCATGGCAACGGCTTCGATCCGCTGGCAGCCTTCCTCTCCCAGCAACTCGAAGAACGGCCGAATCGCTTCCCGGCTATTGCCTTCTCCCACCCATAGCACCCGCATTCGTTCGGCATCCAGGGCGACAGTGGCGTACCGGTGCCCCTTGTGCAGGGCGAATTCGTCCATGACCAAGCGCCGTACGCCTTCTGCCGAGAAGCCACCATGCAGGTGCTGCAAGCGCCGATGATCGATGTCCTTGATGGTATGCCAGTGCAGGCCGGTCAACCGGGCCACATGGGCTATCGGAAGCAGCTGTGCCAGCGCCTCCACCCAGAGGCGCACGCGGTGCGTGATGCGCGCCCGGCGGTCGAGCCAAACAATGTGCTCGGCTACCCGTGCGTCGCAGTGATGGCAGTCCAGTCGCCGCACCGGCACATCGAGCCAGACACGCCTATCCAGAATGTCGCGGTCACGCACCTTACGCCTTCGGCACTCATGAACCAGAGCGCAAGGCTGGCGGCATGCCCCGCACAAAGCTTCGCTTGAAGGGCTGGTATCGAGAACGATTAACAGCGACCCGTCCTCTTGTTCGTGGACGGCATCGACAATATGGCCTTCCCAAAACGGGACAGACGGCATAGCATTGAGCATGGCGGTGGTTTGACAGACTGATTTGTTTGGCGACTATCAATCTACCAACATCAGACCTCCGCCACCACCTCCTGCTCAGTTCGTCAATCCCGTCTTCCCCCATTCCCCGCGAAGAACCAAAGAAAAGGACGGCCTCGGCGGAGAGTCGTCCTTTAAGTCCTTGAATGCAGGATTAAGCGGCCGTTGATTTGTTAGGACAGACCTGTCACTTTCGTCTGGTCAGTCAGCAGTGAACTGCAAATGTAGTCAAGCAGATTAGTTCGCGGTAGGATTTGTCATCTTGTCTACTGCAGAGAACATATATGTGCTCCTGTCGAGTCCCCTCTTCCCCTGCCCAACCTCCTGCGCCGCAGGCGAAGCGAAGCTGTGGGTCTACTCAACCTTTGGTTTTACCTCGTGACGTTCCCCGCAATTCATGCAACGCACCTGATATTATGGCGCTGCCTACAGACGGTGGCACCGCTCGTATAGGGACAATACGTTGGGATGTCTCGGCTGAAGAGCTGCTCGCAGTGCTCAATAAGTTCCCTGGTAGCGAGACCGTCAGACCATATGTGGTTGATACGGTCAATATACAGCGCGCTGGTCTGTACGGGCAGCGAGGCAGCGCGCCTAACTTTAGCGGCGGGCTGGGAACACTGGCTACTTGCAAGCATCAGATGCGTTCCCGATATTCAGCCAATTCCTGGTCATCTGGTGTTTGGGTGCTCGGCTTGACAGGACTGAGTCGCTGGCGCCACGGGCAGCAACCCTTCTACTATCTGATGCGGGTAGCGCAGGCACACGAGTCTCAGGCAGACCTAGTTCGAGCACTTGAGGCACAAGGCAGGCAGGACGTGTTGGCAGCCAAGGACTCTCGTGCCCATCAGCTGGGCGATATTTTTATGCCGAAGCGTCCATTGGCTGGTGCCGAACGATTCAAACCTGAAAATTACATTCCTCCAAGAGCCGACCACGTACACAGTCAGCCAGACGACCCGCTGGGCTGGCATAACGACATTTTCTACGATGGCACCAGCCACACGCGGCCGCCCCTACTGGTCGGCAATCCTGAATACACTTTCGTATGGACTCGCCCAGTTGTCGGACGCCGTAGTCCTCTACCTATTCGGGACTATCAAAACTGGACTCTCGCGAGATTGCGAAGCGTTATCTTTGGGGTCGAAGAATGAATGTAGTCCTGTTGAGGGTAGGCGTGGACTCAGGTTCGGGTGGCATGCAAGGACCTCTCTTTGCGGATGGGTCGTTCGAGCTAATTCCAATTCCCGACAACAAAGGGCATGGGACGACGTATGGGGCGTCACGAGGCAAGAAAGGCATCGCGCTTTCCGAGTATTTCGCCCCCTCTCGCCGCGCGCTCATGGCCACCAAGTCGATGCATTTGGACCCGGAGTTCGAGACCTTCACCTACGGTGACCCAACACCTCCAAAATCGAGCCTGCGGACCCTTCGTCCTGGAGACATGCTCGTGTTTTATGCAGGCCTTGAGGGCTGGGACCACGTCTCTCCTGCGGCCCTGTATATCGTTGGGTATTTTGTAGTTGAGTGGGCCGGCGTCGCGGCGGCGGCACCAGCAGAACAAATCCGAAAGTGTGGAGAGAACTTCCACGTAAAGTACGAGCAGGTGTATCAAGAGCAGCGCGACCGCCTCGTACTTGTAAAGGGCGGCGCCGGCAGTCGGCTTCTTACAAAGGCCTACTGTATCAGCAGTCTCAGTAAAGACCGGTCAGGTAATCCATTGAAGGTGATTTCGCCTGAAGCTCAGAAGATATTTGGCGACTTTGGGGGACGCATTTCGCTGCAACGAAGCCCACCTCGATGGGTGGTTTCGCAGCACGCGGAGCAAGCTCAAGCGTTTGTCAAGTCGCTTCCCTAGCTCCCTGACTTCAGCATACACGCCGGGCCGGAGCTGACAAGTTTCCACGTTAAAACTTTGATGTTCAGCGCGCCCTCGTCGCCACAACAGGTGAACGAGAAGAACGAAAATGAGAGTAATCCAGAGCCTAGGTAAAAGAGGTAGTTTGCGCTGGATTCAACGCTCGTATCCTTAAAAGCAGCGGTGTTTGAGGCCGAGCTGCGAATCGCCGGCGTTCTCGCAGACCACGAGACCACCACTTGGCTTTCGCCACGGCAGGACGACGACTGGGCGGAGTACCGCGATGGCGATTTCTTGCGTCTTCTCGGCCTAGAGCGCATCCCCAAGACCTCCGAAACTCGCTCAGCGGCCTGTATAGTTGCCAGCGCCGGGCCTTCAGGCAGCCGCAAGACTGTCTCCCGTACGAACGAACAGCACACTGCCGGCGAGACACCTAACACCTCAAATTACAGCTCCTGTCCATCTACCGCGCGGCGAAGCCCGCGACCTTGGTGGCTCCGCGTGCCCAGATAAAAGCAACGGCCTATACGCTCCACATCAACTTAAGCGAGCACCAACATGGCCAAGACAACTGTAGACGAGACTGAAACGTTCGAGGAGCGCACGTACTATGCGAACAAAACGCTGCCGAAGTTGTATGCAAATTCCTTTGCTCTAGCCACCGCCATGCTCAAATCGAACCTTTTCCGTCCCGGTTCAGGCAAACGCGTGGTCTTTAGCGACTACACCAAGCTGAACGTCACGGGAGGCTGGACGCTGGAATACAAAGGCGAAGAGCTACGGCAAGATGACCAGCGACTGCTGCTGGCGCTCATCAAACTCCGCAGTGGCCAGGTTGTGTCCAATGTCATTACGTTCATTCCGCGCACGTTCTGTCGATGTGAAGACACGTTGAATTGGGCCGACAGCAGCGACAGCACAAAGAGGCTCAATGAATCGCCCCGGGTTTTGTAGAGGCTCCATTGTTTGAGAGAATGGAGCTATGAAAAAGCAACCCAAGTATTCCCCTGAAGTCATCGAGCGCGCCGTGCGCATGGTCAGCGAAGCCGGCAGCCAGTACGAGTCGCAGTGGGCCGCAATCACGTCGATCGCTGCCAAGATTGGCTGCACACCGGAGACACTGCGCCGTTGGGTACGCCAGCAGGAGCGTGATACCGGCCAGCGTCCCGGACCCACTACCGCCGAAGATGAGCGCGTCAAGGCGCTCGAGCGAGAAGTGCGCGAGCTACGCAAGGCAAATGAGATCCTGCGCTTGGCGAGTGCGTTTTTCGCCCAGGCGGAGCTCGGCCGCCACTTCAAGCCGTGAGGGCTTTCATCGACCGGTACCGCCATGCCTACGGTGTCGAGCCGATCTGCAAGGTGATGCAGGTCGCGCCGTCGGGCTACTGGCGCCACGCTGCGCAGCAACGCAACCCGTCACTGCGCTGTGCCCGTGTCCAGCGCGACGACGTGCTGAGCGTCGACATCGAGCGTGTCTGGCAGGCGAACCTGCAAGTCTACGGGGCCGACAAGGTTTGGCGCCAACTGCGGCGTGAAGGAACTGACGTGGCCCGCTGCACCGTGGAGCGCCTGATGCGCAAGGCCGGGCTGCGTGGAGTCATGCAAGGGAAGGTCGTGCGTACGACTGTGGCCGATGCGAAGGCGCCATGCCCGCTCGACCGCGTCAACCGCCAGTTCAAGGCGCAGCGACCGAACCAGCTGTGGGTCTCGGACTTCACGTACGTCTCGACTTGGCAGGGTTTTGTCTACGTCGCCTTCGTCATCGACGTCTTCGCCCGGCGAATCGTCGGCTGGCGAGTCAGCAGTTCGATGCGGACCGACTTCGTGCTCGACGCACTGGAACAGGCGCTGTATGCGCGTCAGCCGGAACGAAACGAGCTCGTGCACCATAGCGACAGGGGCTCGCAATACGTGTCGATAAAGTACAGCGAGCGTCTGGCGGAAGCCGGCATTGAGCCGTCTGTGGGCAGCAAGGGTGACAGTTACGACAATGCCCTGGCTGAGACGATCAACGGGCTCTACAAGGCTGAGCTGATCCACCGCCGCGCTCCCTGGAAAACGCGCGAGGCCGTCGAACTGGCCACGCTCGAATGGGTGTCCTGGTTCAATCACCACCGCCTACTCGCACCGCTCGGCTATATACCGCCAGCCGAAGCTGAGGCAAACTATTACAAGCAACTGAGCAGTCAAGCCATTCCGGCCTGACTCACACTAACCGGCCTCCACGAAAGCCGGGGCGATTCACAAAGCGTCTATAAAACGCCTGCATGACGCCCGTGTGCGCCTCATCCGCGACGATGGCATCGAGTACCTCTATTCCTTTATCAGCGATGCAATGCTTGAGAAGGAAAGCTGGAGCGTCATGCTATCGGACAGCATGGCCAAGATGTTCGATAGCCAAGTCACCTATATACAAGTGGACAAACGCTTGGCAATGAAAGATGGTCTTCTCGCTTGGATGTACGGCTTCATCAAAGCAGACGCCTGTCATGCCCCGATTGATTTGCGTTCGCTGCGCGCGCTGGCTGGTTCAACCTACACGCAAAAAGACTTCAACAAGCACCTGAAAATAGCGCTGGAGTCCCTAGTTGCGGTGGAGGTCATCCGTGAGTTTAAAATTGCCCGTAGCAAGCTGACGGTGAAAAAGGTCTTCAAGAGCTAGTGTACAAGCAGTTCACCAGAACCGCCGGCCCACGCCGGCATTTTTTTTGCGCGAACGTCCCAACTCGTCTAGGACAGCGGTAGCGCGGACGGCGAAAGTTTCCACCTTTTTGCCGTTCCCTCAGCAAAATACGTTACCGGTAACGGCGAAACTTTCTACCATTGGCGGCGAAAGTTTCCACCCGAGTAGCCGCAAAGCTAGTATCCATGCGGGTTCTAGCGGACCCAATACTGTATCCCTGGCTCGCGCATTTGCGCTCGCCCTGTCGCCGCCTGGCCGGCGGCTCTTCAATCCGTAATGCACGAACGCGGCAAACTGCTTTCGCACGTTGTGAGATGTCATCGTAGCCCGCATCTGATATTTGGGATGCCAAAGCTTTCGGCCCGGAAAAGACCTCCCTTCACGCTTTCTAAGAATGCCGATGCCTTCGAGAGCGGAAAATACTTGTAGTGGTTGGCAGAGGGAGGTGCGCCAATCAAAGGAGGCCCTAACGATTCCATACCCCGCCAGGGCGAGCGGGAACCGCTCGCATCGCAGGCGTGCTTCCCAGGGGTTAAAACCTCTTACCGCCGCTATGCGGCGTCCCTGTGCTCTTCAGGCCTTCAGGCCTGGCTATCCACGTCAACCATCCCAAATCTCTGGATAGGTGGCTCCATCCTTCCACACACGCTCGCCACATGCACGGGCGGCTGCTCTACCCCGTCTTTGTCATGGCACTGTTGGATGAACTAGAAAAGAGGAAGCCCACCAGTTGGTGGGCTTCCTTGTGGCCGTGGATTTTCGCTTTGTTTGAAGCTTGAAAGAGAACCGGCGGCGGAAAGCCGCCGGTATCCAATCATGAATCAAGGTAGGGTGCGAAGCCCCTGCGCTCGGTAACCGAGCATTTCCCTCGCCTTCACTGGCGGTTCATCGGGGTGCCATCCCCGATTTCCACCCCACAAAGTCATTGCCATCCTCATCTCGGTGCCACCCGACATGAGGTAATAGGCAGTTTCTGTGGACGGTGGGCGTCTTGTCATCGACGCCCGTTCCCCTTGAGCCCGGTGCCACCCGGGCTCTCGTTCATCACGAGTCTCGTCACGACTCTTCCGACTCGACCGCTGTATGCCAACGGCCGGCCGCTCAACCGCACGCTCCAGTTTGCATCTCGGGACTGACCCACCATTGCTGGCGGCCCGACCTTCATCGCGAGCAGTTGTCTCATAGGCGTTGGTTTCCGAGGTAGCCATGCTCCCCGGACCGCCGCCCATTTTGTTTTCGTTAGATACGTTGAGCTTGGCGAGCAGACCACCAGTCCCTCACTACACGTTCCGCTTTAGGGCGCATCTCCCCATTTCACACCCCCGAACCCATTAAGCGGGGTGTTACTCATTGCAGCATTCTCGGGTAGTTTCCAGGAATTCCAGGCACTGAAGGCCCTAGCTGGTTCTTACTCTCCCCATGCCCTCGCGGGCAATTACACGCTTTTGCTCCCGGCGAGGCAGACGACTTCCAGATGCGACCCTGGTCATCCTCTACTCCCGTGCCAGACTCCTCCACCGATTCCTACTCGGTTTCATGTCCGGCCCTGCAGGCTTCGACCAGTCAAATCTCTTTGACTAGCCTCGCGCTGCCCTGCCTGTCTACGTGGGGGCTTTTCGTCGTGCATCTGGGCCTTTTCAGGAGCGCCAGGTAGCACGCCGACGGCGGGCTCCAGCATCGCACATTCGCGACGCCATACCGCTTTCAACAAATCAGGAGCTTGCACCGGATGATGAGCCCGGTGGTCACAGGCATTCGCCCCGGCTGCACGAAATCATGCAGTCCGTCCGTTTCCGAATCGCACTGGTTCTGTGACACTTCCAGGATGAAGTAGAGGCGGGGGATTACTCCCAACGGAAAACCCGTTGGGGATTACTCCCCGCCCCCCTTCCGGCACGTGACGGGCGCCCTTTTAAGACGCATCACGCGCTGCGGCATCGGTGGCTAGCCGATGAACGCCGGAAGAAATGACGAGATAGTGAGCGAGGTCGGTTGGCGGCCGACCTGCTCACTGCATGACGAAGAACGTTGGCAATGGCAGGCGTTGGCAGCGCCGCGGACCTCGTGCGAAGTGTTGGCACATTTCACAACTTTCCTACGTTGTATAGCAACAGAGGCACCGTCAAAGATGTATGGGCGAGGAGACGCTCGCCCTCATGGAGAGCAGTGGCGTCTTCAGCCCGTAACGCGAACAGAGCGAAAGACTTCGCTAAGCTGTACAGCGGCTGCCCGCCTGTCGCCCATGTCCACGAGCCTGTCGAGTGCTCTCAGCAGCTTCTGCGCCGTCGCCAAGGGCATGGGTTGCTGCCGCTCACTGAAGCGCTGAATCAGCCCCGACAGCCGCCCCGGCAACTGCGTGTTGCGCCATCCCGGAGGGGTGCCCTCTCCAACCAAGACGTGCTCAAGATTGTCGACGAAGTGTTGAACTGGATAGTGTTCGAAGCTGCTTTCGCAAAGGCTCATCCACGCGCGTGCAACGAAGGTGACAGAACCGTGGGCACGCAGTATCGGTTCGAAAATTGGAACCACAGCTCCAACTTCGGCCCAGTTTCGGTTCGCAAAGCGAACTGCCCCGCCTGCATACCCGAGGTCGGCGAAGAACAGATGCTTGACGATGTCGACGAAGTCCTGCTCTGAGTGCCCGCCGTGACCGGCGTGGCTCCAATCCCGATAGGCCAGAACGCGCTGCGTGACGACAGAGAGCAACTCCAAGGCGTTTTGAGGAATCTCTGGACTGTCCGCCACGTGGTCAATCAGATAACCAGTGAACCATTCACCGAGGCTCGCAAAGGTCTCGTCATTGGTAGCAATGGCAGGTTGCAAGAACCGCCGTGTACCCTCCTCTACGGGAAGTTTCAGCGCGACCTGGGCCAGGAATCGGTAGAGATGACTACGCCACTCGAAGTAGTCCGGACCGTGGGTCCTATCAAGGTCTCGCCTGCTTCTCGCCCAGGCAGGCGCGATTCGCTCGACGGTCCACTTGGCCAGGCCCTCGCACCAGTCGAGGAACAGCGCCGCGTGCGCTTGGTCCGCCAATGCGGCTTCCAAAGGGATGACCTGCAGAACTTTCTCGAGGAGCGAGGTGTCGACGTGCACTGGGTTGACCTGCCACTCGGCATCGACAGTGCGACCACGTTGCCGGCGAGCCTGAACAGCCTCGCCGTCAGTAATCAATACCCAGGGCTCAGGCCATGTGGGCAGGGGGCCGGCCACAGGCGCTCCATCTTGGAGACGTTGGAGTTCTCCGGCGACTACCTGCCGGATTCGCGCGTAGTTTCGTTCCTCTGCGTCTCCTTCTGGACCATACTGCACCTCGAAGAGCGATAGCGCCGTAGCCAACCGCATCGCTGCCCACGCAATGTCCGGATACCGCGACCAGGCACCCAGCAGGGCCCCGAATGCCGCGACTGCGATTTCCTCGTAGGGATGGGCGCACAGCTTCGTCAGGAAAGACTGCAGCGGCTTGACGTCCTCGTCGTCTTCAGCAACCGCAAACAATGCCCCCATCCCCTTGGCGGCGTAGAGCACTGGGTGGAACATAAGCTTCATGCTGCGGGTGAAAAACGGTTGCGGCACTTCCGGCGTCTGCGCAGCACGAGCGCACACTTCACCCGCCCATTGCAGGTGCGCTTCAGCCTTCTCAAGCAAGAGGATTGCCGCCACGCCAGCAACGGCCGATTGCCGTTGGTGCGCCGGCTCCGTGTGTTCATGTCCGGTGGCGAAAAGGTCTTCGAAGTCAAGCTCCTTTGCTGCTGTTGCAGCAGCTTCGAGCGTCAGTGACTCCTTCAGCTTGCCGTTGTCAAAGTAAGAGTGAACCCAGTTCAGAAGAGTGAGATAGCGCCCCATCTCGCTGTACCGAGCCTGCATCGTCTGAATGTCCTCGCCTGTTGCCTTAGGATTCTCGTGGGAGATTTCCACCGTGGATTCATCCTGACTGAGCTTTGCGCGATAGTTCTCTTGCTTGCCAAGCTCCACCCATATCTCCGCTGTTCTTGCGAGGTCCGAACGCACTCCAGCGTTCTTTCGTTGCTCAGCGTAATCAAAGGGCAGGTCCCTCGAGAAGCCTTGGATGGCCGCAACCGCTTGCGCCCCTAGCTCTCCCCCCCTGAGCACCATGAGAGTGCCGAGCGAGCGGATATCTGCACGGCGCACGGGCCGTTCGTTGCCTTCCTTCACCGCCAAGCCGTGAGGTCTGTCCTGGGGCTTGATGAACCCGATAAGGTTCGCTGTCTGCGCCATGTCCTCCACCTGGCGCCGAATGTCCCAGTGCCAAAGCCGTTGATTCGTCGCGATGGGCAGAGTTATTGCGGAGGTGTGTTGCGCCTGCAGGGCGATGGCAGCGGCAACAGCGAGGGCACCCACGGACTTGTGCCCTTCCAAGACCGCCTTGAGGACGTCGTCAACTGGCGTGCCTTTCTCAAGCTCACGGAACGCCCACGCCTCAAGAGCCATCCAGCCTGAGTTGACGGTCGACGGCCCGAAGCTTCCACGTGCACCCAAGTAGACGCGGCTGTCACCCCAGAACACCTGCGTGCCCCACGGGAATTGCATGACGAGCGGGATAGGTGTTCCATCTTTCTCGTGGGAGAGCCGATGCAGTTGCCGCCATGACCGAATGGCGTGGTTGGCGACCTCTCGAACCAGGCGCCTACCCTGGTCCGGTGCTTGCTGCAGCAGCGAGTGGAACGGCTCCCTCGTCGGAGCCGCAGGGAAGAAGGAAAATTGGTCGTCGATGGAAAGATGGTCCCATTCGAAGTGGCCGAAGCTGTGTGACCCCAAGTAGTCCCGGCCTCGCATGTCCTTCTTTACAACCACGGGGAGGTTCTTGCGCACCGCGGACAGAGTGAAATCGACCAACTCCGCAGGGCAAGCACGCGAGAGAAATGGGGCATGTGTGAACACGGACTGCACGGCCTGGCGTGGCATCCGTTCCAGGCGCTGCAAATCGCGGAGGTACTGAGTGACCAAGGAGCCCTGAGTAAGCGAAGAGTTCAGCACCAACATGCGCAGCGCGGACTCGAGTTCGTCCAAACCATCCCGCGAGTCATCAATCTCGGTCCAGACCCCGCGGTCCATCGAGAACCCCCTTTGATGGCGTTGATGCTGGATGTGGTACAGCCAGGCGAGGCAGGTCTGAACGATGCGCTCGGACACCGGGTTTCGGTGGTGGGAGAACATGTTCTGCCAGACCCCGAACGCCGAGACCACGTCTGGAATCACACTGGTTGGAATGTCTGAAGCGTGGTCCAGAAGCCAGGTGCAGAAGCGAGCCCAGGCTGCGACGTCCGAAGGATGCCCCCACATGTCCGCGTACAGCATGCGTTTGGCGAGGTCGAGGTCAGGAGCGTCTGAGCGCTCGAGAATGGCCGTATTAGGCTTCGTCTTTTCAGCTTGGTACCAAACGACGACCTTGCGGACCCGCGAGTGGGCAGTGTCGAGCATCGCTCGGTCGAAGGCGGCAGAGTACTGCGAGAACGTCTCGAGGGAGAACGGCCCGGCCATCCACGCGCGCAGCCACTGGGAGCGAAGTCCCTGATTCCTCTCCAAGGTGGCCAAGTGGTTGGCCCAGTTCTCGCCGTGGGCAAGCTCTTCCTGGGAGAGCAGTTCGACGACCCGCCCAAGTGCTGGCGGCTCCCCAACTTCGCGAATGACGTCCGGCCAGGCGTCCTCCGCCCGAACCAAATGCTGCAGGAACGCCCATTCAAAGAAGATATCGTGGGAGAACTGCACGCTGTGTCCGCGCCTAACGGGTCGAACGATGCCGTCCGCCTCGAGTTCGGCGAGCGCCTGAGCATCGACATCGGCTATGGGGATACGCCTGCCGAGTTGATGTGCGCCTGTCTTGGCCAGCTGCACCAGGGCATTTCGCCGGTAGCCCACTCGCGTGGGGTCAGCGCCGTAGCCGCCGCGCTCCCACCACAGAGCCGCAAGGTCGACCTCAGACGTAGCCTGCGCGTTCGACGAGTCAAACTCCTTGGCAAGCACGGCCGCGAAAAAGGGCCGACGAACGACCGTGCGAACAGAATCACTGCCGAAAAGCAGCGGTCGAAGGGCTGGCTTTTCTTGCGCGAGTGCCTCAGCTTCCTCGTCATCGAAAGAGTCGATGTTCAGCGTCCGCACTCCTCTTGAGAACAGACGCGCAGGCAGCCAAGTGCGAAGCGGCTCCATTCCGGTGTCGCGCACTGTGGCCACGACGCACCATGCTGACAGCAACGGCGAGGAGTGGATGGTGTTCAGCAGGTCCAGGAGGATGCCACGGTGTTCGACCTCTACACGGTCAATACCGTCGACAAACAGCACGCTGCAGCCGGACGCGGAAACCTCCACCAGAAGCTCCTCCAAGTTGCCGAGCGTCATGCCCGCGGCGGCGGCGTACTGCGCCCACGTGCTCCCCCGTAGACGGTCGGACTTTAGGAAGAGGACAGTCCCAGAGGCAGCAAGTTGTTCGACCGCCGAGCGGAGAACAACCGACTTGCCCGCACCGGGCATGCCGCCAATCTGCAAAAAGCCAGGCAACTTTGCAGCCTCGACCACCGCTTTAACGCTGGTGGCGCGCGGCACACTCAAGCCAGAGATGCTGTTCGTGATTTCGGCAGCGGCAAGTCGGCTCTCCTGCTGTATGGCTTGCAGTGCTGCTTGCGCACTCGGCGCTCCAGCAAGCCGGAAAGCGCCGTTCAGGCGAGCGACGAGCGTCTTGCGGTCGTACCCTGCAGCGCGCCCTTGCGAAACGCGCACCAACGCCAGCAACCGGCGCCACAGGTCGTCAGCGCGGGGACGGTCCACTGGAGCCAAGACGTTAGCAAGACCAGCAACTGTCTGCGCCTCGGTCGGTGAGCCTTCGGTCAGCAAGTCCAGGCGTATAAGGACGAAGTGACTCAGCAGTTTGTGGGTGGCTACATCAAGCTCGCCGGGCACCACCTTGGACGAGAGGATGTCGCGAACCGCCTCGAACTGTGAGAGCTTGTCTCCCGCGGCACCATCGGTCTGCAGCTTACGGACGAACTGTTCCGAGGAGCTTTCTGCCCGCGCCCATTCACAAAGCGTCTCGAAGCTCCTCTTGGCTGCGTCCGAGATTTCGCCGACGATGACGCCCACCCTGTCCAACGAAGCTTGAAATCCCGCGCCCGAGAGCGTTTCGTAAGCGCGCTCAATCGTCTCTCGGAAGTCAGTGTTCGTGCTCGCCGCACTGATTACCAGCTTGCGCTTGACCTGGGCGCTGAAGGTTATCGAGACCTCGTCGGCACCTTCTGCCCGAACGATGAGGTCGTCCAGCGGCTGCCCGAACGCACCTTGCTGGACGGAGACATGTCTGACGACGCGGCCCGGCAGGCCTGGCGCTGTTGTCTCGCAGAGCAGCGCTGCTGCGTATACCGAAGAAACAGCATCCTCGAAGCTGAAGCCTTGGCCGCCGGTGAGTTCGGGTGAAGTCCCGCTTGGTGCTGATTGGGTGCCCAAGGTCTGCTGACCGTCACTGATTTGGTCTATTGTCATTGCCAGCTATGCAGTCAAATTCTATGTGGGCGCCATTAAGAGCAATGCCGTCGGCTGCTTGTAAACCGGACGTCCGCCTTCCCTGTTACCGCGGCGGGGACGTTTGTGCGGCTGCGCCCGCCACCAATATTGTAAGGGATGCTACGCCGCGCAAAATCGTGTCGGCAGCCAATGATAATCGCTGAGAGCGTATAACCGCGCAAATCCGCCGGTATGCCGGTCCTCATGTCCGGTACGACCGCACAGATTGCGCGGTAGGTTTGGAGACAGCATGGCGATTCTGTCGAATCGCGAAAAATTTTCAGGAGGGTTCGTTCGAGCCGAATCCTCCTGAAAATTTTTTAATGGGTTCATAGTCTGCCGGCAGCCCTCTGTCTCCAAACCGCCCCTGCTGAAGCGAAGTGACTATACGAGAGGTATCTGTCTACAAATCAGCAGGAGCCCTCTTGATGTCAACAAAACTCGAGCCCCTTGGCTTGGCCGTACCGCGAAACCAGACTGCCCTAATGCAGCATCTCCAGCTTCTTGCTGGGAGAGAGGGGCACCGGATGTGGTGCGGCGGGGTCATAGACCGCGCAAAACTGGCGGCATTCGTCACGAAAATGGCGGTACGTTACCCCATTGCCCGCAGCACGCGACAGCGCACCTACGACCGCACACGCGGCGTCGCAGTCGTGCACTTTGTGGCCTACCCCGTAGGCGAAAAAGTGCACTGGTGGCTCCTCTCTGATTCCGGCAAAGGGGGCCTCGCCGACCCGGCAAGCGAAGATGCTCGCGTTGCTCGCGATGCGATGTCCGCCGACGGGCACATCACCTTCGGCGACTACGTGTTGCTGTATGCGACGAAGCGGGAGTGGCGCGAGCTGGAGTGCCCGAAAACGAAGAAATCTCGCGGTTTTCACAAGCAGACTTCGACCTGGACTTGGAAGCTACGCAGTGAAATTGTCCGCGAACTGAAGCTTGGAATCGAGCGTTGCTGTGAACAATTGGAGTACGGGAGCGAAGGTGGAAATGGGCATAAGGTCTGGGGCCTGCGGGGGCTGTTAGCCTCGACGCGGACACGTCCTCTCTTCTCCGGCGTGCGCTCACAGGTGCTGGGACTGCACCGCGAGGCGATAGACCTGTGGAAGCCGAGGCAAAAGCTTTGGTGCGACCGCCATTCTGGCTACGTCAAGCAATACGGGCAGGCCGCCGGGGCCCTAATTCCTGTTCGGGAGCTGTTAGCAACGCGCATGCCGAAGATGATTCGCATTCGAGTCTTCGATGACCCGCCTATGACCTTGGCAGACCTGGTCACGGCTATCCCGACGGTGGCGCCGGCCGTACTGAAGGAGGACTGACAATGCCCCCCATCAAATGCAAACAGCGCAAAGGTAGCAGGAAGGTTCCCCTCGTACGTTATCCCTACTCTGAGGTGCGGAGGCGAGGCGTTACGGATACTTACGGCTGCATCCCACTGGATGCAGACCCAGACGACGTCAAAGCTTATATCGAAATCTCAGAGCAATACCGCAGTCGGAGCATTGAAGATTTGTTCACAGTGGACGATTTGGTCTACATCCGCGGTTGGCTACTGAAACATGGAGACCCGATTGCAATGGCACGGCGACAGGCACGAGATGCGAAAGTGGAAAGAGCGCTGCTCGAGCGGCTCCGGACAAACACAGAAACGGAACAGGACCCAGTCGTCCAAGTCGCTAAGCTGCTACCCGCCGCCGGTGAGATGCTGCGCACACTTGCTGAAGAATGCCGCTCGCGTGGACAGGAGCCGTGGGACTCCCTACGTAAGCCTTACATGGAGGTTTATGAAGCCATCAAATGCTTCGAACAGTCAGCCAAAGAGGCTGGCGCCACCAAAAGGCGTAGCAAATCCTCTGATGAGGTATCAGCATAGAACCCGGCGCGGCAAATTTAAGGCATTGCTGCCCCGCCGGTAGTTGCACGTTGAGCAGATGATTAGCACCAAGTGACAAGGCCTTGAACAATCGATGGCCAATCCTCTGTCCGAAAACGCTGCGCAAAGTCCAGGGCTTCGGCTACGATGGGGCGTACTGACCACGGGACCGGACCTTGGAAAATGAGCCACCGGACCAAGAGCGGCAGCGCCAACTCGACTTGATGCGGCGGATGCGGACGTGCTTGTTCAGGATAGTGCTGGGCTCGACGCCGGACCGCAGCGCGAAGCCTAGGCGATGCCAAGCAAGCAGAAGAGGAAGAGGAAATCGGACGGTCTCTCCACATCATTTACATCACCGCTGCCCTCGCTGGTGAGAGAAACCCTGCCCTCTAAAACGCGCGCGGAGGTCGCTGGCAAGTATGTGACGACTGAACTGTGCCCGGACGGCACCCATTAAGTGAAGTGATGGGCCTCTTCACGCATTACTCTCCTAGCTACCGCCGCGGTCATTCGCCCTCAATCCATGCAGTGCTGGCCTATCTGCTGGCCCACCCTGGCGTCTCCGCTGTCTGGTAGAGAAGCAACTATTGGGAGGTGCCAGAACGTAGAACCTCCGAAAAGCTGCTGCAGTACACCGCAAACTACGTGTGGAGCCCAGGCGCCTTTTCGAGGGCGCATACGGCGCTGGCAAGACAAACGCCTACCTGTGGTCTGTCGGGCTGGCGTGAGGCGCGAAGACCAGTAACCCGCAAGCTCCTCAGTAGGGGCTTTTCTTTCGTCCTGCTGCCAAGTTTTCACGTGAAAAGTCTTCACGCCTACTCCCGCTGCTTGGCTTTGTGCTCAGCCAGCAATTTGTGAAAATGTCGCTCCATGGCTTCAGCTTCTGCCACCTTGGCTGCATATTCCTGTTGCGTCGCTGGCCGTCGCCCGTACGCGTCCTGAAACATGAATCTGCCGTCGTTCAGCTTGACAAGGATTTCCCCGCCGCTCTTATATGTACTCATCCGGTCCGGACGCAGGAACCGCCCTAGCTTATTCCACATCCGATTTTTGACGTGCTTCTCAGGGTAAAGCCCGTCAAGCGTACCCGCTCCAATGTATTTGTCCGCTCGCTGTTTAATAATGTAGTTGACCTCTGCGACTTGCGCATCGGTCAGTTCCCGGTCTCGAATGCACTTATCGTATCGCATCAGCGAGCTATCAAAATGGCGAGCATTGGTTCGCGGCTTGCATGCGGCGGCTTGAGCGAATCCCTCGGAGGCCTCCAGATGTGTCAGGACAAACAGATGGTCTTGGTCGAGCGGGAACAGCGTTTGGGTTCCAATCCACCCATGCTGCGGGTCTGGCGTCTGTTGACCAGATGTCGAAACAGGAAAGACGTGTGGATTGAAAAACGTTACCGGATGGTCGGAAAAGATGAACTTGTGCTTCGAGTTTTTAGCCGAGACGATTTCCCATACGCTCTCGACCCACATCACACAATGCATTTGCCGCCACTCTTGCATTAGATACATGAGCTGCATTTGGGTCTTGGTTTTGCCCATCTCTTTCAGCCAGCGCAAGCCCTTCGGCGTTCGCAGACGCAACGCATCCATGAACTCGAAAACATAGCGATGGAGCTCGTGAATCCGACTCCAATCGCTGGCCAAGAAAGCCTCGATGGCCTTGGCCCCCTCGGTATCAATCTCTCCGAACAGCAGGCGCTCGATATCGTCGTTCGGCTTACCAAAGGCTTCAACCGTGTACAAGTGCTTCTCGAAGAAGACTGCCCCTGGGCCCTTCTTGAAAACGGATTTGGCCGTCGAATAGCCCCCCTTTGGGAGTGGAAATCGCTCTGGGCACTTGTCAAGGACGTAGAGCTGGGTCTCCCCTTCCGCAAGGAAGCCTTTTTGGTACCACTGCGGCACGTAGTGATGTTTGATGCTGGTCGACATAAGTGGAACTCGCAATGCTGTTGACCAACTATACCTCAAGCACAGCGAACCTTGGCCAGGCTCATTGGCTGTGAGTCGGCGCATGCTAACAGTAGACCAACACACTAAATCTGCACCTGCTATGTCTGGCGACCGTTCTCGCACAGCTCAATCTCTCAGCCCTGAAGGGCGTCAAGCGGCTGAAGCGGCCACCGACCGTGTGAGCAATCGGGTTCTAACGCGACGGCTGCAGGAAGAGCGACAATGGTGCCGCTTTTCCTTCTTACAGTTCCCGTAATGAAACGCAAGACCGACGACCGGGACACGCCCAGCGAGCGCCGTGAACCAGACGGCACGATGTACCGTACTGTGTCATGCATCTGCCAAACCTGAATAGCTTGCCAAAGACGTCGGCACCTTTAGCCTAGACGAAGTCCGAGCGTCTGATGCGCAAAGCTAATTGAAATCCTGGCCGGCTTCGAAAGGAGGTACGTGAGCTGAACACGGCCACCGTACGGTCGGGGGAACGCGACCTCACAAGGCCAGTCTCGCCGCAGGGCCTTAGCTCGCTGGCCTTCGCAACGTTATAAAGTCGCATTTGCCCTACTCTTACCGGATACATCGGGAAGCTCAACACTAGGAAAGGAAGAACTCAGATGTGGAAAAGGACGTCCTTTGAACGGCAGAAGCTCTTCGACGAAGTGTGGACTACGCCAGTAAAAACCCTTGCGAAGACCTACGGGTTGTCCGATGTGGGGCTCCGGAAAATCTGTATGACGCTGGACGTTCCGATGCCGCCCAGAGGGTACTGGGCGAAGCTTGCGGCCGGCAAGCCGATTCCTAAACCGGTACTGCATGAGACTACCGTTCCCACAACGTACGAGCGAATCATCAATGTTGTCGAGGTAGATGGTGTATTGGAAAAGCGTGTGGCTGAAGCTCAAAGCACCGCGACTAACTCCGAAAAGTCAGAAAGCCCAGACTACGTGGCACCCCTTGAATCGACCGCCTTTTCTCCTCAAGCGAAGCTGGTCAGACGAGCACTCAAAAGTACCAAACTTGAAGAAGGCGCATTGAACTCGCTGGGGGTTACGTGGGTAGATATTTCTGTATCTCAAGAACAGAAAGAACGAGCAATTATGCTCGTAGACAGATTCGCGCATCAGCTCGAAGTATTGGGCGCGAAATTTGAGAACTCACATCCGCCTGTATCTCCCTTACGTCGAGGGATGCGCCGCGACACAAGCAGTAAGCGAAATTGCTTCATTTTGCATGGACGGCACTTCTTCATTTACATACGAGAACGAATTGCGCAGGAGTTGGTACCGCCACCCGCACTAAAACCGCAGAAGACACCGCGCGGTGTAGCACGGCAGTCAACTTGGGAATATCGCCCGCCAAAGTATCGCTATATCCCAACAGGGAAAGTAAACCTCTCCATTGTAGACGCTACGACCTACTACGAGAGCTGCAAAGTCGAGGATACCGCTCGTGGGACGATTGAAACCAAAGTGAAAAAGGCCCTCCAGTCCGTCGCAGATTCGGCCATTCGTCGCAATGTCGAGAACGAAGTGCGAGCGGAGCGCGAACGAGCTCGCCAGAAGAAGGCAGACGAGTGGGAAGCCGCAAAAGCGAACAAAGACTCACTACTGGCAAAGCTTGCTGAATTCGAAAAGATGTCAAAGGACCTCGACCGTGCGCGGTCACTTCGCCGCTTGATGGAAGATGTGTCAGCGAACCAGGCTACAGCACCAGCAGAACTTACCGGCAGCCTTGAGCTGATGGCACGTATGGCCGACTGGCTCGACCCACTTATTAAAGCTCCATGGCCTGAAGTTGACTCAGTCGGGGACAAAAATCCTTTCAAAGTTTTCTGGTAATTTCTGAACCAGCGCGTCTTGCACACGCTTTGTTCTCCGCAAGTAATAGTGAAGCGGCGACACGCGGCGAGGGCCTACATTGCCATCGGATGCTCCCATTACAAATGGTTGTCTCGCCCTTTCGATATTCGTCACCTGCGGTAGGCGGAAATCGGGTCCGACTCCGCATCTTGCGCTTCCTCGCTAAAGATAATTTCATGTATCTGTCTGCAGCGAAAGCTTCTATTTGGCGCAAAACATGTAAAGTACCAGTTCAAACAACCCACAAATATCAACAACAAGTAGAATGTTGCCATTCATCTCCCCATCTCCCTTTACAGAAACGTGGTTGAACAAGAATGCCACCCGACAGGCACCAGAGGATTTTGAGCCCACTGTGAGGGCTGCAGGTAAAAAGCCTATCTTCCATTGTTCCGATTTGAAATCGGCCCAATCGATTTATAAGGAAGCGGCGATTTATGGTACCGATATTGTAAATTCCGCACATTTTCACTACACCAGACAGGGTGCCCGCGGACAGGCGGAGCGCTATGGAATTTTCTTAGGTTTTGAATGGGGCGGCAGCGTGGTGAAGGTTGACGTCATCGCCGACTCTACAACCCATGGTGACCAGCGACCAAACATCCTTTTTGACGTCCCCATATCCGAATTCGATGACAGAACTTGGGAATTGCGGCTATACCCTGGTACAGTTGGCTTAATGCTCAGTTATATCGAGATAGGCCGCACCGGCTACCTGCTTCATGCCCCTTTATGTATCAAGGTTATAGATGACAGATGACTGCAGAGAAGGCAGCCGCTACGTTTCTATAATCCAGCATCGCGCGCTCCATTCCTAGGAATGGAGCGAATCCCCTCACGAGCCTTAGAATAGAATGCGGCGACCAGTACTAAGGGGTATGGTCGCCGCAGAATCAGTTACAGGAGCTTGAAAGCGACGTGGTCAGTGCCGGCTGTACCGCTCATTTGCCCTCCTATGTTGCATTCACCTGCATGGCTTTCAGGTATTGGCGCCGGAAGACTGGAATCTCGTTCGGCAGCGTCACACTCTCCAGCACGCATAGGTGAACCTGTGATGACGCTTGCAGTATGTGGCGTAGGGCACCGAAAAACTGCCCTGCCTCTACCTCGTCGCCCGCTTCCACGACCGCGATAGCCTCATGTGTCTTCGCGTCGGACACCATGAAATACCCACAGTCCGGCGTCAGCGCGAACATCGGTTCCCTTGCCATCATTCCTGCTCTCCAGGCGCTACATTCTCGTCTCTTGCGACGGTCAAGCAGTGCTGCATTGGCACGATAACCGAAACGCTCAAATCGGTTAGTGACACACCCTTGTAAACGCTTGGAATCGTTTCTGGTCGGCTGACCGCATGGATTGCTTCAATCACCTCTGCCAAAGTCTCTTCGACACCGACGCGCCGGTTTTGCTGACACATTTCGACGAGCGGAGCGATGTTACGCCAAGACAGCTTGTTCTGCAGCACTATCGCTTGTGTCTGCCCTTCTCGACCGAGCATAGTTTGGATTGGTTGCCGCTCAAGGGCTTCCAAGAACTCGACGACACAAGGCTCGTAGAGTGGCAGCAGGTACCGATGCTGCGCGCCGCCAAGCTGCTGTGTGATAGTCGCAAAAGCCCCGTCGGCAGGTCCAACAAACCCAGACAAGCGAATGTCTACACCATTGCCATGTTCGATGATGGCGTCGAACATAGAAGCCTTGACATCGCCACACAGGCACCAGCCCGGGTGTAGGCTGGGAATCCCCTTGCGCTGGTAGATGGCCTCTTGTACTTCAGATGGCGCCATTAGGCGGCCATAGCTGGCCATCGACCCGTAAAGTTCGACCGATTCGAAGTTCATATTGTCCTCTATAAAAAGTGCGCTCCGATTGGCGCACTTCGTATAGCAACAACCGTGGTCACCCTTGACAACCTCTCTGACAAACTTCAGCTTTTTTGTTACATGCACATAAGGAAGCTCAGAGCGCAGCACTTTAGTTAGGACTACCTCTCATCAGAATGGACGGTGCCGCCCCTGGCTTTATGTTACGGGCGCGCTTGCTCGCGCTCTGCTCGTACTTCATTCTCAACCTGACGACGGAGAGCTGAGTCGAAGACCGACTGGACAGCCTGCTTTACTTTGTGTTCGATGGTTCCGCAAGCGGTGTCCTCGGCCTTGTGGCTTTCACAGTAAGTTATGGCATCGACAATCGATACATGCACCGTCCCGCTGAGTAACGGCCACCTATGTAACACACAGCCCGGCTAGCCCGGGTTGTTATGACTTCCGCCAGTCCGAGAATTTTACGGGCAGCGTGACGTCCACGAAATCAACCTGGCTAAGGTAAGGCAGAACGTCTTTTGGCCCATACCCTGCACCATAGCCTTGTTCGCTGCCGGTACTTCGGAAGAACTTTTGGTCTGCATCGCGGGGAAGTAATCGTCCGGACAAGAAATTAGCAAGGCCGGCAGGCCATGATTTCGCCACGGCTTGCGCACTTCTCAGCTGGTCTTCAAACAGGTGCCGGAAAGAGTGAGAGCCGTACCCGTTGCCGAAGCCGAGTGTGTCGCGTACGAAGCGCAAGAAGGCTTGCTCGAACGCCCGCCCCCACATCGGCGATTTCCCACCGGGCTCCGGTAATGACGACGCGAACAATGGGCCAATGCCGCCAAGTTCCGCGCGCCGCTCCTTCACGTAATCCATGAAGCCTAGCTCGACGAGCCGAGGGTGAATGGGTATCGTCCGCAAGACGGTCGGCTTCTTGACGCTGCGGCGAGGCAGTTCTTGCTGATTCGTCTTCTCGCTAGCAGATTGAGCAATCTCAATTTGAAATGTAATGCAATCGACGCCGCCAACGACAACAACGTCATTTGTCATCAACTGAAGGTACTCCCGAACCCGCGACCCGTGGAGCAGTCCGATTAACGGCGCGAAATATCGCACCGCCAAGTCATCTCGAGCCTTCCCGCGCAGTGCTTTCGTGCCAACCTTATACCACTCTGAACTGAACAGTTGGTTCAACTGGTCAGACGAAAAGGGGTAACGCGGCATTTGCCGTTTCGCTCTCTCATCTAACGATATCTTGGGAGTGATTTCGAGCTCAGTGACTGGATTGGCCGCAGACATATATTTCTTAGTTCGAGCAAACGAGAATATCTCCCGCAGACACCGCTTCACGTGTCCATCGACGTACCCCTGCGACCAAGGTTTAGGCTTAGCATTTCCGTTGAGGCGGGCATCGATAAAGTTGTATATGTCGTCTGAGGTAACGTCGTCGAACACGACGTCACCCTTGAACTCAATGAATTTTTGCCAAATTGATACCGCCATCGAAACCGGCTTCGGCCCATTAACTGTCGGAGTTTTATACTTTACGAAGGGTTCTACAATTGCCGAGAGCTTTTCGCCTACCACTACAGGTACCGGCACTGGGACCTCGACTTCGTCGCCGCGATTGCGCGCCACGATTAACTGCTGTGCTCGCTGCTCAACACGAGCAAACGCACGTACCAACTGCGGAAACAGCGGGTCGGTCACCGAGACACTATGGCCCTGAATTTCACACCACTCGAGGACCGTATCGACAACCACACGCCACTCCTTAGAGCCCTTGCCTTGGCTGAGTATGCTGCGCATCTGGGCATCGGTTGTCTGACTGAAAGCTTCGATGGCCCGAAGCTCTTCATCATTTAGCCCATCGTCAGACCACCGCTCATCGTCGTCTGAGAACACCCAGGAATGCAGGCGACTCGCGGTGACTTGGTCTATCAATGCCTGTGATAGGACCACCGGTTTCGATTGTCGTTCCAACAACTGGTCTTCGAGCGCGCGCCACTCCTCCAGTTTCCGAGCAACCATCTCAGCGCCGATGACGTTCGCCCGCCTCAGGTCCGCAGTGCCGGTAGATTTCCGATATTCGGCTTTGGGGAGGAGATGCTGGATGGCCCGTGGGGCAGTCATCCGGACGTAAAAATTTTTGCTGCGGCCGTCTTCACGGCGCTCAAGGTACTTGATTGGCACGAGGCTCGTTTCCTTGGTTTTGTCACACCGTTTTGTCACACCATCCCCTTTGGAGACCGCTAAAACAGTGTATTTTAAAGGAAATCAAGCACTTAGAGTGAAGTGGCGGAAGCGGTGAGATTCGAACTCACGAACGGGTTCCCCCGTCGGCAGTTTTCAAGACTGCTGCCTTCAACCACTCGGCCACGCTTCCTGTGAGGAACCGGCATTATACATAAATCATCCCGGCCCGGGCAGTAGCGCGGCGCCGGGCACGACTCCCTACCCCACCAGCAGCCAGTTCTCGCGCAAGCCCTGCTCGAAGCGGGCGGCCGGCAGCGGGGCGGCGTACAGGTAGCCCTGCACCTCGTCGCAGCCGCTATCGCGCAGGAATGCGAGCTGCTCCAGGGTCTCGACGCCTTCGGCGATCACGCGGTGGCCGAGCTGGCGGCCGATGCTGATGATGGTGCTGGCGATCGCGCAGTCGCTGGCGTCCTTCGGGATGCCGGTGGTGAAGGAGCGGTCGATTTTCAGGGTGTGGATCGGGAAGCGCTTCAGGTAGGACAGGCTGGAGTAGCCGGTGCCGAAGTCGTCGAGCGAGAGCGCGACGCCGAGGGCGTTGATGCGGTCCATGATGCCGATCACGCGGTCGATGTCGTGCATCAGGGTGCTTTCGGTGATCTCCAGCTCCAGCCAGTCGGGCGCCAGAGCGTGGCGCGCCAGCGTGGCGGCGACGCGGTTCGGCAGCGACTCGGTGAACTCGCGCGCCGACACGTTCACGGCCAGGCGGAAGGGACGCATGCCCGAGCGCTGCCAGCTTGCCGCCTGGGCGCAGGCCTGCTCCAGCACCCACTCGCCGACCTGGACGATCAGGCCGGTGCTCTCGGCCAGCGGGATGAATTCCGAGGGCGGCACCACGCCGCGCTCCGGATGAACCCAGCGCACCAAGGCTTCGGCGCCGACAATCCTGTCGGTGCCAATTTCGAATTTCGGCTGATAGCACAGCATCAGTTCGCCCTGCCCCAGCGCGTGGCGCAGGCCGGACTCGATGCGCATGCGCTCGTGCATGCCCTTGTTCATGTCGAGGCTGTAGAAGGCGACGCTGTGGTCCGGGTTGGCGTGGCCCTCCTTGGCGCGTTCCATCGCGATGTCGGCCATGCGCAGCAGCGTGTCGGCGTCCATGCCGTCCTGGGGATAGACGCTGATGCCGACGCTGGCGCCGACGGTCAGGTCGTGGCCTTCGATCAGGAAGGGCGCGTCGAGCGCCCCCTGGAGCTTCTGCGCCACCGTGGTGGCCTCGAAGTGCTGGCGCACGTCGAACAGGCCAACCGCGAATTCGTCGCCGGCCAGGTGGGCCACCACGTCTTCCTCGCGCAGCGTGGCGCGGAAACGCGCCGCCACCTGGCGCAGCAGCTCGTCGCCGATGCGGCGGCCCAGGGTGTCATTGACCAGCTTGAAGCGGTTCAGGTCGATGAACAGGACGCAGCCCGACAGCTCGTTGCGCTGGGCGACCATCAGGGCCTGATCGACCAGGCGCGCGAACAGGGTGCGGTTCGGCAGGCCGGTCAGTTCGTTGTAATAGGCCAGGTGGTGCAGGCGTTCCTCGGCCAGCTTGCGCTCGGTAATGTCGGTCAGGTAAGCGATCAGGCCGACCGGGCGCTCCTCGAGGTCGCGCAGCGGCGACAGCGACAGGCTGGCCCAGAAGATCTCGCCCGACTTCTTGCGGCGCCGGACTTCCATCATGCGCCCGCCCTGCTCGGCGAAGACATCGGGCATCCGTTCGTCCCCGTCCTTGCCCTCGTCGGCGTACAGGAACAGGATGTTGCGACCCACCGCTTCGAGCGCCGTATAGCCGAACAGGCGCTCGGCGCCCTGGTTCCAGCTGGTGATGTAGCCCATCTGGTCGAGCGTCAGGACCGATTCGTGGATCTGGTCGAGGATCTGCGACTGGTGCGCCAGCTGGGCCTCGACCTGGGCGTAGGCGTGGGTCGCGCGCTGGGCCAGCGAATGCACCTGCAGCAGCGTGCCGGCGAGCGCGGCCAGGCCGGCCAGCTGGCGCCGGTCCTCGCTGTCGTAGTCGGTGCGCCCGGCAACCTCGAAGCAGCCGTAGTAATGGCCGTCGACATGGATATCCTGGTACAGCGCGTCGTGCGAAGGCGCCGCGCGCGGCGCCGGAATCGCCAGCGCCAGCGGATCGGCGGCGGCGAAGCTACCCTGCGGACTGGCCAGCAGGGCGCGCGCGATGCGGCCCAGCTCCTCGGCCAGGGCCTCGCCGCGCAGGCGCATCACCGCGTCGCCCAGCGCGGCGCTGCAGGACGCGAAGTCGTGCCTGCGCAAGGCAAGCAGCTCAGACATTGCGGCCCACCTGGATCGCCCAATGGAAGGCGTGCAGCTGGCTGCGCCACCAGGACGCGGCATCGAGCCCGGCCTGCGCCAGCATGTGCGGGCTCGGTACGGTATCGGCTTCGATCAGGCGCAGGCGCGCGCCCAGCACGCCCGCGCGGCGCAGCAGCGCATCTTCCACGTGCGGCGGCAGGCGCAGGTCGCCGACGATCTCGTCCATCCGCATGCCGAGCAGGGGCTCGAGCAGCGAGAAGGCGCCGGTCATGAAGGCCAGGTCCTGCTCGTCGCGCTCGCCGCCGTCGATCTTGCACAGCATTTCGAGCTGGGCCGCGCGCAGCGCCGCCAGCGGCAGCAAGGGGTTGCGCGGACCGTCGGCGTCCAGGCGCGCGTAGAGCAGCAGCTGCAGCCAGCGCTGCATCTGGCGCCGGCCCAGCAGCGCGATGGCCTGGGCGAAGCTGGTGATCCGGGTGTTGACCGCGAAGGCGGCCGAGTTGACCAGCTTGAGCAGGTGGTAGGACAGCACCGTGTCCTGCTTGAGCAGTTGTTCGAGTTCGCGCGAATCGGCGTCGTTCGCGAGCAGCGCCAGCAGGGCCAGCAGAGGCCGCCGCGACGGCCCTTCCGGGGCGGCGCCGCAGGCGCCAGCCTGCAAGGGATAGCCGCCGCTGAACCAGTCGAAGCCTGCCTGGGCGCAGGCACGCAGGCGCTGCGCGTCGGCGATGCGATACGCCAGGTGCGGTCCGAACAGCGCCAGCAGGCTGCCGGGCACGGGCGCCTGTGACGCAGGGCCGCAGTCGCGCGCCACGCCGCGCAGGTTGGCCGGACGGGCGACGCCTGCGGGCACGGCGCCGTCGAGCAGGATGCGGTAGCCCTGGTCGTGCAGGTCCGCCAGCCGGCGCGCGGCGCCGTCCAGGGCCAGCGCGGCCGCGCCGATCGCCAGCACCACGCGCGCGGCCGGCAGTTGCGCCAGCAGGGGCGGCGTCAGCTGGGCTGGGGTGTCGAGCAGCAGCAGGCAGTCGAGCGGCGCGATCGCCGCCAGCAGGCCGGCCATTTCGCGCAGCAGCAGGCCAACTTGTTCCGCGCCGGCGCCGGCGCGCAGGTCCAGGCTCAGTGCCACCCATTCGTTCCGCCCATTGGCGATCGGGTGCATCTGCACCAGCGGGAACGGGGTCAAGTCCAATGCGGCCATCGGAAATCTCTGAGTAGGCGATCAATGCATATTAGACGAGCAATGTGCTGAAAGCAACTAATTTTGTTTCCTCAGAGACACATTGACTACGTGATAATACGTAGAAAAATTAACAAGGGAAGCGCGTAGAATCATGCGCTTGCAATTTGCATAAAGATGCAGAATGCTTTGTCAATACGGGCCGGACGCGACCGGCCGCGCCGCCGCTCGCGGCAACGCACCGGACGCACCGCGCCTTTACGAATAAAAAACTGAAGGAGCCACCATGAAAAGCCTCGGAAACAAGCTCGGCTGGGCGGCGATCTCACTCCTCGGCGCGTTCGCGCTCGCTTATGTGGCCCTGCGCCGCGGCGAGTCGATCAATGCCGTCTGGGTGGTCGCCGCGGCCGTCTGCGTTTACCTCATCGCCTACCGTTTCTACAGCCTCTACATCGCCACCAAGGTGATGGGGCTGGATGCGCGTCGCCAGACGCCCGCCTACAAGTACAACGACGGCCTCGACTACGTGCCGACCAACCAGTACGTGCTGTTCGGCCACCATTTTGCAGCGATCGCAGGCGCAGGACCGCTCGTGGGACCGGTCCTGGCTGCCCAGATGGGCTATCTTCCCGGCATGATGTGGATCCTGGCCGGCGTCGTGTTCGCCGGCGCGGTCCAGGACTTCATCGTGCTGTTCATGTCGATGCGCCGCGACGGCCGTTCGCTGGGCGACCTGATCAAGTCCGAAATGGGCGAGATCCCGGGCGTCATCGCGCTGTTCGGCACTTTCATGATCATGGTGATCATCCTCGCGGTGCTGGCCCTCATCGTCGTCAAGGCGCTGACCGGCTCGCCCTGGGGCACCTTCACCGTGATGGCGACGATCCCGATCGCGCTCTTCATGGGACTCTATTCGCGCTACTTCCGCGTCGGCCGCATCGGCGAGATTTCGCTGATCGGCTTCGTGCTGCTGATGCTGGCCATCGTCGGCGGCCAGTGGGTGCACGATTCGCCGACCTTCGGCCCGATGTTCACCTTCACCGGCGTCGAACTGACCTGGATGCTGATCGGCTACGGCTTCGTCGCCTCGGTCATCCCCGTGTGGCTGCTGCTGGCCCCGCGCGACTACCTGTCTACCTTCCTCAAGATCGGCACCATCGTCGCGCTGGCCATCGGCATCCTGCTGGTCGCCCCGCACATGCAGATGCCGGCCGTGACCCGCTTCATCGACGGCACCGGCCCGGTCTGGTCGGGCAACCTGTTCCCCTTCCTGTTCATCACCATCGCCTGCGGCGCCGTCTCCGGCTTCCACGCGCTGATCTCCTCGGGCACCACGCCGAAGATGATCGAGAACGAAACCCACGCCCGCTTCATCGGCTACGGCGCGATGCTGATGGAGTCGTTCGTCGCCATCATGGCGCTGGTGGCCGCCTCGACCATCGACCCGGGCATCTACTTCGCGATGAACGCGCCGGCCGCCGTGCTCGGCACCACCGCGCAGTCGGCCGCCGCCGCCGTCTCGAACTGGGGCTTCGTCGTCACCCCCGAGACGCTCACGCAAGTGGCCAAGGACGTCGGCGAGCACACCATCATCTCGCGCGCCGGCGGCGCCCCGACCCTGGCGGTGGGCATGGCCAACATCCTGTCCAACGTCATCGGCGGCAAGGCGATGATGGCCTTCTGGTACCACTTCGCGATCCTGTTCGAGGCGCTGTTCATCCTGACCGCGGTGGACGCCGGCACCCGCGCCGGCCGCTTCATGCTGCAGGACCTGCTGGGCGCTTTTGCCCCGGCCCTGAAGCGCACCGATTCGCTGCCGGCCAACCTGCTGGCGACCGGCCTGTGCGTCGCCGCCTGGGGTTACTTCCTGTACCAGGGCGTGGTCGATCCGCTGGGCGGCATCAACACCCTGTGGCCGCTGTTCGGCATCGCCAACCAGATGCTGGCCGGTATCGCGCTGATGCTGGGCACCGTGGTGCTGTTCAAGATGAAGCGCGGCCAGTACGCCTGGGTCACGATCGTGCCGACCATCTGGCTGCTGATCTGCACCCTGACCGCCGGCTGGCAGAAGATCTTCGACGAGAACGTCAAGGTCGGCTTCGTCGCCCACGCGCAGAAGTTCCAGGCAGCGCTCGACCAGGGCCAGATCCTGGCGCCGGCCAAGTCGCTCGGCGAAATGCGCCGCATCATCTTCAACGATTACCTCGATGCCGCGCTGGCTGGCTTCTTCATGGTCGTCGTGATCGCGGTGCTGTTCTACGGCATCAAGACCGTGATGAACGCGCGCAACAGCAGCAAGCCGACGGTGAAGGAATCGCCGTTCGTCGCTGCACCGACCGCACAGGTGCAGTGATGCTCGCCGCCCTCGCCCAAGCCGGCAAGTACCTCGGGCAAAGCATGCGCCTGATGGTCGGCCTGCCGGAGTACGACACCTACCTCGCGCACATGGAGCGCGAGCATCCGGGCAAGCCGGTCATGACCTACGAGGAGTTTTTCCGCGAGCGTCAGGAAGCGCGCTACGGCTCCGGGCGCAGCGGCGGCTGCTGTTGACAGGACCCCGATCGATCAGACCGCGGTCACCAAGATGTAGCTAGCCCAGGCGGCAGGATTGCCGGCACATGCCGGTCACCCTGCCGCCTTTTCTTTCCCTTCCCTGCTCCCCTTCCCTTCCGTTTTTCCCCACCCTGCCCCTTTGCGTTCGCGCAAAGCCGCCCCCTTCCCTACAACGTATATTTTTTCTTGCAGGAATTTGCATTTCTGCAAGGAGGGCTTGCGCGCACTCAAACGCCGGGTCCGCGTTCCAATGCCGGCCCCCTGCGACGACCATGGCGAACCTCGAGCGCTCCAGCCTGAACCGGAAGTTGACGACGATGTCGCTGCTGTCGACCGGCAGCGCCCTGCTGATCGTCTTCGTCGCCTTCGCCCTGGCCTCGGTCCACAACGGCCGCAACGACGAACACATGCAGCTGTCCTCGCTGGCCGGGGTGGTCGCCACCAACAGCGCCGACGCCCTGGTGTTCAACGACCGCAGCCTGGCCGGCGCCCTGCTTGCCGCCCTCAAGTCCAAGGAAGAGATTTCCAGTGCCGCCCTGTACGACCGCAAGGGCAAGCTGTTCGCCGCCTACCGCTCGCCTGCGCACGCCGCCGACGCACCGCCGCCCGACCTGGCCGCCTTCGACGCGGCCGCCCTGGCCCAGGCCAACCTGGCCGGCGCGCGCCTGTGGTCGCCGCGCATGCGCCTGTACCGGCCCGTCGCCAGCGGCTCGACCCAGGTCGGCGTGATCGTAATCGAGGCCGACCTGCTCGCGATGTGGCGCGACATCGCCGGCAGCCTGGGCGTGATCGGGGCGGCCATGTGCGTGTCACTGCTGGTGTCGCAGGTGGCGGCGCGCCGCTTCACGCGTTCGATCACGGACCCGGTGACGAAGCTGATCCAGGCCGCGCGCAAGGTCTCGGAAAGCCAGAACTACACCCTGCGCGTGCCGCACCAGCGCAACGACGAGCTGGGCGCGCTGATCGACAGCTTCAACGACATGCTGGCCCAGATCGAGGGCCGCGGCGCCGCCCTGGTCAACCACCGCGACGAGCTGGAACGCCAGGTGTCGGTGCGCACCGAGCAGCTCGAGCGCGCCAAGAACGCCGCCGAGGCGGCCAGCCGCGCCAAGAGCGCTTTTCTTGCCACCATGAGCCACGAGATCCGTACCCCGATGAACGGGGTGCTGGGCATGGCCGAGATGCTGCTCGGGACCGAGCTCTCCGAGACCCAGCGCAACTACACGCGCCTGGTCAAGCGCTCGGGCGAACACCTGCTGGTGATCATCAACGACATCCTCGACTTCTCCAAGATCGAGGCCGGCAAGCTCACCATCGAGTACATCAACTTCAACCTCTGGGACCTGCTGGAAGACATCCACACCGTCTACACCCCGCAAGCCCAGGGCAAGGGCATCGCGCTCGACTTCGACATCGCCAACGACATCCCGGTGGCGATCTGCGGCGACCCGAACCGGCTGCGCCAGATCATGGCCAACCTGCTGGGCAACGCGATCAAGTTCACCGAGCACGGACGGATCGACGCCCTGGTCCGTATCGCCAGCGAGGACAGCCAGGCCGTAATGCTGCGCTTCGAAGTGCGCGACACCGGCATCGGCATCTCGCGCGAAGCCAGGAGCCGCATCTTCGAAGCCTTCTCGCAGGCCGACGATTCGACCACCCGCAAGTACGGCGGCACCGGCCTGGGCCTGGCGATCTCGAAGCAGCTGGTGGAACTGATGGGCGGCGCCATCGGCGTCGAGAACGGCAAGCAGGGCGGCTCGGTGTTCTGGTTCACGGTCGGCTTCGACAAGCGCCGCGTCGACCCCGACCTGCCGGGCGAGCAGCAGCACACGATCGACGGCTTGCGCGTGCTGGTGGCCGACGAGGACCACGACCGGCGCGTCGGCCTGGAGCGCCACCTGGCGGCCTGGCACATCGTCTGCGACAGCGCCGCCGGCCCCGACGAGGCACTCGAGAAGCTCGGCGCCGCCGCGCACGCCGGCCAGCCTTTCGACGCCGCCGTGCTCGACATGGAACTGAAGCAGTCGAGCGGCCTGCTGCTGGCCGCGACGATCAAGGCCAATCCGGCCACCCGGGCCACGCGCCTGGTCCTGCTCAGTCCCGAGCGCCTGGCGGCCGACCCGGTGCAGCGGCGCGAGGCCGGCGTCGCCTACCAGCTGATCAAGCCGGCGCGCGCGGCCGACCTGTTCGCCTGCCTGGCCACCCGTCCGCGCGGCGGCACGGCGCCGGCGCCGCAGTTCCTGCCGCCGCCCGGCATGCCGCGTCCGCCCGGCGTGGCGCGGGTGCGGCGCGTGCTGCTGGCCGAGGACAATCCGGTCAACGTCGAGGTGGCCAAGGCCATGCTCGAAAGCCTGGGCCTGCAGGCCCACGTCGCCAGGAACGGGCTTGAAGCGCTGCAGGCGGTGCGCGCCGGCGACTACGAGGCGGTGCTGATGGATTGCCAGATGCCGCTGATGGACGGCTTCGCGGCCACCAGCGCGATCCGGCTCGACGAACGCGAATCGAATGCGATGCGGGATGCGATGCGCGGCCGCCCGCACACCCTGCCGATCATCGCGATCACCGCCAACGCGCTGCAGGGCGACCGCGAAGCCTGCCTGGCCGCCGGCATGGACGACTACCTCTCGAAGCCCTTCACCCAGCAGCAGCTGGCCGCCGTGATCGGGCGCTGGATCGCGCTGCCGATCGCCGGCAGCGTCCACCATGGCGACGCCGCGCCCACGCTGTCCGACGAAGCACGCGAAGTCATCCAGCGCGAGGTCATCAACCGGGCGGCGCTGGAAAAGATCCGGGCGCTCAGCCGCGACGGCGGCGACGTCCTGGTGCAGAAAGTGGTCGACGCCTATGTCGGCGACGTGCCGCAGCACCTGCGCACCCTGCGCGCGGCGATCGGCGGCCACGACGCCGGCACGGTCAAGCGCATCGCCCACAGCCTGAAGTCGGCCAGCGCGAACGTCGGCGCCGAGACCTTGGCCGGGCTGTGCAAGGACCTGGAGCACCTCGGCCGCGCCGACACCGTCGAGGGCGCCGAGCTGCTGCTCGACGACATGGAACACGAATTCCAGGCGGTGCGGCATTCGCTGACCGCCATGCTAGAAAAGGAAACCTGACATGCCCGCTACCCCCTCCTCCCAACGCGGCGTCGTGCTTGTCGCCGACGACGACCCGGTCATGCGGCTGCTGATGCTCGAGATGATCAAGCAGGTCGGCCTGGACGCGATCGAGGCCGAGGACGGCCGCCAGGCGGTGCGGCTCGCGCGCGAACGGCGTCCGGACCTGATCCTGATGGACGTCGAGATGCCGCACATGGACGGCTTCGCCGCCTGCCGCGCGATCCGCCAGGACCAGGCCGGCGGAGCACTGGTGCCGATCGTGATGGTCACCGGCGGCGACGACATCGAGGCCGTCACCAGCGCCTACGAGGCCGGCGCCACCGACTTCGTCTCGAAGCCGATCAATTGGCCGATCCTCGGGCACCGCGTACTCTACGTGCTGCGTGCCAGCGACGCCATCGCGCGCCTGCGCATCGCCGACGCCCAGAACCGCGCGGTGCTGGCGGCGATTCCCGACACCTTCTTCCGCATGGACCGCGACGGCTTCTACCTCGATTATGAGCCGGGCCACGAGCGGCCGGGCCACGAGCGGCCGGGCCAGGAAAGGACGGTGCTCGACCGCGCCGGTTCGTCGGTGCCGGGCCTCGATGGCCCGGCACGCGCCCCCGGCCGCGGGGACAACGCCCCCTTCTCGAGCGAACGCTGCATCGGCCGCCACATCACCGAAGTGCTGCCGCGGCCGATCGCGGCGCGCATGCTCGACCAGCTCGGCGAAGTGCTGCGCACCCAGGAGATCCGCTCGGTCGAGTACGAGCTGATCCGCTTCGGCACGGTCCAGCATTTCGAGGCGCGCCTGGTCGCCACCGGCCCCTCGGAAGTGCTGGGCCTGGTGCGCGACATCAGCGAGCGCAAGCGCACCGAGGAGCAGATCCGGCGCCTGGCCTATTGCGACAGCCTGACCGGCATCCCGAACCGCCAGGCCTTCCTCGAGAACCTGGAGCGCGAGCTGCAGCGCTCGAAGATCGGCAACAAGAAGTTCGCGGTGCTGTTCATGGACCTGGACGCCTTCAAGCGCATCAACGACACGCTCGGCCACAACGTCGGCGACCACCTGCTGAAGATCGTCTCCGAACGCCTGCGCGAGACGATCCGCCCGAGCGATCTGGTGTCGCGCGGCGACGCCGGCGGAGACGATATCGGGCATGACCCGGCCAGCAACCTGGCGCGCCTGGGCGGCGACGAATTCACGATCCTGATCCCGGACCTGGAGCGGGTCGAGCACGCGCTCAACGTCGCGCACCGCGTCAAGGAGGCGATGCGGCGCCCCTTCCTGATCGACGGCAACGAGATTTTTGTTACCGCCAGCATCGGCATCTCGCTGTTCCCGGAGGATGGCGACGACAGCAGCTCGCTGCTGAAGTACGCCGACACGGCGATGTACCACGCGAAGAACTGCGGCAAGAACAACGCCAAACTGTACAGCTCGTCGCTGACGATGCAGATCATGAGCCACGTGAAGCTCGAGGTCGGCCTGCGGCGCGCGCTGCAGAACGACGAGCTCTACCTGCTGTACCAGCCTCAGTTGGACGTGCGCACCTCCGAGATCGTCGGCGTCGAGGCGCTGGTGCGCTGGCGCCATCCGGAACGCGGCGTGATTTCGCCGACCGAGTTCATCCCGCTGGCCGAGGAGACCGGCCTGATCGTGCCGATCGGCGAGTGGGTGCTGCGCACCGCCTGCAACCAGGCGCGCGCCTGGCAGCGCCACGACCGGCGCGCGCTGCGCATGGCGGTGAACCTCTCGGCCAAGCAGTTCAAGGACGAGAACCTGTCGCAGATCGTGCTCTCGGCGCTCGACGACACCGGGCTCGACCCGAAGCTGCTCGAGCTCGAACTGACCGAAGGCACGCTGATGGACGACGCCAAGGCGACCATGGCCACGCTCGAGCGCCTGCGCGGCATCGGCGTCTACCTGTCGATCGACGACTTCGGCACCGGCTACTCGTCGATGAACTACCTGAAGCGCTTCGACGTGCGCGCGCTGAAGATCGACCGCAGTTTCATTTGCGGCCTGCCCCAGGACTCCGAGAACGCGGCGATCACGCGCGCCATCATCGCCATGGCGCACGGCCTGAAAATGGCGGTGGTGGCCGAAGGGGTCGAGACCGACGAACAGCTGGTGCTGCTCGAGGAGTACGGTTGCGACATGGTGCAGGGCTACTTCCTGGGCCACCCGTCGACGGCCGAGGCGATCACGCAGATGCTCGGCAAGCTGCGCCTGGTGCTGCCGGTGCGCTGACGCCCCCGGGACCAGCGCGAACCTCGCCACCGGGGGCAACGGCAAACCGGACATGAGGTGCGTAGGGTGGGCGCCCCGTGCCCACGCGTGACGTTTGCGTCGTGTTGGCGTAGACGTTTGCGTCGTGTTGGCGTTTATAAAGCGCCGCGTCTTCTCATCGTTTACGCGTGGGCACGTCATTGATGCCCCCGGCATCAATGACCCCACCCTACGGTTTCAAGGTCAGCGTGTGCTTTGCCGCTCCCGGCAGCAGCGGCGTCGGTGTTCCTTTTACCCACTGCTCGTGGCCGCGCAGGAAGAAGGGCGACAGCGGATGGCCGCTCTGCCCGCCCGGCATGTTGTACAGGCCCTGCTCCTCGCGTCCCGGCGACACCGTCAGGCGTTCGGACTGGCCGAACTTCGGCCCGGCCACGCGCGGCATGTGGGCGTCGCCGGGCAGGCGGTCGCGCGGCGCGCCGAGCCAGGGGCCGAGCGCCGGCACGGCCAGCGCGATCGGATGCGAGATCGCCGCCGTGTTGCGCTGGCCCCAGGTCGCTTTCGCCAGCGGCACGCCCTCGCGGTCGAGGTCGGCGATCACGCGGTCGATCGCCGCCAACTGCAGCGCCCGGTAGTCCTGGTGGCCGGGCGGCAGCCAGCCCGGCGCCTTGGCGTCGAGCAGGCGCGCCAGCACCGCCGGCCAGCGCGGATTGGCGCTGCCGACGCTGGCCTTCGGGTCGAGCTTCGCCAGCTCTTCATTGGCGCCGGCGAAGACGATGTCGTGCAGCGCCCACATGAAGTTGCGCGCCAGCCGGTAGCCGCTCGAATCGACGTCGGCGCGGCCGTTCCAGCTCGTTTCCAGCAGGCGCCGGAACTCGGCGCGGCGCGGCTGCCCATTGGTGGCGGCGGGATCGAGCACGTTCAGCGCCCGCTCGCGCCACAAGGCGATGAAGCGCGCGCGGTCGTCGAGCGCGACCTGGAAGGCGGCCGGCACGTCGGTGCGCGGCCCCAGCCGGTGCAGGCGGTCGGCCAGCTGGCTGTTGCGCGCGCCCAGATCGAAGCCGCCGTCGCCCAGCAGCGCCGAGGCGGGACCCAGCAGCTGGCGGCTGTTGGCCGTGGACAGCTGGCCGTCGCGCGGATTGAGCACGCGCGGATACTCCTGCGGCGCCAGCAAGCCCTCCCAGGTCGGCACGCCGGCGTCCAGCGCCAGCGGGAACGTGGTCTCGACGCCGGCCTGGGCGCGGCGCGGCAGCCTGCCGGCGATGGTCCAGCCGATATTGCCCGCGCTGTCGCCGCCGACGAAGTTCTGCGCCGGGATGCCGTCGGTGTTCGCGATGTCCAGCGCCTGCGCGAGCGTGGCCGCGCCTTCCAGTTTCAGGTGGTTCAGGTTGACCGCCTGCGGGTGGTGCGCGACCCAGTGCACCGCGAACTGCCTGCCGCCCACCGTGCGCAGCGGGCCGAGCGAGGTCTCGCGCACCGCCAGGCGCTCGGCCGGCGCGCCCTTCACGGCGATGGTTTCGACGTGCTCGGTGACGCGCTCCCAGCCCGCCGCGGTGCGTACTTCGCCAGGGCGCGCCGGGTCGCCCGCGACTTCGACCAGGTCGAGGTAGTCGCCATAGCTGTTGGTGAAGCCCCAGGCCACCTGGCCGTTGCTGCCGGCGATGATGAGCGGCGGCGCGCCGGGCAGCGTCACCCCGACCAGGCGCCGCCGGCCGTTCTCGCCGTCGGGGAGCGACATCGCCAGCCGGTACCAGATGTTGGGCAGTTGCAGGCCCAGGTGCATGTCGTCGGCGACGATGGCCGCGCCGGTGGTGCTGCGGCTGCCGGCGATCGCGTAGTTGTTGCTGCCGACGGAATCGACGAAATCGGCTGAGGACGACTGCGCCAGGGTGACTGGCGTCGCGGCGGCGCGGCCCCACCATGCGGGCGCCCCGGCCGGCAGCGGCGCCTCGAGCGGGGCAGCGTGCGCGCCGGCGTCGAGCGTCGTGTCCCAGCGGGTCGCCTGCGGCAGCAGGAAGGCCAGCTGGGCGGCGTCGCAGTGCTCGCGCAGCCAACCGCGGGCCAGTTCGCGTCCCTCCAGGTTGCCCTGCAAGTCGATGTACATGGCCCATACGGCCAGCAGCGAATCCTCGGCGCGCCAGGCGCGCGGCGCCGCGCCCGTCAGCAGGTATTCGAAGGGACGCGCCTGGAGGGCGTTCAGGCCGTCGTTGACGCCGGCGACGTAGCGCTCGACGAAGGCGCGTTCCTGCGCCGTGAAGTTGTCGAGGGCAAGCCGGGCGCGGGCGCGGAAGCGGTGCAGGCGGCGCGCTCGGTCCAGCGGCAGGGCGCGCGGGCCGAACAGCTCGGCCAGCTCGCCGGCGGCGGTGCGGCGCAGCAGGTCCATCTGGAAATAGCGTTCCTGGGCATGCACGAAACCGGTGGCATACGCCAGGTCGAGCCGGTCTTCGCCACGCAGCATCGGCACGCCCATCTCGTCGCGTTCGACCGTGACCTGCGCCTGCAGGCCGGGCACGCTGCGCTCGCCGTCGAGCTGGGCCAGGCTGGCGCGCAGGAACAGCCAGGCAGCGAGTCCCGCCAGCAGTAAGAGCAGCGACAGGCCCGCCAGGATGCGTGCAGTCCAGAGCTTCCAGCCGCGCTTGCGCATGTGTGTCCTCTTGTTACTTATAATTAAACTCAGGCATCTTGCCAGAAAAGCCATCATTTACAAAGAGGAAAGCCACGCCCGCTCCATAGCGACAGCTGGCAGCCCCGGGTGTGCGCGCGATTTGGGCGGATCGAGCGACTTGCGGTCGATTGCGCTAAGCTCGAATCGGATCCGGATTCCGGACAACCGCGATCATGGAGTCAATCATGCGTACTCTCATTGTATTGTCGGCGGTGCTCGTGCTGGGCGCCTGCGCTACTCCACAGGAAAGGGCCGCGCGCAAACAGGCCGAAATGCAGGAACTGATGGTCGTCTACGGCCCCGCCTGCGACCGCCTCGGCTTCGCCCGCGAATCCGACCAGTGGCGTAACTGCATCCTCCAGCTGAGCACCCGCGACGAAGTCCAGCGCGCCGCCAACTATGGGCCGTATTACGGCGGTCCCTGGGGCCCGGGCTGGTACGGCGGCTACTGGGGCCGCGGCTGGTAGGTCCGCGCGCAGGTCTCCTTGGTCACCGCCCGCCGCGTGCGCAGCAGCCGCTCGACCAGGTCCTGGGCATGCGCCAGCAGGCGCGGATGGCGCGCGTCCGGCGGATGCAAGCTGAAGCGCACCAGCGGCGCCCGCGCCTGCCAGCGCGCGACGAGTTCCGCCGCCACCGGCGACAGCGCGCGCCCGCTGCGGTTGCGCGCCGCGTACACCAGCGAGGGCGCGAACAGGGCCTGGTCCGGTCCGCCGCGCTTGTCCCGTTCCAGCAAGTGGAAGCGGGTGAAGGTCGTCGTGTAGACGAAAGGAAAATCGCCCAGGGCTTCCCAGGCGCCCTGCCCCATCAGCCAGGCCGGCGCCACGAAGCCGCTCACCGGCCAGCCGCGTGCGCGGAACCAGTCCAGGCCGAGCGCGATGCGGCGCCGCGCCTCTCGCGCGTCCAGTGCGGCGAACTCGCCTTCGCGCTGCGTGTAGACGCCGCGCAGGAAGCGCTGGCGCAGGCCCTGGCTGGCCGCCCCGGTGTCGAGATGGGTGTAGCCATGCAGCACCAGTTCGTCGCCACGGCCGAGCGCCGCGTCGAGGCCGGCGCGCAGCGCGGCATCGTCGTCGAGGCGGCCGTGGTAGCGCGGCACCACCAGCCAGCTCAAGGGCAGGTCCGCCATTTCGCGCAGCGCCGCCGCCAGGCGCGCGCAGTCGTCCCAGGTGCTGGGGGCGACGTCGTGGATCGAGACGCACAGCAGCGGCGGCGCGGATGCGGGCAGCGACGGCGGCAACGACGGCGGCAAGGGGGTCTTCACTACGGCCGGCTCAATCGGTGACACAGATGCGCTCCGCGCCCGGCTCGTCGCGTTCGCGGGTGCCGAGCACCGCCTGGTAGCGCCGCATGACCTGGGGCAGGATCTCGTTCCAGTCGTAGTACTCGGCGGCCTTGCGGCGCGCGTTGGCGCCGAGCTCGGCGAGCTTGCGCGCGTAGACTGCCTCGATCGCGCCGGCCAGGCTGTCGATGCTGTTCGGCGCCGCCAGGATGCCGGTGCGGTCGTCGACCAGTTCGGCCACGCCGCCGCCGGTGGTGGCCACCACCGGCAGGCCGCAGGCCATCGCTTCGAGCACGATCAGGCCGAAGGTCTCGCAGTCGCCCGGGTGCACCAGCACGTCGCAGCTGGCCAGCAGGCGCGCCAGCTGGCGCTGGTTGCGCTTGAACGGGATGTAGGTGATCTGGGGGTAGCGCGGCAGGTCGGCGCCGCCGCCGATCATCAGGAGGTGATAGGGCCGGCCGAGCTTGCGCACCGCGTCGATCAGCAGGTGCAGTTTCTTCTCCGGCGTAAAGCGCCCGGCATACACCAGCAGGCGCGCGTTCGGGGGCAGGCGCAGGTGCGCGCGCAGGGTCTCGACCCGGCGCCGGGGATCGAACACGCTGCTGTCGATGCCCAGCGGCTGGTGGCGGGCGTCGGGCACGCCGATCTCGTGCAGCTGCTCGACCATGGCGCGGCTGGGTGCGAGCACCAGGTCGAACTGGCGGTAGAGGTGGGCCAGGTACTTGCAGGTGACGTCTTCGGCCGCCTGGCCGAAGCGCGGGCGCACCAGGCGCGGCAGGTCGGAATGGTAGAAGGCGATCGCCGGCACGCCGAGACGCCGCCGCAGGCGCAGGGCCGCCCAGGCGCTGTGGCCGGCGTCGCCGACCTCGATCAGGTCGGGCCGGGCCTGGTGCAGCAGGCGCGCGGGCGCCCGCACCGAGGTCGGCATGCGAAAACCATTGATGCCGGGCAGCGCCACGGCCGGCACGCGCACCAGCGCCGGCGCCTCGCCGCCGCTGTCGACGTTGGGACTGAGTATGGTATGCCGCACGCGGCTATGGCGCGCCAGCCAGCGCGCCTTCGCGTTCAGGTAGGTGCTCACGCCGTTGCCTTCGGCGGCGTAGAACATCGTGATGTCGACGAGATGCATGTTCGGGGGTCCGCTCAAAGTGTGCCTACGATAGCAGCGGACCTCGAACATCGATTGCGCGCACGCAAACGTGCAGGCCCCGCTTCCGGGCTACTCGGTTGTTGTGCGGACCATTATGCGGTGCGGCGGTCCAGCATGGCGCGCGCTATCGTGCCGGCGTCGACATACTCGAGCTCGCCGCCGACGGGCACCCCGCGCGCCAGCCGGCTGACCTTCAGCCCGCGCGCCTTGAGCATCTCGCTGATGTAGTGGGCGGTGGCTTCGCCCTCGTTGGTGAAATTGGTGGCAAGCACCACTTCCTGTACCACGCCGTCGGCCGCGCGGCCGACCAGCTTTTCCAGGTGCAGGTCCTTGGGACCGATGCCGTCCAGCGGCGACAGGCGCCCCATCAGCACGAAATACAGGCCCTTGTAGGTGAGGGTCTGCTCGATCATCATCTGGTCGGCCGGGGTCTCGACCACGCACAGCAGCGCGTGGTCGCGCGCCTCGTCGGCGCACATCTCGCAGACCTCGGTGTCGGCGAAGGTATTGCACATCGTGCAGTGGTGGACCGTATCGACGGCCTGGTAGAGCGCGCGCGAGAGCATGGCGGCGCCCTCGCGGTCGTGCTGGAGCAGGTGGAAAGCCATGCGCTGGGCCGATTTCGGCCCGACGCCGGGCAGGCGGCGCAGCGCCTCGGTCAGGAAGTCGAGCGACTTGGACATGTGGGGCGCGGCGCTCCTGGCTTAGAACGGCATCTTGAAGCCGGGCGGCAGCGGCATGCCGGCGGTCAGGCCGCTCATCTTCTCGGCGGCGGTGGCTTCGGCCTTGCGCACGGCGTCGTTGAAGGCGGCGGCGACCAGGTCTTCCAGCATGTCCTTGTCGTCGGCCAGCAGCGACGGATCGATCTGGACGCGCTTGACGTCGCTCTTGCAGGTCATCGTGACCTTCACCAGGCCGGCGCCGGACTGGCCTTCGACTTCGATGAGGGCCAGCTGCTCTTGCGCCTTCTTCATGTTGTCCTGCATGGCTTGCGCCTGTTTCATCAAGCCTGCGAGCTGGTTTTTCATCATGATGCGATTCTCCAATAAGTCGGATGGTGAGAAAGGGTGTGCGGTTCAGGCGACCGGCGGCTTGACCGAGCCGGGCACCACGAACGCGTTGAACGTGCGTTCCATGTCCTGCACGAAAGCGTCGCCGGCAACCAGGGCCTCGGCCTGGCGCTGGCGCTCCTCGCGCGCGGCCTTCGCTTCGGCGCTGGCGGTGTACCAGGTCGGACCGAGTTCGGTCTCCAGATTGACGCGCACGGCGGGAAAACGTTCCTGCAAGGCGGCCTGCAGCTTTTCGCTGTTGCCGCTGGCGCGCAGGGTATCGACCGGCACGCGCAGGCGGAAGGTCGCCGCGCCGGCGTCGGCATGGCAAGCGACCAGTTCGGTCTGGAACGCCAGCTGCTGCGACACGCCGCGCAGCGGCAGCGAGGCGGCCAGGGCCGGCCAGTTGCCGTCCCAGTCGATCGCCGGCACCGGCGTGATGACGTAGGCGTGCGGCGGCGCGGCCGGGGCACGCACGGCCGGGGCCGGCGCCACCACGGCGGGCGCTTCGGCGGCAACCGCCGTGTCGTCGGAAAATTCGGTGACCCAGGATGGCGGCTCGTCCTCGCCCGGCGCGTCCTCGTACTGGGCGCGCGCCTGCGGTTGCGGCCGGGCCTGTGCCTGGGCTTGGGCGTGGGCTTGGGCTTGCGGACGGTCCCAGGGCGGCGGCGCGGCGCCGGCGCGGGCCTGCGGCGGCGGCATGCCGGCCGCGGGGGCAGCAGGGGCAGCGGGTGCGGGCGGCGCCATGCGCGCGCCCGGCGCCGACGGCGGCGCGCCGCTCGGGCCGACGTTGATCGGACGGCCCGGCGGCGCGGCTGCCGCTGGCGCAGACGGCGCCGCGGCCGGAGCCGATGCAGGGGGCACACCCGCCGCGTCGGCGCCCGGACGCTTCGGCGCCGTGCGCTGGCCGGAGGCGGCGCGCGCCGCCTCGAGTGCGGCATTGATCGCGGCGCGTGCGGAATTCATGGCCGGCGCCGGATTGGCGGCGGCAGGGGCCGGCGCGGCGGCAGGCGCGGCAGGCGCCGGACGTGGCGGCGCGCCTGCGCTCGTCGGCGCCGGCGCGGCCGCAGCCGCCGTGCTTGCCGTGCTTGCCGCTCTCATCGCCGGCGCAGCCACGCGCGGCGCCGCGGCCGCTGCCGGCGCGGCGATGCGCTCGGCGCCGCCCTGTCCCGGACGGAAGGCGAGCATGCGCAGCAGCGTCATGGTGAAGCCGGCGTACTCGTCCGGCGCCAGGCCGATCTCGTTACGGCCGTGCACGGCGATCTGGTAATACAGCTGCACTTCCTGCGGGTCGAACAGCTCGGCCAGGCGCAGGATGTCGGCCAGTTCCGGCAGGTCCTGCGGCACCGCGCCCGGCACCGATTGCGCCAGCGCGATGCGGTGCAGCAGTGTGCCGAGATCCTGCAGCGCGCCGTTGTAGGACAGGCTGCGGCTGGCCATCTCGTCGGCCACGGACAGCAAGTCGGCGCCGTTTTCCTGGGCCAGGGCGTCGAGCAGACGCACGAGGTAGGACTGGTCGAGCGCGCCCAGCATGCCCTGCACGGCGTCGAGCGTGACGGCGCCGGCGGCATAGGCGATCGCCTGGTCGGTCAGCGACAGCGCATCGCGCATCGAGCCGTGGGCGCCCTGCGCCAGCAGGCGCAGCGCCGGCTGCTCGAAGCTGACGCCTTCCTGCCCGAGGATGTTCTCGAGGTGGCCGACGATGTGGCCCGGCGGCATCTGCTTCAGGTTGAACTGCAGGCAGCGCGACAGCACCGTCACCGGAATCTTCTGCGGGTCGGTGGTCGCGAGGATGAACTTGACGTGCTCGGGCGGTTCCTCGAGGGTCTTCAGCATCGCGTTGAACGCGTGATTGGTCAGCATGTGCACTTCGTCGATCATGTAGACCTTGAAGCGGGCATTGCTGGGCGCGTACACGGCCTGCTCGAGCAGCTGCGCCATTTCGTCGACGCCGCGGTTCGAGGCGGCGTCCATCTCTATATAGTCGACAAAGCGGCCGGCATCGATCGCGCGGCAAGCCTCGCAGACGCCGCACGGCTCGGCCGTGATCCCGCCCTGCCCGTCCGGGCCGGTGCAGTTGAGCGACTTGGCAAGAATACGCGACAGCGTGGTCTTGCCGACGCCACGGGTGCCCGTGAACAGGTAGGCGTGGTGCAGGCGGCCCGTGTGCAGCGCATGGGACAGCGCGCGCACCACGTGCTCCTGGCCGACCAGCGTTTCGAAGTTCTTGGGACGGTATTTGCGGGCGAGGACTTGATAGGACATGCCGCGATTTTACCGCAGTTGGACGCTGCCGCGAACATTGCCGGGCCCGGCCGGCAATGTTCGCGGTAGATGTTCGATTTCTCTACTTCCCTCTCCCCCTTCTCTCATTCTCCTGTTTCAGGCTTGCGTCAAGGCCGGCCGCGCCGGCGTCGTGCTGTTGTCCAGGCGGAATACCGCGACCACGCCCGCCAGCTCGTCGGCCTGGCCCTTCAGCGCTTGCGCGGCCGCGGCCGCCTCGCGCACCATGGCCGCGCTCTCGCGCGTGTCTTCGTCCATCGCGCCCATCGCCGCGCCGATCGCGGCGATGCCCTGGGCCTGGGCCGCGCTGGCGCCGCTGATCTCGCCGATGATGCCGGACACCTGGCGCACGCTCTCGACCACCTCGTCCATGGTACGGCCGGCCTGCTGGGCCAGCGCGCTGCCGGCGCCGACCTCGGCCACGGACTCTTCGATCAGCGCCTTGATCTCGCGCGCGGCATGCGCCGAGCGCTGGGCCAGGTTGCGCACCTCGCCGGCCACCACCGCGAAGCCGCGCCCCTGCTCGCCGGCGCGCGCGGCCTCGACCGCCGCGTTCAGCGCCAGGATATTGGTCTGGAAAGCGATGCCGTCGATCACCGTGATGATGTCGGCGATGCGGCGCGACGAGGCATCGATCGCCGCCATCCGCCCGACCACCTGGCCCACCACCTCGCCGCCGCGCGCGGCCACGCTCGATGCGGAACCGGCCAGCTCGTCGGCGTGGCGCGCGTGCCCGGCATTGCGGCGCACGGTGGCGGTCAGTTCGGCCATCGAGGCGACCGTGGCCCGGATCGCCTCGGCCTGGCGTCCGGTGCGCAGCGACAGCTCGGCATTGCCCTGGGCGATCTGGCGCGCAGCGCTGCCGGTGGCACCGACGCTGTGCTGGACGCTGGCCAGGGCGCGCTGCAGCAGGCGCACCACGTCGCGCAAGGCACGGGCACTGTCGCTGCGGACCGCCTCGTCGGCACGCAGGTCGATCTCTCCGCCCTCGCCCTGCAAGGCCGCCACGCTGGCGCGCAACTCCGCCGCCTGCACCGTTTCGCGCCGCAGCAGCACTGCCAGGTAGCAGAGCACGACCGTTTCCGCGACCACGTAGCCGGCGTGGACCAGCACGATGGCGATGCCCGGCTGCGCCAGGCAGCGCACGCCATAGCCGAGTTCTTGCAGGTAATTAAACGAGAGGTGATGCAGCGCCGTCACCGCGGCGGCGACGGCGATCACCTTCCAGTCGCGGTAGCACAACAGGAAGGCAAGGACCACGAACAGGCCGAAATGCAGCTCGTCGCGTCCGGCGCCCTGGTGGATGTGCAAGGCACACATGACAATCAGGGCAATGGCGTTGGCGAAACGATTGGCGGGGGCGCCGCCAGCCAGGAACACCATCACGGTGGGCACCAACGCCGTCGGGAGACCCACGGCCAGTGCCCAGCCCAGCGTATCGTGCAAGCCGGACAAGGCCAGGGCGAGCACGAACATTGCCCAAAGAATGCCAAGCACCAGGCAGTCAGCCTTGTGCGACTGCTGGCGCAGCGTCTCCTCCACACGCAAATTGCTCATTTTCTTCCGCCTGAACGTATTTACCGAAAACGGAAGAATACAACAACAAAAATTTCCTCAGCGCACTACTGAAGCGCCCTGTTGCGCAAATCCGTCATTTTCTTGTACGGACTTCAACTGGCATGAACAATAGTTCATTAAAGCCAAACAATTGTTGCGACCAATGGAAGGACAGCGCGCCTGGAGAGAAGCGAAAAAAGGAGGACGGGAGAAAGAAGAGAGGAAGGAGGCGAGCCTGATCTGCGGCACTTGCGGTGAACGGCTTTGGCTGCTTCGTTCCCGACCTGACCAGGTAAACCATGCCACAATGCGCAGGGGCCCGCCAGCCCACATTATAACCGACCCCATTGTTTTTGGGGCCGGAAATGCGAGACGCTCAGGAACGCTTGTCCAGCAGCGCCAGCAAGGCCTGCGCCCCCGGTTCCGACGAGGCCGGATTCTGCCCCGTAACCAGCAGGCCATCGGTGACGACATAGGGCGCCCAGTCCTCGGCCTTGCTGTACTGGCCGCCGTTCCTGACCAGCATGTCCTCGACCAGGAAGGGGACGACCTCGGTCAGGCCGACCGCCGCTTCCTCGGTATTGGTGAAGCCCGTCACGCGCTTGCCCTGGACCAGGGGCGCGCCGCCCTCGCCTTTCGCCTGACCCAATACGCCCGGCGCGTGGCAGACCGCGGCGACCGGCTTGCCGGCAGCGAACATGGACTCGATCAGGCGGATCGAATCGGCGTCCTGCGCCAGGTCCCAGAGCGGACCGTGGCCGCCGGGATAGAACACGGCGTCGAACTCCTCGGCCTTCACGCCTGCGAGCGGAACGGTATTGGCCAGCGCCTGCTGCGCCGCCGGGTCGCCTCGATAACGGCGCGTCGCCTCGGTCTGCGCATCCGGTTCGTCGCTCTTCGGGTCGAGCGGCGGCTGGCCGCCCTTGGGCGATGCCAGCGTCAGCTGCGCGCCGGCATCCTTGAACACATAATAAGGTGCGGCGAACTCTTCCAGCCAGAAGCCGGTTTTTTTGCCTGTATCGCCGAGCTGGTCGTGCGAGGTCAGCACCATCAGGATCTTCATCGGGCCTCCGTAGGCGTCGTGGTCAAGCCCCGAGTCTAGCCCGACCCGGCCCCGCACGACGCACGGGTGCCGGTGGGAATCGAAGGCGCCGGTTACAGGCCCAGCTGTTGCCAGATGGCGTCGATCCGGGTCTTGACCTCCGGCGTCATCGCGATCGGCGTGCCCCATTCGCGGTTGGTCTCGCCCGGCCACTTGTTGGTGGCGTCGATGCCCATCTTGCTGCCGAGGCCGCTGATCGGCGAGGCGAAGTCGAGGTAGTCGATCGGGGTGTTGTCGACCAATACTGTGTCGCGCGTCGGGTCGACCCGGGTCGTGATCGCCCAGATCACTTCCTTCCAGTCGCGCACGTCGACGTCCTCGTCGACCACCACGATGAACTTGGTATACATGAACTGGCGCAGGAAGCTCCAGACTCCGAACATGACGCGCTTGGCGTGGCCGGCGTACTGTTTCTTCATCTGCACCACGGCCATGCGGTAGCTGCAGCCTTCCGGCGGCAGGTAGAAGTCGGTGATCTCGCTGAACTGCTTCTGCAGCAGCGGGATGAAGACCTCGTTCAGCGCCACGCCCAGCACGGCCGGCTCGTCGGGCGGCTTGCCGGTGTAGGTCGAGTGATAGATCGGGTCGCGGCGCATGGTGATGCGGTCGATCGTGAACACCGGGAAGCTGTCCTGCTCGTTGTAATAACCGGTGTGGTCGCCGTAGGGACCTTCGACCGCATGCTCGAAGCCGGACGGGTGCTTCTCGTCCGGGTAGATATGCCCTTCCAGCACGATCTCGGCGGACGCCGGCACACGCAGCTCGCTGCCGATGGCTTTCGTCAGCGTCGTGCGCTGGCCACGCAGCAGGCCGGCGAACTGATATTCGGACAAGGCGTCGGGCACCGGCGTCACCGCGCCCAGGATGGTGGCCGGGTCGGCGCCCAGCGCCACCGCCACCGGATAGGGTTGGCCGGGATTGGCGAGCGCGTGTTCGCGGAAATCCAGCGCGCCGCCGCGGTGCGCCAGCCAGCGCATGATGACCTTGTTGCGGCCCAGGACCTGCTGGCGGTAGATGCCCAGGTTCTGGCGCTTCTTGTTCGGTCCCTTGGTGATCACCAGGCCCCAGGTGATGAGGGGCGCGACGTCGCCCGGCCAGCAATGCTGGATCGGCAGGCGCGCCAGGTCGACGTCGTCGCCTTCCCAGACGATTTCCTGGCAGGGCGCGCCCTTCACTTCCTTCGGCGCCATGTCCCAGACCGCCTTGACGAGCGAACCCATGCCCATGATGTCCTTGAAGCCGCGCGGCGGCTCCGGCTCCTTCAGGCGCGCCAGCACGTGGCCGATGCGGCGCAGTTCACTGACGTTGTCGGCCCCCATGCCGAGCGCCACCCGCTGCGGCGTGCCGAACAGGTTGGCCAGCACCGGCATGCCATGGGCGGCGCCCCGCGCATCCGTCGGATTCCGGAACAGCAGCGCCGGTCCGGCGGCGCGCAGGGTGCGGTCGGCCACCTCCGTCATCTCGAGATGCGTCGAGACCGGCAGCGCGACCTCTTTTAATTCGCCAGTTTGTTGCAGTTGGGACATAAAATCCCGAAGATCCGAATATTTCATCAAGTTTTACTTGTTTTTTTGCATTGCTTGAGGTTAATCAAATTCCGCTGCCAAGTGTTTGATTTGCCACGGTATTGATGAGCTCGCTCTGCAAAGTTAAGATTTAAAAGTTATAAAGGGCGTTCGTGCTAGTATTGACTTGGTATATGCGACCTCCTACAATCTGCCCTACTTGATGAGGCGGCCACGTTTTTAAGCTGATTGTAGCCGTTCTCATAACTTCACGGGGTCGGGGCCCCACATGACATTTTGAGGAGTGTTTTCACAAGGCGTCTGCCTTCAACCCCCGAGACAGTTGTTGAGCCACTGGTACGTCACCCGCCCTGGGTTCCTCGTCCAGCTGTAGCAAAGCAATGACGGCGTTTTGGCCGGCCCCAAGGATGGGCGGCCTGACGATTTTTCTGATGCACGGCATTGGTAACCACCACGCAGCGCTCGATAGCGCCGCGACGGGACGGTTTTTGCCGCGACAAAGGGGACTTCGATGATCAATCGTTTGTTCGGTACGAGCGCAAGGCTCGTCCATACCATGGCCAGCCAGCCAGTCACGTGGAATTCCGTGAGCAAATCGGCACGTGGTCTGTTGACCACCATGCAGCACACCCTGACCGTGTTTGGTCTTTCGGCAGTGGCGGTATTGGCCCTGCTCTACATGAATCCCGATGCGGCGAAAAAAGTTTCCGAACTGCTGCACCCGGAAGCCGCAGCACCCGCCGCCACTCCCGCGCCAGTCGTCGCGGCGGCGCCGGCGCAACCCGTGGCCCAGGCCGTGGCCGTCGACCAGGCCGAGGACATCAAGGACGCCAAGCTGCTCGGCACCGCCAAGCAGCAGCAGAACGTGACCTCCTGGCTCGCCAAGCGCTATCGCGTGGCCGGCGACGCCGCCAACATGCTGGTCTCGACCGCCTACATGACGGCGCACGAGATCAAGCTCGACCCGCTGCTGATCCTGGCCGTGATGGCGATCGAATCGGGCCTGAATCCCTTCGCGGAAAGCCCGATGGGCGCCAAGGGCCTGATGCAGGTGATGGCCAAGGTCCACCACGACAAGTTCGAGCAGGTCGGCGGCGCCGAGGCGGCGCTGAATCCGGTCGCCAACATCCGTGTCGGCGCCCAGATCCTGAAGGACTACGTCAAGCGCACCGGTTCGGTCGAAGGCGGCCTGAAGACCTATGTCGGCGCGGCCGATTTCGACTCCGACTCCGGCTACGGCGCCAAGGTGCTGGCCGAGTACAACCGCCTGAAGCAGGTTGCCCGCGGCAAGTACGTGCCGACCCGCACGCCGCCGGCGCCCGCCCAGATGGTGGTCAAGAAAAGCGCACCCACGACGCCCGCGGTCAAGGCCGGCGACGCGGTTGTCGCCGAAACCAAATCCGAAGCGCTGGCGAACCTGTAAGCGCGCACCGCCAGCTCAAACGCACTCCTCCCATGCCACCCTCGCGGTGGCTTTTTTTGTTGGTGCGGCAGTTTTGCGGCCTGCGGCCGTGGCGGGGGCGTAGGGTGGACACCTGCGTCCACGCGGTACGGCGGGCGAGATGAGAAGGGGCTGTCAACAGTCCGCACGTCAGCGTAATCGATTATTGTTTGCAACGGTGGCAAGTCACAGCACGACCGCGTGGACACAGGTGTCCACCCTACAAGACTACGGCAGTGGATCGGGTTCGCACCCGCCGTACCGCGTGGGTTCAAGAACCCACCCTACGAAAACCCAACAAAAAAGCCACCGCGCCGCGAGGCAACGGTGGCTTGTCAGCCGGCACTACTAATATATATTAGCGACGCGCGTCGGCCACGACCTCTTCCGGGCGCAGCTTGCCGGCCAGCTTGTCCAGCACGCCGTTGACGTACTTGTGGCCATCGATGCCGCCGAAGGACTTGGTCAGCTCGACCGCTTCGTTGATGACGACGCGGTAAGGGATTTCCGGGTGGTTCTTCAGCTCGTAGGCGCCCAGCAGCAGCGCGCCGTGCTCGATCGGCGACAGTTCGGCGATGCCGCGGTCGATCAGCGGCGAAATCGTCTCGCGCAGCTCGAGCGAGGTGCTGATGGTGCCGTTCAGCAGGGCCGAGAAGAACTCGCCGTCGGCCTTGTCGAAGCCGTGGGCGTTACGGATGTTGTTGGCCACCGTGCTCGACGGCTCGTTGTTCAGCAGCCATTGGTACAGGCCCTGCAGCGCGAACTCGCGCGCGCGGTGGCGCGGGGTGCGGTTCTTGCTCGGGTTGGCGTGGGTGGTCTTGTCGTTCATGTCGATCTTTCTATTACTCTTCTTCTTCCGGATGCAGCTCTTCGAGCGCCATCAGGAGGTTGGCCATCTCGACCGCGACTTTCGCCGCGTCGCTGCCCTTCTCGGCCATGCGTGCTTCGGCCTGGGCATCGTTCTCGGTGGTCAGGATGGCGTTGGCGATGGGGATGCCGTAGTCCAGGCCGATGCGGGTGATGCCGGCGCCCGACTCGTTCGAGACCAGCTCGAAGTGGTAGGTCTCGCCGCGGATCACGGCGCCCAGCGCGATCAGCGCGTCGAACTGCTGGGTCTCGGCCATCTTCTGCAGCGCCAGCGGCACTTCCAGCGCGCCCGGCACGGTCACGTGCAGGATGTCCTCGTCGGCCACGCCCAGGCGCTTGAGCTCGGCCAGGCAGGACGACAGCAGGCCGTGGCCAACGTCGGCGTTGAAACGCGCCTGCACGATACCGATACGCAGGTCTTCGCCTGTCAAATTGCTTTCATAAGTTCCTACCGTCATGGCTGACCTCTTCTTCTATGTTCGTTTTAAATAAATATGAATCCTACAGCGTCATCGAAGCCTCGACAAACCGTAGCGAGCGGAAGAAATGTTGGTCGAGAAGCGCAGCTGTACGGTTGTACAGCGAGCATCGCAGACCAACAGTTCGACGCGCAGTAGGTTTGCCGAGGCTTAAGCCACCGGGCTGGCGATGTAGCCGGTGACCTCCAGGTCGAAACCGGTCATCGACGGCATCTTGCGCGGATTGGCCAGCAGCTTCATCCTGCCCACGCCCAGTTCCTTCAGGATCTGGGCGCCGATGCCGTAGGTGCGCAGATCCATCGTCGCGGCGCGGCCGCTCGGGCGCGCGCCCGGGGCATCGATCGAGGCGAACTGGGCGAACAGCTCCTCGGCGCTCTCGCCGCAGTTGAGCAGCACCAGCACGCCGGCATCGCTGTTCTTGATCGCTTCCATCGCCGAGGCCATGGTCCAGGAGTGGGTGGTCGCCTTGTGTTCCAGGATGTCGAGGATCGACACCGGCTGGTGCACGCGCACCAGGGTCTCGGCGTCGCGGTCGATGTCGCCGTGCACCATCGCCAGGTGGGCGCAGCCGCTCGGCTTGTCGCGCCAGGCGATCAGCTTGAATTCGCCCTGGGCGGTGGCCAGCGTGCGCTCGGCCACGCGCTCGACCAGGCTCTCGTTCTGGCTGCGGTAGTGGATCAGGTCGGCAATGGTGCCGATCTTCAGGTTGTGCTCTTTCGCGAACTCGATCAGGTCCGGCAGGCGCGCCATGGTGCCGTCTTCCTTGATGATCTCGCAGATCACCGAAGCCGGGGTCAGGCCCGCCATCTCGGTCAGGTCGCAGCCGGCTTCGGTATGGCCGGCGCGCATCAGGACGCCGCCCTTCACCGCGCGCAGCGGGAAGATGTGGCCCGGCTGGACCAGGTCGTCCGGTTTCGCGTTCTTCGCCACCGCCACCTGGATGGTGCGGGCGCGGTCGGCCGCCGAGATGCCGGTGGTGACACCCTCGGCCGCCTCGATCGAGACGGTGAAGTTGGTGCCGAAGGAAGTGCCGTTACGGGTCGTCATCATCGGCAGCGCCAGGCGGTCGCAGATTTCTTCCGACAGGGTGAGGCAGACCAGGCCGCGCGCATGGCGGATCATGAAATTGATCGCTTCGGGCGTAACGAAGTCCGCCGCCAGCACCAGGTCGCCCTCGTTCTCGCGGTCTTCCTCGTCGACCAGAATGACCATGCGCCCTGCGCGCAGTTCGGCAACGATTTCCTGGGTGCTGGAGATAGACATCTTGAATTCCTCGAATACGTGACGCGTCATGCGTAATCCGCTATTTTAAAGGATTTACCCGCTTCCGGCCGCCTCTGCCGGCCATCCTGGCCCGACAATTTAATCGGCCCGCCGATTCGGTCGCCTCTACTCGTTGCACCAATGCAACAATTTTACATTTGTTTAAATGTAATTGTTAAAGATTATGTTTTTGCATGCAACTTTGTGGTGTTTGCGACATCGACTGGATTATGATGGATAGCGATCTGGTCTTACGCTCGGGCGTGCTGCCGCCCGCGCAGTTTTGGAGCGCATTTTTGGAGTAGTCAATGTTGGTACCGACAAACGACCGTCAGCTCACCGCCGCAGCCCGGGTGAAGCACTGATGGCCACCATCCTCATCGTCGACGACCGGCCGAGCAACCGCGCCTACTTGCTGGCCCTGCTCGGCTTCACCGCACACCGGCTGCTGGAAGCGGACGACGGGGCCCGGGCGCTGGAACTGGTGCGCGAGCACCGGCCCGACCTGATCATCACCGACATCCTGATGCCGAAGATGGACGGCTACGAATTCGTGCAGCGCCTGCGCGCCGACCGCGAACTGGCCGCGACCCGCGTCATCTTCTACTCGGCCGTCTACGCCGAGCGCGAGACCCTGGCCATGGCGCGCAGCTGCGGCGTCGAGCGCGTGCTGAGCAAGCCCTCCGACGCCAACGCCATCATGGAGGCCGTCAACGCCGAACTGGGCCAGTCGGCCGCGGCATCGAACCCACCCGCCGCGGTCGCCGCGCCGTCCGCCCTGCCGGACATCGCCCCGGCGCCGGCGCCAGGGCCCCACAACGCCGGTGGCGCGCTGGCGGCGCGCCTGGCCGCGCTCGAGGACATGTGCCTGCACCTGGCCGGCGAGCGCGAGGTCGAAGGCATGGTCGCGGTCTTCCTGCAGGCGGCCGGGCGCATCCTGGGCGCCGACGCTCTGGCGCTGTGCCTGTACGAGAGCGACGAGCGCAGCGTGCGCCACCTGAGCGCGCAGGGCCTGGATGCCGCCCTGCTCGCGCCGGTCGCCGGCAACGACCTGCGCCTGCCCGGCGCGCTGGCGAACGCGCGCGCGCCGCTGCGCCTGGAGCAGTCCAATCCGCTGCTGGCCACGCTGCCGGGCGGGCATCCGCCGTGCGGCGCCTTCCTCGGGCTGGCGGTGCGCGACCTGCACCACCTGCACGGCTGGATCTACTTCCTGCGCGCGCCCGGCAAGGCGCCGTTCGACGCCGACGACGAGCACTGGGCCGCGGCCCTGGGGGCCCACCTGGCGGTCGCCTACGAAAACCTGAACCTGTACGGCGTGGTGCAGCGCCACGCGGCCCAGCTGCAGCTGGAAGCGACCGCCCGCGCGCGCGCCGACGCCGCCCTGCGCGAGAGCGAGCACCGGCTGGAACTGGCGCGCCAGGTCTTCGACTGCACCCAGGAAAGCATCGTGATGACCGATGCCTGCGCCAACATCGTGGCGGTCAACCCGGCCTTCGAGAAGATCACGGGCTACGGCGAAGCCGAGGTGATGGGCATGAACCCGCGCCTGCTGCGCTCGGGGCGCCACGACGCCGGCTTCTACCGCGCGCTGTGGGCCAGCCTGGAGCAGCACGGCCAGTGGCGCGGCGAGATCTGGAACCGCCGCAAGAACGGCGAGGTCTACCCCGAACGCATCAGCATCAGCGCCGTACGCGACGAACAGGGCGCGCTCACCGCCTACGTCTCGGTCTCGACCGACATGTCGGCCCTGATCGCCGCCCACAACCAGCTCGACTTCCTGTCGAACCACGACGCGCTCACCGAGCTGCCGAACCGCTCGCTGTTCCACGACCGCCTGCAGCAGTCGATCGCCGCCGCGCGCCGCAACGGCGGCCAGCTGGCCCTGCTGCTGGTAAACGTCGACCGCCTCTCGCGCATCAACGACAGCCTCGGCCACGCCGCCGGCGACGCCCTGCTGCGCGAAGTGGCCAGGCGCGCCAACGGCATCGCCGGCCCGCTCGACACCGTGGCGCGCCTGTCGGGCGACGAATTCGTGCTGCTGCTGACAAGCTGCGAGGACACCGAGGACATCATCTTCTCCGCCCGGCGCCTGATCGACGCCATCGCCCAGCCGCATTCGGTGGGCGGGCACGACGTGGTCGTCACCGGCAGCATCGGCATCAGCGTGTTCCCGCGCGACGGCGACGCGCCGGGCGACCTGCTGAAGGCCGCCGACGCCGCCCTCGCCCACCAGAAGGACGCCGGACGCAACGGCTTCCGCTTCTTCAAGGGCGAAATGAACGCCCAGGCGCTGCGCTGGCTGGCGCTGGAGACCCGCCTGCGGCGCGCGATCGGGCACGCCGAGCTGGCGCTGCATTTCCAGCCCCAGGTGGCGGGCCGCGACGGCCGCGTGCTCGGCATGGAGGCGCTGCTGCGCTGGCACAGCCCGGAGCTGGGCCGCATCTCGCCGGCCGACTTCATCCCCCTGGCCGAGGACACCGGCCTGATCCTGCCGATCGGCGACTGGGTGATCCGCCAGGCCTGCCTGCAGAACAAGGCCTGGCAGGACGCCGGCCTGGCGCGCGTTCCGGTTGCTGTCAACGTCTCGGCGCACCAGTTCAAGGCCGGCACCGTACCCGCCGTGGTGCGCGCGGCGCTGCTCGAATCGGGCCTGGAACCGCAGTACCTGGAAATCGAGCTGACCGAAAGCGTGATGCTGGGCGATACCACCGCCGCCGAGGCCCAGCTGGCCGAGCTGCGCGCGATGGGCGTGTCGCTGTCGCTGGACGACTTCGGCACCGGCTACTCCTCGCTCGGCTACCTGTCGCGCTTCTCGCTGGACAAGCTGAAGATCGACCAGGCCTTCGTGCGCAACATCACGACCGACCCGCGCAGCGCCGCGATTGCCCAGGCCACGCTGGCCCTGGCCGAGGGCCTGGCGCTGCGCGTCGTGGCCGAGGGCGTGGAGACAGCCGCCCAGCGCGACTTCCTGGGACGCATCGGCTGCGAGGTACAGCAGGGTTACCTGTACAGCCCACCGCTGCCGGCGCGCGAGATGCAGGCCCTGCTGGAGACGGGCCGGGTCGCGGTCTGAGCAGGTAGCCCGTACAATGGCCTCTCGTCGACCATTTAACGGAACCTCGATGCTCATCCAGTTCGCCAGAAATACCTGCCTTGCCGCCCTCTTCCTGTTCCAGCCCCTGTTCTCCGGCGTGGCCGGCGCCGCCATCGCGCTCGACGCGCCGATCCCGGTCGGCCCGCAGGTCAAGGTCGGCAAGCTGCCGAATGGCTTGAGTTTCTACATCCAGAAGAACGCGCGCCCCGAGCGCCGGCTCGAGCTGCGCCTGGTGGTCAAGGCCGGCTCCATCCTCGAGGACGAGGACCAGCAGGGCCTGGCGCACTTCGTCGAGCACATGGCCTTCAACGGCACCGCCAACTTCAAGAAGCACGAGCTGATCGACTACCTGCAGTCGATCGGCGTGAAGTTCGGCGCGGACCTGAACGCCTATACCTCGTTCGACGAGACCGTCTACATCCTGCCGATCCCGACCGACCGCCCGGAGAACGTCGAACGCGCCTTCCAGGTGCTGGAAGACTGGGCCCACGGCCTGGCCTTCGACGACGCGGAGATCGAGAAGGAGCGCGGCATCGTGCTCGAGGAACTGCGGCTCGGCAAAGGCGCGGGCGACCGCATCGGCAAGAAGGTCTGGCCGAAGATCTTCAACGGCTCGCGCTACGCCGAGCGCCTGCCGATCGGGAAGGAAGAGGTGCTGCGCAACTTCAAGCCCGACACGCTGCGCCGCTTCTACCGCGACTGGTACCGTCCCGACCTGATGGCCGTGGTGGCGGTCGGCGACATCGAGCCGGCGCAGGCCGAGAAGCTGATCCGCGCCCACTTCGGCAAGCTGAAGAACCCGCGCCCGGCGCGCCCGCGCACCTATGCCGAGATCCCGGCCCGCGAGGACACCGAGGCCGTGATCGTCACCGACAAGGAAGCCGGCGGCAACAGCATCCTGATCCGCTATCCGGTGCAGGCGGTGCGCGAGCCCGACACCGTGCGCGGCTACCGCGAGCAGCTGGTCGAGAGCCTGTTCACCGGCATGCTGGGCGGACGCCTGCAGGAACTGGCCCAGCAGGCCGAGCCGCCCTTCCTGCGCGGCGGCAGCGCGCTGTCCAAGCTCACGCCCTTCTATAAATCCTTCAACGCCAGCGCCGCGGTCGGCCCGGGCGGCGCGCCCAGGGCGATCGACGCCCTGGTGCGCGAGAACGAGCGTGCGCGCCGGTTCGGTTTTTCCGCCGCCGAACTGGAACGCGCGAAGAAGGACATGATGCGCAGCTTCGAGCGCGCCTACGCCGAACGCGAGAAGACCGACTCCAACGCCTACGTCGGCGAGTACATGCGCAACTTCCTGCAGCAGGAACCGATCCCCGGCATCGCCGCCGAATACGGCTACGCCACCGAGCTGCTGCCCGGGATCACGCTGGACGAGATGAACGCCTACGCGCGCCGCACCATTCCCGCCAACTCGGGCAAGCTGGTGATCTACAGCGGCATCGAGCGCGCCGACATGCCGCCGCCGGAGGGCCCCGCCCTGCTGGCGGCGCTGGCCGCCGCCGAGAAGGCCGAGCTCGCGCCGCGCACGGAAAAGGCGCTCGGCACGACGCTGATGGAGACGCCGCCGAAGCCCGGCGCGATCGTCGCCGAGTCCGAGGACAAGGCGCTCGGCCTGACCCGCCTGACGCTGTCGAACGGCGTCAAGGTGATCCTGAAACCCACCGACTTCCGAAACGACCAGGTGGTGATGAGCGCGGCGCGCTTCGGCGGCCAGAGCCTGTACGGCGACGCCGACATCCTCAACGCGCGCTACGCCAACGCGATCGTTGCCAGCATGGGCCTGCAGGATTATTCGCCGCTCGATTTGTCGCGGGTCCTGGCCGGCAAGGCGGCCGCGGTGACCATGGGCCTGTCCGGCTACAGCGAAGTGGTGGGCGCGTCCTCGGGCGCGACCGACATCGAGACCATGCTGCAGATGCTGTGGCTGCGCTTCCAGGGCGTGCGCCGCGACGAGGACCTGTTCAAGTCCTTCATCGGCAAGCAGGTCGAGGCCGCGCGCAACCGCCTGGCCCAGCCGGGCGCGCGCTTCGGCGACACTCTCGTCGCCACGCTCTACAACAACCATCCGCGCGCGCCGCGTCCGCTGCGTCCGGAGGAATTCGCGCAGATCAGCCTGGACCGCAGCATCGCGATCTACCGCGAACGCTTCTCCAGCGCCAAGGACTTGACCTTCGTGATGGTCGGCAGTTTTGATGTGAAGACCGTCAAGCCGCTGCTCGCGACCTACCTCGGCAGCCTGCCCACGCCCGACATCCCGACCGACTACCGCGACGTCGGCCTGCGCCCGGTGAAGGGCGTGGTCAAGCGCGCGGTCTACAGCGGCACCGAGCCGAAGAGCACGGTCTCGCTGACCTTCACCGGCGACGCCACGTTCTCGGAAGCTGAACAGATGCGCCTGCAGGCGCTGGTCGAAGTGCTCAACATCCGCATCATCGAGGTGCTGCGCGAAAAGCTGTCGCTGATCTACGGCGGCAGCGCCGGCGCCTCGCTCGGCCGCATCCCCTACCAGAGCTACTCGCTGTCGGTGACCCTGCCGACCGGCCCGGAAAACGTCGACAAGGTGCTGGCCGCGACGTTCGAGGAATTCGAGCGCCTCAAGCGCGAAGGCCCGACGGCCGCCGACCTGGCCAAGGTCAAGCAGAACTGGATCCAGAACCACCGCAAGGCCCTGCGCGAGAACGGCTACTGGCTGGCCCGCCTGCAATCGGCGCTGGTCGACGGCACCGACCCGGCCGCGATCCTGACCCACGAGCAGCGCGTTGGGGCGCTCACCCCGCTTGAAGTGCAGGACGCGGCGCGGCGCTACCTGAACACGGACAATTACGTGCAGGTGGTGCTGTATCCGGAAAAAGGGGCCCAGGAAGCAGCCGCGAAGTGACCCGTAGGGTGGGCACGGAGTGCCCACGCGTTACGCACGCATCCACTTCCGTTGGCCGTGCCGTCATCACCACGCGGCGAGGACCAGCATTGGGAACGTCACGAATGGCGGCTTTCGGTGACGCCGTCGAGCGGATCATCGCCGCCGCGGATCAATCGAACGCACGTAACGCGTGGGCACAGAGTGCCCACCCTACGTCCCTGCGCTCGCTACTTGAGGTATTTGTCGAACCACGCCACCGTCCGCCTGCGCTGGTCGAGCTGGTGCTCCGGCTTGCGGATCGCATGCCCCTCCCCCTCGTAGATGACGAGCGTGGTCGGCACCTTCATCGCCTTCAGGCCGTGCCAGAACTCCATCGACTGTACCGCCGGCGTCTCGACGTCGCGCTCGCCGACGTAGATCAGGGTCGGCGTCTTCGCGTTGCGGATCGATTCGATCGGCGAGACCTTGCGGTAGACCGCCGGGTCCTCGTACATGGTGGCCCCGAAGAACGGGACCATCCACTGGTCGATACCGTTCTGGCCGTAGTAGCTGATCCAGTTGGCGATCCCCGCGCCCGCCACCGCGGCCTGGAAGCGGGTGCTGTGGGTGACGCCCCACATCGTCATGAAGCCGCCGTAGGAGTGGCCCATCAGGCCCAGGCGGTTGCCGTCGATTGGCGCCTGCGCGATCGCCGCATCGACGCCGGCCAGGATGTCGCGCCAGTCGCCGCCGCCGAAGTCGCGCCGGTTCGCTGACGTGAAGGCCAGGCCCTGGCCGAAGCTGCCGCGCGGATTGGGCAGGAACACGTAGTAGCCGCGCTCGACCAGTTCGCGCACCAGCGGACTGGCCGACTCGCCCTCGCCCACGAAGCGCGGCATCGCCGCCGAAGCCGGGCCGCCGTGCACGATCACGACCATCGGATGCCTGTGTCCGGCCTGGGGAGTGCGCGGCCCGAGCAGCCAGCCCTGGCTGCGCAGGCCCTCGTTGGTCCAGGCGATGCTGCGCGCCGCCACTTGGGGCGCGAAACCGTCGTTGTCGCGCGTTACCTGCACCAGTTCGGATAGCCGTCCGGCCGCGATGTAGGGCGCCTTCTCGAAGGTCTCGAACACCGAGACCGCCGCGCCGCCGTCGCGGCTGAACACGATGCGGCCGTCGCGCGAACCGCTGGCGCCGACCGCGCGCGCGAACAGGGTCCGTGCGCTGCGCGCCGCCGGGTCGACCGCCACCACCGCCATCTCGCTGCCGCGCAGGGCCGACGCCACCAGGGTCGTCCCCTTCCATGCCAGGCCGTTGAACGAGCCGCTGTAGTCCGGCGTCACGTCGACCGGTTCGCCTCCCGCCAGCGGCACCGTGTACAGGTTGCCGCCGACCGAGCCGAAGTCGCTCATCAGGCCGCCGACGAAGGCGACCGTGCGCCCGTCCGGCGAGACGTGCGGAAGGCTGATCTGCATGCTCGGCGCGGCGATCGTGCGCAGTGCGCCGCTGGCGAGGTCGACATGGCCGAGCGCCGCCACCCACCAGTTGTTGTCGCCGTTGCCCTTGGCGCTGGTGGCGACGAAGCCGCGGCCGTCGGGCGTCCAGTCGTATTCGTAGACATAGGCGTCGGGCGGCGACACCATGCGCGCCTCGCCGCCGGCGGCGGGGACGACGGCGATGCGCTGGGCATCCTCGTTGACCCCGATCTCGCCCACCAGCCGCTCTCCGGCCTCGACCGCGCCGGCCTGCTTCTTGGCGCCGACCGTGGCAAGCAGCGCGATGCGCGCGCCGTCGGGCGACCAGCGCGCGGTGTTGGCCACGCCGCGGATCAATGCCGCCGCCCGCGGCTGGCCACCGCGCACCACCCACAGCGTGACGCTGCCGGCCGCGGCGTCGGCGGCGACGAAGGCCAGGCTGCCACCGTCGGGCGACCAGCTCGGGAAATCGTAGGAACAGCCGGCGCAGGGGTCGTACTCGGCCAGGATCTTGCCGGTGACGCCGTCGCGCACCACGACCTGGGCATGATGGGGCTTGCCGGGCGCGGCGGCGTCGGCCTCGATGGCGGCAATGCGCGCGCCGCCATCGGTGATGGCAGGCGCACGGTAGTCGCGCAGCGGCGCGGCCGTGGCACTGCCGGCGCCCAGCACGGCGCAGGCGAACGCGGCCCTGCCGAGGGCATCGGTGAATCGCATGGGTCTCCTCCTGATCGGCCGCCTCGGCACAGGTTGATGTACGTGCTGGCTCATGTGTGATTGATATGGCGCAGTCTACGCGGATTCGGCTGAGACCGGGGCGCAACAAATTGCAGCCAGCATGCTAGATTTTGCCGTGAAGCAAGTAAATATCATGATCGACCTCGTCGTCGTCGCTACACTTTTTGAGTGACCGAGCAGGAGGCAAGCGTGATCTATAAGGAAATCGACAACAAGGGGCCGTTTCTCGGGGTGCTCGAGAAAATGCTGGCCATGGCCGGACCGGACAAGAAGGCGCAGATCGAACGCGCGCTGCGCGTCATGCGCGCAGGGATCCGGGGCGAGCGCGCATCGAGCCACCTTCTCGACGCCTACCTGAAGGATTCGACGCGCACGGCCGTGGTCCACGACCTGCGCCTGGTGGCGGACGACGGCGAGGTGGCGCAAATCGATCATCTCCTGATCCACCGCATGGGGCGCTACACCCTGCTGAACACCAGGCTGTTCGTCGAAGGCATGCGGATCAGCGAGCACGGCGACGTGGTGCGCTGGAACGGGGCGGACAGCGGTTTCGAGGGCGTGTGCTCGCCGCTGGTGCAGAACGAACGCCACGCCCGGGTCTTGCGCCAGGCACTGGAGCGCATCGGCCAGGGCGACGCGTCGATCGAGGCGCTGCTCCTGGTCGCCCCCGACGCGCGGATCGAGCGTCCGCGCAAGTTCGATACTTCCATGATCCTGAAACCCGACCAGTTCATGGAAAAACTGCACAAATCGCTGGACGCCGTGCCCATCGTCAGCGCGCTCGGCGGCCTCCTGAAGACCGGCACGACGGACTCGATCGGCGAGATCGCGAACAAGCTCGTGCAGCTGCACCGGCCGTCGGCGGCCGATTACCTGGCGCGCTTCGGGATCCGGCGCGAGGCGGCGCAATCAACCGAATCGGCGGGCGCGCCGCTCACCTTCAGCTGAGCGCAGCGGCGGGCCGTCGATGTGATTGCTGGATTCAGGCCTTGGTGGCCGACAGCATGCGCTCGACGTAGCGGGCGATCAGGTCGATCTCGAGGTTGACCTTCGATCCGGCGCGCAGGTGCTTCAGGGTCGTGACCTCGATCGTGTGCGGGATCAGGTTGATCGAGAAGCGGCACACTTTGTTACCGTCCAGCGCCAGGTCCTCGACCCGGTTGACGGTCAGCGACACGCCATTGACCACCACCGAGCCTTTATAGGCCAGGAACTTGGCCAGCTCCTGGGGCGCGTCGATCACGAGTTCGTGCGATTCGCCGACCGGCTGGAAACTGTGCACCGTGCCCAGGCCGTCGACGTGGCCCGACACCAGGTGCCCGCCCAGGCGTTCGGCCAGGGTCAGGGCCTTCTCCAGGTTGACTTCGCCGACGGCGTCCAGGCCGGCGGTCTTGTTCAGGCTCTCGCGCGAGACGTCGACCGCGAACGCGTTGCCCCCCTTCTCGACCACGGTCATGCAGGCGCCGTTGATGGCGATCGAGTCGCCCAGGGCGACGTCGGCCAGCGGCAGGCCGCCGGCATCGATTTCCAGGCGCACGCCCGCATCCAGGCCGCCCGCCAGCGGCGAGACCGAAGTGATGTTGCCGACGGCGGCGACGATTCCAGTAAACATAAAGCGTGATTCCTCAGGTTTGGTCGTGGTGTTTGGAGTGAAAGCGCGCCAGGATGCGCAGGTCGGCGCCGACCTGGCGGCAGTCGTGGAAACGCAATTCGTATTTGTCGGCCAGGCGCGCGGGCGCGGCCAGCGCGAACATGCCCTGCCCGGCGCCGATCAGGCTCGGGGCCAGGTAGACCAGCAGCTCGTCGACGCAGCCTTCGCGCACCAGCGAGGCGTTCAGCTTCGACCCCGCCTCGACGTGCACTTCGTTGATCTCGCGCCGGCCCAGTTCCAGCATCAGGGCCGGCAAATCGACCTTGCCGGATGCGTTGGGCAGCAGGACGATCTCGTGGCCGGCCGCGCGCAGGCGCGCCGCCTTGTCCTCGGCCGCTTCGCCGTCGACGGCGGCAGCGACGATCCAGCACGGCTCGCCCTGCAGGATGCGCGCATCCAGGGCGATCTCGAGACGGCTGTCGACGATCACGCGGCGCGGCTGGCGCGGCGTGGCGATGCCGCGCACGGTCAGCTGCGGGTCGTCCGCCTTGACCGTGCCGATGCCGGTCAGGATGGCGCAGGCGCGCGCGCGCCAGGCGTGGCCGTCGGCCCGTGCCTCGGGGCCGGTGATCCACTGGCTTTCCCCGCTGTCGAGCGCCGTGAAGCCGTCCAGGCTGGCCGCTGTCTTCAGGCGCACCCAGGGACGGCCGCGCCGCATGCGCGCAAAGAAGCCGATGTTCAGCTCATGGGCCTGATCCGCCAGCACGCCGGTCTCGACCGCGATGCCGGCCGCTTCCAGCTGGGCCATGCCGCGTCCCGAGACCAGCGGGTTCGGGTCGCCCATCGCGGCCACCACGCGGCCCAGCCCCGCCTGCACCAGCGCGTTCGAGCACGGCGGCGTGCGGCCGTAATGGCTGCAGGGCTCGAGGGTGACGTAGGCGGTCGCCCCGCGCACGTCGTTACCGCGCGCGGCGGCGTCGCGCAGGGCCTGGATCTCGGCATGGGCCTGGCCGGCCGGCTGGGTGTGGCCGGCGCCGATCACCTCGCCGTCCTTGACGATCACGCAGCCGATGCGCGGGTTCGGCGCGGTGATGTACATGCCCTTGGCGGCCCATTCCAGGGCCAGCGCCATGCCTTCGGTATCGGTCTTGATCTGCACTGTCTTCGATGATGTGTTCAATTCTGGGATGGCGCCTGCGCCCCGTCGCAGTTGTCGTCGCGGGCCGGGTCGCACACGCGGGCGCGGCCCAGCATGTTGATTTTAATACGCCGGATCGCGCCGCCGTGAAACAGCGACAGCGTGCCCCAGCGCGCGGCGCCGCTGCTGGTGTCGCCGCAACTGCGTCCGGCGCCATTGTAGGCGATGTAATACGGCGGCGCAGGACTCGTGAAGGCGAAGGTCGAGGCGAAGCCGGACGGCAAGGGTCCGTGCACGGCGATGATCTCGTCGCCCGGCCCCGGCTCGCCGTCGCCGTCGCGGTCCGCGAACACGGTCCAGCCCTGCGCCCAGCGCAGGCCCTCGGGGTCGCGCGGCATCAGCTTGATGCGCTCGTTGCGCGCGATCGCCTGCGCCCGCGCCAGGCTGATGGCGCCGAACAGGTCGCCGCTGGCGGCACGCAGCTGCTGGGCGTGGAGCAGCGCCTGCAGGTTCGGCAGGCCGAGCGCCAGCAGGACCGCCGCGATCGCGGTGACGGCGGCCAGTTCGGGCAGCGTGACGCCCCACTGCGCCCACTGCGCCGACTGCGCGCACTGCGCGCGCCGGCGCATCACGGCCAGCATTGCGTGGAGGCGCCGCTCGCGCCCTGCTCGCCCGTGCTGCTCAGCGTGAGCGTGCCACATTCGCCGTCGCTATACCTGGCGTCGACGTTCGGCGTGCCGGGCCGTGCCACGAGCTCGACGCAGTCGCGCAGTTCGGCGCCCTCGCAGGCGCGCGCCTCGAGTTCGTAGGCGCTATCAAGGGCGCGGCTGCCCGACCACCAGCGCAGGCCCTCGACCGGCTCGGCCGCCGAGAACGCGACGTAGCTGTGGTGCAGGGCATGATGGCGCTCCTGCTGCTGCAGCGCGTCGATCAGGGCCACCTGGCCTTCGATCCGGCGCATCTTCGCCACATGAGCGGCATAGCCGGGATAGGCCAGCGCCGCCAGCACGGACAGGATCGCGAGCACGACCATCATTTCGATCAGGGTGAAGCCGGAACCGCGGCGCATCGTCGTTCTCCTCAGGGGTGGATGTCGAAGGGGTCTCACCGGGCGGCGGCATGCAGCTCGGGCCAGTTGGCGATCTCGCGCCAGCCCAGGCGCGCGGCCGGCGCGGTGGCGTGCGCGCGCCGGTAATAAGCCTGCAGGACGACGCGCGTGCCTGCGCTGGCGCCGAAGCCGATGGCGGTGATGCGGAAGACGGGGCCATGGCCGGGACCGGGGCCAGTTCCGGGACCGGGGCCAATTCCGGGACCGGGGCCAGTTCCGGGGCCAGGGCCAGAGCCGGGGCTGGATCCCGCGCCTGGGCCAGGGTCGATGCCGGGGCTGGCGCCAGTGCCGGTGCCGGCGAGCAGTTCCACGACGTAGCGCGGCGTCCGGGCCGGCAGCAGCGCCGCGCCGAACGGCATCGTGGCGCCGGTGAAGCGCCCATACTCGACGGCGGCATCGCTTTCGAGGTCGACCGCCTGCCATGCCGGCAGGCCGGGCGGCGCTACCTGGGCGCACAGGCCCGCGTGCTCGCCGGCGCCGGCGCAGCGGTGGGCAAACGCGGCAGCGTTCGCCGCGACGAAAACGGCGGTGCGCGGCGACGCGGGACCGGCGGCGCCGGCGATATCGCGTTCGGCGTCGAACAGCGCCGCCCGCGCCGCTTGCAGGGCGACGTGCCGGTCGCGCTCGTGGCGCGCCGACTTCGCGGCCGCGAGCGCGGCGCGCGTGCTTGACACCGACATCATCAGCACCGCGAGCGTCAGGAACAGCACGGTGACGAGGGCGGCGCCGTGCGCGCGCCGGCGCGAGCGCCAGGGGAAACAGTGGTCCATGCCGGTCCTAGGGCAAGGCGGCGCCGGCCGCGTACACGGCCGTGAACAGGCGGCGCGGGCGCGGCCCGTCGCGTGCCGCCAGCACGGCTTCCTGCAGGCTGACGCCCGGATCGCTGCTGCCGTGGGCGCTGCCGTATTCCGTCCCGAACAGCTCGTAGCGCGCGGGCGGCGCCGGTCCCGTCAGCGGCCGTTCGCCGTGCAGCAACAGCGCAACCTTCACGCTCACCACGCGCTTCCACCAGGTTTTCTCGTTGCGCTCGGCGGCCAGGGCGGCGGGGTTCGCGCCGCTCAGCACCAGGGCGGCGTCCAGGGCGGCGAGCGCGCCGGCGTTCACGTAGCGGTTGGCGACGCCGTCGCGCGGGGTGTCGCTGTCGATGCCGTACAGGACCTGGAAGCCGTCGACGTTCGACACGACCGCGTCCGCGCTCCAGTTGCTGGTGCCGCGGTACTTGCAGCGCAGTTCGGCCACGCCGTCGCCGTTGCGGGCGACGTAGAAGATGCTCCAGCCGTCCTCGGTGTCGTGCACCGGAAAGCCGGCGCAGTTGAGCACGCTGCCGTCGCCATCGGGCCCGGCGCCGGCACCCGCGTAGCGCACCGCCAGCACGTCGCTGCCGTTGACCGCTCCCGGCAGCGGGCTGTCGATGCCGAAGCTGGTCTTGCCGATCGAGTGGTTGTCGAGCCCGCCGATTGACGCAGGCTGGCCGTGCCCGGGCCCGGCGGCGCCATACCGCTCGATGTCCGCAAAGGCGCCCTGGCGCACCGCGCGCCCGATGAGCTCGAGCGCATAGCGCCCGCCGTCGTCGATGCCGGCCGCGTCCGCATGGCCGACGTAGGCGGCGTTGGCGCCGGTGAGCAGCGTCGAGCCGGCCAGCAGCACGCCCAGGCCCAGCGACATCGCCACCAGCAGTTCGGCGATGCTCATGCCCTGCTGGCGCGGGCGCGCGCTCATCCGGGCACCACCATCGTGACGAAGGCGCTCGCATCCGGCGCCGGTTGGCCCACTGCGGCGCGCAGGCGCCAGCCGAGCTTGATCACGATCGGCGCCGAGGGGCTGCTGACGCACTCCCAGTCGGGCGCCTGCAGTGCGGCGTCCCAGACGGTGGCGTCGCGGCAGACCGCGATGCGCCCACCGGGGAAGGCCGTCCGGATGGCGTGCTCGGTCTCGTAGCGGTCGAATTGCGCCATGCGCGCCGGATCGCAATCGGTGGCGCCGAAGCAGTGCGCCGGCGGTGCGCCGGGCGCGCCATCGGCGGCGTCGTAGTCGAGCTGGAGGTAGGGATTGGCCGCGTCGGGCAGCGCCATCTGGGCGGGATTGGCCTGCATGCGCGCCGCCAGCGAGGCCGCCAGCTGCACGGCCTCGGATTCCAGCGCCGCCTGTTCGCGCAGGCGGGCAAGCTGCGACTGCGTGGCCGCCGCACCGGCGGCGCCGACGGACAGCACGAACATCGCGACCAGCACTTCGACCAGCGTGAAACCCTTGGACCCACAGCGCTGCACGGCCACCTCCACAGGTTGAACGCGCGGGAATTCGCGCGAGCTGTGAAGGTATCAGCGCACTCTTGCGCGCCGATGAGTTGGCTCAAGCGTGCGCGCTTGCGTTCAGCGGTGCGGGATATGACGCGGCTGTGCACCGTGTGGCTGGACGCGTGGGCGGCGCACAGGCCGCGTGCATGCAGCTGGCGCGGCCGAGCCGCCCACCCTACTTGCGGCCGACTTCGGCCAGGGCCTGCTGGAATTCGGCCAGGTCCTTGAAGTCCTTGTAGACCGAGGCGAAGCGGATGTAGGCGATCTCGTCGAGGCGCTTGAGCTCCTGCATCACCAGTTCGCCGACGTAGCCGGTGTCGACTTCGCGGCGTCCGCTGGTGAGCAGCTTTTCCTCGATCGAGGCGACGGCGGCGTCGATGGCCTCGGCCGAGACCGGGCGCTTGCGCAGGGCCAGCATCAGGCTGCCGCGCAGCTTGCCGGAGGAGAATTCGGTGCGGCTGCCGTTCTTCTTGACGATGATCGGCATCGACAGTTCGATGCGTTCGTAGGTGGTGAAGCGTTTGTCGCACTGCACGCAGCGCCGGCGCCGGCGGATGGCGTCGCCTTCCTCGGATACGCGCGTATCGAGGACCTGGGTATCTTCATGCTGGCAGAACGGACATTTCATGGGGCGCCGGAATATTACAAGGGACGGCAACCCGACTTCAAGCTGCCGTCCCTGATTTCACTTACTTCTTACTGTACTACTTACTTGCTATTTCACGCCGCGTAGACCGGGTACTTGTCGGTCAGGACCTTCACCTCGGCCTTGACGCGCTCGATGGTGGCGGCGTCGTGCGGATTGTCCAGCACGTCGGCGATCAGGTGACCGACCTTGGTCGCGTCCTCTTCCTTGAAGCCGCGGGTGGTGAAGGCCGGGCTGCCCAGGCGGATGCCCGAAGTCACGAACGGCTTTTGCGGGTCGTTCGGGATGCCGTTCTTGTTGCAGGTCATGTGGGCCTGGCCCAGGATGGCTTCGGCTTCCTTGCCGGTCAGGCCTTTCGAGCGCAGGTCGACCAGCATCACGTGCGACTGGGTGGTGCCCGAGACGATGCGCAGGCCGCGTGCGATCAGCGCGTCGGCCAGGGCCTTGGCGTTCTTCACGACTTGCTGCTGGTATTGCTTGAACTCCGGCGACAGCGCTTCCTTGAAGGCGACCGCTTTACCGGCGATCACGTGCATCAGCGGACCACCCTGGATGCCCGGGAAGATCGCCGAGTTGATGGCTTTCTCGTGCTCGGCTTTCATCAGGATGATGCCGCCGCGCGGGCCGCGCAGCGATTTATGGGTGGTCGAGGTGACGAAGTCGGCGTAAGGCACCGGGTTCGGGTACTCGCCGGCGGCGATCAGGCCGGCGTAGTGGGCCATGTCGACCATGAAGTAGGCGCCGACTTCCTTGGCCACCTTGGCGAAGCGCTCGAAGTCGATGCGCAGCGAGAACGCCGAGGCGCCCGCGATGATCATCTTCGGCTTGTGCTCGCGCGCCAGGCGTTCCATTTGTTCGTAGTCGATGTCTTCCTGCTCGGTCAGGCCGTAGGAAATGACGTTGAACCACTTGCCCGACATGTTCAGGGCCATGCCGTGGGTCAGGTGGCCGCCTTCGGCCAGCGACATGCCCATGATGGTGTCGCCGGGCTTGAGCATGGCGAAGAACACGCCCTGGTTGGCTTGCGAGCCCGAATTCGGCTGCACGTTGGCGGCCTCGGCGCCGAACAGTTGCTTGACGCGGTCGATCGCCAGTTGCTCGGCGACGTCGACGTATTCGCAGCCGCCGTAGTAGCGCTTGCCCGGATAGCCTTCAGCGTACTTGTTGGTCAGCTGGGAACCCTGGGCCTGCATCACGGCCGGCGAGGTGTAGTTTTCCGAGGCGATCAGCTCGATGTGATCCTGCTGACGGGTGTTTTCCTTCTGAATCGCGTCCCACAGTTCCGGGTCGACGTTGGCCAGCGTGTGATCTTTTGCAAACATGAACAAAACTCCAATCGATAAGAGAACCAGACAAGTGCGTGCGGAATCGGCAGGAAGCCAGGAAGCAGCCAAGGGAAGCACTGATTTATTCATGACGGCGGTCTTGACCTGGAGAAAAACCGTCCTGCTGCGTTGCAAATCCTCGCCATACCACACGGTATGGCTGCGGTTTGCGCCTTGCCGGCCGCTTTTTTCCATGGCCAATCCCATCCGCCAGAATAAATGAGTGCTTCCCAAGCGCACGACAACGCCTACCCTTGTCGGCTGCCCAGGCGAACGGCGGATGAAATCTCACGTTCCCCGGTGGTTGACCACCTTGCCGGCGGCTCGGAGCGCGCGCGGTTTTCGCCAGTTACGTGAGATGCAAAGGACTCCAGATTGTATTTGATGTGTCCCTTTAGGGCAAGGAAAGCTCCCTCGTGGCAGCATGTGCGGTCAAGCGGCGGGCAACGTGATCAATTCGGCTACAATCACGGAGCTTGTCCAATCCGAGGAACCCCATCATGATCGTTTTCATCACCGGCGCATCGGCCGGATTCGGCGCCGAAATGGCGCGCACCTTTGTCCGCAACGGCCACCAGGTCGTGATGGCGGCGCGCCGCAAGGAGCGCCTGGACAGCCTCGCCGCCGAGCTGGGCGATTCGGCGCTGCCGGTGGAAATGGACGTGACGAACAAGGCCTCGATCGAGGAAGCGCTGGCCCTGCTGCCGCAATCCTGGCGCCAGATCGACGTGCTGATCAACAACGCCGGCCTGGCCCTGGGCACCGCGCCGGCGCACGAGGCGCCGCTGGACGACTGGGAAACCATGATCGCGACCAATTGCCAGGGCCTGGTGACGATGACCCGCACCATCCTGCCGGCCATGGTCGAGCGCGGCAGCGGCCTGATCATCAACCTGGGCTCGGTGGCCGGCCACTACCCCTACCCGGGCGGCAACGTGTATGGCGCGACCAAGGCCTTCGTCGAACAGTTTACGCTGAACCTGCGCGCCGACCTGGTCGGCACCGGCGTGCGCGCCACCAACCTGGCGCCGGGCCTGTGCGGCGGCACCGAGTTCTCGAACGTGCGCTTCAAGGGCGACGACGCGGCCGCCGCCAAGGTCTACGAAGGCACGACGCCGCTGACCGCCAAGGACATCGCCGAGACCGCCTACTGGATCGCCACCCTGCCGCCGCACGTGAACGTCAACCTGATCGAACTGATGCCGACTTGCCAGGGGTTCTCGCCGTTCAATATCAAGCGCGGCTGAGGGATTTTGTAGGGTGGACACTCGTGCCCACCCTACGAAAACCACACATATGCACACCGTGCGCCCCTGCTTAGATAATTGTGAGAAAGTGTTACAGTTGTTGTCTTGACAGCTAGTCTCTCGTCTACTACGGCCGCACCTTGGCCTGACAGCATGCGCCGCGGTCGCGCTTTCCCACCCGGGATGTTCGCTAGAGTACATATGCGGAGTCGAATAGCGTAAAATGTTTCCTATTATCATTTATGGCTTGTAGCATGCCCTCCGTTTTCACCTGGCCAGTCCGGGTCTATTACGAAGACACCGACGCCGGCGGCATCGTGTTCTACGCGAATTACCTGAAGTTCTTCGAACGTGCGCGCACCGAATGGCTGCGCGCCGCCGGCATCAACCAGCAGGAACTGATCGCAAGCGACAACGCCGGCTTCGTGGTGAAGAGCGCCACGATCGATTACCACGCTCCCGCCCGCCTCGACGACGAGCTGCGCCTGACGCTCGTCATCGAAAAGCTCGGCCGCGCCTCGGTGCAGTTCGCCCAGAAAGCGTACAAGGGCGACACCCTGCTGGTCGAGGCGAATGTGAAAGTCGGCTGCGTCGACCTCGCCAATGTCCGTCCGCGCTCGCTCCCGGAGCATGTCGCTGATAAAATGCGTGCCGCCTGAATACATCAACAATATTGCCTAACCGATGACCCCGACCCACGACCTTTCCTTCGTTGCCCTGATCAGTAACGCGCACATCCTCGTGCAGCTCATCATGCTGCTGTTGCTGCTCCTGTCGGTGTTCTCGTGGTCCTATATTTTCCGCAAGCTGTTCGCGATCCGCGCGGCGCGCCGCCAGACCGAGCAGTTCGAACGCAGCTTCTGGGCCGGCGGCAACCTGCACACACTGCACCAGAGCGCCAGCGCCCAGCGCGACCAGAGCGGCGCCCTGGCCCGCATCTTCGAGGCCGGCATGGGTGAATTCATCAAGGGCAAGCAGGCCTCGCGCGACGCCCTCGACATGAACTCGGTGCTCGACGGCGCCCGCCGCGCCATGCGCGCCGCCTTCCAACGCGAACTCGACGCCCTCGACCTGCACCTGAACTTCCTGGCCTCGGTCGGCTCGGTCTCCCCCTACATCGGCCTGCTCGGCACCGTCTGGGGCATCATGAACGCCTTCCGCGGCCTGGCCAACGTGCAGCAGGCAACCCTGGCGGTGGTCGCCCCCGGCATCGCCGAGGCGCTGATCGCCACCGCGATCGGCCTGTTCGCCGCGATCCCGGCCGTGGTTGCCTACAACCGCTTTACCCACGACATCGACCGCCTGGCCATCCGCTTCGAAAGCTTCGTCGAGGAGTTCTCGAACATCCTGCAGCGCCAGTCGCGCTGATCGCCGGAGGAACCGACATGGCCTTATCCAGCAGCCTGCGCAGCGGACGCCGCGGCAAACTGAAATCCGAGATCAACGTCGTCCCGTACATCGACGTGATGCTGGTGCTGCTCATCATCTTCATGGCGGTGCCGGCCAACGAGACGCCGAACGTGGTCAATTTGCCGCGCGCCGAGAAGTCGACGCTGCCGCCGGACACCTACATCCAGATCTCGATCAAGCCGAACGCGGAACTGTCGATCGGCGTGCACGGCAAGGCCTCGACGCCGGCCCAGACGATGGACACGCGCGCCGCCCTGCTGACCCGCCTGCGCGAACTGCACGCGGAAAATCCGGACTATCCGGTCCTGATCGCCGGCGACCGCGAGAGCAAGTACGAAGAAGTGATCGACATGATCTCGGAAGCGAAGAAGATGGGCATCGGCCGCGTCGGCCTTGCCACCCAGTAAAGAGTGCAGTCCGCAATGAAGCCAGCTTCCCCCGGCGCCCCGTACACGGTGCCGCCCGAACCGAGCCGCATGCCAGCGATCCTGCTGGCGCTGGCCGTGCACGCATTGCTGCTGGCCTTCCTGTACTTCGGCATCAGCTGGCAGAGCAAGACGCCGGTCACGGTCGAGGCCGAGGTCTGGGACATGAAGGTCGAGTCGGCCGCCCCGCCGCCGCCGCCCGCGCCGGAACCCGAGCCGCAGCCGGAACCCGAGCCGACTCCTGTCCCGCCACCGCCGGCGCCGCCGGTGCCGAAGGTGGTCGAGCCCGAGCCGGTGAAGCCGGCCGCACCCGACATCGCCCTGGAACGTGAGAAGCAGCGCAAGCTCGAGCTGGCGAAGAAGGAACAGGAACGCGAGCGGCGCGAGCTGGCCGAGCAGAAGGAACGCGAAGAAGCCAAGCGCAAGGAACTCGCCGAGCAGAAGCAGCGCGAAGAACAGAAGCGCAAGGAACTGGCCGAGCAAAAACAGCGCGAGGAACAGAAACAGAAAGAGCTGGCCGAGAAGAAGAAGGAAGAAGAGAAGAAGCTGGCCGAGGCGAAAGCCGCCGCCGAGAAGAAGAAACTCGCCGACGAGAAAGCCGCGAAGGCCAAGGCCGCCGCCGCCGAGAAAGCCCAGCTCGACAAGCTGCGCGACCTCGAACTCAAGCGCATCACGGGCGCCGCCGGCACCGCCGGCAACGCCGAGAAGTCGAGCGCGCCGAAGATCGACGCCGGCTACGTCGCGCGCCTGACGGCCCTGATCAAGAGCAACACGACTTATGCGGGCAGCACCGACCAGCCGGGCAACCCGAAGGTCAGCTTCCGGGTCGAATTGCTGCCGACCGGCGAGATCCTGTCGGTGCGCCTGGCCAAGAGCAGCGGCGTGCCGCAGTTCGATGACGCCGTGGAACGCGGCATTAACAAATCGTCACCGCTTCCGAAGAAGAAAGATGGTACGGTAGAGCGCAATCTCGTGGTCAATTTCTCAATGAAAGACCTCGACTAAGGAAGCCGACTCATTTTTTTGCCGAGATAAAGCATGAAAAAACAACTTCATTACCTGCTGTTCAGCGCCACCCTCCTGATCGGGTCGGCAGCGAACGCCCAGCTGCAAGTCGAAATCGCCGGCGTGGGCAGCAACCAGATTCCGGTCGCCGTCGCGGCCTTCGCCGACGAAGGCGTGGCCCCGGCCCAGGTGTCGGCCGTGATCCGCGCCGACCTCGAGCGCAGCGGCGTGTTCAAGGTGATCGACGCCGGCCAGGTCATCAGCGACAGCGCCAATGTCGACGTGAATACCTGGAAGGCACGCGGCGCCGACGCCCTGGTGATCGGCAGCGTCACGCGCCAGCCGGACGGCCGCTTCGCCGTGCGCTACAAGCTGCTCGACACCGTCAAGGGCGGCCAGCTGTCCTCGCTGGGCGGCGAAGTGCAGCCGCGCTACACCCGCCTGCAGGCGCACCGCATCGCCGACGACGTCTACGAGAAGCTGACCGGCGTGCGCGGCATCTTCTCGACCCGCATCGCCTACGTGAAGGAAAACCGCGCCGGCCGAAACTACGCGCTGGCGGTGGCCGATGCCGACGGCGAGAACGAGATCGTCGCCGTGCAGGGCAAGGAGCCGATCATCTCGCCGTCCTGGTCGCCGGACGGCGGCAAGGTCGCCTACGTTTCCTTCGAGGACCGCAAGCCGGTCATCTACATGCAGGACCTGGTCACCGGCAAGCGCCGCGTGATCGCCAACGAAAAAGGCAGCAATTCGGCGCCGTCGTGGTCGCCGGACGGCAGCAAGCTGGCGATCGCCCTGTCGAAGTCGGGCAGCTACCAGGTCTACGTCGTCAACGCCGACGGTTCGGGCCTGCGCCGCCTGAGCAACAGCAACGGCATCGACACCGAACCGCAGTTCTCGGCCGACGGCCAGAGCATCTATTTCACGAGCGACCGCAGCGGCGGTCCGCAGATCTACAAAATGAGCGCGAGCGGCGGCAACGCCCAACGCGTCACCTTCAACGGCAGCTATAACATCAGCCCGCGCGTGTCTCCAGACGGCAAGACCCTGGCCTGGATCTCGCAGCGCGATGGCGGTTTCTCCCTTTATGCGATGGACCTGGCCAGCGGCCAGGAGCTGCGCCTGGCCGATGGGGCCACCGAACCGAGTTTTTCGCCTAACGGCAAGTACATCATGTATGCGAACAAAGGCGGCGGGCGTACCTCGCTGGCCGTGGTTTCGGTGGATGGACGGGTCAAGCAACGCCTGACCACCAAAGCGGGAAACATTCGGGAGCCCAGCTGGGGTCCTTTCATGAAGTAAAGAAGTAAATCACTAACCAAGACCAGGAGAAAAAATATGCGCAATGTAAAGAGCCTCGGCTTCATCATCGCCACCGCTGCCCTGCTCGCAGCTTGCAAAACCCCAGTGCCGGCAGAAGCCCCGGCCGTCGTCGAGAAGTCGCCTGAGCCGGCAGCGGCCCCAGCCGACGCGCGCGACATCCAGCCGGTCGAAACCGCGACCGTCGATCCGCTGAACGACCCGAAAGGCGTGCTGGCCAACCGCAGCATCTACTTCGACTTCGACAGCTACGTCGTCCGTGAAGACGGCAAGCCGGTCGTCGAGAACCACTCGGCTTACCTGAACAAGAACAAGGAACGCAAGGTCCTGATCCAGGGCAACACCGACGAGCGCGGCGGCACCGAATACAACCTGGCCCTGGGCCAGAAGCGCGCCGAAGCCGTCCGTCGTTCGATGGCATCGCTGGGCGTTGCCGAGAACCAGATGGAAGCCGTGTCGCTGGGCGAAGAAAAGCCGAAGGCAACCGGTTCGGGCGAAGCCGCCTGGGCTGAAAACCGTCGTGCGGACATCGTGTACCAGTAATATTGTCTGATCGGTTCGGTTAAGACCGGATTAATTGACAGCGGGGCGGGTGCAGTGCAGACTGCAACCCGCCCCGTTTTCCTTTGCAACACCGGATAAGTTTAGAAAGAACGACGACATGATGAAACTGGTTCCGTCCCGCCTTGCCTGCCTCCTGATCGCCGCCTGGCTGCCGCTGCAGGCCAGCGCCGGCATTCTCGAGGACGACGAAGCGCGCAAGGCCATTCTCGACCTGCGCGCCAAGGTCGACAACATCGCGCGCGACCTGAGCGGCCGTCTCGACAACAAGGCGGACAAGAGCGCAACGCTCGACATGCTGAACCAGCACGAGCAGACGATGTCCGAGATCGCCAAGCTGCGCGGCCAGATCGAAGTGCTGGCCAACGAAGTGGCCAAGGCGCAGAACGCCCAGCGCACCCTGTACGCCGACCTCGACGCCCGCATGAAGAAGCTCGAACCGCAACAGACGACCATCGACGGCCAGTCCGTCGCCGTCCTGCCGTCCGAAAAGCAAGCCTACGACGCGGCCATGACCACCTTCCAGTCGGGCGACTACAAGGCCGCGGCCGCCGCCCTGCAGGACTTCGTCAAGCGCTATCCCGAGTCGGCCTACGCCGCCAATGCCCAATACTGGCTAGGCAACGCCTACTACGCCCAGCGCGACTACAAGAAGGCGATCGCCGCCCAGGAAGTGGTCACCACCACCTACGCCGGCAGCCCGAAGGCCGCCGACGCGATGCTGAACATGGCCACCAGCTACGCCGAGCTGAAGGACCTGGCGCGCGCCAAGAAAACCCTGCAGCAACTGGTCTCGAAGTTCCCCGGCACCCCGGCCGCGCAATCGGCCAAGGACCGCCTGGCGGTGCTGAAATAAAGTTTTGCAGCAAGATTGTGGCGTGAACGTTTGACAGCACAGCGTCCTGCCCCTATAATCTTGCTTCTTTCGGGTCGTTAGCTCAGCTGGTAGAGCAGCGGACTTTTAATCCGTTGGTCGCAGGTTCGAATCCCGCACGGCCTACCACGAATACACAGAAAGCCCACGAACTTCGGTTCGTGGGCTTTTTGCTTTCTCGCCTGTCTTTTGTTTGAAAGAGTCATTTGACTCCCGATAGTGCGATGCGCTCTGGACTGACGGGCTTGCCGATCTGCACACTGACTGGCTCGGTCAGCACGACCATCTTGTCGCGGCCCGGAACAAGCTCGTATGCGTACAACACGATAGGGTCACCTGCTCCATCCCGCAACAGACCCGCGTTCGTGTTGGCTGCGCACTTGTCCAGCGTTATGCCTCCGCGCAAGTAGGCTGACAAGCAACGCATGCCAATGCCGCCGACCGTTCTTTTCTCGGCATAGGAAGCTTCGTCGGAAGCCGCTTTCGAAGGATCCCACCCCGAGGGCGCTGGCGGAATCACCTCAGTATCACCGCCCATTTCACGCCGCTGCCCGTATACCTCACCCCCGCGCACCACAGCTTCGGTAATGACTGAATCAAGTCGGGTCTTGCAGCCAGCTTCCTCCATAACGACGTTAAACTCCTCATGCCGGATGAGGTAGCCGCTCCCGCTGCTGAGATAGGTGCTGCGCTTCGTCACGAAGTCGGCCGGCAATACCACCAGCGGCGGCGGCGGTGGAAGGTGCTGGATGGCCTGCACACGTGCGCACATGTCGTAGGCCAGGCGAAACACCTTCATATAGGCCTCGAGCGATTCCGGCCGCATCTGCGTGACGATTTCGTAAGGCTGGGCCGCCGCATCGACAGTCTGCCGGTCGCATGCCGGGAGGGCTGCAAACATCCCAAGGACAGCGCCCACGGAAGCTACTGCTCGTCCCGACATCATGAATATATATCCTTCGTAAAAACAGCAGAGATCGGCGGGGCCAGCCCTCAACAGCGGTTGCAACCCAGTCTTGATGGAAGAATTATGCGTAAAGAATTAAGGAGAATTCCTTACGGAAGAAAATTCCCGCTGGTGGAATATTTGCCACTCCCGGTTGACACTCAATAAAACAAGAGTATTGAAAGTATCGCGCAGGCAGGCATGCCATTTCTCAAAGCCCGCAACTAGCCGGGCCTGCATGGCGAATAGCGGAATCCCAACGCAGACTCATATTGCCCTCTCACGCCGCTTGGTATGCGACGTGGATAAGAAATAGAAAACCTGCCTTCAAGAAAATATCACGAAATATCACCGCCTGACTCCAGAGTGCACTGAGCTTCGCCCATGGCGCCTTATTATGCGGATAAAAGAGGCACACATCTTATCAAATATTTCGGTGCACTATTTTTAAAGCGACTGGAATTATTACTATTACGCGAATGGCTTCTGATATCATCGGCTAAAATCCTGCATATTTCATTTCGAAGAAAACGAACATGTCCCGACATTCCGTAGCTATCGTTTTGGCAGTCATGAGCTTTTCCCTCGCCGCCTGCAAGCCCAAACCTGCCGAACAACACGCTGACGTTGCCGCCGCTACCACAGACCCATCGCCTGGGTCGAACGGAGCGAGTACTACGCCGACCAGTAGCGCCGCCCCGGCGTCCCAGGCGCAGTTCGATATCGAAAAAGTGCCGGTCAATAATGCCGTGCTGCCCCCCTTCCCTTATCTTGAATACCCGCCAGGCCTCAACGAAGAGGGAATGTTTACGAAGAAGGCGAATTTCGACTCGCTCTACGTGGTCGCCGGGAAGCAACTCAGGAAAGTGGAAGGACGTTTCGAGTCGCACAGGTTTTACCTGAGCGATGTGAAGATGAGCGAAGTGGAAGCGCGGCGCAACTACGAAAACCTGATTGCGCAGATGGGTGGCGTGAAGGTCAACGAAGCAACCCCTACCGAATTGGCTCCGGACTCGGTCGACGAGATCATCGCAAACCAGGGGAAAACCCGCTACGCCGACGGAAGCATGAGTTACGATGTCTATCTGGTACGGAAACCCGACCAGCTGGTATGGATCGTGCTCATGGCCGGCAGCAGCTATGTCAACACGTTCGTGATGGCGGAACAGCCATTCAAGCAGACCGTCGCCTTTGTCACGGCCGATGCCATGCAAACCCAACTGGCTTCAGCCGGCCACGTCGCGCTGTACATCAACTTCGATACCGACAAGGCCAGCATCCGCCCGGATGGCAGGCCGGCCGTGGACGAGATCGCCAAGCTCCTGGAGAAGGACTCTTCCCTGAAGCTGACCATCGAAGGCCATACCGATAATGTTGGCGATCCCGCGCACAACAAGGCCTTGTCGCAGCAGCGGGCGGACGCCGTGATGGGTTCGCTGCTTGCCGCCGGCATCGCCAAGGAGCGCCTCGGTACCGTGGGCCTGGGCGATACCAAGCCGGTGGCCGATAACAAGGACGAGGAAGGGCGCGCCAAGAACCGGCGCGTCGAGCTGGTCAAGCGCACCTGAGGCGCGGGCAGGCAAGGCGGCCCGCACCGATGCGGAACCATCCATCACATAAACGAGTGACACGAAATACGGATTGACACTTGCCTGCAGGCTGCCCAGGCGACGTGCCGCAAGAAAGTCGAGTCCCGGTCGTCACGGCGCTCGGCCATGCTGCGATAAGCATGGAAGCCCGCACGGCCTAGCACGAATACGCAGCAGCAAAAAAGGCACCATGAAAAATCATGGTGCCTTTCTGTTTTGCGCGCCGTGGCCGGTGCGCCGCGGCAGTCCGGAACGCGTGCTGCTCTAGGAGAATTTGATACATACGCGAAGCAATATAAAACCCTGCCCTGTCCAACCTTCGTCAGTACCGTTCAACAGTCGCGCTTCAGTTCGCGCCTCACTCACGAATAGGAGACAGCCATGCGTGCCCTGCTTTGCCTTGCCTTCGCATCATCCACCGCCTTCGCGGCCGCGCCGATGGACCTGGGTGCGGCCATGGACCTGAAGCGCGACGTCGTGGGCCAGTACCGGCTCGACTCGGGCCTGGCCGTGCGCCTGCAGCTGATCGACGATGAGCTGTATCTCGACCTGAACCGGCGTTACCGCAAACATCTGCTCCCCGTCGAGGAGAACCTGCTGGTCTCGCGCGACGGTAACGTGACGGTGGAGTATTTCCCGGACGGGCCGGTCGAGCGCATCCTGATCCGGCACGAACGCTTGCCGTCGCGCCTGCCGCTGGGCGAACGCAGCTGGCTGGGCAAGTGAGCGGGCTTCCATCGGCTTTACCGATATATCGCGCTCATTTATAAGCCAGGCTTCTGGTCGACGGCGAGGCTACCGCCGTCGACCGAACCTTAACGCGCGACCGCGCCCAGCGGCTGCACCTCGCGCACGCCGTGCGCCGCCGCGGGCAGCGGGTTCAGCAGGCGGATGCGGTCCAGCTGCAGGCCCGCGCGCGTGACGGTCTTGCCCGGCAGCGACTCGAGGTAGCGCGCCACGACGTCGGTGGCGTCGAGAACGGTACCGTCCTTGTCCTTCACGACCGTGACGCCGGTGGCCGGCAGGCGGTTGATCAGGTTCGGGATCTGCGGATACCAGAACCCGGCCACGCTGTAGCGCGCTTCCATGTCCAGCGCCTTCTCGCCGATACGCAGGTGCGTCACGCGCGCGCCCTGGGCCGCCAGCGGGTCGAAGCCGGCCGTCAGGCCGCTGATCCCGGCGGTCCAGCCGTTCACCCATTCGCCGGCGCGGGCCTGGGTGTTCTGCGGCTTGCCTTCCAGCGCGTTCTTGATCTGCTTGCCGAGCAGTTCGCCACGCGCGATCTGGGCGCCCACCGGCATGAAGTGGTACAGGTCTTCCAGGGTGATCGGACCCGGCGCGACCACGGTGCCGTAGCGGAAGCCCGTGATGATGCCCAGCTGGGCGTCGCCCTGGCTGCGGAAGGCGTCGGTCAGGAAGTCGTGCGAGGAGCCCTCGATCACCGCCGGCATCGGTTCGTCGCCGAAGTTGCTGCGGTACAGCGGCACCTCGGTATGGCCGACCACGGTGTCGATCGGGCGGCGCAGCAGCGCACCGCTGAACGGATTGACGACGGCGCCTGGCTTGAACGACGGGCCGCTGACCAGCGGCGCGCGCACCCGCGCGACCAGGGCGGCGATGCCCTTGTCTTCCGCCAGCCGCTCGGTGATGCGGTGCGACACGTAGCGCTTGTCGGCCACCACGCCCTTCTCGACGCGCACCCGCAGCTCGCCCACCATCTGGCCGTCCATGCCTTGCTCCACGATCAGGGTGCCGTTGCGCGAGAACACCGGCTCCGGCGTCAGTTCATGCTTGTCCGACGACAGGATCACGTCCACGCCGGGGAAAGCATCGGCCAGCGTCAGGTTGCCGTGCAGGCCCAGTTCCGAGATCACGACCACCAGGTCGACGTCCTGGGCACGCACTTCCTTCACGTACTGTTCGAATTCGGCGCGGCCGTCGGTGAAGCGCAGCCCGGCGGTGATCTTCGGGTCGCCGGCCTGGGGGCCGCGGTCCGAGGTGAAGCCGATGATGCCGACGCGCAGGCCGCCGACCTGCCTGACGATGTAGGGCGGCGCCACGGTCTGGCCGCTCTTCGCTTCCAGGCCCGGATAGTTGTCGTAGTACAGGTTGGCCACGACCGGGTTCCAGCGCGCCAGCGGCTTGTCGCCGGTGAAGTAGGAGAGGAACTTGTCGGCGCCATACACGTAATCCCAGTTGCCCGGCGTGTAAGCGTCGAAGCGGAAGGCATTGAGCACCTCGATCATCGCTTCGCCGCGGGTGAACATCGCTTCGGCGCCGCCGTGCAGCGTGTCGCCGGTGTTCACCAGCAGGGTCTTGCCGGGATGGGCGCGGCGGATCTGTTCGACCAGCGTGTAGATGCGCGCCACGCCGCCTTCGGTCTTGCCGGCGGCATCGCTGCGCACGCTCGGATGCGGCACCAGGTGGCCGTGCAGGTCGCCCATGTGGATCAGCGTCAGTTCGCCGCTGCCGTTGCCGGCCAGCGCGGGAGCGCAGGCAGCGAAGATGGCGCCGCCAAGGGCCGCCGCGAGTACTTTGTGCAACTTCATTTGAAACTCCTTACAAAAAACATCAGGCACGGTGGCCCAGCAGCATCGGCTCGGCGCGGCGTCCGAGCGCCGAGCCGGCATCGGCGCCGACACCAGCACCAGCACCAGCACCGTCGGGCAGGCGGAACACGCTCACCGAGCGCGCCAGCTCGCCAGCCTGCTCCTGCATCGCGCCGGCCGCGGCCGCCGCTTCCTCGACCAGGGCCGCATTCTGCTGGGTCACCTGGTCCATCTGGGCGATGGCGCCGTTGACCTGCTCGATGCCGGCGCTCTGCTCCTGGCTCGCCGACGTGATCTCGGCAATGACGTCGCTGACGCGGCGCACGCTGGCGACCACTTCGTTCATGGTCGCGCCGGCGCGGCCGACCAGCTCGGTGCCGGCCCCGACCTTGCCGGACGAAGTCTCGATCAGGCCCTTGATTTCCTTGGCGGCGGCGGCGCTGCGCTGCGCCAGGTTGCGCACTTCGGAGGCCACGACGGCAAAGCCGCGGCCCTGTTCGCCGGCGCGCGCCGCTTCCACCGCCGCGTTCAGCGCGAGGATATTCGTCTGGAAGGCGATGCCGTCGATGACGCCGATGATCTCCGACATTTTCCGGGCCGATTCGTTGATGGCGCCCATGGTGTCGACCACCTGCGCCACCACCTCGCCGCCGCGGGTCGCGACTTCCGACGCCGTCAAGGCCATCTGGTTCGCCTGGCGCGCGTTATCGGCATTCTGGCGCACGGTGCTGGTCAATTCTTCCATCGAGGAGGCGGTCTCCTCGAGCGCGCCGGCCTGCTGTTCGGTGCGGGCCGACAGGTCGAGGTTGCCGGCGGCGATCTGCTCGGAGGCGGTCGCGATGCTGTCGGTGCCGTTGCGTACATCGGCCACGATGCGCGCGAGCTTGCCGGTCATGTCGTGCAGGGCGCGCAGCAGCTGGGCGATCTCGTCGCGGCCGTTGGTGTCGGACTGGACGCTCAGGTCGCCGCCGGCGACGGCTTCGGCGATGCCGACCGCGCGCGCCAGCGGACGCGTGATCGAGCGCGCGATCAGCACCATGATCACGATGCCGGCCGCGAACGCCGCGGCGCTCAGCGACAGCAACTGGACGCGTCCGCTGAGGAAGGCATCCTCCACCTTCGCCGCGCGCGCATCGAGACGCCCCTGCAGGTGCTGCGCCAGATTGCGCTGGGCCGCGCCGAGCGCTTCCAGCCGCGGCTTGACCTCGGCGCCCATCAGGCGGTGCGCCTCGGCCGTGTCGCCGGCCGCCTTGGCCTTGAAGGCGGCATCGAGCGCGGCCCGGTACGGCGTCCTGATCGCCTGGGTCTCGGCGAACAAGGCCTTGGCCTGCGGATCGTCCGCCACGCGCTCCTGCAGCTGGCGCTGCAGCTCGACGCCACGCTTGGTCGTGGTGGCGATGGTATCGAGGAAGAAGCGGGTGCCCTCCTCGCTGCCGGCCTCGAGGGCCGCGACGCTGCGCACGCCGGTCACGTCGGCCAATCCCACCCATTCGCGCACGATGCGGGCGGCGGCGAGGTCCTCTTCCACCATCGCCCGGTTGGTCGTGCCGACAAGCTCCAGGCGCGTGATGCCGATGCCGGCAACCGCCGCCAGCAGCAGCAACAGAATGGAAAAGCCGAGGCCGAGACGCGCCCCGATCTTAAGATTATTGAATTTCATCTACTACTCTTCGAAAATGAACGCGGCCGCTTCGTGCCTACGAAGGGAGGGCGGGAGATTAAATTGGGATAAATACAGTTTCCTTGTGGAAACTAGTATACCAGTATAGAACCAAATCTCCACGAAAGCCCGAGCAAAGCAGGCTGTCCATGCGGCATTTTCGCCACTATCGAGCTGGCCCATCGGGCTCCTGCCGCCAGCGCTCGCCGGCCAGCAACAAAAGAGGCCTTCCATCGGCTTTACCGATAAATCGCGCTCATGCATAAGCCAGGCTTCTACTGCGCGGCCTTGCGGTTGCCGCGCACCTCGAAGCGGCTGGTCGCGCGCACTTGCCCGGCGGCGTCGAGCAGCTCGAGACGGTGGGCGCCGACCGTCGGACGCCAGGCTGCGGCCGCGTCGGCCGGGCCCAAAGCTTCATCGTCCAGGCGCCAGCGCAGGCCCTCCCCGGCCTGGGCCTGGAACAGCACCCGTTCGCGCCCGGCCGGGATGTCCGGATCGACGGCCAGGATGCTGCCGTCGACCGGGTAGACGATCCGCGGCACCCGGGCATCGAAGGCCACCGCTTCGACCAGCGCGGTCTCGGTGCCGCGCAGGAACCACTCCTGGCGCGCGGCTTCGATCGCCGGCGCGTAGCGCACTTCACGCCGCAGCACCTCCTTCGGCGCCGCCTGCTGGCGCGCTGGGCGCTCGCGGTGCAGCTCGTCCATCAGGTCGCGCCAGACCGGGGCCGCGCCCGACACGCCCGACACGTCCCACATCGGCTGGCCATCGAAATTGCCGACCCAGACCCCGACCGTGTAGCGGTCCGAATAGCCAAGGCACCAGTTGTCGCGCATGTCCTTGCTGGTGCCGGTCTTGACCGCGCTCCAGTAGGCGGTGGCGAGGTCGCTGCGCAGGCCGAACGTCGGGCTGCGCGCGCCGCGGTCGGACAGGATGTCGCCCACGATCCAGGCGCTGCCGGCGTCGAGCACGCGCCGCTTCGCCTCCGGCGCACGCGGGCGCAGGCTGACGCTGCCGGCCAGGCCGCCGTTGGCCAGCGTGCGGTAGGCGTTGGCCAGTTCCAGCAGCGAGACGTCGGCCGAGCCGAGCGCCAGCGAGGGGCCGTAGAAGGCGGCGTCCTCGCGCAGCGAGCTGATGCCGAGCTCCTGCAGGCGCGCGTGGAAGCGCTCCGGCCCGAGCAGCAGCAGGGTGCGCACCGCCGGGATGTTGAGCGAACTGGCCAGGCTGGTGCGCACGCTGGCATAGCCCTTGTAGCTGCGGTCGTAGTTCTGCGGCACATAGAGCCCGGCCTCGCCGGCGACGTCGATCGGGCTGTCGTCCAGCAGCGAAGCGGCCGTCAGCAGGCGCCGCTCGAGCGCCAGCTGGTAGAGGAAAGGTTTCAGCGTGGAGCCGGCCTGGCGCAGCGCCGCCACCCCGTCCACTTCGCTGCGCCCGGTATTGCCGACATAGGCCAGCAGCTCGCCGCTGGCGTTGTCGATCACGACCACGGCGCCGTCGGCCACGTTGCGTTCGTTCAGTTCGCGCAAATGACGGCGCAACGAGTCGAGCGCGAAACGCTGCAGGCGCGCATCCAGGGTGCTGCGCACGTCCGCGCTGCCGGCACCGCCGGCGCCGAGCAGCTTGCGCGCGACCTGGGGCGCGCTCTCCTTCAGCGCCGCCGCGGCCGGACGGCCGAGCGCGACCTCGGCCTGCCATTCGATAGCCGGACAGCCTTCGCGCAGCTTCAACTCCCGGCCCAGCGCGCAGGCGCGGCGCGCGACCGCTTTCGGCGCCGCGCCGGGCCCGCGCAGCAGGGCCGCCAGGATCGTCGATTCGACGCTGTCCAGTCCCGACGGCGCCTTGCCGAACAGCGCGCGCGCGGCGGCGGCCACGCCCTGCAGCTCGCCGCGAAAGCTCGCCAGGTTCAGGTAGGCTTCCAGGATCTGCGCCTTGCTCCAGCCGGCCTCGAGCTCGCGCGCGGCCAGCGCCTGGTTGAACTTCTGGCTCCAGCTGCGTCCGGCGCCGCCGGCGCGCAGCTCGGCGTCGAGCAGGCCCGCCAGCTGCATCGTGATGGTCGAGGCGCCGCGCGCGCGATCGCGAAACAGGTTGTCCCAGGCCGCCTGGCCGACCGCGCGCAGGTCGATGCCGCCGTGCGCCATGAAGCGCTGGTCCTCGGCCTGCAGCACCGCCGCGCCCAGCGCCGGCGAAATCTCGGCAAGCGGCGTCCAGGCCAGGCGCCGCACGCGCATGTCGACGCGCACCGAGTCGACCGGCTCGCCGTGGCGGTCGAGCAGCCGGGCGCTGGACGGCTGGTAGGCCGCGCGCACCTCGGCCGGCGTCGGCACGGCGGCCGGCGCAGCGCCCGTGGCGCAGGCCAGCAGCAGGACCAACATGCACAGCAGCCGGCGCATCACTGTCCCACGACGACGGCCGCGTTGGGCAGCTCGCCGAACATCTCGGGCTTGTACATCGCCTCGACCCGCGTCGGCGGCAGGCTGAAGTGACCGGCGTTGTTCAGGCGCACCGTGTACTCGATGCTCCACTGCCCTTTCGGCACGAACTCGTAATAGGCGCGGAAGGCGCCTTGGGTGCGCTCCTCGAAGGCGGGCCAGACCCAGCCGCGCTGGCGCTCGCCGCTGCCGGCGATGCGCGAATCGCCCCCGAGGCCGGTGCCGAGGATGCTGGCGCTGGCCGGAATCGGGTCGTCCAGCGCGACCCAACGCATGTCGGCCTGGGCGTCGATGCTCAGCTTCACGCGGTAGACGTCGCCGCGCGTCCACGCGCCCTTCTTCGCCTGTTCGACCGGCGTCACGCTGCGCACGATACGAAAGCCCGCGTCCAGGGGCGCCTTGAGCGGCACGGCGGCCAGGCTCTGCACCGTGGCCCAGGGCTTGCCGGCGCCGTCGTGGCGCAGCGTCAGCTGGCCGCTGCCGCCCTGCGGCCAGGCCTGCAGGGTCGTCGCCGGGACCGCGTTGCGCCAATCCGCGCTCCAGGTGGCGCCGGGGCCGCCACCGGACAGGATCGCAACGCTCTTGCCGCTCACCGGCGTCGCTTCGAACTTGTCCGAGAATTTTTCCAGCGCCAGCACGCCCCAGGCATTGGCCAGGGTCGTGTCCCAGCGCCCGCGCTGCTGGCGTCCCAGCGCGCCGCGCGCCAGGCGGCCCATGTCGGCCTGCCAGGCCGGATTGTCGAGCATCGCCAGCAGCAGGCGGTTGGCATTCGCGTCGGGCGTGGCCATCAGCCACCACCAGTCGTCGCTGCGCTCGGTCGAAAAGCCCATGGTCGTGCCCTGCAGGTTCAGGCGCGCGCGCAGGATGCGCTCGGCCTGGGCCAGCTTCGCCGCCTGCCCGTCCAGGCTCGGCGTGCGGCGCAGCACCAGGTACCAGTCGACGAGGGCCGAGGTCGGCCACAGGTCGGGCTCGATGCGGATCGATTGCAGCCAGGCCGCGCGCACCTCCTGGGTGCGCGAGAGCGCCTCGAGCGCCGCCAGCTTGCGCACCGCGAGTTCGCCGGCGCGCAGTGCCGAACCGCGCACGACCCGTCCTTCGACGAAGGCGACCAGGCCCTCCTCCATGCGCGCGCGCAGTTCGGGCGCGATCGCATAGCCGGCTTCCTGGGTGACCGACAGCACATAGGCCGTCAGGCTGTCGCTGCCCTGCTCCATCGTGGCGAAATACTTGACCAGGCCCTCGCCGTCCAGGTGGGCCGGCAGCGTCGCCACCAGGCCCTGCCACATCTTCGCGTCGCGCAGCGCCACCGCGCGCGAGGTGTTCTGTTCGAAGCAGGTGTAGGGGTAGCTGCGCATGTAGTCGCGCACCGCGGCCATGCTGCCGGCCAGGCGCGGACTGAAGGTGGTGCGCACGCCGCCGCGCTCGGGCAGCGCATCCGCCGGCCGGGCGACCGCGATGGTCTTCGGCGCGTCGAGCTGCACCAGCGTCGCCTGCAGGGTGCGCACCGGCACCGCGGCGTCGACCTTCTGGGTCACGCGCACGCTGTCATGCGCACCTTCGCTCGCACGTTCGTTCGCCCCTTCGCTGCGGGCATCGATCTGCCAGCGCAGCGCCTGTGCCTGCGGCACCGCATAGTCCCAGCCGACTTCGCGCGCCGCGCCCGGCTCCAGGGTCACGGCCTGCGCCGGCAGGGCTGTCGCCGCGCCGCCGTCGGCGGCCACGCTGGCGGATAATTCCACGCGCAGGCTGCGCTCCGAGGCATTGCGCAAGGTGAAGCCGGCGCGCAGGCGGTCGCCCTCGCGCACCAGCGGCGGCAGGCCCGACACCAGCATCAGGTCCTGGGTGGTGCGCACATCGACCGCGCCGGTGCCGAACAGCGCGGCGCCGGCGCTGGCCACCGCCACGATCCGGAAACCCGTCAGCGAGTCGTTCAACGGCACGGGCAGCGCGGCTTCGCCGTTGGCGTCGAGCTTGACCTTGCCCTGCCACAGCAGCAGGGTCTCGAACAGTTCGCGGCTGGCGCCGCGTCCACCGCCACCGCCATGCGCCACCGCCTTGCGTCCGAAGTGGCGCTTGCCGACCACCTGCATCTGGGCGGTCGAGGTTTCCACCTGCAGGCTGCGCTGGCGCATCATCGCGTCCAGCAGCTTCCAGCTTTCGTTCGGCATCAGTTCCAGCAGGCCCGCGTCGACCGCCGCCAGCGCCACTTCCGCCCCCGCCGGCAGCGCCTTGCCGTCCGGGCGCGTCACCTTCACCCGCACCCGGGCCTGCTCGCGCACCTTGTAGACCTGCCTGTCGCTCGACACCACCACCTTCAGTTCGTGCGCCGCCCAGCCGACCGGCACCTGGGCGATGCCCAGCTTGTAGGCCGGCTTGCCGAGGTCGACCAGGGCGGTCGGCTGCACGCCGGCGACGCGGCCGCGCACCACCATCGCCGAGACATAGACGTTGGGGGCGTAATGCGCCTTCATCGGGATCGTGACGGTCGGATCACTGGCGGAGAACGGCCGCACATAGGTGTCGAGGATGCCCTCGCGCTCGACCGTCACCAGCACCGTCCCCGAGCGGAACGGCGCGCGCACCTGGAAAGTCGCGTCCTCGCCCGGCTCGAAGCGCGGCTTGGCCGGCAGCAGGTCGATGCGGTCGTTGTCCGAGCCCTCGAACCAGCCGTCGTCCGCGCCGCCGACCCAGATGTCGGCATGGGTGACGGCGGCGCGGCCCTCGGGGTCGACGCTGCGCGCGCGCAGGATCAGGTTGCCGCGGGCCGGCGCGGCCATGGCGCAGGCCAGCTGCCCCTTGGGGTCGGTGCGGCCGCTGCAGGCCTGGCCGACGCGCCTGATCTCGCTGCTGTTCTCGTAGGCATAGAAGCCGCCGACCAGCCGGCGCCGGTGCGAGTAACTGACCCGCTCGAAGACGTCGACCTCGACCTGGCTGCCTGCCGCCGGCTTGCCGTGCAGGTCCAGCACCGCGACCTGGAAGCGGATGTCCTGGCCGGCGATCCAGCCGCCGGTCCTGATGCCGACCGCACGCGACGCCGGCCACAAGGCCACCCGGGTCGAAGCGGTGAGAATCTCGCCGTTCGCGTCCGGGTAGCTCAGTTCGGCCAGCAGGCTGCGCGGACGGTCCAGCCGCGGCAAATCGGCCACCTCGATGCGCGCGCCGCCCTGGCGGTCGAGCGTCAGGCTACGGGTGCGCGCGGCCTCGGCGCCGTGGCCTGCGTCCTCGCCTTCCTGTTCGGCACCCTCGCCCTCTTCGTCCCAATCGTCCCCGGCATGCGTGCCTTCGCGTTCGACGCCTTCCTTCACGTCCCCGGCGCCGAACACGAAATCCTTGAAACCCTCGAAGTGCGGGGCGGCCTCGTCCAGCACCGTACGCAGCTTGACCGGCGCCAGGCCCGCGGGACCGCCCGACAGGTAGTTCACCTGGGCGTCGATGCGCAGGCTGCGCGGCGCCACCGCCGGCCCGGCCGGGCCCTGCAGCACCGCCTTCATGGTCGGCACCCGGAACTGCTCGACGCGAAAAGCGCCGGCAACCTGGCCGCCGATCACGACCTGGTACTGTCCCAGCTTTGCCTCCACCGGGATCCGCCACTCGCCCAGGGCGGCGCCGCCGGCGTCCCACTGCAGCGCGAACACCGTCTTCTCCCCGCTGCCGGTGTGCACCAGCCAGCCCTGGGCCGGCAGCGGCGCCTTGTCCTCGGCCGCCTCCTCGACCGGCCAGCCGGGCACGCTGCGCGGCGGCTTGTCGCCCGCGCGCACCAGCGCGATGCCCTTGGTGGTGCGGCGGCGCAGGAAGTGCTTCATGTGGACGGTCTCGCCGGCGCGCAGCAGGCTGCGGTCGAACACGGTCGCCACCAGGCGGCTGTCCTCGTCCACGCCGGACGTGGGCAGGTTGAAGCGCCAGGACTCGATCCCGCGCTGCCAGTCCGACAGGGTGAAGGTGAAGTCCTCGCCGCTGCGCGCGCTGACGAAAAAGCCGCCGCCGCCGCGGCACTGGCTTGCCGCCAGTTCGCTGCCGATGCGGGCGACGCCGTTGGCGTCGGTCCGGCCGCTCCAGAGCAGCTTGCCGGCGCAGTTGCGTACCGCGACCTCGGCGCGCGCCACCGGACGGCCCTTGTCGAGCGAGGTCACCCACACCAGCGAGGACTGGGCGCCGTGCTTGAAATGGGCCGCCAGGTTGGTCACCAGCGCGCCGGCGTGGACGTAGGCGGTCCGGCCCTTGCGGTCGAGCGCCGCCCCCAGCTGGGGACTGGCGACTTCGACCACGTAGAAGCCCGGTTTGCGCAGCGGGACGCCGATCACCTCGAAGGCGCGCCGTCCGTTCGGCCTGGGCAGGGCGAAGCGTGCGATCTCGCCGGCGGCGCCCTTGCCCAGCACCGGCTTGGCGAGGCTGTCGCCCCACTGCGCGCGGGGCTCCCAGTCCGCGTTGCGCCCGCCGTTCAGGCGGCGCATCCAGGCGATCACGTCTTCCTCGCGGCCAACGCGCAGCGAGGTGCCGCTGGAACGCACCGCCGTGGCCAGCGCCGGCTCGACGTTGCGCACCGTGACCGGCAGCATGCGGTCGCCTTTCGCCTCGATGATGCCAAAGGGCGCGGCGAACTTCACCAGCGGCGGCTGGCGGTCGGTGCGCAGGACCAGCTTCGCTTTCGCCGGCAGCACCAGCGCGCGGCCGGCGTCGTCCTTCAGGCCGGGCGGCAGCAGCAGGCGCAGCTCGGCGCGTTCCGGGAAAGGACCGGCGAAGGTCAGGTCCTGCACGAAGCCGCCTTTGGCATCCTCCTTGTCGATCGTCGGCGCGAAGCGCTTGCCGCCGGGCGCTTCGAGCGCGAGCGCCTGCGCATCCTTCAGCGCCACCGGCGCGCTGAAGTTCACGCGCACCGGCAGGAAGGGAACGCAGCCGGCACGGGCATTGACCCGGTCGCAGCGGGTGGACACCGTGAAGTCGGGACGGATGCGAAAGTCGAGCTGCTGGTCGGCGCCGGACGCCACGCCGTTCGGCGCCGCGATGCCCTTGCCCCAGACCAGGGCCATCTTCTGCCCGGCCGGCAGGGTGCGGCGGCACTGCAGCACGGCCAGCGGCAGTTGGTCGGCGGTGCCCGGCGTCTCCAGCGTCGTGCCGGCGCGCCAGGCCTGGCCGCGCGCCCTGGACCAGGCGCCCAGGTGGCGGTCGACGAAGTCGCGGCGCGTGGCGACGATGCGCGCGCGCTCCTCGCCCTCCAGCACCCGCACCGGGATCTTTTCGTTGACGCCGTCGGCGCGGCACCAGGCGGCGCGTTCGATGCTGTCGCGGCGCGCCGGGGCGTCCAGCGCCAGCACGAAGACCTGGGCCTCGTCGATGCCGTCGGCGCCGTCGCGCGGCTGCGAGCGCAGCACGGCCGGCCCGCCGGTGGTGAACCGGAATTCGCGTTGGCCCGCGAGCGGCTGGCCGGCCAGGTCGCGGCTGTCCTCGCGCAGCGTAAAGCGGCAGGCGACGGCGCCCGGCAGGTCGGCATCGAAATCGTAGCTCCAGGTGCTGGCGTCGATCCAGCGGCCCTTGCCCCCGATCTTGTCCACGCCGGCGCAGTCGACCGCGAACGGCTGCTGTCCGCGCGGGTCGCCGAAGGCCACCATCGGGTTCGAAAAGCGCGCCGTCGCCTGGCGCACCTGCTTCACCTCGCCCTCAGGCGAAAACGACGCGATCTGCGTCTGCGCGGCGGCGACGCTCGCGGACAAGCTCAGGGCGATGGTGAACAACAATCGGGACATGGCGCGCATCGGCTCTCCGGCAATGTAAAAACCGCCAACCTGGAGCGGCGCGCAGGTGTGCGCCTGGCTTCAGTCAGCAGCCAGCCGAGTGTTGCAAAACGGTGCGAACGTGTCAACTCATTCCGGATGAGGCCGGTAGGGTGGGCGGATTTCCGCCCACCCTACGTGTCATTGCGCACGCGCGACATATGCGCGCAGCAGGCGGGCCGCGCAAATAAAAAGGGCGGCTCGCGCCGCCCTTCCCGCTATGCCGAACGCATCCGCATCAGAACTCTTCCCAGCCGTCGCCGGCGGTCGCCGCCGTCTTGGCCGGGGCCGCCGCGGGCTTGGCAGCCGCCTTCGCCGGCACCGGGCACGCCGCCGGCTTGGCCAGTTGCGCCACAGCCGTCACCTTCGGCGCCGGGACGCTCGCGCGCTGCGGCGCCTCGGCGATGCGGAAGGCGCCGACGGTGCGCGCGAGCGTCGCCGCTTCCTGCTGCAGCGATTGCGCCGCCGCCGAGGCCTCTTCGACCAGGGCCGCGTTCTGCTGGGTGGTCTGGTCCATCTGGTTGATCGCCGCGTTGACCTGCTCGATGCCGGCGGTCTGCTCCTGGCTGGCGGCGGTGATCTCGGCCATGATGTCGGTCACGCGGCTGACGCTCTGCACGATCTCGGTCATGGTCGCGCCGGCCTGGTCGACCAGGGCCGTGCCGTGGTGCACCTTGTCGACCGAGTCGTCGATCAGGATCTTGATTTCCTTGGCCGCGGCGGCGCTGCGCTGGGCCAGGCTGCGCACTTCGCCGGCCACGACCGCGAAGCCGCGGCCCTGCTCGCCGGCGCGCGCCGCCTCGACGGCCGCGTTCAGGGCCAGGATGTTGGTCTGGAAGGCGATACCGTCGATCACCGAAATGATCTCGACGATCCTGCTGGCCGAGGCGTTGATCGCGCCCATGGTCTCGACCACCTGGGACACCACCACACCGCCCTTGCCCGCCACTTCCGAGGCCGAGCCGGCCAGCACGTTGGCCTGGCGCGCGTTGTCGGCGTTCTGCTTGACGGTCGAGGTCAGTTCTTCCATCGACGAGGCGGTCTCCTCGAGCGCGCCGGCCTGCTGCTCGGTGCGCGAGGACAGGTCGAGGTTGCCGTCGGCGATCTCGTTCGAGGCGGTGGCGATATTGTCGGTGCCGGCGCGCACGCGGGTCACGATCTCGACCAGCGAATCGTTCATGTCGCGCAGCGCGGCCATGAGGCGGCCGGTCTCGTCGTTCGAACGGACGTCGATTTTCTGCGTCAGGTCGCCCTGGGCCACGCCGCCGGCGATCTTCACCGCCGCCTGCAGCGGCAGGACGATGGCGCGCACCAGCAGCCAGCCGAGCACGGTGGCCACCACCACGCCGAACGCCAGGCCGGCGACGCACACCGCCAGCACCAGGTGGTAGGTCCGCTGGGATTCCTCGTAGTCGGCCCTGGCGGTCTTCTGCTGCATCTCGACCAGCTCGTTGATGGTGCGGTTCATCGGCTCGAACAGGCGCCACATGTCGCCGTTGACGATCTGGACGGCGCGCGCGGTGTCCTGCGCGCGGAGCGCGGCGATCGCCGGCTCCATGCCCTGCTCCAGGAAGACCTTGCGTTCGGCGCCGAAGCGCTCGGCAAGCGCCCTTTCCTGCGCCGGCATCTCGGTCTCCATGTATTTGGCCCAGCGCGCCGAAACGCGCTTGACGTTGGCTTCCACGCGGTCCATCGTCGCGCCGACGTTCTGGGCGTCCGGCTGGGTGGCCCTGACCAGGTCGAGCTGGGTCAGCGTCAGCAGGCGGCCGACGTCGTCGAGGTCGGCCAGGGCCAGCAGGCGATCGCTGTACATCTCCTCGAGCGCGCCGTTGGCCTTGTTCAGGTTGAGGATGCCGATGGCGAAACCAACGATCAGCTCGAAGACGAGAAAGGCGAGCACGGCAATCAGGCGCGTCTTGATGGTGAGGTTCTTGAACATGGTGGGGCCCGCGCGGGGCGAAACAGGTTGGTCGGCGGCGGGCAGGACCCGCCAAGGCTCCCCCGATTATAGAAAGAAGTGAATCCGTACGGAAACTTTCTGACCAATACCCTACTGGTTTCATGGGTTTCTCGTCGTCCTGGCACAACAGGCATTACCACTTCGTCATGACTCGCTCCGGCCCGCGCCACTGCGGCAAGACCAGTTTGCCTATAGAATGCTGCGACGCAATTTCTACACAATTCGGATTGCAGCCACTCATCCGGCTGATCGACAACAAGAGGCAAGCATGACCCTTCCCATCCTCCTGAACCTGGCCGTCGCCCTGGCGGTCTGCGCCCTGCTCTACCGCATGCAGGCCAGCCACCAGTCCTTCACGCGCCGCGTGTTCACCGGCCTCGGCCTGGGCGTGCTGCTCGGCGCGGCCCTGCAGGCGATCTACGGCGCCGCCTCGCCCGAAGTAAGCGGCACCAATGCCTGGCTGGATGTGGTCGGCAGCGGCTACGTGAAGCTGCTGCAGATGATCGTGATCCCGCTGATCATGGTCTCGATTGTCGGCGCCATCCTCAAACTGCGCGACGCCGCTTCGCTCGGCAAGATCAGCGCGCTCACCATCGGCATCCTGATCGCCACCACGGCGGTGGCGGCCCTGATCGGCATCGCCATGGCCAAGCTGTTCGGCCTGACGGCGGTCGGCCTGACCGCCTCGGCGGCGGAAGTGGCGCGCGGCGAATACCTGCAGGGCTCGCTCTCGACGGCGAAGGAAATTTCCCTGCCCTCGATGATCCTGTCGTTCATCCCGGCCAATCCCTTCCTCGACATGACCGGCGCGCGCAAGACCTCGACCATCGCGGTGGTGCTGTTCTCGGTGTTCGTCGGCATCGCCGCCACCGGCATCGCCGCCAAGAAGCCGGCCGAGTTCGCCTCGTTCAGCCACTTCGTGCACGTCGCCCACACCATCGTGATGCGCATGGTGACGCTGGTGCTGCGCCTGACCCCGTTCGGCGTGTTCGCCCTGATGACGAAGGTGGTGGCCGGCTCCAGCCTGCAGGACATCCTGAACCTGCTGAACTTCGTGCTGGCCTCCTATAGCGCCCTGTTCCTGATGTTCGGCGTGCACCTGCTGCTGGTCGCCCTGGCCGGCTACAACCCGCTGCGCTTCGTCAAGAAGATCATGCCGGTGCTGGTGTTTGCCTTTACTTCCAGGACCAGCGCCGGTTCGATCCCGATGAACGTGGCGACCCAGACGCGCCGGCTCGGCACGCCCGAAGGCATCGCCAACTTCTCAGCCTCGTTCGGCGCCACCATCGGCCAGAACGGCTGCGCCGGCATCTACCCGGCGATGCTGGCGGTGATGATCGCGCCCACGGTCGGCATCGACCCGTGGAGCATGGCCTTCCTGCTGCCGCTGGTGGCGATCGTCGTGTTCGGCTCGATCGGCGTGGCCGGGGTCGGCGGCGGCGCCACCTTCGCGGCCCTGATCGTGCTGTCCGCGCTCGACCTGCCGGTGGCGCTGGCGGGCCTCCTGATCTCGATCGAACCGCTGATCGACATGGGCCGCACCGCGCTGAACGTGAGCGGTTCCATCACGGCCGGCACCCTCACCTCACGCGCCCTCGGCGCCAGCAACATGGCGGTCTTCAATAGCGACGAGGAAACCAACCTGGACGGCGAAGAACAGGCCGCCTGAGCGGTTTGCCGGGCGCGTTTGCGCGCCGCCTGCACGCACATTTGTTAGCAAAAAGTATCGTGCGCTGACCCGCTGACGAATCCGTCTAAGATGACGGCATGTCAATAATCTTAGCGGACAGCTCATGGAACAGAAGTGGCCACAGGAAATCTGGCTGGTCAGGCACGGGCAAAGCGCAGGCAACGTCGCGCGTGACGCGGCCGAAGCCGCGGCCGGCCACCTGATCGACATCGCCGAGCGCGACGTCGACGTGCCCCTGTCCGAGCTCGGCATCCGCCAGTCCCAGGCCCTCGGCTCCTGGTTCGCCGCCCTGGCCCCGAACGAGCGCCCGAGCGTGGTGCTGCATTCGCCCTACGTGCGCGCCGCGGAAACCGCGAACATCCTGCTGCGCCGCCTCGAGCGCGAATCCTTGCTGGCCGTGGTCGCCGACGAGCGCCTGCGCGAAAAGGAGTTCGGCATCCTCGACCGCCTTACCACGCACGGCATCGCCCACAAGTATCCCGAGCTCTACGCCCAGCGCCAGCACGTCGGCAAGTTCTATTTCCGCCCGCCCGGCGGCGAGAGCTGGTGCGACGTCATCCTGCGCCTGCGCAGCGTGCTCGACACCATCACCCGCGAATACTGCGGCGAACGGGTCCTCATCGTCGCCCACCAGGTGATCGTCAACTGCTTCCGCTACCTGATCGAGCGCCTCGACGAGGCCAGCATCCTCGCCTTCGACCGCGCCGGCGACGTGCCGAACTGCTCGGTCACCTCCTACGCCTTCGACCCGCACGCCGGCAAGCGCGGCAAGCTGGTGGTACGCCTCGTCAACTTCGTCGCGCCCCTCGAAGCGAGCGGCACGCCGGTCACGGTGGGCAAGGACGTGCCGTCGGCGCCCAAGGCCTGAAGCCGCCACCGCCCCCAACCATGAACGCCATTCACAACGCACCCGCCATGCACGACGTCACGACCGACATGCTGCGCGCCTGGCCACTGCCGATGCCGGGCGAAGACAGCGACAAGGAAGCGCGCGGCCACGTGCTGGTGCTGGGCGGCTCGCGCGAGATGCCGGGCGCCGTCATCCTGGCCGCCACCGCCGCGCTGCGCGCCGGCGCCGGCAAGCTGACGATCGCCACCGGGGCCAGCGTGGCCCAGCTGGTGGCGCTGGCGATGCCCGAGGCGCGCGTGATCGGCCTGGCCGAGACCGAGGCCGGCGGCTTCCAGCGCGAAGCAATTGCCCGCCTCGATCCGCTGGCCGACCGCGTCAGCGCGGTGCTGATCGGCCCCGGCATGCAGGACGAGGCCGCCGCCGCCGCGCTGGTGCACGGACTGCTCGAACGCCTGCAGGGCAGCGACACCGCGGTCGTGCTCGACGCCTGCGCCATGGGCACGCTGCTGCACGCGCCGCCGGGCTGGGATCCGGACAAGTGCTACCGCTTCGAGCAGCCCGTCATCGTCACGCCGCACTGCGGCGAGATGGCGCACCTGACCGGCATCGCCAAGCCCGAGATCGTGTCCGGACCGGACGCTCGGGCGCTGGCCTCGGCCGCCGAATGGAACGCGGTGGTCGCCCTCAAGGGCGCGCGCACCGTCATCGCCTCGCCCAACGGCGAGCTGTGGCAGCACGAAGGCGGCAACGCGGGCCTGGGCGTCTCGGGCTCGGGCGACACGCTGGCCGGCATCATCACCGGCCTGGCGGCGCGCGGCGCCACGCTCGAACAAGCGGCCTGCTGGGGCGTCGCGCTGCATGCGCGCGCCGGCGAACGCCTGGCCGAGCGCATGGGCATCCTGGGTTACCTGGCGCGGGAGATCCCGAACGAAATCCCCGCCCTGCTCGAATCTGTCGCCGGCACGCAGGCCGGCGACGCAAGGACCATCCGGCTCACGCCGGGGGAAACGGTAGGACGGGAATCCGTTTGACCGGCATCAAACTCCGCTAGCGGTATCGCGGAATAAAGCAAGATGTGCACAATGCGACGAACTGGCGGTAGCAATGCCAGTCTAATTTTCTACAGTCGAATTCGTGCACCGAACGGGGCCGCGTGTTGCGTCGGTTCCCTGACTGTTTCGCCAATGGGCCCAGCGAGGTTTCATGGTGGAACTGAACTGGCGCCGTTACCCCTCCAGCGCCTCACCTGGAGACGACGGCACAAGATAGACGTGAACGAGGAGTATAAACAATGAGCGCAATGACCAAAGCACCAAAAATCCTGCTGACCGCAGCCCTCCTGGCAACCATGCTGGGCGCATGCAAGAAGAACGATACCGCCGGCACCGGCGGCGCCGGCGACACCTCGGCAACCTCGCCGAGCTCGACGTCGGGCACCAGCGGCACCACCGGCACCACGGGTGATACCGGCACCGGCGCGACCGGCACCGGCACCACGGGCACCACCGGCGACACCACCGGCACCGGCACGGGCGCCACCGGCACCACCGGCGATACCACCGGCACCGGCGCAACCGGCACTGGCACGGGCGCCACCGGCACCACCGGCGACACCACTGGCACTGGCGCCACCGGCACCACCGGCACCGGCACCAGCGGCACCTCGGGCACCACCGGCACCACCGGTTCCAGCGGCACGACCGGCAGCACCGATTCGTCGGGCACCGGCACCGGCACGTCGGGCAGCACCACCGGCCGCTAACCCGGCCTCGCTCCACCGATCAGCAGGGCCCGTCTTCGCGGGCTCTGCCGTTTCCTGGCACCACGCCGCCGCCATTCTTGCTGGCGTGTTGTGTCACAGCGTACGCTGTGCTTCTGCGGCGCCGTTTCCTCAACACCTAGCGCTACGCGCTTTCCTCCACACCGAGCGACGCATCCTCGCGTCCATTGCCGGCGCCAATGGCCTGGTATTTTCTCCAGCGCGCCACATCTACCGCATCGTAGTTGCCGCACTCCCGCAGCTCCTGCACATGCCTGCAGACGACTTCCCGCAGGCAGCAACTTGTTCCCGAACGTGGGACCGCGCACGGAACATGCATGTAATCCAATCCAAAATGACAACAAGCGCGGCACTGCTGCGACTCCCCACCCCCATATTGAACAAGGAGTAACACCATGAACCGCACAAGCAAATTGCCGAAAATCGTCCTCGCCACTGCCGTCGTCGCTGCCCTGCTGGGCGGCTGCCGCAAGGACGACGCCGCCACCGAAGCCGCGGGCACCACGCCGACGGTCGAGGGCGCCAGCACCAGCAGCAGCGCCGGCATGAGCGGCGCCGCCGGCACCACCGCCGCCGGCACCGACAACGTCACGGCCAGCCAGAACGCCGGCGTGAATCCGACCAACGGCGAAACCTCGAACGTCGGCGTGCAGGGCGACAACGAGGGTGCGGCCGGCGACAACGGCAGCACCAGCTCGAGCGGCACTGCCGGCATGGAGGGCAGCACGGGCAGCGGCACCACCGCGAGCGGTAACACCGGCACCGGCGTTGCAACCGGAACCGAAAGCGGCACCGGCACCGGGACCGGCGCCAACACGCGCGACACCGGCACCGGCACCACGACCACCGGTCATTAACAACTAGAACAGGCCGGGCCTGGCCCGGCCAGCCTCCCCTGCCAGTCAACGACAAGGAAACATCATGAAAACGACACGCACTTTCCCTACCATCGTATTGAGTACCGTCCTGCTTGCCGCCGCGCTTGCCGGCTGCAACAAGGAAGACGCTGGCCAGGGCGGCGCCGGTGACGGCGCCGAGATCACCAGCCGCACCGAAGGCGCCGGCCAGGGCAGCGCCGAGGGCACGGTCGGCGGCACCGGCAACCAGGGCAACGCCGGCACCGGCGCCGTCGAGTACAACAACAACATCACGCCGCGCACCGTCGGCGAGCACGAGCGCGGCGCGCGCGAGAACGTGCCTGGCGCCATCGGCGGCGCCAGCGGTTTCAGCGGCGGCGAAGCGGTCGGCCCGAACGGGTCCACCACCGGCGGCGCCAACCCGGGCGGCGCGCCGATGGCGCCGGCGCCGCAGGAAGGCACCAAGACCACCGGCGCCGCCGATGCCGCCGCCACGGGCACCGGTCCGGCGTCGACGCGCAAGGGCGAAGGCGACGCCGAGCGGACGCGCTGATCGGCCCTAGGATGTAGGGTGGGTTCTCGAACCCACGCTGTCCGGCGCTCCGCTACGCGCTGGCGTGTGTCGGAGACGCAGGGCGGCGGCCGTGCGAGGTGGGTTCGAGAACCCACCCTACGACAACGCACTTGCAAAAACACAAAGAGCCCGCATTGCGCGGGCTCTTTGTGTTTCGGTCTCGACGGGCCGGCCCAGGCTCAGACGCCTTCGGTGACCTTGGCAGGCGGCACCTTTGTCAGCGGCACGGTCTTGCCGGCGCCCGCACCCGGACCGCGGCCGCGGCCCGTCAGGTAGAAGGCGATGCGCATGATGATGCGGAACACGAAGCGCACCAGCACCAGGGTCAGGATCGCTTCCACGAAGGTGACCAGGAAGGCCGGCAGCACGGTCCAGCGTTCGGCGCGGCGACCGAATTTGGCCGCCATGCGCTCGCGGGAGATCTCGATGCTGTCGTAGAAGGTCGGCACCACGAGCAGGGTCAGCAGCGTCGAGGTGATGGTGCCGCCGATGATCGCCACCGCCAGCGGCTGGTAGAACTTGCCGTCCGGGCCGAGGGCCAGCGCCACCGGCAGCATGCCGGCGATCAGCGCGAAGGTCGTCATCAGGATCGGGCGCAGGCGCACGCGGCCGGCCTTCATCAGCGCTTCCTCGCGGCCGTAGCCTTCATGCTCGAGGGTGCGCGCCGCTTCCAGCAGCAGGATCGCGTTCTTCGCGACCAGGCCCATCAGCATGATGATGCCGATAAAGCTCATCAGGTTCAGGGTGCCGCCGGTGATCAGCAGCGCCACCACCACGCCGAACAGGGATAGCGGCAGCGACATCATCACGCCGATCGGCGCGGTGAAGGAACCGAACTGCATCACCAGGATCAGGTACATCAGGCCGATGCCGCCGAACAGGGCGATCGTCATTTCGCGGAACAGCTCAGCCTGGTCCTTGCCGGCGCCGCCCAGCGCCAGGCCATAACCCGGCGGGAAGTCGAAGCTCTTCGCCAGTTTCATGGCGTCGGCCGTCACTTCGCCGTTCGAACGGCCCTGGGCGTTGGCCGAGACCGTGATCACGCGCTTGCCGTTCTTGTGCACGATTTCCGACGGCCCCTTGCCCATGCTGATGCGGGCGATCTGCTCCAGCGGCACCATGGTGTTGGTGCCGGCGATCGCGATCGGCAGGCGCTCGATGTTCTCGATGTTGACGCGGTCCTCGGGATGCAGGCGCACGGCAACGTCGCGCGTCTCGCCGGTCGGGTCGACCCAGTCGCCGACCTCGATGCCGGCGAAGGCCACGCGCAGCGCGGTGGCGGCGTCGCCGACCGACACGCCCATCGAATTGGCCAGGCCGCGGTCGAGCTCGATCTGCAGCTCGTCCTTCGGATCCTGCTGCGACAAGGTCACGTCGACCGCGCCCGGCACCTGGCGCAGCTTCTCCATGTAGGCCGAGGTCAATTCCATCAGCTTGCGCGAGTCGTTGCCGGTGAACTCGATCTGCACCGGCTTGCCGCCGCCCGAGAGGTCGTCGATCACCGTGTATTCGGCACCGACCAGGCGGCCCACCTTCTGGCGCAGCTCGGCGCCGATCTCGGCGGCGCTGCGGCTGCGCGTGTTGCGCTTGCCGATCTCGACGTAGATCGAACCGCCGCTCGGACGCGCGACGATGTCGGTCGCCCGGGTTTCGGGCAGCGTGTGCGCGAGCTGGGCCGCCTGCTCCATCTTGACGCGGGCGAACTGCAGGCTCGAGGAGGCCGGGGTACGGACCTCGATCATGATCTTGTTGCCGTCGCCTTTCGGCAGGAAGCTGGTGCCGCCCAGGAACCACTGCATCGCGACCGCGGCCACGAAACTGAGCACGGCGATCACGCCCATCCAGCGGCGGTGATGCAGGGCCCAGGCAATCACGTTGCCGTAGCGGCCGGCCAGGCGGTCGAACCAGGCATTGAAGCGGACCAGCACTTTCGACAGGCCCTTCTTCGGCTCCAGGTGGTGGCCCGGCGGGTCGCCCCAGTAGGCCGACAGCATCGGGTCGAGCGTGAAGGAAATGAACAGCGACACCAGCACCGAGCAGGTCACGGTCAGGGCGAAGGGACGGAACCATTCGCCGGCCACGCCCGGCATGAAGGCGACCGGGATGAACACGGCCATGATCGAGAACGTGGTGGCGGCCACCGCCATGCCGATCTCGGCGGTGCCGACCAGGGCCGCGGTGCGGCGGTCCTTGCCCGCTTCCATGTGGCGCACGATGTTTTCGCGCACCACGATGGCGTCGTCGATCAGCACGCCGATCGCCAGCGACAACCCGAGCAGGGTCATGAAATTCAGGGTGAAGCCGCACAGCCAGACCGCGATGAAGGCGGCCAGCACCGAGGTCGGCAGCGACAGCGCGGTGATCAGGGTCGAGCGCCAGGAATTCAGGAAGGCATAGACCACGAACACGGTCAGCACGGCGCCGAAGACCAGCGACTCGATCACGTTGTTCAGGCTGCTCTGGGCTTCCTCGCCGCCGTCGCGGGTGACGCTCAGGCTGGTGCCCTTCGGCAGTTCCTGGTTGATCTGGGCGACCAGCTCGTGTACGTGCTTGGCGATCGCCACGGTCGAGGCGTCGCGGGTGCGCACGATCGAGATGCCGACGTTCGGACTGCCGCTGTGGATCGAGGCGCTGTCGATGTCGGCGAAGCCGTCCGCGATCTCGGCCACCTGGTTCAGGCGCACGATGGTCTCGCCGCTGCGCTTGACGACGATCTGCGAGAAGTCTTCCGGACGCTCGATGCGGCCGATCAGGCGGATGCCCTTCTCGTCGAGCACGCCGCGCACCTTGCCCACCGGCGCATTCGTGTTCTGGTTGCGCAGCGCATTCGTGACTTCGGTCACCGAAACGTTGTACTCGCGCAGCTTGTCAGCGCGCAACAGCACCGACAGTTCGCGCCACAGCGCGCCGTTGACGTTGACGGTGGAGACGCCGTCGATGGCGCGGAAACGGTCGGCCAGCACGTCCTCGGCCAGGCGCGAGATCGTGGCATGGCTCTGGCTGCTGGACGACAGGGCCAGTTGCATGATCGGCTGGGCCGAGGGATCGACGCGGCGCAGGATGGGCTCGCGCATCTCGAGCGGCAGCTTGTAGCGTACCGCCGAGATGGCGTTGCGCACGTCGTCCGAGGCTTCGATCAGGTTGCGCTTGAAGTCGAATTCGAGCACCAGGGTGGCGCTGCCTTCGTTGGCGTAGGCCGTGACTTCGGTCACGCCCTGCACGCTCTGCATCTGCTTTTCCAGGCGGTCGACGATCTCGCGCTCGGCTGTTTCGGGCGAGGCGCCCGGATACGGGATGCTGACCACGATCACCGGGACGTCGACGTCGGGCATCTGGTTGACGCGCAGCTTGGACAGGGCCAGTAAACCAATGCACATCATGGCCAGGATCAGCACGAGCGTGGCGACCGGCTTCCTGACGCTGAAATTGGAGAGGAACATGGCTTATTTCCCTTTGGGCTGCGCCACCAGGGGCGTGGCGGCATTCGCCGCGACACCGGCGGTGGCAATCTTCGCAGCCGCCATCTCGACCTTTTGTCCATCCTTCAGGTTCGAGCTCGGGCTGCGCAGCACGGTGTCGCCGGCGGCAAGACCGGTCTTGATCTCGAAGTTGCCGGTGCGCTGGTCGCGCATGCCGACCTGCAGGTTCACTTTCGACAGCTTGGCATCCTTGACGCGCCAGGTATAGGTGTCGTCGCCGCTGCGCACGATGGCGCTTTCCGGCAGCATCAGCGCGTCCGAGGTCTCGGCGTCGATCCGTCCTTCCGCGTACAGCCCCGCAACCCGAGGTTGTTCACCGGTCAGGCCCACCAGCACCTCGACCTGGCGCGTGATGCCGTTGGCGGAAGGGTCGATGCGCTTGACGGTGCCGGCGAACTGCTGGTTGCCGTAGCCGTTGATGTGGAACTTGACCGGCTGGCCGACCTTCACGGTGCTGATCTTGTCGGTCGAGACGCGTCCTTCGAAGCGCATGCTGTTGGGGTCGATGACCTTCACCAGTTCCTTGCCGACGGTCGCGGTGTCGCCGGCGGACACCTTGCGGTCGCTGACGATGCCGTCGAACGGGGCACGCACCGACGTGCGCGCCAGCTGCTGGCGCGCGAGCGCGGCGCGGCTCTTCGCGGCCGACAGTTCGCTCTGGGCGCTGTTGCGGCGCACTTCGGCCTCGTCGAAGGCCGCGGCCGAGGTCATGCCCGAGGCGCGCAGGGTCTTCAGGCGCTCGAGCTGGCGGTTGGCCTGGTCGAGCGCCTGGCTCGCCGCGCGCACCGCTTCGTCGGCCGACAGCAGCGAATCACGGATCGCGGTCTCGTCGAGTTTCACCAGCAGGTCGCCGCGCTTGACCGGTTCGCCGTTTTCCTTCAACACCTGCAGCACCACGGCCGAGACTTCCGCGCGCAGGTCGGCGCGGCGTTCCGGCTGGATCGAGCCCGTGATCACCGGGCCGGATGCCAGCGCATCGCTCTGCACCGTCAGCAAGTCCTCGGGCGCGACCAGCAACTGGCTGGGCTTGCCGTCGTTCTGCTTGGCCTGGGCGGTGGCATTCGAACCCGGCTTGGCCGGATCCTTGGCCTCCTTGCTGCAGGCGGCCAGGGCCGACGCGATGGCAAGGACGAGTAGAGTGTTGCGCAGCATGTTGAGTCTCTCCAATGGACGCTGATATGTATGTATTTTTCTAAAGCGGGATTTCGCCAGCGCGCAGTATCCGGGAGGCGGACGCACCAGTCAATTGACGATCCTGCGCACTGTGGTTTTCGATGGACGAACTGCGATCTGGCGCGATGAGCTGCATTTCAGGCGGACGAAACGCGGCGCATCGCGCGGACAGGCGGACACATGGCGGACAGGTCGCCGCCACGCGCTATCCTGTGGACGTGAGGAAATTTGCCCTTAAACCACGAACAGGTGATAGACCAGGAAGCCCATGCCGATGCCGGTGGCGATGCCGCCGCAGATCTCGACCAGGGTGTGGCCCATGCGTTCGCGCAAGATATGATGGCCCTTGACGTCCAGCGCCAGCCGATTGATGGCGGCGGCCTGGCGGCCGACGTGCTGGCGCAGGCTGTTGGCGTCGATCATGACGATGAAGGCCAGGGTGACGGCCACGCCGAAGGCCGGGTGCCCCATCCCCTCGCGCAGCGCGATCAGGGTCGCCATGCTGGTCACGACCGAACTGTGGTTGCTCGGGAAGCCGCCGTTGCCGACCAGGTTGAAGGCCCAGCGCCGCTGGCGCGCGCTGTTGATCAGGAATTTGATCGGACCGACGACGAGCCAGGTCAGGAATGGCGTGATGAGGTAAGTGAAGTCCATGATTTTCCAAAAAATAAATTCCGGGCGGAATTATGGCAGAAGCCACGGGCGCGGGCGACCTGCGCTGCGCCGTCTCCCCCTGGGAAACAGGTAAGATGCCTCTAAACTGTGGCATTTCAGCCAATAACCAATTACCAATTACCAATTACTAATAACCAGGAACCTGGACAAGCGCCGCGGCGATTGTCCAGGTTCCGTAAAAAGGAGTCACCATGCGTCACTTCCGGCTGTCGTTCGCGGTCACTGTCGTGCTCATGGCCCTGGCGGGCTGGTGGGGTTACGAGCATGGCGGGGTCTCGGGCATGTTGTCGGCGCTGTGGATCACCGCGGTGCTGGGCGTGCTCGAGGTATCGCTGTCGTTCGACAACGCGGTGGTGAATGCCTCGGTGCTGCGGCACTGGAACGAATTCTGGCGCAAGCTGTTCCTGACCGTCGGCATCCTGGTCGCCGTGTTCGGCATGCGCCTGCTGTTCCCGCTGGTGATCGTCTCGGTCGCCACCGGCCTGGGGCTGGTCGATGTCTGGAACATGGCGATCGAGACGCCAAAGGAATACTCGCGCCACCTGACCGAGCACCACGCCGAGGTCTCGGCCTTCGGCGGCGCCTTCCTGATGCTGGTCTTCCTGAACTTCCTGTTCGACGAGGAAAAGGAACTGCACTGGCTCGGCTGGATCGAGGAAAAGATCGGCAAGTACGGGACCGAGGGCCTGGCGGTGCTGCTCACCCTGCTCGCCGTGTTCTTCGCCATGAGCCTGATGCCGGCGGAACGCAAGCTGGCCGTCCTGATTTCCGGCGTGGTCGGGGTGCTGGTCTACATCGGCGTCAACTGGATCAGCGGCCTGCTCGAGGAAGAAGAAGCCGACCCGACGGTCGGCAAGATGATCTCGCAGGGCAGCATCGGCGGCTTCCTCTACCTGGAAGTGCTGGACGCTTCGTTCAGCTTCGACGGCGTGATCGGCGCGTTTGCGATTACCAACGACGTCGTCATCATCATGCTGGGCCTGGCGATCGGCGCGATGTTCGTGCGCTCGATGACGGTGTTCCTGGTCTACAAGGGCACGCTGCAGGAGTTCGTCTTCCTCGAGCATGGCGCGCACTATGCGATCGGCATCCTGGCCCTGATCATGTTCGCCAGCGTGCACTTCCACATTCCGGAGTGGTTCACCGGCCTGTCGGGGCTGGCCTTCATCCTGGTGTCGCTGTGGTCCTCGGTGCGCTACCGCAAGCGCATGCAGTTGGAAGAGGAGCGCGACAGCATCGGCGTGGCCTAAGCAAGGCTTAAGCCTGCCGTTTTGACAATCCGCGCGGTCATGGCAGAATGGGCGCCGCGCGGCTATCGCGCGCCTTCGTCCCTTTAACATCGACTATCAAGCACACCATGCCGACTGCCCTGCCCCGCCGCGTCCTTCCCATCCTGCTGACCGTGATCGCCGCCCTGGTCGTGGTGCTCGGTCTATATACCTGGTTCACGCTCAGCTGGTCGTATTCCGAGGGTACGCGCGCCGGCTACCTGCAGAAATTCTCGAAGAAGGGCTGGCTGTGCAAGACCTGGGAAGGCGAGATCCTGCTCTCGAGCATGCCGGGTGCGATTCCCGAGCGCTTCGCCTTTACCGTGCGCGAAGAGAACCTGGTGCAGAAGCTGCAATCCACCATGGGCCAGCGCGTCGAGATCAGCTACGAACAGCACCGCGGCGTGCCGACCTCCTGCTTCGGCGAGACCGAGTATTTCGTGACCTCGGTGAATACCGGGCTGGAGAATCCGGTGGCGCCGAGCGACGCGCCGGCCACGGCGCAGTGATACGCTCCACATATCACTGAATTCAGATTGAGACGCGGCGCGTATCAGCGCCGTTGATCGTAGGGTTGGCACTTGTGCCCACGCGGTACGACGGTTGAAATAACGAGGCCGATGATCTCGCAGCGATGCGATGAATCATCGCCTTTTTCGTTTGCACGCGTTTCGACGTGCATCCGGTGGAACCGCGTGGGTACGAGTACCCACCCTACAAAAGCGAACCCTTCGCTTATTCCCCGTTGCTGCGCCGCTGCGCCATGATCACCTCCGCCAGCCGCGCCGCGGCCTGCTGCGCCGACGGCTGCTTCTTCAGCCGTCCCAGCACTTCGCGGGTGATGTTCTCGGACGCGGCGCGCTGGCGGGCCTCGGCCTTGCGGTCGTTGATCGCATCCTCGGTCGCCGACAGCTCGGCGGCCTGCTCTTCGAGGCGCTTCGTTTCCAGTTCCAGCAGTTCGCGGCGTGCGTCGGCCATCTGCTGGGTGGTCGCGGCGGTGCGGCGCTGCATCTCGGCGTGGGCCTGGGCGTGCTCGAGCAGCGCGCGCTGGGCCTCGCGCTTTTCCAGCGCCGACTGCGCCGCCGCGGCTTCCAGCGCTTCGCGTTCGGCGGCAAGCCGCGCCGCCTCTTCCTCGGCTTCGGCGCGCTGGCGTGCGCTGTCCGCCGCGGCCTGCTCGGAGGCCAGGCGCGCCGCCGCTGCCGCATTGGCGCGCGCCTCGGCCTCGGCCTGCTGGCGCTGGGCGGCCAGCTTCTGCTCCAGCAGCGCCAGCGACTCGCGCGCCGTCTCGGCCGCCTCGCGTTCGGCCTGGGCCGCGGCATCAAGCGCCGCCAGCTTCGCCTGTTCCGCCGTCGCGCGCTCGGCCTGGGTGCGGGATAGCTCAGCGGCGGCAAGGGCTTGCGCCTGTGCCGCAGCGGCTGCGGCTTCTTCGTTTGCTGCCTGTTCAAAAGCCAGGTTCGCCGCGGCGCGCTGGGCTTCCAGGGTGGCGCGCTGCGCCGCCAATGCGCGGTTCTCGAAGTCGAGCTGGTCGCGCAGCAGTGCGGCCTGCGCCTGCTCGGCGTCGATGCGGGCCTGGGCGGTCGCGGCCAGTTCGCGCTCGGCGTCCAGCTTTTCCTGCAAAGCCGCCAGCGCCGCTTCCTCCGCCTGGACGCGCTCGCGCTCGGCCACCGCCAGGCGCTCGGCCTCTTCCTGCCGGCGCGCCGCCATGCCGGCCGCTTCGCGCTGCAGCGCCGCCTGCTCGGCCGCCATGGCCGCAGCCGCCTCTTCGGCCGCGTTCTCGGCGGCGCGCGCATCGAGCAGGGCCTGGGCCTGGGCAGCCCGTTCCTCGGCCAGCGCGCGGGCGCGCCGGTCTTCCCCGGCCTGGCGTTCGGCGGCGTCGAACGCCGCGCGCTCGGCCTGCGCGCGCTCCTGCGCATCGCGGGCGGCCTGCGCCTCGGCCTGCAGGCGGGCCTCGACCTGCTGCCCGGCTTCCTCCTCGGCGCGGGCACGCTCCAGCGCGGTTTCGCGCAGCTTGCGGTCGGCCTCGATGCGCGCCTCGGTCGCGGCGACGATGCGCGCCTCGGCCTCGCGCCGCGCCTCGGCGGTGGCGGCGGCCATCTGTTCCAGGCGTTCGCGGTGCACGGCGGCGTCGCGCAATTCCTTTTCCAGCTGCAGGCGCGTGCGCAGGGTATCGGCCGCGACCCGCTGCGAGTCGGCCTGGGCCTGGGCGATGGATTCGCGTTCGTGTTCGACGTGGGCCAGGGCCCGTGCTTCTTCCAGCGCGCGCGCCTCGGCGGCGGCGCGCGAGAAAGCCGAGGCCAGCGCGATCTGGTCGGCGCGCTCGCGCTGCAGGGCCAGTTCGAGCGCCTCGGCTTCGGCCTCGGCCAGCTTCTCGGCGGTCTGGCGCGCGGCCTTCTCGGCCCGCTCGCGCTCGCGCGCCAGCACCGCCACGCGCGCGTCGGCGCTGGCGCTGTGCAGCACCTCCTCGCGCGCCGCGTGCACGGCGGCGACGCGCTCGGCGGCCTGGCGGCGCGCTTGTTCGGTCTGGGCCAGCAATTCCTCGGCGGCGCGCGCCGCTTCCAGCGCCATCGCCGCTTCGGCTTCGATCTGTTCGGCGGCGCGGCGCCGCGCCTGGTCGGCGGCACGGGCACGCGCCTCGGTGGCGAGGCGGCTTTCGGTGTCGTGCTGGACGCGGGCGCGCAACTCGGCGGTTTCCTGGCGCATCGCTTCCAGGCGCTCGGCCGTGGCCTGGGCCGCGGCGCGCAGGGTTTCCAGGCGGTTGCGGTTGGCCTCGATCTCCTGCTCCGAGGCCTGGGCATGGTCGAGCGCGGCGGCCGCGGCGGCGGCATCCATCGCCGCGCGCTCCTCGGCCAGCGCGCGCGCATGGGCCTCGGCGGAGGCGCGGCTCTCGGCGGCGACGTTCGCTTTTGCTTCGGCCTCGACCCGCGCGATCGCTTCCTTGATCGCGGCCTGCTCGAGCTGGCCGCGATCCGGCGCGACCGCGGGCGGCACGTGCTCGGCCGCTGCCGGCGGCAGGTCGATCGTGAAGTCGGTATCGTCGTGGGAGGCTGGGTCTCGTTCCATGCTGGTTCTCGGGTTCCGGGCGGATTGCCGCGCCTGGCCATTATCCGCGATACCGCCGGAACGTGTCACGCCGAGCTGCGTGGCAAAAACGGCGCAATTCCCGGGTTCGCCGAACCTGGCTTTTCAACGACAGGTACAGCGGTCGCGCCAGCCTTCAAGCATTTGCGCGCATGCTGGTGGGCGCAAACGCGGGTTCGATGCGTCGCCAGGCCTGCCTCACGCCGGCCACAGCGGCGGCTCATCCATCAAGGCCACCTGCTCGCGCAGCTCCAGGATCCGGTCCTGCCAGTAGCGCTGGGTATTAAACCAAGGGAAGGCCGCCGGGAAGGCCGGATCGTCCCAGCGCATCGCCAGCCAGGCCGAGTAATGGATCAGGCGCAGGGTGCGCAGGGCTTCGACCAGGTACAGCTGGCGGGGGTCGAATTCGCAGAAATCCTCGTAGCCGGCCAGCACGTCGCTCATCTGGCGGATCTGTTCATGACGCTCGCCCGAGAGCAGCATCCACAGGTCCTGCACCGCCGGGCCCATGCGGCTGTCGTCGAAGTCGACGAAGTGCGGGCCGTCGTCGGTCCACAGGACGTTGCCGACGTGGCAATCGCCGTGCAGGCGCAAGAGCGGCAGTTCGCCGGCGCGCTCGTAACAGCGCGCCACGCCGGCCAGGGCCTGCTCGGCCACGCTGGCCCAGGTCGCGCGCAGCTCGCGGGGCAGGAAGTCGTGCTGGAGCAGGTAGTCGACCGGGGCGCGTCCAAACGTCTGCTGATCCAGCGCCGGGCGCACCTGGTAAGGCGCGAGCGCGCCCACCGCATGGATGCGGCCGATGAAGCGCCCGATCCACTCCAGCGTGGCGGCGTCGCCCAGTTCGGGCGCGCGCCCGCCGCGGCGCGGGAAGACCGCGAAACGGAAACCGCCGAACGCGTGCAGGGTCCGGCCCTCGATCGTCATGGCCGGCACCACCGGCACCTCGCGCTCGGCCAGCTCGGCCACGAAGGCGTGTTCCTCGAGGATGGCTTCGTTGCTCCAGCGCCCCGGACGGTAGAACTTGGCCACCACCGGCGGGCCGTCCTCGCAGCCGACCTGGTAGACCCGGTTCTCGTAGCTGTTCAGGGCCAGCAGGCGGCCGTCGCCGTAGATACCGACGCTTTGCAGGGCGTCGAGCACGTGGTCCGGATTGAGTCCGGAGAATGGGTGCGCGCCCGAAGGCGGCGCCGAAGATGACAGATGATCCATGGCGCCATTGTAAGGCGGCGCGCTTTTTTTCGTGCGCTCGCCGCCGCACGCGTTACACTGGCGACTTCACCGCAACAAGAGCATCCCATGCAACTCGACCAGCCCCTCACCGAAAAAGAATTCAACGAACTCGACCAGTTCCTCCTCTCCGAGCGCAGCCCGGAAGACGCGATGACGATGGACACCCTGCACGGCTACCTGACGGCGATCGCCATCGGGCCGGAAACCATCATGCCGGCCGAGTGGCTGCCGCGCGTCTGGGGCGAGGACGGCAAGCAGGCGCCAAAATGGAAGAACGGCAAGGAAGAGGAACGCGTCGTCAACCTGATCATGCGCTTCATGAACGAAGTCCTGGTCACCTTCGAGGTCGCGCCCAAGGAATTCGAGCCGCTGTACTGCGAGCACGAGCACCAGGGCCAGACCCTGATCGACGCCGAAGCCTGGTGCTGGGGCTTCTGGGAAGGCATGGAACTGCGCCCGGGTTCCTGGGACCCGATCTGGGAGTCCGAGGTCGCCGACCTGATGCGCCCGCTCTACCTGCTGGGCGCCGACGAGATCGAGGAAGAAGAACTGCCGCTGGTCGAAGACCCGGTCAAGGCGCACCAGCTGGCGCTCGAGATCGAGGCCAACCTGCCGGCCATCCACCGCTACTGGCTGCCGCTGCGCAAGAGCGCCGTCGAGACCGTGCGCAACGAGGCGCCGAAGGTCGGCCGCAACGACGACTGCCCTTGCGGCAGCGGCAAGAAGTACAAGAAGTGCTGCGGGGCCGACCAGGCGTAAACGGCATCGGTGTCGATCGAACCGGGGCGCGTCCCCGGTTTTTTCATGCCAGCGTCGGCGCGCTGCGGAAAGGCCGGCAATCGACCGGGATGTCGATCACGAAGGTGGTGCCGCGCTCGCGCGAACTGTCGACGCCGACGCTGCCGCCGTGACTTTCCGCCACCGTGCGCACGTAGGGCAGGCCGATGCCCCAGCCCTGCTTCTCGCCCCTGGCGGCTGCTTCGGCGCGGCGGTACATCTGGAAGATGTCTTCCTGCTCGCCGAGCGGGATCGGCTCGCCTTCGTTGTGCACGGTCAGCAGCAGGCGCTGGTGGACCTCGTCGACCTTGATCCGGATCGGCGTGCCGGGCGCGCCGTACTTGCGCGCGTTCGACAGCATGTTCTCGAGCGCCCGGCGCAGCGCCTTGCGGTCCCACCAGCCCAGCACGCTGGTCCCGGCCAGTTCCACGTCCGGCCCGTGGGCGGCGACGTCGCGCTGCACCTCGGCCGCCAGTTCGCGGACGTCGAAACGGGCCAGGTCGAGCGGCACGCGCTGGCCGCCGTGGAAGGCCATCGAATCGAGCAGTTCGCCGATCATGCCGCCCATCCGGTGCACGCTTTTCGAGGCGCGCGCGGCCACGTCGTGGATGCGCGACACGTCTTCCATGCGCACGATCAGGTCGAGCGCCGTGGCGGCGGCCTGCAGCGGGCCGCGCAGGTCGTGCGTCAGGGCCGCGGCCAGGCGTTCGCGCAGGCCGTTGTGCACCAGGGTGAAGGCGTGCACCGCCTGCTTGATGGCGGCGTCGATCGAGGCGTCGATGATCACCACGTCGGCGGCGCCGAGCGCCACGCCTTCGCGCGGCAGGACCTCGAGGATGGCGCGGCGCAGCAGCTGGTATTCGTCGATCAGTGCGACATGGTCGTAGCTGGTGACGCGGGCGCGCTCGCCGCCGTGCTCGGCGGCGACCGTCGTATGGTCGGCACCGTGGGTACGCATGTGGCCCTTGCTGAGGCTTTCGGCGATGTTGTCGTAAAACACGGGCAAGGTGTCGATCAAGACCGGATGACGCAGCTCGGCTGCCTGCTCGACGGCGCCGCGCACGCTGCGCTCCCACTCCGCGAAGACCGTATCGCGCAGCGCCAGCATGCGCCGCGACGTCTCGGACAGACTCTTCTCGCCTTCTTTCTGGTCACTGGCCAATGTCACGCATCACCTTTCATCATCGCAGCACGGGGGTATTCATCTTAATGCAATGCGATGAACCACGGCGCGCCGCACCGGTCCCGTCGTTGCCGGCGATCGACTCAGGCCGCCGCCGTCGCCAGCTGCTGTTCGCACAGCGCGGCCATCAGGTCGGAGCGGCTCACCAGGCCGATCACGGCGCCGTCCCTGCCGGTGATCGCGACCTGGTGGTAGCCGCCGTCGGCCAGCAGCGGCACCAGCTGCGCCAGCGGCGCGTCGGCGGGCAGCGCAGCCACGCGCTGGCGCATGGCGTCGGCCACGCGCGGCGCGGCGCCCGGCACCAGCCGGCGCAGGTGGGCGGTCCAGCCGCCGTGGCGCAGCAGGTCTTCCACGCCCAGGATGCCGAGCAGGTAGCGGCGCTCGTCGAGCACCGGCACCGACTGCAGGCGGTGGCGCAGCAGCAGTTCGCGCGCATGCTCCAGGGTGTCGCGCGGGCTGACCGCCACCACGTGGCTCGACATCAGCTCGGCGCAGGTGCGCTCGCGGAAGCGCCGGTGCAGCGCCAGCTGGCGCGCGTCGTCGACGATGGCCAGCAGGTCGTCGTGGCTGACGTCGAGCACTTCGCCGTAGCGCGCCAGCGCCGCTTCCAGGTCCTGCTCGGTGATCCCCAGGCGCGCCGCGGGCGCCGGGTCGCCGGTCGCGTGCACGTTGCGGTCGGCCGCGTGCGCGACGTGCGGATAGCGGCGCCGGGTCAGGTTGTTGTAGAGGATGGCCGCGCCGACGATCAGCGCCGAATTCAGTGCGACCGGCATGAAGGCGAACAGGAAGCCGGCCTGGTGCACCGCCGCGCCGCCCAGCACCGTGGTCAGGGCGACGGCGCCGCCGGGCGGATGCAGGCAGCGTAGCGCGAACATGGCGGCGATCGCCAGGCAGCCCGCCAGCGGCGCGGCCAGCAGCGGATCGTGCACCAGGCGGGCGCAGGCGACGCCGACCAGGGCCGACAGGGTATTGCCGCCGATGACGGACCAGGGCTGGGCCAGGGGACTGGCCGGCACGCAGAACAGCAGCACGGCGGACGCGCCCATCGGCGCGATCAGCCAGGCGGCCTGGCCCGGCGCCAGCAGATGGGTCAGGAAAGCGGTGACGAACAGGCCGGCGCAGGCCCCGAGCACGGCGCGCGCGCGTTCGAGGCGCCCGACGGCGAGCGGCTGCGGCAGGAAGCCGTGCAGCCACTGGATGAATTGTCCTTGCATGGAAGAGCGGTGTGAAGCAAAGACCGTTATTACACCATAAGCGGGGCGTCGCTGCAGCTCGCTACCCGAGGCGCACGTCTTTCATCCGCTTGAGGTAGGATGCGCCATGTTTTCATAAGCGTAATGACGCGACCACCACTGAAGAATCCATGACCGGCCCACTCAACAAGACCGTCCTGCGCGCGCTCGCCGCCGCCTGCCTCGCAACCTGCATCGCCGCCCCCTCGTTCGCCGCCGCCCCGATGGCCAAGACCCCCGCCCCGGCTACTACCGGGTGATGCTGGGCGAGTTCGAGATCACCCCGCTGTCCGACGGCACCGTCGACCTGCCGGTCGACAAGCTGCTGAACGACAAGGCCGACAAAACCAATGCCACGCTGGCCAAGTCCTTCCTGAAAAGCGCGCTCGAAACCTCGGACAACGCCTTCCTGGTCAACACCGGCAAGAAGCTGATCCTGATCGACACCGGCGCCGGCGCGCTGTTCGGGCCGACGCTGGGCAAGCTGCTGGCCAACATGAAAGCGGCCGGCTACGCGCCCGAGCAGGTCGACGAGGTCTACCTGACCCACATGCACAGCGACCACCTGGGCGGCCTCGTGGTGCAGGCCCAGCCCGCGTTCCCGAACGCGGTCGTGCGCGCGGCCAAGCGCGAGGCCGACCACTGGCTGAGCCAGGCGAACATGGACAAGGCGCCGGAAGACGGCAAGGGCTCGTTCAGGAACGCGATGGCCGCGCTCGACCCGTACGTGAAAGCCGGCCGCTTCAAGACCTTCGACGGCGACGTCGAGGTCTCGCCCGGCATCCGCGCCCTGGGCGGCCATGGCCACACGCCGGGCCACACCACCTTCGTCGTCGAAAGCGGCGGCCGCAAGATGATGGTGATCGGCGACCTGATCCACGTCGTCGCGGTGCAGTTCGAGAACCCGGCGGTGACCATCGGCTTCGACGGCGACCAGAAGGCCGCGGCCGCGGCGCGCAAGAAGCTGTTCGGCCTCGCCGCCAAGGAAGGCGCGCTGATCGGCGGCGCCCACCTGCAGTTCCCGGGCCTGGGCCACCTGCGCACCGAGGGCAAGGGGTATCGCTTCGTGCCGGTGAATTACACGCAGATGCGCTGAGCGGGTTCGGTGGCGATGGGTGGGCACGGGGCGCCCATCGAACGATGATCGATGTTGGCGATGGCCGCAGTCGTAGGGTGGACTCCTGAGTCCACGCCGTACGGCGCATGCGTGTCGAGATGCCGGATTCGATCACTCTGGCTTGCCGGTCGCGTTCTCAACGTCCGGGTACGCACCCGCACGAAAGACCGCGTGGGCACAAGTGCCCACCCTACGCGACCGCGGCCCCGCGCACTTCGGCCAGCAGTCGTAGGGTGGGTTCTTGAACCCACGCAGTGCGGCGCATGCATGTCGAGATGCCGGATTCGATCACTCTGGCTTGCCGGTCGCGTTCCCAACGTCCGGGTACGCACCCGCACGAAAGACCGCATGGTCACAAGTGCCCACCCTACGCGACCGCGGCCTCGCGCACTTCGGCCAGCAGTCGTAGGGTGGGTTCTTGAACCCACGCAGTGCGGCGCATGCATGTCGAGATGCCGGATTCGATCACTCTGGCTTGCCGGTCGCGTTCCCAACGTCCGGGTACGCACCCGCACGAAAGACCACGTGGGCACAAGTGCCCACCTACGCGACCGCTGTCCCGCGCACCCCGGCCAGCAGTCGTAGGGTGGGTTCTTGAACCCACGCAGTGCAGCGTGTGCATGTCGAGATGCCGGATTCGGTCACTCTGGCTTGCCGGTCGCGTTCCCAACGTCCGGGTACGCACCCGCACGAAAGACCACGTGGTCACAAGTGCCCACCCTACGCGACCGCGGCCCCGCGCACTTCGGCCAGCAGTCGTAGGGTGGGTTCTTGAACCCACGCAGTGCAGCGCATGCATGTCGAAATGCCGGATTCGATCACGCTGGCTTGCCGGTCGCGTTCCCAACGTCCGGGTACGCACCCGCACGAAAGACCGCGTGGGCACAAGTGCCCACCTACGCGACCGCTGTCCCGCGCACCTCGGCCAGCAGGCCGGCAAGTTCATCGAAATCGACCGGCTTGACCAGGTGGTGGCTGAACCCCGCCTCCTTGGCCGCGCGCCGGTCCTGTTCCTGGCCGTAGCCCGACACCGCGATCAGGACGCAGCCCGCGGTTTCGGGCTGAGCGCGCAGGCGGCGCGCCAGTTCCCGGCCGTCGATCTCGGGCAGGCCGATGTCGAGCAAGAACACGTCGGGCGGCGCCAGGCGCGCGCGTTCCAGCGCGCTGCGCGAACCATGCTCCACCGCCACGTCGTGCCCCGCCGCTTCCAGCAGCATGGCCAGGGTGTCGGCGGCGTCGACGTTGTCGTCCACCACCATCAGCTTCAGGCGCTCGCCGCGACGCGGCCCGGCGCCCTGCTCTTCCGGCTGCGGCTGCGGCGCCGCCAGCGGCAGGCGCACGGTGAAGGTGCTGCCGCGTCCCGGTCCGGGACTGGCGCAGCCGACCGCGCCGCCATGCAGCTCGACCAGGTTGCGCACCAGCGCCAGGCCAAGGCCGAGCCCCCCCTGCGAGCGGTCGCTCGAGCGCTTGCCCTGGGCGAACAGGTCGAAGGCGCTCTCGGTCAGTTCCGGTTCCATGCCGATGCCGTCGTCGGTCACGGACAGCACCAGCATGCCGTCCTCGCGGCGCACGTGGATGTCGATCGTGCCTTCTTCCTGCGTGTACTTGACGGCGTTGCCGAGCAGGTTGGACATCACCTGCACCAGGCGCGCGCGGTCGCCCTCGACGGCGGCCGGGGCACCCGGCAGGTGCACGCCGAGGCGCTGGCGGCGCGCCACCAGTTGCGGGCGCACCTGCTCGACCGCCTCGTCGACGATGGCGCGCGCGTCGAGCAGCGCCTTGTCGAGCACGATCAGGCCGCGCGTCACGCGCGACACGTCCAGCAAATCGTCCACCAGGCGCGTCATGTGGCGCACCTGGCGCCCGATGATGGCGCTGCTCTGGCGCACCCGGGTTTCGTTGAGCACGCCATGTCGAGCAGGGTCGCGGCGGCCTTGATCGGCGCCAGCGGGTTGCGCAGCTCGTGCGCCAGCATGGCCAGGAATTCGTCCTTGCGGCGGTCGGCGTCGACCAGCTTTTCCTCCGCCATTTTGCGGTCGGTGATCTCGCGGAAGAAGATCGCGATGCCGCCGTCCTGCATCGGGAAGGCGCGGATCTCGTTCCAGCCGCTGCACCCGCCGATTCCCGGGAGCTGGTACTCGGCCTGGCCGGCGCTGCGCTCGCGCATCACGCGGCGCATCATGGCGCCGGCTTCGCTGCCTTCGATGTCGGGGAACAGCGCCCAGTGGTCGCGCCCCACCACCTGTGCCGCCGTCAGGCGGCAGATGCGCAGGCCCTCGGCGTTCATTTCCAGGATGCGCCACTGGTCGTCGAGCAGCGCGAAACCTTCGCCGATGGTGTCGAAGATGTAGCGGCTGCGGTCGCGCTCGGCGCGCAGCTCGGCCTGGACGCGTGCGCCGTCGAGCGCGGCCCAGGTGCGTTCGGCGGTGTCGTGCGTGAAGCGCAGGTCGTCCGGGTTCCAGCGGCAGGGTTCGGTGTGGTTGATGCTCAGGAAAGCCCGCAGGCGCCCGGCGCGCACCAGCGGCACCGTCACCAGCGCGCCGATGGCCTCGTCGCGAAAGCGCGCCGACCAGGCCGCGGTACGGACGTCGCCGGCGATGTCCTCGATGGCGACGATGGTCCCGGCGCGCAGGGCGGCGCCGATGTCCGGGCCGAACTCGTCGAAGCGGTAGCGCACCCGCGACAGCGCGGCCGTGCCCGGACGCAGCCACTGGCGCAGGACCGTGAAGCCCTCGGCGCCATCGTCGACCTCGCAGTACAGCACCCGCGCCAGGGACAGCTCCTCGCCCAGCAGGGCGCTGGCGGTGTCGAGCACTTCGTCGGGCGAATGCAGCGGGCGCAACGCGTCGGACAGCTTCAGCTCGAGCGCGGCGCGGCGCTCGGCGCGCCGGCGTTCGGTGGTTTCGAGCGCGGTGCAGTACATGCCGGCCACGCGGCCGGCGCCGTCGTGCAGGGGCGCGTACGAGAAGGTGAAATAGGCCTGCTCGGGCTTGCCGCCGCGCACCACGCCGATCAGCAAATCCTCGAAGTGCACCGACTTGCCCGACAGCGCGCGGTCGATGAAGGGCACCACCTGGGCCCAGGCATCGGTCCAGACGCGCTGCAGGGGTTCGCCCAGCGCCTGCGGATGGCGCTCGCCGAGGATGGGCACGTAGGCGTCGTTGTAGAGCATGCGCAGGTCCGGCCCCCAGCAGACGAACATCGGCAGCGCCGAGTCGAGCGCCATCGCGACCGCGGTCGCCAGTTGCGGCGGCCAGTCGTCGGGGTGTCCAAGGGGAGAGTCACGCCAGTCGTGCGCGCCGATCAGGGCGCGCAGACCGGCGGGGGCCGCATCAGGGCCGCCGCGCAGTATTCCGTGCATCTTGTCATTTTCCCACAAGGGCAGGATACACGTAGCACGGATGCGGGAGGGTGTTTACAGCTTGATGAAGTGCTCGCGGTAGTACTTCAGCTCTTCGATCGATTCGGTAATGTCGGCCAGCGCGGTGTGCTTCTGGTGCTTCTTGAAACCGGAGGCCAGTTCGGGCTTCCAGCGGCGGCACAGCTCCTTGAGCGTCGAGACGTCGAGGTTACGGTAGTGGAAGAAGGCTTCCAGCTTCGGCATGCCGCGCGCCATGAAGCGGCGGTCCTGGCAGATCGAGTTGCCGCACATCGGCGACTTGTTGGCCGGGACGTACTGCTTCAGGAAGGCGATCAGCTGGGCTTCGGCATCGGCTTCGGTGACGGTCGAGGCCTTGACGCGGTCGATCAGGCCCGAGCGGCCATGGGTGCCCTTGTTCCAGTTGTCCATCTTGTCGAGGGTCGCGTCGGACTGGTGGATGGCGAACACGGGTCCTTCGGCGATCACGTTCAGTTCGGCATCGGTGACGACGACGGCGACCTCGATGATGCGGTCGTTGTCCGGATCAAGTCCGGTCATTTCCATGTCGACCCAGACCAGGTTGAACTCGTTGGGGCGCGCCGTGGCGCTCGTTGCGGTTGCCGGGTTTGCAGATACGGCGGATTCGGTGGCTTGTGACATAATTCTCTCTTTGCCTAAACAATCCTGCATTTTCTCACAGGCACAGAATGTCTTCACTTGCGTTTTCGGTCTTGTTCGTCGTTTTCTTCGTGCTGACGCTCGGTCTGCGCTTCTGGCTGGCCAACCGCCAGATCCGCCACGTGCTGCGCAACCGCGGCGCGGTGCCCGCCGAATTCGCGCCGAAGATCGCGCTCGAGACGCACCAGAAGGCGGCCGACTACACCGTCGCCCGCACCCGCTTCGGCATCGCCGCCCTGCTCTGGGGCGGCCTGGTCCTGATCGGCTTCACCCTGCTGGGCGGGCTGCAGGCGATCTCGAACGCCCTGCTGCCGCTCGCCGGTCCGGGCATGCTACATCAGATCCTGCTGGTGGTCGCGTTCGCCGTCGTCTCCGGTGTGCTCGACCTGCCCTTCGACTACTACCGCCAGTTCGTGCTCGAGGAGCGCTTCGGCTTCAACAAGATGTCGCGCGGCCTGTGGCTGGCCGACATGGCCAAGGGCGCGCTGCTCGGCGCCGCGATCGGCCTGCCGCTGCTGTGGGTGATCCTCAAGCTGATGGAAACCACGGGTTCGCTCTGGTGGCTGTGGGTCTGGTGCGTCTGGAGCGGCTTCCAGCTCCTGATGATGGTGTTGTATCCGACCGTGATCGCGCCGCTGTTCAACAAGTTCACGCCGCTCGCCGACGACAGCCTGAAAGCACGCATCGAAGGCCTGATGGCGCGCGTCGGCTTCGCCTCGAAGGGCCTGTTCGTGATGGACGGCAGCCGCCGCAGCGCCCACGGCAACGCCTATTTCTCCGGCTTCGGCGCGGCCAAGCGCATCGTCTTCTTCGACACCCTGATCGAGCGCCTGGCGCCCCAGGAAATCGAGGCCGTGCTGGCGCACGAACTGGGCCACTTCAAGCTGCGCCACATCGTCAAGCGCATGGTCGTCATGTTCGCGCTGTCGCTGGCCTTCCTGGCGCTGCTCGGCTACCTCAAGGAGCAGAGCTGGTTCTACACGGGCCTGGGCGTGACGCCACTGCTCGATGGCCCGAACGACGCCATGGCCCTGCTGCTGTTCGCGCTGGTGCTGCCGATCTTCACGTTTGTGCTCGGCCCCCTGAACGCGATCACCTCGCGCAAGCACGAGTTCGAGGCCGACGCCTTTGCCGCAAAGCACAGCAGTGCGGACGACCTGGTCTCGGCCCTGGTCAAGATGTACGAAGATAACGCCTCGACCCTGACGCCGGATCCGCTGCACTCGGCCTTCTACGATTCGCATCCGCCGGCCTCGGTCCGAATTGCACACTTGAATGCGGCCCACCTAAGCGCGGCGGCCGCATGAAGCTGGCCGACCAGCACTGCACCCACGGCGCGCCGGCGCTGGACGACGCGGCCCTGGCGGCGCAACTTGCCGCCCTGCCCGGCTGGCGCCGGAACGATCATCGTCTCGAGCGCGAATACGCCTTCAAGGACTACCACGAGACCATCGCCTTCGTGAACGCCCTGGCGTCCATGATCCACCGCGAAGACCACCATCCCGAACTGCGCGTGCGCTACCGCCACTGCCTGGTCGCCTGGACCACCCACTCGGCCGGCAATGCCGTGTCGATGAACGACTTTATCTGCGCTGCGAAAGCCGACGCAATCTACGAGGAACGCAGCGCATGAGCATGAGCGGCACCATCATCGCGGCCCACGGCCGCCACTACCTGGCCGATGTCGAGGGCACGAAATACCAGTGCGTCACGCGCGGCAAGAAGACCAATGTGGCGGTGGGCGACGTCGTGCACCTGAAGCAGACCTCGAACGACCAGGCCGTGATCGAGGACATCGCCGACCGCACCACCCTGATCTACCGCTCCGACCAATATAAATCGAAACTGCTGGCGGCGAACATCTCGCGCCTGTTCATCGTCGTCGCCACCGAGCCGAGCTTCGCCGACGACCTGGTCTCGCGCGCCCTGGTGGCCGCCGAGGCGGCCGGGATCGAGGCCCACCTGATCCTGAACAAGACCGACGTGAAGGAGCCGCTGCCGCGCGCGCGCGAACGCGCCGCCGTCTACGGTTCGCTCGGCTACCCGGTGCACGAGGTCTCGGCGAAAGCCGATCCGGAGCACGCCCTGTCCGTGCTGCAGCCGCTGCTGGCCGGCCAGCACTCGATCTTCATCGGCCAGTCGGGCATGGGCAAGTCCTCGCTCATCAACCTGCTCGTGCCGGACGCCGACATCGCCGTGCGCGAGATCTCCTCGGCGCTCGACACCGGCAAGCACACCACGACCTTCACGCGCCTGTACTGGCTGCCGGGCGGGGCCGCGATCATCGATTCGCCGGGCTTCCAGGAATTCGGCCTGTACCACCTGACGGAAGGGATGCTGGAGCGGGCGTTCGTGGAGTTCAAGCCTTATCTCGGCGGCTGCAAGTACTACAACTGCCGCCACCTGGCCGAGCCGCAGTGCGCGGTGCTCGAGGCGGTGAAGGACGGGAAGATCGCGAAGATGCGCCACGAACTGTACGCGCAGCTGCTGCACGAGTCGTCGCAGACACTTTATTGATACGGAAAATACTGCTGAGCAGGCATATTTACGCGGTGAATAATTGCAGCGAATAATAGGCGCGCCGCCTGCTTTCCCTAGCGTCAAGCAAAAGCCCTTATAATCGAAGGGATAACAGACAAGCGGATACGATATGCCAGTTTCACAACCTATCAAGCACTTCCTGCAATTCTCCGACTTCTCGCTCGACGAGTTCGAGTACGTGATCGAACGCGCCAAGGTCATCAAGCGCAAGTTCAAGGCCTACGAGGTCTACCACCCGCTGGTCGACCGCACCCTGGTGATGGTCTTCGAGAAGAGCTCGACCCGGACCCGCTTATCCTTTGAAGCGGGCATGCACCAGCTGGGCGGCGCCGCGATCTACCTGAACACGCGCGACAGCCAGCTCGGCCGCGGCGAGCCGGTCGAGGACGCGGGCCAGGTCATGTCGCGCATGTGCGACATCATCATGGTGCGCACCTTTGGCCACGACATCATCGAGCGCTTCGCCGCCAACTCGCGCGTGCCGGTGATCAACGGCCTGACCAACGAACATCATCCCTGCCAGGTGCTGGCCGACGTCTTCACCTTCTACGAGCACCGCGGCCCGATCGCCGGCAAGACGGTGGCCTGGATCGGCGACGCCAACAACATGCTGTACTCCTGGCTGCAGGCGGCCGAGGTGTTCGGCTTCCACCTGAACATCTCGACCCCGAAGGGCTACGAGCTGGACCCGAGCCTGGTGTCCACGAAGCGCTACACCCTGTTCGACAACCCCTCGGACGCCTGCGCAGGCGCGCACCTGGTCAGCACGGATGTGTGGACCAGCATGGGCTACGAGAAGGAAAACGCCGAGCGCATGAAGGCCTTCGACGGCTTCATCGTCGACGCCGCCAAGATGGCGCGCGCCACGCCCGACGCCCTGTTCATGCACTGCCTGCCGGCCCACCGCGGCGAGGAAGTCGCGGCCGAGGTGATCGACGGTCCGCAGTCGGTAGTCTGGGACGAAGCCGAAAACCGCCTGCATGTGCAGAAGGCCCTGATCGAGTACCTGCTGCTGGGCCGCATCGAAGACAAGTAAAAGCGGTAGAATGACGTTTTGTGCAGTGCGGAAGACCGCGCTGCACAAAACGGGCGTCTTACTTACGCGGCCTGTCACGATATTTTTTTACCAACCCCACAATCATATGTTTGATCGTTGGTCCCACGCCCCGCTCGCACAGGGAGCGCCACTGCGGACCGGCTGACCATTTAGTCCCCTCCTCACGTCACACCATCACTGGAACATCCATGAGCGACATTAAAAAAGTAGTCCTCGCCTACTCCGGCGGCCTCGATACCTCGGTCATCCTGAAATGGCTGCAGGATAACTACAAGTGCGAAATCGTCACCTTTACCGCCGACCTCGGCCAGGGCGAAGAACTGGAGCCTGCGCGCGCCAAGGCGATCAAGTTCGGCATCAAGCCGGAAAACATCTACATCGACGACGTGCGCGAAGAGTTCGTGCGCGACTTCGTCTACCCGATGTTCCGCGCCAACACCGTGTACGAAGGCGAATACCTGCTCGGCACCTCGATTGCGCGTCCGCTGATCGCCAAGCGCCTGATCGAGATCGCCAACGAGACCGGCGCCGACGCCATCTCGCACGGCGCGACCGGCAAGGGCAACGACCAGGTGCGTTTCGAGCTGGGCGCCTATGCGCTCAAGCCGGACGTCAAGATCATCGCTCCGTGGCGTGAATGGGACCTGCTGTCGCGCGAGAAGCTGCTGAAGTACGCGGAAGACGCCGGCATCGAGATCGACATGAAGCACAAGAACGGCGGCGCGCCCTACTCGATGGACGCCAACCTGCTGCACATTTCCTTCGAAGGCCGGCACCTGGAAAACCCGAGCGCCGAAGCCGAGGAATCGATGTGGCGCTGGACGGTGTCGCCTGAAGCGGCGCCGAACGAAGCCGAGTACCTCGACATCGAATTCGAGAAGGGCGACATCGTCGGCCTGAACGGCACGCGCATGACCCCGGCCCAGGTGCTGACCGAGCTGAACCGCCTGGGCGGCAAGCACGGCATCGGCCGCCTCGACCTGGTCGAGAATCGCTACGTCGGCATGAAGTCGCGCGGCTGCTACGAAACCCCGGGCGGCACCATCATGCTGCGCGCCCACCGCGCGATCGAATCGATCACGCTGGACCGCGAAGTGGCGCACCTGAAGGACGACCTGATGCCGCGCTACGCTTCGCTGATCTATAACGGCTACTGGTGGGCGCCTGAGCGCGTCGCGCTGCAGACCCTGATCGACCACACCCAGCAGACCGTGAACGGCTGGGTGCGCGTCAAGCTCTACAAGGGCAACGTGATCGTGGTGTCGCGCGACTCGAAGACCGATTCGCTGTTCGACATGAACATCGCCACCTTCGACGAAGACGGCGGCGCCTACAACCAGGCCGACGCCGGCGGCTTCATCAAGCTGAACGCCCTGCGCATGCGCATCGCCGCCAAGGCGCGCGCGAAGCGCGGCCAGTAAGGCTTAGCGCTCGCATCGAAAGCCGCCTTCGGGCGGCTTTTTTGTTTTCGTAGGGTGGGTACTTGTACCCACCTGGCAGGACCGCTTCAGCACTGGTGGGTTCGAGAACCCACCCTACGCAAATCCGGGGCGCCTCGGTGTTCGTAGGGTGGGTACTTGTACCCACCGGCAGGGTCGCGGCAATTCCGGTGGGTTCGAGAACCCACCCTACAACGGCATCGGCCCGGGCGCGCTTACGCGCTGCGCAAATCGTCCACCGGCTTGCCGCCGAAGCCGTCGGCCAGCAGGTAATCCACCAGCCTGCGCGCGCAGTCCTCGGGCGAGGTCAGCCCGCCCTGCTCCTTGAGCTGGACGAAGCGCTCGCGCATCGGGAAACGGTCTTCGGAACTGGCGCGGATCTCGGCCTGCATGCCGGTATCGATCACGCCCGGCGCCAGGCTGCACACGCGCACGGTGGCGTCGCCATCGAGCGCCACCGCTTCGGCATGGCGGTCGAGCGCGGCCTTGGTGGCGCAGTACACGCTCCAGCCCGGATAGGCCGAGCGCCCCGCCCCGCTCGACACGTGCAGGATGCGCCGCTCGGCGCCCACGCTGGCGCGCACCACGGCGCCGGCCAGGGCCAGCGGCGCGGCCACGTTCAGGGTCGCGGCGCGGATCGCCTGCAGCGGGTCCTGCTCGGCCAGCGGCCCGACCGGCCAGACCACGCCCGCATTGTTCACCAGCAGGGCCGTGCCGCTGTCGGCCAGCCAGGCCGACAGTTCGCCCCGGCCGAGCCAGGCCGACAGCGCCGCGCCGTCCGACAGGTCGATCTCGATCTCGTTCAGCAGGCCCGGATGGCGCTCGGCGCCGCCCGGCGCCCGGCCGCGCGCCAGTCCGAGCACGGGGATGCCGCGCGCCAGCAGCTCCTCGGCGATCGCGGCGCCCAGGCCCTTGGTGTGTCCGGTGACGATGGCTTTCATGCTGTTCTCCCGTTTTGTCGATCGTGCAAGGATAATCGATCGGGCGGCGGCACGCCCACTGTTGGGCCAATCCGACGCTGCCGCCGGGATGCAGCAATTTGACAGTGCCGCGCGGTAAAATGACGCCTCCTGATCAACCTGTCCCTTCGATGACCTTCGACCGCGCGTTCCCTTCCCAGATTTCCTGCCGCGTGCTGCTGGTCGGCACGGCCGCACCGGTCCTTGCCGCGCTGCGCGAAACGCTCGCCGGCCTCGACGACATCGAGCTCTGCCTGCCCGATGCGCCGGCGGCGCCTGAGCGCATCGCCGCCCTCGAGCCCACGGTCGTGGTGCAGGCGCTCGGGGCGCGCGAAGACGGCTGCGGCTTCCTGCGTGCCTGCCGCGCGCAAGAGGCGCTCAAGGGACTGCCGTTGCTGGTGATCGCGCCCTTGGGCGACCCCGGCGGACGCGAGGCGGCCTTCGCCGCCGGCGCCACCGATTACCTGGCCTACCAGCCGGGCCGCATCGAACTGCTGGCGCGCCTGCGCTACCATGCCGGCGCCCACCTCGCGCGCCAGCAATGCGACGTCGCGCTGCGCCTGCTGCGCGAACGCGAGGAAGCGCTGGCCCGTGCCCACGCCGAGATCGACCAGCTGGCCGGCCTGGACGGCCTGACCGGCATTCCCGGCCGCCGCCGCTTCGAGCACGTGGCCCAGACCGAATGGCAGCGCGCGCGCCGCAGCGGCCAGCCGCTGTCGGTGCTGCTGTGCGACCTCGACCAGCTGGACGACTACAACCGGCAGCTCGGCCGCCCCGCCGGCGACCTGTGCCTGAAGAAGCTGGCCGGCGTGCTGACCGGCCAGTTGAAGCGCCCGACCGACCTGGCCGCGCGCTACGACGGCAAGCGCTTCGCCGTGGTGCTGCCCGACACCGGCCTGGACGGCGCGGTGCGCGTCGCCGAGGCTTGCCGGCACTCGCTCGAACACCTGGGCATGGCGCACCCCTCGCCCGAGCGGCGCGTGGTGACGCTGTCGATCGGCGTCGCCGCGAGCACGGCGGGCGAGGACGATACGCTCGAGACCCTGATCGCGCGCGCGGGCGAAGCGCTGCAGGCGGCCAAGGCGCGCGGGCGCAACCGGGTGATGGCGCTACGGGGTTGATTGCTCTAGCGAGCGCCGGGGTCGCGCAGACATTCGTTGAACGCGTGGACGGCGCGCAGTCGTAGGGTGGGCACCCTGTGCCCACGCGTTACGCGCATGGCCGGCAGTCACGTATGCCGACGCGTCGCTCGCACAGTGTGCCATGGAAGCAGACCAGGATTGAGATAGCGGACGAGAGGTTCCGGCCGCAGCCACAAAGAGGCGCACGTAACGCGTGGGCACGGCGTGCCCACCCTACGACGCCTGCCGGGCCAAGCTATTTCGGCTTAACTGAACGGTATTCGGGCGCGACTCCACCTTTCATACGAACACCGGCTCCGGCTCCAGCCGCACGCCGAAACGCGCCAGCACGTCCGCCTGGATCGCCTGTGCCAGGGCGATGACCTCGTCCCCGCTGGCGCCGCCATGGTTGACCAGCACCAGCGCCTGCTTCGGGTAGACGCCCGCCGCGCCCATGCTGCGGCCTTTCCAGCCGCACTGGTCGATCAGCCAGCCGGCCGCCAGTTTCGCGGTGCCGTCCGGCTGCAGGTGGTGCACCAGCTGCGGGAACTGCGCCAGCAGTTGCGCGCATTGTTCCTGGCTCACCACCGGATTCTTGAAGAAGCTGCCGGCATTGCCGATCTCGGCCGGGTCGGGCAGCTTGCGGCGGCGGATCGCGATCACCGCCTCGCTCACCTGGCGTGGGGTGGGTTCCGATATGCCGGCTTCGCGCAGGGCATTGGCCAGCTCGGCATAGCGCAGGTTCGGCTGCCAGGCGCGCGGCAGCGCGAAGGTGACGTCGAGCACCACCAGCCGGGCGCCTTCCGGGTGCTTGAACAGGCTGTCGCGGTAGCCGAAGCGGCACGCCGGCCCGCTCAGGGTGCGCCGTTCGCCGCTGTCCAGGTCGTGCACGGTGAGCGAGTGGAACACGTCCTTGATTTCCAGGCCATACGCCCCGATGTTCTGGATCGGCGCCGCGCCCACGGTGCCGGGGATCAGCGACAGGTTCTCCAGCCCGCCCAGCCCCTGCGCCAGGGTGAAGTCGACGAAGTCGTGCCAGCTCTCGCCCGCGCCGGCGCGCACCAGCACTGACTCGCCGTTCTCGCCGACAACGGCGCGGCCGGGAATCGCCATGTGCAGCACCAGCGCCTCGACGTCGTGCGCCAGCAGGACGTTGCTGCCGCCGCCGAGCACGAAGCGCGGCACGCCGGCCAGCGGCGCGTGGCCGTGCAGGCGCTCGAGCTGGGCCGCGTCGACCACCCGCAGGTAATGGCGGGCGCGCGCAGGCAGGCCGAAAGTGTTGAAGCGCTGGAGCGAAACATCGTGTTCGATGGGCAGGTCGAAGTGCATGAAGGACAGGTCCGCGATACTGGAAACGGGTCGATTATAGAGGCTCGACGGTGCACTTCGGCAAAAAGCACGGTCGTCCGGCAAGCTTGTCCGTTAAAATACTGCCACTCATGAATTCAGCATCTATTTAGTAAGGAATAACACCATGCCATCGTTTGACGTGGTCTGCGAAGCAGACATGGTCGAAGTGAAGAATGCCGTCGAGCAATCGAACAAGGAAATCACCACCCGTTTCGACTTCAAGGGCAGCTCCGCCAAGGTCGAGCAAAAGGAACGCGAACTGACCCTGTTCGCCGACTCCGACTTCCAGCTCGGCCAGGTGCGTGACGTGCTCGTGGGCAAGATGACCAAGCGTAAGGTCGATGTCCGCTTCCTCGACGAAGGCAAGGTCGAGAAGATCGGCGGCGACAAGGTCAAGCAGGTCATCAAGGTGCGCAACGGCATCGAGACCGAGGACGCGAAGAAGATCACCAAGGCCATCAAGGAAAGCAAGATGAAGGTGCAGGCCAGCATCCAGGGCGAGTCGGTGCGCGTCACCGGCGCCAAGCGCGACGACCTGCAGGCCGCCATGGCGCTGCTGCGCAAGGACGTCCAGGACCTGCCCCTGGCATTCAACAACTTCCGCGACTGAGCCTGCCTCAGCGCGACCGCGCCGCGACCCGCCCGTACGCCGCCCCGCCATGGGCTTGGAGTAGAATGGAGGTCGCTTACACCCGTTTCGATGCCGGCCCCGCCGCGTTGGACGGGAGCAAACGGTAGTTTAAGGATAGCAATGAAACGTGTTGATGATTTCCGCCTGCGTCTGGGCAACAAGGAATATGTTCCCATCATGATCGGCGGGATGGGCGTGGACATTTCGACCTCCGAGCTCGCGCTGGAAGCGGCGCGCCTGGGCGGTATCGGCCATATCTCGGACGCGATGGTGCCGGACGTGTCGGACCGCAAGTTCGACACCACCTTCGTCAAGGACAAGACCAAGCTCTACAAGTTCAACATCAACAACATGGACAAGTCCGTGGTGCAGTTCGACCTCGAGCGCCTGGCCGAGGCGACCCGCCTGCACGTGGGCGCCACCATGGCGGCGAAGCAGGGCGATGGCCTGATCTTCGTGAACTGCATGGAAAAGCTGACCATGAACGCGCCGAAGGAAACCCTGCGCACCCGCCTGTCGGCGGCGCTGGACGCGGGCATCGACGGCATCACCATGTCGGCCGGCCTGCACCTGGGCTCGTTCGAACTGATCAAGGACCACCCGCGCTTCCGCGAAGCCAAGCTGGGCATCATCGTGTCCTCGGTGCGCGCGCTGCAACTGTTCCTGCGTAAGGTCTCGAAGCTGAACCGCCTGCCCGACTTCGTCATCGTCGAGGGCCCGCTCGCCGGCGGCCACCTGGGCTTCGGCTTCGACTGGAAGGAATACGACCTGCACACGATCATCGACGAGATCCTGGCCTACATGCGCGCGGAAAACATCGACATCCCTCTGATCGCGGCCGGCGGCGTGTTCACCGGCTCGGACGCCGTGCGCTTCCTGGAAAAAGGCGTGGGCGGCGTGCAGGTGGCGACCCGCTTCACCGTCACCCACGAGTGCGGCATGCCCGACAGCGTCAAGCAGGAATACTTCCGCGCCAGCGAGGAAGACATCATCGTCAACGGCATCTCGCCGACCGGCTACCCGATGCGCATGCTGAAAAGCACGCCGGCGATCGGCTCGGGCATCCGTCCGGGCTGCGAGTCCTACGGCTACCTGCTCGACGCCACCGGCAACTGCGCCTACATCAACTCGTACAACCGCGAGGTGCAGGCCAACCCGGACCTGAAGACCGTGTCGGTGATGGACAAGACCTGCCTGTGCACGCACATGCGCAACTACAACTGCTGGACCTGCGGCCACTTTACCTACCGCCTGAAGGACACCACGCACAAGCTGGCCGACGGCAGCTACCAGATCCTGTCGGCCGAGCACGTGTTCAAGGACTACCAGTTCAGCGTGAACGACGAAGTCGCCCTGCCGCCGAAGCAGGAAATCGCGGCGGCCTGAGCGGTTGCGCGGCGGGTTGGCGGCGCACGCCACCCGAGGTAAACGAAAAAAGCCACGGCCCCGGCCGTGGCTTTTTGCTTTCGTGCTCCTGTGACAGGCGCCGGGAACAGGTGTAGCCTAGTCTGGTCCAAAGGAGGCGGGATGTCCCCGCCGAAAGACGCTCAGCATGTACACGTCCATTGTGACCGAGAACGCGGCCTTCCTGGTCGACGACACCGGCCGGATCGCGAGCTGGAACGCAGGCTGCGAACACCTGTTGCAACTGCCCGCCGACGCCGCCATCGGCAAGCCGATGATCGATCTGCTGGAGGCGGGACAGGCGATCGAGGCGCCCGCTCCGTCCTCCTCGTCCGACGCCGCCCTCGCCGCCCACCGCGCGCACTGGCGCGGGCTGGCCGCCAATCACGGCCAGACCAACACGGTCCTGCTGCGCCGCGCGCGCGCCGGGCCGCTGCGGGCCAACCTGACGCTGTCGCCCCAGCACGACCTCGAAGGCAAGGTACAGGCCTGGATCGCGGCGATCGACAATGTGCAGGACGAACATACCCCGGAGGCGAATATCGTCGGCCGCACGCCGCTCTCGACCATCGTCGACGTGTTGCCCGGCACCTTCTATGCGATCAACCGCGCCGGCCGCTTCGTGCTGTGGAACCGCAACCACGAGCGCCTCACCGGCCTGACGCGCGACGAGACCGCCGCCACCCGCGCGGTCGAGCTGTTCGACCTGCGCACCCGCCCCATGATCGCCGAGCACATCCGCCGCGTGTTCGAGGAAGGCGCGGAGGTCGAGCTCGAGGCCGACGTCCAGGCGCGCGACGGACGCGAGACGCCGATGCTGCTGTGCGGCGCGCGCGTGACCTGCGACGGCGACGACTACCTGTTCGGCATGGGCCTGGACATCACCCGCCTGCGCACCCAGGAGCGCGCACTGCGCCTGCGCGAGCGCGCCCTGCACGCGGCCAGCAACGGCATCGTCATCACCCGCATCGACGGCCACGACTGTCCGATCGAATACGTCAACCCCGCCTTCGAGCGCATCACCGGCTACCGCACCGACGAAGTGATCGGGCGCGACTCGCGCTTCATGGCCGCGCCCGGCATGGACAGCAACGAGCGCGCCCGCCTGCGCGAGGCGGTGGCCGCGCGGCAGGAGGTGAACGTGGTGTTCCGCAACATGCGCAAGAACGGCGACATCTTCTGGAGCGACCTGACCATCACGCCGGTGCTCGACGAGCACGGCCGGGCCAGCCACTTCATCGGCGTCATCATGGACGTTACCGCCACCAAGCAGCGCACCGCCCACCTCGAGCACGAGGTCAACCACGATGCCCTGACCGGCCTGGCCAACCGCAACCTGCTGTGGGACCGGCTCGAGCACGCGCTGCACCTGGCGCAGCGCCAGAAATCGCTGGTGGCCGTGGTGCTGGTCGACCTGAACAACTTCAAGGCCATCAACGACACCCATGGCCACGAGGCCGGCGACGTGGTGCTGAAGGTGGTCGCCAAGCGCCTGCTGGCCTCGGTGCGCGACAGCGACACGGTGGCGCGCCTGTCCGGCGACGAGTTCGTGATGGTGCTGGTGAACCAGCCGTCGCTGCGCTTCACGCTGCGCATGATCGAGCGCCTGCGCCAGAGCCTGACCCAGCCGGTCGCGTTCATACACAAGGAAATCGCGGTCGGCGCCAGTCTCGGGGTGGCGGTATATCCGCACGACGGCCATAGCGCCGCCGACCTGGTGCGCTCGGCGGACGTGGCGATGTACCACGCCAAGGCGACCGGGCGCAACGAAATCCATTTCTTCTCGAGCGACATGAAGTCGACCACCGACGCCCGCCAGAAGCTCGACGCCGGCATGGCCCACGCGATCGAGCGCGGCGAACTGTTCATGCTGTACCAGCCCTGCATCGACGCGCACAGCGGCACCGTGAAGAGCTTCGAGGCCCTACTGCGCTGGCGCCATCCCGAGCATGGCGTGCTGCTGCCCGCCGCCTTCCTGCCGGAGGCCGAGGAAAGCGGGCGCATCGTCCAGTTCGGCGCCTGGGTGCTGGACCAGGCCTGCCTGTTCCAGCGCGAGCTGAAGGAACTGGGCGTGACCCGCGTGCCGGTCTCGGTCAACGTCTCGGCGCGCGAATACATGCAGCAGGATTTCGTCGCCGGCATCGCCACCCGCCTGGCCCTGCACGGCCTGGCGCCGGACAGCCTGCAGATCGAGCTGCGCGAGGAAACCCTGATGCGCAACCCCGGCCAGGTGCGCGACCTGGCCGGCCAGTTGCGCCAGCTGGGCCTGACGCTGTCGGTCGACGAGTTCGGCCAGGGCATGACCGACCTCGGCTTCCTGCGCGAGCTGGCCGTCGGCCAGCTCAAGCTGTCGAAGGAGGCCGTGCATGCGATCGCCGAGGACGGGCCGCGCGACAGCAGCGTCATGGCGCGCACCCTGATCGACATCGGCCACAACCTGCGCATCCCGGTCATCGGCGACGCCATCGAGACGCGCTCGCAGATGGAATTCCTGAAGGCGCACGGCTGCGAGGGCCTGCAAGGCGCCTGGTTCAGCGAGCCGATGCCGCCGGACGCGGCGCGCGAGCTGGTGCGCAACCCGCTGCCGGCGTGAACCGCGGAACGCCGGGTGCCAGGCCTGCAGGATGGGCGGCGGCACCGGAATGCGTGCGTGTCCACCTCTTCGATGCCGCCCACGCGTTCAACCGGTGCCGGCACGGCCGCGAAGCTTCGACCGGTCGTCGAACGCGTGGGCGGCGCTTCGGCTAGCGGCAGGCGCCTTTCCGAGCGGAGCCGCCCACCCTACCCTTCTGTCGTGATCCGCTGCACCAGCGCCCCCAGCACGTCTTCCGCGATTTCGTTCGAGACCTGGCAGGTGCCGGCATTCTCGTGCCCGCCGCCGCCGTACTCGAGCATCAGGGCGCCGATGTTGGTGTTCGATGTCCGGTTCAGGATCGACTTGCCGGTGGCGAACACGGTGTTCTGGTTCTTCAGGCCCCACAGGACGTGGATCGAGATGTTCGTTTCCGGGAACAGCGCATAGATGATGAAGCGGTTGCCGGCGAAGATGGTCTGTTCCCCGCGCAGGTCGAGCACCACCAGGTTGCGCTCGACCCGGGCACAGCGCCGGATCTGCTCCTTGCAGCGCGCGCTGTGCTCGAAGTACAGCGCGGTGCGCTCCTTCACGTCGGGCAAGGCCATGATCTCGTCGATCGACATGGTGCGGCAGGCCTCGATCAGGGCCATCATCAGCTGGTAGTTCGAGATGCGGAAGTCGTGGAAGCGGCCGAGGCCGGTGCGCGCGTCCATCAGGAAGTTCAGCAGGTTCCAGCCGGCCGGCTCGAGCACTTCCTCGCGCGAGAAACGGGCGGCGTCGGCCTTGTCGACGGCGGCCATCATCTCGTTCCAGGCCGGCGGGAAGACCCGCGTCCCGCCGTAATGCTCCCAGACCACGCGCGCCGCCGAAGGCGCGTCGGGCTGGATCACGTGGTTGGGGCGCGCGCCGCTGTTGCGCATCGTTTCGGACAGGTGGTGGTCGAACACCAGGTGGGCGCCCGCCACATACGGGAGGTTGGTGGTGATATCGCGGTTCGTGATCGCGATCTTCCCATCCTGCATGTCCTTCGGATGGACGAAGAGGATGTCGTCGATCAGGTCCAGGTGCTTGAGCAGGACTGCGCAGACCAGTCCGTCGAAATCGCTGCGGGTGACAAGGCGGTAGGTTTTAGGAACGGCAGACATCGGCATACCCTTTCATTGAACGAAGATGGGCTGGCGCGGCCAGGACGTCATCCCATCATACCGCGCAAAATTTCCTAATGACAGTTTTTAAATGTGCCTTGGGCAACTTACAACGTTGCGCCGCGCCTGTATGCGCCCGCGCCTGCAGCCCGGTCGCCTGTTTTTGCGCCCTGTCGCAAAGACCGTGCTTCGTGGCCCGATCGTGACGTAAAGTTGCGACATCCCAATAGGTGATGCACGCCAGTGATGCATTCCCTAAACCAATATTTCGTCACCCGATGACAGCAACCGCGGTACACTCGCACCCGCAATGACATTTCATAAACACCCGACCATGCAAGCCCGCAGCCCCATCCAGGTTTATTTTTCCGGCGTCCTGTCGTGGCTCTACCGCGCCTTCGATGCGGTGGCGACCTGGGTCACCCAGCTGTCGTGGTGGAAGTTTTTCCTGTTCGCGGCCCTGACCCTGATCGCCGGCGCCATCCTGCAGGAGGAATTGTTTTCCGGCGCAGACGAAGACCTGCCGCGCGCCGAGCGCAGCGGCCGCAAGGAACAGACCAGCATCCTGATCGACGACAGCGGCATCCGCTTCAGCCCGCGCAACAAGCCGAAACCGCCAGCCGCGCCCGAGGCGCCGGCAGGGGCGCCTGGCGTCCCTGGCGTACCTGGCGTTCCTGACGCCCCGGATGCTCCCGACGCCCCCGCCGCACCGTCCCTGCCGGCGTCCGGCCTGCCCAAGGGCGTGCATCCGAACGGCGACTCGGTCCACATCGAGCTGCCGCCGCAGATCGCCGAAGAACTGTCGGTGGCGATCGAAGGCGCGGTCGACGATGCGGCCGAAGCGAAAGTGTCGCGTTACCACAAGCAGGCCTCGACCTGGTTCACCAGCTTCGTCTGGCTGCTGGTGCTGGCCCTGTTCGGCACCAAGGCCCTGGTCGGCGGCAAGAAACGCGCCGAGCTGCAGACCCGTACGGCGAACGCCGCCGCCGAGCGCGAATCGATGCAGCGCCAGCTGTCGGAAGCGAAGATGCAGATGATGCAGGCCCAGGTCGAACCGCACTTCCTGTTCAATACCCTGGCCTCGGTCGAGCACCTGATCGAGACCAATCCGCCGCGCGCCTCGGCCATGCAGCGCAGCCTGATCCTGTACCTGCGCGCGGTGCTGCCGCAGATGCGCGACAACACCCTGGTGACCAACCTCGGGCGCGAGGTCGACATGGTGACGGCCTACCTGGACCTGCTCAAGATGCGCATGGAAGAGCGCCTGACGGTCGACCTGCAGATCCCGGACGGCCTGCGCAACGCCGCCTTCCCGCCGATGATGCTGCAATCGATGGTCGAGAACGCGATCAAGCACGGCCTCGAATGCAAGCCCGAGGGCGGCACGCTGAAGGTCGTCGCCGACGTCGCCGACGGCAAGCTGCGCGTCACCGTCACCGACGACGGCGTCGGCTTCGGCGTGGTGCCGAGCAACGGCACCGGCCTGGGCCTGCCGACCATCCGCGAACGGCTGCGCCTGCTGCACGGCGACGCCGGGCAATTGCACATCGCCGCGAACAGCCCGACCGGCGTGATCGCCATGGTCGAAGTGCCTTACCAGGTGTCGCGGTGAACGTACCGGGTTTCCGGCCAGTCGGCCGGTCGGCAAGCCGGCGCCTTGCCCTGCACGCCGTTTTCTTGAATAATTGTCACTCTCCTCTCACGAGCGGATAACAACATGCCTACCGCGATTATTGCCGACGACGAAAGACTGATGCGCGACCAGCTGCGCATGCGCCTGGAACAGGTGTGGCCGGAACTGGAAATCGTGGGCGAAGCGAAGAACGGCGACGAAGCCGTCGAGCTGGTCGGCCAGCACAAGCCCGACCTGACCTTCCTCGACATCCGCATGCCGGGCAAGACCGGCATGGAAGCGGCGCGCGAGATCGGCGAGCGCAGCCAGATCGTGTTCGTCACCGCCTACGACCAGTACGCGGTCGAGGCCTTCGAGCGCGGCGCGGTCGACTACGTGCTCAAGCCGTCCGAGCCGGAGCGCCTGAAGGTGACGGTCGAGCGCCTGAAGACCCGCTTGGAATCGAACAAGGCGGCGCCGGGCGCGGTCGTCAACGACAGCGTCACCGCCATGCTGTCGCAGCTGGCCGAGAAGATCGCGGCGCCGAAACCGAAGCACCTGCAATGGATCCAGGCCAGCATCGGCCAGGACCTGCGCATGATCCCGGTCGAGGAAATCCTGTTCTTCCGCTCGGACGAGAAATACACCTGCGTGCAGACCGAGAAATTCGAGGCCTTGATCAGGAAGCCGGTGCGCGACCTGGCCGAGGAACTCGACCCCTCGCTGTTCTGGCAGATCCACCGCGCCACCCTGGTCAACGTGAACGCGATCGAAGGCGTCACGCGCGACATCCGCGGCCGCCACCTGGTCCTGATCAAGGGGCGGCCGGAAAAGCTCGAGGTGAGCCGCAGCTTCCTGCATCTGTTCAAGCAGATGTAAAGAGCGCGGTTTTCCGTAGGGTGGGCTCTTGAGCCCACGCGGTTTTACGGGCTGAATAGCCGCACAATGCGCAATCGTCGCGAATTGCGCTTCGATCGTTTTTGCCTCTGCTCACCCGGTCAGTCCGCGTGGGCTCGAGAGCCCACCCTACGAAAACGGCACGGGCCTTGCCCGCCCCGCTTGTCCCGCCTCAACCCCGCTCAGCCCTTCGCGCCGTATCGTAACGGCTGGCCCGCGCCGCGGGCTCCATCGCACACGTACCCATGAGACATCAGCGCACCATGCGCCGGCGCGGGCGCAGCGCGGCGGTATTCGCCCTTGGCCTGCTCGGCGGGAACCTGATCGCGCGCCTGAACGTCGACGGTCACGGCGACGGCCCCGCGCGCCACAGCCGCCGCATCGTCGACAATGCCGGCGAAGCGATCATCTCGGCCGACGAGTTCAGCCGCGTGGTGCTGGCCAACCCCGCCGCGGCGGCGATGTTCGGCGTCAGCGTCGCGCAAATGCTCGGGCAGCCGCTGGCGCACTTCATCCGCGCGCCCGTTGAAGCCAGCGGGAGTCCGCTCGACTACTTCCAGGGCGGCGGCCGCGCCGGGCGCCGCGCCACCGACTACGCCGGGGTCGGCATGCGCGCCGGCGGCGACCTTTTCCCGATCGAGGGCTCGATCACCGACGCCTTCCAGGACGGCGTCACGCTCTACACCATCATCCTGCGCGACATCTCGGAACGCCAACGCGTGCAGCAGAAGCTGGCGCGCTCGCACGACCAGCTGCGCCAGTTGTCGGCCGCGCTGCAGACCATCCGCGAAGAGGAGCGCACCCATATCTCGCGCGAGCTGCACGACGACCTCGGCCAGCTGCTGGCCTCGCTGCGCATGGACCTGACCCTGCTGCGCGAGATCTGCGCCGGCCCCGACGAGTCCCAGCGCCTGATCGCCGGCATGGACGCCAACCTGCTGACCGCCATCACCTCGCTGCGCCGCATCGCCACCAACCTGCGCCCGCGCGCGCTCGACGAAGGCGGCCTGTACTTCGCCCTGCAGGGCCTGCGCGACGACTTCGTCGAGCGCCACGGCATCGCCTGCGAGCTGCTGGCCGACGAGGCCGAGCTGCGCCTGGACGACCAGGCCAGCACCACCATCTTCCGCATCGTCCAGGAAGCGCTGACCAACGTCGCGCGCCACGCCCAGGCCACGCGCGTCACCCTCACCCTCTACCGCAGCAACAGCGAACTCCTGATCACGATCCGCGACGACGGCCGCGGCATCGACGACGCCGACATGGAAAAGGCCGAGTCGCTCGGCCTGGTCGGCATGCGCGAGCGGGTCTGGGGGCTGAAGGGCGAGATCAGCATCGGCCCGGACGAGGGGCCGGGCACCCGCATCGACATCGTGCTGCCGGTGGCCGACCATATCGTTTAGCCGGTTTCGTCCCTGCGGCCGCAGTGTCCGGCGCGGCCATGCTGTCTTGTCATCAAGACGACATATTGCTTCGATAAGATTCGCTCGACCTTGAGTTTGCCCCACGCCAACTCAATCCTTCGTCGAACCTTATTGGAGATCTTCATGCAATACAAAGCCCTGGCCGCAGCGCTGATCACGACCCTCCCGCTGTTCGCGCACGCGCAGACCAACGTCACCATCTACGGCGTCATGGACGCGGCGATCGCCGTCGAGGACACCGACGCGCCGGGCGAGAAGCGCCGTACCGTCATCAACTCGGGCAACCAGTCGAGCAGCCGCATCGGCTTTCGCGGCACCGAAGACCTGGGCAACGGCCTGAAAGCGATCTTCAACATCGAAGCCGGCGTGTCGCTCGACACCGGCGCCGCCGACTCCTCGCTGTTCGGCCGCCGCTCGGTGGTCGGCCTGCAGGGCAACTTCGGCCAGCTGACCGTCGGCCGCGAATACAGCCCGATCGCCTCGGTCGCCGCCGCCTCGGACGTGTTCGGCCAGGGCTTCTACGGCAGCAACCTGTCGGCCTTCACCAGCAACCGCCTGACCCGCCGCCTGAGCAACTCGGTCAACTACAAGAGCAACCCGATCGCCGGCTTCTCGGTCCTGGCCGCCTACTCGGCCGGCGAGCGCAGCGCCGACCCGTCGGGCGACCTGAGCGGCGTGGCGCTGGAATACAAGAACGGCGCCCTGTACCTGGGCGCCGGCTACCACCAGCTCGAGCGCCTGGCGACTGGCGACGACAAGGAATACGCCTTCGGCGCGGGCTACAGCTTCGGCGCCTTCGACCTGAAGGGCAACTACCTGGTGGCCGACCAGACCGGCAGCAACAACAAGTTCGAGCAGATCAACGTCGGCGGCGCCTACACCACCGGCCCGAACAAGTTCTTCGTCAACCTGCAGCGCAACGAGATCGACAACGGCGCCAAGGGCAACCTGTGGGCCGTCGCCTACAGCTACGCGCTGTCGAAGCGCACCAACCTCTACACGACCTACGGCACCATGCGCAACAACGAGCGCGGCGTGTTCGGCATCAATTCGTCGTCGACCAACGTGACCCCGCCGGCGGCCGCCCTGGGCGCCGATCCGAGCGCGTTCACGGTAGGTGTGCGGCACTCGTTCTAAGCGAGTGTGGGCGCTCGATGTGGCGCCCTTTTCGGCCGCGTACCTTCGCAAAGGCGTAGGGTGGGTTCTTGAACCCACGCTGTACGACAGCCGAAACAACGAGGCCGATGATCTCGCAGCGATGCGACGATCATCGGCCTCTTTTCCTTGGCACGCGTTTCGACATGCGTCCGTGGTACGGCGTGGGTTCGAGAACCCACCCTACGCCATCGCGAACGTTACGTAACCGGCCGTAAACAGCGGACATGCCGCAGTTCGGCCGTTTCCACTTACTTCAACCGGCAAGTCAGAATCCAGAAAAACTCGATCCGCTCGATCTTGATTTCCTTGCCGACCGCGCCGACCCGCTTGCGCAGAGCGCTGTCGGCCGGGTAGCTCTTCGGCAGCTCGAAGCGCTCGCCATCCTCGGTGGTCAGGATTTCCCAGGTGTTGCCCTCAGCATCGGTGCGCGCCGTGGTTTCGCTGAAGCCTTCCACGAAGGACTCGTCGAGGATGACCAGCAGCACGTCCTTGCCCAGGCGTTTCTTCAGGCCCGCCAGCAGCTTGTCCTGCTCGCTCTTGGTGAGGTGCGACCACAGGAAGCTCACCAGCACTGCCGAGAATTTTCCGATGTCTTCCGGCAGGTCGAGGGCGTCGGCCACGCGGAAGCTGACTTTACCTTCCGGCATGCCGCGCTCGCGGGCGATGTCGACCAGGTTGGCGTTGATGTCCACCGCCAGCACCGAGGCGGCCGACTCGGCTGCGATTTCGGTCCAGTAACCGGTGCCGCAGCCCAGCTCCAGCACGCTGTGGCCGGCCAGGACGTTGCCGAGGTGGATGCTCATGTCGTCGATGTCCTCGTCCATGTCCGGCTCGAGGTAGATGTCTTCGACGGCTTCGCCCAGTTGGGCATAGTATTTTGCTACTTGTTGATTGCTCATGATGTTCTCTTGTTACAGCTCGTAATTCTCGCCACCGCGCATCGCCGCCTCGACCATCTTGCGGTTCAGGCTCGGCGCCAGCAGCTCGATGAAGGTGTAGATGTAGCTGCGCAGGTAGGCGCCCTGCTTGACCGCCACGCGCGAGACGTTCATGCCGAACAGGTGGCCGACCGGAATCGCGCGCAGGTTGCGGTCGCGTTCCGCATCAAAGGCCATGCCGGCAATGATGCCCACGCCCATGCCCAGTTCGACATAGGTCTTGATGACGTCGGCGTCGATGGCTTCGAGCAGCACGTCCGGCTTCAGCTCGCGCAGGTTGAAGGCATGGTCGATCTTGCTGCGCCCCGCGAAGGCGGCGTCGTAGGTGATCAGCGGATAGCGCGCGATTTCGTCCAGCGCCACCGCTTTCGAGCGCAGCAGCTCGTGTTCCGGCGGCACCACCAGCACGTGCTCCCACTGGTAGCAGGGCAGCGTGATCAGGCCGTCGACGGCGGCGATCGACTCGGTGGCGATCGCGAGATCCGCCTGGCCGTTCTTGACCATGTCGGCGATCTGCTTCGGATTCCCTTGCAATAAGGACAATCTCACCTTCGGGAACTTGCCCATGAAGGCTTGCACCACCTTCGGCAGCATGTAGCGCGCCTGGGTATGGGTGGTGGCGATGGTGAAGCTGCCGCTGTCGTGGGCCGCGTATTCCTTGCCGATGCGTTTCAGGCTGTCGATTTCCTGCATGATCAGCTCGACCGAGGCCAGCACCAGCCTGCCCGGCTCGGTCAGCCCGCGGATGCGCTTGCCGTGGCGGGTGAAGATGTCGACCCCGAGCTCTTCTTCCAGCTCGATGATGGCCTTCGACACCCCCGGCTGGGAGGTGAACAGGGCCTTGGCCGCGTCCGTGAGGTTGAAGTTCTGGCGCACGGCTTCGCGTACGAAGCGCAATTGATGAAGGTTCATTCCTGTTGTTATGGTGATTTGAGAAAACGCCAGTCGCTATTTTATGCGAATGCTTATGCCCCTACCGCATATAAGCAAATAAATAGTCGGTAGTTTGGAATAAAGCTCATCGCCCTTACCATTCCATCCAGCCTAAAGGGTTCTGAAGCCCGCATTCCATCAGGAAAATCTATGTACCGCTACGACCAATACGACCATCTCATCGTCCGCGAACGCATTGCGCAGTACCGCGACCAGGTTGCACGCCGCCTGAACGACGAGCTGACCGAAGAAGAGTTCCTGCCGCTGCGCCTGCAGAACGGCCTGTACATGCAGCGCCACGCCTACATGCTGCGCGTCGCCGTGCCGTACGGCCTGCTGTCCACAAGCCAGATGCGCATGTTCGCCCACATCGCACGCAAGTACGACCGCGGCTACGGCCACTTCACGACGCGCCAGAACATCCAGTACAACTGGATCGAGCTGGAGCAGACGCCGGACATCCTGACCGACCTGGCTTCCGTCGAGATGCACGCGATCCAGACCTCGGGTAATTGCATCCGTAACATTACCACTGATGAGTTTGCCGGCGTTGCGGCCGACGAGATCATGGACCCGCGCCCCTTCGCCGAGATCCTGCGCCAGTGGAGCACCTTCCACCCCGAATTCATCGCCCTGCCCCGTAAATTCAAGGTCGCCATCAACGGCGCCGTGGAAGACCGCGCCGCCATCGCGATCCACGACATCGGCCTGACCCTGGTCAGGAACGACGCCGGCGAAGTCGGCTTCAAGTTCATGGCCGGCGGCGGCATGGGCCGCACCCCGATTATCGGCAGCGTGATTCGCGAGTTCCTGCCCTGGCAGCACCTGCTGACCTATACCGAAGCCGTAATGCGCGTGTACAACTCGCATGGCCGCCGCGACAACAAGTACAAGGCCCGCATCAAGATCCTGCTGAAGTCCCTGGGCGTCGAGGAATTCGCGCGCATGGTCGAGGAAGAGTGGCAAGACCTGAAGGACGGTCCGGAAACCCTGACCCGCGAGGAATACGACCGCGTCGCCGCCTACTTCCAGCCGCCGGCCTACGAGACCCTGCACGACACCGACCCGAGCGCCGCGCATCCGGACAACCGCGCCTTCGCCAACTGGCTGAACCGCAACGTCAAGCCGCACAAGGTGCCGGGCTATGCCGCCGTCGTGCTGTCGCTGAAGAAAACCGGCGTGCCGCCGGGCGACGCCACCGCCGAGCAGATGGATTTTGTTGCGGACCTGGCCGACAAGTTCAGCTTCGGCGAACTGCGCGTGACCCACGAGCAGAACCTGGTGCTGGCGGATGTGAAGCAGTCCGCGCTGTTCGAACTGTGGCAACTGGCGAAATCGAAAGGCCTGGCGACGCCGAACATCGGCCTGCTGACCGACATCATCTCCTGCCCGGGCGGCGACTTCTGCTCGCTGGCGAATGCGAAGTCGATCCCGATCGCCGCCGCGATTGCCGAGCGTTTCGACGACCTCGACTTCCAGCACGACATCGGCGACATCGAACTGAACATCTCGGGCTGCATCAATGCCTGCGGCCACCACCACGTCGGTTCCATCGGCGTGCTCGGCGTCGACAAGGACGGCAGCGAGTGGTACCAGGTCTCGATCGGCGGCGCGCAGGGCAACAACGCGGCCATCGGCAAGATCATCGGCCCCTCGTTCTCGGCCGGCCAGATGCCGGAAGTGATCGGGCGCCTGCTGAACGTCTACGTGCAGAACCGCTTCGAAGGCGAGCGCTTCGCCGAGACCGCGCAGCGCCTGGGCATTACGCCATTCAAGGAACACGTGTATGCCACGCCGATCCCGGCGGGCGAACTGGTTGGGGAAGACCATGCTTGAAGTAGTCCACGAACACATCATCCGCGGCCGCGAAGTGGTGGCCGACGACTGGCGTGTGCTGCGCCTCGAAGAAGGTGAAGCACCGGAAGCCGTCGTCGTCCCCGAAGGCCGCGTCATCGTGCCGCTGGCCGTCTGGCTCGCGCAGAAGGAGACGCTGGCGCAGCGTGCCGAACTCGGCGTGTGGCTGGCGGCCGACGAGCGCTTCGAGAGCCTGAAGGGCGACTCGGACCGCTTCGCCGTCATCGCGGTGGACTTCCCGAAATTCAGCGACGGCCGCGGCTATTCGATCGCCTACAACGTGCGCAAGCGCCTGGGCTACAGCGGCGAGCTGCGCGCGATCGGCGACGTGCTGCGCGACCAGCTGTTCTCGATGTCGCGCGTCGGCTTCAACGCCTACGCGACCCGCCAGGACCGCTCGATTCACGAGGCACTGAAGGGCCTGACCGTGTTCTCGGAAACCTACCAGGCATCCATCGACCAGCCGCTGCCGCTGTTCCGCCGCGCCGAGCGCGACGCGAAACCCGAGCACAGCGACATCGGCGCCGGCATCTGAGGACCACGGCATGAGCGAACTCGCCACCCGCGTGCAGGACACCCGCGCCATCCTCGAGCGTATCGCGGCCGAATTCACGCCGGCCGTGTTCGCCTCCAGCCTGGCGCTTGAAGACATGGTGCTGACCGACCTGATCCTGAAGAACAAGCTGCCAATCGGCATCTTCTCGCTGGAAACTGGCCGCCTGCACAAGGAGACCCTGGCCGTGCTGGAACAGGTGAAGGCCCATTACGGCTACGAGATCGCGCTGTTCCGCCCGCAGACGGACGCCGTGGATGCGTATGTTGCCGCGAATGGCCTGAACGCCTTCTACGACAGCATCGAGATGCGGCGCGAGTGCTGCCGCGTGCGCAAGGTCGAGCCGCTCGGCCGCGCCCTGCTCGGCAACAAGGCCTGGATCACCGGCCAGCGCCGCGCCCAGTCCGCGACCCGTTCCGACCTGCGCGTCGAGGAAGACGATCCGGCCCACTTCATGACCAAGTTCAATCCGCTGGCCGACTGGTCCGAAGAGGAAGTGTGGGAATACATCCGCGCCAACGACGTGCCCTACAACGCCCTGCACGACCGCGGCTACCCGTCGATCGGCTGCGAGCCCTGCACCCGCGCGATCCAGCCGGGCGAGGACGTGCGCGCCGGCCGCTGGTGGTGGGAAAACCCGGAATCGAAGGAGTGCGGCCTGCACGTGGTCGACGGCAAGCTCATCCGAATCAAATCCGTTGCTGCGTGATTCAGTACGCCAACTCAAGAATACAAGGCCCCATTCATGACGAATCTTTCTGAAACCAACAAGGTGCTGGCCGACGTCAACGCGCGCCACCTCGACGCCCTCGAATCCGAGGCGATCCACATCCTGCGCGAAGTGGCGGCCGAATGCAGCAACCCTGCCCTGCTGTTCTCGGGCGGCAAGGACTCGGTCGTGCTGCTGCGCCTGGCCGAAAAGGCCTTCCGTCCCGGCAAATTCCCCTTCCCGCTGGTGCACATCGACACCGGCCACAACTTCGACGAAGTGATCGCCTTCCGCGATGCACGCGTCGCGGAACTGGGCGAGCGCCTGATCGTCGGTTCGGTCGAGGAGTCGATCAAGAAGGGCACCGTGCGCCTGCGCAATCCGCAGCTCGATTCGCGCAACGCGGCCCAGGCCGTGACCCTGCTGGAAACCATCGCCGAACACGGCTTCGACGCCTGCATCGGCGGCGCCCGCCGCGACGAGGAAAAGGCCCGCGCGAAAGAGCGCATTTTCTCCTTCCGCGACGAATTCGGCCAGTGGGACCCGAAGGCCCAGCGTCCGGAACTGTGGGACCTGTATAACACCCGCGTCCACCCGGGCGAGAACATGCGCGTGTTCCCGATCTCGAACTGGACCGAGCTCGACGTCTGGCAATACATCGCCCGCGAACAGCTGGCCCTGCCGTCGATCTATTTCGCGCACCAACGTGAAGTGATCCCGCGTAACGGCCTGCTGGTGCCGCTGACCCCGCTGACCCCGGCCAAGGAAGGCGAGACTGTCGAAACCCAGACCGTGCGCTTCCGCACCGTCGGCGACATCTCCTGCACCTGCCCGGTCTCGTCCGATGCATCGACCGTCGACGCGATCATCGCCGAGACCGCCGTGACCCAGGTGACCGAGCGCGGCGCGACCCGGATGGACGACCAGACCTCGGAAGCCTCGATGGAAAAACGCAAGAAGCAAGGATATTTCTGATGAACGCACTCACTGACGCATCTACTAACACGTTGACCCAACACAGCCTGCTGCGCTTCATCACCGCCGGTTCCGTCGACGACGGCAAGAGCACCCTGATCGGCCGCCTGCTGTACGACAGCAAGGGCATCTTCGCCGACCAGCTGGCCGCCGTCTCGCGCTCGAAGCACAAGCGCACCGTGGGCGACACGATCGACCTGTCCTTGCTCACCGACGGCCTGGAAGCCGAGCGCGAACAGGGCATCACGATCGACGTGGCCTACCGCTACTTCGCCACGCCAAAGCGCAAGTTCATCATCGCCGACACCCCGGGCCACGAGCAGTACACCCGCAACATGGTGACCGGCGCCTCGACCGCCGACGCCGTGATCATCCTGGTCGACGTGTCGAAGGTCAAACTCCGTGAAGACGGTGGCGTCGATTTGCTTATTCAAACCAAACGCCACTCGACCATCGCCAAGCTGCTGCAGATCGAGCACGTGATCGTCGCCGTCAACAAGATGGACCTGGTGGACTACGACCAGGCTGTCTACGAGCGCATCGTGGCAAGCTACCGCACCTTCGCCGATTCGCTCGGCCTGAAGGACGTGACCGCGATCCCGCTGTCGGCCCTGGCCGGCGACAACGTGGTCGAGGCGAGCGAGCACATGGCCTGGTACCAGGGCCCGACCCTGATCGAGCTGCTGGAGTCGCTCACGGTCTACGACGAAGCACACGATGCACCGTTCCGCTTCCCGGTGCAGTTGGTGGCACGCCACAACGGTCACGAAGCCAACGACTTCCGCGGCTACATGGGCCGCATCGAGTCGGGCAAGGTCGCGGTCGGCGACCAGCTCGTGGTCCAGCCTTCGGGCCAGAGCGCGACGGTCAAGGAGATCGTCACCTTCGACGGTTCCCTGCAGTCGGCCAGCGCCGGCCAGTCCGTGACCCTGCTGCTGAACGAATACCTGGACATCTCGCGCGGCGACACCCTGTCGAACGCGCAGGCGCCGGCGACCCTGCTCAAGCAGGTCGTGGCCGACGTCTGCTGGATGTCGGACGAGCCGCTGGATGTGCGCCGCAAGTACTGGATCAAGCACGGCACGCGCCAGACCGCGGCCAAGGTCACGAAGGTGGACACCCTGCTCGACGTCAACACCCAGGAACGCAAGACGGTCGACGACCCGGCCGCGGGCCTGAAGCTGAACGACATCGCGCGCATCCACCTGACGGTCCAGCAGCCGCTGGCGGCCGACGCCTACGCCGACATCCGCGCCACCGGCGCCTTCATCCTGATCGACGAAGTCACGCACCAGACCGTGGCAGCGGGTATGATTCGTCTCGGCGAATAAACCAGGAGCAGTGGATGACGGAACTCGGGAAGGTCTACCTGATCGGCGCCGGCCCGGGTGCGGCCGACCTGATCACCGTGCGTGGGGCGCGCTTGCTGGCGCAGGCCGATGTGGTGCTCTACGACGCGCTGGTGACGCCCGAGATGCTGGCACTGTGTAGCCAGGCCGAGCTGATCTCGGTCGGCAAGCGTTCCGGCCAGCGCTCCACGGCCCAGGAGGCGATCAACCGCCTGCTGGTCGAATGCGCACAACAGTACCGGATGGTCGTGCGCCTGAAGGGCGGCGACCCGATGCTGTTCGGCCGCGCCGACGAGGAATTGCGCGCGCTCGAAGCGCTCGGCATCGCCGTCGAGATCGTCCCCGGCATCACCACCGCGGTGGCCGCCGCCGCCACCACCAGGCAGCCGCTCACCAAGCGCGGCGTGGCGAGGAGCGTCGCCTTCTTCACCTCCAGCACGGCGCCCGACCAGCCCGAGCACCCCGCCCTGCCCCACACCGACACCATGATCCAGTACATGGGCGGCCGCGAAGCCGCGGCCACCGCCGAGCGCCTGCTGGCCCAGGGGCGCAGCATGGAAACGCCGGTGGTGGTGGTCGAGAATTGCAGCCGGCCTGACGAGCGCATCGCACGCCTGACCCTGGCCGACCTCGCGCGCGGCCTGGACGCCGCCCACGGCCCGGTGCTGGTGATGATCGGCGAGGCCCTGCGCCTGCGCGAGCACCAGGTCGACAACGCAGCCGCGGCTCGCGCCTGAAACCACTTCCCTGACGGTCGTGCCGTTCAGTCATGCCCGGAAGCCCGCTCGGGGCGAGCTCGGAGCGGTCGTAGGGTGGGCACTCCGTGCCCACGCGTTACCTGCGCATCCGTTCTACGTTGGCTGACACCGATCGCTCGCCAACCTTAACCTCTGCCCGGTTTGCGTCCAGCCCACACTTTGCGAGCGATAGATCGCGGCCTGTGACTACCGGCCACGCCCGTAACGCGTGGGCACTCCGTGCCTACGCCGGCCGCGCCCACCCTACCGCTACGCCTGCGCAAGCGAATGCCGACAACGCAGCCGCGCCGCGCGTGTAAACACTTCCCTGGCCGACCTCGCGTAGTCTCGCCGTACGCTCCCGGCCAGCCACCAGCCCGCGCTCAGCCCGCGGGCGGCTTGCCCTCGTCCTCGCGCTTGTCCTGGCGCACCGCCCCAAGGCGGTCGACCTGGATCAGCCCCTCCGCCGCCGCATGCGAGGCGGCGAACACGCTGTCCGGCGCCAGGATCAGCTGGGCGCCCTTGGTGCTGGTTTCCTCGATCAGGCGGTCGAGCGCCTCGATGCGCGCCGGGTCCGGATTGACGTTGCGGATGTAGATCATCCGTACCGAGCCGGGATGGCGGCGCAGGATCTCGGCATAGATCTCGGGATCGCGCTCGCCGCTGTCGCCGATCAGCACGAACTGCATGTCCGGATAGAAGCGCAGGATCAGTTCGATCTTCTCGAGCTTGTGGTTGCCGTGCTTGGTCAGCTTGAAGACGTCGCGCAGGCCGATCTCGCGCAGCAGCAGCGGTCCCAGCGGAATGCCCTGGAGGCGCATGAAGTCGACCAGCGGCCCGTACAGGTGCCAGGGGCTGCTCGACACGTAGAACACGGGATTGGCCTCGTTGCCGCCGGCGCCGTCGCGCAGCGCGCGGTAGAAGGCGGCCACGCCCTTGAAGGGCTTGCGCGTGTGGGCGTTGGTGCGGGCCAGCATCAGGGCCATGTTCAGCTTGTTGGTGACGTTGGTCCACAGGACCGTGTCGTCGATGTCGCTGATGATGCCGAAACGGGCCGAGGCCGCGGGGACGAGCGCCTCGGCGACGCCGGTCACCGGGCCGCCGCCGGGCGCGCGCGCGTCCGGCAGCGCCAGCGCGACGCGGTGCGCGCCGCCGGGCAGCGGCGGATCGGCCGCGATCTCGAACGTGAAATAGCCGCCGTCGTCGGTGATAGCCTCGTAGCTGCGTCCCTGGAAATGCGCCGTCACGCGCGCGCCGGGCACCTCGTCGGCTTCCAGGCGCCGGTACAGGGCGACCAGGTTGCGCCAGCCGCTGTCGTCCTGGGTCTGTTCGCGAAAGGCCGCTTCGTCCAGCACCCGGCCCTTGATCCACAGGGTGCGCGCATTGCCGAAGCCCTGGTAGGGAATCAGCATCAGCTGGCGGCCAAGGCCGGGCACGCGCAGGCGGCGCAGGGCCTGGCGGGCGAAGCTGCCGCCGGTGTCGGCCAGCCGCTCGCGCAACGCTTCGCGGCGTCCGGCGGCCGGCGCCCGCGCGGCCGGCACCTCCTCCTGTATGGGCGGCGACGATTGCGAAGCCGCGCGCTCGACCCAGAGCGCGCCATCGGACGCATCGAGAAAGGCGTCGACTTCGCCCCACCGGTCCGGCGACAACGACGCGGGCAGCACCTCGACCTCGGCGCCGGCGGCGCGCAGGCGGGCCAGTTCGTCGTCGGAAGCGATGCCCGGGTTCAGGCGCAGGCGGGCGCCGGCGGGACGGATGCGCGCGACGAGATCGTCGTAGCCCTGGCGGGTGAGGACGAGAAACGGCATGTCGGTGGCTTGCATGGGCGGGCGGCTGGGGGATTGGTTGACCAGTCCCTAGTATCGCGCATCACGGCGCCGGCCCGACGCACGCGAGCGGCGGCGGCCGGACCTGTCAGCCCGGGCAGTGCGCCCGCGCGCCGTCGTATTCCTCGATCTGGACGACCAGGCGGTCGGCCTCGGTCCAGGTATCGGCGGCGATCCGGTTCAACTGGGCGATCGCCGCTTCCAGCCGTGCGCCGGTGCGGCCGCGGCACTCCTTCACGTGCCAGTGCGCCAGGTCGCGCCGCATGTTGTTCAGGTCATCCTTCAGCTCGGCCAGCATGGCGCGCAGCTTGCGGTCGGCGTCGACCCGGCCCGGGACGTTGCCTGCGCTGAGGTGGCAGGACATGGCCGCGATCTTGGCGCGCATGGTCGCGACGCGGTGCGCCGCCGCGTCGATCCGCCTGGCGCAGCGCATCTCGACGACCAGGGCGGCGGGCAGGCGCGCGACGCGCCGGAACAAGGCCTGGACGGGGCGCAGCAGCGCGGCAACGAGGTCCTTCAGGAGCGGTGCAAGCATGGCGCGGGTCGGTTGGTTGGTGGTCCGGCACTCATCCGGAATAGCCCGAGCAGTGTGGGCGTATTCCGAAGCAGTGTCAAACCGCCAGGCGGCAAGCGGCCATGATTCGGAACAATCCGTGGCAAGTTCGCCGCAACCCTTATCAAGCCGCCATCGAAACCTTTGTCAAAGCGGCAGCATCGCCAGGCGGGCGAGGCGGGCGAGGCGGGCGGGCGAGGCGGCGACGCTGCTATCATCGCCGCATCGCTCCAGCCGACAGCCCGCCATGACCGACCTTCCGCTCGACGCCGCCATCCTTGAAGAGGCACGCCGCTTCAATCGCAAGCTCGCCTGGGCGCCGCGCTTCCGTGTCCGCAACCGCTTGATGCCGATGCTGGGCCAGGGGCTGCTGCGCGTCTCGCAGCTCGGCGCCGGGCACAGGCTGGCGCGCGCCGGCATCCGGGTCGAGCGCCGCCTTGCCGCCGCCGGCAGGCTGCGCGTGCCGGTACGCATCCTGCGCCCGGCCGGCCCGGTGCAGGCCGTCGTGCTCGACATCCACGGCGGCGGCTGGGTGATCGGCAACGCCTGCATGGACGACCGCTTCAACGCGGCGCGGGTCGAGGCCTGCGCAGCCGCCGTGGTCTCGGTCGACTACCGGCTCGCAACCGGCGCCGGCATCGACGACATCATCGAGGATTGCGTGGTGGCCGCGCGCTGGCTGCTGGACGGCGGCTTGCCGGAGTACCGCGGCCTGCCCGTGTTCGTGATCGGCGAATCGGCCGGCGCCCACCTGGCCGCCAGCGCGCTGCTGTGCCTGAAAGCCTGGCCTGCCTTGCTGGAACGGGTGGCGGGCGCGGTGCTGTTCTACGGCGTCTACGACCTGGCCGGCACCCCGTTCGTGCACGCGGCCGGACCCGAGACCCTGGTGCTGCACGGCCCGTCGATGGCCGCCTCGCTGCGCCTGCTGACGCCGCACCTGGATGACGCCGGGCGCCGCCGGCCGCCGCTGTCGCCCCTGTTCGGCGACCTCGCCGGCATGCCGCCGGCCCTGATGTTCGCCGGCGAACGCGACCCGCTGCGCGACGACAGCACGCAGATGGCGGCGCGCTGGCGGCAGGTCAACGAGGTCGAGCTGCACCTGCTGCCCGAGGCGCCGCATGGCTTCATCCACTTCCCGACGCGCATGGCCGGCCTGGCGCTGGCGCGCAGCCATGCCTGGATCAACGCGCAGGTGGCGCGCCGCGAGCAGGCGACGATGAAGATGTAGAAAGAAGCGAGACCCTGCGTCTCAGCCCGGCGCCCCGATGGCCTTCAGGCAGTAGTCGCTCATCGCCGCCAGCACGTCCGGGTCTTCGCCGACCGCGCCGGCCACGTTCAGGGTCAGTTGCGGATGCGCCGCGCGCAGGCCCTCGGCCAGCAGCGGCAGGTCGCGCAGCAGGTGCCCGCCCTGTCCCAGGAACACCGGCACCACGGTGACATCGAGCACGCCGCGCTCGACCAGGCCGTCCACCACCGCCGGCAGGCGCGGCTCCATCAACTCCAGGAAGGCCAGCGTGACCTCGCAATCGGGCAGGCGCGCCTGGGTGATCTCGGTTAGGCGCTCGAAGGGCGCGGCCCAGGAGGCGAGGCGCGCACCGTGGGCGAACAGGATCAGGGCACGCCGTTGCGTCGTCGCGTTCATCAGTGTCGCTCCACCCAGCGCAGCGCGCCGACCGCGAGCGCCAGGAACAGCAGGCTGGGCGCGGCCGCCGTGACAAAGGCCGGCCAGGTCGACAGCAGCCCCAGGTGCGAGAACAGGGAGTTGATCAGGATGAAGCTCACCCCGATCATGATGCCGATGAAGATCTTCAGGCTGACGCCGCCGCTGCGGGTGTGCAGGTAGGCGAAGGGCAAGGCCAGCGCCATCAGCACGAAGATCGCCAGCGGATCGATCAGCTTTTTCCAGAACGCGATCTGGAAGCGCTCGCTCTCCTGGCGGTTCTCGACCAGGTGGCGCGAGTACACCGCCAGTTCGTTGGCCGACATGCGCTCGGGGTCGCGGCGCGAGACCTGCAGGATCTTCGGCGTGATCTCCGAGACCAGGTCGAGGCTGTCGAGCCTGCGCGTGGCGACCGCGCTGGTGTCCTGGCCGAAGGTGCTCTGGATGGTCTGCCCGGCCGGCACCGGCGCGCCCGGCTCGGGCAGCGTGCGGCTGTTGGTGAACAGGGTCTCGGTGACGTTCTGCAGGCGCCAGGTGCCGTTGCCGCTGAAGCTGGCGCTGGCCGCGGTGATGATGGCGCGCATGCGCATCGCCTTGTCGAACTCGTACACGCGCACGTCGAGCAGCTGGCCGTCGGGGCGGATCTGGCGCGCATTGAAGAAGCGCGAGCCGACGATCTCGCCGCGCACGCCGTTCGGGCCGGGCGCGTGCACGTTATCCTTGGTCCACATCCCCGAGCGGAACTCGGAGGCGAGCGTGGAGCCCTTGGCGGTCAGGCGCACCTTTTCCGCCAGCGGCGCGGTGCGCGGCGTGATCAGCTCGCCGAAGATGAAGGTGATGACCACGAAGACGACGCCGATCTTGAACAGCATCATCCCGGCCATGCGCGTCGACATCGAGGAGGCGCGCATGATGGTGAACTCCGAGCTTTGCGCGAACTGCGCCATCGCGTAGATGGTGCCGATCAGCGCGGCCACCGGCATCACCTCGTAGACGTGCCCGGGCAGCATCAGCGCCACGTAGAGCAGCGCATGCTGGAACTGGTAGTTGCCCTTGCCGACCGAGGGCAGCTCGCCCGTCAGGTCCATGAAGGCGATCAGGCCGAGGAAGGCGAACAGCACGAAGACGACGGCCTGCGTGATGTTCACCGCAAAATAGCGTTGCAGGACTTTCATCGGGACTCCACGCCTGCCAGCTCGGGCGACTTGCGCAGCAGGCGGCGGCGCTTCCAGGCATTGATGATCACCAGCGGATGGTAGCGGTGATTGACGTTCAGGCGCCAGGCGAACAGGCCCAGCACGATCAGGGCGACGATCAGGTGCAGCGGCCACCAGGCCATGCCGAAGTCGATCTTTTGCTGCTTGACGCTGGCCTCGGCCATCTTCACCAGGTTGTTATAGGTGAAGAAGATCAGGAGCGCGAGGATCAGGTTGGCCGAACTGCCGGCGCGCGGATTGACGAAGCCGAGCGGGATCGCCAGCAGCACCAGCAGCAGGCAGACGATGGGCGAGGAAATACGCGACAGCAGCTCCGAGCGCGTGTACTGGTTGTCCACCGCCAGCAGCATGGCCAGGGGCTGGGCGTCGAGCGGCACGTCGGTGCCGAGCACCGGCACCTGGGTCGCCACGCGCATGCTGTAGCGCTCGAACTCCATCGACTGGTAGTCGGCCTGGCCCGGCACGCCCTGGTAGCGGCGGCCGTTCTTCAGCACCAGGTACTGCCCGCCCTTGCCGTCGGCTTCGATCACGCCTTCCTTGGCGACCACGACCGAGTTGTTGGCGCCGTTCAGGCTGTTGACGAACACGTTCTGCACCACGGTCGATCCGTTGGCGCTGCCTTCCACGAAGAACACGCGGTCGGCCGAGGACGATTCGCGGAACTGGCCGGGCGCGACGCGCTTGAGGTCTTCGCGCTTCTCGAAGCGCTGGATGTATTCGGTGCTCTTCATCTTGGCCCAGGGCGCGACGAACAGCGACAGCGCGCCCACCAGCAGCACCAGCGGAATGCCGAAGAGGAGCACCGGCCGGATCCACGCCAGCAGCGACTGGCCCGAGGCAAACCAGACCACCATTTCGGAATCGCGGTAGGTGCGGGTGACCACGACCAGCACGGAAATAAAGCTGGTGAGGATCAGGACAGTTGGCAGATAATTCAAGGATTGAAACGCGATCAGTGCGACCACGTCGCCGGACGCGACACGTCCGCCCGCGGCCCTGCCGAGGATGGCGATCAATGTCCAGGTGATGCACACCGAGAAGAGCACCGTGAAGGTTGCTCCGGCCGCGCTGGCCAGTTCACGGTGCAAGGCGCGTGAAAAAATCATTCGATAGTTATAATTGCAGGTTGAGCAGTGTTTCCACTGCTGTTCGCATGCTGCGCACAATACGAAACGGGAGAATCAAATGGACTTTAGCATAAAAGCATTCGACACAAAAAACACCCTGGCCGCGGCCAAATCCGGCTGTGTGGCAGTGGCGGTGTTCGAAAACAAAAAACTGTCGCAGGCTGCGAAAGCCCTCGATCAAACCGGTGAAATCACCGCGGCACTGAAGTCGGGCGACATCACCGGCAAGGCCGGCTCGACCCTGCTGCTGCGCGGCGTGGCGGGCGTGTCCGCGGCGCGCGTCCTGCTGGTCGGCATGGGCGCCGACGAAGTGGTCAGCGAGAAGAATTTCGTCACCGCGGTCAACGCGACCCTGAAGGCCTTCGCATCGCTGGGCGCGGCGGACGCGATTATCGCATTTCCAACCACCGAAGTGAAAGAGCGCACGCCAGAATGGGCGCTGCAAACCCTGGTCGTCGCCGCCAACGAAGCTGAATTCCGCAGCGACGCGCAAAAGAGCAAGAAGGAACCGGCGTATAGCGGCGTGCGCAAGATCACGGTCGCCGTGCCGCTGGCGAACACCCAGACCAAGGCCTCGCTGGCACAGGCCATCGCGATCGCCAACGGCATGAAGCTGACCAAGGAACTGGGCAACCTGTCGCCGAACGTCTGCACCCCGACCTACCTCGCCAACGTCGCGCGCAAGCTCGCCGACGACTTCGGCTTCGAGATCGAAGTCCTGGAGCGCAAGCAGCTCGAAGCGCTGAAGATGGGTTCCTTCCTGGCGGTCGCCAAGGGCAGCGAGGAAGCGCCGAAGTTCATCGTCCTGAAGCACATGGGCGGCGGCAAGAAGGATGCGCCGACGGTCCTGGTCGGCAAGGGCATCACCTTCGACACCGGCGGCATCTCGATCAAGGCCGGTCCGGGCATGGACGAGATGAAATACGACATGTGCGGCGCCGGCTCGGTGCTGGGCACTTTCCGCGCGATCGGCGAGATGGGCCTGAAGCTGAACGTGATCGGCATCGTCGCCGCTTGCGAGAACATGCCGTCGGGCCGCGCCACCAAGCCGGGCGACATCGTCACCTCGATGAACGGCCTGACCATCGAGATCCTGAACACCGACGCCGAAGGCCGCCTGATCCTGTGCGACGCCCTCACCTACGCCGAGCGCTTCAAGCCGGCCGCCGTGGTCGACATCGCCACCCTGACCGGCGCCTGCGTGATCTCGCTGGGCCACCACAACAGCGGCCTGTTCACCCGCCACGACGCCGCCCACGACGCCCTGGCCGAGGAACTGCTGCAAGCGGGCAAGGAAGCCGGCGACGGCGCCTGGCGCCTGCCGATCGGCGAGCAGTACAACGAGCAGCTGAAGTCGAACTTCGCGGACCTGGCGAACATCGGCACCCCGGGCGGCGCCTCGATCACCGCGGCCTGCTTCCTGGAGAACTTCACCCGCAACTACACCTGGGCCCACCTGGACATCGCCGGCACCGCCTGGAAGAGCGGCGCGCAGAAAGGCGCCACCGGCCGTCCGGTGCCGCTGCTGACGACCTTCCTGATGAACCGCGTGTGATCGGTTTGACGGAATGAAGACGGGCCGCTGATGCGGCCCGTTTTTTTATGGAGGGGGGCCGTTGACGTTCGTAGGGTGGGTACGCGTACCCACCGGTATTGCGCGGCGGCGCGCTGTCGACATCGCGCTGTCGACATCGGTATCACGTCGATGCGCGCGCAAATTGGTGCGAGCGCGCCGCGTGTACGCAAACGGTGAGACCGCGTGGGTACAAGTACCCACCCTACGGATCCGGGGTTTGTGTTGTTGACGTTGTAGGCTGGACACCTGTGTCCACGCGGTACAGGACGCCTGCGTCACGTCAGCATTGGCGATAACGCAAGCGGATGGAATTTGGGAAAGCCGCGTTCACGCGAACGGTCAGACAGCGTGGACACAGGTGCCTGCGCGGCCCGGCCCACCCTACGAAAGAATATTTCAGCAGCCGTCCAAGCGTGAAATTTTATTTCACGCGCGCGTCAGGACACCAGCGCGAAGCGCGGCGTCATCACCCCGTCGACCTCGACCAGCTCGAAGAACACCGCCCTCGGCCGGGCCCAGATCGAGCCGTCGGCCGCGCGGTAGATGATCATCGGCGTCAGGTCCGCCTCGAGCGTGGCCTCGCAGACCAGCTCGTACAGACCGCCTTTGTAGTGACGGTATTGCATCAGGCCTGTTCGGCCGTCGCTTTTTGCTTCTTCTTCAGGCCCTGGATGACCTTCAGCACGCCTTCCATGCCGGCGCTCTCGTCGAGGTCGCTGAAGGCGTCGAGCACTTCGTTGAGCACGCGGTTGCGCACCGCCGCTTCGTCCTGCTGCATCGCCTGTTGCATTGACTGCTCATTGAATTTCGACGGGGTCTCGGCCGCCGCCTTCGCGCCATGGGCCAGGGCTGCCTGCCAGATCACCCAGCGGCGCTGGGTTTCGTAGACGAGGTATTCCTCGGGCTTGTCTTCACGGCGTCGCGTAATGTGGCCATCGCGTTGGGCCCATGCTTCAAATGCACTGCGCATCTCTGTCCTTTTCATATGGGTACGGATACTCGCTATCGAAACAGCAATATTTCACCATAGTACCATTTTGTCCCAAAAACCCTTGCACGAATGAATCACGAATCGTGCGGTCTGCGGAACGGGTATGCCTGATATCGTTCAGGCTGTTTAACGGCATACTACATCGCGAGTTATGCAAATACAACTTAAAGTTCCTTAAAAGTAACAATAAAGAATTGTTACATGGAATGCTTCAATTGTTACACCTTGCAACAATTCCCAAGCAAAAGTTTTTGCGATGTGAGTATTTTATTACACAAACTTATGTTTTGATCATTCGAATTGCATTTTAAGCAAATAAAATGCTGCACTGCCGGATAAGGGCAGCGAGATGTCGACGTTGCAGGAATGACGGCGAGCGTCGATACTGCGCACGAGCCAGGGCGGACGGTCTGCCCGGCGTTTTACTTACCGCGCGCATACATGAAAATAGCAACATGGAACGTCAACTCGCTGAAGGTGCGCTTGCCGCACCTGCTGCAATGGCTCGAAGCCAATCCGGTTGACGTGCTCTGCCTTCAAGAGACCAAGCTGACCGACGATAAGTTCCCGGTCGCAGAAATTAATTCTGCTGGTTATCAAGTCGCCTATACCGGCCAGAAGACCTATAACGGGGTGGCGATCCTGTCGAAGCATCCGATCCGCGATGTGGTCAAGAACAACCCGCGCTTCGAGGACGCGCAGCAGCGCATCATCGCCGCCACCATCGAGGGCGTGCGTGTCGTCTGCGCCTATATCCCGAACGGCCAGGCCGTCGATTCGGACAAATATGTCTACAAGCTGGCCTGGCTGAAAGCCCTGCACGAGTGGCTGGCGGCCGAGATGCGCGAGCATCCGCAACTGGCCCTGCTGGGCGACTACAACATCGCCCCCGAGGACCGCGACGTCCACGACCCGGCCGAGTGGGAAGGCAAGATCCATTTTTCGGACAAGGAAAAGGCGGCGATGGCGGCCCTGGTCGACCTCGGCATGGTCGACGCCTTCCGCATGTTCGAGCAGCCCGAGAAGCAGTACAGCTGGTGGGATTACCGCATGATGGCCTTCCGCCGCAACCGCGGCCTGCGCATCGACCACATCCTGCTGTCGACCGAACTGGCCAGGCGCTGCACCGCCTGCATCATCGACCGCGAACCGCGCAAGTGGGAGCAGCCGTCGGATCATACGCCGGTGGTGGCGACGCTGGATTAAGCGTCCGGTCGGATTGTCGGCATGAACGTGGGGTGGGGTAATTGAGGCCAGTGGCCTCAATTACGTGCCCACGCGTTACGCACATGATGCTCGGTTACGTGCGTCGATTGTCGATCGCACCGTGTCACCGTGCCGCGATCGATTACACGTACCCTGTTTCGACGATCGTAGCCAACGCATGCATCGCGAGCGGCGTGTCACCGCAGTGGGCAAGTGAGACGCACGTAACGCGTGGGCACGGAGTGCCCACCCTACGGGTCAGGCTGCGTCTTCCGCCAGCAGCTGGCGCGTCGCCGCGCTGTCGAGCGCCTTCGCGAACAGCCAGCCCTGCACGTACTGGCAGCCGTAGCCGCGCAGCAGCGCCAGCTGCTCCTCGGTCTCGACGCCTTCGGCCACCACCTGCAGCTGCAGGCTGCCCGCCAGCGCCATGACGGCGGCGACGATCGCGCGGTCCTCGCTGCTCGCTTCGAGTTCGCGGATGAAGGCGCGGTCGATCTTGATCTTGCGGACCGGGAAGCGCTTCAGGTAGGCCAGGCTCGAATACCCCGTGCCGAAGTCGTCGATCGACAGGCGCATGCCCATGCGGTTGATCTGGCCCAGGATCTCCAGCGTCTGCTCGCTGTGCTGCATCAGGGCCGACTCGGTGATCTCGAATTCGACCAGGGCCGGGTCGATCCCGGTCTCGTCGACGATGCGCCGGATCGAGGTCACCAGCGCCTTGTGCATGAACTGGCGCGCCGACAGGTTGATCGCCAGCGGCACCGGCGGCAGGCCCTGGCGCTGCCATTCCATGCTCTGTTCGCAGGCGCGGCGGATCACCCACTCCCCGACCGGCACGATCATGCCGTTTTCTTCCAGGATCGGTATGAAATCGTCCGGCAGCGCCAGGCCGATGCCCGGCCGGCGCCAGCGCAGCAGCACCTCGAGCGCATGCACGCGGCGCGTCGCCATGTCCATGATCGGCTGGTAGAAGGGTTCGAACTCGCCGTTGGCGAGCGCCGTGCGCAGGTTCGATTCGAGTTCGAAGTGGCGCGCCGCCGCCTGGTTCATGCGCTGGGTGAAGAACTGGTAGTTGTTCCGTCCCGCGCCCTTGGCGTGGTACATCGCGGCGTCGGCATGGCGCATCAGGGTCTCGGCGTCGAGGCCGTCGTCCGGATACAGGCAGATACCGATCGAGGGCGAGATGTGCAGCAGGTGGCCCTCGATCGGCACCGGCACGGCGAGCGCCTCGATGATCTTCTCGCTCACGTGGTGGCACTCCTCGACCGCCCCCACGCCCGGCACCAGCACCACGAACTCGTCGCCGCCCAGGCGCGCGACCGTGTCGCTGGCGCGCACCGCGTGGCACAGGCGGTTCGCCACTTCCTGGAGCAGGTAGTCGCCGATCAGGTGGCCGAGCGAATCGTTGATGTTCTTGAAGCGGTCCAGGTCGATGAACATCACGGCCAGCTTGCCGCCCGCACGCCCGGCCGCGACGATGGCGCGCTCGAGACGGTCGGTCAGCAGGGCGCGGTTCGGCAGCCCGGTCAGGCTGTCGTGGTAGGCCATGTGGTGCACGCGCGCCTCGGCCTGGCGCCGCTCGACGATCTCTTCCTGCAGCAGCGCGTTCGCGCCCGCCAGTTCGGCGGTGCGCTCGGCCACCCGCACCTCGAGCTCGTCGCGCGCGCGGCGCACTTCCTCGGCGGCGGCGCGCTGCGCGGTGACGTCGTCGACCATCCAGACGCTGCGCCCGCCCGGGTCGTTCAGGTCGAACGGCCGCCCCGACAGGCGCGCCCAGAACAGTTCGCCGTCGCGCCGGATCAGGCGGTGTTCGGACACGTGCACGCGCCCGGCGGCGAAGTCGCGCGCGGTCTCGGCGCGCGCGGCGTCCCAGCTGTCAGCGTCCGGATACAGCGAGCGCACGGTGGCGCCGGTGACGCTGCCCTGGGTGCAGGCGAACAGCTCTTCCATCTTGCGGTTGCAGTGCAGCGTGCGCCCCTTCTCGACCACGGCGATGCCCAGCACCGCGGTGTCGAGGATGGCCTGGTTCTCCAGCAGCGCATTGCGCAGCGACTGCTCGTCGCGCTTGTGGCGGGTGCGGTCCTCGATGATCCAGACGTTGCCCTGGCCGGGGTCGTCCGGATTGACCATGTAGCCGATCAGCTGGACCCAGATCGGCGTGCCGTCGGCGCGCACCATCTCGGTCTCGCCATGGTAGGCCTGGCCACGCTCGAACTGGCGGTAGGCCGCGGCGCCGACCGTGTCGCATTCGTCCTGGTCGCGGTACAGCTGGCACACGTGGGCCGGCGGCGACGCGTCGGCATAGCCGAAGATGGCGCGGAAGCCGGCGTTGCAGCGGGTGATCCGGCGCGAGCGCGTGAAGAGGATCGCCAGCGAGGAGTTGGTCAGCAGCGCCTCGACCTCGAGCTGGGCGCGGCGGGTCTCGGTCACGTCCTCGACGATCCAGATGGTGCCGGCCTCGCGCCGGCCGGGCTCGACGCCATGGGCACGCACGCGGCACCAGAACAGGCTGCCGTCGCGGCGCCGGAACTGCTGCTCGTCGCGCTCGAACACGCGGCCCTGCAGCAGCGCGCCGAAGGCGTCTTCCATGAAGGCGTGGAAGGCCTGGTGGGTCACGAAGACCTGGGCCGGGTCCATGCCGACCAGTTCGGCCGGCGTCGCGTCCAGCATCGCCGCCAGGCGCGGATTACAGTCGAGCATGCGCCCGCCCCGCGTCAACAGGATGCCGACCGGCGCGTTCTCGAGGATCACGCGCTGTTCCAGCGCGCTGGTGCGCAGGCTTTCGCTCTGCCAGGGGCCGACGTCGACGAAGACGAAGCTCGCGCCGTAGCCGGCGCCGAGCGGCTGGACGCAGACCTGCACCGGCACCATGCCATGGCTGGCGGCCAGCGCCCCAGGCCAGGTGCAGGGCTTCGCCATCGCCTCCGCCATCAGGCTGGCGTCGTTGGCGCTGGCCACGCGCAGCAGCTCGGTCAGCGCGCGGCCCTGGGGCGGCGCGCCGAGCAGCGTAACGAGCGCTTCGTTGGCGGCAACGATGACGCCTGCGGCATCGCAGGCGCAGGCGGGCGCGCCCAGCAGCCGCAATGCATCGGCCACGAGGGCGGGTTGACTCGACATTCTGTCCATCTCAGGTGATCCCCAGGCCGCGACCTCTAACGATGGGTCGCTTGGCGTTGGCAGATCATAAACCACGCTGCATGGACGTACTAGCATTTTGGAAACAAAAACGACCGACTGTCGCCATATTGACGACAGCCGGCCGCGGCAGGCGCAGACTTGGGGCCTAGAAGGCGTCGCCCGGCACCCGTACCCAGCCTTCCATCAGGACGCGCGCGCTGCGGCTCATCACCGCCTTGGTGACCTGCCACTCGCCGTCCGCCTCGACCGCCTCGGCGCCCACGCGCAGCGTGCCCGAGGGGTGGCCGAAGCGCACCGCGCTTGGGCGGCCGCCGCCGGCGGCCAGGTTCACCAGCGTGCCGGGCACCGCGGCGGCGGTGCCGATCGCGACCGCCGCCGTGCCCATCATCGCGTGGTGCAGCTTGCCCATCGAGAGCGCGCGCACCACCAGGTCGATGTCGGCGGCCGCCACCGGCTTGCCGCTGGAGGCGGTGTAGTCGCGCGGCGGCGCCACGAAAGCGACTTTCGGCGTGTGCTGGCGCCCTGCGGCCTCGCCGACGTTCTTGATCAGACCCATGCGCACGGCGCCGCAGGCGCGGATGGTCTCGAACATCACCAGCGCGCGCTCGTCGCCGTTGATGGCTTCCTGCAGCTCGGTGCCGGTATAGCCGATGTCGGAGGCATTGACAAAGATGGTCGGGATGCCGGCGTTGATCATGGTCGCCTTCAGGGTGCCCAGGCCCGGCACTTCCAGGTCGTCGACCAGGTTCCCGGTCGGGAACATCGAGCCGCCGGCGCCCTCCTCGTCGGCCGCCGGGTCCATGAATTCGAGCTGGACTTCGGCCGCCGGGAAGGTCACGCCGTCGAGTTCGAAGTCGCCGGTTTCCTGGACTTCGCCGTTCGTCATCGGAACGTGCGCGATGATGGTCTTGCCGATGTTGGCCTGCCAGATGCGCACCGTCGCCATGCCGTCACGCGGCAGGCGCGCGGGGTCGACCAGGCCGCTTGAAATGGCAAAGGAGCCGACCGCCGAGGACAGGTTGCCGCAATTGCCGCTCCAGTCCACGAAAGGCTTGTCGATCGAGACCTGGCCGAACAGGTAGTCGACGTCGTGGCCGTCGCGCGTGCTTTTCGACACGATCACGGTCTTGCTGGTGCTCGACGTGGCGCCGCCCATGCCGTCGATCTGCTTGCCGTAGGGGTCGGGGCTGCCGATCACGCGCAGCAGCAGCTTGTCGCGGGCCGGGCCGGGTTGACGGGCGGCTTCCGGCAGGTCCTGCAGGCGGAAGAAGACGCCCTTGCTGGTACCGCCACGCATGTAGGTGGCGGGAATTTTGATTTGGGGTTGGTGTGCCATGTGTCGTTGATTCCGTTTGATGGTGCGGGCGACATGTCGCCGTACGTGGCCCGATGTTGGGTGCGTAACGCGTGGGCACGGGGCGCCCACCCTACGTTTGCGGATGTTGTAGGGTGGGCGCCCCCGGTGCCCACCATTACGCGTCCAGAGCTTACGCCGCGACCTTCGAGGAGGCCAGGAAGTCCTGCGCGAAGCGTTGCAGCACGCCGCCGGCTTCGTAGATCGACACCTCTTCGGCCGTGTCGAGGCGGCAGGTGACCGGCACCTCGACGCGCTCGCCGTTCTTGCGGTGGATGACCAGGGTGAGCGTCGCGCGCGGGGTGCGCTCGCCGACCACGTCGAAGGTCTCGGTGCCGTCGATCCCCAGGCTCAGGCGGTTGGTGCCCGTCTGGAACTCCAGCGGCAGCACGCCCATGCCGACCAGGTTGGTGCGGTGGATGCGTTCGAAGCCTTCGGCCACGATCGCTTCCACGCCTGCCAGGCGCACGCCCTTGGCCGCCCAGTCGCGCGAAGAACCCTGGCCGTAGTCGGCGCCGGCGATCACGATCAGCGGCTGCTTGCGCTCCATGTAGGTCTCGATCGCTTCCCACATGCGGGTCACCTGCCCTTCCGGCTCGATCCGCGCGAGGGAACCTGCACGCACGCTACCGTCTGGATTGCGCACCATCTCGTTCTTCAGCGTCGGGTTCGCGAAGGTCGCGCGCTGGGCCGTCAGGTGGTCGCCGCGGTGGGTCGCATACGAGTTGAAGTCCTCTTCCGGCAGGCCCATCTTGAACAGGTATTCGCCGGCGGCCGAGTCCATCATGATCGCGTTCGACGGCGACAGGTGGTCGGTCGTGATGTTGTCGCCCAGGACCGCCAGCGGCCGCATGCCCGACAGCGTACGCGCACCGGCCAGCGCGCCTTCCCAGTAGGGCGGACGGCGGATGTAGGTGCTCTGGGGACGCCAGTCGTACAGCGGGCTGACGGCCTCGCCATCGTCGGCCACGCGCGCGAACATCGGCGTGTAGACCTTGCGGAACTGCTCGGGTTTCACGCTCTGCTCGATGACGGCGTCGATTTCCTCGTCGCTCGGCCAGATGTCGGCCAAGGTCACCGGCTTGCCTTGCGCGTCCGTGCCCAGCACATCCTTCTCGATGTCGAAGCGGATGGTGCCGGCAATCGCATAGGCGATCACCAGCGGCGGCGACGCCAGGAAGGCCTGCTTCGCGTAGGGGTGGATGCGGCCGTCGAAGTTGCGGTTGCCCGAGAGGACGGCGGTCGCGTACAGGTCGCGCTCGACGATCTCTTTCTGGATGACGGGATCGAGCGCGCCGCTCATGCCGTTGCAGGTGGTGCAGGCAAAGGCGACCACGCCGAAGCCCAGCTTTTCCAGTTCCGGCAGCAGGCCCGCTTCTTCCAGGTAGAGCGAGACCGCTTTCGAGCCTGGCGCCAGCGAGGACTTGACCCAGGGTTTGCGCAGTAGGCCGGCCTTGTTGGCGTTACGCGCCAGCAGGCCGGCGGCGACCATGTTGCGCGGGTTGTTCGTGTTGGTGCAGCTGGTGATGGCGGCGATGATGACGGCGCCATCCGGCATCAGGCCGGGTTCGTTCTCGACCGTGCCGGCGATGCCGCGCGCGGCCAGTTCCGAGGTCGGCACGCGCTTGTGCGGGTTCGACGGTCCCGCGATGTTGCGCACGACGGTCGACAAATCGAAGCGCAGCACGCGCTCGTACTCGGCGGTGGTCAAGGCGTCGGCCCAGAGGCCGGTTTCCTTGGCGTAGAGCTCGACCAGTTTGACGGTCTCGTCTTCGCGGCCGGTGAGCTTCAGGTACTTGATGGTCTGCTCGTCGATGTAGAACATCGCGGCCGTCGCCCCGAATTCCGGCGCCATGTTCGAGATGGTCGCACGGTCGCCCAGGGTCAGCTTGGCCGCGCCCTCGCCGTAGAACTCGAGGTAGGTCGAGACCACCTTCTCTTTACGCAGGAACTCGGTCAGCGCCAGCACCACGTCGGTGGCGGTGATGCCCGGCTGCGGTTTGCCGGTGAGTTCGACGCCGACGATGTCCGGCAGGCGCATGTAGGACGCGCGGCCCAGCATGACGCTCTCCGCTTCCAGGCCGCCGACGCCGATGGCGATCACGCCCAGCGCGTCGACCATCGGGGTGTGCGAGTCGGTGCCGACCAGGGTGTCCGGGAAGGCGACGCCGTCCTTCACCTGGATCACGGGGCTCATGCGCTCCAGGTTGATCTGGTGCAGGATGCCGTTACCCGGCGGGATCACGTCGACGTTCTGGAAAGCCTTCTTGGTCCAGTTGATGAAGTCGAAGCGGTCCTCGTTGCGGCGGTCCTCGATGGCGCGGTTCTTGGCAAAGGCGTCCGGATCGAAACCGCCGCATTCGACGGCCAGCGAGTGGTCGACCACCAGCTGGGTCGGCACGACAGGATTGACCAGGGCCGGGTTGCCGCCCTCGAGGGCGATGGCGTCACGCAGGCCGGCCAGGTCAACCAGCGCGGTCTGGCCCAGGATGTCGTGGCAGACCACGCGCGCCGGGAACCAGGGGAAGTCGAGGTCGCGCTTGCGCTCGATGAGTTGCTTCAGCGATGGCACCAAAGCCATCGGCTCGCAGCGGCGCACCAGGTTCTCGGCCAGCACACGCGAGGTGTAGGGCAGCTTGTCCCAGGCGCCGGCTTCGATGCTGTCGACCGCTTCGCGCGCGTCGAAGTAATGCAGGTTGGTGCCGTGCAGGGGTTTGCGGTATGCGTTGTTCATGGTGATGCTCATTACTTTCGATCGGCGATCGGCACGAACTGCAGGTCTTCCGGACCGACATAGTTCGCGCTCGGGCGGATGATCTTGTTGTCGATGCGCTGCTCGATGATGTGCGCGGCCCAGCCCGAGGTGCGCGAAATCACGAACAGCGGGGTGAACATGGCGGTCGGCACGCCCATCATGTGGTACGACACGGCCGAGAACCAGTCCAGGTTCGGGAACATCTTCTTGACTTCCCACATGACCGATTCCAGGCGCTCGGCGATGTCGAACATCTTCATCGAACCGGCGGACTGCGACAGCGAGCGCGCGACTTCCTTGATGACGACGTTGCGCGGGTCCGAGATGGTGTAGACCGGGTGGCCGAAGCCGATCACGACTTCCTTGTTGGCCACGCGGTTGCGGATGTCGGCCTCGGCTTCGTCGGCGTTCTCGTAGCGCTTCTGGATGTCGAGTGCGACTTCGTTGGCGCCGCCGTGCTTCGGTCCGCGCAGCGCGCCGATCGCGCCGGTGATGGCCGAGTGCATGTCGGAGCCGGTGCCGGCGATCACGCGCGCGGTGAAGGTCGAGGCGTTGAATTCGTGTTCGGCGTAGAGGATGAGCGAGGTGTGCATCGCGCGGACCCACTCTTCCGGCGGCTTGGTGCCGTGCAGCAGGTGCAGGAAGTGGCCGCCGATCGAATCGTCGTCGGTCTCGGTCTCGATGCGCTTGCCGTTGTGGCTGTAGTGGTACCAGTACAGCAGCATCGAGCCGAAGGATGCCATCAGGCGGTCGGCGATGTCGCGCGCGCCGGCGATGTTGTGGTCGTCCTTCTCGGGCAGCGCGCAGCCCAGGGCCGAGACACCGGTGCGCATCACGTCCATCGGATGGCTGCCGGCCGGCAGCGCTTCCAGCGCCAGCTTGACCGCCTGCGGCAGGCCGCGCAGCATCTTGAGCTTGGCTTTATAGCCCTTCAGTTCGGCGCCGGTCGGCAGCTTGCCGTGCACCAGCAGGTAGGCGATCTCTTCGAATTCGCAGGAGTTGGCCACGTCCAGGATGTCGTAGCCGCGGTAGTGCAAATCGTTGCCCGATTTGCCGACCGAGCACAGCGCGGTATTACCGGCGGCAACGCCCGACAGGGCCACGGATTTCTTTGGCTTGAAGGTTGGATTTTGTTCGCTCATGTTGGTCTCCTGTTCAGTGTCCGATTATTTCTTTTGCGCTGCGAACAGCGCATCCAGTTTCTGCTCGAAATCGTGGTAATTGATGCGCTCGTAGAGTTCGGCGCGGGTCTGCATGGTGTCGACCACGGCCTGCTGGCTGCCGTCGCGGCGGATCGCCGTGTAGACGTTCTCGGCTGCCTTGTTCATGGCGCGGAAGGCCGACAGCGGGTACAGCACGAGGCCGACGTCGGCGGTCTTCAGTTCGTCGACCGTGAACAGCGGGGTCGAGCCGAACTCGGTGATGTTGGCCAGGATCGGCACGCCGACGGCTTTCGCGAACTGCGAGTACATCGCCAGGTCGGTCATCGCTTCCGGGAAGATCATGTCGGCGCCGGCTTCGACGCAGGCCACCGCGCGCTCGATGGCGGCATCGATGCCCTCCACGGCCAGCGCATCGGTACGCGCCATGATCACGAAGTTCTCGTCGGTGCGGGCGTCCACCGCCGCCTTGATGCGGTCGACCATTTCCTGCTTGGAGACGATTTCCTTGCCCGGACGGTGGCCGCAGCGCTTGGCGCCGACCTGGTCTTCGATGTGGATCGCGGCTGCGCCGAACTTGATCATCGACTTCACGGTGCGGGCGACGTTGAAGGCCGAGGAACCGAAGCCGGTGTCGACGTCGACCAGCAGCGGCAGATCGCACACGTCGGTGATGCGGCGCACGTCGGTCAGCACGTCGTCCAGGTTCGAGATGCCCAGGTCCGGCAGGCCCAGCGAGCCGGCGGCGACGCCGCCACCCGACAGGTAGATGGCCTTGAAGCCGGCGCGCTTGGCCAGCAGGGCGTGGTTGGCATTGATGGCGCCGACGACCTGCAGCGGCGATTCTTCCTGGACGGCGCGACGGAACAGCGCGCCTGGCGATTGGATCATGGTGTCTCCTGGGTGGTTCACAAATGAATGCATTTTCCTTTGCAAGGAGCGTGCCAGCGTTGCCGGCACAGCTTGGGCTCCCTGAAAGCCTGATAGTTCAGGCGTTTAGCGTCAAGCAGCCTGCTGCATCAAGCGCTGCGATGTTGCAGCAGCGTTTCATCGTGAAACATCTGAAACACCAATGCATTACAATTGCAACATGCGCCCCCTCTCCCCTCTTCCGCACGAAGCCGACAAGCCGGTGATCTGGACCGTCTCGGTATCGCGCCTGTCCGACCTGTTCCGCGACATCACCCTCGAGTACGACCACCTGGCCACGATCGAACCGATCCACCTGGGCTTCGACGAGGCCGCGCGCCACATCCGCGAACGGATGGCCAGCGAACGCTGCGACGTGGTGATTGCCGCCGGCTCGAACGGCGCCTACCTCAAGGGCCGGGTCTCGGCGCCAGTGGTGGTGGCCAAAGCCAGCGGCTTCGACGTGATGCAGGCGCTGGCGCGGGCGCGCAAGGCCTCCAGCCGTATCGGCGTGATCAGCTACCAGCAGCCCCTGCCCGAGCTGGCCGACTTCAGCGCGACCTTCGGCATCCGCATCGCCCAGCGCACCTATGTGACGCGCGAAGACGCGCGCGCGGCGATCAAGGAAATGAAGGCGGACGGCATCGAAGTCATCGTCGGCGCCGGCCTGATCGCCGACCTGGCCGAGGAAGCGGGCCTGGGCAGCGTGTTCCTGTACTCGGCCGCCTCGATCCGCCAGGCCTTCGACGATGCGCTGGAAGTGGCGCGCCTGACCCAGCTGGAAGCGAACCGCATCCGGCGCGGGCCGGCCAGCGAACCGCGCCGCGCCCGGCGCGGGCTGAACGACCTGCGCGGCGAGTCCGAGGCGATGGAGCGGCTGCGGCAGTCGGTGGTGCTGTATGCGCGCTCGCCGGCCACCGTCCTGATCCAGGGCGAGACCGGCAGCGGCAAGGAGCTCGTCGCCCAGGCGATCCACCGCGAAGGCCCGCGCAGCCTGGGCGCGAACCGGCCTTTCGTGGCGGTGAACTGCGGGGCGATCGCGGAATCGCTGCTGGAATCGGAACTCTTCGGCCACGAGGAAGGCGCCTTTACCGGCGCCCGGCGCGGCGGCCATGCCGGGCTGTTCGAGGCGGCCAACCGCGGCACCCTGTTCCTGGACGAGATCGGCGAGATGCCGCTGGCGCTGCAGACGCGCCTGTTGCGGGTGCTGGAAGAGCGCGAAGTGATGCGGGTCGGCGGCACGCGGCCGGTGCCGATCGACGTGCGCGTGGTCAGCGCCACCCACTGCGACCTGGAAGCGCGGGTGCGCGAAGGACGCTTCCGCGCCGACCTGTTCTACCGGCTGGCGGTGCTGCGCCTGGCGCTGCCGCCGCTGCGCGCGCGCCTGCCGGACATCGCGCCGCTGGCCGAATGGTCGCTCAAGCAGTCGCTCGCCGCGCTCGGCGCGCGGCCGCATCCGAACCTGCATGCCGAGCTGGCGGCCTGCGCCCCGCTGCTCGAGCGCTACGGCTGGCCGGGCAACGTGCGCGAGCTGCGCAACCTGATGGAGCGCCTGGCCCTGTTCCTGGCGGCCGAGCCCCTGCAGGCGCTGACCCCGGCCTTCCTGCTGTCGGTGGCGCCGGAGCTGGGGCAAGCTGTCTTGCAGCCGGTTTCAACGGACGTCGTGCCGGCTATCGCGGCGCCGGCGCCCGAGACCGCCGACGAGGTCGTCGCCCGCTTCGGCGGCGCGCGCGACGCCGCCGCGCGTCATCTCGGGATCAGCCGCACGACGCTGTGGCGGCGCTTGAAAGCCGGTACATAGCGCAGAAAACTAAAGGCGGCACAGGCGTCCGCCGTCGACCAGCAGCGACGCGCCCTGGATGAAGGCGGCTTCTTCCGACGCGAGAAAGGCGATCGCGGCGGCCACGTCCGCCGGCTTGCCGACCTCGGCCGGATCGATGTGTTCCGCGCCGGAATGCACCTGCGGGTTATTCCACAACATCGGCGTGTCGATCGCGCCGGGCAGGATGGCGTTGACGCGGATGCCCTTGGGGATGCCCTCCAGCGCCGCCGAGCGGGTCAGCGACAGCAAGGCGGCCTTGGCCGCGGCATAGGGCGCGACCCGGGGCTCGGTCTCCAGGGCGTGGACGCTCGAGACGTTGACGACCGCGCCCCCGGGGCGCATGTGCAGGAAGGCCTGCTTGATGAAGTGGAAGGCGCCGAGCAGGTCGACCCGCAGCACCCTGGTCCAGTCGTCCCCGCTCAAGGCTTCGATCGGCTTGAACATCATCAGCCCGGCATTGTTGACGACGGCGTCGAGCCGGCCGTAGCGCTGCATGACGCGCTCGACGGCGGCCGCCACCTGCCCTTCGTCGCCGACGTCGCACGCCGCTTCCATCACTTGCTCGTGGCCATGTCCGCGCAGCAGGTCGAAGGCCGTCCTCAAGGCAGCGGCGTCGCGGTCGACCAGCACCACGGCGGCGTCCTCGGCGGCGAAGCGCAGCGCCGTGCTGAGGCCTATCCCGCCGGCGGCGCCGGTGACGAGGACGACCTTGTTCGAGAATCGCATGCTTCCTCCTCCATTCGGCATTGTTCGGCCTTGCCCGGCCTTACTCCGCATTGCGCGGCGCGCCGGTCGCGCTCGCGGCATCCAGGGACGTGGGCGCGGGCGGCCCGGCGAGCCCGGGGTAATCCTGGCCGAGGGCGACCGGCACCTGCAGGCAGACGCTCTGGGTCGGCAGCACGTCGGTCCAGTCGGCGATCAGGTCGCGGTAGGCCAGGCCGACCGGCCGCAGCTGGCGGTCGAGGTCGGCCAGGCCGAGGGCGTTGACGCGGCCATTGTCTTCGCGCAGGCCGGTGTCCCAGTCGACCTGGTCGGTCAGCGAATACCAGGTGAACCCGACGATGGGCACGCCGTTGTTACGTACGCGCAGCACGTTCGCCCATTCCTTGCGCAGCCACCGGACCGCCTCGTCGCCGGCCGGTCCCTGGCAGAGATTGGTCTCGGTATGCATGACCGGCAGGCGGTAGCGGTTGTAGTACTGGTGGGTGATCACGGCATAGCCGAAGATTTCGCCCGAGGCCGTGGTGGCGCCGTCGGCCGTCACATGGTGCTCGTTGGTCTGGTAGTAATCGTTCCCCATGAGGCAGTGGTGCTTCAGGTTGTTGTTCAGGAAGAAGTGGTACTCGTCGCGGGTCATGCCATTGTCGAGCAGGTACTCGTACATGGTGGAGTCGACGCGGCGGCCATAGTTCAGGTCCAGCGACAGGAAGCGGCGCGCGTTCCTGGTTTCCGCCGGGCCGATGGCGGCCGGCTTCACGGCGTGGAAATACTCGCTCGATTCGCTCTGGATGAACAGCGCATCCGGGCGCACCTGCAGGATGGCGCGCATGGCCAGCAGGTTGGCCTTGACCACGTGTTTCAGGGCCGTCACGAACGCCCTGTCGCTGCGCAGCTGCTCGTTCCACCAGCCGTAGAGGGCGGAAAACAGCGCGCAGATCGACATCTCGTTGACCGGCGTGTAGAGCTGGAGCCAGGGATAGCGCTGGGCGAACGCGCGGGCGTAGCCGGCGAAGATCTCGGGAAAGTCGGGGTTCTGGAAGTCGCCGAGGAAATCGGGAAGGCCGAAATGGCAAAGGTCGACGATCGCCACCAGGTTGCGCCGGCGCAGGTCGGGAAAGACCTCGTCGGCGAACGACCAGTCGTAGCGCCCGGCGCCGAGCAGGCTGGTGTGGAGCGGCGGGCCGTAGCGCAGGAAGCGCAGGCCGACTTCCTCGACCAGGTCGAAGTCGCGCCGCCAGTGCCGGTAATGGCCGCACTTGGCCATCTCGTCCATGCGGACGCGGCCGCCATCGATGGTCGGGATGCTGTTTTCGATGCCGGTTGCAAAGATAAAGCCAGGTTGACTCGCTACCATATGCCGCCCCGCGCACGCCGGGACGCTCTCGAGACGAGCACGATTGCACCGGCAGCCGATTCTACCACGCGGTCTCGGTGGGATTCCCCTACCCGCGCCGCCCGGCAGCCATGCGCCGGCGCAGGCTGTAGATCATGAAGGCGACCACGGCCAGGTTGAGTGCGGCCAGGCAGGCGGGGAGCCAGCCGGGACGATGGACCAGCTCGTGCAGTTCGAAGGGCAGGTAGACGGCGCCGCTGGCGGCGGCAAAGCCCTCGCCCCAGGCGCGGCCGAACCACAGGCCATAGGCTTCGACCATGCGCACGGCGGCGTAGGCGAGCGCCGCCGCGGCCAGCTGCAACAGGTGCACATCGTCGAGCCTGGCCGCATAGGCGAGGAAGATGCGCGGGATGTGGGAGGCGGGATTCAGGTGGGCGTGCCGCACCAGCATCTCGGCAAGCTGCTGGACGTCCCGGTGCAGCAGCGAGAACAGGCCGAAGCCGGTCAACAGGACCACCAACCCCTTGGCCGCCTCGAGCATGGCGACGGCGCGCAGGCCCCGGGACAGGCGCATCGAGCCCTGCGGCATGCCTACTTCGCGGCGGCGCCGGGCGGCGGTTCCGGATTCAGGTGCATCGACCAGATCACCGAGGCGATCTTCCAGCCCTCTTCCGTGCGCACCAGGTGCCAGGCTTCCTTGCCCCAGTTTTCGCGGTAGTCGCCGGCCATGAAACTGTAGTCGAACCAGACCTGGGCCACGTCGCCGTCGGTGTCGATGCGCACGTTCTCGAAGGTCTCGTGGAGCGGCACCTGGGCCTGGGCGATGTCTTCGATGAATTCACGCGGCGAGGCGCTGAAGGTTTTCTTCGGGCCGGGCTGGTTCTTGTCCTTGCGGCGCGCCTTGATGCGCTCCAGGCTGGCGTCGTCGAAGACGGCGGACCAGGTGATGTCCTCGCGCAGGAACAGCTTCATGAAGCTGTCCTTGTCCTTGTTGACGATCGCCATGCGGAATTGCTCGACCACGCCTTCGATCCGCTGGCGGCTCTGCGCCGATGTTTCGGCGTGCGCCGGCGCGCCGGGCGCCAGCCATAAAGCAAGGGCAAGACTGCCCGCCAGGAAGCCTTTCATCGCATCTCCTTGTTTTAAAAACAATCAGTCTACGCAACATTCCCGCGTGGAGGCTCACCAATTGTCACGCGACGGGGCCTCCCGTGGCGGTTAACGCACGCAGGTGACGTAGGCTTCGTCGCTGGCGGCCAGGTCGCTGGCGGCACCGCTCAGGAGATTGACGGTCGCATAGGTATCGGCGGTGGCGCCGGCGCTCTTGGTCCAGGCGTCGCCGCCCTTCCAGCCGCGCCCGTCCAGTTCGCCCGATGCGACCAGCTCCGCCAGCTCGTTCTTCGTCGGCAGGCGCCAGGGTTTTTGGCCCTTGATCGTCGTGTTCTTGCAGAACGCATCGGCCTTGGCCCAGCTCAGCTGGAAGGAGGCCGGCATCCACATCACTTCGCCGCGCGACACGTAGCCGGCGGTGGTGGCCGGCGCCACGCAGACGCCTTTCTCGTTGACCGAAGGCGCTTCGCAGACGCGCGCTTTCACGGTCAGCGTCGTGCTGGTCCAGGTCGGGTTGTAGCTGCCGCGTTCTCCCTGCCGCGCCGTGATGGTGGCGACGCCGGCGTGGCCGATCGTCACCGTCTTGCCGTTGATCTCGCCCACCGCCTTATCGCTGCTTTCGAAGGTGAAGGGCGCCGGGCTGTCCGACGTCGGCGCCACCAGGTCGAAAGGCTCGTCGCCCTCGGTCTTGGTGATCGGCGGGAATTCGCCGAGCTGTACGCCGTTGTCGCTGCAGGCGGCAAGCAGGAGCAGCGCGGCGGCCGCGGTCAGGGAGAGTCGGTGGAAGCGCATGGGTCGGATGTCCGGGCAAAAAAGATGGAGCAGTATAGCACCGGAGGGCAACAATGATTGACAAAATCGCATGCATTCCGGGTAACACGTTTGCGCCCGTCGAAGGCGCTTCCGGCACAAGTCTGAACCAGAAGCTCGCCTCATGAATCGCATACCGATATGAGATTATCTTATTAAATAAACAATGCATGAGCTGGTAAGCTTGGGCTCCTCGACGCCCCGCGGCCTGTCGCGCTCACGCTTGGTGCCAGTTCAAACGCCTGCCTGCCGATCGCCGTAAGATGTCTTGTTCTTCACGATCCGGCGCATATCCGCGCCCTCTTCTGGCGTTCGCGGCGCCCACAAGGCGCCTTCCTGGAGGCAACATGCAACGCATTCTGGAACACCCGTCCCAAGCACCGGCGCAGGCGCAGGCGCAGGCAGCCAAGCAGGCAGCAATTTTTTCCCTGATCGGCAACACGCCGCTGGTCCAGGTCACCCGGCTCGACACCGGCCCCTGCCAGCTCTTCCTGAAACTGGAATCGCAAAATCCCGGCGGCTCGATCAAGGACCGGATCGGCGTGGCGATGATCGCCGCGGCCGAGCGCGACGGCCGACTGCAGCCCGGCGGCACCGTGGTCGAGGCCACCGCCGGCAACACCGGCCTGGGCCTGGCGCTGGTGGCGCGCATCAAGGGCTACCGCGTGGTCCTCGTCGTGCCCGACAAGATGGCCGCCGAGAAGGTCCTGCACCTGAAGGCCCTCGGCGCCGAGATCCACCTGACCCGCTCCGACGTCGGCAAAGGCCACCCCGAGTACTACCAGGACTACGCCGCGCGGCTGGCGCACGAGATCCCGGGCGCCTGGTTCGCCGACCAGTTCAACAATCCGGCCAACCCGCTGGCCCACGAAACCACGACCGGCCCCGAGATCTGGGAGCAGACCGGGCACGCGCTCGACGCGATCGTGGTCGGCGTCGGCTCCTCCGGCACGCTGACCGGCCTGTCGCGCTACTTCGCGCGCGTCCAGCCGGACCTGGAATTCGTGCTGGCCGACCCGCAGGGATCGATCCTGGCCGAGTACGTCCAGACCGGGCACCTGTCGACCGAGGTCGGCTCCTGGGCGGTCGAGGGCATCGGCGAAGACTTCATTCCCGGCATCGCCGACCTGTCGCGCGTGCGCGGCGCCTATACCATCAGCGACGAGGAAAGCTTCACCACGGCGCGCGCCCTGCTCCAGCACGAAGGCATCCTGGCCGGCTCGTCCAGCGGCACGCTGCTGGCCGCGGCCATGCGCTATTGCCGCGAACAGACCACGCCGAAGCGCGTCGTCACCTTCGTGTGCGACACCGGCACGCGCTACCTGACCAAGGTCTACAGCGACGGCTGGATGGTCGACCAGGGCCTGCTACACCGCCCGCAGCTGGGCGACCTGCGCGACCTGATCGGGCGCCGCTTCGATGCCGGCGAAGTCGTCACCGTAGCGCCGACCGACACCCTGCTCACCGCCTTCAACCGCATGCGCAGCAGCGACCTGGCCCAGCTGCCGGTGATCGACAATGGCCGCCTGGTCGGCATCATCGACGAATCCGACCTGCTGCTGCACGTGACCAGCGAATCCGGGCGCTTCAAGGCGCCGGTGTCCAGCACCATGACGGCGCAGCTGCAGACGCTCAAACCGTCGGCCGGCATGATGCAATTGCGCGAGATCCTGGACCGCGGCCTGACCGCCGTGATCTGCGAAGACGATCGCTTCTACGGCCTGATTACCCGCTTCGACCTTCTCAACCATCTGCGCAGGACCTTATCGTGACCGACGCCACCAACAAACCCACCGACAAGCAGCATCTCGCCACCCGCGTCATTCACGGCGGCCAGTCGCCGGAACCGGGCACCGGCGCCGTGATGCCGCCGATCTTCGCCACCTCGACCTTCGTCCAGGAGAGCCCGGGCGTGCACAAGGGCCTGGACTACGGGCGCTCGCACAACCCGACGCGCTGGGCGCTCGAACGCTGCGTGGCCGACATCGAAAGCGGCAGCGCGGCCTTTGCCTTCGCCTCGGGCCTGGCGGCCATCTCGGCGGTGCTGGAACTGCTCCCTAGCGGCTCGCACATCGTCGCCGGCGACGACATGTACGGCGGCACCTACCGCCTGTTCGAACGCGTGCGGAGAAAAAGCGCGGGCCACGACTTCAGCTACGTGAACCTGGCCGATCCGGAGGCGCTGGCGGCCGCCATCAAGCCCGGGACCAAGATGGTCTGGGTCGAGACGCCGACCAACCCGATGCTGAAGCTGGCCGACCTGGCGGCGATCGCGACGCTGTGCCGCGAGCGCGGCATCGTCAGCGTCTGCGACAACACCTTCGCCAGCCCCATCGTCCAGCGCCCGCTGGAGTCCGGCATCGACATCGTGGTGCACTCGACCACCAAGTACATGAACGGGCACTCGGACGTGATCGGCGGCGTCGCCGTGGTCGGCAACGCGCCGCACCATGCGGCCTTGCGCGAGCAGCTCGGTTTCATCCAGAACGCGGTCGGGGCGATCCAGGGGCCCTTCGACAGCTTCCTGGTGCTACGCGGGATCAAGACCCTGGCCCTGCGCGTCGAGCGCAGCAGCGCCAACGCCCTGGCCCTGGCCGAATGGCTGGAACGCGAACCGAAGGTGCGCAAGGTGTATTACCCGGGCCTGGAATCGCACCCCCAGCACGCGCTGGCGCGGCGCCAGATGGACGGTTACGGCGGCATCATCTCGATCGAACTCGACACCGACCTGGCCGGCGCCCGGCGCTTTCTGGAAACGTGCTCGGTGTTTACCCTGGCCGAAAGCCTGGGTGGCGTGGAGAGCCTGATCGAGCATCCGGCGTTGATGACGCATGCGACCATTCCGCCGGCCCAGCGTGCGGAACTGGGAATCGGCGACAGCCTGATCCGCCTGTCGGTCGGGATCGAGCATCTCGAGGACCAGCGCGCCGACCTGGCGCGCGCGCTCGCGGCGGTGTAATGGCCAGGTAGTCAGGCGGCGGCGAGGGTCAGCAGTCGGGGTCCCGTGACCGGTTCCCCTTCGCTCGTCGCGCTGGCCGCCGCGTCGCGCAGCCTGAAGGTGGCGACCAGGCGCGCCAGTTCGGCGGCCTGCGCGCGCATCGATTCGGCGGCCGCCGCGGCCTGCTCCACCATGGCCGCGTTCTGCTGGGTCGACAAATCCATCTCGGCGATCGCCTGGCCGAGCTGGGCCACGCCGCCGGCCTGGCCGGCACTGGCGGTATCGATGGCGTCCAGGATATCGGCGACGTCGCGCACGTGCTCCAGCATCGCGCGCATGGTGGCGCCGGCCGCGTTGGCGATGCCGGTGCCGGCCTCGATCTCGCCGGCGGAGCGGCCGACCAGGGTCTTGATCTCCTTTGCCGCTCCGGCCGAGTGCTGGGCCAGGCTGCGCACCTCGGCCGCCACCACCGCGAAGCCGCGCCCTTCGGCGCCGGCGCGAGCCGCTTCGACCGCCGCGTTCAGGGCCAGGATGTTGGTCTGGAAGGCGATGCTGTCGATCATGCCGGTGATGTCAACGATGCGCGCGGCCGAGGCCTTGATCGCCCCCATGCGCGCGACCAGCTGCTCGACCGCCGCCGCGCCCTCGCCGGCGACGTTTGAAGCCGCCTGGGCCAGGGCATTCGCGCGCCGGGCGCTGGCATTGTTCTCCGCGATCGCATCGCTCAAGGCCGCCATCGCGCTCACGGTCTGCTTCAAGGCGCCGGCCTGGCGCTCGGTGCGCTGCGACAGGTCGTGGTTGCCGTCGGCGATCTCGTGCGAGGCGCAGTCGATCGCGACCGCGCCCTGCAGCACCTGGGCCACGGTGTGCGATACGCCGCCCGTCATGCCGTTCAGGGCGTCGAACAGGCGGCCGATCTCGTCGCTGCGGTCGTGGGCGATGGTCGGGCGCAAATCGCCGTGCGCGACCTGCTCGGCCAGGGCGACGGCCTGCTGCAGCGGGCCGACGATGTTCCGGGTCAGCAGCCAGGCCAGCAGCGCGCCGATGACGAGTGCGCCAGCGCCGAGCGCCAGCAGCAGGGCCTTGCTGAAGCGGGAGGCCGCGGCCGATTCCGCCGCCAGGCGATGCGCCTCGGCGCTCTCGTGCGCCAGCAGCGCCTCGAGCGCGCCGACTCGGGCCTGGTATGCCGGCTCCCAACGGCCTGCGACGATCTCTTCCACCAGCTGGGTCTGGCCGAATTCCTTGGCGCGCAGCAGCTCGGCGTGGGCGGCGGCGAGGCTGGCCTTGTGACGGCCGCTGTCGGCCAGCAGCGCGGCTTCGCGTTCGCTCGCGGGCAGTGTCGTCCACTTGGACTCGATGGCCTGCGCCTGCCGGCGTCCCTCGTCCAGTTGCGCCAGGAAGTAGTCGGCCAGCTCCAGGCTGTCGCTGCGCGCGATCGACAGCGTGCGCGAGCCGTTCAGGCGTTCCAGGCCCAGCAGGTCCGAGGCTAGCTGCTGCTTGGCCAGCTTGTCGTGTACCAGGTCGGCGGTAAGCGCGTCGGCCGCATGCATGCGCCACAGCGCATTGGCGACGATGACGAGCAGGACCAGGGAGACGATGGCAAAGGCGCCGAGGATCCTGGTGCCGGTGTGGAGCTTGAAGGAGCGCATGCGGGTCACGGGGAGTGAGGATGCGCGCAGTGTAGGCCGGGAATGTGACGGCTTGATGAAGTGGTAAGTGTGCCTTTGATCGGGCGATGAGACCGCGTGGGAACAAGTTCCCACCCTACGAGAACCGCTTTTGTAGGGTGGGTACTTGTACCCACGCGGGATCACGTCACGAACATTCGCGGCGGCGCCAGGACGCCACCGCCGCAAACATGCATCGGACGATTTACCGCTTCAACGCCGGAATCGCCGCCGGCTTCCACGGCTTGACCGGCTGCTCCTTCATTTTCTTCTCAAGGATCTCGATCGCCACTTCCAGCTGGCGGTCGCGCCCGTTGAAGGTCTCGTACGGCAGGTTGTCGACCTCGACATCGGGCGCGACGCCCACGCCTTCGATCAGCCATTCGCCGTCCGCGCCGAACTGGCCGAACTCGGCCACGCGCGCCATGCCGTTGTCGCTGAGGCCGGTCGAGTCGCTCAGCCAGACGCCGGCGCCGGCGGTGCGCTTGCCCACCAGGGGCCCGAGCTTCAGGGCCTTGATGCCGGCAGCGAAGGTCTCGCCGTCGGAATAGGTCAGCTCGTCCACCAGCACGACCAGGTGGCCGCGGAAGCTGTTCTGCATGTTCGACTGCGGCTGCTTGCCGTTCGAGGCCCAGAAGGCCCAGGAACGGCGCAGCAGCTTCTCGATGATCCAGCTGTCGATGTTGCCGCCGTTATTGCGGCGCACGTCGATGATCAGGCCTTCCTTGTTGATGTTGGCGTAGAAGTCGCGGGCGAAGGCATTGATGTCGCGCGCGCCCATCGCGCGCAGGTGCAGGTAGCCGATCCGGCCTTTCGAGGCGGCGTCGGCCTGCTGCGCCCTGCCCTGCTCCCAGTCCGAATAGCGCAAACTGGCGTGGCGCGTCATCGATACCGGCGTCACGATCACGGAACGCGGCTTGGCACCGGGGCTCTTCACCTGCAGCAGCACCTGCTTGTCGGCCTGGTCGAGCAGCAGGTCGGCGATGTCGCGCGCATCGAGCAGCGACTTGCCGTTCACGGCGAGGATGACGTCGCCTTCCTTGACGTCGACGTCGGGCGCCGACAGCGGGCCCGCCTCAAGCGGAAGCTCCGGCTCGCTGCGGTAGACGCGGTCGACGCGGTAACCCTCGCCGGTGCGGGTCAGCACCGCGCCCAGGCTGGACGGCGTGCCTTCGCTCGGCGCGCGACGCACGTCGCCCGGACGGATCTGCGAATGCAGGGCGCCGACTTCGCCGACCATCATGCCCAGCACGTCGTCCAGCTCGGCGCGGTCGGTGACGCGCTCGACCAGCGGCGCATAGCGGGCGCGCACGGCTTTCCAGTCGACGCCGCGCATGTTGGCGTCGTACAGGAAGTCGCGGTGCATGCGCCAGGCGTCGTTGAACATCTGGACCCATTCCATGCGCGGGTTCGAGCTCACCGCCCAGTCGTCGACCTTGATCTTGGCCCGGGTAAGATCCGCGGGGGCCTTGGCGCCGGCGTCGACGATCAGCATGTCGCCCGGCGTGCCCTTGGCGTGGGTGCGGTAGAAGATGTGCTTGCGATCCTGGGTCAGGCCGAACTCGCGCACGTTGGCGACAAACGTCTCGGGCTTGGGCGCGTTGCGCGAGATCTCGAGGGTCTTGAGCGTGCCCTTCTGGCCATCGTCCGAGTCCAGCAGGTACAGGCGCTTGTCGTCGAGCGCCAGCGCGCGGTAGTTGCCCGGCGCGACCGGCACTTCGTAGAGGCGCTCGCGCAGGCCGGCGTAGACGATCGCCGGGGTCGGCGCCTTCGGCTTGTCCTTGCCGGCCACGCTGGCGCTGGCGGCGACGGCGGCGGCGACCGCGGCGCTCTTCTCGGCATCGTCGGCGCCCGGCGTCTTGATCGCTTCGCGCGCCGCGGCCTCGGGCGACTTCTCTTCCGGCTTGGTCAGCTCGTCTTCCGGCTTGAACGGGAAGCGGGTCCCCGGCTGCAGCGCCAGCGCATAGACGCCGACACGGTTATCGAACACCGGTCCCATGTTGCGGTCGCCCCAGGGCGAGTTGTTCCCAAGGTTGAAGTGGCGCGCCGACAGGAAGTAGAGCCACTTCCCGTCCGGCGAAAACGCCGGCGAATTGGACTCGAAACGGTCGGTCGTCACGAAACTCATCTGGCGGCTCGCCAAATTGAACATGCCGATCTGGTTGCGCTGCTCCATGCTGCCGACACGGACAAAGGCCAGGTTGCGGCTGTCGGGCGACCACACGACCTGGTCCGGCTGGTCCAGGCCCGCCTGGCCGGCGTCATCGATGACGACGTTGGTCTTTTTCTCCAGGTCGAGCAGCCAGGTGCGGCCCTTCTTGTCGGTGTGGGCCAGCCAGCGGCCGTCCGGCGACGGATACAGGCTCGAGCGGTGCGAGGCGCCGTCCATGGTCAGGCGCTCGCCCTTGCCCGAGCCGTCTGCCGCATAGCGCCAGATCTCGTTCTCGCCGCTGACGTCGACGATGGCATAGACCCACTTGTCATCATGGCTGAAGACGGCGCTGCGGGCGCGCGCGCCGTCCGGCACCGCGATCTCGACGCGGCGGTAGTTGCCGGTGCCGGCGATCGTCACCCGGCCGCGCGCGGTGATCACGATGCGCTCGGCCTTGTTGGCCAGCTCGATGCCGGTCAGCGCATCGAGCGGCGACTTCACGCGGCGCAGGCGCTGCTGGTCGAAGTCCGACAGCAGGCTGGCGTCCAGGCGGGTGTCGCTGCCGCTGGCGATGTCGAACACGCGCAGGTCGGCGCCGAGCTGGTAGGCGATGCGCCCGTCGCCCAGCGAAGCGTTGCGCACGTCCCATTCCTTGTGCTGGGTATGGACGCGGCGGTCGGAACCGTCAGGCAGCGCGGACCAGATGTTGTCGGCGCCGCCGGCATCGCTGATGAAGTACAGGCGCCCCTGCCACCACATGGCGCGGCGGTTGTTGGCGCTGTCTCCCTTGAACAGCTGCTGGGCTTCCGCCTTCGAGCCGAGCTCGAAGCGCCACAGCTGGGCGAGCGCGCCGCCGCGGTAGGACTTGACGTTATCGTTCGTCATCGTCAGGCCCATGCGCGTGAAGTAGACGGTGCGGCCCGTATCGTCGAGCACGGCGTCGTTGGCATCGGCCAGCGGCAGCACGCGGCGCGTCATCTTCGCCGGATCGAGTGCGGCCACGACGCGGTGCTTCGATGGCCCGACCGAGTTCTCGGTGCTGACCAGGACCTCGCCCTGCGCGGTCCAACCCAGCACCGTGACCCCGCCGTTCTCGAAGGTGATGCGCTTGGGCAGGCCGCCCTCGAGCGGCATCACATAGGCTTCCTGCGCGCCCTCGTAGGAGGCGGCGAAGGCCACGAACTTGCCGTCGTGCGAAATCGCGGCGTGGGTTTCGGCATTCGGGTGCGTCGTCAGACGCGTGACCTTGCCGCCGCTGAGCGTCGTGCGCCACAGGTCGCCCTCGGCGGTGAAGACAACGGTGTCGCCGCGCACGGCCGGAAAACGGAAGTAAGGATCGGCAGCGGCAGCCTGGCTGCCGATCAGCGCCAGCGACAGCGCGAGGATGGTGCGGGAGACGTTCATGGACACGAGGGCAAGGGTTGCAAAAGAGCATGAGTTTGCCATAGTGCGCGGATGAGTTGACGTGCATACAAGCAAAAAAAGCCCGGCGTTCGCACATTGGGGGCCTCAACCGAAGCCACACGCCCACCCTACGGACCGCGACCGCTAATGGTGCACGGGCATAAAAAAACCGCGCACAAGGCGCGGTTTCTTGGGGCAGACCGAACTTACTCGATCTCGACCGTCTCGGCCGGGGCCGGCGGCGGCAGTGCGTCGCCTTCCGGGAACTCGAGGACGACGTCGTCCTTCTCGTTCAGGTCCACCGTCACGCGGCCGCCGTTGACCAGGCGGCCGAACAGCAGCTCGTCGGCCAGGGCCTTGCGGATCATGTCCTGGATCAGGCGCGACATCGGGCGGGCGCCCATCTGCGGATCGAAGCCCTTCGAGCCGAGGAACTTGCGCAGCTTCTCGGTGAAGACGGCTTCCACCTTCTTCTCGTGCAGCTGCTCTTCCAGCTGCATCAGGAACTTGTCCACGACGCGCAGGATGATTTCCTCGTCCAGCGCACGGAAGCTGATGATCGCATCCAGGCGGTTGCGGAACTCCGGCGTGAACATGCGCTTGATGTCGGCCATCTCGTCGCCGGTCGCACGCGCATCCACGAAGCCGACCGAACGCTTGGTCAGGCTCTCGGCGCCCGCATTCGTGGTCATGATGATGATCACGTTGCGGAAGTCGGCCTTGCGTCCGTTGTTGTCGGTCAGCGTGCCGTGGTCCATCACCTGCAGCAGGATGTTGAAAATGTCCGGGTGGGCCTTTTCGATCTCGTCCAGCAGCAGCACCGCGTGCGGCTTCTTGGTGATGGCTTCGGTCAGCAAACCGCCCTGGTCGAAGCCGACGTAGCCCGGCGGCGCACCGATCAGGCGCGACACGGCGTGGCGCTCCATGTACTCGGACATGTCGAAGCGGATCAGCTCGATGCCGAGGATAAAGGCCAGCTGCTTGGCGACCTCGGTCTTGCCGACGCCGGTCGGACCGGAGAACAGGAAGGAGCCGATCGGCTTGTCCTGCTTGCCCAGGCCCGCGCGCGCCATCTTGATCGCCGATGCCAGCGCATCGATCGCCGGGTCCTGGCCGAAGACGACGTTGCGCAGGTCGCGGTCGATCGTCTGCAGCTTGCTGCGGTCGTCCTGGTTGACGGTCTGCGGTGGAATACGCGCGATCTTGGCGATGATTTCCTCGATCTCGGTCTTGCCGATGGTCTTCTTCTGCTTCGACTTCGGCAGGATGCGCTGGGCCGCGCCCGCTTCGTCGATGACGTCGATCGCCTTGTCGGGCAGGTGACGGTCATTGATGAAGCGCGCCGCCAGTTCGGCCGCGGTCGACAGCGCCGACGACGAGTACTTCACGCCGTGGTGCTCTTCGAAGCGCGACTTCAGGCCACGCAGGATCTGCACGGTCTGCTCGACCGACGGCTCGTTGACGTCGACCTTCTGGAAGCGGCGGGAAAGCGCATGGTCCTTCTCGAACACGCCGCGGAATTCCGTGAACGTGGTTGCGCCGATGCACTTGAGCTGGCCGTTCGCCAGGGCCGGTTTCAGCAGGTTCGACGCGTCGAGCGTGCCGCCCGATGCGGAACCGGCGCCGATGATCGTGTGGATCTCGTCGATGAACAGGATGCCGTTCGGCGTGTCCTTCAATTGCTTGAGGACGGCCTTCAGGCGCTGTTCGAAGTCGCCGCGGTACTTGGTGCCGGCCAGCAGCGCACCCATGTCCAGCGAATACACGACGGCATTCTGCAGGATCTCGGGCACGTCTTCCTGGACGATGCGCCATGCCAGGCCTTCCGCGATCGCGGTCTTGCCGACGCCGGCTTCGCCCACGAGCAGCGGATTGTTCTTGCGGCGGCGGCACAGGATCTGGATCACGCGGTCCACTTCCTCTTCGCGACCGATCAGCGGATCGATCTTGCCGTCGGCGGCCGACTTGTTCAGGTTCTGGGTGAACTGGTCGAGCGGGCTTTCCTTCGTCGCGCCTTCGACCTGCGCCTCTTCCACGCCTTCCGACGCCTTCTGGCTGTCGATCTGCTGGTCCTTGCGCACGCCGTGCGAGATGAAGTTCACCACGTCGAGACGGGTCACGCCCTGCTGGTGCAGGTAGTAAACGGCATGCGAGTCCTTCTCGCCGAAGATCGCCACCAGCACGTTCGCGCCGGTCACTTCCTTCTTGCCGTTCGACGCCGACTGCACATGCATGATCGCACGCTGGATCACGCGCTGGAAGCCGAGCGTCGGCTGGGTGTCGACCTCGCCCGTGCCCGGCACGGTCGGGGTGTTGTCACCGATAAAATTGGTCAAGGTCTTGCGCAGATCGTCGATGTTGACGGCGCATGCACGCAGGACTTCAGCGGCCGAGGGATTATCGAGGAGCGCAAGCAGCAGGTGCTCCACGGTAATGAACTCGTGCCGTGCCTGTCGAGCTTCGACAAAGGCCATGTGTAGGGATACTTCAAGTTCCTGCGCAATCATACTTCCTCCATCACGCACTGCAGGGGGTGCCCTGCCTTACGCGCATGCGTTAAGACAAACTCCACTTTGGTACACGCTATATCTTTGGAAAACACGCCGCACACGCCTTTGCCGTGACGGTGTACGGAAAGCATGATCTGCGTCGCTGTCTCGCGATCCTTGTTGAAGTACTCCTGAATGATAGCGACCACAAACTCCATCGGCGTGTAGTCGTCATTCAGCAACGCCACCTGATACAGGGGCGGTGGTTTTACGATCTGCCGCTCCAGCAGCTGTTCGGTATCGTGCTTGGTTGCCATGGACGTATTCTAATGCTTTCAAGGATGATGCAAAGCGGAAAGATCAGATCAACGCGATCCGCTCACTTCGACTCGCTTCCATCTTACTTGTTTTCCGTTGAAAGCGCAGATGGCGTTCCGATTGCAGAAATCAAGAGCTGGCTTTGCAGATCGTGTGAAGAATTTAGCAACACAACGATCAAAGGGCTTGACTTACAAGATTAGTCCATCAACAATGCAAACATTGACATGTACTTATGTACTTGTTGATAAGAAGTGAGCAGGCTGAGGAGGGGGCAAGAAGCTTCTTGCTTTTATGGCTCGTGTGATTTGTTTAAATTTGAAAGTTCTTTTATGGCAACTGGTACTGTTAAGTGGTTCAATGATTCCAAAGGCTTTGGCTTCATCACTCCAGATGACGGCGGCGAGGATCTGTTTGCACACTTCTCCGCAATCAACATGAACGGTTTTAAGACCCTCAAAGAAGGTCAGAAAGTCCAATTCGAAGTCACGCAAGGCCCTAAAGGCAAGCAAGCTTCCAACATCCAGGGCATGTAATCAGCCCCGCGGAAGACGCTAAGAACCCCGCCCAGGCGGGGTTTTTTTTCGCTTATCCATTTAGATAGGGCCATTCTCCCGGCATATGCGCCCTGCCCTTTAGAACAAAAGCCCCACCTTTCACGGCGGGGCTTTCGATCCGGCGCAATTAATACGCGATTACCCCATCTGCTCGATCATCACTTCGCCAAAGCCCGAGCACGATACCTGGGTGGCGCCTTCCATCAGGCGCGCAAAGTCATAGGTGACGCGTTTCGACTGGATCGCCTTTTCCATCGCCGAAATGATCAGGTCGGCTGCCTCGGTCCAGCCCATATGGCGCAGCATCATTTCGGCGGACAGGATCAGCGAACCCGGATTCACGTAATCCTTGCCGGCATACTTCGGCGCGGTGCCGTGGGTGGCCTCGAACATTGCGACCGAATCCGACATGTTGGCGCCCGGCGCAATGCCGATGCCGCCAACCTGGGCCGCCAATGCGTCTGAGATATAGTCGCCATTCAAATTCAGGGTGGCAATCACGCTATATTCGGCCGGACGCAACAGGATCTGCTGCAGGAAGGCGTCGGCGATCGAATCCTTGATGATGATGTCGCGTCCGGTCTTCGGGTTCTTGAACTTGCACCATGGACCGCCGTCGATCAGCTCGGCGCCGAATTCGCGCTGCGCCAGGGCATAGCCCCAGTCGCGGAAACCGCCTTCGGTGTATTTCATGATATTGCCCTTGTGAACCAGCGTCACCGAGGGCTTGTCGTTGTCGATCGCGTACTGGATCGCCTTGCGCACCAGGCGCTCGGTGCCTTCGCGCGAGACCGGCTTGATGCCCAGGCCGGAGGTCTCCGGGAAGCGGATCTTCCTGACGCCCATTTCATTGGTCAGGAAATCGATCAGTTTCTTGACGCCTTCCGAACCTTCGGCCCATTCGATGCCGGCGTAGATGTCTTCCGAGTTCTCGCGGAAGATGACCATGTCGGTCTTTTCCGGCTGCTTCAGCGGCGAGGGAACGCCGGCGAAATAGCGTACCGGACGCAGGCAGACGTAGAGGTCGAGCTCCTGGCGCAGCGCCACGTTGAGCGAACGGATGCCGCCGCCGACCGGCGTGGTCAGCGGACCCTTGATCGAGACCACGTAATCCTTCACCGCATCCAGGGTCTCGGCCGGCAGCCATACGTCCGGACCATAGACATTGGTCGACTTCTCGCCGGCATAGATTTCCATCCAATGGATCTTGCGCTGGCCGCCGTAGGCCTTGGCCACCGCCGCGTCGACCACTTTGAGCATCACCGGGCTGATGTCGATCCCGATGCCGTCGCCCTCGATGTAGGGAATGATCGGATGGTCCGGTACATTCAGCGAGAAGTCGGCGTTGACGGTGATCTTCTGGCCGTCTGCGGGTACGTTGATATGCTGGTACATCGTGTTCTCCAAAATGGTCGCACGGCGCTCTGCAATGCCACAGCCTCAGGCATCGCCTGCGAACTACATTACAATAGTGGTTGCAAGTCTTGTATAAGACATCATGTTGTCTCTTGCATTATGCACCAGTATCGTGCCCCGCGCCACGCCCGGCACCCAGTCCCGATTCCCTCACCCTCTCCCATGGCCCTCATCCTCTTCAACAAACCCTTCCAGGTGCTATGCCAGTTCAGCCCGCAGGAAGGCCGCGAATCGCTCGCCGATTACGTCAAGATTCCCAACGTCTACCCGGCCGGCCGCCTCGATGCCGACAGCGAGGGCCTGATGCTCCTCACCGACGACGGCAAGCTGCAGCACAAGATCGCCCACCCCGACCACAAGGAAGCCAAGACCTACCTGGTGCAGGTGGACGGCGTCGCCGACGCCGCCGCGTTGGCGCGCCTGCAGGCGCCGCTCGACCTGGGCGACTTCGTCACCAAGCCCTGCCGCGCGGTGCGCATCGCCGAGCCGGAATGGCTGTGGCCGCGCAACCCGCCGATCCGCGCGCGGGCCGACAAGCCGACCAGCTGGATCGCGATCACGCTCGAGGAAGGCAAGAACCGGCAGGTGCGCCGGATGACGGCGGCGGTCGGGCTGCCGACGCTGCGGCTGGTGCGCAGCAGCATCGGGCCGTTTTCGCTGGCGACCCATCCCCTGATGCCGGGGGAATATGTGGAGGTGCCGGTGGCGGAGTTGCGTAAGTAAGACGCGGCGGTTCCCGTAGGGTGGGCACCCCGTGCCCACGCGGACGCCGGCATCGCCTTGGCGGCATGTGAACCATACAGCACGCGCTGCGTTAGCGCTTCATGATGCGTAGCCGCGGCGCATGCTCCACCGTGCTTGATGCGCCACACTGCGCGGCGTTTCGCGTGGGCACGGGGTGCCTAGCGCGGCCCGGCCCACCCTACGGTCAGCGCCAACGCTACGAGCCCGCCTCGTGAATTCGTATTCGAAATAAAAAACCCGCCGGGTCCGTAAGGACCGGCGGGTTTTCTTTTGCTCCAAGCTGCGCGGCAACGCCGCGCAAACGGGCACTATCAGGCGATGGTGTCCAGCGCGCTGTTGAAGGTCGCGCTAGGACGCATCACGGCTTTCACCTTGGCGTCCTCAAGCTTGTAGTAGCCGCCGATGTCGGCCGGCTTGCCCTGCACTTCCAGAAGTTCGGCGACGATCTTCTGCTCGTTATCAAGCAGGGTCTTGGCCAGCGGCGCGAAGTGGGCCGCCAGTTCGGCGTCCTCGGTCTGCGCGGCCAGTTCCTGGGCCCAGAACAGCGACAGGTAGAACTGGCTGCCGCGGTTGTCGAGCTCGCCGGTCTTCGGCGACGGCGACTTGCGGTTGTCCAGCAGCTTGCCGGTAGCGGCGTCGAGCGTCTTGGCCAGGACCTTGGCCTTGTTGTTGCCGGTCTTGATGCCGAGGTCTTCCAGCGAGACGGCCAGCGCCAGGAATTCGCCCAGCGAGTCCCAACGCAGGTGGTTCTCTTCCGTCAGCTGCTGCACGTGCTTCGGCGCCGAGCCGCCGGCGCCGGTTTCGTACATGCCGCCGCCGGCCATCAGCGGAACGATCGACAGCATCTTGGCGCTGGTGCCCAGTTCCAGGATCGGGAACAGGTCGGTCAGGTAGTCGCGCAGGATGTTGCCGGTCACCGAGATGGTGTCCAGGCCGCGCTTGACGCGCTCCAGGGTGTAGCGCATCGCGCGCACCTGCGACATGATCTGGATGTCCAGGCCGGTCGTGTCGTGATCCTTCAGGTAGGTCTTGACCTTCTTGATCAGTTCGTTCTCGTGCGGACGGTACGGGTCCAGCCAGAACACGGCCGGCATGCCCGAGTTGCGCGCGCGGGTGACCGCCAGCTTGACCCAGTCGCGGATCGGGGCATCCTTCACCTGGCACATGCGCCAGATGTCGCCCTGCTCGACGTTCTGGCTCATCAGGACTTCGCCGGTGGCGATGTCGGTGATGTTGGCCACGCCGTCTTCGCTGATCTCGAAGGTCTTGTCGTGCGAACCGTATTCCTCGGCCTGCTGGGCCATCAGGCCCACGTTCGGGACGGTGCCCATGGTCTTCGGATCGAAGGCGCCATGCCACTTGCAGAAGTTGATGACTTCCTGGTAGATGCGGGCGAAGGTCGATTCAGGGATGACGGCCTTGACTTCCTTCAGGCGGCCATCGGCGCCGTACATCTTGCCGCCGGCGCGGATCATCGCAGGCATCGAGGCGTCGACGATGACGTCGTTCGGCGAGTGGAAGTTGGTGATGCCCTTGGCCGAGTCGACCATGGCCAGCGCCGGACGGTGTTCCTGGCAGGCGTGCAGGTCGCGCTCGATTTCTTCGCGCTGCGAGGCCGGCAGGTCGGCGATCTTGTTGTACAGGTCGGCCATGCCGTTGTTGACGTTGATGCCGAGGCTGTCGAACAGCGCGCCGTGCTTGGCGAACGCGTCCTTGTAGAACATGCGCACGCAGTGGCCGAAGACGATCGGATGCGAGACCTTCATCATCGTCGCCTTCACGTGCAGCGAGAACAGCACGCCGGTGTTCTTCGCGTCTTCGATCTGCTTTTCGTAGAACTCGAGCAGGGCCTTGCGGCTCATGAACATCGAGTCGATGATCTCGCCGTCCTGCAGCGCGACCTTCGGTTTCAGGACGATGGTCTGGCCGCTCTTGGTGACCAGTTCCATCTTGACTTCACGGGCGCGGTCGAGGGTCATCGACTTTTCGCCGTGGTAGAAGTCGCCGTGGGTCATGTGCGACACGTGGGTGCGCGAGGCCGGCGACCATTCGCCCATCGAGTGCGGGTTCTTGCGGGCGTATTCCTTGACCGCCTTCGGTGCGCGGCGGTCCGAGTTACCTTCGCGCAGGACCGGGTTCACGGACGAGCCGATGCACTTGGCATACTTGGCCTTGATCGCCTTTTCCTCGTCGGTCTTCGGATCGGCCGGGTAGTCCGGCAGGTCGTAGCCCTTGCCCTGCAGTTCCTTGATCGCGGCGACCAGCTGGCCGACCGATGCGGAGATGTTCGGCAGCTTGATGATGTTCGCGTCCGGTTCCAGGGTCTTCTTGCCCAGCTCGCTCAGGACGTCGGGGACGCGCTGTTCCGGGGTCAGGCGTTCCGGGAACTGGGCCAGGATACGTGCGGCGACCGAGATATCGGCCTGCTCGACGCGGATACCCGCAGCCTTGGTGAAGGTGCTGACGACAGGCAGGAAGGCGTGGGTCGCCAGCAGCGGCGCCTCGTCGGTCAGGGTGTAGATGATGGTCGGATCACTGCTCATGCACTATTTCCTCGGTTATCGCGAAGATCTCGCGATGTGTAAAACTTGATAAGTAACGCCTGCCCGCGCCCGCACGGTATGCGGCGCGCTCGCTGGATCATACTACTCCGATACTACTCCGCCCAGAACGCGATGGACAGAGCGCGAAGAGGTGTTCCCGGCCGCTCGGCGCGCTTGGCATTCTCCCGGCCGCGCCCCAAGTCTTCTATAAGACATAAGACGCGCGTTTCACATTATGCACCAGTATTTTACGCTGCGCTACCGGTTTAGCGATCCGGGGGCCTGTCTCCAGGCCTGCGCACCCGGCCGCGCGAACGCGCTAGCATGTGGCATCCGCCTGTATTTCCAGGTTTATTCGACAGGAGCCGCCATGACCGTCCGCCAGTCCGACGCCCACGCCATTCCCGCTCTACGTGCCCTCGGCTGGGCCGGCTTCCTGCTCGGCTTCGCGCTCGGCGGCTTTTTCGACGGCATCCTGCTGCACCAGATCCTGCAGTGGCATCACCTGCTGTCGCTGGTCACGCGCCCGCCCTTCCAGGACATCCGGGTGCAGATCATGGCCGACGGCCTGTTCCATTTATTGATGTACGTGATCGCGTTCGCCGGACTGTGGAAACTCTGGAAGGGTCGGCACAGCTTCGGCGCCCCGGGCGGCGACCGGCTGCTGCTGGCGAACGCGGCGATCGGTTTCGGCGCCTGGCACATGATCGACGGCGTGCTCTCGCACTGGATACTCGGCATCCACCGCATCCGCCTCGACAGCGACAACGTGCTGTTCTGGGACCTGCTGTGGTTTGTCGTGTTCGGGGTGGCGGTGGCCGCGCTGGGCTGGTGGCTGCGCCGCAGCAATGGCTCGATGAACGGCTCGGGCACGCTCGGCGGCAAGGCCGGCGCCACGGCGCTGGTGCTGGCGGTGCTGGTCGGCGGCCCTGTGGCCGCGTTGCCTCCGCCCGGGGTGAATACGGTGATGGTGTTCTTCAAGCCGGGCACGACGCCGAACCAGGTGTTTGCCGGGATCGAGGCGGTGGACGGGCGCATCCTGTGGTCGGCGCCGTCGGGGGATGTCTGGGCGCTGGACGTGGCCGACCAGGGGAAGACGCCCCTGCTCTACCGGCACGGGGCTTTCCTGGTCAGCAATTCGATGCTGGCGGTGGGGTGCCTGGCCTGGACCTCGGCGAAGGGGTCGTAGGGTGGGTTCTCGAACCCACCATCCTCATCGCGCGAACAAGCGGTGGGTACGAGTACCCACCCTACGAACCGGTTCCCGTAGGGTGGGCACCCGTGCCCACGCGGTCTCACCGGTTGAATAGACGCGGTGCGGCACGCAACGGCACGACAGCGTGGGCACAGGTGTCCACCCTACAAACCCGAGCGCATGAGCGTAGGGTGGGTTCTCGAACCCACCATCTTCATCGCGCGAACAAGCGGTGGGTACGAGTACCCACCCTACGAACCGGTTCCCGCAGGGTGGGCACCCGTGCCCACGCGGTCTCACCGGTTGAATAGACGCGGTGCGGCACGCAGCGGCACGACAGCGTGGACACAGGTGTCCACCCTACAAACCCGAGCGCAGGGGCGTAGGGTGGGTTCTCGAACCCACCATCTTCATCGCGCGAACAAGCGGTGGGTACGAGTACCCACCCTACGAACCGGTTCCCGTAGGGTGGGCACCCGTGCCCACGCGGTCTCACCGGTTGAATAGACGCGGTGCGGCACGCAACGGCACGACAGCGTGGGCACAGGTGTCCACCCTACAAACCCGAGCGCAGGAGCGTAGGGTGGGTTCTCGAACCCACCATCTTCATCGTGCGAACAAGCGGTGGGTACGAGTACCCACCCTACGAACCGGTTCCCGTAGGGTGGGCACCCGTGCCCACGCGGTCTCACCGGTTGAATAGACGCGGTGCGGCATGCGGCGGCACGACAGCGTGGACACAGGTGTCCACCCTACAAACCCGAGCGCAGGGGCGTAGGGTGGGTTCTCGAACCCACCATCTTCATCGCGCGAACAGGCGGTGGGTACGAGTACCCACCCTACAAACCCGAGCGCAGAAGCGGAAAAACCCGCCGGGACCAAAGTCGGGCGGGTCTTTCTTCCACTGTACTGCCTGCGCGGCCAAGGCCGCGCGCCAACCGGTCTATTAGGCCGACAGGGCTTTCAGAGCAGCAGCCAGGCGGCTCTTGTGGCGAGCGGCCTTGTTCTTGTGGATGATCTTCTTGTCAGCGATGCTGTCGATGGTCGACACGGACTGCTGGAAGATGGTGGTTGCAGCGGCCTTGTCGCCAGCCTGGATGGCTTTGCGGACGGCCTTGATTGCGGTACGCAGGGTCGAACGCTGAGCGCTGTTGTGTGCGTTTTGCTTAACTGCTTGACGAGCGCGTTTGCGCGCTTGTGCGGTATTTGCCATGGAATTTCCTAAATCGGGGTCAAGTTGCGTTTGCAAACATTAGCGAGTCAAACTGGCCCATTCCAGTGCCTGCCAAACATAAGTGTCTGCTAACAGAATTCAGTACAGCCCACGATTATAGCGAAGGAATCCACGCCTAGCAATTCATAATTCACTATTCTCGCCAGATGAGCCGTGTGCAGGGTGTTGCCCAGCTATAATTACGCCCCATGAATCTGCTCAAGACCCTCGCTGCAATCTCCAGCATGACCATGGTGTCCCGCATCACGGGCCTGCTGCGCGAAAGTCTGTTCGCCGCCACCTTCGGCGCCTCGAACTTCACCGACGCCTTCAATATCGCCTTCCGCCTGCCGAACCTGCTGCGGCGCCTGTTTGCCGAAGGCGCCTTCTCGCAGGCCTTCGTACCGATCCTGACCGAATACAAGACGAAACACGGCCAGGAAGCGACCAAGACCCTGGTCGACCACGTGGCGACCGTGCTGATCTGGGCCACCATGCTGACCAGCGTGGTCGGCATCCTGGCCGCGCCGGTGCTGATCTACTGGATCGGCGGCGGCCTGCAGCGCGAGCCGGAGGCGTTCGACGCGGCGGTCGTCATGACCCGCCTGATGTTCCCCTACATCGCCTGCATGGCTTTTGTGGCCATGGCCAGCGGCGTGCTGAATACCTGGCGCCAGTTCAAGATCCCGGCCTTTACCCCGGTGCTGCTGAACCTGTCCTTCATCTTCGCCGCCGTCGTGCTGTCGGACTATTTTGCCCAGCCGATCTATGCGATGGCGGTCGGCGTGTGCATCGGCGGCATCCTGCAGGTGGCGCTGCAGCTGCCGCCGCTGATCAAGCTCGGCATGCTGCCTCGCCTGTCGGCCAACCCGTTCACCGGCCTGCGCGACGCCGGCGTGCGCCGCATGCTGGGCAAGATGGGTCCGGCCGTGTTCGCCGTCGCCGCGGCCCAGATCAGCCTGCTGATCAACACGACGATCGCCGCCAGCCTGGCCGCGGGCGCAGTCACGGCGCTGCAGTATGCGGACCGGTTGATGGAGCTGCCGACCGCCCTGCTCGGCGTGGCGCTCGGTACGATTTTGCTGCCGGGCCTGGCGAAAGCCAACACCGAAGGCGACACCCAGGAATACTCGTCCCTGCTGGACTGGGGCCTGCGCCTGACCTTCCTGCTGTCGATCCCGGCGGCAGTCGGCCTGGCGACGCTGGCCACGCCGATGATCGCCACGCTGTTCCACTATGGCGCCTTCGACGCCGCCGACGTGAACGCCTCGTCGCTGCCGCTGATGGCCTACAGCGCCGGCCTGCTCGGCTTCATCCTGGTCAAGACCCTGGCCCCGGCCTTCTTCGCGCGCCAGGAAGTGCGCACCCCGGTCAAGATCGCGGTCGGCGTGCTGGTCGCGACGCAGCTGATGAACCTGGTCTTCGTACCGCTGTTCGGCGTCGCCGGACTGGCGCTGTCGATCGGCGTCGCCGCCTGCCTCAACGCCGCCCTGCTCTACCGCGGGCTGCGCCGCCGCAATATCTACGTACCGCAGCCGGGCTGGGGCGTCTTCTTCCTGAAGCTGATGGTGGCCGTGTCGGTCATGGGCGCGGTCGCCTGGTTCTGCCAGATCCAGTTCGACTGGCTCGCGCTGCGCGCCCATCCGCTGCTGCGCGGCGGCGCCCTGCTCGGCATCATCGCCGTCTGCGGCATCTGCTATTTCGGCGTGCTCGGCGCCCTGGGCTTCCGCCCGCGCGACTTCAAGCGCCGCGCCAAGTAATCAGCGACCGCCCGGCCGCCCTTCCTCCGCCGGCGGCTCGGCGGGCGGCGCCGGTTCGGCTTCGGCCGGCTCGGACCGGGCCGGCGGCTCCTCGGGCTCCCGCGGCGGCTCGGCATCGTTCTCCGGCGGCGCGTCCTCCGCTTTGTCTGCCGTTTCATCCTGCGGTTTAGCCTGTGATTCGGCTGGTTCCGGCGCCGGCGGGACGGTCGGCGGCGCCGCTTCCGGCGCGGGGAACAGGGACGCCGGCTGCGGATTCGGCGTGTTCGGCGTGTTCGGCTGCAGCGCCGGCGGCTGACCGTTCGCCACCGCCGACCCGCTGGCGCTGGCGCCGGTGCCGCTGGCCGTGAACTTCCATTCCGACAGGTGCTGCTTGTTCTCGAAATTCTGGAAGCGGGCGTCGAAATTCGCCAGCTTCAGCGGCTGCGCCTGCGACAGGCTGTACACCGCCAGCACACCCACGTTGTCGCCCTGGTACACGATGCCCCACTCCTGCTTGCCCGTGAGCGGATCGACGTAGATCTTGCGCAGGTGGCGGCGCGTGCCGGGAAAGCGCGGGTCCTTGAGCAGCTCCTGCATGGTCGGCGGCGCGGTCGGATAACCGCGCGGCGTGGCGGCGGCATAGCTGCGCAGCGCTTCGCTGTACTCCGCGCCGATCTCGAGCAGCTCCTGTTCGGCGGCTACCCGGCGCAGCAGGGAATCGACCTTCAGCGTCGCCGCGCCCACCAGCCCCAGGATCGCGACGAAGATCACCAGGCCGACGTAGGTAAAGCCGGCATCGGGCGAGCGTACGCGCCGCGCTACCATTCGGCGTAGGGCCGGCCGTCGCGGCCATTTCCCGGTGCGCCGCTGCGGATGTCGTAGACCGCGCCCGGCGCCCCGTCTTCCGCGGGCGGCACCAGGACCCAGGTGGTCTCGCTTTCGGTGATCGGGTCGACCGGCACCCGCGCCAGGTATTTTTTCTCGACCAGCTGCTCCAGCGAATCCGGGTAGCGGCCGGTGTCGGCGTGGAACTGGTCGATCACGGCGCGCGTGTTGCGCAGGTTATCGAGCAGGATGGTTTCCTTCGTCTTGTCGACGCTCGGGAAAAAGCGCGGCACCGCCAGCGTCAGCAGCAAGGCGACGATGCCGAGCACCACCAGCAGTTCGATCAGGGTGAAGCCGCGCCGCTTGCGCATCCATGTACTCACCAAGTTTCGCATCGTGTCACCAGCGCCTGTAGGGAATGCCGTTCAGGCCGATCCTTGGCGAGGTCGAATGGACGTCGTAGACGTCGTCGCCCTCTTTCGGCTCCTCGGCTTCGCTGGCATAGCTGCGCTTGCCCCAGGTCTGCGCGTCCGCCAGTTCAGGATCGGGGTTGAAGGGATCGCGCGGCAGGCGGCGCAGGAAGTAGATCTTGGCCTGCTTCGGGCTGCGCAGGTCGGGCACGCCCTCGACCAGCAGTTCGAGTCGGGCCGGATAGCCGGTGGCGCCGGCGCTCTTCTTGATGCGGCCTTCGTCGCTGGCGCGCTTGTAGGCGTCGATCGCCAGGCGAATCTCGCGCAGCGACTGGCGCAACTGCTGTTCGTTGCGGCGCTGGACCACGGTCTGGCCGACCGGGATCACCAGGGTGGCCAGCAGCGCCAGGATGGCGAGCGTGACCAGGAGTTCGATCAGGGTGAAGCCGCGGGGGCGCGCGTCGGCGGCGCGCAGGCGTGGGTTGAACGCGTGGGCGGCGGAGCCGCCCACCCTACGGGTCAGCATCATGGGTTCGGGATCGGGGTGACCTGGACGGCCGGCGGCGGCGCGCTCGGCACGTTCGCGGGTGGCGCGTCAGGCGGCGGCGCGGCCGGCGCCGTGGTGCCGATCGGCTGCGACAGCGGCATGCCGGTCACCGGCGGCACGGTTGGCGTGACTGGCGGCTGGCCAACCGGCGGCGCGACCGGCGTGCCGTTGAGCGGCTGGGCAGCGGGCGCGCCGTTGCCCGGGAGCGCCGGACGGGCGCCCTGTACCGCCGGCATCGCCACCGGCTGGCGCACCGCCGTGTCGGGACGGCGGCGGAAGCTGGCTTCGGTGCCGGCGCCGAATTCGGAGGCCCCGGCCGGCGGACGCTGGATGGTGCGGATCAGGTGCGGCGTGATCGACAGCACGATCTCGGTCTTGTCGTTCGAGTCGCGCGTGCTGCCGAACAGGCGGCCCACGATCGGCAGCTGGCCGACGCCGGGCACCTTGCTGCCGCTGCTGCGGTCCTCGCTGCTGATCAGGCCGGCCAGCACCTGGTTCTCGCCATCCTTCAGCTGCAGCAGGGTCTGGGCCGAACGGGTGCCGATGCGGTAGGCGACCGAGCCGGAATTGGTCTTGATCGAGTCGATCAGGTTGCTCACCTCGAGCGAGATGCGGATGCCGACCTCGTTGTTCAGGTAGATGGTCGGCTCGACGTTCAGCGTCAGGCCCACGTCCACGTAGTTGATCGACTCCGAGGCGAAGCCGCCGGCGCCCGGCGACACGGTGGTGGTGATGTTCGGCACCCGGTCGCCGATCACGACCTTGGCCTTTTCCTTGTTGCGCACGCGGATGCGCGGGTTGGCCAGGGTGTTCGAGTCGGTGTCGGTCTTGTTGGCGTTGACCACGGCGCCAATGCCGCTCACGCCGATGGTGTCGCTGTTCAGGCCGCGCAGCTCGTTGATCGAGATCGGACCGCCCGCCGCCGCGACCAGCGGCGAGAAGCTCAGGCTGCCCGGCCAGCTCACGCCCAGGTCCATCAGGCGGCTGCGCTTGATCTCCAGCACCTCGACCTCGAGCATGACTTCCGGCTCGGGCACGTCCTGCAGCGCCACCAGCTGGGTGGCAAGCTTGATCGCCTCCGGGCTGTCGCGCAGGATCACCAGGTTCAGCTTCTCGTCGACGACCACGTCGCGCGACTTCAGGATGGTCTTGAAGGTGTTGGCGATGCTCTTCGCTTCGGCATTGGCGAGAAAGAAGGTCTTGACCGTCATCTCCTGGTATTCCTTGAGCTTTACCGCCACGTTCGGGTAGATCAGGATGGTGTTGCCGTCCATGACCTGGCGCTCGAGCTGGTTGGTCACCAGCAGGAAGTGCACCGCCGCCTCCACCGTGCTGTTCTTCAGGAAGATCGAGGTGCGCTGGTCCGCGCGCACGTCCTTGTCGAAGACGAAGTTCAGGCCCGAATGGCGCGCGATGATTTCGAAGACCTGGCGCAGCGGCGCCTCGCGAAATTCCAGGCTGATCGGCTTCCTGAAGGACGCGGCGAGCGCGGTGTCGGGCGTCGGCGCGACCGCCTTCTCGTCGACCTCGTTCAGCATCAGGCGCGCGCGCTCGTGGCCCGGGCGCTCGGTCAGGATCGCGGACAGCTTCTGGCGCGCGGCCTCGTAGTCCTTCTTCTCGACGTCGGCCGTGGCGGCATCGAGCATCGCGCTGTGGCGGCGGTCGGCCTCGACCTGGCGCATGCCGGCGCGGCCGCGCTCGTTGGCCGGATCGACTTCCAGCACGCGCAGGTAGCCGGCGGCGGCATCGTCGGCGCGGCCCTCGGCCAGGTCGCGCTCGGCCTGCTCGACCAGGCGCGTGGCGGTGGCGTCGCGCGCGCGCAGGAAGGCGGCGCGGTAGAGCGGATTGCCGGGGTCGGCCGCCACCGCTTCGCGGTACTTGGCCAGGCCGGCGCCGACCTGCTCCTGGGCGACCAGCGCATTGCCCTCCTGGTAAGCGCGCTGGGCGGCGCAACCGGCCAGCAGTGCGCCGGCCAGCGCGGCTACCACGATCGCTCGAATCCGGGAACGAACCATTAGTCGAATGCTCCAATGTTGAGCTGCTGAACCTGGTTCAGCGGCAGGTAAGTCAGGGTCAAGAGCGGCGGCGCGATGCGCTCGACGCGCCAGGCGCCGTCGATCACGCCGCCCTCGACCGCGATGTGGGTGCGCTCGCCGCTGGCCAGGTAGACCTCCCACTTGCCCTCTTCCAGCGACTTGCCGATGAAGCTGTAGGGCAGGCGCGGGGCGACCGGCGGTGGCGGCGGGCCGGATTCCTGCGGCGGGGGCGGCGGGGGCGGCGGCGTCCAGTCCTGGCGGGCGAACAGCGCGTCCCCGTCCGCCTTGCCGGCGTCGCCGACCAGTTCGTCGCGCGGCTGCAGGCGCAAAATCACCGGTTCACGCGCGCCGGAGGACGGGCGTTGCGCATTCGCGGCGACAGGCACAGCCGCCGGACGCTCGACCGCCTCGGCCACCTCCGCCTCCGGGGCCTTGTCGCCGAAGGCGGCCAGCGCGGCGGCAATCGCCAGCGCCAGGCCCAGCGCGATGTGGCGCGGCTTCATCGCGGCACTCCCGGAGTCTCGAGCACGTACAGCGTCAGGCGCAGCCGCGCCTCGACATTGGCCTGGCCGATGGTGTCGCGCCGGAAGCTGATGTCGTCGAGCGAAGCGAAGGGAATCGCGCGCAGCGAGAGCAGCGCGAACTGCCACACCTGGCCGTAGCTGCCCTGCACCGGCAGGTTGACCTGGTAGGTGTAGAGCTTGGCGTTGCGGTCGTAGCCGCTCTTGTATTCGCCCTGGCGCAGCACCAGGCCGGTTTTGGCGGCGATGCCGAACAGGGTTTTCACCTGCTGCTCGACGTAGCGCTTCTGGCCCAGGGAATCGTAGAACAGCGCCAGGTTGGCATCGGCGCTGGCCACCGGTGCCGCCTGGGGCGCCGGCGGCGGCTGCGCGGCTGCGCGGCGCGCCAGGGCACGCTCGTGCTCGAGGGCGTCGCGCGCCGGCACCAGCCAGGCCAGGGTGGCGAAAGCGGCCGCGTACAGCAGCGCGGCCAGGAACAGCAGCGGGCTGAGGCGCCCCAGGACCAGGCGCAGGCGCAAGACCAGCGGCGCGAGGGCGGCGTTCTTCATGGCGCGCCCCACAAGGCGTCGAGCTGGAAGCGGATCGGCCGGTTCGGATCCTGCTCGCCGATCTCGTGGCGCACCAGCGTGACGGCACCGAACCATTCCTGTTTCTGGAGCGCTTCGACGTAGGCGATCATGTCGTCGCTGCCGCGCGCTTCGGCGGTGATGCGCAGCACGCGCTTCTTCGCGTCCGGTTCGAGCGAGAGCAGCGCGACCGACGGCGGCGTCGCCGCGCGCACGGCGTCGTGCAGCGCCCGCCACGGCAGGTTCAACTGCATCACGGCGGCATTCACCGCCGCGGCCTGCTGCTCGCCCACCGGCGGCAGGCGCTGCGCCACCGGCTGGGCCGCGGGCGCGCCGGCGCGCGTGCGCAGGGCCGCCTGCAGCGCCTCGACCTCTTCCCGCGCTTCGTCGTAATTCGACACGTTGACGAGCACCGCGAAGCACAGCGGCAGCGCACCCAGGACCAGGCCCCAGGCCGGGCGCGGCGCGTGGAACAGGGTGCGGCGCAGGCTGGGGCGGGCAAAATCGAGACGCACGCGCTTCATGCCGCGCTCCCGGTGCAGGCCAGCCGCACGGCGGCGGAGCGCACCTGATCGACCGCCTGCTCGCCCTCATCCTCGTCCTCGAGCAGGGTGCAGCCGAACTTCAGGCGCCCTTCGTGGCTCGCCCAGCTGCGCGGCGCCGGGCCGCACACCTGCACCCGTTCCGGCCGCCCTACCCCGACGCGCAGCGCCTCGCGCGCCACATGGCTTTCCAGCCAGTCGCGGTCGGCGCCGGGCGGCACCACGGCTGTGCGCAGCGCCGCCAGCGCCGCGCCGTCGTAGGCGGCCAGCGTCAGCACCTGGCCGTGCATCAGGCCGAACCAGGCACCGGGACGGTGCCGCTTGCGCCAGTGGTTCATCGCGACCACGAACTGCGGCACGATCTCGACCAGGTGGCAGCGCGCCTCGCGCGCGGCCTGCTCCAGCACGTCGAGCAGCGCGGCCGGCAGGGCCGCGGCCAGGAAGGGCCGCGTGGCCTGCCAGTCGGCGGCGATCTTCCAGCCGCCAGGCGGCGCGCCGAACAGGGATTGGAAGCGCATCGCGGCGGCCGCTTCGAGGTCGGCCAGCTGCGCCGCGCCGGGCGGCGGCGCGACCTGCCACATGCGCGCCAGTTCGTCGGCCAGCACCACGCTGACCGGCCAGCCGGCGACCTCTGCCCCGGCCTCGGCCAGCAGCGCGCGCAGGGCGGCGCCCAGGGCCTGCGGATCGTTGGCGTCGGCGCAGCGCGCCTCGGCCAGCACGGCCGTGCCGCGCGCGAACACGCGGCTGGTGCGCACCAGCGCCAGGCTGTCGTGGCCGATGCCGAGCCGCAGCGCTTGCCCGGGCAGTCTGAGTCGTCCAGGTCTAGGCATGCTGGGTCACCCGTTTGATTTCGTCGAGCGTCGTGGCGCCGCGCCGCACCAGGTCGAGCGCGGCCAGGCGCAGGCTGCGCGTGCCGTTGGCGTGGGCCGCGGCCTTGATGCGGCGGATCGGCTGCTTGTCGACGATCAGCTCGCGGATCTCGTCGTTCAGGGTCAGGATCTCGGCGATCGAGCGGCGGCCCTTGTAGCCGGTGCCGCGGCAGTCGCCGCAACCCTTGCCGCGCATGAAAACATAGTCCTCGACGGCGTCGCGCTCCAGCCGCACCGCCAGCAGTTCCCCGTCGCTCGGCACGTACTGGGTCGCGCAGTGCGGGCAGTTCATGCGCACCAGGCGCTGGGCCCAGATGCCGTTCAGCGCCGACACGAAGGCGTAGGGATCGATGCCCATGTGGGTGAAGCGCCCGAACACGTCGAACACGTTGTTGGCGTGGACCGTGGTCAGCACCAGGTGGCCGGTGAGCGCGGACTGCACCGCGATCTCGGCGGTCTCGCGGTCGCGGATCTCGCCGACCATGATCTTGTCCGGGTCGTGGCGCAAGATGGACCGCAAGCCTTTCGCGAAGGTCAGGCCCTTCTTCTCGTTCACCGGGATCTGCAGGATGCCGGGCAGCTGGTACTCGACCGGGTCCTCGATGGTGATGATCTTCTCGCGGCCGTTGTGGATTTCCGTGAGCGCCGCGTACAGGGTCGTGGTCTTGCCCGAGCCGGTGGGCCCGGTCACCAGCAGCATGCCGTAGGCTTCCTGGGCCAGGGTGCGCAGCGTGGCCAGCGACGGCGCGTCGAAGCCGAGCGCTTCCAGCGTCAGCGAACCGTAGGCCTCGATCATGGCGCGCTTGTCGAGGATACGGATGACCGCGTCCTCGCCATGGATGCTCGGCATGATCGAGACGCGCAGGTCGATCTCGCGCCCGCCCGCCTCGACGCGAAAGCTGCCGTCCTGCGGAATGCGGCGCTCGGCGATGTCGAGTTCGGCCAGCACCTTCAGGCGCGAGATGATGTGCTCGGCCAGCTCGATGCCGCCCACCGTGGTGGCGTGATCGAGCACGCCGTCGACGCGGTATTTCACTGCCAGGCCGGACGCCGTACTTTCCAGGTGGATGTCCGACGCCCCGGCCTTGAGCGCATCGTAGAGCGTGGAGTTGACCAGCTTGACGGCCGGGCTGCCGGCCTCCGACACCGAGGCGAAGGACAGCACGGCGGCGGTCTTGCCGTCGCGCCGGGCTTCGCCGTTGCTGGTGGCCAGGGTGTCGACCGCGCGCGCCGAGGCTTCCTGGCGCGACAGGTAGGCCTGGATGTCGGACTGCAGCGCCAGGCGCAGGTGCAGCGGCGCGCGCGGCGTGGCGCCGGCCTGGCTCGAGAGCCAGGTCTGCTGGTCGAGATCGAAGGGGTCGGCGATCACGCCCGTGACCTGGCCGCCGGGGCCGCGCAGCAGCACGCAGTGGCGCGACATGGCCTGGGCCAGCGGCAGGAGGTCGAAGGCCGGCTCCTGGCTGAGCATTTCGGCCGTTTCCATCACCGTCAGGCCGAAGGGCTCGGCCAGCGCGGCGACCAGCTGGCGCGGATCGAGGCCGGTCAAGGCTTCCAGCTCGGCCACCAGCGAGCGCTGCGACTGGCGGCTCTGGGCGCGGGCGCGTGTCAGGAGCGCGGAATCGATGACGCTCACGACATGTCCCCCGCCAGGTCAAAGATCGGCATGTACAGCAGCACCACGATGGCGCCGACCACCAGGCCGATGGCCGCCATCAAGAGCGGTTCGAAGGTGCGCGTGAAGCGGTCGATCCAGCGGCTGATCTCGCCGTCGTAGAAGGCGGCGGACTGCGTCAGCATCGGCCCCATCTCGCCGGTGCGTTCGCCCACGCGCAGCATGCGCAGCGAGATCGGGGTCGTCAGGCCGTGGGCCTCGAAGGCGCTTGACAGCGGGCGGCCCGATTCGATCGCGGCGCGGGCGCCCGCCAACGACTGGCGCAGCGTGGTCGAGACCATCGGCTGCACGGTCTCGATGGCGTTGACGATGGTGATGCCGCCCTCGGTCAGCATGCCGAGCGTGAGATACAGGCGCGAGAGTTCATAGATGCGGGCGCGCTCGCCGATGCCGGGCAGGCGCGCGAGCAGGCGGGCGATGCCACCGCTCCTGATCGCGCGGCGCACGCCGGCAATCAGCAGCGCCACCAGAGCCGCGGCGCAGAGCAGGATCGCCATGCCGTGGCCGGCCGCGAACTGGCCCCATTCGAGCAGCAGTTGCGACATCCACGGCAGGTTGCGCCCTGCCCCCTGGTAGACCTCGGCGAAACGCGGCACCACGTAGCCGATCAGGAAGGCGCTGACGCCGCCACCGACACCGAGCAGGATCACCGGATAGATCGAGGCGCTGACGATTTTCGAGCGCACGGTATCGACGCGCTGCTGGTATTCGATGTAGCGCGACAGGGCGCGCGGCAGGTCGCTGGTGCCTTCGGCGGCGCGCACGATGCCGATGTACAGCGGCGGGAACAGCGACGGCTGGGCGGCCAGCACGCTGGAGAAGCGCTTGCCTTCGCGCAGGCCGGCGAGCAGGCGTTCGAGCACCGTGCGCGAGGCCGGATTGGCTTCCTTTTCCAGCAGGGCTTCCAGGCCCTCGACGATGCCCAGGCCCGCGTTGAGCAGGGCCAGCAGCTCCTGGCTGAACAGGACCAGCGAGAGCTTGCCGCCGCGCTGGCGCGCCAGGCGCGCATCCAGTGCGAAACGCGCCGCCGGTTCTACCGCGCTGACGAACAGGCCGCGCGCCTCGACCTGGCGGCGCGCGTCGGCTTCATCGAGCGCGTCGACGACGAGACTGGTGATCGAGAGATCGGGCGCGAGGGTGCGAACCGCAAACTGCATGTGGACGTGCCCGGGTGGATGAGGGGTGGATCAGAGCGAGGAGATATCGGCGTTGTCGCCGGTACCGCCTGGCTGCCCGTCCTTGCCGAACGAGACGATCTCGTATTCTCCCTTGGCGGAAGGCGAACGGTATTGATACGGATGGCCCCACGGGTCCATCGGCACGCCCTTCTTCAGGTAGGGGCCGTTCCACTTGGCGCCGGCGCTCCCCGGGGCCGTCATCAGCGCGGCCAGGCCTTCTTCGCCGGTCGGATAGCGGCCGACGTCGAGGCGGTAGGTGTCGAGCGACTTCTCGAATGCCTCGATCTGGGCCTTGGCGATCGTGATTTCCGACTTGCCGAGCTGGGAAAAATACTTCGGGCCGACATAGGCCGCGAGCAGGCCGATGATCACGATGACCACCAGCAGTTCGAGCAGCGTGAAGCCGCGCGCGCCGGTGCGCCAGGAACGACGTTGTGACAAAACTGCATGCATCCGACCAACTCCTCGAAAACCGACATCCGGAGCGATACGGGCGCCTTCCAAGGCGCGCGCACCGCCAAGCGAACACGACAATGCTCAACGCAGCAAGGCTACCATGCCGCTTCGCGCCTCGACAATAACTCTTTCAAGAAAGGAATGGAAACAGCACCCCGCGTGTCTCGTTCCCGTCTTTCAAAAAAAACGGCCGCGCCGGCAAGCCGGCACGACCGCGGTGGCTGGACCGCATGCCCGCGGTCCAGCCGGCGCCGCATCGATCGCGGCTCAGTCCTGCAGCTTGCTGGTGGCGCGCTGGGCCTCGACGGTCGGCACCCCGGCTGCGCCGGTCGCCACGCGCAGCACGGTCGTTGCCTGCACCACGCCGCCCGCATCGAGGAACTGGGCGCCGCCGAGGTAGGTCTGGTTCTCCGCCAGGCCCGACCAGCTCATGCCCACCGTCGTGTTGTTGCCGGCTACCACTTTACCCGGCACGGCGACGGTGAACTTGCCGCCGCTGTCGGACGGCGTCACCACCCACGAGGACAGCTTGTGGGTCATCACCGGCAGGCCACCGTAGGCGACCACGCAGACCCGGTAGGTACCGGCTGCGGGCGCGCTCACCTGGACCGCCTCGCCGCTGCCCTCGTTGCCCGAGTAGGCCCAGCTGCCGTTCGGCGCCAGCACGCCCATGTCGTGGTCGTCGTCCGGCGCGCTGACGTCGGCCTGGCGCAGGGCGAAGCGGGCCACGATCGTCCCGGCCGGGACCGCGACGCTGTAGACCTTCACCGAAGGCGTGCTTTCGCCGGCAGCGCAGACCGTGCGCAGGTTCGCCGAACTCAGCGGCTGCGGCACCAGCGACGCCATGTCACCCAGGGTGACCGGCTTCAGGCCGCCCTTGATGTAGCCCATGCGCCCCGAGAAGCCGGTCTTGACCGGGAACAGTTTGCTGCCCGTGACCTTCTCGCTGGTCATCTCGGCTGGGGCGATGATCGCCTGCCCGACTTTCGCCTGCACCGGGATGCGCACCGTATTGCCGGCGCCGGTCCAGGTCAGGTTGCCGAACTGCCAGACATCGCGCTGTGCGGTGGTCGCGGTCAGCTTCACCGTGAAACTGCCGCGCGCGCCCGGCGCCAGCGTCAGGCTGGCCGGGGTGACCTGGGCGGTGAAGCCCGGCACCGAGGCGACGGCGTTATAGGTGGCGCTGGCGCCGCCGACGTTGGTGACCGTGCGGCGCACCGTGACGTTGCCCTGCACGCCGCTGACCGTGATCGATGGCAGGTTCAGGTTATAGGTCTCGTCTAGGGTGCCGTAGGTGGTGCAATCGGACGCCGGCGAGACGGCCGCCTTGTTCACCTTGCACTGGTAGGCAACGAAGTCGGCCTTGCCGGCGTCGTACACCAGGCCGGGGTTGACGGCCTTGTTCGGGTCGACGTGGCCGGCTCCTTGCGCCCACGGCAACAGGCCGTTCTGTGCGCCCGGCAGGTTGTCGTTCAGGGTGCTGTAGCCGGTGGTCATCAGTGCCGACTTGATCGCGGCCGGCGACCAGTCCGGATGCGCCTGGCGCAGCAGCAGCGCGAGGCCGGCCACGTGCGGGCTGGACATCGAGGTGCCCTGGTAGGACGCGTAGGCGGCCGGCGGCACCAGTTCGCCGCTGACGACGGCGGCATGCTGGGCCGGGGTCAGGGCCGGCGTGACGCTGGCCAGGATGTCGACGCCGGGCGCGGTCAGGTCGGGCTTGAGGATGTTGCTGTCGCCCATGTTCGGGCCGCGCGAGGAGAAGCCGGCCATGATCGGCGCCGGCTTGGTGCCGACGACGAACTTGCTCAGCGCCGAGGTCGCCGCCTGCTGCTGGGCTGCCGCATAGGCTTTGATCGCCGCGCCGTCGGCCGCGCTCACGTGCACGCTCGGCACCGAGTGCGTTTCGGCAACGAGGCCGGCGCCGGTGTCGACCTGGATCATGCCGACGCCGCCGGCATTCTTCACCGCCAGGCTCTTGTCGACGCGGGCATTATTGCCGCGGGTGCAGATCACGATCTTGCCGGCGACCTTGGCCGGATCCAGCAGGACCTGGCCGGCGGCAGCGGCGGCAACCGGGTCGCTGAAGCACAGGGTGGCATTGCCGCCGCCCAGGCCGGCGTCTTCCGCGCGGATCAGCGCGGTCTGCGGCAGCGGCTCCGGGTTGGTCGAAGCGCCGGTGTACCTCACACCATTGCCCAGCACCACGTCGGCCTGGAAGCTGCGGTCGTGGGTCGAGGCGGCAACCGTGGTCAGCCAGGGGCTGATGTGGGCCACGGCGTTGGCCGGGCCGCTGTTGCCGGCCGAGGCCGCGACGAAGACGTTGGCCAGCGAGGCGCGGTAGAAAGCCTGCTCGACCGCGTCGGCGACCGAGGTCTGGGAACCGCTGATCGAATAGTTGATGACGTTGACGCCATCCTTCACCGCCTCGTCGATCGCCTTGACGGAATCCGAGTTGTAGCAGCTGTTGCGCGAGTTGCTGCCGTCTTCGTTGGTTGGGTCGTTGTAGGTCCAGCAGACCTTGTAGGAAGCGACGCGGGCGCGCGGAGCGATGCCCGAGGCCTGGCCCAGGGTGATGCCGTCGATGACGAGGTCGACATTGGCATTGCCGGCGGCGGTCGATGCCGTGTGGTCGCCATGGCCGCCGTGGCCCGAGCTGAAGCCGTCGCTGCCGACGTTCGAGTCGCGCGGCGAGACGAAGTCGGTCCAGTTCATGGTCCGGCCCGAGGCCAGGAAGCCGGCGTTGAAATACTTCGCGCCGACCAGCTTGTTGTTGCAATGAATCACCGGATCGAAGCCCTCCCCGCTCTGGCAGCCGCCGAGGAAGCTGATCGGCGGGCTGGTGTAGGCGAGCGAACCGGCCGGGTCGAAGGTCGGCTTGCCGTTGGCGTCGACGCGGTCGGCAAAGGACGGGTTCTCCGGCCAGATGCCGCCGTCGACGATGCCGACGACCATGTTCTCGCCCTTGACGAGCGAGCCGCCCGCGTATTGCGACCACAGGCCGCCGCTGGCGCTAAGGCCCAGGAAACGCGCGGTCGAGATGGTATCGAGGTGGCGCGGCTGGTCGGCCTGCACGTCGGCGACGTCGGCGTTGTTGCGCAGGGCGAGCACTTCGTCGTCGGTCAGCAGGGCGGCGAAGCCGTTCAGGACGACGTCGTAGTCGGCGATCACCTGGGCGCCGCCGATGGTGGCGAGCACGGCGTTCTTGCGGTCGCCCAGGTAGCGCACGTAATCCTGGACGTTCTGGGCGCGGTAATCGAAAGCGACGCCGGGGGCGGGCTGGGTCGGCGCCAGTCCGGCGACGCCGCCGACGTAGGTGGCGGCCGGCTGGTCCTGCAGCTGGACGATATAAGGGCGACGGGTTTGCTGGGCGCTGGCGCTGGCAGCCAGCAACAGGAGCACCGCGACCGAAATGGGACGTAGGCTTGGCATCATGTTGTTCTCACAGGTCTGGTCGGATGGGGCGCGGGTCAGGCGGCGCGGCGGCGGGAATAGGCAAAGCCCAGCAGGCCCAGGCCCAGCAGTGCCAGGCTGCCCGGTTCCGGCACCTCGACGTCATCCGCGGAGACCGTCACGATGTTGTCGATTGCAAAATTGGCCAGGTTCGAGTTGCGGTTGCAGCTGCCGGTGGCGTCGCAGGCATAACCCAGCACGCGCACGAAGGCGACATCCAGGCTGCTCAGGTAATCGGTGCTGTAGCTGGCGAAGTTGAACGCGCCGCCGGTGGGGCCGGACAGGCCGTACTGGGTCGCCGCGCCGACGGCGTAACCATACTGGTCGAAGCCCTGCAGCACCAGCAGGCCGCTGGTGGACGGGAAGCTTTGCTGGCCGGCGCCGATGAAGCTGGCCTGGAAGCCCTGCAGGCGGAAGGTGGAACCGCTGTTCAGGCCGAAGTAGAAATAGCCGTCGTTCAACATCGAGAGATAATTCGACGGGTTGTTGACCGGGCAGGACACCGAGAAGCAGGTATCCCGGTCGCGGCCGTCGACGATCGCGCCGGCGAGGTCGCTGGCCAGGGTGCCGCCATAGGTTTCCACCCAGTAGTTCCCCATCTCGACGTAACCGCCGCTGAACAGGAACGGGCTGTCGAGCGCCGTTTCGAAGTTGAGCACGCCGGCTTGCGCAAAGCCGCAGGTGCCAAGCGCTACGGCGCCGATGATGTTCTTGATGAGTCCTTGCGCATTGCGCGCATGCTTCCGTGATGTGTAAGCCACGATTTCCCCAGTTCAGATAAACCAAAAATTAGGCAATACCCGGAACCCCCTGCAACCGGATGACGCCCAGCGTGCGCCCCGTCGCCCCGTCGATGGCTTGACAAGCAACTCGGCAATAAGCGGGAAGCATGATGCATGCCAGAAAATTTAGTTCATGAATTTCAATGACTTGCTACGATCAAATTTTTATTTGTAAAAATCTGTAAGATTTTTCGACTGCGTTTCTGGGCGTGCAGGCTCAGCAGGGGGATGCTGGAGGGAGGAAAGCGACCGGGAAAAACACGGCAGACCGGGAAACGGACGTGCAGGATCGCGCCCTGCCGCGACAGGGCCTGGCAGGGCACCACGGGAAAAAGGCGCGACACGTCGAGGCGCGCGGCCAAGCAGGCCCCGGCTATGCGAGAAGAAGTTGGCAGCGCCTGAAGCGCGGGTCGCAGATGGACCGCAGTGTCAGCGCCAGGGTTTAACGGGCATCCAGGGCGTCGCCCAGCTGGCAGCTGCCGGCGCGGCAGCTGACGGCCGGCGGCGCAATGGCGCGGCAGTCCGAGAGCATGCCGGAACGGGTATTACGCTCCTGCTGTTCGCCGCGGTAGCGGTCGGCCAGGGCCTGGACATCGCTGACGGGCGTCTTGGCGGTGGACCAGGCCAGGTAGCCGGCCGGGCCGCCGCAGGGGCGCGCACCGATGGGCAGGATCTGGCACTGGCTATCGGACGAGCATTCCGCCTTGCCGATCAGGCTCTTGATCTGGGCGAGCGTGTCCGACTGGGCTGGCGCCGGCGCGGTTGCCAAAGGAGGCGCGGGCTGGGCCGCTGGCGTGGCCGGAGCATCGGCCCGGGTGGTGCAGGCCGCGCAGGCCAGCAGTGAAAGAAGGACAAGTTTTCGCATCAGCTCATCATACGCTTGCCGCGCCTGTGGTCAAGCGTGCAAGCCATTGCGGCAAGTTTTTCGATGCCGCGCCGGCAGCGCTCGATCGCTTACGCGCGGCTGTGGCTGCAAAGCGACGGGCGTCACAACAAGTTACTTTGAAGAATGTCTTGTTTCTCGTAGGATATATCTTACTATCAGCATTCAACTTCACCTATCTTACATTCATTTAACGTTCAATATCTTTTAACTTCGCTCATCTTTACATAAATAAATTGATGCTTGGAAAAAATTCTCGCTACAATGGCCTGCATCATTGACGAGCCCGCTTCAAACATCATGAACACGCTACGCCTTCGTAACCTTCTCGGTATTTCGCTGATCGCCGCCGCGCTGTGCGCCTGCGGCGGCGCCGACCTCGACACCCCGGCGATGCCGGTCGAGACCGCCGCCACCACCACCGTCGTTGACCTGTCGGTCGACCCGGCCTCTGTCGGCCAGACACCGGCGCCGGACTGCGCCGCCGAGGGCTGCGCCGGACTGCGCATCATCGACGGCAATGCCGAAGCCTTCCGCATCGACGCCATGCGGGGCGCTGCCCAGGAAGGCGGCGCCGGCGCCTGAGCCGGCAACTCCCCTCTTCCCGGTCCGCCGCGCCAGAATGAAAAAGGCACACCGGGCCGCAGCCGGGTGTGCCTCGCCAGGAGCGCTGGCGCTTAGCGCATGCGGCGCTGGCGCAGGGTCCAGCCCACCATCATCAGGCCCAGCGCCAACAGGGCCAGCGCTGCCGGCTCGGGCACCTCGCTTACGGTCGAGATCGTGACAAAGGCGTTATCCGGCGAAATCGCCAGGCTGCCCGGCGCGACTTCGAACTGTGCCAGGTCACCGTCCATGCCGAGATACGCATCCATCGCTTCGTTGATGAGCGCGATTCCCAGCACGGAAGCGTCGCCCTCGAGACCGACGGCAAACTCCAGGTTGAAGCCGAACACGCCGCCCAGGGTTACCGCCTGCAGCAGGTGGGCGTAGCCCTCGGCATTCCCCATGAGAACGTTCGATTCGACGTTGCCGCTGGCATCGCCATCCGTCACGCCCAGGCCGTACAGGCCGGTGAAATTGCTCAGCGTGAAGGTCGCTGGCGCGGCCGTGCTGGCGTCGCCCAGGAACAGGAAGTCGAGGAAGCCGGTGCCGGTCATGCCCTGGGTATCGATCGTCACGTGGTAGATCGGGCCGGCCGAGGCGGCCCCGGCGCCGGTGGCGAGCATCAGCGCCAGCAGCGCACGGGTGAACAGGTTTTTCAGGTTGAACATGGTTCGATTCCTCAGAAGGTGCCGGAGAACAGCTTGGCGGTGTAGCCAATGCCGGTTTTCGCTGGGTTGGTAAAGACGGTGGTGACGGTCACGGAGGCGCCGGCGGCAAGCGAGCCGCCCGGCAGCGTCAGATAAGGCGCGCCGTTCTGGTCGCCGCTCTTGCCGTCGAGCGTGACGCCGGCCGTCAGGCCCTGCAGCACCAGGTGCAGCGGGCCGTTGAGCGTCGCGCCGCTGGTGTTGGTGATGGTCACGGTGCCGCTGGTCTTGCCCGTGAGGCGGTTCATGGTGAAGCCCGACTTGGCGATCTTCGCCGAGGCGGTCACGTCGCTGAAGGCCGGCGCCAGCGCCAGGCTCACCACCACCGGATCGTGGTCCGAGGCACGGTAGGCGTTCTTCACGTACGGGTCCTCGGCGGTGTCGTTCAGGTTGTAGTCGATCGCATCCGGTTCGTCGGCGTTGTTGTGCCACTCGGTCACGCCCGCGACCTGGGCCGACAGACTGGTGCTGGCCAGCGCGTGGTCGAGGTAGCCGCTCTCGGCGCCGAACACGTAGGAATACGGAATGCCGGTCGGACGCACGAAGCGCTCGATCTCGTTGACGTAACCGGCGGCGTTCAGCAGGCGGATCGGATCTTCCATGCCGTAGGCGTTCATGTCGCCCACCACCAGCACGTCCGGGTCGTTGGCCGCGGCCACCACCTGCGGCAGGAAGTAGTCGCGCAGGCGCGCCGCCTGTTCGACGCGGGTGGCGTTCCAGCAGCCCTGGCCGTCGCCCCTGTCGCTGTCGCCGCCGCTGGCGCCGCCGCAACTGCCCTTCGACTTCAGGTGGTTCACGACCAGCGAGAACCTGCCGCCGCCGTTCGCCGCCTTGAAGGTCTGGGCCATGGGCGGACGGTTGTTGACGGCGTCGCCGTCCGACAGCGCGGCGCCGGCCAGGCTGACCGCGGCCGGCTTGTAGATCATCGCCACGCGGATCGCGTCGGTGCCGGTGGCCGCCGGTTTCGGCACGACGGCATAGGTGCCGGCGCCCATCTTCGCATTCAGCTGGTCGACCAGGTAGGAAGCGGCGATGTCGCCGTTGTTCTGGATTTCCATCAGGCCGACCACGTCCGCATTCACGGCGCTGAGGGACTCGACGATCTTGTCGCGCTGGCGCACGAATTCGGCCATGTTGTCGGCGCCGCGGCAGTTCGAGGCGCGGGTGGTGCCTCCGATGGTGCAGCCCTGGCCGGTACGGCCCCAGGCGTCGTCGCCGTTGGTGAAGGTGGTGAAGAAATTGAGCACATTGGCGCTGGCGACCTTCACGTTGCCGGCGGCCAGCAGCGGGGCGGGCAGGCGCTCGTTGGTGCGCGAGAACACCGGGGTGACGGTCGGCTGCACCTTGAAGGCCGCGCCGCCGCCGCCGATTGCGCCGAAATCGAGCACGCCGGTGAGGTCGGTCACGGTGTCGCCCGTGCGCACGGTGCCGTCGTCGGCCAGGTAGGGAATCGTGGTCGGCGCAACAAAAATGCCGTCGTCCAGCACGATCATGTTGGCGGCGTTCTCCTGCGCCAGCGCCTTCGCTTCCGGCGAGCCGGCCGGGTAACGGTTGGTCGGGATCTCGCGGCGGCCATACGACAAGCTCAGTTCGCCGCGATCGCCCAGGTAAGCGTTGCCGTTGACGGTGAGCGGCGTGGTGAAGCGTACCAGCATGCCTTCGAAGCGGGCCAGGTCGGCGTTCGGCATCTCGACATTGGTCGGGGCGATGCTGTAGCCGCTGCCGAGTTTCGTGACGTTCGTCAGGTCCTTGAATTCGGTATAGGTACGAGTGGCGCCGCTCGGCTTGTACTCGGTGACGGTGCCGGTGATGCGCACCTGGTCGCCGACATTCGCCGCGCCGGCGCTGCCGAACACGAAGATCGCATCCGAGGTGGCCGGATCGCCGTCGCCGTTACGGTCCTGCAGGAAGAAGCCGCTGCCGACCTTGGCGGTGATCACGCCCTGGGTGGTCTGCACGGTGTTGTTGTAGGCGCTGGTCGGGCCGCTGCCCTGGATCTGCGGGATGGTGAGCTGGCCGGCGACGCTTACGGCGATGTTGCAGCTGGCGTTCTGGCCATCGTTGTTGGCGAAGGTGACGCGCAGCGGATAGTTGCCGGCGGCGACAGAAGCGCCAACCGACAGGGTCGCATTTGCGCTGCCGCCGGTGGCGCCGGCCGGCACGAAACCGGTCAGCACTATGCCGGGTACGGCGCCCGATTCGATGGCGGCGCTGTTAACGATGCTGTCGGCGTCGCTGGCCGAGAGTGCTACCACGGCGCCCTGGCCTTGCTCGGCCTGCACGCTGGCCGGGCAGTTCAGGACGATGGGCTGCACCACCGGGCCGGCATTGCAGCTGTTCAGCGGCGAGGTCGAACGGCGTGGGCCGGCGACCGGCGCGGCCGTGAAGTCGAGGGCATTGTTGTCGGTATCGACGCAGCCAAGTTCCGCGCGCTGGATCGAGTTGACGATCGACGGCGCCGGCGCGCCCGCGGTCTCGTAGCGGTTGGCGGTGCCGAAACCCACCATGTCGACCACTGCTTCGCCTTCCGGCGTGGCCATCGGCTTGGCCACGCTGGCCAGCGCGACCTTGCCGGTCGTGGCCGACAGGCTCAGGCCGCCGGCCTGGTCGGCCACGCCGACGTCGCTGCCGGTGGCGGCGCCCTGCCCCGTCACCAGGAAGTATTGCCCCGGTTGCAGGCTGACGTCCGGCAGCGCCGTGGCCTGCCAGGTGGTGCCCGTTGCCGATTGATACTGCACGCTCCAGCCCTTCAGGCTGACCGGGCCGCCGCTGCGGTTGAACAGCTCGATGAAGTCGCGGTTCCACAGCGCGCCGCCGCTGCCGGCGCCGCCGTAGACCTGGCTGATCACGACATCGCCCGGGGTGGCGAAGGCCGGCGCCGCCAGTCCGGCCAGCAGTGCGGCCAGGACAGTCAGCCGCCCGGCTGGAGCTTGTGTTGCAACGTGCATTTTCATGGGCATCCTAAGTGAAGGAATTGGAGGTAACAGTTGTTATTACAGGTAGGCATTTTATTATCGGAAACGATAATAAATCCACAATTTGACAGGATAATGACGAGCAATCCCCGTTTCGGTGCGGCCGATGAGGTATGCGGACAACATCTGCACGTGAACGGCACCCCGGCGGGGCGCGGCGCGGACCTGGCCATCAGCGCCGCCGGTAGGGTGCCGCCAGCGGCTCGCCGATGAACAGGCCCTGGGCCGGCCAGGCCACGCTCTTCCAGTAGGCCTCGATGGCGCTGTTGCCCTGCACGTAGTGGCGCAGGAGCACGGCCGGGTTCGGGAATTTCTGCCAGTGGTTGCAGGGCTCGCTGACGGTGCCGTAGCTGGCGGTGGCGCCCGCCTCCAGCCAGCGCAGGCTGCTCATCTGGCGCGTGCCGAGCAGATCGCCGCCGTGCGAGGTCAGGTGGTCGGCCAGCGCGCCGGGCAGGAAATGCAGGGTGTCGAGCTTGTCGACACTGGCCTTGCCGAGCTGGTAGATCATGATGTCGCGCGCGTTCTCCAGCGCCTCGGCGCGCAGCGGGCGGGTCGCCAGCTTCTTCGCCTCGATGCGGCCTGCCGGCGGAAAGAACACCGTGCGGCTGTTGCGCGGCGTCTCGCGCGTGGTCAGGTAGTAGGCGCTGGCCGGCGCCAGCCGGAAGCCGCTGGCGACGCCGCGGTCGACCAGGGCCCTGGCGGCGGCCACCGATTCGGTCGGCAGCAGCATCGACAAGCGCATGCCGTGAGTGGCATGGGGTCGCGTGCTGTCGGCGTTGAAGTAGGCGCTGGGCCGGCCGGCGGCGCAGGTGTCGCGGCACAGCGCGGCATCGAAACCCAGGGTATAGGCGCCGGTGATGGAGTTGCAGGCCACGGCATAGGGCGCGGTCCAGACCATCAGCACGGCCTGGATGTCCGGCCCGAGCTGGCGGTCGATCTCGTCCTTCAGCGTCGCAAAGCGTTCCGGCTCCAGGCTGCGCGGCTTGCCGGGTATGCGCACGTGCACCACGTTGGCGGCGGGGATGGCGCGCCGGCGCCGGTAGTAGTCGCCGACGGCGACGCTGGCCGGGTCATCGTCGTTGATGACGATGGCCAGCTGCGCCGCACGCAGGCCGCCCCGTTCCTGCAACTGGAACGCGCGATGGGGCAGCAACCTCGGCTGCAACTGCGGCTGCAACCTCGGCTGCAACTGCGGGGGCTGCACCTGCGCCGCGGCGGCGCCGTGCAGCAGGGCCAGCACCAGCGCCGCGCACAGGAGCCTGGGCATGACCGGCCGTCAGGCGCGCCCGAGCCGTGGTGGGCGCCCGCGGCGCAGCCCCCGCCGATGCACCAGCACGACCAGCCCCAGCCCCGCCGCCAGCATGGCCGCGTGCGCCGGTTCGGGAATCGGCGACACCGCATACAGTTCCATCGCATCGATGCTGAACAGCTGTCCGCCGACGCTCTGGTCGATGATGCTGCGACCCTCGCCGGCAGGGTCGCCGTAGCTTAAGCGCCAGGACAGGGTCGTGTCGAGCCGGTCGTTGACGAACAGGTCGGGGCCGGCGCCGAACGAGGGTCCCTGGTTCGGCGCGTTATAGGTCTGGAACGAGCCCTGGCTGGGCAGCTCGAAGCCGGTCAGCACCTGGCGGTAGACGGCGGGCACCGTGTAGTTGAACAGGAAGGCGGTGCGCTGGAAGTCGCGCGGGGTCAGGTTCCAGCCGCTGTCGAATTCCCAATCCTGCGGGTTGTAGCCGCCGATCAGGTAGCTGTTTCCCGCGGGGTCGCTGACGCGCATCAGCGTGAAGGTTGGCCCGCGCTCGTCGACGGCTGCGTGGAAGTCGAGCGAGGTGTCGCCCGCCTGGCGGGTATACAGATTGGCGAAGACCTGGTCGCCGGCGCCGAGCCAGCGCTCGAGCTGGCCTTCGAGTACGGGATCCAGGGGCGGGTCGCCGGTTTGCGCCGACGCCTGTGGAACGGCAAGGGCCAGCGCCAGCGCGCCGGCTGCAAGGAGCGTCTTCATGATCACCTCCTGATGGGGTTCACTGACCGGGTCATTGTATGCCTGGCCCGTGGAGGGTCTCACACTGTTGACTTAAGGATGTTGCGCTGAACGATGACGGGGTTTTGAAGGGTGGGTTCTTGAACCCACGCGGTACGGCGGCGGCGCCTCGCACAATTTCGCGGGGCACCGATATCGCGTCGAGCCACGGTTAACGACACCCGGCACGCCACGACTACAGCTCGGTTGCACCGCGTGGGTTCAAGAACCCACCCTACGAAAAGCAGCCCCGCCGCAGTCGCAAAAAAACGGGCCTTGCGGCCCGTTTCCATTCCTGCGAATGCGCGTGCTTACGAACGCTTGTAGATGTCCTCGAAGCGGACGATGTCGTCCTCGCCGAGGTAGCTGCCCGACTGCACTTCGATGATGTGCAGCGGCAGCTTGCCCGGGTTTTCCAGGCGGTGGTTCATGCCGATCGGGATGTAGGTCGATTCGTTTTCCGACAGCAGGCTGACCTTGTCGCCGCAGGTGACGCGCGCGGTGCCGGAAACGACTACCCAGTGCTCGGCACGGTGGTGGTGCATCTGCAGCGACAGCTTCTCGCCCGGCTTGACCGTGATGCGCTTGACCTGGAAGCGGTCGCCCGCGTCGATGCCCTCGTAGTGGCCCCAGGGGCGGTAGACGCGGGTGTGGTGCAGGTGCTCGGTGCGCTCCTTCGACTTCAGGTGATCGACCACCTGCTTGACGCGCTGGACCTGGTCCTTGTGGGCGACCAGCACCGCGTCCTGGGTCTCGACGACGACGATGTCCTCGACGCCGACCACGGCGACGATGCGGCTCTCGGCGCGCACCAGCGAATTCTTGACGCCGTCGAGGTAGACGTCGCCGCGCTTGGCGTTGCCGTTCTCGTCGTGCTGCTGCACTTCCCACAGCGCCGACCACGAGCCGACGTCGCTCCAGCCGATGTCGGCCGGCACCACGACCGCGTCCTGGGTGTGCTCCATGACCGCGTAGTCGATCGAGTCCGACGGGCAGGCCGTGAAGGCCGCTTCGTCGAGGCGGCAGAAGTCGAGGTCGCGGTAGCCGGTGTTGACCGCCTTGTCGGCGGCGGCGGCGATTTCCGGAGCAAACTTGGCCAGCTCCGCGAGATAACGCTCGGCGGCGAACATGAACATGCCGCTGTTCCAGTAGTAGCCGCCGTCGGCGAGGAAGGCCTGGGCGGTTGCCAGGTCCGGCTTCTCGACGAAGCGCTCGACCTGGTAGCAATCGTCACGGGCCGCCAGCGCCGCGCCGCGGCGGATGTAGCCGTAGCCGGTCTCGGGCGACTTCGGCACGATGCCGAAGGTCGCCAGGCCGCCGCCCTTCACCATCTCGGCGGCGCGCAGCACCGCGTCCTTGAAGGCTTCGCGGTTCTCGATCACGTGGTCGGCCGGCAGCACCAGCATGACCGCTTCCGGATCGACGGACTTCAGGTAGTGCGCCGCCGCGGCGACGGCCGGCGCGGTGTTGCGGCCGACCGGCTCGAGCAGGATCCCCAGGGGCGTGATGCCGGCCGCGCGCAGCTGCTCGGCCACCATGAAGCGGTGATCGTTGCCGCAGACGACGAGCGGCGCCATCAGGCCAGGCAGGCCGGAAACACGCAGCGCGGTTTCCTGCAGCATGGTCTTGTCGGCCACCAGCGGCAGCAGCTGCTTGGGCAGCACCGCGCGCGAGAGTGGCCACAGGCGGGTACCGGCACCGCCGGAGAGGATCACTGGGTAAATCTTCATGCGTTCGCTTTCTCTAGGTTGTTACTTTTCTGACTTGCGATTTCTTTGCGGCTGCTGCGGCGGCGGTCGCGTGCATTCAGCCATTCTTCGGAGCTGTATTCGGAAGCGTGCTTCATCTCCCCTGCGCGGTCGACACTGTATTCCTTGAAAACTATCATTTCATGCAATGTTACATCATGCAACACTCGAGTATATTCAAACAATACGCTGCGCACGATCTCCGCGCCTTCGCAGATGTGGCTGCCGTGCCCGATCCAGGTCGGGCCGACGATATGGGCGCCGGCTTCGATGCGCACGCCGGAGCCGATGTAGACCGGTCCTTCGATCCTGGTGCCGCCGCTCCAGTCGATGCTGGTGTTCAGCCCGACCCACAGGCCCGGCTCGATCTGGGTGCCCGGCACGTCCATGTGGTTGACCTCGCCCGTGAGCACGGTCTGCAGCACTTCCCAGTAGTCGGACATGGTGCCGATGTCGAGCCAGTTGAACGGGCGGCGCTGGGCATAGAACGGCAGGCCGCGCTCGGCCAGCAGCGGGAACAGCTCGGAGCCGATGTCGAACGGCACACCGGCCGGAATCAGGTCGATCACTTCCGGCTCGAAGATGTAGATGCCGGTGCTGATGTAGTTCGACAGCGCTTCTTCCTGGCTCGGCTTTTCCTGGAACTGCTTGATGCGGCCTTCCTCGTCGGTCACGACCACGCCATAGGACGACACCTTGTCCCACGGGACTTCCTTGGTGATGACCGATGCCATCGCGCCCTTCTTGCGGTGCTCGAGCAACGCGGCCTTCAGGTCGAGGTCGATCAGGGCGTCGCCGCACAGCACGATCGTGGTGTCGTCGAAAAATCCGCCGAATTCCTGGATCTTCTTCATGCCGCCGGCCGAACCGATCGGCTCAGGCACGACGGTGCCGTCATCCCTCAGGTAACCTTCGAAGGAATAGCCGATCTGGACGCCGAACTGCTCGCCCTCGCCGAAATACTCTTCGATCTTTTCGTGCAGCCAGCTGACGTTGACCATGATTTCCGTGATCCCGTGCTTCTTCAGGTGTTCGACCAGGTAAGCCATCACTGGTTTGCCGAGAAGTGGAATCATCGGTTTCGGAAGGTCGTACGTGAGCGGGCGAACGCGCGTGCCCTTGCCTGCCGCGAGAATCATAGCTTTCATTGAACCGTCCTTTGGTGGGGGTCTTGATAAACCTACTGCGCGTCGGTCTGTCGGCCTGCGATGCTCGTCGTACATGTTCGTACGACTGCGCTTCTCGGCCAACAGCCCTTCCGCTCGCTACGGTTTCTCAAGGCCCTGTTACGTTTACGTTAATGATTGGAATTCTGGTAGCGCCAAGTGTCGGCGCACATCTGGGCGACGTCGCGCGTGGCAACCCAGCCCAGTTCCTCGCGCGCACGCGCCGGGTCGGCATAGCACTTGGCGATGTCGCCCGGACGGCGGTCCACGATCTGGTAAGGGATAGCGCGGCCGCTGGCCTGCTCGAAGGCACGCACCATTTCCAGCACGCTGTTGCCGCGGCCGGTGCCGAGGTTGTAGGTCAGGAGACCCGGCCCCTGCGCCAGCTTTTCCAGGGTCTTGACGTGGCCGATCGACAGGTCGACCACGTGGATGTAGTCGCGCATCCCGGTGCCGTCCGGGGTCGGGTAGTCGCCGCCGAACACCGACAGCTTCTCGCGCTGGCCGGTGGCGACCTGGGCGATGTAGGGCACCAGGTTGTTCGGAATGCCCGAAGGTTCTTCGCCGATCAGGCCGCTTTCATGGGCGCCGACCGGATTGAAGTAGCGCAGCAGTGCGATGCGCCAGTCCGGCTCGGCCTTGAACAGGTCGCGCAGGATGTCCTCGATCATCAGCTTGCTGCGGCCATAGGGATTGGTCGCAGACAGCGGGAAGTCCTCCAGGATCGGCACCGAGGCCGGATCGCCGTAGACGGTCGCCGACGAGGAGAACACCAGCGTCTTGACCCCGAACTTGGCCATGGTCTCGAACAGCACCACGCTGCCGGAGACGTTGTTGTCGTAGTAGCGCAGCGGCTGGGCCACCGATTCGCCGACCGCTTTCAGGCCGGCGAAGTGGACGACGGCGTCCACCTTGTGCTTGGCAAACGCCGCTTCCATGGCCGCGCGGTCGCGGATGTCGGCTTCGATCAGCTCGAACGGCTTGCCGGTGATTGTCTGCACGCGCTCCTGCACGGAACGCTGGGCATTCGAGAGATTGTCGACCACGACCACGTCGTACCCGGCATTTTGCAACTCGACGACGGTGTGGGAACCGATATAGCCCACGCCGCCCGTAACCAGAATCTTCATTGTCGTTACTCTCTTTACTGTTGATGCGCGCCTGTCTCGGCGCTCCAAGGACGGCGCAGCGCCGTCCCCCCTCGTGTCTTTCGCGGCATTCTATGGCCGCACTTCCCTATGTTTTTGGTTCCGGGAGAACCTAAACTTTGCGTCCCGCCGCTTCCTTGATGAACAGCCAGATGAAAGCCATGTCGTCGATGAAGTAGCGCCGGAACATGCGGCGCGGCTCCTGCAGGAAGCGGTAGAACCATTCCAGGCCCGCGCGCTGCATCCAGCGCGGCGCGCGCTTCACGCGGCCGATCGCGACGTCGAAGGTGCCGCCGACCCCCATGGCGAACGGAATCCGCATGTCGGCCTGCCAGCGGCCGAGGAATTGTTCCTTCTTCGGCGAGCTGATCGCCACGAACAGCAGGTCGGCGCCGCTGGCGCGCACCTGCTCGGCGACCTTGGCTTCCTCGCCGGCCTTCCAGTAGCCGTCGCGCCAGCCGGCGATCGCCAGCTGCGGATAGCGCCGGCTGTAGGTGTCGGCGACAAGCGCCACCACGTCCGCGCGCGCGCCCAGCAGGAACACGCGCCAGCCCTTCTCGCCGGCGCGGCGCATCAGGGCCTCGAACAGGTCGACGCCGGCCACCCGCTCCTTCAGGGGCTTGCCCAGCAGGCGCGAGGCCCACACCACCGGCATGCCGTCGGCGTTGACCAGGGCGCAGTCGTTGACGATGCGGCGCAGCTCGGGGTCGCGGCTGGCCTTGACCAGCTTGTCGACGTTGACCACCACGTGCTGATGGGGCTTGCCGGAGCGGATGAATTCCTCGATGCGAACGAGGGTTTCCCCCATCGACAGGTTGTCGATCCTGCAGCCCATCATGGTGATGGCAGCGTTCATCGGAATTTATCCAAGTGCGCCGCGTTCGCCGGGTTTGTCGAGTTCGCGAGCGAGGATCGCGACGATGCGTTCCGCCGCCTTGCCGTCCCACAGCTGCGGGCGGCGGCCCTGCTTGCCTTCGCCGCGCAGCACCTTGCGCGCTTCCTGCAGGATCTTGTGCGGATCGGTGCCGGCCAGCACGTTCGAGCCCTCTTCCACCGTGACCGGACGCTCGGTGTTCTCGCGGATGGTCACGCAGGGCACGCCCAGCGCCGTCGTTTCTTCCTGCAGGCCGCCGGAATCGGTCAGCACCACGGCCGCGTCCTTCCACAGGTTGAGGAAGGCCATGTAGGCCTGCGGGCCGGCCAGGGTGACGTTCGGGCCCAGGTCGATGCCGAATTTCTCGATGTTGGCGCGGGTGCGCGGGTGCACCGGGAAGATCAGCGGCAATTCGTCCGCGATCTCCTTCAGCGCGCCGGCAATGCGGGCAAAGGTTTCCGGCTCGTCGACGTTGCTCGGACGGTGCATGGTGACCACGCCGTAACGGCCGCCGCTTTCCTGGACGCGCGCCTTGAAGGCGGCGGTTTCGAAGCCCGAGGTGTCGGCGCGGGTCAGTTTGTCCGCCTGGTAGAGCACGTTGTCGACCATCACGTGGCCGACGTAGTGTACCGCCGAATCCGGCTTGCCCTCGCGGCGCAGGTGCTCGACCGCCGCCGGCTCGGTGGCGAAGAACCAGTCCGAAATGCTGTCGGTGACCAGGCGGTTGATTTCTTCCGGCATGGACATGTCGCCGCTGCGCAGGCCGGCCTCGACGTGGGCCACCGGGATATTGAGTTTCTTGGCGACGATCGAGCAGGCCAGTGTGGAATTGACGTCGCCGACCACCAGCACGGCCGCCGGACGCTCGGCCACGCACAGTTCCTCGAAGCCGACCATGATCTTCGCGGTCTGCTGGGCATGGCTGCCGCCGCCGGCCGCCATGAACACGTCCGGCTGGGGAATGCCGAGTTCTTCGAAGAACACGTCGTTCATCTCGCGGTCGTAATGCTGTCCGGTGTGGATGATCTTGAACGTCAGCTTGTCCTGCGCCTGCAGTGCACGCACGATCGGGGCGATCTTCATGAAATTGGGCCTTGCGCCCGCGACCAGGTAAATGAGCATGTTTGGACTATCCTGCACTGTAGTAATTATTAAAACTAGTTAGAAAAACGTTATTGTAAACCTGCATTCGACTGGAACGGCGGACGATACGGTCGTGATACGCAATACGTCGCATGGCTGCTTCGATTCGTAGCAGCGCGAATACCAGCCCAGCGGCGGATTTTCGGCGCCGCGCACCAGCTCGAGCTTGAGGTCGGCGCCGCTGGCCTGCATCTGCAGGGCGAAGCGCTTGCCGCGCACGTGCAGGCCGGTGCTGGTCAGGCGCACGTTCAGTTCCGGCGCAAAATGCCAGAACAGTTCCAGCGGATGCGGCTTCTTGCCGGCGACCTCGTCGCGCACCGTGAGCGTGGAGCTGGCGGCGTCGAAGCGCACGCTGCGCACGTGGCGCACCGGGTCGGACAGGCGGGCATAGCCGTCGTGCGAGCCGCGGAAATCGAATTCGTGGGGGGACGTCGGCATGCGCTCGATGCTGGCGCGCGCCTTGCGCAGCCAGATGAAGCGCCCGCCCGAGACCGACTGGTCGCGCCCGTCGATGCGCACCGTATTGTGGGCCGAGGTGCCGCGGAAGTAGTCGCGCCACTTCTGGTCCTGCCAGTAGGAGTAGGTACCGGGATCGACCAGCACTTCCTCGCCCGCCACCGACAGCGTCATCGACAGCGCGTCGGCATGGCCGTGGGCGGCGATCCCGAGGTAGCCGAGCGGACCGCAATCGAGCATGCCCTTGATCTCGTCGGGCGCGCCGAAGTGCGAGCCGAACAGGAAATAGCCGCCGTCCGGGAAGGCCCAGGCGGTGTCGGGCTCGTGGGTGTCGGCGTCCGGGCGGCGCCCGGGCAGCGCGTGCAGCAGCCAGCGTACGCCGGGGTGCTTGTCGGGCGCGCCGCCGAAGACGGTGTCGCCCAGCGCCAGCAGTTGCGCGGCGCGGTCGCTGCCGGCGGCGTCCAGGCGGAACACGATGCCGTCGTCGGCGTCGCCGACCATGGTCAGGTGGCCGCCCACGTCGCGCACCGAGCGCAGGAAGCGCAGCGCGCGCTGCAGCACGCCCCAGTAGTTGCGCGAGAATGGCACGCCGGTGGCCTGGCCGGCCAGGCCGGCGACGAACAGGAACTCGGCCGAGAACACGTGGTAGGCGAAGGCCTGCTCGCGGTTCACGCCGTCGAGCGAATACTGCAATCGCGCCTGCTGCTCCAGTTCGCGCCGCGCCTGCTCCATCCAGGCGCCGGATTCCTTCCAGCAGGGCCAGACCGAGGCCCCGACGAACAGGCCGGTCAGTTCCCCGATCAGGTGGTTGTTGGCCGAGGAGTGGCGCGACAGGTTGCGTGCGATCGTGCGGCAGTGCGCGTGGATGCTGTCCAACCAGTCGGCGCGCAGGCGCTGGCCCGATTCGCCGGCGAACAGGCTGCTGCCCTCGCCGCCGACCAGTTGCCACAGCAGGGCCCAGTTGACCAGGCGGATGCCCATTTCCAGCGGGCTGGTCCAGTTCGGGCCGAGCAGCGGCGGACACTGGTCGAGCCAGCTGCGCAGCTGCTGCTCGAGCGCATGCAGCCAGCGCACTTCGCCGGACACGCTCCAGGCCTGGGCCAGGCGCACCAGGTGCAGGTGGCGGTTCAGTTCCCAGACGTGCTTGATGTCGCCCACCAGCTCCTGGTTGTCGATGGCGATGTCGCCGGCGAAGACCGCGGGACCGGTGATGCCGCTGTCGGGGTCGCGGTTCCAGACGGTCGGCACGCCGACGTCGAAGCTGCGGTCGGCGAACAGCACCACGTGGCCGGCGCAGACGCGGTCGGCCTCGGCCAGCAGGGCATCGATCTGGAGCGGGTCGAGCGCGGGAGCGCCGTGCACGTCGAAGCTGCGCGCACGCGGCAAGGGCGCCGGCGCCGCACGTCGGGCCGCGCCGCGGGACATCCTCCTGCTCGCTGCCTGGCGCACCCGGTATCCGATCTCGGCCACCGACATGCAGCGCAGCCGGTTGACCAGCCAAACCATGCGTACTGTTGCGTTCATCGCGTCCCCGCCAAATCGTTGTAGATCGCGGCCAGGCGGCCGCAGACTGACTGCGTCGAATAACCCGTTTCCACCGTTGCGCGGGCGCGCGCGCCCAGTTGCCGGCACAGGCCCTGGTCGCCGAGCAGGCGCGCCAGCGCCGCGGCCAGGGCGGCGCCGTCGTGCGGCGGCACCAGCAGGCCGTTCTCGCCGTCCCGCACCAGCTCGGGAATGCCGCCCACCGCGCTGGCGACCACGGCCTTGCCGGCCGCCATCGCTTCCAGCAGGGCCATCGGCAAGCCCTCGGCATGCGAAGGCAGGCAGAAAACGCGGGCGCGCGCCAGTTCGGCGTCGCGCGCCTGCGCGTCGAGCCAGCCGGGCAGTTCGATGCGATCCAGGACGCCGCGCGCGGCGGCGGCCTGGCGGACAGCCCCGACGTCGCCGCTGCCGCCCAGCACCAGGCGCAGCTGCGGAAAACGCGGCGCCAGCAGCGCGGCCGACTCGATCAGCTCATGGATGCCCTTGGCCGCCTCGATGCGCCCGAGGAAGAGCACGCGTCCCGGCTCCGCGCCCTCGCGCAGCAACGGCAGGGGCACGGCGTTCGGCACCACGGCCACGCGCGCGTTCGGCGCGAAACCGCGCAGGAAGGCGGCCCAGCTGTCGGACAGGGCGATGACGAGCGAACTGCGCTCCAGGGTGTGGCGGATCCAGCGCCGCATCAGGGCGCCCGAGCGCTCCAGCGCGTACTGGCGAAAGGCGCCGCCGTGCAGGTGGAAGATGGTCTTGCAGCCGCTGGCACGCGCCACCAGCAACACCAGCGACTTGCGCAGGAAGCTGGCGCCGGTGGACGCGTGCGCATGCACGATGGCCGGCCGCTGCCGCAAGCAGGCGCCGATGGTGGCGCACAGGCCCGCGCCCGCCTGGCCGAGCTTGGCCGGCACCCCGCCTTCGCGGTGGGTGCTCACGTAACGCACCGCCTCGCGCTCGAACAGGCCGCTCGCGCGCAGCACCGATACCACCGCCGCCACCCCGCCGTGCCCGTCGAGGGCCGTGCCGACCATCAGGATGCGCGGCGCGCGCGCTTTCATGCGCGGGCTCCGGCAGGCTTGAACGCCAATCTGGCCAATCTGGTGAAGGACAAGCGGTTCACGTTTATTAGTAAAGGCACAATATTTCGATCATACATCAACTGTTTCCCCTGCCGCGCACGGTTCACATCTCAAATGCAATAAATTCATATTTGCCGTTGGGTCCGCGGGCAATCGCGGGCACGCGTTCCACCTGCACTTCCACGCCCGGCACGCGCAGGAGGAACTTGTCGATCAGGGCCGCTTCGTCGGCGGCCCCGAAGGCCTCGGTGGCGACCACGCGCAACAGGAAGCGGCCGTCGCCGCGATACAACACCTGGCCTTCGAGCAGGCTCTGTTCATGCCCCTGGAATATCCGGTCGAGACGGGCCACGATGCGCCCGTCCGGCAGGATCACGCTCTGTTCCTGGCGCCCGATCACGGCCTTCACCGTGGGAAACACGCGGCCGCAGGCGCAGGGCGCGCCACTGCCCGGAATCACCCGGTCTCCGGTGCGGTAGCGCGACAGCGGCATGGCCGGGTTGTTCAGCGTCGTGCCGACCAGCTCGCAGCTGCCGTCGTCCAGGTCTAGCAGCTCGACGCCGCCGTAGTCGGTCAGCACGTGGTAGTTGCCGCGCTCGCAGGTGCCGATCGCCACCACCCGCTCGGCCTGCCCGTACCAGTCGTAGACGGGCACGCCGAAGGCGGCCTCGACGGCGCCGCGCACGTCGGGCTCGAGCGTCTCGGACGATGTGAACACGCCGCGCAGCGTCGCACCGCGGTAGCGCCGGCCGTTCGCGACCAGCCAGGCCGCGAGCGCGCCGACCGAAGACGGATATGCATGGATCACCACCGGGTCGTAGCGTTCGAGCGCGCCGATGTAGGCGCCCATGGTGGCGTTCGACAGGTGGTAGGAGGACATCATGAGGATCCTGCCGAACCAGTCGTGGCACCAGTAGCGCCCATCCCTGGGGCGGTCGGGGCAGACGATGTCGCCGCGGATCCAGGCGCGGCGCTGGCCGTGGCGGTAGCCGATCCAGCTCAGCTGGCGCTGGACGAAGCCTTCTTCGCGGATCACGGCGCCGAGCGTCTGCACCAGCGCCAGCGGGGTGCCGGAGGTGCCGCTGGTGCGGATCGTGCTGCGCAGCAGGGTCTGGAGGCTGCGCGGGCGCAGGAAGCGCTCCGGGTGGCGCTGCAGCTCGCCCTTGGTGAGCAGGGGCGCGCCGGGGTCGAGCCGGCGCAGGCGGGTACCGTCGGCATCGACCGCGACGCCGATACGGCGCGCGCGGCGCGCGATGGCGGCGTTGAGCAGGCCTGGCGAGCGTTCCCGCGCCGCCAGGCGCGGGTAGACCAGGTAGCGTCCCCAGAAGCCGCGCAGCAGTTCGCGGCCGACGGAACGCAGCGTGTATTTCACCGAATAGGTCCACATGGCGGACAGATGTCGCCGTAGGCCCGGGCGACGCGGCGCGCCAGGATGCCGTAGCTGCGATGGGCCCGCACCCAGCCCGGGCCGCGCTCGCCCAGGCGCGCCGCCAGCGCGGGGGCGGCGAGCAGGCGCAGCGTGGCCGCGGCAAAGGCCTGCGCCTGCATCGGCACGCACAGCCCCGCCGCGCTCGCCTCGATGACCTGGGCCTGGTCGGGAATGTCGTTGGCCACGCCCGGGATGCCGAGCGCCAGGTATTCGACCAGCTTGGTCGGCGAGGACACGTCGAACAGCGGCCCGCGTGGGATCGGCGAAAGCCCGACCTCGGCGCGCACCGCGTAGCCAAGCGCTGCGCGCTGGGGCAGCCAGCCGGTCAGCAGCACGTGCCGGCCCAGGCCGCGGCCGGCGATCTCGCGCCGCATCCAGGCCATTTCGTCCGGCGAGGGCGCATCCCCCGCGATCACCAGCAGCACCTCGGGCACCTGCGCACGCAGCAGGTCCGCGACCTCGAGCAGGAAATCCGAGCGGCGCGACTGCGCGACGCTGCCGAGATAGACGACCACGCGGCGCCCGTCCAGCCGCGGATCCGCGCTCGGGACGATCGCGGCGCGCTCGAACAGGTCGACGTCGACGCCCATCGGCACCGCCGTCATGCGCTGCTGCGCGATGCCCTGCCCCGCCAGCCAGGCGCGCATGGCCTCGCTCTGCACGAAGACGTGGTCGGCCCTGGGCAGCACCAGGCGGTAGACGGCCAGGCGCGAGGCGCGGGCGCGCAACGCATGCGCCAGCCACAGCAGGCTCTTGCCGCCCTCGGCCAGGGCGTCGCGCCGCACCTCGAAGCCTTCGACGATGGGAAAGGACATCCAGTAGACGAAGGGCACGCCCAGGCAGCGCGCCGCCAGCCAGGCCAGGACCGCGCTGGCGACCTTGTCGCGCACCTGGATGCAGCCCGGGCGGGCGCGGCGCCAGGCGCGCAGCAGGCCGAGCAGGTCCCAGAACGGCGCGCAGACGGCGGCAAAGCGGCTGCCCAGGTTGCCGACGACGTGCATGCCGCCTGCGTTCCAGGGCACGGGCGCATCCATGCCGGCCTGCCCCACCAGTTCGGTGTGCACGCCGTGGCGCTGCATCTCGGCGCCGAACAGGGTCAGCACGTCGGCGCGGCGCGGCGGGAGCGGGTCGCGCACGATAAAGGCGATGGAAAGCGGCGTGGAGCGCATGGGGTCAGCGTCGAGTTGGTGGCCGATCGATACTAGCGTACAGGGGTGGCGCTCGTCCCGGCCGGGCAAGCGCGCGGGCGGCGCGTTTGAGCCCGATCAAGCGCGGCGTCGGCTGGGACAGGAAAGCTACGGAACACCCGAAGCGCGCGGCCCTTCGCTGCCCTCGCGCGCCTGGTGCGCCAGCAATTGCGCGCGCAGTCCGGCGCTGGCGGCGCTGTCGAGCTTGCGGCAGAAATGCGCGCCGGACGCGAGAATCCGCTCGACATCGCTTTCCGTCAGCACCGCCGGATTGCGCCCTCCGCCCTGCGGCCACTGCACGTAGCGGAAATGATTGGCGAGCACCCGGTCGCGGAAACGCGAATTCATCAACAGGGTGTGGAAGAACATCTCGTCCGGGCACAGCACGCTGCGAAAGAAGCGCGGCAGCGCGGGCCGCCTGTCGCATTCGGCCAGCAGTTCGGCGATGCAGGCACGCGACAGGCTCCACCAGGCCGAGCCGCCCCAGGGCGCGAGCGCACCCGGCATGCGGCGCGTGCGGCCGGCCAGGCGCAGCGCACGGTTCAGCAGCGCACAGGCATAGCGCGCCGCGCGGCCGCCACCCTCGCGGTGGAAATACTGGTAGCGGAAAGCGACCTGCCAGCCATGCGGTCCGACCGGCGCGGCCTCGATCAGCTCGCGCCCTTCGAGGCGGGCCAGCTCGCGCTTGAGACCGCTGTTCGAGAGCACCGGAAAATCCTGGGCCGAGAGGAACACCAGCTTGTCGAAGTCGGGTTCGGCGGCCAGCACGCGGCGCAAGGAGCCGAGCATGGCCTGGACCTGGCTGAAGCCGCCCCAGCGCACGTCGATGCGCGGTTCGACCTGCTGCGCCAGTGGATGGACCAGGTTGGTATCGAGCCGCCACTTGCGGTCGAGGTGGACGTAGACGGCGAAGTCAGGGTCGCACAGTTGCGCCACCAGGTCGTTCAGCTGCTCGAGGTCCTTGTGCGCGTGGATCAGGAAAACCTGCCTCATGCTGCCCCCCACGACGGCGCGCCGGCGCCAAAACGTTCAAGCAAAAACAAACGTCCCCGGAGCGCGCGGCCGCGGGGACGTCCGCCGCGCCGGAAGGCGCAGCCAATATAGCGCAGGGGTGCAGCCGGCCTGCGTTCAGTTCAGCGTGACAGTTTGTCCGGCGACAGTGACGGTACGAACGGTGCCGGAAGCGCCGACCTGCACGGCCGGACGCTGGCAGCCGACGTCGAGCAGCACCAGGAACTCGGCGACCGACTTGCCGTCGTTCGGCAGGTAGAAGGCGCCATGGTCCTCGACCACGTTCGGCTTGGCGCCGGGGCCGATCCACTTGGCGAACTTGGCGTCCGCGTTCAGCGAACGCACGCAGACCGATTGGCCGTTGACGGCAATCTTCACCGCGCTCGGGCTTTCCACCGTCATGATCACCGGCGCGTGCAGGTTGAACTCGTAGGTGTGCGGCACGCTTGCTGCCAGCCTGTCGCGCACCAGGATCGCATTGCCGGCATTGCGCAGGTGCCAGACCTGGCGCTTGGCCATCGTCAGCTGGCCGCCGTAGGACGGGGTCGCATCGCCTTCGGCATAGTCGTAGCTCGGCTGGGCCGCGTAGGCGGTGATCCTGCCGTTGCGCTGCAACTGCTCGCGGTAGCCGTTCACCAGCTGCCCCTTGCCGCCGTCGAAGGTGATCGCGTTCTGCGAGCGGGTCTGGTGGTACCAGTCGGTCCAGTAGGGCGAGCCGTACCAGTCGTACCAGCCGGCCTTGACCAGCAGCGGCTGGCCGGCCACCGACAGCAGCAGGCCGTTCTGGTCGCCGTGGCTGTGGCTGAAGGAGCCGTAGGGGCTGGACTTGAAGTAGAGCGAGCTGCGCGCGGTGGAGCCGATATCGCTGTGCATCGAGACCCAGCCGGTGCTCGGGTAGTAGGCCGTGCTCGACGGCGGCAGCTGGACCTTGGTGTCGGCCACCGGCATCGGGTAAGGCGCCTGCAACAGCGACAGCGTGTCCTCGGTGCCGCCGAGCTTGGCCACGTACCAGGCGGCGCGCGGCGAGACCATGCGCGAGCCGAAGGCGTGGAACACGCGGGTGTCGGGCTTGGTCTCGGAACCGTCGCCGAAGGCGTGGACCTTCGAGCCCGGCGGCGTGAACTGGATCGCGAAATCGAGGAAGCCCAGCGACCAGGGCTTGGCGTAGAAGTTCACGCCCGTAGCCTGGGTCAGCGGATCCCACAGCGACACCAGGTAGCCGGCCGCGTATTCGGCATAGGCGGTGCCATTGGCGAAACCGCCTTCCGGGCCGGCCCAGGGCGACGGCGCGTTGGCGTAGGCGCGGAACGAGAAGTCGAACCATTTCTGCGCCTCGGGAATGTCGCCCAGCGACAGCGAGGAGATCAGGACCAGGAACACCAGGTTGGTATTGCCGTGCGAGTCGAACGGATACTGGTCCAGGCGGCCGTTGTCGCCGGCCAGGTTGCTATAGATTTCCTCGGTGCGCACGCGCACGGTCTCGAGCCACTTGGCCTTGCGGGTCGCGTCGAGGTCGCCTGCCAGGCTGTCGATGGCCTTGATCAGGGACACCGAGATCTGGCGCGTGGCCTGGTCCTGGTTGGCGTAGCTGGTCGGTCCTTTCGGATTCAGGCTGGCCAGCTGGTCGCCCTTGCGCAGCGCTTCGTTCAGGAACATCGGGTCGCGCTTCATGCGCCACATGATCGCGGCGGCCTCGAGCTGGCGGCTCGCTTCGTTGATGCGCTGGCGGATGTCGGTCTGCTGCGCGGCCATGGCGGCGGTCAGGGGCGTGGCGATCGCGACCGGCCAGCGGGCGTCGTTCAGGACCGGCAGCGCATTGATCTGCAGCTTGATCTCGTTGGTCATGCGGCTGACGTAGGGGTCGAGATCGGCCTTCTTGCCGCCGCTCCAGGTCGAGTAGGGGGTGAACGAGGGCGGCAGCGCGCGCGGACGCGGCTTGGCGGCGATGCGCTTGCGCAGGGTGTCGTTGTCGGGCACTTCGAAGACGGTCGAGCGCGCGGCCAGCTGGAAGCTGCGCGCGGTCGACCATTCGCTGCCGTTGATCGGGCGCACGCGCCAGGTATAGCTGCCCAATGGCAGGGCCTCCGTCGGCAGGTACCAGTTGCGTTCGACGACGGCCTTGATCGGCGTTCCGCCGACGGGCGTGATCTCGATTTCGTAGGCGGCCGGCCCGGTCGGGTGGCGCGCCCACGTGAAGCCCGGCGGGTTCTGGGCCTGGATGGCATTGTTGGTCGGCCCGGGCTGGACAACCAGCGGATCGGCCGACTGGGCCCAGTCGGCCCGCGCGTTCAGCGACAGCGCACACAGGGATGCCAGGGCGAGGGCCTGCAGCAGGCCCTGTCGGTTGAATTTCATGAATGATGCTCCGAGACGTGGGATGACTTTCCGGAGGCCGCCCGGGAGAGCGGCCTGGTCTTGCATGCGACAGGCACTTGGAACAAGTGTCGATCGAGATGAACTGATGTTACCTCACCAAGAAATTGAACAGAGGCAACTTTTTTCCCAAAAACATCCTTTTTTTGTTTGCACCGCAGAAATCCAACGCCGAAACATTAAGCTTGTTTTATCTGCATTTTCACTCCTATAACAAGCGTGTTGTGTTCGCAAAGACGTTCCATTACGTTCGTTTCCACATAGTCAAGCAAGGCGCAGCGCGCCCATGCGTTTCAGGTAGCGCAGGCAATAGATCGTGAACGCCAGCGGCGCCTTGCCCATGTAGCGGCGCCGCACCGCGAACTCTTCCCGCCGCGCCAGGATCTTGTTGGCCGAAGAGGCGCTGCCGGGGTGTTCCCGGAACACCGTCAGCGGCCGTTCGATCTGCACCGGCGCCATGCGCTCGCCCAGGCGCAACCAGAGGTCGATGTCCATCGCATAGCGCAGGCGCTCGTCGAACATGCCGACCTGGGCGAAAACCGCGCGCCGCAGGAACACCGCCGGATGCGCGATCGCCGCCCGCCCCGCGGCATAGGCGCGGTAGCTGAACGGATGCATCGGATGCGGCGCCAGCAGGTGGCCGTCCTTCAGCACCTGTACCTGGCCGACCACCCAGGCGGCGCCGGTCTCGTCGAAGCAGCGCGCCACCTGTTTCAGCACGTCGGGCGCGGCGTAGTAGTCGTCCGAGTGCAGGTGGGCGACGAATTCGCCGCGCGCCGCCAGGATGCCCTGGTTCATGGCGCGGCTGATGCCGCCGCCGACGTCGCGCAGTACGCGTTTCGGCAGCGGATGGGCATCGACCAGCGCGAGCGTGCCGTCGACCGAGCCGCCGTCGACGAAGACGTGCTCGATGTCGCGGCAGGATTGGGCGCGCACCGAGGCCAGCGTGTCGGGAAGCAGGGCGGCGCTGTTCCAGGTGCAGGTGACGATCGAGAAGCGCGGTTCATTCGGCATACAGGTCGACCAGGCGTGGAAGGATGAGGTTGGCGTCGGCGCCGAAAGCGGCGGGGAGCTGCGCCCGCCGGGGAGCGACGGCGAGTTGGGCGCGCAGCCTTTCCACCAGTTCCGGCATCGTGTCGGCCAGCTGCAGCTGGCCCGGATAGAGTTCGTAGGCGCACAGTTCCGGCGTGCCGCCGCGCGCCAGCGCCAGGCAGGGCCGGCCCAGCGCCAGCGCCTCCAGCACGGTGGTGCTGCAGGCCTCCTCGCAGACCGAGGGCACGACGCACAGGTGGGCGCCGGCGGCCAGGGCCAGCGCCTCCGGGTAATCCTGCCAGCCGAGGAAACGCACTTGCCGCCCGGCGTAGCGTTTCGCCAGCGCGGCGCGTTCCGGGCCGTCGCCGGCGACCACCACCTGCGCGCCTTCCGGCAGGCGCCCGGCGCAGGCGCGCAAGAACTCGCCGAAACCCTTGCCGGCGTCGACACGGCCGACCAGCGCCACCTGCCCTGCCCTGGGCGCCGGTGCGGCCGCGGCGACGGCCGCCAGGCGCGGGTAGTCGACGAAGTTCGGGATCACCCGGCAGCGCGACAGGTCGGCATGCGGCACGGCGCGCAGGAACTGGCGCTGCAGGAAGTGCGAGACGAACACGGTCTTGTGCAAGGCAAAGGCGCGCGCGCTGTCCTGGCGGTAGCCGTGCACGGCAATCGCGGTCACCGTCCTGCGCAAGGTGCCGGCGCTGGCGCAGATGCAGGCCGAGCAGTCGTGCGGCGCCACCGTGGTGCATACCGCGCCCTCGCGAAAACGCAGGTGGGTCAGGCATTCGCTGCCCTGGTCGTGGCGGGTCTGGACGTAATTCAGGCGGGCAGCCACGTGCAGGCCGACCATGGGCAGGTGGCCGTGGTAATGCACGACGTCGGCATTGCCGGCATGGCGGTCGATGGCGGCGCCGACCTTGCGCGCAAAGAAGGGCCGCTTGAGCGGATTGAAGACGCCGAGCTGGCGTTCCTTCCAGCCGGGATGGGCATAGTCGAAGCCGGGCACGAATTCGCCCCCGAAGCCGATCTGGCCGGCGGCGCCTGCGCCGCGGTCGTTGCGGCCGAGGATGCGTACCGCGTGCCCGCGCGCCAGCAGCGCGTTGCCGAGCGTGACCACGTGCTTGCCCAGGCCGCCGATCTGCTCGCCCGGCAAGTCTTCCGACACCAGCAGGATACGCACTAGCCTCCCCCCAGCGCCTTGACGCGCGCCCAGGCCCAGCGCCGGTCGTCGCGCTCGACCACGAACAGCATGCCCGCCAGCCCCAGCAGGGCCAGCGTGGATACGAGGATCAGCGCGAAGTCGAGCGCGCCGCGGTGGAACCAGTGCTCGGCCAGGCTCGCTGCCAGCGCCACCCCGGCCGCCCCCATCATGCCGGGCAGGTAGGCCCGGGTGCACAGGCGCAGCAGCGAGGTCGGCACCGTGCGCCCATGCACGTAGGCCAGGAAAGCCAGCGTGAACAGGACCGATGCGCCCAGGTGGCCCCAGGCCGCGCCGGCGATGCCCCAGCCCGCGACGCCCACGTAGACGATCAGGACGCCGGCCAGCGCCCGCGTCACCGCGAACAGGCCGGTCACGCGCGGATGCCCCATGCCGTCGTTGACCAGCGACGGCAGGCTGGTGAGCGAATCGACGAACTGCGACAGCGCCATCAGCGCCAGCACGACGGCGCCGTTGCGCGCGAACTGCTCGTCCATCCAGTAGGCCAGCAGCGGGTAGGCGAACACGGCCAGCAGCACCAGCATGGCCGCGTTCAGGTAGACCACGTAGCGGGTCGCCTTCAGGTAGGCGTGGTCGAGGCGCGCCAGTTCGCCGCCGGCGGCCAGCATGCTTGCCGCCGGAAAGAACACGCTCGACAGGCGAAATGTCAGGCCGAGCACCCGGTTGGCGAGCGTGGCGGCGACCGTGAAATAGGCCAGCCCGGTGACGCCGACCAGGGCGCCGATGATCAGTTTGTCGGCATGCGCATAGGACAGCGCGGCAAAGCGCGACAGGAAGGAATAGGCCGAGAAACCGAGGATGCCGGAGCGCAGGCTCGGTTGCGGCCAGCGCCAGCGCAGGTGCGGCAACAGCAGCCGGATGCCGCGCCACAGCACCAGGCAATGCAGGGCGCTGGCCAGCACCCGCAGCGCGATGACCTCGACCAGGCCATGTCCCAACATCAGCACGCCGACGGTGGCCAGGGGCACCAGCGTGCCGAACACCATCTCCAGGCGCGCCGACACGTCGAAGCGCATCAGGGCCTGGGGCACGCTGTTCAGGTAGCTTTGCAACTGGCCGAAGAAGAAGCCGAGCGCCGCCCATTGCAGACTGGCCACCGCCTCGCCGGTCAGGCGCGGCGGCACCGTAAACACGTCGGCGACAAAGAAGTGCGCACCGAAGAACAGGCCAAGGCCGCCAACGACACCGATCAGCGCGTAGATTGCGCTGCCGAAGCACAGCGTTTCGGCGATGCGCTCGGGCTCGGCGCGCGCATGCTGGGCCGCGATGTACTTCACCGAGCCGGCGGTGACGTTGATGTCGATGACGGCGAAGTAGCCGACGATGGCGGTGACCAGCGCATACACGCCGTAGTTGGCTTCGCCCAGGCCGGCCACGATCAGGGGAACGGTGGCCAGCGCCGCCAGCGCCGGCACCGCGGCGCCGAGCAGGTTCGACCAGGCATTGCGGAACAGGCGCAGTTCCATGATGCTGTTCAAGCCGGCAACGGATACGCGCGCAAGCGCCGGCGCGGCGCGCGCACGGGCGCTTGCGCGGCGGCACTGGCCGCCAGCGCCACGTAGGGCAAGGCCATGGCGAAGGCCAGCATCTGCGTGGTGCGCACCTGGGGAAAGGGCGTACCGATCAGTACGTCGGGGATCATGAAGGCCAGCGCGGCGGCGCCGGCCGTTCCCAGCGGCAGCAGCTCGGGCGGCAGCGTGCGCAGGGCGCGCCGCGCGGCGACCACGAAGGCGCAGATGGTGCCGGCCAGCAGCGCGATCCCGGGCAGGCCGCACTTGAGGGCGACGTGCAAGACGCCGCTGTGCAGGAACAGTCCGCCGTCCGGGTTGGCCTGCCAGGTGATCTGCTCGTAGCCCGAATAGCGCCCCCAGGAACCGATCCCGGTGAAGGGCCGCGCCAGGATGTCGCCCAGCACCAGCTTGAGTTCGAGCACGCGCTCGCTCTCGGGGCCGAAGCGGCCCGACTGCATGTCGTAGAACAGGCCGCTGCCGCCACGGGTCTGGCCGAGCCGGCGCAGGGCGGCGTAGGCGAGCGCCGAGCCGACCAGCGGCAGCGCGACCAGCGCCAGCTGCACCCGGCGCCGCAGCGGAAAGCGCAGCATCAGGACGGCAAAACCGAGCATGAAGCCGAACCAGGCGCTGCGCCGGTAGGACAGGACGATGCAGGCGGCGGTCGCGGCCAGCGTCAGCCACTCGAGCACGCGCCAGAACGTGGCGCGGCGCACCTGGGCCGCCTGGAACAGCTGCACGGCGGCGATCGCAAAGGCGAGCATGCACAGCAGGCTGTCGTTGATGTCGAAGAAGGTCAGGCGGATCCGGATCGCGTTCATATTCGCGTAGATATTGTTCGGATCACCGCCAAAGGCCGCCCAACGCCCCAGGCCGAACAACGCGCGCCCCAGCCCGGCAAGCATGACGAAACGCGCCAGCTCGACCGCATGCTCACGCGTACGAAAGGACAGCAGCACCAGCCCGATCAGCGGACCCATCCAGACGATGTTCGAGAAACCGGACGGGGCCAGCGCGTCCTTGATCTCGACGCCGGCGAGGAAGGCGGCGCCGGCGTGCGCCGCCAGCAGCACGGCCCAGCCCCAGAACCAGGGGCGCAGGTTGCAGGGCGGCGCTGCCGCCGGCATCCCGTCGCGCCGCCCGCCCTGCCCTCCGGCCTGGCCTGTCGTCGGCCCCATCGCCTGCCCGAAGCCGGCCGCCACGCGCGCGCAGCACCAGGCGCCGAGCACGTACCACAGCACCAGCGGGAAGAACAGCATGCCGGAACCGCGGCTGTAGACGCCGGGCGAGGCGAACACGGACAGGCTGCCGTAGCTGGTCGAGTTCATCCAGAAGAAGATGCACAGGTAGGGATAGACCAGCAGGCGCGGCCACACCATCCCGCATCCGATGCCGAGCACCGCGAGCACGGCCAGCAGCACGACGACGATGAAGGGCAGCGAGGTGAACAGGTACTGCAGCAGGGTATCGCTCATCGCAGCCAACCGGTCAGGTCGCGGGGTCCTGGGCGCCGATCAGGCGCGCGCGGTCGGGGGCGGCAAGCGCGTCCAGCAGCTCGGTCACGAAGCGGTCCTGCAGCGCGTAGGCGCCGGCTTCGTCGGTGCCGATGCTCGACACGCGCACCAGCATGCCGTCCGGGATCTCGCCCGACAGGCCATAGGCCAGGCGCCGCAGTTTTTGCTCGATGCCGGAGCGGGTCGCCTTGTCGCCGATCGTGATCCAGTAGGTGATCGGCTCGTTGCGCTGCTGCTGGCGCGCCACCAGGCGCTTGACCGGCAGCGCACCATACGGCGTGGCCAGGCTGCCGGCGCCGTCGCGCACCAGCTGGAAGCCCTGGGCCACGTAGCAGACCTCGGGCAGGTGCAGCTGCAATGCCTTGCTCTGGTCGCCGCCGTAGGCGATCGACAGCATCACGCGCCGCCCGGTGCCGTCGATGTAGGTGCGCGACAGGGTCTGGTCGTAGAGCTTGCGCAACAGCCCCTGCTGCTCGGGGTCGGGCGTGAGCGGCACCACGCTGGGATCGACCCGCCAGGCGCCGAAGCGTTGCGGGATCATGGTCTCGAGCCGGAACGGCGCCTGCGCCTGCGCCACCCTGACGGTGGGCGTGAGCGCGCCGGTCAGGGCCGAGGTGCCGGCCATCGCCGCGCCGAGCAGCACGCTGGCGAGGAAGCGCCGGTTCATGCCGCCTCCCCCGGCGGCCGGCGGCGTCCGGCATACCATTGCAGGCTGGAGTCCACCGCCAGGATCAGGACCAGGGCGGTCAGGAACAGCACCATGCCGGCAAAGCCGTGCAGGAAGCCCTGGCCGGCGGCGTCGCCCAGGTAGTAGGTGACCAGGGTCAGCACGATCACGCGGATCACGTTGGCCGAGAGCGAAATCGGGATGATCAGGATGGCGAGGCCGATGTTGCGGAAGGCCGAGGGGTGGCGCATCAGGTTCAGGTAGAACAGGCCGAGCGCTTCGAGCGTGAGCAGGGTTTGCAGGCCGGCGCAGGCGTCCGCCACCAGCAGCTGGTACTGGCCGATCTGCAGGATCACGCCGGAGCGCGCGATCGGGTAGCCCGCCGCGAACAGGATGTGTTCGGTGGCCCAGGACACCGCCATCTTCATCGGCATGGTGACGACGGCCACGAATTCGCTCGGCAGCGGCACCATGAACAGCATGAAGAAGAACGGGAACCACAGCACGTGCAAGGCGCGACTGCCCAGCTTGGCCAGCACGATCGCCGCCAGCACCACGATGATGGAGCCGATCTCGAACATCAGGATGTGCTGCGAACGTCCCAGCAGGTGCAGCGCGAGGCCGAGGGCCAGCAGCGGCCACCCCATCCAGCTTGGCCTGGCCGGCGCGGCCTGCACTTCCGGCCACTTGCGGTAGATCAGCCACAAGGCCAGGCCGAAGATCATCGGCCCGTGCGCCTGCTCCTCGCCGATCCACGCGCCGGTGAACAGCGACACCATGGTGGGCAGGAACAGCGCGGCCAGCCCGAGCATCACCGGCCACCACTCGGGCAGCGCGGCGCGCAGTGCGGCACGCAGGCCGGAGCGCAGGGGCGCGCCCGCCGCGCCGGATGCGGCCTGCGGCGAAGGACCGGGGCGCACCTGGGCCGTCATTCAGAACTCCATCACGACGGCGCCGACGACCTCGGCGCCGCCTTCGGCCAGTTGCTCGGCCATGCGGGCGAGCTGGGCCACCCGGGTGTGGTCCTTGCGCACCGCCAGCAGCACGCCGCCGGCCCGGCCGGCCACCGCCAGCGCGTCGGCGCCGGCGCCGAACGGCGCCAGGTCGTAGAGCACGACGTCGTAGCGGCCCGCCAGCGAGGCATCGAGGACGAGGAAGGTGTCGCGGCTGAGCAGCTCCTGCGGATTCGGCGGCAACGTCCCGGCCGGCAGCACCGACAGGTCGACAAAACCGGGCACGCGCACCACGACGTCGAGGTCGGCACGCCCGGCCAGCAGGTCGGACAAACCCTGGCGCGGACGCAATCCGAACACCTCGTGCTGGCGCGGCGTACGCAGGTTGGTGTCGACCAGCAAAGTCTGTTCGCCGAGCTGGGAAAACACCACGGCCAGGTTGGCCGCGAACAGCGCGGCGCCGTCCTCGGGATCGGCGCCGAGCACGCCGAGCGCGCGCCGGCCACGCGCGAACCAGCGCAGCATCAGCTGGCTGCGGATTGCGCGCAGCGCTTCGACCTGGGGCGAGAACGGATCGTAGGCAGCCAGCAGCCGCGGCGACAGCTGCGCCTGCCCTTTCGGCAGGTAGGGATAGGCGAACTGGCGCGCCAGCGCCTGCTGGACGTCGTCTTCGCTTACCAGGCCCAGGCGCACAGCGGCCTCGCCGAAGCGGATCCCGAGGTCCTTCTGCATGCGCAGCGCACGCTCGGCGCCTTCCGGCGTGAGTTTGCCGGCACCCTGCAGCAGCGTGCCCATGTTCGATTCGGCGGCGTCGGCCGATTCGGCCAGCTCGGCCGAATCGGCCGGCAGCGACGACAGGATCGGTGAATTCATGGAGCCTCCTAGTTCAGGCGCAGCAGGCGGCGCGGCGCCATCAACGCACGCAGGGCGCCGCGCGGACGCGCCGCTTGCCAGGCAATCGTGCCGAGCACGGGAATACCGAGCAACTCCTGGACATCGGCACTGGAGCGCACCGGGCGGTTGAGCAGTTCGAGCAGCAACGCCGCACCGACCCCGAGCACGGTACCGAGCAACACCGCCACCAGGGTATTGAGCAGTACCCGCGGGCCGGAGGGCTCGCTCGGCGCCACCGCCGGATTGAGTACGGCGATGTCGGACTGTTCGGACTGGGCCTCGATGCGGGTCTGCGAGAAACGCTGGCTGGCGGCGTCGAAAGCGCGCTGGGCGCTGTCGAGGTCCTTCAGCAGCACGCCGAGCTCGTCGCGGGTGCGGTTCAGCTCGAGCACGCGCGTCTTCTGCGCCGCCAGCGCCGCCCGCAATTCCTCCTCGCGCTGGCGCAGCACCTGGGCATTGCCGCCGACGCTGCGCGACACCGTGGCCAGCGCCGCGTTCAGGTCGGCGCGCATCTTGCCCACTTCGGCGCTGGCGGCCTGCCAGGTCGGGTGGTTGCGGCCGTAGCGCGACGCGCTGTCGGCCAGCTTGGCCTCGGCCGCGGACAACGCCACGCGCAGGTTCTGGATCAGGGGATTGTTGGTCACGTCCGGCGACTGGGCGTTGCCGCTCCCGGCCATGCGCTCGCGCGAGGTCGCTTCCAGCGCCATCGCCTGGGCCGCCACCAGTTGCGAGGACAGGTCGTTCAGGCGCGCCAGCTCGACGTCGACACGGTTGTTGTCGAGGCTGACGATGCCCTTTTCCTGCTGGTACTTCGAGAGGCGCGCCTGCGCCGTCTCGACGTTGTCGCGCAGCTGTCGGGTCTGTTCGTTGAAGTAGGCCGAGGCCTTCTTCATCGGGTCGGTCTTCAGGCGCACGCTGGCGTTCTGGTATTCCTCGGCGAAGGCGTTCGCCACCGCCGCCGCGAAGCCCGGGTCGGCGCCCTTGAAGCTGATCTCCACCACGCTCGACTCGCGCGAAGGCTTGATGTCGAGCTTGCGCAGCAGCAGGTCGGCGAGCCAGTCGCGCACGCTGCCGCGTCCCTCGGTCGCGTCCTGGAACTGGGCGATGACGGTCGGGTTGGTCGCCAGGCGCAGGCGATCGACCACGCGCAGCGCCACGTTCTTGCTGCTGATGATGTCGATCTGGGTCGCCATGTAGCCGGGCAGCAATTGACCGGGCATGGTCAGCCCGGTCAGCGGATCGACGCCCTTGTAGTTCAACAGCACCGAGGTGGTCGCGGTATAGGTCTTGCTCTGGACCAGGCTCCAGCCCAGCGCCAGCAGGATCGTGGCCAGCAGCGTCGACAGGATGAGCTTCCGACGGGCGCGCAGCAGCAGGAAGAACTGATGCAGGTTCATGGCGGGCTCCGGTTCGTCGTGCTCGATTGCCTAGAACCAGCTCTCGCGCACCGTGATGACGTCGTCGACCTGGACCGGGTCGCTGGCGCGCGCTGCCGCGCGGGGTCAGTCCTCCGCCTGCCGAAATGGCCTGCTGCACCGTCATGCCGCGCTCGAGGCGGAAGGCGCCGGGCCGCTGCACTTCGCCGGTGACGTAGGCGCGCGGCGCCCGCTCGACGTAGATGATGTCGCCGCCGGCCACCTCGTAGTCCTTGTCCAGCTCGCCCTTGCGCACCATGTCGACGACGTCGATGGTTTCGCGCGTGGTCTTGCCGTCGCGCGTGCGCACCAGGCTGATCAGGTCGCCGCCATCGGCGTTGACGCCGCCGGCCATCGCCAGCAGGTCGAGCACCTTGCGCCGCCCTTCGACCGGGTAGCGCCCCGGGCGGTTGACCTGGCCCAGCACCGACACCTGCTGGCTGGCCAGGGTCGTGATGATCATGTTGACCTCGGCTTTTTTCAGGTAGCCGCCCTTCTCCAGCAGCTTGCCGATCTTCTTCTCGGCGGCGGCCACCGACAGGCCGCCGACGCCGACCTGTCCCAGCAGCGGGAAAGTGATGGCGCCGCTTTCGCTGACGCGCGTCTCGATCGACAGGTCGGGACTGCCGTAGACCGACAAACGCACCACGTCGCCCGGTCCGAGCAGGACTTCGGCGGCGCCGGCAACCCCGGCGCCTACCGCCAGCACGGCCGCCGCCATCCAGTGTGCAAGTGGTTTCATCGTCCGTTCTCCTGTCGCCATCGATGGTAAGGATTCATTTCAGGCCGGCGACGCCGCGGTCGACCGCGGCATGGTCGGGCGCGCCTTCGGCGTCGCTGGTGGCCTGGGTGCTGGCCGGTGCGTTGGCCGGTGCTTTGGCCAGGGTGCTGGCCGAGGGGCTGGCCGCGGGGCTGGCTGAGGGGCTAGCCGATGCAAGGCCGGCGCCTTCCTGCCCGGGTTCCGCCGCGGCGCCCTGCTGTCCGTGCGCCGCCCCGGCGCCCTGCCCTGCCGCCGGCCCGCCCGGCTCTCCGGGCGCATCCGCGGCCGGTGCCGTCATGCTGGCCGGCGCCGCCTGCGCGCCGAGCGCCAGGTCCTTGTTCAGGTATTCGATCCTGGCCTGCTGGCGCAGGCGTGCAACCTCGGCGGCGGCCAGTTCCTTGCTCTTGCTGTTCATCAGGTATTTTTCGATCTGGGGCCCTGCTACCTCCAGCGACACGGGCGCTTCGCGCACTTCGGCGACCGCCAGCAGCATGGCCCGCTCGCCCTCGCGCACGCTGAACAGCTGGCCCTTCGGCATCCCCAGCAGTTTCTTCGACAGCTCGGGGTTGAGCTCGGACGTGCTGCGCGTGACCTCGGCCCGCCCGTACTTGACCTGGCGGGCGTCCAGCCACACCGCCACCTCCTCCAGCGAACGGGCGGCATCGGCGGCGGCGCGCGCCTCCGGCGTCAGGTCCTTCGCGGCCAGGACCAGCTGGTCCATCCGGAACTGCTTGCGGTTGGAGAAGAATTCGGGATGCTTGTTGAAATACTCTTCGACCTCGGCCGGCGTGGGACGCGCGAGGTTGGCCAGGCGCCTCTGCATGTAGGCCTGGGCGACGATCAGCGAACGTGCCCTTTCGATCGCCTGCAACACCTTGGGGTCGCGGTCGAGCTTTTCCTGCACCGCCGCATGCTCGAGCAGCTGGCGGTCGATCAGCGCCTGCAGCAGCTGCTTGCTCGCTTCCTGCTGGCGCGAGGCCGGCACGCCGGCACGCTGGATTTCCTCGTTCAGCTGGAGCACCGTGATTTCCTCGCCGTTCACACTGGCGAGGGCCTGGCCGGGCTTCGATTCCTTGGCGCCCTCGCCGCATCCGGCCAGCGCCGCCGCCAGCGCCGCTGCCAATACGGTTGCGGCCCTCATCGATCCCGCGCCTACCTGGTACACGTTCTTCAAGATCGCTCCTTGTGGGTGATGCGCAGTTCAGGCTGTGCGCCGCCGTTCAGGCCGCCGCCTCGGTTGTTTCGGCCTGGAGGAAAGCTGCGTGGGCGCGCCGCAGGCCTTCCGGCAAGGGCGTGCTGGCGCGCCAGCCCAGCGCATGCAGCTTGGAGACGTCGAGCAGCTTGCGCGGCGTGCCGTCCGGACGACTGCTGTCGAAGACGATGCGCCCGCCATAGCCAACCACCTCGCCCACCAGCCGGGCCAGTTCGGCGATGCTGACGTCGACGCCGGCCCCGACGTTGATATGCGAATGCATCGGGTCCGTGATGTCGGCATACACCGCGGGCGCCAGCTCCATTACGTGCACGCTGGCGGCGGCCATGTCGTCGACGTAGAGGAATTCGCGCATCGGCTTGCCGCTGCCCCAAATGACCACCTCCGGTACGCCTTGCGTCTTCGCTTCGTGAAAGCGCCGGATCATGGCCGGGATCACGTGGCTGTTCTCGGGGTGATAGTTGTCGCCCGGCCCATACAGGTTGGTCGGCATGACGCTGCGGTAATCCGTGCCGTACTGGCGGTTGTAGCTTTCGCACAGCTTGATGCCGGCGATCTTGGCGATCGCATACGGCTCGTTGGTCGGCTCCAGCGCGCCGGACATCAGATAGTCCTCGCGGATCGGCTGCTGGGCCAGGCGCGGGTAGATGCAGGACGAACCGAGGAACAGCAGTTTCCTGATGCCGGCGCGCCAGGCTTCGTGGACGACATTGGTTTCCACCAGCAGATTGTCGTAGATGAATTCCGCCGGGTAGGTGTTGTTCGCATGGATGCCGCCGACCCGCGCCGCCGCCAGGTAGACCTGGTCGATGCGTTCGGCGCGGAAGAATGCGCGCACCTGCGCCTGGTCCGTCAGCTCCAGCTCGTCGTGGGTGCGGGTGACGATGTGTGCGTAGCCGCGGGCGCGCAGCGCGCGGACGATGGCCGAGCCGACCAGGCCGCGGTGGCCGGCGACGTAGATGCGAGAATCCGGATTATTCAAGCTTCCCTCCCATGCGGATGCGCCTGCGTGATCGATGCGGCGGCGCCATTGCCCACCACCGCGAAGCGCGTGCGGTCGGGCAGAACGCCGTTGCAAGCGTACCTGTCACACGCAGCACATTCCTTGACTAGAATCGAAGCACGCACAGGCCAAAAACCGAACCTGAAACCTCTTCCGTGGTCTCGCGCCCTGAGTAGGTATGCGGGTCTTGCCGACGCTCCAGTTCTCGCTATGCAGGGCCGCTTCTGTCCCGGGGCATCCGCCACGCGCGAACGCCGGTTCTCAGCCTCACGCAATCCGGCCAGGCTGGCAAGCGCCCTCACCCGCCCATGACGGTCGGTTTAAGCCAGGCTTCAGCGATTCGTCTCAGAAGGCGTTCTCACGCGTCAAAACGACCTTCACTGTCTTTAAAATGATCCACAGGTCCAGCCAGAGCGACCAGTTGCGCAGGTAGTCGAGGTCGTAGGCGATGCGCGCTTCCATCTTGTCCAGCGTCGCCGTCTCGCCGCGCAGTCCGTTCACCTGGGCCCAGCCGGTGATGCCCGGCTTGACCTTGTGGCGCAACATGTAGCCCTTGATCAGTTTCCGGTACTGCTCGTTGTGCGCGACCGCATGTGGCCGCGGCCCGACGATGCTCATGCGACCCTGCAGCACGTTGACGAACTGCGGCAGTTCGTCGAGCGACGTGCGGCGCAGGAAGCCGCCGATCGGCGTCACGCGGCCGTCGTCGCGGCGCGCCTGGACGATGTCGCCGCCGTCGTCGAGCACGTGCATCGAGCGGAACTTGTAGACCCAGATTTCCTCGCCATACAGCCCGTAGCGGCGCTGCTTGAAAATGACCGGGCCGGGCGAGGTCCACTTCACCGTCAGCCCGATAGCCAGCATCAGCGGGGCCAGCGCCAGCAGGATCGCACTGGCGAGCGCGATGTCGCTGGCGCGCTTGATCATGCCGTTCAGGCCCATGAAGGGCGTCTCGCGGATCGCGATCACCGGCATGCCGCCGACGTTGTCGAAGCGCGCCTGCATCAGGTCGAAGACGTAGACGTCGGGCAGGAAGTAGATCGACGCCGTGGTGTCCTGCAGCTCGTCGATCAGGCGCCGGATGCGCGGCTGGGCCGACAACGGCTGGCTGATGAAGATGAGCTTGATGTTGTGGGCGCGTACGTGCTGGCTCAGCTCGGACATCTTGCCCAGCATCGGGTGGCGCAGCCCGGTCGGATGACGCTCGCCGGCACGGTCGTCGAAGAAGCCGCGTACCTGCATGAAGAGGTTCGGGTGCCGGTCGCAGATGGTGGCGAACTTGAGACCCACGTCGTTGGCGCCGACCACCACCACCGAGCGCACTTCGCGGCTGCGATCGGGCCTGCCGGCCGCCAGCCGTACCGCGATGTGGCTGGCCAGCAGGGTCGCGGGCGCGGCGATGGCCCAGGCCAGCAGCACGCGTTCGTCGTAATAGTATTTCAGGCCGCTGGCCGAGCCGAGGAAGTACAGTACCCCGATGGTCAGGCACCAGCCGAAGACGATGTCGCGCGCATAGGCCAGCATGCGCCCGCTGCGCCAGGTACGGTAGGGATCGATATGCTGGTAGACGGCCGACGAGATGAAGAAGGCCAGGATCATCAGGACCAGCGCGTAGCCCGAGAACGGCTGCCCGAACGCCAGCGACGACACGTACAGGGACCCCATGATGATCAGCGGATCAAGCACGCGCTGGAAAAACGAGATGATCGGGATGTCGTTGACCGTCATCGCTGGGTCTTCAGAACTGTCCGCTGGCGTCGATGGCGAAGATGTTGGACGTGAACTTGCCGATCCCGAGCGCGGGCGAGCCGGTGCGGGCCTGGTAGATGTATGCCGCCGACAAGGTGATTTTCTGCCGCACCGTCCAGGTCGCCTTGAGGCTGGCGCTGCGCAGCGCGTCGTCCAGCGTGCCGCCCGGCGTGCCCGGCGGGCTGGCGCCGGCACGCGGCTCGTAGTCGCGCTTCTCGTAGCTGGCGTCCGCTTCCACCCTGAGCTTGGCGCTGGCATCCCAGGTCGCGCCGGCGCTGACGCCCTTGTTCAACGTGTAGCTGACGGTGTAGCTCTCGATCGGCGCGAAGTCGCGCCATACCGAGGCCCGGTAGCGGATCTTCCCGGTCGGCTCGTGCAGCACCGTGGCGCGGCCGTTGACGCCGCTGGTGCGCCCGGAGCCATAGGACGGCTGCTCGCGGCGCGCATAGCCGGCCAGCGCCTGCAGCGTGGTGGCGCCGCTCAGCTTCCAGTCGACCCGCGCCTTCAGTTCGTCCTGGGTGAAGTCGTCGGTCAGGGTGCTAAGCGAAAACGGACGCCGGTTCGGATAATCGCCCTCGATGCGGCGCAGCACCAGGCCCACCGCGCTGCCGCTGGACGCCAGGTAGCGCCCTTCGAGCTCGACGACGTCTTCGGTCCGGTCGTTGTACGCCTGGGCGGCCAATTCGTATTCGAACTTGTCGCGCGAGAGCGCCAGGCGTGCTTCCCAGCGCGGGTGGAGTTTCCAGCCGCCCTCGAAGAAGCCGCGGCGTTGCTCGCGCAGGTTGCGCTCGTCGCTGCGAAAGTCGGTGTACGGCGCCAGCGTGCGCGCATAGCTGCCGCCGAGCCGGCCTTCGAAACGGTTGCCGACCTGCCAGTACCAGGTGCCCTGGATGTCGCGGCCGTCGTAGTCGAGCTGGCGGAAATGGTCGAACTCGACTTTCGACAGCTTGGCATGGGCACTGAAGCGCTGGCGGCTGATCGTGCGGTCGTAGACGGCGCCGGCCTCCAGCGTCGTCCACGAGTCCGAGCGCTGGTTGTCGAAGGCCGGCTGGTCATCGGGGATGCGCAGCAGGTTGTCGTCGCGTGCCCAGCCGATACGGCCGTAGAGGTCGAGCGCCGTGCCGGGGACGGCGAGTGCGGGAGCGCAGACGAGCGCGCCGGCCAGGAACACCGGCGGATGCAGGCGAAGTCGCGACATGTCCTTGGTCATATCGAAAGCGCTGGCTCGATGGGGAACCGCGCCGCTGCGGGCGAAGCGCCGGCGGCGCGCGCGTGCGGGACGGCGCGCGGGCGCTACGCAAAATGCACGCAACATGCACGCAAGGTGCACGGTTCCGGCGCGGACCGGAGCAGCGGCGATCCGAAACGCCAAAGCCGATACTGACGAAAACCGCAAGCCTCGATCTGTGCTGGATCAACGCGACCGGGGTTGTCCCGGCCGCGTTACGGACCATGACGCGCTCAGGCGTCGCCGCGGGCGCGTGCCTCGATCTGTTCCCAGCGCTCGAGCGCCTCGAGCAGCTGGTCCTCGATCTCGCTGTAGCGGGCGTTGATGCGGCGCGCATCGGCCGGATTGGTCTTGTAGAAGTCGGGAGCGTTCAGCTGGGCCGTGATGGCCGACTGCTCGTCCTCGAGCGAGGCGATGAGCTTGGGCAGCTCTTCCAGCTCGCGCTGCTCCTTGTAGCTGAGCTTCACCTTCTTGGCCGGCGCAGCCGCCTCGACTGCGGCCTCGGCAGGCTTGACCGGCGCGGCCTTGGACGCGGCAGGCGCCTGCTTCGGCTCGTTCGCCTTGACGCGCTCCCAGTCGCTGTAGCCGCCGACGTATTCGCGCCACAGTCCCTGCCCTTCCGCGACGATCACCTGGGTTACCACGTTATCGAGGAAGGTACGGTCGTGGCTGACCAGGAACACGGTGCCGCTGTAGTCTTCCAGCAGCTCTTCCAGCAGTTCCAGGGTGTCGATGTCGAGGTCGTTGGTCGGTTCGTCCAGCACCAGGCAGTTGGCCGGCTTGGCGAACAGGCGCGCCAGCAACAGGCGGTTGCGTTCGCCGCCGGAGAGCGACTTGACCGGCGAGCGGGCGCGCTCGGGCGCGAACAGGAAGTCGCTGAGGTAGGTCATGACGTGCTTGCGCTGACCATTGATCTCGACCCAGTCGCTGCCCGGCGCGATGGTATCGGCCAGGCTGGCTTCCTCGTTGAGCTGGGCGCGCATCTGGTCGAAGTAGGCCACGTTCAGTTTGGTGCCGAGGCGGGTGGTGCCGCTGTCGGCCTTTTCCTCGCCCAGGATGATCTTCAGCAGCGTGGTCTTGCCGGCGCCGTTCGGACCGATCAGGCCGACCTTGTCGCCACGCAGGATCGTGCCGGTGAAGTTGCTGATGATGACTTTCTCGCCGAAGCTCTTCGACACGTTGTCGAGTTCCGCGACGATCTTGCCCGAGCGCTCGCCGGTCGCCACGTCGAGCTTGATCTGGCCTTGCGTCTCGCGGCGTGCCTGGCGTTGCAGGCGCAGCGCCTCCAGGCGCCGGACCCGGCCTTCGTCGCGGGTGCGGCGCGCCTGCACGCCCTTGCGGATCCACACTTCTTCCTGCGCCAGGAACTTGTCGAACTTCGCGTTCTCGACTTCCTCGTTGGCCAGCAGCTCGCGCTTGCGCTCCTGGTAGGTCGAGAAATTACCCGGGAAGGACAAGAGCTTGCCGCGGTCGAGCTCGATGATGCGGGTGGCCACGTTGTCGAGGAAGCTGCGGTCGTGGGTGATGAACAGCACCGAACCGCGGAACTCGCGCAGCAAGCCTTCCAGCCACATGATCGACTTGAAGTCGAGGTGGTTGGTCGGTTCGTCGAGCAGCAGCACGTCCGGCGCCGAAACCAGGGCCACCGCCAGCGCGACGCGCTTCTGCATGCCGCCCGACAACGTGCCCATCTTCGCTTCGCGCGCCAGGCCCAGGCGGTCGAGCGTGGTGTCGACCTTGTTGGCCAGGTTCCAGCCATCGGTGGCGTCGAGCTTGCCCTGCAGCACGTGCATGCGCTCCATCAGCGCCTCGTCATTGCCCTGGCCGAACTGGCCGGTCAGCGCCTCGTACTCGGCCAGCATCGCCTGCTGCTCGCCCATGCCGGCGGCCACGGCGTCGAACACGGTCGACTCCGGGTCGAACACCGGTTCCTGCTCGACGTAGGCGATCTTGAGGCCCTGCTGCATGACGAGCAGGCCGTCGTCCAGTTTCGAACGGCCGGAAATAATCTTGAGCAGGGAAGACTTGCCGGTGCCGTTACGGCCAATCAAGCCGACGCGTTCGCCGGCTTCGAGGGAAAAATCCGCGTGATCGAGCAGCGCGACGTGACCGAACGCAAGTTGCGCGGACGTGAGGGAAATGACAGCCATATTCTGTATGCGGCCCGCCCGGGGTCGCGTCGACACCGGGCGCGGCGGAAAATTGAGTGAACGAAGCACCCATTGTACCGACTGCGGCGCATACACTTCCAATGATGCCGCTTTCCTCGGCTATAATTGCGTTCGGTTCACGATACCGGCCTGCCGCGCGCAGGGTCCGCTCGCCGAACCACGGTGCCGCCCTGCGCGGCACAGGTGTCCTCCCCGTAGCACAATGGATAGTGCACATGCCTCCTAAGCGTGGGATACTGGTTCGATTCCAGTCGGGGGGACCAAACTCTTCTCCTGCCAGGCCGCCGCCGGGCGGCACCTCGGTTCAGGTACGGTCCCTGGGCGCCTACGACATTCCCGCGAACGCCCTTCGCCCCGAGCGACCTCGGGGCGCCAAGTCCTGCTTCAGAAACCTTGACTCCAAGGCCCATTGCGAACCAGCAAACGGCGCAGGAAATTGCGCGGTGCCGGTTCGCGCATCAGTTTCCACCAGGTGGCGTCGGCAATGCCGCGTCCGGAAGCGAGCTGGAGCACGTCGACGTCGCCGCCGGAATTGACCTCCATGGTTTGCGGCCCTTGGTCCGTGAAGGCGATGTCCCATGACTGGTATTTGATACCTGGGAACAATGGCGCAGCCGCGATGCACATCTCCTTGGCCTGCTGCCAGTCGGGCACGGCGCAACCGATGATCTGCTCGCCGGTATCGGGATGCGCGGGGATGGTTTCCAGTCCCATGTTTTTCTTCCCGATTACGTTCGAGATGATGCCGGTGTCGATATCGATCGCGCCCAGCAGGTTGCCCGAGGCACCATGCTGGAAGTTGTCGATCATGTTCTGCCCCACGGGAATGCGCAGGACGGCGCGGTGCACGATGGGTCCGCTATTGCTCATCAGGACGACCACCCGCGCCGTGGCCAGCCGCGGACCGAAGCGCAGGGCGATCTCGGGTGTGGACGCGCCGCCACCTGGAGCAGGATGCCTTCCTTGCCGAGCCAGCGCTCGAAATACTCCTTGACCGCCACCGTCTTGCCGTTACGAAGCCGCAGCATGCCATCCTCGAAAGCCTCGACCCAGACCGAGCCGGCGCCGGCATTGCCGGCGATCGGCTTCATGAAAATAGGAAAATCAACCTGCGTCGCGAGATAGGCTGCGACTTCGTCCACCGAGCGCAGAGAAATGGCACCAGGGAAATTACGCGTTGGGTGACCAATTGCCTTAATTTCCGGAAATGGAAATTGATGAAACCGCAAAATACCATAGGTAATAAGTTTATCTAGGGTAAGGTATTGTGCTCGCAGATCATTATTCGTATTGATGGCGGTACCGGAATTTTCCCCGAGAAACGCGGATTTCTCTTCCCAAGATAAGCCTTCCAACTTGTACATCGCATATTCGGCCGATGTCAGGCGGTTGGGTGGGCGGCGTAGTTGCGCCATTTCAATTTGTCGTTTCATTTTCGTCTGGATCCGGAAAGCACTGTTCTTAATAAATATTCATGCTAATCCAAGGTATTCACTTTTGTCCATACGAATACCAATATCCAACTGAACAGGAAATATATTTGGTCACCTATAAACTCTTCGGATAGCAGACCAAATAGCGTCAAGCGTGCCCTGCCGAACATAAAGGCGCCACCGTCCCGGTTACGATGTCCGGACTACCGGCAGACAGGATGGCCCCATGTTCGAATTCATCACTGAATTTCTCGAGAAAAGCGGCTACCTCGGCGTGTTCGCGCTGATGGCGCTCGAAAATATCTTTCCGCCGATTCCGTCGGAGATGATCATGCCCTTCGCCGGCTTCGTTGCCGCGCGCGGCGACCTGAACGTGGTCGGCGTGCTGATCGCCGGCACGGCCGGCTCGGTCGTGGGCGCCCTGCCCTGGTATTACGCGGCCAAGGTGTATGGTTGCGAGCGGCTGCGGAAACTGGCCGACCGCAAGGCACGCTGGCTGACGCTCAACTCGGAAGACATCGACAAGTCGCTCGATGCCTTCCGCAAGCATGGCCGCAAGGCGGTGCTGTTCGGGCGCCTGGTGCCGGCGGTGCGCACACTGATCTCGGTCCCGGCGGGCCTGTCGAACATGTCGCTCGGCCAGTTCTTGCTGTACTCGAGCGTCGGTTCGCTGGCCTGGACCGGGCTGCTGACTGCCGCCGGCTATCTGCTCGAGGATAATTACAAGGAAGTCTCGAAGTACATCGATCCGGTGTCGAAAGTGATCTTCGGCATCCTGCTGGCCTGGTACATCTACCGGGTGATCACCTACAAGCCAGCGGCCAAGGAAGCATCCACGCCACGCAAGGAGCACGAGCGCGGCTAAGCCGCAGCCAGCCGCAGCAAAGATACGGCCCGGCATACGGCCCGGCGGCTAGGCCCTGCCCCGCCCGTCCAGGCCCGCCTTCATGCCGTCCAGGAGCCCGATCAGGCGCTCCTTGTCCTCGGCGGGCACATGCCCCAGCAATTCCTCGACCCAGCCTTCGTGCACCTTCGCCATCGCCGCGAAGGCGTCGCGGCCGGCCGGGGTGAGCCTGACGGCAAAGGCGCGCTTGTCCTGGGGATCGGGCACGCGCGCGACCAGGCCCTCGCGTTCGAGCTGGTCGGTGATGCCGGTGATGTTGCCGCCGGTGACCATCATGCGCCGCGACAGCTCGCCCATGCGCAAGCCGTCCGGATGGCGCTCGAGCTGGGCCATCAGGTCGAAACGCGGCAGGGTGATGCCGAAACCGGCGCGCAGGCGCGTACGAATCTCGTTCTCGATGCGCACGGTGCAAGAGAGCATGCGCAGCCACAGCTTGAGCGACTGGTGGTGGTCCCCGGTCAGGCGCGTTGCCAGGTCGAGCGCGTCGCGCTGGTCGTCTTCCCCTTCGAAATCCTGCATCCTGGTCTAAAGCGCTTCGGCGCGTAGTTTGAACCTCTGCAGTTTACCGGTTTCGGTGCGCGGCAGCGATGCGCGGAACACGATCCGGCGCGGATACTTGTAGGGCGCGATCTGGGTCTTGGCGAACGCCTGCAGTTCGGCCGCCAGCGCATCGCCCGGCGCGTGGCCGCCGCGTACGACGACATGGGCCTCGACCACCTGCCCGCGCTCCTCGTCCGGGCGGCCGATGACGGCGCATTCGGCCACTGCCGGATGACGCAGCAGCGCCTCCTCGACCTCGACGCCGGCGATGTTGTAGCCGGCCGAGATGATCATGTCGTCGAGGCGCGAACGATAGTAGAAATAACCGTCGCCATCCATTTCGTAGGCGTCGCCGGTAAGGTTCCAGCCATCCTGCACATAGTCGCGCTGGCGCGGATCGGCGAGGTAGCGGCAACCGGTCGGCCCTTTCACCGCCAGGCGCCCGATCACGCCCGGCCCGAGCGGCTCGCCGTCCTCGCCGAGGATGCAGGCGCGGTAGCCGGGCACCGGCTTGCCGGTGGCGCCGGGCCGGATGGCGTCGCCGGCGGCCGAAATAAAGATGTGCAGCATTTCGGTGGCGCCGATGCCGTCGATCATGGCCAGGCCGGTCGCCTCCTGCCAGGCGTCGCGCGTGGCCAGCGGCAGCGCTTCGCCGGCCGAGACGCTGCGGCTCAGGCTGGACAGGTCGAAGCGGGAAGCCAGCTGGGCCATCTGGCGGTAGAAGGTGGGCGCGGTGAAGCAGACCGTGGCGCGGTGCCGCGCAATCGCATCGAGCAGGGTCTCGGGCGTGAGCTTTTCGATTACCACGCCGGCCGCGCCCACCCGCAGCGGGAACAGCAGCAATCCGCCCAGGCCGAAGGTAAAGGCCAGCGGCGGCGTGCCGATGAAGACGTCGTCGATGGTCGAACGCAGCGTATGCACCGGGAAGCAGTCGCAGATCGCCAGCACGTCGCGGTGGAAGTGCATGGTGCCCTTCGGGATGCCGGTGGTGCCCGAGGTGAAGCTGATCAGGCAGACGTCGTCGGCGGCGGTGTCGACCGCCTCGAACGGCTGGTCGTGACGCGCCATCAACGCTTCAAGGGAGGCCGGATCGGCCGGGCCGGCGGGGTCGCCATGCGCGTGGTCGGGCAGATCGAACAGCGTCACCGGCGGGCAGGCCGCGCCCGGCGTTTCGCGCAGCGCGTCGATCTCGGTGCGCAGCGAGGCGGCGCACAGCACCGCGTCCACCCGCGCCTTGTCGACGATCGCACCGAGTTCGCGCGCCCGCAGCAGCGGCATGGTGGGCAGCGCGATGCAGCCCGCCTTGAACACGGCCAGGATGGCGGCGGCCATGGTCGGGCAGTTGGCGCCGCGCAGCAGCACGCGGTTGCCGGGAACCAGTTGCAGGTCGCGCCGCAGGACGTGGGCGATGCGGTCGACCCGCGCGGCCAGCGCGGCGTAACTGAGGCGCTCGCGGGCGCCGACCAGGGCGGTGCGTTCGCCCCAGCCGCGCGCCAGCGCCGCGTCCACCAGCTCGGCAGCGCAATTGATGCGCCGCGGGTAGTGCAAGGAAGGAAGTTCGAACAGGAATTCCGGCCACTCGTCAGGCGGCGGGAGATGGTCGCGGGCGAACCCGTCGACGTGCGAGGAAGGACTCAATGCTGCGGCGTGCGAGCTTGTCATGGTCGTCCCGAAAGTGGTGTCAGCCGACTATCCGGGAGATACTTTAAATCTAAACAATCTGCTCGACAAGCGAATTGTCGGGGCCGCGTTCAGGTGCTTGCGCGTTCTCCGGTGCGCTCGAGCTGGCGCCGCACCAGCGTAGCGGCTTCGTGCAGCCCCGCGCCGATGGGCTCCGGCGCCAGCATGCCCTGGGCGCGCGCCAGGCATGCCGCCGCGGCGTGCAGGCCAAGGGTGCTGCAGCCCTCGCCCAGGCGCGCCAGGCGTGCCCGCGCGCCCTCGGCATCGCCGGGGACCAGCCAGGCGCCGAGACTGGCGGCGGCATCGCGCAGCTGGCGCTCCAGGCCGCCGAGGTAGAGCTGCAGGCGCGCCAGGTCGATGCCGAGCCGGCGCGCGCTCTCGTCCAGGGTTTCGTCAGGCGCCAGCGCCGCCAGGTGCGGGCGCAGTTGCTCGACCCGGAACGGCTTGACGACGTAGCCGTCGGCGCCGAGCGCGGCGGCCTCGCCCATCGTCTCGGCGTCGTTCGCGGCCGAGACCAGCACGAAGGGCGTGGCGCGCAATGCCGGATCGGCCTTCACGCGCCCCAGCAATTCGGTGCCCGACAGGTGCGGCATGCGCAGGTCGCAGAACACCAGCGCCGGCCGCAGGCCGGCCTCGAGCTGGCGCCAGGCGTCTGCGCCGTCCTCCGCCTCCAGGATGTCGTAGCGCCCGCAACTGTCCACCAGGTGCATCAGCATCATGCGCGAGACCACATCGTCGTCGACCACCAGCACCTGCATCGCCCCTCCCAGGCATTTATTGCTTTGAATAAACATTATACATTGTTAGCAAAAAATCAGGCCGGCGAAATGATATCGAAGGCCTCGAGCAAGGTTTCCAGACGCGGCAGGCCGGCGGCCAGCTCGTCGCGGCGGCCGGCGTCGGCGGCCTTCTCCAGCTGCGCGCACAGGACCGCCAGTTCGACGGCGCCCAGGTGGGCGGCGCTGCCGCGCAGGCCGTGTAGCACGCGGCCGCAGGCATCGTCGTCGCCGGCGTCGAGGGCGGCGCGCAGGTCGGCGCGGCGGCGCGGCAGGTCGGCGGCAAAGGCGGCGCGCAGGCGCGCCTGGAAGGCGGCGGCGCGCGGCGCCGGCGTGGGCGCGGCCGTGGGCGCCACACCGAACATGGCATCGAGTTCGGCCGTGGTCGGCGTGGAGATCGGCGTGGGCGCAGGCATGGGCGCGGCCAGCGGGGGCGCGGCGGGCATCGGCGGCAGCGCGATCCCGCGCCCCAGCTGGCGCTCGATCGCCAGGCTCAGTTGCTGGTGCAGCGCCGCCTCGTCGATCGGCTTGGCCAGGAAGCCGTCCATGCCGCAGGCCAGGTAGCGGTCGCGGTCCTCGTCGCTGGCATTGGCCGTGAGCGCGACGATCATCAGCTGCGGGTCCAGCACCGGCGCATCGAACGTGCCGCCGGCGCGGATCAGGCGCGTGGCGGTGGCGCCATCGATCTCGGGCATGCGCCCGTCCATCAGCACGATGTCGAAGCGCGTGCGGGCGCAGGCCGCCACCGCCAGCGCGCCGTTCTCGACGACCTCGATCTCGTGGCCCATGTCCTCGACCAGCATGCGGGCGATGATCTGGTTGGTGGCGAAGTCCTCGGCGCACAGGACGCGCAGGCGGTGGCTGTGCGGCAGGCGCGGCGCAACTTGCGGGCGGCTCGGCTCGGCGCCTTCCGGCAAGGGCAGCACGAAACTGAAGGTGCTGCCCTTGCCCTGCTCGCTGCGCGCCTCGATGGCGCCGCCCATCAGCTCGACCAGCTGGCGGCAGATCGCCAGCCCCAGGCCGGTGCCGCCGTAGCGGCGCGTGGTGGTGGCGTCGGCCTGCTCGAATTTCTGGAACAGGCGCGGCAGCGCGTCGGGCGCGATGCCGATGCCGGTGTCGTGCACCGAAAAACGGATCATGTGCATGCCCTTGCGCGTCGCCGGCGGCTGGTCCTCGTCGCGGCGCTCGACGTGCAGGCTGACCTGTCCGGCCGGCGTGAACTTGAAGGCGTTGCCGACCAGGTTGACCAGCACCTGGCGCAGGCGGGTCGGATCGCCCACCACGAAGCGCGGCAGGTCCGGCGCCAGCGCGATGGCGAAGCCCACGCTGTGCGCCGCGGCCTGCTCCTCGAACAGGGCGGCGACATTGCCGATCGCCGCGTCGAGCGCGAAGTCGATGTTCTCGATCGTCAGCTTGCCGGCCTCGATCTTCGAGAAGTCGAGCAGGTCGTTGATGATCGCCAGCAGCGACTGCGCATTCGCCTGGCCGCGCTCGATCTGCTCGCGGGTGGACTCGCGCAGCCGGCCGTCGCGCAGCGCGAAGCCGAGCATGCCGATCACGCCCGCCAGCGGGGTGCGCATCTCGTGGCTCATGTTGGCCAGGAACTCGGACTTCTGGCGCGCCGCGTCTTCCGCGCGGCGTGCGGCCAGCTGCAGGCGCTGCTCGTTCTCGTGCAGCGCCTGGTTGGCGTCGGCCAGCTCGAGGGTATTGCGGCGCACCTCCTGCTCGCGCGCGCGCAGTTCCTCGGTCTGGCGTTCGAGCAGGCGGTTCTGCAGCGCGATCTCCTCGGTGCGGCTGCTGACCAGGCGCTCCAGGCGCAGCTGCTGGCGGCGCAGGCGGCGCGTGCGCAGGCGGTAGCCGCCGATGGCGACGCTGGCGAGGAACGCCAGCGCGGTGACGCGGAACCACCAGGTGCCCCACACCGGCGGCTCGATCGTGATCGTCAAGGTGGCCGGGGTCTCGCTCCAGACCCCGTCCTTGTTCGCCGCGCGCACCCGGAACACGTACTGGCCGGGGTCGAGGTTGGTATAGGTGGCGAAGCGCTTGCCGGCGTCGGCGTTGACCCACTGCCGGTCGAAGCCCTCCAGCTTGTAGGCGAAACGGTTGCGCTTGGGCGCCGCGTAATGCAGGGCCGAGAATTCGATCGAGAACACCGAGTGCTTCGACGACAGCGTGATCGCGCGCATCTCCTCCACCGGTCCGTCGAGCAGCTCCGGCCAGGCCTGCTGCACCGGGCGGTTGAAGATCTGGAAGCCGGTGATGACGGCGCGCGGGGCGATGCGGTTGTAGCGCAGCGCGCGCGGATCGAAGGCGGTGATGCCGTTGAAGCCGCCGAAATACAGGGTCCCGTCGGGCGCGCGCGCGGCCGAGGCGTCGAAGTAGGCGCCGTCGATGGTGCCGTCGGCCGCCATGTAGCTGCGCCAGGTGCCGCTGGCGGGATCGAAGCGCGACAGGCCGTTGGTGGTGCTGACCCAGATCGCGCCGTCCTCGTCCTCGAGCATGGCGGCCACGGCGTCGTCGACCAGGCCATCGCGCATGGTGTAGCGCACGAAGCTGACCGAGCCGTCGGCGGCCGTCACCATCTTGTTCAGGCCGACCGCAGTGCCGACCCAGACGTTGCCGACGCGGTCTTCCATCAGGTAGTGGACCTCGTCGTTGCTGATGCTGGTCGGATCGTACTGGTCGTGGCGGAAATGGCGGAAGCGCCCGCTGGCGCGGTCGAGCAGGTCGAGGCCGTGGAAGGTGCCGACCCACAGCCGGCCGCGCCGGTCTTCCAGCACCGGGCGCACCGTGTTGTCGGACAGGCTGGCCTGGCGCGCCGGATCGTGGCGGTAGCTGACGAGGCGGCGCGTGGCCGGGTCCAGCATGTGCAGGCCGCCGCGGGTGGCGATCCAGAGCATGCCGTCGCGCCCCAGGAACATCGCGCGCACCGTGTTCGCATTGGACTCGCCCGGCACCAGCACCTGGCGCACGAAGCGGCCGCTCTTCGGGTCGAAGCTGGTGATGCCGGTGCGCCCGCCGATCCACACCAGGCCCTGGCGGTCGCGCACGACCGCGTTCACGGCGGCGTCGATCAGGCTGTTCGGATTGCCCGGTTCGTGGCGCCAGATGCGGTTCGGCGCGCTCGATGCGGGATCGTACAACTGCAGGCTGGTGGTGGCGGCAAGCCAGATCTTGCCGTTGCCGTCGTTCTCGATGCCCTTGACGCGGTTGTCGGCGCTGACCGCGCCGTCGCGCTCGCGCACGATGCGCGCGAAGCCGCCGCTGCCCAGGTCCACCCGCGACACGCCGGCATACCAGGTGCCGACCCAGAAGGTGCCGACGCGGTCGCGGTACAGGGCGGCGATGTGGTTGTCGGCCAGGCTGTGGCTGTCGGTGATGACCTGGCGGTGGGCCTCGAAGCGCGCGCGCGCGGCGTCCCAGCGGTACAGCCCCTCGTCGTGCGCGCCGACCCAGACCTGGCCCACGGCATCCTCGTAGAGCGCGCTGATCCAGGCGCGCGGGATACCGTCGTCCGGCCCGAAGTAGCGGCGCCGGCCGGCGTCCGGTCCGGCCAGCGACATGCGCTCCAGCCCGCCCAGGGACCCGATCCACAGCGCGCCGGCGCCATCGAGCAGCAGCGCCTGCACGGCATCGCGCCGGCCCTGGGGGCCGCTGCGGTGATGCGCGAACCGCCCGCTCGCGGGCGCGAAGCTGTCGACGCCGGCAGCGGTGCCGACCCACAGCCGGCCCGTGCGGTCGAGCGCGAGCGAGGTGATGTCGTCGCTGGCCAGGCTGTCGGGGTCGCCCGGCACGTGGTGCCAGGTCGTGAAGCTGCCGCTGGCGATGTCGAAGTGCTGCAAGCCGTCGCCGGTGCCGATCCACAGGCCGCCCTTGCCGTCGTCGACGATGGCGCGCACGTGGCGGTTGCCGTTGCCGCGCCGTGCCGGCTCGTCCGGCAGGAAGTGCTGGAAAGCCTGGGCCGCGGCATCGTAGCGCGCCAGGCCACCGTCGGTGCCGATCCAGAGCCGGCGCTGCGGGTCGACGTGCAGCACCCGCACCCAGTTGCTGGCCAGGGTGGTCGGATCGCCGACGGCGTTGCGGAAGTTGACGAAGCGGTAGCCGTCGAAGCGCGACAGGCCGTTCTGGGTACCGAACCACATGAAGCCGTCGGCATCCTGGGCCATGGCCAGCACCGACTCCTGGGCCAGGCCATCGTCGACGCTGAGGTGCTCGAAGCGCAGCGTGGGCGCGGGCGCGGCGCCGGCCGGCATGACGAACCCGCCGGCCAGCGCCAGCAGCAGGACGAACAGCAGCGCCTTCATGCCCGCGTCACCGCTCCCGCCGCTCCCGCCGCTGCTTGGGCGAACGGGAATGCGGCAAGGCGCGCTGGCTGCGCACCTTGCCTGATCAACATCGCTCCGCTTGTCTGTTCCGTATTCACCCCACAAGGGTAACAAACAATCTGGAGCCAAAGGGAAATTATTGTTGCTTAATCACCCTTTGCAACGCCTTCGCGTCGCGGATCCGCACCACCGAACCACCAGGGCTCGCCGTGGATGGACATTCGCATGATGCCGTGCAGGCCGGAGTTCTGTTCGGTCTGCTGGACCTTGTGGCCGCGCGCCTTGAGGGCGTCAACCGTCGCCTGGGGGAAGCGTCCCGCCTCGATCTCGGTCGGACCGTTGCGGCTGCCGAAATTCGGCAAGGCGATCGCCTGCTGCATGTTCAGGCCCCAGTCGAGGGTGCCGACCAGGGTCTTGGCGACATAATTGATGATCGCCGGTCCGCCGGGCGAGCCGACCGCCAGCACCAGCTTGCCGGTCTGCTTGTCGAACACGATGGTCGGCGACATTGCGCTCCTCGGACGCTTGCCCGGCTGGACACGGTTCGCCACCGGACCGTCCTTGTCGCGCGCGGCGAAGGAGAAGTCGGTCAGCTGGTTGTTCAGGATGAAGCCGTCGACCATCTGGCGCGAGCCGAAGGCATCCTCGACGGTGGTGGTCATCGACAGGCCGGCGCCGTGGCCGTCGACCACCACCAGGTGCGAGGTGGAGGGGGTCTCGATGGCGTTGTCCCTGCCCCAGTTCCACGCCATTTCCATGCTGGGCGGATTGCCGGCCGGCGCCTCGCCCATCGAGCGTTCCCCGATCAGCGCGGCGCGACGTGCGAGATAATCCTTGTCGATCAGCGCCGGCAGGCCGCGCCCGGGCAGCGGCACGAAGTCGGTATCGGCGGCGTAGCGGTTGCGGTCGGCATAGGCCAGGCGCCCCACTTCGGAGAACAGGTGCACCGCATCCGGTCCCGGCACGCCGTCGGCCGGCGCCAGTTTCGCCATGTCGCGCGTCTCGAACATGCCCAGCATCTGGGCCACCGCGATGCCGCCCGAGGACGGCGGCGGCATGCCGCAGACGGTGTAGACGCGGTAGTCGCTGCAGACCGGTTCGCGCACCTTGGGGCGGTAAGCGGCGATGTCCCTGGTCGTGAGCAGGCCCGGGTTGGTCGGATGCGACCTGACCTTGTGCGCGATGTCGCGTGCGATGCGGCCCTGGTAGAAGGCATCGGCCCCCTTGGCCGCGATCTCGCGCAGCGTCTTCGCCAGCGCCGGGTTCTTCAGCACGTGGCCGACCGGCCAGGGCTGGCCCTCCTTGTCGTAGAAGTAGCTGGCCGCGGTCGGGTCCTTGCGAAGGTGGGCGTCCCACATCAGCATGCCGTTCAGGCGGGCGCTGACCGGGAAGCCCTGTTCGGACAGGCGGATCGCCGGCGCGAACAGGGTTTTCCAGGGCAGCTTGCCGTGCTGCTTGTGGGCCAGTTCGAGCATGCGCAGCACGCCCGGCGCGCCCACCGAGCGGCCGCCGACGACGCCGGCGGTGCGCGAGAGCGGCGTGCCGTCGGGCTTTTCGAACAGGTGCTCGTCGGCGGCGGCGGGCGCGGTCTCGCGGCCGTCGAAGGCCTGGGTCTTCTTGCCGTCGTAGTGCACCAGGAAGGCGCCGCCGCCGATGCCCGAGCTTTGCGGCTCGACCAGGGTAAGCACCATCTGGGTGGCGATCGCGGCATCGATCGCGCTGCCGCCTTTTTTCAACATCTCGTAACCGGCTTCGACCGCCAGCGGATTGGCGGCGGCCACCATGTATTTGCGCGCGGCCCAGCCGGCCTTCTCGGTATAGCCGGTCGCGATCTCGGGGGCGCGCTGGGCGCTGTCGTTGGCCGTCGCCTGGGCCGCCTCCTGGGCGAACACGTGGCCGACCGGCATGGCGCCGGCCAGGATGGCCAGGGCGGCGGCACTGGCGAGCATCTTCAACTTGATCATGGGTTCTCCAAAAGAAGGAAGGGCGTGACCGGCCAGCGGCCGTGCACGCCCAACATCGTCTGGCATCCTACATCAAATTGTCAGATGGCTCATGCCACGCTCTAATGTGACAGGTGTCCAGCTGCCTTATTTCGGTTGCATGCGGATGGCACCGTCGAGACGGATGGTCTCGCCATTCAGCATCACGTTCTCGATGATCGCCTTGGCCAGGTGCGCGTATTCCTTCGGCATGCCGAGGCGCGGCGGGAACGGGACCATCTTGCCCAGCGAATCGCGCACTTCCTGCGGCATGCCCATCAGCATCGGGGTCTCGAAGATGCCCGGGGCGATGGTCATCACGCGGATGCCGCTGCGCGCCAGGTCGCGCGCCATCGGCAGGGTCATGCCGGCCACGGCCGCTTTCGACGAGCCATAGGCCGCCTGGCCGATCTGGCCGTCGAAGGCCGCGACCGAGGCCGTGTTGATGATGATGCCGCGCTCGCCGTATTCGGCCGCTTCGGTATTGCCCATCGCTTCCGCCGCCAGGCGCGCCATGTTGAAGGTGCCGACCAGGTTGATGTTCACCGCGCGCTGGAACACGTCCAGCGGGTGCGGACCATCCTTGCCGACGGTCTTGACGGCCGGCGCCACGCCGGCGCAGTTGACCAGGCCGCGCAGGGTGCCGAGGGCCACCGCCGCCGCGACCACGGCTTGGCCGTCCGCTTCCTGGGTGACGTCGCACTTGACGAACTGGCCGCCGAGCTCGGCCGCCAGGGCGGCGCCCGCCTCGGCCTGCACGTCGGCGATGACGACCTTGCCGCCGGCTTCGGTGATCATGCGCGCAGTAGCTGCTCCCAGGCCCGACGCGCCGCCGGTGACGATGAACACATTATTCTGAATTTGCATGGTTTTTCCTTTTCGCGTTCTTTTTGACGTTTACGTTAACGTCAACCCGCGAGATTGTAGCGAACTTTTGACGGGAAAAACCACGTCCGCATTAAATGCCATGCATTAAAAGCATTGCATCGTGCTGCCATGCTGGGTGCATAGACGGCCCTGGCTGGTGAGCGCCGCATTGCCCACGCCGGTTTGGTAGGTGGTGCCGGCCGCGTCGTTGCAGGTGTTGCCGACACAATTGACCTGGGCTGGAGCGGGGCGCAGGGGCACCGGCTGCGCGGGCGGCGGCGCGGCCATCGGCAGGCCCGGCGCGGGCTGGACCTCGGGCACCCGCGCCACGTTGACCTGCACCGAACGGCGCGGCGCCGTCCTGGCCTGCTTGTTCGGGTCTTGTTTGCCCTTGCTCCTGGCCGGATCCGTCTGCTGAGGCGCCGGCCGCGCCGAGGGGTCGACCTCCTGGTGGCGGGGCTGCTGGGGCATGCCGCCGGCTTTTTCTTCCTGCGCCTGCGGGGTCTGCTCGGGTTGGGCGCCAGGCTCGGACCTGGGCGCCTGCGGATGCAGCTCCGGGCCGTAGCGCGGTCCGGTCGCCGCCGGCACCGGCGTCAGCTGCGGTGGCGACTGGCTCGATTGCGGCTGGCCCGACTGGGTTTGGCCCGACTGGGTTTGGCCCGACTGGGACGTCCCCGCCTGGGACTGAGCCGCCTGCGGCTGGGCCGCGTGCGCGGCCGCGGCGGCCGCCAGGGCCACCACCAGGGCCAGGGCGATCTGGGCGGCGCGGTAAGGTTTCGAGTGTTTGGCGCGTTTCATGGTGGACCTCCATGCGACAGCTTGACCGATAAGGCAATTATCTTCCGCCATGGTGGACAGGGGCGCGCGCTTCCGCGCCGCCGTCAAGTCCACGTCAGGAACCGGCGTTACGCTGGCGGCAGGGACACGCCTGCGGCAGCACGGCGGCGGCCACGAAAGCAACCCCGAAGGTGACCCCGAAGGTTACCTCGAAGTTACCTCGAAGTTACCTAAAAACCACAAGATGGAGACGGCAATGCAGACGGTTCAAGAGCTTTACCAGGCCCGGCGCACGAGCGCCGCGGATGCGCTGGCGCACCTGCGCGACAAGGACATGATCATCGTGCCGACCGGTGTCGGCGAGCCGCCCACCCTGCTCACCGCGCTGTCCGAGGGGCGTACCCGCTGGCAGGACATTCGCGTGGCCCAGATCCTGGCGATGCGCAAGTACGGTTATTTTGAGCAGGACACCGCGCGTCACGTACGCCACGCCGCCCTGTTCTTCGGCGGCGCCTCGCGCGGCGGCGGCCAGGGCGGCTGGTGCGATTTCATCCCGAATTATTTTTCCGAGATCCCGGCCCTCATCGAGCGCGGCCTGATGCCGGCCGACGTGGTGTTCGCCATGGCCTCGAGCATGAGCCCGCAGGGCTATTTTTCGCTCAGCCTGGGCACCGACTACACCATGGCGGCCGTGGCCAAGGCGCGCGTGGTGGTGCTGGAGGTAAACCCCAATGTGCCGTTCGCACACGGCCAGTGCCACGTGCACGTGTCGCAGGTCACGGCGCTGGTCGAGAGCGAGGATCCGATCATGGAAGTCGGCCTGCCCACCATCGGCCCGGTGCAGGAAGCCATCGGCAAGCACGTCGCCGACATGATCGAGGACGGCTCGACCCTGCAGATCGGCTACGGCGGCATTCCCGACGCGGTGGTGATGCAGCTGACCCACAAGCAGGACCTCGGCATCCACACCGAGATGATCGGCGACGGCATCCTCAAGCTGGTCGAGTGCGGCGCCGTCACCAACCGGCGCAAGACCCTGCTGCCGGGCAAGATGGTGGCGACCTTCGCCCTCGGCTCGCGCCGCCTGTACGAGTTCATGCACCAGAACCCGATGCTCGAGATGCACCCGTCGAACTTCACCAACGACCCGTACATCGCCGGGCAGAACGACAAGCTGGTCTCGATCAACGCCAGCCTGCAGGTGGACCTGCTGGGACAGTGCGGCAGCGAGAGCATCGCCCACCTGCCCTATTCCGGCACCGGCGGCCAGGTCGACTTCGTGCGCGCCGCGAATCGCTCGCGCGGCGGCAAGTCCTTCATCGTGTTGCCGTCCACCGCGAAGGACGGGACCATCTCGCGCATCGTGCCCACGCTTACGCCCGGCACCCACGCCACCACCAGCAAGAACGACGTCAACTACGTGGTCACCGAATACGGCGTGGCCCAGCTGCGCGGCAAGTCGGCCAAGCAGCGGGCCCAGGAACTGATCGCGATTGCCCATCCGGATTTCCGCGGCTGGCTGCGCGAGGAGGCAAACAAGATGTGCGTGTTCTGACCAGGCGCGGCGCGCTGAGACCGTGAGGGGGGTGACGCGCGGAAACCTGCGGCGCGCTCCCGACGCCTCGTGCCATCATGTTGCCGCGCCGGCATCGCCGGCATCACCGTGGAGGCATGGATGAGCACAGAACTGAGCATCTCGGACGACGATCACCTGCGCGGCAGCAGGAATGCGGCCGTCACCCTGATCGAGTACGCCGATTTCCAGTGTCCGTTTTGCGCCCGCGCGCATGCGGCGCTGAGCGAACTGCAAGCGCGCCATGGCGAACGCCTGGCCCTGGTGTTCCGGCACCTGCCGCTGGCCGACAAGCATCCGTTCGCCGAGGCGGCCGCCCAGGCGGCGGAAGCGGCCGGCGCCCAGGGCAAGTTCTGGGAAATGCACGACACGCTGTTCGCCAACCAGGCCAAGCTCGACGCCGGCGCGCTGTCGGCGATCGCCGACACCCTGGGCCTGGACGTGGACCGTTTCGACGACGAGGTCGAAGACGCACGCTATCGCGACCGCGTCGACGTCCACGCCGAACAGGCGCGCGCGCTCGGCGTGCACGGCACGCCCACCTTCTTCATCAACGGCGAGCGCTACCTGGGCGACTCGGATCACGCCTCGCTGTCGGCGGCGGTCGACAAGGCGCTCGCCGCAACCTGAGCGCGGACGTTCAGCCGCCGGGCGGGCGCGCATCCGGCGCCAGCCTTGCCTCGGCGGTCCCGGCGGGGACGCCGGTAGCCGACGCGGCGCCCGGCGCTGCAAGCGGTGCCGCATCGGACGCACTCACCGGCGCACTCACCGGCACGCTCATCGGCACGCTCATCGGCACGGTTACCTGCCCTTGCGGCGCCCGGTGCGCCGCGCTCGCTGCCGGCGTATGCACCGCTCCCTGCGACACGTCGCGCATGCCCGCGATCTGCGGCGCCGAGACCGACATCCATCCGGCCGCCGGCAGCAGCGGCACCAGCAGCAGCGCCACGATATTGATGATCTTGATGAGCGGATTGACCGCCGGGCCGGCCGTGTCCTTGTAGGGATCGCCCACGGTGTCGCCGGTCACCGCCGCCTTGTGGCTGTCCGAGCCCTTGCCGCCGTAGTTGCCGTCCTCGATGTATTTCTTGGCGTTGTCCCAGGCGCCGCCGCCGGTGGTCATCGAGATCGCCACGAACAGGCCGGTGATGATGGTGCCCATCAGCATGCCGCCCAGGGCCGCCGGTCCGAGCAGCATGCCGACCAGGATCGGCACCACCACCGGCAGCAGCGAGGGAAGGATCATCTCGCGGATCGCCGAGGCGGTCAGCATGTCGACCGCCTTGTCATACTCGGGCTTGCCGGTGCCGGCCATGATGCCGACGATGTCGCGGAACTGGCGCCGCACCTCGACCACCACCGCGCCGGCCGCGCGCCCCACCGCTTCCATCGCCATCGCCCCGAACAGGTAGGGAATCAGGCCGCCGATGAACAGGCCGACGATCACCATCGGGTTCGACAGTTCGAACACCACCGACTTGCCGACCGAATCGAGGGCATGAGTGTAATCGGCGAACAGCACCAGCGCGGCCAGGCCCGCCGAGCCGATCGCATAGCCCTTCGTGACGGCCTTGGTGGTATTGCCGACCGCGTCGAGCGGGTCGGTGATCGCGCGCACCGAATCGGGCATGCCGCTCATCTCGGCGATGCCGCCGGCGTTGTCGGTGATCGGCCCGTAGGCGTCGAGCGCGACGATGATGCCGGCCATCGACAGCATCGCCGTGGCCGCCACCGCGATCCCGTACAGCCCGCCCAGCTGGAAAGCGACCAGGATCGCGATGCACACCACCAGCACCGGGTAGGCGGTCGACTTCATCGACACCCCCAGCCCGGCGATGATGTTGGTGCCGTGCCCGGTGGTCGAGGCTTCGGCGATGTGGCGCACCGGCTTGAACTCGGTGCCGGTGTAGTACTCGGTGATGTAGACCATGAGCCCGGTCAGCACGATGCCGACGATCGCGCAGCCGAGCATGCTGGCGCGCATTTCCGGGTCCCCCCAGACCATCCAGGTGACGACGGCGAACCCGATCAGCGACAGCCCCGCCGCCCACCACAGGCCGGTGTACAGCGCCGACATGATCTTGCGTCCGGGACGGGCCCGCACCATCGCGCAGCCGATGATCGAGCCGATGATCGACACCGCGCCCAGCAGCAGCGGGTAGAGCACCGCGTCGCCGGCGCCGGCGTCGATCATCAGCGCGCCCAGCAGCATGGTGGCGATCAGTGTCACGACGTAGGTCTCGAACAGGTCGGCCGCCATGCCGGCGCAGTCGCCGACGTTGTCGCCGACATTGTCGGCAATCACGGCCGGATTGCGCGGATCGTCCTCGGGAATGCCAGCCTCGACCTTGCCGACCAGGTCGGCGCCGACGTCGGCGCCCTTGGTGAAGATGCCGCCGCCCAGGCGCGCGAAGATGGAGATCAGCGAGGCGCCGAAGGCCAGGCCGATCAGGGGCTTGATCACGTCGTGGCGCGACAGCGCACTGTCGCCGTTGGACGTGAGCGCCCAGTAGAACAGGGTAACGCCGAGCAGGCCCAGGCCGACCACCAGCATGCCGGTGATCGCGCCGCCCTTGAAGGCGACGTCGAGCGCTTCGTTCATGCCCTTGCTGGCCGCCTGGGCGGTGCGCACGTTGGCGCGCACCGAGACGTTCATGCCGATGAAGCCGCAGGCGCCGGACAGCACCGCGCCGGCCAGGAAGCCGATGGCGGTCCAGGCACCGAGCAGGAAGTAGATGGCAACGAGCAACACCAGGCCGACGATGCCGATGGTGCGGTACTGGCGTCCCAGGTAGGCGGCGGCGCCCTCCTGGATCGCGAGCGAGATTTCCTGCATGCGGGCGTTGCCCGCATCCTGGCGCAGGATCCAGGCGCGCGCCCAGAGTCCGTAGATGACCGCGATGACACCACACGCCACGGCAAACGTGATCAGGTTTGCTGCCATATCGTCCCCTTAGTTTTTGATCAAGTAACACCACACATTGAAAGAATGCCCAGCCCTTTGGCGGAGCAGTCTGCCTCACTGCGTACTGCAATCCTTTGATTCAAACCATTAGTACTCCCGAGCGTGTAAAAAAACCTCCATGGCAGCGTTGCACTCGTCTCGCCGTACTAGCGTACTGTCTTCGCGGTCCGCCGCTGCGGCGGTGCGCCTTGCCCTGGAGGCTTTTTTACACGCTCGGGGGGATGGGATATGAACGTAACCCCGAAAAAAAAGCGGACGCTTGCGTCCGCTTTCTGTCTTACTCGGAGAGTGCGGCGAAGGCCGCGTCTCTGACTTGTTCGACCGGGCCCACGCCCGAGATCTTGCGATACTTCGGGGCGCCGGGCAGGCCCGACTGGGCCCATTTGTTGTAGTAGCCGAGCAGCACTTCGGTCTGGTTGTGGTAGACCGACAGGCGCTTCTTGACGGTTTCTTCCTTGTCGTCGTCGCGCTGGACCAGCGGCTCGCCGGTGACGTCGTCGATGTCGGCGACCTTCGGCGGGTTGAACTTGGTGTGGTACACGCGGCCCGACGCCTGGTGGGTGCGGCGGCCGCTCATGCGCTCGACGATCAGTTCGTCGGGCACGTCGATTTCCAGCACGTAGTCGACGTTGATGCCGTTGTCCTTCATGGCGTCGGCCTGGGCGATGGTGCGCGGGAAGCCGTCGAACAGGTAGCCGTTGGCGCAATCGGCTTCCTGCAGGCGGTTCTTCACCAGGCCGATCATGATGTCGTCCGAGACCAGGCCGCCCGCGTCCATGACCTTTTTCGCCGCCAGGCCCAGCTCGGTGCCGGCCTTGATCGCCGCACGCAGCATGTCGCCGGTGGAGATCTGCGGGATGTTGTATTTTTCCTTGATGTAGTTAGCCTGGGTGCCTTTGCCGGCGCCGGGCGCTCCTAACAGAATGAGACGCATGAAGAATTCCTAAGACGGATGTTGATAACTGTAAATGTGTTGGCAAACAATCGGGATTGATGCATATCTGACTAGCTTGACACGAAACTTACCACAAAAGTCAGCGTCAACGCCAACCCCGGCGGGTAGCGTCGGGGTCGAAAACCTGAAATTTTTGAGGCGCCGCAGACGCTCCGCAAATCAATTTCTGCGGAGATCAAGACGGATAATGCAGGCGCACGCGCGCCAGGTCTTCCGGGGTGTCGACGCCCGCTTCGGGCGCGCTGTCGGTGACGTGGACCGCGATCGGATGCCCGTGCCACAGCACGCGCAGTTGTTCCAGGGCCTCGACCTGCTCCAGCGGCGACACCTCGAGGGCCGGATAGGCCTGCAGGAAGGCGTTGCTGTAGGCGTAGAGGCCGATGTGGCGCAGCGGCGCGTAATCGACCGGCAGCGCGGCCGGCAGCGTATGGCGCGAGGCGGCAAAGGCGTCGCGCGCCCAGGGAATGGTGGCGCGCGAAAAATACAAGGCCCGCCCCTGCCGGTCGAGCACCACCTTGACCACGTTCGGGTTGAACACGTCGGCAACCGCATGCAGCGGATGCGCGCAGGTGGCCATCGGCAACCCGGCCTCGATGCGGGCGGCGCAGGCGGCCAGCAGCGCGGGATCGATCAGCGGCTCGTCGCCCTGCAGGTTGACCACGACCTCCTCCGGACCGAGGCCGAGCGCGCGCGCCACTTCGGCGATGCGGTCGGTGCCCGACGGATGGTCGGCGCGCGTCATCACGGCCTCGACGCCGTGGGCGGCGCAGGCCGCCAGGATATCGGCATGGTCGGTGGCGACCACGATGCGGGTCGCGCCCGACGCACGGGCGCGCTCGGCCACGCGCACGACCATCGGCTTGCCGCCGAGGTCGGCCAGCGGCTTGTTCGGCAGGCGGGTCGACGCGAGCCGCGCCGGAATGATGACAGTGAACGTCATGTCGATACTCAGAGCGCCTCGATCTTGCGCGCCTGGTCGGCCCACATGATCGGAATGCCGTCGCGGATCGGGTATGCCAGGCGGTCCGGGCGGCAGGTCAGTTCCTGGGCCTTCTTATCGTATTCGAGCGGTCCCTTGCACAGCGGGCAGACCAGGATATCAAGCAGTCGAGCGTCCACGACATTTCTCCACAATTTGTTCGGCCAGCGCGGCATCGATGCGCGCGCTGACCGGCACGACCCACAGGCGCGGATCGTGCTTCAGGTTTTCAAGTTGCCCACATTTTACTGCATCCTTCTCGGTGATCAGGATGACATCGGCATCCACACGCGCAAACGGGTCTTCGCGAAAGTCGTAATGATCGGGCAGCGCCAGCTCCGCGAAGGTCAGTCCCGCATTGCGCAGCATGGCAAAGAAGCGGCCCGGATTGCCGATCCCGGCCGCGGCCAGGATGCGCCGGCCGGCAAGACTCGCCAGCGGCACGCGCTCGGCGGGGTCGCGCAGGCGCTCGGCGATGTCGCCCGCCAGCTGCATGCGGAAGGGCTGTCCGCCGACGGCGCGCGCCAGCTGCGGCGTGACGTCGGGCGCGTTGACCACCGTGAAGTCGCGCCGGCGCGCGGGCGGCTCGCGCAAGGGGCCGGCCGGCAGCAGCCAGCCGTTGCCGACGCCGCGTCCGTCGAACAGGATCACCTCGACGTCGCGCGCCAGGGCGTAATGCTGCAGGCCGTCATCGGTCAGGAGGACATCGACTTCCGGATGCGCCGCCAGCAGCGCCCTGCCCGCCTCGAAGCGCTTGCGGCCGACGAACACCGGCACCCTGGCGCGGCGCGCGATCAGGAGCGGCTCGTCGCCGACGGCGCGCGCATCGGAATCGACCGTCACCGCGCGCGGGCTGTCGCCGCCACCCTCTTCTGCGCTGCCGTGGCCGCGCGAGATCACGCCGGGGCGCATCCCGGCCTGGCGCAGGGCCTCGGCCAGCCAGATGGTCAGCGGCGTCTTGCCCGTACCGCCGATAAAGATATTGCCGACCACGACGACCGGCACCGGCAGGCGCCCGGACTTCAGGACGCCTGCGCGGAACAGGGCGGCGCGCAGCGCGGCAAGCGCACGGAACAGCAGCGACAGCGGCCACAGCGCGCAGGCCAGCGGGCCGCGGCGCAGCCAGGCGCGGGTCAGGGTCGATTCGAGGGAATTATTCTTGGACATGAAAGGCCTGGATCGCAGCAGCGGCGCCGGTGTCCGCCTGCTGCGATCGCGTGGACGCCGGGACCGCCCGGGTTTACTTCTTGCCGCCGGTCTGGGCGGCGAAGGTCAGCTTGTCATAGCCGGCCAGGCGCGCCGCCTCCAGCACGTTGATGACCATCTGGTGCATCGCGAACTGGTCGGCATTCACGATGACGACCGGGTCCGCCACCGGCTGGCCGTTCGGACCGGAGCGGGCCGCCGCCTTCAGGTCGTCGGCCAGGCCGGCCACGCCGTGGAAGGACACCGGCGTGTTGTTCACCGTGTAGTTACCCTTGGCGTCGATGGTGACGTTGATCTCGAACGGCTTCTCCGCCGCCTTCTCGGCGTCGGCCGTCGGCAGCGTGATCTGCAGCTCGGTGAACTTGCTGTAGGTAGTCGACACCATCAGGAAGATCAGCACGACCAGCAGCACGTCGATGAAGGGGATCAGGTTGATCTCCGGGTCCTCGCGCTTGCGGCCGCGGCGGAAATCGATCATTTGCGGTCACCGTGGACGACGTCGACGAATTTCACGGCCTGCAGCTCCATGTCGATGATGAAGCTGTCGACCAGGGCGCGGAAGTGGCGGTAGAACACCAGGGCCGGCATGGCGATCGCCAGGCCGAAGCCGGTGTTATACAGGGCCACCGAGATGCCGTGCGCGAGTTGGGCCGGATTGGCGCCGGCGGCGTTCTGCGAACCGAAGATCTCGATCATGCCGACCACGGTGCCGAACAGGCCCATCAGCGGCGCCAGCGAGGCGATGGTGCCGAGCGTGGTCAGGAAACGCTCGAGCACGTGGGCGACGCCGCGACCTGCCTCCTCGATCGACTCCTTCATGACCTCGCGCGGGGCGTCGACATTGCGCAGCGCGGCGGCCAGCACGGCGCCGAGCGGCGAATTGTTTTCCAGCGTGGCCACGATCTCGGGCGTTACTTTCCTGCTGCGGTAGACGTTGATGACTTCGCCCAGCAACTGCTTCGGAAGGATCTTCTCGCGGCGCAGGTAAATCAAGCGTTCAATGATGAGGGCCAAGGCAATGATCGAGGCAATCAACAATGGCCAGATGGGCCAGCCTGCGGCTTGGATAATGGCGAGCAAGTGAACTCCTGACAGAACAGTAACGAATTCGGCAATGTAACAAGTTGCCGCCGCTGCGGCAAGTACAGTTCTGCACAAGTTCTGTGGATAAAATTGTGCGCAAGCGCCTCCCCATGTTGGGATGCCGTTGATTCTTAAGGGAATTTTTCCCTTGCGCAAGAAAACGGCAGGGTTGGCAGCTCGGGGTTCGCGGCAGGCCGAGAGACTGAGCGGAGCCACTGCCTTACCCACTTTTGAACATTTTCTGTGGATAAAAATGTGCGCAATGAGACTGCATCCACGCTAAGCCATTGATTTGTCTCAATAATGTTTTGCTGCTGAAGAATGCGGCATGCACTCCCCATGCTCGCGTCATCTGGCGCCAACGCATTTCCCCACATTTTTTGTGGACAAAATTGTGAGCAAGAGTATTGATACACGTCAACATCATTGATTTCAAAGGAGAAAGTGCCTCTGCAAGGAAAGTAAGCAGTACGACTTGTCCACACCGACTTCGTTCGCTGGGGGAAGCGATGCATTAGCGGACTTGGCGCGATGAAGGCAAGCTGGGGACTATGCACACTTTCTGTGGAAAAGAATGTGAGCAAGGCCTTCCACGACAGCTTAAGTGTTTGAATATACGTCGCATTTTCCAACCGCCTGATTTTTGAGCAAGCACAACATTAAGCCGTGCGAAATACTGTAGCGCTCGGTTTAAGCTGGGAAAATGGACGAATCCATGCGGCCCCCTGATCGTTATGCACTACTCCCGCCGCCGACGCTTGACGCTGCGCGGGATGCCGGTAGCTCGGCCAACCGGCGCCCAGACCGAGCAGGTTTGCGCTTCTTCACATTTTCTGTGGACAAAATTGTGAGGAAGCGCCTTGCGATAGCGCAAGACCATTGATTTTAAATAGAAAAATTCTCCTGCACGATTTTTTAGCACGACCATTCCAGCCCATCGCTCCCACGCGACGAAGGGGAGTGAGACGAAGTTTTTCCCACAACCCCTGTCCACCAGCTCGGCCGTAGCATGAACTTTTCACATAAACTGTGGAAAAAGATGTGCGCAAGGCCGGTGGATAACTACCAAGCACTTGATTTATAAGGGAATAGTTCTGCATGCCCGGAATTTTGGCAGGTCCATGCGCTTACTGCCGAGTTCCTCACATTTTTTGTGGATAACATTGTGCCCAAGTGCATATCGCCCCATCTAAGTCATTGATTTAAAACAAATCACCCTCCGCTGCCCGCAAATAAGGCGGCGCGATTCGATTCAAAAACCTCTTGTCGGACCGTCATGGATGTGCCATAAGCTTCTCGGCTTATGCATCAGGACTTCAACCATGCTCAACGATAACGACTCCGACACCGCCTACGCCGCGCCGCCCGTGCTGTCCGTCACCGCGCTGAACCAGCAGGTCGCGCGCCTGCTCGAGCGTTCCTTTCCGCTGGTGTGGATCGGCGGGGAAATCTCGAACTTCACCCGCGCCAGCTCGGGCCACTGGTACTTCACGCTCAAGGACGACGCGGCCCAGGTGCGCGCCGTGATGTTCCGCAGCCGCGCGCAGTATGCCGGGTTCGTGCCGCGCGAAGGCGACAAGGTCGAGGTGCGCGCGCTGGTGACGCTGTACGGCGCGCGCGGCGACTACCAGATCAATGTCGAGGCGATCCGCCGCGCCGGCGTCGGCCAGCTCTACGAAGCCTTCCTGCGCCTGAAGGAGAAGCTCGCGAACCAGGGCCTGTTCGACCAGGAGCGCAAGCGCGCCCTGCCGCTGTTCACGCGCAGCATCGGCATCGTCACCAGCCCGCAGGCGGCCGCCCTGCGCGACGTGCTGACGGCGCTGAAGCGCCGCGCGCCGCACGTGAACATCGTGCTCTACCCTGCCCCGGTGCAGGGACAGTTTGCCGCCGACAAGATCGCCGAGGCCATCATGACGGCATCCACCCGCGCCGAGGTCGACGTGCTGCTGGTGGTGCGCGGCGGCGGTTCGATCGAGGATCTGTGGAGTTTTAACGAGGAATGCGTGGCGCGCGCGATCGCCGCCTGCGCCATCCCCGTCATTGCCGGCGTCGGTCACGAGACCGACGTCACGATCGCCGACTTTGCCGCCGACATGCGCGCCGCCACGCCGACGGCCGCGGCGGAACTGGCCGCCACGCCACGCGAGGACTGGCTGGCCTCGCTGTCGGCCGACGCGCTCGACCTGCGGCGCGCCATGCGGCGCCAACTGTCCGAGGCCAACCAGGGCCTGGACAACCTCAGCCGGCGCCTGCTCAGCCCGACCGCCCAGATCGCCCACCAGCGCCTGAAGCTGCGCGCGATGGCCGCCTCGCTCACCCATGCGTTGCGGGTGCCGATCAACCGCGGCGGCGTGACCCTGGCCCAGCTGCAACAGCGTTGGGCGCGGCACCGTCCCGACCTGCGCACCCTGCGGGCCCAGATCATGTCCGAGCAACGCCACCTGAACGCCAGCGTGTGCAGCCAGGTCAAACAGCGGCGCGACGCCCTGACGGCGCTGGCGGCCCAGCTCGAATTGCTGAACCCGCAACGTACGCTCGAGCGCGGCTATGCCATCGTCAGCAACGCCCAGGGCCAGGCGCTGCGCGCGCCCGGCCAGATCAAGGCGCGCTCGGCGTTGACGGTACGCCTGGCCGAAGGCAGCGCCGAGGTGCGGGTGTCGAGCGTGCAGTCCGTGCTCGAATGACAATTGTTAGGGTGGATAGATAGACGACTACGCAGCAAACATGCAACGTCCGCCCATCCGGTTTAGAATATGCCGTTTCGGAAGAACCACTTCGTTTCCAACCAATCAAGGAATAAGACATGGAACATACTCTGCCGCCGCTGCCGTACGCTAAAGACGCACTCCAGCCACACATCTCCGCCGAGACGCTGGAATACCACTACGGCAAGCACCACCAGGCCTACGTGACGAACCTGAACAACCTGATCAAGGGCACCGAGTTCGAAAACATGTCGCTGGAAGAGATCGTCAAGAAATCCTCGGGCGGCGTGTTCAACAACTCGGCCCAGGTGTGGAACCACACCTTCTTCTGGAACTGCATGAGCCCGAACGGCGGCGGCGCCCCGACCGGCAAGGTCGCTGACGCCATCAACGCCAAGTGGGGTTCGTTCGACAAGTTCAAGGAAGAATTCACCAAGTCGGCAGTCGGCAACTTCGGTTCGGGCTGGACCTGGCTGGTGCAGAAGGCCGACGGCGGTGTCGACATCGTCAACACCTCGAACGCCCACACCCCGCTGGCATCCGACGACAAGGCGCTGCTGACCTGCGACGTCTGGGAACACGCCTACTACATCGACTACCGCAACGCCCGCGCCAAGTTCGTGGAAGCGTTCTGGAACCTGGTCAACTGGGAATTCGTGAACCAGAACATGGCTTGATGCCTGCGTTTGTTTCGTCATGATCAGGTCGGCACGACTTGATGAAGACTGAACGATAGAGGTGGCAGTACAACGCGCCTCGACGAACGGATCGGAACGGCGTTTCCGATCTTACGGCCCGGCTCGCCCGGGCCGTCGTTCTTTTTATGCGGCAAGCCTGCGCTTGCGCGACCCATGAATCTGTTCAGCATCCTGATCGCGGACCGGCAGGCAATCGATCCCGCCAACCTGCCGCCGACGGCAGCGCGCAATGTCGCCTCCTTCCGCGAACACCATCCCGGCCTGCCGCACCGTCTCTATGACCGCGACACCATTCGCGATTTCCTGCGCCGCCACATGGAAGCGGACGTCGCATGGGCGTTCGAGGAGCTGCTGCCCTATGCCTACCGCGCCGACCTGGCGCGCCTGTGCCTGCTGCACGAATTCGGCGGCGCGTATGCCGACCTGTCGGTATTTTTCCACGCGGCCCTGCCGGTCGACTCGGGCAAGCTGGTCGTCTTTCGCGACCGCGCCGTGCACGCTCCCTGGATCGTCAGCAACACGATCATCGCCGCGCCGGCGCGCCTGCCCGCATTCGAAGCGGCGATCCGCATGATCGTCGCCAACTGCCGTAGCCGCCATCGCGGCGTGTCTTCGCTGTGCCCGACCGGCCCGGTCCTGTTCGGCAAGGCGATCGCCATGCACTGCGAGCCCGAGCAGATCCACCTGGGCGAGGTCGTCAACGTGGCCCAGCGCGACAGTACCGAGGCGCTGGCCTTCGTCGATGCGACCGACGGACGCATGATCGGCTACCGTACCAAGTCGGCCGCGGGACTGGACCAGCTGGGCCTGCGCGAAGGCGTCAACAACTACAACGACTTCTATTACGCCCGCCTCGTGTATGCCTCCGACTATCCGGCGCGCGTGGGCGCCGGCTACCTGGCCCGGCATGGCGTCGGCGACGGCGCGCTCGAGAACGGGCAGCTGGTGCTGCGCGGCGGGTCGGGCAAGGTCCTGTGCCATCTGCCGATCCCATTTTCCGCAGGCAGGTACCGCCTGGTGCTGGTGCTGGCCGCGGGCTCGATCGGCCCGCTGGCCCTGCGCGCAACGCTGCACGGCAGCGGCGAAACGGTCGCCGAAGCGCACGGCCGCATCGACGGCGGCCCGGTGACCCTGGCGCTCCCGCTCGAGCTTGCCGTGAGCCGCAAGGATGTCCTTGTCGGTATACTTGCGGGCGACGGCGCATGCCTGCGCATCGCCGAACTGCTGGTCGAGTGCCTTCCGCACGACATGGCAGGCACCGCAACCACCGCAACATGATCAAATACATCTCTCACGGCGACACCACCGGCTACGGCCTGTCCGGCCTGGCCTACCTGCGCGGCCTCCTGAATCTCGGCTTCGACGTCCAGTGGCAACCGGTGTTCTGGGGCGCGCAAGGCTTGCAGCGCTGGGCGCCCGGGATGGCGCCGCAGCTGCTCGAAGCGGTGCGCGCGGCGGCCGACGACCCCAGCCTGCGCGACCTGCCCGCGATCCTGGCGCACACCAGCGCCGCGCGCGACTATCGCATCGTGGTCGCGCACCTGGTGCCCGAATACCTGCCGGCCTGCCTGGAACCGGGCAAGGCCAACTTCGCCTACTGCACCTGGGAGTCGGACCGCATACCGGCGCACTGGCCGGCCATCCTGAACCGCTACGACGCCGTGCTGGTGCCGTCGCGCTTCAATGCCGAGGTGTTCCGCGCCGGCGGCGTCACCGTGCCGCTGCACGTGGTTCCGCACATCCGCCGCCATGCGCACGACGACGTCACGCCGCAGGAACGCGCCGAGGTGCGGCGCCAGCTCGGCATCGGCGCCGACGCCTTCGTCTTCTACACGATCGGCGCCTGGATGCTGCGCAAGGACCTGCCGCGCCTCATCGAGGCCTTCCTGCTGGAATTCAGGCACGACGAAGCGGTCGCACTGTGCATCAAGACCTCGAGCAAGCCGGTGCACTTCCCGCTGCCGCACGAAGCGGGCAAGACCTCGCTGCAACTGGTGCAGGAGACCATGGCGGCGTTTCGCGGCGCGCATGGCCGTTCGCACCTGCCCACGGTCGGGGTGCTGGCCGGCGACGGCGTCAGCGGCGCCTGGATCGACCGCCTGCACCAGGTAGGCGACACCTATGTCTCGCTCACCCGCGCCGAAGGCTGGGGCATGGGGGCATTCGACGCCGCCGCACTCGGGCGCCCGGTCCTGATGACCGGCTGGAGCGGCCAGCTCGACTTCCTCGGTCACGACCACCCGGGCCTGATCGGCGGCACGCTCGCGCCGATCGACTGGCCGGGCACCTCCTACGGACCGGACCAGCAGTGGGCGATTGCCGACATTGCCGACGCGCGCAGCAAGATGCGCTACCGCTTCATGCACCGGGACGAACCGGACCAGCATGCGCGCCGCCTCAGCGAAACCATCGCCAACCGCTATGCCGAGGGCGCCGTCATGCGCCAGTTCCGGCAAGCCATCGGAGCATGACCATGGTCCCGCGCGTGTTCCATTTCATCTTCGGGCTCAAGGAGCAGACCGAGCCCTTCCACCTGGCCCATTACCTCTGCCTGGAATCCTGCCGCCGCCTGAACCGACCGGACGCGATCTGGTTCCACTACGCCAACGAGCCCTACGGTCCGCTGTGGGAGCGCATCAAGCCGCACCTGAGCCTGCGTCCGGTCGTACGCGAAGCGCTGCCTGCCGCGGCCTACGGCGACTCCGAGGAAGGACGGCGCATCGCGGCCGAAGGCTGGAGCTACGCCCACGAGGCCGACTTCATCCGCCTGCGGGTGCTGCACGAGCACGGCGGCGTCTACGCGGACATCGACACCCTGTTCGTGGCGCCGCTGCCGGACCACCTGTACGGGTACGATTGCGTGCTCGGCGACGAGGGCGCCCTGCCCGACGAGCGCGGCATCCTGCGTCCGTCCCTGTGCAACGCGCTGATCATGGCAACGCCCGGTTCCGCCTTCGTCGAACGCTGGCTCGACGGCTCGCGCGACGCCTTCGACGGCAGGTGGACCAGCCACTCGTGCCAGCTCGCCAGCCGTCTGTGGGAAGCGCATCCGGAACTGGTACACGTGGTGCCGCGCCAGTACTTCTATCGCCATCCCTGGACCCCGGCCGGCATGCGCAACCTGTTCGAGCGGCTCGATCCAGATACCCGCGACGTGTTCAGCCTGCACCTGTGCAGCCACCTGTGGTGGGACGCCGGACGCACCGACTTCACCGCCTTCCACGCTGGCCTCCTCACCGAGGAGTATGTGCGCGCCGGCGCCACCACCTACGCCATGCTGGCGCGTCCCTACCTGCCATGAACGACGCCGGCCTCCTCGATTTCCTGCCGCGCGCGGGACGCGGCGTCGACTTCAAGCTGGGCGAGGACGGCGTGCTGGTACAGCAAGGCAACCTGCAACTGCTGGCCTTTCCGGCGCGCCGCCCGCTGGTGTCCTGCCTGATGGTCACGCGCGGGCGCCTGTTTCCCGCGCGTTTCGCCGTCGACTGCTTCCGCCGCCAGAGCTGGTCCGAACGCGAACTGGTGCTGGTGTGCGACGCGCCGGGCACGCCGGTCGAGGCGTATTGCCGGACGCTGGGCGACGCGCGCATCCGCGTGGTGACGCCGGACGGCCCCACCACCAGCCTGGGCGAGCTGCGCAACCTGTCGCTGCGCGCCGCGCGCGGCGAGTATGTCTGTCAGTGGGACGACGACGACCTGTATCATCCGCAGCGCCTGGAACTGGGCATGCTGCTGCTGCAATCGATGCGGGCGGACGCCATGTTCCTGAGCCGCTGGATGCTGTGGTCGCCGCAGGCGCGCCGTATCGGCGTGTCCGGCGCGCGCGAATGGGAGGGATCGATGCTGGCGCGGCGCGCCTGCGTGCCGCCGTATCCGGCCCTGGCGCGCGGCGAAGACACGGCCGTGCTGCACGCCATGCTCGGGCGCGGGCGCGTGGCCCTGCTCGACGCCCCCTGGCTCTATACCTACATCCAGACCGGCGCCAACACCTGGACCGCCACGCATTTCGAGGCCATCTGGGCCGCGGCCAGCCTGGTCGAGCCGCCGCAGCGCTACGATGCCTCCCTCGCCGCCCTCGGCGCGCACGGCCCCTACGCCGACTACGCGCAAGCGGCAGCGGCCTAGCCGCCCGGCGCGGCCCGGCTCGATTCGATCTTCGCTTCGCCCGTATATTCGACGCCGCGGCTGCGCATGAACTCGACGCGGCGCGCGTGCAGCGCGTCGTTCGGGTCGAGCGCGCAGCACACCGTCGCCACGCCGGTGCAGCCGTGCGGCTCGCGCCGCAGCTGTTCGAACACCAGCCGGTCTTCGCCGTCGCCGCTGGCGAACGCGGCGCACGACCACAGGTGCACCACGTGCAGCAGCTGCAGTTTGTCGATCGCCAGCCCGCTCGGGCGCACGAAGCCGCCCAGCGCCTGCGCATACAGGCCGCGGCCGACGCCCACGCTTTCGAGTTCGTCCACGCACCATTCGCGCCCGGTATTGCCGTCGGCGTAGATCGAATACGAGAAGGCCCACTTGCGCCCTTCGATGGCGCGCAGGATGCGCGCGCAGTGCTCTTCCTTGAGCCAGTCGTCGTCGTCGAGATAGACCACGACGCGCGCGTCGGCCAGCAGGGTCAGCGCCGAGCGCAGCGAACCGCCATAGAACGAGGCATGCGGGCCGCCGTGGCGCTGCGAGGTCGAATAACCGAGGTTGATCACCGAGAGCGTCACGTGGGGCGGGCACTCCGGCGCCACCGAAGCGAGCAGGCCTTGCAGGCGCTGGTGCGGGTCGCAATCGACGCCGACCAGCACCTGGATGCGCCCGCCCGCGCCTTCCAGGCGCTGGCGGAACACCGAGCGCAGTGCCCGCGCCAGCGAGGCGCGGCAGGTGGTGACGATCACCACCGCGACGGCGTGACGGGCGGCGATCATAGCGGACGCAGCGCGAACGGATAGCCGCCCGCGTCCCTTTCGGCCGCCTGCGCGGCGACACGCTCGCGCACCTGGTCGACGCCGAGCGCCCCGGGGCGGTGGTGGGTGGCATCGCGCTGCGGCGCATGGGTCGACGCCAGCGCGACGTCGTTGAAGAAGAACGGCACGGTCGCCGTATAGCAGATGCTGCGGCGGTACAGCAGATGGTCGGCCACCAGCTTGCCGTAGGCATGCACGCCGCTCAGGTCGAGGGACACGCCATCGGGACAGTAGCGCGCCAGCAGCCGCTCCATGCCGGCGCGGCTGACCAGGTAGGCGCCCGCCGAGTAGCAGGACGGCTCCCATTCGTGCCACAGGATGCCGTGGCGCAGATAGAGCTCGCCCAGCTCGCGCACGACCGGCGCATGGCTCACGTGCAGCTGCAGGATTTCCCAGTCGGGCGGCGCGGCGGCCAGCAAGGCGGCGCTGTCGAACAGGTAATGCGAACGCACGTCGTCCTCGAGGATGAGGGCGGCGGCGCTGCCGGAACGCCAGGCGGCGCCGACGGCGCGCAGGTGGGAAGCGCAAATGGCCAGCTCGGCGCGGGTGTTGACGAGCGGCTTGCGTACCGACACCGGCGGCAGGGTGTTGGGCGTGACCGCCTCGACGCGCGCGTGGACGACGCCGGCGCGCGCCAGGAAATCGCCGGCCAGCGCCCGACGCTGCAGGTCGGCCTCGCGGTTGATCCAGAAATGGGGTAAAGCGTCGAACATGCGTGCCAGTCTATCCGAAAAATGGCCCGGCCCGGCCCGGCCCGGCGCCAGCCGGCCCGGGCCATGGGCCAGGTGGGGTCAAGTCAGGCCAAGCCAGGTCAGGTCAGGTCAGAAGACCGCGCGCACGCCGGCGTTGGCGCCGACCTGGTAGTAGCCGCTGCGCGCTTCGCCGGCCAGGCCGAAGTACAGGTAGCTCCCCTTGCGCAGCTGCAGCGTGCCGCTGACTTCACCCTGGACGAAGGTGCGGCCCACCTGCGGCGCGCCGACCGCGCTGTCCAGGCCGGCCAGCACGGTGCCCAGCTGCGGACGCAGCAGGTCGCCGCCGTCGACGCCGGCGCCGAGGTTGAAGCGGTAGGTCGACGCCTGCAGCGGATCGGCGTTGCGCGAAGCCGCCGACAAGCCCGCCACCAGGCGCGTGCCGGTGGCGGAATAATCGTCCAGCGCCAGGCCTGCCAGCGAGGCACCGCTTTCCGCGGCGGCGTCGCGTTCGACCTTCTGCACCGTGACGCGGGCAAACGGCGCGACGCGGGCGCCGGCCAGTTCGCGCTCGGTGCGCACGCCCAGGCCGAGCAGCGAGCCCTTGCCGTCGACCTGCGCTGCCAGTGCCGCCCCGCCCGCCGCCAGCGGATCGGCACGGTGGCTTTCGGTCTTGTCGCGGCCATGGGCGCCGATGGCGTCGACGACCACGCTGCCGATGGCGTGTTCGCCGTAGACGAACAGCTTGTTCTGGCGCAGTTCGCCGCTGCCCGCGGTCGCGTCGAGCTTGCTGTTGGCATGGCTGACGCCGAAGCCGATCCGGGTGTCCCCGTTGCGCAGCAGGTCAAGGCCCAGCGTGGCCTGGACGCGGTCGGCATCAAAGCCGGACGCGGACGCGTCGTCGCTCCACTTGCCGCGGTTGGCCGTGATGTCGAGCCACAGGGCGCGCGCGTCGGCGCCGGCGTTGTGTTTCAGGACGCTGCGCTGCAGGTCCCAGCCGGCTTGCGGCGCGGCCGCGGCCAGTGCGCCGTGCACTTCGCCCGCCAGGTCGCGCACCAGCGGCGCCAGCTGCTCGGCGCCGTAGGAGCCGACCTGGTACAGCAGCGCGGTCTGCGCGCTGCTCGCCTGGCCGGCGGCGTCGCGCTCGACCAGCGTGTCGAGAACGACGCCGGTGGCGCGGCCGTTGGCATTGGCGCCGCCGGCGAAGGCGGCGTAGGACGCCGGCAGGACCTTCAGGTCGATGCTGTTGCTGCCATCCACGTTATAGAACACCGCCATGCGCTTGCCGTCCAGGCCGGAGGGTTGCGCCAGCGCGTCGAAGCGTCCCACGATGCCGCCATCGGCCGTGACGATGCGGAAGGTCTGGCCCAGCTGCGGTGCCAGCGGCGCCGAGCCATAGCCCGGCTCGTCCGGCGTGTACAGATCCTTCAGCGCCGGCGCCAGGGTCACGCCCGGCGCGATCGTGAAGCGCTTGCCGTTGACGACGTGCAGGTAGGAGTAATATCCGGCCGCACCCACCGGGGTCGCGCTTGACGCCTGCACGGTGCCGCCGATGTCTTCCTTGTAGGTACTGCCGGTGGCCATGGTGACGTTGGCGTCGGCCGTCAGCATGCCTGGCGAATTGCCCGGCGACAGCGTGCCATGCACCAGCAGCTCGCCCTTGATGGTGCCGGCGCCGCCCAGGGTCGCGCCGCGCGCCACCGTCACCTGGCTGTTGAAGTTGCCGTTGGCAAGCAGCTTGCCCTGCTGGACGCAGGTGCTGTCGATGGTGGCGCTGCCGGTAACGTTCAGGGTGCCCAGGCCAGTCTTGGTGAAGCAGCCGTTGCCGGGCGCACCGGAAAGCAGGTTGCCCGCCAGCGTCGTGGTGGTGCCCGTCTCCGTGTAGATCTCGGTCGAGCGGCCCATGCGGATGTCCTGGCCGGTGGCGATGTCCACGGTCGCGACGATGGTGCCGCCGTTGAAGGTCAGCACGCTGCCCCAGCCGAGGCCGTAGGCATGGGTGACCTTGACCAGGCCATCGTTGATGGTAAGACCGCCGGTCCAGCCGTCGCCGCGCTGGTTGGCGCTGCCTTTGCCGCCGCCGTTGTCGCCGCCCAGCACCAGGGTGCCCGCGCCTTCCTTCACCAGGCGGCCTTCGCCGCTGATATTGCCCAGCCAGGACACGACGCTGTCCGCGCCTTGCGTGTCGATCGTGCCATTGTTGGCGGTGAGCAGCACGGCGCGCGACGATTCCAGGGTGGCGATGGTCTGCAGGGTGCCGCCGTCGAGCGTCAGGCCGTTGCCCGGCGCCCCCAGGGCGGCATCGGCGCCGATGCGCAGCACGCCGCCCTGGCCCACGGTCGTACCGCCGGTATAAGTGTTGATTGCCTCCAGCGCCAGTGTGCCGCCCTTGACTTGCAGTCCGCCACCGTTGCCGAGCACGCCGCGCAGCACCAGGGTGCCGGTGCCCCGCTTGACGAGGGCGCCCGCGCCCGTTACGGCGCCGTCTTCGAAGGTCGTGGTGCCGCCATCGACGTCCACCGTGCCCGTGCCGCTCAGCAGCAGGCCACGCGCATGGGTCAGGTCGGCGCCAGTCTGCCAGGTGCCGTTGTCCAGCTCGAGCGCAGCAGTTCCGCGCCCAAGGTTGGCGTCGGCCACGGTGCGCAGCGTGGCGTTGCGCACCACCGTCTTGCCGGTGTAGGTATTGTCGCCGCTCAACGCTTGCTGGCCACCGAGGATGGCCAGGCCACCCGAACCGTGGATAGCGCCACCGAAGGTGTCGTGCGCGCTCGTCAGGGTCAGCGTCTGGCCGCCGAGCAGCACCGCGCCCGAGCCGGACAGGGATTGCACTTCGGCGCCCTTATTGGTCGCGATGATGTCGAAGCTACCGTTGTTGACCAAACCGCTGGAGGCGGCGATGCTGCCCGAACCGGACAGCTCCAGGCTCGCACCGTTCGCGACTGTGGTCGCACCGGTATAGGTATTGGCGCCGCTCAGGATCTCATGACCGCCGGCGATGGTGAGGCCGCCCGAACCTTGAATGGCGCCGGCGAAAGTATCGCGCGCGTTCGTCAGGGTCAGCGTCTGGCCGCCCAGCAGTACCGCGCCAGACCCGGACAGGGATTGCACTTCGGCGCCGTTTTTGGTGGCGGCGATGTCAAAGGTGCCGTTGTTGACCAGGCCGCTGGAGGCGGCGATGCTGCCCGAACCGGACAGTTCAAGGCTCGCACCGTTCGCGACTGCGGTCGCACCGGTATAGGTATTGGTGCCGCTCAGCACTTCATTGCCACCGGCGATGTTCAGGCTACCGTTGCCCTGGATGACGCCAGCAAAGGTATCGTGCGCATTGGTCAGGGTCAACGTCTGGCCGCCCAGCAGGACGGCGCCCGATCCGGACAGCGTTTGCAGTTCGGCACCGTTGTTGGTAGCGGCGATGTCGAAGGTGCCGTTGTTGACCAGGCCGCTGGAGGCAGCGATGCTGCCCGAACCGGACAGATCCAGACCTGCGCCGTCCGCGACTGCGGTCGCGCCCGTGTATGTGCTCACACCGCTCAGCACTTCATTGCCGCTGGCGATGTTGATGCCACCGTTGCCCTGGATAACGCCGGCGAAGGTGTCGTGCGCATTCGTCAGGGTCAGCGTCTGGCCGCCGAGCAGTACTGCGCCCGAGCCGGACAGCGTTTGCAGTTCGGCACCGTTGTTGGTAGCGGCGATGTCGAAGATGCCGTTGTTGACCAGGCCGCTGGAAGCAGCGATGCTGCCCGAACCGGACAGTTCCAGACCTGCGCCGTCCGCGACTGCGGTCGCACCGATATAAGTGTTCGTCCCGCTCAGGATCTCATGACCGCCGGCAATGGCCAGACCACCGTTGCCCCGGATGACGCCGGCGAACGTATCGTGCGCATTCGTCAGGGTCAGCGTCTGGCCGCCCAGCAGGACAGCGCCAGAACCGGACAAGGACTGTACTTCCGCGCCATTGTTTTTGGCAGCGATGTCTAAGGTGCCATTGTTGACCAGGCCGCTGGAGGCAGCGATGCTGCCGGAGCCGGACAGTTCGAGGCCGGCGCCGCTAGCGACTGTGGTCGCACCGGTATAGGTATTGGCGCCGCTCAGGATCTCATGACCGCCGGCAATGGCCAGACCACCGTTGCCCTGAATGACGCCGGCGAACGTATCGTGCGCATTGGTCAGGGTCAGCGTCTGGCCGCCCAGCAGGACGGCGCCCGATCCGGACAGCGTTTGCAGTTCGGCGCCGTTGTCGGTAGCGGCGATGTCGAAGATGCCGTTGTTGACCAGGCCGCTGGAGGCAGCGATGCTGCCCGAGCCGGACAGTTCGAGGGCCGACCACTCGGCAACGCTGGTCGCACCGGTGTAGGTGTTTGCACCGCTCAGCACTTCACGGCCGCCGGCGATGTTCAGACCGCCATTACCCCGGATGACGCCGGCGAAATCGCCGCTCGCATTGGTCAGGGTCAGCGTCTGGCTGCCGAGCAAGACGGCACCCGAACCGGACAAGGACTGTACTTCAGCGCCGTTGTTGGTAGCGGCGATGTCGAAGGTGCCGTTGTTGACCAGGCCGCTGGAGCTGGCAATGCTGCCGGAACCGGACAGTTCCAGGCCTGCACCGTTCGCGACTGCGGTCGCGCCGGTATAGGTGTTGGCGCCGCTCAGCACTTCGTTGCCGCCGGCGATGTTCAGACCACCGTTGCCCTGGATGACGCCGACGAAATCGCCGCTGGCATTGGTCAGGGTCAGCGTCTGGCCTCCCAGCAGCACGGTGCCCGAACCGGACAAGGACTGTACTTCAGCGCCGTTGTTGGTAGCGGCGATATCGAAGGTACCGTTGTTGACCAGGCCGCTGGAGCTGGCAATGCTGCCCGAACCGGACAGTTCCAGGCCTGCACCGTTCGTGACTGCGGTCGCGCCGGTATAGGTGTTGGCGCCGCTCAGCACTTCATTGCCGCCGGCGATGTTCAGACCACCGTTGCCCTGGATGACGCCGGCGAAATCGCCGCTCGCATTGGTCAGGGTCAGCGTCTGGCCGCCCAGCAGTACCGCGCCCGAGCCGGACAGGGATTGCACTTCGGCGCCGCTGTTGGTGGCGGCGATGTCGAAGCTGCCGTTGTTGACCAGGCCGCTCGAGGCGGCGATGCTGCCAGAGCCGGACAGTTCGAGGCCCGCGCCGTTTGCGACTGCGGTCGCGCCCGTGTATGTGCTCACACCGCTCAGCACTTCATTGCCGCTGGCGATGTTGATGCCACCGTTGCCCTGGATAACGCCGGCGAAGGTGTCGTGCGCATTCGTCAGGGTCAGCGTCTGGCCGCCGAGCAGTACTGCGCCCGAGCCGGACAGCGTTTGCAGTTCGGCACCGTTGTTGGTAGCGGCGATGTCGAAGATGCCGTTGTTGACCAGGCCGCTGGAAGCAGCGATGCTGCCCGAACCGGACAGTTCCAGACCTGCGCCGTCCGCGACTGCGGTCGCACCGATATAAGTGTTCGTCCCGCTCAGGATCTCATGACCGCCGGCAATGGCCAGACCACCGTTGCCCCGGATGACGCCGGCGAACGTATCGTGCGCATTCGTCAGGGTCAGCGTCTGGCCGCCCAGCAGGACAGCGCCAGAACCGGACAAGGACTGTACTTCCGCGCCATTGTTTTTGGCAGCGATGTCTAAGGTGCCATTGTTGACCAGGCCGCTGGAGGCAGCGATGCTGCCGGAGCCGGACAGTTCGAGGCCGGCGCCGCTAGCGACTGTGGTCGCACCGGTATAGGTATTGGCGCCGCTCAGGATCTCATGACCGCCGGCGATGGTGAGGCCGCCCGAACCTTGAATGGCGCCGGCGAAAGTATCGCGCGCGTTCGTCAGGGTCAGCGTCTGGCCGCCCAGCAGTACCGCGCCAGACCCGGACAGGGATTGCACTTCGGCGCCGTTGTTCGTGGCGGCGATGTCGAAGGTGCCGTTGTTAACGAGGCCGCTGGAGGCAGCGATGCTGCCCGAGCCGGACAGTTCGAGGGCCGACCACTCGGCAACGCTCGTCGCACCGGTGTAGGTGTTTGCACCGCTCAGCACTTCACGGCCGCCGGCGATGTTCAGACCGCCATTACCCCGGATGACGCCGGCGAAATCGCCGCTCGCATTGGTCAGGGTCAGCGTCTGGCCGCCCAGCAGTACCGCGCCCGAGCCGGACAGGGATTGCACTTCAGCGCCGTTGTTGGTGGCGGCGATGTTGAAGGTGCCGTTGTTGACCAGGCCACTGGAAGCAGCGATGCTGCCCGAACCGGACAGTTCCAGGCCTGCACTGTTTGCGACTGCGGTGGCGCCGGTAAAGGTGTTGGTGCCGCTCAGGATCTCATGACCGCCGGCGATGGTGAGGCCGCCCGAACCATGGATGGCGCCAGCGAAGGTGTCGTGCGCATTGGTCAGGGTCAGCGTCTGGCCGCCCAGCAGGACAACGCCAGAACCGGACAAGGACTGTACTTCCGCGCCATCGTTTGTGGCAGCGATGTCGAAGGTGCCGTTGTTGACCAGGCCGCTGGAGGCAGCGATGCTGCCGGAGCCAGACAGTTCGAGACCTGCGCCGTTTGCGACTGCGGTCGCACCGGTATAGGTGTTGGCGCCGCTCAGCACTTCGTTGCCGCCAGCGATGTTCAAGTCACCGTTGCCCTGGATGACGCCGGCGAAATCGCCGCTGGCATTCGTCAAGGTAAGGGTCTGGCCGCCCAGCAAGACGGCGCCCGAACCGGACAACGATTGCACTTCGGCGCCATTGTTGGTCGCGGCGATGTCGAACGTGCCGTTGTTGACCAGACCGCTCGAGGCGGCGATGCTGCCAGAGCCGGACAGTTCCAGGTTCGCGCCGATAGCGACTGCGGTCGCGCCCATGTACGTGTTGGTACCGCTCAGGATCTCATGGCCGCTGGCAATGGCCAGGCCACCCGAACCTTGGATGGCACCGGCGAACGTGTCATGCGCATTCGTCAGGGTCAGGGTCTGGCCGCCCAGCAGCACCGCGCCCGAACCGGACAGGGATTGCACATCGGCGCCCTTATTGGTGCCGGCGATGTCGAACGTGCCGTTGTTGAGCAGACCGTTGGAAGCGGCGATGCTGCCAGAGCCGGACAGTTCCAGGTTCGCGCCGATAGCGACTGCGGTCGCGCCGGTATAGGTGTTGGTGCCGCTCAGGATCTCATGACCGCCGGCGATGGTGAGGCCGCCCGAACCATGGATGGCACCAGCAAAGGTGTCGTGCGCATTGGTCAAGGTCAGCGTCTGGCCGCCCAGCAGTACCGCGCCCGAGCCGGACAGCGATTGCACTTCGGCGCCATTGTTCGTGGCGGCGATGTCGAAGGTGCCGTTGTTGACCAGACCGCTCGAGGCGGCGATGCTGCCCGAACCGGACAGTTCCAGGCCCGCGCCGTTTGCAACTGCGGTCGCGCCGGTATAGGTATTCGTCCCGCTCAGAATCTCATGTCCGCCGGCGATGGTGAGGCCGCCCGAACCATGGATGGCGCCAGCGAAGGTGTCGTGCGCATTGGTCAGGGTCAGCGTCTGGCCGCCGAGCAGTACGGCGCCCGAGCCGGACAAGGACTGCACTTCTGCGCTCTTATTGGTGTTGGCGATGTCGAACGTGCCATTGTTGACCAAGCCGCTGGAGGCAGCGATGCTGCCCGAGCCGGACAGTTCGAGGGCCGACCACTCGGCAACGCTGGTCGCACCGGTGTAGGTGTTTGCACCGCTCAGCACTTCACGGCCGCCGGCGATGTTCAGACCGCCATTACCCCGGATGACGCCGGCGAAATCGCCGCTCGCATTGGTCAGGGTCAGCGTCTGGCTGCCGAGCAAGACGGCACCCGAACCGGACAAGGACTGTACTTCAGCGCCGTTGTTGGTAGCGGCGATGTCGAAGGTGCCGTTGTTGACCAGGCCGCTGGAGCTGGCAATGCTGCCGGAACCGGACAGTTCCAGGCCTGCACCGTTTGCAACCGCGGTTGCGCCGGTATAGGTATTCGTCCCGCTCAGGATCTCATGACCGCCGGCGATGGTGAGGCCGCCCGAACCTTGGATGGCGCCGGCAAAGGTATCGCGCGCGTTCGTCAGAGTCAGCGTCTGGCCGCCGAGCAGTACCGCGCCCGAACCGGACAGCGATTGCACTTCTGCGCCGTTGTTGGTCGCGGCGATGTCGAAGGTGCCGTTGTTGACCAAGCCGCTGGAGCCGGCGATGCTGCCCGAGCCGGACAGTTCGAGGGTCGACCACTCGGCCACGCTCGTCGCGCCCGAATAGAGATTTTTGCCGCTCAGGGTCTCATGGCCGCCGGCGATGGCCAGGTTACCCGAACCGTAGATTGCGCCGGCGAAGGTGTCACGCGCATTGGTCAAGCTCAACGTCTGGCCACCGAGCAGCACCGCGCCAGATCCAGACAGGGATTGCACTTCGGCGCCGCTGTTGGTCGCGGCGATGTCGAAGGTGCCGTTGTTAACAAGGCCATTCGATGCGGCAATAGCGCCGGAGCCCGACAGTTCGAGGGTCGACCATTCGGCCACACCCGTTGCACCCGTATAGGTATTTTTGCCGCTCAGGATCTCATGACCGCCGGCGATGACCAAGCTACCGTTGCCCTGGATGACGCCGGCGAAGGTATCGCGCGCGTTCGTCAGGCTCAGCGTCTGGCCGCCCAGCAGGACAGCGCCCGAGCCGGACAGGGATTGCACTTCGGCGCCGTTGCGGGTCCCGGCGATATCGAAGGTGCCGTTGTTGACTAGGCCGCTGGAGGCAGCGATGCTGCCCGAACCGGACAGTTCCAGGGCCGACCATTCAGCGACGTTCGTAACTCCGGTGTAGGTGTTCACACCGCTCAGTACTTCATTGCCACCGGCAATGGCGAGGCCTCCGTTGCCCTGGATGACGCCGGCGAAATCGCCGCTGGCATTGGTCAGGGTCAGCGTCTGGCCTCCCAGCAGCACTGCACCCGAGCCGGACAAGGATTGGACTTCGGCCCCTTTATTAGTCCCGGCGATGTCGAAGGTGCCGTTGTTGACCAGGCCGCTGGAGGCAGCAATAGCGCCGGAGCCCGACAGTGTTAGCGTCGACCATTCGGCGACACTCGTTGCGCCGGTATAGGTATTGGCGCCGCTCAGCACTTCGTTGCCGCCGGCGATGTTCAGACCACCATTCCCCTTGATGACGCCAGCGAAGGTATCGTGCGCATTGGTGAGCGTCAGCGTCTGGCCGCCCAGCAGCACCGCGCCAGAGCCGGACAGGGATTGCACTTCAGCGCCGTTGTTGGTGGCGGCGATATCGAAGGTGCCGTTGTTAACCAAGCCGCCGGAAGCAGCGATGCTGCCCGAACCGGACAGTTCGAGGGTCGACCACTGGGCGACATTCGTCGCGCCCGTGTAGGTGTTCACACCGCTCAGCACTTCGTTGCCGCCGGCGATGTTTAGACCACCGTTGCCTTGCACGACACCGGCGAACTCGCCGCTGGCGTTGGTCAGCGTCAACGTCTGGCCGCCGAGCAGCACCGCACCCGAGCCGGACAGGGATTGCACTTCGGCGCCCTTATTGGTGCCGGCGATGTCGAACGTGCCGTTATTGACCAAGCCGCTAGAAGCAGCAATGCTGCCCGAACCGGACAGTTCGAGGGCCGACCACTGAGCGACGTTCGTCGCGCCTGTGTAGGTGTTCACACCGCTCAGCACTTCGTTGCCGCCGGCGATGTTTAGACCACCGTTGCCTTGGACGACACCGGCGAACTCGCCGCTGGCGTTGGTCAGCGTCAACGTCTGGCCGCCGAGCAGCACCGCACCCGAGCCGGACAGGGATTGCACTTCGGCGCCCTTATTGGTGCCGGCGATGTCGAACGTGCCGTTATTGACCAAGCCGCTAGAAGCAGCAATGCTGCCCGAACCGGACAGTTCGAGGGCCGACCACTGAGCGACGTTCGTCGCGCCCGTGTAGGTGTTCACACCGCTCAGCACTTCGTTGCCGCCGGCGATGTTCAGACCACCGTTGCCTTGGACGACACCGGCGAACTCGCCGCTGGCGTTGGTCAGCGTCAACGTCTGGCCGCCGAGCAGCACTGCACCCGAGCCGGACAGGGATTGCACTTCGGCGCCCTTATTGGTGCCGGCGATGTCGAACGTGCCGTTATTGACCAAGCCGCTAGAAGCAGCAATGCTGCCCGAACCGGACAGTTCGAGGGCCGACCACTGGGCGACGTTCGTCGCGCCCGTGTAGGTGTTCACACCACTCAGCACCTCATTGCCACCGGCGACGTTCAGACCACCGTTGCCCTGGATGACGCCAGCGAAATCGCCGCTCGCATTGGTCAGGGTCAGCGTCTGGCCGCCGAGCAGCACCGCCCCCGAGCCGGACAGGGATTGCACGTCGGCGCCGTTGTTGGTCGCCGCGATGTTGAAAGTGCCGTTGTTGACCAGGCCGCTGGAGGCGGCAATGGCGCCCGAACCAGACAGCGTCAGTGTCGACCATTCGGCAACGCTGGTCGCGCCCGTGAACGTGTTTGCGCCGCTCAGCACCTCAAAGCCAGCAAGCGACAGACCGCCATTCCCCCGAATAACGCCGGAGAATGAGTCGTTGGCGTTGGTCAGGATCAGGTCGGACGTGCCCAGCAGGACCGCGCCGGAGCCCGACAGGCTGGCCAGATGCGTATCGACGGTGGTCGGACGCACATCGAACTGGCCGTCGTTACGCAGACGCATGCCCTCGTATTCGGGCACGTCGGAGTCGGTCAAGGTGACACTCTCGCCGTGGGCGATCACATCCGGGTAATAGCTCACCTGGGCAAACGAGACGAGCGGAAACAGCGCAGCGACGGCGGCAACGAGTGCCTTGCGCACGCCCCGGAAAGGCTCCGCACTCTCGTCGCCAACACGTATCGCCCCGGTCTTTCCGCCTTCCTTGCCCTGCGCATTGCCGACTTCCGCGACAGCCATCAGCATGTGACGTTTAGTGTTCCAGACGAGGCGATAGATATGGTTCATGAAGCGATCAGGTAAAGGAGGAGATGGAAGAGCGCACGAGTGTCGTCTTCCCGGGGGCGGAGCCGAACTTCACTGCAGAGGCACGTTGTAGGGATTATCCTACAAATGAGATTCCAACAGGAAATGATTGTTCCTTGAAAACCCAAAAATACATGTGCGCATACAACACCGATCGCTCTCGGGTGTCGTCGACCAGCTTGCGACTAGGGTCGGGCCAAGGTGTTGAGGTCGGCAGCGACGGCGCGCACGACGTGGTCCCAGTCTCCGGGATGCTGTTGCCGGTACAGGCGCATGACGCCTGGATACCAGGGAGAATCGCTGCGTCCGCGCAGCCAGCGCCAGTCGGGATGCACGGCGGGCAGCAAGACCCAGCAGGGCTTGCCCAGCGCGCCCGCCACGTGGGCGACGGCGGTGTCGACGCAAATGACCAGGTCGAGCGCCTCGACAATGGCGGCGGTGTCGGCGAAATCGGCGATCTCGGCGCCGATGTCGAGGAGCGCCCGTGACCCGTCGGCCTCCACCGGTTCGCCATCCATGCCGCGCTGCAGGCTGACAAAGGAAACGCCGGGTACCGACCATAGCGGCGCCAGGGACGCCAGCCCCGGCAGCGAGCGGTGCGCGTCGTTCACGTGGCCGCCAAAGCCGCGCCAGACCAGCCCCACCCGCAGGCGCCCCTCCTCCTCCGCTCCACCGGCCAGGCGCGCGCGCCAGCATCCGGCACGCACGGGATCGACGGACAGGTAGGGAATCCCGGCCGGCACCGTCGCCAGCGTGGTGCGGAAATGCATGGGCAGGCTGAGCATGAATACCCAATAGTCGTGCGGCCCGAGCCGGGCGACCTCGCTGGCGGCGAGCACCCGGTCGGCCCCTGGCGCATTCCGCAACAGGGGCAACAACGGATCGTGGCAGACCAGCGTCACCTGGCGTGCGCCGGCGGCCTTGAGGAGCGGCAGGTAGCGGACGAACTGCACCTGGTCGCCGAAGCCCTGTTCCGGCCAGACGACGATCGCGCGTCCGGCCAGTTCCTCGCCACGCCACTGCGGGCAAGCCAGGCGCGGGGCGACAGCGATCGGGCGCGCCAGCGCGGGATCGTAGCGTGCCTCCATCCATGGCCACCCTTCTTCCAGGCGGCCCTGGCCCAGCAGCAGGAAGCCGAGGTTCCAGCGCGCTTCCGGGTAGTTGGCGTCGGCTGCGGCCGCCGCGCGATAAGCTTCTTCGGCGGCCTCCATCCGCTCCTGGCGCTGCAGCAGCGTACCCAGGTTGTTCAGGGTTTTCGCATAGCTCGGACGCGCCGCCAGCGCGTGTCGATAAGCGGTCTGCGCTTCGTCATCGCGCCCCAGGTGCTGATAGACATTGCCCAGCGAATTGAGGCCCTCCGCGTCGCCCGGCCGCAGGGCGCGGTACGCAAGGAGGGCTTCCAGTGCCTCCGGATAGCGTGCGCGCCGCATCAGGAACAGGCCCAGGTTGTGCCAGGCGTCGGCATAGCCGGGATGCAAGGCCAGCGCGCGCCGATAACCGACCTCGGCGTCGTCGAGACGGTCCAGGTTCGCGTGCAACACGGCGCTGTTGTTCCACAGCTCCGGGCTGTCCGGCCGGAGCGCGCGTGCCGCCTCGAAGCAGGTAAGCGCCTCCTCCAGCCGGCCGAGCCGGTGCAGCAGGATGGCGCGCCGCTGCAGCGAACCGGCATCGGCCGGATCCGCGGCCACCGCGTCGCCGAAGCGCGCCGCGGCTTCATCGATGCGGCCGAGCCGCTCGAGCACCAGACCCAGGTTGGCGCTGTTGGCCGCATGGCGCGGACGCAACGCCAGCGCGCGCGCGTGCGACGCCGCTGCCGATTCCCAGGCGCCCTCCTGCTGGTACAGCAGGCCGAGATGGTAGTGCGCGTCGGCGTAGGCGGGCTCGAGGGCCAGCGCGCGCCGATACGCCGTTTCGGCCTCGGCGGCGCGGCCCGCCTGCTGCAACAGGATGCCGAGGTTGTTCCAACTGGCCGCATGGCGCGGTTCGCGCGCCAGCGCAAGCCGCCAGTAATGCTCCGCTTCGTCCGCCCGTCCGAGCGCGCGCATGCAGGCCGCGGCCAGGTTCAGGGCGTCGACGTTGGCGCCATCGCCCTCGAGTAGCCCGGCCACTTGCGCCAGGGCCTCGGGATAGCGCTGGCTGTTGAAAAGGTCGATGGCGGCGGCGATGCGTTGGCTTGGCGTCATGGAAAGCGGGCAGGTCGGTACAAGGGTGCATTCTCCCATAGCACAAGGGAGGAATGCACCCTTGCCCTTTCCGGCATCGGCGCCTGCAGCTGCCGCCGTTCAGCCTGCGGGAGCAGCGTAAGGTGGACGGTACACGCCGTTGAGGAAGAAGCACCGTTCGCCCGGCATGTACAGCGTGCCGCGGTCGAGCCAATGCTCGTTACCGTAGTCCTTGACCGGGGCGTACACCTTGACGAGCTGCCCCTTTACTTCCAGCACGGGACCGCAGTTCGTGGCGCTTCCTGTCTTGAGCGCCTTGCGCCATGGGGCCATCTTCTTTTCGAACGCCGCCAGGCGATCCGCCTGCGCCTTGGCCCTGGCCTGCTCGGCGGCCGCCGCTTGCGCATTCTGCGCGGCGATATATTTCGCCACCTTGTCGCGTGCGCCAGCAGCCAGATTGTCGAAGTCGACAAGGGCGAACGCCGTCCCGGCATCCGTGTCCGGCGTGCGGCGGCCAAGCGCGTCGAACGCGGCTACGTTATCCGCATTGACCGCCACATTGCGGTACGGTGCCCAGTCGCTGCGGTATTTCTCCTGCCAATAGGCGCGAGCCTGCGTCTTCAAGTCGGCAAACCGCTCGGCGGAAGTGTGCCGTGCAGCGAGCCCGACTGCGTCCGCCGTGACCAGCTTTGGCGCGACGACACGCCATGCGTCGTCGGTGGCGACGACACCGAATGCCATCAGCCAGCGCTGCAAAGCATCCTTGTTCGGCTCCGCCCGCTCCGCTTCTGCCTGCATGAGCGTGAAGTACTGCTGCCGGTACAAATCCAGCAGCGGTGCCTGCGATGCGGCGCGTACGACCGCCGCGCCGTCGACCCAGCTTGCGGCGTTGGCACTCTTCGCAGCCTTGTCGAGAAACGCGGAATTGACGGCGACGTAGCCCTTCTTGCGGTTCATGCGCGAATAGTAGTGCCAGTTGTTCATATAGTTGAACTGGGCGCTCTTGTAGGGAATCTCGCAGGACTCCGTGTTGGTGCAGCCGTTGAAGTAATAGCCGGTCAGGATCTGTACCGAGACGACGCCGTTCTTCTCCACCCACCCGCGCATCCCCGGAGCGCCCCCGACGCAGGCGAAGACGCGTTCCAGCTCATCGTCTTCCAGCAGTGCGGCGCGCTTCTCCGGCGCGCGGGAGACCTCGCTCACCCAGCCGTCGCCCTGCCTTTTCAAGTAGATCGACAGGCACTGCCCGTCGTCAAGAGCAGCGACGGTAGACGGGTAATGCACGACGTCGCCGCCATAGCCCAGCTTGAAGGTAGCGTCGGGCGTACCGCTCCGGGCATTTGCGGCTGCGAAAAGGACAAGCCCTGCCGCGGCCAGCGCCATCGGTATCGGGAAACGGAAAAACATGAGAAACCTAATTATAAAAAGATAATATTAGATTCTACATGGAAACCTTTTATTACTAAAACCTAGTGTGGCGGAAACAGGACAGCTCGCGATCCACGCGGGGATTGCTCACAGGCCGTTTTAGTTAGCGACCTTATGTTGCTCTGTTCCGAGCTGAACCTTTCTTATATACCCGAGCGCGGCAGACGCCGGTGATTGTCCCGATCGTTAACAACGAAGAAATGGTTCTAGCGGCAAGCGTCGTTCCATGGCAGCAATTTCGAACTTTATTATGACGAACAGTTTTTATCCGGCTCGCCTACATCCGCTTCTGCGGAATTTTTTTTGCTCTAACTAAAGACAATTGCATAGAAACAAAATAAACTGCCATGCGCTTAACACTTTGTTATCTCATATGAAAGCATTTTCAGTAACACGTGCTGCCGGGCTGTTCCTTTGCGCGCTGCTGGTCGCCTGCGGCGGCGGCGGCGACGACGCCCCTGTCAAGCCGCCGGTGGTATCGGCTCCTGCTCCGACTCCCGCTCCTGCTCCGACTCCCGCGCCAGCTCCGGCGCCGGCGCCAGCGCCGGCGCCCGCCCTGCAATATCCGATCCCGGCAAATCTGTGGTCCGCGCCATCGAATGCGGTGCCGGCGAGCGGGAATTACGTCTATCTGCAAAGCGCGTCGGGCGACTATATCGGCGGCGGCCGCACCTATTCTTATACCGAAGCGAACGCCCAAATCACGCTGTCCGCCACAACGCTCGGGCTCAAGGTCAACCTGAGGGGCAACGAGGACTGGTACGGCGAATTCCTGCTGCCTGCCGCCGCCGGCAAGCTGCAAGCCGGTTATTTCGCGGAACTGACCCGTACGCCGTTCGCCGATGCGGCTGTCGGTGGCGTCGAGTGGAGTGGCGAGGGGCGGGGTTGCAACACGATCAAGGGCTGGGTCGCGATCGACAGGATCGAGATGAGCGGGGATGCGCTGACCGCCCTCGACCTGCGCTTCGAACAGCATTGCGAAGGCGGAGCAAGTGCGCTGCGTGGCCAGATCCACTGGACCAGGACCAATGCCGACAACGTCCAGATCGCCGGGCCGGCGCCGGTACCTGCGGGATTGTGGCAGCCGAGCGCCGGGATGCTTCCCTCTGCCGGTAACTATCTCTACCTGGAAAGCCGCTATGGCGATTACATCGGTGGCGGCCGCACCTACATGTACACACCCGCCGACACGGCGTTCAGCCTCCAGGCGGACGGCGCTCGCCTTTCAGTGGGTATCCTCGGCGACGAGGACTGGAGCGGAGAATTCCAGGGCATGCAGGGATTGACCAGGCTGACCACCGGATACTACGGCGACCTGCAACGTTACCCCTTCCATAATCCGGTCCTGGGCGGCATGAGCTGGGGCGGGGAAGGCCGCGGCTGCAATCAGCTCAAGGGCTGGTTCGTCATCGACAAGGTCAGCTATAGCGGCACGACCCTGACCGACATCGAACTGCGTTTTTTACAATATTGCGACGGCAACCAGGTTCCCTTGCGCGGCAAGCTGCGCTGGTCAGCCGGCGACAGCGCCATTACGGCAGGGCCGGTGCCCATTCCCGCCGGACTGTGGTCGCCCGGCGCATCGTTCGTGCCCCCTGCCGGCAATTACGTCTACCTTGCCAGCGAGCCAGGCGACTACATCGGCCAGGGACGCACGGAGCTCCTGACGCCGGCTACCGGGCCGTTCTCGGTCACGACCAATCTCACCGCGGCGCTGGCCATCACGGCCGGCAACTGGGACGCCAACTTCGTTGGCATGAACGCCCTGTCACAACTGCAACCAGGCTTCTACGGCAGCCTGCAGCGCTACCCCTTCCACAACCCCGCCCGCGGCGGGATGAGCTGGTCTGGCAACGGGCGCGGCTGCAATATGCTCAAAGGCTGGTTCGCCGTCGACCGGGTCACGTATTCGCTCGGACAATTGACGGCCATTGACCTGCGTTTCGAGCAACGTTGCGACAACGCCACGGCGGCCTTGCGCGGGGTGATCCACTGGACACGATGAGCAAGTCCTTGCGCCACCCGGCGCACACCTGACGACGGCCCGCGTTCTGCGGGCCGTTTTGTTTACGTCCGCGCGCCTGCCCCGGGCCGGTACTGCCGCGTGCACACAACACCGCGCCTGACGTAATTGACATCAAGCAAGCAACCCGGCTGTTGCGTTGGATTTACAACAGAAAAGGGAGCTAGCGCAAAGCTACGCATTTCGCTCGGATAAGACTCTCCTGTGTTGCTCACTCAACAGGAGATGTCTGTGAAGATCAAGCGATTCGTCAGCAATGCATGCTTGGGGCTCGGCGCGCTTGCGCTGGCCGGATGTGCCATTCCACATGGCGGCGGCAAGGTCGTCCTGTCCACCGACCAGACCTACCCGGCGATTGGTCCCTATTCCCAGATGATCGGCCACGCCAGGCTGGTCTGGTTCTCCGGCGTCATCGCGCTGAACAAGGAAGGCACCGCCCTGGTGGGCGCAACCACCGAGGAGCAGACCCGGGCGACGCTCGAGAACATCAAGCTGCAGCTCCATTCGCAGGGCCTGGATTTCGTCGACGTCGTCAGCGCCACCGTCTACATGAAGGACCTGAACGATTTCGCGGCCATGAACCGCGTCTACGCCGAGTACTTCAGGCAGGCCCCGCCGGTGCGTTCGACGGTCGAGGTGGCGCGCATTCCGCGCGACGCGAAGATCGAGATCGCCGTGATCGCGGCGCGCCGTTAACCAGCATCACCAACAGGAGACCAGGATGCAGAATCGCATGATGGCAGGTGAGGAAACGGGTTTGTCGACGGACATCGTCAGCGCGCCGGCGCACTGGAGCCGGAACCGGCGCGATTTCCTGCGCATTCTCGGGTCAAGCGCGCTGGCGGCCACGCTCGGGCCGCTGGTCGGCTGCAGCAGCGGCAACGCGAGCAGCCGCAGCGACGAACTGCGCCAGCAGTTGCTGGCCGACGAAGGCTTCTGGGCCCAGATGAACGACATGTTCACGCTCAATCCCGCCAAGCGCTTCATGAACATCGGCACCGCCGGCTCGATGCCGAAGCTGGCGCTGGACCTGTTCGACAGCGAGAACCGCGCCAAGGCGGCCGAGTCCGGCAACGGCTACAGCAACCTGCTGGCCGAGCGCACCCAGGTCGCGCCCGGCTTCGGGGTCGATCCCGACGAGCTGGCCTTTTCGGCCAACACCTCGTCCGGCATGTGCCATGCGATCCTGGGCCTGGACTGGAAACCGGGCGACGTCGTCGTCACCACCAACCACGAGCACGGCGGCGGCGAGACGCCGCTGGCCATCGCGGTGACGCGCTATGGCATCGAAGTCGCGCGCGTCGCCATGCCGACCGGGAACAACCAGACCGCCGCGCTGTACGCGACCCTGTTCGACAGCCGCATCCGCGAACTGCGCACCCAGGGCAAGCGGGTGCGCGCGATGATGTTCTCGGCGCCCACCTACAAGACCGGCACCATGCTGCCGATCGCCGAGCTGATGGACGTGGCCAAGCTGCACGGGCTGGTCAGCATCGTCGACGGCGCCCACCTGCCCGGCATGATGGCCTATGACTACGCCCAGCTCGGGATGGACTTCATGTCCGGCGCCGGCCACAAGTGGCAGTGCGGTCCGGGCTCGACCGGCATCCTGATCGTGCGCAACAAGATCCGGCCATCGAATCCCCTCCCCCTGCCGAAGTGGTATCCGATCCACACCAGCAGCTGGTCGCCGCGCGAACGCACGACGAACGGCACCGCGACCTACGACATCGCTTCCGTCATCACCTCCTGCGGCAGCCTGCACACGCCGATGTACCGGGCTCTGGTGTCCGCCTGCAGCTTGTGGGACCAGGTCGGGCGCAAGAAGATCGAGACCTACGACCTGGCCCTGTCGGCCTACCTGAAGGAGCGCATCGCGGAGATCTGGGGCGTCGACCGCCTGTATTCGCCGAAGGACGACCCGAAGCTGGTCTCGGCCGTGACCTCGTTCAATCCCTTCATGAACGCGGGCGACATCATGAACAGCGCCAAGTCGGGCCAATTCGTGGCGCGCATGCTGAGCGACTACCAGCCGGGCTTCGTGGTCCGCAACGTCAACGTGGCGGTGATCGGCGCGCCGAGCGACCACTACGTCATTCGGATCTCCACCCACCTCTGGTCCAGCGTGAACGACATCGACCGCCTGCTCGAAGCGATGTGGGACCTGAGCCGGAAGATGGGCTGAACCGCCCTTGCGCCCTGGTCAAAGTCGCCGCGTGCGGCTTTTTTGCTTGGCGCTGTCACCGTTCGCTGTGGATGAGCCCGATGGTAAGGCGGAACAACTGATCGGCAGAAGTGACCTTGCCGCCATCGAGCATCCGGCGCCATCCCAGGTAGTTCGGCAAGTAGCGCGATGCGACCCCATGGAAGGGCGCCAGCCATGCCCGCAGGCGCTGATGATAGGCGTTCACGTTCTGTACGTGGATGGCGCCCTTCGGGCCCGACCGGATCCGCTCGCCGGCGCTGACATTGACGGCCTGGTGCGCAATGCCATGGGCGCGGGCGAAAGCACAATAGGCCGCGTTCGCGTCCGTCACGAGCAGAACGTCCCTGTCCAGGAAGGGCAGCAGGTGGCGCTCGAGCTGGATCTTGCTGACGGGGCCGCGGCCGGTGACGGCGTCGATGGTCTGCTTGTAGCGGTCACGCGCCACGAGGATGCAGTCGAGTTCGCGTGAAATGCCGCGCCTGCTGGCCGCGCCACCCCGCTTGCGCGCCGGCCGATCGAGCGTGCGTGAACCTTTTTGGGATTCCAGGATGAACATTTCGTCGGCCTCGGCGATACCGTTTAGGGATGCCGGCCGGTCCGCCTTCACCCGAGCCAGAAAACGATGACGCCAGCGAAAAGCGGTGTTGCGGTGTACCTCGACGCCGTCGGCCGCCGCCCGCACCGGGCGCGATGCCCGCAGCGCATCGAGATAAGCCAGCCATTTCCCCCGCAGCCGCAGGCCTGCCAACGGGGTGCCGGTCAAGTCGTTGAAGGTGCGCCGGCACGCGCGGCAGCGGTAGCGCTGCAGGTCGTTCGCATAGCCATGCCGATGCCAGCGTTCGCACCGGCAATGGGGGCAGCAGCGTCCGGCCGACCTGACTTGTGCAATCAGCGCGAGCACCTGGTGCAGCCCGGCAGCCGGTCGCAAGGCGTCGAGGACACGCAGCCGCTGGGGCCCGTTCAGTGCGGGCAAGGCCGCAAACCACTTCGTGAAGCGAGGCGCTTTCATGGTCGACCCCGTATCGGATGGCGATGCGGGTTGGACCGTGAATGAACTCGACAGTTCACTGCTCATCCATAGCGAACGGTGACAGCGCCTTTTGCTTTTCCGGACCGCTCATTATCGAATTGTCCGGAAAATGTCACCAGCTGTCGGCAGAATGTAGGTATCTGTGCTTACGTGCGATTGCTTCTATACAATATCGGCAGAGGAGAAAAGCATGTACCGAGTTTTGCTGGTGGAAGACGACGCCCGGTTGGCCGAGCTCGTCACCGAATACCTGTCCGCGTACGAATTCGCCGTCGAGCTGGTCACGCGCGGCGACCAGGCGCTGCCGCGCTTCCAGGCGAGCCAGCCCGATATCGTGGTGCTCGACCTGATGCTGCCGGGCCTGGACGGCATGGTGGTCTGCCGCAAGATCCGCGAACTCTCCGAGGTGCCGATCCTGATCCTGACCGCGCGCGAGGATTCCTATGACGAGGTGTCCGGGCTCGAGCAGGGCGCGGACGATTTCGTCAACAAGCCGGTGCAGCCGCGCGTACTGCTGGCGCGCCTGCGCGCCCTGCTGCGCCGCACCCAGTCCCGGGCCGCACCGGAGACCGGCGAGCTGGTGTTCGGCGCCCTGCGCATCGTCGGCGCCGACCGTACCGTGTTCTGGCGCGACCAGCTTTGCGTACTGAGCAATACCGAATACAAGCTGCTGCTGGTGCTGGCCGAGGCCGCCGGCCGGGTGCTCTCGCGCGACGAACTGCTGAAGAAAATGCGCGGCATCGAGTTCGATGGGCTGGACCGCAGCATCGACAACTGCATCTCCAAGCTGCGCCGCAAGTTCGACGATGCGCGCTCGGAGAAGATCAAGACGGTGTGGGGCGAGGGGTATCTGTTTTCGCCGTCGGCGTGGAATTGATACGCTGAGAAGTGGTGCCGCTCTCGCCCCGGATGATCTTGCCGCTAACGATCACCGCGTGGGCAGCGCAAGAAGTGTGCGTCGTATCGGCGTCGGCAACGCGCTGCGTCTGCTCATCGGTCACGCGTGGGCACGGGGCGCCCACCCTACGACTCATTCGAACAAGGGAACGATTGCCAGCGGGATGTTGGCGCTGATGACCTGCGCCCGCTCGGCGCCGCCGAAGCGGTACACGACCACCGGGAAGGCCTCGTCCAGGTCGCCCGGGAAGGCGGCGCCGGTCGCCAGCGCCAGCGGCTGACCGGCGCCGTCGGGGCGGTGCAGGCGCACGGCGATGGCCGCGCTGCCGGGGTGACGCTTGGCGAACACGAAGCGCACGCCGCCGCACTGGCGCGTGCGCAGCGAGGCATCGACGTAGCGCGCGAACCCGAGCGCCTGCTCGCAGGCGGTGCGCAGTGTAGCGTCCTCGTAGACGCCGTCCGCCTGCGGCAGCAGCGAGACGCGCGGGCGCACCGCGAAGGCGCCGATCCTGCGGTCCAGGACCAGCGTGGCGTTGTCGTCGTAGGCGGCCTTGAGCAGCGGGAAGCTGGTGCGCCCGAGCGGATCGAGCGGCAGGTTGACCTGGGTCGCCTTGCCGGCCAGCGTCAGCTGCATGCCCTCGAGCGACACGCCGGACGTCAGCGGCGCCACCTGCAGGTGGTTCTGGATCTGGTTCTTTGGCCCGCCGTATTTCTCGAACACCACCATGGCGCGGTAGGCATCGCGGTAACTGACCCACTCGGCAGCCGCCGCCGGCGCCGTGGCGCCAAGGGCGCACAGCGTCACGGAGCAGCATGCGATGAGGTGTCGGGCCATGGTCATCGTCAGAACCGGTAGGCGATGGCGGTGGAAACCGTCAGGTTGGTCGGCCGCTCGACGAGCGGGCTGTGGCGGGCGTCGCCGCCCAGGCGCGCTACCTGCACCTGCGAGCTCAGCATCCAGGAAGGCGAGAACGCCCAGTTCCAGCGCACCCCGACATGGCCGTTCTTCAGGCCGCTGCCGGCGCGATACACCGGATTGCCGCTGCGCAGCGAGTCGAGGGTGTCGACGCCGAAGAAGGCGTTGTTGTAGGCTGCGTTGGCGAAGCTGACGCCGGCCGTGAACGACAGGCGGTGATGGGCGCCCAGCTGCATGGCGAGGCGCTGCACGCCCAGGTCCAGGCGGGCGCCGTCGCGCTCGTTGCCGGCGCCATACAGCAGGCTGCCGGTGAGGCGCCAGTCGGGCGTCAGGTAATAGTTCAGGAAGCCGCCCCCCAGCAGGCGGGTGGAGACCGGCTCCATGCCGGCCAGGCGGTTCTCGCCCGGCTCCACTTGCGGCAGGGAGACCATGGAATAGCGTTCGGTGCCGAGGTTGCCGATACCGCCGCCCTCGCCCGTCGCGTCGCGGCGGCGCTGCAGTTCGACCAGGGGACCATATTCAAGATTGGGATTGCCGCCCAGGTGGATGCCGGCACGCATGCCGGACACGAACACGCCATTGCTCCACTGCACCTGCAGCACCGGCAGCGCATGGCGCTCGCTGTGGCGCGCCCCTTCGTAGCGTGGCGCCGAGACCAGGCCCAGCCCGACATACATGTCGCGGCTGCCGTCCGGCATGGGATTCATGGCCGGCGTCTGGGCGGAGGCGCCGCTCGTTACGGCAGCGAGCGCGAGAGCGAGAAACTTGTTCATGGCGGGGCAATGGAATAAGTGTGCCAGTATTTTACTTTGAGGCAAACCTTATCCGATATATCCTTACAGCATGATTCTCGACAGTTGGCGGCGCCATGGCCATGCGGCGCCACCCGGCTCGGGATGGCCACGCGCACCATGGGCGGCGACCGGAATAAAAAAACCCACCGACACTCGCGTATCGAGTGGGCAAACGGAAAATCTGAATCCTGCGTAGCATATCCGTTCGGCAATTTCCAAACATCCGGGAGATGTCGGCCATTTGTCGTGAATTTGTAAGAACGGCTAACCAAGCCCCCCATGGCAGCGTTGCGCCGGCTCGCTCGTACTGTCTTCGACGGGGCGCCTCGCCCTGGAGGCTTTGTTAGACGCTCTATTTTCCAGGATGACCCTTGCTCCTATACAATGGCATTAGGAGAAATACAATGTTTCGAAGGTCGGTCGGTCGTTGTCGGTGTCGCGGAGGAGCCGGGTGAACCGGATCTTTTTCCGCTTTTTCGTGCTGGTGATGCTGTCGATCACGGCCGCGACCTTCGTCATTTACTTTGCGATGAGCCGGCTGTTCGGCGATCCGCTCGACGACATCGCCCGGCGCCAGGCCGCGGCCCAGATCTTCCTGATCGAGCAATACGTCGACGAGGCGCCCACCGACGAATGGCTGGTGCGCCTGAACCGGGTGCGCGAGGTCTCCGACACCCGCTTCGACCTGATTACCCTGCAGGCGGCGCGCGCCGCCCTGCCCGCCTCCAGCCTGGCCGCGCTCGAACGCGGCGAGGTGGTGCTCGACGTCGACGCCAAGGCCTTCTACCGCCGGGTCGATTTGCGCGGCGAGCGCTACATCGGCAGCGAGGACGAAGTCATCCACGCGCGCGACCTGCCGATCGACGTCAACCTGGCCCTCAAGATGGAAGCGGTGCGCTACGTGATCGTCGCGTTCGCGCTGCTGGTGCCGATCGCGCTGTGGTCGCGCTCGCACTGGCAGGGCCTGCAGCGGCTCTCGCGCGTCGCCGACGAGTTCGGCTCCGGCCGGCTTTCGGCGCGCGCGCGCATGCCGCGCTCGGCCAGCATCTATCCGCTGGCCGAACGGATCGACCACATGGCCGACCGCATCGAGGAGCTGCTGGTCGCGCAGAAAAACCTGCTGCATTCGGTGTCGCACGAACTGCGCACGCCGATCGCGCGTCTCGAATTCGCGCTCGAGCTGCTGGACGCGAAGGCGAACGACCCGGCCCTGCGCCCGCGCATCGCCGCGATGGAGGGCGACCTGCGCGAACTGGACGCGCTGGTGAACGAGCTGCTGGGCATGGCGCGCCTGGGCAGCGAACTGGCGCTGCAGCCCGAGGTGGTGGACGTGGCGGCACTGTTGCGCACGACGGTTGCCGCGCTGCCGCCGGGGACCCAGGCGCTGGCGCTCGAGCAGGACGGCGAACTGGGCACGGTCGAGGCCGATCCACGCCACCTGGGGCGGGCGCTGTCGAACCTGCTCAGGAATGCGCAGAAGTATGCGGCGACGGCGATCCGCCTGTCGGCGCGGCGCGACGGCAAGGCGCTGGTGCTGGCGGTCGAGGACGACGGGCCCGGCATCCCGCAGGACGAACGCGAGCGCATCTTCGAGCCCTTCTACCGCCTCGACCGCAGCCGCGACCGCGCGACCGGCGGCTTCGGCCTCGGACTGTCGATCGTGCGCAAGGCCGTGCTGCTGCACGGGGGGACGATTACCGTGGAACAGTCGGAACTGGGCGGGGCGCGGTTCGTGATCACGCTGCCGATGTGATACGGAATCGGAGATAAAACACTACGGTTTCGTAGGGTGGGCGGCTATACCCGGCTGGGTGCGATCACGTTGCGGTGACGCCGCCCACGCGTTCAATCCACGGTGGAACAGTTGCGGCAGCAAGCGGAGCCTAAAGAACTTCCGGGCAAGAACGACACCACATCCACTCAGGCGCCGCCTGAACGCGTGGGCGGCGCACAGGTTGCGGCTGCGCACCGGGTCAGGTGGAGCCGCCCACCCTACGTCCCGCACCGGCCGTAGATGTCGGCGCCGTCGCGGCATGCGTCGGCGCCCAGGGCCTTATTTGCGCTCGGGCTTGACGTGCGTGAAGCCGTACCACAGGTGTTCCCACCAGTGATCGCGCGATTTCACGGTGTAGAGGCAGGCCTTGTCGACCGCGCCCTTGAACACCGGGTCCGGACATTGGTTGGTGATCAGGGCGTAACGCTGGTTCTCCGCATTGACGAGGGCAATGCAGAGCCAGATCACGATCCCGAACAGGATCACGACCAGCGACCAGGCAACGTGATTCACATTGCTGGTCTCGAACAGGTCCTCTTCCCGTGGGCGGGAACCTTCGTACATCTCGAGGACCTTGCGTTCCGAATCGCTCATTTCGTCTTGGCTGCCTTTGCGACCAGTGCGTCCAGGACCTGGAAGCTTGCGTCCATGATCTGCTTACCGTCCTTCATCTTCAGCTTGTCCGCGATCTGGCCGGGCGAGGTCTGGTACTTGCCGTCGATGATGATGGTCGGCGTACCGCTCACCTGGTAGGCATTGCTGACCTGCGGCAGGCGGCGCAGCTTGGTCATGACACTGAACGAATTCCACACTTCGAGGAACTTGGCGCGATCGATGCCGTTCTTCGACACCCAGTCGATGATCTGCTCGTCCTTCATCAGACGCACGCGCTGCACGTGCACGGCATGGAAGATCTTGCTGTGCATTTCGTCGAGCTTGCCCATCGCCTCGAGCGTCAGGAACAGGTGCGCTTCCGGGTCGTTCGGTCCCTGGAACGGCAGGTGCACGCGACGCAGGACGATGTTGTCACCCTGCTTTTTGACCCAGGCGTTCAGGCCAGGTTCCAGTGCGAAGCACGCCGGGCAGTGGTAGGCGAAGAACTCGACCACTTCGACTTTCTTGCCGGTGGCCTGGACCGGTTGCGGCGCCGCCAGCGTCACGTACTCGACGCCGTTCTGCGGATTGGTGGGCGAAGCGAAAGCGGTGCTGGCGACCAGGCTGGCGGCGATCAGGGCTAAACGCAGGGTGCGGCGCATATGTATCCTTGTTGTCTGGTAGTTGAAGAAAACGACCGCGAGATTACCACTTTTTTGCCCTCCCCTTCGGGAATGCCGTGGATTTTTGCATTTGCTTACCGCTGTAACGGGCGCTTACCACGCGCCTCTTCCAGGCGCTGGCACAGGGCAGCCGCGCCATCGGCAATACGCGGGCCCGGCCGGGTCAGCAGTTCCTCGTCCAGCGTGAACAGGTTGTCGCGGCGTACCGCCGTCATGCCGCGGTAGGGCTGCCAGATCGACAGGCCGCGGTCCTGCGGCGTGTACAGCTTGCCGCCGACGATCGCTTCCGGGTCTTTCTGCACCACGGCCTCGACGCCGACCTGGGGCGCGATCGTCTTCAGGCCGGCAAAGATGCTGGTCCCGCCGCACAGCCGGATCGCATCGCTGGCGATCTGCTCGCCGTTGAGCGTATAGAGCGGATTGTCCCAGGCCTGGTAAAACACCGTGACCGGCGGCCGGCCGGCGTAGCGCGCGCCCAGCGCGGCCAGCTTTGCCCGGTATTCGGCGGCGGCGGCCTGCGCGGTGGCCTCGGTGCCGAGCAATTGGCCGAAGCGCAGCAGGCTGGTCGCCACTTCGTCGAGTCGGCGCGGCTCGCTATGGAAGACCGGGATCCCCAGGCTTTGCAACTGGGCGATCTGGCGCGCGGTATTCCCGCTCTGCCAGACGATCAAGAGGTCCGGCTTCATCGCGATCACGCGCTCCAGGTCGATCTGGCTGTTCGAGCCGATCAGGGGAATGCTGCGCGCGGCCGCCGGGTAATCGCTGTAGTTCATGGCGCCGACGATGCGCGCGCCGCCGCCGGCCGCGAACAGCAGCTCGGTCACGTGCGGCGCCATCGAAATCACGCGCTGGGCCGGGCGCGCCAGTGTGACGCGGCGACCGGCATCGTCGACCACCGTAACCGCCGCCTGGGCCAGGTTGGCGGCCAGCGCCAGCAGGACGAGAAGCAGCGCTTTCATGGGGCTCTCCGGACGGGAATCACGGCCGCGCCCTGCTCCGGCGCATCCGGCAGGAACACGGTGCGCCCGCCATGCGCGATGGCCGCGATCGGATGGCCGAGGCAGCGGCTCAACAGGTCGGGCCGCATCACCGCGTCAATCGGGCCGGCGTGCCAGCTGCCATCGCCATTCAGCAGCAGCGCGTGGGTGGCGCCGCTCCAGGCCAGGTTCAGGTCGTGGCCCACGCTGACGACCGTCCTGCCCTCTTCGCGGCACAGGCGCGCCATGAGACTGGTCACCGCAACCTGGTGCGCCAGGTCGAGGGCGTTCGCCGGCTCGTCCAGCAGCAGGAGCGGCGTGTCCTGGGCCAGCAGGGCCGCAATCGCCACGCGCTGGCGCTCGCCGCCCGAGAGGGTGCGCACGTCGCGCTGGGCCAGGTGCAGCACGTCGAGGGTGCGCAGGGCGTGCTCGGCGGCGGCGTGGTCGTCGCTGCCTTCCCAGTAGCGGTCGGCGTGATACGGATGGCGCGCCATCAGCACGGTCTCGATCACGCGGTAGGCAAAAGCGTCGCCGCGCGACTGCGCGAGATAGGCGCGTTCGCGCGCCAGCGCCGGCAGCGGCCAGTCGGCCAGGGGCTTTCCGGCCAGGCGTACGCTGCCGCCGTCGGGCGCGCGCAGCCCGGCCACGGTGCGCAGCAGCGTGCTCTTGCCGGCGCCGTTGGGGCCGATCACGCACCAGCTTTCGCCGGAGTCGACGCGCCAGTCGAGGTGCTCGACGAGCACGCGGTCGTCGATGCGCAGGGTCAGGTCATGGGTGGAAATCATCGGCGGCGCACATGCAGTTGGTGCAGCTGGAACAGGAAGACGGGCACACCGATCAGCGAGGTCAGCACGCCGACCGGCAGCTGCTGCGGCGCCAGCACGGTGCGCGCCAGGGTATCGGCCAGCACGAGGAAGCTGCCGCCCGCGAGGGCGGCAGCCGGTAAAAGGATACGATGATCGGGACCGAAGGCGTGGCGGCAGGCGTGCGGCACCACCAGCCCGACGAAGCCGATGCTGCCGCCGGTGGTGACGGCGCAGGCCGTCAGGAGGCCCGAACAGAGGAACAGGAAGCGGCGTTCGAAGGCGACGTCGACGCCCAGCGCCGCGGCGGCGTCGGCATGCAGGGCCATCAGGTTCAGGGCGCGCGCCCGGCGCAGCGCCAGCAGCAGCGCCGCGCCCAGCACGATCCAGGGCAGCACGCGCCAGCCGGCGCCGGCCAGGTCGCCGATCATCCAGAACACCATGCCGCGCAGGCGCGATTCGGGCGCCACCGACAGCATCAGGGTCACCAGCGCCATGCAGGCCGAGGCCAGCACCACGCCGGTCAGCAGCAGCACGCCTGACTCGCCGGTGCGCGCCGCGCTGCGGCCGCCTCCCAGGTCACGGCGCGCCAGCAGGTAGAGCAGCAGCGAGATCCCGGCCGCCCCGCCGAAGGCGCCGAGGTCGACCGCCCACAGGGCCGCGCCGAACAGCAGCGCGGCGAGAGCCCCGACGGCGGCGCCGGCGGAGACGCCCAGCACGTAGGGATCGGCCAGCGGATTGCGCACCAGCGCCTGCATCATGACGCCGGCCAGCGCCAGCGCGGCGCCGCTGACGAAGGCGCTGCTGGCGCGGCCCAGGCGCAGGTCGAGCAGGGTCGCCGCCATGCCGTCGGGCGCGCCGGCCAGCAGGCTGACCAGCGCTTGCGGCAGCTCGCGCAGGGGCACGGGCACCGAACCGGCGGTGCCGGCGGCGGCCAGCGCCAGCAATGCGCAGGCCGTCAGCACCAGCAGTACGGCGCGCTGGCGTGTCGGCGATGCTGGCGGCGGGACGCGCATGACCTTAGAAGTCGTAGCGCGCCGAGAGCTTCAGCTGGCGGCCGTCGCTCGGGTAAATGCCGCTGCGGCAGCCGAAGGCGTTGCTGAAGTACTGGCGGTCGGCCAGGTTCAGGCCGCTCACGGCGAACTCCCAGGCGCCGACCTTGCGCGCGTAGCGGGCATCGACGGTGGTGTAGGACGGGATGCGCGCGGCGCAGGTGTTCGAGAAGTCGTTGCCGTAGCGCTGGTTCGACACGTACTGCGCGCCGACGTCGGCGCTGTGGCCGCTGGCCGGCATCCACGCCAGGCGCGCGGTGACGACGTTCTTCGGCACCAGCACCATCTCGCGGCCGGCGTTCGGGCCATCGGTGAACTCGGCCTGCACGTGCTGCCACTGGCCAGTCAGGCGCCAGTCGCCGCCGATGTTCAGCTGGCCTTCGAGTTCGACGCCCTGGCGCCGGGTCGGATCGAGGTTGGTGTTGGCGCCGAAGCCGCCGCCCAGGGTCGGATCGAAGAAGATCTCGTTGCGCAGGCGGTGGCGGAACACGCGCGCCGCGACGCGGCGTTCCTCGTCGCCGACGGTGACGCCGAGCTCGAGGTCGCGCGAGGTTTGCACGTCGAGCAGCCCGGTCGAGGAGCGGTAGCCGTTCTCGTCGGCGTTCGGGATGCGGTAGCTCTCCCCCGCCTTGGCGTGCACGGTGACGCCGGCAATCGGATCGATGCTGCCCTCGACGCTCCAGCCGTTCTGCGACTGCTCGCCGTTCGGCACGAACAGGTCGGGGTTGGCCTCGTCCTTCTCGAAGCGCTCGTGGCGCGCGCCCAGCGCCAGGCGCGCGTTGGCCGCGCCCGGGAAGCGCATCTCGTCGCGCAGGTAGAAGGCCTTCGAATCCTGGCTCGCGTCCGAACCGGTGCTGGTGGCGCGCTCCCAGCGCATCAGGTCGACGCCGGCCACGACCTCGTTGAGCATGCCGTTCCAGCGCGACGTCTGGCGCAGGCGCGGCGAGAACTGGGTCTGGCGCGTGTGGTAGCCGTACTCGTAGACGTAGGTGCCGTAGTCGTAGGCGGCGTTCACCTCGCGCTCGCGGTGCGACAGCTCCGCCGCCAGCTCGACGCTGCCGATGCGGTGCTCGGCCGACAGGGTGACGCGGTCGCTGTCGAGGCTGCCGAAGTCGTTCGGGGTATTCGTCTGGCGCGGGTTGGCGTTGAATTCCTCGAGCGTCAGCGAGCCCGGGAAGCGCGAATCCTGGCGCGCGCTTTCCACGCGCAGGCCCAGGCGCGAACCGTCGACGGCCCACTGGACGCCACCGCTGATGGTCTTCTGGCGGAATTCGTTGTTGTCGCGGTAGTTGTCGGTGCCCTGCTTGGCGGCGGCCAGGTCGAACGACAGCGGGCCTTCGCCATGGCGGACCGAGGCGCGCGCGTCGTACTGGTCGAAGCGGCCGCCTTCCAGGCTGAGCGAACCGTGGTAGCCGGCTTCGGCCCCACGTTTGGTGATGATGTTGATGACGCCGCCGGTCGCGCCTTCGCCGTACAGCACGCTGCTGCCGCCGCGCGTGATCTCGATGCGCTCGACGGTGTCGACCGGGATCGAGGACAGCACGGTGCCGGCCAGCTCGTTCTCGTTCATGCGCACGCCGTCGACCAGGATCACCAGGTTCTGGCTGCCGTTCGAGCCGAAGCCGCGCAGGTCGAGCGCGAAGTCGGGCGAGCCGTCCAGGCTCTGGCGGCCGTACACGCCGCCGATCTTGCGGATCGCGGCATTCACGTCGGTGGCGCCGGCACGGCGGATGTCCTCGGCCGTGATCACGCTGGCGCCGATCGGCGGCAGGGCCGCGTCGCTGGCGAAGCGCGCACCGGTGACGTGGACGGTGGTCATGGCCTGCTCGGCGCTGGCGGCGCCGGGGAACAGCGAAAAGGAGAAGCAAACGGCACAGGCAAGCGCGAGCGGCTTGATCGCCGGCGCGCTGTTCGGAACAGCAAAAGTCATGTTGTGATTCTTTTGAAAAGTGTGCACCCGGCCCTGCGTCCCCGCAAGCCGGATTCAACGAACGTTCCTTGGGACGTTCACCTGTCCTGGCCGGTATCCGGGCTCGCAAGTCGGACCGCCTCACCTTCCTATGCCGGGGCACAGTGGTCTTCGAGGGGCCAGTCGCCGGGGCGACGCTTGTTTACCGTTGCGGGGGCAGCACACCTTGGCCGCGCGCCGGAGGCGCCGCGGACTCGTGTTTCCCGTTTAACTGCGCACGCCGATTGCGTGCGCGGGCACCAGAACGGGGAGGATTATATATCGGGCAAGGGTGGCGGTCGATGCACGGGGCGCGTGGATGCGTGCCGTGAGCCCGCGTGGGTACGAGTACCCCCCCTCCGAGGACCGCTTTTGTAGGGTGGGCTCTTGAGCCCACGCGGTCTCATCGCCCGATCAGAGGCAGCAGGCGAATCAAGCGTTCTACGCGGCTCAGGTCCCGCGCTTGCCGCGCGCGGCTTCCTCGGCCCTGGCGGCGGCCTTCTCGGCGGCGATGCGCGCCTTTTCGGCCATCTCGACTTCGTGGGCGGCGATGCGCACGGCGCGCGTTTCCGGGGTTTCCAGGCTGATGCGACCCAGGGCGCCGGTGCGGTAGTCGTGCAGCAGCACGTGGGCCGCTTTTTCGATGTCGTACTCGCCGCCGCGCACGCGGAAACCCCGGCGCGAGGCCACGTTCTCGACCACGGCGATGCCGTCCATGCCTTCGGTCTTGAATCCGTAGCGGGCGGTCAGCAGCTGCGGGTAGCGTTCGAGCAGCAGGTCGCCCAGGAAGAAGGCGACTTCCTCCTCGATCAGGGCGTTGGTGCCGATCGCGTGGCTGGCGGCGAGCATCATGCCGTCGCTGTCCATCTCGATCTTCGGCCACATCAGGCCCGGGGTGTCGACCAGCACCGTGTGCTTGTCGAGGTAGAGCTTCTGCTGGGTCTTGGTCACGGCCGGCTCGTCGCCGACCTTCGCCACGCGCTTTTTCAGCAGGGCGTTCATCAGGGTCGACTTGCCCACGTTCGGGATGCCCATGATCATGATGCGCAGCGGCTTGGTCGGCACGCCGCGGTGCGGCGCCAGCGACAGCGCCAGCTGCGGGATGCGGGCGACGTCGGCCGGCTTCTTGGTCGTCATCGGGTAGGCGGTCACGCCTTCCTGGGCGTCGTAGAAGGCCTTCCAGGCGGCGGTGGCGACCGGGTCGGCCAGGTCGATCTTGTTCAGGATCTTGAGGCAGGGACGCTGGCGGAACTTGCGCATCTTCTCGACCAGGGGGTTGCGGCTCGCCTCCGGCAGGCGCGCGTCGAGCACCTCGATCACCAGATCGATGTTTTCCATCTGCTCCTCCGCCTGCTTCTTGGCGGAGTTCATGTGGCCCGGGAACCATTGTATCGACATGCTGTGCTTTCCAATTTCTTCTGACAAGGCGGCATTTTACGCTGGCCACCGCTGCGGCGTCCCGGCCACATGTCGCAATGTTTCCAATAGGAATGAAATTGGCTTGATCCGTTGCAATAACGAATCACTCAGGCTGGGCACCATGAGCTGACCGGCTGCCCCTGGCCGGATGAGGAGAACATCATGGAATTCGCCCGCAACGCGGAAATCTGGATTTTCGGCGCCTTCATCGTGCTGGGAGCGGCGGCCTGCCTCAGCGGCCCGGCCGAGCGCGCCGCGCCGGCGCCGACGGCGCGCACCCTGCCCGATGCGGTGTCGAACGCCGTGGCCGAGGGCGAGCTCGCGCAGCCGCTCATCGATCCGAGGCAGCCGATGTATGTCGTCTACGTGGTCGGCAAGCGGCCGACCGCGATGGAGAAGCGCGCCGCGCGCAAGAGCGGCGCGGGTTGAACGGTGTCGCAGGTTGAACGCGGCGCCGATGATGTACCGTAGGGTGGGCGGCTCTACCGGTACATATGCTCAGCCGCGTAAGGTGCGCCGCCCACGCGGTGATAGTTAGCGGCTCCGATCCCGTGCGCGATGATTTTGCCGCCAACGATCACCACGTGGGCGGCACACAGGGCGCGTCTGCTCACCGCCGACGATCTAACCGCCCACCCTACCGCGCCAGCATTTCCATGTCGCGCCGCACCAGACCGGTCACGCCGCCCCAGTTGCGGTCCGTGTAGTGTCCATAGTCCTCGCCGTCGTCCCTGAACACCACCGAATGCCAGGTCCATTTCGGCCGCCCGCCCTGGTTGTTGCCATCGCCCAGGGTCAGGTCGTTGCAGAACCAGTCGCCCGGGTTGCAGAACGAGCTGCCCGAGCCGCCCGAGACCCCGCCCGCACTGTGATAGGCCACCACTTCGTCGTCCTGGCCCGGCAGGACGAAGGAATACAGCGTGCCCCTGGCCGCGGAATACATGTAGAACCAGATGCCGCGCGTGTCGTTGTGGTTGTACAGCGCGCGCGCCGTGGTCACCTTGTGCTGCTCGACCATCGGCTCGTCGGTGGCCCAGGCGCCGATGTTGGCCAGTTCGCTGCCGCCTCCGGAACCCGCCGCCACCCTCACCCACTTGATGTTCCAGCCGGTCTGGGTGCCGCCGCCGGCGGTGCAGACGCCGGCGCCGTTCGCCTGGGCGTTCGTCACCGGCCGCGCCGAGCCGCCGTAGTTGGCCAAGGTATAGCCGAGCAGCAGGTCGCCGGCGCTGTGGGTGGCGATGTAGCACCAGTTGTTGCCGGTGCAGAAGCAGTCGAGCGCGTTGCGCACGTACCCGCTCTGCGAGGCGACGCCGCTCCTGCCGTCCCAGTTGACCGCCTTCTTGTTGACGCCGGCCGGGGTGGCATTCGGGCCGAAATAGGTGAAATCGTCGTAGTTGCCGATCGCGCCGCCGCCGGTGCGGCCGTGGATCCACAAGGTGTAGTTGGTGGCGCTGGCCAGGCCGGCGGCGAACATGCCGGGCAGACACAGCGCAAGTGCAAGGCGTGCAGGACGTCCCATGTCTTCCTCCGCTTTTTGTTGTACCGGCCATGCAAAGGCAAGGGGCGCAGCGCGTCAATCGTGCCGATACAAGCGTCAGGAGAAGGATACTGAACGGCGAGGCGCATGACTTGATGCCGGCAATCGTAGGGTGGGCGGCTCGACCTTGAACGAAGAGCAGCCGTCGTGCTCTCGCGCCGCCCACGCGGTGATGGTTGGCGGCAAGATCATCGCGCACGCGAGCGGAGCCGGCAGCGATCACCGCGTGGGCGGCGCACGGCTCGCGTCTGCGCTGCAATCCCGGTGCAGCCGCCCACCCTACGGTCACTTCTCGCAGGCGCTCGGCGGTAGCGGCTGGCCGGGATCGAATTTCTCCAGTTCGCCGCGCGCCAGCTTGCGGTCCTTCGCGAATTCCGTCAGGTAGCGCTCGCGCTCCTCGCTGGTCCACTCGGTGTCCGAGATGCCGTCCAGCGAGGTGGTCCGGCTCTTGAGCACCGGCCCTTCCAGGCGCGGCATCAGCTCGCGGTCGGGGTCGACGTTTTCCCTGAGCAGGTAGCCGTCGACGTCGCGCAGGGTCAGGGGCAGCGCCGGCGCGCCGTCGTGCATCAGCTTGCCGAACACGGTGAGCTTGATCTCGTTCGGCCCCGGCCCGAGCACATCGTTGAAGGTGGCCAGCGCGAACGGGCGGCCCCGGGCGTCGTCGACGCGGCCGGTGATCACGTAGCGGCCCGGCTTGCGCACGTCGGCGCGCAGCACGAAGGCGAGCGAACCGTCCTCGACGATCTCGCGCGGTTGCCCGGCCCAGAGCGCCGGCACCGAGGGCGAATAGATCACGTCGAACACCTGCACGCCTTTCTGGCCGCCGGCCGTGTAGCGCACTTCGGTGCGGATCGTGCCGTGGAAGCCGGCCAGTCCGCTCTGCGCCGGCGTCAGCACGGCGGCGAAGGCGCCGTCGCCCGGCACCGGATCGGCGCCGGCGCCGTCGTCGGCGAAGGCCAGCGCGACCTGCGTGGTCGGCCGCGCGCCGGTCGTCATGATCCCGGCCGCCACCGCGCGCGTGACCACCAGCGGCAGCACGCTGCCGTCCGGCGTCACCGCGCGGATCGAGAACGCGACCGATTCGCCGGCCGCCATGTAGACCCGCGACTGCGAGGTCTGCAGCAGGATGTTCGGGTTGCTGCTCCTGTCGCCCGTGCGCATCGGCATCATCTCGGTGACCGGGCGGTTCGGATAGGCCTGGTCGGAATTCTGCGCCATCGGCCGCGAACCCATTGGATACTTGCTGCCCTCGCGGTAGCTGCAATAGGTGTGGTCGGTCAGCTGGACGTTCTCGACCAGTTGCTGGCGCCGCCGCGCGCGTTCGGCGGCGGCCGGCGCCGGGTCCGGCTGCCCGCCCACCTGGCCGAAGAACTGCGGGCCCTGCGGAGACTGGGCAGCGCCAGCGGCCGGGGTGGCCGGGGCGGCCTCCCCTGGGCCGCGCAGGGCGAACCAGCCGATGGCCGCCACCAGCACCGCAAGCAGCGCCAGCGGCAGCCAGCTGCGCAGGCTGCCCTCCTCCTTCCTGCGTGAACGTTCAGAGAGCACTGTTCACCACGGCGTTGCGGACCACCCCGACGATGCCTCCCCAATTGCCGCTAGCATAGTGGTTATAGGCTTCGCCGTCGTCGCGGAAGCTGACCGAGTGGTAGCTCCACTTCGCCGTGCCGCCTTCGTTGGCGGCCGTGCCCAGGGTCAGGTCGTTGCACAGCCAGTCGCTCGGATTGCAATAGGAGCCGCCGGCACTGCCGGCCACGCCGCCGCTGCTGTGGTAGGCGATGGCTTCGTCGTCCTGGCCCGGCAGGATGCCGGAATAGGCGGTGCCCTTGGCGCCGGCGTACATGTAGAACCAGACGTTGCGGGTGGTGTTGTGGTTGTACATGGCGCGCGCGGTGGTGGTCTTCAGGTCCTTGACCAGTTCCTCGGTCAGGGCCCAGGAGCCGGCGTCGGCCAGCTCCGAGCCGCCGCCCGCACCCGAGGCGACGCGAACCCACTTGATGTTCCAGCCTGTCTGCGAGCTGCCGTCGGTATTGCCGCAGACGCCGGACGAGTTCGGGGTCGCGTTCTTCTTCACGCGTGCCGAACCGCCGTAGTTGGCCAGGGTGTAGCCGAAGATCAGGTCGCCGGCGCTGTGGGTGGCGATGTAGCACCAGTTGCCGCCGGTGCAGAAGCAGTCGAGCGCGTCGCGGATCTTGCCGCTTTGCGAAGCGATGCTGCTCTTGCCGTCCCAGTTGACCGCCTTCTTGTTGACGCCGGCCGCGGTGGTGCCTGGTCCCCAGTAGGTGAAGCTGTTGTAGTTGCCGATCGTCCCGCCGCCGCCGCGGCCGTTGATCCACAGGGTGTAGTTGGCCGCGGCCGCGATGCTGGACGCCGCCATCAGGCACAGCGCCATCGCCGTCTGGAATGCTTTCTTCACAATCTCCTCCTTCTCGTTAGAGTGGACGCCTGTGTCGAACACCATCGCTGCCGGCTCGCGCAGGCGCAGCCGTTGTTACGGCTGAGCTGACTGTATGTCCCGCATGCAAATGAGTCAATCGTGCAATTGACCAGAGAAGATTTTGTGGTTTTAAAACAAATGCGTAGGGTGGGCACTCCGTGCCCACGCGTGAACGATGAACATTGTTAGCCGATTTTGATGCGCCAACACCATGCGAATATCAATACGCCATCAATCCAGGTCCGCCAGCACCTTCAGGTGCGCCACCACGCTGCGCCCCAGCGCCGACAAATCGTAGCCGCCTTCCAGGCAGCTGACGATGCGCCCGCCCGCGTGCTCGCGCGCCACCGCCATCACTTCGCGCGTGATCCAGGCGTAGTCGGCCTCGACCAAGGCCATGCCGCCCATGTCGTCGTCGCGGTGGGCGTCGAAGCCGGCCGAGATGAAGATCATCTGCGGGCGGTGGGCGTGCAGCGCCGGCAGCCAGTGCTCGCGCACCAGCTGGCGCACGACGTCGCCGCCGCTGCGAGCCGGCACCGGGATGTTGACGTTGGTGGCGGTGACCGGCTCGGGCTCGGAATACGGGTAGAAGGGATGCTGGAAGAAGCTGGCCATCAGCACGCGCGGATCGTCGCGGAAGGACTCGGCGGTGCCGTTGCCGTGGTGGACGTCGAAGTCGACGATGGCGACGCGCTCCAGGCCGTGCGCTTCCAGCGCATGGCGCGCTGCGATCGCCACGTTGTTGAACAGGCAGAAGCCCATCGGTTCGCCGGGGCGGGCATGGTGGCCCGGCGGGCGCACCGAGCAGAAGGCGTTCACCAGCTCGCCCTGGACCACGGCGTCGGTGGCGGCGACGGCCGCGCCGGCGGCGCGCAGGGCGGCCTGGTAGCTGGCATGGCAGAGGATGGTGTCGGAATCGAGCGGGTAGAACTCGCCTTCCGCCGGCAGGTGGTCGCGCACCAGCGCCAGCGCGCCCTCGGTATGGTTGCGCAGCAGCGCCGGCACCTCGGCCAGCGGCGCCAGGCGGCGCTCGACCAGGCCCTCGAGCCGGGCCAGGATCAGCTGGTCGTCGATGGCTTTCAGGCGGTCCGGCGACTCCGGGTGCCAATCGCCCATGTCGTGCCGCAGGCAGTCGGGGTGGCTGTAGATGGCTGTGCTCATGGTGCGCTCGTGGTGAAACTCATGGTGGACTCATGGTGGACGCTCCTGGCGGCCGTGCCCGCTCCTGCTGCTCATCCATACACCGGACATCCCGGTTCTCGCATAGAATCGACCGTAGGGCCGCGGGAAAGAAAGATTGCCAATAGCGCTAATCTACCATGCCGCCCGGACCATCGCAGCATTCGACCATGGAACCTAGCATGTTCAACAAATTGCACGACGCAGCCCGCCAGGTCGGCCAGATCGTGGTCGGCAAGGACCAGCAGGTGCGCCTCGCCTTCACCTGCCTGCTGGCCGGCGGCCACCTCCTGATCGAGGATGTCCCCGGCGTCGGCAAGACCACGCTGGCGCACGCGCTGGCGCTGTCGCTGGGCCTGCGGTTCAACCGGGTCCAGTTCACCAGCGACCTGCTGCCGGCCGACGTGGCCGGCATCTCGGTCTACGAGCGCGAGAAGAACGGCTTCGTGTTCCACCCCGGCCCGATCTTCACCCAGGTGCTGCTGGCCGACGAGATCAACCGCGCCACGCCCAAGACCCAGTCCGGCCTGCTCGAAGCGATGGAAGAGCGCCAGGTGACGGCCGACGGCGTCACCCGGCCCCTGCCCGAGCCCTTCTTCGTGCTCGCGACCCAGAACCCGGCGCACCAGGTCGGCACCTTCCCGCTGCCCGAGTCCCAGCTCGACCGCTTCCTGATGTGCCTGTCGCTGGGCTACCCCGACCCGGCCGCCGAGCGCGCCCTGCTGATGGGCGAGGACCGGCGCGCCATGCTGCGCACGCTGCGGGCAGCCATGAATCCGCTCGAGCTGATGGACGCGCAGGCCGCGCTGCGCCGGATCCACGCGTCCGCCGCCCTGATCGACTACGTCCAGGCCCTGGCCCAGGCCTCGCGCCAGGGCACGCTGTTCGCCGAGGGCCTGTCGCCGCGCGCCACCCTGGCGCTGCTGCAGGCGGCGCGCGCCTGGGCCGCGCTGGAAGGGCGCGACCACGTGCTGCCCGAGGATATCCAGGCGGTGCTGGTGCCGGTCTGCGCGCACCGCCTGCGGCCGCTGAAGTCGGCCCAGGGCATGGCCCTGGCCAGCCGCGACCTGGTGCTGCAGCTGCAGAAGTCGGTGCCGGTGTAAGGAGCCGCATGGGAAGCGACATGGCGCAGGCGTCCGCAGGATCGAGCGCAGGATCGGCCGCAGAATCGGCCGCAAAACCGGCCACAGGATCGGCCACAGGATCGGCCACTGAATCGGCCACGGACCCGGCCGCGGGCTGGCTGGCCCGCAAGCTCGGCGCCCGCCGCCACGGCCTGCGCGACGCCGGCGCGCTGGTGCTCGGCCAGCGCCGCATCTACATCCTGCCGACCGGGCCGGGCCTGGGCTTCGGCGCGCTGATCCTGGTGCTCCTCGTCGGCTCGATCAACTACAACCTCGGCCTCGGCTACGCCCTCACCTTCATGGCGCTGTCCTGCGCGCTGGTCGACATGGTGCTCACCTGGCGCAACCTGGCCTACCTGGTGCTCTCGCCCGGCCGCGCATCCAGCGTGTTCGCCGGCCAGGAAGCGCCGTTCGACCTGCTGCTCACCAATCCCGGACCGCGTGCGCGCTACGCGATCCGGATCGACCTCGCCGGCGCCGGCGAAGAGCGCCACGTGGCCGACGTCCCGGCCTCGTCCAGCACCGGCGTGCGCATCGCGGTGCCTGCCGGCGCGCGCGGCTGGCTGGCGGCGCCGCGCCTGGTCCTCTCGACGCGCTTTCCGCTCGGGCTGTTCCGCGCCTGGGCCTACTGGCATCCGCAGGCGCAGGCCCTGGTCTATCCGTTTCCCGAGGAAGGCGCGCCACCCCTGCCCCTGCCTCGAACGGGCGGCGCGCGCAGCGACGGCGCCGGCCAGCCCGGCAGCGACGACTTCGCCGGGGTGCGCGCCTACCAGCCGGGCGACCCGCTGCGGCGCCTGGCCTGGCGCCAGATCGCGCGCCTCGACCCGAGCGAGGGCGGGCAACTCGCCACCAAGCATTTCGAAGGCGGCGCGCGCGACGAACTGGTGCTCGACCTGGCCGCGCTGCCGCCGCGCGAGGACCTGGAGCTGCGCCTGTCGCGCATGACGCGCTGGGTGCTGGAAGCCGAGGGCCGCGCCCTGCCCTATGCCTTCCGGCTCGGCGCCCACGCTTTCGACGCCGGACTCGGCGCGGCGCACCAGGCGGCCTGCCTGCGCGCGCTGGCGCTGTACGGACGCGGGGATGACAACGGCGGCAGCGGGAGCGCGCCTTGAAAGCGGCACTCGCACGCATCGCGAACCTGCCGCGCGACAAGGCCGACACCCTGCTGCTGCTCGCCAGCGCGCTGCTGGTCCTCCTCCCGCATACGGCGCACCTGCCATGGTGGGTCTCGCTGCTGTGCGGCGCCACCTTGGCCTGGCGCGCCGCGATCACCCTGCAGGGCAAGCGCATGCCGCCCAGCCTGCTCCTGCTGCCGCTCGCCTTCGCCGCCATGCTGGGCGTGATGCACAGCTACCAGACCCTGCTCGGGCGCGACGCCGGGGTCGCGATGCTGGTGCTGCTGGTAGCCTTCAAGATGCTCGAGATGCACGCGCGGCGCGATCTGTTCGTGGTGGTGTTCCTGTGCTTCTTCCTGGTGCTGACCAACTTCTTCTACGAGCAGGGCATCGTCACCGCGCTGCTGATGGCGCTCTCGGTGCTGCTGCTGTTCACGGCCCAGATGAGCTTCCAGTTCGCCGGCGCGGTGCCGCCGCTGCGCGAACGCTTCCTGATGAGCGCGCGCATGCTGGGCCTGGCCGCGCCGCTGGCCCTGGCCCTGTTCTTCCTGTTCCCGCGCATCCAGGGCCCGCTGTGGGGCCTGCCGGGGGATGCCGGCGGTGCGCGCACGGGTCTGTCCGAGACCATGGCGCCGGGCATGATGGCGAACCTGGCGCAGTCGCAGGAAGTGGCCTTCCGCGTCAGGTTCGACGGCGCGCCGCCGCCGCGCGAGCAGCTCTACTGGCGCGGCCCGGTGCTGGGCGACTACGACGGGCGCACCTGGACCCGCGTCGGCGCGGCCCGGCGGCAGGGCCTCGAGGACCGCAGGCTGGCGCTGTCGGTCGCCGGCGAGCCGCTGCGCTACGAGGTCACGCTGGAGCCGGCCAACAACCGCTGGCTGTTCGCGCTCGAGATGCCCGAGCGCCTGCCCGGCGTCGCCAGCAACGCCGCCCAGCTGAGCGCCGAAGTCGAAATGACGACCCTGCTGCCGATCGCTGCGCGGCTGCGCTACCAGGTCGCCTCGTTCGTCCACTACCGGCTGCAGGCCGACGCCCTGCCGTTCGACGCCGACCAGTGGCTGCAGCTGCCCGCCGACGGCAATCCGCGCGCGCTGATGGCGGGCATGCAGCTGCGTGCGATTCCCGACCCGGCGCGCCGCGTCGACACCGTGCTGCGCGGTTTTCGCAGCGAGCATTACGTCTACACCCTGGATCCGCCGCTGCTCGGGCGCGACGCCGTCGATGGCTTCCTGTACGGCAGCCGCGCCGGCTTTTGCGAGCACTATGCCGGCGCCTTTGTCTTCCTGATGCGCGCCGCCGGGATTCCCGCGCGCGTGGTCACCGGCTACCAGGGTGGCGAGATCAATCCCCTGGACGGCTACCTGACCGTGCGCCAGTCCGACGCCCACGCCTGGGCCGAGGTCTGGCTGGCGCGGCGCGGCTGGGTGCGCATCGACCCGACGGCGGCGGTCGCGCCCGAGCGCGTCCAGCGCGGCATGGCCGGCGCCGTGCCGCCGCGTCCGCCCTTCGGCATCGAAGGTCTTGGCGGCCTGGTCGGCATCGACGGCGCCGCCCATCCCTGGCTGCTGCAGCTGCGCTATGCCGCCGGCGCCATGAACAATGGCTGGAACCAGTGGGTGCTGAACTACACGCCGCAGCGCCAGCGCGGCATGGTCGACCGATTGCAGGCCGCGCTGCTGGACTGGCGCTTGCCGCTCTGGCTAGGCATCCTGGCAATTGTGTTGTTGCTGGTCCGCACATTACGTCGCCGCCGGGAAGTTGATCCGGTCGATGCGCTATACTCGGCCCTATGCACGCGCCTGTCCCGCCTTGGGCTTGCGCGCTCGGCAGACGAGGGGCCGCGGGCCTACGCGGCGCGCATCGCGGCCGCAGGCAGGCTGGCGCCGGAAGCATTGGCCGCCGCCCAGGAATTCCTGCACCGCTACAGCAGCTGGCGCTATGCGCCGCGCGGCGCCGACGCCCATCTTGCCACGACCTTGAAGCGCCTACTTTCGCAAGTCAGATGAAACTGTTCGTACCCGCACTCGCCGCCTTCCTCCTCGCCGCCACCCCGATTTCGCAAGCAAGCGCCGCCGACAGCGGCCAGGCCGCCAAGACGCGCCCGGCCAAGGCGTCCCAGGGCGCCAAGGCCGGCAAATCCGCCAAGGCCGCGAAGACGGCAAAAGCTGCGAAGGCGGGCAAGGACAAGGCCGCCAAGGCCAACGCCAAGCCGGTCAAGAAAGCCGTGGCTGCGGCCGCGGTAGCCGCGACGGCGGTGACGGCGGCGAAAACCATCGACTACGATGGCGAGCAGGTCAATTTTGCCGAGTGGCAGGCGGTGCGCGACTTCGCCGACGAAATGGCGGCCAAGCACGGTTTCGCACGCGGCGAACTGGACACCCTGATGCGCCAGGTGCGCTTCGTCGAGTCGGCGGTGCAGCTGGTTAAGCCGGCGCCGCCGGGCAAGCCGAAGAACTGGCAAGCCTACAGCGCCCGCTTCATCGAACCGATCCGCATCAATGCGGGTGTGCGCTTCTGGAACGAGAACGCCGAGGCGCTGCAACGCGCCGAAGCGACCTATGGCGTGCCGGCCGAGATCCTGGTCGGCATCATTGGCGTGGAAACCGTGTACGGCCGCGACACCGGCCGTTTCCGCGTGCTCGACACCCTGACCACCCTCGCCTTTGCCTATCCGGAAGCGCCGAACCAGGCCGCGCGCGCCGCCTTCTTCCGCAGCGAACTGGAAAACGCGCTGCTGCTGGCGCGCCACGAGAACATCGATCCGTTCTCGCTGCTGGGCTCGTTCGCGGGCGCGGTCGGCCTGCCGCAATTCATGCCGGGCAATATCTTGAAATACGGCGTGGATTTCGACGGCGACGGCCACGTCGACCTGCGCGGCTCGACGTCCGACGCCATCGGCAGCGTCGCCAACTTCCTGGTCCAGCACGGCTGGAACCCGCGCGACACGGCGCCGGCCGTGATCCAGGCCTCGGTATCGCCCAGCCGCGCCTGGGAACCGCTGCTCGAGCGCGGCCTGAGCGCCACGCTGCGTCCCGACGAGTTGAACGCCGCCGGCGTCACGCCCGACATTCCGCTCCCTGACGGACGCCTGTACGGCCTGGTCGACCTGCAGAACGGCGCCGAGCCGACCGAGTACTGGGCCGCCAGCGACAACTTCTTCGCCATCACCAAGTACAACCGCAGCTATTTCTATGCGATGTCGGTCATCGACCTGGGCCGCGCAGTGCGCGAAACCCGCGACAATGCCCTGATGTAAGCTATTGTAGAGCCGGAAACTTTGTAACAGGTTGTAACTTCAACGGCAACTTTTTGCCGCAGTGAATTCTTTTCAACCCCAGGTACTCCCCTGGGGTATCCCAGTTGCCCCGGTTTCTATACTCTATGGAAACATTCTCGGGGACGACATACTCCCCAAAGTGTTATCAACCGAGCATATCATTTTGAAACGTGCGGCGGGCAAAACCTGTTTCCTTTACATTTAAGTTTAACGAAAAAACAATTATTTTTTCCGTGAGTTTGTGAGAGAATTGCATTGCGGCTATTGTTGCGATTAGACAACAAAACAGAGACCTTCGCACCGAATTCTATTGCTCATAAGTACTGAACACCAAAATAGTTGTACAATTGAGTAGATTTTTTCGAAAGACCTTCCGGAATCGACACGCCGCTAGCGACTTTCCGTAACCCACATAGGAATTATTGAAATCATGACAAACCAAGTCGGCATTGATATGAACAGCGATTCGGAATCGGATGAACTGCTGCAATACAACCCGAACCGTCTGCTGGACACCCTGATCGAGAACCTGCGCCTGAAGAACGACGCAGCCCTGTCGCGCGCACTCGAAGTGGCGCCGCCGGTCATCTCGAAGATCCGCCACCACCGCCTGCCGGTCGGCGCATCGCTGCTGATCCGCATGCACGAAGTGAGCGACCTGTCGATCCGCGACCTGCGCTACCTGATGGGCGACCGCCGCAACAAGTTCCGCATCAGCGACAAGCAGTTCAAGCCGAAGGAAGGCGCAGCGCCTGCAGCGTCGGGCAACACCGGCGAGCAGTCGTAATCGCATGCTCCGGCCTGGCGCCGGAGCAGCGCGGGATCTTCGAGACGGTCGTGTGACCGGGATCCTGCGCCGATAAAAAAGGGGCCGTGTGGCCCCTTCGTCGTTTCTGTTTCTGTTTAGCTTTTACGCCGGGAACACGCCGGTCGACAGGTAGCGGTCGCCACGGTCGCAGACGATGAACACGATGGTCGCGTTCTCGACGGTCTGCGAAATGCGCAGCGCCACTTCGGCGGCGCCGGCGGCCGAGATGCCGCAGAAGATGCCCTCTTCGGCCGCCAGGCGGCGCGCCATCTGCTCGGCCGCGGCCTGGCTCACGTTCTCCACCTGGTCCACGCGCGACTTGTCGAAGATCTTCGGCAGGTAGGCTTGCGGCCACTTGCGGATGCCCGGAATCGACGAGCCTTCTTCCGGCTGGGCGCCGATGATACGCACGTTCTCGTTCTGTTCCTTCAGGTAGCGCGAAACGCCCATGATGGTGCCGGTCGTGCCCATGGCGCTCACGAAGTGCGTGATGCGCCCTTCGGTGTCGCGCCAGATTTCCGGGCCCGTGGTTTCGTAGTGGGCGCGCGGGTTGTCCTGGTTGGCGAACTGGTCGAGGATGATGCCCTTGCCGTCTTTTTGCATCTGGTCGGCCATGTCGCGCGCGTATTCCATGCCGCCGGTCTTCGGCGTCAGGATGATCTGGGCGCCATAGGCCGCCATGCTCTGGCGGCGCTCGATCGAGAGGTTGTCCGGCATCAGGAGCTCCATCTTGTAGCCGCGGATCGCCGCCGCCATCGCCAGCGCGATGCCGGTATTGCCCGAGGTGGCCTCGATGATGGTATCGCCCGGCTTGATCTGGCCGCGCGCCTCGGCGTTCTTCAGCATCGACATGGCGGCGCGGTCCTTGACCGAACCCGCCGGATTGTTGCCTTCCAGCTTGCCGAGAATGACGTTGTTGCGGGCCGCGGCGTCCGCGCCCGGCAGGCGTACCAATTGCACCAGCGGCGTGTTACCGATCGTATCTTCGATGGTCTTGTAGGCCATGTTCGCTCTCTTGCGGTTCTTCAAACCGCCATTTTAATCCGATAAGCAATTGAGCGTCGTGATGTGGTCCAGAGGGCCGCGTTGTGCGGGATCGGGGAATCGTGAATGGGGATTTCGTAGGGTGGGCACTTGTGCCCACGCGGAATGGCAGGGTGATCAGCCGCGCACCGGACCAGAACCGCAGACAAGATGATTCCGATGAGTTTTGTAGGGTGGACACCTGTGTCCACGCGGACTAGCACCGGCGATCATCCGCGCATCAGATCAGGACCGCAGACGAAAGCGGTGCCAGTCATTGCGCCGTTTTTTCAGCGGTGAGACCGCGTAGGCACGAGTGCCCACCCTACGAAAAGCAGACAGGGGCAGGCGCCCCTGTAACGCTCGTTTGCGATCAGCGCAGCGGCAACGGATACGTCGCCGGGCTGACGTTGCCGTCCTTGTCCACCGCCTGCACGCCGAAGAAGTAATTATCCTTCGACAGCTTCACCGTGGCCTCAAGCACATTGCCCACGTACTTAGCGCCTTCCCACTGCGCCGCGGTGGTCTCGCGCCAGACGATGCGGTAGCCGGCGACGTCCGGTTCGGCGTTCGCGGCCCAGACCAGGGTCGTGTCGTTGGTCAGGCCGGCGGTGCGCACCTTGACGTCTTTCGGCGCGGCCGGGGCCAGCGCCAGCGAGGCCAGGGCCGCGGCGTTGACCTTGGTTACCTTCGCGGCGTAGTCGAAATCGACGAAGTCGATCAGGTCGCCGTAGACCTTGCCGTCCTCGGTGCGCAGGTTCTGGTGCTGGTGCGCGAAATCCTCGTTCGGCACTGTGAAGCGCAGCGCGGCATAGCCCTGCTCCAGGAAAGGCATGTGGTCGCCGCCGCGCAGGTAGCGGTCGTGACGCTGGATCACGTTGACCTTGAACCCCTTCACGTAGCGCTCGCCCTGCTCCTTGACGTGGCGCGCGAGCTGGCGCGTGATCGAATCGTTCTCGCCGCCGGTGGCGACCAGCTGGCGCACGGCCTCGCTCATCTCCTTGGTGGCCGGGATGCTTTGCGCGAACAGGCGCACCTGCTTGTTGTCGACGCGGCCGTCGTCGGCGCGCGAGCTGCCGATGATGTCGTTGTTCAGCATGCCGGCGACGTTCAGGTTGTTGGCGCGCGCCTGGCGCGCCCAGTGGCCGGCGCCCAGCAGGCCCTGCTCCTCGGCGGCGACGGCCATGAAGACCAGGGTCGCGTCGAACTGGTGCTTCGCCATCACGCAGGCCATCTCCATCACGGCCGCGGTGCCCGAGGCGTCGTCGTTGGCGCCGGGCGCCTTGCCGGTGGCATCCATGACGTCGGTATTGCGGCTGTCGTAGTGGCCGCTGACCACGTACAGGCGGTCCTTCGCGGCTTCCTGGGTGCCCGGCAGGGTGGCGACCACGTTGACGATCTCGGTCGGGCGCGAGATGCGCGCCGAGACCGGGGCGATGTGGCTGTCGAAGGCGACCTGCAGCTTGCCGGCGCCGCAGCGCTCCAGCTCGCTCTTGATCCAGCGGCGGGCCGCGCCGATGCCGCGCGTGTCCGACTCGGTCTCGGACATGGTATGGCGCGTCTCGAAGCTGACCAGCTTGCGGATATAGCTTTCGATACGCTTGGGCGAGATCTCGGCGACGATCTTGTCGATCTGTGCCTGGTGGCGGGTGACGTCGGGACCAGCTGCGCTGGCGGCCGGTGCAGCCGGGGCGGCAAAGGCGCCCCCGGCGATCAGGCCGGCCACGAGGCCGGCGGTAATGCGAACATGAGGCATGGAAATCCTTGGAATCGTTGCGCTTCAATCAAGCAACATATCTTCTCATGCACATGTCATTTCTTGCAGTACTTACATCTCAAAAATTTGTATAGCGAAGCCGCCCGCGCCGATGGCCCGGCCGCGGGCGGCGTGCCTGCGCGCAGCGCTTACATGCTGCCCTTGGCGTCGCTCGACTCCTTGGCAGCGCCGGCATCCTTGGCAGCGCTCGCCTTGGCCGCCTTGGCTTCGCCCTTGGCTGTCATCGCGGCGCCCTCCTTCGCCTTGCCGTTCACCTGCAGGCCGGCCTCGGACAGCTTGGCGGCCTTCTTCTCGCCCATGCCCTTGACGCGCTTCTGCAGGTCGGTCCAGTCCTTGAACTCGCCCTTGGCGCGTTCGTCCAGGATGGCCTTGGTCGTGCTCGGGCCCAGGCCCTTTACGCCGTTCAGGGCGGCCTCGTCGCCCTTGTTGACGTCCACCTGGGCGAAGGCGAAGCTGGCCGAGGCGGCGAGCGTGGCAATTGCGAGCAGCAGTTTCTTGATCATGTGGTCTCCATAGTCGTGACAGTACGGGAACGGCGAATGCCGTCCAGCGCGCTTAACGTCCGGGAGTCAGTACTGTTGACCTGTTACGGTTGAGCCGGATCAAGCGCGAACTGTGCCGCGAAACCGACACTGCCAATAATGCGTGTTGAAGTTTACGCACAGCCGTGAAAGCATCTGGTTTTCCCAGGAAGCCGTCCGGAGCTGGCCATGCCAAGACTGTTCTTGCTGCTCGTTCTCCTGTGCGCCTGCGGCGCGGCGGCCGCCGTCGACGCGCCACGCGAGCCCGTGCAGACCGTCGAGGTCAAGGGACCGCGCACGCGCCTGGTGCCCTACCGCGACCTGTTCTATCCGATGGCCAAGGCGGTGCAGCAGGCCCTGGGCGGGCGCGCCGCGCTGGCCGTGCAATTGCGCCCGACGCACCAGGCCGTGCGCGTCGAGGATCTCCAGGTCTGGCTCGAAGGCGAGTACGAGGCGATGCCGGTCGCGCGCCGCGCCGACGGCCTGTTCATGGTGCCGGTGGACGAGCGCCTGGCCGAGGACCACAGCCACTTCCTGATCAACCGGCGCAGCGAGGACCTGTCGGTCAACCTGGTGCTGGTGCCGACGCTGCCGCGCGAGGCCTGGACCATCGGCGCGATGCGCCACCTGCTCGCAGACGCGCGCGGCTCGGTCGGCAAGCTGCTGCCCTGGTACCAGAAGCCGATGGTGTGGGCGGTGACGCGCAAGCTGGGCGTCTCGGTCTGCAGCCGCCTGCGCGACGTGCCGGTCGCCCTGCTCGATGGCGAACGGGTCGTGGCGACCGTGCATACGAGCCAGGAATTGCGCAACCATGCGCAGGAGACGGTGTTTTGCCACCGCTTCGATGGCCAGGAAGATTATCCGGAGAGCACGCGGGTGGTGATTCCGGAAGATGGGGAGGTGTTGTTGATGTGACGGGTTTGCGTCGGGCCGCGTTCGTTGCCGGTGTTTCGATATGCCGGCGTTTCGACATGCCGGCGTCGTACCGCGTGGGTTCGAGAACCCACCCTACGCAACCCGGTGCGAACGTTGGCGTCCGAACGCCGCTTTTGTAGGGTGGGTTCTTGAACCCACGCGGTCGTGCTTATCCGGGCCGATACATTTTTTGGATGTCGTGGCCGAAGCGCCCCCGCTTCACGCCCCGAACAACTCCTCGCGCGTGACGGTCGCCGTCCCCAGCTTGCCCACCACGATCCCGCCCGCCCGGTTCGCGGTCGCCAGCGCCATGTCCAGCGGCGCGCCCGCGCCCAGCATGGCCGCCATGGTTGCGATCACGGTGTCGCCGGCGCCGGACACGTCGAACACCTCGCGCGCATCCGCGTGCACGTGCAGCACCTCGCGCTCCGTGTACAGGCTCATGCCCTCTTCCGAGCGCGTCAGCAGCAGCGCTTCCAGGCCGAGCTCGGTGCGCAGCGCCTGCGCCTTGTCCGTGAGCTGGTCCTCGCTCTTCCAGTTGCCGACGATGCGACGCAGTTCCGATTTGTTCGGGGTCAGGATGGTTGCGCCGGCATACATCGAGAAGTCGTCGCCCTTCGGGTCGACCATCACGACCTTGCCGGCCGCGCGCGCCTCGCGGATCATCTCGGCCACGTTCACCAGGCTGCCCTTGTTATAGTCCGAGAAGATCAGGACATCGTAGTCCGGCAGCAGGGCGCGGAACTGGGTCAGCTTGTCGCGCAACACGGTCTCGGTCGGCGCATCCTCGAAGTCGATGCGCACCATCTGCTGCTGGCGGCCGATGACCCGCAGCTTGATGATGGTGGAGATCGCTTCGTCGCGCTTGAGGTAGCTGTGGATGCTGGAATCGCGCAGCAGCGCGTCGACCTGCTCGCCCGCCTCGTCCTTGCCGACCACGCCCAGCAGGCCGCTGTGCGCGCCCAGCGCGGCGGCGTTGCGCGCGACGTTGGCGGCGCCGCCCAGGCGCTCCTCGCGGCGCTCGATGCGCACCACCGGCACCGGGGCTTCCGGCGAGATGCGCGAGACGTCGCCGAACCAGTAGCGGTCGAGCATGACGTCGCCGACCACCAGCATGCGCACGTGGTCGAGCCGGGGGGCGGGGTTGGCGAGATAGTCTTCTGCCGCCAGCAGGCGGGATGGGATGGCAGTGCTCATGGCGTGTGGGTGCGATGTGATGCGTGGATGCGGTGTGGTGCAGTACAAACGAGACCGGGCCGCCCTGTTGGTGGCGGCCCGGCTGGCGTCAGTTCATGACGTTGAGTTCTTCGGTGCGGCGCGGCGGGTAGGTTTCCCACTGGCTGCAACCCGGGCACTGCCAGTAGTACTGGCGCGCCTTGAAGCCGCAGTGGCCGCACTGGTAGCGCGCCAACTTGGCGGTGTAGCCGTGGATCAGGTTCTTCACCATCGAGAGCTCTTCCCAGACGTGGGCCGGGGCATCCATCAGGCGCGCCTCGAGCAGCTTGTCCAGGCCCAGCAGGGTCGGGTTGCGGCGCAGCTCGTCCACGACCAGCTGGTGCCCGGCATCGACGCCGTCGAGCTCGATCACCGCCTTGAAGATCACCTCGATCAGGTCGATCGACGAGGCTTCCGTCAAATACGAACGCAGCAGCTTGACGCCTTCCTGCGGACGGCCGACGCGGCGGTAGCCGTCCATCAGGCGCCCGGCGACCAGGGCCACGTGCGGCACGCTCTGGTGCTCGACACGTTTCCAGACCGTCAGCGCGCCCTCGGCGTCGCCCTGGGCCAGCAGGGCGTCGCCCAGCAGCATGGTGGCGCGCACGCTGTTGCGGTCGGCGTGCAGGGCCTTGTCCAGCAGCGCCAGGGCGTCGGCGTTGTCGTTGCGCACCAGCGCGTCCTGGGCGAGCTCGCAGTAGAACTGGGCGATTTCCTTCTGGCGCGCGCCGGCGCCCGAGGATTGCAGGCCGGTGGCGGCATCGATCGCGCGGCTCCATTCCTTTTCGCGCTGGTAAATCTCGAGCAGTGCACGGCGTGCCTGCACCGAATACGAACTGTCGACCAGGCCGTTGAAGGTTTCCTCGGCGCGGTCGAGCAGGCCGGCCTTCAGGTAGTCCATGCCCAGCTCGTACTGGGCCTGGGTGCGCTGCTCGAGCGGCAGGTCCGGACGCGCCAGCAGGTTCTGGTGGACGCGGATGGCGCGCTCGATCTCGCCGCGGCGGCGGAACAGGTTGCCGAGTGCGAAGTGCATGTCGGCCGTTTCCGGATCGAGGGTGACGATCTCGATGAAGGCGTCGATGGCCTTGTCCGGCTTGTCGTTGAGCAGGTGGTTCAGGCCGCGGAAATAGGCGCGCGGCAGGGTGCGCGACTCGGACAGGAGTTGGCGGATATCAACCCGGGCAGCGATCCAGCCCAGGCCAAAGAAGAAGGGAATGGCCAGCAGCCACCAGAGTTCAGCTTCCATGGTTTCTTTTTATGTTCGTTAGCGCCGCTTGGCGCATGGTGTCAACGCGGCGCGGCCGGGCGTGGCGCCGGCTGGGCACGTCCCGGCGCGACGGCATCCGCGGCCGGCTGGGCGGCGCCGGTGCCGGCGGCGCTCTGCAGGGCCTGGATGGTGTTCTTGTGCTGCGAGGCTTCGCGGCGGTGGCGGAACACGGTCGGGGTCACGGCCAGGATCCCGAGGGCAGCGCCGGCAATGAAGAACGCCAGCAGCATCAGCACCAGGGGACCACGCAGTTCGTAGTTCAGGAAAAAGTGCAGGTCGACCGCCTGCGTATTCTTCAGCGCGAAGCCGAAAAACAGCACGAACAGGATAAATCCCGCAATGGTGGAGACGAATTTCATCGGGTGATGTTGCCGGTGTGTGCAAAGGCGCAGTGTCGCATATCTGCAATTTTATTTCAAAGACGAGCGGCGTGCGCCGGTAGGGTGGGCGCCCCTGTGCCCACGCGTGACGCTCGCATGACGTTGGCGCATCAACATGGGCCGACAATGTGGGCCAACGATGTTCATCGTTCACGCGTGGGCACGGGGCGCCCACCCTACGGTTCTCACACCGCTGGACGAAAAAAAACGGCATCCTCGCGGATGCCGTTTTGTCTGCACGCAGGCAGACGACTCAGTCTTCGATGATCGGTTGCCCGACCATCGCATCCACCCGCTCGCGCAACTGCTTGCCGGGCTTGAAGTGGGGCACCCGTTTTTCGGGCACCATCACCTTGTCGCCGGACTTCGGGTTGCGTCCGATGCGGGGCGGACGGCTGTTGAGCGCGAAACTGCCGAAACCACGGATCTCGATGCGCTGGCCGGTAGCCAAAGCGTTGGTCATCGCATCGAGGATGGTCTTGACAGCGTACTCCGCATCCTTGGCGACCAGCTGAGAATAACGCTCAGCCAGTCGTGCAATCAGCTCGGACTTGGTCATCTGGTCGCCTCGTCAGGATAGCCTTTGCTTAGTTCTTGTTATCGAACTTGGCCTTCAGCAGTGCGCCCAGGCTGGTGGTGCCCGATGCGGCGCTGCTGTCCGAAGCCAGCTTCTGCATTGCTTCCTGGGTCTCGACATTGTCTTTCGCCTTGATCGACAGCTGGATGCTGCGAGCCTTGCGATCGATGTTGATGACCAGCGCTTCGACCTTGTCGCCAACCTTCAGGTGGGTGCCGGCATCTTCCACGCGGTCGCGCGAGATTTCCGAAGCACGCAGGTAGCCTTCGACTTCTTCGTTCAGCTGGATCACGGCGCCCTTCGGCTCGACCGACTTGACGGTACCGGTGACCAGCGAACCCTTGTCGTTCAGGGCTGCAAAGTTGTTGAACGGGTCGCCTTCCAGCTGCTTCACGCCCAGCGAAACACGCTCGCGCTCGACGTCGATGGCCAGGACCACGGCTTCCAGCTCGTCACCCTTCTTGAAGCGGCGCACGGCTTCTTCGCCCGGCTCGGTCCACGACAGGTCCGACAGGTGCACCAGGCCGTCGATGTTGCCCGGCAGGCCGATGAACACGCCGAAGTCGGTGATCGACTTGATCGAACCCTTGACCTTGTCGCCCTTCTTGTGGGTCATGCCGAAGTCGTCCCAAGGATTGGCCTTGCACTGCTTCATGCCCAGCGAGATACGACGACGCTCTTCGTCGATTTCCAGGACCATGACTTCGACTTCGTCGCCCAGCTGGACAACCTTGTTCGGAGCCACGTTCTTGTTGGTCCAGTCCATCTCCGACACGTGCACCAGGCCTTCGATGCCCTGTTCGACTTCGACGAATGCGCCGTAGTCGGTCAGGTTGGTGACTTTACCGAACAGGCGGGTGCCTTGCGGGTAACGACGCGACAGGCCGGTCCAAGGATCGTCGCCCAGCTGCTTGACGCCCAGCGAGACGCGGTTCTTTTCCTGGTCGTACTTGAGGACCTTGGCGGTGATTTCCTGGCCAACCGACAGCACTTCCGACGGGTGACGCACGCGACGCCATGCCAGGTCGGTGATGTGCAGCAGGCCGTCGATGCCGCCCAGGTCGACGAACGCACCGTAGTCGGTGATGTTCTTGACGACGCCGGTGACGACGGTGCCTTCCTTCAGCGTTTCCATCAGCTTCGCACGCTCTTCGCCCATCGATGCTTCGATGACGGCGCGACGCGACAGCACGACGTTGTTACGCTTGCGGTCCAGCTTGATGACCTTGAATTCGAGGGTCTTGCCTTCGAACGGGGTGGTATCCTTGACCGGACGGGTGTCGACCAGCGAACCCGGCAGGAATGCGCGGATGCCGTTGGTCAGGACGGTCAGGCCGCCCTTGACCTTGCCGTTGACGGTGCCGGTGACGATCTCGCCCGACTCCATTGCTTTTTCCAGAGCCAGCCACGATGCCAGGCGCTTGGCCTTGTCGCGCGACAGGATGGTATCGCCGAAACCGTTTTCCAGCGATTCGATGGCCACGGAAACGAAGTCGCCAACTTGGACTTCCAGTTCGCCCTGGTCATTCTTGAATTCTTCGATAGGAATGAAAGCTTCCGACTTCAGGCCGGCGTTGACGATCACGAAGTTGTGATCCAGGCGCACGACTTCAGCGGAAATGACTTCGCCCGAGCGCATGTCTTGACGCGACAGCGATTCCTCGAAGAGGGCGGCAAAGCTTTCCATACCGGATGCTTGGGTGGTTGCAGTAGACATAGGTTATTTACAAGTTAGCCAGCAGGACGGCAATACGCGGCCTGAACTGGGTCAAGTTGAACATCACCGGCGCAGCAACATTGCCAACACCGGCACCACAAATTACAGCTGCGATGACAACATCGCCTTACAACAGTGCGTTCCAATGCAACACTTGTTCCACTGCTTCATCGACCGTCATCTCGGACGTGTCGAGGACATACGCACCCTCCGCCGGCACCAGCGGGGCGACGCTACGCCCAGTATCGCGTGCATCGCGCGCCTGCAAATCCGCCAGCAGATCGTCCATATTAGCAGAAAATCCTTTGCCAATCAATTGCTTATACCGGCGTTCCGCACGCGCCTCGACGCTTGCCGTGAGAAACACTTTTAGGCGGGCATTCGGGAAGATGACGGTGCCCATGTCGCGCCCGTCGGCCACCAGGCCGGGGGCCGTGCGAAAGCCCAGTTGCAGGGCGTAGAGCGCCTGGCGTACGCCGGGCAGCGCCGCGATTTTCGATGCGTTGTTGCCCACTTCCTCGGCACGGATCAGCGCGCCGACCTCCTCGCCATCGAGGAAGATGCCGTCGCCGGAGAACCGGACCGGCAACTGCGCCGCCAGGTTCGCCACGCCGTGCTCGTCGCCAAGGTCGACGCCGGCACGCATCGCGGACAAGGCGGTCAGCCGGTACAGCGCGCCCGAATCGAGCAGGTGATAGCCGAGCCGGTCGGCGACGCGGGCGGCAACGGTGCCCTTGCCGGAAGCGGTCGGGCCATCGATCGTGATGACGGGGATATGGGAATTCGGCATTTTTCTTCTTACCTTTTTTCTACCTGGCTACGCGCCGGACGCGCGGTTGATTCATTTTTTAAAACAGTTCATTTCGAGCAATACCGGCGAAGGCCTCGAAATAGTCGGGGAAGGTCTTGGCGACGCATTTCGGGTCGTTGATGCGCATCGCGTTGCCGCGCCGCGCCTTGCCGTCCAGCGCGGCGAGCGAGAAGCACATCGCCATGCGGTGGTCGTCATAGGTGTCGATGGTCGCCGGCAGCAATTCGTGCGGCGGCGTGATGCGGATGTAGTCCGCGCCCTCCTCCACGATGGCGCCGAGCTTGCGCAGCTCGAGCGCCATGGCCGCCAGGCGGTCGGTTTCCTTCACGCGCCAGCTGGCGATGTTGCGCAGGGTGCTGGTGCCGTCGGCATACAGCGCCGCCACCGCGATCGTCATGGCGGCGTCGGGAATGTGGTTGAAATCGGCGTCGATGGCTTTCAGGACGCCGTTCGAGCGCGCCTCGATCCAGTTCTCGCCGCGGGTGATGGTCGCGCCCATGCGCTCGAGGGCGTCGGCAAAGCGCACGTCGCCCTGGATGCTGTTCTCCCCTACCCCTTCCACCCGCACCGGACCGCCGGCGATTGCGCCGGCCGCCAGGAAATAGGAGGCCGAGGACGCGTCGCCCTCGACGTGGATGCTGCCCGGCGAAGCATAGCGCTGGCCCGGCTGCACGGTGAACGATGCCCAGCCGTTCTGCTCGACCGTGACGCCGAAGCGCCGCATCAGATTCAGGGTGATCTCGATGTAGGGCTTGGAGATCAGCTCGCCGACCACGTCGATGGTCACCGCATGGCCGCGCGCCATCAAGGGGGCCGCCATCAACAGCGCGGTCAGGAACTGGCTCGACACGTTGCCGCGCACCGCGATGCGGTTGGCGTGAATGTGGCCGCGCTTGATCCGCAGCGGCGGAAAGCCCGGTTCGCCCGTGTACTCGATCTGGGCGCCGACCTCGTTCAGGGCGTCGACCAGGTCGCCGATCGGACGCTCGTGCATGCGCGAGACGCCATGCAGGGTGTAGTCGCCGCCGATCACGGCCAGCGCCGCGGTCAGCGGGCGGATCGCGGTGCCGGCGTTACCCATGAACAAGTCCGCTTCGCCGTTCGGCAGCTTGCCGCCATGCCCATGCACCAGGATGGTGCGCTCGTCGATTTCTTCCCAGCCGATGCCGAGCGCGCGCAGCGCCCCCAGCATGACCATGGTGTCGTCCGAGGCCAGCAGGTCGTGGATCGTGGTGTCGCCCTCGGCCAGCGCTGCCAGCAGCAGCGTGCGGTTCGAGATGCTTTTCGAGCCCGGCAGGCGCACCGTGCCCTCGACGTGCATGACGGGTTCGAGGTCGATGTGTTGCGGGTAATGCTTTTGCTGCGGTGTTTGCTGCGTCATTTATTTTCCTGATTCGGGGCCCGGCGGCGGTTCGTTCGCCTCGATGGCGGTGCCCCAGGCGCGGCGGGCGCGCTGGGCGTTGTCGAACACCGCTTCCAGGCCGGCACTGTCGCCGGCCGCGAGCAGCCCGCGCAATGCGGTCAATTGTGCCAGATATGCATCGAGCTCGGTAAGCAGTGCGTCGCGGTTAGCCAGGCTGATGTCGCGCCACATTTCCGGCGAGGAGCCGGCGATGCGGGTGAAGTCGCGGAAACCGCTGGCGGCGTACTGGAACAGCAGGTCGGCGTGCGGCTTGCGGGCGATGTCGTCGACCAGCGCGTAGGCCAGCAGGTGCGGCAGGTGGCTGACCGCGGCGAACACGGCGTCGTGCTGTTCGGGCGTGAGCGTGTGGATGACGGCGCCGCACAGGCGCCAGGCGGCGGCCACCAATCCGACGTCGCCCGCGGAATTCTCCAGCAGCGGCGTGATCACGGTCTTCTTGCCGCGATACAACTCGGCCAGCGCGGCGTCCGGCCCGTTCGATTCGCGCCCGGCGATCGGATGGCCCGGCACGAACTGCCTGACCCGCTCGCCCAGCACGGCGCGCGCGCTTGCCGCCACGTCGCCCTTGGTGCTGCCGGCGTCGGTGATCACGGTGCCCGGCTCCAGATACGGCAGGAGCGAGGCCAGGATAGGCCCGGTCTGGGCCACGGGCGCGGCCAGCAGCACCAGGTCGGCGCCGGCCATGGCCTGCTGCGCCGACTCGGCCACCACGTCGACGATGCCCAGTTCCAGCGCGCGCGCCATCGCCTCCGGCGAACGGCCCATGCCGACGACTTCGCGCACCGCGCCCGCCCCTTTCAGGGCAAGCGCGAACGAGCCGCCGATCAGGCCGACGCCGACGATGACGACCTTGCCCAGCATTTAGGCGAGGACTTTCTTCAGCGCCGCGATGAAGGCCGCATTCTCTTCCGGCAGGCCGATCGAGATGCGCAGCCACTGCGGCAGGCCGTAGGCGCCCACCGGACGCACGATCACGCCCTGCTTCAGCAGCGCCAGGTTGACGCGGGCGCCGGCCCCGTCGTCGTCGCCGACGCGCACCAGCACGAAGTTGCCGAACGAGGGCACGTATTCCAGGCCCAGCTCGTCGAAAGCGGCGGTCAGCTGCCGGTAGCCGGCGAAGTTGTTCTCGGCGCCCTTGGCCAGGAATTCCTTGTCGTTCAGCGCGGCGATCGCGGCGGCCTGGGCCAGCGAGTTGACGTTGAAGGGCTGACGGATGCGGTTCATCAGGTCGGTCACCGCCGGCTGGGCGATCGCGAAGCCCACGCGCAGCCCGGCCAGGCCATAGGCCTTGGAGAAGGTGCGCGAGACGATCAGGTTCGGGTACTTGCGCACCCAGGCGCTCGATTCGAACTGGTGCTCCGGCGCCAGGTATTCGTTGTAGGCCTCGTCCAGCACGACCACGACGTTGGCCGGCACCTTGTTCAGGAAGGCCTCGATCTGCGCGGCATCGATGAAGGTGCCGGTCGGGTTGTTCGGGTTGGCGACATAGACCAGGCGCGTGTCCGGTTCGATGGCGGCGGCCATGGCGTCGAGGTCGTGGCCGTAGTTCACGGCCGGCACCACGATGGCGCGGCCGCCCACGCCCTGCGTGGCCAGCGCGTACACCGCGAACGAGTACTGCGCGAACACTACCGACTCGCCCTTCTGGACAAAGGCGTGGGCGGCGATTTCCAAGATGTCGTTGCTGCCGTTGCCGAGGGTGATCCAGTCGGCCGGGACGTCGTAGCGCTTCGACAGCGCGGCCTTCAGCTCGAAGCCGTTCGCATCGGGATAGCGCCCCAGTTCGGCGGCGGCCTGGGCCATTGCCGCCTTGCTCGACTCGGGCACGCCGAACGGGTTCTCGTTGGAGGCGAGCTTGACGATGCTGGCTTCGTCGAGACCGAACTCGCGGGCGACTTCAGCGATGGGTTTGCCGGCCTGGTAAGGGGCGATGGCACGAACGTAGTCTGGACCGAATTGCGTCATGGGTTTCGTCTCACAAAAATAAGAATTAAAGGCCGACCGGGTAGGAACCGAGCAGCTTGAAGAAGGCGGCATTGTCCTGGAGCTCGGCCAGCGCGCTGGCGACGGCCGGATCCTGGCGGTGACCCTCGATGTCGACGTAGAAGTAATACTCCCAGGCGCCGGTGCGCGCCGGGCGCGACTCGAAGCGCGACATCGACACGCCGTGTTTCGCCAGCGGCGCCAGCAGATTGTAGACCGCGCCGGCCCGGTTCGGCACCGCCAGCACCAGCGAGGTGCGGTCCTTGCCCGACGGGGTGGTCGCGTGCTGGCCGATCACGACAAAACGCGTGCGGTTGTGCGGATCGTCCTGGATGTGGGCCTGGACCACGCCGAGGCCGTACTGCCCCCGCCATGTCGCTGGCAATCGCCGCGAGCGCGGGGTCGCGGCTGGCCTGCAGGGCCGCTTCGGCGTTCGAGGCGACGGCGCGCCGCTCGATGTTCGGGTAATGCAGGTTGAGCCAGACCTGGCACTGGGCCAGCGCCTGCGAATGGGCGCAGATCAGCGTGACGCCGTCCATGCCCCCGCTCTTGCTCATCAAGCTGTGGTGGACCGGGATCGAGACTTCGCCGCTGATCACGGTCGTGGTGGCGAGCATCAGGTCGAGCGTGCGATTGACCGCGCCTTCGGACGAATTCTCGACCGGGACCACGCCGAAGTCGGCGCTGCCGGCCTCGGTGGCGCGGAACACCTCGTCGATCGAGGCGCACGGCAGGCCTTCGACGGCGCGCCCGAACTGCTGGTAGACGGCCTGCTCGCTGAAGGTGCCGGCCGGGCCCAGGTAGGCGACGGTGACGCGCTTTTCCAGCGCGCGGCAGGCCGACATGACTTCGCGGAAGATGGTCTGCAGGTCGTGGCTGTTGAGCGGCCCGCCGTTGCGCTCGGCCACGCCGCGCAGCACCTGGGCTTCGCGCTCGGGGCGAAACACGGGCGCGTCGGTCTCGGCCTTGACGTGGCCGACTTCCTGGGCCAGGCGGCCGCGCCGGCTCAGCAGGTCGAGGATTTGCGCGTCGATCGCATCGATCTGCTCGCGCAGGGGTTTGAGTTTGTCGTTCATTGTTGTGCTAACTGTGTTGGCCGTTGTAGGGTGGGCACTTGTGCCCACGCGGTCTCATCGTTTGACATGCGGCGGCTTGGGCGTTGGACGCGCCATTGATACTCGACCGACGTACCGCGTGGGCACAAGTGCCCACCCTACGACCGGCCCAACGGCGAATCGATGGTCCATCAACCGCCGATCACCGCCCCGCAAACTCGTTCAAATAATCGACCAGTGCCTGCACACCTTCGATCGGCATCGCGTTGTAGATCGATGCCCGCATTCCTCCGACGGACTTGTGGCCCTTCAGTTGCAGCAGCCCGCGCGCCTTGGCGCCGGCCAGAAATCGTTCGTTCAGCGATTCGTCGCGCAGGTAGAACGGTACGTTCATGCGCGAGCGGTTCTCGGGCGCCACCCGGTTCCGATAGAAATCGTCGGCGTCCAGCGCCGCATACAAGAGCCGCGCCTTCTCGATATTACGCTGTTCCATGGCCGCCACGCCACCCTGGGCCTTCAGATAGGCAAATACCAGGCCGGCGATATAGATCGCATAGGTCGGCGGCGTGTTGAACATCGACTCGTGCTCGGCCACGGTCTTCCAGTGGAAAGCCGAGGGGCAGATGGCCAGCGCGTGCTCGAGCAGGTCCTCGCGCACGATCACCAGGGTCAAGCCGGCGGGCCCGATGTTCTTCTGGGCGCCGGCGAAGATCACGCCGTATTTCGACACGTCGATCCGGCGCGACAGAATGTGCGAGGACATGTCCGCCACCAGCGGCACGCCGTCCGGCAGTTCCGGCGCGAAGTCGTATAAGTTGTACTCCACGCCGTCGATGGTTTCGTTGGTGCAGACGTGCAGGTAGGCGGCGCCGTCGGTCAGCTTCCATTCGCTCTGCGGCGGCACGCGGGTAAAACCTTCGCCCTGGCTCGAAGCAGCCACGTTCACGTTGGCATAGCGCGCTGCCTCCTTGATCGATTTACCCGACCACGAACCCGTGTGGACGAAATCGATGGTCGCCGGTTCGCGCACGCGTCCCGCCAGGTTCATCGGGACGATGGCGTTCTGGCCCAGCCCGCCGCCCTGCATGAACAGGATCTTGTAGTTGGCCGGCACCGCCAGCAGTTCGCGCAGGTCGGCTTCGGCCTGTCGATAGATCGAGATGAATTCCGGACCGCGGTGACTCATCTCCATCACCGACATGCCGCTGCCGTGCCAGTCGAGCATCTCGCTGGCGGCCTGCTGCAGCACTTCCTTGGGGAGCACGGCCGGGCCGGCGGAAAAATTGAAGATGTTTGTCATCGGCGTTGTCCTCTTGCGCCAGTCCTGGCTTGAAATGACAATGCCGCCGCGGCGGCACCAGGCTGGCACGCACCGCAAGCGGCATTCGGGGTACAGCGAGCGACAGCCGGGACAGGATCGAATCGTTCAACAACACGCGTTCGCATCATGCCCGGCCCTGCTCTCATTGCGGCGGTTGTTCGAGTTCGACTTCCTCGAGATCGGTCTCGACGATGCGCTGCAGGCCCGACAGCTTGGTGCCGTCCTCGACCGCGATCAGGGTCACGCCCTGGGTCGCACGGCCCATCTCGCGGATCTCCGACACGCGGGTGCGGATCAGCACGCCGCCGGTGGTGATCAGCATGATCTCGTCGTTGGCGTCGACCAGGGTCGCGGCCACGACTTTGCCGTTGCGCTCGGACTGCTGGATCGCGATCATGCCCTTGGTGCCGCGGCCGTGGCGGGTGTATTCAAGGATCGGGGTACGCTTGCCGAAGCCGTTCTCGGTGGCGGTGAGCACCGACTGCTGCTCGTTCTCGGCCACCAGCAGCGCGATCACGTTCTGACCCTCTTCCAGGTTCATGCCGCGCACGCCGCGTGCGGTGCGGCCCATCGGGCGCACGTCGTTCTCGTCGAAACGCACGGCCTTGCCGCCGTCCGAGAACAGCATCACGTCGTGCTGGCCGTCGGTCAGGGCGGCGCCCACCAGCACGTCGCCATCGTCGAGGTCGACCGCGATGATGCCTGCCTTGCGCGGGTTGCTGAAGTCGCGCAAAGGCGTCTTCTTGACCGTGCCCAGCGAGGTCGCCATGAACACATAGTGGTCTTCCGGGAAGGTGCGGTTTTCGCCCGACAGCGGCAGTACCACGGTGATCTTCTCGCCGTCCTGCAGCGGGAACATGTTCACGATTGGCTTGCCGCGCGAGTTGCGCGAGCCCTGCGGTACTTCCCACACCTTCAGCCAGTACAGGCGGCCGCGGTTCGAGAAGCACAGGATGTAGTCGTGGGTGTTGGCGATGAACAGCTGGTCGATCCAGTCCTCGTCCTTGGTCGCCATCGCCTGCTTGCCGCGGCCGCCGCGCTTCTGGGCGCGGTACTCGGAGATCGGCTGCGACTTCATGTAGCCGGTGTGCGAGAGCGTGACCACCATGTCCTGCGGCGTGATCAGGTCTTCGGTTTCCAGGTCGCTGGCGTTGTGCTCGATGGCCGAGCGGCGCGCGTCCTTGCCGTTCTCGGTGTAGTCGTTCTTGATCTGCGCCATCTCGTCGCTGATGATGGTCGTGACGCGCTCGGGCTTGGCCAGGATGTCGAGCAGGTCGGCGATGTGGGCCATCACTTCCTTGTACTCGTTGACGATCTTGTCCTGCTCCAGGCCGGTCAGGCGCTGCAGGCGCATCTGCAGGATTTCCTGGGCCTGCTCATCGGACAGCTTGTACAGGCCGTCCTGCTGCATGCCGTAGTGCTTCGGCAGGTGCTCGGGGCGGAAAGCCTCGATGCCGCCGGAGGCGCCCAGGTCGGTGCGGGTCAGCATCTCGCGCACCAGGGACGAATCCCAGGCGCGCCCCATCAGTTCGATTTTTGCCACCGGCGGCGTCGGCGCGGCCTTGATGATGGCGATGAAGTCGTCGATGTTGGCCAGCGCGACAGCCAGGCCTTCCAGCATGTGGCCGCGTTCGCGCGCCTTGCGCAGCTCGAACACGGTGCGGCGGGTAACCACTTCGCGGCGGTGCGACAGGAAGCACTCGAGCATCTGCTTGAGGTTCAAGAGCTTCGGCTGGCCGTTGACCAGGGCCACCATGTTCATGCCGAAGGTGTCCTGCAGCTGGGTCTGCTTGTACAGGTTGTTCAGCACCACTTCCGGCACTTCGCCGCGCTTCAGTTCGATGACCACGCGCATGCCCGATTTATCCGACTCGTCGCGAATGTCGGAGATGCCTTCCAGCTTCTTCTCGCGCACGTTCTCGGCGATGCGCTCGAGCAGCGACTTTTTATTTACCTGGTACGGCAGCTCGTCGATGATGATGGCCACGCGGCCGCCATCCTTGCCGTATTCCTCGAAGTGGGTCTTGGCGCGCATCACCACGCGGCCGCGGCCAGTGCGGTAGCCGTCGCGCACGCCCGAGACGCCATAGATGATGCCGGCGGTCGGGAAGTCCGGCGCCGGGATCAGCTCGATCAGCTCGTCGATGGTGCAGTCCGGGTTGCGCAGCAGGTGCTGGGCGCCGTTGATGACTTCGGACAGGTTGTGCGGCGGGATGTTGGTCGCCATGCCGACCGCGATGCCCGAGGAGCCGTTGATCAGCAGGTTCGGGATCTTGGTCGGCAGGACCGTCGGTTCTTTTTCCTTGCCGTCATAGTTCGGCTGGTAGTCGACCGTGTCCTTGTCGATGTCGGCCAGCAGTTCGCTCGAAATCTTGTCCAGGCGGCATTCGGTGTAACGCATCGCCGCGGCGCTGTCGCCGTCGATCGAACCGAAGTTGCCCTGGCCGTCGACCAGCGTGTAGCGCAGCGAAAAGTCCTGCGCCATGCGCACCAGCGTGTCGTAGATCGACGAGTCGCCGTGCGGGTGGTACTTACCCATGGTGTCGCCGACCACGCGCGCGCACTTGACGTACGGGCGGTTGTGCGCGTAGTTACTTTCGTGCATCGAATACAGGACGCGGCGGTGCACCGGCTTCAGGCCATCGCGCACATCCGGCAGCGCACGGCCCACGATCACGCTCATCGCGTAATCGAGATAGCTCTTGCGCATCTCTTCTTCGAGGGAAATTGGGACTGTTTCTTTTGCGAATTGATCCATTGGGCGGGTCGACTGCTTTCAGGCTGTGGTTATGAGTTACAAGCGAAGGATTTTACCATGCGCGCCCCGCCGTAGCGTAAATCGGAGGCAATAGCGGCCGCTTGCCAAACGCGCACAATTGACGCTTTGACACATGCCTGTCATAAACATTCGTCAAGCTTGCACGTTCTGACAATAGATTGTTGCGCAGAAACAACGAGTGAAATTATGATGCACCGCAATTGGGCGCCCTGCGTTCGTGCGTCTGTAGCGTATGTGGCAAAATGGACGAGAAGTTAATTGCTTGTTTCACAATGCGAAACGGACGCAACTGGACAGATGTTAATATTCTGCATACGTCGCTGCGAATAACTTACGTTTCGCAACGGGAAGATATAAAACCGAAAGGAAGAAAAATATGAAGAAGATTGCAACCCTCATGCTCGCAGCCTCGGCGGCGATCGCCGGCAGCGCCCTGGCACAAAGTGCGCCGCCGTACGCTCCGCTGACGACCGACATCCAGGCGAACAAGCCGTACAGCGCCTACGTCCAGGACAGCCGCGGCGTGATCGCGCGCGATCCTTTCGGCCTGTGCTGGCGTACCGGCTACTGGACCCCGGCCGACGCGGTCCCGGGCTGCGACGCGCCGCTGTGCGTCCCGCCTGAGAAGCTGGAAAACGGCAAGTGCGTCGCTCCGCCGCCGCCACCGGTCGCCGCGCCAGCCCCGGCACCAGCCCCGGCTCCGGCCCCGGCACCGGTCCCGACCTCGGAAAAAGTGAGCTACTCGGCTGATGCATTCTTCGACTTCGACAAGGCCGTCCTGAAGCCGGAAGGCAAGGCTTCGCTGGACGAACTGACCTCGAAGCTGGGCGACATGAACCTGGAAGTCATCATCGCCGTCGGCCACACCGACTCGATCGGCACCGATGCCTACAACGACAAGCTGTCGATCCGCCGCGCCGAAGCCGTCAAGGCTTACCTGCAAGGCAAGGGCGTCGATGCAAACCGCATCTACACCGAAGGCAAGGGCGAGAAGCAGCCGGTCGCCGACAACAAGTCGTCGGAAGGCCGTGCGAAGAACCGCCGCGTCGAGATCGAAGTGGTCGGTACCCGTACCCGCCAGCAGTAATCTCCAGCCCCGCCAGCCTCGCTGGATGCTGTGACCGAACCCCGCTGCGGCGGGGTTTTTTTCATCCCGCGCATTTTGTACCTCGCAGCCGGGTATTTCCCGCTATTATTCCGACCTATGAATACGAACGCCGACCCTCTTGAAATCTCGAAATTCAGCGAACTGGCCCACCGCTGGTGGGACCCGACTTCCGAATTTCGCCCGCTCCACGAAATCAACCCGCTGCGCCTTGAATGGATCAACGCGCGCGCGCCGCTGGCCGGCAAGAACGTGATCGACATCGGTTGCGGCGGCGGCGTGCTGTCCGAATCGATGGCGCGCAAGGGCGCGAAAGTCACCGGCATCGACCTGTCGAAAAAGGCCCTGAAAGTGGCCGACCTGCACAGCCTGGAGTCGGGCGTCGAAGTGCGCTACAAGCACATCGCGGCCGAAGAGATGGCAGCGGCCGAGCCGGGCCAGTTCGACGTCGTGACTTGCATGGAAATGCTCGAGCACGTACCCGACCCGGCCTCGATCGTGCGCGCTGCCACCACGCTGGTGAAGCCGGGCGGCAAGGTCTTCTTCTCGACCATCAACCGCAATCCGAAGGCCTACCTGCTGGCCGTGATCGGCGCCGAATACGTGCTGCGCATGCTGCCGCGCGGCACCCACGACTACGGCAAGTTCATCACGCCGGCCGAGCTGTCGCAGTTCGCCCGCGCCGCTGGCCTGCAGGTCGACGGCATGAAGGGCCTGAGCTACAACCCGCTCACCAAGATCTACTCGCTCAACAACGACACCGACGTGAACTACATGGTGGCGTGCACCCGACCGCTCGACTGAACGATTCCCGACCATGAGTTCCCTTGCTGTGATGCCGGCCCCGCGCGCCGTCCTGTTCGACCTCGACGGCACCCTGGCCGACACCGCGCCCGACCTGGCCGCGGCCGTCAACTGGCTGCGCACCGAGCGCGGCCTCGAACCGACCCCGTACGCCGTCCTGCGCCCGACCGCCTCGGCCGGCGCGCGCGGCATGATCGGCGCCGCCTTCGGCCTCGCCCCCGGCGACGAGGGCTACGAGGAATTGCGCCTGCAATGGTTCGACCGCTACCAGGACAACATGGCGGTCGAAAGCACCCTGTTCGAGGGCGTCGATGCACTGTTGCAGGGCATCCAGGACGCCGGCATGGCCTGGGGCGTGGTCACCAACAAGCCCGCGCGCTTCACCGATCCCCTGATTCCGCAGATTCGACTTGACCACGCGGGCTGCATCGTGTCGGGCGACACCATGCCCTTCGCCAAGCCCCATCCAGCCCCGCTGCTGGAAGGCGCGCGCCGTCTCGGCATCGCACCCGAGCACTGCTGGTACGCCGGCGACGACCTGCGCGACATCGAAGCCGGCCGCGCCGCGGGCATGGTGACCGTCGCCTGCGCCTGGGGCTACTGCGGCGCCGTCGAACCCTCGACCTGGGGCGCCGACTTCCTCTGCACCACCCCGTTCGAGCTGCTCGACCTGCTGCGTTCGCTGGCCCCGGCCAACATGCGCACCGCCTCGGTCGCCTGAACCGTATCTATGGACTCCACCCGATTTGCAAGAAGAAGATTGAATTTTTGCCGTTAGGAAGAGTTTGCTTGTATCTATTCGGCCTGTATGTTGAGCGTTTCCAGTGCTCTGGCCCTGATGTGATACGCGCGTCAGGATCCTCATAGGGTGACGGCCTTGATGGCCACTACAGTTTACGGATTCACCCGACGCCGGTTCGACCTGTTGGCATCATTCGTTCTTCTCGTCGCAAACTTGGCAGTTGCTCCTTGTTGTTGCTGAGTTACTCGACAGTCTTTTCAGGCCGGCCTGGGCGTGTCTTTCGACCAGGCCGGAACATAAGGACGTCCGTGCGCGATCAACGCCCAGATCACCCTGGCCATCTTGTTGGCCAGCGCAGTCGCGGCAACGTTGAAACTGCGCCGTTCTGCCAGCCTTGTTGCCCATTGCAGCAGCTTGTCGGGCTTGCCGCTTGCTGTTCTCAGCGCACTGCGCGCTCCGTGTATGAGCAGGGTGCGCAGGTAGCTGTCGCCCCTGCAGGTAATGCCATACAAGCGCTGCTTGCCTCCACTGCTATGCTCGCGTGGCACGAGGCCTAAATTCGCTGCAAAGTCTCGCGCGCTCTTGTAGTGGTGCGGATCGGCGATCGTTGCCTGCACTGCCGTTGCCGTCAACGGCCCTACACCCGGCACTTCCATCAGTTTCTTCGCCAGTTCCGACCTGGCTGCCTGATTCAAACGTCGGTCGTACGCCTGAATCCTCTCGTCCTTGTCGTCCAGCTGGGCCTTGAGCTCCCGGAATGTCTCCAGGGCCATACCAGACAAACCATTGTCCGGATCGTTCAGCCATGCTTTCAGTCCGTCGCGCAATCTTTCCACGCGCTTGGGAAATACCCGGCCATATTCGCCGGCAAATGCCCGGATCCTGTTGATCATCGCCACCCGTTCTGTCATCAGGGCGCTGCGAGCGCGGTGCAGCATCTGTAAATCTTGCTGTGCAGCCGTATTGATCGGCACATACTTGGTCGAACCGCGCGAGCGTGCCTCGGCAATTGCAGCAGCGTCGTTCATGTCGTTTTTGTTACCAGTGACATATGCCCTGACGTGTTGGGCCGCAATCAGTTTGGCGTCGTGCCCCATTTCCACGAGCTTGCGTGCCCAGTAATGCGAACCTGCGCAGGCTTCGATACCAATCATCGCCGGGGCCATCTGCGCGAACTGCGCAAGCACCTGGTCTCGAGAAAGCTTACGCTTGAACACCCGCTTGCCGTGTCCATCGAGCCCGACCGCGAAGAACACGTCCTTCGCAATATCCAAACCAACGACTTTTGCGCTAGCATTCATGGTGACTCCCCCTCTTGTTTTAGCTTGCCAGCCCAATCTGGCACGCTTGGCACAATGATGCCGATATCAGGAGGGTGGAGTCCATCACATTAGGGTGGGCGGGTTCCCCACCCACGCGTTCACCCAGCGGACGCGCATTCGCGCTGCCTCTTGCACGCTTACATCTGATTACGACTGAAACAGCCCAGTGTCTACCATGTAACAGGTCCTTTCGGTAATCTGCACTCATCGAACAACGCAACACCACGAGGAGCAGAGAACATGACCACCACCAACCGCATTCACCCCCTGATGGCCGCCGCAGCCGCTTCGGTAGTCATTGTCAGCCTGACCGGCGCCGCCGCCATCGCAGGCCTGCTGCCAAGCTCGCGCAGCGCCCCGGAAGCCCAACCCGCGCTGACCCCGACCGCCGCCTTGCCGCTGGCCGCCGGCCAGGGCGTCGCCCCGGTCGCCCAACTGCAGCAGGCCGCCCTGCCGGCCCAGCCAGTGGTGGTCAGCGCAGCCCCGGGCACGACGACCTACGTCCAGGCAGCGAACCTCCCGGCCGGCAGCGCCGCCCCGGTGGTCGTGGTGAAGCAGGAACCGGCGCCGGTGGTGAAGCAGACCGTGATCAAGGAAACCGTGGTGCAGAAGCCGCGCGTGGTCGAGCACCGCCCTGCCCCGCAACCGGTCCGCTACGCCGAGCCGGTCTACCGCGCCGCTCCGCCTGCCCCGACTCCGGCACCGGTGCAGCAAGGCCCGAACTACGTCGGCGTCGCCACCGGCGCCGTCATCGGCGGCCTGATCGGCAACCAGGTCGGCGGCGGCAACGGCAAGAAACTCGCCACCCTGGCCGGCGTCATCGGCGGCGGCTACGTCGGCAACGAGATCGCCAAGCGCAACGGCCAGTAAGCATAGCGACCAGCATGGAAGGAACCGGGGTTGAAAAACCGCGGTTTCACCCCAGATAGGCCATGTCGCACCGATGGCGCAGAGGTTTGAAACAGATCGTCACGCCACGGAGCAAAGTGTGCATCGGACCGTACTCTCGGGTGCACTTGACACGAGTTTGGAGTACAATGAAGTTTCTTTCGTTGGGGGGCGACCTGGTTTCGACGTGGGTTGCAAAGCAGCGCAGGGCATACCGAGGGCTGGTTACCTCGTAAATACACCCAGAAATCAATAACTGCAAACGATAACTCGTACGCACTCGCAGCCTAATCGCTGCTAGCTCTACACTACCTCGCCTCTGGGGTGGGCCGCAAGGCAAGTAGAGTCATTTACAGAGGCTAGGAATCACTTGGGTCACTTGGGTGCTTCCGAAATTTAAGGTGACTCGCTTGTACAAAGGGTGCACATCCCCGTTGTCCAGGTTAAATTAATTGATAGTGCTAAGTATGTAGAACTGTCTGTAGAGTGCTTGCGGACGAGGGTTCGATTCCCTCCGCCTCCACCAGTATTCAAAAACAAAGCCCCGCCGGCGCAAGCCGGCGGGGCTTTGTTTTTGAATACTTCGTTGCAGATGAGCGAATAGAACTCTTGGACGGTACGGACGAGGGGCGAGCAGGGGTTTCGAGCTGCGCAGCAGCGAGCCTGCGAGCGACCTTGCGCCTTCGGGCGCAAGGGCTCTCCGATTCGGCTGACTAGAGGGAAATCGCGTAGCGATTTCTTGCCTTTCGCCTCCACAACAAGCACCAACACATTACCGGGGCGCTCAGCGCTTGACTTACCGTCGCCAAACGATTGACCCCACCCAACTTGCAGCAAACACAACAAAGCCAGAATGCCCCATCACCACGACGGAGGCATCATGGCAACAGACTACTACCTGCAACTGGACGGCATCAAAGGCGAGTCGACCGACTCAAAGCACACCGCCTGGATCGAGTGCACCTCGGTCAACTGGTCCATCACCCAGCCCAAAAGCGCAACGGCATCGACCGGCGGTGGCCACACTGCGGAGCGTGCCGAGCTCAGCGAAATCAGTATTACCAAGCTGGTTGACTTGGCCTCGCCAATCCTGGCGCAGGTCTGCGCCTGCGGGAAGACGATCCCCAAAGCCAAGCTGGAAATGCAGCGCGCCGACGGCGCCGGCGAGCCGGTCAAGTATTTCGAGGTTGAGCTGGAAAACGTCCTGATCGCGCACATCGCACCCAGCTTCGGAGGCGGAGATTTCCCCGGCGAGAGCCTTGGCCTGAAATTCTCAAAGGTCCGCTGGAAGTACACCCAGCAGAAGATCGGCGGCGGCAGCAACGGCAATACCGCCGGCGGCTGGGACTTGGCCACAAACAGGATTGCGTGATGCGCGCGCCGATCCTATTCGGGCTCCTGGTGGTCGCGCCCTGCATCGCCCAGCCGGGCGTGCCGGCGCCACAGATGACCGGCGAGACTCTAGTCAAGCTGATGGGCAACGTGGACCCAGCGGACGTGTCGTGGTCACCTGAAAGCCCGTTCCGCACGCGTGCGATCGCCGCTGAATACATCGACATGTCGAACGGCGAACTCGTGCGCGGCTTTATTCAGGGCGTGCACGACGCAACCCGGGGCAAGGAGTGGTGCCCTAGCGCGCAGGCCTCCCCATTGCCACACGAAATGGACGCGGACGCCCGCCGCATGCTGCAGCGCCTGCCAGCCGCAGAGCTCCGCCGCAGCGCTGCAGAGCTCATCGTCGCAGTCTGGCGCAAGACCTGGCCCTGCCCGGCAAACCAGCGGAGACCACAATGAAGGTACCGTATGCCAACTTGCGGATGCACTTCCCGGACACCGACAGCGTCGGCCGAGATGAGCTCTATCACTGGATAGGGTATCCGGAGAATATCACCGACCCGAACTTCTACAACACATGCGCGATCCGCATAAGCCTGGCACTCCTCGGCGCCGGCTACCCCAACCCCGGCAGATGGCCGATCAAGGCCGGGAAATACAAGGGTCGGTCCATCGAGACGCGGCAACGCGCCCTGAGCGCATGGTTGGTGCGCCAAGTCGGGCAGCCCGCTAAATTCAAGAGCGGCCAGGAGGCCGAGCGCGCGATCGGAAGCCAGCAGGGCATCGTTTCCTTCTTCAGCATCTACGGCGACCAGAATCCCCAAGGGCACATCGCTATCGTGTCAAGGGATCGTTGGGGCCGGTATCTCCGTTGCGGAAATGAGATCGACGGCACGGCAACTGGCTGCTACTGGTCATCGCGCGAGGTATGGTTCTGGCCGCTGAAGTGACATCACTCAGGTGCTCTAAGCTATATGCTGATCAACGATTACTATATCGTCCTGCGATTCTGTGGAGGCGAGGCTGAGTTAGAGGACAATGACCCGTCGCATTACCTGTATATCACCGAAGGCACGGTGATCGCGCAAGACGAAGCCGATCAGACTGAAGACGTTGGCCGCGTCCGGCTGTTTTACATCGATGTGGAACGCGGTGAACGCAGGGGCTTTGGCCGTCGATATTTCGATTACACGCAGGAGACTTGCGAAAACTATTCTGACACAGGGGGTGGCGTTAGTGGCATCGACGAAATCATCATAGACCGGCTCGGGCTAGATGCGATCTACCTCCAGGCTAAACGCTGGCAAGGCTCAGTGGGACAGCGTGATAACCGAGAATTTGTAGGTGCTCTGCAAGGTCAGCGCGCACGAAAAGCGTCTTCATTACGACGTCAGCCTTCACGTCGATGCATTCGAATATGCTTCACGCATCGACACAAAAGTCGTTTCGATGAGCGCAACGGCGCTTGCGCAGCTCATGACTCACTTCGATATCGGCGTCTCGCGACATCGTATCTCATAAAGCACATCGGCATACATTTCCTCGAAGAAGCGCAAGGGCTAGTGTCGCCAAAATCACGTCTCTAATTCTTTAAACACCGTTACATTTGGTGGAATTTCCAGTAAAAAAAGAATGTAATCTAAGAAAGTAAATTTTTAATGTAAGTTACTCGGGAGGTAAAATTGGATTCTTTTGGATGGTTCATCGGAATCACTGCAGTGATCATGATCGCAGGCGCAATTCAAATGGCGATGGTGACTAACCCAGGCAAACAATTGCATGCCAAATTCGTTGCGTTAGGTACGCTTTCGGGACGTACCAAAGACGAAATTATCGCTGAGGTCGGTCCGCCCTCATCGGTTTCCGGCTTACCGGACGGCAAAACATTACTTCAATGGCAAGCAACCGGGTGTCACATGGCACTTCGGTTCTCAGGCGAAATTTGCGATGGCATTACTCACGAACACGTTCATCAAGGTTAGCAAAAGATTCTGCAGCGGCTAGGTCGTGTAGCTCAATGTTAGAATCCCATACCAGTGTACCAAGTGCGACACTGTCGGCAAGTCAGCTCAGTGCGCGAACTGTCAAAGTTCAACGGCTTATGTAGGGTGAGAAGTACGCGGGTTTGATTCCTTCCGCCTCTACCAGTATTCAAAAACAAGCCCCACCGGCTTGCGCCGGCGGGGCATTGTTTTTGAATACCTGCTTTGAGCAGGGCATTCGAACTGCGTAGCAGTGAGTCTGCGAACGCCTTCGCGCATGCCGGCGCAAAGGCGAGCAGGGGTTTAGAACTGTACAGGACGGACGCCTGTGACGACGCTGTTCACCACTGCAGTCAAACCTTAGTGCAGAGCAATGCCCACAGCGAACTCCTGCAGTCGCTGCCCTCCGGAGCATGCCTCGGCCAGCAACTGGTCCCAGTCATCAGGTGGACGGCCGCTATCGAGCATCCTGCGGAACACCCGATAGGCGTCATCGCTGCTCTCGTAGGCGCGTTTGGTATCCTCATCATTGACCCACGCGAACACGATCATCTTGCCAGGAGCGTGGTAACGGAAGAACAACCGGTACTGCTGGAAAAACTTGGCGCGGAACCAATGCTTGTGATCTTCACCGAGGGTATTACCTTGCCGATATTCTGGTCGTGCCGGGTCTTGCGGGATAATGTCGAACGCCAGCCTGATGATCGCCGCCAATCGTTTGCTGGCGTTTTTCTTCACGTACCCGACCGGGTCTTTCTGTTTAAGGGAGTCGACCTGTTGAGCGAGCGTCTCAAGCTGAGCCAGGAACAACGGATGAGCAAAAATCGTCCAGCCGTGAATGACCAAAGGCGCGGGTTTGTCCGCGCTCATTCATCGTCCGCCGACAGGGCAGCGTCAAGATCGACCTCAACGCCACTGGTCAGCGACTGGAGCCGCTGCACGAAACTGGCGTCGACGGCCTGCAGACGCTCTGGATGACTGGCGATGTCGCGGGCGAGAAAACCAAGGAAAGACCCCAGCACCGGGTCATCCTCTACGGCGGGTTCGACGCGCGTCAGCACGACCTCGCCGCTGGGGCGAATGGTGTACTGGATCTTGTCGCGCTTGCCAAGCTGGAGCGCGCGGCGTACGGTTTCCGGGACCGTGGTCTGATAACGGTCGGTTAACGTGGATTCGACTTCGAGGGTGGCAGCCATAGCGCTCTCCGGTCAAAATGGGTAGATGCGTGCATGGTAATGCAATCGCCTTACCAAGTCAATGCAAGTGCATTACCAGCAGCGATGACCATCAGTGTCCTGCTCTGCAGCTACCGAAAATGATGGGAGCCGGCAGAAAAACGCGCCCAATCGGGCGCGCTGTAACTTACGAACTCGGCCCCATATCCGCCCCCTGCGCATCCACCCTCAGCGCCTTGAACAGCGCATCATTAAACGCCGGAATATCATCCGGCTTGCGGCTCGTGATCAGCTTCTCGTCGATCACCACTTCCTGATCCACCCACTCCGCCCCGGCCGCACGCATGTCGTCCTGGATCTCCGGATAGCTGGTCAGGTTCTTCGACTCGGCAATCCCGGCATCGATCAGCACCCACGGCCCATGGCAGATCGCGGCGATCGGCTTGTCCGCCGCATAGAACTCACGCACGAAGGCCACCGAGTCGGCATCCTTGCGCAGCTGCTTCGGGTTCTCTTCCCCGCCCGGCAGCACCAGCGCATCGAAGTCGGCCGGCTGCGCGTCCTTGACGTTCATCTCGACCCTGAACTTGTCGCCCGGGGTGTCGTGGTTCACGCCCTGCACTTCCTCGCCCGCGGCTTTCGGCGAGATCAAAATCACCTGCGCGCCCTGCTGCTCCAGGAAGCTGCGCGGTCCGGTGTATTCGACCTGCTCCACGCCGTCCGTCATCAGCACGGCGACGCGCTTGCCCTGCAGCGTGTGCGAAATATCGACGCCTTCGACGGGCAAATCGACGCTCCCATGAATGTTCTGCTCCATACAACCTCCATATCAAAAAATGTGAATCATTTGCTATCGATTGTAGGAGGACGCATGCGTACACGGCGCGCGCTTCGGTCCTTACTCCATGCCGAGTACGCGCAGCCGGGCACGCAGGCGCCTGACCTCGTCGGCAAGGTCGATAACGAGCGCGGCCAGTTCCTGGTCGGCGTCGAAATGGCGCTCCAGGTCGAGCAGGCGGCGTGCCCGCGCCAGGTCGCCGCTGCGGAAGCGCCACTGCGCCGTTTCCAGCGCGGGCGCCGTGCCCAGCACGCCTGCCTGCACGTGGCGCACCACCCAGTCCGGCTCGACGCTGCAGGCGCGCGCGAGTTCGTCCAGGCTCAGCGCCACCTCGTCGATCAACACCCCGGTCAGCGTGTCGTTCGCAAACATGGTTCACCTCCTCATGCGGATCGCGGATTGAAAGCCAGGTCGCGCGCCATCGCCTGGTAGAGCGCGCGCGCCTTGTCGTCGTTTGCCAGCGGCAGCACGACGTCGAGGATGAGGTAAAGGTCGCCCGGCGGATTGCCAGGGATGCCCCGGCCCTTCAGGCGCAGCTTGCGCCCGCTCTGCGAGCCCGCCGGCACCGATACTTCGACCGTGCCCGACGGCGTCGGCACCGCCACCTTTTCGCCGAGCGCGGCTTCCCAGGGCGTCACCGGCACATTTTCATAGACGTGGGTGCCCTCGACGCGGTAGCGCGGGTCGGGTGCGAACTGGATCTCCAGGTAGAGGTCGCCCGGCGGCCCGCCGCCATGCCCCTCGTGACCCTGGCCGGCGAGGCGCAACTGCTGGCCAGGCGTAACGCCGCGCGGGATGGTGACGTTGAGCTTTTTCTCCTGCATGCTGGCGCGTCCCGGTCCCTCCTGGCGCGGCACGCGCAGGCTCACCGTGCGCGTCGTACCCTGGTAGGCGTCGACCAGGTCGATCGTGATCGCGGCGTGGATGTCGTCGCCGCGCATCTGGAAGCTGCCGCCGCGGCGCGTACGGCCGACGTGCGCGAACAGGTCGGCAAAGAAATCGTCCGTACCGGCGCCGGCAAAGTCGTACTGCTCGCCCCAGTCCGGCGGCGGACGGAACTGCTCGCCGGCATGGTGGCCACGGCCGAGTCCGTCATAGGCCGCGCGCTTTTCCGCGTTGCCGAGCACTTCATAAGCTTCGTTGATTTCCTTGGTCTTCTGGTCCGCGTCCGCGTGCTTGCTGACATCGGGATGGTACTTGCGCACCATCTTGCGATACGCCTTCTTGATGTCGTCCGCGGATGCATTCCTGTCGACGCCAAGGGTCTGGTAATAATTCTTGTATTCCACAGCGCACTCCCGCAATGTGTGTTCATGGTCGCAACGCAGCCGTGTCGAACGATGCCCACGGCGTACGCTGCCGTCTGCCTGGCAGATGGGGGCGCGGGGCGGAAAATCAAAGTTGAACACAGCGCGTGCGCGACTGCGGCGCACATCAGACAGTCCCTGCCACCGTCCGCCTGCTTAACCGGTAAAATCGCGGGTTTCCAAGAACAAGAATTTGCCCATGACCACCAGCACCACGCTCGCCGCCACGCCCTCTCCCGTCCGCACCGAAATCGCCACGCTCTGGAAGCTGTCGTGGCCGATGCTGGTCGGGCAACTGGCAACCGTGGGCATGGGCGTGGCCGACGTGGCGATGACGGGCCACGTCAGCGCCGACGAGCTGGCCGCGGTCTCGCTCGGCACCTCGGTGTGGTCGATCGTGCTGGTCACCGTGATGGGCACGATGATGTCGATTAACACCGTCGTCGCCCACGAGCTCGGCGGCGGACGCTACGACAAGATCCCGCACTCGGTGCGCCAGTCGCTGTGGAAAGGCCTGATCGTCGGCCTGGTCGCCTGCCTGCTGGCCAACCTGTGCACCCTGCTGTTCGACCACATCGGCCTGGGCCAGGCCGTGGCCGACCGCGCCTCGCTGTTCCTGCACGTGATCAGCATCGGCATGCCGGCCTTCGCCTGCTACCGCGCGCTGTACGGCTATACGACGAGCATCAACCAGACCAAGCCGATCATGATCATCGCCATCTTCGGCCTGCTGTTCAACATCGCCAGCAACTGGTTGCTGGTATTCGGCAACTGGGGCTTTCCGAAGCTGGGCGCGGTCGGCTGCGCGGTGTCGACCGCGGTCGGCATGTGGCTGATGCTGTTCGCCATGGTCGCCTGGACAAAACTATCCAGCGCCTACCGCATGACCTATCCGTTCACGCAGTGGGAAGGTCCGGACTGGGCCGAGCTGAAGAACATGTTTCGCCTCGGCCTGCCGATCGGCGTCACCTATTTTGCCGAGGTCAGCGCCTTTGGCCTGATCAGCCTGATGGTGGCGCGCTTTGGCGTGGTCCAGGTCTCGGCGCACCAGATCGCGCTGAACTTCGCGTCCCTGGTGTTCATGGTGCCGCTCAGCTTCGGCATCGGTTTGCTCACCCGCGTCGGCCAGGCGATGGGCGAAGGCAATCCGCAGCGGGCGCGCTTCGTCGCCTGGGTCGGCGTCGGCATGTCGGTGGCCTTCGGCGTGCTGTCGGCGGCCTGCATCGCGATCTTCCGCTGGGAAATCGCGCGCGCCTATACCTCGGACCCGGCGGTGCAGGAGGCCTGCGTGCACCTGCTGCTGTTCGCGGCCCTGTTCCAGCTGTCGGACGCGACCCAGGTCGCCACCGCCTCGGCGATCCGCGGCTACCAGGTGACGCGTCCGCCGATGATCATCCAGCTGGTCGCCTTCTGGGGCTTCTCGCTGCCGCTCGGCTATATCCTCGGCATCGCACCGTCCTGGTTCGGCCTGGCGCCCGCCGCGCCGATGGAAACCACGGGTTTCTGGATCGGCCTGGTGCTGGGACTGACGATCGCCGCGGTGCTGCTGACCTGGTCCTTCGACCGGCTGTCGCGGCAGAAAGTGCGCGCAGCGGCGCATTGAAGCGAAAGCTGTTGCATTCAGGGGGTACATACTGCTTTTAGGGTGCCACTCTGGTATTGTCTCGTCCGTTGCATTTAGCCAAAACTAACGAGACAATCAATGCGCCTTCTCCTCTGCCTCCTGGCCGCGCTTGCGGCCGCGCCCGCGTCCGCCGAACGCCTCACGCTCGACCGTATCCACGGCGAAACCTCGCTCGCCGGTCCGGGCGTCAAAACCCTGAAAGTGTCGCCCGACGGCGAACGCGTGACCTTCCTGCGCGGCCGCGACGACAACCAGTTCCAGCAGGACCTGTGGGAATACAACATGAAGGACAAGACCACGCGCCGCCTGGTCGACTCCAAGAAGCTGGTCCCCAACGAGGAGCTCTCGCTCGAGGAAAAGGCGCGCCGCGAACGGGCGCGTACCGCCAGCCTGTCGGGCATCATCAGCTATAGCTGGTCGCCCGACGGCAAGCAGCTGCTGGTGCCGATCGCCGGCGACCTCTACCTGGTCGACGTGGCGAAGCCGGATGCCGCGCGCAAGGTGGCGTCGGGCAATGTGCTCGATCCGAAGATCTCGCCGAAGGGCCGCTACGTCTCGTTCGTGCGCAACCAGAACCTGGTCGTGATCGACCTGAAGACCGGCGCCGAGCGCCAGCTCACCACCGACGGCAAGGGCACCGTGCACAACGGCGAGGCCGAGTTCATCGCGCAGGAAGAGATGAGCCAGACCACCGGCTACTACTGGGCGCCGGACGACTCCGCGATCGCCTACAAGCGCTACGACGAAGCGCCGGTGCCGGTGGCGCGCCGCTTCGAGATCTTCGCCGACCGCACCGAGGTGATCGACCAGCACTACCCTGCCGCCGGCGACCCGAACGTGCTGGTCGACCTGTTCATCGTCTCGCCTGAGACCGGCGTTTCGCGGAGAATCGACCTCGGTCCGGAAAAGGACATCTACCTGGTGCGCGCCGACTGGAGCGCGGACGGCAAGATCCTGGCCTACCAGCGCCAGACGCGCGACCAGAAGCGCCTGGACCTGGTCGCGGTCGATGCCGCCACCCTGCAACAGCGCCCCCTGCTCACCGAAACCTCGCCGACCTGGGTCAGCATCCACAACGACCTGCGCTTCCTGAAGAACCGCCCGGCCTTTATCTGGGCTTCGGAGCGCAGCGGCCGCAACCACCTCTACCTGTACGACCTGAACGGCAAGCTGCTGCACCCGATCTCGCGCGGCGAATGGGGCATCGACGACGTGCTGGCCGTGGACGAGAAGGCCGGCAAGGTCTACGTCGCCTCGAACCGCGACGCCGTGATCGACAAGCAGACCTATGCGCTGGCGCTGGACGGCAGCACGGCCGACAAGCCGGCCCGCATCACCAAGGGCGACGGCTGGCATGAAGCCAGTTTTGCCAACAACGGCAAGATTTTCGTGGACACCTATTCCGATCCGCGCACCCCGCCGCAAGTGTCGATCCGCCGCGCCGACGGCGCCATGGTCGAGTGGCTCGCGCATAACGAGCTGAACGCGAACCACCCTTACGCGAAATACCTGCCGGACCACCTGCCGACCGAATACGGCACCATCAAGGCCAAGGATGGCCAGATCCTGCACTATTCGATGATCAAGCCGGCCAACTTCGACCCGACGAAGCGCTATCCGGTCTTCCTGTTCACCTACGGCGGCCCGCACTCGCAGCGCGTGACCCGCACCTGGGGTAACTATTTCGACCAGTACATGGCCCAGCAAGGGTTCGTGGCCTTCCGCCTGGACAACCGCGGTTCGGGCCGCCGCGAGCGCGCCTTCACCGACGTCATCTACAACAACCTGGGCAAGAACGAAGTCGAAGACCAGGTCACCGGCATCGAGTGGCTGGCCCAGCAGAGCTTCGTCGATCCGAAGCGCGTCGGCGTGTTCGGCTGGAGCTATGGCGGCTTCATGACGCTGCGTCTGCTGGCAGCTGCCTCGGACAAGATCGCGATGGGCGTATCGGTGGCGCCGGTGACCGACTGGGCGCTGTACGACACCCACTATACCGAGCAGTTCGTCGGTGCCACGCCGAAGTCGGATCCTGCGGCCTATGAGCGCAGCGGCGTGTTCGCCCACCTGGACGGCCTGAAGTCGCCGCTGCTGCTGATCCACGGCATGGCCGACGACAACGTCCTGTTCACCAACAGCACCCGCCTGATCGACGAGCTCGTCAAGCGCAACGTGCAGTTCGACCTGATGACCTACCCGGGCGCCAAGCATGGTATCTCGGGCCGCACCAGCCAGCGTCACGTATATGGCCTGATCGAAGCCTTCTTCAAAAAGAACCTGGGCGGCACCGCACCGAACTGATCTTCCGTCACTGCGGCAAGTCGTCGCCGCCTTGTCAAAAGGGCCTGAAAGCCGCTCCCATAGCGGTTTTCAGGCCCTTAAAATTTTCCGCATGGAAAAAAAGTATTTCCGAGTTGGAATTAAATATTCCGTCATTACAAAAAAAGTCAACAATTTTTGTCTCGCAAAAACAACGCTATACAAATTTTTTTCTACCCGATTTAGATGCTCAAAATCAGTTTTTTTCCTATAGGAATGTGTCTTTTTGGAACTCGGCTGTTCAGTTTCCAGTAACAAATTATGTCCCCACAGAATTAATTCCGCACGGTATTCTGCGCGTTCCTGATCTCACAGACGCTTCCACAAGCGCGCACTACACGAGGAATACCATGCAATCGATTCGCAGCAACGCCACCAACCGCATCGCTTTCGCCGTCTCCGCCCTGGTCGTTGGCGCCGCCTTTGCAGCACCCGCCTCGGCCGCCACTCTCAGCGTCGGCTCAGGCAAGACTTACGCTACCCCATGCAAGGCTTTCGCCGCCGCCAAGACCGGCGACGTGGTCGAAATCCAGGCTGCCACCTATTCCGGCGACGTCTGCGCCGTCAAGGCCAGCAACCTGACCATTCGCGGCGTGAACGGCCGCCCGAAGATCAACGCCAACGGCAAGGCCGCCCTGTCGAAAGGCACCTGGGTCATCCAGGGCAACAACGTCACCGTCGACAACGTCGAGATGTATGGCGCCAAGGTGGCCGACAAGAACGGCGCCGCCCTGCGCCTCGAAGGCACCAACTTCACGCTGCGCAATAGCTTCCTGCACGATAACGAGAACGGCATCCTCAGCGGCGCCAATACCGCCAGCACCGTGACCATCGAATACACCGAGTTCGGCCGCAACGGTTACGGCGACGGCTACAGCCACAACCTCTACATCGGCAAGGTCGCCAAGCTCTACTTCCGCTACAACTTCTCGCACGACGCCAACGTCGGCCACAACCTGAAGTCGCGCGCCCTGTACAACATGATCGCGTACAACCGCTTCTCGAGCCTGCGTTCGGGCGAGACCGGCAGCACCAAGGCCGGCAAACCGAGCTACGAGATCAACGTGCCGAACGGCGGCACCACCTACATCATCGGCAACGTGATCATGCAGCCGGCCTCGAACAACAACCCGGCCATGGTGTCCTACGGCGAAGAAGGCGTGGGCGACCGCAAGACCGACCTGTACGTGATCAACAATACCTTCGTGAACGACGAAAGCTCGCGCGGCACCTTCGTTACGGTCCGCAACGCGGCGACCCCGGCCAAGCTGATCAACAACATCTTCAGCGGCGGCGGCACGGTCACCACCCAGTCCTCCGCGGTGCAGAAGACCAACTACCGTTCGGTCTCGGGCGACTTCGTCAACAAGGCAGCCTACGACCTGCGTCCGGCGTCCGGCACCCAGATCGTCAATGCCGGCTCGAACCCGGGCAGCTCGGACGGCGGCCTGTCGCTGAAAGCCACCGCAAGCTACAAGCACACCGCGTCCTACGCCTCGCGTTCGACCCTGGGCGGCACGATCGACATCGGCGCCTACGAAGTGAAGTAAGCGGCGCCATCCGCTGCGCGCCGCAAGCGCGACGGCAGGATGAAAAAAGGTGAAAGAAAAACGGGCCCCGGCGCGCTGAACGCCGGGGCCCGTTTCTTCATGGGGGCGCTGGCGCCCCCCGGCGCATCATGCGCGGTCGATGCCGTCCTTCAGCACTTCCTTGGCATCGCCATATTTTTCCTGGGTCTTGCCCTCGACCTGGTTCTTCAGGCCCTTGGCTTCCTGTTCGCGGTTGCCGACCAGCTTGCCGGCTTCTTCCTGGATCTTGCCACCGATGTCTTGCAGTTTGCCTTCGACTTGGTCCTTGTTCATGATGGTTCTCCTTACAGGTTAGTCAAATAAAGCGCGGTCAATGTGCCGCGCGATGGGTCCAGAATACGCCCGCGCACCCTGCCCATCTGTACGGCCACGCACACAGCTCGTCCATATCCGGCCCGCACCACGCGCTGCTCATCCATGCGCCGGGCAAGGTGGCGGAGTGGTAGTGTTGAATTATCCTTTTGATAATCAAACCAACCATGAGCGAACAATCCCTTTCCCCATCGTCCGCCACCGAGGCGGATGTCACGCCCAAGCGCGGGCTGATGCGGCGCACGGCCATCATCAACGGCGTTGCTGCTCTCTTCATCCTGGGACTGGCCGCGGTCTGGCTCGCCGCCGACGCCCTGCTGCTGGTCTTCGCCTGCGTCCTGTTCGCGGTGCTGCTTTATAAACTGAGCGCCATGCTGGCGCAGCGCACGAAGATGAAACGCCAGATCGCACTGGCGGTCGTGGTGCTGCTGCTGTTCGCCATCATTGGCGTGGGCGGCTGGGCGATGGCGCCGCAGATCGCCGAGCAGTCGACCAAGCTGGCCGAGACGGTGCCGCAGTCGCTCGAGAAACTGCAGGAGTTCGTCAAGCAGCATCCCCTGCTGCAGCGCGTGGCGGCCGAATTGCCGCCGCCGGAGCAGGCGCTCAAGCAGATGTCCTCGCTGGTGCCGAACGCCGGGCTGTTCTTCGGCGGCGTCATCGGCGCCCTGGGCAACGTGGTGATCATCCTCTTCGTCGGCATCTATTTCGCCGCCTCGCCGCACCTGTACACGAACGGCTTCATCAAGCTGGTGCCGCAGGCAAAGCGTCCGCGTGCGCGCCAGGTGATGACGAAGATGGGCGACACGCTGGGCAGCTGGCTGCTCGGCAAGTCGATCTCGATGCTGATCGTCGGTGTCGCCACCTCGGTCGGCCTGGGTCTGCTGGGCGTGCCGCTCGGCCTGCTGCTCGGCATCATTGCCGGGCTGCTGGATTTCGTTCCCTATCTCGGCCCGATCCTGGCCGGCATCCCGGCGGTGCTGATCGCGTTCTCCATCAGCCCGGACCTGGCGCTGTATACAATCCTGCTGTTCACCGGCGTGCAGCTGGTCGAGGGCTATCTGCTGCAGCCGCTGATCGAATCGCGCGCCGTCGACCTGCCGCCGGCGCTGACCATCGTGATGCAGCTGGTGTTCGGCACCCTGTTCGGCTTTGCCGGCGTGGCGCTGGCGACACCGCTGGCGGCGGCGCTCAAGGTGCTGGTGCAGATGCTGTATGTGGAGGATGTGCTGGGGGACAAGGTGGAGGAGTCGGAGACGGCGTAGTGGATAGCGGTGCGTTTCGGGGCCGTGCGAGCGTCGCGTATCGCCGCGTGGGCACAGGTGCCCACCCTACGTAGGGTGGGCGGCGAAGCCGCCCGCGCGGAGATCGCTGTCATCTGATCAGTCGCAGTTGAACCGGCGCCGGGTCCAAAAACAAAACAGCCGCGACGCATCGCGGCTGTTGCACTACAAGAGGAATCGGATCAGCGGTTGCCCTTGACGATGTCCTTCACGTCGCCCACTTTTTCCTGGACCTTGCCTTCCGCCTGGTTCGACAGGCCTTCCGACTGCTGCTGGCGGCTACCGACGGCTTCGCCGACCTTTTCCTGGATCTTGCCGCCAATGTCCTTGGCCTTGCCTTTGATTTGGTCCTCGTTCATGTCATGCCTCTTTGGTTGAGTGAAACGAGGTCCCACCTTAGGCCGTATCGCCGGCGCTCTCTGTACGTTCGTTAACATTGGGTTTGCGCCACAAGCTGGCCAGCCAGGGTTGCTGTTCGCGCGGCAAGCCCTCGGGGCGGTAGTAATGGTAGAGCGGCGCGAAACCCGCGGCGACCAGGTGGCGCTCCCACGTCGGGTAGTCGTACCAGCTGCCGTAGCGCGGTCCGCTCCAGCCTTCCTCGTTGTGCCCGCGCGGATTCGAGCTGAACAGCACACCGCCCGGTTTCAGCGTGCCGTAGAGCGCGGCCAGCACGGCGGGCAATGCCCTGCTGGGCACGTGGAATAGCGATGCGTTGGCGAACACGCCGTCGAACCGTTCCGGCGGCAGGTCCAGGTGCAGGAAATCCTGGTGCCAGACTTCGCAGCCGCTGTACTCCCGCGCCATCGCGACGAATTCGCCTGATCCGTCCAGGCCGATGGCGCGGTGGCCGAGCATGGCAAAGGTCTTCAGGTCGCGTCCCGGCCCGCAGCCCAGGTCGAGCAGCGTGAACGAGCCTGGGCCTTCGATGGCGCCCAGCAGGGCCGCGACGTTCTGGCTGACGTCGTGGTCGATGGTGCCGGCAAAGAATTGCCGGGCATGGCGCTCGTAATGGTCGAGCGTGCGGCGCGAAATATCGTCCAGACTGTCGTCGAGGTTCTGGTTCATGGCTATCCGAAAAAAACAGGCGGCGCCGGCGCGATGCCGGCGCCGCCCTCCCGCGAGCTTACCAGATGCGCACGCGCTCCTGCGGCGCCAGGTAGAGCGCCTGGCCCGGCTTGACGTCGAAGGCCTGGTACCAGGCATCCAGGTTGCGCACGATGTAGGTGCGGTACTGGGCCGGGGCATGGCCGTCGGTCAGCACGATGCGGCGCAGCGAGGCTTCGCGCATCTTGGTGCGCCAGCCCTGGGCGAAGCCGGTGAAGAAGCGGCGCTCGCCCTCGACGCCCGCACTCTTGCCTTCCGGCGAAGCTTTATAGGCATCGAAGGCCGCTTCCAGGCCGGCCAGGTCGGCCAGGTTTTCGCTCAGGGTCAGCTGGCCGTTGACCGCCAGGTCCGGGAAGGGTTTATAGGTGTTGTACTGCGCCACCAGCTTGCTTGACGCGGCCTTGAAGTGGGCCAGGTCTTCCTTCGTCCACCAGTCGCGCAGGCGGCCCTGGGCATCGAACTGGGCGCCCTGGTCGTCGAAGCTATGGCTGATCTCGTGGCCGATGATGGAGCCGATCGCGCCGTAGTTCTGTGCATCCGGCGCCTTCGGGTCGAAGAACGGCGGCTGCAGGATGGCGGCCGGGAAGTTCAGCGCGTTCTGCAGCGGCAGGTTCACCGCGTTCACCAGTTGCGGCGGCATGGCCCACTCGGTGCGCTCGGGCTTGCGCTTCAACTTGGCCAGTTCCTGCTGGTAGTGGAAGTGTTCGGCGCGTACGGCGTTGCCGAAGGCGTCGTCGCGCCTGACCGCGAGACCATCGTAGGATTTCCAGCGGTCCGGGTAGCCCACGCCCACGTACAGCGACTTCACCTTGGCCTGGGCCTGGGCGCGGGTGGCCGGCGCCATCCACTCGAGCTTGTCGATGCGGCGGCTGAAGGCGTCGATGATGTTGGCGACCATCTTCTGCACGCGCGCCTTGTCCTCGGCCGGGAAATAGCGGCCGACGTAGATCTTGCCGACCGCCTCGTCCATCGCCTCGTTGGTGGCGGCCAGCGCGCGCTTCCAGCGCACCGACTGCTGCGGGGTGCCGGTCAGGGCCTTGCCGTTGAATTCGAAGCGCTGGTCGGCGTAAGCCTTGGGCAGCAGGCTGGCGTATTGGTTCAGCTTGTGGAAGGCCAGGTAGTCGCGCCAGGTGGCCACGTCCGCGTCGGCCAGCAGGCGCGCCGCGCCCGTCACCGCGCTCGGGTGGTAGACCTGGAAGCGCTCCTGGCCGGATAGTTGCGCGGCCTTGAAGAAGGCATTCCAGTCCACGCCCGGCGCGCGGCTGGCGAAGTCCTTCAGGGTCCAGACATTGTTCGACTTCTGGATGTCGCTCGACTCCTCGCGCGTGGCATGGGTTTGCGCCAGCGCCAGTTCGAGCTCGAACACGCGCGCGGCGCGTTCCTCGGCCTTGTCGAAGCCGGCCAGCTTCAGCATCGCGGCGATGTGCTGCTGGTACTTGGTGCGCAGCTCGGCCATGCGCGCATTGTTCTCGAGGTAGTAGGCGCGGTCGGGCATGCCCAGGCCGCCCTGCAGCAGGTAAGGCAGGTTGCGCGTCGGATCGGTCAAGCCCTGGGCGATCCAGACGCCGAACAGGTTCTCGGTGAAGAAGTCGGTGGCGTTGAGCGGGTCGACGTCGGCGCGCACCGAGGCGCCCAGCGCCCGCACCAGCGCCGCCTTGTCCTTGATCGCGGCGATCTGCGCCAGCATCGGCTTGATCGGCGCCAGGCCGCGCTTCTCGATCGCCGCCTCGTCCATGTAGGCGGCGTAGAAATCGGCCACCTTGCGCGCCTCGCCGCTCGTATCCTTGGCCGCGCCCAGCTCCTCGATCATCTTGGCGATGCGGGTATTGGTGTCCTCGGCCAGCGCACCCATCGCGCTCCAGGAGCCGCGGTCGGCCGGGATCTCGGTCTTCGCCAGCCAGTCGCCGTTGGTGTAGGCGAAGAAGTCGTCGCCCGGCAGCACGGTCATGCCGGCCGGCTTGTGGGCGGGCTTATTGGCGGGCGTATTGGCGGGCGTATCGGCCTGTTTTTCGGCTTGCTTCTCGGCTGGCGCCGCCGGCTGCGCGGCGGCCTGGCCGGCGGCGACCGCGGGCGTGGCCAGGGCGCCGCACAGGGCCAGGGCGATGCTGGTCTGGAGCAGGGTCGGACGTGTCTTCATGGATTCCTCGTTTTCGTTTCCGGTGACTGTTGCGGCGCCAGCGCGGCGCGGATGTGGTTGCTCACACGGCCGAAGTACTTGGCCACATCATTTTCCATCATATTCGCATCGCGCACCTCGACGGGAGCCGCGCGTGGCGCAGGAAAACGGGGTGTCGGCCTGGAGCATGAAAGCCGGGCGCATCGCCTTGCCAACATATCTTTCAAATTTTTTTAGCAAAAGGGCTAAAGTTCTGGATGCCGCTGCCGTAAAAGGAAGACAAGCGGTCATCCGGCCGGAAAACTATTGTCGCGGTGCCAACATGAACCAGAATGAAGTCCTCGCTATGTACGAAAATATTGCCGGCCTGACTGGCAAGATGGCCGCTGCGGCGACCTCGGGGGACTGGAACGGCTTCGACAGCCTGCAGGGCCAGTGCGCCGCCCAGGCTGGCGCCGCCGCGACCGGCGTCCCCGCGCTGAACGGCGAACGCCGCCTGCGCAAGATCGACCTGCTCAAGCAGATCATGGCCAACGACCGCGCCATCCGCGACGTGACCGAACCCTGGATGGGTCAGCTCGACCGCGCGATGCGCGCGCACTGAGCCTGGTTCCCAAATAAGAAGAAAGCGCCTGCGGGCGCTTTTTTGTTGTCCCTAGGGTGGGCAGCCCTCCGCCCACGCGGCGGTGATTGGAGGTCGCCATATCGTTCGCGAGGACCGTGCCGCCGCGTATCCCCGCGTGGGCGGGACCGCCGGTCCCGCCCACCCTACCGGGCAATGCTCCCGACCAGTCGCCACCCAACAAGTCGCCACCCAACAAAAAAAGCGCCCGCAGGCGCTTTTTTTGCTGCGACAGGAAGACTCCCGCCGCATGAATTCGGAGAGCGAGCACCAGGCTAGTGCTGGTGATCGCCTCTTTGCCGGTTGCATCCGGCGTCTCCTGCCGCTGTTGGCAGCGAGACCGCTTCCGGAGACAGGCGTCTTGCGACGTACGTCCGTTTATCGCGCCACGCTATCGGTGGTGGCTGCGCCGGACCCTGTGCCGTTTTTTGTGGTTTTGTTAACCAACGAGGCCAGTATAACCGAATTAATCAGCTTGTGTAGACGATTTGTGCGCGCCCCTATTCCGGCCGAACAATTATTTTTTCGTCCACGTTTTCCGGCGCCTCGGCTGGGGCCTGCGGCGCCGGCCTGTTGCGGCGGACCGCCATCAGGCGCGCCTTGACGGCCGCCATCAGACTCGGCTTCGTTTCCGCCGTGCCGTCCTGTGGCAGGACGACGACTTCCGGCTCGCGCGCCGTCCTCAAGACCTGGCCGGCCTGCGCGCGCCGGCGGCGCAGCAGCACGGCCACGCCCAGCAGCGCCAGCACGGCCGCGATGCCGGCCGCGATCGCCAGCCAGGGCGTCGGCTCATTGGGCGGCGGCGCCGGCTTCGGCTTGCGCTGGATGCGCGGCGCCGGCTTCGCTTGGGCGTCCGGCTTTGGCGCGTCCTGCGCCGCGGCTTCGGCGGCCGATTTCACGCCGGTCGCGACCTGCAGCACCTTGACCTTTTCCTCGAGCTGGCCCAGTTCCTGGCGCAGCGCCTCGTTCTTCGCGCCGAGCACGGCGCAGGCCTGGGCCTGCGCCTGGACCTCGGCCGGCTGAGGGGCGCAGGCGGCGGGCGCATCGGATCCGGCCGCGTGCCCGGCCGCGTGCTCGGCCGCGTGCCCAGCCGGGATGGCGGCAGGCCGCTTCGGCGCGGGCGTCGCATCCTTTGGCGCGGCCACGGCCGACGGCGCCTGCACATCCTGCGCTTGCGCCGGCGCGGCGCGGCGCTTCGGCGGCGCCGGCTTGCGCACGGCCTTGGCCGGCGCCGCATCCGTCGACGCTTTCGCCGGCGCCGCCACTGGCGCCGCCGTCACGACCGGCGCCGGAAGCGGCGCAGGTGCAGGTGCAGGCGCAAGCGCAGGCGTGGGCACAGGTGCGGCTGCGGGTGCCGGCGCCGGATGCGGGTCCGGCGTAAACCACAGCGTCACCAGGCGCACGTTGCGCTGGCCGCCGTCGACCAGCTCCAGGTAGACGTGCAGGTGGCGGCTCTCGACCGGCTTGCTCGACGTCAGGTGCAGGAACTGTTTGCCGCCCTGCCGTATCACAGCAATGTCGAGGCTGGACAGCAGCGCCGGCAGCGCGATGTTCGCGCCGCGGTAGACGTCCGGATGCGCCAGGCGCGCCGCCACCGGCCTGGACGGGTCTTCGACCAGGGTCAGCTCGACGTCGGCGGCAAGCGCCTGCCCGATGTGGGAGCGCACCCGCGCCTCGCCCAGTTCGGCGGCATGGACGGGACCGAGCGCCGCATAGGCGAGCAGGACGGCGGGAACGATGTAAAAAGGGCGGATCGCCATAGCAGGAGTGAATTTGTAGCCTCAGCGTAATTAACGGGTGTTGGGATACACTCTTTAGCGAACTCCTTCGAAATAACAGGACAAGCCAATGGACAACCGCATCGAAAAAGACAGCTTTGGCCCGATCGAGGTACCGGCCGGCCAGCTCTGGGGCGCCCAGACCCAGCGTTCCCTGCACCATTTCCACATCTCGACCGAGAAGATGGCGCCGGAACTGGTGGCCGCGCTGGCCCAGGTCAAGCGCGCGGCGGCCGCCGTCAACCGCTCGCTCGGCAAGCTGCCGAAGGACAAGGCCGACGCCATCATGGCGGCGGCCGACGAGGTGCTCGAGGGACGCCATCCCACGGAATTCCCGCTGGCCGTCTGGCAGACCGGCTCCGGCACCCAAAGCAACATGAACATGAACGAGGTGCTGGCCAACCGCGCCTCGGAGCTGATGGGCGGCGAGCGCGGCGAGGCGCGCCTGCTGCACCCGAACGACCACGTCAACATGGGCCAGTCCTCGAACGACATCTTCCCCACCGCGATGCACGTGGCGGCGGCGGTCGCGGTGTCGAAGGAGGTGCTGCCGGCGCTGGCGCGCCTGCGCGGCACGCTGCAGGTGAAGTCGCGCGATTTCGCCGACATCGTCAAGATCGGCCGCACCCACCTGCAGGATGCGACGCCGCTGACGCTCGGCCAGGAATTCTCCGGCTACGTCGCCCAGCTCGAGTTCGCCGAACAGGCGATCCGCGCTTCCCTGTCCGGCCTGCTCGCGCTGGCGGCAGGCGGCACGGCGGTCGGCACCGGCCTGAACGCCCACCCCGAATTCGCCGCGCGCATCGCCGCCGAAATCGGTTCGCGCACCGGCCTCGCGTTCAAGAGCGCGCCCAACAAGTTCGCGGCCCTGGCCGGCCACGACGCCATGGTGGCCGCCCACGGCGCCTTCAAGACCCTGGCCACCGCCCTCATGAAGATCGCCAACGACGTGCGCTGGATGGCGTCCGGTCCGCGCTCGGGCCTGGGCGAGATCACGATCCCCGAGAACGAGCCAGGCAGCTCGATCATGCCGGGCAAGGTCAATCCCACCCAGTGCGAAGCGCTGACGATGCTGTGCTGCCAGGTGTTCGGCAACGACGTCGCGATTACCGTGGGCGGTTCGCAGGGCAACTTCGAGCTGAACGTGTTCAAGCCGATGATCGCGCATAACTTCCTGCAGAGCGCGCGCCTGCTGGCCGACGGCATGCGCTCCTTCGACGAGCACTGCGCCAAGGGGATCGAGCCGAACCGCAAGCGCATCGGCGAACTGATGGAGCAGTCGCTGATGCTGGTGACCGCACTGGCGCCCCACATCGGGTATGATCGCGCCGCGCAGATCGCCAAGCACGCGCAGCACGAAGGCATCACGCTGCGCGAGGCGGCCCTGCAATCGGGCCACGTCAGCGCGGAACAGTTCAACCAGTGGATCGTTCCGATCGAGATGACGCGGCCGGACCCGGCGTGAGCGACTTGTGGGGCAGCCTGAGCGGCGCTCTCAAGCGTACGCCCCACAATTTTTCCCGAGGATAGAATGCAACAAACAACTTTCGAACTGACATCCGAGTTCGTCGAACTCAACCAGCTGCTGAAACTGGTGGGCCTGTGCGACAGCGGCGGCGCCGGCAAGAACATCGTGGCCAGCGGCGCGGTGTCGGTCGATGGCAAGCAGGAATTGCGCAAGACCGCAAAAATTCGCGCCGGCCAGACCGTGACCCTGGGCGACGTACGGATTTCAGTGCAGTAAGGGGCTGCCGGGCTGAGCGGCGCACGTTTGCGATCAGACAAACGCGACCGGTAGTCCTTGTTTATATTTTAAGAGCGCCTACCAAAACCTTCAGGCAAGGCATGCGGCCTCCCCACGCGTCGTCGAAGACAGCACGGGGTACGGCGAGACGATGCAACGCTGCCATGGCGGTTTCGATAGGTGCTCCAAGATGTGATCAACCGGCTAAAGGTGAACGCAATGGAGACTCCGCAACAAAACCACCCCCAAACGCAGGAACGTTTGATCGGCGATCTGCGCCTGGTGATTGAAAACGCAGAAGAGCTGCTGAAGAACACCGATCAATACACCAGCGTGCTGTACCAGAACGCGCGCGCCAAGCTGGCCATGGCGCTCAACGCTGCCAATGAAGAGCTCGCGCGCTTCGAAGATGCGCAACTGACCCGCATGATGGAAGCCACCCGCCTGGCCAACGAGCGCTACGCCGACAAGACCGGCGAAGAACGCATCCTGCGCGCTTTCCATTGATTCGCCATCCGCGGCGCCATCCAGGCGCCGCGTTGTGCACTCTCGTTGTGCACTCTCGTTGTACACTCTTTTGTGCACTCTTTTGTGCACGTATCATTGCCGACAACACATTGATCGTCGGCTCCAATCCAGCTTCCCTTCCCTGCTTACACCTAGTGCCGCGCGACGGATCGGCCGTAGCGCGCCGACGACCCGGCGCTGGCTGCGCGCGCCCTCAGGCGGTGGTATTGACGTTCTTGCCCAGGTGAGCAGGCAGGTTCTGCGCCGGCTGGGGCGGCTGGATGCCGTCGAGGAGCTGGGTTGCCATCGATTTCTGCATGTCCTGCTGCTTCTTGAGCATTGCGATGGCAACTTCCTGCTTGTTGCCGGTTTCGGCGATGGTGGTGGACAGCTTGGCGATGCTGAGGACGTCCATGACGGTCTCCTGTTGGGTGATGCCCGGTTGAAGGGCTATCCCCCATTAACGGACTGATTTAGAGAAACTTTAGGGTTTGTCATCATCCAATCGCTGAGCCAGGCCAAGACCTCTTCCGGCGCATTCAGATCCAGCCAGCGCAGCCCGGGGCGCAGGCCGGCGGGCGCCGCGACATCCGACGCCACCGCCGCCACCAGCGGATCGTCCTGGTACAGGGACGGCCGCCCGAGCGCCGGGCGAAACACCTCGAGTTTCGGCAGCGGTTCCCACTTGTAGCCCTCGACCAGGGTCAGGTCGGCCGGCGCCAGGCGCGCCAGCTGCTCGCGCAGCGAGGGCTCCTGCTCCCCGCGCAGCTCGCGCATGATGGCGTAGCGGTAAGGCGAGGCGATCATCACCTCGGCCGCCCCGGCCATGCGCAGGCGCGCGCTGTCCTTGTGCGGCGGTTCGAGCAGGATGTCGTGGTGGCTGTGCTTGAGAACGTTTACGCGCAGGCCGCGCGCCGCCAACTGCCCGACCAGGAATTCGAGCAGGGTCGTCTTGCCGCTGCCGGACCAGCCGACGACGGCCAGCGCCAGGCCGGGATCAGTAACCGACACGGTAGCGATTGCCCCGGTAATTCATCACCGCGTACTTCGGCATCAGGCGCTCCAGGACCAGGCCGGGCGCCAGCTCCTCGCCCTCGCGGCGGAGCATTTTGTCGACCAGCAGCAGGCGGTCGGCCGGATTCGGCGAATAGATGTAGCCGCCGACGCTCACCCGCGGGATCTCGCGCTGCAGGGCGTCGGGCAGTTGCTGGAAGGTGCGCAGGTGTTCCTCGGCCGGCTCGGGCGCGCGCGCGACCGGAGCGGGATCGGGGGCACGGCTGGGCGCAGGCAGGTAGACCGCAGCGGGGATCGCATCGCGCGCCGGGGCGGATGGGGAGGAAGACGCAGCGACATCGCGGGCAGCCGGCGCCGGCGTGCGCGGCGGCGCGACCACGGCAGGCGGAACCTGGGCGGCCGGCACCGGCCGCGATGCGACAGCCGGCACCGGCGCTGGCGCCGGCGCCGGCGCCGGGCGTGGCGGCGCCGGCTCGGCCCCCCTGGACGGCGCAGCAACTGGCGTGCGTGCCGCGGCTGGAACCGGCGCTGCCGCGGGCGCAGGCGCAGGTACAGGCGCAAGTGCAGGCGTCGCGGCTGGAACTGGTTCTACCGCGGGCGCAGCGGGGGTCGCAGCGGGGGTCGTAGCGGGGGGCGCAGCGGGGGTCGCAGCGGGGGCCAGCACCGGCGCTTGCGCGCGCGCCTGGACTTGCCCCTCCTGCGCTGCCGGCCCGGCCGGCGCCTGCGCACGCCAGGCCAGCGCGCCGGCCACGCCGGCGATCACGATCCCGGCGGACAGCCCGAGCAGGAGCGGCTTGCGGTTGACAGCGGCCGGCGGCACGGCATGCACCGGCGCCGGCGCATGGATATCCGGGGCGCTGCCCAGCTGGCGCTCGGCCTGCGCCTTCTTGAGTGCTTCGAGAATGTACGACATCTTATTGTCCCGTTCCGGTGGCGGCGAGGAGGCGCGGCTCGGCCAGGCCGGTGAGCTGGTTGAGGCGCATCCAGGTGCGCGGTCCGGCCACGCCGTCGGCCTTCAGGTCCTGCTTGGCCTGGAAGGCGCGCAGCAGCTGGTGCGTGTGGGCGCTGAACGGCTGGCGCGAGGGCGGCGGCGGCGCCCCGTTCAGCCGGGCCAGCCGGGCGGCCAGCCAGTCGACGTCGGGCCCCTGGTCGCCGACCGCGAGCTGGTCGCGGAAGCTGCGCGCGATCTTCCAGAAGGTCGTGAATTCGCCCGTGAAGCGCGGCGCCAGCGCAGCCAGGTCGACCCGCTCGCGCTTGCCGTCGACGACCAGCGTCACCGTGCGCTCGTCCATGCCGGCCAGGACCGCATAGCTGGTGAGCGCCCCCTCGCGCAGCGTGATGACGGCCGGCCGGTCCAGCTGGCGCAGTTCATAAATGCCGCCGCGGCCCTGGTGGCAGCGCAGGTCCGCACGCAGCGCGGCCTGGCAGGGCTCGCCCAGCGCCAGGCTGGCGTCCCACAGCCCGGCCAGCGCGCGCAGGGCCGTGGCCTGGTCGGCATGGCCGCGCGGCAGGGCGACAGCAGCAGAATTCAGCTTTGCCGGGGCAACGGCTTGCGCCGGCAGGACCTTGGCGCCGGCGACGTCGGCGCGCGCGGCGTTGGCGGACGGTGCAGCGGCGGACGGCGCCGTCGCGCCGTGCGGCAGCACCTGCCAGGCCGCGGCGGCGCTCAGCGCGGCACCGGCCAGCACGGCGCCGGCGACCAGCGGCCAGCGCGCCGGCTTGACCGTGGCTTCGCCGGCAAACACTTCGGCGGCCGCGGTGCGGACGATCGTGCGCGTCACCTCGCGGCTGTTCTCGACGTAGGCGCCGAGCAGCGCGCGGTCGCACAGCAGGTTGATGCGGCGCGGCACGCCGTGGGTGATGCGGTGGATGAGCGGCACGCTGGACGCCGGAAACACCGGCGCGCCCTGGGCGCCGGCGACCGCCATCCGGTGCGCGATGTAGGCGCCGGTCTCGGGCTCGGACAGCGGCCCCAGGTGGTAGCGTGCGATCACGCGCTGGGCCAGTTGCTCCAGCTCCGGACGCGCGAGGATGGTGCGCAGTTCCGGCTGGCCGATCAGGATGATCTGCAGCAGCTTGCGCTCGCTGGTTTCCAGGTTGGTCAGCAGGCGCAACTGCTCCAGCACTTCGGCCGACAGGTTCTGCGCCTCGTCGATGACGAGCACGTTGTTGCGCCCCTGGGCGTGCGAGGCCAGCAGGTAGTCGTTGATGGCGTCGACATAGGCTTTCACCCCGCCCTGCCCGGCCTGGACGGCGATGCCGAACTCCTCGCACACCGACTGCAGCAGTTCGCCCACGCTCAGTTTCGGATTGAAGATATAGGCCAGGCGGCAATTTTCCGGCACCTGCTCGATGAAGCAGCGGCAGACCGTGGTCTTGCCGGCGCCGATCTCGCCGGTCAGCAGGACGAAGCCGCCGCCGCTGCCGATTCCGTACAGCAAATGGGCCAGCGCCTCGCGGTGGCGCTCGCTCATGAACAGGTAGCGCGGGTCGGGCGCGATCGAGAACGGTGCGCTCTTCAGGCTGAAGTAGTGGGTGTACATGAGAAAGACTTAAGGCCCTGGCGGCAGAGGTTTATACCTCGCGCAGTATATTTTGGATTTGTTGTTCTGATAAGCGATGACGCTGCCGGGATTTGATACGCGTAAGGGAAAGGCCGAAGCGTCGACCGCGCGGTGGCGGATGCCGGCGCTGGCGCGGATCGCCTCTTCCAGCTCTTCCGGCTTGCTGTCGGCGACGGCGGCGACGAATACCAGGGGGCTGGTGTCGTCGCTGACCATGACTTCCTTCACCGCCTTGCCCCACAGGGTGGCGTCGAGCCTGAACCAGTAGGCCCCGCCCTCGTGCTTGTAGGCCGGGCCGAAGGCGCCGGTCAGGTAGGAGTGGAAATAGGCATTGTCGAGCGCGCTGCGGCACAGCAGCGCGCTGCCGATCGTCGGCGCGAAGGTCGACGGCAGCGTCTGCGCCAGTGCGGGGGCGCCAGCCAGCGCACCGGCGCAGACTGCCACCCTCCCGACGGCCGCAGCGATGCCCGGAAGCCGCCTCACGCCTTCGACAGCCAGTCGCGGTTGGCGGCGATCTTCGCCTTGGCCGCTGCCGGCAAGGCCTCGTAGCAGCCCGGGTGCTGCTTGAGTGCGTGCTCCCGGACCTCTTTTTCGAGGCCATTCACGAGGAACACGTAGACAGTCGCGCCTGCGTCGTTCTTGCGCGTGCCCATGTAACGAATCACTGCTTTCTCCTTACTCGCTCCGTCCTGCAACCCACAGGAATCCACATTATGACAGCTTGCCGCCCGGGCCGGCAGGACAGCTTCAGGCGCCCGGTGCCCGTACGGGACGCCATGCGCCGCTGTTGTGTTCGAGCCACGTTTCGATCAGCTTGCGGTTATCGTGCCGCCATGGGTGAAAGCGCGGCGACAGATAGCTCAGCACCGGCCCGGCCAGGTGCCAGGCCAGCCCGCTGCGCCCGAACCAGGTTTTCAGCGCGCTGCCCCAGGTGCGCAGGCGGAACAACTGGCCGTCGTTGCGCAGGTTGTGCACGGTCTGCAGGAAGCTGTCGTAGGCAAACACCATGCTCGCGTGCAGGTACCAGGCCACCCGGCGCCGGTAGCCGCCGCCGGCCGCGACGTAGGCGTCGAAGGCCACGCCCTTGTGCTCGGTTTCCTCGACCGCATGCCAGGACCACAGGGTGCGCATCTGCGGCTCGGCGCCTTCGAGCCAGTCGGGGTGGCGCAGCACGCCGTCGGCCAGCAGCGCCGTGTAGTGCTCCAGCGCGCAGGTGATCGCCAGCCGGTCCAGCACACCCAGTTTATCGACACGCGCCAGGCGTTTCTTGAGCTTTTCCTCGCGCGTATAGGGCAGGCCCTGGCGCTCGAGCTGCCGGTTGTATTGCACGTGAAGGTGGCGGTGGGTGGCTTCCTGGCCGATGAAGTCCTTGACCTCGGCGCGCAGGCGCGGGTCGCTCAGGCATGCCTGCGGCACGTCGCGCACGGCATCGATGAACAATTGCTCGCCGCGAGGGAAACTCATCGACAGCGCGTTGAACAGCTGGGTGCGATAAGCATCGCCGCCATTCCAGTGGCGGCCGAAGCCCTGCGACAGGTCGACATCGATCTTGCGGATAGTCAGCGTGGACATGCGAATTCCTCTACAGGCGCGCATCCAATGATCAAAATACAAGGAACCGGCGCGCCGTTCAGCTCCCCACTTCGACAGTTGACACCCAAAATCCGTTCGTCCATCGTCTGGACGGCGTAGTGTCGTTGATTTCCCTTTAACCTGGAGTCTCTTCATCACAAAAACAACAAGGAAGCCATGCACACCCGGATCAAGCACACCGCCCTGGCCGCCGTCGCGTTCTGCGCCGGCACCCTCCTGCTGCAACCCGTGACCGCCCAGGACCAGCGCCCGGCGCCGACGCTCGAGAAACGCACGGTCACGCCCTTCCACGCGCTCGACCTGTCGGGCCCCTTCCGCGTGATCGTCAGTGCCGGCGCGCCCTCCCTCGAACTGTCGGGCGCGCCGAGCGCGCTGGCCGGGATCGAATCCGAGGTGCGCGGCGGCACCTTGTACGTGCGCCAGAAGTCGCGCTGGGGCATCCACCTCGGCCCGGACAAGAAGCGTGAGCAGGTCGTGGTGCGCATCGGCGCGGCCAACCTGCGCAGCCTGAACACGGGCGGCAGCGGCGACGTCGAACTCGAGCAGGTTGGCGGCGAACGCTTCAGCCTGGCATCAATCGGACCGGGCGACGTGCGGGCGCGCGGCGCGGTGCGCGAGCTGCTGGTGACCAGCAGCGGCAGCGGCGACCTCGACCTGCGCCAGCTGAAGGCGGACAAGCTCGACCTGAAGATGTCCGGCCCCGGCGACGTCAAGGCGGCCGGCATCGGCAAGGAACTGTCGGCGCGCGTCAGCGGCTCGGGCGACTTCGAGGCCGAGGCGCTGGACCTGGCGCGCGCCGTGGCCCGCATCAGCGGTCCGGGCAATGCCCGGCTGCGCGGCAGCGCGCGCGACCTGCGTGCCGAGGTGAGCGGCTCGGGCGACTTCGAGGGCTGCGACCTGCAAGCCGAGAAAGTCGCGACCGTCCAGCGCGGGCCGGGCAATGCCTGCGTTGGCGGCGCCATCCGCCAGCTCGAGGCGGAAGTGCACGGCGCGGGCGACCTCGAGGCGCGCGGCCTGCAGGCCGGCCGCGCGGTGCTGCGCCTGAGCGGCCCGGGCAACGCAAGCTTGAGCGGCAGCGCCGACGAGCTGCGCGCCGTGGTCAGCGGCTCGGGTGCACTGGAAGGGGAAAGCCTGGCGGTGCGCAACGCCACGATCGACAGCGGCGGCCCCGGCAACGTCGCGCTGGCCAGGGTCTCGGACACGCTCGACGCCGCCCTGCACGGCTCGGGCGACCTGGCCGCCAGGGTCGAGGGCAAGCGCGTGCAGCTGCAGATGCGCGGCCCGGGCAACGTGCGCCTGGAAGGCCACGCCGACCGTATCCGGGCCGAGCTGAGCGGCTCCGGCACGCTGCAGGCGCGCCGCCTGAGCGTGCGCCAGTCCGACATCGATGTGCGCGGCCCCGGCAGCGCCGCGGTGAACCAGGTGCGCGACGGCGAGCAGGACAACGTGATGCTGGTCGGACGCGGCCGGCGCCAGGTGGAGTGATTGTCGGACGACGGCCACGGTACGTGCCGGGTTTCGTATCTATGGACTCCACCCGATTTGCAAGAAGAAGATTGAATTTTTGCCGTTAGGAAGAGTTTGCTTGTATCTATTCGGCCTGTATGTTGAGCGTTTCCAGTGCTCTGGCCCTGATGTGATACGCGCGTCAGGATCCTCATAGGGTGACGGCCTTGATGGCCACTACAGTTTACGGATTCACCCGACGCCGGTTCGACCTGTTGGCATCATTCGTTCTTCTCGTCGCAAACTTGGCGATTGCTCCTTGTTGTTGCTGAGTTACTCGACAGTCTTTTCAGGCCGGCCTGGGCGTGTCTTTCGACCAGGCCGGAACATAAGGACGTCCGTGCGCGATCAGCGCCCAGATCACCCTGGCCATCTTGTTGGCCAGCGCAGTCGCGGCAACGTTGAAACTGCGCCGTTCTGCCAGCCTTGTTGCCCATTGCAGCAGCTTGTCGGGCTTGCCGCTTGCTGTTCTCAGCGCACTGCGCGCTCCGTGTATGAGCAGGGTGCGCAGGTAGCTGTCGCCCCTGCAGGTAATGCCATACAAGCGCTGCTTGCCTCCACTGCTATGCTCGCGTGGCACGAGGCCTAAATTCGCTGCAAAGTCTCGCGCGCTCTTGTAGTGGTGCGGATCGGCGATCGTTGCCTGCACTGCCGTTGCCGTCAACGGCCCTACACCCGGCACTTCCATCAGTTTCTTCGCCAGTTCCGACCTGGCTGCCTGATTCAAACGTCGGTCGTACGCCTGAATCCTCTCGTCCTTGTCGTCCAGCTGGGCCTTGAGCTCCCGGAATGTCTCCAGGGCCATACCAGACAAACCATTGTCCGGATCGTTCAGCCATGCTTTCAGTCCGTCGCGCAATCTTTCCACGCGCTTGGGAAATACCCGGCCATATTCGCCGGCAAATGCCCGGATCCTGTTGATCATCGCCACCCGTTCTGTCATCAGGGCGCTGCGAGCGCGGTGCAGCATCTGTAAATCTTGCTGTGCAGCCGTATTGATCGGCACATACTTGGTCGAACCGCGCGAGCGTGCCTCGGCAATTGCAGCAGCGTCGTTCATGTCGTTTTTGTTACCAGTGACATATGCCCTGACGTGTTGGGCCGCAATCAGTTTGGCGTCGTGCCCCATTTCCACGAGCTTGCGTGCCCAGTAATGCGAACCTGCGCAGGCTTCGATACCAATCATCGCCGGGGCCATCTGCGCGAACTGCGCAAGCACCTGGTCTCGAGAAAGCTTACGCTTGAACACCCGCTTGCCGTGTCCATCGAGCCCGACCGCGAAGAACACGTCCTTCGCAATATCCAAACCAACCACTTTTGCGCTAGCATTCATGGTGACTCCCCCTCTTGTTTTAGCTTGCCAGTCCAATCTGGCACGCTTGGCACAATGATGCCGATATCAGGAGGGTGGAGTCCATCACATTAGGGTGGGCTCTCGAGCCCACGCGGTCTCACCGTTTGAATAGCGGAGCGACCCATCGGCGTCGCCAGTGGTGAGGATACGTACCATACCGCGTGGGCTCGGGAGCCCACCCTACAACAGCGTTACGCGGGCGCATCCAGGCACCCGACCATACCAATTCCCATACCAGCATAAGCTCTTCTATATCAATCACTTAGATTCATAACCTGGGCTTATGGAGGTATGCTCCGCACTGAAAATACAATACCAGTTAAATACCTGTTGACAAGCCGGGACCGCCTCCCTATAGTGCCCTGACCTCCCCGGCATCTCATTTTCCACATGATCGAATACCTCATCGGCGTCGACGGCGGCGGCACCGGCACCCGCGTGCGCGTAGCAAGCCCCGACGGCGTCGAGCTGGCCCAGGCCAGCGCCGGCCCGTCGGCCCTGTCGCAAGGCGTGGCCAAGGCCTGGACCACCATCCTGTCCGCGATCGGCGAAGCCTGCGCCGCCGCCGACGTCGGCAACCCTCCTCTGTCCTGCATGGCCATCGGCCTCGGCCTCGCGGGCGTCCACAACAAGGAATGGGCGGCCCAGTTCGTCGCCGCCGATCCCGGTTTCGCCGCCCTGGTGCTCGACACCGACGGCTTCACCACCCTGATGGGCGCGCACGACGGCCGTCCCGGCGCCATCGTCGCGATCGGCACCGGCAGCGTCGGCGAAGCGATGCTGGAAGACGGCACCAAGGTCGAAGTCGGCGGCTGGGGCTTCCCCGCCGGCGACGAAGCCAGCGGCGCCTGGATGGGCCTGCGCGCCCTGAACCACATCGAGCAGGTGCTCGACGGCCGCGTCGAAGGCGGCGCTTTTGCGAATGATGTCATCGCGGCCTGCGGCGGCAACCGCGACGCGGTGCAGATCTGGCTCGGACGCGCCAACCAGACCGCCTACGCCAGCCTGGCGCGCTTCGTGGTCGCCCACGGCGAGTCCGATCCGGTGGCGCGCGCCATCCTCGAACACGCCGGACGCGAAGTGGCCGGCATCGCCCGCGCGCTCGACCCGAGCGGGCGCCTGCCGCTGGCCCTGTGCGGCGGCCTGGGCGAGGTCCTGCTGGCCTGGCTGCCGGAGGAAACGCGCGCACGCTGCACCCCGCCCCGCGGCGACTCGGCGCGCGGCGCACTGCGCATGATCGAACAGCACCTGAAGGAAAAGGCGCAATGAAAGGCAACATCCTCACACCCGACGGCTGGATCCACGGCGAACTGCGCTTCGGCGCCGCCGTCGACGCCATCGCCGGCGCTCCCGCCGATCCGGACGCGAACGGCGACGACTACATCCTGCCCGGCTTCATCGACGTGCACGTGCACGGCGGCGCCGGACGCGACATGATGGAAGGAGGCGACGCCCCGCACGTGATCGCCGCCCTGCATGCGAAGCACGGCACCACCAGTCTCCTGGCCACCACCATGACCGCGCCGCCCGAGGACATCGAGCGCGCATTGACCGCCATCGGCGCCGCCTGCAAGACGCGCGGCCGGGGCGAAGCGCGCATCCTCGGCGTGCACCTGGAAGGCCCGTACATCAATTCCGCCAAGCTCGGCGCCCAGCCGCCGTTCGCCAAGGAAGCCACGCTGGCCGAGGTCGAAGCCTACGAGCGCCTGGCGCCGATGCGCGTGATCACGGTGGCGCCCGAGATCCACGGCCACCTGGAACTGGTGCGCGCGCTGTCGGACGCCGGCATCCGGGTCCAGGTCGGCCACACCAGCGGTTCCTACGAGGACGGCGTCGCCGCGCTGGAACACGGCGCGGCCGGCTTCACCCACCTGTTCAACGCGATGCCGGGCCTGCACCACCGCGAGCCGGGCATGGTCGGCGCGGCGCTGGCGCATGCGCAGTACGCCGAGATCATCCCCGACCTGCTGCACGTGCATCCGGGCGCGATCAAGGTCGCCCTGCGTTCGATCCCGCACCTGTTCTGCGTGACCGATTCGACCGCCGCCGCCGGCATGCCGGACGGCGAATACATGCTCGGACGCCAGGTCGTCCATAAATGCATGGGCGGCGTGCGCCTGGCCGACGGCACGCTGGCTGGCTCGACGCTGACCATGGACCAGGCGCTGCGCAACCTGGTCAAGATCGGCCTGCCGCTGGCCGACGCCGCACGCCGCGTCTCGACGAATGCAGCCGACTACCTCGGCGAAAAGCTGCGCGGGCGCCTGGCCCCGGGCTGCCATGCCGACTTCGTGGTGCTCGACCGCGAACTGAATATCAAAGCCGTCTATATCGAAGGAGAAATGCTGTGACCTCACTGATGCTGCAAGAAGCCATGTCCGCCGGCGATTGCGTTGCCCTGCAATTGACCCAGGACGTGGAGCGCTACGCCGAACTCGGGCGCACGCTGAGGTCGACCAGCTTCCACAGCGCCGTCACCGTCGCGCGCGGCAGTTCGGACCACGCCTCGGGCTACGTCGCCTACCTGATCATGTCGCGCCTGGGCCGCCTGGTGACCTCGCTGCCGATGTCGCTCGTCACCCTGTACAAGTCGCCGCTGGTCACCCGCGACACGCTGGCGATCTCGATCTCGCAATCGGGCCAGAGCCCGGACGTGGTCGAGCCGATCCGGTACTTCCGCGACGGCGGCGCCACCACCGTGGCGCTGGTGAACGATGCCGAATCGCCGCTGGCGCAAAGCGCCGCCTGGACCATGCCGCTGCACGCAGGCAAAGAGCAGAGCGTGGCAGCGACCAAGAGCTTCATCGCCAGCCTGGTCGCCGGCGCGCGCCTGGTCGCCGAGTGGCAGGACGACGCCGAGCTGAAGGCCGGCATCGCCGCCTTGCCCGATGCGCTGCGCGCAGCCAGCCAGGTCGACTGGTCGGCCGCGATCGAGGTGCTGGCGCCGGCGCGCAACATCATGGTCGTCGGCCGCGGCATCAGCTTCCCGATCGCGCTGGAAGCGGCCCTGAAATTCAAGGAAACCTCGGCCCTGCAGGCAGAAGCCTTCTCCGGCGCCGAGATCAAGCACGGCCCGATGGCGCTGATCGAGGAAGGCTATCCGCTGTTGATCTTCGCCACCCGCGGTCCGGCCCAGGCTGGCCTGCTGGCGCTGGCCGCCGAGATGCGCGGACGCGGCGCACGCGTGCTGCTGGCCGCGCCCGAGGACGTGCTTGATCGCGACCTGACCCTGCCGGTGGCGGCCACGCCGGACCTCGACCCGATCGTCGCGATCCAGGCCTTCTACGTGATGGCGGCCCAGCTGTCGAAGGCACGCGGCCTCGATCCGGACCGCCCGCGCCACCTGAGCAAAGTCACCAAGACCAACTAAGCCAACGAAGGGACGACCATGGACGAACTGAGCGAATTGCGGCGCATCGCCGGCCGGCTGATCATGGTGCGCCTGTTCGGCACCGAGCTGGACGCGGACACGGCCGCCTTCCTGCACGAGAACGCGGTGCGCGGCGCCTGCCTGTTCCGCCAGAACATGACGGACGCGGCCCAGCTGACCCGCTTCACCGGCGCCCTGCGCGCCGTGATGGGCGAGCAGGCCCTGATCGCGCTCGACCAGGAAGGCGGCGCCGTGGTGCGCTCGACCTGGGTGCCGGCGCCGCCCTCGGCCATGGCCCTGGGCGCGGCCAACGATCCGCTGCTGGCGCGCGAAGTCGGGGCGGCGGTGGCGCGCGCGGTGCGTTCGCTCGGCTTCAACTGGAACTTCGCCCCGGTGCTGGACCTGAACAACAACCAGCACAATCCGGTGATCGCCGAGCGCTCCTTCGGCGCCGATCCGGAAACCGCGACCCGCATTGCGCTGGCCTGGATGGACGGCAGCGAATCCGAGGGCGTGGCCTGCTGCGTCAAGCACTTCCCGGGCCACGGCGACACCCACGTCGACTCGCACCGCGCGCTGCCGACCGTCGACAAGCCGCTCGCCGAACTGGAGCGCTTCGAGTTCGCGCCCTTCCGCATGGCCTCCTCCTCGGCGCCGGCCATGATGACCGCCCACATCGTCTACCCGGCGCTCGACCCCGAGTACCCGGCGACGATGTCGCGGCCGATCCTGACCGGCATCCTGCGCGAGCAGTGGCATTACCAGGGCGTGGTGATCACCGACGGCATGGACATGCACGCGATCGCCCACCGCTACGGCGCCGGCCAGGCCGCGGTGCGCGCGCTGGTGGCCGGCGCCGACATGGTGATGGCGATCGGTTCGCGCGAAACCCAGGAAGAAACCGTGGCCGCGATCGCCGCCGCGATTGCCTCGGGCGAACTGCCGATGGCGCAGGTCGAAGCGAAACTGGCGCGCCTGGCGGCGCTGGCCAAGGCCCATCCCGCCGGCGCCGGCCAGGATGCGCCGGCCGCGGTGGCGGCGGGCGTGGCCGCCCGGGTCGACGGCGCGCCCGGCGCCGACGAAGCCCCGGTCTACAGCACCGATGCCGCCGACCGCGCGCTGATGGCGCGCGCCTGGCGCCGCGGTTTGAGCGCGCGCGGCGCGGTGCGCCGTCCGGCCCCGGGCAGCAAGATCCGCCTGGTGGCGCGCCAGGACGTGGTCAGCGACGGCGTCTCGGAAGCCGGCGTGCCGGCCGCCGCCATCGCCGCCTCGCTTGGCCGCCTGTTCGAGGTCGACCTGGTCACCTTCGCCGACGCCGACAGCTTCGACTGGAACACCCTGCCCCAGGACGGCCGCTTCACCATCCTGGCCTCGACCTCGCGCCGCCGCTACGGCGAGCACGCGCGCAACACCTGGCGCCCGGACCTGCACCTGGCGCTGTGGAATCCCTACCAGGCGCTCGACTTCGACGCCCCGGCCCTGATGACCTATGGCTTCGCGGCGCCCGCGCTCGACGCGGTCAACGCCTGGCTGGCCGGCGAGATCGACGCCGAGGGCCGCTGCCCGGTGCCGGGTTTCTGATGCGCGCATGCAGTGCGCCCGGTTCATCTGGCGTAAGTAAGCTCACGTAACTAAGCTCACGTAACTAAGCTCGCGTAACTAAGCGCGGTAACGCAATGTAACCGCACCACCGCGAGCGCGCGCCCTGCGGCACAATTGCGCCGCAGGGTCCCGCCTGTTTTATGGGACAATGCGCGTTTGTTCAAGGTTGGCAGAATCGCCATCTTGCCGCGGATTTTCTACCGCTCAACTTTTAGAAGGATCATTCATGTCCCAATTCCGCCTCGCTCGCCTTTGCCTGCTGCTGGCTGCCGTCGGCCTGAACAGTGCGCCTGCCCTGATGACGAGCGCCCACGCCCAAAAAACCGAGAACGCCGCAGCCGCCGCGCCGGCCAACACCGTGCGTCCGGAACTGTACAAGCTGATCGATTCGAACCAGGTCCAGCAACTGGTCGCCGCCAAGAACACTGCCGAACTGCAGAACCGCGTCAACCAGGCGGAAGCGCTCCCGAACAAGACCCCGTACGAAACCTACGCGGTCAACCGCGTGAAGATGGTGCTGGCCTCGATCAGCGGCAACGACGCAGGCGTCGCCAGCGCCGCCGAGGAAGTCCTCAAGTCCGGCTTCGAGCCGAAGGAATCGCAGGCCAAGCTGGTGCTGGCGATCGCCGACATCCAGTACAAGGCGAAGAACTACGGCGCCACCGTCGAGCAGCTCAAGCGCTACCAGGAAATGGGCGGCGACATGACCACCGCGCGTCCGCTGCTGGTGCGTGCGATGTACCTGAACAAGGACTATGCCGGCGCCAAGACCGAACTGCAGCAGGTCGTTGCCGAGGCCGAAAAGGCCGGCAAGGCCCCGAGCCAGGAAGACATGAAGCTCCTGCTCAGCTCGACCCATGAATCGAAGGACAATGCCGGCTACGCCAGCGCCGTCGAGAAAATGGTCACCTACTACCCGAGCGACGAGTACTGGAACGAGCTGGTCCGCGTCGGCGTCATCAAGAAGCCGGGCTTCAGCCAGGACAACTACATGACCGTGCTGCGCCTGCTGTTCGCCGCCACCAAGACCATGCGCGAGGAAGACTACGTCGACCTGGCCGAAACCGCCCTGCGCGACGGCTTCCCGACCGAAGCGAAGAACGTGATGGACGCCGGCTACGCGGCAGGCGTGCTGGGCAAGGGCGCGAACGCCAAGGCCCATGGCCAGCTGCGCGACCGCGCCAACAAGGGCGCTGCCGACGACGCCAAGAACATCGCCAGCGGCGAAGCGTCGGCCGCCAAGTCGAAGAACGGCGCGGGCCTGGTCAACCTGGGCTGGGCCTACTCCACCATGGGCCAGCACGACAAGGGCATCGGCTTCATCCAGCAGGGTATCGCCAAGGGCGGCCTGAAGCAGCCTGACGAAGCCAAGCTGCGCCTGGGCATCGCCCAGTCCAAGGCCGGCCGCAAGGACGAGGCAGTCAAGACCTTCGAGAGCGTCAAGGCGAGCGGCGGCTACGCCGACGCGGCGCGCCTGTGGGTCATGCTGCTGAACCAGCCGGCCGGCGCGCAGGCTACCGCGGCCGCGGCGCCAGCCGGCCAGTAAGCCTTTCCGCTACCGCGAAAGGCGGGCGAGCGCTGCAAGCGCCGCCCGCTTTTTTTATGCGCGCCTTTTATGTTCGCAACCGTGCGCGAGCGTACATCCGCCCAGCCCGGCCGGGCCGATAATCGCGTCATCAATGGGGAGGCGGCATGACGACGGTGCGTAAGGGACAGGCGGGTCCAAGGCTGGAGCGGGAAGCATTCCATCGCAAGTTCATCGACCAGTTCTTCGACCCGGCGTTCGAGGCGGTGGCGGACCAGCTGGCGGCGGTCGAGGAAGTGGCCTGGCAGGCCTATCACGACAAGCGCAAGGCGCCGCGCACGGTGAAGGCCGGCCCCGGCTTTGCCGATCCCGACTACGACCTGTCGATCGAGTGGAAGGAAGCGCACGAGCGTTTGCGCGCGGCCGAGGCGCGCCAGAAGGACCCCGCCACGCCGAGCCGCATCCTGCTGGTCAACGGCGCCGCGCGCAACGACGGCAGCTGTCCGGGCGAGATCTCGAAGACCTGGCGCCTGACGCAGATCGCGCGCGACACCCTGGCTGCCCAGGGCCTCGAGACCGACGTGCTCGACCTGAGCCGCCTCATTTCCGACTACGACCGCCACATCCATCCCTGCAAGGCCTGCGTCTCGACCGCCATGCCGCTGTGCCACTGGCCGTGCAGCTGCTACCCGAACCACGCCGAGCGCCAGACCGGCGACTGGATGAACGAGATCTACGAGCGCTGGGTGGCGGCGCATGGCGTCATCATCCTGACCCCGGTCTACTGGTACCAGGCGCCGGCGGTGCTCAAGCTGATGATCGACCGCCTGGTCTGTGCCGACGGCGGCAATCCCGATCCCAGCTCGACCGGGGGCAAGGACGCCGCGAAGGCCAAGCGCATGGAGCTGGACGGCTGGGACTACCCGAAACACCTGGCCGGGCGCGCCTTCGGCCTGGTGGTGCACGGCGACGTCGCCGGCATCGAGGGCACGCGGCGCTCGCTGTCGGACTGGCTGAACTGGATGGGACTGGTCGACTCGGGCAGCTTCGGCCAGCTCGACCGCTTCGTCGGCTACTACGAATCCTATGCGGACAGCCACGAGACGCTCGACCGCGACACCGCCTTCCAGGAAGAAGTGCGCAACGTGGCGCGCGCGGTGGCGCTGACGGTGGACGGCCTGCGCGCCGGACGCGTGGTGCCGCCCGGCGGGCGCCTGCGCGCGCCACGCCCGAAATAAGCCCTCCTCCGTCCGACATCAACGTGTGGCGGATGCGGTCTGCCGCACGCCGGGGTATCGAACATGAAGTGCGGTGACATGGTAATATTGTTGCAATATAAAAATACTATTTGCCTGTCATGAATGCACCACGACCAGCTCCCCGGATCCGTCCGCTCTACCCGGACGAATGGGCCGCCTACCGCGACTTGCGCCTGCGCTCGCTGGCCGAGTCTCCCGACGCCTTCTACAGCACGCTGGAGGCCGAAAGCGCGCGCACGCCCGAGGAATGGGCTGCGCGCCTGGCGGCCGCCGCAGTCTCGGGCAAGGATTGTCCGCTGGTGGCCGAGCTCGACGGCAAGCCCGCCGGACTGGTCTGGGCGAAAATGGATGGCGTCAACCCGGCGCTGGTGCACCTCTACCAGATGTGGGTGGCGCCGGAATGCCGCGGACGCGGCGCGGCCCGGGGTTTGCTGGACGCGGCGCTGGGCTGGGCGCGCGAACGCAACGCGCGTTTCGTCGAGCTCGAGGTCACGCGCGGCAATTCGGCGGCGGTCCGCCTGTACGAGCGCGCCGGGTTCAGGGCGGTGAATGCTCCGGTGCCGATGCGGCCAGGGTCGGGCCTGATGCTGCAGCCGATGCGGCTGGTGCTGGAGGATTAAACCGCGGTGAAACCGCCGTCCGCGGCCAGCTCGTGGCCGGTGACGAAGGACGATTGATCGGAACACAGCCACAGGGCAGCGTTCGCGATCTCGCCCGGTTCGGCGAAGCGGTTCATCGGATGGGCGGCGCGCAGCTTCTTTTCCACCGCGGCTTCGCCGCCGAGGACGCGCGCCAGCATCGGGGTGCGCACCGCGCCCGGGGACACCGCATTGACGCGGATGCCGTCCTTCGCATACTCGGCCGCCGCGCTCTTGGTCAGGCCGGCCAGGGCGTGCTTGCTCGCCGCATAGGCGCCCTGCAAGGGCGCGCCGACCAGGCCGTAGCTGGAAGACAGGTTGACGATGGTGCCCCCGCCCTGCTTGACCATCTGGCGCAGCTGGTACTTCATCGACAGCCAGACGCCCTTCACGTTGACGGCCAGCAGGCGGTCGAACTCTTCCTCGTCGAGCTCGTCCAGGCGCGCGGGCACGGCCTGCAGCGCCGCGCAGTTGACCGCGCAGTCGAGGCGGCCATAGTGGTAGACGGTCTTGTCGAGCAGGGTCTCGACCTCGGCGGCGCGGGTCACGTCGGCCTGCACGAACAAGGCCTTGCCGCCGTTCTCGACGATCATCGCCGCGGTCGCGTGGCCGCCGTCGACCGAGACGTCGGCGATCACCACCGAGGCGCCGGCGCGACCGAACGCCAGCGCCGTCGCGCGCCCGATGCCGCTGGCGCCGCCGGTGACCAGCGCCACCTTGCCCGCGAACGAGATTGCGCCTGGCGCCGCTTTGCTATTGCCCTTCATGTACTACGACTCCTGGACACTTGAAATAAACCTTAAGTGATGCTTAAGGGCAACATCATAGCTGCACGGCCCATATTCATCAATATACCGTCCCCAGGACGCAACGTTTCGGCCAGGGCGGTTCAGGGCGCCTTGACCGCAGCCGCCTTGTCCTTGGCTTTATCCTGGTCGCCGGCCAGCACCACCGACAGCCTGGCCGGGTCGATCGCCTTGCGGAAGGCCGCATTTAGCTGCGCCGGGGTCACCGCCATCAGCTTCGCCTCGAATTCACGCGACCACTCGTAGGTGCGGCCGCGGTACAGGTAGGAGGTCCAGCCGGTCGCCAGGGCGCCGTCGTCGGCACGGGTCTGCACGCGCTGCTGCATCAAGCCCGACTTGGCGCCGGCCAGTTCGGCGGCGCTGAAGCCGTCCTTGACCGCGCGCGCCAGTTCCTCGCGCACGGCGGCGTCGAGCTTTTGCAGGTTCTGCGGCGCGGCGATGGCGCTGATCATGAAGCTGCCTGCGCGGTCGAGGTCGCCGGCATCGAGCTGCGAGCCGCCGCCATACGACAGGCCGTCCTTCTGGCGGATGCGGTCCATCAGGCGCGAGCGCAGGCCGCCCTCGCCGAACATGTAGTTGGCCAGCATCAGCGCGGGGTAGTCGGGATCGTCGATGTTCAGGTCCAGGTTCAGGCGCGCCAGGTAGACGCCGTTTTCCTTGTCCGGGGTGTCGATGGTCTTCGCCAGCGGCGCGATCGCGGCGTAGCGGCGCAGCACCGGGGCCACGTTCTCCTGCGCTTTCCAGGCCCCGAACAGTTCCTCGACCAGCGGCGCGACGGCGGCCGCGTCGAAGTCGCCGACGATCGCCATCTCGGCCGGCACGCTGCCGTAGTAGCGGCGGTGGAAGTCGGTCAGGTCCCCCAGCTTGGCCGCCTTCAGCTCGGCCATGTCTTCCTCGAAGGTATTCGCATGGCGCACGTCGCCCTCCGGGTAGAGGTCGAAGTGCTGGGACAGCGCGCGGCTGGCCAGGGCCGAAGGTTCGTTGCGGCTCGCCTCCAGGCCGACGATGGCCTGGCGCTGCAGCTGCTCGAACTCGGCCTGGGGGAAGCTCGCCTCCTTCAGCACGTGCGCGACCAGGCGCAGCGCCTCGGGCAGGTGCTCGCGCGTGGTCTGGAAGTGGGACAGGCTGCCGGCGATCTTCAGGCGGTCGAACTCGTCGGCCAGCTGCTCGCGGGTGTAGCGGCTAGTGCCGCGCATCAGCATGGCGGCGGTCAGCTCGGGAACCGCGCCGGTGCCGAACAGGTTCTTTTCGTCGCCGATGTGCTGGCGCAGGTCGACCGTGACGGCTTCGCCGCGGTTCTTCTTCGGCAGCAGCGCCAGTTTCACGCCGCCTGCCGTCGCCAGCTGCGTGCGCCGCATGATGTTGGCCTGGCTGGGATCGAAGTCCTCGGACACGAAGGTCGAGGCGCTCGGCTTGAATTTCTCGAGGATGCTCTCGACGCTGGGCGCCGCCGGGACCACCACCCGCTGCGGCGCATCGTCGGGGATGAAGGTGCCGGTGACGCGGTTGTCGCGCCGGAAGTAACGCTTCGCCACCGCCGCCACTTCCTCGGCCGTGATGGTCTTGATGCGCTCGCGCCCGGTGAAGAACAGGCGCCAGTCGCCCAGCGCAATGGTCTCCGACAGCGCCACGCCGACCCGCTGCGGATCGTTCAGGCTCCGCTCCATCTCGTTCTCGTAGAGGCGGCGCACGCGTTCCATCTCGGCCGGCGTCGGCGGCGTGTCGCCGAAGCTCTCCACGGCCTGGGTCAATGCGTCGCGCAGCGGCTCGACCGGCTCGCCCTTCTTGAGCACCGCGCCGACGTACTGCAGGCCGGGCGCATAGCCGGTCTGGCCGAAGCTGAACACCTGGCTGGCCTTGCCCGTCTCGACCAGGCTCTTGTGCAGGCGGCCGGTGGGCACGTCGCCCAGGATGGTCGAGGCAAACGCCATGACGTCGCTGTCGTCGTGGATCGCGGACGGCACCTTGTAGCCCAGCATGACGATCTGGACGTCGCCCTGGCGCCGCACCGCGAAGCTGCGTTCGCCGTCCTGGGGCGGCTCGACCGTCCAGAACGCCGGCAATGTACGCTTCGGTTTCGGGATCACGCCGAACAGGCGGCTGATCCTGGCCAGGGTGGCGTCGGGATCGAACTTGCCGGCCACCAGCAGCACGGCATTGTCGGGCTGGTAATAGGTGCGGTAGAAGGCTTGCAGGTTGGCGATGCGCACGTTCTCGATATCGCTGCGGTTGCCGATGGTCGAGCGGCCATAGCTGTGCCAGTCGTAGGCCACGCTCTGCATGCGTTTTACCAGTACGCCCGACGGCGAATTCTCGCCGCTCTCGTATTCGTTGCGCACGACCGTCATTTCCGAATCCAGGTCCTTCTGCGCGATGAAGGAACCGGTCATGCGGTCGGCCTCCATCTGCAGCGCCCAGTCCAGGTTGTCCTTCGAGGCCTGGAACACCTCGTAGTAGTTGGTGCGGTCGAGGGAGGTGGTGCCGTTGAAGTCCATGCCGCGGTCGGCGAACTGGCGCGTGATGTCGCGGTTCTTGCGCGAGCCCTTGAACATCAGGTGCTCGAGCAGGTGGGCCATGCCGGTCTCGCCGTAGTTCTCGTGGCGCGAGCCGACCAGGTAGGTCACGTTGACGGTGACGGTGGGACGCGACGCGTCGGGAAACAGCAGGACCTTCAAGCCGTTGGCGAGCCGGTATTCGGTGATGCCCTCGACCGAGGGGCCGAGCGTGACGCCCTTGGGCAGCGGCGCCGCCCAGGCGCTGCCGAGGGTGAAGAAAGCTAAGGCGCCGGCGGTCAGGTGCGCAGGCAGGCCGCGCTGGTAACGCATCAGGTTCATGGGGTCCCGTCAGGTGGTGCGCCCGCGAGGACGCGCAAGCGCCGCCGCCCGGCGACGCGCCAGGGCCGATGGTAACAGATGGCCGATTCGGGTGATGCTGCCGCGCACTATTGCGTCGTGCTTCCCTAATGCCGGGCGCGTTTTTCGTGGGCCTGCTGGTTGGCGCTGATGCGCGACAGGTCGCCCATTTCCTCGGCCAGGAATTCGAGCAGGTCGTCGGCGCTGACGATGCCGCTCAGGCCGCCCGCCCGGTTCACCAGCGGCACGCGCCGGATGCCGCGCAGGCGCATCTGCTCGATGGTGGCGTAGACGTCGTCGTCCTCGCCGCAGGTCAGGAGATCGTCGCTCATGATGTCGCCGACCTGCAGGCCATCGGGATCGAGCCCGAGCGCGACGACCGACACCACGATGTCGCGGTCGGTGACGATGCCGGCCGGAACCGCCTGGCCGTCGAGATGGTCGACCACGATCAGGTCGCCGACATGGTGCTTGCGCATCAGCAGCGCCGCGCCCTGCACGGTCTCGTCGCGCGCGCAGGTGATGGTCTGGACAGTACAGATTTCGCCGATGTTCATGGTGCCCTCCCCTTTTGTCGACAGGGGCGCAGGCCGGCAGCGGGTCGCAAGGCAGGCAGGTGTTGCCCACCGAACGAAGGCGACCGTGCCGACACCCTGTAGGTTCAAGCTAATGCGGGAAATGGCAGCCGGCTTGATCTGGCTCAAACCGTGATTCGACCTGCCTACAGTTTTGGATCGCCCGGCAATTCGACGAAGCAGGCATCGACCACTTGCAGGTCGTTATCCTTGGCGAAATTGACGACGAAGTGATAGGCCAGCGGTTCGGCCTTCTGGAGCGCATTGTCCACCACGACGGCCTTGACGCCGTTCACCACGGTCGGATGTACGTAAGGGGAAAACTGGAGGTGGGCATTGCGGCCGCCACTGCCCTCGGGACGGAAGCAGGACATGACCCCGCACAGGCGCTCCGCCCAATCGCTCGGGCGGAACTGCTTGCCTTTATTCGTGATTCCCAGGATGAAGAATTCGCCAGTGGCGCCTTCGTTCCCGGTATGCGGTAACTCGGCCATAGTGCTGCTTGCTGATACAAGAATACTGCGTGGATGAGAACAACGGCAGTATTATATCTTATAGAAGACCTGGGGACGAGTCTTGTCTCGACAACTTTAGGCCGCAGGACCGGCGTCCCCCCTCAACGACGCGGGGCGAACACGCATTGTCGACGACAATGCGCTGGTACGGCGCGGCCTTGCCGCGCCGTCATGGCAGCGTTTCCTGACGTTTAGCCGAGCCAGACCACGCTCGACAAGAGCAGGAGCAGGATCATCCATAGTATCAGGGCACGCCAGACAAGTCCCACCGTGCTTTGCAGTGCGCGCAGGCTCGGCTCCTCTCCCGGCAGGACATCGGTCTCGACGTCGGACAGGTCCACCGTCGCCGCATCGGCCGGCAACAGTTGCGGGGCATTTTCCTGCGGCGTGCCCAGGCGTACGCCCATCGCCCCGCCGCCAGCGGCCAGGATGATGCCGCGCGATTCGTCGGCCCAGCGGTTGGCGAAGTTGCGCCAGGCATAGATCGCGTCCTCGAAATTGCCGACCACGGCAAAGGCGACCGCGGTCAGGCGCACCGGGATCCAGTCGATCCAGTAGAAGGCCTTGGCGGCGAACTGGCCGAACGCCTCGTTACGCATGTGCTCGGGTTCGTTCCAGGCGCGCGCCAGGTATTCGGACACGCGGTAGAGCACGGCGCAGGCCGGGCCGCCCGGCATCAGGAACCAGAAAAATACGCCGAACACGCTGCGATGGGTGGTGATCAGCGACTTTTCGACGGCGATGCGCGCGATTTCCTGGGCGTCCATGCCGACCGTGTCGAGCCGCGTCCATTCCGCCAGCAGTGCGCGCGCGGTGGCCTCGTCGCCCTGGTTCAGGGCCAACTGGATCGAGGTGAAGTAATGGCTATAGTGGCGGAACCCCAGCGTCAGGTAGACGACGAGCACGTTCCAGGCGAAAGCAAGAAAGACCAGGCCGTAGTATTGCAGTACCCAGTAAATGATGGCGACCGGCAGCACCAGCGTCAGCATCATCAGGATCCATCCCATGCGGCCATTCTTCGGCTCGCCGGCATTGAACCAGCCTTCGATGCGCATCGCGAGCGTCTTGATGCCGCCGTAGACCTGGTTATCCGCGCGCAGGGGCTTCAACTGCTCGATCAGCAGGGCGCACAGAATGGAAAAAAATGTCATGCAAATCCTTCTTTTGTTATGGCAACACTACGCTGCCCGCTACGATAGCGCAGACGCGGGCCATAATCAAATCCGGACTGGTAACTAACTGTGAAGCAAAAGTATCAAGCGCGCAGGAAATGGAACAGGTTCCGCAACATGCCCGCAGTCGCGCCCCAGATGAAGAAGCGCTCGTAGGGCATGGCATAGAAGCTGCGCCGCCCCGCCCCTTCCGGCAGCTCGAAGGACATGCGCTGGTGGTTGGCGCCGTTCATCAGGAAGCCAAGGGGCACCTCGAAGATCTCGGCCACTTCGTTGGGGTCGGCGCGCAGCTCGAACGGCGGCGTCACCAGGGCGACCACCGGGCGCACCCGGTAGGCGCTGGCGGTCACGTATTCCGGCAGCACGCCGACGATCTCGACGTGGCGGCGGTGCAGGCCGATCTCCTCTTCCGATTCGCGCAGCGCGGTCTCGATCGGCGACGAATCGATTTCTTCGGCGCGTCCGCCCGGGAAGCTGATCTGGCCGGCGTGGCTGGTCAAATGCGCGGTGCGCTGGGTGAGCAACACGGTCAAGCCTGTGGGGCGATCGACCAGGGGCACCAGGACGGCGGCGCGGCGCAGCGTCAGGCCAGGCTGGAAAGGCGTTTCCTCCGCGGTTTCAGGGTCCCAGGCGCGGCGCGCCTCGGCAAAACGCGTGCGCAGGCGCGCCGCGGTGAGGAGCGCCGGGTCGACCGGCGGTTCGCCGGCGATGGCATCGACCGGCAGGCGGGTTGGATCGAGAAGCAGCTTGGCCAAAAATATTTCCTTTAAACAAAAAGGAAGAATCAAAAAGAAAAAGGCATCCCGAAGGATGCCTTTTTCATTCCACAGACGCTATTACTCAGCGGCAGTGGTGGTAGCGACGCGGCGCTGCGGCAGTTTCTCTTTGATACGTGCCGATTTGCCCGAACGCTCACGCAGGTAGTACAGCTTCGCACGACGAACGTCGCCGCGGCGCTTGACTTCGATCGAAGCGATCAGCGGGGAGTACAGCTGGAACGTACGTTCCACGCCTTCGCCCGACGAGATCTTGCGAACGATGAAGTTCGAGTTCAGGCCACGGTTGCGACGCGAGATGACGACGCCTTCGTATGCCTGGGCGCGCTTGCGGTTGCCTTCGACGACGTTGACGTTGACGATCACGGTGTCGCCAGGTGCGAAATCAGGAATGTTGCGGCCGAGGCGCGCGATTTCTTCCTGCTCGAGTTGCTGAATCAGATTCATTTCTTATGACTCCAAAAACCATCTTGCCGGCGCTGTACTGGTTGCCCGGTAGAGGATGGGGTTGAACGCACGGGCAACATGCCCGCAGGTCTTGCACCGGGATCGGTGCCTTTTTCCGGCCTGCTCTCAGGAGAGCGTGGCCAAGAACTTTTCGTCGGCTGCCGTGAGGCGGCCCGCCTTGCGCGCCGCATCCAGCAGTTCCGGACGCTTCTTCGCAGTCGCCTCCAGCATGCGCTGGCGGCGCCACTTGGTAATCTCTGCGTGGTTGCCGCCCATCAGGACCGGGGGCACAGGCACGCCTTCGTACACTTCGGGACGGGTGTAGTGCGGCGAATCGAGCAGGCCGTTGACGAAACTGTCTTCGACCGCCGAGGCATCGTCGCCCAGCACGCCCGGCAATTGCCGCACCACCGCATCCATCAAGGCCATCGCCGGCAATTCGCCGCCGGAGAGAACGAAGTCGCCGAGGGAAATTTCCTCGTCGACGACACGGTCCAGCAAGCGCTGGTCGACCGCCTCGTAACGGCCGCAGAGGATGACGAGACCAGGCTCGTCCTTCAGCGCCATCACGCGTTCGTGCGTCAGCGGTTTGCCTTGCGGCGACATGAATACCACGCGCGGCGCGGGCAAGCCGAGTTCGGCCTGGCGCGCCTTGGCCGCATTGATCGTTGCCTCGAGCGGCTTCGCCAGCATCACCATCCCGGGGCCGCCGCCATACGGGCGGTCATCCACGGTGCGGTGGCGGTCCTGGGTGAAATCGCGCGGATTCCACAGCTTCAGGCCCCAGCGTTCCTGCTCGAAAGCGCGCCGGGTCACGCCCGACTGCGTCAATGCGGCAAACATCTCGGGAAACAAGCTCACGACGTCGAACTGCATCGGGACCTCGCTTCGGGTTGGAGGGATCAAAAGTCGAGACCCCAATCCAGGGTAATCTTCTTTTCTTTCAGGTCGACGGTTTTCACGAACTGGTCCACGAACGGAACCAGGCGCTCTACGAGACGCTCTGGCGCCTTGTCGCTGGCTGCCGGATCAGGGACGGGCGCGATGCGCAGGATCGATTGCGCGCCGTTGCTCATCATGTCGATCACCTTGCCCAGGGCTTCGCCCTGCAGGTTGACCGCATCCATGCCGATCAGGTCACTCCAGTAATACTCGTCTTCCTCAAGCTCGGGAAACTGACTGCGCGACACATGGACGGCTGCGCCTTTCAGCGCCTCCGCCAGGTTGCGGTCACTCATCCCGACCAGGGTGGCGACCACGTCGCCGCCATGCATCTTCGCGGTCCGCACGGTGACGGACCGCAGGCTCGGCTTGTCGAGCCACCAGGTTTTCACGTTCAGCAAAGCGTCCGCGTCCACCGAGAACGGAGTAACGCGGATGGCGCCGGCAATGCCGTAGGCGCCTGAGACATACCCGACCTGGGTCAGGTCGTCGGGGGCTTGTGCCCCGCTTGCAGCCGAATCGCTCAAACCAGGAACAGCTTTACTTAGGCAGCCGGGTTCTGCTGGGCAACCAGGCGAGCAACGGTCGGCGACAGTTGTGCGCCAACGCCTTGCCAGTAGGCCAGACGGTCCGCGGTGATCTTCAGGCCGACTTCAGCGCCCGAAGCCATCGGGTTGTAGAAGCCGATGCGCTCGATGAAACGGCCATCGCGACGGTTACGCGAATCGGTTGCAACGATGTTGAAGAACGGGCGCTTTTTTGCGCCGCCACGAGCCAAACGGATAACGACCATAATAATTCCAAAAAGTTGTACTGGACGGAGAAAGCCGACGATTATAGCGCGCAATGCCGCAGATCAGCAAGTGAAATGGTAAAAGGCGGACAACAGGGCGCGCGGTCCCGGCCGAATGGGGCATTATCCCTGATTTTTTGCGCTACCGCTACCTCCCTCCTGGCGCCTTGTCGCCCGTGCATACAAGTTGATACATAGCATTTACATAAAAAATGATGCTTTTGGCACATTTTTGAACCATACTTGCGCCTTCGTGTAACAAATTCCTTTTGGCATGTCACACAAGAACAAGACTTTGGCTACGGCACTGGCATTGACCCTCGGCGGACTGGGCGCGCACCGCTTCTATTTGCACGGAAACGTCGATCGCATTGGTTTGCTGCACGCCTGCAGCCTGCCAATCGCCGGCCTGGTCTATAGCCAGACGGAAGGCAACATGGACGTCTTCTTTGCCCTGCTGCCCCTGCTGCTCTCCTACATCGTCGCCTTCATCGCGGCGCTGGTGATTGGCCTGACGCCGGACGACAAGTGGGATGCGCGCTTCAATCCAGGTTCGGGCACGCGCTCGCGCTCGAACTGGATCCTGGCCGTGCTGCTGGTCGCCGCCCTGATGATCGGCGCCACCGTGCTGATCGCGACCATCGCCCGCTTGTTCGACCTGATGTATACGGGCGGGGCCTACGGCTGACAATGCTGGCCTCTTAAATTCCCTCTGGCCAGCGATAGCGCGGCAGCGTCGCCGGCGGCGTGCCGCTGACGATGACGATCTCGCGCTGGGCCGTCAATTCGATCTCGCCGGGGTCGCCCGTGTAGGGCGTCAGCGTTTCCCTGTCGATGATGTAGAAGCGGATCGGCCCCGCCAGCCCTGCCGTGCCGCTCCCCGCCAAGGGCTGGCGCCACAGGGCGAAGAACTGGCCGAGCGTGAACTTCGTGGGCGCGCTCGCTTCGATATGCACCACGCCCGTCACGTCGTGCGTATGCAGTTCATAGGTGCAGCCGCTGCGGCCGATGTTGTCGGGCAGGCCCTGGCGCACGCCGTCCTTGTAGATCGATACCAGCGCATGGATGTGGTAATTGATGTTGGTCAGGCAGACGATATCGCCGACCGGCTGGCCGGTACCGCTCCAGGTCGGCCAGCCCGGCGGACTGCCGATGGTGGCGGGCACCAGGTCGGTATGACTGTCGGCCAGCGCGACCGGCGGCGGCTGGGGCGCGGATGGTGGCGGCGGATCGACCTGCGTCGGCGGCGGATCGCTGGCGGCAGGGGAGGAACTGTCGCCGCCGCAGGCGGCCAGCAACAGCGCACAAAAGCTCATGGCGAGATACAGACTGGAACGTGCAATCGTCGGTGACATATCGGCTCCCGGGTTGGCCTGCTCGCGAGAGCGGGCGGGTTCAGTGGATGAGCCGATGTTACGAACGCGGCCGTAACGCTTCGTTTAAGCCAGATCAAGCTCAGCGGATCGGAACCGCAAAACCCGCGGGCGCGGATCCTGCCGACGCTCGCCATGCCATCGGAAAGGCAAGCGGTGCGGAAATCGGGCTCCGCACCGCTTGCGGCGGCAAGCCTGCCGCGACGATGCCGGTGCGCCGCGCATTCCTGCGCACCCGGCGCGCCTGCCGTCAGTGACGGTCCTTCTTCACCTTGCGCGCAGCCTCGACGAGGTCGGCCTGCAGGCGCTCGATGGTGCACACCTCGACGCTGAGGTGATCGAGGATCGCATTCACGAACGCCAGCTCGGCCGGCGAAGTCCAGCCCGGGTGGTGGATGATGCGCTGCAGCTCCAGCAGGTGCGCCCCGCGGCCGAGCGTGGCCAGCGCGTCGGCCAGGGTCTTGATCGACTTCTCGAGTTCGTGGATGTGGTGCGACGGGGCATCGCGCTCCTTCCTGTCGTCGCGATCGTACTTGTCGTGCTTGTCGTGCTTGTCGTGCTTGTCGTGCTTGTCGTGCTTGTGGTGATCGTGCTTGTCGTCGTCGTAGTCGCGCACCTTCCAGTATTCGCGGTACTTGTAGTGCTCGCGGTATTCCCCCTTGTCGCGATGCTTGCCGTCGTCATGGTCGTGCCGGTGGCGGCACTCCCTGTCATGGCCATGATCGTGGTCATGGTCGTGGTCGTGGTCGCGATCATGACCATTGTCGTGCTTGTCGTCGTACTGATTCTCGGTACCCATGGTGTATCTCCTCGTCGAGCCGCTGAGATCGGGGAGCCGCGCGGCTCATGCGCGGCTTGGGTACAAGTTAGTTCACTAAAGATGAGCTCGCTTTGATCGGAACTAAATTTGCCTTTACTGTCTTATAGGCATATTTTCTTCGATTTAATATGATTTTCAAAGTATGATATTTGCATCTTGAAACATGTTTGCAAAACATTGCGATCCTGGCCGCGCAGCTTCCCAGGACGGCCGCAGCCATGAAAAAAGCGGCACGCGGGCTAATGCCAGTCAGTTAAGCTGACTGGCATTTTTCATTGGAAACTTGGATCTGCACTGTTTGACGACTCTGGGATAGGACCGCGTTCGACGTTCTGGCAAGAGATAGGCGCGTGCCTGCTCGCGTAGCAGTGCCAGACGCTTGGGGAAGGTGCCAGGCGTTTGCAGAGGCCAGTGGTACAGGGCCGTGGTAATGGCCAGGGCCAGCCACTGGAAGCTTAGGCGTTGTGGCGGTACGTGTAGTTCATCGGCCATTTGGGCAATTTCATGGCGCAGCAGGTTGTAGGCGATGAGCGTGCCCCATACTTCCTGGCGTACCAGCGCAGGCAACTTGCTGCGCAGTGTCGTCGCATTCTTCTGCATGCCTTGTTTGATTTCCCTGAAACCTAATTCGATCTCCCAGCGCTGCATGTAGTGCGCAACGATCTCACGCGCTGGAAAACGGTGCGCGTCCCACAGAGAGGTAAGGTACTGCCGGCGCTCTCCACCAACCATGCAGGTAATGAGTCGTGCTTGCCAATGCGATGGCAAATCCGGTCGCTGCTTGCGTGCCTGCTGGGATACCTCGAAACTCACCAGGCAGTCGTCAGGGGCAAACTGGCAGACCACTTCATAACGCAATCCGCTTCTAGCCCGCATGAGCCAATGTCTTTGCTCACCTGCCTGCTGCCAGTCCAGAAGAAGGGTTGCCGAGAGATAGGCACGATCGAAGATCGTCAACGATCCATCTGGCACCTTATGCATCAGTGATTTGGCAAAGCTCAGCTCTGAGGTGCCGTAGTCGCCAAACTCGGCAGCGCGGATCAGGTGAGTGTAGGTGTCCATCAAGCAGACTGCGCGCAATTGTGGCCAAGCGCCTTTGCAATGCGCGTTCGAGCCTCGGCCAAACTTTTCACCGTTGGCTGGTGTGTCGGGCAGCGACCACACCACGCCGTCGACGGCGTAACTGCGCAACCCATGAAACAGCCCTTGTTCAGGTATGGCAGTGCTCCCCCAGCAGCTTGCCAAGCGTTCGAACAACCATGCCATCGGTGCCTCACCAAGGCGCTCTCGCCCTGCTACAGCAGCACTGGGCACGGGAGCACTGGGTGTCGGGCCCTCGGCCAAATCGAGCTGCTGGACGATATGCCAGATCGGTTCATTGCGAAACAGAGCCAGGCCGATGACCAGCCAGACCATGCGTTCGGCCGGCAAGCGCCGCCGCCGCAATGACACTGTCCTGGTCTGCTGCAAGGCTTCGTCGATCCAGGCTGGATCGATCAGGCTGGCGAAGCGTTCAAACTCATGCGGTGCCAGCTCAGCCGCATAGTCCAGGTCAAGTTGGAGAGCCATAATAAAAAACGGATTCACGTTGATCGTGAATCCGTTTTAGCTCAAACCGCCGACTGGTCAATGCCTTAAGTGACCGGCATTAGCACGCGGGCCGCTTCATGGCATCGTGGGCAGGGCGCCAGGGCACCCCACCCTGTCCAGGCATCAGAACTGTTCGACGTCCAGCGCCAGCACGCCGGCGCTGCCTTCGACGATCGCGCTGCGCATGCCGGCGGCCTGCGACAGGATGTGGTCGGCGAAGAAGCGCGCGGTGGCGATCTTCGCGCGCAGGAAAGCGGCATCGCCTTCGCCGGCGTCGAGCTTGCGCTGGGCGACCAGGGCCGCGCGCGCCATCTGCCAGCCGCCCAGCACGATGCCGGCCAGCTTCAGGTAGAGCACGGAACCGGCGAACACGCCCTTGATGTCCGACTTCACGTTGGCGACCACGAAGTCCACCACCTCTTCCAGCGCGACGGAACCCGCCGCCAGCTGCTTGCGGATCGCTGCAAAGTCGGCGCCCTGCACTTCAGCCAAAGCCGCTTCGGTCTCGCGCACCTGGGCGATGATGGATTTCGCCACCGCGCCGCCATCGCGCACGGTCTTGCGGCCGACCAGGTCGTTGGCCTGGATCGCGGTCGTGCCTTCGTAGATGGTGAGGATCTTGGCGTCGCGGTAGTGCTGGGCCGCGCCGGTCTCCTCGATGAAGCCCATGCCGCCGTGGACCTGCACGCCGTCGCGCGCCACGTTCTCGCTCATCTCGGTCGACCAGCCCTTGATGATCGGGACCAGGTACTCATAGACCGCCAGGTTCGCCTTTCGGGTCGCTTCGTCGGCGTGGTAGTGGGCCACGTCCGAGATGCCGGCGCCGACGTAGGCCAGCGCGCGCGCCGCCTCGGTCTGGGCGCGCATCGACATCAGCATGCGGCGCACGTCCGGATGGTGGATGATGGCGACCGGGCCGCTGGAACCGGCCAGGTCGCGCGACTGCACGCGGTCCTTGGCATAGGCCACCGCGTGCTGGTAGGCGCGCTCGGCCAGGCCGATGCCCTGCATGCCGACGCCGAAGCGGGCCGCGTTCATCATGATGAACATGTATTCCAGGCCACGGTTCTCTTCGCCCACCAGGGTGCCGATGGCGCCGCCGTTGTCGCCGAATTGCAGCACGGCGGTCGGGCTGGCCTTGATGCCCAGCTTGTGCTCGATCGAGACGCAGTGGGCGTCGTTGCGCTCGCCCAGCGAGCCATCTTCGTTGATCAGGAACTTCGGCACGATGAACAGCGAGATCCCCTTCACGCCCGGCGGCGCGTCCGGCGTGCGCGCCAGCACCAGGTGGATGATGTTCTCGGCCATGTCGTGCTCGCCGTAGGTGATGAAGATCTTGGTGCCGAAGATCTTGTAGGTGCCGTCGCCCTGGGGCACGGCGCGGGTGCGCACGGCGGCGAGATCCGAACCGGCCTGCGGCTCGGTCAGGTTCATGGTGCCGGTCCACTTGCCCGAGATCAGGGGCTCGAGGAAGCGCGCCTTCTGCTCGTCGGAACCTGCGGTCAGCAGCGCCTCGATGGCGCCGTCGGTCAAGAGGGCCACCAGTGCGAACGAGATCGAGGCGGCGTTGAGCATTTCGGTGCACGGCGTGGCGACGATCTTCGGCAGGCCCTGGCCGCCGAATTCGCTCGGGTGCTGCACGCCCTGCCAGCCGGATTCGCCAAAGGCCTGGAAGGCGACCTTGAAGCCGGCCGAGGTGGTCACCTGGCCGTCGTGCCAGAAGCTCGGCTCCTTGTCGCTCGGGTGGTTCAGCGGGGCGACGACCTCGCCGCAGAACTTCGCGTTCTCTTCCAGCACCGCTTCCACGGTGTCGCTGGTGGCGTCTTCGCAGCCCGGCAGCTGGCTCACTTGGTCCAGGCCGGCCAGTTCGTTCAGGACGAACAGCATGTCTTTGATCGGGGCTTGGTAGCTCACCTTGATCTCCTCAGATTTGGATGTGAATCAGGCCACGGCAGCCTGGCGAATTGCCGGACCAGCGTGGCCTGAGTGTTGTTCGCGGGGTTGTAGGGTGGGGACTCGTCCCCACGCGGTGATACGTGACAGCGAGATCGTCGAGCACGACACGAGATCGGAGCCGATAACGATCACCGCGTGGGCTCAAGAGCCCACCCTACGATTAACCCAGTTCTTTCACGAGTGCCGGAATCACTTCGAACAGGTCGCCAACGAGACCGTAGTCGGCCACCGAGAAGATCGGCGCTTCCGGATCCTTGTTGATGGCGACGATGGTCTTCGAGTCCTTCATGCCGGCCAGGTGCTGGATCGCGCCCGAGATGCCGACGGCGATGTACAGCGACGGCGCGACGATCTTGCCGGTCTGGCCGACCTGCCAGTCGTTCGGCACGTAGCCGGCGTCGACCGCGGCGCGCGAGGCGCCCATGGCGGCGCCCAGCTTGTCGGCCAGCGGTTCGAGGATCTTGAAGTTGTCGCCCGAACCCATGCCGCGGCCGCCCGAAACGACGATCTTGGCGGCGGTCAGTTCCGGACGGTCCGACTTGGCCAGCTCGCGGCCGACGAAGGCCGACTTGCCGACGTCGGCGACGGCGGCGATTTGTTCCACGGCAGCCGAACCGCCGCTGGCGGCGGCAGCGTCGAAACCGGTGCCGCGCACGGTGATGACCTTCACGCTGTCGCTCGACTGCACGGTCGCGATGGCGTTACCGGCGTAGATCGGGCGCTCGAAGGTGTCCGGGGAGTCGACCTTGGTGATTTCCGAGATCTGGGCCACGTCCAGCTTGGCGGCGACGCGCGGCAGGATGTTCTTGCCGTAGGCGGTGGCCGGGGCCAGGATGTGCGAATAGTTGCCGGCAACAGCCAGGATCTGCTCGGCCACGTTCTCGGCCAGGCCGTCGGCGAAGTGCGGCGCGTCGGCGACCAGCACCTTGGTGACGCCGGCGATCTGCGCGGCGGCTTCGGCGGCGGCGCCGCAGTTCGAACCGGCGACCAGCACGTGGACTTCGCCGCCGCACTGGGACGCTGCGGTCACGGTGTTGTGGGTTGCGCCCTTCAGGGAGCCATTGTCGTGTTCAGCAATTACTAATGCGACCATGATGTTTCCTATGTTTGATAGTGACGGCAAGGCCGCTTAGATGACTTTGGCTTCGGTGCGCAGCTTCTGGACCAGGGTCGCGACGTCCGGCACCTTCACGCCGGCCGAACGCTTGGCCGGCTCGGCGACCTTCAGGGTCTTCAGGCGCGGGCTGACGTCGACGCCCAGGTCTTCCGGCTTGACGGTTTCCAGCGGCTTCTTCTTGGCCTTCATGATGTTCGGCAGCGTCACGTAGCGCGGCTCGTTCAGGCGCAGGTCGGTGGTGACGATCGCAGGCAGGGTCAGGGCCACGGTTTCCAGGCCGCCGTCGACTTCGCGGGTCACGGTCACCTTGCCGTCTTCCAGCACCACTTTCGAGGCGAAGGTCGCCTGCGGCCAGCCCAGCAGGGCTGCCAGCATCTGGCCGGTCTGGTTCGAATCGTCGTCGATCGCCTGCTTGCCCAGGATGATCAGCTGCGGCTGCTCTTTCTCGGCCAGCGCCTTCATGATCTTGGCCACGGCCAGCGGCTCGGTCTCGACGGCGGTTTCCACCAGGATGCCGCGGTCGGCGCCGATCGCCATGCCGGTGCGCAGGGTTTCCTGGCACTGCGGCACACCGACGGAGACAGCCACCACTTCGGTGACCTTGCCGGCTTCCTTCAGGCGGGTCGCTTCTTCGAGTGCGATCTCATCGAACGGGTTCATCGACATTTTGACGTTGGCGATATCGACGCCACTGCCGTCGGACTTGACGCGGACCTTGACGTTGTAGTCGACCACGCGTTTGACGGGTACCAGGACTTTCATGGGTGTGCCTTTGAAAAATTGAAGAGGTAGACTTGACTAAAGTGGCCTAGATTATAAGAGATAAACTGCTGCGAGACCGAATTAAAGCACGATCGTGCGATTTTTGGCTAGAGTGAATCTTCCAAATCGCGGTGTTCAGGGGACATCAAAGGGAACAGACGAGGCAATGACCCTGCCCCGCCAGGTGGCGCCGCGCGCCGAACCACTTTATTTGCGGCGCATCAGAAAGGTGAATTCGCCGTTCTCGGCGGTATGCGCCAGGAGGGCATTGCCGGTCTGCTTGGCGAACGCCTGGAAATCGCGCACGGAACCGGTGTCGGTGGCCACGATGCGCAGCACCTGTCCGCTCTCCATCTCCGCGAGCGCCTTCTTGGCTTTCAGGATGGGCAGAGGACAATTCAGCCCGCGCGCATCCAGGTCTTTCTGGAATTCCATGGTGTCAATGTCGATAGTCATGTCGCTCATCGCTTGCCTGCTCGGTGGGTGATGCTAAAAGGGTGGTGCCGGAAACTGCATACTACTCCAATTCACGCAGTATGACGCAGCGCACCAAAATAGTCACACATTGTTGCACGTCCACAACCAAATGTAAAACTTGCCACATTCAGCGCACCAAACCATGACACCTGGGTAAAGACAAGCACCGCCGTGGTGCGGCGCGCCTACTGCTCGACAAGTTCGACGCGGCGGTTCTTCCGGCGCCCTTCCTCGGCGCGGTTCGATGCCAGCGGCGCATAGGCGGCCACGCCCTTGGCCGACAGGCGCTTCGGATCGACCTTGTGGCCCTCGGCCAGGGCCTTGACCACGGCATCGGCGCGCTGCTGCGACAGGGCCAGGTTCTGGGCCAGCACGCCCTGGTTGTCGGTATGGCCGACCACGAAGACCTTCAGCTTCGGATCCTGCTGCAGCAGCTTGGCCATCTCGGCCAGCGCCGGCTTCGAATCCGGCTTCACCTCGGCCTTGCCGGTGTCGAAGTAGACGCCATACACCGCCACCTTGCCCTCGTTGGCGATGCCCTTGGCCATCTCGGCCGCGTTCAGGCTGGCGGCGACCTTGCCGCTTTCCATGGCTTTGCCTTCGACGATCTCGAGATAGACGCCGCCTTCGTCATCCTTATATGGAGGCAGCGCCAGCACGGCGACATGGACCGGCGCGCCGTCCGGACGCTTGCCCTCCGCCACCATGTAGCGGCCCTGGCGGGGCCCTGCGATAAAGATGCTCGACGGGATGTCGCCCTTGATGAAACCATTGCTCAGGCGCTTGTCCCACCAGTAGTCGCCGATGTCGTCGCCGCAGGCTTCCTTGATGCAGGCGAACGCGGTCTTCAGGCCGGCCTTGGCCAAGGCGGCTTCGTAGTTGCGCATCACTTCCAGCGTCGAGCGCTCGCGCGGCACCACATAGGCAATGCGGGTGACCTTTCCTTCGAGCTGGAACGATTTTTCGAAGCTGGCGCGCCGCTCCTTGCTGTCATAAATGCGCTTGCCGGCCGGGAGCATCGCTTCGTCGAATTCCTTGACGTCGTACCCCACCAGCTTCGCCCCTTCGAAGCGCGACAGCAAAGGGTGGTCCTTCGCTCCCTTCACCGTGTCCGCCGCCGGCATCTTGCCGTAGGCGAGCGATGCCGATCCCAAGCACAACACCAGTCCAGCCAGTCGAAGCCCGCGCATGTTCACTCCCCTGAAATAGTAAATAAACACGAGATTCTATGGACGAGCTGCCGCCCCGGCAACGCCTAGTTACTATGCATAAAGCAATCGTGCGCGCCGTGCGTAAGGCGAAAAAAAAGGTTCTTCGCGGGGAATGGGGGAAGACGGGATTGACGAACTGAGCAGGAGGTGGTGGCGGAGGTCTGATGTTGGTAGATTGATAGTCGCCAAACAAATCAGTCTGTCAAACCACCGCCATGCTCAATGCTATGCCGTCTGTCCCGTTTTGGGAAGGCCATATTGTCGATGCCGTCCACGAACAAGAGGACGGGTCGCTGTTAATCGTTCTCGATACCAGCCCTTCAAGCGAAGCTTTGTGCGGGGCATGCCGCCAGCCTTGCGCTCTGGTTCATGAGCGCCGAAGGCGTAAGGTGCGTGACCGCGACATTCTGGATAGGCGTGTCTGGCTCGATGTGCCGGTGCGGCGACTGGACTGCCATCACTGCGACGCACGGGTAGCCGAGCACATTGTTTGGCTCGACCGCCGGGCGCGCATCACGCACCGCGTGCGCCTCTGGGTGGAGGCGCTGGCACAGCTGCTTCCGATAGCCCATGTGGCCCGGTTGACCGGCCTGCACTGGCATACCATCAAGGACATCGATCATCGGCGCTTGCAGCACCTGCATGGTGGCTTCTCGGCAGAAGGCGTACGGCGCTTGGTCATGGACGAATTCGCCCTGCACAAGGGGCACCGGTACGCCACTGTCGCCCTGGATGCCGAACGAATGCGGGTGCTATGGGTGGGAGAAGGCAATAGCCGGGAAGCGATTCGGCCGTTCTTCGAGTTGCTGGGAGAGGAAGGCTGCCAGCGGATCGAAGCCGTTGCCATGGATATGAACACGGCCATGGACCTCGAAGTTCGCCAGCAATGTCCAAACGCAGAAGTCGTCTACGACCTGTTTCATGTGGTGGCGCGCTTCGGTCGCGAAGTGGTCGACCGGGTTCGTGTCGACCAGGCCAATGCCTTGCGTGCCGAACCAAAAGCCCGCCAGGTCATCAAGCGCAGTCGCTGGCTGTTACTGCGCAATCGTGACAACCTCAAGGCCGAGCAGGCCGTCAAGCTCGAAGAGCTGTTGGCTGCCAACCAGCCCTTGGCAACGGTTTACCTGCTCAAGACCGAGCTGAAGGAAATCTGGTATGCGCCATCAGTCCGGGACGGTGCCCGGCGGTGGAAAGCCTGGCTCAAGCTCGCCTTGCAAAGCCAGATCGCACCGCTGATCCAGTTTGCCAAACGCCTGGCCAAATATCGCCGCGGCATCCTGGCATCAGCCATCTATCCGATGAGCTCATCGATCCTTGAAGGCGTCAACAACCGCATCAAGGTCATCAAGCGCATGGCCTACGGTTTTCGGGACGCATCCTACTTCTTCCTGAAAATCAAGGATGCGTTCCCCGGCAAAGTGCGATGAACCAAAAAAAACGCCGCACGAGGCGGCGTTTCCTGAAGCAGGTAAAGCTTATGCGCGTTCGCCGACCCAGCCGGCCACGCCCGCCAAAGCCTGCGGCAGGCCTGCCGGATCGGTACCGCCGGCCTGCGCCATGTCCGGACGGCCGCCGCCCTTGCCGCCCACCTGCTGGGCGACGAAGTTGACCAGCTCGCCGGCCTTCACTTTGCCGGTTGCGTCCTTGGTCACGCCCGCGATCAGGCTGACCTTGCCGTCGGCCACGGACGCCAGCACGATGGCCGCGGTCTTCAGCTTGTCCTTCAGCTTGTCCATCGCTTCGCGCAGGGTGGCGACGTCGGCGCCTTCCATGGTTGCGGCCAGCACCTTGATGCCGTTCACGTCGACCGCCTTGTTGACCAGCTCGTCGCCCTGGCCGGCGGCCAGTTTCGACTTCAGCGCCGACACTTCCTTCTCCAGCACCTTGACCTGGTCCTGGACCTGGGCGATGCGCGACGGCAGTTCGTCCGGACCGGTCTTCAAAGCCGAGGCGGCGGCGAGCAGCTTGGCGTTGGTCGCCTGGACCCAGGCCAGGGCGCCTTCGCCCGTCACCGCTTCCACGCGGCGGATGCCGGCGGCGACGCCGCCTTCCGACACGATCTTGAACAGGCCGATGTCGCCGGTGCGGGTCACGTGGACGCCGCCGCACAGCTCTTTCGACGAGCCGATGTCGAGCACGCGCACCTGGTCGCCGTACTTCTCGCCGAAGAGGGCCATGGCGCCATGCTTGACGGCGTCGTCGAAGCTCATGTGCTGCGCCTGGGTCGGATGGTTTTCCAGGATCTCGCGGTTGACGATCTGCTCGACCTGGGCGATCTGCTCAGGGGTCATCGGCGCGTTGTGGCTGAAGTCGAAGCGGGTCTTGTCCGGATCGACCAGCGAGCCCTTCTGCTGCACGTGGGAACCCAGCACTTCGCGCAGGGCCTTGTGCATCAGGTGGGTGGCCGAGTGGTTGCGGATGGTGCGCGCGCGCTTGGCCTGGTCGACCTGGGCGTCCACGGTGTCGCCGACCCTCAAGGCGCCGCTACGCAGCACGCCATGGTGGCCGAACACCTCGGCCTGGATCTTCAGGGTGTCCTCGACCTCGAACTGGCCGGCAGCGGAGGCGATGACGCCATGGTCACCGACCTGGCCGCCCGATTCGGCGTAGAACGGGGTGGTGTCGAGCACCACGATGCCTTCCTGGCCTTCCTTCAGCTCCTGCACCGACACGCCTTCGCTGTACAGCGCCAGCACGTGGGTGTTGTGGACCAGCGACTCGTAGCCGACGAACTTGGTCTTGTCGCCCGCGTACTCGACCTTGGCGGCCATCTTGAACTTGCCGGCGGCGCGCGCGGTCTTCTTCTGCTGCTCCATCGCCTCGGCGAAGCCGGCTTCGTCCAGCGTCACGCCACGCTCACGGCAGATGTCGGCGGTCAGGTCCAGCGGGAAGCCGTAGGTGTCGTACAGGGTGAAGGCGGTGGCGCCGTCCAGGTTCTTGGGATCCTTGGCCAGCTGGGCTTCCAGGATCTTCATGCCGTTTTCCAGGGTCTCGCCGAAACGCTCTTCCTCGGCCTTCAGCACCTGCGCGACGCGCTCTTTGGCTTCGCGCAGTTCCGGATAGGCTTCGCCCATCTCGATGTCCAGGTCTGCCACCAGCTTGTAGAAGAAAGGCTTGGTCTGGCCCAGCTTGTGGCCGTGGCGCAGCGCGCGGCGGATGATGCGGCGCAGGACGTAACCGTGGCCTTCGCTGCTCGGGATGATGCCATCGACGATCAGGAAGGAAGCGGCGCGGATGTGGTCGGCGATGACTTTCAGCGAGTTGTTTTCCAGGTCGGACGCGCCGGTTTCGCGGGCGGCCGCGCGGATCAGATTCTGGAACAGGTCGATCTCGTAGTTCGAGTGCACGTGCTGCAGCACGGCGGCCAGGCGCTCCATGCCCATGCCGGTGTCGATCGACGGCTTCGGCAGCGGGGTCAGCACGCCGGCTTCGTCGCGGTTGAACTGCATGAACACCAGGTTCCAGATCTCGATGAAGCGGTCGCCGTCTTCTTCCGGCGAGCCCGGAGGACCGCCCCAGATGTCGGCGCCGTGGTCGTAGAACACTTCGGTGCACGGACCGCAAGGGCCGGTGTCGGCCATCTGCCAGAAGTTGTCCGAGGCGTAGCGCGCGCCCTTGTTGTCGCCGATGCGGATGATGCGCTCTTTCGGCACGCCGATCTCGTTGGCCCAGATGTCGTAGGCTTCGTCGTCCTCGAAGTAGACGGTGACGGTCAGCTTCTCGGCCGGCAGCATGTAAACTTTTGTCAGCAGCTCCCAACAAAAGTTGATCGCGTCGCGCTTGAAGTAGTCGCCGAAGCTGAAGTTACCCAGCATTTCGAAGAAGGTGTGGTGACGCGCGGTGTAGCCGACGTTTTCCAGGTCGTTGTGCTTGCCGCCGGCGCGCACGCAGCGCTGCACGGTGGTGGCGCGCTTGTACGGGCGCGTGTCCAGGCCGAGGAAGACGTCCTTGAACTGCACCATTCCGCTGTTGGTCAACAACATGGTCGGATCGTTGCCCGGCACGAGCGGGCTGGACCGTACGATCGTATGGCCCTTGGACTCAAAGAACTTGAGGAACTTTTCGCGAATTTCGGAGGATTTCATGTTGTGGGGTGCGGAAAGAGAGCAGTACGGTATATAAAGCAACGATTATATCAGTCACTGGTGACTTATTAACGCGCCGTGCGAGCGGCCCCGTTAGCGGGTTTTGTCACCGGTAGTCCGCGGCGCCTCCCGTAGGGTGGGCTCTCGAGCCCACGCGGATTTAGCGCGCCTCTAATAGCACAGGCAACAGCCCCACGTGCGTAAGCACGCGCTTTTCTCGAAGGCGCCGATTGATCGCAGGGTGAGACCGCGTGGGCTCAAGAGCCCACCCTACGAGAACCAGCGTTTTTTATCGCCGGTAGTCGATAGCATGTTCCGTAGGGTGGGCTCTCGAGCCCACGCGGATTCAAGATACCGATAACGGCACAGGCAACAGCCCCACGTGCGTATGCATGCGCTTTTCTCCAAGGCGCGCATGATCGCAGGGTGAGACCGCGTGGGCTCGGGAGCCCACCCTACGAAAAATCCGGCCCGATCAGGTCGATCCGGTCGGTACAAAACGCTTCCACGCCCCACCTCAGCAACTCCCTGGCCCGCGCCGGTTCGTCGACCGTATAACAGAACAACCCGAACCCGGCCGCCCGTACCGCCTGCGCCAGCTCGGGCGTCAGGTGCCGGTGATTGACATGGATCGCCACCGCATCGACCGCGTGCGCGCGGCGCTCCCAGTCCGGCGGCAGTTCGCTCATCAGGAGCGCGCGCGGGACTAGCGGCGCCACCTCGCGCGCCGACTCCAGCGCCAGCTCGCTGAACGAGGACAGCAGCGGCACCGCTGCCCACTGCCCGGCCGCGATCTCGTCGCCGAACATGCCCGCTGCAATGCGCGCCACCGCGCCGCCGGTCTCGATCTCGTAACCGGGCGCGGGCTTGATCTCCATGTTCTGCCAGACGCCATGCGCCTTGCAGAACTGGGCGAACTCGACGAGCAGCGGCACCGGCTCGCCGTCGTAGCGGCGCGCGAACCAGCCGCCGGCGTCCATCGCCGCCAGTTCCAGGGCGTCGTAGTCGAACACGTTGCCGGAACCGGCCACGGTGCGGCCGAGGAAGGGGTCGTGCATCACCACCGGCACGCCGTCGCGCGCCAGCATGACGTCGTATTCGATGGCGCGAAAGCCGCGCCGCATGCCTTCAACCAGCCCGGCCATGGTGTTTTCCGGCGCCAGCGTGCCGCCGCCGCGGTGGGCCAGCACGCGGGGATAGCGCCAGGCGCCGGGCGGATTCATGCGGCCGCCAGGCGGGACGAGAAATAGACGAAGCCGGCCACGTTGGCCGCCACCGTCGCCCAGAACATCTTCAGGAACGAGCGCTTGGACGATTTGTGGCGCAACCACTGCTGGGCCAGCAAGGCGCCCGGCCAGCCGCCGACCAGGCCCAGCACCAGCAGGGTACGCTCGGGCGTACGCCAGGCGCCGTGCCGCGCCGCCGACTTGTCGAGCGCGTAGGCGACGAAACAGGTCAGGCTGGTGACGACGTAGGCCGCCCCGACCAGCGGCGGCAGGTCCCAGGCAAGGGTCGCGGCCGCGTAGACGAAGGCAAAGGCAAGGAGGGGCAGATAAGGCATCGCACCAGCTTAGCGCGGCAAGCTGGACATTACCAGCAGGCAGCGTCTTAAAGTTTTTATATGTCGTGCGTTCGCCACCGTACCGAAACCCGGCTGTGGACGGCCTATCCTCCCCTTTCAACGTCATTCAAGCAGGAGGTCACATGGGTTTTGATTTAGGGAATTTGCTTGGACAATATCTCGGCGGCGCCGCCGCCAACCCGGCGCAAGCGTCCGACGACTTCGACCGCGCCGCCCAGGCCGCGCCGCGCGAAACGCTCGCGCAGGGCGTGATCCAGGCCCTGCGTTCCGACCAGACGCCGCCCTTCCCGCAGATGCTGGCCCAGATGTTCGGCAACAGCAACCCGGACCAGCGCGCCGGCATGCTCAACCAATTGATCGCCGGCGCCGGCCCCGGCCTGATGGGCAAGCTGGGCGGTTTGTTCGGCGGCAATACGGGCGGACGCGTGACGCCGGAACAGGCCTCGCAGGTCTCACCGGAACAGGTGAAGGAAATCGCCGAGAAGGCGCAGCAGGAAAACCCGGGCATCCTCGACCGCATGGGCGAGTTCTATGCCGAGCACCCGACCGCAGTGAAGGCAATCGGCGCCACCGCGCTCGCCGTCGCGCTCGGCGCCATGGCGCAGGGCATCCAGCGCCGCAATCCAACCCCAGAAAAGGAGAAAGACATGGGCATGCTAAGCAACATCTTCCACAAGATCTTCCCGCAGAAATCCGCGCCGGCATCGGCATCGACCCCGGCGTCGGCGCCGGCCGCCGCGCCGGGCGGCCAGCAGAACATTCCGCAGCCGCCGGCCACCGCCCAGGCCCAGCAGACCGGCCAGCCGACCCAGGTGACGCCAGCCGCCACCGGCCCGGCCGCCACCCTGGCCCAGCAGGTGGACGTCGAGGAAATCCTGACCAACAAGCAGAAGGCCTCGGGCCAGCAGCTGAACTGGCGCACCTCGATCGTCGACCTGCTCAAGCTGCTCGATCTCGACTCCAGCCTGCAGGCGCGCAAAGAGCTGGCCGCCGAACTGCACTACACCGGCGACACCAGCGACTCGGCCACGATGAACATCTGGCTGCACAAGCAGGTCATGAAGAAGCTGGCCGAGAACGGCGGCAAGGTGCCGGCCGACCTGCAGGACTAAGCCAGCACGCTCAATCTGCGAGGGTCGTGTTCACGGCGGTTCCGCAGCTGAAGCGGAACCGCGCGAACGCGTTCTTGCGCGTGGCGCAGCAGCCGCAGCGGTCGAACAGGCCGATGCCGCAGTGCGGGCAGTAGTCGATCGCGGTGTCCTTCACGTCCACCGCGCGTTCGCAGCCCGGGCAGACGCTCTTGCCCAGCCGCGCCAGCGCCAGGTCGCGTTCAACGCACATGAAAACGTCGCGGCTATCTGCCGCCGCATGAACGCGTGGGCGGCGCCCCGGCAGCGTGACTGCACGCCGCCGGGTACAGCCGCCCCCTACGAAAGCATCAGAAGTACGACAGCCCCAGTGCGCGGCGCACTTCGTCCATGGTTTGCGCCGCCACTTCGCGCGCCTTCATCGTGCCTTCCTTCAGCATGGCCAGCACTTGCCCCTTGTCCTGGGCGTACTCTTCGCGGCGCGCGCGGATCGGGGCCAGCATGTCCTGCAGCACGGTGTCGAGGCGTTTCTTGACGACGCTGTCGCCCAGGCCGCCGCGCACGTAATGGGCCTTCATCTCTTCCAGCGCTTCCTTCTCCGGGTCGAAGGCGTCGAGGTAGAGGAAGGCGACGTTGCCTTCCAGGTGGCCCGGGTCGGACACCTTCAGGTGCAGCGGGTCGGTGTAGACCTGCTTGACGGCGGCGCGGATCTGGTCGGCGCTGTCGCCCAGGTTGATGGTGTTGCCGAGCGACTTGCTCATCTTGGCCTTGCCGTCGATGCCAGGCAGGCGGCCGATTTCCGGCACCAGGGCCTTGCACTCGACCAGGATGTCGCGCTTGGCGATGCGGTTCATGCGGCGCACGATCTCGTTGCACTGCTCGATCATCGGGATCTGGTCCTCGCCCACCGGCACCAGGGTCGCCTTGAAAGCGCTGATGTCGGAGGCCTGGCTGGCTGGGTAGGTCAGGAAGCCGGCCGGGATGTCGCGCTCGAAACCGCGCAGCTGGATTTCCGTCTTGACAGTCGGGTTGCGCTCCAAGCGTGCGACGGTCACGAGGTTCAAATAATAAAATGTCAACTCGGCCAGTTCCGGGACCTGGGACTGGATGAAGATCGTGGAGCGCGACGGATCGATACCGACCGCGAGGTAATCGAGCGCCACTTCGACAACGTTGCGATGTACCTTGCCGGTGTCATCCATGTTGTCGGTGAGCGCCTGGGCGTCGGCGAGCATGACGAACTGGCGGTACTGGTCCTGGTAAGCCACGCGATTGCGCAGGCTGCCCACATAGTGGCCGAGGTGCAGCGGACCGGTCGGCCGGTCGCCGGTGAGGATCACGTGTGCCGGAGCCGGGGTGCCTGGGGCGTTTGCTGGGGTGTCTTGCAAGCTCATCGAGTTTCCTTGGGTTGAGCCTCGATCCTGCCGCGCAAACGAAAACGCCACCTGAATCGAGGCGGCGTTCATTGAGTCACATCTTCTCTACTGGGCCGCGCGCTGTCAGCGGCGCCACCAGTTGCAAAACGAGATATGCGGGTTCAGAAAATTCATGGATGGCATGTTTGCAGGTTGGCGCCCCGCTGTCAACCGTCTTCACGGCAAGCGCCTCGCTCACCGGGCTCGGGGGACCCGGTGCAACCTGTCCGAACCTTTTGCTTTCGGCGGCCATCTAAAAAGTTTTTGTTGTCAAAATTTTAAAGAGTGGTGAATGATGAATACTAATACGAGCCCGAACAGCCAAACCCGCCCCCTGGAACTCTGGGGCGGCCTCGAGTGCACCGTCAACCGCGTCCGCGACGACTACTTCAGCCAGCTCGACCGCAACGGTCACGCCCAACGCGCCTGCGACGTCCAACGCTTCGCCTCGCTCGGCATTCGTGCCATTCGCTACCCCGTACTCTGGGAACGCACCGCGCCGGACGGCGTCGACAAGGCCGACTGGAGCTGGCCGGACGAGCGCCTGCCGGCCCTGCGTGAAGCCGGCGTGACGCCGATCGCCGGCCTGGTGCACCACGGCAGCGGCCCGCGCGACACCAGCCTGCTCGACCCGGCCTTCCCCGAGCGCCTGGCCGAGTACGCCGCCGCGGTCGCCGCGCGCTACCCCTGGCTCGAGTACTACACCCCGGTCAACGAACCCTGCACCACCGCCCGCTTCGCCGGCCTGTACGGTGTCTGGTACCCGCACGCGCGCGACGACCGCAGCTTCATCCAGGCCCTGCTGGTGCAATGCCGCGCCGTGGTGCTGTGCATGCGCGAAATCCGCAAGGTCAACCCGAACGCCAAGCTGGTCCAGACCGACGACCTCGGCAAGACCTACAGCACGCCGGAACTGGCCCGCGTCGCCGACTTCTACAACGAGCGCCGCTGGCTGGCCTGGGACCTGCTGTGCGGCATGGTCAAGCCTGGGCACAAGCTCTGGAATTACCTGGTCGGCACCGGCATCGACGCGGCCGAATTCCTCTGGTTCCGCGACAACCCCTGCCCGCCCGACGTCATCGGCGTGAATTACTACGTCACCAGCGAGCGCTGGCTCGACCATCGCCCCGAGCGCTACCCGCAGCACCACCGCGGCGTGGCCGACGGCATCCCCTGCGCCGACATCGAGGCCTCGCGCGCGCTGGCCACGCCGACCGCCGGCATCGGCCCGCTGCTGTCCGAAGTCTGGGAGCGCTACCGCCTGCCGCTGGCGATCACCGAAGCCCACATCGACGCCAACCGCGAAGACCAGCTGCGCTGGCTGCTGGAGATCTGGCAGGCGGCGCACACGGCGCGCGACAACGGCGTCGACATCCGCGCCGTCACGGTCTGGTCGCTGCTCGGCTCCTTCGACTGGAACAGCCTGGTGACCGAGAACCGCGGCTACTACGAACCCGGTCCCTTCGACGTGCGCTCCCCGCTGCCGCGCCCGACCGCGCTGGCGCGCATGATGCGCGAGCTGGCGAGCGGCCAGCCGCTGACGAACCCGGTGCTGCGCGGCCAGGGCTGGTGGCGCCGTCCGGGCCGTTTCCTGTGCCCGCCGGTTGCCACGCCGGCCGCCCTCGCCTCGATCGCGGCCCCGAGCCAGCGCCTGGCCGGCGCCAGCGCCGCCCCGATCCTGATCACCGGCGCCTCCGGCACCCTGGGCCGCGCCTTTGCCCGCGTCTGCCAGAAGCGCAACCTGGCCTACAAGCTGCTCTCGCGCCACGACATGGATATCGCCGATCCGGACTCGGTCGAGCGGGCACTGGCGCACCACAAGCCCTGGGCCGTCATCAACACCTGCGGCTACGTGCGCGTGGACGACGCCGAACAGGAAGCCGAGCGCTGCTTCCGCGAGAACACGGTCGGCGCCGCGATCCTGGCCGAGGCCTGCGCCCGCCACGACGTGCACCTGACCACCTTCTCGAGCGACCTGGTGTTCGACGGCCGCCACGACCGCCCGTATGTCGAGAGCGATCCGGTGTCGCCGCTGAACGTCTACGGACGCAGCAAGGCGCAATCGGAAACTGCCGTGCTGGACAAGCAGCCGGGCGCCCTGGTGGTGCGCACCAGCGCCTTCTTCGGCCCCTGGGACCGGCACAACTTCGTGACCCTGGCGCTGGGCGCGCTCGAACGCGGGGAACGCTTCGTGGCCGCCAACGACATGACGGTCTCGCCAACCTATGTGCCGGACCTGGTGCACACCTGCCTGGATCTCGCGGTCGACCGCGAAAGCGGCGTCTGGCACCTGAACAACGTCGGCGCCGTGACCTGGTACGAACTGGCGAAGATGGCGGCCCAGAAGGCCGGCATCGCCACCGACGGCCTGGAAGGGCAGCCTGGGATGGCGATGGGAATGGCGGCGGCGCGTCCTGCATACAGCGTGCTGCACAGCGAACGCGCGATCCTGCTGCCGAAGCTGGACAACGCGCTCGACCGCTATCTCGAACTGCGCGGCGTCGACGATCCGGAGTACGAGGAACTGGTCAAGACCGCCGAATCGCGCCAGCCGGTGGCCAGCGGCCATCGCCAGCAGGAGGAAACGCCGGCCGAGGCGTTTCATATGCGGTAGGGTGGGGTTATTGAGGCCGGGGGCCTCAATAACGTGCCCACGCGTGACGTGTGCGTCGTGTTGGCGTCTCGTGTTGGCGTCTATAAAGCGTTGCGCCTGCTCATCGTCCACGCGTGGGTATGCCATGGAGGCCCTCGGCCTCCATGGCATACCCTACGGATTTGCTCAAGCTCGTCATTCCGCCGTTATAAAATGCCAATGCAAGCCAACAACCGCAAAGGCCCCCATCCGTGCAAGAGCAACACGCCTTCCCCTTCCTGCGCGAAATCCTGCTGTTCCTGATCCTCGCCGGCATCCTGATCCCGACGCTGCAACGCCTGCGCATCAACCAGGTGCTCGGCTTCCTCGCGGTCGGCACCCTGCTCGGCCCTTTCGGCGTGGCGCTGTCCGCCGGCCAGTTCCCGTGGCTGGGCTGGATCACCTTCCCCAGCGGAGAAGGCGTATCGATGCTGGCCGAGATCGGCGTGCTGTTCCTGATGTTCATGATCGGCCTGGAGCTGTCGGCCGCGCGCCTGTGGGCGCTGCGGCGCTGGGTGTTCGGCGCCGGCTCGCTCCAGGTATTGGCCAGCGCGGCCCTGATCGGCGCCGCGGTGGTGCTGATGCTCGACGCACCGTTTGCGACCGCCGTCATTCTCGGCCTGGTGCTCGCGCTGTCGTCGACCGCGGTCGTCATGCAGCTGATGAGCGAGCAGCACAGCACCGGCACCCGCCTCGGCCAGGCGGTTTTCGCCGTGCTGATGCTGCAGGACCTGGCGGTGGTGCCGATCCTGATCCTGATCGGGGCGCTGGCGCGGGGAAGCGGCGACGGCGCCGTCATGCTGGCCGTGGTGACGGTGGCCAAGGCCGGCGGCGCCATCGCCCTCATCTACCTGGTCGGCGGGCGCGTCATCCACCCGCTGTTCAAGGCCTTCGCGCGCCACCGCCAGCCCGACGTCTTTATGGCCCTGATCCTGCTGAGCACCTTCGGCATCGCCGCCCTGTCGGCCGCCGCCGGACTGTCGATGGCGCTCGGCGCCCTGATCGCCGGCCTGCTGCTGGCCGAGACCGAATTCAAGCACGAGGTCGAGCTGATGATCGAGCCCTTCAAGGGCCTGCTCATGGGCCTGTTCTTCATGACTGTCGGGATGCAGATGGACACGCGCCAGGTCGTCGAGGCGCCGCTGTGGCTGGCCGGCGCGGTGCTCGGCCTGGTGGCGATCAAGGCGCTGGTGATCGCCGTGATCTTCCGCATCGGCCGCCTGCCCTGGCCCAAGGCCATCGAGGGCGGCCTGCTGCTGGGCCAGGGCGGCGAGTTCGCCTTCATCGTGATCGGCTTCGCCGTCTCGGCCAAACTGCTCGGCCCCGGCCTGGCCGCGCGCGCCATGCTGGCGGTCGGCCTGTCGATGTTCGTCACGCCGCTGCTGGCGCGCCTGGGCCGCGCCATCGGCGAACGCGCGCAGCGCAGCGAACAGGCGCAGGCGGCCAGCGCCGACGAAGAGGCGCTCGGTTCCGCCCGCGGGCGCATCATCATCGCCGGCTTCGGACGCGTGGGCCAGCAGCTGGCCCGGCTGCTGGCCGCCCAGCGCATCGACTACATCGCCTTCGAAAACGACGCCAAGCTGGTGTCGAAGCTGCACGCGCAAGGCGTCCCGGTCTACTTCGGCAATGCCGCGCGCTGCGAGCTGCTGCGGCGCGTGCACGCCGAGGAGGCGCCGGCCATCGTGCTGACGATGGACCACCCGGCCTCCGCCCTGCAGGCGGTGCAGGGCATCCGGCGCGATTTCCCGCACGTTCCCTTGTTCGTACGCTCGCGCGACGAAAAGCACGCGCGCATCCTGAAGCAGGCCGGCGCCACCGTGGTCGTGCCCGAGACGCTCGAGGCCAGCCTGCAATTGTCGGCCTTCGTGCTCGAAGCGATGGGCCTGGACGAGCGCGTCGTCGACGGCATCGTCGACCGCGAACGCGACCTGTTCGTGGCCCAGCTGCTGGGCAAGGCGGACAGGTGACCCGCCGCGCCCGGCTATAATCGGCGCTCGACGAACTTGGTAAATAAACACCATGACTGATTCCGGAACCCCGAAGGCACTCGGCCATATCCGCGTGCTCGACCTCTCGCGCGTGCTGGCCGGCCCCTGGTGCTCGCAGAACCTGGCCGACCTCGGCGCCGACGTGATCAAGATCGAGCGTCCCGGCAGCGGCGACGACACCCGCGCCTGGGGCCCGCCGTACGCCAAGGATGCCGCAGGGAACGACACCAGCGAGGCCGCCTACTACCTGTCCGCCAACCGCGGCAAGCGCTCGGTGACGGTCGATATCGCCAGCACGGAAGGCCAGGCGCTGGTGCGCGAACTGGCGCGCCATTCGGACGTGGTGCTGGAAAACTTCAAGGTCGGGCACCTGAAGCGCTACGGCCTGGACTACGCATCGCTGAAGGCGGTCAAGCCGGACCTGGTCTATTGCTCGATCACCGGCTTCGGCCAGGACGGGCCGTATGCGCATCGCGCCGGCTACGACTTCCTGATCCAGGGCATGGGCGGCCTGATGTCGGTGACGGGCGAACGCGACGAACTGCCCGGCGGCGGCCCGCAAAAGGCGGGTGTCGCCCTGACCGACCTGATGACCGGCATGTACGCGACCATCGCGGTGCTGGCCGCACTGACCCACCGCGACCGTACCGGCGAGGGCCAGTACATCGACATGGCCCTGCTCGACACCCAGGTCGCGATGCTGGCCAACGTCGGCAGCAACTACCTGAACAGCGGCAAGCCGCCCAAGCGCTGGGGCAACGCCCACGCCAACATCGTGCCCTACCAGACCTTCGCCTGCAGCGACGGCCACATCATCGTCGCCTCCGGGAACGACGGCCAGTACCAGAAGTTCGTCGAGGCCGGCGGCCGCCCCGAACTGGCGCGCGACCCGCGCTTCGCCACCAACCCGCTGCGCGTGCAGAACCGCGACGTGCTGGTACCGCTGCTGGCCGAGATGGTGGCGACGCGCCGGCGCGACGAATGGATCGCGATGCTGGAAGAAGTGGGCGTGCCCTGCGGGCCGATCAACGACGTCGGCGAAGTCTTCGCCAACGAGCAGGTGCGTGCGAGGGAGATGGCGGTGGAGCTGCCGCACCCGAGCGCCGGCAAGGTGACGCTGGTGCGCAGCCCGATGAAGATGTCGGCCACGCCGGCGACGAGCGCGAAAGCGCCGCCGCTGCTGGGCGAGCACACCGACGAGGTGCTGCGCGATGTGCTGGGCAAGAACGGCGACGAGATCGCGGCGCTGCGCGGCAAGGGCGTGGTGTAGGCGCCCTGCCTCGGCCCGCCCCTGCCGCGCGGGCCCGGCCCGGTTAAAACGGGCTTAGTACAGGGCCTGGTGCAGGGCTTAGTGCAGCTTGTGCTTGAAGTCGGACAGCTCGGCGTGCACGCGGGTGACCATCGCCTCGAGGTGCGCCGGCATCTGCGGCATCGAACGGCTCATGCGCTTGGCCTCGTCGCCCATGTCTTCCAGGCTGTCGACGCACTGGACGATCCGCGCCTCGTCGTTCGACTGCATCACATCCTGCGCCTGTTTCAGCTCGCGCGAAATACGCTGAATACAGTCGCGCATTTCCGGCGGTGTATCCTGCGACGCCATGCAGGCCTGCTCGGCTTCGCCGAGGGTCTGCTGCAGGTGGCTGTAGCGTTGCTGGATTTCGTTTGCTTGCAGCATGATGACCTCCTTTGGAAAGAGAGCGGTTGATTTTAGCGCTGACCGAGAATCCATGCGATATGCGAACACAGTAGCTGGGGAGTAACTGCAGGGCCACTTCCTGCTAGGCATTCGCGGAGGCGCTATACCACCTGCGCGCTCCCAACTGCAGGGTACTGCCCTTACCGTTTCAATGGCCGCGATACTCCTGCAGGAAACACGTGATCGGGTGGGAGATCGGGGGTCGGCCCATCAAACTTGGCGCCAAGGGTTTGTGTACAGAATGTCTCCGCTGCTGCCCACTCATCCAATGTGCTAGGACGATACAACACACGCTCATCAGGGTAGTTGTATCGCAGTGCATCCAACGCGTGATAGCGAATCGAGCGCTCTCGTTGGTTGGGCACGTATGTTTTCATTTGCGAGCGCAAATAACCGCACGCGGTGATCAAGGATCGACGTGTTCCGATGAGCCCTAATGTGGCCAAAGCGGCTGCTACCTGTTTGCCATCCTTGGCTGAACCGACATCATAGAACCGATTGGCCGGCGCTGGCGGGGCGTTTCGTTCTGCCTCAAATGTGGCCTGCATGAACTGATCTTCGAGATCGGTATCACCCAACGCTGCCCGGACAATATTAATTACCTTGAGTGCTTCTTCCTGTCCGCGCCATTTGTCCAGTTCTGCCAACGCTTCAATGTAGGGGCGAGCCGCCGCGACTTTCGCTTTGGCAACAAGATAGAGATAATCACCTTTGCCTGCCTGTAGCGATCTCAAATAAATATTACCAAAAGCAGCCAAGTCGGAAGGCTGGCATCGTTCACGCAGGACTGTTGCCGCAGCATCGGAAGCGGCATCATCCTTAGCAAATCCCTCGACCAATAGGGCTTTGATAATCGCGTGATCGCGAATAATCCGAAACTTGTCTGGCTGTGGAGAGTCAAGCTCCAAGCCGATTTTTTCCAATAGTTTGACAATATTCTCGCGCACGTGAGACGTACCGGCAGCGAGTTCCTTGATCAATACGTATAGATTCGCCCTGTCGATATTTTGATTTCTAACGATGCCTTCAATGGCGCTGCTTCTGTCGAACTCCTTACCATCCTTAAACTCAGAAATGTACTGTTGAGCTCTTTTATACATCTCGTCCTCCCTCACGTACGCGCCCGCGCAGGGCGGATAACCCAAGACAACCACTAACAAGCACACAAACCCACTATTCCTTACTTTACTGGAGGGCGACCAGGCAATGGACGGGGGACGGTTTCCCATTGATTCTCCTTTTCACCGGGGCTATATTGACTATCTCGCGGACAATAGCGCAAGCGCGCATTAGTAATACTTTGATCGAAATGCATCAAATCGGTTGGGTCGATGACGTCCTGCAATTCCAAACCACTGTGTCCGACCTCATGCAAAACTGTCCACTTTATAATAAGATCTGGCGCAGCGCCTTCGGCAATAATGATTGGATCAGTCGACCATCCCGCTGCCGGAAACTCCAAAGGTTCGCCAACTGCATGATCGAATTTCAGCGGCGCAGCCAAGTGAGCAATGTTTCCACTGCTGCGAACGACATCTACAATTTCTTTATTGAATCCATTGCCGAGTGGCATTTCTGATTTAAAAACATTATTCCCGCGAACAAAGATAGTCACATCGCCTTTTTTCGCTGCACGACTAAGATAATAGAATGAGCGCATATTCCGGACAATGACTACTCGGTGCTGCTCAGGGCTTTTTGTCTTTACAGCTTGGTTGATCAAATTGAAGGCCGCACCACCTCCGGCATTGATATCGAAACTCAATGCACCGCTGCCATCTTGATCAAAAGCGACATCAGTGACGCCCCCCCTTCTCGCTGAAGTTCATTAATTCACATTTCACCACTGCTTCCTTCAACTTTTCGTTTGCTTTTTTTTGATGGGCGGCATAGTCAGCGCTTGGGTACCTTAAAGCTGTTAATGTAGATTGAGAGTCAGCCACTTTTGCCACGAGTACCTGAAGCACGTTCTCGGCATAGACATGGAGATTAATTTGCGCAAATACAGTGGCAGCGGGGCATTTAGCGATTACCTTCAATATTGTTGACTTACTTTGCCATGAGTGTGCTTTGATTCGCAATGCAAACTCGGCATTTGGTGGCCCGGCGTCCGTTGCACAGGTAGTCGGATCATCACATATGAAGTTAAAGTCGTTACCGAGTGCGCCTCCTTCGATTTTTACTTTAATAAACGTCTCGCTAGCACTTCGTACAGAAACATGATGATCAATTTGAATTGCTGGACGATCAAAGTCATCATATCCGTAACTTTGTTGTGGATCTGGACCAAATAGTACTCTCGCGACAGTAAGGGCGACCGTCTTTTTGTGTATGGTGCCGTCGGGGGCAGTGCGAGTCACGACAATTTCTTCCTGCCCCCGACGATCACTAGGTATATTTAGCGCCTCAATGACCAAAATGTTTCCTTGCTTATTGATAAGCCTGATTTTGTTGCTTTCAGTAGCCCATGTATATTCCCCAACCGCATCACCCGGCAAATCTGCGGCAGACATGCTGACACGCCCGCCAACGACGACGATCAGACACTTGGCGTCCAAAATAAAGTCTTTTGAAGGCTTTCCTGGCAAAATCACAACTTGGCGCACTTTGTTGTCTACGGGAGACGTTTTCGAACTTCCTAACCTCTTTGTTTGTTCAGACATTGCGCTCACCCCATGTGGCATATATCTCCAACTCTTCCATTTCCACCCCACTAACTAAATGGGTTTGCCCTAACTCGTCAGTAATCCCCTCTTCGAAAGTACCGTCAGCACGTTTTATTCGATAAGGCATTCCTCAGACAGGCCGTCCATCTGGGTCATTGATAACAAAAGCTTCGTCAAACAGCTTGAGACGCGAATCGGGTAGTTTTGGCGATGTCGCGGCGTGCGAAGCGCCACCATCAAACAAATGCTTCCCACCTTTAACGGTAAACTTCCCCGGACAAGCAAACGTAATATCGCCCCCCCCCTCCAGCGTGATCGCCGACTGCCCCGCCTGCAGCACGATCTTATGCTTGGCCTTGATCTCGATGCAGTCATTCACCGAGATCACGGTGATCTCCTTGTCCCCCAAAATCTCCAGCTGATCGGTATGCGCCTGCAATGACACCGGCCCGTTCCCGGCAATCGCCTGGATGCCGCCCGAATGCGTAAACAAGTTGAAAGCATTCCCGGCTACCGACGACACCGTATGTGCCGCAGCCAGGTGCAGGTCCGACTGCGTGGTCCAGTGCAGCTGCTGCCCCGCGTACACCACGGTCGATGCCGGCGTGGCCCAGTTGATGCTGGCGGCTGCGTCCATCAGCACGATCGAAGAACCGAATTTCTCGACCGGCTGGCCGCCATCGAGTTCGCGCGATCCCGATTTGGCTTTCAGTGCGCTGTGTCCACCGACTGCGCCCTCGTACTTGCCTTTCGCCTCCGGGTCGATCTGCTCGATGAAATCCGCCTGCGCCTTGGCCGCGTCCTTGCTGAACAGGGCCTGCTGCTGCGCCGCCGCGTCTCCGAGCGTCGTCGCCAGCGACTGCGCGCTCTTGAACAGCGAGACCGCTTCCGCCGCATCCATCTGGGTCGAGGTGACGCCGGAGCCCTCGCGCGCACGGGCGCTGGTCGAGAGCAGCACGCCCTCGCCGCCGCGGATCACGGCCCAGGCATCGGTGCGCAGCTCGAAGCCGCTGCCGCGCCAGGCGCCGCGCTGCGCCGAGCCGGGGGATTGGTGGATCAGGTAGCCGAGGTTCAGCTGGGTCGCCGCGCAACTGGTGGCAAGGCGCGTACGGACCTGGCCGGTCGCGTCGTCGAGCTGCCACTGGTTGTAGCCGCCGCCGTCGAAACCGTGGCAGTGGATTCCCGACAGCACGCCCGCGTGGTTGGCGTTCGAGCCGACGCCGGCGGCGAAAGGCGGCTGGTCGACGCCGTTGTAGAGCTGGGCGACGATCACCGGGCGGTCGATGTCGCCTTCGATGAAATCGACCAGCACTTCGGTGCCGATCCTGGGCGTGAACACCGTGCCCCAGTTCGGTCCGGCCAGGGCTTCGGCCACGCGCACCCAGGTGCCTGAGGCGGCGTTGCCGGGCGCGCAGCCTTTTTCGTCGGTGTCGTGCGCCAGGCCGCCGCGATTGGCGCCCTGGCCGCGCTGCCATGCGAACTGGACTTTTACTTGATGATCGCGCGTCGTCGTCGCGACCGCCTCCGCCAGCCCGACCACGAGCGCGCATTGCGGGCCGGGCGCGGTCGGCCTGTCGCGTAGCGCGGTCGCGCCGGGGACGATCGGTACCGCCGCGCGCACGCAGGCGAAGCTGTTGCGGTAAGGGCCGTTCTCGACGGCGCCTGGGGCCGGGCCGTCGATCCCGGTCCGGAAGTTGTTGCGGGCTTCGTGGCGCACCGACAGGACGGTGAACATGTTGTCGCCTTCCGGATAGCGCGCATGCCGGGTCAGCGCGAATGCGTGTCCCGCCGCCAGGCGCCGCACCGCGCCCGCGCCCTCGAACAGCTTGTTCTCCAGCTCGAGCGCCTCGAGCATCAGTTCCGCGTGCGCGTCGGCCGCGGCGCGGCTGGGGGCATGGCGTTCGCCGCTGCCGTCGTAGAGCGCCAGTTCCGGCAGCGCGCCGGCGTCGAGGATCGATTGGTGCTCGGCAGCCGGCGCGACCAGTTGGGCCGGGTCCCAGCTGCCGATGGCGACCACGTTCGCGCGTACCCTGCGACAAGCGCCGAAGGCGTCGATCGCGTCGTCCTGCTCGGTCGCGCGCACGCCGTGGAAGCGGATGCTGTCGCCGCCTGGCGTCGCCGGCGCGCGGGCGCGGCTGTCGAAAACCAGCAGGCGATGCCGCGCGTGGCCGTCGCCATCGCCCTGCCCCTGGTCCTGCTTCTGGTCATGCTCGAAACGCCAACTCAGCCCTTCGGACGCCAGCAGGCGCCGCAGAAAAACCAGATCGCTCTCGCGGTACTGCGTGCACACCGGGCGCGGCGCAAGCTCCTGGGTAATGTCGAAATCGAAGCGCACCTGCGGGTAGTCGGCCAGCAGTTCCACGACCATGTCGCGCACGTTCTTGTCCTGGAAGAGGTAGCTGTCGCGGCGCAGGCCGAGCAGCGCCAGCGCGGGTTCCAGCCGCAGGCGGTAGCGCGCCAGGCCGCCGTCCGCGCCCAGCCAGGCCGCCTGGGTGCACATGCCGTGCCAGGCGCGGCGGCTGCCGTCCGGTTGCAGCAGGCGGATCGTCAGCTCTTCGCCGAGGAACAGGGACAGGTCGAGGTCGGTCGAGGTGCCGAGCGCGTCGACCTCGAAGCGGAACAGGTCGTTGACCGCCTCGTGTCCGGTGAAGCTTTCGGCGGCAAGCGTTTCGGGCAGCGCGCTGTCCTGGGCGGTACTGAGGGTGATCAGGTGCGCATGCTGGCTGAGGCCAGTGCCGAACAGGCCGAGCGCGCCAGGTTCGGAAGGGAAATTCATGGGAGCGACACCATCGGCAAGACTCCTTCGCAATCGTGACTGGACTGTCCAATCGACGATCTTACCGGAGGCAAACAGTACGATGATGCCGCTAGGCATGATCCAGATCATGCCCTGATGAAATCCCTGGTCTGGCTTACGGCGTGGCGGAAGTACCGGGTTCGAGCGGCGCCAGGCCGCGCAGGCGCAAGGCGATCAGCATTGCCAGGACCAGGACCGCGCCCAGCAGGCCGACCACGCCGAGCCAGCCGAAATGCTCCCACATGTAGCCCGAGAACCAGCCGACCACGCTCGAGCCGAGGTAGTAGAAGAACAGGTAGAGGGCGGACGCCAGCGCCTGCGGAGGACGGGCGCGCCGGCCGACCCAGCTGCTGGCGACCGAATGCGAGGCGAAGAAGCCGAAGGTGTACAGGCCGACGCCGGCGACGATGGCGAGCAGGTTGCCTGCCAGCGTGAGCAGCAGCCCGGCCAGCATCACCGACATCACCAGCCACAAGACATTGCGCCGCCCCAGCCGGTCGGCCAGGCGGCCCGCCCAGACCGAGCTGAAGATGCCGAGCAGGTAGAGCACCGAGAGCGCGCCGACCGCGCTCTGGCGCAGGTGGAATTCCGGTCCCAGCAGCCGGTAGCCGATGTAGTTGTACAGGCTGACGAACGAGCCCATCAGCAGGAAGGCCAGCATGAACAGGAAAGGCAGGCCGGGGTCGCGCAGGTGGCGGCGGGCGCCGTCGATCAATCCCGCCAGGCCGCCCTGCCCCGGCCGGAAGCGGCGCGAGGCCGGCAGGCTGCGCCGGAATTCCCAGGCCGCATACAGGCCGGCCGCGCCCAGGACGCCCAGCGCGGCGCGCCAGGAATAGAAGTCGCTGATGACCGAGGCCAGCACGCGCCCGAACATGCCGCCGAAGGCGCTGCCGCTGATGTACATGCCCATCGCCAGGCCGAGCGAGCTGCCTTCGATTTCCTCGCTGAGGTAGGCCATCGCCACGGCGGGCATCCCGCCCAGCATGAAGCCCATCAGGGCGCGCAGCGCCAGCAGCTGGACGTAGTCATGGGTGAAGGCGGCCAGCAGGGTGAGCAGGCCGCCGCTGAACATCGAGGCGGCCATCAGGGGCTTGCGTCCGAAGCGGTCGGACAGGATGCTCGAGACCAGCAGGGCCAGGGCCAGCGGGCCGGTGGAGATCGACAGCGCCAGGCTGCTTTGCGCAGGCGTGAGGGCGAAGTCGCGCGCCAGCAGCGGCATCAGGGGCTGGACGCTGTAGAGCAGTGCGAAAGTGGAGAACCCACCGAAGGCCATGGCGCGGTTGACGCGTTTGAAGTCAGTGCTGCCGGCGGCGATGGCGGGTGAAGACATGGGCGAATCCTGATGCTGGATCGCTCATCATACGCAAGATCGGATGCCGATGCACCGCCGCGTCGATGTATGCAATCGTCGAACGCGTGGGCGGCGCATGCGTTCGCGATGTGCCGGGTCCAGGGCGGAGCCGCCCACCCTAGGGCCACGCCGCGGGCAGGCGTCAGGTTTACGGGTATTCCGCGTCCAGCTCCGAGCCGGCGTAGTTTTCCAGCTCGGCCACCAGCTGCTTCATCGGCGCTTTCGTGCCGAGGCTCTTCAACACGGTGCAGCTCTCGCGGTAGGTGCCAATGCGCTCGGCGATGATCGCGCGGTGCGGCGCCGGGACCTTTTCCAGCAGCTGGGCCCAGCCGGCCTCGAAGTCGGGATTGTTCTTGCGTACCGACTTCACGAAGCGTTCGAACTCCTTCTGGCCGGTGCGCGCGACGATGCGTCCGCCGCCTTCGACCGCGAAGATGATCGCCAGCGCGATCACGCCCTCGGCGTTCAGGTCCGGGTCGCTGACCGGGCCCTCGTAGTGGTTGCGGCGCAGCCACTGGGCGGCATGGACGATGGCCTGCACCTGCTGGCGCTGGCGCAGCTGGCCGAGGTAGCGCTCGTAGCCGGACCAGCTTTCGCCCGGGTCGGCGGTGCACAGGTCGACGAACAGCTCCTTCAGGCGGCGCTGCGCATACACCGGGTCCAGGTCGTACTCGCCGACCAGGCTGTCCTCGGGCAGCGCGGCCAGTTCGCGCACCAGGCGGAAGCCCGACTGGAACACGTACTCGGCGCCGTCCTCGATCAGGATGTCGAGCGCGACCTCGTCCTTTTCCTCGCCCTCTTCCGACATGATGCTTTCCAGGCCCAGCGAGACGCCGCCGACGGTCAGCAGCAGCGCGCGTCCGATGCCTTCGGCGGTGCGGTCGTTGGTGAACTTCCCGGCCACCATGGCGGTGATCCCCGAGAGCTCGTCGGCCAGGATCGCCGCTTCCTCGGGGTCCTCGGCAGCGAGCAGCTTGATCGCGCGCACCAGCCGGGGCGGCTTTTCGATGACGATTGCAGGCAGCATTGCTTGGCGATCCCCGCTCACGAGAAGATGTCCGTGCCCATGCTCTTGCGCGTGCTGCGACGCGGCATGGTACGGGTCGACGGCACCTGCTTGCGCAGGCGGTACAGCAGCTCGCGCGTGCTGCGCTGCTGGAATTCCGGGTCCTCGTCCGGATCGTCCGGGAACTCGGCGTCGGCCATCTCGGCGCTGTGGCGGAATTCCGGGAACAGTTCGATCAGCGAGCGTTCCCAGCCGTCCTCGCTGGCCTTGGCCAGGTCGACCGCCAGCGGCACGATGTCGCTGTCGGACGAAGTCTGGCCGGTCACGTAGCGGCCCTTCAGGTTGATTTCGCCGGCCACTTCCATGATTTCCTTCGGCGCGAGCGACCACAGGATCGCGAACACGGTGGCGCCGTGGTCGGTGGCGGAGGCCTCAAGCAGCAACTCGTGGCGGCGGTCCTCGTCGTCGCTGGCGTAGACGACGCCGTGCACGTGGTTGAACAGGCCCTCGGCGATGCGCTCGGGGTCGTCCTCGATCATGTCGTCCGGCCAGGTGGCGGCCATGTAGGCCAGGCTTTCGGCCCAGGCCTTGGGCGGCACCAGCAGCGTCGCGAGCGAGGTCTTGGCGCCGTCGAAGCCGGCCAGGTGCAGCGCGGTCACCTGCGGCGGCAGGGTCGACAGCACCTCGGCCACGGCGTAGTCGCCGTGTTCGTCGGCCGCCTGCGAGAACGCCTCTTCAGCGTGCTGCAGCGAGCCGGCCAGCACCAGTTCGCTGACCTGCTTGGTCAGCGCCGGCAGATTGGCTTTGTCGTTCATTCACGTTCTCCCTGGTCGAAGATCTGGGTGAAGTCGTCCGTCGCGGCGCTGTCGTCCATGCCGTCGTTGTCGTCGTCGTCGCCGTCGTCGCCCTCGGCCAACTGGTCGAGCGACTGGTCGTCGTCGGCCCAGCGGCCCTGGTGCTTGTAGAGGAAGGCGGTGATGATCGCCTGGCGCGCCAGTTCCGGATGGTTCTCGGTCATGGCGGCGTACATGGCGGCGCCGTCCTCGCCCTCGCACTCGGCCATCGCGAACACGCGCGCCGGGTCGTCGCCCTCATAGTCCGCCGCTTCGCGCAGCAGGCCTTTCGGGTCCTTGAAGCGAATCTTGTCAACGAGCGCGAAGGCCATCAGGTTGACGTCGTCGATGCCGGAACCGCCGGCGTATTCCGACACCAGCGCGTCGACCATCATGTCGTAGTTCTTGCGGTTGGGCGGGTCGCCCAGGGTGCCGTCGATCTGGCCTTCCAGTTCGCGCGACTGGTAGGCGAATTCGGGATGTACTCTTTTCATCTTGTTTGTCCTGTATGCGGGGTTCAGTGGCGTTCGTTCAGGGCGTCCTGCCCCGGCGGCCGTGCTTACGCCTGCAGCGTCACGCCGTTCAGCGCGAACAGCGAGCGCCACAGCTCGAAGGCCTCGGCCTCGGGGTCGAGCACGATGCGGTGGTTCACGCTCTGGTTGTATTCCTCGCGCTTGGCGGGGTCCGACAGGATCTCGTAAGCCTTGGTGACGGCCTTGAAGCGCGCCTCCGCGCCCGGCGCCTGGTTGCGGTCGGGGTGGTAGCGCATGGCCAGCGAGCGGTAGACCTTCTTGATCTCGTCGTCGCTGGCGTTCGGCGCGACGCCGAGGATCGCGTATAAATTTTCCAATTTGGAACTCTCCGGCTATAGCCGAAAAACGGCAAAACGAGATTATCCTATAGAAAACGCCAACTTGACAGCGTGGCCATGGGCGCGCCAGACAGCACGCAGCCTTGCAAGCGGCGACATTGGCCTCAAGTATCTGCCTGGGCGCCGGCGCGAACCGTGCGCTCCACCACATAGGCGGACCGCGGCGCCCTTGTCTACGGTAAAATGCCCGGAACTTTAGCTATCCAGACACCTTCTTTCATGAGCATTGATAAGAACAACGCGGCGGCGGCGAACGCGCCTTCGTCGAACTTTGTGCGCGCCATCGTCGAGAACGACCTGGCGGCAGGCACCCACAAGCGCGACGGCATGCCGCAAGTCATCACGCGCTTCCCACCGGAGCCGAACGGCTACCTGCACGTCGGCCACGCGAAATCGATCTGCCTGAACTTCGGCCTGGCGCGCGACTACAACGGCCGCTGCCACCTGCGCTTCGACGACACCAATCCGGAGAAGGAAGACCAGGAATACGTCGACACCATCATGGACAGCGTCAAGTGGCTGGGCTTCACCTGGGAGCAAGGCGGCGAGGAATTCCTGCACTACGCCTCCGACTACTTCGACAAGCTGTACGAGATGGCCGAGTACCTGATCCAGAAGGGCTATGCCTATGTCGACAGCCAGAGCGCCGAGGACATGTCCAGGAACCGCGGCAACTTCGGTACGCCGGGCACCAATTCGCCCTACCGCAACCGCCCGGTCGAGGAATCGCTGCAACTGTTCCGCGACATGAAGGCCGGCAAGTACAAGGACGGCGAACACATCCTGCGCGCGAAGATGAGCGAGGACGCGATGTCCTCGCCGATCATGACCAACCGCGACCCGGCCCTGTACCGCATCCGCCACGCGCATCACCACCGCACGGGCGACGACTGGTGCATCTACCCGATGTACGACTACACGCACCCGATCTCGGACGCGATCGAGAACATCACCCACTCGCTGTGCACCCTGGAATTCCAGGACCACCGCCCGTTCTACGACTGGCTGGTCGAGACCCTGGCCGAAGGCGGCTTCTTCCAGCGCCCGGTGCCGCGCCAGTACGAATTCGCGCGCCTGAACCTGACCTATGTCGTCACCTCCAAGCGCAAGCTGCGTTCGCTGGTGGACGACGGCATCGTCACCGGCTGGGACGACCCGCGCATGCCGACCATCGTCGGCCTGCGCCGCCGCGGCTACACGCCGGAATCGATCCAGCTGTTCTGCGAGCGCATCGGCGTCTCGAAGGCCGACGGCTGGATCGACATGAGCACGCTCGAAGGCGCGCTGCGCGACGACCTCGACCCGAAGGCGCCACGCGCGATCGCCGTGCTGCGTCCTTTGAAACTGATCGTCGAAAACTTCCCGGAAGGCGAATCGGTCGCGTGCACCTCGCCCGTCCACCCGCACCACCCGGAAATGGGGCAGCGCAGCTTCCCGTTCACGCGCGAGCTGTGGATCGAGCAGGAAGACTTCATGGAAACCCCGACCAAGGGCTACCACCGCTTCACCCCGCCAGTCGGCGAGCAGCCGGGCGCCCGCGTGCGCCTGAAGTACGGCTTCGTGGTCGAGTGCACCGGCTACGACAAGGACGAGAACGGTAACGTGACCGCCGTGCGCGTGAAATACTTCGAGGATTCGAAGTCGGGCACGCCGGGCGCGGACAACTACAAGGTCAAGGGCAACATCACCTGGGTCAGCGCCGCCGCCGCCCTGGAAGCGGAAGTGCGCCTCTACGACCGCCTGTTCCTCGACCCGCAGCCGGATGCCGGCGGCAAGGACTTCAAGGCCGCGCTGAACCCGAACGCGCTGGAAACCGTCACCGCCTACCTCGAGCCGGGCATGGCCGCGGCCGTGGCCGACCAGCGCTTCCAGTTCGAGCGCCACGGCTATTTCGTGGCCGACCGCGTCGATTCGCAACCGGGCAAGCCGGTCTTCAACCGCGTCACCACGCTGAAGGACAGCTGGGGCGGCAAGTAAAGCCGGTTCCGCTCCGGAACAAGAACCACAGCACAATCCCGCCCCGGCCCCGCCGCGGCGGGATTTTTCATGTGGCCACCGAACCGCACGCAACCTGTCAGAACTGATAGGTAACAGGCGTGTCCGTCTGCGCGATTCTGATCGAAATCAAAAATGAAGTAATGAATAACGATTGGGAGCAGAAAAGATGGGGATCGTGGTCGAGTTTGCGCAGAAAATCGCATCGATCAAGCTCGGCTCCTGGCTGGGTGCCCTGCTGTCGCTCGGCGTCGGAACCGGCCTGCACATCAGTACCAGCAGCGCGATCGAGAATGACGCCCACGAACGCTTCCTGCACATGGCGCGCGGTGTCCAGTCGATCCTGGACAGCCGCATCAAGAGCTATGCGGACCTGCTGCGCGGCACCGCCAGCCTGTTTCTCGCGGGCGACGAGGTCACCAGCGAGGAATTCCGCCATTACGTCGCCGGCCTCGACCTGGAAAACCATTTCCCCGGCGTCGAGACGATCAATTTTGCGCGCACCTTCAGCGACGCCGAGCGTCCCGCCGTCGAAGCGCAGCTGCGGCGCGAGCTCGGCGCGAAAGGCATGGATTTCCGCATCCGGCCCGCTGGCCGCCGTCCCGAATACACGGTACTGACCTACATCGAGCCGAGCACGGCGCGCGCCGACCGGGTCGGCATCGACCTGCAGGCGCGGCCCGCGGTCGCCCTGGCGCTGGCGCACTCGCGCGACACCGGCGACGCCTCGACCTCGGGCACGCGGGTGGCGATCAAGCCCCACACCAGCGGACTGGGCATGCGCATGCCGGTCTACCGTCCGGCCATGCCGCTGAACGACGTCGGCCAGCGCCGCGCGGCCTACATCGGCTCGGTCGGCATCGGCTTTAGCGTCTCGCGCCTGGCGCAAGGCGTGCTGGACAACATGCCGAAGCATTCGACCCGGCTGGTCATTTCCGGCTTGAGTCCGGTCGAAGAGCTCGGCGGGCCGCCCGGCGTCTACCAGCGCACCGTGTTCTTCGACAACCAGCCCCAGGCGCGCGAACACGAGCCGGACATGTTCCGCGCCCTGCTGCCGGTGGGTGTGAGCGGACGCGGCTGGGATATCGATTTCCGCGTCGCCAAGCACAGCATGTATTCGGAAATCGACAGCTACCTGCCCTGGGTGGCGATGCTGGCGGGAGCGACCGGTACCGCCCTGCTGTATGCGCTATTCCAGACCCTGAGTTCTTCGCGCCGCCGCGCCATCGGACTGGCCGAGGAAATGACGGAGGAATTGCGCGCCAGCGAAGCGAAGCTGCAGAAGACCAACGACAACCTGCGGCGCCTGGCGGCGCATGCCGAAACCATCAAGGAAAACGAGCGCAAGCGCATCGCGCGCGAGATCCATGACGACCTCGGCCAGAACCTGCTGGCCCTGCGCATCGAGGCCGACTTGCTGGCCTCGCGCACCAGCCGCCGTCACCCGCGCCTGCATGCGCGGGCACGCTGGACGCTCGAGCAGATCGACGCCACCATCAAGAGCGTGCGCCAGATCATCAACGATTTGCGCCCTCACGTACTGGACCTGGGCTTGACCGCCGCGGTCGACTGGCAGATCGCCGAGTTCCAGCGCCGTACCGGGATCGCCTGCGAACTGGTGTCCGACGGCCGCGAATTACATGTGAGCGACCGCTGCGCTACCACCCTGTTCCGCATCCTGCAGGAGTCGTTGACGAACGTTTCGCGCCACGCGCGCGCCACTGCCGTGCGGGTCGAGCTCGCGCTCGACGCGGAGTCGATCTCGATGACGGTCAGCGACAACGGTATCGGACTGGCCAGGAGCGGCAGCCAGAAGCCTGGCTCCTTCGGCCTGGTCGGTATCGAGGAGCGCGTGCGCATCCTCGGCGGCAAATGCCTGATCACCAGCCGGCCGAACGCCGGCACGACAGTCCACGTATCGATCCCGACTGCCGACAACCTGATCTCCGTGTCCCAGCCAGCGCCCACGTCCCCCAGGCCCGCCCAGGTCTTCGAAAGCCTGTAGCGAATTTTGCGACACGCAATTGCTTGACATCACTCAACTTGCGAATAATCAACAATTTCCGCAAGTTTGGGGTAGAGAATGGTCATCAATGTGGTGCGTCAAACCGGGCATTTTTCACTACAGACTGTACTCGACGAGAAGGAGGGCCAAACCATCAGTCAGCACGACTTCGTCATCCTAGGGAACACCAAATCACAATAACGACGCAGTATCCAAAACAAAAGGATGAAACATGAACGCGAATAACGATTTCGAAGCGATCGCCGCCCTGGATTTGAACCCGATTAAAGTCAAGCTGATGCACAAGGAGTCCGGAGAAGGCTGGTCGCTCGAACGGGCGAACGCGACGGAAACCGAATACCGCCGCTTCCTGTACCTGATGAAAGCCTTCCCGAACGAAGAAACGGCGCCGCTGGTGGACGTCGACACTTTCTGGCACTACCACATCCTCGACACCATGAAGTACGCCAGCGACTGCGAACAGGCCTTCGGCTACTTCCTGCATCACTATCCCTACATCGGCCTGCGCGGCGAGGACGACATCGCGGTGCAGGAACAGGCCGGCCAACGCATGCGCGAACTGTACGAGTCGACCTTCGGCGAGCCCTACCTGAAGCAGGCCGACGCCGCCTGGTGCGGCCGCGCGCCCCAGGACGTGGCGAGCGCCGCCGCCCAGGCCGCGTGGTGCGGCCGCGCTCCGGTCACCGCTGCCGAAGGCGCGGGCCAGCCCGCCTGGTGCGGACGCTCGCCCGTCACCGCCATCGCGGCAGCGGTCCGGACCGCATGGTGTGGACGCGCGCCGGAAGCGGCGCAGGAAACCGCGTGGTGCGGTCGCGCACCGGCCGCAGCCGGCGCGAAGAAGACGGCATGGTGCGGCCGTGCTCCGGCCAATACCACCGCCGAAGTACAGACCGCCTGGTGCGGCCGGGCACCGGCCAATACCGCCGTCGAGGCCCAGACCGCCTGGTGTGGCCGGGCGCCTGCGCATACCGCCGCCGAAGTCCAGAGCGCCTGGTGCGGCCGTGCTCCGGCCAATACCGCTGCCGAGGTGCAGACCGCCTGGTGCGGCCGGGCGCCCCTGGCTGCCTGAGCCAGGTCGCGCGGGCCCTGCCGAGGCGGGGCTAGGCAGGGATAGCCGCCGGCGCCGTCTGCCAGGACGGCGCAACGGCGACAGACATGCATGGACATGAAGCATCGGGCATGGCGCACGACCTGCCCTTCATCGAGCCGGCCCCGAGCCGGCTCTTTTTTCAGGCAGCCGACATCTCCGCACCCGGTGCGACCATCAGCGCACGCAGTTCGCGAATGCTGAAATCGCTGATTTCGTGCATGCGCAGCAGGATGGTGGCGCCGATCGGCAGGGTGTTGTGGCGGATCTTGCTGATCACCGGCGGTGCGACTTCCAGCGCGCGCGACAGGGCGGCGTCGTTCTTCAGTTGCAGTTTGGCGATGATGGCGTCGAGGACGCGATTTGGGTCGTAGGCTGAGCCTTCCGGCAGTCTTCTGATAGGCATTTCCGAATTCTTTCTAATTATCACACTCCGTGCGTAATTTCTTACATCTACATTTTGAACGTAAGAAATTGCTTCTGCAGAGCAAAACAGCACCGTTTGTACGGTGATTTTTCAAGCTTGTAATGATAATGGGAAAGTTAGATTTTATTCAAGCAACTGTAGGATTTCCCCTACAGACAGAAGGGAAAATGTGGAAGTTTTCCGACAGACATGGCGTGCGCAGGCCCAGCCTGGCCGCTGATGCGTAGGCACGGCACGGCTGCAACACGAACCGGGTCGATGGAAAGACGGACGCCATGGCGGCGCCGGCCCGGCGCGCGGACGGGCGGAAAAGATGAAATGGAGGCGATGGGGCGGACGCCGGACGGCGCCCGTGGCGGGCTTACTTCTTGCGGCTGGCCTTGAACAGGGCGCGCGCGTCGTCGTGGGCGCGCTCGAGGGTGCGCATCGATTTCTGGTCGTCGTGGGCAATGAAATAGCCCCGCTCCTGGGCATCGACGACGATCTTGATCGCGGCCTCGTCGTCGAGATCGTATTTTTCGACGATCAGGGTCGTCACTTCATCCAGGTATTCTTCGTAGGTCATATCGGTTTCCTTCATGTCGCTATTTTACCAGCCGCCACTGCGCCAGCGCAGCGGCGACGTCCGGGTAGCGCAGGCGCACACCCAGTTCGCCCAGGCGCCCGTTGTCCAGGCGGCGCGACTCCGACATGAAGGACAGCAGCACCGGCGACACCTGTTCGCGCAGGGCGTCGCGCGCCAGGCGCGGCGGGCGCGGCAAGTCGAAGGCGTCGGCCACCGCGTCGAAATAATCGCCCATCCGCATGCGCGTGTCGTCGACCGCGTGGTAGACCCGGTTCGGCAGGCCGCGAAACAGCGCCAGCGCGACAATGCGCGCCAGGTCGTCGGCCTGGATGTGGTTGGTGTAGACGTCGTCCTCAGGCCGCAATGCAGGCGTGCCCTCGCGCAGGCGCTGCAGCGGCAGGCGGTCGAGCGCGTAGATGCCCGGCACGCGCAGGATGGAGAGCTGCCCGCCGGTGCGGCGCGCCCAGGCGCGCAAGGTGCGCTCGGCATCCACCCGGCGCCGGGCGCGGTCGTTCTTCGGCGCCACGCTGCGGGTCTCGTGCACCAGGGCGCCGCCGCAGTCGCCGTACACGCCGGTCGTGCTGACGTAGACCAGGCGCGTGCCCGCCGACAACACCGCGGCCAGGTTGCGCGTGCGCCGGTCGTGAGCGCCGCTGGGCTGGGGCGGCGCCAGGTGGACGACCTGGCGGGCCAGGCCGCGCAGGCGCGCCAGCGTGGCCGGCTGGTCGAGGTCGGCAACGACCGGCACCGCGCCCAGCGCGCGCAGCGCTGCGCAGCGTTCGGGGTCGCGCGTCACGGCGAAGACGCGAAAGCGCCCGGAGAGCAGCGGCAGCAGGCGCATGCCGACGTCGCCGCAGCCGACCAGCAGCAGGCGTGGCCGTTTCAAGGATTTGGTATTCACGGCAGGCATTGTATGCGAGCCGCGCCGAACTGACGGCATGCGCGGAGCGGCCGCGCCTCGGGCGCCCCTCCTGCACGCGCCGTGTAAAATAGCCCACTTCCATTGCAGCGGAATACACATTCCGCTGACTAGCCATCTTTCGCGTTTATTTATCTCCAAGAATCCAAACATGACGTTCCAGATCACTGTCCAGCCCAGCGGCCACCAATTCGCGTGCGAGTCCGACGAAACCGTGCTCGCGGCCGCGATCCGCGCCGGCGTCGGCCTGCCCTACGGCTGCAAGAATGGCGCCTGCGGCTCGTGCAAGGGCAAGGTCGTCGACGGCCTCGTCTCCCACAAGCCGCACCAGCAGCGCGCCCTGAGCGAGCAGGAAAAGCTGCAGGGCTTCTCGCTGTTCTGCTGCGCGGTGCCGGAAGGCGACGTGGTGATCGAGGCGCGCGAGGTCGGCGGCAGCAGCGACTACCCGGTGCGCAAGATGCCGACCCGGGTCCAGAGCATCACCCGCGCCGCGCCGGACGTGGCGATCGTCACCCTGCAATTGCCGGCCAACGAGGCCCTGGCCTACCGCGCCGGCCAGTACGTCGAATTCCTGCTGAAGGACGGCAAGCGCCGCGCCTACAGCATCGCCAGCGCGCCTTCGCTGGAGCGTCCGCTCGAGCTGCACATCCGCCACCTGCCGGGCGGCCTGTTCACCGACCACGTGTTCGGCGCCATGAAGGAGCGCGACATCCTGCGCTTCGAAGGCCCGCTCGGCACCTTCTTCCTGCGTGAAGAATCCGACAAGCCGATCGTGCTGCTGGCCTCGGGCACCGGCTTCGCGCCGGTCAAGGCCCTGGTCGAGCACCTGATGCACCTGAAATCAACTCGTCCGGTACGCCTGTACTGGGGCGGCCGCCGTCCCCAGGACCTGTACATGGACGAGCTGTGCCAGGCCTGGACCACGACCCTGCCCGATTTCCAGTACATCCCGGTCATTTCGGACGCGCTGCCTGAGGACAACTGGACTGGACGCACCGGCTACGTGCACGCCGCCGTCATGCAGGACATCCCGGACCTGTCCGGTTACCAGGTGTATGCCTGCGGCGCGCCGGTGATGGTCGATGCCGCGCGCAGCGAGTACGTGGCGCAGTGCGGCCTGCCGGCGGACGAGTTCTTTGCCGATTCGTTCACGACCGAGGCCGACCTGGCGCAGGGATAAGCCGCGTAGGGTGGGGTCATTGATGCCGGGGGCATCAATGACGTGCCCACGCGTGACGTCCGCGTCATGTTGGCCCCCGCCCACCCGACGCATCATCGGCACCACCGTCCTGATTCAGGCACAATTGGCAACTTCTTGCCAGTAATGTGCTCCCTCCCATGTCCCTGTTGTCCCCAAGCGGCGGCCTCGGCGTCCTGCGCAACCGCAACCTCTCGTTTTACCTGTCCGCCCGTTTCCTCGGCACGCTGGCCGTCCAGATGCAAAGCGTCGCCGTCGGCTGGCAGGTCTACCAGATCACCGGCAGCCTGTTCGACCTCGGCCTGATCGGCCTGGCCCAGTTCGCGCCCTTCCTGGTGCTGATCCTGTGGGCCGGCCACGTGGCCGACCGCCATGACCGGCGCCGCATCATCGTGCTGTGCATGCTGGTGCAGCTGCTGGTCAGCGGCCTGCTGCTGGCCTTTACCTGGAGCGGCAGCAGCGTGGTGTGGCCGGTGTTCGCGGTGCTGGTGCTGTTCGGCAGTGCGCGCGCCTTCATGATGCCGGCCTCGCAGGCGGTGCTGCGCAACCTGGTGCCGGACCAGGATTTCGGCCAGGCCGTCGCCCTCTCCTCCTCGACCTTCCACGTGGCCGTGATCGCCGGTCCGGTGCTGGGCGGCCTGCTGTACGTGTTCGGCCCGACTTTCGTGTACACCGTGTCGGCGCTGCTGCTGGCGGTGTCGGTGACCCTGATGGCCTCGGCGAAGAGCGCGCCCCAGGCGAAGAGCACGCAGCCGGCCAGCTGGCATACCCTGCTCGAGGGCCTGCGCTTCGTCCGCTCGCGCCCGATCGTGCTGGGCGCGATCTCGCTCGACCTGTTCGCGGTGCTGTTCGGCGGCGCCACCGCCCTGCTGCCCGCCTATGCCCACGACGTGCTGCACGCCGGCCCGACGGCGCTCGGCTGGCTGCGCACCGCGCCCGGCGCCGGCGCTGCGCTCTGTTCCATTGCCCTGGCCTTCTTCCCGATCCGGCGCCGCGTCGGCGCCTGGATGTTCGGCGGCGTCGCGCTGTTCGGCCTGGCGGTCCTGACGCTCGGATCGACCAGCCACTTCCCGGTGGCGCTGGGCGCCCTGTTCGTCCTCGGCGCCGGCGACATGGTCAGCGTCTACGTGCGCCACCTGCTGGTGCAGTACGAGACGCCGGACGAGATCCGCGGCCGCGTCAGCGCCGTGAACGCGGTCTTCATCGGCGCGTCCAATGAACTGGGCGAATTCGAGTCGGGCATCACCGCCGGCTGGTTCGGCCTGGTGCGCGCGATCCTGCTCGGCGGCGCGGCGACGCTCGCGGTCACTGGCCTCTGGGCCGTGCTGTTCCCGGTGCTGTCGAAGATGGACCGCTTCCCTCATCACGAGAAGGAAGCGCGGGAGGCGTAAGAAGCGTGAGAAAAGCGCGCGCAAGACCTGAGCGACGCCAGCCGGGCGCGCCGAAAATGGCAAAAAGAGTAAGATCGGCTCCAGAACAGATGAATACGGAGCCACTTATGCAAATCAACGTCAACACCGACCGCACCATCGAGAACCACCAGGGCCTGGACGAACACGTCGAGACCGTCCTGCGCGCCGCCATCGGCCGCTTCGAGGACTACCTGACCGGCGTCGAAGTTCACCTGACCAATGAAAACCGCGAAAAGCATGCCGACGGCGGCAATGGCTGCACGCTGGAAGCACGCGTGCGCGGCTACCAGCCGGTCGTCGTGCGCGAGCACGCCGACGACCTGCGCCAGTCGATCAAGAACGCCAGCGCCAAGCTGGCGCGCGCCCTCGACAGCACCCTCGGCCGCCTGCAGGACAAGGATCGCCACGGCCATGCCGCCCCGGCGGTCGACGCGCTGGCCGACAAGCACCTGACCGATTCCTGATCGCCCGCGACAGATGAGGTCCGCCCGCCCGGCTTCCGGGCGGGCGCCGCTTTAACCCTTGCCCTCGACCATACCCCTCACCTCGCGCAGGTAGCGCAATCCGGCCAGTGCCCGGCTGCCATACCAGGACATCATCTCCCCATCGACCAGGAACACCGGGATGCCGACCTGCTTCTCGAGCGCATCCGCGTGCGCCTGCGTGAAGCGGTAGGGTTCGGTCGACAGCAGCACCGCGTCCAGCCCGGACACGAGCGCGTCGGACCAGGAGAAACGCGGATAACGCGCCTCGCCCAGGTCCGGCACCTTCCACCCCAGCTCGCCGAGCATGCGCGCAATATAGGTGTCGCGCGAAACGCTCATCCACGGATCCTGCCAGATGCAGTACAACACCGTGCGTTCCGGGCCACGCCCCTGCGCCTGCAGCGCCGCATGTTCCGCCTCGAAGGCCGCGCACCAGGCCTCGGCCTGCGCGGTGGCGCCGAAGATGCCGCCCATCAGGCGTGCCAGCGCCAGGTTGTCGCGCGGCGCCAGCGGATGGGTGACGACGATGTTCGGCACGAATCGGGCCAGTTCCTCGACGGTCGGCTTTTCGTTTTCGTCGATATTCACCACCAGGTGGGTCGGCGCCAGCTTGCGGATCTTCTCGACGTTCACGTCCTTGGTGCCGCCCACCTTCGGGATGGCCTGCACGATCTGCGCAGGGTGGATGCAGAAACCGGTGCGGCCGACGACTTGCCCGGCCAGGCCCAGATCGCACAGCAGTTCGGTGATCGAAGGGACGAGCGAAACGATGCGCGCACCGGGCGCGGGAACATGGGCAACGCCGAGCGCGTCGACGAGATGGGTGTGGGATGGATGCATGGCCGCTATTGGAACACCGATGTTTCCGAAACACCAGTCAGACTAGCCACAATCATGGTTTATCATGCAATGTGTATGTCTTAGCCACCACGCGGAGGAGTTCGTCTTGGAACACATCGGTAACTTTGCACAGTCGGGCTACCAGGTCGAGGACCTGCAATTGTTTCGTGGCGCCGACGTGGCCGCCGCGGCGAGCGCGCTCGCCGATTGCGAGGTGGTGCGGGTGAGCGCGGGCGAACCGATCGAGGACACGGTCCGTGCGCGCCTGTACATCGTGCTCTCGGGCATGCTGGAAGTCGAGACCGACGGCCATGCCGGCGCGTCGGACGGCAGCGTCAACCGCATCCTGGCCGGCGAAAGCGTGGGCGAGCAATCGGTGCTGGACGACGCCGTCAACCTCGATGCCGTGCGCGCGGTCGAGGACAGCCACTTGCTGGTGATCGAATCGGACCTGGCCTGGGAACTGATCGACCACTCGAACGCGGTGGCGCGCAACCTGCTGCGCCTGCTGTCCTTCCGCATCCGCGCCGCCAATGCCCTGCTGCGCCGGCGCCAGAAGCTCGGTGAGTTCTACCGCCAATTGTCGCTGAACGACACCCTCACCGGCCTGTACAACCGCACCTGGCTGGCCGACATGCTGCCGAAGCTGGTGGCGCGGGCGCGCACCCAGGGCAGCCCGCTGGCCCTGCTCATGATCGACCTCGACAACTTCAAGAAGTTCAACGACACCCACGGCCACCTGGTCGGCGATGCCGCCCTGTGTGCGGCGGCGAACGTCATCCGCGATGGCCTGCGCCCGTCGGACTTTGCGGTGCGCTATGGCGGCGAGGAACTGCTGGCGGTGCTGCCCGACACCAGCGGCGAGCTGGCGCGGATGGTGGCCGACCGCCTGTGCCAGCAGATGCGCGAGGTCGTGCTGTTCCCCGACATGCGCGTGCCGATGCCGCACCTGACGGCCTGCTTCGGCGTCGCCATGCTCGACCCGAACGGCGACGAGACCGCCCTGATCGAAGCCGCGGACGCCGCCCTCTACCGCGCCAAGGAAGCCGGACGCAATTGCGTGAGCCTGTGAGCCGGGCGGTTGACGGATCGGGGCGGCGCCCCGACAATCCGTGCGGACCCTGACACACGGACTTCGATGAGCACCCACACCTTCCTCTGGCACGACTACGAAACCTTCGGCGCCCAGCCGCGCCGCGACCGCCCGGCGCAGTTCGCGGCGATCCGCACCGATGCCGAACTGAACGAGATCGGCGAGCCGGTCATGCTCTATTGCCAGCCGGCGCACGATTACCTGCCCGATCCGCAGTCCTGCCTGATTACCGGCATCACGCCGCAGCAATGCCTGGAACGGGGCGTGCCCGAGCACGAATTCGCGCGCCAGGTCGAAGCCTCCTTCAGCGAACCCGGCACCATCGGCGTCGGCTACAACACGATCCGCTTCGACGACGAAGTGACGCGCTTCCTGTTCTGGCGCAACCTGATCGATCCGTATGCGCGCGAGTGGCAGAACAATTGCGGGCGCTGGGACCTGCTGGACGTGGTGCGCATGGCCTATGCGCTGCGTCCCGACGGCATCGCGTGGCCGCGCCATCCGGACGGCCGGCCGAGCTTCCGCCTCGAAGACCTGAGCGCCGCCAACGGCCTGGCGCACGAATCGGCGCACGACGCACTGTCGGACGTGCGCGCCACCATCGCCCTGGCGCGCCTGATCCGCAGCAAGCAACCCAAGCTGTTCGATTTCTGCCTGGAACTGCGGCGCAAGGACCGTGTCGCCGAAGAGATGGGCCTGCACCTCGACCCCTCGCTGCGCCAGCCTTTCCTGCACGTGTCGGGCATGTTCCCGGCCGAACAGGGCTGCCTGGCCCTGGTGTGGCCGCTGGCCCAGCATCCGACCAACAAGAACGAGATCCTGGTCTGGGATTGCCGCCACGATCCGTCCGAACTGTTCGGGCTCGACGTCGAGACGATCCGCCTGCGCATGTTCACGCGCAGCAGCGAGCTGCCCGAAGGCGTCACGCGGCTGCCGATCAAAAGCGTGCACCTGAACAAGTCGCCGATGCTGGTCGGCAACCTGAAGACCCTGAGCGTGACGATGGCCGAGCGCTGGGGCATGGATCTCGCGCAGCAGCGCAGCCACGCCCAGCTGGCCCAGGGCGGTCCGAGCATGGCCGCGACCTGGGCCCAGGTGTTCCAGAAGCCGGCGGCGAGCAGCGACACCGAGGTCGACGTCGACGAGGACCTGTACGGCGGCTTCGTCAGCAATGGCGACCGGCGCAAGCTGGAGTCGCTGCGCGGCGAATCGCCCGAGCGCCTGGCGGGCATGCGCCCCTCCTTCGAGGACGAGCGCCTGGCCGACCTCCTGTTCCGCTACCGCGCCCGCAACTTCCCGCACACCCTGAGCGAGGCGGACATGCAGCGCTGGGAAGAACACCGCGCGGCGCGGCTCTACGATGGCGCCGGCAACGCGCGCACGGTGGACCAGCTGTTCGGCGAGATCGATGCGCTGTCGGAGACGGCGGACGAGCGCGCGCAGGAAATCCTGGGGGCGCTGTATGACTACGTGGAGATGATTGCGCCGGAGCGGTATTGAGCTCAGTGCGTGCGGTGTGCGGGCGGCGTGAGGCTGTTGCCTGTTCGGCTAGTGGTTCGCATGATCCGCGTGGGCACAGGTGCCCACCCTACGGGAGGCGTTCCAGGCGAGTTCATACGAAACCCTGGTAGAGCTCGCCAATAGCGTCTCCCGTAGGGTGGGCTCTCGAGCCCACGCGGATTCAAAAGACCGCTAACGGCCCACGCAACAGCGCCACATGCTTCGAGACGGGAAACCCAATCACCCCCGATACCGATTGATCTCGTCCCGCGTTTCCTGCGCCACGCGCCGCGCCGCCGCCGCGAAATCCTCGCCCTCCTGCGGCGCCGCGTACAGGATCGCGCGCGACGAATTGATCATCATCCGGCCCCGTTCGCGGTCCGCCCGAACGCACGGTCGCGGCCACGTCCCCGCCCTGGGCGCCGATGCCCGGCACCAGCAATGGCATGTCGCCGACCAGCGCGCGCACCTGGGCCAGCTCTTCCGGGAAGGTCGCGCCCACCACCAGCGCGCATTGGCCGTTGCGGTTCCACTTCTCCGCCACCAGGCGCGCCACGTGCTGGTACAGCGGCTGGCCGCCGACGTCGAGGAACTGCAGGTCCGAGCCGCCCGCGTTCGAGGTGCGGCACAGCACGATCACGCCGCGGTCGGCCCACTCCATGTAGGGCTCGACCGAATCGAAGCCCATGTAGGGATTGACCGTCACCGCGTCCGCGCCGTAGCGGTCGAACGCCTCGCGCGCGTACTGGCGGGCGGTGGCGCCGATGTCGCCGCGCTTGGCGTCGAGGATCAGCGGGATGTGCGGATAGGTCTCGCGCAGGTAGCGGCAGATCTCTTCGAGCTGGTCTTCCGCGCCGAGCGCGGCGAAGTAGGCGATCTGGGGCTTGAAGGCGCATGCCAAATCGGCGGTAGCGTCGATGATCGCCTTGCAGAAGCGGACAATGCCGTCCGGCGTATCCTTCAGGTGCGCGGGAAAGCGCGCCAGGTCGGGGTCCAGCCCCACGCACAGCAGCGAATCGTTGCGGGTCCAGGCTGCGGTTAGCTTATTGATGAAATTCACGTCGGGCCCTTGTAACAGTGTCATTGCAAACCCAATATTGTACCCGTCGGCCGCACCGCAGCCTCCGCCGGGCACGGCCGTGCGACTGGCAAATATGGTCTTGGGGTATTTTTATTCATTCGACAACTCGTATGGACAAGAACATGATGACGTCTTCCCTCTTCTCGCGCTGGGCCCGCATCCTGGCCGCGCCCTGCTGGCCGGTTCGCTGCTCTCGGGCTGCGGCTACAACGAATTCCAGACCAAGGACGAGGCCACCAAGGCGGCCTGGGGCGAAGTCGTCAACCAGTACCAGCGCCGCGCCGACCTGATCCCGAACCTGGTGAACACGGTCAAGGGCTATGCCTCGCACGAACGCGAGACCCTGGAAGCGGTCACGCGCGCGCGCGCCGCCGCGACCAGCTTCCAGATCACGCCGGAAGTGCTGAACAATCCGGAAGCCTTCCAGAAATTCCAGCAGGTGCAGGGCGAACTGTCGGGCGCGCTGTCGCGCCTGATGGCCGTGTCCGAGAAATACCCCGACCTGAAGGCCGATACCAGCTTCCGCGACCTGCAGTCGCAGCTGGAAGGCACCGAGAACCGCATCACGGTGGCGCGTCAGCGCTACATCGCCTCGGTCCAGGACTACAACGTCACCGTGCGCAAGTTCCCGACCAACCTGACGGCCATGATGTTCGGCTACGAAGCCAAGCCTTCGTTCACGGTCGAGAACGAAAAAGCGATCTCGACCGCGCCGACGGTCGACTTCGGCAAATAAGGCCGGCACGCGATGACGATCCTGCGCACGCTGTGGTTGTATGTGCTGGCCACTACGCTGGCCTGCATGCTGGCCGGACCGGCCCAGGCGCAGCTGAAGGAAGTGCCGCCCCTGGCCGGCCATGTGACCGACGAAGCCGGCATGCTCGACGCCAGCCAGCACCAGCGCCTGGAGGCGGTACTTGCCGATTACGAGGCGAAAACCGGCAGCCAGATCGCCGTATTGCTGGTGAAGTCGACCGAGCCGGAAGCGATCGAGCAGTTCGGCATTCGCGTGGCGGACGCCTGGAAGCTGGGCCGCAAGGGCGTGGACGACGGCGTGCTGCTGCTGGTCGCGCGCGACAATCCGAGCTCGCTGCGGCGCCTGCGCATCGAGGCCGGACGCGGCGTGCAGGGCGTGCTGACCGACGCCCAGAGCAAGCGCATCCTGCAGGACACGATCGCGCCGCATTTTCGGCAAAACCATTACTACGAGGGCCTGGTCGCAGGCGTGGGCGCCATTGCCACGCTGCTGAACCGGAGCGATTTCCCGCGCCGGCCCAGCAGGTAGCGCCGGCGGGGAACAACGACGATGGAGGCGGGGTCGGTATGTTCGGTATCCTGATGTTGGTATTCGGCTTCATGCTGGTGCGCTCGATGTTCCGCCCGCGCCGCACGCGCCTGTCGCGCGGCGGCTGGGGCAGCGGCGCCACCGGTTTCATCCTCGGCAATATCATCGGCAACATGGGCCGGGCGGCGGTGGCGGCTTCGGCGGCTTTTCGGGCGGCGGCGGATTCGGCGGGGGCGGCTTCTCCGCGGCGGCGGCACCTTCGACGGCGGCGGCGCGCTCGGGAGACTGGTAATGACGAAAGCAACGCAAGGATCGTTCGGCGAACGCCTGGGACGCGTGCTGCGCCACTGGCGAAGCACCAAGGCCGCCGCGCAGCGCGCCTTCCCGGATGAAACCCTCACCGCCGTGGCCGAGGCCATCACCGCCGGCGAACGCACCCACCGCGGCGAAGTGCGCTTCATCGTCGAGAAAGCCCTGCCCACCGACGAGATCTGGGACGGCGTGACCAACCGCCAGCGCGCCCTCGCCCTGTTCGCCGACTATGGCGTCTGGGACACCGAGGACAATTGCGGCGTGCTGATCTACGTGAACCTGGCCGACCACAAGGTCGACATCGTGGCCGACCGCGGCATCGACCGCAGGATCGACGCCGCCACCTGGCAAGGCGTGTGCCGCACCATGACCGAGGGCTTCCGGCGCGGCGATTTCCACCAGGCTCGCTGACCGCGATCGAGCAGGTCAATTCGCTGCTGCGCGAACACTTCCCGGCCAACGGCGAGCGCTCCAACGAACTGCCCGACAATCCGATCATGATCTGAGGGGACGGGCAGTACAATCATGGCTTTCTGAATCCGTGAAAGACCAGCCATGAAACTTGCCAACAAGACCGCCCTCGTGACCGGCGCCAGCCAGCATCGGCCTGGCCTGCCCAGCGCCTGGTGCGCGAAGGCGCGCGCGTGATGCTGGCCGACGTGCGTCCGGAAGGCGCGGCTGCGGCCGCGGCCCTGGGCGACGCCGCCCGCTTCTTTTGTGCCGACGTCAGCCAGAAGTCCGATGTCGACGCCCTGTTCGCCGCCACCATCGAGGCCTTCGGCCACATCGACTCCTGGTCAACAATGCCGGCGTGACCCATGCCGCCGACTTCCTCGACCTGCTTGAAGAAGACTTCGACCGCGTGCTGCGCATTAACCTGAAATCGATGTTCCTGTGCAGCCAGGCGGCGGCGCGCGACATGGTCAAGCGCAACAGCGGCTGCATTATCAACATGTCGAGCGTGAACGCGGAACTGGTGATCCCGAACCAGGTGCCCTACGTGGTATCGAAGGGCGGCGTCAACCAGCTCACCGCGTGGCCGCGATCAGTTTGGCGCAGCACGGCATCCGCGTGAACGCGATCGGCCCCGGCACCATCCTCACCGAGCTGGCCAAGCAGGCCGTGCTGGGCAGTCCGGAAGCGCGTCACACCATCCTCTCGCGCACACCCGCTGGGCCGTTGCGGCGAGCCCGAGGAAGTGGCCGCGATCGCCGCTTTCCTGGCCAGCGACGATGCGTCCTACATCACCGGCCAGACCCTGTGCGCCGACGGCGGACGCATGCCGCTGAACTATACGGTGCCGGTACGCGACTGATCCTTTTATGGAAACAAGCAGTGCAACCCAACAATATTCACACTGCGCATGTCAGGTATCTGTATTTGCAATTAGACATATATATCGCAACGCAGCATAATGCACCTGTCTCCACTATTCTCCTCCAAGAAAATAGTTTTAAGCCCGCGCAAACAGCGGGCTTTTTTTTTGCCCATATCGTTCGTCTTCCTCAAACAACTGGTTCCCGTAGCACGGACAACCCAGCATACGTGCTCGACCATTCCTCTAGCGGACCGTTCAGTTCATCGCGTCGTTGCTTGCGCTGTGTCATGCCTGCGTCACAAACCCTGCCTATACTGAATTCATCTGCAGTACACGCAACCGATATGCGTGATTGCAGACCGGTGTGGCGCCCCGCGCGTCGCACACCCACCGAACATCGTCTCTTGGCCCGATCTTGGGTTTGCCCGCCACTTCTCTCCTGGCGGGCATTTTTTTGTGGGCTTCCGAGGCGAAGTCCCGACCGAGACCTTGCACACCGTGGGCATTTGACTATGATGAAGTTCGCACGTGTCGTCGGTGCGCTTCGCGCGTATCGGCAACGCACGCTGCCATGCCAACCAGACAGAAGGGAGCCGGACCGATGAGTTTTCAACATCCTGACAAGCATACCCCTCAGCCTTCTCCAGCCGCCGTTGCCATGACGGCGCCGACAACCTGATTCTCCGCGAGCTGAACCCGTTGGTCGTGATCGACCACCTGGACGGCGAGCAGGTTCCCCTGACCCTCCTGACCTTCGGCAGCGTGCGCGAAATCTGTCCCAAGTGCCAACGCTGCAACCTGAAACTCGTGTTGCCCAGACCTCGGTACGCTTGGCCCACTTTCTGCGCCGAGTGCGAAAGCTGCTTCGACGCCCAGTACGCCAACGGCGAGCCCGCGCTGAGCATCTGAGCTTCGCTCCCCTCGTTACCGTCCAGCGGCGATCGTGCGGATGCGCGGTCGCGGGCATGGTATGGTTGACATTTTGCCAGCTTGTCGACCATGCCTCCCGTCCTGTACTTCCTCCTTCTCGACCCGCGCCTGCGCAAGTTGCGCTATGGCTGTGCGATCGCGATGTTCGCCGCCATCGTGGTCGCCGGCTCGATTCCCGGCGCCCGCGCCGATGTCGGCCAGTATGCGTCGGGACTGGTCCTGCACTCGGCCGCCTATGCGACCCCTGGCCCTGCTGTGTTCACGGCCGGACGCGGCAGCGCCGCCGCACGCAGCCGCTCGAGCGTGGCCGCGATCGCCGTAATGGGCGCCATCGACGAGCTGGTCCAGAGCTTCTTCCCCTACCGCGGTGCCGACGTGCACGACTGGCTGGTCGACTGCAGCGCCGCCGTCGTCGCCTGCGCGATCCTGTGGATGGTCCTGCCCAGGGCCGAGCTGGAACGCGGCTGAGCCGCCGGAAACACTTGAGTTTCGCCCTTCTCGTATGGCTTGATTTGGCTCAGTGCCAACTCGGGTCAGCTGGAACGTCGTGCCCGTTTGCGCCTCTTACCCGAGTGGCAGACGACATCGTCACGCATACCCACTGACAAAATCCAACGAAGGAGTCGATCATGAAGCAAAAACAACAGAGCGTGGTCCTGCGGGCTTCCTGGCCATAGCGCTTGGCCTGGCCGGCTGTTCCAGCATGGCATGGGCGCGGTGGCGAAGGCGCCAGCGGCAGCTCGACAGCGGAGCGACGGCACAGCGGCCCGGCGGCATGTCGGGCACCGGCGAAGGCACCGGCACGAGCGGCTCGGGAGGCCGGGCGGCGGCTCCTCGGGGTCTCGGGGTCCTCGGGGTCCTCGGGTTCCTCGGTTCCTCGGGCTCTTCAGGCACGTCGGGTTCCTCGGGTACGTCCGGAACCTCTGGCACCTCGGCATCGCGCTACGACCAGTCCGGCTCCTCGGGCAGCTCCGGCACCAGCGGCACCAGCGCACCTCAGGCAGTTCCGGCACCTCGAGAGCGGCTACGACCAGTCCAGCACCTCCGGCAGCTCGGGCACCGGGCCCACGGGCAGCATGGGCGAAGCCGGCGCAGCTGGCGCCACCAGCGATTCCGCCACCGGCAGCGCCCAGGGCAGCACCAGCGCCGGCAGCGCCACCGCGGCGAGCGCGAGCCCGAACGCCACCGTGGGTCTCGATCGAAACCGTGCCGCGGCCGGCCAGCGGCATCAGCGGCGCCGGCGCCGGGGCCCGCGGCGGTCGGCGGCAGCGCCAGCGGCTCGATAGACTCGGAACCGCGTCTACCGCGTTACCCTGCGCATGGACGACGGCAGCACCGAGATCGTCACCCAGGAGACCACTCCCGCCTTTCGCAGCGGCGACCGCGTGACCATCAGCGGCGGCGCCATCCAGTAGTGAGGGCATGGCGCGGCCACAGCCCGGGCCAAGGTTCGGGCCAGGTCCAAGCCATGCGTCGGAAGCGTTTCCGTGTGACGCAGGAAGGGCCTCGCGGACGGCGATGCGGGCACGTGGAAAGCACGGGGGGAGCCGACCCGCAGTGGGCAAGGGTCCGCACACTCAACGCGCCGGCACGCAGCCCTCCGCGGTCCGCTCAATACACCCTTTCGACCAGGTAACCGCGTTGCGCGAGCAAGGCGGCAGCCCGTTGTCGCCCAGCAGGTGCAACAAGCCGACGCCCACGAAGATCACGCCACCGCTGTGGGTCATCAAGTCGTCGATGTGGGTGGCCATGTCCGCGTTGCGCCGCCCAGGAGCTTGCGCCGTGTGAAGTCGGCAATCGTCGTGCCGCCTGCCGTTGCCTCCGCGAGCAGCGCGTCGAGCGCGGCGGGCTCGCCCTTGCGCCAGGCTTCGATGATCCGCCCCGCCTTGCGCAGCACGCTGCCATCGCCAGTCCGTCGAGCGTCTCGCGCAGGTAACGCTCGGATTCGATGTCGTTCATGCTGTCGAACAATGCCAGCTGGGTATCGGCGCTCTCGAGCTGGACGACCTTGATGCCGCGCCGGCGCGCCTGCGTCAGCAGCTTTTCCTCGACGCCTTCGCTGCGGCGAAAGCCTTCGCGCTCGAGCCGCATGCTCAGCAGCAGGTTGGCGATCAGCCAGGGTTTCAGGTGGCCATGCTGGCCACGCTGACGCCTTCCGCGTGCAGGGCGTCGCTCAAGCGCGCCAGGGTGTCCGGCGCCAGGCGCTTGCGATGTTGCCGCCGTCGGGATAGCGCCATGCCTGCGACCGCCTGCGTAAAGGACTCGTTCGCGCCCGTGTCGAGCTCGACCACCAGGTGATCGGCGCCGGCCAGCACGCGCTGCGCTTCCGGCGCCAGCGGATAGAACGACGATTGACCGACGTGGACGGTGCCGAACAGATAGGCCCCCGGCCATGGCCGCTGATCCGATGAAGCCGCCCTGGTGGCGGCCCGCACCGGCGCCGGCCCGTCGGCATCTGCGCAGTGTCGGCATCGCGGGGCGGCATCTCGCTCGACGCGAGAGGTATTCGAGCGGCGACTCAAGCGGCGACTCGGGCATCGCTGCAAGCGTGCCGGCCTGTGGCGCCTGGAGCGGCGCCATGGCCAGCAGCGCAGCGAGCAAGCGCGCCGGCAGGGCCGCCGGGCGCCGCCACCATGCTCGCCACGCCCCATGATGCATCCCCCGGCAAGCCCGTCCGCAAGGTCCTCAGGCGAGCGCCGGCCTGGCCACCTGCGCGCTGGCGGCTTCCTCGTCGCCCTGCGCGGCCTGGCATAGGCGCGGCGTCGAGCAGGGCCGCCATCGCCTGGGCCGTGCGCTCCACACGAGGCCCCGCGCCACCTGCTCGCGCATTGCCGCCGCCTTGGCCTCGCGGTCGGACGGTGCGAGCGCGAGCCGCGGCGGCGCAGGCCGCCCCGAATGCATCGGCGCCGTCGGCGATCGCCACCATCCCGCCGTAGGGTCCCACCACGTCCGCGATCGGGTGCTGACGATGGGCAGCTCGGCAGCCATGTACTCGAGCACCTTGGTCGGGCTGATGAAGCGGGTCGCCTCGTTGATCGCGAACGGCATTCAGGCACACGTCCCAGCCTGCGAGGAAGGCCGGCAGGTCGGCGTAGTCCCTGGCCGAGGTAATGGATGTTCGGCCGGCGCGGCAGGTCGTCCTCGTTGATCTTCACCACCGGTCCACCAGCCACCACTCCAGTCGGGATGGCGTCGGCCAGCGCCCCACCAGCTCGAGTCGACGCGCTCGTCGATGACCCCCGTAGAAGCCGAGCCGCGGATGGGGGATGGCCTCCTGCGCCGGATGACTGCCATGGCGCCTTGCGCCTGGCGGAAGTGCTCGACATCGACGCTGCTCGGAAGCATGCACTGCTCGGATGGCGTGGCGCTTGGCCTCGTACAGGCTGGGCCCGCCGCGAACACCAGGTCGGCCAGTTGAGCAGCGCCGACTCGCCGCTGCAGCAGCTGGCGCGGCGCCTTCTTGAACGAAGCCAGCTCGTCCATGCAGTCGTAGACCACCAGGCGCGGATCGAGCTCC